>CAVVMW010000001.1:0-853684 GCA_963749495.1 uncultured bacterium
GGAAAGGGAGCGGGCAGTTGCCGGCGGAGTTGCGGCAAATGCCTGGGACAAGAGGCTGCCAAACGGCGCCCAGGCGGACGTCTGCCCGCCCTCGCTGACGATGCGGAACGCCGCGCCGAACAGCGCGGTCAGCATGAGCAAGCCAATCAGGCCGAGAATGAGGTTTGTGTTCAGGCTAAGGTGCAGATACTTCCGGCGCGAAGAAAAGCCGCCTGGCCACCGCCACGCCAAGCGCGATCAACACCAGCACCGAGAAGACCTCCACGAACAGCTCGATAAGCTTGACCTGGTCGGGGTAAGGAACGGGCAGGAACGGAAACAACCCGCGCACAGGGCCCAATTGAAACAGGCTGCGTAGATGACAAAGCCCCAGAAGATCAGGAAGTGGGGCAGACCGATGCTCCGCTCGTTAAAGATGCGCGGCTGCAACAGCACGTGTTTGATGAGGTGTTGAACGCGCCGGCCAAGCCCGTCGAAACGGTCTTCGTAGCGCCCCTGCCGCAACAATCCGATAAGCTGCCAAACCCGGTAGCCGAAGACGCCAAAGGCCACGAGGGTCAACAGCCACAACAGCAGCAAGCCCGGCAACCCGAGAATGGTGATCTTAACCGGATCCATAGGCTCTCATCCTTTCCGCGCTTTCACTTTGTCGGTCAGGACGGGGAGGAGTTCCAACACGTCGCCGACCACGCCGTAATGCGCCCCGTCGAAGATGGGCGCCTTGGGATCGGTGTTGACGGCGATGATGCACTGCGAGTTCTGCATGCCTTCCCAATGTTCCGGCGCGCCGCTGATGCCCAGGGCCAGATAGACCCGCGGCTTGACGGACATGCCGGACTTGCCGACCTGGCGGCTCAACGGCAGCCAGCCCTGGTCAATCACGGGCCGCGAGGCGCACACCGCGCCGCCCAGAACCTGCGCGAGGTCCTCGGCCAGTTGCACGTTGTCCTGCGTTTGAATGCCGCGCCCCACGCCGACGAGCACATTCTGCTTGGTGATGTCCACGTCGCCGGTTTCCGGCTCAAGATACTGCTTGAATGTCACTTTCGGCGCCTCGACCGGCACCTCGACCTTCTCGACGGGCGGCGTCTTGTCGCTCTTGCCTGCTTGGGCTGGAAACGCCCCCGGATAGATGCTAACGATGCCGCGCCCGTCCGGGAGCTTCACATCCGAAAGAATCTTGCCGCCGAACAACTGGCTGGTGAGCAGGACGGTAGCGCCGTCAGCCTTGGCCGCGCGACAGAAGTTAACCAGGGGCAGGCCAGCCTGCGCCGAGAGGATGGACCCGATGCCCAGCGAGACGTTGGTGCACCCCAGCAACACCGTCCAGGCCTGGGTCTTGTCCACCAACGCCTTGAGCGCCGCGGCAACAGTGCCTGCGGGCGCCAGGTTCAGTTGCGGATTGTCCACGACAAACACCTTGTCCGCCGCGCCCAGTTTGGCCGCGAGCGGCGCGGCTTCGCTGCCAAGCAGGGCGGCGTAAAGCGGGGCGCCCGACGCGCCGGCCAGTGTGCGACCCACTCCCAGCATTTCGTAGGTGATGTCGGTGATTTCGCCCCGGAGTTGCTCTGCCAGAATCAGAATTGCGTTTGCCATAAGCTTAGCCTCCTTAGATCACACCGCTTTTCGCGAGCACTTCCACGAGTTTATCCGCAACCTCCTCCGGCGCGCCTTCAAGCATCTGCGCCCGGCCGGCCGCCTCCGGTTTGTAGGTCCGTTCGACCTCGAGTTGAATCGGACGGTCGGGCGGTGGAAGGTCCACCGTCTCGATTTTGGCAGACTTCATCACGGCCCGCACTTTGGCCACGGGCACGTAGCGGGGCGGTTTCTCGGCGGACTGAATGCCCAGCACAGCCGGCAGCGTGACCTCGAATTCCGCGCGGAGGCCGCCGGCAAACTCCTTCCGGACGGTGGCCTTGCCATTCGCCGGCACGATGCCGCACACGACGCCGACGTACGGCAGATTCAACGCTGCGGCCAGGAAGGGGCCCAACTCGCCCTCGAGGTCGTCAATTGCTTGCGAGCCGGGCAGCAGGAGGGTGTCCGGCGTGATCTGACCCGAGGCGGAGCCAAAGAACCCAGCCAGCACCTTGGCGGCGGCGACGGTGCCCAGGCGGCCTGGTTGACGGGGATTTTCACCGCCCGGTCGGCGCCCTTGGCCAGCGCCGTGAACAGCACGTCATCAACCTCCGGCGCGTCCAGGCTCACGACCGTCACCTTACCGCCGTGTTTTTCCTTGAGGATGAGCGCCTGCTCCAGCGCGTGCTCGTCCGGGTCGTTGAGTTTGAACCGGAGGAATTCCGAATCCAGTGACTTGCCGTCAGCGGAGACATTGAGTTCCTCCACCGTATCCGGCACCATTTTGAGTAGGACGTAGAGGTTCATAGGTTGCAGCAGGCTTACTTACCGGCCAGGGCCGGTTCGGGTTTCCGGGCTTGGGTGATGGCGGGCATCACGGCGACCAACTCCGAGCCGATGCCCAAACGTTTGGGCGGGATGCCCAGCGCCAGACCGATCAACTGCGTGAAATAAAGCACCGGCAGGTTGAACTCCGTGTTGAACTCGCGATTCACCTGCTTTTGATAGCATTCCAGGTTAACCTGGCACAATGGGCAGGCCGTCGCGATGAGCGCGGCGCCCGCCTTGAGCGCGCATCCAGGAGGTTGCGCACCATGCTGAGCGCGGCTTCGCGGTTGGTGATGATCAACGCCCCGCTGCAACAGGTGAGCCGAAGGGGGTAGTGGACCGGCACCGCGCCCAACGCCGCCACGAGGTCCTCGAAGAACCGTGGTTGCTCAACGTCTTCCTTGGCTTTCCTGGGCCGCAGGATCTGGCAACCATAGTAAGGCGCCACCCGCAGGCCGCCCAACGGATTCGTTACTTTGGCTTTGATTTCCTTTAGCCCAACGTCTTGAACGAAGACCTCGATGAGGTGCCGCACTGCGGCAGTACCGGAGAACTGGAGGTTGTCCTCGGCCAGGGCGGCGTTGATGTGCTCGGCCAGGTCCGGGTCGTGTTTCAGTTGTTCCCGGGCGAAGAACATGTTCTTGTAGCAACCGCTGCACGGGGCCACCAGGTTCAGGTTCTCCTTCTCCGCCATGGCGATGTTGCGCGCGGACAACGTGTAGGCGAGCAATTCATCCACGTGGAAGTAAGCGGTGGCGCCGCAGCAGTTCCAATCTTCCAGTTCTTGGAGTTCCACGCCCAAAGCGCGCGTGGTTTCCATCGCGGAGAGGTGGTAGCTGTGCGCCATCTTTTCCAGCGAGCAGCCCGGGAAATAAGCGTAGGTCTTCATTCAGCGTCTCCCAATGGGATGATGTGCTGGATCATCCGCTTGAAGTTGTCGAGCCGCTTGATCCGGGCCGGCAGCAGGGGAAGCCTGCCCTTGAGCATCAGGGCGGTGGCGGTCTGCGCTTCCTGGATCATTTCCGGCAGGCCATAGGTGAAGAGGTAGGTGGTGGCCAGCACCGGTTCGTAAGAACGACCGGTGCGCAGGATCATCTTCACGAAGGTCTCGGAGAACGTGGGGCCGATCAGTCCCTTCTGATATTGGGTCTTCCAGACCGTGTAGCGCTTGAGGGCGTACATCAGTTCGGCGATGTCAATGCCCCGGGGGCATCGGACCGTGCACTGGTAGCACGAGGCGCAATACCAATAGGTGTTGGCGGCCAGTACCTGCTCCTTGAAGCCCGCCCGGATCATGGCAATGATCCGGCGCGGCGAATTGTCCATGAAGCCCCCGGACGCCACCGGACACGTCGCCGAGCAGGTCCCGCACTGTGTGCACGTGTTGATCGGGTTACCCTTTGCGGCGTAGAGCAAATTGCTGATCTCCTCGACGAAGGGGATGCCGTTTTCCGGGGGGGCGGTGGTCGTCTCAGCGAGGGCGGCGTTCATTTGCTCTTGGCCTTTCGGCTCTCGGCGGCTTCCAGCAAGCCGCGGACTTTCTCCAGCAGCAGTTTGGGCTCAACCGGCTTCTCGACCAACTCGTCCACGGCCACAAAATGCGGATGCACGGCCTGGCCGGGGAAGAGGAAGGCCATCTGTTCGCGGATGCCAGTGATAATCAGCACCGGCAGCTCGCGCAGCTTGGGGTCTTTGCCCAGCTTGCGGGCGATCATTATCCCTTCCGCCCCGCGGCCCATCATGACGTTGAGCAGCAGCAGGTCATAGGCCTTGGATTTCAGGGCTTCGAAGCCGTCTTTAGGATTGTAGGCGGTGTCCACTTCGTACTTCGCCCTGACGAGGATGGACTTGATGCCGGCAACAAAGTCGGGGTCATCGTCAATGATCAGGAGTCGTTTCGGTTCGTTCATATTATTAAACCTTAGGTTCAATGGTTGAACTGGATTCGGACTTAGCCCGCGCCACTGGCAGGTGAATCGTGAAGGTGCTGCCTTTGCCGGGCTCGCTCTCGGCGCTGATCGAGCCGCCGTGGACCTCGACAATCCGACGGCTGATCGCCAAGCCCAACCCGCAACCGCTCACGCCTTCGGGTTGCGTTTGGCCCCGCGCGAAATCCTGGAACAGGCGCGGCAGGTCCTCTTTGGCTATGCCCGGGCCCGTGTCCGTTACGGACACGACCACCCCTGAGTTCTGGGCTTCGGCTCGCACCCGGACCTTGCTGTTGGGAAAGCTGTACTTCACCGCATTGCCAAGCAGGTTCACCAGCACCTCGGTCAGGCTGCCCTCATCGCCGTTGAGCCGGGGAAGTGCTTCCCCGACGGCGGTCTCGATCTCAATGGCCTTGCGCGTGGCCTGCGGCTGGACCGTCTCCGCCGCCTTGGCCACGATTTCCGCCACGGAGATCGGTTTGAAAGTTTCCTTCAGCCGGTTGATGTCCACCGAGAAGACTCGCAGCCACGAATGAATCAGCTTCAGCAAGTCGTCCAGCCGGGTCTTCAGGCGCGCGAAACGCTGCTGTTGATCCTCGGAAAGCTTGTCTTCCAGCTCGCCGACCAGAGCGTAGAGGTTCTGTTGCAGCGCGCCCAGCGGAGACTTCAGCTCGTGCGAGACAATCGCGGCAAAGTTCTCCCGCAGCACCTCCTTCTCCCGGCGCAGCGCCACCGTTTGCTGCACCAGGCGGCTGTGCTCCAGCCCGCGCTTGGCAATCAGCCGCAGCTCCTCGGGCGTGAACGGCTTGGGCAGAAAATCGAACGCCCCCTTCTTCATCGCCTCTACGGCCGAACTCACCGTCGCATAGCCGGTGATCACGATCACTACCATCAGCGGCTGCTTGGCCCGGATTTGTTCCAGCACTTCCAGCCCCGAAAGCCCCGGCATCTTCAGATCCAGGAAGATCAGATCGGGCGGCGCCTCCTCCAGCCGCTTCAGGCCTTCCGCGCCGTTGCTGGCCGTCGTCACCCGGCAGTCGCCACCGTCCAGCACCTGCGTGCAGGAATCGAGCACTACTTCCTCGTCGTCAATTACCAGGATTTTACGCTTGGGCTGCACGCGGAGTGGTTTCCTGTTCGCTGCTCACGGGCAAGCGGATGGTGAATGTGGCGCCCTGGCCTTCCTCGCTCGCCACGGTGATGGTGCCTTTGTGCTCCTGGACAATGCCGTAGCTGATCGCCAGGCCCAGGCCCGTCCCGTGCCCGATCTCCTTCGTGGTGAAAAAGGGGCTGAAAATCCGTTCCAGGTCTTCTTCCTTAATGCCGTGGCCCGAGTCGGTGAACTCCACCTCCACCGCCCCGTCGGCTGGCACCTGCTGCGTGGTCAGCGTCAGTTGCCCCCCGCCATTCATCGCCTCCGCCGCGTTGAGGATCATGTTCATGAAGACCTGCTGGATTTGCGAGGGGTCCATGAAAACCGGCGGCAAGTCCGGGCTGAGGTGTTGCACAATCCGGATGTTGTGAAACAGCGCCTGGTCGTCCACCAGCGACACACATTCCTGCAGCACGCGGTTCACGTTCGACAGCCGCTTCTCGGGCTTCCGCTGCCGCGAAAAATCGAGCAGCCCGCGAATAATGTCGCGGCACCGGTCGGCCTGCTTGACGATCTTCTCCAAAGACTGCCGCGTCCCGTTCTCCGTGGACACCCGCTCCAGCAGCAGATGCGAGTAGGTCACGATGCCCTGCAGCGGGTTGTTGATCTCGTGCGCCACCCCCGCCGCCAATTGCCCGATGTGCGCCAGCCGCTCCGACTCCATGATCCGCCGCGTGGTAAACTCCCGCACCTTCTCGTCCCGCTTTTTCAGCGCCGCCGCCATGAAGTTGAACGCGTCCGCCAATTCCCGCAGCTCGTCATGCGAGCGAATCTCCACCCTGGCGTCCAGGTTCCCATGCGCCACCTGGTCGGACGCCGACGCCAGTTTCTTGATCGAAATCGAGATCTTGCCCGAGATGAAGGATGCCAGCCCAAAGGCCACCAGCGCCCCGACCAGCGTGACCGCCAGAAACACCATCACCGCGCGCTGCCGCAGATCCACATACTTCTGCTCCAGCACGCCTACGTACAGCATCCCGATGATTCCACCCGCCAGGTTCCGAATCGGTTCATAGGCGGTGATGTACCAATGGTTCACCACAAACGCGCGGTCAATCCACGGCTCCCCTTTCTGCACGACCTTCTCGTAAACGTCCTCCGCAACCCGCGTCCCGAGCGCCCGCGTGCCATCCTCATTCTTCACGTTGGTCGAGATGCGCAGGTCATCCTGAAAAATCGTGGCGGTGCCGATGTCTTTGCCCTTGTATTGAAGGCTTTGGAAAACGGTCTGTTTAATCCGGTCCACAATCTCAAAGTTCCGGTTCAGCAAGACTCCGCCGTAAACGATTCCCAGCAGGTTCTTGGCAGAGTCAAGGATGGGAGCCGCGGCTTTGAGCATCATGCCGGCGGTTTCTTCCGTCTCTGGCCGCGCGCGAGCTTTGGGTGTAGTGATGAATTTGAAGTGGGCCTGGTCCGCCAGCGCCGGCGCCTCCCGGCGCAGGTTTTCGAGGGAGACGATGCACGAGGCAGCCACCGGCTCCCTGCGCTCGATGACGGCCCCAACGAGCTCATCGCCAGACTGGTCGTCACCTTCCTGGCCCGCATTGCCGGCGCGCAACAACACCCAACCGTGCCGGTCGGTGATCGTCAGCACGTCGAGCTTCTCACGTTCCCTCGTCAGGCCAAGCGCGGCGGCGGCTTGCTTGGTATCGCCGGACAACAACGCATTCATCAGCAGGATGCGGTCGGCGGTGAACCGCACCGCGTCGTTGACCGATGCCAGCTTGTTCAGGTAGATTTCGCGCGCCGAATTGAGATCGGTCTGCACTTTGGCTTGCGCTTCGGCGACAATCCGGTTGCCAATGACTCGCACCCCGACGACGCTGAAGACCCCACTGGTAAGGAGGATGATGAGCAAGAAGCTCAACACCAGCTTCGTCGTGATCCGCAGCCTGAAGCGGCGTAACCCGCCAAGCGCCGTCCTGGCAGGCTGTCCACCGCTTAGGGAGACAAATATGTCCGACAGCCTCTTCACACCGGCGTCATCGATTCCCGCGAATCAGGGCATTAGCTTGCCCGCCTCGCATTGCGGAGTTTAGCAGCAGAGGATGCGAGTCTTCCAACTCCTCGCACCCGGGTGCTTCCATGACCTTTTTGCCGAAACCCTTCACCCGGTCCGCGTCGTATTTTATCATCCGTTCGATCTCCATCATTGGCGCCTCCACGGCAGATGCTCTCTCTCCGACCCGCCCTGGACTGGCGGCCTGGAATCCAGTCGCCAGGGCGGCGATGCCTTACCGTCTCTAGAGCCACTCAAAGGGATTCAAAGGGAAAAATCTCAACATGGTTTGGCCAAGACTCTCCCTTTTTTGCGCCCGCGCACAGCCCTCGGCGGACCATTTCGTTAGCTTATTTTACAATGATAATTTGCTCGGCTCATGTCATGGCGGGGCGGCGCGTTCGGAAGCGACACAAGCGACTTCAGGGACATAAGGGACTGGGTAACTTTTCAGGTGTGGGGCAGACCTCTGGTCTGCCGGTTCACGGAGCCTCCGGCTCCGTATCCCTTGCAGTTGCGAGGCTCGGGGCCAGAGGCCCCTGCAACCGGCAGACCGGAGGTCTGCCCCACGCGTCCCCACCTGAACAGTCGCGGGACGGGGTCCTGACCCATCGGGGAAACCAGGCAAATCTGCGGATTCCACGCCTCACCATGATCCCACTGGATCGATATCGATGGTAAGGGTGACATCCTCCGGCAGGGCCAGGGAGCGGTTGAGCAGGGCCAGGCGGCGGCTCAGAGGGCTCATTCGCTGGGTGCGGAGCATGATTTGGTAGCGGTAGAACGTCTGGGCGCGGAGCAGCGGCGCGGGGGCGGGGCCGGCCAGGATGAGGTCCTTGAAATCGGCCAGGGCCTTGTCCAACTCGCGCTTGAGGTGGTCGGCGGCGAACTTGACCTTCTCTTCGTTGCGCCCTTTGAGGGTGAGGAGGGCGATGCGGCTGAACGGGGGGTAGCGGAGTTGCTGGCGGAACTCGATTTCCTGCTCGTAGAACCCGGCAAAGTCGTGGCGGCGGGCGTGCTGAATGGCGGGGTGGAAGGGGGTGAAGGCCTGGACGAACACCTCGCCTTCGACGTCGCCGCGCCCGGCGCGGCCGGCCACCTGGGTGAGCAATTGGAAGGTCCGCTCGCCGGCGCGGAAATCGGGCTGGTGCAGGGCCAGGTCGGCATAGATGATGCCGACCAGGGTGACGTTGGGGAAGTGGAGGCCCTTGGCGATCATCTGCGTGCCCACCAGGACATCGATCTTGCCGGCGCGGAAATCGCCCAGGATGCGCCGGTAGTCTTCTTTGCGCTTGAGGGCATCGGAATCCATCCGGACGACGCGGGCTCTGGGGAAGAGTTTGGAGAGGGTGTGCTCGATCTTTTGGGTGCCCATGCCGGCGTAGCGGATCTGGGGGCTGCGGCACTTGGGGTTGGGGCAGAGGGCCGGGACCGGCTCGATATGGCCGCAGATGTGGCAGATGAGCCTGGGGTCCTGGTGATGATAAGTGAGCGAGATGCTGCAGTTGGGGCAGCCGGCCACATAGCCGCAGAGGGGGCATTGGAGCGAGGTCGAGTAGCCCCGCCGGTTCAGGAAGAGGATGACCTGCTCCTTGCGTTCCAGGCGCTGGGCGATGGCCTCCTTGAGTTGGGGCGAATAGATGGGGATGACCTGGTCCTTGCGCAGCGTCTGGCGCATGTCCACCACGCGCACCACCGGCATCTTCTTGTCGTCCGCCCGCTCGAGCATCTGCAAGAGGCGGTATTTGCCGTTGTGGCAGTTGTAGAAGCTCTCCAGGGACGGCGTGGCCGAACCGAGCACGACGGTGGCCCCTTCCATGCGCCCGCGCACGATGGCCACGTCCCGCGCATGATACCGCGGCGCCTCCTCCTGCTTGTAGGTGTGCTCGTGCTCCTCGTCCACGACAATCAGGCCCAGGGGCTCGACCGGGGCGAAGATGGCCGAGCGTGCGCCGATGACGATGCGGGCGCGGCCCTGGCGGATCTTGTGCCATTCGTCATGCCGCTCGCCCGTCGAGAGATGGCTGTGCAACACCGCCACCAGGGTCCGCAGCGGGCCGGAACTGAAGCGGGCCTTGAACCGCTCGACCGTCTGCGGCGTGAGCGAGATCTCCGGCACCAGGACGATCGCGCCCTGGCCCTTTTTCAAGGCATGGGCGATGGCCTGGAGATAGACCTCGGTCTTGCCGCTCCCGGTCACACCGTGCAGCAGAAAGGTGTGCGCTTCCACGGCTCCCTCGGGCGCGGCAGGGGATGGATGGATGGATGGATTGATGGATTGATGGATGGTGTGCGAATCCCCGGCTCCCTCGGGCATGGCAGGGGACCGATTTTGCGGTCCGGGCGCCGCGCCGACTGCAGCCACCTCAGTCCCCCCTGCGGCTCCCCGCCCCTCCCGCCGGCAGCGGCAGCATCGCCCAGCACGAAAGTCCCCTGCCTCTCACTTCCTCCGTCCTCCGTCCTCCGTCCTCCGTCCTCCGTCCTCCGTCCTCCGCCCTCCGCCCTCCGTCCTCCGTCCTCCGTCCTCCGTCCTCCGCCCTCCGCCCTCCGTCCTCCGTCCTCGTCCATCGCCGCTGTGATGGCCTGAAGCGCCCGGGCCTGGGCCGGGTTCAGAGACAGGGTTTGGCTCGGCAGGATTCGCTCCGAGGCATACGGATCGCGCTCGGAGACCTGAGCGGAGATGACCGCCATGCCCTTGTCTTCGAGGTGCCGGATAGTCGCCGCGGTGGTCTGCGCCAGTTCGAGGAGATCCTTGAGCGGCAGCTCGAGCCGCTCTTGGAGGAGCCGCCAGACCTCGGCCTGGCGTTTCGAGAGTTTGGGGGGCTGGTCCTGGACCGGCGCCGCGCGCACATAGAGGCGCTCGCGCCAGCCGGCCTTCTCATGACGGACCGCCTCGGGCAGCACCGCCTTGAGCGCGATCTCCGGGGCGCAGCAATAATACTCGCCGAGCCAGCGCGCCAACTTGAGGATCTTGGGCGTTACCAGGGCCTGGGCGCCGATGACTTTGAGGATGGGCTTAAGCCGGGCGCGCGCCGACTCCTCGGCCAGAGCGGTGACGCAGCCCAGCACTTTCCGCGGGCCGAAGGGGACCTGGACACGGCTGCCCACGTCCACCTGCCCCGCCAGTTCGGGCGGGACCAGGTAATCGAACTCCTTGCGGAGGGCCAGTTCGAGGGTAACCCGGGCAATCATCGTGTCAGCGCAATCGCTGAACCCAATAATCCGGCCTCCGGCTCAAGTGAGCAAGCGCCACGATCCAGAATCGATCGGCCTGCTCCAGATACACAATCCGAAATGGGAATCGTCTTGTCTTCCAACTGCGGGTTCCGAGCCGGCCCGGTTTGCCCAGTTCAGGATGGCGTTGAATCTGTGGCAGCGTCATCTCGACAGCCGAGAGGAAGGCCTCTCCGAGGGTTGGGTTTCGACGCCCGTAGAATTCCGCCGACTTGACCAACTCACTTGCGGCGAGCCGATGGTAAGCGACGGGCTTCATTTAATGCGCGGCGGGCCTCGGTCATGGCTTGCTCGGCAGGAATGCCTCTCTCGGCGCCGGAGCGGATTTCCTTCACGCGCCGTTCGATTTCCGCCCCCCAAGCCGCTCCCAGTTGAGGATCGGCGTAATCGTCAATGCTCTCAATGATTCTTTCCGCCAACCGCACGCGCGAGCGCGGCGGGAGATCCAGAACTTCTTTTTCCAACACCCGAAGTGTCATAACCTGGATATCATGCCCTGGATGTTGCCCTGCAACCAATCGAATTTCGAGTTTAATCCGGATTATCCTTGAGCCACTGGTTAACTTTGGCCTGCCAGGCGGGCCAATCGGTGTGATAATCCTCCTCCAGGAAGAGTTGGAGGATGTCCTTGGCCTCGCCGGCCTTGGGGTGTTGGGGGTCGCGGGCGATGTCGAGCAAGGTGGGCAGCTTGAGGCTGTTGGGCCGGTTCAGGACATCCCCCACCAGCACGTCCAGCACCGGTTCGGGCAAGGTGGTGTTTGTCACGAATTGCTTGAGGGCGGCGTAATCCTGGTCGGCCACGAGGTTCGACAGATGTTCGGGCCACCTCGACCTGGCCTTGCTCGGGCACGCGCGGGAACAGCTCGAGCAACTTTCTGGCCTTGTCCGCCTCCGGGGCATCGGAGGTGAGGATCTCATCGACCCGGTCTTCCCAGTTCGTGACGAGATCGCCGGGCGGGATGGGCATGACAGGGCCAACTGCTTCCTGCGGCCGGGTTGAAGGGCCCGTGGAGCCTGTGCCCGGTTGGTCCGGAGGCCGAACGGTGTCTTTGGCAATGGCCGGCGCCGGCGGAACGGTCACCGAGGTCCGGGAGTCCGGGTGCGAACCGCCGCTGCCCAGCCAACCCAGCCAAATGCCCAATAAAACCACTCCGGCGATGATGCCGGCAATCTTCAGTAATCTCACAACCGTGCTCATCTTTTGACTCGACGCCCCATCCGCAGGCGCGCCGTCGCGCGGACAGCCGTCTCACAAACCCTTTCAGGGCCGGTCAATATACACCGGCCGGGGCGGGAAGTTGCGGGGGATCTCTAGAGTCCTTGAATTTCCAAACATGATGCAGACAGGTCAAGTTTGTGGCACGGGCATCCTGCCCGTGGTGGCTTGGGCAAGATGCCCAAGCCACGGTCTGAGGCCCCGCCTCGCTAGCCCTTGCCTTGTTTCTTGGGGCCGTGGTTGCCGGGGAGGGGCTCTTTGCGGATGTCCCAGTCTCTGACGTTGGGGACTTTGCGATAGGTATCGTCCAGGAGGTCCTGGGCCTCTCGGGGGGTGCGGGTGACTTTGGGGCGCATGAAGACCATCAGTTCGACCTCATTGGCCTCCTTGTCTCTCTTTTTGAAGGCCCAACCCAGGCCCGGGATGTCGCCGAGAATGGGGGTCTTGCGGAGGATGTCGGTGATCTGCTTTTGAATGATGCCGCCCAGGACAACGGTTTGGCCGTTCTTGGCGGTCAGGTCGGTGCGGAAGGCGCGGGTGTCGAACACGAAGCCTTGGAGCACGATCAGGCCCGGAACGATGGTCGAGGATTCAGCGTGGATTTGCAGTTCGACATCGCCGGAGGAGTTGATGTGGGGGGTGACTTCGAGGACGACGCCAACCGGTTTGTAGCCGAAAACGGTCTGCTGGGAGCCGATGCCCGAGAAAGTGTTCCCGGTAGGGATGGGCACTTGCTGGCCGACGAAGAGCCGGCCGGTTTCGTTGTCGCGGATGTTGATCTGGGGTTCGGCCAGGACCTTGGCATCGGTAGTCCGGCGCATGAACTGGATGAGGAAGTCCATGCTGATGGTGCTGTCCAGGACGCCGGAGCGGATGACGCTCAGGGGATTCACAACGCTTGTTCCCCCGAAGCCTGTCTTGTACTCGCCGCTGTTATGGAGTTGGATCGAGTTGTCATAATCATCGCCGGAGAATTGTTGGTCCGGCTGCGGGGACCAACGGACACCGAGCCGGTCGATCTTATCGGTGGAGACTTCGACGAGCCTGGCCTCGATGAGGACCTGGTCGGTGGCGGCGTCCAATTCCTCGACGAGTTTGAGGATCTGGGGGAAGAAATGGACGTTGGCGGAGAGGAGCAGGGCGTTGCTGCGGGGGTCGGGCACGCAACGGACGCGCCCGACGAGGTCGCTGACGGGGCGTGCGTTGCTGCGGCCGTCGGAGGTGCGCAGGTTGTCGGGTTGGCCGCCGATCCAGGGATAATAGCCCTCCTCCTTGGTCTCCTGTTGGATGTCGAACCCGGCGAGGGCGGTGCCGCTCTGCTGGTTGTTTTGCTGCTGCTGTTGCTGCAGGTTGGGTTGGTTGGGCTGCCCCTGCTGGTTGACCGGGCGCACGGGGGGTGAGCCGTTCTTGGCGAAGAGGATGTTGATGCTGTTGCAGACGACGGCGGCCTTGGCGAAACGCAGCCCGATGCGGAGCGTGCTCTCGCCCTGTTCGGAGGGGGCATCCAACTGCTTGATGACCTCCTCGACGGCGGCCAGGCTCTCCTTGGAATTCGATGTGATGATGAGCGAGTTGGAATAGGGCTCGCTGGTGATGCGGACCTTGCCGTAGAGGCGCCCGACGTTCTTGTCGGCCTGAGGCTCCTGGTAATCAGAAAAGAAATCGAAGTAGCTGCGCTGTTGCGTCTTCTTGAGGAACAGTTCGTTGAGGACGTCTTCGAGGTCCACGGCGCTGACGTACTTGAGGCGGAAAATGCGCGGCGCCAGGCTGTCGTCGGTAATGGGCTCGTCCAGTTCCTGGATCATCTTGGTGATGCCCTCCATCTCGGCGGGCGGGGCCTGGATGACCAGGGAGTTGCGGCGGCGATCGGCCACGACACTCATCTTCTTGCGGTTGCGGTCTGAGGAGGAGGACGAACCGAAGAAATAGTAGTAGGGGTAGCGGTTGCCGCCCTGCTCCTGGTTGAGGTCCTGGAGTTGCTTGGCCACGTCCTCGGCATCGGCGTTCTTGAGGATGAAGGAGCGCACGATCTTTTCCTGGGCCTCTTCGGTATCGAGGGAGGTCACGAGTTTCTCGATGGCCTTGAAATTGGCCTCGCTCGACAGGACGATGAGCGAGTTGGAGCGGTCATTGGCCCCGACCTCGACGACGTCCTTGTGGGTCCGGCCGCCAATCTTCTGGTAGAGGGGGGCGATCTCCTTGACCAGGTCAACGGCGGTGACGTTCTTGAGCGGGATAACGCGCACGCAGACGTCCTCCGGCTTTTCGGTGTCCAGGATGTCGATCAGCCTCTGCACCTCGGCCTGCTTGGACTTGGCCGCGGACACGATCAAACGGTTGGCCACTTTGTCCGGCCAGATCCGGACCTGGGGCGCGGTAATCTGGCTGCCGATGCCCGGACCCGAAGGGCCGCTGGGGGCAGAACTAGGAGGTGACGGGCGCCCCCCGGGCCCGCCGCCGGCCATCCTGACCGACATGCTCATGGGACCCTCGCCGCCAGGACTGCTGGGAGACGGGCCGCCGCCGCCGCCACCACCGCCCTCGCCGCCACCACCGCCGCCACCAGACGGAGGCTTGGCGGCAGCCCCGGTGGCCCCGTTGAGGATCATCCCAATGAGATTGCCCACCTCTTCGGCGTCAGTGTGCTTGAGGACATAGATCTGGATAGCCAGGTCCGAGGCGGGCACGTCGAACTCCTTGATCAACTCGGCCAGGAACCGCAGGTTGTCGTTGTAATCGGTGACGATGACCTGTTTGGCCAGGTCGTCGCACTCGATGACGCCTTTGTCCGAAAGGACTGCGCGGACTTTCTCTTTCAACTCGGCCGGTTGGATGTGGCGGAGGGTGAAGATCTTCACCAGGCGCTGCCTGCCATCGGGGATATCCTTGCGGCCAGCGTCCAGGAGTTCGGGGCTGAGCTTGGGTTCCTGGCCCTCGGGCGTGATATAGATGGCGTTGGCCGTCTCCGTGGCGGTGAAGCCCTCGATGGCCAGGGCGCGATAGACCAGGCTGATGGCCTCGCGTTTAGCGAGCTTTTTGGAGCTGGTGATCATGAGCATGCACTGGACCTTGGGGCTTTTGATGACCGTCTTGCCCGTGTTTTGGGCCAGCCACTGCACCACCATCTCCACGGGCGCCCCCATCAGGCTCAACTGGACCTCGTCCGAGGCTGCGGCGTTGGTGGCCGCGGCGGCGTTGGCGGCGGCGTTGGTGGCCGCAGCGGGGGCGTTGGTGGCGGTGGCGGCGCTCGTGGCGGCGTTAGTGGGGGCGGTTGCAGGGTCTGACGCGTCGGACGGGTCGGACCGGTCCGACGGGGCCCTAGTCGCCCTGGGAGTAACGGCCTCGGGCGCGTTGGTGCCCGGCGTCGCCGCCGGGTCCGTGGCGCTCTGGGCCGGGGCCGTTTTCTCGGAGGCTGTTGTCTTGCTGTCTTGAGCGGTCCCCCTGGAGAGCAGGCCGCCGATCAGCAACACCGCGAGCAAGCCCAGACCCAGAACGGCCAAGGCGCGCCCTGACTTTACATTGAGATTCGGTAGTGGTTTCATTTAGGACTATCGGTTTGAGTTGATAAAAGTGACTCGCTGCCAAGACCCGAAAAGAGGCTCAATTCTTTCTTCTCGCCCGCCTCCTCGACGAGGACGCGGTTGATGCCCAGCTTCAAGACCTTGACGCCGCCCAGTTCGTCGCCTTCCTTGACTGCGCCGGTCTGGCCGTTGGGCGCGCGCAGCAGGGCCTCCCGGCCGAGCATCCCCAGCAGCGCCAGCGGCTGCGGGTGCATCACCGGCGCCAACAGCTCGCTCTCGATGATCTGGTCCACGCGGGCCTGGACCTCCGGCGGCAGGGGCGGACCCATGGCCATCATGCCCGGCGGCCCTCCCGGGAATGGGCCGGCATTTATGCCCGCGCGGGCCCCAGCGGGACGGCCAGCGAGATTGGCCCTGGCCGCCTTGCCCGCGGGCGGCGCCGCTGAGGCATTGGTTGCCTGGGCCAGAGTGTTGGTGCCTTTGGCCGGGGCCTCCTGGCGTGGGGCGTTGGTCGAGGACAGAGCGGTTTGCGCGAGGGCGTTGGTAGTCTTGGCGGGACCGGCATTGGTGTTGGGCGCCGGATTGGTCTGATGGGCCAGGGTGTTGGTTGCCTTGGCGGCGTTGGTTGAAGCGTCAGACCTGTCAGACGAGTCGGACCGGTCCGACTTGGCTTTGGCCGCCTTGGCGGTGTTGGTTGCGGAAAGGGCATTGGTCGCTGCTTTGCTGGACGGCTGCGTGGCCGCGGCTCCCGCCGGGCTGTTTGAGGAGGCCAGGTGGGGCAGGGCCGGTATCCGCGCGTCCCCCAGCGGGTCGCTGCGGTGTAGGGCGCGGGCCACCTGCAAGACCACTATGGCGCCCACGCCGGCGCACAGGATCTTGAATATCGTTTCGCTGCGCTCAAACATGGCTGGCCTCCTTCTTCCACTGGTCGAAATCCAGGATGACGATCGTCAGGTTGAGTTTGATGGGGAGCGGCGGGCCGCCCATGCCGGGGAGCCCGCCCATGCCCGGGGGCCCGCCCATACCCGGAAGCCCGCCCATACCCGGGGGCCCGCCCATACGCGGGAGCCCGCCCATATCCGGGGGCCCGCCCATGCCTGGACGGCCGCCCATGGCGGCTCCCCTGGGTCCGCCCGCTCCCCCAGGACCGCCGGGTCCGCCCGGTTTGTTTTGGTCCGAGCCAATCTGGAGTGTTTCGATGATGAGGGGAAACCCAAGGCTCTCGGTCTGGTGCAGGAATTTCAGGAGGGAGGGCAAGGGACCCGTGGCCTCGAGCTGCAGCGAGGCCAGTTCGCGGTTGGCGGGGCGTCCTGGCATCTCGCGCACGGGACCGATCCGGACCCCGACGCTCATGGCGGCCTTTTGGATGGCGGCGCTGGCCTGAACGACCACGGCCGGGCGCGCCAGCTTGAGCGGATCCATCTTGAAGCCATCCATCAGTTTCTGGGTCACCTCGCACTTGGCGCGGTAGCCTCCGATTTCCGTTCTGAGGATTTGTGCCTGCTTGACCAGGCCCTGGTACTCGGCGCGCCTTTGCCCGAAGTACTTGCTGCCCTGGAGAGTGCAGAACACCAGGAGATAAATGGCGAGCGCCCCCGCGCCGAGGCGGATCGTGCGTTTTTCTTGGGGAGTGAGTTTGCGCATAACATTGACCAATTATTTAACGGGGACCGGAGACGGGGCCGTTTGGGGCGGCGCGGCCGCTTCCGCCTCGGGCGCCCGCGTTTGGGGACTGTCGGCAGCGGCGATGGGCCTCTGGCGCGCAGGGGACGCGGCCACGCCCTGGGGCGGTATTGCGGCCGGGGCGGGCGCCCCGGGCGGGGTCTCCTTGCCCGCCGGCTTGGCCTTGTCCATTTGGCTCGCGGCGGCGGCGAAGGCCTCGCGCCCACCCGCCGCCTTCCATTGCGCGCTCATCCGCACCATGAGCATTGGCTGCCCGCCGCCCGCCGACGGGGTCTGTTCCTCGACGACGACGTTGGTGAAGCAACCCGAGTCGAGCAATTTCGAGCGAAAATCAGCCACCTGCTGCGCGTCCTTGAGCGAGCCGCGCCAGGAGACTTCGCCGCGGCGGTTCATCGAAAGGAGGTCGAGTTTGAGCCCGGGCGGGGCGGCCTTGGCCATGACGAACACGGCGTCCAAATAAGGCGGCTGGTTTTGCTTGAGGAACCGCAGGAAGTCGAGCTCGCGGTCCACAGTGCCGAGTCTCTCCTTCTGGACTTTGACGGCGGCGAGTTTGCCGGCCAGGCGCGGTTTGAGCAGCAGGGCCTCGGCATAAGGCACCGCCAGGGCGGCCAGGATGAGCGCCACCGCCAGGGCGGCCCACTTGAGCGGGGCCGGGCGCGCCACCCGCGCGCCGCCGTTGGCGGACTTGGTCTCGAAGATCAGCGAGGGCCAGTCGCCGTCGCGCTCGATGATCTGCTTGAGGCCAAGAATGGCGGCGGAGCGGCCCTCGCCCGGGGCCAGCTTCAGGGCCTCGCATTCCGTGCCAGTGCCGAGGGCGGCGGCCAATTGAGAGGCCAGGTCCGGACGCCAGCCGGTGGCGCCGGTCAGATAGAGCTTGCGGCCGGCCAACTGGCCGTCGAGCGCGCCGGCCAGGCCATCCAGAGACGCCACAGCTCCAGTCTGCGCGGCGGGCCGGGCCGGGCCGTCCCCCGCCAATCCAGGGGCCGGCGCCGCGGGGGCGCGTCCTGATGCAGCCTCCGGGGCGCGCCCGTCCTCGGGTGCAGCCGGGTCGGCCGGGGCAAGCGCGCTGGGGTGTGTGTCCGCCAACCCGCCTGCGGACGCGGCTGCGCCCGAGGCCAGGCGCACCACAGGCTGGGCCTGGGCGAGGTCCTGGCCGCCCCAGGGCAACACCCGGACCGTCACCGGGACTCCTTGCTCGAAGATGGCCAACTCGGAAGAGCGCTGGCCAAGGTCCAGGACGGCGTAGCTGGCGGGCGGGCGGGGGCAGAGATAACTGCGGGCCAAGGCCGCCAGGGTGAAGACGGGGCTGGCGTTGCAGGCAGCGAGGATCTTGACGTAGTCCTCGAGGGTCTCGCGTTTGATCGCGGCGACCAGCAGTTGCTGCTTGCCATTGACGCCGTTGGCGGTGGACCTGGCCTCGCCCAGCTTGCGGTAGCCCCAGGCCAATTCGTCCGGGGGCAGGGGGAATTCGCTCTCGATTTGCAGCGAGAGCAGCCGGGGCAACTCGTCCTTGCCCGAGGCCGGCAGGGTGAGCCGCCGCAGAGTGATCCCCCGCGCCCCGAGGGCGCAGATCACCCGCAGGCGCGGGTGCCAGGACCGCCGCTTCAGAAAGGGCTCCAATCGCTGCGTCACACGCCCACGGCAGGCCTCGGTCAGCCGTCCGTCAGCCCGGCGCTCCAGCGGCAACTCCAGCCCCTCCTCTCTGCCCAGCGCCTTGAGCCAGTCCTGGCCGATCTCCAGGTAGTAACAGGACATATTCATCAGGTCGAAACCGTTCATAGATCGTCCTCCCGGTAGGAGACAGTGGTGACAGAGCGCAGGCCGACATGCACGATCTCCAGGATCCGCTGCCGGGCGCCGGTGGAAGTGACTTTGCCCTCGCACAGGATGCGGAAGGTCTCGGAGCGGGCGGTGACGAGCGGGGCCAGTTGTTTGAACAGGTCCTGCGTCATGCCCTGCACGCGCAACAACCCGGCGATGTTGGAAAAGAAACCGTTGGACTGCCGGAACGAGATGATCGCCTGGGCCAGCTCGCGCTGGACGCCCGGCAGGCAGATCAGCACCTCCAGGCTCGCCGTGTTGATGTTCACGACCCCGTCCAGGTCCGTGCCGTCCGCAACGGTCACGTCATCGGCGATATCCGCCAGCAAGCTCTGGCTGATCACCTTCGGCCCGGAGGGATTATTGCCTGGGAAGTTGGCATTGGCCTGGCCGGGGGGCGCGGGCGCATTGGCGTCGCCCGGCGCGCCTGCGGGATTATTGTTGTTGTTTTGCTGCGGGGCGGTCACGTCCAGCAGGTCGGCGATGCTTGAAAAACGGTTTTGGCCGCGCCAGGCGACAATAGCTTTGGCGATGTCCGGGGTGATTCCCCTGACGCCGGTCAGCGAGGCCTCGTCGGCGCTCTGGATGTTCACCCGGTCGGTCCCGGCGGCACTGACATTTTCCACCGAGGAATTGACCGTCAAGAGTCCGGCCCAGCCGGTGTCCAGGCTGTCGAGCCCCGTCCGCGAGCCTGGCCTCGTCCGAGGCCTCCAGCAACCCGTTCTGGTGGAAGTCCCGGCCCAGCAACAGGTCGCGGGAGATGCCGCGGATCATGAGCATCTCGCGGATGGTCTGCAGCGGGCCGTTGCGCGGCATATAGGGCGGCCGCAGCGACATGTAATAGTCCGCCTCGGCCCCGCCCGGGGTCACCTCGTTGTCGGCGTCGCGCCAATCGATGATGGCGGCGATGACATCGGGGGTCATGCCCTCCAGCTTGGCCAACTCCTCGTTCGAGGCCTGGTTGACGTTGAGGAGGCTCTGTTCGTCGCTGACACCGTAGAGGATGGCCCCGCCCTCGTCGGGCCGCGCGCGGCGCAACACCGAGAACTGGCCGCGGCCGAAGCGAACGTCGCGCAACTGCTCCGGGGCGTCGTAGAGCCTGCCGTTGTGGCTGACGGCGCTGCGGCTGCGCTCGCGGGCATCCTGGTAAAGCAGGGCCTTGGCCTTCTCGATGCCCGCCACAGCCAGGTAATGCGCCTGGACCTGGTCGCCGTAATTCTTGACCACCATCAGGTCCATCCGCGAGAGGTGCAGCACACTGATGACGATGACCGACAGCAGGGCCATGCACCAAAGGACACCGACAAGGATGGAGGCAGTGTCAGAGCGGTCAGCGCGGTCAGACGAGTCGGACAGGTCGGACGGGTCGGACTGCAGGCACAGTCTCATGGATTGCCTCCCTGTGTCGGCCCCGCGGGTGTTTGGGCGGGAGCGGTCTGAGAGTTGTCGCTCGAGGCGCTTTTGGAGAGGCTCGACTCGACGGCAGCGGCCAGGTTCAAGCGGGCGACGGTCTGGAAGACCATTGGGGGCTCGTTGGTGCTGTCGGAGGCGGGGGCCGGGGCAAGGTCTCCGGCCTTCGTATCGGAGCGCAGCCAGAGGGTGATGCGCACGGCCTCGGGCAGCCCATAGAGGTTCGCATGATAGCGCAGCGAGGTCTGGCGCTTGCCGTGGCCCTCGACGTCTCCCCAGGTCTCATACCATTCATACCCATCGGAGTACTCGAGCTGCAGCCCCGCCACGCCGCGGGCCAACTCCTCGCGCATCCCGCCCGCCAGCGGGTCGGGGGCAATCAGCGGGTTGCGCCGCCGCCACAGCACCAACCCGCCATCCTTGGGGTCTTTGTCCAGGAAGTAGCTGACCTGGCAGAAGTCCCCTTCGCGGGGCCGGCGCGGGGTATAGTTGTGGGTCCCGAAATCCAGATTGTCGGCTTCGGCTCCCCCGATGGTGCGGTGCATGCCCAGAAACTCGGATTCCGGGGAGAGCGGGCAGGCCGCGCGCAGGTCCGCGCTCATCAGCGCCAGGACGACGCGGCCGGTTTGAATCACCTCGACGCGGGGCTCGATCAGTCTCTGGGTCGAGACCGCCGCGTGCAGGCACAAGTAGGCGCTCACCAGGATGACCGACATCAGCGAGGAGCTGATGACCAACTCGATCAGCGTGAACGCCGCGCAGGGGCGTCGCGTCCCTTTAGTCCCTTTAGTCCCTCTAGCGAGGCTGCGCCTCAGACCGTGGCTCGGGCATCCTGCCCAAGCCCTCACGGGCAGGATGCCCGTGCCACAAACTTGACCTGTCTGCATCACATTTTGAAATTTAAGGACTCTAGTCCCTTGCAATCCCCCGCCGTTCATTGCGCACCCCGCTTTCTCTGCCCGGCGGGCGGCTTCTTGTCCATCGCCTCGGCCGGGGTGAGCGACTCCGGGGCCTCGAAGAGCAGTGTCCGCAATTCGTAGATCGCCTGCTTGGTCTTGGTGTGTTCGATGGTGAGGGTGACGTCGTGCAGGCCCTGGAGACCGGCGGCGCTGATCGTCTGCCGCCAGCGGTAGAGCGAAAGGCCCGCCCCGCACTCGCCCTCCAGGTCCGTGCCATCGGTGAGCCCGCCTTCGGCGCGCAGGGTCTCGATCTGGCCGGCCGCAATGAGGGCGGCAGTGGTTTGCAGCTCGGACTCTTTGTGGGAATTCAGGGCGGTGGTCAGCCCTTGGGTGAGCCCGGCCAGGGCCACCCCGAGGATCAGGACGGCGCAGAGGACCTCGACCAGGGAGAAGCCGCAGGCGAATGACGAATGACGAATGACGAATGACGAATGACGAATGACGAGTTTCATTCTCTTCCCAGGTCGAGGATTCGGACTCGAGCGGTGATCGGGTTGAGCCGCAGGCACAGGCGGAAGCCATCCCGGTCCTGTAACAGCACTTGGGCAGCCTCGGCAGTGCCGTCGGGGTAAAACTCGATGTCGAGGCTCCGCCCTTGCTCCGGGCCCTCGCGGGCGGCCCCGGCAGCCTCCGGGCCCTGCTCCCCCTGCTCGAGGGCGGCGTCCGCCGATTTGCGGATCTCGATGGCAATGCGCCTGTCCAGTTCGCCCTGGCCACCCAGGACTTCTGTGGCGGGGACGAACTGGTCTCTGCTGCCGCCCCGGCCTGTGCGCTTCTCGATGAGATAGCGGCCGGAGTCCGGCTCCAGCCGCACCCGGTGGGCCAAGTTCAGGCTGATGGCGCGGGTCGAGGCGAGGCTGAAAACGCCGACCAATTCCCGCCCGGTCGAGCGCAACAGGGCGTCGCCAAAGGTGCCCTTCATCTCCGGGATAATCATCGCGCTCACAATCCCCAGCAGCACAATCACCACCATCAACTCGAGCAGCGTGAAGGCGCGCGGGCAGCATCGAGCGTGGGGTCCGACGGGTCGGACCTGTCGGACCGGTCGGACAGCAGCCAACGAGCGTGGGTTCTCAATTCTCAATTCTCAACTCCTGTCGTGATGCCCGATTCGTCCCGTCCCGCGGCCTAATCGCTCCAGTTGCCGATGTCCGCCCCCTGGCCTTCGCCGCCGTCGACGCCATCGGCGCCTCGGGACCAGAGGTCGTAACTGACCGGGTGATGGATGCCCGGGATGCGGTACTGGTAGGGGTTGCCCCATGGGTCGCGGCGCAACTCCCGGATATAGGGGCCGCGCCATCTCTTCTCATCGCCGGTGGGCGATTCGACCAGGACCTTGAGCCCTTCGTCCATCGTGGGGTAGCGGTCCATGTGGACGTAGAACCGTTCCAGAGCGGACTCGAGGTCGGCAACGTGGCTCTTGGCGGCGCTCACCCTGGCGTCGTGGGTGGTGCCCATGAACTGCGGGACCAGCGTGGCGGCCAGGACGCCGAGGATGACCACCACCACCATGATCTCGATCAGGGTAAAGCCCTGCGAGCGTCTCTCGGATATTCGTGTGTTCATATCATGTTCAATGAATGGCCCGGCTCATCTTGAAGATGGGCAGGAGCAAGGCCAGCACCATGAATCCCACCACCGCGCCGACGACCAGGATCAAAATCGGCGCCAGCAGCGAGATCACTGTCTTGGTCCGCGTCCGCATGTGGCGCTCTTCCATCTCGGCCACGCGCAGGAGCATCTCGTCGAGCTTGCCGCTCTCTTCGCCGACATCAACCATCTGCACGGCCGTCTTGGGAAAGAGGTTCAACTTGCGCAAGGGCGTGGCCAGCGAATCGCCGCCGCGCGTCTCCTCGGCCACCTGCGCGATCTGGCGCGCCAGGACACGGTTGCCGATGGTGTTCTCGACGATCTTGAGCGCGGGCAGGAGCGAGACGCCGCTCCGGGCCAGCGTTCCCAGGGTGCGGGCGAACCGGCTCAAGGCCGCCGCCCGGAAGACCGGTCCCAGCAACGGCAACCGCAGCTTGAGCTTGTCCAGGACCTCCGCCCCGCCCGGGGAGCGAACATACGAGCGCAGCCCGGCCGCCACGCCCACCAAGCCGGCCAGGAACCACGGCCAATAACTGTGGAGCGTGCTGCTGACCTTGAGCAGGATCACCGTCGGCAGCGGCAGCACCGTGAGCATCTCCTGCAGCATCCCGAAAAGCCGCGGCAATACCACCGTCAGCAGCAACGTCACCGTGAAAATCCCGAAGCAGAGCACGAAGATCGGGTAGGCCACCGCCACCACCACCTCGCTGCGCACCTCGTCCTCGTGTTCGAGCAGGTCCGCCAGGTCGCTCATCACCTTGGGCAGCGCCCCCGCCTCCTCGCCCACCCGCACCATGTTCACATAGAGCTTGCTGAACGGGCGCGGGTGCTCGTCCAGGGCGGCCGAAAAGGATGACCCCCGGCGCACCGAGTCTGCCAGCTTGAGGATGAGCTGGTGCATGGCGGGGTTCTCCTCCTGCTCGCCCAGGCCGCTCAGGGCCTGCGGGATCGGGATGGTCGCGCCCGAGCAGCGCGCTCATCTCCCGCGTGAAGGCGGTGATGTCCTTCCGCTTGGCCCGCCCGCCAGAGGCCCGGGCGCCGCCCTGGGCGGCGCTCAGGGGCACGGGCAGCGCCGCCGCGCCGGCGCTGCCGTTGCCAGTCCCCGCCTCGAGCAGGGAAGGGTAAAGCCCGCGCTGGCCCAGGACCTGGAGCGCAGCCTTGCGGTCCTCCGCCTCGATCACGCCTTGGACGGGCGCGCCGGTGGCCTCGATGGCCTGGTAGTGGAAGGACGTCATCGAGGTCACTCCAGGAGATCGCCCGACGAGACTCTGAGGATCTCCTCGAGCGAGGTAATGCCGGCAGCGGCCTTTTGCAGGGCGTCCTGGTGCATGGTCATCATGCCGCGTTGGGCGGTCGCTTTGAGTTCGGCGTTCGAGCGTTTCTGGAGGATCAACTCCTTCATCTCGTTGTCGAGGGCCAGCAGCTCGAACATGCCAATCCGGCCCTTGTAGCCGGTGCCGCGGCATTCCTCGCAGCCGCGCCCGATATAAAAGGTCCCTTCGATGCGGTTGGCGCCGAGTTCTTCGAGCCGCTCGCGGACGGCGGGGGCCACGGGGGCCACGGCCTTGCACTGGGGGCAGAGCCTGCGGACCAGCCGCTGAGCCAGCACCCCTTCGAGCGAGGATGAAATCAGGTAGGCCTCCACGCCCATGTCCAGCAGGCGGGTCACCGCGCCGGTCGAGTCGTTGGTGTGAAGCGTGCTGAAGACCTGGTGCCCGGTCAGCGCCGCGCGGATGGCGATCTCGGCCGTCTCCGAATCGCGGATTTCGCCGACCATGATGACGTCAGGGTCCTGGCGGAGGATGGAGCGCAGGCCGTTGGCGAAAGTGAAGTTGCGGGTTGGCCGGACGGGGATCTGCGCCACGCCCGGCAATTCGTATTCGACGGGGTCCTCGATGGTCACTATCTTCTTCTCCGGGGTGTAGATGCTCTTGAGGATCGAGTAGAGGGAGGTGGTCTTGCCGCTGCCGGTCGGGCCGGTCGCCAGGAACAGGCCGTAGCGGTTTGGTCGACCAGCTTGGAGAGCAGGGCGGCGCGTTCGTCGTCCAGGCCCAGCTCCTGGGCGGTGAGGAGCTTGGAGGTCTTTTCGAGCAGGCGCAGGACCATGCCCTCCCCGTAAATGGTCGGCAAGGTGCCAACCCGGATGTCCACCCGGATGCCGCGGTGGTTGATCTGGATATGGCCGTCCTGGGGCATGTAGCGTTCGGCGATGTTCATGTCCGCCATGATCTTGATGCGCGAGATGAGCGCGGCATGAAGCTGCCTGGAGGGCGGCGGTTTCTCCTGCAACAACCCGTCAATGCGGTAGCGCAACTGCACGCTCTCCTCGAAGGGCACAAGATGGATGTCGCTCGCCCGGTCCCGGATGGCCTCGGAGATGATCAGGTTCACCAGGTTGATGACCGTCGGCTCGTTGGCCATCACCTCGATGTCGTGCAGGTTCTTGCCCTCGATGGATGCCGCCCCCTCCGGGTTGAGGTTCTCGACCATCTTCTCAACCGTCATCTGGTAGCACTCGGCCATTTTCTCGAGGATCTCGTTGGCCGGGGCCTCGACCTCCTCAACTTCCAGGCCGGTGATGAGCCGCACGTCCTCGATGACCTGCAGGTCTCCAGGCTGCGCCGTGGCAATGCGGATCGTGCCGTTCTGCAGCGCCAGGGGCAGAACGCGCCGCTGCTTGACGAAATCAGGCGGCAACGCCCGGATAACCTCCGCCGGTATTTGCAACTGCGCCAGGCCGTGCGGCCGGGAACCTCGCCCTCCGGCAAAGCCGTTGTTCAAATCCACCGATCAACCAACCACCTGGCCGCCTGACTCGACCTCGCTCATAGCTCTCCAGACCAAACATGCGTTAATGACTGCCGATCCAACTCCCGATCCCGGGCCCTGCAAACAAAACAAAACCACCCCCACCACCACCTCCAAGGCGTCCGCACACCTTCTATAGACGGATTTGACAATCCAAACCCTCAAAAGTTGCGCAAAAATGTGGTTTATTATCATAGACCCAACAGACCGGGTTGTCACGGTTTTGTAAAAAATGAGCCCCCGGCCCAAAGGGCCGGCAGAGCCTAGCCCAGGGCTGAGGCCGCAGGCCGATGCCCTGGGAAGATTGTTTACAGAACCAAGCGCGCCCTGAAAGGGCGCAAGACTCTGGCGCCCCCTTCAGGGCGCGTGCTCCGCTTCTGCAACGAAACCCAGGGCATCGGCCTGACGGCCTCAGCCCTGGGCTAGGCTCTGGCGGCCCTTTGGGCCGCGACGAGGCGCGCGCCGGTATTGGTTGGCCAAGTTGCTTGTTTTCCTCCGCACCCCCCCACCTCACTTCAGCCACGCGCAGTACGCCCACCACGCGACGGCCGCCAGGCCCGCCAGGAGGAGCAACACCAGGAGGACCTTGAGCAGGAGTTTGGTCAGTTTGAACGCCAGCGCCAGGAGGACGAGCGCTATCAGGGCGAGCAGGACCAGTCCCACGGTCCCGACTTGGGCGTGGAGCTGCCTGAAGAGGTCCGTCACCCGGACCGCGCCCGGTGTGTGAGTCACCTGAACCTCGCCCGGTAAGAGTCGAATCGCGCCATGACCCGTTTCACGTAGGCCTTGGTTGCCGGGAAGCCGATCTGCTCGACGAAGACCGCGCTATTGGTCGCGGCGGCGCCCTGGTTCCACTTGAGCACGTTGGCGCGTCCGGCGTTGTAATCGGCCAGGGCGTAAGCGATCGGGTTGTCCGTTCGGGCATAGCGCCTGAGCAACTTCTTCAAATACCAGGTCCCTGCCAGGGTATTGGTGCGCGGGTCCAGGCACTGCTCGTGCTCGAAGCGGGCAATCCGTTCCGCCTCCGCCCACTCCCGGGCGGCGACCTCCCGGAGTTGCATCAGGCCGATCTCCTGCGCCCGCCCCCGGGCCGAGGGTTGAAGCGGCTCTCGCGCCAGACCACCGCCTTGACCAGCGCCGGCTCAACGCCATACCGCCAGGCCGCAGCCCGAATCGGCACGTCCTGGCTGCGCTCAAGCCGCCCCTGCCACCACCAATACAGCGACACGCTGCCCGCCAGGAGACACAGCAGGACAATCCAGGGCAAGCGGCGCTCTTTCACGACCCTCTTCTACCTGCCTTGATGTCCCGCGTCGAGGGCAGAACCATTTGATTCGCCAGGAGAAGGCAAAATCATTCCTGGCAAAATCATTACAAAGGCGGGCCGGTTGCCCTGAACTTTTGTTTGCCCCGGGGCGGCGGGTTGAACATGCTAGAGTCCTTGAATTTCAAAACGTGATGCAGACAGGTCAAGTTTGTGGCACGGGCATCCTGCCCGTGGGGGGCTTGGGCAGGATGCCCGAGCCACGGTCTGAGGCCCAGCCTCGCTAGTTCTATCCATGAACCGAGGTCCGATATGAGCCGCATCCGGAAGGCCTACGTGGTCCGGTTCCGGGCGTTGCTGCAAGGGGTGGGGGCGCGGCGGGTCGAGCAGGGGGTGCAGTGGCTGATCAACAAGGCGCGGCGCAGGGGGAGCGGCGAAGGGATTCTCTTTTCCGAGGCGCTCGCTCGAGTCTATGAAGAACTGGCCGCGCGGCCGCGGTTTCAGCGGACCAGGCCCGTGCCCGCCGCCCTCCGGTTTTTCTGCGATGCCGGGCTGGGCGGGCTGGCCCGCTGGTTGCGGGCGGCGGGCTATGACGCCCTCTGGGAGGCGGGGATAGACGACGACGAGTTGCTGCGCAAGGCGGCGAGCCAGTCGGCGGTCATCCTGACCACCGACAGCGTGCTCATGGAGCGGCGGCTCTTGCGGGACGGGGTGATTCCGGGCTTGTGGGTGCCGCCGACGCTGACCATTGCCGAGCAATTGCGGCTGGTCTTTCGCGAGTTCGGGCTGAGGGTCGGGGAGTCGCGCTGCATGAGTTGCGGCGGGGTGCTGCGCCGCGCGCCCAAGGAATCGCTCCGGGCGCGCATCCCGCCCCGCACTTACCGCTGGCTGGACGAATTCTACGTCTGCAGCCGTTGCGACAAGTTGTTTTGGCACGGCACTCATTGGCAGAGCATCCGCAGCCAGTTGCAGGAGCTGGGTCCGGCGGAGCGCAGGGAGCGGGGAGCGTGAGCGCGCGGGGCGTCCGTCCGACCCGTCCTTGAACCCGAGAGCGAATCACCGTAGGATTTGTTTATGGACATCGGCACATTGCGCGCGATCAACCCGCTGAGGCTGTGGCCGGGGTCGTTCATTCGCCGGGTGGGGCACGGCTTGTTTCTGCTGGTGCTGACGGTGCAGGGACTAGGGGCGTTTGCGCTCATTACGCTGGGGGTGATGCTGGGCAAATTCGGCGCGGCGCGGCGGGTCATCCATCCGCTGGTGTATGGGGAGACGTCGCGGGCGGGGACACGGCTGCTGCCGATGTTCCTGCTGGTGTCGGCCGTGCTGGGGCTTCTGGTGATTGGGCAGACGGTTTCGGTGCTGGAGCAGGTGGGGGCGATCGGCTACCTGGGGACGATCATGGTGATCGTGGTGGTGCGGGAGCTGGGCCCGTTGCTGGCGGCGTTGCTGGTGCTGGCGCGGGTGGGTTCGGCCAACGTGATCGAACTGGGCACGGCGCGGGCGATGGGGGAAGTGGAGGCGCTGGAGGCCCTGGGCATCGACCCGGTCCACTACCTGGTGATCCCGCGCGTGGCGGGGATGGCGCTGGGGGTGTTTTCGCTCACGGTCTATATGATTCTGGGGACGTTGTTGAGCGGGTATATCTGGGCGTTTTTGCAAAACGTGCCGCTGCGGCCCGGCGAGTACTTCACGCAACTGGCCGGCGCGCTCAGCGGGCTGGATTTTGTCCTGCTGGCCCTCAAGACCCTCGCCTTCGGGTTCATCGTCGCCCTCGTGACTTGCTACCATGGCCTGGCCCAGCCCCTGCGCCTGGAGGAGGTCTCCGGGGCCACTGTCCGCGCGGTCGTCCAAGGCATCATCGCCCTGGTTTTGATTGACGCCCTGTTCATCATCATTTACCTGGTGGCCTGACAATGGGCACCCCTGTCATCCAGATGGAAGGCGTGGCGGTCAGCGCGATGCTGGACCCGGCCGTCGTGGTGGCCGAAGGAATCGATTGGACCGTCGCGGCCGGCGATTTCTGGGTCCTGGCCGGCTTGCAGGGGTCCGGCAAGAGCGATTTGCTCAGGATGACCGGCGGGGTGACGGCGCCCGCGCGGGGAAGCTATCGGCTGCTGGGGGAACAGATGCCGATCTTCGAGGGGGCGCGCCTGGCCACGCGTCTGCGGCTGGGCCTGGTCTTCGACGGCGGCCAATTGTTCAATCACCTCACGGTGGCCGAGAACGTCGCCTTGCCCTTGCGCTACCATCGGAATCTCTCCGCCGCCGAGGCCTGGCCGGCGGTGGCCGAGATGCTCGAACGGCTCGAACTGGCGCCCTGGGCCCATAGCACGCCCGGCGCCATCGGCCGCAACCGGCAGAAACGCGCCGGCCTGGCCCGCGCCCTCATGCTCAAGCCCGAAATCCTCCTGGTGGACAACCCGCTGGGCGGGCTGGACCTGCGCGACACCTACTGGTGGCTGGGCTTTCTGGCTCAACTCTCCAAAGGCCACCCCATCGCCGACGGCCGGCCTGTGACCCTGGTGGTGACCGCGGCCGAGCTGCGCTCCTGGCAGGGACATGCCCGCCAGTTTGCCGTCCTCAAGGACCGCCGGCTCGCCGTGCTGGGCTCCTGGAACCAAGTGGCTGAGGCCGACCGCGAGCTGCTCCACGAATTGCTGTCGCAACCACAGGCCACAGTCCAGAAGGAATGACGAATGACGAATGACGAATGACGAAAGCCGAAAACCTGCCCTGCGGGCAGGGTTGACAGGCTCGAAACCGCTATGCCCAGTCCCACGCCACCACCACCCATTCGTCATTCGTCATTCGCCATCGGTCATTCGTCATTCGTCATTCGTCATTCGTCATTCGTCATTCGTCATCGGTCATTCGTCATTCGTCATTCGTCATTCGCCATCGGTCATTCGTCATTCGTCATTCGTCATTCGTCATTCGTCATTCGTCATTCTAACCCCACCTCCCCCCTACCTCGCTTCCTCCCATGCCCCTGCAAGATCTAACCCCGCAGTTGCGCACGCGCCTGAGCCGGATGGAGCGGGCGGTGGGCTGGTTTGTGACACTGGCCCTGCTCCTGTTGCTCTTCGGCTTTGCCTATTACGTCTATCACACTGCCGAGAACAAAGGCTGGTTCCTGACCAAGGCCCCTTATTATGTCTATGTCAACAGCGCCAGCGGCCTTAGAGTGGGCGACCCGGTGATGTTGATGGGCTCGCCTGCGGGCGCTATCACCCAGATCACGCCGATGGCGGCCGACAACTTCGCGCACAACATTTACGTGCAGTTCGACCTCGCCGCGCCGCATTATGACTATATCTGGACGGACGGGTCAAGGGCCAAGCTGGCGGCCTCCGGCCTGCTGGACAAGCGGGTGTTGGAGGTCACGCGCGGCACAGGCGGCTATCTCAGCTACATCTCAAATCCCCTGGACAAGCTCACGATCCAGGATGCGTCGAACCGGTCGGATCTGCAGGATTGGGCGCTGGCCCAGGAGGTCTATGATACGTCGGGCATCGAGTTGCTGGGCCAGCCTAAGTGGCCGCTGACCAACTTGGCCGCCATCGCCGCCATCGGCTACACCCAACTGTGCATCATGAACCTCAAGCAGACCCGCAAATCGCTGACCGGGATCTGGAATGACAAAAAGTACCGCTACGACTCCTTCACCTCGTCCAGCAAATATGGCTTGCGCATGGAAGAATCGCCCGCCGTCACTGAGCAGATTCAGCAACTGGTGGCCCGGGTCCAGCAGGCCCTGCCCAACGTCTTCCGGCTGACCAATCAACTGGCCAACGTCCTCTCCAACAGCGCCAACCTCACCTCGAACCTCAACGTGGTCGTCCTGGACACCCGCCCCGCGATCAGCAATCTCACCCTCCTCACCGCCCAGATCAACCGGCCCGGCGCCCTGGGCGAATGGCTGCTGCCCACCAACCTCAACCGCCAACTCGAACACACCCTGGCCCAATCCGATGCCGCCATCCTCTCCGCCAACACCAACCTGGCCGCCCTGGCGGAGAACCTCGGCCGTTCGCTGGACAACCTGGCCGGCATCACCAGCAACCTCAATGCCCAGGTCCAGGCCAACACCAACATGCTCAGTGCCATCTCACAAACCATCATTCACTCCGATCAACTCATCCAGGGCCTCAAGCATCATTGGCTCCTGCGCTCCGCCTTCCGCACCCCCAAGACCAACGCCCCGCCAAAGGCGCCGCGGACCTCCCGACAGAAGCCCCTGGCCTTTCCCAGGGAGAAGGAGTGACCGCCTGCTGTCCCCAAGGGACATTCCCGGAGTGGTTCGCCAAACCTAACAATGCTACCCGGTCGTCAGGTTGCCCTACAGTGTGTGGTGACCAACCATGCTCCCTCTCCCCATCCGATGGGGAGAGGGCCGGGGTGAGGGGCCGTCCCTCTGCAGTGCGTCCCGAGAACCGCTCAGTCATTCTCTCCGGCGGCGCGCGAGGACACGTGTGAGCGTATCCAATACGCAGTCCAATCGCTTGGCGACATCCTCTGTCAGAAAACGCAGGACGAAATAACCGTTTTCCTGGAGCAGGGCATCTTTGCGGCGATCCCGGCGATAGGCCTCGGTATCGGCCAGGTGTTGCGGCCCGTCCAACTCGATCGCAAGGCGCGCTTCGGAATCAAGCAGGTCAACCTCCATCTCTCCTCGTTCGTCAAAGGGGATGGGCAGTTTTGCGTTCAGTCGGAAGCGGCCGGCCGTGTCGGGGAACGTCTGCAGCCGGCGATACAGGAAGGCCTCTGTTGCGCTCCTGGCGCGCGCAACCCCATCAGCCGTGGAGGAGAAACGACAGGCCGCATGAACGAAGAGATCGGCAAGAGGGACATCCACACCATCGCAAACAAGCCGCCGGACGCTGCCGGCGTAGTCTCGCTTCCACTCAGGCTCGATCGGCAGCGGCACTTCCGCAGGCCAGCCGGGAACCGCGCTGCCCGGCAACTGGATGGCATACCCCGCGATTTCGTATCCATGACAGCGCCGGTCGAACATCCTGGCCAGCATCGGCACATTCAAATCGGCATAATCGTAAACCCGCACCTCGCGTTTGCCGGCGTGCAGCCGGTGCAAGCGCCCGACGTACTGGGCAATGGTGCCGCGCCAGGACACAGGCAGGGCGAGGAACAACGTATCGAGGCGCGGGTGATCAAAGCCCTCGCCAACGAACTTCCCGGTCGCGAGCAACACGCATGGCTCTTCCTCGGGAAGGGTGTTCAGTTGGTTCAACGCGTTTTGCAGTTCCTTCTTGCCCATGCCGCCCTGCAGCGTGATCACATGGGGAACTTGCGGCGCGAGCATCGCGGCCAGTTGCCCCAGGTGCTCCGTGCGCTCCGTCAACAGCAGCGGCTTGCGCCCCTCGCGCACAACCCCAAGCACGTCCTGGCAGATGAGTTGGTTCCGCGCGCAATCCGCGACAAGCGCTTGATAGAGCGCTTGAAACTCCAGGCGCGGGTCATCCTCCGGCGGTTCGCTCATTCGATAATTCGTCGGCCGCACAACCACGATGTGCGCGAACGGGCGCGCTGCCGCCTGTTCTTTGGCATTCACGCGGTAGCGAATCGGGCCGCACTGCATGAAGATGATTGGATGATGCCCGTCTTTGCGGGTAACCGTGGCCGACAAGCCGGCCACGTAACGCGCTTTGGCTCGTCGCGCGACCAGTTCAAAACTCCTCGCCGATAAGTGATGGCACTCATCAACCACCAAATGGCCGTAATTTGCGACCAGGTCGTTTACAATCCCCTTGCGCACAAGGCTCTGCACGAGCGCCACATCAATGACTCCGGTAATCTTCCTGCGCCCTCCGCCGATCTTGCCGATCTCCTCTTTCGATAGGCCCAAAAAAGTTGACAACCGTTCCACCCATTGTTCGAGCAGTTGCTGTCGATGCACCAGAATGAGCGTGTTGCGGCCTCGTTGCGCGATGAGCCACGCGGCCACGACGGTTTTGCCGAAGGCAGTGGTTGCCGCCAGGACGCCGGTGTCGTGCGCCAACATCGCCCTGGCTGCGGTCATCTGCTCGGGCCGCAGTTCCCCTTGAAAGGAAAATGCTGCCGGCGTTCCGCCGGACCGCTCGTCACGCACCACTGGTTGGATCTTCAACCGCTCCAAAGAGTCTTTCACGTCGTCCAGCAGCCCGCGAGGGAGGCACAGATGCTGAGGATGCTCTTCCGCGCATTGGATAATTCGCGGTTTGTCATAGACCGGCAGGCGCATGGACTGAGCACGGTAAAATTCCGGGTTTTGGAATGCCGCCAACCGCATTAGCCGGTTGCGCAGCGCCGGCGGCAGATTCTCCTTGCCGATATAGATCTGATCACCCAACACCAACTCCACCCGCTCGGGCAAGGGCTCCAAAATGGGCGGCTCCATTCGCCGGCGCGATGGCGGGGCCGTCCACGGTTGGTCGTCATCCGCCTCCAAGGCCAGCACTGGGCGAACGCCTGTGATCCTGCCTTTGCTTTCGGCCTCTCGCACGATCGCCTCGCAGCGCCCTTTGCTCATCCGGCCAACTGAAGCCAGAAATGCCCACTGATCCGCACACGGCTCCAACTGATCATCGAGGAAAACGCTGTTGCCGCGGCCCCTGGGCTGTTTCTGCAGCGGCAGCGCGATCAGATTTCCAAACCCGCCTTTGGGCAACGTGTCCTGGTTCGGGAAATAGCCGGTCATAGGAATCCAACCCAACGTCCGGCCGCTGTTCCATTGCCTCGGTCAAAAGAAAGGAGCCCAGATTGCGCGCCAGGCGGGCCGGCACCGCCTCCGCAAAGAAGACCCAAAGGTGCGCCCCGTTGCCTGAGCGTGAACGTTCCAACGCCGCCGGCACTGCCCAGGTTCGGCAGCTTTGCAGAACCGCTTCCGCGTCCTTCTGCCACTCCCGGCCGTCGAAGTCCACTGCCAGGAAATAGCAGCTCTCATCCTGGAGCATCGGATAAACGCCGATGACAAAGTCTCGCCCCCGGTCGTCCTTTCCGGAAAGGTGCCGCCGAATGACCTCGTCGGTCACCGGCAACAACCGGCGGTGAGGGCAAACCCCACACTTGACGCGCGGCTTCTCACAAAGGCCGCGCACCCACTCGTTGGCGCAGGCGGGAGCATAGCCGCTGCGGCCGGTCCTTCGGCTTTCGAAGCGGATCGGATACACATCCTCCCTCCCCCGGAACAAAGACCGAAACAATGCGATTTTGGCTGCCGGTTCCGAGGCATTTGTGACCAAGCCATTTTGTCCGGCCGCCACCGCGGGCCCTCCTGTCCCACCGCCCGCCACGGATTCTGCCACGTTTGCGTTCACCCCGGCACAGTAAAAGCAAACCCACGCGCTGTTGATGGCAACCAAATGCTCCTGGCACGCTTTCTCCTCGGCGGCGTCCCGCGCCTCTTTGGAGCAGTTGTGGCGAGTATCTGAAGCCGGCGGTTGGAGAGTTGGCTGGACAACGGCGGGCAAAAACCGCTATGTTGTGCTCATGAAAAACCTGTTCACGGCTTTCATCGAGAAAGGGGAGGAATTTCTTGTCGCGACCAGCCCTGAGGTGCCCGAAGCCGCCGGCCAGGGGATCACACGCGAGGAAGCCCTGCGAAATCTCGCGGGTTCCATTCGAAGTGTGCTCGAGTACCGCCGGGAAGAGGCCCTGTCGCGACTGGCCGCCGGTGTGGAGAGGACCGTCGTCGAGGTGCCGTGAAGCGGCGCGACTTGCTGCGGCATCTCGAAGCTCACGGGTGCTTTCTTGCCCGCGACACTGGACCGCATTCGATCTGGAAGAATCCGGGCACCAAGAAATCCTAATTGACTTCGTCCACCGTGCCGGCGGCAAAGCCTCGCGTCTCCAATTGGTGAAGTGGCTTTTCCTGCTGGCCCAGGACGCCCAAGCGCAGGTGTCCGCCGCCCATTACCAGTTCGTGCCATACAAGTTCGGGCCGTTCTCCTTTACACTGTACCAGGCCGCCGCTCCGAGCGGCGGCCTGGCCTCGGTTGGGTTCGGCAAGTTTTTCAAGCGACGGGAGGGGACACGTTTCCCGGTTGCTGCCGGGTGGACCGCTTCTGCCTCGGTCATCCCGTAGGCGTCTCGTGCCAGCGTAGGGCGCGGGGAGGAGAACGTCTCCATCGACAGCCTGATGCGGATTGCCAAGGCGCTGAAGGTTGCCCTCCACGACCTTGTTGCCGCATTTGAGCCGGCATGGGCCGGACGGTCCGCGGGGCCGGCGCACCACGGGCGGCGATGCCAGGCCCTGGAGCGCAACCCAGGCCAGGCCAGACCACGCTCCGCGAGACGCTGGGCCAGCCGGGTGCTGGTCCTCACCGGCGAGCCGGTGGTGGGCAGGACCACGCTGATCAACGCCATCCTGCTCATCCTGCGGGCCAAGAAGGTGCGATGCCCCCTATGCGCCCCCACCGGTCGTGCCGCCAAGCGCCTCTCTGAAGCGACCGGCAGGGAGGCCAAGACGATTCACCGGCTGTTGGAAGTCCAGCCCGCCACGGGCGCTTTTACGCGCAGCCACGTCGTTCGTTAGCGGCAAGTAACTCGGCATGACGGTGCAAATTCAACGTCAAGCTTGTATTGAAATATCTCCACGCGGGGACATTTCTGAGCTTCGCGCCAGACCTTCCCATCAACCGCCCTGGCTCCGCCATGCACCAGCATCCCGCTTGCCTGCTCACCTGTCAGATTCTTCAAGGTTTTGATGTAGTGCCGTACCTGCTGAATCGCCCCCTCATCGGGGGATTCTCGTTTGCATTCGACAATTACAGGCTTGTCATCCGCATCGAGCAACAGCACGTCCGCCCGCGAACCATCGGCAAGCACCCTTTCGCGAATCTTCTCGTTCGGATACGGCTCCAAACCGTCTTTAAGTCTGTGAGGGTACAGGGCGATGTAGTCGGATAACGCCCGCTCGTACCCGAAGCGTCCAACCATTCCCACCCAATTGGCCTGGTTAGCGATGACGCCTCGAAACCACTTGACCGGGTGGTGGTCGACACGGGTCATAGTTCCGCGCCCCAGGTTAACGCCTTCGGGAAGCTGAGCCACCAAGTCCGGGCTGTCCGGGGCATCTTCGAGTTCCCAGTGGACGAATATCCTTCGTCCCATATACCCCTCCTTCCAGTCGGAGTCACCAGGAACCAGCGGCTCCCACTCCTTGTCTCTAACCCGCTTACTGAGCACCTTGCCGATTCTGCCAACCCGACACCATGGGAGCGCGACCACGATTAGGTCATCGGGCTGAATCTCCTGTAGTGCGTTTCTGGTTGCCATCCAGTCATGCCCTCCTTTCGTCCTGCCCTCAAGGTGGCATCCCTCCTCGGTCGAATGGCCGTCCGTGACGCACTGATGCCTGAACCACAGCCGCCAGAGGCCGGGGTGATTGTTCTCCATGCATGTAATCTTCCAAAAGGTTGGTGTGCTCATAATTTTACGGACTAACGTGCTTGATTCGCATATTGAGCCAATCGAATGTGAGACGCAAACTCTCTTCTCCATATGGTGTGTAATCGCCGCCACAGTTTGGTAAACCATGCAGGAACCCTCAATGGTCGATGTACCGCTGATGAGCCACCTGCTCCGCGCCATGCCGCCATGTGCCAGCCTCCTGCTCGTGCGCGACGTTGACCAGTTGCCCTCGGTCGAGCCCGGAATGCGCTGGCCATTATCGTTGACAGCGGCGTCATGCCGGTCGTGCGGCTGACGGAGGTCTTCCGGCACGCGGCGCCCAGCCGGATTGTCACCACTTCGCACACGATCAACAAGTTGCCAGACCGCCGCCGCCTTTGTTCCCGCCTCGGGCCGTTGCTCCATCTAGTTGCGGCCCGCCAAAATCGGGTTTGCGGCCCGCCGCCCTCGTCTGCGGCCCCAAGAAGCGGCCCAAGCGTCCAAGCCATGGCCATGGCCAAGCGGGAGCGTCCAGAGGCCGTCGTGGTGCATGGTCAGGCGGAGTAGATCGTGCAACTGGCTGGAGCAGCGCATTGCCGGCGACGCGGCGCTCGCGCTCGCGGCACATTCGCCGTGGGGTCAGAACAAAAACGGGGCGCCGTTTGGGGTCCTCAGACCTCCTGAGCCAAAGCCTCCTGGATCGTCGCCACCGGCAGGAATAGCTCCAGTTCATTAGAGGGCAAGGCCACAAAACCAAAATGCTCGTAAAAGGCCTTTGCCTTCTGGTCTTTGGCGTCCACGAAAAGCCCGATGCCACCAGCCGTGTTGAAGATTTCAATGAATTTCTTCATCGCCGCGACCAGCAAAATTCTTCCGAGGCCCTGTCCATGGAGGTTTCTGGCGATGGCCAACCGGCCCAGGCGGACCCCCGAGACATCACGCGGCAATTTCCTTGCCTCCTCCGCCGAAAGTGACTCCGACCTTATCTGACAAAGGTTCAGCGAGAAAAAGCCGAGGATGGGTTTGAGCTCGGAAGCGGCTTCATCCACTAGAACGAACGTACGGGAGATACCCCGCGTCGCGTGTTGCCGCGCCGTTTGTTTGAGAAACAGGTTCAGCGGCTCGCTTCCGCAATCAAAGCCGTCGCGGTCATGGAACGTCGCTAGCGGCTCAATTTTACGCACGGACGGAGCCTTTAAACGCTTTTACGGCCTCTTTCAGGGCCTTGCCGGGTTTCGGCGGAGAGTCGAGCAAAGAGAGCAGCTTGCGGGCGTCCTTTTGGGAAAGCCGGATAACGGACTCACGCTCCAAGATGCGCTGGGCTTCCTGATATGCTGTTTGCACAATGAACTGATTGACAGTTGCGCCCAAAAGCTCCGCTGCCTGCTCCAACGTCGCCCGGACGTTTTCTGAAACTCGCGCAGTGATCCGCTTGCGAGATTCTTCCATTACATGTTCCATACGCACATGGTGCCATTGTGGCACCACGATGTCAACTCCGAGAACGAGCCGGCCCGGCAGATGCTTTTCATCCCGGAGGGATGCCTGAGAATAGCCCAACGCTTCAGCGTTGGGTGGTGGGACCGAGGCGGTCACGTCCCGAAGGGACGGCCGAAATGTCGGGCCGCTCAGCCGTCCCTTCGGGACTGGACCGTTTTGGGGCATGCCAACTCAATGCTGAAGCATTGGGCCATTCTCATGGGTCCCTCCGGGACAGCGATCCATCGGGACGCTTTGGCTGCGTACGCCGACAGGAAAATCGGAATTAGTTCTTGCACGGACGCTAAGCGCTCCCTTGCCCGGGGGATACGCCTGTGATACAACCTCGGCGCATGAAACGAGGCAACTCTTCAGCTCGCGGTGAAAAGTGCCGTCGGATAGGAGCGCGGACGCCTCGTTCGCGCGGCTCTGGCGGCAAAACAACGCGCGGACGGTGCGTCCGCGCTCCTATGCACGAACAGTTACGAAACGAGATGAGAGTGCCTGTCATTTTACTTGCGTGGACATTCAACGCAGGATTTGAACGGAAACCGCCGTCGCTTTCGCGCACGCCTCAGCAGCATGAAGACTCAGGCCACAAGCCCGAAATCCTCCCCACGGCCTTGGTTTGAGGTGGAGGACGCGGCCTCAATCGCCTCCCCGGCGCTGCTGGTCTATCGCAGCCGCGTCGAGGAGAACCTGAAGCGGATGCTCGCCATTGCCGGCGGTCCCGCGCGCCTGAGGCCCCACATCAAGACTCACAAGATGAGGGAGATGATCCAACTCCAGCTTGCGTTGGGCATCACGAAGTTCAAATGCGCCACGCTCGCGGAAGCGGCCATGGCGGCCCGCGCGGGAGTCCCTGATTTGTTGGTGGCCTGCCAACCGGTCGGGCCAAACATCCAAGGAATGGCCGCCCTGCTCAAAGCTTTCCCGCGCACGAAATTCTCGGTCTTGTGCGATGATGCCGGCGTGATGCGCGAATTGTCCAAGACCATGAGCGGCTTGAACCGGGCGGGGCAAAAGAAAGCCCGGGAAGCGGCGCAGCTCGATGTCCTCCTGGATCTGGACGTTGGCCAGCATCGCACGGGTGTGCCGGCCGACGCCAAAGCGGCGGAGCTTTACGGCTTGTTGGCCTCGCTGCCCGGACTGCGGGCGGGAGGGCTTCACGCCTACGATGGCCATATCGGCGACTCGGATCCAGCCAGGCGAGCGGCGGCGTGCGAATCGGCTTTCCTGCCGGTGCTCGCGCTGCGGCGGCAGTTGATGGCTGCGGGTTTGCCCGTGCCGCGCCTGGTCGCGGGCGGGACGCCGACTTTCCCGATTCACGCGCGCCGCGGCGATGTGGAGTGCAGCCCAGGCACTTGTGTTTTTTGGGATGCCGGTTACGCGGCCAAGCTGCCGGACTTGCCGTTTTTGCCCGCTGCCCTGGTATTGACCCGGGTCATCAGCAGGCCCGGCCCAAACCGGCTTTGTCTGGACTTGGGCCACAAGTCCATCGCCGCCGAGATGCCCCCGCCGCGAGTCCGGTTCCTGAACCTGGAGGATGCCAAGCCGGTGTTGCACAGCGAGGAACACCTGGTCATCGAAACGCCGCGGAGCAGCGACTTTAACCCTGGAGACTGCGTCTATGGTGTGCCGTGGCACATCTGCCCTACCGTGGCGCTGCATGCGGAGGCCGTGCTCATCGAGAACGGAATGAGCGCCGGCCGGTGGCCCGTAGCCGCCCGCGATCGCCGGCTGGGCATAGGAACAGAACTTGAATAATCTTGCAACCTTGCCGCGCAGTTTACTTGAATGATCCCATGAATGCTTCGGGGCATAAGAATGCCGCGCTCCGCGCGGGACAAACAGGATTTGGGGGCTGTGTCCGGTTGCGCCCGGCGCGGGCGGGCGCCATGATCTTGTTTGCAGGCTTGCTTCTGGCCGTGCGCGGCACGGCAGCAGAGCAGAATCTCCTGAAGAATCCAGGGTTCGAAGAGGCTGCTCCAGGCACGGATAATCCACCAAATTGGACCACGTCGGCTGGCAGCGCGCGCAAAGCCACGGTCACGAGCACGGGGGCCCATGAAGGCCGCAATGCCATTGCAATCCCGGCGCGCACTGCCGTCGAACAGAAGGTTGACTCAGTCCTGCCGGGGGCTTATCTGGCCCGCTGCTGGGTCAAATCCGAATCCGAGCAGCCGATCACCTTCCTGCTTTGGGATTCCGACCGGCCCTGGGCCTCCTATACTTGCGCCGAAATCAATGTGCCCAGGGATCAATGGGTGCGCATCGAGGCCTTCTGTGCCCTGGACCGGAGCGGATCGCTGACTCTCACGTTGGGGGGCATGTCGCAGGAATTTCGTTTTTACCACGGCGTTGGCGGGGAAATGGGCTCGCCGATTATGGCCGACAATTTCGAGTTGATCCGTTGCCAGCCCAAGCCACCCGCCGGGCTCGCGCCACTCGCGGCGTGGGATGCGAAACAGGAAGCGGGCGGCACGGTCGATTGGTCCGCCAAAGAGCAGTGGTCCCCGGTCGAGGGCCCAGCGCACACCTTTGCTGGAACTCCGGTTATCCAGGGCGGGCATCTCGCCGGCACTGTGCGCAAAGAGGACGGCGGGTTGGCCATCTATTCGGTGCAGGCAGGCGGACTTAAGCCGCGAGGCGTCATCGCTCCCTTGCCCGCCCTCGGGGCGCCCAAGTGCTCCCTGGTGCAAACCAACGGCCGATGGGGCATTCGTGTGAGCTCCGAAGCGGGAGACCGCTTCTACATCGCCTGGTTTACGCCCAAGGGCCTGATAAGCGTGGAAGCCAACCAGGTGCCGCGTTTCCAGGTGCAGGACTGCCGGCTGCGCTATGGTCTTCTGCCTTCTTTTGCCGGAACGGACATTTGCTACGCTCCTCAGAAGATGCCCGCCGGGAAGGAATTCAGCATCCCTTCCACCCAGTGGTTTGTTGGGTTGGTGGACGGCAGGGAGAGCATGCTCGTGGCCGTCTGGGAGACCGGCTCGCAGGCGGTCTCCCTGGGCCTGTCGGGCGCAGGGGAAAACCGCCTGATTGATTCGCTGTCAATTGCGGCGGGAACAAATGGATTTTCGCTTTCATTTGTCGAGCACACCGGCCTCTGGCACCAGGAATTGCTCAAGGAAGATTGGCTCGGGGAATACGTCCCCATCGGATGGGAGCGCCCGTTCCCGGCCCGCTGGACGGGCCACTTTTTTGTGACCCCGGGCGGCGCGCCTTCTTTTCGCCAGCCGTGCATGGATTACTCGTTCCCCATCGCCTACGCCAAGACGAGGATGTGGGGTGTCTGGTTCGAGGACTGGAACCACTATCCTTTCTTCTTCGATGGGCCACGCACCATATTCCATTTCGAGAAAACTTTCATCCCGAATGGCGAGGCGCTTATCTATTTCCTCGAACCGGCGGCCGCAGATTGCTATTCGCCCTGCGAGATCGTCGAGCAGGTCCTGGGCGCGGACAAAGCGGCGGCATTGTTCGATGTTGACGCCAACAGGATTAGAAAACTGAAGTATTCCGGGTCCCCCGCACAATTTGTGGGTGAAACATCTGGACACGTGTTCAGTTCGGAGGGTTGACGTTGGTGAGTTGGGCGGTCGTGGAACATCCCGCGGCACGCTCCGCGACGAATCGAGCGGCCTAACGGCCGGAGAAGGACTTCAAGCAATTCCGGCGCGGCCAGGGTATGGCTCCGGGCGGGGCTGTCAAGGTATTGCTCGCCACGTGCCCTCGTGCCCTGCTGCGCTCCACCTTGACAGCCCCGCCCTCCGCCATGATGCGCCGCTAAGGAATTGCTGGTGAAGGTGTGCTTGGCTCGGAGGGCTGCCCAGCGCCACAAAGCGATAGCTGATCTGCCTGGCTTGCGGTAGCCTGCGAGATGTGAAAAGCACGCCCGCCACCGAGCGGCAGACCAGCTATGCAATTGAAGGTTAAGACGGTTCTCAACGACATTCAACACTTTGTGGGCTTCGTTTACCAGGACATCCGCTTGTGCCGGGACCGCCGAGGCCGTGGCCGGCGGCTCGAAATCACCCTCCAACCCCATGGCGGCATTCCCGCCAAGTGCTCCCGGTGCCTGCAGCCAGTCCCCGGCTATGATCAGTTGCCCCAGCGGTCCTGGCTGTTTCCGCCGATGTGGGGCGTCAAGACCTATTTCCTCTACCCCCCGCGGCGGGTCAATTGTCCGCAGGACGGGGTGGTCGTCGAGCATATCCCCTGGAGCCAGGGCAAGCGGCCGGTGACGACGGCGATGATGGGCCTCTTGGCCCGGTGGGCCCGGCGGCTGTCCTGGAAGGAAACCGCCCAGGCCTTCCACACCAGTTGGGAGGCCGTTTACCGTTCGGTGCAGTGGTTCGTCCAATGGGGTTTGGAGCACCGGCGCCTGGAGGGTGTGGAGGCCATCGGAGTGGACGAGATCCATTGGGGCAAGGGCCAGAAGGCCGACAACTTCCTGACGGTGATTTACCAGATTGACCCCCACTGTCGGCGCTTGCTGTGGCTGGGTCGGCGGCGCACTCAAGCCACGTTGCGGCGGGGCTTGGCAGAATTGGGAGCCCCGGTGGTCAGCGCTCTGAAGTATGTGTGCAGCGACATGTGGAAGCCCTACCTGAAGGTGATCGCGGCCAAGATACCGCAGGCGCTCAACGTGCTGGACCGCTTTCATATCGTGGGGCACCTCAACGAGGCGGTGGACGAGGTGCGCCGGGGCGAGCAGTCGCGCTTGCACGGCCGGCCCCTGGCTCAGCGGCTCAAGGGCATGCGCTGGCAGTTGTTGCGCCGGGGCAGCCGGGTGCGGGGCCGTGCCCGCTCCAAGCTCAACGCCCTGTTGGCCAGCAAGCTGGCGACGGCACGGGCCTGGAACCTCAAGGAGAGCTTCGACTACCTTTGGCACTACCGTTCTCCGATCTATGTGGTGGCCTATCTGGGTTATTGGTGCGCTCGAGCCATGCGCAGCCGGCTCGAACCAATGAAGAAGGTGGCCCGGATGCTGCGCGCCCATGAGCCGTTGATCTTGAATTGGTTCGAGGCCAAAGGTGAGCTCTCCAGCGCCGCCGTCGAGGGCCTGAACAACAAGATTCGAGTGGTAACCAGACGATCTTACGGCTTCCGCACCTATCCAGCCATGGAATTGGCCCTGTATCATTGCCTTGGCCGCTTACCTGAGCCTCGACTTACCCATACATTCTGCTGACCAGTCAGTATTCCACGCCCGACGAATTCCTGTACGACCGGCCGGTTTGCGCCACGACCACACGCCTTTCGAGGATCAAGCATGAGGAAAAGGCAACCGTGGGGGTGAACCTCGCCACCCACCTCTATGAATTCATCCGCGAGATTCGCGGCCGCGTTGACCAATACGGGGCCTTCTTCGGCCAGATGAAGGACTACTTGGCGACCGAACAAAAGGCGCACCCGGAGCTGCGGGATTATCTCGCCGAGCTGGAGGGCATGGTCGCCCAGGCCCAATCCAGGTCCAAGGAGATCTATGCGACGCCCCTCCCCTCGGTGCAAAAAAAGACCGACGCCATGAAGACGCTTTTGCGGGAGGGCAAAGGCGACGGCTTCGATTGCGGCAACCTGGACGTGCGAGGCACGGCCGGCTCGCAGGACGACCTTTGCCGCCATTACAACCGGCTGGTGATGAGGCTCGAGCAAACGGCCGCCTTGAAATGCGGGGATTCCCCTGAAAAGGCGGCTGTCGCCAAACACATCTGGGATCAATCGCGCTCGGTCCTGGGGCAGCCGACTCGCTGGGAGTCGCGCCGCACGCTCTACTTCTTCGAGCCGTAATCTGAACCGTTGCGGATATGTATTCGAAGAATGATGTGGTGCGAGGATGCGAGCGCCCGGAGACGCCTGGAATCTCTCGAAGGGCTTCGGTCTTGCGCCCACAGGAAGGCGTCCTCTGTCGATTCTGGCCCACCGCTCGGAACCTGTTCGCCGCCATTCTGGCGGCGGCGGCTCTGGCCGGTTGCGATCGGCAGGCCGGGCAATCGCAACCTGCCGGGATTCAGGTCATCCACACTCGATGTGGCATGGATATGGTTTCCATACCCGCCGGCCAGTTCACCATGGGTGTGAACGAAGGCCCCATCGAACGCCAAGCCGGCGCATCAAGTCAAAGTGGACGGCTTTCTCATGGATCAGCAGGAAATCACCCAGGAGGTTTACCAGAAAGTCACCGGGAAAAACCCCTCCCGCCGCAAGAATCCCCGGAACCCCGCCGAGCAGGTCACCTGGTCGGCGGCAGTGACGTTCTGCAATGCGCGGTCGGCGCAAGAAGGTCTGAGGCCTTGCTATGACACACACACGTGGGAGTGCGATTTTTCCGCCAGCGGATACCGGTTGCCCACCGAAGCGGAGTGGGAGTATGCCTGCCGCGCCGGCAGCAGCACCCGCTTTTATTTCGGAGAGAGTGCCGAAGAACTGAAATCCTTCGCATGGTTCGATGGCAATTCTCAGTCCAAGCCCCACCCGGCCGGCCAACGCAAGCCAAATGCCTGGGGCTCTATGACATGGCCGGCAACGTCTGGGAATGGTGCAACGATTTCTACGCAGCCAAATATTACCGCGACAGTCCCGGAGACAACCCCCGCGGTCCGCGACAGGGCGAGAAGCGGGTGCTCCGAGGAGGCGCGTGGTCGAGCAGCGCGGCCAATTGCACTTCCTGGGTGCGAAACTGCGACGAAGCCGGCACGACCGACGTGTGCTTAACCATGGACTCAAACGGTTTCCGGTGCGTTCGCAGGAAATGATGGCCACGCCGCGCACCGTGTTGGAGAATTGGAATCCCCCCGCTCCTCCTCCTCGCCTCCGCTCCACTCGACCCATTCATGGCCCCTGGGCCACCGCCGCAAGTGGATTTGTTCGCGTGACGCGGCAGCGATTCCGCGCTAACATGAGCCGGATTGAATATGAGCACGCTGACACAAAGGAAGCCCGGCTCCAGCTTCGACCGGGCGTTGGCCACCGTGGACGCGCTGGCGGTGGATGAACAGGAAGCACTCGTGGACGTGGTTCGAAAGCGCATCGCCGCCGCACGCCGCGCCGCGCTGGCTCAAGAAGTGGCCGGGAGCCGCCGCGATTACCGGCGAGGCAATGTCCGGCGTGGGACGGCCGACAACCTTATGGCCGAATTGCGCCGCGCATGAAACTGGTTTGGACGCCACGCTTCATTCGCGCTGTGCGCCGGCTGAACCGGCGCCAGCCCGCGCTGTTGGAGGACTTGCAGTCCACGCTCCGGCGGTTGGAGCACGACCCGTTTGACGCCGCCCTTCGCACGCACAAACTCAAGGGCGCTCTCAAAGACTGCTGGGCCTGCTCGGTTGGATTTGATTGCCGGCTGGTCTTCGCAATCGTGAAGAACCCGCAGACGAAGGAGAACGAAATCGTGCTCCACACCGCGGGGACGCACGATGAGGTTTACTGAGCCTCTCCAACTACAACGGCGAGGACTGGCCCCAGGAGGTGAAAAGGGCGCTCCGGGATACCGGCTTCCAGGTCACCCTCGCCCGCGGCTGCGAATGGGCCGCCACCGGGACCGTCACCCTCCCGGCGCCCGCTCCGGAGGAGATGCCCGCCGACCACGTCGGTTTGGCAAAATAAGCCCGACCCACACAAAGCGCCCTGATTGCGAACGCGTTGCCAACAACTCCTGCAAGCAGAGATTGCCAAGCCCAGAGGCCCGCGCTCACTGGCTGATCCTCGCCGGCCTTCACCCGACCGTCTGCTGAGCTGACAGTTGGCATGCCCAAGGGGTTTTGAGTCGCCGCAGCGCCCGATGCTGTCAGACCTTTTGACGCCCCAAGAGAAAGTTTGTCGGATTTCGACGGCAGCGGCTGTATAACGGGTGAGATGCTCGACCCATCCGACGCCCAATTGCTGCGCGACTACGCCGAACAGGGCAACGAAGCCGCCTTTCGCGAGATCGTCACCCGGCACGCCGGCCTGGTGTATTCCGCCGCGCTGCGCCAGGTGGATTCGGCCGACCTCGCCGGCGATGTCGCCCAGAACGTCTTTGTCGATCTCGCCCGCAAGGCGCGTCCGCTGGCCAGCCAACTGGCGGAGGGCGCTTCCCTCGTCGGGTGGCTTTACCGCAGCACGCGCTTCGCGTCACTCAACCAATTGCGCCGCGACCGCCGCCGTCTCAGGCACGAAAGGGAGGCCATGGAACAACTGCTCACCAACTCCGAAACCTCGCCCGACTGGGAACGCATCCGCCCCGTGCTCGACGACGCGATGGCCAGCTTGGACGAGGAGGACCGCGACGCGCTGCTGCTGCGCTTCTTCAAGAAACAAGACCTGCGCGCGGTGGGCAGCGCGCTGGGCGTCGGCGATGACGCCGCGCAAAAGCGCGTGAGCCGGGCCGTCGAACGCCTGCGCGAATTCTTCGCCAAACGCGGCGTGACGATCGGCGCGAGCGGGCTCGTCCTCGCCATCACCGCCAACGCCGTGCAAGCTGCCCCGGCTGGACTCGTCGCCGCAATCTCAGCGGCTGCCGGACTGGCTGGAACAACCGTCGCCGCTGCTGCAACCGCCACCCAAGCCATCGCCATGACCACACTGCAAAAAACCCTGCTCACCGCCACGCTCGCCGTCGCCGTTGGCGCGGGAATTTACGAAGCGCGGCAAGCTTCAAGCCTGCGAAACCAGGTTCAAGTGCTCCAACAGAAGCACGCCCCGCTCGCCGAGCAAATCGAGCAACTGACCCGCGAACGCAACGAAACCACGCGTCGGTTCGCCGCATTGCTCGATGACGAGGAACGCCTGAACCGCAACACTCCCGAGTTGCTGAAACTCCGTGCGGAGGTGACTCGACTGCGCTCTCTGCAAAATCAATCAGCCGCTCAACGAGGAGTGTCGTCATCGGAACTGCCCGAATGGAAACCCGATCAGTTGATGAACGCCGGCAGATCCACGCCACAAAATGCGGCGCAAACCTTTTTCTGGGCAGAGGCCACCACGAACTTAATTGAAATGGCTGACAGCATCGTGCCTGATGCAAGTGATCCGCCATCGGATGAAGCGATTCAGGATTTCGTCAAAAGTCCCACGCGACACAAAATCAGCGAACTCCTCAAACTCAGAGTGCTTTCGCAGACGAACATCAGCGGAGACGAAGTTCAGTTGGAACTTTACGCGCAATCCGCTCAGGACCTAGGAGTCTCCAGAGCTATCACACTGCGAAATGTCGAGGGTCAATGGAAGTTTGTGCTGTACAACACGCGTGATGCAGACGGGAGAATTCATTACGTTGACCTTGGCAAGAAACACTCTCTTCCTTGATTTGCGAAACAAACCCCCTGACACGGCTTCGCCGCAATGTCGCGACCCAAGCGCCCCGCCGGTTCCTGTTGCTGCGTCCTCACCCCCCGTAGCGTCAATCACCGGCATGACATTTCTCGGCGGGGATCGGGACGAGAGAATTCATGTTACTTTCCACGGCGGCCGGGGGATCTAATATGTGGGCATGCAAGACGCGGAACTGCTGCGGAGTTATCTGAAGGACGGGTCCGAAGAGGCGTTCACTGAACTGGTGAGTCGCTATGCGGGCCTGGTCTATTCCACCGCCAGCCGGCAGCTTGGCGACGCCTCCCTGGCGGAGGAGGTCAGCCAGACGGTCTTCTGCGTGCTCGCGCGCAAGGCCGGCAGCCTGAGCGGCAAGCCGACGCTGGCGGGTTGGCTCTATCGCGCCACGTGGTTTGCCGCTGCCAAGGCGCGGCGAGCCGAACGCCGGCGGCGCCGACTCGAAGAGGAGGCCTCGCAAATGAACGTGGACGATCCGGCAGTAGAGGCAACGTGGGCGCATCTGTCGCCCATGCTCGACCTGGCGCTCAACCAGCTTGGCGAAAAAGAACGTCTGGCGGTGCTGCTCCGGTTTTTCCAGCGCAAGCCGATGCGCGAGATCGGCCAGACGCTCGGCGTCAGCGAAGAGGCGGCCAAGATGCGCGTGGGCAGGGCAGTCGAGCACCTGAGGCAGTTCTTCGCCAGGCGCGGTGTCGCCTGTTCCGCAGCCGCCCTGGCGGTCGTGCTCACGGAAAAGGCCGGGGCGGCGACTCCGCCCTCAGTCATCTTGAAGATTCTCGAGTCCAGCATGTCCGCGGCAACCGCTCCCGCAGTCTCGGTCTGGTCAATCTCTCATCTCCTCATGCTTATGGCCAAAATCAACACAAAGACGGTGGTAGCCTCAAGTCTGGGCGCGCTCCTCGCGCTCACTCTTGGACTTCATGTCCTGATCGTCAACTCGTCCGGCGGAAAGAGCGCAGGCGGCAATGTCCCCGGGCATCGCGCGGACGCTTCAAACCCAAATCCAGCGGGCAATCTCCTCTCGCGGGGGGCGTCACCGGCGTCCCTGCGCAGAGGCAATGCCTCGGGTCCTTTGAGCGCCGCCAGGCTGGCCGAGTTGACTGCCCGCTTGCGCGCCGTCTTGCACACGCGCGGAACGAGGCAACACCCCCTTCGGAACCAGGAAATCGCCTTGGCGGTCTGGCAACTGATGGGCAATCCTCAAGCCGCGTTCGCCGTCCTCAAGGAGGCTGCCCAAGACTCCGAGCTCTTCGTCCAGCAGGGTGCCATCTACGGTATGGGCCAGTTGGGGAAGTCAGTGCCCGAGGCGATCCCCTATCTTTGGGACGTGCTCCACGCGCCGCCGCCCGAAGGCAGCGCCGCGAATAGCTTCGAGCATTACTCCCCTCGGTTTGATGCTTTTAATGCCCTTGCGGCCATTGGCTTTGAACCGCAGGATATCCAGACGCTGTCGGAGCTTTTGCCCACCGAATTGGTGAAGCACACTCCTATGGCCAGCAGCGTTCCGGCTGCGATCTCCGGCCTGATCGAGCAAAACCCCCAGTCGGCTGCGCCCTACATACCCGCGGTGGAGGGCCTGCTGAACAACCCGGACGCGGACGTGAGGCTCTTCGCCGCCCTTGCCCTGGCCAAACATGAAGGGGCCGACAATCCGCAGGTGTTTCAGGAAATCCAAGCGCTCTATCAGCGCCCGGATGACACCCTCTCGAAATACTACAAGGCCTTGGCGCTGGATAATCTTCAAAAGTTGGGTCCGATGGCCAAACCGCTCGTCCCAGTCCTCACGGATTTCGCCCAGTCAGCCGACGAAGTGTTTCTCCGGCAGCAGGCGCACCTGACCCTGGCCAGCATCGATCCGGACCTGCGAAACACCGTGCCGGAAGTGGATCAGGCGCTCCAAGGAGCAGAGGACGCGAAGGCATGGGCCGACAAATGGATGTCAGGTGCTTACAACCTTGGGGACCTCCAGGCCGCTTTGAAGGATCCCGCGCAGGCGCTCACCGCGGCAGTTCAATTGGGCGACCTGGGCGCGGCTGCGCAAAGCACGGTGCCGGACATGATCAAGGCCCTGTGGGGAAAGGACCAGGAGACACGTGACAAGATCCTCGAAGCCATCCAGAAAATTGATCCGCAAGTGACGGTTTCCAGGGTGGACGCCTACGCAATCGATACCGGTTTCATATATGCGCGGGCGGCCCTAAAGCACGGCCCCTCGGCCCCGCTACAGGACAAGCTGTTGGAAAGCTCCCTGCCTCCAGGCTCCACCTGGTACACCCGCGAGGAACTGGTTGATTTCGTGAACCGCCTCGCCGCCCAGCGCCCGGACATCTCCCGGGCCTTTGTCGAAGGAGTTCTCTCCGAGGCCCCCGGCCTGAAGGACCTGCTTCAGCCGGCAAAGACCAAGTGAAGAGAATCGCGCACAGATAGTTAGAGCCCGTCCCAGAAGCTCTGATTCCGCACCTTCGTCGCGGCCTTTGTCGGCACCTTTGTCGAGAATTGGCCAATCCGACAAAGGTTTCGACAAAGGCTGCGACAAAGGTCCCCCGTTCGCGGGGTTTTTGGGGACAGGCTCTGGTTACTGTGCTCCGGCAAGCCGGATCGTTCCCAGCCGGTAGCGCCGCTGGCCGTCGCAACCGGACAAAGGCAAGGCAATGACCGGCGTGCCGTCGCGCTGGCCGACGGAGATGAACACGTCGTAAGTCCCCGGCTTTGTTACGGGCCCAATTCTGCCGAACGCATCGGGCTGCAGGCGGCCAACCACAAATTCCGCTGCCGTTTTTTCCACCGGCGCCTCACCCGGCGGGCCAGGGCGCAGTTGGCTCAGGTCGAATCCCTCGTTCACGTTCACCGACACCAAGCCGCCTTTCTCATCCTTAAGAGTCAGCGCCCAGAAGCCGCCGGGGTAACACGGCGCCACGCCCGCATCGGCCCAGTCGGCCTGGACCGTGAACGGCGAATTCACCGGCGCCTCTTCCGGCCAGGAGGCGCCGCGCAATTGCACCCGGTAGCCCAGCCGGCGGTTGATGCGTTCGATGGCCGCGCGGTTTTCCGCCAGCTCTTCGCGCGGCCACCAGTGGATGGACATGTAGCTGGCGTGGTATTCCTCCACCGACTTGAGCAGCAGGTTGCCGCTCCAGGCCCCACGCTGTTTGGACGCGCCGAAGTGTTCGTGCTCGAGAATGACCGGCACCGCCGGCCAGAAGTCCTGCGCCATCTCGGCGTGATACCACGAGTGCGGCGGCGGTTGCACCAGGATGCTGTCGTCGCGCAACGTCAGACCCCGCGCCCGCGCGTAATCGGTCAGCGGAAAATGCCGCCCGGGTTTGTCGGGGCCGGCCACATCGTCGTTAATGGCCAGCAGGGTGTGGTGAAAATGTTCGAGGTGCAGGTCGATGTGCCGCTTCACGGCGGCCTCGGTCTGCGCCTCGTCGAGCCGGCTGCTGCCCCCGGTGTGGCCTTCCCCCCACATGCCGAACGAACCCACGTCCAGGAAGGCCACATTCGGGTTGCCGTCGTAGCGCCGGGCCAGGGCCGCAAGGAACCGGTCGAGCTTTTGCAGAAAAACCGGGTCCAGGAAACCCGGATCCCACAGCGGCCCGCCGGGCTTGGGGCCTTTGCCCCATTCGTAATCCACGCCCTTGGCGCCGGCATCGCGCACCCATTTGGGGGTGGCATACTGCATCCAGCTTTCGGAGCAAGTGATTCGCAAGGCAATGCGTTTGCCCTTGGCAATCCACCGCTGCGCCGGCGTGTCCAGCAGGGCCCAATTGAATTGCCCCTCCGCCGGCTCCAGCAGCGCCCAGGGCACCCGCAAATAGACCACCGACAAGCCCGGGAAATCATCCACCGTATCCGAAGGCTCGAGACGCGACCCGTAGTTCCGCGGTATGTTCGAGTAGAAATGCAGCGTCCAGCCCATCCCTGGATTGACCAGCGCCTCCCCGGTGTCCGCCGGGTGGACGCTCACCCGGCGCGGTTCACTCTCCCCGGCGAGCGCGGCCGCCTCGAGCAGGCAAGCCAAGATCGCAACAGAAGGCACTTTCATCTGTTTTAAGAAGGTTTGCACGGCCCAAAAAGAGCCGCAAGGACGTGCGGAAGTCAAGCGCGGTGCCCGAGTCTGGCCCCCCGATGGGTGTGAGACAGAACTCTCGTTGGACCTCCGGATCGCAGACCCCAGAGCCAAGCCGGGCCTTCGGTCCTCTGTTTCCTTCGTTCCCTTCTGTTCTTTAGGGAGGCTGGACTCAGAGGTGTCGCAGCATCATGTTGGCGGCGAATGGAAAAGGGTAGCTGCACCCGCTCTTTCCATTTTTCTCGGTGCCGCGAGGCGCCGGGCCCCCTGGCAGTCCCGCTGGGCCTTGCCCAGGAGTGCGCCCTCAACGGTCGCTCCAGCTCGTGGAAATGACTTGCAGAATCTGCTCCGGCTTCGTCAGCCCGATTCGCGCCGACAACTCGTTCACTTCGTCCAACAACGGCCGGTAGGTCTTCTTATACCAGAAGGAGGCGCGCCAGCCCAAGTCGTCGAATGGGAGCCCAAGAGTGATCGTGCAAGACTCTCCCGGTTGTAACCGCTTTACCCCCGGGTGGAATGGCAGCGTCCCCATCATGTACACTCCTGTGGTCACTGCGGCTTTGGGCATGAAGTTGGTACGCCATTGGCCGGTGCGGTTTTCCAGGCTGTACGTCGGAACCAGGCACACGTCGAACCGTCCTGAGTTCGCCACCCGGAACGTCGCGTGCCTTGCGCCCGCGGGATCGTTGGTGACCGACACGGCATTCACCGTGACCTGAAAACCTGGGCCGAGGCGCAGCAAGGCGCGGAAACAGAGGAAGCCGCCAACGGCAAGCACCAGCAGGCCGGCAGCCGCGCAAGTAATTTTTCGTCTCATATCGCTTCTCTCCCATTGGACCCGTCTTTGGACAAAACGTCACGCGCCTTTGATCTCCGGGGTCTGCCGACAAGCTGCAAATCGCCCCGGACCAAGCTGGTTTTCCACAAGCGGCTTCCAGAGGCTCGAAGAGCCCATGTGATTTTTTGGCGGATTCTTCTCTCAGCCGGCGTTTTACTGGTGAACCGAAGATGACCGAGACCCGGACATTGCTTGCGGACTACGTTAAAGACGGATCGGAGGAGGCATTTCGTGAACTGGTCGCCCGGTACATCGGGCTTGTGTATTCGACGGCCCTGCGGTTGGTGTGCGGGGATGCCCATTTTGCGGAGGACGTGACTCAAACGGTGTTTGTGCACCTGGCCCGCAAGGCCCGCACGCTGCCAAGCGAGGTGATGCTGGGGGGCTGGTTGCACCGGGACACCTGTCATGTGGCGGCCACGTTGATGCGCGGGGAGCGCCGGCGCCAAAACCGTGAAAGGCAAGCCATGGAACTCCAAGCTCTGCAGGACCACTCCGAAGCCAACCTGGCCCAGCTTGCGCCTTTTCTGGACGAGGCCATCGACCAACTGGGGAAGGAGGACCGGTTGGCCATCACGTTGCGCTTCTTTGAGCAGCGGGACCTGCGCTCGGTCGGCGAGGCCCTGGGCAGCAGCGAGAATGCCGCCCAGAAGCGCGTCAGCCGCGCCCTGGAGGCGCTGCGGAATCTCCTCAAACACCGGGGCATCGCTCTCTCCGTCGGCGCGCTGGGCGCCGCCCTGGGCACGGGAGCCGCCGCGGCCAGCGTGCCCGCCGGGCTGGCGGCCAGTGTCGCCGGGACAGCCTTGGCCGGCGCAGCCGCCGGCGGGGGCCTCACAGGAGCCGTTTTGGAACTTCTGGCTATGACCAAGCTTAAACTTTGCCTCACTGGCGCCGTCGTGGTTGCCAGCCTCGCTGTCCCTCTCATCGTGCGGCATCAGGCCCGGCTCGAGTTGCGGGCGCAGGACGAGCGGCTGCGCCAGCGGAAGGATGAGTTGGCTCGATTGGCGGCGGACAACCAGCGCCTGGCCAGGCTTCTGGCCCAGGCCCGGAGCGCACCGGCCCTCCCGAGGGATCAGTTCACGGAGTTGCTGCGGCTGCGCGGCCAGGTCGGGCGTCTGCGAACGGAGGCCCGCCTACTGGCGCAGGCGCTCGATGCGGGCGCCCCCTCGGGAGAGGGCAATTGGGGGGACAAGGAAGAAATGTACGCCCAGCGCATCAACCAGCTCAAGCAGTGGCTGGGCGAGCACCCCGCCGAGAAGATTCCTGAACTCCAGTTCCTGACCGACCGTGACTGGCTCGATGCCGCCCCGGCGGCGGAGAACGGCTTTGATGCCGCCATGAGCCTGCTGCGGGCCAACGCAGAACTCAGAGTCACAGGCAGGTTCTTTGGCGCGCTTGACCAGTACGGCAGGGACCACAACGGCCAGTTTCCCGCCGAGGTCGCTCAATTGAAGCCGTATCTGGACCCGCCTGTGGATGACGCCATCCTTGACCGCTACGTGATCCTGCCGGCGACCAACCTGGTGCCCGAGCTTCGGTGCGATGGGGATTGGGTGATAACTGAAAAAGCGCCCGTAAATGAAGCCCTGGACGCGCGGAGCGCCACCGGCCTCACTATCGGAACCTTTGCCGATGGCCGGGTCACCAATCGGTGGGAGCTTCTGCATTGACACACAGCCAATCGAGAAACCATGAAAACACTGCACGTGAGCCTTATCGGGGCCGCCGTGATTGCCGGGGTCGTGGTATCCCTGGCGATTCGAGGCCGGACACACGTCGAGATGCGCCAAAGGGAGGCTGCCGCGCGGCAACAGGATCAAGAACTGGCTGCTCTCGCTGCCGAGCACGAACGGCTTTCCAATCTCGTCGCCCAGCCCGCCGGCGCGCGCAAACGAGCCGGCCGCCGAGTTGGAGAAACTGCGCGCCCAGGCCTCCGGGCTCCGCGCGCAGAAGGACAACCTCGAAAAGCAGGCCGAAGAAAAAGCGGCGCGCCCGCCAGGCGCGGCCCGATCCAAACCAGGCCCCCATCCACCCGAGTATTATCAGGAGAAGGACCGGCTCTCAGCCGGCAAGACCTCGGATGGCAGGATCCTCGGCATTGCATTCGCCATGTATGCCATGGATCATGATGGCCGATTCCCCTCGACCATGGATGAAGTCGCCACGTATTGCGGGAAGGAAGACATGATCCTTACCGGCACCAATGAGTTCGAAATCCTTTTCAAGGGATCGACCGCCAACTTGAAGGTGCCGCGGGGCGAGGTGATTGTGTGCCGGGATCGGCAGACCTGGGGCGCGCCCAGCGGAAAGATGGCGAGGATTTATATCACGGCGGACGGGGCGGTCCAGACCATCGAATCCGATGACAACTTCCAGGCCTACGAATCGGCGCACATCATCAGCCGCTGATCTCTCAGGTCCTGGACCCCGTGTCAGGGCCAAACTGGCGCGCCCAGGTCGCCATCCTCGGCTCCAGCGGCGCCCATGGCCCTGAGCTTCCACTGGGCCCCGATCTTCTCAAGCGCGAACTTGCGGGTTTTGCCCTCGCCATCGAAGTAAACGTCCAGAATCGCCTGGTCCGCGGCGGTCAGTTTTTGTCCAACCAGGTAGAACGCGCCGGATGGGCCGAGCGAGTCCGCAATGTTCCTGGTCGAGGCTGCGATCTCATCCGCCGGGGAGCCATGCTCGACCCCCACCCAATCTTCGCGGGTCATCCTCCTCTTTGCCTCCGGTGTCACACTGGCGGCCAGGAGGCTTGTGTCGCCCCGGCCCATGGCGCAGAGCGCCGTTTCTAGCCCGCATATTTCATAGTTGATCGCGAAATTTGGCATGAAATCGCCATGGTGGGCCGGATTTACCGGGCCTGGACCACTGGCAGGATGGCGGGTGGGTTACCGACAGGGTGTCGAACGCTCAGCCGACTGCCAAAGCGCGGGGACGAGCGCGCGGCGGCGGGGCGTGCGGGCGCACCAAATATAGTTCGCTTCGGTTCAAAAGCTCCCACTCGACCTGCTCTCCCGGCTCCAGCCCAATGGCGGCGGCCAGGGGGATCGGAAAATACACATAGAGCTTGGGGGTCTGCCCCTTGGAACGGATTGCCTGCACTTTGAGTGAATATTTTACTTGCTTTTTCATATCTAGCCTATAGACTAACTACATGTGCGTTGCCAATCAAGCAATTCTCTTTGATGACTTGGGTCCTCGCCGTGTGCAAGCCGATTTCTCCGGCGGCGCCCTCTCCAGTGATGCCGGCGCGCTGCTGCTGCGCCAGGTTGACACTAACCTCGGGGTGACGGCGGAACTGGCGCAATGTTTTTACGACCTGCGTGACCCCGACTGGGTAGACCATTCGGTGCAGGAACTCCTGCGCCAGCGCATCTTCGGAACGGCCCTGGGCTACGAAGACATTGAGGATCACCAGCGCCTGCGCTTGGACCCGCTGCTGGCTGCCGCCTGCGGCAAGACCGATCCGCTGGGACAAGACAGGGTGCTGCCGCAGCACCGGGGCATCGCGCTGGCGGCGCCCTCCACACTCAACCGGCTGGAATTATCCAATAACAAAGACACGCGCTGCCACAAACTGCCGCACGCCCCAGCCAAGGTGGAAGCCTGCCTGCTGAAAATGGGGGTGCGCTGTCTGCCCAAACGCGCCAAGGAGATCGTGGTGGATTTGGACGCAATGGGCCATCGGTTGCACGGATTTCAGGAGGGGCGGCACTTCAACGCCTACTATGACGACTATTGTTATCTGCCGCTCTATGCCTTTGTCGGGGACTTCCCGCTATGGGCGCAACTGCGCACCGCCGAGCACGAGGCAGCCCACGGAGCGGTGCCCGCGCTGGAGAAGATAGTGGCCGCGATTCGCAAGCGTTGCCCCAAGGCGCGGATTATTGTGCGCGGGGACAGCGGTTTTGGCCGGCAGGAGATTATGGCTTGGTGCGAGAGCCAGCGGGGGATTTACTATTGCCTGGGCTTGGCCAAGAACTCGGTGTTAATTGAGAAGCTGGGGCCGGCCCTGGCTCAAGCCCGGGCCCGTCACTGTCTGACCGGTGCGGCCAGCGTGCGCCAGTTCGCTGAGTTTCAATACCGGACGCTCGACAGTTGGAGTCGGGAGCGCCGGGTGATCGGCAAAGCCGAAGTGATGAACGCAGGGGAAAACCCACGGTTTGTGGTGACCAATCTGCCTGCCGAAGGCTTCAAGAACGATGAGGATGAGGATGAGCAACAGAGCCGCTTCAGTCCGGCCCGGCTTTATGAGGAACTGTACTGCGCCCGGGGCGATATGGAAAACCTGCTCAAGCAGCAAGTGCTGGATTTACACGCCGACCGGATGAGCACGCATTATATGGCCAGCAATCAGTTTCGATTGTGGGAGGCCATGTTTGCTTACCTGTTGATGGAGCGCTTGCGCACGCAGGGCTTGGCGGGAACGGAGTTGGAGCGGGCGACGGCTGGGAGCCTGCGTGTGAAGCTGCTGAAAATCGCGGCCCAGGTGCGCGTGAGCGTGCGCCGGGTCTATGTGCAGATGTGCAGCGCCTATCCCTTGCAAGCGCTGTTTCGGCGGTGCCACCGGCGGCTGATGGCGTTGGCGCCGGCCCCGGGCTAAGTGCAGAAAAATGGGGTCGATGTTTCAAGAGTCACGGGAGGGGTGTTTTCAGCGGCAGCCTTTTTGTTTGACTAAAGACTCCGTTGCGCCCTGATCAGTGCCCAGACGGAAAAAACTGCGCCGCCCAGCCCGATTTGTCTCCAAAAAATCCTCCGAAACGCGAAAAGCCGGGTGGGCTATGAAATATGCGGGCTAGGGCAGAGGCCGGCTCGGCGTATCCGGCGAAGGCAAGTTGGGCCTTGGGCCAATGGGCCAGGATCGCTGCCTCGGGGGGCGGCCCGGCCGGTTGCCGCGCGGAGTCCGTCGCGGCCGTGATGAGCCGTTGGTTCAGCGCCCGGAGTTGGTCCACCTCGCCTGCAATCCGCCGCAACTGCCCGATTTCGCCGCGCAGCTTCAATACTTCCCGGAGCCGCTCGCCGGTTGCTGAGTGCCCTTTCGCTCGTTCTACAAGATTGGAGAGGCGCTGGTTTTCGGCGGACAGGCTGGCCAGCCGTTCTTCCCGCTCCCGGAGCAGTTCATGCTGATCGCGCCATCCGGCCTGCGCGTGGCGCCAGGCCGCCAAGGGCGCGGCCACGCAGGCGGCCAGCAGGGCGCCGGCCAGGCCAAGCTTCAACCATTCGCGCCTTCCCGCGTGCAGGTCCGTTCTCATCTGCTGGTCTTCACTCGTTGCGTCGCTGTTCAGATCGCCGCATAGGAGCGCGGACGCCCTCGTCCGCGCGGCACCCGTGCCGAGAGACGCGCGGACGAGGCGTCCGCGCTCCTATGCGGCAGTGCTTCTCGGGGTGGCCTGAACCTTTGCTTCCTTTCACTGTCCGGGCGTTGGAACAATGTGCTCCTTTTCCCAGGCCTCGGGAGTGTCGTAACTGATTGTAGCTCCTCCGGCCCCCTGCTGTTTGCGGGGGAACCCCATCTGCTGAACCGAGCCATCGGCCATGCCATAAATCCGGCTCCATCTGCCTTCGCCGACGCGCCGTGGCTGCCGCTCGCGCAGAACGATGACGTCCCCTGGATTGGTCAACGAATCCAGCGAGCCTTGGAATACGATCTCGAACTCATCGGGACTGATGTTGGTGCCCAATTTGCCCGAGTTCTTCGCGTAAATGGATGTCACTTGCTCGAAGCTGGCCGGGAATCGCCCCTGGTTGTCCTCGGCGTACCTCGAGAGTGCTCTGAGCCAATGGAAGGCGCCGGTCGCCCTGACGACGGCCTCTTCCCTGGCTTGCACCGGCGCCTTTGGCTTGTCGTCGGAGGCCTGCCGCAGCCGGCGATTCTCCGCGCGCAGGCCCGCCAAGTCGTTCGTTCGCCCGCGAAGCGACTCGGCTTGGGCGCGCAGCGCGGGCAACTCCCGCAATTGATCATCGAGGCCCGAACCACCGGCCCGCGCCGCGAGACCGGACAGGCGCTCATTGTCCGCTTCGAGTTGGGCCGCTTTGTCCACCTGCTGCCGCAATAAATCCTCCTGTGCGCCCAACTCGGCCCGGGCCTGACAATGAATGATGAGAGAAGTGGTGACGCTGGCCGCCACCAGGACGCCGAGCATGCCCGCCTTGATTTTTGTCATCGCCATAATCTTTATGAGGGTTGCGGAAATCGGGAGGCCGGCGGCCGGACTGGCGAGCACGGTCCCGGCCACGCTCGCCGCCAGGCCCGTCGGCGCCGCGACGACAGCCTCGTCAGCCAGGGCCACGCCCAGAGCCTGCCGCCGAAAGGGCGACGCCCCGGCGCCTGAGCAGGACCTGGAGTTTCTCCAAAGCGCGGCCCACGCGCTTGCGCGCCGCGTCTTCGTTGCTGCCCAGCGTCTCGCCGACCGAGCGGAAATCGCGCTGCTCGAAAAAGCGCAGCAGGATGGCGGTTCGATCTTCATGTCCGAGCAGGTTGATGGCTTCATCGAGCAGGGGCACAAGTTGTTCGAGGTTCGCCTGGGAATGGTCGTCGCACGCATTCATAAAGGCAGCCTGGCGTTCCCGGGCCTGGCGGCAACGCTCGCGCCGCAGGCTCTTGCTCGCCACGAAACAGGTGTCCCGGTGCAGCCACCCGCCCAAAGAAGATTCGCGCGCCAGCCGGCGCGCGTTATGGGACAGGCGCAGAAAAACGGTCTGGGTCACGTCCTCCGCCCAGTGCGCGTCGCCGCCAACCAGCCGGAGCGCGGTGGAATAGACCAGGCTGACATAGCGCGCCACCAACTCGCGAAAGGCTGCTTCCGAGCCGCTCTCCGCATATTCCGCGAGCAATCGTTGGCTTTCGGTCATCTTCGTTCACCAGTATAACCCCGCCGCAGACCGAAACCGGACAAAAAAAGGGTTCATCCGAGAAGTTCCTGCCTGGAGTGATGAAGGCCAAGGAGTCTGAGGACCGATACTGGGCGTGCCGGGAGCCTGCGTCACCGCGTAGCGGTGCTTGATGGTAGCCGTGGACTTCCAGTCCACGGTCCCATGGCCCAAGCTCCGCTGCGTCGCGTAGCGACGCTTGAGAACAGGATTCGATTTGGCCAGCGCCAGGCCCTCAGGCGTCGCTACGCAACGCGCGGCCATTCCCACGCCCCAAACCGTGGACCGAGGTCCACGGCTACCTTCAGCGCGTCGCTACGCGACGCAGGCGCTGCGCTGGTGACTCCGAGGAGGCGGCCGAGAGGTGGAAGAGGGGGTCACGCGATGAAGGCGGCACAGCTATTTGTGAGCAGTAGTTCTGCTTGAACCTTTTTGGGGCGAGTGGCACAAAGAAGACATGGAAGCAGAGCCGGGCCCAGCGCCTCGAGAGAATGACGCCGCAGGCGTGCGGGAATTGCTCAGCGCCCACGGCGACCGGTTGCTGCGCTCGGCCTTCCTGCTGTGCGGGCGGGAGGCCGACGCCCAGGACCTGGTCCAGGAGACGTTCCTGCAGGCCCTGCGGGCGGAGCGCCGGTTCCGCAACCAGTCGAGCGTCTATACCTGGCTGCACGGGATACTGCTCAACTTAAGCCGCCATTACCACCGGGACCGCAAACGAATCGTCTATGGAGGCGAGCAAGTCGAGGAAACCCCCGCGGACGCGGCGGAAAACCCAGTCGCGCTGGACGTTCCGGACGACCGTCCGGGCGCTGCAACACGCCATGGGCCAACTCTCCCTCCTTCATCGCGAGGTGCTCGTCCTGCGCTTCTATGAGGACATGAAGATTCACGAGATAGCCGCTCACCTGGGCGTCTCCAAAGGCACCGTGAAATCCCGCCTGCACTACGCCCTCACGCGGATGCAGCAGCTTGTGCCGGGGGAGATGAACCTTTTCGCGGCGGATGGCACAGAAAGGACAGAGCGAAGATGAACTGCAAGCGGGTCGAGTATTGGCTGGATGAATACGTCGAGGGCACGCTGCCGCCCGGAAAGCGGGCGGCGGCGGAGCGGCACCTGGCGGCGTGCGCCGCATGCCGCGCGAGGCTGCGCCGGTATCGTGAGTTCGGGCGCAGCCTGACGAACCACATGCAGCAGGCCACTCAATCACTCCGGCTGCGCCCGGAGAGCGAGCGGCGCCTGTTGCAGGCCCTGCGGGAGGCGGCTCCGCAAACGGCACGGCCGGGACTGCCCCGGCTTTCGTGGGCATGGTGGACTCGATGGCTGCCTTGGGCTGCCGCCGCCTGCCTCCTGGCCGCGGGCGCCTTGCTGGCGGCTTACCTGGCCTGGCGTCCGAGTCGAGGCTCGGCAGCGAGCACAGACAGTTCATCCTTGGTTCCCATCCACCTCTCATATATCACGCCCAGGCTCACCTTCCGGCAGGAAGGAGCGTATGTGATCGACACGCTGAGCTACGAGACCGTCACCGCTGACGGACTGTTTTGGCCGGAACACGGTCGAAAATCCGCTGGAAAACAATAAAAGCTCTTGCACCCCCAAATATGAAAATTCAACCCTTGCGCTTGAGATCCCTGGTTCGGTTCGGCCTGGCGGCAGGCCTGGCGTCCTGGACGGCCGCGAGTCCGGCAGCGGCTGCCGCGGGCGACGAAGAATTCCCGCACACGGTCCCGTTCGAGGTGGGCAGGACCCGCTTCGCGCCCGGTGACAGCATCACCATTCAGTCCGTGCGCGGCACAGCAGCCGAGTTCCGCACCAACGAGACCTACTGTGTCGAAGGGGTGTACACACTCAACTCCGCCCCGGAGGCCGACCTGTCGCTGTTCGTTACGACGCGGCACGAGGCGCCGGCCGAAATCGAACCCGCGCCAGCGGGTCCGCGTCAAGAAAGGGAGCGGCTCGTTTCGCCTGGTCGAGAGGATGGCTGCCGAAGGCTGTCCGCACGTGAGTTTCTATCCCGTTCCCGCCGGGGCGAGCGGCGGCGGGGTCTATTTCGGGAAGGGCGCCTGGCTGCTGCCCGAGCAGGGTCCTGGGCGCCGCAGCCACTCGAAGGCCGTCGGCGCGCCCACAGAGCTCTTGTCCGGACCCAATCGCGTTCTGTTGGAATACCTGGGCGAACCGGTCCCGCCGCCCGCTAACCTGGAAGGCGCCTACACCAGGGACGGGCTGCGTGAGGCCGTGCAAGCGGCCGCCCGCAAGGCGGGCATCGCGACGCCGCAGATCCTGATTGATGATTCGGAATATCCTCTCCTGGTGGGAGTGGTTTGCCAGGAGGGCGGCTTCGATCGGCTCAAAACCCAACTCGGAAAGGTCGAGGCCTATGAGTACCACGGCGGCGTTGGCGGCCACACGCGGCACGCCTTCAATGTCACCCCCTTTCGCGTCTGGCCGCCCGAGGTCCAGGAGCGCGCTTCCCGGCGTCTCATGCTCAGAATGCAAGTCCTCCATGACCGCCTGAACGAGCCGGAATAGGGACGGATGGTGGTAGAGATGCGCCCGCAGACCACGCAGATCGCAGAATCGAAGGGGTGAATGCAAGTTTCTGCTTATTCTGCGTGATCCGCGGGAAAGGCCGGGGCGAGATGAAAGCAGCCCATGCCTCAACGCTCGGTTTGCCTGTGTCGAGACATGCCAATCCCCACGGACGGCCCAAGCCGCCCTGCTCCGGGCTGCACCTTACGCGGAGGTTTTCTCGTTTCGGCTCTTCGTTTCCTTTGTTCCCTTCTGTAAAGGGGCTGGCAGCCACCAACCCTGCCCCAGAACAAAGCGGCCTGATCCAGCCAGGCGATGATCGCATCCATGACGGGTGTCGATATTCTCGATTGATTCGAAACGTCGCGCAGGGTGATCGGGTTTGGTCGCAATGTGAGTTGAGTTTGGAGAGAATGAGCCGCCTTTCCTGCTTTGCCTCGCGGCCCATCGGGCCGCCAGAACCTAGCCCAGGGCTGAGGCCGCCAGGCCGATGCCCTGGGTTTCGCCACAAACCCCGGCCCTGCGCCCTGAAAGAATTCCCGGAACGAATTCGCGCTTTGCGCCCCTGAACCTCGACACTGCGTTCCCGTCCCGCGAAGCGTTTTGGACTGCCGCAGTCCAAAACCTGCGGGCTTGGGGCCGGTTCATGGAGAGGGCGCCAGAGCCCTCTGGCGCCCTTTCAGGGCGCGCCTAATCTTCCGGGGGGCATCTTCCCAGGGCATCGGCCTGGCGGCCTCAGCCCTGGGCTAGGCTCTGCCGGCCCTTTGGGCCGGAGGTTCGGACCGACCCGATCGTCTGGACAACGCGTCCGTTGCCTGTGAACTCCAGTGCGCGTCGATCACCATTGTGACATTTGTCTTGCATAACGACAACAACGGAAGGATAACGTCCCCCAACCCTTCTGCTCCTGCGGACGCACCGGGAACTGACATTTATGCCGATATGTGAGTGTGGTTTTAACTTCGCGAAGGCGCACCTGAAGGGACGCCGCATCGAGTCGGTACGCGGCCATACACGATCGCGACTACCTGAAGCTAATGCGAAAAGAACGGGCCATCTTGTCGGAGCGCAACCCGGACAAGAGGCTGGGGTTGATTGCGGAGGCCTCACAATGGGTGGGCAACCTGATGCGTTGTCCCGAGTGTGGGGCGTGGCTTTTTCTGAAGCCTCAGCAGGGGAAGGCCAGCCCGATAATCCTTCTCAAGGCGGCCCCGTTCACCCGACGAGCAAGCTCCTCTGAACGCCGTGCGCGCGTCTCTGTGGGCAGCCGGAAGCGGGCGGCCCAGCGCCGGCCACCGCATAGCGGTGCATGATGGCAGCCGTGGACTTCCAGTCCACGGACCCATGGCCCAAACTCACCCGCGTCGCGCAGCGACGCCTGAAAAAACAGGACGAGATCTGGCAGCGCGGGGCTATCAGGCGTCGCTACGCGACGCGCGGCCATTCCCGCGCCCCAAACCGTGGACCGAGGTCCACGGCTAGCTTCACTGCGTCGCTCCGCGACGCGCGCGCTGCGCTGGCTCACCGCGTAGCGGTGCCCGATGGTAGCCGTGGACTTCCAGTCCACGGACCCATGGCCCACGCTCAACCGCGTCGCGTAGCGACGCCCGAAAACTGCGAAGCTATCAGGCGTCGCTACGCGACGCGCGGCCATTCCCGCGCCCCAAACCGTGGACCGAGGTCCACGGCTACCTTCACTGCGTCGCTCCGCGACATGAGCTTCTCCCTTGGCCCAGGGTTTGCCAAAACGCACGCCTTTGATAGGCTGCCGCCCATGAAATACAGCTCCAGGTGCTTCCACACGACCTCTCGGACCCGTTGGCTGCGGCTCCTCTTGACCCTGTGCAGCGCAATCGCCGCGGGCCGGATGAGCGGAGCCGCTCCCGCCGAGGCATTGGCCGGACGTTCGGACCTCACTTCATCGAACGAGGATTCGGGCCAGTGGCTGGGGCAATGGACCTTGAAAACAGCCGACACGACATTGGGGAGACCGGCGATACTCCCCGCAAGCCAGGCGGAACAAAGCGAACCGCGCGACCACGCCGGTCCGGCTGGGCGGGACCTGCCTCGGTTCCGCGAGCAAGTCATTAGCAAATAAACGATCTACCAGGCCGTGGACGCCAAGGGCGAGCACTGGCGCAAGACCGTGTTGGACGACGGTGGCATCGCTGCTGCCGATTGCGTTATCGAAGACTTCACCGGCGATGGCAAGCCCGACATCGCCTGCATCGGCGCCTCCACCGGCAACTTGAAACTCTACGTTAATCTGGGGCGCGGGGACTGAGGATATTGGGGGGTCTTTTTGGCGAAATACTCCAGCCAGCCGAGGGCCATGCCATCGGCGATGGTGCCTTTGCCCTGCTTGTATTCGGCGATGGTCTTGCCCCAATAAAAGCCAATCCAGCCGGTGGCCAGCCGGCGCGAACCGTCAATGAATTGGTCCAAGTCCGCTACCGAGCAGCTCAAGGGGAACATCTCCTCGATCACGATCGGCTTGCCAATATCGTAAACCGCGAGGGCGGTCAGGACCTTGGGGACTTCGCCGGTCTTGGGATAGAAGTGGAGGCTGGCGAAATCGAGGTTCTTGCTGACGGCCTTGGAATAGAAGAGGGGTTTGGCAGCCGGCCAAGTGAGGGCCCACGGGATAGCGCCGACCGTGAGGAGGCGGTGCGGGTCGTGTTTCCGGATGGCGGCGGCCATCCTTGCTGACACGGATAAAAGCGTTTCCAACTGGGCTGGGGTCAGGAAATCGGCGGCCGCGAAACCGAGCGGCCAGGCTTTTCTGCTTTTCCCTTCCCTTCCGCCCGCTGGGGGATTAGATTAACCATCAGAAACGTAAGACCTTCTCTCATTATGCCCAACGGCACATTGACAGTGAACTTGCCCGCCGAGGAAATTGAGTTCCTCACGGCGTACGCTCGGCAGCATGGGATGACCGCGGCCGAAGTAGTCGGCCGATACGTCCAGCGCCTCAGGAGTGCAACACAGCCGGCCATCCATCCTGAAGTTGCGGCCATTACCGGACTGGTGCCCCCAGAGAGCGACGCCCAGGCCGAGCATCGCCAGCACCTGCTGGAAAAGCACCGATGAGAGTCCTTCTCGACCTGCGCAATGTGCCGGACTTCGCCGGTTCTCCCGTGCCTGCGCTCACGCCGAAGGATTTTCTCGCCGCACACGGCGGGACTCCTGTCGCCACGTAAGATTTTGCTCGAGACTCTCTCATCAAATTTGAGCATGCCTCCTTCCCCTACCAACAGGCGCACCTGGTTCCTGGCGTCCTGCTCCGCCTGGGCCCCGGCCTGCACCGCCGCCTCGGCTGTGATTTTTCCCTCGGTAAACGCCGCCACCGCCTCGACGCCTCTCATATACCAATCCCCGCCGATTTGGAACAGCTTCTCCGCATCCTCCGAGTTGAGCTTGAGCTCCTTGACCAGAGGGTCCCAGCGCTTTCGGGCGCTCTCGACGAATTCCCCGTGCAGGGTCGCCCTCGCAACAGGGTCCTGCAGCGCGGTGGAGAGCAGCGTGGTCGGAGCGCCGGCGGCGGATTTGGACTGAGTTCCTCTTGCCACGCCCTTCCGGCGGGCGCGCAGCCGCGCGAGGTCTTGTTCCTGTTCGCGCCGGGTTTCCATGATGGCCGTGGTTTGCTGATCCAACTCGGCGATCCGGCTTTGCTGCGCCCCGGCCGCCTCGCTCGTGAGGCGCAAATCCTCGCGCGCGGCATCGAGCTGCTGCGCCTGGACGGAGTTCTGGTGATATTGGTATGCGAATACGACCGCCATGCTGGCGGCGACGGCGAGCTTCACCTTGGTCCAGGCCATAAGTATTAAGCTAATTCTCCTTCCTGGATTGGATAAAGCGGCAGGCCTCGGCGGCGGCTTCGCTGAGTTCCTTATTGGGATTGGCAGTCAAGTCTTTGAGCGGCCCCAGACTCCTTGAGGTGCCGATTTGCTTGAGGACACCGCAGGCCAGGCAACGGGTCTCGATGTTCTTTTCCTTGAGCAAGGGCATCACCGCGGGTTCGGCGGCGGTGCCGATCCGCACGAGCGCCTCCGCGGCGGCGCCCTCACGCGGTGGCCGATAGAACGGTTGGTCGCTTTGTCCGCTCGCCAGCAGGTTAACCAGCGGCTCGATTGCGCGCGGGTCTCTCAGGCGGCCCAGGCCCTTGGCAACAGTGGCGCGCGTCGTGGCGTCAGGCTCGTTCAGGCCCTTGAGGAGCAGCGGCACGTGCTCTTTGGCGCCGTGGTTGGCCAGGATCGTCAAAAGCGCGCGGCGGGTGGCGTCGTCGCGCTCGCCGGCCATCGAGGCCACCATGCTGAGCAGCTCCGGCGTGGGCGCTGCCAGCCGGCTGCTGCTCAACTCGCGTGCTGCGGCCTGGCGCTTGGCCTCATCGTCCGACTTCAATTGCTCCTCCAGCTTTGCCATTTCTTCCTCGGTGAATTTCGTTTCCGGTGCCGGGGCCGGAAGCGGCGCAATGGCCTGTTCGCGCTCTGTGCCTTCCAACAACTGCCAGCGCAGGGTGATCATCGACCGCCGGCTCAGGTTCTCCGTCACTGCCACCGTCTTGCATTCCAGCTCGATCCGCCTCGGCAGCCCCAGCGCGCGGTCAAGCTGGATCTGGCCTTCGCCGACAGCACTGACACGGGGTTCCGAGCCGGTCAGCAGGCGGCTGTCCAGGCTCAGGCTCTTCTGCAACGTGACGATTGACGGGGTCACCTCCGTTACCTTGACGCGGGTCTTCTGCCGCGCCGCCAGCACGCCCTGCGCGCCACGACCGGGGAAATAGCCGGGATAACCCATTCCGCCCGGCGGACTCAGGAACGTGAACGCCGGCCCCTGCAGCAGCGGCTCGTCGAGCACAAATACCTCCTCCTCGCTTTCCCAGCCGGCAGTCGCGTCGGCCGGGAATGGCTGGACCAAGGAAGCTGCCAGTTGGCCCAGTGGAATCGGCAGCGCCAGGTCGCCGGCCTGCCGAAGGATTCTGCCTCGCTCGTCTATGAGCAGCTCCTTGTCCTGGCCCGGGTAACCATAGGTGTAAGAGGAAAGCGGCATGGAGGCGCCCGGCCGATAACCCATCATTGGAGGCATGCCGCCCAGGCTCTTGGGCCGCAGTTGGCCGCGCACGGAAAGGCCGATAAAATTCGGGGCCACCGCCCGCGAACTGACCACCAACGTCCCGGCGATGGCTTCCCGCCCGGCCTCGCCCTGACTCTCGACCTGCACGCTGTATGCGTTGGTTTGCCCGGCGGCGACACTGCAGCGCAGGAGCACGGGCGTGACTTCAGCCGCGGCCAGCGGATCGGCACCCAGAAGCGCCGCCCCACCGAGGATGCACAGGGGATGAACCAGAAAGCGTTTCATAAGCGCGATTGTGCGACGCCGCGCCACGAACACAAGACATTATCCTAAAAAGAGCAGTTCAGCCATCGAGTAGAGCAGAGGCGCGAACATGATTAGGCCAATGACTTCCAGTGTATCGGCCCTTTCGGGCATCGTGGCAAACGGTCATCAGGCCATTCACTTCGTTTCCTCTGCCCCCTCTAAAATTCCGTACGGTGGGTTTTCCCCAGTACCGGCTTCAAACCCGCCTGACGCCACGGCCACCTTCGCGGGCGTGCTACCGCCCGCTTATAGGCCGTCACCGTCGGTATCTCCGTCCCCGGCGGTTGTTCCGTAGTCGGACTTGCCTCCAAGCGGCACCGAGAACTTCTGACCACGACCGCGGGTCCAGTGGCCCTTGGCTCCCCAACCGGTTGTGCTGTCCGGTCGGCTCCTCGCTTACTATGGCCACATGTGCGCCTCTGTTGGCCACCCAGCGGCTTATGCATTATTCCGCCAGGCTGCGGGGCCAACCCGCCAGCCCCAGAGGGTCCCCAATTTACTCTGCCAGTCCTTTCACCCCATGCCGCCGCCCGTACTCCGGTGACTCCAACGATTGCCTGCGACGATGCCTTCATCGTTGGTTGTGCCTTCGCCGTTTTCGCACCGGCTCGGCAGTCACAAATCCCACGAATCCGGAACCCGTGGGTAACGTAACGAAGCTGCAGCTTTCGCTTTATGCTACGGCCTGGAGGTGTTGCTCGCCCTGCTCCGGCCAGGACTTTTACGACCGAGCTTTCGCGGGTCGGGTCGCCCCTTCCCGCGTCGGTTATCACTGTATGGTTCATCGTCAGTTACCATCGCCGGACTTCCACCGGCTGGACTGGCAGCCTTATGGGCTGCGAGCGAAAAGGCGCAAAAGTCGCGAAACATGAAAGACTCTCGTGCAGCGGATCTGTCTCCGCTTGGGTGAGGATCGTGGCGAGTGCAAGTGCTTCTTTTTGCGTTTTTTGCCCCTTTTCGCGGCTATTCAACTGCCGTTTCGAGGATTATTCCTCCGCGAAATCGGGGCCCCGATGAACGCTCTCGCCACGGTGCGAGATGTCCGGACTAAGCGACATACTCATTCCAATCTGATCCTCCGACTGCATCCATGCAACCCCAAAAACGCGTGCGAAAACCGCCAGGGCGTATCCGGACGCCGCCCCCGCCGGCTGCGGCGAGACCGGAGTGGGCCCAAACTGCAAGACCGCCCCAAAACGAGGCGGGCTCAGTCCTGCACTTGCGCATTGTCAATCCGCAGCTCGCCTCACGCCCACAACTGCCCGTCGAGCATGCGGCATTGGATGGCTTCGGAAACGTGGTCCGGCGTAATCGATTCCGAGCCGGCCAGGTCGGCGATCGTGCGGGCGCAGCCGCGGGCGCTGAAGTTCAAGTCGGCCATCGCGAGCTGGAGCATCTCAAGGGTGGCCGCGTCCAGGGCGCAGCAGTGATCGAGCACCCCTGGCTGGAACGCCCGCCGTCACCCGTCCGGCCTCCAAAAAACCCTTGATTTACTGGGATTCCAATGCGGTCGTGCTCAAAAAAGGTTGAATCTACCGAGGTTGTAGCACCTTGTAGCACCCTATGTAGCACCCTGGACCCCAAAAAGAGCCCGGATTTACCGAGGTTGTAGCAGTGTAGCACCTCCAGACCCCCCGAAGGGGGGCGGGGCCGGACGGACCAGAAGGGAGGCCAAGCTAATGACGCCATTTCTTCAGGGTGAAACTCAGATCTCGCCCAGCACCGTGGACATCGTGGAAACTTTCCAGCACAAGGACGACAATGAAATGGATTTCGCCGAAGCCAAAGGCCAGGAGAACCTGAAGCGGGCGCTGGAGATGGCTGGGGCCGGCGCCCACAAATCAGGCATCAGCGGATTCGCGACAAACGGGCACGTTCCTCACGCTTCCGGGCTCGTTTGAAGTCCTGGTAGGCCTCAGCGGTGACCTGGATGAAAGCGCGGGACGAGAGGTCCTTCTTGCCTGCTTTGGTCAAGGCTGCCTGGATAAGGGCGTCGAGGCGAGCCCGGCATTGGGTCTTTTGGCCAGGCTCGCACGTTTCCAGGTCGTAGCGAGCCTGCAGGATCGCTTCCGGTTCAGGATTCCGGGGCATCGAAGAGTTGCCTGAAGATCGCGGCGCGGCGGTCCGGCTTAAGGCTGCCATGCCACTCGGCCTGAGTATCGTAGAGTTCCTCGACCATTGCCTCGAGGTCCGAGAGCTTGATGCCGGCGGCATTGCGCGGCAGACCTCCGCTCCGCCGGGCGTCGGTTACCAGTCGCTCGCCTTCCGCGATGAGCGCGGCCAGCCAGGTCTTATGATAACGCTTATCCATCGGAGTCGGTTTGCGCTCAATCATACGCTCCAACTCGGCCTGCCGGAAGAGGTCAATCGCCTTAAACCAACTGACTGCCTCCGGGAGGCGTCCGTAACGCCTGGCCTGCAAATCACGCGCATTCTGTTCCAGCACCAGGCCCACGGCCTGCCAACGAGGCGATTCGATCTCGGCCGCTCTCATGCGCCAATTTTACGGTCTTGGCGCAGACACGTCAAACGTCAAACAGCCAGCGAGCCTCACGTCCACAACTGCCGGTCCAGCGAGCGGTACTGGATGGCCTCGGAGATGTGGTCGCTGAGGATGTTTTCGGAGCCGGCGAGGTCGGCGATTGTGCGAGCTACTTTGAGAATGCATCTATTCGCGTTCATTCGCGTTCATTCGCGGTTGAAGAAGCTCAACTGCCTGGTTTAGGTTTCGCTGCGAAGAACGCGCAGACGGGGCGTCCGCGCTCCTGTGCGCGTCATCCCCAGATCTGGCGGTCCAGGGAGCGGTACTGGATGGCCTCGGAGACGTGGTCCGGGGCAATCAATTCCGAGCCGGCCAGGTCGGCGATCGTGCGGGCCACCTTCAAGATGCGGTCGTAGGCACGGGCGCTCAAGTTGAGGTCCGACATGGCGAACTGGATCAGCCCCTTGGCCGTCTCGTCCAGTTGGCAGAACTGCTTGAGCTCGCGCGTGCCCATCCGGGCATTGCACGTCACGCGCGCCCGCCCCTCGAAACGCTTCTGCTGCACCCGCCGCGCGGCCACGACCCGCTGGCGGATGGCGGCGGAAGACTCGCCCGTGCGCTCCGCGCTGATCTCCCTGAACTTCACCGGCGGCACCTCCACGTGCAGGTCGATCCGGTCCAGGAGCGGGCCCGAGATGCGGCCCAGGTAGTTCTGTATCTCGCGCGGCGAACACCTCGACTCGGCGGGCATCTTGCCATCGGGAGTCGGGTTCATGGCGGCCACCAGCATGAATTCGCTGGGGAACGTCATCGTGCCGGCAGCCCGGGAGATGGTGACGCGGCCCTCCTCCAGCGGTTGGCGCAGGGTCTCCAGGACGTTGCGCTTGAACTCGGGCAACTCGTCCAGGAAGAGCACGCCGTGGTGGGCCAGAGAGATCTCGCCCGGCGTCGGGTTGATGTTGCCCCCCAGCAACCCGGCATCGCTGGCCGTGTGATGGGGTGCTCGAAACGGGCGCCGGGTCACCAGCGCCTGGCCCGGCTTGAGCAGGCCCACAATGCTGTGGACCTTGGTCGTCTCCAGCGCCTCCTCCAGCGTCAGCGGCGGCAGAATGGTCGGCAGCCGCTTGGCCAGCATGGACTTGCCGGTGCCCGGGTTCCCAAGGAGAAGCACGTTGTGGCCGCCGCTGGCCGCTATCTCCAGCGCCCGCTTGACCGACTCCTGGCCCTTCACGTCGGCAAAATCCATATCGTCCTCGGGGGGTTGCTCAAATATGCGGGCCACGTCCACCGTCACGGGGGAGATTTGGACCTCCCCTTCCAGAAAGCCCACCGCCTCCCGCAGGTTCCGGACCGGGATGACCTGCAGCCCGGCCACCACCGCCGCCTCGGCCGCGTTTTCGGCCGGAACCATCAGCCCGCCCGTGCCCTCCTCGCGCGCCCGCAGGGCTATGGGCAGCACCCCTTTGACCGGGCGCACCCCGCCGTCCAGGGCCAATTCCCCCACGATCATGAAATTGCCCAACTGGTCGGAGTCCATCTGCTCGCTGGCGGCCACCATGCCGACGGCAATCGGCAGGTCGAAACTCGGCCCCTCCTTCTTCACGTCGGCCGGAGCCAGGTTGATCGTAGTGCGGCCGAAGGTGAATGAAAACCCGGAATTGATGAGCGCGGTCATCACGCGGTCCCGCGACTCCTTCACCGCCGCATCCGGCAGGCCAACGATGATGATGATCGTGTCGCCATACCCGGCGTTCACCTCGACCTCGACCGGATACGCTTCGATGCCATTGACGGCCGCCGAACAGACCTTGGCCAACATGGGGGGAGTTATGAGCGCCTCGGCGCGGAAACGCAATGAAGAAGTGCGCAGGCCGGCGCCTGGGTGCACAGGGGGCTGGACCCTTTGCAGCGTTACTCCCTCGGTAAAATTCTCAGAGGGCTTGGCCACGTGGGCGGTTTCTCGAGGCCTTCCGTTGCGGAAACCTGGAGCTTGGTCTGTGCATCAGCCCAGACTATGGTGTGAGCCCCTTCCTGACCCCTTCCGCCTTCCGTGGACCCCTTCCGTGGCGTGTGTGCACCAGCCCAAACTATGGCCGACCCCTTTGCACACGTTTCCATAAGCTTACGTTCCAGGTGTGGTTGCGCGGTAATAGCGGTATCGGAAGTTGGCGGTGGCCGGGTCAACGAACTGGATGGTGCCGAATGTGGGTGGATTAGTGAAGATCGGCGTCCAGTGCGTCAAATCGGTGGAGGCCTCGATGAGCACCGATCCCTGGCCGGTCAACCCAGACAAGGTGAGATGGAATTGGCCATGGCTGTACTGGATGGCCCCCGAACTGGTAACGAAGGAAACAGGAACCCCGAGCACGCTCAATGTCGGGGCCGCGCTGGTAACCGAGCCGTAGGCGTTGGTGATGACCACGTCGTAAGTGCCTGCGTTGGCAGCGGCAACCGGATTCAACACGAGCGTGGCATTTGCCGCCGCGGTGAGATTGGCTCCGTCAAACTGCCATTGGTACACCAATGGCGCGCTCCCGGCAGCGCTCACTGAAAAAGATGCGCTGCCACCCAGAACGACTGACTGGTTTGTGGGCTGGATGGAAATTTGCGGCGCCGCCTGGCCCACAGTCAGTGTGCCATTGACCAGGCTGAGCGTGTAGTTGGTCTGACGGTTGTTCGGGTCCACGAGGCTCGGCACGATGGGGTATGTTCCCGCCGGGCTGCTGGCGGTTGCGCTGCAACTGTAGGTCGCGGTGATGTTGTCGCCGTTCGTCAAGCCTGTGATGGTCCCCGTGAACACCGGGTTGGCCGCGCCGCACAGGCGGCCTGCATTGGCCGCCGTCACGGTCAAGGAGGCGGGCGAAACGACCAGGCTGACAGTGTCGGTTGCGCTGCTGTAATCAACCGTGTCCGTCGGCGTGAAGATGACCGAAAGCGTATTGGCGCCCGCGTTGAGCACGGCGCCGCTGGTTGGGTTATAGGCAAAGCTTCCGGGCACGTTCGCCGTGGCGTTCAACTGGTTGGGCGTGAGGGATGCGCCGTAGATGATGGGGGCGGGGTTGGCCCACGTAATGACCTCGGCCGCCTGGCCCACAGTCAGTGTGCCATTGACCAGGCTGAGCGTGTAGTTGGTCTGACGGTTGTTCGGGTCCACGAGGCTCGGCACGATGGGGTATGTTCCCGCCGGGCTGCTGGCGGTTGCGCTGCAACTGTAGGTCGCGGTGATGTTGTCGCCGTTCGTCACGCCAGTGATGGTCCCCGTGAACACCGGGTTGGCTTGGCCATAAGCCCGGTTCGCATTGGCCGCCGTCACGGTCAAGGAGGCGGGCGAAACGACCAGGCTGACAGTGTCGGTTGCGCTGCTGTAATCAACCGTGTCGGTCGGCGTGAAGATGACCGAAAGCGTATTGGCGCCCGCGTTCAGCACGGCGCCGCTGGTTGGGTTGTAGGCAAAGGCGCCGGGCACGCTCGCAGTGGCGTCCAACTGATTGGGGCCGAGAGCCGTGCCGTAGGTGATGGGGGCGGGGTTGGCCCACGTAATGACCTCGGTCACCTGGCTAGCGGAGAGCAGGCTCAACGCAAAGAGCGCTCCATCGCCCGCGCTGCCGCCATTGAAGGTCGTTGCACACAAGTTGCCGTCCGACAGCACCAACCCCGCACAGGGATTGGCCCCGTCAAAGTTAGTCCTGGTGTTGAGGTCAGGCGCGTTGAAGGGCTCAAGCGCGCTGAAATTGTAAAGAGTGGCGAAGCCCGTGCCGTTTGTGTTGACCTCGAAGATCGTTCCCGAGCCGCCGTTGCCGCCCGCCTGCGTGGTCCCATACAGCATGGCGCCGGACAAGATCACTCCCCCCGGCGGCTGGGCCCCATCGCCGTTGGTGTAGCTCCCGCTTGAAGGGTCGGCGGAAGTGGCGGTAAAGGTGTAAATCGTGGTGAAGCCCGAGCCGTCCGTATTGAGCTTGAACACCGTGCCATTATTTCCACTGCCGCCTGCGGCGGCCGTCCCATAGAGTGTGCTGCCAGCCAAAAGCAGTTGCCCCGACGGTTGGAGGCCGTCGCTGTTCGTGAAAGTATGGAGGACGGTGAAGCCCAAGCCGTCCGTGTCAAGCTTGAACAAGGTGCCGCCTCCCGAGGCGCCACCATCGGTCGTTGTCCCATAGAGGCTGTTGCCGGCCAGCAGCAGGGGCGACGCCGGGTATGCTCCGTCATCGTTGGTGTAGGTCCCCCCACCGGGCATGGGATCGAAAGAGTGGAGCAGGGCGAAGCCCGAACCGTCGGTGTTGAGCTTGAACACGGTTCCGTTAAGCCCTTGGCCGCCAAACCGGGCGGTTCCGTAGAGGGCGCCACCGGACAGGACCAAGCCGTTGGGCACGGAGCCGTTGGTGCTGCCATTGGAGAAGCTAAAGAGGGTGGTTAAGCCTGAACCATTGGTGCCGATCTTGAACACGGTGCCGCCACCCATGTCACCCCCGCCTGGGGCTGCGCCGTAGAGCGTGTCGCCGGACAGCACCAGTGGCCCTTCTGGCCAGGCCCCATCGCTGTTCGTGTACCAGCCCATCGCCAACGCACTGAAGTTGTAGAGGTTGGTGAAGGCGGAGCCGTCCGTATTGACCGCGAAGATCGTTCCGGAGCCGCCACTGCCACCGCCCGACATGACCCCGTACAGCCGGTGGCCCCCCAGCACCAATCCCTGGGGATGAATCCCGTCGCTGTTGGTAGGCCACACGGTCGAGGGACCAAAGCCGCTGCCGCCGAGGCCAAAAGTGTAAACCTCCGTGCAGCCTGCCGAAATGTTCGGGCCAAAGCCTTCAATGGCGATGCCATTTTGGTCGGTCGCAAAGAGCGTGGGCGAAAAAATGCCGGCATTGGTGTAAGTGTGGGACGGATTTTGCAGAACGCTGGTGGCGCCGTCGCCGAAGGTCCAGGTCCAATTAGTGATCGTGACGCCCAGGGTGTCCACCGCCGGGGCGTTGAATTGAACCCACAGGGCAACCAGGCCGTTGGTCGGGCTGGCGGTGAACCCGATGGGCGGGTAGCCCGCCTGGCCCACAGTCAGTGTGCCATTGACCAGGCTGACGGTGTAGTTGGTCTGACGGTTGTTCGGGTCCACCAGGCTCGGCACGATGGGGTATGTTCCCGCCGGGCTGCTGGCGGTTGCGCTGCAATTGTAAGTCGCCGTGATATTGTCGCCGTTCGTCACGCCTGTGATGGTGCCCGTGAACACCGGGTTGGCCGCGCCGCACAGGCGGCTTGCATTGGCCGCCGTCACGGTCAAGGACGCGGGCGAAACGACCAGGCTGACAGTGTCGGTTGCGGCGCTGTAATCAACCGTGTCGGCCGGCGTGAAGGCGACCGAAAGCGTATTGGCGCCGGCGTTGAGCACTGCGCCATTGGTCGGGTTGTAGGCAAAGGCGCCGGGCACGCTCGCAGTGGCGTCCAACTGATTGGGGCCGAGAGCCGTGCCGTAGATGATGGGGGCGGGGTTGGCCCACGTAATGGCCTCGGTGACTTGGCCAGCGGAGAGCAGGCTCAACGTAAAGAGCGCCCCATCGCCCGCGCTGCCGCCATTGAAGGTCGTTGCAAACAAGTTGCCGTCCGACAGCACCAACCCCGCACACGGATTGGCCCCGTCAAAGTTAGTCCCGGTGATGGGGTCAGTCGCGCTGAAACTGTAAAGAGTGGCGAAGCCCGTGCCGTTCGTGTTGAGCGCGAAGATCGTTCCCGAGCCGCCGCTGCCGGCCCACTCCGTCGTCCCATACAGCATGGCGCCGGACAAGATCACTCCCCCCTGCGGCTGGGCCCCATCGCCGGTAAAGGTGTAAATCGTGGTGAAGCCCGAGCCGTCGGTATCGAGCTTGAACACCGTGCCATTATTTCCACTGCCGCCTGCGGCGGCCGTCCCATACAGTGTGCTGCCAGCCAAAAGGAGTTCCCCGCACGGTTGGAGGCCGTCGCTCTTCGTGAAAGTATGGAGCACGGCAAAGCCCAGAGCCGTCCGTGTTAAGCTTGAACAAGGTGCCGCCTCCCGAGGCGCCACCGTGCATCGTTGTCCCATAGAGGCTGTTGCCAGCCAGCAGCAGGGGCGCCTGCGGACAGGCGCCCTCGCCATTGGTTTGACTCCCGCTGGAAGGATCGTGTGCGCTGGCGGAAAAATCGTGAATCCTTGTGAAACCCGAGCCGTCGGTGGCGATTTTGAACACCGTGCCGTCCCCTCCGCTGCCGCCATACCCGGTCGTCCCATACAGTGTGTTGCTGGACAAGACCAAACCGTTGGGCGTGGTTCCGCCGTCGCTGCCATCGGGGAAGTTAAAAAGCGTGGCAAAGCCCGAACCATCCGTGTTGATTTTGAAGACCGTTCCCTGGCCCATGAAGCTCGTGCCGCCGCCCGAGCCGCCGCTCGACGCCGCGCCATAGAGCGTGTTGCCGGACAGCACCAGCCGCGCCCTCGGCGACTCGCCGTCCCCGTTGGTATACCAACACCCCGGCGGCGCGCTGAAGCTGTAAAGATTGGTGAAGCCCGAACCGTCCGTGTTGACCGCGAAAATTGTCCCCGAACCGCCGTTGCCGCCGCCCGACATCACGCCGTAAAGCCGGTTGCCCGAGACCGTCAATGCGGCTTGCGGATGAATCCCGTCGCTGTTGGTCATGCCGTCTCTGGTAGGATCAAATCCCACGCCGGCGACGCCAAACGTATGGACGCTCGAACAGCCTGCCGAAATGTTCGGGCCAAAGCCTATAATGGCGATGTGATTCTGGTTGGTCGTGAGGAGCGTGGGCGAAAAAATGCCGGCATTGGTGTAAGTGTGGAACGGACTTTGCAGAACGCTGGCGGCGCCGTCGCCGAAAGTCCAGGTCCAATTAGTGATCGTGACGCCCAGGGTGTCCGCCGCCGGCGCGTTGAATTGAACCGGCAGGGGAACCAGGCCGTTGGTCGGGCTGGCGTTGAACCCTATGGGCGGGTAGGCCGCGTAAATCTTCGGCCCCGTGGCCACAACGGCTGTGCCGTTGACGTTGGTGGCGTAAAGCTTGGGCGAAAACGTTTTCGGCTTCGAAGAAGTGTAAATATACGAGGGATTTTGGTTCGTGGAGGTCGGGCCGTCGCCAAAATACCACAGCCAACTGACGATACTGTTGGTCCCGCTGTCCACAGCCGGGCAACTGAATTCCACCAGCAAGGGCATATAGCCATTCGTCGGCCAGGCGGTGAATTGCACCGTGGGCAGGGCCACCACAATGTTCGTCGGGCCGATGCCCTGGACTGCCTTGCCGTTGATGTTGATGGCGGTGAGCGTGACCGAAAACGTGTTGGTATTGGTATAGGTGTGCGAGGGTGCTTGGTTCGTGTCGGTCGTGCCGTCGCCAAACGACCACAGCCAACTGACGATGTCGTTGGTCCCGCTGTCCATATTCGTGCAACTGAATTGAACCGCCAATGGCACCGGGCCGTTGGTCGGATCGGCGGTGAACGGGACGGTTAGTTGGTAGGGTTCATAACCCAGGGTGACAGTGTTGGTGGCGGTGGCATCCCACGTCCACGTCCCCAGCCCCGCAGGGTCGGTTGTACTGCCCTGCAGCGTGGAGTTTGTCGTAATCGTCTGGTTCCAGGCGTTCGCGGAGTCCTGAAACGCAAATCGAAAACCCCCAACCTGACCCTCGTCCTCCAAGGCGTAGTACGCGCCCTCCTCTGATACCGCGCCCCACCCAGCGCAGCCACTGCTGAACAAGCTTTCCCACTGGCAACCGTCTTGGCCGTCGTAGTAACCGAGAGCGCCGTACATCGAGGTGTTGAACGCACTATACACACCGTTGGCGTCCACCGTTCCGAACGAAACCCCCCCGCATCCGCCGACGAATTGGCCCACCTCCTGGGAGTTGGCAATCCACACGCAAGGCGAGTTTGTCGGGTTGAACTGCGGATCGCTAGCGTAGCTGTCAGTCCAGTTTTCCGTGCAACCATCAAACTCGCCAACGTCGTACCAATAAGCATGGCGCCAGATTCCGGAGGCCATCTGGGCCGCAGTTGAACTGATCAGGTTGCCAATCACCAGATTGGTTTCAGTCTGTAACACCTCATATTTTGCCGTCCCGCTAATTGAAAGCGTGATCTGATCACTGTCGTTGTAACCCTCGGCGAGGGCACTCCCGTAGCTAGCAGTGCCCGTGCCGTTGGCCGTCATGGTATAGCTTGCGGTGATCACGCCGACAGGATTCGTAGAGGCGAGGGCGGTAGAGAGTTGAAGGTTGAGGGTTGAGAGCAGCAACACGGCTGCGATTTGAATGAGATGCTTTGCTTTCATGGATTTCCTGTCTGCAATTTTTTCAATGCGGATGGGCGCGGGTTGAACAGGGATTTCCTGGCGGAGGGCCGTTGTCCTGCTTGGGGAGCGCATCCGCCCCGGGCCTTGTCCGCCGCGCCCTCCTGCCGGACGCGCAAGGCCGGGAAAAACGGACCGGCGCGATGCCTGCCCGCCTGAAGCCGATCTCACCACTGCCACTGCCAATTTCATAACCCACTGGCGACCCAACAACATCGCGACGGTGCCGGCAAACCCTGACGGCCCATCCCTGATTTCTGCTCGGTGACTACCTTATTTTATCACAAAGCCAGGAAGGAGTCGAGGAAATGTTTTTCGCGGGAGCGCTGGCTCTGGCAGCTACCGCGAAGGCTATGGCCGCGCCCGGCGCGGGCCGCTGCCACTCCTTTGGTCCCGCGCCATTAGGCTGCCGGGTGGTCGAAACATGGCCCGACCACCTGGACGACGGGCTGGGCGACCCGGCACAGCGGTTAGCCAGGCCGGAGTTGATGCTAAAGGCAACGGGGTCACATCTCAACAATTGACATTTTGGGCTTGGCCTTGCCTACTGCTCCTGCTTTGATCGCGTCATGGCACCCGCGTTGCGCATCGAGCGGCCCGGCGGTCGCTATCACGTCGCCGCGCGGGGCAACGAACGCAAGCCCATTTTCCGCCCGGATGCAGACCGTTTCCATTTTTTGGAGTTGCTGGCGGACCCGGGCGAGCGCCTCGGGGCCGGAATTCACGCCTGCGTCCTGAGGGACAATCATTTTCACCTGCTTCCAATATTGGGATATGACCCCGTTCTTGTTTCGTTGCCTATGGCTTTCTTTGAAAGCTGATAATGTTCGCATAGGTGTTCGACGGCGCATCCAATAAGTGGTCATCCTGGCCCTTGAAGAGTTTATCGAAGAAAGATACGAGGCAAGCACCCTTCGCCTGGCCTGCGAGCCGCGAGGCGGAACTCCAAGTGCCGGCGGGAGGCACCCACCCCGAGGGAAGATAGGGCCTTCGCTCTGTCTATACGGAAACAGCCAAGAAAGTAACAGGGAGAGATCCGGCGAAGGGATTGAGATTCCAACATTTCAAGGAGGCGCTGGACCGAAGCACCCCGTCCGTCATAGTCAACAAGAATTCGAACGTGTCAATCGCATGTGGCTTCGAGGGCGACCCGACGTTGGCGGAGTCGAAAAGAAAGGATGGATTTGAAGGCAAGCCGACTTCGCGCGACCTGCAGATCCCGCAAGACTCCATTGACCGAAGGAGAAGATGCACAACAGCGCCGCCCCAAAGCGAATTCAAACCGCCGCGATCAGCTTGAACTTGGCCGCTCGCTTTGCTCCTAAGGCGAGGGTTGGAATCGAACGGACGCATAAGGCTTGATGACGACGAGCGGTCAGTGCGGTGGAGTCTGAGGCTGCGTCACCGTTCGGGCTTCGGTCCCACCAGGGAAGGCCCACCCTCCCCGTCGTAATGAGCAAAGCTGAACCATATTGGACAAATCGGCACCCAGTTGAAATCCGCTTTTCCCGAGGCGTGAACAAGGTTAGAAATCATGCATGAAACGAAATCAAAGCCCAACCTCGCTATGCTCAGCCTCAACACACTTGAGACCGAAGGACCCTGTAAACTCAAGGGTTCTAAGCGTCATCCGCCAGGTACGGGCGGATTTAAGATAACATCAGCAGGTTGTGGCCGCCGCTGGCCGCTATCTCCAGCGCCCGCTTGACCGACTCCTGGCCCTTCACGTCGGCAAAATCCATCTCGTCGTCGGGGGGCTTGCTCGAAGATGCGGGCCACGTCCACCGTCACGGGGGCGATTTGGACCTCCCCTTCCAGAAAGCCCACCGCCTCCCGCAGGTTCCGGACCGGGATGACCTGCAGCCCGGCCACCACCGCCGCCTCGGCCGCGTTTTCGGCCGGAACCATCAGCCCGCCCGTGCCCTCCTCGCGCGCCCGCAGGGCTATGGGCAGCACCCCCTTGACCGGGCGCACCCCGCCATCCAGGGCCAATTCCCCCACCATTATGAATTTGCCCAACTGGCCGGGCTCCATCTGCTCGCTGGCGGCCACCATGCCGACGGCAATGGGCAGATCGAAGCTCGGCCCCTCCTTCTTCACGTCGGCCGGCGCCAGGTTGATCGTCGTGCGGCCGAAGGTGAAAGAAAACCCGGAATTGATGAGCGCGGTCATCACGCGGTCCCGCGACTCCTTCACCGCCGCATCCGGCAGGCCAACGATGATGATGATCGTGTCGCCATACCCGGCGTTCACCTCGACCTCGACCGGATACGCTTCGATGCCATTGACGGCCGCCGAACAGACCTTGGCCAACATAGGGAGAGTTATGAGGCAGATTCGAGCAAAGGGCAATGCGGAAATGTGAGGTCCGGGCGCGCCGAGCCGCAGGATTGGAGTGAGGACCTGGTGCCGCCCCCCAAGACAGCATCGATGACGACCGGGGCAAGAGGGTGTCAGGACCGAGGCCCTTCGACTCCGATGGCATGCCTTGCGCCGGAGTCTCGAAGATGTCCTGAGGCCTAACCCGTTCTGAAAGAGAGGAGCTGGCCGATCGCTTTCTGCCGTTCATCGAACGTCAGGAAGACGCTGGCCCCGAGACACCATGCTGCGGAGAGGTGCCATAGGTCGAAGGCGGTGTGCCGCTTGCTCCAGCCGTGAGCCTCGCCCAGGGACCGAACCATGCCTGCCGAATCATCCAGGGGCAGGTTCCGCCTCATGAAGTCCCTCCCGTTCCAGGCGCGGTCAAACCGGTTGATGATGCCGCGGGCAATGTGCGGGGCCAGCGGCGCGTCCCTCCGGTGAACAGCGGCCCTTACGGAAGCCGGTAGCTCAATTTGGTGCGCCTGGCACAGGACAAAATCCTCCCCGTCCCACTTTCCCGCAAGTTGCACCGCTGCCTTGTGGTTGGAATCGGCCTCATGGAACCAACTCACCAAAAAACTCGTGTCGCAGTAAACAATCACTCGCGTTCCTCCACAATCAGGCGCGCCAAGTCCGTTGGCATCCGTCTCCCGGGAATCGGGACCTCCTCGATCAACTTATCCACGGCCGCAACCATGCTCTTGGGCGCCGCATCCACCCGCTTGAGTTCGAACAATTTGCCGCTCTTCTTTTCGATAATGACTGCCTCGCCTGGGCCGAGTTGTTCCTCCGGAGCTCCCCGCCTAAGGTCCCTTCCGGTGATCGTTTTTCGCGTCTTCATACCGATGTCAGTTAGGATAGTGCTGACATGAGGTAATTGCAAGACCCTTCCGCAACCGGCCGCTTCCGACGTTCGACCGCCACCGGGGCGTTCTCCCCCGGGCCGGCCCTCTGGCCTTGGCCCGAGAGCCCTTCCGGAAAACCACCGTCGCTGGGACATCTCGCCCCAGTTTGCCGCGCGCGGGGCGCCCGCCACGACGTTCCGGACATGCTCTGAACTCAGGAGCGCAAGGCCGCGGGCCGATGGATGCTCGGCCCCTCCTTCTTCACGTCCGCCGGCGCCAGATTGATCGTCGTCCGGCCAAAAGTGAACGAAAACCCGGAGTTGATGAGCGCCGTCATCACGCGGTCCCGCGACTCCTTCACCGCCGCGTCCGGCAGGCCGACGATGACGATAGTGGTGTCCCCATACCCGGCGTTCACCTCGACCGGGTAGGCTTCAATGCCGTTGACGGCCGCCGAACAGACCTTGGCCAACATGGAAGAAAGTGTGGAGCACTCCTGGGAAAAAGGCAAACCAGAGCCGCTGCTGAAGCCCGCTCGATATACTATGGCTCCCGGACTTCCAGATCGCGACAGATCTTCCTGGCGAGGATGTCCTGAATCTCGCTGTGCCGTGGCACGGCGCTACGCCAGTCCCGGACGGGATTGTGCCACCACGAATGGCGGCTTCGCTCACGGAGCCGGATGCAGCCCTCGGCCATGAGATGCCGGATAAGCTCCCGTCGCTTCACAGCGCCAAGGGCTCTTCAACATAATCGGGCTCGGCGGCCCGCCGGGCGTCCTCCCGGTTGAACTCAATGGCCTCGCACAGGGCCTCTCTCAAGGAATGGAGCAATTCCTCTTTGGTTCGTTCCTGGGCGTTAACGCCAGGGACCTCCTGCACCCATCCGATCCACCGGTTGCCTGCACGCTTGACCAAGGCTGTATATCCGCCTGCTGACATGGCAGAAAGTTACCGAATGGCCCGCCCACGTGCAACACCCAAACCGCCGAAACGGGGGCTTACTGCCCAGCGATACGGTAGAACCGGGCCGGCCTGTCCAAGGGCAAAGTGACCGGTGGGACAGCGTTCGTCAGGAAGTCCGTCCAATCGCCCGCGGCCAGGTCAGTCGCGCGCTGCACGCGGTAGGGCGGTCCGCCGCCAGTCCAGTTGAGGAGCGCACTCGTTCCTTGCAGCGCCAAGGCCGCCCGAATGGGGTAGCAAACAACCATCAGCGTCTCGTTGAAGGTGGTGTTGCCGCCGTAGGCGGGCGCCCAACTGGTCGTAACGCCGACCACCTCGACCACGTTGGTTTTGTTGGCCACCAACGGGATGCTCTGCACGCTCCAGGCGTTGGTGCCCGCGGCGAGGCCCTTGGCGTTGTTGGCAAGGTGGGTCCACGTGACGCTGGTGACGTTCTGGTCCAAGGCCAGGGCCGAACCTGAGAGACTGAGGTTCGTTGCGCCGGTGGGCCAGACGGCCTGTGCAGCCGGGTTGGTAATGCTGAGCAGCGGCTGCGCGGTCGAGGGCACGCCGCGTCGTTGGGCGAGGATCCAATCCACGATGGCCCGAGTAAAGAAGCCCATGACGATGCCGGCGCCGTGCGTATCATAAGTGGTTCCGGTGGTGCTGTCGGTGTAGGCGCCGGCAGCGTACTCGGTGTAGCGCACATTGCCTCCGGCCAGTCGAAGGGCGCGCACCGCCTGTTGGGTGCTGGCCAATTCGCCAGCGGCGTCATCCTCCGCGCACCAAGCCCAAACCGGGACATCTTTGACGGCGGCGGCGGGACGGGTCTCTTGCCAGCCCGCCGTCAGCGTTGCTCCGGCGAAGCAGCCCGGTCTCATCGCGATCATGTCCCAGGCGGCATAGAGCCCCTCCGAGGCTCCAGTGACGTAGATTCGGTTGGTGTTCACGTTGAACCGGGTGAGAAACTGGTCAAGCAGAGCCGAGACTTGGCGCAGATACGCGTCAGTCCAGGACTCGTCTCCCGCGCGGCGCGTCGGCCAGAGTTGAATCACCGGGTCCGGCGGCTGCCGGCAATGGGAGGTCATGAGCATGTAGCCCGGGCCGTTGGTAATGAAGGGGAAAGCCATGGTTTCGTCACCTGGCGTTCCGTGAAACGACAACCACAATGGGTAATAGCGTCCTGCGTCGTAGTTTGTCGGCAGGACGTAACAGTAGGGGAGGCGACCCAGATTGTTGGTGAAGTTGGTTTTGACGACCCCGGAAGCCGGCGGCACGACCCAGAGGCGTGCGGGTGCGCTGGTCACCGCGCCCGCCAGGTTCGTGACCACCACGGTGTAGTCGCCTTCATCGCCGGTTGGACGGCACTGAAGTGGAGAATGGGGTTGGTCTGGAGCGCGAGTTCCTGGCCGTCTAGCCGCCATTGATAGGCAAAGGGTGCCATCCCGGAGGCGCTGACGGCAAAGGATGCCGCAGTGCCGATGCGCGCCACCTGATGCTGGAGCGAGGTGGTGGGGGTGATGCGCGGCGGAACGACCACCGTCAGGTGCGCCAGGGCGCTGGTGACGGCGCCGTCCGCATTGGCTATGACAACGCGGTAGTCGCCGGCGCTGCCGGGCTGCACATTGGTCAGGCAGAAGTTGGTGGCGGTGCCGCCTGTAAGGTCCCACCACCTGACGCTGAGTTTCTGCCACTGGTAAGCCAGGGGCGGCGTGCCGGTGGCCGTGACTCAGAAAGCCGCGGTCGTGCCGGCAACGTTCGTCTGCGACTGCGGCTGTTGGGTGATGACGGGCTGGCCGAGGCCAAGGCCCGCGGCGGCCAGGAGGAGCCCGGCCGTAATGAGGTGGAATTCAGTTTTCATAGTTATCGGTTCTCAGAACCACGGATGCCACAGATGACACGGATGGGTGCCCTGCTCATCCGTGAGATCCGTGAAATCCGTGGTTTATGTGGTTTGTGCGACTCGATGCCTAGCCCGTGGGCCTATTCCGGCGCCAGATCAGGGCCAGACATTGTCGTTGCTGGTGGTGGCGTGGTTCTTGGCGATGACGGTCGTGCTATCGTAGGTGAAGGTGCCTTGGTAATTAGAGCCTGTCCCAAAAGGGCGAGTTTTGGCAGTGCCATTACATTCGCTGATCCATGACGGCGCCACCATCAAACAAAGTGGACTGGGATCATCTCTTCCCTCCGTATTTGCGCAAAACCGGTCGCGCCGGTACACACCACGTCCCCGGTCTTGTGTTTGGAAAATCGGCCGGGCGGCCCTCAGGCCGCCCGGCGGGCAGCTTCGGCTTTCTCCAATCGCGGCAGCCGCGCTAGCACCCACAGGTTGTGCACCAACACCGTCCAGGTCACGGTCAACTCCCGGTGTTCAAAGCCTTTGCAGCGCATCCGCCCACCCAGGAAGACATTCTTCACAATGCCGATGCGGCCTTCGGTTTGCGCCCGGCGCCGCTGCATGCGCTTGAATTTCCAGGAACGGTTCCGCTGTCGGAGCTGCCCGGGTGAACGGGGACAGATCGCGTTGAAGATCTTTTCTTCGTTCAAACCGAAGCGGTTGAGTTCGCTATCGAACCCCCGGTCACCCCCCAGCGCCTTGGGGCCTGGCGCATAGGCTTCTTGCATGCGTCCCACTGTGCGCGGCAACAGGGCGGCGTCGGCCGGAGCACTCTCGCGGAACAACTCCCAATCCAGGATCAAGCCTTGGGGATTCTCGGCTAGAAAGAGGGTGTTGCCGAACTCCACTTCGGCCCCGGCTTTTTTGCGCACAACGACGTGGACGTCCGCTTCATAGAGGCTGAGGATCTTTTCTTCATTGGGCACGAGTTGGCCCTTCAAGATGCGCTGGCGGGCCTGTTGGCGGGCCTTGGGCAATTGCTCCAGGAACCTGGTCCATGCGCCCGAGCACCTGCTCAGCTTGGGGGCGAGTCCACTGGGTTTGCTCCCAGTGCGTGTCGAGCAACTCCCGGTAGCGGCGGGCGTGATGGCGGACCGTGCCGACCAGGCGGTCCATTTGCCGGAGGGTTTGTTTGCGTAGGCGCCGGCTCTGCACTTGATCCTGCCGGCGCCAGGCATGGGTCATTTTAATGCACAGCCCATTGATGCGGCTGATGAAGCTCTCCGGCTCCTCCATGCGGTGCTTGACCCCTGGTCGCGGATGAGCCGGACCGAGCCCATCAAGGTGCGGGTGGCATCGCGCAGCAGCACCCAGTCCACGGGGTAATGGATGTGGGCGCACAGGCAGGTGGAGTCCAGATAGGCGCTTTCCAAATCCAGCGGCTGGGCCAAGTCCAGTCGCTCCGGCGCCTGGGCACCCTGGACCAGGAGCTTGTGGATCAACTCCCGCACCTCGGCTTCCGGCCACCAGGTGAAGTAGCGTTGGAGGGTGCTTTTGCTGGGCACGACCACGCGGTCAACCTCGCTGATGCCGCAGAAGTACTGCAAGAGAGGACTGTCGGCGAGGCGGGCGGCAAAGCGGCGGTAGTGCTCTTTGAGGAGGAGCCGGGCGGTATTGCAGCGCAGGGCGCGCCGGGCGTGGAACTGGTGCTTTTGTTGGGCCTTGGCGCTGACGCGCTTTTGGCCGGCCAGCCAGCGTTGGAGGTCCGCCTCGAGCATCTGCGTTTCCAAGGGGCTCTGCACCAGCAGGCCGTCAATGCGCAGGAGTTGGTCGCGCAAGTCGCGGTAATCAACATTGCCCTCGATGGTGGGCAGGATTTGGGGCAGTGGCAGTTCGAACGGAATGATATTGGCAGCCGGCATGAGGCTAGATTATACTCTAGCCCACAAAAGGCAAGAACTATTTTGCAAAAAATGCAAGCAACCTATCCATTGAAAATCCAGGAGATGCGTTCCAAGGGAAAACAGCCCCGATTTTATGTCAGCTTTCCATTGGCCCTAGCCGCGGCGATTGGTCTGGAAGGCGGTGAACGCGTCCAATGGGAACTGCTGGACCGTGGCGAACTCCATTTGGTTCGGCCCAACGGGCCCGCGCCCACCACCCGCCGGCGGGCCTCGACAAAGCCATTATAGCGGGCCTTTTCAGTGTCGCCGTGCCGATTCCTGCGGGTTTAAATCAGGCCCGCATCGATCCCAGCCCCGCTCCGCAAGGCCTTCCTCTATTGGGACAGGCTCTAATTATACACGCCGCCGCCGAAGCCCTGGCCTCCTGGGTGGCCGCCTATGGCCAGGTTGTCGGTGACGGTCGCGCCCGTGAGGACCAGCGAGCCTTGGAAGGTTTGGAGGCCGCCGCCCTGGCCGCCGCCACCGGCGCCCCCAGCGCTCCCAGTGCCGCCTTGAGCGAGGTTGTGCGCCACGGTAGTGCTGATGACGGTGAGCGTGGCCCCGCCACCGCTGCGGAGTCCACCGCCCGCGCCACCGACGCCGTTGCCGCCAAGCCCCCCTGGGCCGCCCAGCGCCGAGTTGTATTCGACCGTGCAGTTGTTGACTGTGACGTTCTGCCCCTCGACGTCGAGGCCGCCGCCCAGACCGGGGCCACCGGCAACGCCCGGAGCTCCGGCGCCGCCGAGGGCATCGTTATGGTCCAGGGTGCAGCCGCTGATGGTGCCGGGCCCATTGAACTGGACGGCGCCGCCCCACACCATGCCGCCCAGACTCAGGACGGGGTCGAGGTTGCCATTGCCACCGATGGCTTGGTTGTGGTCGAACCGGCTGTCACGGACCTCCAGCAACGATGGGCCAGACGCGCTTTCGGTGTAAACAGCGCCGCCGTTGGCGTTGCCGCTCAAAAGGCCGCTGTTGTCGTTGCCGCCAATGGCCTGGTTATGGCTGAACGTGCTGCCGGTGATGCTCAGGGTGCCAGTGTTGTCGGTGGCCCCACCGTAACCCTTGCCGGCAACGAAGCTGTCGCTATTGCCGCAGCCACTGCCACCCTGGCTGACGTTGCCGGTGAACTGACTTCCGGTGACGTGCATCTCACCCAAGGTGTTCACGAGGGCGCCCCCAGCCCCAATGCCGGGCGCAACCGGACCACTGCTGCCGTCGCCGCCCCGGGCCAGGTTGCCGGTGAACTGACAAGCGGTGACCTGCAGCTTGCCGAAGTTGCCGACTCCGCCGCCCGCTCCGAGACCAGGCAGGCTCAACGGACTCTCGCTGGCGTCGCCGAAGGCCCGGTTGTCGGAAACCACATCATTGGAGAGAGTCAGGTCGGCGAAGTTCAGGATCCCGCCGCCGAAGCTGGCGATCATGGGCGCGTTGCCGTCGGCCAGACCGTCGGCGATCGTCACCCCGGCGATGGTCACGTTGGGTTGCGACGGCAGGGAGGGGTCCCCGACAACGAAGACCCGGCTGGCATGGTTGCCGCTGATCGTCAGGCCCTCAGAGTCTCCGCCGTCGTGCCCCTTGCCCTCGTCCCGGTCTCGCCTGCAGGGACCGGGACCCTCGATGTCCAGGTCTTTGTTTATCGTTAGCGCGCCACTGCTCAGCGTGATGGTCCCCTTGACCTGGAACGTGATCTTGTCACCTGCCGCGGCGTTAGCGATGGCCTCGCGCAAAGAGCCGTGGCCCTTGTCTTTAAGGCTGGTCACCGTGAGGGTGGCCGCACGCGCGCCGCTGGCGCCGGTCAGCGCGGCCAGGGCAAGGGCGCAAACTGCAACGGATGTAATCCCTCGCAGCAATGTTGATTTCTTCATAGTTACTAACCTTTCTGTTGTTTTGTTGTTTCTCTTTCCGCCACCCTTCGTGGGTGGCGAAATCCGTCGGTGCCAGACAACACTCCATGCGTGAGGGCCAAAGGCCCCTTTTCTTGGGAGTGAATTTCGCTCCGCGCACTTGGCCAAGGCGCAGCGCCTCAGCCCGAAATTAAAAACTTAGAGCGGCATAGGTTCCACAGCTTCCGCTCACGGGATCGGCAGCTTCTGGGGAACCCCCGTGAAGAATCGGCTGAAGTCCCGGTCCGTGCCGGTCACGGCAGGGTAGACCTGGCCAAAGGTGAGATGGCTGGCGATTCGCAGCGTATTGGCTTCACGCCAGCGCCAGGCCTCGGCATGACCGTCAGCGAAGCTGACCGTGCCCGCGTTGTTGTGGCGGGTGCCGGGGAACTCCCACCAGGTCCACGACGGCCACCACCCGGCCTGCCATACGCTGGGGGCGTTGATCCCGAAGACTTCGTCATCGATGCCCTTCTCGATCTGGTCCACGAAAACCAAGGCCTGCCCCGGACCGGGGTCCCGGATCTGGCCCAGGGAGTGCCAGAAGTTGGGGTAAGCGGGGTTAGCCCGGTCCGGCGTATGGTTCATGAAGCAGGACATCGAAACGCTGCGGGTGCGCGGGATTTTCCCCTGGTCCTGCACGGTGGACGTGTCGGCGGGGCAGCGGTAAATGCTGAGCGACCGGTTGTAGGAGAAGAGGGCGCCGCGCTGGATGTTGGTCGGCGTGTTGTCGGCCCAGGCATTGCCACAGACCCAGGCGCCGTCCCGGGCCTGCCAACTGCCTTGGTTCAGCGAGCCATTAGCGTCCCAGGAGTCGTTGCTGACCAGGCGGTCGGCGTTCTCCTCGCTGTACATCTGCCAGCAAAGGCCCAGTTGCTTCAGGTTGTTCCGACAGCCGACCGACTTCGCCGTGGACTTCGCTTTGCCCAGCACCGGCAACAGCAGCGACGCCAGGATGGCGATGATGGCGATCACCACCAGCAACTCGATCAAGGTGAAGCCTGCGCGCGGTGGGGCCTTGGGTAAAGGCGATCCTCCCGGCTGTGCTTGGTGGTTTCTGCGGGTTGTCATGGGTTGAATTCGGTTGCCTCCGGTGGCGACTGACTCTTCAGGGTTTCTTGGCTGACCTGGCTTCAAGCGCATCGATCTCCGCCAACGTCGGCAGGCGCACCACGCGGATGGCCCCCTCGCCCGCGCTCTCGAGGACCGAGTTGCCGTCCGGCGGCAGAATGCTCCATTCCGGGTGAGCAACCAGGAACCAATTCAATCGCAGGCCGGAAATCATCTCGCGGCCCGTGGCGATGTTCCATATCCTGGCAGTTTCATCCATAGAGTAGGTCACCAGCGACTTGCTGTCCGCCGAAAAGCGGACCAGAAGAGTGCCCGTCGAGTATCCCGCCAGCGGCCCACACACAAGCTGGCCGGTGCGGGCATCCCATACCTGGACCTGGCCAAGCGCGGTCTCGGCCAACCATCGGGAATCCGGCGAAAACTGGATGGCGCCCCGTGGCGCTTTGACGATGGATTTGGTCTGTTGGCTGGCCGCATCCAGGACCTTGACTTGGCCGTCGGTCGTGACGTAGGCGAAGAGGCGCCCATCGGGAGAAGCTCTCAACTGGAAATCGCTAGCCACCACCTGCTCTTCGATCAGCTCGGTTTGGTGGGTCTGGAGATCATAAATGGACAGAGGGCCCCTCCAGCCCGCAAGTTCCTCCTGCACCGCATTGACCAACACAAGTTTTTTGTGATCGGCTACGGGACAGACCCCGACCAGTCCCGAGGCAACCTTGTTCGAATAGACCAGCTCTGCCGACTCCGCGTTCCAGGCATAGACGCGGCCGTCGCCCGTGACCGCGCACAAGTCCCAAGCGGGCGACCCTGAATCGGGATGCGAAAACAAATTCCTCACTCTGCCGGCATGCCAGACATCCACATCAATGACATTCACACTGCCCATGAGGCCGGTTTGGAGAGGCTGCCCGTTCAAAAGGGTTCCATGATGTAAAATGGCGTCCGCGTCCTGGATGCTCTTTTGACGGAGGCACTGGCCGCTTTCCATATCCCACTCCTCAAACGTCAGGTTGGTCAGGTTCACGGTCACCATCCTGCCGGCATCCGCGCGTTGCGCGCAGATAAGTCGGCCCCGCGGGAGCGAAAAGGCAGACGGGCCGGAAGGGCTTTGGCTGACATTCCACAGGCAGGCTGTTTTGTCAGCCGAAGCGCTAACCAGACGGCCATCGGCGGCGAACTTCACGGAGCAGACCCGGCTCAGATGACCCTGGAGCAGCCTTGGCGCTCGATTGGTATCGCCGGTATCCCAGAGGCGAATCATCTGGTCGCCTCCCGCCGTCGCCAAAACGTGCCCTCCAGGGGCAAACGCCACAGCCCGACCCGCGCCCTGGCTGGCGGGCCAGGTTGCCACCGGCTTGCCTTCCGGCAGCAACCATAACCAAACCACTGCCGGAGGTCCCATCGTGCCGGCCGCCAGCCAATGGTCATCATCGGAAAAGGCCAGCCTGACGCTATCTTTGGCCTCAGGGCAGTTGAACACAAGCTGGCGCTGCGCAACCCGCCAAAGCGCCACCTCCCCCTCAGGGCGCAATTCAGGTCTCACCATGAGCGACCAGCTCGCCGCCAGCAGCGAGCCATCCCGGTTCAAAGCGATGCAGCGGAGATTCTCCTCGGAATTTATGGGGATTTCTGCGGGTCTGACCAGGGGTTCCCAAGTCGCGGTCTTCCAGACCTGGATGCCTTCCTCGCCGAAGGTGGCCAGCTTTGAGCCGTCGCCGGAAAAGCAGAGGCTGGCGTTGGTGGCCGGCAGGCCCTTCAGCTTGCCCCAGTTGGTGATGTTCCAGATCAAAACCTCGGAACGGGTGGCGGCGGCCAAAAAACGGCCCTGCGGATCAAACGCGAGATGCTCCGCCTCCGCGAACCAAGAAGCAAAATTGAGGGGCGCGCCAGAACTGAGCGCCCGGCCTTCTCCTTCCCGGGCCGTATCCCAAAGCCAAAAGGCGCCTCCGCTCTCAGTGGCCAGCCAGCGGCCGTCCGGCGATAGCGCCGCGCAGGTGACTTCGGCATCGTGGTGGAAGATCTTGGACTGTTGGCCCCGGCACTTCTGCCACAAATAGCGCCACTCGATCCCGCGTAGGTCTGGCTCGCCCGGTTTGGGAATCTGCCGGCGCAGGGCTGTCACGGCCTGGCCCAGGTTGTTCTCTCGCCAGGCCGCGTCAGCAAGCTTGATATCCGCGGCGTAAGCGTTTTGGCGGGCGCGCAGTTCCTCGGCCTCCGCCTGCCGTCGGGCTTGCTCGGCCGCCTGGCGTTGCTTCGTTTCGTTCGCTTGGGCCTCAACCGCCTTCTGCTCATTGGCTTCAGCGCGGATCCGCTGACGCCCCTGCTCCCGTTCAGCTCGAGTGGCTCGCACGGCCTGCCAGGTGCTCACCACCACGCCCAGCACTAACGCCGCGACCACCATCGTGCCGGCACCCACCATCACTTTATTCCGTCGGACGAATTTTTGCACCCGGTAAGCCGTGCTCGCCGGGCGTGCGACGACCGGTTGATGGGTCAGGTGACGTTCCAAATCCTGCGCCAAACCGCTGGCCGTCTCATACCGCCGCGTCCGGTCCTTCTCCAGGCACTTCATCACGATCCAATCTAAGTCGCCGCGCAAAAAGTGAACCAGCCTGGGTGGATCGGCTTGGCGATGTTTCGCCACCTCCGTGCGCTCCGCATCGAGCATGGTACTCAGTCGCGTCGAGGGCCGCGCCGGCTCCTGTTCCCGGATGATGCGGCGCATCTCGTCCAAACCAGCGGCAAGTAGCGTCTTGGCGTCAAAGGGCGTCTTGCCCGTCAGCAACTCATACAGCAGCACCCCCAGCGCATAGACGTCGCTCCGCGTGTCGATGTCCAGACTGGTCATCTCGGCCTGCTCCGGGCTCATGTAAGCCGGGGTGCCGATGAACTGCTCGAACGCGGTGAACAGTGTCTTGTCAGTCAAGCGCTGCTGGCTGGTGGCCTTGGCGATGCCAAAGTCAATCACTTTGGGCACCGGGACGCCGTCGTTGACGGTGACCAGGATGTTCGAGGGTTTGATGTCGCGGTGGATGATCCCTTTCTGGTGGGCGTGCTGGATGGCGTGGCAGACCTGGATGAACAGGTCCAAGCGCTGGCGGGGCGACAGGTTGTGCTGGTCGCAGTACTCCGTAATCTTGATCCCCCGCACCAACTCCATCACGAAATAGGGCCGGCCCGTCTCCGTCGCGCCGGCATCCAGCACCTTGGCGATGTTCGGATGGTCCATCAGGGCCAGCGCCTGGCGTTCGGCCTCGAACCGGGCGATCACCTGTTTGGTGTCCATGCCCAGCTTGATCACCTTGAGAGCAACCCTCCTGCGGACCGGTTCCTCCTGCTCGGCCATATAGACCGCCCCGCACCCGCCTTGGCCGATCTGCTGGAGCAGCTTGTAACGGCCGATCTGGTCGCCCCACTTCTCCGTGACCGGCGCCGGCATAGTGTCAGCCACTTCACCCGAGGAGGTTGCGGGCGGACCGCCGGCCGCCACCAGTGGTTCCGCGTGCGTGAGGAATCCTCCGGCGCGATCGAGGGCGCGCAGCAGCTTCTCGACCCGCTGCCGCAACTGGGCATCACCCTCGCAAGCCCGGGCGAGGTAAAGCTCGCGGTCGGGGCCCGACAACTCGACGGCAGCGTCGAAGATGGCTTCCAGTCTATCGTTTGCCCGGCTCATAAACGGCGATTGTATTGAGCGTATCCACCTAACCAATGCGCCAACGGCGGCAAAACCGGTCCACTGTTTTTCAGAAGCAGCCTTTAAGCGTCGCCACTCAGTTCCTCAAACAGCCAAGCGCGAGCGAAGGTCCAGTAGCGTTTGGCCGTGGTTTCCGAGAGGTGCAAAGCCCGGGCCGCCTCGGGTAGCGAGAGGCCAATGTAGAAACGCAGCCGGACCAACGCCGCCTGTTCCGGATGTTCACTTGCCAGCTTGGTCAGCGCCTCATCAATGCTCAGGAACGTGGCCGGATCCGAATCGGTTGCAACCTGAACCTGTTCCAAGGGAACTCGCTCCCACTGACCACCCCGCTTGAGCCGGGATTTGCGCCTGGCATTCTCCACCAGAATCCTCCGCATCGCTTCGGCTGCCGCCGCGAAGAAATGCCCGCGGCTGTCCCAGCCCTGTTGCTTGGGGTCACGGACCAGCCGCAGCCAGGCATCGTGGACCAAGGCCGTGGGTTGAAGGGTCTGCCCCGGGGCCTCTTGCGCCATCTTGTGCGCCGCGAGCTTGCGCAGTTCCTCGTAAACCAGAGGCAACAGTTCTTCTGCGGCTTTGGGTTCGCCCTGCTGCACGCGGTCGAGGATGCGCGTGACATCGCTCACGGGCCGATGATAGCCGACGCAACCCCTGCGCGCAATTCCAGATTCCCTCGCCCTGTGGCGGCGCGATCGCCAACCGCAACACCTTTATACTCAGAATCTTACAAAGACTGGGTGATTCCGCACAACAGTAGCAGGTTATGGCCACCGGCCGCAGCAATCTCCAGCGCCCGCTTGACCGATTCCTGGCCCTTCACGTCGGCAAAATCCATCTCGTCGTCGGGGGCTTGCTCGAATATGCGGGCCACGTCCACCGTCACGGGGAGATTTGGACCTCCCCTTCCAGAAAGCCCACCGCCTCCCGCAGGTTCCGGACCGGGATGACCTGCAGCCCGGCCACCACCGCCGCCTCGGCCGCGTTTTCGGCCGGAACCATCAGCCCGCCCGTGCCCTCCTCGCGCGCCCGCAGGGCTATGGGCAGCACCCCCTTGACCGGGCGCACCCCGCCATCCAGGGCCAATTCCCCCACCATTATGAATTTGCCCAACTGGCCGGGCTCCATCTGCTCGCTGGCGGCAACCATGCCAACGGCAATCGGCAGGTCGAAACTCGGCCCCTCCTTCTTCACGTCGGCCGGAGCCAGGTTGATCGTGGTGCGGCCGAAGGTGAAAGAAAACCCGGAATTGATGAGCGCCGTCATGACGCGGTCCCGCGACTCCTTGACCGCCGCGTCCGGCAGGCCAACGATGATGATGATCGTGTCGCCATACCCGGCGTTCACCTCCACCTCGACCGGATACGCTTCGATGCCATTGACGGCCGCCGAACAGACCTTGGCCAACATGGCCAGAGTTATGCGCCAACCGGTCGAAAAAGGCAACCTGGAAACCGACCCTCCGAGATCGCCACGGGAGGACCGGACCAGGTTTCAGGAGTTTCAGCGCTTGCGCAGTGATCGTCAGACGGATATGTTAGACGCCATGAAGACGTTGACGACGCGAGAGTTTTTTCATGCGCCCGGCCTGGTGAAGTCACTGCGGCCAGGCCAGTCGCTGGTGGTGACGGACAACGGGGCGCCGGCGTTCACCGTCACCAAAGCTGGCAAGCGGGCTGCCAAGACGGCAGAAGATCTGCGGCGGGAGGCCCGGGAGATGTTTCCTGGGGAGCGGCCGAAGGTGAACTTCACGGAGATAATCAAGAAGCTCAAGAGGTGATACTCTACCCCGACAGCAGTTTTCTTCACCTGGAAGCCGACTGGCGGGACGTGCTTCGCAGCGCCAGCGAAATCAGCGTCGCCAACGCCTTTGCCCGGGCTTGTCCGGGCTCGGACCTGCTGCACGTGGCATACGCGGTGGAATTGGCAGCGGAGGCCTTTGTGAGCTTCGACGATGAGCAATTAGAGCTCGCCGGGGCCGCAGGCCTGCGCCCGATAAGGCCAGGTACGCGCCACCGCTGAAAAGACCCTTCAGTGAAACTCATGAAAGGGGTCAGAAAGCCAGAAAGGGTCAGTTAGTCGCCCGGCGGCCGGTCTAAGCAGACCTTGCTGCATTTATGACAATCTCATTTACTGACTCGTTATCTTACTCCAGAGCGTCCACAACGGCTGCGGATTTCTCGACTAGAATCCTAAAAAGCTGAAGGGCTTTTTGCCTAACCTCACCGGAATTTAACCTGGCATCGGGTCCCAAGGGAATGTTCGTCTCATAGGAAACGATGTCACCCTTGCCACGCTTCATCTCTAGAGTCCTTGAATTTCAAAACGTGATGCAGACAGGTCAAGTTTGTGGCACGGGCATCCTGCCCGTGGGGGCTTGGGCAGGATGCCCGAGCCACGGTCTGAGGCCCAGCCTCGCTAGGGTTTGACCAGACCCGCCTTGTTCAGGTCGAGCCTATCGACTGGGATCACTTCGGCATTCGGGAACTGGTTTTTCAATTTGGCCAGGAATTGGCGGGCGTCGCCGACGATGATGATGCTGGCATCGTCGGCTGGGAGGTTCTTGGCGGCAAAGCGCTGAATCTGCGCCGCCGTGACCTTTTGCACGCGCGGGAGGTAGTCATTCAAGGAGGACAGAGGCAGGTTGCAGGCCATCAAGGAGGCGACGGCGGAAACCAACCCGGCGCCGGTCTCCAATTTGCGCGCATAATTGCCGGAGAGGGCCGCTTTGCGGGGGAAGAGTTCGCCGGTAGGGACCGGTTCTGCCGCCAGGCGGGTCAACTCCGCTTTCAGCAGGGCCGCCACCTCCGGCGCGGCGTCGTTGCGGGTCTGCGCGGACGCGGAGAAGAACCCGCTGTCCTTTCGCGCGTCCAGGGCGCTGTGCGCGCCGTAGGACAGACCGCGCTTGATACGGACTTCCTGATTCAGTCGGGAGGAATATCCCTCGCCCAACACGCCATTGGCCACGCGCCCGACGGCATAATCCTTATTGGCGCGGCGAATCGTGGGGCGGACGACGCACACCGCCGCCTGGCCCGCGTCAGGCTTGTCCACCACCACCACGCGCCCGCCTTTTTGCGCGGCAGCGGACTGCGGCGCGGGGGGCGGCGCGATGCGCGAGGCCTTCCACTCCCCGAAATACTTCGCGGCGTACGCGAAGGCGGCATCCGCGGTGATGTCCCCGCCGAAGACCAATACCGTGTTTTGCGGCTGATAGCGGCCCTTGTAGAAACGGTTGATTTGCCCGGCGTCCAACGATTTCATGGTTTCGGGCGTCCCGTTTGGCGAATGACCATAGCCGCTGTCGCCGAAGACGACGCGGGAGGCGGTCAAGCGGGCTAGTGTCCCCGGTTCGCGCAGGCTCACCGCGAGACCGTCCAGGGACTGGGACCGCAAGCGTTCGATTTCCTCCGCGGCGAAGGCCGGGGAGCGCAGAACTTCCGCGAACGTTGGCAGAGCGCCGGCCAGACGCCAAGACAGGGATGACAAACTGACATTGGCGCTGTCCCAACCCGCCCCGGAGTCAAGGGAACCGCCCAAGGCTTCCACGGTCTCGGCAATTTGCGGTGCGGTGCGCGTCTTGGTCCCGCGGGTGAGCAACGACGCGGCAAAATCCGCAAGACCCGCCGCGCCGTTTGGGTCGAATACGCTGCCCGCCCGGACCCCGGCCGAGACGCTGACCAGACCCGTGCCGGGGCGCGGGATAACAACGACGCGGACGCCGTTTGGCAGTTTCCTCTCTATCGGCGTCGGGAAGGCCGCGGGGCGCGGAGCGGCGGGGGGAGGCGGCGTTTCCTGCGGCGTGAATGCGGCGGAGACCGCGGGCGGGGCCGCTTTGGGGGCATTACTCTGCCCGCCCTGCTCTTCCTTGCCATTCTCATAGCGGATAACGACGCGGTTCTCCGGCATGAAGTATTTCTGTGCGACGCGCCGCACATCGGCGGCGGTTACGGCCTCCAAGCTGGCGATGGCGGTGTTGACGCGTTCCGGGTCGCCGAAACTCACCGCGGCCTCGCCCAGCGCGAACGCCTGGCCCTGGGCGGTCTCCCGCGCTCGCAGCACATCGGACAGCAGGAGGTTGCGGGCTTTCTCCAGTTCGGCGGCCGTCACGGGTTCTGTTTTGAGTTTCTCCAGTTCGGCGAGCGCCGCCAGTTCGGCGTCCGCGGCCGATTTTCCGCCCGCCGTGACAATGTTCAACTCGAATAACCCGGCGCCATCGCGCAGATCAGCCTGCGCACCCGCCTCCACCGCGATCTGCTGGCGATAGACCAGTGACTGATTCAACCGGGACGATTCGCCCCGGCTTAGAATCACCTCAGCGACCCGCAGGGGGTCCGTATCTCGGCTTTTGCGCGGCGGCAACAGGTAGGTGATGGCGGTGGCGGGCAGCGGCACATTGGGGGCGCTCGTGTTGAAGCGGGCCTCCTTTGCGCGGGCGGGTTCGGCCACCGTGACGCGGGGAATCTCCGTTGCGGGCTTTGCGATGCGTCCGAAATACCTGTCCACCCAGGCGTCCAGTTGCCCCGGGTCGAAGTCGCCCGAGACGATCAGCGTTGCGTTATCGGGGCGGTAGTAGGTCTCATGGAACTTTCGCACGTCCTCGATGGTCGCCGAATCCAGGTCGGCTATCGAACCGATTACGCCGCGCTTGTAGGGGTGAACGGCGAACGAGTGCTGGTTCACGTAAAGCTCAAGCCGGCCATACGGCCTGGCAAGAATGCTCTGGCGGTATTCCTCCTCGACAACCGCCCGCTCCGAGACAAAGTTCGCGTTGTCGACGCTCAGATTCGCCATCCGGTCCGCCTCGGCCCAAATCAGCGGCTCCAAATAGTTGGAGGGAACCGTCTCGTGATAAACTGTCACATCGTCCTGGGTGAAGGCGTTGTTCGCTCCGCCGACGTCCTCGGTCAGGCGGTCGAAGTTTTCGCTCTTCTGGTTCCTCGTGGATTTGAACATCATATGTTCAAACAGGTGGGCAAACCCGGACCGGCCCGCGGGGTCGTCCTTGCCCCCCACGTGATACCAGACCTGAATCGCCACAGTCGGACTCCGATGGTTTTCGATGGAAAGAACCGTCAACCCGTTGGCGAGCGCCCGCTGCCGATATTTGAGGGGCGCGATTTTCAACGACGCCGGGGCGAGGTCCGTTTGCGCTCGGACCGGGGGCCAAACGCCCTGCAAAACTCCCAGAACCGCGCCGGCCCAAACCGCGCGAACGAACAAACCGGAAAAATTCGCTGCTTTCATGCGGATATGAGTCCTTGTTTTTCACACTTTTGTCAACGTGCAGGTTGCATGGAAGGTGCGATTAAAACTGTGGGGCATGCGTTCCGCTAGTTTTGTCCCGGAGGGACATGTGACAATAGCCCGGCGTTTCAACGCCGGGGAAGCCGCAGAAGGGACCCTCGTCCCGAAAGGACGACTGAGAACACGCCCCGCTTTCAGCCGTCCCTTCGGGACGGACCAGCTCCTTGGGTCCGCTCACCCGGCGTTGAAACGCCGGGCTATTCTCTGATGTCCCTCCGGGACAGAACTCCCGAGGCCCATGCCCGACGGTTTTAATCGCACCCTCTCATGGAAGCATCAGTTCCCGCTTTTCAAACGGGTTGACCGTCGCGTGTTTTCCGGCAGACCCAATTACTAACAAGGCCGCTTTGGAGCTTTCGGGGTGCGACAATGGGGTCAACATTTCCACCCTTGGCCCTTGCGACGCCGCCGCTTCCTGTGCTGGCCTGGCGAGAACACCTCAGCAGAATCTTTAGGGCGAGAGCATCACCCGGTAAAACCGCCGTGGGGCGTTCGTGACGGAGTCGGTGGCGCTGAGCGTCGCGCCGGTTGCGGTGACGGCGCTGCCCAAGTCGGTCCAGTTGGTCCAACTCAAGTCGGAACTGCACTGCGGCTGATAGGTCCCTCCAGCCTCCGTGCTCCAAGTCAGACCCAGCGCGCCGTTGGTCAGAGTCAGGGCCTGGAGCACCGGCGCCGCCGGCACAATAGTCAGCCGGAAAACCGTCCCATTGGTGTAGGTGCCGCCGAGGTAAGTCGTGCCATAGAAATTGCCGTCCCTGCCCTGAACGAGAGCGGCCTGGGGATTTGCGCCATCCAGGGCCTCGCCACTCGCATTAGTAATCGAGCCGAAAGCATAAAGGGTCGTCAGCGCCCCATTGGTGCTGATCTTGAACGCGGTGCCCCGGCCGTTTGTGCCGCCGTTTTGGGTCGTGCCATAGAAATTGCCGTCCCTGCCCTGCACCAGCCCATTGGGACCCGCGCCATCATTGCGGCCGGTGAATGAATACAAACTGGTCAGCGCCCCACTGGGGCTGATTTTGAACACGGTGTCTCCTGCTGTGCCATAGAAATAGCCGTCGCTGCCCTGAACGAGAGCGGCGTCGGGATGTGCGCCATCATTGCCGCCGGTGAATGAATACAAACTGGCCAGCGCCCCACTGGGGCTGATTTTGAACACGGTGCCATCGCCATTCGTGCCGCCGTATCCGGTCGTGCCGTAGAAATTCGCGTCACTGCCCTGCACCAGCGCGGCCATGGGCCATAAGCCATCCTTGCCGCCGGTGAATGAATACAAACTGGTCAGCGCCCCACTGGGGCTGATTTTGAACACAGTGCCCGCGCTGTTAGTTCCGCCCTGGCCTGTCGTGCCATAGAAATTGCCGTCGCTGCCCTCCACTAGCGCGGCGTCTGGATACCAGCCATCCTCGCTGGTGAATGAATACAAACTGGTCAGCGCCCCACTGGGGCTGATTTTGAACACGGTGCCAGGTCCCCCGTACGGTGACTCGATGTTTCCTTGTGTCGTGCCGTAGAAATTGCCGTCGCTCCCCTCCACCAGGCCACTGGCACCCGCGGGGAACGCGGTCGCAGCAGGGAAAGAATACAAACTGGTCAGCGCCCCATTGGGGCTGATTTTGAAGACGGTGCCATAACCGTGAATGTCGGCCGTGTTCCCAGGGGGCTCATGGATGTGGTTCGTTAGGCCGCCGCTCCAAGTTGTGCCATAGAAATTGCCGTCGCTGCCTTGCACGAGCGCGGCGTCTGGATTTGCGCCATCGGTGCCAGCGAAAGAATGCAAAGTGGTTAAGACCACCCCGGCCTGTGCCCCAAAAAGCGGCAGCGCGAGCGCGGCTGCCCAGAGCAGTCGCACCTTGCTGGCGCAGGCTGCGCTCAAGCGGGTGGTCATCGTCTCCGGGCAGGTTGTTCTGGCAGTTGAGGTTTGTGTTTTCATAGTTTTCGACCTCCTGGATTGATAGCCGATAGAATTTGCTCTTTGAGGCGCCGCCTCTCCATCGAGGCTGCGGGCATGAGGGAGAATGGAAAAAGCATTGTTCGTCTTCGTAGCATGCCGAACAGGCGGCCACCATGCCGGACGCGGGTGTGAGCTCCCCCGCGGTGAGCACTCCACTCATGCTCGCCCGAAGCCCATCTCGCAATTGCCGCCGCCAATTCCATAATCACCCGGCACCCGAACAAGACCGCCACGAAACCGGCAAACCCTGGCGCCCCCGACGCTGAGTTCTACCCGGTTGCCCCGTCCATTATCAGAAATGAAATCCCAGGAGGTGTCAAGTAGGATCTTTCAAGGTTCATCGCCGCGAAGTTGCATCCCGGTTCTGCCCCCGGAGTGCGCCCGTGCCCGTGCGCAGCAGCGACGGAGCGGGCAGGCCCACTGGAGTGCTTGACCGCTGCCCTGGCTCCGGACGTCGCTGCGCCCGGGACGGGCGCACTCCGGTCCCGCCCCGACGGTGGGGGCAGTGTCGGGAAGCGCCCCAGGGCCGAAGGCCCGCCATGTGATAGCCCGGGCTGGAGCGGAGCGGAGGCCCGGGTAAGCCAGTGCCCCTCGAAAAGGCCGGGCCTGTAAGGCCGGGACCTTATGGCGCCCCTACAGGGCACGCCAGATTCTGGCGCGATGACCTGGGCCTTCGCTCGCAAGCTCGCTCCAGCCCAGGCTGTCACATTTCGGGCTTTCAGCCCGAGGACGGGCGCATCTCGGGCGCAGTCTAGGGATGCGCCCGCCCGCCGCCGCGCCGATACGGACCGGGAGCGGTTCGGTCTGATTTTAACAATGCCATTCGAGTCAGAGTTCATTTTCAGTGCGGCAGCCCATCTGCCCACCACTAATCAATACGAGATTCCGGGGAGAAAAGGGTCAAAGATGTTTCGAAGAACGCAAAGAACGCAAAGAAACGCGTTCATCCTCGGCCTGGTCCTGTTGCAGGTCGTGTTGTTCCTGCTGGTGCTGCTCTTTTTGCCCAAGCGGTGAGCGGCCAATGGGGCCCTGCGCGACCAAGCTCGCGAAGCGTTTTGGACTGCCGCAGTCCAAAACCTTGCGGGCTTCTCCACCTCTGCCTCGCGGCCCTTTGGGCCGGGGATTGACTGCCGCAGGTTGCAGCTTGGGTTCGCAGCCGTATTGGGCCCAAGGGCAAAAAGAAAGTTGAAGAATATTGTTGACACAAATCAGTTTGCAGTGCAAACTAGATTGTATGAAAGATCAACTTCGGAATTACATGGACCGCCCCAAGCGTTACGAGAACATCGACGGGACCGGCGAGATGAGCATGGGCGTGATGCTGCTGTGCTTTGCCTTCGTGGGCTACGTGTCGGCCGTCCTGCCAGAGTGTGCGCTGTGGCGGAAGAACGGGCTCGCCACTTTCACCTTCCTCCCGGTAGTCTTCATACCGCTCTGGGCTTTCCAACACTGGGGAGTGAAAGCCATCAAGAAGCGCTTCACCTGGCCGCGCACCGGCTATGTCGCCCACCGCCGAAGCGGATGGGACTGGTGGATGTTGGTTGCCGTGGTCGCCGTGCTTGGGGCGGGTTCCGCCTGCCTGATGGCGCTCGCAAGGCGGTTCCATGCGCTGAGCCTTGAGCGGGGGGTCTATCTGGCCGTCCTGCTGGCGGTGTACGCGTTCTTTGTCTCCCGCTGGAGCAGGGAACACGCGTGGAAATGGCTGGTGGTCATCTTTATGGGGCTGGGGCTGCTGGCGATTGGTCTCGTCGTGCCCGGAGGCGCTGTCCAGTCGTTCCCGCCTGCGGCGTTGTTCCTTGGCCTTGTATGGCTTGGGTCCGGCCTGGCCACTCTGTATTCCTACGTTCGGCACACACAACTGCCCGCCCCTGAAGCAGAATGAACGAGCAACTTCGAGCTATTTCCGAACTGGACCGGGTCATTCATGAACCCGCGCGGCTGATGATCGTGGCCCTGCTCGCGGTGGTGAAGGAATGCGACTTCCTCTACCTGCTGCACGAAACCGAGATGAGCAATGGCAACCTGTCCAGCCACCTCACCCGGTTGGAAGAGGCCGGCTACGTCGAAATCGAGAAGACGTATCGCGGCAAGGTGCCCCAGACCCTGTTGCGGCTGACGCGCGCCGGCCGCGCGGCGTTCGAGCATTACCGCAAGGCATTGAAGGCCGCGTTTTCAGCCGCACGCTCCGTTCCTCAGGCCGGGGGGGCCGGGGGAGCCGTCCAGATCCGTTGATTCCTGTGTTACGCCCACCGAAAGGAGGGCCGTTGCCAAGGCCTGCGCCGCACTGGCCTCCACCGCCCGCGAGCGGGGAGTTTGGGTTTTAAGGGAGGCAAAACCGACAATGTCTTCTGTTCTTGAATCAAAGCCAGGCAGCGCTCTATAAAGGGGCATGCAAAAAGACCTTGGGCCCGACCGTTGGGCTTTGGCTGTTCACGTTAGCTGCCGTTGGGTGCCTCTAAGCCAGGTCTGCTCCTTGAAGCTGCGCCCGGGCTTCGACGCTTTCTTTGCCGCACACGGGGGCAAGCGCCCCAGGACGGGGATCAAAAGGCGCCAGGGTGCCAGAAAGTCAATACGGTGAGCTCATGGGGCGAGGACCAGCGGCACTCATCGGTTTCCGATGAGGTTCGAGGATCGATTCGGACGGTGGCCGAGCAGATCCATGGCGCCGGAAACTGCCACGCCATCATGCTGGGTACACACGCGATCTGGCTCCTGGTCAGCAGTCGGGCTTTCGGAGGGACTGTTGCCTTGCTGGCGGCACTGGCCGAGAGCTTCACGAAAGAGGCAGCGGTCTTGCGCGCAGCTTATTCCTCTGCGGATGGAATCGGGGCCTTGGGCCGAGGCTGGGCGTTGCTCCGGGCCGGCAGGCCCGGAGAGGCCGGCGAGTCATTCGGGGCCGTCCCTTCCTTGGACGGCGCGGGGGGGATGATTTCCTGCGTGGCGAAGTGCGGGCAAACGATGGCCTCGGCGTTGAGCAACAAACATCGACTTGCGAAGAACCAACTTGCCGCGGCCCGCGCGATTGCCCCTGGCTTTGCGACGCCGGACCCCGGTTTGCTGGGCTGGCTGGACTTTACGGAGGCCCTGAGCCTGTACCGGCGAGGCCGCTACGCTGCGGCGCTCGAGAAGATCGCGCGGAGCCACCGGGCGTTTCGGTCGCCGTTTGCCCCCGAGATCTGGGACTTTCCGGGGTTCGAGGCGGAGGTTCTGCTCCTGGAAGCGAAGACCCTTCGGGAAATGGCCTTGTATGGCCAGGCGTTGGACGCGGCTCGCGACGATGTGGAACTGCGCGAACAGAACAACGATTTACAGGGCCTGGTCTGGGCATTGGTCGAGGAGGCGCGCATCCTTCGATTCATGTCGAACCTCAAGGACGCGCGCCGCCAGTTGCGCAGGGCCCAGCGTTTGCTGCAAACCACGGACCATTGGGATTTGTTGTCGCGGGTGGAGGACCAACTCGGCGACCTGGCGCGTGGTGAAGGGGACCTGGCCCGAGCCGAGCGGCATTACCTGGAGGCGGAGCGGTTAGGGCGCCAAACGGACGACCCCAAGCTGCGAGGCCACGTGGCGAATTCCCGCGCCCGCTTGCTGGAGGATCAGAACCGAGGCCAAGAGGCATTGGACCTCCTGCGGCGGCACCAAGACACCTGGCGCGGGTCCAGGGCCCTCGGCAAGTACCTCTACCTCAAAGGCAGCCTCCACTTCCGCGTCGGCGACGAAGCGGAGGCGGAGCGGTGCCTCGTTCGAGCGGTTGCCACGTTGCGCCACTGCGGCATGCAAAGCTATGAAGCCCTGGCGCATTGGCGCCTGGCCGAGGTGCTGCTGACACAGGGCAAGAAGGAGGAGGCTTGCCGCGAATGGGCGGCCGCCCTGCGTATCGCCCCGCGAGTTGAAGCCGAGGCCTTCCTGCGCAAGATGCAGGAGCGCGTTCGTGAGCTGCGGGCGGTTGATTTGCTGGAGGTGGTGTCCCAGTTGCTCGAGGAACGCGCGCGGCTACAGGCCCAATCCCAGGAGGTTCGCGCAGAAGCGGCACAAGCTGAGGACCGCAGTTTTCACGAGCGGTACGCGATAGGCCATTGGCTCATTCGGCCTTTGGGGGCCAGCCTCCGGGCCTCCAAGCCGCCGCCTGAGGGTCTGCCGCCGGTCTTAAAACAGTTCTGCCTGCTGCTGGACAACGCCGTCTGGTTCAGCCAGGAACTCGCCCGTTCGCCGGCGCGCCCGCTTGAAGACATCGATGTTCCGAGCCTAATCCAGGGCCTGTTAGGCGGAGCGGGGGATCTGGGGCAGGACTTCAAAGTCCTGCTGCCGGATAACCCGGTGATTGTTCGATCACAACGCCTCTACCTGGGGCAAGCCTTGCTGGCGCTGTTCCGCGGGGCCAAAACGGCTTTCGGGACACGGCAGATGCGCTTGCTTTTGTCCACGCCCGACGGCGTCGGTTCGCCCGGCATTTTGCGCTTCGTGCTGGAGAGTCCGGCGCCGGCGGGGTTCGAGCACGCTGCGCGATTGGTGGCGCTGGATTCGGCCCCGGACGATCCGAAATTGGCGGGGTTTTTCAAGAAAGGTTACACGGGCGATTTCACGCTCTTGGATTTTCTGGTCGGCGTGGCCTTGTGGGGCAAGCTGACCTTCGACACCCCGACAAGCAGTGTCAACCTCACCCTTCCGGGCCGCGAAAGAAAGGAGAAGGACCATGATTGATCCCATTGAACCGAGGCCAAAGACCATCCTATTCATCGAAGATCAAGAGTTGCACTACGAGCAAGTGGCTGCCTATCTGCGGCTGCACGGCTACCAGTGCCGGCGAATTGCCCGGGCGGGAGCCTGGCAGATCCGGCGCACAGCCCTCGAACTCCAACCGGTTGCGGCCGTGGTCGACTTTGTTCTCTTGAGCACGTCGCAACGCAAATTGGACAGGCTGGCAGAGGACCACCTCCGTCGCCAACCTGAAGTTGCCCCGGAGGACGCGTCCATTGGCGAGGAGCATTATGGGATCGAAAGCATTCCCATCCTGCGCGCGGCTTGCCCAGGGATAAAAATCCTGGTTTGCACCCAATACGCCAAGCCAGACGAACTGTCCAGGCAAGCGCTGTTGTATAAGGCGGACGCCGGCGTCCCCAAGCAACGCGACCAGGAGGGAAAACTCCTGGACCGCAACGCCCAGGAGATCGCGGCCAAGGTCCGGGAGTTGGTCGAGTGACCGCGCACAGGCCCCGGGGAACCTGTTCATCCGGGCGGTTTGCTCCCGGGCGATTCGCCCGCATCGCGCGCGCGGCCCTGGAAGCGCAGCAAAAGCGGGCGGAGTGGATGGCCGGACAGAAACGGTCAGCGCGGAGGGAAATCAGCCCGCGATTGGATCAGGCCTGAGGTGGGACAATCCGATAGCCCAGTTTCAGAATCGCCTTCAACGTGCCGAGTGCCGCGACGCGGTCGCATTCCTTTTCGCTCTCCGGCAAGTCCGCGTAGGGGACAAGGCAGGGGTGGAGCTTCCGTGTGTCGTCCCGGTGGGGGCCAAAGCGCCAGCCTTGGGCGAGCCGTTGGGAAGCCCAAAGATCGTGGGCATTCTCAGCGAGGCGCTCGATTAGCGGCAAGAGAGCGGGAAGAAGGTCCACACCCCCGGTCGCAATGGGTTGAGGCTGGTAGCTCATGGGCCGCATGGTAAAGACGGGGTGAACCTTTGAAAAGCACGAAGAAACGTCGCGAGATCCTCGGGGTGCATCTTGACCGGACCACCACGCCCGAACGCCTAAGGATTGGAGCGCGGACTTCAGTCCGCTTATGGCGTCCGACGGCTCGCCCGGCGCGGGTATCTTCCGAGGCCGGTCCTCCGGCCGCTTCCCTGAACGTTGAACACCTCAGCCGGATCAAGCGCGGGGTGGTGCTTGGGCGGCCTAAGCGGACTAAAGTCCGCGCTCCGGGCGGCGCAGGCCCCCCCCGCGCCAGGCCAACATCAGGGGGTGCAGGCCTCGCGGGGGGCCAGCGCCTGGGAGATCACCAAGCCGGTACTGGGCGAAGAGGCTCAAGGCCCCGCGGGCGGCCTCACGGTCCTTTTCCTTTTCTACCTCAGGCAATTGCGCCCATCCCAGGAGCGTCGGATTGATCTTCTTCTCATTGTCTCGTTTCTCTCCCCACTTCCACCCCTTGAGAAAGCGCTCGACCAGATAGCGGGCGTGCTCGAGCTCCGCGAGTTTCTCTATCTCCGCCGGCTTCAAGCCGGCAATCCGAGACTCAGATGTGCCCCGTTCGTGGACGGCATAGCCGATCTGCCGCAGGTGGTCAGCCCAGTGCCTGGCCTGCTGAAAATTCGAGTCCTTCAGGTCCGGATCAAGGTCCTCCCAGTCCTTCAGGGACGCATTCTCACGCCTTGCTTGTGCCGCGCACAGCTTCCGATAGTCATCGTGGATTTGCTTGGCCATGGCTTCGGGAACGTCGAAACCGGCGGGCGCTTTGATGCTCCCGGCGCGCACATAGGCCCGGATGACCGGCACCTCCGCCGGCAGGACTATCAACCGTTCGGCCACGCCCCAGTTGTCATTTTGCAGCAGCTTGGCCGCCTCGCGGCCGCTCTTTTCCAGCACGGCTACTGAAGCGTCAAAGGCCAGCGCCAGCCGGTACTCCAGGGCGGCGATGGTTCCTCCATTGATGCCGAGGATTTTGACATCGTGGGGATGCGCGCCGGATGCAATGATGTCCGACCAGTATTGAAGGGGCGCCAATGCGGTGAAATCGTCGCCCGGAGTCTCAATGAGGCGGAGGTCTCGCTCGTCCTTTTTGACCCCGTCCTCCACTTTGCCGGCCCTGAGGCTGGGCAAATAACCGATGGTCATTAAAGAGCTCTTGAAGCGCTCTTGAATCGTGCTGGCGATGTCCCCGATGCCTGCCCTGGTGCCCCCGCAACAAATGATGCCGGAGAAACCCTCGAAGGCCTCAACCAGGGTCTCTGCGTAGGATTGCGTCAGCGGCTCGACGCTGGGGTCGCAGGCTCCAGCCAGCACTACCAGGGGATCCTTGCCCAGACCGAACGGGAGGGGTTTGCCCCCGGAATCGGGGGTCCTCCGATTCATGTCTTGCAGTTCCGTCAAGGCAGCCGTCGCCTTGCCTTGAGCCGCCGCGATCTCCTTTTCGGCTTCTTCCAAGGCGCCCTCCGCCAGGGCCACCACCGCCTTTGCCTCTCCCACGGCCTCCTGCGCCGCGGCCTTTCTCAGCCGGGCATCCTGAAGGATTTGGCTGACATTGAGGACCTCATCGATGAGCTCAGACGGTTCTTCCGCCGGACTGCCCTCATCCTGGCCGGGCCCCGGTTGTTTGGCCCCGGCAGAGCCCCGCACCGCAGCCTGCAGTTCGGCGGTGCGCCTCTTCAATTCCGCTTCCCGCTGTTCAAGCTCAGAGAGGCGCGCCGCGAGTTCGCGCTTTCTTTGTGCCGCCTTTCCCGGGGCCTGGCGCGCCAGTTGCTGCAGTTTGGCCACGCGAGCCAGCTCCAGGAAACGAACCACCCACAGGCAGGACCTCGTCCAGGCAGGCGGCCTGGCGGCGTTGATCGCCTTTTGGAGCCGCCGCAGCGCGTGAAGCTCCGCTTCGATCAGAGATTCGGTGGGACTGAGGAAGACGGCCCTCGCGTATGCTCCCAGACTGTCGTACGCCCAATCCAAGAGCAAGGCGAAGAAGCCCATATCGTACAGGGATTCCAGCGCGCGCACGTGGGCCTCCGAGCGCCTGTGTGCCATTTCCCATGCCGCCCTCAAGGCGGGCGCCGCCAGCGCGCAAAGGTCTTCGCAGCTTCCGGAACATATCAGACATTCCGCGTACCGCCTGAAGGCGTGCGGATCCTTGATCGGGGCGCGTGCGGCGGCGTTCTTGCCCGGAGCGATTTCACCAAAGGCCCTGGCAAAAAGCGAGAGGGCCTTCTGGCAATCGGATTGAGGCTTGCCCGCCTGGTCCCGTTCGCAGCATTCCGAGCCTTCGCAATAGGTCTCCGCCAGCAGACAAAGGCTGACCGGATCTTCGGGGGCGATTTCCACGGCCTGCCCCAGGGGCAGGCGCCCGCTATGGTCTTTCTTGCATTTTGCCAGCCCGAGCAGCCGCAGTACACGGCAGTCATGGGTGCCGCCGAAGGGGCCCAATACCACGATGATTTCGTCCCACCGCTCGATGGCCTTGGCGAATTCGGCAATGGTCAATGCCACACTCAGGTTCTTGGCCTCGCTCCTGGCAACGACTTTCCACTTGGCCATTTCGACCTCGATCTCTTCAGGAGTCAGGTACCTTCCATAGTCCAACTGGTATTCCTGCAACTCGACGATGGACCGGCTGAACTGTTCGTCGCCCTCTTCCAACAAGGCCGCCACCCGGGTCAACTGGCGTTCCAGCTCCCGCGGCGGCCGAAAGTTCGGCTTATATAACCGCTCGTGGCTGATAGCGGACCATGCGTGCTGCAGCAGGGTGCGCACCTGAATCTCCGCCTTGCGGTTGCCGATCGCGCACACAATCTCGATCGGGGCCCTGTAGCGATCGCTTGTGCGGCGGTCCTCAAGGCACTCGTCCAGTGTCTGCCGGAGCATTTCAGCGCCTCCCAGGTCCATCAGCGGAGGCGGCTGTGCCAGGGCTCCAAACAGGCCGCCCGGGCATTTTGAGGCCCCTTCCCGCAGGATTGCGCCCAGGAGCTTATTGCCGCTGGGATCCCCCACTCGCTTGAGAAATGGGCCGAGATCCCTGTGGGAGTCACCGTTCACCCGATCCAGTATTTCTTTGAACACGCCGTGCCCCGGCAGGCCAACCCAGGGCATCTGCACCACGTAATGAATCGCTCGATAGCCGAACTGGTCCGGCTTGAGCCGCTTGCGGATGTCTTCGCTGTTCTCTTCGTCGATGATAAAATTGCGTTTCACAAACAGCGCAACCCTGTCCGCATCATCCTGGGTCAGCAGGACGCTGCGCGCCCCACAGAGATCCGTGAACTGGTGAATCGGGTCGGGATACTTATCGAACTTGCGAATGGCCTTTTCCGCAAAGCTGGCCAGGTCTTTGGCCCGGGCAAAGGCGTGTCCCTCACTGGCGTAGCGTTGACAGACCTGCGAGAGCATCAGTTCCAACACCCGGGCATAGATCTGATAGATCGGCCGTTCCGCGCTGTAATCATCGACCTGTTGCTGGTGCCAGGCCCTTGTCCATTTCTTCGTGATCATAATCATATCCTGGTTGGCTCAACCGCCTCCTCGGCAGGCCTTTAGCCCAACGCTCTCCAGCAAGCTCGGAATCAACCGTGCGAACTGGCGGTCGTACTCTTGAATCCCGGGGTCGAGTTGCTCCCATGGAACCATGTTCGGGTTAGTGCGGCGAACTGTGTCCTTCTTGCCGGGGGCGCAGCGCCAGTTGCCCACCAGCCGCTCGGCGATCCAACGCTGATGTTCCCAGCGCGCGAGCATTTCGACCTGCGCGGCCGGGATCTCCGTCATTGCCGGGCGGGATTCCCCAGGGGAGCGGCCTCCCAGCCGATGGCCCGCAGTTTGAAATAGATGTGCAGGGCTTGCTGGCGGCTGGACTCGCGAAAATCCTCCGGCTGCCGGAGCCAGCGCTCCATCTGCTGCCGCGCCCGCTCGGCTTCGATCAGGCCCGGCGGTTCCGCCAATGATGCGCCCGTGAGCCGTTCGTACTCAGCATGAATGCGTCGCGCGAAGGCGTCGCTGGTCACCCCTCCTTCGGTCAACAACTCACACCACTGCGCCTCCAGCCCGACGGCCCGGACCTGGGCCACTCCTGCCCCGGTCTCCGGGGTCTGCTTCAACAGGTTGGCCAGACCACTCTCCCCGGCCAGCCGCACGGCCAGCCGGGCGGAGCAACCGAGCAGCATCGGCGCCAGTTGCAGGCTCAGCTCCAGAGCCAGCGGCTCGTTGTCGAAACACACCACAACGCTGGTGGCGGTTTGCGGCTCCCCACACCAGGCCTCGATGAGCTCGCGCGTCTTAGGCGAAGCCCCCTCTTGCCGGTGGAACTGAAAGTCCGCTGCCTGCCCGATCTGCGGATGGCGGAAGAGCAACGCCTCACGATGCTCGTCAGCCCGGCGGTCAATCACCGAGATGCGCAACCGCTTGCCGTTGGCGAAGCAGCCCAACTGCGCCGCCCGGACTGCCAGCGTTCGCCCGAAGCGCCCAAAGCCCAGAATCACCAGATGCGCCGTGCGTGGATCCTCCGGCCGGATCCCGTCGTGGTCCAGAGGCAGGCCCTGGACGAGCAACCGGCGCACCTCCGGGTCAAACTGGTCGCAAAAGCGCAAGTCCATGCGCCCTGCATCGAGATGGCCGCCCACCGACTGCTGCAACACCTCCCGCAAGTCCGCGTCGCTCAGGTGGATGTGACATTCCAAGGGAGCCAGGCCTCCCATCCGCCGTGAACACAGGTGGCTGGCCCGGGCCGCGATTTCACAGTTCACAGCGTCCTCCGGGCACACGGCAAAGAGTTGCGCTGCGCGCTCCACCCCCGCCTCCGCCAGTGTCTCAGTGCGGGTGGCGTCCCCGGTCAGCACGAGTGCGCCCAGCCTGGCGCTGGCAGCGGCGAGGTCGGGCAACGGGTTCTTCTCGATCACCACGACCGGATGACGAGCCCGGCGCAGATGACGCACCAGCGCCATGCCCTGGCGCCCCAGGCCACAGACAATAGCGTGGCGCCTGGCCTTGCGGAGCGCCCGCCACTGGGCTTCCTCCCGCAGCAAACGCAGGCCCAAGCCAAAGAGGCCCAGCAATGTGGTCATCGGGGCCAGCCAACGCGCCACCTCCAGCGACAGCGGCACCTCATGCTCGAAATGCGGAGCGTGGAAGAAGAACAGTTGGGCGGTGTGGTAAAGGGCGTTGCCCCAGATCGCTTCGCCGTGCGGCGGTTTCAGGTAATCGTGGTAGCCCACCGTGCCGGCAAGGACCGACACGGCAAAGGCCAGCAACAAACCCCACCGCCAATGCCGGTGCTGAACCAGGTCCAACACGCCAACGCCAACCGAATATTCCGACCCGTGCATACGCGTCCGTCGCAGGATTCTCACCGCCGGCGCGGGCCGAGCCCCGCACTTCGTCCGGTGGAGGCCCCAATCCTGGCACTGGGCCGGGCCCGTGTCGAGGCGGAAATTCAGGCAGAACCCGCGCCGCCTGCGCCATTGACAAAGTCGCTCGGCGGGCCTGTGCGCCAGGGGCGCCAGCGTAGCGCAGGTTTCCAAACCTGCTGTATCGCGGGTTTCCAAACCCGCAGGCCGGCCACAAACCGGGGGCGCTCGACATGCCGACGCCCTGCCGATTGGAAATCGGCGATACAGCAGGTTTGGAAACCTGCGCTACAACTTTGTCAACGGCCCAAGCGGCGCCGCCTGCGGCTTTGGGCTTGCATGTCGGGGCGCTTGGATCTTATATCGGATTGTGCCTAAGGGAAAAATCTTCATCTCTTATAGGCGGGACACCGGGGCGGCAGCCGCGCGGTTGGTGCGCGAGGCCTTGTGCCGGCGCCATTTTCCGGTGTTCATGGATGTCGAAGACCTCCGGGCCGGCCAGTATCGGGACATCCTCAGCTCGCAAGTCAGGGACTGCTCGGATTTCATCCTGGTGCTCACGCCGGGGAGCCTGGAGCGGTGTTTGCAGGAAGGGGATTGGGTGGCTCGCGAAGTGGCTGAGGCCCTGAAGCTCAAGAAGAATATCGTCCCCGTCAGCTTCGAGCACGTCAACTGGCCGGTGGACCTGCCCCCGGAGATGGCCGAACTGCGGGACTTCCAGGTCTGCAAACTCTCCAACGAGTACTTCGCTCCCAGTGTCGCACGCCTTATTGAATACCTGAAGACCAAGCCCCGCTCGGTCGCTAAACCGGCCCTGGCCGCTCTGAGCGCCATCGCGCTGCTAGGGATGGCAGTCGGACTGGCTCTCTGGACGAGGTGGCCATTGCGGCACCCGCGAGGGACACGTCCACCGCCGCCTGCCAGCCTGGCTGTGCCCTTCAGCCAGTTGTTCGTTCTGCACGGGCCTAAGGGAACGAATGACGTAGTGGAGTTGGCCGACGCGGAGCTCGAACTGCAAACGAGTCAGGGGCGCAACGCCTTGCCGATTGGGCCGGGGGGCCGCGTGAACTTCGAATTCGCGCGGGCGGACGTGAGCAACCAACCTGCTACGCTAGCGCTCAAGGCCAAGGGTTGGGATTTGAAATGGGTGCGCGAACCGCTCACGCTGAGCGGCGACAGGCCGCTGTGGCTGGAGGTGGAGCACAAACGGTTCGCTCTGCACGGCACGGTCAAAGACAAGGACAACAACCAACCGTTGCCCGGGTTGCGAGTAGCCCTGGAGGGCCTCGGCACCAACACTGATTCGGGGGGGGCGTTTCACTTGGACGTTCCGGGCTCCATGTGGCGGCCCACCCTCGAGTTGGGGATGACCAACCCCGGCTGGATTGACCAGACCTTCCCAGTCCAGGACATCGAGAAACCGCTCCCGATTCTCTGCGAACACTCGCCGTTCACGCTGGTGGTCCATCTGCGCGGCCCCGGCGGCGCCAAGGGGATCAGCACGCTCGCAAACCAATCCTTGAAGCTCCAGGCCGAGGGTGTTGTGCGATCCGTCGCGGCCACGATTGACACACAAGGAGAGGCGCGGTTCGGTCCGCTGGCCGCCATGCTCCGAGGCAAGCCGGCGACCTTCACGCTCGAGGCCCCAGGATGGCGGGTGAAGCCGGGACCAAGCCTGGCTCTGGGTGAGGTGACCGTGCCGCTCGATGTCGAACGAACAGGGATTGTCGTCTCAGGCCGTGTTCTCGAAGCTGAGCACGATTCGCCTCTCAAAGGCGCCTGGGTTTCGGTTGCGGGCCTTGCCACCAACACGGATGCCGGCGGGGCCTTCGCCATGCTCATCCCCAATGCGCGCCTCGGCCCCGAGGCCCAGGTCACAGTGAGCTGCGCCGATTACCAGACGGTCATTCAACCGCTCAAGCCATCCGCCGAGGCGCTAAACCTTCGGTTGCGCAAGCCGGAGTCCCTTACACTGGTGGTGTCGCTCAGTGGACCCGAAGGCCAGGGGCCGGTTGCCGCGCTGGCCAATGCGATGCTCAAGTTGCAGGCCGGCCCCTCGGCTTCCGAGGCCTGGACAGCCACGGTGAGTGAGCAGGGGCAGGCGCGGTTCCAGGGCCTGCCGCGGGCACTTTTAGCGCAGGAGGCGGTGCTGAGCCTGGCCGCCCAGTGCTGGCAGTTGAAGGGCGGGCAGGCACGCATCCGGCTTTTGGAGACCCCGGTGACGGTCGAGGTCGAACGAACAGGGGCAGTCTTCACGGGACTGGTCAAGAGCGAGGGAGACAATGCGCCGTTGCCCGAAGTCCAGGTCATCATTGGGGGCGTTGCCACTAACACGGATCAACACGGGAGCTTCGCGCTGCTCCTCTCGAAGGCGTGCCTCCAAGCGCCGATACTTCTCAAGGCCGGCAAGGCAGGGTGGGAGGACCTGAGCCGGGAAGTGACTTTGGATGCCGGGCCGCTCGTCCTCCCTCTGAAGCGCCGACCGGCGACTCCACCGCCCGCGCCCTCCCCGGAAGAGCGGAATCTGCAGGCCGAGGTTGACAAAGCCCCGCAGAGCTTCCATGCACACTATAAATACGGGAAGTTCCTGTACGATTCCGGGCGCCTGCCACAGGCAGAAGAACAGCTCACCAACGCCGTGGCATTGGCCCGAGAAGGGCAGAACGCGCAGCCCGGAGAGCTTGCCGACTCCCTCAACACGCTGGGCCTGGTGTACGGCCAGCGCAATCAACCCACCCCGGCCTGCCAGGCCTTTGATGGGGCCATTGAGCAGGTACCCGGAACCTGGCGAAAAGGGAATCGGCCGAGGCCCTCCACCGCTCGAACCTGGGCTTTGTCTTGAGCAGCCGCGCCCAAGAGCGCGGGAGGTTGCGCCGAATCCCGGAGGCTTTCGAGGATTACAACGAGGCCTTGCGCATCTTCGAGGGCTTGCCGCAATCCGACACCAACCGCTTTCCGGGGATCGCCAGCACTTGCGCGGCACGGGGCAGGTTGGAGATCGACCTCTACGGCGAAAGCAGGGCGCAGACCTGCCTGAACAGCGCGCTGAATTACCTCGCCAAGGCCAAAGTGGCCTATGAAAAGGCCGGGGCCGCCAGGCGCGGCTCCCCGCAAAACGTGGACTACGGAGTGACGCTCAACAATTACGCCTACTGCCTGGCGGCGCGGCAGGAAGGCAAAGTGGCGCGTGCCTATTATGAGCAGGCCATCGAGTGTTTTCGGGCCGCCGACGAGGCCAACTGCCCGGGCGCCAGGGAGGGCCTGGCCACGGCGCTTCAGGGCCTCGTCGAAACATATTACGGCAAAGCCAACGATTGGGAGTCGAGCCGGACCAAATTCAAGGCAGCACTCGAGCTCTACAAGGAGTTGGCGCAGACCAAGGACGGGACGATTCGAACCGACTATGCCCGCGCGCTCCGCAAGTACGCCGTTTCCCTCAACAACCTGGTGGTGGCCCGCCATGACAAACAGGGCAGGGATAACAATCAGGACAGCAAAGATGCCCAGGACAGCAAAGATGCCCGGAACGCCATTGAGCAGGCCCTGGATATCTTCAAGGCCGACGCCTCTCCGGAGCGCGACGCCGAGCTTGCCGATACTTACTTCAACCGCGGTGTCTTATTGGGAAACGCCGAGGACTTTGTCCGCGCTTACGCAAGCTATACCAACGCGGTCCCCATGGCGGAGGGCCTCAATCGAAAGGACCCGAAAACTCATGGCCCAAGATTAGTCGAAATCCATCTGGGCCTGGCCGGCGTTTGCCTGGATCTCTACCGCGCGGGCCAGGGCAACCGGCTCCAGGAAGCCCATGAGGAGTTGGAGGCCGCTCAGCGCCTCAGAAACGAATTGCCCAACTCCTCCTCCTTGGCTAAGCTGGACGACCAAATACAGCAGCTCAAGAAACGGTTCTGACCCCGTTCCGTTCCTTCTGATTGGGGTTTTCGATCCTTCGTTCTCTTCGTTTCCTTCTGTTCCTTTCTTCCGTCCCGCCGGCTGGGCAAAGGAAAAGAACAGAAGGAAACGAAGAAAACCAAGAGGCGGCCTGATGCGCCAGCAGGGGTCTGGGCCAGTCCGTCGCTGGCGTTCCTGGAGACTTTTTCTGTGCAGATTCTTGTCTTACAGCCGGGTGCTGAGCTATTGGAGCAGCATCCGGAAGAACTGCATGGCTGGCCCCGTGGCAGGCTGAAGGACTTGGATTTGCAGGGTCTGGATGCCGGAGGCGAAGTAGTAGGAATGGACCGGGGCCGGAGTGCCGGGTTCGCCCTGGACCTGGAAGCTCAGCGGGGTCCATTGCTGGAGGTCAGGCGAGCCGAGCACCGTGTAGGAACGGCCGGTCATGGTCGTGAACTGCAGGAGGGCCGACCCGCCGTTGGGATCGAGCAACCGGAGGTGAAACGAATCGGCCGGGTCGAATGGGTAATTTCCCAGCAGAAACTCCTGGAGCAGCGTGCGGCCATCGCCGGTATAATCCACGTTGGGTCTGAGGTCGGCCAGTCCGAGGCTGGAGCCGATGGCGGCCAGGAACGCGCGTTCCCAGGCGTCGGGCAGGCCGTCGCCGTTGGTGTCGTCACCCAGGGTCAGGTCGAGCCGGGTTTGGCGGCCCGGCTGGCCCAGGAGGGAGAAATCGCCGGCCATTTGGATGGGAGTGTTGGTGGTCTGGCCAACGATGACGTAGAGCTTGAAAGGTGCGGCAAAAACCAGCGCGTTGGCCTCGTAAGGGTCGGCGGTGAGGCCCGCATCCATCGGCACTTCCAGGGAGTAGTTCACGCCGGGGCCGGAGTGCCGGGTTCGCCCTGAACCTCCCCTTCCAGAAAGCCCACCGCCTCCCGCAGGTTCCGGACCGGAATGACCTGCAGCCCGGAGACCACCGCCGCCTCGGCCGCGTTTTCGGCCGGAACCAGCAGCCCGCCCGTGCCCTCCTGGCGCGCCCGCAGGGCAATCGGCAGCACCCCTTTGACCGGGCGAACCCCGCCATCCAGGGCCAATTCCCCCACCATCATGAATTTGCCCAACTGGCCGGACTCCATCTGCTCGCTGGCGGCAACCATGCCGACGGCAATCGGCAGGTCGAAACTCGGCCCCTCCTTCTTCACGTCGGCCGGGGCCAGGTTGATCGTGGTGCGGCCGAAGGTGAATGAAAACCCGGAATTGATGAGCGCGGTCATCACGCGGTCCCGCGACTCCTTCACCGCCGCGTCCGGCAAGCCAACGATGACAATATTATCTTGTATTCTCCGTATGCGCGAGAATCCGACGCAAGTGGCTCGGTTGCAATGCCTTATTGTTGGCGGTGCTGTCGTACTGGCTTTGTCTGGCGCAAGAAAGCCCCCGGTTTGTTCGGGTGGAAGGGCTCCCCAGCGGCCAGTTCTTCAATTCACTGGGACGTCCGCTCCCTGCCGAGGTTGGGCAAAATAACGCCAACTCGTCGGATCTCACCTCGAAACCGCCTTGGGCGGCGCTTTATCCGAACGAATTCCACTGCGGGGCGTCCACGCTCCTGAGCCAGCCCACGCCTCCCCAGAAGGAGTTGACCGCACCCGGTCATTTAACCATAATCCCTCCATGCACATACGAAGACAACGCGCACCAAGACAAGCCCCATTCCACGTTCCAGGACCTAACGGGGCAGAACTCACCGTGGAGTGGATCCCTGGGACGATCCCTAACACCCGCCTCGTCACGTTGACCTTCAAAAACGTTGGCCCTGTCCTCTTGACACAGTTATTCCAAAGACCGACAGGCAGGCGGAGATCGACGACACTCGATATGCAATACGAAGAAGATGCGCCCCGTGCGGAAAACCCACTGGCACCGGCGAGAAACCAGATCAAGTGACCGAACCGTAATCATAAGCACAATCCCTGCTCTATAACACCTCTGCCCAAACTATGGAAACACAAGCCTCCATCACGAGAACCACCTGGCCGAGGGCGATGGCCTCGTGCTCAAGAGCCGGCTGTGCCAGGAGGTTAGTGCTGTTATTGCTCCTCTTAACGCTCCCCACCGTGGCGCAAGCCCAATCTTACACGAACAATTACGGCATCTGGGGTTACGAGACCTTTAATGGTGCGATCATTCTCTTGGAATACACCGGTCCTGGCGGTGCGGTGACCATCCCCGGCACGATCAACGGCCTGCCGGTCACCATTGTCGGAGACCAGGCGTTCTTTGGCTGCTTCAGCCTGACTAGCGTCAGCATCCCCAACGGCGTCACCAGAATCGGGGATTATGCGTTCGATGAATGCATCAATCTAACCAGCGTCATTTTCAAGGGTAATGCCCCCATCCTTGGCGGTCCAAATGTGTTCTATTGGGACTCGGCGACGATCTATTACGTTGCTGGGACCACGGGCTGGGGTCCGACGTTTGGCGGTCTTTCGACCTGTCTTTTGGACCCGCTGTCGCAAGCAGGATACACAACCAACAACGGCACGATCACGATCACGCGATACATGGGTTCCGGGGGTTTGGTGATCATCCCAGAGACCATCAATGGGCTGCCGGTCACGAGCATCGGGGACTATGCGTTCTTTGAGTGCTACGGCCTGACCAGTATCACAATCCCGGAGGGCGTTACCAGCATCGGAGATTCTGCGTTCTATGAAATCTTCAAGCCTGACCAACGTCACCATCTCTGACAGCGTCATGAGTATCGGACCCTGGGCGTTCTATAACTGCAGCGGCCTGACGAGCATCACGATCCCCAACAGCGTGACCAGCATAGGCACCAATGCGTTTTGTGGCTGCGTCAGCCTGGGTAATGTCACTATAGGCAATGGCGTCACTAACATCGGAAGCGATGCGTTCTGGAGCTGCACCATGTTGACGAAGGTCATAATCCCCGACAGCGTTACCAGCATCGGAGAAGAGGCGTTCGAGTATTGCAGTAGCCTGACCAGCGTTACGCTCGGCAATGGCGTTGCCAGCATCGGAGAGTATGCGTTCTACGGCTGCTCCAGCCTCAACGGGGCCTATTTCCAGGGTAACGCCCCCAGTCCCGGCAATGACTTGTCTGTTTTTGGTGGTGACAGCAAGGCGAGTGTCTATTACCTGCCGTGGACTACGGGCTGGGGTTCGACATTCGAGGGCGTTCCGACCGCGCTGTGGAATGTTGAATCCTTCGGTGCCTTGCAAGTGTCGATTAGTCCTCCAACCGTTATCGGTGCAGGGGCGCAGTGGCAGGTGGATGGCGGGGCCTGGCAGAGCAGCGGTGCAACGCTCTCGGGCTTGACGGTCGGCAGCCATACGGTAGCTTTCTCGACCGTGGCTGGTTGGACGACGCCAGTTAGCCAAAAAGTCACGGTAAATGCCAATCAGACGGCTACAGCCACGGGGACCTACGTGGTAGTGGTAACTCCGGCAGCCGGGTTTATCTACACAACCAACAACGGCACGATCACCATCACGGAATACACAGGCCCCGGTGGTGCGGTGACCATTCCAGACGCGATCAATGGCCTGCCCGTCACCGGCATCCAGGCCTGGGCGTTTTATGACTGCACCAGCCTGGCCAACGTCACGATCCCCGACAGCGTTACCGCTATCGGAGAAGCTGCGTTCCAGATATGCACCAGCCTAACCAACGTCACGATAGGCAACGGCCTCACCATGATCGGAAGCGGCGCGTTCCAGGGCTGCACCAGGCTGACGAGCGTGTCTTTCCAGGGTAACGCCCCCAACTATGCTCTGGATGCGTTCGCCGGTGACAATTATGTAACCGTCTATTATTTGCCAGGCACCACGGGTTGGAATTTTAACTTTTCCAGTTATCCGACCGAACTGTGGCTCCCCCAGGTGCAGACCAGCAATGCCAATTTCGGCGTGAAGGCCAATCAATTCGGCTTCACCGTCAACTGGGCCAGTGGCATGAGCGTCGCGGCGGATGCCTGCACCAATCTCGCCAATCCCACCTGGATTGCGCTGGCCACCAACACCCTCACCAGGGGCTCGTGCTATTTCAGCGATCCCGAGTGGACGAATTATGCCAGTCGTTTCTATCGCCTCAGGATGCCGTGAAGGTGAAGGGGTCTTGGTATAGTTAACTTGCCGTTCCTTCCTCCTCTGCCCTGCCAATACACTTGGCACGATCCGGGTGAGCGGGGTCAGACCGTAGGAAGGTTCGCCTTGGGCCGAGCCGCCAGGGCCTCGGGTCGAGGGCCTGGTCACCAGACTGCGGGTCATCGGCGATGGGTTGACCGTCCCGGCGATTCCTCGAGGAGGCGCGTGTGGGCGATGCCGCCCAGCCAGCCTCGGCGCGCCCAGCCGGCCGTGAGCTCGATGCCGAACTGGGGCCAGTCGGGCGGGATGGGCAAGGCGCATAGCTCCACCAGCGCAAAGCGCGCCTGCCGCATCTCCTCCTAGCGGGCCCGGACGAACCACGCGGGGGCCAGCCCGATGAAGACCAAGTTGTCGGCGACCTCCATGGCCTTCTGGAGGAACGCGCGGAACTGGGAAAAGGGCGGGTTGCCGACGGCCCAGTCCCAGCGCCCCTCTGCCTTGAGGAAGTCCCTCCCGTTTTGAATCTCGAACCAATCCGCGCCCTTGGGTAGCGCCCGGAGGAACGCGCCGTTGCCGGCGCTCGGCTCGACGATCCGGCCGCAAGGCAGAAAGTGCTCAACGACCGCGCGGGCCAGGGCGTCGGGGGTTTGGATGCGGTCAAGGGCAGGGTCAGACCATAGCTTGGGATGGTGCATAAACGCAGGCCCAGGCTCCACCGGGGGCGTCCTTCAAAAACCCGCGCAAGTGGCCGAGCCCTCACGCGCACGCGCAAGCAGCCCTGCGGGGGCCGGGTGCGGTCAGGCGCACTTCCGAACGCGAAGGCTCTGGTTGAGGGGCCCTTCAAGAAAGCTCGGCTCATGACGCGGTTCCGCGTCTCCTTGATTCTTCTTTGGGGCTTCAGATCGCAGCCCTCAGAGTTGAGTGGCGTTTTCGATCCTTCGTTTTCTTCGTTTCCTTCTGTTCCTTTCTTGCGTCCCGCCGACTGGGCAAAGGAAAACAGCAGAAGGAAACGAAGCAAACGAAGAGGCGGCCTGATGCGCGAGCAGGGATCGGGTCGGGGCCAGTCCGGATCTGGCGTTCCCGAAGACTTCCTCTGTGAGGATTCCTGTCTGCCGCCGGGGTGTCGAGCTATTGCAGCAGCATCCGGAAGAACTGATAAACCTGTGAACCATTGCCGTTCACCAGCGCGAACTTGAACTGGCCATTGCCCGCGAACGCATTGGTGCCCACCTCCACCCGGCCCTGGTAACTGAGCAAAGCCGGCACCTGGCCGCGCGCCTCGTGCAACCCCTGGCTCAAGACGCCAGCCACCCATAGACAACAGAGCAGCAGACGTTTCCGGATCAACGCAACTTGGCTCACCCTCCAAAGTATGTGCAAGCCGGCCGCTTGTCTGTCGGACCCGGGTGTGATCTTTTCGTAGCACGCACGCGCGACCCCCTGTAGCGCGCTAGCGTGACAAGGCGGGGTCTGGGGGCGCCGTAATGCCTCAGGCGGGAGCGTGACGGGGCAGACCCCTCACCCCAACCCTCTCCCCTTCGGAAGGGGAGAGGGAGAAGCGGCGGCAGTCTCTGAGAATTCCAGGCGTCTCCCCTTTCTCAAGACGCTGCCGAAAATCCTCCCTCTCCCCTTCGGAAGGGGAGAGGGCCGGGGTGAGGGGTCCCGCCGGGGACTCCGTCGCCGCCATCACTGAGCGGCCACGGTGCGCCCAAATATGCCCTTGGCAAACGCCGGGCATTCTGATAACGGAGAGACAATGCGAATGCCATGGCTATCGCGCTGCGAATGAAGTGATATGAAATCTCATTCTCCGGATCGTTTGAGCCGCCGGCGGTTTCTGGGGCGGGCGGCAGCGGTTGCCGCGATGCCGCTGGTTGTCCCGGCCTCGGCGCTGGGGCTCGATGGGGCCGTGGCCCCGAGCAATCGCATCGGCTTCGGCGCTATCGGCGTGGGCAACCGCGCCCGCGACACTCTGCCCAATTTCCTCTCGTTGCGCGAAATCCAGTTCCTGGCGGTGAGCGATTGCCGGCAAGACCGGCTCAAGTCCGGCAAGGTCCTGGTGGACAATCATTACGGCAACGCGGATTGCCGGGCCTGCCCCGATTTCCGGGAATTGCTGGCGCAAAAGGACATCAACGCCGTGTCCATTGCCACCGGCAACCGCTGGCACGGGCTGGGCTCGATCTACGCCGCCCGCGCCGGCAAAGACATTTATTGCGAAAAACCCGTCACGCTGACCATCGCAGAGGGGCGCGCGCTGGTCGAGACCTGCCGCCGCTTCGGCGCCATGTACCAGGCCGGCACCCAGCGCCGCTCGACCGGCTCCTACCGTTTCGCGATGCAGATGGTCAAGCAGGGCCGGATCGGCCGCCTGCGCGCCGTCGAGATGCAGGTCTGGGCCGGCCCCGGAATCCCCCACGACCGCGAAACCGAGGTCCCTGCGGGTTGGAATTACGACATCTGGCTCGGCCAGGCCCCCTGGCGGCCCTTCGTCCCGGCGCGGGTCAACGCCTGGCAGTATTTCTGGGACACCGCCGAGGGGGTCCTCACGGACATGGGTTGCCATTACACCGATCAGATGCAATGGACCCTCGGAACAGACCACACCGGGCCGCTCCAGTTCGAGGCCCAGGCCCAATGGCCCGACCCCGCCAAGTGCTGCAGCGACACCCCTATCACCGCAGTCGCCCGCTGCAAATACGCCAATGGGGTGGAAGGCGTGATGTACCAACGCCGCGAGTTCAAAGACCGCTACATCCGCTACATCGGCAACGAGGGCTGGATCCAGGTGGACGACGAGACCGACGCCGTGACCGCCGAACCGAAGTCCATCCTCGGTTTGCGCAGCGCCAGCGGGGCCGGCTGGGGAGACGCCTCGGACCACGTCCGCAACCTCCTCAACTCGATCCGCAGCCGCACCCCCACCCTCTGCAACCCGGAGGTGGCCCATCGCGCCGCCACCATCTGCCAGGCCTGGAACATCAGCCTGCGCCTGGGTCGCAAACTCAACTGGGACCCCCTCCGCGAGCGCTTCGACCTCGACGCCGCCAATCGCATGCTCTACCGCGAACCCCGCGCCCCATGGCGGGCATGACGCCAATGCACCGCGAAGCACGAAATACCAAGGCAGAAAAATGGGGGCAGAAAAATGAACCTGATTTTTATCTTTCTGCCCCCATCTTTCTGCCTGCTTCGGGTTCCGGGTTTCCATCTTTTTGAACACGTTTACTCATGATGACACGCTTCCTTGGGGTATTCTCCGTCCTCCTTGCCTTTGCTGGTCCGAGCGCTCTTGCCGCGCCAGCCGCCGGGGCGGGGGACATTGCCCGACTCGTGAACGAGGCCTCTGCTTACCGCACCGGGGAGAGTCTCGAGCCGTTCCGCGGCATCGAGGCCCTGGTGCGCCAGTCGCTCTCCAGTCCCGCCCTGCGCCCGCAAGTGGAGGCCGGCCTGGCGAAGATGCTCGACCCCGCCGCGTCGCTGGAGGCGCGCGGCTTTGCCTGCCGCCAACTGGGCATTATCGGCGGCGGCAGCGCCCTGCCGGCGCTGGCCAAACTCCTGGGCAGCGATGAAACCACCGGGATGGCGTGCCTGGCGCTGACCACCTACCCGCCAGGCAAGGCGGATGCTCTCTTGCGCAACGCGGTGGTTTCCGCCTCGGGAACCTCCCGCATCCAGATCATCACCACCCTGGGCGACCGCCGGGACTCCCGGTCTGTGGGCCTGCTCGTCAAATTCGCGCGCGACCGGGACCGGGCCTTGGCGGAAGCGGCGGCCGCGGCGCTGGGCAAGGTGGGCGACAATGCGGCGCGCAAGGCCATCCGCGCGTTGCGCCACGCGGCGGAGCCCACCCTGGCGCCGGCGCTCGACGAGGCCATGCTCCGGTGCGCCGAGCGGCTGGCAGCCGCGGGGGATTGGAAGCGCGCCACGGCTGCTTACGAGGAGTTGCTGGCCTCTTCGGCTGCGGCCTGCACGCGCCGGGGCGCGCTGGATGCCCTGTTGCGCCTGGACCCGGACGGGCGCCGGCGGCGAATCCTGGACGTCTTGCACGGTATGGACTCGGACCTGAAGCCCGTGGCGATTGCCGCCGTCCGCACCGTGCCTCCAAGGGTCTCCTCGGAGCCATTCGCCGACGAGTTGCACAACCTGGCGCCGGCCGAGCAGGTTTGGATGATTGATAGCCTGGCGGAGCGGAGCGATGTCAACGCCCGCATCGCGATCAGCAAGAGCGTTTCCTCGACGAGCATGCCCGTCCGGCTGGCCGCCTATGCGGCCCTCGGGCGGATGGGCGCGGCCTGGGCCGTCCCGATGTTGACCCATGCCTTGAGCGTTTCCAAAGACCCCGCCGAATCCCGCGCGATCGAATCCGCCCTGGTGAACCTGCCCCCGGGCGCCAACGTCAACAAAGCGATCTCCAGCCATGTCAAACGGTGCAGCGGAAACGATCGAGCCTGCTTCATCTCCGTTTTGGCCCGGCGCGTTGGCCCGGGGGCGAACCCGACATTTTTGGTCGAGGCCCAGGGTTCGGACCCGGCGGCAGCCAAGGCCGCGTTCCGCGCCCTGGCCACCACGGCGACGGAGTCCGACGCGCCTGTGGTGTTGGACAGCCTGGTCGCCGCGCGCGAGAAGGATGTCCGCGAGGCGGCCGAACTCGCTGCGGGCCGGGTCCTGGCGAAGGTCCAGAATGTCTCGACCCGTTCCGCCTTGGTCCGGGATGCTTTGGGCCGGGCCAAGCGCGTCGCAAGCCGGGTCTCGCTGTTGGGCCTGCTGCCCGGCTGCGCCGACGCCCCCGCCCTGGGCTGCGTCAAGACGGCCCTGACGGATGCTGAGCCGCGTCTCCGCGAGGCGGCCATCCGGGCCTTGGCCGACTGGCCGGAGGCTGCTGCCTGGGATACGCTGCTGGGCCTCTATACCCTGCCCCCGGATGAGGTGGTGCGGGCGATAGCGTTGCGGGGCCTGGTCCGCCTGACCGGCGAAGGCAATGGGCACCCGGACGCCGAGCTGGCCGGGCGCTACCTGGTGTTGATCCGGGGCGCCCGCAGCGACGCCGAGTTGAAGCTGATTCTGGGCACCCTGGGCCAGGCGGCGCACCCGGAGACGCTGCGCCTGGCCACCGACCTGCTCAGCCGGCCCGGTGTCCGCGCCGAGGCCGAGGTTGCCGTCAGGAAAATTGCCGAAGCCATCAAGGGGCAGTTCCCGGAGGCCGCAGAGCAGGCCCTGCAGAAGATCCAGCCGGCAAAGTAGCTGCAAAATGTCAAGTACCGCCGCCAATGTAATCTGGGTGGTCGCACGCTGTCCCGAAGGGACATCTGAGAATAGCCCAACGTTTCAACGTTGGGTTGAAGGCGCACGAAAACCAAGTCCCGAAAGGGACGGCTGAAACGGGGCGGCTTTTCGGCCGTCCCTTCGGGACTTGCTCACTCTGCGGGCCAAACCCAACGATAAATCGTTGGGCTATTGTCAGGCGTCCCTCCGGGAGGGGAAAACCTGCCGTGCCGGAATTCTCGCGGCCAGGCTCAGCCTCCTGGAACTAGGGCCCTCTTCTGTGCAAGAACTCCTCTCACCCAACTTCGGGCCGGCGCCGTGTTGAACCTGGCCTCGCTCAATCCGCAGCAGCGGCAGGCCGTCGAGACCCTCCATGGCCCGGTCCTCATCCTGGCCGGGGCTGGCACGGGCAAGACGCGCGTCATCACCTATCGCATCGCGAATCTGCTCGAGCGGGGCATTGCCCCGGGCCACATCCTGGGCGTCACGTTCACCAACAAGGCGGCCCGCGAGATGCAGGAGCGGGTCCGCAAGCTGGTTCCCAGCGCTCTGCGCACCGCAAAACCCGCCCCATCTCCAGGCGCGGCCCCCGACTCGCGCCTCACCCTCTGCACCTTCCACTCCCTCTGCGCGCGCATCCTGCGCCAGCACATCGAACGGCTCGGATACAAGCGCAATTTCGTCATCCTCGACGAGTCCGACTCCCTCGGCACGGTCCGGAAAATCCTGGCCCGGATTTCGGCCAAGGGAGAGAAGACCGACCCGGCGGCGGTGCTGGCCGTATTGAGCCGGTGCAAGAACGCCGGCGGGGGAGGCGCGGTTTTCGGCGACCCGAGTGTGCGCGCCATGGCCGAGCACATCCGCCCGCACTATGAATCGGCCTTGCGCGCCTGCAACGCGGTGGACTTCGATGACTTGATACTGCTGACGCTGCGCCTGTTCGGCGAGCATCCCCAGGCGCTGGAGGCCTGCCGCGCCCGCTATCGCTATGTCATGGTGGACGAATTCCAGGACACCAACGCCGCCCAGTTCCAACTGGTCCACGCCCTGACCCGCGTCCATCGCAACCTTTGCGTGGTCGGCGACGACGACCAGAGCATCTACGGCTGGCGCGGCGCGCAAATCTCCAACCTGCTCGACATGGAGAAGCATTTCCCGGAGGTCAAGGTCATCCAGCTCGAACAGAATTACCGCTCCACCAACACGATCCTGACCGCCGCCAACGCCGTCATCCGGCACAACGTCCGCCGGCGCGCAAAACAGTTGTGGTCCCAGAAGGGCAACGGGCCGAGATCGTCCTCTGGACCTTTGCCACCGAAGAGGAGGAGGCCCGGACGCTCGTCGAGCAGATCGAATTCGCCCGCCGCGCCCGGCGCGTCCCCTGGCAGGACCAGGCCATCCTCTTCCGCACCAACGCGCAATCGCGTCCGCTGGAGACCGCCCTGCGCCTGGCCCGGGTCCGCTACCGCCTCATCGGCGGCCAGAGCTTCTTCGACCGCCGCGAGGTCCGCGATTTCCTTGCCTACCTCAAGACCTTCGTCAATCCGGAGGACGACATCAGCCTGTTGCGCATCGCCAATGTGCCGCCGCGCGGGCTGAGCGACCCGACCCTCGAGCGCCTCATCGCCGCCAGCCGGGAACGCAACTGCCCGATCTTTGCAGTTATGAAGAATCCCGCCGTCACCGCCGCGCTCCGGGCCGAGACGCGCCACAGCCTCGAGAGCTTCGTGCAGCTCATCGAGCAGACCCGCGCCCAGCTCCAGGCCCAGGCCCTCTCCCGCGACCCGCTCACCCTCAGCGCCTGGGCCCAACGCTTCCTTCAACGGACCGGCTACCTCGACGAGTTGCGCCACTCCGAAAAAAACGTCGAGACGGCCGAAAACCGGGTTCGCTCCCTCAGCAGCCTGGTGGCAAGCCTCGACGGCCCCGACGCCGGCGCCCAGGCCCCGCTGGACCGGCTCCAGACCTTCCTGGAGGACATCACCCTGGACACCGAGCGCGAAGCCAGCGACGAACCGCCCGGCCAAGCGGTCACGCTCATCACGATGCACAGTTGCAAGGGGCTCGAATTCCCCCACGTCCACATCGTCGGGATGGAAGACGGCCTGCTGCCTCACGCCCGCTCGAAGGAGGAGGGCACGCTGGACGAAGAGCGGCGGCTCTTTTACGTGGCGATCACGCGCGCGATGCAAACGCTGGACCTCAGCCGCTGCGCCGCCCGCAACAAGCACGGCCGGCTCAAGCCCTGCCACCCCTCGCCCTTCCTTCAGGACCTGCCTCCCGAACTCATCGAGCACGCCGACGAAAAGGGCAAGAAACCCGTCACTGTCGAGGCCGGCAAGGGCCTGTTCGATACGGTGCGCTCCGCCATCGAGTGAGGGTCAGGTGGTGAAACTCATGAATGACAAGGGGTATTGGACCCGGCTGGAGGATTACTTGCAGCAGCACTCCAACGCCCAATTCAGCCACGGGTTGTGTCTGGATTGCCTGCGCAAACTCTATCCCGACATCGCCGCGACGGTCGAGGCCAATTTGGCGGCGCGCGCCCCCGGCACGACCGGCGCGGGCCGTTGACAAAGTCGTAGCGCAGGTTTGGAAACCTGCGCTACGCTGGCGCCCCTGGCGCACAGGCGCGCCGAGCGGCTTTGTCAATGGCCCCGCACAACCAGCGCGGCTCCGCCGCCCGCCGCGTAAGGCCTCCCCCTCACCCCGGCCCTCTCCCCATCGGATGGGGAGAGGGTGAGTCCGCGGTGGCGCTTGGAGGACGGGCGGACCCCCGGAAGCTCCCGAGACTGCCGCCGCTTCTCCCTCTCCCCTTCGGAAGGGGAGAGGGCCGGGGTGAGGGGTCACCGACCGGTTACCCAGCCGCTTGACCGCAGGGGGAGCGGCTGCATAATGGCCGCGATGATGCTCACCAACGGCTCGAAACGGCCACTGTCGGGGATTTGGTTCTTACTGCTTCTTCTGCCCGGCGTTCGCCGCCCCGGCGCAGCTCCCGGTGTTGAAACGGTCGGACGTTGTCTTCATGTACGAGGCCGGGCGGGAGATCTACGAGGCCTACGGCGCCACGGTCCTCGCGTGGGGTGGAAGGCCCAGCGCCAAATCGCTCGACCAGGCCCGCGGCATGAAGTTCTTCGGCAGCGTCGGCATGGTCACCGAGTTCAGCGGCTATTATGAGCGATTCCCGCAGACCTATGAACAGGGCCTGTGCCGCGACCTCGAGGGACGGCCCTTCAAAGTCCCTTGGCTGACCGATCTGCAGCACAAGGGTGTCCCCTACTGGTGGTGCTGCACTCGCCAGCCCCTCTTCCGCCAGTTCATCTCCGAGCGCGTTATCGAAACGGTCAAAGCCGGCGCCGACGGCGTACACATCGACGACCACCACGGCACCGCGGGCGCCATCTGGAGCGGCGGCTGTTTCTGCGACCGTTGCGTCGAGGAATTCCGCGACTATCTCAAGGCCCTGCCCGCCGAACAACTCGCCCGGCAAGGCCTCCGGGACCCCGCCGCTGTCAATTACCGGACCCTCCTCCGGGAGTGGCTGGCGCAGCAGCCCGGCCGCAAGGTTCAAGCGCACCCGCTCTGGCCCCAATGGCGGACTTACCAGCTTCGAGGCGCCGCACGGTTCATGGCAGAGCTTCGCGCCCTCGCCGCGCAGACCGCCGGCCACCCTGTCCCGATGGGCGCCAATGCCTGCCTGCTTTGGGGGCCTCACCTCAACGATTTCCATTCGCTCGATCTGTTCAGCGCCGAGATCGACCACCACGCCTCGGACCAGCGCTTGAGCGACGCTCCGCTCGTGGCATACCGCCTGGCGGATGCCGTGGGGCGCCCGCTGGCCTCGACAGCCGGCGGCGGGGATTGGGCCTCCATCAAGGAGCACAATCTGCCGGGGTTGGTCCAGGGGTGGGTCGCCCTGGGCTACGCCGCCGGCCACTGCCTCATGGTCCCGAACCGGCAATGGTGCTACACGCCCCAGAAGGGCACGCACTATTACGAAGGGCCCAAGGAGAAATTTGCCCCGCTCTACCAATTCGTCCGGCAACACCGCGGCCTGTTCGATGACTACCTCAACCACGCCGATCTCACCGTGCTCTTTTCCCTTCGCACCTTCGATCACGACGCCCCCCGGATCATCGGCATGTGCGGCAGGCTCGCCGCCGCCAACCTCTCCTATTGTTTGGCCTTGAGCGGAGACGAGGTCGTGGACTGCCCGCTCAAGGTAGAGGACCTGCGCCGCAGCCCGCGCCTGCTGGTCATCGAGCCCCAGGACCTGTCGGCAGCGGACCTCGAGTTGCTGGCCGGCCAAACCAATGCCCAACGCTGCGCCAGCCTCGAGCAGGCCCTGGCCAGCGTCACGCCCGCCGTGCGCGTCCAGGGACCGGCCGCGCTCCGCGTGTTGCCGCGCGTCAAACCAGGCTCGGCGGCCGTTCATCTCGTGAACTGGGGCTATGAGGCGGCCAGCGATGGGGTGCAACCGCTCAAGAACGTCCGGCTGGAACTCCAGCTCGAGGCGCTCGGCGTCGCCGGGGCGACCGAGGCGACCTTGTTTTCGCCGGGCGCTCCGCCCGTCAGCCTGCCCATCCAGGACCGAGTTGTGACCGTGCCTGAGCTCGGGCTGTGGGGTGTGGTTGAGATTCACGGTCCTCGCGCGCAACCACCGCGTAGCGGTGCCTGATGGTAGCCGTGGACTTCCAGTCCACGGACCCATGGCCCAAATTCGCCCGCGTCGCGTAGCAACGCCTGAAAACCGCAACGCTGTCAGGCGTCGCTATGCGACGCGCCACCATTTCGCACGTCCCAAACCGTGGACCGAGGTCCACGGCTACCTTCACTGCGTCGCTACGCGACGCAGGGCTCCTCCCACCGAGGCTTGAACTTCGGGTGTTTTAAGGCAAGCTGCGGCGGGTGAACGAACTCCGGCTCAGCCCGTTACTGCGCAACCGTTGCCTGCCGGCGATGGTCGCGGGACTGTTGCTGGCCGCCGCCTTTCCGAACCTGGGTATTGCCGGACTGGCGTGGGTGGCCCCGGGTTTGATGCTGGCGGCCGCCGCGGGCAAACACGGCGGCCAGGCCTTCCGCATCGGCTACGTGGCCGGCCTGACTCATTACCTGATCTTGCTCTATTGGCTGCTTCTCATCCCGTATCGCTGGCACGGAATTCCCTTCGGCCCGGCGGCGGGCTGGCTCGGCTTGAGCGGCTTTGCGGCCCTGTTTCCCGCCACTTGGGTTTGGATTCTGTCCACAGTCCACAGGCCGCAGTCCACAGGCCGCAGTCCACAGTCCACAGTCCACAGTCCACAGTCCAGAGTCCACAGTCCACAGTCCAGAGTCCACAGTCCAGAGTCCAGAGTCCACAGTCCACAGTCCACGGAGCACGATCGGAAGTCTGAGATGGGCGCTTGCCGTTCGGCATTCCGCACTCCGCATTCCGCATTCCGCACTCGATTTGGCCTTCAGCCTTTAGCCTTTAGCGGCACGTGGCGCGCGCGGACGGGTCTGGCGCTTTGGGGGGCGGCGCTCTGGGTGGCCCTTGAGATGCTGAGGGCGCGGTTGTTTGGCGGCTTTCCGTGGGACCTGCTGGGCGTCTCGCAATACCGGCTGCTCCCGTTGATCCAATTGGCGTCGGTGACGGGCGTGTACGGGGTGTCTTTCGTGGTGGTCTGGTGCTCGCTTTCGCTCCTGTGGGCCGGCGTCACGGTGATCCAGCGGCCGGTGCCCCGGTCGCTGTGGCTGGCCGAAATCTTCCTGCCGATCCTCGTCATCGCCCTGGCCTTCAACGCCGGCATGCGCCACATCCGGCACAGCCCGCCGCCGGCCAGGGCCATCAGGCTCACGCTGCTCCAGCCGGGCATCCCGCAGACCGTGATCTGGGACCAGGAGCAAAACAGAAAACAGTTCCAGGAGACGCTCCGGCTGGCCGAAGCGGCGCTGACCAACCGCCCCGACGTGCTCGTCTGGCCCGAATCCGCCATACCGGAGTTGCTCCGGTATGACGAAGCGACCGCCCTGGCCGTGTTCGGCATGGCGCGCCGGCACCACGTCTGGATGATCGTCGACGCGGACGATTTCCAGCGGCGTCCCAACGCGGCCAAACCCGAGGAGGGCGACTTCTACAACGGCAGCTTTCTCATCGACCGCGAGGGCCGGCTCAAGGGGACGTATTGGAAACGGAGTCTGGTTATCTTTGGCGAGTACATTCCCCTGGTCCGGTGGCTTCCGTTCCTCAAATGGTTCACCCCAATCCAAGGAGGCTTTACCTCAGGCACCCGCCCCGCGCAGTTCCAACTCACGGACCTCAACACGACCGCCTCGGTGCTGATCTGCTTCGAGGACGTCTTCCCCCAACTGGCCCACGGCGATGTCCGGCCCGGCACCGATTTCCTCGTCAACCTCACCAACGACGGGTGGTTCGGACAAAGCGCCGAGCAATGGCAACACGCGGCGAGCGCCGTGCTTCGCGCCGTGGAAACCGGCCGGCCGCTGGTCCGGTGCACCAATAACGGCATCACCTGCTGGATCGATGCCCTGGGACGCATCCGCCAGGTCTTCCGCGACTCGAGCGGGAGCGTTTATGGCAAGGGCCTCCTGACCTTGGAACTCCCGCTGCCCGACCCGGGGGCACGACCTTTGCCCACATTCTACGACCTGCACGGCGACTGGTTCGGCTGGAGTTGCGTCACCCTCGCGGCGCTCGTCCTCGGGGGCAAGCTCCTCGCTGCCAGAAGGCGCCCCGCCCGTCCGCCAGAATAGCCGGCCGGCGCGAGCCGGGGGCGCATCTCAACATTTGACATTTGGCAGTACATTTGGCGACGGGCAGCGGGCGCCGCCTGTGGAAAATGGAGACTCGATCACGGAAGAACGTCTGTGGATGACGCAAATCAGGTGGCCGGGATGTCGGCAAGGTACTTGAGCGGGATTTTCCCAAGCCCCTCAAAATCGTTTTGGTCAGTAGTCCAGAGTTCACAGACTACCGCGGAGGAGTCCCAATACACGGTCATCGTTGAGATTCCCTGTCCGCCCTGATGGCCTTGGTAATGCTCTCACTCGTGATTGTGCCCTCCTTAGGCGCCAGGGTGTCTGGGTCAACGTCTTCGATATCCAGAACCTCGACGGATTCTCGCGCGAGTTTCTTCCCGCGTATCACGCCATCCTGGAAAGCCCAGTCCACTTGGTCGCCCGGTTCCAGCCCAGCCGCCTCGCACACATCCGCGGGAAGCGTCGTCTGCCTCTTTTCCCGAACCATCGTTGCACTCATGGCACAATCTTCCCACTCCTCAGTGTCATCTTCAAGCCCCGTTTCACCCTTGATTTCATTGGAATTGTGGCGGGTTCGAGCCCCGCCGCTCCCGCCATTCATTTTCCCCGATTTCCCTAGGAAATTAGGGGTTTTGCCGTTTACGTTTCCGAGTTGGAGGCCAATTCTGGCAATTTTCTGCCAGCCAGGCAGAGAACCTTCGGGCCACGAAAATTCCTCAGTTCTTCCTTGCCATAAAGACGAAGAAACGTGGCAACCAGTTCCCGATGCGCGTTCCGCACGGGGGCGTGACCGTTCTGGTGAACCGTATCCGCAAGAAGTCGGGATATGTTTATTACCAGATCCGCTACTACGCGGACGGGGTGAGAACGGCGAAGTCCTATTCGGACCTCGCCGAGGCAGAAAAACAGGCCAAGGAGATCGCCGTAAAGCTGCACCAGGGAGAAGGCCGGAAGATCGAGCTGCGCGGCGGAGAATGCACGGCATATCTTCAGGCCAAGGCAGTTCTCGCCCCCATTCCGGCCTCCCTGGAACTTGCGGCCCGAGAATATCGTCTCGCCCATGACCTCCTCGCTGGCCGGGCCAGTTTGATCGAGGCGGTCCGATATTTTGCTGAGGCCATGCGCGAAGTCAACGTGGTGGTCGAGGCCGAGCGGATCAGCGCGTGTTTCCTTTTCCTAAACGGCCAGCCGGGGACGCTCGTCTTTTGCCGGGGCCAGGAGCAATGGCTCCCCGAAGCTGGCGGCTGAGCTGCCGCACCCGCGTCAGTGGGCGGCAAGCCCCTGCTGCGCGGCGCAGGCGGGGCCGAAATTCTCGTCATCGTCGAAAAACTCCTCGCAGCGCTCGCGGGTCATCCTGAAGCAGGCGTCGCCGAACGGGTGGAACTTCGCCGCCCGGACCAGCAACCTGCCGCGCCTCTTGTCATAGCTGGCCGAGAAGCGCGGCAACGTGCTGGCACTCAAGAAGAAGGGCTTGGGGGTGCGGGCCATAGCGCGGGAGCTGAAGATGCCGGTATCATCGGTCGGGAAGGTGCTCAGAATCGCTTCGGATGCTTACGGCGAATCAGGGCACCCGGGGTTAAGAGCTGAACGCGAGGCCAATAATGGGGCAGAAGAATAAAAAGCCCCCGCATCCCAACAGGAAAGCGAAGGCTTTTTGTTAAATTGTGCCTTTATTAGGCAACGCAAGCATATTGCGTGAATTACAACTTGTCAACATAAAATTTTAACGAAACCACTATTTGCTACGTTTCAGCGATGATGGAGGCGACCAGTGGTTCTCGCTTCTCTAAGTTGCTGCTAAACAGCACCTTAGACAAGACGATGGATTGCGCCTTCGTCACGGGTCGGACGCTTTTGAGTCGGCCAATCGCCCCACGCGTGTAGGCTTGCAATAGTCGATCCTCAGTCAGGATATTGGTGTAATTGCTCTTGAAGCTTTTCGGCTGCGAGTCGGGAAGTTCGAAACCTCTACCCCAAAAAGCGAGTTTCAGGAAGGTTCGGACCTCGCCACTGGTGCAGCCCTTATCAGGATTACTCAGTATCTGCCTCTGCAACTCGTAAGGGGACGCGGGTGTCCCTGAAGCTCGTAGAGTCTGGTCAACCCGCAAAACAAGGCCAATGATCGAGGTTAACACTCCAGGGTTAACGAGGGCTTGAGTTTGCACCAGGATGGCCCTTGCCTCCGTTTCAAGGTTGTCGGGTTGCTGCCAGTTTTCCACCCTTATGGGAATCCCGGACTGGGTTCGAAGTGGGCGAGTGACAACGTCCTGGGTGGATGAAAGATGGGCATTAAAGCGGTTTCGACAGGCAGGGCAGACAACAATCTTCGTTTCTCCTCGCTGAGGAATCATATCGAAAGTATTCACCGCAGAGCACGAGGGGCATTTCGCTGTGAACGCGTGTGGTAATGAGGTAATGGGGATTGGCATCGAAGAGCGCTCGGCCAATGCTGAGACTTTTCGTTTTGCTTCATCACTAATTTTAACCAGTTGCTCCTCAAGGTCCCTCGCATCCGTTGGCGTCCCCGCGTTCTGCAACCGCTCTGTGATCTCGAATGTTTCGACTTCAGCTTCTTTCCGGATTCGGGTGATCTTGTCGAGGAAATCTTCGTATTGATTGTAGGCGTCCCCTATGACACCAGCAATCCCGCCAACGGCGTTATCTGCAAGCCCCTGGAATCCGCGCAGGGTCAACTGGATATGTTCGAGGGCTGCTTCTATGTCCTGATTGCCGCCCTCCTCTTCGATGAGCACTGCTCGTTTGGTGCTGACCCAATCAGAAAGACTGCTAATCTGACTCTTCAACTCCATGACATTGCGAGCAATTTGGACGCCGTGATCCCTGAGCACCTGGTTGAAGCCCGCCTCTGCGTAAATTTTAGTGGCCAGATAGGAAATGAAACATGAAGCGGCTGTTAAGATGAATGTGAGGAGCGCATTCTCAAGAGGCGTCAGGGTAGCGTTCTTGGCCATCACGATCGTGATGATGACTATCATCGCTATGCAAAGGACCGCCAGCGCCCACTGGGGCCACTTGTCTGGGCTCATTTTATCCGAGGTTTTGTTCATAACTGAGTTTATCCCGTTAAACAGCATGAATCAGAAGCAGTGCAGAAAGTCAAGAAAAAAGCGCTGGTGAAATGGGAGCACGTCTGCCAAATTCTGCCAGCTGTAACCCCTTGCAAACGCTCAGAATCTTTTCTCGCCAAAAAAGGGGATCAGCTCTAAGGTCCGATTTATGAGCATTTGCCGGGGGTTAGCGGGTCGAGTGGTCGGTGCCGAAGTAGGTTCGAGCCCCGCCGCTCCCTCCGCTTCAGGCTTGACCGTCGGCTGGCCTGTGCGACTCTGGCTTGAGCTATGACGGTGCCGCACCGAAGGAACTACGAATATCCCGAGAAGACGCGGGGCAGCGAGGCTGCGCGCCGGATTCGGGCCAAAGCGAACAGGCTCACGTCCGCAGAACGGGCCGAGCTTCACCGCCGGGCCATGCAACTGATCTATGGCGGCACCGGGAACAAGGAAAGGGCTCGCGAAGAAGAGACTTGAATCGGGCCGTCTTTGGTGGGAATTTCCCCGCATGAAGACATTGACCGTGGACGACCGGCAGCGGATTCGGCTCCCGGAGGCGAAGGCAGGGCAGGTTTTCGCGTACGAACCGAATTCGGACGGGACGATAAGACTTGTTCCGGTAGTTGCGAAGCCCGGGCCAAGGCGGGTTGTCGCCAAGCTGGTCAAACGGCGGGGCGGGCTGTTCTTCCAGGTTCCAACCGGATACACGCTCGATCCCGAGGCCATCGGCAAGGCGGTGGCCGAGGAGCGGGAAAGCCGCTCGTGAGGACGTATTGGGACACATCGGCGGCGATCAAGCACGTGTATGATTATTGGCACGCGTTGGTCTCGCAAAAGGCGAAGTCCGACGAACTCATCACGCGGAACGCCCGCCACTTCCAAGGACTGGCCGCAAATGTCGCCTGGCCGTGAGATGGGCCTGCTCAGGCAGGCCGCGCCTGGACCGTCCGCGTCCCGAAGGCGGCAGCCTCCTTTCACAGACCCTCCCTCTGAGTGACCGTATTGACAATGGCACTGATGGCATTCTTGAGCGGTTGGCTCAAAGCCGACCAGGAGTTAATGACCCGCCGCAAATCGGCAGGAAGCCCTGGACATTGTGAGGCTATTTGTGATGGCAGCCCCGTTTCACCCTTGATTTCATTGGCATTGTGGCGGGTTCGAGCCCCGCCGCTCCCTGCGCTTCAGGCTTGACCCTCGGCTGGCCTTTGCGACACTGGTTTCAGCTATGACGGTGCCGCACCGACGGAACTATGAATATCCCGAGAAGACGCGGGGCAGCGAGGCTGCGCGCCGGATTCGGGCCAAAGCGAACAGGCTCACGTCCGCAGAACGGGCTGAGCTTCACCGCCGGGCTATGCAACTGATCTATGGCGGCGCCGGGAACAAGGAAACGACTCGCGCTGGACAGTAACGTCCTGATTGACCTCGCCGCCGAGGAGGATTACGCCCACACCTTCCGGGAGGAATTTCAACAACACGGCTACAGCCTTTGGCTGCCGCCGACTGTGGCCCATGAACTCCTTTACGCATCGAAGACCAAGTCCGACCCGGACGCGGCACTTGCGCGCTCGGCTCTTGCCCAATTGCTGGATTGGCAAATCTTCCCCGTCGGCCTCTCTTCGTTGGACGTGGGAATTGCGGAGGCTTTTTCGAGGAACCTCATCTGCTCAGAGCTTTTGCCCCCCGACGAGTTCAATGATGGCTTGATCGTGGCGGAGACGAGCCTGGCTGCCATCCCCGTTCTGGTCAGTTCCGACCGCCACCTCCTCGACATCCCGGAGGACATGCTCCTTGTCCGCCTGAACGACGCTGACCTCCCGGCCGTACCCATCGCCCACCCCAAAGGGCTCATCAAGGCCATCCGTTGAGCGGTGGTCCTCTGGACCGAAGAACGAACGCCGGCAAGAGCCCGTGCCCGCGCGTTTCTTCAAGAGGTTCATCCCTCGAAGTTGACCCTCCTTCAAGGAGCTTCCTCGGAGATGGCGCCGGCGCAGCCGCCATCAGACGGCCGGCGACGCCCAGTGAAGTCGTCGAGGAACGGCCCGTTGAACTCCCAGGCCCAGAGTTCCTGGATCGTGGTCTTGGAGTCGGCCAAGGTGCCGCGCGCGATGCGCATTTTATTCCATCGCTCAATGCGGCACATCTCGGCATAGAAATCGCGCTTAAGAGAATCGGCGATGGGAATGATGGCAACGAAGTGACTCCAGCCCAATTGTCGTGACAGCGTCACGACAATCTTCGCATCCGGGAACGCCTCTGCGAATTGGATCATGCGCCGCAGATTCTTTTCCGCGAACCCTCGTCCGAACTCCTGCTCCAATCGCCGGCCCAGCGCGGCGACGATCCGCTCTCCATAACCCGCGCGCTTCTCTTGCAGAATGTCCTGCCGAATGCGCCGGCCGATGTGCCAGTAAAGCGCCACCAAGCCGGACTCCACAGCACGAGCTACCCCGGCGCGCGCCTGCCGGATCATCTCCCGCACATCCACCAGCAGCGACCCGGCGGCGGGCCGCTTCGCCGCTTTCGCGGTGGATCCTCGTGCCACTGCCTCGGAAGACTTCGTCCTCATGGTCGGGGAGTCTGGGGTGGGCACGGACGAGGGGTGTGCCCCGATAGGGACACCTTGCCGGTTGAAAACTGCGCACTCGTGCCGCCCATGACGAAAAATCAGGCAATGATGACGCACTGGGGGCGAAATTGCACGCCCATTTTGAGGACGCGAGCTTTAGACAGTGCGCGACTGAGTGCAGTGATCAGCTCAGGCCTCGTTGATGAGTTCGATGCCTTTGAAGCGGCAGAGGCGCTTGAGGTCGGGCACTACGTCGCCGTAGCAGGTGACCCGGTGCAGACCGTGGGACCAGTTCTGCCAGAGCTTCTCGATGCTCCCATCCAGCTTCACGGTCATCTTGGTGCGGCAACCGCGTTCCGTGTCGGGCGATTCGATGACCTGGCCGGTGAAGTAGAGGAGCTTGTTGGCGCCGACGAGGATGGCCTGGGTGACCCTCTGGCCGACGCGCATTTGCACCTGGGGCACGCACCCTTCCTGCCGCTCCATGATCGTGCGCAGTTTGAAGGGTTGCCGGGGGCCCTCGGGTCCGTCCATGCGGGTCGAGCCCAGGCAGTGTGCCAGGATGATGGCCTGCTTGGATTCGTCCACCGTCGGGTCGCTGATGAAGCCGGGCCGCCCGGTCAGGCACTGGTAGATGAGGAAGGTCATGCCGGCGGCCAGGTCCGATTCGCAGATCCCCGCCAGGCCCATGTCGTTGAGCCGCACGAAGCCCAGGCACGGGAAGGCCGGGAGTTGGCGGTACATAGTGCCGTAGCAGTCCACGGTCAGGGCGGTGGCGTTCTCCTCGGTCATGACTTTCTCGAAGGCCAGTGCCAGCCGGCAGGAGTTAAGGACCTCGGAGCGCGGCGGTTCCACGACCTTGGTTGCCTGCCGCACCCAGCGCCGCGTTTCCTCTTCGGCGGCCTTGGCGTCGATCGAATCGTAGGCGGCGAGCACGCGGCGCAGCTCGATGGTTTTGATCTCGGTCCCGAATCGCTCGGCGACGGCCTGGGTGAACTGTGCGGAGACGGCGCGGGTGGTGAGATTGAGCAGCCTGGCCTGGCGGAGGTGGTGGATGGCCCGGAAGGGGCGCACTGCGGCAGCCAACTGGTTGAGGTCGCTGGTGAGCATGCACTCGAGGTTCTCGCCGCCGGGTTGGCTGCGGAGCGCGCCAAGCCCGCTCCACTCATGGCCGGAATATGGGGCGGCAAAGAGGACCGTCGGCTTCTTGACCGCCAGAATCTCGCGCAGCATTTCTCCAATGCCCATGGAGATGTGAATGAGCAGAATGCCGTCCGCCTCCTGGAGTTTGCTTCGGACTGCCTTGATGTCCTGCAGGCTTTCTGCAGCCTGGTTGACGACGAATTCGATGTCGCCAAACTCCTTGCTCATCCCGGCGAACGCCGCTTCGTAGCGTTTTACTTCCGCGTCGAAATCCATGATCGGTGTGGGCCAATGGGCCTTGGGCACGCCGAGATAGAGCTTGGCCACTTTGACTTTGGAGCGCCGGCACCCGGGGCTGATCAGGGTTGTGGCGCCCGATGGGCCTGCCAGCGCACAGAGACCGCCGGCCTGGAGACAACAGGCGCAGCCCCCGGCCAGGGCCAATGACTGGCGGAGGAAGGTTCGCCGATCCAGCGGGCGAAATCCCGTGACAGAGGGTGGATTGGAGGGCCATGAAAACGGAGAGAAGGAGTGAGTTTTCATGGCGGCATTTAGCGCACAACGCAAGCCGATTGCAAGAGGCAAATATTCCGGATCTGCTTGTGGGTCTCAACGCGCAGGATAGCCAGCCAGGCACTCCAGCCGTCCCCTGCCGCCCGGTAGTTTTTGGGATCACAACTCTTTTCGGGTGAACTCTGGCTTAATGCCCGGCGTTCTTCACGTGCGTTTCCAGCCAGGCGTCTTCCTCCCAGAGCAGGTGCAGGATGTTCTCCCTGGCCTGATAACCATGGCTTTCGAAGGGCAGCAGCACCAGCCTTGTGTTTCCGCCCAAGCCCTTCACGGCCTGGAACAGACGCTCACTTTGCAGCGTAAAGGTCCCCGGGTTGTTGTCGGCTTCCCCGTGGATCAGCAGCAACCAGGCCTTGATCTTGTCGGCATAGTTAAAGGGGGACATCCTCAGGTAAACCGGCTGGGCTTCCCAATACGTCCGTTCCTCGCTCTGGAAACCGAAGGGCGTCAGGCTCCGATTGTAGGCCCCGCTGCGGGCGATGCCGGCCGCGAACAGATCGGAATGCGCCAGCAGGTTGGCAACCATGAAAGCCCCGTAGGAGTGGCCCATCACCGCGGCCCGTTTAGGATCGACAACCCCCATCTCGTCAACGGCTTTGATCGCGGCGCGAGCGTCGGCGACCAACTGTTCAATATAGGTGTCGTTTGGCTCCTCCTTGCCCTGGCCGACGATAGGGAACTGGGCGCCCTCCAGCACTGCGTAACCGCGCACCGCCCAGAACACGGGCGAGCCCCAGTAGAGATACACGAATCGGTGCGGCGAGCTGTTCACCATTCCAGCCGCCTTGGCGTCTTTGAATTCGGTCGGGTAGGCCTCCATTAACAGGGGCAACCGTCCGTCACGGCCTGGTTCATAGCCCTTGGGCAGGTAGAGGTCGGCGGAAAGATCCACGCCGTCCTCCCGGCGGTAGTGGATCTTCCTCTTGGTCACGCCCTCGAAGGATCGGAACGGGTTGGGGAAGGCGGTTATCGGGCGCGGCGCAGCCTGGGTGGTGAGGTCTCGGATGTGGATGTTGGGATATTGACTCGGGCCCTGCACAATCGTCAAAAGTCTCTTCTTCTCCGCGTCCAGGACGCGCAAGATGCTCTCGTAGGTCGAAACACCATCCGCTCGCCACAGACGTGTGGTCTTCCCAGTGGCAAGGTCGAATTCATCAAGAAAGGGCCGGTTACCTTCCGGCGAGTAGCCTTCGCCCGCCAGGAGGAGGCCCCGGTGGTCTTTGCTGAACAGGAGCGTCTCGCGTCCCCAAGCATTCGGGGCGGTTACAAAGCCGCCCGGAAGGTGGTAGAGATCCTCGGAGGAGTAATCGAACACGGCCTTCGGAGCATGGGTTTGGGCGTTCGGATCCACTTGGTACATCTTGATGTTGCGGTTCTTCCACCAGAAATCAGACACCATGGCGAGTCCCGCATCGCCCCAAACAACCCCGGCGAACCGGTTCGTGGTCGCACAAAGCAGACGCGGAGGCGCGGCAAACGGCGCCTCCAACTGATAAACGTGATCGCGGACGGCCGCGTCTTTGGCAGGGTCACCACCGTCCTGCGCCTCGGCAAAGACGATGGTGGCGGGGACATCTTCCCGCCAACCGAAATCACGGCGTCCAGGTTCCACCGCATCGTTGTTGATTGGGATCGAGTCAAGCAATGGCTTCTTCACCAACTCGACCGCCATTTTGCCGTTGCGGTCCGTGACATAGGCCCGATAAGGAAAGCGGCTGTAGGGGAACAGGTAGGAGTACGGCCGGTCAATTTCTTCGACCAACAGCCAATTGCCGTCAGGTGAGAGTCGTATTCCCTTGAGGATGCCCGGCCGCAGCACGACTTCAGAGCTGCCATCGAGCCTGAAGCGACGCACCTCAGCGCGGGCAACGTGATCGAACCGGGCTTCATCGGAGCTATTCTTCAACAGGTCCTGATAAGTGCGGCCAGGCGCCTTTCGGCCGGTGGATTCCTGGACGATTGGACCCGAAGGCAGTTCAGTTGATTCGGGCACGGCACCCAGGTTCACCCGCACCCGGCAGTAAAGGCTCGTCTTGTCGGGGGCCCAAATATAAGGGAACCCCATCGACGCCGACAGGGTGCCCGGCGTTACCCGGGTGGCCCTGCCCGTGCTCAGCTCGACCACCCACAGTGCCAGGCCTTCGGACTGTGCCTCGACCAACGCCAGGCACTTGCCTTTGGGTGAAAACTCGACGTACTCGATGTGGATCGGGTCGGGCAGGCCGGTTACCGCCACCGGGCGCCCGGTGGCAAGGTCCTGGATGGCCAGGCCGAGGCTGTAAAACGGCCGGGCGGAATCATGGTTTTTCGGGTTGATGCGCAGACCGGCCAGCCGCAGTTCGGTCTGGGCAAGTTCCCCGAGCGACTTGAAGGTCGGTTGCTTGAGCATCACCAGGAACTGGTTGGCCGGATCGACCCTGGTTTGCGGCGGCAGCTCCACATCTGCCAGCTCGAGGATTTCCTTGGGCGGTTTCTGATAGGCAACCTCCGTAGGCGCTTGCCCGCCGGCTGGCCCCGGTCCCAGAACTAACACCACCAGCGCAGTCCATCTTGCTGACACCTTGAGTGCGTGCGCCGCAAGACACAATGCCTTGGTTGACGTGAAGTACAATCGCCGGCAATTCCTGTCGATTTTCATCATTCCGAGGTGAATGTGCGCCAATGCTAACACAGGAGGATGACAGGGTCAAACGCCGCACATGACCAGGCCTCGACTCATCATGGACCGGAAGGGTGTCGCCTGCCGCGAAGCGTTTTGGACTGCGCCAGTCCTCTGGCGCTTTTCCGACTCCCGGGTCCAAAAAGCGGCAGAGGACTGCCGCAGCCCAAAACCTTCGGCCTTGTTGACGGTTCATGGAGAGCCCCCTTTGGCTTCTGCCAATGCATTGGGACCATGAACCGGTCAGGGGCCCCGAGGCTGCGAAGCGTTTTGGACTGCGGCAGTCCTCTGCCGCTTTCGCGTTCCCAGAACCAGGGACTCAAAAGCGGCAGAGGACTGCCGCAGTCCAAAACCTCGCGGGCCTCCTCACGGGTTCATGGAGAGCGGTCTGCCCGCCGTGTCGCTCCCGTGTTGACTGAGGCCTCGCCTTGAGCGGTTTTTCCTTGCTCCAGCGAAGTCAAGTCACTAGGTTGAGCCATGTTTGGCTCCAGAAGCGCGGGTCTGCTCCTTGTGTGTGCGGCGTTACTCCGGCTCGGCCTGACGCCCGGCCAGGCCCGGGCGGCGCAGAGCCAATCCCTGGCGGGGCATCGTCCGGCGGCGGCGGTCGGGGTCCAGGCGGTGGGCCGGTTGCCAGGACAGTCGCGTCTGAGGCTGGGGATCGGGCTGCCGCTGCGCAACCAGGCGGAGTTGGCGGACCTGCTGGAGCGGCTTTATGACCCGGCCAGCTCGAGCTACCGGCAATGGCTGAGCGTCGGGCAATTCACGGAGCGGTTCGGGCCCGCCGAGGCGGACTGCCGGGCGGTCATGGCGTTTCTGGAGGCGCACGGTCTGAGGATTACCGCCACGCTGCCCAGCCGGATGATTATCAATGCGGAGGGGGCGGTGGCGGACATCGAGCGGGCCTTCCAAGTGGGGCTGCGGCTTTACCAGCACCCATCGGAGGGGCGCCTGTTCTACGCGCCGGACAGCGAACCGACGCTGGAGTTGGCGACGCCCGTGCTGCACATCAGCGGGCTGGACAACTTCATGGTGCCGCGCCCGGCAGGGCTGAGGACGCCGCGGCCGGAGGGGCCGGGAGGGGCCGTGCCGTGCAGCGGTTCAGGGCCCAGCGGCTCTTACTGGGGCAAGGACTTCCGGGCGGCTTACGCGCCCAACGTCGCGCTCACCGGGACCGGCCAATTCGTCGCGTTGCTCGAGATGGACGGCTATTACAGCTCGGACATCAGCACTTACGCCACCCGGGCGGGCCTGGGCAAGGCGCCTCCGCTGGTCAATGTGCTGCTGGATGATTTCTCGGGCGCCCCCGGCGACGGCAACGGTGAAGTGGCGCTGGACATCGAGATGGCCATGTCGATGGCCCCGGGCCTCTCCGGGATCATCGTCTATGAAGGCAACGCGACCCAAGGCACCGCGGTCGACAACATCTTGGGCCGAATGGCCGGGGACAACCTGGCCAAGCAACTCAGCGGGTCCTGGATGTTTGCGGTCGACGCGACGACGTCGCAGATATTCCAGCAGTTCGCGGCGCAAGGCCAATCTTACTTCAATGCCTCGGGCGATGGCGGGGCTTATGTCGGCCCCGTCTCGTCCCCGTCGGACAACCCGTACATTACGGTCGTGGGGGGGACGACCCTGTCGACCACCGGGCCGATGGGGAGTTGGCTCTCCGAGACGGCCTGGAATTGGTTCACGAGCGGACTCGGCACGGCTGCCAGTGCCGGCGGGGTCAGCACGCTCTGGCCCATCCAAAGCTGGCAGAAGGGCCTCGACATGACCCTCAACCGCGGCTCGACCTCGAAACGCAACCTGCCTGACGTGGCCATGGTGGCTGACAACGTCACAGTGATTTCGGACAATGGCAAACAGGTCGCTGTCGGCGGCACCAGCATCGCCACGCCGTTATGGGCGGGGTTCATTGCCTTGGTGAACCAGCAGGCCGCCGCCACGCAACAGCCCTCCGTGGGATTCATCAACCCGGCCATCTATGCCCTGGGCAAAGCCAGTTCATACACCTCGTGTTTCCACGACATCAAGACGGGCAATAATACGAACCTGGACAGCCCCGATCTCTATTATGCAGTGCCGGGCTATGACTTGGTTACCGGTTGGGGCTCACCGTCCGGCAAGAACCTGATCAACCACCTGGCGCCGCTGCCGCAAGGGCCGCTCATCGCCCTGGCCGGCTCCTCGCTTGTTTCCGAGAGCTTTGTCCCGGCCAATGGCGCCATCGACCCGGGCGAGACGGTGCTGGTGAACGTCTCCTTGCAGAGTATCGGGGCGGCCGCCACCACCAACCTGGTGGCTACCCTCATGGCCGACACCAACGTATTGGCCCCCAGCGACCCCCAGGTCTATGGCGCCCTGGCGGGCGGCGGGACGACCGCCACGCGGGCCTTCACGTTCACCGCCAACGGCCCCTGCGGCGGCTCCATCAGTCCCGTCATTCAACTCCAGGACGGCCCGGCCGACTTGGGCGCCGTCGTGTTGAGCTTCCGGCTTGGCGCCCCGCTTAACGCCCTGCACGAGAACTTTGATGGCGTTGCGGCTCCAGCCCTGCCGCAAGGCTGGACCACCGCCGTGTCCGGCGCCGCCTCCAACTGGGTCACTTCCAACGCCCTCCGCGACACCGCCCCGAATGCCGCCTCGGTCCACTCCGCCGTCTTGCCCGGAATCAGCGAATTGCTCTCGCCGGTCATTCCCATTGCCACCGCCTCAGCCCAGTTGAGCTTTCGCAACTTCTACAATATGGAGAGCGCCACCGACACAATCCTGGCCTATGACGGCGGTGTGCTGGAGATCAGCCTTGGCGGCGGCCCCTTCGCCGACATCCTCGACGCGGAGGGCAGCTTCGTCGCCGGCGGCTACACACGCACGATTGACTCCACGGATGACAATCCGCTGGGCGGGCGTCGAGTCTGGAGCGGGGTTTCCGGCACATTCATCACTACCACGGTGAATCTGCCCGCCGCGGCGGCCGGCCAGAGCATCCAGTTGAAATGGCGCCTGGGGATGGACACCGGCAACTATCTTGGGCAGTCCACCTGGTGCATTGATACCGTGACCGTCCAGGACGGCTATGCCTGCTCCGGGCCCGCCTCCCCCGCGAACCTGGCCCTGGCGCAAACCTCGTTCCCCAATCCCGCCACCGTCGGGCAGCCGCTCCAGTACCTGCTTTCGATCACCAACGCCGGTTCCGTTCCCGCGCTCGATGCCAGCCTCACCGATACCCTTCCCGACGGCGTGACTTTCGTGAGCGCCTCCCCGGGCTGCACCGTCCAGGGCGGCGCCGTCGTTTGCGGCCTCGGCCTGTTGCCCAGCGGCTCCAATGCCAGCCTCACTATCAGCGTCTTGCCCACCGCCGCCGGCTCGCTCACAAACACCGTTGTCCTCTCCTCGGGCCCCTCGGACACCAACCTCGTGAGCCAGACCAACCTCCTGGTGGTTTCCGCGCTGGGCCCGCCCACCCTCTCCCTGGCTCCATTGGCCTTGGGCTCGGCCAGTGTGCCCATCCTCTTCAACAGCGTCACCGGCCTGACCTACACCCTCGAATACAAGGACTCTCTCCTGGATGCGCAATGGACCCCCCTGCTCCCCGCAGTGCCCGGCACCGGCGGCCTGCTCCTGCTCCAGGATACCAACGCCCCGCTCCAGCCCTCGCGATTCTATCGCGTGAGTTGCCAGTGATTGGACCTCGGTTCAATGGCTTGCATCCCGGCGCGGTTTTTGTTTCAATGGTTGTGCGGGGGAAGAGCGCCTGCCTCTTCCCCGGGCTTTTTATTGCAGAATGAACAACACAGCTTTTTTGGCGGGCCTGGCGAGTTGCCTGGCGAGTGCTGCCCTGGGGCAGACCCAACTCATTGTCAACGGCGGATTCGAATCGCAGAACGGAGGCGAGTGGGTGATCTCCGGCCTGGGCGCGGGCATTCGCGACAGCACCACCGCGGCACACAGCGGCATGGGTTACCTGGCCTTCAGCGGGGCGGGGGGCGGGAGCGCCCAGGCCGCCTATCAGACCATCACGGTCCCCACCAACACAGTGGCCGCGGAGCTCAGTTATTACTACAACGTTTATTCCCCCACCCTCAACTCAGGGGATTCGTTCATGGCAGCCGTCGTGTACCCCGACACTCAAGCGGTGGCCGCGCAGGTTGATTCAGAGACCGGCGCCAACTCCTCGGGGGGCCAGGGCCCCGCTTATTACCTTCTCAAGACCTTCGATCTCACCCCCTGGGCCGGCCAGACTATCGAGATCGGGTTTGCCGCTACGTTTTCGAGCGGGGGAACCGTCTTCAACATTGATGACGTGAGCGTTTTGGTGGAGACCACGGCCGACATCCCCCCCAATGACTACTTCACCAACCGCATCGCGTTGGCCGGCACCTCGACCAACGTCCAGGCCAACAACACCTTCGCCACCAAAGAGCCTGGCGAGCCCAACCACGCCGGCAATCCCGGCGGCCAGTCGCTCTGGTGGAGCTGGACAGCCACGGCCAACGGCATCCTCCGCCTCAACACCACCGGCACTTCCTTCCCCGACCTCCTGGCCGTCTATACCGGCGATTCCGTCACCAACCTCACGCGGGTCGCCTCCAATGCCGCCGACATCCCGAGCGGCACCCTGGCTCAACTCCAGTGCAAGGTCAGTGCCGGCACCCAATACCAGATCGCGGTGGATGGCTACACCGGCTACTACGGCATCGTGGAACTGGCCCTCTCTTTCTCGGCGGACACACAGCCGCCCACCGTCTCCATCTCCTACCCCGCTCCCAACGCCAAACTGACCAACTCGACGGTCGTCGTTCAGGGTACCGCCAGCGACAATATCGCCGTCGCGGCGGTCGAATACCGGCTGGAGAACGCGGCCGGCACCAATGACTACCAGACCGCCACGGGCACCAATCGTTGGTCCGCTACCATCCCCAATCTGGCGCCCGGCCTGAATACTGTCCGCGTCTTCGCCATCGATACCAGCAGCAACCTTTCCGGCACGGTCGCTCGCACATTCACCTATGCCGTCGTCGAGCCCCTTGTCGTGACGGTCCAGGGCAGCGGCACTCTCACCCCTAAATACAACGGGGCCGACCTCGTGCTGGGCCAGGCCTATACTATCACTGCCGCACCGGCCAGCGGCTGCATCTTCGTCAACTGGACCGATAACACCGGCCGCGTCCTGGCCACCACCCTCAAGCTCTCGTTCACCATGACGACCGGCCTCCAACTGCAGGCCAACTTCATCCCCAATCCCTTCATCCCCCTCAAGGGGACCTACGCCGGGCTGTTTGCCGACACCAACGGCTTTGCCTCGGCCAACGCCGGCTCGTTCTCCGCCACGCTCACCACCCAGGGCGGCCTCACGGCCCAACTCCTGCTGGCCGGGGCCACTTACCGGCTCTCCGGCTCGCTCTCGGCCTCCGGCGCCTATTCCAACACCATCGCCGGGCCGGCCCATGCCTCGCTCAAGGTCCAACTCCAATTGGACCTTCAGGGCGGCGGTCAAGGCCTCACGGGCACCGTCGCCGGCCCCGCCTGGAGTGCGGACCTGGCGGCCTGCCGCGCGCCGTACTCTCAGGCCAACCCCGCCCCGGAAGCGGGCAGGAAATACACCCTGGTGATGCCGGGGGCGGCCGAGCCTTCAGCCGGGCCGGGCGGCTACGGCTTTGGGACGCTGAGCGTGACCCCTGTCGGCAATGTCAGCCTGAGCCTCACCTTGGGCGATGGGACCAAGCTGACCCAGAACAGCGTGGTCGTGAATCAGGGCCAGTCCCCGGACCAATGGCCGCTTTATCTTGCGCCTTACTCGGGCAAGGGGCTGGTCACGGGCTGGCTGAGCTTCGTGACCAACAACCTCGAGCAGGACGTGGTGGGCCAGTTGCGCTGGGTCAAGCAGCCCGGTGCGGCCGGCAAGCTCTATCCTAATGGCTTTGTGTTCGCCAATGGCGTGGAAATCCTCGAGTCGCTCTATGCCTACACCAATGGCAAGCCGGTCCTGAGCTGGAGCCAGGGAGTGCTCGAACTGGCCGGGGGCAATTTGTCCTCGGGCCTGACCAATCCGGTGACGCTCGGGGCAAACAACAAGCTGAGCGGGACCAACAAACTGAGCCTGACTCTGACGACCGCCACGGGTCTGTTCCAAGGCACCGTGCCTGTGCCGGGGCTCGAGACCCTGTTTCGGTCAGCGGCGTGCTGCTCCAGGGCCGCAACGCCGGGTTCGGCCTCTTCCTGGGTCCCACCCAGAGCGGCAGCGTCTGGCTGGGGCCGTAATCAGTCCACAGTCCAGAGTCCATCCACCCTCCGTAGCAGAGCTACTGCGGAGGACGGGCAGTCCACAGTCAGCCCATCCAGAGCGGCACCGTCTGGCTGGGGCCGCAATAGGCAAGGCGGCAGGAAACCACGGAATACAGGAATACACGGAAAACATCAGTTCCCCTCTTCGTTTCCTTCGTTTCCTTTGTTTCCTTCTGTTTCTTTCCGGGCTAGTGTCGCTCGATGGCCAGCGATGCCCAACTGACCCCGATGATGGCGCAGTACCGCCGGATCAAGAGCGAGCTGCCCAAGGACGCCGTGCTGCTGTTCCGGCTGGGCGATTTCTATGAGATGTTCTTCGAGGACGCCCAGGCGGGGGCGCAGTTGCTCAATGTGGCGTTGACCAAGCGCGGCGTGGTGCCGATGTGCGGCATCCCGTTTCACGCCGCCAATGCCTACATCGGCCGGCTGCTGCGGGCCGGGCGCAAGGTGGCCATCTGCGACCAGATGGAAGAGGCGCGCCCCGGCCAACTGGTCAAGCGCGAGGTCACGCAGATCCTCAGTCCCGGCACGCATTTCGACGAGCGGATGCTGGCGGCGGAGCGGAACAATTTCCTGGCGGCCGTCTGCCCGGCCGGCAACCGCTTCGGCCTGGCCTGCGCGGATCTGACGACGGGCGATTTCCGCGCGACCGAGGTGGAGGGGGAGGCGGCGCTGCTGGGCGAATTGCAGCGGCTGCGGCCGGCCGAGGTCATCTGCCCCGAGCAAGCCCAGGCCCTGCGCCACCTCCTCCAGGACGGCTTCAGCCCCCAGCCCGGCGCCGGGGCTGCCCAACCCGGCGGCGCGGCAACGGCACACCCCGCGCAGGCCAGACGCCCGCTCCACAGCGCCGCCGCCGCCGCGTCGTTCGGCTGGATTCTCAACACTTACGAGGACTGGGTCTTTGCCCCGGAAACCGCGCTCTTCACCGTGCGCGACCATTTCCAGGTGGCGTCGCTCGACGGGTTCGGGCTCAAGGACCGCAGCGCGGCCATCGGGGCGGTGGGCGCGCTGCTCCATTACCTGACGCAGCACCTGAGGCGGGATGCGGCCAACCTGCTGCGGATTTCCTTTTATCAGCGCAGCGATTACGTGGGGCTGGATTTCACAACGTTGCGGCACCTGGAGATTCTGGAGCCGCTGCGCCACGATGCCCCGCGCAATGCCTCGCTCTATGGGGCGGTCAATCGGACCGTGACGCCGATGGGGGCGAGGCGGTTGCGGGAATGGCTCTCGCAGCCGCTGGCGGCAGTCGAGCCAATCCAGCGGCGGCAGGAGGCGGTGCAGCGGCTCCTGGACCACCCTGCCGGGCTGGAGGCCCTGCGCGCGCAGTTGGGCCAGGTGCGGGACCTGGAGCGGACCACCGGGCGGCTGAGCGCCGGGTCGGGCAACGCGCGGGACCTCCTGGCCCTGCGGCTGGCGCTGGAGCAGGTGCCGGGCTCAAGGCCGCGCTGGCGGACCTGGCCACCGCCGGCGCCGGCGCGCCCGCCCGCCTCGGGGAGGGTCCGCCGCTGCTGGGGGCCGAGGCGGCGCGCCAGGACGCTCCCTGCCTGCTGGCCGAGTTGGCGGGGCAGGCCGGCGAATTGCCGGACCTGGTCGAGTTGATTGCCCGCGCCATCGTGGATGAACCGCCGCTGGCCCTCAAGGAGGGCGGGCTGATCCGCGACGGTTTTGACGCCGCCCTGGATGAGTTGCGGGCGGCCATGAGGGGCGGCAAGGACTGGATCGCCCGGCTGCAGCAGGACGAGATTTCCCGCACCGGCATCCAGTCGCTCAAGGTCCGCTTCAACTCCGTCTTCGGCTACTACATCGAGGTCACCAAGGCGAACCTGGCTCGGGTGCCCCCGCACTATGTCCGCAAGCAGACGATTGCCAACGGGGAACGGTTCATCACGCCCGAGCTCAAGGAGATGGAGGGCAAGATCCTCGGCGCCGAGGAGCGCAGCGTGAAGCTGGAGTATGAGCTGTTTGGGCGGGTGCGCGAGGCGGTGCTGGAGCGGCTGGCGGCGTTGCAGCGCTCGGCCTCGGCCCTGGCCCAAGTGGACGTGCTCTGCGCCTTGGCCGAGACGGCGCGGCTCTTCAACTACTGCCGCCCGCAGTTTGACACACGGCCCATCCTCGTCATCCGCGACGGCCGCCACCCGGTCCTCGAGCAGACCCTCACCGAGGAGCGGTTCGTGCCCAACGACACGCGCCTGGAAGACGACACCCAGATCGCCCTCATCACCGGGCCGAACATGGCCGGCAAGAGCACCTACATCCGCCAGGTGGCCCTGCTGGTGTTGCTGGCCCACACCGGCTCGTTCATCCCCGCCGCCCAGGCGCGCCTGGGCCTGGTCGACCGCATCTTCACCCGCATCGGCGCCAGCGACGACCTGGCGCGCGGCCAATCCACCTTCATGGTCGAGATGTGCGAGACCGCCAACATCCTCAACAACGCCACCCCGCGCAGCCTCATCATCCTGGACGAAATCGGCCGCGGCACCAGCACCTTCGACGGCCTGAGCCTGGCCTGGAGCATCGTCGAGCACCTTCACAACCAGGTCGGCGCCAAGACCCTCTTCGCCACCCATTACCACGAACTGACCGAACTGGCCGCGCGCCTGCCCCGCCTCAAGAATTACAACGTCGCCGTCCGCGAGTGGCGCGACCAGGTCGTCTTCCTGCGCAAGATCGTCGAGGGCGGCACCGACAAGAGTTACGGCATCCAGGTCGCCCGCCTGGCCGGTGTGCCCCGCCCCATCCTCGACCGCGCCAAGCAAATCCTGCGCAACCTCGAGGAATCCGAACTGACCCCCGAGGGCAACGTCCGCCAGCCCACCCGCCGCCAGAAGGACCTCGAGAAACTCCAGCAGCTTGCCCCGCCGCCGCAGATGGACCTCTTCGGGTAGGCCCGGGGTCCGCAACCTGGGTCAAGGGAGAACTTCCTCGCAACCTTCGTCGCAACCTTTGTCGAAGCCTTTGTCGAAACCGTTGTCGCATTCCCTGACGTTCGGTCCAGGCGCTCACGTCCGCGACAGCACCGCCAAAGGAAGCGCCAAAGGAAGCGACAAAGGTTGCGACAAAGACAAGAAAGTGATCCAACGGCCTCTGCTGTGCAGCGCCGCCCTGGGGGAGTCGTGAAGGCGCACCCCCCCGGCGCGCGATTCATCCCGGAGCGAGGAAAGATGGTAGCCGAATTCATTCGGACCTGCCAAAATGCACCGGCTATATGGTCAAAGTCATTGTGTACCTATTCCCGATGGCGGGCCTAATTCTTTTGGCCCCCGGGTGCGCCCGGGACTTGAGCCAGGACCCGAGGCGGGCAACGCCGGCGCTGGCGCCGGCAAACCCTGCCCAGGCCGCCAACCCGCTCCCGCCCGGCGCGGCCCAATCCAAAGGGCCGGAGGAAACCGAGTACAAGAAGCTCCTGGACGCCGATGACGAGGCCCAGGCGGAGGCGGACAAGTGGATTCGCGAGAACCAGGATTTCGCCGCCAAGGGCGGGGGCCTGCCCCAGGCCGAGATGAACCGGCGCATCCGCGAGCGCTTCGAGCCGGTCCGCAAGGGCTACGAGGACTTCATCCAGCGCCACCCGGAGCACGCGCGCGCCCGCGTGGCCTTTGCCGGATTCCTGGGCGACCTTGGGGAAGACGACGCCGCCAAGGCGCAGTTGGAACGGGCCATGGCGCTCGACCCCAACAACCCGGCCGTCTATAACAACCTGGCCAATATCTATGGCCACGAAGGCCCCGTGAAAAAGGCCTTCGAGTACTTTGGCAAGGCCCTGGAACTCAACCCCCGCGAATCGGTCTATTACCACAACTTCGCCACGACGGTCTATGTGTTCCGCAAGGACGCGATGGAGTATTTCGGCATCGACGAACAGCAGGTCATTGAAAAGTCCATCAACCTCTATAGCAATGCCTTGAGGCTGGACCCGGACAACTTCCCGGTCGCGTCGGATGTCGCGCAGACCTACTACGCCGTCAAACCGCTGCGGGCCGACGAGGCGCTCAATGCCTGGACCAACGCCTTGCGCGTGGCGCACGACGAAGTCCAGCGCCAAGGCGTCCTTGTTCACATGGCCCGCATCAAGATGGCCGCCGGCCGCTTCGCCGAGGCCCACGCCCACCTGGACAACGTCACCGACCCGGTTTACAACGAACTCAAGAGCCGGCTCGCCCGCAACCTCCAGGAGCGCGAGCGCAACCCCAGCGGCAACGCCACCAACGCGCCCCCCGCAGCCGTGGTAGGGAGCACCAACGCCCCTCCGGCGGCCATAGAGAAAAAGTAGCGCAAAAACCCCGTCACCGCGCAGCGGTGCTTGAAGGTAGCCGTGGTCCCATTCGTGCGATTCGTGTAATTCGTGGGACGTTCCGTGTCACCGCGTAGCGGTGCTCGAAGGTAGCCGTGGACTTCCAGTCCACGGATCCATGGCACAAGACTCCTCGCGTCGCGTAGCAACGCCTGAAACCCAGGAGCCGTTCTGCCAGTGTGAAGCCATCGAGCGTCGCTACGCGACGCGTGATTTTTCCAGCGCCCCCCACCGTGGACCGAGGTCCACGGCTACCTTCACCACGTCGCGACGCGACGCACCCGCTGCGCCCTCTCCCCATCGGATGGGGAGAGGGTTAGGGTGAGGGGTCTGCCCGGCGCTCCGCCTCCGCCTTCACTGACCGATTTCTGGGGAGCAAAGAATGTTGTTGCCAAAACCGCGAAAACGGAGCACAAACGGCGATGGTTGGAGTTCGGTCGCAGAATCTGATGCACCATGAACTTTCGGGACTTCTTTATCACGGACACCGGCCGCGTCCAGAGGCGGCACGGCCATCAGTGCCTCCTCACCTCACTTGATGAGTTCCTGGTACTCATTCGGACCGTAAGCGCTCGCAGGCTTTCCGCAGTCTCCGGCTTCGAGCATCTTCTTCGATCTGCCGATCCCACTCTTCGCCACGGCGCGCGCGCAGGGACCGCTATTTCAAGCGGTCCCGTTCAATGGGGCCGCGCCCCGGGGGCGCGGAGAGCTTTCTCAGCTACGCGCGGAACTCTAAAAAACAAAACGCTTCAATGGGGCCTCGGCCACGACAGCCAGTTCTCATCCCGGGTCGAGGAAGGCTATGTTGTCGGGATTTACATCGGTGAAAAACACACCGTGCTGGGAACGGAAGTCGTCGAGGACGGACTGGACAACCGGCCAGCGAGGACCGAACTGCTCGCGCTTCTGCTCCAGCCAATCCGCCAGGACATCCTCGGGGAACTCAGGGCCTTTGTCCAAAAAGGCCCCGGCGAAATCAAGCACGTACGGCTTGACGACGACCGTCATCTCGATTCCGAGCAGATCGTCGTCGAAGCTCAAAAGCTGGGGAACATTGAACCCTTCGATTTTGTCCAGCCCGTGTTCCTTTAACCGCAAATACACATTGCGCTCCTTTTGGTAAGGCTCCAGGTGCTGAAAGATCTTGATTGCAGACCTGAAAGGTCTCTGTTTACTTTCTGCTACGAAGACGATACCGTGCATCCCGAGGCCAAGCCGGTCACCGAGCGTGACTGCGTGCCGGCTGGCGTATGCCTCGGCGTTTCGAAGCAAGAGCTTTTCGTTTAAAATCATGCACAACCAAAACCGCCACTCCGCAGAGGTCCGGATGATGTTGCTGCTCAACGGACAAGCCATCCCCATCGCCCAGATGGGGGCCGAGTTCCTCATGCTTGACAGCCCCGTCGCGCACGCGCCCTGCGTCGCCGATGTCATGCTGACTGTGGACGGACACGAGCAGCGCTGGTCAGTCCGTCTGCCAGAAGGCATCCGACCCGACCGGAGGCGCGTGCCAGGTGCAAACATTTAGCTTGCATTCCGGCTGCAAAAGTACCATCGTTGGTCGTGTATGTCAACACCTTCGTTTTATTTTTCAGAGTCAGGCCCGCCCTGCAGGAAATCGCGGCTCGCCCCCCTCGCTGGCTCCCGGACCATCCTGGATCAGGCTACCGACCGGCCGAAACACTTCGGGATAACCTTTGCCGGGCAGGCCTTCACCGCTTCCGGGGCCGATCAGGCAGCGCCGGATTTTCCTCATGTGGAATGTTCTTGCCGAGGCCCGCGAAAAGAAGCACAAGGACCCTACAGCACCATTTGGAAGTCAGGCCCGGAATTTGAGCGAATATGAACTTCGGGGAATTCTTTGAAGCCGCGACGGGTAACCCGCCTTATGGCTACCAGTGCCGGCTTGCCTGCGGCAGCGACGCACGCTCTGACAAACCCGAAACCCTGACGGGAGGTTCCGAATGCCGCTCGCTGCTGATGAACGTCCCGACCGGCTTGGGCAAAACCGCCGCAGTCGTTCTGGCATGGCTGTGGAACCGGGCTGCGCATGCCGACCTTGCCCACCGAACGACTTCGCCGCGCCGCTTGGTCTATTGTCTGCCGATGCGGACGCTGGTCGAACAGACGGAGCGCGAAATCGCAAAGTGGCTGACGAACCTGTGGAACAAGACGGATCAACTTGGATTCGGCGCCCATGCGAAGCAACAACTGGGATGGCTCGTGGAGCATTCGCCGATCATCCTCATGGGCGGGGAAAAAGCGGACCGGGATTGGGACGTTTGGCCTGAACAGCCCGCCATCCTCGTCGGCACCCAGGACATGTTGCTCTCCCGTGCCCTCAATCGCGGTTACGGCATGAGCCGCTACCGCTGGCCGATGCATTTCGGACTGCTGAACAACGATTGCCTGTGGGTCATGGACGAGACGCAGCTGATGGGGCCTGGGCTATGGACCTCGGCTCAGCTTGACTGGATGCGCGACCGGCGTTTCAAGAGCGCTCGACCATCCTTCACTTGGTGGACGAGTGCAACACTGGGGACCCAATTCTTGGAAACCAAGGACCGGAAGGACAGCAAGATGGAATTGCCGGAGCCGGTCGTTGTCGGCGACGACCCCAACGCGCAGTCAATCCTGGGCGCTGTTCGTCCTGCCTCATGGTGGGCGCCGCCCAATCAGTCGGCGCCGGGTTCAAAGACCAGGAGTGCGACGAAGCATTCGGCACAGGAAGGCGAATCGTTCTTTTGCTTGCTCGCGGCGGCGATTGGCGACGAACACCTGAGCGGCTCTCTGTCCCTGGGCATTTGCAACACCGTGAGAGGGGCGCAACAACTGAAGCAGGCCATTGACGGGCTCCGGGAATCGGGGCGCTGTCCGCACGACGTCATTCTGTTGACGTCTCCGGTTCCGCCCCTCTGACCGCAAGGAGTCTATGGACAAGCTCGTTGCCTTCGAGCGTCAACGAAAAGACAGCGAGCGAGGTTCCGCCGTTCCGCCCGCGGGTTTGATCTGCGTGACCACGCAAGTCATTGAGGCTGGTGTGGATGTTTCCGCGCGCCGAATTTGGATGGCATTGGCCCCGTGGCCCTCGCTCATCCAACGTCTCGGACGGCTCAATCGAGACGGAAAGCTAAACGGGCAGGCCAAGGCGTACTTCTTCAAGCAGCCCGCCGACGCCAAAATCAAACCGAAAGACCGGATCGGGCCTTACCTCGCAACTGACTTACAGTTGGCCGAAAAGTTGGCCGACCACCTGGTCAAGATTTACGACGCACAGCCGGACCTTGCAGCCGTGGAGGCCCTTGCACGGCTGACGAAGAACTCAGCAACGAAGGAACTCGCCGGAGACGCTTTGAGCGTGAAACCGGAACCATTCCCCCGTGCGTTGGTGGTTCATGGGCTGTTCTCGACGGAGCCAGATGTTTTCGGTGGGTTCACGGATGTCGGCCCCTTCATCCGGAACTCTGACCCCGACGCCGATGTGACTGTGTTTTGGCGAGAGTGGAAGGGCAAGCAACGAGCGCTCTCTGGTGACGCTTTGGCTGGACCACATTTCACGGCTGACGAAGGCTGCCAAGTTCCTTTTTGGAGACTCCGAGACTTTCTCGGCGATCAGCGAAGGGCTTGGGTGTGGAGTCCGAAAAACGCAGATGGAGAACCCGCTTGGGAACCCGTCAATCCATCATCGGTCTGCCCCGGCATGGTCGTCATGCTGCCGGCGGCCTTTGGAGGCTACAGCCAGTCCGTCGGCTGGACCGGTAATCGAGACCACACGTTGGCCAACCTTCCGTTACCGGGTCCATTCGAGGAAGGCTACAGCCACGACCAATTCAGCGAAAAGGGATGGTGGGTGGAACTCGGAACGCACCTCGACAACGTCGAGAACGTAGCGAGACAAATCGCTTCAGTCTTGGAACTGCCAGCCCCACTCGCCGAATCAATCGTCACGGCAGGAGCTTTTCACGACATCGGCAAGGCCCTCGCGCCGTGGCAATTCGCCTTGCCCCAGCCGCTGAAAGATTGTTTGAAGCTGTGGGCCAAAGCACCATACTGGCTAAAAGTGTCCGGTGCGGCGAAGCAGGTGAAGGTTCAAACCCTCACCGAGCATCTGCGCACCTTGTGTTCAGGCGTCGGAGAAGTGCAACAAGAAGCGAGCGAGGACGGAATCGTCACTCTGCGCTGGCTGCTATCACGACCGCTGACCGCAGACGAAAAAGAGCGCCTCACTTCTTTCATCGGCGTCCAGCGGGCTTCGATGGTTCCTTTTCGCCCCAAGCTCCGCCACGAAGCCGCGTCCGCACTGGCGTTGTGGCACCGTTACTTCCGAGCCAAGACGACGGACTTCCCGGCGCTGGTCATCTACCTCGCCGCTGCCCATCACGGCAAGGTCCGCACGGTGCTGGCGTCCCGCGAAGCTGACGGCCAGGATGTCTGCGGGGTGCCCAAGTCAGCGCAAACGCTCCCTTGGCCCGCTAAAGACAATCCGATGGCGCTTGATTTCACATGCGCAACGGACGGTGCCGAAGGCAAGTTTTCGGAAGATGGAACAGGGTTTTTCTTTGAATCACCCGGCTGGACTGCGCTCGTCGCTGACCTGCTTGGCCCTTGTCAGGAAACGGCAGAGACAACTGCATCCTCCGCAGTGCCTGCCGGTGAGCCTTCCAAACTGGGGCCGTTTGCGCTCGCTTGGCTCGAAGTGCTCGTGCGGGCGGCGGACGAGCGAGCCAGCGCACAACCCTCCCACCGTTTGCCACCTTGAGCCGATGCGAACTTCTGCCGCAGATTCACGAAGCACGCTATCAGCCGGGAGATGGCCGGTAGTCACACTGCCCGGTGTGTCGCTGGACAGCTTGGGGCTTTACTTGTCTGCCTTGGGGCTCCTCGCAGTGACCTGCCGCCAGTGGCCGACGGCGCGCGGATGCTGGCGGCAGGGTTCCTTTGTGCTGGTCAATGGCCCGCCAACTCTTGGCGAACTGCTTCGCTACCTTTCCGAAGTGGGGAGTGAGGGTGCATGGCGGACCTACAAGCCAACGTGGATCGAGAGCAAAAAGAAAGACCGCGGCAAGGAACCCGTCAATACGCGGCACTGGGCATCATTCGAAGCGGATGAGAGCATTCTGCCCCTGTTCGCCGCCCATCTGGCATGTGGAAATCGGCTCGCTTTCAACCCCCTATTCGGCAAGGGCGGAACCGAAGGCCGACGTGATTTTGCGAAGGGTTGGCGTGAGGCTGTCGAAGATATCAAGAATCCACCGCGAGGGGTTGACCGAGAACAAGTCAGCCAGGATTTAGCCGCTCTGCTGTCTGGGGAAGCCTGCCGCCACGTTCTCGGCGACTTCAAAGCCGCGTGTTGGTTCAGCGCCGCCAACGAAATCTACAATAGCGGCATGAAGAGCTTCAGCCGCAAAGGGCAGGTCACGCCGTGGGCGGTTGTGCTGGCGTTTGAGGCGTTTCACTTTCTCGCGGGCAGCGCCTCGCGCCAATTGGGCAACAACCGGCAGGCGAGGGGAGCTTTTCCGTTTGTCACCACGGCGGCAGCGCCGGAAAGAGAAAAAGAGGCCGGGCGCTCGGTAGGTGAGTTCTGGGCTCCGGTTTGGGAACGCCCGATGACGATTGAGGAAGTCCGCGCCTTGTTTACTCGCGGGCGCGCGGAAGTGGACGGCACAGGCGCCCTGACCCCAGCGGCGTTCGGTGCTGCCATAGTCCAGCGAGGCGTTAATGCAGGAATCGCCGAGTTCCGTCGGTTCACGCTCTTCCACACGACCAGTGCACAGACTTTCGAATCCCGGCTGGCGGCGACAATTCCCGTCGCAGGGCAGCCTGTCAGCGCGCTTTCGCAAACCGTTTCGAGAGTCTTGGCGTTGCGTGACCGCCTGCCAGCGGATCGGAAAAAAGGCCAGAGCTGGATTTATGTTGGCCTTCGCGGTCCGTTGGACGAGGCGTTGGTGAGATTGGCGGCGGAAGCAACACCAGAAGCTGGTTGCATGCTCACCGACAACTTGCTCACCGCTTTGGAGCGCGTGGATCGCAATCGCGCATTTCGCAAGACCAAGCCGCCCATTCGGTTCAGGTTGTTCCCGGCTTCTTGGGCAAAGTCACTGTTCCCGGACGCACATCCGCCATGCGAGACGCGGCTGGCGATGGCTATCTGTTCGCTCTGCGGAAACAGCGATGCTCAGAAGCCCGCTCGCTTCTTGGGCTACCGCTTCGGCATGGAACCGATCAACAAAGCCCAGCGTTTATGGGCTTTCCCCGAAGCGTCGCCCTTCCGCCGTGTGTGGGCAGGAGCCAACTTGGCGTCGGACCTGGCCGCGGTCCTTCGTCGGCGCCTTGTGGAATCTGAACCAACGGATTCGCCGCCCTTCAGGGCAGCAATGCAGACAGGACTGGCCGACGTGCTCGATTGGCTCGATGGCGAAGTCGATGAGGCGGCGCTCGCGGCTTGGATCAACCGCTGCAGTCTCTTCGATTGGTCGGCCTGCGATCTCCCGCGATTTCCGAACCGCAACGTCGCCGATTCCGCAAATGCGCTACACGCGTTCTACGCATTTTTCCGGCCGCTGTTCGATCCCTCGGCGCTCCGGGCGATCCGCAATCCGCAGATCGAAGAACCGCCGAAAGCTGGCCCGCTCCGGTCGCTTGCTGCATTGCTCAACCGCGGCGATGTTGCCGGGGCATGGGGTCTCGCGCGCGGAGCTTATGCCCGCCTCGGCGTCCCAACAGCGGATTTCCCGATTTGGCAGGAGTTCACTCTCCAGCGCCCGCAAAGGCTGCTCGCAGCACTCCTTGTCCCCGTCCGTTTCCACCGAATCGCCGCCGCGTTCCGCCGGTGGCAATCACCAAGTCAAATCGACAAACATGAACAAATCCAATCTGCTTGATCCCGCCACGCTGCTCGGCAGCGGCGAACACCGTCTCACCCTCCAGGCAACCCTCCAGCCGGTGGCCGGCCTCGATCGCTTCCAGCCCGCTGGCTTTCCGGAAATCGGTCATGTGATCTACGACTCACCACGGCGCGATGGCCGGCCCGATAAGATCTGCATCGTCGATAGCGCCGCGAGCATGGCCAACCATCTCGAAGCCGTCTGTCTCGCAGGCCCCTTCGGCGCGACAGTCGCCCCTGAGTTGGCTGGTCTGCCTTACGTGGAATGTGTCACCGACGAGTATCAATTGGACGCGACCGGATTCGCTTCGGTCACCAAATCAGGACCGCACACAACGGTGATGAACACCTTCACGGAAGGGCATCGGCTGGCGTCTTCGTACTTTTGTCTGGGAAAAGAAAAGACGAAGGGCGTCGAGAAAGGTGAAGGGGAGGCTGCGGCTGACTCAACGAAGAAAAAAAGGAAGACGAAGGCTTTGCTCGTTGTTGATGGGAAGACGTCCGATCGAGGATTCTACGAAGCTCTGCGTGACGAATTCAACGTCGTGAATTTAGGAACCAATTCGCATCCCTTGCCACAGGACTGGTGGCGGGTTTTCAAAGTTATCTTCAAGTACGACCCGAACTCGCTCGTTCACGGCATTCTCTTTCCCGCGCTGGGAATCAAAATCCCGCGCGTTCTCACAGGGCATCTTGAAGCATTTGGCGCGGCGCGAGTCGGGAGTGCGGGCGTGAAATTCGACAAGCTGCTGATGACTACGTCCGGCCAGCCCATCTTTGCCGTGGATGAAGAAACTGCGCGCGAGATTCGCGCGACCTTCATCATCGATCTTGCGTTGCTCCGCTCGTTTGGCCGCACTGAAAAGAAAGACGGCAACGTGAACGTCCAAGGCTTGAGCGAAGCGCAAAAGCGGCTGCTGCTTGCGCTCGCGCTGTGGAAGATTGGCAGGTTGCTGGCCAAGCCATTCCGCTATCGCTCACGCTGCGATCTCGAAATTGCGAGTTTGCGGCGTACCGATGCCGCCGCCGCTGGTGACCTGAAAATCGAGGATCTGGAGGTTGATATCGCAGACGCGATCCGCAGTGCAGGTTTCCCGAAGAACCCTGTAACGCAGGTCTATTGGCCTGCAGGCGAGATTTTCAAAAAGGCGAAGGAGAAAGCGGACACCTCGGACGAGAATCAACCGGCTGGAGAGGAAGACGAAGAACAGGCTGGCGGAACCAACGAGGAGTGAACGGCAATGGTGAGGGTCATCCTTCAGCAGCGTTTTCCCCTGGGGCGCTTTCACGCGAACCCCTGGAAGGCCTTTCCGTTCGACGATCCCTATGGCGAATGGCCGCCGAGTCCGTGGCGATTGCTGCGCGCGCTTGTTGCTCGCAGCCATCAACTCGCGCGTGAGGAGCCCACCGTGGGCGAAATCGAGCGTGCCGCTCTGGTGCGCGCATTTTGCACCAGCTCGGTCCGGTGGCATCTGCCTGAGCAGTCGTGGCGCGGACCCGGTTTGCGGCAGTATCAGCCAGCGGAGTTCAGCCGCGTTCCCAAATCGGCGAAAGAACCTGGTCGCATGGCGCACAGCACCACAAAGAACCAGGACAACTGCTGGCTCACCGCCGGGCCGGAAGACCCGGTTTGGTGGTTCATCGAAGGCGAGCACTGGAATGATGAGGTCGTGGGGGTTCTCGATGCGTGTCTGGCCCGGATGACCTATTTTGGTCGTGCCGAATCCATCACTCTGATGCAACGTGCTGACAGCAAAGTGCAGCATCCCGAACCAAATTGCTTTGCGATACCGCAACGCACCTCCCGTAGTGTGCTTGTTTTGTTTCCCACCCCCGACGCCACGCTGACCGATGTCGAACGCGGCACCGACGATCCGGCGATCGCCCAATCAACTGTGCCGCCAGGTGCCGTTTGGCGGTTCGCGGAACGTCCACGCCAGCCCCCGCTGCAGGCAATCCCAAGACGGCCCAAACGAGTATCGTCGGAAGTTCGCTTCCTCCAATTTGCAATCGGCTCACGCGTCTCGCCGACCAGGGATTCAGCGGCCATCCTGACGAATCGTTTTAGGGGTCGAGCCATCAGAATCTTGAGCGGCGGGTCGTGGAGTAAAGCTCCTGCCGAGCTCAAAGCGGACCTCGCTTTCTTCACGGGCAAGGACGCCGATGGAAAGCCCCTCGAAGGGCATCAGCACGCATTCTTCGCCCTGTGGTTTGATCGCGCGACTCGCAAAGCTGCACGCATGTTGGTCTGGCGTAAGACTCCGTTTTCCCACGAAGAACAACAGGCATTGCTCGCAGCCGCGCAAGAGCCGCTGAGCCTCGGTTACAACGACAAAGGCAAAGACCCGTGGCGCAGCAAAGACCCGTGGCGCATTCACCTCGTCCCGCTCGATACGACGGTCCAGCCACCGAGTGGATTCGATCCATCGCAGCAATTCGTAACTTGGGAGGCGATGTCGCTCTTTGTGCCACCCCAACACATTTACGACCGCCACGGAAAGGAGAAACCGGGCAAATCACTGGCATCTCAGGTTCTGCGCGAACTGCAAAGTCATGGATTTGCGGCGACCAACGCTTCGATTGAAGTGTTGGGCAGCGGGTGGGTGAAAGTGCATCAACCTCGCGTCGAAAGTGGCGAGAAGACCAATTCGACAAAGCGCGGCTTTCGAATACGCCTGACATTTCCCATTCCAATCAGCGGCCCCATCGCCCTCGGCCACTCCGCCCACTTCGGCCTTGGCCTGTTCGTGCCGGCGGCTGGCGGCGGCCTTTGATTCGTGATAAAGGAAAGCCATGAAAACAGTGACGCTCTCGGCCACGTTTGACGGCCAACAGATTCGTCTGGAAGAGGACTATCCGCTGCCCAAGAACGCGCGGCTGCTGGTGACGGTGCTGCCCGCGGCAGCCGACAGCGAAGAGGAGTTCCGTCGAAGTTGGTACGGGCTCGCCGCCGACGCCCTGGCGGGCGCCTATGGCCCGGAAGAACCGGAATATACCTTGGACATGCTCAAGGAACCCAATCCCCACTATGAAGGCCGGTGACATCGTCCTGGCACTGCTGCCGCAAGCGGACGAAGCCGCGAAATGGCGGCCCGCGCTCATCCTGTGTCAAATGCCGCCTTACGGCGACGCGCTCCTGTGCGGCATCAGCTCTCAGCTTGAACGGGCAGTGCAGGACTTCGATGAAGTGATTGGATCGAACGCCCCTGATTTTCGCGCCTCGGGGTTGCGGGTCGCTTCGGTCGTCAGACTTGGCTTTCTTGGCACGCGTCCGCTCGCTCAAGTGGGTGGCCTGTTGGGGCGCATTGATCCGCAGCGTCTGGTCCGTTTGCGGCATAACTTGGCCGTTCACTTGCAGAGGTCGCCCGATGCATGATCCCGGCTGCCCTGCTGAATCCGCCCATTTCGGCCTCGGCCTGTTCGTGCCGGCTGAGTCGCCGGTTATTGGCCGATAGACCCGTACCAGCCGCACGGGAGGCAGCCCATGATGATCAAACTGGAGTGATCCTGGAAACGGCAGTTGAATAGCCGCCAAAAGGCGCAAAAAACGCAAAAAGAAGCACTTGCACTCGCCACGATCCTCACCCAAGCGGAGACAGACCCGCTGCACGCAAATCCTTCATGCTTTGCACTGTAATAGCCCAATTTGCTCGCAGGCTGCGGAGATTTCTCACAGACAGAATGAACCGCTGAATACGCGGAATACGCGGAATTCTGAAGCGAACCGGTTGACCTTCCGCGTGTTCCGCGTATTCCGCGGTTATCGCTTCTCCGCTTGCGGCTGTCCCGCGCTGCGACTTTTGCGCCTTTTCGTGGCTGAACTGCTCTTTTTGGAGTGATTACGTCGAAGCTGAATGGAAGGCCGGTCTGGAACCGCTCGTCAGCCTGCCCGGTTGCGAAGCGACGGCGAGGAAGTGTCGTGTCATGAAATCTCCCCCTCGGCCCCACCCCCGTCAGGCCCGGGTCGGCATTAGAAAAGAACAGGAGGAAACAGAGGAAACGGAGGTCTTCGTGTGCGTGCCTCTGTTTTTTCTGTTCCCTCCTGTTCAAATGCCCCGGCTTCATGGCCGAGTGGTGGCCCAGTTCGGCCAAGCTGGCGGTGAGCCGGGATTACCTTCCCGATCACCACGCGCCCCACTGGGCGGACGTAGCCGCCGTGTCGCAGCCGCACCTGGCCGCTCCGTTGGTTTCGCCAACCGAGCGTCCCCTCAACGTGGGCCCCATTTTGAACTTGGGATCTCGTTTCCCCCGCTGTTCCCTCGCAGGGCCTTATCGAGGGCCTCCTTGACCGCGTCCAGGCGGGCCGGCAACTCGATGGGTTGGTTGGCGTGCCGGCAGGGGAAGCCCAGTTCACGCTGGTGGTACTTGACCTTCATCTCGACGAACTTGAGGCCGTGGGCGGTCGAGATGACAACCACGCGTTCGGCCTTGTCGATCTTGCCCGCCTTGAGCAGCTTGACCAGCGCGGCCAGGGCCACGCCCGTGTGCGGGCAGTTGAACATCCCGGTGCGGTCGCCCAGGGCGGCGGTGTCGGCCAGTTCCTCCTCGGTGGCCTGCTCGACGATGCCGTTGAACTGCTTGAGGGTGCGCACGGCCTTTTGGAAACTGACCGGGTTGCCGATTTGGATGGCGCTGGCCAGGGTCTTTTGGGCATGGATGGGCTCGAGGGAATCGAAATTGCGCAGATAAGCGCGGTAGAGGGGATTGGCCCGCTCGGCCTGGGCGACGACAATGCGGGGGAGCCGGGCGATCAGGGCCAGGTCGCGCATCATGAGCAGCCCTTTGCCCAGCGCGGAGACATTGCCCAGGTTGCCGCCGGGAATGATGATGACGTCGGGCGCCTCCCAGTCGAACTGCTGGACGATCTCGATGCCGACGGTCTTCTGGCCCTCGACGCGCAGCGAGTTCATCGAGTTGGCCAGGTAAAGCGTCGGGTCGTGGGTGATTTCCTGCACCAGTCTCATGCAGCCGTCGAAATCGGTGTCCAGGCAGAGGACCAGCGCGCCGTTGGAAATGGGCTGGACCAATTGGGCGAGGGAGATCTTGCCCCGGGGCAACAGGACAATGGAGGGGATGCCGGCGGCCGCGCAATAGGTCGCCAGCGCGGCCGAGGTGTCGCCGGTCGAGGCGCAGGCGACCGCCTTGATCGGGGCGCCTTGGGCAATCATCTGCTTGACTTGCGAGACCAGGACGGTCATGCCCAGATCTTTGAACGAGCCGCTGTGTGTATTGCCGCACAGCTTGATCCAGAGGTCCTTGACCCCGATGACCTTGCCGAACCGTTCGGCCCAGAAGAGATTGGTGCCCCCTTCATAAAGGGAAACCACGTTTTCGTTGGCGAGCTCCGGCAGAATCCACTCTTTCTTGCCCCAGACCCCGGAGCCGTAGGGCCATTCGTTGGTCTTGTAGCGGTCGTCGAAGAGCTTCATCCAGGCCGCGGCCCCGCGGCGGGCCAACGCGGCCATATCATGCCGCACCTCCAGCAGGGAGTGGCATCGCTCGCACTGATAGACAATCGAGTCGAGCGGATACTCCGCCCCGCACTCCGGGTTGATGCACTGAAACCACGCTCTGTAGGTCATGGCGAAAAAGTCAATTTCTCGAACAGAGTTCTGCTCAGCGTTCCTTCTCATGGCCCGAAGACCGACTGCGGGAACCCCGCGCCCGGGCCCGGTCAACCTTGTCCAGCAGCGCCAGGCCGCGCGCGGCGTTGCCGCGTGCGCCCCGCGCCAGAAAGCGCGTTTCCGCGTCAAATTGTGCCAGGGCTATGCTGGCCCACTCCTCGACCAGTTTGTTCAAACTCACGCCATTGCGTTCTGCCACGCGCCGCAGGCGCTCGTGCTTTGCGTCAGGAAGACGGATCGTCATCGTTGCCATGTTGTTTTCTCCATTGTGTCCATCACGATAGCGCCCATGCTATCATGGGGGCAAGATGTTTCTTGGAGCCTGTCCCCAAAACCCCGCGAGTGGGGGACCTTTGTCGCAGCCTTTGTCGAAACCTTTGTCGGAGTGGCCATTTCTCGGCAAAGGTGCCGACAAAGGCTGCGACAAAGGTCCGGAATCAGAGCTTTTGGGACGGGCCCTGTCTCAGCTCGATCGGGTTTGCGTAAACCCACGGCACCCATTGGCCGGCCACGTGGAGTTCGGCCTCCACCCGGTACTTGCCCGGGCCCGGCGGCGTCCACAGCAAAATACGGCCCTGCTGCGTGTGAACCGGCGCCCCGTCCCTCAGGATGGTGAAACGGCAGCCTTGGGGAGAGACTGCCTGCAAACGCGTGCCGGCGGAGAGCGCCCCCGCCTCGCCCATGACCGGGCGGCTTGTGGCGTTGGTGGCGAACCACCGGAACCCCGTGCTGTCGGCCACCATGTCGAAGCCGACGAAAACACGGCCGGCCCGCAACGAGTCGAGAATCGCCCGCTCGCTCAAGTCCTGCGCCAGCACGTGCGTGTTCACGAAGCGCGCCATCCGGTCGTAGGGATCCAGTTGCACGTGGAAGACCTGGCGTCCCGGCTTGAGCGGGCCAAGAATGAGCCGGGCCAGCGGGCGCGTGAGGGCGTTGAGCTTGACCTCGGCGACCTTTCGAGGGCTGGTATCTTCGATGTGGAGCGTATTGGTGGCGGTGACGATGACGCGGTATCCAGTGTTCTGATGGCAATCATTGCCGGCAACGCCGGTGATGTGGCGCGTCCGGTTCAGAGCGTCCCATCGCCCCAGGAATTCAGTGGGCCGGCGGAAGAGCAGCCAGGCGACCTGATCGGGGTAGCGGCGCTGGTTGAGCAGGATTTGGGGCAGCAGGTTGAATAAGGGGTGGCGCAGGGCCTTGAAGTCGGAGTGGATATTGTAGATCTCCATCCCGGCCAACTCGGGCCGGTCCCAGGCGCGCGGCTCCTCGGGGTGAGCGTAGAAGAGCAGGCCGCCGTTGGCGGGGATCTGCCGCGCCAGCACCGCCGAATCGGTCGCGTTGCTCAACACGACCTTGGACGCCACGCCGAAAGGCATGATGCCCTCTTTCATCTCGAAGCCCGGAATGAAGAGCTTGCCCTCGTGTATCCCGCGCCATTGCGCGCTGAAATCGGCGCGGCCGTCGGTGCAATGGTCGCTCAGGCAGATGAAATCCAGCCGGGCGGTCTTGAGCGCGCGGAGGATTTCCTCGAAGGGCACTTCGCAGTCATGGGAGAGCCTGGAATGGCTGTGCAGTATCCCACGATATTCCCTCCAGCCGGGCATCCTCGGCCAACGCGTGGCGCTGGGCGCGAAGGGCGGCCCAGGCCGCAGCCTCGCGCGGAAAGCGGACAAAATGGTCATACAGCGCGACCCGCAGCCAGAAGAGCAAACACGCTCCGGCCAGCACCAATACCAGCCCAATCGCCCAAAATGCGCGCCGCACTCTCCTTCGCCATTTCCCGGTTCGGATCTCTGCCGTGATGGGCTTCATCGATTTCGAGGTTTTGACCTGGCCCGCGTTCAGCGCGGTGCCATTCTCATACCAGATCGCCCGCGCAGTTGCAGCTTTTTATTCCGAGTCGGCGCGTGTTGATGGGGATGCCGCTCGCGGTCCCTGCGGCTCAGGAGGCGGGAAGTTGCTCCGGAATGGTGAAAGAGCGGGTAGCGGCTGTCTCCGGCAGGGCAATCCCATTCAACCTGGCGCACAAAAAGGAACAAAAAAGGATGAGATGGTAATACAATGGTAACATTGGCCTGGCAGGGTTTCCGTCGAAAACAAAGCTGTGAAGACAGTGAAGACAACGATAAAATCCTGGAACAGAGGAAACCTCTATGAAAAAGCTCAGACAGTTCATGTCGGCGGCAGTCATCATCGGCTCGGTTTTGACGACCGCCACGGCAGCGGAATCGTTCTCCGTCCTTCTGCAAAAGGGAATCTTCGCCGAAGAAACGGAAAGGAACCTCGACGCCGCCATCAAGATCTATCAGCAAATCACCGCGGAAGCGGCCACCAATCGCCCGGTCGTGGCCCAGGCGCAATACCGGCTCGGCGTCTGCTACCAGAAGAAGGGCAGCAAAGAGCAGGCGATCAGCACGCTCAATGAGCTGCTGAGGCAATTCCCGGCCGAGGCGGCGCTGGGTCAGAAGGCCCGGGGACTGCTGGCCGAGTTGGGCCAGACACCGCCGAGCAACATCACCATTCGCCAACTTCCACTGACGGCGGACCAGGTCTATGCGGTTTCGACGGACGGGCGGTTGGTCGCCTACAAGCCCAAGGAGAACTCCAACGTCGCCATTTATGAGACTGCCACCGGCAAAACCTGGACGGCCGTCAAGGGAAACGCCGACCAAGGCGTCTGGAATGCGCTCATTTCGCCAGATGGCCGCTCGATCGCATACCAGCTTTCAAACTCCAATTTCCTTTACGTCGCCCGGATCAACGGGTCTGAAACGAAGCAAGTCTGTCAATTTGGCAAATGGTCGGAACCGTGGATCAACGACTGGTCACCGGATAGCGGGCAAGTAATCGTTGACTCTTCGGACGAGAAAGACTCCAGCGTCACCGCTTTGGACGTCAAAACCGGAACCATGAAAGAAATCAAACGCTGGACGCCCCCCTCACTTTTTTGGAACGTGTGCCTCTCGTCGAACGGGCGCTACCTGGCCTGTCGGATGGGCCTGGGAAGCGAGAATTGACGGAAAATCACCGTCATCGACTTGCAAACGGCCACCGAAACCACAGTGATCGAAAAGGGAGTCGGAGACTTGGTGGGCTGGTCTCCTGGAGATGCCAGGCTTGTCTTTTCGAGCGGTCGCACGGGCACTGCGGGATTGTGGGCGATCAGGCTTCGGGAGGGCAAGCCATCGGGCGAGCCCGAGTTGGTCAAAGCGAATGTGGGGGAGATTTCCACATACGGCATCACTCGCGACGGGAGCATTTATTACACGGAAGCAAAGTCCTCCGTGTATGTCTATCTGGGGACGGCGAATTTTCAGACGGGAGAGATTTTGGGCCAGCCTCGCCGCGTGACCGACCGATTTCCAGGATTGCAGAGCAAACCGGCTTGGTCCAGGAACGGACAGAAGTTGATGATATTGGTCCAGGGCGAACGGAAGCGATTTATCGCCGTGTCGCTGGCGTCTGGAGAGCAGAAGGAGTTTCCGGTTTCGGATACTTTCACGATGCCGCTCCAAGGATATGCCTGGTCGCCAGACGAGGCCTTCCTGTTGGTCCAATCCGGCCACATCCATCGGTACGAACTGGCTTCTGGAACCACGGAGAGGCTCATTACTCAAGTTGAGGGCGCCTGGAGATGCCACCCCCGGCTCTCGCCGGACGGAAGCGCGCTTTACTACGCGCGGCGCAAATTCTCCAAAGACGCTGACAATCGCGATGATTGGAAAGATTCTGTCGTCCGCCGGGATTTGCACTCGGGCAGGGAGGAGATCGTTTATGAATCACCGGAAAAGCTTCAAATTTGGTCGCCTTTCGAGCTGTCACCGGACGGAGAGCGCCTGGCCATCGTCACGTCAGACCAGTGGTTTGTAAAGGATTTTGTCGCCGCGATCAAGGTGCGAGGGGTGAGCGGCGGCCCCGAGACCAAGGAAGTCGTGCGCATGGCCCCGCGGGAAAATGTAACTTCCCTCGCCTGGACTCCGGACGGAAAACAGCTCGTGTACACGAAAGAGCGGGCGAGCAAAGTCGAGGTTTGGGCCACCGCGGTGGATTCGGGTCAATCGGTGGAATTAAAGTTTTCCCTGCCGCGCATTGGAAACATCAGCATTAACCCTGACGGCCGCCAAATTGCGTTCCTTGCGGGATTATCGGGTGGCCAGGACTTGTGGGTGATGGAAGGCCTGATGCCCAAAGCGGTCGCGCAAGCGCCCCGCGAAAAGAAAAACTAGATGGGCTCACGCGATGGACGCGCACTGATTGAAGCAACTGCGCCGGTGGAAACGCTGAGAGGCGCTTGCAGAATTAACCGCAGAGAACGCAAAGAACGCAAAGAGAAGAGAAAAATGAGGCGTTTCTTTGTGATCTCTGCGTTCTTTGAGGTTCCTTTTGCCAGTGGCTCCAAGGCTTGAACCTTGAACGTCCATCGTCCAACGTTGGACGGCGAACCACAGGGCCCTTGACAAAGTCGCTCGGCGCGCCTGGGCGCCAGGGGCGCCAGCGTAGCGCAGGTTTTCAAACCTGCTGTATCACGGGTTTCCAAACCCGCAGGCCGTCCGCAAACCGGGGGCGCTCGACATGCCGACGCCCAGCCGATTGGAAATCGGCGACACAGCAGGTTTGGAAACCTGCGCTACGATTTTGTCAACGGCCCTCAGGCGAACGAAAAGCGGCTGCGCAAGTGTATTGAGTTGGGAGTTTCGATATGCCATTTTCGACCTCGGACGCTCGTTTCGTCCATAACCAGAATTGAAAAGGCCGTTCAAAGACTTCAGCACCGGGGATCATAGCACGGCCTCCACGTTTGCCGCGCTGGTGCTGGTCGCGTTGGTGTCAGCGGCCTGTGTCTTGTGGTTCATGACCGTGGCGATGCGCAACGAACGGCTGGCGGTGCAGGGACGGCTCACGGACGTCTATCTCACCCACGTGGCCTCGCTCCAGCGCCAACTGACAGCGTTTTGGAAAGGCCGGCAAGACGCTCTGGAATCGGCCGGGAAGGGTCCGCCCGCGGAGAGGTTCGCTGCCGTCGTTCGCTCCAACCTGGCCGACAGCGTGGTGGTCTATGATCGCTTGGGGAAGGTGATTTATCCCTCGTCGGCGGGCCTCGAGACGCCAACGGAAGAGACGGGCGACTGGGCGCCGGCGCGAGAACTGGAGTTTCAGCAGACCAATTACCTGGCCGCAGCCACAGCCTACGGGCGCATCGCCCAAGCGAGCCAGGACATTCACGCCAAAGCCAGGGCCCGGCAGTCGCAAGCGGGCTGTCTCTTGAAGGCGGGGCGGAAAGAGGAAGCGCTTGCATGCCTGGCGGCATTGGCCGGCGATTCGGGCCTGCGGCAAGCCATCAGCGCGCAGGGCGCGCTGATCGTGCCCAACGCGCAGTTGCTAATCCTGAAATTATCGGTTCCTGCCGCTGAGGGGTCGAGTTCACGGTCCACTGGGTTGGGTGCGCTGCGGCGGCAGACGCTTGACGATTTGGTGCAACGACTCAATGACTATGGTGACGCCGGCCTTTCTTCGAGCCAGCGTCGTTTCCTGATGGAAGAACTGAAGGGGTTGGCGCCCAATGCCGCCGCTTTCCCTACGCTGGCGGCCGAGGAACTGGCGGCCGAGTATTCGGAGCATAACGCCGCGCTTCCGACGGAGCCAAACTGCAACGGGCGCCGCTGGCCAAGGTGTGGCGGCTGATCACAGTTGACCGTTCCTTGGTGGCGCTGTTTCGCGAAGGGCGCCTGAAAGCGGAACTGGCGGCATTGGCCGATTCCCTCGCGCTGCCCGACCTCCGCGTGACCGTGCTGCCGCCGGGCGAGACCTTCGCCGCGAGCAGACCCGTGGCGCCACAAGAAGCCAGCGAGTTCTTGCCGGGTTGGCGTTTGGGGCTCAGTTTCAAGGAGAGCGATCCGTTTGCGACCCTGTCCGCGCGCCAAACGCGGTTTTACCTCTGGACCGGCTTTCTGGTGGTGCTGATCATCGCGATGGTGGCCTTGCTGGTGGCCCGGTACGTGGCCGCGCAAATGCGCCTCGCACGGCTAAAAAACGAGCTGGTCTCCGCCGTATCGCACGAGTTGAGAACACCGCTCGCCTCCATCCGCGCGCTGGTGGACACGTTGTCGGCCCGGCGGTATCGCGACGAGCAGCAGCTCCACGACTATCTGCGCCTCATCTCGAAGGAAAACCAGCGGCTCAGTCATCTGATCGAGAATTTCCTGGCGTTCTCCCGCCTCGAGCGTGGCAACCATCGGTTCCGTTTCGAGGAATTGGCGCCCGAGGCCATTGTCCGCGACGCCGTGGAGAGCCTAAAGGACAGGCTCGAATCGCCCCAGTGCCACTTTGAAACCCAGGTCGGACCCAACCTGCCCCACATCCGCGGCGACGCCGATGCGCTCTCGACAGTCTTGATCAACCTTCTGGACAATGCCTGCAAATACACGGACGATGAGAAGCACATTTGCGTGCGCGCCTACGCCGAGCGGCGGCACGTTTGCTTCGAAGTGCAAGACAACGGCATCGGTCTGAGCCGGAACGAGGCGAACCGCGTGTTCGATCGCTTCTATCAGGTCGATCAGACTCTGAGCCGCCAGCGGGGCGGCTGCGGCTTGGGCCTGAGCATCGTGCAATCCATCGTTCGTGTTCATGGCGGCCAAATCGCGGTCCAAAGCGAGCCTGGCAAAGGCAGCGTGTTTCGGGTGAAAATACCTTGTGCCGGCTGACACCATGAAAGGCGAGAAGATCCTCATCATCGAAGATGACCCGACGCTCCAGCGCGTTCTGCGCGATAACTTTGAATTCATGGGGTGCCTGGTGAGTGTGGCCGGCGATGGGAAAACGGGCTGGCAATCCGTGCAAACCTGCCAGCCCGGCCTGGTGATCCTGGATGTGATGCTGCCCGGGATCAATGGCTTCGACCTCTGCCGCCGTCTGCGCGCCGAGGGCTTCGCCAAGCCGATCATCATGCTCACCGCCAAAGGACAGGAATCCAACATCGTCCTGGGTTTAAACGTGGGCGCCGACAATTACGTCACCAAGCCGTTCAGCATTGACGTGCTGTTGGCCCGGGCCAAGGCCTGCCTGCGCCGCCGCGCAAATCAAGGGCCGGTGGTGGCGGAATTCGGCGATTGCAGGCTGGACCGGACTTCGCACAAGCTCTATCGCAAAGCGCGGGAGGTCGAGCTTGCTCCCAAGGAGTTTCGCCTGCTGGATTACTTCCTCAAAAACGCCGGCCGCGCCCTCACTCGCCGGAAAATCCTGGACGATGTGTGGGGACAAGACTTCATCGTCACGGAGCGCAGCGTGGATCGCTGCATCAATACGCTGCGGAACAAGGTCGAACCCGATCCACAGCACCCGGCCTTCATCCAAACCATCCGCGACGTCGGCTACCGCTTCGAGGCCTAGCCTGCGGCCCCTCTGGTGATCGGTCAGTGAAGGCGGAGGCGGAGTCCCCGGCGGACCCCTCACCCCAACCCTCTCCCCATCGGATGGGGAGAGGGGGAGTTCTTGGTGGCGCTTAGAGGAAGCGGAGACGCCTGGGAGCTCCCGAGACTGCCGACGCTCCCCCCTCCCCCCTTCGGAAGGGGAGAGGGCCGGGGTGAGGGGTCTGCCCCCGCGACACTCCCGGGCCGATTTGCATTCCGCCAATCCAGTGGCATAGATAAGAGGTGGCCATAGGCAAATAAAGGAGTTGTTATGCCGGAAAGCTGTGCGTCTTTTTGTTGCAGCCCCCAGCACACCTGGCGCCCGAGCCGGCGGGAGTTCGTGTTTGTGGGACTGGTTGGCAGCGTCGGGTTGACGCTGGGGCAGTTGTTCAAGCTGCAAGCGGCGGCGGCGCCCGCCAAGGCCCGGGCGCAGTCGGTCATCAATATCTTCCTGCCGGGGGGGATGGCGGCGCAGGAGTCATTCGACCCGAAGCTGCTGGCCCCGATCGAGTATCGCGGGCCGCTGGGGGCGGTGAAGACGAAGCTGGAGGGGGTCTATTTCTCGGAGGTGCTGCGGCAGACGGCCGGGGTGGCGGACAAGCTGTGCGTGGTGCGTTCCATGACGCACGGTGAGGCGGACCACGACCGGGGCACGCACAACATGTTCACGGGCTGGCGGCCCAGCCCGGCCGTGCTCTACCCGAGCATCGGCAGTATCGTGTCGCACGAGTTGGGGCCGCGCAACGACCTGCCGCCTTACGTCTGCATCCCGAGCCAGCCGACCGCCTTTGCCGGGACCGGTTTCCTGGGTTCGGCCTGCGGGCCGTTCAGTCTCGGGGCCGACCCGGCCGTGGGCAACTTCAGGGTCCGGGACTTGAGCCTGCCCGGCGGGGTGGACGAGAAGCGGTTTGCGCGGCGCCGCGAGATGCGCGCGGCCGTGGATGCCCACTTCACCTGCAGGACCCGTTCCTGAGCGTGGCCGCGCCCCGGGACGGCCGCTACATCCTCCAACTGCGCGAGGCCATCTTTGGAGGCGGGGCCGATTGCCACTACCGCCTCCATATCGGGACGTTCCCGCGTCCGGCGGCGGTCTTTCCATTGGGGGGCAAGGCGGGCGAAAGGCTCGATGTGGCCTGCCTGGGCCAAGCCACGGGTTGCTTTACGCAATCGGTGAAGCTCCCCCAGACGCCGCAAGACAAATTCGGTTTCTTCGCGGAGCTGGAGGGGCGGCCGGCGCCCTCGCCAAACTGGCTGCGCGTTTGCCCATTTCCCAATGTGGTGGAGGCCCCGCCCAACCAGGACCGGGGGCACGCAACGGCGACCGCCTTGCAGCCGCCGCTGGCGCTCAACGGGATCATTTCCCGCCCTGGCGAGGAGGACTGGTTCCGGTTTCCCGCAACCCAGGGCGCGGCCCTCGAGGTGAGCGTCTTCGCGCGGCGCCTGCGCTCGCCGCTCGATTCGGTGCTCGACGTGTTCGACGCCAGGGGCCAGTGGATTGCCGGCAACGACGATGCGGCCGGGACCGACAGCGTGCTGCGGTTCACGCCGGCCGAGACGACCAACTATTTCGTGCGGGTCCGGGACACGCTGGGCCAGGGCGGGAACGAGTTTGTCTATCGCGTCGAGATTGGCCCGGTGCAGCCGGGGATCGGGGTCAAGATCCCGGAGGTGGCGCGCAACGACACACAGTCGCGGCAGTGCATTGTCGTGCCGCGCGGCAATCGTTTTGCCACGCTCATTGCCGCCCGGCGCGCGGACTTTGCCGGCGAATTGGTCTTCGAGGTCGAGGGCCTGCCCCCGGGCGTGCGGCTGCTGGCTGGGCCCATGGCGGCCAACATCGACGCGATGCCGCTGGTCTTCGAGGCCGCCCCGGACGCGCCCATCGGGGCCAGGCTGCTGGACCTGACGGCAACCTGGACCAACGGCTCAGACCGCGTCCTGGGCAAGTTCGGGCAGGAGGTGGAGCTGGTCGAGGGGCCGAACAATTCGACCTACTACAGCACGAGCGTGGACAGGTTGTGCGTCGCGGTGACGCGCGAGGCCCCGTTCAAACTGCGGCTCGTCGAGCCCAAGGTGCCGCTGGTCCAGGCCGGTTCGATGCAGATCGAGGTTGTCGCCGAGCGCGCGCCCGGATTCGACGAACCGATCGAGGTCCAGATGGTCTGGAACCCGCCGGGGGTCAGTTCGCAGTCCGAGGCCACCATCCCCAAGGGCGCCACCAACGTCTTCTATCGCCTCGATGCCGCCGGGGGCGCGCAGACGCGGTCCTGGAAGCTCGTCGCGCTGGGCCACGCCACGGTCCAAGGCGGTCCGCTCTATGTTTCGTCGCAGCCGGCGGCGCTCGAAGTGGCCGGGCCGTTCCTGACCGGCAAGATCGAAACCTTGTGGCTGAACCCGGGCAAGACCGGCAAACTCGCCGTGAATCTCCAGCAGGCCAATATAGCCAGGCTCAGCCAGGCCACGCTCTGGCCGGTGGCCGACGGGAAGACCGAATTGCGGGTCGAGTTCGAGGGCCGCGCGGTGACGGTCCCCCTCACGGTCTCGAACGCGTCCCTCCGGCCGCCGATCAGCTTCAGGCTGGACGTGATGCCCGTGTTCACCAAGGCCGGTTGCAATGCCGGCTCCTGCCATGGCACGTCGCGGGGCAAAGACGGTTTTCATCTCTCGCTCTTCGGGTTCGACCCGGACGGGGATTACTACCGGCTCACGCGCGAGCAGGTGGGCCGGCGCCTCAACCTGGCCCTCCCGGAGGAGAGCCTGATCGTGCAGAAGGGCCTGGGCGCGGTGCAGCACACCGGCGGCGTGCGTTTCGGCACCAACAGTGCCCTCTGCCAGAGCCTGGTGGAGTGGCTGGCGGCCGGCGCCCCGGCAGACCCGCCCGCGCTCGCCGGCCTTGCGGGCATCGAGATCTTCCCCAAAGACGCCGTCCTGGAAGGCTCCAATTCCATCCAGCGGTTCATCGTGCGCGCCCGCTACTCGGACGGGACCGAGCGCGACGCGACGCCGCTGGCCGTGTTCCTGAGCAACAACGACGTGACGGCGCGCGTGGCTGAGGACGGCACCGTGATGGCCGGGCAGCGGGGCGAGGCCTTCATCCAGGCGCGCTTCGGCGAGTTCAATGTCGGCGCGCAGGTAATCGTCATTCCGAAAGACCTTCCTTATCATTGGCCCAATCCGCCCGCCCGCAATTACGTTGATGAGGCGGTTTATGCCAAGCTCAAGAAGCTCCGGCTGACGCCATCGGAGGAGTGCGGAATGCGGAGGACCGAGGGCGGAGGACGGAGGACCGAGGGCGGTCGCAGTCAATGCGGCGCTCGTCCTGCGGTCCCTTTTGTCCCATTTGTCCCTTCACACCGCCGTTCCCAGGATCGAGCGCGCCCTGAAACCGATACGAGATTCCGTTCTTAACGCTCCGTTCTAAGGGAAGAGTTTCGAGCAGGCTTGCAATAACTCCACCACGCGCTTACAGTGCCCCCGACTCGACTCGACTCGGCCGGCTGCAGAACAACCCAGCGCCCGAGCCTCCGTGCAATGACCTGGAACAACCAAGCAGCAACGGAGAGCCAACCCGCTCCTGAGGCGGGCTTGGGCCGGCAGTCTCAACATCCAGAGACATCCCCATCTGCCCCCCCGGGTGGAGCTGGCGCCGGCCGGAAGGCGGAGCTGGCTATCCGCCGGAGGTCCGTGCTCACCCAGGTCGGTGACAAGGAGGCGGAGACCCAGGTGTTCACCGTGACGCTCGGGGACGAGACGATTCGAGTTGCTGCCCTTCAGGAACTGGGGCCAATTGGATGTTTATAAGTGGGGGATGCGGGGAAAGCTGCCTGGGACACCGGCCGGGCTGGACATTTCCCCCGACCATGTGAAGCTGCTGGGCGAAACCGTCTCGACCAACGACCCCGAGGGGTGCGCGAAACTGGAGAAGGTTTTCACGGAGTGGCTCGTCCTGGAACGAGAGAACCTCGAGCTGGCCCGGAAGAAGGCCCATGTCAAGCCGGCGGCGGCGGCAGCCCAAGCCGCGCGCCCGGCTGAGCCGCAGGTGCTGCACTTCCATGTGGAACAGGACAAGGCCGGACAGGTTCACGTCCTGTGTCTCCAGGGCAAGGAACAGGTCGCAGCCATCGGCCTGAATCTGCCCGGCTTCAACGGCCTGTTCAGCTCGGGATTGATGCGCAAGCCTCGAGCCATGCAGGTGGGCGTGATGCACGATTGGGTCGAACTGGACGGCGTGCTCTTTAGTTTCGAGCGGGGCAACAATGACTCGAGCAAGCTCGAGAAGGCGCTCAACGAGAAATACCTCCCGGAGAGCGCCCTGGGCCGGGGCAAGGACATCGTGGTCTTTGCCAACGCGGCCTCCTCGACGGGGTTTGACATCCAGTTCCCGATTACGCAGGCCGGCGCGTTGGAGAATCGGAAGCGGCCGTTGAACGAGGAGACGCTGGTGCTGTTGCAGGACTCGAACGCGTGCGGCCTGTTGCACAAGCAGATCGTGATCAAACTCTCGCGCCCGTGCCTGGTGTTCAAGCAAAAGACCCCCGACGGCGGCGAACGCTACCTCGAGCGCTGCCCGGAGAACACGGTGAGCCTCAAGAGCGAAGATGGCCGGGAGAAAGTCATCGACCTGAGCCAGCCGGTGAATTACCTGCGGCTGGGTCCGCTCGAGCTGACGGCGGTCTTCAATCACCCTTCGATAAACCAGCACAGCAAGGCCGCCCCAGTCCCGGCAGCCGGGACGGGCGAGGGCCTCGCGCAGCCTGCGCCGGCGGCCGAACCGGACGGCGCCAGCCAGGAAAAGGGCGTTGCGCTCCAAGCCCAAGGGGGCGTCCTGGCGCCCGCGCCGGAGCCGGCACAGGCCCCGCCCACACCCCCACTTGAGGAGGAGGCCAGTCCGCCTGAGCCGGACCCGGTCCCGGTCGAGGCCTCGGCCTCGTCTGGAGAGCCGGGACTCGTTGCGCCGGCCCCGGCCGCGGAGCCGCCCGCTGAGGTCCAAAGGCCCGCTGCCCCGCCCGAGCCGGAAGCCCAGGCCAAACCTCTGCCCAATGCCTGGCTTGGAGAGGTCCTGGCCCGGCAACCCATCAGGCATGATTGGTTCGTCTGCCTGGTCTATGGCGTGATTGCCGAGAGATACGGCAACTCCAATGAAGGCAGGTTCGGGCTGAGCGCCTGCTGGTACGCTGCCATGGGCGACATCCAGGACATAGACGATCCGCTGTTCCTCGGGTTCTTTCTCACGGAAAAGCGCGGGCTGGGCTATCTCAATCAAGGCCGTCTGGCGCGCTTTTCCAACGGGGTCGCCATTCTCGGCACACAGGAGACGGCCATCGAGGCCATCGGCGTGAACCTCGTTGGAGTGGGCCTGGATGTCCGGCAGCGCGTTATCTTCGTCGTGACCGACAATTATCGCGGCAAATTCGGCCTCCCGGAACAGGCCGTCTCACTGGAGTTGGCCAAGTTGAGAGAGTATGGCGCCGTCATCCTGGGCATCAAAGAACTCCTGCAAAGCCCCGAGCCGATCGAGGTCCTCTGGACCGTCCCGGCACAACAGGAGAACCCGGCAGACCCTCAGGTCCTCGAGAGCACGCCGCCGGGGGCGTGAGAGCGTCTGGGGCGCGGGAAGTGTCGCGCGTCGCGTAGAGACCGCTGACGGCCTCGCCCTTTTCAGGCGTCGCTACGCAACGCGGTCGAGCTTGGGCCATTGGTCCGTGGACTGGAAGTCCACGGCTACCATCGGGCGCGGCTACGCGGTGAGCCGGACGCAGCGCGCGCGTCGCGGAGCAACGCAGTGAAGGTAGCCGTGGACCTCGGTCCACGGGTTGGGGGGTGGGAAGGGTCGCGCGTCGCGTAGCGACGCCCGACAGCTTCGCACTGCGCCATAGATTCCAGCTTTCAGGCGTCGCTACGCGACGCGGTCGAGCTTGGGGCATGGGTCCGTGGACTGGAAGTCCACGGCTACCATCGGGCACCGCTACGCGGTGACCAGCGATAATCTTCAACCCGATGAACAGCGAACTGGCAGGCAAGGTCGTGGTCATCACCGGCGCCTCCGGCGGCATCGGCTCGGCCATGGCAAGGAAATTCGCCGGTGAAGGCGCCCGGCTCGTGCTCCATTACCACCGCAACCGGGCGGGGGCGGCGGCGTTGCGCCGCGAGTTGGAGGGCGTCGAGTCCCTGGCCGTGGGGGCGGACCTGGCGAAGGAGGCTGGCGCCCGGGGCCTTTTGGCCAGGGCGGTGGAGCGGTTTGGCCGCGTTGACACGCTGGTGGCCAACGCCGGGGCGTGGGAGACGCGCAACGTTGCGCTGGCCCGGATGTCGTTGCGCCAGTGGCGGCGCACACAGGAGGGCGTCCTGACCACGGCCTTTCTGAGCTTGCGCGAGTTCCTGCGGCTGGCCGCCCGCCAGGGGCGCGGCAACGCCGTGCTCATCGGCTCGACCGCCGCCCTCTTCGGCGAGGCGGGCCACGCCGATTATGCCGCCGCCAAGGCCGCCCTGGCCTACGGCTTGACCCGCTCGCTCAAAAACGAATTCGCCCGCCTGGCCCCGCACACGCGCGATTACTGCGGCGGACGCATCAATTGCATTTGCCCCGGCTGGACCGTTGTTCCGCGCCTGGCCGCCAAACTCGGCGACGCCCGCGTGATCCGCAAGACCCTCGCCACCATGGCCTTGCCCCAACTGGCCCGGCCCGAGGACATCGCCAACGCCGCCGTCTTCCTCTCCTCCGACGCCCTGGCCCGGCATATCACCGGGCAGGTGCTCGTCATCGCCGGCGGCATGGAAGGCCGCTGGCTCTGGCAACCGGACGAAATCGACCCCGCCGCGGCGGGATAGAGCAGCTCAGCAAGGGCGCAACCACGCACCGCTCCCGGAGTGCGCCCGTCCTCGGGCGCAGCGACGTCCGCAGCCAGGGCAACGGTCAAGTACTCCGGCGCGGCTGCCCGCTCCGTCGCTGCTGCGCCCGGGGACGGGCGCACTCCAGGGGGCAGCGAGTGGATGCGCGCCATCGGAAAAAGAGCCGAGAACCGCGCTTGCCAAATTGGCGAGTTTTCTTCATCATGAGAGCGATATGAAAAATCGAATTGGCCTAATCATCTTGGTCTTGATTTGCCTTGGCATGGGAATCGGGCTGATCGCCATTAAGAAGCAAGCCATCGAACAACAGCGCAGGGATGCCGAGACGATCAATTCGCTTTCCAATCAATGGAACTTCACCAAAGCCAAGTTGAGCGAGGAGTCCCAGCACATCGCCAGCATTTCCCAGAACCTCGACACCGAGAAAAAGGCCCACGCCGAGCTGGCCAGCACCTTCACCCAGGTCTCCAACAACCTGACCCAGACCAGCGCGGACCTGGCCAAGACCGAGGAGACGCTCAAGGCCCGGGAGGAGGAGATCAAGAAGCGCGATGCTACGATCACGGCCCTGGAGGGCAAGAACCAGGACCTCGACAAACAGGCCCTCAACCTGAGGACCTCGATCACCAATCTCACCGGTCAGATCGAGGAGACCCGGAGAAAACTCGCCGCCTCGGAAGGCGACAAGGCCATCCTGGAGACCAACCTCAAGCGCCTCCTGGCCGAGAAGGCCGAATTGGAACGGCAATTCAACGACCTGACCATCCTCCGTGCCCAGGTGGTCAAGCTCAAAGAGGAGATGACCATCGCCCGGCGGCTGGAGTGGATTCGCATGGGCCTCTTTGCCGGCGAGCAACGGGGCGCCCAGCGCGTGATGCAAGGCATCTTCCCCTCTCAGGCCCTGGCCAGAGCGCCCAAACCCAGCTACGACCTCAACGTCGAGGTCACCTCCGACGGCAGCGTCAAGGTCATTCCACCCTCTCCCGCCACGAATCGGCCTGCCGGCACCAATGCCAACATCAAGTGGTGAACCGGCCCGCCAGCTCATCGATGCGCAGGGACGGGTCCTGCGCGACCTCCGGGTGAGCCTGACGGATCGCTGCAATTTCCGCTGCCTCTATTGCCTGCCTGAATCCGAGGCCGCCCTGAACTTTTATCGCGGCCACTGGGCGCAAATGCCCAACCCGGCCCCGCTCTTTCCCCAGTGGCTCCCCAAGGCCCACCTGCTGACCTTCGAGGAAATCGAGCGCCTGGTGCGCCTGGCCGTCCACTGGGGCATCCGCAAGGTCCGCCTCACCGGCGGCGAACCGCTCCTGCGCCACGAGGTCGAAAACCTCGTCTCGCGCCTGAGCGCCATCCCGGACATCGCCGACCTGGCCATGACCTCCAACGGCTCGCTCTTCCCCCAGAAGGCCGCCAGCCTGCGCGCCGCCGGCCTGCGCCGCATCAGCTTCAGCCTTGATTCCCTCGACCAGGCCAACTTCAGGAAGATCACCGGCCGCGACGGCCTCCAGGGCGTCCTCCACAGCATCCGCCTGGCCCAGGACCTGGCCTTTGACCCGGTCAAGATCAACGCCGTCATCATCCGCGGCCTCAACGACCACGAACTGGAGTCCCTGGCCCAGTTCGCCCGCGACCAAAATCTCTGCCTCCGATTCATCGAGTTCATGCCCCTGGATTCGGCCCGCGCCTGGCTCAAGGAATTGGTCGTCCCCGCCCGCGAGATCCTCGCCCGTCTCCAGGCCCGCTTCGACCTGCGGCCCGTCCCCCAGGAAAACGCCTCCGCCACGTCCAAACGCTGGGCCTTTGCCGACGGGCGCGGCGAACTGGGCGTCATCGCTCCAGTCACCGAACCGTTCTGCGGCCACTGCAACCGCCTCCGCCTCACCGCCGACGGCCACCTCCGCACCTGCCTCTTCAGCGTCACCGAGCACGACCTCCGCTCCCTGCTCCGGGGCGGCGCCTCCGACACCCAGCTCGGCCAATGGCTCCAGCAGGTGGTCTGGCACAAGGAACCCCGCCACCATATCGGCGAGCCGGACTTCGTCCCGCCCCCCCGCACCATGAGCTGCATCGGGGGCTGAGACCTATTGCAGCGGACTCTGGATGACTTTGGTGTCTTTGTCGCAACCTTTGTCGAAAACCGGAGCAATTCGACAAAGGTCGCGACAAAGGTTGCGATAAAGGTCGCCAGAGTCACTCATAATCCGGCGCAATGGGGTTGAGCCCCAGGCTCATTGGCTTGCTTGACCCCGGCGCGCCCCCGGTCTATTAAGAAGGCAGGCGATGCCGACATACGAGTACATTTGTGAGAAATGCGGTCACACGTTCGAGAAGTTCCAACCGATCTCCGCTCAGGCTCTGATTGTCTGCCCGAAAGAGGCCTGTTCCCAAGAGCCTTGGGGCAAGGGCAAGGTCAAGCGGCTCATCAGCGGCGGCGCGGGCCTCCTCTTCAAAGGCAGCGGTTTTTATATCACCGATTATCGGAGTGAACAGTACAAAGCGGCCGCCAAGAAAGACTCCGCCCCGGCCCCCTCGTCCGGCGCCGAGAGCAAGCCCAGCCCCCCGGCAAAGCCCCCGGCCAAGGCGGAAGGCAAACCGGGTTAGAGTGTGGGTGGACAATGTCCGTCGTCGTTTCACCAGTACCCGAGGGTCGAGGGTCGAGGGGCGAGAGAACACAGCCCGGCCGCCCGTCGCCTCTTTGACGTGCCAGCAGTTATGAACCAACGCCTAAGTGGTCATGAACATAGATACGAAGACGTATCCTGGATGCGCGGCAGGGCCGCCGCCGGCGTAGCGCAGACCTCCGAGTCTGCTGTCTCGCAGGTTTCCAAACCTGCGGGCCAACCGACGTGCGGACGCGCATGCCTTCACGGACGCGCAGCCGACTTGGAAGTCGGCGATACAGCAGACTCGGAGGTCTGCGCTACGTCACCGTATTTGCGTCCAGCAGTGCTAAGTTTGCTCCGATACAGTCTGCGTCCTGTCGGGCGCCGATGCCTCCTGCTGTGCTGCATTTTGGCCCTCGGCCGGCAGGCGCCCAGCTCGCGGCCTCGTCTCCGGCGATGTCCGCCAACAGTTCCTCCGGCCAGTTTTTCATCCATGCCACCGCCCCGACCCAACCGGATGGTCCGCTGGCGACCAACCGGGCCCTGCTTCATCTGGAGCCGAGCCTGGTGGCCGTTTCGGCCGAACGGATCAAGCAGAACGTGTGGCGCGAACTGGAAACCAGCCAGCCCTGGCGCAGCACGATCGTCGTCACGCTGGTTCCCCCCAGGACCGCCGACGGCGGGGTGGTGATCAGTTCGGACCGGTTCCCGGACGGCTGGCGCTACCTCGTTTTGATGCCAAGGGTGATCGAGCGCGAGCGGTATGTGCAGGCCCTCACCCATGTGGTGCTGCTCGAACTGGCCAATCGCTCGGGCGGGCCCAACTCCGCCGAGACCCCGGCCTGGCTCGTCGAGGGCCTCGCCCGCCAGCTCCTGGCTTCCAAAGAGGCCGAGATTATCCTCACGCTTCCCAGCGAGGGCCGCGGCGGCGTCCCATTCACGCCGACTGTCCTGAACAAACGCTGGGACGACCCGCTCAAAGGCGCCCACGACCAGTTGACCCGCTACACCCCGCTCACCTTCCAGGAGTTGAGTTGGCCGGCGCCGGAGGAGTTGACGGGCGAGCCGGGCGAAGTCTATCGCAGCAGCGCCCAGTTGTTCGTCGTCCGCCTGCTGCGCCTGGATCAGGGGCGCGCCTGCATGCGCGCCTTCCTCGCCGAATTGACCAGGCACTATAACTGGCAATTTGCCTTCTTGCGCGCCTTCCATGCCCGTTTTGAGCGCCCCGTCGAAGTCGAGAAGTGGTGGGCGCTACAGGTCGCCGAATTCACGGGGCGCGACCCGGCGCAGGCCTGGCCCACCGAGCAGAGTTGGCAGAAACTGGAGGAGGCCGTCTCCTTGCCGGTCCAGGTCCGCACCGGCACCAACGAACTGCCCTTCCATGCCCAGGCCACCCTCCAGAACATCATTCGCGATTGGAACCGCGTCTCTCAAACGGTCACGCTCCTGAGCAAGCTGCAGGAATTGGAATTGGCCCGTCACCGCGTCTCCAAAGACCTGGTCCCTCTGGTTGACGGTTATTATCGGGTCATCGCCACCTACCTGCAGCAGCGCGACAAGACCACCCCGGTCTTCCATTTGCGCAGCAAGGCTGCCCAGCGTTACGCCGCCGCCGTCGCCGTGGCGCAGTTGGACGGCCTGGATTCCCAGCGCCAGGTCCTGCACCCGCCCCGGCAGCCAACCACCGCCGCCGTCCGGGCGAACTCCAGGTGAGTGGAACCCGGTGCCTGTTCAACAATTGAAACGAACATGAAGCGAATACTGGCGTTGCTGGCGGCGGGGGGCCTGGCGGCGCTGGCCGGCTGCAATCAATCCCCGGATGCCCGCACCTCGGCCGGCGCCAGGAAACTCACCATCGCCCTGTTGCCCAAGTCCAAGGGCAACGCCTACTTCGTCTCGTGCAAGAAGGGCGCCGTCATGGCCGCCAGGGAACTGGGCGTGGACTTGATCTTCGACGGCCCGACCGACCCCGACCCGGCCAAACAGAATGAGATTGTCGAGAACTGGATTACGCTGGGCGTGGACGCCATCGCGGCTGCCTGCGAGAACAAGGAGGGCATCTCCACCGCCTTGCGCAAAGCCCGCGCCAAAGGCATCAAGGTCATCACCTACGACGCCGACGCCCTGCCGGATGCGCGGGCGTTTTTCGTCAATCAGGCCACGGCCCAGGGCATCGGCTGGGCGTGCATGGACGAAGCGGCGCGGCTGTGCGGCCAGACCGGCGAATTCGCTGTCATTGTCGGTTCGCTCACCGCCGCCAACCAGGTCGAGTGGCGCAACTACATCCAGCAACGCTGCGCCGCCCGCTATCCCAACATGAAGATGGTGGCCTGGCGCCCGTGCGACGATTTCAAAGACAAGGCCCAGAGCGAGGCCACGACGCTCCTGAGCGCCTACCCCAACCTCAGGCTGTTGCTGAGCATCACCTCCCTGGGCGTGCCCGGCGCCGCCGAGGCCGTCAAGCAGGCCGGCAAAACCGGCCAGGTCAAAGTTATCGGCCTGGGGCTGCCCAACGAAAATCAACGCTACGTCAAGGAAGGCGTCACCCAGAGCGTCATCCTCTGGAAGACCGAAGACCTCGGTTACCTCACCCTCTGTGCCGCCGAGGCCCTGGCGCGCGGCGCTCTCAAGCCCGGCGATACCTCCTTCAAGGCCGGCCGCCTCGGCCAATTCGCCATCCAGGGCGACAACATCATCCTGGGCCAGCCGTTCATCTTCAACAAAGACAACATCGACCAGTTTGACTTCTAGGTTCACTGAGACGAATTCTCCTGCGGCAGCGGGATGAAGATCTTCATGCCCGGGGTAAGGCGGTCCGGTTTCAGGCGCGGATTGGCCTTGAGGATTTGCCCCTCCGTGACCATGATATGCTTCTCGTGGCAGGCGATGATGATGGCCGAGAGGGTGTCGCCCTGGGCAACCGGGTAATAAAAGCCGCGTTGCGAGCCAGCGTTGTCGGGGTTGTCAGCGGGCGGGTTGTCCGGTGGCGGAGGGCCGTTTTTTTTTGAGCTGGAGGCAGAGCCGGAGCCAGGGGCCTTCTTGGGAGACGTTGCCGTCGCGGCCTCGACGGCCTTCATCAGCTTGAGCAGGTCGGCGTGGATCTGCTTGTTGTCCTCGATGCGTTTGCGGTCAACCTGCTCGATGGCATTGGCCAGGCGCGTCAAATTCTCCTGGCTGGCGTAGGCGGGGGCGGGCCGGTTCTGCTGTTCGCGCAAGCTCGCCAGTTCGTTGGCCAGGGCCTCGACGCGCCGGCGCAGCGCCTCCTGGCCCTCGATCAAATTCTCGATCTTGCCGCTCAACTGTCTGAGCCGCTCTTCGGTGGCCGCGTCCTGGGCGCGCCCGCGCGGCGCGCCCCACAGCGCCAGCGCCATCATACAAACCGCAAATCGTTTCATGGGCCGACATTAGGAGCGGCGCAGCCCGAATTCAAGGGCCAAAAGCGGCGGTGCCTGACCCTTCCGTCCCGGGCGTAGGAAAAGAATCTCCACAAAATGGGTTTCGCTAGGCTTTCGTCACAAAGAGTACCTAGGGGGGCGCCATAAAAGATCCCGGCCTTACAGGCCGGGGTTTTTCGAGGGGCGCGGCCTTACCCGGGCCTCCGCTCCGCTCCAGCCCGGGCTATCACATGGCGGGCCTTCGGCCCTGGGGCGCATGCCGACTCTCACGCGGAGCCCCGACGCTCCGCCCGCGGGCCCTATTGGACGATCTCGGCGTTTGCGATCATCTTCATCCCGTTCCGCTCGACGACTTTGCCCTTGAGGGTGACGGTCTGGGCCGCCTTGGGCGCGAGTTGGTCGTTCATCGGTGCATGATCGCCCACCACCAGGTAGAGATCGTCGCCGCTGAGCAGGCCCACTGGCCCGCCGCCCTTGATGCACCTCGTAGCGCAGCCCTTGTGCCCCTCCCCCTTGGCGCCATGATCCAGGTAGCACATCAAGTCCACGATCTCGCCTTTGATTGTCTTGACCTGCGCCGCCGGCGCCTTGCTGTCCGCCGCGAACAAAAGCGACGAGACCGCCAGGCCGGCCCCGAGGGCCAACGCAATCACCGAAGTTCTTAACACCGCTTTGCTGTTCATATAGTAGTTGTTGTTGATCCTTTATGGTTGCTGCAACACGTCAGTGTAGCGCATTACTTGCGAAAAATCCACAAGAGGAACGTGAGCAGGAGACTGAGCAGCAGGCAGGTCACGATCGGAAAGTAAAAACCGAAGTTGCCCTTGGTGTAGTGAATGTCACCCGGCAGGCGGCCGAGCCAGCCCCTGCCGAGGCCCGACATCAGCACGGCGCCGATGGCGGCGAGGAGCAGGCCGACCACGACGAGGAATCTGCCGAGTTCATTCATCCGGCGCCGAATATAAGCTGTTCTCGCCGGTTTGGAAAGCCGGCCTCGAGGCCGGGGCGAGGCTGCGCCCGTCCCGTGCGAGAAGGGACAAAAGGGACAAAAGGGACGTAAGGGATGAGCGGGCCAATGTCATCAACAGTTCCGCTGACGTTTCACGTTTCACGTTTCACCTCACCTTCACTGTCAAGCTGGCAGGGGCCAGTTGGTCCGCCTCGGCTTTGAGTGTGATCGCGCGGGCCTGGCAGGCGGGGCGCAGGATGGCCAGGCACCGGCCCTGGAAGGTGGAGTGCTCGGGCTTTCGGAAACTGGACGGGTCGCACGGGTTACCGCTGCCGAGGGCGGCCAACTCGCCGGCGCCGCTGACGCTAAAGCGCACGGGCACCGCCGCGGCCGGCACCCGCTCCCCGGCGGCGTCCACCACCTCGACCGTGACGTAACACAAATCGTTCCGGTCGGCGCGGATCACCGGGCGGTCGGGCGTGAGGCGCAGTTTTTTGGATTTGCCGGCGGAGCGCAGGGTGGTGCTGGCGACTTCCCTGCCGCTGATGAGGCCAATCGCGCGCAAGGTGCCGGGGGCATAAGGGACCTCGAACCTGGCTGTGAGCTTGCCGCCGGCGGAGACCGGTTTCTCGCCGAGCTTTTTGCCGTTGAGCTCGAGCCGGACCTTGTCGCAGGTGGAGTACACCGCCACCTGCATCGGCCTGCCCGCCTCGACGGGCCAGGACCAACTCTGGAGTTCGTCGGGCCAGCCCCAGCCGCTGACCTTCTCGGAGCGGCCCGGCGGCAGGGGGACGTGCACGGCCAGTTCGAGCGGGCTGCGGCCCCAGACGACGTCGCGATAGAACGACTGCGGTTTCTTGAATCCGCACAGGTCGAGGTTGCCGCACCAGGCATCGAACCAGGGCCAGGGCATGAGCTGGGGGTTCTTTTCGTTGTCCAGCACCGTGTGGCCGAGGCCGGCCTCGCCCAGGTAATCGAGGGCGGTCCAGACGAAATCTCCGATGACATAAGGGTGTTTCTCGACCATGCCCCAGCAGTTGAAAGCATCGGCCGAGAACGATTCGGTGCAGACGATGACCCGGTTTGGATTGCGCGCATGGTCCGGCTCGTATTTGTGGGGCAGGTAATTGTAGCCGGCGACGTCGAGGTGCTCGAAGGCCGGATCGGAGACCTGGTCCCAATTGCGGCCGGGCCAATCCCAGGTGTCGCAAATCGCGGCGGTCACCGGGCGTGTCGGGTCCTCACGCAGCACGGCATCGCGGAGGCGCTTGGCGAGGTCGGGCCGGTCGAACCGCTCGTGGACCTCGTTGCCGATGGACCAGAAAAGGACCGAGGGATGATTGCGGTCGCGCCGGACCATGTCGGCGATGTCCCGCTCGCACCATTCCTTGAAGAAGCGGTGATAGTCCTGGGGATTCTTGGCCTGTTCCCACTGGTCGAAGGCCTCATCGATGACCAGCATGCCGAGGCGGTCGCAGGCCTCCAGGAAGGCGGGCGAGGGCGGGTTATGGCTGGTGCGGATGGCGTTGAAGCCGTTGGCCTTGAGCAACTCGACGCGCCGCTCCTCGGCCCGGTCCAGGGCCGCCGCGCCGAGCGGGCCGTTGTCGTGGTGGACGCAGCCGCCTTTGAGTTTGAAGGGCTGGCCGTTGAGGCGCAGCCCGTGCTGGGCGTCCACCTCGACCTTGCGGATGCCGAAAGTGGTCTCCGAGCGGTCCTTGACCTCTGCGCCGGCCACGATCTCCACCTCAGCGCGATAAAGGCCGGGCGACTGCGGCGACCACAAGTGAGGCGAGGCAATCTCGAAGACCTGTTCCGAGTGCGAGGCCGTGGTGGCGTTCACTCGCGCGGGCGCTTGGGCGGATTTGACCACCTTGCCGTTTGGCCCGACAATCCGGGTCTGTACCAGCACGTCCTGGCCGCCGCCGCCCTCGACCGGGTCCAGCGTCGTCGCCACTTTGACCGTGGCCGTCTGCCCGGAGACCCGCGGCGTGGTGACATAGACGCCCCAGAGCGCGACGTGAACGGGGTCGGTGACGGTGAGCCACACGTGGCGGTAGATGCCGGAGCCGGAGTACCAGCGGCTGTTCTTCCCTTCGTTGCGCACCCGCACCGCCAGGACATTCTCCTGGCCCGCCGCTTTGAGGTGGGGCGTTAGATCCTGAGCAAAGCTGGTGTAGCCGTAAGGATGATTGCCCAGGGACTGGCCGTTGAGCCACACGTCGGCGTCCATATAGACGCCGTCGAAACGGACCGAGACGCGCTTGCCCTTATCGGCGGGGTCGAGCCTGAAGTGCTTGCGATACCACCCGGTCCCGCCCAGGACGTGGCCGGTCGAGGCCCCGCCGGGGCTGGCGCCCGGGTCGAAGGGCCCCATCCGGCCCACGGGCGAACCGGCCTCGTAGATGCCTCCGTTGCCGGTGGCGTCGAAAACGCGGACCGCCACGAGGTCGGTGCCGTTGCCTCTCACCACGTGGGCCGGCACGCGGTAGCGCCGTTCCTGGTCCCAGGCCGTCTGGAAATTCGGCGGAAACGACCCCATCCCCCCGATGCGCACCCCGTTGAGGTAGGTCTCGTCCACGTCGTCGATCTTGCCCAGCAGCAGCTCGATCTCCTTGCCCTCGACCAAAGCCGGCAACTGGATGCGGCGGCGGAACCAGCCGTACACGTTGTCGTTGGTGTAGCCCGAGTGATGTTCCCAATAATCCGGCAGCAGCACTTCCTCCCAATCCGAGTCGTTCACCATCGGGTTCTTCCAGCTCGCGTCGTCGCCCTTGTGAAAACGCCACTTCCCCTCGACCACCCCGAAGGCCGGGATGGTCCGGTCCGACGGCGGCAGGTCCTCGATGCTCCAATCATGCGGCACGTCGAGCATCCGCCAATTCGTGTCGTCAAATTCCGGCCGCTCCGCTCCCGGGGCGTCTGCCCGCAGGAACATCCAGTCCGCATCGAAGCTGCGGTCCCGCGCCCCGGCGCCGAGCAGCCCGGCGCTCAAAAGCAGGGCCAGGCCCGCAAACAGGACCGCATTTGGCTTCCGCGTACTAAATCGGAGCAACCCGCATGTGCGCACCAATGCGGGTTTTGGACCTTGGTCGCAACCTTTGTCGAAGGCCCGATTTCTCGACAAAGGATCCGACAAAGGCTGCGACGAAGGTTGTGCCAATGGAGTGCGGTTAAAACTGTCGGTCAGCCCACGGGGCCTTTTTGCCCCGAAGGGGCTGCCGACAATAGCCCGGCGTTTCAACGCCGGGTGGGCGGACCCAAGGAGCAGGTCCGTCCCGAAGGGACGGCTGAAGGCAAGGAATGTTCTCAGTCGTCCCTTCGGGACGCGTGCCCCTTTTGTGGCCTCCCCGGCGTTGAAACGCCGGGCTATTGTCAGATGTCCCTCCGGGACAAAACTCCCGAGGCGCATGCCCGACGCTTCTAATCGCACCCGTGCCGATGTTGCGTGTTTGGAATTAGCAATCGATCTCATGTATTTCAGCCTTTAGCCTTTAGCCTTCAGCCTTCAGCCTTCAACGCGTCTGTCCATCCACGCCCGGCGGCGGTTGCTCGTAAGCGTACTGGTCGTCATCCTTGACCTCCTTCTTCAGACGGTAGAGTTCGGCCTTGAGCCGGGCGGCCAGTTCTTTGTGCGCCGGGTCATCATAGAGGTTATGGAGTTCATCGGGGTCCTTGACGAGGTCATAGAGCTCCCACTGGTCTTTCTTCCAGAAGCAGATGAGCTTGTGGGTCATCGTGCGCACGCCGTAATGCGCGCGGGTGTTGTGGTCGCCGGGGTCGTGGTAATAGCGGTAGTAGTAGCTGGTTCGCCAATCGGCGGGAGGTTCCCCTTTGAGCAGCGGCGCCAGGCTGCGGCCCTGCATGTCGTCCGGGGTCTTGAGCCCCGCAAGGTCGAGGAACGTCGGCGCAAAATCGGTATTGATGGCCATGGCGTCCTGCACCAGGCCCGGCCTGGCCACGCCCGGCCAGCGGACAATGAAGGGCATGCGCACCGAGGCCTCGTACATGAACCGTTTGTCGTAGAGGCCGTGGTCGCCCAGGAAGAAGCCCTGGTCGCTGGTGTAAATGACCACGGTGTTCGAGGCCAGGCCATTGCGGTCCAGCCAATCGAGCAGGCGGCCGACGTTGTCATCGATGGACTGCACGCAGGCCAGGTAATCCTGGAGGTAACGCTGGTATTTCCAGGCGTTGAGGGCGTCGCCCGTGAGGGTCCGGGTGCGGCCGTCGAGCTGGATTTGGACTTCGGTGGGTTTGACGTTAAGCCACTGGTTGCGTGCCTGGCCGCTCAAATCAGGCGGGGGCTCCAGCTTGAGGTCGCGCCGGGTGAGGTCCTCGAAGACCTTCTGACGGCACTCGCGGATGGCATCGGTGCGCGTGGCGTAATCGTCGCGCAAGGTCGGCGGTTCCGGGATCGAAGTGCCGACGAACAGAGCGCGGTGAGGCGGGTCCGGGTCCCAGGGCCGGTGCGGGGCCTTGTGGTGGCACATGAGAAAGAACGGCTTGTCCGCGGGCCGGTTCTTGAGGAAATCGATGGCCAGGTCGGTGATGATGTCCGTGACATAGCCGGGGATGACGCGGCGGCCATTGGGCGTGAGGAAGGCCGGGTCAAAATAGACGCCCTGGCCCGGGAGAATGATCCAATGGTCGAACCCGGTCGGTTCGCTGCCCAGGTGCCATTTGCCGATCATCCCGGTGTAATAGCCCGCCGTTTGCAGGTACTTGGCGGCGGTGGGCTGGGAGCCGTCGAACCGGTTGAAGGTCGGCACGCCGTTGAGGTGGCTGTATTTGCCGGTGAGGATCGTGGCCCGGCTGGGCGAGCAGATCGAATTGACGCAAAAACAGTTGGCGAAACGGACCCCATCATGGGCCAGGCGATCGAGGTTGGGCGTCCGGTTGACCCGGCTGCCGTAGGCGCTGATGGCGTGCGCCGCGTGATCGTCGCTCATGATGAAAAGTATGTTCGGCCGGCCCTGCGCTCCCGCCGCGGCCAAGGTTCCCATCACGACTGCCGCCCCAATCCATGGAGTTCTCACGCCGGCAATTCTGCGCAAAATCCCCAGCGGGGCAAAGCCGAAATGAGCCCCGGAGGAGGCAGAATCATTGGTGGCAAAATCATGAGAAGAGACTTGATTCCACGGGTCCCTATCCGGCAGCCTTGGCGCGAACATCGAACTTTCTATGAATAGCTGGACACGACGAGATTTCACCAAGAGCGTGATTTTGGCCGGGGCGACAACCGCGCTTGGGGCGGTGCGGGCGGCGGGGGCGAACGAGCGAGTGCGGCTGGGGTGTATCGGTTTGGGCAATCGCGGGGACCAAGTCCTGGATGCCTTCCTCAAGCACCCGGATGCCGAGGTGGTGGCGGTGAGCGACCTCTCGCAGGCCTACATGGACTTTGCCGCCAAAAAGGCGGGGACTTCGCCCCGGCAATTCAAGGATTACCGGGAGTTGCTCGAGGTGAAGGCGATGGACGCGGTGGTGATAGCGACGCCGGACCACTGGCACGCGCTCCAGACCATCCAGGCCTGCCAGGCGGGCAAGGACGTGTATGTCGAGAAGCCCCTTTCGTTGTGCGTGGCCGAAGGACGGCGGATGGTCGAGGCAGTGCGCGCTCATGGCCGGGTCTGCCAGGTGGGCATCCATCGGCGCTCGGTGCCGGTCTGCCAAGAGGCCACAGAGTTTGTGCGCCAGGGCGGGTTGGGCAAAATCACGGCGGCGCGCGCGTTTCATATCCACAACGAATGGCCGGCCGGCATCGGCAATCCACCGGACCAGGAGCCGCCGGCAGACCTGGACTGGGATGCCTGGCTGGGCCCGGCGCCCAAGACGCGCTACAACAAGAACCGCACCTTCTACCGCTTCCGTTGGTTCTACGACTATAGCGGCGGCCAGGTGACCAACTTCGGCGTACACTATATCGATTTCATCCAATGGGCGCTGGGGGCCGAGGCGCCGCTCTCGGTCACCGCCCTGGGCGGCAAGCCCGCCGGGATGAAGGACAACCGCCAGATCCCCGACACCCTCGAGGCCATCTGGCAATATCCGGGCGGCACCCTGGTCACCTTCTCCCAGTTCAATGCCACCGCAGCCCAGTGGAGCCTGCCGGGCTGCGAACTCGAACTGCGCGGCACCCTCGGCACCCTTTACCTCGTCGGCGACGGCTACGAGGTCAGGCCCGACCCGATCTCAGAGGATGAATTCCCGGCGAACTCCCCGCTGACCCGGCAGAGCGACTCGCGCTACCGCAGAGACGCCAAACCGCGGATCGAGCCAGGAAAATCCACGTCTCCTCCACCGCCGACACCGCCCCTCATGCGCGGAATTTCCTGGATTGCGTCAAGAGCCGGGCCCGCTGCAACTGCGACATCGAGATTGGCCATCGGAGCACCAGCGCCACGTTGCTGGCCAATATCGCCCTCAAGACGCGCAACGTCCTGGATTGGGACTCGCAGGCCGAGCAGTTCCCCAACTGTGCCGAGGCCAACAAACTCCTCAAATACGACTACCGCCCCCCGTACCGCTTTCCGGAGTAGAACCTGCACAACGCGCTGCGGAAATGCCTTTTGGGCATGGCGTCTGACGCGTCAGACAAGTGCCAGCGTGGCCGTCGTCGCGGCCCGACGGGCCGCCAGAGCCTAGCCCAGGGCTGAGGCCGTCAGGCCGATGCCCTGGGTTTCGTTGCAGAGGCGGACCCGGCGCCCTGAAGGGGCGCGAGAGTCTTGCGCCCTTTCAGGGCGCGATTGATTTCCGCGGCCCTGTACCCAGGGCATCGGCCTGACGGCCTCAGCCCTGGGCTGGGCTCTGACGGCCCCTTGGGCCTGCACTTCAGCCTTTAGCCTTCAGCCTTTCCCTCTCTGCGCCGCCTGGCGGACATGGGGCGGCCAGGGTGTCCCAGCCAGAGCGTCGTAGAGGGCCTGAGCCTCGGTCGGGCGGCCGGCATTGAGCAGGCGCTCGGCGCAGGTCAGGGCGGCATCGGCTGCCGCGGCCCGAAGGGGTTCGGGCGCCTTCGGGCAGAACTCGACCAGGGCCGCGCCCGCCTCGACTGAGCCGATATTGCCAAGGGCGGCGGCGGCGGCGCCGGCGATGGCCGGGTCCGAATCCTTGAGGAGCGGTATCAACGCGCCGGCGCTTTGCGCATCAGGGCGATTGCCCAGCGAGTTGATGGCGCCGAGTTGCGGCAGGCCCTTGAGGGCTGGCAGGGATTCGCGCAAGCCCCGGGCCGCCTCAGGGCAGGACAGGGCCTCAAGGGCAGTGCGGGCGGCGGTGGCCAGTTGCGGGTGGTCCAGCAATTCGCGGAGTGCAGGCACGGAGCGCTCGGTGCCGATCAGGGCCAGCTTGGAACAGATATACTCGCGGGCAACATCGGAGCCGCCGGCGCCCAGGATGGCGGCAAGTTGCCGTTCGAGTGGGCTGCGCGCCGAGCCCTGCTCGGGCTCGATGCTGGCGGCGGCCACGGCCTGGTCGAGCGGCAAGAGCGCGGCGCGCCCGCTGCCGCGGTCGTAGGTCTTTAGCGCATCGAGGGCCTGGGCCAGGGCCGCAGGCGCGGGACCGGAGTCTTTGGCGGAAGCAGTGGGGTTTGGCATAGTCATTGTTGCGCTGCTTTGAGCGACGCATCATTGAAGCTCTCGATACGCGCCTTGAGTTTCGAAAGGGCTTCAGGCCCGTTGTCCGGGCATTCCAGGCAGAAGAGGCTTGGGTGGAGGCCCAGGCGGCGGACTTCGAGCAGGAAGGCCGGGACCGGGTCGGGGCGGGCGGGGTCCTGCAAGGCGGGCAACTCGACGGCGATCAATCGGTCCTTCAACGCCCGCAGGGCGAGGGCCGGATCGATGCCGGTGCGGAGCCAATCGTCGAGGCGCGCGGCGGCGCCCAGGCGCGGGCTGCGGTGGCGGCAGGCCTCCAGCACGGCCTCGGACCTGGCATAATGCGGGGCGGACTTCGCTCCGCAGTCGTGCAAGGCCAGCTTGATGTCGTATTCGTCACAGAGCCTCTCGACCATATCGAGGTCCTTGGGCTCGGGTTCAGAGATGAAGACCTCGATGCCCATTCTCCGAGCGAACTCGAACCATGTGCGGCAGCCGGCCTCGTCGGCCGGGAAATCCGTGATATGGCAGGTCAGCAGGCGCAGGCCGGCTGGGGCCAATTTCAGGCGGACGGTTTCCAGGTCGGAGTCAGAGAGCAGCGGACCCAGTTCCTTGGGGATGTCCCGGCTGACCTGTTGGCCGGCGGAGGCGCCGACGCAGCCGAGGCCGAGTCGGGCGGCGGCATCAATGGCCTGGAAGAGGGTGGACTTGGCCGCTGGCCGGAAGGCGAGGGCCAGCCGCCAGCCCAGTTGCTCCTGGGCGCGCACGGCAGGGGTCAGCCTGGCGCTGGGCGTAGTGGGCGCGGGCAAATCACCAAGGGCGAACTGAAGAGCGCCAAGGTAGAACTCGAGCATTTTGGCGTCCCAGAAGACCCGCGGGTTATGAGCAATAGTACAGTAGAAGATGCGGCCGCGGCCGTAATTCCCTATCCAGGCCAGGGCATAATCGTTGTCGGCGCGGAAGCAGTCGCCCCGGGGCTGTCCCGCATTGACGTCCGTGCGCGCCGTATCGATGCTCAGCAACACCCGGAGCCGGTTGCGGGAATAGGGGTCGTGTACACGGAAGAACTCATCGCGATAGTCAAAGCCCTGGCCGCCGAAAACGCGCGTGAGCGGGTGATCGGGTTCTTCGACTCTGAGCCAGACGTGCTCGTCGCTGTCCTTGTGGTTGGCCCCGCGGGCGCCGATGAGGAACCCGAACTCCGGCCAGTCCTCGATTGCCCCCGGCCAGCGCGTGAAGGCCACGGTAGTGCCGTGTACGCCCAGCAACCCGCCGCCGCCCATAACAAAGTCGGCGAGATTCTGTCGCCATTGCCGATTCGTGAAGCAGTTGCCCACGGTGTTATTGAAGAAGACTGCATCGAATTGTCTCAGGCTCTCGCGCTCAAAGACCGCCGGGTCGTCGCTCACCGTGGTCTGGAAGGCGCCGGTCTTGAGGCCCATCCGGGTGAAGGCCTCGTTGGCGTATGCGATCGAGGGGTGCCCCCCGTAGCCGACGTTGAGGGTGAAGATGAGCAACCGGCGCGGCCTGGCAGGGTGAGCGGGCGCCTGGCTGGGCAGGGCCTGCTCGATGCGAGCCACGTCCTCAGCATTCTTGACAAAAACCTCGGCGCCGCCCGCCGCCCCACCTACAACCAGCGCGGCCGCCAAAACCAGAGAATGAACTCTGCCGGGTTTCATGGCTCGAATTCCGCCCTCCGCTCCGGATCTGAAATCCATGATTTGGAATTTGAGGGAGGAAAGGGACATAAGCGACATAAGGGACATAAGGGACTCTCCTGCTCCGCATCTGAAGTTTGTGATTTGAGATTTGAGATCTGGCATTCGTCATTCGTCATTCGTCATTCGTGGACTGTGGACTGTGGACTGTGGACTGTGGACTCATCACGCCCTCCACGGCGCCCGCATCGCCCGGGACAACAACCGATTGGCGGCATCGTCATTGGCGAACTGCTCCCTGGCCGGGTCCCACTTGAGGGAGCGTCCGAGCCAGCAGGCGATGTTGGCCAGGTGGCCCAGGGAAGCGGAGCGGTGGCCGATCTCCTCGTCGGCGCTGGGCGCCTGGCGCGTGTGGAGGCACTCCAGCCAGTTGGCGTGGTGGGTGTTCGAGCCTATGTTGACCTCCGGCGTTCGCTTCAGGCCCATCTCGTCGAAGAGCGTTTCGGGTTCTCCTTCGAGCTGGCCGCCGGCGGACATGGTCGTGAGCCAGCCGCGTTCTCCCACGAAGACACCGCCGAAGTTGCCCGCGAGGCGCGCGGCCGGGGGCACCGCGTGATAAACGTCCTTGACCACGCCCCAGTGATCCACAAAGTGCAGCAGCGTCCCGTTCTGGTATTTGCAGGTGAGCGTGGGATAATTGCCGGCAGCCGGGTGAATGACCTCGACCGGGCCGCTGCGCTCACAGCCGAGCGCCCACTGGATCACGTCCGCCGCGTGGGAGAGGAACCAGGTCGAGGAGGTCACCCCAAAGGCCTCGCAGAACGACCAGGGCACCACGCCCGGAGAGGGGTTGATGTGGTAGAGACGGTTGTAAGGGCGCCAGGGGGCCGGACCCACCCATAGGTCCCAGTCCAATCCCTCGGGCACTGGTTCTGCCGGGAGGGCAAAATCCATCGGCACATACGCCCGGCCGCAGCGGTCCAGGTCCAGCACCGGCGCATAGGGTTTGAACCGCTCGGCGCCCATGAAGCTGGAGAGCGGTTCGTAAGGCGTGAAGACCGCCTTGACCCGGCCGAGCCGTCCCTCGCGGATGAACTGGCACACCTTCCGGATGGCGGGGATGGAACGGTACCTGCGTGCCGGTTTGGAAGACCCGCCCGTAGCGGCGCATGGTTTGCGCCAGGCGCCGCCCTTCCCGGAGTGTCACCGAGAGCGGCTTCTCGCAGTAAACGTCCTTGCCCGCCTTGGCGGCCTCGATGGATTGCAGGCTGTGCCAGTGGTCGGGCGTGACAATCACGACGGCATCGATGTCGGGCCGCGCGAGGACCTCGCGGTAGTCATTAGAGGCGGCGCAGCCGCGGTAACTGCCGGCGGGCCGCGTCGCCGCATAGATCGCGTCGACCGCGCTCCGGCCCGCCTCGCGCCGGGTGCGGTCCACATCGCACACGGCCAGCACCTCGAACGCGCGGTCATACGCCAGGCGGTGCAGATGGCCGCCGCCCATGGCGCCCTTGCCGATGATGCCGACGTTGACCCGGCTGCTGGGAGGCACGGTGCCATCAGCCCCAAGCACCGTGAGCGGCGCCAACTGCGGCAAGGCCGCCAGCCCGGCAGCAGCCGCGGTTTGACGGAGAAACGCCCGGCGGCTGACCCCTGCCACCTCGGGGCGAACGGAACGGCGGCGCTGGCTATTCATTGGATAGAATCAATGTGAAAGTTGCCGCTCACAGGCGTAGCACGGCCAGGCGCAGCGGGTCAAGGACCGTTCGGTCGAGAAGCCCGGGCAGGGGCGTAGGACAAGAATCTGCACAAAAGGGATTTTGCTTGGCTTTCGTCACGAGAATTGGCTAGCCTATAAGGATCCCCCGAACGAATTCGCGCTTTGCGCCCCTGAACCTCGACACTGCGTCCCCGTCCCGCGTAGCGTTTTGGACTGCCGCAGTCCAAAACCTTCGGACTTGGTGTCGGTTCATGCGGAGGGCGCCACAACCCTCTGGCGCCCTCAGGGCGCGTGGCCCAGGTTTGTGGCGAAACCCCAGGGCATCGGCCTGACGGCCTCAGCCCTGGCTAAATTCCGGCGGCCCGTTGGGCCGCGAGGCAGAGCAGGAAAGGCGGCTCATTCTCTCTTCACTTTTCCGGGGCCCCTTCATGAATCTGTCAGCAGCGCCTTCGCCCGCTGGCGCATCCCCTTTTTTCCTTTATTCCCTGCCCTGGCGCCATTACGGTACGGGCGTGCCATCTCCAGTAATCAGCATAGCCCAGATGCGGGATTGGGAGCAGGCCACGTGGGCGGCGGGCCAGACGGAGTCGGAGGTCATTCGCCGGGTGGGCCGGTGCGTGGGGCGGGCGGCGCTGAGGCTGACCCAGCCCAAGGACCTGGTGCTGTTAGTGGCGGGCAAGGGCCATAACGGGGAGGATGCGCGGTGCGCTCGGGAGCACCTGGCGCAGCGGCGGGTGGAGACGCTGGATGTAACGGACCCTGCGGCGGACCTGCCGCGGTTGGAGGCGCTGCTCGCGCTGCGGCCGGCGCTGATTGTCGACGGGCTGTTCGGCATCGGGCTGGACCGGCCGCTGAGCGCGGAGTGGGTGCGTTTGGTGGAGCGGGTGAACGAGGCCGGGACGGCTGTCCTGGCGGTGGATGTCCCGTCGGGTCTGCACGCCGACACCGGAGAGCCACAGGGCGCGGCCATCCGCGCCGCGCTCACGCTGACGGTGGGCGCCCCCAAGGCCGGGTTGCTCCGCAGCGCGGCCTGGCCGTACGTGGGGCGGCTCGAGGTGGCGTCGGACGTCGGGCTGGTCCCTTGCCCGTTGTCGAGCGAGCTGTGGTGGACACTGCCGGAGGATTTTGCCGGCTTTCCCGCCCGGCGCCAGGCAGCCACACATAAGGGCAGCTACGGTCATGTTGGCATTATGGCGGGCAGCCTGGGCTACCATGGCGCGGCGGTGCTGGCGGCGCGCGGGGCGCAGCGGGCCCAGCCCGGCCTCATCACGCTCTATACCCTGGAGGCGATCTATCACGCCTGCGCCGCCCAACTGCAGGCGGTCATGGTCTCGCCCTGGGAGCCGGCGGGCAAACTGCCCGGCTCGCACACCGCGGCGCTGCTGGGGCCCGGCCTGGCCGCCGCCGGCCTGGCTGAGCAGATGAAACTGGTGGCGCGCAATTTGTGGCGTGACCCCGCGCTGCCGCTGGTCGTGGATGCCAGCGCCCTGGACTGGCTGGCCCTGGACGCCGTGGACCGCAATGCCCTGCGTGTGGTCACTCCGCACCCGGGTGAGGCCGGCCGGCTGCTGCGCTGGTCCGCTCAGCAGGTCCAGGCCAACCGCCTGGCCGCAGTGCGCGAGATCTCCAAACGGCTCGGAAACACTTGGGTCGTCCTCAAAGGCCACCAGACCTTCATCGGCCGCAGCAGCGGCCAGGTCTTTGTCAACTCCTCGGGCAACCCCTTTCTGGCCCAGGGCGGGAGCGGCAACGTGCTGGCCGGCTATATGGCCGGCCTGCTCGCCCAACCCGACCTCCAAGAGGACCCGCTCAAGACGCTCCGTTATGCCGTCTGGCAACACGGCGCCGCCGCCGATTGCCTCCTGGCCTCGCGCCCCAATTGGGTTGTCGAGGAGCTGTTGGGCGAACTGGGGCGGCAGAGGGCCAGTGCGGAATGACGAATGACGAATGACGAACCGGCAAGGGGGCGCATCTCATCTTTGTCGAGCCCGGCCGAACCGAGCGATGGGAGCGCACGTCCGAACTCGCGAAGCGTTTTGGACTGCGGCAGTCCTCTGCCGCTTTTTGGACCCTGGGGACGCGAAAGCGCCAGAGGACTGGCGCAGTCCAAAACCTTGCGGGCTTCCCGACGCCGCGCTCCAATTGCATGGCTTGCCGAGGGCCCACAACGGCGGGATGCGCCCCCGCCGATTCAGCAGCCCTGATTTTTCTTTCTTTGGAAGGGGCGATTTGGTATCGAGAGGTCATTGTGAGCAGACTCAGTTTCATCGTCGGTTTATTGGTTTGCGGGCTGCTGGCTGGGATAGCCCGCGCGGATACGTACAAACTGGCCAACGGCCAGGACCTGGTTGGGGAAATCCTCTCCAGCTCCGCCAATGACCAGGGAGTGCAGGTCAAGATCGGAGAGGGCGAATACAAACAGGTGCCCTGGGCGAGTTTTTCACAGGATGATTTGAAGCGGTTCCTCAGGAACCCCAAATTCGAGCCGTTCGTCGAGCCGTTGATCGAGGTCTCTCCCCAGGAGAAGCGGCAGAGAACCGAGGTCACGCTCAAGCAGCCGCCCCGGCTGGAGCACCCCGCCAAGGGCTCTCTGCCCGGCGCCCTCTTTTCCTCCGGCCTTGGCGTGTTGGTCCTGCTGCTCCTCTACGCGGCCAATATCTATGCGGGCTTCGAGATAGCCATTTTCCGCGCCCAACCGCTGGGATTGGTCTGCGGGGCCGCCGCCGTGCTGCCCATCATAGGCCCTGTCATTTTCCTGTCCATGCCCAGGCGGCTGCAGCCCTCGGCCGAAGTCATGCCCGGCCCCGGAGGCGCCCCCGAGGGCGCACCCGCCGGGACGCTTGCCGCAGCGGGGGCGGCGGCCGCAACCGCCGGGGCGGCCGAGGACGACCTCAACCCGATGCGGGCCGACGGCGCCACGCACCCGACGGCGCTCAAACTGGCGCACAGCGGGAGCGAGCAAAAGGCCTCGCTGCCGCCGGCCACGACCTTCCAGCGCGGCCAATTCACCTTCAACCGCCGCTTTTTCGAGACCAAGTTCGCCGGTTTCTTCAGCGTGGTCCGCCGGGATGCGGATAAGGACATGGTCCTGGTCGTCAAGGCGGCGCGGGGTGAATATGTGGCCCAGCGGATCAGCCGGATTGCCGCCAACGACTTGCACTTGCTGGTCCAGCGCGGCCCTGCCTCCGAGGAGGTCATGGTCCCTTTCCAGGAGATCCAGCAGATCCAACTGCGGCACAAGGACGCCAAGTAGGGCAGCGATGATGCAGCAATTCGGCGAGTTCATTGCCAGCGAGCTTTACTGTCCCAAGTGCCGGGTGGCGCAGCCGGTGCGGGAGCGGTTGCTGCTGGTGCTGCCCACGGGGGAGCTGCACGAGTTGCTCTGTTCCAGGTGCGGCTCCTCGCTGGGCAAGCGCACGGTGACGGGCCCGGCGGTTGCGGCCAGGGCCCCGGCGCCAATCGAGCCCGAAACGCCCGCCAGCCTCGAGGCGGAGGCTGCTGCGCTGAGAGGAAATATCACATTGTGAGTTGACTTTAGAGGCAATGAGCCAGCTTCCGTATTGTGCCTCGCGGCCCAACGGGTCGCCAGAACCTAGCCCAGGGCTGAGGCCGGCAGGCCGATGCCCTGGGGTTGGGCCACCGAACCGGGCTGGGCGCCCTGAAGGGGCGCCAGAGCTCTGTGGCGCCCCTTCAGGGCGCGCCGGATCGTGCTCGGGCCTGTCTCCCAGGGCATCGGCCTGGCGGCCTCAGCCCTGGGGTGGGTTCTGCCGGCCCTTTGGGCCGGAGATTGGGGCTCACCGGACGACCGGGACAAGCCGACCCTTGCGTATGAAGTCAAGCGCCAGTCAATCAGCAATGGCACATTTATTCTGCACACCCGCGTAGGACCCCGGGCTCCCGATCCCGACATGGCTGACACGTCCGACAGGTCCGGCACGTCTGCGCTGCGAATCATCTTCATGGGCACGGCGGGGTTGTCCTGCGTCAGCCTGGAGGCGCTGGCCGACACGCCCGGGTTCCAGGTTGTGGGGGTGGTCACACAGCCGGACCGGCCCAAGGGGCGGGAGTTGAGGGTGCAGCCCTCTCCGGTCAAGGCCCTGGCGCTCCAGAGGGGCCTGCCGGTGCTGCAGCCGGAACGGGCGCGCGACCCCGCCTTCGCAGCCCAACTGGAGGGCCTGCGGCCCGACTTGATCGCCGTCGCGGCGTTCGGCCAGATCCTGGCGCAGTCGATCCTGGACTTGCCGCGGTTGGGCTGCCTGAACGTCCACACCTCCCTGCTCCCCAAGTACCGAGGCGCCGCTCCCATCCAATGGGCCATCCTCAACGGCGACTCCGAGACCGGAGTCACAATCATGGAGATGGACGCCGGCCTGGACACGGGCTCGATCCTGACTCAGGAAGCGACTCCCATTCGCCCCGAGGATGACGCCCAGGTACTCTACGACCGATTGGCCGCCATGGGGGCCAGGCTCCTGGCGCAGACCATCCCGGGTTACGCCGCCGGGGCTATCCGCCCCAGGCCCCAACCCAAAGGCCGGCGTGAGTTATGCGCCCAAGATCAAGAAGCAGGATGGGGAGATCGCCTGGAGCGAGCCGGCCCAGGCGATCTGGAATCGCGTCCGCGGGCTGGTCCCCTGGCCGGGCGCCTTCACGTTCCTTGCCGGCGGGCCGCAAGCTCCGCCTCAACTGCTCAAGGTCTGGCGGGCGGAAGTCGCCGATGGGTCAGGCCCCCCGGGTGAGGTCCTGCGGGCCGACAAGGCCGGCATCGTCGTCGGGTGCGGCAGCCGGGCCCTGCGCATCCTGGCCGTTCAGCGCGAGGGCGGCCGGCGCCTCAATGCGCAGGAGTTTCTGGCCGGACATCCCCTGCGGGCGGGGCAGAGACTCGGGGCGGGGCCCGGAGCCTGAGAGCCTCCCGACTCCCACCCTCGGCCTCGCCCTGCTGGACTGGACTTCGGAGAACGGTCGTGTCTTTGTCGCAACCTTTGTCGCAACCTTTGTCGAAGCATCGCCGATCCGACAAAGGTCTCGACAAAGGTTGCGGCAATGGTTGCCAAAGACACTCAAAGTCCTGTGCAGCACAGCCTGGCCCCTGACCCCTTGCCGGCGTGGGCGGCGGCTGTCAGACTGTGGACTGTGGACTGTGGACTGTGGACTGTGGACTGTGGACTGTGGACTCTGGACTCTGGACTACTCTCACCTCTTGCCGGCGTGGGCGGCGGACTCGCGCTGGCGTTTCTTGCGCTGGTGGCGGGCGACGATTCCCTTGGTGGTGAAGTAGGCGGCCAGGGAGAAGGGGGCGCAACTGACGATCGCACCGGCCAGCAGCGGCTTGCCAACGGCGAGAAACGTCGCCCAATGGCGCCAGGTCTGCCAGCCCAACGAGATATGGCGCAGGCCCGGCCATTGCCCGTTGAGGATCCAGCAGCCGAGGTCATATTCGAACAAATAGACCGCCCACATGACCGGAAAGGCGATTTCATGAGCGGTTGCGGCGAGCACCGCCGCCAGGACATTGCTGCGAGTAATCCAGGCGCAGAAAATGGCCAGCGCCGTCTTGAGGCCGAACACGGGGGCAAAGCCAAAGAAGACGCCGATGGCAACGCCCGCGGCGATGGCCTCGGGGGTGTCGCGAATGGCCAGCAGTTTCAATGAATGCTCATGCATCCAACGGCGCACATTCATAACTCACTTTATACCGCGCACTCGCGGAAAGGTTAAGCTTTTATTTGGAGCCTTCCCAAGAGCCTGGCAAAGGAAAACTCCGCCGCAGCTTCTGTCAACACCTTTGTCGCATCGTCAGTGGGGAGGCTTCGGCTTGAGCGATACAAGGGACAAAAGCGACACAAGGGACAAAAGGGACAAAGCAACGCGCGCCTCCGGCCTTTAGCCTTTAGCCTTTAGCCTTTCGGTTAAACGCCACCGCCTCCGCATAGCGCACCCCGCTGCCGCCAAAGATATCCAGCGCCGAGCCGATGGTCAGGTCAACCCGCCCCTGCCCCAACCGCGTCACCGCTTCCAGGTCAGCCAGCGAACTGGCGCCGCCGGCGTACGTGGCGGGGATGGGCGACCATTGCCCCAGGCGCGCGACCAACTCGGAGTCAATGCCGCGGCACAGCCCCTCGACATCAACGGCATGCACCAGGAACTCGGCGCACCAGGCGGCCAGTCGGGAGAGGGTCCCCGCCCCGATAGCCACTTCGGTGAACCTCTGCCACCGGTCGGTCACGACCCGGTACTCACTCCCGTGCCGCCGGCAGCTCAGGTCGAGCACCAGCCGCTCCTTGCCGATGGCCGCGGCCAGTTGCCTCAAGCGCTCCCAGTCCACGCGTCCCTCGCGGAAGACCCAGGAAGTCACGATGACGTGCGACGCTCCCGCTTCGAGCCAGGCCCGGGCGTTTTCCAGGTTCACGCCGCCGCCCACCTGCAGGCCGCCCGGGTACGCCCCCAGCGCCGAACGCGCCGCCGCCTCGTTGCCAGCCCCCAGCAGGATGACGTGCCCGCCTGCCAGACCGTCCTTCTGGTAGAGTCGCGCGTACCACGCCGCCGGCCGGTCGGAGACAAAATTCGTGCGCAGTTGTCCGGGCCCGGCGCCGAGGGTGCCGCCGACGATCTGCTTGACTTTGCCTTGGTGCAGGTCAATGCACGGGCGAAACATGGGGAAAGGCTAAAGGCTAAAGGCTAAAGGCTAAAGGCTAAAGTGCAGCAAGCGGGGCGCTGGTTCGTATCTGGCGCCGGGACAGAAGAGTGCCACGCTCCGCGCGGTCGAACGGAACTCGGGACCACGTCGGAATGCGCCCTCAGCCTTTAGCCTTTAGCCTTTAGCCTTTAGCCTTTCCTTGACTCGGTGCGGGTGGCCATTATGATGCGCTGCGAATTCGGCGGTTTTGAACGGTCACTGAAATATATGAGCACGATCTATGACATTAAGGCGCGCGAGGTCTTGGATTCACGCGGCAACCCGACGGTGGAAGTCGAAGTCTTCTTGGCCGGTGGCGCCGTGGGACGCGCTGCGGTCCCTTCGGGAGCCAGCACCGGCGAGAATGAGGCCATCGAACTGCGCGACGGCGACAAGAAGCGATTTCTGGGCAAAGGCGTCACCAAGGCGGTCAAGCACGTGACGGAGACCATCCTGCCGGCGCTGCGGGGCGTTGACGCGCTGGACCAGTTGAGCGTCAATCGCCTCATGCTCGGCCTGGACGGCACGGAGAACAAGTCCAAGCTCGGCGCCAATGCCATCCTGGCCGTGTCGCTGGCCACCGCCAAGGCGGCGGCCGAGGCCATTGGCTTCCCGCTCTTCAAGTACCTGGGCGGCCCCAATGCCAAGGTCCTCCCGGTGCCCATGGCCAACGTCGTCAACGGCGGCGCACACTCCGATGCCCCAATCGATTTCCAGGAGTTCATGATCCAGCCCCACGGCCTGCCCACCTTCAGCGAGGGCCTGCGCGCCATCACCGAGACCTTCCATGCCCTCAAGGCCGTGCTCAAGAAACGCGGCCTTAGCACCGCCGTCGGCGACGAAGGCGGCTTTGCCCCCAAGCTCGACAGCGTCGAGGACGCCCTGGACTCGATCCTCCAGGCCATCAAGGACGCGGGCTACAAGGCCGGCAAAGACATCTTCCTGGCCCTGGATGTGGCCGCCTCCGGGTTCTACAACGGCAACGGCACCTACACCTTCAAGAAGAGCACCGGCAAGACCGTCACGGGCGACGAATTGGTGGACCTCTACGTGAAGCTCTGCAACCAGTACCCGATCGCCAGCCTCGAAGACGGCTGCGCCGAGAACGACTGGAAGAACTGGAAGACCCTCACGGAGAAGCTGGGCGGCAAGTTGCAGATCGTCGGCGATGACGTGTTCGTCACCAACGTCAAGTTCCTCAAGAAAGGCATCCAGACCGGCGTCGCCAACTCGATTCTGGTCAAGGTCAACCAGATCGGTACGCTCACCGAAACCCTGGACGCGATCGAGTTGGCCAAGACCAATGCCTACACGGCCGTGATCAGCCATCGCTCCGGCGAGACCGAGGACGCGACGATAGCGGACATAGCCGTGGCAACCAATTGCGGGCAGATCAAGACCGGCTCGCTGAGCCGCTCCGACCGGCTGGCCAAGTACAACCAACTGCTCCGCATCGAGCAAGCCCTGGGCAAAAACGCGATCTATGCGGGGCGCGCGGCGCTGCCCAAGGGGATGAGGTGACCGGTGAAGGCGGAGACGAAGTGCCGGGCGGACCCCTCACCCCGGCCCTCTCCCCTTCCAAAGGGGAGAGGGAGAAGCGTCGGCAGTCTCGGGAGTTTCCAGGCGTCTGCGCGTCCTCAAAGTGCCACCGAGAAGTCTCCCTCTCCCCTTCCGAAGGGGAGAGGGCCGGGGTGAGGGGTCTGCCCCCTGACGCTCCCGCTTTCACTGAGCCCTACGCCATGAAGTGGAGTTAGCTTGACGAATGGGCGGGATTCCGTAGGATGTTAGTTATTGGCTGCTTCAGCGTCGTGGAACATGCGCATTTGCCGGCAACAGGGCGCAGTGGAACGCGCGGGCCTTGGCCCCCGCCGGCGCTGGAGCACACACCCGCCAGTTGACACGGAGGAACGTCATTCATGAACCCAAACGGCACTATCAGCGAGATCTTGACTCACAAAGGGCGCAATGCCTGGTGCATTTCGCCCGAGGCCACGGTCTTCGAGGCAGTGCAACTGATGGCCGACAAGAACGTCGGCGCGCTGCTGGTCACGGACAAGGCCAAGCTGGTGGGCATCATTTCGGAGCGTGATTACACGCGCAAGGTCGTGCTCAAGGGCAAGTCCTCCAGGCAAACGGCGGTGCGCGAAATTCTCTCGGGTCATGTCATCAGCGTGGGCCCGGGGCACACGGTCGAGGAGTGCATGCGGCTCATGACCGACCATCACATCCGGCACCTGCCCGTGCTGGAGGGTGACCAGGTTGTGGGGTGATCTCGATCGGCGACCTGGTCAACTGGATCATCTCCGCCCAGACGACCCGGATCAGCCAGTTGCAGACCTACATTGATGGGTATCCGTCGTGAAGGCGGGGCCAACCCCGGCATAGCTCGGCCTCCGGGCCTTTGTCGCAACCTTTGTCGCGGCCTTTGTCGAAGCACCAGGCCGTTGACAAAGTTGTAGCGCAGGTTTCCAAACCTGCTGTATCGCGGGTTTCCAAACCCGCAGGCCGTCCGCAAACCGGGCGCGCCCGACATGCCGACGCCCTGCCGATTGGAAATCGGCGATACAGCAGGTTTGGAAACCTGCGCTACGCTGGCGCCGCTGGCGCACAGGCGCGCCGAGCGACTTTGTCAATGGCCCCGTGTCGAGGCATCGTCGATTAGACGACGGTTTCGACAAGGTTCGGCGCACCTTTCACTCCCGCGCGTGCGGGACAGGGGAACTCCGCATTCCGCACTCCGCATTCCGCACTTTATTCACTTCCCGCGCGTGCGGGACAGGGTCACCGAGACGTAGCGCGCCTGCGGGACGGCGAACTTCTTGACCTCCACCGTGACCGCCTGCGGGCGGTAACGGGTCAGGATGCGCTCGGCGATGTCCCCGGCCAGTTTCTCCAGGAGTTTCCAGCCTCCGGCCCTGCCCGTAGGCGAGCAAGTCCCGCGCGACGTCATGGTAGTCGATGGTCTGCTCGATCCGGTCGCTCACGGAGGCGCTGGAGAAATCGAAATGGAGGTCCAGGCTCAGCAGCAGGCGTTGCGGCCTGGCCCGCTCCTGGTCGGGAACGCCCACGCAATAGAACACTTCCAGGTCGGCAATGCTGACCTTGGACGCGTTCATCGTTGGTTCTCTGTCCATTTGGATACCTGCTTAGCGGGCCTCCGCGGCGGCCAGCAACAGCTTGCGAGTCGGCTGGTTCAGCGGCAGGGCCAGGGCCTGCTCCGGGGCGAGCCAACGGAACTCGCGCGCCTCCTCGTTGAGCGTGACCGCCGGGGCGCCACAGCAGCGGCAGGCATAGTTGAGCAGCACAAAGTGCGCGTCCCGGTAAAACTCCGGCGAGTGGATACAATCCTGCACCAGGACAAACCGGATGCCGGTGATGTCGAGGGCGGTTTCCTCCTTGATCTCGCGGCGCAGGGCCTGCTCGGAGGTCTCGCCCCACTTGACCTTGCCGCCCGGGATGCCCCAGAGGTTGGACCACTTGGGCGTGCGAACCATCAGGACGCGTCCGTCCGCATCGAAGACCAGCGCCCCGACGGTGACGACGGGCAGGCGGGCCTCGGCGGAGGGGGCGCGCGCCGGGCGCAGGCACAGGCCGTTGCGCTCGAGGATCTCGCGCAGCTCGCCCAGGTGCTCGACGATGAGGTCGGGCGCCGCCGCGCGGAGTTGAGCCAGGGTGTTGTAGCCGGTCAGCACGGCGCAGGAGTGGACGCCGCCGTGCCGGGCAGTCTCAATGTCATGCTGCATGTCGCCCACCAGCAGCGTTTCATCCGGATTGAGGCGGTTTTCCTGCAGGACCTCATGAATCTTCTGTCGTTTGTCCCGGACCCCGGTGTAGGGCCGTTCCAGGTATTGGTCGAAGCCGGTGACGGCGGTCTGGGCGGCGAAGTGGTCGGGATGAATGGTGCTGAGCAGGAAGGCGCGCAGGGAGCGGGCGCGGCAGAATTGGAGGAACTCCCGGGCGTGGGGCAGTTCGCAGACCGAGTTCCTGCACCTGGCGGAAATGGCTGTGGAACCAGGCCTCCAATTGCGGCAACGGCACGTGCGGCACGTGCCGATCATAGAACAGCGTAAAGGGCAGGCAGAACTCCGCACGGAACTCCTCCAGGCTCAACTCCGCCCGTTGCGCTTGCGCCAGAACGCAATTGGTCGCCTTCCACACGGCCGACAGGTCGTCCACCAGTGTCCCCGACCAATCGAACAGGATGTTCCGAATCACCCCAGGAGTCTAACGCAGAAAGGCTAAAGGCTAAAGGCTAAAGGCTGAAGGAAAGGCTAAAGGCACCCGAGGCACCATCTAGGGAGTTTGGCCTTTAGCCTTCAGCCTTCAGCCTTTAGCCTTCTTTCTTTGCGGCCTGGATAAAGGCCCGCACCTTCCGGGGGTCTTTTCGGCCCGGGGCGGCTTCGACACCGGTGGAGACATCCACGGCGTAGGGCCGCACGCGCCGCACGGCTTCGCCAACATTCTCCGGCGTGAGGCCCCCGGCCAGGAAGATGGGGCGCCCCAGTTTCCGGGCCTCGATGGCGAGGTCCCAGTTGAAGGTCTGGCCCGAGCCGCCCGGCTTGTCCGGTGCGCAGGCGTCCAGCAGCCAGGCCTGGGTCGGGTACTCCGCCAGGCGCTGGAGTGAATCGGCGCTCTCGATGCGAAAGGCCTTCATGCTCATCAGGCCGAACTGCAGGCAATACTCGGCGGATTCGCCGCCGTGGAATTGCAGCAGGCCCAGCCCGCACTGGCTGATGGCCCGGAAAACCAGGTCCTCGGGCGCATCGACGAATACGCCCACCCGGACCAGGAAGGGCGGCAGTTCACGGAGGATGCCCGCTGCCGTCTCGACCGAGACGTAGCGCGGGCTCGGCTCGTAAAACACAAAGCCCAAGGCATCCGCCCCCGCCTCGGCGGCCAACTGCGCGTCGGCCAGGCTCGTGATGCCGCAGATTTTGACTCTGACGGACATGCCAAAGCATTCCATGCTGCCCAGCCGGCACAACCGGAAAAACGAGCTTGATTTACCGCTTGCGCCGGGGGGAAGAATCGCTAATGTGTCACAGTGACCTGGTTTACGGATCCACAAACCGCCGATCGGCATTTCTTCTTGCTGGCGGTGGCGCTTTATGGGCTGGGCATGGTTCACTCGGTGTTTTTGTGGCGGAAAGGGTTTCGGCGGGACAACCACGTGAATTACCTGGTGCTGCTGGGGGCGTTCGGGCTGCACACGATAGCGATGCTGGAGCGGGGCCTGAGGTTGCGGCATTGCCCGGTCAACAACTTGTACGAGGCGACGGCGTTCGTGATGTGGACTGTGGTGGCGGCCTACCTGGTGGTGGGGCTCTGGTCGCGGTTGCGGTTTCTGGGGGCGTTTGCCTCGCCCGGGCTTTTTGCGCTCGGGGTGTTTGCGCTCATGCCCCGGCTGGATTTGCCCCACGGGGCGCGCCCGGAATTGCCGGTGGTGTGGACCAGCGTCCACGCGGCGTTGATGGCGCTGTCCTATGGGGCGTTTGGCCTGAGCGCGGTGGCGGCGGTCATGTACCTGTCCCAGGAGCGCAACTTGAAGCAGCACAAGACAAAGGCCATTTTCGCGCTGATGCCGTCCATCCAGCGGCTGGAGGCGGTGGTGGGGCGGCTGTTGCTGGCCGGGTTCGTGGTGTTGACCGTCGGGCTGGCCGTCGGGGCTTTTGATTTGGCACACCTGAAGGACCCGCACACGTATGCGGGTGACCTGAAGGTGGTCTGGTCGGCGCTGGTCTGGGTGATTTACCTGGGCTTGCTGGTGATGCGTTGGCGTTTCGCGCAGGGCGGGCGGCGCTTCGCCCTGGGCGCCCTGGGCACATTCGTGTTTGTGCTGCTGACCTTTTGGGGGACCAACGTGTTGTCCCCGATTCACAATCCATAAACGGCTCTCAGATGGACATCCCGATTTGGACCTCTCCCGGCACTTGCTGACATGCCCATCGTCGTCATCGGTCTAAGCCATCACTCCTCGCCGGTCACCGTGCGCGAGCGGTTTGCCTTTGCCGAGGCGCGGGTGCCGGAGGCGCTGGAGCAACTCCGCCGCTCCGGCATTGCCCAGGAGGCGGTCATCCTCTCGACGTGCAACCGGGTCGAGATCTACGCCGCCAGTTCGCTGGAGCCGCCCGGGCCTGCAGCGCGTTGCAGCAATTCCTGGCCGACTGCCACGATTGCCGGGAGCCGCTCACCGACGAGGTCTATGCCTTGGGCGAACCCCAGAGCCTCTTTCACCTCTTCCGGGTGGCCTGCGGCCTGGACTCGATGGTGCTGGGGGAGACCGAGATCCTGGGGCAACTCAAGAAGGCCTACGACCTGGCCCTGCGCAACGGCCACACCGGCAGCCGGTTGAACAAGGCCTTTCAGCGCGCCTTCAACTGCGCCAAACACATCCGCACGGCAACCAACATCCAGCGCGGCAGCGTGTCGATCGGCTCGGTGGCCGTCGAGTTGGCGGAGAAGATCTTCAGCAACCTGGCCGAGCGCCAGGTGATGGTGATCGGGGCCGGAGACACCAGCGAGAAGACGGCGCGGGCGCTGCTCTCGCGCGGGGCGCACAGCATCGTGGTGACCAACCGCTCCTATGACAAGGCCCTGGCCCTGGCCAAGGAATTGGGCGGACGCGCCGTGGCCTTCGATGACTGGGCAAGCCAGTTCGCGGCCATCGATATCATCATCAGCAGCACCTCCGCCCCGCATTATATCCTGGACCGCGCCCGGCTGGGGCCGCTGCTCAAGCTGCGTCCCAACCGGCCGCTGCTGCTGATCGACATCGCCGTGCCGCGCGACATCGAGCCGGACGTCAATTTCCTGGAGAACGTCTTCCTCTACAACATTGATGACTTGCAGGCGATTGCGGACGACTACCTCAAACAGCGGCGGGAAGAGGTGGCCCGGTGCGAGAAGATCATCCGTGAAAAGGCCCAGGCGCTGCTCGGGCACCACGGCAGCCCGCAACTCCCGTCGGCGGGGCAGCCGGCCTTCGAGCGCAAGCAAGCTTAGCAATCGCGCTTTCAACCCCGGATGAACACGGACACGTTCGTCATCGCCACCCGGGGCAGCGCCCTGGCCCTGGCCCAGGCCAACCTGGTCCTGGCCCAGTGCCGCGCCGCCTTTGCCCGGCTCACTTTCGAGCTGAAGCTGGTCAAGACCACCGGCGACAAGCTCCAGACCGCCTCGATGGCGCAGGAGGGCAAGGACCTGCCCAAGGGGCTCTTCACCAAGGAACTGGAGGTCGCCTTGCTCAAGGGCAAAGCCGACCTGGCCGTCCACAGCCTCAAGGACCTGCCGACCGAGCTGCCGGCGGGGCTGAGGCTGGGCGCGGTGAGCAAACGCGCCGACGCGCGCGACGTGCTCATCTATCGCGATGCGGAGTATTTGCGCGCCATCGAGGCCGAGCGGGGGGCGGCCGACTGGACGCCCGGCCAGGCCGCCCGCCGCGGCTTTGCGCCCAGGCTGGCCGTGACGGACCTGCCGGCCGGAGCCGTGGTGGCGACCAGCAGCACCCGGCGCAAGGCCCAGTTGCTGGCGCTGCATCCCGGCCTGAACGTCCCGGGCATCCGCGGCAACGTGGTGACCCGGTTGCAAAAGCTGGCGCAACGGGCCGAGTTGGACGCCACCGTGCTGGCCTTGGCCGGCATCAGCCGCCTCAATTTCAGCGTCAGCCCCGAAGGCCGGCTCGAAGGCGATGCCGTCCCGGACGGTCTGCTGGCCACGGTGCTCGAGACCGAGGTCATGCTGCCATGTGTCGGCCAGGGCGCCATCGGGATCGAGGTTCGCGCGGACGACGAGCGGATAGCGGCGATCTGCCAGCGGCTCAACCATTTCAACAGCCTGCAAGCCGTGACCGCCGAGCGCGCCTTCCTGGCGGCCATGGGCGGCGGCTGCCAGAGCCCCGTGGCCGCCTACGCCGAGGTCGTGGGCACCCAGTTGCTCCTGCGCGCCCTCTCGTTCGCCTCAGGTCCCGTCCGCCGCGCCCAAGCCAAAGGCCCTCTCAAGGAACCGGTGGAGTTGGGCCAGAAAGTTGCGGCGGAGTTGAAAGGCTGAAGTCACCGCGTAGCGGTGTGTGAAGGTAGCCGTGGACTTCAGTCCACGGACCTATGGCCCAAGCTCACCTGCGTCGCGTAGCGACGCCTGAAAACAGGATTCGTCCCCCGCGCGCGGGCCGTCAGGCGTCGCTACGCAACGCGAGACCATTGCCAGCCGCGAACCGTGGACCGAGGTCCACGGCTACCTTCACTGCGTCGCTCCGCGACGCACGCGCTGCGTCATTCGTCATTCGTCATTCGTCATTCGTCATTGCCCCCGCCCTCACCCCCGCTCCGGCACAGCGAAGATGTCGAAATGCTCCCAGCGCATCATGTCTTGCTGGCTGAGTTCCGGGCCCGCGTAGTCGTCGTCCGCATTGAACTTATGGACCCGGTAGCCCAAGCCGCGGAGGTCCCGGTAGTAGGCCTGGCGGGGTTCGGCGGGCAGGTGCTGGTAAATCTCCGATTTGATGAAGGGATGGTTGGCGGCCAGCAACTCCTTGAGCGAGGCCGCTACGCTCCGGTCAAAGCCCTCCGTGTCAATCTTGATGTAGCGGACGCGGCCCAACTCCCGAGGGAACTCCGCCTTGAGATAGTTGAGGAGGTTCCTGCCCTGGACCTGCATTGTGAAGAAATGGCCGTGGCGCCACGCACTGATGCCCTCGTGCAGGCCGCCGTTGCAGAAGCCCGAATCGGAGTATTGAAACTCGAACGTGCCGTCCTGGGGCGTGGCGGCGAACATCAATGGGAAGATGTTCGTCTTCTTCCGGTTCAGGCCGGCGTTGGCCAACAGGACTTTGAAGGTCATCGGGTTGGGCTCCAGCGCGAACACGGCGCCCTGGGGCCCGGCCGCCAGCGCCATCGGCAGGGCGGTGTCCCCGGTGTGCGCCCCGATGTTGATCGCCACGTCGCCCGCCTTGAGGAACCCGCGGAGGGCATCGACGGCCCCCTGTGAAAACTCCTTGCGCTGCTCCTTGGGATGGCGCCACCGCGCAAAGCAAATCTCCCCCTCCCGCGCCAGGACAAACCGCTCCAGGTCGAAGGGATACTCGCGCGCCCCCGGCCTGAGACCCAGGCCGTAGAAGATCTCCTTCAGCTTCATGCAGACAGGTTGCCGAAGCTGCCTGCCCCGCGCAAGGCCAACTCCGCATTTGCCCCGGCTCCGGCGCCGTCTTAGTCTGCAAACGAGCATGTTGAACCGAGACTTTTTGCACGTCCCGAATTTCACGGGCTACATGGGCGTGATCTTCGAGATGATCCAGTCGGGCCGGCCGGGGCAGAAGATCCTGGACATCCCGGCCGGGCAGGGGGTGCTGGCGGCGCGGCTGCGGGAGTGCGGGCACCAGGTGCATTGCGCGGACATAGACCGCACCAGGCCGGGCTGCGTCTATGCCGACATGAACGAGCCGCTCCCGTTCCAGGACGCCGAGTTCGATCTCTGCCTCTGCATGGAGGGGATCGAGCACGTCCTGGACCCGACCCTCCTGATCCGGGAACTGTGCCGCGTCACCCGGCCCGGCGGACGGATTATCCTCTCCTTGCCCAACATTCAAAACGCCTATTCGCGGTTTAACTTTCTGTGCGCCGGCTACTTCTTCCAGTTCAGCCCGGACATGGGCCGGCACCTGCCGGCGGGCCGGCCCATCAACCGCGGCCACATCTCGCCCCTGACCTACCTGCAGTTGCGCTACCTCTTCGAGCATTACGGCGCCCGGCTGGTCTCGGTGCGCGGTGACCGGTGGAAAAAGAAATGGCTCATCCCTTTCCTGCTGCCCTTCTTCGCCTTGGGCTGGCTCTGGGGCCGAATCGAGCCTGCGCGGCCAGCCCAGGGAGCGCAAGGCGCAGAGCCTCGAAAAACTCCGCCAACTCCATTCCCCAAGCGTCCTCTTCGGCCGCTCGCTCATCCTGGACTTCGTCCGCCAGCCAGAACCATGACGGACCCATCCCCAGATCCGAAATCCGAAGCACAAAACCCGAAATGGCAGAAAAATGGGGGCAGAAAAATAGCGGCAAAATGGATGCTCTTCATGTTTCTGCCCCCATTTTTCTGCCATTTCCGGATTTCGTTTCGCTCTGCCGCTTCCTACCCCGAGGCCGCGCCCCAGGGGAGCGGGACCTTGGGGCTGTTGGCGTTGCCGCTGCCCGACACCAGGGGTGCCGGCTGGGCGTGCCTAAGGTGCGTCAGGCGTAGAGCATGAGGTAGGCAATGAAAAAGAAGACGCCGAACAGGACAGGGAAAACCAATGAAGCCCGGCGTCCGAATGGATTGGCCGCCCAGAAACCGATGCCGTGGTACACACTGGCCGGGCGCACAAGGACATCCCAACTGTTGAGCCGCAGAAAGCGGCCGAGCCAGACGCCGAAACCGCTCAGGCCGGCGACGCCGGCGGTGAACAGCCAACTGGCCGCGCCGCCCAGCAGGCGTCTGACGATCCCCTGCATCAGGTAGAGCGAGACGAAACCGAGCACCAGGCCCGTCAGCGCGCAGGTCAGAATCAACATCATGTCCACCCACACATGGGCCGAGAACCGCGCGGTGAGGTGGATCAAATCGGTGAAAATATACGGCGCATTGGGGAAGAACAGCAGCCACACGCCCGCCAGGGCCGCGAAACGCCAACTCCGCCCCCGCCCCCGCTCGAAGCTCCGTTGCGCCAGCAGCGCCAATACCAGCGGCAGCCACGCCAAAAACAGGTTCCAGGCCAGAAAACCGTAGCGCAGGTTGCGGGTCCAAACGATTCGCCCAAACACCAGCCCCAGGCACACCGCCGACGCAAACCCCAGCGCCAGCATCGGCATCACCGTCTCCCGCCTCAGTGCAAATCTCAACAGCTTCATACGATAGACGACATCTCTCTTAGACCCCATTCCTCGTTCGTCATTCATCATTCCTCATTCGTCATTTACCGCGCGGCAACCCAGCGACACTCAGAATCTTGCATTCCGCACTCCGCATTCCGCACTCCGCACTCCATTCGTTCGTCATTTCCCCTCACATCCCCTGTCCCATCAGGCGGGCCAAGACCAGGGCCAGCTCCATGGCCTGCTCGTAATTGAGCCTGGGATCCAGTGGCGTGCGGTAATCCCGGCTCAGGTCGGACTCGGTCACGCCGCTGGCGCCGCCGAGGCATTCGGTGACGTTATCGCCGGTCAGCTCGAAATGCACGCCGCCCAAGTGGAGGCCGCACTCCTTGAGCACGCTGCAGGCGGTTTCCAACTCGGCCAGGATGTTCTCGAAGCGGCGGGTCTTGATGCCGCTGCGGGTGGTCTCGGTGTTGCCGTGCATCGGGTCGCAACACCAGAGCACCTGCCTGCCCTGGCGCCGCAACAGCTCGGCAATCGGCGGCAGGCACTTGGCCACCAGGCCGGCGCCGAACCGGACGATCAATGTCAAGCGCCCCAGCTCGTTGTGCGGATTGAGCGCCTGCGTGAGCGCCAGGACCTCCTCGGGAGAGGCGGTCGGGCCGATCTTGACGCCAATCGGGTTGGTAATGCCGCGAAAATACTCGACGTGCGCCCCGTCCAGGGCCCGGGTGCGGTCCCCGATCCAGGGGAAATGGGTCGAGAGATTGTACCAGCCGGTGTGGCGGGGCACCTGGCGGGTCTGGGCCTGCTCGTAAAGCAGGTGCAGGCCCTCGTGGCTGCTGAAGAAATCCACGCGGTTGATGTCCGCCAGCACGCACCCGGTGAGCGTCTCCATGAAACGGAGCGAGTCGCCGATCGAGCGCACCATCCGCGTGTACTCGGCGGCGTGGGGCGAATTGGCGACGAACCCCAGGGCCCAATACTCGGGGTGGTGCAGGTCCGCAAAACCGCCCTCGATGAGGGCGCGGATGAAGTTGATGGTCAGCCCGGAGCGTTCGTAGGCCCGCAGCAGCAGAGTCGGGTCGGGCGTCCGCTCCTCCTTGGTGAAGCCCGCCGCGTTAATCATGTCCCCGCGATAGCTGGGCAGGGTCACCCCGTCGCGGGTCTCCAGCTCGACCGAACGGGGCTTGGCGTATTGGCCCGCGAAGCGCCCGATGCGGATGACCCGCTTCTTGCCGCCCTGGACCAGCACCAGGCTCATCTGGAGCAGAATCTTGAGCTTGCTCGCGATGGCCGCCGACTCGCAGTCCTCGAAGCTCTCCGAACAGTCCCCGCCCTGAAGCAGGAACCACTCGCCGCGCGCGGCCGCTGCCAGTTGTTGCTTGAGGTTCTCTATCTCCCAACTGGTTACCAGCGGCGGCAGCCTGGCCAGTTGCGCCAGCACCTGGAGCAGCGCCTCGGCATCCGGATAGACCGGCTGCTGCGCCGCCGGCCGGCTCTGCCAGGACGCGGGCGACCATTCCCGGTCCGGGCCGGCGGTTCGCGTTTTGATTTCCGTTTCGCTTGCGGTGTGCACGTCGAATCCCTGACAGATTCAGCTATCCCGGGCCGAATGTAAAGCGGGCTTTGGGACGCCTCACAGATGTTGGCATCGCGCATGGGGACCATGAACGTGAGAGCGGCCCAATGCGCCCCACTCCAGACGCCTCGCGAAATAGGGACGCGCGGCCGAGGTCGCGAAGCGTTTTGGACTGCGGCAGTCCTCTGCCGCTTTTTGGCGTCCTGGCGGTGCGAAAGCGGCAGAGGACTGCCGCAGTCCAAAACCTTGCGGGCCTCGGCGGTTCATGCAGAGATGAAGCCACTCCCTCCAGTGATTCTGCCAACAATCATTCTGCCTGGTTACCGCCAGAAACAGTGCCAATCGTAGCCCAGCTCGGCGGTCCGGAGCAGGACCAGGCTGCCCTTCTCCGGGAGCTTTTCGGCCGAATTGGGTGGGTTGACCGCGTTCTGCTCCTCGGCGCTGCGCTGGGGCAGGCCCGCGATAGTCGCCTCGTAGCGGTTGGTGCCCGTTTCGGAGATGATGGCCTCGGCGCCGACGTTGGCCTCGAGCAGTTCGCGCAGGCTCAGGGCCATGCGCTCGACCCGCACGCGTCTCTGGCCCGCGACAACGCCCATGAGCCGGGTCCCCTTCTCGGCGGCATAAGGCCAAAAGGCGCCGAGGACCGGCGCGGGCAGATAGTCCATCACCACGTTGCCCTGTTGGTCGGTCGGCAGGGCGCCCTCGTGCGCCACGAAGGCATGGCCATCCTTGAACACGGTCACCTCTTTGATCGGCAGTCTGCCGAACGTGCCCAGCGGGGCCGCCTTCTCGGCCGCCAGACCGGACCCCGCCATTGCCAGTGCCAGCGCCAACGCCAATGCGAACGGGGCCGCGCCCGCGAAACCAGGATTCAGGATTGCTCTAGCCATGCCGGCAGCCTGTCATATCGCGGGCGGGGACTTGTCAGGCGCAGGTAAGGTCTGTGTAAAAAGTTCGCGATGGAAAAATCGTGATGGCAGAAAGATGGGGGCAGAAGAATGAGGATAGAAACATGAGCACAAGCAAGCTGCCATACCGCCTCCATCCTCAGGTGCGCGCTCCGATGAAACCAGGGCCGAAGGCCCGCCATGTGATAGCCCAGGCTGGAGCGAAGCGGAGGCCTGGGTAAGGCGGCACCGTCGAAAATCAGGGCCGAAGGCCCGCAATGGGAAAGCCCAGGCTGGAGCGAAGCGGAGGCCTGGGTAGGATGCGCCAAGCAAACGCCCCCGGCCTGCTAAGGCCGGGACCCGTTGCCCAGGGACCCGGGCGTGTTGTCGCGCCCTTGCAGGGCGCAGGGGTTTATGTGTCCGCGACCTGGGCCTCCGCTCGCAGGCTCGGTGGGTAAGGGGGAGGCCGAAGCCACCCCCTCCCCGTTGTCGCAATGAGGTCAATTCCTCATACTGGACCGGCGAGCGGATTTCCCGCACCGGGCGACCCCGACAGCACGCGGGAGCGTGCGGTTCCTTATGCAGGACAGAGCTTGCCCCAAGAATGGGGGGTCCACGCCGACGGGGCAAGACCACTCCCCCCGAGGCGGAACTGTTCGCAGTGGGCGACCAGGCGTAAGGGACCGTTTCTTAGCCGAAGCTAACTTGTCCCCGGAACTGGTGAACACACTCGAATCGCTCTGTGGTTTTGCCTTTCCGCTGTCGAATCCCGACGGCGTACTTTGGCTCTGGAGACATCCCTGAGGGCGGGGCCAGGGAGTGGCTGTTCCCGCCTCCGGAGCGTAGCCGAACCCTTTCGGACAAGCCTTATAGGTCCAGTTTATCGAGCAGACGCTCGAACTCCGTGGGACTTCATCGGTGAGTGAAACGGACCCTTTTCCCGGCATGAACGCATGTCGCACCGTACCGCCCAGCGAACGAACCGCATTTGTGGTTCGCCAGGAGCTTTGTGAAACCACCAAGCTAGGCTTCGTCCCTGGAGCAGGGACTCGCCCGGCGTTTCGGCTCATGGGCCTTCCTGCCAAGTCAAGGGAGCCGGCCTCTTCGCGACGGCACGTTGCTGCACCGCCCTGGCTACGTTCCCGCCTGGACCAACCCGGCGGTTTAGCTCCCCCGTTCTGGACGGAAGCGGCCCCGCCCAGGTAGGATTCCATCGTTGTTTCCATTGATGTCACCGTTTGAGACTTAGTTCATTTCACCCGACGACTCGCGGGCTCCAGCCCAGGCTTTCACATTCCGGGCTTTTCAGCCCGAGAATTCTCGCGAAACCAGGGCCGAAGGCCCGCCATGTGAAAGCCCGGGCTGGAGCGAAGCGGAGGCGTGAGCAGCAAAGGGGGAAATTCATCCCCGAAAAATGCGCCGTGTCACACCGGCTTATGGAACGGCAATGACCCGATAGAACCGCTTCGTTCCACCACGGACATTGACGCTGGTGTCCACCCACAACATCACGGGTTGAGTCAAGGTGAGATTGGTGAGGGTGGTCCAGTTCACGGTGCCCGCTAAACTGGTGGCGTATTGAATCCCGAAGTTCTTCCCGACCGCTCCGCTGATAGTCAAGCCAACGTAGAGACCAATGGAAACTTCGGCAGGATTAACCGTGAGCGTTGCGGAGCCGCTGAGGGCGCTGCCGTAAAGGTTGGTAACTTCAACCGAATACTCACCCGCATCGGTCAGTTGAAGGTTCGTAAGGGACAGAGTTGAGTTCGTCCCCCAAGCGATTGCGAGTCCGTCTATAAACCATTGGAAACTCATCGGGAGAGTCCCTTCCGCTCCCACCCGCAACGCAACCCCTTCGCCCCAGTAGCCAACCGTGTTGGCAGGTTCAGAGAAAATGTCGGGCGCAGACAGAACCGTCAGTGTGGCATCGCTGCTAATGGCGTGACCCAATGAATTTGTGATCGCCACGGAATATGTCCCGCTTCGTTCAAGTTGAGCGTTGGTCAAGATCAGGTTCGCAGCGGTCGCTCCGGCGATATTTGCTCCGTTGAACGCCCACTGAAAGGACATCGGCAGAATGCCCATTGCCCAGACGCTCAAGACCACATTGGAGCCGGCAAAGACCGTCTGGCTTTGCGGTTGTGCCGTAATCCAGGGAGGACCCAGCACCGTCAACGTAACCACGCTGCTCCTGACGCTGCCATAGGCATTGCTGACGATGACGCCATAATTGCCAGTGTCGCTGGCGGTTGTTGTGCTCAAGGTCAGTGTGCTCGTGCCCGAACCGGAAATGTTCCCGCCGTCCGTCAAGTTCGCTCCGTCCTTCTGCCACTGATAATCCAGCGGTGCTCCGCCCGAAACCATGACGCTGAAAGTAGCCGGGTTCCCACTGTTCACTGTCAGCCCTTGCGGTTGCTGAGTAATTTGCGGACTCAAACCAAATGGAGGGGCAATATGAACAGTCGGCGTGCTCGTGTAACCAGCGCCGGCATCGGTGATGATGATGTTGACGACCACCCCGTTGCTGACAACCGCGGTCGCTGTGGCGCCAGCACCGCCGCCCCCTTGAATCAAAACGAACGGCGTATTGGTGTAATCACAACCGCTATCGGTAATCGTCGCACCAACGACAAAGCCGTTGTCCACCCTCGCCGTGGCAGTAGCAGGATGCGGGATGCAAGGGGTCACTGACTCAATGGCGTAAAGTTGCGCCACTTCGTTTGAGGAAAGGGCACGGTTGTAAATGCGGATGTCATCAATTATGCCATGAAAGGCGGTCCAAGCAGGGTAAACCGCAACATCCGCCCTTCCGATGGTGAGGTATCCGCCCGCTGTCGGAATCTGGTTATTAGCGATGCCTGTTGCGGCGATTTGCGAATCCCAGGTACATGGTAACGTTTGTCCCCGCCCTGGTGACAACCAGTTGGCAGAAAGTATTGGGTGCTGTTTGCTGCTGACTGTAAAACTGATAGACCATATTACCAGAATTGGCGGGTGCGTAGCTTGCCTGTGCTACCACATGCCCGATCAAAGCTGGAATGAGGGTGCCGGACGTTTGTCCAATAATTCCCAAAGTAAATGAGCCGGTTTGCTCGTGCAGGATATCCGGCCACACCCCAGCAAAATCATGAGCATTGATCCACACTGAGGCGGTAAAATCGCCCTGGAACACAGCACCATTCAAGGGAGATGTGATATACGCAGAAGCGCCATCGAAATAATATGCCTGATTTGGAATCCCAAATCGATCCGCCGTGAGGACAGCGCCGTTGACGGTGCCGTTGTGTCCGTTTCCGCTCGCATCGTTGGCGTTGCCGTTGAAAGGGTAATACGCCAACAGACCGTTTGTGAGGAAGGATTGGGAATATCCGTTGACCGCCAACCCAATCCCGACGACGAGCAGTGAAAGTGCATATACCGATTTTCTGGACTTCATTTCCATTCCTTATGTCAATGATTACACACGCATTCCAAGTCTATCAATCCCCTCAAATGCACCGTGCCGCGCCAAGACGACGGTTGAACTGGTGCAGTATTGCGCTACATCGTTTAGCCACCATTCCCTATCGGCTGTTTTGGAGAATGCTTTAGTGCTATTCTCGTGTGCCGGCTGGGTGCGCCGCCTTGCGCTCCGTTGGCGATATGGCGAACCGTGCGAGGGGAGCAATAGACAAACTCAGCATTCCCCGTTAATCTGCCGCTATGATTTTCGGCGCACATTGCTCGACGGCTGGCGGGCCGCACAAGGCCCTGCAACGGGGGAAGCAGATCGGGGCGGATATTGTCCAGATCTTCGTCAAGAACAACATGCAGTGGTTTGGGAGGCCGTATTCGGCGGAGGAGTTGGCGTTGTACGAGAAGGAGCGGGCGGCGAACAAGTTTGGGTGTGTTTTTGGGCACGCGGGTTACCTGATCAACATTGGGGCGCCGGCTTCGGAGAACCGCGAGCGATCGATCAAATCGCTCATCCAGGAGATCGGGCTGGCGACGGACCTGGGGCTGCCGTTCCTGGTGCTGCACCCGGGGGCGCACCTGGGGGCGGGCGAGGCCACCGGGCTGGACCAGGTGGTGGCGGGCCTGGATGAGGCGCTCGAGGCGACCGCCCAGAGCCCGGTGCGGATCGCGCTCGAGAACACTGCGGGCCAGGGCACCTGCCTGGGCAATGCCATCGAGCACCTGGCCGGGATTTTCGAGGGCGTCAAACGCCCGAAGCGGCTCGGCCTCTGCCTGGACACCGCCCATCTCTTCGCCGCCGGTTTCGACATCCGCGCGCCCAAAGGCTGGAACGCCGTCATGCGCCAGATCGACGACCTCATTGGCCTGGACCAGGTCCTGGCCTTTCACCTGAACGACTCGAAGGCGGACCTGGGCTCGCGCGTGGACCGCCACGCTCACATCGGCCAGGGCAAGCTCGGCAAGGAGGCCTTCCGCCATATCGTCAACGACCGTCGCTTCAAGAAATGCCCCGGCTGCCTCGAGACCCCCAAGTCCGAGAGCCTCAAGGAGGATGTGATGAACCTGGCCACGCTGCGCTCGCTGGTGAAGGCGGCGAAGGCAAAAGCCAAGCGCGGCAAGGCGGCCGCAAAATAGGGTCTGCCCCCCGGACCTTCGGCTCCGGACCTTTGTCGCAACCTTTGTCGGGACCTTTGTCGAAATCCGACCCCACTCGACAAAGGTTGCGACAAAGGTTGCGACAAAGGTTGGGGCAAGGCCGTGTTCCTTGGGCTTCAGGGCCGTTGACAAAATCGTAGCGCAGGTTTCCAAACCTGCTGTATCGCCGATTTCCAAATCGGCAGGGCGTCGAGATATTGAGCGCGCCCGGATTGCGGACGGCCTGCGGGTTTGGAAACCCGCGACACAGCAGACTTGGAAGTCTGCGCTACGCTGGCGCCCCTGGCGCACAGGCGCACCGAGCGACTTTCTCAATGGCCCTTCCTTGGGGTTAAGACCCCATTGTTGATGGCTTGACCTGGATTAACTTGCCACGGTTGCTTGTAATGGTGGTTAGTTAGGTTCAGGCGGCTCCTTGGGGAGCCGCCTTTTTTTTCATTCATGAGCGAGGCGAAGCATCTTGTTGGCATAGATTTGGGCACGTCGAACTGCGCGGTGGCGTGTGTGGAGCCGGGGTTGGGGGCGGCGGCGCCGGTGGTGGATGTGCCGGTGCCGCAACTGGAGCGGCCCGGGGAGGTTGCGGCGCGGGAAAATGACGAATGAATGGAGTGCGGAGTGCGGAGTGCGGAGTGCTGAATGGGAGTGCAGGTTTGCCCTGGATTTACAGAAGGAAACGGAGGAAACCGAGGGGAAGTAAGGCAGACCATCCGCTCTGTTCATAGTATCTGCTTTCGTCATCCGTCATTTTCCGCGCTGCAATCCAGCGAGGCTCAGGATCTTCCATTTCGCATTCCGCACTCCGCGCTTCTCACCCCGCACTCCATTCTTGATCCTTTCGTGCAGGCGAGCTAAACATCCTCCATGTCCTACGACCGCGCCGACTTCGATTACAGCACCGAGGAGCAGCCGCTTCCCAAGGGACATGCCGCCACGCATATCGGGATGTTCCTGGCCTGGGCGATCCTCAACGGGCTGGAGAGCGATTATCACCGGCTTCACTCGGCCGAACTGCTGGAGCGGGTGCGGCGGCGGCAAATGACCGGGCGCCAGTTCTTCGAGGCCGCCTGCAAGGAGCAGTTCGCACTCAAGGACCTCGGCGTGGACGGCAACGCCTTTGCCGAGCATTATTACCGCGACGACTCCGGCGAGCGCGGCGCCTATTTCGAGGACTACAAACACGCCCTGGCGGAGCGCCTGCCCAGCTTCTGGCACGTGGCGGACACCTGGGAGAACTACGACAAGCTGGCGCTGGTCATCACGCAACGCTACCAGGAGTGGAAAAACCCGCCGCCCAAGAAACGCTGGTGGCAGTTTTGGAAAACCTAAACATGAGCACCTCCCACCCTCCCGCGCTCGTGCGCTTCCACGCTCTGACGCTCCTCACGGCGGCGCTGCTCCTGCCCATGCTCTGCAGCCAGGGCCAGGACCGGCTCAAGAGCTTGCCTCGTTACGAGCGGTTCCAAAGGCTGGACCAGGCGATCTCCAGTTCCGTCAAGATGGGCTCGCTCTCGGTGACGTGGATACAGGGCGGCCGGGCCTTCGAGTATCAAAAGGACGGCAAACGCTACCGCTACGATTTGGCCGAGCGGCGGGCGACGGAGGTCTCGGCCACGAACGCCGCCGCCGCCTCGACGTCCGTCCCCGGCGGCAGCCAAGGGCGCAGAGGCCGGGCACGGCGCGCCGGGTTGCCCGAGCGCGGCCGCCAGTTCACCAGCGCCGTCTCGCCGGACGGCAAGTGGAGGGCCTTTTGCCGCGACCGCAATCTCTGGTTGTCCCAGATGGCAACCAACACCGGCGCCGACACGGACACTACCAATGCCCTGGCCATCACCACCGACGGCTGCGAGAAGGGGCGCGTCAAGTACGGCACGGCCAACTGGGTTTATGGCGAGGAACTCTATCAGAACACCGCCATGTGGTGGTCCTCCAACAGCCAGAAGCTCGCCTTCTACCGTTTCGACGAAAGCAGGGTTCGAGACTATTACCTGGCGCTCGAGGAGACCGCGATCCAGGACCGCCTGGACACCGAGCCCTACATGAAGGTGGGCGCCACAAACCCGACGGTGGATCTCCTCATCTATGACTTGAAGACCCGGCAAACCACGCGGGTGGACGCGCGCGACGGCAAGCCGTTCGATAACTCGGTCATCGGCCACTACGTCTATGCCGTCTCCTGGTCGCCCGACGGCAAGGAACTGCTCTTCCACCGGACCAACCGCCGGCAGAACATCATGGAGTTTTGCGCCGCCAATCCCGAGACCGGCAAGTGCCGCGTCATCGTCCACGAAGAATGGCCGCCGAGCTGGACGGAGAACATTCCCGAGATCCGTTGGTTGACGGACGGCCGGCGCTTTCTGTGGGTCTCGGAACGCACCGGCTGGCGCAACTTCTACCTCTACCATCGGGACACGGGCCTGCTCGGCACGGTGACGGCCAACTGTTTCGACGCCGCGGACATCGTCCGCGTGGACGAACAGGCTGGGCTGCTCTACTACACCGCCCACAGCGGAGACAACCCGATGAAACTCCAACTCCACCGCGTCAGCCTGGACGGGCACGGAGACCGCCGTCTCACCGACCCCGCCTTCCACCATACCGTGAATGTCGCGCCCGATGGACAGCACTTCATCGATGTGGCCCAAACCCACGACACGGCCCCCACCACTTGCCTCCGGGACGCGCAGGGCAAAATCCTGGCCGAGTTGGCTGCAAGCGATTTGACCAAGTTCAAAAAGCTGGGGCTCAAACCCGTCGAACTGCTCAAGTTCAAGGCCGCCGACGGCGACACCGACCTCTACGGCATGCTCCATTTCCCTTCGGATTTCAGCCCGCGGCGCAAATACCCGCTGCTCGTGAGCGTGTATGCCGGCCCCGCCACCACCGGCGCCCATGAGACCTTCACCCTGCCCAACTCGCTCACGGAACTGGGGTTCCTGGTCGCCACCTTCGACTCGCGCAGCGCCAGCGGACGCGGCAAGCAGTTCCTGGATGCCATCTACCTGAGACTGGGCATCGTTGAAGTTGATGACCAGGCGGCCGGCGTCAAGTCCCTCTGGAACCGCCGCTACGTGGACAAATCGCGCGTCGGCATTTTCGGGACCTCTTATGGCGGCACCGTCTCCGCCACCAGCATCCTGCGCTACCCCGGCGTCTTCCAGGCCGCCTGCGCCTGCTCCGCCGTGACGGATTACCGCAACTACGACACCATCTATGCCGAACGCTACATGTGGATTCCCCAGGAGAACAAGGCCGGCTTCGAGGCCGCCTGCGTGATGAGCTACGTCACCAATCTGCAGGGCCGCCTCATGATCTATTTCGGCACCGCCGACAACAACGTGCACCCGGCGAACTCGCTCCAACTCATCCAGGCCCTCCAGAAGGCCGGCAAGAGCTTCGAGGTCCAGGTCGGCCCCGACCTGGGCCACACCGGCCTGAACCGCGACCGCATGATGGAGTTCTTCATCGAGTCCCTCAGCCTACCTGGACCCGGCCCGCACCGCCCCAGGCGCACGCCCCCAGTCCCTCGTATTCGCATCAGGGGTACAGCGGCGTCGGCTGCCCGGACCGGGCCATTCATGCCTCCGGCATCAGAAGGGGAATGACCTTGTTGCCATTGCGGCGGTAGATGCGTGCCACGAGCGGCCCTGTATCCACGACGACGGTCATTCGCCGAAGCCTTCCATGTACTTTGGATTGGTGGCCAGATCAGGCGCGCGACGCCCCCGCCTGGCCCAGGCCTTCTTCAGGATGGGGAGGGCCGCATCGTAAAACGACTCGCCTGGCGCCGGCTGCGGCAGGAGCCCAGCATCGTGGATGATTGGCGGCAGCGCGCTGGACCCTGCCAGCGCCTTCTCCAGGCACTCGCGGGCGAGGCGCCTCGCCGTACTCTTGCGGGCACGGGCCTCCTGCTTCAACTGTTGGGCGAGGTGATCCGGCAGCTTCAGCGAGAGAGTCGTCATGGCCGGAAGCTAATACAACCCTCTTCATTCTGCAATGCCCGCGTCCTCGGTTCTTTGGACTGCAACACCACCGTTGAGGCCGTCGCCGTTCACGAACGTCCGGGGGCCCGCTTGCGGACTGTTACGCTCTCGATCAGGGGCACATCCAGAACGTCATGGCCGCCTTGCCTGCGGAGCCACACGATCAGCGTTTCTCCATCCGGCGAGAGCGCGGCAAACTCCGGGTGGGGGATTGAATACGTTTTGCTGCTCCCCATCCGAATCGTTATGGGGCGGAATGGCCGAGCCTGTAACAAATCTCTGAGCTCGTTCGCGTTCATGCCTGCTATCTGCCACAGTCCACCTGGGCTTTCAAGGGCTGACTGTGCAACCCGGCATGTCAGGTTGCCGAAACCTAACCACACGCCCCTTTGAGTTGCGGGCGGGTCTCCTTGTGGGACGGGGCGAGGCGGGTGACGCTGTTCATGAACTGGATGGTGAGCTTGGCTCCGTCGAAATGGCAGGTGACGGTATCGTGATGCGGGGTCTCGGGGAAGCGCCAGGTCATCTCGAAAGTGCTGTCGTCCTTCCACGCGGCGCCAGCGGCCACCCTCGATTTCGGCCCCAGGTCGCCCGAGGTCAGTTTCGGCGGCGTCCCGGGCATGGTGGTCTCGCCTTCAATCCACTTCCCGAGGCCGCACTGGACGCTGTGTTCGCCTTTCTTGTCGTTGAGGGTGAAAAGGCAGGTCTCCTTTTGAAAAAGGAAGGTCGCAGTTTGAAGGCCCATCGAGTTGCTTTGGAGGTTGAAGGCGCGGCCGGAAACGGCGGTCGCCGCTGGTGAAGAGGCGCGGGCTTCAGGCGGCGGCAGGGCCAGGGAGGCGAGTCTGTCCTTGAGCCGCGCCAGGACCGGCGGGTCGGGCGGCAGGGCGGCGTCCTTCATCCCCGGCAGCAAATGCTCCCGAGACCAGGTCCAGTTCGCCTTGCATGCTCGGGCTCTCGCTGGTGACGGCGATGACCGCATCCTGGTCCGGCATGACGATGGTGAACTGGCCGAAGGCGCCGTCGCCCCGGAAGGCATTGTGGCGGCAGCGCCAGAATTGGTAGCAATAGCCCTGGTGCCAGTCGCTGTTCCGTTTCAGGGTCTGGAGGTCGGCCCCGGCCCCGGCCGGTTGCTGAATCTTGAAGGAGGTCGCTTCCTGGACCCAACTCGGGGGCAGAATCGCTCTCCCGTTCCACATCCCTTTCTGCAAATACAATAACAGTAGAGCATGTGGTTCAACTCCGCGCGGTAGGGCGACCACCAGCCCTCGGCAATCACGTGCCCGTGGCGCAGGAGCATGAAACTGTGGAATTCGTGCGGGGCCTTGTCGAGGGCCTCCAGGAAGCCCAGGATGGCGGCCGAGGACACCCCCTGCGCCTCGGGCGTGCTCCGGGACAGACCCCCGCCGGAGCCGCGCTCGGCCGCCCGGCATTCCGGCAGGTTCCAGCCCACCCCCAAGCCGGCAGCGCCCAGACCGAGTTGCTTGAGAAATGCTCTGCGACAGAGGGTCGTGCTCACGCGAGGGATTGAAGACGGAGAAGGGGAATTTGTAAACAGCGAATAGAGGACGAAAGCGACATGGAACTGGCCAGGTGTGGGGCAGACCTCTGGTCTGCCGGTTCACGGAGCCTCCGGCTCCGTGTCCCTTGCAGGTGCGAGACTCGGGGCCAGAGGCCCCTGCAACCGGCAGACCGGAGGTCTGCCCCACGCGTCCCCCCCTGAACAGTTCCAGCGACATAAGGGACCCAGTGGCGCCTAGCGGCCGGCGGCACGTGAAATGCTTTGCTCCAAGCGTGTCCCGATCGGGCTGGACAGGAGAGGGTTGATTGAGGAAAATGGCGCTGGATTCGGATGACGAGCGCGGGAGCGTTGTGCCTGCGCTCTCGATTGATCGGAGTTGGCGACGATGAAGAATCTGCGTGGAAGAACGGCGATTCTGACCGGAGCTTCCGGCGGGCTGGGGAGTTTTATTGCCCCGGCCCTGGCCGAGGCGGGAATGAACCTGGTGCTGGTGGCCTTTCCCGGAATTGGTCTGAAGGAGGTCCATTCGCAGGTAGTCAAGCGCGGGGTCAAAGCCATCTTCCTGGACCTGGACCTCCGCGACCCGGAACAGCGCCGCCGCCTTGTGGCCACCACGCTGGAGACCTTCGGCAGCATCAATGTGCTGGTCAACAACGCGGGCGTGGAGGTCTCGGCGGCGTACGATCAGCTTACGGAAGAGCAAGTCCGGGCCATCCTGGCGATAAACCTGGAGGCGCCGATGATGCTGAGCCTGGCAGTGCTGCCGGGCATGCTGCGGCAGGGACGCGGTCATATTGTGAACATGTCGTCGTTGGCGGGCAAGTTCGGGCCCGGCTACCAGGAGCCCTACTGCGCCAGCAAGGCCGGGCTGACCGCTTTCACTTATTCCCTGCGTGGGACCTACCGGGGAACCGGGGTGAGCGCCTCGGTGGTGTGTCCGAGTTTTGCGGAAGCAGGAATTTACAGTCGAATCAAAAAGAAAATGGGCCGGCCTGCTCCCGGTCTCCTGGGGGCGAGCGTCTGTTCGCCGGAGCGGGTGGCCAAGGCCGTGCTCAGGGCCATCGACCGCGATTGGCCGGAGGTGTTCGTCTGCGGAATCCCAATCCGCCCGTTCCTGGCTCTATTCCCATGCTCTCCCGCTTTGGCCGCCTGGGTCACGGACAAGGTCCTGGGAGCGCACGATTTCTTCCACAAGGCCGCCGAGGCCGAGAAGCAGGCTGGACGCACGGGTCCGGCCCGCGATGAAATTACGCTCCCATGAGTCTGCGCGTTTTCCTGACCGGCGCCAGTGGCTACGTTGGCAGCGTGTTAGCAGAACGCTTGGCGCGGCTGCCCGAGGTGGAAGCCATTACAGGTATCGGCCTGGCGGCCCCGAGAGATCCGATTCCGCCCAAGATGAGCTTCAAGCTGATGGACATCCGGTCGCCGGGTTTGGCCGCGGCTATGGCCGGCCATGATGCCGTCATCCATACCGCCTGCGTCGTATTGTGGCGCGCGAAAATGCCGGTCAAAGAACGCGACGACATCAACTTCAACGGCGTGGGCAACGTTGCCAGGTCTGCTCTGGCCAGCGGCGTGCGTCGTTTCATCCACGCCAGCAGCATGGCCGCCTATGACCCTCGGTTGGCGGGCGGCCAGACCGGCGTGGAGGAGGACTTCCCGCTGGGCAGGGGTGACTCGCCTTTTTACTACTGGAACAGCAAGGCTGCCGCCGAGAAGACGCTCACTGAGATCCTGGGCGGGACGGGCGTTGCCCTGACCTTGTTCCGTCCGATATACATCATGGGACCGCGCAATAAGTCGGTGGCGCGCAGTTATCGCAGCACTGCCGTCAACCTGCTTGGGTATAACCCGCGCCGGCAGTTCGTTCATGAGGCGGACGTAGCCGAGGCCTTCGTTCGAGCCTTGCTCACCGACATGCCGGGCGCTTTTAACATTGTGCCCGATGATGCCATTCGCCTGAGCGACGTCTGGAGGATCGTCGGGGCCAAGTTCGTCCCTACCATTCCGGTCGGGCTGGCCCGGGGCATCACTCTGTTTCGATGGCGCTTCCTGGGCTTCCCCATCCACCCCTCCTGGGTAGCGGATATGCTGGTGGACTTCACCGGGAGCAATGCCAGGCTCAAAGCGACCGGGTGGAGGCCGCAATTTGGCAGCGAGGCAACTCTGCGTTCGGCATTATGAGAATGTGCCAATGTTGCTGCGATTTAGGCCTCGCAATTGAGGCATGAAAAGTGCTAGAGGAGTCAGCGGAACCATCATCTTTATGCGACGCGGAAAAAAATGCCGGCCCCTTCACAGGGCGATTGCGGTTTTGGTCTCCAGCGCCCTGCCCGCGGCGGCTGGAGGTTTCGACCTGCCCGATCAGGATGCATTTGCCGTGGCCCGTGGCATGGCAGTCGTGGCTACGGCGGACAACCCTTCTGCCATCTACTTCAACCCTGCGGGCATCACCCAGCTTCAGGGCCACAACCTGCGCGGTGGATTGTACGGGGTCTATCTCACCCCGAGCTTCCAGTCTTCTGCCGGGCGGTTCCATGATGAAGAGCCGCTGCACGCCATCCCGCAGTTGTTCTACGCTTACGGCATGGAGACACTGCCCTTGAGCTTTGGCGTGGGGGTCTATTCTCCATTCGGGCTGGGCACGCGTTATCCACAAGATACCGGTTTCCGCACGCTGGGCACGCAAGGGAAGATCACTACCGACACCATCAACCCCGTCGTGGCGTGGCGAGTGCTGACGAATCTCTCAATTGCCGCCGGCTTGCGAGTGGACTACGCGGAGGCTGACTTGAGGCAAGGGTTGGTGTGGCCGAGTCAGTCGCTGGATGAATTCCGCTTCAAAGGCTCTGGCTGGGGTGTGGGCTACAACCTGGGGGTGCTTTGGAAGCCGATCGAGCAGGTTTCCCTCGGCGCCACCTTCAGGGGCCCGACCACGATCAATCTGGGCGGCCACACCGAGTACCGCAATGATGCGGCGTTTCCTCCCGGCGTGGGGGCCGTGTCGGCGGTTGGCCCACAGACCGTGATCGCCAACGGTGATTTTCCTTTCCCGCTCAGCGTTGTTTGCGGGTTGTCGTACCGGCCCACGCCAAAGTGGAACCTGGAGTTCGATGCCCAATACACTGACTGGAGCGCCCTGGGGACGCTGACGATAAACCAGGCAGCGGGGAACGCGGCGCTGGGCTTGCCAAAGAACATCCCGATGGCGTTCAACTGGGAAGGGAGTTGGTATTACGAGCTTGGCGCGACCCGTTACCTCGGCAAAGGCTGGTCGGTGAGCGGCGGGTATATCTTCAACGAGAATTCCGTGCCAGATGCGCATTACAGCCCATTGGTAGGGGACCTGGACAGACATTTCTTCAGCGTTGGAACGGGCTTCAAAGGCAAGCGCTTCGACTTCGACGTTGCCTGCCAGTTTGGCTACGGCCCCACTCGGACGGTCACGGGCAGCGCGCCCTCGGCCACCGGCCAGACGGCCAATGGCGATTATCAGTTCTTGAGTCAGGCCGTGTGCGTGTCGGTTGGCTGGCATTTTTGAGCGTCGGCGGCGTTGGGGCCGGGACAGGGGGCACGCAGCCGAACACGGATGCGCGCCTCGGCCAAGTGGTTGTCCCCGCAACGGGACACCGCTCCCACTGGCTGCGGCGGGATGGGGGTGCGCCCCTCCTCGGCCGTAACGGCGTCCGCAGCCAGGGCAGCGGTCAGTACTCCGGCGCGCGTACCCGCTCCGTCGCAGCTGCGCCCGGGGACGGGCGCACTCCAGGGGAAGCCTCGGGACGCGCCCCGGGACGGGCGTTGATGCAGATTTCTCTGGTTGTTGGCCCGAAAAGTGTTCTACCCTATGGGGCGGAAAAAATGCCTCTGTAGATCGAGCTTGAGCGGTCAAACAGAGGCCAAACTGTGAAGAAATTGCCCCGCGCGGGCAGCAATCAGATGCAGACGACCGATCTGGCAATGAAGGAGAGCCTGGTGGTTTTCCAAAACAGCCAGGGGACCGAGATGCGGGCGACATTGTTGCGTCTGACCCGTCATCTGGCGGTGGTGGAGATCTACGACCCCGTTGCGGTGGTGAGGACCTCGGAGGTCTTGGGACAGTTGAAAATTACCTACCAGGATCGGACGCTCTACTGCGGCCGGGCGGTGGTTCAGACGGCGGTCAGCACCGGGCTGAAGGTGATTAGTGAGTTGGCCCTCCAGGACGGCTGGCTGGACGTGGATTTCGTGGTCGCCTCGGGGCACGGAGAGAAACTGCGCGGCGAGTTTGGCGGGTTTTTCCGGGAATGGCAAAAGCTCTATCGTGTCGTCCCCGAATACAAGGTCGCCATCGCCGACCTCGAGAGCTTCCTCACCGACCTGCAACTGTGGCTCAACCAGGTTGAACTGGGCATCCGTTCCTCCCCGTCCGAGGACCGGGCAACACTGGAGCGCCAGGTCGCCCGCGAACTCGAAGAGCCGTGCGTCGGCGCCATTCGAAGCCTCTTCGACCGTTACGAGGTGGTGGCCCAGCAGGTGGAGGAGGAATTACAGCCCGCCCATCGCGCCTTCGGCAGGCGCCACCTGCACCCCTTGTTGCTCTGCTCCCCGTTTTGCTATCGAACGCTGAACAAGCCCCTGGGCTACGCCGGCGATTACGAAATGGTCGGCATGATGTTCCGCGACCCGTGCGAAGGCACCTCCTTGTTCGCCAAGATGGTGAACATGTATGCCCTGCGGCTGCCGCCCATCGTGGGCCACCGTAACCGCATTGCCCATCTCACGGATCAACTCCAGAGCGAAGCCCTCCGTGCCGCTGGCCGGGGCCGGAGGCTGAAGGTCCTGAACCTCGGTTGTGGCCCGGCGGAGGAAATCCAGGAATTCCTGGTGCAATACGACAGCCTCTGCGACGAAGCCGAATTCACGCTCGTCGATTTCAACGAGGAAACCCTCGTGCATGTGAAGCAGACCCTCGAGGCCCTCAAGCGGCAGCACGGCCGCCGCACCCGGTTTGAAACGCAGAAAAAATCGGTGCATCAGATCCTCAGGGAAGCCGCCTGCCCGGGCGCCGTCCCCAACGGGGACGGGCCGGACTTCGCCTATTGCGCCGGGCTCTTCGATTACCTTTCGGACAAGGTCTGCCGCGAGCTCATCGCCCTGTTATACGACAGGCTCGTCCCCGGGGGACTTCTGGTCGCCAGCAACGTCGGCATCCATCCCAGCCGCGGCGAAATGGAATGTTTCCTCGAATGGTACTTGATCTATCGCAATCCGGCGGAATTGGCCCGGCTGGTCCCCAGCTACGTCCCGCCGGAGGCCATCACGCTCCAGTGCAACGGCACCGGGCTGAATACTCTCATGGAAATAAGGAAACCGGAACGTGCCTGCCCCTGACCTCGAGAGCAACCGCGAGGTCCTGCGGACCTACGCGGAGTACGAGCGCGAAATAACCATCCGGCATCTTCGCGTCGGATGCCTGCTCGTCATTGCCTTGATGCCGGCTGGCGTGTTCCTCGATAACTTCGTCTATCCGGAGCATCTCAGCTTTTTCCTGGCCCTGCGGCTGGCCTGCGCGCTCCTCGAATTGGGCATTTGGCTTTTCCTGCGCACCCCCCTGAGCCGGAAGGCCTATCGGGCGCTCTCGCTCATCGTGGCGCTGCTGCCCGTGTTCTTCATCTGCTGGATGATCTATCTCACCGAGGGTCCAGTGTCGGCTTACTACGCCGGGCTCAACCTCATCCTGCTCAGCATTGCGCTGATCCTGCGCTGGACGGTCGGCATCAGCATCCTGGCCGTGCTCCTGACCAATGCCATGTACGTGACTGCGTGCTTTCTTCACGGCCCCGTGCGCCCCAGTGACCACGGCGGGTTCTTCAACAACCTCTACTTCCTTTGCCTGACGGGGATCATCGTCATCGTCGGAGGCCGCATCCACCGCGTCCTGCGCATCCGGGAATTCACCCTGCGCTACGAGTTGGACAAGAACCGCAAGGCCCTCGAGGAGTCCAACCAGAAACTCCTCGAGCTGGACCAGGTCAAGAGCCGCTTTTTCGCCAATATCAGCCATGAGCTGCGCACCCCGCTCACGCTCCTGTTGGCCCCGCTGGAGGCGCTGCTCCAGCGCTTTCCCCTGGACACGGAGACGCGCGACCTGCTCCACACCATGCACGCCAACGGGATGCGCCTGCTCAAGCTCATCAACGACCTGCTCGACCTGGTCCGCCTCGAATCCGGGCGCCTGGAAATCAAACGCGAACCGCTCGACATCAACGAATTCGTCCGGGGCTTGGCCAGCGCAGCCCGGCAGGTGGCCGAGGACAAACAACTGCGGTTCGAGACCGCGGTCGCCCCCGAGGTGGGGACCGTCCTGGCCGACCGCGACCGGCTGGAGAAGATCGTGCTGAATCTCCTCTTCAACGCCCTCAAGTTCACCCCGGCCGGGGGCCGGGTCGAGTTGCGCGTAGAGAAGCAGGGCGCGGAGTTGGTCCTGGTGGTGGCCGATACCGGGATGGGCATTGCCCAGAAGAACCTGCCGTTCGTCTTCGACCGGTTCTGGCAGGCGGACGGCTCCTCCAAGCGCAAGTACCAGGGCGCGGGCATCGGGCTGGCCCTGGTCAAGGAAGTGGTCGAAGCCCAGGACGGCCATGTGGGCGTCCAGAGCCAGGAGGGCCAAGGGGCGACCTTCACCGTTCGGCTGCCCTACCTGGCGGCCGAGGCGGCGCCCAAGCCCGGGCCGGAACCCGCCGCCCAGCCCGGCGACGCCGGCGCAACCTCCAACGAGTGGCTGGCGGACCTCTACCGGCGCGCCGAGCTGTTTCCAGCGTTGACCCCGTTGCAGCCGTCGCTGCGGCCCGCGGAGTCGTCTCCCAACGGCAAGCGGCCGGTGGTGCTGGTGGCGGACGACGAGCCGGACATGCTCCGCTTCCTGAACACGCAACTCAGTTCGCGCTACCAGGTGCTCGAGGCCATGGACGGCCAGCAGGCAGTTGACAAGGCCGGCCAGTTTCTGCCCGACCTCATCCTGCTGGACATGATGATGCCCGAGAAAGACGGTCTGCAGGCCTGCCGCGAGTTGCGCGAGCACGCCCCCACCCAGTCCATTCCCATCGTCCTGCTCACCGCGCGCGCGGACGAGGAGACCAAGCTCGCCGCCTTGTCGGCCGGCGCCAGCGATTTCCTGGCCAAGCCCTTCTCGACCACCGAACTGCACGTGCGCATCCGCAACCTCGTCGAGTCCCATCAATACCAGCGCAAGCTCGCCCGGCAGAACCAGGTGCTCGAGTCCACCATCGAGCAGCTCAAAGAAACCGAGACCCAGCTCGTTCAGTCGGAGAAGCTTGCCTCGCTGGGCCGCATGAGCGCCGGCATCATCCACGAAATCAACAACCCCCTGAATTTCGCCAGCACCGGCCTGTTCGCCCTGCGCAAGCGGACCAAGGACCTGGCCCCGGCCTTTCAGCAGGAATACCAGGGGATTCTGGTGGACGTCGAGGATGGGCTCAACCGCGTGAAGCACATCGTCTCCGATCTCCGGATGTTCACCCATCCGGACACCGAGAGCCAGGACCAGGTGGACGTGGCAAGGGTGGTGGCGGTGGCCCTGCGGCTGCTGAGCAATGAATGGAAGGACAAGATCCGGGTCGAGCAGGACGTGGCCGAGGGTTTGACAATCCGGGCCAACAAGAACAAGCTGATCCACCTGTTGGTCAACCTGCTGCAGAATTCCTTTGACGCGTTGGCTCACAAGAGCTTTGCCGCAGAGCGGCCCACCGTTTGGATCGAGGGCCGCCGCGAGGCGGGCAGGAACCTGCTCCTCATCCGCGATAACGGCCCGGGCATCGAACTGCAGCACCAGGACAAGGTGTTCGACCCGTTCTTCACCACCAAAGACGTCGGCCAGGGCATGGGCCTGGGCTTGACCATCTGCTATCGCATCGTGCAGGACTGCCAGGGCCGCATCACCCTCAGGACCCAGCCCGGCCAGTTCTGCGAGTTTGCCCTGGAGTTCCCTGCGAATGGACGACCCTAATCCCCTCGAATCATAGACCCTCATTGCGACGGTTCACGTTTCACGTTTCACGTTTCACGATCCAGTCCCTAACCCCATCGATCCATGGACCCGCTATACGATTACCGGAAGTTCGCCATCCTCTACGTGGATGACGAGGAACTCTCGTTGAAGTACTTCGCCATGGCCTTCGCAGACCAGTTCCGCGTCCTCACCGCCCCCAGCGCCCAGGAGGGACTGAGACTCCTGGAAGAGCACAAGGACGACATCGGGCTGCTCATGACCGACCAGCGGATGCCGGGGGAAAAGGGCGTGTGGCTGCTCGAACGCGCCCGCCAGCTCCGCCCGCGCATCATCCGCATCCTGGTCACCGCCTACTCGGACATGGACGCCGCCATCGCCGCCGTCAATGCCGGCGCCATCTACAAGTATGTGACCAAGCCCTGGGACCCGCCCCAGCTCGAAAACACGCTCAAACGCGGCCTCGAGTTCTTCATCGTCCAGCGCGAGCGCAACCAACTCTTGCAGGAGAAGCTCTCGGTATTGAGGAACATGATGATAGCCGACCGGATCATGAGCCTGGGCCTGCTGGCCGCAGGCATGAGCCACCACATCCGCAACTCGCTGGTCGCGGTCAAGACCTTCCTGGACCTGGCGCCCGCCAAAATGGCCGAGGAAAAGGTGGACCTGAACGGGCTGCGCAACCCCGATTTCTGGAAAGAGTACTACCAGAATGTCCAGGGCCAGATCACCAAGATCAATCTCCTGCTCAAGGACCTGTGGACCGCCTCGGAAAAACCCGCCGCCGCCTTCAATGACCGCGTGCGGCTGCGCTCCGTCGTGGCGCGGGCCCTCGACGCGCTCAGCGGGGCCCTGGCCGCCAAGCAGATCACCGTTGAAAACCTCATCCCCGATTCCCTGCCGCAACTGCACGTCAACAAACTCAAGTTCTGCCGCCTCTTCGAATTGCTCCTCAAAGACGAGCTCGCCAGCCTCCCGCCAGGAAGCCGCATCACCTTCTCCGCCTCAGGACCCGACCCCGCCCCCGCCGGCAAGGAAGAGATCCAAGTCCAGATCCGTGACAACGGCCCGGGCCTGCCCAAGGAGGCCGTGCGCCTGGTCTTCGACCCGTTCCTGGTGCGCGGCGATAGCCCCCTGGAATACGGCATCCACCTCATGGCCTGCTATTTCATCGTTCACCATCACGGCGGCCGCATCCAGGCCCACAGCCAGCCCGGCCAGGGCACCACCTTCACCCTGCGCCTGCCCATCGAGCCCGCCAAGGCCCTCCCCACACAGCAGGAGCAGGAGTTCCTCCGCCAGGTCCTCCTCAACGACAAGATCTGGGAAAAACTCATCACCTCGGATTAGTCCACAGTCCACCGTCCAGAGTCCACAGTCAGCTTACGGGCGCCGATTCCGGGACTTTGTCGCGTAATGCCCGGTCCGATAAACGTCGCGGAAACAGCGACCGCCGACTGTGGACTGCGGACCGTGGACTGTGGACTGCGGACCGTGGACTGTGGACTGCGGACTGCGGACTGCGGACTGTGGACTGTGGACTGCGGACTGCGGACTGCGGACTGTGGACTGTGGACTGTGGACTGTGGACTCTGGACTTTGGACGCTGGACTGTGGACTGTGGACTGTGGACTGTGGACTCTGGACTGTGGACTGTGGACCGGGGATTTCCTGGGGCTCGGTACTGGGACTGTCCCCGATTGCCACGGGGCGTCCAGGCATGATAAGACTCTCGGTCGAGATTATATTGACCGGAAGCCGGATCTATGGTTCATCTACCTCTTATGGCAGTCCATCGAGCACGTTGGTGCCGCAGGGCGGATGACCTGGAGCAGTGTGTCGCCGCGTCCCGGGGTTTCGGCCCGCAGGCCGCGAAGGAAATGGGGGGTGCGCGATGAGAACGCTCCTGGTGCTGGCCCAACACCCCGGCCTGGCAGAGGCCATCCGGGCCGGAGTCAACCCCGAGGATTACCGGGTGCTGGAGCGTTCGACCCTCGATGAGGCCGAGCCGTTCCTGGCCCATGGTTTGATGGACGCGTGCATCCTGGACCTGGACTTGACGACGGTGCAGGGGGTCTGGGTGATTGAGAAACTGCGCCGGCGCGCGCCCAGATGCCCGGTCCTGGTCTATGCCTCCTCGCCGCAGCGGGAATGGGAGGAAGAGGCCTACCTGCAGGGGGCCACTCACGTGCTCAGCAAGCCGGTGCGCGTGCGGATGTTGGCCGCCCTGCTCGCGCGGCTCTGGTCCGAGCCCGCTGCACCCGGGGCGGCGGTCTCTCCCCAGCCCGCGCTGCAGCCGGAGGCGCCACCGCCCGGGGAAGGGGCGCCTGCCCCGGCCGCGGCCGCCCAGACGCTCGGTGTGTTGCGTGACTTCTCGGGGATTCTGACCCAGTCGCTCAACGCCGAGGGGATGCTCAAGCAATTCCTGCTCTTGTTGCGCGAGATCCTTGGGCTGAACCGGGCGGCGATCTTCCTGCAAGGTCCCTTGGCCCCCTCGGCGGGCTCCCAAGTCTGGAGCGAGGGCCGCCAATTGCGGGCGGCCTGCTCGTTGGGTTTGTCGGCCGCCCTGCTCCAGCACTTCGAGCCTCTCCTTCGAGGCGGGCATCGGCGGCCAGGTCTTGCGCCTGGGCCGGATCTTGCGCCGCAATAGCCAGGAGGCCCGCGCCGACCTTCCCACACAAAAGGAATTCGAATTGCTGGGGGTCCAGGTGGCCGTGCCCATCCTCGACCGCGAGAACGTCGTCGGGGTGGCGGTGTTCGACGGCCGGGTCACGGGCGAGCCTCTGGCCAATCCGGAACTGGAACTCATCTTCCACTTGCTCGAACAACTGGGCCTGGCCCTCAAGAACACCTGGCTCCACGACCAATTGGTCGGCAACCACGAGATGATGGCCGACATCCTCCGCGAATTGGGCAGCGCCTGCGTGGTCGTCAGCCGCGACCTGGCCATTCTTCACGCCAACAAGATGGCCCGCCGCCACTTCGGCCGCACCGACCGCCAAAAGACCGAGCTGGAATTCAGCGACCTGCCCCAACCGCTCGGCGCCAAGGTCTATCAGGTCCTCAAGACCGGCTCGGCCGTCACCCATTTCAGGTTCGCGCCCGACCAGAATGCCTCAGCCGTCTTCAGCGCGAACATTGTCCCCTTCCAGCCCCAGCAGCCCGGCCTGCCGGCGGCGGCCTTGCTCATGGTCGAGGACCTGACCCAGAGCGAGCAGTTGCAGCGCCTGGAAATCGAGGCCGCCAAGCTGCGCCTGGTCAAGACCATGGCCGACCGGCTCACACATGAAATCGGCAACGCCCTGGTCCCGATCTCGGTTCACCAGCAAATGCTCGCCGAGAAGCTCGCCGCCCAGCACGTGGACACCGATTTCCTGCGAACCATGGAGCGGGACCTTTCCGACGGCGTCCGGCGCGTGACCCGCTTCACCAACCAGATGCGGTTCCTGGCCCGCGACAGCCTCATCTCCCAGGAGTCCTTTGACCTGGCCCCGCTCCTGGAAGAGGCCTACCAGGAGGCCCGCCGCTATCAGCCCGGCAAGGCCGCCCAACTCACTTACGATACGGGCGACAAACCCATTATCCTCACCGGCGACAGGGCCGCCCTCAAGCACGCCCTGGCCGAGGTGATGCTCAATGCCCTCCAGGCCAACCCGGCCGACCCGCGCATCGGCGTCCATCTGCGCGCCGACCCCGCCGGCAACGGCAACGGCGGCCACGCGGGATTGCAGATCGAGGTCCAGGACAACGGCCCTGGTTTCACGGCCGATTCCGCGCAAAAGGCCTCCTCCCCCTTCTTCACGACGCGCAGCGTCGGCCTTGGCCTCGGCCTGACGGTGAGCCGAAAGATCATCGAGACCCATCGCGGCAAGCTCAACATCGTCCCCCCGCCTCAGGCCGGGCCGGCTTCATCCGCATCAGCCTGCCACTGGAGACCGCTGCCTGATTGGCAAAACCCATGTCACAGGAACCGGTTTTAGCCCGGCTGGCTCGCTACGGGATTGTGCCCGTGATCGCGATTGAGAGAATCGAAGCTGCCCTCCCGCTGGCGGACGCATTGCTGCAAGGGGGCTTGCCGGTGATCGAGATCACGTTCCGGACCGCGGCGGCGGCCGAGGTCATTCGCCTCCTGGCGCAGGAGCGCCCGCAGCTCCTGGTGGGGGCCGGCACGGTGCTCACGCCGGCCAACCTGGAGGCGGCCAAGGCCAGCGGAGCCGCCTTCGCGGTGGCGCCCGGTTTGAACCCGCAAGTGGTCCGCCTGGCGCAGGAGGCGGCGCTGCCGTTCGTGCCCGGGGTGGCCACGCCCAGCGACATCGAGGGGGGCTTGGCCCTGGGCTGCAAGCTGCTGAAGTTCTTCCCGGCCGAGGCCCTGGGCGGCGTAGCGATGATCCAGGCGTTGGCCGCCCCTTACCAGCACACGGGCCTGCGCTTTATGCCGACTGGCGGCGTGAGCATGGCCAACCTCCAGAGCTATCTCAGGCTGGACACGGTTGCGGCAGTCGGGGGCACCTGGCTGGCCAGGAAGGAAGACCTGGCCGCCGCCAGATGGGACGACATTCGCAACCGGTGCAAGGCGGCGCTGGAGATAGCCGGCGGGGCGCGGGCTTGAGGTTGAGGCCCTCACAGGCTTGTGGCTGAGCGCGCCAGTGCATCAGGGCCGAAGGCCCGCAATTTGATAGCCTGGGCTGGAGCGAGTCCCTCGAGCGGAGGCCCAGGTCAGCCACCGTCGCGGATGTCCCCAGCGCTGTAAGAATTCCCGGAACGAATTCGCGCTTTGCGCCCCTGAACCTCGACACTGCGTTCCCGTCCCGCGAAGCGTTTTGGACTGCCGCAGTCCAAAACCTTCGGACTTGGTGTTGGTTCATGGGGAGGGCGTCACCCCTCATGCCCCAATCTTTGGCCAACATCGTGGTTCACTCGCCTTGAGCACCAAAAGCCCTCTTCCGCCCCCTACAGGGCGGAGGAAAGGTCTCTGTGTGCCCTTGCCTTGGGCTGCGCGCTGCGCGCTTCACCCCAGGCTTTCACATTGCGGGCCTTCTGCCCTCTCCCCTTTCGAAGGGGACAGGGAGAGCAGTCGCGTAGCGACGCAGTGAAGGTAGCCGTGGACCTCGGTCCACGGTTCAGGGCGTGGGAATAGTCACGCGTCGCGTAGCGACGCCTGACAGCGTCCCGGTTTTCAGGCGTCGCTACGCGACGCGGTCGAGCTTGGGCCATAGGTCCGTGGACTGGAAGTCCACGGCTACCATCGGGCACCGCTACGCGGTGAGCCGGGGGCAGCGCGCGCGTCGCGTAGCGACGCAGTGAAGATAGCCGTGGACCTCCCCTTCGGAAGGGGAGAGGGTCGGGGTGAGGGGTCTGCCCGCGGCGCCGTTTCCGCCTTCATTGAGGGCCTTACCCGCCCTGCCGGCTTTGGCTTGACGGGGGGGAATCCAACTGGCAGTGTGGGGGGCAGTGGGCCAACGTAGCTCAGTTGGTAGAGCAGCGCTTTCGTAAAGCGCGGGTCAACGGTTCAAATCCGCCCGTTGGCTCCATTTTCTTTTACCCGCAGAACACGGAGAAGAAGTGATAAAAAAGGTAGTTTCTTTCTGCGTCATTCTGCGTAATCTGCGGGCATAAACATGGACCTGTTAACGCTTTCGCGGCTGCAGTTTGCGCTGACGGTGATGTTTCATTACCTGTTCCCGCCTCTGACGATCGGGCTGGGCGGGCTGATCGTGTCGCTGGAGGCCCTGTTCCTCAAGACGGGCGAGGCGCTTTACGAGCAGGCGGCGAGGTTCTGGACGAAGGTCTTCGCGGTGAACTTCGCGATGGGAGTCGCGACGGGGATCGTCCTGGAATTCGAGTTCGGGACCAATTGGGCGGCCTACTCCAGATTTGTGGGGGACGTGTTCGGCTCGGCGCTGGCGGCGGAGGGCATCTTCGCGTTTTTCCTGGAGTCGGGTTTCCTGGCGGTGCTGGTATTCGGCTGGGACAGGGTCTCGGCGCGGACGCATTTCTTTGCGGCGTGCATGGTGGCGCTGGGGGCGGTGTTCTCGTCGATCTGGATCGTGGTCGCCAACTCGTGGCAGCAGACGCCCTCGGGCTATCACATCGTGGGCGAGGGATTGAGGGCGCGGGCGGAGATCACGGATTTTTGGGCGATGGTGTTGAACCCGTCGAGCCTGCACCGATGGCTGCACGTGCTGATCGGGTCGTACCTCCTGGCGGCGTTTTTCGTGATGAGCATCTGCGCCTATTACATTTTGAAGGGGCGGCACCTGGATTTTGCGCGCCGGAGTTTCACGCCGGCCCTGGTGTTGGGCGCGCTCATGTCCCTGGCCGCGCTGGTCCAGGGGGATCTGCAGGCCAAGAAGGTGGCGGTGACGCAGCCCGCCAAGCTGGCGGCCATGGAGGCGCACTTCCGCACGGGCACGGGCGGCAGCCCGCTCTACCTGGCGGGCCTGCCGGATGAGCGTGAACAGCGGGTCCGATGCGGGCTGGCGGTGCCCGGGCTGCTCAGTTTGCTGGTGCACGGGGATGCCCGCCAGCCGGTCAAGGGCCTGGACCAGGTCCCGCCGCAGGACTGGCCGCCGGTGGCGGTGACGTTCCTTTCGTTCCACATTATGGCAGGGCTTGGCCTGTGCTTCATTTTGTTGACGGGGCTGGGCTGCTATTTCCGGTGGCGCGGGACGCTCTTCGAGAAACGCCGGCTCTTGGCCGTCTTCGTCGGGGCCGTCCCGCTGGCCTACCTGGCCAACGAATTGGGCTGGGTGACGGCCGAGGCGGGGCGGCAGCCTTGGATTGTCTATGGCCTGCTCCGCACCAGCCGCGGTCTCTCCGAGGCGGTGTCGCCGGCCCAGACCTTGGGCTCGATGCTGATGTTCCTGTTGATTTACGGGCTGCTCTTTGCGGTCTGGCTGCGGGTGCTGACCGACAAGGTCCATCAAGGCCCGGAACCGGCGCCCGCGCGGGCCGGGACCACCCCCCGCGCCCTGGCCCAGATCGCCGACCTGCGCGCCGGCACCGGCGGGGCCTCCTTGACCAAGCCGGGGCAGAGCGACACGGGCGAAGTGAAACCAAGTAATCCTGAGCATCGCAATTCAACCTGAATGGCAACAGCCAACACTGTCACACTCGTGCAGATTTTGGGCCTTTGTCGCAGCCTTTGTCGCGACCTTTGTCGAATGCGCGATTCCTCGACAAAGGCTGCGACAAAGGCTGCGACAAAGGTTCTGCCAGTGTTGCGTGGTTCGCTTTAGGATGGACACGGATATGGACCTCAATTTCTTCTGGTTTGTGCTGCTGGGCGTTTTGCTGGCCGGGTACGCCATCCTGGACGGCTTTGATTTGGGAGTCGGCATTCTGCACCTGTGGGCGCGCCAGGACCAGGAGCGGCGGCTCTTGATGAACTCGATCGGGCCGCTGTGGGATGGGAACGAGGTCTGGCTGGTGACCTTCGGCGGGGCGATGTTCGCGGCGTTTCCGGAGGTGTATGCGACGGTGTTTTCGGGCTTTTACACGGCGTTCATGGCGCTGCTCTTTGCGCTCATCTTCCGGGCGGTTTCGATGGAGTTCCGCGGCAAACGGCAAGCCAGGGCCTGGCGCGCGTTCTGGGACGGCTCGTTTTTCGGCGGGAGCGCGCTGGCGACCTTTCTTTACGGGGTGGCGGTGGGCAATGCGATGCAGGGGATGCCCATCGGTCCGGACAAGGTCTTCCGGGGCACCACCCTCGACCTGCTGCGGCCTTACCCGCTGCTCATCGGCCTGCTGGCCGTGGCGACATTCGCCATGCACGGGTCGTTCTATCTGGGCCTGAAGACCGAAGGGGACCTGCAGAAACGCGTCCACTCCTGGATGTGGCGGACGTTCGGCGTATTCCTGGCGTTCTACCTGTTTGCGACGATTTTCACCCTGGCCGAGGTCCCGCTGGCCACGCGCAATTTCCACACCCATCCCTGGGTCTGGCTGGTCGTGGTGCTGAACATCCTGGCCGTGGCCAACATCCCCCGCGCCATCTACCTGAACCGGCCCGGCTATGCCTTCGCCTCGTCCTGCGCCACGATCGCCGCGCTCACCTTCTTCTTCGGCGTGGCGCTCTTCCCCGAGTTGGTCCATTCCTCCCTCAATCCCGATTGGAGCCTCGATATCCATAACGGCGCTTCCTCGCCCAAGACCCTGTCGATCATGCGCAACATCGCCCTGCTGGGCCTTCCGTTCGTGCTGGCCTACTCCGCCGCCATCTTCTGGGTCTTCCGCGGCAAGGTCAGGCTGGGGCATTTCAGCTACTGACCCAAATCAATTCACTGGAGCTATGCGTGTTCTGATTGCAACGGCAACGGCCGGCGGCGGGCATCTGGCGGCGGCGGCGGCCCTCGATGAGGCCTGGCGCGCCGCCCGGCCGCAGGACTCGGTCCAACAGGTTGACGTGGTGCAGTTCTTCTCGCCGCTCCACCGCAAGATTCACGCGGAGGGTTATCTGAAACTGATGTTGATCGTCAAGCCGATCCCCGGACAGGAGGCGGCCAATTGCGACTTCCTGCTCGAACGCGGCGCGGCGGCAAAGGTGAACCGGACCGAGGACCTGCCGTTCCGCATCGGGCAGTTGCTCGGGCCCCGAGGCTGGCCCAAATGGCTCGAGCCGCAAAGGCCCTGGGCCGGCCCGGGGCGGCCGATGAGATCCGCCGACTGGTCCTCGAGCGCGTGGAAGGCGCGGCCACGGGGCCACGAGCACCGCGTAGCGGTGCCGGAGGGTAGCCGTGGACCTCGGTCCACGGACCGCATGGCCCATGATCGAGCGCGTCGCGTAGCGACGCTTGAAGCCAGGATTCGATCTGAGAGCGCGCACCTTCAAGCGTCGCTACGCGACGCCAGCCCCATCCAATGCTCTAAACCGTGGACCGAGGTCCACGGCTACCTTCACTGCGTCGCTCCGCGACGCGCGGGTCCGCTGCCCGCGCGCGGCGTGGATTAGAAAGCTTAATCGCTAGCCTCCCTCGAAGGGCAGCCGGCGCATTGACACTCCTGGGGTGTTTGTGTAGTTTTGCCCCAGTTCGATCCGGGATCATGACCTCGATGTTGAACCAACATGTGCTGGTGCTCAACCGCTTGTGGCAGGCGGTGAACGTGTGCACGGCGCGGCGGGCGCTGACCTTGCTGTTTCAGGGCCATGCCCAGGCTGTGCTCGACCGCAGCGACGGCTCGTTCCAGACCTACAACTTCACTGAATGGCAGGACTTCTCCCGGCAGGAACCTCCTGCGGAGTCCATCCGCAGCGTCTCATTCCGCATCCGGGTGCCGCGGGTCATCCTGCTGCTGGTTTACGACCGCTTGCCCAAGAAGGAAGTGAAGTTCACGCGGCACAATATCTTCGAGCGCGACAAGAACACCTGCCAATACTGCGGCAAGGTGTGTGACCGCAACGACCTGAACCTGGACCACGTGATTCCGCGCGACCGCGGCGGCCCCACCACGTGGGAGAACATCGTCTGCTCCTGCATCGAGTGCAACACGCTCAAGGCCAACCGCAGCCCTCAGGAGGCGGGGATGCGCCTCATTCGCAAACCCAAACGGCCCAAGTGGCGTCCCTTCGTCCAGATCACCTTCACCCTCCACCAGCACGATAGCTGGAAGCACTTCATTGACTTGGCCTACTGGAACGTCGAACTGGGCGAAGACGTGTAGGCGGAGGCCGGAGGCCGGAGGCCGGAGGTCGGAGGCCAGAGGGCGGAGGCCGAGACGTCAGAGGTCGGAGGCCGGAGGTCAGAGGGCGGAGGCCAGACGTTAGAGGGCGGAGGCCGGAGGTCAGAGGGCGGAGGCCGGAGGTCAGAGGGCGGAGGGGGGCCGTCGGGGAGCGGAGGGCGGAGGCTGGACATCTCGAGGGACAAATTTCTCGGGCATGGCCATCATCCTGCCGAGCCTTTTGCCAATCCATGCAATGCGGGCCTGGAGATTTGTCTCCTCGCTGGGGGAGATGTACCCGCACGCCATCGCGCTCGTGAGCCAATGAGAAGTCTCCTGCAGTTCGCCGTCAGCATCGGTGAGCTTGCTCACAAAGTGGGGAGGATAGCGTCGCTTGGCCCACGCCTCAGCCAGATTCCCACCAATGGACCGCGAGGAGCGGCGCACTTGATCGGTGAGCGAGAATTTTTCATCTGCCGGCCAGGCCTTCGAAATTTTGAAAATATCCTGCTGAACCTCGAAGGCCTCTTGGTAAGCCCGCAGGTCCCGAAATGAACGGATTTCCTCTGCCATAGAATTGTTCTCCTGGTTGTCAGATGTTTCTGATTCTCGCCCCTGTCTTCCGGCCTCGGCCCTCTGGCCTCGGCCCTCTGGCCTCTGTTTCCTGGCCTCGATCCACTGCCCTCGGCCCTCCGTCCTCCGTCCTCCGCCCTCCGTCCTCTGGCCTCAGGCCTCCGTCCTCCGTCCTCCGTCACCGCGCCGCCCGGGCGGCCTCGATCAACTCCCAGAACTTCGGGTTCTGCTGAAGGGCCTCGTCCTCCTGCACCTTCAGGCCCGAGCGGTAGAGAAAGTCCTTGAGGGTATGGCGGTTCAGGATGCGATGGACCACCAGGCCCAGTTCGTGCCGCTCGAAATAGACCCGGTAATCGCCCACGCGGAAGCGGTGCAGGATGCGGCCTGCCCGCTCGAGTTTGCCGAACTGGTCCAGTTCGGTGTTCATGATCTGCTGCGGCAAGCCCCGGAACTCGCCCAGGATCTGCAACTGGAGGTCCCTGGGCATCCGCGCCAATTCGGCGGCGCTGGTCGGATTGAAGATGATCTGAAACGGGCGCATGGCTGGAGGGAGGATGCACGGGAATGAGGGGGTTGGCAAAACAAAACAATGCGTCTAGCATGCAACCTCCAGCGTGATATGAAGGCGGACAAGCAGGACCTTCCTGGCTTCTCACCTCATCCAGATGAATTTTAGCACCGTACAGAGGGCCGATTGCGAATCCTCAGTACGCCGCCGGCATGCCGCGAGCGTCTGTGTGAAAGGCGAAGCTAAAGATCTTGATGCCTCTTCCCGCCTTTGTGAATCCGCCCTGAAATCAGGTAGGCTTCTCCCGGCTCCAGAATAAGATTGGAAGGCAGCGTGAAGACCCTGTCGGGAGAGCATCTGTCTGGAAAAGCAATCGGAGCATTCAGAGTCAAATGCTCCTCGAATGAGTGAATCGGTTTGGGATCTGGCCGGCGGACCTGTGCGTGCAGAAAGCGCCGGGCTTTCTTCACGGTTGCATCAACTGGCGCTTCGATTCCAAGATGACTGAAGTTCGGGGTCCAAATTCGCAGGAAGACCTCATCATTCGGAAGCATCTTGTGACCACGATCGAGAGGCGCTCGAGCGATGGCCGTCAGGGACTGGGCCCTTGCGCAGACCCATTCGGCGCCATTTTCTTGCGCTCGATAATCACGCACCCCTTGGAAACCATCAAAAAGAGCGGCCACCCGGTTAGCGGACGTGTCGCGGGTGGGGGCAAAGCTGCTCATGAGAATTCCGTTGGAGTTGAGGTCATCGAGCGCGCCATGCGTGCCCCCGAAGCGCACAAACTCGCTGCCTTTCTTGACCCACCATCCGGAGTGAACATAAGCGTTGTCCAGGCTGATGAGGATGTTCGCCGGGTTGAGGGCCGCCCTGGTGTGGCCGCGGACAATTCGCTCCAGCGCGAGCGGATAGCGATGGGCCAGGGTCTCAGTCATCCAGGCATCAGCCGTGGCAAAACCTCCGGCATCGAGCCGGTTCTTTCTGGAGAGCGATTCGACTACCGGGCGGTAGTTAATTGGGTCGCCGGTCCTGGTTGAATAGCGGAAAGAGTTCCTGGCAGCATTCCAGCAGATAACGGCTCGTTCGCCCTTGGAATTGAGCACGACAAACTGGCCGGCACGATCCGGGTCCCGGGCCGTCAATACGTCCACGCCTTTCAGATGCGAAAGAAGCTGGACAAGTCTTTCGGTCTCGCCGGGCGAGTTGTGGATTTCCACCCATGACTCAATGCCGGCAGTGGGGAGAACAACGTCCTTCGGGTTTAGTATGGATTTCGTGAGCCGGTAGCCGGCCCTTTTCAGAAACGTCCGAATCTCGACTCGTTTGGCGGGGCCAGCATGATTGTTTCCGTGATCCGAGAGAATCAGGATTTCGAGCTCTCGCCCCTCGCGCGCCCGGTAGGTTAAGCGCAGTTCCTGGAGCTTCTCATCGAGCGTGCAAAGCATGGCCAGGATATCGGCGGATAGGTGCTGGGCATCGTCCGGCGAACGAAGGTAGGCGTAGTAAGTGTCGCCCTGGTTGGTGGCATTGAGAAAGTTTTTGAGCAATTCATGCACCTCGTATTTGAATGTGCTGCGCGGAAAGATATAGCCCAGTGTGCGAAGGAAACCACCCGTCACCTGCCAGGTCATCTGTTTTTCGTACTCCATCGAGGTGGTGATGCCGTTCTGAAAAATCTCCAAGTTCGCGGCCTCACTGAAATAAGTGCGCTGGTAGCCGGGCAGCGGGCGATTGCCGAGAATCTCGGTCCACGCGACGTCGCTGGCCGAGGGAAAGGTCGAGATAATGCGGCTGACGGGAAAGTATCCCTGATGGAAGGCTTGACGATGAAACTGCCTGCCCTTCAGGTCCTTGTAGGTGACGCCTTGCTGCAGGGCTTCCATGTCACGGTAAGCAACGCCATCAAGGGCCAGGACCAGGCGTTTGGGGAGCGAAGCCAGGCTCGATAGAGGGTGGGCCTGGAGAACCAACAGCGCCAGAAGCGCAAAACGGCTCGCGCTTCTGCTCCAGCCGCCTGGGAAACTGAAACCCGGGCCAGGATTCATGCGGCCCATCTTTAGCGGGCGCGGCAAGATTTGTCCAAAGGTTTCTTCAATGGGCCCAAGAGGCGCGTTGGGAGTCATGCGGGCGTTGACAACTGCCCTGCGTTTGCAAGAATTGTCGCTGCCGTATGCGTATTCCGGTTGGCCAGTTGTGCCGCCTTATTGCCGGGTCAGTCTTGCCGGCCATCCTCATGCCGTGCGGCGGTTGCCAAACGGCCACCACGTCTCTTTTTGCAGTCTCGGGGGCCGCCTGGCACGTCCAGCAAGGACAGGCCCTCTGGCGCCCTCGGCGAGGGTTTCCGGAACTGGGCGGAGACCTCGTGGTGGCCCGCCACGAGGACGGCCGCTGTTTCATCCAGTTCGCCAAGACGCCGATGTCGCTGGTCTCGGTCCAGACCACCCCCACGCAATGGCTGATCCAATTCCCACCGCGCGGGTGGGCCTTCAGCGGGCACCGGCGGCCGCCGGCTCGCTTTGCCTGGCTTTATCTGCGCGCAGCCCTTGCCGGAGAACAGCTTCCTGAGTCGCTGCGTTTTGAGGCCAAACCGGAGGGAGGCTGGCGGCTGGAGAACACTCGTTCAGGAGAGACCCTGGAAGGCTTTCTCGCACCGTGAGTTTCTTCCTCAAACGCTGGTGGTGGGCGCTGCTCACTTTGGCGGTCTGTCTCGGGCTATGCCGGCTCCGCTTTGACGTGGACATCCTCAACCTGCTGCCGCCCGATGAGCCGACGGTGCAGGGTCTGAAGCTTTATCAAAAGCATTTCACCAACGCCCGGGAATTGGTGATCACCCTCCGCGCCCCGGAGGCTGAGCAGGCGGAGCGGCTGGCGAGCGCGATGGCCGCCCGCTTGCGCCACGAGACAAACCTGGTCGCGGGGGTATCCTGGCAGCCGCCCTGGACGGAAGACCCGGCGCAGATGGCCGAACTGCTGGGCTGTCTCTGGCTCAATCAACCGCCGGAGGCCTTCGGAGCGCTGACCAACCGATTGGAGCCCGGCCAACTGAAGGCCGTGCTGGCCCAAACCAAGGAAGAACTCAGGACCTCCGTGTCGCCGCTGGACATGGCCCGGCGCGCCTTCGATCCCTTCGACCTGCTCGATATGCCGGCACTGACCAATCTGAGCGGCCTCTCGACGGGACCGGGGCAGCAGATGTTCGCTTCCTCGGAAGGGAACTTTCGCTTGTTGTTCGTGCAATCCGCCATCAATTTGGCCAGTTACCGGTCGTGTGAGAGTTGGCTGAAATCCATCCAAGTGGTGGTGGACGGCCTGCGGGCCAAGGGCTCGAAAGAGGAGTGGGCAGGCGTCGTGGTTCACTATACGGGACGGCCGGTTTTCGTGGTCGAAATCGCCAGAAGCATGCAGCACGACCTGAGCGGTTCGGTGGTTGGGACCTCTGCGATCATCGCCTTGCTGTTCTGGCTGACGCACCGGCGCTGGCTGCCGATGCTCTGGCTCTTGACGCTGCTGGCGTTGATTCTTGCCGCGACGCTGGCGCTAGGCGGGTTGGTGTTGGGAACGATCAGTGTCGTAAGCGTGGGGTTTGCGGCCGTGCTCCTGGGATTGGCGGTGGATTATGCCGTAGTTCACTACCAGGAGGCGCTGGCGCACCCGCAACTGACAGTGCCGGAAATTCGGCGGGCCATCGCGCCGAGCATCCTCTGGGCCGCCATCACCACGATGAGCGCCTTCCTGGTGCTGAACCTGGGCGGATTGCCCGGCCTGGCCCAACTGGGCACACTGGTAGCTATCGGGGTCGGCCTGGCAGCGCTGGTTATGGTGATGATTTACCTGCCGCCGCTTTTTCCCGAGCGCCGGAGGCCTCGTCCGGACCAAGCTCCGGCCCGCTGGTTTTCTTATTTCATCCCGCCCAAAGCGCCCGATGGGAGGATTGGCCTGCAACCGGCCTTGGAACCCACCCGGGACGAGAGACGGGCCTTGTGGCTTAACGCCGGCTGGAGGCCGGGACTCCCGCTAATGTTAACCATTTTCATATTGCTCACCGCCTGCGCCATATTGTCCGTCCGCCGGCCAGGGCTGGATAGGACGGGGAACGCTCTCCGGCCGCAACGCGGCGAAGCGGAGACGGCGCTGGACGAAATCAAGTCCGAAATGGGGCTGCCGCCAGATCCCCTCTGGCTGATCATCTCCGGCCGGGAGGAACCCGAGGTGTATCAGCGCCTCACCTTCGCCGAGGGATTGCTCAAGCGCGCGGTTTCGCATCGCAGCATCGGCGGGTATCTGCTGCCGACCGCGCTCTGGCCGCGGGCCGAGGTGCAGGCTGCCAACCGGGGGACTGCCGCGGTGTTGGGGCGGCAAGGCGCAGTGTTGCGGGAGGCGGCCTTCCGTGAAGGCTTCCGCAGCAACGCTCTGGTCCTGACCGAGGAATTGGTGCGGACCTGGGCGCGCGCCGGCGCCGGCACCGGTGTGCTTTGGCCGACCAACGCGGCGAGCCAATGGCTGCTGAAACGGTTCGTCGCGCGGACTCCCGGCCAATTGCTGGTGATGGGCCTTATCTATCCGGCGACGAACCGGGTTGATGCCTTGGCCCTGGCCGATTTATCTTCCCGGTTGTCACAAAACCAGGCCTTCCTTTCCGGGTGGGAATTGCTCGGAAGCACAACGCTCAAGCGGGTGCAAGGGAGATTGTGGCAGGTGGTGGCGCCGATGGTGGTTCTGGTGCTGGCTTCTCTCTGGTTGGCTTTCCGGCGCCCGACCGAGGTCCTTCTGGGCCTGGGGGTCCTGCTGCTGAGCGGCGTGTGTTTGCTGGCGGCGATGGCCGTGGCCGGTTGGTCCTGGAACCTGCTGAATCTGATGGCCCTGCCGCTGATGTTGGGCACGGGGGTGGATTACACAATCTTCATGCAATTGGCCCTGCGGCGGCACGGCGGGGATCTGCGCCTGGTTCGACGCTCCATCGGGCGGGCGCTGTTGCTGTGCGGGGGCACGGCCATGGCCGGGTTTGGCTCGTTGGGTTGTTCCAGCAATCCCGGCATGGCCAGCCTGGGCAAGGTGTGTGCCGTCGGCATTGGAGCCAATATGCTCTTCTCCGTGTTCCTGCTCCCGGCGTGGTGGGTGGCGTTGAGTCGAACCTCCAAAGTCCGCAGTCCCGAGTCCAGAGCCGGAGGGCGTGACGAGAGCCGAGTGTCTGGCGGCACGGAAGAGCACGCAACACTTGCCTCACGCCCCGGCACCCGCCGCTGGGCCCCCTCTGCTTTTTACTGCGCCGGCCTGTGGCGGCTCGGCTTGGCCATGGTGCGACTCCTGCCAACAGGGTTGATAAAAGGATCGGCCGTGGTGGTGGCGGAAGTCTATTTCCTGTTCTATCGGCAGCGCCGCGAGGTGGTAGTGCGGAATTTCCTGCCCGCCTTCGCTGGTGACCGGTTGGCAGCAGAAAGAACCGCCCACAGGCTCTTTCGTAATTTTGCTTTGAAACTGGTGGATCTATGGCGCGTCGAGAGCGGAGTGCCAGTGCGAGACTGGTTGACCGACTCTTGTGAGTTGGAGATTATCCGGGCTGCTCGCGAACGCGGACGCGGCGTCATTTTCGTCACACTCCACCTCGGCAACTGGGAGCATGGTGGTTTGTTGCTGGCTCAACTGGGCATCCCGTTGACAATCCTGACCCAGGCCGAACCGGACGACGGCCTGACCGATCTTCGTGCCGCGTTGCGGAAGCGTTGCGGGGTGGAGACGTTGATCGTCGGCCAGGACAGTTTTGCCTTCATCGAGGTCATCAAACGACTTCAGGCTCGAGCCGCCTTGGCGCTATCCTTGGATCGACCCCCTGCGCGGGGTGGTGTCGCGGTCGAATTGTTCGGCCGGCCGTTCGAGGCGCCGGCGGCCGCGGCGGAGTTGGCCCGGGCGTCGGGCTGCGCGTTAATTGGGGTGACAATCGTCCGCCGGCCAACAGGCTACGCCGTGAAAGTGCTCTCCGAGTTCACCTATGACCGCAGGGCGTTGGGCAATCGCGAAGCCCGCCGAGAACTGACCCAGCAAATCCTGCGTGCATTCGAGCCGGCAATTCGCCAGGATATAGACCAATGGTATCAATTCGTTCCCATCTGGCCAAACGACAAGTAGCGCCGGTCCCGCGCGCATTGCGGTGCTGCCTTTGGACGGTGTTGTGTCTGGCGGCTCCCCTCGCGCTGGCGGCTGACGCTGCCAAACTCGATGGGCTTTTCGGCCACTGGTTTGCGGTGCAGACCAACCTGCAGAGTTGGTCGGCCGACTTCACGCAGACCCGCTCGCTCAAGGTGCTGGCTGAGCCGCTGGTCGCCACGGGCAAGGTCTGGGTGGCGCCGGGCCGCTTTCGCTGGGAACTGGGCCAACCGGCGCAGACCATCGTGGTGCGCCAGCCCGGCCAACTGCTCATCATCTACCCGCGGCTCAAACGGGCCGAGAAATATCCACTCAGCGGCGTGCCGCCCGGCCCCGCGAGGGACGCGCTTGCGCTGCTGGACGCCAGCCTCCCCCGGGATCGAGCCTCCATGGAAGATCACTTTCGCCTGTTGTCGGCGGCAGAAACGAACGCGACTTTGCAGGTGATGCTCCAGCCCAAGAGCGCCTCCGCCCGCAAATTCATCAGCGAGATCCTGATCGGCTTTCGCACCAACGATTTCTCGATCGCAGTGACCGAGATGAGATTCGCTGACGGCTCCAGCTTGCGCAACGATTTTGCCAACGTGGTGCTCAACCCGCCGATGGATCCGGCGAGGTTCCAGGCCCAGTTGATGCCGGACTTTACCGTGGTGGAACCGCTCCACCGATGACCTTTATGCCTGACTTGCTGCAAGACGCCCTTAAATCGCTGCCCCACGGCCCGGAATTCCGCTTTGTGGACCGGCTGCTGAGCTTAGTCCCGGGCAAGAGTGGGGTGGGCGAATACTTGGTCCGGGGTGACGAATATTACCTGCGGGGCCATCTTCAGGGCGAACCGCTCTTTCCGGGCGTGCTGCTAATCGAGGCTGCTGCGCAAGTGGCCGGGATGGTGGCACAGAACGACCCCGATTTTCCCGCTTTTCAGGGTCTGAAGCTCACTGCGCTCCGCGCCGTCAAGCTCCTCGGAACGGCCCGGCCCGGGGAAACGGTGTTGATTGAGGCCTCGATCACTGGCCGGTTAGGTCACTTAATCCAAGCCAAGGCTACGGCCTCCGTTTCAGGCCGCAGAGTGCTGTCCGCCGAGCTTACCTTGAGCGGCAACGCGCCCAAGCCCGCCGGAGCACAGACTCCAGCTCAGTGAATTGGAGAACTCGACAATGGGTCCGCCGCCTGATTATCGTTCCCGCTCCTTTGAGTTCGAGCGGGACACGCTTACGTTTGCCAACGAACTTGTGTGGCGATACAGCTTTGACCCCACGACCGGGGCAATGTCGGTTGCGCGCACGCATCCGGCCCCCACCTACTCCCATCGCTGCTTCGTGCTGGTCAGATCGGTCCGGCAATTCTTCTACCACGCCCATTTCGAACGGAGCCTGCCGGAGGTGGAAACGGAGGTTTATCGCGGGCTCATTCATCAAGTTGTCTCCCGCAATCCTCGCCGGAGGAGCGCCCAGCGGGAACGGATCGTGATCCCTGGCTACGAGTGTTTGCGCGCCTTTTGCCAAGCTCACGAGCCTCTGCTCAAAGGGGAGTGCGGCGGACCTTGGCAATCTTATTTTCTGCGCAGCCACTGGCGCATGGTCTTCCCGGTTTGGAGACGGCACCAGGAAAGGATGGCACGACAACTGCAGCAAGCGGTGCGTCAAGGGTCGGCGCCCACAGTGCATCTCTTCCGGTTTCCCCGGGTTAGGATAAACCACGGGCTCCTGTTGTTTGGAATGGCGGAGTCGGAGCGGGAGATCCGGTTCGAGGCTTACGATCCGAACACTCCCGCCCACTCGGCCAAACTCATCTATGACCGGGCGTTGCGGGCCTTTCGCTTTCCTGCCGCCTCCTATTGGGCCGGGGGAACGGTGAGCGTGATCGAGATCTTCCGCGGCGGGCTTTATTAGAGATCGTTAAACTGCTCACTAAGTCGCATCAATCACTTCGCGCCTCGCACCTCGCGTTCCCCGCTTCCTCGCCCGGACGGCCGCCAGAAGGCGAAGCCAAAAAAAAGGGTGCCGCACAGGTTGATACCCAGAATGTAGCCGATCTTGTAGGACCGCCCCTCGTTGGCCGGGGCATAAATCGCGACATCCTTCCCCATCAACAGCGCCGGCAGAGCGGCCAGGCATTACAGCTCCATGAATCACTCCAAGGTGAAAGCCGGCCACGCGCCCGGGGCCGTAATACCGGGACGCCATCCAATCCTGGCCCAAACCGAGGAGCAATGCCAGCAGCACCAAGCCGGCGGTTTTGACCACCACTTCCCGCGCGCTGGGGTAAGGGCCGGAGCGCACGGTTTGTTCTGGAGGCGGAGCTGTCATGTGACGTAGCTTGCCCGGGCATCGTAACCGCAAGCAAGCATATAGTTTCCGGGCTTGCTCTGAGGCTGGATGTTGGGCAGTCTTGGAGCAGAGTTTTGGCAGTGCTGGCGGCGGACCCCGCCAAATTCCAGCACTATCAAGCATTGAAGCGACAACATCCGCGCATGGCGCACAAGCTTCTCATAATCCAGCCATCCCACTATGGCTCGAAGGCGGACCGCACTGTGTTCAAGGCCCGCCATCGGGACGTGGTGCCTTTGACTTTGCCCTATCTGGCTGCCCTGACCCCGCCAGACTGGGAGATCACACTCCTGGATGAACAGTTGGACCCGGTCGGCTTCGATAACCGTTTCAACCTGGTCGCCATCAGCTCCTCCACTCTAAACTCGTACCGCGCTTACGACATCGCCGATGAGTTCCGCCGGCGTAGCGTGCCCGTCATCATCGGCGGGCCCCATACATTCTTTCACGCCCAAGAAGCGAGCGAACATTGCGATGCCGTCGGCATTGGCGAAGCCGAAACCATCTGGCTGAAGATGCTGGGGGACGCTGTTCATGGACGGCTGGGGGGCCTTTACCGAGCCGACCCGCTTGCCGACCTGGCCGGCCTGCCGCTGCCGCGTTACGACCTGTTGAATCTCTCACGCTATCGCCCCTTCAGGACATACACTGTCGTCTCGTCGCGGGGTTGTCCGTTCCGGTGTGAATTCTGCTCCGAACGGTTCTTGCTGGGTGAGAGTTATCGTTGCCGGCCGGTGCCGGACGTGATCGAAGAAATCAAACGCTGCCGTTCCCGGAGCATTTTCTTTGGCGACAGTAATTTTGGAGGCAAGCGGAGCCACGCGATGGAACTGATGGAGGCAATGGTTCCGCTCCGGGTGCGATGGTCAGCGCTTTGGCCCGCCTATCTTTGCTGCGACGACACCTTCATGGACCTGGCCCAGCGGAGCGGCCTGTTGCACCTCAACATCGGCCTGGAGAGCCTCAGCCCGGAGACGCTCGCCGGGATGAACAAGAGCTTCAACAAGACGCTCAAGTACGGTGACATGCTGGCCAACCTGCGCCGGCGGGGTGTCAGCTATTCCTTGAATTTCATTTTCGGCTGGGACGGCGAAGTCCAGAGCGTGTTCGAGGCGACGCTCAAGTTCCTTCACGAGCACAAGGTCCCGGCTGCCTACTTCAACATCCTGACCCCCGTAAAGGGCACTCCGTTCTACGAGCGGATGCAGAGCCAGGGCCGGATTCTCGACGAAAAAGAAATCGACCGCTGGCCGGGTCAAATCTGCCACGTCCGCCCGCCGTACGGAACTCCAGCGTCGCTCGAGAACCACGTTCGCCGGCTTTACCGGGAGTTCTACAGCCTGCCTTCAATCGTTTCTCGTTTGCCCATGCCATTGACTCAGGCCAGCATCGCCTCTTGGGTCATCAACTTTTCCCAGCGCAGCATGGCTCGAGCCGAACAAGCCCGTAATAATTTTGATGGCTACTAAGGCCCCGTCCCTGCGCTCTGAGGGGCGAGTTGGGGTTCACCGCAGCCGAGCGGAGGCGGCGCTGCCTGGCTTTGCGAAGTTCCACGCTTGACCCGTTTCCAAGGACTCTGCCATAATCCCTGACGTGACCGGAAACGACAACCATTGCCTTACCCGTCCTGCGGCAGCCGGCCTATGACCTCGCCAGCGGACCCCCAAAGCATCGGCCGGCAGCTCTGCCAGTTCGCGCGCACGAATTTTGTGGCCGACGGAACAGCTTTCGATGAGCATAGTCCTCTGGCTGAGGCCGGCATCGATTCCTTTCAGTTGTTTGAAATGCTGCTCTATGCCGAGCGCACTTTTGGCGTCCGGGTGCCGCCGTCGCATCTGACGCGTAACAATCTGGCTTCGGTCGCCACGATGGCCCACTGCATCGCCGAGCTGGCCCGCAACGGCCAGTCATCGCCCTGAGCAGCCGGTCCCCATGCCCATGCCTGACCTCCCTCGCCGCATTCGATTGGCTGCAGGGGATTACTTTATGCACGGCCAGGACTGGCGGATGCGGCGGGTCGGCTTGGGGGGCAACGTCTGCCGAGTGGCACTTCGCTTGGATTGCGGCCTGAATACGGAACTGCTGCGCGAGCGCGTGGCGGCTTCCCCAATGCTGGACTGGCTCGCACGGGTGCGTATCAGTCGCCCGCTGCCTGTGCTTCCCCCCCTCTGGCGTGCTACGGCCCGGCCTCGGGCGGTCTTTCACGAACACGACAACCAAAATGGCAGCGAAGCCGGACCGGGGCTGCTGCCGCAGGTTGTCCTGGGGCGTGAATTGCACGCTGGCCGGGGCCCCGCGCTGGCGTTGGACCTGGTTCGTCACAGGGATGGGACCAGAGACCTTGTCCTTTCGTGGAACCACGCCCTCATGGATGCGCGTGGCTCGGAACTGATTTTGCGTCATCTGAACCTGGGCGGCGCCGCAAACGGAGCACCCACCATCGAAAACTTGATCAACCCGGACCAAAGAGGGGGAAACCTGTTGGGCTGGTGGCGTGCTGTGAAGTTAGCGCGGGGTTCGGTCGAGTGGCTTCAGCAGTCCGGCCGCGAACCGCTTTTCACGCTGATGCCCAAACAGCATCCCGGTCCGGCCACCCCGTGCCGCAACCAGGCCCGCCTCCTTTTGTTCAACGAGCGGGAAGCAGATCGCATCGACGCGCGCTGCCAGCGTCTCAACGCGGGCTTCCGGCGCAGCCACTTTTACCTGGCGGCCTCGCTCCGGGCTTTGCACACCGTTGCCTCCGCCCGTGGCAACAAGGATGGCGCCTATTTGATTCCCGTGCCCCATGATATGCGCCGGCGTGGCGCGAAGGGCCCCATCTTCTCCAACCACCTCTCCATCCTGTTCTACCGCATTGAGCCCCGCCAGGCCGCAAACCTGGCCGAGATCATCGGCGAACTGACTAGACAGATGATGGACCAGATCCGCACTCGGTTCCCGGAGTCCTGCATGGCAGCCCTGGAGATGTTCAAGCCACTGCCCCTGGATTTCTACCTGCGCAACCTGGGAAAGCCCACCCGGGGCAACTTCGCCAGCCTTTGCTTCTCCGATTCGGGCGAAACTTGCGCCGGGATGACCGACATGCTGGGTGGAGGAATCCAGGAGGTCACACACATGGTGCCGACCTGGCGGCCACCGGGGTTGACCGTGTTGTTCTGGAGTTTCCGCGGCCGGCCCCGCGCGCAGCTATCCTGGGTGGATGACTGCATGAGTTTGGCTGAGGTGGATGCCCTGGAAACAGGCCTGCGCTGCGCCTTGCTGGATGAGGTGCCATGAAGGTGCTCCTGGTAGCGACAAACCGCGAGTGTTCGCCGTACCCGGTGGCGCCGCTGGGCGTGCTGTGCGTGGCTGGCGCCGCCCGCGCCGCCGGCCACGAAGTAAATCTCCTGGACCTGGGAATAGCCCCCGCGCCGCAACGCGCTCTGCGGAAGGCCCTGGAGTCGGGCCAGTACCAAGCCGTGGCTTTCGGCATTCGCAACCTCGACAACTGTTGGGCATTCGCACCGCGCATGTATTTCGACCAGGTGCGTGAACTGGCGGACACGGTGCGGCGCTGTTTCAAAGGCCCTCTGATCCTGGGAGGCAGTGGCTTTTCCGTCGCGCCTCACGGCTGGATGCGGCGGATGGAGGCCGATTGCGGCGTTATCGGCGAGGGTGAGCGGGCTTTTCCGGAAGTGCTGACTCGGCTGGAGGCTGGTCGATGCCTGGAGGGAATGGACGGAGTCATCACCGCGCCAACAACCGCCGGTCCGGCCAGCGTTCTCCCAACCCGCGCCATCGACAATTTGGGCGAGTTGCCGCTGCCCGCGCACGAACTCTGCGGTTATGCGCGTTATGTGAGGCGGGGCGGATTTGTCGGTGTGCAGACCAAACGCGGGTGTCCTTTCGGGTGCGTTTATTGCATTTACCCCCAATTGGAGGGCCGACGGTATCGCCTTCGCCCGCCTGAAGCGGTGGCCGAGGAGATTGAAACGGTTGCCCTGCACTCAAAATTGCGTCATTTCTTCTTCGTGGACAGCGTCTTCAACGACCCTCGTTCGCACGCTCTGGCTATATGTGCCGCTCTCGGCGGCCGGCGGTTGCCAGTTGGTTGGGAGGCCTTCTGCAACCCGGTTGGTTTCGATCTCGAACTGGCTCGCGCAATGGCCCACGCCGGTTGCATCGGGGTCGAGTTTGGGCTGGATGTCGCTACGCCCAGGATGCTGGGTGCGTTGGGCAAACCATTCGGACAGGAGGAGACTAGAATCGCCTTGCAAGCAGCGCGCGATGCCCGCCTGCCCTTCGTGGTCTATCTGCTGTTCGGTGGCCCGGGCGAAACCTGGGAGGATGTCGAAGAAACCCAAACCTTTCTGGCCGGCTGTGCGCCCGCCAACGGCGTTTTTGCCTCCTTTGGCATCCGCGTCTATGAAGGCACGCCCTTGGCCAAAATAGCTGCCCGGGAAGGCCAAGTATCGCCAGACCACGATCTCTTCGAGCCAGCCTATTACCTGTCGCCCGGCTTGAGCGAGCGCACCGAGCAGAACCTGGACCGCATTGCGCGGCGATGCCCGGAATGGACCTCGCCGGCGGACTGGCGCAAGCCTGTCGTCCGGTTGGGGCAGAAAGTGAGCGTCTGGCTGAGGGTGCGGCCACAGTGGAAATACATCCGGGGCTACGGCCAATACATGCGACGCTGACGAATCCTGCAACCACTCTCCCCATGCCTCCCGCCTCTATTTCCTGCGATGTGCTGGTTATCGGCGGTGGTGCCGCGGGCATCGCCGCGGCCGTAGCCGCCGGGCGCGTGGGCGCGCGGGTTGTGTTGTTGGAGCGATACGGCTTTTTGGGTGGACTGGCTACGGCCGCTCAAGTGGGCACCATTTGCGGACTTTATCTTCGAGACAAGGCCAACCCGGAGGCGATGCCAGCCGCCCGAGGATTTGTGAGCGAATTCGCCTCGCGGCTGCAGCGCGCTGTCGGCGCGGACCCGTTTCGGCTGGATGGAGGTCTTTGGGTGCTGCCGTTTCCCGCACCGGTCTTCGGGAGCGTGGCGGATGCCGTCTTGAGAGAGTGTGGAAACGTCACGGTGGCACTACACGCAACGGTGGCAGGTGCACAGGCTGAGGGCTTTCGTGTCGTTCAAGTTCACGGCCTGGCATGGAACGAGCCGCTCGTCGTCCGCCCGGCTATGGTGGTGGATAGCAGTGGCGAAGCGACCGTCGCCGGCTTGGCTGGGGCCGCAGTTGAGAACGGAGTTTGCGACCAAGCGCCCGCATTGGTTTTTTCCCTCGAGCACGTTGAAACCGGCCTGACCGAATGCGGCTTGATCAAGCTGCGGCGAGAGTTGCGCAGAGGAGTTGAAGAGGGCTTTCTGGCGCCATGCTGCGAACGGCTTGCGTTGATTCCCGGCACGGGCTGTCATGGCCGCATGGATCTCAAACTCAACTTGGCCCCCGCAAGTTCAGATCGGCCACTCTGGCAGCAGATTACCTGTTGGGAACGCGAGGCCCGTGCGTTGGTGATGGAACTTCATCGTTTCCTTGTCCAAAATACCACTACCTTCCGACATGCCCGCCTGGCCTCGGTCGCCCCGCAACTCGGCATCCGGTCCGGTCGCCGCATTCAAGGTCGTGCCAAGCTCTCAGATCAGGATGTCCTTGGCGCTAGAAAATCCCCTCTCGGAATCGCCCGCGGTTGTTGGCCAATGGAACGTTGGGGAAACGGCATACGACCGGATATGGTCTTTTTCAACGAGCGTGACTACTATGAGATTCCTCTGGACTGCCTGCGCCCGGCAAAGCTTGACAACTTGTTTGCTGCCGGTCGTTGCTTCTCAGCCGCGACGGGGGTGATGACGTCGGCCCGGGTGATCGGCACGGCGCTGGCTACCGGCTGGGCGGCAGGAACCGCTGCCGCGTTCCAAGCCTTGGGGCGGCCGCTCGACGAGGCAGTGGAAACAATTCGGCGGCAGATGAACGAATGAACGTTTTCGAGAGCCTTTCCCAGGCGGCCCGCCAATGGCCCGGGCGGCCGGCCATCGTCGACGCCGCCGGCACGCTGGATTACCAATCCCTCTGGCGCGAGATCGAGTCCCTGCGGGCGCAGCTTGCCCGGCTGGACGTGCGCGAAGGCCAGGGCGTGGGCGTGCGAGCGCGCAACGGACGCGCCTTCGTCATCGGCGCGCTGGGCGCGCTGGGATGCGGCGCCGTGGTCATGCCCATCCACCACCAGATAAAGCCGGACGAATTAGCGGACATGTTGGCGCGCGCCCCCTTGTGCGCGATCCTCGATGACGGCTGCGGCGCAACCCAGGCAGGGGCCGCCCCCCGCAGCTTGGAATTGTCCCGTGGCATCGGCTTGCGGTTCGCTCGGCTCAATGGTCCCCAAGTGCCGCTGGCGCCAGGGTTCCAGGATGCCGCTTTCGTGCGCTTCACTTCGGGCACGACCGGGGCGGCCAAAGGTGTGGTCCTGACGCACCGCAGCGTGCTTGAGCGCACGCGCGCCGCTAATTGCGGGTTGGGACTGACTTGCGAGGACAGAGTGCTCTGGGTCTTGCCGATGGCTTATCACTTTTATGTTTCCATCCTCCTCTACTTGGAGGCCGGGGCGGCGATCGTGGTCAGCGCCGATTACCTGGCTGAGAGCATCCTGGAGGCGGCCTTGTGCCACAATGTGACGTTCCTTTACGTGACCCCGATGCACGTGCGCATGCTGGGCGGTGAGGGGTCCGGACGCAGGTTGCCGCCCACGCTGAAGCGGATTATGTCCGTCGCCAGCCGCCTCGGTCCCCAGGCAGCGCAGGATTTCCTCGCCAGGTATCGTGTGCCCGTGGCGCAAGGCTATGGTATTATTGAGGTGGGGCTGCCGATCATGAACATCGAGGAGGCCGCCGAGCATCCCGAGGCCATTGGCCGGCCACTGCCGGGTTTTGAGGCGGCCCTTGTGGATCAGGCCATACGGCCGGTGCCCGAGGGCGAAACGGGGCAACTCGCCCTGCGTGGTCCCGGCATGTTTGCCGGCTACCTAAGTCCGCCAAGGGGGCGCGAGGAAGTCCTGCGCGAAGGCTGGTTTTTGACCGGCGACCTCGCACACCGGGATAGCGCGGGACGGATTGTGCTGGACGGCCGTACCTCGTCCGTTATCCATATTGCCGGCCACAAGGTCTTCCCGGAGGAAGTCGAAGCCGTCCTGGACCAGTATCCGGCCGTACTGCGTTCACGCGTGACGAGCCGGCCGCACCCTCAACTGGGCGAAGCGGTCCACGCCGAAATCCACTTGCGGAGCGGCAGTCCCCCCGCCACGAGCGAGGATATTCTCCTGTTTTGCCGCCGCCGGCTCTCCAACCACAAGGTGCCGGCCTCGCTCGAGGTGGTGACCGAACTCGATCTGACTCCCAGCGGAAAGGTGCGCCACGGATGAGGATTCTTTTAGTCAAACCCAAGCCCCGGCTCAAGACGATCCTCAAGCTTCTGCAGGAGTATATGGAGCGCATGCCCCCGGCACAGATCACCTGCACCGTCTATACCGCCTCGCCGGGCAGCCCGGCCTGGCAGGAGGAGAAAACCAGATACGTTTGCCATCCCTTCGACCTGCATGATTGTATGCACCCCCTGACGCCCACGGCAATCCCGCTTCGGGAATTCTGCGCGGAGTTCGCCAAGTTGAGCGCGATCGGGTCGTCGCGCAACCCGCTGCGCCCGCACATGACGCGGGTCCCATTGCGCGAGGTTTTCCGTATTTTGCTGGCCGCCAGAGGTTACGCCCGCGCGCTACGGCGGGCTTGGCGCGATTATTGATTTCTCAAGCGTGCTCAAGAGAAAAACCAAAGGTCCAAAGGCGATAGCCGGAGGCGAACAACGCCAGGCCGCGGCCGCCTCCCGCAAGATAATCATCATAGGCGGCGGCATTGCCGGGGTGTCTTGCGGCTGTTACTTGCAGATGAACGGCTACAAGACCGAGATCCTCGAGACGAACACGGTCCCGGGCGGACTGTGCGTGGCTTGGGATCGGGGGCCGTATGTTTTCGACGGCTGCCTGCGCTGGCTGGTCGGCACCCACCCCTCCTCGGCTTTCCACCGGATATGGGGCGAACTCGGCGCGATAGAGGGACGGGACATCGTGGATCATGACGAATTCCTGCGCGTCGAGGGCCTCAACGGCCAGGTCCTCTCGCTATCGTCGGACCTGGACCAACTCGCGCGGGAGTTCAAACGCATCGCGCCTGAAGACGCCCTGCTCATAGACAGGCTCGTGGACGCCGCCCGGCGTTGCGCCCCCCTCGATCCCCCCGAGAAACCGTTGGAACTCATGGGTGTGGTGGAAAAAATGAAGCTCTTGACCCACTATTTGCCGATGCTGCTCACCATCGCCAGATGGAAGAACCGGAGGTTCGCGGATTATCTCGCAGCTTACCGGAACCCATTCCTGCGCGAGGCGCTGATGGCTATAGCTGGCGATGTCCGTATGTCCGCTCTGGTCCTGGTGATGGTGCTGGGCTTCAGGTCCCGACAGAACGCCGGCTATGTCGCCGGCGGCTCGCGGGCCTTCGCCCACGCCGTTGCCGACCGCTACGCCCGCCTCGGCGGCGTTATACACTACAATACCCAGGTGGTTTCGGTGAACGTGGAGAATGGCCGCGCCGTCGCCGTGCGGTGCGCGGATGGAGCGGTGGTGCCAGCCTCCACTGTGGTTTCCTGCGCCGACGGCCGCACGACGATCTTCAAGATGCTCGGAGGCCGTTACGTCAACAAACGCCTTGCTTACGTATATAATCACTGTGAGGTCTTCCCCGGGCTACTGCAGGCCTCTCTGGGCGTCAACGGGACCTTCCCGGAAGCGCCCCGGGCCCTCAGCCTGCCGCTCGCGCATCCGTTGAAGGTGGACGGCGCCACACGCCATGATCGGCTGGAGGTCGCCGTTTTTGGCTCCGATTCGGGACTTTGCCCGGCAGGCAAGACCATCATGATAGTCCGGTTTTCCGGCAGCTACGAGCACTGGGCCAACCTCCGGAATCACCGCCCCGAGGACTACGCGAAGGCGAAACAAGGGGTGCTCCAGGAGATCGTCTCGATTCTCGATCGGAAGTTTCCGGGCGTCGCCCGGCACCTGGAGCATGCCGACCTCGCAACCCCTGCCACTTTCGCGCGGTCCACCGGCAACTGGCAGGGCAGTATCCAGGGCTGGCTGCCTACGCCGCGAATCCTGGGACGGCCCATCCCGCACACCTTGCCCGGACTCCAGGATTTTTACATGGCCGGCCATTGGGTCGAGCCGGGGGGAGGCCTGCCTTCCGCCGCCCTTTCGGGCCGTTCCGTCGCGCAATTGATCTGCGCCCGGGATGGGAGGACGTTTGCCGCGACCGCGGCCTGAGTGCGAGTTGGTCGCCCAGGGTCTGTGCATGCCTTGTGCTCTCAATTGCCCCCACCGACCCTAAGAGACCGGACGTCTCTGCCCCGGGCGGGGCACCGCCCGACTGCCAGGAGATCACTCCAAGTTGCACAAATCAGATGTGTCGTGCCTCTCGGGTTCCTGATCACTGGCTGCATCCCGTTCCCCTCTACATCCACCGCATTCAACGTCCCATCCCCAAAGCCCAGCCGCATGCCCGCTCGACCGAGCAGTTTACGACCACGGCCGATCAAGTCCTCTGTCGCGAAGCGCGGGCGAGACCGCGCCACCATTTCCACCAGCGCAAGGAGTCGGTCACCGGGTTAATGCGGCTGCGCCGGCCCTGGCCGATGACCTGGATCGGCACAAACGCGACTGGGTGCTCGGCCGCCAGGAAGGCCATGAGCATCTCCGATTCGACTTCAAAGCGCTCCGTCTTGAGTGACAGCCTGGCCCAGGTTGCCAGGTGAACCAGCCGGAAACCGCATTGGGTGTCGGGCAGTTGCTTGCCCGTGCGCCGAGACAACTGACGGCTCATCCAGCAATTCACCTGTCGGCGAAGCCAGGGCATGGCCTGCGCCCTGTGCATGCGGCTGCCGACAACCAGCAATGCCCCGGTCTGTCCGGCGCAACACAGAAAAGCGGGTATGTCCTTCGGCGCGTGCTGGCCATCGCCATCGAGAGTGAAGGCCCACTCGAAGCCCTGCTTCTTTGCCGACAACAACCCGGTCCTGAGCGCGGCGCCTTTGCCGAAGTTCCCGGCATGGCTCACCACCATTGCGCCTGCGACCCGGGCCGCCGCCGCGGTGGCGTCCGTCGAACCGTCGTCCACCACCATCACCAAGGGGAGGTGTTGGCGCACCGCTCTGACCAGGCCTGCGATGGTCGCCCCCTCGTTGAAACAAGGGATGATCGCCGCGCATGTCGAAGGTCCAACCACGCCTCAACCTTGAGTCACATTCAACCGGGAATCGAGAGAAAACTCTGGCCGCAGAGGCAGAGCCAGGCGGGCAGCCCTGAAGTCCGAAGGTCTTAACTTCTTGATTCGCTTTGCTTCTCTCCTTATTATATGAGGGATTCATGGCGAAGATTGTCTTCGGCCGGCAATAACGCGCGAAAACCTGACAGAAGTCGATCTTCTTATATTTATTACTGTTCAGAAGGCCCGGTGACGGAAATCCGTTGCCGGCGCGGCTCAAGCGATGCTGAACGATCATGCTCTTCCCCGCCTGCCCCCCACCATCCTCCCCGCCGCGCATCGTCGTCACCGGCGCGGGGATCGTCACCGCTCTTGGGATCGGATGGAAACGGAATGCGGAAGGATTCCGGGCGGGGAAGAGCGCATTTCGTCATGTTTCGTTGTTTGATGTCAGCCGCCAGCGGGTGAAAACTGCCGCAGAGGTGGATTTGCCGGCGGCACTCCCGCCGAGCCGCCTGAGTTCACACCAGGTTGCCCGACTGGACCGCGCCGGCGCAATGCTCTTGCTGGCAGCGCATGAAGCGTGGCAGCAAGCCCATTGGCAGTCGGTCGATGATCTGGCGCTGGTTCTTGGCACAACAGCGGGAGGCATGTCGCTCGGAGAAGCATATTTTCGCCAGGCAACGCAATCGCCATGCCATCATCGCCGGCAACCCAGCCGGGCCATTCACTATCAGCCGCAGGTCCAAGCGCGAACGGTGCTGGATGCTCTTGGGGTCAACGGGGCGGTTACAATCATCTCGAATGCCTGCGCCTCGGGCAGCAACGCCATCGGCCACGCCTGGGAACTGATTCGTCGCGGCCAAACGCAGTGCGTCCTGGCTGGCGGTTATGACGCGCTCAGTGAACTTGTGTTTTCGGGCTTCGCTGCCCTCCAATCGCTCTCACCCACTGTCTGCCGTCCGTTCGATGCCCGGCGAGATGGCTTGGCCCTTGGTGAAGGTGCGGCGGTGCTCGCTCTGGAAACCCTTGAGCGCGCGAGCCGGCGAGACGCGGCCATCCTGGGAGAACTCATCGGATACGGCACGTCCATTGACCAGCACCACCTCACTCAGCCGCACCCGCACGGGGATACTGCGCTCGCGGTCATGAGGCAGGCCTGTGCGACTGCGGGAGTGACACCCGAGGACATTGACTACATCAACGCTCATGGCACCGGCACGCCGCTCAACGACATCTCGGAAGCCATTGCCATCAGTCACTGGGCTGGCGGCCGCGCCGCGACGTTGCCGGTCAGTTCCATCAAAGCCGGCATCGGACACCTCCTTGGAGGCGCCGGCGCCGCCGGGGCGGTGGTTTGCCTGATGGCCTTGCGCGAACAGTGGCTGCCGGCACAAGCGGCGTTCGAGACCCCCGACCCTGTCTGCAGCTTCCCCATTGTGCACCAACCGCGAGACGCACGGGTGAATGCAGTGCTGACTAACGCCTTTGGTTTCGGCGGCGTCAATGCGACTCTGATTTTGCGGAGGTGGGCATGAGCCGCGTTCTCATTGCGGGGTTGGGCGCGGTCTCGCCCGCAGGTTGGGGAGTCTCGGCCCTGTGTGAGGCCCTGAAGAATACCAAGCCCCTGCCGATTCAGCGGCTCCAGCGGCCGGGCTGGGAGAAACCCCTCAAGGTCCGCCTGGTACCCCATCTGGCTGTGCGTCCGGCATTTCTTGCGCATCCACGCCTGCGGCGTACCAGCCCGATCACACACTATGCCACGGCAGTCGCACTCGAGGCCGCCGCCGGGCTGGGGGCGAGGAAGGACAGCCGGCGCTGGCTGGGGCTGATAGTCTGCCTCCAAGCCGGCTGCGTGAATTATTCCCGGCGGTTTCTTGGCGAGGCCCTGGAAGATCCCAGAACGGCCAGTCCGCTCCTGTTTCCCGAAACCGTTTATGCCGGCCCGGCAAGTCACGTCGCGGCGCTGTTGGGAAATGTCTCGATTTCATATACCCTCGTTGGGGACCCGGCCTGCTTCCTGCAAGGAGTATTCATCGGCGCCCAGTGGCTCGGCCAGAATCGAGTGGACGCCTGCATCATCATTGGGTCTGAGGAAACCGATTGGATACTGGCGGACGCGCTCTGGCACCTTGATCGTCCCGCCGTTCTCACGGGGGGCGCCGGGGCCTTATGCCTGTGCGGTGATTTGGAGATGTTCACTGGCGCCGAGTTGGCAGCCATCACCGATCCTCACACATATTCTGCATCCAATGACCGGGTGCGAGCGGCCCGGGCCATGCGCAGCCAACTCGGGGCGGGTGGCCCCACGGAACTCCTCTGCGATGGCCTCGGGGACAGCCCTCGCACGGACGCTGCCGAACGTGCCGCATGGCACAATTGGCCTGGAGTACGGTCCAGCCCCAGGAGTCTTCTTGGCGAAGGTCTCATGGCAGGCGCTGCCTGGCAGTGCGTTGTTGCCTGCGAGGCAGTCGCAAGCGGACGATTCACCGCCGCCAACGTCAGCCTCGTAGGCTCCAATCAACAGGCGATTGGAGCGCGCTTTGTGCGCACACCTTCCGGCACAGCGGATTTGCCAGCGTGCAGCTCAACGCCCGGCACCTCATTATGAACCTTCGCGTCATCCTGATCACCGGCGCCAATGGCAGCTTGGGTCAAGCCATAGCACGTGCTTTTCTGGCGGAGAGCGCGAATAATTCGGTCTGGCTCGGTGTGCATTCGCGCCGCGAGCGCGCCGAGGAACTCGCCGGGCAGAATCCCGGCCGTTGCCGCAGCCTTTTATTGGATGTTACTTCACGCGAATCCTGGCAGCAGGCGGTGACCCAAGTGCTCGCGGTCGATGCTCGGTTGGATGTCCTGGTGAACAACGCTGGCAAGCATAAAGATGCCCTGCTTGGCATGATGCCCATTGAGACCTGGCAGACGGTGCGCGAAACTAACCTGGACGGCGTGTTCCACGGTTGCCAAGCCGTGCTGCCAACCATGATCCGCCAGCGAACCGGCCGCATCGTGAATCTCGCTTCCCTGAGCGCTTTGCTGTCTCCGGCGGGTCAGACCAATTATGCCGCCGCCAAAGCCGGTGTGGTTGCCCTCACCCAATCTTTGGCCAAAGAGGTTGCCCGTCTCAACATCACCGTCAACGCGATCTGCCCTGGCTTTGTCGAAACCGAAGCGCTGGCGGCTTTGACTGCCGAAGAGCGGGCAGCGGCGGAAGCGCGAGTTCCGATGCGCCGCTTTGGTCGGCCGGAGGAAGTGGCGGCGGCGGTGCGCTTCCTGGCTTCCGCCGAGGCCAGCTATATTACCGGCTCTGTGCTCAAAGTGGATGGAGGCATCTTGTGATCGGCCATCTTCTGCTGGACGGCTTCCGTAATCGTGTTGACGTTCCGGAATATCTCCTTGGCCGCCTCCGGGTCGCGGATTTTCAAGCCAAAGTGCTTGTCCAAGGCCAGGACGAGTTGCAGCGCATTAACGGAGTCCAGACCTAAGCCCCCAGGACCGAACAGCGGCAGGTCATCGGCGATTTCCGCCGGACTCATCTGGAGCATAAGGCTCTCGATTATCACGCCCTTAATTCGTTCTTTCATACCGTTTTCGGCTTCCAGGCTGCAGTATATCCTGCCGGCCGGTGGATTTTGTGCTGCAATGGGTTTTAGAGCAAGCCGGAAATCGGGCCGGAAATCAGATGATCAGATCGCAGTTGGGTGCAAATCAGGCGCAGGCCGATCACCGGAAGCCCGAGCGTGATGGCTTCCCGGAGGATGCAGTCGTTGATAATCAATGGTAGCGCGTACGGGAATCGAACCCGTCTTTCAGCCTTGAGAGGGCCGTGTCCTGAACCGATAGACGAACGCGCCGAGTTGCGACTGCAAAAGATGCTAGCCGTTGCGGCCGAATTGTCAATCTCCCAGAAAAAGAAAGCCGCCCTTGCGGGCGGCTTTTTGAAGGGGAAAAGCTGCAGGGCCTATATTACTTCCGGCGGCGGAAGATCAACAGGGCGGCAGCGCCGAGGCCGGCCAGCGCGAAGGTGCTGGGCTCGGGAACGGAGGTCATGATCAAGTCACTGCCAACGTCGTTCCAGCCAGTAATGCCCGGCGGCGTGGGAACCGGCGGCACGCTGTAGTCGGCAGGTACTGTTCACGAAGGCGATTACACCAGCACGGGTATTCGCATCAGAACTGCCGAGCATCGCGCTAAAACTCGCAGCACTGGTATTCCACATGGCGAGACCAACGACGACCTTACTGCCGGCGGGAGTGACATCAGGCATGTCCACCTCGCCGAGTGAGATGACGCCTTGGTTAGCTACCGTAATCGTCCCAGCGAGGGTCTTCTCGAGCTTGAACCCGGCGCCGACCAGGGCATTGTAGGCAGCTACGCCCGAGCCCGGACCAGCGGCAACGTTGATCCCAGCCGGAACGGCGGTCACACCGCTGAGTTCATACACTTCCAGGCCGTACACGCCGGAGTACCAGTTGCCAGCTTTGTCAAAAGCCACGCCATTGTTGAGGCTAGAGTTGTCCAGATTGATGGATCCTTGGGCGAATGCGCCCAGGGCGAACGCGAAGGCCGCAATGCCTGTGAGTACTAGTCTTTTCATAGTTCGGTTTAGTCTTGTTCTAATTAGTGGTATTTGTCGTTTATCGTTTGTTCTTGGCGTTTCCTTTGGTTCGGTTTATTGAACGGTGAAATAGTTGCTCCAAACGCCGCCCGCCTGGCTGTTCAGCCAGAAGCCTTCGCCGACTGCGATGCTGGGCTCAGCAGGGGTCCAAGCGAGCACGCCGGTCTTGCTTTTGGTGAAGCTGTTAATCACATATTTGCCCTGAGTGATGCTCCACTGATAGACCTGGTCGCCCACCTGCGGGTTGCTGTAGCCCAGGACGGTCTGCAGGCCGCCCGCGAGGGGGATCATCGAGGACACGAGGCTGTAACCGCCGGCGGCAGGCACGTGCGTGTTCACGAGCGCACCCTGATCGACCTGGCCGACCGTGGTCAGGTTCGAGGACGTGCCGGTGAGGCCGCCGGTGGGGACATTCACCCAGGCGCCTTCACCCGGAGCCAGCGTGTTGGTGGCATTCCATGCAACCACGCCGGTCTTGCTCTTGGCGAGGCTGGCGATGTTGTACTTCGTGCCGCTCCACGTATAGACCGTGGTGCCCACGGGGACGGTGTTCGTCCCGAGGACATTGACTGTCGTATTGTTCGTGCCAGTCCCATCGAAGTCGAGTTGGTTGGCAATCAGTTGGAATCCCTCGATGAGAGGGATGTTGACGTATCCGACAACGTTTAGCGAGTAAACGTTTTGCGCCATCGATGTGAAGGCGCTGGCCGCGGCGAGAGCCGCAGCACAGATTAGTACTTTTGTTCTCATACTGTTTGTAGTTTGTGTGCTACCGTGTGTGCCCGCACTATCTCAGAATAGGAATGGGGTGTCAACACTTTTTTGAACTTTTTTTGAACGTTTTTTCGACCTCGATTCGTTGAAAAACAAGGCCGCCGACTGTTCTCGTAAGTGGCTTGTACACAATTGCTTGTGACGGGTGCGTTGCCTTCGCATCCCAGAGGTGGGGGGGTCTGGGGTATCAACCCCATAGGGGCCGAAGGCCCGTCATGTCACCTCCCGGGCGCGGGCGGCGGGGGGGCGGGCGCCGGGCGGGCATCGGGGGCGGGGGCGGCGAGGGTGTGGAGGCTGTGCGGGAATTTCGGTGATTCGAGCCAGTCGGCCAGCAGGTGCAGTTCGAGGGCGGTGAAGCCGACGCTGGACCTGCGCTTGAGCGAGAACTGGGCGGGTCCGGTTTGGGTGACTTCGGTTACGGAAGGCCAGAGCTTGGGTCCGGCCGCTATGAGCCAAGTCATGGCGGCGGAGGCCGGGGGCAATTCGGCCGTTCCTGTGACCAGGCGGATGGTCTGTCCGATGCGGAGCCAATTCTGAACGCGCGGGCCTGTGAGTTCCCAACTGTAAGCCACGAGGCCCTGCTGGTCTTGGAGCCGTTTGACCAGGTCCGCGGGAAGGGGGCGGCTGGCATTGGTGCCGGTGGCAGGAAACAGGCCGGCAAAGACGTAGCTCCTGCCCTCAGCCGTAATGGACTGGAGGAAGGGATAGATATAGGGGAGACCCTTCCAATCGAGGCCGTTGAACTCCTTTGCCTTCTGGAACCTGGCCAGGGGATTGCCGGCGAACCAGAGGTTGCACTTGGGCAGGAGCAGGTCCGTCAGCCGGGCGACCTGGTTGCTGGCGTCGGGCTGGGGCGCAGCGAAGAAGCTGAGCACCGGCAGGCCCTGGAGGGCCCAAAAAAAGACCTGGTCTGGCGGACTGCCGGCCTGGAGGCCCTTCCAGGCCCTGAGGGAGGCCAGCCACGGCCCAAGGCCCCGGACGGCGGTGAAACTGCTGACCTGGCCGGCGATGAGCGGGGCCGGGAACTGCCAGGGGTCGAGCTTGAGCTCCAGCGGTTTGGCGAAGTCGAGTTGGGCGTGTGTGAGGACGGTGGCGCCGTCGCCACTGGCCGAAAGGGAGGCCGAGGCGAGGTCCTCCGCCAGTGGGCAATCGAGGGCGAGCGCGGCTGCCAGTTGCCGGGGGTTGAACTGGGCCTCGAGCCAGCCGTTTGTGGGGGAGGCTCGGAACGGCGTGCCTTCGCGCCCGATGCGCGCGGCGAACTCGTCCAGCAGGGGGCTCTGGTCTGAGGCCAGGCCCAGGAGCGTCCAGTCACCGGCGCGCGTGAGCCAGAGATGAATGTTCGCGCGCGATGCGCGATCGGTGACGGTCAATTGCCAGGCAATGGCGTGGTCCTGGGCGGAGGCGGGATGCGCGCCGGCGAGGGCCTGGAGCGCGGCGCTGACATTGGTTTGCCATAGGGCGGCGCGCTGGGGGTCGAGGCGGATGGCCAGGGCCAACTCACACGGCGGGGCGCCGGCCTGGCGTACCTCCAGATAAGACTCCCGGCAAAGCAGGTCCTCCAGCATAGGCCGGAGCAGGGCGCTGGAGGGCCGGGCGCCCGCGGTTTGAGTTGCGGCGGACCAACAGGCCAGCGCGCCCGCCAGCTTGTCCAGCGTCTGGGCCTCGAGTCTTGCGCTCTCGGCCAGGTTCCAAAGCGCCATCAGGCCGGCCGCATTGGTCTGGGCGGCCAGGCCCTGCTTGCCCAACCAATGGAGCCGGGCGACCGTTTGGTCTGCGGGCGCCGCAGGCACGCTTTCGCAGCCGAGGCCGGCCGCCACGGCTGCCAACAGTCCGAGCACGACAGTTCTGGTGCACATAGCGCGCAGGCTTGTACAAAAAAGCGCGCCGCGGCGCAAACCCAATCGCAGCGGCAAAACGCCCCGGAGGCAGAATCATTGTTGGCAAAATCATTTTTCAGAAGGGCAAGCGCGCGGGGCCACCTCGACACTCGAAACTCCGAAACGTGAAACGTGAAACGTGAAACGCGCGGGCTGCAGGATTCCGTCGGCGATCGAGCCACGGGCCGCCAGGCTCGGCCCTCGTCCCGTCCGAAAGTTTGCGCTGGCGCGGGGGCGGGCGGGGCGGCAGAATGGCACAATGCTGGTTTTTGCGCTGACGATATTCACGGGGGCGTTCCTGTTGTTCCAGGTGCAGCCGCTGATCGCCAAGTATATCCTGCCTTGGTTTGGCGGCGGGCCCGGTGTCTGGACCACGTGCATGCTCTTCTTCCAGGTGGTGCTGCTGGGCGGCTATGCCTACGCGCACGTTACTTCCCGGTGGTTGAAACCCCGCGCGCAGGCGCTTGTCCACCTGGTCCTGCTGGCCGCCGCCCTGGCCCTGCTGCCCATCACCCCGGCCGATGCTTGGAAACCGAGCGGCCCCGAACACCCCGCCACGCGCATCCTCCTGCTGCTGGCTGCCAGCCTCGGCCTGCCCTATTTCGTGCTCTCCTCCACCGGCCCGCTCATGCAGCATTGGTTCAGCCTCTCCAAACCGGGCCGTTCCCCCTACCGGCTTTACGCCCTCTCGAACGCGGGCTCGCTCCTGGCGCTGCTGAGCTACCCGCTGTTCTTCGAAACCCACTTTGTCCGCAAAACGCAGGCCGCGCTCTGGAGCTGCGGCCTGGTCCTCTTCGTGCTCCTCTGCGCCGGCTGCGCCCTGGCGGTGTGGAGGGCGAAAAAAGCAGTCCACAGTCCAGAGTCCACAGTCCACAGTCCAGAGTCCACAGTCCACAGTCCAGAGTCCACAGTCCACAGTCCAGAGTCCACAGTCCAGAGTTCAGAGTCCACAGGCCACAGTCCACAGTCCACGGTCCACAGTCCACAGTCCACGGTCCACAGTCCACAGTCCACGGTCCATCCACCCTCCGTAGCAGAGCTACTGCGGAGGACGGGCAGTCCAGAGTTCAGAGTTCAGAGTCCACAGTCCACATATCTTCTCTGGTTGCTCCTGCCGGCGTGCGCCTCGCTGATGCTGCTGGCGTTGACCAACAAGATGTGCCAGGACGTGGCGGTGATGCCCTTCCTGTGGGTGTTGCCGCTCTCCATTTATTTGCTGAGTTTCATTATCTGCTTTGATAGCCCGCGCTGGTATGAGCGGGTGCCGTTCCGGTTGCTGCTGGTCGGGGCGCTGGGGGCGTTGTATTGGGCGATTCCCAAGGGCAACGAGACGCCGCTGGCGTTGCTGCTGGCGGTCTATTCGGCGGCGCTGTTCATCTGCTGCATGGTATGTCATGGAGAGCTGTACCGGCTCAAACCGGAGCCGGAGCGGTTGACGACGTTTTACTTGATGATAGCGGCTGGCGGGGCGCTGGGGGGAGTGCTGGTGGCGGTGGTGGCGCCGATGGTCTTTAGTGATTACTTCGAATTGCAGTGGGGGGCAGTGGGGTGCGGGGTGCTGGCCCTGGCGGCGTGGGCGCGGGACCGAAGGCCGGAGGGCGTGAGACAATGCCGTTGGCTGGCGTGGGTGCTGCCTCTGGTGGTGCTGCTGGCGGTGGACCGGCTGCTGGCCTGGCTGGGCGCGCGTTGGGGCGAGGGCCTGAGGACCGGGTTGGTGGTGGCGCGGATTGCAGTGGGGGCGTTTTTGCTGCACCTGGCTTACCTTGGCCTTGAGAGCCGGGCGCTGGAGCGGCCTGGGGCGCGGCTGTGGCCGGCTTTGGTGCTGGCATTTGTGCCCTGGGCGGGGAGGAATCGCTTCAGCCAGTACGAGCATTGGCCGCGCCTGGCGTGCGGGTGGCTGGCGGCGGGCCTGGCGGCGCTGGGCGTCGGGCTGTGGCTGCAGGCGCACCACCTCGGCAACCTGGTAGTCGAAAGGACGCGCAACTTTTATGGCGTGCTGACCATCATCGAGCCTTCCCGGGACGACCCGGTGCACCATCATCGCCAGTTGTTGCACGGGCAGATTCTGCACGGGCTGCAGATGGTTGACCCGGTTGGGGCGACCTGGCCGACGGCTTATTTCATCGAAAAGAGCGGGGTCGGGCTGGCGATGCGGGCCTTGCCCAAGGCGGGTCGGCGCGTGGGCGTGGCGGGCCTGGGCATCGGCACGCTGGCGGCCTACGCGCGCAGCAACGACTATTTCTGCTTTTATGAGATCAATCCCGAGGCCCTGCGGATGGCCGAATCGGGGTTCACTTATCTCAATCATTGCCGCGCCCCCTGGCGCTGCAAACTGGGAGACGCGCGGCTGGTGCTTGAGCAGGAGCCACCCCAGCAGTATGACCTGCTCGCCCTGGATGCCTTTGCGGGCGACTCGCCCCCCGTGCACCTGCTCACGCAGGAGGCCTTCCAGTGTTACCAGCGCCACCTCAAGACCAATGGCATCATCGCCGTCAATATCTCCAACAGCTACCTGGACCTCGAGTCGGTTGTCACCAATGCCGCCCGCCAGCTCGGCTTCGACTTCGCCGTGATCGAGGCAAATCCCTCGGACCCGGCGGTCGCCCAGTCCAGTCCCACCGGCGAGACCTGGTGGATGATGTCCTCGACCTGGGTGCTGCTCTCGCACGACCGCGAGTTCCTCGATACCCCGTCCATCCGCCAGGCCGCCAGGCCCGCCCACGTCCCGCCCGGCAAAGTCCGCCTCTGGACCGACGACTTCACCAGCCTGTTCCAGGTGATGAAATGACAGATGTCGTTGGGCTCGGGGCGCTCGACACTCGACACTCCTGTCTGGCAGTTTGCGCTGGCGCGGGGGCGGGCAGGCCGGCAGAATGGCACGATGCTCGGTTTTGGGTTGACGATATTCACGGGAGCATTCCTGTTGTTCCAGGTGCAGCCCCTGATCGCCAAGTATATCCTGCCTTGGTTTGGCGGCGGGCCAAGCGTCTGGACCACTTGCATGCTCTTCTTCCAGGCGCTGCTGCTGGGCGGCTATTGTTACGCGCACCTCACCTCGAAATGGCTCAGGCCCCGCGCGCAGGCCTTGGTCCACGTGATCCTGCTGGCCCCCGCCCTGGCCCTGCTCCCCATCACCCCGGCCGATGCCTGGAAACCGGCCAGCCCCGAACACCCCACGCTGCGAATCCTCCTGCTGCTGGCTGCCAGCCTCGGCCTGCCCTATTTCGTGCTCTCCTCCACAGGCCCGCTCCTGCAGCAATGGTTCAGCCTCTCCAACCCGGGCCGTTCGCCCTACCGGCTTTACGCCCTCTCGAACGTGGGCTCGCTGCTGGCGCTGCTGAGCTACCCGTTTTTCTTCGAGACCCATTTCGCGCGCAAGACGCAGGCCGCGCTTTGGAGCTGCGGCCTGGTCCTCTTCGTGCTCCTGTGCGCCGGCTGCGCCCTGGCGGTGTGGAGGGCGAAAAAAGCAGTCCAGAGTCCAGAGTCCAGAGTCCACAGTCCAGAGTCCACAGTCCACAGTCCACAGTCCACATATCTTCTCTGGTTGCTCCTGCCGGCGTGCGCCTCGGTGATGTTGCTGGCGTTGACCAACAAGATGTGCCAGGACGTGGCGGCCATACCGTTGTTGTGGGTGTTGCCGCTGTCAATTTATCTGCTGAGTTTCATCGTTTGCTTTGACAGTCCGCGCTGGTATGAGCGGGTGCCGTTCCGGGTGCTGCTGGTGGGGGCGCTGGGGGCGTTGTATTGGGCGATTCCAAAGGGCAACGAGACAGCGCTGGGTCCGCTGCTGGGGGTGTATTCGGGGGCGCTGTTCATCTGCTGCACGGTGTGCCACGGGGAGCTTTACCGGCTCAGACCGGAGCCGGAGCGGCTGACGACGTTTTACCTGATGATAGCGGCGGGCGGGGCGCTGGGCGGGGTGTTGGTGGCGGTGGTGGCGCCGATGGTCTTTAGTGATTACTTCGAATTGCAGTGGGGGGCAGTGGGGTGCGGGGTGCTGGCCCTGGCGGCGTGGGCGCGGGACCGAAGGCCGGAGGGCGTGAGACAATGCCGTTGGCTGGCGTCGGTGCTGCCTCTGGTGGTGCTGCTGGCGGTGGACCGGCTGCTGGCCGGGTTGGGGGCGCATTGGGGGGAGGGCCCGCGGACGGGGCTGGTGGTGGTGCGGATTGCGGAGGGGGCGTTCCTGCTCCAATTGGCCTACGTTGGGCTGGAGACGCAGGCGCTGGACCAGCCTGGGGCGCGGCTGTGGCCGGCGTTGGTGCTGGCCTTTGCGCCTTGGGCGGGGGGAAAGCGCTTCAGCCGGTACGGGCATTGGCGGGCGCTGGCGTGCTGGTGGCTGGCAGCGGGTCTGGTTGTGCTGGGCATCGGGCTGTGGCAGAAGGCCAACCGGGCGACCACCCTGGTGGTGGAAAGGGCGCGCAATTTCTACGGCGTGCTCACCGGTACTCGAGGATGCCCGGGCGATCCGGCGCACCACAATCGTGAGTTGGTCCACGGGCGGACTTTGCACGGGCTCCAGTTGGTTGACTCGAATGTGGCCGCCATTCCGACGCTCTATTACTGCGAGACCAGCGGCATTGGGCTGGCCTTGCGCGCCCTGCCCGGCAACGGCCGGCGCATCGGCCTGGTCGGCCTGGGCGTCGGCACCCTGGCTGCTTATGCCCGGACCAATGACGTCTTTCGGTTTTACGAAATCAACCCTCAAGTGCAGCGCCTGGCCGAAAAGCACTTCAGTTACCTGGCGCGTGCCCCGAGAGAAGTCGTCATCCAGCTCGGCGATGCCCGGCTCTCGCTGGAGCGCGAGCCTCCGCAAAAGTTCGACCTGCTCGCGCTCGATGCCTTCAGCGGCGACTCCGTCCCCGTGCACCTGCTCACCCGAGAGGCCTTTGCGCTGTATGAGCGCCACCTCAAACCCCACGGCCTCATCGCCGTCCACATCACCAACCGCTACCTCGATTTCGAGCCCGTGGTGCTCAACGCCGCCCGCGAACTCAACTTCGACTCGCTCGTCATCGACGCAAACCCTTTGGACCCGGCGGCGGTGCAAACCAGTCCCACGGGCCAGACCTGGTGGATGCTGGCCTCGACCTGGGTGCTGCTCTCGCACGACCGCCAGCTCCTCAGTACCCCGTCCCTCTACGACGCCGCCAGACCCCCTCGATTCATGCCCGGCAAAGTCCGCCTCTGGACCGACAACTTCACCAGCCTGTTCCAGGTGATGAAATGACCGAATGCGGAGTGCGCAATGCGCAGTGCGGAGTGTTCCGGTGGGAATGTTGGGTCTGGATTGCGGCGCGGGGAATGACGAATGACGAATGACGAATCACCAATGACAAATGACTGACTCATTAGAAGAATTAGAGAAGCAACTGGACAGTTTCGATGCGGCTGTGCGGCGGCAGGCCCTGGCGGCTTTGTGCCGGCAGGTCCGTGAAGGGGTCCTCCGGCTGCCGCCCCCCGGCATCGAGGTGAACCTCCACGCGCACACGTTTTTCTCCTACAACGCCTATGGCTATTCGCCCGCGAAATTCGCGTGGCTGGCCCGCAAGGCGGGGCTGGCGGCGGCGGGCGTGGTGGATTTCGACGTGCTGGACGGGCTGGAGGAGTTTCTGGAGGCGGGGCGCGTGGTTGGGCTCAAGACGTGCGTGAGCCTGGAGTCGCGCGTGTATGTGCCGGAGTTCGCCACCCGGGTGATCAACTCACCGGGCGAGCCCGGGATTTCCTACCACATGGGCGTGGGCTTTGCGCGCGCGACGCAGCACCCGTTCCTGGCGCGGATGCGGGCGGCGGCACAGCAGCGAACGCGCGACATGCTGGTTCGGGTCAATGCCTATATGCGCCCGATTGAATTGGACTACGAGGCCGATGTGCTGCCCTTGACGCCCAATGGCAACGCCACCGAGCGGCACCTCTGCCAGGCCTTCGAGCGCAAGGCCGCGCGGGTCTTCCCCGCCCCCGAGCGGCTGGCCGCCTTCTGGAAAGAGAAGCTGGGCGACGCTCCGCCCGCCGGGGCCAGGCTCCAGAACCTCATCCGCGCCCGGACTATGAAGAAGGGCGGAGTGGGCTACGTGCAACCGGGCCAGGGGTCGTTCCCGCTGATGGCCGACATGAACCAGTTCGTGCTCGAGGCGGGCGCGATCCCCACGCTGACATGGCTGGATGGGACCAGCGAGGGCGAAAGGTGCCTCGAGGAGTTGTTCGCCGCAGCCGCCGCCACCGGCGCTGCCGCCCTGAACATCATCCCGGACCGAAACTACACACCCGGCATCAAAGACCAGAAGCTGGCCAACCTCTGCCAGGTCGTCGAGATGGCGCAGAAACGCCACTTCCCGATCGTCGTCGGCACGGAGATGAATGCGCCGGGCAACAAGTTCGTGGATTCGTTCCAGACGGCCGAGCTGGCGCCGCTGCTCCCGGTTTTCCTGCGGGGCGCCCACATCGTCTATGCCCATTCCGTCCTGGAGGGCCGGGCCGGCTTGGGCTACTTGAGCCCATGGGCAAGAAAGACATTTGACAACGTGGCCGCCAAAAATAAGTTCTTCGAGCAGCTCGGCCAGGAAGTGACCCCCGAGACCGAAGAGCGTTTGAGCGGCCTGACCGCCGCGGCCACGCCGGAGGAGGTGTTGGGCAGGGTCATGTGAGGCGGTTGGGCTTGGGTGCGATTCGGAAACGCCGGGCATGCGCCTCGGGGGTTTTGTCCCGGAGGGACATCTGACAATAGCCCGGCGTTTCAACGCCGGGGAGGCCGCAAAAGGGACCCTCGTCCCGAAGGGACGACTGAGAACACTCCCTGTTTTCAGCCGTCCCTTCGGGACGGACCTGTTCCTTGGGTCCGCTCACCCGGCGTTGAAACGCCGGGCTAATGTCGGAAGCCCCTTCGGGGCAAGAAGGCGCCGTGGGATGAGCGACAGTTATAATCGCACCCTTGGGACACTCGACACTGGACACTCGGCCCTCGCGTCCGGATACTCCTGGACGGCGGTTTAACCGAAGGCGACGTTAACGAAACAGATTTCGCGACAATGACAACAGACCAGATTCCGCAGACGCAGCAGGCAGTGCAGTTGGTCGGACCCGACCGGTTGCAGTTGAACCCCTCCAAGCCGGTCTTTCGGCCTGGCCGCCACCAGGTCCTGGGACGGGTCGAGGTGGTGGGCTTGTGCTTTTCGGATCTCAAGCTGCTCAAGCAGTTCTCCGGCCATGCCCGCAAATCGCCGGTGGCGCGGGGGGTTGATCCCCAGGCCCTGGCCCAGATGCCGCATTACGTGCCGGGCGACAAGCCGACGGTGCCGGGGCACGAGACGGTCATCCGCATAGCCGAGGCCGGCCCAGGCGTCACCCGCTACAAAGCCGGCGAGCGTTACCTGGTGCAGACCGATTATCGGTGGGCGCCCACGGCAGGCTCCAACTCGGCCTTCGGTTACAATTTCGAAGGGGCGCTCCAGGAATACGTGTTGCTGGACGAGCGGGTCATCACGGCGCCCGAGGGCGAATCGATGCTCATCCCCGTGCCGGAGGACTTGTCGGCGTCGGCGCTGGCGCTGTGCGAGCCGTGGGCGTGCGTCGAGAACGCCTACGTGGAGCGGCAGCGGATGGGCTCAAGCCGGAGGGCCGGATGCTGGTCGTGGGCCAGAGGCAGGTCGAACCCGGGCAGCTCGAGGGCCTCTTTGCGCGCTACGGCAGGCCCGCCGACCTCACCTGGGCCACGGCGGCGGAGGTGGCGGGCTCGAGGACTCGAGCTTCGACGACGTGGTCTATTTCGGCGCCAATGCCGAGACCGTCGCCCGGCTCTTCCCCAAGGTGGGCGTGCGCGGCCTCTTCAATCTGGTCCAGTGTGGCGCCCGGTTCGGCCGCCCGGTGCTTTGCCAGGTCGGGCGCGTCCATTACGGCGGCATCCGCCTCATCGGCACGACAGGCCCCGACCCCGCCGCCTCGATGCAAACCATCCCCGCCACCGCCGAAATCCGGCCCCGGAACAAGATCAATATCGTCGGTGCCGCCGGCCCGATGGGAACCATGCACGTCCTGCGCGACCTTTGCCAGGGCGTGCCCGGCGTGGAAGTGTGGGCCGGCGACCTGAGCGACGAGCGCCTGGCGATGCTCGACAAACTGGCCGGGCCCCTGGCCCGCAAGCACCAGCTCGCGCTGCGGCCCTACAACCCCGCGCGCCAAAAGCTCTCCGAGCAATTCGACTACATCGTCCTGATGGCCCCGGTTCCGGCGCTGGTGGCCCAGGCGGTCCCGGCCGCCGCGCCGGGCGCCATCATCAACATCTTCGCCGGCATCCCGGCAACGGTCACCGCCGAGTTGGACCTGGATGCCTACATCGCCAAGGGCCTCTACTTCATCGGCACCAGCGGCTCGACACTCCAGGACATGAAGCTCGTGCTGGCCAAAGTGGTCGCGCGCCAACTCGACACCAACCTCTCGGTGGCCGCCGTGGCCGGGTTGGATGGCGCCATCGACGGCATCCGCGCCGTCGAGAAGAACCTGGTGCCGGGCAAAATCCTGGTTTATCCCTGCTGCCACGGCCTGAAACTGACGCCTCTGCCGGAGCTGAGCGGCAAGCTGCCGCTGCCCGATGGCCTATGGAACAAGCAGGCGGAAGAGGCCCTAACGGCGGGAGCGGGGAGACTATGATCATAACAGTTCTAATCGCAGCCGGGAACACACGCCGTTTGCCCCTCGCCCCTCGCCCCTCGCCCCTTTCCCATGATGAACTGCACTCTCCATGACCAGGCCGCCATCGTGACCGGCGGCGCGCAAGGGCTGGGCCAAGCCATCTCGGGACGTTTGGCGCGCGAGGGCTGCCATGTGCTCATCGCCGATGTCAATGAAGCGGGGGTCCACGCCGCCGCCGCCGCCCTCGCGCAGGAAACGGGCCGGCGGGTGCTGGGCATGAAGGTGGACGTGACGCAGGAGGCGGACGTGGCGGGCTCTTCGAGCGGGCGCTCCGGGAGTTTGGGCGCCTGGATGTCGTGGTGGCCAACGCGGCCATCCTGGTGGCCGAACCGATCGCCGAGGCGGACGCGGAGAAGTGGCGCGCGGTGATGAACGTCAACCTCTTCGGCTACTTCCTCACCACCAAACATGCCTGCCGCATCATGAAGCCGCAGCGGAGCGGCTCGATCATCGCCATCAATTCCAAGTCCGGCAAGAAAGGCAGCGCCGCCAACTCGGCTTATGCCGCCAGCAAGTTCGGCGGCATCGGCCACACCCAGAGCGTGGCGCTGGAGATGGCCTCCTTCAACGTCCGCTGCAACGCGGTCTGCCCCGGCAACCTGCTCGATTCGCCCCTCTGGACCGACCCGGACAAGGGCCTCTTCGTCCAATACCTCCGGGCCGGCAAGGTCCCCGGCGCCAAAAACATCGAGGACGTCCGCCGCGCCTACATCAACCAGGTGCCCATGAAACGCGGCTGCGCCTACGACGACGTCTGCAACGCCGTGGTCTTCCTGGCCTCGCCCTTGTCCTCTTACATCACCGGCATCGCCCTGAGCGTCACCGGCGGGCAGGAGATGAACTAGGCTATGAAGGCAGAAAAATGGGGGCAGAAAGATAAGAGACTCATATTTCCGCCCCCGTTTTTCTGCCTTGTTTCGGAACTCGTGCTTCGAATTTCGGATTAATCACAGGGTTACTTTTTTGACCGACTAAAACCAAATCTCCACCATGCACACTCGTCCTATTCTGACGGATCTGCTCACACTCTCTCACGACATCGGCCGCGAAGACCGCGGTCTGGCAATCCTGGGCGAAGGCAACACCTCGGCGCGCCTGGGCCAGGAGACGTTTCTGGTCAAGGCCAGCGGCACCTGCCTGGGCACGCTCAAGCAAGAGGACCTGGTCGAGTGCCGTTTTTGCGCGCTGCTGCCCATGCTGGAGCGCCAGAGCATGACCGACCAGGAAGTGGATGAGGCCCTGCTGGCCGCGCGCGTGGATGCCAAGGCCAAGAAGCCCTCCGTCGAGGCCGTGTTTCACGCCTATTTGCTCTCGCTGCCCGGCATCCAATTTGTCGGCCATTGCCATGCCACAGGGGTCAATCAAGTCCTCTGCTCGCCTCGCGCCCGCGATTTTGCCGAGCACCGTATGTTTCCCGACGAGATCGTGTGCTGCGGGGTGGCGTCGGTGTTCGTGCCGTACACCGACCCCGGCTTGAAACTCTCGCACGTCATCCGCCGGCGAGACCGAGTCCTTTGTCAAGCAGCACCAGCGGCAGCCGCGGCTCGTCCTCATGCAGAACCACGGCGTCATCGCCCTGGGCGGGACCTGGCAATCAGTTATCTCGGCCTTGCTCATGGCCGAGAAGGCCGCCCGCATTTTCGCCGGCGCCGCCGCCATCGGCGGGCCGGTCTTCTTCAGCCCGGAGAACGTGCAGCGCATCGCCGGCCGCCCCGACGAGGCCTACCGTCAACGCGCGCTGAAGATCTGAACTGGCGAAAACCGAAGCGGGCGGGGGGGGGTCCGACGCGTCGGACCTGTCCGACTGGTCCGACCCGTCTGACCGCTAAAACGGCCGCCCGACCGGCATGGGCGGCGGGGGAGGCGCGAAGGGCGAGGAGGGGCGAGGGACAGGGGGCGCAAACCCGGTGCCGGGATTTTGCCGGGGGTTGGCGGAGCCGGCATCTGCCTCAATCAGGGGCGTGAGTGAAGTGGGCGGCAAGGGAGGCATCGGGATTTCGCTGGCCTTACTCTGTTCCCTCAAAAACTCCATCAACATTTCCTGCTGGTCTTTAGTGACTCCGGGGTTGCCCTGGGACTCGGCCTGCGCGACAGCCGGCCCAGTTGTCACGGGGGCACCCCAAGGCCCTGCCGGGCTGGCCTGCGCACTCGCCCCGCCAGGGCCGGTTGGCCGAATCGGACGCGTCCATCCGGATGCGGGCCCAGGCCGCCCTGCCGGCGCGCCGGGCGGGAAGCCAATCCCGCGTGGCGGAATAACCCGAGGGAGCGCGCCGCCAGCGCCCGGGAGCGGCGGAAGGGCCGAAGCCACTGCCTTGGCCGCGTTATTGGTGAAATCCAGCGTCATCGCCTCGCCGGCATAGTTGATTTTGACCAGCTTGGCGATTTCATCGATCTCCAGCACCTCGACCTCGCCATCGCGCTGTCCCTCGGAGAGCATGTAGGAGTGCTCTTTGGGCTGTTCGCCCGGTTTTCCGGGCATGGGCGTGGGCGTGGTGTTGAACATGGCGCGTTTGCCAAGAAACGTCGTGATGCCGGTCAGATAGAACTTAGGGGTTGGCGGTTTGGTAGATGCGGGGTCGGGCGGGGGCGGCGGGTCGTGCAGGTTAAACACGTTGCGGTCCACGATGCCGTGGTAGGGGTTTGCCGTCGAATCAGCGGTGTCCGCCGTGACCGCTGCGACCTCGAGCGCCAGGGCGCCTAAAATGCCCGCCAGCATCATCCGAGCAAACGTCATACAGTAATTATAGCCGTTAGGGGAATAAACACCACACCAAAATGAGAGTTGCGCAGGGTGCGTGTTTTTTTCCTTTCTGCGGCACGGGGTCTGCTGCCATAATGGGGGTGACGTTGAAGAACTGAATTTGTGGGCAAGATACGAGATGCGGTTGCCGGGCAATGCGGATATTATTCCAATCGCCGTGGAACCCTCTGTGCTGAAGGTGGCAGCTTGAACATGCGTCGGGCCGGCAGCGTCTAAAAAGCTTTGCTAACACACATGCGCCGTTGGATCTGGTTAATAATGAGCGCCGTTGCAGGCGTGGTGCTGCTGCTGTGCGGTCTGCTGATGCCAGCGCACCTGCGGGCGGTGGACGTGAGCGTCATCCAAAAGGCCGGGGAGCGGACGCAGACGCTGGTTGCAGAGGGCCTGGAGCTTGCGGGCGAGGGCAACCTGGGCGCGGCGCGGCTGCTCTGGCGGGCAGCCCAGATGGAGCGGTTGCCCGGCCGGGAGGCGCTCGGCACCTCGCTGGCCAGCCTGGAAGCGCAGCCCGCGGCTTGGAAGATCCTCGGCAGCCCGGATCCGCGCCTGGAACAGCTCATCATCCAGAGCGCCCTGGCGCCCGCCGGGACGGGTGACGCGGCGGCTGCCCCCGGCCCGAGCAGCGCCCCGGAGCCGTTCACCACCCTCCTGGTCCACCTGGAGACCCGCGAGCGCGCCCTCCAGTCGCTGCGCGCCTCCCCCAACCCCGGCATCCAGGAAGTGCTCCGCTGCCGCGACCTGACCAATACCGTCATCCTCCCGCCCTCCTCGTCGGCCTCCGGCCAGCCCTTCGACACCGCCATCGCGGTCTGCGGCCTGCTCATGGATGAGAAGGCGCTCACCCCCTCGCTGAGCAACAAGCTCTATGCGCTGGCCTGGGCGGCCAACCATGGGGCCAACCTTCCGCTCAGCCCCGAGGCCAGGCCCCCCGGGCTGTCCTGGAACTCCGAGCCGCTCGAACAGGTCCTGCTGGATTTGCTCTCGCTGGGCCAGCGGTTCAACTGGGGCCAGTATGTCCTGTTCACCCGGTCCATCCAGGACATCGAGACCCTGCGCCGGCTGGCGTTCCTGGTCCGCAAGACCGAGGGGCAACTGCCCGTGCTTTATGGCACGGTCACCCTCTCTGGCCAGCCGGGCCGGGTGGCGGGTTACCTGATGAAATTCAGCGAGAGCGGGCTGGAGGACCTCGGCTCGAGCCTGCAGTTCGGGGCGGGCGCCCTCAAGGAGGTGCTGGCGCGCAACCAGCGATGTTATACCTCCGCCTGGGGCCGCCGCATGGCGGCGCATCCCCCGCTGGACGCCCTGATGGATGTGGCGTCCGACTACTCCTGGCTCATGCCGTGGGTGTCGCTGGGGCTCAAGTGGTTTCTCTACCTGTGCGCCGGCTTCCTGCTGGCCTGCGCGATGCACTTTGCCCAGCCCGCAGCCCAGGCCTTGGAGCAGCCCCTCCAGGTCCGCGGCGTTCACTTTGCCCGCGAGTCGCTCTTCGCCCTGGGTTTTCTGCTGGTGGTCCTCATCGTGACCGAGCCGTTTCTCTCCCAGCAGGGCCAGAGTGCGGAGCTTCCCTTTCGAGTGCGCCTGCCCTTCATCGGCCAACCGCTCCCGGCCGCCGTCTCCAACCTCAAGCTCTCTCTTATGGACCCAAACTTATTGACTCTGTTGCTGTTCTTCGTCCTCCAGGCCCTGATCTACACGGCCTGCCTGGTGAAACTGGCGGAAATCCGCCGCCAAAAAGTCGTTGCCCGCATCAAGCTCAAGCTCCTCGAGAACGAGGATCACTTGTTCGATGCCGGCCTCTACGTGGGCTTTGTGGGCACGATCATCTCCTTGATCCTGGTCTCGCTGCACTACTTCCAGTTCAGCCTCATGGCCGCCTACTCCTCCACCTCGTTCGGCATCATCTTCGTGGTCATCTTCAAGATCTTCCACCTCCGGCCCAGCCGCCGCCGGCTCCTGCTGGAGGCGGAGGCGGCCGCTATGGCGCTGGAGGCCCCGGCCCCGGCGCCCGCACCCAGTCCCACTCTCGCCACACCCTCATGAACCGCTCGATCCTCATCGTCATCTGCGATTTCCTCCTGGTGAGCCTCCTGGTCTTCGGCACCGTGGACATCAACAAGGTGTCGGAGCAGGGGCCCCACGAGATGAAGCTGCAGTTCCCGACCAACCAGGTTGACACCTCCAGGGACCTGACGGCGCTCATGCGGATGGCCCTGGACGAAGAGCGCCGCAATCGCGACCAGTTGAGAATCGAACTGGATACGGCCCGCGACACCCTCTCCAACCAGCAGGCGCGCCTGACCCGCAGCGAGAGGCAGGTCCAGAGCGTCCGGCAGGAGTTGACCGACCGCGACAAGCAGCTCCAGACGGCGCAAGACGAGCTGGCCCAGCGCGAGGCGCAGCTCCGGGCCTCCCAGCAGGAGTTGAGCGCGCGCGATCAGCGTCTCCAGGCCTCCCAGCAGGAACTGGCCGAGCGCGACAAAAAGGTCCAGGCCGTTCAGCAACAACTGGCCTCCCGCGAGCAGGAGGCCCAGCGCCTGGCCCAGCAACAGTTCGCCTTGCAAGCGCAGTTGGCCGACGCCCAATCCAATCTCACCAACCTCAACCAGCAACTCCACGACAGCACCGTCCAGTCGCTCATCTCCGGCGAAAAGCTCGCCGCCCTGGAGGACCTGGTCGCCCGCCAGACCGGCCAGTCGTCCAACCTCCAGCAGCAACTGAGCCAGTTGGTCAAGAGCAACGAGGTGGTCGTGGCCGAAAAGCAGCGCCTGGGCGGCCAACTCCAGTTGGCCGAAACCGAAAAACGCTTTGCCGCCGAGGCGGTCGCCCACATGCAGGATGAAGTCAAGGTCGAGCGCGAGGAAAAGACCCGGCTGGCCGAGGGGGTCAAGGACCTGGCCGTCAAGTCCGGCAACCTGGCCCGCGAGGTCCGCGAGGGCCGCGGCATGGTCCCCAACGGCATCTTCTTCGAGTTCATCACCAACCGCGTCCAGGCCCGCTTCAATGGCGTTCGCTCCAAGTTCTTCGGCGAGACCACCAAGAACCGCGACACCGAGACGGTCCTGGTCACCGACGGCTCCAGCGCCTACGCCCTGTGCCACGTACACGACACCCCGTTGACCCTCTGGGAGCCCGGCACCGATTGGGAGGGCCTGACCGGCACCCTCAGCCGCAACCTGGCCACCTGCCCCATCCCCTCACTCTCCTTTTGCCTGATCGACCCCCGCGTGGTCCTCATCCCCGTCACCCCCGAGGAGGTCCGCCGGCTCGGCTGCAAAGTCTATCGCGTCTCCGCCGAGCCTTACAAATTCCAGGATGCCGTCCTGGTCGGCACCCGCGCGGATTATTACGGCGAGTGCCGCTTCCAGATCGATTTGTCCACGCCCGAATATGTGAAGCTGGACCGCAACTTTCTCAAGGGCCTCATCGGCAAGTTCAATCCCTCGCGCGGCAACCTGGTCTTTAGCAAGACAGGCGAGCTGCTCGGCATCATGGCCAACAGCACCTATTGCGTCATGCTCCGCAGCTTCACCACCGAGGCCAGCTTCCAATGCGGCGAGGACATCCGCGCCCAGCACACCGGCGCCACCCTGTCCGCTCTCTACTCCCACCTCATGACCATGCCCTTTAAGCTCCAGTAGCGGGGCAGAGGACTGTGTCCCTCTGAAAGTCCTTGAACCGGATGTCCCAGATAAAGGTGCCGAAGGCCTCGATGGCATCCACCTCGTCGCGCTGGGTGCGGATGAACCGGAGGCGGAGGTTCTCGTAGGACTCCGGCGGGAACCGCAATTGTCCGTCTGCGGTGTCGTAATCCCCGGTGTTTTTGAAGGTCTCGAACCGGCAATCGCGCAGCGGGACGGTCCCGCGCGCGAAGGGTTTGTCCTGGCTGCGCAACGGGGTTGGGGCCGGCACGGGGGCATCGGCCCCCGTGACCCCGCCCACCGAGGCCAGCAGCCGCTGCAAATGCCAGCGCCACAACTCTCATCCGCCGCCCGCGCTCTGTCAAACGGGCGCATCCCCCCGAAATTGGCCCCTCAACCACGCCGGTCAGCGAGTCAGCCGGTCCGCGTGAGGCTGATGGTCGTTGTTCCAGCGCGCCAGGCCCAGATCGGTTTTTTCGAACAGCTCGGCATCAGCGAGCCGTTCGATGTGCTCGTCGCAGAAGACCACGTTGAACCGGCCCCGGTGCCGTTGCTGCTGGGCCCGCACGATGCCGGCGCTGGCTCCGAAACCGGGGTTCTCGTTCATGTCGCGCGAGCTGATGTCCAGCCGGGCGTAGCCGCTGTAGCTCAGCGGGCCCGTAATGTCATAGTAGGTCTCGAGCATCGCCGGAGGCACCCACATGAGGTTGGCATCCCCGAGTTGGATCATGTCCGCTGGCACAACGACGGCGGAGTCCTTTATCGCCTGGATGGAATTGGTGTCGGCGGGATCGGTCAGGTAGCCGCCCAGCCCCAATGGGCTCAGGCCGAACTGCACCCCGTTGGCGTTGTAACCGTAGCTGCCCAGCGGCACGGCCAGCGTGTTGCCGGCAAGGGTCAGCCCCCGGTAAGAGGGGCATCGGTAGAGGTCGTTGGTCCAGTCCTGCTTGACGTAGCCAATGAGGTGGGTCAACCAGAATCCCAGGTTAATGATGCCTCCATTTTGGTCAAAGGAGAAAACCGGGTAGGCCTGTGTGTCCTCGACGTACATGCGCATGCCAAGGCCAATCTGGCGCAGGTTGGTCTCGCAACGTGCCGTGCGCCCCGCCTCTTTGGCGGCGGACAAGGCGGGCAGGAGCAACGCCGCCAGGATGGCGATGACCGCAATCACCACCAGCAACTCGATCAAAGTAAAGGCCCGCCCGCCCCCTGCCGCTGCGCCGCCGCCCCCGGGCGGGGCCGCGCCGTGCCGCTCCATTGAGGCAGGAGTGCCCCGCATGTTTGCCGCCTCACTTTCCGAGGGTGCCAACCACCCGATAATAGCGCACCGGCGCAGCCGCCGTGGCTGCTCCCAGGTCCAGCATAAAGTTGTTGGTGGTGGAGCCTAGGGTCTGCCAGTTGAGCGGGCTGCCAAGACTGGCGGCATAATCTACACGGTAAGAGCTGACGCCCGCCAGCGCAGTCCACTGCAGCACGGCTACGGGTTTGGCCAGAGTGATCGTGAAACCCTGGATCGTGGGCGCGGGCGGCGGGTTCGTGGTGGCCCCCGGATGGTTGGCCTGGAACATGCGCAGCAGGGCGGTTGCACCCCCAGGCAGGTTGTCCGGCGGTTGGGAGCCGTCCGAACGGCGACGTGGAGGTGATCTGGGCGACGATGCCGTAGTTGGGCGCCAGCCAGTAGTAGTTGAGCACGTACCTGCGTGCCGGCGCTCATGTAACCCTCCCCCAGGCCCAGGTCGATGCCCACGTCATATTCCACCATCTCGTGGACTCGCAAGCACTCCACGGAACCTATGTTCGGCAACTTGATCGTCCCATAGGCGTCCACGGTGCCGGTCAACGTGTAGGTCAGTTGGTCGGGAAAATCCCCGTACCCTGCGAAGGAATAGACCGAACTGAACACCGTGGATCCCGGCCAGGAGTCGCCGTAATGTATCGCATTCGGGAAATCCTGCAGCGCGTTGGTGAACACCGATTCGGGCTGGGCCGAACTGAAGGTGGGGTCGTAGAAGCCGTAGTCGAGCCGCCCTTTGACGGGGTCTTGCGTGAAATAAAGCCACGATTCAACGCTGGGGTCGGCCTCGTCGGTTTTCTGCTCGGCAATCTGCGCCCCGACAGCCACGAAGTCGTCGCCGTAGGGCGTCTTGTCCGCTGTCACGTAATCGAAGCGGTAGGTCACGTCCTGCGGCCCGGCGCTGAAGTCCCAGGTCTGGGGTCCGCCGGTCGTCCCGAGCATGCTGGAGACCTGCACAGTGTTGCTGCTGTTGTTGCAGTAAGCATAATAATACTGGCCGGGCTGATTGAACATGTCCGCGCTGGTGATGGTGACCTGCGCTGGCGCGGCCAGGGGGCCAGCCATTAGGGTTGCAGCGCACAACAGCAGCCTGCACAAGGCCAAACCGGCGCTCACCATCGACGACCCCCCTTCCTGCCGAAAACAAGCAATCATATAATTGTACCCAAGTTTGGGGCGTCGGATTTGGCTGTCAACTGTGCGTTCCAACGCACACCCGGCCTGGGGAAGCTGTAGCGGCGACATGGCCGGGCTGAGTGATCAGAAGCCCTTCGAGCTACTGAGCCAGGTCCCGCGATCCTCTCTCGAGTGGTGGTGGCCGCCAGACGCGCCCGGCCTGTCCAGCCTTCAGCCTTCGATTGAACTGACTTTACTAGGAACCGCTGTGGTTCTTCATGCAGTCAATGACGCTTGGATCGATGGGGGGGGTGGCTTGCTGCGCCGAGGCAATGTCTTGCTGACTATAGACGGCTTTCGAGTTTTCTATCTCTTTGATGATCACGTCCGGTTTGACGCCGGCCGAGGCAAGGGCCTTGACGTCATCCAGACTGAGCGGGATGAGGGCAGAATTCTGTGCCGGCGCTGGGGCCTGCGCCGAGGCCGCCGGTTGCGGGGCGGCAGCCGGCTGCGGCACGGCGGACGGCTGCGGCGCGTAGGGCTGCGGGGGGGCGGCGGAAGGCGGCGGCGCAGCGTAGCCTGGGGGCGGCGGCGCGGCTGACTGCTGCTGCATCACGTAATCGTTGTGCTGGATGACGGCCAGGGTTTGGGGGGACTGCGCCTGCAGCCGCTGCCGCTGGTCCTCATCAATCATGTGGCCGATCAAACCGCCGGCCAGCGCGCGGGCAGCGACGCCAATGAAGGCGTTCCGGCCGGCGTGCCTGCCGCCCGCCAACCCGCCTGCCAGGCCGCCGATCAAGCCGCCGGCCAAGGCGCCGGTTGCCGTATTGTTGGGTCTGCCGTCGGGCGAGGTGCAGCCGCTGGACAGCACCAGCCCAATACACACCAAGGCGATGCCGGCAGGGACGTGTCTCTGGTTCGTGGTGACGGTTATGTGGTTAATCTTCATGGTCGTTCTCGCTTTCTCTGGGGTTGTCAGGCTGGTTGATCGCTTTGAGATGGGATCGGTGCCGGTTGACACCCGGCTTGGTTACTTGCTTTTGGAGGAGGTTTTCGCTTGCTGCGCCGCCGGTTTTGTTGTTGTCGCGGGCGGCCTGTAAACCTTGCTCACGCTGGAGGAGGCGGATGAAGAGGCGGATGAAGAGGCGCCGGACTTGGCAGCTTGCGCAGTCCGTTGCCCGGCTGCGGCGCTGCTTGCCGAGGACCGTTGCGCTGCCGCTTTCTCGCGGTCGCCCACCGGGGCTCTTTCCTGGAAATGGGCCACCTCGACCTTGCGCCCGGTCAGGCGCTCGACCCGCTCGCGGCCCAATCCCTCGTTGACGAATCTGCCATGTTCATCCCGTCGGAACTCGTTCCTGAGCACCGTCCGCCTGTAAAACTCGTGGATGCGCTCGCCGCGAATATGGAAGGCGTATTCCCGGCCTCTGAGCCGGAGGAACCCGTCATGGAAATGATCGTAGCCCACGAACACGAAAACGCCCTCGCCCAGGCCGAAATCAAAATCAACCCCGACGCGACGCCCCCGCCACTCCCAGCCGCCTTCGACAAACACCGCCCCGAAGGGCAGCGGCGCCCAACCGATGCACGCATCGGCCTCACCGTGCCGCCAGAAAACCCAGGCCGGGCCCCACGTGTAATCCGGCACCCACAACCACCCGCGGCCCGGCTCCATAACCCAGCGGCCATAGTGAAACGGGATGTCCCCCCACCCATAGTCGGACTGCCAAAACCAGCCGTTCTCCGTATAGACCCACCTGCCCAGGTCGTAATAAGGGCGCCAGTCCGGGTTGGCTGCCAGCGCGCGGTCCGGGCGCCAGCACCAGCCGTAGCCCGGCACCTCCATCCACGTTCCAAAAGGCGCCAGTTGGGCGTGGAAGTAGTCGAAATTGACCTGCGGCTGCCCGGCGGGGGGCGTGGCTTCAACGGCGGCGGGGGCGGCGGGCGCAGCCGGCACGGCGGGCGCCGGGGCATACGAGCCCGGGGCTGCCGGAACGGGCGCCGGGGCTGGCGGCGCGACGAGCACCGCCGGAGCGGCGCCGGCGTTGCCCTGGACCAGGGCCTGGATCACGGCTTGAGAAACACCCTGTGCGTGCAGATATATTATCTGGTCGGCACTCAGGTTGTAAGAGGCGCCGGACTTCTTGATCTGAGCCACGATCAGGTCTTCGCCCAGCCCATCCCGAGTGAGTTTGACAACGTCCTCAACCCCAGCTGGCAGGCTTGGTGGCGGTGGTGTCTGGGCAATGCAATTACTGCAGGCGCTCCAGAGGATTGAGCCGGCGGCAATGCCGGCGAGGATAGCGTGGACCCTCGCCCGAGGCGATGGCCGTCTTTCAGTTTTCATTGGTGGTCCGGTTATTCACGGTTCATCTCGACGGGGAACCAAGCGAGCCCAGAACGGGTGCTGGCTGGATTCCTTCCGCCGATGCTCGCAATTACGCATAGACCGCCATCCCGGTCAAGGCGATTCCGCTCTGCGTAGCCTCTTCTAATCCCGAAGGGATACAATCACTCAGCCCAGGGTTGCGCGGAACGCGCTACCCTGGGTGTCAGGCCACCAAATGCTGGAAACCCTGAAAAGGGTCTCATCGAAAGCGCCCCGCCGTCCTCGATTCCGGCTGTGTCGCTCCTCGAAAGTAAAGCCCAATCTGGTCCTTGGCACACGGCGGCCGGGGGTCTTGTGGTCTCCAACTGAGTGAACTTACTCACTGATTGAGTATTATTGCTCTGGGACGAAGAACTGGCGAGCGGGGGCACGGTCCGCCCGCTGCTGCTGGGTTCGTCGGCGCTGCTCGTGCAACGCGGCCTGACCGAGAGCCTGGCGGGACGGTTCTTCCTGCACCGCTGCACGCATTGGTCGTGGCCCGAATGCCGGGTGGCGTTCGCCTGGACCCTGGACCAGTGGATCTATTTTGGTTCTTCTCCCGCCCCGCCCCCGAGTGGTTTCGGTGAGGGCCGGCTGGTGTCTTTCCAAAATGGAACGATAATCCGGCGCTCCCTCTTCCTGCCGCCGACGGTCCATTTGCCGCCCGAATTCTCGAGTCGGGGCCATTGACATAGTCGCTCGGCGCGCCTGGGCGCCAGGGGCGCCAGCGTAGCGCAGGTTTCCAAACCTGCTGTATCGCGGGTTTCCAAACCCGCAGGCCGTCCGCAAACCGGGGGCGCTCGACATGCCAACGCCCTGCCGATTGGAAATCGGCGATACGGCAGGTTTGGAAACCTGCGCTACAACTTTGTCGACGGCCCTGATCCTCGAGTTGGTTTCCTGCAAATCGCGCTTGAAACCCGGCCGGCCAGGGAGCATTCTGATTGCATGAGCAAGGTTGATCAAATCGAGGCTGAACTGGAAAAGCTCTCGCCTGCGGAATTGAAGCAGGTTCGCGATTGGCTGGATGACTTTGCCGAGGACCGGATGGCCTTCACGCCGGATTTCCAAACAGCTATCCAAGAGTCCGAACGGCAAATGGCCGCCGGGATGCGGCCACGCGCGCGGCAGCCCTGACCGCCGGCATGAGGGCGGCCCTCCAAGTCTTTTACACGCCCTTCGACGCGGCATTTCGACGCCTTTTCTTGCAAGAGTGTAAATAGTCTGGACGACCCCTTTTCGCTGCTACGGCCATTTTAGACCGCTTCCTCCAGCGGCAGAAGAGGAAAACCTGTGAAGCGATTTACCGGGTCAGGCTCCCTGATGGCACAGAAGCAACAAGCAGGGTCAAATCGTTTTGAACCAGTCCTCTTTGACCGAGACCTCTTCAACCATTTTAACGCTGACGCCCAGGCCATATTCCTTAAGTTTATCGGCCAGGGCCTCCCCATCGATAAGGTCAATGGGCGGCGCCCCATCCCGTGTGGCCTCTTTGATGGCGTCCTTTGGGAAGGTGCCAGTGGTCATGAAGAGCCCCTTATCAGCGCGACCAACCATGGCGCCGCGAAAGTCACGAATGGCGGCGGGTGACACAACGCCTTGGTAGCGCTTGCACTGGAATACGACGTGAAAGCTCATGAAGCCGTGGATTCGAGCGATTCCTCTACCATCAATGCCTCCATCACCAGACCGGCCTGTCACTTCGACCTGGATGAACCCGGCCTCCCTCAGAACGCGCTGAACCAGCCTCTCAAAAGCCGAAGGATCAAGAGCCTTGGTGAGCAGGACGAATAGGCGTTTGCGCCAGTCCTCCACTGGGCCCTCCACGTCGTCCTTGGGATTGGGGCCCGTTTTTGCCCTCTGCTTTTTATGGGAGTTCCGCGTCCGCTCGCCGACAACTCTCCGCACTTCTTTTATGTCCAGGGCCTCCACGCCTTCGGCGGCTTTTGTGAGTGCCCAGACGCCGCGAGATGAATTGTCCAGGATGCCGTAATTCTTTAACTAGGTGCGCGCCCATGCTAACCGGTATTCAACCTCGGTCATGTTGCTGTTCCCCGGGTCGTGCAATTTTTCGAGCACAGGCGCAGGGATCGCCATGATTTCGACGACTTTGTTGTTGATTTCCTCCACGGTCCCAGAGCCTCCAAGCTGCTTCATGGCCTTAAGGAGGGGCGTCCAGAACGTTGGGTAGCTGGGCACGTCGTTCATGATGAAAAGCTATGATTTTCCACGGGGGCTGTGCGAGTAAATTCGATTTGGCTTCAAACCGTGAAGAACTCGCTTGAGGCAGTGGTGATCCCCGCGAGGCTGTCCATGAAGATGATCAGGACTGGGAACGGTTTTTGGAAATCGTGGGTCAAACCTGCGAACAGACAGGGTGGCAGGTCCAGGCATTTTGCCTCATGCCCAATGCGGCCCCGCTGGAGCATGGCGAAGCTGTGCCCGCAGACCACGCAGAATCCGCGGGAATCCGGATGGAACCAGGCGCAGCGCATGCGTCGCGGAGCGACGCAGTGAAGGTAGCCGTGGACCTCGGTCCACGGTTGCGGGCGCGGAATGCTCGCGCGTCGCGTAGCGACGCCTGATAGCGTCGCGGCTTTCAGGCGTCGCTACGCGACGCGTCCAACTTGGGCCATGGGTGTCCGTGGACTGGAAGTCCACGGCTACCTCCACTGCGTCGCTACGCGACGCGGGTGCTCTCTTTCTGCGTCGTCCGCGTGGTCTGCGGGCGCGTCTCCACCGCCCTATCGCGACATACTTTCGCAGTGAAGCCTGGCTCAATTCAGTGGCACGCCGCGGCGCAGGTAGGTGGGCAGGTCGAGGTCTTCGCCTTTGTGGATGTTGGGCTCGCTCTTGTCGAAGCGGCCTTTGTGGGCGGTCTCGAGGGCCAGTTGGGTCTGGAACATGCGGGCGGGTTTCTTGCGGGGGCGGGAGCCGGGCGCGCCCTGGCGGGCGACCAGTCCGTCAACGGGGTCGGTGCCCAAGGTGGCGCCCTGTGCGGCAAACCTGGAGCTGGGCCGGGCGTTGGAGGGGCTGCCGAGCAATGAGGTTTGGAGAGTGTCTTCGGGGGATGCGCCGTCGGCCTCAGCGCACTTGCGGGCGGCGATGACGGTGACAGCGAGGCGCTCGCGGAAGGCCTCATCGACGGCAGCGCCCATGACGACCTGGGCGTGTTCGCAGTGGCGGTTGATCTGCTCCATGACGCGGTTGACCTCGGCCATGGTGAGGTCGGGCCCGCCCATGAGGCTGACCATGACGGCGTCGGCCTCGGCGAGCGACTGGCCGGCGTCGAGGAGGGGATGGGCGAGGAGTTTCTCGGCAACCTCGCGCGAGCGGGTGGCGCCCATGGCCTCGGCCACGGCGAAGGCGCTCTGGACGTGGCGGTCGCGCAGCAGTTCGCACAGGTCGTCGAAGTGGATGTCGATCAGCCCGGTGTGGGTCAGCAGCCGCCAGAAGCTGCGCACCCCGTCGGCCAGGTATTCATTGGTGATCTTGAAGGTCTCCAGGGCGCTGGTGTTTTCGTCGATGAGCTTGAAGACCTTCTGGTTGGGGAGGCAGACCAGGCCATCGGCGGCCTGGCGCAGGTCGGCAAGCCCTTGCGCCGCCAGCCGCTGCCGGCGCGCCCCCTCGCAGTCGAAGGGGGTCAGGACAAACCCCAGCGCCAGCGCCCCGGCCTGCTTGGCGGCCCGGGCCAGGACCGGGCAGATGCCGGTGCCCGCCCCGCCCCCCAGGCCGGCCAGGAAGAAGACCACGTCCATGCCCTGGCAGAGCGACTTGAGGCGCTCGATGTTTTCCTGGGCGGCCGCGCGGGCGCGGTCCGGGTCGCCCCCGGAGCCCAGTCCGCGCAAGAGGCGCGTCTCCAGGTGAAGTTTCTCGGGCGCGGCGGAGGCGGCGAGCGAGGCCGCGTCGGTGTTCAGGGCGGCGAAACGGACGCCGTCCAGGTCGCTGCGGATGAGTTGGTCGAGGACGTTGCACCCGGCGCCGCCGACGCCGATGACCTTGATCGAGATGGTCTTGCGGCGAGAGGCGGTGGCGGGGATGGCTGGAGCTTGAGTGGTCATAGGTTCATTCTTTGCCAAACCAATGCCCGAGTGTTGCCTTGAGGCCTTGGGCCAGGGAGGCCTTGGCGGCGCGTTTGCGCTGCTGGAACGAGCCGAACTTGGCCAGGCCGATGGCGGTGGCGAACTCGGGCTGGTCGAGGGCGGACTTGAGGCCGCTGATGGAATTGGTTTTGCCCAGGCAGACTGGCATCTGGAGGACCTGCTCGGCGAGCTTGGCGATATGGGGGATGCGCGCCCCGCCTCCGCACAGAAAGACCCCCGCGCGCAGGTAGTCCAGGGCGCCCGCCTGTTCGATGTCCTGGCCGACGAGCATGAAGATCTCCTCCAACCGCAGCGACATGATGCGGCGCAGGTGCTCGAGGTTCACCTGGCGCGGGGTGAGCCCGGGCTCGTGGGTGGGGATGGGGATCGTCTGGCCTTTGAGCGAATCGTCGAGCAGGGCGGAGCCGTGCTCCAGCTTGAACTGCTCGGCGCGGGAGAGGGAGATTTTCAGGCCGTAGGCCAGGTCGTTCGAGACATGGTCGCCCCCCACCGCCAGGACGCCGGTGTGTTTGACGATGCCCTTGGCATAGACGACGTATTCGGTGGTGCCCCCGCCGATATCGATGACGAGCGAGCCGAGTTCCTTTTGCTCGTTGTTGAGCAGCGCCAGCGCCGAGGCCAGCCCGCCGAAGACGATGTCATCGACCTCGAGCTGGAGGCCCTTGACGACGCGGATGGCGTTCTGGAGCCGGTTGAGGCTGCCATGGATGACGTGGACATCGACCTCGATGCGCGAGCCGAGCATGCCCACGGGATTGGAGACCGCGTCCTGGTCGTCCACATGGAAATGCTGGCGGATGGCGTGAATGACGTGGTTCTGGGCCGGGAGGTTGATGGTCTTGGCGTTCTTGATGACGTCATGCACGTCCTCCTCGGTGATGTCGCGATCTGCGGAGACGACGGGGTGGACGCCGCGATTGTTGAAGCCGCGCACGTGGCCGCCGGTGACCGCGAGAAAGACACTCTGGATCTCGACATCGGCCATCTGCTCGGCCTCGGCGATGGCGTGGCGCACGTCCTCCTCGGCCGCGCTCGCGTTGATAATCTCGCCTTTGCGCACGCCGCGAGAGCGGGCCTGGCCCAGGCCCACTATGTTCAGGGCCCCATCCGCGCTCAAATCGCCCACCACGGCGCAGACCTTCGAGGTGCCGATTTCCAGGCCGACGATGATGGAGGAGGGCTCAAACATGTTTTTTCCTGATGCGAAGGGGTTTAGGGGCTTTGTTGGTGCTGATGGGGGCGGCGCTGGTCTGGAGCCAGCGGGCCGGGACATTATTGGTGACGGCCAAATCGAGGGAGGCGAGGTTCTTGTTTTCTCTTTGGCCGCGGTCATAGACCTGGTGCCAGCGGCGGAGCTGGCGCTCCAGGCCGGTCAGGCCAAAGGTGATCTCGGCCCCCTGGTCGGTGGTGACCGTGAGGGCATCGGCCGCGGAGAGGTCGATGCGCTTGATCTCGACGAAGCCGGCCATCGGGGAGCCATCGAAGCCGCGCAGCAAGTCCAAGGCGGCGCTGAGCTGGGGCGTCTTGAGGCGGCGGCCGGGCTGGAGGTCGTTGGGGTCGAGCGGGCAAATGACGGGCAGGGGCTCGACCGGCGGGACCCCGTTGGCGCGCTGGCGCGGGTCCAGCGGGAGCATGACACAGCCGTTGGTATCGATGAGGTAGGTCGCCAACTCGAAGCCGCCCTGCGGGCTCGGACGGGGGACGGTGGCCTGGGCGATCGGTTCGCGCTCGAAGACGCGGATGCGCAGTGTGTGCGGCGGGATACGTTCCACCGAGGCCGAGTCGATGCAGGGGATCAATTCCAGGTCCCGTTTCACCGCGGCCAGGTCCAGGGCCAGGAGATTGTCGCCCGGCCTGACGCCGCTCCAGCGCCGGAGTTGGTCGAGGGCTATCACGCCGTCGGTGCTCAGATCCAATTCCCGGATGGAAAAGGCCCTGTTCCGGTAAACCAACCGGTCCAGCGCCCATTGCCCGCCCCACCAGAGCCCGTAAGCCACGAGCACGGTCATGAAGAGCGCGCCCAGGCCCAGCGCAGCGAAGCGATTGCGCGCCGCGCGGACCTGGCTGGAGCGCAGCTTCACGTCGAGCACGTGCTCGCGTCCCAACCGTCTATTCCTGCGCTTGTGTTTGAACCACATGTTCACGCCTCGACGCTCGCGGACCTGGCCAGGGCCAGGTCCACCATCTTCTGGCAAAGGCCGGCGTAACTCATGCCCGCGGCGGCTGCCGCCTTGGGCAGCAGGCTCGTCTCGGTCATGCCCGGCAGGGTGTTGACCTCCAGCACGACCGGTTCGCCGCTGGGCCGCACCATCACGTCCACCCGGCCATAGTCGCGCCCGCCGATGGCGACAAAGGCCCCGAGGCCCGCCGCCTGGATGCGCGCCGTGGTGGCCTCGTCGAACGGGGCGGGGCAGAGATACTCGGTGTTGCCGGGCGTATATTTGTTCTGGTAATCGTAGGAACCGGTCCGTGGACGGACCTCGACCACCGGCAGCGGTTGGCCGCCCAGGATGCCGACGGTGCTCTCGCGGCCGGCTATCTTTTCCTCCACCAGGGCCTGCGAATCGTAGCGCAACGCCTCGGCCAGCGCGTGGTTCCAATCCACGACTCGCTCGACGAACTGAAGGCCCACGCTCGACCCCTGCCTGAGGGGCTTGAGCACCAGTGGCGGGTTCCAGCCCCGCGGCCAGGAGGCAGTCGAGGAATCCACCACCGTGAAACGGGCTGTGGGGATCCCGGCCTCCGCGAAACGCTGTTTGCTGAGGAACTTGTCAAAGGCCACCCGGCTGGCCTCCGGGCCGCAGCCCGTGTAGGGGACGCCCAATTCTTCGAGGCGCCGCTGCACGGTGCCGTCCTCGCCATAAGTCCCATGAAGGACCAGAAACACAACTTGCGTGCCCTCGGGCAAGGCCCAGGCCGGCTCCCTGGGGTCCAACTCGTGGACACGGTGGCCCAGCGAGCGCAGGGCCTTGGCCACGGCCGCGCCGGAGCGCAACGAAACTTCACGCTCCGCGCTCGGCCCCCCCAGCATCACGGTGATGGCCAATACTCGACTGCTGCTAATCTGTTCCATTTTGCTCTCTCATTCGCCAATGATCTCCACTTTGCTCTGCCGCGTTCAGGGTTCAGGGTTCACCGTTCAGGGTTCACGGTTCACGTTTCACATTCCTGAATGGCCAATAGCTAATAGCCAATAGCCAATCTTCACGTTTCACCTTTCACGTTTCATGGTGCTGACTCGCCGAGGATCTCCACTTCGCTCTCCAACTCGATCCCGCGCTCGGTCCGGGCGCGCTCCCGGATGAGGGCGATCAGTTGGAGGATGTCCTGCGCGGTGGCGCTGCCGTCATTGACAATGAAATTGCCGTGTTCGAGCGAGACGGAGGCCCCGCCAATGCGCGTGCCCTTGAGCCCCAGCTCATCGATGAGCCGGCCGGCCGGGATGGCGGCGGGGTTCTTGAAGGCGCAGCCGGCGCTGGAGGCGGCCGGCTGGGTGCTCTTGCGTCTGCGGCTGAATTCGTCCATCCGGCGCTGGATGCGCTCCGGCAGATCGGACCCGCCGTGCAGCACGGCGCCCACTGCAATCTGCGCCTTCAAAGCGGGGCAGTCGCGATAGCCGGCCTTCAGTCCCGCGCCAGGCAACTCGCGCACCTGGCCGGACGCGTCCATGACGCGAACCGACTGGACCAGATCGAAAGTCGAGCCGCCCATGGCGCCGGCGTTCATGCGGAGGCCACCGCCCACGCTCCCTGGAATGCCTTCGAGGAATTCAAACCCCGTCAGGCCGTGGCGCCAGGCCTTGGCGGCCACCTCCTTCAAACGGGCGCCCGCTCCGCAATGCAGAAGCCTCCCGCTCACTTCGATCCGGCAAAAGCCCGGCTGCGCCAGGCAGATCACCACGCCGCGGAAACCGCCGTCGCGGACCAGGAGGTTCGATCCGCGCCCCAGCACGAACCACGGCAGTGCCCGCGCTGCGCAAAACTCCAGCACTCTCGCCAGGTCCGCTTCCGCAGCCGGCTCCACGTAGAGGTCGGCCGGGCCGCCCACGCGGAGAGTCGTTCGCCTGGCCAGCAGTTCGAGGCTCCGAACCAGGGTCCCTGCCGAGACCTGCTGTGCCAACTCGGCGGCGAGCCGTTCGGGGCCGAGGGCGGCGCTGGGGGTAGGGTTGGGCTGGGTCATGAGACAGGCAAAGTCAAGGCGGCCGGATTGGTTTGGGCAGAGGACCGAGCGGCAACGGTCTGGAGGATGGCCTCGGCGATTTGTGCGGCGGCGCGCGGGGCGTGCCACTGGGCCAGGGCCTGCTGCGCTGTCTGCCGCGCGCCCGGTTCTTCCACCAACTCCTGCAACAGGCGGGCCAGGCCCTCGGGCGAGGCCGCCGTCTCTTCCAGGAGGCGGGCGGCGCCGGTGGCTTCGAGCGCGCGGGCATTATGGAATTGGTGGTTGTCGGCAGCGGTAGGGTAGGGGATGAGCACGCTGGGCAGGCGCATCGCCGCCAGTTCGGCCAGGGACGAGGCCCCGGCCCGGCTCACGGCGGCCGTGGCGGCGCCCAGGGCCAGGTCCATCGCGGCAAAAAACGGGTGGACCTGGGCGCAGAGACCGGCCGTGGCATAGGCCAGCCTGACGGCCGGGGCTTCGTCCGGACCCGTCAGATGGAACCACTGCCAATGCCGGCGGGTCGGGGCCAGCAGCGGGAGCGTCCGGCAGACCAGCGAATTGATCGCCCGGGCGCCCTGGCTGCCGCCCATGACCAGCAGGAGGGGGGGCGCCGGGTCCAGGCCCAGGGCGGCGCGGCAGGCGGCGGCCTGGCGCGGCTGGAACTGGGAACGCACGGGCGTGCCCGTCACAGTCACATTGCGGGTGTGCAGGCGCGCCCCAGCGCCGGGGAAACCGATGAAGGCGCGCTCGACGAGCCAGGAGAGCCAGCGATTGGCCCGGCCCGGGACCGAGTTCGACTCGTGCAGGAATGTCCGCGCTCCCAGCCGCCGGGCCGCCAGGAGGGGCGGCGCGCTGGTGAACCCGCCCATGGCCAGCGCCGCTTGAGGAGGATGTGCCCTGAAGGCGGCCGTCGCCGCGCGATAGGACCGCACAAAGCCGCGGAGAAAGGAGAGCATCCTGCCGCGTGTCAGGGCCACACCCGGCAGGGTCACCAACTCGAGGCCCGAAGCGGATTTCACAGCCTGCTGGTCCACCTCTTTGGGAGAGATGAGCAACGTGACGGCCGCGCCGCCCTGGCGAAGGCGCTCGGCGACCGCCAGGCCGGGAAAGAGATGGCCTCCGGTGCCACCGCAGGCGATGGCGATGCGGAGAGGAGGCGTTGTGGAACCGGTCATAGGGCGGGCAAAAGCTCTGGTTCCAGACCTTCGTCGCGGCCTTTGTCGGCGCCTTTGTCGAAAAATGGCCAATCCGACAAAGGTTTCGACAAAGGCCGCGACAAAGGTGGCGCACTCGCGCGGCCTTCATCCATCTTTCTGCCCCCATCTTTCTGCCTTTCAGTCTTCTGCCATTTCGGTTGCGCCGGCTGCGCGCGGAAGGGGTTGGGGTCGTGGAACTCCTCGTCCTGGTCGGGCATGTCTTGGGTGGCCTCGTCGGTGCGGCCATGGCGGGCGATGCTCAGGAGCAGGCCCACGCCGGCCAGCAGGACCAGGAGGTTGGAGCCGCCACGGCTGATGAATGGCAGAGGCAGGCCCTTGTTGGGCAAGGCGCTGGTGACGACGCCGATGTTGACCGCCGCTTGGAAGGCGATGAGGAACGAAATGCCCGAACCCAGCAGCAGCCCGAATGAGTCGGAGGCATTCCAGGCGATGTAGAGCCCGCAGATGAAGCAGGCCACAAAAGCGGCCAGGACCAGGCCCGTTCCCACCAGGCCCAGTTCTTCGCCGATGATGGCGAAGATGAAATCGGTCTTGTGTTCGGGCAGGTATCCCAGCTTCTGGCGGCTGTCTCCCAGGCCGCGCCCGGTGACCCCGCCGCTGCCCAGGGCGACCATCGCCTCGTAGGCCTGCATGCCCTTGGCCTTGCGCGTCTCCTCGACGTGGAGCCAGGAATAAATCCGCCCATTCCGCACCGGATTATGATGAATGAACAGGCCCACCGCCAGCAGGCCCACCAGGACCGGAGGCACGAAATACCGGAGCCGAATCCCAGCAATGAGCAGGACCACCCCGCTCACGGCCCAGAGCACCAGGGCGTTGCCGACGTCGGGCTCCAGGAAGACCAAACCGGCCACCAGCCCGATAGCCAGGCCCGGCAGCAGGATGCCGCGCACCAGACCTTCCATCTGGCGCCGGCAGCGTTCCCCATACCACGCCAGGGCGATCAGCAGCGCTAGCTTCGCAAATTCCGAGGGTTGAAAGCTCAGCCCGAACCGGTTGAACCAGCGCCGCGCCCCGCCATGCACCGTGCCGATGCCCGGCGCCAGCACCAATCCCAGCAAGATGATCGCGCCGGCCAGCAACAGCCACCACACGTACTTGAGCCAGCGATAATCGATCATCAACGCCAGTGCGCACACCGCGAGCCCCAGCCCGCACCAGACCGATTGCAGCGCCAGGTAATGCAAGCCGTCGTGGGCCATCGTCGAGCTATAGAGCATCACCACGCCCAGGACCAGCAGGGCGGCCACGCTAAAAATCAGGATGGTAACGGCCACTTTCATGAATCGCGGCGCAGGCCCGAGGTCTGCGTCTCCTCTCAAATCGGTCCGTGGCTTGCTGGGGCATCGGAGCTTTCGTGCAGGACGCTCGGCTGCTCTGCTCGGACGCGCGGCAGCTACCGCCCGGACGGGCCGCCCGGAACGGCGTTGGAGGTGTTTCCAGCAGGGGTCGAGGCGCCCGACGCCGATGAGGCGGTCTTGGGCGGAATCTTGAGTTTGTCGCCGACCTTGATCCGGTCGGACCTGAGATTATTGGCCGCGCGCAGGGCCTTGACCTTCACGCCGAATTGCCGGGCGATCTTGGAGAGGGAATCGTTGGATTTGACCGTGTAGGTCTGCTGGCCGCCGGGAGTCTCAGTGCCAGCGCCCGCAGCCGCGCTGCCGCCGGACGGGGCGGGGGCCGAGGCCGAGGCCGGGATGTGAATGGTCTGGCCGATCTTCAGTTTGGTCGAGTCCACTCCCGGATTGAGGGACTGGAGGGCCTGGAGCGAGACGTGGTGGTTCTTGGCAATCTTCCAGAGCATGTCGCCTCTGACGATCTTGTATTCGGTGCCGCCGGCGGTGGCCGTGGGAGCGGCGGGGGCGGCGCTGGTCTCGGGGACCGAGGGCGGCAGGTACGGATTGGAGGCCGGGGAAGCGGCGGTCGGGGGCTGGGCGCTGGTGGTCGTGGCGGCGCTCTCGGGCGCCGCGTTGCTGGGCGGGGCGAAAGGCGGCGCGGGGTTGGTCTGGGCCGATTCGTAGGTCGAGCTTGGAGGGGCGTTGGACGCGGTGGAGCCGGAGGTGGATTTGTCATTGCCGCACCCTTGCATCAGCAAAGCGAAGAGGCCGATGCCGTGCAGGGCCAGGACGAAGATGACGGCGATCTTGAAGCGGACACGCTTCTTGTTTTTTTGCTCCAGAAGGGAGCCCTGTGGAATCAGCGGACTTTGATCATTCATGGTAAGAGGGGGCAGGCACGCCGTTTTGTTGGTTGAGGTCGATTTCTAAAATCATGTTCAGTTGTCGAACAGGTCGTTAACGCTCTATCGCTTATGTTGGGGTTGCCCCAATGGCAACCACAATCTGTTGATTTCATCGTCTGCCAAAAGCATTCGCCCGGATGCGGGAGCCTGGTCAAAGCCGAACAAACCGGTGAAGTCAGAACGCCATTGCTCGGGGCGGCATTTCTCGCCGTCCCGGCCACTGCTTTTATCAGCCAAGCGGCGCGGAGGCAAGCAGGAAATTGGAAATCCACGGCTACCGTCAGGCACCGCTACGCGGTGCCAAGTGATGCGGGCGCGCTGCGCCAGGAGGCTCACCATGTCGTTTTCGAGTTTCTGCGTTCTCACAAACTGACAACTGTCAACCGAGACTGACTGCCCCCGCGCCGCGCGGGCTAGCGGATCTTCAACGTGCTGAGCGCCACGACGGCGCACAGGATGCCAAGGATGTAGAAGCGCGTGACCACTTGCGATTCGGTCCAGCCCTTCTTTTCAAAGTGATGGTGTATCGGGGCCATCAGGAACAGGCGCCGCCCGGTGCCATAGCGCATCCGGGTGTAACGGAACCAGCCGGTTTGGAGTAAGACGGAAAGGGCCTCCATCACAAAGACCCCGCCGGCGATGACAATCAAGAAGGGCTGATGGATGAGCACGGCGATGATGCCCAAGGCCCCGCCCAGGGCCAGCGAACCGGTGTCCCCCATGAACACCTGGGCCGGGTGGCAATTGTACCAAAGGAACCCCAGACCGGCGCCGATCATCGCGCCGCAAAACACGGTCAGCTCGCCCGCCCCCGGCACGTACGGGATGGCCAGATAAGTTGCCGCCCTGTAATTGTCGGCCACATAAGTCAGCACGACGAAGACAAATGAGACGATGAGGGTGCAGCCGATGGCCAGGCCGTCCATGCCGTCGGTCAGGTTCACCGCGTTGGAGCTGCCGACGATCGCCAGCATGGTCAGGACTATGCCTGCCACGGCCGCGCCCGTGGCGACAGGCCGTTTGTCAAAGGGCACCATGATGTCGGTGATGAGCCGCCGCGTGGCAGGCTGGCGCCACAAGTAAAGGGCGATGAACAGCGCCAGGGCCGATTGAATCCAGAGCTTGACCTGGACCGTGGCCCCGCCGCCGGTCTGCTGCGCGATCTTGGCGTAGTCGTCATAAAACCCCAGCCCGCAGAGCACCACGACCGAGAAGAGGGCCAGCAACACCAGCGGGTTCAATTGCGCCCACAGCAGCGTTGTCAGGTTCAGGGCCAGGACGATCAAGATGCCGCCCATGGTGGGCGTGCCCTTCTTGCGCTCACCCCGCTCGGCCATGCCGCCCGAGGCGGCCGCGACGTCCGCGTACTCCTGCCCGAATCTCATTTGCCTGAGCCAGGCGATGACCTTGGGCGCCAGCAGCCAGCTCAAGACCAGGGCGGTCACCACCGCCCCGGCGGTGCGGAAGGTGATATAGCGGAACAAGCGCATGGGCCCGAAGTGCTCTGCCCAGGTGGTGTGTGCCAGGTAGAAGAACATCAGATCATCCGGACGGTTTCACGTTTCACGTTTCACGTTGTGCCAGGCAGCAGCCCATCAGTTCCTCCGGACGGTCTCGCCGCCGCGCAGCAACTCCCCTATCCGTTCCAGCCGCGCGGCGCGCGAGGCCTTCAGCAACAACACATCACCTGTCTTCAAGAAGCTTTTCAGCGCGTTGGCCGCCCCTTCCACGTCGGCGAACTCCAGCACCCGGTTCAGCCCGGCGTCGCGGGCGCCGCGCGCCGTCAAGGCGGCCATCTTGCCGACTGCGAAGATCTGGCCCACGCCCAATTCGGCGGCGCGGCGCCCCACCTCCTCGTGTGCGGCCTCGCTGTGCGCGCCCAACTCGGCCATGTCGCCCAGCACGGCCACGCGCCGTCCCTTGCAGGGCAGCTCGACCAGCGTCTGCAAGGCGGCCACCATGGAATCGGCGTTGGCGTTGTAGGTGTCGTCCAGGACATAGACCCCGTTGAGGTCCCAGGGCTGGAGCCGCATCCGGGCGGGCCTGCACCGGGCCAGGCCGCGCTCAATTTCCGCCCGCCCCAGGCCCAGTTCGCTGCCCACGGCGATGGCCAGCAGGGCATTGACCACCTGGTGCCGGCCCAGCAGATTCAGGCGATATTCCCCCGCCAGCTCGGCCCGCGGACCCTCGACCCGGAACGTGGCCCCGAGCTGGTCCGGCCGCACCGCGCGCGCGCGCCAATCATTGCTCTGCCCGAGGCCCGCGCGGACCAGGGTGGCGCGCCCGCGACGGGCTATAGGCGCGGTCCATTCGGAGTCGCCGCTGGCGAAGAGCAGGCCCTCGGCCGGGAGCAACTCCGCCAGCCAGCCTTCCTCGAGGGCCACGCCCTGGAGGTCGCCGAAGAATTCCAGGTGCTCGCGCCCAATCGAGGTGAGGACGCCCAGGCGCGGAGCGATCAAGCTCACCAGGGGCGCGAGTTCCCCGGGGTGGTTGGTGCCCGCCTCCAGCACTGCGGCCCGGTGGGTCGCCTCCAACCGCAACAACGTCAGCGGCACGCCCAGGTCGTTGTTGAAGCTGCTTTCGCTGGAGAGCGTCGCCCATTTCTGACACAGCACCGAGGCGAGCAACTCTTTGGTGGTCGTTTTCCCGTTCGAGCCGGCCACGGCCACGACGGGCAGTGAGAAATCCCGGCGATAGGCGCCCGCCAGGCGGCCCAGGGCGCGGCGCGTGTCCTGCACCTCGAGGAGCGCGCAGTGGGCCAGGCTGGCCGGGGCCCGGCCGCGCGCCACGACCGCTGCGGCCGCCCCTTTGCCGGCGGCCTCGGCCAGAAATGCGTGCCCATCGAACCGCTCGCCGGGCAATGCGAAAAACAAATCGCCGCGCTGGACCTGGCGGGAGTCGGAGCAGACGCGTCGAACCAGGGTGTCAGGCGAGCCGCTGAGCAGTTGGCCGCCGCAGCCGGCCGCTATCCAATGTAATGGGCGGGGTTCCATGGCGGGCGCTGCTAGGTTTCCTCGCAGGCAGAACCGATGCGGCCGGGTTCTGTCCCGGAGGGACATCTGAAAGAGCGTGTGATTTCGGCCGTCCCTTGGGGACTTGTTCCACTCGAGGGCCTGACCCGACGCTGAAACGTTGGGCTATTCTCGAGTCCGGCCGATGAGGACGCCACACCCCGGAATATCGCCCTGACCCAGCGTTGAAACGTTGGGCTATTCTCGAGTGTCCCTTCGGGACAGAGCCCAGGCCCGGGGCGGCAACCCGTTGCGCACCTGACATTTTGGAGGGAGTTTGACATATTAAAGATCGTCACTGTGTCTTGCCCAGGGCGTCGGCCGTTTTCACGGCGGCCGAGTCGGTTAAGGCGGGCTCCTCGGCGCGGTCGGGGGGGATGCCCAGGTAATTGGCGACCCGCTCGGCAACCTGTTTGAAGATCGGAGCGGCAACTTGGCCCGCATAGTAGCCGTGTTTGGGTTCATCCAGGGTGATCGAGATGCACAACTGGGGATTGTCTGCCGGGAAAAAGCCCGCGAACGACGAAAAGTGCTTTACGTGAGAATAGAGGCCGTGGTCAACCTTTTGGGCCGTGCCGGTCTTGCCGGCGACGGTGTAGTGCTCGAGGGCGGCCTTGGGGGCGGTGCCTTCGGGGGAGACAACGGTCTTGAGGGCGGTGATCATCTGCTTTACGGCGGCGGGGGTGATGACCTGGCGGACTGGCTGGGGGGTGTATTTGAAGACGACGTTGTGGTGGTGGTCTTCGAGGCGGTCCACCAGCATCGGGCGCATGAGCAGGCCCTCATTGGCGATGGCGCACAGGGCCATCGTCATCTGGAGGCGGGTCATCGAGATGCCCTGGCCCATCGGTATCTGCGCAATCGAGACCTTGCTCCACTCCTTGACCGGGTGCACGTTCTTGCGCGCGCTGACCTCGCCCGGCAACGGCACGCGGGTCGGGGCGCCAAAACCAAATCGCTGGATGTAATCATACAGGCGGGCCTCGCCCATCTTGATGCCGATCTGCGCCGCCCCGATATTCGAGGACTTGGTGATGATCTGCTCCACGGTGAGGTCGTCAAAAAAATCGTGGTCGTGCAAGGTGCGGCCGGCGTAAAGGAAGGCCCCGTGCTTGCAATCGAAGACATCGGTCAGCCGCACGATGCCGTCGTTGAGCGCCCCGGAAACCACGACGAACTTGAAGATGGACCCCGGCTCCAGGATGTCGGCAATGACGCGGTTGCGCCGGGCGTCGGCCGGGACGGCCCCGGGGTTGTTCGGATTGTAGGTCGGCAGCGTCGCCATGGCCAGAATCTCGCCCGTGCGCGGACGAACCACAATGCCCGTAACGCTGATCGGCGCGTGCTTTTCCATCCCTTCGGCCAGGGCCGTCTCCAGGATTTGCTGGATGACCGAGTCAATCGTCAGGACCACATTCCGGCCGTCTTCAGGCTCGATGTTCTGTTCGCGCCATTGCACCAACTCCCGGCGGGCGGGATCGATCTCGGTCAACCGCCAGCCCCGCACGCCCGCCAGCGCCGCGTCGAAGAACCGTTCCACGCCATCCTGGCCGACGATCTCATTGACGGAGGTTTCCTCCACGTCCCGGGGTTCGGAGGTGGCATAGCCCAGGACGTGGGCGGCCAGCGTCTGATACGGATAGACTCGCAGCGAATCGTCCTCGGCGGCAATGGCCTGGGTGCGCAGATTTCGCAGGAAGATTTTTTCGGAGCCTGTCAGGTTGGTCCCGTTGCCCCCAAAACTCAGCGTGCTCATCGCATTGCGGATCCGCTCCCACGTCTCGGCCTTGACCTTGCGTTTGAGTTGGACGCACTGGTTGGTGACGACCTTGCCCTGGTCGTTGATGTGGGTGCGGGGGAGCAGGCGCTGGCAAAGACTGGCCTCGTTTTCCTCGAGCAAGGGTGCCAGGAGGCGGGCGACTTCCGCCTGGTGCGGGCTGATGAGCGGCGGGTAGGCGCACACGGTCTTGACCAGTTCGCTTGTGACCAGGACATTGCCCCGGGCGTCCAGGATGTCGCCGCGCCGCGGCTCCAGCAGGAACCGCCGCAGCGTGTTGCGCTGGGCCTTGTCGCTGAACTCGTCGTGGCGCAAGACCTGGAGGTCCACAAGGCGATAGCCCAGTCCGCCGAAGGCCAGCGTCAGCAGCACGCCCAGCGCGACCAGCCTCCGCAATTGCAGCCGTTTACTCATGGCAAATCTGCCGGCCGCCCGCGGCGATCGGTTCCTCATCCGACGGCGTCACGGGCGGCCGCAAAAGCATTTGTGTTGTGGGCAACACGTGTTGCACGGTCAGCGGCCGGCTTGCCAGCCGCCCGCGGCGATCGGTTCCTCATCCGATGGCGTCACGGGCGGCGGCAAAAAGCCGGTCAACGGCTCGTCAACTCCTGGGCGCGCGGGGCCTGGGCCGGACGAGGGTTGCTGTTGTTGTTCGAGTTAGTATCATTGCCAAAGCTGTTATTGTTGTGCGCGGAGAGCTGCGGTTCGCGCCAGGCTGGGGGCCACTGGCGCGGCGGTTCGGGCAGGTGCCAGAGCTGGGCGGGCTGCGGCTGCGACAGGCCCAGGTTCAGCTCCTTGATTCGCGCCTCCAGGTAGTCAACCGTGCACAGGCCGGCCAGCAGCCGCTTGCGGTTTTCATTCTCATCGAGAATCCGCGCCAGCCGCACTCCCCGCTCATCGATCTGCCGGCTCAGCCGGTCGATCTGTTCCTTCTGCCAGACGTATCCCACCCCCGAGCCGCCCACCAACAGGCAAAGCACGAGCGCCTTGCCCAGGGCCGAGCCCAGGCGAATTGCCGACCTGCCATTTTTGCGATTCCGTGCCATCTGACTTCGCTGCGTTGCAGTCCAGTTAAACCGCCAAATCCAAGCTCAACGGTTCAGGGTTCAGGGTTCAGGGTTCAGGGTTTAGGGTTTAGGGTTCACGTTTCACGTTTCAGGGTTCACGTTTCACGTTTCACGTTTCACGTTTCACGTTTCACGGTTCACGTTTCACAATTCACAGTTCACGCTTCACGTTTCAGTCCAGTTACACTGCTCAATCCAAGCTCACATCTTCTGCATCACCCGCAGTTGGGCGCTGCGGCTGCGCGGGTTGTCCGCCAGTTCCGCCGCGCCGGGCCTCAGTGCCTTGCGCGTGAGCACGTCGAGCTGCGGCGCCCGCGGCCGCCGTAACTCCGGCACGTCCACCGGGCCCGCGACCGCATAGTCCCTCGACTTGGCCCGCCCAAATCCCTTGACCATGCGGTCTTCCAGCGAATGAAACGTGATGACCGCCAGCCGCCCGCCAGGCTTCAAAACGCCGAACGCCGCTTCCAGGCCCCGTTCCAGGCAACCCAGTTCATCGTTGACGGCGATGCGCAGGGCCTGGAACACGCGCGTGGCCGGGTGCGTCTTGCTCCCCCGGCGCGGGGCGGCTTCTTGGATCAACGCCGCCAATGCGCCGGTGGTCCGCAGGGGGCCATCCTGGCGGCGCCCAACAATCGCCCGCGCAATGCGCCGCGCCTGCCGCTCCCCGCCCAGTTCCCAAAAGAGCCTGGCCAGTTCCTCCGCATCCGCGGAGTTCACCAACTCGGCTGCCGTCGGGCCCTGCCGCGTGTCCATCCGCATATCCAGCGGGCCGTCCTGCAGGAAACTGAATCCACGTTCCGGCCGGTCCAACTGCGGCGAACTGGCGCCCAGGTCCAGCAAAACCCCATCGCAACTGTCCGCCTCGACCCAGGCGCCCAAGTCCGCAAAGTTGGCCTGCCGCAACTCGAACCGGCCTTCAAACGGGGCCAATCGCCACCCGGCCGCCGCAACCGCCGCCGCATCCCGATCGCACCCGTGCAACCATCCGTTCGGCGAACTGGCCGCCAAAACCGCTGCCGCATGCCCGCCCCCGCCGAGGGTCCCGTCCACATACCGGCCCCCGGCCCGCGGCTGCAGGGCGGCCAACACTTCCGTCACCAACACCGGCTTGTGAACGAAATCCGGCACCCCGCACTTCGCATTCCGCTCTCCGCATTTCGTCATTCGTCATCCGGCATTCGTCATTCGGCATCCGGCACCCCGCATCCCCTCCGTCCCGGTCAAGTCCGATGGGGGCCCAGCAGCCCTGCTGGCTCCCCGGTCCGGGCCGCTTCCAGGTCGCACGACAGGCTCTCTTCCAAGCCCGGCAATGAAGGGCTTGCCTTTGCCGGCTGCGGCCTGCTGCGTTGCTCACACTGCGATTCCGCATCGCTCAAATCGTTGCGCACGACCTTCACCCGATCCAAGGTGAGTTCTCCCTGGACCGGCAGGCGGTCGAAGCGCGGGAGGGCCGATTGCCCCGGCTCGGACCCTGCCCGGACCCACAGCCTGCCCAGTCGGCCTGTCAGCCAGCGCCGCGCGCGACCCAAACCGGTCTGCCGGGCATCCGGCGCCGATGCCGCAGCCGACGACCCCGTCCCTGCTGTTTCCGAAAGGGCCTGCCCCGTCCCGGCCGCCGGCGCTCGCCCCGATGGCCCGCCATCTCTGCCGGGCGCCGGCACACGCCTCACCGCCGCGCTGTGCCAGTGCTTCTCGGCGCCGAACCTGGGCAACACGCGTTGGTCCATGAACCGATAAGGGCTCTCCTGGCCCTTCAAGCCAATCACGCTCCTTCCAGCGGCAAGCAGTCTGACCAGCTTCATAATCATCCAACCAGTCTAAGGGCGGCAGGCGCCATGATGGCGTCGGCCATCTTCATCTTTTCCAATCGCTCGGGGTTCCAGACCTCGAACCGATCCAGCACTCCGACCAAAACCGCTTCATTGGTGATGCCGGCTTTCTCCATCATCTCCTCCGGCAGACACATCCGGCCCGACTTGTCCAGCGTCGCCCCATCCGAACCACCGCCGATGATGCGCTTGAGCGTGGACTTTTCGTCCCCGTTGGGCATCTGCTCGATGTCCCGCATCAACTTGGCCATCTGGCTGGGCGGCAACACACGCAAATAAGCCCCGCCTGTGGAGATGGGCCAAAGGGTGATTGTGAACTCCGTTCCGGCTTTCTTGGGCCTCCACCTTGCAGGAATCTGGATGCGCCTCTTCTCATCGACACCGTGCCGGTAGGACGAGGTGTAATAGGTCGTCGACTCGATTGCCGTTACAGATTCCATTACTTACTCGCAGCGGGACCCGTCGGGGACCGTCATGCATTTTCGCCCCACTGCGACCCACTTTTTGCCACTTTCTCCCACGGATGTCAACTCTTTTCCGCTCGAGTTACTCGAAAGTTATTCACAAGGCCCGCCTTGCCCTGGCTCAGTGCCCTGCCTTCTCCCACGGTTAACGTTATAGCCCCGCCAGGCATGACCCGGAGCGTCAGAGTCTCGGAGCGTTGCAGAACGGCCTCCATCACGCTGCGTCGCGCATCCCGATTTTGCCCCCGGAGCCCTTCTAAACGCCCAAACCGTGGAGCAAATTCAACAACGACGCCACCGCCAACACGTCGGCCGTTCTGGACCGCCTGCTCGATAGCGGTGCCCGATGGTAGCCGTGGACTTCCAGTCCACGGACCCATGGCCCGAGCTCAACCGCGTCGCGTAGCGACGCCTGAAAACTGCGGAGCTGTCAGGCGTCGCTACGCGACGCGTGACCATGCCCACGCGCCGCACTGCGGACCGAGGTCCACGGCTACCTTCACTGCGTCGCTCCGCGACGCGCACGCTGCCCCTGGCTCACCGCGTAGCGGTGCCCGATGGTAGCCGTGGACTTCCAGTCCACGGACCCATGGCCCAAGCTCAACCGCGTCGCGTAGCGACGCCTGAAAACTGCGGAGCTGTCAGGCGTCGCTACGCGACGCGTGACCATGCCCACGCGCCGCACCGTGGACCGAGGTCCACGGCTACCTTCACTGCGTCGCTCCGCGACGCGCACGCTACCCCTGGCTCACCGCGTAGCGGTGCCCGATGGTAGCCGTGGACTTCCAGTCCACGGACCCATGGCCCGAGCTCGACCGCGTCGCGTAGCGACGCCTGAAAACTGCGGAGCTGTCAGGCGTCGCTACGCAACGCGTGACCGTTCCCACGCCCCGAACCGTGGAACGAGGTCCACGGCTACCTTCACTGCGTCGCTCCGCGACGCGCACGCTACCCCTGGCTCACCGCGTAGCGGTGCCCGATGGTAGCCGTGGACTTCCAGTCCACGGACCCATGGCCCAAGCTCGACCGCGCCGCGTAGCGGCGCCTGAAAACAGCGGAGCTGTCAGGCGTCGCTACGCGACGCGTGACCGTTCCCACGCCCCGAACCGTGGACCGAGGTCCACGGCTGCCTTCACTGCGTCACTCCGCGACGCGCACGCTACCCCTGGCTCACCGCGTAGCGGTGCCCGATGGTAGCCGTGGACTTCCAGTCCACGGACCCATGGCCCAAGCTCGACCGCGCCGCGTAGCGGCGCCTGAAAACTGCGGGGCTGTCAGGCGTCGCTACGCAACGCGTGACCGTTCCCACGCCCCGAACCGTGGACCGAGGTCCACGGCTACCTTCACTGCGTCACTCCGCGACGCGCACGCTACCCCTGGCTCACCGCGTAGCGGTGCCCGATGGTAGCCGTGGACTTCCAGTCCACGGACCCATGGCCCAAGCTCGACCGCGCCGCGTAGCGGCGCCTGAAAACTGCGGGGCTGTCAGGCGTCGCTACGCGACGCGTGACCATTCGCACGCGCCGCACCGTGGACCGAGGTCCACGGCTACCTTCACTGCGTCGCTCCGCGACGCGCGCGCTACGTCCGGCGCGCCTTGCAGGCCTTCGGCCCTGGGGCGCAGAAAACCCTTCGTGGCGCAGAGGGGTTGGATTATTGTATTGAGACGCCGTACAGGAGAACATGCGCACTGCGGACTTTGATTTTGAATTGCCGGGGGAGTTGATCGCGCAGGAGCCTGCGCGGGAGCGCGATCAATCGCGGTTGCTGGTGCTGCGGCGGCGTAGCGGCGAGGTCGAGCACCGGCAGTTTCGGGACTTGGCGGACTACCTGCAGGGCGGCAACGTGCTGGTGCTGAACGATTCGCGGGTCATTCCGGCGAGGCTCCACGGGGTCAATCGGCAGACGGGCGGGCGCTTCGAGATCCTGTTGCTGGAGGAGAACGCCACCAACGATTGGTGGGTGATGCTGCGGCCCGGCAGGCGGGCCAGGGCGGGGACGGAGATTGAGCTGCGGGGTGCGCCGGGGCGGCCGGGCGAGGCGCGGGCACGGGTGGCGGAGACGAACGACGAGGGCCATCGGCGCCTCTGTTTTTCGGGCGTGCCTGACATCGCCCAGGCGCTGTATGTGTGGGGCGAGGTCCCGCTGCCCCCCTACATCAATCGCCCGGCAGCGGGTCCGACTCAAGAGGACCGGGAGCGTTACCAGACGGTCTTCGCGCGCCTGCCGGGCTCGGTGGCCGCTCCCACGGCGGGGCTGCACTTCACCGAGGCGCTCCTCGGGGCCTTGCGCTCCAAGGGTGTGCGAGTTTGTTTTGTGACGCTTCACGTGGGCCTCGGGACGTTTGCGCCGGTCAAGTCGGAGACGTTGGCGGGCCACCGGATGCACCAGGAGCGCTACGAGGTTGGCGCCGAGACCGCCCGCGCGATTGCAGAGGCCAAACGCGCCGGACGCCGCGTGCTCGCCGCCGGGACCACCACGGTCCGCGCCCTCGAAAGTGTGGCCGCGCAACACAATGGCCGGGTCGAGGCCAGCGCCGGCCGGACCGGGCTCTTCATCTACCCGCCCTGGAATTTCCGGGCGGTGGACGCGCTCTTGACGAATTTTCACTTGCCGCGTTCGACGCTGCTGATGCTAGTGAGCGCCTTTGCCGCGCCCAATGAAACGCGCGGGCGCCAACTCATTCTCTCGGCCTACGCGGCGGCGGTGCGCGAGCGATACCGTTTTTTCAGCTATGGCGATGCGATGCTCATCCTGTGACGCGGGCGCGCGGCCGTTCGTATTCGTCAACATGGCGATGACGGCCGACGGCAAGATAGCGACGGCGAACCGGAAGGTCTGCTCGTTCAGCAGCCGGCGCGACCGGCAGCACCTGATGGAGCTGCGGACGCGGGCCGACGCGGTGATGGCCGGGGCGCGGACAGTGGATTTGAACCCGGTGACGCTCGGGCCGGGCGGGAGCGCCTGGCGGCGGCGGCGTTTGCGGGGCGGGCGGGCCGAATACAACCTGCGCGTGGTGGTGAGCGGCTCGGGCACGCTCAATCCCCGCGCCGCTGTCTTCGGCGCGAAATTCTCGCCGCTGATCGTCCTTGCCAGCGGGGTGGCGCCCAAGGGGCGGCTGGAGCGATTGCGGCGGCTGGGCGGCGTGGTGAAGGTGTGCGGGAGGCGGGAAGTGGATTTTGGCGCCGCCCTGCGTTGGCTGCGCCGGGTCTGGGGGGTCAGGCGGCTGCTCTGCGAGGGCGGGGGGGAGTTGAACGATGCGCTGTTCCGGGCCGGGCTGGTGGACGAACTGCACCTTACCATCTGCCCGAAGGTCTTCGGGGGAAAGCACGCGCCCACGATCGCGGACGGCCTCGGCATGGGCGCCTTGGCCAGGGCCGCGCAGCTTCGGCTCAAGTCGGCCCGGCGCGCCGGCGGCGAACTCTTCCTGGTCTATCGCGTGGCGCGAGGCGCCTCGGCGGGGCGCAGCCTCACAGTACCACCGGAGCGCGGACTTTAGTCCGCTTAGACCGCCCGAAAACCACCCCAGGCCCAACCTGGCTGGGGCGGAAAGGGGTCGGCCAATGAGATTGTCATATTAGCCCCTCGATGAGAATAGTACATTCTCATTGACTGACTCCTTTACGATTCCCAGACGGGTAGCGGCATAACCGCGCTGGCGCCGCGCCAGCCCATTTTGCCTGCGCCCTACGCCATCATGGCCAACACGGCCAGCAACCTGTTGGGGGTTCTGCCTGCCGCCCAATTGAGCGGAACAGTCCCGCTGGCGCACTTGAGCGGCCTCACCGGCAGCCAATTTGATGCGGCAACGTGGCAGATGGCCACCAACCTGAACGGCGGCTATGCGGCCCTGGCCAGCAACGTGGTCAGCGGTATCAGCAATCAGTGGCGTCTGGACGCAGCCAATGCAGCCTCGGCCGCGACAAACGGCTATGCCGCCACCGTCACGAATATCGCAAATTCCTACCGCTCGGATTCGTTCACAATCATGCAGTTGCCAGACGAGCAGGCGGTTGATGAGGACCCCAGTACTGGCCGATGTTCACCAATACTGTGCAATGGATATTGAGCCAGCAAGCCACACAAAATGTGCAGGTACTGCTGGTCCCGGGAGATTTGGTTGATGATCCCAATGTCTACGTTGGTTATTATCCCTTGTTGACGAACCAATACCAGCTGCTTCGCAACGTCGGTATTTCTGTCGTGGTCATTCCAGGAAATCACGATTTATATGTGGAAGGTGGTATCGCTAATGGCTGGTCTGGCACCAATTATGAAATTGGTGCGGCATGGCGAAACGCGGACCCGCACTTCACCGCTGGCATGAATGCCACCGCGTCGGGTGGGACGACAAATTCCAGCGGCAATTATCTCTACACCTATGTGCTCAATGGTGTTAAGGTGGCTGTTCTGGCTCTGGAATGGCACCCATCCGACGCAATTCTGAACTGGGCGGATTCCGTAGTCACCGATTATCCCGATTACAGCATCATCTTGGAAACGCACGGTTTCCTGAGCAATGTTCCTGCGCTATCCGAAGAATCTCGGGCGGTCGAGATTTGGAATCACGCCTCATGCTGGCCTAATCTCGTGCAGGTGGTTTGCGGTCATTGGGGCGCCGACGGGCAGACACTTGACAATACCTGGTCGTGGTGGCCTGCGAGCGGCGCGGCAGGCAACCTGGTCAATGGGTTTATGTTCGATCTTCAGAATATTGAACCGCAAGTGAATTTCGTTCGTTGTTACCAATGGTGGCCTTCAATCGGGCAAATTCACATGCGCACGTATGAGACGGTCACGAACGCGTGGCTTACGAATAACCACGGTGAGTTATGGTTTCCGATGAAGTGGGCGCTTGCGCCCGCATTGGGGGGGGGGCAGCCTTGCTGTCCACTCCCTCAACCCTGACCAATGTTGCGGCGGCCAAAGTAGCCAGTTGCGCAACTAATACCGCCAGTATTGGCCAAACCGGATGGACTAATGACTTTGGGGTCAACGCAGTGGTTTATGTGACAGCCACGGCGGCTACTTTGAGCGATGCGAATGGCAACAATCTTATGACGTTCGGCGCCATCACGACGATGCCGGTCGAGATGCACCCGAACTGGCGGCTCACCGGAACCTCCATGAGCGGGACGGCGATTGCGCAATGAACGTGGAAAACGCAATGGGCCGGAGATTCCGGCGAGTCTGAACGACCGTAAAGGTAAAGGGGTCGGAATTCTGATTCTTGCCCATATCTCTGTCAACGCAGCCTCTCCGTATGCTTGTTGCAACCGCTCCTTGAGCCGCTCCAGTCCGACGTCCACCCCGCTGTTGGCCCGCCCGATGGCTTGCGCCACCCGCGATTCGTCCCCCATCTCTAGCCGCTCGCTCGCCCAACGCCGCCGCACTGTCGTGTGCTGGCACAACCACGACGCCAACACCTGCTTCTCCGGCGCTCCTTTAGTGGTCATGAACACCTTACTATTCCACCGTCAGTCCCACCGTGAACGGACAAGTCATGGTTTCTGTGGAGACGTAGCTGATGCTGTCGAGCTTGACGTCCGGTTGTGGGTTGTCAAAGGCCGTCTTGTAGAGCACGAGGGACCGATCGGGCGCCCACTTTTCAATCAGAGGATTGGTGCCCGTCCAAGCCCGGTCCGTGCCGGGTGCCAATTGGCAAAACGCCGGATTCAGCCCCGTGGAATAGAGCGGGAACCACCAATCCGCCTCTACGCCGACACCACTTTGTTCTTGCGCGTGCCGCGGTCCCCTCGTATAATCGGCGTCCTGAACAATTGATGATGCACATCCTTCCAAGCCGCAATCCCTCTTGGCTCCAATCAAAGCATCAGAGATGGGAGCCACCGTGACTCATGCCAAGACCGCCGCCCGCGCGGCGCTCTTGTGGGTCTTCGCAGCGCTGGCACTGATTTTGGGCACGATGATGGATGCCCCGTGGGACAGGGTCATCGCAGGGACGCCGGGCATGGCCCTCACTTATCAGGGCCGGCTTGATTATAACGGCAGCCCGGCCAGCGGGACCTACGATTTCCGGTTCACCCTCTACGACGCCGCCACTCAGGGCATGGTGGTCGCCGGGCCGTTGACCAACTCCGATGTCCAGGTCTCCAACGGCCTGTTCTGTGTGACGCTCGACTTCGGGTCCGTCTTCGACGGCAACACCCGGTGGCTGCAAACCGATGTGTGCAGTTCTGGGCTGGGCGCCTTCAACAGCCTGGCCCCGCGCCAGGCGATTAGCCCTGTTCCTTACGCCTTCGCAGCCGGCACCGCGGCCGGCCTGGCGGGCACGTTGCCGGCCGCGCAATTGACCGGGACGGTCGGTCTGACGCAACTGCCTGGCTGCCTTCTGACCAACGGCCAGGCCGGCATCAGCCTTACCGGCGCCTTCACAGGCAATGCCGCCGGCTTGACCAATTTGAACGCCGGCGCCTTGGCGAGCGGCACGCTCCCCCTGGCCCGGTTGCCGGACCTGGGCTTTGCCGTGCCGCAGATGTTCGGGGCTGTGGGCGACGGGGTCACCGACAACACGGCGGCGCTCCAGGCCTGCATCAATTACTGCATCGCCAACCACACGGCCATGCAGTTGCTGGCGGGCAGCCCGTGTTACCAGATCTCAGATTGGCTCCACGTGAACGGCGCGCTGACGGTGCGCGGGCCGGGCGAGGGCATTCACTTCCCGGACGTTGATCCGCCAGCCCGGGCTCACATCCGCCAAGGCGCGCCGGGCGCGGGCGGCTTCCTCATCTCCGCCAGCAGGCCCGGCAATGTGCCGCCGCCGAACTGCGTCCACTTCGAGAACGTCTATGTCTCCGCAGACCCCTGGAACACGAACGCGGCCTTTGCCTTCGACGGGACCGCGGCGGACACGGACCAGCCCAGGATCATCAGTTGCGGCGCGTCCAACTTCATGTTCGGAGTCGTGAACGCCACCGCGACCGCGCTGCTCATTGAGTCCAGCGACTTTGACCGAGTGGGTTACGGCTACTACCAGGGCCCGGGCATCTGGGGTTATACGACCAACCATGCCACAGTTGCGAACGTCAACAAAATTTCCTGCACGGCGCTGGGCGGATTCACGAATTGTGTCCTGTGCCTCCACGGCTGGCTGACCCTCGACAATTGCGACATCGGCGGCTGGCCGACCGGCCCCGTGATCTACGCCTACAACTGCAGCCTCACCCTGGACCACGTCAACATTGAGAACGCCGGCCCCTCGCCCTGCATCGCAGCGAACGAGGCGAGTGTGGACATCTACGGCGGCCAGATCCAGGAGCTGGGCGCTGTGGGCCCAAACACCTACGGGTTGGTTCTGACGAACGGCACAGCCTGGCTTACCGGCGTCGGCTATCTCAACGCCAACTCGGACGGTTTCGCCATCCTGGAGAATAACTATTGCAGCTACGTGTTTTCTGCCGTGCCGTTCAGGGAACGCATTTGGGACGGCGGCGCACTCTGGACCAACTTCACCGGGCTCTTCGTCAGCGCGCGGGGCTGGCCATCGGCGGGAGCGGCCGGCGGTCCCTTAAGGGGCGTGTATGGGACCGCGCCAACCCTCATCTTCCGCCAGGGCATGGGCGGCCTAAACCAATCCGGCATCTTCGCGCCCGTCGGGATGGAGAGCTACGGCGGCGGCGGGGGGGCCGTCTTCGTGGACCTGCTCCAGTATCAGAAAGACCAGGCGCGCGGCCTGGCCGCTACCTATGCCGCGGCCGCCGGCAGCGTCACCAACGGCGGCAACGGGAGCTTCACCGGCGCCTTTGCCGGCAGCGGGGCGGGCTTGACCAACCTGCCCGCGTTGCCCAGCGAGCTGTTCGCCTGCTCCCACACCCCTGCCGGGATCACCAACTCGGCGCAGCCCAGGACAGTCTATAGCGTGACCATCCCCGGCAACGCCCTGGGCAGGAACGGGACCTTGCGCGCCTCCTGCCTGCTCTCGGCCAATGGCTCGGCAGGCGTCGAGGTGCGCTACTACTACGGCAATATCTATGGCAATACCCTTATGGCCTGTTTCACCGGGTCCTCGGGCTACAGGTCGCTGTTTGGCGTCAGAGAGATAGCCAACCGGAACGCCCCGGATTCACAAATCAGTCTGCCCACCGGCTCGCCGGCGGTCTATGGCAGCAGCCCGGTCGCGCCGGCGGCCTGCCAGGCCTTCGACACCTCCAAGGACTTCACCTTCAGCATCGCCTTGTTCCCGTCGGGCAGCACCGGGACCAACACGCTCGAAGACGGTGGATGTCGAACTGCTGCACCACGATTAGACAACTGGAAATCAAGCTCGATTTTCGGCGGCGGGTCTGCCAGGGTGCTTCCCGACACCGCCCCCTGAAAAGGTGAAAAGCCATAACATGGTGCGTTGTTGTTCATAACCCGAGGAGGCATCGTGGCCGCCCACGCACAGTCGGCCTCAATGCCGCTTGCAAGCGGATGTTCTCGCTTCTGAGGGGGCAAGTCAAGATAAATGGACCATGTTGTGGGCTGCCCCCTTTCATTCGGGAGCGGTGGTACTGTCAGGCTGGGCCCGCCTCGGCGTCTCGCGCCAGGAGCCAGAGCAGATCGGAAAGCCGGTTCAGGTAAATGACGAGCTGGGGATTCTGAAGCTGGCCGGCCTGTTGGAGGGCGCGGACCCGCCGCTGGGCGCGGCGGCAGACCGCGCGGGCCAGAAAGGAAAGGGAAGGGGCTCGATGGAGTCGTCTCGGTGTCGGGCACTCCAATCCCTTTGCTGCGGAGCACCTGCGGGGCTTCCTGGCGGAGCGCTGGCGAAGCATAAAATCCGTGAGTCGAAGCGTGGATTTGGCAACATTGAGCTGATTGATGGGTTTGGCGACCGGATATATTGACCCCGCCCCGAGGGTTCGCCGCCCGGCTTGACTCCACGGCCTTCGCCGCTACATTGGGGCGTCATGGGACTGACACATATCGAAGGAACCGTGGCCGGCCCGGCGGGAAAGGAGGCCACGCTAAAATTCCTGGTGGGCAGCGGCGCAACCTACACGGTGCTGCCATACAAGGTCTGGCGCGCCATCCGGTTGAAAGGGACGGATACCGTGACATGCACCCTGGCGGACGGGACTGAGGTGAAACGGAAGGTCTCCGACTGTTACATCACGCTTCCCCAAGGGAAGCGGCAGACGCCGGTGATCCTCGGAGAGAAGGATGACGAAGCGCTCCTGGGCATGGTTACCCTCGAGGAATTCCGCCTGATCCTGAACCCCTTCAACCGGAAGTTGCAGCCGATCCGCATAATGCTCGCGTAGCAGGCCCAACCGGCCGATGCGATAAGCGGACTAAAGTCCGCGCGCCCGCCCTTGCGCCTTCGGGACTGGTGGTACTGTCAGGCTGCGCCCGCCTCGGCGTCTCGCGCCAGGAGCCAGAGCAGATCGGAAAGCCGGTTCAGGTAAATGACGATCTCAGGATTCTGAAGCTGGCCGGCCTGCTGGAGGGCGCAGACCCGCCGCTCGGCGCGGCGGCAGACCGCGCGGGCCAGGTCGAGGGCCGCCCCGTGGAGGCTGCCGCCCGGCATGGCCCAGTCCCCCGGAGAAACACCCGCCGCTTCGAGCGATGCGATGGCCCGTTCGAGACGGGCCGTCCGCTCCGGCTTCACCGCCGGCCGTCCTTCCGCGGCATAGCGCGGCAGGTCCTCCAGTGCCGTGGCCAACTCGCCCATCAGGGCCACCAGGTCCTGTTGGATCGCCAGCAGGCGCTCTTGGGCCGCGCCCGCTCCAACTGTCGCCCGCGCCAGCCCAAGCGCCGCATTCAGTTCGTCCACGCTCCCGCACGCCTCCAGGCGAGGATGGGCCTTGGGCACGCGGCGGTTGTACATCAACCCGCTCATCCCGTCGTCGCCGGTCTTTGTCGTGATGCTCACGGCGGCGAGTGTCGAGTGCCGAGGGGCGAGTGTCGAGTGCCGAGGGGCGAGTGCCGAGGGGCGAGGGGCGAAGGACGAAGGACGAAGGACGAATGACGAATGACGAATGACGAATGACGAATGACGAAACGGGGGCGCGCGGGCGAGGGCGCGAAGCGCTTTGGAGTGCGCCAGTCCTCTGGCGCTTTCGCGTCGCCTGGCTCCCAAAAAGCGGCAGAGGACTGCCGCACTCCAAAACCTTCGGGCTTGGGGGCGAGTGCCGAGCGGCGGCGGCGCCGCCCCCTATGGTCCCAGGCGATAGAACGCCGCCGAGGCGGCAGGGGCGTTAGTGACGAAATCCCAGCCGCGGATCATGACGGGCGCGATGTTCACTGCCGACCAGGCACCGGTCGAGGTCAGGCTGGCGGCGGATTGGAGGTTCAAACCGAGCGAGGCCTGCCACGAGAGGACGACTTGGCTGCCGGTCCGGCTGATGGTCAGCACAGCCGGGGGGCGCGTGGCCGTTAGTTGCACCAGCTCGATGCCTTGGCTCAGCCCGAGGTTGCGGCTGTACTGCTTGCTGAGCGGACTGTTCCAGTGCTCGTGAACGCCGAGACTGGCGAGGCGCGTCCCGCTCTTGGCCGGATCATAAAAGGTCCCCGAGGGGGGATTGCCGGCCAGGGCCATTTCGTGGAGATAATCCTCCGCGCCACCCTGGAGCAGGTTGCCCGGGCTGTCGCTCGCGTTGTTGACCACGTTCGGCCATTCGTTGAGGAGGAAATCGTAGCAGACGGAGTCGATCGCCACGGGGTCCTGGGAGACGAACAAGCTCGATGGCCAGCGGCCGGCGAAAGGCGGCATCTTCCACGGCTTGGGATGGGAGTCCCAGAAATAGCCGCCGTAGAGGCCGTCCACCAGGCAAAGCAATATCTTGCCACCCAACGCCGGGTGGCCCATCAAGTCCACAATGGCGCGGTAATGGCCCAGCCCCGGCTGGCCCCCGACCGACGGATCCGGATTCGGGGTGCTCGCGTGCATACTACTGTAATTGAGATTGGTACCCTGGTTCAGCCCAGAGCCGTCCCGGAAGTAGCCGTCCGGGCACCGGAGCAGCGAGCCATAGAGATTCTTGCCGCACAACGTCACGCCCACGCTGTGGCCTTTGAGCACCGCGAAATCGATGAGGTAATCGGCTTGGGCGAAAGGCACTGGAATGTAATCCTGCACCACCGCCCCAGCGCTGGCACGAATGACGCTCCAACCGAAGGGCACCGCAGAGAACTGGACCCGCATCCGCCCGGCGCCGCCGAAATTGTCGAAAATATTCACCTGCGGAAACTCGGGATGCAGCATGTCCCACATATATTTTGGGAAATTCCCCGTCGGATCGCCCAGGAAGATGTTGGTTTGGTCCACGCCCACGGTGTAAACCAGGTGCCGCAGCAGGGAGAGCAGGAGTTGCGGGGAGTTATCGATCGTGTTGAGCCAATGGCCGTCCCAGGTACTGGTTCTGTTTTTCATAAGTGCCAGTGATGTCCACTGTCTGCGTTCCCGAAGCCGCATTGCAGGTGGTGAGGTTTATCTTGATGGCGATCTTCTCGCCCGCCTGGTAGCCGGCCTGGCCTTTGCCGTGGTTCTGATTGAAGTACTTGAAAATCGAGTCCCAGGCCGCCGCATCCGAGTTCGTTCCGCCCACCGACTGGATGGCTTTGGACATCATGACTTCCACTGTGGCCAGGTCCGTGTGGTTGGAGGCAAACCAGTGCTCCGGGGAAGTGTATCCCGCCCAACTTGTGGCTGTCGGCGCATAGACCCAGGCCACCCGCCCTGGGAAAATGCCCTTGCCCACGCCCAGCGGTCCATGGGGCGGGTTGCCCGCGAAAGTGCGCGCCAACGGCACGTGGGCTCCGGCCACTATGACCCCAACCAAGGCCGCCGTTCCCCACAAACACGCCCTCCAAACCCGCTGGTTCCGGCCTCGGGCCTTGCGCCAGGCAAAGGCCGAGCCCAGCACGGCCAGCAGCCACACCACAAAACTGCTCGCCAGCGGAAAAGCCACCCGCTGGCAGGGATAAGCCGCCCGGCTCGGTTTGGGAATGACCCGTGCCAGGAACCAAACCAGCGAAAACAATCCCACGCCCGAAAAAAGCCAAACCAAACGGTTGCCACGGCGCGCCGGCCCCAAGACGCGCCCGGTCACAGGGCATATCTTTTGGGCGTGGGAGGGGTTCGGGGGAGGATAACCGGCATGAAGACGAGGCATGTTCATGTTAATTGCAGACCGAGCCTGCAGACTCGGGCATGAAGCGGAGCATAGACTTGCGCTGGGACAACACAAGCAAGAACGGAGCCGGGGTGCAGGACGGAAATCTGCACAATTCTGTCTCAAGCCCGCCGGACAATTCAGGCGAAAATCCATCTTTACAACCGAGGGCCGCTTTGCCACTTTGGCGGCCTATGCGCACTCTGATGAAACTTTCGCCCGTCCTGCTTCTGGGGCTGCTGCTGGCCGGTTGCAACGCGACCTTCACCAACCTCAGCCCCACCATCCAGGACCGGAATCCCACCAACCAATACCCGGTTGAAGTCGCCTTGGACAGCTCCCAGCAGACCCTTCGCTGGGAGAGCATCCGTCCCAAGATCGTCGTCGGCAAACAGTCCTATCCCCTGCAGCCCACCCCGTTGATGACCAATCGCTGGGAGGGCCTGCTGCCCGTGCCCGAAGGCGCCGCAGTCGTCCGCTACCATTACAAGTTCGATTTCGATTACAATTCCTTCGGCAAACCCAAGGCCGACAGCGCCGTCTCGCCCGAGTACATCCTGCGGGTCAAGTAGGGGTACGTGCAAAGAGCAATTCCGGCGGCCTTGTTGCGGATTCAGTGGGCCGTGCAAGAATTAATTCCGATTTCCCTGTAGGCGGACCAGGGCCATTGACAAACTCGCTCGGCGCGCCTGTGCGCCAGGGGCGCCAGCGTAGCGCAGGTTGCCAAACCTGCTGTATCGCGGGTTTCCAAACCCGCAAGCCGTCCGCAAACGGGGGGCGCTCGACATGCCGATGCCCTGCCGATTGGAAATCGGCGATACAGCAGGTTTGGAAACCTGCGCTACAACTTTGTCAACGGCCCTCGTCGGCGGACGCAGCGAGCGCACTCTCCCGCAGAGCTGGAACACGTGAAATTCGTCCGCGCGTCCGTGCCTCGCGAAGCGCCTGGAGCATCCCGATGCTGATATGGCGGATAAGTTAACATCACTTATAGCGTTTCTTCTTCCAAAAATCAGTTTAGTTTGCTTGACCTCGGCCCGGCAACCATTAGATTCTTGCCATGGCGCCGTTCCGGGCGAAACCGGGGGCGGCGCCGGCGCCTTTTGCCGATGAAGACAATGACGAAGCTTTTCGGGCTCGACGACGATGGCAGGCCGCTGGAAGGGGTTTCCCGGGCCCGACGACCTGGGCCGCCGGCCTGTTCACATCGTCGCTGGGCAAGAAGGTACTTGATGGCGGCGACGGGATTCATTCTGTTCCTGTTCGTTGTGGGCCACCTGGCGGGCAACCTGCAGTTCTTCCTGGGCCCGGAGGCGATCAACCGCTACGGCCATTTCCTGCAGTCCAACGTCGAGCTGCTCTGGCTGGCGCGGATTGTCCTGCTGCTGATGGTGGGGGTGCATTTGTGGGCGGCATCCAAACTGACGCTGGAGAACCAGGCGGCGCGGCCGGAGGGCTATGCCCTCTATCGGGCGGTGGGCTCGACGTGGGCCTCGCGCCACATGCTGATGAGCGGGTTAATCATCCTGGTCTTTGTCATCTACCACATCCTGCATTACACGGTGCAGGTCCAGGCGGTGAACCTCACGGGCCAGGATTTCGTGAGCTTGATGGACCCTGACAAGCGGCACGATGTGTTCCGCATGATGGTGACGGGGTTCAGCAATGCGTGGGTCTCGGCCTTTTATATCCTGGGCATCGGGTTGCTCTGCCTGCACCTGAGCCACGGGGCCGGGAGCATGTTCCAGTCCCTGGGCTGGAAGAACGACACCTACCGGCCGCTGCTGGACAAGCTGGCGCGGGTGGCGGCGCTGCTGCTCTTTTTGGGTTATGCCTCGATTCCCGTGGCGGTGCTGCTTGGCTACGGCAGATGATCTGAGTGCGGAATGCGGAGTGCGGAATGCGGAATGCCTGGCCGAATGCGGAGTGCGGAGTGCGGAGTGCGGAATGACGAATGACGAATGACGAATGACGAATGACGAATCGCGAAAGACGAAGCGGCAAATCTCTTGGCTGATATGAAACTGGACGCGCACATTCCTCCGGGCCCGCTGGCGGGCAAGTGGGACAAGCACAGGTTCGAGATGAAGCTGGTCAACCCGGCCAACAAACGCAGATTCGACATCCTGGTCGTCGGCACCGGGCTGGCTGGGGCGTCGGCGGCGGCCACGCTGGCGGAGCTGGGCTACAAGGTCAAGTGCTTCTGTTTCCAGGACAGCCCGCGGCGGGCGCACAGCATCGCGGCACAGGGCGGCATCAACGCCGCCAAGAATTACCAGAACGACGGCGACAGCGTTTATCGGCTGTTCTACGACACGATCAAGGGGGGCGATTTCCGGTCGCGGGAGGCCAACGTGTACCGGCTGGCGCAGGTGAGCGTGAACATCATCGATCAATGCGTGGCGCAGGGGGTGCCCTTTGCGCGCGAGTACGGCGGTCTGTTGGCCAACCGCTCGTTTGGGGGGGCGCAGGTCTCTCGCACCTTTTACGCGCGCGGCCAGACGGGCCAGCAATTGCTGCTGGGCGCCTACCAGGCGCTGTGCCGGCAAATCAGCCTCGGGACGGTCCAGATGTTCCCGCGCACGGAGATGCTCGACCTGGTGGTCGTGGACGGCCAGGCCAAGGGCATCGTCGCCCGCAACCTGGTGAGCGGCGAGATTGCCTCGCACCCGGCCGACGCGGTCGTGCTGGCCACGGGCGGCTATGCCAACGTCTTTTACCTCTCGACCAACGCCAAGGGGTGCAACGTCACCGCCCCCTGGCGCGCGTGCAAGAAGGGCGCGCTCTTTGCCAACCCGTGCTATACCCAGATTCACCCCACCTGCATCCCGGTCACCGGCGAGCACCAGGCCAAGCTCACGCTCATGTCCGAGTCCTTGCGCAACGACGGGCGCGTCTGGGTGCCCCGGCGCAAGGAAGATTGCTCCAGGCCGCCCGGCCAGATTGCCGAGGCCGAACGCGACTACTATCTGGAGCGCAAATACCCCAGCTTCGGCAACCTGGCCCCGCGCGACATCTCGTCGCGGGCGGCCAAAGAGGCCTGCGATGCCGGGTGTGGCGTGGGGCCGGGCGGGCGGGGGGTCTATTTGGACTTTGCCGACGCCATCGGGCGGCTGGGCATCGGGGTCATCCGCGAGCGCTACGGCAACCTCTTCGACATGTACGAGCGGATCACCGGTGAAAACGCCTACGAGGCGCCGATGCGGATCTACCCGGCGGCCCATTACGTCATGGGCGGGCTCTGGGTGGATTACAACCTCATGAGCAACCTGCCCGGCCTGTTCGTCATGGGTGAGGCCAACTTCTCCGACCACGGCGCCAACCGCCTGGGGGCCAGCGCCCTGATGCAGGGCCTGGCCGACGGCTATTTCATTCTGCCTTACACCATCGGCCATTACTTTGCCTCGACCAAACCGGGCAAGGTCCCCGCCAGCCATCCTGAGTTCAAGAAGGCCGAGCAGGATGTCCAGGCGCTCACCGCCCGGCTGCTCGCTATCAAAGGCAAGCGCACCGCCGCCTCGCTGCACCGGGAGTTGGGCAGGCTCTTGTGGGAAAAGTGTGGCATGGCCCGCAACGAGGCGGGCCTCAAGCAGGCCCTCCAGCGCATCCCCGAACTGCGCGAGGAGTTCTGGCAAAACGTCAATGTCCCCGGCGACAGCGCCGACTTGAACCCGGCGCTCGAATATGCCGGGCGGGTCGCCGATTACATGGAGTTTGCCGAGGTGCTTTGCCTGGATGCCCTCCATCGCCGGGAGTCCTGCGGGGGCCACTTCCGCACCGAGTTCCAGACGCCCGACGGCGAGGCGCTGCGCGACGACGAGAATTTCGCCTATGTGGCGGCCTGGGAATACCAGGGCCCCAAAGCGCCCCCGATTCTGCACAAAGAGCCGCTGGTCTATGAGGAGGCCCACATGAGCACGCGGAGCTACAAGTGAATTCCATGAACTTGACACTCAGAGTTTGGCGCCAGAAGAACCGGAAGGCCGCCGGCCATTTCGAGACCTACGGGGCAACCGGCATCGGGCCCGACATGTCGTTCCTGGAGATGCTCGACGTGGTCAACGAGGACCTGACCGGGGAATGGCACTTACTTAGTGCCTAAAACTTTGGCGCTTAGGCGCTTGCGTCGATGGGGATGAGGTGCCCTCTGGAAGATAATCTTGCGGGACAGCCGCTCCATGTCACGCAACAGCCCCCGCACCTGTCGGTAGTGGTTAACCGCTTGGCGCATCTGCTCGAACTCCTCCTGGGTTAGTGAGACGGTGATCGTCTTCTGCGCGACTTTGCGCGTCCACTGGTAACCGGTACCTCCGCCCGAGCGCCGCGTGCGGTCCTGCACCGAGCCCTGGCTGAGGTAGCCTATTTGGCTCAAACGGCGTCGCAATTGCTCGTATTGCCGGTCCCAGGAGGCGGTGCCCTCATACAGATTTTTGTTCATCGGCCTCAATTTTAGCTTGCCGGTCAAGCATAGTCCAGTATATATACTGGACATGCACACGCCCTTTTTCCCACCCTGGCGCTCTCGCCTGGCCCGCTTGGGTTCCCGCACCGCCCACGCCTGCCGCCAGGTCCGCGCCTATACCCTCTGCCAACTGGAAAAGTGCTTCTCCTCCTCGGTACCCCAGGAGTGCTTTCCCAAGGCCAAGGCCTCCGCCCACAAAAACTGCCGCGACCGCGACTACACCCGCTGGCGCACCTTCTGGTGCATGGTCTGGCAAGCCCTCAACCCCGACGCCTCCGGGCGCGAGGTCGTGCGCCAACTCCAGGCCCTCTTCCTCTTGGAAGACGGCCCCCAGATCTCCCCCGAGGACGGCGCCTACTGCCGCGCCAAGGCCCGCCTGCCGCTCAGGCAATTCCCCAAGGTTTTGGCCGCCACCGCCCGGGCCGCCGACAAGCAAGTCCCGGCCCTGACTCAACTCCAAGGCCGGCCCCTCAAGGCCGCCGACGGCTCGGCCCTCACGCTGGCCGACACGCGCAAAAACCGAAGGGCGTATCCCCCTCTGCAGTGCGCCGACAAACCCAGCTTCCCCAAGATGCGCATCGTCGTGCTCTTTTCCATGCTCAGCGGCGCGATCCTGGCCATGGCCCAAGGCAGCTTGGCGCTCTCCGAACTGTCGTTGTTGACGCTGCTCAGCAGCCAATTGGTGGCCGGGGATATCCTGGTGGCAGACCGCGGCTTCGGTTTTTACGCGGTCCTCGCCTGGCTCAAGCACCTTCTGAACGTGGACTTCATCGGGCGGTCCACGCGCCGGCTCGATGGGCGAAGGCGCCTCCGCCGCTTGGGCAGAAACGACTGGCTCTTCGTGTGGGGAAAACCCCAGCGCCGGGCTCCCTGGCTGACGCTGCTCCAATGGATTGGCTTGCCCAGCCAGTTGACGGTGCGCGTGGTCAAGGGCAGTTGCTATCAGAAAGGCTTCCGCGTACGCCAGGTCAAACTGGTGACCACGCTCTTGGACCCAGAACTCTACCCCGCCGAACAGATCCTCCGCGCTTACTTGCGGCGGTGGCGCCTGGAGATGTGCCTGGATGACCTGAAAACCACTCTGGAAATGGAGACCCTCCGCGGGCGCAGCCCGAACATGGTTCGCAAAGAGGCCTACACGCGCCTCATCGCCCACAATCTCATCCGTGGCACCATGGCTCAGGCCGCCACCGAACATGAGGTGCCCCTGGAGCGCATCAGCTTCAAAGGCTCGCTGGACGCAATCCGGCACTTTACCCAGGCCATGGCCCAAGCCCGCTCCAAAAAGAAACGCCGCCAACTGTGGTCCGATCTGCTCGAAACGCTAGCCGCCGATTTGGTCCCCGAGCGGCCAAACCGACGCGAGCCGCGCGCCGTCAAACGCAAGAAAAACAAATACCCGCGGCTCAACGCACCCCGCCGCAGGTTCCGCGATCATCTCAAACGTCACACGCGCCGCACCAGGGCCCGTTTGCGCAAGCTCGGTCTTATGTAAGCGCCATTCACCTGACCGGGCGCGGCCAGGAACCGTTCGTCTTCGATTCGGATTGCCGCGAGGGGATCTGCGGGATGTGCTCGCTGGTCATCAACGGCATCCCCCATGGCGGCCAGCCCGGCACTGCCACCTGCCAGCTTCACATGCGCCATTTCAAGGACGGCCAGACCCTCACCATCGAACCCTGGCGGGCGCGGGCCTTCCCGATTATCAAGGACCTCGCCGCCGACCGCTCCGCCTTCGATCGAGTCATCCAGGCCGGCGGCTTCATCTCCGTCAACACCGGCGGCGCGCCCGACGGCAACGCCCTGCCCGTGTCCAAAGAGACGGCCGACCGCGCGATGGACGCCGCGGCGTGCATTGCCTGCGGCGCCTGCGTGGCCGTTTGCAAAAACGCCTCCGCCATGCTCTTCGTCGCCGCCAAAGTCTCCCACCTCAACCTCCTGCCCCAGGGCAAAGCCGAAAAGGACCGCCGCGTCCTCAACATGGTCCGCCAAATGGACGCCGAGGCCTTCGGCAATTGCACCGTCACCGGCTCCTGCGAGGCGGTTTGCCCCAAAGAAATCAGCCTCAACTTCATCGCCAAGATGAACCGCGACTACGGCGCTGCCATCCTCAAAGGCCGTTGACCGCCCGCGCCGGCAGAATCATAAGGCAAAATCATTGCTGGCAAAATCATAAGAAATGATTTTCCAAAAATGATTCTGCCAAAAATGATTCTGCAATATGATTCTGCGGAGCGCAGAAGCATCTCAAGTTAATATTGAATATCCTCCCTGCGTTTGAGAATATCCTCACTGACTCTGCATGCACAACGGCCGGCCATTACGCGAAACCGCCCGGAGGGCCGGGGCGACCGCCCTGCGCCACCCGTCCTCCGAGACTTCGCCATTCGTCATTCGTCATTCGTCATTCGTCATTCTCCTCCCTCGCCCCGTTTCCCTCGCCTGGCTGCTGCTCTGCCTGGCGGCTGCGCCCGTGCCTGGCCTCCGGGCCGCCGGCGCCCAATCGTCCCCTGCGCCGGGGCGCGCCCCGCGGCTCTTCCCGGATTACTCCGGCACCATCCTGCCGCCCAACATCGCCCCCCTCAATTTCAAGGTCCGTGAGCCTGGCGCCGCATACCGCGTCGAGATCTATTCCACCCGCGGCGAAAAGATAGCCATTGCCAGCCGCGACCCGTCCATCCGCATCCCGGCCGGGAAATGGAAGGCCCTGTTGCGGGCCAACGTCGGCGAACCGCTCTATTTCGACGTTTCGGTCCGGGGCCGCGCCGGTCAGTGGACCCCGTTCCAGGTAACGACCAATTCCATCGCCCGCGAGGAGATCGACCGCACGCTGGTCTATCGTCTGCTCAAGCCGCTTTACGGCCTCTATCTCAATGTCGGCATCTATCAGCGCGACCTGGAGTCCTTCGACGAACGGCCTGTGCTTGAGAACTCCAGGATCGAACACAAGTGCCTCAATTGCCACACCCCGCTCAACCATCGCCCCGACACCTTCGCCTTCCACACCCGCTCCTCTGGAAAGACCCAGCCCATGCTCCTGGTCCTGTCCAACCAGGTCGCCCGCGTGGATAAGACCATGGGTTACATCTCCTGGCACCCGAGCGGGCGCCTGCTGGCCTTCTCCGCCAACAAGCTCAACCTCTTCTATCACACCCGCGGCGGCGAGACGCGCGACGTCTTCGACGCCAACTCCAACCTGGGCATCTACCGCGTGGACTCGAACATTGTCGTGGTGCCCCCGGCGGTGGCGTTGCCCGACCGCAACGAGACCTGGCCCTCCTGGTCTCCGGACGGGCGCTTTCTCTACTATTGCAGCGCCCCGCGCCTGCCCGTCGAGCAGTTCCGCCAGGTCCGCTACGACCTCATGCGCATCAGCTACGACATCGAGCGCGACCAATGGGGCCAGCCGGAGATGCTCCTGCCCGCCCAGCAGAGCAACGGCAGCGCCGCCCAGCCCAGGGTCTCTCCCGATGGACGCTGGGTCCTGTTCGTCCTGGCCAAGTACGGCAACTTCCCCATCTACCAGCCCAACAGCGACCTCTTCGTCCTCGACCTGGCCACCCGCCAGTGCGGGCGCCTGGGCATCAACAGCGACCAGGCCGACACCTGGCATTGCTGGTCCGCCAATGGCCGCTGGATCGTCTTCAGCAGCAAACGCCTCGACGGCCTCTTTGCCCGCCCCTTCTTCAGCTACGTTGATGACCAAGGCCGGTTCTATAAACCCTTCCTCCTCCCGCAAGCCGACCCGGCCTTTTACGACTCCTTCCCCAAGACCTTCAACGTGCCCGAACTGGTCCAGGGCCCGATTACCATCAAGGAACGCGACCTGGCCCAGGCCGTCCTCAAGCCCCTCAAAATACTCGCCCCCAAAGGCGACACCCGGCCCCCCGCAGCGACGCCGGGCGCTGCCGAGGCGCCGGATGCCTATAAGCAGTAAGGCTAAAGGCTAAAGGCTAAAGGCTAAAGGCCGGAACGGAGTTTTGTGCAGGACCGTGCCCTGTCCCTTTTGTCGCTTATGTCCCTTATGTCCCTTCCTGCCTTTAGCCTTTAGCCTTTAGCCTTTAGCCTTTTATGATTGACACCGCCCTCCGCAGTAGATATTCTCCCGGGCATGGGGTCTCACAAAAGTCGTTTCTGCTCTGCCTCTTTTTTGCGAGCCTCCGGGAGCCGCAACCACGCCGGAGAGAGACTCGCACTCGCTGCCTTAGCAGCCGTCGCCCTGGCCTCAGCCGCGCTCGGCCAGGGCGCCATCGACCTCGACAACAGCCAATGCGCCGGGGGGCTGACCATTGATTGCCAAGGGAATTACTACAGCGGCATCTACGGTGTCGAGATATGGGAACTGAATGCCACCGCCGTGCCAACCAACCTTCCGGCCAGCGGATTCGCATTTGACCAGTACAACGCCCTGGCCGCCTTGGGTTTCAAGTTGGAAGCGACCTTCTCGAACCGGAACAACCCGCTGTTCCCTGGCTCGATTATCCTGGGCGAAGTAGATATGCCGGATGTGTCCCTGCCGGGCGCCACCGTGGTCCTGGCGCTCGCCGCTTGGAACACATCAGCCGCGAGCTGGAATGCGATGTTGACATCTAGTGACGCGAATACGAGGGCAGGCGTCGTTGTATTTGTGAATCGAACAAGCAACTACACCCTGTCGCCGGTTCCACCTCCCCCTCTGCTCACCGGTTGGACCACTGACCTGGTGCTGGGATTCGGGCAGGGCCCCTACGGCCCCTGCATCAGTGACAATAAGCTGAGCATCACGGCGACCAACGGAACCGTTACCCTGCACTGGATCGACATGGCCTATACCTCCTACTCCCTCCTAACCGCCACCAACCTTCTGGGCCCGTGGAGCTGGGTCCACTCCTTCATGCACGGTACGCCGGACACCAATTTCACCTACGTCGCCCCCGCTTCCGACCGAGTCCGATTCTATCGAGTGACCCCTCCGTGAACCCAAGCCCGAAGCTTTTGGACTGCGCCCACGATGCATCGTGGGCGCAGTCCAAAACGCTTCACGGCAGGTGACACCCGTCCGGTTCACGTCGCGGAAAAACGGCAGGATCGAGTGGGAAGCAGAAAGACGGCCTGGCAGAAAAATGGGGGTCTTCCATTTTTCTGCCATTTCATTTTTCTGCCGGAGGCTACTGCGGCATATCGCGACATTGCTCCCCCGGCTGCGGCGAGATCGGAGTGCGCCCGTCCTCGGGCGCAGCAACGTCCGCAGCCAGGGCAGCGGTCAAGTACTCCGGCGCGCCTGCCCGCTCCGCCGCTACCGCGCCCGGGCACGGGCGCACTCCGGGGGCAGTGTCGGAAATGCCTGGCGCTACTGCGGCTTGAGTCTGGGGAGGGAATGGACTAGGTTGGACGCATCATTTGACTGGCGCAGCTACAATCAGACGCAGGCTCAACGGGGCGTGGCACTGGCGATTGCGATTGACCGGCGGGCTGGTCTGTCTGGCCTTGGCCCTGGCGGCGGGCGGCGGGGCAGCGGCGGGGGCGGACTTGAAGGAGGCGCAGAAGCGGCTGGTCTCGGGCGATTACACCGGGTGTCTGGCGCTGGTCAAGGCGGCGCGGCCGGACTCGACAGACCTCGCGGATTGGGAGATGCTCCGGTGCAGGGCGCTGCTGGCCACCGGCCATTACAAGGAAGCGCGCGATGCCATCACCAATGCCCTGCCGCAGGACTGGTCGAATATCCAGTTGTGCTGGCAGGCGCGCGAGGCCCTGCTGGCCAACGGGCAGACTGCCGCCGCGGCCCAAACGGTCGAGGACATCCTCCGGATGGTCTCGCGCCATCCCCGGGATTACGGGGACGCAGCGAGCCTGGTCGTCTTTGGGCAGGCGGTGCTGCTCAAGGGCGCCGATCCAAAGCGCGTGCTCAACACCCTGTTCACCGCGGCCAAACAGGCGGAGCCGGGTTTGCGGGAGATCTATCTGGCGACCGGGGGTTTGGGCCTGGAGAAACACGACTTTGCCCTGGCGGCCAAGGAATTCGAGCAGGGGCTCAAGCGGCTGCCGGATGACCCGGACCTCTGCTGCGGCCTGGCGCGGGCCTATGCCCCGAGCGACCCGGCGCTGGTGGTTTCCTGGCTCGAAAACGCCCTGCGGTGCAACAGCAACCATGTGGCCAGCCTGCTGCTGCTGGCCGATCGCTGCGTCGATGCGGAGGACTACCCGGAGGCGGAGCGGTTGCTGGACCGGGCGCAGGCGGTGAACCCGTGGCAGCCGGAGGCCTGGGCCTGCCGCGCGGTGCTGGCCCATTTGCGCAACCAGCCTGCGGCCGAGGCAGCGGCGCGGACCAACGCCCTCAAGTTCTGGCCCACAAACCCCCGGGTCGAGCATTTGATCGGGCTGAAGCTTTCCCAAAACTACCAGTTCGCCGAAGGGGCGGCGCACCAACGCCAGGCCAGGCAGTTCGACCCGGACTACCTGCCGGCCAAGGCCCAACTCGCGCAGGACCTCCTGCGGTTGGGCCAGGAGGCCGAGGGCTGGAAACTGGCGCAGGAGGTGCAACGCCAGGACGGATACGACGTGGCGGCCTACAACCTGGCGACCCTCCACGACACGCTCGACAAGTTCGTCACGCTCACCAACCGCGATTTGGCCCTGCGCATGAGCCGACACGAGGCCGAGGTCTATGGAGCGCAGGCGCTCGACTTGCTTGAACGGGCCAGGACCAGTCTCTGCGCCAAATACGGGCTCGAATTGAAGCCGCCGACCCTCGTCGAAATCTTCCCCGACCAAAAGGATTTCGCCGTGCGGACCTTTGGAATGCCTGGCGATCCCGGCTACCTGGGCGTCTGCTTCGGCAACGTCATCACCGCCAACAGCCCGGCGACCCATCCCGGCCATCCGTGGAACTGGGAATCGATGCTCTGGCACGAGTTCTGCCACGTGATCACGCTGCACCTGACGCGCAACCGGATGCCGCGCTGGCTCAGCGAGGGCATCTCCGTTTATGAGGAGGGCCGGGCCAACCCCGCCTGGGGGCAGCGCATGAACCCGCGCTATCGCCAGATGGTGCTCGGGGGCGAGTTGACCCCGGTCTCCAAGCTCAGCGCCGCCTTCCTCTCGCCCCGCTCCGCCCTGCACCTGCAGTTTGCCTACTACGAATCTTCTCTGGTGGTCGAGTTCATTGTCGAACGCTTCGGCCACGCCCAGCTCAGGGCGATTTTGCGGGACCTGGCCGACGGCGCTCAAATCAACGAGGCCCTCGAAGAGGAGACCGCCCCGATGGACGAATTGGACGAGGACTTCGCCGAGTTTGCGCGCGGGCGCGCGCAGCAACTGGCACCCGGCCTGGACTGGACCCGGCCGCAGCCGGAGGCCGGGACCGCCGCCGAACGGCTCTCCGAGTTGCTCGGAGGAATGGACCTGACCGCCTCGACGCCCGTGAGCGCGACCAACGCGCCCCGGGATTCACTCAGCAGCACTAACTTCTATGCGCTGGTCGAGCAGGCCGGCCGTCTGGTTCGGGAGAAGCGATTTGCGCAGGCCAAGGCGCCGCTGCGGAAGTTGCTCGAGCTCTACCCGGGGCAGACCGGCGCCGAGAGCGCCGCCGCCATGCTGGGGGAGGTCCATCGCACCCTGGGCGAAACCAACGCCGAGCGCCAGGTCCTGAGCCGGTTGGCAGAAAACGACAACGAGGCGATCCAGACCTACCTGCGGCTGATGGAACTGGGCGCCGGCGCCCAGGACTGGGAGGCGGTCAAGCTCAATGCCGGGCGGTATTCGGCGGTGGACCCGCTGGTCGCGCCGCCCTACCGGTTGCTGGCCCAGGCGGCCGAACAGACCGGGGACGCCCCCACCGCCATCCGGGCCTATCGGACCTTGCTGCTGCTCGATCCTCTGGACCCAGCCGACGCGCATTTCCACCTGGCGGTCTTGCTCCACCGCGCGGGCGATTCGGAGGCGCGCCTGCACCTGCTCCAGGCCCTGGAGGAGGCCCCGCGCCATCGCGCCGCGCTCCGGTTGCTGCTGGAGATGGAGGGCAAGCCGGGAACGTGAAGGAGAGGTAACGTCATCAAATGAGCACGAACGTTAGAAGGGCGGCATGCGAGGACGCGAAGCGTTTTGGACTGCGCCAGTCCTCTGGCGCTTTTTGGACTCTGGGGACGAGAAAGCGCCAGAGGACTGGCGCAGTCCAAAACCTTGCGGCTTGGAGGCAACTCTGGGTGAAATGGGGCAGGCGCTGCGGTGTCCTGCTCGTGCTCGCGCTGGCCCTGGGCGTCTGCACGGCCCAATGGCGCCGGGGGCGGCGGAATCCGGGCGGGGGCGACACGGGCATGGTCTTCACCGAAGGCCATGTGCCGGTGAACGCGGACACGGTGCGCACGGCGCGCGAGATAGCCTCCCACAGCACCGGCACGCCCACCTGGACCAATGAGCCGGGTTTCGAGAAGGACGTCTTCACCTTCGTCCGCGTCATTTACCGCCGCGCCCCGGATAGCCCGGAACTCTCGGTCACCTCCAGCGGCATAGGCTGGATCACCGACTTTCCCGACAGCGATCTCAACCTCTCGTTCCGCGTGCAGCAGGTCACTTCGATCCGGACCAATCCGGAGGGACGCGTCCTGCGCCTGACCGACCCGGCCCTGTTCGATTACCCCTGGATCTACATGGTCGAGGTGGGCGGCCTGCAGTTGAAACCGGTCGAGATCCCCATCCTCCGCAAATACCTCCTCAACGGCGGCGTCCTCATGGCCGACGATTTCTGGGGCCAAAAACAGTGGGACAACTTCGAGCGCAACATCAAAAAAGTCCTCCCGGAGCGCGAGTTTGCCGAACTGCCGATGGACCACAAGCTCTTTCACTGCGTCTTCGACATCAAATGCACGAAGAACCAGCTCCAAACGCCCAACAGCCGCCAGGCCACCCAGAGCCTGGACCCGAACCACGACAACTATGGGATCACCTGGGAGTATTACCACGACGATTACGAGCCCGGGGGCCAGGCCGCCCACGACATGCACGTGCGCGCCATCACCGATGACAAAGGCCGCATCATGGTCATCGCCACCCACAACTGCGACAACGGGGACAGTTGGGAGCGCGAAGGAGAGGACGACGGCTTCTTCCACGAGTTCTCCGAAAAACGCGGCTATCCGCTGGGGATCAACATCATCTTTTATTTGATGACGCATTGAACGTGAAATTCGAAATTCGTAACCCGTCATTGCAGGCGGAGGCGGAGTCCCGCGGCGAACCCCTCACCCCAACCCTCTCCCCATCGGATGGGGAGAGGGAGAATGCTCCATTGCGGCTCGAGCAAGCAGAGACGCCTGGAAGTTCAAGAGACTGCCGACGCGTCTCCCTCTCCCCTTCGGAAGGGGAGAGGGTTGGGGTGAGGGGTCTGCCTGTGGTGCCGCTCCCGCCTTCACTGAGGCCGTACCCAAATTCGGATTTTGTCCTTCCATAATAGACTCTCTCCATGAATACCATCGAAGTTCCCCACAACACCGTCCTGACGCCTTACGAGAGCGAGCGGGTCCTGCTGGAGCGTTTGTCGGCCGGGCGGGCGCGGATCGAGGGCGAGTTGGCCAAGGTGATCGTCGGGCAAAAAGAGGTCATCGAGCAGATCCTCATCGCCCTGTTCGCCGGGGGCCATTGCCTCATCACGGGGGCGCCCGGTTTGGCAAAGACTCTCCTGGTCAAATCCATCGCGCGCATCTTCCATCTCAAATTCCAACGGATTCAATTCACGCCCGACCTCATGCCGGCCGACATCACGGGGACCGAGATTCTGCAGGAGACCGGCGAGGGGCGGAAGATGCAGTTTGTGCGCGGACCGGTGTTTGCGAACATGATCCTGGCCGATGAGATCAACCGCACGCCGCCCAAGACCCAGTCCGCGCTGCTGGAGGCCATGCAGGAGCACCAGGTCACCGCCGCCGGGATTCGCCACGCGCTGGAGGAGCCGTTCTTCGTGCTCGCCACCCAGAACCCCATCGAGATGGAGGGCACTTATCCGCTGCCGGAGGCGCAACTGGACCGGTTCATGTTCAACGTGGTCATGGACTACCTCCCCGAGGACGAAGAGGTGGACGTAGTCGCGCGGACTACCGCCCAGACGCCCGCGCCCATCGAGGCCCTCTTCACGGGCAACGACGTGCTCGACTTCCACGAGTTGGTCCGCAAGGTGCCGGTGGCCCAGGAGATGGTCCGCTACGCCGTGCGGTTGGCCGCCGCCTCGCGCCCGCGCCAGCCCGGCGCGCCCGATTTCATTAACGAGTGGGCCAGTTGGGGCGCGGGGACCCGGGCCGGCCAGTTCCTGGTGCTCGGCGCCAAGGCCCGCGCCATCTTCAAAGGCAGGGTCCATGTCAGCGCCGAGGACATCCGCAGCCTGGCCTATCCCACCTTGCGCCACCGCATCCTTCTCAATTACCGCGCCGAGGCCGAGGGCGTCACCGTCGAGGCCGTCATCCGGCGGCTGCTCGAAACCATCAAGCCCCCGCTGGGCCAATGAGGGCATGAAATCCGGGTACCTCTCCACCTCCTCGCGCGACCGGTCAGACGAGTCAGACCGGTCGGACCGGTCGGACGCGTCGCACGCGCTCTATAAGATGCCCGCCGGGCTTGATTGCACGCCATGACCCCTGCCCCCTCCTCCCCCACGTTCTCCGGCTCCTCGCTGGTCGATCCGCGCACGCTCATGAGCATCCGCAACCTGGAGCTGCGCGCCCGCGTGGTGGTCGAGGGTTTCTGGAGCGGCCTCCATCGCAGCCCCTATCACGGCTTCTCGGTCGAGTTCACTGAGTACCGCCAGTATTCGCCCGACGACGACCCGCGCTACCTGGACTGGCGCGTGTTTGCCCGGAGCAACCGCTACTTCATCAAGAAGTTCCAGGACGAGACCAATTTGCGGTGCTACACCCTGGCCGACGCCAGCCGTTCGATGACCTACGGTTCGCTCGGCTACACCAAGGCCGAATACGCGGCCACGCTGGCGGCAACGCTCACTTATTTCCTCTACCTGCAAGGCGACGCGGTCGGTCTGCTGACCTTTGACGAGGAGTTGCGCGATTATCTGCCGGCGCGGCACCGGGCGGGGCACCTGCGTCAGGCCATGCTGGCGCTGCAAAAACCGGCCCAGGGCCGGGGCACCAGCCTCAGCGCCCCCCTGGAGCGGATTGTCCAGATTGTCCGCAAACGCAGCCTCATGGTGCTGATCTCCGATTTCCTGGCGCCCCTGGAGCGGCTGGAATCCAACCTCATCGCCCTGTCCGCCTGCGGCCACGAGGTCATCGTCTTCCAGGTGCTCGACCCGGCCGAGCTCTCCCTGGATTTCAGCGAGCCGTCTATGTTCGAGGACGTCGAGTCCGGGCGCGTGCTCTTCATCAATCCCGGCTCGGCGCGCAAAGAGTACCGGCGCAAGCTCGACGCGCACTGCCAGGCGCTGCGCTCAACCTGCCAGCGGCTGGGCATCGCCTGCGAATCCCTGGTCACCGACCGCCCGCTGGAGTTGGCCCTCTTCGGCTTCCTGCGCCGGCGCATGCAGCAGAAGCGCGGCGCCCGTCGGGGGACATTTTAGCGCCATGTTCGAGACGTTTTCATCGTGGGTTCTTCCGGCCCTTCGGGCCGGGGAACGGAGCCGCACGGCATGAGCTTTCTCACCCCACTGTTTCTGCTGGGCGCGTTGGCGGTGGCGCTGCCGGTGGTCTTTCACCTGATTCGGCGGACGACCCGGCAACGGACGCGGTTCAGTTCGTTGATGTTCCTGGAGCCGTCGCCGCCGCGGCTGACGCAGCGCAGCCGGCTGGAGCATATTCTGCTGCTGGTCTTGCGGTGCGCGGCGGTTTGCCTGCTGGCGCTGGCCTTCGCGCGTCCCTTTTTCAGGCGAGCGGTCCCGAGCGTGGCGCCCTCGGCGGCGGGGCGTCTGGTGGTGCTGGTGGACAGCAGCGCCAGCATGCGGCGCGGCGGCCTTTGGGCCGAGGCACGGGAGAAGGCCGAGTCGGTCCTGCGCCAAACGGCGCCTGCGGACCAGGCGGCGGTGTTCACCTTCGATCGGCAGATGACCCCGGTCATGAGCTTCGAGCAATGGAACGCCGCCGCGCCGGGCCAGCGCGTGGCGCTGGCCACGGGGAAATTGGCCGCTGTTGCGCCCGGTTGGTCCGGCACGCACCTGGGCCGGGCGCTCATCGAGGCAGCGGAACTGCTGGCCGATGCCGCCGGCAAGCCCGCTGCCGGGCCGGGCCGAATCGTTCTGATCAGCGACCTGCAGGAAGGCAGCCGCCTGGAGCCGCTCCGGGGCTACGAGTGGCCCAAGAACGTCGCGGTCTCGGTCGTGTCCCTCAAGTCCAGGCCCGGCAGCAATGCTTCGCTGCAGTGGTTGGCCGAGCCGGACGATGCGCCGGTCCAGGCGGCCGCCGCGGTGCGCGCGCGGGTGAACAACGCGGCGGATTCGCGCCGCGACCAGTTCCGGGTCGGCTGGGCTCGGGCGGAGGGCCGCACCTTTGCGGGCGCGCCAATCGAGGTCTATGTGCCGCCGGGCCAAAGCCGGGTCGTGGCCCTGCCTTTGCCCGTCGTCCAGGGCGATCGGGCCGGCAGCAATGCGCCCGTGGCCGCAGCGGGCCAGCCATCCCCCCCACCGGGTTCCGACCGCATCCTCTTGCAGGGAGACGACGAGGATTTCGACAATACGGTTTTCGTCGTCCCTCCCGAGACCGAGCGATTGAGCGTGCTTTATTGCGGCGGCGATTCCGAGAAGGACCCGGCCCAGCCGCTATACTTCCTGCGCCGCGCATTTCAAGAGACCCGGCGCCAGGCGGTGCAAGTGGCCGTCTGTCCGCCGGCCCCGGCTGCCGGCCTCGCGGCGGCGACATTCTTCGTCGTGGCCGGGCCGTTGCCGGAGGCCCTGGCCGCGGCGGTGCGCCAGCAGGTCACTGCCGGCAAGACGGTCCTGATTGCCCTGCGCGCCGGCGCGTCCAGCGCGCGCGCGCTGGCCGCGCTGCTGGGCCTGGAACGTCCGGCCATCGAAGAGGCCTCGCTCAAAGACCATGCCATCCTCGGCGAGATTGATTTCCGCCATCCGCTCTTCGTTCCATTCGCCGACCCGCGCTTCAGCGACTTCAGCAGGATTCATTTCTGGAAGTATCGCCGCCTCGATGCGGCGACGATACCGTCGGCGCGCGTCCTGGCGAGGTTCGACACGGGCGACCCGGCCCTGGTCGAGGTCCCGCTCGGCCATGGCCGGGCACTGGTCCTGACTTCCTGCTGGGACCCGGAGGACAGCCAGTTGGCACTCTCGACGAAGTTCGTTCCGTTGCTTTACGCAATTCTCGAGAGCAGCGGCGCCCCGGCTCCAGTGCCAGCCCAATACCAGGTTGGCAACACGGTCCCGCTGGCCAAGGCCGGCGCGACGGTCCGGACCCCGGACGGCTCGGTCATCCACTTGGATGCCGGCCAGACTAACTTCTCGACAACCGTGACGCCGGGCATCTATACGCTCCCATCGGCCCAGCCGCCCCGGCGCTTCGCCGTCAATCTCGATGCCACCGAGAGCCGCACGACGCCCATGTCGGCGGACGAGTTCGAGCGGTTGGGCGTGCCCTTGGCACGGCAGGAAAGGGCCGTGGCCCTCGAGGCGCAACGCAAAGTCCGCCTCCAGGACGCCGAGTTGGAGGGACGCCAGCGGCTCTGGCGCCTCTGCCTCCTGGCGGCGCTGGGCGTGCTATTGGTCGAAACCTGGCTCGCGGCGAAAACGACTAAGAGAGGTGTACGTTGACAATGTTACGCGTCCGCTGCCATCAAACGCCGCGAAGGCCGCAAGGTTTTGGACTGCGCCAGTCCTCTGGCGCTTTCGCGTCCCCGATCCAGCGGCTCCAAAAAGCGCCAGAGGACTGGCGCAGTCCAAAACGCTGTCGCGTTGTCGCCTGCGCTGCGCGGTGAGTTCAACAACGTGACACTCATTCATGTCTATTGACCCCCATCTCGAATCGCGGTTAGCGCGGGTTGCGGAGCGGCGGCGCCAGTTGCGGCTCTGGCGGGGCCTGGCGATGTGCTGGGCCGGCGCTGCGCTGGCCGGGCTGGGATGCGTGGCGCTGCAGCGGGCCAGTGGATGGACCTCATCGCTGGCGTGCCCGGCGCTGGCCCTGGCGGGGGCGGCGGCGGCCTTTGTGGTGTTGGGCCGGTCCGGCCGGGAGGAGCCAGACTGGCGGGAACTGGCCGTCCAGGTCGAGGGTCAATGCCCGGATTTGGATGGCCGCCTGCTCACGGCCGTGCAAATTCAACAGGCGCCCCTAGGGGGAGCGCGACCCGGTTTCATGCAGCAGCGTCTGGTGCGGGAGGCGCTGGAGGGCAGCTACAAGAGCGATTGGGTGCAGTCGGTCCCCAAATCGTTCCTGCGATGGGCGCAGGCGGCGCATTGGCTGGCCCTGATCTTGTTCCTGGCGGCCTTGTCGGGGCTGCGCACGACAGGGGGACACCGCCTCCTGGCGCGGAACCCGGATTTCGGATTCGGGATCACCGTCACGCCCGGCGACACCCAACTCGAACGGGGTGAGAGCCTGGTGGTTCTGGCGCGCTTCGGCCGCACGCTGCCTGCAACCGTGGATTTGGTCATCGGTCCTGCCGCAGGCTCGGCGCGGCGCATCCCGCTGGTCAAGAGCCTGTCGGACCCCTTGTTCGGCTGCAGTGTCCCGGACCTGGCGAGCAACGTCGTTTATCATGTCGAATACGGCGGCCGGCGCACGCGCGACTACAACGTCACCGTGTTCGAGTACCCGCGCCTGGAGCGCGCCGATGCCGATGTGACGTTCCCCGACTACACCGCACAGCCCCCCAAACACATCGAGAACACACGGCGGCTCAGCGCGGTCCAAGGCTCGCGCCTGGACCTCCTTCTCCATTTCAACAAGCCGGTCACGGTGGCCCGGCTTGTGGCCAAGGACAAAGGGCGCGCGGTCCTGGCGTTGGCGGCCGGCACCAATGCCTCCCTGGCTCAGCTCAGCCAATTCCCGCTCACCGCCAGCCGCAGCTACGAACTGCAGCTCCAGGACGCCCAGGGGCGCACCAACAAGGCCCCCGCCCAGTTTGTCTTCGAGGTCTTGACCAACCGCCCGCCCGAACTCCGCCTGGCCTCGCCACACGGCGACATCCGCCCTTCCCCGCTCGAGGAGGTCACCTTCGACGGCACGGTTTGGGACGACTTCGGCGTCCGGGCCTACGGGTTGGGCTACACCGTGGCTGGAAAGGATTTGCAGCTTGTCGAACTGGGCCGCGCCGTCCCGGCCCAGGAAAAGCGGCCCTTCCATTACCTGCTGCGGTTCGAGGACCTCGCCGTGCAGCCGGACCAACTGGTCGCCTGGTTCGTTTGGGCCGAGGACCTCGGTCCGGACGGCCGGCCCCGGCGCACCACCGGCGACCTGTTCTTCGCCGAGGTCCGGCCCTTCAACGAGGTCTTCCGCCAAGGCTCGGGCATGGAGGGCGGCCAACAGGGGGGAGACCAGTCGGGCAACCAGGCCGGCGGCGGCCAGAGCGCCCGCCTGGTGGAAATGCAAAAGCAGATCATGATCGCCACCTGGAAACTCCGGCGCGAGCAGAATCCTGCCCCGGCAACGGCAAAATGAATTTCTCATGAAAACGGAACACAGGCAAAATCATTGGTGGCAAAATCATCAGAAGAGACTTTCTGATTGGCTTCCTTCTAAATTGCTCGAGCTTTGCAGGGGATTTCGGACGCCGGAGGGCACGGATAAAAAGAATCCGTGTAATCCGTGTAATCCGTGGTTCTTCCGTAGCTTTCGGCGCCTTGCTTGTGTATTGGCGGCTCTGACGCTCGTCGGTTCCGGCTCGATCGGGTCGGTCGAGGGGCAGGGCGCTGAGGGTGCTGTGCTTGGCCAGGCGGGGCCGAACGCCAGGCGCGGTGGACGAACCTCTCCAGCCCAGGCCCAGGCCGCGCAACCGGCGGCGCCGGGCGACGATCTGGGAGTCATTCTGGAGTCCCAGGCCCAGGTGCTCGAGCAGGCCAGGGCCGCTGCACAACGCCAGGCCGACCCGCGCGCGGCTGCTCTTTGGGCCACGGCCATCCGGGAGATGGATCGGACACTGTCCCGTCTCCGGGCGGCCACCAACTCGCCCAGTGCGCTTGCCGAGGCGCTGGCGGCCGAACAGGCCGCCTACCAGGCCCTGCTCAGGGTCCAGGAACATGAGTACCAGGTCTCGCGCCAGCGCAACCGCAGCCAGGGCTCCAACTCCGGCGGAGAGCAGATGCAACGGCAACTCGACCAGATGGATCTGACGGAATCGGAGAACCGCTACGAGGAACAGCGCCAGGCCCAGGCTCCGCAGACCGGGCAGCGGCGCGAGCAATTGCAGGTGCTCAATCGGCTCCAGGAACTGGCCCGCCGCCAGCAGGACCTCAACGACCGGCTCAAGGAACTCCAGACTGCCCTGCAAGAGGCCAGGAGCGAGGAAGAGCGGGCTGAAATCCAGCGTCGCCTCAAGCGCCTGGAGGAAGAGGAGCAGCAGATGGTGGCGGACATGGACGAACTGCGGCAGCGGATGGACCGGCCGGAGAGCCAATCCAGCATGGCGCAGGAGCGGCAGCAGTTGGAGCAAACCCGCCAGGACGCGCAGCGGGCGGCCCAGGCGGCCGGACAAGGGGCGGCCTCGCAGGCGCTGGCGGCCGGGACGCGCGCCCAGGAGCAGTTGCAACAGATGCGCGACAAACTGCGCAAGGAAAACTCCAGCCAGTTCGACCAGGACCTGCGCGACATGCGCGCCCAAGCCCGCGAGTTGGCCCAAAAACACGAGGACCTCCAGCAGCAGATGCAAAAGGAAAGCGCCCCTGGCCCCAAAACTCTCTCCGACTCCGGCGAGCGCGGCAAGATGCTCGAACAATTGGCCCAGCAGCGCGAGCGCCTGACCAACCTGGTCCAGCGCGCCGACCAGATCTCCGAGCAGGCCGAGGCCCCCGAGCCTCTGCTCTCCAAGCAACTTTATGATTCGGTCCGCCGCTTCACCCAGGACAGCGCCAAGGACGTCAAAGACCTCCAGGAGCGTCTTTTTGACCAGCGCCTGATGACCCGCGGCCTCCTGGATCGGTTCAAAAGCCAGGACCCCGACGGCGCCAAGCTCCTCGACGCCACCTCCGAACTGCTCCGCCTGGACGCCCCGTCCGAGGCCGCCCAAACCGCCCAGCGCCTCGGCCCTCGCCTGGACGAACTCAAACGCGGCATCGAGCGCGCCGCCGAGAGTGTGCTGGGCGACGACACCGAGGCGCTGCGCCTGGCCCAGCAGGAATTAAACCGGCTGACCGACCAGTTGCAGCAGGAGTCTCTCAAGGCCCAGGCCGAGGCCTCCGCCGGCGGCACCAACCAGACGGCTTCTGTCGGCGGCCAATCCGGCTCGGTCCGACCCGTCGGACCGGTCGGACCGGTCCGACAGACAACAGCCCAGGACGGCGGCGCACGATCGGCGGGCGCCGAAACTCCCGCTGCCGCCTCCGGTTCGACCCGCGACGGAGGCCGGTTCAACACCGCTTCGGCCGGGGGCGGAGGGGGCGATGCCAACGCCAACTGGCCTCGCGATTTGAACCGGCTGCTCGACGAGCGCGGCTGGCGGCGCGACGGGCCGCTGACAGGAGATGATTTTGTCAACTGGTCGGATCGCCTGCGGGATGTCGAGGAGATGATCGAGGAGCCCGGCTTGCGAAACGAGGTGGCGCTGGCGCGCGAACGTGCCCGGGTGCTGCGGCAGGATTTCAAGCGCGACCGCAAAAAGCCCGACTGGGCGGTGGTCCGTTTGCAGGTCATGAATCCCTTGAGCGAGGTGCGGGACCGAATCACGGAAGAATTGGCGCGGCGCCAATCGCGCGATGCGCTGGTCCCCATAGACCGCGACCCGGTGCCCAGCCGTTACTCCGACCTGGTGCGGAGGTACTACGAGGAACTTGGGAAATGAGGCGCAACAAATGCATGGCCAAAGCCCGTCGCAAAGCCGGGAGTGGGGGACCTTTGTCGCAGCCTTTGTCGAAACCTTTGTCGGGTTGGCGATTCTTCGACAAAGGTGCCGACAAAGGCTGCGACAAAGGTACGGAATCAGAGCTTTTGGGACAGGCTCTAGCTATTTCGGGGACACCACACTAGCGCACCTTTCGTGAATATGCCCCTTGCGAGCCTCCTGATTCCCGATTCCGCCTGGTTCTGGCCGGCGATCGTTGTGCTGGTCTTGGGGGCGGTGGTGTTGATTGGGAGTTACAGGGCGGCGGCGCCGGGGGTGGCGCGCTGGATTTGCCCGGCGCTGAAACTGCTGGGCCTGGCGGCGCTGGGTTTCTGCCTGCTCGAACCGCTCTGGTCGGGCCAGCGGGCCCGGCCCGGGCAAACCTCTTCGCCATCGTCGCCGACAACAGCCAGAGCCTGCTGGTCAAAGACCGCGCCTGGGGGCTAAGCCGGGGCGACTACCTCCGCAACCTGCTCGATGCCCGGCGCGCCGCATGGCTGGGGACGCTGGAGGAGAACTTCGAGGTCCGGCGCTATCTCTTCGATGCCCGCCTTCAAAGCGCCAAGGACTTCGGCGAGCTGACCTTCGACGGCCGGGCCTCGGCCCTGGGCGCAGCATTGCGCACCCTGGCCGAGCGGTTCCAGGGCCGCCCGCTGGCCGGGGTGTTGCTCCTGACCGACGGCAATGCCACCGACCTGCGCGCTGCGCCCGACCTGCCCGGCCTGCCGCCCATCTACCCCGTGGTCATCGGCAGCCGCCAGCCGCTCAAGGACATCGCCCTCCAGCAAGTCCGCACCACCCAAACCGATTTCGAGGACGCCCCGGTCGCCATCCAGGCCAACGTCACCGCCGCCGGTTTCGGCGGGCAGAGCATCGCGGCCCAGGTGCTCGATGCCTCAGGCCGGCAGGTGGCCGAGCAATCTCTCCGGGCTCGAGGCGACACCAACGTGCTCGCCTTCCGGTTCGAGTTGCGGCCCGAAAAGCCGGGTCTGTCCTTTTACCGCATTCGAGTGGGGCAGGCCTCCAGCCTGCACGACCGCGTCCGGGCCAGCGAGGAGGTGGCGCCGGCCCTTTCCGCCAAGGATTCCCAGGAGGCGACGCTGGCCAACAACACCTCGGTGGTGGCTGTGGACCGCGGGCGCGGCCCGTATCGGATTCTGTATGTGGCGGGCCGGCCGAACTGGGAATTCAAGTTCCTGAACCGGGCCGTCGAGGAGGACGAGCAACTCCAGTTGGTGGGCCTGATCCGGGTCGCCCGGCGCGAGCCGCGGTTTAATTTCATGGGACGGCCCGGCGAGAGCAGCAACCCGCTGTATCGCGGCTTTGGCAACCAGTCCGCCGAAGAGGTCGAGCGCTACGACCAGCCGGTCCTGGTGCGGCTCAACACGCGCGACCAGTTCGAGCTGCGCGGCGGTTTCCCCCGGACCGCCGAGGAACTCTACGGCTACCAAGCGGTCATCCTGGACCATCTGGAGGCCGAATTCTTCACGCCCGACCAGGCGGTGTTGCTGCAGAAATTCGTCTCGGAGCGCGGCGGCGGCTTGCTCATGCTCGGGGGCGCGGAATCGTTCGAGGAGGGCAAATACCAGCGCACGCCCATTGGGGACATGCTGCCGGTGTACCTGGAGCGCGCTCAACCGAGTGCGGCCCCCACCCTGCGCATGGACCTGACGCGAGAGGGCCTGCTCCAATCCTGGGCGCGCGTGCGCGACAACGAGGCCGACGAAAAAACGCGGCTCCGGAGCATGGCGCCCTTTGAAGTGTTCAACCACGTCCACGGCGTGAAGCCCGGGGCGAGCGTCATCGCCACCGTCCAGGACGCCGCCGGCAAGACCTTCCCGGCGCTGGTGGTCCAGCGGTTTGGAAGGGGCCGGACGGCGGCCCTGACCATCGGGGATGTCTGGCACTGGGGCTTCCACGATGCCGAGGCGCACCGGGACATGGACAAGGCCTGGCGCCAACTCATGCGCTGGCTGGTCACCGACGTGCCCAACCGCGTGGACCTGGCCGCCGAGCGCCAGCCCGAGGACCCGAATGGGGCGGTCAGCCTGCGGGTGCGCGTGCGCGATCCCAAGTACCTGCCCCTCGATAATGCCAGCGTCAGCCTCGAGGTCCGCCGCGTCCTGGGCGAATCCGCCCCCGACCCCGGGACCAATTTCATCCGGCTCCGCGCCGAGCCCTCGGCGGCCGAACCGGGTCTTTACGAGTCGGCCTATCTCCCGCGCGCCACCGGGGGTTACAAGGTCAGCGCTTGCGTGACCAACTCGGAGGGCGTCGAGGTGGGCCGCGCCGAGGCGGGCTGGAGCACCGACCTGGCCGCCGACGAGTTTCGCTACCTGGCGCCGAACGTGGCGCTGCTGGAGGCCATTGCCCGGAAGACTGGCGGGGAAGTCATCGGCGCCGAGGCCCTGGACCGGTTCGCGCGCCGCGCCCCGCGCCGCCCGGCGCCGGTGATGGAGGCCTGGACCCGCCCGCTGTGGCACACCCCGGCCGTCTTGGCCTTCGCCCTGGCCTGCTTCATCGGCGAATGGGGCCTGCGGCGGTGGAAAGGATTGCCATGAGCGTCCGATTCGTCCGACTCGTCCGACCAGTCCGACCGGTCCGACTCCTCGTGTGCCTTCTGCTCGTCGTGTTGCTCAGCCCTGCCACGCTGCTCCGGGCCGGCGGCGCGGAGCAGGGCACGGTAATCCTGGTCATGGGCGCGGCGGGCGAAGAAGAGTTCGGCACCAACTTCCTCCGCGAGGTGGCCTTGTGGGAAAAGGCCAGTGCCCAAGGCGAATGCCGCAGCATCACCATCGGCCTGGATCCCGCGCCCGGGCCCAGCGATTGCGACCGGCTCAGAGCGGCGCTCTCCGCCGAGCCCACAAACGGCCCGGCCCCGCTCTGGCTGGTCCTGATCGGCCACGGCACTTTCGACGGCAAAGAGGCCAAGTTCAACCTGCGCGGCCCGGACCTCTCCGCCGCCGACCTCGAGCTGTGGCTGCGCCCCTTCCGCCGTCCCCTGGCCATCATCAACACCGCCTCCTCCAGCGCCCCGTTCCTCAACCGGTTGTCCGCCACCAACCGCGTCATCATCACCGCCACCCGCAGCGGACACGAACAGAACTACGCCCGCTTCGGCCAATACCTGGCCCAGGCCCTCACCAGCCCGGAGGCGGACCTCGACAAAGACGGCCAGGTCTCGCTCCTGGAGGCCTTCCTGACCGCCTCGCACCAGACCGCCGAGTTCTACAAGGTCCAGGGCCGGCTCATCACCGAGCATGCCCTGCTCGACAACAACGGGGACGGCCTGGGCACGCCGGCGGATTGGTTTCGCGGCCTGCGCGCCGTCAAGAAGGCAAAGGACAACGCCGGCCTGGACGGCCTGCTGGCCCGGCAGTTCTGCCTCGTCCCGAGCGAGTCCGAACGCAAGCTGGCCCCCGAACAGCGGTCCCGCCGCGACGCCCTCGAACGCGACCTGTTCCTGCTTCGCGAGAAGAAGGCCCAGATGAACCAGGACGACTATTACCGCCAACTGGAAAAGCTCCTGCTCGACCTGGCAAGGTGCTACCCGACGTGAGGGCCGTTGACAAAGTTGTAGCGCAGGTTTCCAAACCTGCTGTATCGCCGATTTCCAATCGGCAGGGCGTCGGCACGTTGAGCGCCCCCGGTTTGCGGACGGCCTGCGGGTTTGGAAACCTGCGCTACGCTGGCGCCCCTGGCGCACAGCCGCGCCGAGCGACCTTGTCAACGGCCCTGCCCCGTCGCGCGCCCCCAGTCATTTTCATTGCTTGACGAAATTTGCCCCCGGGGACATGCTCAATTACGGCTGGGCGCAAGCGCGCTCGGCCACAGATTATGATGCGCACAATTCAGAACCGGTTGTTTTTCGTTCCCGCCTTGCTGCTGTCGCTCCCGCTCGCCTTGGCCCAGGCGCCCTCGGGGGAGATTTCCTTTACCTTTGACCGCACGACGGTTCCCGTCTGGGATTTCACCGGGGCCTACCAGTTCGACCAGCAGATGGTCGGCCTGGGTTCGGTCTCGCCTCTCTCCTTCCAGGTGTTCATCACCCACGACCTGGCCGGGAGATTGCGCGGCCTCGGCACGACTATAGTGACGATCGGCCAGGATGTCGTATCCGCCAATTATGTGGTCATCGGCAGTGTCAGCCTGGGCGGCAATGCCACGCGCGCCATCTTCAAGATTTCGCTGGTGGGGGACGGTCTGGACCTCATCGCCGGGCAGCCCCGGGGCTTCCGGGTCTCCCTGCTCTACGACCTGGTGGTGGACCCCAACCCCGCCAATACGCCGGCCTGGATCCCGCGGGCGGGCAATCCCGGGGTGCGCGGCACGGTGAGCGTCTCCGGCGTTGGCGCCGCCACGGTCATCCCCGGGAACGGTTTCGCCGTGGCGCTGCCGCCAGGCGTCAATGGCAAGTGGAGCCTGGACATGGACATCCTGGCCCTGAATCGGCTCGGCGGCTCGGCCACCATCGTCATCGACAGCGCGGCGCCGCCCGACCGCCCGCTGACTCAACCGGGCACCCGGACACTCAATGCCAACCTCGTCGGCACCTTCAACGCGAGGCTCGCGTCCTCGCAGGTGGTGCTCGCCGGCATTTTTGACACCCGCCCCGCCTCGCTGCAGTTGAGCTTTTTCAACGGCGCCACCGCGCCATCGCGCATGAGCGGCAGGCTCCTCGGCCAAACCATCCGCCAATAAACCCCCGTACAGATCTGCAGCGTCTGGTTTTCCTTTTCCGCTGTCCTACTTGCTCCCAGGCTTGACGGGAGGAATCGCCGCCAGGTCCGCAGGAAGCTTATCGGGCTCGAATGTCTCGACGTGCAGGGACATGAGGCTGAAGCCGGGTACTCCGAAGTCCACCGCCCCGCCTGAGCGGTCCACAGCCATGGCGACCCCCACCACCTGCCCGCCGTGGCGCCGCACGATGTCCAGGGTCTCCTGCACCCGGCCGCCCTTGGTGACCACGTCCTCGACCACAAGGATTCTCTCGCCGGGCGCGATTTTGAAGCCGCGGCGCAGGGCCAGCTTGCCGTCTTCCTTCTCGACGAAGATGAAGCGAGCGCCCAGTTGGCGGGCCACCTCTTGGCCCAGGACCAGCCCGCCCATGGCCGGGGAGACCACCGTGGCGGCGGCCAGGGGACGGACTTTCCTTGCCAGTTCAGCCCCCAGCTTCTCGACGGTGGGCATCTGCTGCAACGCCAGGGCGCATTGGAAGTACTGGCGGCTGCGCAAGCCGCTGCGCAGGATGAAGTGCCCTTCCAGCAACGCCCCCGTCTCGCGGAAAACCTGCATCACTTCGTGCTCGGTCATGCCTCAGCCTTTGGACGGGTAGAGCGCCCAGGAAATGCCGGCGTTGGAGGCCAAAATAAAGACCGCCGCCAGCGCCAGCACAACCAGCGCTATGAGCGGCAGCAACCACCACTTCTTCTCCTGCCGGCAGACCTGCAGGAACTCTCGAAACAGAGCCTTCATTGGCCGGAACCTTATCAACCCGAACGCTCCGTGGCAATGCGCCGTTTACATCACTAACGGGGCGATGATGAAGGTGCAATAATTGAGCATCTCTCGTGGCTTGGATGGGGCAGCGTCCCAACGTCCTTTGGGTCCCTTTCGTCCCTTGTGTCCCTCCTGTCTCTTGTATCTCATCCCAAGCGGTGCCGGCGGCTCGGCGTGGGATCCCTTCGGGCGTACCCCGACGTTCCAGCCCGCCCCGGCTCAAGACGACGCCAGCAATTTCTTTGCCTGCCGGACGTATTGCGGGTTCAACTCGACCCCGACAAAGCGCCTGTTCAACCGCCGGCAAACCCGGCCCACCGTGCCGCACCCAAAGAACGGGTCGAAGACAAAATCGCCCGGCCTGGTAGCCGTCAGGATACAAGGTTCGACCAGGTCTTCAGGAAACGAGGCGATGTGATGGCCGTTGGCCGGAGCGGTGTTGATGCTCCAGACCGTGCGGCGGTTGCGGGTCCCTCCGTCTTCGGCCGCCTCCGGCGCCGCCTCGGCATGATAGGTGTATCTCTGCTGCCTGGTGAACATGAAGAGATATTCGTGGGCGCGGGTTGGCCGGTCTCTGACGCTCTCCGGCATGGCGTTGGGTTTGTGCCAGATAACGTCGCTGCGGAGATACCATCCGTCCGCCTGCAATGCGAAGGCCAGCCGCCAGGGGACGCCCAGCAGGTCCTTGTCCTTCAGGTCCGGGGGATTCTCCGGGCGCACCGACATGGCGCGGTTAGGGTTCTTCTTGTCGGGCGCGCGCCATCCCCGGTTTCCGCTGGTGTAGCCGTCGCCAATGTTCAACCACAAGATGCCGTCCGGTTTCAAGACGCGGCGCACTTCGGCAAAGAGGTTCGTCAGCCTGTGGATGTAGGCAGCGAGGGTCGGCTCCAGCCCAATCTGGCCCCGGATCCCGTAATCCCGCAGGCCCCAATAGGGAGGCGAGGTGACGGCACACTGAACGCAAGCCTCCGGCAGCCGCGGGAGGATTTCACCAGCATCCCCCTCGAGCACCAGGGACTCGGTCACTTGAATGTTTGGAGCCGGTACTTTCGATCAATTCATCCGATTGCCGGCAAACAGTCTGCCACCCGCGCCCGCCGGTGAAAAGAACTCCCTCGCCTTTCAGGATTGACTTCCAAAGCGCACGGGCGGAGGGTTGTCTCGATGGCATGCTTGCGCATCGCACGCCTGCCGAACGGAATGAAAACCAACACCAAGAAGACGAGACCCAAGGGGAATGGGGTGCTGCTGGGCCGTGAGGAATTGCTCGCCGCCCACCACGCGCGCTGAAACGCGTGCGAAGCCTGACACCGACGGAGGGCTTTGAGACTCTGGTAAGGGCTGGCATTTACACCCGCGACGGCAAACTGACCCCGCGCTACGGCGGCTAACCGAAAGATCTTGCTCCAAGGAATCAGGCTCGGTCCATGTACTGTGCCGGCTCGGGGGAGAAGAAGTCAATGATGCAAGTTGGGTCTCTCACCGCTATCTGGATGTGAGATCTGAGGGCGATTTTGGAGCCAGGGAAGGCAGGTTTTAGGGGGTTAGTCAAACCGAGACGCCACTCTGGGTGAGATTAGAACTGCTGGTCAGATCACGGCGCCTTTTTGCCCCGAAGGGGCTTCCGACAATAGCCCGGCGTTTCAACGCCGGGTGAGCGGACCCAAGGAGCAGCTCCGTCCCGAAGGGACGGTTGAAAGCCAGGAGCGTTCTCAGTCGTCCCTTCGGGACGAGGGGTCCCTTGTGTGGCCTCCCCGGCGTTGAAACGCCGGGCTATTGTCAGATGTCCCTCCGGGACAGAACTCCCGAGGCGCACGCCCGACGCTTTTATCGCACCCCGCCACTCTGGTTCCGTCGTTGAGGCGGGGCAAGGCATTCTTCCCTGCGGTCTAACCTTGCCAGCCGGGGTGGTGACTTGATACCCTGCGGGCATGGCGCGTAAGACAGCCAGTGACGCGGACTCTCCGCGCGGGTTCAACGACATCATCGGCATCGTCCTGATGGCGCTTGCGGTGCTGTTGCTGGCGGCGCTGCTGTCCTACGACCCCCATGATGTGGCGGCGAACATCGTGCCGCCGAACCCCTCGGCGCGGAATTGGATTGGGCCGTTTGGCGCGCATCTGGCCTGTTACTCGTTTCTTGCCGCCGGCGCGGCGGCTTATGTGCTGCCGGTGCTGGGGCTCTTTGTCGGGCTGGGCTGCTTTTTCCAGTCGTTTTCTTATCTGCGGCGGCGCTGGCTCTGGACGGTGATCCTGTTCCTGTGTTGCGCCGGCCTCCTGGATCTCTATAGCGACCAACTGCCCGGTCTCCAGGCGCGGCTGGGGCTGGTCGGCGGCGTCCTGGGCGAGGCCCTGAACCGGCATCTCTTCGCCTACTTCGGCACGCCAGGGGCGACGATCCTCTTCCTGATGCTCTATTTCATCAGCCTGCTCTTTCTGACGAATTTCCAACTGGGCGAGTGGCTGCGCGGTCTCTTGAGCAAGCGGGCCGCCGCCGCCGCCGCGGCGGGGAGCCAGGAGGAGCCCCTCGAACACCGCGCGCGCGAGTTGCAGAAGCAGGCCCAGAAATTGCAGGAAGAGGTGGCCCGCTCCGGCCTGGGCGCCGATCTCCAGCCCGTGCCCGAGCCTACCGTGCGCGACCTGAGCGTCCCGCAGACCAAGCCCGGCCAGGGGACCCGCGCCGGGAAGGGGGGCAAGACCGAACCGAGCGGGGCCGACGGCGAGGTCATCCCTGCCCACGAGGTTGCCGCCGCCACGACGGGCGACGTCCTTGGAAAGAAGCCCGAGGCGGGCGGCAAGCCCTCCGAGGCCGGCCCCGAGCCGCCTGCCCTCGCCAACGGCGACGGCAAGGCCGAGGGCCCCGAATCCGAGGCGCTCCCGGCGGCGGCCGGCGCCAAACCCAAGCTCATGCCCAGGAAACCCAAGCCCATCGCCGTGGCGGCCGCCCCGATGATCGGCAACTACCAATTGCCTCCCCTGGACTTCCTCCAGCACCCCGACGCGACGCTCAAACCGACCGAATCCAAGGAAGAGCTGATGGCCAATGCGCGGCTCATGCAGCAGACCCTGGCGCAATTCGACATCGAGGTCTCGCTCGGGGACATCACCAAGGGCCCGACCATCACGCGCTACGAGTTGCACCCGGCGCCGGGCGTGAAGCTGGAAAAGATCAGCGCCCTGGGCAACAACATCGCAGCGGCCCTCAAGGCCGAACGCATTCACATCCTGGCGCCGGTGCCGGGCAAGAGCTCGGTGGGCGTCGAGGTCCCCAATGCCATCAAGACCAAGGTCATCCTGCGCGACCTGCTCGAGTCCGAGGAATGGCGCGGCACCAAGGCGCGCATCCCGCTGGCCCTGGGCAAGGACGTTTATGGCAACCCCATCATGGCCGACCTGGCCGAGATGCCCCACCTGCTCATCGCCGGCAGCACCGGCTCCGGCAAATCCGTCTGCATCAATTCCATCATCACCTCGCTCCTTTACCGGTTCCCACCCGACCAACTCCGGTTTGTCATGATCGATCCCAAAGTGGTCGAACTGCAGCAATACAACTTGCTGCCCCACCTGGTGGTGCCCGTCGTGACCGACCCCAAGAAGGTCATCCTCGCCCTGCGCTGGGTCGTCAGCGAGATGGAGAAACGCTACCAGATCTTCGCCCGCGTGGGCGTGCGCAATATCGGCTCGTTCAACTCCAGACCCAAGGACAAGCCGCTGCCCCCGCGCGAACCGGAACTGCCCCTGATGGCCCGGAAGGAAAAGGTCGAGCCCGGCGCCGACGGCTTCGCCGTCGAGGTCGACGAGGAGATCGTCGTGCCGCGCGAGGAGGACATCGTCATCCCGGAGAAACTCAGCTACATCGTGGTCATCGTGGACGAGCTGGCCGACCTCATGCTCGTGGCGCCGGCGGACGTTGAGATGGCCATCGCCCGCATCACGCAGATGGCGCGCGCCGCCGGCATCCACTGCATCCTCGCCACCCAGCGGCCCAGCGTTGATGTCATCACCGGGGTCATCAAGGCCAACATCCCCGCCCGCATCGCCTTCCAAGTGGCCGCCAAGGTCGATTCGCGCACGATTCTCGATGCCATGGGGGCCGACAAGCTCCTGGGCAAAGGCGACATGCTCTACCTGCCGCCCGGCTCCGCCAAACTCATTCGCGCCCAGGGCGCCCTCATCACCGACCAGGAAATCCAGAGCCTCGTCGAGTTCATCGCCAAACAGGGCAAACCCAGCTACGAGATGGAAATCCACCAGCAACTCTCCAGGCCCTCCAACGGGTTTGAGGACGAGAGCGCCTGCGACGAGGACCAAGAACTCATCGAACAGTGCATCGAGGTCATTCGCAGCGAACAAAAGGCCAGCGTCTCGCTGCTCCAGCGCCGCCTTCGCCTGGGCTACGGCCGCGCCGCCCGCATCATGGATGAACTGGAGAACCGCGGCATTGTCGGCCCCAGCAAAGGCGCCGAGCCGCGCGACATCCTGATCGATCTCGACGGCCAAGGCGCCGACGGGCGACCCAAGGGGGAATAGAGACCTTCGTCGCAACCTTTGTCGCAACCTTTGTCGAAAATTAACCCCCGGACGTAATGCCTCAGAAGGTGTGAAAAAATGCCAAAACGGGTATCATCTATGAAAACACCCCTCTGTTTTCCTGGGGATTTTTGAGGATTTTTTCGGTCCTTGGCGCTGGAAATCGATTTTTTCACACCTTCTCAAGGAAGGCGGGAGCGGCACCACGGGCAGACCCCTCACCCCGACCCTCTCCCCTTCCGAAGGGGAGAGGGAGGCTTTTTGGCAGCGGCTTGAGAAACCGGAGACGCCTGGAATTCCCAGAGACTGCCGAGGCTTCTCCCTCTCCCCTTCGGAAGGGGAGAGGGCTGGGGTGAGGGGTTCGCCGGGGACTCCGTTTCCGGCCTCACTGACCGATTACCGGAAAAGGTTGAGACAAAGGCGTCCCCGGATCAACCCTTGCCCGCCCCCAGCCCCTTGAGGAACGGCGTGAACAGGTCGATGGGCACCGGGAGGAAGGTGGTCGTATTGTGCTCGCTGGAGATCTCGCGCATGGTCTGGAGGAAGCGCAGTTGGAGGGCGATGGGCTCTTTGCCGATCAGGGCGGCGGCCTGCACCATTTTCTCGGCGGCTTGGAATTCGCCCTCGGCGTTGACGATCTTCGCGCGGCGCTCGCGTTCGGCCTCGGCTTGTTTGGCCATCGCCCGCTTCATGCTGTCGGGCAGCGCCACGTCTTTGACCTCGACGGCGGTGACCTTGACGCCCCACGGCTCGGTTTGGCGGTCGATAATCTCCTGCAACTTCTGATTGATCACATCGCGTTGCGAGAGCAGGTCGTCCAACGAGGCCTGGCCCAGGACGCTCCGCAGGGTGGTCTGCGCAATGAGCGAAGTCGCCTTCCAGAAATTCTCGACCTTCACCACGGAAGCGATGGGATCGACGACCCGGAAATAGACCACCGCGTCCACCGTCGCGGGCACGTTGTCGCGGGTCATGATTTCTTGCTTCGAAACGTTGATGGTGACCACCCGCAGGTCCATCTTCACCATCTTGTCGATGACGGGCCAGAGCAGGATCAGCCCCGGCCCCTTGGCCCCGAGCAGCTTGCCGAGGCGGAAGATGACCCCGCGCTCGTACTCGCGCAGGATGCGAATGGCCTGGGGCAGCACAATCGCCGCCAAAACAACCAACGCTGCGATCCAACCGGTCAGGTTGGCCAGTCTGTGTGCTGCATCTTCCAATACGGGGGGCATAGTCTTGATTCCGGGTTGAGAGCCCATCGGTGGGGCAGGCATCCTGCCTGCCCTGCAGCGATGGGCTCCGTGGGTTTAGTTCACGCGCTTTTGGGTTTTACTTTCAAAGTCAGTCCGTCAATGCCGACGATCTCGACCGGCTGGCCTGCCTCGACGGGGACATCGCTTCGGGCATTCCAGTATTCGCCTTCCACGAAGACCTTGCCGCTGTTCGAGTCAATGGGCTCGAGGGCCGGGACGGTCTTGCCCAGCATCGTCTCCTTGCCCGCGCGCACGGGCAGGAATTGCGCCCGCAGCCCGGCGCCGACAATAAAGATGAAGAATGCCGCCGTCAGGAGTGTCGCCGGGATGATATACGCCAGCGAGAGGCGAAAGGCGGGGTCCGAACGGTTGAACACCATCACCGCCCCGAGGAAGAACGAGACGATGCCGCCGAAGGTCAGCACGCCGTGGGTGGGGGCGAAGATGTCGATGATGAACAATGCCATGGCCAGGAGAATCAGCGCCAACCCGGCCACATTGACCGGCAGGCTGGCGGACATATAGAGCAGGAGGATGAGGGCAATGCCCCCGACCACGCCGGGCAGGATGGCGCCCGGATTGCTCAACTCACCGATGATCCCGTAAATGGCGGCCAGCATGAGCACCAACATCACCTCGGGCCGCCAGAACAGTTGGAAGAGCTTCTCCCGGAGGACCATCGGGATGTCCACCACCCTCGCGCCGGCAGTCACAAGGGTCTTGCCGTTGACAGTGCGCCCCTGGAGCTTGCCGAGCAGGTCGGGCAGGTTCTTGGCGAGCAGGTCGATGACCTTGAGCTCGAGGGCCTTCTCCGAGGTGATGGACGCGCTCTCGCGGACGGCGGACATGGCCCACTCGGCGTTGCGCCCGCGCTTCTCGGCGATGGCCTCGATGGAACTGCTGGCGAAATTCTCCAGCTTCTGCTTCATCACGTCGTCGAGTTTCTCGCCGGCCCCGCCCAGCGCCAGGACCGGGTGGGCGGCGCCGATGCTGGTATTGGGGGCCATCGCCGCAATGTCCGCGGCCATGGTGATGAAACACCCGGCGCTGGTCGCGCTGGCCCCGGACGGCGCGACATAGACCACTGTCGGGACGGGCGAGGCGTAGAATTTCTGGACGATCTGCTTGGTGGATTCGAGCAGCCCGCCCGGGGTGTCCAGTTGAATCACCAGGCAGGCGTCATCGCGGGCGCCCGCCAGGTCAATGGCGCGCGCAATGTAACTGGCCGTGGCCAGCCCGATCGCGCCATCGATCTTGATCAAGCTCACGTCGGCGGCCCGCGCACTGGCCGCCGCCCCGCTCACCAGCGCCGCCGCCAGGATGATCACCCAGGATCTCATATTGTCCGCGTTCTGCCTCACACTATCAGACCTGGCCCAAAGCGCAACGAGTATTCACTGTTGTCACCGGCGCAGCTAAGCCCGCCAGGTTTGGACTGGGCCAGTCCTCTGGCGCTTTCGTGTTCCCAGGGTCCAAAAAGCGCCAGAGGACTGGCGCAGTCCAAAACGCTTCGCAACGTCTGCCGCGCTCTGACGCCCCCACGCTCCGGCGCGCCTCACACCGGCAGCATGTCGACCACCCGGTCCAGTTCAGCGTTAGTGTTGTAAAAATGAGGCGAGAGGCGGATGTATTTCCGGCCGGAGCGTTCGGTGCGCAAGGAGGTGACGATAGCGGCGTCGAGCAGTTTGCGGTGCAGGGCGGGGAGGTCGGCGCCGGGGATGTCAAAGGAGACGATGCCGCTGCCGTTTTCGGACGGGGCGTCGGGGTGCAGGACGGAGCAGCCCTTGGCCTGCAAGGCGGCCAGCAGGCGCGCCCGTTTGCGCAGCACCTCCCGCGCGATGGCCTCCACGCCCACCTCCAGCAGCAGCTCCATCCCCTGGATCAGGCCGACCAGGCCCAGCAGGTTGTAAGTGCCCGCCTCGTATTTCTGGGCGCCGGGGCGCAGGACCAACTGTTCCTGGGCGACGAAATCCGGGCAGCGCACATTGTTCCATCCGTAAATGGGCGGGTTGAGCCGCTCCTGGACCGAGCGCCGCACATACATGAGGCCCGCGCCGCAAGGACCCAGCAGCCACTTGTGCGCGTCCGCCGCCAGCAGGTCCACGTGCTCGGTCCTCAACGGGAAGGCCCCCAGGGTCTGGATGGCGTCCACGCAAAAGAGGATGTTGCGAGCGCGCAGGAATTGGCCGATGGCCTCCAGGTCGATGCGGTAACCGCTGATGAAATGGCACGACGCCAGCGCCACCAGCCGCGTGTTCTCGTCCACCTGCCCCATGATGTCCTGGGGCCGGATCAACCCCAGCCCACGCGTGTTGAGCAGCCGCACCTCCACTCCCCGCTCCGCCAGCGCCATCCACGGATAGACGTTCGAGGGATAATCATCGAAATAGACCAGGAGATTGTCGTGCCGCCGGAACTTGAGGCCGCTGGCCATGAAGCTCAGCGCCAGCGACGTGGGCCCCACCAAGGCGACTTCATCGGTCTGGCATTGGAGCAACTGCGACGCCACCCGCCGCCCGTGCTCCAGGATTTGTGGATAGATGAAAGACTCCTGGTCGCCCGTGGCCGCCTCCAGGGCGTAGCGCGACACCGCCTGGGCGACGCGCCGTGGCAGCGGGCAGACCCCCGCGTGAGCCAGAAAGACCTTCTCGCGGACCACCGGGAACTCGCCCCGGCGCAGACTCTTCATTGGCCAATACTTCCGTCAATGTCACGGCCTGAAGGTAAACAATGCAGGGGAAACTGCAACTCGGCCGGAGAATGGGGGGAATGACGAATGACGAATGACGAATGACGAAGGACGAATGACGAATGACGAAGGACGAATGACGAATGACGAATGACGAATGACGAATGACGAATGACGAATGTAGCGTCCCTTTCGTCGCTTTTGTCCCTTTTGTCCCTTTTGTCCCTTGGTTCGTCATTCGTCATTCGTCATTCGTCATTGACCCCGCCCCTCCGGTCGGCTAAAACGGCGCCATGATCCATATAGGAATCCACACCGATAACTGGCGGCCGCTGAGCATCGGGTTCGAGGCCGCCTGCCAGAAGGTTGCCGCCACCGGGCTCAAGCACATCGAGTTCTGCTCGATTCACGGCCAGAACTTCATCGCCGCTCTGGGGTATGACCCGGGCGTTTCCCTCCAATCCAATCCCCGCGCCATCCGGCGGTTCCTGGACAAGCTGGGGCTGGTGGTCTCCCAGATCGATGGCTCCTATCCGATGATGGGGCCCAACGGCTCGGCCTACGGCGTCCAGTATGTGACCCAGACCATTCGTTTTGCGGCGGAGTTGGGCTGCCCGATGGTCAATACGGTGGACGGCGCGTTCGAGACGCCGGGGTTGAGCCGCAAAGAGGTCTTCCGCATCACCTGCGACAACTACCGCCAATGCCTGGCCTGGGCGGAGGACTACCAGATCACTATCAACGTCGAGCCCCACGGCCCTTATACGAACGACATCCAGTTCATGCAGGACCTCTTCCAGAGCCTGAACTCCCAGTACCTCCGCTGCAACTTCGACACGGGCAATACCTTCATTGCCGGCCACAACCCCCTCGATTACCTCAAGGCCCTCCGCAAATACGTCGTCCATTGCCACATCAAGGATGTCAGTCCTGCCCTGGCGGCCGCGGTGCGCGGCGAGGAAACCGGCATCGGCAGCTCCGAGGTCCACGTCGGCGGCGGCGTCAACGCCGACAACATCCACGCCTGCCTCGCCTACCTCCACCAGACCGGCTGGGAGGGCGTCGTGTCGCTGGAGTGCAGCGGCACCGACGAAAACACGCGCAAGAGCGTCGAGTGGATTACGGGGGTGGTGAAGGCGCTGGGGTAAGGGGAGGAATGACGAATGACGAATGACGAATGACGAATGACGAGTGTCAACCATCAGGGGGCGCGCGAGATCTTTCACCGGTTGGCCGCCAACATCGCGCGGGTCATGCGCGGCCAGGCGGGTTCGACCCGCAAGCTCCTGGCCGCCCTGGCCAGCGGCGGGCACGTCCTGCTGGAGGACTTCCCTGGCACGGGCAAGACCACGCTGGCCAAGGCCCTGGCCCGCTCGATTGACGCCCAGTTCAAGCGCATCCAGTTCACGCCCGACTTGCTGCCCTCGGACATCCTGGGCGTGTCGGTCTTCAGCCAGCGCGACCAGCAGTTCCATTTTCACGAGGGGCCGGTCTTCACCAACATCCTCCTGGCCGATGAGATCAACCGGGCGTCGCCCCGCACGCAATCGGCCCTGCTGGAGGCCATGGGCGAGCGGCAGGTGAGCGTGGACGGCGCCCGGCGCGACCTGGCGGAGCTGTTTTTTGTCATCGCCACAGAGAACCCGGTCGAGTTCCGCGGCACCTACCCGCTGCCCGAGGCGCAGATGGACCGGTTTGCGATGCAATTCACCCTGGGCTATGTGCCCTCGGCCGAAGAAGTGGCTATCCTCAGCGCGCAGGAGTTCAATCACCCCCTGGACGAACTGCAGCCCTGCGCCACGCTGGCGGAGCTCCTCGCCCTCAAACGCGCCGTCCAGCAGGTGCGGATGAGCCAGGAACTCAAGCGCTACACGGTGGACCTGGTCGGCGCCACCCGCTCGGCCCCGGGCGTCCAACTGGGCGCCAGTCCCCGCGCCTCGATCAGCCTCATGAAGGCCGCGCAAGCCCTGGCCCTCTTCGACGGCCTGGACTTCGTCGCCCCCGAGCAGATCCAGGAGTTGGCCGTGCCCGCCATCGCGCACCGCCTGGTGATGGAGCCGCAGGCGCGCTTCTCCGGCCAGACCGCGCAGCGCGTGGTGGAGGACGTGCTCAAGAAGATTAAGGTGCCGGCGTAGCTTGAGCCCAAGGGCATGGTTTATGAAAGTGTAAGGCGCGAAACGTGATGCGTGAAACGTGATGCGTGAAACGTGAAACGTGAAACGTGAAATCTGACACTTGAAATCTGAAACCTGAGACGGCCCCATGAGCTGCGATGACGCCCACGGCCACGCTTTGGGGAGGTTCACGTTTCACGTTTCACGTTTCACGCATCCTGCATCACACCGTCTATGAAGGTGCGCACGACATACCGTCCGCTTTTCGCGCTCCTCTATCGTCTCTACCGTTTGGGCACGGGGCTGTGGCGATGGGCGCAGCGGCGCTTTACGCCACCCGGCCTGGCGTTGGCGGCGGTGACGGTGGCGGCGATGGGGATGGGCCTGGACACGGACAGCAACATGGATTACCAGGCCTTCATGCTGCTGGCGGGGTTATTGGCAGTGGCCGTGGCGTGCGGTTGGTGGTCGTTTCGAGGGCGTTTCTCCGCCACGCGGATGTTGCCCAGGTTCGGCACAGCCGGCGTGCCGCTCCACTACACGGTGCTGGTCAAGAACCTGGCCAACCGCACTCAGCGCGGGCTGACCCTGCTGGAGGACCTGGCGGACTCGAGGCCGTCGTTCCAGGACTGGCTGGCGGTCCAGCTTGATGATGAGAGACAACTCCGCTCGTTCCGGTTCAGCCAGCGCCGGCGCTTGAATCCTTTCAGGGCGGCGGTGCTCAAAGAAGCTGCTGTTCCTGCCGTGGCGCCCAACCAGGAGGTCGAGGTCCAGGTCGAGTTGACCCCGTTGCAGCGGGGGCTGTTGCGGCTCAGCGGCGTCACGCTGGCCAGCCCCGACCCGCTGGGCCTGTTTCGTGCCCTGTCCAAAGTGCCGCTGCCCCAGACCACGCTCATCCTGCCCAAACGCTACTTCCTGCCCCCCATCGCCCTGCCGGGCGCCATGAAATACCAGCAAGGCGGCGTCGCCCTCTCCTCCAGCGTTGGCCAGAGTGATGAGTTCGTTGCCCTGCGCGACTATCGCCAGGGTGATCCCATGCGCCATATCCACTGGCGGACATGGGCCAAGGCCGGCAAGCCGGTCGTCAAGGAGTTCGAAGACGAGTTTTTCGTCCGCCATGCCCTGGTGCTCGACACCTTCACCGATTCCTTGGCTCTCGATGTCTTCGAAGAGGCCGTGTCGGTCGCGGCCTCCTTTGCCTGCACCATCCAAACCCAGGAGTCGCTCCTGGACCTGTTGTTTGTGGGGACGGAGTCCTTCTGCTTCACGGCGGGACGCGGCCTGGCGCAGGCCGACCAGATGCTGGAGATCCTGGCCTCGGTGCGCCCCTGCCGCGACCGGCCCTTTAGCGCGCTCGAACACCTGGTGCTCGAGCGCATCAACGTCGTCAGCGGCTGCGTCTGCGTCTTGGTCGCCTGGGACCCGCCGCGGCGGCAGTTCGTCGAGAAACTCAAGCTCCTGGGCGTGCCATTGCGGGTCCTGGTCATCGTGGCCCCGGGCGCCGCCGTCTCCCTCGACCCGGGCCCCTCAGGGACGAATCCGGCAGTTTCCGCGTCCTGGAGGTGGGCAAGGTCGAATCGGGCCTGGGCGCATTAGGATGATTATGAAGTCCCCTCCATTCCTCCTGGGCGCGGCGCTTCTGTTCTGGGGCTGGTCGACGGGCTTTTTGGCCATGGGGGTGCTGATGGCGGCAGTGCTCGAGGGGGCGCGCTGGGTTGGGGCGCGCTGGGAAGTGACGGAGCGGGATTTCGATCGCATCTGGGCCTTCTGCTCGGTGCTCCTGCTGGCAGCGGCGGTGTATGCCTTCAACGCCAACGACGGTGTGGCGGAGTTTCGGGGTTTTCTTCGGAACCCGAATCTGTTCGGCCGGCAGAACACGGGGATGGCCAGTTCGCGGACGGTGGCGTCGGTGATGCGGTGGCTGCCGATGATCTATTTCCTGCTGGCCGGGGCGCAGGCCTACGGCTCCCGCCAGGGAGTGCCGCTGGAGAGCGTCTCGTTCATCGCGCGCCGACGGGCGAGAACGGCCAGGAAGCTGGGGCTGCCCCCGTCGCCGCCGCGTCTGGTGGACCTGACCTACCCTTACTTCGGCCTGTGCCTCCTGGGGGCCAGCTATCATGTGAGCGAGGACACGACTTTCTTCTGGGGCATGGCGGTTCTGCTGGCCTGGGCGCTCTGGCCGAGGCGATCGCAGCGGTTCGGGATGGCGGCCTGGGTTGCCGCGCTCGCGGCCGCCATCACGCTGGGGTATTGGGGGCAGCATGGCCTGGGCAACCTGCAGCGCTACGTCCTGAGTCTGAACCCGGGCTGGTTCTTCAGGCCCGGCCGCCATGGATTCGATCCGACCCAGAGCCGGACGGAACTGGGCCAGGTGGGCCGGTCCAAGAAGTCCGGGAGGATCGTCATCCGCCTGGAACCCAAGGAGGGCCGCGTTGCTCCGGGGCTGCTGCGGGCCGCCAGCTACAACGGTTTCAGGGCGTCGGTTTGGCACGCGGAGGCCACCGAAGATCAGTTCGACGAGGTGCGGGCCGAGAACAACGGCATCGATCAAAACAGCTATGTGCTGCTGCGCGGCAAGGTCAACCTGGCCCGCGTGAGCATCGCCTGTTACGTGCCGGGCGGCAAGGGGTTGCTCCCCCTGCCCACCGGCGCCGCCCGGCTCGAAAACCTCGTCGCCTTTCTCTTCCGAACCAACAGGCTGGGCGCGGCGCTCGAGGAAGGGCCTGGCCTGGTCATCTTCGATGCCTGGTACGGGCCGGGACGGACTTTCGATTCCCCCGCCGGCGTCAATGACCTTCGCCAGGCCCCGGACCGGGAAGCGGCCGCCCTCGATGAGGTCATTTCCGAACTCAATCTCCAGGGCAAGGGCCTGGGCGAGGTCCTGCCCGCCCTGCAGACCTTCTTCCAGGACAAGTTCGCCTACGGCTACTGGGACCAGCACGACCGCATCACCGGCACCAACCAAACGCCTTTGAGCCGTTTCCTGTTGCACACCCGCCGCGGCCATTGCGAATACTTCGCCACCGCCACCGTCCTGCTCCTGCGCCGGCTCAATTTCCCCACCCGCTACGCCGTTGGCTATGCCGTCCACGAACCCGCCGCGCGCGGCTATGTCGTGCGTGAGCGCGACGCTCACGCCTGGTGCCTGGTCTGGCGCGATGGGACCTGGCAGGACTTCGACACCACGCCCCTATCCTGGATCCAGGCCGAGGAACAGCGCGCCTCCCCCTTGCAGTTCCTCTCGGACATCTGGTCCCGCGTCTGGTTCGAGTTCTCGAAGTTCTTCTGGGGCCAGGGCAATCTGCGCCGCTACATCTTCTGGTCCTTGTTCCCCGTGCTGGGCGTGCTGCTCATTCAGATTGTCTTGCGCCTGAGCCGCCAGCGCCGCCGCCTCCGCCGCGAAGAACCTGAGCCGGTCGCCTGGCCCGGCCTGGACTCCGAACTCTATCAACTGGAACGAGTCTTCGCCCGGCGCGGGCTGGCGCGCCACTCCAGCGAGCCGCTTTCCCACTGGCTGGGCCGCGCTGCCGCCGATCCCGCCCTGGCTGACGCGCGCGGCCCCCTGCAAGACCTCCTCCGCCTGCATTACCGCTATCGCTTCGACCCCCTGGGCCTCAGCCCCTCCGAACGCGAGGCCCTCCGCCTCGAGGCGCGAGCGTGCCTGGCCAGGCTCGGCCGCGCAAACGGACCTGCCGGGCGCATAACGACTGTACCACCGGAGCGCGGACTTTAGTCCGATTGGGCCACGGGCGTCGAAGCCTCTGGCCGCGTGGGTCAATCCGAAGGTGGAATACCACGACTTGCGTCTCCAGTTCGCTGGCTGAAACCCGATCCAGCTCAGGAACGCATGCAGCCATGCAACCACCGCCGAACTCTAGCCCCCGCCATTCCTGAGGGCGTGGCCGACAGTCTGATCGGCGGTCGACAACGCCCTGCCTTGGTTGCGGTCATACACATCGATGAGCAGGCCAATCGCGTCCCGCATTTCCGGATGTTGCCTCTCCAGAATGGCGGCATCTCGGTTGTTTCGCAGATATTCCATGGCCAACAAATGCGGCTTGCAGTACCGTCGGGCATCCTCAAGTCTGGCAAACAGGAAATCCAACATTCTGCTAACTTTATCGAGGTCCCCAAACTCAAAGGCCGACCGGAGGACTGAGTGGACGATTCTCCATTTGGTTCCTGTGGACCTCTCGCGCCAATCGCGCAACAGAGCCTCGAGGACCTGGTCCATTTCAGCGACTGGTCTGGCCATTGAGATAAGCCCTAAGGCAGCCGCAACGGTGACGCGAACGACCGCATCCTTATCCCGCAGCGCTTCGACAAGAGGCGGTACCGCCTCCGGCAAGCCCATCCTTCCCAGCGCCTTCGCCGCGCTGCCCCGGACATTGGGCGCCATATCTCTCATGGCCTCAAGCAACTGCGGAACTCCTTGGAGTGAACCAATCCGGCCCAGTGCCGTCGCTGCGCTGCCCCGGACAATGGGATCCTCGTCCCGCAGAGCTTCGAGCAACTGGCGGAGGGATTCCGCTGAACCAATCCTCCCCAGTGCCGTCGCTGCGCTGCCCCGGACACCCGGATACTGGTCCCGCAGGGCTTCGATTAACTGCGGGACCGCCGCCGCTGAACCAATCCTCCCCAACGCTGTCGCTGCGTTGGCACGAGCAATCGGATCTTGATCCCGCAAGGCTTCGAGCAATTGGGGGACCGCTGCTGCTGAACCCATCTTCCCCAGTGCCGTCGCTGCGCTAGCACGGGCGATCGGATCTTGATCCTGCAAGGCTTCGAGTAGCTGAGGGACCGCTGCGGCTGAACCGATCCTCCCGAGCGCCGTCACTGTCCTACCGCGAACCATCCGTTCCGGATCCCGCAGGGCTTCGAGTAGCCGTGGAACTGCTGCGGCTGAACCGATCCTCCCGAGCGCCGTTGCCACCCCGGCACGAACCCTCGGATCCTCATCCCCCAAGCCATCGAGTAGTCCCGGCACCGCTGCTCCTGAACCGGTCCTCCCTAGGGCTTTCGCTACAGCACCACGGACGAACGGGTCTTGATCCCGGAGCCCTTCGAGCAACTTCCGTACTGCTTCCGGTGAAGCAGTCCTCCCTAGGGCTTTCACCGCGCTGCCACGAACAATCGAATCCTGATCCCGCAGGGCGTCGAGTAGCTGCGGGACGGATTCCGCTGAACCGATCCTCCCAAGTGCCGTGGCAGCGCTGCCCCGGACATTCGGATCCTGGTTCCGCAGGGCTTCGAGTAGCTGCTGGACGGATTCTGCTGAACCGATCCTCCCCAGTGCGGTCGCCGCGCTGGCACGAGTAATCCGATCCTGATCTCGCAAGGCCTCGAGTAACTGCGGGACCGCTTCTGCTGAACCGATCCTCCCCAGCGCGGTGGCTGCACTGCCGCGGACAACGGCATGCTGATCCCGCAGGGCTTCGAGGAGCTGCGGGACGGATTCCGCTGAACCGATCCTCCCCAGTGCCGTGGCGGCGCTACCCCGGACATCCGGCGCCTCATCGCGTAAGGCTTCGAGCAGATGGGGAACTGCCTCGGTTGAGCCAAGCTCTCCCAGCGCCGTGGCTGCGCTTCCTCGAACGTGTGAGGCTTCGTGCCGGAGCCCCTTCACTAGGACGCGGAACGCTCGGGACCAGCCCGGCTTCATCGGCAGATCGGGTGGCAAGAAGGGTTGCCAATCTACATCCCAAGCTTGGCCTGGCTTCGTCTGGCCCTCCGAGGCTGCTCTTCTTGCCTGAGCGGCCTCGAATAATTCCTGCGGATAATGCTTAGCTTTGTGGATGAGCAAATCGAGCTTGCGAGATGACTTCTCGTCTAAATCGGAGATCTCGACCAAATACTCCAAAAGCTCTGTTGAGTTGTGCGCCCTCTCTCGATCATGTCCGGATATGCCCTTCTCGAATTCACGGGTCAGATCTTCCCAGGCATGGTCCCGCTCCCCTTTTGTCGCATACCAGTGCGTGAAAAATTCCAGGAGGTATTGCACCCGTCCCTTGGCCTCCCGGGAATGGTTCATTTGGTGCCAGATGCGGAATAGACGCTCTGGGATCATGTAGGTCGTTTGTTTTTTCTGACGGGTTCCCCGGCGCACGTAGCCCGCGCCTTCCAGTCGGGCCAACTGAGCGCGCAAGGTGGCGGGTTCCAGGCGAGCGTGCCGCGCGAGTTCGGTCGGGGTGCACCCTTCCGGCAAGAGCGCCATCGCTTCCAATACCTTGCCGGCCTGCTCGCCCACGTCTTTCATTCGGCTCTGGTAGAAAGGGGTGATTTGATCCAGCAGGAGCGACAGTTCAGTCTGAACCCCGCTGATGTCGTGATCGCCCACCAATTCGTAGAGCATTACCGAAAGCCGGGGATTACCTCCGGTGAAGTGATACAGCGCGCGCAGGCGGGATTGATATTGGTCCAGATACCGGGCGAACACTTCGTTGCCGCGCCATGCGGCCAGCTTGTGGAACATCTCCCGCTGCTCCTCCTGGCTGAGTTCGCCCAACGGTTTAACGTGAAAGAACTCAAAGAGAGGTTGATCGGGATCAGCCACCGCGTTCAAGTAGGTGGGTGATGAACAGAGGAGGGTAAGCCACTCCTCCTCCAGAAGAATTTTTCGCAGCAGGTGGATTTCCGACTTCTGCCTTATCTGCCCCTCCAGCAACCGGTCCAGGTTCTCTATTATCAACACAATGCCTTTGTTGCTCGTTCGGTGATACTGGCGCAAGGCATCCAATGCACGGTCTATGACGCGGGCTCCATCATCCTCAAACTCGATGTCGCGCAGTACCTGTTCGATCAACGCGTCCTCGGTTTCGGCGTGCAGGAACCGGAGCACCTCGATGACCAGATCAGCGACCCCGGTGACGCGGTAGGTTTCCTCGGGTAAGAGGATGGGCTGCCACTTGACCGAGAGCGCGGCATCATGCAGAATCCGATGCCGGATCACGCAAAGCAGATGTGTCTTGCCGATGCCTCGCGGGCCGATGAACAGGTAGTGCTGGCGCGTTGAACCCGGGTCCCATCTCCCCAGCCGCCGAAGCACTTCCCCGAGCAGAGGTTCGCGCCCGACGAGCACAGCCTCCAGGTCTTGCGGGCGCGATTGGTGCGGGCGGAAACAATGGAGGGCGCCGGTCATAGCTCACTCACGTTGAAAGCCGTAATGCGTGCGCCACCAGAGTTGGAGAACCCGGCTGTGGAAACCGCAACGACCTCTTTGGTTGACGATGTAAAAATCGTTATCGAGCTTGTTGATCAAGCGGCTGAAATCTTCCTCTGAAGCGGGGCCATGCGGAAGGTTTGTGGCCTTGAGGAAGGTTTGATAAACCACGTCGATGCGAACAGGTCGATTGCTCCGAGACAGGACACCGAGGATGGCCTTGGCGGCTTGGCCTTGGGGACCTGGATAGTACTGGCCAATCCGGCTGCGATAATGTGAAAACACGGCGGATGTCGCCCCGCCCAGGAGGTCCTGTTCAAACGCGGCTCGGACCAAGTCAACTGTTAATTCCGACTGTGTGGCCCGGCGGCGGTCGAGAATCGCACTCAGGAAAACCGCCAAGAGGTAAGGAATTGGCATGCCAACCAGCTCAAGAATGGCCTCACGGACCTGCCTCGGGAGTTGAACCGCGTGGCTTGCGAAGATCTCATCCACGAAGGCCCCCGCGGTTTCAGGGGAAAAGGGCTTCAGACGTTCCAAGTGCAGGTCATTCACTGTATCTACCAACCCGTGGGCGTCGAGCGTTGCTACAAGATTGATCGAACTGCTGATGACGAAACGTGTTTGGGTGTCGGGCGCGATTCTTGCCGCGCGGAACCAGCGGAGGAACTGTTTGGCCTCGTTGGCGTCCCGATCGAGGATGCTTTCGACCATAATCGCCAGTTCGTCGATCAGCAACAGCACCCGGTGGTCGCTCTTGGCCAGGATGGCCATCAGCCGGTCACCTGTACGTTGTCCAATGCCGCGGAATGTCCGTATGCTCGCGCAGCTTTATCTTGAGCGAACCGACCTCGATTTCCTCCGGGAGTTTTCGGAAGAACCCACCGATTTCTTTGGTTTCCTTGCGCAGGAATTCCAGTACCCGCCCGAACCTTCGGTCACGCAGGAGTGCGGCGAGCAGTTCCACCATGAAGTCAGCAGCCGAGAGCACCGGCTCAACATTGATATAAACGGGGTTAAAGCCGGGGCGGGGATCGTCCAAAAGCCGATACATGGCACTGGTTTTTCCAAACCGACGCGGTGCAACCAGCAGGACATTCGTTTTCTGGACCCTGCCCCACAGCGATTCAACCAGCGCCTGTTGCCCGAAATAGTCGGCGCCTCGAGCAGCGCTTCCAACAACCAAGTCCGTCATAACGAAGGCACCCTACAACCGCGGAATCTGTTACGCAACAGTTTTGTTGCGTAACCGAATGGTTACACATTGAGGGCTCTGCTGCAGCAAAACCGCAAATAGCCCCCTGCCGAGTGACAGGAGCCTTCACGTCGCCAAGGCGATCAAGTCCGGCCCATCCTCTTTTACCGGAGCGCGGGGATCGTGTGCCTGGCCTTTGTGGTCCGCTGACGGCCGCCTGGCTGGCGGAGGCCCTTCGCCGGGGCGTCCGTTGGCCTTGGCCCGCCTGGTAGTCCCGGCGGCCTGCTCTTGCCGCTGGGGCGGAATGCCCTGGACCAGGCGGCGGTGGCGGGCGGGCGCCGTAAGCGGACTAAAGAGGCTGCGCTCCGATCCCCTGGCATTCGGGCGCGATAGCACAGGCGATGCGCCAAGACCCGTCTGACTCGCCTGGATTTCCTTTGCGCGCTCGGGCGCGTCCGGCTACGCTGTCCGGCGGACAAACAAACAAGCGAAAGGATTTGGCATGTGGCGAGTGCAACTGATCGCGGCCGCCCTCCTGGCGGCGGCTGGAGTTGGAGCGGCGCAGGACACCGGTTCGGCTTCGAGTGTGGCGGCGGTCCGCCAGGCCGCCGGGGCCTGGCGCGCCGAACACCGCATCATCGACCTCCATCAGCACATCGATTGCACGACCCAGCACCTGGCTCGCGCCATAAAGATCATGGACGCCGCAGGGGTGGGCCTGGCCGTCAACCTCAGCGGCGGCACGGTCACGCGGCCCAAGGACGGCGGGCCGAGCGAGTTCGAGCGCAACAAGAAGCTGGCCGACTCGCTCTACCCGGGGCGTTTCCTGTTTTACATGAACCTGGATTACCAGAATTGGGACCAGCCTGACTTCGCCCAGCAGGCGGTCAAACAGGTCGAAGATGCCTGTCGGCTCGGGGCCGCCGGGTGGAAGGAGTTCAAGCGTCTGGGGCTCTACGTGCGGGACGGCGCCGGCAATCTGATCAAGGTGGATGACCCGAAGCTCGACCCCATGTGGAAGCGCCTGGGCGAGCTGGGCATGCCGGTCTCCATCCACGTGGCCGATCCCAAGGCCTTCTGGCTGCCCTACAACGAAACGAACGAGCGATGGAAGGAACTCAAGGACCACAAGAACTGGTGGTTCGGCGACACCAACAAATTCCCGCCCTGGAAAGAACTCCTGGAGTCGCTCAATCGCGTCATCGCCCGCCACCCGGAAACCACGTTCGTCTGCGTCCACTTCGCCAACAATTCCGAAGAACTCGATTGGGTGGACGCGTCGCTGGCCCGCTACCCGAACATGATGGCAGACCTGGCCGCCCGCATCCCCGAGATCGGACGGCATGACCCGCAGCAGGTCCACCGCCTCTTCGTCAAGCACCAGGACCGGATCCTCTTCGGCACCGATTTCCAGGTCGTCTTCGACAACCTCAAGCTCATCCTGGGCTCCAGCGGCAGCGAACCCCTGCCCGCCGATGCCGATGCCGAGGTGTTCTTCGCCAAGGAATGGCGCTGGCTGGAGACCTGGGACAAAAACTGGCCGCACATGACACCCATCCAGGGCGATTGGACCATCAGCTCCATCGGCCTGCCCGCAGCCGTGCTGCGGAAGATCTATTTCGACAATGCCCGCAAGCTCCTCGCCCGTTCCCTGCCCTTGCCCGTCGTCAAGGCCCGCCACACCACACGCGACTTCGAGCCCGACGGCGACCTGGCCAAGGCCATCTGGCAGACCGCCGCCCCGGCCCGCCTCGAGTGCGTCTGCCGCGACGGCAGCGTCCGCCCCGAGCTCTCGACCTCCGTGCGCATCCTTTGGTCAGCAGACTTCCTCTACCTGGGCTATGAGTGCCCCTGCGCCAAGCTCACCGTCTTCGACCCGCCGCAGTTCGACCGCAAGCGCTTCTCCCTGGTCCAGGACCGCGTCAGCCTCTGGGACCGCGATGTCGTCGAGGCCTTCATCGGGACCGACCCGGACCAGCCCCGGCATTATGGCGAGTTCGAGGTGGCGCCCACCAACGAACGCCTCGACCTCATGGTGAGCCTGCCCGACAAGGACTTCCAGTGGGAGAGCCATTTCAGCTCCGCCACGCGCGTCAACCTCAAGGCCGGCCTCTGGACCTGTGAGATGCGCATCCCGCTCAGGGCCTTGTGCGCCTCCCCGCCTCACGCCGGCTCCCGTTGGCGGCTCAATCTGTTCCGCGCCGACCGCGCCCACCAGGCCTTTATGGCGTGGAGCCCGACCCTCACCGGCAGCGCCCACACGCCCGAGCGGTTCGGCACGCTGGAGTTTGTGGAGTAGCTGCCAAAACCGCGCAACGGAGGGGTAAGCCGTCAGTGAAGCCGGAGGGAGAGTCCCCTGCTGACCCCTCACCCCGGCCCTCTCCCCTTCCGAAGGGGAGAGGGAGAAGCGCCGGCGGTCTCTTGAACTTCCGCGCGTCTGTGCTTGCTCGATCCGCGACGGGGAACTCTCCCTCTCCCCATTCGATGGGGAGAGGGCCGGGGTGAGGGGTCCGACGCCTTACCAGGCAAGGTCAGCGGTCGGACCGGTCGGACCGGGGCCCGCGTGAGGGGCTGTCCGGCTTGCGTGCAGGGCCCTGGCGGCGCGGTTTGGATTTGGCATCGGCGGCAATCTGGTTGAGGGTGGCGTGGAAGAGATTGCGTTGTTCCTCGAGGTTGCGGCGCTGGAGCGCCCGCAGTTCCCGGACCGCCAGGATAATCGCGACACCGGTCAAGCCCAGGCAGCCTGTCCAATAGAGCAGGAAACTCAAGGCATCAAACCGTTGCGCGAGCACAGTCTGGCCCACCGCCAGCATAGCCAGGGCGGCGCCCAGGGCCAAACCGCCCAACCAGCGGCGGCGGGGTGTAGGCTCCGGACTCATGGCGCAACCATACCACGGCAGCCGCAGGGTGGGTAGGACAATTGGCGGCTGGGCAGGCGCTCACAAAGGACGAATGACGAATGACGAATGACGAATGACGAATGAGCGGTTGGCGCGAAGCCATGATTACTTCGACAATGTTAGATTTCCTCGCAAACAGGCTGAACGAGCCCGAGTCCTGTCCCGGAGGGACATCCGAGAATAGCCCAACGTTTCAACGTTGGGTTCACCCGCACCGAATGATCATGAGTCCCGAAAGGGACGGCTGAAACCAACCGTCTTTTCAGCCGTCCCTACGGGACTTTTTCCCCCGTGGCGGCTAAACCCAACGTTGAAACGTTGGGCTATTGTCAAGTGTCCCTCCGGGACAAGGCTGACCACGCTGGCTGCGCTTCCGAGGAAATCTAACAATCTAACATTGTCCGACTACTTACTATTTGTCCATTGCAGTCCAATCGAGTAGAATGGGGCATTGCAGGTAACGGGTGACTCTCGAGTGCGAGTGCGAATTCCAACTCTAATCAAGGACGACTATGCAAATCACAAAACAACTGGCGATCTTCCTGGACAACCGTCCCGGCACCTTGGCAAGCGTCGCCGACGCCCTGGCCGAGGCCAAGATCAACATCTATGCCATTATGACTAGCGACACGGTGGATCATACCGTGATTCGCCTGGTCGTGAGCGATTATCGCAGGGCGTTGCACCTGTTCGAGGAGCACGGGACTCTGGTCGTCGAAGATGACGTGCTCATGTTCGAGGGGAGCAACAAACCGGGTGAACTGGCCCAGGTCGCCCACAAGCTGGCGGAGGCCAGGATCAACATCGAGTATTGCTACAGCGCCACGATGCCGGACGCCAAGAAGGGACTGCTCGTCCTGCGCGTCTCCAATCCCACCAAGGCCCTGGAAGTGCTCAACTCGTGATTCGCTCGGACCCTGTGGCACCGGCATCCTCGTGGCGGCGGCATCCTGCCTGCGCCGTGGTGCATGGGACGTTGAGTGACTTTCGGGACCTTTGTCGCAGCCTTTGTCGCAGCCTTTGTCGAAAGCCGGCCCAATCCGACAAAGGCTGCGACAAAGGCTGCGACAAAGGTCCCAAGATCATCCAAGGTCCGGCGCCGTGTGCCTGCGCTCTGCGGCCCCGAGTTTGCTCAACTCCCCATGACCTCTTACCCGCTACTGTGTGAAATCAACACTCGTTGCTGGCTCCGGGAGTTGACCGAACACCACGGCGGTCCGGCCACCCTGGGCGATGTCCCGGCCGCCCAATTCGACCAATGGCGCCGGCTGGGTTTTACGCACGTCTGGCTGATGGGCGTTTGGGCCAGCGGGCCGCGGGCCCGGCAGGTGGCGCTGGCCGAGGCCCGCCGGCAGGCCCTGGACCGCAGCGTCCTGCCAGACTGGCAGCCGCAGGACATAGCCGGCTCCCCGTATGCCATCGGCGATTACCAGGTCCCGGAGACGCTGGGCGGCGAGGCAGGCCTTGCCGCGTTTCTCGAGCGGCTCCATGCCCAGGGGCTCAAGCTGCTCCTGGATTTTGTCCCCAACCATCTCGGCTTGGATCATCCCTGGCTCCGGCAACGGCCGGGAGTCTTCGTCCAGAGCCCGGACCCACGCCCCGGGACCTTCCGGCAACAGACTCGAGCGGGTCCCCGTTGGCTGGCGCACGGCAAAGACCCCTATTTCCCCCCCTGGACGGACACCGCCCAACTCGATTATCGCCGCCCGGACGCCCGCGCGGCCATGACCGGCCTGCTCCGGTCCGTGGCCGCGCGTTGCGACGGCGTCCGTTGCGACATGGCGATGCTCCTGCTCAACGACGTCTTCAACCGCACCTGGGAGACGTTCCCTGCCCTTGGACCGGCCCCGGCCTCGGAGTTCTGGGCCGATGCCATCGCCACGGTGAAAGAGGCCCTGCCGGATTTCCTCTTTCTGGCCGAGGCCTACTGGGGCCTGGGGCCACGCCTGCGGACCCTCGGCTTCGATTATGTTTATGACAAGGAGTTGTATGACAGGCTGATGGGGCGGGATGCCGCGGGCCTCCACCAACACCTGTTCGGCTTGGCGCCGCAGGACCTGGCGGCCGGCGCGCATTTCCTCGAAAACCACGATGAGCCCCGCGTGGCCTCTCTCCTCTCCCTTGCCGAGCACCGCGCCGCCGCCCTGGTCATCCTCGGCCTGCCGGGAATGCGCTTCCTGCACGAGGGCCAGCTCTCCGGCGCCCGCGTCAGGGTCCCCGTGCAACTCCTGCGCCGGCCCGCGGAACCCGTCCAGGCCCCCATCCAGGAGTTCTACCAGACGCTGCTGACGGCACTGCAGGCGAGCGCTGTGGGCCACGGCGCGGGCCTGTTGCTGGCCCCGCGCCCCGCCTGGCCGGGCAACCCAACCGACCGCAATTCTGTCCTGGTCCAATGGCAGGCGCGGCCACGGGCGTTTGACCTCGTGGCCGTGAATCTGGCCCCCCATCCCAGCCAGTGCTATGTCTCATTGAATGTGCCCGAACTCGCAGCGTCCGAGTGGCGATTCGAGGATGCCCTGAGCCGGGACCAATTCTCGAGGGCGGGCCGGGAGTTGGAGCGGCAGGGGCTCTACCTCGACCTGCCGGCGCATGGGACGGCGCTGTTCCATGTGGAGCCGGGGGCTCAATGACAAATGACGAATGACGAATGACGAAAGTGCCCGGCAGGCTTGCCCATTCGTCATTCGTCATTCGTCATTCGTCATTCGTCATTCGTCATTCCTCATTCCGCCCCCGACCGTCAAGTAAGCTTGAGTTTTGTCGGCCCTTGTTCTAAAAAGGGCAACGATGCATGACCCGAATCGACCGAGTCTGGCCAAGTGGCCGTTCTTTGCCGGCGACGCCTTGTTGCTGGGCGCCGCCTATTTTGTCTATGCCCGCAGCGAACTGCCGATGGGTGCGGGGCAGTTGGCCGTGGCGGTCTTTTGCGTGGCGGCCGGCGCTCTTCTCAGCATCACGCCCTTCCTCCTCGAATACCGGGGCCTGGTCCGGGTCTGGGAGGCCGCCGCCCTGACGAGCGTCGTTGAACAGGTCCGGAATCTGGAGGCCCTGGCCGTCGAAATTCGCCACGCGACCGCCCAGTGGCAGAACGTCCAGGACGGGGCCGATAAGACCGTCGCCGCCGCCCAGGGCATCGCCGAACGGATGGCCGCCGAGGTGAAGTCCTTCTCCGAATTCATGCAGCGCGTCAACGATACCGAAAAGGCCAACCTGCGCCTCGAGGTCGAAAAGCTGCGCCGCGGCGAAGGCGACTGGCTGCAGATCCTTGTGCGCATGCTCGATCACGTCTATGCCCTCCACCAGGCGGGCCTGCGCTCCCGCCAGCCCACCCTCATCGAACAACTGACCCACTTCCAAAACGCCTGCCGCGAGGCCGCCCGCCGCGTGGGGCTCACCCCTTTCAGTGCGGAACCGGACGAGCCGTTCGACCCCAAGCGCCACCAGGCCGTCGAGGGCAACGGCCAACCGCCCGACGCGGCGCGGGTGGGCGAAACCGTGGCAACCGGTTACACCTTCCAGGGCCGGTTCCTCCGCGCCGCCCTGGTGCGGCTGCGCGACCCGGAGCCGGGACAGACTGCCGCCCCCGACCCGGCCGCCGACGCTGCCCCGGCTGACGACGCCACCCCAGCCGCCGCCGACCAGCAGAATTCGCCGCCAATGTCAAATAACTCGCATCAGGGCTCACCCGCAGAGTGAGCCCGCCGATGCACCAGGGCCGAAGGCCCGCAATGTGAGAGCCTGGGCTGGAGCGAGTCCGACGAGCGGAGGCCCAGGTCAACCGCCGTCGCGAACGTCCCGAGCCCTGTAAGAATTCCCCGAACGAATTCGCGCTTTGCGCCCCTGAACCTCGACACTGCGTTCCCGTCCCGCGAAGCGTTTTGGACTGCGGCAGTCCAAAACCTTCGGACTTGGTGTCTGTTCATGGAGAGGCTCGACGGTTTTGAAATCGTGCATGCGGACCATGAACCGGTTAGTGCATGGCGACGGAAGCCGCGAAGCGTTTTGGACTGCCGCAGTCCAAAACCTCGCGGGCCTCTTCACGGGTTCATGGAGAGGGCGCCAGAGCCCTCTAAATCGAACGACGCAACCTTGGCACAACGTTTGTCGCAGCCTTTGTCGGATCCTTTGTCGAGAATTGGGGCCTTCGACAAAGGTTGCGACAAAGGCTGCGACGAAGGTCCAGAATCCAGATGGGTGTGCCAATGTTGGCCGCTCCGATGTAGCGCCCTCAGGGCGCCCAATCTTCCGGGGGCATGTTCCCAGGGGATCGGCCTGACGGCCTCAAGGCTATGTTCTGGCGGCCCGCTGGGCCGCGGGTGCTGCCGCCGTGAGGGGCTCGCTCGCGTTCGAGCAGGGTTGGGTGCGAATAGTAGAAGCGGCTGTAGAGCGGGTGCGGGGTGAGGTTGCTCAGGTTCTTCTGGTTGAGCTTGCGCAAAGCCCCGATGAGGGAGCGCGGCTCGCCCATCACCTGGGCGGCAAAGGCGTCGGCCTGGTACTCGTGCCTGCGGGACCACCAATGGGCCAGCGGCGAGAGCCAGAACGTCGCCACGCCCGACAGGAGGGCCAAGAGCAGCAGCGCCGGCGCGATATTGCCCGGCTCGAACCCGAAGGCGCGGTAGAACCAGGGCTGGCGCGAGAGCAGCCGGACCAGGCAAAAGCCCGCCAGCGAACCCAGGGCCGAGGCGGCCAACGTCTTGGGGATGTGCTTCTTTTTGTAGTGCCCGATCTCATGCGCCAGGACCGCCTCGAGCTCCGGCTCGGCCAGTTGCTGGATGAGGGTGTCGAAGAGGACGATCTTTCGGAAGCTGCCGAAGCCGGTGAAGAAGGCATTGGAGTGGCGCGAGCGCCGGCTGCCGTCCATGACCTGGATGCTCCTGGCCCGGAAGCGGGTCCGGTCGGCCAGGGCCAGCAGGCGTTGGCGCAAGCTGCCCTGGGGCAGCGGCGTGAACTTGTTAAAGAGCGGGAGGATGAGGACGGGCGCCAGCACGGACATGAGCAGTTGAAAGCCCAGCAGCGCGGCCCAGGCCCACAGCCACCAGGCCGGCCCCGTCCATTGGACTAGCTCGAGCACCAGCCACAGCAACGGGTAGCCCAGCGCAAAACCCAGCAGCACACCCTTGAGGCGGTCCAACCACCACAGCTTCTGCGTCGTCGTGTTGAATCCGAACCGTTCCTCGATGTGGAACTGATCGTACCAGTCCAGCGGCAGGTTCGGCAGCGACAGGACCAGCCCCGTCGCGAACAGGAAGGCCGCCATCGCCCAGGGCGCCCGGCCCAGTGTCTGCTCGAAGCAGCGCAGTCCCCAGGGCAGCAGCCCGCTGAAGAGCACCGCCACCAGCACCATCGAGTCATACGCCAGCTCGATTTGGCGCAGGCGCGAGTTGGCCAGGGCGTAGCGCACCGATTTGGCGTAAGTCGGTTCGTCCATGAGGCCCTGGAAGGCCTCCGGCAGGGCCTTGGCGTGGGCCAGCACGTTGCGCCGGTTCACCCGCTCCAGCCAGAGTTGGGTCAGGACCTTGGCCAGGATGAGAACCAGTGTGGCACCGGCGAAAGAAGTGAACCCCGTCATTCGTCATTCGTCATTCGTCATTCGTCATTCGTCATTTCGAGCTGCGCCCGGCTAAAACTCAAACCTTACGTCTCCCAGGCGCCGGGCGATTTCGGCCACTATTCGCTCCTCGTCGGCCTGGCTGGGGGCCGCGAACGTCACGCTCCATCGCAGGTAGGCCCCGGCGTCGTCCCACGGCACGGTTGAGATCAGTTTCTCGGTGATGAGCCACTGCGAGACCTCCTCGGCGCTGCGGAACTGGAGGCGCGCGCCGTCCCGCCTGGCGGCCGCTTTGGGGGCCTTGACATAGAGGAAGAAGGAGCCCTTGGGCTTGCGGGCTTGGAAGCCGGCCTCGCCCAGCACCCGCACCAGGGCGTCCATCCGGCGCGAGTACTTGGCGGCGATTTGCCGGGTGATCTCCGGGTGGTCAAAGCCGTGCGCCGCCGCGTGCTGGATGGCCAGGAACTGGCCCGAGTCCGTATTGTCCTTGACGTCGCCGTAGGCCTTGACCAGGAGCGGGTTGCCGGCCACGAACCCGCACCGCCAACCGGTCATGTTGAAGCTCTTGCTGGCCGAGTGCAGTTCCACTCCCACCTCCTTGGCCCCGGGCGCCGCCAGGAAGCTCAGCGGCCGGCCCTCGAACACCAGCGCCGCATAGGCGGCATCATGGACGACGAGCAGGCGGTTGCGTTTGGCGAAGGCCGCCGCCTCGGCAAAAAACTCCGGCGTCGCGCTGGCCCCGGTCGGGTTGTTGGGATAGTTGAGCACCAGCACCTTGGCCTGCCCCAGCACCTGGGCCGGGACTGAACCGAGGTCGGGAAGAAACCCCCTCTCCTGCGTCAACGGCAGGTTATAGACCCGCCCGCCATAGTACTGGGCGTGGGTGCCAAAGACCGGGTAGCCGGGCGTGGTCATCAAGACGTAATCGCCCGGGTTGACCAGTGCCGCCGGCAGAATCGAGAGCGCGGCCTTGCTCCCAATCGAGTGCAGCACCTCGGTCTCCGGATCGATGCCCTTGACGCCGCACACGCGGTCCAGGTACCGCGCGGCCGCCTCTTTCAATACCGCGTCCCCATTGTCCGCGTACCCCCGGTTCTCCGGCCGGCGCGCCTCGGCACACAGCTTCTCGACGACCTCCGCATAGGCCATCTCGTCCGGTTCGCCCACCCCCAGGTCCAGTATCTCCGCTCCGGGATGCGCCGCTATCGCCGCCCGCTTGGCCCGTTTGATCTTCTCGAACTTGTAAACGGCGCTCGACTTGCCGTACCTGACGCCCGCCGATCCGCTCGGCAAAGAGGTCCTGAATATATGATTCAACCATATCCGGCCAATGACACTAGTGGAGAAGCCCCGCCGGCGCAAGACGGCGACAGCCCCGGAGTGCGCCCGTCCCCGGGCGCAGCAGCGACGGAGCGGGCAGGCGCGCCGGAGTAGCTGACCGCTGCCCTGGGTGCGGACGTCGCTGCGCCCGAGGACGGGCGCACTCCGGGGGGGCAGGGTCGGGATGCGCCCCAGGGCCGAAGGCCCGCCATGTGACAGCCTTGGCCGGAGCGAGCACGCGAGCGGAGGCCCAGGTTGCCGACCGAGAAGCTCCTGCGCCCTGCAAGGGCGCCACACGGCCCGGCTCCCCTGCGTAACGGGTCCCGGCCTTACAGGCCCGGGTCGTTTTCGCGGGGCTCTGGCTTACCCGGCCCTCCGCTCCGCTCCAGGCCGGGCTATCCCATGACGGGCCTTCGGCCCTGGGGCGCACGGCGTACGCTGCCCCGACAAAGTGGTCGACAGGCTCCGGTGACTTTGGTAGATTGACGCCACCGAATGCGAATCCTATTTCTGAATGGCCCGAACTTGAACCTGTTGGGTCAACGGGAGCCGGAGATCTATGGCCACACGACGCTGGCCGACATCGAGGCTATGGTTCGCAAACGGGCAGCCGGGCTCGGCGTGGAGGTCGGGTTCCGTCAATCCAACCTGGAGGGGGACTTGGTGAACTGGGTGCAGCAAGCCAAAGGGCAGTTTGACGCGATAGTGCTGAATGCCGCCGCCTATACTCACACGAGCATCGCCCTGCGGGATGCGATCGCGGCAGTCGGCTTGCCCACCATCGAAGTCCATCTTTCGAATGTCCACGCCCGGGAAGAGTTCCGGCACAGATCGGTGCTGGCGCCAGTCTGCTGCGGGGTGATAGCAGGGTTCGGCGCAGATTCCTACCTGTTGGGATTAGAGGCTGCGCATAACGTTAACGTCCGGAAGGCCGGGCATTGATGACCTGTTTTTGCAGGGGTGCAACCCCATTTCAGGCGGTGTCCGTTGTTGTTTTTGCTGCTTGACGCTTTTCAAGCGAATAGAGTATTCTAAGCAGCCTTGATGCACGCTGGTCTGGTTCTTACGAAGGTTCAACTGCTAATTGTCAGGTGTTCGTACAACTCTAACGATAAAAGGCCGTGGATTTAAAAGACATCAAAGCCATCATCGACCTGATGAAGAAGAACTCCGTCTCGGAGTTCGAGCTTGAGAAACAGGACTTCAAGATCAGGCTCAAACGCAGCCCCAACGGAGGGGGCGCACCGCCGGCATCCGTGTCCTACGAGGAAGCGCCTGTCCTGAATTACAGCCAGCCGCCTGCGCTGGGTCCAGCGCTAACTCCGCCAGTGCCGCAAGCGCTGCCCGTCCCGCCCAGTCCGGAGCTGGAAATCAAGTCGCCTATGATCGGCACGTTCTATCGCGCGCCCTCGCCTGATTCGGCCGCTTATGTCGAGGTCGGTGTCGAGGTCAACCCGGAGACAGTGGTCTGCATAATCGAGGCGATGAAGGTCATGAATGAGATCAAGGCCGAAGCCAAGGGCGTCATCACCCAAGTCCTGGTCGAGAACGCCAAGCCAGTCGAGTTCGGGCAGACGCTCTTCAAGCTGCGGCCGACATGAACCAGGCTGTGAGGCTGCATGTTTGAGAAGATTCTGGTAGCAAACCGCGGGGAGATAGCCGTCCGCATCATCCGCGCGTGCAAAGAGTTGAATATCCGCACGGTGGCGATTTATTCGGAGGCGGATATCAGCTCGATGCACGTGCAGATGGCGGACGAGGCGATCTGTATCGGTCCAGCCCCCGCCAGCGAGAGTTATTTGCGGATCGACCGCATTGTGAGCGCGGCGGAGATAACGGACGTGGATGCCCTCCACCCCGGTTATGGGTTTCTGGCGGAGGACGGGCATTTCGCGGATGTCTGCGAGAGTTGCAATATTCGATTCATCGGGCCCAATTCGCGGGCGATGAACGCGCTGCAAGACAAGGCGGTCAGCCGTGCCCTGGCCAAGAAGGCGGACGTGCCGACGCCCCCCGGCTCGGAGGGGGTGGTGGAGACGGAGCAGGATGCCCTGGCGGTGGCCAAACGCATCGGCTACCCGGTGATGATCAAGGCCATTGCCGGGGGCGGGGGCCGCGGGATGCGTGTGGCCCACAACGACATCTCGCTGGTCAAAGGCTATCACACCGCCCGGAGCGAGGCCGAGAAGGCCTTCGGCAACTCGGGGGTCTATATCGAGAAGTACATCGAAAACCCCCACCATATCGAGTTTCAAATCCTGGGCGACAACAAGGGCAATATCATCCATCTGGGCGAGCGGGACTGCTCGATTCAGCGCCGCAACCAGAAGGTGGTCGAGGAGTGCCCCTCCCCCTTCCTGGAGATCCCCAAATTCAAGAAGCTCCGCGAGAAAATGGGCAAGGCCGCCATCCGCATCGCCAAAGAGGCCAATTACACCAATGCCGGCACCGTCGAGTTCATCGTGGACGCCGAGGGCAATTACTACTTCCTGGAGATGAACAAGCGCATCCAGGTCGAGCATCCCATCACCGAAGAGGTCACCGGGATTGACCTGGTCCGCTACCAGATCATGCTGGCGATGGGCGAGCCGTTGCGCATCTCCACCAGCGACGTCCAGGTCCGGGGCCATGCCATCGAGTGCCGTATCAATGCCGAGGACCCGTTCGACGACTTCCGGCCAAGCCCGGGCCGGATCGAGATGTACTACCAGCCCGGCGGGCGCGGCGTGCGGGTCGATACCCATGTCTATGCCGGCTACACCATACCCCCGACTTACGACTCGATGCTCGGCAAACTCATTACCTGGGGCAGAACCCGGCGCGAGGCGATGGACAAAATGAGCCGCGCCTTGAGCGAGTACATGATTACAGGCATCAAGACCACCATCTCCTTCGAGCAGGCCATTCTCCAGGACCCCAATTTCCGCCGCGGCGTCTATTCCACCAGCTTCGTTGACCAACTCCTGAGCGGGGCGCGCCGGGAACTCATCGAGTGAGCTGAGCCAGCTTCATCCCCTCGCGGCGGAGCAGAGTCGCTTCGACTCGCGGGACGTACATCTGCGTCTCGGCAGGCAGGTGCGGGGCAATGGCGTCGAACCCGGCGGCCTTGTGTTGTTGCAGGAGCTTATCGATGGCGCCTTCGCCGGCATTGTAGGCGGCCAGGGCCAGGCGCCAGTCCTTGAAGTGGCCGTGCAGGTGCTGGAGGTATTTGGCGGCGGCGACGGCGCTGGGCTCGGGTTTGAGCCGCTGGTCCGAGGGCCAGCGCCTGAGGCCAAATCGCTTGGCGGTCGCCGGCATGAGCTGGAAGAGGCCGGCTGCCCCGGCCGGGCTGCGCGCCCTGGGGTCGAACGAGGATTCCACCTCGGCAATCCAGACCAGCTCCGGCGGGACTTGTTGGGCGGCAAACAGCGGTTTGAGCCGGGGCACGTAGGTCTTTGCATTGTCGGGCCACGGCCGGTCCACGAGCTTGTCGATCCAGACCTGGCGCTCCTGCTGCGGGGTGGGGTTGGGGGCGCGCAGCCGGGGCTGGCCGGGCCGGGGTTTGGGCGCCTTGATGATGAGGCGCAACTCATCGGCCGCGTCGAGGTAATCGAGTTGGGACTTGAGCCACAGGGCGTAAGGCAGTGTCTCCTCGTAGCGTTCCAGCAGCGGCAGGATGGTCCTGGCGGTGTCCTTCAACGCGGCCAGGTCGATGACATACTCCCCGGCGAGCCGTTTCTGGAGGTCATCCAGAAACTGCCGCACCTTGTCCTGGTCCACGTTCTGCAGCGCGCGCAACACGTCGTCGTCCAGGTTCTCCTGGGTCCATTCCTGGGCCGATTGCACGAGGTCGTCCAGCGTGACGGATTGGTTTTGGGCCTGGACCAGCAGCCCGCTCAGGAGCAACGCCGCAAGCAGCCCAACGGTTCTCATGGCCCGCAGCTTACCAGCCCCGCCCCGCTTTTCAACCACCGTCCCGTTTGTCGCCTTTGTGCGGGCGCGCCTGACTGGAACCACCACGGCACGAACGGCCAGCCCCAACGCTGGCGTGCCTGATCCATCCCGAAGGGATCGGAATCACTCAGCCCAGGGTTGCGCGGCACGCGCTACCCTGGGTCACGTGCCCTCTGATCGACTACCCTGAAAGGGTTGCATCGGTGATGAAACCCTTTCCATGAACCGAAAAACGCATCCGTTGATTTCCAACCACTTACGCGTTTTGGGTTCATGGTCCCAATGCATGCGCAAAAGCGAAAGGAGGCTCTCCATGAAGCGAAGCGAAGGCCGCGAGCTGTTCGGAGGGAGAGCGCGGGAAAACCGCGCACTCCAGACGCTTCGCGAGGGAGGGACACGCGGCCAACATCGCGAAGCGTCTGGAGTGCGGCGTATTCCGCCGCTCTGGCTTCCGACGAGATACGCGCTCCAAGTTCAGGGTCCCAATGCACTCGCAAGAGCGAAAGGGGGCTCTCCATGAACCGAAAACACATCCGTTGATTTCCAACGACTTACGCGTTTTGGGTTCATCGTCCCAATGCATGCGCAAAAGCGAAAGGAGGCTCCCCATGAACCGACACCAGCTCCGAAGGTTTTGGACTGCGGTCCCGATCCATCGGGACCGCTCTCGCCTCCCCAGCGAGGGGACAAAAAAGCGGTCCTGATACTGCATCGGGACCGCAGTCCAAAACGCTACGCGGGATGGGGACGCAACATCGAGGTTCAGGGGCGCAAGCCGCGAATTCCCTCGGGGGATTCTCTCAGGGTTCTCAGCCTTTCGCGGATGACCACGCATTACGGGATCGAGGTCGCCCGCAAGCTCGGCTACCAGCTTGCCTACCTGGGCGTGACGGTGGTCAGCGGCGGTGCCCGCGGCATCGATTCGGCGGCGCACCAGGGCGCCCTGGCCGACAAGGGACGCACCACCGCCGTCCTGGGCACCGGTATCAAGATGGTTTTCCCAGTCCAACGAACAACCGGCAACAACTGAAACCCTTCGGTTTTTCAAGGGTTTCCTGACGTTTTGCAGGTCAAGGGGTGTCGGATACCCTTGCGAGCGGAGGAGATGCCGGGCACGGTCTGGCGCAAGAACCGACACCCCCCCCGTGCCGAACGTCAAAACCGCCGCCAACAGAGTTTCCAGCCCTCGTTCCTGAGCGGATAAACTGGCTTTTCGGTTTCTGGACAGCGGTATTGTGCCAGAACACAATAGCGGTTTTAGCCACCATCCCCTCAGTTCTCGGACAAGGTGCGGAATGAGAATTTGCAGCGGACGTGCTTGACGGGGATTCGCCAATCTGTTTTGATAAATTCATCGTGGAAACCGAGATTGCAGAAACCACCGATGCGCAAAGGCGCGCAGGCCACCGAGGAGAGCCTTGTCAAGGTAATCCTGAGTTGGTTGAAAAGCCTCTTGGATTCAATCGCAAACCATTGCTCGACGGAGCCACGAGACTCGCTTCCAACTACGGGGTCATATTGGTTTATGACCAGCACGTAATTGGGTCGGGAACACTCGTGAAAGTGGGCGAGGTCAATGGCATTTTGACAGCCCACCACGTTTCCCGCATTCCTTATCTTAAAGGATGGAATGAGTTTTCACTTTGTATCCGCACAGATGCGATTCATCGCGTGGATGTTCAAGCACGGCAAATCGAGCATATTATTGTCGGCAATTATGAACGAAATCATTATGAATACACGGGGCCAGACCTGTCATTGATGATGATTACAGATGCCGATTTGTTTGCAAGGCTCAGCGCCAAGAAATCATTTTATCCCTTGGACAACATATTTGATGCGTCACAGTATCCCGCCGACAAATTGCGTAGGATGCCATGGTGGGTGTCCGGGAGCCCCGAGGAATTCAGAGAATCATTGGGCATTTACAGGGGCGAGCCATTAACTAAGTTTTCGGATTTTCATGCTGACGCAGGGTTTCTTTCTCTGAGTAAAAGGAAAGGGTTTGATTACATTAGATTACAGGTTGACGCTGGTATCAACTTATTTCCGAAGAGCTATGGGGGCATGAGCGGCGGAGGCATCTGGACTCCAATGATTCAAGAGAGGCGTGACGGCTCGCAGGATGCGGTCCCAATCCTTCAAGGCGTAACGTTCTACGAAACGCGGACCCGGAAAAGGCAGAGGGTATTGATTGGCCACGGGCCATATTCGATTTACAGTACGCTGGCTCAGGCCATTAAACCAGACGCAACGGCCTAAAATGGTTTTCCGAATCGGCGGACGGTTAGCGCTTTTTCGGGCGCGTGTCAGCATTGTCGCGCCCGAAAACGGAAGGGCTGCGGTATCATCCCGGCCATGCCCTTGATTGAGAAAATCGCCAGCGGAGGCCAGACGGGCGCGGACCGAGCCGCCCTCGATTGGGCGATTGAGAACGGAATTGCGCACGGTGGCTGGTGCCCGAAAGGCGGGTTGACGCCACGCACCACCGGCATCAAAACCCCGCCACGAGGCCCCGCACCCGAGCGCCCAAGGCCAGCAGGACTCTCAGGAGCCCCCGCGCGCACCGCCTCCCGCAGGACGACGGCGGCGGGGCTGCTGGATTGAACATCATTTTATCCAAGGTGCTTCCAACGGCGGAACTGGCTCCTTCCACCGAGGCCAAGGGCACGATTGTTGAGTTGCTTCAGGCGCAGTATGGCGAAAACGAGAGGACTCAGCGCTGCAACGTCTTTCGTGGTTTCTGTGTGGACAATTGTGCTCCGCTCCTGATAATCGTCAGGTATGACAAAAGCCAACCAAGACGGCCCGAAACCGGCAGTAGCTGCCAAAAAGTCATCCAAGCGTGGCCCAAAGAGTAATCGGCCATTCCCAACCGTAACGCTTGAAGAAGCGATAAACGTGCCTCTCGCACTGAAAGATAAGCATGGAGGCAACCCGTGGTCCCCAGACGAATTGGCGGCGGCCATGGGGGTCAGCTCCAAGCCTCCGGCATTTTTTTACCTCACTGCGGGGGCGAGGGATTATGGATTGACGGAGGGGACACGAGCCGCGAAAAAGATTTCGTTGGCCGACATCGGGAAGCGGTTCGTCTATCCAAAAGACAAGGACGCTGAACGGCAGGCGCTTCAAGACGCGTTCTTCAACGTGGCCATTTTCAAGAAGGTCTATGAGTATTACAAAGGTCCCACACTACCAGAGCTGAAATACGTGGCGAACACCCTCCAAACGGAGTTTGGGCTGCCGGCGGAGTATCATGCACAATTCATAGGCATCTTCCAAGCAAACTGCCGGTTTGTTCAGAAGGCTGGCGACATAACGCTGGAGGTTCCCGCGCCCGGCGGCAAGGCTGCTGAGAGAACAATCACATTGGCGACGCCTAGCAAAGCAACTGGGTTGCGTGCGTTCGTGATACTGCCTTTCAGCGAAAAGAGCGGAAGTCCTTGGGCGAAGGGGTTTTTCAGTGAGGTTCTCAACACGCTGATTACACCGGCTGCTGTTGACGCAGGTTTCAAAGTGGACACCGCTCGCCGCGAAGGCAGCGACGTAATCCAAGCGACAATCGTCAACCAGTTGTTAAGCGCCGACCTTGTTATAGCCGACCTTACGGACCACAACCCGAACGTGCTTTTTGAACTGGGGTTGCGAATGTCATCTGAAAAGCCCGTTGCACTGATTCGTGCCGAAGGGACGCCACCGATTTTCGATGTGGATAATATGCTTCGGGTCTGGAGTTACAAGGCGAACCTGTGGAGATCCACGCTACAAACTGATATCCCTGCACTTAAAGCGCACATCGAGGGCGCTTGGGAAAACCGCAAATCTGCGAAAACTTACATGGAGTTGCTGAAGGAGCATTAGGCCACACCGGCGCTGACGGAGCCGCCCTCGACTGGTCGGGTAACCCAGTGGCCTAGCGAAACACCTCAATGCACCTTCCGGCTGAACTCACACCAACCACCTTCGAGAAAGTAAAGCTACCTATCCGCTGGCTTCGGAACATCCCCAAGTCCACACCCGTCTTCAAGAAGTGGAAGGGCATAGAAGTGGACGATAGCTATGGCAATAAAGCGGTATTGGACTTTTACGGGAGCCCCGAGTTTGCGGAGCTTGGCATTCTGAGAATGATGGAACACGCGGGATGGTCTGGGGTCTGGGTGGACACATACCGAAGTGCGTATAGGACGCAGTTTTGGCCACCGGATTCCGTCGCGCTGCCGCCAACTCAGGAACGACTGCTCAATCGGATTTGGGAAAAAGCCGGTTCCGCGTCAGGCTGCTTCGATGTATTCTGCTGGAAGAGCGACCAGTTCATCTTCATCGAGTCGAAGCGACACAAGAAGGACCTCATCCGTGAAACACAAAAGCGGTGGCTGCAAACGGCCATCCTCAATTGCCACATACCCCTAAACCGCTTCCTGATAGTGGAATGGACGCTTGCGGGGTAGCCCTAGTAGTGCCAAAATCAATCAAGCCTCTCCCTCACACGTGGGGGTACGGGGTGTTTACGGAAGCCCGTCTGAATCGAACAGCCTGAGAAAATCCGCATCCGAGAAGGACTTCCCGAGCATTCTCAGTCTTTGGCCAGCCTCCTCCAAATCCTCGGTTTCAAGGTCAAAGCGGTGAGGGGCTACGGCCTCGAAGACGCGCTCGGCGATATTCTCATCCGCGATGAAAATGGAGTGGGGTTGGTCCACGCCGGGTTTGGGAACGAGGACCAAGGCCAAGCGCTCGCTCTCACAAAGGACGTGCGCCCAAACGATGCGGGATTTGTGGCTCTTCCGGAAAGTTCCTGCCTGCAAATAGCTGGGGCGCCGTCATCGCGTGCGGCCCCCATCCACCTCCCGGCCGCTCCCTGGGAGTCACCAGCGTAGCGCCTGCGTCGCGTAGCGACGCGCTGAAGGTAGCCGTGGACCTCGGTCCACGGTTTGGGGCGTGGGAATGGCCGGGCGTCGCGTAGCGACGCCTGAGGGCCTGGCCATGGCCAAATCGCATCAGGCTCTCAACCGTCGCTACGCGACGCAGGTGAGCTTGGGCCATGGGTCCGTGGACTGGAAGTCCACGGCTACCATCAGGCACCGCTACGCGGTGACGCAGGCTCCCGGCGAAAACGAACATTCCGACCCCACCAGCCCCCTTCGGTTCGTCCATGTTCAGAAGGGCGATCCCCACCATGGCGGGCAGGGGGAGCGGTCAGCACTCCCCGTCTCTGTTCCGGCGGATGGCCTCGCGGGCTCCCTCTTTCAAGTCGGCCATCTTCCGGTCTTGGCGTTCGAGCTTCCTTTTCGACTTCTGAAAATGACGTTCGGCGTTTTCGCCTCGGAGTTTTTCCATTTCCTCCGGCGGCGGCAGTCGGGCGCTTTCCGACACTACCCCGGCCACCGACGCCAAAGGGCCCGGAGCGCCTGCTCCAGCCGGCTTTGGAGGTTCAGTGATCACAGAGCGGCAAAGCCGCAACCGCGGAAGCGATAACCGCGGAACACGCGGAATACGCGGAAAGAGAACCGGCCGGCTTCGGAATTCCGCGTATTCGGCGTGTTCCGCGGTTCATTCTTTCTGTGAGAAATCTTCGCAACCTGCGAGCAAGTTCGACCATTGCAGTACAGGGGGCCCAAAGGGGTGCAGGTGCGCGCAAAGCCGTCCCGCACAGGGCGGAATGGCGCTCCGGGGGGGGGGGTTGGGAGCGCTCCTTTTGTGCTGCGGCGGTGACCCCTTCACGTTTCACGGTTCAGGGTTCAGGGTTCAGCGTTCAGCGTTCACGGTTCACCCTCAGGTCCCTCCCGTCCCCTGCGTTTTCCTTTCGCGGAGCTTGCGGGGGCGGGCGGGTTTGGCTAGTGATCGGGCATGGATGAGCGCGAAGCGATGGTGGCGCTGAATCTGATCGAGCACGTTGGCCCGGTGCGGGTGCGGGCGCTGCTCGAGCGATTTTGGGGACGCCCCGGCGGTGCTGCGCGCCTCGCGACAGCAGCTCCTCCAGGTCCGCAGCCTGGGCGAGGAGACTGCCCAGGCCATTGCCAACTGGGAGAAGACGATTGACCTGGACGCCGAATTGAAGCGCATCGCCGAGTTCGGGTGCCGGATTGTGACCCAGTTGGAGGCGGAGTATCCGGAGTTGCTGCGGCAGATCTATGACCCGCCGGTGGTCCTCTACGTCAAGGGCCAGTTGCTGCCCAAGGACAAGAACGCCGTGGCGATGGTGGGGTCGCGGATGACCACGCATTACGGGATCGAGGTTGCCCGCAAGCTCGGCTTCCAGCTTGCCTACCTGGGGGTGACGGTGGTCAGCGGCGGGGCGCGCGGCATCGATTCGGCGGCGCACCAGGGCGCCCTGGCCGGCAAGGGACGCACCATTGTGGTCCTGGGCACCGGCATCAATTTGGTTATCCCTCCTGAAAACGCGAAGCTCTTCGAACAAATCGCCGAGAACGGCGCCGTCATCACCCAGTTCCCCTTTAACCGCCCCGGCGACAAACAGTCCTTCCCCATCCGCAACCGCATCGTGGCCGGCATGACGCTGGGCACCGTCGTGGTCGAGGCCAACCTCACCAGCGGCGCCCTCATCACTGCCAACTTCGCCAACGAATACGGCCGCCAGGTCTTCGCCGTCCCCGGCCGCATCGATTCGCCCCGCAGCAAAGGCTGCCACGACCTCATCAAAAAGGGCGCCAAGCTCTGCGAAGGCGCCGAGGACATCCTCAGCGAATTCGAATACCTCTTCCCGCCCAGCAACAAGCCGCCCTCGGTCGCCGAGACCGGCATCCTGCCCGCGCTGGAACTGAGCCAAAACGAGCAGATGGTCTATGACACGCTCAGCAACGAGGAGGTCAGCATAGACGACGTGATCCGCAAGAGCGGGCTGCCGGCCTTCGGCGGCATCCGTCGCGCTCTTCAGCCTCGAAATGAAACGAGTGATCCGGCAATTGCCTGGGAAAATGTTTGTACGGAACACCTGAAGCTCGACAGAAGGCAGCCAAGGAAACGAAGGCGATTCCCTCTTCGTTCCCTTGGTTGCCTTCTGGTGAAGAGTTCATCCGCCACAACCTCGCTGTCCTTGAAAACATGTCCTTGACAAACGGATTGGGTTCTGTTGCACTCCCAATGCAATCGAGTTGCAATACCACGACGCCTTTGTGCCGACCGACTGGCGACCGTCCCTCTCTGCGTTCTTCGCGTCTCTGCGTTTTCTCTGCTGCCACGCCATTTGAACAGGCCCCGTTTAGTGACTGGTCTTCTTCAATTCCGCAGAGGCTGCGCAGCAGCCGTGCAGTTGGGGCAAGGCGTATTCAAACGCAGAGACACGAAGAGCGCAGAGCGGCAAAGCCGCAACAGAGGAAGGGAATTAACCACGGATGACACGGATGAACACGGATTTCTTTCAGAGGTCAGACCAACAGCATCAGGGTATCAAGCTTCAAGTTTTGCCGGTTTTTTGACGGTTTCGGCCCAACCCCGGGGCCTCGGCGAGCGGTGGCGGGCGATGGCGGATGGCGGGGGTTGGAAACTGCACGCGAGGCAACCAGTTCGACAACGTTACATTAGCTCGGAAATGCCAAACCGGCGTGTAGGCCGCAGGTCGCTGGGGCGGGCTTGGCCTCTGTCCCGAAGGGACATCCGAGAATAGCCCGGCGTTTCAACGCCGGGTGTCCGGTACAATAGAGTCAGCCCGTCCCGAAGGGACGGTTGAATCAGCCGCATGTCATACGTCAGCCGAGCTTCAGGCGTCCCTGTCGGGACGCGGGTCTTTTTGGGCGTCGTACCCGGCGCTGAAGCGCCGGGCTATTCTCGGGATGTCCCTCCGGGACAAAGCTCGACCTCGACCCGCGTGAACAGTCACGTCACACCCGGTCCTGCACGTGAACAGTCACTGAAAAAGAACGGTCCAAAAGGCTGGCTTGACAAACGGGCGGTTTCCTAGTGCCATCACAATGCATCCGGGTTGTTGGCAACCGGCGAGCGCCAGTTCGGGGCTTGCTTCTTGTCGCGGGGCAACTCCTATGCCAAACCAGGACCCAACCTGTGCAAACCCGAAAGACCTCGTGGAAATGCGCCCTGGCCTGCGCCACGCTCACCATTGCGGCACACAGTTACGGCCAGATGAATCAACAGACGCTCTGGTCCTTTGGCGTCCCCGGCCAATCGGCGGGCAACCCGCAAGCGCCTCTGGTCCAGGGGACGGACGGCGCGCTCTACGGCACGACCGTTTATGGTATAGAGAGCTCGACCAATTACCCTTACCAGGTCAACGGGAATGGGACCGTGTTCAAAGTCAATCCCGATGGGACGGGCTTGTCGATCCTGCACTATTTTAGCCGTTGGGGGTCCTACGGCTACGGACAGTCTCCCGCGGGCGGGCTGCTCCTGGGCAGTGACGGGCTGCTCTACGGAACGACCCGGGACGCTGGCGAGATTGACCTGCCTGGCACGGTGTTCAGAGTCAATCCGGACGGGACCGGCTTTACCTGTGGTTTTACGGCTCAACGGGCCGGTGGTTCCGGGTCCTGGCCAGCACCACGCTGACCAATTGGATTCCCATTGCCACCAACCAGTTCGGCCCGGATGGGACCTGGAGCCTGCACGTCGAGCCTGACGGTGAGCCGTGGCGGTTCTTCCGTGCCGTGGCGCCCTGAGCCTCGGGCCAGGAAGCTCTTCGAGCAAATCGGCATCGACAACGTCATCCGCAAGAGCGGCCTGCCCGCCTCGGCCGTGTCAGTCGCGCTTCTGAGCCTCGAGATGAAGCGGCTGATCAGGCAATTGCCGGGAAAAATGTGCGTCAGGAACAATTGACCAGTTTTAATTGCGAGCCTGAGGTCGGGATTCTATTCTGGAGGCGTGCCAACCGTTATTGGCTATGTGCAGACACCGCCGCTCATTTCCGAGGTGCTGGTCACAGACGACCTTCTAGGCTTCCATTTACAAGATGGCCGGTTCATCGGCGTGCCGCTTGGGTTCTATCCGACGCTCGCCTTGGCAACCGCGGAGGAACGAAGCCGCTTTGAGCTAAACGGTTCATCGGTCTATTGGCCGGACCTGGATGCGGACATCGGGGTCGAAGGCCTTTTGGCGGGGGCGCGGGAACATCACTTTTACGCGCGCAAGGCTGTCGAGCGCGCCGTTCGCTTGGGTCGTCTGCCCAAGACGGCTCTGGAAAACAATCCCCCTGGTCCACTCCAGCCCGTCTGAGACGTGTGCCAGCCGCTTTGGAAACAAAAGAGTGGAGGGACGAAGCGCTCATGGCGTTGCCCCGCGATGGTCGGAAATATGTAAGGACTGGTGAGGAAAAGACTTTTCAGGACAATTATGAAAATGAAACATTCCATTGTTTTATTGACCATGCTGCTCTGGCTGGTTGCAATGCCGGGCGTCTTGGGGGCCGATGAAACCGTTTCCCCTTACTCAAGATGGACGCACGGGCCTTCCGCCGATCCGGCCTTTTTCCCGATAGCGGTCTGGCTGCAGTCTCCGGCCAATGCGGCGCGCTATCGCCAGGCGGGCATCAATACCTATGTTGCTTTGTGGAGAGGCCCCACGGAAGAGCAGTTGGCGGAACTCAAGAACGCCGGGCATGCGGTTGATCTGTGCGCAGAACACAGTCGCGCGGCGCCATCTGGACGATCCGACGATCATCGGCTGGATGCACGGCGATGAACCGGACAACGCCCAGGAAAAGGCCGGCGGCGGCTACGGACCGCCGATCGCGCCCGAGAAAATCGTCGCCGATTACCAGCGAATCCGGACCACCGATCCCTCGCGCCCGGTGATGCTCAACCTGGGACAGGGTGTCGCCTGGGATGGCTATTATGGCCGGGGAAGCCGCAGCAATCATCCGGAAGACTACCCCAAATATATCGAGGGCAGCGACATCGCCTCGTTCGACATCTACCCCGCCGTCCACGACAATCCACAAGTGGCAGGGCGGTTGTGGTTCGTGGGGCAAGGCGTCGAGCGCCTGGTGCGATGGTGCGGCCCGAACCGCATCGCGTGGAACTGTCTCGAATGCACGCAGATTGGCAATCCCACCCGCAAGCCCACACCGCGAGAGGTCCGCTGCGAGGCCTGGATGTCCCTCATCCACGGCTCACGCGGGTTGATCTATTTCGTCCATCAATTCAAGCCGAACTTCCGCGAGGCCGCGCTGCTGGACGATGCCGAGATGCTCGAGGCGGTAACTGCCCTCAACGGCCAAATCGCCCGCCTGGCACCGGTCTTGAACAGCCCGCCGTTGGAGAATGCCGCCAGCGTGACCTCGTCCGAAGCGTCGGCGCCGGTCGCCTTCACCGTCCGGCGCCACCAAGGCAAGCTCTACCTGTTCGCCGTCGGAATGCGCGGTTCCGCCACGAGCGCCACTTTCACTCTCAAAGGATTCGAGGGCCAGAAAAGTGTGGAAGCCATTGATGAGGGGCGGTCCGTGACCGCGCTGGACGGGCGATTCCAGGACCACTTCGACCCCTGGCAGGTGCATCTGTACCGAGTCCTGGTGCCGGATCGCCAGCCACAATAGTGGCCAACACCAGGACCCCTTTACGCCGACCGACTGGCCGAGGAGGAGAAGAACCGCGGAATACACGGAATACACGGAATCCTGAAGCGGCGCGATTTCCTTTCCGTGTAATCCGTGTGTTCCGTGTTCCGTGGTTGACTTGCCGTTTCACCCACAAACAAAAGGGTCTGACAGCGGGGCCGCCGCTCAGCCTCGTGGGCGGCAACCTGGCCACGGCGCCGGCCAGCAGCACGGTTGACGGCTACCTGACGAACTCAGCTCATCCAGCACATCAATAGACTGATCGGGCAATTCAACGTCGCGTCGGCGGCCCTACGTTCCTTTGGTGTCATTGCCCAATAGGGTTGCCACCCCCAGTCGGAATCACCCTGTTTGCGAATCACTGCCCCCTGGCCGCACTGACAGGCTCGTCAAATCAACATTCCCTAATTGACATCCTCGCCCGCCCCACCAGACTCCCTTCTGAAGTGAGCAGGCTGTTCTCCATTGTTGCAGCCAAGGCTGGCAAGGGGTCTCAGCCTCTCGAAACCTAAACTACCGCTAACACAAAGCGAACCATGAAAACGATAAACGATATTGGCCTGGAGAACGTCCAGGCCGTCTATAGCGGCCCGGAGGGCGACCTCTGGGAACTGGTGATGGGCGAGCAGATCCATATCGGCGGCTTCCAATCCTCGATGGACTTGGCCCAACGCGCCGGCATCGGGGCCGGCCTGCACGGAGTGGACTTCTGCTGCTGTAATGGCGCCGGCATGCGGTTCCTGGTGAAATTCCGCGGTGTGGCCTCGATGCGTGGCGTGGATGCCACTGAAAAGGTTGTCGAGCGGGGCCGCCAGCGCTGCCAGGCCCTGGGCTTAGCCGACAAAATCTCTTTCACCCTCGCCGATGTCTGTGCCACGGGCCTGCCCGGCGAAGGCGTGGACTTTGTGTGGGGTGAGGATGCCTGGTGCTACGTCGTGGACAAACCCAGGCTGATCGCGGAAGCCGCCCGACTGGTGAAGCCCGGAGGCGTGATCGCCTTCACCGATTGGGTTGAGGGGCCGGCCTGTCGGCGCAAGAGGCCGAACGCTTCCTCAAATTCATGAAGTTCCCCAGCATTCAGGACCTGAACGGCTACCCGGCGCTCCTGAAAACCAACGGTTGCCAGGTGCAAGTGGCCGAGGACACTGCCCGTTTCGCTCCCTACGTGGACCTCTACCTGGACATGCTCAACAAGCAACTCACCTATGACGCGTTGCAGATCATCGGGTTTGATCTCGAGCTCATGCAGGCGCTGGCCAAAGAGATGGTGTTCATGCAACAACTGGCCCGCGAAGGCAAGATCGCTCAGGGCATCTTCATCGCCATGAAGAACCGCTGAGTGCTGACATGCCGAAGTAACCGTAGCAGCCGACGTAAGGAGTCTCGCTACCCGGCGCAGAGCCTCTTTACGCCGGCTGCTACGGTGAAAGGCAAAACGCCGGCCCTGCGTTCGGGATACGTTTGGACGCGCGGTCCGGCGGCGCGAACATGGCGTTCGCGTGGAAATAATTTATGAACTGCCTCGCCTTGCTCGATGTGGGCGGCGGCCAGATATTGCTTATCCTGGCACTCGTCCTCATTTTCATGGGCGCCAAGCGGATCCCCGAGGACATCAAAGGCATGCGTGAGGGGATGGATGAATTCAGGAAAGTAACGCGCGAACTCACGGAAGCCCAGGACGGCGAGCATCCGGGAAGCGGAACGGGGCATCCCTTCCTAATGGGGGGTGAAGCCGCCCTTTTCTTTTAGATGCTCATCATTGCGTATTACTAATTCATGGCTGGCCCGGTCATCATCGGTGCCTGACGAGCAATTTGACCTGGCGTGACCTTGACCGGTTGATTTGCGGGTATGGCGGCCGATGGATGCGAATCGAGGTTGTCGCAAAAGCACTGGCCAACTTCACCATGGCCTTCCGCACCTCCCGCAGAGCGTCTCCGAACTTGCTCTCCAGATATCGTTCAACGCCTTCAGGTTCGATGGGCTTGGATTTCATCACCGCACGCACGCCCTCCTCATTATTCACGACCGGCACTGCTCGTCCCAGAAGCTCGACCTGGAATTCCTCGCCATGTTCACGCTCACGGACCTTCTCCACGTCTTTCGGGCTGGGCTTGAAAATCCCCAGGCGCCGTCCCTTGCTCTGCGCATTCAGGCCGGCCACGGCCTTTCCGAGAGATCACGCTTCGTCCGGATTGAACCCCAGCCTTTGCGCCACAACCGCTGCCCAAAGCGTGTGAATTGGGAGGCTCTCCCAGCCGGTGGCGCGTGTCACGAGCGGCGACAGGGCTCTTGGCGCAACCCGGCCCGAGCGCAGGGTCCTGAAAAAACTTGCTTATTAGTAAAATGAGGGTATCTTGTCAAGATGAATGGTTTTGACGAGCTGACGCTCTTTGCCGAGAAAAGATGCACTAATGGGTCGACCTTGAAGCAGTGATGCCACAAGCCTTGGCGGCAACCAGTCGCAAGCCAAAACTTCCTTAAAAAGCGCAGAAAGGTGGATTGAGAATGAAAAATCAGGTGAAGAACATCGCAAACTCTGTTCGCAACAGGGATGAAGACAAAGAATCCAGTGGCGTTGCGCCCTGCCCACGGACTCCGCCGCCCGTGGCGTCAGGCTCGCGCGCATTCACACTGATCGAGCTGCTGGCCGTCATCACGATCATCGCGGTGCTCATCGGCCTTTTGCTGCCGGCCGTTCAAGACGCCCGCGAGGCGGCAAACAAGACCCGATGTATCGCCAGCCTGAAGCAAATCGCCAAGGCCGAACACGCATTCTTCAATGCCAATCAGGCCTATTCGGACTCCCTCGATGCGCTCGGCCTGGCCAACCAGTTCCCGAACAACACGAGCGAGGGTTACACTTTCTCGATTACTTTCCAGAATGGGGATCGGATGCGCTTCCGCGTCCTCGGCACGCCGACGGCTCCAGGTCTAACTGGCTCGGTGGATTGCAGCCTCGACGCGGCGGGAATCCTCGGCACCGGGAAGACCCCCGGCGCGGGCACCGCCCGGAGCCAGGCCTTCGCCAACATCCGCATGCTGGCCGCCCAGGTCCTTGCCAGCCTGATCAGCCAAATGCCGGACCAATTTGCCCAAGTGACCTCGACACTGGGTTCGCACTCGACTGTGGCAACGGTTTTCAACGAACTGGATGCCAATCATGATGGCATGGTGACCCCTCCTGAGATCCTCAACGCTAACTTTGGGAACGTTACTGGAGCGGTGCCGGTGGCCGGCCAGTTGCTCCCTTACATCGCGCAGCAATTGGCTCTCGGAGCAGGCGGTGAAACTATTGCCAACCTGCCGGGTGTATCGCTCGGCACATTGACGTTTCCCACTAACTACTATGCCGGGCCTCCTCCCATCATCGGCGGCAACTTTAATAACTTTAATAATAGCTGCAACTCCATACCCATAAAATGGTCAGTTTCCGCCGGTGTTTCCTGGCTGATCCTCAGTAACGAGACGGCCGCGGCACTGCCGGCGGTGCAGCTTACCGCGTTCTGCCAAGGTAGTGTCGGTGCGCCTGGTTCAATCTCCTCGGATGGAAACGCCGTCAGCCTGGTGAATGCCTCGTGCCAACTGCTCCTCCATGGGGTCGATGCATCTTTGGACCCATCTGGCCGCGTCTGGTGGGGGACCTCTAGCCTGGTGAACGGAGATGGAAGCGCGCTCAACGGCATCGTTCTGGGTGTGTTTGCGCCGCCTAAGACCGTTCCCCCCACAACTGTTGCCGAGCCGGGCAACCCCGGTGCTCCACTGCGTGGTTATCGCTCCCGAAGGCACCGGTTGGTTTAGCGGAGCCAGCAGGCACGGGACTGCGGCCATCGATTGGGGCGACACTTTCGCTGACAGATTTTCCGGATCCTTTTCCGTTTCGCCTTGGGTGGTGCAGCAGAGCCGTTAAGCCCGCAGTTGGCGCCCGCAGTGGCTTGGTGATTTGTGGCGGGTGCGCAAGGGGGTCTCTCACAGCCGCTATGCCCAGCTTGAGCGCGAGACCGTGAACAAAACATGGAACAACGATTAAAATATGAACTCTGGAATCAATGACACTGCGTGGCGGAAGCTCATCGTGAGGTGGGAAGCTCTGCCAGCCGGCTTGCTTTGCGCCAGCCTGTGTTGGGCGGCCAATTCGGCTGGGGCGGCAACTCCCTTGTTGGACTTCGAGTTCAACGAAGGCAGCGGCACTAACATTACAGACAAGATCAACAACCTCCAGGGGGTGCTCGGACCCCAGCTTGATCCGGGCGCGAACCCGCTGGTTGTCACGACTAGCCCGTCGGGCGCGGCCGGTGACCTGGCCGTCAGCTTGAACTACGGAAACGATACCAGCCAGGGATTCCTGGTGGTGGATGACAGCAATGGGCCCATCCTGGCACTGGCCACCAATGCGTTTACGATGGAAACCTGGATAAACATTGATCCCGATGACATCCGGCAGTACGAAGGCATCGGGGCCTACGGCGCGTCTTACATGATGGGGTTGGACAACGGCGAACTCGTCTTCACGCTGGACGGCGTCGCGGAACTTTTCAGCGGCCTGGCCATCACGCCAGGCGTTTGGCACCACGTGGCGGCGGTGTGGCAACCGGGCGTCGGGGTCACGTTTTACCTCGATGGGGGTTCCGCAACGACTGTAACCGAAACGCGCGCGATACCGAGTTTCGCTAATAACGTTCTGACGATCGGGGCTGACAGCGTTGCCGGAAACGCCGTGCAAGGGATCATCGACCGTTTCCGTATCCACAGTGCGGTTTTGACCACGAATCAACTCGACAGCGTGGCCGGCACTCCGAAGGCCCCGTTGGCCAGCACTCTGGTAGCTTATAATTTTAACGAATCGGCTCCGCCGTTCCAAAGCGCGGGAAGCGCCTCCCGCCCGGCCATCACCTCCAATGACTACTTGCAGCAGACAGAGTCGCCCACATTTACGACGGACACTCCCTGGGGCCAACCCGGCGACTACGCGTTGAGCTTTGCCCCCGGGCAAACCGCCTACGTGCCGGATCCAAACACCGCGCTGGCGTTGGACCCAGCCGCTCCGTCGTTCACAATCCAGAGCTGGGTGAAGTTCGGCGCGCAACCCGGCTCCCGGTCAGTGCTCTTCTATAATGACGGCCCCGGCGGAGCCTTTTCCTTCTCGGTGACGTACCCGGATCGGCACGTGTTCGTTTCCACATTGGGAATCGTGGACCAGGATTCCAAGGCCGTCATCCCGGACGACGGTGGCTGGCATCACATCTCAGTGGTCCACGAGAACGGAAAGGATTTCCTCTTTTACGTTGACGGCGCGCTGAGCGGCACTGTCCCCTATACCAACGGTGTCCTCTTCACAGAGACCAACACCACTTACACGATCGGGTCGGAACCCGGCGGTGACTTGCAATATGTGGGTTCGTTGGATCGTCTCAAGGTGACGGCCGGAGTGTTGAGCCCGGATCAGTTGGATTACCTGCCGGTTCCCGGGGTCCCCCTCGCTCCCCCGGTGGTTACAATCGCCCTGCTCGTGCAGGTGTCCTGGCCAGGCCTCCCCTCCGGATATGTGCTGCAAACCAGCGCCAACCTCAGCAGCCCGAACGACTGGATTACGCTGACCAACAAACCGTTCGCGAATAACGGAACTTATTACCTGCTGTTCCCGACGAGTTCAGCGGGGATGTTTTACCGCTTGGTCAAACCTTGAGCCGTTTGCAAGACAAGGGGCCTGGGAATGAGAATCGAGGTTGCCCCGGAAGAGGAGATTCACCGTCGGCCAGAATTCAAGTTCCGGGGTCCACGTCGTTGCTGGGGTCAACGCAACTTCCGGATTCGACCGAGATCCAGTTCGCCCTTCGCACCCCAACCGCTGACGCCCGCTGGAATTGATGGGCGGAACTGCTCGTAAAAACCAAACGCCTGTTGAGCCAATTCATCACGGTCGAGCGTCGTGGCCAACTCCATCATGGCCTTCCACAAGCCGGGTCAGCACCCAGCGCCACCACGAGGCGGTGGGCGGGGCTTCGGCCTTGGCAACAACCAGTTTGCCAAGCTCCTGGGCGATGGCGTGGGCGCGCTCGATCTTCCTTTTCCGGGCTTCCTCCTGCCGGCGCTGCTCCTCGGGGGCGGGCCGGTGATAACCGTTGCCGTTTCCGATGCCTTCCTGCTTGCGCTCAAGAATGTAGTCGTTTATGTTCGCCCGCGTGATTTGGGACAGCGGGCTGGCGCCGGAGTATTTGGCAGCCCGTTCCAAAGAACACGGTTGGCTGGGTAGCTCAGTTGGTAGAGCAGAGGACTGAAAATCCTTGTGTCGGCGGTTCAATTCCGCCCCCAGCCACCACCTTCACAAAGCCCGAGAAACTTTACGGGGTCAACGGTTCGGGCTGGTTTGGTGGATTCTGACGACCGATGAATGAGCCGGCTGAAATCTTCACGGAGCATGAGGGGCTTAACCGTCCGCCCGATTCGAAGCAGCGTGAGGCGCGGGAGAGGGTTGAAAACTTCATTAACGAGCACCCTGAACAGGTTTTCGTCTCACGGCAGATTGAAGTTCTACACGAGGCAGAGTTTTTTCATTGGGTGACGAATCGCGCAATCAGAGATCTGGAAGCCAGCGGGAAAATCCTGTCGGAAGTGAGGCCGTTGAAAGGCGCCGGCACGACAAAACTGCTCTGGCACAGATCGTACCGTTATTACCGACGGGAGGCGGCGGAAGTTGTCCAACTGGTGGAAGAATACGCAAATCCGAACATCGGTGGCGCGCTTGGCAGTCACGGGGAGCTGATGGTGCTTGAAGGATTCGCGAAATGCAGATTTGTGATGACAGGGCGCAAGACCCGCGAGTTGGGTGAACGGAAGTGGGTCAGGACGGAACACGATTTGGATTTCATTTTCGAGCGGGACAACCCTGCATACGGGATAGAGGTCAAGAATATGCTCGGTTACATGGACTACGATGAGTTCAAATTGAAGATTGAGCTTTGCAAGCAGTTGGGGGTTGTGCCTGTTTTCGCGGCGCGCATGTTGCCGAAAGTCTGGGTGAATGAGTTGTGGCAGCAGGGCGGATTTGCGCTCATTTTAAAGTACCAATTGTATCCGCTCGCGCACAAGGATTTGGCAAAGCGAGTGCGAGAGAAGCTTGGATTGCCGGTGGATTCGCCGCGGGCACTCGCGGATGGGACGATGGCCCGTTTTGTCGAATGGCATGCGAAGCGGGTGTGAATTGGAATTCCAATTCACGGTGGCGATATGTTAAGTTGTTGCGTGGCAACGATACTGGGTATCCCCCTATGAATACGTGGTGTCTGGTTCGCCTTGGCCTGGTGGGGTCCGTTTGGGCGACAATCGCGCGGTCACGCGAGGCCGGTAGTGGCAGTTTGGCCCGAGGCTTTCCAGTTTCAAATGTTCCGTCAAAACCCGCAGGAAGTCCGTTATCCGAAGTACCTTGGGTGCTGGCACTTACGCCACTTCGGGCGGTTCAATTCCGCCCCCAGCCACCACCTCGCGCGGCCATTGAGGAACCTCTCATCCGTGTTTATCCGTGTCCATCCGTGGTTCAAAAACATCGACTGCCGGATCCAGGCCGAGTGGTCAGGGCAGGGCTGCGCTGGGCTTACAACGCGAGGCGAAGAGGCCCTTGCTGCGCCGGGTTTCAGCCTCCACGCGGGCGATTGAAGGGTCCAGGCACTGCGGTTCCCACTCGATGCCGACACACTGGTGCCCGGTGCGAATCCCGGCCAGGGCGGTGGTTCCGCTGCGCAGGAACGGATCGAGGACAATGTCGCCCTGGTTGGTGGAGGCGAGCAGGCAGCGTTGGACCAAGCCGATGGGCTTCCGGGTGGGGTGCTTGCCCAGGCCCTTCTCGCCATTGGAGGGCGCAGGCATCGTCCAGAGGTCTTCATCTGCTTGCCGCCGTTCGACAGAAAGCAGGGCGGGTCTGCGAAGACCGCATCAAATCGGCCCTCGGGATACTCTGCCGCGATAGCGTCGAGCAGCTCCAGGCAATTGCGGTGGCAGAGCCAGAGGCCGGGTGTGTTGTTGCGATAGGCCAGGCGCGGCGGCGAAGGGGGCAACGGTGATCCGCTGTGCTCTTGATGGGCAAGTTGGGATTATTTCCGGTTGGTCAAGGCGGGCAGCTCCTGGTAAGACTGGGCACGTGAACCGGCCCGCAGCCAGCCAAACCCCTCTCACCGCCCAACCATGAATTCGTCACCCCTCCTCGATGCCCGCCCCCTTCGCGGGGCGCACCCCGACATTGCCCCCACCGCCGGGGGCCGGACCGGAGTGCGTCCGTCCCCGGGCGCAGCGACGCCTGGAGCCAGGGCAGCGGTCAAACACTCCAGCGCGCTTGGCCGCTCCGTCGCTGCTGCGCCCGGGGACGGGCGCACTCCGGGGGCAGTGTCAGGATGCGCCCCGCTTCGCATCCGCGCCCTGGTCCTTCTGGCCTTGTGCGCCGCGGCCCTGCCCATTGCCGCCGCCGATGTGCCTTCGCTCGACTCGGGCTTTCGCAATCCTCCCCCGGAGGCGCGGCCGTGGGCGTATTGGTTTTTCATGGATGGCAACATGACGCGGGAGGGGATTACGGCCGACCTGGAGGCGATGGCCAAGGCCGGGCTTGGCGGCGGGCTGCTGATGGAGGTGGATGTGGGCATTCCGCGCGGGCCGGTCGAGTTCATGGGCGCGCAGTGGCAGGGACTCTTCCGGCACGCGGTCAAGGAGGCCGAGCGCCTGGGCCTGGAGTTGACCCTCAACGCCGGTCCCGGCTGGTGCGGCAGCGGCGGGCCATGGGTCCGCCCCGAGCAATCCATGCAGCACCTGGTCGCCAGCGAGACCAACATCACCGGCCCTTTGCACTTCAGCGCGCCCCTGGCCAGGCCGGCGCCGCGCCCGCCGTTCTTCGGCGAGGGGACGCTCACCCCGGAACTCAAGAAGGCCAGGGATGACTTCTACCGCGACGTTTCGGTGCTGGCGTTTCCCACGCCCGCCGGCCAGGGCCGGGTTGCCGATATCGATGAAAAGGCGCTCTATTATCGGGCGCCTTACTCGTCTCAGCCGGGCGTCAAGCCGTTCCTGCCCGCGCCCGCGCAGCATGCGGTGCTGCCGGTCGGCCAGTGCGTCGCACCCGATGAGATCCTGGACCTCACGAGCAAGCTCTCGGCCGACGGACGGCTCGAGTGGGACGTGCCGGACGGCAACTGGACGGTGTTGCGTTTCGGCCGCCGGGCCACGGGCCAAACCACCCGCCCGGCGCCGCTGCCGGGCCTGGGCTTTGAGTGCGACAAGTTCGACCCGGCGGCGCTCGATGCGCACTATGCGGCGTTTGTCCAACCGCTCCTGCGCGGGCTTGGGCCGCGCAAGGCCTGCCGCACCGGCTGGACCATGCTGCACATTGATAGCTGGGAGATGAGTTCGCAGAACTGGACGGGGCGGTTTCGCGAGGAATTCCAGCGGCGGCGGGGCTATGATTTGCTGCGCTACCTGCCAGTCATGACGGGCCGTGTGGTCGGCAGCCTCGAAGTCTCGGAACGCTTCCTCTGGGACCTGCGCCAGACGGCCCAGGAGCTGGTTGTCCAGAACCACGCCTTGCACCTCAGGGAGCTGGGCCGGCGCGACGGCCTCGGGCTCTCCATCGAACCTGTACGACATGGACCCTTGCGCCGACCTCAACCTGGGCGGCGCCGCCGACGTGCCGATGTGCGAGTTTTGGGCCAAGGGCCATGGGTTCGACACCGAGTTCAGCGCGTTCGAGTCGGTCTCGATCGCGCACACCCTGGGGCGGCCCATCGTGGCTGCGGAATCGTTCACCTCCGGCGACAGCGAGCGGTGGCAGCTCTATCCCGGCGCGCTCAAGGGCCAGGCAGATTGGGCCCTGTGCGCCGGCGTCAACCGGCTGGTCTTTCATCGTTACCAGCACCAGCCGTGGCTGGACCGGGCGCCGGGGATGACCATGGGGCCTTACGGCGTGCATTGGGAGCGGACGCAGACCTGGTGGGAAATGGTGGGCGGGTTTCACGGCTACCTGGCCCGCTGCCAGTTCCTGCTGCGCCGCGGCCTGCCGGTGGCCGACATCTGCTATCTGGCCCCCGAGGGCGCGCCGCACGTCTTTCGCCCGCCCAGGTCCGCCACGCGCGGCAATCCGCCCGACCGGCTGGGCTACAACTTCGATGGCTGCTCCCCCGAGGTCCTGCTCAACCTGGCCCGCGTCAGCGCTGGGCGCCTGGTCTTTCCGGGCGGCATGAGCTACCGGGTCCTGGTGCTGCCGCGCTTCGACACCATGACCCCGCCTCTCTTGCGCAAGATCAAGGGCCTCGTCGAGGCCGGCGCCATCGTCCTGGGTGCGCCGCCGCGCAAGTCGCCCAGCCTTTCGGACTATCCCAGGTGCGACGCCGAGGTGGAGCGGCTGGCGCAGGAGCTTTGGGGAGGGACGAGGGGCGAGGGGCGAGGGGCGAGGGACGAGGCGGGGGGGTCTGGTCTTCAGCCCAGCAGTGCCGCTCTGGCCATGAGCGCCCCAGGGCCGCAAGGTTTTGGACTGCGCCAGTCCTCTGGCGCTTTTGGAACCCTGGGGACGCAAAAGCGGCAGAGGACTGCCGCAGTCCAAAACGCTGTCGCGCCTTCGCTGCCTCCGGAGCGACGCCTGGGCAAGGGCACGGTGGTGTGGGATACCGGTGCCGCCCAGGCGGAGGTCGTTGCAACGAACACGCCCACGCCGTCGGCTGCCCTCCCGGACATCTACCCCGATTACGCCGCAGTCCGGGACCTGCTCGCCCGCCTGAAAGTGCCCCAGGACTTTCAGGCAGAGCCGTTCCTGCGCTACACCCACCGCCGCGATGGCGACGCCGACATCTATTTCGTCTCGAATCCCGAGGGGCGCCGGGTCGAGGCCCTCGCCACATTCCGCGTCAACGGCCGCCAGCCGGAGTTGTGGGACGCCATCACGGGCGAGCAGCGCGAACTGCCGGGCTTTGCCGCCCGCCGGGGCGCCACGGCGGCGCCCTTGCGTTTCGAGCCCCATCAATCCTTCTTCGTCGTCTTCCGCAAGGCGGCAAAGCGCCGGCCGCAACTGGGGACCAATTTCGCAGAGCTACAGCCCGTCCAGGAAATCCGCGGCCCGTGGGAGGTCGCCTTCGAGCCCAAGCGCGGCGCGCCCGAGCGGGCAAGCTTCGACACCTTGTCGGACTGGTCCAAACACCCCGACCCGGGCATAAGGCACTTCTCGGGCGTTGCCACCTACCGGACCCAATTCGAGTGGAAGGCGCGGTCCTCGAGGGTGTTTCTCGACCTGGGCGAGGTCCAGGTGATGGCCGCTGTGAAATTGAACGGCCGCGATTTGGGTCCGGTCTGGACGGCCCCGTTGCGGGTCGAGGCGACCGGCTCGCTCAAGCCCGGCGTCAACCTCCTGGAAATCCGCGTGGCCAACCTCTGGCCCAACCGGCTGATCGGCGATTCCGGCTTGCCTGCGGACCAGCGCGTGGCCTGGACCACCTGGAACCCGTTCAAGAAGGATTCCCCGCTCCTGCCTTCCGGGCTGCTCGGGCCTGTGCGGCTCCTGCTGGACCAGGGGTCGGTCAGGGACTGAGATAGATTGAATCGCGGTGACTATTCAGGTAGGGCGGGCAGTCCTCTGCCCGCCGCTCGCCCGGCCACACCGGACGGCGCGCACGGAGTGACGCGCCCTACCCACCCGTAAGCTGCGGGGGTTGGCTTGCAAGCCCACCTGAATAGTCACGAATCGCGTAACCTCGGCACAACCTTTGTCGCACCCTTTGTCGCTTCCTTTGTCGAGAAATGGCGCATTCGACAAAGGCCACGACAAAGGCTGCGACAAAGGCCCAAAACCCGCATGAGCGTGCCAATGTTGGTTGTTCCGATTCAGGCCCAGAGTTTACAAAACCATGACAAACGGCTTTATTGAGGCATCGTAAGTTTGAGAATCGACTGTGAAGACGGCACGTTTCACGTTTCACGTTTCACGTTTCACGTTTCACGTTTCACGTTTTGGCATCGTAAGTTTGAGAATCGACTGTGAAGACAGCGCGAGAGAGACCCGGGCGGGCCTTTTTCTGGCAGGGCCTGCTGATTCTGCTGCCGGTGGCCGTGATGGCGGCCATCGGGCTGAGGGCCATTTTGCGCGACAAGGCGGCCGTCGAGCAGCAGGCGCGGCAGCGGGCGGCGGAGATCTTGCGGCAACTGGCGCCCGAGGTCGGCCGTCGCGTCGCTGCTGAGCAAGCCCGCTTCCAGGAGGCCGGCCTCCAGTGGTTCGCGGAGCAACGGCAGCGGTTGCGGGAGGCAGGCGGGGCAGGGGCCGGCGAGGAGCCTGGGAGCGGGGTGGTCTTCGGGCGAATGGAGGACGCGTTCGGGGCCGAGGGGGCGGGCACGAATGTCCGTGTCCCCGGCGGCGCGCCGGGACCGCGAGGCGCGGCTTTTGACGATTGGCAGGCTGCGTATCCTGATTTGCAGCCGGGCCAGGTGTTCCCGGCCCAGGCATGGCTTGCCGGGGATCGGTTGTTGCCATGGGGCGCGGGCGAGGACCTTTCTCCGCCGCGATGGTTGCTGGCGCTCTCGGAGGAGCAACGCCGGGCGTGGGATGCCGTTCGCCAAGCCGAATGGCCGGGAGCCAACACGCAGACCAACAGCACTGGCCTGGAGACGGCACTCCGGCATTTTCTGGAGTTGAACCCGTCCGAGGAGGCGCGTGCAAACGCGGAATGGGTTCGCCTGGAGACTGGGCCTGGACGCGCGCCGGCGAAGCGCCTCGAGTCATTCGCCCGGACAAATCGCGCGGTGGCGGCGGAGTGCGGGGTGCCGCTGTCCAACCTGGCATTGGCGGAGGCCCTGCAGCGCGCCGGTTCAGGTCCGGAGCTGGGGAGCGTCCTGGACGCGCTGGTGGATGAATCACTGGAGGCGCCGAGCCTGCTGCTGCCCGAGGTGTTGAACCGGGCTACTTCCGCAGTGGGCCGCCTGCCCCAGGGAAAGGAACTGCTGGACTGCGCGGCAAAACTTTGGTCGGCCCAGGCCCGGCTGGCGCGGATTCTCTCGGCCGCCCGGCAAAATGGACGCGGCCTGTTTCGGGAGACAACCAATTTTTGGGTCGAGGCTGAACAGCGCCGCTGGTTTTGCACCGTCGAGACTGGGTCCGGCCCAATGCGCGCGCCACCCGCCCGCGGCACGACGCCGCTGGCGACGAACCGGCTGGCCGGGATTTGCACCTATCCCAAGGCGCTGCTCGAGCGCGCCTTCGCCCGGGCCATTCGCGCAGCCCCGCTCACCATACCCGGTTATTTCGGCCTGACGGCCGAGATAGACGGCGAGCCCTTGGAGTTGGCCCCTGCTCGGGCCACCCGGCTCATCATCCGGCTCATCACCGACGGGCAGACCCAGGTCCTGGAAGGAGAGCCGTCGCAGCCGGCTTCGTCACGGCCTGGCCGGAGCGAGCCGGCCCGCGTGCTGGCGGAGGCCCATGATTGCCTGGCTTGGCCGGGGGCCGCCCTCCCGGCCCAGCCCGGGTCCGGCAACCCTCTGCCCCTGAGCGGGGCGGACCCGGAAACCAGCGCCCGGTCCGGCCGCCCGCAATTCACCCTGAGGCTCTGCCTGGCCGACCCGGCGCGCCTCTTTGCCGAGCAACGGCAGCGGACGTTCATGTTCGGCGGGCTGATCGTGGCCTCGATGCTGGCGGCGCTCGTCGGACTGGTCGCCGCCCGGCGCGCCTTCTATCGCCAGGTCCTCCTGAGCCAGCTCAAGAGCAATTTCGTGTCGAGCGTCTCGCACGAGTTGCGCGCCCCCATCGCCTCGGTCCGGCTCATGGCCGAGAGCCTGGAGCGCGGCAAGATAGCCGAACCGGCCCGGCAGCAGGAATACTTCCGCTTCATCGGCCAGGAATGCCGCCGCCTCTCGGCGCTCATCGAGAACGTGCTGGACTTTTCCCGCATCGAGCAGGGGCGCAAGCAATACGAGTTCGAGCCGACCAACCTCGTCGCCCTGGCGCGCCAGACCGTGAAGTTGATGGAGACCTACGGCACGGAGCGGCAGGTCAAACTGGAGCTGGTCATTCCGGAGGCCCTCGAGTCCGCCCTGAGCACTCGCCCGGTGCTGGATGGCAAGGCCATTCAGCAGGCCCTGGTCAACCTCATCGATAACGCCATGAAACACTCGCCCAAGGGCCAGACTGTGACCGTGGGCCTGGGAGTGCGGAATGCGGAGTGCGGAGTGCGGAGGACGGAGGTCGGAGTGCGGAGGACGGAGGACGGAGGACCGAGGACGGAGGAGGATATCGATCGGGGGTCTGCCATCGAGCCACCGGCCAACGGCCTCCGGCCTCCGACCCTCATTCTCTGGGTCGAGGATCACGGGGACGGGATCCCGGCGGAGGACCAGGAGAGGATCTTCGAGCGATTTTACCGGCGCGGTTCGGAGCTGCGCCGCGAGACACAGGGCGTCGGCATTGGTTTGAGCATCGTCAAACACCTGGTCGAGGCCCACGGCGGGCGCGTGGTGGTGCGCAGCGCGCTGGGGCAGGGCAGCCGGTTCACCATCGAACTGCCGGGCTGGGGTGCTCAAGCAGACAAGGGAAAAACATGGAACGGATACTGATCATCGAAGACGAACTCCCGATGCGCACCGCGCTTGAGGACGTGCTGGGCGGGGAAGGCTACCGGGTGTTGACGGCGTCCGACGGCCAGAGCGGTTTGCAGCGGGCGCTCCAGGAGAAACCCGGCCTGATCCTGCTGGACATCATGATGCCCAAGCTGGATGGCTATGCTTTGTGCGCGGAGTTGCGCAAGCTCTCGAACCCGGTGCCAGTCCTCATGCTCACGGCCAAGGGCCAGGTCGAGGACCGCGTCGTCGGGCTGGATGCCGGCGCGGATGATTACCTGGTCAAGCCGTTCAGCACCGATGAGTTGCTGGCGCGAGTGCGCGCCCTGCTCCGGCGCATGCGCCGCCAAACCCGCGCCCCGGCCCTGCTCAAACTGGGCAGCGTCCAAATCAACCTCGCCCGCCAAACCGCCTTCCGCGCGGGCAAACCCCTCCACTTGACCGCCAAGGAATTCGCCATGCTCCGGTTGATGGCCCAGACGCCCGGCGAACCGGTCTCGCGCGAGCGATTCCTGGACGCCGTCTGGGGCTACACCGCCTTTCCCACCACTCGGACCGTGGACAACCACCTGGCCAGCCTCCGCGCCAAGCTCGAACCCGACCCCGATTCACCACGCTGGCTGCTCACCGTCCATGGGATCGGCTACAAGCTGGCGGAGGGCCTTGGGGCGCATTCGTGAGTCCTTGGCAAATCAGTTCTGAAGGACTGCCCGGATTATGAACTCGACAACTGACCGTAGAGCGTTTTCAAGAAGCGAGAATCATGACGGGCAAAGGGCTGGCCAGGGGCCGCAGATACTCCGGTTGGCCGTGACCTTTGCTTTGACGCTGGACACCGTCCGTCTGACCAACTCGCCGCAACTTTACTTCGATGTCACCGCCTTCCGGCAGCCCCCCCGGCTCTATCGCCTGCTGCTGCCGTGACGCCCTGCCTGAACTCACTGCGGGCTGCCAGGGCTGCTCAGCAACCGGTCAATGAAGGCGGAGACAGAGTCCCCAGCAGACCCCTCACCCCAACCCTCTCCCCGTCCGACGGGGAGAGGGAGAGGCGTCGGCAGTCTCTTGAACTTCCAGGCGTCTCTGGTTCCTCGATCCGCTCTGGCTCCTCGATCCGCTGCGGAGAATCCGCCCTCTCCCCATCCGACTCGCCGCGCTGCCGCGCCGTCGCAGCGGGTGGGGAGAGGGCTGGGGTGAGGGGTCTGTCCGCGGTGCGGCTCCCGCCTTCACTGAGGCCTTAGGCTGCTCAACCTGCTCCCTTTCATACTGGAATCCGGCTAAACCACTATGGCGAAACCGCCGATATGCTGTTGAGGCGTCACACACCGCCTCAAAGCAGCTCGGCCCACGACCGTGGTCACCGAGCGTGAGGGGAGGTCAGAGAATTTACCGTGTGATTCCTGACCTCCTCTGGTTGCTCCCAGGACCACTAGAGTCCTTGAATTTCAAAACATGGTGCAGACAGGTCAAGTTTGTGGCACGGGCATCCTGCCCGTGGCTGCTTGGGCAGGATGCCCAAGCCACGGTCTGAGGCCCCGCCTCGTTAGACTGAGAGCCTGCCGCCCCCAATTCGGGCTTGGCAAATCCACCAATTTCCGAGCAGGAATGTTGTTCGAGCAGTCCAAAACTCTCCGGCCTTCTTGAAGCGAACCGACGGATGCGACGCGTCTCGCAGCCAGAGCCTGAAGTTCTTTCTCGCAAGCCGGCGGATCTCCGGAGGCAGGCCCTTGAGCCGGTCACGAAAGCTCTGGGTCGTCGAGGACCTGATCAAGCGGCACCTCCGCCAACCCCTGGTGCTCGGACCGGAGGCGCTCGTACGCCTTCCGCAGTCTCCCGCTCCGAGCATCTTCTTCGATCTCCCGATCCCACTCGTCCGCATGGCGCTCCCGCAGGTGCCGCACCAGCTCGAAAAACTGCTCCCTCGGCAATCGCGCTATCGCCTGCTCGATCTCTTCGATGTTCGTCACCCATACAATCTAGCTCAAACGGCGCCGCCCTTTCAAGCGGTCCTTTCAACGGGGCCGCGCCCGCATGGGCGCGGAATTCAGCGGAACGCCAAGCTGGCAAAATACCCACAACCAGCTTCAATGGAGCCGCGTCGGCGGAGGAGGTTCGCATCCTGAGCACTAGCCTAAAGGAACTTTTTTTCATTCTGTGCTTGCAGGATAAGCGTAGTGTGGTAGTCTGGCAATAGAAAAGATGCAAAAGACCCAGAACCAAAATGATGATATGAATAATCTAACGCTCAAAGAGCTGGAGAATGCCGTGAAAGGCCCCGCTGCTGCGTTTCGCTGTCGTCGCCGGCTGCAGCCGGGCGGCGGCGCGGGCGACAAGGTATTCCCCCCGACGTATGCCGGGGCAATGTACGCAGAAGAAAAGCGCCGTGTCCCGGGGCGCGATGAGCCGGTTCCTTGCGTGCTGCTCAACAGCGTCCAGAGCCAGGCGAATCGCATGGAGCAGGCGCTGCAAGAGGCGCTGGATGAGGGTGAGATCAGCATCCCGAGCGTCGCTGTGGACTTCACTAAGTTTGGGCCCGAGGCGAAACTGGACCCGAAAGATGAACCGTTGCGGCTACTGGACGCTATTGGCCGGATTACTGCTCTACAGGCCCCGCATCGGTTGGCAGATGCGATCCTGCGAGACGGTGAGATGGAGGAAACTGTGGCTGGGGAGAAGACCAGAGTGCCATTCCGCAACTCCCAGCTCCGAAGGAAGATTGCTGCCGCGAATTTGGCCAATGCCACTCCGATCTACGAGGTTTGCCCGACGGCATTGGTCTTCGGCATGTGGGATAGCACCGGACCGAAAGGCGGGTTGGGTGCGAAGTTCGAGCGAGCGATCGTGTCGGAGACAGTGGGCATCGGGGCGCAAGTTGGAGATCTGCTCCGGGGCGTCCGGCGGGATCCACTCGAAGCGAGCCGGGAGGTTCCCATTCTCAAAGATGAGGATGGTTCATGGCATGTTGCCGACGACCCGAAGACGAAGGGAGTGATCCGGCCCGCGAAGATCAACCACGGCAGCGTTCCGTTTCCCGAGGTCAGGGACAAGAAGACCGAGGACAACCATAACGCTGGCGTCACCATCAACTACGCCCAACAAGTCACCACGCTTTCCTTGATTGCATTGCGCCGGCTTCGCTTTCCGGCCAGCAAATCCCAGCCCGACCAGGCCAGTGCTAACGCTGCCGGGCAGACCGTGCTTGCCGCGCTCGGCCTGTGCGCGGCCACACTTGCCTTCGAATCCGGCATGGGGCTGCGTTCGCGCTGCCTGCTCTGGCCCGAAGGCCCGATGGAATGGGAACTCCTCGCCAAACCCGGCGAAACGCCGCAGCGCGCCATGCTCGACTCCGCAGGCGCGCGCAAGCTGCTTGCGGACGCGGTAGCCAGCGCAGAGCGAGCGGGCCTCAAATGGCGTTCTGAACCGCTGACGCTTCAGCCTTCCAAGGAACTGCTGAAGCTCGTGCGTTTGAGCCAGCAACAGGCCGTCAAAGCTGGCGGCGATGAAGGGGCCGAATGACATGCTCACCCTCGGCATTCGCTACCTGACTGGCAGCGTCGCCGCCAGCAACGTGGCTGACCGTCAACACACGGAATGGCCGCCGCATCCGGGCCGCGTCTTCATAGCCCTCGCCGCTGCGCATTTCTCGACGGGCGATGACCCGGGAGAACGCGCCGCGCTTGAATGGCTCGAAACCCAGCCCGCACCGGAGATTGCCGCGTGCGATGCCATCGAACGCCCGGTTGTCACGCATTACGTGCCTGTCAACGACAAGGCCGGCCCGTCGAAAGCGCCGCTCCAGTCCGCGAACGGCGTCACTCGCACACGTCAGCCGCGCACCTTCGCTCGCGCTTGGCTGGCCGATGACACCGTCTTCCTCGTCTGGCCCGATGCCGCGCCGGATAAGCGGCAGTATGACGCGCTCGTCGAACTCGCCGGCAAAGTCACCCGCATCGGCCACAGCATTTCGCTCGTCCAGATGTGGGCCACGCACGAGCCGCCCTGCGCAAAAACGAATTGGCTCCCGGACGAAGCGCGAGCGACGGAGCGACTGCGCGTGCCCGGAGAAGGCTCGTTGCGCTACCTGGAGCGCCAATTCAATCGAGAAAGCGTGGACGAATTCTTCGCACTTAGGGCCTCGGCCGAGAATCTCACTGACAAGACGGTGCAACGCGCCGCGAAGACTGCCCTAAAGGAGAAGTTCCAGAACCAGCCCCCGGCTCGTCTCCGCCCCGAACTCTCCCTTTCGCACGGTTACGCACGGCGCGCTGAGGTAGCCAAGCCAGCCGCCCCCGGAACCGTGTTCGATCCGCGCCTGCTCATCTTTCCATTGCGCCGACTGGACGGCCCTTACAGCCAACTTGACTTGGTCGCGACGCTGCAACTCACCGATGGCCTCCGCCACGCCGTGCTTGCGCAGCTCGGCGATAACGCGCCAGAAATACTCACCGGCCACCGAGGCAATGTCCGCGCTGAACGCCCGCATGTTGCGTTCCTGCCGCTGCCCTTTGTCGGCCACGCGCACGCTCACGGAGGCATCCTTGGCGTTGCCCTCGCGTTGCCGCGCGATCTCACCGCACCTGACCGCCATCGCCTGCTGGAAGCCCTCGCCGGTATCCGCAAGGAAGGGCTCAAGCTCGGACGGCTCGGGTGCTGGGAACTCGCGCCAGTCAACGCCGGCAGCCCGGCCTACGGTTTGCGTGACCGCACCTGGACGGCTGCGCCTGCGGGTGCGCGGCAATGGGCCACCGTCACCCCCTACGTCTTCGACCGCCACGCCAAGGCAAAGGACAAGGCCGCGTATCAGGAAGAAGTCGCCTCCGCGCTGGCCGATTCCTGCGCGCGCGTTGGCCTGCCAGGCCCGAGAGAAGTCATCGTCACCCCCGTGTCCGCGCATCTCGGTGCGCCGACGGCGCACAGCTTCCCACGCCTGCCGCGCAAGGATGGCAGCCTTTGCCGCCACACTCACGCGATTCTGGTCTTCGCGGAACCAGTCGTTGGCCCGGTCTTGCTAGGCGCCGGCCGCTATCGTGGCTATGGGCTGTGCCGCCCAGTCGAACCAAAGGAACCGGCGCAATGACGCTCTAATCTATCTCACCCATGAACGCTCCCAATTTCGCCACCATGTTCGCGGCTCTTTGGAAATCTCCGAGGTGGGAGAGCCCAACGCCATTCCCTTGGCAATCCATGCTCGCCGAACGTGCCCTGAACGGCGACTGGCCCGAAGCCATCAACCTCCCCACCGCCAGCGGCAAGACGGCCTGTCTTGATGCGGCTATCTTCGCGCTCGCTAACAGTGATCCATCGGTCAGTGTGGAGCGGCGCATGCCTCGCAGAATCTGGTTCGTTGTGGACCGGCGGATTGTTGTGGACGAGGCATTCGTCCGCGCTGGGCAACTCGCTGACAAGCTCCGAAACGCCAAAACCGGCCCGCTTAAGGAAATCGCCGACCGGCTTCGTGCCCTCAGTCGCACGGGGCACCCGCTCGCAGTTGCCCGTCTGCGGGGCGGCACTTGGCGCGACGACTCTTGGGCCCGTTTGCCCAGCCAGCCGGCCATCATCTGCTCCACGGTGGACCAGGTAGGCTCCGCGCTGCTCTTTCGGAGCTACGGTCACAGCGACCGCACGGCCAGCATTTGGGCCGGCCTCGCCGCCAATGACAGCCTCATTCTGCTGGATGAAGCACATTGTGCCGTCCCATTCCTCCAAACCCTCCGCGCCATTGCCCGTTTCCGTGACGAACGCTGGGCGAGCGCGCCCATTAAGACACCGTTCCGGTTTTCCATCCTCTCCGCCACGCCGCCCGCCGACATTCCAGAGGAAGCGAGCTTTCCTCGGCCTGCCCAACGCACCGCCGCACTGAATCATCCAGTGCTTCAAATGCGTCTCGCTGCCCAAAAGCTCGCCACGCTTCGTTTAGTGAAAGCAAAAGGGGACACCGATGAACTCATCGCCGCCGCTTCCGAGCAGGCCAGCAAATTCCTGGGAAACGGCCGCCAGCGCGTTGCCGTGATGGTAAACCGCGTGGCGACGGCGGAAGCCATCGCCGGCCGAGCTCATAAAGATGTCGGAGACCGGGCCGAGGTCATGCTCCTTACGGGCCGAATGCGTGCGCTCGAGCGGGAAGCCTTGGTGGCCAAGTGGTCCCCAGTGCTCAAAGCTGGTTCCGGCGACCAGCCGGCCAAACCCATCATCCTCGTCACCACCCAATGCCTCGAAGTCGGAGCCGACTTCAGCTTCGACGCGTTGGTGACTGAAAGCGCGAGTCTGGACGCCCTCCGCCAGCGCTTTGGCCGGCTGGATCGCCTGGGTGCGTTGAAGGACACTCGTGCCACTATCCTCATTCGCGAAGCCGACGCCAAAGGCCAGGAGCCAGACCCCATCTACGGTGAAGCCCTCGCCAAGACGTGGCATTGGCTCAACGAGAACGCCACACCTGGAGCGGAGAAAGACGCGAAGGAAATCAACTTCGGCGTCAATGCCCTCGACCCGCTGGTGAACCCACTCCGCGCGAGCGATGAACAGCCATGCAAAGCTCTGCTTGCGCCCACCGCCGACGCGCCCATTCTGCTTCCGGCGCATTTGGATCTCCTGTGCCAGACCGCTCCGCGTCCCCTGCCGGAGCCGGACGTCTCCCTCTTCCTTCACGGCAAGGAGCGCGGCGCACCCGAAGTTCGCGTCCTCTGGCGGGCCGATATGCCTGAAGCCGTTGCCACCGAGCCAACCCGGGAAGACGAGGAGACTTGGCTTGAAACGCTGTCACTCCTGCCGCCGACAAGTCCCGAGATGCTCAGCGTACCGCTGTATCGCTTGCGGCACTGGCTTACCGAGGACCACGCTGGCAAATCCGGCGACGCGGACGTCGAAGGCCTGCCCGAAGAATGGGCCCCGGAGAATGGCAAGAAACCACGCCATTCAGCCCGCTCTGCGTTCTGCCTCTGGCGAGGGCGGGACCGCTCCGGCGAGCGTCGTTCCGTGGTCACCAGGGACGTGCGCGCCATCCAACCCGGCAACGTCGTGGTCCTCCCAGCCGAGCTCGGCATCGTCGGTCTCGGGCAAGCCAGTCCGGACAATCTCGGTCTTGGCCCTAAGCAACTCGACTTGGCCGAACGCGCTTTGCGCCAGGCCTGGGGCCGCGTGGTGCTCCGCCTGAACCGCAAACTGCTCGGTGAGTTCGGCAAGCAACGAGCCCTCGCTGCGCTGGTCGCCCTTGCCGACTCCTCAGAACCAGAACAAAGCGAACTCAAGGAAGCGCTCCTCAATCTCGTGACCGCCTCTGCCGCGCCGGAGAGCGCAGATAGTCCGACGGTGTCTCCTTTATCCTGGTTCGTTAAGCACGCGCGGCTGCTCGCCGACGACGGCTTTCAGACAGAAGAGCACCCCGCTGGCGGACTCATCCTCACCGGCAAGAAACTTCGCCCTTTGCGGGATGTCGAAACCGAGGATGACCCGCTGGCCGACGACGAAGACGCGACCTCATCAAGCAACAAGCGTGTCACCCTCCGTCACCACTCGGCCTGCGTGCAGGCACTGGCCCATGACTTCGCCGCCCGGTGCCTCGGACCCGACTTCGCCGAACTGTACGGCGCGGTCGGTTACAGCCACGACTTCGGCAAACTTGATCCACGCTTCCAGTTGTTTCTCAACAACGGCGATGAACTCGCCGCCGCGGCGGAGCCTGTTGCCAAGTCCGCCCGCGTGCCCGAAGGCCGCCAACGCCGTCGCGATTTGCGGGAGGATGGTCAGTTGCCCGAAGGCTTCCGTCATGAGTTCCTTTCGGCCCAACTTGCCGAACATGCCGGCCTTGGTCCGGCCGAAGCGGACGCGCGCGATTTGTTCCTTCACCTCCTGAGCAGTCATCATGGCCACGCCCGTCCGTTCGCACCGATTGCTGCCGACCTGGTCGTTGCCGAAGGCAAGGCCACCGACCTTACCCTCGCCTCTCTCCAGTGCGGTGCCACGCTGACCGGCGCACAGCGCGCGGCGCTGCCCGCGCCTCACGAGCTTCGCGGAGGCGTCGCCGACCGCTTTTGGCGGCTCAACCGCCGACACGGCTGGTGGGGTCTCGCCTACCTCGAAGCCATCTTCCGCCTTGCCGACTGGCACGCCAGCCGCAGCCCCGATGCGGCTGCAGGAGACGACGTGAGGAGGCCCTCAAGTCCTTCCCCGCCAGCGATTCCCACCGCTGTTCGCACACCGCCAACGGAACTTCCTCTTGATGCCCTTGACGGAGCCAACCCGCTCGCGTTTCTTGCCGCGCTGGGAACGTTGCGCTTGCTGGTTCGCGGACTGCCTACTGCAGAGTTTCGCCTCTCTTGGAAACAGCGCCTCGGCGCGTGGCGGCCTGTGCTGCATACGGAGCTTGCGTTGACTCGGGAGGCCGCGGCGAATTCTCTTCACGCCCACGGTCTGAATCTCAACGTACTTTTCACACCTGATCTGCTGGCGGCCACGGCGAGCGCCAGTCCGAAGAACAAGAAAGGCGGAGCCAGTTGGCAAGATAAACTCCAGTTCCCTATTCCTGCCTTCCGCGACTTCTGCCGCGCTGCCGCCGACGACCCGGATTGCCCCAGGCATGAGTTCGCGGCTGCGTGGGCGGGTGAGACAGCGCCCGCGGTCGAGGACGACCACGTTCCACTCGCGCGCAAGACCCGTTTTGACTTCACCGCCGGGCAACAGGCTTTCATCAAAATGTTGCGTGACCTTCGCGAAACGACCGCCCCAGTGGACATCCGGCGTGCGCTTTTCGAGGGTTGGCACTACTCGCCCGCGTCCACTTCGATGCGCTGGGATCCCCAGGACGAGAAGCGCCAATACGCCGTTCAGGCAGCGGACCCAACCAACGGAACCGAGAACCCGCCCCTCGCTGACGCAGGTGCGAACTTCCTCGCCGTCGAGGCCATCCCACTCTTCCCGCTCGTGCCCGACCGGTCGGCGAACCAGCCCGGCTTTGACCATGCCGCACAAGGCCGATGCTTCCGCTGGCCCCTCTGGCATGCGCCCCTGAGTCTTGACAGCATCCGTTCACTCCTCACGTTGCCGCTGGCGGACGCCGACCGCTGGCCATCCTCGCGCCGTCACGCTCTCGGCTTGGCTGCCATCTTTGTTTCCAGAGTCGTGCAGCCCTCAGGTCGCTACCGGTGCTTTACTCCTGCTCAGGCCGTATGAACCAAAGGCACGCATCTGACTACCGCCACGCTCATCCCGGCCTGTTTGTGCCAGTTTCACCGGAAATCAGCCGATGATGCATAACCATGAAACCAAATCTCGACAGAATTGACGACGCCGTGCTGGCCCTGCTGCACCTGACCAGCTTCACCGAAGGCAAGGGGGAACTCGCCTACACCCGCGCCTGGAAGGGCCACGATTGGGAAGCGCTCGATCGGCTCCATCAAAAGGGCCTTATCTCTGATCCCAAGAACAAGAACAAATCCGTCGTGCTGTCCAAAGAGGGCAGCCAAAAGGCCGAAGCGTTGTTCCAGCGGCTCTTTTGCGGCTAACTTCAACAGCCTCGCAACGCGTTTCGCCCCAAACAATATGCCGCGGGCGCGGGACAAAATAGTAACCACTAGCGAGGCTGGGCCTCAGACCGTGGCTCGGGCATCCTGCCCAAGCCCTCACGGGCAGGATGCCCGTGCCACAAACTTGACCGGTCTGCATCACATTTTGAAATTCAAGGACTCTAGACCTGTTCCTCTCCGCGTATTCCGCGTATTCCGCGGTTCATTCTTCTTCGGAGCCTTGCCAGCCTCGCCGGCCATGAAAACCAATCTCATTTACCATCCAAATCGAGCGCATCGTGGCGGAGCGGGGGCGATACGGCTATGGCGACTGAGGGGGACCGCGGAATACGCGGAATACGCGGAAGACAAAGCCGCCCAGCGAACCCGGGTGGGGATTGGCCGGCATTGCGCCGGCCCCGTTTCCTTGCGGTTGCATCCGCCTGGATACAATCATGGAAGGGAACAAACAACGCCTGCCTTGGTCTCTTCAACGGAGGTTACTTTTTTGTCTCGCGCCCAGATGCCGCTTGAGCCTTTTGACCTGTTGATCTTCAAAGAGACGGTGGCATCAAAGCTGCTTTGCTAACAATCGCTATGGAAAACGATCCGTCTCCGCCCAACGCGCCCACTGCGACGCGCGAAGCGTCCGCCGCTGAGAGCGAAAACCACAATTTGCTCGCGGAATCTCCACCGTCGGTTGCCGAAGGGCCGGAGAGCCGGCTTGTGGCGGGCTCAGGGGATGCTCCGTCAACGGGCGGCCAGGCATTCCTGGCCGATCGCCGAAAGCCGGCTGCAAGCCGGGCGCTCCAGCGATCGAGAAGCGCCTGCCACTGAGGCTGGGACAGCCCCCGAGACAGCGCACCCGGTTTTCCAGCGGGCGCTCGAAATCTTGCGCCGGGAAATGCCTCCCCCGGGCCAGGTCCAAAAGCCAACGTCCGAAGTCCAAAGTCCCGAATCGGCAATCCACGCGCCCCGGTCCGAAGGAGCCGCCACACTCCGGACTCCGCCCTCCGAGCTCCGCACTCAGATTATCCCCGCCCGGATGCTCAACGAGTTCGTCTATTGCCCGCGCCTGTTTTACTACGAGTTTGTCGAGAGCGTCTTCGTGGAAAGCGCGGACACGTTGCGCGGCAAGGCGCTCCATCGCCGCGTGGATTGCGGCAAGGGCGATCTGCCGCCCGCAGCGGAGCAAGGGTCAGAGGCCAGAGTTCAGAAGGCGGAGAACGGCATCCCGCCGGGTGAGGCCCCCGCAACCCCCGGCCCTCAACCTGCAACAGGGGAAATCATCCATTCTCGCTCCGTCCAGATGGGTTCAGACCGGCTGGGCGTGACGGCCAAGATGGATTTGGTCGAAGTGCGGGCGGGCACAGTGTCCGGCGAACCGGGTGAGGCGGGCGGCTTGTTCTCCGCGCTGGAGGTCTGCCCGGTGGACTACAAGGCCGGCGCGCCGAAAGCTGGCGAGGATGGGAATGAACTTTGGGACGCGGACCGGGTGCAGCTCGGCGTGCAGGCGCTCATCCTGCGAGACAACGGTTACACCTGCAACCAGGGCGTCATCTACTACCGCGAAACCAAGCAGCGGGTGCAGTTGCCCATCACGCCGGAATTGGCGTCTTGGGTCGAGGAACGCATCGGCGCAGCGCGGCAGGTGGCCACAGCCGCCATTCCCGCGCCGCTCGTCGCGTCGCCCAAGTGTCCGCGCTGCTCGCTGGTCAGCGTCTGCCTGCCGGACGAAACGCGTTTGCTGACGGCCCCCCAACCTCCACCCGTCCGCCGTCTCATCGCGGCGCGCGACGATTCGCGGGCGCTCTACCTCAGCACCCAGGGCCTCCGCGTGGGCCGGAAGGACGAAGTCCTGCAAATCAAGCAGGAGAAGTCGGTGCTGGACGAGGTGCGCATCAACGACATCTCGCACGTTGCGCTATTTGGCAACATCCAGATCACCACCCAAGCCGTGCAGACGCTCTGCGAATTGGAAGTGCCGATAACCTATTTCTCGATGGGCGGCTGGTTCTACGGGCTGACACGCGGCCACGAGCTGAAGAACGTCTTTCTGCGCATTGAGCAATTCCGCTTGGCCCGCGACCCCGACACCGCCCTGCGGCTGGCGCGCCAATTCGTGCAGGGCAAAATCCGCAATCACCGGACCCTGCTGATGCGGAATCATGTCTCAGCGCCCCCCGCTACGCTCCTCAAGCTCAAGCAGTGTGCCGAAGCCGCCTCCCGTGCGGAGTCCATCGAATCCCTCCTGGGCGTGGAAGGTGGCGCGGCGGCGGCCTATTTCGAGCAGTTCGGCGGGATGATCAAGCCGGCGGACGAATTGGATGACCAACTGCCCGGCCTTGAAGTCCCGAGCCGGCACGTCTTCAACTTCAATTTCCACGGCCGCAACCGCCGTCCGCCCACCGACCCGGTGAACGCGTTGCTTTCCCTCGCCTACAGCCTGCTGGCCAAGGACTGCCTGCTCGCCGCCCTCGCCGTCGGCTTCGATCCCTATGTGGGCTTCTACCATCAACCGCGCTTTGGCCGCCCCGCCCTCGCGCTGGACCTGATGGAGGAGTTCCGGCCGCTCGTGGCCGAGTCCGCCGTGCTGACGTGCATCAACAACCGCGTGGTGAGCGAAAGCGATTTCGTCCAGGCCGGCCAGGCCGTCAACCTGACCGCGGCCGGGCGCAAGCGGTTCTTTCAAACCTATGAGCAGCGCATAAGCGCCTTGCTCACGCACCCGCTCTTCGACTACAAAGTCGGCTACCGCCGCGCGCTGGAACTCCAGGCCCGCCTTCTGGCCAAAGTGCTCACGGGGGAAATCCCCGAATACGTTCCCCTCACCACTCGCTGATTCTTCTCCCCCCCAACCCTCAACCCACCTGTGCGCACCACCTACCTGGTTTGCTACGACATCACCGACGCCAAACGCCTTCGCCGGGTGTTCAAAGTCTGCAAGAACTATGGCGACCACCTTCAATTCTCCGTCTTCGAGTGCGACTTGAATCCGTCGGAGAAGGCCATGCTCGTGTCCGAACTGTCTGAAGTCATCAACCACACCGAAGACCAGGTGATCTTCGTGGTGCTTGGCCCCGCGGAGGGCCGCGGCGACCGCGTCATCACGGCGCTGGGCGTGCCTTACCTCAAGATGGAGTCGCCGTGCTATGCTTTCTGAACGGTTCTTTGACATATTAGCTCACGCGAGCGGCTTGGTGGCGGGGAAAAACCGCCGGGCGCTCGCGAAGTGCAACTCTGTATCTGGCAAGGGCTTGCCGACAACACTTCCCCGCAGCACTTGCCTGAGACGGAAGCTGAGGCCGGGGTGCTCGCATCTCGCTCTTGCGAAGCCCGTCCTTTGCGGACAGGATGAGGCCGCTCATTCCGCGCTCAAGTGAGCGCGGCCCCGTTGAAGCCTCCGAGGCCGGCACACTGCCGCGTCTCGAAGAGGACATTCCGCGCTCAAGTGAGCGCGGCCCCGTTGAAGCACCAAAGATTTGTTCGATGCGTACGCGCCAAGGGCGCATTCCGCGCTCAAGTGAGCGCGGCCCCGTTGAAGCCCCTGGGAGGGCGCGAGCGACGCGCGGGTCAACCTGCATTCCGCGCTCAAGTGAGCGCGGCCCCGTTGAAGCGGTAATCGTGGCCGCCGCGTTGACGGCAGTTCGGTCATTCCGCGCTCAAGTGAGCGCGGCCCCGTTGAAGCCCGCCGGTCCAACCCGTAACCGAATCGCCGGCATGATCATTCCGCGCTCAAGTGAGCGCGGCCCCGTTGAAGCGCGTTGCATGGGGGGTCTGTCGTGTTGCGTGGTAGTGCATTCCGCGCTCAAGTGAGCGCGGCCCCGTTGAAGCACGGCGGGGCAGGACCTGGTTTTGCCTTATGAAACTACATTCCGCGCTCAAGTGAGCGCGGCCCCGTTGAAGCCCGCCAAGTGAAGGACCAGAAATAAATCGGCTCACCCATTCCGCGCTCAAGTGAGCGCGGCCCCGTTGAAGCGATGCTCTCATCGCGGGGATTTTAAACTAAGTTTAACATTCCGCGCTCAAGTGAGCGCGGCCCCGTTGAAGCTTCACCACGCCGGGGATTGGGGCGATATGATTTACCATTCCGCGCTCAAGTGAGCGCGGCCCCGTTGAAGCCTGGTCGAGCGCCTGGGCCGCGTGCGGCGTGACGAGCCATTCCGCGCTCAAGTGAGCGCGGCCCCGTTGAAGCGACTCGGGCACATTCACCTTCGCCAGCGCCACGCTCCATTCCGCGCTCAAGTGAGCGCGGCCCCGTTGAAGCTAGATGTCAGCCTCGATCTCCGTGACTTGCGCGGCCACATTCCGCGCTCAAGTGAGCGCGGCCCCGTTGAAGCGAGGCGTACAGGTTGTTGTTGGTGACGATGAAGCCGCATTCCGCGCTCAAGTGAGCGCGGCCCCGTTGAAGCCGTCGTATTTGGCCTGCAATTGGGCCAGCGTTTCTTGCCATTCCGCGCTCAAGTGAGCGCGGCCCCGTTGAAGCCTGGCCAGCGACATGCTCAACCTGCGCAACGCCATGCATTCCGCGCTCAAGTGAGCGCGGCCCCGTTGAAGCGACTCGGGCACATTCACCTTCGCCAGCGCCACGCTCCATTCCGCGCTCAAGTGAGCGCGGCCCCGTTGAAGCGCGGCGGGCGCAACGGGCGCAACCGAAGTGGCGCCTGCATTCCGCGCTCAAGTGAGCGCGGCCCCGTTGAAGCCGGTCAATTGTGCCGTCACAGAGGATGACGTAGAGCATTCCGCGCTCAAGTGAGCGCGGCCCCGTTGAAGCTCATCTTTGCCAACCCGTGGGCCTCGGGCCTGCCAACATTCCGCGCTCAAGTGAGCGCGGCCCCGTTGAAGCAAACGCTACATGCACCTGCCGGACGAGGTTGTGAACATTCCGCGCTCAAGTGAGCGCGGCCCCGTTGAAGCCCGGGAGCGGCGATGGCCTCGACCGAGGGCATCGGGCATTCCGCGCTCAAGTGAGCGCGGCCCCGTTGAAGCAAGCCCTCGGTCACGGCCTGGCCGCCTTCCTCCCGCATTCCGCGCTCAAGTGAGCGCGGCCCCGTTGAAGCGTCAGCCGCGGCGTCCCCGAAAACGACAAGATCCAGTCATTCCGCGCTCAAGTGAGCGCGGCCCCGTTGAAGCGCGAAGGCCATGTACCGCCCGATTGAACCCCGGCCCACATTCCGCGCTCAAGTGAGCGCGGCCCCGTTGAAGCCAGGGGGCAGGTATTTTGGCTGCGCACCCTCGCGTACATTCCGCGCTCAAGTGAGCGCGGCCCCGTTGAAGCCAGCAGTTGCCGGGCCTGCTGATAGAATTGCATGGCGCATTCCGCGCTCAAGTGAGCGCGGCCCCGTTGAAGCTCAGCACGTCGGCCTCAAGCGCCGCGCCGGTGAGGACATTCCGCGCTCAAGTGAGCGCGGCCCCGTTGAAGCTATGCCAACCGCAAGGTTCAGGGGCACTTTCCGGCGTCATTCCGCGCTCAAGTGAGCGCGGCCCCGTTGAAGCCCCACTCCATATATTGGACGTTGGTGAGGTTCAAGTCCATTCCGCGCTCAAGTGAGCGCGGCCCCGTTGAAGCCGCGTGATGCCCGCGCTGTGCAAGGAGGTCCTCGAGCGATTCCGCGCTCGAGTCGAGCGCGGCCCCGTTGAAGCGAGACCGAGGGAACGCAGCCGACAATGCCAGAAAGCCCATTCCGCGCTCAAGTGAGCGCGGCCCCGTTGAAGCCAGGCTCGCCTCCAGCGCGCTTCGGAGATCCTCGTAGAGCATTCCGCGCTCAAGTGAGCGCGGCCCCGTTGAAGCCAGCCCAGGCCGCTCGGTGCTCATCGCACCTGCGCGCATTCCGCGCTCAAGTGAGCGCGGCCCCGTTGAAGCGTCAATGCTGATTACTCCCGGTTGATTGACATGCGGCATTCCGCGCTCAAGTGAGCGCGGCCCCGTTGAAGCACGGCTACTGGCGCACCATGGCGACGCCGGAGATGGACATTCCGCGCTCAAGTGAGCGCGGCCCCGTTGAAGCTCGGCTTCCGCTTCCAGCGCAGCAGCCGCCGCCATCATTCCGCGCTCAAGTGAGCGCGGCCCCGTTGAAGCGAGGTAGAAGACGCCAACGCTGCTGCCGCTGCCGGTCATTCCGCGCTCAAGTGAGCGCGGTCCCGTTGAAGCCATCTGCGCTTTCACGGGCACGCTCACTCTTGAGTGCATTCCGCGCTCAAGTGAGCGCGGCCCCGTTGAAGCCACCAGGCGGCGGCGGCCCTGTTCCACTTCTCGTTCATTCCGCGCTCAAGTGAGCGCGGCCCCGTTGAAGCAGCGAGTGCAAGAGCCAGGAGGTGCCGGCCGCGGACATTCCGCGCTCAAGTGAGCGCGGCCCCGTTGAAGCTCGCTGAGTCCGACTGCTGGGATCAGAATGTTGAGCATTCCGCGCTCAAGTGAGCGCGGCCCCGTTGAAGCTGTTGCTGCTCGCGGAGAAGAGTCCCAGAGTCGTCACCATTCCGCGCTCAAGTGAGCGCGGCCCCGTTGAAGCCGGGTCGAGGTCCTGGACATTGAATCCGAGTTGCAACATTCCGCGCTCAAGTGAGCGCGGCCCCGTTGAAGCTCTCGTACCAAGTATTCGTGGAACTGAGAGGATTGGCATTCCGCGCTCAAGTGAGCGCGGCCCCGTTGAAGCCAGGCAACTCGTGGCTCATTTGGCGGCTGTGATCTTCATTCCGCGCTCAAGTGAGCGCGGCCCCGTTGAAGCTCCTCCTCCTGAGATTTCTTCCAGGCAAGAATACATTGCATTCCGCGCTCAAGTGAGCGCGGCCCCGTTGAAGCAGCGCATTTATTCGGAGCTGCGGTTGAGGGCGACTATCGGGGTCGCCCCCAAGCAAGTTGCCGGCCAAGATCGCCAGCGACCGTCATCATGGGGGCGGTGGCCGGAGGGTCGCGGGCTTCTCATTTCAACGCAGCGCGGAGGGTCTCGATGTTTTGCTGCATGGCTTGGAGATAGTCGACGAGGGGGGACCGGTTGCCGCAGGTCCGGAACACGACGGGGCGGACGGCGCGTTTTTGCAGTTCGGCGCGGACCTCGGGCAAGGGCTCGTCTTCCCACAACATGAGATTGGCCGGGTGCTGGGCGCGCAGGGTGTCGAAGGCCGTCCACTGGGCGGCAGGGACCGGTTCGTCGGGTTCCCAGTGGACACTGTGCAGGTCCCAGTGGTACTCGCGCGCCAGGTATCCATAGACCGGGTGGGAGGCCAGGAGCGGTCGCCGGGCAAGGGTCTGGGAGAGCTCCCGGAGTTGGCGGTCGAGCGCCTCGAAATCACGGCGCAGTTGCTGGCCGCGCCGGCGGAGTTCCGCCTCCGGCACCGCGGACAACTGCCGCAGCGCCGCTTCGACCGCCTCGGCCTGGCGGATGGCCAGCAACGGGTCCAGCCAGGTGTTGAAATCAATGTTTCCATGGCTGTGGGCGCCGTGCGGGCCGTGGCTGTGCGTGATCACCTCCGGGAACATGAGCCACTGGTCCTTGAATCCAGCCGCGGTGTCCACCAGCGCGTTCAGGGGCAGCGATGTCGTGTCCACCCACTTCTCGAAATCGGCGCCATTCAACAGGATCAGGTCCGCTCGCTGGTACTGGCGCACGACATGCTTCGAGGGCCGCCAGAATGCCGGGTCCTCGTTTGGCGGGGCGGGGAAAAGCACATCGACCCGGTCCTCGCCCAGGCGCTGAGCGATGTAGAATAACGGGTAGCTTGTTGCGTAGATCCGGCACCGGTGCGGCTTGGGAATGGATGCCTGGTTGGCCCCGGGCCGGCAACCCGGCACGGCAAGCAGCAACGCGCAGAGCAGGCCAAGGCTCCGAAGCAGCCCGACACCCATCGGGCGAGTATCGAGTGGAGAGTGTCGAGTCAGCGCACAATGGGAGCCCCGGGTGCGATCAAAAGCGTCGGGACTGTGTCCCGGGAGTTTTGTCCCGGAGGGACATTTGAGAATAGCCCAACGTTTCAACGTTGGGATCCGGGCGAAGATGGGCAAAGTCCCGAAGGGACGGCTGAAATCCTCCGGCGTTTCAGCCGTCCCTTCGGGACTGGGGGTGCCGGCGCACCCAACCCAACGTTGAAACGTTGGGCTATTGTCGGAAGCCCCTTCGGGGCAAAAAGGCGCCGTGGGATGACCGACAGTTTTAATCGCGCGACGGCCGCCCCTCGACACTCGCCCCTCGACACTCGCCCCTCGGCACTCGTGTCCGGCCGCTTTTGAACCGAGGTTTATCTCCCGTTTCACCATAATGACACCATGGCTATGGTGGCGGCCGCGCCCGCCAGCGCCAGCGCGAGGCTCACCGCGCCAATCGCGGCGAGTTCCGCCGCCACCCGTTTTGCCATCAGGCCGCGGGCGCAGCCCAATCGAAACAGGGTCTCCATTTCCGGCTGGCGCAGGCGCAACGACAGGAGCACCACCAAAAGCAGGAACAGCGCCGTCAATGCGCCCACCAGGGCGGCGTTGGCATCGAAGAACCGCTTGATGCGAAACACCAGGCCCAGCAATTCCTCGACCACCCCGGGCGCCGCCAGGATTTGCACGGTTGCCTCCGGCCCCTGATAGCGGCCGCGGAGCAATGTGGCCGACTTTTCGTCTTTGGGCACCGGGACGACGGCCGAGAGGGGGAAGTCGGCGGGATCGCCATGGAAATGAAAGCTCGAGATGCTCTGGGGCGTCACCTCCGTGAACTCGACGAGCGCCGCGTTGGCGGCGACGTTCGTGGCGGCGCGCTCGAGCACCACCGAGGAGTCCGTGTTCGTGCCGGTGACGTCCGCATGGCCGTGAGCCAGGCCGCCAATCAGCCAGGTGGTCTTCAAATCCACGAAGACAGCGCGGTCGTCGGGTGTGCCGCCGGCTTCGAGCACACCCATCACGCGCAGCTTGACGGGGTAGGAGCCGGCGATGTCAAAGACGTTCTCAGGGTCGGTCATGAGCCGGTCCCCGGGCTCGAGCTTCAGGGAGGCCGCCACCTCGGCGCCAAGCACGCAGTCGCCCAATTCGAGCAGTTGCTCGCCGCGGGCCAACCGGAGCCCGCGGAAGGTGAAATAATCCAGCGTGGTGCCCACAATCGGCGCGTGACGGGCGGTGTAGCGCACATACAACGGGATGGGCGCCGCGTAGCCCGTTGCCCGCATGGCCTCGACGTCCCCCATGCGCAGCAGGCGCGGGACACCCCCGCGGAAGTAGAGCGCGTGCAGGACCAGATCGAAGCGGCTGCCCAGACCGCCGGCGACCAGCGGCGTGCTCGAGGCGCGCGCGAGCAAACCCGTCTGGTAGCGGGCCACCAGGCCGTTGACCGTCAGCGGCAGGTACAAGGGGACCGCGAGGCCGACGATGAGAATGGCCGACTGGAGGCGGTTGAAGCGCAACGATTGCCAGGCGAGAAACCAGACGTGCTTCATCGCGACACCTCCGCAAGGTCAAAGGAATGGTCAAATCGGCCGAGGAGGCTGAGGTCGTGGGTGACCATCAGGAGGCTGGCCTGGGCGCGCGCGCATTGCTCGAACAAGACGTTGAGCACGCGCCTCTTGGCTGCCGGATCGAGGTTGCCGGTCGGTTCGTCGGCCAACAGGCAGCGCGGCTGCGTGATGAGCGCGCGGCAAAGGGCGGTGCGCTGCTTCTCGCCTTGGGACAGGCGTCCCGGGCGGTGGCGCAGCCGGGGTTCGAGGCCGGTCTCGCGCGCCAACTGCACGGCGCGCTCGCGGACGGCGCCGGTGAGGTTCAACGCCGGGTTGATCCGGAACGGGAGCAGGATGTTTTCGAGAACGTCGAGGAAGTCCAGCAGTTGGAAATCCTGGAAGACCAGCCCCAGGGTCGCGATGCGAAAGGCGCGCCGCCCCGCGTCGCTCAGCAGGGCCGGTTGGGTCTTGCCCACGGTGATGGTTCCTGCATCCGGCAGGAGGATGCCGGCGACCAGGTGGAGCAGCGTCGTCTTGCCCGAACCGCTCGGGCCGACCAGGGCGACCTTCTGGCCGTCGGCCACGTCGAGCCGGGGCACCCGCAGCGTAAAGGTCGAGCGGCTGTAATGGAAGCTGAGTTGCTCGATGGCTATCACGTTCAGAATTTGCGCACGCTCAATTGATAGCCAACGCGCTCCTGCTTGTCCACCTCGATACCGGTGATCTTCCAGGACTGGTCCCCGCGGCGGATGCGGAGCAGGGCCTCGTAGGCATTGATGCGCGTGTGGATGTGCCCCCAGTGCTCGACTGTGCCCGTGACGCGCCACTTGACGTTCGCGCTGTAGGAGCCCGGCCGCGAATCCGCGATGGTGCTGTCGAGGAGGCTCGACGCTCTGGACCTGCGAGACGGCGCCCCCCTGTTCCTGCATCAGCAAGCCCGCGTGTATCTTCAGGTAGGTCTCCGCGAGCAGCTCGCCTTCGACGCTGCGCGCCAAGGCATCATAAACGACCTTTTCATCCCGGTAATCAAAGGCGCGGTAGATATTTTTCAACAAGGTCTGGGCGATGCTCACGCGCGTCTTTTCATCGGGGTCTTTGGCCAGCACCGGGGCGATCTCGGGCAGCGGCGGCAGCCCGGGATTGTTCCAGGTGAACGTCGGTTGATAGCGGGTGAATCGACATCGCTTGGCGTCCTGGCCCGCGAACACCGCGGCGCGCGCGCTCGGGACCTGGGCGTTGAACAAATCCCAGGTGATGGCGACCTGGTTGGGCAGACCCTTGGTGCTGTAGGCAAGGATGACGCCCAGGCGCGCCGTCCACGCGCTCAACCGGCGCGGCTCGGCAGCCACGGCGAAGTCCTTGAAATCCACCCCGTAGAAATCCAGCCGCCGCACGACCGGCCGCACTTCCAGGCCATCGATGACCACCTGGTTATGGCTGCCAAAGAATTCCTTCAGCGCCGGCAAGGCGGCCTGCTGTTCCGCCACTTCGAGGAAATTGCGATCTTTGCGCGGCATCTCCGTCCAGGTCTCCAACGTGAGCAAGGGCATCAGGATTTCGACGCGGACCTCCGCCGGCTCGACGTACAGGAAGGCGTAGATAGCGCCATAACTCTCGATGCCCATGTCGCCCGGGGCCTGACTCACCACCGTCTCGGAGTTGGTGCCGGCCTGGTCCTTGGGCAGGCCGGCCCCCGACCAGTCGAACTCAAACGTGTGAACGTCTCCCTCGCCGCTCAAGATAGCCGTCCGCGGGAGCGCGCTGCCGGCCTGGCGGACGGAAAGCTGCATGATCGACGGCAGGAATGTGCCGCTGCCGCTGCCGATTCGCTGTTGAAATGTGAGATACCCCGGCGGTTTGGCAACCGGGTAAGCCAAATGATAGACGACCTTGGTCTGCATCAAGTCTTCCACCAATACGCCGCGCTCGGGTATCGCGGGCGGCTCAATGCTCTCGAGCTTGCCCGACAGGAGCTGTCCATCCCGGTCGCGGATCATGAAATCCCGCAGCAAGAGGTCGGTGTGCCTCTTCATGCCTTCCTCGATGTTGGCCTTGGAGATGTAGTTGCTCTGGTTGACGGTATAGCCGTAGAGCATCACGAAGTCCTCACACATCACCTCGATGCGGGCGGCAACCTTGTCGCGGCCCACCTCGACGGCGCCGCTGGTGAGCGAGATCGGGTGCGCCCCGGTCTGTATCGCCGCCAGGCACCACAGGCAGAGGGCCACCAGCCACGTGTAACGGTTCAGGCGAACCTCCTTTCGCCTTTGTAAATGGACTGGAACCGTGAGCCGGATGGGCATGCCTGCCGCGCTTGCGTTTTGGACTGCGGCAGTCCTCTGCCGCTTTTTGAACCCAGGGGACGCGAAAGCGGCAGAAGACTGCCGCAGTCCAAAACCTTCGGGCTGGCGGCGGTCCATGGGAAGGCCCTTGGTGCAGACCTGAGGTCTGCCCCACACCGGAACAGGCAGCGGGCGCGGGTTCACGGGCGCTCGGCCCGCAGCGAGACCACGCTCCAGGCGGGCACGGGGATTTGTTCCGGCGCCTTCTGCCCCGCGACTTCGGCCACGTCGGTGTACGAAACCGAGAGCGGTTGGGTCCAAAGGAGGCGGGCCTTCTCGTCGTGGCCGGAGGCGCCATACAACCGGAGGATCCAGGCCCTGCCGTCCTCGCTGGGCTTGAGGGCTGATACGACGACACCGTCGGATTCGATCCGCACCGGGGACTGCACGGGGGCCTCACCCGCGGCCGGCATGGCAATCAACAGTTCGGTGGCCTCGATGCCGAAATGGGCTGCCGCGATGGGGTCGTAAGCCCGATGCGGCCGAATCGCGTACCGGAACGTGGTCGGCCCTTCCTGCTCGGCCCGGTAATTGGTGTGCCAATGGTTGTTCATCACCCACGAGTACAATTTGGGGGAATGCTTGATGGTCTTCAGGTAAGCCTTGGGGTCCGGCTGTGTTCGCAGCAGGTTCGCCGTCAATCCGCCCATCTCGACCAGCGGCGCATCCACCGTCGCCCAGGTCACGCCATAATCCGCATTGGCAACGTCCACCCAGCGTTCCACGCAGAACCAGTTCTTGCACGCGCCGGGAAGCTGATCGATCTCCGGCTCGACCACCGCCAGCGGGCTGTTGATCCGCACCGTTGCCCCCGGCACGTTGAACTCGAACCCGAAGTGCAGCCCTTCCGCAGAGCGCACCGGCAGCTTGTCCACCTCATCGATCAACTCAACTCTGTCCAGGCCGTCCACGACGCGCACTTCACGCGCCAGGCGCCGGCAGGAGGGGGCCTCCGACTCGACCAGCAGGGAGGCTACGAGAGGTCCTGCCTCCTTCACGCTGATCTTGGCCGGGCCGCAGGACTTCACGTCCTTGAGGTTGGCCCCGGGCAGGTAAATGTACTCGTTGAGTTTGCCGCCGGCCAACTCCGCGTCCAGACCCTGCTGGCGCAGGCTGATGATAGCGCCCGTGGTTTCATCCAGCTTCACCGTGAATAAAGGCGTGCTGAGGGTTGTGCCGGTTGCGCTGGCGCGGCAGGCCGCCGCCGCGGCGCCGCCTTCGACCCGATAGCGTTTGGCGCCCAGGGCGGGCACGTCCCGCGCCAGAAAGACCAGTTCGCCGCCGGCCAGCCGCTGGGAGGGAACTGGCTGACCCTGCGTGTCTTTCACCGCGTCGCCTTGGGTTTCTCTGGGCAGGGTCACCAGGTCAGTGCGCGGCCACGAGGCGGTGTTGAACACGTCGAATTCGGAGGAACTCCCTGCCGCCGGGGTTCCGGCATCTGCGGCGCGGGGCCTCGAAATCCTGGCCAAAAGGGCGCGCGATTGGCCGTCGGCGTCGAGCGCGTAGGCCTGTTTGAATTTCCACTGGGTCTTGACGAACTCGAGGTCCGGCTGGCTGACGCTATTGTAGGCGCCCCAGGTGTGTTCGCTGTAGAGCGCCACGTTCTTCCAGGCCTCGCCGAATTGCGCGGCGGGGAACGTGGCCGGGCTGAGCAGGGCCCAGAGCGATTCAGCCTGCGACAGGCGGTCGGCTGAATGGCGGTTCAACGCGGTTTCCCGGGAGGAGGAGGGCGCGCCATCTTCCCAGTAGGGTGTGAAATCGCCGCGGAAAGCGGGGATCTTGCCGGCGTACCGCTTCTCGAATTCATGGAACATCTCGCTGGTGGTGGCAATGACCAGGCGCGGCGAGGCGTACTTCGCGTTCCAGTCGCGCACTTGCTTCATGACCCGCTCGTCGGCGCTTCCGTTGTCGCCCTTGGACCACCTAATTTGGACGAGGTCGTACGGGTAACCGGCGTCCTCGAGTTGTTTCAAGTCCTGCCGGACGGCGTCGGGCAGCAGGTCCACCGTGTGCCCGAAGGCGTAGCCGAAGTAAGGCGCCCAGTAGAGCACCTTGTCTTTGCCATTGGGCCCCACCCAGTAGAAGGGCCGGTCTTCCCAGGTGACCCGCGTCCAGCCGATGCGGTCCAGGTAGTTCGGGCCGTCGGAAATGTACTTCACGCCGGCCTGGCTCAACGCCGTAACGAGGCCCCAGGTCAACCCGGGCACGTCGCTGATCATCATGGAATCAACGTTCACACCGCAATGTTGCCCGAGCGCCTTTGCGAACATGAGCTGGTGAATCAATTCCTCACCCCGGGAAATGCCCGTCAACAGGTTGCCATACATGGCGTCCAGGCCAATGTAGCCGTCCCGCACGGCCTGCTCGAATTGGCGCTTCTGCTCCGGGGTGGCGCTGGCCCAGAATTGATCGTAGGTCCACTGGACCTCGACGTTCCACCTGAACTTCGCCTCTGCGGGGTAGTCCTTGGTCTCCTGGATGAGTTCGAGGGCTCGGGCAACGTTATGGGCCTGCTTGGCGGCGATGTGCGGCTGGATGTCCGTGTAACCGATGTCCACGTGGGAGTGCATGAGGATATAGACGACCCACGGGCGCACCGGCTCCAGTTCCACCTCTTTTTGCGCCAGCACCTCCGTGCCGACGGCTACGCTCACGGGGACCGTCTCCGTGGCCGTCACCGCCGCCGCGAAGACCTCGACCGATTGCGAGCCCGGGCGGAGCTGGACCTTCTCCGGCTCCTGGCCGCCAACGCGCACCGTCGCCTCGACCGGTTGCCCAACGTGACGAATACTGGCGGTGACCACGTGGGCGGGTTTGCCGTCGCGCCACGCCAGGGTGCTGCGGCTGGCAGCGATCCCGGTCACCACTGTGCGGTCGTGCAACGACGCGAGCCTGGTGTCGGCGGGCGCCTCGAACTGCACGGCGTCCCACAACACCCACGAGCCGGTCAGCGTCGTGATGGCGATGCGGTTCTCGCCCGCCTTGAGCGTCCCGGCCGGCACATCCAGGCTCACCACATAAGGACGGCCCTTGGAGGGCTCGCCAAAAACCGAAGCGTCGCCTGCGCCGGGAGGCGTCTGGTACTCGCGCGCCAACTCGTTGACCTCCACGCGCAGCCTCGGCGGGCGGGTCGAGTGCGTGTCCGCGAAATCCAGCTCCAGCCGGCAGGCCTCCGCCGGCGCGCTCTCCAGGCCAAAGAAGATCTCGAACGTCTGCGGCGTGCCCGGCGCCCAGCCGCCATCAGCCGCCCCCGGTTGCACATAAGGCCAGTCCCGCTTCGCGTCAGATTGCCCCACGATATACACCCCCGGCTGCCGGTAACCCTGGTAATCTTTGGGCCCGAGGGCGAACTCGGCCGTATTGGTGTCCTTGGTGCCAATGGACCATAGCAAGGTCGCGGCCGGGGACGTGGTGGCGGCCGCCGCGGCCATCAGCAGCCCAAGAATTGTTGGATGAGCGGAGCTTAAGAGACTCTTCATAACGGTGCCGAAGCGGTTCTGACGTTGCAATGCTGGCAGCCGGTTGAAATCCCTCTGTTTCGAGCGATGAGCAGGCTGCCGATACCCGGATTGTCTCGAAACCCACGGGCCATCGTCAATCGAAAACCGTTCGCGCCCGCAAGGCCTCAGTGAAAAAGGGAGCGGCACGGGGGCAGACCCCTCACCCCGGCCCTCTCGGTCCACGGTTCGGGGGGTGGGAATCATCGCGCGTCGCGTAGCGACGCAGTGAGGGTAGCCGTGGACCTCGGTCCACGGTTCAGGGCGTAGGAATGGTCATGCGTCGCGTAGCGACGCCTGACAGCGTCGCGATTTTCAGGCGTCGCAACGCGAGGCAACGCGGTCGAGCTTGGGCCATCGGTCCGTGGACTGGAAGTCCACGGCTACCATCGGGCACCGCTACGCGGTGAGCCAGGGGGACTCCGTCTCCGCCTTCACGGACCGGTTTCTCGCCCCCGGCTCACCACCACAGCGCGTTGATGTCGGACCAACCCGATTGGTACTTCGGGTCCGTATCGTATTGGCGTGGAAAGTGCCAGTATTGCACGTGGCCGTCCCCGAAGAGCATGTTCATCCAGCGGCGCCCCTTGTAATTGTGCCAGTCATCATGGGGATCGTTGACGCCGCGGTTGGGATGCCAGGGCCAATCGCCGCAGATGATCTTGGTGCTGGGCCGCATGGCGACGTCGCCGGCCTTGAGGGCTGGCGATTGGGCAGGGTAAACCGAATCACCTGTGACGTGTTTTGTGCCGGCAAAGTCGCCGGCCCATTCCACCAGGTAGCTGTTGCCCCAGCCGTCCCAACACGTCTTGGGCACGGGATTCAACCCGTCGCCGTGATCGGCTGGGCAGTGGAAAGCGCCCGTGTTGGGGGCATATTTGTTGAGCGGCCGGTTGGTCTCCCATTGGTCGCCTCCGTACGTATTGGCATAATTGCCCAGGTAAGGCGTGGTTGGCCGCTGCCCTCCGAACGCCGCCCAGCCATCGTGGTAGGGGTAGCTGTCCCGATAATCCTGGGTGTACATGTGAAAGCCGAGACTGATTTGGTGCTCGTTGCTGTAACATTGGGCCTGAAGGCCCTTGGCCTTGGCGCGCGCCAGCGCCGGCAACAACATCGCCGCCAGGATGGCAATGATGGCGATGACAACCAGCAATTCGATGAGCGTAAATGCCGCCGAGGTTCCACTTCCAGCGAAGGATGATGGGACGGCCGGTTTGCCGGCCCGGATTGGACAGCGGTCTTGGCTTCGCATATTGAATTTGGCTCCAGATTGAAACAACCTGGCGGAGTCGCCACTCCGCCGCTTTAAGCGATCAGTCGCGTTCCTCGTAGCTTAATCGTTTGGTTCATCTCCTGCAAGCAGCGAATCCTCTCACCGGCAATTTCGGAAGCCAGGCCGGACTCGGCTTTGTGGGGGACACCCCTGAAAAAGTGGGAGCGGGTGAAGGGAAGCGAACCCTGATGAAGGTTTGTCGCCAAAATGATCGCCCTTCGTAATGAGCCTCGCCCGCTTATTTCAGCGTCTGTTCGGCAAGAATCTTTTCGAACGCCTCATAGATCGTGGATCGCGGTCCTGCGGCCACCAAGGTTAGCGCGGGACCCTGGGTTGTGGCGCTGACGCTGTAAATCACGCGGTAGATTCGAACACGCAACCGACAGCAGCCGTGGAGCCGGCCTTCCAGCGTCCGCAGGTCCAACCTGCCGGTTTTGCCCTCAGCCAGCTTTTTGATCGCCTGCCGAAGCGCCTGGCGTGGCTCGGGCGCCAGCGACTTTATGAATGCCTGGGCTTGAGGCATCCAGAGCGTTTTATATTTCATCCGGTTCGAACGGCTTGGGCTTTATCCTGCCGGACTCATAGTCCCGGATTGACCTCATTGCGCTTTCGTCTGCCATGATCTCCAGGGTCTCCAGAATCGCCTCCATCCGCTCTCTGGAGACGACAAACGCCACCGTGCGGCCGTGCCGGCAAACGGCGACGCTCCCGTTTCGTTCGGCGCGCTTGACCACCTGGGGCGCCTGGTCCTGAAGTTCACTGATACTTACAGTAGAATTCATTCCGATTCTCTGTACGACAACCTTTCCTGTTTGTCAACGCCTCCATGCGCGGGACCACGCTGGCCGGGGCCACGTCGTCACCCGGTTCAAGCACGATGCCCGCGTAGTCGCCGGGTGAATGGTTCCGAACCTCCTGGAACTCCTGGCCCAGATCAACGCCCCGCCGGAGCGCTACGGGCAGGAGATTCGCCAATCGGGGCAGGAAGAGGCCAGGCTAAATGCGCATGATCAAAGTGCGCCAGAAAATCTCCGGCTGCTTTCGAACCTTGAGAGGGACGCGGATGTTCTGTCGCATCCGGAGCTAGCCTATTGCCGCCAGACCGCCCGCCAAAATTGGCGGCTCGCGGTGCCGATCACCGTGTTCGTAATATTGGCAGACGACAACGCCAGGACATTGGTCGAGACGCTGGTCCAAGCGACCAGGTTGGTCGAGGTTTGTATCCAATAGGTCTGGCCTGAGATGCCCGAAAGCTGCAGGACAAACGAACCGGACGCGGGTGCCGGTGGCACCACGGCCAGGGACGGCGCGGTGGCATTGTTCAATTGAACGGAATCGATGTAAAAAGTCGTCGCTCCGGAGAGGGTGGGCCAGAACCAGAAACCCTGGCAGTTGGTGACGTTCGCCACTCCCAGGGCGGAGAGCGGGATGTCAAACTGCGTCCAGGTATTCACCGGCAGGGCGGGCAGGTTATAGATGGCTTGGTAAGCCTGGGTCACCACTCCCATCACCTGCGGCCCTTGCGCGCCCGCCTCGCCGCCGTTGATCCAAAAGCTCAGGCTCGAGTAGGGCGAGGTGTTGAAATCGTCATGATACAGTGAAAGAGCCGTATAAGGAGCGGCCGTGACACTGATGGAATAGCTGCCGGAATAAACCGGGGAGGTATTGTAATCGTTGACGGCGGTGGCCCAACTCCAGTCCTGGAATCCGTTGAGCAAGCTGTCAACGTAGATCGGCAAATTCGCGGGCGTGGCCAGAACGGTAAAGGCAGTCGCGCTCTGCGCGGTCCCGCCGGGGGTGGTGACGGCGATTGGCCCGGACGTGGCGGCGGCTGGCACGGTGGCGGTTATCTGCGTCGCCGCGTTAACCGTGAAGCCGGCCGCGACGCCATTGAAGGTGACGGTCGTCGCCCCAGTGAAATTCCGGCCGGTGATGACAATCGCCGTTCCCGCCATGCCGCTGGAGGGAATCGAGGAAATGACCGGCGCGGACGCCCCGCCTCCGGCGCCCGGAGTGTTGACAACAAGGTTCAAGGAGTCGGTGAGGAGGCGATTCACCGTAATCCACAGGCGCTGGCCGGCGGTATCGAGGGTCGCAAAATAATCAACGCCCGCATTGGTCAACCCGGTGCCCACAGCAATGCCGGCTGGCAACTGGCTCGAAGCATAGCCGTTGATGACCAAGACGGGGTGATCGAGAGGATAATTCGCCGCGGGCGTGAGCGTGGCATTGACCGCGTTGGTGGTGGCTGCGATTTGCCAAGTCGAGTAAGTTGGGTCATACCCGGCGGGGCTAAAGGCAATCGTTGCGGAGGAGGCGCTTCCCACTCCGGCCGGCCCGCTGGTTTCCACGGCGCCGATCGAGGCGGAAAGGCTCGCGTGGGTGACGTTCTCCATTTGGGTAACTTGTGTGCCGACGGTGCCGTTGGTGTAGCCGCCGGTGTGCGTTCCCAAAACGACAAAGACGGAATAGGCCATGAGCATGCCGTCGGCACGGGCACCGAGGAGCGCCACCCCCACCGGATCGGTCGAGTGCTGCGAATACTGCGTAATATTGAGGTAAGGAGAATCGCTGTAATCGCCATAGTCATCGAAACCGCCGACACTGCCGAAATTCCTTCCCCAGGTGAGGCGCTTGGAGGTAATGGGAACAGCGGCTCCGGCGGGCCATTGGTAATTCAGGATTTGGAAAGCCCAGCTTTCGTCCGTCAGCATCGGCCCTCCCAACTGGCTCGTGTTGCGTGGATCAACGGGCGGATAAAGGCGGCTATCGCTGCCCTGATCGCAAACGGTAATCGGAACCGTCGCCACGTGCCCCATTTCCGCATCCACCGTGGCGGGATTGGCCCATTGCATCGCGTAGGGAATGGTGTTGGCCTCGGTGTCCTTCCAGCCGGAATTCCTGGTCACTTCCTCAGGATTCGACGCCAGGGTGACAAACTTAAAAGTATCGCCATAGGAAGCTCCGCCGACGTAGGCATTGACGCCGTCGCCATCGTAGGCCATATCGCCGTAAGGCGAACGGGAATCAGCGCCGAGGTTCCCTTGCTGCACAGCTTCCAGGCCCCGGGCATCCTGGCTGATCGCGAAAATCGGATGCGAACGGCCGTCGGCGAAGAACCATTGCACGGTCGTCGGCACCGTCGCCCCGCCGATCTGGTAGTTTGGCGTGCTATAGGTGATGATGGCGTGGCTGGTTCCCTGGAGGGTCACGGTAGTGGTGCCGGGGACAAGAGGCAAGTTCGCATTGGAAAAGTCATCGCCAAAGCCGGTGTGGTTCTGCACGAATCCGTCGCCGGAGAATTCGTCCGTGCCCCCTTGGATATAGTCCGTCCCGGTGCAGACCCGGGTGGTGCCATTGACCTGGTAGGTGAGGCGCCGAAGATAACCCGGGCCTTGATACGCGCCCGTCTGGCTCTGGTTCACCATGATGGCGGTCCGTGGCAACCCGGCGCTATCCGTCCACTGCACCGAGAGAGCGGGAAGGCCGTTATCGGAAGTGACCGAAGTCACAGTGAGAGCGGCCGAATTGTGGACCGGAAACAGCCGGGCCACGAGCAATGACGAGGCAATAACTTGCGCCATCCTTTGCCAACGATGGGAAAACAATTCACAGGTGTTGTTCATAAAACCTCCGACAATATTTTAGCCGCACAAGGATAATTTCAAGATGACCGGGGGCACCGTATCGTAGTGGATCGTGCTTGTCGTTGAGGCGGAGTGGCCGAATTGGTCGAGCGCGGTCACCGTGACGGCGGTATCGGCGCACTCCACGGCATTCACGGGCACCGTGGTGGAGAACGCCGGGCTTGCGCCGCAGTTGTCGCAGAGGGTGGTGGGCGGGCCGCCATCAACGGACACCGTGAGCGACACGATGGAGTTGGTGCCAAGCACCTGGCCGCTGATTGGCACCACCGGAGCACCGGCGCAAGCGGGGGCAATGAGTTGCACCTGCGAACGGGTCGTTTTCATAACAAGTTTTGCTGAGCAGACGTCAAGTCGTGGTTTTCGTCGTCGCCCGTTACAGAACGGTTTTCCGTGGGCGATTATGCGAAGTAATGAAATTTATTCCGGCGCCTTAAGCGCCCGTCCGGAGCGCGGAATTTGTTTTTGCACGAGCGCTAAGGCGCTTTGAGCAGCCGGACTCCCCCGCCGTTCAAGCCCACTGCGAGGGTGTGCCCGTCCGGGGCGAACCCGAGCCACGAACCGGCAGCGGGCAATGGAACGACGGCGACTTCACGCAGGGTCGGGAGGTCCCAAAAACGCAGGCCCTGTTGCTGCTCGATCGAGACCAGCGTGCGGCCATCCTGGGCCATGGCAACCGCGCTGACTTCGGTCAGGTGCCCGCGCAAAGTCGCCAGTTCGCGGCCGGACGCGACCGCCCAAAGCTTGATCGTGGCATCGCTGCTGGCCGTGGCCAGAAGACGGCTGTCCGGCGAAAAGGCGGCCCATTTTCCCTGGTCGAAATGAGCGGCAAGCCGGCGCGAGGTCCGCCCCTGCACAGAACAGAGCAGGAATCCATCTTCGCCCAACGTGAGGGCCGCCCAATTGCCGTCCGGACTGAGCGCGAGGAACCAGGCCTCACTTGCCGGCACCTGAAGCGAGGCGAGCCTCCGTCCAGTGCGGCCGTCCCAGGCGGACAAGCGCTTCTCCGGCGAAAGCCCAGCGAAGATACGGCCGTCATTGGATACGCCCCAGACATGCGGTGGCTGCTCGTTGGGATTGTGTTCGAGGCTCACCTCGCGGGGAGCGCCACCGAATGCCGTGTCGCGCCACTCCAGCGCGAAGGGCGCGCGCCGCAACAGGAGGTTGCCCGTGGCGTCCAAGGCCAACGGTTCGGCGGCGTCGAGGGCCAGGGCCGGCGTGTCCCGGTCGAGGTCATAGACCAGGGTGTGCGGCGGGTCGTCGGCTGACAAGGTCACCATCCGGCGGCCGTCGGCAGAAAAGAAGTGCTGGCCCCAGACACGGGCCTCGAGCACGCGGTCGGAGAAAGGCTTGGCGACAGGCCAGGCAAAGACATTGCGGTCCTTGCCTCCAGTGGCGAATTGCCGGCCATCCGGGCTGAAGCTGGCGCACCAGACTTCACTGCTGTGCCCCCGGTAGATGTCCAGCAGCGTTCCCGTCCGGGCTTCCCACAAGCGCAGTGTCTGGTCGGAAGAGGTGGTCAGAAGACGCGTGCCGTCGGGCGAGAAAGCGGCGCGCCAGGTGGGCAGAGAATGGCCGGGCCATCGCTCGAACGTGGGCTGCGCCCCAGGCAGGCGCCAGACGCGCACGTCCGGCTCGAAGCCGGTGGCCACCAGCGCCTGGTCGTCGTCCGAGAAAATCATCGCCCACACCTTGCCGGTGCCCGTCAAACGATGCTCGAGGGCGCCCGTGTCCGCTGCGAAGATGTCGATCCGGTCCGAGGTATCGGAAAGGGCGAGCTTTTTCCCCGAAGGCGAGAGGACTGCGAGCCGGGCATCTGGAAAACGCCGGGCTTGGCCGGACTCCAGGTCGCGGAGGCAGACCGGACCTGCCGCGGCGTCGGTTTCCCAGGCCACTGGGTTGCCCTCGCAGGTAACCAACAGCCTGCCATCCCTGGAAATCCGCGCACTGGACGCGGGATAATTCGTCAACTCCACTCTCTCGCTGACATCCCAGATCGCAGCGCCAGAGGTCACGCCGACCGCCAATAAACGCCGGCTGTCGGGGAACCACTGCATTTCCCGGATGTGGTTGGTCGTCAGGATCAAGGGCGCGCCGGGCACGCCCGGCCGCCAGAGACGCAGGTCGGCGCCGACCGTGCCGGAGCCCAGGCTGCCGCTGGCAATCCAGTGCCCGTCGGGAGACCAGGCGGTACTGGTGACAATCCACGCGTGCTGCCCCAGCAAGATGCGCGGATCGCCCGCACTACGCGCCTGCAGGTAGCGCCACGCGAACGGCTCCTTCCCGAAGGCCGGTGTGTGGCGGGCCAGCAAGTCCCGGGCACGGCCCAGGTCGCCGTGTTCTATATCCTCGGCTGCAATCCGCAAGTCCGCGGCGTAGAGGTTGAAGTGGTTCTCGCGTGACTGCCGAAGAAAGACGGCCAGGCCCGCCGCCAGCACGGCCGTCAGCAACCCGCCCATCACGGTCAGGCCAGGGTGCCGGAGCGACCAGAGCCAAAGCTGCCCCGGGACACCCACCGGCCGCGCTCTGATGGGACGGCGCTCCAGGAAAGCCCTCAGTTCCTCCGCCACCTCGAGGGCGGAGGCATACCGGCGTGAAGGTTCCTTGGCCAGGCATTTCAAGCAGATGGTCTCGAGGTCTTCCGGCACGCGAGGGTTGATTTGGCGCGGGCGCGCCGGTTCGCTGGTCAGCACCAGCGCCAGTGTCGCCGTCACAGTTGAGCCGCTGAACGGCGGACGGGCCGTCAGGAGGTGGTAGAGGAGCGCGCCCAGGCCATAGACATCGCCGGCAACCCCGATGCGGCCGCGTTGCGGGTCCGCCTGTTCGGGTGGCATATAGCCGGGCGAACCGGCGATGTGCTGGGTGCTCTCGCAGCCAAGCTGCCGGGAGAGGCCGAAATCCGTCACGCGTGGCTGGTCCGCCCGGTCGATCAGCACGTTTCCGGGCTTCAAATCCCGGTGCAGGATGCCCCGGGCGTGCGCCGCGCCAACGGCTTGGGCCACCGCTCGCGCATACCGGGCCGCGCGGCGTGGTTCCAGGGGACCCTCGGCGGCCAGCACTGCGAGCGGTGTTCCCCTCAAAAGTATTGCATTTCACTGTCAACGTCGGCGGGGGACTGAACGGTGCTGCCGACTTCTTCGCGGGTGAATTGGCGCAACCGTTGCCGCAGCCGGAAGACGGCCGCGGCAAGCGCCCCTTCGCTCAATCCCAAGCCGGGGGCCTCGCGGGCATAATCGCCCGGTTTGGCCTCGGCCACCAGCCAACGGCAGAGCTTGCCGAAGAGCGCTTCCTTGCCGGCGGCGGCATATTCCTGCCGGAGCCGCGCAACCGATTTCTGCACAATCGTCTCCGCCCACACCCGGTCGAATACAAAATCATCGGGTGGTTGCGTGGCCAGGGCTGCCTCGCAGCGTGCCAGGAACGTCCGGGTCCTCGAGCGCGAAGTGCGGGCAAGCCCCGCCGCGGCGCTGCGTCCGCCGGTCGCGCCGCACATTGGCGGCATAGTGCTTGAGGCACCCCAGCAGGAACGAGCGGAACCGCCCCTTGTCCCGTGAAACATCGCGCAAGTAGTCCCCGGCAATGAACTGCTCGAAAAAGCCCTGGACGAGGTCTTCAGCCTCTTCCGCAGTGCATCCATCGCGCCGCAGAAACGCGTAAAGTGGCGGCCAATAGGCGGCACAAAGACGGGCGAGTGCTTCCCCAGCCGCGCGTGCCCCGTCCGCACGGGCGGAAAGCACCTCCGTCCAGCAGGTCGTTGCGAACGCTCGATTAGCCTGTTCTGAGTTACCCATGAGCAGACGTTAACAGTGACCCACTCGTGCTCGTTTTCAGGGGACCCCAGGCGCGCCGACCCAGGCTGCCGGAAATGCCCGGTGCCAGTTGGATCAAGCGCTGAACGTCAAGGAGCTCGCTGTACTCGCCGGGATTTCTTACCCCACTGCCCGAGAGTGGTTTCGCCTGCCCGGCTTCCCGGTTGTGCAAGGCGAGGTCTTGCCATAACGTAAGTGTCGCACACTTAGTGCCATCTTGAAAGCGAAATGGGACAAGGTTGAGAACGCGCAAAAGCCTTCCCTCGGCAGCAGAAAGCTGCCACCATCAGCCGATCGCATTCTCCTGGAGGAAAGTTAAAGCGGAACTTGTTATTGGAAAGTGTCCACACGTTATTCACACTGAGGTCAATGTCTGCGGGCCAGAGCGTCGGCGGGCCATCCTGGGCCGTTCCGGGGGGTGTGGCGTGGACGGCAGGCCAGCCCGCGCTTGCGGGCCTGGACCGCGAGCTGTCCAAGCACCTGGTCGTGAGACTGACCAACGCGGTGACCTCGATGGACATCTGAGTCGTCCACCTGCGCAGGCCGATCGGCAACGACGGCACCGAGAAACAGCGGAACCAGTGCCGGGCCCTGCTGCGCTGGGCCATGCGACACCTGTCCGACGACCCGAAGGCCAACTTGGTCATCATGGGGGACTTCAACGAAGGCCATCCGGTCCAGCGACGGCCAGGCCCTGGCGGTGTTGGCTCAGGCCAGACCGCCGCTGGTGGACCCGCTCGGCACCCTGAGCGGGAGGATTGCGACCCACGCGGACGGTCGCGGTCGTGCTCTTGCCGAACCACAGGGCCCTTCACCGCGTTAGGTCCTCGGCCACACTGCCCCTTTTCCCCAGGCGGAGGATGTCGCGGCGGATTTCACCGGCCTTGTCGGCCCACCGAGGCCGCTGTGGCAGCGAGTTCCATACCGACATTTACGGTGATTCGTTGCTGATGGTGATGACAGGCCGGGCGTCATCACCGGGGCCGCACAGAGACCAGAGCTTGACCAACTCGCTGTGGTCAGTGTTTGCACAAGCCGACGAGCTTGGCACAACCGGCGTGCGAACCGGCATTGGTGCAAACGAAATCGGTTCTGCTCATGACCCACGGCCTCGAAACTGACGCGGCGCCCCTCAGAAGGTGAAAGGCCGGGCGCAGCATAAGGGCTCGACTATTGATTCCATTGATGTAGCCAGCAAAAGTATCAATTTCTCCGATTCCACCGCGTGTGGTTAGATTGCTTCCATGAAGCAAAACCAAAACGATCCGAATATCCGACAACGGCCAGCAACGCGGCATCTACTTCAGTCGTGCTTGCTGCCCCTGCTCACGGTGCTGGTTTGGGCTGGGTGCAAGCAGGGTCCGAAGGTCGCTGCCGACATCAATCCCGTCGGCAGCTACGCCTTGGTGAGCGTCAACGGGAGCAAGGTGCCATGCACTGTGCAGCACGAAGCGGCCACGCTGAGCGTCAAATCCGGCACCTTCACCATCAATGCCGATGGCACTTGCAGCAGCAAGGTGGTTTTCTCCCCGCCGTCAGGCGGCGACTCCAGCCGCGAGGTCAAGGCCACCTACACCCGCCAAGGCTCAAAACTCACCATGCAGTGGGAAGGGGCTGGCACGACCACCGGCACGGTCAACGGTGACACGTTCACGATGAACAATGAGGGGATGATCTTCACCTACCACAAGTAAAGATGGTTGAACCAACTCCGCGAGGCCACTTCCTGACCGGATGAGTCGAGTAGTCAGAACCGTTGGTCGAGAGGGGGCGGGGTCCGTGCCCTCTTTTTGCCGAACATGGCCGAGAACCTTGTCCACATACGCTTTGACAGCAGAACAGGCTTAATCGTAGAGATGGGCGAATCAAGTCGCAGGATAAAGCCCTGAACACGAGCCGCTCCACAACGCGAAGTATGGGCTTGCTGAGTTGGTTGGGTTGTTTACCTTGTGAGCACTATCAGCCCAAGCTGCCATGCAGGCCCCTGAACCATCGTCCGGCAGCCGGAAGCAGGACATCCTCCGGCAGGCGTTGATGCGGAAAACGCCGATTGAGCGAGCCGCGTTCCTCGATGGCGCGTGTGGCGGTGATGCGGCCTTGCGCGTGGAGATGGACGCCTGGCTGGCCATTTATGAGGGAGGCGAGAAAGGCCCCGCGCTGAATGCGGACACTGGCATCGCTTCTCCGGGAGAAGGCACGACCGAAATCACGCCCACGCTCCTGGATGAAACACCCCTGACTGAGGGGCCGGGGACGGTCATTGGCCGCTACAAGCTGCTGGAGCAAATCGGGGAGGGCGGCTTTGGGGTGGTGTATGTGGCCCAACAGCAGGAGCCGGTTCGCCGCCAGGTGGCCCTGAAGATCATCAAGCTGGGGATGGACACGCGGCAGGTCGTGGCCCGGTTCGAGGCGGAGCGGCAGGCGCTGGCGCTGATGGACCATCCCAACATCGCCAAGGTGTTCGATGCGGGCGCAACCGAAAGCGGGCGGCCTTTCTTTGTGATGGAACTGGTCAAGGGAGTCCCCATCCCTCAATACTGCGACCGGGAAAAGCTCAGCACGATTGACCGGTTGAAGTTGTTCATCGGCGTTTGCCAGGCCATTCAACACGCGCACCAGAAGGGTATTATCCACCGTGACATCAAGCCTTCCAACATCCTGGTGACGGTGCAGGAGGGCAGGCCGGTGCCCAAGGTCATCGACTTTGGGATCGCCAAGGCGACTCAGCAGAGGCTGACGGACAAGACGTTGCACACGCAACTGGAGCAATTCATCGGGACACCGGCCTATATGAGTCCCGAGCAGGCGGAGATGAGCGGGTTGGACATCAACACGCGCAGCGACATCTACAGCCTGGGGGTGCTGCTGTATGAACTGCTGGTGGGCAAGACGCCCTTCGACTCGAAGGAATTGCTGGCAGCGGGGTTGGATGGGATTCGGCGGACGATTCGGGAAAAGGAACCGGCGCGGCCCTCGACGCGGTTGACCCTGATGGGGAAGGAGGAGTTGACGACGACCACCCAATGTCGCGGGGCGGAGGCACCCAAGCTCATCGGCCTATTGCGAGGCGATCTGGATTGGATCGTGATGAAGTGCCTGGAGAAGGACCGGACACGGCGTTACGACACGGCGAATGCCCTGGCCGCCGATCTCCAGCGGCACCTGGACAACGAACCGGTTGTCGCCAGGCCCCCGAGCACGGCCTACAGGCCCCAGAAGGCGTGGCGACGTAATAAACTCGCTTTCACAGCCGGGGCCGCCGTCGCGGCGGCGCTGATGGTCGGCATTGGCATCAGCACCTGGCAGGCGGTGGTAGCGACCCGTGCCAAGACAGATGCGGTTCAAGCTAAGACCAAAGCTGTAACGGCGCAGAAGGAGGCGGAACGGGCACGGGAAGCCGAGACATCGATGCGGCGCGAGGCCGAACACCAACTATATGCGGCCAACATGAACCTGGCCCAGCAAGCCTGGGACCAGAACAACATCGGTCGGCTGCGGGAATTGCTGGAAGCCACGCAAGACTCTCCCTATCGCGGTTTTGAATGGTATTATTGGCAACCGAAAACTCACTTGGACTTGAAGACGCTCCGAGGCCATCTGGCTGGAGTTAGGTCTGTGGCCTATTCCCCGGACGGCCAACGGATTGTCACCGGTAGTGACGATAACACGGCCAAGGTGTGGGATGCGGCCAGCGGCAAGGAACTGCTCACGCTCAAGGGGCACAGCCATTGGATTTGGTCTGTGGCCTTTTCCCCGGACGGCCAGCGGATTGTCAGCGGCAGTCAGGATGCGACGGCCAAGGTATGGGAGGCAGCCAGCGGGCGCGAACTGCTCACGCTCAAAGGGCACAGCGATCCGATTTCCTCTGTGGCCTTTTCGCCGGACGGCCAACGGATTGTGACTGGAAGTTTTGATCCGACGGCCAAGGTATGGGAGGCGGCCAGCGGCCGCGAACTGCTCACGCTCAAGGGCCACAACGGTGGGATTAGGTCTGTGGGCTTTTCCCCGGACGGCCAACGGATTGTCACCGGCAGTTGGGATCGGACGGCCAAGGTGTGGGAGGCGGCCAGTGGCCGGGAACTGCTCACGCTCAAGGGGCACACCGCTCAGATTTGGTCTGTGTCCTTTTCGCCGGACGGCCAGCGGATTGTCACCGGCAGCGAGGATAAGACGGCCAAGGTATGGGAGGCGGCCAGCGGGAAGGAACTGCTCACGCTCAAAGGGCACAGCGATGCGATTTATTGCGTTGCCTTTTCCCCGGACGGCCAGCGGATTGTCACCGGCAGCCAGGATCAGACGGCCAAGGTGTGGGAGACCGCCAGCGGGGACGAACTGCTCACTCTCAAGGGCCACAGCCATCATGTTCGGTCTGTGGCCTTTTCCCCGGACGGCCAGCGGATTGTTACCGGCAGTTGGGATCGGACGGCCAAGGTGTGGGAGGCGGGCAGCGTCAAAGAACTGCTCACGCTCAAGGGCCACTACGATGTGATTTGGTCTGTGGCCCTTTCCCCGGACGGCCAGCGGATTGTTACTGGCAGTTTCGATGGGACTACCAAGGTGCGGGAGGCGGCCAGTGGTCGGGAACAGCTCACGCTCAAGGGACATACGGATCAGATCCGTTCAGTGGCCTTTTCCCCGGACGGCCAGCGGCTTGTAACCGGGAGTTGGGATAACACGGCCAAGGTGTGGGAGACGGCCAGCGGCAAGGAACTGCTCACGCTCAAGGGACACACCGCTGGGGTTGTTTCCTCGGTCTTTTCGCCGGACGGCCAGCGGATTGTCACCGGCAGCGAGGATAAGACGGCCAAGGTGTGGGAGGCAGGCAGTGGGCGCGGACTGCTCACACTCAAGGGGCACAGCAGTGGGGTTCCCTCTGTGGCCTTTTCCCCGGACGGCCAACGGATTGTCACCGGCAGTTGGGATCGGACGGCCAAGGTGTGGGAGGTGGCCAGCGGCAAGGAACTGCTGACGCTCAAGGGGCACAGCGCCACGATTTGGTCTGCGGCCTTTTCCGCGGACGGCCATCGGATTGTCACCGGTAGTGACGATAACACGGCCAAGGTGTGGGATGCGGCCAGCGGCAAGGAACTGCTCACGCTCAAGGGGCACAGCGATTGGATTTGGTCTGTGGCCTTTTCCCCGGACGGCAAGCGGATTGTCACCGGCAGCGAGGATCAGACGGCCAAGGTATGGGAGACGACCAGTGGCCGGGAACTGGTCACGCTCAAGGGGCAGGGCGCTGCGATTAAGTTTGTTGCCTTTTCCCCCGACGGCCAGCGGATTGTCACCGGCAGTGCTGATCAGACAGCCAAGATGTGGAAGGCGGCTACAGCCCAGCAGGTCGCTGCCTGGCAGGAGGAAGAACGGGCGGCGGCTCAGTAATTTACCGCCCTGGAGGACGAGCGGGCGGCGCAACAGGAGCGCCAAAGGATTGCTCGCGCCCGTGATTCTATCAAGCAGTGGCTGGTCCTTGCCCCGATTGTTTTGTGGTTTGCCAATGAACGTCCATGAAGGGTGGGGAGCGGAAGTACTGACCAGTAAATAGGATTTGACACACTTGATAGAGCCGTGTCCGGGTCGCCCATCGCCGCCGACTCCCCGAACAGGAAGATGCGCACCGCGCCCGCCGGCTTTTCCGCCGCCATCGACAACGGCAGGGGCGAACGCGCAACCGCCCGGGGGAAAAACCGCCAGCCGAACTTGCGATTCTCGATCAGCACCGGCCTGCCATCGAGCCGGGCTCTCAGGAAAAACGAGGTCGGGTAGCCCCAACCCGCCAGGCGCAGCCCCAGCTCGACCAACGCCAGCATCACCCACGGCGCCAGGACCATTCCCAGCCGCAACCACGCGCGCCTTGACGGCCCCCCCAAGGGCCCTCCTGGCTCCGCCCGTGGTGTAGGCTGCTGGGGCTTCATTTTCGAGCCCAGGCTAACAGGCCCTCCGAAGCCAGTGAAGGCCAAACTGAAAGCGGCAGGAGACTGGCCCGAACTCAGTAACCAGCTTGAGGCCGGCGCCGAGTTGGACGAGATTAGCGCCAGGGTTCCGAGCGCATCCTGCTGTCCTGGAAGCCTGCGAGCGGATTCCGATCCTTCTGCCCGAGGACGTGATTCGGAGGCGGCAAGGTTGTAGCCGCTGAGCAATTGTGAAGTGGAACTCGATGAATCCTCCAAAGTCCAAAGTTGAAGATCGTCAGCGGTGGTCAAACTGGTGGTGACCGGGCTGCTCTGGATTGGGCCATCGAGAACGGCATCAGTCGGCCTGGCTCCTGGTACAACTTTAAGGTTAACGTTGAAGAAAGCATTTTCAGAACACGCTCTCAGCTGAATTGACCCGCTGATTTTGACGATTCTCCGTTACTTGCCACTATCACGCCAAAACTTTGCTAGATCCCAGCCGTCGTAGCGGGCGCGGTCGTAAATCGTCCCGCACCAACCGGGGTATTTCCAGGAGGACGTGCCGATGAAAACGCCTTGGGCGGGGAGTTCCGCTGACCGCTGTTTTAGTTGTTCCCGGCTGAACGCCATTGGCCGATTATTACCCGCCGCGTGCGCTCGGGCAAACCCAAGATTCTAAACGAGAGTTCCGTGCCGTCGCGCTGGAGTTCTGGCCGAAAGCGGAGGGCTTTGCGCAAGCAGAAGACCGCGATGAACAGCCCCGACTTTCTGGTGCAACGGGTGCTCTCGTTCTTGTCTCGCGTGCCTGCGGCGTAAAATTAGGTTGCTCTGAATTCAGTTTGGCAGCGTGACTTTTGTAGATTATTATTGGCCGCTTACTTGAATATGTCCAAGCGACCCAACAGGCAGCATCGGCGTGGTTTTTTGAAAACGTTGGCCGCAGTCGGCGCTGGGGCGGTGTTCACGGGGAATGCTTCCCCGGTTGCCGCCGCCGAGACTCCGGCCCTTGGCCCAGTCCCGAAACGCAAATTCGGACGCCACTCCGAGATGATTTCCTCACTTGCACTTGGCGGGGCAACCCTCGTTCATGCCGCATCCATCGAGGAAGCCACCCGGATCGTCGCTGCTGCCATTGATTTGGGCGTTACCTTCTTCGACAATGCCTGGGAATACTCCGACGGGCGGGCCGAAGAATGGATGGGGACCGCTTTGCGGGGCAAGCGCGACAAGGTATTCTTGATGACCAAGGTTTGCACGCATCTCAAGGGCCAGGAGACCAAGGTTAAGGCCCTGGCCATGCTGGGAGATTCCCTCCGGCGGCTCAAGACGGATCACCTAGACCTTTGGCAGGTCCACCAGATTCTCACCGAGGCTGAGGCCGACTCGATCTTCATTCCCGGCGGCGTGCTTGAAGCTATTGAGCAAGCCAAAAAACAGGGCAAGATCCGCTATTGCGGCTTTACCGGCCATGCCGACCCCAAAGTTCATCTCCGTGTCCTTTCGCATCACTATCCTTTTGACTCGGTACAGATGCCGTTGTCGGTGTTTGATGGGCACGAAAACGGGTTCCAGAAGCTCGTCCTGCCGGAGTTGCTCAAGCAGGGCATCGCGCCGCTTGCGATGAAGACGCTTGGCGGCAACGCCCAAGCCGTCAAGGATGGGCTGGTTACCTCGGAGGAGGCTCTCCGCTATGGGCTGAGCCTTCCCATTGCAACCCTGATCTCGGGAATCAACACCCTGGAGTGGCTGGAGAAGAACGCCAGGGTGGCCGCGAGTTTCAAGCCCTTCTCCCGCGAGGAAATGGCGGCGCTGGAACAGCGATGCTCGTCCAAGAAGCAATATGAGTATTATCGCCGCTGGGCCTACTGCGACGGGCAGCCACACCGGTTTGCTTGCGCTTGATGCTCACATTTCGAGACTGAGACAGCCCCGCCTTCCGAAGCGCCCGTGGGCACAATCTTGCATCGCCGACGTTTTCTGGCGGCTACCGTGGAAGCGGTCGCTGGAGTGCCCTTGACCGGCTGGGCCTCAGCCCTCCGGGCCGCGCCGCAGCCAACGAGCTCAGCGCTGCTCACTGGCGACGGAAGTGCCCGCGCTGCGAATCATCATCGACCATCTCGCGGGCGTCGTGGTGGACGGCAAAGCGCCCCCGGCTGACTGGGTGGGGCAGATGCGGGCGCTGGCGCGGAGGCCGAAGATTTATTTCAAAGTGTCGGGGCTGGTTGAGGGCGCCGGTCGGAGCGATGGAACAGCGCCGCGTGACGTGGGGTACTACCGCCCTGTGCTGGACGCGATGCGGGCGGTGTTCGGCCACGAACGACTGATTTACGCCAGCAACTGGCCGGTGAGCGAGCGGTTCGCGCCGCTGGCTGCGGTCCAAGGAATTGTCGGAGACTATTTCCGCAGCCACGGACGCCGGGCCGAGGAACTGGTTTTCGCCCATAGCGCCAAGGCGGCCTACCGCTGGGTGCAGCGGGAGAAATCACAGCAATGACACTGAATCCAACCTGAAACAGCTATGGCAACACCCAAAGGCACCCGTTCTCAAAGATTTCTGTCTGACGGCTGCGGCGGCGCAATTGAAACCGAAGGCGTAAACTGCTACGCCCCACGAGGTCATTCGCATGACGATTCCTGAAATCCTCAAAGAACTGGAGCCTTACACCGGGCGCTTCCCCCAAAAGGCCATGCAGGCCGCCATCGAACAGCGCGAGGCCATAACGCCGGAGTTGCTGCGCGTGGTGGAAGCCGTCGCCGAAAACCCGGTCAGATACGCAGAGCGGAGAGACAACATGCTGCATCTTTTCGCGATATACCTGCTGGCGCAGTTCCGCGAAAAGCGGGCCTATCCGCTGTTCATCAAAATCTTCAGCGCCCCTGGCGAGACGGCCTTCGACTTGGTGGGAGATACCGTGACCGAACGGCTGGGCCGGATGATTGGCCGCAACGACCCATGCCCCTGTGGCAGCGGCAAGAAATACAAGAAGTGCTGTGGAAAAGGCTGAACGGTGGAAACGGACACCGACAACAAGGTCAGGCGGACAGCAACGGCCACGACATGAGCGCCATTCACGCTGATGGTCTGGCCGGTGATGTAGCCGTTGCTCGCCAGCATGACGACCACATCGGCGACTTCTTCCACGGTCCCGAACCGGCCAACCAGAATCAGGTCGGGCCGGGCCTTCGGATTGCTGGTAATCATCTCGGTTTCGACCAGCGCCGGGGCAATCGCGTTTGCCGTGATGCCCTCTTTGGCCAGCAGAGCCGCAGCCGCGGTGACCGGCGACGTCGGCAACGCCTTGACGCTCGACCACGATGGCCTTCGGGCGTTGGTGTCCACGAACGCTGAGACGTTGCGCCTGATACGGCTCGGCCTGAGTCGCAGTTGTTCCGTGCCCACGGACTCGCCAGGCCCCCCGCGAATAGGCGCGCCGCCCAGCCCCGAATACCTGCCAATCCCGACTGAATTACGCACAAATTGTGCGGAAGAGCGCAAGCCTCGGACTTTATTTTGCACGAGCCCTTAGCGCAGCGCCGGAATTGGGCGAATGGTCAATTTGGCCGCTTCGAGGGCACTGTATAATTGGGGCTCCAGTAGTAGTTCCAAAGCAGATTGAGGCCGGCGAGCTCGACGTGGCCGTCGAATAAGACAAGGTTGATCGCGGAAGGCAAGGGGACTCCGGGCGCCACGTGTCGGGGCGCCTGCCCGGGGGCCGCGCTGCCGTGGCGGGCCACGTCGAAGCGCTCGATGCCGGCGACGTAATCCGGCCATGGTATCTGGTATAAGTTTCTGGCCGGGGCATCCGTGGCCGCGGGCCATGTGTCCACCCACATCGCGTCACCAAGGAGAGGCGTCTGGGCCGGGCGCTGGACGGCGGAGGCTTTAGTGAAACACTGGCCCGCGTTCACATAATCGTCGTACATCCAGCCGTTAAGCCCATAGCTGCCGTTGCCGGTGAAGGAATTCAGTGTGGCCCCGGCCCAAATCCAAGTCCGATCCGCGGCGCCATAACCATTGTTAGCCATGCTATTGGTTATTGAAGCCAAAGGGCAAAGGCGGACCTGTGCCATCTGGGCACGATAGTTGATCAGGTCCTGCATCCAGAGCCCCGCAGTGTCTGCCCCGACCTCGTAGAGAGAATGGAAATCGTCAAAATACATAAAGCTGGTCAAACCCAGTTGCTTGAGGTTATTGGCGCAGCTCACACGGGCAGCCTTGAGCTTGGAGCGGCTCAGCGCGGGCAGCAGCATCGCCGCCAGGATGGCAATAATGGCGATCACCACCAGAAGTTCAATCAAGGTGAAACCACTCCGGCAATTCCTCCCCTTTTTCATAATGTTCATAATTCGTGTTGCCGGGAGCGCATCGCCTTCAGCGCCCTGCCGGCACGTTCACAGCAATTTAGCATTTACCAGACATTCTCACTCAGAGCAGCACGCCCGGACAGCTTACACCCTCCGGGCCGTTGCGCGCTACCCGAAAACCGGCGGTCGGGAGTTGACCGCAGCGGGACCAGTGCCGGGCGCTGCTGCGGTGGGCGATGCGGCATTGGGCTGGTGACCCGAAGGCCCAACCTGGTCACGTATGTTCAACGCCTTTGTCACACCGGCTGCTGGCTGGCGACCGCCGCGCCCCACCCTCGCTCCTCAGCCGCTCGCTGTGGGCAGCATAGCCAAGCCCGAACTGAGGGATTGGGAAGACGCGGCGAGCGCGGAGGACTGGACCGAGGCCGTGCTCGGGTTTTTGCGCCAGCGCCGATGCGAGATCGTGCCCTTTTGGGAAGTCGTGAACCGCGTCCCTAGCGAGTCGTGCCAGGCAACCGCGCTTACCAGCGGCTCCTGCGTCGCGGACTCTCTGAACTGCATGACCCGCGCCTCTCAGAATCCTCCATCCTGGCAGCAGACCTCGCCCAATTCCAAAACGCTTTGGACGCTTACCTCGCCGAAAAGATCGCCGCTTGAAACCGTGATCAGTTTACAACCAGTTTTAAGATTCAAGGACTCGAGACAGAGGGTTAGCCCAAAACCTATCCCCTCGGCCCGGAGCCCTTTGGTTCACGGGCGTTCTAGTTGTCTAAACCTCAACCTGCGAGTGCACACTGAGTTGGATCGAGCTGCCGAAATATATTCCCGTAGCCGAAGGCTCTGCGGCCAAGGACGACCCACCCAGGATAATAAAAGTGAGTTTCGAGTTATTCAAAATGATTGACGACGAGACGGAGCGCGGCTACACTTATATAGCTAAGATGGAGTAATGCCCTTCCTGAGTATGCTCGTTTCGATTACAGTTCATTAGGCAGGTCCAGCACTTCGCTTTCTTGTGGACAATGCAGAGATTCTATAACCCGGGCCACATCCACGGCGATAATGTCATCGACTGTGAAGCATCATCCACAACACACCGAAGGACTGATTAAGTCCACACCCAGCCCAGACCCATGTCAAGAGCTTCACCTTTCTGGCGACCCTACCGTTATCTTCGTTGAGTCGTTTAATGGTCTCTTGCAACTCGCCAATGACGCGCGCCATTTGGACATGATTGATGGCGAGCATACGGACAACCCCACGGTGCTGCACAGTGGGGTTTAATATCTCCAGATTGCAGAGAATAGAGATGAACTCAGCGTGCTGTTCAGGCGTCATCCTACACACGGCCTGCTCGCGGAAGGCGATGTTCATCCTTTCGAGTCGAGAATAAATATTTTCCATAAGTGTGCAATTACAGTAAGGGCCGACAGTATCTGCAGGGTTCAAGCGTTATCAACTTCGAGCCAATAATACGGGTCGCCATAAGGAACAGCTTTAAGTTGCTTGCGAGTCGGTGGTCTTTGAGGTGAATCGTGATATATCGCCATGATGTTCTCTAGGTCTTTGCAAAATGATTCGGACGCCTCGTATCTTACAACATCATTGGCCCTCCTGTAATCCGCCGCCCTGTTTATCATTTTGTGATGCAGCCATGGCAAATAGTGTGCTACCGGGCGAATCATAAAGACTTTCGTAATCGCACCAAGCATTCCCGAAACCAGATACATCAATATCCCTCCCCACCAGCTATAGATAAAGCCAAGGATGATGGACGCGCAGAATATAATGGTTGTGATGAAGGGAATATTACTGAGCCATCCATCCATTAGTGCTGCCTGACTTATCCTCATAAGCGGCTTTGTAGCCTCGTTGTCTTGGGCGTCCGACGGGGCTAAAATCTTCGCAACCCACATACTCGTGTCAAATAAGCCATCACTGATAGGCTTTAGCAATGCGTATATAATTGCTATTCCTGTTGCTATAATAAGAAACATGTGTGTTAAGTGGCGTTGTGTGGCGTATTATACCTCAACGTGAGGGAGCCAACTTGATAGACCTGAAATCCTTGAAGTATAGGTTTAGGACAGCGTAAAACTCAGCATACAGTTGCCCGATCGCCGCTTGCTCTAATTTACCTCCGGTCAACACAGTGGAGAAATGTGCAATCATCTGAGCAACCCCGTCTACACCAGAGGACGCAAATGCTTGACTATAGCCGTGTGAAATCTCGTTAATGTTGGAACGCTTGGCCTCCTTCAGATACGTCGTGACGAAGAGTTGAGCGTTCAAAGATGTGTCCATGCTGCAACTCTTAGCCACCGCAACCAACAGGAGATTAATGAAAACTGCTCTGAGGTGATCGTAATAGAGCTGAGCTGGGACGCCACTCAATGCTGTATTATTGCACACTCGTCTAATATCTTCCCAGGTTGCCTCATGCTCTGTGGAAAGAAGCGGTGTCAGGTTCTTCGTGCAATAATCCTCAACCGAAACCTTTTTCTTAAAGAACATAATGTTGTGGCGGTGCTCGCTCGATATAGTTGGTCGGCCATATCCATCAATTGGCTGCCTTTAGGAACCTGGCCTTGAAGGACAGAATAATCTCGCTCGGCTTCAGCTTGCTGGTGAGCTTTGAGTGAAAGTCATCTTCGTTTGTCAACGTGAAGTCGTTCAGCTCTATGTGACTGTAGTCATACCATACTTTGTTCAATCGTGCAGCTTTCTTCCTACTGAGTAACGGTAGCAACTCAAGCACAGCGATGTGAATCTCCTCCTTGGTGCTGCGGTACCACTTCGATAACTCTTCGGGATATGAATAATCCGCCGTTCCGAACGTTCTCGAAATGAGCACACGAAAGGCATTCTTGGCGCTTCGCTTTCGGTTAACGTTCGCGGTCCAAATGCCAATTAACCCGGCGATGAGACCACCCAGAATTGTGAAAACGAACTGCTCAAGGAATTGTGGAACGGTAGTATGCCCTTTGCTCAAGTCAGCAGTGGTGGCATCTATCTTCTGCGCTGCGATGGTATTTGCGGGTCCAGAAAGGGGCGGTGGGTTGGTGGGCTGGGCAATAATGCCTAGTTGCGAACTCATTGCCAAGATGATAGCCAAGTGCCCCAGCCGACATGTAACCTTCTTGATGGCATTCATCAGGTGGCAGAATTTGAACACAGGAGCCGTTCCAGCGTCAACATACGGTTGGCTCTTGTCCTTGCCGAGCAGTCTGCCAAGCAGGCCCATACGAGGGCATTGAACGCCCAGAAGGCCCGGTTGGCAAGAGGTAATTCAGAGCCCGCCATTCGCACCGCCCCGCTATCGAACTCTTGCCCTCAGATCCTCAATCCCATTCACCCCTGGCTCCAGATGAGCTTCTCCTGCTGTCCGTCTGCCCCGGCCCCGGTCCTTTTGACCAGCCAGAGGTCGAGGCCCAGGTAAATGCAGGGCGGCGGCAGTGGGGATTGAGAGGACGGAGACGAGCCGGAACCTGGTTTAATGGCCTGGTGGTGAAGCGTGGAAGGGCTCAGGAAGGGTTTTGCCGTCTGGGCGGCATGGATTGCAGGCTTGGAGACCGGCGACGGCGGGCAGGGCAACCCAGGTCCAAGAGCAGTGGCGGTTGAGAGGAAGGAGCCAGCGCGGGGCGGGAACCTGGTGCTCGGATGAACTGAAACCACGACTCATCCTCGCTCTCCTGGCTGCCAGTTCCATGCACCGACACCAGTCGAAAACGCGACCCTCCATTCTTAGTTTTATTCTTAGTTTCGACTTTTTCCTATGGAAACAAAAGTCCGTTGGATCGGTGCGTCAGGCGGCTTTCTGAAATAGGCGGCAGATGGCCTCGGGGAAGGCGGGGAGTGCGATCAGTTGCCGGATTTGCGGAGGTACTTTCTCCAAGGAGCCTTGAACCGCCCGCAGTTCTTCGCGAACGGTTTGAGCGTCGATCTGGGCAAAGCGTTCTTCGAGGGTAGCCTGGCCGTTGAGCAGGATTTTGAGGCAGCCAGGATTTTCCAGATTTCGGACCAATGGGGTGTCGGCGATCATGCTTTGGAGCAAGCGGCTGATCGAGTTGTGCCCGCTTCTGCGGCGAGCTCCTCGCCGAAAATCGCGGAAGAACCGCTCCATAAGGTTGTTGGTGCGCTGGGGTTGGAGGCGCCGTGTTCCGCTGGGGGTCCTCACCGTGATCGGATCGGCAAAGAGCTTGTCTTTATACTTGTCGATCTGCCCGATGAGGGCCTGCCAGTGGGGGGTGGAAGGGTAATCGGCACGGGAGGTAATCTCCTGGTGGAAGTGCTCGACCGCCTTTTCAATCGGGCCCATAGCCATCGGGCGGCTGCCAGAGTTGAGACCAGCGGCTCCGCCGGCTTCGGCAATACGCATCGCGCTACGCAGTCGGTCGAACACCGCGATCTTGAGGTCGATGGCGGTGAGCATTCTTTGCAGGCCCTCATCGGCGTAGATTCCTTTGAGTTCACAGGACAGCTTGAATAGCGGTTTGTTGTCCGCCCATTGGCCGCGGAGGTGAACGTCCTTGATTTGTTCCAAGCCCTGCCCCAGAGCCCGCAGGCGCTTGGCAAACTGCACGTGAGGCCGATCAAAGGGGAACCCGTAGCCCTGGCCGTCGGTTTTACCCTCCAGTGCCCACTGGATCAGAGCGTAGGCACAGAGCAGCGGAAAGACCTCCAGCTTCTCGCTCGGCAGACAGTGGCCCTGCACATCCTGACAGAAGCTCTCGACCAAGCCGGGCTGCTCATCGATGGCAGCTTTGAACCGGCGAGCGTAATAGAGCAGCTTTTCGGTCAGGCCATGCTTGCGCAGGCGCTGCCGGATAGCGTCATAGTCGGCCTCCAGGAGATCCTTGCCGGCATCGCGCAGAAAATGAAAATGACAGACAAAGTCCGGCACGCCGGGAAACACCCTCTGGACTGCCGCCAGGATGCCGTGGCCCATGTCATGGACGGCCGCCACCGGCACCCCAAAGCGGCGCTTGATCTCCTGCAGGAACGGGACAATCTGCTCGGTCTTTTCCGAGGGCACCTTCACATTGCCCAGCACGATTTCCGAGAGCGAATCCAGGCTGCTCATCAACATCGGCCCGCCCCCTTCACCGGTGCCATCCAGATGGAGAATGTAACCGCCTTGGGCGCGCATGGCTTGCTTGAGGGGTGGCGCCGACTGCCGGTGCGCCAGGGCGAGGTAAACGACGAACTTTCTTCCCAGATAGCCGACTTCACTGGGACTGAGCCGAACCTGGTGCGCTTGCAATTCCTCGATGATTTGCTCGGCCCGGCGCTGGTGCAAGAAAAGCGCCTGGCCGACGAAGACCAGCACATCGTACCCAAAGGTGCAGCCCGAGGGCACCAGTTGACTGAGAGACTCGGCGCCATAGAGGGTGTCGTTGGGGCAGTGCTCGCAGTGCAGGAGGGTTTCGTGCGCGCTAAAGCAGCCCAGCGGCAGGGTCTGAACCCTTCGGCGCTGGGTTTTGTAAACCTGGAGCGGCGCCCGACAGTCGGGGCAATCGGTTTGGGCGGGCCGAAAGGGCACGGTAGGCCGTTGCGCGAACAGACAGGCCGGGGAACTCTCTCTCGCCAACTTCTCCTGGTAACTCCGGAAGGTGGCCAGCGTATTCAGTTGGGTGCCTGGGGCGTTTTTTTTAGACCGTGTTCCTGGAAGAAGCGCTGGATGCTCTCGGGAGCCACGGCGAGGTTACGTTGCTCTCGGAGCCGGGTGGCGATCTGCTCGAAGCTCAGTGCGGGCTCCTTGATGTATTCCACCAAGACCCAGAGGGTGGTTTGCGTGCTCAGCGCGGCCGTGGGGCTGGTGGCTTGCGCGAAGGCGGCTTGCTCGCGCTGCTGGCGATTGAGGTGCGGGTCGGCCGCCAGGTAGCGAAACTGGCCTGAGAGCCGGAGACGATCCAATCGGCCCGCCTTGTGCAGTTGGCTCAAAACGGCGTGACAGGGGTGTTGCAACTTCCCGGTCAGTTCGCTGGCGGACAGTCCGGCGGGGCTGCCTCCGACCAGGTGATCAATGGTGGCGGTGAGACTGCCGTGTTTGGAAAAGCCGATCCCTCTGTAGTGCCACAGGCCATCTCGGTCAAAGTCTGGGGAATCGCGCAGAGTGTACCACTTGCCGTTCTGGGTGTAACTCCTGAAGTAGCCGACCTGCTTGAGGAAGCGGCGCACCGAGATCAGGGCGTAGCCGAGAGCCTCGGCGAGTTGGTCGAGCATCCAGCACTTGCGGCGGTGGAACAATTTTTCCAGGCGCTCGGTCGCGGGCCGTGGAGGCGTCATAGGCAAATGATATAGTGTTAAACTATCCGTCAGATATTTAATACTGTATCATGGGCTGGGGGCTTGTCAACGCCTTGGCTCGCTCGGCCCGTCCAACGCAGCGCACCGCTTAAGCCACGCCGGGAGAAGGGCTTACGACTACCAGACCTTCAAAGCTGAAAAACCAGATAGGGCCACCGATGGGACAAAATGATCGAGTATGAAAGTCTGCGGTCGCTGTAAGTGCCTGCCCACCAACGACGCAACCGAGCTTTGCGATCATAGGATCAACCACTATCGTATGGAGGTTATGGCTGATGGTCGTCCCCTCGCGCCGGTATATTTCTCCCATTTGCGCGGCCAACCCGCTGATCTGGCGCTCGTCGCCCGTGAGGAAACTCCAATGCCGCGGATCGTAGCGGGCAGCCAGGGCGTAAGTCTTCAGGCGTTGCGGGGTATCGTTGGCGGGATCGAAGGAAATGGAGAGCAATTGCCAGCCGAATGCGGCGTTGGTCACGTGGCGCAGTTTCTCCGCAGCCATGGCGAAGTTGCTGGTCATTCGTGGACAGAAATCCGGGTAGGGACAGCTTGTGAAGAAAAAGGTGAGCGCCACCACATGGCCTTTGAATTGGCTCAGCCGGACGGGCGCGCCCAGCTCAGTTGCTGATGCCGTGCGATTTGCACGCGCGTGCCGACCACGCTCCCAGGGCGGGTCGAGGCCGCGCTTTTCTTGTCGATGCGCCGGATTTCGGCGAGCTTTCGCCCGGCCCAAACCCACCGATAGACTGCTGTTCGAGGCCTCTTGATGAGGGGACGGCTATCGATAAGGTCTCACCAGATACGCATCACCACTCGATGACGGCGGCGCCCCAGGTGAGGCCGGCGCCAAAGACGATGAGCAGGATGAGGTCGCCGTGCTGGACGCGCCCGGAATGGACGGCCTCGTCCAGGGCGATGGCGACGGAGGCGGCGGAGGTGTTGCCGTATTTGTGGAGGTTGATGAAGAACTGTTCGGGTTTGGCCCCGAGGCGGGTGGCGACGGCGTCAATGATGCGGAGGTTGGCCTGGTGGGGGATGATGCACTTGATGCGGGAGATATCGAGTTCGCAGCGGCGCAGGGCCTCCTGTGCGGCGACCTGCATTGCGTGGACGGCGTTTTTGAAGGTCTCCCTGCCTTCCATGCGCAGGTAGTGCATGCGGGCGGCAACCGATTCCTGGGTGGCCGGGCAGCGGCTGCCGCCGCCGGCCATGAAGAGCAGGTCGGACTTTGCGCCGTCGGCGCCCATGACGGCGGTGAGCAGGCCGTGGGTATTGGGGCGGTTCTGGAGGATGGCGGCGCCGGCGCCGTCGCCAAAGAGCACGCACGTATTCCGGTCCTGCCAATCGACGATAGCGGAGAGCTTCTCGGCCCCGATGACCAGGACGGTGTCGTAGGTGCGGGACATGATGAACTGCTGGGCGACCTCCAGGCCGTAAATGAAACCCGAGCAGGCGGCCTCCAGGTCGAAGGCCGCGGCGCGAGAGGCCCCCAGCTTTTGCTGGACCAGGCAGGCGGTCGAGGGGAACGGCATGTCGGGCGTGATGGTGGCGACGGTGATGAGTTCGATTTGTTCCGGGGTGACGCCGGCGCATTTCATGGCGCGCTGGGCGGCGCGCACGGCGAGGTCGGAGGTGAATTCGTCCTTGGCGGCGATATGGCGCTCCTTGATGCCGGTGCGGGTGGTAATCCACTCGTCCGAGGTATTGACCATTTTTTCGAGGTCGGCGTTGGTGAGGACGCGAGCGGGCACGTAAGAGCCCACGCCGGCAATCGAGCAGGAGCGGCCCTGGAAATTGTACTTGGCTCTGGGGTTCTTGAATTTAGGTGTGGGAGTCGGGCTCATGCCGTGGGGGCGTAGCAGGGTTTAGGGGATGGGTCATGAAGACCTCAGGCCTGGGACAAGGCGGGGGAGGCGGCGGGTTCGAGGCCGGAGAGGCGCTCGTTGGCGCGGGCGATCTCGCGGGCGATGGTCTGGTTGACCTGGAGGTGGATGTTTTCGGTGGCGACACGGATGGCGCCGGCGATGGCGCGTTCGCGGGCGGAGCCGTGGGCCTTCATGACGGCGCCGTTGAACCCGAGCAAGGGGGCGCCGCCGGAGCCTTCGGGGTCCATGCGGCGGCGCAGGGCGCGGAAGGCGTTTTTGGCCAGCAGCGCCCCCAGCTTGCGGCGGGGGTTGGCGGTCAACTCGCGTTTGAGCAGCGAGAACATGGCAAAGGCCAGGCTCTCGCAGGTCTTGAGGACGATGTTGCCGACAAAGCCGTCGCAGACGACCACATCGACGTGGTCTTTGAAGAGGTCATGGCCTTCGACGTTGCCGATGAAATTGAGGTCGAGTTGTTTGCAGAGTCGGAAGGCCTCCAGGGTGAGTTCGTTGCCCTTGGAGTCTTCGGTCCCGACGCTGAGGATGCCGACGCGGGGATGGGGGCGATGGAGGATCTCGCGGGAGTAGATGCTCCCCATCACGGCGTAGTGGGCCAGGTGCAGGGGTTTGGACTCGATATTGGCGCCCGAATCCAGGAGCACGAATTCACCCTCGGCCCGGGGAATAATGGTCGCGATGCCGCCGCGGTCCACGCCCGGGATGCGGCCCAGCCTGAAGGTGGCGGCGGCAAAGATGCCCCCGGTGTTGCCCGGCGAAACCACGGCGTCGGCCTGCCCCCCCCGCACCAGTTCCACCGCCCGGACAATCGAGCAGTCCTTCTTCCTGCGCACGGCCAAGGCGGGCTTGTCGTCCATGGCGAGGACTTCGCTGGCATGGATGACGCGGACGCGGTGGTCGCGGAAGCCGCGCCGGGGCAGGGCGGCGTGGATGTCCGAGCGGTTGCCCACCAGGAAGAGGGCGGTGATCCCTTTGTCGAGTTCCAGCGCCCTTCTGGCGCCTTCGATGACGACGCCGCACCCGTGGTCACCCCCCATGACATCTACTGCTATGCGCATAAGATGGCCAGGACGCCGGAGGTGGTGGTCAGCAGTCTGCTCGCCGGCAACGGCTCAGGCGCCAACCTTGACAGTGATCACCTGGCGCCCTTTGTAATAGCCGCAGGCGGGACAGACACGGTGAGGCACGTAAGGCTCTCCGCATTGGGGGCAAGTGCTGAGTTGAGGCAGAGTCAGCGCGCTATTGTAGGCGCGGCGCATCCGCTGCCGGCTGTGCGATGGTTTACGCTTTGGGACACCCATAAGTGGTCACGATCTGTTAGTATGTCGATGTTAAGACTGTTTGCTGCAAACACCCCGAAATTCAACGCCAAATCACAACTTCAGTTTGTTCAACTCAGCCCAGGCCGAGGAGCCGCCGGGCCGGGCCGGGTCAGGGGTGCCGGCCGGGACCGGTCCGCCCTGCCAGGTTTTTGGCAAGCCGCGGCATTCCGGGTCGCACAACGGGTGTTGCGGAAACTCCAGGAGAATATCCTCGCGAATAAAAGGCGTCAAGTCCACGGAGTCGTTGACCACCCGGACGCGGTCCTCCCCCTCCAGGGGGAGGTGGCAGGTCCAGGCCTCGAATGCCAGGGGGAGCTGGAAGGCCTTGAGGCACCGCACGCACTCGCACGCCAGGACCAGCCGGAGCCGGCCCTGGATGAGCAGCCCGCCCTCCAGCTTCTGCACCTCCAACTCGTAATCCAGCGGTCCTGCCACACGGACGACCTCGTCCAGGCTGTCAATGTCCAACTCCTTCACGGCCAACTGCCCCTCCAGCCGGACGTTCTGGAGTTCCAAATGGCGCAGATTCACTCTTAAGGACATAAGCCTCTTTCTACGAGGGCCTCTGGACCAGCTTGCGCCTCAGGGCGGCGCCCACGTGCGCCGGCACAAACGAGGCCACATTCCCCCCCAGCGCGGCAATTTCTTTGACCAGCCGCGAGGCTCAGGAAGGTGTAGGTGTCCTTTGGCATCATGAAAATGGTCTCGATGCGCTCGTTTAATTTACGATTCATCAGGGCTAACTGAAATTCAAACTCAAAATCCGAGACCGCCCGCAGGCCCCGGATGACGGCCTGGGCCGAGCGGCGTTCGACGTAACTGACCAGCAGGCCGTCAAAACAATCGGCTTGGACGCGCGGCAGCCCCCGGATGGCCCTCTGGACCATCTGGGTCCGCTCTTGGAGCGTGAACAAGGGGTGCTTGCTCTCGTTCCTGGCCACGGCCACGATGACGCGGTCAAACAACTTTGTCGCCCGCCGCACGATGTCCAGGTGCCCGTTGGTTATGGGGTCGAAACTCCCGGGATAGATCGCCGTTCGCATCGGAGAGAGTCTAACAAGACAAACAAAAAAACCAGGGCAACACAAGGCTGCCCCGGTTTTTGGGAAATGGCCGGCTCTATCTCAGCCTTGAGCGCGGTTTATGGGGTCCCGGCCGTCGGGGTTTGCTGCGTATGATCGGGGACACTCCCGGCCGGGGCTCCGACAATTGGCTGGGCGCCGGTGATTTGGGTCTGGTTGACGAAAGTGGTGGTCTGGCCAACCAGCCCGGGAGGAAAAGCCCCGGTGATGGTCGGCGCGCCGCTGTTCCACGATTGCATCGGCGCCACGACCTGGGTGACCACCGTGCCGTTTGCATCGGTGTAGCTGATCACGCCCGAGCCGGAGTACATCGAGAAGGAGATGCCCAGCGGAACCGCGCCAGGCTGCTCGCCGGGTTTCAACTCTCTGATTTCCTCGACTGTCATGTCGAAGACCCCTGAGCCCCGGATGGCAGCGACGCCCTTAGGGTATCGGATGCGGAACTCGGAGCCGGCGCTCAGTTTTTTGACGTTGCCCATGATGTGGCCCTTGCGCAGGTCCAGCTCGGTCTCGGACACTGTGCCCGCGCCGGTCTCGTTGGCCACCAGCTTGTCAATGCCCAGGACCGTGTTGGCGTAGAGGCGAAGGACGCTCTGAGCGCTCCTGGCGGCGTACCGGGCATTGGGGTTGAATCTGCGGTAGTCGACCGCTCCCAGCGCGGGGAGGGGAGCGTTTGCGCCGCCGATCACGATATCCACATAGGAGGACGGGGCAATGCCGCTCTGGATGACACTGCCGGCCTTGAGGATGGCGCCCTTGGTGAGTTCTTGCATCGTGCCGCCGGGCGGCGCGTAGCGGGCCGCGCCAACGATGCGCACGACCTTGACCACTTCCTCCTTGTTTTGGGCCGAAAGCGAGGACGCCGTCGCGAACGCCACACCACACACCAGCAAGCCGTTTATAAAGCTTCGAGTCATTTTCATACTTGTGCTCCTGCTCAATGGGCTGCAATTAACTGGCGCTATTTTAGGAGTCGAGCGCAGGAAGTCAAATGATTTTTTGACGTTTTTTTGGCCCCCGGGGCCTTGGCTCTCGGCTCTCGGCTATCGGCCCCCGTGCGCGCGCGCGGGAGAGGGGCCCTCGGCTCTCGGCTCTCGGCTATCGGTCCCCTGTGCGCGCGTGCGCGGGAGAGGGCAGCCAATAGCCGAAAGCCAATAGCCAATAGCCGAAAGCCAATAGCCCATAGCCCACACCTGACTGTCGCAAGGAGCATTTTGTCCGTGCCTCCGTCTAACCGGGATATGAAACAGTGGAATTGGCTCTCGGTCTGGATATGGCTCACGGTTTGGGGTTCAGCGGCGCCGGCCTTTGGGGCCGGGATGATTCTGGTGGACGACGGCCGGGTGTGGCCGGGGCCGACCCCGCCGCGCCCGGCGCCGCCGCCCTGGCCGCCCCGCCCCATCCTGCCGCCGCGGGCGCACCCTTTTGCGCCGCTGGAGGTCAGTTACGTCAAGGTCCAAACCCGCATCCACGACCAGGTGGCGGTCACGTCGGTGGACCAGGAGTTCTGCAATCCCAACCCAGTGCGGCTCGAAGGGACCTTCGTCTTCCCGGTCCCCAAGGGGGCGCACCTGGACAAGTTCGCCATGGAGATCGACGGGCGGCAGGTCCAGGCGGAGTTGATCCCGGCCGAGAAGGCGCGGCGCATTTATGAGGACATCGTCCGGAAGCTGCGCGACCCGGCCCTGCTCGAATACGCGGGGCGAGACGTGTTCCAGGTGCGCATCTTCCCCATCGAACCCAATGGCACCAAGCGCGTCACCTTCCGTTATGCCGAACTGCTCAAGGCGGAGAGCGGCCTGGTCAGCTACCTGCTGCCTCTGGCCACGGAGAAATTCTCGGCCGCCCCCATCAAGAACGTCAGCGTCAAAGTGGACCTGGAGACCGGGCGTCCGCTCAAGTCCATCTATTGCCCGACCCACGCGGTCGAGATCAAGCGGCATGACTCGGCACGCGCCACGGTCGGCTACGAGGCGGCCCAAGTGCGGCCGGACGCGGATTTTGCCCTCTACTTCGCGCCGGAGAAGGACCTGCTGGGGGTGAACCTGCTGGCCTCCAGAACGCAGGGTCAGGACGGCTATTTCCTGCTGCTGGCCTCGCCCGGGCTCGACGTGCAGGAAAAACAGGTGGTGCTCAAGGACGTGGCCTTTGTCCTGGATACCTCCGGCTCCATGGCCGGCAAGAAACTCCAGCAGGCCAAAAAGGCCCTCGAATTCTGCGTGGAAAACCTCAACCCCGGCAACCGCTTCGAGTTGATTCGCTTCTCCACCGAGGTCGAGCCGCTCTTCGGCAAACTGGTCGAGGCCTCCAGGCAAAATGTGGCGCGGTCCGAGGATTTCATCAAGGGGCTCCAGGCGCAGGGCGGCACGGACATTGACGACGCGCTCAGGAAGGCGCTCGAGTTGAGGAACCAGAGAAAACCCGAGGCCGAGCCGGGCGATGCCGGCCAATCGGCGCAGCCCAGGGGCGGCGCCGAGCGGCCCTTTGTCGTCATTTTCCTGACCGACGGCCAGCCGACCGTCGGCACGACCGAGGAAGGGGAGATCCTGGCGGACGTCCAGCGTGCCAACGCCGGGCGCACGCGCATCTTCTGCTTCGGCATCGGCACGGATGTGAACACCCATCTGCTGGACCGGATCACCGAGGAGACGCGCGCCTCCAGCCAATACGTCCTGCCCGAGGAAGACCTTGAGGTGAAGCTCTCCAATTTCTACTCGAAGATCAAAGAGCCTGTCCTGGCCAATCCCAGTCTCAAGTTCACTGCGCAGGTGCATGTCAGGCAGTTGTACCCCTCGCCGTTGCCGGACCTCTTCAAAGGCGAACAACTGGTCCTGGTGGGCCGCTACTCCGGCCAGGGCCCTTCGGCGCTCATCCTCGATGGCACGGTCAACGGGGCCTCGCATCATTTCACCTACGAGGTCAAATTCCCCGAGGAATCCTCCGAAAACGAGTTCATCCCCCGGCTCTGGGCGACGCGGCGCGTGGGCTATCTGCTGGACCAAATCCGGTTGCACGGCGAGAACGCCGAACTGCGGGATGAAGCCACCGACCTGGCGCGGCAGTACGGCATCGTGACCCCTTACACGGCCTACCTCATCATGGAGGATGAGACCCGGCGCGAGGTGCCGGCCCAGGTGCGCTCCTTCTACAGCTTCGAGACAGACCGCGGCGCGCGGCAGGAGGCGGCCCAGTCCTGGCAGGACTTCACCCGGCAAAAGGCCGGCGAATCCGCCGTGGCCGCCGCGCGTTACGGCTCCGCCCTGAGGATGGCGGACGCGCCGGCCGTGGCGAGTTCGATGGCCGGGCAGGCCTTCGCGCGACGCTACGGCATGGCCATGGGCGGCGTTGGCGGCGCGGGCCCCTCCGCGCCTGCCCCTGCCTCGGATTCCGACAAGGACCGCCTGGTCCAATACTCCCAGCAAACCCGGTTCGTCGCCGGCAAGAGCTTCTTCTGGAACGGCAAACAATGGATCAATGCCGCCGTCCAGAAGGCCCCGGATGCCAAACACCTCCGCCTCCAGTTCGGCTCGCCCGAGTACCTTCGATTTCTCCTCGAAGAACCCCAGGTCCCTCCCCTGGCTGGCCCTGGGCCAGAGCCTGACGTTTGTCCTGGATGGGACGGTCTATGAAGTCCTGGCAGAAAAATGAGCTGGCAGAAAGATAGGAAAGAAACTCATTTCTGGGTCTCATTTTTCTGCCTTGTCTTTCGGGGTCCTCGGGCGGTCGGTTTCGGTCGGGTTGAGGCAGAAAGATGGGGGCAGAAAGATAAGAAAGACATTTTTCTGCCAATTCGGACGCGGCTTGCCGGGGAGGTGGCGCGGTGGTATGTTGCCGCTTCAAATTACCTATGAAAACCGCAAGCGCATTGCGTGCAACTATTCTGGTGTTCGGTCTCTCGGCGTTCGGGGCGGCGGGGGCCTCCCCACCGCTCTCAGGACAAGAGGCCCTCGATGTGATGAAGGGCTTGGCCGGGGAGTGGCACGGCACCGCCCATGAACAAGGCAAGGCGCCGGAGGTCACGGTCACCTACCACGTCACCTCGGCCGGCAGCGCCGTGCTCGAAGACCCTCTTCCCCGGGACCGACCACGAAATGGTCACCATGTACCATCTGGATGGGGACAAACTGGTCCTCACATTCGTCATTCGTCATTCGTCATTCGTCATTCGTCATTCGCCTTCGCCGTCGCCGTCGCCGGCACGAGCGCCAGCGCGGCAAAGGCCGTCGCCATGTCGGACATGATCATGCGGTTCCAGGGGCCGCCGCGGTTGCCGCCGTGCTCGCGGTCCTGGTTGAGCGAATGGGCGCGCCAGCATTTCCAGCGTTGTTGCTCGATTTGGACCTCCTCCTGGTTTGAGGCCAGCCAGTCTCTGGCCTTGCGGAGGGCGGGCCCGGAAGCGGGCAACCCGGCCTGGCGGAGCGCAAACGCGACCAGGCCCGTGGCATAGCCGTCTGATTTGGCCAGCAGCGACAGGTTGGGGCTGCCGCCCGGTGCGAACGGCGGGTCGGTCCTGGACCACCGCCAGGGCCCCAGCTTGTAAAGCGACCAGCCGCCGTCGCTGTTCTGGCTGCCCTGAAGTTCCGCCATAAGGCGCCCGCGCTGCTCAGGATTGAGCAAGCCCTCCAGCCGGGTGGAAGCCAGCAACATCCAGGCACGGTTATAGAGGTTCTGGCCGGCATAGTTGCCGTTCAGATAGAGGCGCAATTTGCCGAGGTGGCTCGAGGCGGAGCCGGCACTTTCGGCTTGCAGGCCCTGGGCCAGGCCGGGCGCCGTCCCCAAGGCGATCGCCGCCATCGCGGCCCCGTAGTAGCGGGAGTCGCGCGATTCGTCGGGCTCGGAGCCCAGGTCCAGCCAGTCCCAGGCGCCGTCGGGACACTGCGTCTCCCACAAGTGCCGGAGCGCCTTTTGGACGGGTTGGCTCGGTTCCTTGCGGCCCTGGGAGGCGTCGGCCCAGGCGAGGACCAGGGCGTCGAGGACCAACTCGGTCCCGCGGGACTGCTTCTCCTGGCGGGCATAGAGCGGTTCGTTGTTGTCCCAGGTGTCCACTCGTTGGGCGATCTCGGCCAGGAGTCTTGTCTCCTGGGGAGCCAGGTCGTTCACCTTCGTGGCCTTGCGCAGCGCCGGCCGGGCCAGCAAGTACGGGACCACAGAGTGACAGGAAATGCACGAGGTCCGGCCCTCGCCGGTCCGGAGTTTTGCCGCTTTGGCGAACCACAGGTCCATCCGGCCATCCATGTACCGGGCGGCCTGTTTCGGGTCCCACGCCGGCTGGCCCGGCGAGGTCTGCGAGGGTTTGAGTTCCTGCCCGATGGCCCCCAGTGCCATCAGCGCCGCCAGCGCGCTGGCCCGGCCCATGATAGCGGTAAGCTTCACAGTGAGCAGTCAGAGGCCTTTGGCCCGCGCTGTCAAGAAGACAGTGCCGAGCCAAATCCTCGGCTAAGGGCGCGGAGCGTTTTGGACTGCGGCAGTCCTCTGCCGCTTTTTGGCCCCAGTGGACATGAAAGCGCCAGAGGACTGGCGCAGTCCAAAACCTTGCGGGCTGGGGGTGGGTTGGTGGAGACGGGGAAGTGGCGGCCGATCACAGCGGTTGCCAAGAACTGATTTGCGCCTCCCTCCCGCCCCGGGCCGTTCACGGCTTCACGCCGATGCGCCCGCTATAATCCAAACGGTTGAGCAGCAACCGGGCTCCGTGCTCGGAGAGGTACTCGTCCACTGCCAGGCGCTGCCCTTCCCAATGGCCGTAATCATCGAGCAAGAGCACCCCGCCTGAAACCAGCCTTGGAAACAGGTGAACCATTTCGTGCCGGGACGACTCATAGAAATCGGTGTCCAGGCGCAACAGGGCGATAGCCTCCGGGGCGTGCGCCGGGAGGGTCTCCTCCACGCGTCCCTTCACAAAGTGAATCTTCTCCGGCGGATAGGCCACGCTTACCAAGTTGCGCCGCGTCTCCTCCAGGGACGAGAAGCACCATTTGCAGGTGCCGTCCGCGTTCCGGTTCCGGGCGAAATAGGCCTGCGGCGGCTCGGCATCGAAACAGGAGCCGTCTTTGGCGGAGGGGGCACTCATGCCCCCGTAAGTATCGAACAGGTAGAGGTCGCGCTGGCGGCTATCGAGCGCCAGCAAGGTCTTGGCGACGGCCATCATGCTGCCCCCTTTCCAAACGCCGCATTCCACCATGGCCCCCGGAATCCCGTGGGCGGCCAGGTAGCGGACCGCGGTCACCAACCCGTAGATCCGTTCCGGAGAGGTCATCGTGAACGGCAAGACCTCACGCACGATCCGCAGATCCTCTGCGCTGGCTTCAGGCAGCCGGGCCAGCGACGGCGCGTAGCGCCGCCACAGGCGGCCGGCGGCCATGACAAGCTCTTTCCTGATTCGGCCCATAATGGGTTCCGCTGTGGAAACCGGCCCGAGCATACCAGATCGGCCCGCCCTCGAAAGCATAAAACCCCGAGGGCAGCCGCGCCTAATCCGGCAGAAAAATGAGATGGCAGAAAAATGGAAAAGAGCCGTTTTTCTGCCATCTCATTTTTCTGCCAGACCATCAAGGCATTCATGCCCGCGCCAGAGCTTACCCCGGCACGCCGCTCTGGCCAATGGCAAGGAATTGACGCTCCCGGCGTCCGGCTGTTACGCTGTGCCGCCATGAGCGAATATGAAGAGAAACTCCGCCGGGAGCAGGAATGGCATGAGCATCGAGGGTTCAGACCGGCTCACATTCTGAATTGCTGGCCGTTCAACTCTCCGAAGCGCGCGGCGATGAGTTCGCGCTTTGTCCGGATGCAGTTCGCCGGGCAGATTCGAGAGGTGACGGAGCGGAGCGGCCTCAAAAGAGCCCAGGGCACTTATCGCGCCCCTGGGTGTCGGCACCGACCTGCCTTACCTGCGGCCCTTCTTGAAGCACCTCGCCGGAATCGACATCGCTCCAAAGGCGCTGGAGGCCGTCACCGACCGCTCGATCGAAAAACACCTCGGCGATATGCGGCACATGGACATGTTCGAAGAGGGCCGGTTCGATTTAGTGGTCATCTCGGCCTTTTTCCACCACTTCCTCAAATTCGGTTTCACGGAATTCCTGCTGGAATCGCGGCGGGTGCTGCGGCCGGGCGGGCACCTGTTCGCCCTGGAGCCGAGCATCCTGCACCCCTTCGCCCTGGCCGCCTGGTGCGGCAAGAAGGTCTTCGGGAACATCACCGGCTGCGTCGAGGACGAGTCACGCTTCCATCCCGGCCGGTTGACGGCGGCCATGAGGCAGTGTGGATTCCGGGACGTGACATTCTGGGCGGCGACCTATTCCCACCACCGGGCGCCGCTCCCATTGGGGCGCCTCCTGCAGGCGCTGACGCCTCCGTTGCGCCACGCTCCGCTGCTCAAGTATCTGGCCGGCGACGTCGTGTTTTACGGCCGCAAACCGTGAGCTTGAAGCTGCTCAATGAATTTTGCCGAGCTGCGATTTTGGGAATACCTGGCGGTCGGCTTGGGTCTGATCGCCGGCATCCATTTCCTGGTCGCGCGGTTTTTTCCGGCTCAAGCGGTGTTCTTCGACAAGCTGGGCCTGGTCGGGCTGGGGTTGTCGCTCCTGCTGTGCGTCAGTTGGGTGACCTTCGCCATCTTCCTGGTGGTGGCCGTGGGGACCTATGTCGGCCTGGCGGGGATTTTGAAGCACCACCGGCGGCAGGCCCGGAGGTACTTGCTGGTGTTGATTCCGCTGCAACTGCTGCCGCTGTTCTGCACCAAGTACGCCGACTTCGTCGGCAACACAGTCCTGGGCCTGCACGCCGGGTTCCTGGCCGGCGTGGCGATACCGGTGGGGATTTCGTTCTACAGCTTTCAGAAGGTGGCATTCGTCCTGGACACCCTGGCGTTCAACTCGCCGCTGCCCCGGTTCCTGGACTACATGAATTTCGCGGGGTTCTTTCCGCAGATAGTCGCAGGCCCGATCAAGCGCCGGCGCGACCTGCTGCCGCAGATGGAATCGTTTCGCTGGCGCTGGCGGCCGGGGCAGATCAACGAAGGCGCCGGGTGGATTGCCCTGGGGCTCTTCTTCAAGTGCGTCCTGGCCGACAACCTGGCGTTCTATTTCGACCGCGGTCCGGCTGCCAATCCGTTGCTGGTCTGGCTGGCCAACCTCCTTTTTGGGCTGCGCATTTATTACGACTTTGCCGGTTACAGCCTGGTGGCGGTCGGCCTGGGGCGTTGCCTGGGGATCAAGCTGACCCTCAACTTCCTGAGCCCGTATTGCTCGAACAGCATCGTTGAATTCTGGAGGCGCTGGCACATTACCTTGAGCCAATGGTTCCGTGATTATCTCTATGTGCCGCTGGGCGGGGGCCGCGTGCGGTTCTGGGCGCTGAACGTCGCCGTGGTGTTCATCGTGTCCGGGATTTGGCACGGCGCGGGGTGGAACTTTGTCCTGTGGGGCGCCCTGCACGGCGGGTTCCTGATTGTCAATCGTCTTTGCCGGGGCCTAAGCGTCCCGCGCGCGCTGGGCTGGGGTTTGACGATGCTCTGCAGCTTTTTCGCCTGGCTTTGCTTTTATGAGACCAATACCAGGACGCTTTTGGCGAAACTGAAACTGCTGTTGACACCCTCCGCCTACGGCCCTGCCGCCTGGCGCGAGGCCTCGGCATACCTCGGATACGGCCACCGGGTGGTCCTGGGCGGCCTTCTCATCGCGGTCGCGGCAACGCTGGTGTTGGAATGGCTCTCCGTGAGCCGGCGCAATGACCCCTACTATTACTTGCGACGCCCGGCCGTCCTGGCCGCCCTGGTCGCCTTAATGGTGTTCCTTGCCTCTGAAAAGACCAATGGCTTCATCTACTTCGCATTTTAACCACACAAGGTTGTCGAGGGCCAACGCCGCGATTCCCTGGCTCGCCCTGAGACTCCTGGCCGTGGCGGCCGGCGCCTGGGTCCTCGCGGCCCTCTACACACTGCGGCTCAACCCCGAGGTGGCTTACGACCGCCACGCCCACGCCGTGAAGTGCGCCTGGGCCGCCAAACTCGAGACCGAGCGCCGCTCCAAAATCATCGTCTGTGGCGGCTCCAGTTGCCGGACCTCCATCAACGGCCAGCGCCTCCTGGACCGGCACAACCTCCCGGTGCTCAACCTCGGCATGGGTGCCAGCATCGGGGCCGAAGTGTTGACCCGCTACGCCCTGGGCTTCGCGCGGCCTGGGGACACCCTGGTCCTGGCCTTGGAACCGGGGCTGCTCATCAAGCCGATTGAAATCGAGGCCGCCGGCGCCCAATTCGCCCTGGCCATCGGCCAGCCCGCGCTCCTGCGCGAACCGGAGCATGTCAACTGGCCCCGGGCGCTGCTCGACCTGCGTCCCGGGGCCTACCATTGCTTCACGTTGCTGGGAAAGCTCGCCCTCCGGCAGGCCCTCTTCCGCTATCCTTGCTCGGACCTGCACCCCGACGGCTGGCAGGAGGTTGCCGCGCGCCTGCCCCTCCCGGAACTGGTTCCGGCCACGCTGCGTCTCTGCCCCGAGGCCGGCCCCTGGCTGGTCCGCCTCCGCGACACCTGCGCACAGCGCGGCGTCCGGCTCGCCTATGCCTTGCCCTGGTATTACAGCCGCCCGGAGGACGCCCGGGCCTTCCGGCGCCAAAACGCGGGTTTCCTTCTCCAAGTCTCCCGCTATCTGCCGGTGTTGAAGGACCCGATGCTGGGCGCCTACACGGTCCGCGAGCATTACGCGGACACCGCCCTGCACCTGACGGCCGAGGGGGCAGCGGTCCGCAGCGATCGCTTCGCCGAGCAGATCAAGACGTGGGAAATGTGGCGCCCGGAGGAACTCCGCGCCGAGGCGGATGGCGGGGGGTCCTGAATCAAGGCTAAAGGCTAAAGGCTAAAGGCTAAAGTGCAGAGGCCAAAGGTGCATGAGGCAGCCAACAGGTGCTGACGACCCAGAGGACCGCGTTCCCGCGCTTCAGCCTTTAGCCTTTAGCCTTCAGCCTTCCAGCCAGAACCCAAATGCGGCGCAACAAATGTATAGCTATTTCGGGGACACCACACTAGCCTGTGCTCTCGTGTCGAGAAGCGCAGTAATCGAATTGGCGGCGGGCTGGGCCTGCGGGGAGCCTGATTGGGCCGGCAGCGGTTCGAGGGGGTCTGGATCGAGGCATGAAGAAGTTTCTTGGCAACCTCATCAACCGGTTCGTGGTGGCCCCCAGTTCGGGGCAGCACTGGGATTTGCTCGATGGCCTGCGCGGGCTGGCGATTTTGATGGTGGTATTTTGCCACGGGGTGTTTGCCAATCCGCAGGGAGCGGGCTGGATGAACTGGCTGGCCTATCTGGCGTCGGGCGGCCACCTGGGCGTGCAGGTGTTTTTCGTCTTGTCGGGTTTCCTGATTGCCTACCCGTTCTGCCGGGCCCGGGCCGGGGACACGGCGGCGTGGTATGTGCCGGGCTACGTCACGCGCCGCCTGCTGAAGATCGTCCCGCCATTCTACCTGACCATCGTGTTGCTGTGCGCGGGCTATTTCTGGCGATACAGGGACATGGACTACGTGACGACGGGCGCCAAATGGGCGGTGGGCATCCCGCACTTGTTTTACGTGGCGCACCCCTTCAACTGGTCCTTCTGGAGCCTGTGGGCCGAGATCGGCTTTTACGTCCTGCTGCCCCTGGCCTTCTGGCTGACGCGCGGACGCGGGATGTGGTTTTGCGCCGGGGCCTTTGCCCTGCTGTTGTTTTCCGTTCCGCCGGTGACGCGCGCCTTGAGCTGGCCGGCGCCAGGACAACCCGGTCACTACATGCTCTATCTGGCCGGGCGATTTCCCAACGCCCTGACCAATTTTTCCTGGGGCGTCCTCTTCGCCGCCATTTATGCCGCCAACCGGCAGGACCTCGCCCGCTGGAGGCGCTGGGCGCGGCTGGGTTACATCGGGGCCGCGCTGTTGCCGGGCACGTTGTTGCTGTACATGGTCCTGGCGCACCGGGCCGGCAACCTGGGCCTGGGCCGGGTGCAGAACGAGTGGATGCTCTTTCTGAGCGGGGTCTCCACGTTCCTGATCGCTCTTCTTCATGTTCGATCCGGGTTGCGCCGGCAACCGGGTTCTTTCCATGCCCGCTTTGCGCTATATCGGGCTCATCAGTTACGAGTGGTTCCTGCTGCACCAGCCGGCGCTCTGGGAATACCGCCTCTATATGGGCAGCGCCGGCGGGTCGCTGGCCCGTTACTGCCTGATTGTGTTCGCCCCGATGGTTGCCTCGTTGCTGGCGGCCAGCGCCATGTACCATTTCTTTTCCGCGCCGATCATCCGGTGGGGGCGGCGCCGACTCGAGGCCTCGCGCCAGCGCGCCCAGCCCGCCGTGCGGGCGGCCGTCCCGGCCGAGCAGCAGGGACGGTAGCAGCGCCGAGGGGACGGGGCGCGTTGGATTGGTGGATTAGTGGATTAGTGGCAGAGCTTTGACGAGAACGGGCAACACGACAAACGCTGCCACTCCGTGCGATCGCCCCCTTCCGGCCCCATCAATCCACTAATCCACTAATCCACCAATAATCCATTCTAAAGCGGGTTGCCTTCGCCCGCGGAGGTAGGATAGACTGGGCGCTGTCTCAGGCGACCGCCGGGTCATCCATGCGCACCGCGTTGCACAGCGAAAAGTATTTTTTTGGGGCCGACATCCTGCGCGGCGTCGCCATCCTGTTGGTGGTGCTCTACCATTCCTTCGGGCGTCTCTATGGGTTCTACCTCCCGTGGAACGGGTATTGGCGGGACTTTCACCACCCGCCGAGCCAGGCCTTCATGTTCTGCTACCCGATTTCTTTCGGGTGGGCGGGAGTGGCCCTGTTTTTTGCGCTGAGCGGCTTCTGCATCCATACCTCCTTTTTGCGCTCGCCGCGCTTTACGAGCGCCCAATTTTTCTGGCACCGCTTCTGGCGGATCTATCCCGCCTACCTGGTGGCGTTGGCCAGTCTTGCCTGCCTGGAAGGGCTGGACCTGACCGCTCCCGGGGCAGTCAAGCAGTTGTTGGCGCACGCCCTGCTGGTGCACAATCTCCATGGCGCGTCCCTGTTCGGGTTCAATCCCTCGTTTTGGAGCATCGCCACCGAGGTGCAGCTTTACCTGCTGTATCCGCTGTTGCTGCTGATGCGCCGCCGTTGGGGCATGGGCGGCTGCCTGGCGGTCACGTTCGCCGTCGGCCTGGCGGCGCGCGCGCTCGCGGTGGCCCTTTGGGGCCTGCCCGGGCACGTCATCAACACCGCCTTTAGTTGGCCGTTCATGAGCTGGTTCGATTGGACGCTGGGCGCTTACGTGGCCGAGCGCGCCGCCCAACAGCAGCGGGCCTTTCGCAACCACGCGCTTTGGCTGGCGGCCCTGGCCCCGGGCTTTGTCGTGAGCACGCTCTTCAAGCCGCTGATGATCTTCAGTTTCTGCCTGGCTGCGGCTGCTTCCGCAGTGGTCCTGGATTCGATGGTGCGGCTGCGCTGGCGCAATAACCCGGTCTTGACCAGCCTTGCGTTTGTGGGGCTGGTCAGTTACTCGCTCTATCTGTGGCACCAGCCGTTGTTGGAGATGCTCCCCAGGTGGTTCGGGCGCCTGGCCCCGCCGTGGGCGGCGGGCCTGGCCAGCGCGGCGGCGATCGCCCTGGTGTCCTGCCTCTCCTACCGGTTGCTCGAGCGGGAGGGCAGCCGGCTGGGCAAGAGGCTCTGGGACCGCCTGGCCGCCCCGGCCAGGCCAGCCCCTCCCGCCCCGGTGGCCGTGCCGTCCCGCGATCCGCCGCGGTGAGGTTTCAAGTTTTTCCAGGCCCTCAGGCAAGCCCCAATCTCCGGCCCAAAGGGCCGGCAGAACCCAGCCCAAGAAAGGGGGCTCCTCATGAACCGACACCAAGTCCGAAGGTTTTGGACTGCCGCAGTCCTCTGCCGCCTTCGCGTCGCCAGCGAGGGGACACAAAAGCGGCAGAGGACTGCCGCAGTCCAAAACGCTACGCGGGACGGGGACGCAACGTCGAGGTTCAGGGGCGCAAAGCGCGAATTCGTTTGGGGGATTCCTTCAGGGCGCCCGGCCTGTTTCCGTGGGCAAACCCAGGGCATCGGCCTGACGGCCTCAGCCCTGGGCTAGGTTCTAGCGGCCCCTTCGGGCCGCCAAGTTACTGGCCACCCCCTTCCTCCATTCCGCGCACCGTCTCAAAGAGCTTATGGGCAATCAGCTCGTTGCCTTGGGCGTTGAAATGGACCGGATCGGCGTCCAGGTAAAGCGCCCTGGGGTTGGGGGATGCCGGCGGGTTCACCTCGACTAGCGGAACGCCCAGTTGCCGGCTGACCTGGCGCTGCACCTCCAGAATCGGGGGGGCATTGGTGCCCGCCAGGTCGTCGAGGATCGGCAGATACAGCAGGACCGGCTTGACGTGGTTGCTGCGGGCCAGTTCGCAAAGGGCCTGCACGTCCGACCGGAAAAGCCTCTCGGGCTGGTCCTGCTGCTGGGCCTTGGCAACAGTATCGGTGCGCGGATCCACGGGGATGAACTTGAGCCGATACCGTTCGTAGTAGGCCTTGAGCTTGACCTCGACAACGTAGTGATAGATGGCGAAGCGCCGGAGAAGGTTCTTGAGCCGCACCCGTCTCATGAACTGCTTCACAAAGGCCGGGCTGTTCCGCTCGGTGAACTGCGTCCACAAATTGGCTCCGCCCACCACCAGGATGTCCGGGCCCCAGCGCAGTCCGGTTTCGCGCAAGAAGACTCGCATTTGGGAATAGGACCAGGCGTTGACGCCGGCGTTGATGACCTCGACGCGGTTGGAGCCGCCCGGTTGTTGCTGCAGCAGTTGCTGGAGCCGTTGCGAATAGGTCTCCGCCTCCGTCAGGCCCCAGCCGAAGGTCCGGGAATCTCCCAGCGATAGAATCCGAAGCGTGCCGGGCGGCTTGGGCACCTGGAACTCCGCCCCCCGCGTCCCGCGGGAGTTGATGCGGACCGGCTTGTGATCGATTTTCGTATAGCAGTTCTGGTTCGGCTTGAGCCTCCAGTACAAGGCCGGGTCCGGCTCGTAAATCTCCACGTTGCCGTATCCCCTGAGGCGCAAGAGCGCCTCGAACGCCGCCGCACAGAGCAGGAACACCGCCAGGGAGAGCCCCAGGTTCTGCGCCAATCGTTTCCAACGCGAGGACTTTGGCCGAGCCGTTTTCATGGTTCTGCCTCATCCTTGGCCGCCCCCTTCAGTTTCCATCCCAGGCGCAAGGCGGCCCGGCCCAGGGGCATGGCCGCCGAGCGCAGGCGGGCGAGCAGGGCATATCTGGACTTGAAGATCATCAGCGTCGAGACCTCCTGGCCTCCGAACCGGCGCTTGAAGTCCATCGTGCCGGCCAGGTTATAGGTCTTCATGCCTCGGGCCTTCCAGTAGCGCATCGAGTGCCATTGGAGCAATTCGTTGGGATGGAGGTTTTGGAACTGCTGCCAACTGGCGCCCGCCCAATAGAAGGCGGCCGGCTCCAGGCCGATAAACACGCCGGTGGCGGCGCACTGCCCGCCAGGGGCGCGGGCGCGCAGCAGCAGCAACCCGCCCGTGGGGGCCAGGTGCCGGATCAAGGCGCGCACGCGCTCAGCGCCGAAGTGGGGGACCATGCCCTGCTTGGCAAAGACCTCCTTGAACTGAGCGGCGAACTCATCGGCAAAGGCCTCGTCGTGGGCCTCCTCGACGACGACGCCGTGCTTTTGCGCGCGCCGGATGTCCCGGCGGCGGTAGCTGTTCATATTGTTGAGCAGTGCCTCCTCAGTCAGGGTCAGGTCGTTGACGATGGTGGCGTGGACCTCATGCTCGAAGCCCAGGCCCTGGATGTCGTCCATCGAGACGTGGGAATCGGTCACCTCCAGGTGGATGCACCCCAGGTCCTTGAAGGCCAAATGGGAGAGCGCCTCGATGGCGGTGCGCCGCGGCACGTCCGGGCGCAGGTTGAACCCCATGTAGGGCGTGGACCAACCGCGAAACGGGCTGCCCAGTATTTTGAAGCCGAACTTGCGGATGAGCAGGCCGCTGAAGTATCCGAGCACCTCGTTCCCGGCCTTGAGCGCAGCCACCACGGGTTGCCCGCGCTGGGTCTCGGCCAGGAAGGCGAGGTAAGCCGGGCACTGGTGCGGGATTCGATCCGGGAAGGCGCCCAGGGCCTGTGCCCAGGCGACAGGGTCGAATCTGATGTGTTCGAAGCGGGCCATCTCTCACGCTCCGCATTGGAACAGGTAAAAGGCCTGCCCCCAGTGGGCGGCCTGCCTGAGTGCCCGGTAGGACCCGGTCTCGGCAAAAACCGGCGCATAGCTGTCGCGCACGAGCATCCTCTCGGTAAAGATGACGGTCATCGTTTTGTTCAGGCTGCGGGCGCGCCCCGCCAGGGCATCCAGGACCTGGCGTGTCAACTTCCGGGAGAAGGGCCGGAACATCAGGAGCAGATCGGCCTCGGTCTGTCCGCAGTAGAGCAGGCCGTCCATCTGGACGATGTCAATGGGGGCGAGCTTCCTTCGCGAGGGCAGGCGGCAGCGCGCGATGTTCTGGCGGGCGCCCTCGCACAGTTCGGCGGCCAGGTCCACGCCGGTGACCTTCTCGAATCCATATTCGGCCGCCAGGATGCAGGCCCGGCCCAGGCCGCAGCCGACATCGACAAAGTGCAGGTTGCGGGGGAATCCGGATTTTCTGAGGAACTTGCGGAAACCCCAGCCGTTGATGGGGCCGTACTGCGTGGCGTCGGCCAGCCTGGCGGGGTCAAAGGAGGTGGTGGGCAGGTAGATGATCCCGCTGGTCCGAATCCGGTAGCGCCTGTCAAAGCCCTTCACGTATTTCTCGTCCAACGATGCCAGCAGCGTGGAGAGCGTCGCGGCTGGCCCTCCTTGCCGCAGGAGCTTGAGGAACCGTTGGGATGCCGAGCGGAGGGTGTGATGTCCCAGGAGACGCGACATAAAGAGGAAGCCGTGGGATGGGCTATAATGCGCGGACCCCCCACCCCGGCCTTCTCCCCATCCGATGGGCAGAGGGAGCATGGTTGGTCGCCACGGCTCGTAGGGCAGCCTGCGGATTGCGCAGTAAAACTGCAGCGTTGCGATGCACGATGGTGCTTTATAGAAGCGGGGAACGATCGGCAATGAAAAAAGCAATAAATGGGTTGCGTTGAGGGGCGCGTTTTGTGCTAATCTGGGCGCGAAATGACAATGCCATGATCAGTTCCTCGACATTGCTGCACTCGTTGCTCGTGTATGGGGTGTGCCTGCCCCTGGCCGTGTTCCTGGGATACCTGCTGGCCACACCGCTGGACTTGACGACGTTCATGATGGTTTCGAGCGTCCTGTTCATCCTGATGATCCCGCTGTTCCTGCGCTGGCACCATGTTTGGCTCATCGCCTCGTGGAACATGAGCGCAGTCCTCTTCTTCCTGCCGGGCCGCCCGCAGGTGTGGATCGGGATGGCCGCCTTGAGCCTGGGCATCTCGATCCTCCAGTATGCCCTGAGCCGGGAACGGCGGTTTCTGTCGGTGGCCTCGGTGGGCTGGCCGTTGATTTTCCTGGCGGTGGTGGTTGTGGCGACGGCGCGGCTCACCGGCAGCTTCGGCCTCCGCGCCTTGGGCGGCGAGATGCAGGGCGGCCGGCGTTATTTCCTGCTCGTGATCGCCGTCGTGGGCTACTTCGCAATGACCGCGCGCGCCATCCCTCGGGAGCGGGCGGGCCTCTATGTGGCGCTTTTCTTTCTGGGTTACGCGAGCATGGCCGTGGGCAACCTGGCGGGGCTGATCAGCCCAGCCTTCAACTTCCTGTTCTTCATCTTCCCGGTGGAGGACCTCTCGGCGCTGGTGTCCAACCCGGTGAACGTGAGCAGTACAATCATCATGCGCTCGGGCGGGCTGAACATGCTGGGGCTGGCGGTCGTTTGCGCGATGCTCGCGCGCTATAATCTGCGCGAGATCTTCACGGCGCGCGCCCCGGCCCGGATGCTGGTGCTCCTGGCCTTTGCGTTCGTCGGCCTGCTGGGCGGGTTTCGCTCGCTTATGGTCCAGTTGCTGCTCCTGGGCGGCGCGCTCTTCTGGTTGGAGGGCCTGCACAAGACGCGCGCCGTGCCGATGCTCATGGTGATGCTGGTCCTGGCCGGGGGCTTTTTGGCCGGCTTTGCCAGGTCCCTCCCGCTCTCGATTCAGCGCACGGTGGCGTTCTTGCCCGTCGATATTGACCCACGCGTCAAACTGGACGCGCAATTCTCCAATGAATGGCGGCTGACAATGTGGCGGGAGGTCCTCCCGGACGTGCCGCGCTATATTTTGCTGGGCAAAGGCTACGGGTTCGACGCCAAGGACATGGACATCGCCAGGATGAACGCCCGGTTTGCGGCCTCCGCCGAAGGCAGCGAAGTGGTGGGCGACTACCACAACGGCCCGTTGTCCGTTATCATCCCCTTCGGGATTTTCGGGGTGCTCTTCTTTTTCTGGTTCATGGCGGCTTCGACACGGGTCTTGTACCGAAATTACAAATACGGCGACCCCGACCTCCAGAAGATCAACACCTTCCTGTTTGCCTTCTTCGTTGCCAAGACGCTGTTTTTCATGACGATCTTTGGCGCCCTCTACGTTGACCTGGCGATGTTCGCGGGGATTGTCGGGCTGAGCATCAGCCTGAACGGGGGCATGGCCGAACGTCGCGTGGCCGAGCCCCAGCCGGTGCAGATCCTCAACCGCTTCCGCCTGGCTCCCGGGGTGCGCAAACCGGTGGGCGCGTGAGCAACCATACCCCGGCCACGTTGGTGGGCGTGCTGCTGGCGCGGGTGCGCCTGTGGCCGTCGCTGTTGTGGCGATGGGAGGCGCGGCTCAAAGGGGTGGAATTCGAGGGCCGCAGCGTGTTTCTGGGCCGGCCGCTGGTCAGCGTGAGCCGCGGGGCGCGCATCGTGCTGGGCGAGGGCGTGCGCATCGCCAGTTCGGTGCGGGCCAACCCGCTGGGTTGCTTTCAACCCTCCGCGCTCCGGGCGATGGCCCCCGGGGCGCTGCTCAGCCTCGGTCCCAGGGTGGGCATCAGCGCCACAGTCCTGTGCGCCGGCGCCTCGATCCAGGTCGGCGAGGGCACCATCATGGGGGCCGGCGTGATGGTCATCGACCACGATTTTCATCGCCCGGCCGGGGAGTGGGATTGGGCCGACGAACACCAGGCCAACGCCCGGCCAATCCAGATCGGCCGTGGCGTCTTCGTCGGCGCCCGCGCTATCATCCTCAAAGGTGTCACCATCGGCGACCGCGCGGTCATCGGCGCCGGCGCCGTGGTCACCCAGGATGTGCCCCCGCGCCACACTGCCGTCGGCAATCCCGCCCGCGTGCTGGAATGCTGCCCCGGAGGGGCTGCCGAGAATAGCCCAATGCCTGAGTGATCATGACCATTTAGCTGCGCCCGCCCCACGTGAGCCTGAACCGAGAGCCATTGTGGACGCTGCCCGCTGTGCTGTGCGCGGGCGGGGTCGCCGCCCTTTTGCTGTTGCCCGCCCAGGACCGCGCCCGGCAGGACCTGGTTTTGGCTGCGCCAGCCCGCGCGGCGGAGGATGCGGTTGCAGCGCCCGGCCGCCTGCCGCGCACGAACCTGCTGGTTTATCACGGCCCCGCGGGCCAGGTCCTGGCGGTGAAGAGCCCGGCCGATTGGCAGCAGCGGCGCGCGGAGATAGTGCGGGCGATGCAGGAGGTCATGGGGCCGCTGCCGGGCCCCGAGAAGCGCTGCGAATTGGAGCCCAGGATTCAAGACGAGGTCGAGGTGCAGGCCCAGGGCGAAGGCGGGGGATACGTCCGCCGGTCGCTGACGTATGCCGCCGAGCCCGGCTCGCGCGTCCCGGCCTTTCTGCTCATACCCAAGGGTGCGCTCGCCGGGCAACGGAAATATCCGGCGGTCCTGGCGCTCCACCCGACCGACAACGACTACGGGCGCCGGGTCGTGGTCGAGCCCATGCGGGCCTACTACCGGGCCTACGCCCGCGACCTGGCCGAGCGCGGCTTCGTCGTGCTGGCGCCCGCCTATCCGCTGCTGGCGGACTATCAGCCGGACCTCCGCGCCCTGGGCTATCAAAGCGGCACTATGAAGGCCATCTGGGACAACATCCGGGGGCTGGACCTGCTCGACTCATTGCCGTTCGTCCGGTCCGGCCGGTTTGGCGCCATTGGACACTCCCTGGGCGGGCACAACGCCCTCTATACGGCCGTATTCGACCCGCGGCTCCAGGTGGTGGTCTGCAGTTGCGGCTTCGACTCCTACCTGGACTACATGAACGGGGATATTCGCGGCTGGACCAGCCAGCGCTACATGCCGCGGCTGCTGACCTACCGCAACCGCCTGGCCGACATCCCCTTCGATTTCCATGAGATCCTCGGCGCCTTGGCCCCGCGCCAGGTCTGGATCAACGCGCCCCTGGGCGACACCAACTTCAAATGGCGCAGCGTGGACCAGGTCGTCCAGGCGGCCAGGGCGGTCTATGACCTGTATGGGGCGGACCCCAACCTGGTGGTCGAGCACCCGGACTGCGGCCACGATTTCCCGCCCCAGGCAAGGGAAAAGGCCTACCGCGTGCTCCGCAGCGGGGACTGAGCGGAGCGCCGAGGCAAAATCATTGTTGGCAAAATCATCAGCAGAAAGACCCTTCTCACAATGATTTTGCCAACAATGATTCTGCCATGAGGGAAGCCTCTCCTTGACTTGCCCGGAACCCGCTAATAGTTTTGCCGCGTGAAAGTCAGCGGGTTCACCTTCCTGCGAAACGCACACCAACTCGGCTATCCCTTCGTGGAGTCGATCCGCTCGATCTTGCCAATCGTGGATGAATACGTTATCGCGCTGGGCCCGAGCCAGGACGGGACGGGCGAGATGATCCGCCAGATCGGCGACCCCAGGATTCGCATCCTCAAGACGCAGTGGAACGAGGGGATTCGCAATGATCTCAACCTCAAAGGCTTCGTCTATGGGCAGCAGAAATCGATAGCCCTCTTCAACTGCACCGGCGACTGGGCCTTTTACCTGGAAGGGGACGAAATCATGCACGAGGACGACTTGCCCAAGGTCCAGGAGGCCATGCGCAAGCACCTGGACAACCCGCGGGTCGAGGCGCTGTTTTTCGATTACCTGCACTTCTGGGGCAACCCGAACACCTATGTCTCGTGTCCGAGTTGGTATCGCACCGCACCGCGCATCGTCCGCAACAATATCACCATCTGGGCCCCCAAAGGGCTGTTCTTCATCGTCATGGAGAACAAGCGGCGGGGGCGCTATCCGCGCGCGGCCTCCGCCGGGGCGCGCATCTTCCATTACGGCAACATCCGGCCCAAGGCGCAATACGACCTCAAGGTCCTGGCGGTCCACAAATACTGGAGCAACACGCCGGCCTTCATTGATTACGGCGACATCGATCCCCAGATACTCAGGCCCTTCACCGGCACCCATCCCCAGGCCGTCCGGGCCTGGCTGCCTCCGGCCCAGGGCCTCTATCAGCCCCCGCCCGGCCGGGTCCTGACCCTGGAAGACCGCCGGCACCGGTGGATGGCCAGACTCGAAAAATGGCTGGGGCTCGATTTGACCCACAGACATTACCGGCGGGTGGAGTGAAGACGTGGGGCACACGGCTGGGAGACCCCTCACCCCGGCCCTCTCCCCTCGGAGGGGAGAGGGAGAATTCTCGGCAGCGGCCTGAGGAAGCGGAGGCTCCTCGGATTCCCGGAGACCGCCGACGCTTCTCCCTCTCCCCTTCGGAAGGGGAGAGGGCCGGGGTGAGGGGTCTGCTCGTGACACTCCCGCCTTCACCCGGGCCTTAAACTTCCGCATGGACTAACCCTTGGCTGGCGGGCAGATTCCAGTTGATGCAACCGGTGGACATAGAACCGATTGGAGAAGAGCTGGCAATCAAGTGGGACGATGGCAGCGAGAGCTACATCCTGCTGGAGAAGCTCCGGCGGTGTTGTCCGTGCGCCGGCTGCAAGGGTGAGGTGGACATCATGGGCAACCTCTACAAGGGCCCGGAGCGGCCGCTGCCGCCCGAGGCCTTCCGTCTGGCCGCTCTCCATCCCATTGGCAGTTATGCTCTCCAGCCCGTTTGGGCCGACGGCCACACCACAGGGCTGTATTCGTTCGATTACCTGGAACGAATCGCGCGCAGTGGCTGAGGAGCTTGGATTTGTAACTGTTCAGGTGTGGGGCAGACCTCTGGTCTGCCGGTTCATGGAGCCTCCGGCTCCGTGTCCCTTGCAGTTGCGAAGCTCGGGGCCAGAGGCCCCCGCAACCGGCAGACCGGAGGTCTGCCCCACGCATGCGGCAAACTTTGCCGGTTGAGAGCCTGGTCCTCGTCCGGCAGCATGGGAAGAGAATGAGCGAGACGCAAAACCAATTCTCCCTCACCCGCGCAGCGTCAAAACCGACGGCGCGGCAAAAAAGCAAATTCCTACCAGTCCATGGCCCCTCAGCCCAAGCATGGATAACGCTTCCTTAATCCTGCAGAGGGAGACCGGCCTCCCATCTGACGGCCAGGGGGAACCATTCATTTTTACAGAGAATTGCCGGGAGCTAGAAAAGCTCAGTTCAGCCAGTTGGATCTTCAAGTTTTTGCCACGGCGATAATCCTTGACAGAAAATAGCAGGTCATACTTCATTAAGCTAAGGTCGCAGAAGACTTTACAAAAGTCAGGCGTGCACGGAGGTTTACACGCACTTTGTATAATCACAGTTGGGCGGACATGACGAAGCGGGGTAGTGAGACCCATGGCAGACAAACCACAATATCCGCCGAGGATTGAGCTCGACGGAGCGCGCCTGCGCCCACTGCGTGTGGCCGACGCTGCCGCGCTCTGCGCCTACCTGCGAGATCCCGTCGTTACAGAATTGACCAGCTATCCCGTTGCATCGGTACCGATGGTCGAAGCAATGATCGAGCGGTCTCTGAGCCGTTGGGCGGCGGGCGAGCTGTCCAAATGGGGGATCGCCCTCCAACACGATGATCGGCTTGTCGGCACCTGCGGTTTCAACGAGTGGTCTAAGGTACACCGCTGGGCGGAGCTGGCGTTCGACTTGGCGCAGGCTCACTGGGGCAAGGGACTGATGCGCCAAGCCGTGGCCGCGGTACTTCAGTGGACTTACCGACAGGACCAGGTCGATCGCGTACACGCCTTCGTCAGGGTCGACAACAGACGGTCGCAGCGCTTTCTCGAGCGCAGTGGGTTTGTGCGTGAGGGTTGCCTGAGGAGTTATCGGGTGTGTCGTGGGCAACCACACGACTTCTACATCTACGCTTTGCTGCGCTCGGATTGGGCGGCCGCGCAACAAAGATGCGAGCTAGGCAGCGCGCCTGGCTCTCGGACTGACGAGATAGAGTAGAGCAACGAGGCGTGACGATGATTGAGGATGCACGCGCGGGCCCCGCGATGATCTCGGCTGGGGCCGCCCAACAAGGGCTTGGTGCTGACAGTGCGCCGCGAAATCGGAGCGCCGCGAAATCGGGGTCACATCTATACTTTCTTACAATCTGAGCCCGGAACACCAAATACAATCGAAATCGGGGTCAACAATCGAAATCGGGGTCACATCTATACTTTCTTACAATCTGAGCCCGGAACACCAAATACAATCGAAATCGGCGAAATCGGGGTCACATCTATACTTTCTTACAATCTGAGCCCGGAACACCAAATACCATGGCATGGCACGCTTTGCGAATTGAACGGGCGGGCGGGCGCTGTCATGTGACCGCACGGGGCGAAATCGGGCACGCCGAGCTGCGCCAGGAGATGACGCGCATCCAGAACACATTGTAAAAATGTATAGATTTGACCCCGGCTCCTCCCTTTTATAGATTTGACCCCGGCTCCTCCCTTTTAGATTTGACCCCGGCTCCTCCCTTTCCGGCTCCTCCCTGCTCCCATGCCAGATGATTAGAATCTCAACGGTTTGTTGCTCCTCGAAAACCCGGTAGAAGATGCGGTAGTTGCGGCACAGGATTTCACGATCACCGCTCTTACTGCCTCGCGGATAGTGCGGCCCAATGTGCGGGAAGGTTGCGAGCAACTCGACATGAGCGATGATTTCATCCCCGATGCGCCTGGCGGCGGACGGATTGTCGCGGGCGATGCGCTCAACGATTGCTCTCAGGTCAGCGAGCGCCGGCTCAGTCCAGACTATTTTGTAGTCCATGAAGCCAATCGTTCTTCGACCTCCTCATGTGAGACGACTTGGCCCGCCTCAGACGCAGCCTTGGCGCGCCGCAACGCTGCCAGAATGGCAACATCTTGGCTGATTTCCTCCAGGGTAGCTGTCTCTGGAAGCTTTCGGAGGCGAAATCGGGGTCACATCTATACTTTCTTACAATCGAAATCGCGAAATCGGGGTCACATCTATACTTTCTTACAATCGAAATCGGGGTTAATCGAAACAATCGAAATCGGGGTCACATCTATACTTTCTTACAATCTGTACTTTCTTACAATCGAAATCGCGAACGAAATCGGGGTCACATCTATACTTTCTTACAATCTGAGCCCGGAACACCAAATACCATGGCATGGCACGCTTTGCGAATTGAACGGGCGGGCGGGCGCTGTCATGTGACCGCACGGGGCGAAATCGGGCACGCCGAGCTGCGCCAGGAGATGACGCGCATCCAGAACACATTGTAAAAATGTAGTAACTATTCAGGTCTAATCAGGGGAATTTAAGCACCGCCTTCGTTGGCGCACGAGCTTTGATTCGCTTTTTTCTCCCTTTTTTGCTCATCCGGTACCTGGACTCCAGGCCCCACTGGTGCCATCATCCGGGCATGACCTTGACCGTGCAGGGCCGTTTGCTCGGTGCGGAGCAGTTGGACCAAGTCCGCCAGTTGCTCGGGCAGCACCCCCAATGGAGTCGCCGCAGGCTGTCCCGCGCGCTGTGTCAACGGTGGGCTTGGCGGGACCCCAAAGGCCGACTCCAAGACATGGCCGCCCGCGCGCTGTTGGTCAAATTGGAAGCGCGGGGCCTGCTGGTCTTGCCGCCGCGCCGCTGCGTGCCTTGCAATCGCATGCGCCGCCAGCAACTGCGCCCGGTGGCCCATGGCACCCAACGCCTCGCCGGGCCGCTGGAGGCTTTGCAGCCACTGGAGGTGCGGGAATTAAGCCAATGGCCGGACCAACGGCCGCTCTTCGACTGGCTGCTGCATCGCTATCATTATCTGGGCTACACCGGCACGGTGGGCCTCAATCTGAAGTACCTGGTGCTGGATCGCTGCGGGCGACCGCTCAGTTGCCTGCTCTTTGGCTCGGCCGCTTGGCAGTGCGCCCCCCGCGACCAGTTTATCGGCTGGAGCCCCGCCGCGCGGCGCGCGCATTTGCAGGCGCTGACCAACAACACGCGTTTCATCGTGTTGCCCTGGGTTGCCACGCCCAACTTGGCCAGCCACGCGCTGAGTCTGGTCTTGCGCCGTCTGGCCCAGGACTGGCAGCGCAAATACGCCCGGCCGCTCCATCTGGTGGAGACCTTCGTGACACCTCCCGTTTCACCGGCGCCTGTTATCGCGCCGCCAATTGGATCGCGTTGGGCCAGACCACCGGCCGCACCCGCAACGACCGGAGCAATCGGCCCCAGGTCTGCCCCAAGGCGGTGTGGGTCTATCCGCTGGACCCGCAGTTTCGCCGCCACCTATGCGCCTGAAGAGCCGCCAGCAACTCTTGGCCTTGGCCCGCACGGCCCCAGCCCGGCTCGTCGAGTGGGCGCTGCGCCTGGCAGCCAGGCTGCGGCAAGTGTGTCGGCAACGGGATGCGCTACGCCGTCAAGTCAAAGAACTCCAAGCCCGCCTGGCCCTCAACAGCACCAATAGCAGCAAACCGCCCAGCTCGGATGGATTGGCCAAACCGGCCCCCAAGTCCCTGCGCCAAAAAACCGGCCGCCGGCCCGGCGGCCAGCCCGGGCATCCGGGCCGAACCCTCCAGCCCGTGCGCGAGCCGGATCACGTGCGCATGCATCGGCTCCAACGCTGTCCCTGCGGCGCTTGCCAGGGCCGGGACTTGCGCTCCGAGCCGGTCCTGGACTACGAGAAGCGCCAGGTCTTCGAGTTGCCCGAAAAGCCGCTGGAAGTGACCGAACACCGGGCCGAGATCAAACGCTGCCCCGTCTCCGGGCGGCGGGTCACCGCCACGTTCCCCGAGGGCGTCATCGCCCCGGCCCAATACGGCCCACGCTTCAAGGCCCAGATGGTCTATCTCAACGACCAGCACTTCATCCCGTATCAGCGGTTGACCCAAATCTGCCAAGACCTCTACGGCCAGCCCTTGAGCGAGGCGACCATCGCCTCGGCCAATCAACGGGCTTACGAACACCTGGCCCCCTTCGAGCAAACGCTGGGGCAACAGTTGCCCCAAGCCCCGGTCAATCATTGCGATGAGAGCGGCCTGCGCGTGGCCAAGAGTTTGCACTGGCTTCACGTCGTCAGTAACGCCCACCTCACTTTCTACGGCGTCCATCCCAAGCGCGGCACCGAGGCGATGGATTACTTCGGCATCCTGCCCCGCTGCACCGGCTTCCTTATCCACGACCATTGGAAACCCTATTTCACCTACGACCAGTGCCTGCACGCCCTGTGCAACGAGCACCATCTGCGCGAACTCAAGTTCCTGTGGCAAGAACAGCACGAAGCCTGGGCCCAGCAGATGAGCGCCTTCCTGCTCGGCTGCCTGGAACGTTGCAAAAAGCACGGCGTGTTGGAGGAGTGGCAATTCAAGCGCCTGCGCCGCCAGTATCGCGCCATTGTCCAAGCGGGCCGCCGCCGCCATCCCCGCCAGCAGGGCAACCGGGCACAAAGCAAGGCTGCCAACCTGCTGGATCGCCTGGAGGACTTCGAGTGGAGCGTGCTGGCCTTTACCGTCTTTGAGGAAGTCCCGTTCACCAACAACGGCGCCGAGCGCGACCTGCGCATGGAGAAGACCCGCCAAAAGGTCTCGGGCTGTTTCCGCACCCTGCACGGGGCCAGGGTCTTCGCGCGCATTCGCAGCTACATCTCCACCTGCCGCAAGCAGGGCCGCAACATCCTTGACGCGCTGGAAAAGGCCGTCGCCGGCACCCCGTTCATCCCCTCAGCCCCTCCCAGAGGCCCGTAAGACCTGAATAGTTACAAAATGTATAGATTTGACCCCGGCTCCTCCCTTTTAGATTTGACCCCGGCTCCTCCCTTTCCGGCTCCTCCCTGCTCCCATGCCAGATGATTAGAATCTCAACGGTTTGTTGCTCCTCGAAAACCCGGTAGAAGATGCGGTAGTTGCGGCACAGGATTTCACGATCACCGCTCTTACTGCCTCGCGGATAGTGCGGCCCAATGTGCGGGAAGGTTGCGAGCAACTCGACATGAGCGATGATTTCATCCCCGATGCGCCTGGCGGCGGACGGATTGTCGCGGGCGATGCGCTCAACGATTGCTCTCAGGTCAGCGAGCGCCGGCTCAGTCCAGACTATTTTGTAGTCCATGAAGCCAATCGTTCTTCGACCTCCTCATGTGAGACGACTTGGCCCGCCTCAGACGCAGCCTTGGCGCGCCGCAACGCTGCCACAATGGCAACATCTTGGCTGATTTCCTCCAGGGTAGCTGTCTCTGGAAGCTTTCGGATGGCCTCAAGGGCAGCTTCTTTGTCGCTCATGTCTGCAACTTAGGCTTCTGGCCAGAGGATGGCAAGCCTTCATGGCCGCTGTGTTGCGATTCAAACTGTCGGTCAGCCCACGGCGCCTTCTTGCCCCGAAGGGGCCTCCGACAATAGCCCGGCGTTTCAACGCCGGGTGAACGGACCCAAGGAGCAGGTCCGTCCCGAAGGGACGGCCGAAAGCAACGAGCCCTCTCGGGCGTCCCTTCGGGACGAGGGTCCCTTTTGCGGCCTGCCCGGCGTTGAAACGCCGGGCTATTGTCAGGTGTCCCTCCGGGACAAAACTCCCGAGGCAGCCCGGCCGTTATTCACCCGCGCAGCGTCAATAACCGGGCGCGCGGCAAAAAACCAAATTCCTATGAGTTCTTTCAGTATCAGTCTATCAGTTTCACCGTCCGAGCAGCTCCCGGACCTTGGCGGCGGGGTCGGCCTGGCGCATGAGCGATTCGCCCACGAGGATGGCGCGCGCCCCGCACCGGGCCAGGCGCTGGACGTCGCCGCGCGTGTGGATGCCGCTCTCGGCAACCAGGAGGCGCGGGAGGCGCGGGGCCGGGGCCGTCGCGGCTCGTGGGCCGAACAACCTGGCCGCCAGCCGCTCGGTCGTGGCCAGGTCCACTTCGAACGTCTTGAGGTTCCGGTTGTTCGCGCCGATGAGCCGGGCGCCGGCGTCCAGGGCGCGGGCCAGTTCCGGCTCGTCATGGACCTCGACCAGCGCGTCCAGGCCCGCGCCCGAGGCCAGGCCGTGCAAATGCCGCAGTTGGGCGTCCCCCAAAATCGCCACGATGAGCAGGATGGCATCCGCTCCCCATTCGACCGCCTCGAGGATCTGCCGCTCGTCGAGGATGAAATCCTTGCGCAGCAACGGCAGCTTCACTGCAGCCCGGATTTGCTCCAGGCACTCCAGCGACCCCTGGAAAAACTTCCGATCCGTCAGCACCGACAGGCAGCTTGCGCCCGCCGCCTCGTACTGGCAGGCGATGCGCACCGGGTCGAAATCGGGCCGTATCAACCCGGCCGAGGGGGAGGCCCTCTTGACCTCGGCAATCAGGGCCACGGCGGGGCAAGTCTCCCGCTCCCCTAGGGAGGATGGCGGCCTCGAATTCACCGAAAGCCCGCCGCCAGTGCCCGCAACCAGCGCGCCCAAAAAGTCACGGCGTCCACCCCGCGCCTCCAGCGCGCCGCGCAGCATCGAGACCGAAACGGCGCGTTGCGGCAAAGCCGCCACCTCCCGCCGCTTCTCGTCAACGATGGTGTCGAGGATGGTCATTGGTCATTGGTCATTCTGCCCGTCGGACCGGTCTGACGAGTCGGACCGGTCAGACTGGTCCGCATTCGTCATTCGTCATTCGTCATTCCGCCCTCCGCCCTCCGCCCTCGGCACGCGGCATTCCGCGCTCGATCCGCGTCCCCACTCGCCCGAGGCGTCGCCCGGCTCCATTCCGCATTCCGCACTCCGCATTCCGCACTCGTCGTCACTCCTCCTCGTCCCTGACGCCCTGCACGCGTTTGGAAGGGCAGCCGGCGCGGAGCCAGGCCTTGACGAATGCGTCCAGGTCACCGTCCATCACGGCCTGGACGTTGCTGGTTTGGACGCCGGTGCGCAGGTCTTTGACCATGCGGTAGGGCTGGAGGACGTAGCTGCGGATCTGGTGGCCCCAGGAAATGCTGCCCTTCTCGCCGTAAAACCGTTCCATCTCGGCCTTCTGGGCGTCCTGCCGCTGGGCGTAGATCTTCGAGAGCAGCATCTTCATGGCGGTGGCGCGGTTCTGGTGCTGGGAGCGCTGGTTTTGCGAGGCGGCCACGATGCCAGTGGGCAGGTGAGTGATGCGCACGGCGGTCTCGACCTTGTTGACGTTTTGCCCGCCTTTGCCGCCGGAACGGTAGGTGTCGACCTTCAGTTCGGCGGGCGGGATGACCACCTCCGAGGAGGTCTCCTCGATTTCGGCAATCACGTCCACGCTGGCGAAGCTGGTGTGCCGCCGTTTGTTGGCGTCGAAAGGCGAGAGCCGCACCAGGCGGTGCACACCGCGCTCGGCCTTGCTGTAGCCGTAGGCATACTCCCCCGTGACCACCAGGGTCGCGCTTTTGATGCCGGCGGTTTCGCCTGGCAGCACGTCCGTGAGCTCGATCTGCCAGCCGCGCGACTCCGCCCACCGCTGGTACATGCGCATGAGCATGTTCGCCCAGTCGCACGATTCGGTCCCGCCCGCCCCGGCGTTGATGCTCAGGATGCAGTTGCTCTTGTCGTGGGGCCCGCCCAGGAAGACCCTCAACTCCAGAGACCCCAGTTCCTTGAAGAACGAACCGAGGTCCCGCTCCAGTTCCGCCTGGACCTTGCCCTGGGCGGCCTCCGGCTCGGCCTCGCCCAACTCGGCCATCACGTGGAAGTCTTCCAGTTGCTTTTCGGCCTGGAGCAGGGGCTCGACCCGCTCGCGCAGGCCGTTGGACTCCTCGATCAGCTTTTGCGCCTGCTCCCGGTTGTTCCAGAAACCCTCCGCCGCCATCAGGCCGCTGATTTCGGCCAGGCGTTTCTGCGCCCCGGGCACGTCAAAGAAACCTCCGCACGTGCGCCAGCTTGTCCCTCACCGTGGCCAACTCCGCTTTGATCGTGTCGAACATGAGGCGAATCTAGGTTGGAAGCAGACCGCGCGCAAGCCAAAGGGGGCAGTTCAGCTTTGGGCAACCAGGGCCATTGACAAAATCCCTCGGCGCGCCGGTGCGCCAGGGGCGCCAGCGTAGCGCAGGTTTCCAAACCTGCTGTATCGCGGGTTTCCAAACCCGCAGGCCGACCGCAAACCTGGGGCGCTCGACATGCCGCCGCCCCGCCGATTGGAAATCGGCGATACAGCAGGTTTGGAAACCTGCGCTACAACTTTGTCAACGGCCCACGTTGGGCAACCCTGCTGTAATCTTTTGACATCCCCATCCCGCGGGGTCAAAGTAGCGATCATGGATTGGAGCCAGCCTCCGAATTCTCCGCCCGTGGCGGGCGCCGTCGGCCAGGCCCTGGCGGAGGCCCTGGACCGCCACACCGCCCCCGGTGCTTTGTGGCGCGCCGAGGGCCGGGGCGTGCGTTGCCTGGCCTGCGGCCATCGCTGCCTGATCGCCCCGGGCCGGCGCGGCATCTGCAAGGTCCGCTTCAACGACGCCGGTCAGTTGCGCGTCCCCTTCGGCTATGTCGCCGGGGTCCAGTGCGACCCGGTCGAGAAGAAGCCCTTCTACCATGTCTATCCCGGCAGCGACGCCCTCACCTTCGGGATGCTGGGTTGCGATTTCCATTGTTCCTATTGCCAGAATTGGGTCACCAGCCAGGCCCTGCGCGACCCCGCCTCGGCCACGCCGCTCCAGAGCGTAACGCCTGAGCAACTGGTCCGCAGCGGCCGGCGCTCGGGCGCGCGCCTGGTCGTCTCCAGCTACAACGAACCGCTCATCACCGCGGAATGGGCGGTGGCCGTTTTCCAGCAGGCCAAAGCGGCCGGCCTGGCCTGCGCCTTCGTCTCCAACGGCAATGCCACCGCCGAGGTCCTCGATTTTCTGCGTCCCTGGATCGTGGCCTACAAGGTCGATCTCAAGAGCTTCGACGACAAACGCTACCGTTCCCTGGGCGGCACGCTCGAGCATGTCACCAACGGCATCCGGATGGTCCATGAGCGCGGGCTCTGGCTGGAGATCGTGACCCTCCTGGTGCCCGGATTCAATGACAGCCAGGACGAGGTGCGCCAGATGGCCCGGTTCATCGCGTCGGTCAGCCCCGACATCCCCTGGCACGTCACCGCCTTCCACCAGGACTACAAAATGACCGCACCGCCCGACACGGCCGCGGCGCAACTGGTGCGCGCGGCCGAGATCGGCGCCCAAGAGGGCCTGCGCTTCGTCTATGCGGGCAACGCGCCGGGGCGCGTGGGCGGCTGGGAAAATACCTGGTGTCCGAAGTGCCGCCGGCTCCTGATAGCCCGCCTCGGCTACCTGGTCAGCGAGTACCACCTCACCCCGGCCGGGGAATGTCCGCAGTGCAGGACGCCCATTCCGGGCCTCTGGCCCGACCACGCCGAGGACGTCCAAACCGGCCACGGCCTGGCCCAGCTTTGGGGCCGCCACCCCCGGGGCGTGGCCATCTAACCATGAACCCACCCAGAACCCGCACGGTTTTGGACTGCGGCAGTCCTCTGCCGCTTTTCCGACCCCAGCACGCACGAAAGCGCCAGAGGACTGGCGCAGTCCAAAACGCTTCGCGCCAGCCCTGCACCCATCCAGTTGAAGATCCTCCTTTGCGTTTTCCAAACTCTGGAGGCGCCCCATGAATGACCTCCAACTCACCGGCGTCCGGCCCCCTGCGGTGGCCGGGCAGTTCTATCCGGCCGACCCGGAGGAATTGCGGCGCCTGGTCAGGTCCTTGCTGGACGCTGTGCCGGCCTGTGCCGGACCGGCGCCCAAGGCGCTCATCGTGCCTCATGCCGGCTACCTCTTCTCCGGTCCGGTAGCCGCCTCGGCCTACGCCCTGCTGGCCCCGGCCCGCGACACCCTCCAGCGTGTCATCCTGCTGGGGCCGGCTCACCGGGTTGGCTTTGAGGGCCTGGCGCTGCCCTCGGTCACGGCCTTCGCGACGCCCCTGGGCACAGTGCCGGTGGATGTCCAGGCCCTTGGGCAACTGGCCGCCCTGCCCCAAATCCGCGTGTACGACAAAGCCCACGCCCTCGAGCACTCCCTGGAAGTCCAATTGCCCTTCCTCCAGAGCGTCCTGGCCGGCTTTGTCCTGGTCCCGCTGGCCGTCTCGGAGGCGGACGCCCAAGACATCAGCCAGGTCCTGGACTTGCTTTGGGGCGGGCCGGAGACCTGCATCGTCGTCAGCTCCGACCTCAGCCACTACTGCGCCCCGGACATCGCCCGGCAACTCGATAGCGAGACGGCCCGGGCCATCGAGGCCCTGGCGCCCGAAAAAATCTCGGAGCAGAACGCCTGCGGCCAGCGCCCGATTTGTGGCCTGCTCCAGGCCGCCCGCCGCCGCGGCCTGCGCGCCCGCACCCTGGACCTGCGCAACTCCGGCGATACCGGCGGCCCACGCCACCAGGTCGTCGGCTACGGCGCCTTCGCGTTCGACCAACCCGGCGCGGGGCAGGCCGTTTTGCCGCTCGACGGACCGACGACACAAGCCTAATGTCCCATCATGGAAAAGAAAGTCGCGCGCGTGCTCAAAAAGCTCCGCCGCGTCCGCGGCCTGAGCCAGGACGAAAAATACCTCTTCGCCCGCAGCCTCGCCGCGACGCCCGACGAGCGGTGGCGGCTGCACCAGAACTATCTCCGCTCGGTCGGCTTATCAACGCGCTCGATGCAGAAGAAATACGGTTTGTTGTCATCGGAATGACGGCGGCGGTGCTGCAAGGCGCGCCGGCCGCAACCTTCGATGTGGATCTCTGGATCGATCTGCCTTCGCGCCAATACATGCGCGCGATGAACGTGGCCCTGAAACTCGGCGCGCAAATGGTAGCCAACACTGTCGCGGTGTTGCCGGGTGATGTGACGATCAACTTTGTCTATTCGGTCACCGGGTTGAACCGCTTTCCAACCGAGTATCGAAATGCAACGAGGCTTGAGTGGATGGGACGCCGTGTCGCCGTCCTGCCTTTGGAGCGGATTCACAGAAGCAAGAGCGTTGTGGGCCGCCCCAAGGACCTGGCGCACTTGCCCCTCCTGGAGCAAGCGATGAAATTGCAGAGCCGCTTGCGACGCCGCAAAGGGGGCCAGCAGATCGGTCAAAGCCGCAACAGGAATGCGGGCAAGGTCGTCCGGCGCGGAAAGCTTAAGGTCTGGACCAGTCCGGTGCCTTCCACGCCGATCGAGGAGGCCGTAGAGAAGGTGCGTCATTACGAGCGATGACCTTTCTCGATGCCTCCGCAACCCCTCCCATTTCGCCCATGCCGCCCCTGAGTTGGCGGTGTGTGAACCCTGAGGGGAGAGGCGCGGCGCCTGCTCGGGACAATCATTGAGTCTGCCTTCCCCTGGTATTGCTGGATGAGCCGGGAGCTGGCTTCGACTTGTTCGGTGTCGCCGAGGGCGTGGGCAAGCTGGAGGGCTTTGCGGGCCGAGGCGAGGGCCTGTGGCAGGCGCCCGGCTTGGGCGTGGCCCCGCGAAAGGAAGAGGTGGAGTTCGGGGGAAGTGTCCAGGTCGGGCTGTTGCGCCTGCACAATTGAGTAATGGCTGAGTGACTCCTCGATCTTGCCTTGGGCCGCCAGGGCAATCGCGAGCAGGTAATGGGCCTGCAGGTGGTTGGGGTCGAATTCCAGGGCCTTGGCCAGGGCGCCGGAGGCTCCCGTGATGTCATCGTTGGCGAGCAACGCATCGCCCAGCGCGCAGTGCATAGCGGCGGCGGCGTACCGGCGGTCGAAGCCCGTCGGCAGGAGCCGCACCGCCTGGCGCAGGTGCTGGACAGCCGGGTCGAGTTGGCCCTGGTAGCGCAACGCCATGCCGAGGTCAAAATGGGCGCAACCGTCGTTCGGGTCCAGGCGCAACGCCTCGGTGGTGTGGCCCAGTCCTTCCTTGAACTGGTGTTTGACGTTGAAGAGCAGGCAACCCAGCCGCTGATGGGCGTGAGCGTTGCGGGGGTTGATTTGGAGGGCCTTTTGGTAGTCGACGATCGCGCCCTCCAGGTCGCCGCTCATTTCCAACACGTAGGCGGCGCGGGCGCGCGAGGAATCATCCAGAAACCGTTCTTGAATGGCCGCGATGGCGCCGGGTTCGGCATTGACGAATTCAGGGATGTTGGCAGCGCGGTTGGGGGCGGTGAAATGGGCCAGGAGGACGGGCGGGGTGCTTCGTCCCTGCTCATCGATGTGGGTGAGGAACAATTGAGTATAGGGCGAGTTGGCCTTGGAGGAGAAGACGAGCCAGCGGCCGTTGGGCGACCAACTATGCCAGGAGTTCATGCGGGGTGTGTTGCAGCGGAGGCGGCGGGGCTCCCGCCGGCGGAGGGGATGATGTAGAGGGCGCTGTCGGGCTGGAGGAGCATGTAATTGCTGGCCTGGCAAAAGACAATCCATCGGCCGTCCGGGGAGTATTTCGGGAAGAAGTTGCTCTTGCCGTTGCGGGAGGCCCCGGGCAGGGGCTCGGCCTGGCCGCCGCGGCCATCGTTGTAGGGTATGCGGTAGAGATCGAACTGGAACGGTTTGCCCCCCCGAAGAAACTCGTCGCAATCGGCCTGGCTCAGCAGGAGTTTGTCTTCGGCATCCTGGCTGCGCAACTGGTAGGCCCCCGTCCGGGCAAAGACGATGTACTGGCCGTCTGGGCTCCAAACCGGATTGCTTTGCACGTACTCCGGGTCGTCGGCGCCCGGCAACGAATCGAATTTGCCGGTGCTCGGGTGGTACACCACGAGGATGCCCCTGATGGGGAAGAACAGTTGCGAGAAGGCCAGGTCCGGTTTGGGGACAAAGACCGACTTGTCCTTGACGGTGCTGATGACGACCTGGCCGTCAGGCGAGACTTGGGAAAGCAGGCCGAAGGTCGGGCGCCGATCCTCGGGCTTATAGCTGCCCCAGGAGAAGATGTCGCTGGTGGCCAGGGTCATCTTGCGGGCCACCCGGGTGAGGACGTAGGACCCTTTGTCGTTGGCATAATCCACGTCCATGCCGAGCACATGGCCGTCGCGGGAAAAGGAATGGCAGTTGGCGCACACCGGGAGGGACTCGAGCACGACGGGCGGGGTCTGAGCGGAGGCAATGCTGCCGAAGCGCCAGCGGATGCGCGTGGGGTCTTTGACCGCATCCACGAAGGGCAGATTGACCTCGCGGTAGAATAGCGGCGCGGCAACCGTGTCTTTGGACGTGCTAAGCGAGACTTGGCCGCGGGACAGGATCTCCAGCGGGGCGGCGCGCCGAAACCCGAGCACCGTCACCGTGGCCGGCCTCTCCTGGGAACGCGCCTTGATCTGTTCCCAATCCTGCCGCCCCGGGGTCCATTCTGCCCGACGACTCAAGAAACACCAGCGGCCGGGCTGATTCTGAGCCTGATTCTGGTCTTGAAATCGGACCAGGACCAGCCATGAGTCTGCACCGGCCTTGTCCTGCCACGAAAAGCAGGCGGGGACGATCTCCGGGGGAAAGACAGTGCCGTCCTGCGGGTACTGAATGGTCAGGGCGGGATAGCGGTTGGTTTCCTGGTAGGCGGCCACCGTCTGCTCCAGGGCTGGCCGGCGCGAACAGGAGACCAGGAAGAGCCCCATCGAAACACAAACCAGGCATGGCCAGCCGGACATGGTGCAGTTATATCAAAGGTGAATTGCTCTGGCAACGTGTAGAGGAACAGCTCGTAATCCTGCAATGTGAGCAGGGGATTGCTCATGTCCGAGCGTGCATCAACCCAGCCAGGCCGCGTTGCTGCCGCTGCAAGCGACCAATCTCATTCCGATATTCCGCCTGCCGTGCCAGCCAGGTGCGATAGACACTCGCCCATTCCGTGAAGTCCATTACCCACGCATCGTTCTCCGGCTCTTCGCCCTGAGCGTAGGAGGCATAGAAAACCTCGGAGCGAACGCCGTACTTCCGCTCGAACGAAAGCAATTCCTCCTCCAGCGCATGGATGTCAGCGAGCAGTTCTTGCGCGTTCATAACTTCCACACAACGTAGAATCGAGCCGGGTGAAAGCAAGGGTTTTGTACGGGGCCTGAATCTTTTCGTCGAAGCCCTGGCAAGTTCCGAGCGTCGGCCCTCAGAGCCCTCCGACGGCGCGGCTCAAGGCGTATTGGGCCTTGTTGTGCTCGGCCAGGGCGGTGACGTAATCGGAACGGGCGTTGGTCAGGTCCTGCTGGGCCTGGATGTCTTCGAGGACGGCGCCGACGCCGAATTGTTTGCGTTGGCGGGTGAGGCGGAGGGTTTCGGAGGCGGTGGCCAGGTTGCGCCTGGCCAGGTCGATTTGAGCGGCGGTCGAGCGCACCCGCGCCAGGGTGGCGACGACTTCGGAGGTGATGGCGTCCTGGAGCTTCGATTGGCCCAGACGGGTGGCCGCCAGCCGGGCCTTGCTGGCGTTGACGCGTCCGGAATCGAACAGCCCGCCCGGGCCGATGCGCCAGCTCAAGCCCACGGCGTAGTTGCCTTCCGGGCCGAGATTGGAGGGGCCGCTGTCGGGGCCGCCGCCCAGGGCGCCGCCGAAGACCTGTGCGCCCAGCGAAGGGACCAGCGGGCCATAAACGGCGCCGTCCTTGGCCGCGCGCGCTGCCGAGAGCAGGGCCTGGCTTTGCTTGACCTCGGGACGCGACCTCAGCGCCTGCACCACCAGGCCATCCATTGAAACCTCGCTCCCGAAGAGCGTCAGCGGCGCCAACTCGCCCTCTTGCGGGACCAACTCCACCCTCGAGTCCAGGTGCAGCACCCGCGCCAATTCCGCCGCCGCCACGCGTTGCCGTTCCAGGGCCTGTTGGAGGGCCACTTCGTGCCGTTCCGTTTGCGTCTGCACACGCAGTTCGTCTCCTTTAAAGGCGATGCCGGCGGCCACGGCTACGTGCAATTGTTCCTGGTAATCCCTCGAAATGCGAATAGCCTCCTCGACCACTCCCGCCAGCGCCTTGGCCTTGGCCAGGTCGAAGTATCCCTGGGCCGCGCTCAATGTGGACTCTTGCCGTTGGGCTTCCAGGGCCTGGTCCGAGGCCCTGACCAGTTGCCGGGCGGCCAGGGAGTTGTAAATGGCGTTGCCCAGGCTGACCTGGGCCGCCACGGCGGCTCCGGGGGAATAACTCTGGAAATGGGCATCGGAGATCGTCCCGGCGGGCACGGCCTGTGCGACGCCATCGCGGCGGTGATAGGCGGCGCCGGGGGCAACCCAGGGGAAGAATTGCTCGAGGGCGCTCAGGCGGTTGGCCTGGGCCTCTTTGAGGCGTTCTTGGGCGATGCGGATGTCCAGGTTTTGGGCCCCGGCCAGCCGCAGGGCCGCAGGGAGGTCAATGGGGAAGACGGAGTTGGTTGGCGCGGGCGGCGCCGCGGCGGCAGGAGCGACGCGGTTCGTCACAGCCGGGCCGGAGGCCTCAGACTGCGCATCCAGAGGCCCCGGCCCCAGGGGAACGGTGCAGACAAAGTTGGCAAGGACAAGGAACCGGACGGGCGCCGCCCGGCGCGGAGCGTTTTGGACTGCGGCAGTCCTCTGCCGCTTTTTGGACCGTGGGGATGCGAAAGCGGCAGAGGACTGCCGCAGTCCAAAACCTTGCGGGTTCGGGGTCGGTTCATGGAGAGCCCCGCGGGCGCTTGGTCTGCACACCGTCATTCTCATTTGCTTTCCAAGGGCTGGACGGCCTGGCCGTCGGTGAACGTCCGTTTGCCGGCGAGGATGACGGGTTGGGCCGGGTCGAGGCCCCCGGCGATCTCGACCTGGGCGCCGTCGTTGAAGCCGGTCTGCACGGGCGTTTTCCTGGCCTTGCCGTCGAGGAGAGCGAAGACGGATGTGCCGGCCTTTTCCACGACCAGGGCTTGAACGGGCAGGAGGAGGGCCTGCGGTTTGCGCTCGACCTCCAACTGCACGCTGGCGTAAGCGCCGGGCCGGAGCGCGCCGTCCGGGTTGGGGAGCTCGATCTCGGTGAGCATGGTCTTGGTGGCTGAGTCGAGGGCGTGAGCGAAACGGGTGACGGTGCCGGGGAAGGTCCGCCCGGGCAGTTCGGCAAGTGTCATCCGGGCGGGCACGCCGTTCTTGATGAATGGCACCTCGGGTTCCGGCACATAGACTTGGACGCGGACGCGGCTGTAGTCCATGAGCGTGAGCAGGGCTGCGGTTTGCGGGGTGGTCCCGGCTGTGGCGGCGGGTATGAAGGCGCCCGGGTCCACGAATCGCGCGGTAATTCTCCCGGAGAACGGGGCGCAGATATGGGCGTATCGAAGGAGGGTTTGGGTCCGCTGCAGCTTGGCCTGTGCGACCTCCCATTGGCCGCGCAGGTCGTCCACGGCCTGGGGCACGACCAGGTCCGGGGCCTCTTGCCGGGCCTGGGCCATGCGCTCGTAGTTGGTGCGGGCCACGGCGGTCTCGGCCTGGTACTGGGCCTGGTCGGCCTCCAGTTCGGGGACCTCGATCTGCGCCAGAAATTGGCCTTCCTGGACCGCGTCACCTTTGTCCACCGTGAGCGTCTGCAAGTAGCCGGAGACTTTGGCGTAGAGGGTCGCCTCTTGCAGCGCCAGGATACGGAAGCTCGGCAGCGTGATGCGGCGGGCGATTTCACTGCGCCTGGGGAGCACCGTCTGGACCGTGACCGGCGCCGGAGGGCTGTGCGCGCCCTGGTCCGAGGGGCCGCAACCGCAGAGGGCGCAGGCCAGGCAGAGAGCCTCGATGATGTTGGCATCGTGCACGGGGACGCTGAACCGGCAGCGCGTTGCCCACCGCGAAGCGTCTTGGACTGCGCCAGTCCTCTGGCGCTTTTTGGACGCTGGGGACGCGAAAGCGGCAGAGGACTGCCGCAGTCCAAAACCTTGCGGTGTTGGCGGTGGCTCATTTGGGATTTCGGATTTCATTGTCATGCGGCGTCTGCTGTCGCGCTGTTGGGGTCGGTGGGGTCCAGCGAGGCGGAGCGGCGGTGGGCGCGGGCCTGGACGAGTGAGAAGAGGGCGGGCAGGACCAGGAGGGTGGCCAGCGTGGCAAAGGCCAGCCCGCCCACCACCGCCCGGCCCAATGGGGCGGTCTGCTCCCCGCCCTCGCCGAGACCCAGCGCCATGGGCACCATACCGGCCATCATAGCCAGGCTGGTCATCAGGATCGGGCGCAAGCGGCTGCGTGCCCCTTCCACGGCGGCGTTGGCGGCGCTGGCCCCGGCCAGCCGGCTCCGTTCTGCAAAGGTCACCAGCAGAATCGCATTGGCCACCGCCACGCCCACCGCCATGATGGCCCCCATGAACGATTGGAGGTTGAGCGTCGTGCCGGTCGCCCGGAGCATGAGCAGGACGCCCGCGATAACGGCCGGCGCGGTCGAGACCACCAGGAACGAGAGTTTGAGGGACTGGAAATTGGCTGCCAGCAACAGGAAGATGACGGCAATGGCCAGCAACAGCCCCGTGCGCAGGCCATCGAGCATCTGCTGCAATGGCACGACCTGGCCGCGGACCGTGACGCTGATGCCCGGCGGCGGCGTGCCCAGTTCCCGGAGCGCATCGCGCACCTGCGCCGCCACGCTGCCCAGGTCCGCGCCCGCCAGGTTGGCCGTCACCGTCACCATCCGCTGCATGTTGTAGCGCTCATACTGGCCCACGGCGCTGCCCTCCGAGACGGCGGCCACATTGCGCAGCAGCAGCGCCTGGCCGCCACGGCCCAGGACCGGCACGTTCTGCGCCGCTTCGAGCGAGTCCATCCGGGCCTGCGGCACTTGGACCTGGACCTGGTAGGCGACGCCGCTGTTCGTATCGGCCCAATAATTGGGCACGACAAACCGGCTGGAGGAGGTCGCGGTGACCAGGGCGCGCGAGACATCGTCCATCTTCACGCCCATCAACCCGGCCTTCTCGCGGTCCACATTGACATCCACCGTGGGGTACTCCAGCGACTGGCCGAACTGCACGTCGCGCAACGAGGCAATCTGCTGCAGCCGCGCCCTGAGCTTTTCGGCGAAGGCGCGGTCCGCCCCCAGGTCCTGGCCGCTCACCGCGACTTCGATCGGCGTAGGCGAGCCCAGGCTCATCACCCGGCTCACGATATCGCCGGGCTCGAAGGAAAAGGCGGCCTCCGGCAGCTTCTCGGCCAGGACCTTTCGCAGGCGTTCCTTGAGGGCCTCGATGCGGACCGGGGCCCCGCGCCGCAACTGGACCTGCAGCACGCCCTCCTCGGGGCCGCCGTTCCAGAGGTAAATGAAGTTGATCGGATACGACGCCCCATGGACGCCGATGAACCCGAGGCTGATTTGGACGTTGCCCGGTCCGGCCTCCTGTTTGATCAACTCGAGCGCCTGCAACGCCAGCGACTCGGTCCCGTGGATGCGCGTGCCCGGGGGCGCGCGCAGGCGCAGTTGGATCTGGCCCGCCTGGACTTGGGGGAGATCTCGGCGCCCAAGTGCCGGCCCGCCAGCCCGATGAGCGCCGCTGCCAGAACCACGTATGCGCCCGTCACGGCCCACCGCGCCCGGACCAGGCGGCGCCCCAGCCCGGCGTAGCGCTGCTGGAAGCGGGCGAAGCCGCTCTCGGCCGCCGCGTGGCCGGTGGCCGTCTCTTCGTGCCCGCGCAGCACCCAGACCGAAAGGATGGGGACCAATGTGCTGGAGAGCAGGTAGGAGGTCACCATCGCGAAGCCTACGGCCAGGGAGAGGGGCAGGAACATGGCCTTGGCGGCGCCGGCCATGAAGAGCGTGGGGCTGAAGATGGCCAGGATGCAGAGCATGGCCAACAGGCGCGGCACGGTGGTCTCGGTGGTGGCCTCCAGGGCGGCGCGGCCCAGGGAGCGCCCGCGCGTCAAGTGCGTGTGGATGTTCTCGATGGCCACGGTCGCCTCGTCCACCAGGATGCCCACGGCCAGGGCCAGCCCGCCCAGGGTCATGATGTTGACCGTCTGCCGCGTGAGCCACAACGCCAGGACCGAGCCCATCAGGGAGAGGGGGATGTTCAGGACCACGATAAGGGCGCTGCGCCAGTCCCGCAGGAACAGCAGCACCATCAGGCCGGTCAGCACCGCGCCCAGCGCCCCCTCCAGCACCAGGCCGCCGATGGCCCGAGTCACGAACGGCGCCTGGTCGAATTCGTAGCTGACCTTGACATCGGGCGGCAGCACCGCCTGGAATTTCGGAAGGTTCTCCTTGACCAGGTTGACCACCGAGAGCGTGGAGGCATTGGCGCGCTTGGTGACCGGGATATAGACCGTGCGGCGGCCGTTGACCAGGGCGTAGCTGGTGACGATGTCCGAGCCGTCCACGACCGTGGCCACGTCCCGCAGGAAAATCGTCGGGAAGATCCCGGTGCGAATCGGCACGCCTTCGAGGTCTTTGATGTTCCGCACGACGCTGTTGAGCGGCACCATCGGGTATCTGCCGCCGATGGGCAGGTTGCCCGAGGGGCTGATGAGGTTGGCGGCCGTGACGGCGGCGACCACTTCATCGGGCGACATTTGGCAGGAGCGCAGCCGGTCTGGGTCCGGGTTGATGACGATGCTCCGGGCGCTGCCGCCGAAGGGGGGCGGGGCCGAGACGCCCGGCAGCGTGGCAAAGAGCGGCCGCACCCGGTTGAGCGCCAGGTCCTGCATCTCGCCCACCGTCCGGCTGGCGCTGGCAAAGACCAGGTTGCCCACCGGCACGCTCCCCGCATCGAAGCGCATCACAAAAGGCGGGACCGTGCCCGGCGGCATGAAGGCCCGCGCCCGGTTCACATACGCCACGGTCTCCGACATCGCCTGCGACATGTCCGTGCCGGGATGGAACTGGAGCTTGAGCAAGGCGGCGCCCTGGATGGACTTGGATTCGACGTGCTCGATGCCGGTGATGTAGAGGAAGTGGTACTCGTAATAATAGGTGAGGTAGCCTTCCATCTGGGCCGGGTCCATGCCGCCGTAGGGCTGCGCAACGTAGAGGATGGGAATCCCCAGCGTGGGAAAGATGTCCCGCGGCATCTGCCGCAGCGCCAGGGCTGCGCCCAGCGCCACCGCGAGCACCGCCACCACAATCGTCAGGGGGCGGCGCATTGCCGACTGGACCAGGTTCATAAGGGTTTCGGGAGGGCTGCCAACACGCTCCCGGCGCAAAGCGCGCCGGCCGGACCAGGCGCCTGGCAGCCTTCATCCTGATTACCGTCTTTGCCGGCTAACCTTCACCGGCATGGGGGCGATGTCAAGGTCACTGCGCTGCTGGCCTTTCCATGCGTGTGCCAGTGAAGGAGCAGGGCAGCGGTCCGTTCCTGCAACGACTGCGTGCCGGTGCGCGATGCCGCAAGCCTGGCGAACAACTCCCCGGCCCGGGTCAGCCGCTCCTGGAGCATAACAGCGCATTTGCAGCAGTCACCGGCGCTTTCCGGCAGGCGGGTCTGGCCATGGATTCCGAGGCGGGCGAGTTCAGCAACCAGGGCGGCTTGTTCGGGGCTGGCGTATTCAGACTGCCGGGTCTCTTTGCCCGATTTGAAGATCACCGCGTTGGGATGAAATAGATCGCCTGCGCCCAGCGCCTGAGGTTTGCCTTCGGGGATCTCGACCGGCGTTACTGCCGGAAAGACGGACGCAAACCATTCCGACACGGCCACGCTCCTCTCCTCGTCCGAGAGCGAATGCCAGATGCTTTGAGCCAGGTCGTGCGCGTCCAGACGGCGCCCGTTGTTCCCGGCACGGTCCTCCATGGCCTGAATGTCCTGCGTGCGCTGGAACCGGTAGTACTTCGCCGTCTCCCGGTAGAGTTCATCGAGCAGCTCCGCCCGCTGTTTCGCGTCGGTGACGCCGATGAGTTCGAGCACACAGTTGTCCAGTTCGCGGCGGTCAGGCCGCTGCAGCTCGAGCGGCAGTTGAGGCGGCGTGCGCAGGATCTCGCGCATCGCCTCTTGCGAGTGGCATTGGAGCATCGCCTCCTCGACCAGGTGCGTCACTTCGCGGTGGGTCATGCGCTCCAGGGCTGCGGCCAAGCGCTGCGCAAGGCCAGGGGACACTCCGCGTGGATCGGGGAGCTCCAGCAAAACGGTGTCAACCACTTCAGTCTTCAGCGTGCCCTCCGAACCGGCGTAGCGGCCGTAGAAATGCTTGAACAACGCGACTATGGTGCCGTTGAGCACCGCGGCCAAGGACCGAGCCTCGTCGGGGTTGAGCTCCGGAGTCCGCAGGTAGAAAAGGTTGTGGTTGCAGACCAAGCCCTCGGGGTTGGCGGGAGCGATGTGGCGGTACTTTTGCGCCATCGGCCAGAGCACAGTCCCGGTGCCCGCGCTCGTCATGTCGTACCAGAGCGGGCGCGCGGCGCAGGTTGAACGCGCCGGCACGACCACCGCCTGCGATTTCCTTGATTCGAACGTCTGCCTCCCTCCCCAATTGATGTACTTGCCGACATAGGTGCGTGAGAGCGTCCGAACGGGCTGACTCACCCAAAGCACGAGACGGTCGAGGTCCGCGGAACGAACAACCGGGCGGTCCACTTCCATGAGGCTGTGGACCTCGGGGCGCAGAAACTCGGTTTCAATGGGGTGCAGCGTGTTGTCGCCGGCCCGCACGATGCGGACCTTGCCGCTTTCGACCTCGCTCCGTTTGCAGGGCGTCATCAGGCCAATATCATTCCACGGCACTCCCCCCTTCACCTGCTCGAGGACTTGAGCCGTGACGTCGTGCGGCATGAAGAAAGCATCGCAGCCGCTGGTGATGCCGCGCCGCACCTCCGCGACCTCGCCGAGCCTGACGAGGCGGTTGCCGTAATCACGGATCAAGCGGAAACACAGATCGGGGGCGCGAAGAAAACGCCCCCACTTGCCGGCGGCGTAGCTCTGGCCGATGCGATACAAGGCCGCGGCCTCCTTGAGCTGGCCGGCTTCATTCTCGTTGTTGGCTCTTTCGTCGTCTTCTGCGCCAGGCTCAGTTGCCGGCGCTCCCTTGAGCAACTGGCCCGCCCGAACGCCCTCTTCCCAGAGTTGCGCCTGCGTCACTGGAATGATCCGCAGGTTCTCGTTCGCCAGCGGCTGATTCGCCTGGAGAATCAAGCGCCGGAGCCATTCAACGGCCGTCTGCCGGCTGGCTTCGTCGCCATGTGGGCGATCGCCGAGAATCTCCGCGACCGGCTTCAAGAAGCGCACGAATTTCACGACGTTCGCCATCCGTTGCTTTTGATCGTCGCACCGCTGGAGGATGGTGATTGCCGTCTTGACGCGCGCGTCCTGGAACCACGGCTCATCCAGGCTCTCGATCACCGCCAGCAATTTGAAATTCTGCAAAATCCAGCCTTGCAGGGCGAAGCCGTACTCGACATCCAACCAACTCGAAGAGGTGAGAAAGCCGAAGTGACCGCCCTCTTTCAGGAAACTGGCGGCTACCGGCCAAAAGTAGCAGTGCAGGTCGCTTCGCCCGGAGGGCCTGAGCCCCGGCCAGAGGTCTTTGCACAGGTCGCGCAAAAAGTCCTTCGTGGTCTTGAGGCGCGCCTCATGAGCGGCTTCGGCCTGCCCAGGAAGGCGTTTGAGCTCCCTGCGCCTGGGAATGTGCTCCTGGCGGACATAGGGCGGGTTGCCGACGACGGCATCCAGAGCGGGGAGCGGCACGGGGATCATCTCCCTGTCCCGGCCAGGCGAGCGCAGGCCGGGAACGGCGCAAAATTGATCCCGCCGCTCGGGGATAGCGAAGAAATTGTTGCGGGCAATGCACGGGTAGTTCTCCTCGTCCTCGATGTGGCGCGCGGCGAGGTTGAGCGTTGCCAGGTGCGCGGCGAAGACCGCGATGTCGCAGCCAAAGACCTCGCGGAGCAGTTCCTGGTGCGATTTGGGGGCGTCGAGATTTCGCGGGCCGCCGCGGCGTTGCCCTGAGAGCCAGGCCTTGCGGTGGTAGGCCCGAACCAGAAAGCTCCCGGAACCGCAAGCCGGGTCGAGGACCGTGTCTCCTGCGCGCCGAATGCAGAAGGCGTTGATGATGTCGACGATGTCCTCGTTGGTGAAAAATTGGCCGAACTTCTGCCGTTCCTCCGGGGCGATGAGCCGTTGGAAGATGTGGCCGATGACATCATAGGGGATCTTGCGGAAGTCGTATTCGGCCAGATGCGCCAGGACGCCTCTCCACCCTTGGCAGGCAAAATCCGACGCGAAGACCAGCGCGCCGGCCCAATCGCCGACCTGCGGATAGAACACCGGCTCGTAGTCGCCGGTCTCGAAGACGGCCCGCTGGAACCGGGTTCGGAAATAGTCGTAAATGCCCTGGTGGCCTTTGGGTCCGCGCCGCGGCATCTTCAATTCCGGCAGGTTTTCGGGATACCGCACGCGGATGGCCTCGTAGAAAATGGCGCGATTGGAAAAGACGTAGCAGAGAGTTCTCGCGGCATTGTCGAGGGTCCTGCGCCAGTTGTCGGGGTTGTCGGGGTCGAACGTCCAGTTCATCTCCTCCGACATCCATAGTTGCAGCTTCTGGGCGAATGCCGAGTCGCCCTGGCAGGCGGCCGCAAGATGATCGCGCGTGCCGGCCACCGGCCAGTCCAGGTGGCTTTCCAGGGAGCGGATGAAGATCTCATCGGGCGGCTTGCCCCACTCGCCTGCCCTGCCCAGCACGATTTCCGCGAATCGCGCGAAGAAATCCGGGAGGAACTGGTCGCGGATGCTGGCCTGCACCCCGGCGCGCCCGCAGTCCTCCGCCGAGGTCAGGCCCAGGCCGAGCTCCCAGTCGCGGACTCGCCTCTCGATCATGGGCAGCTTGTACCGGCTGCGGTCAAAGAGGACGAAGGTATTCACGTTCCAAGTGAAGAAGTAAGGCGCCTGCACGTTGTCGGCCTTGTTGAAGGCGTCCTGCATCAGGGCGCTGTCGTACGGACTGCGGCCCTCGGGCGTGCCGGGCATTTTCACCTCTCCGGTCAGCACCGGCGTGCTGCTGCCCTTCCGGTAGATGCGGATGTCCTGGCGTTTGTAGTTGCCAACGCCGTATTCCTGTATTGCCGCCTGGGCAAACGGCCACTCGGGATGCCGGCCAAATAGGGCATCTGCCCAGGATTTGACTTCCGCGCAAAAGCCGACTTCGTGAACCCGGACGTTGGTTGATCTGGCCATTGGAGTGGCGAGCCGCCTTTGTTTGTGGTTGCGTTCGGTTTCTTTTTCTCGCGGAATCCGGTTGTCCGGTCTTGCCCGGCTCCCCTCAGACTAAAGCGGGCCCGAACTCGCGGCAAACCCAAAACGCTTTCACCGGCTCGCGCGGGCACTCCGCGGGCGGTGCCGGGATGCGCGCTCCAGGGCCGGAGGCCCGTGATGTGATAGCCCGGGCTGGAGCGAAGCGGAGGCCCGGGTACACCAGTGCCCCGCGAAGAGCCCTGGCCTGTAGGGCCGGGACCTTATGGCGCCCCTGTAGGGGCGCCACAAGGCTCGGGAGCCTGGGCAAGGTGTCCCGGCCTTACAGGCCCAAGGCCGTTTCGAGGGGCAGTCGCTTACCTGGGCCTTCGCTTCGCTCCAGCCCAGGCTATCACATGACGGGCCTTCGGCCTTGCCGCCCCTTCACGCCGGGATCGTTCGCATTTCACGGCGGCGCCGGGTGAAGCCGCAGTAATGGGTGTAACCGGCGGAGCGGGCGAGTTGGACGGCCTGGGCGAAGTGCGAGCCGACTTCCTCGGGGGCATGGGCATCGGACCCGAAGGTGATGGGCACACCGGCCTGGGCAGCCATTTGGAGGAGCCGGGGGCTGGGATAGATCTCGCGGCAGTCTTTGCGCAGGCCGCCGGTGTTGACTTCGATGGCGGTGCCATGGGCGGCAGCGGCCTGAAGGAAGCGGGCATAGAGGGGCGCGCTGTCCTGTTTGGGGTAGAAGCAGAATTTCTTGCACAAATCGGCGTGCCCGAGGATGTCGAAGAGCCCCGATTCGGCGGCCTGCGCGAGCCGCTCGAAATAGAGGCCCCAGACTTCCAGCGGGTCGTGGTCCTTCCAGGAGGACATCTGGGCCGGGTTGTCGATGGCCCAGCCGCCCCGGATGTAGTGCACCGAGCCGATGAGGTAGTCCCAGGGATGCCGCGCCGCCAGGTCCCGGACCCAATCTTCGCAGCCAGGCAGATAGTCCACCTCCAGGGCGAGCTTGATCTCCAGAGCCGGGTGCGCCTGGCGCGCCTCCAGCACCCATTCGACGTAGCGGCCCAATTCGCCGGGATTCATGCGCCAGTCGTCGAAATTGTCCTGCGGCATCGGGCTGTGATCGGAGAAGCCGATCTCGCGCAGGCCGAGCTTGACCGCCTGGGCGGCGAGCTCGACCGGCCGGCCCACCGCATGGCGGCAGAGCGGGGTGTGCAGATGGTAATCGGCAGGCCAAGCCATGAGTTACAGTGCTACAGGGACTCAGGGGCGGTCAAGGGGGGTGACTGTAATCGGTCGGTGAAGGTGGACCCCTCACCCCAACCCTCTCCCCTTCCGAAGGGGAGAGGGAGAAGGGTCGGCAATCCCTTGAACTTCCAGCCGCCTCCGTTTCCTGAGACCGCTACCGACAATTCTCCCTCTCCCCTTCGGAAGGGGAGAGGGCCGGGGTGAGGGGTCGGTCCGGGGCATGCGAACCGCGCTCCGCCCTCTGCTGTTTATTGAGCGGGCGGTTGGCTGGCGGCTTGCTTTTCCTTGTTTGCGGCCGCCTGTTTGACCTGCTCGAGGACGTCGCTAACGATCTTCTTCTGGGCGTCGTTGAGGCTGGGGTCGTCCTTGAGCTTGTCCAGGGCCACCAAGGCATCGACGTAATTTTGGTAACGGATGCCGAAACGGATCTTGGCCAGGACGTTGTTGAGGTTCTGTCCGGATGGGGTTTGCCCAACATTGCCAAGGGCCGCCTGGAGCTTTGGCAGGTCGATCTGCACCCCGCCATAGAGCGGGGCCTTTGGCTTTGCCTCCTCTTTCTTGCACCCGGCCCCCGCCAGGGCGACCAGGCCGGCCAGTGCGATTCCAAGTAACCACGTGGTTGTTTTCATGCTGTTAGGTTAATCAGGTTGGCATTCTAAACAAGATCTATCGCCAACGCCCCGAGGGCGCCACGCGACACTACTGCCCCCGGCGCGCGGGCTTTAGCCCGCTTTGCGCGCACGCGATCCTTTTGGCGCGCCGATTGAACATTGGCCGCCCAAAGCGGGCTAAAGCCCGCGCTCCGACCCGAGGCGGGACAGGGACGCCAGGAGCAAAGTCCGTGACTGTCCGCGCCGCCGCGTGCCGTTCAAGGAACCGCGCCGGTCCTGAGGTTCTTCGTCGCGTGCGAGGCCACAAAATACCAATCGGCGTACTCGAGCCCCGGTTTGGCGGCCTTATTGTAGGCGCCACCGTTGAGCTTGTAAAAATAGCTCCTCCATTGATGGACCTCGGAGTGACCGTCGCAGAAGGAGAAGCCGCAGCCGTTGGCGTGGAAGGAGGCCGGGAAATCCACGGCGTTGGGTTCGGAGGCGATGACGGCCAGGGCGGCGTCATTGATGCTCCAGGGGTCCTCGTCCACAGTCGCAAAGACCAGGGCAGAACTGCAGAAACCGAAGTCGGAGAATTTGCCGAACGTGGCGTAGGTCTCGCCCGCCACGTGGCTGCCCCCGTTGAGCCAGGGGCCATTAACCGGGACCGAGGGTTTGCCCGCATGGCCCGCATGCTTGGCGTAAGCCGGGCAGACGCACCCGACACCCTGATTCATCGAGATGCTGCGCGTGACCGGGATGATTGTGCCCACCCGGGTGGGATCCTTGCCGGTGTATTTGCCATAGCGCGGGTCGGCGGGGCATTTGAAGATCTTGATATTGTTCCCGATATAGTTGACGACGAGGCACATGTTAGGGTCGAGCAGGTGGTCGGGGTCGCAGGCGTCGTTGTTGGGCTGAGTGCCTGGAGGCATGCCTCCGCCACAGTCGCCCGCGGCCCAGTGGTGGCCGACCGGCGTGTCGCCGCCGTCATCGGGATTGGGCGGGAGGAGGTCGGTGTTGTCGTTGCCGTACATGTGGATGGCCTTTATGAGTTGGTTCTCATTATTCATGCACTGCACCCGCACCGCCTTGAGCTTGGCCTTGGCCAGCGCCGGCAGCAGCATCGACGCCAGGATGGCGATGATGGCGATAACCACCAGCAGTTCGATCAGGGTAAAGCCGGCACGCTTGCCCGAGCCGGAGGAGGCCCGGCCAGCCCCTCTCCCGCATAAACGATCCAATATTGTCTTCATACTAGTTAACATGAACAGCACTTCTGCGATCAGCCTACGCCTGTTGCCCAACCAGGAATCATGCAGTAAATTTACGATGTCTGGCCCTTCGAGTAAAGACAAATCGCACGTCAGGTGCAAGACACTTTTTCGCCCTTTTTCGCGCGCAATTCCTGCGCGTCAGGGCAACCCCGGTGAGCAAGTTCTGCGCAGCGGGCCGGTGGCCCGCTGCGTGCAAAGCTGCTATCGCCGCGTGGTCGGACCGGTCAGACTGGTCGGACCGGTCGGACTGAGGTGCGCAGGCCCAATGACCCTTATGAGGCAGGCCGTTGGCCTGCCACAGGATTAAACTGCACGGAAACCCAGGGCGTTGCCCTGGGCTGGTATGAGCCAGGCCTTTGGCCTGAAGGCAACGGCTTGGCGGGCAGGCGCCTGGCCGGACCGGGTTGGCACGGTTTCTGCGTGGAGTCCGAACGCAGTGTCCCGGCCGCGGCAGCGCGGGCGGAGTCGGCTAACGTACGAACAACCAATCAAACGCAGCAGGAGACGATATAAGATGAGAACGCAGAACTGGCTGGTCGCGGCGGGAGTAGCCGCCGCGGTGTGTCTGGCCGCCGGCGACGGCATGGCTCAACAGAACTTTGGGGGCGGTGGCGGGGGCGGGCGGGGGCGCCGTGGGAATTTCGACCCCGCCCAGATGATGCAGCAGCGGCTGGAGGGCTATAAGGAGGCCCTGGAGGTCAACAACGATGACGAATGGAAGGTGCTGCAGCCGCTGGTCCAGAAGGTGATGGAGGCCCAGATGCAGGCCATGGCCGGCATGGGGCGAGGCATGTTCGGGCCGCGGCGCGGTGGCCCGGGCGGTGGCGGCCCCGGCGGCGGCGGCGGGTTTGGTGGTGGTGGCGGCGGCGGCGGGATGCAGCGCGGCCCCTTCGGCCAGCCCGACCCCGAAGCCGATGCGCTCCAGAAAGTCATCGATGCCAAGGCCCCCGCGGCGGACGTCAAAGCGGCGCTTGCCAAGTATGTTGCCTCCCGCAAGGCCAGGCAGGAGCAACTCCGGGCCGCCCAGGAGCAACTGCGCAAGCTGCTCACGGCGCGCCAGGAAGCCATCGCGACCATGAATGGGCTGATCACGCCGTTCTAAACCGACCCCTCACCCCGGCCCTCTCCCCATCGGATGGGGAGAGGGAGATTCTCCGCGCAGTTAATCTCATCTTAAGGTGAAATGCAATAACATGGATTCCTATGACATGGGGTCACATCTCAACATTTGACATTTCTCGGAGAAATGTCAAATGTTGAGATGTGACCCCTCCCCCAAAGATATTATGAGCGAAAACGTTGCCCCGGACGCCAGCCAGTTGCTCGACAAGATGGTCTCAGCCAAACAATTGTCGGCGACCGACGCCAAGGTCCTGGGCCGCCAGGCCCAAAGCGGGACGGTGCAACCGCTCCACGAAGAGGCGGTGCTGCGGTGGTTGGCCCGCGAATACGACCTGGCCTTCACGACGCTGGAGGACATCGAACCAGACCGCCAGCTTCTCTCGCTGTTCCCCGCCCGCATCCTGCTCAAGGAGGAGTTGCTGCCCCTGCGGCGGCTCAACGGCATCGTCGAGGTGGCCACCAGCCGCCTCTTCGCCACCCAGGGCCTGGATTCGCTCAAGAGCATGACCGGCCTCAACCTCAAGCCGGTCCTGGCCACGGGCGAGGCCATCCAGCGGGAGATGAAAAAGCGCCTGGGGGTGGGCGCCGACACCATCGGCACGCTGGGAGAAGACGGCGCCTTCCAGGTGGTCGAGGAGGGGCCGGGAGAGGACACCGACCTGGATAGCGCGGCGGAGGACGCCTCGATCATCCGGTTCGTCAACCAGGTCCTGCGCGACGCCATCGAGTTGCGCTCCTCGGACATCCACCTGGAGCCCTTCGAGGACGAGTTCCGCATCCGCTACCGCATTGACGGTGTGCTCCAGGAGGTGCCCGTGCCGGCTACGCTCAAGCGCTTCCAGCCCGCCATCGTCTCGCGCGTGAAGATCCTGAGCCACCTCAACATCGCCGAGAAGCGCCTCCCGCAGGATGGCCGCATCAAGATCCGCATCGAAGACGCCGAGGTGGACATCCGCGTCTCGGTCATCCCCATGCTCCACGGCGAGGCGGTCGTGCTGCGCCTGCTGCGCCAGAACGCCGCCCTGCGCGGCATGGGCGAACTGGACATGGCGGAGCGCGAACTGCACTGCTTCCGCCGCGTCCTCCAGTTGCCCCACGGCATCATCCTGGTCACCGGCCCGACCGGCAGCGGCAAGACCTCCACCCTCTACACCGCCCTCAACGAAATCAACGATGCCGACCGCAAGATCATCACCATCGAGGACCCGGTCGAATACCAACTCAAAGGGGTCAACCAAATCCAGGTCTCGGAAAAGGCCGGCCTGACCTTTGCGCGCGGGCTGCGCTCGATCCTGCGCCACGACCCGGACGTGATTCTCATCGGCGAAATTCGCGACGAGGAGACCGCCCAGATTGCCGTGCAGGCCTCGCTCACCGGCCACCTGGTCTTCTCGACCCTCCACACCAATGACGCCCCCGGCGCCCTGACCCGGCTGGTGGACATGGGGGTCGAGCCTTACCTGGTGGCCTCCTCGCTGGAGGCGGTGCTGGCCCAGCGCCTGGTCCGCGTGCTCTGCGGCCGCTGCAAACAACTGGACGATTCCCCCGCCACGCTCTCCTTCAAACAGACCGTCGGCATCCCCGCCCAGACCCCCATTTACCGCTCCGTCGGCTGCGAGGAATGCCGCCACACCGGCTTCTACGGGCGCCATGCCATCTTCGAATGGATGAACGTCGACGCCGAGACCCGGCAGTTGATCCTCAAGAACGTCTCGAGCGACGTGCTCCTGGAGGCGGCGCGGCGCGCCGGGATGAGCACCCTGGCCCAAGACGGCTGGCGGCTGGTCCGCCAGGGCATCACGACCGTTGCGGAAGTCCTCAGTGTCACCACCGCCAAGGAGGTCGAACTGACCACGCACAAGCCCGCCCCGCCCGAGGGCCAGCCCCGCGAGGCCCACCTCTCCCCCGTCATGGCCCCCGGCCGGCACGCGGAGGCGGCAAAATGAGGCACTTTAGCCTTTAGCCTTTTCGACCATGCCCTTTTTTGAATACAAGGCCTTGCAGGCCGATGGCGCGGTGGCGGAAGGCCGTCTTGAAGCGGCCGGCCGCCAGGAGGCCTTTGCACAAATGTCCCACCTGGGTCTGAGGCCGGTGAGCCTGTCCGAGGAGGCTGGGGCGGAGTCGCGGAAGAGTGCGGGGCTGCCCGGCTCGGCCAAGTCGCTAACGCTCTTTCAGCGTTCGCCTCGGGTCTCCGGGCGGGCGCTGGAGAATTTCACGCGGTTGCTCTCGAGCCTGCTGGCGGCGGGAGTGCCGTTGAGCCGGGCGCTGGTGATTCTGTACAAGAGGCCTCGACGCCCGCCGCCGCGGCCAAGTGGAAGGAGATCCATGACCTGGTCATCGATGGCATGTCTTTGGCCGACGCGATGGGGAAGTCGCCGGAGACGTTTCCGCGCGTCTATACGGCGATGGTGCAGGCCGGGGAGACCGGCGGGTTCCTGGACGTGGTGCTGGCGCAGATAGCCGATTTTCAATCGCGGGAGAAGGACCTGCGGGCGAAGGTGGTGGCGGCGATGCTTTATCCCTGCGTGCTGCTGGTGCTGGCGATCGGGGTGCTGATCTTCCTGCTGACCTTTTTCATTCCCCGGTTCCAGACGATCTTCACGGGGCTGGGGGCGGCGCTGCCGCTGCCGACGCAGATCATCCTGGGCATCAGCCACCTGCTGCTGCACTACGGGTTGTACATGGCGGCGGGCGGCTGCCTGGCGGGATTCCTGGTGCGCAATTGGTTCGCCTCGGAGAAGGGCAAGCGGTTGTGGGAGGGCCTGATCCTGCGCGCCCCGCTGGTGGGCCCGCTGGTGGCCCAGTTCGCCATGGCGCGGTTCTGCCGGATGCTGGGCACGCTGCTGGGCGCCGGGGTGCCGCTGGTCCAGGCCCTGAACGTCGCCCGCAAGTCCATCGGCAACCAGATCCTGGTGGACGCGGTCTCGGCCTCGATCGAGCGCGTGCAGCAGGGCGGCCAACTCGGCGTGAGCCTGGCCGACTGCAAGGGCCTGTTCCCCAGTTCGGTCCTGGAGATGATCGCCATCGCCGAAGAGAGCGGACGGCTCGACCAGGAGTTGGTCCGCATCGCCAACGTGACCGAGGGCGACCTGGACCGCCACTTGAAGACCGCCGTCGCTTTTGCCGAGCCGCTCATGCTCTTCTTCATCGCCGCCTTCATCGGAACCATCTTCATCAGCATGGTGCTGCCGATCTTCACGATGCAGGACAAAATCAAATAAACGCCGATTCACATACTTGCTTAACAACTCCCAAACCCATCACTCATTATGAAAATCACAATGCCGCACGGCGGGACCCGCACAGCGCGCCGGGGGTTTACCCTGGTGGAGATGCTCCTGGTCCTGGTCATCCTAGCCACGCTGGCTGCCATCGTGTACCCCAAAGTCATGGGCCGCAGCAAAGAGGCCAGGATCACCGCCGCCCAGACCCAGATCGCCAACTTCAAGACCGCCCTGAACTTGTTCGAGGTGGATACGGGCGACTATCCCCGCGGCCGCAACGGCCTGATGGATCTCATCCAAATGCCCCGCAACGTCACCGGTTGGCACGGGCCCTACCTGGACATGATTCCCAGGGACCCCTGGGGCCAGGACTACATCTATGAATGCCCCGGCAAGCACAACCCCACCTCCTACGACATCAGCTCCGCCGGCCCGCCCGGAGAACAGTTCCCCATCGGCAACTGGGCGATGGATAACAGCCGGTGAACCCTGCGTGACTCTCATGGCCCCTTGAGAACGTTTCGGACATCGAGTTGGCTCGGGACCGTTTGGCACCGCGTAGCGGTGCTTGATGGTAGCCGTGGACTTTCAGTCCACGGTCCACAGGCCAAGCATCCATTGCGTTCGCGTAGCGACGCCTGAAGACCGGGCCGAGCCGCCAGGCGCATTGGATGTTCGCTCGGCCCGACCCGGGTTTCAGGCGCCGGAAGCTATTCAGGCGTCGCTACGCAACGCGCCACGCTTTGGGCGCTCGAACCGTGGACTGAAGGTCCACGGCTACCTTCATGGCGTCGCTACGCGACGGTTTCCCCGCGCCTTCACGTTGATTGAGCTCATCCTGGTGATGGCCATTCTGACCATCGCCGTCTCGGTGAGCGCCCCGACCCTGACGAGGTTTTTCCGCGGGCGCATCCTCAACTCGGAAGCGCGCCGCATGCTGGCCCTGACGCGCAATGGCCAGAGCCGGGCCGTTTCCGAGGGGCTGCCCATGGACTTGTGGGTCAATGCCGAGGCGGGCCGGTTCGGCCTGGAGGCCGAGCCCAGTTACGACAATGCGGACCCCAAGAAGGTGGAGTACACGCTCGACACGGGGCTCCAACTCAAGGTCGAGAAACAAGCCGCACCCCTCGCCGCCAACACGCTATACAGTTCGAGCCACACGCCCAGCATTGCCAGCGTGCCCCGCATCATGCTGGCCCAGCCGCACCTGCCGACCATCCGGTTCCTGCCCGACGGCTCGCTCGGCCCCGACAGCCCCCAATCTCTCTGCCTGATCGCCCGCGACGGTTCCGCCCTCTGGCTCAAGCAGTCCCGCAACCGGCTCAGTTATGAAATCAAGAGCGATCCCGAAGACTAGCGAGGCAGGGCCCCAGACGGTGGCTCGGGCATCCTGCCCAAGCCCCCACGGGCAGGATGCCCGTGCCACAAACTCTAGCCGCGGCGCGGGCTTCACGCTGGCCGAGGTGCTGGCGGCCTTGCTCCTGATGGCCATCGTCATCCCGGTCGCCACCGAGGGAATGCGCATCGCCAGCCTGGCCGGCTCGGTGGCCGCGCGCAAGGGCGAGGCCGCCCGCGTGGCCCAGCGCGTCCTCAACGACAACCTCGTCACCACCAACTGGATGCAGTCCTTTCAAAGCGGCTCCGCCCAGGAGGGCCAGCGCCAATTCCGCTGGACGCTCCGCGGCGAAAACTGGACCGAGGACCCCAACCAGAGCGCCATGCAACTGCTCTCGATCGAGGTCTTCTTTACCGCCCAGAACCGCGAATTCTCCGTGCGCATGAGCACGCTGGTCGATACCACCACGCTCTTGGGCACCAACCAATGAAAACCCTGCCGCCTCGATGCTACACGAGCGGGTCAGACTCGTCGGACCTGTCAGACCGGTCGGACTGGTCGGACCGCTGCCCAGAGCCCTTCAAACGAGACGGCACGTCTCACGTTTCACGTTTCACGTTTCACGCCTCTTCCTTCACCCTCATCGAGGTGCTCCTGGCCCTTGCGATTTGCGCCATCGTGCTGGTGGCCATCAACGCGGTGTTTGCCACCGCCGTGCATTTGCGCGATCGCACAGCCGCCAACGTCAACCAGACCATCCCGGTCAACCAGGCGCTGGACATCGTGTCCCGCGACCTCAAGAGTGTGGCCGGGCCGCACGGCTTCCTGGCCGGGGACTTCAAATGCGATGCCCAAACCATGGGCCAGAACATGGGCCTGAGCGCCTCGGGCGGCAACGGCCTGGATTTCTTCACCTCGACCGGCGTCATCAGCGAGTCGTCGCCCTTTGGCAACCTCCAGGAGGTTTATTACCAATTGATGCCGGCCGCCAAGGGCAACAGGGCCCTGGGCATGGATTTCGTCCGTTGCGTCAACCGCAACCTCCTGGCCACCACCCTCCAGACCCCGGACATCCAGATCCTGCTCACGGACATCGAGAGCGCCGACTTCGAGTGCTACGACGGCTCTATGTGGCGCAACTGGGACACCAGTGTCACTGATACCAACCTGCCGACCGCCGTCCGCATCCGCCTCCAGCAGGCCGTGGACCCCAACCTGAACAACGCCAGACCCCCGGCCTTGGAACTCATCGTGCCGCTGACCACCCAAACCCGGAGCACCAACTCGTGACCCAAGATTGCTCCATTCAGAAATCGTCGAGGCCCGCCCGCAGCGGCGCCCAGCGCGGGTCGGTCCTGGTCATCGTGCTTTGGATCACCTTCGGGCTGATCAGCCTGTCCCTCTATTTCGCCAACTCGATGACCTTCGAGTTGCGCGCCTCCGACAACCGGGTGGCCGCCCAGGCCGCCGAGCAGGCCATCGAGGGCGCCGTCCGCTACATCAACTACCTCCTCACCACGCAGATAGCCAACGGCTCCAATGGGTGGATGCTCGACCCCGCCACGTATGCCAACCAGGCCGTGCCGATCGGCAGCGCCCGGGTCTGGCTCATCGGGCGCGACACCAACATCGTCACGTCCGGTCCGGGCCACCTCTGTTTCGGGCTGGTGGACGAGGCCTCCAAGCTCAACCTCAATTCCCTGCTCAACAAAGCCACCACCTTCAGCAACCAGTTGATATGGCTGCCCACCATGACCCTGGACCTGGCCCAAGCCATCCTCGACTGGCGCGACACCAACGGCACCGGCGCCACCGTCACCTACTACTCCATGCAGCAGCCCCCGTACCTCTGCAAAGACGACCCCTTCGAGACCGTGGACGAACTGCGCATGGTCTATGGCGCCGACATGGACGTGCTCATCGGCGAGGATGCCAATCGCAACGGCGTCCTGGACCCCAACGAGACCGACGCGAACCAGAACAACATGCTCGACCCCGGCGTGCTGGAGTACGTGACGGTCTATAGCCGTGAGCCCGTCAGCAGCAGCGCCGTTAACCTGAGCAATCTGGGCAGCGGCGCCCCCGGCTTGTACGGCCTCCTGCAGACCAATTTGCCCAGCGGCCGCGCCGATCAGATCTTCGCCAGGCTGGGCCTTTCCGCAGGCGGGGGTGCGGGCGGGCGGACCACCACCGGCGGGGCCGGCGGTCGTGGCGGGACAGGCGGTGCTGGCGGGGCCGGGGGTGCCGCTGGCGGCAGGATGGTTGCCGCCGCCGCCGCCACCGTCAGCTTCACCAGTCCCTTGCAGTTCTATGTCCGCAGCGGGATGAGCTTGACCGAGTTTGCCCTCATTGCCACCAATCTGAGCACCACCTCCAACAGCACCATCGATGGGCGCGTGAACGTGAATACCGCCAGCGCCGCCGGTACTCACCTGCCTGCTGGCCGGCGACTCCTCCGCCGCCCAGCAACTGATCGACTACCGCATGAGCAGCCCCGATAACCTGACCTCGGTCGCCTGGGTGGCCGATGCCCTGGGCCAGAACTCCCCGGATGCCTTGGCTGCCGTCCAGGCCGGCGACTTTCTCACCACCCAGAGCTACCAGTTCACTGCGGACGTCGCCGCCCTGGGCCCCTTCGGCCGCGGTTACAAACGCATCAAGTTCGTGTTCGACACCAGCACTGGCACCCCCCAGGTCATTTATCGCCAGGACCTCACCAACCTCGGTTGGGCCCTGGGCAAAGAGATTCGCCAGAATTACGTCCTGGCTCATAACGATAACCGGAACAGAAGATGAAGCGGCAATCCGCAAATCCAATTCCAGACCTTTGTGGCTGCCGACCTTTGTCGCAGCCTTTGTCGCGGCCTTTGTCGCATTGGCGGCTTTGCACAAAGGCCCCGACAAAGGCCCCGACAAAGGTTGCGACGGAGTTTTCCATGCTATGATCCCCTCTTTCCCCCTGACCAAGAAACGCAAGCGGCTCTCCTCAGTGCTCGGGCTGACGCTGGATGGGAGCCGGCTGGAGGGCCTGGTCGTGCAGCGCGGCCTGGGCGGCTTGCAGGTGCGGCAGACCTTCTCGGTCTCCCTCTCGTTGGACCCGCTGACCAATGCGCCGGAGCTGGTCGGGCGCGAGATTCGCAACCATCTGGAGGCGGCCGGGGTGCGCGAGCACCAGTGCGTGGTGGGCCTGCCGCTCAAGTGGGCGCTGGCCACGCACGTCGAGGTGCCTGACCTGCCGGAGGGGGACGTAGCCAGCTTCCTGAACATCGAGGCGGAGCGGGGTTTTCCGTGCAACGTGCAGTCGCTGCACGTGGTGAGCTGCCGCTGCCGGCCGCCCGGCGGCAAACAGCAGGCCCTGCTGGTCGGCATCCCCAGGAACCACGTGGCCCTCCTGGAACAAGCCCTGCGCGCGGCCCGGCTCAGGCCGGCCAGCTTCTCGCTGGGCATCACCGCCCTGCAACCGGCCGGCCCCGTGGCCGCCGCCGGCGAACTGGCCCTGGCTGTCGGCGAGAGCCACGTGGCCTTGCAGGTCACCTGCGCCGGGGGCGTGGCCGCCCTGCGCGCCCTCGAGGGCGCCATGGAGATGCAGGGCGCCCAGCACGTGCTCCATGCGGACGTCGTCGCCCGCGAGGCCCGCATCACCCTGGGCCAGCTCCCGCCCGACATCCGCCAGGCCGTCCGCCGCGTCCGCATCTTCGGCCCGCGCGACCTGGCCCAGCAACTGGCCGATGAGATGGAATTGCGCTTCGAACCCATGGGCCTGGAAATCGAATCGGTGACCCGTTTCGATGCCAGCCGGTTCGGCATCCAGGTCCCGGCCGACGCGCCCGTTTCCCCCGCCTTCGCCCTGGCCGCCGCCCTGCTGGCCGGAGAGGCCACGCCCTTCGAGTTTCTCCCGCCCCGCGTCAGTCCCTTGCGGCAGATGGCTGCCCGTTGCGCCTCGGGCAAGGCCCGCACCACCGCCGCCGTCGCCGGTTCGGTCGCCCTGCTCGCCGGCGCCCTGTTCTTCTACCAGCAATGGCGGATGTGGGGCCTGGAGGCCCAGTGGAAGAACATGTCCGTCAAGTGTACCGAACTTCAGGCCATCCAGGCCAATATCAACCAATACCGCGCCTGGTACGACGAGTCGGTCAAGGGCCTGACCATCCTGCGCACCCTGAGCCAGAAATTCCCTGAAGACGGCTCCGTCACCGCCAAGACGGTCAATATCACCGAACTCAAGAACATCTCCTGCAGCGGCGTGGCAAAGAACTACCCCGCCCTCCTCCAGACCCTGGCGCGCCTGCGCGCCCTCAAGGAGGTCCGCGATGTGAAGCTGGTCTGGACGCGCGGCCAGGCCCCCGCCATGACGTTCGATTTCAGTTTCACCTGGAACCAGTGAGGCAACCGTGCAAATCAAAAACCGACAGCAGCTCCTCATCGTCCTGACCCTCGGCGTCGTCGCCTTGTTTGCCGCCGACAAGATCCTCCTCAGCCCGCTGCTCAAGGTCTGGGACGCGCGCGGGAAAAGGATTGCGCAACTGCGCACACAAGTGGACCAGGGCAAGCTCCTCCTGGTCCGCGAGCGGGGCCTCCGCGATCACTGGCGCCAGATCTCCTCGGGGTCCCTCACCAACGATCCCTCCGCCGCCATCGAGCAGGTCCACCAGGCCATCAATCAATGGGCCCAGGACAGCGGCGTGAGCCTGGTCGGCATCAACCCCCAATGGAAAACCGAGACCGACAATTACTCGACTTACGAGTGCCACATCAATGCCTCCGGCGACCTGGCCCGCTTGACCCGCTTCCTCTACGGCGCCGAACGAGAACCCATCGCCTTGAGGTTCCAGTCCATCAGCCTCGCCGCCCGCGACAAGGAAGGCAAACAACTCTCCCTGGGCCTCCAGGTCAGCGCCCTCATCCTCACACCACCAACCAGCCGATGAAACCGATACTTTCGCAGGATTCCAGGGCCGCACGTCACCGCGTAGCGCTGCTCGATGGCCGTCCGGTTCCACAGCAGTTCAGGGTCGCACCTCACCGCGTAGCGGTGGCTGAAGGTAGCCGTGGACTTTCAGTCCACGGATCCTCGGTCCTGGGCCGGCAGCGTCGCGTAGCGACGCCTGAAAACAGGCCTCGGTCTCGCAGCGCCCAGCTCTCAAGCGTCGCTACGCGACGCGGGGCCCTGCGGCCGCCCGAAACCGTGGACTGGAAGTCCACGGCTACCTTGAGGGCGTCGCTACGCAACGCAATCTGGGCGGCGGATTGTGAGCAGGGGACACTCTCCACGCGCCATGCTCGACGCTTGGGTTGCGGTTTGGCCTCGCTCCTCCTCTTTCTTTGCCTCCTGGCGGCCTCCCCCGCCATTGCCCAGCAGGACGAGCCGGCGGCCCCGACGACCCTGCCCCCGGCGACCGAACTGCCCGTGCAGGGGGTCACCAACGGGCTGCCTGAGACCGAGCCGATTGGACAGACCAACGACCTGAGCGGCGTCGAGGAGGCGCTCGGGGCCGCCGCCGCCGCCCAAACCGAGGCCGCTGACTCTGCTCAAAGCGATGGCCAGACGGCGGCCGGCGATGCGGGCCAAGGCAAGAACCGCCGGGGCGGCAACCGCGCCTTAGACGGCCGGCAAGCCCGCAAAAATCGTTTCGCCCGCGAGCAAGGCCGCAGCCGCTCCTCTTCGGGTTCCGGTTCGCGGTCGGCCTCGGCCGCCAACGGCACCAACAGCCTGGACTACGCCGCCTTCAGAATCATTGCCGAGCTCAACATCTTCGACCCCAATCGCCAGCCCAGGCTGCGACCGCGCGAGCCGCAGGCCCCCCCCACCGAGTATTTCGCCCTGGTGGGCACAATGACCTACGACAAGGGCACCTTCGCTTTCTTCAGCGGCAGCAACTCCCGATACGAGAAGGCCCTCAAGCTGGCTGATTCCATCGCCGGCTTCAAGCTCGCCCACATTACGCCGGATGCCGTCAGGCTGGCCGCCGGCACCAACCAGGTCGAGCTGCACATGGGCATGATCATGCGCCGCGAACAGGCCGGGCCCTGGCACCCGTCGGCCGTGCCTTCCGATTCCCTGCCCAGCCTCTCTGCCGCCTCAACTTCCAGTGCAGAATCCACGGCCAGCACCGGCGCCGCCCCCAGCGGCGCCGAGGCCGAAATCCTTAAACGCATGATGCAGCGACACGAACGCGGCGAATAACTCCTATGAAAACCAATCATCCATTGCTCCTGTTGGCCGGTGTGACCACCGGGCTTGCCCTCATGGCCGCCGAAGCGCCGCCCGGCGCTCCCACCAACGCCCCCCCGGCGGCTGTGCCGGAAGTGGCGCCGGCCGCCACAAACGCCAACGCCGCTGCGGACGCGGCCCCGACTGAGGCGCCAAGCCCCGCCGCGGCTGCTGCCATTGCCCCGGCCCTGGCCGACACCAATGCCCCCGCCGCAGCCGCCACCAACGCCGAGCCAACCATTACTGTCGAAAACGGCGCCGGGGGCCTCCGCTTCAACTTCCACGGCGCTCCCTTGAACCTGGTCCTCGAATACATGAGCGACGCGGCCGGGTTCATCATCAACAAACAAACCGAGTCCTTGCGCGGCACGGTCGAGGTCTGGAGCAAGAAACCGGTCACCAAAGACGAGGCCGTCGAGTTGCTCAACTCGGTTCTCAGGAAGAACGGCTACGCCGTGGCCCGCAACGATCGCATCCTCACCATCTTCGACATCAATGGGGCGAAGACCAGCTGGAGCTGGGCGTCAGGATGGTCTCCAAGCCCGATGAGGTCACGACCGATGACGTGGGCACCTGGGTGGTTCCCGTGCATTTCGTGAGCGCCAGCCAGATGATGGCCAACCTGCGCGTGTTGCTGCCGCTGAGCGACAAACTCATCGTCAACGAGAGCGCCAACTCAATCATGATCGTCGCCCCGGGCCGCGACGTGCGCCGCATGCTCAAGATTGTCAACGCCATCAACAACTCCAGCGCCACCGGTTCCATCCAGGTGTTCAAGCTCCGCTACGCGGACGCCAAACAGATGGCCACCGAGATCACGGCCCTGTTCACCCAGAGCGGCATCCCCGGGATGCCGGGCGGCATGGGCGGCGGGGGCCGTATGGGGGCGTTTTTGGGGGCGATGATGATGCGCGGGGGCGGCGGCATGGGCGGCCAGGGCAGCGGCGGCACTCCCTCGGGCACTCGCGTCTCCGCAACCTCCGACGATTACTCCAACGCCCTCATCGTCAACGCCGCGCCGGATGTGCTGGCGATTATCAGCAACATGGTCGACCAGATCAATGTCCCCACCACCGACATCACCGAGGTGCGCATCTTCCAGCTCAAGCACGCCGACCCCAACGAAATGGCGGACCAGCTTTCCCAGCTCTTCCCGGACACCAGCCGGACGGATACCGGCACCGGCTTCGCCATGCGCTTCGGCCCGGGCGGTCCTTTCGGCATGCGCGGGGGCGGCAACCAGGCGACCAGCAACGACCGCAACAAGAAGAAGAGCCAGGTCATCGCCGTGCCCGAGCCGCGCACCCGCTCGCTCCTGGTCAGCGCCGCCAGCGAGATGATGCCCCATATCGCCGAGATGATCGACAAACTCGATTCCATCGATGCCCGCCACGAGGTGGTCCGGGTCTTCGAACTGGCCAACGCCGACCCGCAGGATGTCCAGAACATCCTCCAGGACCTCTTCCAGCGGTCCGGAAACATCCGCAGCGCGAATAACAACTCCAAACAATCGCTGCTGGGCACTGGCAATCCGTTGACCACGCGTTCAACCCAGACCACGGGGATGACCGGCTCCTCAACCGGCTTCGGCTCCAGCACGGGGGGCCGAAGCGGAGGCATGGGCTCGGGCATGGGCTTCTAGCCGTCGCCACCCCCGCCTGCCACACCACCGGCTTTAACCTTTCACGATGCAATTATGAACACACAATCTTCGAACTGGCACAAATACTTCATTGCGCTGAGTGCTCTGGTCTTGAGCGCGGCGCTCCCCGCGCAGGCGCAACGGGCCGGCGGCGGCGGCGGCGGCGGCTTCGGCGGCGGCTTCGGCGGCGCCCGCGGCGGCAGCAGCTCCTCCACCAGCCAGTACCCCACCGCCAACAAAATCGGCGATGCCTACTTCTCGATCGACCCCGAGTCGCGCCGCGTCGTCACCATCGCCGATGAGGAGACCAGCCTGGCCATCTCTCAGGTCCTCTCGAACCTGGATCGGCCCAAACCCCAAGTCCTCATCAAGGTCGTGTTCCTGGAGGTCACCCACAACAATGCCAGCGACATCGGCATCGAAGGCGCCTGGGGCAAGGGCATCGGTGGCGGCAACAGCGCCAGCGCGAACCAAGGATTCGGCCTCACGCCGCTCAGCACGGGCGCCAGCACCAACATTAACCCCTTTGGAGCAGCTATCTCCAGCTTTGCCCCCATCTCGCCCATGACCTCCGAGGGCGCGGGCCTCTACTCAGTCCTGGGCGCCAACTACACGGCGACACTCCGCGCCATTGCCTCGGCCGGCAACGCCAAGATCCTCTCCAGACCCTCCATCCTCGCCCGCAACAACCAACCCGCCACCATCACCGTGGGCGAGCAGGTCCCTCTCATCACCGCCGTGAACTACACGACCTTCGGCAATACCATCAACTCCATCACCTATGAGTCCGTCGGCGTCATCCTGCAGGTCACACCCTTCATCACCTCCGAAGGTCTGGTCGAAATGATCGTTGCCCCGCAAATCTCCTCCATCGATCCGACCCTTTCCATCCCCATCTCCGCCAATGTCAACGCCCCCGTCATCAACGTCCGCTCCGCCAATACCGTCGTCGTCACTCCCAACGGCCAAACCGTCATCATCGGCGGTCTGATGGAAAGCACCAAGTCCAAGAACCAGACCAAGATCCCACTCCTGGGCGACATCCCCTTGCTGGGCAGCCTCTTCAAACACACCCAGATTAACGATGTCAAGACCGAGTTGATCATCTTCCTGACCCCCTATATCGCCCAGAACCCCACCGAGATGGTCGCCATCACCGGTCACGAGAAGCAGAGGTCCGACATCGAGAAGTCCTTCACGGAGCAGGAACTCAACAAATTCCTCGAGACCCTTCCGAGCAAGGACAAGGCCGCCCCCCGCCACTGAGGGCGTCCAAAAAACTCGCCGGAATGCAAACTTCGTCGCAGCCTTTGTCGCAACGTTTGTCGGATTGGCCATTTTCCGACAAAGGCCGCGACAAAGGCTGCGACAGCGATTCGCAGTCGGAGTTCTTCGGACACGCTCTGAGCCTGAAAGTTGCTGACGCCCCGGGCGCAGGATCCGCTAACAATATAGAGGTATGAGCAGAGCTGTCCCATGGAACTAGCGCGACGCAACCAGTTTGTCTATGCCCTGGTGGCGGCCGTGTGGGCCGTGGTGGGCCTTTGGCAAATCGAGGAGCACGTCCGGGTGAAGAACTACGCCAAGGCCAGCGTGCGGGATTGCGCGCAGGAGATCGCCGACACGATGGGCTCGTTCATTCAGGGCCAGCAAATCTGGGGGGCGGTCTTCAGTGACCGGCTGCAACCGGTGCTGGACCGCATGGCCCGTCTGCGCAACAGCGAAGTGCTCTCGCTGCTGCTGCTCAATGCCGCCGGCGATGTGGTGGCCAAGGCCGGCAATCCCATCGATCCCATTGATCTCGAGCAGACCGAACTCCTCCGGAAGGGGGAGCACTGGGGCCGCCGCAGCCTGGTCATCGCCTATCCGATCGCGGGGGTGAGCATCGCGCAGGAGGGTGTCACCAACTCCGCCTCTCCGTTCCTATTGGATCCCCCCACCAACGGCCTGGCCCGCCGACAGCCCCGCCGCGGCGAACCCAGGCCCGAGCCGCCCGGCTCCTCCAATGCGGTCCAGAGTGCCGATTCCGACGCACCCCCTCCTCCGCCTGACCATCCCCCGGGTCCGCCTCCGGGCCGCGGCGCACGCGAGCGGGAATTCCGGCGCCCCCGGCCCTGGTGGATGGCGGCCCGCCGGGCCGACCCCGAATTCCAGGCCTATGCCCAGAAGCGCGAGATGCACGGCCTGGTTCTGGCCATGTCCACCGAGACCTTCCAGGCCGTCTGCCGGCACGATCTGTGGCTGCGCTGCATCATCGATTTCCTCGCCACGACCTCGGCCGTCGGCTTGGGCCTGGCCTGGCGCAACATCGGCAAGTCCTCCGAACTGCAGATCCGCCTGGTCCGCGCCAGCGAATTGACGACCCACCTCCGGGAGATGAACCTGGCCGCCGCCGGCCTGGCCCACGAAACCCGCAATCCCCTCAACATCATCCGCGGCCTGGCCCAGATGCTCTCCAAGACGCCCGACGCCGCTGCTGAGGTCCAGAAAAAGACCCGCGAGATCATCGACGAGGCCGATAAAGTGGCCGCGCAATTGAACGAGTTCATCAACTACTCCCGCCCCCGCGAGGTCCGCCGCTCCAAGCTCGCCCTCGGCTCGGTCGTCAACGAGGTCATCCGCACCTTGAGCTTCGACCTCGAGGAAAAAAAGATCGACCTCCAGGTCGTCGGCGAATCCCTCGGCATCGAGGCCGACGAGCATCTCCTCCGCCAGGCCCTGTTCAATCTCCTGCTCAACGCCATCCAGGCCGTCCAGCCCGGCGGCCAGATCCGCGTCCAGGCCGCGCGCCGCACGGCCGCCGAGGCCCTGCTCGAAATCCGCGACAACGGTCCCGGCGTCCCCCCCGAGCGCCGCACCGAGATCTTCAGGCCCTATTTCACCACCCAAAAAACCGGCACCGGCCTCGGCCTGGCCGTCGTCCAGCAGATCGTCCTGGCCCACGGCTGGGAGATCCAATGCCTGCCCAACGAACCCAAAGGCGCCCTCTTCCGCATCTCCCACCTCAAGCTGGCGTGAACACTGCCCCTACCGGCAGCGGCGGGGCCGCAGTGCCGTCGCCGCACCGTTGCGCGGATTGGGTTTGATGCGCCCGCCCGAGGCGCTGCCGCGCATCCTGAAAGGATGAAAATCACTCAGCCCAGGGTTGCCCCGCCCTTTCGCAAGAAAGGGCGGGCTACCCTGGGTCAAGACGCCCGTGAGCCGCTACTCTGAAAGAGTTGCATCCCGCACGCCTTGGAGGCATGCTTCGCTCATGTCCCAGTCGTTGGCCAAAATCCTCATCCACACGGTGTTTTCAACCAAAGAGCGCCGCCCCCTCCTGCGGGATCGCCCATTACGGGAGGAGTTGCACCGCTACCTCGGTGGCATTCTTAACCACCTGGATTGCCAACCAGTCATCGTCGGCGGCATCGAAGATCACGTGCATCTGCTGTCCGGCCTCTCCCGCACCTGCCAGGTTGCGGAAATGGTCAAGGAACTCAAGCGAGGTTCCTCCCTCTGGATCAAGGAGCGAGCTCGGACGATGAGTGGTTTTGCCTGGCAGAACGGGTATGGCGTCCTCTCCGTCAGCCTGTCCCGAATCGAGGACGTGCGGCATTATATCGCCGAGCAGGAGCAGCGCCATCGCAAGCTCTCGTTCCAGGATGAATTCAGGCAACTGCTCAAGCTCCATCAAATCGCATACGACGAGCGATATGTGTGGGATTGATGGCGGTTGGGCGCGGCCGCTCAAACCCTTTCAGGGTAAAGGCTCCTCGGCGCATAACCCAGGGTAGCCCGCCCTTTCTTGCGAAAGGGCGGGGCAACCCTGGGCTGAGTGATTGCCATCCCTTCGGGATGGGCGCTGCCAAGATCCGGGTAAGGAACCTCGTCTTCTCGCCCACTCGGGGGAGCCAGCGGCGGGACGCGCGCCCGTGCGTCCATTCGCCGTCCGGTTCAAAGAGGTTTGACCTCCCTTCCCGGAACGCGCATGATGCGGCCCAATGCGCGCGCGACTGTTGGCGGGCATCGTCCTGAGCGGTGCCCTCGTTGCTTCTGCCCAAACCAATGCTCCGGTGGGGGGCGCGCGGTCCATGGCCTTGCAGGAGTGCCTGGACCTGGCCCTGAGCAAGAACCTGGACCTGCAGATCGAGCACCTGTCCACCGACATCGCCGGCTACAATCTCCAGGGCGCTTATGGGGCCTGGGTCCCCAACCTCGCCTTCGGGGCAAGGCACGATTTCGTCTCCATGCCCTCTGAACTCAATTACAAGAAGGCTCACGACGATTTCCCTTATGAACTGGATACCGACTCCGTGAACCCGGCGTTGACGGGGCGGCTGCCGATCGGGCTGAGCTATGATATTGGCGGCAATGCCAACGCGCAGTTCTTGCGTGAGGACCTCCGCACCAGGCCCACCGTGGCGGCCGATTACCCCTCAGGCCTTCGGCTCACCAACGGCTATTTTGCCGACTTCAGCATGGGCTTCCAGCAGCACTTGCTCAAGGACTCCTGGATCGATCCTTACCGGGAGACGCTCCTGCTCCGGCGCAAAGACCTGAAGATGTCCGAACAGGCGCTGCGGCTCCTGGTCATGAAGACCGCCCTGGCCGTCGAGGTGGGCTTCGACAACCTCCTGGCCGCCCGCGAGACCATCCGGGTCCAGGAAAAGATGCTCGAACTGCGCCGGCAATTGGTGGCCGAGACGCGCCGGCGCGTCGAGGTCGGCGACCTGCCGCCCCTGGACCTCGAGCAGGCGCAGACCCAACTGCAGAACACTCTGACCGCCCTGGCGGCCGCGCGCCAGACCTATGTCAGCCGGGAAAACGCCTTGAAGGGCCTCTTGACCGACAATTTCAAGGACTGGGTCGAGGTGGATTTGCAGCCGGCCGGGGCGTTGCTGGCCCTCAAGGCCGACTTGGACCGGCAGCAGAGCTTCCAAACCGCCATGAAAAACCGCCCCGACCTGGCCGAGGCGCGCCTGGCCGTCGAGAAGAGCGACGTCGTCGTCCGCTTCCAGAGAAACCAGTTGTTTCCGAACGTGGATTTCGTGGGCCGCTACGGCGGCCTGGGCGATCAGCCGGATTTGAGCGGCAGCCTCAGCGACAGCTTCCACTTCCGTCATCCCGCCTATTTCTATGGCGTCGTGGTCAGCTTCCCCTTGAGCAACGTGGCCGAGCGCAACAGCTATCGGGCCAGCCGCGCCGCCCGCGAGATCGCCAAACTCGAACTCAAAAAGGCCGAGCAATCGATCCTCCTGGACGTGGCCGATTTCATCAACCAGGCCGGCTCGCTCTTCGCCCAGGTCGGTTCCACCCACCAAGCCCGCGTCTATGCCGAAGCCGCCCTGGCCGCCGAGCAAAAGAAACTCCAGAACGGCCTCTCGACCACCTTCCTTGTTCTCCAGATGCAGGAGATCCTCACCGCCGCCCAGACCGCCGAGACCCAGGCGGTGGTCAATTACAACAAGGCCCTGGCCCAACTCGCCTTCGCCGAGGGCAGCACCATGGACCGCCACCACCTGCGCTTGGGACGGTGAGGCCCGGCGCCGCGCTCACCTTCAGGGTGAGCGCCCCGGTGCACCAGGGCCTTCGGCCCTGCGGGTTTTCAAGCTTGTGGCGCCAGACAAAGCCCAGGTACTATCCACCGCCGATGCAGGCCGTTCTGAACACGATGAGGCAGAGCGCATTAAAGAGCCGGCTTTCCCGCCGTGAGTGGTTTCGCGGGCTGGTCTGCACCGCCGCCTGGGCGCTGGCTGGAGCAGGTCGCTCAGCATCGGCCTCAACTCGAAAGTCCCCAGGCGTCGCCGAGGCGGCCTTGGCTTTTGTCCGCCGATGCGCCCGCCGGGATGGCGGCTACGCGCCGTCGCCCGAGCCGGGATACGCGGGAAACTCGGACACCGGTTCCAGTGATCTGGCCGCGGTGACCTACGCGGCGACCCTGGCCAAGACGATGGGATGGCGGCTGCCGCACCCGGGACGCTCGATCCAGTTCATTGAGCGCCATCAACAGGCGGACGGCTCGTTCATCAACTTCGAGGGCAAGATGGATCCGAAGTCGGACCTGGCACAGCTCTACAACACAGTCCAGGGCGTGGTTGCGCTGCGAGCATTGGGGCAGCGCCCCAGGATTGATCCGAGCAAGGTCCTGGACCGTTTCTTTGCCGGCGACGCGTTCAGCCGGCTTCCCGGATATACGACAAGTTTCTTCCCCCTGTTCTATGCCGCCCTGGGCAGGCCGTTTCCACCGCGCTACGACGAGGCCTTGCGCGGTTTGCTGGTCCGTGGGCAGGGCGAGGATGGCTACGTGGGCGATCACGTGGCTGCCACGTTCCACATGGCGCACTACTTTCGTTTGATCGGCCAGCCCACACCCAAGGCCGGCCAGATGGTGGCCCGCGTCCTGCGCAACCAGAGGCCCGATGGGGGCTGGAACATCAAGGAACCGGACTGGGACGTACACGCTTGCTTCGACGCCGTCTTCATTCTGCGGCAGTTGGGAGGGGACTCAGAACCGGTGCGCAAGGCCATGGAGAAAGCGGCCGGTTGGGCGTTGGCTTGTCGAAACCAGGACGGCGGCTTTGGCCATTATCCCGGGTGGCACTCGGACATGGACGCCGTGTACTTCCAATTGGGCACATTGATCCAGTGCGGCCGGGTGTCTCCGGCCAAGCGAGACATGCCCGACGCCCATACCCTGAGTTGGGGCCACGCAATGCAGCCCGGCAGGGTCTATTAGCAAGGCCCTGCTGCACCGGACTTTAAGTGACTTTCACGACCTTTGTCGCAGCCTTTGTCGAAACCTTTGTCGAAATCGGGCTGAGCTCGACAAAGGTTGCGACAAAGGCTGCGACAAAGATACCAATGTCATCCAAAGTCCGGTGCAGTAGAGCAAGGATGGAAGTCCTGTGCACCCAAACGCACAGTTGACAAATGGGAGCCAGGGCGTGAGGATTGCGCGGGCAAAGCCGAAACCAGCCGGAAGGCAGGCAACCAGGGTGCCACGCGCGGCGGCTGGGCCGCACCGTGAGCAACCGTGTTGAGTGATACTAAACAGACTCGAAAAGCCGTGCAAATGAAACCGACCCCCACCCGTTCCCGCTGTGCCTTCACCCTCATCGAACTGTTGGTGGTCATCGCCATCATCGCGATTCTGGCGGCGATGCTGCTGCCGGCCCTGGCCAAGGCCAAGCTCAAGGCGCAGGGGGTCCAGTGTTTGAGCAACACCAAACAGTTGATGCTCGCCTGGAGCATGTATACCGATGATAACAACGGCAACCTGGTGCCCAACCAGAACGAGGACGGCAACGTGAACCCAAGTTGGGTCAAGGGGATACTGAGCTGGGCGGCCAACAACACCGATAATACGAATCTGTTCTACGTGATCGGCGCGGGCGGGTTGCTTGGCCAGTACAGCAAGTCGGCTGGGATTTACCACTGTCCGGCGGATGTCTATACCTGCACTGAGGGCAACCAGCAAATGTTGCGGGTGCGCAGCCTCTCCATGAACGGGTTTGTTCAAGGCGGCGCCTACGGCAAGGCCGCCACCTCCACCTGGTATCCGGCGTGGAGGGCCTACAACAAAATCTCCAATATCACCGTGCCGCGGCCTGTGAGCCTGATTATATTTGTGGATGAACACCCGGACAGCATCAACGATGGCTGGTGGATAACCACGGTGGGCGCGGACCTGGTGACTAACCCCGGCGTATGGGAGGACCTGCCCGCCAGTTATCACAATCACGCTTGCGGGTTTAGCTTCGCCGACGGACATAGCGAAATCCATAAGTGGTTTGTGGGCGCCACCTGCCAACCGGTCAAGAAGGTTGATTACAACGGCACTGTAACGTCGCCGGGCAGCCGCGACATTATGTGGACCATCCAGCATGTCTCAGCCCCGGTCAACTCGAGTGGCATCAATTAGCGGCCCCTGATCGAAGCGCGGATTGCAGGACCTCGGATGACAACACTTTAGCGGAACACGAGATACAAGGCGACAAATACCACCAGCACGGCGACGGCGGCCAGGCGGTAGTTATCGAGGCCGCGCCCGCCCGCCTCGCCGCGCAACGGCTCGCGCCAGTCCTGCCAGACCAACGGCCGGGCTTCCGCTTTGAGCGGTTCGGGGAACAGGAAGGTGGTCAGCACCATGATCAGCAGGCAGGCCGCCAGCAGGAGGAAGGCGATCAGCATGAAGTCGCCCCGATAGATATTATTCCAATCCAGGTAAAACACCCCAAACCCAAGGGCCATGCCCCCCGCTAGCGTGAGGAACGCGGATTTGCCCGAAGCCCGCTTCCAGAAGACCCCCAGCAGGAACACGGCTGTAATCGGCGGCGCCACGTAGGAAATGAGCTTGTTGATGCCCTCGAACAGGGTTGTGTAATGGCCGAAGATCGGCGAGCAGACGATCGCCAGGATGGTGCCGATGACGGTGGTGAGCTTGCCGATGCGCACCAGTTGCTGATCGGTGATTCCCGGTTTGTGACGCTTGAAGATGTCGTAGGCCACGAGTGTGGCGGTGGAGTTGAGGGCGGCGGAGCAGGTTTGCATGGCGGCCGCGAGCATGGCGGCGGCGACGAGCCCCTTGACCCCACAGGCAGGAGGTGCGTGAGCAGGAAGGTGTAGGTGTCGGTGGCGCTTTGCGGCGCCTGTCCGCCAAAGGCCTTTTGCTGGACGAGGGCCACGCAAATGACGCCGGGCAGCACGAAAAAGAACACCGGCCAGATCTTCAGGAATGCGCAGAAGAGCGGACCCAACCGCGCGTGCTTCTCGTTTTTGGCCGCAAGCACGCGCTGGACGATGGTCTGGTCGCAGCACCAATACCAAATGCCCAGAACGGGGTACCCCAGCAGGACAGAATACCAGGGCAGGCCGCTGGGGTCTTTCGCGCCGCGGGCCATTTGCAGAAAGTTGCCGGTGCCCCACGTGACGTTGCTCCCCGGCACCGCCATCAGCGGATGCGGGTTGTTCGCCAGCGTGTGGGCCAACGCAGACCATCCCCCAGCCTGGATGTAACCGACTACCGTGATGACCACCGCCCCGGCCAGCAGCAGCACGGTTTGCACGCTTTCAGTCCAGACTACGGCCAGCAAGCCGCCGAGCATCGTGTAGATGCCGGTCAGCACCCCCAACACGACGATGAAGAACATCAGGGCGTCGCTGCCCATGATCGTGGCCCCCGGCGCCAGGCCCAGGATGCCGCGCAGCACCCAGGCGGCAGTGTAAAGCGCCACGCCCATGTGAATGACTATCGCCGAAAAGAGCGATACCACCGAGAGCACGTCCCGGCACCGGCGGTTGAAGCGGCGCTCCAGAAAATCCGGCAGCGTGGCCACCCGCGAGCGCAGGTAAAGCGGCGCGAAAAACAATGAGAGCAGGATCAGCGTGAAGCCCGCCATCCACTCGAAATTGCCGAACACCAGGCCAAACTTGTAGGCCGCCTCGGCGAGGCTGACCAGGTGGACGGTGGAAATGTTCGCCGCGAACATCGCCAGGCCAATGACCGGCCACGCCAGCGTGTTGCCGGCCAGGAAATAATGCCCGCCCTCCCCTCCCCGCTCGTCTTTGCGACGCAGCAAGCCCGCCGCGATGCCCAGGCCGACGACGCCAAGCAGATAGAGGGCGATGATGCTCCAGTCCAGACTGCCCATCGGCGTGGCCGATCTCAGTGAAACCATGGCGAAGCCTGACTTCGCCGCATTGGCAAATCAAGAGGAGAATTCCGGGACTGTGGCGGAGCACGCTGGTGACGACGCGGCTCTAACCTCAACGCCTTTCGGAAATTCCCGCACTCGCAGCAACAGGTTGTCCCGGAGGGACATTTGACAATAGCCCAAGGCTTCAGCCTTGGGTTGACGTGCCGCAAACGGTTCCGTCCCGAAGGGACGGCTGCGGGACTGGAGCGGCGAATTTCAACCGTCCCTCCGGGACGGGTGCTTCTTTTGCGCCTGGACCCAACGCTGAAGCGTTGGGCTATTCTCATGATGTCCCTCCGGGGCAAAGCGCCGGCGCATTTCCGAAAGGCGTTGGCTCTGACCTTGTTGCTGGTTGATCCTGCAACGAGGTTTCTGTACGGTGCCTCTGTGCGGCGCTCGATTGCTGAATGATGAAGCCTAATCCGACCGGCGCACGGTAACAAGAAAAAGGCCCGCTGCCGTGAGGACTGAAACCACCGCTATGGTCTTGGCGAGGGGCTTTCCGTGGAACATCGCTTTGGCCTCTTCCGTGAGCACGGCACTCTTGCCGCCGTACCATTCCAATTGCTGTAGTTGCTTGCGATCATCGAGCGGCGAGAGAATGACATCCAGATCTCCAGCTTGGGGCGCCGCCTTTGCGCGCTCAATCCGGTCCTGAGCGCGCCAAATCAAGATACTGCTGCCCAGACCCGCCGCCAGAATAACCGCGGCGCACAATCGGAGCGCGTTTTCCAGCAGTGCGAGGGAGCGTAACCAGTTTGGAATCATACGGACCCGGCCGTCTTTCACTTCTCGAATGAACCCCCCTTGACCTCCTCGCGCAAGGCAAATCCGCCGCGGCCAGTGAGGCCTCGCTCGCAAGTCCGCTTTCAGCCCGAGGACGGGCGCACTCCGGGGGGCGGCGCCGGGATGCGCCTCGATGTTGAGGGCGCGCGACAGAGTTCAGATCACTCCAGCGCTCTCCCGCCCAATACACCGCGGCAGCGGTGTCTTTAGTTTTTTGCACAGACATCATCATTAAAAATCATGATTAGAAATGATGTTGACATGAGATGGAATAAGCGTAAGCCCGCCGGGACCTGTACTGACAGCTATGAACAAAAAGGACCAATTTGTGGGCGAGATCGAGAGACGGTACGAGATCAGAAAGGGAGAGCCGTTCTCTTTCAATCCTGGCGGAATCAATGCGGTGGACGTTGACCGTGAGAACCGCCTGACCGGCCGTGTGAACGGGGCCACCGTGAGCCGGAGCAGCCGCAGCGATCCCCTGGACTGCGCAGCCCTGTTTCACGCCGTGGCGGAAACCCTGGAAGAGATCGCCCTCGGGCACCCGGCCAGCCGCATCGCCGTTTCAGACAGCTCGACCGAGGGGGCGACCGGCGCCCTCATCACCAAGGCCGGCGCGGGCGGGAAGATTTTTCACATCAGTTGCCAGAGAATCTCCGAGCACCCGTTCCGGGACGCAATCATTCACATATCGTAACCGGAGGCTTTGCGCTTGCGCTTTGGGCCTGGCGGGTTCTCAATTTGCGGCATGAAGCGGAAGCACCTCCCTGCGCTGGTCGTCCTGGCCTCCACCTTCGCCCTGCGCCTGGCTGCGGCCCAGACTGAGGCCCCGGCGCCGGCGGCCAACACGCTGCTCATCCACGCCAGCCAGGCCGGCGCCGTCATCAGCCGCAACCTCTACGGCCAGTTCTCCGAGCACCTGGGCCGGTGCATCTACGAGGGCCTCTGGGTGGGCGATGCCAGCTCGATCCCCAACACCCGCGGCATCCGCAACGACGTCGCCGCCGCCCTCAAGCAGATCCGCGTCCCGGTCCTGCGCTGGCCCGGCGGCTGTTTCGCCGATGAATACCATTGGAAAGACGGCATCGGGCCCCGCCCCGAGCGCCCCACCATGGTCAACACCCACTGGGGCAAGGTGACCGAAAACAACCACTTCGGCACCCACGAGTTTCTCGACCTGTGCGAGCAACTGGGCTGCGAGCCTTACATCTGCGGCAACGTCGGCAGCGGCACCGTCCAGGAACTCCAACAGTGGGTCGAATACATCACCTTCGACGGCGTCAGCCCCATGGCGGACTGGCGCCGGAAAAACGGCCGCGACCAGCCCTGGAAACTCCGCTACCTCGGCATCGGCAACGAAAACTGGGGCTGCGGCGGCGACATGACCGCCGAATTCTACGCCGGCCAGTTCAAACGCTACGCCACCTACGTTCGCAATTTCGGCACCAACCGGGTCTTCAAGATCGCCTGCGGGCCCAACGGGGCCGATTATCACTGGACCGAGGTCCTGATGAAGGAAGTCGGCCGGCGCATGAACGGGCTGGCCCTGCACTACTATTGCGGCTCCGGCCGCGCCAGCCGCTCCGCCACACGCTTTGACGAAGACGACTGGTTCGCCCAGTTGCGCAGGGCCTTGCGGATGGAAGAACTGGTCTCCCGCCACTCCGAAATCATGGACCGTTACGACCCCGACCGCCAGGTTGCCCTGGTCGTCGATGAATGGGGTGCCTGGCACGCCGTCGAGCCCGGCACCAACCCCGGCTTCCTTTACCAGCAAAACTCCCTGCGCGACGCCCTCGTCGCCGGCATCACCCTCAACATCTTCAACAACCACGCCGACCGCGTCAAAATGGCCAACATCGCCCAGATGATCAACGTCCTCCAGGCCATGATCCTCACCGACAACGACAAGCTCCTGCTGACCCCCACCTATCACGTCTTCGAGATGTACACCGTCCATCACGACGCCCGGCTGCTCCCCTCCGAACTGCGCTGCGCCGATTACCAGCAGGGCCCCGACAAAATCCCCGCCCTCAGCGCCTCGGCCTCCCGCGACAGCCAAGGCCGCCTCCACGTCTCTCTGTGCAACCTCGACCCGAACCAGCCCGCCCAACTCGCCTGCCAACTCGACGGCGCCAAGGCCCAAAAACTCTCCGGCCGCCTCCTGACCGCACCCGCCATCACTGCCCACAACACCTTCGGCCAACTGGACAACGTCAAGCCCGCCCCATTCACCGCCTGCGCGGCCACCGACACCGGCTTCACTGCCACCCTCCCCCCGCGCTCGGTCGTGGTCCTGGAAATCGAGTGAGCGGGCAAGGGCCTCTAAACTTCGTCCGGACCTTTGTCGCAGCCTTTGTCGCAGCCTTTGTCGAATTGGCCGATCTTCGACAAAGGTGCCGACAAAGGCTGCGACGAAGGTTCCGACTGCGGTTTCTGAGCCTCCTTCAAAGGGCGGCCTGGAGGATGGCGGCCAGTTCGTCGGGGGCGAGTTGGATGGGGTTGGCTTTCATGCTGCTGGCCTTGAGGGCCTTGTCGGCCAGGTCCGGGAGGTGCTGGGCGGCCAGGCCATGGGCAGCGAGGCCGGGGATGCGCAGCTCGGCCACGAGGCGGCGGACCCAGCCGACGGCTTGGCCGGCCGTGGCGGCGGGGGAGCCGGTGAGGAGGCGGGCCAGGTGGTCGTAGCGGGCGAGGGCGGGGCTGGCGGGCTGGCGTTGGCGCAAGGCGCGGAGGTTGGCCTCGATGACGTGCGGGAGCAGGGCGGCGCAGACGGCGCCGTGCGGGGCGGGGAACATGCCGCCGATGGGTCCGGCCAAGCCGTGTACCGCGCCAAGGCCGGCGTTGGCCAGGGCGAGCCCGCCGAAGAGCGCGGCCAAGGACATGTCCTCGCGGGCGGCGGCGTTGCGGCCGTCCTGGAAGGCGGCGCGCAGCGAGCGGGCGGCGCGTTGGAGGCCCTCGACACATAGGGCGTCGGTCACCGGGTTGGCGCGGGAGCAGATGAAAGGCTCGATGAGCTGGGTCAGGGCGTCCAGGCCGGTGCTGGCAGTGACGGCCGGGGGCAGGGTCCAGGTCAATTCGGGGTCAACCAGGGCGATACGCGGCAGCATGCCCAGGCCGCGGAGGCTGACCTTGACCCGATGCTCGGGGCAGCCGAGCACGGCGTTGCGCGTGACTTCCGAGCCGGTGCCTGACGTGGTCGGGATGGCGAGTAGCGGGAACGAGGGCCGGGCCAGGGCCTTGCCGCGGCCAACAACCTCCAGGTAATCGAGCAACTCGCCCGGGTTGGCGAGCAGGGCGGCGATGGCTTTGCCCGCATCGATCGCGCTGCCGCCCCCAAAGGCGGCCACCCACTGGCAATCCGCCCGCCGAGCCAGGGCCAGGCCCTGCTGGACGGTCGCGACCTCGGGCTCCCCGGCGACGGAGAATGGGAGAGGCTCGACGCCATTGCGGCGGAGGTCCTCCAACAGTGGTTCGGCCCGGCGCGGGTCGCGGCCGGTCACGACCAAGGCGCGCCGGCCCCAGTCCATGGCCAGGGAGCCGGCTTGGCGCACTGCGCCTGGCCCGAAGATGATGCGGGCGGCCGTGGCGAATTCGAAGGAGGGCAAGGGGTGAATGAGGAATGGAGCCAATGCGGAGTGCGGAGTGCGGAGTGCGGAGTGTTCCGGTGGGAGTGTTGGGTCTGGATTGCGGTGTGGGGAATGACGAATGACGAATGACCAAGGCTACCGGTTCAGCTCGTCAGGATGGCGGTTCCGGTTTCCTTTCACGTTTCACGTTTCGCGTTTCACGTTTCACGTTTCGCGTTTCACGTTTCACGTTTCGCGTTTCACGTTTCACGTTTCACGTTTCACGTTTCACCCTACCAGTTCTGGTCGTCCGGGTAGAGGTTCTGGTATTTCACGCTGGAGCGCGGCTCGGCCATCATGGGGGCCACGGCATCGCGCCAGGCCAGGTAGTGTTTGGTCTCTTTATGGGCGGCGGGGGCTTGCGCATCGCGGTAGGCCTCCACGAGCACGAACCGGGTCGGGTCATCCTGCTCTTGCACGACGTCGAACCCCGCGATGCCGGGCTCCTGGACGCTGGAGCGGGCGTTCTCCAGGGTCACCCGTTTGAAGGCCTCGAGGGACTCGGGTTTCACATGGATATGAACATGAACGACCAGCATAGGCATTCCTTTTAGGCCAGTTTCCACCCCGCCCGCGGTTGCCGGCGGAGGAGGGGGGCGGCGGCGGCGCAGTTGGTGGCGCTCAGGCGCACGGGGTCCCACTCGAGTTTCATCCCGGCGCGATAGGCGACATTGCCCAGGTGGTTGGCGATGGTCAACGGGCCGGAGTAAAGGAAGTTGCAGGTGGTGGGTTCACCGGTCTTGCAGGCCCCTATCCATTCCTCGTAATGGCCTTTGGACCTGGGGATGAACGGTTCCGGGGCCTTGAAGTCCTTGAACTTGTCTTCCGGCAGAAGGACGTGTCTGGAATAGTCCGAGAGCAGCAGGCCGCGGTCGCCGACGAAGAGGACGCCGTCGCCCCATTGCGGGATGGCGCGCGTGGTGAACGGCTTGGGCTTCATCACGCCCTGATACCAGTGGACGGTGACGGGAGGCAGGCTGCCGCGCGCGCCGTAGGTGTAAGTGGCGTGCATCGAGGCGGGCGCGATTTCCGGATGGGGCGGGGGGCCTTCGGCCTCGATGGTCAGCGGGTGGTCGAGCTTGAGCGCCCACCAGGGCAGGTCGTTCCAGTGGCTGCCCAGGTCGGACATGGTGCCGTTGCCGAAGTCCCACCAGCGATACCACTTGGGTCCGGGCCAATAGACTTCGTGGAACGGGCGGACCGGGGCCTGCCCGAGCCACAAGTCCCAATCCAGCCCCTCCGGCACGGGCGATGAACCGGCGGGCCGCTCGCGGACCGAGACAATGTCCTGGTGCGCCCGGGCCTCCTGCTCGCTCTGCCAACCCCAGGCGCGGGAGACCCAGACATAGACCTCGCGCACCGGACCGATGGCGCCGGTCTGGATGAGTTCGACCACCCGGCGGTAATTGTCGGTCGCGTGGATTTGTGTGCCCATCTGGGTGGCGACCTTGGCCTTGCGGGCGGCCTCGATGATCACGCCTGCCTCCCAGACGTCGTGGGTGAGCGGCTTCTCGCAATAGACGTGCTTGCCCAACTGCAGCGCCGGCAGCACTGCGTAGGCATGCGTCTGCTCGCACGTGCTCACCACCACCGCGTCGAAGTCCTTCGCGTCGTCGTACAGCCGCCGGAAGTCCTTGTACTTCCTGGCCTGGGGATGCTGGGCCGCGGCCCGCAGCACCGGCGGTTCGTGCACGTCGCACAGCGCCACGATGTTCTCGGAACGCACCCCGCCCAGGTTGGCGCCCCCGCGCCCGCCCACACCGATAATGGCGATGTCCAGGCGCTCGTTGGGCCCTTGCGGCGCGAGCCCTGCGCCGCCGGCGCGGCCGCGCGGCCCTCGAGCAGGCCGGGCAGGTTCAAGGCGGCCGCGCTGCCGGCCGCCAGGCCGGCGCGGCGCAGGAATTGCCGGCGATTCAAACCAGACAGCGCCGGCCTGCGAACGGGAGAAGCAGAGTTAGTCATGCGTCTGCCCTACATCGATTGGGGGTAGGAAGGCAAGAAGAATTGGAATACGAAATGCGAACCACGAAAAGGACCTGAACGGGGAGCAATTCGATGCGGTGCTGACCGACCCGCTGTATTTCGGGAACGTTCAGTTCGCGCAGTTAATGGATTTTTGCTACGTATGGCTGCGCCGCCTCGTTGAACGTTCCGAGCCCGCTTTCGCCCGGCCCTGGACCCGGAATGCGAACGAATTGACGGGCAATGTCAGCATGGGGCGGGGGTTGGACCATTTCACCGAGGGCCTCTCCGAGGTGTTTCAGAAGATGGCCCAGGTGCTCAAGCCAGGGGCGCCGCTGGCATTCACCTACCACCACAATCATTTGGAGGCCTACCTCCGGGTGGCGGTGGCAATCCTCGATTCGGGTCTTACCTGCTCGGCCACTGTTCCGTGTCCGGCTGAAATGGGGGCGTCCATCCACATCAACGGCACCGGATCGTCTATTGTCGACACCCTGTTCGTTTGCCGCTCGACTGGCCGGTTCCCACGCCGATGGCTCACCGAGGATCCCCATGCGCTGGCCCTGCTGGTGGATGAGGAGCTCCACAAACTCCGGGAAGCCGGGCTTCAGCCCCAAGGGCGACGTCTTCCCGCCCGGCACGCGGGCGCGGCAGGAGGGCAAGGCCAAGCGCGCCTTTTTCGGAAAACCGGAGACGTGACCGGGGCTTTGTTCCGCCTCCACAGGGGGCAGAGAATTGAGCGCCAACAAATCCCCACTTCTCGGCTTGCCGAGAAGCGTCATCGGGTCCACTCTGGGCGCAAGAGAACAGCTATGAAGATCACAGCAGGGGAGAACCCAACCGCTTCCGGCGGGATCGGTCTCGGCAGGAACGGACCCACGGTGTATCATATATTGACTCGGCGCCTTGTTACGAGGGCGAGCGAACGCCGGGGCAAGATGATCGCCTTCGGCTACTATGGGGGGAAGTTCTCGCATCTGGACTTCATTTTGCCGTTGCTGCCCACGCACTTGGCCCACTACTGCGAGCCTTTTGGCGGTTCCGCCGCAATCCTGATCAACCGGCCGCCAGCCGCGGTTGAAACCTACAACGACCTGGATTCGGAAGTGGTGAATTTCTTCGAGTGCCTGCGCGACGAAGGTAAAGAAGTGCTGCGGTTGATCAGCTTGACCCCCTTTTCCCGCGCTGAACTGCTCAAAGCCCTGTCCCCCACTAACGGAGTCTCCAAGCTCGAACGCGCGCGCCGCTTCTTCGTACGTGCCCGGCAGACGCGCACCGGGCTGGCGCAGACCAGTTCCGAAGGTCGTTGGGCGCACTGTGTGCTGACCTCTCGGGCTGAAATGGCCGGCGCCGTGTCTCGATGGCTCGGCAGCGTGGAGGGGCTGCCGGAGATCGTCCAGAGACTGCAGCGTGTCCAGATCGAAAACGCCCCCGCAAGCGAAGTCATTCTGCGCTACGACTCGCCTGAAACCCTGTTCTATTGCGACCCGCCCTATCCGCACGAAGCCAGAGGCGACGCCAAGGCCTACGGATACGAAATGACCGATCGCCAACACGAGGAATTGGCCAAGGTGCTGCACGCCGTCAAAGGAGCGGCAGCCCTGTCCGGCTACCGCTGTTCACTTATGGAGCGGCTTTATGGCGATTGGCGCCGGGTTGATGCTGACAGCCGTCTCTGCAATTCCTCCAAAGGCGAGCGCACCGAGTCGCTCTGGACGAACTACGACCTCTGCAAGCTTCCGACGCCGGGCCGCGTGGATCAGGCTGGCAACCGCTACCTCCTGGACCGCCCGACCCCAAGGCGCACCGCACCGCATGCCAGCAAAAAGTAGCCGCAAGGCCACCCTCGATTTCAAAGAGGCGGCGCGCCTGCTCCAGACACTTTGGGAAGAGATCTCGGCCCAAGGAGCCGCAAATCCCGATCTGGCCTATTTGTCCGACGAGAACTTACGCGCGAACATACGGAAATCCATCCACCATAAGTGGGTCTCTTATCGTTTCTGTCTTCCAATCCAGTTGTTGGGCAAAGTGATGAAACCCGCCCTCGATTGCCTGAGGCTGCAGAAACGCAAAGGTGATGCGCAGGACCTCAGCGGTTGGGATGCGCGCAGCCTGGGCAGCAATGTTGTGGCGCCGTTTAATCAGAGTCAAGAGAACATCCTCGGCACATCACTCGATCCTTACGTCGGAAACCCGATGCGGATTCCCAAGATGCTTCGTGATGACCCGACCAAGAAGGACGTCGCTGGTTGGAACGCGCTGGTCGGCGTTCTTGAACAGGTCGAATCGCGCAACGATCCGGCGTTTACCGACTCGGTATTTCGCCAAGTGCTTTTGGAGATGCTGAGGAGGCAGCAGGCCTTGCGTTTCAGTTATCCCGTCCCGCCCCGCGTGAGCCTGCAGCAAACTCTGGCCATGTCTTCGGCTTTCCTGGAGGAGAAATCGGGCGGCGATCGGATGTTGGCCCTGGCTGGCGCGCTTTTCGACACCATCGGAGCCCACTTCGGCCTTTTCGCGCAGGTCAACCGTGCCCGTATTAACGCGACGGATGAGGCCACGGGCCAAGCGGCGGATCTTGAATGTCTCAGCCCGGAAGGCAAGCTCGTCATGGCGGTCGAGGTCAAAGATCGCGTGCTGACACTCGCCGATGTGGAGGGTACGCTACAAAAGTCCAGGCACAGGCAAATCACCGAGATCCTGTTTACGGCGCCCGGCATCCGGGAAGCGGAAGAGTCATCGGTGGAGGAACGAGTTTCCAGGGCCTTTACTTCCGGCCAGAACCTCTACGTGTTCGATTTCCTTGAACTAGCCCGTAGCGTACTGGCGATCGGAGGTGAGGCCATCCGAAAGACCTACCTCAGAAAGGTCGGCGAACATCTCGACACCTGGAACACTCAACCAGCCCACCGGCAAGCGTGGCAGAAACTGCTCCTGAAGCTGTAGCTTGGCTCATCTGCTCATGACATCACGAACAGACCTGCTTTCGGGCAACGAGGCGATAGCGCGCGGGAAGGTTTTCACGCTGAAGACGCTAAATCGCCTCGTTGCCTGCTCCACCTTGAGAGAATTCGAGACCAAGGCACCTGCCAAGAACGACATGCTGCGCGCTGGAAGAAGCCCGGCCGGTTGAACCTGGAAACGCTGGTTAAGGAAGTTGGCCAGAGCCCATGGGCCTGATTCTGTTCGGGGTATGCCGCCTCAAATAGCTCCCATCAGGGCTCACCCTTGGGGTGAGCGCGCCGGTGCACCAGGGCCGAAGGCCCGCAATGTGAGAGCCTGGGCTGGAGCGAGTCCGAGGAGCGGAGGCCCAGGTCAACCACCGTCGCGAACGTCCCCAGCCCTGCAAGAATTCCCGGAACGAATTCGCGCTTTGCGCCCCTGAACCTCGACACTGCGTCCCCGTCCCGCGTAGCGTTTTGGACTGCGGCAGTCCTCTGCCGCTTTTGTGTCCCCTCGCTGCCGGCGCGAAAGCGGCAGAGGACTGCCGCAGTCCAAAACCTTCGGACTTGGTGTCGGTTCATGGGGAGCCTCCTTTCGCTTTTGCGCATGCATTGGGACCATGAACCCAAAACGCGTAAGTGGTTGGAAATCAACGGATGCGTTTTTCGGTTCATGGAGAGGGCGTCACCCCTCATGTCCCGATCTCTGGCCAACATCGTTGTTCACCTCGTCTTCAGCACCAAAAGCCCTCTTCCGCCCCTGCAGGGGAATGGCGCTTACATAAGACCGAGCTTGCGCAAACGGGCCCTGGTGCGGCGCGTGTGACGTTTGAGATGATCGCGGAACCTGCGGCGGGGTGCGTTGAGCCGCGGGTATTTGTTTTTCTTGCGTTTGACGGCGCGCGGCTCGCGTCGGTTTGGCCGCTCGGGGACCAAATCGGCGGCTAGCGTTTCGAGCAGATCGGACCACAGTTGGCGGCGTTTCTTTTTGGAGCGGGCTTGGGCCATGGCCTGGGTAAAGTGCCGGATTGCGTCCAGCGAGCCTTTGAAGCTGATGCGCTCCAGGGGCACCTCATGTTCGGTGGCGGCCTGAGCCATGGTGCCACGGATGAGATTGTGGGCGATGAGGCGCGTGTAGGCCTCTTTGCGAACCATGTTCGGGCTGCGCCCGCGGAGGGTCTCCATTTCCAGAGTGGTTTTCAGGTCATCCAGGCACATCTCCAGGCGCCACCGCCGCAAGTAAGCGCGGAGGATCTGTTCGGCGGGGTAGAGTTCTGGGTCCAAGAGCGTGGTCACCAGTTTGACCTGGCGTACGCGGAAGCCTTTCTGATAGCAACTGCCCTTGACCACGCGCACCGTCAACTGGCTGGGCAAGCCAATCCATTGGAGCAGCGTCAGCCAGGGAGCCCGGCGCTGGGGTTTTCCCCACACGAAGAGCCAGTCGTTTCTGCCCAAGCGGCGGAGGCGCCTTCGCCCATCGAGCCGGCGCGTGGACCGCCCGATGAAGTCCACGTTCAGAAGGTGCTTGAGCCAGGCGAGGACCGCGTAAAAACCGAAGCCGCGGTCTGCCACCAGGATATCCCCGGCCACCAATTGGCTGCTGAGCAGCGTCAACAACGACAGTTCGGAGAGCGCCAAGCTGCCTTGGGCCATGGCCAGGATCGCGCCGCTGAGCATGGAAAAGAGCACGACGATGCGCATCTTGGGGAAGCTGGGTTTGTCGGCGCACTGCAGAGGGGGATACGCCCTTCGGTTTTTGCGCGTGTCGGCCAGCGTGAGGGCCGAGCCGTCGGCGGCCTTGAGGGGCCGGCCTTGGAGTTGAGTCAGGGCCGGGACTTGCTTGTCGGCGGCCCGGGCGGTGGCGGCCAAAACCTTGGGGAATTGCCTGAGCGGCAGGCGGGCCTTGGCGCGGCAGTAGGCGCCGTCCTCGGGGGAGATCTGGGGGCCGTCTTCCAAGAGGAAGAGGGCCTGGAGTTGGCGCACGACCTCGCGCCCGGAGGCGTCGGGGTTGAGGGCTTGCCAGACCATGCACCAGAAGGTGCGCCAGCGGGTGTAGTCGCGGTCGCGGCAGTTTTTGTGGGCGGAGGCCTTGGCCTTGGGAAAGCACTCCTGGGTACCGAGGAGGAGAAGCACTTTTCCAGTTGGCAGAGGGTATAGGCGCGGACCTGGCGGCAGGCGTGGGCGGTGCGGGAACCCAAGCGGGCCAGGCGAGAGCGCCAGGGTGGGAAAAAGGGCGTGTGCATGTCCAGTATATATACTGGACTATGCTTGACCGGCAAGCTAAAATTGAGGCCGATGAACAAAAATCTGTATGAGGGCACCGCCTCCTGGGACCGGCAATACGAGCAATTGCAACGCCGTTTGAGCCAAATAGGCTACCTCAGCCAGGGCTCGGTGCAGGACCGCACGCGGCGCTCGGGCGGAGGTACCGGTTACCAGTGGACGCGCAAAGTCGCGCAGAAGACGATCACCGTCTCACTAACCCAGGAGGAGTTCGAGCAGATGCGCCAAGCGGTTAACCACTACCGACAGGTGCGGGGGCTGTTGCGTGACATGGAGCGGCTGTCCCGCAAGATTATCTTCCAGAGGGCACCTCATCCCCATCAACGCAAGCGCCTAAGCGCCAAAGTTTTAGGCACTAAGTAAGTGCCATTCCCCCTGCAGGGCGGAGGAAATGTCTCTTTCGGCCCTCACCTGGGGCTGCGCGCTGCGCGCTTCACCCCAGGCTTTCACATTGCGGGCCTTCGGCCCTGTCGTTTTCTCTTTCCGCAACGAGTTCAGATCTCCGCCTCGTCGTCGTGCATGTACACGGAGACGTTTTCGAAGCCTTCGGTGGAGACCAGTTCGGTCTGGAGTTCGCCGGAGCGGGCGGGATTGCGCAGGAGGAGGCGGTAGCTGAGGTCGGAGCCTTCCTTGACGGCGCGGCGGTCGCTGGCCAGGGAGAGGCGGCGGGCGTGGCGCCTGAGGATTTGGGTGAGGGTGAGCAGGCGGGCGGGCACGTCGCCGGTGACGCGCAGGGTCAGGACGGCATCGTAGCGTTGGCGCAGGCCAAAGGAGATGAAGCGCAGGCTGAGGTAGGCGGCGCCGACGCCCAGCAGGCCGAGCAGGGCGGTGGAGAAGCGGAGGGTGCCGATGGCCATGCCTTCCATGACCGCCCAAAGGATGAAGCTGGTGTCGCGGGTGTCCTTGAGGACGTTGCGGAAGCGGATGATGCCGAAGACGCCCAGCAGGCCAAAGGCGACGACAATGCTGTTGGCCATGGCGACCATGGTGAGGCTGACCAGGAGCGGGAGCATAGCCAGGGCCGTAACGAATGTGCGGGAATAGGAGAGGGCCTCGTGGGTCCACATATAGACGAAGCCAATGGCCATGCCGGCGATGAACGCCAGGACGATGAGGAACACGACGGTCAACGGGTCGGTGGTGCCGGCCAGGTCCGACCGGGCCAGTGTGTTCAGAAGGTCGCTCATAAGTGCAGGTCCTCCTCCAGTTCGGGGCGCGCAGGCGCGCGGCAATGGAGTTGCTGGGCAAAAATGCAGGCGGTGTATTTGCAGACCGGAGTCTGGGAGAGATTGAAGATCTTGACCAGGTTGAGCATCCAGCGGGGGGGCCGTTCATCGAACTTGAGTTCAAGGATGATGCCGTCCCTGGGAAACGGGGCCATGTGGGGCGGCATATAAGGCAACCACCCGCGTTTGGGCGTCTCCAAACGGCCGCTGCCGTCGTAACGGCTGCCGCGAACCTCGCGGTCGAAAGTCACCCGCAGCTCATCGTCGTCGCCCGATTCATAGATCTCGCGGAAATAGGAGACGTAGATCATGCCGCGGGCGCGGACGGTGTTGGCGAAGCCCCAGAAATCATCGCTCACATCCTGTCGGCGGTGGCCGTGCTTGAGGTGGGCGGTATCGGGGACGTAGGGTTCAATGGGCCAGCCCCGGGTGAGGATCTGGCGCACGCCCTCGCGGGAGATCATGGCGCGGTCCTTGCAGATGACCTCGCTGACGCGGCGCTTGACCTCCAGGAAGGCGGGGCGTTCCCAGGCATCGTCGTAGAACCGGATGCGCAGCTTCATGCGGTTCTTGTGGCCCGTGTAGCTCTGGCGAAAGAAAAAGTAATCGGGGGAATCCAGGTAAAGGCTGATGACCGGGTGCCCGCGGATGGGGCCGCTGCCATTGTGCTCGGAGGGGCGCAGATAGGTGGAGACGAAATCCGCGATGGCCACGGCGCGGGGCTCCCGGATGACGTATTTCAACTCGTACCGCGCGCTGTGACCCATAAAACGGAGCAGGAGAGGCTAAGTGAAGGGCTCATCATCGCCGGCCCTGCCGCGATTCGGCCTCCAGTCTCCGGGTTTCGTGAGCCAGGACTGCCACGGCCAGCCGGATACACTCGATGGGCCGCGGGCTAAACACGGTCTCTTTGCCGAGCATGACCGCGCCGGCCCGCTGGCGGGCCACGAGGGCCAGGTCCGATAGCTCGGAGCGCAAGGGCAGGCCGTTTTCGGCGAACGACTCCAGGACCTGGGTGGCGACCACGGAGACCTTGCCCGCTCTGCGGGCGGCGGCAACCAAGTGCTCCTGGACCTCGGGCAAACGGATGTAGCCGACCGCCAGGCCGAGGTCGCCTCGGGCCACCATGATGCCGTCGGACTCGGCTATGATCTCCTCGGCGCATTCGACCGCCGCCAGCGTCTCGAACTTGGCCATGACACGCAAGTCCTGGCCCAGGAGCCGGCGCGCCTCCTGGCCGGCCGTGCGGACATCCTCCGGGGTGGCAACGAGCGACAAGGCCACCCACTCCGGGCGTAATTGCGCGGCGGCAAAGGCCTGGAGCAGATCACGGTCCGGCGGTGTGATGGGGGCAAATGGACTGCGGCTGTCCGGCAGGAAAAGCGAGTTGGACGACTTGAGGGGCGCGGAGCCCTCGACCATTCGGGCCAGCACGTGAGACCCGTTGATTTTTTCCACCACAAACCTGATCCGGCCGTCGCAGAACCACATCCCGTGTTTGGGCGCCAGCTTGTCCAGCAGCGTCTCCAGCCCCGGCAGAGGGACCACACCCGCCCCGCCCGGGGCGGAGACCGACACGTCCGGGTCCCAGAACAAGACCTGGTCCCCTATCGCCAACCGCAATTCCTGCATCGTCCCGGTGCGCGGCCTTGATGAAGGCAGGTCCAACAGCAATTGGACCGGCACCCCGGCCTCGGCTGCGGCGGCGCGCACCGCCCGCGCGTTCTCCACGTGCGGCCGCTGCCGGTACCCGCACGGAAAGCGAAACCAACAGGCCCCTTCCTGAATGGCCCGGCGCAGATCTTCCCCCTTCTCCAGCGTCGGCCCGACGGTGGCCATGACCTCCGGCACTCTCCAGGCTATTAGTTCCTGTGTCTCTGACTCAGACTTGCAATTCACACTCTAAACTTTGACGCATTCGCACCCACAGTTCTCAGCCAAATGCGACATCATCGTAACGATTTGGCAAATTCTCGTCAAGCACCAGAAACGGCAGGCGCCTGTGTGGTTTTGGGCGCCTGGCCGCGTCCGTACTAGAGCAGAGCCCGTGCCAAAACGCCCTCGCCCCTCACCCCCCTGCCCGCGGTGCGATTGAAAGCGTGAGGCATCCGCCTCGGGAGCTTTGTCCCGGAGGGACATCCGACAATAGCCCGGCGTTTCAACGCCGGGGAGGCCGCCAAAGGGACCCTCGTCCCGAAGGGACGACTGAGACCACGCCTCGCTTTCAGCCGTCCCCTCGGGACGGACCAACTCCTTGGGTCCGCTCACCCGGCGTTGAAACGCCGGGCTATTGTCGGAAGCCCCTTCGGGGCAAAAAGGCGCCGTGGGCTGAGCGACAGTTTTAATCGCACCTCGCTGCCAGGAGCAGCACCCCGCGCTGTGCGGGGCAATTCTTCCCGGTTCAGGGTTCAGGGTTCAGGGTTCACGTTTCACGTTTCACGTTCCCCGTTTCACGTTTCACGTTCCCCCCCGCCACCAGGAGCAGGACGCGCCGCTCTGCTTCGCCCCGCACGTCGGTCGTCTTGAACCCGGCGTCTTGCGCCATCCGTCGGGCCTGGGCGCCGGTGAACCAGGTCTTGTTTTCGGGCGCGTGCGCGTAGCGGGCCCGCCCGGCCTGGTTTAGGAAGTCGAAGGCCGCGAAACCTCCCGGCGCGAGGGTGGCACAGGCGGCGCGCAGGAGGGCTTGGCCCTGGCGCCGGCCATAATGGGAAAGGAGAACGCCGCGGGAGAAGATGGCCCCGGCGCGAGGGCACAAAGCGGGCAACTGGAAACAATCGCCGACCATGAACGTGGCCCGGCTGAGTTGCCTGGCCTGGGCCAGGCGGATCATCTCGGGGCTGATGTCCACACCGATCCCCCAGGCAAAACTGGACACCACCTCGGCAAGGACCAGGCCGGTGCCGCAGCCGGCATCGATGACTCCGTGCTGCGCGCAAAAGTCGTGGTGTTCCTGAATGAGCCGGCGGGCCTGCGCCAGGAAGCGCGCGTAGGCCTCGTCCTGGTTGAGGGGGCAGGCCGGGTCTTGCAGTTCGCGGTCCCAGGCGCCGGCCTTCGCGTCCCACCGGGCGGCCAGCGCCTCCAGGCGCCGGCCCCGGTAGAGGGCCTGGCTGCCGGAGACCGTGCCCCGATGGCGCGGCGCGCGCGTATTCCCGTCAGCACTCACAATTGTTTGATCTCATTCGTCATTCGTCATTCGTCATTCGTCATTCACAATCGAATCTGTCCCTTCAGGGCGTTGTAAGTGGCCAGGAGCTGGTCCCGGCCCGGGTAGTCGCGCCAATGCCAGCGCTCAGCCAGGCCCAGGCCGGCGCAGACGATCCGCCGCACCAATTGGGTCGGCACGTCCTGGGCATCGTAGGCGCGGCGCGTGCCGTCGTTCTCCTGGACAAACAGGTAGCCGAACTCGGCCCGGCGGAGCCGGGCCAGTTCACCGAGCGGCCCGACTGCCAGGTGCATGCGCCCGGCAAGCTGAGGGTGGACGTGAACGGGCGCCGGAAAGAGATTCAGGTGGGCATGGTCCACGCAGCAGACGCCCTTGCCGCGTTGCGGGGCGGGGCCGTGCTCGAAGACCAGGGGCGGCACGCCCCACCGCTGGGCCACCGCGCGGCTGATCGCCGCAACCAGGCGCTCGAGGCGCTCGAACAGGGCCGGAGGCAGGCACGCCAGCGAGAGGATGTGCCGGCGCGTCAGCAACAGCAGGCCGCCCTCGATGAATTGGCCCAGCGGCGGCATGACCACAAAATGCTCATCCTGATAGACAATCCGGTCCGCCCGCCCATCCTCCATCATCTGGGCGAAGACACTCAGGCCGTCGGCCTCGAACTCGGCGCAAAACGGGCAGTCGTAGCGCGGGCGGCCGGGGCAGTCGGCTGGGTCCGGGCCCGGGTCGGGGGCGGTATCCAGGTGCAGCGCGAAGAGGCCGGCCGCCAGGGCGTCGAGGGCGCGGGCGCGGTGGGGCAGTTCCGGTTCGCCCGGGCCTGCGCGGTCGGGCACGAACAGGTCCGAGAGGGGCATCCGCGCGTCGCGAGGCTGGCGCGAGAAATCGAGGTGTCCCTGGGCAACGCCGCTCCAGTGGCGCAGGGCGCCCTGGACCCAGCACCCGAGGTGGCATTCCATGGCGGCCCGGCTGGAGACACCGCCCAGAAGCCGTTGCAAGCCGGCCGCGCCCAGGTGCGGGACCACCGAGGAGGTGAGCGGTCCCGGGAAGGGCCGGTAGGCCTCCAGCACCAACCCGGCGTCATCCACCAGCACCGGCCGGCCAAACAGGGCGGCCGCGGCGCGCGCCTTGGCGGCCAGGGCCTGGGCAAAGTCGGTGCCCTGCAATTCCGGGATGGCTTGCGCGGGGGCTCGATGGCGATGCGCCAGCGCTCCAGTTGCGGGCCGAAGGGGGCGTATTTGGCCGGGTTGGCCGTGCAGAGCGTCAACATGGGATCCTCGCGCGAATCAGGGCCAGGGCCGTTTCGAGGACCTCGGGTGCCGAGGCGCTCTCGACGTTCAAGAAGGCGAACGTGGGGACCTGGCGTGAGAGCCAGGCGTAGCACTGCTGTTCGCGGTCGTGAAAGTCCGCAGTGGCGGTCAATGCATCGAGGGCGCGCGGGGCTGGACCTTTGAGGCCGATCCGGGATTGGCAAGTGGCGAACGAGGCCTCCAGCACAAGGGTCAGGCCGGGGATGCGCACCTGGCCGGCCACCGGGTCGAGCATGGCCAGCAGGGCCTGGAGCCGGGCAGGGCTGTGAGCGGCGTGTACCGCCAGGGTGGACCAGAGCGAACGGTCCATGATGACCAGCGGCGCAACGCACCGCTCCAGCAACCGCATCTGCTCGAAACAGCCGCTCAGGAAAAACATGGCGGAGGCGAACCAATCGGCGTCGCGAATCATCCGTGTCTTGAAGGGCTCCGCACACCAGGCCGCGTCGGTCCCCAGGCAACTGGGGGCTCCCAGCGCCCGGCACAAGCCGCGGCACAGGGTGGTCTTGCCCGCCCCGTTCGGGCCCTCGATGGCGATGACAAACGGAGGCCCGGCTCGCCCGGGGGCGAACCGGGGCAGGGCCAGGGAGGCCAGGGACACCGTGGCTGCCGCGATCATGGAAAGCCTCCTTTCGCTCTTGCGAATGGATTGGGACCAGGAACCGGATAGGGGCTTCGAGGCCGCGGAACGTTTTGGACTGCGGCAGTCCTCTGCCGCTTTCGCGTCCCCACCACCAGCGATTGAAAAGCGGCAGAGGACTGCCGCAGTCCAAAACCATGCGGGCTTGGGCGGTTCATGAGAACCCTCCACGGTTTTGAAATGAAACGCAGAGACGCAAACAACGCAGAGAAGACAGACAAAACCAATCTCTGCGCTCTTGGCGTCTCTGCGTTTTCATAGCTCTCCCGCCCGTGCCACCTCGGACCGGAAGACCGTCATCGGGTTCCGGTTCAGGGGAGTCGTGTAAATGTATTCCGCGCCTGGGCCGGCGCGGTCGCTGCTGACGTAGCCTGCGGCTTCGAGGGCGCGGGCGGTCTCCTCGATCAACTCCGCCAGTTGGGATTGGCTCAGGTAATCGAAACGGACATTGCCGTCCAGGCCGCCGAAGCAGAAGCTCTCGAAGGCCTTGGGATTGGCGATGCGGATGCCGAAACGGGAGGGGTCCTGGTAATAAACGGTGCCTGGAAACGGGATGAGCTGGTGGATCGAGATCTCGTGCGGGCGCATCTCGAGCATGAGGCGGATCGAGGCGTATTGCTCCTCCAGCGGGCCGGGCAGGCCGAAGATCCAACCGGTCTTGACCCGCAACCCGGCCTGCTGCGCGGCGGCCACGCCCTGCCGAATCCGGGCGGTTGTCATGCCCTTTTGCGCCTGGCGCAGGAGTGCGTCCGAGCCGGATTCGACCCCGAAATAAACGCGCCGGCACCCGGCCTGGGCCATGGCTGAGGCGGTTTGGCAGTCCAGGGCGTCGGCCCGCATCTGGGCTATCCAGGCGACACCCGCCCGCGCCTCGGTGCAAGCCCGGCAAAACTCCAGGATGGCCCTCTTGCGCAGGAGAAAGAGATCGTCCGCGAAGAAGACCTCCCGAGCGCCGAACCGCTCGCGCAGGTCGAGAACCTCGGCCAGGACCGACGCTGGCGAGCGGACGCCCACGCCGTTATGACGGACCGTCCCCGAATAGTTGCAGCAGAAGGCGCAATGGTGCGGGCAACCACGCGAGGCCAGCATCGAATGATGGCTGTAGAGCGCAAGGTTGAACAGGCCGCGCTCGACCATGGGCAAGCGGTCCAGGCGGGCCGCCAGCGGTCCGCCGGGGGTCCTGGCGATGGCGCCCGCCGGGTCGCGAAAGACCAATCCGGGCAGGCGGGAGAGCGCGCCTGGCTCTCCGACGGCCGCGACCAGGTCCGCAATCACCGGTTCGGCCTCGCCCAGCGCCACGGCGTCGGCGCCATCGGCAATGAGGTCCTCGGGGAACAGGCTGGCGTGGAGCCGCCCGCCAGGATGCGCATTTCGGGGTATTGTTCCTTGAGCAAACGGATTTGGCGGCGGGCGACGGGGTAGTTGGGAGTGATGACGGAGAACCCGGCAACCGCGGGCTCAAATCGAGCGACCTCTCCCAGCAGCAGGGCGTCGTCCGCGCCTTCGGCGTTTTGGTCGAAGATGCGGACCTGGTGGCCGTGTTGTGCGAGGAGTGTGCCCAGGTATCCCACGCCCAGGGGATACTCGCGGTACATCTGCTTGGGATTGAGCGAGCGCGGGACAATGAAGAGCACGCGCATCACTGCCTCCCTGCCCGGCTTGGGTCCGCCAAGGAGCCGGTGCAAAACAACATGGACAAGATGACGCCGGGATTTTGGCGGCCGGCAAGGCGCGAGCGAGGAGCATATCCGCACGGATCTGTGACGAGCGAGCAACGCCGCCAGCCGCCAAGAGAACAAGTCAGGTTGTCCATGTTATTTTGCACCGGCGACCAAGGCCTGCCGCGCCCCGGCGAGCATCCGGCAGATCGCCGGCATGTCCTGGTGATAGACGTGGCTGGAGGCGATGAAACCCGAGACCGTCCCTGCGTGCAGCCCCAGCCCGCCGGCGACCTTCTGCGCCATCAACCCCAGGCACAGGCCGTCGGCATAGAACTTCCCAAAGGCGTCCTGGCTGCGGGCAAAGTAATACGTGCGCACCTGGGCGTTGCGAACCAGGAACTGCACCGTGTTGATGCACGGCACCTTGCCGTCAGGCGCGCCGCAAAGACAAATGGCGGCGCGTTTGGTCCAGGGCTCCTCCCGGAGCAGCGACACCACGTCTGCCAGGTCGGCGCGCCCGCCGGGGCCGTGGATCAGCCCGGCATAATTGTGGCCCAACGCATTTGGACCGGGCAGGAAGAAGACCTTCTTCATCTCGGTGACCATCTGCGCGTCGCCGAATTGCTCCAGCAGCGGGTCGTCCCCGGCCGCCGCCGGAAAGCCCACCGTGACGCCGGTCAATTCCAGGCCCTCGTCCGCCATCGCGCGGCCCGATTCCACGGTGCGGTGGACCAGGTTGACCCACGTCTGGCCGAGGCTGGGGAACTCAAGCTCATTCATGCACGCTGCCGGAGGTCGTCCGCTGCACAGGCCGGCCTGGACCGTGCGGCGGCCCGAATCATCCAGGCGAATCATGAACAAGCCGATGGGGATGTCAACACGCCTGTTGGGCGAATGACGAATGACGAATGACGAATGACGAATGACGAATGTGCGAGTTGGGCCGCGTGTCCCTGCCTCAAGAACCGCCTGGAGTGTCCCAGGCGCGGCGGGACAGGATTCCCGCCGATTAACTGGGCCGTACGCGCTCAGGAGGCCCGCTCGATTTCCAGCCATTGCAGCAAGGCGTCCTCGATCTGGCGGACCTGCGCCTCCGTCATCCGGCCCAGACGCCTTTGCGCGCGAGGCGTCGGCACGGTCGCGGGACTTTGCACCAGGAACGCTCCGGGCTTAAGGAAGGGCAGTGGGACATGGATTTCAAATCGCGAGTCTCGCAGCGTGGTGGTGTGGGGGATGACCGTAATCAAGTCGCGGTCATTGGGGCCGGCAGGGCCGCTCAGCACAACAGCCGGCCGGACCTTCTCGATCATCCCCAGGTCCACCAGCCAGACCTCACCGCGAGCCGGCACGCTCTTCCTCCTCGCCGAGCGCCGCGAAGGTGACGCGGGCGGTTTCGGCAATGTCCTCGTCCTTCAGTGGTTGACCGTAGAGTTCACCGGACGGCTTTGCGGCGAGCCTCCGCTCCAATTCCCGGCACAACGCCCGTTGTTCGTCCGGGGACAGTCCCTCAAACTGTTCCAAAATCGCCTCAGCCTTCGCGCTCATGCTCATAACAATACCCCCCGCCGGTCGCACCGACAAGACTTGATTCGCCCGCCGTCGGCGCTCGGGTGCCGGACAAAATAGTAACCATTAGACCTGTTCATTTCCGCGTGTTCCGCGTATTCCGCGGTTCATTCTTCTTTGGAGCTTTGCTAGCCTCGCCGGCCATGAAAAGCCAGGCAGAATCCTGAGGGCAACCGCGGAATGCGCGGAGTACGCGGAAAGAGGGCCTTTTCCCGCGTGTTCCGCGTATTCCGAGTATTCCGTGGTTTCCTCTTCGGTTGCGGCTGCGCTGCTCTGCGTTCCTTGCGTCTCTGCGGTTTGAGTGGGCATCCCCAGGACCGAAACCGTCCACAGTCCGGAGCGCGTTGTGGCGGGTGGGTGCAGGTCTTGCCGTTCGCGGCCATGATGTGCTAGATTCCGGCCATGAGCAGTATCGCTGAAATTGAAAATGCCATTGAAAAGCTGGCCGCCGCACAGGTGGATGAACTGGCTGGCTGGCTGGAAGCGTTTCGCGTGAGGCGAGCCCCGCCCTCGCCGGTTGAAAGCTGGTTGCAACGGGCCCGCGGCGCCGCTCTTCCCGGCGAGACGACAGCGAGGGTAATGGCCCTTACCCGGGGCGAGGAATGAGCGGATTGAGAAGCGGACCCTCATCACGCGGGACGCCGCCCGCTATCGCACTTATTTTCCGAACGTTCTCCTCATCGCCCCGACTTGATGCGGCATCAGACGTTTGCCAGTAGAGCTTTCCATGAGCCGCCGTGGAACCCGCAGGGTTTTGGACTGCGCCAGTCCTCTGGCGCTTTCGCATTCACAGGGGTCCGAAAAGCGGCAGAGGACTGCCGCAGTCCAAAACGCTTCGCGATGTGGGCTGCGGCACGATCGCGGGACTTTGTGCCAGGAACGCTCCGGGCTTATACACGACGCCATAATTTGTTGCGCATCCGATGCACCCTGGTTGTGAACAGCAGGAAACGGAGGAAACGGAGAATCCCGGCGCGGTGCCGGGATTGCCTCAGTTTCCTCCTGTTTGAAGCCATGCGCCATCAATTACGGCGCGATCCAAAGGTCTGCCATGGGCAACCAACGTTTCGGGGCACGCGAATTCTGGTCGCCGATGTGCTCGAACAGGTCGCCAGCGGCATGGCCTGGGAGAGCATCATCGAGGAATGGCGAGGCGGCGTCAGCGCCGGAGCCATTGCCGAGGCGGTGCGGACAGCCGGAGAAACCTTTCTTCCGGCGCCTCCTGCGCCACAGCGGCTTCGCTGCCCAGTCCAACCGAATGGGGGCAGTCCTCCGCCTCACCCACACCGGCCTGGCCGTCTGGCGGCTCCAGGCGGAGCGTGAGCGTCGCCTTGCGCGGCCGGGCTGAACCCCGTGCCATGCCGCCACGGCCTGCCGGAGTTAATCACTCCAGGGCCTTCGGCAGTTGGAGGACCCCAACGACCTCCGCAGCATCCGCCTCCGCGATGCCCTCCCCAACTACTTCGGCCGGCGAAACCAGGATTCCATTGGCTTGTGACCAAGCGGCCGGTCCTTCTTCATCACGTGTGATTGCACCGATGCGGATTTGCGCTTGATTTGTCCCACCGCAGCTATAACATTTCTATATGAAGACGTGCACGTACCCCGTCGTTCTCAAAGGCGAATTGCTCGAGGAACTGCGCCAAACCGCCAAAGCGACCGGGCTTTCAGTTGCGGATTGCATCCGCCAGGGCGCTAAACTGGGGCTGCCACAGTTGCGCGAACAGCTTGCGGCCGCCCAAGCCAGGGTTACCAACGTGAATCCGCTTCCGGCCAAGGTGGCCAGGGCGCTCTACGCTCAACCGGATGATGACGCCGAGGCGATCCAGCTCTTCATGGCGGCCCAGTCCAAAACCGTTGAGGAATGAGAGCCTGGGACATTTATACCGGCAACCTCTTCGGCCCTCACCCGTGCGTACTAGTCTCTTGCCAGGCCAGGATTGACCGGAAGCCCCAGGTGGTGGTGCTAAAATGTACCTCCATGACGCCCGGGCAGGAACGGCTGCCCAAAGAGAACGAGGCCGTCCTGGACCAGGAGGATGGGCTAAACTGGAAAACCCTTTGCCGGTGCGACCTGCTCTTTACCGTGGACAAGTCCAGTCTCACAAACAAGCGGGGTGCCGTTACCTTCGAACGGAGGCGGGACATCGCCCGGAAGATCCTCCGCGGACTCGCAATAGCCGGGCTGTAACCCCGGGCAACTCCTCAGATGCCGTAAATCCCTTGGGATTTCGGATGACTTCTTGCTTGTATCTGGAGCAGATATGCTCATGATGCGAGAAGCCGAAGCCGATTTTTCTCACATCCCTGTAAAGTGCGCGGCTTCGATGAATCAGAAACATGGGGCTGAGGCAACACAACCCTCTGTTGATGAATCGAAGCCCGGAAAGGCAGTTCCGGCTTCCCTTGGGGGATGGGTTTGCCCGTGAACGCGCGGACTCCGCGGCGCAAGTGCGGTTGGCGCAGCCCGGGTGTTCGTTGCTCGACTTGGGCGCCTTGCTGGCGGATTTGGAGGACCTGCTGCGCTGCCGCGTGGATCTCGTGACCGACGATGGCCTTAAGCCGCGCCTGCGTGAACGGGTGCTCCGGGAAGCCATTCCGCTATGAGGGACTTCCGAGATCGGCTGCACGACATCCTTGACGCCATTGCCCGGATTGATATCGGGGTCTGTCGCATTCTCAGCCAATTCCCGGCTGGTCAACCGCCCTTTTCAGCACCGCTCAGTTCCTCAGGCCATTACCGGCCGATAAAACTGGCCGCTTGAACTCGCCGGCACCCGAGCCAGGCGACGCTCGGACGCCCGCACGGTCCCAGCGCCGGCCCTGCACGAAAAATCCTTGCAACCTCGGCCTTCCTTTTCCTCTTTACTTAAATGGAGGCCCGTAGCCTCCACACGAAATCGCTGCCCGTTCCAAAATGCGAACGGCTGAGAATCCTGAGAGAACTGTTGGAAAACCGCTTGACAGCAGGGCACATCCATGCGCGAATGGCAACGCTGCGCAAAGAATTCAAATGGGCACGTCTTATTTCAATCGGGACAGCGGGACTCCGGGCCCTCGGTGGCGACCGGGGCGTGGAGATCACCGCGTCAAATCCAAATAAACTGGCCCGACACGGATGACAGATTTCACGCTTGGACATTCGACCCGTGAGGCGCCGAACGAAAACGTTCAGGAAACTAAACCATCAACTGATAGGGGACCCATGAAAATGATCGCCAGAATGACTGCTCTCCCGATTTTCTGCTTGGCCCTCGCCAGCTCATCGTGTCTGCATGCCGCCATCACCACTGACCAAGCGCTGGTCTGGATCCGCAACACGTGGAACGTCGCCGATCTTTCCGACCAGGCATTGACCCAGACGCTCGGTTTGTCTGACTCGGGAAATTCCTCAACAGCCTCCTACATGGGCTGGATCGACTTTTTCGTGAATGCGCCCTCTTATCTGGACCCGCTAGCCAGAGGAGATTATTCCCAGGCGGCCCAAAACGCCATGAGCTACGCGGAGGACGCGGCTTTCAACCAACTGACTTCCGCAGCGGGACTGGATGCGGTAGTCGCCCCGGCAGAGTTGGCAGTCTTGCCGCTTCAACTCGGCCTGGACGCCTTTTCCGCTTTGCTCAACGAGGACGCGTTCTGGTACGAGCGGAATCTATATTTTCAGGCCCGCAGTGCCGGCAACTCTGCGGATGCTATTCTCAACCTCGGCGATGGAGACCTTCTCAACAACGTCAACATCACAAAGTTCAACGGCTGGCTCTGGTCGGAAAATGGAGTGCAGTTCAACGGAGTGCCAGGCATGACTTGGGCGCAATTTTACGCTTACGCAGACAATCTCTACTTGGCCAACCAGACCTATCCCTCTGGCTTCAACGCCGCGATACAGCAGATCGGGGCGGACTTTCGAAACGATGCCCAATCCACTCCGCCCACTCCGCCGACAATTGTTTTGGGCCCCGCCAGCATTACAGTTTCGGTCGGAACCTCGGCTGGCTTTACCGTGGTCGCTAACGGCACCTGGCCGCTGCACTACCAGTGGCAGCTAAACGGCGTTGATATACCCGGTGCCAATGGGTTCGTTTGCACCACCCCGCCGGTCCAAGCTTCTAACAACGGCGACCAATACACCGTGCGCGTAAGCAACGCACAGGGCGCCCGGACAAGCGATGCGGCCACCCTCACGGTGAGCGGGACGACCCCGACTGGCGTTTCCATCAGCAGCCTCAGCCCGAACCAGCTCCAGCCGCTCCCTTCGCCTCAGACACAAACGCTCCATATTTACGGTTCCGGTTTCACCAGCAGTTCCACGCTGGTTTTCACGCACGGCACGTCGGTCTTCAACTCGGTTGCGGCGCGCTTGACCTTTGTGAGCGCCAACGAACTGGATTACGACATCATCGTGGACGGCGCGCAGGGCGACTGGACCGCTAAGGTCGTTAAGGGCTCGCAGGAGTCGAACCCCTGGCATTTTACCGTCGCTGCGCCGCCGCCGCCGTCCAGCGGCTCGCTCACGGTGAGCCTCCAGCCAGCGGGCGCGATCTCGGCAGGCGCGCAGTGGCAGGTGGACAGCGGCATTTACCGCAACAACGGGGACACCGTCACCGGCCTCGCGCCAGGTGTGCACACGGTTTCCTGCAAAGCCGTCGCCGGCTACACCACGCCTGGCAACCGATCCGTCACCATCAATGGCGGCACCGTCACCAGCGACACCGAGACATACAGCGTCGTCGCGCCGACCACCTACACCCTCACGCTCAATCAGGCCGGCAGCATAGGTTCCATTTCGCCCTCGCCGTCCGGCACGTGGAATGGCAGCGCGTATGTTTACAGCGCCGGTTCCGTCGTCCAGCTCACCGCGAGTGCCAATTACGGCTACCACTTCATTGGATGGGGCGGGGACCTCAGCGGGACGGCATCGCCAACCCCCATCACGATGGACGGGAACAAAGCCGTCACTGCCAACTTCGCGTCCGGTGATCCGCGGCTAGGCACGGTCATTGTCACCATTCAACCTCCGACAGCGGCTGCGGCGGGCGTCACTTGGGGGTTCAATGCCAATGACTTTCGCGCTAGCGGTTCCAGCTACACAACCTTTCCCCAGACCTACATCCTGACGATCCACCCGGTGGATGGCTGGTTCGGTCCATCCAGTGTGGTGTTCGGCACGGTGACGGCGGGGCAGACCACCAACATCACCGTCACGCTCACGCCGGACACTACACCGGGCTTTCTGACTGTTACGCTATCGCCTCCGGGGGCGGTGACGGCAGGCGCGAAATGGCACGTCAATGGTGGCGCGCCTCAAGGCAACGGCGCCTCTGTTTCTCTGCCGCCTGGCGCGAACTATAGCGTCACGTTCGATTCCGTTCCCGGTTGGATCGCTCCGGCGACGGAAACCGCTCAAGTCAGTCTCGCTCAAACGACGGTGGTCGCCGGCAACTACACGCCGCTTCCCGGACAACCGAGCATCGTGAGTGTGCGGCCAAGTGTGGGGACATTGGCGGGCGGTACGCCCATGACAATCCAAGGGTTCAACTTCACCCCGCCCGCCACGGTGCTGGTGGGCGGCCAGCGGGCATCGAACGTCACCGTACTGAGCGCGTCGCAAATTACCTGCATGACGCCGTCCAATTCGGTCTATGGCACCGCAGCCGTCGTCGTCCAAACCGCTAGCGGAAACACAACTAATTTGAACGGTTTCGCCTATGGCGTGCCGCGTGGAACTGGGATTGAACTGGCCGGAAGCATCGGCGGTTGGGTCAACGCGCTGGCTGCGCAAGGCAGCTACTGTTACTTCGGCGAAGGAAGCACGTTCGTCGCCTTGGACGTCTCGAATCCCGCCACGCCTACGCCTATTGGTCGTCTCGCAATGCCGGGACTGATCCAAGACATTGCGCTGTTCGCAGCCTCTGGGCACCTATACGCTGCCGTGGCGGACGATGACGCTGGGGTGCAAATCGTCGACGTCACAACCCCGAGCGCACCCGCGTTGCGCAGCTATTACAACACCGGCGATGACGCGTTCGGTGTCTGCGTGTTGGGAGGCTATGCTTACGTCGGCAACGGAAATAGCGGCCTCCTTGTCTTGGATATCTCCGACGCCACCAAGGTGCAGCTTGTCGGCGCAGTCTCGACTGGAGGGTTCGCCAGCAAAATGGTGCTTGCAGCATCAGGCAACGGCCTCCTCGCTTATCTCGCCAACGGTGGTGCGTTGCTCATAGTGGATGCCAGTGACCCTCGCAACCCCACTCTGCGGGGTCACACTGGGCAACTGGCTGATGCGTCTGTTCCGAACTCCGTCGCTGTGTCGGGCAACCGTGCATTTCTCGCAGATGGTATCACCCCGCTCCAGGCTGTCGACACGAGCAATCCGGACAGTCCTCAGGCGCTGGGGGCAGCATCACCGTATAACGATAGCCCAGACGCTGTAGCGACTGCGGGAGGGCGAGTTTTCACGTTCGGCAGCCTGGGCCTCACGGTTTACGATATCGTCGCAGGCTCACTCCTTCACCCCCGCGGGAACATCCATAGCAGCCAGACATCCTTTGGCAACACGATGACTGTCCTTGGAACCTCCGCCTTCTGTGCAGGCGGCGAAAACGGCGTTTACATCTACTCCGTTGGAGCGCCAGACAATCCGACGCTGAGCGGGAGTTCCGGTGCAACAGCGGGATCTTACAACTCAGTTGCAGTTAACGGCAACTACGCCTATCTCGCGACACAGAACAGCGGTTTGAAGGTGTTTGGTGTAAGTGATCCGGCCAACCCCACCTTGCTGTCCCAGCTAGCCTCAGGAGGCGGAACCAAAGTCATCTACCGCTCGAACCGAGCGTACGTGGGTGGAAGCCGAATTAAGATACTCGATGTGACGAAAGCCGATCAGGCGCCCATAGTGTTGGGCGCCAGCTCCCAGCCAATTCTATGCGTTTGATTTCTACTTGGTCGGCAATTCCATCATGGCGGCAGGCTTCGACACAACCTTCACGCCGTACAAGCCCGCCATCGCTGTTTTAGATGCCAGCAACCCAGCCTCCATCACCATTCAACCTCCGCTGTATTTCTCAACGCAAAACGGAGGTGCTGGGCCAGTCGCCGGAAACGACACAACTGCTTGTGCCGCCGTGCCACTCTCGACGGGCAACGGCAGCTCCCTCGCGGTGGTAAACATCAGCGATCCCAACAACCTGCGGCAGACGGGTCAGTTGCCTGACATTGGCGTCGTCCGCACGATGCGCTTGGCACCCAACAATCGCTATCTGCACGTCGGGTGCCAGCAGACCGACCTTAGTTGGAAGATATTTGACCTGGCCGACACCAGTTCGCCGCTGCTGGTCAGTTCGAATTATCTTGGCGTAGCCGTTTTCGGGTTCGACTTTTCTGGCACTACGGCCTACCTCGCTGCCGGGAAGAGCATTTTGGTCTACGATGTGACCGATCCTGCCCATCCTCTCCTGCTTCGTTCATACAGCACGCCACGGGTTGCGTTTGACGTCAGAGTATCGGGAGACGCCCTCTATGTCGCAGACGAGCGAGGCGGGTTCGTTCTGTTGGAGCTCACGGACATTGACCCGCCCGAAGTCTTGATTACGACGCCCACCTTCTCCGCGGCCTATACGAACATGACCGGGACTCTGAACCTCGGTGGCGCCGCAGATGACAACCTCGGGCTTGTGCCGGGCACGGTCACTCACGTTTCTTGGTCCAATAGCCAGGGCGGAGGCGGCGATGCCTCCGGGACGACAAGTTGGTTGGTCAACAGCATTACCTTACAGCCCGGCACGAACATTCTCACCGTCACTGCCTTCGACGTTGCGGGCAACAGCGGCAGCGACACGTTAACGGTGATTTACCAATCGCCCAAACAGAACCAGGGCATCGCCTTCCCCGCGGTCGCGAACTGCACCTTTGGCGCCCCACCGGTCCCGCTGGTGGCGGCGGCCAGTTCCGGCCTGCCCGTCAGTTTCAATGTCCTCGCCGGCCCGGCGAGCTTGTCGAACAACGTGCTGCGTCTGCTTGGCGCAGGGGCCGTGACGGTGGAAGCCAGCCAACCGGGAAACGACTCGTTCAACCCGGCTCTGCCGGTGGATGTGAGCTTCAATGTGGCCAAGGCGGACCAGGCAATTGCCTTTGCCTCCGTCCCGGATAAGTCGGCGGGCGATCCGACGTTCGCCCTGAGCGCCACGGCTAGTTCGGGTCTGCCGGTGTATTTCGACATTGTCTCCGGCCCCGCGCTGCTTAACACCAACAACGTCGTCGGTCTACTCGGCGGTGGCACGGTGACGGTGAGCGCCTGGCAACCTGGCAACTCGAATTACAATGCCGCTGCGACGGCTCAACGCAGTTTCAACGTCGCCAGGATTCCTCAAACGATCACCTTCGGTCCGTTGAGCCGGCAGACGGTTGGCGACGCCCCCTTCCCCCTGGCGGCGACAGCCAACTCCGGTCTGCCCGTGGGCTTCTCCATCGTTTCCGGTCCGGCGGTGCTGAGCGGAGACGTCCTGACGTTGACCGGAACGGGTTTGGTCACGCTGCGCGCCTCTCAGTCCGGCAACGGGATGTATGCGGCGGGGGATGTGGACCAGTCCTTCATGGTTGTGAGCGGCGTCAACAGGATCACCGATTGGGGACAGGGCGCGGACGGTAGGTTCCACTTCACTTTTGCAGGCGAATTCGGCCGGCAGTATGTGATCGAGCTTTCGAGCAACCTGGCCAACTGGACAGCGCTGGCCACCAACACGGTGGACAGTCTTGGGAATATCCAATTCACCGACACCACGGTGGCCCGTTCTGGAGCCCGCTTTTATCGCGTCGTCGCACCATAGGGATCAGCCAGGCGGTCAAATCATTGCCGGCCGACAACTACACTGGGGCGCGGACTCCGCGATTTCATCAGTCCGGAGCGCGTTGTGGCGGGTGGGTGCAGGTCTTGCCGTTCGCGGCCATGATGTGCTAGATTCCGGCCATGAGCAGTATCGCTGAAATTGAAAATGCCATTGAAAAGCTGGCCGCCGCACAGGTGGATGAACTGGCTGGCTGGAAGCGTTTCGCGTGAGGCGAGCCCCGCCCCCGCCGGTTGAAAGCTGGTTGCAACGGGCCCGCGGCGCCGCTCTTCCCGGCGAGACGACAGCGAGGGTAATGGCCCTTACCCGGGGCGAGGAATGAGCGGATTGAGAAGCGGACCCTCATCACGCGGGACGCCGCCCGCTATCGCACTTATTTTCCGAACGTTCTCCTCATCGCCCCGACTTGATGCGGCATCAGACGTTTGCCAGTAGAGCTTTCCATGAGCCGCCGTGGAACCCGCAGGGTTTTGGACTGCGCCAGTCCTCTGGCGCTTTTCAGGCTCTGGGGCCAGGCCCTGGACGGCCCCAGCCCCCGCACCCCCTGATGCTCGGAGCTCGGGGCTTCCGCCACGTCCCCAGCGCTTCGCAATGTGGGCCGCGCCGGGGGCGATTAAAACTGTCGGTCAGCTCACGGCGCCTATTTGCCCCGACGGGGCTTCCGACAATAGCCCGGCGTTTCAACGCCGGGTGAGCGGACCCAAGGAGCAGGTCCGTCCCGGAGGGACGGCTGAAAGCAAGGAGTGTTTTCAGTCGTCCCTTCGGGACGAAGGTCCCTTTTGCGGCCTCCCCGGCGTTGAAACGCCGGGCTATTCTCAGATGTCCCTCCGGGACAAAACTCCCGAGGCGCATGCCCGACGCTTTTAATCGCACCCGGCCGCGTCTCCCGCGCCCACCGCTCGATCAGGCCTCGGCCAGCACGCGGTTGATGCGCAGGATGGCCTCGTCGACCTTGTCGATGCTCTTCAAACCGATGACGATGGCGCTGAGCTCGGGACGGGACATAGCGAAGCGGATGGACTTCTCGCGGTCGCTCGCGTCGGTGAAATCGCCGTTGCCGATGATCTTCATGCCGATGACGCCGCGGCCCTTGGCGCGCATGGTCTTGAGTTCGGCCAGGACCGGCTCAATGTCGTTGCCGGTCGCGTTCCAGTCCTGGGTCATGCCATCGATGTGCTTGGCCTGGGGATTGACCCGCACCAGGTGCACCTCCGTCCACGAGGAGGCGGCCGCCGCGCGCAGGGCCGGCAGGCTGTGGCAGGAAACGCCCTTGGCCCGAATCCATTTCTTGTCCTTGGCCTGGTCGAACGCGTCCATAATGCGCTTCCATTCATCGGTCCAGCCGTCCTTGACCATGCAATGGATGAGCATGCTGTCCACATAATCGGTGTCGAAGACCTTGCGGTGTTTGTCGATGGCCGCGAGCGCGTCCTCGGGCTTGCCGCCGATCTTGGACTGGATGAAGAGCTTCTCGCGAGGCAGGCCCTTGATCGCTCCGCCCAGCCATTGGAACGTGGCATAGCCTTGGGCGCAATCGAAGTAGGTGATGCCCTGGTCATAGGCGTAGTGGATGAGTTTGTTGAAGCCCTCCCGGCCCAGGGCCTCCTGCACGTGCCCGCTGTTGGTGCCGGCGCCGAAACCGAGCCGGCTCAGCTTGAGACCGGTGTTGCCGAGCGTGACCTGGTCGGTCGCCGTGCGCTTGGCGGCTTGCTGGGCCAATGCATCGTGCGAGGCCAGCCAGAGCCCGCCGGCGGCGGCGACGGACCGTTCCAGGAATTGGCGGCGGCTGAGGAGAGAAGTCTTCATGTTGATACTCCGTTGAGCGAGGTTATAAAACGGCTGCACTGTTTGATTCAGGCATCACGGCCTCCAATGTACCAGGCCAATGCGCCACAGTCAACAGGAGCGGAGTGAATGCGGAGTGAGGAGTGGGGGAATGACGAATGACGAATGACGAATGACGAATGACGAAGCGGCGGGGCGGTGTCGGGATGCACCCAGTGCGGAGTGCGGAGTGCGGAGTGCGGAATGGGGGAATGACGAATGACGAATGACGAATGACGAATGACGAAGCGGCGGGGCGGTGGCGCAGCGCAGGTTTCCAAACACGGAACACACGGAAAAGGCCCGTTCCGTGTGTTCCGTGTGTTCCGTGGTTAAAAAAACGCTTTGCCCCGCCTGTCGTTTTGGGGCGTAATCACGGCATGAACTCTCGAACAGGGCGGATAGCGGCGGTGCTCTTGGGAATGGGCCTTTGGAATGGAGGCGGCGCACCCTCGGGCAGCGGCGCCCAGGCCCCGGCAGAGGCCCCGCGCGCGCGCGAGTTGACCGTCGAGAAGCGTTACCTGAATTTGCCGGTGAAAAACGGCGCGCCCGGCCGCCACCTGAGCTTCCTGGCCGAAGGCCGCGCGGCGCGGGAGTTCGACATCGAACTGGCCGACGGCGCGCCGGACTGGTGGGCATTCATGGACCTGGGGCCGTTCAAGGGCCAACGCGCGGTCATCCGGGTGAGCAAGCTGCCGGAAGGCTCCTCCGCGCTGGAGGCCATCGAGCAGGCCGATGCGATCCGGGACGCCGCCAGTCTCTACCGGGAGCGGCTGCGCCCGCAATTCCACTTCTCGTCGCGCCGGGGCTGGAACAATGACCCGAACGGGCTGGTCTTCTACAAGGGCGAGTATCATTTGTTTTACCAGCACAATCCCTACGGGTGGAGCTGGGGCAACATGCATTGGGGCCACGCGGTGAGCCCGGACCTGGTCCATTGGGCGGAGCTGCCCATCGCCCTCTACCCGGATGAACACGGCACGATGTTCTCGGGCTCGGCGGTGGTGGACTGGGAGAACAGCGCGGGCTTTCAGACGGGCGACGAAAAGGCCCTGGTCTGCATCTTCACGGCTGCCGGCCAGCCCTTTACGCAAGGGCTGGCCTTCAGCAACGACCGGGGACGGACCTGGACCAAGTACGGGAACAACCCCGTGCTGCCACACATCATCGGCGCCAACCGCGACCCCAAAGTAATCTGGTGTGCGCCCGCCGGCAGATGGATCATGGCGCTGTTCCTGGACAAGGATACCTACGCCCTCTTCAGCTCGCCCGACCTCAAGCATTGGGAGCGGCTCAGCGATGTCCCATTCCCCGGCACTTCGGAATGCCCCGAGTTCTTCCAAATCCCCCTCGACGGCAGCCGCCAGAACACACGCTGGGTCTTCTACGGAGGCAACGGACGCTACATGCTCGGCGCCTTCGACGGCAAGGCCTTCACGCCGCAATCCGGGCCGCACGCGCTCAACGCGGGCAACTGTTTCTATGCCTCGCAAACCTATACCGACATCCCGGCCTCCGACGGCCGCCGCATCCTCATCCCCTGGGGGCAGATCGCCCTGCCGGGCATGCCCTTCAACCAGATGATGGGCCTGCCGGTAGTGTTGACCTTGCACACCACCGCGGAGGGCTTGCGGCTCTGGGCCAACCCCGTCAAAGAATTGGAGTCGCTGCGCGCCGAGCATCGTGCCTGGCCCTCGCAGCCGCTCAGGCCGGGCGCCAACCCGCTCGACGGTGTCAAGGCCCAGTTGGTGGAAATCCAGGCCGAGATCGCCCCGGGCCAGGCCACCCAATGGGGCTTCAACCTGCACGGTGTGCCTTTGACTTATGATGTCCGCAAGGAAGAATTGGCCTGCCAGAACAAAACGGCGCGCCTGGCGCCCGTGGACGGGGCCGTCCGCCTCCACATCCTGGTGGACCGCGTAGCGATTGACATCTTTGGCAACGACGGGGCCCTCTACATGCCGATGGGGGTCATCGTGCCGCAGGAGGATGATTCGCTCGAGTTGTTTGCGCGCGGCGGCGAGGCGAAGCTCCGTTCGCTCGAGGTGCATGCCCTGAAATCCGCGTGGCCGCGCACTTGAGTCCGGGCGCCAGCAACACCTGCGCGGAGCCTGCGCGGAGGGCCTGGGAAAAGGAGAACTTCGTCGCAACCTTTGTCGCAACCTTTGTCGCAACCTTTGTCGAAGAATGGCCGAACCGACAAAGGTTGCGACAAAGGCGCGAAATGGTGAGGCGGGTCATGAGCGAGCCAGACCCAATTAATCGACGATCCGGGGTCACATCTCAACATTTGACATTTGTCTGACAAATGTCAAATGTTGAGATGTGACCCCTACCCCTAAATGTTGGGATCTGACCCCTCCGCGCCCGCTCGGCGCGCCTGGGCGCCAGGGGCGCCAGCGTAGCGCGGGTTTCCAAACCCGCAGGCCGTCCGCAAACCGGGGGCGCTCGACATGCCGACGCCCTGCCGATTGGAAATCGGCGATACAGCAGGTTTGGAAACCTGCGCTACAACTTTGTCAACGGCCCTCAGAGAGATCTGACCCCTCCGCGTCCGGCTCGCACGCCAGCTCGATGACATGGCCGCAGGGGCATTGGATGGTGATGCGCGTGACGCGGTCGCCGTCGCGTTCGAGCGTGAGCGTGGGTTCTGGGGCGGCGCAAGGCGAAGAGGACAGCGCCGCCAGGGGCCGGAACGGGGCGCCGCCCTGCGGTTGGGCGGCGGCTTTGCCGGCGTTTGCGCGGCCCGGCGGGCTGGCGCGCAGCGAGAGGCTCAGAGGCACAAAGCCGTGGTTCATGGAGAGGTGGAAGCGGTGCTGAGGGCGTTGGTTGCGCGCTCGCCAAGGGGCTCGCCCTCCTGGAACCTGAGCAAGACCGAGACGCGCCGGTTGACTTCGTTGGTGGGGGCTGTGTTCTCCATCGGATAGAGGTCGCCACGGCCGCAGACCTGATAGATCTGATTCGGGGCAACGCCGTGCTGGATGAGCTTGCGGCGGGCTGCGTTGGCTCGGTCGGCTGACAACTCCCAGGGTCCATAGTCTGCCCGGATGGCCGGCCGCTGGCCTCGGTGTGGCCGGACAATTGGAGTGTGAAATCGGGGTAGCGGCCCACCTCCCAGGCCAGCGTCGAAAAGACCCACGCGCCGTACGGGGTGAAGCTGGCGCTTTGCGGCTCGAAGATCGGCTTATGGGAGGAATCGAAGACATTGATGAGGAGGCCCTCGGAGGTGACCTGGTAGCGGACCGATTCCTGGCTCTGCGGGTCCTGCTGGAGGAGTTTGGCCAGGTCCTCGGTGAGGCGGCGCAGCAACTCCAGGTGAAGGGCCGTGGCCGAATCGTACCGCCCCTTGGCCTCCTTGAGCGCCTGCACGTCCTTTGCGGGGTTGGGGATAATGCCGACCGATTCCTTGCTGATCGAAGAGAACGGATTGCGGAAGGCCCGTTCGATGGCCTCTTTGATCTTGCTGTCCTGCGCGGTCAGCCAAAGGACCAGAAACAGGGCCATCATGGCGGTAACAAAGTCCGCGTAGGCCACTTTCCACGATCCGCCATGATGTTTATGACGAGACATTAGTTAAGTCCACAGTCCACAGTCCACAGTCCACAGTCCACAGTCCACAGTCCAGAGTCCACAGTCCACAGTCCACAGTCCACAGTCCACAGTCCACAGTCCACAGTCCAGAGTCCACAGTCCAGAGTCCACAGTCCACAGCGGTCACTTCTTGGCCAGGTGGGCATTGAGCGGTTTGAGCATGGCCTCCAGTTCTTCGGCCTTGGGGCGCAGTTCGTCGGCCAGGCTGCGCCGGGCAATCTCCACCGCCATTCCCGGGGCCATGCCGGAGGCGAAGCTCACCACCGCTGCCGAGACGCACCGGAAATAGGCCAGGCGCTCCAGGACGTTGAATTCCATATTGACCGCCAGGGGGTCAGGAACCCGTAGCCCAGAAAGATGCCCAGGAAGGTCCCGACCAGGGCGCCGGCCACTTTGACGCCGATTTGCTCGATGGGACCGGCGATGGAGGCCATGGTGATGACGATGCCGAGGACGGCGGCGACGATGCCAAACCCGGGCATCGCGTCGGCACAGCGGCTGAGCACGCCGATGGGGGCATGGGACTCCTCTTCCATGCGGTCGAGGTCTGTTTGGAGCAACTGGCGCAACTGGTCGGGCTTGACGCGCCCATCGATGACGGGCCGCAAGGCGCCGCAGAGGAACTCCAGGGCGGCGGCGTTCTGGAGGACGCTGGGGTAGCGCTGGAAGATGGCGCTGGCAGCGGGGCTGGTCAGATGCTTCTTCAAGCGCGATGAGGCCATTGCGGCGGCCGAGCAGGAACAACTCGTAAAGCATCTTGAAGAGGTCCTCGTAAGAGGCGCGCCGGTAGGGCGGGCCCTTGAGCACGCTGAAGGTCTGCGAGATCAGGCCAACGAGGACCTTTCTCGGGGCCATGATGATCGTGGCGCCCAGGGCCGCGCCGCCGATGATCAGCAGCTCGTTGGCGTGCATCAAGGTCGTCATGCGGCCGCCGCCCCAGATGAATCCGCCGGCGACCGACACGATGACAATCAGGGCGCCGAAAAAGACAATCATGGCTGCGCCTCGACGTGGCTGCTCAAGGCCCGGGCCTCCTGCCGTTCGATGAAGGAGCGAATGGCCAGGATGGCCTGGGAGTGGATTTGCGAGATGCGGGATTCGGTTAGCCCGAAGGCCTCGGCGATCTCCCGCAGGCGCAGGTCTTCGAAATAGTAAAGGGCCAGCACCTTCTGCTGGATGGCCGGCAGTTGGCGGATGCGTCGGGCGATGAGTTCCTTGAGTTCGGCGCGGACAGCGTTTTCGCAAGGGTTCTCCTGCGCCTCGTCGGCGATGCTGTCATGGGGCATGGCGCCGTCTTGCCCGCCATGGTGGGTGACGGCGTCCAGGCAAACGAAGGCGACGGGGCGGACCTCCTCCAGCCAGCAGTGGTAGGCCTCCAGCGAGAGGCCCAGGCCCTTGGCCATTTCCGGGTCGGTGGGCGGCCGGCCCAGGCGCTGTTCCAGGTCGGCCAGGGCATTCTGGATCTTCCGGGCCTTGTCGTGGACCAGGCGCGGCACCCAATCCATGCGGCGCAGCTCATCCAGGACCGCCCCGCGGATGCGGAACCGGGCGAAGGTCTCGAACGAAGCGCCGCCCCGCGGGCTGAAAGCGCGAATGGACTGGAGCAACCCCACCAGCCCGGCGCTGTAGAGGTCCTCGGCGCTCACGTGCGCCGGCAGGGTCATCGCCAGCCGTCCCACCACCGTGCGCACCAGCGGCAGGTATCGCTCGACCAGGGCATTCTCCAGGCCCGCATCGCCGTGCGTGCGGTGATAGCGTTGCCACAATTCCTGCGGCGCCGGGCGAGGAACCTCCTCGGCCGGTGCTACAGCCGTCTCCACGGAAGCGTCAGCGATCATTTCTTGAATGGGGATGCGGACGATGTCTGCTGGCGGGCGGCCAACTCGGCGGCGCGGCGTTCCAGGAGCGAGGCCGCCAGCCCGCGCACCCATACGCGTGTCCACCAGCGCATCAGCAGCCCTAAACCGGCTGCCGCCGCGCAGGCGCGCCAGAGCATCGCCGGCCATTCGCACCGCCCCATGTACCCCAGCGCCAGACCGAGACAGAAACCAATAATCGCCCCGCAGAGCATCAACGTTTTCATTCCACCGGCCGTTCGTCAGAGATTCTCAGCAAGGCACTTGCCAAGCGCCTGGGTTTTGGCAAAGACCCGGTTTATTGGCCAACCAGCAACTCGGGGGTCGCCAGGACCAGGTCTCCCGGAACATTTTGCCCACCCGCCAGAAGGCGCACCGTGAATTTTGTGCCGAGTATGAAGTTCCATAGTTTTCCCGTTCGTTTCTCCTCGTCCAGGTGAGTGAAAATCAGGCCGGCGATGGGCCAGGCCTCGAAGACGCGGGCTTGGGCCAGGAGCACGGGCAAGTCGTAAGCCGCGTTGAGCACCAAGTGGACCTGCGCCCCGGCCAAGCCCACCAATTGCGCCTGCAACTGCTCCAGCGCAGTGCTATCCTGAGGATTGACCCCCGGCAGATCGATGAAGGCATCGTCGCAGCCCTCCAGGCCGGCGTCGCCGCTCCATTCGCGCTCGACCCGCGCACCCAGGATTTCGGCGTAGAAATCCAGCAGGCCGGGGAAATTGGCGGCACGGCTGTCCAGCCGCCAGACCTTGGCGGTGCGCGCCCCGCCCAGGACGCATTGGGCCAGCCACTTGCAGAGCACGGTGGTCTTGCCCGAACCGGGCGGGCCGATGAAGGCCCGGATGGCAGGCGGACCCTTGGGGAGCGCGGGCGGCGGAGTCCAAAAACTGGACAGTGCCGCTCGAGTCAGGGCGAGTTCCTCCGCAAAGGCGGCGGGTGGCGCCTCCCCGTGCCTGGATCGGGCCCGTTGCAGGACCTTCTCCACCAACAACGGCTGCAAGCCCATCTGGTGCAGCACCCTGCCGCTGGCCCAGCGGCCACCCAGCCCCGCCGGGCTGTTATCTAGAGCCTGTCCCAAAAACCCCCCGAGTGGGGGACCTTTGTCGCAGCCTTTGTCGAAACCTTTGCCCTCTGAGTGCTGTGAGATCTGGTGGAAGGGCCCGCAGGGACCTTTGTCGCAGCCTTTGTCGAAACCTTTGCCGGAGCGGCCATTTTTCGGCAAAGGTGCCGACAAAGGCAGCGACAAAGGTCTGGAATCAGAGCTCTTGGGACAAGCTCTATCTACATCCAACGACACTTGGGGGCTGACGGTGCGGATTGGCACGGTCTCCGGCACTGGTTTCACGGCGGGGGCAACGCGCACCTTTCCGGTCTTCGACCGCGTGCGGCGGTTGCTCCCTGCCAAATGCGTGGTCCGGCTCGGAGAACTTCCCTTTCGCGCCGAACGCGCGGTTGAGGCCCTCTTGGCTGGGCGCTGGACAGGGTCGGTTGTGCCGCGGCTTTCGCTGAAGCGGCGGGCAGCCCGCAAGGTTTTGGACTGCGGCAGTCCTCTGCCGCTTTTTGGATCCTGGGGACGCGAAAGCGGCAGAGGACTGCCGCAGTCCAAAACGCTTCGCGCCGGGGGACGCTCGTCGGGTCCATGGCCCCCATCCACGATGTCAACATCGTCGAGGCTCTCTCCGTCGGCACGGGCGCATCCCGACACCGCCGCCGGAGCGCGCCCGTCCCCGGGCGCAGCAGCGACCGAGAGGGAAGGCGCGCCGGGGTGTTTGACCGCTGCCCTGGCTCCGGACATCGCTGCGCCCGAGGACGGGCGCACTCCGGTCCGGCCCGCGGCGGTGTGCGCAGTGTCAGGATGCGCCCCGTCGGCGCCGGCCTGGTCGCACGGGCGGGGCGGCGCCTCGTCGGTCGGCGCTTCGCGGCGAGGTGCGGAAGAGGGCGTGCCAGGTCTCTGCTCAGCCAGAGCGGCGCGAACCTCGAACCGGGGTTTGCTCCAGAGCCGGCCCAGGCCGCGCGCGGGAATCTTCTGGACGCTCAGCACGACACCCTGCGGGCCCAGGCGGGAGCGGACCTGGCCGAGGGCATCGGCGGCATCACGGGCAATGAATCGCACGACGTTCATGCAACGGCCGGGATGGTGGCGGCATTCTGGATTTCAACCCGCGGCGGGACTTCAGAGTAGGAAATCACGGCCAACTCGCCGAAGGCTGACTCGAAGAAGCGGCGGAAACCGAGTCGAATCTGAGGGGAACAGAGCAGGACGGGCGGATGCCCTTGAGCGAGCATCTGCTGGATGAACTTGCCGAGCGTGTCGGTGATGTGCCGGGCCAGACTGGGTTCGAGCACCAGCGACAACTCTGTGGGGGACTGCCGAACGCCCTGGGCGAGGGTCTGTTCGAGGCGGGGGTCGAGCGTAATGGCGCGGAGCGCTCCGTTTTGCGCCTGGAATGGCCGTGTAATCTGCAGACCCAGGGCGCGCCGGGCGCATTCGGAGAGTTCATCTGGGTTCTTGGACTGGGCGGCATAGTCGCTGACCTTTTCGAGGATGCCGGGCAGGTTGCGGATCGAGATGCCCTCGGCCAGCAGGTTCTGGAGGATGCGCTGGATCTGGCCGACGGTGAGTTGGGCGGGGACCAACTCGTTGACGAGCGTGGGGTGGGTCTGCTTGAGATTGTCCAGGAGGCTCTGCACGTCCTGGCGGCTGAGGATCTCGTGGCCGCGGCGCCGGATCGTCTCGCTCAGGTGCGTTACCAGGACCGATGGGGCGTCCACCACCGTATAGCCGCTGACCTCGGCGGCCTTGCGCTCGGGGTCGGCTATCCAGGTGGCCGGCAATTGGAAGACCGGCTCGACGGTGGGCACGCCCTTGAGCACGGTCTTGCTCTTGGCGGCATTCATGGCCAGCCACAAGCCCGGTCTGAGCTCGCCCTGGCCGACCGGGTTGCCTTTGAGCAGGAAGCGGTAGGCATTGGGGCCAAGCTGCAGGTTGTCCCTCAACCGGATCGGCGGGATGATGACGCCCATCTCCTGGGCGAAGGTGCGGCGGACACTGGTGATGCGCTCGAGCAGGTCGCCGCCGCGCCGTTTGTCGGCCAGGGCCACCAACCCATAGCCCAGCTCGACCTGGAGCGCATCCAGGTGCAGCAGATCGACGAGCTTGTCGGCGGGCTTGGCCTGGCCCGGGCCTGCAGCGGCCGCCCGCCCGGCGCCCTTGGCCTCGGCCCCATGGCCCACGCCGGGCTCGACCTCCAGCGCGCTCGGCTCCAGCGGGCCGTGCCGGTGCAGCGAGTAGGCCAATAGCCCCGTAATCCCCGTCAGCGTCAGAAACGGCAGCATCGGCAGACCCGGCACCACCGCAAACACCCCCATCATCGCCGCCAGCACCGTCATCGCTCGAGGATAGACCAGCAGTTGCTTGGTCAATTCCTGCCCCAGGTCGTTCTTGGACGCCGCCCGCGTCACCAGGATGCCCGCGGCCGTCGAGGTGATCAGGGCCGGGATTTGAGAGACCAGGCCGTCCCCGATCGAGAGTATCGTGAACCGCTGCAGGGCTTCGCTCATCGTCATGCCCTTTTGGGCGATGCCGATGGCAAACCCGCCAATGATGTTGATCAGGGTGATGAGGATGGCGGCGACCGCGTCGCCGCGCACGAACTTGCTGGCGCCGTCCATCGCCCCGTAGAAATCGGCCTCCGCTTCGACCATCCGGCGGCGCGAGCGCGCCTCCGCCTCGTTGATCATGCCGGCGTTGAACTCCGCATCGATGGCCATCTGCTTGCCCGGCATCGCATCCAGCGTGAACCGGGCGGCCACCTCGGCGATGCGCCCCGCGCCCTTGGTGATGACGATGAAGTTGATCAAGACCAGGATGAGGAACACGACCAGGCCGACCACGTAATTGCCGCGAACCACGAAATTGCCGAAGGCCTCGATGATATGGCCGGCGTAGCCGTCCAGGAGGATGAGCCGGGTCGAGGAGACATTGAGCGAGAGCCGGAACAGGGTCAGGAACAGGAGCAGCGTGGGAAAACCGCTGAAGTCCGAAGGCTGCTTCACGTAGAGGATGACCAGCAGGGTCAGCAGCGACACGGCGATGCTCGTGGCCAGGAGGCTGTCCAGCAACGCCGGTGGAATCGGCAGGATCAGCAGCAGGACAGTGCCGAAGAGCGCGGCGATGAGCCACAGATCGCCGTGCCGCAGCAGCAACCGCAGATTCTGGCTGAGCTTGGCCATGTCGTTGCGTCGAGAACCGCCCGGAACCGTTCGAGCGTCAGAACTTCACCCCGCGTGGAGCAAAAAAAGGGCCATCCTCCTGGGGGCCAGGCCCAAGGGACGAAAGTGACACAAGGGACGAAAGGGACGCCACATTTCGAGCGGCGAGCGGCTGAGGCCCATTCCCTCGACCCTCGAAGCGGAAGATTCGGCCAAACCGGGGCGGAAATATATTCCGCTGCCCAGCAACCCCAATTCCAGGCCTTTGTCGCGACCTTTGTCGCAGCCTTTGTCGCAACCTTTGTCGCAGACTTTGTCGATAGCCGACTAGCTCGACAAAGGTTGCGACAAAGGCTGCGACGAAGGTTCCGCACGCGCGCGCCTGCTCTGCGAAGAAGCCGCAGGCTCGGCTCCCAGCGGTCCCGTCGCCTTCAAGCTCTCGGCATAGTAGCGATACGGATTGGTGCGATAGACGTAGGCGAAGACCTCGGCGACGGCCGCGTAGAGCTGGGCGGGGATTTCGCGGCCGATCTTGCCGTATTTCCACATGAGCCGGGCCAGCGGCTTGTTCTCGACGATGGGCACGCCGTGGAGGCGGGCGAGTTCGCGGATCTGGGAGGCGTTGTTGCGGACGCCCTTGGCCACCACGCGCGGGGCCTGCATCTCCTGGCGATCGTAGCGCAAGGCGATGGCGATATGGGTCGGGTTGGTGACCACCACGTCGGCGTTGGGCACGGCGGCCATCATCTTGCGCTTGGAGAACAGGCGCATGCGGCGGCGTCCGGTCTTGACCTGCTGGTTGCCCTCGGTGTTCTTCATTTCCTCCTGGATGTCCTCGCGGCTCATCATCAAGTCCCGATGGGTGCGCCAGAATTGGTAGGCGTAATCGGCGGCGGCGATGATCCCCATGGCCAGCAGCACGCGCAAGGCGATCTGGAGGCTGGATTGGGCCAGAAACTCGACAAACCGCTGGAGGCTCACCGAGGTGGTGAAGACCGGGTCGTGCACCACCCGTTTGACCGTGGAATAGGTGAGGGAGGAGATGACCAGGAACTTGGCCAGCGCGACCAGGGCCGGGACGGCGGACCTGCCCGAGAAGACGCGCTTGAGGCCCTCGACCGGGTTGAGGCGTTCCCAATGGACGCCGAGGGCCTCGGAGGCGGTGGTAAAGCGGTTTTGGATGCCGCCGGCCAGCAGGCCCCCGAGCATGGCGGCCACCACGACCGGGGCGGCGCATTGGAGAAAGAGCAGGGTGCCTCGCCAGGCATAGCCCTGCACGGCGTCGCCGCTGAGCGGGGTGTCGTGCAAGTGGCCGAGGATTGCGGCCAGGGCGCACGCCAGGCTGCGCCAGGTCTCGGCGCCGGTAAAGGAGAGGGCGCAGATGACCGTCATCAGCACGAAGGCGGTCTGGACCTCTGCGCTGCGGGCAATCTGGCCGTGCTTCTGCGCCTCCTCCAGCTTGCGCGGTGTCGGTTGTTCGGTCTTTTCGCCGGTCTGCTCGCTCATACTCTGACCCGCGCACAAACGCGGAGCACCCGAAGAGCCAGCCACGGAACACACGGAATACACGGAATACTGAAATCGGCCCGCCCTCCTTCCGTGTATCCCGTGTGTTCCGTGGTTTTTCCTCCAGGGCCGTGTTTATCGGTGTTCATCCGTGGTTTTCTTCTCAAGCGCCGCGCAGGAATTGGGCGACGCGGAGCATGTCCGCCGGCAGGCGGTGGAGGCAGTTGAGGACATGCTGGGCCGAGATGTCGAGGGTCAGGCCGAACACGGCCAGACCGCAGACGATTCGCACCGAGAAGCTCTCGGCAAAGACGTTCATCTGCGGCACGAGCCGGCCCAGGAAACCCAGGAGGATCATCGACAAGAAGGAGGCGGCCATGATGGGGCCGGCTATCTGGACGCCGACCAGGAAGACACGGCTGGTGTGGGTGAGGATCTCGGTGAAGAGGGCATCAGTCAGGCGGGCGCTGCCGATGGGGGCCAGGGTGTAGGTGTATTGGAATCCGGTCAACAGCCAGTGGTGCATGTCCAGGGACATCATGAGGGTGCAGGTCAACAGGAACATGGCCAGGGCGGGCACCTGGGTGGGCCGCGCATTGGCCGGGTCGAACACCGACGCCATGTTGAGGCCCATCTCGTTGCCGATGACCTGGCCGGCGAAATCCGAGATGAAAAAAACCATCCGCGTGACAAAGCCGATGAGCAGGCCACAGAACGCCTCCTGGGAGAAGAGGCCCACCCAGCCGACAAACCCCAGCCTGCCATAGGGCAACGGGGGGAGGCTCGGGGCGACCAGCACCGCCAGCAGGCCCGCAAAGGCCACGCGCACCTGGACGGGGATGTTCAGCATCGTGAAGATCGGCAGGATGCTCAAGAACGCCCCCGCCCGCACGAAGACCAGCAGCCAGTTGTTGAAGTCCCAGTCCATTCCAGGCCCTCATCTCACATGGCCATCTGGGGGATTTTCTCGATGATCGCGGTCGTGAACTCGACCAGTTGCCGGACTATCCATGGCAGCATCACCAGGAGCAGTCCCAGCACGCAGAGCGCCTTTGGGACGAAGCTCAGCGTCTGCTCGCTGATCGAGGTGACCGCCTGGAACAGGCTCACCGCCAGGCCGACGATCAGCGCCACTCCAAGGAATGGCGCCGCCAGCAGCACGGCGTGCAGGATGACGGTCTTGAGCAATTCAACGGCAAATTCCGGGTTCATGGAGAGCGTCAACGATTTTGAAAACGTGCGTTGGGAACATGAACCGGATGGGTGTCCCTTCAGCGCGAAGCGTTTTGGACTGCGGCAGTCCTCTGCCGCTTTTCAGACCCCAGCGGGCACGAAAGCGCCAGAGGACTGGCGCAGTCCAAAACCTTCGGGCTTGGCGACGGTTCATGGAAAGAGGGTCGAGGGACAAGGGGTGTTCATCAGGGGTTCACCTGCCGTTGCCGGGTTCAGGATCCGAAACTGGAGATGAGCGAGCGCACGATCAGCGCCCAACCGTCCACCAGCACAAAGAGCAGCAGCTTCAAGGGCATCGAGATGGTCGCCGGCGGCAGCATCATCATGCCCATGCTCATCAACACCGTGCTGACCACCAGGTCAATGAGGATGAACGGGACCAGAATGAGAAAACCCATCTGGAAGGCGGTGCGCAGTTCGCTGATGATGAACCCGGGCACGACAACCCGCAGCGGGAGCTGGTCGGGCGGCGTCGCGGGCAGCTTGGCCAGGGCGACAAAGAGTTCGACGTCCTTGGCCCGGGCCTGTTTGAGCATGAAAGTCCGGACATGACCGGAGGCGCGATCCAGGGCCTCCTGGCCCGAAATCTGCGAGCCCTGGTAGGGCGCGATGGCGTCCCGGCTGATGTTCTGCCAGACCGGCGACATGATGAAGAAGGTCATGAACAGGGAGAGGCCGATGATGATCTGGTTGGACGGGGCGGCCTGGAGTTGGAGGGCGGTGCGCACGAACGAGAGCACGATGACGATGCGGGTAAAGCAGGTCATCAGCAACAGGATCGAGGGCGCCAGGCTCAGCAGGGTGATGGTGAAGAGGATGCGGATGGCCATGTCCACTTCCTGGGGTTGGCCGCCCGTGGGGATGTTGATCTGGAGGGGGACCAGGCCCGACGCGGCACTGGGCGCCGTGTTGGTTTGAGCGCCGGCCCCGGCCGTACACAGAGCAAGGGCGATCAAGACGAGGGACAAAAGGGACAAAACGGACTTAAGGGCGGCCGGCGAAACTAAACAGCTTGGTGCAAAAACGCGGTGGGTGCAGGACCTTTCTCCACGGGCGCCGCTAGTCCGGACCTTTGTCGCAACCTTTGTCGCAACCTTTGTCGGGTGGGCCATGCCTCGACAAAGGAGGCGACAAAGGTTGCGACAAAGGTCTGAGATCAGAGTTTCCAGGTTAGTTTTGCCAGCCGCCCTAAGGGACAAAAGGGACGCCAGCACTCCGCATTCCGCATTCCGCACTCCGCACTCCGCATTCCGCACTCCGCACTCCGCACTCATTGCGTCCCTTCCGCCTTGCTGTTCGGCCGGCCCCTTAACAACTGCTGCAAGTATTGGCCGAAGGGGACGGGTTCGGGCGCGGGAGCGGGCGCGTACTGGGGAGGGGTGGCGGCGGGCAGTTGGCTGAGCAGGCTGAGGCCCGCCGGGGAACTGCCGATGAGCAGACGCTGCTGCTCGTAGCCGACGACGTAGAGGGCATAGCGGCCGCCCAGGGGGCGCGATTCGAGGATGGCGAGCCTGGGGGGGCCGCTCTTGCGCCAAGCCAGGCGCTGGCTGTTGCGGAACAACCAAACGCCTCCGAGGAAGACGGCCAGCACCATGCCCAGCGCCGCCAGGGTCCGGATGGCGGACAGCCCGACGCTGGGCAAGTCGGTGCGGAGCGCCAGCAAGTTGGTGGAATCGGCCAGGGCAGCCCACGGCACGGCCAGGATGAACCAGAGCACGAGGCGGCGAAAGCGGGGGCCGGACGGGAGCCTGGCGGAGCCGCTTGGGCCGGTCAGCCGGGTCTGACGCGTCAGAAAGGTCAGACGGGTCAGAGGGGTCTGGTGAGTCAGGTGCTCCAGATAACTGGTCAGAGGGCGCGACGGAGGGGGCGGCCCTGGGGGGGCAGGGACGGCGCAAGGAGGGTTTTGGGACTGGCTCATGGCTTGGGAGGGCTGTTGATCAACTCGGTGATCTTGATGCCGAAACGATTTTCGACCACCACCACCTCGCCCCGCGCGACAACCTTGCGGTTCACCGAGAGTTGCACCGGCTCGTCGGCGGTCTTGTCGAGTTGCACGACGGAGCCGGCGCCCAACTGGAGGACGTCGCGCATGGGCAACAGGCAACTGCCCAGTTCGACGGTCAGTTTCACCGGCACGTCCAGGACGATGTTGAGATTGGGAGATGCGGTTGCAGGTGCGCTCATAGCAGGATTCAAGTTTTGACGGGGGCGGTCAATTCCACGGCCCAACGCTCGCCGGTGGTGCCGAGCCGGCCGTGGAACCTGGCGGATTGTTCGAGGCAGACCTCGACCTGATCAAAGCAGTTTGCGTCCAGGAGCAGCACGTTGCCGCACTTCAAGTTGGCGAGGTCGCGGGCGCTCAGCTCCAGGCCGTGCCAGGCGGTGTGGAGTTGGACGGGCACCTCGTCGAAGCCGGGGTTCCACTGGGGCGGTCCCTGGGCCTGGACGGCGGGACCGGCCTGGGCGTCGGCGGCCTGGGCCGAGGTGCGGACCAGAGGCTCGATGGTCAGAAAGGGGAACGCCAGTTGCATCTGCTCGACGCAATCGCCCAGCCGCGCCTCCATCGAGACGATGAGCAGGACCGAGTCATGCGCGGAGCTGTTGAGGAACCGGGCGTTGCTCTCATGGCCGAGGATGACGGGGCGGGTGGTTTCGATCTTTTGCCAGAGGGCGCACCACTCATTGAAGATGAGGTGGGCCACCTGGTCCAGGAGGGCCGCCTCGATGTCGCTCAGGTCCCCGTTGGGGGCGACCGAATGGGCGGGGCCGCCCAGGAGCCGGTCCACGAACGTCAGGCCCAACCGGGGCGACATGTCCAGCAGGCAGACGCCTCTAAGGGGCTCGACCTTGAAGAGGGTCAGGTGGGTGGGGTTGGCCAGGCCGTCGGCGTATTTCTGGAAGCTCAGGGTCTGCAACTTGGACATGTGAAGGACCACCTCCAGCCGCAGGTAAATGGAGAGGTGGGCGGCCAGGGAGCGGATGAACTCCTCGTGCCGGAGCCGGAGCCTGCGCAGCTCGGCGCTGGTCAGGAATGCGGGCTGGCGGAAGTCGCAAAGCTGAACGTCCTCCGCCTTGAACCGCTTGGTGCGGCCGCCGCTCTTGAGCACCACGGGGCTGGTCCCCTCGGCCTGCACCTGGGAAAGCAGACGTTCGACCTCGCTCTGAGAGAGGACCTCACTGAGCGTGTCTGGAGCAAGGGCGCCCTTGCCGCTGCGGCCGGCTTCCAGTTCCGGGGCCGGGCCGCCCGCGGGTTGCGGGGCCTGAACCGGTTCAAGCAGGGCAGCCTCTCTGCCGGCTTGTCGGGAGTGAGCGGGGCTTTCCAGGCCCGCGGTGGGGACGTTCCGACCGGGGGGTGTCCGCAACGCCGCCCTCATCCCGCGCAGAGCGGGACTCCAGAGCCTGTTCTGCCTGCCCTGCCGGAACAGTTCCCGGGTCCTTGGCCGGTTCGGCGGGGGGGCAATCTGATGTGGCCTTGGCCATAGAGTGGGTGCGGCTGGCAGACAGGCATTTCTATTGGATGGCGAACTCCGTGAAATAGACCTCCTGGGCGCCCGGCTGGCCCAGGATGCCATTGATGCCGGTCAGCAGTTCGCCGCGAATGATGTTGCGCGCCCCGGGTTTCTCCAGGTCGGCAATGGTCTTGGACATGAGCAGCCCGCTGGCCATGTCCCGCAGTTGCGCCTCCTTGGCGTCGAACCGGGCGCGGAAGTCCTGGCCGTCGCCCATGACGGTGATGCTGGCCAGGAGGTAGCGGGAGCCCATCGTTCCGGCGACATTGACGAGCAACTTGGAGAGCACGACGCTCTGGCGCTGGCCGGGGCGGGCGGGGCCTTCAGGAGCGGAGGCCGAGGAGGCGCTCTGGCTGGAGGCGGGCCCGCCCAGCATGGCCCGTTGAAGCCGCGGCGCCAGGACAAAGACGGTGACGGCATAGGCCACCAGGGGCATGGCCACCACGGCAACCCCTAGCGGCAGCCAGGCCCGCCAGCCGCCTTTGGCCTCTCGGGGCGTGACGGCCGCCACAGGCTCGGCAGAGTCGGCAGGTTCCGGCGCCGGACCGCGCGGGTGCTTTTCCTCCGCTCCTTTGACCTCTTCAGGGCGCTGGCCGGGCATAGGCGATTAGCGTTTGAGGTTGACCAGGTCCTGGAGGATCTCGTCGCTGGTCGTGACGATCTTCGCGTTGGCCTCGAAGCCCCGCTGGGCCGCGATGAGGTTGGCCATCTCGCTGGAGAGGTCCACGTTGGACATTTCGAGGCTGCTGGAACTGATCTTGCCCAGTCCGGAAGTCAAGGGGGCGGCAGTCGTGAAGGTGCCTGCGGCATCCGTCTTGGAGTAGAGGTTGTCGCCTTGCTGGCTGAGGGCGTTGGGGTCCGGGCAGGAAGAGAGCAGGATCTGACCCCGAGTGAAGGTGGTGCCGTCGATCAGTGTCACAGAGATCTTCCCGGTGTTATCGATGCTGAAGGAGGCGAGGGTGGCCCCCGCGGCGGCGGTTGAGGGGGCACCGGTGGCGTCGATCTTGATATCGCCTTGGCTGGAGAGGGCGGCGTCGCTGAAGCCCTGGACGCGCAGCCCATCGGGGTTGACCAGGTAGCCGGCCTGGTCGAGGTGGAAGTCGCCGGCGCGGGTGTAGAATTGGGAGCCATCGGTGCTGTTTTTGACGGAGAAGAAGCCGTTGCCGCTGATGGCCAGGTCGGTGGACACGCCGGTATTGGCAATGGTGCCGTTGCCGAAGTTGCTCTGGATGGCGGTCGCGGCGACCCCCGTGCCTGCCTGGGCGGCGGAGCCGGCGCCAAGCATCGCGCTGAAGGTGTCCTCGGCATCGACCCGGCCGGTCTTGTAGCCGATCGTGTTGACGTTGGCGATGTTGTTGCCGACGACGTTGATGTCTTGTTGGAAGACATCGAGGCCGCTAACGGCCGTATTGAGAGCGGGAAACAGAGACATATGACTAAGGGATAGGTGGAGGTTTAGTTTGAGCTTGCGCTTGGGAAACGGAAATGATCTGGCTGAGGTCGTAGGGCACGCCATTGACAATCAGTGTGGGAACGCCGGACTGGAATTGGATGGAGGAGACGACACCGGTGGCGGTCTGGCCCTGGTCGGCCTGCACCTGGACGGTTCGGCCCAGGAGGTTGCTCGCCTGGAGCCCGGCGACGGTCTGTTGCATGGCCTGGGTCTCCTGGAGGGTGCTGAACTGGGCCATCTGGCCGAGGAACTCCGTGTTGCTGACGGGGTTCATCGGGTCCTGGGCGGAGAGTTGGGCAACCAGCAATTTCAGGAAATCGTCCTGGCTGAGGGTCTGGGCCGGCAGTGCCGCCGACTGGTCGGCCGAAGACACGATGTCGGCCGGGAGTGCGGAGGTGGTGGGTGCGGTTGATGTGACAGCCATAGGGTTGGGTGGGGGTTAAACGGCGTTATCGGCAGTGGTTTTCGAGTGCAAGCGCAGGGTCTGGAGGGTCGAATGTCGAGGGTCGAGGGTCGAGGGGGCGGAGCCGCACCGCGCCGAACTTCGAGTGACTTTCGCGACCTTCGTCGCAACCTTTGTCGAAACCCGGCCCAATTCGACAAAGGCCGCGACAAAGTTGCCAAAGCCGTCGAGAGCCCCGTACAGCATGGCGGAACCGTCGCTTCGACCTGCACGCTCGCCTGAAATCGGGTTCATTACATGGTTTGACATGGTTGATTGGTCGTCTAGGCCCACCATTGATTCCGGGCGGAGGCAGACCTGGCGCGAGCCCCTGGGTTGGTTGCGGAAGCTGCGGGGCGGGAGCCGGCGGGCTTTCTTGTGTCTTCGGCTTCGAGCGGGTCCTGCTCCCTCGAGGGATCCTGGCGGGCCGAGGGGCGTTCTTCACTGGAGAACGACATCCCCCGGTCATTGGCGGAGACCAGCGGGGCCAGCCGCACCCCCTGCTCTGCCAAGCGGTCCTGCAAGTGCTTCCACTCCGCGCCGAGGGCCGCAAAATTGCCTCGCTCAAGCACTGCCAGTGCCTCCAGGTGCCCTTGCTGCAACCTGACGTGCAGGGCCAGTTGGGTGTTTGCGTCCGGCTTTAACACCAGGGCCACCGAATTGACCTCAGCCTTCTGCAACCCGGTGAAGGCGCTTTCGACTGCACGGCGCACCGCCTCGGCAGTGCCTGTGTGCAGCGTCGGCGCCTCGGATTGGGGCCCCGACAACTGGCTGGCGCCATGCTCGGCGGGCGCCAAAACCGCCTCGCCGGCGCCTAAAGACGCCACCGCACCGGGTTCGGGGGCCGCTGCGGCCTCCTTGCGCACGCGCTCGACCGCCCGGGCCAAAATGGCCCCCGAAACCGTGCCGGGCAAGTTCTGCTCAGCCGGGCAGGCATTTTCGTTCACTTCGGGCAAACCTAACATTGCAGGGGTACGTGGAGCAGCCGACATACCAGAATCCGGAGGCAGCGGGCTTGGGGCGGTCGGGCAGACAGAGGAGGCGCAGCCCGACACCGCCGCCAGCGGCTGCGGCGACATGGGAGTGCGCCCGTCCTCGGGCGCAGCGACGTCCGGAGCCAGGGCAGCGGTCAAGTACTCCGGCGCGCCTGCCCCCTCCGTCGCGGCTGCGCCCGGGGACGGGCGCACTCCCTCAGGCGGGTCAGACCAGTCGGACGGGTCAGACCGGTCTGACGGGGCGCATCCCGACACTGCTCCCGCCGCCGGGGGCCGGACCGGAGTGCGCCCGTCCTCGGGCGCAGCAACGTCCGCAGCCAGGGCAGCGGTCAGGTACTCCGGCGCGCCTGCCCGCTCCGTCGCTGCTGCGCCCGGTGACGGGCGCACTCCGGGGACAGTGTCAGGATGCGACCGGTCGGAGGGGCCGGAAGAATCCGCACTTGGCAGGGTTCCGGGACGCAGGCAGGACATCTGCGCCCCGGCACCCCCGCGAGCGTTCTCCGGTGGACAAGAGGGCTTTGCGAGCAGGCTGCCGAACGAGCAAGGGAGCTGGCTGGTGTCCAAATCCTGGCTTTGGGCCTTCGAGCCTCCCTGCGGAGGCACGCCGCGCGCGCGCGCCTGGGCCGCCCTTGGGTGCGGCGCCGACAGGGCAGGCCCCTATCGGCTCGACGCCGGAGGTCCGGCTCGCCTGGGCGACCAGAGCTGGAAAGTCGCCGCGCGCGATGGCGGGATCGGGCTCGCTGTGCTGGGCGTTGGACACTGCGGCCCCGTAGAGGGCTGCCGTCATGGGCGGGGGGGAGGAGGTCATGGAGGCGGCGCCTTTTTAGACGCCACCGAGGCGACGGTGAGGCGGAGGCGATTGGAGATGAGGGCGGCGCGTTTGGGCTCATCCTTGACGCCCTGGCCCATGCCTTCGAGGATAGGAGCCGACTCGGCTTCCTTCATCATGGCAAGGATCTTCACCACCAGCTCGTCGTCCATCTCGCGCATGATGCGGGCGGCGCTCTCGGGGGTCATCAAGGCATAGACCTTGGCGAGCTTTTTCAGATTGGCGGCTTCTTCTTCTCCGACGCGGATGATAGTTGCCTCGATATTTGTCTTGAGCTGATACACGGCCTGGGTGACGGAGTAGATTTCCTGGCGTTCGGCCTTGAGACGGGCCTCCAGTTCGTCGAGTTGCAGGGCGCGCGTGCGCAGGCCCTCGCGCTGCTCCTTGAGTTCGGCAATCAGTTGGGTCATTTCCGGGTTTTCGAAGTCCCATGACGGGCCGCCAAAGGAGTGCGGGCCAGCGCTGACGCGGGCGCGCAGCGCGACCTGAGCGCGGGCCAACCGTTGCTGGTGCTCAAGACACAGCCAGGTCGTGATCAGGTAGGCAGCCATGCCCAGGGCAACGGCCATCCATCTGGTTTGCAGCAGGCCTCTCATAGCATCAGTGAAGGTGCTTCACGGCTCGAATTGGCCGGGAAGGGGCGGCGCTGGGAGAATTCATCGATGAGCTTTTGCTCGGCGCGCGCAACCTCATAGTCATAAACCCGGCGTTGACGGTCGCGGAGGCGCTCGAGGGTCTCCCGTTGAAGAGAGGCCTGGAGCAATCCGCGGCGGGCCTCCTCGAGTTGTTGGCGGGCCAGGGCCGCCTCGCGGGCGACCTGGACGCGGCGGTCGTGCAGGGTGGCAGCGTAGAGGCGCCACTGTTCGAGTTCCTTGGCGCGGGGACCGGCGGCCAGGCGGGCCCGCCGCCGTTCCTCGTCGTCGGCAATCGCCGCATCGGCGTCGCGCAGGCGGGCGCAGGCCGCGTCCAGCGCCAGGCAGGCGCGAGCGCAGGCCCGCTGGGCGGCCTGCTCGGCCTGCTCGCGCAAGGTCAACACGGCTTGGAGCCTGAACTGAAATGGCTTCATGCCGGGGCGCTCCTTGAGGCCGGGGTGGGTTTAGGGGTGGGCAACGGGGCCAGGGTCTGGCCCAGCAAAGACCAGGTCTGCTCGAGGGTGAAGCTTTCGGCAACCCCTTGGCGGAGCAACTGGCGCAAAGGCTCATGGCGGGCAATGGCCTCATCGATGACCGGGTTGCTCCCGGCGGGATAGGCGCCAATGCTGATGAGGTCCTCGTTCTTGCGATAGACCGCCATCTGCTCGCGGGCCCGCGCGACAAGGTCCAGTTGCGCCGGGGTGTGCAGTTCGCGGGCCAGGCGGCTCACGCTCTGGAGCACCTCGATGGCCGGATAATGGTTTTGGGCGGCCAGGTCGCGCGAGAGCACAATGTGGCCGTCCAGAATGGACCGCACGGCGTCCGCAACCGGGTCGTTCATGTCGTCCGCCTCGACCAGGACCGTGAACAGGCCGGTGATGGTGCCGCGCTCGCCGGCGCCGGCTCGCTCCAGCAGTTGCGGCAGGATCGAGAAGACCGAAGGCGTATAGCCGCGCGTAGTGGCAGGCTCGCCGATGGCCAACCCGATCTCGCGCTGGGCCATGGCCAATCGCGTCACCGAATCCATCATCATCAGCACGTTTGCGCCCTGGTCCCGGAAATGTTCGGCGATGGCCATGGCCAGGAAGGCCCCCTTCACTCGAGCCAGGGCCGGCTCATTGGAGGTGGCCACCACCAGCACCGACTTGCGCCGGCCCGCCTCATCCAGGTCCTTCTCCAGGAAGTCCCGCACCTCGCGGCCGCGCTCGCCGATGAGGGCAATGACGTTCACGTCGGCCTCGGCATGGCTGGCCATCATGCCCAGGAGCGTGGACTTGCCGACGCCGCTGCCGGAGAAGATGCCCAGGCGCTGGCCGCGGCCGCAGGGGACGAAGGCATCGAGGGCCTTGATGCCGGTGCGAAAGACCGTCCGGATGCGCTGGCGCCTGAGCGGGTGCGGCGGCTGCAGGTGCAACCCCACCTGGTGCGGCCCACGAATCAGCCCCGCCCCGTCCAGCGGCCGCCCCAAACCGTCCACCACACGCCCCTTCAAGTCCTCCCCGAAGCTGATCGAGAATGGCCCCCCGGTGGCCAGGACCTCGCTGCCCAGGTGAACGCCCCTCACTGGCCCCAGCGGCATCAGCAGCAGATGGTGGTCGCGAAAACCCACCACCTCGGCCAGCGTCGTGCCGTCATGGCCGGAGGACTCGATGCGGCAAACCTCGCCCACCGCGGCATGGGGGCCTTCGGACTCGACCACCAGGCCGATCAACTGAACGACTCGCCCGCGCGCTTCGGCTGGGCGCGCCTTGCGCACGCGCGCCAGGGCGGAGGCGATTGAGCCGAGCGCGGGCATTGGAGGCGCGCAGCCTGCCGGCTGCCCCGCGACACAGGCATCCTGGCTGCGCGCTGTGATGCGGGCCGGCGCGCAGTCCGGGATGCCTGCGCCGGGAGCGGCTGCGGCCGGGGGGGGGCGCAGCGCGCCAGGGGCCATGTCGGCAGGCGCCCCTGGAGCCGGGCAGGACGGTGATTCTGGAAGGCGGCTGCTCATGTCATTGTGCCAGGGATTGGCGGATGAGTTCGAGCTTGGTCTCGCGGCGGGCATCGAGCAGGCCGAAGCGGGTCTGGACCAGGCAGCCGCCGCGGGTGACCTCGGGCGAGGCACGGAAATGGATGCGTTCGTTGCCCGGCCCGGGCAGCAGGACCGGCGAATTGCATTGCTGCAGCAAGGCCAGGTCGTCCGCGTGCAGCGCAACCTCCAATTCGGCGCTCTCCTGGACCTGCGCGAGCGCGGAGCGGATGGCCGCCTCGACCATCTGGGCTGAGATTGGCAGGCCGCAGACGAGCCGGGTGGCGACCTCGATGGCCAGCTCGATCAGGTCGGACTCGCATTGGCGGGCCACCTGGGGCAGGGCCTGGCGCAACGAGGCCAGGACGCCGTTCTGGAGTTCCATCAGTTCGCGGCGCTGGCGCAGGAGTTGCTCGCTGAGGCGTTTTTCACCGTTACGGAGGCCCCGTTCATAAGCGGCCTGCTCGAGCCGGGGGTTGCCCGCCGGCTGGCTCCCATCGTCCTGGGCGGCGCGAAAGCCGGCCAGGTGGACGTGGAGCAGAGGCTGGCCGCAGGGAACGGGCTTAGACCATTTCATAACGGTTGTCTTTGCGGAGATTGCCAAGGTCAACGGTGCCTTCGGCCTCGAGACGGCGGACCGCATCGATGATGCGCAACTGGGTGGCCTCGATGTCGCGCAGGCGGACGGGCCCCATGAAGCTCATCTCCTCGGTCACGGCCTCGGCGGCGCGTTTGGTGACGCAGCCCAGGAGCTTGGTCTTGAGCTTGTCGCTGCCGCTCTTGAGGGCCAGCGCCAGTTCGCGCATATCGACCTCGCGCAGGATGCGCTGGAGGGTGACCGTATCGAGGTTGGCCAGGTCCTCGAAGGTGAACATCTTGTGGCGGATCGACTGGCCCAGCTCGGGATTGCGTTCCTCGAGGGCGCTCAAGACGGTCTTGCCCTGGGCGTTGTCCATGGCATTGAGGAGGTCTGCGGCGCTCTTGACGCCGCCGGTCTGGCTCAGGGCGCGGGTGGGGCTGACGCCGCGTTTGGCGACGAGGATTTCGACGACCTTCTCGACCACCTCGACCGGGGCGGGGGCGAGGGTGGCGATGCGTTCGAGGATCTTGTCGCGCTGCTCGGGCTGGAAATAGGAGAGGGCCTCGGCGGCCTTGCCGGCCCCCGAATAGGAGAGCACCAGGGCCACGGTTTGGGGCTGCTCGTTGCGCAGGAGGTTGTAAATCTGCCGCGCCTCCATGTCCAGGATTTCGCGCATGGGGGCGGCGGTCGTGCGGGCCGGGGCCACACGGTCCATGATCTCGGCCGCCTTGAACACGCCGATGGCCTTCTCCAGAGTCGCCCGGGTGACCTCAATCCCGCCGCGAATGGCCGTGCCGGCCTCGACGGCGACCTCGGAGAATTCGGCCAGGATCTCCGTCTGCAGTTGCTGGCTGATCATGCCGAACTTGGACATCTCGGCGGAGATCGACTCGACCTGGGGGGCTCGAAGCCGCGCAGGACCTGGGCGGCGGCGTCAGGCCCCAGGATGACCAGCAGGGCGGCCAGCTTCTGAATGCGGGAGAGTTTGGGGGCCTCGGCCCTGCTCTCGGCAGATTTGCTCGCAAGCTCAGGTGTGGGCATAACGCTCAACTGGAGGGCGGGGTTTCGCCGCGATCAAGCCAGGCCCGGATGGCCTGGGTCATGTTCTGCGGGTTCTCCTTGATCAGTTGGTTGAGGACCTCGACGGTCACCACGCCGCTGGCCGGCTCGGGACGGGGTTCGAGGCCCAAAGTGCCCCGGCCGCCGCCGTGGCCGTTGCCCAGGTGCAGCGGCAGCCGCCCCGCGGGCACCCCCATCTGGATGTCCTCGACCGTGGTCCGTTTGAAGAGGCGGATGAAGACAAAGAGAATCCCCAGCGCCAGCGTCGGGTAGGCCAGGTTGCGGGCAATCGTCCACCAGAAATCACGCCGGTCCTGGGTTTCCAGGTGATGCGCCACTTCCGTGGCGAACTGGTCGTTGAAAGGCAATTCCTCGAGTTGGATCTGGTCGCCCCGCGTCGAGACGATGCCCAGGGCGCTGCTGACGATGTTGCTCAGTTGGTTGATTTCCAGGTCCGGGCGTTTGACGATCTTGCGCGCGGACCCGGTGCCTTCCACCTTGGCGGCCACGGTGACGGCAGCCGAGAGGCGCTTGATGCCGCCGGCGGCCTGCATGACGGTGCTGGTCGTCCTGCTGACTTCGGTACTGGGTGGTGTCGGTGATCTTCTTGTTCTTGCTGTTGGTGAGGGGGCCGGCGGCATTGGTGCCGGCGGAGCTGCCCGGCGTGTTGGCGCTCACGCCCGCGACTTCCCCGCCGTTGGCGGTCGTCGAGTCGTCGGTCGAGGTCTCCTTGGTGGTGAGGCGGGCGACCTGGCCATCGGGGTCGAACTTCTCTTCGGTGCGTTGGGTGGAGTCGAAGTTGAGCTCGGCGGCGACGCGGACGATGGCCTGGCCCGGGCCGAGGACTTTTTCGAGCATGCCCTCGGCCTTCCGGGCGAGGTACTGCTCGAGGTTGCGCCGGGCGTCGAGTTGGGTGGCCGTGAGCCCGACCAGGGAATCGTTTTCGACGTTTTCGGACAGGACGTTGCCCTGGTTATCGACGATGCTGACGAAGTTGGGCTTGAGACCCTCGACCGAGTTGGCGACCAGGAAGCGGATGGAGCTGACGGCCTGGGGCTGGAGCTGGGTATTGCCCCGGAGCCGGATGAAGACCGAGGCGGTGGCATGCTTGTCCTTGTCCAGGAGCAGCCGGTTTTCCGGCAGCACGACCATGACTCGAGCGCTCTCGACCTCGTCGATTTGGGCGATGGTCCGGGCCAGTTCCCCTTGCAGGGCGCGCACGTAATTGGCCCGCTGCACGAAATCCGAAATCCCGAAATTCGGTTTGTCGAAGATCTCGAAGCCGACGCCGTCGCTGCGGGGGATGCCTTTGCCGGCCAGTTGCATGCGCACCAGGTGTACCTTTTCGCTCGGCACCAGGATCGAGCCGCCGCCGGCGCCGACTTTGTAGGCCACCTTGGCATCGTCGAGGGCGGCGATGACCCTGGAGGCCTCCCCATCGGAGAGCTTGCCGTAGAGCAGGCTGTATTCGGCGCGGCCCGACCACCAGGCGACGGCCAGGATGCCCAGGAACGTCGCGGCAGTGGCCAGGACAACGCTCACCCGCTGGTTTGTGCCCAGTTGTTTCCAGATCTCCTGCAACTGGCGTCCGATTTTGGCAACGTTGGGATTCATCGACAAACAGGGCCAAGCACCGCGTTACACCTGCATCTGCATGAGTTGCTGGTAGGAATCCAGGAGCTTGTTGCGGACCTCGACCATCAACTGGAAGGAGATACTGGCCTCTTCTGCGGCAATCATGGCCTGGTGCAGGGAGACGTTCTGGCCGCTCTGGAGGTCCTGGAGGGCCTGGGCCGCGGCGCTCTGCTTGGCACTGACGTCGTTGACCATCTGCCCGAGGAGGGTGCCGAAGGAGCTGCCGGAGGGTTGGAGGGCCGAAACCTGGTTGCCGGGCAGCGCGGCATTGAGTTCGCGCAGTTCGGCCACAGGGATGGAGGTGGCAGACGGGGTTGCCCGGTCTGCGGGGTTCAGCGGGGCAGGGGGTAAGCCCGACCACAGTTGGCGGATCGAGGCGAGCGCGTTCACGGGTCAGCGGCCTAGTGTTTGCCGATCGTAAGGTCCTGCATGGCCATCGCCCGGCCATTTTTCAGGACGGCCAGGTTGGCCTCGTAGGTGCGATCGGCCACGATCATGTCGGCCATTTCCTGGTAAATATTGACGTTGGGAAACTGGACCATCCCGCTGGCATCGGCATCCGGGTGGCCGGGTTGGTAGATGGTGGGGCCCGGGCGGGGGTCCTTTTGAATGCGGGCTACCTGGGGTGCCTGGAGTGCGGCCCGGCTGCCCTCGGCCGCCTGGGCCTTCTGCAGCACGCCCTCGAAGACGACCTGCTGGCGCTGATAAGGCCCCCCGTCGGGACCCCGTGTCGTGTTGGCATTGGCGATGTTCTGGGCGATGACTTCCAGGCGCGTCCGCTCGGCGTCCAGGGCGGCAGTGGTGCTTGGGAGGCTCGGGATGAGTTGAACCATAGCGAGGGTTAGGACGATTTTCCGGTGACCGCCATGCGAAGCCTGGCCAGGGCGGCGCTCACAACTTGGGACTCGACGGTGTGCTCCAGGGTGTTCTGGCCCAACTCGACCAACTCGCGCTCGATGTTGACGGTGTTGCCATCGCGGTTGGCGGGCAGCGCCTTGGCATCCACGGCGACCTGCGGCTGCAAGGCGCACAGGCGCGCCGCATCGTGGCTGGCCAGGGCATTTTGGAGTTCGGTGCGAAAGGAGGGGGCGAGATCCATCCGCCGGTAATGGGGCGTCTCGGCGTTGGCGATATTGGCTGCAATCACCGCATGCCTCACGACCGTGGCGTCGAGCATCCGTTTGGCACCCAGATACCCCGGTTGATTGAACAAGGCTTCGATCATGAAACGATTAGCTGCCCTGGGTGAAGCAACACCGGTGCCAGGGGCGCCCAGCGGGCCATTTTAGCCCAAGACCGCTTCCAAGGGGAAAAAACCTCCCGGCCCCCCGACTGGGTAGGCAAGAGTTGTAGCTCCGGCTTGTCGGACAGGTCCGGCCTCCGCCCCACTGCGCCGGATTATGAGTGACTTTCGCGACCTTTGTCGTTGCCTTTGTCGCAACCTTTGTCGAAAACCCGCCCAATTCGACAAAGGTTGCGACAAAGGTTGCGACAAAGACACCAAAGTCCGGTGCAACACCCCTATGCTCCCACGCTCTTGCGCTCCGGGGCCGACGCCGGGTGGCGGAGGGCCGCATGGATGGACTCCAGCAGGCTCTGAACCGTGAAGGGCTTGGGGAGAAAGGAGATGTCGCCCCCGCCCTCGTCCGGGACGCCGCTCTCGTTGGGGGCAGCGCCGCTGACGGCCAGGATGGGCAGGCGGGCGTCGTGGGAGCGGAGGGCCTTGATGACTGCCGGGCCGTCCAGGTTGGGCATCAGCAGGTCGAGGATGACGGCACGAATGGAGGCGTGGTGACGCGAAAAGATTGCCAGGGCCTCGCGCCCGTCACCGGCGGCCAGCGCCCGGTAACCGTGCGTTTCAAGAATGTGCTTGACCAGCTTGACGATGGACTGTTCGTCATCCACGACGAGGATGAGTTCGCCGCAGCCCAAGGGGAGCGGAGGCGAGTCGGGGGCGGCGATTTCAGCGGTCTGGTCCTCCGGGGCGGGTAAATAGACCGCGAAGCAGGAGCCGCGCCCCAAATCGCTTTGGACCTGGACGAACCCGCCATGGTTGCGGGCGATGTCGCGGACGGTGGACAGGCCAAGGCCAGTGCCCTGCCCAACCGGTTTAGTGGTGAAGAACGGGGTGAAGATCTTGCCCAGGACCTCCGGGGTCATGCCGGTGCCGGTGTCGGCCACCTCCAGGGCCACGTGGGGGCCGGAGGCCCGCTCGGTGTCGTCGCCCTGGACCGGCGGGTCAAGCCGGACGTTGCGGGCGGACAGGGTCAAGGTGCCGCCCTGGGGCATCGCGTCGCGCGCGTTGACGCACAGGTTGAGCAGGACCTGGTGGATCTGGGTGGCGTCGCCCACGATTTCCCAGGCCTCATCGGGGATGTCGATGCGCAGTTGGATGGATTTGGGGAAGGTCTCCTGGATGATCTTGCTGACCTCCTTGATGAGGGCCTTGGGCCGGAGGCAGACGCGGGCGCCCTCGACGCCGCGGCTGAAGGTGAGCAACTGGCGCACGATGCCGGCGCCGCGCTGGGCGCTGCTGGCCAGGATCTGCAGCAGCATCTGCTCCTGCTCGTCGCGGGAGTGCAGGCGCAGCACGTCCACCGCCATCGAGACCGGCGCCAGGACATTGTTCAAGTCATGCGCAATCCCGCTCGCCAGCGCCCCAATCGTCTCCAGCCGCTGCACACGCAGGAACCGGGCCTCCAACGACTTCTTCTCCGTGACATCCGTGCTCACCACCAGGATTGACTTGGGCTTGCGCGCCTGGTCGAGCACCAGCGTCGCCCGGCTGTGAACGATCACCGGCCGGCCATCGCGATGGACCTGGCGCAACTCGCCATCCCACTGCCCGTACTTGAGCGTGGCTTCCAGGGCCTGGATGAATTCCGCCGGGACTTCCTCGAAGAAGAGGCTGGGCATCGTGCCCGAGCGCCTCCTCGACCGGCCAGCCATAGAGCTTCTCCGCCGCGTGGTTCCAATAAAGGACGCGCGCGTCCAGGTCCAAAACGGTGATGGCGTCGTGGGCGATGTCCAGCAAGGCGGCCTGCTCGCGGAGGCGCTCCTCGGCCCGCTGGCGCTCGGTCAGGTCCTCCAGGCACAACAGGACCATGGTCTGATCGGCCACCACGAGCCTGGTCACCGAGGCCAGGAGGGTGGCCACGCGGGAGGCGCCGTCGCGGCCCAGGAGCGGGCGCACATAGAACCTCGAGCCTGGGCCGGGCTGGCGCAGGGCCTGGTCCACCGCGCGGTGCAAGGCGCAGGGACCGCACTCGGGCCCGGCGCCGCACGTGCTCGAATCGTGGCGCTCCTGACCCCAGCCCAGCACCGCCTCGACCGGTTTGCCAGCCAGGGCCTGGGCCGCGCAGCCTGCCAGGCCGGCCGCCGCGCGGTTGGCGCGCACCACCTGCCGCCGGGCATCCACCAAGACCAGTATCACCGGCGCATGCTCGTAGATGGCGCCCAATTGGCTCTGCGCAACCTCGTCGCGCAACGCGGCGCCCTCGCCGTGGCTGATGGCTGGGGACTTCATGTCGGAAATGGCGCCGCCGGAAATACCGCTCCCGTTCCGCCGGCCACCTTAGTTCGTCCGTGTAGCTTATCGGCTTGCCCGGCAGAAAGTTAAGCGCCGGCGCGGAAAAGCCCTGGCCGCCGCCGCTGCTCCGTCACCGCGTAGCGGTGCCCGATGGTAGCCGTGGACTTCCAGTCCACGGACCCGTGGCCCAAGCTCGGCCGCGTCGCGTAGCGACGCCTGAAAACACCGAAGCCGTCAGGCGTCGCTACGCGACGCGCGACGATTCGGACGCCACAAACCGTGGACCGAGGTCCACGGCTACCTTCACTGCGCCGCTCCGCGACGCGCGCGCAGCCTCCGGCTCACCGCGTATCGGTGCCCGATGGTAGCCGTGGACTTCCAGTCCACGGACCCGTGGCCCAAGCTCCACCGCGTCGCGTAGCGACGCCTGAAAACAGCGAAGCCGTCAGGCGTCGCTACGCGACGCGCGACCCTTCCCACGCCCCGAACCGTGGACCGAGGTCCACGGCTACCTTCACTGCGTCGCTCCGCGACGCGCGCGCAGCCTCCGGCTCACCGCGTAGCGGTGCCCGATGGTAGCCGTGGACTTTAGTCCACGGACCCGTGGCCCAAGCTCCACCGCGTCGCGTAGCGACGCCTGAAAACACCGAAGCCGTCAGGCGTCGCTACGCAACGCGCGACGATTCGGACGGCCCGAACCGTGGACCGAGGTCCACGGCTACCTTCACTGCGTCGCTCCGCGACGCCCAACGCCCCGAACCGTGGACCGAGGTCCACGGCTGCCTTCACTGCGTCGCTGCGCGAGGCATGGGGCGCTCACTCTCCAATCGGGTCTTCCCACTCGGGATAGACCTCGGGCTTGAGTTGGCCGCGGCGGATGAGTTCCTGGAGGTCGCGGATGATGGTGCGGCGGGCAACGTTGAATTGGCGGGCCAGGGCGGAGATGTTGGGGCGCTGGCAGGAATCGCCGACGATTTCCAGGATGCGGTTCTGGCGGCTGAGGCGGTCGGTCGAGCGGGTGAGGAGGTCTTGGGCATCAACGCGGTGGGAGCGTTCGAGGGACTCGAACTGGCGCACGACCTCGTCGGGCCCGCACTCCTTGAGGGCGATGGCGACGGTGCGCTTGAGGGCGTGGATATCGACCGGTTTGGTCAGGCAAAAATGGGCCCGGCGCGGTCCCTGCAAGGCGGCCAGTTGCTCGTGGACCTCCAGCGCCCCCGAAACGACCAGGATCGGCACGTGCGGGAGCACCTCTTTGAACTGGGGCAGGAAACTCAGGCCCAGTTCCCCTTCTGCCAGCACGTGGTCCAGGATTAAGAGGTCGGGCCGCTCGAGGGGATTTGGGCCAGGGCCTCGCTCCCGCTGGCCACGCGCACCAGCCGGTACTTGGCCAGGGCTTCTTCATAGATCTCGTACTGGAGATCGTCATCTTCTATGATCAGGATGGTAGGAGGGTTCATGATGGGTGAACGGTTTGTGCTTGGGCGCCGGTTTTCTCATCGGGCGCGGGGCGCCCCACCGCCAGGATGAGCGTGAAGGTGCTGCCCCGGTCCACGACCGACACGACGGCCAGGCCGGCCTCGGTCTTGGCGGCCAGTTGATAGACCATGGAAAGGCCCAGACCCGTGCCTCGCCGGGCGGAGAGGGCCTTGGTGGTGAAAAAGGGCTCGAAGATGCGCGGCAGGTTGGCGGGCGGAATCCCGCAGCCGAAATCGCGCACGGCCACGGCGACATATCGCTGCGCCTTGGCGGGCACCAGGACAAGGTCCGCCGGCAGACCCTCCAGGAGCCGCGTCGCTATCAGGATGCGCTTGCGCCCGGCCATCGATTCGGCCGCGTTGAAGATGAAGTTCAGGAGCATCTGCTGGATGAGGTCTTTGGAGACCGTCACCGGGGGCAGGCCGGGGGCGGGCTCGAAGTTGACCTGGACCTCTCTCAAGAAACGGTCGCCCAGCAGCTTGATCGTGTCGTCCACGATCCCGTTGATGTCGCACTCGATGGGTTGCAGGCCGGAGTCGCGGCCGAAGCCGAGCATGGCCTTGACGATTCCGGCGCCCTGCTCGACAACGGTCTTGATGCGGTCCAGGCGCGTGCGCACCTTCGGTGGATTGTCGAGGTTGTCTTCGATGATCTGGGCGGAGCCCTGGATAATGGAGAGGATGTTGTTGAAATCGTGGGCGATGCCTGCGGCCAGGGTGCCCAGGGCGGTCATCTTCTGGCTGTGGAGCAGTTCGCGGTTGGCGATTTCCAGTTCGCGGGTCCGTTGGGCGACCTGCTTTTCGACCTCGGCATAGCTGCGCACCAGGCGCTGGTGGCGGTTGAAGGCCAGCCCGGCAAAAAAGAGGCCCCCGCCAGCCCGGCCACGGCAATCGCCACCAGCCGGGTCTCTTTGTACCAGGGCAGCACGACCTGGAAATCGAACCGCACTGCCTTGGGGTCCACGTTTCCGTTTCGATCCATGGCCTTGACGCTCAGGAAATGCGGGCCCGCCGGCTGGTCCGGGAATGAGACGCTGTTTTCTTCGGAGAACCGGGTCCATTCGTGGTCGTCCAGTTGATAGGCGAAGAGCAGGCGCGAGGGCTGGGTGTAGTCCCATTTGTCGCGGCTCGAACTGAAGGTGAGGGTAATGATGCCGCCTTCCTGGATCTTCCCGCCGCTCTCGGGCAACTCGCGGATGCGGGTCAGCGGCGGGTCGCGGTCCGCCTCGGGGTCGTAGGAGCACAAGCCGCGCGCGGTGCCGGCCCAGAGCTGGCCGTTGCGGTCCTCGAAGACCTCGCGCACGTCGGCGCTGGGCAGGCCCTCGTCGCTCCCGTTCTCGACCCGGGCGTTCTGGGCGCGCAGGTAGCGGTAGAGCCCGTTGTTGGAGGCCACCCACACGCTGCCGTCGCGCGAGCGGACCAGGCCCGTGAGCGACTCGAAGCCGCCTGGGACCACGAGCCAGTTCCGGCCGTCGAATTCCCAGATCCGGTCTTTGGTGGCGCACCAGGTCTTGCCGTCGCCCACCTCCGCGAATCCCAGCGCCGCCCGCGGCGTCGTCAGGTCGCTCGAGAGGAAGACGCGCCATTTCTTGTCATGGAGCCAGGCCGTGCCCTGCTCCCCGCTCAGCCAGAGGTCCCCATTTTGGGCGGCATAGAGCACCGTCATCTCCCCACCCAAGACATCGCCCGGGGGGCCTCGGGGAAGGCTGCGAACTGGGCGCCGTCGGTCGTCAATTCGAGGCGATAGGACTGGTTGGTGGCGCCGGGCACGGTGGTTTGCACGCACACACTGCCGTCCTTGAGCGTGCCCAGCACTCTGAACTCGGCCCCGGCTTCACCCACCGACTGAGCCCAGGAACCGGCAGCCGGCTCGAAGACATACAACTGGGACCCGGCATTGAGCAGCAACGAGCCGTTGTTGAGCGGGACCAGGCTGCGCGTGGCCTGGAGACGGCGCACGCTGCCGGGCGGGAATGTGTATTCGCCATGCTCGTCGCCGCGCATCCAGTGGAGTTGCGGTGCCGGCAATGTGCCAGAGCCGGCCTTGGTTATCCATGGCCAGGCAGCGGATGGGCGAGCCGGCCCTCTGCGCGCCGGCCAGGCTGCGCCATGCCAGCGGGGCGTAACGGAACAGGCCGTCGGACGTTGCCAGCCAGAACGCGCCGCCAGGTTCGATAGCCAGGTCGTTGTAGGAACGCGCGCTAATCTCCTCATACTCGCTCATCTCGGTCCCACCCTCCTGGTATTGGAAGAGGGTTGTGGGATTGGCCGCCCAGCAGCCGCCATCGGGGCCGCGCCAGGCGAAGCGCAACCGCTCGACCGTGCCGGGCTCGGCACTCCATTGCTCGCCGTCGAAATGAACAATCACTTTCTGGTGCGTGGCTGTGGTCTCGGCCGTCGCTGTGATATTGCCGTTCTTGTCCTCGTGCGCCTCCTGGAGATTCTGGACCTGCAGCGCCGGGGCAAACGGGTACTCGCGCCATTCGGTTTCGGCCCGCAACGCGCGCGCGGGTCCGGAGACCTTGGCCAGCCCGCGCGTGCCGGCCACCCACAGCCCGCCGTCGCCTCGGGCAGGGCACAGGCCCGTGAACCCTCCCAGTTGGGTCTGCTCGGCCCGGCGCAGCACCGTCGTGCGCGGGTGCGACGGGTCGGTGCAATCGAACTGGAGCAAGCGGCTGGGCAACAGGACCAGGACCAATCCCTGGCGCACCGGGTGCAGCGGGACCGGGTCCGGCGAGGGCAGGCGGCGCGCCTTGAACTCGGCTTCGATCTCGGGCACGGCGTGCGCCGACCAGGTGCCGCCCCTGAAACCAAGCAGGGCCTCCGGCTCCACAGTCCAGGTGTTGGTCGCGCCGCTTGGAGTGCTCTGGCTGGGCTTGAAATCCCACAGACCATCCGTCTCCACGGTCCAGAGCTGCCCGGCCGGACTCTCATAGACGCGATTCTGCGGAGAAAAGGGCGCAGGAATGAATTGGATTTTATAGCCGTCCAGTTCGCTGACGCCTGAGATCCCTGGATGGGTGACCAGCACCTTGCCGTGCGGGGCAACTGTCACGGTCGAGCAAACCGGGCTCTGCAGGCCGTTGATCCCTTTATAGGCGCGCCAGTTCGGGGCCTTCTGGCCCCAACTCGTCTCGACCAGCGCCACCAACAGTGCGCCCGCCAGATATGACCGGCCTTTGGCCATCGTTCGCAATGCTCCGGACCACGCCGATTATTCAACACCCGATGCCCGCAAGCAAACAAAAGCGGACCGCAGTCTCGTAGCGCAGGTTTCCAAACCTGCGCTACGCTGGCGCACAGGCGCGCCGAGCGAATTTGTCAATGGCCCCAGGGTGTGCAATCAGACGCACACTTCTCAAGACGCGCCGGACGCGCTAAAGAACCATCCGGCAAAGAATGTTTGGAGAACTCAAGATTGTAAAACAAGCCGCACGAGGCTGCGGCTGGCGCGCGATGGCCTTCACTCTGGTCGAGTTGCTGGTCGTCATCGCCATCATTGCCATCCTGGCTGCCTTGCTCCTGCCCGCCCTGGCCACCAGCGGGCGCACCCCTTTGCGCGCCGCCTGCGCCAACAACCTCAAACAACTCGCCCTGGCCGCGCAGATGTATGCGGCCGACAACGACGGCCGCCTGGCCGGCAACCCGCCCGAACCAATCCTCGACCCAAAGGCGGCCCCGGCCTGGGTGCTCGGGAACATGAAAAGCCCGAGCGACGCCACCAACCTGGCCTTGATTGAGCAAGGCGAGATCTTCCCTTATGCGCAACAGTGCCGCATCTACCGCTGTCCCGCCGACCTGTCTCAGACCCAAGGCACAAGCCGCGTCCGCAGCTTCTCCATGAACAGTTGGATGGGCGGCCGCTACATGGAAACCCGCGGACGCGCAACCACCTTCCGCACGTTCCTGCGTGACGGCGATTTAGCCGCCGCCGGACCCGCCACCCTCTTCGTGATGGCAGACGAGCACGAAACCACCATCGATGACCCCGTGTTCCTTGTCACCATGGACGACAGCCGGCCCTTCGCCAGTCTCCCCGCTATGCGCCACCAGCACGGCTACAGCCTCAACTTCGCCGACGGCCATGCCGAACTTTTCCGCCTGCGCGACCCCGCCACAATCGCCCAACCCGCAGGGGCTCCATCCCCCGAATACAGCCCGTTGAATTCCGACTGGATTCGGCTCAAGGCCGTCACGACAAGATGAGTCCAGAGTCCACAGTCCAGAGTCCACAGTCCACAGTCCAGAGTCCACAGTCCACAGTCCACAGTCCCCGGGTGCAAGGCGTAGGCGCAGGGCAATTGTTCCCCGACTGTGGACTGTGGACCGATGCGGGGATTGATGGATTGGTGGCAGAGGCCATCGGATCGGGAGACTGTGGACTCTGAACTCTGGACTCTGGACCGATGCGGGGATTGATGGATTGGTGGCAGAGGCCATCGGACCGGGAGACTGTGGACTCTGGACTCTGGACTGTGGACTGATGCGGGGATTGATGGATTGGTGGCAGAGGCTATCGGACCGGGAGACTGTGGACTGTGGACTCTGGACTGTGGACTAACTGATCGAGCCACGCCTTGTGGCTCCTTCAATCAGTGGCCTCAACTGGAGCCGGATCCGCAGTTCAAGAGATCGTCCCACAAGCCGCAGACGATGAGGCCGACGACCGTCACGAAGGCTGCAGTGGAGAGAAACCCCAACGGTACGATGCGGCGTGCGGCCCTGAGGTAGCGGTCCGCCGGGTTCCAATCTGCGCGGGCGCGGCGAGCCTGCCGCAGGACGCACATTGCCGCCAAGGCAAATGGAATCCCCAGGATGGGGATCAACCCCAGCAGGCTATAGACGAAACAGCGGAGGGATGAGTTGATGGCGGCTATCCGGTCCGCCAGAGGCGACCCCGAATCGGTCTTGGGCGTTGTCATGGTCGAATGTCCGCTTGGACAGGCCGATACTCCAACGCCCTGGCGCGGCAGTCAATAGGAATTGGAGGGGCGAGCATGGCTCGGGCGCATCCCACCTTCGTCGGCCCTCAGCAAGCCAGGCAATTGAAGCGCGGTGTTTGGAAGCCCGCAAGGTTTTGGACTGCGGCAGTCCTCTGCCGCTTTTCGGACCCCGGGGACGCGAAAGCGCCAGAGGACTGGCGCAGTCCAAAACGCTTTGCGACTTCGGAGGCGCGCTCCCATCGCTCGGTTGGGCCGGGCTCGACAAAGATGAGATGCGCCCGCCTGCCTCCTCACCGGTGAGCCGCGCGGCGCTGGGCCATCGGGGCCAGGTGATCGCTGAACCATTCCGAGGCCATGGCGGCGACTTTCTCGAGGGCCCGGGCTCCTCGAAGAGGTGCGTGGCCCCCGGCACGATGCGCAGGGCCTTTTGCCCGCTCAGCCGCTCGTAGGCCTCTTCGTTGAGAGGGACTACAGGCCGGTCTTCGCCCCCGACAATCAGCAGCGTCGCTGCGGTCACCCGCTCGAGGGCCTCGCCGGCCAGGTCCGGCCGGCCGCCGCGTGAGACCACTGCGGCTATCGTCTCGCCCAACTGGGCGGCGGCCACCAGGGCGGCGGCGGCCCCCGTGCTGGACCCAAAATAGCCCACCGCCAGGTCCCGGCTGGTGAGCCGGTCCAAAGCCCAGTGGGTCGCCTCCGCCAACCGGTCCGCCAGCAGCGGGATGTTGAATCGCAGGTGCCGGGTAACGGCCTCGGCCTGCTCCTCGGCGGCCGTGAGCAGATCGAAGAGCAAGGTCCCCATTCCCGCCGCGAGCAGGGTCTGCGCCACAAATTGGTTGCGCGGGCTGTGCCGGCTGCTGCCGCTGCCATGGGCAAAAAGCACCAAACCCAGTGCATCGGCCGGCAGATTCAGCTCTGCCCCAAGGCTCACTCCCTTGACGGGAATCTCGATTGTCTGTCCTGCCATGTTCCACTCTCGCTAGTTGTGGCGCGGGCCTCCCGCCTGCGCGCCTCGCTCAGACCCCACGCCGGAGCCGTCCGCCCCGGCCCGTTGATAAACCGTCGCCCCGCTGCGGCTTTTTTTCAATCACCGATTTTCTCCTTTTCAATCGCCCACGCCCCGGGATAGTGTGCCCGGACTTTGAAATAGCATGAAATCGCCCGCCCCCGTGATTCTGGGAACTTTCACCCTCTTGCTCTCCGCCGTGGTCTCGCTCGGCGAGGTCAGGGTTGTCATCGACCACAATTCCAATTCCGAGGCCTCGGCCGGCTTCAAATTCAAGCGAGTCCCGCCGCCTTCCAAGAACGGCGCCGCGGCCAAGGCCAAATTCAGCATCCTGGAGGGCGAGCGCGACTCCAACGGCGCCGAACTCGACGCCCTGCACGACGGCAAACTCCCGACCGAAGAAGACCAGCCTTCGGAGAATTTCTTCTTTGCCGCGGGCAGCGAAGGGGGCCGGCTGCTGGTGGACCTGGGCAGCGTCATCGAGGTCAAGCAGGTCAACACCTACTCGTGGCACCCGAGCACGCGCGGACCCCAAGTCTATGTCCTCTACGCCGGCGCGGGCGCCTCGCCGGACTTCAAACCCCAGCCCGCCAAGGGCGCCGACTTGGCCAAGGCGGGCTGGCAATTGCTCGCCAAAGTGGACACGCGCCCCAAAGACGGCGAGCCCGGCGGCCAATATGGCGTCAGCATCTCCGATTCCCAGGGTGTCCTGGGCCAGTTCCGCTACCTGCTCTTCGACATTTCGCGCACGGAAGATTCGGACGACTTCGGCAACACCTTCTTGAGCGAGATTGATGTCCTGGACCGGAACAGCAAACCCGAGCAGGCCCAGACGGCTGTGGCCTCGGACCAGTCCGGCAAGGAGACCGTCCAGGCAGCCGACGGCGCCTGCGAGATCCTGCTCGACACGTCCGAGACGCCCGACCTGAGCGAGTGGGCCCACGCGCAATTGGCGCCCATGGTCAAGGAGTGGTATCCCAAAATAGTGAAGCTGCTGCCCAGCGACGGATTCGAAGCACCCAAGACACTTTCCATCCGGTTCAGCAAGACGATGCAGGGCGTGGCGGCCACCGGCGGCACCCGCATCACGTGCGGCGCCGGCTGGTTCCGGCAAAACCTCAAGGGCGAGGCCCTGGGCGCCGTGTTCCATGAGATGGTCCACGTGGTCCAGCGCTATGGCCGCGTCGCCCGCGATAACCCCAACGCCGTCCGTCCCCCGGGCTGGCTCGTCGAGGGGATCCCCGACTATATTCGTTGGTACACATTCGAGCCGCAGTCACACGGCGCCGAGATCACCCGGCGCAACATCGCCCGCGCCCGCTACGATGCCAGCTACCGGATCTCGGCCAACTTCCTCAATTGGGTCGTCGAGAAATACGACAAAGACCTCATCGCCCCCCTGAACGCCGCCTTGCGCCAGGGCCAATACACCACGGACCTCTGGAAACAACGCACCGGCCACACCGTCGAGGAGTTGGGCGACGAATGGAAGGCGGCGATCGAAAAGAAAGTCGCCGCCGAGGCCCCAAGCGCCGCCTCGGCTTCGGAGTCGGCCGGCTCCCAGGGCCAGCCCAATACCCTCACTGACGCCGAAAAGGCCGCCGACTGGAAGCTCCTCTTCAATGGCCGGGACTTCACCGGTTGGCACAACTTCAAACGCGAGGGCGTCCGTCCCGGCTGGCAGGTCCAGGACGGCGCCCTGGTCTGCTCCGATCCCCACACCGCAGGCGATATCGTCACCGCCGACAAATTCCAATGGTTCGAGCTCCAGCTCGACTACAACATCTCCGTGGCCGGCAACAGCGGCATCATGTACCACGTCACCGACGAAGGCAACGCGGTCTGGGCCACCGGCCCCGAATTCCAACTCGAAGACAACCAGGCCGCCGCCGACCCGGTCCGTTGCGGCTGGCTCTATGCCCTCTACCAGCCCCCCAACGACCCAAACACAGGCAAACCCCTCGACGCCACCAAACCCGTCGGCCAGTGGAACCACGTCCGGCTGCTCATCAGCCCCGACAAATGCGCGCACGAAATCAACGGCGTGAAATATTTCGAATATGTCCTGGGCAGCGATGACTTCAACAGCCGCGTCGCCAAGAGCAAGTTCGCCCGCATGCCGCGCTTCGCCAAGTCCGACACCGGCTGCATCGCCCTCCAGGGTGACCATGGCCAGGTGTCCTTCCGGAACATCAAGATCCGGATCATCGAGCCCAAGTAGGAGGAAGCAAGGCCGCGAAAGGCGCGCGCCGATGCACCAGGGCCGGAGGCCCGCAATGTGATAGCCTGGGCTGGAGCGAGTCTGACGAGCGGAGGCCCAGGTCAGCCACAGTCGCAAGTTTCTCCAGCCCTGAAAGAATTCCCCGAACGAATTCGCGCTTTGCGCCCCTGAACCTGGATATTGCGTTCCCGTCCCGCGAAGCGTTTTGGACTGCGGCAGTCCTCTGCCGCTTTTGTGTCCCCTCGCTGCCGGCGCGAAAGCGGCAGAGGACTGCCGCAGTCCAAAACCTGCGGGCTTGGTGTCGGTTCATGGAGAGCCTCCTTTCGCTTTTGCGCATGCATTGGGACCATGAACCCAAAACGCGTAAGTGGTTGGAAATCAACGGATGCGTTTTTCGGTTCATGGAGAGGGCGTCACTCCTCATGTCCCAATCTCTGGCCAACATCGTTGTTCACCTCGTCTTCAGCACCAAAAGCCCTCTTCCGCCCCCTTCAGGGCGGAGGAGACGTCTCTTTCGGCCCCTACCTGGGGCTGCGCGCTGCGCGCTTCACCCCAGGCTTTCACATTGCGGGCCTTCGGCCCTCCCGTTTTCCTAGCCTCTGACGCTAGGTCCGGCTTGCCCAGGCTCTGTGCTCACTGTTGTGTCTGCCACCACTGGACGTAGCGCCCATAGAGGCCGCTGCCCGAGTTCATCAAGAAGACCGGGTAATAAACCGCCCTGACCCAGCCCGGATACCGAACCGTGCGCGTCACGACAGTCATGTTCGCGGAGGAGTTGGTGGTTTGGCCGACCAGGGTGGCGCTGTAACGGCTCACCGGGCCGAAGCTCAGCAGATACACCGTGAGTGCGAGGAGGGTTGCGGCGATGCAGCGCAGGGACGCCCCCAACCACTCTGCGCCTGCCCCGTCACCGGCATCAGCCCGCTGCGCCGCAGGAGCCGGCTCGGTCAATTCTGTCCCACACTCATGGCACTGCGCAGCCGCATCCTCGTTCTCACGGCCACAATACGCGCAGTTTTTCATAACGCTGTTTCCTAGGCCGCGTGTGCATTTCTTGCAAGCCAAAAAGCCATTGCCCAAACACGGAGCTTAAGCTATCTCGGCGGCCGGGGATGCCGATAATATTCTGCGGTAAGTTGAAGGGTGCATCCGCTTGAAAGACAGAGTGTTTGTGGTAATTTACCACTATGAAAACAGTAACGGTTGACCCACAGCGGCGTGTCCGCCTCGGCGGCGAAGCGCCAGCCACCAAATTTTGGCTCATCCCAAAAGCAGACGGGTACCACTTGCGCCGGATTCCAAAGCCTGAGGAGGAGAAGCGCCCCACTTACGAGGAAGCGCTCCAGATGATTCGCGCCAACCGGTTTAGATTGGCGGCTCCGTGGGAGGAAATCAGAAAGGCCACACGTGAAATTGATTGATACTTGCGTGGTCATTGCGGCGGCCAATGAAGATGACGCCCTCAATGGATGGGCGGAGAAATCAATCGCGAAGGCTGTGGCAGCCGAGGGCGCGGGCGTTTCGGCGATCACGCTGGCGGAGTTGTTTTCCCATGCCGACTCTTCGGTGACGATAGCAAGGGTGACGGGGATGGGCCTGAAGGCTCTGGATGTCCCTGCGACGGCTTCCGAATTGTGCGGAAAGGCTTACAAGCGCTATTTGGCGAGGCGGAAAGCAGATGGAATAACGGCAGGCCCAAAGACGCCATTGGCCGGTTTTTTCATCGGAGCGCACGCGGAATCGATGGGGTTCGATATCGTAACCAATGATACAGACCGCTTTCGGAAGTATTTTCCGTCCGTTAAATTAATTACCCCTCGTCAGTGATCGCTGGTTTCGCGGTGCCCTGGCTGGGGTGGGCTGGTGCGCCTGCCCTTGAAGGTCAGTTCCGCGATGCCGGATTTGTCCAACTCTCCCAGAATATCATAGACAGCCGTGATTTCATAACCGCATTCCTTGAGCCGCCGGGCCATGTTGGCCCCCATCCGGCCCACACCCACAAAGCCAATTCGTTCAGTCATACGTTGCCTTCCGCCTGTTCTGTCGAGGTCTCAGCAGTCTAAATGAATGAACCTTTGTCGCAACCTTTGTCGCGACCTTTGTCGGATTGGCCAGGCTTCGACAAAGGTGCCGACAAAGGCTGCGACAAAGGCCGCGAAAGTCATCCAACGTTTGCTGCAACAGGGTTGCGCCGGCCCTCTCACGGGTGGACGACCAGGCGATAGAACCGTGCGGCAGAGGGAGTGCCGGAATCCGTCACGCTCATCCAGCAGTTGGTCGGGGCGCCGACAATGTCCATCACCGGCGACCACTGGCGGGCGCTCAGATCGGGGCAGGATTCCAGGCGATAGGCCAGGTTGGGCAGGGCACGGAAGCCCAGCGTGACGCCGCCCGGAGCGGCGGCCACGGAGTCCAGGCGCGGCAACGAGGGCCGGAGAATGGCCTGCGCGAGCCAACAGGTTGCGTCGGCCATGAGGCTCTGGCCCACGGAACTCGCCAGCAGCGCGCGCGAGATGTAGAGGATTCGGCCGCCCTGCCCCAACTCGATGCAGCCCGCGGCGTCCCCGTACTGCTTGGGGGGGTGCGAGTTGGTGTCCGCGACCGAAAGCCAGGAGACATACCGATCCTGGGCGGCCACGTTGGTTGGAACGATCAGGCAGAGTCTGTCCGCCTTGGGGCAGATCAAAGATGGGGGGCACCATGGGCAGCGCCACCGCCTGGGTGTTGACCAGCACCGACAGACCGCCAGGCACATTGGTGAAGGCCAGGCCAAGCGGCAGACCTACGCAAGGCAACAGGCAATCGGTTGGGCTCGGCTCAGTGGTTGGCGTGTCGGATGGGTCGCACGCGTTGGAGAAGGGAAAGGCCGACTCGGACAGGACCGCCAAGGTCCCGCCGCCGGCCAGGTACTGGATGACCGCCTCCTTGCCGTCGTCGGCAGTGTTGACCGTAGCCACGTAGTCGTCGTCGCCCACGTAGAACGCCAACGGAAACCGGGTTGCGTTGAAGAAGCTGGCATCCACCAACTGGCCGGGGGAAAGGCTGGTCCATTGGTTGCGCAGGCCGGTGTTGCAGGCGAAGACCAGCGCCGGGCCCGGCACGTCGAAGGGCAACAACGCGGGCAACTGGGCGATGAGGTTTGTCGGGAGTTGGGCGAAACCAGACTGCAGGGCCACCTGGGCCCACCGCTTGTTCTCCTCCTGAACAAAGTCCTGGGCGGCGGAAGAGAGCACGGGCTCAACGGAGTTCCATGCGTTGGAATCGCCCATAAAGGCCGTGGCGCCCATCACCAGGCAGCCTTGCGGTTCCACGCCGGCCACCGGGTTGGTCGCCCAGAGCATGGCGTAATCCAACAGCACCATGCGATTGAACATCGTGGGCCAACCGCGCCAGGCCAGCACCGGCGTCCGGTTCAACTCGAGGACGGTTCGATCCGCCAGCCTCAGGGCCGGTTGCGCGCTGAGGGTCGCATCTTCGGGAGGCGAATAGGCCACCAGGACGGCATAGGCCCCCGGCGCGGAGAGCGGGGCGGCGTTGCTGGCGGCGCCCAGGCGCTGCTGGTAGGGGACGGTCCAGGCCCAGTGCAGCCCCGGGACGATACCGGCAAAGGAGTGGAAACTGGTCCATTGTTGAGGCAGGAGCAGTTCATTGGTAATGGAGAGGGTGACAAAGGGGCCGCTGCTCAGGGGCTGGACTGCCGATTCGTCATAGACCAGCGAGGAATCGGGTGTGAAGGGCGGCGCATTGGACACCGAGCCCACGGTCAAGACGTCCCCATCCTGGACGCCATAGAAGTACACCGAGGTCGGCGCGCCTCTGCAGAATCGCACGTCATTGCTGCCCAGGGGCGAGAGAGTGCCGCCCCGCAGGCGGGTGATCGCGGCGTTGTATTGGTTGACAAACGGATAGGAGAAGCTCAGGTCGAATGCTCCGGGCAGGCTGGAGACCACGCGGAACGAGCAGGCCCCGTTGCCATCGGTGCGGTAATCGGCCACGTCACAGGCGGTGCCGCCCTTGTCGAAGGCGATGCAGGCGGCGGCGCCACCCACGACCCGGATGACCGAATTACCGATGGGCTCTGCCATGCCGATCCGCTGCGTGAAGCCATAGACATAGTGTTTGCCCGGTTGCGGACCGCACCCCTGGTAGAGGCCGTAGCCCTCGGAGAGCGCATCCTTGCCGAATGCGTCCAAGGCATGCTCGTAGCTGTCCCGATAGAGCGAATGCCAGCGTTGCAACATCCCGCGCAGATAGTAGCGGAGCCGCTCGTCACCCGTGTGCACATAGACCTGGATGATCGCGTCCAGGACCCAGCTCATCTCGTTTGCGCAGCCCACCGAGGCCCAGTCCCGGCCGCTATTGGGCTCGGCCAGGAAGGCGCTGTCCAGGGCCCCGTCCGAGAGGTTCGAATCCATCGCCCAGACACACAGATACCGCCAGATCAGGGTGTTGGCCAACCGGAGGGCCACGGGGGCGTTGGTTGCCCGGACCGGGTCGTCCTTGAATGTGAAATAGTAGTCCAACAGAAACGCCGTGCTCAGCGTCACCCCGACCGCGAAGGGCGAGGAGGGGACATCGGAGAACTCGCCACGGGTCCAGACGAAGTGCTTGGCCCAGTTGAAGACGCCGTCGATGGCGGCCAGGTATTCGGGGTGGACGTTCGTGTGCGCCAGGTCGTAACGGTAGAGTTCGACCAGGATGCGCCCGGCAAAGAAGCCTTCCGAGTTGTGCAAGGTGATGACGTTGGTGTCGCCCCAGTCGTGGAACCACGCCCCCTCCAGCGGTTGCTGCCAATAGAGGCAGGTGTCGCCGCCCACGACGTTGGTTTTCGCGTATTGGCTCAGAAGGCGCTCGATCTCCTTGCGCAAGTCAGCCAGGGAATTGCTATTGAGCAGCCAGGCATCGAGCGGCAACTCGATGTGCCCGCCAAATCCCGAGAGTTGCAGGGTGTTGTTCGTGAAATACTTGCCGGGATCCGGTGTGTAAATGACCTGCGGACCGACAGCGTGTACAAACTCCTCTCGCGGGGGATAGCCGGGCTGCCAGGCCAGGTCATTCATTGCAGGCACGCGCGGCAAGGCATTGGTGTAGCGGGCGAAGAGCCGGCCCTGGAACTGTTCATTGGGGTCCGCCGTGGAAGGCAGGTTTGTCTGGATCACCAGGCTGAAATAGGACGCGAGCCTGTTGCCGGCCTTGGGATAAGACCGCTGGCCAAAACGCTCCCCGCCCTCAGGGTAGGCCAGGGCCACGAAATTGGACAACGTCCCCGACCCCCAGCAATAGACCGTGCAGACATCGCGCTCGGATTGCTCCGTGCTCGCCCTCGAGTCCTGGAAATCATAGCCGACATAGAGGGCCGCCACAGGGTCCCACAAACCGATCATCGGGATCGGATGGCCCCCTAACGGACAGATATAACCCCAGTTCCGGTTCCACGAACAGGCAATCTCAGGTGTGCCGCCGTGGGGATCGATGAGCAGCGGAAAGCGGTCGTCCAGCGGCGTGGCGTTGAGCCAACCCCGCTGGTGCCAAACCCTCGCGGCGGGCATCGCGCAGGCCAGGAAGTGAAAGGGCGCCGGTTGCCCGCTGGGAAACATCCCCGCCCACTCATCGGAATGGAAGCTTTGAAACGTCAACTGGAAGCGAACGACAGGCTCCGGGGCCGAACCCCCACTCGGCAGGGTCAGACTGACGTAGTCGTCCGAGGCAAAGACTACGGCATTGGTGTTCTTGGTGTGCAGCCCGGATAAGCGGATGGTGGTGTCGTTCGTGGTCACTTCATTGGCCAGCAAGGCCCCGTTGGCGGCCAACCGAATCGGCGCCACCACCGCCCCATTGACTAACACATCAAACCCCTCCTGGCCGCGCGGGGCGAATGAATAGGCCGCAAAGGCCGCCCAGGACTGCCCCGCCAGCCACGCAACCAGTCCAAGCCGCCAAACCATTCCCCGGGCGGCGGAAAGAGAAACGGCGCGAGACGTGATCACAAGATGCTCTTTATCAGGCATCTATCGGCAGGAGAGGCCGGGCCTTTAGCCGCCTGGAGCGCCAACGGCGCGGCCCATAACAGCCTGGGCCAACGGCGGCCAACGGCCCAGCCTCACCGCGTAGCGGTGCCCGATGGTAGCCGTGGACTTCCAGTCCACGGACCCATGGCCCAAGTTCGACCGCGTCGCGTAGCGACGCCTGAAAACCGCGAGGCGGTCAGGCGTCGCTACGCGACGCGGGCCTGTTCCCACGCCGTAAACCGTGGACCGAGGTCCACGGCTGCCTTCACTGCGTCGCTCCGCGACGCGCGCGAGCAGGGCGTTGCCCCAGGCTGATATGAGGCCGCGCCGTTGGCGCTGGGCTGCAGACAAACAACATGAGTCTCTTCGCTACCCAGGTCCAACTTGCTCGCGGGCCTTCATGCGCGGGCACTGTCTGCCGCGCCCCCGGCTCGGGCCAGGAGCAAGTCCTGCCGTTCGGCCTCGATGAGGGCAATCAACCCGGCTCGGGCAGCCAGGAGCCTTCGGGCTGCGCCCGGCGCCCGGAGGAAGACCGCGACCGCGCGCAAGCCGGCCGCCAGGCGGCGCAGTTGGCGCAGATAGTAATGCGCCGCCAGGCTCGCCACCGGCAGCGAGAGCGCATACCAGCCCGCCGCCGGCCAGCCAAAGAAACCATAGAACACCAGCGCACAGAGCGCATAGAACACCGTGAACACAACCACGCCGGCGACAATGATCGCCGTCGAGATCTGCGTCCTGTCCGGCGGTTTGCGCACCGTCCGCTTGACGATCCAGGCCACCAGCGAATAGGGAACGAGCCGGTGCAGCCAGCCGTAGAGGGCCACCGGCGCCCCGAGCACCGCCACCGCCGCCCAGGCCAGACTCTGCCGCAGGACCCGCCGCCGCTGCGGAAACTGCGCCAGCACTTCATCCGAAAGGCGCAACCGGCTCAAGCCCCGCTCATACCGATCAAGCTTCCGCACGAACTCCAACGCGCGGCCAGGGTTCGCCGTAAATGCCCGGTCCACCGCGTTGGCGATGGCTTGAGTCAGCAGCAATTCGCCTGCCCGGGGCGCTACCGGCTCGTGGATGACCGTGTTGGCAACCCATAATCGATCCAGGTAGAGCCGCTTGACCGCCTCGACAATGCGCGCCCGCTCCAGGTTCGGCAAATGCACCATGAGAGACTGGATGCGGCGCGCGATCTCCTCGCTCAAAAGCTGGATGTCCTGGTGCCGGTTCTGCGCATAGGCAGGCAGGAAATCCGCGACGCGAATCGGCTGGCCGAAACCTACCAGGGCCTCGCTGCGATAGATCTCTTTGGCCGAAAAGGTCAGGCCCACCGGCACAATCTGCAGACCCAGTCTTCCCTCGTGGCGCTGCTCCAACTCCAGGGCCATGCGCGCCGCCCCGCTCTTGACCGTCTTGAGCTGGGGATCGTCGTGGGTGATGCCTTCGGGGAAAATCCCGATGGCCTCGCCCCGCTCCAGCACCCGGAAGCAGGCCTCGAAAGTATCCAGCACCGACCGCATCGCGCGCGGGTCGTCCTTGACCCGGTTGACGGCGATGACGCCGCAGCGGGTCAGGAGCCAGCGGAGCGGCCGGAGCCGGAACAACTGCACCGTGGCGACGAAGTTGACCTTGCGCCGCACCGAGGTGCCGATGACGAAGGCATCCGTCAAGGAATTCGGGTGGTTGGAGGTGAACAGGACAGGGCCGTCCGCCGGGACGTGCTCCGGGTGGAACCGCTCGATGCGCGCGAAGTAAAACCCCAGAGCGGCCCGCAGGAGCCCCCGCCCGATGCGGTAAACGATGGGTTTCGGGGTGCTCACGATTGACATATACGCCCGGGGGTGGCTTTTGCCAAGGGGTTCCACCGCGTATGGTAGCCGGTCAGAAGGTGTGAAAAAATCGATTCCTGGCCCCAAGCACCGCAAAAATCCTCAAAATCGTTAGGAAAACAGAGGGGTGTTTTCGGGGATGTTGTCCGTTTTGGCATTTTTTCACAGCTTCTCAGCGAAGGCGGAGACGGCATCCCCGGCGGACCCCTCACCCCAACCCTCTCCCCATCGGATGGGGAGAGGGGGAATTCTCCGTAGCGGTCCAAGGGACCAGAGACGCCTGGAAGTTCAAGAGACTGAGGCCTCTCCCTCTCCCCTCCGAGGGGAGAGGGCCGGGGTGAGGGGTCTGCCCGCGGTGCCGCTCCCGCCTTCATCGAGGCCTCACCGCGGATGATTGCGCCCACACTTCACAGAGGCCCCTTTAGGCGCTACTATGGGGCAGATGGGCCGCTTGAGAAAATACTGGCACGTGATCGGCATCGGGCTTCAGAACAACCTGACTTACCGCTTCAATTTCCTGGCGCGGACCGTTTTCGGGCTGATCCCGCTGATCGCCATGCTGTACGTCTGGCGGACCATCTACCGGGGCAAGAGCCGGGCGCGACGGTTGGCAGCTACACGCTGGCCGAGATGATCTCCTACTACCTGGTGCTCACGATTGTGGACGCGCTGACGGCGGTCAATGAGGACGATTGGCAGATTGCGGCGGACATCAAGGACGGCAACATCAACCAGTTCCTGCTCAAGCCGATCGACTACCTCTGGTATCGGCTCTGCCTGTTCTTCTCGGGGCGGCTGGCCTATCTCGGGGTCGCGGCGGCGCCGCTGGCGCTCTTCATAATCTGCCTGCGGCGCTATTTCGTGCTGCCGCACGACTGGACGGTCTTGGCCTGCTTTGTCCTCTCCACGTTCCTGACGGCGCTGCTCCAGTTCTTCTCGTCTTACGCGATGGCGATGCTGGCCTTCTGGGTCCTGGAGGTCTCGACGTTCATCTTTATTCTTTATGCCTTCGAGTACATCGCCAGCGGCCATCTCTTCCCGCTGGACATCCTCCCGCCCGGCCTCCAGCAGGTCCTCGCGTTCACGCCCTTTCCCTATCAGCTCTATTTCCCAGTGAGCATTTATTTGGGCAAGGCCACGCAGGCCGAGATGGTCCGGGGCCTGCTCCTGCAGGTCTTTTGGGTCTTGGCCGCTTACAGCCTGGCGCGCTTTGCGTGGAATCGCGGCATCCGCAGGTATTCGGCGGTGGGCGGGTGAGGGGGGCGGAATGACGAATGACGAATGACGAATGACGAATGACGGAGGGCGGAGGACGGAGGGCAGAAGGCGGGGGGCAGAGGGCGGGGGGCGGAGGACGGGGGGCGGAGGACGGAGGGCGGAGGACGGGGGGCGGAGGACGGAGGGCGGAGGACGGAGGGCAGAGGGCGGAGGACGGAGGGCGGAGGGCGGAGGGCGGACGGCGGAGGACGGAGGACGCAGGGCAGAGGGCGGAGGGCGGAGGTTCGAGAATGCCAGGTTTCCTCGGAAACGGAGACAATGCTGTCGCGTTTTGTCCCGGAGGGACACTTGAGAATAGCCCAACGTTTCAACGTTGGGATTGAGGCGAAGACGGGCCGAGTCCCGAAGGGACGGCTGAAATGCACTGGTGCTTCAGCCGTCCCTTCGGGACTTATTCCTCGGGGAGGGCCCTACCCAACGTTGAAACGTTGGGCTATTCTCGGATGTCCCTTCGGGACAGGCCTCAGGCCCGGCGTCGCGAGCCATCACGCAGCCGGGGCCTCATCCCGAGTTTAGCGTTGCCGAGGCAGCCAGTAGCAGGAAATCTGCGAAGCAAATGAAACCCAGAACACAAGACAGGGACGGTGAGGAGGCGCGGCCGGCCACCGGGACCGGACCGGGTGTGAGCCCGAGACCTTCCGGGCGCGGAGCATGGCTGGCGCGGTGCGCGGCGCGGGTGGCGCATTCGGTTTCGCGCTACGCGTCCATCTACGGGGCTTTATGGAAGAACTCCGTCACGCGCGAGATGACTTTCAAGGCCAACTTCCTGCTCTGGATCTTCGTGGAATTGCTCTGGTTCGGCCTCCAGCTCAGCTTCATCGGCGTGCTCTACTTGCACACGGACCACATCGGGACATGGACGAAATGGCAGGTGGTGCTCTTGATCGGCGCCAGCCATTTCATCCAGCAGATCTTCCAGGCCTTTTTTCTCATCAACTGCACGAACCTCTCCGAGTTGGTGCGCAGCGGCAAGCTGGATTTCCTGCTGTTGCTGCCGGTCAACTCGCGCTTTGTCATCTCCTTCCGGCAAGTGGACCTGGGCGCCTACGTCAACGCCGCCTCGGCCGTCGGGGTCATGGCTTACGCCGCTTGGCGGTTGCACCTGGCGCCCACGCCGGTGCAGGCGGCGGGTTTCCTGGTGTTGTGCGGGGCGGGCATTGTCATCCATTACTCGCTGATGTTCCTGCTGGCCAGCATCAGCTTCTGGACCGTCCGGGCGCAGGGCATCGTCTGGGGCTACTACAACCTCTTCAACATTGCGCGCATGCCGGACGAGGCCTTTGGCGGCGCGTTCAAGGCCGTCTTCACGCTGGCCATTCCGATGTTGCTGGTCTCGAACGTGCCCGTGCGCGTTTTGGCCAACAAGCTGGACTCGCCCGCGCAGGTCGCCCTGCTCCTGGTGATGACCCTGGTCTGCTTTGGCGTCTCCGAATGGGTTTGGCGCGCCTCCCTGCGGCGCTACACCAGCGCCAGCGCGTGAGAACCAGCGAGGGACGAGGGGCGAGGGGCGAGAAGGGCGGTGCAGCAGGGCCGAAGGCCCGCAATGTGAAAGCCTGGGGTGAAGCGCGCAGCGCGCAGCCCCAGGTAAGGGCCGAAAGAGAGGTTTCCTCCGCCCTGTAAGGGCGGCAGAGGGCTTTTGGTGCTGAAGACGAGGTGAAAACGATGTTGGCCAGGGATCGGGACATGAGGGGTGACGCCCTCCCCAGGAACCGACCCCAAGGCCGGAGGTTTTGGACTGCGGCAGTCCTCTGCCGCTTTCGCGCCGGCAACGAGGAGACAAAAAGGGGTCAGTTAATGAGAATGTACTATTCTGATCAAGGTGCTAATATGACAATCTCATTAACCGACCCCTTTCCGCCGTGGTGTCCCGCCGTGGCGGAGTTGTTCAACCATGCGGGCTGGTTTCTCATGTTCACATCGTCGTGACGGGACTGCCGGGCGCGCTGGAGGCGCTGGGCGATGACCTGCTGGAGGCCATCGGGCCCCGCCTCATCGTGGTGGCAGACTCGGAATTCCCCTCCTCCGCGCGAGCGCGCCCGAGCTTCTGCGAACGGCTGGGCAGGAGACAGGTGCCAGTCGTGTATACGCGCTGGGAAGGGGCGACGACCCTCGAACTCCGGCGCGGCCGTTGGGAGCTAACGACCATGGGCGGGCTCAGGCTCACCGGGGCAGCCCAGATTCCGAAAACCGCCGCGGCGCCGGGGGGGTGAACCGGGGCAGCCCCCTTTTTAGAACAGGTGGCAGAGTTAACCGCATAGAACACAAAGAACGCAAAGGCCGAGGCAACCGATGTCTCTCTTTGTGATCTCTGCGTTCTTTGCGGTTAATTCAACCGCACACCTGCTCCTGAACGAACCGCAGGGCTGATTTCAGCGGTATGGCCGGCATTCGCCTGAGGGGGCGATTGGCGGCGTCCACCCGAAGAGCCCACCGATTCAAGGGCGGTCACGCCTAAAACCGGTTCGGCGTCGTCGGGACCGAAGATAACGCGCCCAGACGTGATCTCCCCCATGAATTCAACGCTGGTTTGACGGGAGCGCAAAAGAGAATTCGTCGCGCACGATGCGCCGCGAAGGGTATCATTGGTGGGGGCACGTTTTGCACCAGGAAGTCAAAGATATGAAATCAAAGCAGTTAGCGAACGTCTTAATCAATAAATCACTGAGGTCCAACCATTCGTAGTTGCTCTCAGGGCAACTCCTGAAAGTTCGCAAAATGCCAGGAAAACCGCTGGTTTAAATGGGAAACAATATCTCCATGTCGTGACGCCGGTGAGCACGCCGGCCAACCTGGCAGCGGTGCCGCTGTGCGCCCTGGTGCTGGTGAGCAACCTGGCCAGTTTGCTGACGACGCCGTGGTTTCCCGCCGTGGCGGAGTTGTTCAACCATGCGGGCTGGTTTCTCATGGAGTGCATCCGGGTCGGCAGCGGGTGCGATCAAAGGCGTCGGGCATGCGTACCGGGAGTTTTGTCCCGGAGGGACATTTGAGAATAGCCCAACGTTTCAACGTTGGGATCCAGGCGAAGATGGGCAAAGTCCCGAAGGGACGGCTGAAGTCCTCCGGCGTTTCAGCCGTCCCTTCGGGACTCGGGGTGCCGGCGCATCCAACCCAACGTTGAAACGTTGGGCTATTGTCGGAAGCCCCTTCGGGGCAAAAAGGCGCCGTTGGATGACCGACAGTTTTAATCGCACCCGGCAGCAGCCATTGGATGGCCGGCTGGGCGGGGGCCTGCTATTATGTGGCCGCGCCAAGCCTCCTGGGCAGCGCGCTCTACTACGCAGCCCTGCTGGGGGCGGCCACGGGCTGGCTCTTCCGGCCCAGGATTTGCGTATGGGGCACGGCCGCTCTGGGCCTGGGGGGGCGGCGTGCTGGTCCCGGCAGGCCTGGCAGGCGGGCTCGGGGCGTGGAAACGTGAGGGCGTTGCAGGAACGAGAGATGTGACCCCATTGCTCTTTTCTTGTGCCAGGCAGGTGGGTTTGGTAAGCTTAGGGGTGTGAGTCCGAAATTGCTCAACATCTCCCCGCACGGCTTTTGGCTTTGGGTCAGAGAACGGGAGTATTTCCTGGGGTTTGAGGACTTCCCCTGGTTTCGCTCCGCCACTCTGGCGCAGTTGTTCGCCGTTCAACTCCTGGGCCAGGACCACCTCTATTGGCCGGAATTGGACGTGGACCTGGACCTGGACCGCATTCTCCACCCGGAGAAGTACCCGCTGGTTGCAGAATCACGGTCTGGCTGATTGCCTGAGAGGGCTGCGGGAATCAGGCTGGGGCGATTCGCCTTGGTGGGGCGGGCGAGGACGATCAATGAAGCGCGCTTTCAGCGCTCTAAACGGTTTTCGTTCCCTCGTCCCTGGGCGTTGCCCTGGGCTGGCATGAGCGACGCCTTCGGCGTCCAGAGCGCGCACCGCCGGTTCCATGGAGCACCCGAAGACTTCTGTCCTGCGCTGCGCGACGGCTGCCGGGCTGTTTGACACTGGGGGCGCGCGCCCGCATGATAGGCGCATGAGCGAAATCATCTATCCGAGGAGCCCGCGCGAGGCCATGTGCGGCTGGGTACACCTGCCGCGGTTCGTGGACAAGGTGCGTCTTCACCTGGCGGGCAAACTCCACCCGGATTATCAGCCGAACTTCTGCAAAGGGTTTGACGGTCTCTGGCTGGAGACAGCAGGGGTGGACGCCGCCCGGTTCATCGAGGTGGTCCGCAACTCGATCACCGACGGCGAGGTCTGCGATTGGATCTTGAAAAACGTCCGCAAACCCGAGTCGGTCAAAGCCGCCCACCGGGAGCGCATGCTCGGTCATCCCAAGCCCGAGGATGCCGCGATGCAGGCGCGCCTCAAGCAGCGCAAACAAGAGGCCGGCCTCGCCCACCGCGATGACATCCGCTCGTTCGTCAACTTCATTGACGCAGACGAGAAGCGGATTTGAAGGAAACGGAGTTGAACAGAAGGAAATGGAATTGAACAGAAGGAAACGAAGTTGAACAGAAGGAAACGAAGAAGAACGAAGAGGGACTTGGGGGACCTTTGTCGCAGCCTTTGTCGATACCTTTGTCGGATTGGCCATTTCTCGACAAAGGTCCCGACAAAGGCTGCGACAAAGGTCCGAAATCGGAGCTTATGGAGCAGGCTCTAAGCACTCAATCTTCCGTTCCGCGCCGCGCCTGTGCTTCTCCGTTTCCTTTGTTTTCTTCTGTTACATTTCCTCCGTTTTCTTCTGTTGAGTTCCACCTTATCGTGGCCACCACCGGCGCCCAGGAGATGTGCTGGAGCGCCTTTTGCAGCGAGGGGAAGGAATCGGGGGCGGGGAGTCTGGCGGTGTTGACAATCTGGACCTCCGCCAGGTCGGCCCTCGTTTTCAACCGCTGGAGCAGCGGCTGGTAGCGCCGGTAATAATCGAATTGGGTCAGGATGAGCCTGGCCGGCTTGAGCGCGGTCAGCCCGTCCCAGTCGGCGCTGGGCCGGCCCCGTTCGGGCGGCTCCATCCAGTCGGAGTGGATGCACTTGAGTTGGCTGTGCCGGGCCGCCTCGTAGAGGTAGGCGGAGGAGAGCACGGCCGTGCTGCCGGCGGCGCAGCTCTTCAACTCGGCCCGGACATGCCGGAGGGCCGAGGGGTAGCCGGCATCGGCCGCGCAGGCCACGCCCCAGGTGCTCATCCCGATCGCCCGGATGGAACCGATGGCCGCCAACGCCAGGAAGAGCCACGCACAGGCCGCAAGCCGCCGGGGCTGCCAAGGCCGCGCCGCCGCCAGCGCCAGGCACCCCCCCACAATCAGCGGCTGCAGCGGCCCCACAAACTGGACCGAGCTTGGGGCCAACAGGAACAGCGACGCCCCCACGACAGCCAGCGCGGCCAAGGTTGACGCAGCGGTCACCGTGCTTGCCTCCCATTCGTCGCAGGCGGCACCGGCGCCTGAAATCCGATCGGATTTCAAATGCTGCGTTTCCTGTGAGGTAGTTCGGCTCCGGCAGCTCAGCACCCACGGCAAGAGTACGGCCGCCGCCGGGATTCCCGGCGCGTTGCGCGCAATCTTGAGGGCCTCGTGCAGCCGGGGCCATCGCCAGCCGGTGAGCGAGGGCGTTTGCCGAGCATGCTCCATGAACCCGGCCCACACGTGCGGAAAGCCCAGCGCCACCATCCCCGCCAACGCCGCCGGCACGGCCGCCATCGCCACCATGGGCCCAACGGGCAAACGCGCGCCCCGCGACAGGCCCTGCCCGAGCATCCCCAGCCAGAGCAACAGCGAATAGAGCGCCCCCAACTGCAGGCTCGTGGCAGAAGCCAGGATAGCCAAACCCGCCGCCCAGACCGGCCGGCCACAGACCCAGCAGTACACCGCCCCGATGCCCAACAAATGGGCCAATGAATCCGGCCGATCATGGAAGGTCATCACGAGCAGAAACGCCCCCGCGATTCCGGCCGCCCAAGCCGGCGCCCTTAGGCGGCGAAGCAGGCCCAGCAACAGCAGCATATAGCCGCCGAACAACACCAGGTGCAGCGCCATCGCCGCAATGACCGACGTGCCAAACACCCACATCCACCCCGCCAACACCCCCTGGTAGAGGGGCGGGTAGGCGCAGAACATCTCCGTCCCCAGATCGGCAGGGCCGGCGCCAGCGCCGGGTTCGCGTATTTGCCGTGCAACAGCAGATTCACGACCGGGCCGTCGTAGAAAAAGGAATCGTTCGCCGGGACCGGCAAGGCCGCAAAAACCAGCAATGCGAGTTTCCACAGGAAGACCGCTGCAAATACAGCGCCCGGCCTGGCAAACAGACCCTTTGAAACGGGACTCGTCACTGTCCGTCAGGGTTTTCAAACGGGATTGGCTTGTCAATGGCCAATCCCCTTGGCTACTTTCCAGGGGTGTACTCGGGCAGGACCACCGTGCGAACGAACTCCCCATGAACCGGCTCCAAGTCCGAAGGTTTTGGACTGCGCCAGTCCTCTGGCGCTTTTTGTACCCTGGGGACGCGAAAGCGGCAGAGGACTGCCGCAGTCCAAAACGCTTCGCGTCGGGCGGCGCCCGCCCAGTCCAAGGTCCGCATGCGCGACCTCAAGATCGTGGAGGTTCTCCATGAACCCCTCCGCCTCCGTCCCCCTGTGCGTGGATCTCGATGGCACGGTGAGCCGGACGGACCTGTTCTGGGAATCGCTTGTGCGATTGCTCCGGCGCAACCCGTTCTACGCATTGCTGGCGCTGGTGTGGTGGCTGCGCGGGCGGGCCTGGCTCAAGCGCCAGGTCGCCGCTCGCATCGAGCTGGACGTCTCTTCACTCCCGTATCACAAGCCGTTTCTCGAGTATCTCCGGGCGCAACGGGCCCAAGGCCGCCCTATCTTCCTGGTTACCGCCTCGGACTTCAGGTTGGCCCAGGCAGTGGCCCGGCACCTGGGCTTGTTCACGGACGTGCTGGCCAGCGAGGGGCGCGTCAACCTGCGTGGCAAGGCCAAAGCCGCCCGGCTCGTCGAGCGTTTTGGCGCGCGCGGGTTCGATTATGCGGGCAACTCCGCAGTCGATCTGCCGGTTTGGGCGCAGGCCCGTGAGGCCCTGGTCGTCAATGCCTCGGCGGGGCTTGCCGCCCGGGCGGCGCAATGCTCGACCGTGAGCCGCGTCTTCGATTCCCCGGGCTCCGGGTGGCGCGCCGCGCTGCGCGCCTTGCGCCCGCATCAGTGGGTGAAGAACCTCATCGTGTTCGTGCCGCTGGTGACCTCGCACAACATCACCTCGCCCTCATTGGTCCTGGCTGCGGTCTGGGCCTTCGCCGCCTTGAGCCTTTGCGCCTCGGGCGTCTATGTCCTGAACGACCTGCTGGATGTCGAGGCGGACCGGCGCCACCCGGCCAAGCTCTGGCGCCCGTTCGCCGCCGGGGCGCTGCCCTTGCCTGTGGGGCTGGCGGCAGCCCCGCTGCTGCTGGCGGCGGGGCTTGTGCTGGCCTGGGACCTTGCCCCGGCGCTGGCCGGCGTGCTGGGCATCTACCTGGTTCTGACGACCAGTTATTCGTGGCGCTTGAAACAGGTGGCGCTGCTCGATGTCTTCTGCCTGGCCGCGCTTTACACCCTCCGCCTGATCGCCGGGCACGCGTCCACGCACGTCGCCTATTCGTCCTGGTTGCTGGTATTTTCCATGTTCATCTTCCTGAGCCTGGCGCTGCTCAAGCGGTTCGTGGAGCTGGACTCCGCCCGCCAGCAGAACCGGCCCGCCATCGGCGGCCGCGGCTACGTGGCCGGGGACGCCGAGTTGGTGGCGATGCTGGGCCTGGTCACCGGCTGCCTGGCGGTGCTGGTGCTCGCCCTCTATGTCGAGAACAGCCAGCAGGCCACGGTGCTCTACCGCCACCCGTTGCTCTTGCTGCTGATCTGCCCGCTGCTCCTCTATTGGATCAGCCGGGCCTGGATGCTCGCCCATCGTGGACAGGTACACGATGACCCGATCGTCTTCGCCCTCAAAGATAGGACCAGCTATGTCGTCGGCCTTCTGACCATGGCAATCATCTGGCTGGCGACCGCGCGGGTGGGAGGGGGTTGAAATGAACGGCCCATCATGCACCGCGTTGCGGCCCAAAGGGCCGCCGGAACCTAGCCCAGGGCTGAGCGCATCCCGACACTGCCCCCACCGCCGCGGGCCGGAGCGGAGTGCGCCCGTCCTCGGGCGCAGCGACGTCCGCAGTCAGGGCAGCGGTCAAACCCTCCTGCGCGCCTGCCCGCTCCGTCGCTGCTGCGCCCGAGGACGGGCGCACCCCGGGGCCAGCGTCAGGATGCGCCTCCCTGGGCATCGGCCTGGCGGCCTCAGCCCTGGGCTGGATTCTCCCGGCCCTTCGGGCCGGACATTGAGGCATTTCGAGGAGAAACCGGAGCTTTCCAACTGATTCCTGATGTGCGTCCCCGCTCACTCCTGGTATCACGATACCGTCTCGGCGCTGGCCTATTCGCTGGGCCAGGTCCACGCGGAGCAGGGCATGGTGGATCTGCAGGCGCCTTACAACGACCTGACTGGCTTTGTGCTGCGGCAGCAGGGGCAGATGCCCGATTACCTGCGCGCTCCCATGCGGGCGGCCACGCTGGCCTTCGACCTGGCCGGCCTCCTGCGGACGGGACGGCCTTTTCACGCCCAGGCACCGGAGGCGCGCCGGCGGCAGGTCGGCGCCTGGAAACGCTCGAGCCTTGGTTTGCGCCGCGACCTGATTCGCTACTACGAGAGCCTGGCGACGCTGGCGCTCTACAGCCGGCAAGTCGAAGGCATCGAGGCTGAGCTTGCTGCCGCGCCGGCGGTGGAGGCCCCAGGCCCCGCCCCGGGCCGGGTCATTGCCAACCCCCCGCGACCCCTGCGGTGCGCCCTCGCGGTGGTGGGTTCCGGACCAGGCGGGGCCATCACCGCCTGCCTCCTGGCGGAGGGGGGACGCGATGTCGTGTTGATCGAGGAGGGTCCTTTCCACACGCTGGAATCGTGTGCGCCCTTCTCGAAGGAGGAGATGCTCCAGAAATACCGCAATGGCGGACAGACCGTAGCGTTTGGCCGGGACAAGGTGGCCTATGTTGAGGGCTGTTGCGTGGGCGGCGGCAGCGAGATCAACAGCGGCCTCTATTATCGAACGCCCCCGGAGGTGCTCGAGCTTCGGCGCCGGCAATTCCAGGTGGATGCCCTGGCCGAGGCGGACCTGCGCCCTCATTTCGAGGCCTGCGAACGCGAGGTCTGCGTCTCGCCGCTGCCGGGACCGGCCCCGGCCGCATCGCTCAAGCTCGAAGTTGGCGCCACGCGGCTGGGCTGGAAGTCGCTCGAAGCGCCGCGCTGGTTCCGCTATGGAGGCGAGGGGAGCGGGCGGCAGTCGATGACCCGAACGTTTGTGCCGCGCCTGCTGCGGGCGGGCGGGCGGCTCCTGCCGCGCGCGCGCGTCGAGCGGCTGCGGCGTCAGGGGCGCCTTTGGCTGCTGGAGGGCACGCACGCCACCGCCGGGGCGCTGCGCATCGAGGCGGACACCGTGTTCCTGTGCGGCGGGGCCGTGCAGACGCCGGCGTTGCTCCGCCGCAGCGGCATCACCCGCAACATCGGCAATGCGCTCCAACTGCACCCGACTGTGAAAATCGTCGCCAGGTTCCCCGAGCCGGTCAATGCGGCGGACATGGGTGTGCCGGTCCACCAGGTCAAAGAGTTTGCGCCACGGCTCAGTTTCGGCTGCTCGGTGAGCACGCCCCCCTACCTGGCGCTGGGACTGCTGGATCATCCCTCCGCCGCGGCAGAGGTCCGCAGTGGCTGGACCCGAATGGCCAATTACTACGCCATGATCACACCCAGGGGCGCGGCACCGTCCGCCTCCTGGGCCGGTTCCGCGACCCGCTGGTGCGCTATCAACTGACCGAAGCGGACCGGCGCAACCTGGCGGACGGCCTTCGAAAGCTGGCCGAGTTGCTCTTTTCCGCCGGGGCGGTCGCCCTTTATCCCGGCCTGCCGGGCAGCCCGCCGCTGCTCTCGCCCAGCGCCCTCAGTCAATTGCCCGGCCAACTGCCGATTGGCCGGGCCAGCCTCATGACCATTCACCTCTTCTCCTCGTGTCCTTTGGGAGAAGACAAACAGCGGTGCGCCGCCGATTCCTTCGGCCGCGTACACGGCTTCCAGGACCTCCTCATCAACGATGCCAGCCTCCTGTGTACCGCCCCCGGTGTCAATCCCCAGGGCTCGATCATGGCCCTGGCGCGGCGCAATGTGCTGCAGTTCCTCGGCAAGGGGTAGCCCGGAAACTAATTCAACCACGGATGAACACGGATAGACACGGATGTGCGGGAGGGTCGAGGGTCGAGGGTCGAGGGGGCCCAGCAGGCTTGCCCCTCGACCCTCGACCCTCGACCCTCCACCCTCCACCCTCGACTCTCGACCCTCGACCCTCGACCCTCGACCCTCGACCCTCGGCCCTTCGGCTGGTCCTTGTCACCGGCGCGCTGGGCTGGGTGGGGTCGCGGCTGGTGGAGATTCTCCTCGGTGGTCTGCCCGAGTGCGAGGCCTTCCGGGAGCCGCGCCGGGATTTGCGCATTCGTTGCCTGGTCCTGCCGGGCCAGGATCCGGCGGTGCTGCAGCGCCTCTCCGAGCGCATCGAGGTGGTCAAGGGCGACCTTCGGGACCCCGCCGACTGCGCCCGTTTCTGTCGCCAGGCGCAGGGCGCCGTGCTCTTCCACACGGCGGGCCTGGTCCACCCGCGCCGTATCGCGGAGCTTTACGAAGTCAATGTTCGGGGCACCCGCCAATTGCTCGATGCCGCCGCCGCCGGCGGCGTCAGGCGCGCCGTTGTGGTCTCCTCCAACTCGCCCTGCGGCTGCAACCCGCACCCCGACCATCTGTTCGACGAGCTTTCGCCCTATCACCCTTGCATGAACTACGGCCGCTCGAAGATGCAGATGGAGCTTGCGGTCAACGAGCGGCAGCAGAGGGGCGGCATCGAAACCGTCCTGGTCCGCCCGCCCTGGTTCTACGGCCCCAACCAGCCGCCGCGCCAGACGTTGTTCTTTCGCATGATCCGCCGCGGCAAGGTCCCGCTCGTGGGCTCGGGCGCCAACTTGCGCTCGATGGCCTACCTCGACAACCTCTGCCAGGGATTGCTCCAGGCGGCGGCGGTCCAGCGCGCCAACGGCCGGACCTATTGGATAGCCGACCGGCGGCCTTACTCGATGAACGAGATCATTCAAACGGTCGAGCGGTTGCTCGAGGGCGAGTTCGGCCGGCCCTGTGCGCACAAGCGCCTGAGGCTGCCAGGGTTTGCCGGCTCGCTCGCGTTCGTTGCCGACGCGGCATTGCAGGGGCTTGGCTTATACAATCAGAAGATCCATGTTTTGTCCGAGATGAACAAGACCATTGCCTGCTCGATTGCGCGGGCGGAACGGGAATTGGGCTACCGGCCCGCCATCGAACTGGAAGAAGGGATGCGCCGCTCGCTGGCCTGGTGCCTCCAGCGGGGGATGGAGGTGTAGCGCGTGAACTCGCTTCATCACCTGGTCACGGGCGGTTCGGGTTTTCTGGGCAACCTGATTGCGCGGCGGTTGCTCGAGCGCGGCGAGCGGGTCACCGTGCTGGACATCTGGGAAGACCCGACCCGGCCCAAGGAAATCCAATTCGTCCGCTGCAACGTCCGCGACCGCGAGGGGCTGATTCGGGCCATGCGCGGGGTCGAGGTCGTGCACCACAACGCCGCCCTGGTGCCGCTGACCAAGTCCGGCAAGAAGTTCCGCCAGGTCAACGTCGAGGGCAGCCGCATCGCGGCCGAGGCCGCGGCGCAGGCAGGGGTGCGGGCCTTCATTCACATGAGTTCCTCGGCCATCTTCGGCGCGCCCAGCGAGTGTCCCATCACCGACGCCACGCCCTTCGGGCCGGCAGAGGTCTATGGACGGGCCAAACTTTCGGGCGAGTTGGCCGTCCGCGAGGTGTCCACCCGGACCGGCCTGCCCCTGATCGTCATCCGGCCCCGGACCATCCTGGGGGAGGGCCGCCTGGGCATCTTCCAGATCCTCTTCGAGTGGATTCGCCAAGGGCGCAATGTCTATGTCATCGGTCCCGGCACCGGCCTCTTCCAATTCGTCCACGCGCACGACCTGATGGATGCCTATCTCCTGGCCCTGGACCACGCCCAGCCCGGCGTCTATAACGTCGGCGCACAGCGGTTTGGCTCCGTGCGGCAGGCCCTGGAGAATCTCATCGGCTCCGTCGGCTCGGGCTCGAAGGTCAGGTCGCTCCCCACGGGCCTCACGATGGCCTCGTTGCGCGCCCTGGACTGGCTCGGGCTCAGCCCGCTCGCCCCGTGGCATTATCTCACCTACCACAAACCGTTCTATTTCGACATCTCCAGGCTCCTGGCGATGGGCTGGAAACCGCGCTATTCGAACGACGAGATGTTCCTCGAGAGCTACCACTGGTTTCTGGCCAACTACGACCGCCTGGCTGCCGCCACGGCCGGCTCGCCCCATCGCCGCCCCGTGCGCCAGGGCCTGCTCTGGCTGCTCAAGAAGCTTTCGTGATAGCCAATAGCCGATAGCCAATAGCCAATAGCCAATAGCCAGATAGCCGAACAAACCCCGCACATGTCAAAATACACAAAATTCGAGGAGTTGCCCGTCTGGCAGGAGGCCGCGCGGCTCTACAACCGGGTGCTGGACTTGCTGGAAGAGCCCGGGGTGCCGCTGACGCCCGGCCTGCGCAACCAGTTGGACCGCGCTGCGCTCTCCGTTTCCAACAACATCGCCGAGGGATTCGAGCGGGTGACGAACAACGAATTGCTCAGCTTTTTAGCCATCGCCCGGGGTTCCGGCGGCGAAGTGCGCTCCATGATGGCTGTTGTCAAAGACCGGCCCAAGCTCAAGCCCTACTTCCGGCATCTGCGGGAAATCCGCGCGCTGGCGGACTCGTGCGCTCGCCAGCTCACGGCCTGGACTGTCTCCCTGGAGGGGTCGCCCGTGCAGGGCAAGCGGCATCTTGCCGGGCCGGACCGCGGGCGGCGTGAGGCGGCCGACAAGGCCCGGCGCTTCCGGCTCAACTTCCTGCGCAACCTCAAGCCCAGCCATCCCCTCTACACCTCGCCCGAGGCGCGCGCTGCCCGGGGAGAGCCGGAGGCGAGCCAAGAACCAACCCCGCCCTCTGAACTACGGCCCAACCAAGGCTGAACCACGGCTGCGGCCCCTTGGCTATTGGCTATTTGCTATCTTCTTGGCCCAGGGCCAGCCAGAGCCAGCCGAGTATGAAGCTGAGGCCGCCGATGGGGGTGATGGCGCCCAGCCAGCGGAGATTGGTCAGGGCGAGCAGGTACAGGGAGCCGGAGAAGCAGACAATGCCGGCGAGAAAGCTGAACCAGGGGCCGCGCTGGAGAGGAACCCGCGCGGCGAGGATGAAGAGCATGACCGCGTGGATGAAGTGGTAAAAGACCGCCTTTTCCCAGATGGCGGCGGTTTGGTTTTGCGCCAGGACCCGCTTGAGGCTGTGGGCGCCAAAGGCGCCCAGGGCTACGGCGAGCAACCCGAGCACCGAAGCGATGCGCAGAGCGGCGGAGTTCCCGTGGGACGAACTCGGGCTGTTCATACTCGCTCAAAGTCCCTTGTGTCCTTTATGTCCCTTTTGTCCCTTGTGTCCCTTCTATCGCCGGGGACAAACTGAAGCGACAAAAGGGACACAAGGGACATAAAGGACGCCATCTGGCCCTACTTCTCCTTTTTTTCCGGCGTGGCGGCGGCCTCGGGGACTTGTTTGGCGGCTTTGAGGACATTGTCGGCCGGCACGATGATGCCGCTGACATTGCCGGGCTGCACGCCGAACATGCTGGCGGGGCCTCTGCTCTTGAGGGCGCGCATGACGAAGATGCCCAGGGGTTGGCCGTCCAGGGTAAAGGCCGGGGACCCCAGGCCGGTGAGGGTGGCGCTGGTCTCAGGAACGTAGAACAGGCGCGGTCTGCGGACGATGGCGGAGATGCGCTCGGCAGAGGCCGAATAAGCGCGGCCGGCGGCGTTGCCGAGGCGATTGAGGGCGAGGACCTGGTCCAGGACCTGGGCCTTGGCGGACTTGGTCAGGTCAAGGGCGGCCATCGGCGTGGCGGGCTTGGCCTTGGGGCGGACGAAGGCCAGATCCAGGTCTTTGTCCCGCAGCACGACCTCGGCGGGCACCTCGGTGCCGTCTTCGAGGAGGATTTTGATGTCGCTCAGTTCGCTCTCCACTTTGAAGCGGGATTCCCCTTCGGGCATCATGTTCTGGACCATCAGGCCCGGGTCGGTGGCGGAGAGCGAGAGCACGGTGAGGCCCAGGGGTCGATGACGGTGCCGGTGGCATCCTGGCGCGACTCGGTGGATTGGCCGCCCATGCCCATGCCGTTCATCGTGATCTTGAGGACCAACTCGACCGTGACGACGGCTTGCTGGTTGTTCTTGAAAATGGCGCGGCCTTTGTCGGCCAACTCATCGGCGCGCGAGGCAATGGCCGCAAAGGCCAGCGCCAGGCAGAGAGCAATCGGGCTGGTTTTTCGCATCAACAGGTTGGACATAGAATCCCTTTCAGGCATGGTTTTGCTCATTTTTTCCAGGCGGGTTCAAGCTCGAGATAGGCCGTGTGAATGCCGCGCAGGACTTTCATGACAACGGACGGCTTCTTGTCTTGCGCGATCTTTCCCATGACCGTCTTGAGCGATTCGACATTGCTGACCGGTTGGCCGTCCACTTCAACGATCAAATCGTCCACCGCCAGCGAGCCCAGAGCGGCCCAGCTTCCGGACTTAACGTCCTCGACCAGGGCGCCGCGCTGGTCCGCGGGCCATTGCTCCTCGGCAACGTCGAAGAAGGCGATGTCGCGGGAGGTGAACTCGAAATCGTCGTTGCGGTATTTTTTCATCTCGCGCTTGAGCTTGGGGGAACGGGCCAGTTCGACGGGGACCTTGAGCTCGGCCTTATCGCGCAGGACGGTAAGCTGCACCTGGGCGCCGGTGTCGTATTGCCGGATGAGCGCGGCCAATTCCTCTTCGTGTTCGGGGCCGGAGGCGGTGAGCTTCTCGCCGTCGAGGGCGGTGATGAAGTCGCCCGGTTTGAGCCCGGCCTTTTGCGCGGTGGTGCCGGGATAGACCTGGGTGACGTAGAAGCCCTTGAGGTCGGGTTTGCCCAACTGCCGGGCGATGTCGCGGCTGATGACATGGGTCTCGACCGGCAGCCAGGCCTTGGTGACCTCGAGGCCCGGGTCGCGCAACTCCTGGATGCCGACCTTGACGACCGTGAAATAGCGGCGCGATTCGCGCTCGAAGGTGGCAATGACGGGCGTGGGCTCGGTCTTGGCTTGCGTGAGCCGGCGGGTCGCCTCGAGCAGGCCGGCCAGGTCCTTTACCGGGGCGCCATCGACCTCGATGAGCACGTCTTTGGCCTCCAGGGCCGGTTTGGCCTCGCCGGTCGGTCCCCCGGGCCGGACGGACGTGACCAGGACGCCGTCCTGGCTGGAGCGTTTCATCTCTTTGGCAACCAGGAAGGAGAGATCGCGCCCGGTCAAGCCCCATTGTTTGAGTTCCTGTTCCTTGGGGTAAAGCTCGGCGCGTTCGACCGGCACCAGGGTGAAGCTGCGCTCCTTGCCGTCGCGGAGGATCAGGGCGGTGACTTCCTTGCCGATCGGCAGGCTGGTGGCCAGGCGCATGAAATCGGGCATCTCCTCATCGTAGCGGACATTGGTGGGCGTATCGCCCAGGCGCAGGAGCAGGTCGCCGGGCTGGAGCCCGGTCTTGGCGGCGGGCGAATCGCCGACAATGCCGGCCACCGAACACGCCGCGGCCGGCCGTGCCGTGTTTGAAACGAGGTTGCGCGTCCAGGCCCAGCCAGCTCCGCCGCACCTTGCCGCGGGCCATGATCTCTTCGGCGACGCTGCGGGCGAGGTTGCCGGGAATGGCGCCGCTCAGGCCCAGCGAAATCTCGTTGATGCCGACGATCTCGCCCCGCAGGTTCACCAGCGGGCCGCCGGAGTTGCCTGGGTAAATCGCCGCATCATGGGCTATCCAGCGGATCAGGGCCCCGACATCCTCGCCGTCGAGTTGAAAACGCCCCATCCCCCCCAGCATCCGCGGCATGATCATCTCGACGTTGCTGATGATGCCCAGCGTCACCGATTGCGACAGGGCCATCGGGCTGCCCATCGCCAGGACCGAATCGCCGACGCTCATCTTCGATGAATCCCCGAAGGCCGCCGCCACGAATTGGCGCGGTTCCTCGGGCTTGAGCTTGAGGACTGAGATGTCTGTCAGCGGGTCCGTGCCGATGAGTTGGGCCTCGACCTCCTCGCGGTTCCACAGCGTGCAGACTATCCGCGCGGCATGGCCCGCCACATGGTGGTTGGTGATCAGGAAGCCGTCTTTGGAGATGATCGCCCCGCTGCCGACCGCCTGGAACTTGAGCTCGCGGCCCTCCCGGTACTCGGTCGAGACCACATGGATGCGCACCAGGGCCGGGCGCACCCGGCTGATGGCCGCCTCGAGCGCCGGCCGCGCGTCTCCGGCAACGTCCTCTGTCCCAAGGCATGTCCAACTCCCGGTCAGCAGAAGGTTGGCGGCCACAACCAGACCCAAGCCAGAGACACATCTCACCCACGTGCTATTGCACATGCGATTTGTTTAATTCAATTCAGGAGATTATCAAGCCGAGATTTGCCCGGCCCCATGGGCAGAACCATTTGAGTTCACGGCGGAAAAGGCAGAATCATTACTGGCAAAATCATTTTTAGAAGAGTGTTTCTTATGATTGTGCCAACATTGGTCCTGCTTGCCCCCGCGCCGGCCGACAGAGTTGGATTGACTTCCGGGTGGCGGAGGCACACGATGGCCTCGATGAAGAGTCGGGCACCTGGTTGGAATCAGCCAGCGGCGGCGCCCCCATTGGCGCGCCACCGACTGTGGACTCTGGACTGTGGACTGTGGACTCTGGACTGTGGACTCTGGACTCTGGACTGAGCTATGCCGCACAGGACTCTTGAGATCAAGGAAGTGGCGCACTACCTGCACCTGGGCGCCCCGGACGTGGAACGGTTGGTCAAGGACCAGGACATCCCTTTCGAGAGGCACGGAGACCGGGTGGTGTTTCGGAAGGTGGAGATAGATGCCTGGGCCGAGCAACGCATCCTGGGCCTGGAGGGGCGGCGGTTGGCCGAGTATCACCAGAAGGCCTCACGGGACACGCGGCCGTTCCGCGCGCGCGAGGCGATGATGGCGGAATTGATAGCCGAGCAGTTCATCGAGCCGGCGCTGCCCGCCAAGACGAAGGCCTCGCTGCTGCGCCACATGGCGGCGTTGGCGGAAAAGACGGGCCGAGTCTGGGACCCGCCTGGGTTGCTGTCGAGCCTGGAGGCGCGGGAGGCGCTCTGCTCGACGGGTCTGCCCGGCGGCTTGGCGCTGCTGCACGCCCGTTTCCCGGACACTTACATGTTCGAGTCCCCTTTCATCGTCCTGGGCCGGACGGTGCAGCAGATCCCCTTTGGCGCGCCGGATGGGGGAGCGACCGATTTGTTCTTCCTGCTCTGCTGCCCGGACGACCGGCTGCACCTGCACACTCTGGCGCGGTTGTGCCTGATGGCGCAGAAAACCGACCTTCTGGCCCAATTGCGCCAGGCAGCCGATGCCGCCGCGATGTGCCAATGCATCCTCGCAGCCGAGGAGACCGTCCTGGGCGGCGCAACCGTAGCCAGGGCCTAGCGCGCCGGACTTCGCGTGACTTTCGCGTCTGACCGGTCCGACCAGTCCGACCAATCCGACCGGTCCCACCGCTCCGACTCCGCTCAATCCTTGACCGGGGTCAAATCGTGCCATCGGATTTGGGCGATAATGAGGGTGTGAAAATGGATCTCGGGGAGCCGAAGCTCGACCGGCGGTTGTGGCCCGAGTGGAAGACGATGTCCGTGATGGTCGAGTCCTATTGCCGGGGCCGCCACCATGCCGTCCACGGCCTTTGCCGGGAATGCCGGGAGCTGCTGGATTACGCGGCGTTGCGGCTGGAACGCTGCCGGTTCGGAGCGGACAAACCGACGTGCGCCAAATGCCCCGTCCACTGCTACCAGCTCCAACGGCGGGAACAGATGCGGGCGGTGATGCGCTATGCCGGTCCCCGCATGATCTGGCAGCACCCCGTCTTGAGCCTGCGCCACTGGGTGAGAGCGATTCAGGCTCAGTAGCTCAGCCCAAACCCGAACGGGAAGAGCGGAGCCTCGGCGCCGATCTTGGCCTCGGACGCGCGGGCAAGTTGGTCGTTGGTGCGCGGCCAGGAACGGGGCAGCTTCCCGCGCGGCTTGGCGTCGCCGAACAAGACGTCGCCCACGCCCTGGCCCTCGGTGCCGGGCAGCCAGGCCGCCACGAAGGCATCGCTCGCTTCGAGGGTCGCACCCAGCACGAGCGGGCGGCCGGAGAGCAGCACGGTGATAACGGGCGCGCCGGTCTCTTTGGCCTTGGCCACCAGGGCCGCGTCGGCGGCGGAGACCCGCAGGTCGGTGTGGTCGCCTTTCATCTCGGCGTAGGGCAACTCGCCGATCACCACCAGCACGGCATCGGCCTGGGCGCTGCCCAGGGTCGCGCCGTCCGGCGAAAAGCTCACGTCAGTCTCGGGGCCGACGCTTTGGCGTATGGCCTTGAGGAGCGTAGTCCCGCCGGGCAGGTTCTGGCCCGCCTGGCCCTGCCAGGAGATGGTCCAGCCGCCGCATTGAATGCCCAGGTCGTCGGCGGCCTTGCCTGCCACCGCCAGGCGCTTGATCTTCTTGGAGAGCGGCAGGACGTGGCGGTCATTCTTGAGCAGGACCAGGGACTGGCGGACGCATTCCCGCGCCACCCGGCGGTGCTCGGCACAGCCCACCGATTCGACCAACTCCGGCGCGGCAAAGGGGTGATCGAAGAGTCCCATTTCGTATTTCACGCGCAGGATGCGCACGGCGGCATCATTGATGCGGGCCTGGGACACCTTGCCTTCGGACGCCAACTCCTTGAGCAGCGTGATGAAGTCCGCGAAATTGTTCCTCTGTCCCGGGCCGTTCGGGATCATGGCCATATCCACGCCCGCGTTGACGGCGCGTTCGATGGCGGTCTTGTAATCGGGCGCGAGTTGGTCGATCGCGGCCCAGTCGCTGACCAAGAAGCCCCGGAAGCCCAACTCGCCCTTCAGGACGCCGGTGAGCAGGTATTTGTTGCCGTGCATCTTCTGGCCGTTCCAACTGCTGTAGGAGACCATGATCGAGCCGGCGCCGGCCTTCACGGCCGCGGCATAGGGGGCCAGGTGTACCGCGCGCAAGGTGGCCTCGTCGCAGACGTCGTTGCCCTGGTCCACGCCGTTTTGTGTGCCGCCGTCGCCCAGGAAGTGCTTGGGGCAGGCGAGGACGGCGGCGCCGTTGGGCAGAGGTTGCTGGAAGCCCTTGACGGCCGCCGCGCCCAGGCGCGAAGCCAGGTCCGGCGTCTCGCCAAAGCTCTCATAGGTGCGGCCCCAGCGGATGTCCTGGGCAACAGCGACGCAGGGCCCAAAGGCCCAATGGATGCCGGTGCCGGCAATCTCCAGGGCGGTGACCTGCGCCGCCCGCCTGACCAGGCCGGGGTTGCGCGTGGCGCCCAGCCCGATGTTGTGCGGGAAAATCACGGCGCCGAGGACATTGTTGTGCCCGTGGACGGCGTCGATGCCGTAGAGCAGGGGAACCTTGAGCCGTGTCTTGAGCGCCCACTCCTGATATTCGCGGCACGCCCTGAGCCAGCCCTGCGCGGAGATGTCGGGCGGGTCGGAGTCTCCCCCGCTGAGCATCGAGCCCAGGCAATATTTCTGGATGTCGGCCTTGTCCTTGATGGCGTTCATGTCGGCCTGGACCATCTGGCCGATCTTCTCGTCGAGGGTCATCCGGGCGAGCATGGCCTGGGCCTTGCTGGCGCAATCGCGGCTGCCGGCGGCTGCGGCGCCGGCGCCCGACAGGCCCACCGCGCAGAACACCATATAGCCAAGTAACTTAAGCTCGTTGTTCATGGGCGCCATCTAATGCACGGGATGCGCAAGGTTGTCAACCAACAATGGAGCATGGGAGTGCGCCCGTCCTCGGGCGCAGCGACGTCCGCAGCCAGGGCAGCGCCTTACTGCACCGGACTTTGAGTGACTTTCAGGACCTTTGTCGCAGCCTTTGTCGAGACCTTTGTCGAAATCCGGCTCAGCTCGACAAAGGCTCCGACAAAGGCTGCGACAAAGATGCCAAAGTCATCCAAAGTCGGGTGCAATAGGGCGGCGGTCAAATACTCCGGCGCGCCTGCCCGCTCCGTCGCTGCTGCGCCCGGGGACGGGCGCACTCCGGGGGATACGCCCGCCGTGTGTCCGGCGCGGTTTTGGGCCTGGACACTCAACGCGGATTGCCGTACACCGTCAAAGAGACTTGGTCTCCATGAGTGCTGAACCACAGGCCGCCGAGCGGCCAAGCGACACCAAACCGGCCGCCGTGCGCTGGCCGCCGCAGATCAGGTACATCATCGGGAACGAGGCCTGCGAGCGTTTCAGCTACTATGGCATCCGTGGCATCCTGGCCCTCTACATCAGCGTCGTGTTGTTTCATGACCTGCCGAAGGGTGAGGCCAAGGACCGGGCCACCGAGATCATCCACCTGTGGGTCTTCGCAAATTACTTTTCGGCCCTGTTGGGCGGGTGGCTGAGCGACAAACTTTGGGGCCGATATCACACGATTTTCTACGTCTCGCTGGTGTATTGCCTGGGCAACCTGACCCTGGCGGCCAGCGTGGGCTCGGCCTGGGGACTCTACGCGGGGCTGGGGCTGATCGCCCTGGGCTCCGGCGGCATCAAGCCCTGCGTGTCGGCCTTCTGCGGCGACCAGTTCAAACCGGAACAGAGCGCTCTGCTGCAGAAGGCCTACGGTTTGTTTTACTGGTCGATCAATTTCGGCTCGTTTTTCGCGTTCCTGGTCGTTCCGTGGCTCAAGGACAAGCTGGGCTATCGCCTGACCACCGGGGCATGGCCGCCGAACACTTTCGAGATAACCGGCCTGAGCAGCCCTGCCGCGGTCTGGGGTTATCGCCTGGCCTTCGGAGTGCCCGGGGCGCTGATGCTCCTGGCCACGCTCATCTTCTGGCTCGGGCGCAAGCATTACATGCGTATCCCGCCTTCCAGCCAGACGAAATCCGCCGGGTTCATGAAGGTCACCTGGTTTGCGCTGACGAACTGGCGGCGTCAGCCAGGACAGAGCGCCTGGGTCATCGCCCGCCAACGGTTCACTGCGCGGGAGGTGGACGCAGCGCGATCTGTCGGTCCCATCCTCGCGGTCTTTGCGCCCATCACAATCTTCTGGGCGTTGTTCGACCAGACCTCATCGACCTGGGTAATGCAGGGGAACAAGATGCAATCGTATTTCGCGTTTGCGATGGGCCGGTTCGAAGGCTTCAAGATCGGCGCCGAGCAGATGCAGTCGATGAATCCCTTGCTGGTGATGATGCTGGTGCCGTTGACCCTTTGGCTGTATCCGCGCATCGAGAAGCTGTTGGGAATCCGGGTCTCACCGCTGCGGCGGATGGGCGCGGGCCTGGTGCTCGCCGCGCTCGCCTACGTCGTGGTGGGCCTGCTCCAGACCCGGGTGGACGCCGGGGCGCAGATGAGCGTGCTGTGGCAAACGCTTCCCTATTTCATGCTGACCACGGGCGAGGTGCTCCTCTCGACCACGGGTTTGGAGTTTGCCTTCACCCAGGCGGCGGCGGAGATGAAGAGCACTATCATGAGCTTTTGGCTGGTGACCGTGGCCATCGGCAACCTCTACGTGCCGATCCTGACCAAGCTCAAAGGCGCCTTGATCCACACGGCCGCCGGCGGGGGCGAAAGCGCCTCCGTCAATGCCTCCACCTTCTATCTCTACGCCGGCCTGACGTTCGCGGTGGCGATCCTTTTCACGCTCGTCGCTACCCGTTACAAGGAGCGCCAACTCGAATTGACCAGCCCGCAGGGCTGAATACTAAGCAGGCCTGCAGAAAAGATGTCACACTGGGAATTGACTTTCGCGAGAACGATCGGCCGTTCGCGCTCTGCCTCGCGGCCCAACGGGCCGCCGGAACTTAGCCCAGGGCTGAGGCCGTCAGGCCGATGCCCTGGGTTTTTCGCCACCAACCAGGACCGGCGCCCTGAAAGGGCGCGACAGCCCGTCTGGCGCCCTTTCAGGGCGCGCCCGGTCTTCCGGAGACCCATTCCCAGGGCATCGGCCTGGTGGCCTCAGCCCTGGGCTGGGCTCTTCCGGCCCTTTGGGCCGGGAATGGGAAATGAGCACTGAACTCCCAGGCCGGCCTGTGCCCTGGTGGCGCGCCCGCTACGGTTTTGCGGCGTTTTGTTTTGTGTCGCTGCTGGCCGGGTGGCTCTTGCTGCGCGTCGTGTTGGTGTGCGCGTTTGCGCCAACCGGTGTGACCCTCTCCCAGGTGCTGCGGGCGCTGGCCGCGGGGTTTCACCGGGACTTCTTCGCGGCCCTGGCCGAGACGCTCCCGCTGCTGGCCTGGCTGGCGTTGGTGCCGGACCGCCGGTTCGGGGCGCGCGGGCACAAGCTCCTGCTCCTGGGCGGCAGTTTCATCTTCTGCTTCGTCCAGATCTTCCTCCTCTTTGTCGAGTTCTTCTTCTTCGAGGAGTTCAGGTCCCGTTTCAACACGGTTGCAGTGGACTACCTGCTTTACCCGCGAGAGGTCTTTATCAACATCTGGGAATCGTACCACCTGGGCCTGTTCCTGCTGACCTGCCTGGCGCTGACGCTGGGCTGGCTGTTTGCGGCGCGGCGGCTCTTTGGGCGGATGTGGGAGCGCCCATTCCCGGCCGGCATTCGCTGGCTGCACCTGGCCGGGGCGGCAGGGGTGGCGGCATACCTCGCCGGCCTTCCGGTTCTCTTGCTCAAATGGCTGCACCTGGCTGGGGCGGCTGCCGCGGCGGCCATACTGGTTCCGACGCTCGATTTCACGGGCGCCAGGGTGGGCGACGACCGCACGGTCAACGAACTGGCCAATAACGGCGCCCTGTCGTTTTTCGCGGCGGCCTGGACGCACAACCTCGATTACAGCGCCTTCTACAAGACGATGCCGCTCGAGGAGGCCTACCGCCGCACCCGCCGGCTCCTGGCCGCTCCGGGGGCCGCGTTCCAGACCAACGGCCCCTCGATTGCGCGCAGCATGGCCGGCGACGCGGCCCGCCCGCGTTACAACGTGGTCATCCTGCTCGAGGAGAGCCTCGGCTCCGAGTTCTGGGGGTGCCTGGGCCGCCCCGACACGCTCACGCCCGAGATGGACAAACTGGCGGCCCAGGAGGGCCTGCTCTTCACCAACATCTATGCCTGCGGCAACCGGACGGTCCGCGGGATGGAAGGCGTCCTCTCCTCCTTCCCGCCCCTGCCGGGGGACTCGATTGTCAAACGCGACCGCTCGGACAACGTCGAGACCCTTGCCCGCGTGCTCAAGCGCGACGGCTACTCGACCCTCTTCCTCTACGGTGGACGCGGCCTCTTCGATGGCATGCGCTCGTATGCCCTGCGCAACGGCTACGACCGCTTCATCGAACAGAAGCACTTTGCCCATCCGACGTTCACGACGATCTGGGGCGTTTGCGACGAGGACATCTTCTCCCGGACGATCGAGGAATGCCGCGACCTGGCCAACGCCGGCAAACCGTTCTTCGCCACCGCCCTTTCGGTCTCCAACCACAAGCCCTACAGCTACCCCAAGGGCAGAATCCCCGAGGACCCCGCCCGGCGCAGGCGCGAGCATGCCGTCAAGTATTCGGATTTCGCCCTGGGCCGGTTCTTCAACGACGCCCGCAAGGAGGCCTTTTGGACCAACACCCTCTTTGTGGTTGTGGCCGATCACGGGGCGCGGGTCTATGGGAAGCAGAGCATCCCGATCCATTCCTACGAGATTCCCGTGCTCATGGCGGGCCCGGCCCTCATCAAGGGCCCGGACCGCATCGGACAACTGGGCTCCTCGCTCGACGTGTCTCCGACCATCCTCGGCCTCATCGGCCGGCCCTATCAAACCCTGTTCTTCGGCCAGGACTTGCTCAAGACCCCTGCCCAGTCAGGCCGCGCCGTCCTGAATCACAACCGCGACATTGGGTTGTTGGCGCGCGACCGGCTGGTGGTCCTGGGCCTGATGAAGACCGTTGAGTTCTATGCCGGCGATCCCAAGCGAGTTGACATGGACCCGCTGGCCCGGACGACCGATGCGGACCACGAACTGGAGCAGGACGCCATCGCCCTCTACCAAGTGGCGGACGACCTCTATGTACACGAGCGCTACCGGATTGATGGGCAGGCGCAGTGAAGGGCCCGCGCTGGCGCGCAAGGGTCGGACCGGTCGGACGGGTCGGACCGGTCGGACGGGTGTGCGCCCTCCATGAGCCTCGCACACGCTCCGGCCTTGCGAAACAGGCGGCGGTTTGCTTTCATTCCATCATGCGAGCAGCCAAGTTGAAAGACGCGGCCGGGCCGATGAGCCCGAGGCTCCATTGCGCAGCCGTATTGATGGCGTTTGTCTGGCTGAGTTTGAGTTCGCCGGGCGCGGAACTGAAGTTCTATCAGCTTTACCTGAGGTTTGCCGCCGCCAACCCGGACATCTGGGAGGTCACCTCACCGCTCCTGGTGGACACCAACAACACGGGATACAAGCTCATGAGCGCCCTGACGAACCTGGCCAAGATCAGGACCTCCGGCGCGCTTGCCGGTGTGTACCCCGGCATGACGATGGATGAAGTAGTCACCCAATGGGGCAAACCGCCGGAATTGTGGCTCAAAGGCCCGGGCGGCTCCCGGTTTGTTTATAAGGAAGTCAGTGTCTTCTTCGAGCCTCGAGCAACTCGGTGAAGTCCATCTTCACACACGACCTGCCGCGCCTGGAGCGGACCCTCTCGATCACGCCGAAGATCGAGGAGTGCGTGCGCGCCTTGGGCGACCCGCAATTCCGCGATGACTCGACTACCGGCAAGCAGTGCTGGCTCATTTACGAAACGACCCATGCCGTCATCAAGGTCGGCTGTGTCCGGGGCCGGCTCTCGACCATTCAAATGGATCGGCGCGAGTAAGCGGGCCCCTCACCCCGGCCCTCTCCCCTCGAAGGGGAGAGGGAGAGTTCTCGGCAGCGGCTTGAGGAGGCGCAGGCGCCTGGAAGTTCCAGAGACTGCCGACGCTTCTCCCTCTCGCCTCGGAGGGGAGAGGGCCGGGGTGAGGGGTCCGCCCGGCGAATCTGCGCCCGCGTTGTCCGACCGGGTACCCCTGGTCGCATTTTTTCAGGCAGGATCGCCTGAGCGGGTGTAAGGTAACCCCTGAAACCGAGTTATGAAAATCCCTATGCCTCACGCAAGACGCCTGAGGCTGGCCATCCGGGGGGCGGTCCAGGGGGTGGGATTTCGCCCATTCGTTTTTCGGCTGGCGCAGGAGTTGGACCTCAAGGGCTGGGTCAACAACTCCTGGGCGGGGGTGTTCATCGAGGCCGAAGGCGGGCCGGCCCGAACTCGAGGAGTTCCGGCTCCGCCTGGAGGCGGAGAAGCCGCCGGCCAGCTTCATCCAGAGCCTGGAGGCGGCTTGGCTCGACCCCGTCGGCTACGGGAACTTCCAGATTCGCGCCAGCCAGGGCGGCGGCAGCAAGACGGCGCTGGTCCTGCCCGACATCGCGACTTGCCCGGAGTGCCTGGCCGAGATCTTCGACCCGGCCAACCGGCGCTATTTCTATCCCTTCACCAACTGCACCCACTGCGGTCCGCGTTTCAGCATCATCGAATCGCTGCCCTACGATCGGGCCAACACATCGATGAAGCGGTTCGCCATGTGCCCGCAGTGCCGGAACGAGTACCAGGAGCCGCGCGACCGCCGCTTCCACGCCCAGCCCAATGCCTGCCCCGACTGCGGACCCCATATCGAGTTATGGGACCCACAGGGCAAGGTGCTGGCCGGCTGGGCTGGCCAACCGGGCGCTGCGCCGCCGGCGCCCAGCAGCCAAAACGCGGCGGGCACGGTCCTGGCTGTCGCAGCCGACGCTATCCGCGCCGGCCGGATTGTGGCGCTCAAGGGGCTGGGCGGCTTCCACCTCGTCGTAGCGGCACATGACGAAGCCGCGGTGCGCCGCTTGCGGCAACTCAAACACCGCGAAGAAAAGCCCTTGGCCCTGATGTTCCCCTCGCTGGGCGCTGTCAAGGCCATGTGCGAGGTCTGCCCGGCCGAAGAGCGGCTGCTGCGCTGCCCCGAGGCCCCCATCGTCCTGTTGCGACGCCGTCCTGACCCCTCGCCCCTCCCGCACCCGGCTCAACCCCTGGCCGCGTCGCTCGCCCCGGGCAATCCCAACCTGGGCGTGATGCTCCCCTACACTCCCCTGCACCACCTGCTGCTCCGGCTCCTGGCCTTCCCGATTGTGGCGACCAGCGGCAACCTGAGCGACGAACCGATTTGCACGGACGAACACGCCGCGCTCGAACGCCTGGGCGGCATCGCCGACCTGTTCCTGGTCCATAACCGGCCCATCGTTCGCCACGTGGACGATTCGATAGCGCGCGTGATGATGGGCCGGGAATTGGTCTTGCGGCGGGCCCGAGGCTATGCGCCGCTGCCTATAAGTGCAGAGTGCGGAGTGCGGAGTGCGGAGGACGGAGTGCGGAGTGCGGAGTGCGGAATGCGGAGTGCGGAATCCTTCGGTGAGGCGGGGCCAGGGGCTGAGGGCGGAATCCTGAGTGCGGAGTGCGGAGTGCGGAATGCGGAGTGCCGAGTGGAGACTGCTGAGGACGGAGGGCGCGGGGCGCAGGACGGAGACATTCCGCATTCCGCACTCCGCACTCCGCACTTGAGTGTCCTGGCGGTGGGAGCGCATTTGAAGAATACGGTCGCCCTCTGGGTCGGGCAGCAGGCCTTCATCAGCCAGCACATCGGAGACTTGGAGACCGACCTGGCCTATGAGGCCTTCCGGCGGGTTATTGGCGATTTCGAGAGGCTCTACGAGACCGAGCCTGCCCTGCTGGCGGCCGATGCGCACCCGGACTATCTCTCGACGAAATATGCGCTGGAGCGGTTGGCCGGGGCCGCGCCGGCCTCAGGGCTGCGCCTGGTGCGCGTCCAGCATCACCTGGCGCACATCCTTGCGTGCATGGCCGAAAACGAGGTGCCGCCGCCGGTGCTGGGGGTTTCCTGGGACGGCACGGGCTACGGCCTGGACGGCACGGTCTGGGGCGGGGAGTTTTTCATCGTCACGGAAGCGGCCTGGGAGCGGGTGGCGCATCTGCGCCCATTTGCGCTGCCCGGCGGCAACCGGGCCGTGAGGGAACCGCGGCGGACAGCCCTGGGCGTGCTCTTCGAGATGTTCGGCGACAGTGCCTTCGCGCGAGGAGAACTGGCCCCGGTGCGCGCCTTTTCCCGCACCGAGTTGGCCGGGCTGCGGACCATGCTGGCCCGCCGCCTTAATTCACCGATGACTTCGAGCGCCGGGCGGCTCTTCAACGCCGTCGCCTCGCTCATCGGTCTGCGCCAGGAGGTCCGTTTCGAGGCCCAGGCCGCCATGGAACTGGAGTTCGCCCTGGACGGCACCCAAACCGGCGAGAGCTATCCCTTTTCGCTAAGAAGCCCGGAACACCCGGCGCTCAATTCGTCATTCCCCTCTCCGTCGGACCGGTCGGACGCGTCCGACGGGTCAGACGCGTCGGACAGACTCCACTCCGCGCTCCGCACTCCGCACTCCGCACTGGTCATAGACTGGTCTGCGCTGATCGAGGCGCTCCTCAACGAGGTCCGGCGCGGGGTCGCTCCGGGGCTGATCTCCGCCCGGTTCCATAATACGCTTGCCGAGATGATGGTCGAAGTCGCTCGGCGCATGGGCCGGGAGCGCATCGTCCTTTCGGGCGGCTGTTTTCAAAATCGCTACCTGACCGAGCGCGCGGTGCAGCGTCTCCAGGCGGAGGGGTTCCGTCCGTATTGGCACCAGCGAGTCCCACCGAATGACGGCGGGATCTCGCTGGGCCAAGTGGTCGCGGCGGTGCGCGGGGGCTGGGCGTGAAACAGAATTCTTCTTGGACCTCCGGATCGCAGGCCACAGAGCTGATCCGGGCCTTCGATCCTTCGTTTCCTTCGTTTCCTTCTGTTCTTTTGCTGCGTCCCGTCGGCTGGGCACAGGAACAGAACAGAAGGAAACGAAGGAAACGAAGAGGCGGCCTGAGGTGGCGGCATCGATCGGGTCCGTGCCAGCGCGTATCTGGATTCCTAAACACTCTTTGTGACGAAACCCCAGCAGAATCCCTTTTTGAAGATTCTTGTCCTACGCGCGCGGGGACTCGGGCGTCCCTTCCGGGGTTGCCCCGCTGCGCTGCGCGGTGTAGCTTTCTGGGAATGTGTTTGGCAATTCCAGGGAAGATCACGAGTATTAGCGGAGACGATGCGCTCATGCGCATGGGTAAAATCGATTTTGGCGGGATCCAGAAGGAGGCCAGTCTGGCTTATGTGCCCGAGGCCCAAGTCGGCGATTATGTCATCGTCCACGTCGGTTTCGCCATCAGCCGGCTGGATGAGGAGGAGGCCAACCAAGTCTTCGAGTATCTGCGGCAGATGGAGGGCCTGAGCGAGTTGGAGACCGGCGCGCCCAAGGAACCGGGCGGCCCGGCGGGCGCAACGAAAGGGGCAAACGCGGGATGAAGTATCTGGACGAATACAGGGACGCCGAGGCGGCGCAACAGTACAGCCGGGAGATTGGCCGCATCACCACCCGGCCCTGGAGCATCATGGAGGTCTGCGGGGGCCAGACGCACGCCATCGTCAAGTTCGGCATTGACGAACTCCTGCCCAGGGAGGTGACGCTCATTCACGGTCCAGGCTGCCCGGTGTGCGTGACGCCTGTCGAGTTGATTGACAAGGCGCTGGAGATTGCCGCGCGACCGGAGGTGATATTTTGCTCGTTCGGCGACATGCTCCGGGTGCCGGGAAGCGCCACGGACCTCCTGGCGGTCAAGGCGGCGGGCGGCGATGTGCGGATGGTCTATTCGCCGCTGGACGCGGTGAAGCTGGCCGGGCAAAACCCGGGCAAGGAGGTGGTCTTTTTCGGAGTCGGTTTCGAGACCACGGCGCCGGCTACCGCCATGGCCGTTTATCAAGCGGCGCAGAAGGGCCTCAAGAACTTCTCGCTTCTGGCCTCGCACGTGCTGGTGCCCCCGGCCATGGAGGCGCTGCTCGGTTCGCCCGATTGCCGGGTGCAGGGTTTTCTGGCGGCCGGACACGTGTGTACCGTCATGGGCTACGAGGAGTATTTGCCCATTGCCGCGAAGTACCACGTGCCGATCGTGGTGACGGGTTTCGAGCCGCTGGACATCCTGCAAGGGGTGCTGATGTGCCTGCAGCAATTGGAGAGCGGGCGCGCGGAGGTGGAAAACCAATACAGCCGCTCCGTCCGCAGGGAGGGCAACCGCCCGGCCCAGCATCTCATCCGCGAGGTGTTCCGCGTCGTCCCGCGCAAATGGCGGGGCATCGGTGAAATCCCCCGGAGCGGCCTGGGCCTGAGCGAGGCCTACTGGGAGCACGACGCGGAGCGCAAATTCGGCGTGGCCCAGCTCCGGGTCGAGGAGCCCTCCGAGTGCCGGAGCGGGCTGGTCCTGCAGGGCAAGCTCAAGCCGCAGGAGTGCCCCGCCTTCGGCGCGCGTTGCACCCCGGAACATCCCCTGGGCGCGACCATGGTCTCTTCCGAGGGCGCCTGCGCCGCCTATTACCGTTACCGCCGCCAACCCAGCGAGGTGGCGGCACGCGCGCGATGAGCGACTTCACTCCCCTTTGCCCATTCCCCATCGAGAACTACCCGCGGGTCCTCCTGGCCCATGGCGGCGGGGGCACACTGATGCACCAACTCATCAGCCGGATGTTCCTGCCGGCCTTCCGCAACGAACTGCTCGAGCCGCAGCACGACTCGAGCGTCTTCGAGGTCGGCGGCCGGCGCTTGGCCTTCACCACGGACTCTTACGTGGTCCGGCCGCTGTTCTTCCCCGGCGGCAATCTCGGCTCGCTGGCCGTGCACGGCACCGTCAACGACCTGGCCATGTCCGGCGCCCGGCCGCTTTACTTGAGCGCCGCCTTCATCATCGAGGAGGGACTGCCGATGGAGACCCTGTGGAAGATCGTCTCCTCGATGCAACTGGCCGCCCAGGCCGCCGGCGTCCAGATCATCACCGGCGACACCAAGGTGGTGGACAAGGGCAAGGGCGACAACCTCTTCATCAATACCGCCGGCGTGGGCGTGCTCGAACATCCCCTGACCATCGCCCCGCAGAGCGTCAAGCCCGGCGACGCCATCCTGGTCAACGGCGACCTCGGCCGCCACGGCATGGCTGTCATGGCCGTGCGCGAGGGACTCGAATTCGAGAGCGCCATCCAGAGCGACTCCGCGCCCCTGGCCGAGGACGTGCTCGACTTGCTGCGCGCGGGCATCGAGGTCCACTGCCTGCGCGACCTCACGCGCGGCGGCCTTACCAGCGTCCTCAACGAGATCGCCCAAGCCGCAAACCTGACGCCGCTCATCGAGGAAAAGCTCGTCCCCGTCCGCGAGGACGTGCGGGGGGCGTGCGAGATCCTTGGGCTGGACGCGTTCCAGGTGGCTTGCGAGGGCCGTTTTGCCGCGTTCGTGCCCGAGCCCGACGCGGACCGGGCGGTGGCCATCCTGCGCAAGCGCCCCATCAGCAGCGGCGCCTGCCGCATCGGCAAGGTGACCGACCAGCGTTCCCCCAAGGTCCTGCTCAAGAGCGCCATCGGCGCCCAGCGCATCCTCGATATGGCCTCCGGCGAGCAGTTGCCGCGCATCTGCTGAGGGCGTTCAGCCCTCAGGCTCATGGCATCCCGGAACCCGCCTCCAAATCCCGCAGTATTTGCTCGATTTGCGACAGCAGGATGGGCACGTCCCTTTGCGCTGTGTCCCACAACGTATTGTCGTTTATAATGTCGTAGCCATGAACCAGGACGTTCCGCATGCCGATGATCTGGCCCCAAGCGACCTGCGGATAGCGAAGACGCAGCTCCTGAGGCAGGCGATTTGCCGCTTCGCCGAGCACTTCCAACGCACGCTCCAAGGCCAGCCGAAACCCCCGATCGACAGCAAGGTCCTCCATCTTCCTGCCTGAGCAGAGTTGAGTCGCCTGTGCGCCGTAGTCTTGCATCTGGCGCAGCGTCACCTGAGGGTCATGATTGCTCATAGATCGTGACGGCCTCGCGGAGCACCCGGTCACGGACGTGCCTGTCAAGGTTCGAGCACAGATCCACCTTGCGTCCCACGATTTTGGCCAACTCCTCTCCATAGCCGAAATACGCCAGCCCCGGGTGGGCCTCAGGCAGAAACTCGACCAAGACATCCACATCACTGCGTTGCGGATCGAAATCGTGCCGCACCACCGATCCGAACAGGCTCAGCTTGCGAATGCCACGCTCCCGGCAGAAGGCCGCGATCTTCGCGAAGTCAATCTCAATAGGCAAATCGGCGATGTTCATCCTGGTCCATCAGTCAACCCTGTATTCCGCGGCAGCCCGGCCTTTCTTGAGCATCGATGCTCGATCCAACTAGGTCACAAGGCTCTCGTGAACGCAAGCCAAATCGGGCAAGGATCAGGCTTTCATTTGGAGGCGAATCAGCCATATTTCCCATCGTGACCAAGCGACAGTTAGTCCAGGCGAGGCGGAACCAGGTCCTGAGCGCCGCCCACAAGCACGGTGCCGTGTCACTGAAGCTTTTTGGCTCGGCAGCACGGGGCGACGATGTGGAGGGTAGTGACGTGGACTTTCTCGTGGAGTTGGAGCCCGGCCGCAGCCTCCTGGATCTGGGCGGGCTGCAGGTCGAATTGGAGCGTGTGCTCGGTTGTAGAGTTGACGTTGTCACCCCGAAGGGACTGCGGGAGCGAATCCGCGCGCGCGTCCTGGCGGAAGCGGTTGCCGTATGAGAGACGACTGCCAACGACTGCTGGACATCCGGGACGCGATCGAGCGGATCCAGCGATACACGGCCAGCGGCCGGAGGCAGTTCGATTCCGACGAACTGGTGCAGACCTGGGTCCTCCGCCATCTCCAAATCATCGGCGAGGCGGCTCGAGGGCTGACCCAGGAGTGCAAAGCCCAACAGCCTCAGGTCCCGTGGGAGAAGATTAACGGGATGAGGAACGTGCTTGTCCATCACTACTTTGGCATCGACACCGAGATCGTCTGGGTCGCGGTGGAAAAGGACTTGCCACCGCTGAAGCAGGCCGTCAACGAATTGATCCGACGCCACAACGCGCCCGGCAAGGCCGACGCCTGAGTGCCGAACGTATCCCGAAGGGATCGGAATCACTCAGCCCAGGGTTGCGCGGCACGCGCTACCCTGGGTCACGCCGCCCGTTACCAACTACCCCGAAGGGGTTGCATCGCTGCTGAAACCCCTTCAGGGTTTCAGCGGTTGGTGGCATGACACCCAGGGTAGCGCGCTCCGCGCAACCCTGGGCTGAATGATTACAAGCCCTTCGGGCTACTGGGCCTGGCCCCGCGGTTCTTTCTCGCATGGTCGTACCCGCCAGATGCGCCCCGCGGCGTGACGATCTGAAAATCTTGTAGCCTCTTGCTTCTTTTTCTGGCTATCTCGCTCCATGCGATCGTTTCCTGTTTTGGCCGCCTGCGTGGTGCTGGCCGCGCTTTGCGCGGGGGCGGGCGAGGCGCCTCTGCCCACTACGACGCTCGACCTGAACAAGCTGGCGTTTTTTCTCGGGCGTGAGTATTTCGTGCTGCGCAGCGGGCGGGCGCAAATGATCGTGCAGGCGGACCGGGCGGACCTGGGGCCGGCGCTGACGTACCTGCTGTTCGACGCGGAGAACGCGCGGCAAAGCGCCGCCAAGGAAGGGGCCTTCAACTTCGTGCCCGGCGAGGGTTTCGGTTCGAGCGCGCTGGTCGTGGAGCTGGGCGGGTTCCCATTCACCGCGCTGGGTCATCGCACCGAGACGCGCTGGGTGCTCGAGGAGGGTGTCCCGGCCGTCGAGGCGGTCTGGTGGGCGGGGGGCGTGCGAGTGACCGAGCGGATAAGCGCCCTCGGGACCAACGGGGTGTTCCGGCGCGCGGTGGGCCTGGCAGGCGCCCACTTGCTGGGCGAGGAGAGCCTCAAGTTGCGCCTGGCATTGCCGGCCGGGGAGCGCCTGCGCGATGGCGCGGTCCTGGTCCAGGACGGGCGCGGCGCCCGTTGCGCCTTGGCCCTGCTGGGCGGGGCCACGGTCCAGGTCTCCGAAGAAAAGGGCACCTTCGAAATCGGTCCCCTGACGGTTGCGCCGGGGGCCGAGGCGCGAGTGGATACGTTGCTTTTCGTTCAAGTCCCCTCCGGCGGCCATTCGAGCCTGGTCGAGTTCGCCCGCAACACGGTTGCCACTGCTGCCACGAATGAACTGGGTCCGACACGCGCAAGTTGGGCCGCCGCCTCCGCTATCACCACCCGGGACCGCGTCGTCCAGGAGTTGTTCGACAAGGCGCGGTTCGGCCTGCCGGGGATGATTGCCGCAGACGGGACGATGGACGCCGGCATTTTCGAGTACGGCGCGCAATGGGTGCGGGACACGTCGAACACGGCGCTGGGCGCCCTGCAGGCGGGCCATTTCGAGCTGGCGCGCGCGGCGCTGGTCCGCGTGCTGACGCGGATGATTAACCGGGAAGGGGCCACGATGATCGCCGGCGGCTTCGATGCGCCGGATCACGAGCAGTTCGACCAAATGGGCGAATTGCTCCATTGCCTGCGTGATTATTGCGATTGGACCGGGGATGAGGAGTTGGTTCGCGCGCACCGCGAGCTGCTTCTGGCCCTGGTCGAGCGCCCCCTGGCCCCGCAGTTCCGCGACCAGACCGGCATGGTACACAACCGGCGCGAGTTCTGGGAGCGGGCCTTCGAGGATGCTTATGAGCTGGCCTATCAAACCTACGTCATCCTCGGCTTGCGCGAGGCAGCCGCACTGGCGCCCGTCCTGGGGGCCGAGGACCGTGCGGCGCGCTGGCGGCAGGAGGCGGACCGGATTGAACAGGCCATGCTCAAACACCCGACCCGCGCGCTGGTCGCACAGGGACGCCTCATCAAACGGCGCAATCTCACCGGTGAGGTCGCCGACCGTCTGACGAACTTCGCGGGCTTTGCGCCCGACGTGCCCCTGAACACCGAAACGCATCATCGCCTCCTGCCCGATGCTTCGGTGGCGCTGCCGATAGCCTTGGGCATCGTCGAGGCCCGCTCCGAGTTGGCCCGCCGGACCCTCGACGACCTCGAGCAACTCTGGAACACGCGGTGGTCGGACGGCGGCTACGACCGCTATCACACCAGCGCCCAACCCGACCAGCCGGGCCCCTGGCCGTTTGCCACCTGTTTCATCTTGCGCGCCCAGCACGAGGCTGGCCTCTTTGAGCGCAGCCGGCGCTCGCTGGAATGGCTCAACTCCGTCCAGGGCGGACGCGCCGGGGCCTGGTTCGAGGAAATCCCCTCCGTCCGCTCGCTCAACCGTTCGTGCGGCCTGGTCCAGTGGACCTCGGGCGAAATCGCCCTGTTTGTGGTTCGCCATTACCTGGGCCTGCGGTTCGAGGACCGCGCCCTGATCGTGCGCCCCGCGCTCTATCCTGGCAGCCCGCCGGTCTCCGCCGACGTGCGGTTCCGGCACGGGCGCTTGCGCCTGCAAATTGATGGCAGCGGCCCCGTCCGCAGGGCAGTCGTCAACGGCCATGCCATCAGCCCCGACAAAGCCGGCGCCGTCCGCCTGCCGCGTGAGTTTGATGGAGGGACCCTCGTCATCGAGGCGGGGTCGTGAGGTGCGTCCTTGAAGGGGCCTGCGGGTCCGCCAGGGCAGCGGGACGCGCCTACACTGTCGCGAAGCGTTTTGGACTGCGCCAGTCCTCTGGCGCTTTTTGAACCCTGGCTAAAGCGCCAGAGGACTGGCGCAGTCCAAAACCTCGCGCTCCTCTCGACGGTTTACGGAAAGGCTGCGCGTGGCCATGCCTGGTCTGGCGTTTCGTCATTCGTCATTCGTCATTCGTCATTTCGGACCCCGCTTGCGGTGAATAAACGGCGCAGCGTATTGTCTAATCGACAAACTGATTTTATGAATCTTCTGACTCAGACTAAACGGCTCAGCCTGGTCACGGCAGCAATTCTGCCCCTGCTCACGACCTCGGCCCAGACACCTGTTGATTCCTCGAAGCCGCCGGCCGAGGCGCCCGCGGCGCCTGCCGCCTCGGCGCCGAGCGCCGCTCCTCTCTCCCCGGCGCCCGCCAAGTTCTCGCCCAGAGTGGCCGAAGTCGTCAAACTGGCCCAAGCCGGCCTGGGGGATGACGTGGTCATCGCCTTCATCAAGAACTCCCCGGCGCAGTATCGCCTGAGCGCCGATGAGGTCGTTGCATTGAAAGCTGGCGGGGTCTCCTCACCGGTCGTCGCCGCGATGCTCGCCCACGACGCCGCCCTCAAGGCGAAGGGCGAACCTGCAGCCGCGAAACCTCCGACGCCACCTCCGCCCAGTGCCGCTCCGCCCAACCCGGCCCCTCCCGCCATGGCCGGCGGCCCGCCCTATGTCTATACGCAAAAGCTCTATGGTCCGCAGGCCGATGCCGCTGAAGCGCCATCGCCTGCCCCGGCATCGCCGCCGGTAGTCGCTCAGCCGGCGCTCCCGGCCCAGCCGGCGCCTCCCGCCCAACCCGTGGCGCCGGCGCAGCCCGTGGGGCCTGCCCCGGTGGTGGTCGAGCAGCCGCCGCCGGCGCCGCAGGTCGAGGTGGTGCCGACTTTGCCGGGACCGGACTACTACTGGGTGCCGGGCTATTGGGGCTGGCGCGGCGGCGCCTGGGTCTGGATCGGCGGTTACTACGTCCACCGGCCTTATCCGGGCGCGGTTTGGATCGGCGGACGTTGGGGCTTGCGCGGCCGAGGCTATGTCTGGATTGGGGGAAGGTGGAGGTAGTCCACAGGCCACAGGCCACGGGCCATAGCCGATAGCCAATAGCCGATAGCCGATAGCCGATAGCCGATAGCCGATAGCCGATAGCCGATAGCCGAGAATTCACTCGACACGGCAGCCGGATTGCAGTACCACAGCGCACACACATCCATGAAAACCAAAATGAGCGAGACCCACTTCAGCCGCCGGCAGTTTCTGCGCGGCGCTGCCTTGACCACCACCAGCTTCCTGATCGTGCCCGGCTCGGTTCTGGGCCTGAACGGCGCCACCTCGGCCAACGAAAGACTCAACGTGGCCGGCATCGGCATCGGCGGCCAGGGTGGCTCGGACATCGACCAGATGAAGAGCGAGAATATCGTGGCGCTGTGCGACGTGGACAAGGACCATGCGGGGCATATGTTCAAGCAGTATCCCCAGGCAAAGCAATACACCGATTACCGGGTGATGCTGGACGAGGTGAAGGAGATTGACGGTGTGGTGGTGGGCACGCCGGACCATCATCATGCCTTCGCCTCGATGGCGGCGATGAAGCACGGCAAACACGTCTATTGCGAGAAACCGCTGACGCACTCGGTCTGGGAGGCGCGGCAACTGGCGCAGACCGCGCGCGCGGCGAAGGTGGCCACACAGATGGGCAACCAGGGCCAGGCCTCCAACGAGACCCGCAGGCTGTGCGAGTTGGTCTGGGCCGGCGCCATCGGGAAAGTCCTGGAGGCCCATATCTGGACCGACCGGCCCTCCAATGGTCTCTTCAACGAATACTGGCCTCAGGGTGTGACGCGCCCCAAAGACACACCTCCGGTCCCCGCGTCCCTCGACTGGGATCTCTGGCTCGGCCCCGCGCCGCAACGGCCCTATCACCCGGCCTATCTGCCTTTCAAGTGGCGCGGTTGGTGGGACTTCGGCACCGGCGCCCTGGGCGACATCGGCTGCCACTACATGGACCCGGTCTTCCGCGCCCTCAAGCTGGGCGCGCCCCTGAGCGTCCAGGCCGCTTCGACGCGCGTGAACGAGGAGACCTTTCCCCTCGGCTCGCTGGTTACCTACCAGTTCCCGGCCCGCTCCGCCGCGCCCCAGGCCAATAACGCCCACATCCGGGGCCTGAGCGGCGCCGCCGCCGGCGGCATCGAGATGCCCGCCTGCAAACTGGTCTGGTACGATGGCGGACTGCGCCCGCCCCGCCCCGATAGTTTGCCCGAGGGAACCAAGATGGGCGACAACGGCACCATGCTGGTCGGCGACAAGGGCTTCATTCTCAACGGCAGGATCTACCCGGAATCCTGCGCCAAAGAGGCGGGAGATGTCCCCCGGACCATCCCGCGCTCGCGAAACCACTACGGCGAATGGATTGCCGCCGCCAAGGGCGGCAAAGCCGCCGGCTCGAATTTCGATTTTGCAGGCCCCTTGGCGGAGTCGGTCCTCCTGGGGAACGTGGCCTTGCGCGTCCAACTGCGGGAAGAACTGACGATCTGCAGGTTGTTCTGGGACCCGGAAAACCTCAAGGTCACCAACCTGGACGATGCCTCGAAGTTCATCCGCCGCGAATACCGCGCCGGATGGAGTTTGTAGCAGAATCATAGGGCAAAATCATTGTCGGCAAAATCATAAGAAAGACTCTTCTGAAAAAATGATTCTGCCAGCAATGGTTTTGCCTTTTCCGCGGTGAGTTCAAAGGGTTGTGGCCTGGCGAGGGTCACAGGATCGTTGTTGGCAGAATCATAAGAAGTACTTTTCTAAGAATGATTCTGCGGCAATGATTCTGCCTTCTCCACCGCCGTGAGGCGGGTGTAGCGTTCGAGTTCTGCGGCGCGGGTTTGCGGGGACCAGCCCAGCAGTTCGCCCATCCAATCGGCCACTCGCTCGGCCAGGCGCGGCGCCTCGGTGGAATAGTAGTGCCAGCTCGTGCGGCGCAACATCACGTCATCGAGGTGGACGGACCACTCGTTGGCCACGTAGTGCTCGACCGCGCGCCGGTTCAACTCGGGCGGCAGGATGCCGCTGACGCCCGCGACTTCCGCCGCCGGCAGCAATGGCTCTTGCGCCGTCCGGCACTCTGCGAAGACGCCATTGCCCCCGGCCGTCCTGGACGACTTGCCCAGCCAACGGATGATTCGGTCCACAGCCTGTTGCGCCATGAGCCGGTAGGTGGTGAGCTTGCCTCCGGCCACGTCCCACCAGCCGGGCTCGGGGCTCTCGATTTGGTGCGAGCGCGAGATGTCCGAAGGTTTGCCTTTGGGATCGGCAATGAGCGGCCTGAGGCCGGCCCAGACACTGAGCACGTCGGCCTGCCGCAGCCCGGCCTTGGGGAAGAAGTGGTTGACCACTTCGAGCACATAAGAAATGTCCGAGTCATCGGCCCGGACGTCCTCGCTGGGGCCGCTGTAATCGGTGTCGGTGGTGCCCAGGATGGCGCGCTCGCCCCAGGGAATGGCAAAGAGGATGCGCCGGCCTTGGGTCATCACGACGCTGTCGGGCACCGGCACGCGCTCGCGCTGGACCACCAGGTGAATGCCTTTGGTGGCGCGGAGCTTGACCCGGCTGTGCGGCAGGCCATCGGCCCAGGGACCGGTGGCGTTGACGACCGCGCGGGTCCGGAGGATGAGCTTGCGGCCCGTCAGTTGGTCCTGGGCCTCGCATTCCCAGGTCTGGCCCCTGGCCGCCTGCTTGAAACGGCAGTAGTTGAGGATGAGGGCCCCGCTCCGGCTTGCCGAGCGCAGCGTATCCAGCGTGAGCCGCGCGTCGTTGGTGAACCCGTCGTAATAGCGGACCGCCCCGGCCAGGCGCTCCGGGTTGAGCGCCGGCACCCGCTGGAGGACATCGCGCGGGCTCAGCCAGGCGGACTTGCCCAGGTTGCGCCCGCCGCAGAGCAGGTCATAAACCTTGACGCCGATCTTCAGTTGCCAGAGCGCCCAGTGCGGGTCCCCGCGATAGGCCGGGAATATGAAGGCGAGCGGCTCGGCCAGGTGCGGCGCGATATGGTGGAGGACTTTCTTCTCGATGCTCGCCTCGCGGACCAGCCCGATGCGGCCCTGGGCCAGGTAACGCAGCCCGCCATGGAGCAGGCGGCTGGAGCGGCTGCTGGTGCCAAAGGCGAAATCGTGCTGCTCGACCAGGCCCGTCCTGAGCCCCCGCATCGCCGCGTCTCGCGCAATGCCCGAGCCGACTATGCCCCCGCCCACCACCAGCACGTCCAGCGGCGCCCCGGTCAATCCCTCGACCGCGCGAGCCCGCCGCTCCGCGAGGCCCTGACTCTGAGGTTTCTCGGAAGAATCACTCATTGCGTCATTCGTCATTCGTCATTCGCCAATCGGCAATAGCCAATAGCCAATGGCCAATAGCCAATAGCCAACCGTCATTCGTCATTCGTCATTCGTCATTCGTCATTCGTCATTCGTCATTCGTCATTCGCCTCCGGCGCCGCGCTGAGCGGCGCGCAACCGGCTGCCGAACTCGGCCAGGCTCGCAAACACGAAATCGGGCGGCGGCTCATGGTTGCTGGCCTGGGCAGGCGTCGTCTCGCCGGTCAGCACCAACACCCCCACGGCTCCCGCGCGCCGCGCCATGGCCATGTCCGTGTAAAGCCTGTCGCCCACCATCGCCAGGTTCTCGGGGCGCAGCGAATGGCGGCGCAGTATCCCCTGGAGCATCGCCGGGTCCGGCTTGCCGAGCACCTTTTTGGGAGGGCAGCCCGTGGCGTGCTCGAGCGCCGCCGTGATTGAGCCGCAATCCACCAGCACCGTCGGCTGGTCAGTGGGGCAGACCCGGTCCGGGTTGGTGGCGAAATACGGTTTGCCCTGTTTGATCCACCAGGCCGCCCGGCAAAGCCGCGCGTAGGTCAGCGTCATATCGAAGCTCACCAGCACCGCGTCGGGACTGGCGTTCGGGTCGTCGGGCAGGAGAGTGAACCCGGCGGCCTCCAGGTCCTGGCACAACCCGGGCGTGCCCAGGACAAAGAGCCGCCGCACCTGTGGCCAGTGCAGGCGCAGGTGCTCGATGGTCGAGTGGGTCGAGGTGTAAAGCTGGTTGGCGTCGGCCGGGATGCCGATCCGGCGCAGGAGCGCCAGGTAATCGGCCGTGCTCTTGGAGGGGTTATTGGTCAAGAACGTGTGGCCTATGCCCAAGTCGTCCAGCGACGCCAGGAACGGCATCGTGGTCTTGAACAAGGTGCCGCCGAGATAGATCGTGCCATCGAGATCCAGGGCGACATGCCGGATATTGGCGAGCCGAACGCTCATCTATCACACTAGCTAACCCGCTGCCCGGAGCCGTGTCAATCCCGTCCCTTATGTCGCTTATGTCGCTTATGTCCCTTTTGTCCCTTCCGATTAAGAGAAACGGATTGACCCGGGCCTGTCGCATAAGGATACTGCAGCCAATATGAGAGTGACCTATTACGGACACGCGTGTTTTGCGGCGCAGGTTGAGGGAAAGACCCTGTTGTTCGACCCGTTCATCACGGGCAACGAATTGGCCAAGGCCATTGACCCGCGCAAGGTGCCGGCCGACTACATTCTCATCTCGCACGGGCACTTCGACCATTTGGGCGACGCGGCGGACATCGCCAGGCGGACCGGCGCGACCATCGTGTCGAATTTCGAAATCACCACCTGGTTCGGCAAGCAGGGGCTCGACAAGTCCCATCCCTTGAACCATGGCGGCGGCTACAACTTCGACTTCGGGCGTGTCAAGCTGGTCAACGCCATTCATTCCAGCAGCCTGCCCGACGGGAGCTACGGGGGCAATCCGGGCGGGTTTGTGGTCGAGAGCGCCCAGGGCAACTTCTATTACTCCGGCGACACCGCGCTGACGATGGACATGAAGCTGATCGGCGAATCGTGCCAATTGAGTTTCGCCGTGCTGCCCATCGGCGACAACTTCACGATGGGGATCGACGATGCCCTCAAGGCCGCCCAATTCGTCCAGTGCAACCGTGTCCTGGGCCTCCATTTCAACACCTTCCCCCCCATCCGCATCGACCCCCAGTCCGCCGCCGCCAAGTTCCAGGCCGCCGGCAAACAGCTCGTCCTGCTCCAGCCAGGGCAAAGCCGGGAGTTTTAAGTCATCAGTGGACGCGGGCGCGGTGCCGCGGGCGGACCCCTCACCCCGGCCCTCTCCCCTCGGAGGGGAGAGGGAGAGTTCTCGGCAGCGGCTTGAGGAAGCGGAGGCGTCTGGAAGTTCCAGAGACTGGCCACGCTTCTCCCTCTCCCCTTCGGAAGGGGAGAGGGCCGGGGTGAGGGGTCCGCCAGGGGCTCTGGGTTGACCATGGCCGACGGGTTACCGGGGGTTTTAGTTTTGGTTTGCGGCATCGCATCCAACTGGATTAGTGTGACGCCATGGTGAAGCAGCCGTTGGTTAACCTGGAAGAGAAGATTGACAAGGTCGTCGGGCGGCGACTCAGGGCTCCCGACCCCCTTTCGGTCCGGACCAGCAACAAGGCTGATTCCGTGGCCTGGCGCAAGGCCTTTGGCGGGGTCAAGGTCCCCCGGGGTGTTCATCGGTTTCACACGCATGAAGAGGCCAACCAGTGGTTATGGCGGATGATCTGCCGGCCTTAAACGAGCTGGAGCCGCGCGAGCCCACGGTCGAGGACCTGCGCGACCTTGTTTTCCTCCGCCACTGGTTCGCCCAGCGCGGCCAGCCGCCGCCCGAGGTCTGAGGAGATATGAACTGCCGGGCGGAAACCAGTTTTTGGCAACCCGCTGTGATCGTTCGCCCTTTGCCCCTGGCCCGGGCCCTCGCCCTGTCGGACGGGCAGAGGGAGCAGTTTTGTCTGGACGGTCTCAGGGAGACTGTGGGATAATCCCACTATGATTTTGATCGCGGACAAGAAGCGGCGGGTCGTTTTGCCCGGGCAGGCCCGGCCGGGCGACGTGTTCGATTGCGTGGAGCGAGGTGACCGCTTCGTGCTGGTGCGGTTGAAACCCGTGGCCCGGGCAAAACCCCCGGTAGCCGGGAAACCGCTTGCGCGGGCTGTGCTGCGGGGGATCAACCTGGACGAGCCGGCCTTCGCGCCGTTGCGTGATGAAGGCGCTGATTGACACAGGGGTTTGGTTCCGGCGCTACTTCCGGCTGCCCATGAGCCGGTCCTTGAAGACATTCCTGGAAAGCCAGGTCACCGAGTTCCATCAGAAAAACCACCATGTCCCCCTCTCCATTGAAAAGGATTGCCGCCGCCGCTTGCGCCTTGGTGCTGGCGGCCTTGCCCCTCCAGGGGCAGAAATCCGACGCTGCGGGCAGTCTCCATTTGGTCAAGGGACCGACCAACGCCGCCCTGGGAACCGTCGCCCAGGCAGCCGTGCCCGCCGGATTCACCTTCCTCGACGGCCAGGGCACCCGCGCCTTTCTCAAGGCCCAGGGCGAGCCTGTGAGCGGGCGCGAAGTCGGGTTCATGATTAGCACCAACAAATGGGGCGTCTTTTTCATCTTCGACCCGAGCGGCTATGTGAAGGACAATGACAAGGCCGAGCTCGACGCGGACAAGCTGCTGGCGGCGATCAAGCAGGGCACGGCCGAGGCGAACAAGGTGCGGCAGAGCAATGGCAAACCGCCCATCGAGGTGGTCGGCTGGGAGGTCCCGCCCCGCTACGACGCCACGACCCACAACCTGGAGTGGGCGATCCGGGCGACCAGCCAAGGCGAGCCCTTCCTGAATTACAACACGCGGTTGCTCGGGCGCAAAGGGGTGATGGAGGTCGTCCTGGCGGTCGACCCGGAGAACCTCTCCCAGACCTTGCCCGCCTTCCGCAGCCTGCTCAGCGGCTTTTCCTTCCAATCTGGCCAGACTTACGCCGAGTACCGCCCCGGGGACAAAGTGGCCAAGTACGGGCTGGGCGCGCTGGTGGTGGGCGGCGCGGCGGTGGGCGCGGCGAAATTGGGCCTGTTTGCCTGGGCAGCGGTGCTCTTCAAGAAGGCCTGGAAGCTCATTATCGTCGCCTTCGCGGCCGTGGCGGCCTTTTTCAGGAAGCTGTTCTCCAGACGCGCCTCCAGGAGACCCTCAATTTAGCGGTCATGCCTTTGTCGCAACCTTTGTCGCAACCTTTGTCGCCAACTTTGTCGAGAAAATGGCCGATTGGACAAAGGTTGCGACAAAGGCTGCGACAAAGTTGTGGTTTTGCGCCGGCTCCAGGATGAACGACGTGGAGTTGCTCTTTGTAGTGCTGGCGGTCCTCTACGCGTGGGAATGCGTCTGCTGGGTGCCCCGGGGGCTCGGTGCTTTTTATGACCTGGCTTGGGCGGCACTGGCGGCTGGCGCATCCGGGCGCGATTCTGGGCAACCAGCGGGGCGGCCTGCTGCTAGCCCCGCCGTTGCCGCCGCTGGGCACGCTGCTCACGGGCAATCAATACCCGCTTTCACTCTCGCCCCAGGCGCTCCTGGCCTTCGTGGCCCCGAGTGTCAATCCGGGCATGCGCCCGGCGCAGACGGGGGAATTGGTGGGATGGGAGGAGGTCCGCAGCGTCAAGGCGCGCGGCAAGCAGGTGCGCGTGAATGGCCGGCGCTTGCTGGCGGCGTCCTCGACGCTCTGTGCCGCGCGCCTGGCAGGGCAGTTGGAGGAATTGAGCCGGTTGCCGGCCGCCAAACGCGCCGCCGCCATCGAGCAACTCATCCGGGAGGGCCTCGACACCAAGGCCGTCGAGGGCAGATGGGCGGAGTTTCAGCAACAGGCCTCCGGCCTGCGGCTGCCGGCCAACCTGCTGGTCGGCTATGTGTTTGGGGCCGCGCCTCTCTTGATATGGCAGTTCGGGTTCCGGCGGTGCTGGCTCGGGTTGCTGCTCGGGTTGCTCGGATTCACCATCACCATCGCCACCGGGTTTCGCCGAGCCCACAGGGCGCTCTACCCGGAGGCCGAAGACGAACGCTTCACCCAGTTCCTGCTCGTCCTGCTGGCGCCTGCCACGACCATGCGCGCCCTGGACCTCCTCTCGCGTCCGCTTCTGGAACGGTTCCATCCGCTGGCCATCGCCAGGGTGTTCTGTCCCGAGCCGGAATTTGGCGACTTTGCCCGGGCCGCGTGGCGGGAGGTCTGTCATCCCGCGCTGCCGGTCTGTCCCGCCGGCGAGCCGCGCGCGGCCGAGGTCGAGATGTACTTTCGCGGCGCCCTCAAGAGCGGGATCGAGAAGCTGCTCCGGCAGAGCGCTCTGGCTCCCGAGACGTTGGCTGCGCCGCCTGCCCCCGCCGATGAGACGTGCCGCTGGTATTGCCCGCACTGCCTGGCCCAGTTCACCGCCGGGCCGGGGGCCTGCGCCGATTGCGGCGGCTTGGCCCTGCTGCCATTGAACGGGAGTTGACCGGGAAGGCAGTTGCCAGCCCAAGCATGGACCCCGCGCTCGAACTGGAATCTAAAAGGCTGGCCCAATCCTGGCTCCAGCACGACGCGGCCCGGTTGCGCGATTACCTCGTGGCCGGCGTGGAAGACCCGCGCATCAATCTCCAGAGCATCCTCTCCCGCCATTTTCTCCTGCGCGTCCTGGCGCCCGGAGACTGCGCCCCGCTCATGGAAGAGGAATACCGCTTCGCCGCCGCCCTGAACTGGCTGGTCCAACTGGCCGGCCGGGCCGCAGACAACCAGGAGTTGCTCGAAGTCCTCCACGCCCTGAGGCGCGGGGGAGACAATGCCGAGGGCATCGAGATCCCGGCGTTCGTGGGCAGGACCTTCGCCCGGCTGCCGGTGCACGCCTCGGGCGTGACTGTGCCCAATTACATCGAGGCATTTCTCTCCGGCGCCCGCATTGGCAGCCCGCAGGCTCAGCCTCACCAACCCTCCCTGGACACATTCCGCGATCTCTGGCGCAACGTCCTGGCCGGGCGGGGCGGGGCCGGAGTGCGCCCCTCCTCGGGCGAGGCAGCGTCCCCAGCCGGGTCGGCGGTGGAACATCCCAGCGGCCCCGCGGTCTCCGTCCTGGAGCCGGCCTGCGGCTCGGCCAACGATTACCGGTTCCTGGAGGCCTACGGCATCGCGCAACGGATCGAGTACCACGGGTTCGACCTTTGTGCGACGAGCGTCGAGAATGCCCGCGCCCTGTTTCCCGGCGTTCGTTTCGGGATTGGCAACGTGTTCGAGATCGCCGCGCCGGACAAACGGTTCGACTTCTGCTTCGTTCACGACCTTTTCGAGCACCTCTCGCCCGCCGGGATCCAGGCCGCCGTCAAGGAGGTCTGCCGCGTCACCCGCCGCGGCCTCTGCGTGGGCTTCTTCCACATGGACGAGATCCCCGCCCACCAGGTGCGGCCCCTGCGGGACTACTATTGGAACACCCTCAGCATGGCGCGCATGAAGGAGTTGTTCGCCGCCTGCGGCTTCGACGCGCGCGCCTTGCACATCGGCGCCTTCCTCCGCTCCCATACCGGCTGCGACCAGACCCACAATCCCCTGGCCTATACCTTCATAGCCCGAAGGGCTTAAACCAGTCCTTCGAGGATGGTCGAGAGCCGATCGAGGCTGCGCTCCATGTTCGCGCGGCCGAGCGACCGTTCGCTAGCGTCGCCGGGAAAGAGCAAATCCCACCCCTCGGCGGCCATCCAGACCTCGGCAGAGATCTCGCCGGGGTTGCCGCTGTTGCCGATCCGGGCGTGGCGGACGAAGAGGTCGGCGACCTGGACGGCGGCAACGATTCGAAGATCGCTCTCGGCCCGGCTGGGGTGATGATGGAAGCGGACGGACTGAATCGTGACGGAGGGCAGTTTATGGGCGCTCAGGTAACGCGCGCCCAGCTCGCAATGGTCGAAGCCGAGCACCTGGGTTTCGACCTTGAGCAGGTCTGCCTTCTCCTCGTGCATCCGCGCCTGGATCTGCTCGAAATACTCGGGAAAGGCGGCGACCATGACGATCTTGCCGACATCGTGCAGGAGGCCGGCCACGTAATCGGCCTCATCGGAGCTGGGCTGGATGTCGCCGAGGGTTTCGCGGGTCATTATGGCCGTGGCAATGCAGTGGCGCCAAAACTCCCTCCAGGGAAACCGAATCCGGCCGGCCATGCGCTGGAGGTCCTCGATGATGGGGGTCACCACCGCCAGCCGGCGGATCTGGCGCACCCCCAGATAAAACACCGCCTCCTCGATGCTGCTCACCGGCGTCGAGAGCCCGTAATAGACCGAGTTGACCAAGCGCAGCAGCCGGGTCGTCATGCTCGGGTCGCGCCGGATGACATCGGCCACCTGCGAGGTGTAACATTGCTCGGCATCGAGCAACTCGCGCAGGACGTTGTTGATGCACGCCAGCGACGGCAGACGCGGACAGGTCCCCAGCCGGCGTTCGACCTGGCCAGGGTCCAGTCGAGGCAACTGCGGTGGCGACTGCGGCGGCGTGACGAGAGTGTCCATAATCGGTACTGTCTGCTTATCGGCCATTGCGGGAAGAAGTTGAATGGGAAATTCCAGAAAGGGGCTGCACGCGCGTAATTAGAGCAACCCCAAAAGCTCTGAGTCCGGACCTTTGTCGCAGCCTTTGTCGGGGCCTTTGTCGAAAAAGGGCCAATCCGACAAAGGTCTCGACAAAGGCTGCGACAAAGGCCCGCAACCCGGGCCGCTGGTTTCCCCTCAAGTCGCAAGGCAAACTGCCGATGTAACCGGGGACATGATCGAAGACTTGGACGAACTGCTGACGGCAGCGGTGACCGAACTGTTCAGCACGATGCTCCAGGTGCAGATGGCCCGTGTGCCGGTCGAGGCCGCCGCCAGGAATGGCGAGCCGCACGTGGCCGGGGCCGCAGGGTTTGCCGGGCGGATAAGCGGGGTGGTGTATGGGCACAGCAGCGTCTGATTAAGGCCGGTGACGGCCGATGAAAGCGAACGAACCGGACCAGATTATGGGCCCGAAGATCCTCACTGTGGACGATAGCAAGACGAGCCGGATGACAGTGGCCCGGGCGTTCAGGGACTTTGCCTGCGAGGTGCTGGAGGCCGCCGACGGGGTCGAGGGGTTGACGGTGGCCCAGCGCGAGCGGCCGGACGTCATCGTGCTCGACCTGACTATGCCGATCATGGATGGAGTCGAGATGCTGACCCGGCTCAAGAGCGATCCGGACCTGCGCTCGATCCCAGTGGTGATGCTCACCGCCGAGTCCGGGCGGGAGAATGTGCTGCGCATCGCCAAGCTGGGCGTGCGCGATTACCTCATCAAGCCCTTCGAAGAGGAACTCATCGTCGAGCGGGTGGGGCGGATCATCGATTTGAAGGCCAAGAACGACGCCGCCGCTCGAGCCAAGGACATCGAGGCCCCCTTGCAGATCCTCGTAGTGGATGACAAACCGGCCATCGGCGAGCAAATCCGGGACTGCCTGGCGGCAACCCCCTGGAAGGTCTCGGCCGTCGGCCACCCGGGACAGGCCTTGCAGTTTTGCTGCGCCACCCTGCCCGATATCCTCCTGGTGAGCCTCTCCCTGCCTGGAGGGGCCGCGTTCAGCCTCTTCGAGATGCTTCGGGAGAGCAAACTCACCGAGGGGGTGCCGGTCCTGGCCCTGAGCATCAAGACGGCCACCGAGCTGCACGCCCGCTCCCAGCAGCTCGGCTTCAACGGGCTGGTCACCAAGCCCATCGGCGCTGACGACCTGCAGTTCAAGATCACCCGCGCGCTCGGCCTCGACACCTCCCACAAGTACTTCCAACGCCGTGACAACCTCCTGGTCCTGACCTTGCCCCCGAATTTCCACGACCTGGACGCCAACGACATCGGCATTCACCTCCGCGAGGAGGTCTGCGAGGCGGTGGACGCCGGGCTGGCCCGGCTGCTGCTGGAGATGAGCCAGGTCAAAGCGGCCAATGTCACTCTGATCAAGCTCGGCCTCCAGGTCACCCAACTGTGCGGCGAAGCGGGGATGCGCTGCGTCATAATCGCCTCGGAGACCGTTTGCAGTTACTGCAAGAATTACGAAGAAACCAAAGACTGGCAGTTTACCAACTCGTTCCAGGAGGCCTCGGCGGCACACAATGGCAAAGCAGTTTCCATGGCTTAAGCAGACCGGCCTGGCGCTCTGTGCCTGCGGGCTGGGCGCCTCGGCGGTCTTGGCTGCGCGAGCTTCGGGACCCATTGCCGGGTCCCGGCCCTACCTGCTTGTCACCGGCCCGGCTCCACTGCGTTTTCAGGCCCCCCACCCCCTCGTCCGGGCCACTCTGCCCCCGCTGCCGCCGGCCAATCCCAACCCCGGCCCGCCCGCCTCCCTCACCAACTCAACTCCGCCCCCGGCTGCCACGGCGACCGCCACCAATCGCGTCTCCACTCGCCCGGCCGCGACGGTCATCTCCTCTTCGCCAACCCTCGACCCGGCCTTGCCCCTGCCTCTGCCGGAGGACCGAAACCCGGAGGTTACCCCTGCCATCGACCCCCAGCTCCTGCTCGAGTACCTGGCGCCGGTCTCGACCAATGGCCCGCCCAGGGCAGGGTTGTCTTACCCGCCGTTCGTCCCCCCAGTGGCCCCTCGCCCTTCCAGCCGGGCCACCTACGAGAGCCGATGACATGGGAAAACGTGAAACGTGAAACGTGAAACGTGAAACGTGAACCTTGAACCCTGAACCCTGAACGGTCAACCTACGAGAGCCGAGGAAATAAAGTGAAACCGGGCGTTTGTCACAAAAACTGCCTGAGAATGCCGGGTGTGGACCGGCCCCGCCCCGATCGCTGCGGGCGCATCAGCTCCCCTCTTCGTTTCCTTGGTTTCCTTCTGTTTTTTCCCTGTGCGATGGCCCTCTTTTGTGTTGCCCAGGCCGCCGCCGGGCGCTCGGACCCCCCGCCGCCCTCGGCCCCGGCCTCCTCGCCAATCCCGCCCAGGTACAGCCTCACAAACACCTTGAAGGCAGCGGCCACGGGCGGGACCAATGACACCGTTGCCGCGGCTTGGAGCTTCTTCACCGCCAGCAACACGCCGCCCCGGAGTGACCCGCCATCCACTTTTCAGGGCCGGCTCGAGATGGCTCGTCACCTGCGCCTGATCCGCCAATCCACCGAGGCGGCGGCGATTTGTGTCGAACTGGTCCAAAGCCAGGCGCCCGCCAAGGTGCAACGGGCGGCCATGCTCGAGTTGGCCCAGATCGCCCTGGAGGAGAACAACCTGCCTCGGGCGCTCCAAGTCTATGCCCAGTGCCTGGTCCACTGGCCGCGCGACCCGGGCGTGCCGGAGTTGCTCCTGCGCCAGGGCCTGGTCTATCGCAAGATGGGCCTGCCCGCCCTGGCCGTCGGGAAGTTCTACTCCGTCATGACCACTGCCCTGATGCTCAAGCCCGAGCGCCTGGACTACTACAAGCAACTGGTCGAACTGGCCCAATACGAGATTGCCGAGACACACTACGAACTGGGCGACTATGAGGATGCGGCGGGCTCATTCGACCGGTTGCTCAGGTCGGACTCCCCGCCGGTCAACCGCAGTTTGACTCACTACCAGTATATTCATTGCCTGGCGGCACTGGGCCGTTCGGGCCAGGCGGCCCAGCAAGCGCAAGAGTTCCTTCGACGATTCCCCGTTGCCCCCGAGCGGCCCGAGGTGCAGTTCGTGTGCGCCGCCTCTCTCAAGGAGGCCCGCCACGACGGCGAGGCCCTGCGCCAGGTGCTGAGCCTGCTCGAGGAACAACACACCAACGCCGCTCCCGACCCGGAGACCCTCGCCTACTGGCAACGCCGCGCCGGAAACCAACTGGCCAACTCCTTCTACCTCGACGGCGACTGCGCCAAGGCCCTGGACATCTACCTTTGCCTGGCCGCCCTGGACACCACCCCGGAATGGCAACTGCCCGTTTGGTACCAAATCGCCCTGGTCTTCGAGCGCCTCCGCCAGCCGCCCAAGGCCATCGAGTATCTCCAAAGGGTCCTGAGCCGCGAAAAGGAGCTGCCCCCAAACGCCCCCGCCAGCCTCAAGACCGTCATCGAGATGGCCAAGTGGCGCAACGACTTCCTGACCTGGCACACCAACGCCGAAGCGACGAGCCTGGAGTTGCGCCATACGCTCTCCGGCTCCCCCAAGACCAATGCAACCGACCACCTCCCCCCAACCACAGCCAGCCACCCGTAGCCCTGCCCTGGCGCCCTGCCTCGACCAAATGACTGACGCCTTGCGGGAGCACCTGGGGGTCTGCAACGCCCTGCTCGAACTGGCCCACAAACAGGCCGAGGCCTTGAAAAACTCCGCCCCGTACCCGGCGCTGGCCATCCAGGTCGAAAGAAAAGCCTTGCTAAGCCGGCTCGAATGCGCTTTAAAGTGCCTTGTTCAGAAACGTGCTCTGTGGAGCAGTTCCGGCGTCCAAACAGCCAAGGCTGACCCTCGGCTGGCCCGGCTCCTCCAGACGGCTCTGGACACAGTTATGCGCGTACTGGTGCTCGACCGGGAAAACGAACAGCAACTCCTGCGACGGGGCCTGCTCCCAGCCCGGTGCCTGCCGCCGGCTGCCCAAAGCCGCCCTCATTACGTGGCCGCTCTCTACCAGCGCCACACCCGGACTTAAGCGTCCCATTATGTCCATCGAGAAAGTGATCGTGGTCGAGGACGAACTGATCGAGCGTCGCAACCTCGAGGCCCAGTTGCGGCAACGGCGCTGCGATGTGTTGGCCGTTGCCAATCTGGCCGGCGCCAGGGAAGGCCTGGCCAAAGATACCTTCGACCTGGTCTTTTTGGATGTCGGCCTGCCCGATGGCAAGGGCACCGACCTGCTCAAGGAACTTTACCAGCGCCCCCAGCGGCCGCTGGTCGTCGTGATCACCGGCGCGGGCTCGATCGCCTCGGCCGTGGATTGCATGCGCAACGGCGCTTTTGATTACCTCACCAAGCCCTTCGGCGAGGATCAGATCGACATCCTCCTCAAGAAGGCGGATGACTTTTCACGAATCGTTCGCGTCAACCAGTTTCTGAGCAAGGAGACCGAGACCGGCTGGGAGTTGCTCGGCAACAGCCCCGCCATCGAGCAATTGCGCCTCTTGATCCGGCAAATCGCCCGCACCCAGGCCACCGTCCTCATCCAGGGCGAGAGCGGCACCGGCAAAGAACTGGTCGCCCGCGCCCTGCACAAGGAAAGCCCCCGCGCCTCCGCCCCGCTTATCAAGGTCAATTGCCCCGCCATCCCGGACAACCTCATCGAGAGCGAGTTCTTCGGACACGAGAAAGGGGCCTTCACCGGCGCGCTCAACAAGCGCGAGGGCCGCTTCGAGCTGGCCCACAACGGCACCATTCTCCTGGACGAGATCAGCGAGATTTCCCCCAGCCTCCAGGCCAAGCTCCTGCGCGTCCTCCAGGAACGCGAATTCGAGCGTGTCGGCGGCTCCCGCACCATCAAGGTCGATGTCCGCGTCATCGCCACCACCAACCGCCGGCTCGAACAGGCCGTCCAGCGCAAAGAGTTCCGCGAGGACCTCTTCTTCCGCATCAACGTCGTCCCCATCCATGTCCCCCCTTTGCGTGACCGGCGCGAGGACATCCTCTTCCTGGCCGACCATTTCCTGCGCTGGTTCGCCCGCAAGCACGGCTGCTCCGCCCAGCGCCTCTCCGACTCCTGCCTCGGCATCCTCACCGGCCACCCCTGGCCGGGAAACGTGCGCGAACTCCAGAACGTCATCGAGCGCGCCGTCATCCTCACCGGCGACTCCCGCGTGATCGAGCCGGCCCACCTCGCTCTGAGCGTCCTCACGGCCCAGCCTCCGGCCCCGGAGCCCGCCCCGGCTCCATCTCAAACCCCGGCCCCGGCCTGCGCCAGCCCCGCCCCGCCTCCCCCTGCGCCGGCCCCGGCCGCCCCGGCCCAATCACCCGACGTCTTCCCCCCGCTGCACGAACTGGAAAAGCGCCACATCTTCGCCGCCCTCGAACATTCCAAAAACAACCGTACCCAGGCCGCGCGACTCCTCGGCATTAGCGTCCGCACCCTCCGCAACAAGCTCAACGAATACAGTGGCAGCCAGGACGCTGAAGAGACCGAGGACCCGCAGGGGACCCTCCACCTGGCTTAAATGTCTCTCCCTACGGCACCCGGGTCACCGTCACCGCCACCAGGCCAAGATCGGTTTGAGCGATCTTCTCGAACGCGGCGCGTCCCAGGTCAATGATGCGGCCGTCCCGGACCAGTTCCGCCGCCGGGCCGCGATCCGTGATGGTTACCAGGACACTCCGGCGGTGCCCCGAAGCCGATTTGACGCTCACACGGACTTTGGCGCCCAGTGGGTAAAACCAGGAGGCCGCCGTGAGCTTGTCCGGATCGAATTTCTTTCCATTGGCCATCAGCCTGCCCCGATGATCCTCCCCATACCATGAAGCCAGCCCCTGCTTAGGCCTCGCACCTGCCGCGACCCGGCCCGCACTCACCAGGAGCAGGACCGCCCAAAGCAGAACGGTTCTCATTTAGCCACCTCATCGGTTGTCGTGTTGCGTTTCTGTGTTCTGGGAGACAGTGGAACATCGGAAAGGCTGAAAACGCGCGATCGATAAGCGGCTAATGGGAAAACTCAGAAGGGAAAAATCAGAAATCGTTGCGCCCGTCCCGGACCGGACCACTCGACACGGCTTAGCTTGTCTGGCTGGCACTGCGCAACTCACGCCAACAAGTTACCCGGAGGGCCAGATCCCAAGAAATAGGGTCTTTACCCCAGCGAAAGCCCTATTGGGAAGCGTTTACTCTTGCGCAATCCCTGTCAGACGGTAGGCTTGGCGCATGCACCGGACAATGAGAAGTGGAGTGGCCAAGCGTGGTCAAAGGGCGGCCCCCTCCAAGAGGGGAGAAGTCCGAACCCCTGACAGCCCGTGGAAGGCCTACGCCGGAATTTGGCGCCAGAACCCGGATTGGGAGGCCTTCTTGAAGGAGCTTGAAGAGGGGCGTCGTGAGGCGGATATGGCCGAGACGGGACCCTAGCGATGTGGGCTCTGGAGTGTCACGAAACCGGGCGGATTTCGGCCCTGTCGCGGGGCTCAGGCTGGAGGACTGGTCAGCTTAGTACCCGTTTTCATAAATACACTAACGTATTTTGTTGCTGACTTTCCCGGTTTCACATAGAATAGCGCCGCATTGAACGGTACTATTCTATGCCTAGAAAAAGCCCATTCTCTATCACGCTGACCCCGGGTGAACTGCGCGAACTGGAACGAAGAGCGGCGAAATATACGTTACCGTATTTCGAGGTCCTCCGGGCTAAAATGATCCTTATGGCGGCTGAGGGTCTGGCCAACGACGATATTGCTGCTCGCCTGGATACCCGCCGAGAAGTCGTCAGTGACTGGCGTAAGCGCTTCTTCCATGAGCGCTTGCGCGGGCTGGAGGAACTCCCCCGCCCGGGTCGGCCCCGGGTTTTTCCCCCCAGAACTGGTCGTGCAGGTTAAGGCTCTGGCTTGCGAACTACCTCGTCAGCGAGGCCTACCCTTGTCGCGTTGGAGCCTCGCCGAACTAACCGAAGAGGTTTGCCAGTCCGGGCTGGTCGCCCACATCAGCGACACCACGCTCTGGCGTTGGTTGCACCAGGACGCCATCCGGCCTTGGTTTCACCGCTGTTGGATCTTCCCGCGCGACCCGGCCTTCGCCCTCAAAGCCGGGCGCCTGCTCGACCTCTACGAGCGGGTATGGGACGGGCACCCTTTGCACGAGGACGAGTTCGTGCTCTCGGCCGATGAAAAGACCAGCATTCAAGCCCGGGACCGTATTCACCCGACTCGACCGCCACGGCCTGGCCAACCGATGAAGGTGGAGCATGAGTACGCACGCAGGGGAGCCCGCACTTACCTGGCGGCCCTGGATGTGCATCACGCCAAAGTCTTTGGCTGTTGCGAACTCCACAGCGGAATCGCGCCTTTTGATCGGCTGGTCGACCGCGTGATGACCCAACCGCCTTACTCCCAAGCTCGCCGGGTCTTTTGGATCGTGGACAACGGCTCCTCCCACCGGGGCCTTCCCAGCGTGAGGCGCTTGCAGCAGCGTTATCCGCGCCTCCAACTGGTCCATGGCCCAGTTCACGCCAGTTGGCTGAACCAGATCGAGGTCTACTTTTCCATTATCGAGCGCAAAGTCCTGACGCCAAACGACTTCGGCTCCCTGGACGAGATGGCGCATGCGCTTTGGCAGTTTGAGCGCCATTTCGAGACGCTCGCTCGACCGTTCCAGTGGAAATTCACCCGTCGAGACCTGGACCAACTCCTCCTCAAATTAGCTCCCGAACAAGCCACCGCGCTGCCTCAAGCCGCCTGAGAAAATACGTGACCGAATTTATGAAGTGGCGTACTTAGCCTTCACCGAGTCTCGCGATGCGGGCGGTTGCGCCAGCGGAGGCTCCTGGTCGCGGCGAAACCAGCCCCGTTGCGTCAGGCGGAGTTCGCTGCAATGCGGCAAGTCCAGCAGCTTTTTCTGTAACAAAACGCCCATAACGCTTAACCTGGCTATGGAAATCACGTGCCGGATTCCGCTCAGACAGGCGCGGCCCCATCGATGTTCCTCACGACACATTGGTCGGTGGTGCTGGCGGCCAAAGACAAGTCGTCGCCAGCCTCGGCGGCGGCCCTGGAGGCCCTTTGCCAGGCCTACTGGTATCCGCTCTATGCCTTTGTGCGGCGGCAGGGGCACTCTCCGAGCGACGCCGAGGACTTGACCCAGGAATTCTTCGCGCGGCTGCTCCAGAAGGAATATCTCCGGGCGGCGGACCGCGAGAAAGGCCGCTTCCGCACCTTCCTGCGGGTCGCCCTCAAGCGGTTCCTGGCCAATGAATGGGACCGCGCGCGGCGGCTCAAACGCGGCGGCGGGCGCGCACCCGTCCCGCTCGATGCCACGATGGCCGAGCAACGCTACCAGGCGGAGCGAAGTGACGCGCTGCCGCCCGACCGCCTCTACGAGCGGCGTTGGGCCAGGGCGCTGCTCGAAGTCGCGCTCGCGCGGTTGCGAGCGGAATACACAGTCGCGGGCAAAACGGCCGAGTTCGACCGGCTCAAAGGCGCTCTCACCGCCGAGCGGGGCGGCATTGCCTATCGCAACCTGGCCGCGGCCCTGGGCCTGAACGAGGGGGCGGCGCGGGTGGCGGTACACCGGTTGCGGAAACGGTTTCGCAACCTGTTCCGCGCTACGGTGGCCGAGACCGTCTCCGCGCCCGAGGACGTGGAGGATGAGTTGCGATACCTGGCCGGGTTGCTGGGGGAGGCCTGATGCGCGGCAATGCGTGTACTGAGGGGTGCAAGGCGTATGACACATTGGGACGGTCAGTGGTCGTCTCCCTCTCCCCATCGGATGGGGAAAGGGCCGGGGTGAGGGCTCGGATTGTGTGGCCGGTCCCGCTTCCCACAGTGTAACAAACTCCGGCCGATGCTTAACCAGGGGATGATGAACGAGAAAGACAAATGCCCGAGATGCGGCGCCGCACTGCCGGCCGACGCGCCGGAAGGATTGTGTCCGCGCTGCCTGGGCGCCCTGAACCTGGAGACGGAAACCAACGTCAGTGGCGCGGAAACCGGGGCGTGGGTCCCGCCGCCGGTCTCCGAACTGCGGCCGCTCTTTCCCCAGATCGAGTTGTTCGAGCTTGTCGGCCGCGGCGGCATGGGCGCCGTCTATCGGGCATGCCAGAAGGGGCTCGATCGGATTGTGGCCCTGAAGATCCTGCCGCCGGGAATCGGGAGCGAGCCAGCGTTTGCCGAGCGCTTTGCCCAGGAGGCCAAGGCCATGGCCAGGCTCAATCATCCCGGCATCGTGACGGTCCATGATTTTGGCCGTGCCGGGGGCTTGTTCTACTTTCTGATGGAGTTTGTGGACGGGGTGAGCCTGCGCCAATTGATGAACGCCGGCCGGGTGTCGCCGCGCGAGGCGCTGGCGATCGTGCCGCAGATTTGCGACGCCCTCCAATACGCGCACGACCAGGGCATCGTCCATCGCGACATCAAGCCGGAGAACATACTCCTGGATCGGCGCGGCCGTGTGAAGGTGGCGGATTTCGGCTTGGCAAAGCTGGTGGGAACAGCGAACGAGCCGGCGGCGGGGATGGGTTCGTCGGGGGGCTCGGCTTCGGTTACCGAGGCGGGCAAGGTCATGGGCACGCCAAATTATATGGCGCCCGAGCAGATGGAGCGGCCTGCCGAGGTGGACCACCGCGCCGACATTTTTGCGCTGGGCGTCGTGTTTTACCAAATGCTCACCGGGGAATTGCCCGGCCCGCAGCTCGAGCCACCTTCCAAGAAGGTGCGCATCGATGTGCGGCTGGACGAGGTGGTGCTCCAGGCGCTGGCCAGGGAACCGGCGCGGCGCTACCAAAAAGCCAGCGAAGTCAAGACGGCCGTGGAGGCGATCACCCACGGTCCTGCGCCGGCGGGAGGGAAAAAGGAGCCCGGAACAGAGGGGAGACCACCCGCCTCTCTCGATCAACCTACGAGGTCCGCAAGGTTTTGGAGTGCGCCAGCCCTCTGGCGCTTTCGCGTCCGCAGCCAGGGGACAGAAAAGCGGCAGAGGACTGCCGCAGTCCAAAACGCAAGCGCGGCCGGGACGGCCGGAATGACGGGCGGCCATCCGAGGCGCATCTTCGCCGGCCTGTCCTTGAGCGTCCTGGCGCTCTTGGCGCTCGGGATTCTGCTCATGGTTTGGGAGCGCCAGCGGGCTACCCGAATCGCGCGCGTCCCCGCGACGCCGCAGGTCGTCGCTACCCCGGCGCACACGGGCGACATCGGAGTCTATCTCGGTCCCTACGTGGGTACGGTGGAGACATCGAATTCCGTGGTCTTTTCCATCTCACAAAACTTGGTCCAGAAAGTCATTCCTAAGTTCGATGCCGGCGAGTCCTTGGTGGTGAACGCTTATGACCCTAACGGGAACAAGTTCGGCCACGGCTTCCTGGACGGGGTGGACAATAGAATAGATGTTGATACCGGCACGCTCAAGTGCAAAGCCCGGCTTGTTCCCGAGAGAGCCAACCTGATGATACCGGGCCTCTCTGTGAATATCAGTATGCTGCTCGAAGTGAAGCATGGAGTCCTGCTCGTGCCCGCCAACGCGATCAATAGAGACCCGCAATCCGCGTTCGTATGGGTGATCCAAGCGGACCAAACAGTGACCCGGCGCCGGGTCCGGGTCGGGACGATTGAGGACCAGTTCGAGAACAAGGAACACCAGGACCAAGCCACACTGCAGCAGATGTCGGAGGGGAGACGCCGGGATGGCGAACCACAAGAGGCTCTTGGACCATGGGCTGAGGTCCAGACCGGTTTGTCCCATGGAGACCTCGTGGTTCTCAGCGGCTTCAACGACCTGGCTGAGGGGCGCAGGGTCAAATACAAGGCTCGGTAGGGCTGTTCTTGATGCCAGGCTTGGGGTTGGCACGCTGGCGTTCAGGCCGAAGGCCTGGTTCATACCAGCCCAGGGCAAGGCCCGCCGGAGCGCAGCGCAGGCGGGCCGCCGCCCTGGGTCCACCGCGCATTCTCTATTGCAGGCCAATCCCGATTCCGAATCGGGACCTTATAGAGTTCCCGGAGGATGAATCGCGCTTTCAGCGCTCCGGATGATTATTGGCCGCTGTTCCCAGGGCGAGGCCCTGGGCTTGGTATGAGCGACGCCTTTGGCGTCCAGAGCACGGACCGCCGGTTGCATCATGCACCCCGAAGAATTCTGTCGCGAGCCCCAAAGTCCGACCTGAAAAAATGCGCTTGACTCCGAGCGGCATTTGCCCATGATGAGGCAAATCAACCAACTGAAAAGGGCAGCATCTGACTTGGCGCGCCGTGTTTTGGGAAGGGTTTTCGGCGGGACGATATTCCCGCGTGGGCGAGGCGCAGGGGCACGTGGGAGCGCGGCTATCCGGGACAGCGGCGGCTTTTTCGAAGAACCAAAACAACAACTCGAATATCATGAAGAGAACGACTCAAGCACTGTTCGTATCGCTCCTTTTGGCGGGATGGGTTATCCTGCCAACAGCATCGGGTCAGGTCACTAACGTGGTCTTCACGGGAGACTTCTCGAGCCTGAACACCAATCAATTCATCGTTGGCCACTTCTCGCAGGAAGGAGGCGGACCTTCCGGGGGGCAGATTCTCCCGCAGGTGAGCAACGGCACGTGCGAGATCATGGGCACGACAACCGAACAATGGTGGGCGGGAGGCGACCTCCAGATCAAGCAGGTCTTCCCGGCCAATCCCGAGACCAACGTGGTGTTCTCGATTAACCGGGTGAGCATGACCGGCTCAACCACCACCGGGGGAACCGCAACTGCCATACGCAGCGAGGTGTGTGTCTTTGACCCGTCGCTGACGTATTACATCTTGTTAGGGGAGAACTGGACAGAAGACTACTGGCAATACAACCAGAAGGTCGGGCTGTCGAGCGACGTGCCGACAGGGGGCGGGACGGCGATCGCCGCGTTCAACGCGACATCCGAGGACGAGAGCTCGCACATCATGAGCATCGTGTGCGACGGGGCGACGGCGTCGCTCTACCTGGACGGCGTTTTGGGGGTCACCGCGCCCTTCCCGTTCAGCCAAGTGGCCTTCCTTTTCGGCGCCGAGGCGCGGGCCGACCTCGATACCGTTGACGTGGTTTACTCTGGGCTGACGGTCCAGACGGTGGGATTCGAGGCCTTCTCGCCGGCAGCGGCGACCCTGGTTCTGGGCCATTCCAGCTCGAACGTGGTCGTGCGCATCCCGCCAGGGGCCAACAAGACGCAGGCCGTTCACGTGACGGTGACCAGTGACACGCCGGGTGTGGCCATCCCGTCCGGCGCTGTGAACGGAGCCGTGACGCTGACATTCCCCGCCGGGGGCGCCAACGAGCAGACCCTCGGCATCCAATCCGTGGCCGTGGGCGGGGCGATCTTCTCCATGAGCAACGACATCAATATGGGCAGCGCCAACTCGCTCGAGGTCGCGGTCGTGCTCGGCCCCGGGGTCCGGCTCACCGAGAATTTTTCCGGAACCGCGCTCAACACCAACGTCTGGCAGGTGGATAACAATGGTTTCGAGACGACCGGCGTAGGCACCTTCAGCGTCAGCGTGGGCGGCAACACACTGAACCTCAGCGGAACCTGCAACCAAATGAGCTACTGGCCGGGCATAGCGATCGAGACGGTAAACGCCTTCACCGCCACGCCCGAACTGCCCCTGGCTTTCGACATGGACCGGCTTTACGTGGATGTGATCAGCCCCTTGACCTTCATAAACGACACTGGGGCCAGGACCGGTGTGTACATCACCACCGCGGGCCGCTCCCCAACCAACGCGGCCAATCGTTACGTGTTTTTCGGCCAGGACTATGGCGAGACGGGTTGGGAGGTGAATGTCAACCCGGGCACCCCCACCGGCGCCGGCACCTCCATCAGCCAATTCACCAGCCTCAACGACACCAATAAACATCATCTCAGGCTCCTGGCCGATGGCAGCCAGGTGCAAGTCTTCGTGGACGGGCAATCGGGAGGCGCGTACCCCTTCGCGGCGACTGCGGGGGTTCGTTTTGAGATCGGGGCGTACGCGCGCGCGGTTGGGGATGCGATTGAAGGGGACTTTGCCAACGTGCAGATTGCGAACATCCTGCCCCCGATTACCGTTTCGCCAGTCACGATTGAGACCCAGTCCGGAGTCAATACGAACGTGCTTACGGTGACGGTCCCGTCGTTGCGCACCACGAACATCGCAGTGACCATCACGAGCCAGAACCCGAGTGTGGCCGTGCCTCAGGGGGCGGTCAACGGGGTGCTGACGCTCCAGTTCCCCAGCGGGGCAGCCAACGTCCAGACCTTCAACTTGGTGGCGGCCGGCATCGGCCAGACCTCTTTGGTCATCACCAACAATCAAGCCTCGCCGATTACGGGCAGCAGCGTGGCCCTTACGGTGACCAGTCCCCTCATGGTGTGGTTCAGCGACAAGTTCACAAGCAGCGTCTTGAACGCGAATTATTGGAACCTGAGCACCAACTCGCCGGGTGTGGACAACACGCTGACCAATTCGTTTGTGTCCACCACCAACGGTTTGCTGGAGATGTACGCGGACGCCGTAGCCTCGGCGACCAGTTATTTGTGGGCCGGCTACGGTCTTTACATGACGACGTTGTACAACGCGAGCGTGCTCTCGCCGATTGTATTCGAGGTGGACCGAACCGCGATGACGCCCACGTTGGTCGGCGGCAATATAACATTGGAATGGACGGGCGTCTGGGTCCTGGCCCCCGACACGAACTATGTGTGGTTTGGAGATTATGACACGCATATGGGCCAGGCCGGCGGCTGGGAGTACTTCGACTCGATTGGCGCGACCACCAACTCGCCGCTGGCGGGCGTGGGCGTCGTGCTGTCCGCATTCTCCCCGCCGGCGTTCAACGATCTGGGCAATCACCATATAAAGGTGGAAGTCAACGGGAGCGTTGTAGAATTTTTTGTGGACGGCATTTACGGCGGCTCAGCGCCGTTCCCATACACGAACGGGATCTCGTTCGGGCTCGGTTCTTACGTGGATACCGCCAACGGTTTAGGCACTATCCTGGACGCTTATTTTGCCAACGTGACGGTCTCCGGCCCGGGGGCGGGGCACGTAACGCTCGGTCCGCTGACGATCACGAGACAGGCGAACGGCACATTCGTGATCAGTTGGACCGGGCCCGGCACACTCCAATCGTCCAGTTCGCTGACGAGCGGATGGAGCGATGTGACCCCGGCGCCGACAGGCACCACTTACACGGTGACTCCCTCCGGCAAGCCAGGGCAGTTCTTCCGGCTCCGCCAATAAGGCCGGGTTAGGCGCGTGAGAATACAGGCGCTGGGTCTGGCCGTGGGGTTGCTCCTTTGGGAGGCCCCGGGCCACCGGGCGAGAGCTGAGGCCTGGCAAACCGCCAGCGGCTGCCGATGGGCGCCGCTGGCGGTGCCAGCGGGCGGCAAGACCGGCTTCACCGAAGTGCCGCCGGAACAGACGGGCATCACCTTCACCAACTGGCTGCCTCAAGAACGCTACCTCACCAACCAGATTCTGCTCAACGGTTCGGGCGTGGCGGCCGGCGACGTGGACGGCGACGGGCTGTGCGACCTGTTCTTCTGCGGCATCGACCGGCCCTGCGCGCTCTACCGCAACCTGGGCCATTGGAAGTTCCAGGACATTACGGCCGAGGCGGGAGTGGCGTGCGCCGGCCAGGCCTCGACAGGCGCCGTGTTCGCCGACGTGGATGGAGACGGGCACCTGGATCTGCTGGTCAACGGGGTGGGGACAGGCACGCGCCTGTTTCTCAACGACGGCAACGGGCACTTTCACGAAGTCACCGACCAATGGGGGTTGCGAAGCCGTTCGGGCAGCATGTCAATGGCGCTGGCCGACGTGGACGGCGACGGCTTTCTGGATTTGTACGTGGCCAACTACCGGAGACTCGACGATGCGGGACGAGCTCCAAGTCAGGCTCACCACGGCTGTCACCAACAACCACTACACAGTCCTGGCCGTCAACGGGCGCCCGGCCAGCGAACCCGATCTCGTGGGACGTTATACCGTGGACCCGGTCATGGGCTTGCTCGAGAACGGCGAGGCCCATGCCTTCTATCGCAACAGCGGACACGGCCGCTTTGTGAAGATGAGCTGGACCGACGGCACGTTCCTGGACGAAGACGGCCGCCCCAGCGCCGTGCCTTACGATTGGGGCCTCTCGGTGATGTTCCGGGATTTGAACGGAGACGGCGCTCCGGACCTCTACGTCTGCAACGATTTTCATTCCCCCGATCGGATCTGGCTCAACGACGGGCACGGCCGGTTCCGGGCCATTCCGCGCGTGGCGTTGAGGCACACGAGTTTGTTCTCGATGGGGGTGGATTTCGCGGATATCGATCGCGACGGGCGCGATGACTTTTTTGTGGCGGACATGCTCAGCCGCAAGCACTCGAGCCGGCAGGTGCAGTTGATGGACCGGCCGGCCCTGCCGTTGCCGCTGGGGGCAATCGAAAACCGGCCGCAGTATTCCCGCAACACCTTGTTTTGGAACCGCGGGGACGGGACTTACGCGGAGATTGCCCAGTATGCCGGCGTGGAGGCCTCGGACTGGACGTGGTGCCCGGTGTTTCTGGACGTTGACCTGGACGGCTTCGAGGACCTGCTCCTGGTGACGGGTCATTTGCGGGACGCCCAGAATATCGATATCTCCCGGCGCATTGAACGGTTGAGGCGGGAGAAGGGGGGCTCGCGCAGCGAGCAGTTGAGTCTGCGAAAGATGTTCCTGCCGCTCGATGTGCCCAACCTGGCCTTTCGGAACCGGGGCGACCTGACCTTCGAGGAGGTCGGCCGGGCCTGGGGATTCGATTCCCACAAGGTCTCCCAGGGAGTGGCCCTGGCGGACCTGGATAACGACGGCAACCTGGACGTGGTCATCAACTGCCTGAACGATGGGCCGCTGCTCCTGCGCAACGAGACCTCTCGCCCGCGCCTGGCGGTGCGGTTGCGCGGGCTGGCGCCAAACACACGCGGCATCGGCTCGCGCATCAAGGTGTCCCAGGCGGGCATGCCCGACCAAAGCCAGGAGATGATCTGTGGCGGACGCTACTTGTCCGGCGACGATGCGGAGCGGGTGTTCGCGGTCAAGAGCCTGGAGAGTGAGTTGACCATCGAGGTGCGGTGGCGCAGCGGACGGCGCAGCCTCATTCCCAAGGCCGGAGCCAACCGGATTTATGAGATTGACGAGAGCCAGGCCAGGCCGGCGGGGGCGGATGTGCGGGAACAAGGCCCCGCTCAGGGCGGGAGCGACACGGCGGGAAGACCCCTCACCCCAACCCTCTCCCCTTCCGAAGGGGCGAGGGAGAGTTCTCGGCAGCGGCTTGAGAAAGCGGCGGCGCCGGGAAGTTCCAGAGACGGCCAGGGCTTCTCCCTCTCCCCTTCCGAAGGGGAGAGGGCCGGGGTGAGGGGTCCCCCCCGCACTTCGTCTCCGCCTTCACCGACTGATCACCTCCGGCAGGCCCCGCGACCCATGTTCACCGATGTCAGCGACCTGATTCGCCACCGTCATGCCGAGGAAGAGTATGATGATTACCAGCGGCAGCCTTTGTTGCCGCACAAGCTCAGCCAGCTCGGCCCGGGGTGGCGTGGTTCGATTTGGATGGTGATGGCTGGGAGGACCTGATCGTGGCCAGTGGACCTGGGGGACGGTTGGCCGTCTTCAAGAACGATGGCAGAGGCGGCTTCGTGGCCTGGACCGGACCGCCATTTGATGCGGCGGTGTCGCGGAGCCAAACCGCCGTAGTCGGGTGGCGAGAGGCCCCGGGGGGCGCGCCCAGGCTGGTGGCCGGCTCGGCCAATTACCAAGATGGGCAGACCAATGGCGCCGTCGCCCAGTGGTACGACATGGGCCGCAAGACCATCCTGGATGTGCTGCCGGGACAGGCCTCCAGCACCGGGCCATTGGCCGTGGCGGACATTGACGGGGACGGGCACTTGGGATTGTTCGTGGGCGGCCGGGTCATTCCCGGGCGGTTTCCCGAGCCGGCAGCCTCTTTGATTTTTCGCAGCAGGCAAGGAGGGCCGCAGGCCGAGCCTGCCTTGTGCGCGGCCTTGGCGCGCGTGGGATTGGTCAGCGCGGCCATCTGGAGCGATTTGACGGGTCAGGGCTGGCCGAGTTGGTCCTGGCCTGCGAGGGCGGGCCGATCCGCGTGTTCAGCTTCGATCAGGGGCAAGCGCGTGAACTCACCGATGCGTTGGGGCTGGGAAGGTATCTCGGGCTGTGGAACAGCGTCGCCGTGGGGGATTTCGACGGAGACGGCCGTATGGATATCGTGGCGGGCAACTGGGGCCGAAATACCAAGTACCAGAGCCACCTGGCGCAGCCAATGCACTTCTACTATGGCGAGCCGGATGACTCCGGGATAATGGCGGTCATCGAGGCCTATTATGACCCCGAGTTGGACAAAATCGTTCCCTGGCGGGATTGGGAAACGCTTTCGAGGCCGATGCCATTCATCCGCGACCGTTATCAGAATTTCACGCAGTTCAGCACTGCGGGCGTCCAGGAATTCATGGGGACACGGATGGCGCGGCTGCAGGATATGCCCATCAACACGCTGGAGAGCATGCTCTTTCTGAATCGCGGCGATCATTTCGAGGCGCGGCCCTTGCCCCCAGAGGCCCAGTTTGCGCCAATCTTCGGGATCGCCGTCGGGGATGTGGACGGGGACGGCAAAGAGGACGTGGTCGTCAGCCAAAACTTCTCCCAGGTCCCGCCTTTGACATCGAGGCTCGATGGCGGGCGCGGATTGTGGCTCAGGGGCGACGGTCATGGGGCTCTGGAAGTTGTGCCTGGACAGCAGAGCGGGCTCGCCATTTACGGTGATGGCCGGGGCGTGGCGCTTTGTGATTACGACCATGACGGCCGAGTGGACCTGGTCGTGGCGCAGAATGCCAGTGCAACCAAGCTCTACCGGAACATCGGCGGCAAACCGGGCTTAAGGGTGCTCCTGGAGGGTCCTCCCGGCAATCCTCAGGGCATCGGCGCCCAGTTGCGCCTCCAATACCAAGGTGGCCGGCAGGGGCCCGCCCGTGAGGTCCATGCCGGCGGTGGATACTGGTTGCAGGATTCGGCTGCACAGGTGCTGGGCCTGGACGGTGAGGTCGAGGCAGTCCTCGTGCGCTGGCCGGGCGGCAAAACCACGCGGATGCCGGTGCGCCCGGGACTGCGTGAAGTCCACATCACCCCGCCCCGCCAAAGCGGTGTGTAGAATAAATGAACAGAGGGGAGACCACCCGCCCCTCTCGATCAACCTACGAGGTCCGCAAGGTTTTGGAGTGCGCCAGTCCTCTGGCGCTTTCGCGTCCGCAGCCAGGGGACAGAAAAGCGGCAGAGGACTGCCGCAGTCCAAAACGCAAGCGCGGCCGGGACGGCCGGGATGGCGGGCGGCCATCCGAGGCGCATCTTCGCCGGCGTGTTCTTGAGCGTCCTGGCGCTCTTGGCGCTCGGGATTCTGCTCATGGTTTGGGAGCGCCAGCGGGCTACCCGGATCGCGCGCGTCCCCGCGACGCCGCAGGTTGTCGCTACCCCGGCGCACACGGGTGACATCGGGGTCTATCTCAGTGGCTACGTGGGTACGGTGGAGACATCGAATTCCGTGGTCTTCTCCATCTCACAAGACGAGGTCCAGGAAGTCGTTCATAAGTTCGATGCCGGCGAGTCCTTGGTTGTGAAGGCTTATAACGCCCGGACCAGGCCACAGTGCAATCAAACAGAGGATTGGGAATGGGCCTCAGGGCCGAAGGCCCGTCATGTGATAGCCCGGGCTGAAGCGAAGCGGAGGCCCGGGTAAGCGAGTGCCCCTCGAACAATCCCCCGGCCTGCTATGGGCGGGACGCGTTGCCCAGGCATCTGAGCCTGTGGCGCCCTTGCAGGGCGCAGGAGGTTATGGCCCGAGGACCTGGGCCTCCGCTCGCAGACTCGCTCCAGCCCAGGCTGTCACATTTCGGGCCTTCAGCCCGGGGACGGGGGTTTGCCGTCGCCCTGGGCCGGAACCCTTTGGGAGACCTTCTGCAGAAGATGAGTAGATAGAACTCTGCAGCAATGTTGCGCCTGAGAAACCTGGTAAGACTCGCGCCAGCCGGCAAACGGCCGGTGGAAGAGACCGCCTCCGCGCCGGACACTCAGCTTGTGCTCGCGGCGCGGCAGGGCGACAAGCGGGCGTTTGTGGAAATCGTGGCGCGGCACCAGGCCATGGTCTGCGGAATCGCTCGCCACTTGGCGGAGGTCTGTTATGCTTGGGCGGCGATCTGGAAGAAAGTCATGGGCTTGATACATGTCACGACCACCCTGCGCGCGCGTGAAAATGCGCGGAAGAAATACGTCGCCGAGTTCCTCGTCGACACGGGAGCGACCGACAGCCTGGTGCCGGCCAAGGAACTGAAAAGGGCGGGAATCAAACCCCGCGGGCGAATGGCCTATGAATTGGCCGACGGCCAGACAGTGGAGTACGATTTCGGTTTGGCTGAGATTGAGTTCATGGGGGAGATCACGTCTGGCCGCGTTATCTTCGGTCCCGACGACGCCGAACCGCTCTTAGGCGCGACCGCCCTTGAATCGGTGGGCATTCTGGTGGACCCCGCCAATCACACCCTCAAACGAATGCCGGCCATACCGCTGAAATCAGCGGCGATGGAGGGGTCCTCAAGGCATAACTTTGGAGAGGTCTTTCCCTGAACCGATCTTACTTGCTCGGAAACGCGCGCTGAATTAGGCTGCCGGTATGAAGCGTTGTCAGGAATACGCCATTGATTATTTCCAGGACGAGGACGGAATGTTCACCGCGGAAGTGCCGGCAATTCGCGGCTGTGTGGCCTGGGGAAAGACGTTGCGCGAAGCGCATCGCAATGCCGTGGACGCGATTGAAAGTTGCATCGAGGCACGCGCAAAGGTTGCGGCTGGAAAACCGCGCAAGCCACGTTACGCGGGCCTGAACATCTACCGCCGCCCGGTTCATGCCTAAGCTCGTGCCAATCTCGCATCGCGAGTTGGCACGCAAGCTCCGGCGCGCGGGCTTTGTGGAAATTCGCACCAGCCGCCATCCGGTTTATTAAATCATTACCGCCGACTCAAGGCGCGCCGACATTCGTCTCGCCTGCGCCCTTCTGAGCGTCCGGTGCCGGAGTCATTTATTACCGCCTCCGTACCTGCTCAATTTGACCGCTTCTGCAAGATCCTCTCGGCGTTTGCCGCGTACACCTTGCGCAGGGTTTCGTCCCCAGCCCCAGGCCGTGCAGCGGCCAGTGGTAGGTGGACAGGTCCCAGTCATAGAAGTGCTCATCCTCGGTTTCCAGGATGCGGAAGGTGGTCAGGTACATCGGTTTGCCGCGGCCCATGTCGGTGCCATAGACAAGGCGGTCCTGGTACTTCTCGTAGAACTTCCGGGCGGCGCGGGGAATCGGGGCGGTTTCGGCATACCGCGCGCTGATGTCGGCGTAGAGGTTGGGGTATTGGTCGAAGAGGGCGCCGAGCCTGGCCAGGTCGAAACAGCAGTTGGCGAAGTGGCAGGCAACGAAAAGTGTGCGGGGGTGTTTTTTGACCGCGCGTTCGAGCGTGCCGAGCAGTTCGGCATGGGAGAGGATGTTGGTCTGGTTGTCCAGGCGCCAGGCGTAGGCGTTCATCGAGCCCGTCGTTGTACTTGTCCATCGGCTGGTACATCCACATCGGGTCGGCCACGTGAATGCTGATCGGGATGCCGAGTTGGCCGCATTTGTCCAGGAGCGGGTCCATGCGGGGATCGTCCAGGTGCATGCCCCAGGCCTGGGGCACGTTGTAGAAGAGGCCCTTGCCTTTGTCGCCCTCTTCGCCCACACCCTCGGCCCCCGCTCTAAAGCACCGCTCCAACTCCGCCACCGCCGCCGGCCCATAGCCAGGCTGATCGTAGCCGGTGTAATCAAACCCGCACCAGACCGAGAACCGGCCCGGATGTTTCTTGTAGCGGGCCACAACCGCGTCGAAGGCCTTGCCGTGCGCCATGGACAGGACCACGGATTTCTGAATGCCCAACTCGTCCATCGTGCGCACCCACTGGGCGACCTGCTCGTCGGTCTTCGCGTAATCGTGCGCGTGCATGTCGATGACCGGGAACCGGGCCCGGGTGAGCCGGGTCTCCGGGATTTTGTAGATGGAGCGCGGCCGATAGTCCTTGAGCAGCAACCGCTCCGGCCCTGCCTCCTGGGCCGCCCCAATGCTGCCGGCGAAAGAGAGCAACACGACTATCAACTGCGTCTTTTCAAACATAATTGCCTTTCTGGTTCGACAATGTTAAATCTCCTCGGAAACCGGCTGAAAGCGCCCGAGTCCTGTCCCGGAGGGACATCTGAGAATAGCCCAACGTTTCAACGTTGGGTTCACACGCACCGAATGAGCATGAGTCCCGTAGGGACGGCTGAAATCAACCGTCTTTTCAGCCGTCCCTACGGGACTTATTCCCCCGTGGCGGCTAAACCCAACGTTGAAACGTTGGGCTATTGTCAAGTGTCCCTCCGGGACAAGACTGATCAGGCTGGCTGCTTTTCCGAGGAAATCTAACTTTGTCCAACTACACACACTGCGTCACCCCCGGAACGGCAACCTCGGACTTTGGCGGTTTGGCCTCCCAGGCATAGCCCTCGGGCGAAAGGTCCTCCTTCGAGTTGAGGGCCTGCTCCCAAGTGATCTTCTGTCCCGTGTAAGTGGCCATCCGGCCCAAAATCGCCATGAGCGTGCTCTTGGCCATGTATTCTCCGTTGTTGACGGCCTTGCCGGACCGCACACTGGCGAAGAGCTCCTCGTGCTCGGTCACGAAGTTATTGTTCTTTTCTCCCCGATAGCTCCACGGGGTCTCGCCGGTAATGGCCAGGCCGCGCGAGTTGATGACTGCCGTTCCTCGGGTCCCCGTCACCTCGGCGGAGACGTCGTTTACGCCCCCCGCCTGCTGGCGGCAATAAGCATGGAGCTTCATGCCATTGGCATATTCATAAATGACCGAGTGATGGTCGTAGATGTTGCCGTAGTCCGGGCCGGTGCGGACCTGGCGTCCGCCCAGGCCCATGGCGCTGACCGGATATTGGCCCTGCATGATCCAGGCGCAGGTGTCCAGCATGTGTACGTGCTGCTCGACGTTGAAATCTCCGCAAAGCCAGGTGAAGTAGTACCAATTGCGCATCTGGTACTCCATGTCCGTCCATTCCGCCCGGCGCGGCTTGACCCAGAGCGGCCCGCGAAAATCGTTCGCCTGCAGCGCACGGATCTCGCCGACGGCCCCCTCGTGAATCCTGCGCACCGTCTCCCGGTGGCCAAACGAATACCGCATCACCAGCCCCGAGATTATCGTAAGGTTCTTTCTCCGCGCCTCCTCGCACGTGCTCAACACCGACCGCACGCCCGGACCGTCCACCGCCACCGGCTTCTCGGCGAACACGTGTTTGCCGGCCTCGACGGCGGCCTTGAGGTGGATGGGCCGAAAATGCGGCGGCGTGGCCAGCAGCACCACGTCCACGCCGCTCCCAATGACCTGCTGGTAGGCATCGAACCCGACGAAACACCTCTCCTCGGGCGCCTCGATTCTGGACGAAATCTCCTTCTGTTTCCTGAGTTCGTCGAGGCTGGTTTGCAGCCGGTCCTTGAAGGCATCGCCCATGGCCACCAGCTTGGTATTTGGATCTGCGGTCAGTGCGTTGGCCGCGGCGCCGGTCCCACGCCCGCCGCAGCCAATTAAGCCCAGGCGCAGGATCGCGCCGGGGGCAACCGCCCCCTCCGCCGCCAGGACACGGCTGGCTAGAAACGGCCCGGCCAGGGCCGCCGTGGTCGAGGATTTGAGGAATTGGCGCCGGGACAGTTCCGGGGCGCCGCTGGTTTGGAGGTTTTCTTTCATGTTGTCTCGTCGGACTGGAGCTTGCAGCCGTTGTGGCTCGCAAAAGGCCCCGGCCGACTTCTCAGGAGTCTGACATACGTGTCAACCGCCTCAAAGCCGGAAATACCCGACCGTCCGATCTAGAGCGCCTGGCCTGAGTCACGTCAGCCCCCCGTTGACGCGCTCCCGTTATCGTCGTAATATCGCCGATATGAAGACGTTGTCTCCAACCGAAGCCCGGGCTAACCTGACCTCGTGGCTCAAGCGCGCGGCTGCCGGCGAGGAGATCGGGATCTTGTGCGGCAACAAGGTCATTGCGTTGCAGCCGGTCGAAGTCCAGTCCGTCAATTACGCGCTCCGGGAGTACGCGCTTGCGCGCGTGGAACTCGGCCAATGGACCGAGAACATGGACCATGAAATCGAGCAGGAACGCGCCAAGGGAGATCTCCGCCGCTACTCCGGCAACCTCGAAGCCGATCTTCGAGATTGATCTCACCAGACGGTTTCGCAGCCGGGTTCGCGCCATGCCAAAGGCGGATCGGCGAGCGGTGGCCCGCACGATCAACGCCTTGCGGGCGGCGTTGGGCCAGCCCCATCAGCACTCCGGGCTAGGCGTTCGCAAGCTCCACCGCAACTATTTCGAGTGCCGCACCGGTCTTGATCTTCGCCTGGTCTTCCGCCTCGAGCCCGGGCTGATCACGTTCACGTTCGCCGGCGATCACGACGAAGTGAGGCGATACGCTCTGCGCCAGGTCTAGGAATGAAGTCCGGCGCATCCCGCCGCTCTTTGATCGAACGCCCCGAGGCGTTCGAATGCCAGAGCGCGGGAATGCCAGCGGCCCCCCACGGCCCTTGCAGCGAAGACGGCCCCAGAACACGTCGCCACCAGGCACCGCGAGTTTTCAGGTGCGGAGGGCGCCGGGATTTGTTAAGGTGGTTGTGATGGAAGCAGAGAGACACGAGCCGGATTCGGTGAAGTCCCAAGCGGAGTCCATCAACGGACCTCCGGGCGCGTATTATTTCCTGTCATTGGAAGTTGAGAACGTGCGGTGTTTCAAGGATGCCCAGAAGCTGATCCTGGCTGACTCGCGAGGGCATCCCAAGCGCTGGACAGTGTTGTTGGGGGATAATGGGCTCGGCAAGACGACTTTGCTGCAGGTGCTGGCTTCATTCCAATCCAAGCGCGTGGCTTTACAGGCCGGGAGCGCGCCACAGCGGACGCGAGCGGTTTTCTTTCCACGCGGCTACGCCGAGAGCTTCGGTTTCCGGGACCAGTTCCTGCGTGGGGAGGCGAGGGGTGTGCGGTGCAAGGCGGAACTCTGCCTCGGGGTGAAATTAACCGAGCCTGACGGGGCTAGGCGCAAACTCAGCTTGAGCGTGGAGATTGAGCTTGGCAGTGCCTATACCTGCTCGCGCATCTTCCCATCCGAGGCAGGTCCTTTTGTCTGCTACGGTTACGGCGCCGGCAGGCGAATGTCGCCTCGTGCCCTGGCGGAGAGCCGGAGCGAAGACACGTGCAAAACGCTCTTCGATGAAAACGAACCGCTGCTCAACGCTGAGGAGTGGTTGCTCCAGGCTGATTACGCGGCGGTGAAATCGGATTCCGACGCGGCAAAAAGGCGGCGGGATCAAATCGAAAGGATTCTGACGCAGGTGCTGCCCGATGTCGAGGAGTTGAGGATTCGAGCAGGCGGCGACTCCCTGAAATCGCCCGGCGTTGAGGCCAAAACTCCGTTCGGATGGGTCCCGCTGCGGAACCTCAGCTCGGGCTATCGTTCCCTCATCGCCTGGATTGTCGATCTTGCGAGCCGCCTCTTCGAGGCGTACCCAGACAGCCCCAACCCGCTGGCCGAGCCCGCAGTGGTGCTCGTGGACCAGATTGATCTGTTTTTGCACCCGAAATGGCAGTTGAAGTTGATCAATCACCTGGTCAGCCTTTTCCCGAACGCCCAATTCATAGCCTCTGCCCATAGCCCCCTCATTGTCCAGGCCGCCGAGGACACGAACATCGTCGTGCTGCGCCGCGAGGGGGATCACGTCCTCATCAATAACGACCCGGAACGGGTCAGGGGTTGGCGCATCGACCAGGTTCTGACTAGCGACATCTTCGGCCTCAGCAGCACTCGCGACCCTCGGACGGAGGGGTTGCTGGAGGAGAGGCGGTCGCTGCTTTCCAAGCCGGCATTGACGCCCGGCGAACGCGAACGGTTGAGACAGTTGGATGAGCAGGTCGCCAGCATACCTTTCGTGGAATCGCCCCAGGATGTGGAAGCGATGGAATTGATCAGGAAGGCTGCGGAGAAGTTGCGCCGCCCTGCGGAAGTCAAATGATCCAACTGCGCCGGCAGGCCCAAGCCCCGAATATTCTGGCGGATGCAGGCGCGGTCCGAACCCGGCAGCTTTGCGATCAATTCGATGCGGACCGCGCCGCATATCAGGGCGCCAGGGCCGGGTTCCAGTTCGACTCGACCATCTACGGTCATCCCTCCGTCAAGGAGGCACTCAAGCGAATGCAGCACAACAAATGCTGCTTCTGCGAAGCGTACGTCCCTCACATTTCCAGCGGGGACGTGGAACATTACAGGCCAAAGGCCGGGTTCCGGCAACAGGAAGACGGTGAGCTTGAGCGGCCGGGTTATTATTGGTTGGCCTACGATTGGGAGAACCTGCTCTTTTGCTGCGAACTCTGTAACCGGAGGCATAAGCGCAATTTGTTTCCCCTGGCCGATCCCGGACGGCGGGCGCGCAACCACGCGGGCCCCATCGCGCAGGAGTCGCCGCTTTTCGTGAACCCAGCGGCGGAAGACCCCGCCCAGTCAATTTCATTCCACGACGAGGTGCCATTCCCTGTGGACGGCAGCCCACGGGGTGCCGCCACGATCCGGGCCCTCGGTCTGGACCGGCGGGAGCTGAGCGAGGACCGTTTGGAGCATCTCCAACGCATAAGACTGGTCATCAAGCTGGCGCTGCTATCGCCGGATACCGCCGATGGGAGGCAGGCGCGAAGTTTGGTGGAACGGGCTTGTAGCGATGGAGGCGAGTATGCGGCAATGGTGCGCGCGGAGTTGGCGCGAAACCCTCCCGCCTTCTTGGCGCAAGCTCGAACGTGAGTCCGCTGCGCGACTTCGGGCGCGTGTCTTTTCCATGGGCCGGCTTGCCTGGGGGGCGGGGTTGGGTATGATGCTGCAGATGGGTGGGATTGCACGGTTGAGCTCTCGGCAAGGCGGGCCTTCGATGCCAACCGGTTTCTCACGGAGTTGGCCGGCCAGGGACAGGAGCGGCTCAGAGCGCAGCGGGCGGAGGTGGCCCATCTGAAGATGACGCTCAGCCCCGATGGCGGCCTGAATGAGATCGGGGCGATTAGCCTGGTGCGCAACGACTTCGTGCCCGTTCCAAAAGCATTGCAACCCGCTCAAAAAAGATGCACCCTGCACAGCATGGCGCAGGCAATCATGGATCCGGAGCAGGTGCGGCGTTTTGCCGAGGAGTTGAAGCGGTTCAACGCGGACCTGCAGGACAAGATCGTGTCGCTGCAGACGCGGTTTGCGGCCCTCGGGGACACGTGGCAAGACCAGGAGCACCTCAAGTTTGCGGAGGAGTTCAAGCAGATCATGAAGGCGCTCAAGAAGTTCGTAGAGGTCTCCAACCAGCAGACGCCTTACCTGTTGCGCAAGGCGCAGCGGATCGAGGAGTACCTGAACCAGCGCTAGGGCCATGAGCCAGCGAGCCAATGTCAGCGCCGTGGACGCCCTGGAGGCCTTTCGGGCCGAGCTGGTCCTCTACATCAACAAGGCGCGGCCCACACTGGAGGAGGTCAGCGCCGAGGTGCTGCGGACGCGCTCCTGGCTGGAAAACGAGCAACGGACGCGCTGGGAAAATCAGTTGCGGCTCCGCGCCCGCGAACTCCAGGAGGCCCAGGAGGCGCTCTTCAGCGCCCGGATGTCGAACCTGCGCAAGGAGACCGCCGCCGAGGTCAATGCCTTCCACCGGGCCAAACGCGCCCGCGACGAGGCCGAGAGCAAATTGCGAACGGTCAAGCAATGGACGCGCGAGTTCGACAACCGCGTGCAGCCCCTGGTCAAACAGACCGAGAAACTGCACACGATCCTGGCCAACGACCTGGTCAAGGCCATGGCCTATCTGGTCCAGGCAGTCGGCACGCTGGAGGATTATGCGCACACACCCCCGCCCGCCGCCGCCCCGGCGCCCCTAAGCGGCCCTGCCGGCGCGCCGGGGGCCGCCTCCTGAAGCAGCCCACCACGGATGAACGCCAACTCCACCCGACTCACCGGCGTCACCAAGGATCTGTGGGCTCACTGGCAGCAAACCAAGGCCGACTGGAGAGATTCCAAGTCCAAGGAATTCGAGGACAAATACCTGGCCGAGCTGTTTGCCAGCGTTGACAAAACGGTAGGCGTCATCGAACAGTTGGATAAGCTTCTTCAGAAGATCAGGAAGGACTGTGAATAACAACCCCGGACCGGGCAAGGCGCTCGAAGCTCCTGGACAACCTCAAAGGCGTGGTCCGGGACCTGACCGCCAGGGCGAACAAGCTCCACGATGACTTGCGCACGCGGCTCACCCGTGAGAAGGCGCGGCGCGCGGCGGCCCTCGAGGACCTCGCCCGCCACACCGCCGAGGCCCGCGTGCAGGCCGAGACCGAGTCCGCCGCCGCCCGGAACTCCACCCGGCTCAACTACGAGCACCGCAAGGTGCGCATCGGCAAGGCCTGCCAGTCCAGCAAGGAAAAGGGACTCGCGAAGATCGAGGACCAGACCGGCGCCCGAAAATACGAATTCCAGAAGACCATGCTCCAGGCCGAGCACGACCGGGAATCGGGCCTGGCGGCCAACGCCAAACGGTTCGAGGAATTCAAGGCGGCCTTGGCCGCGGAGGCGCAGACGCTCTCCGGCCTCGAGCAGGGCGCGCAACGGGGCTTCAGGGGCTACTGGGGTTTCCGGCGCCTCTTTGCGGGCGCCTACCAAAAGGTCCAGGCCGACCTCGCGCCGCACGAGGACGCGCTCCTCGAGCAACTCCGCCAGTCGTCGGCCAAAGCCGCCGGCCACCTCAAGCGCTTCCGCTGGCGTCTGCTGCTCCACCTGTTCCGGTATTGGCCACTCTGGCTGTTGGCGGCGCTCTGCCCGGCGCCGCTCGTGCTGCTGCTCCGGCACCTGGGCCTAAGCTCCATCCCTTACCCCAATGCCGCCGAGGCCGGCGCCGCCGCTTTTGTGGTCCTCTTTGCCCTCCGCCACCTGGCCGCACGCCGGGCGCGCCCTCTGGCCGCTTCCCTGGCCGGCGCCCTGGCCACCGCCCGCTTGCTCCACAACGCCGCCCGGCAAAAGGCCGAGGCCCATTTCCAGCAGGAACTCCAGCGCCTCCAGGACCAATACCAGAATACCCTCCAGGGCGTCGACCAGCAGTTGAAGCAGGTCCTGGCCAAGGCCGGCGAGAGCCGCGTCTCCTGCCGGCTGCGGCTGGACGAAAAGACGGTGCGTGCCTCCGCCGCGCTCGAGCGTCTCCACGCCTTGCACGTGGAACGGTTGGCGCAGCGGCAAGCCCAGGCCACCGAACGGCTCGACCGCGAGGCGGAGGCCCAACGCCGCGCCCTCCTGGCCGCCAGCGACCAGCGGGACAAACAACACCAGGCCGACTACGAGAGCGCATGGACAGGGCTGGCCGCCGAGTGGCAGGGCCGCCTGCAGCCACTCTATGCCGCCTTCGACGGCATCAACGCCTTTTCCAGCAGGGTCTTTCCACCGTGGACGGACCCGGTCTGGAAGCACTGGGCTGCCCCGGACAAATTCTCCGGCGCTGCCAGGTTCGGGCGCCTGGCGGTCGATGTCGCCCGGCTCTGCGAGGGCCTGCCCAAGGACCCCCGCCTGGCCTTGCCCGGGCCCGACCGCTTTGACCTGGCGCTCTGCCTGGCCTACCCGGAGCAGGGCTCCATCCTCTTCGAGACCGCCGAGACCGGCCACGACAATGCCATCGGCGCCCTCAACGGCATCATCTTGCGATTGCTGGCCACCGCCCCGCCCGGCCGGCTCAACTTTTCCATCATCGACCCGGTGGGCCTGGGACAAAACTTCGCCGGCGTGATGCACCTGGCCGACTATGAAGAAGCAGATCATCAACAGCCGCATCTGGACCCAAAGCGGCCAGATCGAGCAGCGCCTGGCCGACCTCAACGAGCACATGGAGAAGGTCATCCAGATGTACCTGCGCAATGAATACGCCACCATCGCCCAATACAACGAGGAGGCGGGCGTCATTGCCGAGAAGTATTATTTCCTGGTCGTGGCCGATTTCCCGGCCAACTTCACCGATACCGCCGTCAAACGTCTGCTGAGCATCGCCTCGAGCGGGCCCGGTGCGGGGTCTCCACCCTCATCCACTGGGACCGCCGCCAGCCCCTGCCCCAGGACTTTGTCCCGGACGACCTCAGAAAGAGCAGTTTCTGCGTCGGGTGCAAGGCCGGGGACTTCGTCGTGGCAGCCAACCCGCCGGCGGGCCTTGCCCTGTCCATCGACGCCCCGCCGCCGCCCGAGCTGGCCATCGATCTCGTCCACCAGATTGGCGCCAAGAGCCGGGACTCCAGCCGCGTCGAGGTGCCCTTTTCCCACGTGGCCCCGCCCGAGGACCAGATCTGGAGCCTGGACACCACGGCCGAGTTGCGCGTGCCCATCGGGCGCACCGGCGCGACCAAGCTCCAGTACCTGGCCATCGGCAAGGGCACTCGCCAGCACGGCCTCATTGCCGGCAAAACCGGCTCCGGCAAGTCCACCCTCTTCCACGTCATCATCACCAACCTCGCCCTCTGGTACAGCCCCTCGCAGGTCGAGTTCTACCTCGTGGACTTCAAGAAAGGCGTCGAATTCAAGTGCTACGCCGCCCGTCGCCTGCCCCATGCCCGCGTCGTCGCCATCGAGAGCGACCGCGAATTCGGCCTGAGCGTGCTCCAGCGCGTGGATGAGGAGCTCAAACGCCGCGGCGACTTGTTCCGCGCCCTGGGCGTCCAGGACATCGCCGGCTACAAGCGCGCCGGCGGCGCCGAACCGGTCCCGCGCTGCCTGCTCCTTATCGATGAATTCCAGGAGTTCTTCGTCGAGGATGACAAGATCGCCCAGACCGCCTCGCTGCTGCTGGACCGCATCGTGCGCCAGGGCCGCGCCTTTGGCATCCACGTCCTGCTCGGCTCCCAGACCCTGGGCGGGGCCTACACGGTCGCGCGGACCACGCTGGGCCAGATGGTCATCCGCATTGCCCTCCAGTGCAACGAGGCCGATGCCTACCTCATCATGGACGACAATAACCCCGCTCCCCGCCTGCTCTCGCGCCCGGGCGAGGGCATCTACAACGATTCGGCCGGTCTGCTCCAGGGCAACAGCCCCTTCCAGGTCGTCTGGCTGCCCGATGACGTCCGCGAGACCGCCTTGGCCAAGATCCGCGCCCGCGCCGACCAGGACCCCCGCCCCTGGCCGGCGCCGATCGTCTTCGAAGGCAATGCCCCGGCCAACGTGCGGGACAATCCTCTGCTCCAGGGCCTGCTCGACGCCCAGTCTCCCCAGCCGCCCATCGCCCCCCGCCTCTGGCTCGGCGCCCCAAACTCGATCAAAGGACCCACCGAAGCCGCCTTCTACCGGCAGAGCGGCAACAACTTGCTCCTGGTGGGCCAGCGTGAAGAGGCGGTCCTGGCCATCCTCTCCATCGGCCTCATCACCCTGGCCGCGCAATATCCACTGGGCGCCGCCCGCTTTATCCTGTGCGACGGCACCCCTCCCGGCTCGCCCCAACGCGACTTCATCGAGCGCGTCCTCAAGGCCATCCCCCACCCCGTCACCGTGGCCAAGCCGGGCGATCTGGCCGACCTGATGGGCGGCCTGGCCGCGGAGATGAAAAAGCGCGCCGAGGAACCGAACTCCGAGGCCGCGCCGCCGGTCTTCCTCATCATTCACGCGCTCCAAAAGTACAGCCGTCTGCGCTATGAGGAGGACTTCAGTTTCTCCTCCGACGCCCAGGGGGCGCCCAACCCCGCCGCGGTGCTCAACAGCCTCCTGTGCGAGGGCACACGGCTCGGTTTCCATGTCGTCGCCTCCTGCGACACCGCCAACAACGTGAACCGGTTCCTGAGCCGCAAGGCCCTGAGCGAATTCGAGATGCGCGTCCTCTTCCAGATGAGCGCCAACGATTCCGCCACGCTCATCGATAGCCCAAAGGCCAGCCTCCTGGGCCTCCATCGCGCCCTCTTCTTCAACGAGCATGAGGGCTACCTGGAAACCTTCCGCCCCTACGCCCTGCCCGCCGGCGAGTGGATCGAAGCCGCCGCCCGCAGCCTCGCCCGCCTGCACCATCCGCCCGACCCGCGCTCCAGCCCTTAAGAAGCGTTGGCAAAACTAACCTGGAGGTTCCGATGCCAGACCTTTGTCGCGACCTTTGTCGGAGCCTTTGTCGAAGTGTAACTAAAATCCCGGAAATTCAGATAGGAACCGGCACGGAGCCGATCGATGCCGCCGCGTCAGGCCGCCTCTTCGTTTCCTTGGTTTCCTTCTGTTCTGTTCCTGTGCCCAGCCGGCGGGATGCAGGAAAAGAACAGAAGGAAACCAAGGAAACGAAGGATTGAAGACCCTGATCGGGCTTCTGCCAATGCATTGGGACCGTGAACCGGTCAGGGGCCCTGAGGCTGCGAAGCGTTTTGGACTGCGGCAGTCCTCTGCCGCTTTCGCGTTCCCAGAACCAGGGACTGAAAAGCGGCAGAGGACTGCCGCAGTCCAAAACCTCGCGGGCCTCCTCACGGGTTCATGGAGAGGGGTCAGCCCGCCGAGTTGTTCCCGTCTTGACTGAGGCCTTATGCCCAAAGTCTTGTCCAAGTCCACTTGTTTGAGGCATAGTAAGGGGAAGATGCGTTTGCTTTTCATCGCGGACATCGTGGGGCAGCCGGGGCGGCGCGCGGTCAAGGAGGTGGTCCCCCGGTTGCGGCAGCAGCACGGCCTGGACCTGGTGGTCGCCAACGGCGAGAACTCGGCCGGCGGCTCGGGCATCACGGCCGGGACGGCCGAGGAGATCTTCTCCAGCGGCGTCGATATCATCACCAGCGGCGACCATTTGTGGGACCAGAAAGAGGTGGTCGGGCTGTTAGAACACGAGCCCCGGTTCGTGCGGCCGCTCAATTACCCCCCGGACGTTCCAGGCCACGGGAGCACGCTCTTTCAAGCCCAGGGCCTGCCGGCCGTTGCGGTCCTGAACCTCCAGGGACGCACGTTCATGCCCCCGCTGGAAAGCCCTTTCCAGCATGCCCTGGCCGAGGTCGAGCGCCTGCGCCGCCAGACCCGGCTCATCCTGGTGGATTTCCACGCCGAGGCCACCTCGGAAAAGGTCGCCCTGGGGCGCCTCCTCGACGGCCAGGTCAGCGCCGTCATCGGCACGCACACCCACGTCCAGACGGCCGACGAGCAGATCTTTCCCGGCGGCACCGCCTTCCTGTGCGACGCCGGCTTCACCGGCCCCCACGAAAGCGTCATCGGGCGCGAAATCGCCCCCATCCTCCGCCGCTTCCTGACCAATATGCCCCAGAAGTTCGACATCGCCAAGGGACGCGTGCTGCTCCAGGGCGCCATCGTGGAGATCGACAATGACACCGGAAAAGCCCTGCGCATCACGCGCGTCTCGGAGCCGGCATGACCAAACCCGTTAAATCGCAGTGGGACTTCGGCGACCTGTTCCCCCGGGAACAGGCCCGCAAGGCATTGTCCGTCTCGGAGCTGACCTTGCAGATCAAGCGCCTGCTGGAGGCGCAGGTGGGCCGGGTCTGGGTGACGGGTGAGATCACCAACTTGCGCTGCCAAAGCTCCGGCCACATCTATTTCACGCTCAAGGACCCCGGGGCGCAGTTGAACTGCGTGCTGTTCCGGGGAGAACTCAAGGTGGACCGCTCGCTTCTGCAGGACGGGCGCAAGGTGACCTTGCAAGGCGAGCTCACCGTGTATGAGCCGCGCGGCCAATACCAGTTGCGGGTGACGGCGGTCGAGTTGCAGGGCCTGGGCGCGTTGCAGGCGGCCTTCGATAAGCTCAAACAGAAGCTCAATGCCGAGGGGCTCTTCGCGCCGGAACGAAAGCGGCCCCTGCCCCGTTACCCGCAGCGCATCGGCCTGGTCACCTCCCCTACCGGCGCGGCCATCCGCAACGTGCTGCACGTAGTTGCCAGGCGCAACCCGGCCCTTGAACTCATCCTGGCCCCTTGCCGCGTCCAGGGCGAGGGAGCGGCGGCGGAGATTGCCGCCGCCATCCGCCTCCTCAACCAGTTCCACAGTCCCCGATTGCCCCTGGATCTCATCCTGGTCACCCGCGGCGGCGGCAGCCTCGAAGACCTCTGGGCCTTCAACGAGGAGGCCGTGGCCCGCGCCATCTTCGATTCCGCTCTGCCGGTCGTCTCGGCGGTCGGCCACGAAATCGACTTCACCATCGCCGATTTTGTGGCGGACGTCAGGGCGGCCACGCCGAGCGCCGCGGCGGAGATCCTCACCGAAGGGGTCTTTTCAAGCTGCCAGTTTCTTGCCGAGGCGCCCGGCCGGCTCGGGCAATTAGTCCGCCAGCAGACGGCGGACAAGGCACGCGCGCTGTCGCTGGTTTGGCAGCGCCTGGCTCGGGTGCATCCCCGGCGGCGCCTGGACGAGCGGCTCCAGCGATTGGACGAGTTGCAGGGCAGCCTGCTGCGCTGCGCCAGGCAGGGGGTCCGACAGCAGGGTGTGGCGTGGCAGAACCTCTCGGACCGGCTGGCCCGGGTTCGCCCGGCGCTGCTGTTCAAGCAGCGGGCAGAGGCCCTGCGCCTGGCCGGGCACCGTCTGCGGGAGCAGGCCCATCAGCGCCTCCGCCAATCCGGCGACCGCCTCGATGCCGTGGCGGCGCGCTTGCGGTTGCTTGGCCCCGAGCAGGTGCTGGCGCGCGGTTATTCGATCACCATGGATGCCCCCACCGGCGCCGTCCTCCGCGCCGCCGCCGCCGCCCAGCCCGGCCAACGGTTGAGGACCCGGCTCAAGACCGGCGAGATCGGCAGCATCGTGGAAGCCCGGCCGGGCCGACGCGCCTGAACCGTCCGACCCATCCGACCCGTGCGGGATTTGGGGGCGGTGTCCGGTTGCGCCTAAGGGTCTGGGTAACGCTACACCAAGCGCGTTGTGAACTCACCTCCAAAACGAGCCTGAATTCGAGCCGGAGCTGGAAAAGAAGCCGCTGATCGGCGGGAATGGCTGGCCTCGGGAATACTCTACTTTCCACATCCCGTTGGATTGCAAGGTGACGCGGATATTTTCCTTGCCCACTTCATACTCCAAGTCCTCCACGACTTCCTGAAGCTTTTCCTTGGGGACATCGGAAATGACCCTGACGCTATTTGGCGAGCTCTCAGTCACAATGTCATTCTCCTATGGAATTTGAAGATCGGCAACCACTTTCTGGCGAGCCTGATTAAGTTCTTTCGTGCTGATCAGATCGGTGATCAACGTCCCCTCCGGCAACTCAGTTTTGATCCACAGCGCCAATTTTCGGGCGTTCTCAGGATTTGGAGGACCGCCGCCCGGCCTCCAGAAATCCCGGATCCGCTTGCTCAATGGGTCGTCGCCGAACGACCCCACTCCGCCGTAGGCTTGCTGTCCGGCTCTGCCGAAGGCACCAGCCAGGAAGAGGAGAGTCAGCAGATACCCAGCGAGGAACCCCAATACCCAAAAGTACACTATCAAGCCTCCGGCAAACGAAACGGCCGCCTGACTTGGAGGAGACGTGCTTGAAAGACTCTGTGCGACCCACGTCGCTGCGTTCCTTAAGTGCGAGGGAACGCTTTTCAGCTCCACAAGGCCCAGGCCCACGATGATTTTCGTCAGCCAATCTGAAATCTGCTCCAGGTTGGTGTTGGGCCGTTGGGCAAATCCGGGTGGCACCGCTGCGGCGGGGTCTCGACCGCCGCCCTGCGGCGCGTTGTCCACAATCTTTGGAACGCCAAAAAGGAAACCAATTAAGAAACCGCCCATGAACCAGGCCGCCGCCCATAGCATTGCACAACGCAAAGCTGCGGGCCGGACATCATCCGTCGCCAGCACGGCTGAAGCTCCAGTGAAGAACAAACCGATTCCCAACAGGGCGAGCGCGATTATCAAAATCAAGCCCGCGTCCCGAAATGGAGCAGATTGACCTCCTGCCGAGCGCCTGCCTGCCGCCAAATAAGCCGCAACGAAGCACAGAACGGCGAGGATCAAGGCTCCCCAAAGAGGGTGCGCCTGGAATTGCAGCGCCAACCAATTACGTGTGAACGGCAGTAGGAGCACAACCGCCACCACGGCCACCGGGATGACGGCGCGCTTGAAAAAGCCGAGCAAGGAGTCCCAGAAAGCTGCCCCATTCATACGGTAACTATTCAGGTGTCTTTTGCTGACTGGTGGGAAGTATGAGGGATTTGCGGCCTTTAGGGCAAGCGAAAAAAGCTCTGAAAATACTTCATGGGCGGACTGGTGGGCTGAGACAGGGCTGGACAGCGGGTGGAATAATGCTTAGTTTGCGGGTTGTGCCGAGTATTCCTAAAAACGCGGGCCAGGACAGCCCCGCCAAAGCCGCGAGCTTGCCTTTCGAGGAAGCTCTGAAGAAGCTGGAGGCCATCGTGGAAACTATGGAGTCCGACGACCTGGCGCTGGAGAGCTTGCTGGCCAAGTACGAGGAGGGCACCCGCCTGGCGCGGGTCTGCCAGGAGAAGCTGGCGGAGGCCGAGTTGAAGATACAGCAACTGGAGAAGAACGCCTCGGGCGAGATGCGGCTCAAGCCGCTGCCAATCGAGGCCCCGGACGAGGCGTAGGAAAGGAGAATGAACCGATACCTGGACATGGTGGACAACCCGATCCAAGTCAAGAAGCTGACGCTGGCCCAACTCCAGGAGCTGGCGGCGGAGATCCGGCAGGAGTTGATCACGGTCCTGGCCCGCAACGGCGGGCACGTGGGCCCCAACCTGGGCGTGGTCGAGTTGACCATCGCCCTGCACCGCGTCTTCGACACCCCCAAGGACAAGCTGGTCTGGGATGTCAGCCACCAGAGCTACGTCCACAAGCTGTTGACGGGGCGCAAGGGCCGTTTCCACACCATTCGCAGCACCGGCGGCCTCAGCGGTTTCGCATTGCGCTCCGAGAGCGAGCACGATTGCTACGGGGCGGCACACGCGGGGACCGCCCTCTCGGCCGCCTTGGGCATCTGCGCCGCCCGCGACCAACTCGGCTCCAACGAGCACGTGGTGGCCGTCTTCGGCGACGCCGCCCTGACCAACGGCATTTCATTCGAGGCCCTCAACAACCTGGCCCACACCACCAAACGCTTCATCGGCATCCTCAATGATAACGAGTGGAGCATCGCCAGGAACGTGGGCGCCATCGCCAGCTACCTCAACAAGCTCATCACCCATCCCTCTTACAACAAGCTGGCCCGCGATTTCGAACGGTTCGTCCGCCGCCTGCCCAAGGGCGAAGTCGCCCTCAAGCTCGCCCACAAGGCCGAGGAGGGGTTCAAAGGCGCCCTGACCGAAGTGGGCCTGCAGCCCAGCCCCAGCTCGATGGAGCCCGACGGGCGCGGCGGCTACGGCAGCAGCCTCATCTTCGAGGAGATGGGCTTGCGCTACCTGGGCCCGATCGACGGCCACAACCTCCCGCTGCTCATCAGCACCCTCGAATTCGCCAAGACCTGCGACCATCCCATCGTCATTCACGTCCTGACCCAGAAAGGCAAGGGCTTCGAGGCGGCCCAGAAAAACCCCGAGAAATTCCACGGCCTTGGGCCGTACGACATCGCCACCGGCGCGACGCTGCCGGCCAAGCCGGGCGCCGCCCCTAACTGGCAGGACGTCTTCGGCCAGGCCATGGTCAAGCTCTGCCAGCGCGACAGCCGGGTCGTGGGGATCACCGCCGCCATGCCCAGCGGGACCGGCCTCAAGGCCCTGGAAAAAGCCATGCCCAACCGCTACTACGACGTCGGCATCGCCGAGGAGCACGCGGTCCTCTTTGCCTGCGGCATGGCCACGATGGGCTTTCACCCCGTCTGCGCCATCTACTCGACCTTCCTCCAGCGCGCCTACGATTGCATCGTCCACGATGCCGCGCTCCAGGAACTGCCCGTCATCTTTTGCATGGATCGCGCCGGCCTCTCGCCCCAGGACGGCCCGACCCACCACGGCCTCTTCGACATCAGCTACATCCGCTCGGTGCCCAACTGCATCGGCATGGCCCCCAAGGATGAAGACGAGTTGGTGGATATGATGTTCACCGCCACCCTGCAGCAGCACCCGACTTTCATCCGCTACCCGCGCGGCCCGGCCGAGGGTGTCCCGGTCAAGGACCAGCCCGCCCTGCTCGAGATCGGCAAGGCCGAGATCATCCGCAACTTCGCCCACAACGGCTGCCGCAAGGCCGCCTTGTTCCCGCTGGGCAACATGATGGGCCTGGGGCGCGAGGTCGCGGCCGGACTGGCCGCCGAGGGCTACGACGTGGCCATCGTCAACCCGCGTTTCTTCAAGCCGCTGGATGGCGGGGTGACCGAGTTCTTCGGGCGCGCCGCCGAGGTCCTGGTGACCTTCGAGGACCATGTCCTGGCGGGGGGCTACGGCAGCGCGGTGCTCGAGTTCTTCAACGAGAAGCGCATCACCACCCCCGTCATCCAGGTCGGCTGGCCCGACCGCTTTATCGAACACGCCTCTTCGGTGCAAGACCTGCGGACCAAGTACGGCCTCACGGCCGACAACGCCGTGGCCAGGGTCAAAGCCGAGTTCGCCGGCGCCGCCTCAGGCAGTGGCATGCTGCTGCACTCCTTGGCGGGAAAGGCCCCGCTCGTGCCGGTCACCCTCCCGAAAGAGGCGCAATCCACGGGCGCATGACACAATTGCTCGGGCCTAAGTGCAATCCGCGTTGCGGCTTTTTTGGGGACGCCAACGGCGTCGTTCATACCAGCCCAGGGCAACGCCCTGGGAACGCAGCCCAAAAGCCAATCGGAGCGCTGAAGGCGCGATTCATCTTTATGAAGCAGGCCGTTGGCCTGCGGCAGAACCAAAACCGCCCTGTGTTCCCAGGGCGTTGCCCTGGGCTGGTATGAACCAGGCCTTCGGCCTGTAAATCAAAGATTAAAAGCGATTATGCCTTACAAAGACGTTACACCGCCCCAAGGCGGGAAGATTTCCCTTCGGAATGGGCGGCTGGAGGTCCCCGAAAGCCCCGTCCTGCCGTTCATTCGCGGGGACGGGACCGGTCCGGATCTCTGGGCGGCCAGCCAGCGCGTCTTCGACGCCGCCGTCGGCAAGGCCTACGGCAGCCGGCGCCGGGTCGCCTGGTTCGAGGTGTGCGCCGGGCAGGCCGCCAAGGACAAGTTCGACAACTGGCTGCCCGACAACACGGTCGAGGCCTTCCGGGAATTCCTGGTCGGCATCAAGGGGCCGCTGACCACGCCGGTGGGCGGGGGCATCCGCTCGCTCAACGTGGCGTTGCGGCAGACGCTCGATCTCTATGTCTGCTTGCGCCCCATCCAGTATTTTCAGGGCGTCCCCTCGCCGGTCAAACGCCCGGAGAAGGTCAACATGGTCATCTTCCGGGAGAACACCGAGGACATCTATGCCGGCATCGATTTCCAGGCGGGCGGGCCGGAGGCCAAAAAGGTCCTGGACTTTCTCGAACGCGATTTGCCAGGGGCGTTCAAGAAAATCCGGTTCGGCAAGGAGGCCCCGGGCCTGGTCGGCATCGGCATCAAACCCGTGAGCCGGCCCGGCAGCGAGCGCCTCATCCGCGCCGCTCTCGACTATGCCGTGCGCCACGGGCGCAAGAGCCTGACCCTGGTCCACAAGGGCAACATCATGAAATACACCGAGGGCGCCTTCCGCGATTGGGGCTATGAACTGGCCAAACGCGAATTCGGGGCGGTCGAGTCCGACGGCGGCCCCTGGTGCAGGCTGCCCCAGGGCATCCTGGTCAAGGACGCCATCGCCGACATCACCCTGCAGCAGGTGCTCACGCGCCCGGAGGAGTTCGACGTCATCGCCACCCTCAATTTGAACGGCGATTACCTGAGCGACGCCCTGGCGGCGCAGGTCGGCGGCATTGGCATCGCCCCCGGCGGCAACATCAACTACGTCACCGGCCACGCCATCTTCGAGGCCACCCACGGCACCGCGCCCAAATACACCAACCAGGACCGCGTTAACCCGGGCAGCCTCATTCTCAGCGGCGAAATGATGTTCCGCTACCTGGGCTGGGCCGAGGCGGCCGACCTCATCCTCAAGGGCCTCAACGGCGCCATCGCCTCCAAACGCGTCACCTACGACCTGGCCCGGCTCATGGAAGGCGCCACCCAAATCAAATGCTCCCAGTTCGGCGACAACATCATCGAGCACATGTAGGTGCAGGGCCGATCTTCGAAGGAACGGCTGACAAGGCGGTGCAGTAAGCGAGTGCTTGCACGCTGGGAGGGTTTGGCCTATAAAGCTGGGGATGGCCAACCCATTGGAGACCCGATGGCTAACGAGAATCCAATTCTAAATAACCCGTACGAAGAGCCGCAGGGGCACTATGCAACCAATCTGGCGGGGGAGTTGGACTACTCGAAGCCGGTCAAGGGGCGGCGTGCATTTACGCCGGAAATTCAAACGATCCCCGTGCGCCAAGGGGCCCAGGAAGAGTTGATGGAACTCAACGAGGTTGCCGGAGCGCAGTACCGGCAGCCACGCGGTGAACCTGCTTCGGCGGGAGGTGTCGGCTTGGCGGAATGAAAAGTACCCTCAGACGACGCGGATCACGCGGGAGTTGCTCCAGTTCTGGTTTCTGAATCCCGAGCGAGACATGACGTTGTCGCTGTTTTTCGCGCAGCGGGAGGCTATTGAGACTGCGATCTGGTTGAACGAGGTTGCGGAGAAATCGAACGTGGGTCAGCACATTCTGCGCGAGCTGGAGAGGGCGCAGGCGGTTTCCTCCGCGGCGGAGAACAATCTGCCGCGGGTGGCCTTCAAGATGGCGACCGGCACGGGCAAGACGGTGGTGATGGCAGCGCTGATCGCCTACCACTATTTCAACCGTGCCGAGTACCGGAACAACGTCCGGTTTGCGGACAATTTCCTGGTCGTAGCGCCGGGGATTACGATTCGGGACCGCTTGGGAGTGCTGCGGGTGGACACCAGGGGCGGCATCGACGCGGAGGATTACTACCACGTGCGCTACTTGGTGCCACAGGCCTGGCGGAAGGAGATGCCGGAGTTGAACAAACGGCTGGTGATTACGAACTATCACGCGTTCGAACCGAAAACCTTGCAGGGGAACAAGCGCTCGCCATTTGACGGCAAGATCCGGGCGGACGGGACCAGGCAGGAGGCGAAGGAGGATTACTCGCAGGTGCTTGGACGGCTGCTGGCGGGATTCCGGGCGGGGTCCCGGCTGCTGGTCATTAACGATGAAGCCCATCATTGCTACCTGCCCAAGGAGGATGAACGCAGAGCGGAGGGAGAAGACAGCGAGAAGGAGAACGAGCGGGCGGCGGTCTGGTTCAGCGGCCTGGTGCGGGTGGCGCAACGGTACAAGGTGCGGAGTGTCTATGACCTGAGCGCGACACCCTACTTTCTGACGGGATCGGGGTATGATCCGTACACGTTGTTCCCTTGGACCGTGTCGGATTTCGGGCTCATTGAGGCAATTGAATCGGGCCTGGTGAAGATTCCGTTTTTGCCCACACGAGATGATACGCAGGAGCTGGAGTTGCCCGTGCTGCGGAACTTGTACGAACACGTGCGCGAGGGACTGCCGAAGGCCGGGCGGAAGAAACAGAAGGCGCGGGCGAGGGAGGAAGGCAAGACGCTTGTGGAGGAACCCCCGCGGCTGCCCGAAATGCTGAAAACGGCGCTGGCGCAGTTTTACGAGCATTACGAGGAGGAGTTCCGGTCGCGGAAGCATTCGGCGGAGGCGCTGGGCACGGCCCAACTGGCGCTGGAGGACACGCCGCCGGTATTCATCGTAGTGTGCAACAACACCTCCGTCTCGAAGGAGGTGTACAAATACTTGGCGGGGTATGAAATTCCGGCTGAGGAGGGGTCGGGTGACGCGGCGCACGTGGTGCCGGGGGTGTTTGAGCTGTTTTCAAATTACGACATGAGCACGCGGCAGGCGCGGATGAAGCCGCCGACACTGCTGATCGACAGCGACGCGCTGGAGAATTCGGAGCAGGTTGACGAGGAGTTCAGGCGCGTGTTTGCCCCGGAGATTCAGCGGTTCAAAGCCGATTACGCGCGGGTGCACGGGCAGGGCGCGGCAGAGCGGATCGAGGATGCCGAAATTCTGCGCGAGGTGGTGAACACGGTTGGCAAGCGGAATGCCCTGGGGTCGCATATTCGTTGCGTGGTTTCGGTCTCGATGCTGACGGAGGGGTGGGATGCGAGCACCGTGACGCACATTTGCGGGATCCGGCGATTCGGGTCGCAACTCCTGTGCGAGCAGGTGGCGGGACGGGCCCTGCGGCGGCGGAGCTATTACCTGCAGGGTTACGACAGGCAGGGGCAGCCCACGAGCGACAAGCGGCGGATCGTGACCTGGAAGTTCCCCCCGGAGTACGCGCATGTCATCGGGGTGCCGTTCAAGCTGTTCAAGGGCGGGAAGACCGACCCCAGGCCGCCACAGCCGACAACACGGGTTTTCTCCCTGGCGGAGCGGACGGAGAAATACGAGATCACCTTTCCTAACGTGGAGGGATACCGGCTGGAATACTCAGAGGGGCCGCTGCGCGCGGATTTTTCCGCCGTCGAGGACTACACGATTGACGGGTCGAAGCTGCCGACCAAGACGTTTATGGGGACGGCAGTATCGGGTGAGGAGGTGGAACTGAGTCCCGAGGGCATCCTGCGGATGCGAGAGCAGCAGATTGTGTATCACATCGCCCGCGGGCTGGTGCTTCTGCATTTTTCTGATGAGAAGGGGCAGCCGGAGTTCCATCGGTTTCATGAGCTGCGGGAAATCGTCGCCTGGTGGTACGGTGAAAAGCTGAAGGTGCTCGGGAAGGACCAGCAGTGGAAGAAGCTGGTTTATTACGCCGACCCGCAGGAGGTAGTGGCGCACATACGGCGCGGAATCAAGACCGGCGAAGGCGGGGACCAGCGGATCCGGGCGATCCTGAATCATTACAACCCGGTCGGGAGTTCGCGTTATGTTCACGGGCAGACGAGCCGGGACACGTATCCGACTCGGCACAGCCATGTGAACGTGGTGGTGGTGGACAGCGGGTGGGAGGGGAAGGCGGCGAAAACGCTGGATGACCTCACGGACGAGGGGCATACCCTGGCCTGGGTGAAGAACGCGTTCCTGGATTTCCGGATTCCCTACACCGGCCGCGCGGGCGAGCAAAGGGATTATTACCCGGATTTCATCGTGCGCAGCCGCCTGGCCGGAGGCCAGCTGATAAACCTGCTGGTGGAAGTCACCGGCTTCAACAAGGACAAGGAAGAAAAGCGGTGGACGGTCCTGAACCGATGGCTTCCGGCAGTCAACTCAATTGCCCCCAAGCGCGCCTGGTTGAAATGGGATTTCCTGGAGCTCGACCAAGAGCGCGCGGTCGCAGATTTCAGGAACCTTCTGCTGGATCGGCTCAAGGCCGTTGCCATTGCGGAGCCGTTGACGGGCGCTTGGGCGGCTCGGAGAGAATTCGAACTGGCTTCGGGGTTGATTGACCAGGATTTTGATGAGCCGCCCCGCGCTGTTGACCGGCGTGAATTCCCCGATCTGTTCGACGGATCATGACTGCGACACACTTGCTCGATACGTCTGTCTATTTTGGAATGATAGATGGTCTGACGGTGGAAGACTGGTCACAACCTTGAAGCGCCATGAAAACGCCCAAGCCGGTAAAATCGTTCAAACACAAGGAGTCGAAGCGCGCTCACATCCCGTCCGGGGAAGAAGCGGGGTACGAGGCGGGCAGCCCGAAGGTGCAAGCGGCGCCGGACACCAAGGAACTGCCGCTGAACCCGATCATTACGCGGGGGCAGGACCCGGAGCTGTTCTGGATGCACAAGTATGGGAGCGATGAGCGCCTGACCGCGCAACTGGATGAGCTCCAGGCCAGGTTGAAGGCGGGCGACAATCCGGGAGCGCGGACGGCGTTGGAGAATCTGCGCGAAACGATCATGCGGCGGTATCAGCAGCCGGATGATGAGAGCTTGAGTGTGGATATACGGTCCCTCTACCGCCATGAGCACATCGCGCCGGAGACGCTGATCAAGGGGCTGTATCGGATCGTGGCCCAAAAAGCGGCGGACCAGGATGAACTGTTTACGGTCAACGAACTGTTCGGCAACGCCATCGGGCACGAGGAACTGGACAAGGTCACCGATTACTACACGCATTCGGACGGCTGGACCAACCGCCTGATCCAGGGCGACAGCCTGCTGGTGATGACATCCTTGCTGGAGCGGGAGGGGATGGCCGGCCAGGTGCAATGCATCTACATTGATCCACCCTACGGTATCAAGTACGGGTCCAACTGGCAGATTCGGTTGAACAACCGGACGGTGAAGGACGGTGATGACGACTCGCTTTCCGGCGAACCAGAGCAGGTGAAGGCGTTCCGAGATACGTGGGAATTCGGCGTCCACTCCTACCTCAGGTACCTGCGCGAGCGGCTGGTAGTCGCGCACGAGTTGCTCCACGAATGCGGCTCGTGCTTCATGCAAATTTCAGACGAGAACCTCCATCTGGTCCGTAACCTGATGGATGAGGTGTTTGGGAGCGAGAATTTCGTCAGCTTGGTGAGCTTTCAAAAAACGGGTGGAGCATCTTCGAATCTGCTGCCATCGACGGTTCAACTACTTAGTGTGGTACGGAAAACACAAGGAAGCTCTTAAATTCCGCCCGCTTTACGAAAGCCGCAAAGCTGGGGATCCCAGTCTCGATCGATACGACCACATTCTGCTCGAAGATGGAGGGGCTCGTCGGCTCAAGCCTGATGAAATCGCCGGTAAGGCTGAAGTCCCCCGAGGCAAAAGGTTCCAGCTCACCAGTCTATTTTCGGATGGCGAGACCAAGACGCAGCAAGACTTTGAGTTCGGCGGAAAGGTCTATCGGCCCCGGAGCGGGACACACTGGAAAACCACCGTCGCCGGTTTGAAGCGGCTCGAAGAAGCAGGGCCGGATTGCGATAATGGGTAATGTCCTAAGGTACCGGCGCTTCCTCGATGATTTTCCTGTAATTCCCATCACAGACCGGTGGGAGTCAATGCAGGTGGGAATTGGGCTTTCCTATGTGGTCCAGACGGCGATTCAGGTCATCCAACGTTGCATTCTCATGTCCAGCGACCCAGGCGATTTGGTCCTCGACCCGACTTGCGGTTCGGGCACGAGCGCATACGTGGCGGAGCAGTGGGGCCGCAGGTGGATCACGATCGACACGTCGCGCATTGCGGTCAACATCGCGAAGTCGCGTTTGATGACGGCGACGTTCCCGTATTACCATCTCTACGACCAGCAGAAGTGTGACATCCGGCAGGGCTTCATTTACAGAAAGGACCCACACACCACGCTCGGTAGCATCGCGAACAATGAGCCACCGGTGGAGGAAACGCTCTACGACCAGCCGCTCGAAGACCGGAAGCGGTTGCGCGTGGCCGGTCCGTTCACGGTGGAGACGCTCCAGAGCTACGAGCCGATTTCGCCGGAGGAGTTGGCCAGGCAGCGGACGGAGGACAAGGAACTCGCCAATTTCGAGGACCTTATCTTCGCGCATCTCAAGAGCGCCGGCGTGAAAACAGGGCGCAAGGATGAGAACGCCGTTTTCGTCCGGATTGATCGCCTGGCTGATTCGGCACTGCATGCTGAAGGGTGGTATGCCGCCGGAGCAGGCGAGAAGAAGGCGTATCTGCACATCGGCCCGAAGTTCGGGACAGTGAGCAATCAGGCGGTGACGGAGGCGATCAAGGCATGCCGGGACAAACGGGACGGAGACTGGCTGCTGATTCTCGGCTTCGCGTTCGAGAGCGGAGTGTCCGATGTGACCACGCGCGACTTCGGCCAGTTCAAGGTGAGCATCGTGCGAATGCACGACAACCTGCTCCAGCAGGGATTGCTGAAGCGGGACAAGAAGGCGGCGAGCTTCGTGACCATCGGGGAGCCGGACATACGCCTGCACCGCGAGAACGGCACTGCCACTGTGGAGATTGCCGGTCTGGACATTTACGACCCGATTAAAGATGAAGTGAAAAGCCGCGACGTCCACGACATCGCCTACTGGATGGTGGATGACGATTACGACGGCTCCAACTTTGTGGTGCGCCAGGTGTTCTTCTGCGGCGGCGACAAGGACGAGTTCGAGGAGTGGAAGAAGGGCCTGAGCGAGTTGGCCGAAGCCAAGACGAAGAAAGCCGCGGAACAGACGCTGAAGGTCGAGATCGATGACGAGGCGTTTGCCGGGGTGTACGGGCATGTCAGCCGCCCGTTCCCGGTCAAGAAGGGGCAGAAGATCGCGGTGCGCGTGATCAGCCAATTTGGTGAAGAGACGACGAAAGTGGTGGACGTGAAATCATGAGCTCCTACCCAACGTTGAAACGTTGCGCTATTGTCGGATGTCCCTCCGGGACAAGTGCCCCAATCGCCTCCGCGAGGTATTCGTATTCGCGGAGCGAATTATAGAGGTGGGCGGAGATGCGGAAATAGCGTCTTGGGGGCAGGCCGAAGCGCAGGAACGGCACCTCGATGCGGAACCGGTCATAGAGCCGCAACTGTTCGGCATCGAGCTTCCCGTTCTGGGGCCGGCCTTGGAACCGCTCGGGCAGCGGGAGGGTGGCCATGGCCCCGAGCATGTCCTCGGGGCAGGGCGCTTCGAGGGCCAATCGTTGGCAGAGGAGCCGCCGCGCCGCCACCACCAGTTGATGGTTGCGCCGATAGAGTTCCTTCCAGCCCCCAGGCAGACGCCGCCCCAGCCAAGTCAGGGCCTCGCCGGCGCAGAACCAGCCGGTGGGGTCAAAGGTGCCGGCCCAGTCAAACCGGTCCTGAAACGGGGTGTAGCCCGGGCGGGGCGTGTTGTTGCCATGGCTGATGACGGCCGGCTGCAGGTCCGCCTGTTTGTCTGGGCGCACCCAGAGGAAGGCCGTGCCCTTTGGAGCGCAGACCCATTTGTGGAGATTGCCCGTGTAATAAGCGGCGCCCAGTCCCTCGAGGTCCAGCGGCACCATGCCCGGTGCGTGCGCCCCGTCCACGAGGGTTTGGACCCCGCGCGCCTCCAGTTCCCGCACCAACTGGGCCACGGGCAGCACCAGGGCGGTCGGGCTGGTCACATGGTCGATCATCGCCAGCCGCGTCCGGGGCGTGACGGAGCGCAAGATGGTCTCCACTACCTGGTCCGCGCTGCGCAACGGAAAGGGCGCCGCCGCCACGACCAGGCGCGCCCCAGCCCGGCGGGCGGTCTCGGCCAGCACGTTGCGGCAGGCATTGTAGTCCTGGTTGGTCGTCAACAACTGGTCCCCGCGCTTGAGCTTGAGCGAGCGCGCCACGGCGTTCACGCCGGTCGTCGCGTTGGCAATGAAGACCAGGTCACGGGTTTGCGCCCCGACAAATCGCGCCACCGCCTCGCGCGCCGCCTCAAGCCGCTCGTCGTAGCGCCGCCATAGAAACTGCACCGGCTCCGCCTCCATCCGCTCCCGCAACTCCGCCTGCAGGGCCAGGATAGCCCGCGGACACGCCCCAAACGAGCCGTGGTTCAAAAACACCGAGCCCGCCGCCAAAGACCAATACCGGCGATACCGCGAAGGCGCTGGCAGGACCAAGTCCGGTTTTCGCGTCATGGGGAGAGAATACACGGCCAGAGCCGGCAGGGGAAGCCAGGAGCCACGGCTGTGACTCATGAATTCCGCAATGTGAAATCCCGGATTTCGGATTTATTCTCACGCCCACTCCGGGTGCTCCATGAAGGCATAGCAGAGCAGGTGGCAGACACCCATCTGGGCGTCCTCCACGCGGCCATAATGGGTATCATTGATGACGATGACCTGGTCGGCGATTTCGGCCATGCGCCCGCGCCGCGCGCCCACCAGCGCAACGGTGCGCAGGCCGTTGTGCTTGGCCCAGTCCAGGGCCTTCACGCAATTAGGCGAGTTGCCGCTGACGCTCAGGCCCAGGGCGACGTCGCCGGGCCGCGCATAGTTGCGCAATTGGCCGGCGAACACCTCGTCGTAGGCATAGTCGTTGGCCAGGGCGGTCATCCAGCCCGCGTTATCGTTGAGCGAGATCACGCGGAACCGGCGGTCCAGTTTGTCCGAGGCCCCCTTGCCGAGGTCGGTGGCAAAATGCGAGGCGTTGGTCGCGCTGCCGCCGTTGCCGAAGACGAAGACCTGGCGGTCTTCCCGCAGGGCCCGGCGCAGCGTCTCGGCCAACTCCGCCACCGCGCCCGGCGGTATCGAATCCAAGGCCGCCTTCTGGGCATCAAGATAATCCCCTATCCATTGCTTCATAAGTCAAGAGTATGCCCGGGAAAGGCCGGTTTGTCAGGTGAATTCTGTGCTCGCGCGTAATCGGTCAGTGGAGGGAGAAACGGAGTCCCCGGCGAACCCCTCACCCCGGCCCTCTCCCCTTCGGAAGGGGAGAGGGAGAAACGTCGGCAGTCTCGGGGGATTCCAGGCGTCTCGGCTTGTTCGAGCCGCGACGGAGAATTCTCCCTCTCCCCATCCGATGGGGAGAGGGTCGGGGTGAGGGGTCGGCCCGCTGTCGCTGCCGCCGTCACTGAGGCCTCACGCTCGCGCAAACGACAAACGACGTTTGGCATCCAGCCAATCCGCGGATTTTTCACCCGGGCCTAATCGTTATGTGCGACTGCGACCGCGCGCTCGGCCAGGACCAGCGCCCCGGTCGGCACGGCATCCTCGCCCAGGCCGGCCAGGGCCACGCGCGGGCCGGGGGCAAAGACCTCCATGATGAAGGCAGGGAGCGCGTCCTGGACCGCCGCCCGCAAGGGCTCGCCGAGCCCGGACAAACCGCCGCCCAGCACGATGATTTGAGGATGGAACAAATGGACCACGTGCGAAAGGGCGAAGGCCAGGTCCTGGGCGGTCTCGAGCAGGATTCGCCGGGCGGCTGAGAAAGCCATTATCACGTCTCAACATTTGACATTTGGCAATACATTTCGCGATGGACAGCGGGCGCTGGCCCCGGAGAATGGAGGCTCGATCACGGAAGGACGTCTGTGGCTGAGGGAAATGTCAAATGTTGAGATGTGCCCCCGATGTTCCTATGGTCTGTTCGCAGGGGCGGAGATCCCGATCTTCGGCGCAGAACCACCCGATGATAAAGCCCTGTCGAGCAGTGTTTTGACACCGGCACCCAATAAAAGCAGCAAGATTCCCCAAAAAGCGTAGGTTGCCAAGGAAAAGCGACCGAACTTCGTTGCCATGCTGGTTATTTCGGTTTCCTGTCGGGACGTGGTTGTCTTGAGGTTGCCTACTTCGCCTGGCAGCAGCCGAATGCCAGTGATTATTTCATGGATCTGCTTGGTATTTTCTGTGGTGATAGACTCCAACTTGTTCGCCTGCGTAGCGAGTCCCTTCAGTTCGTGAGCAAGCAGCGCCACATCAGCACTCACCTTATCTACGTTCTTGGTAAGCGTCTTAATCGGCTCAAGGACATCATTGTACTGAGACTTCAGATTAAGGACATCCTGCGTCAGTCGCTGTATCTGTTTGACTTCTTCGCTGATTCTGGCCCAAGGAAGCACTTCCATGTTGGCCATTTTGTTAACAAAATCACTCGGAAAACTGCCAATCAGCAGAGCGGGATCAGGGGCGACTGGTTTTTGCTCTTTCTCCAGAAGAACAAACACGATGTTGCAGATCTTTGTCCGCGTTGGTATGACGACCCTTTTAGTGGATGCATTGTACAGCCCGAAAAGGAGATGCCCCTCATATCCTGGATCAATAACCGATCCCGTGAGCAAGATCAGTCCCTCGTACGAGAATTTGCGCTTCGAGCCGATTTGCGCCAACACATTGTTCGGAAGTTTTATCTTTTCCAGCGATATGATGCCCGCGTAGGAACCTGGGTCAATTACCAGGCTTTCACTGGTCAGGTCCATCTCTTTTCCTTGTCCGCCGATTATCGCCTTCTTGCCAACCCTTATATCATACGAGGTCGTTTGAAGGCTGCTGGCATCGAACGTGGAATCCACGATCAGCCTTCCGGTCTGCACCATTTGCAGAATACTATCCTCTGCCAAAATGGCGGAATATTTCGGCGGCTCCGCAAAAAGTGTGGCTTCTTTCGGCATCCGCTTTCACCATGCACAAAACCCGCGAACTTGGCAAGCCCTGAACTTGGCCGAGCATTTCGGACTCCCAAGCTCCGCTTTGGCACTCGGGGGGCCAGAAAGGGGCCCATGAGAATGTACTATTCTGATCAACGTGCTAATATGACAATCTCATTAACCGACCCCGTTCCGACCTTAACCGACCCCGTTCCGACCCCGTTCCGTGGCCGGTCCAGCCACTCGGGGCCATTTGTTCAAACGCTAGATACTCCAGCAGCCCCGCGGTTTTGAACATTTCTTCTTTGAATTTTGAATTTGTTTCGGGTTTCGTGCTTCGGATTTCGGATTTCAGGTTTCGGATTTCGGATTTTTCGAATGCCCCTGCAAACCGGGCCTAATCGTTATGTGCGACTGCGACCGCGCGCTCGGCCAGGACCAGCGCCCCGGTCGGCACGGCATCCTCGCCCAGGCCGGCCAGGGCCACGCGCGGGCCGGGGGCAAAGACCTCCATGATGAAGGCAGGGAGCGCGTCCTGGACCGCCGCCCGCAAGGGCTCGCCGAGCCCGGACAAACCGCCGCCCAGCACGATGATTTGAGGATGGAACAAATGGACCACGTGCGAAAGGGCGAAGGCCAGGTCCTGGGCGGTCTCGAGCAGGATTCGCCGGGCGGCCGGGTCGGCCTGCGCCAGCGCGGCGCCCAGGTGCCGGGCCTCGCCGCCCTGGGTGGTCCCCGCCAACCGCGCCAACAAGCCCTCCGGCGCCTGCGCATTCATCCGGCGGATGCGCGCATCCACAGCCCACCCGGAGCAGCGCGCCTCGACAATCGTCCCCTGCCGGTCCAGGCGGACATGGCCGATCTCGGCCTCGCCGGGCGCCGCCCCGTGATAGATCCGCTCATCCACTACCAGGCCTCCGCCGACGCCGCTGCCCAGGGTCACATAGAAGACGGGGTTGAAACCGGCGCCGGTCCCGCGCCGGGCCTCGCCCAAAGCGCCGACGTTCGCGTCGTTGTCCACGGCCACGGATACCCCGGAGAGCCCGCGCAGCCAGCCGGCCAGGTCGAACTCCGACCACCCCTCGACCTGGTGCGAGCGGCAGATCTTGCCCGTGCGCCAATCCACCGGCCCGCCAAAACCGACGCCGATGGCCTGGACCTGGCGCCCGGACATCAACTCCGGCACGGTCCGCCGAATCTGTTCGCGGATGGCCTGCGCGCCGGAAGCGGAGCGGACGTCCAGCCTCCGCCGCTCGCGGATCGTGCCGGTCTGGTCGCCGAGAACGATCTGCAGCTTGGTGCCGCCGATTTCGATGCCGATGCGGGACATGGAGGCAGGTTCAGCCGAAGTAGTCCGGTTCATTGCCCGGTTTCCACTTGATATTGCAGCCCATGCTGGGCCGCTGGCGGGGCGGGACCGGCTTGCCGCCGAGCACCGCCTCTAGGGCGGCGCGCACGTCGTTGCCGGTGACGGGGATGCCGTTGCCGGGCCGGCTTCGTCCATCTGGCCGCGATAGACCAGGCGCTGAGCGGCATCGAACAAAAAGAAATCCGGGGTGCAGGCGGCGTGATAGGCACGGGCCACCCGCTGGGTCTCATCGTAGAGATAGGGGAAAAGGTAGCCCGCCGCCTTGGCCTCCGCCGCCATCATGGCCGGGCTGTCGGCGGGGTAATTCTCCACGTCATTCGAGTTGATGCCGGCGATGCGCACCCCTCGGGACAGGTAATCGCGCGCCAGTTGGGCCAGGCCGGCGCGGATGTGCTTCACGTAGGGGCAATGATTGCACATGAAGACTATCAGCAGCGCCGGGGCGCCCCGGAGTTGTGCGAGCGAAACCAGCTCGCCGTTCGTGTCGGGCAGGCGAAAGTCCGGCGCCGGCATGCCCAAGGGCAGCATCGTGGATTGTGTGGCGGCCATATCATGCGGAATTTCCAACGGCCCGGGGCGAATGTCGAATGTTTTTTGGGGAGGGACAAGGGGCGAAGGCGCATCTGAGATGTACCACCCCACGGGTAGGAATTCCTGACATGGCTCCGGCCCAACAGTTTCATCCCGGAGGGATGGAAGATGCTAGCCGGGGGTCGAGGCGAAGCGAGACCCCCGGTTCGGCGCAAGGGATGCGCCTGCATCCCGGAGGGATGCCAGAAGGGCGCCTGCTCCTTGTGTGCAGCCTTCTGGCACCCCGTTGCGGGGTCCAGGACCCTTCAGACCGCTAACCGGGGGTCGCGACGGCGTCGCGACCCCCGGCTACCCTCTGGCAACCGTCCGGGTTGCAGCGCACGCGCGCAGCCTTGGGGTGTGTCCGCAGCTCCTGTGCCCGTCGTGGTTCAGGCAAGATGTGCCCCAAGTCTGAAAACCCCCGAAATCCCTCGCAAATCGTGCTATGCTTACTTGAATGGAACGGAAAACGCCAAGACAGTCCAAGGCAGGGTCTCCGGGGGTGCGGCAGCGCCTGGAGGCGCTGCGCGCCTCGTTGCTGGTCCTGCACAAGGCGCTGGTCGAGTCCGAGCGAGTGGAATATGAGAAGGTCATAGGCAAGATCCATTCGCCGAACCACTTTCTGCAACTGCTCACCACCGACCCCTGGTTTGCCTGGCTCAGCCCGCTCTCGCAACTGATCGTCTCAATCGATGAGGCCCTGGACGAAAGAGAACCGCTGACCAGCGCGGCGGCGGAGGCCCTGATGACGCAGTCGGCCCGGCTGCTGTTGGCCTCGGAGAGCGGCACGGGATTCGCCAGGCATTATCACGAGGCCCTGCAGCGCGACCCGGACGTGATTTTGGCCCACGCCGACGTGGCGAAGGCGCGTGGAGACGCAAGGCAAGCGAGTGACCGTTAGGGGGGCCTCAGTGGGCGCATCCGTATAGCGCCCCGGAGTGCGCCCGTCCTCGGGCGCAGCAGCGCCGAAACGGGCGGGGGCGCTCGAATGTTTCGCCGCTCACTCACCTGGGGACGCCGCTGCGCCCGAGGACGGGCGCACTCCGGCCGTGCCAGGGCTACTTCAACTTGCGTTCGAGGATCTGCCCGGCGAGGGCCGGGTTGGCCTTGCCCTTGCTGAGCTTCATGACCTGGCCCTTGAGGAAGTTGAGGGCTGCGGCCTTGCCGGCCTTGTAGTCGGCGGCGGGGCCGGGGTTGGCGGCCAGGGCTTGGTCGCAGAGGGCCTCGATGGCGGCGGCATCGCTCACCTGGGCCAGGGCCTTGTCGGCGACGATGCGGCCCGGGGCCTGGCCAGTGGCGAAGGTCTCGGCGAAGACGTCCTGGGCGATGGTGTTGCTGATTTTGCCGCTCTCGACCAGGTCAATCAGGCTCAGGGATGGCTGAGGGCGGGAATTTCAGTTGGTCGAGGCTCGAGCCGGACTCGGCCAGTTTGGCGCGGAGATTGTTGATGACCCAATTGGCCGCGGCCTTGGGGTTCCTGGCGCGCGGGGCGATGCGCTCGAAGTAATCGCCCAGGGCACGGTCCCAGACGAAGGTCTGGGCGTCGGAGGCGGGCAATTGGTAGTCGCGCATGAGGCGCCGCTTGCGCGCCAGGGGCAGCTCGACCACCCGCCGGCGGACCGCCTCGAGCCAGGCCTCCGAGGGCACGAACGGCATCAAGTCCGGCTCCGGGAAATAGCGGTAGTCGTGGGCGTATTCCTTGGTGCGCATCTCCTCGGTGACGCCTGCGGCATCGTCCCAGCGGCGAGTGGATTGGACGAGCTTGCCGCCTTGCTCGAGCACGGCGACCTGGCGCGGGATCTCGGTACTGAAGGGCCTTGCGCGCGCCGCTGAAGCTGTTCATGTTCTTGATCTCGATCTTTGCGCCGAGTTCGGTCTGGCCCCGGGGCCGCACGCTCACGTTGACGTCGCAACGCACCATCCCCTTCTCCATGTCGCAATCGCTGATCCCGCCATAGACCAGGATGTCCTTGAGGGCGTTGAGATAGTCGCAGGCCATGTCTGCGCCGGTGATGTCCGGCTCCGAGACAATCTCCATGAGCGGCACGCCCGCGCGGTTGAAGTCCACGCCACTGTTGCGCTCGAAATGGAAGTTCTTGCCCACGTCCTCCTCCAGGTGGGCGCGGGTGATGCGCACGCGCGCCACGCCGCCGCCAAACTCGAACTCGACGAAGCCGCCGACCGCCGAGGGCTTGTCGTACTGGGTGATCTGGTAGTTCTTGGGCATGTCGGGATAGAAGTAGTTCTTGCGATCGAACTTGGCGTAGCGCGACACCTGGCAATTGAGGAGGCACCCGGCCAGGGCGGTCAGGCGCAGGGCCTCCTCGTTGGCCACCGGCAGCACGCCGGGCAGGCCCAGGCACACCGGGCAGACGTTCGTATTGGGCTGCGCGCCAAACTCATTGGCGCACCCGCACCACATCTTGGAGCGGGTCTTCAACTGGACATGCGTCTCCAGCCCGATGACGGCTTCGTATTCCATCCGGAGATCCATACCACGGAAGCCCGCGGATTTGAATGGATTTTTGATGAGAAGCCCAGGAAAACCCGGCTGGATCTCAAATCCGAGATCCGAAACCCGAAATCCGAAACAAACTCAAAATTCAAAAAAGAAATGTCCCAAACTCATCTGACAGGGCGCGGGACGGAATTCTTCACTGCCGCCTCCAGGCGGCGGGGCGGGCGCTCGAAGAAATCGGTCTGTACGTCCCGCTGCCAGCCGGGATGTTTGGTAGTGTCCTAATTTGGACGCGCCCGGTCGGGCGGGGTCTTCCCGTCTGAGGCGCGGCGCGGTCTGCCGTTCCCGTGGTTTGGCGGGCCGGGCGAGCTTTTCCTAGCCCGCGCCTTTCGAGGCGGCCCCGTCGATAATGGCGGGACAGCGGGGCGGAACAGTCATTATGGAGCCGGGTCAGCGGTCGCGTTCATGGGCAATCCCACGGAGTTTGTTGATTGCAATATTCTCAGTCCAGGTCTTGACGCTGGCGGTGATAACTTTGCATTTGAGGATGTCGCAGGACTACCGGCATCGTTTGTCCGAGTTGTCGCAGCGGGTGGTGGCGCTGGAAAACGCAGGATAGGCTCCCTTGGGTAAAACCAAGCAAGCGTGGCAATTACGAAAATCCCAAGGGAAACAACCAGTGTTGCCAGCCCGATCCAAAACGCTGGGGTTAGTGTCCAGTGTGGGTTTCGGTGCATACGGGTTATTGAGTCCCTGATTTCGGCCTGAGCGGCAACCGCCGCTTCGTGCATCTGCTTCGCCTCACGCCGGGTCGCCTCGGCCTGCTTGCAAAGCTCGCGTCGTTGAATCTCGTCCCGTAAGGCTTGTATGGCGAAGTTCGTTTCGATTTCGTTCGGCCAATCCTTGTGACGCCCCGCGCAGAATGCGAGTAAACGCCGGAGCATTTCATCATTCTCGCCGGCTAGTTTCTGCTCTCTGGCCATAGTCTGAATCTCAGCGATAGTGATAGATCGCCCCGCAGGTCGGCTTTCTTGGCCTGGAATCATGATGCGGTGATAGGGCTTCTGATTTTGCGGGGCAAGCCAAATCCTGGAATCATCATATCCGGATTGCTTGATTCAAGCATCCGCCGGGGCCTGGCGTTCGTTGGTCAAACGTCTTGACACTTGGCGCAAAAGCATTCCATTGCTTACCTGTACTGAGCGGCAAGCTTGGCGTACAGATTCGCAGGAAATGCTTCCTGTTGAAAGATTTTTGCAGATTTCTGTTGACATCTGGACCAAGCTTGGCCTAGCTTGGGAGTATGATCGAAATAAGCGACCAAGAAGCACTGGAATTTGCGACCTGGCTCCGGGAGCGGGGAAATCAATATCTGCAACGCGCAGAGCGCCTCGAACGCGGGCAGAGCAAGGCCGCAGTTAATGGAACGTACATTCACCAGCGGACGCTTCCACCATCAGAACCTCCGAGAATTGGCACCGTGACGCAGGAGCAGTTTGAGCAAAGCGTGACGCAAAAAAGTGGGCGCATTTACGACCTTGCGCGTCGGCTTAATGTGGAGGAGTCCGTTATACGTGACTTTTTGGGTCAAGCCAATGCCAAGGTCGCGATTGGGGGGCGTGGCTGGATCAAACCTAAAAACCAAATCGAGAAAGAGAAAGGGTAATAAATAATTTGCCCCGGTCGTGTGTAAGCACGCCGGGGCGCAAAGACCTAGCTGACCGAAGCCGAGTTCTCCAACCGCGTGTCCAAAACGCGGAATGAATGCTGCGGGCCGGGTCCAAACCGACCGAGCAGGCAGTTAGGCACTAGTTTGGTGGGCGCGTAGTTTAACCGGACAAAACACCGGCGTTTACACCCGAGAGATGCGGGTCCGATCCCCGTCGCGTCCATCATTCACGTAATACAAATATCATGTTCTAAAACATACTGCAAGCATTTTCTAACGTACTCGGAACGGCGGAGGCCAGACTTGGCGATTGCCGCGTCAATGGCCTTGCGTTCATCCTGGGTTAATCTGATTGATACGCCGGGCGTCCTGGCCCGTTCCTGGGGTGTCTTTGGTCTGCCGACTTTGCCTGCCATAAAATAATTGATGTATTACAAAAATAATTGTTGACTCCAGTGTATTGTTGTATTACAACAATGTCAACAATGAGCAAGAAAAACAAACGCGCCACCCCAGAGGAGCGGAACACCGGCGCTGGCGACGTGTGGACGTTCATTGCCCTGGACCGTGAAACCAAGCTGGTGCCCTCGTTCGTTGTCGGCAAGCGGGAAGCCTATTACGCCAACATGTTCCTTGAGGATCTGGCGAGCCGTCTAACCATGAGGCCGCAAATCTCGTCCGACGCCCTCGCGGCCTATGAGGAGGCCGTCGAGCGCGGGTTTGGCTCCGAAGTGGACTACGCCCAGATCGTAAAGTCGTTCACCGTCGTCAACCTCAATCAGGATGCAGCGGGTAGGTATTCCCCCGCTGAAATGTGCGCCGTGTCCAAAAGCCTCAAAGTCGGCAACCCGCAGATCGACCGGATTTGCACGTCGCATGTCGAGAAACAGAACCACACGGTCAGGATGAACGTCCGGCGCCTTACCCGGCTGACAAACGCTTTCTCCAAGAAACTGGAGAATTTCAAGGCCGCAATCGCCCTTCACTTCGCCTACTACAACCTGTGCAAGATTCACCTTGCCCTGCGGACAACTCCGGCACAGGCTGCGGGCGTGGAGCAGAGCATTTGGACCGTTGGCGACTTGATTGAAGCCTGTGGCGAATAAACGCGAATACCTGGACCGGCTGCAACTCGCGATTCAGCACCTGCACAAGTGCGGGGCCGTCTGGCGCCAAACCGTGCCTGTGCATGAAGTCTTTCGGGGCGAAACAGTTTGGCGGGGCCGGGTTGAAGTCTTCGACTTGACTGGACACCCCAAGGCGCAACGCTGCTTCGCCTGGAGCCACCCAGAGGGGCCGGGGAACCGGAACGAGAAGTTTATAGCGGTCCTGGCAATCCCGCCCGTCACAGGGCCACAAGAGGCAGTCAAGGCCGCGATTGTGGCGGAAAACAAGAGGGCGAAGAAATGAGCAAACCCAAAGGCCGTCAGATATTGCCACTGTGTTTGCTGGTCCTTGTCGTTTGCGTGCAGATCAGTATGGCTTTCAAGAGGGGATGGGTTTCAGACTATGGGTTCATCAATGGAATGCTGATGACGTTCACAACACCAGGCTCGATTGTGTTCCTCCCCGCCCTCGGCATCTGGTATTGGGCTGCGGGGAGGAGTTGGCTGAAGTAGAACGGCGCCAGGCGAACAACGCATCGGGCCACCAGAGCATTGACAATCCGCCCGCCGCGCCTTACAATGGCCCCATGGCCAACCTAGACCAAATTAGGACACTACCGGATGTTTTTCCTGTTTGACAACCTCGGCGCATGAATACAAATTGTTTCAGTGCGCATCGTTTCCGAGGCGTTTCTGCTGGCGGCAGGGCGGCAACATCCCCCGGCGGCTCGCCATCTGGATGCCTGGCGCAAGTTCGTCAAAACGGCGTCGTGGCGCAACTTGGCGGACGTGCGCCGGACGTATCCCGACACGGATGCCTTGAAGGCCCGTAGCGGGCGGCAGGTGCTGGTGTTCAACATCCGCCGCAACGACTACCGGCTGATCGTGGCGGCGCATTTCAACCGTCAGATCTTTTACACGTTGCGCTTCATGACGCACGCGGAATACAGCAAAGAGCGCTGGAAAGACACTTTATGAAAGCGACACAAGCGAATATCGAGCTTCCGGGACGGGCGAAGGACTACGCTGGGTTGTGCCGGATGCTCACGCCGCGCCCTATTCACGACAAAGCGGAGTTGCAGAACGTGACCGAAATCACTGATGCGATGGCGGGCCACGAGTTGACCCCTGACCAGGAGGACTATTTTGACCTGCTTTGCCGCTTGATTGAGGACTACGAAAAAGACCGGTTTGAGGCGCCCAAGGTGACTGCTTTGGAGGCTTTGGAGCACCTCTTGGACGCGCACGGGATGAGCACGGCGGACCTGGCGCGCCTGCTGCGCGTTCATCGGACGCTAGGCGCCATGATTCTGCGCGGGGAACGCAACCTGACGCTCAATCATGTTCGGACTCTGGCGCGGCACTTTGGCGTATCCGCAGACGTATTCCTGGCGTGAAGGCGCCCGCCTCGCATCGTGTTCGGGCGAAGGACCATCCCCGCGAAACGGATTCAGAGGAGTTGGCTCAAATGCTCCTGCCTGCCGTCCGTGGCAGGCATCGGCCGCTGACCGCTGAGCACTTTGGCCGGCTGCGCCTCCGCGCTCGGCGCAAACCGGCTCGCGCATGAGTCTGGTTATCGCGCAATCGGATTGGCCGCAGCCAAGGTTTCGAATCCCGTTGCCCGCTCCAATGGAGGTGCGTCGACTTGATGTCGACGGCTGGGAAATCGGTAGGGTTCTGACAGGGATATCGCCCGAGCAGCGTGTGGCTACCCTACGGCACGGTCCAGTCCACGACGAGCAGGTTCGGCACGCGGGAGAACTCACTCACGTTGTTCGTCACCACGGTGCCGCTAACTGCCCGCGCGGTTGCGGCGATCCACAGGTCGGCTTCGCTTATGGGCATGCCTTGCGCCTCCAGGTGAGTGCGAATCGCCACGTAATCCTCTACGACCTGTGCGTCGGGCCAGGCAACGCTGAACGGCACCAGAAACGCGGTGACGCGCGCCTTGCCTTGCTCGGCATGGGCGCTCTTTGCCGCGCCGACGAGCAATTCGGCGTGAACTTGAAGCGGCACGCGAACGTCCGCCGCCGGTACCGCGTGGAGCCGACGCATCGCCAAGGGAGACCTGCCGCGCAGGCAGAACACCACGGTGTTTGTGTCCAGGAAATAGGTCACTGTCGGGGCGCTCAGTCGCTGTTGAGCCGCTCAACCGGGCGAGGCGTGCTCCGCGGCGGAGCGGCGAATGTGGCGTCGTCCGCCAGCGAGCCGAAAAGTGTCAGCCACCCTGGCGGATAGCCGTTGGCGACGGCGCGGGCCTCCATCGTGGCGAGCGCCGCCGCGCGATCGGTCTCCGTGCGGACGCGATCCTTGAACCATTCGGAGACGGACTTGTGCTCGCGCCGCGCGAATTCCTCCACTTGGCGGGCGAGATCATCTTCAAGCTGAATCGTCAGCGTTGCCATGGCTGAACCTTCGCTGAAGGCGCGGTGCCGTGCAAGCACAGAACGCTAAAGCGCCAGGTATTTGAGCACCTGGACCTCCTTCTTGAAGACCAGGCGGATGCGATTCTTGTCGAATTGGACATCGAGGGGGGCGCGCTGTTGGAAATGCTCCCACATCGGGCTGCCATTGCGCGGGTTGATCCGCCAGATGCGCATATAGGGCGGCGTCTCGAACCCGGTCTCGACCGAGGGTGGGCCGTCTTCATCGGGCTCCTCGGGCACATAGGACTGGACGGTATAGACGAACTGGCCGGAGACGTAGCTGATCAGGCCGCCGGGCTGCGCTCGCCAGAGCGGGGTGCCGGTGCGCGCATCGATCTTGAAAATAACGGCGCGCGCGTTTTGGGAGATATCGATCTGGCGGGAGTACCTGATCGCGTCGAGACTGGCCGTGCTCGTGTTGACGTAGATGTTGTCCTGGTCGTCAAAAAAGACGCCGGCGGTGCCGACCGAGGGCAGGCTCCAGCGCCGGTTGCCGGTCGCCAGGTCGAAGGCGGCGAGCGTGGCCTGGTCAATGACGTAAAGCGCGCCATGGTGTTCGACGCACGGGCCCCGGCCATAGCGCCCGCGCTCGTTCTCGCCCTCGCCCCAGCCGGGATCGATGGCATAGCTGAGGGTGGCCTGCCAGAGTTGCTTGTTGGCCTTGTCGAGCACCACAACCGTTTTGTCGGCCGCCACCACGTTGACCGTTTCGAGGCAAAAGACCGACGGCGGGCCCGTGACCTCTCCGCTCCAGGCCTCTTTGCCATCGGGGGTCTGGAGCGTGACCGCGTAGCGGCTCTGGTCTTCCTGGACCACGTCGCCGCCGCGGGAGCGTTGCATGTCGTTGAGGATTTCGTTGGCGGCGTTGGCGGTGTTGCCGACGGTGAGCGCGCCGGTGAGAGCCGACTTGGCGGGGGCGGGTTTCATGGCGTTGCGCGTGACGATGCGGCGCTCGACCAGGCGCGTCGAGAACTGCAGGAAGCCGTCCCGGGTGGGGATGAGCGAGAGGGTCTGGGCGGGCGTAGGCGGGCTGTTGGGCGCCGGGCGGGCCTGGCGGTCGTTGGTGCTCATCTCGGCAAGGGCCTGTTCCTGGTTGCGGCTGCTGGCGAGCACCGCCGGGAGGGCTATCTTGGCGGGCAAGCCCATGTGTTCGGCCTGCCGTGCGACCTTGGCCGGGTCCATCGGTTTGGCGAGGTCTCTCCCCGGCCTGCCCACGGGCATGCCCGCCAGGGCACCGGAGCGGCCAGGGGCGGCTACCGCGTTGGTAACCGGCGCCCCGCTGAGCGTTTCGGTGCGCGTGTTGCAGGTGGCCAAGTTGATGCGCGTGACGCACGGCTCGCCGCTGTCGGCCTCCGCCATCAACAGCAATTGGTCGCCCGACGCGGCCATCGGGCCGGCCCCGGCCGGCAGCGCCACTTCCTTGTCCGGGTTGCCCGTCTCCCAGTCGTAGTGGACGAGTTTGCCAGGGAAGATGACCCAGATATTCTGGCCGCGGACACGGAGGTCGAGGCTTGCGTCGGCCGCTTTTTCCGCGCGCAGCCTGAGGCGGTCTGGTCCAGGCATCCGCGGGACGTTGTCCGGGTCGTTCTGGATGGCCCGTTCCCTGGCCTGCTCCAACTCCTTGGTTTGGGCGGCCACGATAGCGTTGAGGTCTTTGTCCTGGATCAACTGGCGGGACCAGACCTCTTTGTTGGCCTTGAGGTCTTGCCGGGCCAGGAGGCCGCCATGGAGGAAGACCAGTTGGTCGGGCCCGGCAAAGGCCGACTGGCCCGACCAGGCCGGCTGGCTGAACCGGACGGAAAAGACGACCTTGGGCCTGGAGCCCAACCATTCGTACCAGGCCCAGAACCCCAGGCTGAGCGCGACGAGCAGCACAGTGACCGTCGCAATCCGGCCGGTCTTGCGCCAGAACCGGGCCTCGGCCGCCGACTTGAGCCCGGCATAGGCGGGGACGTTGAGGCCCCTGGCCTCGGCCTTGGCTTTGCAGTGCGGCCCGCAAAAGTAGCCAAACAATTCCATGCACTTGGAACAGATCGGCTTGGAGCAAATGGTGCACCTCTGGACGGCGAACTCGGAGGGGTGCCTGGGACAGCGTTGCGCCTGGGCCTCGGCGGGCTCGCCCTGCTCCGGGGGGACTGCCTGGGGAAGCGGGATTCGAGCGCCCGAGATGGGCGGCGCCACCGGCACAGCCGCCGCCTCGGAGGCCGCGCAGGCCCGGCCTCAGGGGCCTGGGCGCCGCCCTGGCCCAACTGCTGCCGCACCAGCGCGGTCACGAATTCCGACGAGTCAACCCCGCACGCCGGGCAGACGAACCGCACCGGCCCCTGGGCCATCTCCGGCGTGACCTCGAACTCATACTTCGCGCCGCATGAACATTGCAGCTTCATACTATGGATTGAGCAAGACGACGCCCTGGGTGAAGACCAGTCCGGCCGGGGCGCGGGGCGCACACCAATCCGCATGGCCGTCGCCAAAGAGCAGGTTGCCGCCGTGCTGGCGGTGGTTGTTGCCGGGGGCACGGCCCGTGCTCGAGAAGAGGGGCTGGCCCGCCGCCTTGGAGAGCGCGTCCACCTGCGCGTCGCTCATCAACACCTCCGAAGCGTCCGTTTCCCTGCGTCCCATATAGTAGGCATAGCTGATCTTGTGTCCCCGAAGCGATTCGCCTGCGGGCAAGGGCCTGTCCTTGCTGGCGGGGCAGACGAACACGGAGGTGTCGATCGTGTAACGCGGCACCAACCTATCCAGGGCATCCTCGGCCGCGCGGGCGCCTGGCACTGCCGGGAATCTCTCCGCCTGCTGGTCGCCATAGAGCTTGAGGGCCATGTAGATGCCCTGGAGGTTCTGGCGGCAGGCCGCCCGCTGCCGCTGCTCGCGGCTTGGGCCAGCCGGGGCCCAATAGAGCACTGTCAGGACGAGGATCAACGCCACGACGATCAGCAATTCCAGGAGCACCATGCCGCCCTGGAGACGCCCCCGGCAGAACCGGGGCCGTCCGGAATGGCCCGGCGCGCCCCCCGTGCTGTGTCGCCCCCGCTTCATGCCCCTCTTATACCGCATCGGCCTGTTGGTGGCAATGAAGAAGTGACGATCCCGAGGTCCTTGAGCGCATCCCGATACCGCCCCCACTGGCTGAGGCGACACCGGAGTGCGCCCGTCCTCGGGCGCAGCGACGTCCGCAGCCAGGGCAGCCGTCGGGTACTCCGGCGCGCCTGCCCGCTCCGTTGCTGCTGCGCCCGGGGACGGGCGCACTCCGGCCGCATTGCGAGACCACGCCCTCGGTCCTTGACAAGTCCCCGTGGCATCAAAGAGACTTCAGGAAGTCAGGGTTTTCAATATGAACTGGCTTCATGCGGCGGCGACCGCTCTGTATCGGAACCTGGCCACACGCCATCCACGGTGGTTGTGCCGGCTGAAGATGCTCAAGGCGCACGCCCTGGAGCAGGACCGGAGGTTTTGGGAGCTTTACGGCGGCATGCTGCGGGAGGGGACGGTGGTCCAGCCGCTGGAGGATTTCTTCAATTTGTACCAATTGGCCCTTAAGACGCAGAAGGTGCCGGGGGATGTGGCGGAAGTGGGCGTTTATCGCGGAGGCAGCGCCAAATTGTTCGCCCTGTTCAAAGGCAGCAAGGGGTTGCACCTGTTCGATACGTTCGAGGGCATGCCGACGACTTGCCCGGACATCGATCGACATCTGGCCGGCGAGTTCGCCGATACCTCGCTCGAATCGGTTCGGCGGTATCTGAGCGCCTTCAGCGGCGTCTTCTTCTACAAGGGCGTCTTCCCGGACTCAGCCCGCGAGTTGGCCTCTGGCTCGACCCGCTTCAGCCTGGTCCACCTGGACGTGGACATTTATGAGTCCACCAAGGCGGGCTTGGAGTTCTTCTACCCGCGGACCGTCCGGGGCGGAATGATTATCTCGCACGATTACCGGAACCTGGCGTGTCCGGGCGTGAAAAAGGCCTTCGACGAGTTTTTCGCCGATAGACCTGAGCCGGTCATCGAACTGTGGAAGACGCAGTGCCTGGTCGTCAAGCAATAGGGCGGGGGCAGGTGCGTTTAAAACTGTCGGTCAGGCTCACGGCGCCTCTTTGCCCCGAAGGGGCTTCCGACAATAGCCCGGCGTTTCAACGCCGGGTGAGCGGACCCAAGGAGCCGGTCCGTCCCGAAGGGAGGGCTGAAAGCAAGGAGTGTTTTCAGTCGTCCCTTCGGGACGAGGGTCCCTTTTGTGGCCTCCCCGGCGTTGAAACGCCGGGCTATTGTCAGATGTCCCTTCGGGACAAAACCCCCGAGGCGCATCCCGACGCTTTGAATAGCACCCAGCGGCAGCATTTTTGGCTTCGCTCGGGGCGTGGGTGGGCTAAGGTATGGGGGCGCGGGCGAATGCCGCGGGCGGAATGAGCAGCAAGGCACTTTATGAACCTGGATGAAGCACAACGCAGAAAAGTGGCGGAATGGATTAAGGCAGGACTGAAGCTGTCCGAGATTCAGAGTCGTTTGGCTTCCGAACTTGGCCTGCGGCTGACCTACATGGAGGCGCGGCTGCTGGTGGATGACCTGAAGCTGGTGCCCAAGGATACCGAACCAGTCAAGGCTGCGGGGGGCATTCTGGGCGCGACCGGCGCCGGAGGCAGCGCCGACGCGCCTGCCGCACCGCCCGGGCGCGCGCAAAAGGCCGCCCCTGGCGGCGCCGCCAAGCCCGGCGGGGTTTCCATTGCCGTGGACCAGATCGCCCGCCCCGGCGCGGTGGTCAGCGGCAAGGTCACGTTCAGCGACGGCAACACCGCAGAGTGGTATTTCGACCAGGCGGGCCGGCTCGGCTTGGTGCCGGAGCAAGCCGGCTACCGCCCGCAGCCGGCAGACGTGCAGCAGTTCCAAATGGCCCTGGACGCCGAACTGAACAAGCTGGGGCTCTGAGTAAAGGCTAAAGGCTGAAGGCTAAAGGCTAAAGGCCGGAGGCTAAAGGCTAAAGGCTGAAGGCTAAAGGCTAAAGGCTGAAGGCCCGAAGGGGTAGGTGGAGCGTGTCCCTTTTTGTCGCTTTTGTCCCTTTTGTCGCTTGCCCTGTGCTCACACCGTCCAGGTTTGTCTTCCCGCCTTCGGGCCTTTAGCCTTTAGCCTTCAGCCTTTAGCCTTTCTGGCCCAGCACATCGAGCACGGACTCTGTCATGCGCTCGGGGGTGAGGGCGGTCATGCAACGGAAATCAATTGGGCAGGCGCGGCGGAAGCAGGGGGCGCAAGGGGCGTCGGACTTGAGCAATCGGTGTTGCGGGTCGCCCGGCAGCCCCGGGCCGGTCAACTCGGGCGAGGTGCTGCCAAAGGGCGCGACCACGGGCGTGCCGAGGGCGGCGGCCAGGTGCATGGGACCGGAATCGTTGGTGAGCAGGACTCGGCACAGCCTGAGCAGGGCCATCAGCTCCCGCAGGGAGGTCCGCCCCGCCAGGTTGAAAGCCTTGCCTGCGGACGCGCCCGCTATCCCTTCGCACAATTCCCGATCATTGGGCAAGCCAAACACGAGCCACACGCACGAGTCGGACCCCAGCCGGCGGCTCACCTCGAGGGCCGTGGCGGCAAAACGCTCCGCCGGCCAGCGTTTTGCCGGGCCGTATTCGGCCCCGGGATTCAGTCCCAGGACCAGGAGGCGCGCCAGGTCGGGCGGCGGGCCCTGGCGCGAGCGGGGCAACTGGGCCAGGAGAGTCTTGCCCGCGCGCTCGACCTCGTCCGGCGCGACCTCCAGCCTGGGCGGCAGCGGGTCCGGGTTCGCGCCCAGGGCGGCCGCCAGGCGCAGATACCCATGGACCTGGTGGGCGGAGGAAGGCGGCGGGGCTTCGAGCCCCAAGGCCGATTGGCGGCGGCGAATTTCCCGGACCGACAGCTTGCGCATCCGGACGCGGCCCACGCGCTCCGCGATGGCGTGGGTGAGAAACCAGTTGCGCCAGGGGCGCGCGCAACCGATGCGCCGCGGGACCCCTCCCAGCCACGGTTCCAACGCGGACCGCACCGAATTGGGCAGGATGAGCGCCAGGTCGAAACCCGGGCCGCCTCGGATTCGCCTTGCAACCGACCACACGCTCTCCCCCGCTGAAAAGGCCATGACCTGATCAATGCCCGGCAGGTGATGCCAAAGCCCGGCGAGCTTTTCGGGCGTGAGCAGCGTGATGGAGGCTCGGGGCAGCCGCTGGCGCAATCGTTGCAGGGCCGGCGTGGTCATTACGGCATCCCCCAGCCAATTGACGCCTCGCACCAGCAGGCGCCCAGACCAGTCGGCAGGCAGAGGCTCCAGCGCGGGGGATGAGGCAGGGGAGGACATGGATCACCGCTCGCCAGGGCCGGAACTCTGGGCCCTGAAATCCGATAGCCGATAGCCGAGGCAGGCAGAAAAATGGGGGCAGAAAGATAAGCAAGAGACCCATTTTTCTGTCCCCATTTTTCTGCATGATTTTGGATTTCGTGCTTCGGATTTCGGATTTGGAATTTCAGATTCCAAATTTCCGATTTCAGATCTCGGGCCTCCGCCCTCCGTCCTCCGCCCTCCGTCCTCCGCCCTCCGCCCTCCGTCCTCCGTCCTCCGCCCTCCGTCCTCCGCCCTCCGCCCTCCGGCCGCCCTGTGCTTCCATCGGTTGTGTACCCAGAACCAATTGGCGGGGTCGTGGCGCACGGCGATTTCGAAGGCGCGGTTCACCTCGGCCATGATGTCCGCCAGGGGACGGGGCTTGCCGTTTTGGTGGGTTGGGATTTCGGCGCCGGCTTCGATGCGCCACTGGGCGAGGCCCACGCGGTAGCAGAATCCGGTGAGCAGAGCGCAGTCGTAGCGCAGCGCAAAGAGGGCCGGGGCGGGCGAGGTCGAGCAGTCCCGGCCCAGGAAGGGCAGGCGCAGGCCGCTGGCCCCGGCGGCCTGGTCGGAGAGCAAGCCCAGGATGATCGCGGGCCGGCGCATGAAGGCCTTGAGTGCCGGCCCCTCGAAGCGGCGCTCGAAGAAGAGGCAGCCCGAGCGGGCGCGCAGGGCCTGGAGCAAGCCGTTGAGCGAGGGTTGCCGCAAACCCCGATAGGTTGTGGCGCACTGGTAGCCGGGGGCGAACTGGCCGATGCGGGCGTAGAGTTCGAAATTGCCGAAGTGGCCTATGGCGGCGACCCGGCGCCGGGGCTGCGCGCCCGGGGCGGGCTGCTGGAGTTGCGGGGCCACGAACTGGACGTGCGGGCGCAACTCCTCGAACGTCATGGCGGCGGTCTTGGCGGCGCAGGCGAAGTTCTCGCCGATGCGCCGAAAGTTCTCGCGGGCGAGGGCGCGGATTTGAGCCGGGGACTTCTCCGCGCCGAAACAAAGGGCGAGGTTGTTCAGGGCCACGCGCCGGTGCCGGGCGTCAAACCAATAGACCAGCCCGCCCACGGTCCGGCCGATTCGGGCGACCCATCGCAGCGGCAGGGCTTGTGCCAGCGCCACCAGGGCGCGCGCCAACCAGTAGAGGAGCGGTTCCATCGTTCAAGTCACAGTCAGTGAAAGCAAATCTTGCTCACGCAGTCCTGGAAGTCGTTGGCCCCGCTCAGGATCTTGATTTCGACGCGCATGAAATAGATGGGCAAATCGCGGCGGTCAATCCTGGGAAAGCGGACGGCGTCCTTCTGGGTGGTAACGATGGTCTGGGCCTGGCGTTTCTTGCTGCGGTTGATGGCATTGAGGATCTCCTGCTGGGAAAAGCGGTGATGGTCGGCAAAGCGTTTGGAATAGACCAGTTCGGCGCCCAGTTCGACCAGGCTCTGCTCGAAGCTCTCCGGCTGGGCGATGCCGCTGAGCGCGGCCACTTTGCAGCCGCGCAGCAGGTCCAGGTCCGTCCGCTGGCCGGTGAAGACGTCCTCGAGGTAGAGGGGGTGATGGATGCACTCGATGATGCCGGCGTCGGGATTGAGCCGGGCGATGCGCCGGCGCAACGCGGCGGTTTTGCCGTCGCTCTTGGTGATGAAGATGGTGCTGGCGCGGGCCAGGTGCGAGGGGGCTCGCGCAGGGTGCCGCGCGGCAGCAGCCGCTCGTTGCCGAAGGGCTGCTGGCGGTCGATCAGGACGATGTCCAGCCGGCGGCCCCGGAGCTTCCAATACTGGAAGCCGTCGTCCAGCAGCAGCGTGTCGCAGCCGAATTTCTCGATGGCGTAGCGCCCGCTCTTGACGCGGTCCTTGTCCACCAGCACGACCACGTCCTTGAGATTGGAGGCCAGCATGTAGGGCTCGTTGCCCGCCATCTCCGAGTCCAGCAGGAGCGAACGCCCGTCCGAGACCACCCGCGGCGGCGTGGTGTCGTCCTGGAGGAAGATCTTGTTGAGCAGCCAGCGGTGCAGGGGCCTGGGCTTGGAACGGTAGCCGCGCGAGAGGATGGCCACGTTCCGGCCCTGGTCGCGCAATTCGCGCGCGAATTTCTCCACCACAGGCGTCTTGCCGGTGCCTCCCACCGTGAGATTGCCGATGGCGATCACCTGCACGCCCAGGGTCGAATCCCGCAGCAGACGCAGGTTGTAGAGCCCCCGCCGCCAGAGTATCGCCACGTGGAAGGCCTTCGAGCACAAGTACGCCACGGAGCGCACCAGCGCGGGGACCGTCCCGCGCCGCTCGCCCAGAATGACCTCCAACAGGAAGGTCTCCAGATTCTCCGTCCAGGCCCGAAACCTCTCGCTCATGTCCGGCGAGTCTGCCAAGCCCTGCGCCGGGAAGCAAGCCGGTGCCGGGCGCCTCCCGGCACCTTGCGGGCTTCGCGTCAATTTGGGTTGACCCCGGGCGGCGGCGTTTGCAGAGTGACCTCACCATGCTGCGACCTAGCTTCATCGGGATGGCCGGCCTTTCCGTAGCCGGATTGTTCACTGCACTTGCCGCCGACAACGCCGCGGCCCCTGCCTCAGGCCAGGGCGTCCAACTCACCGAACTGGCCGACCGTGTCCGGGTCGAGATCGATGGCCGGCTCTTTACCCAGTACCTCTTTGGCAAGACCGTGGCGCGCCCGTACTGCTACCCGCTCATCGGGCCGGGCGAGGCCCGGATGACGCGGGACTGGCCGATGAAAAACAGCCCAAACGAGGCCCATGACCATCCGCACCACCGCTCGTTCTGGTTCGCACATGGGTCGATGAACGGACTGGATTTCTGGTCCGAAGAAAAGAATTTTGGCAGGACGGTCCATGACGGCTTCATCGAGATCAAGTCCGGGAGCGAATCGGGCGTCATCAAGTCGCGCAACAATTGGGTGGCGGCCGACGGGACGGTCGTGTGCCGGGATGAGCGCGCATTGCGCATCTACAACCCGGGGGACCGTCCCGAGCGGATAGTGGACTTCGAGATCACGCTCTTTGCCTCCAACGGCCCGCTGACCCTGGGGGACACCAAGGAGGGGACGATGGCCTTGCGGCTGGCGGAGACCATGAGGCTCACCGGGCCGGTGGGCCACGGCCATATTGTCAACAGCCAGGGCGTCCGCGACAGCGCCACCTGGGGCAAACGCGCCGACTGGTGCGATTATTATGGACCGGTCAACGGCAAAACGGTCGGGGTGGCCATCTTCGACCATCCGCAGAATCCCCGGCATCCCACGTGGTGGCATGTTCGCGATTACGGGTTGTTCGCCGCCAATCCCTTCGGCCAGCATGACTTCGAAGAGCTGCTCGATAAGAAGGCCGGCGACCTCGTTGTTCCTGCCGGCCAAAGCGTGACCTTCCGCTACCGTTTCTACCTGCACGAGGGCGATGAAAAACACGCCAGAGTGGCTGAAAAGTACCGTGAATACACAAACCCCCATCCCTAGAAGGAGCGAGTGCCGAGCCCCATGTCCGACCCGTCTGACCAGTCCGGCTGGTCGGACCCTTCAAGCAACGCAGCCTGCCATGAATAACACGATGACCAACCTGAACCGCCGCAGGTTTCTAAAGACGACCCTCGGCTCAACCGTCGCTATCGGCTTGTGGCCGGCGCTGAGTTGGCGCGCCCGCGGCGCGAACGAAGACATCCGGGTCGCGGTGGTGGGCTTCAACGGTCGCGGGGGCGATCACATCAACGGCTTGAGGAGGGTCAAAGGGGTGCGGTTGGTGGCGCTCTGCGACGTGGATAGCGACGTGCTGGGCCGGGAGGTGAAGCGGTGCCAGGACCGCGCCGAGCCGGTGCAGGGCTATGCGGACCTCCGCCGGTTGCTGGAAAGCCCGGAGATCGATGCCGTGAGCATCGCCACGCCCAACCATTGGCATTCCCTGGCCGCGATCTGGGCCATCCAGGCAGGCAAGGATGTCTATGTCGAGAAGCCGGTGTCGCACGAGGTCTGGGAGGGGCGGCAACTGGTAACGGCGGCGCGGACCCACGGCAGAATAGTTCAAGCGGGCACCCAGTCCCGCTCCAGCGCGAACATCGCCCAGGCCATCCAATGGGTCAGGGAAGGGAACGTGGGCAAGATCCGCTGCGCCCGCGGCTTGTGCTACAAGCCCCGCAAGAGCATCGGCAAGACCGAGGGCCCGCAGCCGATCCCTCCGTCGGTGGATTACGACCTCTGGTGCGGGCCGGCGCCCAATGACCCGCTGCGGCGCAAGCACCTGCATTACGACTGGCATTGGGTCTGGCCCACCGGCAACGGGGACATCGGCAACCAGGGCATCCACCAAATGGACCTGGCCCGGTGGGTCCTGGGCGAATCGGCCCTCTCGCCGCGCATCCTGAGCATCGGCGGCCGCCTGGGTTACACGGATGACGGCACTACTCCCAACACCCAGGTTGTCCTGCACGATTACTCCGCCGCGCCGCTCTTCTTCGAGGTCCGCGGGTTGCCCGCCGCCGACGGTGCCCAGGAGATGGATAAATTCCACGGGGCCAGCATCGGTGTCGTGGTCGAGTGCGAAGGGGGATGGATGGTAATCCCGGATGACGCCAACAGCGCAATCATCCAGGACCGGGACGGCAACGAAATCAAGCGCTTCGCCGCCAAGGCGGACCATGGGGCGGACCACTATGCCAATTTCATCAACGCCGTCCGCAGCCGGAAGCACACCGACCTCAAGGCGGACATCCTGGAGGGCCACCTCTCCAGCGCCCTCTGCCACACGGGTAACATCTCCTATCGCCTGGGCCGCACACACTCGATCGAGGAGATCCGCGACGCACTCAAGACCAGGCCCGGCATGGCCGAGGCCCTGGGCCGGATGGAGGAGCACCTGGCCGCCAATCACGTGGACCTGGTCAAAACCCCCGCCACGCTGGGTCTGCCGCTCCAGATGGACCCCGTCAAAGAACGCTTCATCGGCAACAGCGACGCCAACCAATGGCTCACCCGCCAATACCGCGACCCGTTCGTGGTCCCGAGCGCCGTCTGAGTGGGCTGAGGAAGACCGAGCCCAAGTCAGGTGTCGAGCATTGTTCGTCATTCGTCATTCGTCATTCGTCATTCGTCATTCCCCTCTCGCGAACCTATGGCACTGGCGCCCAGCATCGTCTCCGGCCTGCGGGGCCTGGTCGGCGCGGAAAACGTCCTGACCCAGCCCGAAGACCTGATCCCCTATTCTTTCGACGGCACCGCGGCTTTGAGGCAGATGCCTGGCTGCATCGTGTTGGCCGCGACCGTGGACCAGGTCTCCGGCGTGTTGAAGCTGGCGCAGCAAACAGGGACCGCCGTGGTCACGCGCGGTTCGGGCACCGGCTTGAGCGGCGGCAGCTTGCCCAGCCCGGATTGCCTGGTCCTGTGCCTGGTGAAAATGGACCGAATCATCGAGGTGGACCGGGCGAATCTGACGCTGCTGGTCGAGGCCGGCGCCACGACGGCCAACGTGGCGGACGCGGCGGCGGCGGCCGGCCTGTTCTATCCGCCCGACCCCGGCTCGATGAACAGTTCGACCCTCGGCGGCAACGTCGCCGAAAACTCCGGCGGGCTGCGCGGCCTCAAGTACGGCGTCACGCGCAATTACGTGATGGGCCTGGAGGTGGTGCTCCCGGACGGCGAGGTGCTTTGGACCGGGAACAAGTGTGTGAAGGACGTGGCCGGCTACTCGCTCCGGGACCTGTTCATCGGCTCGGAAGGGACGCTCGGCGTCATCACCAAGGTCCTGCTCAAGCTCATTCCGCGCCCGGCGGCCAAGAGCACGCTCATCGCAACCTACGCCCGGATGGACCAGGCCGCCCAGACCGTCTCCGATATTATCGCGGCGCAGATCATCCCCTGCACGCTCGAGTTCCTGGACCAAACGACGCTCCGATGCGTCGAGGACTTTGCGCGGGTGGGTCTGCCGCTGGATTGCGAGGCGCTGCTGCTCATGGAAAGCGACGGCCATCCCGCCGCCGTGGCGGAGGAGAGCGCCCGGATGGCGGAGTTGGCCCGCAACAACGGCGCCACCCAGGTCCGCGTGGCCCGCGACGAGGCCGAGGCGGCCAGCCTCGCCTCTGCCCGCCGCAGCGCCTTCTCGGCCCTGGCCCGAGTGGCCCCAACCACCATCCTCGAAGATGCCACCGTGCCCCGCAGCGAATTGGCCAAGATGCTCCGCTTTATCCAAGGCGTCGCCGCCAAATACCGCCTGCGCATCGGCACCTTCGGCCACATGGGCGACGGCAACCTGCACCCGACCTTTCTGACCGATGAACGGGACGCCGCCCAGATGCAGCGCGTCCACGAGGCCTTCAAGGAGATCTTCACCGAGGCCGTCCGGTTGGGCGGCACCATCACCGGCGAGCACGGCATCGGGGTGGCCAAGAAATCCTTCCTGCCCAAGTTCGCCGGGGACGCCCAGATGCGCGTGATGCGCGAACTCCGCCGCGCCCTGGACCCCAAAGGCATCCTGAACCCGGGAAAGATGTTTGATTGAAAGCGTGCCTGCCAGCGGGCGTATCCGCGTCCTTTTTGTCCCTTATGTCGCTTATGTCCCTTTTGTCCCTTGTCCCTTGCTCTCCAGCGGTTCTGTTTGCGGCGTTTATCTCGCTGGCTTCGGCCGCGGACCAGCCCGCTGCTTCGCGCCCTCCGGCAGTCATTTATACCTTCGATGCCCGGCCGCTCAACCAACTGGACCTGGGGGCGCCCACCAATGCCGCGCGGCTTTGGGACACGCTGCACGTGCTGGCGGCGCTACAGGGCCTGGCCAACCGGGACGCGCCCCGGTTTTACCTCTTTTACTGCAGCGAATTTGGCGTGGACACCGACCAGTTCTGGTTCGATTGGTTTCGCACGGAGGATGGCTGGCTCAAGGGCGCCGCGGTTCGGCCGATGGCCTCGCTCGAAGAGGCAGTCGGCCTTTTTCGTTCCGTGTTTCGGGGCCTGGTGGTTTATGACCCGGCAGTGCCCGCCACGTCGAATGTCGCCTCGACCGCCGCCGGTTGCGAGGACCTGCTCCCGGTGCGTTACGACCCCACGCCGGGTTCGGTGTTTGACCTGCTGGTCCGCCGGCTCAAACTGCCGGTGAGATTATGGCTGCTCAAGAGCGACGGCACGTCGAGCTTCACCGGCCGCGGCCAGGTGCCGGACCTGGACGAACCATCAAGCGGCAGCGCAAAGGTGGACGCCTGCCGGTGGGCCTTGAAACGCTACATGCGCCCGGGCGGCTGCGCACCCGGCCTTGCCGCCTACTACATCGATGCTGACTGGCTCCGGCACCCGCGCGGCAATCCGACGCTGCACACTCTCTCCAACCACGATTACTTCATCGCCCGGCGCGCCTTCTTTTTCGACCTCTCGCCCTGGGGCGACGAGGCGCCGGGCGACGACCCGGACCAGCTGCTGGGTTTGGACCGGAAGGCCTTCCTGGAGGTGCTGCGGGCGCTCTATGATCGCGCGGGCGGGGCCGTGCTCCAGATCGGCGGCTTCACTCCCTGGCCCTACAAATACACCACTCACTCCAGGCCGCCGGGCCGGCACGAGGGCGTTCCTACCGAGTGGGAGTTCGGCCGGCTGATCTCGCAGTTCAATGGCTACATGGAGGCGGATGCCGCGGGCCTGAGCGCCATGGCCAATGCCTCCTTTTGCCGGCACTACCCGCTGGCAGCGCGCTACCGGCAACCCAATCCCAAGCCCGCCCTGGACCAGTGGCGGGCGCGGGGCTACTTGACCGCCGCCGGCAGGCCGGCCAACAAGCTCTTTGTGGGCCATTACGTGGGCGATTACGATGCCCCGTCCTGGCTCTACAAGGCGGTGCCGGCCTTCTTTGGCGACCCATCCCGGGGCAGGTGCCCTTGGGCTGGGCCTTCGATCCCAACCTGGCCGACCGCGCGCCCCAGGCCCTGGTCTATGCCTATCGCCACGCCACCACCAACGACTTTTTCATCGCCGGCGACTCCGGGGCCGGCTACCTCAACCCGCGCGCCTTGACCGTCCGGCCGGACTCGAGCCTGCCGCCAGAGGGCTTGGCGCATGGACCGAGCATTGCCGGCGGCATTTCACCCGCTGGGACATGAGTATCACCGGCTTCATCCTGGACGGTTCGGGCGGCGCCTCCACCGAACTGGAATTCACCGCCTACCGCTCGTTCAGCCCCGATGGCGCCGGCACCCATTTCGAGGACAAACCGGCGCTTCACCTCGGCCTGCCGACCTGCCCCGAGCGAGATTTGCCCGACGACCCAGCCCAGGCGGCCGCCCGAATCGCACAGGCAGCCCAGGCGCGAAACGGCCGCCCCGGATTCCTTTGGGCACGGAGCATCCTCAAGGCCCCGCGCTGGTATGCCGACCTCTCACGCCGTCTGGCCGAAAAATACCCGGATGGGGAGGTGGTGGTAGTGGATCCTTATACGTTTTTCGGGCTGGTGAAGCTGCAATGCGAATGAGCGAGCCAAGAGCGGCGGTACACGCCGCACTCCAGGCGCTCCGCGAAGCAGGGACGCGCCGCCGAAGTCGCGACGCCCCTGGAGTGCGCGGCATTCCCGCGCTGTCGCTTCGTCATTCGTCATTCCGCCGGCCTTTACCTCCCGCCTTTTCGACTACCCCCGCAGCCCCCTGGACCTTTGTTGAGAATCAGAATAAGGACCGGAAGTCCACCGTGGGAGTATCTCGACAGTACTACCACTTCCAGAGCAGGGGCGGCAATCTGGAGACCAGTCTTGCCAAGCCGCAGGGCAACCCGGAGGGTTGCCAGAAGGTAGCCGGGGGTCGCCGCGTAGCGGTGACCCCCGGTCAAGCCTGAGAAGGATCCTGCACCCCGGAACGGGGTGCCAGGAGCCAGCCTCCGCGCGCCCGAGATGCCTTCTGGCATCCCTCCGGGATGCAGAGACGTATCGCCCGTGGACCGGGGGTCTCGCTGCGCTTCGACCCCCGGCTACCTTCTTTCATCCCTCCGGGATGAACGCGTTGCCCGAACCGTGTCCCATTTCTCCAACCCTGGCGGTGCTGCCGTCGAGATACGCCCCGTCCACGGTTACTCGGGCGCATTATCATTGACACGCGGCCTGCGATGGAGGAAGCGTGAGGCGTGAACGACAGAACGGATCCATTCACGCGCTGAGCCGTGAAGCTTTTCGAGCGGATTTCCCCATCTATTACGCGCGGCACACGGCGCCGGCCGTTTGTCTCGCTGTGTAGCCTTCTGGCCGTGTGCCTGCTCGGCTCCAAGCCGCGCTGGCCGGGGCGGCGGACCCCCTGGAAGCGATCCGGCAGCGGGGGGCATTGCTCTGGGGCGCGGATGCGGAGGGGGGCGCCCCTTATGTGTATCCGGACCCGCAGAGGCCGGAGCAACTGATCGGCTTCGAGTATGAACTTGCCGAGGCCCTGGCCGCCAGGCTCGGGGTCAGGGCCAGGATGGTCCAGAACCAATGGGACCAGCTCATCCCCGCGCTCGAACGAGGCAACTTCGACATCCTCCTCAACGGCCTGGAACTGACGCCGCAGAACCAGCAGCGCATCGCGATGTCGCAGCCTTATTACGTCTATGCCCAGCAGATCGTCACGCGCCCGCCAGGCCCAGGGCCTGACACGGATCGAATCGCTCCAGGGCAAACGTGTGGGCGTGCTCTCGTCGTCCGCAGCACACCGTTTGCTGGAGGCGGACGGCCGGACCGATCTGGTTCTCTACCCGGGCAACGTCGAGAGTTTCCGCGACCTCAAGGCGGGGCGGATCGAGGCGGTGGTGCTGGACCTGCCGATCGCCTTGCACTATGCGGGGCCGGACCCGGCGTTGAAGTTTTCCGGGCCCCCATTCGCGCCCGGCTATTACGGGATCGGCGTGCGCAAAGGGGATGACTCGCTGTTGGCGGCGGTGAACGGGGCGATCCGGCAGATGACCGCCGACGGGACACTCGAGCGCATCTACCGCAAGCACGGGATTTGGGACGAGCGCCAGGCACAGCTTGCGGATTACCGGCCTGCGGCGGTGGCGGAGCGGCAAGCCGTCTCGACCTTGCGCGAGTGGCCGAAGTACCTGCCGCTGCTCTTGCGCGGGGCGGTCACGACGGTGGAGTTGAGCGTGCTGGCGATGGCCCTGGCGGTGATGGCCGGGTTGGTGCTGGTGCTGGCGCGGCTGTTCGCGCCGGCGCCCCTGCCATGGCTGGCCAGGGCCTACATCGAGGTCATCCGGGGCACGCCGTTGCTCATCCAACTCTTTCTCATCTTCAAGTCCTATCAATCGGTCTGCGTGCTGCGGGGCATCAACCATGTGCAGGAGCGCGGCGAGGTGGTCGTGCTCATCGGCCCGAGCGGGTCCGGCAAGACCACGTTTCTGCGCTGCCTGAACCAGCTCGAGGCCGCCGATGCGGGGCGCATCACCATAGACGGCATCAGCGTCGCGGGGGGCCGCCCGGCGCGGACGGGCAGGGACCTCGAGCGGCAGCGCCAGTTGCGGCTGCGGGCGGGGATGGTGTTTCAGTCCTTCAACCTCTTTCCGCACCTGACGGTCCTGGAGAACATCACGTCGGCGCCGGTGGTCGTGAAGGGGATGGCGCGGCAGGAGGCCCAGGCGCGCGCGCGCCAACTGCTGGACAAGGTGGGCCTGGCCGACAAGGCCGGGGCCTATCCCAGCCAGCTCTCCGGCGGACAACAGCAGCGGGTGGCCATCGCCCGGGCCCTGGCGATGGGGCCGCAGGTCATGCTCTTCGACGAGCCGACCAGCGCCCTGGACCCCGAACTGCGCGGCGAGGTCCTGGGGGTCATGCGCCAACTCGCCCAGGAGGGCATGACCATGATCGTGGTCACTCACGAGATGCAGTTCGCCCGCGACATCGCCGACCGCGTCCTGTTCTTCGAGGGCGGCCTGGTGGCCGAGTCCGGCCCGCCCGATGAAATCTTCTCCCACCCGCGCCACGAACGCACGCGGGAGTTTCTGCGGCGCGTGGAGACAAGGTGAGGAGGGGGGGCCAACTGGACAATCCAAGAGAGATGCGGCATAAGATGTGAGACGGGCAATGAAAACGCAGAGACGCGAAGAACGCAGAGATGAGACAAGGCAAACGATCCTAATCTCTGCGTTCTTGGCGTCTCTGCGTTTAAGCACGCGCTCCGGCGTCTTCGGGGCACCCTGGCGACAATGAGCTTTCGCTTTTCGCTTGCATGTGGCTTTCTGTCCCTGGCCATGGCGGCCTTCCGCGCCGCCGGGGCGGAGGCGCCGCTGGGGCTGGCGCGGGAGTTGCTCAAGGAGATGATCGAGACCGACACGACGGGCGAGCACGGGGACACGACGCCGCTGGCGGAGGCGCTGGGGGCGCGGTTTCGTCAGGCGGGTTACGCGGCGGGGGACGTGCGCGTCATCGGCCCGGAGGCGCGGCACAAGAACCTGGTGGTGCGGCTGCGGGGCAGCAGCCAGGGGCGCCCCATTCTCGTCATTTCGCACCTGGACGTTGTCGAGGCCCGTCCCGAGGACTGGACGGTGCCGCCATTCAAGCTCACGGAGAAAGACGGCTGGCTCTATGGGCGGGGCACGCAGGACATCAAGGGGGAGGCGGCCGCCGAGGCGACGGCGTTTCTCCGGCTCAAGATCGAGGGCTTGGTGCCGAAACGGGACCTTATCCTGGCGCTGACGACCGGGGAGGAGGGGGCGGTCTTTTACAACGGCATCCAATGGCTGCTCCAGCAGCACCGCGAGTTCATAGACGCCGAGTACCGCCTCAACGGGGATGGCGGCGGACCCGAGTCCGACAACGGGCATCCCACCTTCCGGGCGCTGCAGACCAGCGAGAAGGCCCTCTACAATTTCGAGTTGACCGTGACCGACCCCGGCGGCCACAGCAGCCTGCCTCGGCCCGGCACCGCCATCCAGGTGCTGGCTCGGGGCCTGGCGCGGCTCGATGCCTGGGAACCGGAGGCGCGTCTGGACGAGACCACGCGCGCATTCTTCCGTCGCATGGCGGCCATCGAGCCGGGCGCAACGGGCGGCTGGATGGCCAAGGCGGCCCAGGCAGATGCCGAGGCCATCGCGGCGTTGTCGAAGGACCCGAGCTGGAACGCGCAGCTCCATACAACGCTGGTGACCACCTTGATCCAGGGAGGCCACGCCACCAACGCCCTGCCGCAGCGGGCCACGGCCATCGTCAATTGCCGGCTGCTCCCTGCAGACGACATCCTCCAAATCCAGGGCCGGCTGACCAACGTGCTGGCCGAGCCGCGCATCCAGGTCCGGCTCCTGCGGCCCCCGCGTCCCAACCCGGCTTCGCCCTTGCGCCAGGATGTCCTGGGCGCCGTGGAGCGGAGCACGCGGGCGCTGTGGCCTGACTGCCCGGTCGTGCCCACGATGGAGACCGGCGGCACCGACGGCGCCGCCCTCCGCCGCGCCGGCATTCCCACCTATGGCATCGGCGGCATCCCCGTGGACCACGACGACGTGCGCGCCCACGGCAAGGACGAGCGCATCCGGGTGAAGGACTTCGAGGATGGGGTGAAGGCCTTCAGGTTGCTGGTCGAGGAGATTCTGAAGTAGCGCCAACGGCGCGGCCCTATACCAGCAACGCCGCCCTCGCGCGCGTTGCGGAGCGACGCTGTGAGGGTAGCCGTGGACCTCGGTCCACGGTTCGGCGCGTGGCAATAGCGGTGCGTCGCGTAGCGACGCTTGGAAGCGGCGCGGTTTTCAAGCGTCGCTACGCGACGCAGGTGGTTTGTGGGCGCGTATCCCGTGGACTGAAGTCCACGGCTACCGTCGCGCACCGCTACGCGGTGAACCGGCCCGTTCACCGTTTGGCCGAGTTGAGTGCTTTCTTGAGGGCGGCGATGGCGTTGACCTCGACTCTGTCGCTCTTGGAGCGGAGGCTGATGCGAGTCAGGTCGGGCGCGACTTTCTCGAAGACACAGACGACGACCGCCGGTACTGGTTGCGGTTTGGGCGATTTTGGTGTCTAATGATGGTGGCTGCCCCGCCTGATATTTGGAACGCAGCGTTTCGGGGCTGAAGGCTGGGAGCCTCGTTCATGGGCGAGTCGGCGGAACAAGTGACCCGGATCCTCGATGCGGTTGGGGCCGGGGATGCGCAAGCGGCTGAGAAGCTGCTGCCGTTGGTTTATGAGGAACTGCGCCGGTTGGCCGCGGCCAAAATGGCAAGCGAAGCGCCCGGCCAGACCCTTCAACCCACCGCGCTGGTTCACGAGGCCTGGCTGCGGCTGGCCGGCTCGCACCGTCAACGATGGCGTGGGCGGGATCATTTCTTCAGTGCCGCCGCTGAGGCGATGCGGCGAATCCTCGTGGAGAATGCGCGGCGCAAACAGCGGATCCGTCACGGAGGCGGGATGCAACGGGTGGACATCGCCTCCATCGACCTGCCCATCGCCGCGCAAGACGAGAAATGCCTTCAGATCGATGAATACCTCGACCAATTGGCGGAAGAAGATCCTGAAAAGGCGGAAGTGGTGAAACTCCGTGTGTTCACTGGGCTGAAAGTCTCGGAAATCGCCTCGATCCTGGATTGCTCGGAAAAGACGGTGCAGCGTCATTGGAACTTCGCGAGGGCCTGGTTGTCTCGGTCGCTGAGGTCTGGGCAATAAAAAAGTTCCGGATTCGTGTCCGATTCCACCCCGAAACGTCGCCATAGTAGATAGACGTGAAGACAGCATTGACGCGATGAACCAGCGCAAGAAGAAACTCGAAGACATCTTTGAGGCCGCGCTGGCCTTGGAGTCTGACGCCGAGCGCGAGGATTACTTGGGCCGAGCCTGCCCCGACATGGAATTAAGGAGGGAAGTGGAATCGCTGCTGGAGGCGCATCGGCACCCAGACAGTCTCTTTGTAGAGGAAGCGACGGATTCGGAAGGCACGTTGTGCTGCCAGCCGTTGCAGGAAAGTGTCGGCACGGTGATCGGCCGCTACAAACTCCTCGAAAAGATCGGGGAAGGCGGGTTTGGGGTCGTCTATGTGGCCGAGCAGCGGGAGCCGGTCAAGCGGCGCGTGGCCCTCAAGATCATCAAGCTGGGGATGGATACCCGGCAGGTCGTGGCCCGGTTCGAGGCGGAACGCCAGGCGCTGGCGCTAATGGATCATCCCAACATCGCCAAGGTGCTGGATGCGGGGGCGACGGAGACCGGCCGGCCGTTCTTTGTGATGGAGTTGGTGAAAGGGATTACGCTTACCAAGTACTGCGACCAGGAGAAGCTGGCCACGCGGGCGCGGCTGGATTTGTTCATCAAAGTCTGTCACGCGATTCAGCATGCGCACCAGAAGGGGATCATCCATCGGGACATCAAGCCCTCGAACATCCTGGTGACGCTGCACGACGGCGTGCCGGTGCCCAAGGTGATAGACTTCGGGATTGCCAAGGCGACGCAGGCCGAGTTGACCGAGAAGACGGTCTATACGCAGTTCCAGCAGTTCATCGGGACGCCGGCCTACATCGAGCCCGGAACAGGCGGAGATGAGCGGTCTGGACATTGACACTCGCAGTGACATCTACAGCCTCGGTGTTCTGCTATATGAACTGCTCACGGGGAATACGCCCTTTGACACCAAGGAGTTGTTGCAGTCCGGGCTAGATGAGATGCGGAAGATCATCCGGGAACGTCAGCCGGTGCGGCCGAGCACGCGGCTGCGTCAAACCGCTGTGACCGCGTCGCCGTCTCCACTCGCCCCTCGCCCCTCGCCCCTCGCCACCGACCTTGACTGGATCGTGATGAAGTGCCTGGAGAAGGACCGGGCGCGGCGTTACGAGACCGCCAACGGGGTGGCCTTGGACATCGAGCGGCATTTGAAGCACGAGCCGGTGGTGGCGCGGCCGCCGAGCGTTGGGTATCGGCTGCAAAAGAGTTTTCGGAGGAACAAGCTGGTGTTCACCGCGGCTGGAGGGGTTGGGGCGGCGTTGGTGCTGGGGGTAGTGGTCAGCTCCTGGCAGGCCGTCCGCGCCACCACGGCGGAAAAGATGGCACGTGAGAAAGCAAACATCGCTCAAGCGCAGCGCCTGCGGGCGGATGAAGCGGCGCGGGTGGCCGAGAGCCAACGGGCGCGCGCGGAGAAAGGGGAGCAGAAAGCCAGGGAGAGCGAGCTGGCGGCGCGCGAGAACCTCTACGACGCCGACATGATCCTCGCCGGCGAGGCCCTCCAGCACAGCAACCTCGGTCGCGCGCTCAAATTCCTGAACCTGCAACGACCCGCCAAAGCCGGCCAGGGCGATCTGCGCGGATGGGAATGGCGTTACCTCTGGGCACAGTGCCGCAGCGACGAGTTAGCCACGCTTGGCGAGCATGAGGGCATCGTCCAATCCGTAGCCGTCTCTCCTGATGGCAAGTGGGTGGCCTCGGGGGGCTGGGATGGCCTACTTCAGATTTGGGCCCTGGCTTCTGGAGCGGGGACAGGACGATGGGTGACCAATGCGCAGTTGGGGGGAGGACCGGTTTCCAGCGTGGCCTTCTCTCCGGACGGGCGCTGGCTGGCAGCCCTCACATGGACCAATGGTTTCGCCCTCTTCAATGCGCCAGGATGGGACCGGGCAATGACGGTGTGGAATGCAGAGGAGAAGGGATCGCTGGCTTTCTCCGCCGATAGCCGCCTTCTGGCCGTTGGGGGCGAGATTTGGAGCCTGGATACTCGCAACCGTTTGTGCGCTTTGCCATGTCGGCGGGCGTTCGGCTGGGGACAACATACAGTAGCTTGGTTGCCCTCTTCGCAGATTCTCGCTGGGTACGTTATGTCCAACGACGTGGCGCAGGTTTGGTTGTTCGACGTTCGCTCTACCAACCCCACTGCCATGGTATCAGCGATCCCCTTGCGAGCGGACAAGGGGAAATGGTTGTTGCCGGTAACCCTGGCTTTCTCACCCGATGGAAAGCATCTGACTGTTGGCTGCTATGATGGCACCATCCGCATCCATGCCGCCAACGACTGGCACCAGTTCAAGATCCTGACCAACCACACGGGCTGGGTCAGCTCCCTGGCTTTTTCCAAGGATGGGCAATGGCTGGCCAGTGGCGGCGCTGACCACAGCATCAGAGTCTGGCGCACGCGCGACTGGGAGGAGACGGCCACGTTGCGCGGCCATCAAGAAGAGGTGTGGGCGGTAGCTTTTACCCCGGACGGCCAACAACTGGTCAGCGGGTCAAAAGACCACACCGTGCGGCTCTGGCCGCTCGCCGCCCGGTCAAAGCCCGTCGAGGAAGTGACCGTGTCAGCCGAGGGCGCGGAATTCCTCGGCCTATCCGGAATGTCTCCGTTCAGGGTTGGCGCTTCGAACGTTCTCACCGTCTGGGATGGGCAGACGCTCCAGGTCCGCCAGCGCCTGGCCAGTTATCCGGTCCCGAATGTCACCGGCTGGAGACCTTCGCCGGACGGCCGCACGCTTCTGATGGTGACGGCAGAAGGCGGGTTATGGCTGACGGACCTTGCGGCAGGGGCAGTTTCGCCGCCGGTCTGTCTGCAGACCACCGGGTCATGGTTTCGGGAGGCCGCCTTCGCGCGCTGGGGGGAAACCGCCTTCTCGGACCAGGCGAAGTGGGTGGCAGTCGCCGACGGCGAGGCGCTCCGGGTATGGGACTTGAAGGACCAGCCGTCGCGGCCGGGCTTCTTGCTTGCCGCGGGGAACTTCTGGGGGTTGCGTTTCTCCCGGGACGAACGCCTCCTCGGTGCACTCACCGGCCCCATCCGGACCGGGCGGACAATCCTGGTCTGGGACGTGGCTTCGGGAAAGGAGTTGGCGCGCTTTCAACCGCATCGTGACGAAGTAGAGGACCTCGATTTCTCTCCCGACGGCACTGTGTTGGCCACGGCCAGTCTCGACAATACGAGCAAGTTGTTCGATCTGCGTACGGGCCATGAGATCACGACATTGCCTGGCCAACTGATGTCGCTTTACTCGGTGTGCTTCTCGCCCGATGGCCGCCGCTTGGCCACAGGCACGGGCCCTGGCTACGACGGCATCGCCGAAATGCTCATTTGGGACCTGGAAACCCGTCGCGAAGTCCTGGTCCTAAAAGCACGCGATCCAGGTTCTATAGAGCGGTGCTACCCGAGAGTGCGGTTCCACCCGGGCGGAGACTCGCTGTTCTTCATCAGCAGTCGGGGCACCTTGCACCTCTGGCGCGCGCCGTCGTGGGCGGAGATTGAGGCGGCAGAGAAAAGGACTGACGGCAAAGCGCCGCAACGCTGACCAGTTGATCCAAACCCTTTGCCTCCCAAAGGCGCATGGATGATCGAATGAACCACTATTTTGGCTATGAAACCTGCTGACGACTGAGCCAAGGTGCTGGATGCGGCGGCCACCGAGACGGGCAAGACGCTCTTCGGCACGGAATTGGTCCGCCGCATCGAGCCAGGTCGCCTTAGACAACTACCTATGAAAAAAAGGGAGAATCACTCCCTGACGTGTGAGGGGTTGCTTGACGCCGACAGATTTCGCCACCCAAGAACGGTGGCGGAAGTAGAAAACAACAACCAAACCCAGGTGCCCGTCACCTGGAAACGAAAGGAAGACAGAAAATGAAAACCACCGCATCCAACCATTCAACGAGCGGCGGCCTGACAGGCTGGCCGCTCGGCCTGAGCACTTGCTTGGGCCTTGCGCTTGCCGCAACGCTCTGCACCACAAGCCTGCCCGTCCAGGCCAAATTGCCGGACGTGACCGGCGATTACAGGATTCAAACCCTTGAGTCGCCTCCAGGCACGGATATCAATGAAATCTATTGTGTCTTGATCAATGAAGCCGGCATGGTGGTCATGCAATACAATTCGGTGATGGTGATTGGATCGGGAACAATTAACGAAGGGCAAACGGCAGTCCGGGAAAAAGGGGTGTGGACGGTGATTAATGTTCCCGGCTCCGCCTGGACGGGATGCGGTAACCCCAATGCCTCTGGAGATGTCGATCTGGCCTACGCCGATACGGCTGGCAACTGGCACAACGCCATATGGCATCATGGAACTTACAAATATCTTCCAGATTACACGGCGCCCGTTGGCCAGCCACCCTACCAGTATGGGGTTCAATGCATAAATGACCATTGCATCATGACCGGGATGGCCTTTGATCCAACGAGCACGTGCTGGGATCCCGTATTTGATTGGTACTGCGTGCACGGTGTTTTGCTGAACACGTCCTTGTCGCTGTTCGAATTCTTCGATTATCCCGGTGCCTACTCTACCTATCCGCTTGGCATCAATGATGCTTGTCAGTTCGTAGGCGCGTATTCATCGTCCGAGGACAATGGGTGCCATTGTTTCTTCAGCGACCGGGGCAAGACCTTTGTGAATATTGACCCACCCGGCTCCTCGAATCCCCCCAATACCCAAACTAGGGTTCCTTTTATGATCAACAACCAGGGCGAGATCTGTGGCTGGTACACGGACGCGTCCACGGGCGTCCAGCAGGGCTTCCTGCTGCGTCAGAGGAAGTTTTTCGCCTTCAACGTTCCCAAGTCGAGTTCGACGTACCTCAATTGCATCACGGACGATGGCCAATTGTCGGGTGTGTACCTTGATCTGGAGGGAACGCCGCATGGCTTCATCGCCACGCCCAAGGGTGGTTGCAAGTGAGGTTTGAGGGAACTGAGGAGTGTGTCTGATTCAGACACGACACATTCCCCACGGTTAGGCCATCTCAGGATACGATCGTTATGAAATTCTCAGCAACTCAACCTCAATAACCGGAGGCCGTCATCAACCCAACTCCTCATAGCTAAAGCGAAAACATAGGGGTAATGACAAGCGTTTCAGCGTTGGGTTCAACGGGCAGGCAACCCGAATGCCGAAGGGACGGCTGAAGCCAGGGGCCCCTTCGGGACTTATTCCTTCTGCGGGCCAAAACCCAACGCTAAAGCGCTTGTCGTTACCCACATCGTCGGGTGCCCTCATGAAGCGGATCTGATGGCCGTCACGGATTTCCGAAGCACATTTCTCATCCCGGAGGGATGCCAGAAGGTAGCCGGGGGTCGAAGCGTAGCGAGACCCCCGGTGCCGCGACGGCAAGGGAGTGCATCCCGGAGGGATGCCAGAAGGCGCCCGCCGCGAACGTCTGCCTCTTCTGGCACCCCCGCCGGGGTGCTGGGCCACCGACGCCCTCAACCGGGGGTCGCCGCTGGACGGCGACCCCCGGCTACCTTCTGCCAACCCTCCGGGTTGGCCGGGCGTTGCCGCCGGCTGCTATCAAGGGCGCCTTTAGCGGCTAGAACTGGCATGCTCCTCAGGCCTTTCTCCCGCCTGCCCAAAAAGGGGAACTGATATGACCGCTCAGGAGATGTGGCTAAAGACAAGCGCTAAAGCGTTGGGCTATTGTCGGATGTCCCTTCGGGACAAAACCTGTGCCGAGGGCCGGCGCCCCTTGTGCATCTGGCGGTTCGGATGGAACTTGACGTTGGCGAATTCACCCCTTGGCCGAGTTGAGGGCTTTCTTGAGGGCGGCGATGACTTTGCGCTGGGCGGAGAGGGGTTTGCCGGGGATGCGGGCGCCTGCGGCGGCGACGTGGCCGCCGCCGCCGAACTGGGCGGCGATGGCGTTGACATCGACCTTTTCGCTCTTGGAGCGGAGGCTGATGCGAGTCAGGTTGGGCCCGACTTCTTCGAAGACCCAGCCGACGACGACCGGGAAATCGTCCTCTTGGGGGAGGCCCTCAAACGAACCGAGGGCCTGCAGCGCGAGGCCTTTCTCAATCGAGCCTGTGCGGGAGACCAGGCGGTTCGGGCTAGGCTCGAACGTCATCGCGCAGCCAGGCTGTGCGCCCTCAGAAGCAGGCGATCATCTTAAGCGGAGCAGTCGAGAAACGAATGCGTCCGGACGCAGAATCTCGATGCCGAATGGCTTTTCCAGATCGAGCAGGTCCCGATCGTATGTCACAAGGCACACCGCCCGGCCACCCAGGGCCGCAGCCAGGACGACATCGTCATCCGGATCCCGTTTGACGGTCGCGCGCAGGGCGCCCGGCGCAACGAGTGACGACTTCTGCCGCAGCCAGTCGAGCCAGTGCGCCCAATTGGGGTTCTGCCAGCGCGGTTCGCGGGCAGCCAGGTCCGCCAACGTGCCGGCCCATTCAGCCGTCAGATCCGGTGTGCGGACCGATTGGAATGCCCTTCGAGCCAATAGGACGAAGAGGCGTCGCGCCGCGCCGCCGGACCAGCCGATGCCGGCGGCGACCACCGACGTGTCAAGCGCGGCGACGATCAAGACGGTGCCTCCGTTTGATGCGTCGCGCCGCCTCGACCACTACGTCCAGCGGCTCTGCGCCAGCAGCGCCCGGGCTCCGATCCACCAGGTCGGCAAACTCCCGGCGCAAACGTTCCTGTTCGGCCTCTTGTGCCTGGCGAATCAAGTCCTGGAGGACGTCGCTGGTGGAGGTATAGCCCCCGGTATCGCGCCGATTCTCCAGCCAGGCGCGTTGCACCGGGGGCAGCGAAATGCTCACCGTCTTACCCATGTCAACATGTTGCCTGCCAGGGAAAAGTTGTCAAGTTCTGTCAACCGGCGTTCATGGGAACACGCGGAACAAAGCTCGTCCATACTTTTTTCTCCCGGAATGCGCACGTATGAATGAAGGCAGCAACACTTTTGCCTCTGTAGTCCAAATCGAGGACAATTGAAAAGGCTTGAAACCGGGCGCCGCCGGTAGGAAAGTTGCACTATGAGTGCACCGATTGTGCGGGAAAAGCGGCAAACCACGCTCCCTCAAGATGTCTGCGAGGCCGCCGGCCTGAAGCCAAACGATCAAGTCAATTGGCGCTTCGAGGAGGGCGAGATCCGTGGACGCAAGCTGGTGGCCCGAAAGCCCAAGCCGCGATTTCCCCGGGGGAGCCTCCTCAAGTACTTCACCCCCGAAAAAACGCGTGAGGAAGCTGCAATCTATGAGGCCACCGTCAAAGGAGGAGGAGGAAGAACACTCACGGCTTGGTGGAATTGAGCGCCTTCTTGATCGCGGCGATGACTTTGCGCTGGGCGGAGAGGGGTTTGCCGGGGATGCGGGCGCCTGCGGCGGCGACGTGGCCGCCGCCGCCGAACTGGGCGGCGATGGCGTTGACATTGACCTTGTCGCTCTTGGAGCGGAGGCTGATGCGAGTCAGGTCGGGTTCGACTTCTTCGAAGACACAGGCGACGACCACCGGGGCGATGGCGCGGATGTGGTCGATGAGGCCCTCGGAGTCGCTGCTGTCGGCGCCGGTGCGGGCGAAGTCGGCCTTTTTGAGCCAGAAATAGGCGATCTGGTTCTGGTGGGTGAGGCGGTAGTGGCTATAGACGTGCTTAAGGAGTTTGGCGCGGGAGATGGGGTAGGATTGATAGACCTCATCGCAGATCTTGGCGAGGTCGGCGCCGCGCCGGACCAGTTCCCCGGCCACATGGAAGGTGCCGGGGCGGGTGCTGGGATATTGGAAGGAGCCGGTGTCGGTGGAGACGGCTGCGAAGAGGCAGTCGGCGATGGGCTTGGTGATGGGCCACTTGGCGAGCTTGAGGAGGCGGAAGACGAGTTCGCCGGTGGAGGGTTCGCGCCCGGAGACCCAATTGAGGTCGCCGAACCGGGTATTGCTCTGGTGGTGGTCGATGTTGATGAGGAGCTTGCGCTGAGCGATGCAGGGGCCGACCGAGCCGAGGCGCTCGAGGCTGGCGGCATCGGTGGCGATGACGCAATCGAACTGCTGTCCCGGCTTGGGTTTTTGCAAGAGATGGGCGGGGTCGAGGAACTCGTATTTTTGGGGGATGGGGTCCTCATTCCAACAACAGACCTGTTTGCCTTCGTTTTGGAGGGCGATGGCCAGGCCGAGTTGAGCGCCGACGCAATCGCCGTCGGGCCGGATGTGGCCGACGACACAAACGGTCTGGCTCTGGCGGAGGCCCTCGATGATGCGGTCGAGGATCTTGGGATGGGGCTTCAAGGGAGGAGGCGGGGGTCCTGGTCCTTGTCCTCGGCGTCTTCGGGAGCGGCCAGGGAAGTCCGCTCCAACTCTTTGAGGATTTCAAGCACCCGGTTGCCGCGCGCGATGGATTCGTCCATGAGGAACCTGAGGGTGGGGGTGTATTTGAGGACCACGGCGCGGCCGACCAGGCCCTGGATGCGCTTGCGATGGCGGCGGAGCAGGGAGAGGCCGCGCTTCTGCTGGTCGGCGTTGCCCAGGATGCTAATGAAGACGATGGCCGAATGGAGGTCGCCGGCGACATCGACATCGTTGACCGTGACCAGGCCGGCCTCGCTGACGGGGAACTCGCGGTGGATGACCTGGCCAATCTCGCGCCTGAGCAACTCGCGCACTCGTTGGAGTCTCAATGAGAGCATGATGGGTCACAGGTTTTGCACTATCTTCTCCATGGTATAGCACTCGATGTTGTCCCCCGTCTGGAACTCGCCGAAGCCCTCGATGCGGATGCCGCACTCCATGCCGGCGCGGACCTCGTTGACCTCGTCCTGGAATCGGCGCAGGGACTGGGCCAGGCCCTCGTAGATGATCTCTTTGCGGCGGCGCAGGCGGACCTTGCCCTTGACGATGCGCCCGCTGGTGACCATGCAGCCGGCGACGGGCGCGCCCTTGGACAACTGGAAGACCTTGCGCACCTCGGCCACGCCCAGGGTCACGTCCTTGAGCAGCGGCTCCAGCAGGCCGGCCATGGCCTCTTTGACCTGGTCGATGAGTTCGTAGATGATCGCGTAGAGCTTGATCTGGATGCCTTCGTGCTTGGCCTTGTCGGCCACGCCGCTGTCCACCCGCGTGTGGAAGCCCAGGATGACGGCCGCGGAGGCAGAGGCCAGGGCCACGTCGGATTCGGTGATGGTGCCGACGGCGCTGTGGATGATTTCGAGCGAGACCTTTTCGGACTCGATCTTCTTGAGGGCCTCGACGATGGCCTCGACGCTGCCCTGGGCATCGGCCTTGACGACCACCCTGAGGACCTTCGAGGTGCTGGAGGCCAATTGGGCAAAGAGATTCTCGAGGGTGACCTTGCCGCGGGAAGGCTCCTGGCCCAGGGCCTTGGCCTCCATGGCCCGTTGCTCGGCCAGTGCGCGCGCCGCCCGCTCATCCTCGACGACGCTGAATTCGAGGCCGGCCTCGGGGACGCCGTTGAGGCCCAGGACCCTGACAGCGACGGAGGGGCCGGCTTCCTTGAGGCGCTTGCCTTCCTCGCTGATGAGGGCGCGCACCCGGCCGTAATAATGGCTGCAGATAATGATGTCGCCCACGCGGAGGGTCCCCTTGCGGACCAGGACGGTGGCGGTGGGCCCGCCCGGTTCGAGGCCCGACTCGATGACGTTGCCTTTGGCGCGGCGGTTCGGGTTGGCCTTCAATTCGAGGAGATCGGCCTGGAGCAGGATCATCTCGATGAGCTTCTCGACGTTCTGCTTCATGAGGGCGGAGACCTCGACGAAGATGGTGTCGCCGCCCCAATCATCGGGGACCAGGCCCTTGTCCTGGAGTTGCTGGCGGACCTTGAGGGCGCTGGCGTTGGGGTGGTCCATCTTGTTGACGGCGACAAGGATGGGGACCTTGGCGGCGCGGGCGTGGCTGAGGGCCTCGAGGGTCTGGGGCATGACGCCGTCGTTGGCGGCCACGACCAGGACGACGATGTCGGTTACGTTGGCCCCGCGGGCGCGCATGGAGCTGAAGGCGGCATGGCCGGGGGTGTCCAGGAAGGTGATCTGGGCCAGTTCCTTCTTCCGTTCGGGATGGGGGAACGAAATCGTGTAGGCGCCGATGTGCTGGGTGATGCCGCCGGCCTCGCCGGCCGCCACATTGGACTTGCGGATGACGTCCAGCAGGGTGGTCTTGCCGTGGTCCACGTGGCCCATAATGGTCACCACCGGCGCGCGCGCCACCAGGTCGGCCGCCTTGTCCTCGACATCCAGCTCCACCTTCCGGCTCGGGGCATGGACCAGCCCGCTGCCGCGCTCGCGCTTCTCCACCTCCAGCCGGCACCCGTACTTGGCGCAGATCTTTTGGGCGACGCCTTCTTCGATCGGCTGGTTGACGGTGGCGAAGACACCCAGTTCGATGAGGTCGGCAATGACCTTGAAGGGCTTCTGCTTGAGTTGCTCGGCCAACTCACGCACGACGATGGGCGGCTTGATGGAAACGACTTGGGCGTCGGCAGGCAACACCACCTTCGGAGACTCGGCGGCTTTCCCAGCGGACCCCTTTTGCTGAGGGAACCTGGCGCCGGGGATGGCGGGACCCGAGGGTGGAGCCGGCCCGCGCACACTGCGGATGTCGCCTCGTTTGGTGAACTCGGTCCTCCTGGGCTCCGCCTGGCGCTGAGGCGGCTTGGGGCTGCCGGCCTTTTCGGCGGTTCTTGCGCCGGGCTTGGGCGGCAACTGAATGAAGCCGACTTTATCGCCAATCTTGGGCGGCGGCGGGGCGGGCGGCGGCGGCGGTTGCGGCACCGGTGGCGGGGCAACCGGGGCAGGGGGGGCTTGGACTTTGGCGACGACCGGTTCGGGCGCCGGACCCGGCGGGGCGGGCGGGGCGGTGGGCGGTTGGCCGACGGGAGTAGCAGGGGGCGGCGGTGCTTCGACTGCCGGCGCTTGGGAGGGCGCCGGCGTGGGCGTTACAGGAACCGGCGCCAGGATTCCGATGCCCGGGACCGGAGGCGGCGCGGCAACGGGCGCGGGGGTTTGACGGGCCTCGACAGGCGGTGGAGGGGCGGTAACGATAGAAATGGTTTCGGCGACCGGCCCGGCAGGGACTGGTGTGGCAATGGCAGGGGCGGCCTCGGGCGGCGGTGCCGGTTCAGGTGTGGGCGCGGGCGGGAGGGGCGGCGGTGCCGGTGGGGCCAGGAAGCGCGGGTGCGTGGCCTTGATCTGGTCTTCGAGATACTCGGCAGTGATCTTATCCAGCGAACTCGAGGCCACCCGCGCGCCGATAATGCCCAGTTCTTTGGCTTTGGCCAGAACCTCTTTGTTCTCCAAGCCGAGTTTCTTTGAAATGTCGTAAATCCGAACGGGCATAAATCTCTAACACTGCTGGCCTGAGCCGCCGGACGGCCTTCATAGGTTTGATCCTAACAGGTCCAAGCTCATTGTGCCAGCCACATACCGTCACCGTTTTCCGGCGCGGGCGCACGACAAAATCCTTCGCTGCCGCATAAATGCGGCGTTCCGAGGCGAACCGGAACGCCGCATTTATGCGGCAGGCGGGCGCCCTGGAAGAAATCTGTCGTGCGCCCTCCGGCGCCACAAGGCGCCAAATACCAAAAGCCAGTCTCTGTATCACCCTGAAACCGGGGCCTCTCCGACCTTCAGGGTGCGGCGCGCGGCCTCGGCGCGCGCCGCCTCCATAATCGCGGCCGCGTGTTCAGCCAACTCGGGTATATCGGCCAGATCGCTCTGCTCGGCCCCCAGGACATCCTCCAACCGCGTCAGGCCATTGTGCACCAGCAGATCCGCCTGCTCCCGCGTAATCCCGGGGATGGCCGCCAGCGATTCGACAGCCTCAGCCACTTTCTCTTCAAAACCTTTGGTGACCACCACTTCGGCTCGATATCCACCTGCCAGCCCGTGAGCTTGGAGGTCAGGCGCGCATTCTGGCCGCGCTTGCCGATGGCCAGCGAGAGTTGGTCCTCGCTGACGGTGATGCGCACGCGCTTATTGGCCTCGTCCACGTTGAAGGCCTTGAGCTTGGCCGGCGCCAGGGCGTTGGTGATGAACATCTTAACGTTCGGGTCCCAGCGGATGATGTCCACCTTCTCGTTGTTGAGTTCGCGGACAATGTTCTTGACCCGCTGGCCGCGCAGGCCGACGCACGCGCCAACCGGGTCAACCTTGTCGTCGCGGGTCCAGACGGCCAGCTTGGTGCGGAAGCCGGGTTCGCGGGCGATGCCCTTGATTTCGATGGTGCCGTCGCTGACCTCGGAGACTTCCAACTGGAAGAGCTTGAGGACGAAACGGGGGTCGGCGCGGGAGAGGATGATCTCCGGGCCGTGGATGCCTTGCTCGACAGCTTTAACGTAACAGCGGAGCCGCTCGCCCACCTGGTATTCCTCCGTGGGAACCCGTTCCCGGTTGGGCAGCAGGGCCTCGTACTTGCCCAGGTCCACGAGCACGTCAGAGCGGTCGAACCGCCGGACAGTGCCGCTAATGAGATCGCCGACGCGGTCCTTGAACTCGGTAAAGATGAGCTGCTTCTCGGCCCGGCGGATGTGCTGCATCAGCGCCTGTTTGGCATACTGGGCGGCGATGCGCCCGAAACCGATGGGGGTGACCTCGACTTCGAGCTCCTCCCCAGCCTGGGCGTCGGCCTTGATGCGGCGGGCGTCGAAGACAGAAATCTGGTCGTGCCTCGAACTGACTTTCTCCGAGACGACCAGCTTGGCAAAGGCGCGGATGTCCCCCGATTTCTGGTCGATAGCGACGCGCAATTCACGGGCGGGACCGATTGCCTTCTTTGCGGCCGTGAGCAGGGCCTCCTGTACGGCGCCAACCAGGACATCCCGATTGATGCCCTTCTCACGCTCCCAGAATTCCAACACTGCTAAAAAGTCGGCGTTCATACAAGTCTCGACGGTCCTGCTGGGGGAACAAAAAAGTCGGCAGATGAGACTCTTCCGACTTTGGCGCGCTGGCGGGCCAGCAATATACCGTTCTAGAGAGAATCTAAGATTTTAATCAGAAACAGTCAAGCCCGATATTTAGCGGGTCTCCCGGAGTTGCGCCCGTCCCCGGGCGCAGCGACGTCCAAAACCGGGGCAGCAGTCAAACACTCCAGCGCGCCCGCACGTTCCGCCGCTGCTGCGCCCGGGGACGGGCGCACTCCGGGGGCACTGTCAGGCTGCCCCCGATGAGGGTGCTGGGCGGCGAAACTGCTTTACAATCCCTCCCACCCTGCTTCAAGCTCAACGGTATGACACAACCGCTCGCGCTCATTCTCTACGAGAAGCTGCTGCCGGGCAGCCAGGTTGTCAACCGGCTGCAGGACCTGGGCTATCGGGTCCAAGTCGTTGCCGACCCGGCGGCCGTGACGGCGTGCGCTGAGCAGTCCAAACCGATGCTCGTGCTGGCGGACCTCAACTTCACCAAGACGGATATCTGCGCCGCCCTGGCCACGCTCCGCAACCACGCGCCCACCCGGCACGTCCCGGTCATCGGCTTCGGCGGGGGCGACAACTCGCAGGTCCAGGCCGCCGCCCTGGCCGCCGGGGTGACTCTGGTCGTCAGCGAGGCGGCCATCCTGCACCACCTGCCCGAGTGCCTGGACCAGGCCCTGCAGGTGGAGTAGGGGGGCCTGGTCCGACCCGTCAGACGCGTCAGACGCGTCCGACTCGCCGGACCCTGCGAGGTATCGAGGCACACTCCACGCCTTTCACGTTTCACGTTTCACGTTTCACGCTGGTTCCGGGGGCGCGTATCGCCTACACTCCAGGCATGGTTGATCGGCCGCCGCCAGTCACCAGCCTCTACGTGCACGTGCCCTTTTGCGCGCGCAAGTGCGGGTATTGCGCCTTTTACTCGGAGGCATCCACGGCTCAGTTGATGGAGCGTTGCGTCAGGGCGCTGATTGGGGAGTTGGAGGGGGTGGCGGCGGACCTGGAGCCGCGCACCACGTTCTTTGGCGGGGGCACTCCCACGCTGTTGAACCTGCGGCAGTGGGAGCGAATCCTCGCCGCCATGGACCGCCTGGGCCTCGGTGGCGCGGCGGAGTGGACAGTCGAGTGCAATCCCGCCACCTTGTCGCTCGACAAGGCCAGGTTGTTGCGCTCCGGCGGGGTCAACCGGATTTCCATGGGGGTCCAGTCGCTCGACCGGGCCCTGCTCCAGCGGTTGGGCCGGATTCACTCCAGGGCGATGGTTTTCAAGTCCTTCGACATCCTCCGGCAGGCGGGCTTCGAAAACGTGAACCTGGACCTCATGTTCGCCATCCCGGGCCAGACACTGGAGGTGTGGCGGCAGACCCTGCGCGAGGCCCTGGCCCTGGGCAGCGAACACCTCTCCACCTACGAGGTCATTTGCGAGGAGGACACGCCGCTCTATGAACAATTGCAGGCGGGTCAATTCGCGGTGGATGAAGACCTGGCCTGCGCGATGTACGACGAGTTGGTTGAGCGGGCCGCCGGCGCCGGGTTTCAGCAATATGAAATCGCCAACTTCGCGCGGCCGGGGCGGGCAGCCGGCGAGGTCCCGTCATTCGCCTGCGGCCACAATGTAAACTATTGGCGCGGCGGAAGCTTTTACGGCGCGGGGCCCAGCGCCACCAGTTACGTGAGGGGCGTGCGGACCAAGAACTGGTCGAACACGCAGCGTTATTGCGAGTTAATCGAGCGTGGCAACGGGGCGCAGGAGTCGCGCGAGGAGTTGGCGCCTCTGGCGCGCGCAGGGGAAACGGCGGCCTTCGGGCTGCGGATGGTGGCGGGTTGGCCCTTCGAGCAGTTCCGGCGCGCGACCGGGCACGACCTGCGCGGCGAATGGGCTGGGGAGATGCGGCAGTTGGTGGAGCAGGGGTGGGGCCGGCTCGGGCCGGACCGCTTTCAACTCACACCGGCAGGGCTGCGGTTTGCCGACGCCGCGGCGCAGCAGTTTCTGCGGTAGGAGGGGCGTGGGCGCCGGCGGGCGCGAAACAAAAGAGTAACCACCTCGTGAAGGGCCTCCACGATTTTGAGATCGCGCATTGGGACCATGAACCGGGCGGGCATTGCCCGGCGCGAAGCGTTTTGGACTGCGGCAGTCCTCTGCCGCTTTTTGGAGCCAGGGGACGCGAAAGCGCCAGAGGACTGGCGCGGTCCAAGACCTAGCGGGCTTGGGGTCGGTTCATCGAGAGGCCACCGTAGCGGCGGTTCCCTGGGAGTGCCGTTGCACCCAGACCGACCCGACTTCTCGATTCTTTGTTTCGGTCTGTGGTTCTCCCGGCGAAATCTGGACCCTGTAGGCATCGGTGGGGCCCAGCCATGGAATGAGGAATTCCACATGGCCTTGGGGCGCCGCCGCCGTTCCGTTAAACAAGACTGGCAAAGTGGCGACCGCGCTGCCCCCGTTCTCGGGAATTTGCTCCCCCTTTATCTGGACCGCTTCTGCGCAGGCCAGAAAGGGCAGGGCGTCAAGGTGGTCCAGGCGCACCATCACGCGCAGTCAATTGTCACCGTCTCGCTCAGCCGGTCGAGGCCTCCGCCATCGTCTCGGACCACGTCGCCCGAAACGTCGCGCACAAGCGGGCCATTTGCTCCGACTGCAGTTGCAAGGATGCATTCTGCGTTCGGAGTTCGGTTTGCGCCTGATGTTGAATCAGGCCATAGGCCGCTAGGCCGCCCATCAGAACGAGGGCAAGCATCCTGGCATTGAGTCGGCTCACGGTTATGATCTCGATGAGGGCCGGCGGGAGTGGGTGCTCCCGTTCGGGCCGCTTTTGTTCCTGGTTGGGAACGGTTGTCCGTTGTCCGGATTGCGCAGAGGGGCAGCTTTCACGCCAAGGGCAAGGATGCAGCGCCAACGGCGCGGCCTCATACCTGGGGCAACGCCCTGCTCGCGCGCGTCGCGGAGCGACGCAGTGAAGGTAGCCGTGGACCTCGGTCCACGGTTTGCGGCCTGGGAACGCTCCCGCGTCGCGTAGCGACGCCTGACGGCCTCGCGGTTTTCAGGCGTCGCTACGCGACGCGGTCAAGCTTGGGCCATGGGTCCGTGGACTGGAAGTCCACGGCTACCATCGGGCACCGCTACGCGGTGAGCCGGACGCCAGCGCGAACTCCCCAGGGCTGTATCGCTTTCACCCACGGCCTCCCGCTTTTTGGACAGGTCCTTGCTCAGTTCACGCGTTCCGCGATCTGGTAGCGGAACATGCGCTTTTTCATCCAGCGCACGGCCAGCAGGTCGTAGAAGGAGGCGAAGAGCCGGTTCCAGACGCCATAGTGGCTTTGGCCGGCCAAGCGCGCGTTGTGGGCGACGGCAATCTCGGTGACCGTGAAGCCCTCGATCTTGACGAGGGTGGGCAGGAAGCGGTGCATGCCCTTGAAGAACTTGAGGTTTTCGATGCACTCGCGTTTGAAGAGGCGGTAGCAGCAACCGGCGTCGCTGATCTGCTCGCCGGAGAGGCGGTTTCGGACCCAGTTGGCAATGCGCGACGAGGCGACGCGGATGAAGGTGTCGCCCTGGCCGCGGGTCTGCACGCGCGTGCCGCAGGCGCAATCGTAGTGCTCGAGGGCGTCGAGGAATTTCGGGATGTCTTTGGGATCGTTCTGCAAATCGGCATCGAGGGTGAGCAGGTAGCGGCCGCGCGCGGCCTTGAGGCCGGCCCACATTGCCGCGCTCTCCCCGCAGTTGAAGCTAAACCGCTGGACCCGGATGCGCGAGTCGCCCGTGGCCAGTTCCTTGAGGATCGCCCAGGAATTGTCCCGGCTGCAGTCGTCGGTGATGACAATCTCGTAGGCAAGCTTGAGCGGCTCGACCGCCTCGCGAATCGCCCCGATCAACGGGCGCAAATTGGCCTCTTCGTTGTAACAGGGAATGACCAGGCTAAGCGTTGGAGAGGGGGGCATGACGAATGACGAATGACGAATGACGAATGACGAATGTTTTTGTTCGGCTATGCATTTCCAAGCCGAGGCGGAGTGTAAAGGGGCCGCCGGCGGGCAACCAGACAAAAGAAATGACTTTCCCATCAATGACCTTGCCTGCTCCCCCCGAACCAAATGGTTGTGCCTCGTTGCGAAAATCTCTTGAAATCCTCAAGGCACGGTTTAGCCTTTGGCCATGCGAAACCCGAATCGAGTGAGTGTTCCGAAGCCGATCCGTTGCGAGTCGTTGTTCCTGCTGCTGCCGGCATTGTTGCTCCTGCCGGGGGCGGGCGTGGGCAACGCCCAGACGCCGCTGCGCCAGCAGTTGCAGGCGCTGCCCTTCAAAATCGCCCATGAATGCTACGTGGATGGCAACTGGGAGATCTTCGTGATGAACGCCGACGGCTCGCAGCCCGTGAACCTGACGCGCACGCCCAACGTACACGAGCATTACCCGCAAATCTCGCCCGACGCCGCGAAGATGGCCTTTGCGGTCGATCAAGGGGATGGGCGCGAGGCGGTCCGCAGCTTGTGGGTCATGGACATTGACGGCCGGAACCGGAGGAAGCTGGCGGACCACGCGCGGGAGGCCTTCTGGAGCCCGGATAGCAAGGTCATCGGTTTCTTGCCGCAGGAGTTTCCGAAGTTCAACGTGATGGATTATTCCACCAAGGGCATGAGTTTCTGCGACCTGGCGACGGGCAAGGTCGAGCCGCACGTCAACAGCGCCAACCTGCACCATCTCTATAACCCAAGCTGGTCGGCCAACGGCAAATGGATAACCGCCACGGTCCACGCCGGGATGGGGGTGGACCATGCCATCCTGCTCATCGAGGCGCGGGGCGACCGGGTCATCAACCTGAAGATCCCCGGCTGCCGCCCCTGCTTCAGCCCGGATGGCAGGCAGATCGCCTGGGGCGCCGGCGACCACGAGATCGGCGTGGGCTCGATTGACCTGGACGCCGACCCGCCCGTCATGGGTCCGTGGCGCGTGCGCGTCAAAGACGCGGTCAATGAGACCTACCACGTCAACTGGTCGCCCGACAGCCGGTTTCTCTGCTTCAGCCGCGGCCCCGCCAGCAAAGGCGACCCCACCAAGGCGGGGACCTTCCTCTCCGCGTGCGAAATCGTGGGCGTTTATGCCGCCGATTGGAACCTCTGCGTCGTCTCGGCCGAGCGCCAAGGCACGCTCGACCTGGGCGCCTGCTCCGACTCGGACTTCGCCATGCTCACCACCAACGGGCTGAGCAACAAGGAGCCGGCGTGGTTTCGAAAATAAAGGCTAAAGGCTAAAGTGCGGAGCGCCAGGGCCGAAGGCCCGTCATGTGATAGCCCGGGCTGGAGCGGAGCGGAGGCCCGGGTAAGCGAATGCCCCTCGAAAGCGCCCCCGGCCTGCAAGCCCGGGACCCCTTGCCCGGCAATCCGAGTCTTGTGGCGCCCTCCCCATGAACCGACCCCAAACCCGAAGGTTTTGGACTGCGGCAGTCCAAAACGCTTCGCGGGACGGGAACGCAGTGTCGAGGTTCAGCGGCGCAAAGCGCGAATTCGTTCCGGGAATTTTTACAGGGCGCGGGCGGCCATGGGCCGATGACCTGGGCCTCCGCTCGCAAGCTCGCTCCAGCCCAGGCTCTCACATTTCGGGCTTTCAGCCCGAGGACGGGCGCATTCCGGGGGGAATGTCTGGATGCACCCGCTATCCCCGTTCACACCCCCGCTCTCCACGCTCTGACACTTTAGCCTTTAGCCTTTAGCCTTTAGCCTTTAGCCTTTCGGCCTCATGCTCAATCAACTGACCATTTCTGAGCTGGTGGACAAACTACGCAGCGGCCAGACCACATCGAGGGCGGCCATGGCGGCCTGCCTGGAACGGATTCGGAGTGTGGACGGGCGGCTTGGGGCGTTCATCAGTTATGATGAAGCGGATGCGTTAAGCCAGGCGGGGGAGGCGGACCGGGCGCTGGCGGGGGGACAGACCCACGCCGAGCGGCCGCTGCTGGGGGTGCCGATCGCCGTCAAGGACGTCATTGCGGTCAAGGGCCAACCGCTCAATTGCGGTTCGAAGATCCTCGGCCACTACGTGTCCCCGTTCGACGCAACGGTGATCGAGAGGCTCAAGGGGGCCGGGGCGGTGATCTTTGGGCGGCTGAACATGGACGAGTTTGCCATGGGCAGTTCGACGGAGAACTCGGCCTTCCAGGTCACGCGCAATCCCTGGGACGAGTCGCGAGTGGCGGGCGGTTCCTCCGGCGGTTCGGCGGCGGCGGCAGCCGCCGATGAATGCCTGGCTGCCCTGGGCTCGGATACGGGCGGTTCGATTCGCCAGCCGGCATCGTTTTGCGGGTGCGTGGGGCTCAAGCCCTCTTATGGCCGGGTCTCGCGTTACGGGTTGGTGGCGTATGCCTCGTCGCTGGATCAGATCGGCTGCCTGACCAAGGACGTGCGGGACGCGGCAGCGCTGCTGGAAGTGATTGCCGGTGCGGACCCTCGCGATTCGAGCAGCGTGCCCCAACCCGTGCCGGCCTACACCGCCGGGCTGACGGGCGAAATCAAGGGTCTGAAGCTGGGCCTGGCCAAGGAATACATGGTGGGCGGCCTGGACGCGCAGGTCAAGGCGGCCATCAACGGCGCGGTGCTGCAACTGGGGCGGCTCGGCGCGGAAGTGATCGAGGTCTCGCTGCCCCACACCCAGTACGCTACGGCTGCCTACTACATCATCGCCACCGCCGAGGCCAGCGCCAACCTCGCCCGGTTCGACGGCATACGCTACGGCGCCCGGGTCGAGGGCGCGGACCCCATCGAGCTTTACGGCAAAACGCGCGGGGCCGGGTTCGGCGACAAGGTCAAGCGCCGCATCCTCCTGGGCACTTACGTCCTGAGCAGCGGCTACTACGACGCCTATTACCTGCGCGCGCAAAAGGTCCGCACGCTGATTCGCAAGGACTTTCTGGAGGCCTTCGAAACGGTGGACGCCATCCTCACGCCGGTGGCCCCCACCCCCGCGTTCAAGATCGGCGAAAAGTCCGATGACCCGCTGCAGATGTATTTGTCCGACATCTTCACTATTTCGTGCAACCTGGCCGGCCTGTGCGGCATCAGCGTGCCTTGCGGTTTCACGCCCCCTTGCGATACACCCGAGGGGCCTCGGCCCAGGTTGCCCGTCGGCCTGCAACTGCTCTGCAAGCCCTTTAACGAGCCAACGCTCCTGCGCATCGCGCATGCCTACGAAGTAGCGCATGGTTGCTCGTGAGGGTCCAGAGCCAGTGGTTCATCATTTCGGCGTTCGTTTTGTCGGTCCAATGCTTGAAGAGGGGCGCGGCGTTGCCCAGGGGCCGGCGCTGGAAGGCGGGATGGATTTCCAGCGTGAACGAGAGCGGGGCGGGCGCGATGGACTCAAAGGCCCGGGCGACGATGCGGGCCAGGCCCTCGGGACCAAAGAGGAGGGGCGCTGAGCGGCGTCCTCGAAACTCGAAGGGCAACGGAATGTCGGCCAGGAAGCTCAGGTGATCGGAGACCCCAAAGGGGCTGACCGTCGAGAGCGGGTGGCCGTCGTGCAGATGAAAATGCACCGCCTTGCCAAGGCGGCCAATGACCGCGATGAGGTCCAGGACGGCCGGGAGCGCGGAGCGGACGGCGCGCTCCACCTCGGGCATGAGTTTGGGCAGGGCAGGGGGCTGGGACTTGAGCGAACAGACGTCCTGGCCGCGATGGCTCAGCGCGTAGGTCTGCCTGGCCTTCCAGATGCCGACGTGGCCCACATTGATGCAGGCGCCCAGACGGCCCAGGTCACGGATGGCGGCATGGAACCGCGCGAAGAACTCCGGCTCCAACCCGGCGGCGTTTTCAATGAAAAGCATGGGACCGGCGCCGGCCTGTTCCAGGGCCTCTTCCATTTGCCAGGCCCCATCGAGATAGGCCTGCGGGCGTTGCTCGAGGTCGGCGTGGTCGTGGAGGACCATGCCGGAAATGCGCCCTGCCAGGCGCGCGGCAAACTCGACGATGCGCCGGCGGCTGCCCGCCTCGGCCAGGTTCAGTTCGCGTGGCAGGTGGACCACCACGGGGGCCTCTGGGCCGGGCCGGAATCGAAGCGCCTGCTCCAATTGCTCGGGTGTGGGGGCGTGCATCTCCGCGCCCAATCCTGCCTGCCGGAAACGCAGCCGGGCCAGTTCCATCAGGCTGTCGTCGCCTTCGATGCGCTTTTCGAAGAGACCGAGCAACTCGGCGCGGCAGGCGTGCGGACGAGGCTTCACGGAGGGCCTCCGCCGAACCGGACGTTCTTTGAGGGTATGGACGGTAAAGCGGCGGGATGCGCCGCACTCCAGGCGCTTCGCGTTTCACAGTTCACGTTTCACGTTTCACGTTTCACGTTTCACGTTTCGCCGGTCCATGGAAAGTTCCCTGGTCAATGCCTCAGCCCCTGCTGTGCCCGGGCCTGGACCAGGTAGATGTCCCGGGCGAGCACGGCGCCCTCGACGTCCTGGGGGGCTCCGAAGGCCTCCTCGACGCGGCGCGCGATGACCGCCAAACGCCCGCCCAGGTCCCTTCGCGCCTCCGTGTCGCAGGACAATGAGACGCGCGAATAATCCACGGTCTGGCGCCAGACGCCGGAGGGTCGAGGGTCGAGGGTCGAGGGAAGGGACCTCCGTCCCTCGTCCCTCGTCCCTCGCCCCTCGCCCCTCGTCTCTCGCCCCTCGCCCCTCGCCCCTCGACCCTCCTGTCCGGTTCGGAGTGCCTGGCTGAAGTTGGCGAAGGCAAGGGTGCGAACTTGTCCGGAGTGTTTGTTGCACACCAGGCGGTAGGGATTGCCGGGCATCGCGCCCGAGACGAGGGTCTGGCCCAGGCCGACCGCCAGCTCGGCATAGACCTCGCGCGAGTTGCCGTCGAGCGGATTGACCGTGTGCAGGACGAATGAGAAGTCCGGGTCGAGCAGCAACTGGATCAACACAGCCATCCGGACCTGGTCGTGCGGGACGCCGCCCTGCTTGCGGCTCGAGGCGGCGCGCTGTGTCCAGAGCGAGGCCCACACGGCCCGGACGGCCGAGGCCACTTGCGCCGGGGGAACATTGGCGATGGATTCATAGAGGCCAGCGCCCGCCATGTCCGGCAGGTCCTCGCAGTTGGCGCTGGAGCGGACCATAAGGCGGTCCCTCGGGCGAAAGCGGCGGCCGACTTCGATGGCAACCCCTTGAGGCACGTCGATCCGGCCGATGATCTCGCGCAGGCGCCCGGTTGCCGCGGCGAACTCTTGGGCAGGCATCCGGTCCAGATCCCGGCACAACTGGTGGTATTCCGCCTCGGCCTGCGGGGCCGCGTGCAGGCCCTGCTCCATCACGCCCAATGGAACCACCAATCCGGGGCTGGTCTTGAAGCCGGCCCCGGGCTGGCGCGCCAATTCCTCCAGACGGCGGGCGCCTGCCGCCTTGCCCCCGCCCGAGCCCGGCACGAGTTGCTCGAGGGCCACGCACGGCGGCTTGGGGGCCAGCCGGGCGGGAGGGATGCGCGCCGGTTGGCGCCCGGCCTGGCTGGAGGCGGGGCATTCCGCCGCCGCCCATTCCACCTTCTCGGCAGTGGCCGTCAAGGTAATCACTTGCCCTTGAAGGTCTTTGAGGCGGGCCCACTCGGCCGCCTCCTCGCAGCAAACCAGGACGACGCCCCCCTGCCGCGCCCGGACGCCCAGGTGCGACAGATGAGGCAAGTCGTGGGCGAGCACGATGCCCCGGACGTTGGCGGGGATTTCCTCATCGCCTTCCGCATGGTCCAGGAGCGCCAGCACGGGCTGGCCCGAATCCTCGAGCCTGCGGACGGCCCGCAGGCGGCCTGTGGCCCGACCGCTGACCAGCACGTCCCACGGGGGCAACTGCAGCCGGGCGCGCAGGCGGCGCAAGAGGGCCGCAGCCAGCCTGGAGAGCTGGAAGACAAGATGGCCGCGGATTTCAGCCTCGGCGAAAACGCGGATGGCGTGCTCGGCGACGCCCAGGGCGCACCCGAGCCGTTCGGCCTCGGTTGAAAACAACGCGGCGATGCGCCGGCTCTGCTCCTGGGCCAGGCGCAGACTGCGATCCATGGTCGCTTTGAGGCGCAGCAGCGGCTCGCTCTGGCCGCTATCCAGAGCCTGTCCCAAAAGCTCTGGTTCCGGACCTTTGTCGCAGCCCTTGTCGGTGCCTTTGTCGAAAAAGGGCCAATCCGACAAAGGTTTCGACAAAGGCTGCGACAAAGGTCTGCTACTCGCGGGGCTCTTGGGACAGGTTCTATCCAAGTCCGGCCCCCAGGCGCGCAACTCCGATTCGATGGCGGCGCATTCCTCGGGTTCGACACTGCTCAGCGCCAGGTTCGCAACCGTCAGCAGGAGCGTCTCCAGCCACAACCGCATCTGCTCCCCGCCGCCGCCCTCCAGGGCGTTGATCATCCGGCTCAAGAGAGAGAAGGCGAAATCCTCCAGGGCGATGTCGGCGAGCAGGAATGGCTCGGTTTCCTGGCCTGGCTCGCGCCGGGTGCGGTCCAGGCAGAGGCGGCGCACCCCGCTCAGGGCCCTGAGCGCGCCCAGTTGGCCGGACAGCCCGGCGCCCGCCTTTTGGCTGAGAAAGGAACGGATCAGCGCGGCTCCATCGGCGCCGGCCTTATCGAGGAGCGCCTCCAACCGCTCGTCCAGGGAATGGGCGTTGAAGAACTCCCGGAGTTCATGGTGGAAGATCTTGAACTGTTCGACAAAATCAGGCGAGTAATTTGCGCCGGGAGCGGTGATGCGGTCCAGGAGGGCTGTGGCCGTGACGAGGTCCTCGGGCCCCGCGCAGCGATGGAGCTTGTTTTGGAGGGACTCCTTGATCTCGCGTTTGAGCTCGGAGGGGATGTCGTTCCGGTGGGCGATGTCTCGGATGCGGGTGAGGGGCTCGGCGCGTTGAAACGGCTGGGCGGTCGAGGGCAGCCATGGATGGATCTTGCGCGCGATGAGGGCCTGCTCGGCGGTGGGCAATCGGGCCAGCCGCCGCTGGATGTCCAGGGCGATGCGCGCATGATGGGCCGGGCGAAAATGCCGGCCATCCTCGGCGCAACGGACCTGGCCCGTCCCGAGAAACCGCAGATAGATCGCCACGTCCACCAGTTGCTCCTTGGACAGCGGGGCGGGCTTCCGGGCCAGGCGCTCGCGCACCCAATCCAGCTTCTCCCGCCAACTGCGGCAGCGCCGGTCTGCGGCCGCCAGTTCGCCGACGAAGTCCGGCTCACCTTGCCCTGCGGACGCCCCCTCACCCCGGCCCTCTCCCCGTCCGACGGGGAGAGGGAGGAGAGTCGGCCGACGCTCCGACAACCCTATGCTCTCGGGAATCTCCCTGCCGGCGCCCGGTTCCTCCCTCTCCCCATCCGATGGGGAGAGGGCCGGGGTGAGGGGTCCCCCGGGCGCCGGTGACGCGCGAGACGGGGAGGCTTGCGCCGCTGAGGCCGCCTCGTCAAACAATTGCAGGAGGCGGTCGCGGGCGGCGTTCAGGAGAGAGGGCGGGTGTGGCCATTGCTCGAGGATGATCGAGCCGGAGAAATTGCGGCGGGCCAGGCGCTCCAGGAGGTGGCGCACCCCCGACTCATCGCGCGCGGCAGGGCCTGTGAAGAGCGGCAAGTGGCTGTCGGCATCACCCCAGTTTTCGTGGAGATGGAGGTGGATGATCGGCAGGCGCGGGTCGAGCCGGTCCAGGAACTCGAGGTAGCGGTTGTGCGTCGCCTCGCAGAGATTGGCATGGCCTACGTCCAGGCACATGCCAACCTGGGCGGCGGGCGCGGAGTGTGGCGCGCGCAGCAACTCGAACAGCTCATTGAACAATTCCGGGGAGTGCTGGGGCGTGTTCTCGATGGCCAGGCAAATCCCCGCTGCCGCCGCGCGCCGGACCAGGGGGAGAATGGCCTCGACAAAGGCCGGCGCTCCTTGCTCCGCATAGAGGTGGATGTTCAGCAACTCCGCCCCGAGGTCCCGGGCCAATTCCAGATCCTTCCACAGCCAGGCCCTGCACTCCGCCTGCAGCGGGTTTGCCTGCCAGCGGGCGTGGACCGACATGCGCACCCCTGCAGCGCGCGCCCGCTCCCGAATCCGCGCCCGCAACGGCGCCGCAAGATCCGCCTCGTCCCATCCCGCCGCCTCGCCATGCCGGTCGGGAAACCACTCAAAGGCATCGAACCCGGCCGCCAGGGCGTACTCGAACGGGACCAGCGGCGGGGCGGCGAACGATGTCTGGTTGCCGATGTGTATCATGCCCCGGCCTTGATGTGGTGGTAGATGTTGATGTAATCCTGGCCCGGGCGGTTCCAGGAACAATCGTAGCGCATGCCGTTGACCATGAGTTCCCGGAAGTATTTCGGATAGCTAAACCACATGCCGATGGCGCGGTGGAGCGCCGATTCGAGGCCCTGCCAGTTGTAGTCGTTGAAGACATAGCCGTTGCGCTCGTGGTAGGGCTTGTGGGCGTAATCGGCGTCGAAGACGGTGTCGGCCAGGCCGCCGGTGTTGCGGACCACGGGGACGGCGCCGTATTTCAAGCCGATGATCTGGGCCAGGCCGCACGGTTCGTATTGGCTGGGGACCAGGAGCAGGTCGGCGCCGGCGTAGATGAGGTGGGCCAGTTCTTCGTCGTAGCCGATCTCGAGGTGGCAGTCGGGGTGATCGTTGAAGCGTCGTTTGAGGCGCCAGAAGGCCTCGTTGACATGGCCATGAGGGCTGGAGCCCAGCAGGACGAACTGGCAGCCGTGGTCCAGGCAGTAAGGCACGGCGTCGAAGATGAGGTCCACGCCCTTCTGGTGGTCCAGGCGGCCGACGAAGGCGACGATGGGTTGGTAGTCGTGCCGGAGCCACAACCGCTCGCGGAGGGCCTGTTTGTTGGCGTATTTGTCCTGGAGGGTATCAATGGAGTAGCGCCTGGGGATATGAGGGTCCGTCTCGGGGTTCCAGACGTTGCAGTCGATGCCGTTCATGACGCCGCCCAACTTCTGGTGGTGGACGTTGAGGATGCGCTGGAGGCCCATGCCCAGCGGTGTGGTCTGGATTTCCCGGGCATAAGTGGGGGAGACGGTAGTGACGAAATTGGAATAGACGATGCCGCCCTTCATCAGGTTGGCGCAGCCGGGGTAGGAGTCGTCCAGGAGGCGGTCGCGGTTCATGAGCGCGCGCGGGTCCAGCCCCACCTCGCGCAGGACGTGCTCCCCCAGTTGGCCCTGGTGGCCGACATTGTGGAGCGTGAAGCAAACACGGGGGCGCCTCATGCCCAGGTGCTGGTAGATCTCGTAGAGCAGCACCGGCGCCAGGGCCGTCTGCCAGTCGTGACAGTGGATCACCTCGGGGTGTTTGTTGGCCTTGAGCATGAACTCGAGGGCCGCCCGGCAGAAAAAGGCGAATCGCTCGCCGTCACGGTCCCCGTAGAAATGGCCCCGGTTGAAGAAGTTGTGCTGCGAATGCGCGTCGATGAAGAAGCATTTGACGCCATCGACGAACCCAAAATAAACGTCGCAATGGATCCACTGATCGTAAAATGGCACCCAGAGATCCGCATAGGACCTGGTCAACCCGTAGATCCGGTCGTAGCGCATGCAATCGTACTTCGGCAGAATGACCTCGACCGCGTGGCCGCGCAGGGCCATCTCCCGCGACAGCCCGTGTACCACGTCGCCCAACCCGCCGACCTTGGCCGCAGGGGCGCACTCCGTAGCTACCATGACGATGAACATAATGTGAGCGTTTATATTGCCAGCAACGACAAGATAGCACCAGTCCCGCCTGAAGGCAGCACACGGCATTTTCTCATTTGCTCAAAAGGAGGTCTCGTGTTACTGAAACGCCTGGTCGCCACCCCACTGGCGGAATTGGATTGCTTCGCTGCGGGGCGGTCCCATGCTTTGGCTGATCCATGAAGCAGCAGCAGACAGACCCCGCCGCCGCCACGCTCCACCCCTGGCGGGTGAGCCGGCCCCCATTCCGGGCGCAGCCCCCGGGCGCGCTCGGCAATTGGGAGTGGGACCTTGCCACGGGCATAATCGCGTGGTCGGATGAGGTCTATCGCATGTTCGGGTTCGATCCGCGGCAATTTCAGCCCACTCATCAGAACTTCCTGTCGCGCGTTCACCCGGAGGATCAGTCGGTCTTCGAGGGCGCGCTGGAGGATGCCTTGAACGGGCGCCGCCCCTACGCGCTGGAGTTTCGCATCCGGGCGAGCGATGGGACGGTGCGAGTGGTTCGTTCGCAGGGGGCCGTGATTGCCAACGAGGCGGGCCGGCCCGTGCGCATGTTCGGCACGGCCCAGGATGTGACGCGGCGCCAATGGGCCGAGGAGGCGCTGCGCACCTCCGAGCAACGGCTGCGCATTCTCTTCGAGTATGCCCCGGACGCCTACGTTCTCTGCGACACCCAAGGCCGGTTCGTGGATGTCAACCGGGCCGCCGAGGACATCAGTGGCTATGGGCGGGAGGAACTGATCGGCAAGAGTCTCTTCCAGTTGGACTTGCTCTCCCCGGCAGAGCGCGCCAAGGCCGCCGCGCACGTGGGGCAGTTGAGGCAGGGTCAGGCCGTGGGCCCGCATGAGATCACCTTTCGCCGCAAAGACGGGAGTGGGCGGACCGTCGAAATCCGCTGCTACCCGGCGCAGGTCGACGGCCAGGTGCTCGTGCTGGGCATAGCGCGGGATGTCACGGAGCGGCACCGCGCCGAAGAGGCCGTGCAACAGCTCTCCGCCCAATTGTTGAGCCTGCAAGACGAAGAACGCCGGCGAGTGGCCCGTGAAATCCACGACTCGACCGCGCAGAAGCTGGCGGGTTTGATGCTGGCGCTGGGGGGCCTGGAGGACGCTGCCGCAGCGCCGGCGTTGCGGAGGCTCGCGGCGGAGGCCCAGGCGCTGGCCGGCGAGTGCGCGCAGGAACTGCGGACCCTTTCCCATCTCCTGCACCCGCCCCTGCTGGAGGAACTCGGGTTGGGCGTGGCCCTGGACACTTATGTCACCGGCTTCAGCAAGCGCAGCGGCATCGAGGTTCTTTTGGATGTGCCTGCGGGCCTGGTCGGACTGCCTGCGGCAGCGGAGTTGGCGCTGTTTCGCATCGTGCAGGAGGGCCTGGGCAACATTCTGCGCCACTCGGGCAGCCGCAGCGCCCGGGTGCACCTGACCCAGTTCAAAGAGCGCCTTGTCCTGGAAATCTGCGATGATGGCCGCGGCATCCCCGCCGAGCGCCTGCGCCAGGTCCGCGAGCACGCGTCCGCCTGCGGCGTGGGCATCGCCGGCATGCAGCAACGCCTCAAACAACTGGGAGGCGAACTGGAAATTGATTCGACTCGCGCCGGCGTGACGGTCCGGGCCACCTTGCCTCGCCATGAGCGTGCCGGCTGAAACGCTCAGGGTCCTGGTCGCCGATGACCATGCCGTGGTCCGCGACGGGGTGCGCCGCCTCATCGAGACGCAGCCGGGTTGGCGCGTGGTGGGGGAGGCGGCCACCGGCCGGGAGGCCGTCGCTCTGGCCCAACAACTGCGGCCGCACGTCGTGGTGCTGGACTTCACCATGCCCGAGCTCAATGGCCTGGAGGCGACACGCCAGATCCGCCGGGCCCTGCCGGAGACCGAGGTGCTGGTGATGACGGTACACGATTCCGAGAGGCTGGCCCAGCAGTTCCTGGATGCGGGCGCGCGCGGCTACGTGCTCAAGAGCGACGCGCGCAGTCATCTTCTGGCCGCCCTGCAGGCCATGGCTAAGCACCAAACCTACTTCACGCCCAAAGTCTCCGATCTCATCCTCAGGCGGTTCCTGGAATCCAGGACCGGCGCCGACGCCCAGGGCCTGCCCTTCGAACATCTCACCTCCCGCGAAAGAGAAGTGCTCCAGCTCGTGGCCGAAGGCCGCACCACCAAGGAAATCGCCGCCATTCTGGGCCTGAGCGCCAAAACCGTGGAAGTCCATCGCGCCAACCTCATGAGCAAGCTCAATCTCCACTCCGTCGCCGACCTCGTCCGCTATGCCGTGCGGAACCAGATCATCGAGCCGTGAGCCGGGCCTGCTCGAAAAGCCGGGCGGAGGGAAGACTTTGTCGCAACCTTTGTCGAGGCGGCCATTTTCGACAAAGTCGGCCGAGAGGGTCCGGGATTCGAGCCCTGCGACGCGGCCTGGCTAAGGATTGATCCTGCCGCAGATTACGGGCAAGCACCTATTGCCAGGGGCCCCAATTCCTGCTGAACTGGCGCCATGCTGTTAGCCTGGTGGCAGCCCGGCCAGGGCCGGGCAAAGGGCGCTCTCCAGTGAGGGCACCCGCGCCGAGAGGGGCGGACATCACGCTGTGCGATTGGCAGTGGCAGGCAACCATCCATTGCGCTGCTGAGCGCAATTTTGGCGCATCCGATTGTTACTCATAGTCTGTAGAAGCGCGGAGCGCAGGGTTTAGGATGAAGCACATAGTCAAGCATTAATCCCTATGGCCGAAGTCATGCGAGAATTCGGGGCCTTGGTTCGCAAGCACCGCCAACGGTTGGGGATGTCGCAAGAGACCCTGGCCGAGCGGGCCGAGATGCACCGCACCTACATTACGAGCGTGGAATTGGGCGGGCGCAACCTCTCGCTGGAGAGCATTTGCAAACTGGCCCGGGCCCTCAACGTCTCGCTGAGCGCCCTCTTCGCCCAGGTCGAGGCCGGGCCAGGTTCCGGGGCCCCCGCCTCGCGCCGGGCGCATTCCGTCGTCGATATCCTGCTGGTGGAGGACGACCCCAGGGACGTGGAACTAACGCTGGCGGCCTTCATAGAGGCCGGACTGACCAACCGCATCCACGTGGTTCGCGACGGGGCCGCCGCGCTGGATTATGTCTTTAGCCACGGCCAGTGCGCCAAGGTTTGGTTGGAGGCGCCGATGCCGGTGGTCCTGCTGGACCTGGCCCTGCCCAAGGTGCACGGGTTGGAGGTGTTGCGCCGGATCAAGGCCGACCCACACACCCGGCGCATCCATGTCATCGTGCTGACTGGCTCCCGTGAGGACGCGCATGTGCGCGAGGCCTTGCGCCTGGGGGCGGCGGCCTACATCGTCAAGCCCGTGGACTTCCGGAATTTCAGCGCCATTACCCCGCAACTCGACTGCTCCTGGATGTTGCTCGGGCGCTCCGCTCAGGAACGGCCCGGGTGCGAGTAACTGCTCGGGTCGCAGTGAAAAGTGCCGCCGGATAGGAGCGCGGACGCCTCGTCCGCGCATCGCTGGCGGCAAAAAAACGCGCGGACCGGGCGTCCGCGCTCCTATGCGGGGGCCGTTGACAAAGTTGTAGCGCAGGTTTCCAAACCTGTTGTATCGCCGATTTCCAATCGGCAGGGCGTGGGCATGTCGAGCGCCCCCGGGTTTGCGGACGGCCTGCGGGTTTGGAAACCAGCGATACAGCAGGTTTGGAAACCTGCGCTACGCTGGCGGGGAACAACTGGTTCTTTTGAACCCTACGCCACCTGGGCTGACTCCGGGCATCGCCATGGGTGCGATGTCCAGCTTCATCTTCCAATCCAGTTCGTCAGGCACGAGTTTTTCCTGGGAGTTCATGGCCTGGTCCCAGGTGACTTCCTGGCCCGTGTAGGCGGCCATGCGGCCCATGAGCGCCATCAGCGTGCTCTGGGCCATCCGGGGGCCGTCGTTGATGGGCTGGCCGCTGCGGATGCTGGCAAAGAGTTCCTTGTGCTCCTGGTCGTACATATCGACCTGGTCCGGCGTCTTGCGGTAGCGCCAGGTCTGTTTGCCCTTGATAATGGGGTCCATCCAGCCGGACCGGCCGACCCCCTCGGCGCCCATCAGGTAATCGGAGTTGTCACTGTAGCTCTTGTTGCCGCCGATCTGCTTCTGGCCAACGAACCCGCGCACGTCATTGGCAAACTCATAGACCACGAACATGTGGTCGAAGATATTGCCCTGGTTGTTGGGGGTCTGGCGCCCGCCCACGGCCACCGCCTTGAGCGGGGGCACGTCCTTCATGGCCCAGGCCACCTTGTCCACGCTGTGGCAGCACTGCTCCAGGTAGCCGTCGCCGGAGAGCCAGACGAAGTTGTACCAGTTGCGCAACTGCCATTCCAGGTCGCCCATGCCGCCGGGCCGTTTGCTGGCCGCGGGCATCGGCTTGACCGGGCCCGTGTAGTAGGTGGCGTAGATGGCACGGATTTCCCCGATCGCCCCGTCGTGAATGCGCTTGTAAAACTCCCGCCGCGGCTTGTCGTAACGCCAGCAGAACCCCGCCACCAGGGCCAGTTGCTTTTCCTTGGCTGTTTTGGCCGACTCGATGACCGAGCGCAGCCCGGGGGCGTCCGTGGCCATCGGCTTCTCGCAGAAGACGTGCTTGCCCGCGGCGACCGCCGCCTTGAGGTGCACCGGGCGGAACCCGGGAGGCGTGGCCAGCAGGACCACATCCACCCCGCTCTCGATCACCTTCTGGTAGGCGTCCAGCCCGGCAAAGCACTTCTCCGGGGCGACCTTGACCCGTTCTTTGCAATTGTCCGGCAAGCTGCCCTGGAGGCCTTGCAGGGTATTCTGCATCGGCTCGGGGAAGGCGTCACCCAGGGCGGTCAGCACCGCATTCTGGTCTCCCTTGAGGGCATTGACGGCGGCGCCCGAGCCGCGCCCGCCGCAGCCGATCAGCCCGATGCGCAGCGTATCGCTGCTGGCCTGGGCCCCCAGGTTGCCCGGCAAAAGCGCCGGGGCGGCCAGCGCCCCGCCCACCAGCGCGGAGGTCTTGAGAAATTCCCGTCGTGTCGTCAGCGTGTTATTTGGCGTGTTCATAGTCAGCAAATGCTCCGGCGATATTGACCGCGCCGGGCGGTCAAGTAAATACCCAAATTCAGGTATTGCGCTCCGGCCGCGGATCTGCTAATGAGTAGTGCAACGGCAGCGGGTGTGGTTCAGTGGCAGAATGCGGGCTTCCCAAGCCTGAGATGAGGGTTCGATTCCCTTCACCCGCTCCATCCTTCCACATCAACGACTTACACAAGATTTCCAAGAGAAAAAGCCTATGATCGCAAAGCTCGGTTGCGTCGTTGGTGGGCAGGCACTTACAGCGACCGCAGACTTTCATACTCGATCATTTTGTCCCATCGGTGGCCCTATCTGGTTTTTCAGCTTTGAAGGTCTGGTAGTCGTAAGCCCTTCTCCCGGCGTGGCTTAGGCGGTGCGCTGCGTTGGACGGGCCGAGCGAGCCAAGGCGTTGACAAGCCCCCAGCCCATGATACAGTATTAAATATCTGACGGATAGTTTAACACTATATCATTTGCCTATGACGCCTCCACGGCCCGCGACCGAGCGCCTGGAAAAATTGTTCCACCGCCGCAAGTGCTGGATGCTCGACCAACTCGCCGAGGCTCTCGGCTACGCCCTGATCTCGGTGCGCCGCTTCCTCAAGCAGGTCGGCTACTTCAGGAGTTACACCCAGAACGGCAAGTGGTACACTCTGCGCGATTCCCCAGACTTTGACCGAGATGGCCTGTGGCACTACAGAGGGATCGGCTTTTCCAAACACGGCAGTCTCACCGCCACCATTGATCACCTGGTCGGAGGCAGCCCCGCCGGACTGTCCGCCAGCGAACTGACCGGGAAGTTGCAACACCCCTGTCACGCCGTTTTGAGCCAACTGCACAAGGCGGGCCGATTGGATCGTCTCCGGCTCTCAGGCCAGTTTCGCTACCTGGCGGCCGACCCGCACCTCAATCGCCAGCAGCGCGAGCAAGCCGCCTTCGCGCAAGCCACCAGCCCCACGGCCGCGCTGAGCACGCAAACCACCCTCTGGGTCTTGGTGGAATACATCAAGGAGCCCGCACTGAGCTTCGAGCAGATCGCCACCCGGCTCCGAGAGCAACGTAACCTCGCCGTGGCTCCCGAGAGCATCCAGCGCTTCTTCCAGGAACACGGTCTAAAAAAAACGCCCCAGGCACCCAACTGAATACGCTGGCCACCTTCCGGAGTTACCAGGAGAAGTTGGCGAGAGAGAGTTCCCCGGCCTGTCTGTTCGCGCAACGGCCTACCGTGCCCTTTCGGCCCGCCCAAACCGATTGCCCCGACTGTCGGGCGCCGCTCCAGGTTTACAAAACCCAGCGCCGAAGGGTTCAGACCCTGCCGCTGGGCTGCTTTAGCGCGCACGAAACCCTCCTGCACTGCGAGCACTGCCCCAACGACACCCTCTATGGCGCCGAGTCTCTCAGTCAACTGGTGCCCTCGGGCTGCACCTTTGGGTACGATGTGCTGGTCTTCGTCGGCCAGGCGCTTTTCTTGCACCAGCGCCGGGCCGAGCAAATCATCGAGGAATTGCAAGCGCACCAGGTTCGGCTCAGTCCCAGTGAAGTCGGCTATCTGGGAAGAAAGTTCGTCGTTTACCTCGCCCTGGCGCACCGGCAGTCGGCGCCACCCCTCAAGCAAGCCATGCGCGCCCAAGGCGGTTACATTCTCCATCTGGATGGCACCGGTGAAGGGGGCGGGCCGATGTTGATGAGCAGCCTGGATTCGCTCTCGGAAATCGTGCTGGGCAATGTGAAGGTGCCCTCGGAAAAGACCGAGCAGATTGTCCCGTTCCTGCAGGAGATCAAGCGCCGCTTTGGGGTGCCGGTGGCGGCCGTCCATGACATGGGCCACGGCATCCTGGCGGCAGTCCAGAGGGTGTTTCCCGGCGTGCCGGACTTTGTTTGTCATTTTCATTTTCTGCGCGATGCCGGCAAGGATCTCCTGGAGGCCGACTATGACGCTATCCGGCAGCGCCTGCGCAAGCATGGCCTGACCGAAAAGCTGCTCTATTACGCTCGCCGGTTCAAAGCTGCCATTGATGAGCAGCCCGGCTTGGTCGAGAGCTTCTGTCAGGATGTGCAGGGCCACTGTCTGCCGAGCGAGAAGCTGGAGGTCTTTCCGCTGCTCTGTGCCTACGCTCTGATCCAGTGGGCACTGGAGGGTAAAACCGACGGCCAGGGCTACGGGTTCCCCTTTGATCGGCCTCACGTGCAGTTTGCCAAGCGCCTGCGGCTCTGGGGCAGGGCTTGGAACAAATCAAGGACGTTCACCTCCGCGGCCAATGGGCGGACAACAAACCGCTATTCAAGCTGTCCTGTGAACTCAAAGGAATCTACGCCGATGAGGGCCTGCAAAGAATGCTCACCGCCATCGACCTCAAGATCGCGGTGTTCGACCGACTGCGTAGCGCGATGCGTATTGCCGAAGCCGGCGGAGCCGCTGGTCTCAACTCTGGCAGCCGCCCGATGGCTATGGGCCCGATTGAAAAGGCGGTCGAGCACTTCCACCAGGAGATTACCTCCCGTGCCGATTACCCTTCCACCCCCCACTGGCAGGCCCTCATCGGGCAGATCGACAAGTATAAAGACAAGCTCTTTGCCGATCCGATCACGGTGAGGACCCCCAGCGGAACACGGCGCCTCCAACCCCAGCGCACCAACAACCTTATGGAGCGGTTCTTCCGCGATTTTCGGCGAGGAGCTCGCCGCAGAAGCGGGCACAACTCGATCAGCCGCTTGCTCCAAAGCATGATCGCCGACACCCCATTGGTCCGAAATCTGGAAAATCCTGGCTGCCTCAAAATCCTGCTCAACGGCCAGGCTACCCTCGAAGAACGCTTTGCCCAGATCGACGCTCAAACCGTTCGCGAAGAACTGCGGGCGGTTCAAGGCTCCTTGGAGAAAGTACCTCCGCAAATCCGGCAACTGATCGCACTCCCCGCCTTCCCCGAGGCCATCTGCCGCCTATTTCAGAAAGCCGCCTGACGCACCGATCCAACGGACTTTTGTTTCCATAGAAAGAAAGACTGGAAAACAGCGCCCTTGGAAGCCATATTGCTGCTGTGAACGATGAACTCACGAGTGCGAGCTGTCGGCTTTGCGGCCGGAAAATTGGCAAGCGCCAGGCGACCAACCATCTCAAGACTTGCTGGGAACGGCACGCGATTGCCGAGCCCGGCAAAACGGTTCGCCACTGGTTCCATCTGATCGTGGCGGCCAGGTACGCGCCCGATTTCTGGCTGCACCTGCAAGCGCCGGGCCACCGCACGTTCGGGGAGTTGGACAGCGTCCTGCGCCGCCTCTGGCTGGAATGTTGCGACCATCTAAGCGCGTTTGAGTTTCCCGTCAAACGCCCCCCACATCCGCGCGGCTTTCCGCACGATATCGGGCGGTTGTTGGCCGCGCTGGACCAATGCGCCCGGCAGCCGATGCCGGAGGACGACAACGCACTGATGGACAAGACCTTGGGCAGCAGACTCGTGCCTGGCATGGGGTTTTCTCATCAATACGATTTCGGCTCCACCACTCACCTGGCGCTGCGTGTCGTCGGCGAACACCATGCGCCCGCAATCAAAGGCGACTTTAAGCTGCTGGCCCGCAACGAACCGCCCCTCTTTCCGTGTTCGGTCTGCGGAAAACCGGCCACGCAGTTCTGCCATGAGTGTGCCGATACCGACAGCGCCGATCTCTGTGATGGCTGCGCCAGCATGCACGAGTGCGGTTCCGACGCGCTGGTGCCGCTCATCAACTCTCCGCGTCTCGGCGTTTGCGGCTATTGTGGCCCCTCCGTCGAACCCTGAAGCCTGGCGGGCCACGTCGGGCCCATTGCCGCGACGTAGATGGCGGCGCCGCGATACTTCATCCTGCGATCCTCATTTGCCGCCATCCGTGAACAACTCGTATGGTTCATTTATCTTGACTCCTGGCGGCAAGCCCCGGCAGATTTAGCCCATGCCGCGCACGTTGCACATTCGGAGAAGACGATTCAGTGACCCCGCGTGAACGAGTTCTGGCCGCGTTGGGCCACCGGCAACCGGACCGCGTGCCGCGGCTGCTGTATGAAGAGGCGATAGGTTACACGCCGCCCATCGAGCGGCTGCTGCTGGAACATTGCAGCCCCAGAACACCGCGCGAGTATTTTGAAATGGACATCACCCGCGTGGTCCTCGCTCCAAGCCGTTTGCGGCGAGACCGGTTTGCGGAATGGCTCGGAGCAGAGGCCTCGGCGGCGCTGGCCAGCGGCCAGGTCAATGAGTGGGGGGTATGGCGGCGGACAGGCAACTTCCATCACTTCACCCGCCTCCAGTCGCCATTGCGGGGGATTGAGAATCTCCAGCGGCTCAAAAGCTATCCCTGGCCGGACCTCGACCAAGCCTACCGCTTTGAACCCGTCCGCCGCCAGGTCGAGCACTGGCACGCACAAGGCCTGGCAGTCGCCGCCTCGGCGGGATCCGTGTTCGAGCGTTCGTGGTATTTGCGCGGCCTGGAAGAACTGCTGGTCGATATGCTCGAGGCGCCGGAGATAGCACATTTCCTCTTCGAACGCACGGCGGCATTGCAGAAAGTGGTCGCCGAGCGGCTCGCTCGGTCCGGAGTGGACATCATCATCCTTGGCGACGACGTGGCGACCCAGCGGTCGCTCATGATGCGGGTCGAGACGTGGCGAGAGTTCCTTGGACCGCGCTTGGCGGCCACTGCGCAGGCGGTAAAGGCGGCCAATCCGGCTTCGTTTGTATTCTACCATTCGGATGGGAATGTGTCGGCCCTGGTTCCGGACTTGATTCAGGCGGGCATGGATATCCTGAATCCTGTCCAACCGGAATGCATGGACCCGGCGGCGCTCAAGCAGCAGTATGGGGATCGGCTTTCCTTTTGGGGGACTGTGAGCGTGCAAAAGACGATGCCGTTCGGTTCATCGGAAGAGGTCCGAGCCGAAGTGCGAGCCCGGATCCGCGAAGTGGGTCGAGGTGGCGGCCTCATTTTGGCGCCAGCCCATGTCTTGAGCCCGGAAGTGCCCTGGGAGAATATTGTCGCCTTTTTCGAGGCGGCCTCTGAACCCCTATAGCAGGCATCCACGTCTTCACTCCAAACAATCTAACACCATGAGCACACAAATACCCTTGAGAATCGCTTGTGTCGGCTGCGGCGCCCGAGCGCAGACTTATGTGCAGCTTGCTGGCCGGTTTCCGGATCGCTTCCGGATTGTCGCCGGCGCCGATCCGGTGGCCGAACGGGTGGAGAGGATAAGGCGCCTCTCGGCCAATCCTGAATTTAGAGGATTTGCCCGCGGCGAAGACCTGTTGTCGGCGGGGAAGCTGGCCGATGTCGTCCTGGTAGCCACCCAGGATAGTGACCACTACGAGCCCTGCCGTCGGGCTTTGGAATTGGGATGCGACGTGTTGCTGGAAAAGCCCATCGCCACTCGTGTCGGCCAGGTGCTCGAGATCGAACGTCTGGCCAACAAGACCGGCCGCCGAGTCATGGTCTGCTTTGTCCTGCGCTTCGCCGCGTTTTATCGGAAGGTGAAGGAGATCATTGATTCGGGCCTCATCGGGGAAGTGGTGTTGATTCAGGCCAACGAAGGCGTCATGCCCTGGCACCAGGCCCATTCCTTCGTGCGCGGCCATTGGGCGGTTACCGGGAAGAGCTCCCCCATGATTCTGTCCAAGTGCTGCCACGACATGGATGTCATCCACTGGCTCGTGGGACGACGTTGTTGACGTCTTTCCAGTTACGGCTCGCTGGAGTTCTTCCGCCCCGAGCGTGCCCCTGCCGGAGCGCCGTCTCGATGCACGGAGGGCTGCCCGGAGCAAGCCGTGTGCCCCTACAATGCCCTGCGATATGCGGATGACATGCGCGTGCCTTGGCTGGCCCAAGTGTATGACCGCGCCGCCGATGCCTCCCGTGAAGAAATTGTGGCTTGGCTGGCCACAAGTCCATGGGGACGTTGCGTTTATCGTTGCGACAACGACGCCGTCGATCGGCAGGTGCTCGCCATGGAGTTTGAGGGCGGCATCACGGGCACCTTTACCATGACGGCGTTTGCCAGCGGCCGCCATATCGAGGTTTACGGCACCCGGGGCGCGCTCAAAGGCGGCGAAACCTACCGGCAACATCTTGGCGTTCACCTCCTGGTTATTCCCCACGAAGGTTCGGTGCAGCGCTACACCGTCCAGGCGGAGGACGGAGGCTATGAACTGCACGGCGGTGGAGATGCCGGACTGGTGAAAGCCCTCTATGGCGAGATGACCAAATCGGCCGAACAGCCGCTGGAAGCGGGCATCGAATCCACGGTGCACAGCCACGTCATCGCCTTCGCCGCCGAAGAGTCGCGCCTGACCGGCCGGCCGGTGGACGTGGCCCAATACCAAAGGGCTTGGAGCTGACCAGCAGCCGGGAGTTCTCATCTCCTCCGTCTTATGAGCCGCCTGGATCGAATTGCGGACTGGGGGCCGCTCGCCGCGCTGGCTGGGTACAACGCGGCGAGGCTGGCCGCCCAACGCGGTGTCACCTACGAGCAACTGAGAAGGCACTTCGCCCGCAGGTTCGGCGCCGCGCCGCAGGCCTTTTTGGATGAGCTGCGCCTCTCCCAGGCCGCGGCCCACCTGCGATCCTCACGCCTCTCGATCAAGGAGATCGCGGGAAAACTCGGGTTCGCCGACCCGAGCCAGTTTTGCCACCGGTTCCGCGCCCGTTTCGGCTGCTCGCCCGGTGAGTACGCCGCCCGGTTCCGTCTCTCGCCGCAACCAAGCCCCAGCCCCGCGGGGCCCTGCCCGTGATGCCCAAGGCCAAGATCCTGATCGTCAGCGAGAGCCCCATCCTGCCAACCGGGATGGGCGTGGTCATCCGGCTCATCTCCGGAACGCTGCTGGACAGGTACCCAGACCGCTACGAGTTGCACCAGGTCGCTCTCTACCACAGCTACCCCGTGGCAGAGCCCAGGTGGCCGCTCTACCCAACGCGGCGCGCCAGGGACGCGCAGGGGACGCCTATCTTCCTGGCCGCCGACGCCAACGGCGAGATCACGGGGTGTTGTCTGCCGCACAGATTCATTGTCCCAGACACACATTTTCGGGTGCGCCGGGCAAGATCGAGCGCCGGAGGGCGGCGGCGCGCGCGGGCCGGGGGGAATCCGCGAGTTCGCGGGCCCGCTGGGGGCCGTGGGGCAAAGGCAGGGCGGCGGAGCAGCCGCGCGGCCACAGTCCAGGCCGGCTACCAGAACGCGAGGGTTATTAGGCCTTCCCGGTGCGGCTGGTTATCCACATTGAAGCGCCTGAGCACAGCGTCTTGACGCGAATCGAAAAAACGCGCGGCGGGGCCGGACTCAGCATGCCCGTCGCAGAAGATCACGTTGAACCGGCCAAGGTGGCGGCGCTGATATTGCGCGCGGCGCGCCTGGAAAACACCCGGGTCCGACGCCGCCGGAGGCCGCAGGGCAAGATCCTCGAGCGCATGGCAGAGCTTATCCGAGCCGAGGAAGGCCGATGGCGGGAAGCCATAAGAGAGATCGGTCGGGGACTCGAAGGTGAACGGCTTCATGGCCGAATCGCCCAAGGCCAGCATCTCAGCAGGCTTGAGGACCTCGCTCTCGGGGGTCTGCAACTGGTACATGTTCCACCAGCCCAGCCCCAGCCCGTGTAACCCATCGCTGATGGCAGTTCCGCTGTTGTTATAGGCGTAGGCCCCATAGGCGGGGGGGGCGTTAGTCGAGTATGCCCCTGGGAGTCGATTGTACCCGCGGCAGGCCCAGACGCCGGTTGGGGCCGGCCCGATGCCGCCGTTGGAGAATGGAGCGCCCGGCCACTGAGCTTCAGGCGTCCCTTTCGGGACGCGGGTTTTTGGGGCGTCGTACCCAGCGCTGAAGCGCCGGGCTATTCTCGGGATGTCCCTCCGGGACAAAGCTCGACGTCGGCCCAGCGTGAACATTCACGTCAAACCCGCTCCTGCACCTGAACAGTCACTGAGAATCAAAGTGCTGGCCGGCCCGCTGCTTGGAAGCTATCCTCCGACTCGGCAAGCAGATACCGCTATATGAAACACACGGTAATGAATCCAGTCACTGTCCGGTGTCTCCGCTGTCTTTTGGCGGTTTGTTGGCTGGCGGTTTCCGCCTGGGCGCAGGCCACTCCGGCAGCCGAGGCCAGCCCGACGCGCCCGCTGAAGGTGGGGTGGGCCGTGGCCGATATCACCCCCACTCGCCCGGTCGCGCTCATCGGCCAATTGCACAAGCGCGTCTCGACCGGCGTCCGTGATCCGTTGACGGCCACGGTTCTGGCCCTGGAAACTCAAGGCGGAGACAGACCGGAACAGGCCATCCTCGTCTCCTGCGATCTGCTGTTCATTCAACGAGCGATTCAACAGCGCCTGCAGGAAAAGATCCGCGCTCAACTGCCGGAGTTCGACAGCGCAAAATTGTTCCTCAACGCCACCCATACCCACACCGCACCGGGCCTCGTGGACAGCACGTTCAAAGATCTTTACGACGTGAGCCAGGACGCGGGTGTCATGAAGGCATCCGAGTACGCCGAATTCTTTGTGGAGCGCGTCTCCGAGGCGGCAATCCGGGCCTGGAAAAACCGGGCGCCCGGAAGCATGAGTTGGGCGCTCAGCCAGGCCGTGGTCAGTTTCAACCGCCGCGCCGTGTTCCGCAATGGTTCCGCCGTGATGTACGGCAACACGCGAGCGCCCGACTTCGCCTATGTCGAGGGTCCGGATGATCACGCGGTGAACCTTCTGTTTTTCTGGGGAGCCAGGACGAATTGGACCGGTGTGGTGATTAACCTGGCCGCCACCGCGCAGGAAACCGAGCAGTTATACGAGGTCTCAGCCGATTTCTGGCACGACGTGCGCGAGGCGCTCCATCGGCGGCACGGGGCGGAACTCTTTATATTGCCCCAGTGCGCGCCCGCGGGCGATTCGTCTCCCCACCCGATTTACCGGCAGGCGGCGGAGCAGGCTATGGATCGGAGACGCGGCCTCTCGCGCCGCAAAGAAATCGCGCGCCGGATTGCGAACGCCGTTGATGACGCGTTGCCTGTGGCCGAGAATGCCCGGCAGAGCGAACTGGTCTTCCGGCACACCGTGGCGAGCGCCAACCTCCCGGAGCCACAACCAGTCCCGGAACCGTTTTACGAAACCGACCCGGTGCAGCCAATCGAGTTCCACGTGCTGCGTCTGGGCGATGTGGCGATGGCCACATGCCCTTTCGAGCTCTACCTCGACTACGCCATCCGCATCCAGGCGCGCAGCCCGGCGGTGCCGACGCTGCTCGTCCAGCTTGCCTGCGGCGCCAGCGGGTACTTGCCCACGGCCCGAGCGGTCCAGGGCGGCGGCTACAGCGCTGACAAGTTCCGCGTCGGTCCCGAGGGCGGGCAGGTGCTCGTGGAAGAGACCCTCCGGCAAATCGATGCTCTGTTCGCCCCCGGCGCGTCCCATGCGGAAAGTGCTGGTCCAAAGTGCACGGTCGACGTTTCCCGGCCAGGAGCCATCGTTGCCCCGATTTGCAGGGGCCAGCAAATCGAGGAGTTCAACCACCAGTTTGAGGGAGGGTTATACGCCCAGTTGATCAACAATCCCTCCTTCGAGGAGCTGAAGAATCCGGTCGCTGGATGGAGTTTAGTCAAACAAGGAACCTCGAATGGCAATTTATCCGGGCAAACCTCCGCCGAGACCGCCATGCTGAACAACCGCCAAAATCATTGCGCCAAACTTGAGGTGACTTCGGTGGCGTCCGGGAGCGTGGGCCTGGCAAATGAGGGGTACTGGGGAATCGCGTTAAGGAACCATACGACCTACAGAGTTTCCTTTTGGGCCAAGAAAGGCCCGCGTTTCACTGGAACCCTGAAGGCGACATTGGAAAGCAATGGCGGCGCCGTTTACGCTCGATCGCCCGATATCGAGCCGACTGCCACCTGGCAGCATTTCACCTGCGACCTCACCACCAGCGGCATTTCCAGTGTTTCCGGCGCCAACCGCTTTGTAATCTATGCCTCAGCCACGGGCGATGTGTATTTTGACGTGGTTACCCTCATGCCGCCAACCTGGAAGAACCGCCCCAATGGCCTGCGGCTCGACCTGGCTGAAAAGCTGGCGGCCTTGAAGCCCAAGTACATACAGTTCCCGGGCGGTTGCACCGCCGAGTCCGCGGGCATGGAGATTTGCTGGAACTGGAAGAACTCCATCGGCCCCATCGAAGAAAGGCCCGGCTCCACCAGAAACAACTGGGGCTACAAGAACGACCTGTATTTCGGTTTGGATGAGTACCTGCAATTATGCGAAGACCTGGGGGCGGAACCGGTTTATGTCTGCTCGTCAGGGATCAGTGAAAATGCCGACAACAAAGAATGGTTTGGCATTTGCCCGCTCGATCAAATGCAGCCGATTATCGCCGATATATTGGACCTGCTCGAGTATTGCAAGGGACCCGTCTCAGCCAGGTGGGGCGCCCGGCGCGCGGCCAACGGCCATCCGGCGCCCTACAATCTCACATTCATCGAGATCGGCAACGAAAATGGCTGGCAAACGGTGAAGGACTACATTCCCCGCTACACCATGATTCATGACGCGATATTGGCCCATTATCCTGATATGAAGATCATGTTCAATGCCACCGGTGTGCCTTCACCGGCGCCAGAGAATTTCCTGGACTTCGCCGATGACCATTTCTATGAGAAGGACCTCTCGCATTTGCACAACAAATATGACAGCATCAACCCGGCCTGCAAAAAGATATGCGTCGCAGAGTATGCGTCCTCCATCCACGGCAACGGAGGCGATGCAATCGGAAATTTCGGCGACGCCCTGGGCGACGCGGCCTTCATGCTGGGATGCGAAAAGAACTCCGAAAGAATGTGGTGGACAGGTTATGGGAATTATGCCGGGCTTGTTGGTCATGGCAATTTTGGTCCCTGCCTTGTCTGGAATGACGCCGTGACCGCCTTTGCCACTCCATCATACTACGTGCAAAAGATGTTGTTTGTGGATAACGCGGGGTCGCGAGTCTTGCCTTTGACTCAAAATACGGCGCATTGCTGCTGGTCCGCCTCTGTGGACACTCAAGCGGGCAGGGATGACGTGCTCTTGAAGGTTGTGAACAAGTCGGACGCGCCCGAATCTGTCAGTATAACTCTCAATGGCGCCAGGGAAGTTGATCCTGTCGGGCATTTCACCGTCTTGAGCGGCGCCCTGGACGCCGAGAATTCATTGGCCGAGCCAAACCGGGTGGTTCCGTCGTCAGGCACTTTTACTGCCGGCACTGGTTTTCAGTACCTTTTTCCCGCCCATTCTATCACCGTGCTCAGGGCAGGACTAAAACCTTAGAGCCTGTTTTAAATGATGAAGACCCTTCAATTATGGTAACTGTTCAGGTCGCCCATAGGAGCGCGGACGCCCCGTCCGCGCGTTTTTTGCCGCCAGAGCCGTGCGGACGAGGCGTCCGCGCTCCTATGGAACGGCTTTCGGCTACGACCTGAACAGTTACGAATTATGATTCTGTCCGGCCATGATGCTGTCCTTTTCGGTTGCGGCCGGCGCGGTTTTCGTGCTGGTGCCCGAACGTGCTGGCGGCGATTGCGGGTTTGCCGGATCCAAGGATCGTCTAACCCGGTCAGGAGGCGGGCCTTTACCTGGCGGCGGCATCCTCCCGGCTCGCTCGGCACAGAGCCGGCATCCCTGCCGCGCAACCTTCAGCCCCTGAGCCGGCCCTCAGGCGCGACCACGCTCCAGCGCCCCCGTGCTGCGCCGAAACCGGCAACATTTACCGAAATCGCGAAATCGGGGTCAGAAATCGCGAAATCGGGGTCATCGGGGGAAATCGGGGTCGGGGGAAATCGGGGGAAATCGGGGTCACATCTATACTTTCTTACAATCGGGGGAAATCGGGGCGGGGGAAATCGGGGTCACATCTATACTTTCTTACAACGGGGGAAATCGGGGTCACATCTATACTTTCTTACAATGTGAGTCCGGCTCACCAAATATTCCGCATGGACATCCGAGGGACGGGTGCCGGGCGGCGCTTTCTTGATTGACCTTGCGGAGCGGAGGCGGTTTCACCCGCGCAGCTTCAAAAACCGGCGGCGCGGCAAAAACCACGTTCCTTGCAGTTCAGTCTCGGGGCGGGTAGTTGGGGTGCGGTGCGTGATAGCGGTCGAGCATGGGGCAGAATCCGGACTCATCCGCAGCGGCAGAACGAGATGCGTCGGGTGCGTCGCGTAGCAACGCGGCGAAGGTAGCCGTGGACCTCGGTCCACGGTTCGGGGCGTCGGAAGAAGCTCGCGTCGCGTAGCGACGCCTGACGGTTTGGCGCTGGCAGATCGGCTTCCGTCTTCAGGCGTCGCTACGCGACGCGGACGAGCTTGGGCCATGGGTCCGTGGACTGGAAGTCCACGGCTACCATCGGCAACCGCTACGCGGTGATGAAAGGCGACGAAGTGGAAATCCGCAAGCGAAAGCACGAAACCCGGAACTGGCAGAAAGATGCTCTGGCAGAAAAATGGTTTGTTCCCATTTTTTTGCCATTTCATCTCACGCGCGCAGCGTCAATAACCGGCGGCGCGGCAAAAACCAAATTCCTTTCAGTTCTATCACCGTGCTCAGGGTAGGACTAAAACCTTAGAGCCTGTTTTAAATTTGAGATGAACATAGGATTCCTCGGGTTCCTGCTGGCCACTGCCGCAGGGCTTGAAAGCCAGGCCGAAAACAGTGACATCTTGACAGCCGCGCCGTATTGGAACAGGATGCGCCATCAACACAACCGATCAATTTGGCTTGCGTATGAATCCGCCTTTCTCTGCCCATTGGTCACGCCGCCGGTTTCTCATGGCCGCTGGCGCGGTCTTGTTTGCTCCATCCCTCCTCCACGCAGGCTGGCTGGGACACAAGCCCCTGGAACGGCGCATCGTCCCCTGCGGCCCGGGGGCGAAGTATGTGCCGAAGATCCATGCCGCGTTCGTGCGGCGCAAGGGCGATTACGGCATCCTCTGGCCCGGGGCGATTTACGACGGCGAGGCCGCCCGGCGCGAGTATAGCGCCCAGGTGGCCGCGGCTGAGGGGCAACTTGGCCTGCAGATCCGGCTGCGACCGGAACCGATCTACTCGGCAGAGGAGGCGGGGACCTGGCTGGCCCAGGCCAAGGCCGACAAACCCGATGGCTTTGCCAAGACCTCATCAACGGCCTCAAGAGCTACGCCGTGGCCCGGAGCCTGCTCGAACGGGAAGAGGCCGACGCCATCACTATGGATTGCCTCGGCGCCTTGGGGCGGACCAGGATTAGCCTGCCGTGTATCGCGTGGTCCCGAATGCTGGACCAGGGCATCCCCGCGGCCTGTGAAGCCGACCTGGGCGCGGTCGTGACCCACGCGCTCGTGCAATTGCTCTTCGATCGGCCGGGTTTTCAGCAAGACCCGGTGCCGGAGACGGCAAGAGGCTGTCTCATCGGCGCGCATTGCTGTTGCGCCACCCGGCTCAATGGCCTGAGCCAACCGCCCGAGCCGTTCGACATCACGCACCACCACGGCAACCGGGACGCTGTGCCGCGGACCCACTGGCGCGAGGGCCAGCGAGTCACGATAGCCGACGTGCTGCTGCCGCAAGAGACCCCGGACAACTCCCCGCAGATGGTGATTGGCACCGGCACGGTCGTGGAAAACGTGCCCGTCCCCCCTCATGGCGGCTGCGTGGTCTCAGTCATGCTCAAGCTGGATACCCAGCCCAACCTCCTGGCCTATCCCGGCTTTCACCAGCTCTTTTTCTACGGCGACTACAAAAGGGAACTGCTGGCCTACTGCAACTTGTTCGGCATCCGGCCGGTAGTGGCGTAGCCGGTTTTCTCCGGAAATTCGAACAGGGCTGGACCTCGCCAAATGCCTTTCAAGGCAAGATCGAGCACACTGCGTTGAAGGGCGGCAAGTAGAAGGTGTTGTGGGTCTCGGCGTCTTTCCTTTCGACCCCCCTCAGACCGCCTTTGGCAGCCGCTGCACCTCAATCCCCACCTTCTTTGCCGCGTAGGCCACCTCGCGTCCCCAGTCGCCATAGGCGATCTGGCAGTGGAACCCGCGCATATTGCGGATGACATCCTGCGTGTCGGCGTCCAGGGCGATTTCGATCTGCGCCCGGCAGGTGGCCAGGAACGGCGTGTCCACGATCTTGCCAGTCAGGGCCAGCCAGTGTCGGGCCTCAAAGTCCGGCTTGATGACCGTGACGGGCTGTCCCTTGCGGAAATGCACGTGCGTGGCGGCGCCGCAATCCGACTCATAGTGGGTGACCAACGTGACGGGCTCGAGCCGTTTGCCGTCCATCCGGCGCGGGGCCGTGCAATGCGCGAAGAGCATCCGCCCGGCGTGGGGAAAGGAGGGGTTGCAAAAATAGGTGGGCCGGCCCGCGATATAGTGCATGAGGATGCCGGCGGGGATGTTCACAAAGTCCGATTCACAGTAGGCCATATAGCCGGCATCGTTGGTCAGCGTGAGGGTGAGACAGGGCATGATGCCGGCATAGCCGTTCATGCAGGCGTTGGTGGTCACCGCGCAAGCGTCGTGCTTGGTCATCAGGCCACGAAACAGTTCCTTGAGCAGGAAGGCCTCAGCCACGGCGTCTTCCCCGATCCGCGACGAGACACCGTGGGCGGCCATGTAACTCCGAGCCTCCCGCTTGCACCGGGCCACCACGGCGGCATCTTTCCGGGCCGACTCGATCAGGGCGTTCACCTCCGGCACCGGCACCGTGACCATGTCCAATTGGAAGCGCTGGCGAGCCCGCTCGGGCGCCTGCGGGCACGACCAGCCGCCCGGCCCCCCCACGCACACGATGCGGCGGCCCACCGTGTTTTTCAGGCCGTATAACGCCCGCAGGCGCCACAGGACCTCCGCCGGGTCGTCCACCACCACGTCCTCGAGACCGGCGGCGGTCTGTTTCACTTCATCGGTGTGGCTGCGCAGGAAGCGCGAGTCCACGATCTCGTGCCACAAGTAATAGGGGCCCGACTTCTCGCGGACGAAGATCACCATGGGCTTGCCCAGTCCAGCCAAGGATTCCAGCACATCCGTGCCGCTGCCGGAGGCATAGACCACCAGCGCGTCAGGTTTTGCGTCCTTCAATGTGTCCACCTGTTGCCGGGTGCTCAGCTTGGCGGCCGGCAACATCCGCAGCCCGAAATCAGCCAGGCCGGCCAGACGTTTCAGTTCACCGTTGATGCGCTCGACTTCCGCCGCCACCCCTGCTTCGGTCTGGACATCGCCCCACGGCCGCCAACTTCCCTTATGCCGCTCGGCAAGACCGTAAATCAGCACAGGTTGGACCCGGAGGTCGCTGGCCCCAAGGCGCATCTCGAGCGGTTCGGCGGCAAACACCTGCGGGCACAATGCCCCGCCAGCCGCCGCCAGGCCAATCGTCGCCGTGGCCTGGAGGAATTCGCGGCGTTTCATCTCATTGGAGTTCATGGTCGGTGATGGTAGTGAGTTGGTTCTTATCGGCTAATTGCAGCCCTTCCATACGCCTTTTGCGGGCGCGCGCAAGCAAAATCGTTCTTGCTCTGCAGGGTGGCAGCCTACTGTTCCCGCACCAATTGTCAGGTCAGCACTCTCTCATGTTATCTGCTTTCATAAAGGCCGATATCCGGGGCCTGGCCGTAGTATTGTTCCACGTTTCATAAACCGTCACCGGGAATTGCGAGCAGGCTGTGCTGGGTAGGAACGTAGAGCACGCCGTCAGCCGCGGTTAGAGTGATCGGGCTGGTTTTGAGGCGGGTTTTGGAGAGGACCTGCAACTGTTTGCCTGCCTTCAAGGTCCAAAGAGTGCCTGTTTCCGTGCCGATGTACACCTTGCCATCGGCCACGAAGGATGAACCATAGCAGGTTGCGGCGCCCAGAGCGTGGACCCAATATCGCTGGCCTGTGTCGGTGTCGAAACAGTGGAGATTGCCAGTGGTATCCGGGATGTAGAGGAGACCCTCGGCGAGCGCTGGTGTCGCCAGGGATCGCTCGACCAGTTCTGAGGCCCAGACTTTGGTTCCCGTGCCGGCATCAACGCACGAGAGGCAGCCGCGTCCGTTACCGTGAAGGGGGCTCTGGCCAATGGCCACATACACACGGGCGTTGTGGAACACCGGCGTCCCGATGATCTCGCTCGGGCCGTCTGGTCGGTTCTTGTTGCTCTTTGAGTACGGGACCGGCTGGCCATCGCGCACCCGGAAATCGGGCGGGTTGCAGTCGTAGGACCAGACCTTGTGGAGAATCCGGACCTGCGAGTCCGTGCGAGGCGCCGGGGCTCGAAAGCGTACAGGATGCCGTCACCGCCTCCGAAGAAGATCAAGGTCCGGCCATTGACCCGGCCGGGCGAGGGGGACGACCAATTGCAGTGCAACAAGCGCCGGCCGATTTTCTCATCGTCTCTGGCCACCAGCCGGCCGGTCCGCTTATCGAGGACGATCAGGCTCGGTGCATCGGGCCTGGGGACCTTCTCGTGCCGCTCATCGATGCCGTTGGAGGTGCAGGCGTAGAGGAGGTCGCCGTGGACCAGGAGCGTGCTGCCGCAAACGTCGTGCAGGACAACGTCCAACTCGGGGATGAGGTCGTATTTCCAGAGGATGTCGCCGTCCGTCGGCTCCAGTTTGGCATCCGGCGCGTTGGTGATGCCCATGTAAGCCAGTTCATCCTGGAAAGGGCCGTCATTGCCATTCGCCTGGCCTTCCCGGTCCAGGCACAGGATCTCGCCCCGGCTGCCGATCACATAAACACGGTCTCCGTCCACCACCGGGCCCGAGCAGATGCCGCAATTCCACTGGTCGAAGTGATAGGGCGGCTTGACTCCGGCGAAGTAGCGCGGACTGGGCAACTGCCAGATCAATCTGCCGGTGGCCTGATCCACGCACATCAGAACTCCGCCGCCCGTGGGCTTGTAGCCCGTCCGCTGAACTCCGGCATCATTGGCGCCGATGTAAATCCGGCCCCGATCAATCGTGGGAATGGAGTAAGTGTGCGAACCCAGCGTCAATTCCCATAAAGGGGCGACACTGCCAGGATCGGCCGGCAAACGCTTCGCGTTGCCGGCCATGTTGGGACTGGAACCGCCACCCCACCGAAACGGGAGGTCTGTTTCTTCCTGCCCTGAGGCGCCACAGACCATGGCTGCGGCCAGCGCGAAGGCGATGCTGACAGCAAGGAGGGACAAACCACCGGCGACGAAACGAAAGGCTGCCGGCCGCATTGAATTGTGGGATGCGTTCACCGTCGTGAAGCTTGCGCCGGCGGGCTTTGAGAAGTCAAGAGGACGAGCGCCGGAGGCCGAACGCGGGAGCCTCCAGCGGCGATCTTCCCCGTCGATCCCGGCTACGTGATTACCGGCGGTTTGCGCTCCTTCAATCGGAAAACCGTCTTGGCATGGCCTGTTCTGCGGGGTAACATCTGTTACGATGAAGTTGGAATTTGATGTCCAAGCGGTGCGGCGGTTCTGCCAGGAACGCGGGATCGCGCGTCTGGAGTTGTTCGGCTCCGCATTGCGCGACGATTTCAACGCCGACAGCGACGTGGATTTGCTGGCCAGCGTCCGGCCCGGTGTGAAATGCGGGCTGTTCGAGTGGGTGGACTGGCAGGAGGGTCTGGCGCGCATTTTCTCCCGGCCCGTGGACCTCGTCAGCCGCCGCGCGGTGGAGCGCAGTCGCAATCCATACCGCAAGCACTCGATCCTTTCGCACACCCAGCCGATATATGTCGAAGGATAACGCCTACCTGCGTGACATCCTGGACTCCGCTCGGGCCATCCGCGGTTATCTCGCAGGGATCTCCCAGGAGCAGTTCGAGGCGAACTTGGAGAAGCAGGACGCGGTGATCCGCCGTTACGCCGTCATGGGCGAAGCCGCTCGGCGCCTGTCTCCGGCTGCACTGAAAGCCCTCGCCGATCTGCCGTGGAAGCAGATCACGGGCATGCGAAACATCCTGATCCATGACTACGACGAAGTGGATGAAGCCACGCTCTGGCACACGGCCCAGAACGATTTGCCCGCGTTGATCGTTCGTCTGGAGGTGCACCTGGCTCAACAGCCGCCACCGTTTGACCAGAAGCAGGAGTAAGCCTGGCCGGATCGGTGATCACTCCGGTGTGAATTTGAAATCGTGGATGATCACCTCGACCTCCCGGCCGTTCTTCGGCGCCAACCCCTTGAACAGCCACAGGTTGATGTGTACCGGCATTGGCTGTTGCGAAACGTGCCGCGAGGCCTCGCTGGGGCTGTAACCCCAGGCGTTTATCTCCTCACGGTCATCCTCGCGGTGGCCCTGCAACGATCGGAATTTCACCTCGCCGCGGCTCCAGATGAACCGGTGCGTCGTCTGGTCACCGGTCAAGGTGAACGGGAAGGACTTGGAAACCTGCTGCAGCGACTTCACGACCGGCCACACGGTGTAGTTGCCCATCGGGTTCTTCGCATCGCCCCACCGTGCGAATTCGATGTCGATCTCGTGTGTCGCGTCCGGTCCAACATCCCCGGTGGGGTAGTTGAAAAGCCCCAGCACCACGGTGTCGTCAAGACGGTCGAGCCGGCCGGTGACTTGAAACTGGTACCGGCCAAAACCCAGACGCCTCCGCATCGTGACTTCGGCACAGGACCATTTCCCATCCCGCAGGCTGATTTTCAAATGCAGGTTGGTCGAGGTATCCAGCCACGCGTTGTTCTCGTCCCACGCATTGGGGCCAGGTCCGCCCCGGCCTGATCTCGCCGTCCAGGTGCAGCCCCCGAATTCAAGTTCCTTCGCCTGCGTGGAGAAACCCAACGCCAGGAACAGTCCCGCCAATAGCCATTTTGTTTTCCGGTTCATCGTCAGAGTCGAGGCAGAGCATCCGGTTTCACTCGGCCGCAACCCGGGAAAGGAAAGCAAACCAAACCGCACCCATCAAGGCAAGTCGAGATTCGCGCGGAGGAAGGGAAAAGGGAAAAAGAAGGGCCGTTGACAAAGTCGTAGCGCAGGTTTCCAAACCTGCCGTATCGCCGATTTCCAATCGGCAGGGCGTCGGCATGTCGAGCGCCCCCGGTTTGCGGACGGCCTGCGGGTTTGGAAACCCACGATACGGCAGGTTTGGAAACCTGCGCTACGCTGGCGCCCCTGGCGCACGGGCGCGCCGAGCGACTCTGTCAAGGGCCCTAAGGGAAAAAGAAGGCGTTGAAGCCGGGCGTGGGCTACGGGGCCGTCCTCCCCCGTTCCGGTTGGACGGCAATCTCCGCCGGACAGTCGGGGTGGTGGGAGTGCGCAGTAACGGCCTCCCAAATCGTGTCACGAAGGGTCAGTTTGCTCAGGCGCCGCCGGGGCATATTGTTCAATTGCTGGCTCACGCCTGAAGAGAAAGACAGCCATCACCACAAGGAGCATGCCGAGCATGAGGCGCAGGACCCACGCTGCAGACATGTAGTGTGTGAGAACGCCTGCGCAAAGGTGGCCTAGCGGCATCCCGCCCTGCTGGGCCAAGAGCATAATCGATAGGACCCGGCCTCGATTGGCGTCAGTGGCCAGGAGTTGGTTGGCGGTGTTGCTCGGGTTGAGGCTCAGCAGCCAAAAAGTGCCGCTTGCAACCAGGATAGTGAGGCTTAAAGCGGGCTTGGTGGAGAGGCTGAACAGCAACCCGAGGGCGGCGAAAACGCACATGGCCAGAGGGATGAGGTGGTGGCGAGGGTAGTAAGAGGGTATGAAGGACAGCAGGAATGCCCCGAGGATCGATCCCAGGCCGATCGCTGCAAGCATCAGACCGAACAGTGTCGGGCCGCCCTTGAGGACGCTCTGGGCAAATACGGGCAGCAGTCCTTGCAACGGCGCGGCCAAGAACATGAAGCTCATCCCCATCATGGTCAGGCGCCGCGTACCGGGACTGGTCCAGACGAATCTCAAGCCCTCGCGGATGTCTTGGCAGATCGAGGCGGTCTTTGGGCGGGAGGGGACGGGAGTGCCGGGGACGGCCAGCAGCAGAGCAATCAGCAATGGGAGGAAGGTGCACGCGTTGAACGTGAAGGCACCTGCGATACCAGCAGCGCCGATGATGGCGGCCGCGAGCATAGGGCCGCACAGCCTGGCCATGTTGAACTGGACAGAATTGAGGGCGATGGCACGATCCAACTCCGCCCGAGGAACAAGACTGGGCACGACCGCTTGGAAAACCGGACCGTTGAGAGCCCACACGATGCCCTCAAGAAACGTGAAGGTGATCACGACCCAAGGCGTCGCTCTGTCCAGGAATGCTACTACCGCCAGGCCCGCTCCGAGTGCGCACGCGGCTGCCTGCAGGATGATGAGCCAGGTCTTCCGGTTCACGCGGTCCGATATCACGCCGGCGATGAGTGCGAGCAGAAGCACCGGGCAGAAGTCGGCGAACTGCAGGATTTCGACGAAAAGGCCCTGGTGGGGATTACCCAGGGTTTGACTCGTAACGGCCCAGCTCTGGGCGGCGTTTTCGGTCCAATTGCCAGTATTGGAGATGCAGGCGCCCACCCAGAAAATGAGAAATGGGCGATGGCGCAAAACGCCCAAAGCTCTCGCAATGGAGGAGTCGGGTGGACCTTTCGGTTCGTGGACCATCTCGAACTCCTAACAGTTTACTCCGCTCTCGAAAAGCAATTAGCCTCCGGGCACGTGGCATCAAGGACCGGAACGTGGACCCAGCCAGCACCATGCAGGTGGTCAATGCCCTCATTAAAGCGGACAGAGATTCCGTTTTTCGTGTGGCGCGAGGATGCGGGAACGGAAGGCCGCCCTTCAAGCTGAAAAAGGCCCCGACGTCCTCAAAGAGCTCAGGTCCTGGTTCGCAATCCCCTGGCTCCGCCCTCAACCGGACAATTTGGGGACTCGCCTGCGCCAGAAAAAGCCCCGGGCCGCCGCTTCCGGCTGGAACATCCCGGGCGGCTTGATTACCCTGCCCGCGTCTTGCGTATCAAACCCGGGCCCGAAAAGAAACTCTGCCCAAGGCGCGCCGCCGCGTTCGCCGTGCGGTCGTCTCGACGCGGACCCTAACCACCTGCACCATGCACACCAAATCGCTCCTCTCGCCCTCGCTCTTGTTCGCCGCCGCACTGTCGTGCGGCTTGACCCTAAACGCCCAGGACCCCACAGCAGCTCCGAGTGCCGCCGGGCCGCGCCCATATCCGGCGCGGCTCCAATGGTGGGCCGAGGGCCGCTTCGGCATGTTCATCCATTGGGGGCCAGTCAGTCTGAAGGGCACCGAGATCAGTTGGTCGCGCGCCAACACCAATCCCAGGTGCCCGAACAACGGCGAAATCCCCGCCGCGGTCTATGACAGCCTCTATGAGCAATTCAATCCAACGAACTTCAATGCGAGCGAGTGGGTGGGCCTGGCCAAAGCCGCCGGCATCAGGTACATGGTGCTCACGGCCAAGCATTGCGACGGGTTCCTGCTCTGGGACTCGAAGGTGTCCGACTACAACATCATGCACACCCCGTTCAAGCGCGACGTGTGCGCCGAGCTGGCCCGGGCGGCCCATGCGCAGGGGATGAGAATTGGCTGGTACTTCTCGCCGATGGATTGGCGGGACCCGGACTGCCGCTCGCGGAACAACGATCGGTTCGTGGCGAGCATGCAGGCGGAACTGCGCGAGGTGCTCGGCAACTACGGCCGCATCAATTTGCTATGGTTCGACACCGATGGCCGCGAGGCGTCCTGGGACCAGGCGCGGACCTATGCCCTGGTCAAGCAACTCCAGCCGCAAATCATCATCAACAATCGCCTGGACCTCGGCCCCGGCCAGGACGCCGGTTCCCCCAACAGCATCGGCCCGCAGGCCGATTACTTCACCCCGGAGCAGTGGATCGGCGGCTTCCAAGACCAGCATCCGTGGGAATCGTGCATGACACTCTCGCGCCGGGGCCAATGGGCTTGGGGCGGGCGGCAAGACGGCGTCAAGGCCTACGCCGATTGCCTGGAGATGCTCATCCGCTGCGCCGGCGGCGATGGCAACGTGTTGCTCAACGCGGGGCCGACGCCGACCGGCGAGATCGCGCCGGAGCAGGCGAACCGCTTGAAGGAGATGGGCGCCTGGCTGACGAAGAATGGCCAAAGCATCTATGGCACGCGCGGCGGCCCGTTCAAGCCGGGCGAATATGGTGTCTCCACGCGCAAGGACAACACCATCTACCTGCACCTTTGCGACTGGACGGAGGATGTGATCAAGCTGCCGGGGATCGCGCGCAAGGTCGTCGCCAGCCGCGTGCTGAGCGGCGGCAGAGCCGAAGTCCGCCAGACCGCCAAGGGCCTCGAAGTATCCGTTCCCGAGAACGACCGCCAGCCGTTGGACACCGTCGTGGCGCTCGAACTGGATGGCTCGGCGCTCGACCTCCCCGCAGTGGACGTGCCCGGGCCGGTATCGCTCACCACCAAGGCAAGAGCCACCGCCTCGAACGTTTTCCAGAACCAGGCGCAGTACGGACCGGACAAAGCCGTAGATGGCCGGGGTGACACTCGCTGGGCGACCGACTCGGGAGTCAAGTCCGCGTGGCTCGAAGTTGACCTTGGCCGGCCAGGTTCAGCCGCGCGACGATCAAGCAGGCCTTCCCGGAGTTGAAACGCGTCCGCAAGTTCGCCATCGAGTACCTGCAGGACGGCCAATGGAAACCGTGTTATCGGGGTGAGGATCTGGGCGACAAGCTCGTCGCCAGGTTCGAACCGGTCACGGCGCAACGCGTGCGCCTGAACCTCACCGAAGCCACCGACGGCCCGACCATTTGGGAGTTCAACCTCTTCGAATAATCCACTATTGGCCGCCTGCTGGCGGTCCCCTTATGCCTTTGCCACGTATCTGATCTCGCGGATCTCGAGGCTGCCGGCTTTTGGCTCGTAAAACGGTTTGCCGTGGCGGACCCCAACCGTGCCGTAGCCGGTCGCGGCGGAGAAGAAACAGTGGAAATCGCCTTTGATGGCTGGTTCGAGGTAAAGGACTTTTTCCACCGCATCATAGCGGGCGCCACTCAGCCCGAAGAGCAGCGCGTAGGAGGACATCGCCCGGGCGTACCAATGGCCGCATTCGTATTCGTCGAACGGGTTGCGCACCCGGCCGTCATACCGGTCGCGGCAGGCGCGCACGATGTCGAGCCCCTCCGGCACGCGGCCCATCCGCATCAGGTGCGAGGCGACCTGGTATTCGATTCCGGTCCAGACTTCGTTCGAATACACGAACGGGAGCGAAAGCTCGCCTCCTTTGGGCCAGGAGCAAAGCAGCAGCCCGGCCTCGGCGCCGCAGGCGTAGGTGGGTCGTTGCGGATTGGCGAAACGCGGCAGGCCAAAGGAAGTTCCAGCCCCGCCTAAGGCTTCCTTTCAACCCTCGCCTTCACCGCGTCAATAAACGCAGCGGGATTCACAACCGGACCGGCCTTTGTGCGCGTGGCCGTTTCCCGCCAAAGCTGCACCACCTCCTTGGGTTGAATCGCCGGATTGACCTGCCAGGCCAGGGCCGCCAGGCCCGCCAGGTATGGCACGGTCCAACTCTCATCACGCACCCACTTCCACGTCGGGACGGCGTAGAAATACAGAGCGGCTTGCGGAGCGACCCCGCAGCTCTTGCCCACCGCGATTCGAGGGTCAGCACTTCGCGTTCTCCCTGCCGCTCCTTGCGCGAGCGAGTTTCCTGCCCCACCAGATTGCGGAGTTCTTCGGGTGTCGTCAACCGGAACGCCACCGCGCCGGGCTTCGTTGCCGTCGCGACGGATTCGGCTGTGGCGGGCTTCGACGGGAAATCGGCGGGGTCCGCAGCAACGGCCATTCCGCCGACCAGCATCAGCAGGCTGGCGAGCGCCGGGACCCGCCACGGCGCCGTCCTTCGCCGGACAAACGAGAGCACGAATGGTGGCCACCGAGGACTTCCAAGGCTCGCTGTGGAGGCAGGATTCTTCCTATAAATAAGGGCTTTCGGAGTCTCTGAATCGTAATGGGAATTAGACAACGGCGCCCCCTGTCAGTGGTGAAACGGAATGGATGCAATCCTGGCGGTTGAGAACGGGATCTTCTTCCCCTGGATTTTCTTCGAGCAATTCGCTGAAAACTCTTCTTCCTTCTTCTCAGTCGTGGTTCTTCTTCGGCTTGGACCCTCGCTCCATCCGCGCTTGCGGCAGCCCCGGAAAATCGCAAAACTCCTCGGAGAATGGCATCAAAGCGAAAGTGCCGGGCCTGTGGAAAGCCCTTCAGCCCCGATTACCGAAACCAAGCGGACCAGGCTTTCTGCCCCCGGCCCGAGTGCCGGCGTCTGCGCCGAGCGGACGCGCAGCGCAAACGGCGTGAGCGCGCTCGCCAGGCCGACAGCCTTACAAGACGGCTGAAGCCCTCTGAAGCCCGCTGGCTGCGAAGGAACCCCATGATAATCGGGCTGGTCTCGGTGCTGATCGGTTCGACGGACTGGCAGGAGATCGAAGCCTTTTGTGCGTCGGCCAGTTTGAGGGGAAGGAAGATCCTTGATGGGACGCTGGCAGAAGAGGACGGAAACACCCTGAAAAATCAGGGTTCCGACACGGGAACGCCATCGTAAAATCGGCTGGGCTCCGAAACAGATCCCATTCCTAACCGTCGGTTTTGCATCCCGTTCGCGCCAACGGTGACACCCCCCTCGCGTTCTGAGAAAAGTCGGAGGGGGCGTTTGTCTCGAGGATCTATAAGAGGCGCCAGAACGAGAGGGCTGAAAGCCCGTAATGTCATAGCCTGGGGTGGAGCGCGAAGCGCGGAGTCCCAGGGGACGGCCGGTGGAAAACCATCCCGCCCTGCAAGGGCGGAACACGCCGCGAACAACCATATTGGCCGGAGATTGGAACCGCGGCCGGTGAGCGTCGTTCCCCTCCCCGAAAGGGGCACCCCGTGCCAACCCAAGGCAAGGCCGCCTGCGGCTAAAAGAGAAGACGCACCATGTTAGGGCTGAATGGGCCACACAACCAGTACGGCTGGAAGCCAGCCTTGTCGCTCCGCGCCCTTCCGCAGCCGTCCCGGGCGGCGTTTGACGCGGAGCCTGCGTTCCTTTCCGTGTCTTTCACCTGCGAGCATCTCCAAGGTTGAAGGCTGCACATAAGAAATTGCTTTTTTGCCGCGCCGACGGTTTGACGCTTCGCGGGTGAGACCGGATCGTTCTTCCGCGCAGCGGAGATTCCGTGTAACCTCTGCCCGCGAACGTCTCAGGAAAGGGTATGAGTAATACATCTGATCCAAAACGGTGTCCAAAATGCGGACTGCCGATTCCCGACGAAGCTCCACAAGGACTTTGTCCCAAGTGCGTGCTCCTCCAAGCCTCTATCCCAACCGAGGGAGGAAAAGGCCAGCCCGCGCCATCGCGGGACGAAGTTGCGGCGGCGTTCCCGCAACTTGAAATCCTCGAACTGATTGGCCAGGGCGGCATGGGATTTGTCTTCAAAGCCCGGCAACCCAAACTGGAACGTCTGGTCGCGCTGAAGATTCTGCCGCAGGCGCTGGCGGCAGATCCGGCGTTCGCCGAAAGATTTTCGCGCGAAGGCCGTCTGCTGGCGCGGTTGAATCATCCCAATATCGTCTCCATTCACGATTTTGGGCAAGCCGGCGGCTACTTCTACTTGCTGATGGAATACGTTGATGGCGTGAATCTGCGCCAGGCGATGCGAGCGGGCCGGTTCACGCCGGCCCAAGCATTGGTGGTCGTGCCTAAAATATGCGAGGCGCTCCAATTCGCGCACAATGAAGGCATTTTACATCGCGACATTAAACCGGAGAACATTCTGGTGGATGTCCGGGGCCGGGTGAAGATTGCCGATTTTGGCATCGCCAAACTCGTGGGGGATGCCCAGCCCGAGGCCGCACTGACCGGCACCGGCGCGAGGCTGGGCACGCCGCATTACATGGCGCCGGAACAACTGGAAACTCCGGCCACGGTGGATCATCGGGCGGACATCTATTCGCTGGGCGTGGTCTTTTACGAAATGCTGACGGGCGAGCTGCCGTTGGGTCGGTTTCAACCGCCTTCGCACAAGGTGGAAATGGACGTGCGGCTGGATGAGGTGGTTTTGCACGCCTTGGAGAAGGAGCCGTCGCGGCGTTACCAGCATGCCAGTCAAGTGAGGACAGCGGTTGAAACCATCGCCAGCGGGACTCCGCCGGCTCAGGTTGCGCCAGTATCGGATCGCTTTTGGAAACGCATGGCAATGGCGATGGCGTTGTTGTGTCTGACTCTGATTGTGCTCATTGCCTGTTTCGCAAGGTCGTTCTTCGCGACACAACGGGCTGTGACAAACTTGCCACCAGCTACTGTTCCTGTCGGCGGGACGGAAAAGCAGTCCGCAACCCTGGTGATTGATACGGTGCCCTTCGAGCGCCGGCGGGTGGAGGGAGACCCGCGGGCTCACGACATGCTGTTTTGGGATTTCAAGTATCTGATTCCCGCCGATCATCTCGCGCAAGTTGTGTTTGTGCTGTGGTCCAACGGCGTGCCCACCATCAAGCCCGGTTTTAGTGGTTATTTCAAAGTCGGCCAGAGGCCGGTCAATCCAGAAAGCATGGACTTCTCATACGAGCCGAATGTGTCCGGGCCTCACGGTGGAACGAACGTGGCGCAGTGGAACGTCGGCTTGGGCTTTGGTTACACTCTTGGCCACCTTCTCACCAATCAACCGCCCTGTCGCAAGTTGGAAACCGCTCCGCGATCCGTTCTCCATTCCGGGCGCCAGCTTGCGATTCGTCTGGCCGATTTTATTCAGCCCACAGGCCTTGCAAGCAATGGCTGGTCGGGCGTAGAGGTACGCTTGATTCTTCAGCCCCTCCTCTCGCCCGCTGTACAGAGCGATCTCAATGAGTTCGATCGCACCAGTTATGTGGCCGGCTGGGGCCTGGCTGGAATGTCGGAAGATTCGATCATGAATCTGATAAAGACACTTCCTTGCGAGCCAATGACCGTCGAGAAGAGTCCGTGAGAATCAAGGCATTGGAGAATGAGTAACTTGGCCACCAACGATTCTACTCCGCGTCAAGCCTCGCCTCCGGTGTTCGTCACCACCCGCTGGACGCGCGTGCTGCAGGCGAAAGGGGATTCGACGGAAGCCAAGGCGGCGTTGAGCGACTTGTGCGCGGCCTATTACGCGCCGGTGTTTGCCTTCATTCGCCGCAATGCGCCCGATGAAGACTCGGCGCGTGATTTGACCCAGGAATTCTTCGCCCGCCTGCTCGCGCGCGGGGGCATTGACAACGTGGACCCGCAACGCGGCCGCTTCCGCTCGTTTCTGCTCGGCGCGGTCAAACATTTCCTTGCCGACATGCGCGACCACGACCGCCGCCTCAAGCGCGGGGAGGGCCAGGCAATCGAATCCCTCGATGCGGAGGCGGGGAATTCATCCGGCCTGGAAGCGCCCGATTCGAAGGCGGCGGCTCCTGATCGGGGGTTTGACCACAAATGGGCGTTGACGTTATTGGGCCGGGCTTTCGCGACCATAGAACAAGAATACAAGGAGGCCGGGAAATCCAGGCAATTCGAGGCTCTTAAACCGTGGTTGACCGGAGATGGTGAGAACGTTTCGCAGGCGGAAGCGGCCCGTCAACTCGGAATGAACGAGGGCGCGGTCAAAGTGGCCATTCACCGGCTTCGGCGCCGGCTTCGTGACCTCATCAAAAATGAAATCAGCCAGACGGTCAAGGACCGCGCTGATATTGACATCGAGATGCATGATCTGTTGGAAGCGTTGCTCTAATCCTCAAAGAATTATCGGGACGGTTGACGTTCGGCTCGCAATTTGGGAAACCCAGTGATGGAACAGGTTCCCGGCGCCTTGGGAACCAAAAGATGCCGGTCCAACTCCTGTTTTTCATTCGAGTAATTGTTGTCACTTCTTGTGTTCCTAGTCAGGCATAACGAAGAGCAGTTGCTTCGGCTGGGCGGCCAAAGAATGGCGGGGCGGGTCGCGATCCGGTGGAGTAATGATGCGGATTACCACGCGGAGCGGTCGAGTTCCGCGAGGCACTGATTAATCCTCCGCCGGCCTGCTGGGGCCTGCCGCCTGTGAGAATGAGCAGTTTAATCGAAGGACAAATCGGCTTCCCTGGTCTTGGTAAATGAGAGTGTGCCATTTTGCGCCTCAGCTATTGTGGAAAGCCCCTGTCGGGGTGGACGCGTCGTCGCGCCGTCCGACTCGCGGGGGGCCGGCGGGCGGCGGGGCCGAGCTTCGAGCCCCCAGCTCGCGGCCCCGCCCGTCGCCACGCGCGGACTCGCCAGGCCCCCCGCGAATAGGCGCGTCTCGGGCTGGCGTTTCCCGTTTCCCGCCTGGCGGTTACCCTAATCAGGCCGGGCCTGCTATACCGGGACTTGAGGCGGGATAAAGCCGTTCCGTTACCGGGACCTGGGGCAGGTCTTACCGGGAAAACTGGTCGAGTGGAGTGGAGGCGCGACCGGTTTAGACCAAGGGCTTCCTGTGTATCGGCCCTTTCGGGCATCGTGGCAAATGGCCATCAGGTCCTGCCCACGTTTCCCCCACCCCCTCTCATCATCCCGTACAGCGAGTTTTCCCCAGGTACCGTTGGAAGCCAGCCTTGCCGCTCCGCGCCCTTCCGCAGCCGTCACCGGCTGCGTTTGACGCGGAGCCTGCGTTCCTTTCCGTGTCTGGCTCAGAGTCCAGATGTATCGGTTCGCGGCTGTGCCCACAGGCCCTTGGCTCAGCACGGTTTATTATCCCCGCGCCTGCAAACGCTACTACGGCCTGATGCGCCAGTCTGACGAACTCCGTCCTGCTTCCGCCTTCGCTAAAGCTACGGCGGACAGGTGGGCCTGTTCGGCTTGCTCCGGGCGGTCTTTGCCCTCGCGGGCCGTTCGCCTCACCTTCCCTTCTTTGCTTTGGCATACTTTCCTTAATCACTACTCGGCCCAACCATCCATTGCCGAGGCAGGACTTTCACCTGCGAGCATGTCCAAGGTTGAAGGCTGCACAGAGCAGTCGCCACCGGCTCGCGCAGGCGGCTCTCGAACGGGTGGTCATCGTCTTCGGGCAGGTTGTTCTCGGAGGGGAGGTTTGTGTTTTCATAGGTTTCGAGTTTCTCCATTAAGGGTTGACAGGAGTTGGTCCTTGACGCGCCGCCTCTCCATTGACGCAGCGCGGATGAGTGGGAATGAGAAAGCGGTGTTGGTCTCGTGGTTTGCCGAACAGGCGGCCCAAATGCCGGACGCGGGTATAAAATCCGGAATGGTGAGCACCCGACGCCTGCTCGCCCGAAGCCCATCTCGCAATTCCCGCCGTCAATTCCATAACCAATCGGCTTCCGAGGAAGACCGTCACGGAACCGGCAAACTGACTCCCCAACGCTGAACGCTGAGTTCTACCCCGCGAGGCTGTTCCTAAACAAAAACCCAAGGCGGTGTGAAGCAGAATCGCTTTCGAATGGCAGCCGGCGACCGGTCAGGGAAGGGGGAGATGGAGTTCCGCGGCGGACCCCCGCAGCCCTCCCCCCTTCCGAAGGGGAGAGAGAGAAGCGCCGGCAGTGTTTCGATCTTCCGGGCGTCTCTGGTTCCACGAGCCGCGTCGGAGCATCCTCCCTCTCCCCATCCGATGGGGAGAGGGTTGGGGTGAGGGGTGGGCCCGCGGTGCCGCTCCCGCCTTCACTGAGGCATCACTCGGAGCGGGTTTGGCTGCCCCGGGCGCATTCGCGAGTGCTTGGTGCCCAGGCGGAGCGCCGACTTGCAGTCGGCTTAGACCGGACCAAGAGCAACGAATTCGGAAACTGGGTGCGCGTAAAGCCGACTGCAAGTCGGCGCTCCACCAAGCACTCGCGAATGCGCCCGGCTGCCCCGGGCGAACCGGCTTGAGATTGACTGACGTTTGCCATACATTGTGCGCGATGAAGAATGATGTACTGCAAATCCGGGTTGAACCTGACTTGAGAGCGCTGATTGACCAGGCGGTAGAACGGACCGGACTGACCAAGAGCGAGGTCTTGCGGCAGGGGCTGCGCAAGGGCGTTCCCGAGGTCGTGCGCGCCCTGGAGGGGCCACCCAAAAAGACCTTGGTGGATGCGCTGCTGGAGATGAAGGGCCTTGAAATTCCAGAACGCCGTCACCCGATGAAACGCCGGTTATGAGATACGTGCTGGACACCAATATCGTCAGCGAGACCAGCAGGCCGAGGCCCGACGCCCTGTGCCTGGCGTGGCTAAGCCGCCATGCCGCCGATTGCTGCCTGACCACCATCACGCTGGCGGAGATGCGCTATGGGGTAGAGCGGTTGCCGGAGGGCAAGCGCCGACGCGAGTTGGCCCGAAAGTATGAATTCATCCGGCAGGACTTTCGAGATTGGATACTGGATTTCGATGAGGCCGCCGCGAGCGAATTCGGCCGGTACGTGGCCGAGCTCGAAGCCGCGCGGGGCGCACAGGCGGTGGAGGCAGCCGACATCCGCGATTTGCAAATTGCCGCCATTGCCCGCGCCCAAGGATGGACCGTCGCCACTCGCAATACTGCACATTTCCCGTTTGTGGAGACGGTCAATCCGTTCGACGCGTGAACCCTGGCCGTGCCAGGACCCACAGTGTGGAGCGTGAGAGCGTGGAGGAGGGACGCCGCGACCGCTTGGGGAGCCCGTCGCGGCTTTCGGAAGGGCAATGAAAGCGCAGAGACGCAATGAACGCAGAGAAGACAAACGAAACCAATCTCTGCGTTCATTGCGTCTCTGCGGTTAAATAGAACTGATAAGAATTTGCTTTTTCGCCGCGCCCCCGGTTTTGACGCTACGCGGGTGAGGGAGAATTGGTTTCTGGCCGCATTCATCACGGGGGGATGATGCAGGAGCGGCACGCGCCCGTCAACCGGCACATTCTGCCGGTTCCTGGGCGGTTTTGGCGGCGGGGTCGGAAGCGGCAGCCAGGGCAGGAACCTGCGCAGAAATGGGCTTGGTTACCCCCCGGCCTGGGCGTCGAAGGGCCGTCGCCGGGCAACGTTGTTCGGTCCCGAGGGCCTTAAGCCAGCGGCGCTCAATTTGTCAGCACGTTCTCGTAATTTGGGGTGGGGTCCACGTCGTCACAGGGTTCGTAGGTGTAAGGCCCTGCGGCGCCCGGAGGGGACAACCCGGCGGGCCTGCCTGCCGTAGCCTCGGCGCAGGCGGGCGGGTCGTGCCAGGCGCCGAGATGGCGAAGAATCTTCTCAACGACGCGCGGGTCGTCAATCACCGCGATGACGCGCATCGGGTTTTGGCAGACGGGACAGCGGAGGGGATCGATATGCCAGACGCGGAGGATCCGCCTTCGCTAAAGCTACGGCGGGACAGGTCCGCCTTCGCTAAAGCTACGGCGGGACAGGTCCGCCTTCGCTAAAGCTACGGCGGGACAGGTCCGCCTTCGCTGGAGCTACGGCGGGACAAGTCAGGTTGCGCCCTTTCTTTGAGGGGAGCTTGAGGGGCGGCGGGGAAACGCCTGGGCGGTGGGGGGCCAACTCCGGCGGCAGGCCTCGGTGGCGAACGCAACGCATTTTGTTGCTGTACCAACCGTAGTAGCGTAGCGGGCTCACAACAGCTTATTTTCACTTTCCTGGGCATCCGCTTCTCTTGGGTTCCGGGTTTTGTCGCGGGTTCGGAACGAGGTTTTTCCACAATTCTCCACCGGTCCCGGCGCCTGAGCCCGGCGAGTCAGCCTGCCGGCAAGTCGCTGGGATTGGTGCGGATGACGGTGAGAGAGACCATTGGGTGCGATTAAAAGCGTCGGACGTGCGCCTCGGGAGTTTTGTCCCGGAGGGACATCTGACAATAGCCCGGCGTTTCAACGCCGGGGAGGCCACAAAAGGGACCCTCGTCCCGAAGGGACGACTGAGAACATTCCTGGCTTTCAGCCGTCCCTTCGGGACGGACCTGCTCCTTGGGTCCGCTCACCCGGCGTTGAAACGCCGGGCTATTCTCGGAAGCCCCTCCGGGGCAAAAAGGCGCCTTGGGCTGACCGACAGTTTTAATCTCGCCCGAGACCATTGTCGAACTTGACTTGTGATTTGCCTTCCGAATATAAAGCGTCATGTATGTTTAGTCGCTGGATAGAATCTCGCTACTCGATATTCTTGAGCGCGGCCTCGGCGGCCCAGCGCACGCGGGGCAGTTTCGCCATCTCTTTCAGGAACGGCACCGCGGGCACCGCCGCCGGCCGGCCGATGGCCCCGAGAGCGGACACATAGGAGCGCAAGACCTGGATGTGTTCATCCTTGGCCGAGCCCGCGGCGAGCAGGGCCGGGACGGCAGGCGCCGCTTCGGGTCCGATGCCCGCGAGCGCGTTTGCGGACATGAGCCGCACGTTCGGGTCGCTGTCCTTCAAAGCCGCCGTCAGCGCCCCGAGCGCCGGGCGCGCGGCCTTTCCGCGGTCGCGCAGGGCGATCGCCGCCAGCCCGCGCATCACGGGGTCGGGATCGGACAGCGCCTGCGCGACTTCGGCGACGGTGCCCGCGGGGAATCTCGGCTCCTTCACTTGGGCGGCTGCGGCCCATGCCGCCGGACCAGTGCGGGCCAGGACGATATTATCCACACCCAGGTTGTAGCGCGAGGCGGCCGCGTTTTTCCCGACGCAGATGTAGGCCAGGGTGTGGCGCCCCCGTGTCAGGCGCGGCCACCCTACCTGGTAAGCTGCCCCCACGTAGGTTTCAAACGCGTAGCCGTCGAACGCCGTCCGCGGCAGGATATCGGCACCGGGCTCGTGTTCGAGTTGGGATGCGACCGGCGCCTTGCCGTCGAGCAGGATGCTGTAGATGCCATAATCCGAGGCCTGCGCCAGCTCCGTATAGACCTCGTAATCGCCATCCTCAGGGACATCGAACGGGAGCTCGAGCTTCGAACCTTTGCCTTCCGCTTCGAAGAGGATGACGTCCTTGGACCAGAAGAGGTCGCGGACGACCGAGGTCTTGCCGCCCTCGGCCCTGGCTTGGGGCAGCGAATTCTCGACTTCGATCTGGATGGCGTTGCCTTGAGGGAGCCGGGCCGGCCCATACGGCACCGGCGGTTGGTCGTGCGCGACCCCTTCCTGGTACCAGAACGCCACGCTGGACATCAGGTCCGTGCGCTCCCCGAAGGCCGACTTTACGGAACCATCGGCGTTATAGGTCCAGCCCTTATGTTCGATGTCGAACTTGAGCGACCTGGTGAAAGGTATCGGGTCGAACAGGTGCCAGCGGTACGCGGTCATCCGCGAGCCCAGGTCGGTGCCGTCGGCCACTGTCACTCCGTAGTTGGGACCGTCAACCACGTGCAAACCCCAGGCATCGTTGAAATAATCCTCCGTCCCGGTCCCCTCGATGGACGGCCGCGCCTCGCCGTCCACCCAGAAGTGATCGTCGCCCTCTCCGAACCAGCCCGCCTCGGCCTGGACCACCGAGAGCACCGTGCCCACGTAATGCCCCCTGCCCTTCACGTTCAGAAACTCGTACGGCGCGCCATCCGCCGGCGCCGGCAAGGCCTGGCGATAGCGGGCGTGAAAATACAGCGTGCTCTTGGGCAACGATGGAACTTTCTGCCAGTCCACGTGGTAATAAAGATTGGAGGCGCGGCGCCGGCCTTCATTGGTGACCGTGACCTTGCAGGCCTTCCGGAACGGCATCGGCCAATAGCAATTCCTGGCCCGGCCCTCCGAACTGTCGCGGACCATCAGGGACCGTACGCCCCGTTCCATCCCGTGGCCGACCGCAAAGAAATCGCCCACCGGCGCGTCCACGCTCGGTTCGGCATCGCCGTCGTAGTAGATGCGCAGCCGGAGCAGCCGCGGCCAGCCGGTACTCGTTGTCCGCGATGGTCACCCAGAGATGGGTCACCACGCCGGGCCCCTTCAGATCGGCGAGCACGATGGTCTCGCCTGGGATGGGGCGCTTGCTATCGTCATTTGAGTTCCAATCCGGGTTGTTCGAGGACGCGCGGTGTGCCGTGAAGTTCTTCGGTTCGACCAGGCGAAAGGGGTCGGGAAACCCCGCCGCCGGTTCCTGGGCGGGCACCGCTGCGCCGGCCATGGCCAGGGCCGCCGCCAGCAGGGCGGCAAAACGGATAGGCTTCTCGTTGGGCTTCATGCCCGCCATTATGCCGCCCCACCCCCCCGCGTCAAGGAACGCATCTTGTCAGTAACGTGGGGCAGACCTCCGGTCTGCCAGTTAAAGCCTCCTCTGGAGGCGTGTCTGCCTTGGCTGGGGAGGCGCCGGGCAGCTTCGGAACCACGGGGCCAGAGGCCCCGCCAACCGGCAGACCAGAGGTCTGCCCCACGGAACAAGCTCATGCTATGGTGGTACTGGCAAGATGCGCCCCGCGTCAAGGCGAGCCGGATTCCGGGGTTGCCGGAACGACTCCCGATCCACCCAGAAACACAAAGTACTCAACCACGGCGGCGCCCACCACGAACTTGTGTTCGCGGATCATTCGCAGGGTTTGTGCAGGGGGCTACGGAATGGGCCGAAACCGGCAGCGCAAGCTCTGCCAGCTCCGCCCGGTGGGCCGCAGCGCTCGTGGGAGAGACGTAATGCGTCGAAAACAGTTCCTCCATGCCAGGATCGCCGTGCTTGGTGAAACAAAGTCATTTTAACGTCTCTTCGCCAGCGAGCAAGCCTGGTTTCATTTCCATTTCATTTTGCCGGGTTATGAACCGCTCCCCCCAAACCGCCCCAGTTGTGCCAGCGCGTCGCTTGCTGCCGGAAGCGATTCCACCAAACGCACCGGCACACCGATGGACTCACCGGCGGGGCGCAGCACCTCGAGCAGGTCTTTCGAGTCCACATGAATGGCACCGGGCCGCGCCTTGGCGGCGAGCAGCCCCTTTACGAGTACTTTGACTGCCACCTCGCGCAACGGCGCGGCCCCGTGGACAATCTGCGAGCTCAATATGTAAAAGGAGGCCCTGTCCGACAGCAGCCCGATACGTCCACAAACCGGCCGATGCGCCTCTTCGTCGAAAAAGGACATTTCGGGCGTGAGCCGCGCCAACAGCTCGAAGATGAGTGCCGACCGCACTGGCAGGTCCTGGAGCGCTGTCCGATCCTCCGCGCTCAGCACGACCGGTTCGGGCGGAGGGACCGGTCCGGGCACCAGCGGCAGCCACTCGATTTCCTCCGGCCGCAGTGAATCCTCCGGTCCGGCTGGCACGAGCGGCACTTCGCCCGCGGGATGGTTCTGATACAGTGTCGCCGTGTCTTTGAGCAGCCGGGCGAACCGGTTCACCTTCTGAATGAAATCGGCCAACTGGCGTGCCTCGGTTTGATTCGGGAACCACGGAAACCATCCCGGCTCGCAACTGGAGAATTTGGGCCACACCGGGCCACGGCCCGCCGGTTTGTAGGCGGCGTTCGCCAGCGTCTCCTGGTCCGTACGGCGAAGCTCCCTCTTGCTGGTCCATTCAACTTGCAGATAATCCAGCGCCTCAATCACCGCCTCGGGATCGGGGCCGATAGGTTCCGTCGCCATCTTGTGGATGTAGCGCAATCCCAACGCGCGGCGATAAAAGATCACCCCAAACACCTGCCGCAGCGCGCCCAGCACCGAAGCCACGTGCAACTCGCCGGTGGTCGCGTCCCGGACACCAACCAGGTGCAGGTCGGACATGAACTCCCACGGCTTGAGTTCCGCAATGCGCACGGACGCCGCTACCAGCGGGCGTGCAAGTTCAGCCGGGAGACCCGGCGGCAAATAGGATTTCGCAGGCACCAGGCTAAGATGGATGATTCTTTACGGCTTGTGAACGAAAAAACCAGAGCAGAGTGCGGCCTCAGTCAGGCAGAGCAGGCGTCGCCGAACGCGCCGTGTCCCCGTCATTTCAGGACTTCTTACGAGGTGTCTGGGAAGGAGATGGTCGGGGCGGTGAGATTTGAACTCACGACCTTCTGAACCCCATTCAGACGCGCTACCAAGCTACGCTACGCCCCGAACCATCGGGCAGGCCCGTCGAGCCGGCACGTGGGAATACTACCCCGGCACGGAGGGATTTCAACTACGAAAGTGCGGGTCCAACCCGTTCAGGGCGGACGACAGAAATCTTCGCTGCCGCATAAATGCGGCGTTCCGAGGCGAACCGGAACGCCGCATTTATGCGGCAGGCGGGCGCTTAGGAAGAAATCTGTCGCGCGCTCAGCCGGTTCAGCTCACGGTCATGCCGAGGAGGAACTCGATGTTGCTGCCGGTCTTCTTGAGCTTGTTGAGGACCAGTTCCATGGCCTCGACGGGCGGCACGCCGGTGAGGGCGCGGCGGAGGATGACCACGCGGTTGTATTCGTCGGGGTGGTAGAGCAATTCCTCTTTGCGGGTGCCGGAGAGCTCGATGTTGATCGAGGGGAAGATGCGGCGGTCCACCAGGGCGCGGTCCAGACACACCTCCATGTTGCCGGTGCCCTTGAACTCCTCGAAGATGACTTCGTCCATGCGCGAACCGGTATCGACCAGGGCGGTGGCGATGATGGTGAGCGAGCCGCCCTCTTCGATGTTGCGGGCGGCGCCGAAGAACCGCTTGGGCTTGTGCAGGGCGTTGGCGTCCACGCCGCCCGAGAGGATCTTGCCCGAGTGCGGCTGGACCGTGTTGTAGGCGCGCGCCAGGCGGGTGATCGAGTCGAGCAGGATGACGACGTCGCGTTTGTGCTCGATCATGCGCTTGGCCTTTTCGCTGACCATCTCGGCCACCTGGACGTGCCGTTCGGGCGGCTCGTCGAAGGTGGAACTGATGACCTCGGCCCCGCGGCAGGACCGCTCCATGTCGGTGACCTCCTCGGGCCGCTCATCGATGAGCAGGATGAAGAGGTAGGCCTCGGGATTGTTTTTGAGAATCGCGTTGGCCAGCTTCTGCATCAGGACCGTCTTGCCCGTGCGAGGCGGGGCGACGATCAGCCCGCGCGTCCCTTTGCCGATCGGGCACACCAAATCGAGCACGCGCGTCGAGAGTTCGTCCGCGACCGTCTCCAGGATGAACCGTTTGTCGGGAAAGAGCGGCGTCAGGTTGTCGAAGTGGGTCTTGTCCTTGGCCTTGTCGGGGTCTTCCTGGTCGACCGCCTCGACCTTGAGCAGGGCGAAGAACCGCTCCTTTTCCTTGGGCGGGCGGATCTGGCCGGCGATGAGGTTGCCGGTCTGCAGGTCGAAGCGGCGGATCTGCGAGGGCGAGACGTAGATGTCTTCCGGGCAGGGCAGGTAATTGAAGCTCTGTGAGCGCAGGAAGCCGAACCCCTCGGGCAGCACCTCCAGCACGCCTTCCGAGAACAACACGCCCGCCCGCTCGGCGTTCTTCTGGAGGATGTGAAAGATGACCTCGTGCTTGCGCATCGTGCCGAAGTTCTCGACCCCGAGCTCGCGCGCCATTTGGTTGAGTTCTGTCATCGACAGGCTCTGCAGCTTGGCGATGTTGAGGGAAGCGGCGATGCGGTCTTTATCGGGGCCTGAGGAGACCGGCGGTTCGGCGTGCCGTTCGGCCCGGTCAGGCCCCGCCCTCTGGTCGCCCTTGCCGGGCCGGTCCTGCCGGCGCTTGCCCTGCCTCTCGGGCCTCTGTTGGGCGGGCGCGCGCTGCTCGGCGCCCTGCTCCGGGGCAAAGCTGCGCGGCGCCGCATCGGGCCCCGGCGGCTTCTGGGCCATCTGCGGAATCTCCGGAGCGCGCTCCTCCTCCCGGGTGGCTGTCTGCGCGCCTTGCTCGGCGGCAGGCGGGGCCTCGGTTTGGGCCTGGGCGGTCGTTGCCTCGGGTTGGTCACGGCGCCGCGCGCGCTCGGCCCTCTCCTGCACGGGCCTGGCGGGTTGAACCGGCAGCTCGGGCTGCTCGACGCGGGGCCTTTCCAGGGGCGGCTCCTCGGCCCGGACCGGGGATGCCTCCACCGCCGTCGTCACGGAGGCCGGCTCGATAACATCGCCGTTGGGTCCGCGCTCAGCGGGCTGGGTCTTGGGCGTTTTGGTCTTGGCCTTCTTTGTGGCTCTTGGCATAGCTCAGAATAGCAGATTCAAACTATAACTCAGTTTCAGCAGGTGAGATTCAACTCAAGGCTGTTTGCCCGGCTCCTGATTGGACGGACAAGGCTTCGATCAGTTCAATTTGGAACGGTTACCAACCGGGAGCACGCGGCAAAGGTCGTAAAAATCAGGCATGACAGCAAGATAAATCTTGCTGCAAACCTTTCATAGCTTGCCGCACAGCGGCGGGCGTGTCAAGGGAAACGGAGGGCTTCAAAAAAAGAGCTTGCCGCCCGGGCGCTTATGGCCAACATTCTCTGGCAGAAACTTCATTGAATCCTTTGAATTATATGGGACGCGTCTATAACGATATTGTCGAGACCGTCGGCCGGACCCCCCTGGTCCGGTTGAACAAGGTCACGGCGGGATTGCCGGCCACCCTCCTGCTCAAGTGCGAGTTTTTCAATCCGCTTGGCAGCGTCAAGGACCGCATCGGCATGGCGATGATCGAGGATGCGGAACGGCGCGGGGTCCTCAAGCGGGACACGGTGATCATCGAGCCGACCAGCGGCAATACCGGCATTGCGCTCGCCTTCGTGGCGGCGGCGCGGGGCTACCAACTCATCCTGACGATGCCCGAGACGATGTCGCTGGAACGTCGCACTTTGCTGGCGATGCTCGGCGCCCGGCTCGTGCTGACCCCCGGCACGGAGGGCATGAAAGGGGCCATCGCCAAGGCCGAGCAGTTGGCCAAGGAAACTCCCCATGCCTGGATCCCCCAGCAATTCGAAAACCCCGCAAACCCGGAGATCCATCGCCGGACCACCGCCGAGGAGATCTGGGCCGACACGGACGGCAAAGTGGACATCCTGATCTCCGCCGTCGGCACCGGCGGCACCATTACCGGCTGCTGCGAGGTCATCAAACCGCGCAAACCCTCCTTCCAGGCCATTGCGGTCGAGCCCAAGGACTCGCCCGTGATCTCCCAGGCCCTGGCCGGCCAACCGCTCAAACCGGGGCCGCATAAGATCCAGGGCACCGGCGCCGGATTCATCCCCAAGAACCTGCACCTCAAAGACTCCAAGGGCAACCCCCAGATTGTCGAGTGCATCCAGGTCACCAACGACGATTCCTTTGCCATGGCGCGGCGTCTGGCCAAGGAAGAAGGCATCCTGGCCGGCATCTCTTCCGGGGCCAACGTCTGGGCGGCCATCGAGGTGGCCAAACGTCCCGAGAACCAGGGCAAGCTCATCGTGACCATCGCCTGCTCGACCGGCGAACGCTACCTGAGCACCCCACTGGCCGCCGAGGCACGCTCCCAGGTCGGAGGGTGAAGGGAGTGCGGAGTGCGGAGTGCGGAGTGTCCCGGCCAGTCGGGATTTCGCTCCGCTCAAGGGACTTTGGTGCGGAATGACGAATGACGAATGACGAATGACGAATAGGCAGGGCTGGGCACAGAGCGTGGTGGGGGGGAAGAGGGCGGTCCTCGTCCCGCAGTCCCTTTGGTCACTTTTGTCCCTTAATTACAGGCGAGGCCCGGTTTGGCCGGCCCCCGGGCCTGGTCCCAATCAGAAGGATTCTGAAAAAAAGTTGTTGCACATTAGCCGTTTTGCCGCTACATATGAAGTGTAGCGAGGGTCTGTTAGCCGCGGATGGCGGTTGAAAAAGGGGCTGGAACCATCCTCGGCTGCTTCCCAAGATTCAATTTTCATTAAGTGGTTTTCGGGGATCAGTTCCGAAAAGCCTTCGCCTGCACTCAGATTAGTAGTATGAGCACTGTGACCAATAGCGAGAAGAACGAAACCGCTGCTCTGGAATACGGCAGCGGGTATCTCGAAATCTCCGAGAAGGGCTTCGGCTTCCTCCGGACCTCCGAGAATCACTTCCACCCTAAACCGTCGGACATCTTCGTGACGCCCGATACCATCAAGCGGAATTTCCTGCGCGAGGGCAGCTTCGTCGTCGGCCCCACCCAGCCGCCGCACCGGGGCAACAGTCCCCAGTTAAAGGCGGTCGAGAAGGTCAACGACATGACCTTCGAGGACTACACCAAGTCGCTCCGGTTCGAGAACCTGACCACGATCGACCCGATCGAGAAGTTCAGGCTGGAGACCTCGCCGGACCTCATCGAGACCCGGGTCATCGATATGGTCACCCCCCTGGGCAAAGGGACGCGCGGCCTCATTGTCGCCCCGCCCCGGACCGGCAAGACCACCATCCTCAAACAGATCGCCAATGCCATCACCGCCAATCACCCCGAGGTCCACGTCCTGGTCCTGCTCATTGACGAGCGGCCCGAGGAGGTCACCGATTTCCAACGTTCGGTCAATGCCGAGGTGGTCGCTTCCTCCAACGACCAGGACCTGGAGACCCACGTCCGCCTCTCCCGCTTCATGATCGAGCGGTGCCGCCGCATGGTCGAGGCCGGCAAGGATGTCTTCGTGCTCCTGGACTCGATCACCCGCGTGGCCCGCGCCTACAACAGCGTTCATGGCGGCAGCGGGCGCACCATGACCGGCGGTGTGGATGCCCGCGCCCTGGAAATCCCCCGCAAGATGTTCGCCTCGGCGCGCAAGATCGAAGAGGGCGGCTCGCTCACCATCCTGGCCACCGCGCTGGTCGATACCGGCTCGCGCATGGACGAGCTGATCTTCCAGGAATTCAAAGGCACCGGCAACATGGAGTTGATCCTCGACCGCAAGCTCTCCGACCGCCGGCTCTTCCCCTCGATCAACATCCCCAAGAGCGGCACACGCAAGGAAGAGAAGCTCTTCCCCAAACACCAGATCGAGGCCGTGCGCAAACTCCGCCGCATGATGGTGGACCTCAACCCCGTCGAGGCCATGGAAACGCTCATCGCCGCCCTCAAGAAACACCGGACCAACGACGAACTATTGGCCAAACTGGTGTAGAGGTGGCAATGTTGAGTTTCCTCCGAAATGCGGGAGGCATAACGAGCATGCGCCCTCGGCGCAGGCCCCGTCCCGAAGGGACGTTCCGACAATAGCCCAACGTTTCAACGTTGGGATCCGGGCGAAAATGGGCCGAGTCCCGAGGGGACGGCTGAAATCACCCGGCGTTTCAGCCGTCCCTTCGGGACTGGGGGTGCCTGCTCCTTCAACCCAACGTTAAAACGTTGGGCTATTCTCAAGTGTCCCTCCGGGACAGAACCCGGCGGCATCGGTTCCGCCTGAACCCATCCGGCCGCAGCCATGGGCGAAACCAGTCAGGTTGCGGACGCTCGCCTGGGCGCTTCGTTGCACTCACGGCCGCCCCTGTGGCGGATGCTCCGCATCCACCAGGCGATCCAGTTGGGCAAGCACCCCAACGCCGCCTATTTCGCGCGCCAGTTCGAGGTCAGCACCAAGACCATTCATCGCAACCTCGAATTCATGCGCTACCAGTTGGACCTGCCCATCGAATACGACCCGCAGCGCTACGGCTTCCACTACACCGAGAAGGTCGAGGCCTTTCCCACCCTGCAGATTACCGAAGGCGAGTTCATCGCCCTGGTCATCGCCGAGCGGGCGCTCGAACAATACCGCGGCACCAACCTGGAAAAACCGCTCCTGGGCGCCATCCGCAAGATGGAGCAGGCCCTGCCGGACACCATCTCGCTCGACCTGGCCGACATCCAGCGGACCATCTCCTTCCGCACGCGCGCCGAGCCCATCCTCAACCTCGAAATCTTCGATGCCCTGGCCAAGGCCACCGCCGCCCGCCATCAACTCCAGTTGAGCTATCGCAAACCCGGCCAGACCGCCACGGAACTGCGCCTGGTGGACCCCTATCACCTGGCCAACATCAACGGCGAGTGGTTCCTCTTCGCCTACGACCACCTCCGCAAAGACATCCGCACCTTCGTCCCCGCGCGCATCCAGCGCGTCAAACCCTCCGGCAAGACCTTCACCCGCCCCCAGAGTTTCTCGCTCGAAAAACGCCTCCACGACAGCTTCGGCGTCCAATCCGGCCACGAGGTCTGGGACGTGGTCATTCGCTTCGCCCCGCGAGTGGCCGACTTCATCCGCGAGAAGCGCTGGCATGCCTCCCAGCAACTGCGCGAACTCAGTAACGGCGGCATCGAGTTGCGGATGCGGCTCTCCAGCCTCTCGGAAGTCGAGCGCTGGGTGCTCAGTTGGGGCGGCAATGCCGTCGTGGCGCAGCCCCCCGAACTGGCCCGCGCCGTCAAGGAGGCCGCCCGGAAGATCCTCCGCTCCGACCCGGCGGCGCTCGCGGGCTGATTTCTTCGCCCCGCAGGATTCGCGCAGGTGTTGGAAGGATATTCTGCCTGGAGAGCTAGACACTGGTCCGGCTCTGCTCATCGCGTAGCGATGATACGAAGGTAGCCGTGTGGCTTCAGCCCACGGAGAGAGGTTTTAGCCAGAGGGGTCGCGTCGCGTAGCGACGCCGGAGCCGCCCACGCCCTCGGGGCCGCAGGCGGTTTCACGCGTCGCTACGCAACGCCGGGACTTCTCCCGCACCTTGACCGGGGGCTGAAGCCGCCCGGCTACCATCAGGACACCGCTCCGCGGTGAACAGAGGTCCGCCGATCCGAAAGATTTTTTCCCACGCCCCCTTTATGCTTGCATGTGACTACCATAAAATGGTAGTCATTTCAGCAGTCATGGCCCAGCGGTTCAAGAACGTCTATTTTGCAGATATTGACGGTGCATCGACCCAGGAAAGAAATCTCACCTTGGCCTTTGGGGAGAAGGATGAGCAGCTTTACGAAGGTCTCAAGAGCCTGTCGAGCCAGGAAATGCGTGAGCGGTTGGGGCACGCTAGCTATGAGGGGCTGTGCCGGGCAGCCGAGGGAGAGGGGCTGCCCCTGAATGGTTACTGCCTGCGCCGGTTGCGCACGGTGCGAGAGCGGAGCGGGCCGGAAGCGGAGGGTGGCTTCTTTCCACAGATGAGAGACTTCGCCCGTCCGCTTATCGACCCAGTGCAGGTTACGTTCCGGGGAGGCCAGGCCGAGCCCTTGCACCGGTGGTATCCGTACCTGGAGGGATACTCTCCGCGTTTCGTAGAGCAAGCCTTGGACGCATTCGCTCCCCAAGCCGGGTGCATCCTGGACCCCTTTTCCGGGACCGGGACCACGCCCCTAACGGCGGCGAGGCTTGGACGGAGGGCTTTCTTCTGCGAATTGAACCCGCTCCTGCAGTTCCTCATCGAAGCCAAGACGGCCGCCTTCAATTTGAAGGCCGAGGAGAGGGAAAGGTGCGTAGGAAAGCTGCTTGAACTGGCGGAGGGATTGGCGGAATTGGTCTCGGCACGGCGCGAGGCCTTGGACCTCGATGAGGCCTACTGGAGAACCTTTGGCGAGAGCCAATTTTTCGAACGGCAGGTTTACGGCGAAATCCTGCGGGCTCGCAGCATCGTCGATGGCTTGGCCTGCGAAGACCCGGTGGCGGCCAGGTTCCTCACGGTCGCGATTGTGGCCAGCCTTATCCCGGCCTCGCGCCTAATCCGGCGCGGCAACCTTCGCTTCAAGACCGAGAGTGAATCGAGGAAATCGCGGACGGGCTTCATCCCCTGCGTCAGGCTCCAGTTGCGCCTCATGGCAGGAGATCTGAGAGCAGTCCAACCTCTGCCGGAGACGCCCAAGCTGGTGTGCGAGGATGCGCGCCAACTTGACCAGTTGCTGCCTCTGGAAGTGGACGCTGTCCTGACCAGTCCGCCGTACCTTAACGGCACCAACTACTTCAGGAACACGAAAGTGGAGTTGTGGTTTCTACGCTGCTTGCGGGGGCCGGATGACCTGGCCGATTTTCGTCTGAAGGCGGTCACCGCCGGCATCAATGACGTGACCAACGCCAAGGCGGGCCGTGAGGTTCCTCCCGAGGCTCGACCTGTCGTCGCCCTGGTGGCGGAGTCCGCCTACGACGCCCGCATCCCCCGCATGGTGGCCAGCTACTTTGCGGAAATGAAGGCCATCTTCGCAGCCCTCCGCAAGCACCTCACAGAACGGGCAACCGTCGTGCTCAATATCGGGGATTCGGCTTACGGGAACGTCCATGTCCCCACAGATCGGATTCTCACAGAGATTCTCTGAGCCTTGGATTCAGTCTTCGCCGTGAGCTGGTCTTGCGGAAGCGATTGTCACGGGGCGGATTGGCCCTGCGACAGGTCCTGCTGGTATTGGACGCGCCGCGGAGAGGCCTTCGACCGCTCCGGGACCTGGCAGATATGCCGGTGGCCGCTTGGGAGGCAGCCTGGCAGCGATTCAAGCGCCAACTGCCCCACCAGGAAGACCCCTTCGCCAAACGCAACTGGGGCCACCCTCTCCACTCGCTTTGCTCCTACCAGGGCAAAATGAAGCCGGCGCTGGCATATCACCTCGTAAAGGTCTTCGTCCCCCAGGGCGGCCGGTTGCTGGACCCCTTCGGCGGTGTTGGCACGATCCCTTTCGAGGCGGCTCTGAACGGCATGACCACATGGTCTTTCGAGATCAGTCCAGCCGCCTTGCACATTGCTGCCGCCAAACTGGGGTTGCCGCAGGCAGCGGACTGCGAGCATGTTCTGCGCGACCTGGAGCGCTTCATCGCTGGCGAAGAGCCCGCCCAAGCAGAGGCCAGGGCGGCGGGCAGGATTCGTTTCAACGGCCCGCTGCCGGATTATTTCTCCCCGGCTACTTTCCGGGAGATACTGCTGGCCCGCCGGTTCTTCAGGCAGCGGCCGCCGCGCGGGCACTCAGATTCGCTCGTGCTGGCCTCACTGTTGCACATCCTTCATGGCAATCGGCCCTACGCCCTAAGCCGGCGCTCGCACCCCATCACGCCCTTTGCGCCAAGCGGGCCGGCCGAATACCGCCCTTTGATGCCCCGTTTACGCGCAAAGGTGGGCCGCAGTCTGGAGGTGTCGAAAGGCCAAGGCTTCGCTCCCGGGACTGTTTTCTTTCAGGATGCCACCGCGTGGTGGCCCCGCCAGGTTGACCGACTCGAACGCCGTCATCACCTCGCCGCCCTTTTTCGACAGCACCCGTTTCTATCTCGCAAACTGGATGCGGCTTTGGTTCTGCGGCTGGGAGGCGGAGGACTTCCGCATTCAACCCCTGGCTTTTGTTGACGAACGCCAGAAACGCAGCTTCGAGGTTTACGAGGCGGTCTTCCGCCAAGCCAGAGAGCGCCTCAAGCCCGGCGGCGTCATGGTCCTGCACCTCGGCAAAAGCCGAAAATGCGATATGGCTGCGATGCTTCAGCGCGTGGCCCTCCGTTGGTTTCGCGTCGCGGACTCTTTCACCGAACAGGTGGACCACTGCGAATCCCACGGCATTCGTGACAAAGGCACGGTCACGGCGCACCAATTCCTGCTGCTGCGCTGAGACTCATTCCAAACCGAGGAGTCTCCTGTTCTGTGCCGAGAGCCGGCTCAGCAGATGGTAGCCGGAAAGCAACCTTTTGAGCTCGGCCAACCGCTTCGGCAGGTCGGAGCGCTCGCGGACCTTGAGGAAGCGCGATACGCAGCCGTTTACGTCGATATCAGCATTGACGATCGGCTCCCGGCTGGCCAGCAGCGTCAAGTCAGCCCCCGTCAGCCGACTCAACTCGATGAGTTCATTGTTTGTGTAAAATTGGCTCGGCCAACCATCCCGCTTGGCGTTGTTTGCCTCGGCGCACAGGAGCGCCGCGTTCTCGACGCTCAGCGGGTAGAGGTATCGGGAGGGCAGAACGTGGTCAATTGCCCAGGACTTGCGATCCCGGATGTCCAAGGCCCTCTTTGTCTTGAAGCACCTGCCTCCAAACCTGGCGAATAACTCATCGGGCGCGATCGTCTGGTTTTCCCCCTGCAGGAGTAGTTCGGCGATTCGCCGGCGCGCCGAGGCCTCGTGCAGTTGCTGTTTTGTCCGGCGCGGGTTGAGCATTGCATTGATGGCGCCCTTGCAGCTCCGGCACTCCATTTGCCGTTGCAGAGGCCCCCAGCCGGCGTGCTTGCTGAACGCCTGGAAAGGCAGAATGCGACCGCAGGTGTTGCATTGCTTCCAGTAGGATTCAGGGTACTCGGTCGCAATCCGGAAAAAGCCCCGCCAGAAACGCTCTGCTCGAAGGGACTTATGGTCGGTGAACGCTGTGGGCCAGTTTGAAAAGGGGAGGTTCGTGTCCTTGCAGTGGGAGTAGCCGCACTTGGTGCACTGCCAATTTGCCGTGTCAAACGCCGCTTCCGGATCCAGGAGTCTCGCCCCGATCGGGACAAAGTTCGCGGCGGAGCACCCCAGGCAGACAAAGCCCACCCAGGCAGCGTGGGGCTGAACGCCCTCGATTCGCTCCAATCCGGTCCGATTTACAGTCTGCCGCCGCGGCATAGCTCTTCCCGCCAGATTGGCGGAAATGCCTCGGGAGGGCAAGCCCCGCTGTCTTGCTGGTCGGCGTCCCGGCGCCGGCCGGGCTTTTGGATTCGCAGGTGGTGAGCGCGACGGTATGCCGGGCTCAGTCAACCAGCACCTTCAGAATTCGGCCAACCCGCTCATCACGAAAGTGCGGCAGCTTTTCAGCCGCGACCTAGCCCTGGAGAACGACCACCTGCGCCAGGAGAACCAAATCCTCCGACGCAAGTTGGGCTCCCGCGTGTCCTTGACCGAGGGGGACCGGCGGATTCTGGTGAAGTACGGCCTGAGGATTGAGGATCGGCTAGGCGAGGTCATTTCCATCGTCAAACCCGAAACGCTCCTGGCCTGGAATCGTCAGCAGAAGCAGAAGAAGTGGACCTTGGCGCTGGGGTGGCTCTGGGGCTCGCCCGTGACATTGCCCCCAAATCCTCGCCTAAAGCTTTTTTTGAGAACCACGGAACACACAGAACACACGGAAAAAGGCCCCCCTTCCGTGTATTCCGATTCCGTGGTTCTCTATTTTCTCTCGATTGGCATGGGAATTGAGGAGGTCCGGTTCTTTCGGTGTATTCTGCGGAAGATGGTTCTTTAGGCGTGGTTTTGGGGGGCCTGCCCTGGCTTGACTGCGGCCGCAAGCTGTTTTATACAATAGAACAAGTTTATGATATTACGAGACACATTTTTGGCGGTTCTCCGCAACCCGTTCCTACCGCCGGTTCCCGCGCCCGAGGTCGAGCGGGAACTGGTTGCCGGCCTGGAGTTGCGCGGCTCCAGAGCAACGGTGCTGACCGGCGTGCGGCGGTGTGGCAAGAGCACTCTGCAGGCGCAGTTGATGCGCCGCTCCGGCGGCGCGTTTTACTGCAACTTCGAGGACACCCGCCTCTTTGGCCTGGGTCCGGATGATTTCCCCGCCTTCCTGTCGGTTCTCGAGGCAGTGGCGAACCCGAACCAGCCGGTGTTCCTGGATGAGGTCCAGGAAGCCGGGGAATGGCAGCGGCTGGTTCGGGCACTCCTGGATCGCGGGCGGGCGGTGTGTCTCACGGGATCGAACGCGTCGTTGCTGGGCCGGGAACTCGGGGCCAAACTCACTGGACGGCATCTGTCGTTCGAGGTGTTCCCGTTCAGTTATGCGGAGTACATGGTTTTCACCCGGAAAGGCCCTGGCGTTGACTCCTTCCGGGCCTATCTGGACGAGGGCGGGTTTCCGGTTTACCTGCGGGAGCGTCGGGACCAGATCCTGCAGGAATTGCTGCGCGACGTGGTCCAGCGCAACGTGGCGGCGCGTCATAGGCTGCGCGAGACGCGGCATGTGATGAACCTGCTCCTGTTCCTGCTCGCCAATACCGGGCGGCCGCTTTCCTTTCAGAGCCTGACCAAGAACCTCGCCGTTCCCACGGTCGGACAGACCTCGCGCTACCTGGAGTTCCTTCGGGACGCCTACCTCCTGTTTGCGGTGCCCAAGTTCAGCGCCTCCTTCAGGAAGCGGGTGGTGGCCCCGGCCAAATACTTCGCCATCGACAACGGTCTGCGCCGCGTCAATTCGCCGCAGCCCCAGCCCGACCTCGGTCACCGGCTGGAGAACGCCGTGGGACTTCACCTGCGCCGCGGCACGCCCGAGCTGCATTATGCCGGTGAGCGCGACCTGTGGGAATGTGATTTCGTTACCCCCGACGCGGCCATCCAGGTCTGCCTCGAACTCACCCCTGCCAATCGCGGACGCGAACTGCGGGGAGTTATCGAGGGAACGCGCCTGGGCGGCCGGCGCCGCGCACTGGTGCTGACGCTCAACCAAACCGACCGTCTGCGCCAGGATGGGGTGGAGATCGAGGTGATGCCCGCCTGGCGCTGGATGGCGTAATCCTGCGCGTCGGCGCGCGTCTGGAGGCCCGCGCCTGGGGCGGGGGTTGGCCGCCCGCCCCAGGGGCGTGATGAATGGCCTACTGCGACCGCAGCCGGTAGAAGCGCGCGGCGTTGGTCGCGCCCAGCGTGATCTGGTTGTTCGGAGGATTAGTCGCCACCGGAGTCCAGGCGCCGCCGACAAGGCTCGTCTCGCTCTGCAACACGAAGCCGCTAGCCGAAGCCGGCCAGGAGATTTGCACCGAATCGGCACTCAGTCGGGTTATGGTGAGGGCCGGCCCTGTGGGAACCGAAGGCGCCACTTCAATCACCGGCGGGAACGAGGACCTGGCGGACAGGTAGGTGCTGACCAGGAGAAGGTCATCGCCCGAAAGCGTCCGATTGTAGATCAGGAGCCTCGCTGAGCGTGCCTGAGAACGGGTTGGCCAGGGTGTCCAGCGCCCCGATCAGCAGCGGCGTGCCCGCGTCCAGGGCCGCGTAGCCGAGCACCCCGCTGCCGTTGGGGACTCCATCGAGGTAATGCGAAGCCAAAGAACCCGCGACTGTAACGCCGGTCACCGCCGGTGTCCCGGCCTGCACGGGGCCAGTGCTGGTGTAGGCCGTGGTTCCGCCCGAATTGCCTCCGCGTGTGAAAACCATGTCGCCGCCGACAGCAATACTGTAGATCCACGGGAACGGCGCGGCGTTGGTCGTTTTGCTCCACAGAGTTTGGGCCAGGGTCACGTCGGCGACGTTAAAGGCGCAGAACGTCGAGATGTCTCCCTGGATAACAACACTGGGAGTGCTGGCCACCTGGAGATATTGCGAACTCGTCCCGTTGAATTCCAGGGCCGGCTTGCCGTTAGTGACCACCAAGAGCGGAGCGTTGGCGGAATTGGTCTGAAGCGCGTTGTTGCCCAGACCCGACTGGTCAGCCCATTCCGAGACGGTGCCGTCGCTGTTGGTGCTCACACCCTTGTCCGCTCTGAGCCAGAGCACCAGCCCTGAAGTTGGCGGGCTGGAGGGTCCCTGGCCGGTCACCGAGATGACCACGGGGGCGGAAGTGCCCGTGGCACCCCAGACGTCGACCGCTTGGGCCTGGAGGGTAACCGTGCCCGGCGTGAGGGCTTCGAGGGACAAGGCATAAGGCGGCGTTGTGGCCGAACCAAGGACGACGCCGTTGGCCAGGAAAGTCACCTGGGTGACGGGGTTGTTAGTATCCGTAACGCCCACCTGGAAGTTGATTGGGGTGGACACAGCCGCCGTGGCGCCGTTGGTTGGGCTGAGGACCGTCACAGCCGGTGGCAGGTAGGCCACGCCAACCAGTCTCTGGTTGTATTTTCCGGCCAAGTAGGTGAAGACCTGTTCACGCTCGGCGCTCGAAAGGCCGTGTCCGAACACGAGCAATTCAGCAAGGTCGCCCTGCAACTTGGTGACCTTGTCAGCACGCGAGCCGATTATCAAATCGGTGGCGGCGTCGGCAAGCGGGACGCTGATTTGGCCGCTGCCGGCGAAACCCCCGTTGATGTAGTGAGAGGCGGTTTGTCCGGCCATTTCGAAGCCGAGCACCATGTAGGTCCCGGCAGTTGCCCCCCAATCCGCATTAAGCCCTCCAGCGACCGTGCCATTGCCGCGCAAAAAGCTCGGAACACCCGTGGCCGGCAGGAGGTAATAATCGATCGAGGCCGGTATATTGCCCTTCGTCTTGGCCCACAGCCCGCGGAAGGTAGCGAAATCCTCAAAGAGCACGACCGCGTAGCTGGCGACATCGCCGACGATTTCGATGCTCTGGGAATCCGCCACATCCAGGTCGTCACCGGAGTTGAAATGAAGGGCTGGCTTGCCGTTGATGGCGTTGGCGACCAATGTGGGCGCGGTGTCGAGCGGAACCGCTGTGTTGCCATTGCCTGAGCGATCCGTCCAACTGGCCACCGTGCGGTCCGGATTAACCTGCACGCCTACATCCGCGCTGAGCCAGAGCCTCAGATCGCTGGTGGGCGGCGCCGTGGCGGACGTGCCGGTCACCGTCAGGGTGATGGGCGCTGAAGTGGACTGCAGCCCTAGCCTGGATTCCCACGGATAGGCCTGACCTAACCTTGAGCAGCCTCCTCGGCCAGCCTCACCCTGTATTTGCCATGGATCTTCCAGAATGACGTTAGTCGTACTATGAATATATAGATATTGTCCACTATGTCATAATGCCCGCCGATCGACTCCTCGCTCTGGCCAGACGCTCCGATCCCTACGGATTTGTCCCGTTTCACCAGAAAAATGCGCCATGGCACCCCTACAGGTTGTATTTCCGCTTGACAACCCCACCATATATGACATAGTGGAGACGTGTTTAACAATAAACACAAAAAACTAACCGATCTGGCCCAGGCTTTTCTCACGCCGACCAACTCCACCCACCGCCAATATGAGGCCCTCCGCGCCTTCTTCGTCGAGGGCCTCCCTTCCCAAGACGCCGCCCGCCGCTTCGGCTATTCGCCGGGCAGTTTCCGCGTCCTGGCCTGCCAGTTCCGCCAAGAGCCAGACCGCCCCTTCTTTTTGCCTCCAGCCAAGGGACCTCACCGCGCCCCTAAATCCGACCCCTGGCGCCTCAAGATTGTCCAGGCCCGCAAACAAAACCTCTCCATTTACGACATCAGCCGGCTCCTGCAGGAGCAAGGTCATCGGCTCAGCCCGGTCTCCGTAGCCCATGTCCTCAAGGAAGAAGGCTTTGCTCGCCTGCCGCGACGGGCCGATGAAGAACGGCCCTCCCACCCCCATCCCGAAACCGCCCCGGTCGCCGATGCCCGCCTGCTGGATTTGTCCGCGCACCAGTTCCGCACCCAATTTGGCGGCCTGTTCCTGTTCGTGCCCTACCTGAGCGCCGTGCCCTGGGAGCGTATCCTGGAGCAGAGCCAGTTCCCCGGCACCCGGCAGATCCCCGCCGCTCACGCCATGCGCTCCCTGTTGGGGCTTAAGTTGCATGGCTCGGCTCGTCACAGCCATGTGATGAGCGACGTGTTCGACGCCGGCCTGGCCTTGTTCGCCGGCCTCAATTGCGTCCCCAAACGTTCTTTCCTCACCGAATACAGTTGCCGGATTGATCCGCCGTCTTACCCCAAACTCATGCACCGCTGGTTTGATGGCGCCCGTCAGTTGGGCCTGCCCCGCGGCGAGTCCTTCGATCTGGACTTTCACACCATCCCTTTCCACGGCGAGGATGCCCTCCTGCAAAAGCATTACGTCTCCAAGCGCAGCCGCCGGCAGAAGGGCCTCTTGGCCTTTGTGGCCCAGGATGCCGACACGCACGTGTTCTGCTATGGCAATGCCCAGGTGCGCAAGGAGAACCAGAACGAAGAGGTGCTGCACTTTGCCCGCTACTGGAAGGAGCGGACCGGCCAGTGGCCGCAGGAGTTGATTTTTGATTCCAAACTCACGACCTATGCCAACCTGAGCTGGCTCGACGACCAGGACATCGAGTTCATTACGCTGCGGCGCCGTTCGGCCGCCATGCTCCAGGAAGTGCGCACCTGGCCCGATTCGGCTTGGCGCCGCATCTCCCTGGAAAGCATCTCCCGCCTTTATCGGGAGCCGCGCATCGTCGACCAGCGCATCGAGTTGAAGGGCTACCAGGGGCCCATCCGCCAGATGATTATCACCGATTTGGGCCACGAGGACCCCACCTTTCTGCTGACCAATCAATTGCGGCGCTCGGCCCCCAAGCTCATTGGGCGTTACGCCCGGCGCATGATTATCGAGAACAACATCCAGGACGGCATCGACTTTTTCCACATGGATGCGCTGTCCTCGGCGGTGCCGATGAAGGTCGATTGCGATCTGCAATTAACCCTCATAGCCAGCAGTCTCTATCGGCTCTTGGGAGTTCAAATCGGGCAAGGCTATGAACGAGCCAAATCCCGAACCCTGTTCCGGGACTTCGTGGATGCAACGGCGACGGTGGCCATTAGCGCGGAGGCGATCACCGTCCGCTTTCAGAAACGGGCCCACAATCCGTTGCTGCTCAACGCAGGCTTTAACAAGAAGCAGGTCAAGGTCCCCTGGTTGGACAATCGAACCCTCCGGTTGGTCTTCGGCTAGAGCGGGCCAACGGGAAAAAAATGTTAGGTCGCGTCCCATGCATGGGAATCCAGGCTAGATTGTCCACCGATACCGCCGTCAGCGACACGTTCCCCGGCGTTAACAGCTCAACCGGGACTTGGGCGGGGCTGTTGGTGAACACGACTACCTGAATGCCATTGGCCAGCACCATCACCTTGACGAGGCTTCCGACAGTGGGCGAGGCGGTGACCGCCAAGGGGACGATGCTCGTCATCGAGAATGTGGCCCCGTTGGTTGGGCTGGTGATGCTCACGCTGGCGGGAGGATTCGAGACCGTGAGCTGGGCGACGCCATACTTGCCGGAGAGGTAGATCACCGCGTTGCTCTGGTCCGTGGCCGAGAGGGGGGAGTCGTACATCAGGATCTCGCTGATGTCGCCGGCCATTTGAGTGCCAGTATCGGCCCTTTGCCCGATGCGCAGGGTCTGCCCCTGGCTCACTGCCGCCGCGGTGATGACGCCGCTGCCGTCATTGGCCAGACCGAGGTAATGCGAAAGGTTCGTACCGTTGAACCCCAGGCCAAAAGTGTCAAACCGGCCGGCAAGCGCAGGCGTGGTGGCAGCTACAGTGCTGTAGACGTTGCCGTCGCCAATATAACCATTGGCGACGCCAGTATTCGGAGCAAACCACCAGTCAAAGGGAGCGGCCAGGCCGCCGCCGGTGCTTTTGCACACCAGCGTCCGGTAGGTGGCGAAATCAGCGAATTCGGCCTCGACCAAGATGGTGAAATTGGTCGCCGTGAAAGCCGTGCCGGTGTCGGAGATTTCGAGGTACGGCGTGTTGGTCCCAAAGGCCAAGGCCGGCTGGCTGTTGGCGGCGTTCGCGGTCCAAAGAGGGGCGATCGTGGGATCAGACTGCATGGCGTTGTTGCCGTTGCCGGACTGGTCCACCCAGTTGGTGACGAAGCCGGTGCTACTGGCCATCACGCCTGCATCGGCTTTCAGCCAAACCCGCAACCCATTGGTGCTCGGTTCGAGCACCGGCGCGGCGCCCGTCACGGTGATGGACACTGGCGCGGAGGTAGCCAAGGAATTGAAGTTATCGGCTGCCACGGCTGTCAGCACTGCCGTGCCAGGGTTCAGCATCAACAAATCGGCATTGTAAGGGGGCTGAGTCCAATTCGCCACCACCGAGCCCGCATCACTCAACAGCGTCACCTGCGTCAAGACGCCATTCGTGTTTGAATCCGAGGCCTGGACGCTCACCGAAACACGGCCGTTGACGGCCGCGGTCAAGCCGTTGGTTGGCGTTTGGATGCTGATGGTGGGAGGCACGATGAAGTTGAGGTTCCACTTGGTTTTCAGGTAGTTGAGCACGGAGCCACGGTCCGCATCGGAAAGGGCCGGCTGATAAATCAGGACCTCCGCCACGTTGCCTTTGAGTTGCGTGACCAGGTCATCGCGCGAACCAATGCGCAGCGGCTTGCCGCCGTCGGCAGGGTTCCCCGGAGTGTAGGTGCCCGTGCCGTTGCTGCGGTCGTTTAAATACTGATTCACCGCCCCGTTGCCCCAACTGAAAGTCATCACGTTAAAGACGCCGATTCGCGGCGCCAGAGTGCCGACATTATCCTGGTATGTGCTCGCAGTCGGGGCAGCGCCCAGCCAGAAGTTAGCGGCGCCTCCGGCCGAGCCGCTGTTGTTCCACCAGTCGAAAGGCGCCGGGCCATTGCCCACCGTCTTGGTCACACAGCAGCGATAGCCGCCGGTCACATCGTCATACAAAACCGCCGCCAAGATCGTCACGTCCTCGGTGAGGACGGAGATGGTGGAGGAGTCCGCCACGTCCAGGTACCTGGCCTTGTCGCCCGGAAACCGCAGCGTCGGCTTGCCGTTGAGCGAGTTCATTACGACACTAGGGGCAATTGTCGAATCCGTCTGGCTCGCGTCGTTGCTCAAGCCGGATTGGTCGGCCCACTTGGTGACCAGGCCGCTGCTGTTAGTGGTCACGCCGGCATCGGCCTTGAGCCAGAGCTGCAGGCCACTGGTGACGGGCAGCGTTTGGGCGGGCGCGCTGGCTGCCGCCAGGCCCAGGATTGCGCCGACACCGCCGCTGATGATGATTCTCAGGTACGTTGATTTCATACGCAGATTCCGTGATTGGGATTTGGGTGCTTGTCTGGTTCAACTGAGTAGATTAACATCCTTATTGGAAGCCCTGGAATAGACAGACTGGCGAGAAACATGCAAATTTTGGCCGCCCATGAAGGACTACTTCGTCTATCTCCCTGACCAACCGCTGCCTTCCATCTGGGGCTGCGTGGCCACATCGGTCGGCTTTACCCGCATCCTGCCCGGCACACCGTATCCGCCCCACCGCCATCCGGTGGATCATCACTTCAACTGGGCGCAGGGACGCGTGCTCCAACGCTATCAGATTATCCTCATTTCGGAGGGCAAAGGCACCTTCGAGAGCGACTCGGTGGCGGGCAGCCAAACGGTCGAACCTGGAACCATACTGCTGCTCTTTCCGGGGATCTGGCACCGTTACATGCCCGCCGCGGAGACCGGCTGGGTTGAGCACTGGATCGAGTGCCGGGGCGCGGTGTTCGACGAGGCCGCCGCCGCGGGCCTGATCCAACCGCGACAGAGCCTGCTGCGGATCGGCGCGGCCCACTATCTGAGAAGTTGTTTCGAGTGCTGCCACACCCTGGCGCGGCAAGGGGCGTTGGCCAACCAGGACCTGCTTTCCACCCTCGGCATACATATTTTGGCCGTGCTGGGCCAGTTGCGCGGCGGCGAACCAGGCCCGGAAAAGGCGATCGACGAAGTTGTCGAGCAAGCCCAATCGTTGATCGCCCTGCGCTGTCAGCAACCGCTGGACCTGCCTGCCCTGGCGGCCGAATTGGGCGTCAGCTATTCCCACCTTCGCCACAGCTTCAGGACCCGCATTGGGGTGGGCCTCAAGCAATACTACCTCAACATCCGCCTCCAAAAGGCCCAGGACCTCCTGGCCAACACCGCCAAATCCATCAAGGAAGTCGCCGATATCCTTGGCTTCGAGTCCCCGTTCCACCTCTCCAACCAATTCAAGTGCCGGTTCGGCGTGTCTCCCAGGGCCTGGCGTTGCGCCCTGGGCAACCAGCAGTTCCATCCTCCAGCCAATGGCCGCAGCCAGGCCGCCGCAGAGCTCTCCGCTCGATGTCCGGTCCTGGACCTGGCCGACTCGCTATCAAATGGCGGGCCTTCGGCCGTGGTCTCTCCGTAATTCCCGCGCTGAAAGGCTACGCCATCCCGACGTCCCGGCGCAGTTTGTTGGCGGCCTCGGGGTTGGCCCATTGGACCAGGGCCAGGAAGTTGAGCAGGGTGGGGTTGTCGGGTCTTGCGTGGAACATGCTCTTGAGGCTGTTGACGACCTTGTGATAGACGGCGGCGTACTTCTCGTGAGTGAGCCGGCTGACGTAGGTCTCGATCACAGGCAGGGCAATGGCATCGGTCTTTCCATCGGCCAGGTAGGGGATCTGGCAGAAGACCCGGATGAGTGCGATGGAATCGGCCTCGATGAGGGCGAGCCAGCTCCGGCGGATTTCATCGGCATCGTACTTGGCATTGAGCCGTTGGCGGATGGCGGCGGCAATGGACGAGGCGTCCGCGCGTTTGGCGAGCATCTCCTTGATCTGGCCCAGGCGCGCTGGCGTTCGTTCTCGATGGGGTCGCCTTTTTGCTTGTCGGCCGCAAGGACCTTGAGGCCGAGTTGAGCGGCGACGGCCTTGCCGAGGGCCTCGGCGTCTTCCTTGCGCAGCCGGTCGCAGGCCATGATGAACTTGATGACCAGGCCCTGAATGTCCGGCTTGAGCAGGCCCAACAACCCGGCCAGCTCTTCGGCCGGCGGGGCCTTTTGGGCCGTGAGCAGGTGCCGCACGAATTCGGCGACGGCCTGCTCCAGTTCGATATCCACCGTTTTGGCCGAGCGCAGCCGCAGGATGAATTTCAAGGTCCTGGCCGTGCCGCCGCCCTTGCCCACGTTGTTGACGATCATCAGCCGGTGGTCCGGGTTGACGACAAAGTCCAGCAGCGCCTCGACCGATTCGAGCTGCTTCTGGTCGAGGGGCTCCTGGGCCCGGCCAGGGCCAGTTGCTCGACCAGGCTGGGCAGCCGTTGCGCGAACAGGACATCCGGCGCTTCGGTGTCCGAGTGCTCGTAGAAGTGCAGCAACTCGATGAGGAAGGACATGCGCTGGAAGGCATGGCGCTGGGCGCGGGCGGCCTCGCCGCAGGCTTTGCTGCGCTGCACGCGCCGGTGCAAGGCCAGCAGGTCCTGCCGTTTGCCGGGCAGCGCCCCGGGATTCTGCTCCAGCAGCGCCTCGAAATCTTCCTTGAAGCCCAGGACAATCTCGTCCCGTTTCGGGCGCGGATTGAGCTTGGGGTCGGTGGTCAGGTCATTGAAGAAGACCAGGGCCTGTTCGCCGAACTCGCGCAGGATGCGCTCGCGTGGGACGTAGCCCTTGATGAAGCACCGATTGGCCCGCACGACCTGCGGGGCGAAGAGAAGGTCGGGCTGCGCCAGGACCGACTGGAGCGTGGCGGCCTCCAGGGGCGAGTCCAGGCGGATCAACTCTTCCACGGCGGGTCTCAAGGCGGCGGCCAGGTCGCGCTTGTTTTGGTCCAGGGTCTTGAGCAACTCCGGTTGCGACATGGCGGCCTGGGCGGCGTTGTGGACCAGGGCGCCCAGGAATTGGCTGGTGCTGGTGTTGTGCTCGACCAGCTTGGAGATAATCACGCCAACGTCGTTCAACGGCAGCTTGCTCACCAGGTTGGTCACGATGAGCACCAGCTCGGTGTGGGACTTTTGGCGAAAATCGATGATCCGTTCCAGCATCTGGCGCAGCGCCTTGTTCTCCTGCGCCACGGCGCCCAGGTCCGCCTGCAGTTGCGCGACTTGCAGCGTCAACTCGCGCAAACTGGCTGGCCCCTCGTCACACACGGCGGCGAGCCCCGGCCCTGTTGCTTTGTCGGTCATGTCTCGGTCCGTTTTCCAAGGCGAGCGCCCCGCTCCGTCCCGGCTCGGCTCGGGTTGCGGAAGGTGGCGCGCCAGAGGAAAATCGCGAATCTCTTATGCAAAGAACTCTACCCGCGCGCCCTGCAACGTCAAGGCGGGAATGACCCCCGGAATCCAAGGGACAAAAGGGACATAAGCGATCCAAGGGACAAAAGCGACGCGAGGATGGGCAGCCGCACTCCGCACTCCGCATTCTGCATTCCGCACTCGGGACACTCCGCACTTCCTTTCCCCCCGCCCCGGTATAAGCTGGGGCCATGATCGTGCTCATGAACACCGGCGGTGTCGCGGAGACAAACTCCTTTCTCATCGCCGACAAGACAGCCGGGCAAGCGGTGCTTTTCGACGCGCCCGACCACACGATCGAGCCCCTGCTGGCCCAGGCGGCCGAGCGGGGCTGGGAGATAAAGGGGTTGTGGCTCACACACGGTCATTTCGATCATTTCGCCGATCACGGCCTGGTGCGCCAGCGCCACCCTCAAGCGAAGGTCCTCATCCACGCGCTGGACGCCCCGAAAGTCGAGCACCCGGAAATGCAGACGCGGCTCTTTGGGCTGCCCTTTGCCATCCCGCCTTGCCGGCCCAACCTCCGCCTAACCGACGGCCAACGGCTGGAGATCGGTTCGCTCGAGGTGATCGTCCTCCATACCCCCGGCCACTCGCCGGGGCATGTGGTGTATCACTTCCCCAAGGAAGACCTGCTGGTAGGCGGCGACCTCATCATCGGCGGCTCGATCGGCAGGACTGACCTCGCGGATTCGGACCCCGCCCAGATGGCGGCCTCGCTCAGGAAGGTGATGGCGCTGCCCGACAAGACCCGGCTCCTGGGTGGTCATGGGCCGCCGACCACTCTGGGCCAGGAACGCCGCGACAACCACGTCCTGCGCCAGATGCTCCATTGAGCGCTCTCCATGAACCGCCCCCAAGGCCGCAAGGTTTTGGACTGCGCCAGTCCTCTGGCGCTTTCTCGTCGCCAGGGTCAAAAAAGCGGCAGAGGACTGCCGCAGTCCAAAACGCTTCGCGGCGGGCGGCGCCGGTCCGCCGCATGGCCCGCATGAACATCCTGATCATCCCCGACAAATTCAAGGGCACGCTGGGCGCCGGGGCGGCGGCCGAAGCGATCGCCCGAGGCTGGCGAAGGGCGCGCCCCGCGGATAGCCTGACGCTGCTGCCGATGAGCGACGGCGGCGACGGCTTTGGCGAGGTCATGAGCCTGTTGCTGGGGGCCGAACCCCGGACGCTCCAGACGGTCAATGCCGCGCATCGGCCCTGCACAGCCCCATGGTGGTGGGAAGCCAGGAGCCGCACCGCCATCATCGAATCAGCCCGGATCATCGGCCTGGCGATGCTGCCGCCGGGCCGCTTTCATCCGTTCGACCTCGACACGGCGGGCCTGGGCGCCATCATTCCTGCCTTGGCCGCCGCAGGAGCCAGGCGTTGCCTGGTGGGCATCGGCGGCAGCGCCACCAACGACGGCGGCTTCGGCCTGGCCCGGGCCTTGGGCTGGAGATTCCTGGACAGCCGGGGCGAGCCGATCGAGCAATGGGCCGGCCTGGACAGGCTGGCTGGGGTGAAGGCGCCGCGCCGCCGCCGCTGGTTCAAGCAACTGCGGGTGGCGGTGGATGTCCAGAACCGCCTGCTGGGCTCGAGGAGCGACCCGGGTCTTTGGACCGCAGAAGGGCCTCCGCAAAGGGGAGCTTGCCCACGCCGAACGTTGTCTGCGCCGCCTGGCTCGAGTTCGCCTGTCGGGAGTTGGCGCGCGACTTTGCCGGGGAGCCTGGCGCCGGCGCCGCCGGCGGCCTCGGATTCGGTCTGCTGGCCTTCCTGGGGGCACAGCTCGAACCGGGCTTTCAGTTGTTTGCCCGCCAAGCGGCGCTTGGCCGCCAGTTGCGCCAGGCTAACCTCGTCATCACCGGCGAAGGCTGCATCAACTCCTCGACGCTCATGGGCAAAGGCACCGGCCAAATCGCCCGCCAATGCCGCAACCTCCACATCCCCTGCGCCGGTCTGGCCGGCGTTGTCCGCGACCCCGCTCAAGCCCGGCGCGCCTTCACACAAGCCCAAGCGTTGACCGAACTTGTCCCGCTCGAACAAGCCATGGCCAACCCGGCGGCGTGCCTCGAACGGCTGGCGCGACAGGTCGCCGAAAGGCTAAAGGCTGAAGGCTAAAGGCTAAAGTGTGCAATTTGAGCCAGACAAACGTTTTAGCTTTTTGTGAACCCCATAGTATGTTGCTGCGTATGAACCTCGAAGATCACGTGGGCGACATCATTCGCAAAGCGCGGGCCATGTCGAGAGTCTCGGTCGAGGCGGCGGCCAGCGCGGCGGGCCTGAGCGCAGCGGAGCTGGGGGCGCTGGAGGAAACCGGCCAGGTCCAGCCTGCCCGAAGGCCGGATTTCAAGGCCTTGGCGGCAATGCTCGGGCTGAATGCGGCGAAGCTGGAATCCGTCGCCAATGGCTGGACGCCGTCCCCAACGGACCTGGCCCGGTGGCGCGAGTTGCGCTGCATCGCCACCGCCGCGGGCGGCATGGCGGTCAACTGTTACCTGGCCTGGGACGAAGTCTCGCGCGAGGCCGCCTTATTCGACACCGGTTGGGAAGCAGAGCCGGTTTTCGAGTTGATCGGCCAAAACCAACTCCAGCTTCGCCATATCTTTGTCACTCATTCGCACGAGGACCACATCGCCGCGCTCGGCACCCTGCGCGAACGGTTCCCCAAGGCGCGGCTGCACTTCAATTCGCCGCACGTCCCGGTGGACCAGCGCAACCGCCCCAACGATTTCATCCACCTTGGCAGCCTCCGCATCACTCACCGCGATACCCCTGGCCACGCCGAAGACGGCGCCACCTATATCGTCGGCACCTGGCCCGATGACGCCCCGCACGTGGCCATTGTGGGCGACGCCCTCTTTGCCGGCTCGATCGGCAGGGGCAACCAGTCCTGGGAACTCGCCCGCCGCAAGGTCCTCGAGCAGATCCTCTCGCTGCCCCCGGAAACCCTCCTCTGCCCCGGGCACGGCCCCTTGACCACCGTGGCGCAGGAAAAGGCGAACAACCCCTTTTTCGCCTGATGGGGCCGCTCCCCCAGCGCGGCGCCGAGGAAGATGCAAGGGACAAAAGCGACGAAGGCGACAAAAGCGACGAAAGGGACAAAAGGGACGCGAGGACGGGCAGCCGCACTGCGCATTCGTCATTCGTCATTCGTCATTCGTCATTTCTCATTTGCGCTCGGTTCCTCCCACTCCTTCGCCCTCCTCAACGCCTCAGCCCAGCGGCTGCGCCGATGGGCGATTTCATCGGCGCTGAGCCTGGGCTGGAAGATGCGCTCGGCCTGCCACAGCGTTTCGATCTCGGCGCGGTCGCGCCAGACCCCCGCGGCCAGGCCCGCCAGGTAGGCCGCTCCCAGCGCCGTTGTCTCCACGATCTTGGGCCGCACGACCGGCGCCTGGAGAATGTCCGCCTGCGCCTGGGCCAGCAGGTTGTTGGCCGAGGCGCCGCCGTCCACGCGCAACTGGTCGAGCGCCAGGCCCGAATCCTCTTTCATCACATCCAGCACGTCTGCGACCTGGAAGGCTATCCCTTCCAGGGCGGCCCGCGCCAGGTGCCCCGCGGTGGTGCCGCGCGTCAGGCCCACGATCGTCCCGCGCGCGTATGGGTCCCAGTGCGGTGCGCCCAACCCGGCAAACGCCGGCACCAGGTACACGCCCGCGCTGTCCGGAACGCTGGCCGCCAGCGGCTCGATCTCCGCCGAGGAGCGGATCAGCCCCAGCCCGTCCCGCAGCCATTGGACCACCGCCCCGCCGATGAAGACGCTGCCCTCCAGGGCGTAATCGGTTTGGCCGCCGGCCTGCCAGGCCACGGTAGTGAGCAACTGGTGCCGCGATGGCATTGGCTGCCGCCCGATATTCATCAGCATGAAACAGCCTGTCCCATAGGTGTTCTTGGCCAGCCCGCGCGAAAAGCAGTTCTGCCCGAACAACGCCGCTTGCTGATCGCCGGCCATGCCCCCGATGCGGATCGGGGTGTCGAAAACCCCCGGGGCCGTCTGGCCATAGACCTCGCTGGAAGAGCGGACCTCGGGCAGGGTCTCGCGTGGCACGCCCAGCGCCTGCAGCAGTTCGTCGTCCCAGGCCCCGGTGTGCAGGTTGAAGAGCATCGTCCGGGAGGCGTTGCTGGCATCGGTCAGGTGCAGCGCGCCGCCGGTGAGGTTCCAGAGCAGCCAGGAATCGATGGTGCCAAAGGCCAACTGGCCCCGAGCCGCCCGCTCCCGCGCCCCGGCCACGTGGTCCAGCAGCCAGCGCAGCTTGCTCCCGGAGAAATAGGCATCGATCACCAGGCCGGTCTTCTGAGCCACCAGCCCGGAGCAGCCGCCCCGCCTCAGCCCGTCGCAAAACCCAGCCGTGCGCCGGTCCTGCCAGACGATCGCGTTGTGAATCGGCTCGCCCGTGCGGCGGTCCCAAACCACCGTCGTCTCGCGCTGGTTGGTGATGCCGATGGCCGCCACGTCCGCGGCCTTCAACCCCGCCCGTGCCAGGGCCGCCCGGGCCACCTCCAGTTGGCTGGTCCAGATCTCGACCGGGTCATGCTCCACCCAGCCCGCCTGAGGATAGATCTGCCGGAACTCCCGTTGAGCAACCGCGCGAATCCCGCCCGCGCTCTCAACCACGATCGCGCGCGAGCTGGTCGTGCCCTGGTCCAATGCGAGGACGAATGACATAAGGCTCTGGTGGATTGTTGACATAGCCGCCGCCGGGCTGCAAGGGCGCATCTTAGCCTTGTCGCCCTTCGTCAAGCCGGACAATTGGAGCGGGGCGTCGCGAAGCCCGCCAGGTTTTGGACTGCGCCAGTCCTCTGGCGCTTTCGCGTCCGCAAGGTCCGAACAGCGGCAGAGGACTGCCGCAGTCCAAAACGCTTCGCGACTTCGGACGCCCACCCCAACCGCCCGGTTCGCCCGGCTCGACAAAGGTGAGAAGCGCCCGGGCTGCAAACCAAACATCGGAAAAGTCTTGTGTCTCATCGCCGCTGAGGTAGGTTGGCCGGCCATGAAAGTTGAATTCTACGGACACGTTCGTCAATATCACAACATCAAGGCGGAAATTGATCGGAACATCCAAGCGGTCCTGGAGAGCGGCCAATACGTGATGGGGCCGATGCTCAAGCAGTTCGAAGGGGAACTGGCGGCCTATCATGGCACGAAGCACGCCGTTGGGGTGGGCAACGGCACCGACGCCATCTGGCTGGCGTTGATGGCGCTGGGGATCGGGCCGGGGATGAGGTCATCACGCATCCGAACACTTTTTTTGCGACAGCCGAGGCCGTCTGGATTGCCGGGGCGACGGCGGTGTTCGTGGACTGCGACCCGGTGACCCGGTGCATCGATCCGGCCCGGATCGAGGCCGCCATCACGCCCAGGACCAAGGCCATCCTCCCCGTTCACCTCTACGGCCAATGCGCCGACATGAAGGCCATCCGCAAGATCGCCGACAAGCACAACCTGCGTGTGATCGAAGACAACGCCCAGGGGATCGGCGCGCACGGCGACGGCTTCAAGATTGCCCAACTGAGCGACGCCGCCACCATCAGCTTCATCATTCAGAAGAACCTCGGCACCTTTGGCGACGGCGGCGCCCTGGTGACCAACAACGAGCAGATCGATGCGACCGTGCGCAAGCTGCGCAACCACGGCTCCAACGCCCGAAACGTGCACAGCTACGGCTTCAACAGCCGCCTCGACAACCTCCACGCGGGCATCCTCAGTGCCAAGCTCAAGCACATCGATGCCTGGAACGACCTGCGCGGCAAGTGGGCCGCCCGTTACACGGCCGGGCTCCAGGGCGCGCGCAATCATCTCACGCTGCCTTCCGAGCGGCCTGGCTACCGCCACGTCTTCCACCTCTACATCATCGAGACCAAAGAGCCTGCCCAGAGGGACCCCCTGCTCAAGTTCCTCAACGACAGACTCGATTGACGCCAAGACACACTACTCAATCCCCATCCACCAGCAGGCCGGCTACCCGTGGGGCAAGGGCGCCCGCATCGCCGGCTCCCTCGCCAACGCCGAGCGCAACGCCGCCACGTGCATCTCCTTGCCGATGTTCCCCGAACTGACCGAGGAGGAAGTCGATTACGTCGTCGCCAAGCTCCTCCAGTGGGCGCCCTTGCCCCGAGTCCGGTGATGAGACCGCTGCAAGTCAATAACGTGGTCGCGAAGGCCCTGGAGTGGGACAAGGCGCAGAAGTGAACAAACCCAGTGATGGTGCGCAGGGTGGCGGCAAATCGTTAAGGAAACAAAAATTGACAAGTGTAAACCGAATCAATAAGCTGCTGGCAAATGGACCGTTATGTTAATGACCGATTCAGAAATCCAAAAGGCCATTGATAACCACCAGTTATTCATCACGCCATTTGATCCAAAAAAGCTCAAGGGGGCGAGTTACGACCTAAGCTTGGGCCGGGAGGCGCTCGTCAGCAATCGGGACGAAAAACTGCTGCTCGGCCCAGACCGAACGCACAGCCTTAGTTTACAGGCTGGCGATTTCGCTTTAGTGCTCACAAAAGAATCGGTGAAATTCCCGATGGACATGTGCGCTGAGATTGGAATGCGCAGTTCGCTGGCTCGTATGGGGCTTATCCTTTTGCACGGAATGCAGGTTGACCCGGGCTTTGAGGGGTATCTGCGCTTTGGCCTTTACAATGCTTCGCCACGCAAGATCACGCTCGACTATGATGACGACATCTGCATGATCGAACTCCACAAATTAGCGCACAATGCGACAAAACCTGCCCCGCGAAATGAAGATTTGATTCAAGGCAAGATTCCGGAAGTAGATAGGCAGTTCTTGCGCAGCCTTGAAACCACCAGTTTGAGCGAATTGGCGAAAGACATGCGTACAATGTCCCAAAACGTTAGCCAGCTTGCATCAGTCCAGAACAAGTTCATCATTCCTGGAATTCTAGCGATCCTTGTTGGCGTCGTCGTCGCCATCCTTAAGAGGTAATTTCAAATTGGGACCCTGCCCCTTGGCGATTCTGCCCCCGCATTCCCGATCAACACGGAAGCGCACCATGACCGAGTGCCGCCACCTCCGGCGCAAAAAGAAAGGGACCAAAGCGACCAAAGCGACCAAAGGGACCCACCGCACCCCATCACTTCGCTCGACCCTCGACCCTCGACCCTCCCTCCTTTTATGAGCAAATACTCCGTTGTGGTAGTCGGCATGGGCAAGCGCGGCATGCACCATGCCCTGGCCTTCAATGCGAACCCCAAGTTCCAGGTCGCCGGCATCTGCGACATCAACGCGGCGCGGCTGGATGCCGCGGCGGCCAAGCTGGGCAATCCGCAGAAGGGGTCGGACGCGGCCGCGCTGGCCAAGGCGGTGAGGCCGGACGTGTTTTGCTTCACCACGCTGCCGGGCCTGCGCACGCCGATGATCCGGATTGGCATCGAGTCGGGCGCCAGGCTGCTGGCCTTCGAGAAACCGGTGGCCCTGACCAGCGCGGAGTTGCTGGGCATCCGCGACCTGGTCCGCAACTCGGGGACCAAGGCGGTGGTGAGCCACCAGCATCGCTACGGGGTCCACTATCGGAAGGTGCGGGAGATCATCGCCGGCGGCGCGCTGGGCCGCGTACACACCCTCTACGGGAGCGCCACCGGCTGGATGACCCATATGCTCTCGCACCTTCTCGACTATACCTGCTGGTTCAACAACTACGCGCCCGCCACGTGGGTCATGGCCCAGGCGGCAGGCCGGGCCAAGCTGGCCGACAACCATCCTTCGCCCGATTACATCGGCGGGTTCGTCCAGTTCGCCAACGGGGTGCGCGGCATTTATGAATGCGGGGCCGGCGCGCCCGACCAGCCCGAGGTCGCCAAGTGGTGGGGCAAAAACCGCATCGGCGCCCAGGGCACCGAAGGCTTCGCCGAGGTCCTCACCAACGGCGGCTGGCGCGCCGTCACCCGCTCCGGCGGCTGCCAGAGCGGCCCGGGGGCGATGAACTACGACCTGGACATGCCGCCCTACATCCAGGACATGGCCGATTGGCTCGATGACCCCGCGAAGGTCCATCCGTGCAATTTCGACCGGGCCTGCCTGGGCGCGGAGATCATGCTGGCGATGCAGCGCAGCGCCGCCCAAGGCGGCCAGGTTGCCCTGCCCCTGACCCAGGGCGCCGACGAACAGGCCCTGCTCAAGGCCAGCCTCCCCGACCGCCCCGTCCTGGTCTCCTGCGACCAAAACAGGAAAGAGTTTGGACTGGGGTGACACAAGGCAGATGCGCGGTGATCGTGCCCGGTGGGGTGCGGTTAAAAGCGTCGGGCATGCGGCTCGGGGGTTTTGTCCCGGAGGGACATCTGACAATAGCCCGGCGTTTCAACGCCGGGGAGGCTACAAAACGGACCTCGTCCCGAAGGGACGACTGAGAACACTCCATGCTTTCAACCGTCCCTTCGGGACGGACCTGCTCCTTGGGTCCGCTCACCCGGCGTTGAAACGCCGGGCTATTGCCGGAAGCCCCTTCGGGGCAAAAAGGCGCCGTGGGCTGGCCGACGGTTTTCATCGCACCCCTGCCCCATCCGCGCTTGCAATCGGGCAACTAAAGGCTAAGCTCGGTGTTGGACAATTGAGCCAGGTGCAGGCGTCACCTGAAGGTCGCGCCCTTGTGTTTGTTTGGTGCAAGACAAGCCAGGTCCCGGGCTGTCCTGGCTTGCGTTGTCGCAACTGAATGAACGAGAAAAACAGGGTTCTTTGCCGCAGCCTCAGCGTGTGTTTGGCGTTTTGCGGCGTGGGGCTGCGGGCCTGGGGCGGGGGGAGTGGTTTGAACGTGGTGGTGGTAGTCAACCAGGAGAGCCGCAATTCGGTGCAACTGGGCAACTACTACTGTGAGCGCCGGCATGTCCCGCCGCAGAACGTCCTGCGCATCCAGTGGAGCGGCCCGAACACCGACTGGAGCCTCTCGGATTTCACTACGTTCCTGGTCAACCCGCTGCAGGCCATGCTCGCCGCCCAGCGGTTGACAAACCAGATCAACTACGTGGTCTTGTCCATGGACATCCCCTACCGGGTCCTCTCGGGCAGCCTGACGGCCAACAGCACTACGTCCGCCCTTTTTTATGGGTTCAAGCCCGGCCAGGCCTATAATCCCCCCGATTTTGGCTGCTCGATGGCGCCCGGCTCGACCAACCTCTATGCCGGCAGCGAGAGCGTCTTCCGCGCCACGCCCCCTATCACCCTGTCGAGCAACTCGTATCTCACGACGATGATTACCTCGACCAACCTGGCGCTGGCCAAACTGACCATCAACCAGGGCGTCCTGAGCGACGGCACATTCCCCACACAGACGGTGTATCTCCAGCACAGTGTGGACCCCTTCCGCAATGTCCGTTACGCTTCTTTCGATAACGCCATCTTCAACACGCGGCTCCAGGGCGAGGTCTCGGTGCAGCAGAACAATGACTCCTCTCTCTGGGAGTACGGTTACATCCTGGGCGCGCAAACCGGCAGCCAGGGTTACAGCCTCCTGGGCGTCTCCTTTGCCCCGGGCGGCATCGCGGACAACCTGACCTCATGGGGAGGGCTGATCCTGCCCTGGATGACCGACCAGCTTGACATCTTGGCATTCCTGATAGCGGGCGCGACCGCCACCTACGGCACCGTGGACGAGCCGTGCAATTACCCCGAGAAATTCCCCTCCCCGATGGATTACTTTTACCAGGGGCGTGGCTTTAGCATGGCCGAGGCCTATTACCAGGGCCTGACCAATCCCTACCAGGGGCTGATTGTGGGCGAACCGCTGGCCGCCCCGTTCGCCCAACCGGTTGATGGGGACTGGGCCGGCCTTGCCGACAACGCCCTTCTGAGCGGCGTCACCAATCTGGCCCTCCAGTTCGACGCCCCCGCCTCCGGTCCGCCTGTCCGGCAAGTGGACCTGTTTTTGGACGGCACGTTCCTGCGGACCCTCACCAACGTTCCCCCCTTGCCAGGCAACCTCTTGGGCGTCTTGCTCAATGGACTGGCCATGAGCTATACCGTCCCCGCCAACGCCACGCTCAACTCGATCGCCTCCGGCCTGAGCCGCCTCCTCAACGACAACTCCAGTTCGACCGGGGTCGCCGCATATCCCGTCGGCGACCGCATCGAGTTGCACTCTACCGACCTTTCCAAGCTGGGCTCCCAGCTCGGGCTGTCGGTCAGCAACTCTGCCGGAAACGCGCCTGCCCTCACCACCTTTATCACTGCCGATGCCGCCGGTTTTCTCGATTCGATCGCTTACGGGATTCGGCTTTACGAGGTCACCGGGACGCCCAGCCCCGGCGATTACCTCCAGTTGAGCGTCACCAAGACCAACGGTGGCGTGGTCTCGGTGGCGGTCACGAACACGACGGGCAGCGACACGCTCCCGGCCATGCTCACGAACCTGGTCAACCTCATCAACGCCAGTCCCGACTTGGCCGGCAGCGATGGGGCGGTGGCGCAGGATCTTTATTGGGGCGATACCGTCAATCCGCCGCAGTTCAACCTGCGGGCCGGTTCTGCGGGCTGGCAGGCTGCGCAGCTCCAGGCCCAGCTCTCCGGCTCCGCCAGCTTCAGCTTCACTCCCTCGAGCCTCCTCAGGCTCGACCCCAATCTGGCGGACCTCCAGCCGCGCGCCCACTTGTATGTCATGGCGGGGGCCTACAGTCTGCCCTTGACCTTCGCCCTGGACACCACCGTGCTGGCTGACGGTTTCCATGAGCTGACCGCTGTGGCTTACGACGGCAGCAACGTCCGCACCCAGCGGCCCGTCTCGCGGAACGTCCAGATCCGCAACGGCCCGTTCTCGGCCGTCTTCACGACGCCGTTGGACTCGACCAATGTCGCGGTGGAAGCGGTGCTCTCGTTTTCGGTGGCGGCGAGCGGGGGCAGCGTGGCCCGCATCGAGTTGTTCAGCACCGGCGGCTCGCTCGGAAGTGTTTCGGGCCAGGCCAGCGCCAGCTTCTCGATCTCCGGCACGAACCTGGACGTGGGCCTGCACCCGTTCTATGCGGTGGTCAACGCCGCCAATGGCAGCCAGTACCGCACCGAGACCCGGTGGATTCGCCTGGCCGGCCCCGACGCGCCTTTCCCGGTCTCGATTGCCCGGCGGCTCCCGGTCAGCCTGGCCTGGCCTGCCGTCGCCGGCCGGAGCTATGACATCCTGAGCGCGCCCGCTCTGACCGGCGGCTTCCAACTCAACGCCACCCTGACCCCAGCCAATGCCACCGGCCTGTGGACCGACACCAACGGCACCGGGCCTCGACAGTTCTATCGAGTTCGGACCTCGCAATGAATGCACTCTCTGTCAAGCTCTGCGCGCTGATTTTCTTCGGTTGTCTCTCCGGTTTCGGAGCCGATGCGCTCCGTTGGGAGGCCACCCAAAACCGGGTCAGCGCCGACATCAAGTCGGGCGACCTCCGCCAGGTGCTGGAGCGGATCGCCTCGGCCACCGGCTGGCAGGTCTTTGTCGAGCCTGGCGTGCAGCGCCCGGTCTCGGCCAAGTTCCAGCGCCTGCAACCCGGCGAGGCCTTGCGCCTGCTCCTGGGCGACCTCAACTTCGCGCTGGTGCCCCAGACCAACCACAGCTCCCGGCTGCTGGTGTTCCGGACCACCGCGCAACAGGCCACCCAGTTGGTCCCGCCCGCAGCCCGCATCATCCCCGACGAACTGGTCGTTCGCCTCAAGCCGGGGGCCAAGATCGAGGACGTGGCGCGCTTGGTGGGCGGCAAGGTCATCGGACACATCGGCGCTCTGGACGCCTACCTCCTCCAGTTCGAGGACGCCGGCGCAGCCAATGCCGCGCGCCAGCAACTGGCCGCCAACCCGGAGATCGCCTCGATCCAGAACAACTACTCCGTTGACAGTCCACCGTCGCCAAACCCTGTCGGCTTCGGCGGCCCGCCTCCGCCCCCGCACCTCGATCTCAAACCGCCCCCGGACAACGGCCGCATCATCGTCGGCCTGGTCGATACCGCCGTCCAGTCCCTCGGCAAAGACCTGGACCCTTTCCTCCTCAAGCAGGTCTCCGTCGCCGGCACGCCCAACCCCGACCCGAACGAGCCGTTGCACGGCACCACGATGGCCGAGACCATGCTGCGCAGCATCCAGGACTACACCAAAGGCAGCACTTCGATACAAATCCTGCCCGTGGACGTTTATGGCCCCAATCCCACGAGCTCCACTTTCGCCATCGCCGATGGCATCGTCCAGGCGGTCAACGGCGGCGCGCGAATCATCAACCTGAGCCTCGGCAGCCCGGAAGACAGCGACCTGCTTCACAGTGTCATCCAGCAGGCCAAGGCAAACAACATCCTGTTCGTCGGCGCCGCCGGCAACTCCGGCAGCTCGGCTCCCTTCTTCCCGGCGGCCTACTCCGAAGTGGATTCCGTCACCGCCGTGGACAACGGCCAACTCCCCTCCTACGCCAACCGCGGACCCTGGATCTCCTTCGCCGCCCCAGGCACCAGCATCATCTACTTCAACAACCAGCCCTGGACGGTCATCGGCACTTCCGCTTCCGCCGCCTACCTCACCGGCGCCATCAGCGGTTACATGGACGCCACCCATAGCTCCGCCGCCACGGCCCAATCCTTCATCCGCAATAACTTCGGCATCTCCTTCGTCCCCGCCAGACCGTAGTGGAACCGCAGATCGGGCTTGAACATGCCGGGGGGAGGGGCTTACATTGAGGCGGCATTTGACAAGAAAGGAAGTCAATGAAGAAGTGGTCTGTTCTCTTTGCCATTATTCTCGGTGTGGGGGCGGCCGGCGCCCAGCCTGCAGCGACCAACACGCCGCCCGCGAAGATCACCGCCGGTCATGCCAAGGCCCGGACTGAAAAGACCGACCCCGGCCGCACCAACGCCCCGTCGGCGCGCGCGGCCCAATCGTCGCTCCAGGCCCAGAAGCCCGGCGTCGCCGCGCCGGCCCTGCCCTGGTTCAGGCCGGCAAAACCCAACGAATTGACGGCCGGCAAGCTGACCTACAGCGGCGTCATCGTCCAGGCCATCAAGGCCAAGAACCCGCTCCAGCTCATCAACCCCGCCGCTCCGGCCAGCTACGGGTCGGGCCAGGACAACGTGGTGAACTTCTCCTTTAGCGGCACCGGACCGATGATCAAGATCTTCTCGATCGATTTTTGACCGGGTTCGGCGTTGACAACGACAGGCATTGCGGTAAGGTGCGCGCTCTGGAATCACAGACAACCGATTGATTTATGCCGAATACGAAGTCAGCCGAACGCCGCATGCGCAACAGCGCCCGCAAACACCTGCGCAACCGCAGCGCCAAGTCGCGCCTCCACACGCTCGAGAGGAGCTACCTGGAACTGCTCAGCGCCGGCAAGCAGGAAGAAGCCGCCGAGGCCTTCCGCGGCATCTCCTCCGCGTTCGACAAGGCAGCCAAGGCGGGGGCCGTTCATCGGGCCACCGCCAATCGCAAGAAGTCCCGCCTGGCGGTGCGGCTCCTCCAACCCAAGCCCGCCGCCGCCCCGGCCGCCGAACCCGCCCCGGCCCCAGCCCCGCAGCCCGCAGCCCAGCCTGCTGCCTCCTGAGAGGCAGTGGCGAAATTAACCGCAAAGATCGCAGAGAACACAAAGAGCCTGGAATGAAGACGTTTCTCTGCGATCTTTGCGTTCTTTGCGGTTAATTCTGCAACCGCCACTAAGTTCGGTTCGGCTTGACCGCCTGCGCTCTTTGGCTTGATCTGTGAGGCCATGAGCGCCTTGACATCCCGATTTCTGTTCGCCTTTTGCCTCGTTGCCGGACTCATTGAACCCCGCGTCCGGGGGATGTCGGTTGGCGGCCTGCGTTGCGAGTACCGCCTGGACCCGGTGGGGATTGACGTAGCCCAGCCGCGGTTGAGCTGGGTCCTGGAATCGGAGGCGCGCGGCGCCAGGCAGACCGCATTCCAGGTGTTGGCGGCCAGTTCGCCCGAGGTTCTGGCCCGCGACCGGGGTGATTTGTGGGACTCAGGCCGGGTGATGACAAACCAGACGATCCACGTGGTCTATGCGGGCAGGCCGCTGACTTCGCGGGCTCGGGCGTTCTGGAAGGTGCGCGTTTGGGACGAGGCGGGCCGGGCCTCGGCCTGGAGCCCCGGCGGCTCCTGGATCATGGGGCTGCTCTCCCCGTCCGATTGGCAGGCAAAGTGGATTGCTGTGGACGGAATCCTTGATCCAGTGCCGCCGGGGGCGGCGCCGGCTGCCCTGCCCGCGACGATGTTCCGCCGGCAATTTCACCTCGCCCAACCGGTGAAGCGCGCGACCGTATATGTGACCGGCTTGGGGCTGTACGAATTGCGCATCAATGGCCGGCGCGTGGGCGACCAACTCCTGGCCCCCGAGTGGACAGACTACCGCAAGACGATCCAGTACCAGACCTGCGATGTGACGCCGCTGCTGCGCGCGGGCGACAACGCCATCGGCGCGTTGGTTGGCGAAGGCTGGTACGCGGGCCGTCTCATGGCGTTTGGGGCGAGGGCTTATGGATCGGTTCCTCGTTTCCTGGCACAAGTGGAGGTCGAATTGGCCGACGGCACGGTCCAAACGGTGGTGTCCGATTCGTCCTGGCGCGCCACCCTCGAAGGCCCCATCCGCTCGGCCGGGCTCTATGACGGGGAGGTCTATGACGCCCGGCGCGAGATGCCGGGCTGGGATGCGCCGGGATTCGACGATTCGGCGTGGCTGCGGGCCGCCGCGTTCGAGCTGGGTCCCGCCCGGCTCGTCTGGCAGCGCAACGAGCCCATTCGCATCGTCGAGCAACTGGCGCCGGTGAAGATCACGGAACCCAAACCGGGTCTTTATATCGCGGATTTCGGCCAGAACATGGCGGGCTGGTGCCGGATGAGCCTGCGCGGCGCGGCCGGACAGACCGTGACGGTGCGGCACGGGGAGATGCTGCAGGAGGACGGCACGCTTTACACGGCGAATTTGCGCGGGGCGCCGCAGGTGGATCGCTACACCTTTGGCAGCGACGGCGCCCAGACCATCGAACCTCACTTTACCTACCACGGTTTTCGCTATATCGAGCTGGCGGGGCTTGCCAGGCCCCCCGCCCCGGACTCGATCCGAGGCCAGGTCTTCTGCTCCTCGGCGCCGGCGAGCGGGCATTTCGAGTGCTCCAGCGAGACGGTCAACCGGCTCATGCGCAACATCTTCTGGACCCAGCGGGCCAACCTCATGAGCACGCCCACCGATTGCCCGCAGCGCAACGAGCGCTTCGGCTGGATGGGCGACATCCAGGCCTTTTCTCAAACCGCCATCTTCAACATGGACCTGGCCGCGTTCTTCAGCAAATGGGTGCGTGACATTCGCGACGGCCAGGCCCAGGACGGCCGCTTCCCGGATTTCGCGCCGCACCCCGGCGACCCCAACGCGCAGTTCTCCGGCACCCCGGCCTGGGGCGATGCCGGGCACGGTTGTGCCCTGGCGCATTTACCAGAACTACGCCGACAGCCGCCTGCTCGCCGAGCATCTCGACTCAGCCCGCCGCTGGGTCAATTACATCCACCGGCTCAACCCGGACCTGATCTGGTCCAAGGGCCGAAACAACGACTATAACGACTGGCTCAACGGGGACACACTGATTTACAAGGACTGGCCGCGCAAGGGCGGGGCCGTGCCCAACGAGGTCTTCGCCACCGCCTTCTTCGCGCACTCGACCCAAATCGTGGCCAAAATGGCGCGCGCCCTGGGCCGCGCACAGGAGGCCCAGGATTATGACCGCCTCTTCCACCAGATTGCCGCAGCCTTCAATGCACGGTTCGTCTCGGCCGACGGCCATATCACCGGCAACACCCAGGCGGGCTACGCCCTGGCATTGCATTTCGACCTTCTGCCCGAAGATGTGCGCCCTCGCGCCGCGCAACGGATGGTCGAGGCGCTGGCGCCCTACCAAGGCCATCTCTCGACCGGCATCCAGACCAGCCACCGTCTCATGCTCGAGCTGAGCCGCTGGGACGGCCAGGACCGGGCCTGGCGCCTGCTCAACCTCCGCGATTTCCCTTCCTGGGGAATGATGCTCGAAAACGGCGCCACTACCATCTGGGAACGCTGGGATGGCTTTGTCCGGGGCCGCGGTTTTCAAGACCCGGGAATGAACTCCTTCAACCATTGGGCCTTGGGGGCCGTCGGGGAATGGATCTGGCGCGAGGTGGCGGGCATCAACCCTGACGAGGCGGCGCCCGGTTATGCTCATTTCACTTTGAGCGCCCGGCCCCGCGAGGGCCTGGACTGGGTCAACGCGGCCTACGACTCCATCCGGGGCCGGATTGCCATCCAATGGCGGTTGAAGGACGGCCGGCTCACTCTCCAAATCACCGTCCCGCCCAATACGGCGGCAACCGTCCTGGTGCCAGCCACCGAGCCCCGGGCCATCACTGAAAGCGGGCACGACCTCGCCCGCGCCCAAGGCGTGACCCCGCTCGGTTTCAAGGACGGCGCCGCAGTGCTCCGGGTGGATTCAGGGCGATACACGTTCGAGGCGCAGAATCGGGGGCCGTAGGAAAGCGGGTTTCGTTTTTCGGGAATGGAAGGTGAAACGTGAAACGTGAAACGTGAAGCGTGAAACGTGAGTAACCCGTCAGAGAAGGCGGAGACGGAGTCCGCGGCAGACCCCTCACCCCGACCCTCTCCCCTTCCGAAGGGGAGAGGGAGGATTCTCGGTAGCGCCTTGAGGAAGCCGAGACGCCCAGAACTCCCAGAGACTGCCGACGCTTCTCCCTCTCCCCTTCGGAAGGGGAGAGGGTCGGGGTGAGGGGTCTGCCCCTTGGCGCTCCCGCCTTCACTGAGGCCTCACAAACGTGAACCCTGAACCCTGAACCCTGAATCCTGAACTACGGAACCAGGCCGCGCTGGCGGAACTGGTCGAGGAGGATGCCGGGGCGGCGGTCAAAGTAGCCGGCCAGGAGACGCTGGACTTCGGGCCCCCAGTGCTCCTTGACGCTGTAGGTCTCGAAAGGGCCGCTCTTGTAAGGGTCCACGGTCTGGCGGTAGTCGCCCCAGCGGGCGGATTCGGCGGCCATGGCCTTTTCCAGGCCCTGGGCCAGCGCGCTGAACCGCCGGCGCGCGGGGCCCGGCGCCAATGGGCCATCGTTCAGGAGGAGCCGCCGGGCCCGGTCCCCAAACAAGACGCGGAATTGGGGGTTCTCGGAGAGCTTTTGGAACAGGCGCAGGGGGCTCTGGTCGTCATCGCGATCGAGGGTGCAGGCCTCCGGGTCGCCCAGCGTACACTCGGCATCCCAGACGAAGAACCGGAACTTGCCGCCGGGGGTGCGAGGGCGCAGGGCATACCAATTGGCGGAGCGGTCCCAATCAGAATTGCCGGCGTAGAAATTGAGGATGAGATAGTCGGCCAACTCCTGCACGTCCAGGAGCCGGCAGATGGCCTGGTAACGGGAGCTTTCGCCCAGGCCCGCGTTGGCAAGGTCCATGAGTTGGTCCCAGGCGGCGGTGTCGCCGGACTCGATTTTGCCGGCCTTTCTGGCATCGAACTCCGGCAGCGGTCCAGGCGGGAGAGACGCCAGCGAGGCAGGCCCGGGCCGTTCGCAGACATTGTAAACGCCCCAGTAAAGGCCGTTCAGATAGAGATGGACAAAACAGCCGCGGACGCTCGGGTAGCCCATGACCCGGAGGCTGGCGCGCACCCATTCGTCGCGCAGGTACACGGCGCGGCGCCGCGCCTGGCCGTCGGGGTGAAGCCAGGAATCGTTGTGGCCGGCCCGGAGGATGAGCGAGTCGAACTCGACGGGGTCGCCGGGACCGAAGAGTGGAAAACGCAACCGGGCCTGGCCAAACCGGGGCTTGAAGGTGAGGCGGAAGGAGTGTTTGGGCGACTCCCGGGGCAGGCGGCTGGAGCCGCCGTGGATGCGCAGGCCGCACTGGGCGCTGAACCCCGCGCGATTCCCAGGGCCAATCCACTCGATGGAGGCGGGACGTTCCCAAGCCCCGCCTCGCTCGGCAGGGTGTGCATAGAGGCCAGTCTCGGGGGAGAAGAGGCTGGCCGGCTCGGCGATGATGGACAGGCGAGGGAGCGATTGAAGGCCCTCGATGATTGCCTGGCGCGAGGCGGGGTCGTCCAGGACGCCCGGGGAGATGCCGTAGCGCGCCGGGACGAGGCGGCCCTGGGTTGACCCCCAGGTGTTGGGGAGGCCGCCATTATTCGTAGTGTAGAGCTTGTCCCAGAAATCGCGAATTCTGAGACCTTTGTCGAAATCTTGGTCGAAGCCTTTGTCGGATTGGCCATTAGTTAACAAAGGCTGCGACAAAGGTTGCGACAAAGACTCGAAAGAGGAAACCATGGAGCACACGGAACACACGGAAAGGGAAACGCCCACCCGTAGTTTTCCGTGTATTCCGTGTATTCCGTGGCTTCCTACAAAGGACAAAAGGGACATAAGACCCTGCCTACGGGCCGGAGCGCGATTTGGGAGGCAGAGGGAAGAAGCCGGCGGCCTTGGCCAGATGCTGTCCCTCTTCGCTCCGAATCCAGTCCACGTAGGCCTTGAGCGCGCCCTGGTTCGCAGCCGGGTCGAGGTAAGCGTAAAGATACCGGGAGATGGGATAGAGCCGGTCACTGATGGTTTGGTCGCTCGGTTCGACCGGCGTCGAGGAGAAGGCCCGCTTGATGCCGAGGGCGCGAACGCCCTGGGCGGAGGCCAGAGGCCCAAAGCCGATGCCGTTCCTGTCGGCGGCAATGGCCTTGAGCAGTGCGGGGCCGTCCAGTACGCGGAGGCTGGGAGCAGGGCCCTTTCCATCGAGGACCTCCTCGACGAACAACTCGCCGGTGGCCGAATTGGTCTGCTGCCCGTAGAGGGTGATGGGGGCGTTCTGGCCGCCCAGGTCCTTCCAATTGACGCGCTTGCCCGTGAACACAGCGGCCAATTCATCATAAGTGAGCACCTGGACCGGGTTGAGCGCGTTGACATAAACGGCCAGGCCGTTGACGCCGACCTTGAATTCGGCGGGGCGCCGGCCCAGGGTGTGTTCGCAGGCCTCGATCTCCTGGTAGCGCATGAGGCGGGAAACGGCCACCAGGCCGGCCTTCTGCTGCTGGAGGGCGGTGAAGGCGGCAACCACGCTGCCGCCGTCCACCTGGATGTTGACCTCCGGATGCCGGGCCGTATAGGTCTGCGCCCATTGCCGGCCCAGGCCCAGCAGTGAATCGGAGCTGCGGACCGTGATGGACTGGGCCATTGCGCAGAACGCGGGGCTGCAAGCCGCGGCCAAGAGGACAACCGCTTTGAACAAACGTAATAGTTTAGACGTGGAAACGTGGGGCAGACCTCCGGTCTGCCAGTGAGAGGGGCCTCTGGCCCCGAATCTGGCTCCCGGCACGATCCCCGGAGCCGGAGGCTCCGGGGACTGGCAGACCAGAGGTCTGCCCCACACCCGAACAGTTACGGACACTCGTTTCATCGGGCTATTATCGAAGGCGGAAGAAGCCGGCGGAGTTGGTCGTGGGGGCAAGAAACGGGCTGCTGGTGGGGACCGAGCCAGGCACGTCCGCCCAGGGACCGCTGGGGGTAGCGGCCTGTTGAAGCGTGAAGCCGGCCCCGTCCCAACTGAGAATGATGGCGCCGTTGGTCGAGACCACGTTGAGCTGGGTATTGAGGCTGTACTTGAACGTAGTCGCCAGGCTCATGCCGAAGGTGATGTCAGGGCTGCGGACGTTATAGTTATGGACCTCCACGGCCAGGACATTGTCGCCGGCCACCAGGTTGGTCATGAGCGGGCCGGAGATGGACCAATCATCGGGGCATGTGGCATCGCCACTGCACGGATAGCCGGTGGAGGTCATGCCGTTGAGGATCTGCGTCGGGGCAGGGGGCATGCGCAGGCGGTAGATTTCAGTCCCGTTCAGGTAGAAGACAGCGCCGTCATCGACCCAATCCTCGATCAGGAGCGAGAAGGGCGAGGCGTTGGTTGGGATGCTGAAATGAGTCCGGAGGTAATACGTGATGTAGGGGTAGCCGGTGGTCGGGTCCAAAGGCATCTGGGTCAGTAACGCCACGGGGATGGTCCCGAACGGGTTGGGGCCCCTGTTGTCCACCCAAAGGACCCCAGGCCCGGAGCCGTCCCAGCCCGAATCGTCGTACCCCGGTGTGGTCCAGGGGATGCCGTCGAGGTCCTCGGTGGCATAGGTCCAGATGTTGGTCAGATCGAAGAGAAGGTTCGTAGTGACATAGTTCGTGGTGACGAAGAAGAGGTCCGGGGAGACGTATTGGCTGGTGCCGGCTGTCGAGAGAGCGGCGAAGTAGTAGCCGGTGGCAGGGGTCAGGTTGGTCAGCACGACGGCATGGTTGGTGGTCATGGTGGCGTCCAGCGGGGTGGTCCAGGTGAATTGGGTCGTGAGTCCGTAGGTGACCTGGGTTGTGGAGGGCGAGAGGGTCGTCCAGGTGATGCTGGCTGTAGTGTCGCTTGGCACGACGTTGATGTCGTTGAAGAAACCGGGCAGCGGTTTGGCTCGCACGCCGAAGTGGGCGCCGATGTACCGCTCACGTCCGTAGGCGGGCACGTAACTGGAATGGTTGACGGCGACCGGATTGCCGGTCGAGCCGGCCTTGTAGAGCGCGGTCGAGCCGCCGCCGTCCATGTTGATGGCGTTCCAGGCGCCGAACTGGAGGATCCAGTAGGCAGTCTCATGATCGTAGGCGCCATCGCTGTAACCACCCTGCCTGCCATCGATGGTCATCATGTAGAGGTAGCGATTATCCTGGGAAACGCCATAGGCGGTGCGGGGCTGCAGTCCGTGGATGAAGCTGTCCGGCCAACCGGCGGCCAGCACCGCATCGCTTATGGCCCCACCGTTGGTGACAAGCGGGTAGAAACCGGTAATGGCCGTATAGATGCCGGCGGTGCTGGTTCCGGGCGGACGATTATTCATGGCGAAGCTGGGCAGATTATTCGTCGTGAACAGGAGCGAGGCGTAGCGGTCCTGGTAATCTGCAGCGGAAACAACTATCCCTCCGGAGACCAGGAGGCCGAAGACCTCGCAGGGCAGGTTTTCGCTCGTCGGATCGGCCCCCCCGGGGTTGGCATCGTAGAAATTGCAGTCAGCCGCCACCTGGAGGCCGTACATCTTGAGGAAGTCGGGAACGCTTCGGGTGAGGGTCTCGCGCGACTCAGCGACGTCAGCTCGAGGCCCTCGGGGTTGCGAACAACTGGATGTCGGGGTCGGTCAAGTCCACCCGGATGCAGTGGACGACCTGCAACTCGGGGAAATTGCCGGGCACGCTGGGGTTATTGGTGCCGACGGCATGGTCGACGCCCTTAAAGATGGGGGTCCATGGGCCCGGGACCGGCCCGGCCGCCCGGCAGCAGACTGAGGCCGCCAGGAGCAGCGCCAGCAGGAACAGGCCCTGATTACGGATGGACGGAGTTCTAGTTGGGGCCTGCCCCAAAAACCCCGCGAGTGCGTGACCTTTGTCGCAGCCCTTGTCGAAACCTTTGTCGGATTGGCCGTTTCTCGACAAAGGTGCCGACAAAGGCTGCGACAAAGGTTCGGAATCAGAGCTTTTGGGACAGGCTCTAGTTCGGGCTGTATTGGTAGTCATAACCATCAATCGGGTCTTGGGTATAAGCGGCGTTGCAACCATCGTAGTAAATCCGGGAGAAGTTCACGTGGCCGTCGACGAAGCCGACCACGCTCTGGGCGTTGCAATAGAAGGGGCTGTTTTCCTTTCCGGTTTTGCTGTTGTGCCAGGAGAGGGGGGCGTGGGCAGTCCATTCCATGACCAGGAGCGTGCGTTTGGGTTGTTTGACGGCCGAGAGAGGCAGGCCGGCGATGTTGGGCACGGGGGTTGCCGGCAGCACGACGCCATTGAAGACGTAGCTGGAGAAATCGAATCGGCGGTCCAGATGGAAGGGCGCGGGATCCGAGTAGCCGCGATCCGAGGGGCAGGCGAACACGGCATCGGTGGGCGAAGATTCGCCGCTCAGGCCGGCATAGCGTTTGACCTGCTCCTTGTAGAACCACCAAGGGGCGAGGCGGTTGTCGTCAGTCGGACCGGTGGGGAGTTTCTGGTTATTGTCCGCGCAGAAGCTGAGCACGGCGCGATCAACGCGCTCGAGATTGGCGCTACACACCAGCCGTCGTGACTTCTCCTTCGCGGCCGTCAGGCGCGTCGCCAGGACAGTGCCCAGGACGCTGAGGACCGCGACGCTCACGAGCAGGTCGGTGAGCGTAAAGGCGCGAAATCCGGCTGTCTTCATGGGGCATGGGAGCCCCCGCCAGGCGCCCCGCGGGCGGCGAGGTTGGGGTCGCTGGCGGAGGTGACGGCGACAAAGCAACGGTCAAACCACCCCTGGAGGTCGCGGGGTTGGGAGGCCGCGGGATTGGGGCGGGTGACGACGGCGGCCTGAAGGAGGCCCCGCTCGAAGAGCCAGCGCAGGTCAACCTGGTCGGGCAAACTGCCGGAGCAGAACGCCACCACGCCGGGCTTGGAGGCGCCACACTGCCGGGCCTGGGCCTCGGAGAGCAGCGGGGGGCCCATGAACGAGACGATGACACTCTCGCCGGGGGTGTGGCGGATGAGTTCGAGGAAATCTCCGGGCGGCACCTCGACCGGTTTGAGGGGGTCGATTTGGAGGGCGCGAACGGCGGCGATGGTCGTGTGGGCCTGGCGCAAAGTCCTCTTGAAACTGGCCAGTTGGATGTCCACGGCCGGGTTTTTGAAGGCGGCGGTGTCCCGCGTGATCACCGTGATCTTGCCCCCCGGTTTGAGGAGTCCCAGGGCCTGCCGGGCCATCATCCACCCGGCTGCCTCGTGGGGCCTGGAGTCCAGGCGCGGCCCGAGCACTCCGGGCAACGCAAGGATCATCGCCGTCCAGGCCCCCACCGCAACCAGACCGGCGACGAGATTGACTGCTTTGCTATCGCGCATGAAGAGACCAAAGACGAGGCGGGAAGGGCCGCGGCGATGGGGCCTGGGGCACTAGAAGATGGGGCCGCGGGGTTTGGAGAACACCACGTTGGTGACGCCCGTTGTGGCCAGTTCGTTGCTAATCTGCTCGCGCAACATCGGCGTCAAGCTCTTGCGGGCGCTGCCGTCACCCATGCCCAGGTTGCCCTTGATGACGTGCACGTCCTTGTCCCAAGCCGCATCGATGGAGGTGCCCAGAAAGACGTTCCAGTGCGGGTCCAGCCCACCCCCGCCGCCCAGGACATTGCGGTCGCCCAGGAGAATGACCTGGGTCTTGGATTCGGTGGGCGAGTTGGTGCCGAGGAAATAGCTGATGTTGACATCGCCGCTGAGGGTCGTCCAGTTGGTGGCGCTGCGCTTGATCAGGTCCGCCGGGCAGCGCAGCAGTTCCACGGCGCGCAGTTCGTTGGAAAGCGACCGGAAATGGTCCGTCCAGTCCGCGGAGCCCAGGCTGCCGCCCTTGGCGACATCGATGAGCCAGGGATACTTGTCGCCCTGGTCCGCCGTCCAGAGCCGGAGGCCGAGATCGACCTCCTTGAGGTTATTGACGCAGGAGATCTCCTTGGCCTTGGCCTTGCTCCGCGCCAGCGCGGGAAGGAGCATGCTCGCCAGGATCGCGATAATCGCAATGACCACGAGCAACTCGATGAGGGTGAACCCCAGAGTGCGTTGTTTCATCTTCATACTAGCCGTTTCTGCCTGGTTGCTTTGTTCTGCTCCGTTGCCGCCGCACTGCCTGCCTCTGGGACCCACATCCAGCCGATTATCCACACCCCTGCCATAGAGTCAAGCGCCGATTTGGGCAGAATTGACTGTCCCCGCGGCGCGGATCGGCTATCTTTAGAATGCGGTAAACGCTCAATGAACAGACTGTTGTTGATCGACGACGAAGAGGACGTGCAATACTCGTTCCGGCGGATCTTCGATTCGCCGGAGATCGAGCTGGCCACCGCCTCGGGCGGGGAGGAGGGACTGAGGCTCATCCCCACGTTCAAGCCGGACCTGGTGCTGATGGACATCCGGATGGGAGGGATCACCGGCCTGGAGACGCTCCGGCGCATCCGGCAGATGGATTCCAAGCTGCTGGTCATCTTGATGACGGCCTACGGGACAACGCAAACCGCCATCGAGGCCATGAAACTCGGGGCCTACGATTACCTGCTCAAGCCCTTCGACGTGCCCAAACTCCAGGAGATCGTTGTCAAGGCCTTCCAGGCGGCGCGGGCCATGAGGCAGGTGGTGTCCTACCAGCCGCTGCTGGAGAAGGAGGACTACGAACTGGGGATCGTGGGGCGCAGCCAGGCGATGCAGCAGGTCTTCAAACTCATCGGCCAACTGGCCGCCTCGGACGCCACGGCGCTGATCACCGGTGAGAGCGGCACGGGCAAGGAATTGGTGGCGCGGGCCATCTATCATCACAGCCATCGCAGCCGGCAGCCGTTCCTGGCGGTCAACTGCGCGGCCATCCCGGAGCAACTCCTGGAGAGCGAACTGTTCGGCCACGAGCGGGGCGCCTTCACCGGCGCCAGCGTGCAGCGCATCGGCAAGTTCGAGCAATCCAACCACGGCACGATCTTCCTGGATGAGATCGGGGACATGACGCCGGCCACGCAGACGAAGATCCTCCGCGTGCTGCAGTCGGGCACCTTCGAGCGGGTCGGGGGCAACCAGCCCATCAAAGTGGACGTGCGCATCATCGCGGCCACCAACAAACCACTGGAACAGGCCGTCGCCGCCCGCCAGTTCCGCGAAGACCTTTTCTACCGGCTCAATGTCGTGCGCCTGCACATCCCGCCCTTGCGCGAGCGGCGCCAGGACATCCCGCTGCTGGTCAATTACTTCCTGGAGAAACTGGCCCGCGGCCAGCAATCCGCGCCCAAGTCCATCGCCCCGGGGGCCGTCAAGGCCCTCGAACAGTACCACTGGCCCGGCAACGTGCGGGAGTTGGAAAACGCCATCCGCCGCGCCTTGGTGGTGGCCAAGGCCGACGCCATCCTGCTCAATGACTTGCCGGGGGAAATCGGCGGGCAGGGGAGCGCCGAGGCGGCCGGGGCCGCCCTGGCGCCGGCGGCCCTCGAGGCGGCGGCAGCCGACACCGCGGCGCTGGCGCGCCAGTTGTTTCAATGGGCGCGGCGCGACCCCAGGCACAAGGTCATCCCCGCCGTCGAACGCGAACTGGTCATCCAGGCCCTCAAGGAAACCCAGGGCAACCAGGTTCACGCCGCCAAGCTGTTGGGCATCACGCGCGCCACCCTGCGCAAACGCATCGAGAAGTTCGGCATCCAGCGCGAACTGAGCATCTCGTAACCGGCGTGCGCAGGAACGCGGCCGCCCCGTCCGCGTGACTGTTGCCGGCACGGTCGCGCGCACGTGGCGTCCAACGTCAATGGCGTTTGAAGCCCAACTCAGACGCCCACCCCGGCCAAGGGCTTGTGGCGGAGGGACACGAAATCCTAACGAGGCTTCGCCTCAGACCATTTTTGCGTTTGTGCAAGCGCAGCCAAACTTGACTTGTTTACAACGTGTTTTGAGAACTTTGTTGACAGATCCGGCCTTTGCGGAGCCTACTTATATTGTGGGCTTGGTATGGTCAGAGGGGCGAGCCCGATTCGTGAATTGGTTGTACTGGTTCTCCGAGCGCTGAGGTTACGGAGTTCTCCCCACGCCCACGAGGCTGGGCCAGTTGGGCGAAGGTGCGATGCCAGGCCGCAACCTGGGTTTCGATCGAAAACTGCTGGACGAACGTGCGCCCGTTTGCTCCAAGTTGCTGCGCCAGTTTGCGGTCAAAGTATAGCCGACGGACGGCTTCGATGGCCTGTGGCACGTCCGCCACCATGCGCCAGATACACTGCTTCATCTCCGGTTGCAGGATGCCGCCCACCGGCAGGCCCGCCTGGCCGCGAGTCAGGAACTCGCCGTGCGCCGAATAGTTGGTATAGACGACGGGCAAGGCGGAGCACATCGCCTCCCAAGCCGGCAAGCCAAAACCTTCGCCGCCACTAAGATAGAGCAAGCAATCCCAGATGCGGTATAGCATGGGCACGTCCTCGGGCGCCAAGGCCGACTTGAGCCCGTGGTCAGGCGTGTAGAACAGGTCGCGGTCCCGCCGCACGCCGAACTGCTCCTCGAGGCATCGCAGCGGCCAGGCCTCTTCCGGCTCCTCGGGCATGTGGAACCAAAGGAATAGGTCGGCCAGCGGCTCCGCCTGCGCTATTTCCGAGGAGCCGCAATGTGCGCAGGCGTCGTAGCGGTAGCCGGGCCGGGATTCCAGAACTTGTCCTGTTCCATTCAAGTGCGCTTGGCGCGCGGGATCCCAATCGAAGACGCTCACCCAACCGCACTTTCTACACACGAGGTATTGGCCCGTGCGCAGGTAGTGCAGGACTTTGTACAGGACCCAGACCTGCTTCCGCCACTGGTTGCGGCCGATCCAGCCGAGCACAAAGGCCTTCTGTGGCACCCAAGGCGGGAACAGGTCCCGCCGCATCTCCGCCCTTACCTCCGGCCGCGCCGGCGCAAACCGATCAAGGTCGGCGGGGCTGTAGCGGTAGCCGAGCTTGTGGCGCGCCGCCTCCGGCAGACAGCCCGCGGCAACCTCCATCGAGAACTCGCTCTTGGTGAAGATCAGGTCGGCCTGATTCAGGATCGGGCCGTATTCGGCCGGCATCGGCAAGCCGTCGAAGTTGATATACAGAACCAATTTGTACCGCCGGTTCTGGGGCGGCAAGC
>CAVVMW010000002.1:0-74590 GCA_963749495.1 uncultured bacterium
TTAGCCTTTAGCCTTTAGCCTTTCTTTTAGCCTTTAGCCTTTTCCTCAGCCCTGGAATAGAGCCAATTGCCCAGAGGCACGACCAGGGCGAAGGTCACCAGGCCCGCCAGCACGTCCACCGCGTAGTGGTAGTGGCAGTAGAGGGTCGAGAGGGTGAGCAGGCAGGCGAGCGTGAAATGGGGGTAGCGCAGCCTCTTCAGGTAGCGGAAGGAGAAATAGACGGTACACCAGGCCACGGCCACATGGCTGCTGGGCAGGGACGACCCCGGCGCCTCGAACACCTGGTAAATCCAGCCCATGAGCCGAAAGAAAATCCCGCCTTTCACCGCCTCGGGATAAGGGGCCGCCGAGGCCAGCCGCCGGACCTCCAGGGGGAGGGTGTAGCCCCCTACGGGACCAAAAAACAGGCGCGGCCCGATGATCGGCACGAAGATGTAAATCAGGTAACAAACGTAGAACAGGAACGAGAGGACCGAGATGTAGTGGAAGAACTGCCGGCGGCTGCGCAGGAACAGGGCGACCCCCATGCCGAGGATCATCAGGTAATACGAGAAATAGGCCGCATAGAACACCTCGCTCACGGCCAGCCATGGCAGCCGCTCCATGAACACCAGGCCGGGCTGGCAGCCGAAGACCGCCTGGTCCCAGCGGACCACCATCGGGTCAAGGTACTCGGCGAAAACCATGCGGTTGAGCCAACCCGTTTCGCAAAAGAAAAAGATGTAGAGCAGCACCGGGTAGAAGTGCCGGAGAAAGTCCAGCGCCGGGTTTGGCCGGCCGCGCGTGCCGGTTTGCACCAGCCAATGGACCGCCGCCAGGCCCGCCGCGTGCACCCCCAGCAACCACGGCCAGGCCGGCACGGTCTGGTTGTGGAGGAGCAGGATCAGAGCCGCCACTATGACCATGTAGGCCTGCGTGGCATAGTCAACAAAGGTGTATGCCCGGGTTGGCATGACGTCCGCCCGGACCGCACTCCGTATTCCGTATTCGTCATTCGTCATTCGTCATTCCCCTCTGCGTCGGACGGGCCAGACGCGTCCGGCGTGTCCGAGCGCCCCACTCCGCACTCCGCACTCCGCACTCCGCACTCTATTGTCCGTCACCCTGCTCATTGTCCGGCAGGCGCAGTTCGCTCTTGAGGGCGGGCCAGAAGTAAACGGTATAGACCGCGATCGAGATGAGGTTGATGCCCATGCTCAGGGCTTCCAGGCCCAGGACAAGCCAGCGCGGCAGTTGCAGCGGCCAGGAGCGCGGGGCCTGGAGGTAATAGTAGATGGCGCAGATCGTGGGGAAGGAGATGATGGTGCGGGCCTTGCCGGACCAGTTGGCCTTGGCGCTGAGGCGGTGCAGCGCCCCCAGCGAACGCAGGAACGAGACCCACTGGTCCCGCAACAGAAAAAGGATCGCCAGCACCAGCAGGACCCGCGCGTGGCCGTGCTGGCCGATGTAGTCGGCCAGGTAAACCAGCGTCGGAAACGTGGTCAGGTAAAACACCTTGTCCACCATCGGGTCGGCATAGCTGCCCAGGCGCGAGGTGACGCCAAATCGCCGGGCGAAGTAGCCATCCAGCGCGTCGCTCACCGCCGACAGGATCATCGCCGAGAAGGCAACGTCGAACCAGAACTCCGGGACGGGGTGGCGGCACAAGACGCTCACGGCCAAAAAGAGGAAAATCAGCGGCACCCGCACCAGGGTCAACCCTTGAACGAAGAAGAACTTCATTTCCAACGACGGGTCCAGCCCGTGACGGTTCAGCTTCGAGTTATCGATGTCCCTCATGGTGTCGCCTGTCGGGTGTCGAGTGTGGAGAGGCGAGTGTCGAGTGTCGAGTGTCGAGTGTCGAGGGGCGCATCTCACCTTTGTCGGTTATTCGGCCAGACGGACAATTGGAGCGCGGCCCCAGGAAGCCCGCAAGGTTTTGGACTGCGCCAGTCCTCTGGCGCTTTCGCGTCCCCAGGGTCCGAAAAGCGGCAGAGGACTGCCGCAGTCCAAAAGGCTTCGCGACTGTGGACGCGCACTCCAATCGCCCTGATCGGCCGGGCTGGACGAAGGTGAGATGCGCCCCTTGGATGTCCGATGCCTCGCGAGCTGGGGCCTAATGCTGGCCTTTTTGGAGGACCGAGCGCACCCAATCCTGGTGGTCGAGGTACCAGCGGACGGTCTCACGGATGCCCTGCTCGAACTTGTGGGCCGGGGACCAGCCGAGTTCGTTTTTGACCTTGGTGGCATCGATGGCGTAGCGGCGGTCATGGCCGGGGCGGTCCTTGACGAAGGTGATGAGTCGGCGGGAGCCGCCGCCCAACTGGGGGGCCAGTTCGTCGATCAGGTCGCAAATCACCTCGACAATGCGAAGGTTGGGCCATTCGTTATGGCCGCCCAGGTTATAGGTTTGGCCGTTGCGCCCCCGGGTCAGCACTAGCCAGAGCGCCTCGGCATGATCGCGCACGTAGAGCCAGTCGCGCACGTTCAGGCCGTCGCCATAGACCGGGACCGGCTGGCGCGCCAGAACACTCTGGATGACCACCGGGATGAGCTTCTCGGGGAACTGGTAGGGCCCGTAGTTGTTCGAGCAGTTGGTGACCACGGCCGGCAGGCCGTAGGTGTGATGATAGGCGCGCACCAGAAAGTCGCTGGCGGCCTTGCTGGCCGAATAGGGCGAGTTGGGCGCGTACGGGGTCGTCTCGGCAAAGAAACCGGTCGGACCCAGACTCCCATAGACCTCGTCGGTCGAGACGTGATGGAAGCGGAAGCTGGAAGCCGGAGGGCGCTGGACGGAGTTCGGATCGAGCCAGAAGGCACGGCAGGCCTCGAGGAGGTTGAAGGTCCCGACGACGTTCGTGCTGATGAAATCGCCCGGCCCGGTGATCGAGCGGTCCACGTGCGATTCGGCGGCCAGGTGGAGGACATGAGTGATGGCGTGGCGCTGCACCACCGAGAGCACGGCCGCCTTGTCGCGCAGGTCGGCCTGCTCGAAGGCGTACTTGGGATGCCCCGCCACGCGGGCCAGGTTCTCCAGGTGGCCGGCGTAAGTCAGGCAGTCCAGGTTGACCAGCTTGGCGACCTCGGGCCGCTCGATGACGTGGTGGATGAGGTTCGAGCCGATAAAACCGGCGCCCCCGGTGATGAGCAGGTTCATGTTGGCCGCACCCCTTCTCCTGGCCGTTTGATTATTGGTGGCATGTGCCTCATGCTCCGCTCTCGGCCGCCATGTCCAGCCCCTGCTCCCACGGCGGCAGGCGCAGGCCAAACGCGCGCTGCAGCTTGTCGCACGACATCACCGAGTAAGGCGGGCGCCGGGCCGGCGTCGGATACTCCGGCGTGGAGATGGCCTCGACCTGCTCGCATTTCCTGGCGCCGGCGGGCAGAAGCTGGATGATTCGCTGGGCGAAGCCGTGCCAACTGGTGACGCCCGAGGCGGCCATGTGGTAGAGGCCCGCGCGGGCCAGGGGCTCGCCCTCGGCCAGGACCTGTCTCAGGGCCAGGGCGGTGGCTTGGGCTATCCAGCGGCACCAGGTGGGGGCGCCCAGTTGGTCGCTGACCACGCGCAACTTCGGGCGCTCGCCGGCCAGGCGCATGATGGTGCGCATGAAATTCTGTCCCCGGGCGCCATAGACCCAGCAAAGGCGGAAGATCAGGTGCGCCCCGCCCACGGCCTGAACGGCCTGGTCCCCGGCCAGCTTGGACCGGCCATAGACGCTCAACGGGTTGGGGGCATCGCTCTCGACGTACGGTTGTCCCTTGGCCCCGTCGAAGACGTAATCGGTCGAGTAATGGACCAGCAGGGCGCCCGCGCGCCGGGCCTCCTCAGCCAGGATGCCGGGGGCGGCGCCGTTGATGCGCTGGGCCCGCTCCGGGTCGCTCTCGGCCTTGTCCACCGCCGTGTAGGCGGCGGCGTTGATGACGGCCGCCGGCCGTGTGTCGCGCACCCAGCGGCGCAGCGAATCGCCGCTGGCCAGATCGATCTCGGGAAAATCGACACACACCGCTTGCGCCATCACCGCCAGGGCGCGCTGGAGTTCCCAGCCGACCTGGCCGTTGTTGCCGATGAGCAGGATGCGAGGAAGCTCCATGTCAGGGGTCAGGCAAAGAGCTGGTCCGGCGGCAGGTCGCGCAGGCGCGGCGCCTTGGCGTCTCGTTCCGAGAGGACCGGCTCCTGGAGCGGCCACTGGATGGCGATGTCCGGGTCGTCCCAGCGGATGCCCCGTTCGTCTTTGGGCGAATAGAGGGCGGAGCATTTGTAGCAGAACAGGGCGGTCTCGCTCAGGACGGCGAAGCCGTGGGCGAATCCGGGAGGGAGATAGAACTGGCGGTGGTTTTCGCTGGAGAGCACCAGGCCGTGCCAGCGGCCGAAGGTAGGGGAACTGCGGCGGAGGTCCACGCCCACATCGAAGACCGCGCCCTGGAGGACCTGCAGGAGCTTGGCCTGGGGGTTGGGATTCTGAAAGTGCAGCCCGCGCAGGGTGCCGCGCCTGGACAGCGAGACATTGTCCTGCACGAAGCCGGCCTCCATCCCGTGCTGGGAGTAGCGCGCCTGGTGCCAGGTCTCCATGAAAAAACCCCGCGCATCGCCCAAGACCTTGGGTTCGATGATCAGCGGCCCCTGCAGTTCACATTTCAGAATGTTCATCATTGAGCTAGCCGATGCGGCCGTCCTGGTTTCACTCCAACTGGCGGGCCTCGGCGGCCACTTGCGCCAGGTACTCGCGATACTCGCACTTGGGCATCCTGGCCGCCAGCGCCTCCAGCCCGTCCAGGGGCAGGAACCCGCGGCGAAAGGCGGCCTCTTCCGGGCAGCCGATCTTGATGCCGGTCCGCTTCTCGATGGTCTGCACGTAGGCCGAGGCCTCGTGCAGGCTGCTGCTGGTGCCCGCGTCCAGCCACGCAAATCCCCGGCTCAACCGAAAAACCCGCAGTTGCCCGCGCCGCAAATACTCCAGGTTCACGTCCGTGATTTCCAACTCGCCGCGCGCCGAGGGTTTGAGATTGCGCGCAATCTCGATGATCTGGTTGTCATAGACATAGAGGCCGGGCACCGCGTAGTTGCTCTTGGGCTGCCTGGGTTTCTCCTCGATCGGAATCGCCCGGCCATCGCGGTCGAACTCGACAACGCCGTAACGCTCCGGGTCGTTGACGTGGTAACCGAAGACAGTCGCCCCGTGGGCCTGCTTGGACTCGGAGAGGGCCTTGAAAAAGCTCTCGCCGCCGTAGAAAACGTTGTCGCCCAGGATGAGAGTCACGGCATCCTCGCCGATGAACGATTGGGCAATCCGGAAGGCCTGGGCGATGCCCTCCGGCCGGGGCTGTTCGCGGTATTGGATCTCCAGGCCCCAGGCCCGGCCGTCGCCCAGCAATTGCCGGAAACGAGGGATGTCCTCCGGCGTCGAGATCAGGCAGAACTCCCGGATGCCCCCTTCGATGAGCGTGGTCAAAGGGTAATAGACCATCGGCTTGTCATAGACCGGCTGGAGCTGTTTGCTCGCCACCAGCGTCAGGGGAAACAGCCGCGAGCCTGCGCCCCCTGCCAAAATAATGCCTTTCATGAGATAGCAAGGATAGAGTATCCCCGCCAGATTGCAATAAGACTCACGGCCACCGCCGCCATTCTGAGGGCTTGCTTCGGGGCCTCGGCGGGACTAGGTTTTTTGCAAATGGCATCCGTGCTCGACACTGCGGAACTGGTAGATTCCGGGGATCAAACGGCCTTCAACCTTGCGGCGTGGGAGAAGGTGCTGGCCGATTCTTTTCTTGCCGGGCTGCCATACCGCGTCGAGACCGATCGCTACGGACAAATCATCATGTCACCCCCGCCAGCTCCCGAACATGGCAAAGATCAGTTTGGCGTCGGCAAACGCCTGGATCAGCTCTTGCCTGCCGGTCAGATCATCACCGAGTGCCCGGTTTCGACCGCCGAAGGCGTCAAGCTGGTCAATGTCGCCTGGATGTCCGAGGGGCGGTGGCAGGCTCAGCGTGGACAGGTTTGCTTTGCTCAGGCGCCGGAGATCTGCGTCGAAATCCTCTCTCCCGGCAATACGCGACGCGAGATGATCGAGAAGAAGCGGCTTTATTTTGCCGCAGGCGCGGAGGAGGTCTGGTTCTGGCATCGCGATGGCCCAATGGAGTTTTTCCGAAAGGAGGCCCCGGAAGCGCCGGTGGCTTCCGCGCTGTGTCCCGGTTTCCCGCAGCGCATCGCTTAGAGGCCCCCTACCCTCCAACGCCGGCTTGAATGCGGGGCGGCATTTCATTATCTGTGCAGAGTGCCTGCCAAAGTCATTGCCGTTGCCAATCAAAAAGGCGGAGTGGGCAAAACGACCACCGCCGTCAACCTCTCCGCCTGCATAGCCGCCGTGGGCCGCCGGGTGCTCCTGTTCGATCTGGACCCCCAGGCCAATGCCACCAGCGGCCTGGGCCTGGAGAAAGTCGAGGGCGCCAGCGCCTACCGCGTCTTGCTGGGCGAGGGCGGCCTCGTGGACAAAATCCGGGCTACCGCCTTCGAACGGCTCGAAGTCATTCCCGGCGAAGTCAACCTGTGCGGCGTGGATGTCGAGTTGGCGCGGGCGGAAAACCACCTCCAGCGAGTGACCCGCTCCTTGCAGCCCGTGCTCGAATCCGGGCGCTTCGATGTGCTCTTCATCGACTGCCCCCCCTCGCTCGGCATCCTGACCCTCAACGCCTTTGTCGCTGCCGACAGCGTCCTGGTCCCTCTCCAATGCGAATATTACGCCCTGGAGGGGATCTCGATGCTCAACCGCGTGATGGCCCAGTTGCACGATAGCGGCGTCAACCCGCGCCTCCAACTGCTGGGTGTTGTCATGACCATGTTCGACGGCCGCACCCGGCTCTCCCAGCAGGTCGTCGGCGAGGTCCGCCAGCACTTTGGCGACAAGGTCTTCGAGACCCTCATCCCCCGCGCCACCCGCCTGGCCGAAGCCCCCAGCTTCGGCAAACCGATCATCCACTACGACAAATACAACGCCGGCGCCGCCGCTTACGAACTCCTGGCCCAGGAGGTCCTGGCCCGGATCGAATCGGGGGGCCTGAGCGACCTCCGGACCTTTGTCGCAGCCTTTGTCGCGGCCTTTGTCGAAAACGGCCGAACCGACAAAGGTTTCGACAAAGGTTTCGACAAAGCTCCCGGAACCCCTCTTGTCAGTACACATCTCGCAGGTACCGCCGTTCGGTCTTCATGAGCGTGAGGTTCACATAGTCGGCGGCGGCGGCGGGGGCCAGGCCGCCTTGTTCCTGGGCGATTTGGATGAGGGCCTGGTGCAGGTCTTTGGCCATGTGCTTGGCGTTGCCGCAGACGTAGAAGTAAGCGCCGTTCTGGAGCCAGTCCCACAGGTCGCGGGCGTGTTCGAGCATGCGGTGCTGCACATAGACCTTGTGCGGTTGATCGCGGGAAAAGGCAAGATCCAGCCGGTGCAGTTGGCCCTGCCGGTGCCAGGCCAGCAGTTCCTCCCCGTAGAGGAAATCCGTGGCCCGGTGCTGTTCCCCGAAGAAGAGCCAGTTGCGGCCCTGCGCCCCCTGGGCGATGCGATGCTCGATAAAGGCGCGAAACGGCGCAATGCCCGCCCCCGGGCCGCACATGACGATGTTTCGAGCCCCGTCCTTGGGGAGGCGGAACGTCCGGGACGGCTGGACGTACACGGGAATGTTCTTCAGGAACAGGCCGCAATGGTCGGCCAGGAAGCCGGAGGCCAGCCCCTTCTTGGGCCGGCCGTGGGTGTCATAGCGGACCACGGCCACGCAAAGGTGCACCTCGCCCGGGTGGGCCAGGGGCGAGGAGGCTATCGAGTAGAGCCGCGGCGCCACAGGAGTCAGTTGCGCCACAAACGCCGCCGGCGACTCGAACCTGGCCTGGTCGAACTCCCTGAGGATGTCCACATAATCGCGGGTATCGATGTATTCGGAAAGCAGGTCGCTGTTCTTCAGATTCAGATATGCTTTCCATGATAATCAGGTTTACTATTCGCCCGGGAACGAGCGAAAATCAAATGGCAGAGATGACAAACGCCGCGCTGGTCTTGCTGGGGCACGGGACGGCTGCGAACGCCGGGTCGAGCGCGCCCGTCTTTCAGCACGCGGCGGAGTTGCGGAGCCGGGGGTGGTTTGGGTCGGTGCGCGAGGCCTTCTGGAAACAGGCGCCCCGCCTGGAGCAGGTCCTGGCCGGCATCGAGGCGGCGCGCGTGTTCGTCGTCCCGATCTTCGCCAGCGAGGGGTACTTCTCCGAACGGGTGATTCCCGGCGCGCTGGGTTTGAGGCGGCGGGGCCAAGGCGCCTTTAGCCGTGTGCGGCAAACGGGACCGCAGACGCTCTTCTATTGCAAACCGGTGGGCACCCACCAGAGCATGACCGGCGTGGTCCTGGCCCGTGCCCGCGAGGTGGCCGCCGGGTTTCCCGTTGCCCGAGCGCCGGTCCCGGCGGACACCACGCTCTTCGTGGCCGGGCACGGGACCGGGCGCGACCCCAATTCACGCCAGGCCGTCGAGCGCCAGGCCCGCTTGATTGGCGGCATGGGCCTTTACGACGAGGTCCGCGCGGTGTTCCTCGATGAGGAGCCGCGCATTGGCGGTTGCTGGAAGCTGGCGCGGACCCGGCACGTCATTGTGGTTCCCTTCTTCATCAGTGAGGGTCTGCACGTTGCGGAAGACCTCCCGGTGCTCCTGGGCGAGAGCGGCCAGGCCGTGCGGCGCCGCTTGCGCCAGGGCCGGCCCACCTGGCCCAATCCCGGCGAGCGCGACGGCAAGCAGGTCTGGCTCACGCCCAGCGTCGGCACCGAGCCGCGCCTGGCGGAGGTGATCGTGGAGCGCGTGAGAGAGGCGGCGCGGGAAGTGTCGAATGACGAATGACGAATGACGAATGACGAATGGGTGGGAACAGGGGGAACATCGAGCGGCTCCTCCTGTGCGTGAAACATGGAACGTGAAACGTGAATCAACTTCCTGTATCACGTTTCACGTTTCACGTCGCGCGTTGGGCCAGGCGCAAACCCCACTCGCGCGCCTCGGGCGCGCCGTGCAAGGCTGCCTGGATGAGCAGGTAATCGCTGATAGTCTGGCCCGCCAGGATTCCCAATAACCGCCCGTCCCTGGCGACGACCAGGTCCCGCGCGGGCGCGGCCCACAGCCGCGGCAGCACCGTCTCGAGCGGCTCCTCTGGAGACACCGACGGGAACTGGCGTTCCATGGCCTGGCCCACGGGGCTTTCCTGGCCGCCCTGGGCCAGCCCGTCGATCAGCGCCCGGCGTGTGAGCAGGCCCGCCAGGCGCCCGTCCTCGACTACCGGGAATTCGCGCTGCCAGCCGCCCAGCAGGCGCTGGGCCGCCTGACGCAACGGCTCGCGCGGCGACAGGGCCTGAACATCGGTGATCATGAGCTGGGCCGCGGTAATGCCGCCCAAAGCCGATTTCAACCGCACCAGGCCCGCCTCCTGGCCGGCCGCGACCCAGATAAACAGCCCGATGAGCAAGAGGAACGGATTGGAGAAGGGACCCAGCACGCCCAGAATCGAGCCCAGTCCGGCCAGGCCGAGCAGCACGGCTATGAATTGGCCGATGCGGGCGGCAATAGTAGTGGCGCGGACGTAATTCAAGCGCGTGGCCAGCAAAGCCCGCAGCACTCGCCCGCCATCGAGCGGAAAGGCGGGCAGCAGGTTGAACAAGGCCAGGCCCACGTTCACCCACATCAGGGCGGCCAGGAAATGGCCGCCCATCGCCAGGGCCTGGGCCGGCGCGGCAAGCTGCCGCGCACCCCGAAGGAGGACGTAGAGAATGAGGGCCAGGGCCACATTGACCGCCGGCCCCGCCAGCGCCACCAGCAGTTCCTGCACCGGCGCCTCCGGCAGCCGCTCCAGCCGCGCCACGCCCCCGATCGGCAGCAGCGTGATGTCCCGCGTGCCGATGCCGAACCGGCGCGCCGTCAGCGCGTGCCCCAACTCGTGCAGCACCACGATGCCAAAAAGCATGAGGATGAAACCCAGCCCCTCGAACACGTCGCCCCATTGCCCCCGGTCCGAAAAGGCCTCAAGCCCTACCCACGCCAGCAGCAGCACAAACGTGACGTGGACATAAACGCCAATCCCCGCCACCCGGCCAATCTTCCATGACCATCGCATAATGACGACTTTCTCCTGCCTCAACCTCGCATAAAGTCAAACATAAGCAACGCTGACCGCCAGGAACTGTTCAGTTGGGCACGCGTGGGGCAGACCTCCGGTCTGCCGGTTGCAGGGGCCTCTGGCCCCGAGCCTCGCAACTGCAGGCGACACGGAGCCGGAGGCTCCGTGCACCGGCAGACCAGAGGTCTGCCCCACAACTGAAGAGTTACGACCGCGAGGAAGGAGATTCATGTGTAGATTTCGGCGCCTGCCTTGCGGAACTCCCTGGATTTGTCCGCCAGGCCCTTTTGGAGGGCCTCGGTTTCGCTCACGCCCTGGCTGGCGGCATATTGGCGGACCTCCTCGGTGATTTTCATGGCGCAGAACTGGGGGCCGCACATGCTGCAGAAGTGGGCGACCTTGGCGCTTTCCTGGGGCAGGGTCTGGTCGTGGAAGGCGCGGGCGGTCTCCGGGTCGAGGCTGAGGTTGAACTGGTCTTGCCAGCGGAACTCGAAGCGGGCCTTGCTGAGGGCGTCGTCGCGCCGGCGGGCGGCGGGGTGGCCCTTGGCCAGGTCGGCGGCGTGGGCGGCGATCTTGTAGGCCAGAACGCCGTCTTTGACATCCTCGCGGTCGGGCAGGCCCAGGTGTTCCTTGGGGGTGACGTAGCAGAGCATCGCGCAGCCGTACCACCCGATGAGGGCGGCGCCGATGGCGCTGGTGATGTGGTCGTAGCCGGGGGCGACGTCCGTGGTGAGCGGGCCCAGGGTGTAGAAGGGGGCCTCGGCGCACCACTCCAGTTGCTTGTCCATGTTCTCCTTGATCAGGTGCATGGGGATGTGGCCGGGGCCCTCGTTCATGACCTGGCACTCCATCTCCCAGGCAATGCGGGTCAACTCCCCCTGCGTGCGCAGTTCGGCGAATTGGGCCTCATCGTTGGCGTCCGCAATCGAGCCGGGGCGCAGGCCGTCCCCCAGGCTGAAGGCGGCGTCGTAAGCGCGCAGGATCTCGCAGATCTCGCGAAAATGGGCATAGAGGAAATTCTCCTGGTGATGGGCCAGGCACCACTTGGCCAGAATCGAGCCGCCGCGCGAGACAATCCCCGTGACCCGCCGGGCGGTCAGAGGGATGTAGCGAAGCAGCACCCCGGCGTGGACGGTGAAGTAATCGACCCCTTGCTCGCACTGTTCGATGAGCGTCTGGCGGTAAATCTCCCAGGTAAGGTCCTCGGCCTTGCCGCCGGCCTTTTCGAGGGCCTGGTAGATGGGGACCGTGCCGATGGGGACGGGTGAATTGCGCAGTATCCACTCCCGCGTCTCGTGGATGTCCTTGCCGGTCGAGAGATCCATCACGGTGTCGGCGCCCCATTTGGCGGCCCAGCGCATCTTCTCGACCTCCTCCTCGATGCCCGAGGCCACGGCGCTGTTGCCGATATTCGCGTTTATTTTCACCAGAAAATTCCGCCCGATAATCATCGGCTCGGATTCCGGGTGATTGATATTGGCGGGGATAATGGCCCGGCCGCGGGCGACCTTGTCGCGGACGAATTCCGGTGTGATCTGAGCGGGGATGCCGGCGCCGAAAGACTCGCCGCCCAGGTCGCGCGCGACGCGGCGGGGGGCAGGCGAATGCGACCCCAGTGAGTCCAACCCGAGATTCTCGCGCACGGCAACAAATTCCATTTCCGGGGTGACGATGCCGCGGCGGGCGTAGTGGAGTTGAGTGACGGCCTGGCCGGGACGGGCGCGGAGTCGAGTGCGGAGGGCGGAGGGCGGAGGGCGGAGGGGCGAGGGGCGAGGGGCGAGGGGCGAGGGGGGGGAGATGGGTTCGACGTTGCCGCGGGCCATGATCCAGGGTTGGCGGAGCGGGGGCAGGCCCTGCTGGACCGTGCCGTCGAATTCCGGGTCGCCCCACGGCCCGGAGCAATCATAGACGCAGATCGGTTCGTTGCTCTCGACCCGGCCGTTGTAGGAGCGGGTGGGGCTGAGCCTGATTTGGCGGAAGGGCACGCGGACGTCCGGGTGGAGCCGCGCCCTCACATAGATCTTCTGCGAATGGGGCAGAGGGTCGGTGCCGGGCTGTCCCGCGGCGGTGCTGCTGGCGCTCGTGCTCATATTTGGCCTTTCGTTTTGGTTCTGGCGTCGGGAACCTGGCTCCCAGGGGACTGCCGGAGAAGAAGGTCCCTTCGCCAGCATTACCTGGATCAGGTTCAACGGGTCTGCCGCGCTCCCGCGCGGCACTCTCAGCCTACGCGCCGGCAGGACTCAAAACCGCCCCCGCCGGCAACAGGTTGGCTCCCCTGTGATCGCTTATATCCTAAGCCGGAGCCCGCGGAGGGTCAAGGGCGGGGACCGCCTGGGACCTCTAAACGCGTCGGGCACGCGCCTGGGGAGTTCTGTCCCGGAGGGACATCTGACAATAGCCCGGCGTTTCAACGCCGGGGAGGCCGCAGGATGGACCCTCGTCCCGAAGGGACGATTGAGAACGTGCCTTCCTTTCAGCCGTCCCTTCGGGACGCACCTGCTCCTTGGGTCCGCTCACCCGGCGTTGAAACGCCGGGCTATTGTCGGAAGCCCCTGCGGGGCAAAAAGGCGCTGTGGGCTGACCGACAGTTTCAGTTGCACCCGGGAGCGGCGGGGCCATATCGGATCTCATCCCCCCCTGCCTTTCCGGGGTTGCCAGAGGGTCCGGGCCCTGGTATTCCCGAGGGCATGAAACCAAGTGCGATGTTGAAGTGGATTGTGAGTTCGATCTCGATGGGCTGCGTCGCGGCGAGCGCGCTGGCCCAACCGGAGCCTCCCGTCATTGAGCCTGGGCCGCCGCCCTCGGATGCGGTGGTGCTCTTCGACGGCGAGGATTTGTCCCAATGGCGGGGCGAGAACGGCGGTCCGGCCCGGTGGGAGGTCCGGGACGGGGCGATGGTGGTCAATGGGACGGGCGGGTTGGCGACGAGGCGGGAGTTTGGGGATTGCCAGCTTCACCTGGAATGGGCCACGCCCGCCCAGGTGAGCGGCGAGGGGCAGGGGCGCGGCAACAGCGGTGTCTTCCTCTCGGGACGCTACGAAATCCAGATCCTGGATTCGTATCAAAACAAGACCTATTACAATGGCCAGGCCGCCGCCGTTTACAGCCAATACGCCCCCCTGGTCAATGCCTCGCGCAGGCCGGGCCAATGGCAGACCTACGACATCATCTATCATCCGCCGAGGTTCGACGAGAAGGGGGCGTTGCTCAAACCGGGCACCGTCACGCTGCTGCACAACGGCGTGCTCGTCCAGGACCATGTCCAGATCAAGGGCTCGACCGCCATGGAGGCCCCCCACAAGTACTCCGCCCATCCCCTCAAGCAGGCCCTGTCCTTGCAGGACCACGGCAACCCGGTCCGGTTCCGCAATATCTGGATTCGCGAGCTTCCAATGCCTCAGTGAAGGCAGGAGCTGCACTGCGGGCAGACCCCTCACCCCAACCCTCTCCCCACCCGCTGCAACGGCGCGGCAGCGCGGCGAGTCGGATGGGGAGAGGGCGGATTGTCCGTAGCGGCCCGAGCAACCTGAGACCCGTGGAAGTTCAAGCGACTGCCGAGGCCTCTCCCTCTCCCCGTCCGACGGGGAGAGGGTTGGGGTGAGGGGTCCGCCGGGGATTCTACGTCCGCCTTCACTGACTGACCGGTTAGGCGAGCTTTCGGCAACTCCTTGATGCGGATGTTGCGGAAGCTCACGGTGCCGTGATCGCCCTGGAGGAGGATCGGCCCGGGTTCACCGATCTTATTGTCAATCTCGCCGCCGGTGGGCCGGGTACACTCGACGTTGTCGTGGATCTTGACCCCGTTGAGGACCACGGTGATGCGGTTGCCGATGATCGTGGCCTCGGCGGTCTGCCATTGGCCTGCGGACCCCTTTGCTTTGGTTGCAAACGGGTCGGTCCCGGAAAGCTGAATTCGCAAGGGTCATGTCGCTTCTAATTCAGCTTTCCGGGACCCCTTCACCTTCACCTTCAGGGCTCTGACACGGCTGCATTTCATTGTGGAATTCCCGGGAGCATTGGTCTATCTTCCCGGCATGCCGCAGACACTTGAAAGACGTGTGCAAGAGCTAGAGCACAAGCTTGCCGAGCTGACTAATGCTGTCACCGCTCGGAAGCCGCGAAAAAAGGACTGGCAGAGGACATTCGGCCTTTCGCAGGGCGATAACGGTTTCAAGGAGATGGTGAAGCTGGGACGGCAGTACCGCCAAAGCCTCAGGGAGAAGGGCAACGGTGCTGGTTCTTGATACAGATCACTTGGTCGAGTTCGATGAGGCCAGCGCTGCGGGGGCGCGGCTCAAAGAGCGCTTGGTGGCTGCGGACGAGGAGATCGCTGCCACAATCATTTCTGTTGAGGAACAGTTTCGCGGTTGGGTAGCGCAGATCCACAGATTGCACGCGGACCCACACGCCCAGATTCCCGCCTACGCCCGCCTGAAACGCCGCCTCGATTTCTACGCAGGCTGGAACGTTTTGCCATGGGATGCCAGTTCAGCTCGAGGCTTTGTCAACTTCCGCCGCCGAGGTTTGCGCGTCGGTTCGATGGATTTGAAAATCGCCTGCATTGCTCTCGCGCACGACGCCACTCTGTTGACTCGCAACGCAACCGACTTCGCCCAAGTGCCCGGTCTGCGAATCGAGAACTGGCTGGACTGACCCATGCCGCTGCTCGATGGCGCATCATTGACGCAATACGCCAGCAGGCCCCCGAAGTCGGCGGGGTGCGGCCGGAGCAACAAGGAGATTGGCGCGAACCTTCACATCAGTCAATGAGATTGTCATATTAGCCCTTTGATCAGAATAGTACATTCTCATTGACTGACCCCTTTACGGCCCCGCATGGGACCATTACCTCCTCGGCTCGTCATATTATCCCGAATGGTGGGAAGAACAGGAGTGGGAGAAGGATTTTCGGCGGATGCAGGAGTTGGGTTTCAATACAGTCCGCATGGGGGAATTCGCCTGGGCGGCTTTTGAACCGGCAGAAGGCCGGTTCCAGTTCGGTTGGATGGACCGAGCGATTGGGCTGGCCAACGGCCACGGGATTCAGGTCATCCTGGGCACACCCACGGCATCAGTGCCTCCGTGGTTGCGGCAACGGCACCGGGATGTGCTGGACGGCAATGACCGGGGGCCTTTTACTTATGGCGGCCGCAAGGGGTACTGCAACTGAACTGATAAGAAATTGCTTTTTTGCCGCCCCTCCGGCTATTGACGCTGCGCGGGTGAGCCTACCTGGGGTGCGCTGATAGACAAATCTGGAGCCAGCGTCAACTGGACCTTAGTGATCGGCCCCAATGGAGGGGGCCATTCAGCCATTATCGGGGCGTTAGGATCCCGGTAGAGTTCCACATTGAAACGCAGCACGAGATCGTTGCCGGCAAACTGGATCTCTCTCAACTCGATGCCTTGCGCGCTGGCAAGCTCCGAGGCATCCTTGCCGCTGAACAAATCGCTGATCTTAACCGATTTGTCAGGCTTCGCCCGGCAGGCCGCCAGATCAGCGTCGTAGCCCTTCAAGGCGGCCTGGAAGGCGGGGATCGTTTGGCCTTCGACCATCGGAATGCGCGCCGGCTGGGCCAAATAGATCAACAAGTTGCCCCCTTTGTAGTCGGTGGTCAGCCCAACCATTGTTCCGTTGAGCAAAGCCAGTTTGCAAAACTTGGGACCCACCCACAGGTCGCCAGAGCCCGGCAACAAGATGGCCTCACTCAGGAAACTGTCGCATTTCAGTGCCGCTACCAGCCCGGCCGGTGATGCCACTGAGACCTTCTCAGGGGCGAACCAGGGACGCCAGCCACCAGGCCATTTCCAATCAGCCAACTTGCCGTCAAGTAAAAGCAGCACGGGCTCGCCGTTGATACGTCCCGCCAACAAATCCATCTGAGCCGAATACACCAACTCAAGCTTGTTGCCGGCAGGACACCCGCAGCCGAACGTGACGCGCCCAACTTCTGGCGCCACCGAGACGAGGTTGATTGACGGCACCAATTCGGCGTGCCCATAGGGCATCAGAGCGCGCGGCCCGAATACGTGCATAAAGTCAAATGCGATCGTTCCGGCTACCTCGGCGCGATTCCAAGCCTGAGTGCGCGAGCCTTCCAGCCACGATGCCGCGAAGGCATCAAGTTGGTCAACCGTGACAGAACCGACGGAATGGCGCAGAGCCAACCGCGGGCCAATGGCGCTGCACGACCAGATTACGCGGTTGAGGGCAAAATAAGTGCCAGCCCGCGGCCCGATCCATGCGGCGTTATAGGCCGCCGAATAGATCAGGTCCACCGAGTGGCCGCTCACAGCCGACGTTCGCGTCTGGACGGTAAGAGGGCCCACGTCCGATGGAATACCGATTTGCGCCGGCTCCGACCACGTTGGCGCCGCATCCTGCGCGCGCGAATCTGCCACACCGCTCGCCACCACGGCACCGAGAATTCCGGCCAAGCATATGGAGTGTTTCAACGTCATGTTGTCCACCTATTACTTTAGTCCTGCCAAAACGCAAGATCCGAACCGTCCCGCGCAGTTGGCACCCGCACGTAAACGGGCCAATAACCGTTTGTTGGGCATGGCGGGTAAAAGCCCGTCGAAAAGCCGAATATGGCACTGTTTTCCATACTCGCTTCAGGAGCCTGGCTGGCATAGGCAACCCCGTACAAAGGATCGTACCACGCCGAGCCCCGGACTGCATCTGGTACAGGAGGATCTGGTGGTTGCCAAAAACCTTCTCGGACGGGGTGGCTGAGTTTTGGCCAGCCGATCCGGTCAGGCTCGCCAGGTCGCCGTAAGTGTTGTTTGGGTAAGACTGATAAGAAATTGCTTTTTTGCCGCCCCTCCGGCTATTGACGCTGCGCGGGTGAGAATCAACTGGAGCGTTTTCGGTTTGATGTCCCGGTGCATTGGCACGCAAGGATGGAGGGGCCCTTTGGCATAATGGCAATGGGAAGCTGTTCGGCGAAGGAAGTCGAAACCCAGACGCTTCAGGGCGCGACACACGTCTGGTCCTGAAAGATCGCGCCGCAGCTACTGATAAGAAATTGCTTTTTTGCCGCCCCTCCGGCTATTGACGCTGCGCGGGTGATTAGGACCAGGCAAGGAGAAACCTGGCATTTCGGGCACTTTGCGCCAGTGGTTGGTCATTTTTGCCACCAGCTCTTATGTGGCTCCTCTTCGACTTTCATAAGCTGAGAATTCCAGGGGCGGCACCAAGGGCCTTCCAGGACCATTGACTCGTAAACGTAGCCAGTGGCGCAGAGAAAGTGCAGCCACGAGTGCCAGTCAGGATGATTGGGGATGTAGTTGCCCAGTGTATATACGATAGTGTTGTTGTCCGACGTGTCCGGTTCACCCAATATGCCAAGCAGTTGCTCCTTGGAAAGCTTATATAATGGCGGGGGGCGATAGCCAACAATTCTTCGCGTGGAGGCGTCCACTTGGAATATCATAGAACGGGTTGGCAGAAGCGATAGAAGCTTAGCGCTCTCCTCAACCCTGTCCTGAGTCACTTTGATGCGGAACCTGCGGCCATACTCTTTAAGCACTACGTTAACGCATGGTTCATCGATCGCAAACGGTTGGAGGACATATGCAGCGGACCTCCACGTTGACTCATCCTTTTCTTCTCTAAGAATACGAATCAAGACCGGAAATGCCGGTTTGGCGGTTGGGCCCATCTTGCTCAGCATTTCGATGGCGCTGAGCCGAATACTCTTCGGGTTATCCGGCTTGGGTAGATGGCGTTGTAACCATCCCGGCAACCTGTCCCAGATGATATTGTAAGGAGGCCCAAATGCCGTTCGGGGTTTTTCCACGTAGTCTATTAAGAACGGAATCGCTCTGGCGTCGGGTGTTGGAAGATTCCATTCGAACTTGCCGTTCACCGAACGCCACGGTTCTTGCCTAACCCAGTAGCCTAACGGTTTTCCCTGATATACCGGCCCCCGGTGGCATATTCCAGGCCATATTGCCCACGCAGCGAACGCAATGACCGGCACCGCAATTATGATGTAGGCCGGCTTCTGCATGGGGGGAGTATAAACCAGTCAGCGAGTATGGCAACTCCATAATCCCAGGCCCCAGAGCAAAAGGTCCAATATCGTGGCCTGGTCACCGTTGAGCAGTGACGGGCTGGCATCCTTTACCCGCAGCCCATTAACGCCGTGGACCAGCTTCGTCAGGTCCAGCGCCGAGGGCACGCAATTATTGCAGCCCCATCTACAGGCTGACGCTGCATCCTTGGCCCTGGCGTGAAAGGTGCTCCTGGGTCACAAGGCCGCTCGTTACCCGGAAGATTGCCGCTTGACTGCTGGGGACGAAGACTTAAGCTTGCGTCATGCGGACTGATAAGAAATTGCTTTTTTGCCGCCCCTCCGGCTATTGACGCTGCGCGGGTGAACTGATAAGAAATTGCTTTTTTGCCGCCCCTCCGGCTATTGACGCTGCGCGGGTGAGGGAGAATTGGTTTCTGGCCGCATTCAGCACGGGGGGATGATGCAGGAGCGGCACGCGCCCGTCAACGGGCAAATTGTGCCGGTTCCTGGGAGGTTTTGGCGGCGGCGGGGTCGGAAGCGGCAGCCAGGGCAGGAACCTGCCCAGAAATGGGCTTGGTTACCCCACGGCCTGGGCGTCGAGGGGGCGTCGCCGGGCAGAGCTTGCTCGGTCCCGAGGGCCTTAAGCCAGCGGCGCTCAATCTGTCAGCACGCTCTCGTAATCCGGGGTGGGGTCCACGTCGTCACAGGGTTCGTAGGTGTAAGGCCCTGCGGCGCCTGGCGAGGACAAGCCGGCAGGCGGGTCGTGCCAGGCGCCGAGGTGACGGAGAATCTTCTCCACCACCCGCGGGTCGTCAATCACGGCGATGACGCGCATCGGGTTTTGGCAGACGGGACAGCGGAGGGGATCAGCATGCCAGACGCGGAGGATCCGCCTTCGCTAAAGCTACGGCGGGACAGGTTAGGTCGCGCCACTTCTTGGAGGGGTGGCTCAGACACCCCCCAAGCACTCTTGATGGCCCCGACAATCCTCAGACGGAGTACACCTGTTTTCCAGGGGATTCGGATAGGGGTGGTTTTAGGTTTACACAACCGCCGCCCCATTGATCTATGGGGGTGCCGGGTTGGAGTTCGCGCCCCCGCCCTGCGGGGCCGGTATGGTGGATTTGGCCGGCCGCTTGGCTGCGGCCAAGGCGCGACTGGTGTCCATGGCAGCCGGGAGCCCTGGGCGATTTTATTACCCCCTGCTTACGGCAACTCCTTGATGCGGATGTTGCGGAAGCTCACGGTGCCGTGGTCACCCTGGAGGAGGATCGGCCCGGGTTCACCGATCTTATTGTCAATCTCCCCGCCGGTCGGCCGGGTACACTCGACGTTGTCGTGGATCTTGACCCCGTTGAGGACCACGGTGATGCGGTTGCCGATGATCGTGGCCTCGGCGGTCTGCCATTGGCCCGCCGGCCTGGTGACGAACTGGTCCGGGGCCCTGAAGCCGTAGATCGAGCCGTTGCAGGTGGGCGTGGCCTTGCCGGATTTATAGTCGCCCAGGATTTGAATCTCCTGCCGGCCGCGCAGGTAGAAGCCGCTGTTGGAGTTTTCCGGCGTCATGAACTCGTAGCGGACCGTGAAGTTCGCAAATGTCCGCTCGGTCAGCAGGTCGGTGCCGTGGGCGCCGCGTTCGACGGTGTTTTTCAAGATACCGCCCGGCTGGACACTCCAGGAGGGGTGGCCATTGGGGTTGGGCAATTTCCACCCGGTTAGGTCCGTGCCGTTGAAGAGCGGGCGGAAATCCTTTTCGTCGTCGGTGCCGGCCAGCAGGAGCGGGGCCGACGCCAGGAGGGCCAGTGAGAGCAGTGTGAGGGTCTTTTTCATGGTAGTCAGTAGTCCTAAACTCAGTCTGCCCGCATGATGCGCCGGCAGCCGGGAGTGTCAAACGGAAAACGGCTTCCACTGTGGGGCCTCGGTGAAGGCGGGAGCGTCACTGCCCCCGTCTCACCGCGTAGCGGTGCCCGATGGTAGCCGTGGACTTCCAGTCCACGGACCCATAGCCCAAGCTCAACCGCGTCGCGCAGCGACGCCTGAAAACCGCGGCGCTGTCAGGCGTCGCTACGCGACGCGTGACTATTCCCGCGCCCTGAACCGTGGACCGAGGTCCACGGCTACCTTCACTGCGTCGCTACGCGACGCTTCTCCCTCTCCCCATCCGACGGGGAGAGGGCCGGGGTGAGGGGTCCGCCGGGGACTCCGTCTTCGCCTTCACTGACGGGTTACGGCGCTACCGCCCGCGCACCTCAATCCATGTCCGGGCCTGGGCGCCGGTGCGCGGCTCCGAGACGGCGATTTGGTGGCGGCCCTGGGCCAGGAGGGCGATCTGGCTGCCGCCTTGCCGGACCAGTTCCAGAGAGTCGCTCCGGCTCCGAAAATGCGTTGGTGCTCGGGCTGGAGGGCGCAAACCCGGTGAGGTCGAACGCCGGCGTGGCCAGGCTCCGGCTCAACACGGCCTGGACAGGCCGCCCGTCGGCGGCCGTCAGGCCGGGCCGCAGAGAGAATTGGTAGCGCGTGTCCAGGGCCAGCGGTTCATCCGGCGTGAAAGTGCCGCTGCGCGCGCTCAGCCACGTGAACCTGCCCGCAATCGCCGGCACGATCACCAGCGGCGAATCGGTCGTGGGCTCGCCGATTTGCCCGGCCCGGGCCATGACCTGGTCAAACCGAAGCTCGAACGTCATCCCCGGCGCCGGCTCCGGCCCCCCCAGGACCAACTCAACCCCCCGGGACTCATCCCGGCCCCGCCCGCAACCGGCCAGCACGACGGCTAACAACGCCGCGGCCAATACCTGGCCCGACCGCACCAATGCCAAGGGTTTCATACTCTCGCGTGTGAGAAAACCTTTACGCCGGAAAGCGAATCCTGCAATCGAATTCAGGAAAAAGTTGTTCACCAAAAAAAAGGTGGATCTGGAGCCGGGATGATGGCAGAAGAAGCTGCAGCATGAAGAAACAGAAGCAGCAGGTACTGCGGTTGGGATTGCCCAAGGGCAGTCTGCAGGACGCCACGATCGAGAAACTGGCCAAGGCCGGCTATCACGTCTCGATCAGCAGCCGGTCTTATATCCCGTACGTCGATGACGACGAACTCGAATTGCGGTTGATCCGGGCGCAGGAAATCAGCCGCTATGTCGAGCACGGCTTCCTGGATTGCGGCATTACCGGCCACGATTGGATACAAGAGAACGGCTCGAAGGTCCACCAGGTGGGGGAGTTTCAGTTCAACAAGGCCACGCGCCAGACCGCCCGGTGGGTCCTGGCGGTGCCCGAAGATTCGCCCATCCGCTCGCCCAAAGACCTGGAGGGCAAACGCATCGCCACCGAATTGGTCCGGCAGACCAGGAAATATCTCCGCCGGCACAAGGTCAAGGCCCAGGTCGAGTTCTCCTGGGGGGCAACCGAGATGAAGGCGCACGAACTGGTGGATGCCATCGTGGACATCACCGAAACCGGCTCCTCGCTCCGGGCCAACAAGCTGCGCATCGTGGATACCCTGCTCTGCTCGACGCCCCGGCTCATCGCCAATCACGACTCGTGGAAAGACCCGTGGAAACGCCAGAAGATCGAGCGGGTGGCCCTGCTCCTCAAAGGGGCCCTCGATGCCGAGACCAAGGTGGGCCTGAAGCTGAACATCGAGCGGAAGAACCTTGCCGAGTTGCTCAAGACCCTGCCCGCGTTGCGCAATCCGACGATTGCCCATCTGAGCCAGGAAGGCTGGGTGGCGGTCGAGACCATTATCGATGAGCACGTGGTGCGCGAGTTGATCCCGGCCTTGAAGGCGGCCGGGGCTGAGGGGATTATCGAGTATCCCCTGAACAAGGTCGTGTACTGACTGGCGAACGGGCTTGACGCGGGGCGGTTCATTGCGCAGGCTAGGCGATGCCGGAGTGCCCGAGCGGCTGCTTTGCGCGAGCCGGCAGTTGCAATAATCCAGAGTTGCAGCACACTGCTCTATGGCCGGGCACGTTCGGCAGCAGGCACAACAACCAAATTATGGGTTCACTAAAGAAACGTCGAAAAGCGAAGATTAACAAGCACAAGCGGCGCAAGAAGTTGCGCGCCCATCGCCATAAGAAGCGCACGTGGCAGAAGTAATCCGGGCGCGCGTTGGGCTTCGCCCCGGCTGGAATTGAATCGGGGCAACCTGCTGGAGGGTTGGAGGGGAGGTTCCGAGGGAGTATGCTGAATTGTTATTGGAAATGGGGATTGGCAGTGGTCATCAGCGGCGGGCTGATGAGCGGCTGCAGCTCGGCGCCGCCGCCGGGCGGGGTGGCCGGCAGGGCGGCCCTGCCGCGGCAGGCTGAGTCGGACGAACTGCCCTTGGAAAAGGCCGCACAGGCGCACGCCCATTTCGGGGCGGGGGTCGTTCATGAGATGAACGGCCAGAGCGGCGCCGCCCTCGATGAGTATTACCAGGCAGCGCGCCTGGACTGCGGCAACGAGGGGCTGGTGCTCGACGTTTCGCGCCGGCTCCTGCAGGCCAGGAAACTGGACAAGGCGCTCGACCTGGCCGGCCTCTCGGCTGCCCGGGCACGGGCCTCCGGGCTGGTCTATGCGCGCCTGGGCTTGATCTATGCCGAGCTAGGCAAGACCGAGCAGGCCATCGCCGCCGACCGCACGGCCATCAAACGGTCGCCGGGGGTGTTGGCCGGCTACCGCAACCTGTTCCTGGCCTATCTCCAAGGCAAGCGCTCCCCGGAGGCCCTGGGGGTGCTCCAGGAGGCAGGGCGCCAACCTTCGACCGACCCGGAGTTTCTTATGGGCCTCTCCGAGCTCTATGTGAACCTGGGAGCCCAAGTGCCCTCGCAAAAGGAGACCGCCCACGCCAAGGCCATGGAACTGCTCAACCGCGTGGTCCGGACCAACCCGCAGGCCGCCGCCGTGCGCCTCCTGCTGGCGGACTCCTTCAATCAACTGGGCGACACCGCGCGGGCAGCGCAGCTCTACCTGGACCTGCTCAAGCGGCTGCCGGATGCGCCGCTGCTCCGGGAGCGAATCCACGAGAAGCTGATGTACATTTACTTGCGCGCGTCCGACCACAAACACGCCGCCGAGCAATTGGAGGGCATCCTCCAGGAGGACCCGACCAACCCGGCGGCCTACTATTACCTGGGGCGCATAGCGTTCGACGAAAAGAAATGGGAGCGGGCGGCCGAGTGCTTCGGCAAGACAATCCTGCTCAGCCCGGACTTCGAGCAGGCCTATTACGACCTGGCCAGCTCGCAGTTGAACTTCAAGCAGCCCCGGCCCGCCCTGGCCACGCTCGACCAGGCCCGCCAGAAGTTCGGGCGGGATTCGCAAAATTTCGTGCTCGAGTTCCTCACCGGCCGGGCCTACAGCCGCGACAAGGAGTATGCGCGCGCCCTCGAGGTACTTCACCCGCGCCGAGGTCATCGCGCAGAGCAAGGAAGCCAAGCGGCTCGATCAATTCTTCTTCTTCGAGGTCGGCGCGACCTATGAGCGCAAGGGAGATTACGCCGAAGCCGAGAAGTACTTCCAGAAGTGCCTCGAACTGGCGCCCGACTTTGCCGAGGCGCTCAATTACCTGGGCTACATGTGGGCCGAGCACGACATGAAGCTGGACCAGGCCCGCGAACTCATCGAAAAGGCGCTCAAGGCCGAACCCAAGAATGGGGCGTTCCTGGACAGCCTCGGCTGGGTGCTCTTCAAACTCCACCAGCCCAAGCAGGCGCTCGACTACATCCTCAAGGCCTGCGAACTCCTGGAGGAGCCCGACGCCACCGTGTTCGACCATCTCGGGGACATCTACGCCGCCCTCCAGCAGCCGGACAAGGCGCGTGAGGCCTGGCGCAAGTCCCTGGCCGTCGAGCCCAACGATGACGTGCGCAAGAAGCTTGACGCGCCGCCAACCAACGCAGGCGCCAAACCTCAGACCTGACCCCGCTCGCGATAGAACACGAGCGCAGCGCGGCCAAAAGGGAAGCTCATGGCGAACCGATTCGAGAAGCACTACACGCGGGACCAGGCGCGGGCCTTGTTGCCCCAAATCCGGGAGTGGCTCCAGCGACTGGTCCAGTTCCGCTCGGGACTCCAAAAGGCCGAGGAAGGCCTCGGCGCCCTGGCAGCCCCTGGCCGTGACCTGGGCGGGGAAGTGGTCAATCAATGGGTGCGCAACCTGGCCGGCATCCAGGAGATCCTCGTCGAATTCTTCCGGCGCGAGATCCAAATCAAAGACCTGGACCGCGGGCTGATCGATTTCCCCGCCCTCATTGGGGGCAAAGAGGTCTTCCTGTGCTGGGAACAGGCCGAAGAGGACATCGAATTCTGGCACGATCTCGACACCGGTTACTCCGGCCGGGAGCGGTTGGAGTAAGGCTAAGGGCTAAGTTTTTTTTGAACAGGAGCGGGGGAAAGATCATCAAAAAATCCCGAGAGCGCATCGAAAGCGTGATGAGAAAACTTTTGACAAATTGGCCCGGAGCAGGTACTTGAACCATTTGCTTCGGTTAGTAATAGAGAACGTAATATGATTAAGGTTCACAATCTGGCAAAGGTGTTCGGAACCAAGCGGGCGGTCAATGGCGTGACGTTTTCCGTCGAGCGCGGCGAGGTGCTCGGGTTTCTAGGCCCGAACGGGGCGGGGAAATCCACGACCATGCGGCTGATCACGGGCTTCCTTCCGCCCTCCGAGGGCAAGGTGAGCGTTGGAGGTTATGACGTGGTGGAGGCCCCGATCCAGGCGCGGCGCTTGATCGGCTATCTGCCGGAGAATGCACCCGCTTACACGGACATGACGGTGTATGGTTTTCTGAATTTCGCCGCGGAGATTCGCGGCTTGCGGGGCGACGCCCGGAAGCGGGCGGTCAACGCGGTGGTGGAGACTTGCTTTCTGCAAGGGGTGCTGCACCAGAGCGTGGAGACGCTCTCCAAGGGCTACCGCCACCGCACCTGCTTTGCCCAATCCATCATTCACAACCCGGACGTGCTAATCATGGACGAACCCACCGACGGCCTGGACCCGAACCAGAAACACGAGGTGCGCCAGCTCATCCACCGGATGGGCCAGAGCAAGGCGATCATCTTCTCGACCCACATCCTGGAGGAGGTCGATGCCGCCTGCACGCGGGCCATCATCATCGACCGGGGCAAGATCGTCGCCAACGGCACCCCGCAGGAGTTGCGGCAGAAGTCCGAATGGGCGGGCGCCGTCACCCTGCGCGTGAGCGGCATCAAGGCCGCCGCCCTGAGCGAGCGGCTGGGCCAGCTCTCGACGGTCAAACGCACCCTGATCCTCAAGGAAGAGGCGACCTCCGTCACGGCGCGCGTCTTCCCCAGGAGCAATGTCAACGGGGCGTTGGCCAGCAGCATCGCCGACGCGGCGCAGGGGTGGCACATCGAGGAGTTGCACACCGAAGAAGGCCGGTTGGACGAGGTCTTTCGCAGCATCACCATGCCGGACACCGTGAGAGAGGAGAAGAAGTGAAATGAACACTTGGGCCAATATCAAGACCATTACCAAGCGCGAACTGGGCGCCTATTTTTCGTCGCCCATCGCTTATGTCTTCATCGTCATTTTCCTGCTGCTGTGCGGGTTTTTCACGTTCTTCGTGGGGGGGTTTTTCGAGCGGATGCAGGCCTCGCTGGTGATGCCGTTCTTCGACTGGCACCCCTGGTTCTACCTGTTCCTGGTGCCGGCGGTGGGGATGCGGCTCTGGGCCGAGGAACGGCGCGTGGGCACCATCGAACTGCTGCTGACGATGCCGATTACGGCATGGCAGGCGATCGTGGGCAAGTTCCTGGCCTCGTGGCTGTTCCTGGCCCTGGCCCTGGCGCTGACCTTCCCGGTGGTGCTCACGGTCAACTACCTGGGCAGCCCCGACAACGGCATCATTCTCTCCGCCTACCTGGGGAGCTGGCTCATGGCCGGGGCCTACTTGGCCATCAGTTGCATCACCTCCGCGCTGACGCGCAGCCAGGTCGTCAGCTTCATCATCTCGGTGGTCGCCTGCCTCTTTCTCATCCTGGCAGGCTTTCCGCCCGTCATCAACTTCATCCAGCAACTCTTCAGCCCCGGCATGGCCGGTTTCGTGGCGTCCTTCAGCGTGATGACCCATTTCCAGGGCTTCCAGCGGGGTGTGCTCGATTCGCGCGACGTGCTCTTCTTCTTGTCGGTGATCGGGTTCTCCCTCTTCACCACGAGTGTCATTTTGCGCACCCACCGCGCCGGCTGAGCCAATGAGGCAACCATGCAAAAACAATCGTATCAAACCATTTTCTACTCGACGGCAGGCGTCGCGGTGATGCTTGTCATTCTCGTCGCCTTTAACTTCATTGCCGGGTTCAGCCCGGCGCGCCTCGACTTGACGCGTGAGAAGGCCTACACCCTGTCGCAAGGCACGCGAGCCATTCTCAAGAAGATCGAGACGCCCCTGCGCATCAAGTTCTACTGCACCCAGGGCCAGGCGGCCTCTCCGGAGACCGTCTATCTGAGGAATTTCGCCAAGCAGGTGGACGACCTCCTCACCGAGTACAGGCAGGTGGCCGGCGGCAAGCTCATTGTCGAGCGCTACGACCCCGAGCCGGACTCCGATGCCGAGGACTCGGCCCGCCTGGACGGCATCGAAGGCCAGATGATGCGCAACGGCGAGCGCTTCTACCTGGGCCTAGCTGTGAGTATGCTCGATGCCAAAGAGGTCGTCCCCCTGAGCCCCGACCGCGAGCGCCTGCTCGAGTACGACCTGTCCCGCGCCATCTCCCGCGTCATCACGCCCGACAAACCCATCATCGGCCTCATCGAGCCCCTTGCCGGTCTTCGGCATGCCCAGCAATCCCATGATGGCGCGCATGGGCCAGCAAGGCGCCCAGCCCTGGGCGCTGGTCACCGAACTCAAGAACGACTTTAACGTCCGGCGCCTCAACATGGACGTGGACAAGATCGATGACGACGTCAAGGTCCTCCTGGTCATCCACCCGCGCGAGATCTCCGACAAGGCCCAGTACGCCCTGGACCAGTTCATCCTGCGCGGCGGCAAGCTCATCGCCTTCCTGGACCCGATGCCCTATGTGATCGACGCCAAGGAACAGAACCAGATGCTCGGGAGCATCCCCAACAGCGGCTCCTCCCTGGACAAGCTGCTCAAGGCCTGGGGCCTGGGCTTCGAGACCAGCAAGGTGGTGGCGGACCTCAATTTCAAGATGCAACTGGGCGGGCGCGGCGCCGCCGCCCAGGACGCCCCGGCCGTCCTGGCCCTCACCACCAAGGGCATCAACCCCGACGACCCCGCCACCAGCCAGATCGACAACGTCTGGCTCGCTTACGCCGGCGCCTTCACCGGCACCCCGGCGCAGGGCCTCAAAGAAACCGTGCTGCTCAAGAGCACCCGCGACTCCCAACTCGTCGATGGCTTCATGTCCCACCTCGGCGGCGAGAACATCATCAAGGAGTTCAAGCCCTCCGGTGTCGAATACGCCTTGGCCATCCGGCTCTCCGGCAAATTCAAGACCGCCTTCCCCGCCGGCAAGCCCGAGGACAAGAAAGACGAGGAGAAGAAGGACGCCGACAAGAAGGACGACCAGAAGAAGCCCGAGGAGAAGAAGCCCGACGATTCGCTCAAGGAGAGCAAACAGGAGACTTCCGTGGTGCTGGTCGGGGATGCGGACATGCTCTACGACACCGTGGCCCTGAGGCAGGTGCAGACCCTCTTCGGGGTCGCCCTCATGCCCATGAACGGCAACCTGAGCTTCGCCCAGAACCTCATCGAGCAGATGAGCGGCGACAATAACCTCATCGCCGTGCGCAGCCGGGCCACCCTCAACCGGCCCTTCACGCGCATCCAGGAGATGGAAACAAAGGCCAACGAGAGGTTCCAGGCCGAGATTAAGTCGTTGGAGGAAAAGGCCAATGAGGCGCAGCGCCGCATCGGCGAACTGCAGCAGCAGCGCAAGGACAAGGACCAGCGCTTCGTCCTGTCCCCCGAGCAGACGGCGGAGCTGACCAAGCTGCGCACCGAAGAGGTCCAGACGCGCAAGCACCTCAAGCAGGTCCGCAAGGACCTCAGCAAGGAGGTCGCTTCCCTCCAGACCCGGCTCAAATGGATCAACATTTTGGCCATTCCCCTGGCCGTCACCGCCTCGGGCATCGTCATCGCCATCGTCAAACGCAGAAAGACCTCCGCAAAATAAAATGAACCGCAAACAGCTCCTCACACTCCTGGTCCTGGTCGTCGTCCTGGGTGGCGCCGGTTTGCTCTTGCGCCAGCACAACCAGGCCGCCTGGCAAAACGCCGGCAAGAACCTCGGCAAGAAGCTCCTGGGCGAGGCCTTCCCCGTCAACAACGTCGCCACCATCGCCATCAAGCACGGCACCAACGGGCTGACGCTCGTCAAGAAGGACAACCTGTGGCGCGTGCGCGAGCGCAACGATTACCCGGCCAGCTTCTCCGAGATCGGCGATTTCCTGCTCAAGGTCAAAGACCTCAAGGCCGTGCAAATCGAGCCGGTCCAACCCGCGCAGTTGCAGCGCCTGGACCTGGCGCCCGGGACCGGCAGCAACAGCGCCATGGTGGTCGAGTTCAAAGACCAGAGCGGCAAGCCCATGCGCTCCCTGCTCCTGGGCAAGAAACACCTCCGCAAGTCCGACCGCCCCTCCCCCTACGGCGACATGGGCGACGAGGGCTGGCCCGACGGGCGCTGGGTCAAGGTCGGGAGCGAGCCGCGCGAAGCTGTCCTGATCTCCGACCCGCTCTCCAATATCGAGCCCCGGCCCGAGCAGTGGCTTAACAAGGACTTTCTCAAGATCGAAAAGACCCGCTCGATTAGCGCCACGTTCCAGAACCCCACCAACTCCTGGAAGCTGAGCCGCGAAACCGAGACCGGCGAGTGGAAGCTGGCCGACACCAAACCGGGCGAGCAGCTTGACACCACCAAAGTCTCGGGCGTCGCCAGCCCGCTCTCCAGCCTGAGCTTTGCAAACGTCGCCGCCGGCGCCAAACCCGAGTCGCTCGGCCTGGACAAGCCCACCGTGGTGAATATCGAGACCTTCGACAGCTTCACCTACACGCTCAAGGTCGGCCAGAAAACCAATGACAATTATCCGCTCACCATCGCCGTGGCGGCCCAACTCCCCAAGGAACGAACCCCCGGCAAGGATGAAAAGCCCGAAGACAAGACCAGGCTCGACAAGGAATTCAAAGACTCGCAAAAGAAACTCGAAGACAAACTGAGCCAGGAACGGACTTGCGAACCCTGGATTTACCTCGTCTCGACCTGGACCGTCGAGCCGCTCATCAAGGAACGCTCGCAACTGCTCGCTGAAAAAAAGGAAGAACCCAAGAAGGACGAGAAACCGGCCGCTGCCGCCGCGCCCATCGCCAACCCGGCGCCGCCCCCTGCCCCGCCTCCTGCGGCAGTCGTCGCCAAGCCCGCGGACGCCGCCCCCAAGCCGCCCCCGCCCCCGCCCCCGCCGCCACCGGCACCGAAATAAGCGGACGGGGCTGGTCGCTTATGTCCCCCAGAAACGGAACGAGCGGGCCTTTGCGCCGCCGCTCAGTGTCATTCCGTGTGACTCGCCTCCCTTCGAGCCAGTCATAGGCCAGACTTCCCCTTCCGTAGCACGTTCCGCCTAATCAAGGAATGGGGTGGTTACCCTAAGAGTTTTGCCTGCCTAAGCGGTCCAGCTCGAACCGGCGGGCAAGCTGGCGCAGACAACGGTCTTCGGCCTTCTTCATCCTGCGCCGGGGGCCTGGGCTGGAGTCGTCGAAGCCGCGCAGGTGGAGGATGCCGTGCACGATGTAGCGGACCAGTTCGGATTGCCAAGTGGTGCCGAATCGGCGGGCCTGGACAGCCGCTTCCTCGACGCAGGCGAATACTTCCGCGTACGGGCCAGGCCGGCAATCGGCCCAGGTGGCGGCCGCGCCCGCCGGGGCCGGGCCGCCGCGAAGCGAAGGCGGCTCCTCGGCGTAATCGAAGGTGATGACATCGGTCGGACCCGCGTGATGGAGGAAGGTCTCGTTGAGGCGGGTAATCCGGGCGGCATCGACCAGGAAAATGCCGAGGTCGAGGCGATCCAATTTCATCAAATCGCGGACGAGGGTCGTTGCCATGCGCCGGAGCAGCGGGACGTTCAGGTGGCGGGCGCGCTGGCAGTTGCGCACGCAGATCGCGGCAGGTCTATCGGCGTTCATCGGCGGTTGAAACGAGACCCGAAGATGATTTCACGGTTCAGGGTTCACGGTTCAGGGTTCAGGGTTCAGGGTTCAGGGTTTACGTTTCACGTTTCACGCTTCACGTTTCACGCTTCACGTTTAGCAGCCGGTCCTTGTTCATCGGTGCTTGAAATGAGGCCCTTCACTGCCCGCCATGGGAGCGCGCCTGGCCGCGGTGTTCCTCGTAGGCGCCAATGATACGCTGGACCAACGGGTGGCGGACCACGTCGCGTTTGGTGAACTCGACGATGGCAATGCCCTCGATGTGCCTGAGGGCGCGATGCGCCTCCAGCAGGCCGGACTGCTTGTGAGAGGGGAGATCGATTTGGGTCTCGTCGCCGGTCACGACTGTCCGGGAATTGATCCCCAGGCGAGTCAGGAACATGAACATCTGCTCGGTGGTCGAGTTCTGGGCCTCGTCCAGGATGATGAAGGCCTGGTTGAGGGTGCGGCCGCGCATGTAGGCCAGAGGGGCGATTTCGATGACGCCTCGCTCGGTGTGTTTCTGGATGTCCTCGGCAGGGAGCATGTCGTGCAGGGCGTCATGAAGCGGGCGCAGGTAGGGCATGATTTTCTCGTAAAGGTCGCCCGGCAGGAAGCCCAGGGCCTCGCCCGCCTCGACCGCCGGGCGGGTGAGGATGATGCGTGAGACGGCGCCCTCGCGCAGGGCGGCCAGGGCCAGGGCGACCGCCAGGTAGGTCTTGCCGGTGCCGGCGGCCCGACCCCGAAGGTGACGTCGTGGCGGCGAATGGCGTCGATGTATCGCTTCTGGCCGACGGTCTTGGCGCTGACGGTCGGTTTTTTGTCGGAGGTGAGGATGCGATCGGAGATGAGGTCTTTGAGGGTGGAGACCCCCTCCTGCTTGACGATAGCCAGGGCATGGGCGAACTCGCGGTTGCGGAGCGGGGCCCCGGCCTGGAGCGAGTTCTGCAGGAGCAGGAACAGGTGCTTGGCGCGGTCGATCGCGTCCGCCTCCCCTTCGAGCGTGATCCAGCCCTCGCGGGAGGTGGCCTTGACGCCCAGTTGCTGGTCGAGGGCCTCGAGGTTGCGGGGGTCGTTGTTGAAGAGCTGCTGCGCCAGCCGGGCGCTCTCGAAGTGCAATGTCTCGGTAGGCATGGGTCACCTCGGAGGCTGGCCCTGCGTCAGGGCCTCGCGCAAGCGGGCGGCCAACTCCCGCAGCGCCAGCGGCACCACGGTGGTGTGGCCCAGCACCGGCATGAAATTGGTGTCGCCCAGCCAGCGCGGCACCACGTGCACGTGGAGGTGCTCGTGGATGCCGGCGCCCGCTGCCTGGCCCAGGTTCAGCCCGATGTTGAAACCCTCCGGCCGCATCACCTTGGTGAGCGCATTCTGACAGCGCCGCGTCAACTGGAACAGGCCGCTCAGCTCCTCGTCGGTCAGGTCGTTGAGGTCCGAGGTCTGCTTGTAGGGCACGACCATGAGGTGGCCGCCGGTGTAAGGAAAGGCATTGAGCAGGGCGTAGCACGCGCGCTCCCTGGCGATCACGTAATTGGCCTCGTCATCGTTGGACTGGGCGATCCGGGTGAAGAGGCTCTGGTCCATGACCGGTTTGGGCGCCAGGATGTAATCGATTCGCCAAGGGGCATGTAGCGATTCCATGGGCAAAGACTAGTGATATCGCGGGCGATTGTCAAAAGAGACAAAAGGGACGAAAGGGACAAAAGGGACACAGTGTGCCGGGAACCCGCTCCCTGATTCGTCATTCGTCATTCGTCATTCGTCATTCCTTCGCGGCGTCCCCGTGCCGGAGGATTTCGCATTCCGCACTCCGCATTCCGCACTCCGCATTCGGTCCATTCGTCATTCGTCATTCGTCCTTTCGCCTGCGCCGCACCTGCGGCATCTTGTTTTCATGCCTGGCTTGATTGCCATTGTAGGGCGCCCCAACGTGGGCAAATCCGCGCTGTTCAACCGCATCGCGGGCCGGCGCATCGCCATTGTTCACGATCAGCCCGGGGTCACGCGCGACCGCATCACGGCCGAGGCCGAGTGGGGCGGGCACGCATTCACCCTGGTGGACACGGGCGGCATCGGGCTGCTGCGCGGGGAGAAGGCCGATGACGTCATCGTTCAAGCCGCGCTGGCCCAGGTCGAACTGGCCATCGAGGCCGCCCAGGTCATCGTCCTGGTCGTGAACGTGCGTGAGGGCGTGGTGCCGCTGGACCGCGACGCGGCCCAACGCCTGCGCCGCAGCGGCAAGCCGGTCCTGGTCGCCGTCAACAAGACGGACACCCAGGAAATGGAAACCGGCGCGACGGAATTCGCCGAGTTGGGATTCGACCAGTTCTTCCCCGTCAGCGCGATTCACGGCACGGGCGTCGAACCGCTCCTGGATGCGGCGGTTGCGCGGCTCCAGTCCACAGTCCACAGTCCAGAGTCCACAGTCCACAGTCCAGAGTCCAGAGTCCAGAGTCTGGAGCCTGGAGTTCCGATTCCAAATCCTGAATCTCAGATTCCAGATTCAGTGGCCCAGGGAGCACCTTTGAAACTGGCCATCGTTGGCCGGCCTAATGTGGGCAAGTCGTCCCTCATCAATGCGCTCACACGGTCCGAGCGAGTGGTGGTCACCCCGATACCGGGCACGACCCGCGACTCAGTGGATGTGCCGTTCGAGGTCGAGGCCCAGGGCGTGCGCCAGCGCTATGTGCTCATCGACACCGCGGGGATGCGCAAGGCCCGGCGCGTGGACGACTCGATCGAGTTTTTCAGTCTCAAACGGGCCGAGGACGCGATTGCGCGCTGCGATATCGCTATCCTGGTCCTGGAGGCGCAGAGCGGGATCACCGAGCAGGACAAGAAAGTGGCGGACAAGATCGTCCAGGAACGCAAGGCCTGCATCGTGGTGGTCAACAAATGGGACCTGGTCCAGGAGGCGGTGCGCAACGCGCGCGAAGAGGAGATCGAGCACCGCCGCCGCAAAGACAGGGCGCGCGGCCCCAAGACGATGACCACGCTGGCCGAGTTCGGCGGCTGGGTCCAGGAACACCTCTTTTTCCTCGATTACGCCCCGGTCATCTTCACCTCCGCACAATCGGGTTTTCACCTGGACCGGCTGCTGGAGGCGGTGCGCTACGTGGCGGCGCAGTTGCAGCAAAAGATCCCCACCGCCATCCTCAACCGGACCTTGCAGGACCTCGTCGAGCGCCGCCAGCCCGTAAGCGCCCAGGGCCACCGGCTTAAGTTCTTCTACGCCACCCAGGTCAGACAGGCCCCGCCCACATTCCTGCTCTTCGTCAACCGGGATGAGCTCTTTTCCCAGCAGTACAAGAAATACCTCGCCGACCAGATGCGCCGCGCCTTCGGCTACGAAGGCTGCCCCATCATCCTGGCCGCCAAGCCGCGCCCCAAAACCATCCAAACCGTGCGACGCCATCGGCCCAGGCCAGCAGCCAGAACGTAGGAGCGCGGACGCCTCGTCCGCGCAGCCCTCGTGGCAAAAACACGCGGACGGGGCGTCCGCGCTCCTATGGGCGACCTGGAGGCTGCCGAAGCGTAGTCAAGCCTTCTTTCAATCCGGCTTATTCCTTTACTTGCGCACGCTGCAAGAAACTAAGGTTGCGTGGGGCTGAATCGTGGGATTTCCTGGGGAATAACGTTAGCGTGAATTTCTTGCGAATTGTCTTGCTCCCCCATATATGGGGGCTATGCTTGCACCGTTGCCCTACTAATAGGGTCCGCGCCTCCAAAACGCGCGGCGGATTTCATCTCAGAGCAAAACGAACTGAACTCGGTACGGCCGGTTTTTTCCTTTGAACCGTTAGAGGCAATGGCAGCAAGAATCGGCTGACGAGCAAAGAGGAGAAGCCATGATAGATGCCAATGCAGACATAGCAGCCCCTGCTCCTCGGCAGGGCCGTCAACGTGTGGCGGCGCTTGGGCCGTGGCGCGCGGCCCAGGGCGCGGCTCCGCCAACCAGGAGAGAGTTGACCATCGAGCGGGTCTTCAGTGACGCGCAAGTCAAGCCATTCGACCAGGTGGAATGGGAACGGCGCGCGGCGGTGATCACGGATGAGGCCGGCAAGGTCATCTTCAAGCAGGAAGACGTGGAAGTGCCGAGGGCCTGGTCGGTGCTGGCGACCAAGGTGGTGGTCTCGAAGTATTTTTATGGGGAGCAGGGCACGCCGGAGCGGGAAACCTCGGTCCGTCAGCTCATTCATCGGATCTGCCGCACGATAGCGGATTGGGGGGTAAAAGACGGCTATTTCGGCAAGGCCGCCGGGGAGGTTTTCTATGACGAGCTGGCCTGGCTCTGCTTGAACCAGTATGGGGCGTTCAACTCGCCGGTGTGGTTCAACGTGGGGCTCTTTCACCAGTACGGCGTGGGCAACCACTCCGGCCGCGGCAACTGGTTTTACAATGCGCGGACGGGCGAGGCGGAGCGGGCCCAGACCCAGTACGAGCATCCCCAGTGCAGCGCCTGCTTTATCCAGTCGGTCCAGGACCACATGGAGTCCATCATGCGCCTGGCCCAGGCCGAGGCGATGCTCTTCAAGTTCGGCTCCGGCACCGGCACCGACCTCTCCCCCATCCGCTCCAGCAAGGAAAAGCTCAGTGGCGGCGGCACCCCCAGCGGACCCCTCTCCTTCCTCAAGGTCTATGACCAGGTCGCCAACGTCGTCAAGAGCGGCGGCAAAACCCGCCGCGCCGCCAAGATGAACACCCTGCGCGATTGGCACGGCGACATCGAGGAATTCATCGAGGCCAAGCTCAAGGAGGAGAAAAAGGCCTGGGCCCTCATCGAGCAAGGCTACGACGGCTCCTACAACGCAGACGCCTACGGCAGCGTGATGTATCAAAACGAGAACCTCTCGGTGCGCGTGAGCGACGAGTTCGTCCAGGCCGCGCTGGAAGGCAGGAAATGGTGGACCCGCGCCGTGACCACCGGCAAGCCGCTCCAGGAGAAAGATGCCAGCACGCTGCTCGACAAAATAGCCGAGGGCACCTGGACCTGCGGCGACCCGGGCCTGCAGTACGACGCGGCCATCCAGAAGTGGCACACCTGCAAGGGGACCGAGCCGATCCACTCGACCAACCCCTGCTCGGAATACGTCTTCCTCAACAACACCGCCTGCAACCTCGCCTCGCTCAACCTGATGAAGTTCCGGCGCCAGGACGGCGCCTTCGAGATCGAGCGATTCAAGGCCGCCGTGCGCATCCTCATCACCGCGCAGGAAATCCTGGTGGACAATGCCTGTTACCCGACCAAAGAAATCGCGGAAAACTCCCATGTCTTCCGCACGCTGGGCCTGGGCTACGCCAACCTGGGCTCGCTCATCATGAGCTACGGCCTGCCCTACGATTCGGACCAGGCCCGCGCCCTGGCCGGGGCCATCACGGCCATCCTCACCGGCCATGCCTACGAACAATCCGCCCAAATCGCCGCCGCCCTGGGACCTTTCCAGGGCTACCGCGACGCCCGCTGCGCCCATGTCCCCCAGCCGCTGGCCCCGGACAACGTCGATTCCATGCTCGGCGTCATTCAGCTCCATCGCGATGCCGTCGAGCGCATCCAGCCCAGCCAGGAGTTCAACTATCTCAAGGACGAGGCCCGGCGTTGCTGGGAAGGCGCCCTCGAACGCGGCCGCAACGCGGGCTTCCGCAACGCCCAGGTCACCGTCCTGGCCCCCACCGGCACCATCGCCTTCCTCATGGACTGCGACACCACCGGCGTCGAGCCGGACATCGCCCTGGTCAAGTACAAAGTCCTGGCCGGCGGAGGCATGCTCAAGATCGTCAACGGCACCGTGCCCGAGGCCCTCGCCCGCCTGGGCTATGGCGCCCAGGACATCGCCCGCATCACCGCCCACATCGAGAGATTCGACACCATCGAAGACGTCCAGGAAAACGGCCAGACCGTCTCCGGGGGGCTTCGCCCCGAGCACCTGCCGGTCTTCGATTGCGCCTTCAAACCCTATCGCGGCCGGCGCAGCATCCACTACCTGGCGCACCTCAAGATGATGGGCGCCGCGCAGCCCTTCATCAGCGGCGCCATCTCCAAGACCGTCAACATGCCCAACGAGAGCACCGTCCAGGACATCCGCGATGCCTACGTGCAGGCCTGGAAAATGGGCCTCAAATGCGTCGCCATTTACCGCGACGGCTCCAAACGCTCCCAGCCGCTTAACACGCGCCGGACCGGTCAGGGCGCCGGCAAGGACGCCGGGGCGCAATCCGATGCCGCCCTCCAAAACCGCCTCCGGCAACTCGAAACCGAGGCCGCCCGCCTCCGCGAGCAGGTCGGCAAGCCCCTGCGCCGCCGCCTGCCCGACACCCGCACCGCCATCACCCACAAATTCGACATCGCCGGCCACGAAGGCTACCTCACCGTCGGCCTCTTCGAAAACGGCCAGCCCGGCGAATTGTTCATCACCATGGCCAAGGAAGGCTCCACTATCGGCGGTTTGATGGACGGCATCGGCACCCTCACCAGCCTCGCTCTCCAATACGGCGTGCCCCTGGACGCCCTGGCCCGCAAGTTCGCCCATGTCCGCTTCGAACCCTCCGGCTTCACCAGGAACCCCGACATCCGCAACGCCGCCTCCATCACCGACTATGTCTTCCGCTGGTTGGCCCTCCAATTCGTGCCCGGCTACCGCGAGGCCAATTGCCCGGACCGCAACCAGCCCGAACTGGCCATCCCCGGCCTCCAGGACGAGGTCAAAAAAAAACTGAACCACCCGGTGCCTGAGCTCGCGTTGGCCGAAGACAACGACGCCCTCGAGGCCCCCGTCGGCAACCCCGGCAACGGCCGCAACCATGCCCCGCACCCCGCGGCCCCCCTGGAACCAATCCGGACCCTCAACGAGTCCCTGGCCCACTTCCAGCAGGACGCCCCCACCTGTCCCAACTGCGGCCACGTCGCCGTCCGCAACGGCGCCTGCTACAAGTGCTTCAACTGCGGCGAGAGCCTCGGCTGCAGTTGAATTAGCGCGGCACGGGAGCGAGATCGAACAGTAGAAGCGTGGCTAACTCAAGCGGGTAGCCATCATGAGATTGGGCGTGCAATCGTCGGTGGATCTTAGTCAAATGCCTCCGTGCGGACCGAAACTTCGAATTCCCAATCCGAGGCGCAGAGCGGCGTCTTCGCCACGACGCATTGGAGCGTGGTGCTGGCGGCCCGCCAACGGGAGACGCCGGAATCGGCTGCGGCCCTGGAACGGCTCTGTCGGACCTACTGGTATCCGCTCTACGCCTACCTGCGCCGAACCGGGCATGGTCCCGAGGATGCCGAAGACTTGGTCCAAGGTTTCTTTCTGCATTTGTTACGACGAGAGGTCCTGAAGTCCGTTCAGCGTGAAGGAGGCCGCTTTCGCTCATTTCTCCTGACCACGCTGAAGCACTTCGTGTCGGACGAAAAGGACAAGGCCGCAGCCAAGAAACGAGGCGGCGAACACCGGTTTATTTCCTGGGAACGGGATAAAGAGGAAGAGCAATTCCTCCGCGAGCCTGTGGATATGGAGTCTGCGGACCGCTTGTTCGAGCGGCGCTGGGCGTTGATCTTGCTGGAACGCGCGATGTGCCGCCTTCAGGAGGAGTCTGCCGCGGCTGGAAACGCCCAACGATTTGCTCAGCTCAAGGGATTTGTTTCGGGCGAGAAAGGTGCGCCGTCCTACGCGGAAGCGGCCGAGCGGACTGCCCTGAGTCCTGGCGCCCTCAAGTCAGCCATCTTCCGCCTCCGGCGGCGTTACCACGAACTGATTCGCGAGGAAGTGAGCCAGACCGTCGTGGAACCAAAGGAAATCGACGAAGAACTGCGCTATCTGCTGCGGCCATTCAGCGCCGGCTGAGTTGGACCTCGCAGCGCCGCGCAACTTCTTCCCGTTTCTTCCGAGGTACATTTAAAATAAGAACGATGCCCTCTGAAGCCCTTCGCAAAACCCAGTGCGCCGTGTGCGGCGGGCCGCTCCCGGCCGATGCAGTGGAATCGGTCTGTCCCCGTTGCGCGTTCGACGGGGCGCTGGGACTCTCGGCTGCCCAGCCAGGAGCCGGGGCTGGCACGGACGCTGAAACCGGCAAGGACCGCAAACCTGCCGGGACGCCACAGGTCTCTGCCGCGGGTTCGACCTTTGGCGACTATGAATTGCTGGAGAAAGTCGGCGAGGGCGGCATGGGGGTGGTTTTCAAGGCGCGCCAGAAGAGCCTGGACAGGATTGTGGCAGTCAAGATGCTGCGGTTGGGACCGCACGCAGCGCCCGAGTTCGTGAAGCGGTTCCGCGCGGAGGCCATCGCGGCCGGGAGCCTGCAACACCCGCACATCGTCGCCATCCATGAGGTGGGCAGCTATCAAGGGCAGCATTTCTTTGTCATGGATTACGTCGAGGGGCAGAGCCTGGCCCGGTTGATTGGGAACCATCCCGTGCCGGCCAGGCAAGCCGCGCAGTATGTCCGGACCATTGCCGAGGCGGTGCATTACGCGCACGAGCGCGGCCTCCTGCACCGCGATCTCAAGCCCGCCAACGTGCTGGTGGATGCACAGAATCAAGTGCGGGTCATGGATTTTGGCCTGGCCAGGCGGTTGGAGGGAGACTCGGAATTAACCTTGACCGGGCAGGTCTTGGGTTCACCGCATTACATGCCCCCGGAGCAAGCGGCAGGCAAACGCGGCCGGGTCAGCCGCCGCACGGATGTTTATGGGCTCGGGGCAATCCTCTATCATCTGCTGAGCGGGCGCCCGCCATTCGTCGGGGAGGAATTGGCCGACATGCTGCAGCACGTCTTGAACAGCGAACCGGTGTCGCCGCGGTTGTTGAATCCCGCCGTGCCGCGAGACTTGGAAACGATCTGCTTGAAGTGCCTGGAGAAGGAGCCGGCACGCCGCTACCCAACCGCCAGCGCCCTGGCGGACGAACTGGGGCGGTTCCTGCAAGACCAACCCATCGAGGCGCGCCCGGTCGGGCGGTTGGAGAAGCTCTGGCGCTGGTGCCGCCGCCAACCGGTGCGGGCGGCACTGATCGCCGCGTTGGTTATGGCCCTCCTCCTGGGCGCGTTCGGAGTGCTTTGGCAATGGCAGCGCGCCGAACGCCAACGACGGCGGGCCGAGGCCGGTGAGTTGCGCGCCTTGCGGCTCGCATACGTCTCGGACATGAACCTGGCCTTCCAAGCGGTGGAGGCCGGCGACCGCGGTCGGGCCTTGGAATTGCTCAACCGCTACTGGCCTGTCGGAGTACGCGGACCCCGAAATCCGAGATCCGAGATTGATCTGCGCGGCTGGGAATGGCGCCACCTGTGGAAGCGGTGCGAGAGCGAGGCGGTCGTGACGCTCACTAATTACCCCTATCTGGTTGGCGGTTTAGCCGCCTCGGCCAATGGGCGCTGGCTGGCGGTCAGTACCGCCACCAATATCATGATCTGGGATTTGGTCGCCCGTCGGGCCACCGACCGCGTCCCCATCACTGCTTGCATGGCGGTACTCGATGTCTCCGCCGATGGCCGGCTGGTGGCCTGTGCCGAAGCGGATATGACGGAGTTGGCGAAAGACTTCAGGGCCGTGGTTTTCGACACCACGACCCGTACTATCGTGGCCCGGTTTGCGCATCCCGGGACTTGGTGGCTGGCCCAGGTTGCGCTCTCACCCGACACACGGGTGCTGGCGACGCTGGATTGGGCAAAGGACCAGGGGTTTGTGAGGCTGTGGAGTCTGGAGACCAAGCAGTGTCTCCATTCCATACCCGTGCCGCCGGGCAGCTCCATGACCGTTGGCAGGCTGCGCTTCTCGCCAAACGGCCAAGTGCTTGCCATTGGCCAGAGCGACGGGCACCTGCGATTGATCAACTCGGCCACGGGCGCCGCGCGGCAAGACATCCCTCCACCCGCTGCCTGTGGTCCCATCACCGCTCTTGCCTTCGCGCCGGATGGAAAGCAGCTCCTGGCCGGCTATGGCCGGATTGAGCACGGCGGCTTGGCGACCAACGTCTGCATCTGGGACGTGCCGACCGGTGAGCCAGCCGGGCAATTCGTTGGCTGCCATGACTCGGTCAATTCGCTCTGTTTTTTGCAGGACGGCCGGACGGTCGCCTGCGCCGGCGGCGATGGGACCATTCGTCTCTGGGATGTGGTCGCGCGCAAGGAAATGCGCCGATTGTCCGGGCATGCCGGCGCGGTCTATGCGGTGGCGGCTTTGACTGATGGCAAGACCCTGGTCAGCGGTGGCCAGGATGGCTGCGTCTGTCTCTGGAACACCGACTATCGAAAGCCGGAAAACGCCACCGGGTCGTTACCCGCGAACATTCAGGACTTTGCCTTTACGCCCAACAGCCGGCGGGTCGCCACGGTGAACGGCGAGGGCCGAATCGAGGTCTGGGACACGCCAACCCTGCAACCCGTCCTCGGCATGGGTCCGCTCGGTGCGAGCAACCTGTGCCTCGCCCTGGCCTCCCGCGCGGAGCGCCTGTTGCTGGCGGCGGGCACGGAAGGCGGTTGGGTGAAGGTCTGGGACATTACTTCTCTGGCTGAGCCTCGGCTGGTGAGCGCCTTCAAGGCCCACAACGCCACAGTGGCCGTTCTGAAGTTTGATCCGCGCGCGCAGACCCTCCTGTCCTCCGCATTCCTTCCGGGCGCCTGGGCTGATTCCGACCCCGGGAACTTCAAAGCTCGGGATACTTCCTCCTGGCGCGAACGGCCCGAGTTCAGCGTCGGTTCCCACCAGGTCGCTTACCTGCCCGAGGCCAACCTGATGGTGGTCCGCCGCGGGCCGGTCGGAATGGACTTTGCCGTCCGGGACCTTCGGACGGGCAAGGAGAGGATGATCGGGGCCGGGCACAAGCATGCTCTCTCTGTCTTGGTCTTCTCGCCCGATGGCCGGTGGTTCGCCTCGGGAAGCTACGACGGCACGGTCAAGCTTTGGGAGGTGGGTCCGTGGCGCTGCGTGGCGACCCTCAGAGGAATGAGCTCTGTGGTACGCGATGTGGCCTTTTCACCTGACAGCCAGCGCTTGGTTACCGGGTCCAATCCCGTGAAGTTGTGGGACCGTGCCACTTACCACGAACTGGCAAGCCTTGCTTTGGACGGGACGGGTGTGCGGTTTTCACCCGACGGCAGCACCCTCGCGGTCCGGGACAGGTCCGGCACGACGCACTTCTGGCGCGCCCCCGCGCTGGCCGAGATAGAGCAGGCCATGCATCCGAGCGGAAACGGAGGACCTCCTTCCAACCAGACAGCACACCACTAACCTGGATGCCTTCCGGAAATTCAAGCTCATAGTGGCCCGCCAGCGCCGCCGTTCACCGCGCCGTCGAGAATCTCACTTTGGCGCGTAACTTTCTTCCCCGTTTTCCCCGGTACAGAGATGAAAGCAGCCTGCGTCCTGTGGGGCGCACCCAGGCCGGCTGCCAACCATAACCACCATAAACTCGAAAACGCAAAGAATAAAAGTATGAGAAACTCGATGTTCATCCGGGGGCTCGCGCCCCTCGCGGTGTGTGCCCTGGTGGCGCCGACGGCGGTGCGGGCCCAGCCGACGTCATTCACCGCCACCGGCTGGGTCAACGCGGTGTTCGCGCCGGGCGGCATGGCGGGCATCATCTGTACCAATGCCCTGGGCCAAGTCCTAGTCCGCGGCCTCGTCCACACCACACGGGTGCAAGCCACGGACGCCCGCGTCACGGGCCAGGTGCTCGACATCAGCGACGGCAGCTACAATGCCGACGGCACCGCCAACGTGCAGGGCCCGGGCTATCTGCAAGTCGGCACTTGGGACCCGGCCGGCACCAACTTCACGCCTGCCGGCGGGATGTGGGAGGTCAGTTACGGCGGCACCATGGGGGCCGACGGCAGTCTGCAACTCCACATTGTCGGCTACGGCTGCGGCGGGACCATTGACGGGTTGCGCCTCGACGAGACGCTGACGCGGGCAGCCGGACCGATCCTGGACCCAACCATTCCCTACCTCTACACCGGCACGATCAAGCCGCCGCCGGTCAGCACCACGCTGGATTCTGACACCTTCACTAACCCTGTTCCCCAGGGCTGGACTTCCGGCTCCGGCTCGGGGACGGCGACGCTCGTCCCAGGCAACCAGCAAATGACCTTGCAGGCGCAGTTTCCTGGTCCCTCCTCGGACTCCACGAGGACACTCGCTTGGGCCACCCGCAACCAAGCCTGGGCGGTGGACGACAGCCAGACCCTCGAATTACGGGTGGACCTGGTGCGGCTCGAACCGGCCACAGAGGCGGTGCTGGGGATCTTCGAGAGCTTGGGCGGTCCGGGCTACAGCATGACCGTGGGCCACGAGTATGTCACGATCAACAAGTACATGGGGGGACTGGCAGTCCTCTGCGGGTACAAAGTCACCATAAAGACGAACGTCGTTGCGAGCCTGGCCTTGACCGGAGAGGGGGAAAATGTGCTGCTCACTGCTCGGGTACTGGACAAGGACAATCAGGATGCGGTCATTCGTGAACTGACGTTCCTGGACACGCCCGCCTCAGACCCAACCTTGAGCAACACTCAGTTCGTGGCCATCTCTGGCTTCGATTTGACGGACCTAATGCCTAACCCAGCCGGCCCACCCTATAAAAGCGGCGGGATGCCGTGGCTAGGGCTTTGGCAAAAGACCGACGGCCATCAGCCCGCAGCCGAGGCCACTTTCGCCAACTACGCTCTGCGGAAATATGAAGTGCCGCCCCTGAGCATTGCGCGGGCCGTGCAGATCGAGTTCCCCGCTCCCGCCGGGGCGATCTGTTCTCTCCAAGGCGGGCCAACCCCTCAAGGCCCGTGGCTGCGGGTCCAAGAGTTGCCGATGCCCGGGATGCAGCAGGTGACTGTACCGATCAACCAACCTGCGCAGTTCTTCCGCGTGCGGTAGGCACCGTGAGGCGCTGGGTGGCTCCGCCGGAGCGCGATGTGTCCAGCCACGCGGAGCGAATACCAACCAGGCTCCGGGGCGGCGAGATGAATCATCGCCTTTCTCCGGAGCTTGCCAATTTCGTGCGTGCAAATCGTGGGCCGCACGGTAGGGTTGTGCCAGGGTCGCTGAAGACCGCGGGAACTGTATGAATGCTCACAGAGGACGACACAGCAAACGTAGAAGGGCAGGAGAACCCAGCGCGCCAGCGCCGCGTTTCCGCCGCCCTCCGTTATCTTCGCTTCCTTCCGTAAGAAGGCCTCCTGCCTTCCTCCCCGCCTTCACCCTGCCTCGAGCTCCTGGTCGTCGTGAAGTCTTCGGAAATGCGCAGGGCCGCTACCCTCTTCACCTTCATGGATGAGGACGCGCAGACCATGTGCACGGGTGCCTTCTGGGTCAACCCAGACCCGACCGACTCATGGTGGAACATCCCAGGCGCCCGCGGTCGGGGCGGCGGGGCGAACGTGGCGTTCGCCGACGGACACGTTGTCTTTGAGAAGTGGAGGTTCCCCAGCCGCAGGTGCACAGGATGGGAGACGCTCGTCCAGAACGCCTCGGATCGCGCCGATCTGGCTTGGGTGGTCAGCCTGGTCCCGAGTGAAAGGTAGGCGGCCAGATAAAAGGGGAGAGGTCCGGTTATCTTGGCGGCCTCAATCCAGGGGCCAGGGAGAGATTGGGCGTGCAATCCCGCCCGGATTTGGTTCAATGCGTCCGTGCGGACGGAAGATTCGAATTCCGAAGCCCAGGCGCACAGGGCCGTGTTCGCCACGACGCATTGGAGCGTCGTGCTGGCGGCGGGTGATCCGGCTTCGCCCCAGGCGGCAGAGGCCTTGGAGAAACTGTGCCGCACCTACGGGTACCCGCTTTACGCATACGTGCGCCGGCAGGGCTACGGCGCGGAAGACGCCCAGAACCTGCCCCAACTGCGGCCACGTGGCCGTCCGCAACGGCGCCTGCTACAAGTGCATGAACTGCCGCGAGAGCTTAGGATGCAGTTAGCCTGAGAGCCTGGCAGGAACATGGCCTGCTTCTGCCTCGCGGATCTGTATTCAGCGGGATGAGGCCCCGTGCGGCAATCTGCGCGCCGCCCGCGCGGCAACGAGTTGACAGGGCAGGCAGTAATCGGCCTTTTTCACCCCGGGCGGAAATGACACCTGTTCGTAGGCGGTCAGGTGGCCCTCCGCCTGGTGGTAGGCGATGTGGCCATAAAGACTGAGAAGGAAATCGTTTCTGCGTCCCAAAGACCACAACGCGTTGAGGTACTCGGTCAGGGGCCAGTCATCGAGGTGGTCGGCGAACCGGGTCATCCCGCAGAACTGCCCGCCGGCGGTGAGCCGGGCGTGGATCACCCGGTGGGCCAGTTTGGCGGGCAGCAGCCCGCTGGACAGCAGCTCGGGCCAGTACCCGGTAATTGGTGTAGGAGGCCAGGTCCGCCGCGCCCCCCGTCAAGCGCGCGGGCCGCGGCGCCGGTTCCACGTGCGGGGCCAGCCACCAGTCCGAAGGATTCTTCGGCCAGGTCTTCTCAATTGCGCGCAGGGTGTCCCCTTCGAGGGCCGCAGCCGCGCGGCGCGCCACACCAGGTTTTGTGGACGGCCGGGCCTTTTGGCGCGCGCACAGCTCCACCCACCGCCGCAGGCCTTTGACCACCCACGCATTGTTGTGGAAATACTTCCGCACGTCTTCCCGCGTGTCTGCCTCGGGAACTCCGGCGATGAGGCCATCCGTCTTCGCCGCCTCGGCCCGCAGATGGAGGAGCAACTCGGCGATCCGATTCAACGGAGCAAAGCCCTCGTCCCACCAACCTGCGGGACCCGCCCTTTCCGCAAGCAGCGCGCCGGTGTGGAGCAGTTGGCCGTATTCGCTGATGGACGGGCCGTAGTATTTGATGGTGCCGTCTTCGCGCACGAAATGGACCAGCCAGTAGCGAAACAGTTGAGCGGCGCGCGTGTTCAGGCCCCAGGCCGAGAGCGCATCCACCGCCGCGATGATGGTGGGGGGAAAACCGTCATGCTCCTCCTTGGCATACGTGCCCACGCCATACTTGGGATGGTCGCCGACGAAAGTGGCATCGATGTGCGCGAGCCCGACCTTCACTGACCAATCGAGAAAGGGATGGCCAGTGTTAACCGGCGGAGAGGTCTGGAGCTGGCGGGCCTTTCCGGCGATCCGCTGCGGGTCGAACGCGGGCTGTCCGGTGAGCCGGGGGAACAGCTTGAGAATGGTGTCGAGGTCCGGCCGCCCCGCAAACCGCTGGCGGACGGGGTCCTCGCGGAGGGCCACCCAATCTTCCGCCGCCGAATCCGCCGGCGAGGCTTGCAGTTTCAAACACGGCAACAGCGCGGCGCCTGCTGCCAGCGCGACTGAGCGGCGGGCAAACTCGCGCCGAGTGATGGATCCGCTGGTTTTGGCGAATTTATGCATCGGCTCTCCGGGATCTGAAATGCTCGCGCGCCATAGCAATGGCGAAGCTGGTTGAAACGCAGGGAACACCCGGTCCTCACCCTTGGGCAGGGCCAACAATTGCCCGCGATCGACCTTCTTGCGGATGGTCTCGCGCGTCACCCCGAGAAGCGCGCAAACCTGGCCGGTTTCGAGGCAAGGTTCGGCGGCCTTGCGCAACTCGGCCATGCGAGCCAAACCCCGCAACCGCGCCTGGTTGAACTCTTTTTCGCCGTTCATGCTCCGCCCGCTCCCGCGGGCGCGGAAGGGCGCAGCAGCCGAATCCGATCCCTGAGCCTGTCAAAATCGGCATCCAGCACCAGCAATTTGTCACCACGGGCGATCACGGTAGCGGCAATTGCCGCGTCAAAGAACTTCATCTGCTGGCCCTTGCGCCTGAGTTCGGAGATCAGCGCGGCCAGTTGGGCGGCATCCGCTTCAGTAAAAGTGGAAACCAGGGACCGGAACCTGTTTTGGTAAAGCCTGTGGGCCCGCTGGCGCAAGTCCGTTCGGACTGGCGGGTGCGTCCCCACCAAGAATTCTGAAGCTGCCAGCGCCGGGATATAATAAGGGCCCTCCTCGTGTTCCGGGAGCAGGCCGTCGAAGTCGCCCTGCTTTTCCGCGCAGATGAGCACGCTCGTGTCAATCGCCACCGGCATAGCCGACAACCTCGGAAGCGGCATTCATCGCCATCTTCAACTCCTTCGCGTCCTGGGCACTAAAGCCACGCCCGCGCAGCAGACGCAATAACTCCGAGCGGGTGGCACCGACTCTCGGATGAATGACTGCAACCGTCCTGCCGTGACGTTGGACTTCCACCACTTCACCAGCCTGCACCACCCGGTCCAGGATAGTCTTGCTCTCATTGGCCAGTTCAGATGCGGTCACAATCACACATGGAAAATATTCATGCCGGCGATGCTTGGCAACCCCTTTTAATTTGGACTATAGTCGAATGAGTTGACTTGGTTTGGGTTTCATTGGATCTGATTTGAATTGATTTCTATGGCTGAAGCAACTGTCTCTTCCCCGGCCCCCAGGAAACGGCGCCGCTGGTTTCGGTGGCTGGCCTGGGCCCTGGGCGGGCTGGTCGTCCTGGTCGTGGTGGTCTATTTCGTTGTCACCAGTTCCGCCTTCTTCAAAGGCGTGATCCTGCCCCGCGCCAGCAAGGCGCTCAACGCGGACATCACTGTGAGCGGGGCCTCGATCAGCCCGTTCCGCCAGGTGGTCCTGAACAATCTCAAGGTGCAGACAGCCGGGAGCGAGCCACTGCTGACCGCCCCGGAGGTTCGCTTGCGTTACAGCCTGATGGACATCCTCCGCGGCAATATCCACATCGATGAAGCCACTCTTTCCGCCCCAACGATCATCGTCGTCGAGAACCCTGATGGCAGCAGGAACTTCGATCCCATCGTCAAGTCCCAGACCCGCGCGGCGCCGCAGCAGGGCAAACCCGCGCCGTCCAAGCCCGGCAAGCCGCTCCAGATTGATCTGAGTCACGTCACGGTGTCCGGGGCGACCCTCCGCTACGTCAAGCTCTACCGGAACGGCAACCGCAACGTGGACGAGTTGTCGAATGTGAACCTGGCGGTGGCCGGGCTCAAGAACAGCCAGACCGCCAAACTCACGCTGGCCGCCGCCATCAACATCCAGAACAATCCCCCGCCGCCCGGCACCAACGCCCTGCTCCAGGCCAAACTGGAGGGCAACCTCGACCTGGCCCTGACCGCCGACCTCAAGCCCGGTTCGGCCAAGGGCGCCTTCCGCCTGGATGTCGCCCGCGCCCGAGGCGCGCTGGCCCAGGCAGCCGCCCTGGGCGGCAACCTGGAATGCGACATCACCCCCACCGACATCAAGCAGTTGGCCTTGCGCTTTACCCAGGGCGGCGCGCCGCTCGGCCAGGTGCGGGTTAGCGGCCCTTTCGACCTCCAGAAGACCGAAGGCCGCCTGGCAATCGAGCTCCTGGGCATCGATAAGCAACTGCTCAACCTGGCAGGCGCCGCCCTGGGCATGGACTTCGGCACCACCGCCCTCGACTCCAGCAATCAAATCCAACTGGCCAAATCCGGCGCCCTCATCACAGCAGGCGGCCGCCTCAATCTCCTGAAGTTCCAAGTCACCCGCACCGGCCAAACGACGCCCACCCTCGATGCCCATGCCGATTACGATGTCACGCTTGACCGCTCGGCAGACACGGGCGCTAACCTCCTGCTCCGGGGTCTGACGCTGCTGGCCACGCGGCAGGGCAATCCGTTGCTGCGGAGCGAGTTGACCAAGCCGATGAACCTGTCCCTGGGCAATAACCCGGCCAATTCCCAACTCCAGATGCCCGACTCCGCCCTGCGCCTCGTCCTGTCCGGGCTGGACCTGGCGGATTGGCAACCGTTCCTGGGCGGCGTCGCGCCGGCCGGCCTGGTCAACGGCCAGGTGACGCTGGTCTCTGAGAAAGGTGGCAAGCAGCTCTCTTACACCCTCAATTCGACCATCCAGAACCTCACGGTCGTCCTGGGCACCAACCGCATCGAACAAGCCGGCGTTGCGCTCCTGCTCCGCGGCTCTGCCACCAACGGCAGCCAATTGGGCCTGGACCAGTGCAAGCTGGATGTCTCGAGGCAAAGCCAGCCGCTCCTCGCGGCCACCGCCTCCGGCACCTGCGGCCTCACCGACAAAACCGCCGACCTCCGCGTTAATTCGCAAGCGGCCCTGGCCCCCCTGCTCCAACTCATGCCCCAGCCCAACCTGAGCGTCTCCTCCGGCTCTCTCAAATTCACCGGCCACGTCATCCAAACGCCGCAGGCCCAGTCGCTCACCGGCAGCCTCGCATTGGCTGACTTCACCGGCCAATTCGCCAGCAACGTCTTTCGCAGTTTCTCCGCCAAAACCGTCCTCGACGTGGCCCTGAGCCCGCAGGTGGTCCAGATCAACCAGGTCGAGTTCGACCTCACGCCGACCAGCCGCGGCACAAATCAACTCGTGCTCACCGGCAGGGTGGACATGACCGACACCAACGCCACCCAGGGCAATCTGAAACTGGCGGCCGACTCGTTGGACCTCACTGGGTACTACGACCTCTTTGGCGGCGAGAACAAGGCCGCCCCGGCCAACACACCCGCTGCCTCCAGCGCCCCGAAGCCCAGCCCCGCAACTGCCTCCCAGCCGGCCCCCGGCCCGGAGACGGCGACCCAGGGCAAGAAACTGCCATTCCGCAACTTCACCGTTCAGGCCAATATCCGCCGGCTTTTCCTGCGTGAAATCGAGATCGCCGATTGGCAGGCAGTCACCAGGCTCGACGGCGGGCACGTCGTCGTGGACCCGTTGAAGCTGACCCTCAACGGCGCGCCGCTGGGCTCGAAAGTGGACGTGGACCTGGCCGTGCCGGGCATCAAGTACGACATTGCCTTCAACGCACAGGCCGTTCCGCTGGCGCCGCTGGTTAATACGTTCCAGCCGGAACGCAAAGGCATTCTCAGCGGCACCTTCAGCGCCAAGGCCGTCCTGGATGGCACCGGCACCGCTGGCCCGTCCCTGCGCACCAACCTCACGGGGCAATTCGATCTGACCTCGACCAATCTCAATCTCTCGGTCGATAACATCCCAGCCAACACCGTCGGTGGACGGCTCCTCAAACTCATCGTCACGACCATTGCCGTCATCCCGGACCTGGCCAAGAATCCCGCCAGCACCGGCGTGTCGCTGGTTCAGGGCTCGCCGGCCTGGGGCGCGCCAGCAGCAGCGCCAGTCCCGGCTCGAGTGCAACCAGCGGCGGGTTGACGGCGGATCTGAAGAAATCTCCCATCAACGCCATCGTCCTGCACGGCACGATCGGCCCCGGCCCTGACGGCTCCGGCCAGGTCAAATTGCAGGAGGCTACCATTCAAAGCCCTGCTTTCGAAGCGGTGGCCAGCGGCACAGTCCAACTCGATAACGTCCTCACCAACTCGACCCTGCAGATCCCGGTGTCTGTCTTGCTCGAACGCAGTGTAGCCCAAAGGATCAACATGGCCGGCGACACCGCCACCAATGCGGCCTACGTCAAGCTGCCCGACTTCTTCGCCATCAAAGGCACCCTGGGCGATCCCAAACGCAACGTCAACTATCTGGCCCTGGCCGGAGCCGCAGCCAAGGGCCTGGGCGGCAAAGCCGGCCAGGCGGGCAGCCTCATCCAGGGCCTGGGCGGCCTGCTGGGAGGCAACACGAATAACCCGGCCCCGGGCTCCGCCAACAACCAGCCCGCCACCAACCCCTCCCCCGTCGGCGACCTGCTCAATAACCTGCTTGGGCACAGGAAAAAGTAGATGCCGCTGACGCATGACTGTGATAGCCTTCCGTGCATGACGACGAAGAATCCGTTTCCGGGCATGAATCCCTTCTTCGAGCAAGAGTGGCGGGGCGTGCATTCGTCCTTGATCACGTATCTGGCTGACGCTTTGCAGGAGCTTCTGCCCCCAGACCTGGTCGCTCGACCCGAGGAGGAGGTCGTCACCCTCGCCGCCGGCGAGCGGGCGGCAACTTACCGCCCTGATGTGAAGGTCCGCGAACCCTGGACCCTGAAGGAGCCTGCGGGCAGCGGGGTGGCCACCCAACCTCCGCCGAAGCCCGCCGCCGAACCGATTCCGGTTCTCATGGACGAGGAGGTCGAACGGTGGATTGAGATTCACGATAAAGCGGGCCGGCTGATTACGGTCCTCGAATTGCTCAGCCCGAGCAACAAGCTCGAATCGGCGGACCGAGACCGTTATCTGCGGAGGCGTCGCGCCTTTATCAGTGGCGGGGCGAACTTCGTGGAAATTGACCTGGTGCGGCTAGGCGGCTGGGTCTTTCCCGAGGGCATTCGGAGTGTCCTCAATCAAGCGGGCGCCTGCTACGGCGTCTGTGTCTTCCGGGCGGCGCGCCCCGCCGAGCACGAAGTCTATCCTATCGGCCTGCGCGAGCGTTTGCCGGCCATCCGTGTCCCGTTGCGCCCTGGCGATGCTGACGCCGTCTTGGACCTGCAACCGTTGATTGACCAATGCTATGAGCGGCGCCGGTATCATTTTCTGAACTACCGGCTGGCTCTGAATCCGCCGCTCTCACCGGAAGACGCCTCCTGGGCCGGCCAGCTTCTTCGCCAACACGATTTGCTCTGAATTTCAGTTGCGCTCCCGCCACGGTGAGCTACATAACTCACTGTGCAATCGGTCATTGATTACCTGAAACAAAACGAGGCGCGGTCCATAAACGAGCTGTGCGATTACGTGCGGTTCCCCAGCGTGTCCGCCCAGGCGCAGCATCGCCAGGATTTGCGGGCCTGTGCGGAGTGGGTGGCCCACCATTGCCGGCAGATCGGCCTGGATGCCCGTGTGTGCCCCACGCAGGGCCACCCCATTGTCGTGGCCAAGACCCCGCCGCCGCGCGCCAACTCCAGGGCCGCGCGCCGCCCCCGCTACGTGGTCTATGGCCATTACGACGTGCAGCCGCCCGAGCCGTTCGAACTCTGGAAATCGCCGCCGTTCGAGCCGCGCATCCACGGCCGCTCGCTCTTTGGCCGCGGGGCCTGCGATAACAAGGGCCAGAACCTGGCGCACCTCAAGGCGGTCGAGGCCTACCTCAAGACCGGCACCGATCTGCCCTGCGACATCACCTTCCTCATCGAAGGCGAGGAGGAGGTCGGCAGCACCAGCCTGGCGGCCTTCCTGGGGGAACACCGGGCTGAACTGGCCTGCGAGGCGGTCGTCATCTCGGACACCGGTATGCCTTCGCCCAGACACCCGGCGCTCACTTATGCCCTGCGCGGCATCGCCGCCTTCGAGATTGTCCTTCACGGCCCCGCCCGCGACCTGCATTCCGGCATCTTCGGCGGCACTGTCGATAACCCGGCCCTGGCCCTCTGCCAATTGCTGGCCCGGCTCCGCGACAAGAACGGACGGATTGCCATCCCGGGTTTCTACGATGAGGTCCAGCCGCTCTCGGCCTCCGAACGCAAGCAGATGGCGCGCCTGCCCTTCAAGCAAAGCGACTACCGTAACCTCCTGGGTGTGCCCCGGCTCTTTGGCGAGCGCGGCTACACGCCCATCGAGCAACGCTCCGCCCGCCCAACTTTCGAGATCAACGGCTTGACCAGCGGCTACCAGGGCGAGGGAAGCAAGACCATCATCCCCGCCTGGGCCCGCGCCAAGATCACCGCCCGCCTGGTCCCCAACCAGGACCCGGACCGCATTGGCAAGCTCATCCACCGGCACCTCAAGAAACTCTGCCCCCCCACCGTGAAACTCGAAATTCAGTTCACCCGTGGCTCCGAGCCCTACCTGGTCTCACCCAACGGCCCGCAGGCCCAGGCCGCCTTGCGCGCCCTCAAGACCGCCTTTGGTTTCGAGCCGGTCCTCCTCCGCGAGGGCGGCTCCATCCCAATCGTCATCGATTTCAAACACTGCCTCCACGCCGACTCCCTCATGCTGGGCCTGGCCCTGCCCGACGACAACGCTCATTCCCCAAACGAAAAGTTCGACCTCGACTGCTTCGCCAAAGGCCAAGTCATGAGCGCCGTCTTGTGGCAGGAACTGGGGGCACTGAAGAAGTAACTTTGTCGCAGCCTTTGCCGCAACCTTTGTCGGTTGGCTATTCGTCGACGAAGTTGGCGACAAAGGCCGCGACAAAGGCACGGAACCGGAGCGGCTTCGCTTCTGGCCGGGACTCAGTCCCTTCAGTCCATTATGTCCCTTACGTCCCCTCCCGGGGCGCCCCCACCCCCCACCTCTCCAACTCCAGCCCCAGCCGCTCGACCGGCAGCCCCACGACATTCGAGTAAGAGCCCAGGATCTTCTCGATAATCAGGCCGCCCTCCTCCTGGATGGCGTAGCCGCCCGCCTTGTCCAGCGGATTGACCCGCGTGAGATAGCGCCGGATTTTCACCGCGTTGAGCGGGTGGAAGGTCACGGCCGTGGTTTCCGCGAACACCCGCTGGCGCCGCTCCCGCAGGTGCAGCAGGCAGATCGCGGTCACCACCCAGTGGGTGCGCCCTTGAAGCTGCTCGAACATGCGATACGCCGCCTCCAGGTCCGCAGGTTTGCCCAACAGGACCGTGTCCAGGTACACGAGCGTGTCCGCCCCCAGCACCAGGGCATCCGGGTGTTTCTTGGCCACCCAGCGCGCCTTGCGATAGGCATTGATCTGCGAGACCTCCGGCGCCGTGAGTTGCTCGGCGTGAATCTCCGCAGCCTGGCTGGGCACCACCTCGAACTCGAGCCCCAGCTCCCGCATCAACTCCGCGCGCCGTGGCGAACCCGAAGCCAGGATGATCGGCGGCAAATCCCTCATTGCGAACGGCATGAGGGGAACTTACACACACCTGCCGGCCCCGTCGAGGGCCTTGCGGGGGGTCGAGTAGGGACGCGGGTTGCCCCGCGTCCCCCTCGCAGATCCCGGCGGGCGGTTTTCCCGCACCGGGCTCTTCACGACGCCTCGCTCGCGCACGCGCACGGTCGGTAGGCGTCCCCAAACAGCTTGATCTGACTGAGCCGCTCGAGGTCCCAATCCGCCGGGCCACGCAGACGCAGAGAGCCCCCTGCCCGTTCCACCACTCGCGGCGGTGGCACCTTGAAGCGCTGGAGCAGCCGATCGAAGGTGCGCCAAGTGAAACTGCGCCGCTGACTACGCCGATTCAGCCACTTGAACAGGATGCGGCTGGTTTCGCGGTGGTAGCGGTTCAGGCTCTCAGAGTTGCCTATGACTCCATAGTAATTCCAGTAGCCTTGATATTTCGCTCTCAGCGTTTCCATCAACTCGCTCAGCGGGTTATGCCTCTCGGCCTTAATCCACTCGGTGAACCGTTGCACCGCCCCGCGTAATTTCTTGCGACTGGTGCGACGCTTAACTGCCGTTTCCAGGCTCAAAAGCCCTGCCCGACCCAAGCGGTGTCGGCCACGATCGCGATCTTGGCGCCGTCCGGCGAGAACGCGCCCGCTTTGACCCCCCCGACATCGGTCTTCCAAAGCATGGCCTGCGTCCGCAGGTCCCAAAGGCGCGGAAGGGCCTGGCGATGGACTGGCATGGCCTGCCAGGTGAGCAAACGGCCGCCGTCCGGGCTGAAGGCCGCGGCTGAAAACGGAATGGGAAAGGACTGCGCTTGGAGGCCAATCGGTTTGGGCGGGGATTCATCCGACCTCAATGCAACCGTTTGGGTCTCCTCGAATGGGAATTTCGGCCCTCGCCTCTGACCGGTCCGCGCCTCCCAGAACTCGCAGGCCGCCGGGCCCAACAGAGGACCCGGGGTGAGGAAACCGCTGCCGTCCGGGCTGAAGGCCGCGTCGGCTATGCCGTGGTCGGCATCGTCCAGCCTCAGACGCACCTCGCCTGTGAGCGCGTCGCGCACGAAGACCTTGCGCGACCTCAAAGTCCTGTCGGAGAAATCCGCGCGCACCTCCAGGATGCGTTGACCATCCGGCGCCCAAGCAGCGGCTTGGAGCATTGTACCCGCCTCGGTGGTGAGATTTGTCGTTAGTGTCCGCGCCACCGCGCCAGTCCGGAACGTCCCAGATCACTGATGCATGGGGCTCGGCCCGCGGTCGCGACCGCCGCCCTAACGGCTTCCTCTGCCGTCGTCATCGTCTTTTCCAATTCATCCAGCGCCCATATTTCAACCACATCCGGAGTGGATTCCCGGGCCAAAGCAATGCGGCTTCCATCCGGCGACAAGCGGCCATAACTTTCGCCGAGGGTCTTGAAGGCGGCCCAACTCGTGGCGTCCCAAAGCTCGACTCCAAGCAACGCATTGCTCAGAGCGCGCCTCCCATCGGGAGTGAACTCCACACTGTGTACCTCTCCCGCCCCTTGACCCGAGGTGCCCTTCTTCCTAATCACAATCTTCCCGTTATCCGAGCGCACCTCGTAGATTAACAGCACACCGCCCCAGCTTGAGCCGGCAACCAGGCAACGGCCGTCCGGCGAAAAGCAGGCCGCGAACATGGTGGTCCGCACCTCATCCTGGAAGACATTCGTTGCGGTCGCCAGGTCGAATACCCTCACGGTGCAGTCATGACCTGCCGTGGCCAGGAGCCTGCCATCCGGCGAAATCCGTGCCGTTCGTGCGAAGCCAATCTCGACCGGGAAGAACATCTTTGATTTTCCAGTCGCCGCCTCAACCACATCTATCCCGTTAGGCCCCACCTCAAAGGCGCCGGCGCCGGGTTGCAGCATCAAGGGCAGCGCGATCCACTGGTTATCGGGAGACCATCCCGCTGAGACCGGTTCGGACGCAACGCCCTTGCGCCATTTGTGCTTCTGCTTGCCCGTTGCCACCTCCCAAAGCGTGTATCCAGGCGCATCACTGCCCAACAGCCATTTGCCGTCCGGCGAAAACGCGAGCGCGCCGACCGGGTTCACCATGTCTGCGTTTTCGGTTTTTGCACTCTGGCGGAGCGTGGTCATCAGCCTTCCCATTTTAAGGTCCCAAAGTTCGATGGTGCCCTCAGGAAGCGAAGGAGCGCCCGGAAAATTGCCTGGCGCGAGCGAAGGGGCGCTGCCGCCGACCGCCAGGGTATTTCCATCCGGCGAGAACGCCAGGCTGTGGACCTTCGCATACGGGGGTCGGCCCGGGCGCCTGAGCACCTGCATGGGGATGGCTGAGTGAGAGTTGGTCACCATCAGGCAGGCCACGATGGGGCAAAGCCAGGCTAATGGGCGGAGGAGGGAGCGTTGCCCACCCCACTTCCGCTCGGGGGGGCCTGGATTCCCGGAAGGCCTTTCGGTTTTCATGCCGAGATCATCGCCGAGAGACGCTTATGCCGCAAATTGAGAATTCTGATGCGTGCATTGCTTCGTTTCCTTCTGTTCTGTTTCTGTGCCCAGTCGGCGGGATGCAGGAAAAGAACAGAAGGAAACGAAGGAAACGAAGGGTCGAAGACCCAGATCAGATCCGAGAACTGTGATCCGGGGACCAGGAAGAATTCTGTCTAACACCCCAGGGCGCGCCTCGGCCGCCTTCAGCATTGACTGGACGGGGCGGTTCTGGCAGTGTCCTGGGCCATGACACAGGCAATGAAAAGGACGATCCAAAGTTGTTTGGCCGCGGTGTTGTGGGCGGGGGCGCTCCTGCCCTCATCGGGCCTGGCGCAGACCGCCGGGAGCGATAGCTACCAGGCCATCGTGACGCGGGAGTTCGGGACCGCCGCTGAAGCCATGACGGCGGTCGAGAAGGAGATCAGCAACGCCAGGCCGGGCCAGTACGCCCCGATTGAGGCGAAGTTGATCGCGGTGCTGGAGGCCCCGGGCGCCACCATGCCTGGCAAACAGTTCGCCTGCCAGATGCTCCGCATCGTGGGCTCGGCCCGATGTGTCCCGGCCGTGGGCAAGCTCCTGGCCGACCCGCGGTTGTCGCATGTGGCGCGGCAGGTCCTGCTGGGCATGGCGGATGCGGCCGTGGAGCAGACGCTGCGAGATGCCCTGGGCCAGACCCAGGGCAGCCTGCGGATCGGCCTCGTCAACACCATCGGGGATCGCCGGGATCGCTCCTCGTTGAAGGCCCTGGCCGCCCTCCTGAACGGCAACGATGAAGCCGCCGCGCTCGCCGCCTTGAATGCCATCGCCAAGATAGGCGGGACGGAAGCCGCCGACGTGCTCGAAGGGGCGGCAGTAACGGGGCCGCTCAAGCCCGCCCAGGCACAGGCGCTCCTGTGCTGTGCTTCCAGCGTGGCGGCCGTCGGCCAACCCGAGCGAGCGGAAAAGATGTGCCGAGCGCTGCTTGAGGGCGACGCCCCGGCGCCCGTCCGCGCAGGCGCTTTTGGCGCGCTGGCGCAACTGCAGAAGGAGCAGGCCGTGCCGCTCATCATCAAGACGCTCTCCTCGGGCGAGCCGATGCTGAGGCAGGTGGCGGCGGGGGCGGTGATTTCCGTTCCGGGCAATGCCGCGACTCGAGCGTTTGCGCAGGGGCTGCAGGGCTGTGCGCCGGAGACCAGGGTTGTGCTGCTGGGCGCGCTGGCCGCCCGCGGTGATGCGGAAGGCCTGAGGGAAATGGTCAACCAGCTTGCAGCGGAGGGCGATGAAGCCATTCGCGTGGCCGCCCTCAAGGCGCTGGGCCGGCTGGGCGATGCCTCGAGCGTGCCGGTTCTTGCAGCCGCCTTGAAACAAAAGGAAGCCGCCGCCGCCGCCGCCGGCCAGACGTTGATCGAATTGCAGGGCGCCGGAGTGGCGGAGGCCCTGGTCGGGCAGGCGCAGACCGGCGATGCGGTCATCCGCCCGGCGCTGCTGGGTGTGCTGGCCGAACGCCGCCAAGTGGAGGCGCTGCCGGTCTTCCGTAAGGCGCTCAACAACGGCGATGCGGGCATGCGCCGGGCGGCGTTGAAATCGCTGGCGGTCTTGGGAACGCAGGAGGACCTGGCAACCCTGGCGGAGATGGTGCTGACGAAATCGGAGGCAGGAGAGCGCGACCAGGTGGCCCAGGCCATGTCCGAGCTGGGGCGCCGGCTGCCCGACAAGTCGGCGGGCTGTGCCCCGGTTCTCCAGGCGCTTTCCAGGGCCGATGCTCCGGCCAAGGCCTGCCTTTTGACCGTCCTGGCCGCCTTGGGCGGCGACCAGGCGCTGCAGGCGGTCCGGGACGCCCTGGCCGGTGAGGGCGAGGTCCGCAAGACCGCGGTCCGGGCCCTGGCGGATTGGCCGGATGCCGCGCCGATGGCCGACCTGCTGAAGGTGGCGAAAGAGGACAAGGAGCCGTCGAGCCAGATCCTGGCTCTGCGCGGCTATATCCGGATGGCGGGCCAGGCCAGGACCCGGCCCGAACAGAAGCTGGAGGCCTACCGGGCCGCTCTGGAGCTGGCCACGCGCCCGGACGAGAAACGGCTGGCCCTGACCGGCCTTGCAACCGTGGCGCATCCCGATTCCCTCAAACTGGTCGAGCCGTACCTCGAGGCGGGCGGACTTCAGCGGGAGGCCTTTGTGGCTTACGAAAGGATCGCCCAATCCCTGGCCCGCCGGCAGCCCGCCGTGGCGAAGGAGGCCCTGCAGCGCGTGGCCGAAAAGGCAACCGATCCGGGCCTGCGCACCAGGGCCCAAAGGGCACTGGAAGGCATCAAGTAGGCGGCGACCTTGGGCTGCATGCAACAAACCGGAACAACCAACCGCGGCACACCCATCCGGGTTTTGGACCTTTGTCGCAGCCTTTGTCGCGGCCTTTGTCGAATGCGCCATTTGTCGACAAAGGTTGCGACAAAGGCTGCGACAAAGATGGTGCCAATGTTACGTGGTTCGATTTAGAATTTAGAGAATACCATGAAAAATCCTGCAACCCACAGCTCAACGGGGCGGTTAGTGAACCGCCGGGCCTTTCTCAAAGCTTCGGCGGCCATGGCGGCCCTGCCCTGCGTGATCCCGGCCTCCGCATTGGGCCGGGATGGCGGTCCGGCCCCCAGCGCGCGCATTGTCATGGGCGGCATCGGCATCGGCAACCAGGGCAGCGGCGACCAGGGGGCCTTCCTGGGGCGCAGCGATGTCCAATACGTGGCCGTGTGCGACGTGAAGAAAGGCGTGCGCGAAGGCGCCAAGCGGCGGGTGGATGCGCACAACGGCGACACCGGGTGCGCGGCGTACAGCGATTTCCGCGAACTCCTGGCCCGCAAGGACATCAACGCCGTACACATCGCCACGCCCGACCACTGGCATGCCGTCATCGTCATCGAGGCCTGCAAACAGGGAAAGGACGTCTTTTGCGAGAAGCCCGAATGCCTGACGATTCGCGAAGGCCGGGCCATGGTCGAGGCGGCGCGCGGTTACGGACGCGTGGTGTCGGGCGGCAGCCAGCGCGTCCTGGAGGATTTCCGGGACATCGTTCGCCAGTGCTGGAGCGGGGAGATCGGCCAGCCCAAGGAAGTCTTCGTGAACTGCGGCGGGCCCTCCAAGCCCTGCTATCTCGGGGGCGAACCGGTGCCGCCGGACCTGGATTGGGACATGTGGCTGGGGCCGGCCCCCTGGGCGCCCTATCACCCCTATCGCGTCAGCGGCTCGTATGCCATTGACGGCACGAGTTGGCGCTCGTGGCGCGACTATTCAGGCGGCGGCATGACCGACTGGGGCGCGCACAAGTTCGGCGGCATGCTCTTCGCCATCAACCGCATGGAGGAGGGGCCCGTCGAGGTCATCCCTCCCGACGGCAGAGACCACAAATACCTCACCTACCGTTTTGCGGACGGCCTGCTCATGTATCACTCGCCGGGCAAGGGCGAGCAGGTGCTCGGCAGCGGAACACCCGTGCCGCCGCGCGTGGTCCCCCGGTACAAGGGCAACGGCGGCATCTACGGCGATTTCATCGAATCGGTCAAGACCCGCGAGAAACCGTTCCGCGACATCGAGCGGGCGCATCGGACCTGCACCGTCTGCCACCTGGGCAACATTGCCTACCAGTTGAACCGCCCGCTCCAGTGGGACCCGGTCAAGGAGGAATTCCCCGCCGGCGACCCGGCCAATCGCCTCCTGGACCGGGCCCGGCGCGAGCCGTGGACGATCTGAGTGGGCTTAGTTCAGCCCGCTGCTGGACGTTTCTTTGGGGCCGATTTTGCCCCACCTTACGCTCATCCGGCCATCGCTGCCGTCTCGAAGGCTCATGAACCGATTTGTGAAACCCGCGTCCAAAGCGTCGAGCGGGGTTAGCTTCAGGCCGGGCGGTCTTGCCGGGGCGAACGCCGTTGGCGGCAGCGGGCAGTTCAGGGGTTCATAAAGAAATCGCGTACGGTTCCATTCGGTTTCCAACTCGGCGACCAGGAAGCTCTGGGCGTTTATGCACCACCGTTTGCTTGGGGCCGCCGCCGGGCCGCCGGGCCTGGACTCGACCACATAACAATCCGCGCCGGCGATATTGGTCAGGCCGGCGTAAACCAGCCCGAGCTTCTGCGCTGCCTTGGCTGGCGAGTCGAGCTCGAGCCAAAGGGATCGGCTAGGGAAATATCCTGGAGTTGCATTTCATTGGTTGGGCACAGGACCAGGTCCGGCGTCTCGGCTGAGCCGGTCTCCCACCACCAGTTTGTGCCGTCGCCGCCGACCCGGAACGGGCCGCCCATGATTTGGGACACATCCCCGTAATACTGGCTTGGGCGCTGCCACTTGAAGGTGGTGCCCTGGAAGCTGATGAGGCGAAGCCCGGGCCCATGGTATTGCGTTGTCAGCTGGGCATGCTCGACGAGGGACGTCAATTGGGCGCGCCGCCGCTGCATCGCCTCGAGCAAGGTCAAGAGTCTCACAGCGTTGGACCCGCTTGCCGCAACGCCCGTGCCGCCGCCCAGCGCCGGAAAGGCAGCGGGGACGACGTAGTGCTGATGAAACCGGTTCAGGGCCGCCTCGCCCGTGCTGCCGCCCGGCAAGGCAGGGGCCGGGGCCGGCTGCCCGGCGGCGGGCGCCCCAGGCCCTGTTCCGGTCGTGAAGCGCCAGACATAGAGGCCGGCCGGTCTGCCTTGCGCCGAAATGAAACCCGCTCCGACGCCAGGCTCATCCTTGTTGACCACAACCTGGTGAAGCACGCCCGGGGCCAGGCGCATCGGGATGGCAAACTCGAAGGTGTTCGAGTTGTAGCTCGGATAGCCGGCGGACAAGCAATCGCCTGATTCCCAGTCGAACCTGGCGGCGAATGGATCCATCGGCCGGTCGAACCGGATGCGCAAGGCGCTCTCCGGCGAGACCCCCGATGCCCCCGGGGAGGGCTCTACCGAGACGACCTTGGGCCGGGACTTGTCGCGCGACTGCTCCGCTATCGCCTGGCGGTGGTCGGGCAATGGACGGGCCATGAGTTCGATGGCATTGGAGGAGAGGTTCAGCGCCTGCGGCTCGAACTGGGCCGCATAACGGGCCGTGCCGGCCTGGGTGTCCACGGCAAAGACGCGCCGCGGCCCTTCCTTGGTGTCCACATCCACCGTCATCTGGCCGGGGCCGGGGATGGTGGCCCTGCCGTCGGCGCCCCAGCTCGACATCATCTTCATGTTGGCGATGGCGCACATCCGGCCTCTGAGGCCCTCCGCGCCATCCGCCGAAACCGTTTCCTGTGGGAAGAGCCGTCCGATTTCCCCTGGGTGGAACCGGAGCCAGAACATGGTCCAGGCGCTCCAATTGCGCTGAAACCGGGCTGTTCAGGCTGGCGCTGTCTCGCGGAACGAGCACGGCCCAGACCGCGCCATCGGCGCAGTGGCCTATGCCCAGGTCGGCGGGTCCGGAGTCCAGCCGCAGGTCGTTGCCAACAGCGAGGCTGAACTTCGAGACCAGGAAAATGTCTTGCGAATCGAACGTCCAGGACCGGGCGCGCTCCGGGGCGGCATCGCCGACGGTGAGGGTGGTTGGGTACTCTTGTGAGAGATCCCCCGGGCGAAGCGGTTCCACCCGCAGGCCGGTCATTTCAAGCCGATGGTCCAAATACGACCAGCGGTCCGTCTTGATGAAGGCCTTTCCCCGCTTGAACATCCACAAACCGTTAGTGACCTGGAACTCGTAGCGGCTGCGCCAGGACATGTCGGACATTGTCCACTCAACCCGCCGCGGGGCGCGGCCGCCGGGCACTTCGAAAAAATCCGGGTCGAATGTGAACGTGCTCTTGAACCGAGGGTTGAGCCCAACGGCAGAGGTATCGGAGGTTCCAATGAAGAGCGGCAGTGCGTTGAGCGGTTCGATGAGAATTCGCGCCGAGCCGACCGGGAAGCTCGCGCTCGAATAATGGGTGCGGCCCGCGCCCATCCCGGCGCCGGCCCCCACAGGCCCTTGGAAGGTGACATCCACGCCTACAACCGTCTTGCCCCTCCATTTGGCCGTCCCAAGGCATTGGAGAGTGTAATTGCTGGGGGCGCTCAACATGGCGCTGAGCGGCGTCCTGAGGCTGACGCCAACCCGCGAATCGGCCCCGGACTTCAGGCGGGCGTCGAGCGGTCCAACCAATTCCTTATCGAGGCTATACAAGTGGAGGAGAGAGTGCTCCCGGAAAACGCGACTCAGCGACCACTCGGTGGCCTTGCGGTTGAATGAGTAGGTGGCCCAACGGACCCCTGGCTCCAGCCATGGCCGGTTCGTCTCGAGCACCCGGGCCACCAGGGCCTGGGCCTCCGCCGGGCCACCCGCCGGTGTGTACTCCAGCGCCTCGGGCCGGCCCAAGCGATGCGCCAGCCAGATGACCCCCACTGCCAGACCGGCGCAGACCGCGCCGGCGCAAACCCACCTCACCAACCGCCAGAGCCTGGATCTGCGTTTTGGGACGTTGCCGTTCTGACCCGGATCGGGTGCTGGCTGCGTGTTCATGCTTTCAGGTGCGGGCCGGCCTCACCGTGTTGATTGACACTGCCTGCCCGTGGACCGTTCAAGCAGGGCCTCAGCAAGCGGGAGCGACAGCGCGGGCGGACCCCTCACCCCGGCCCTCTCCCCTTCGGAAGGGAAGGTCCACGGCTTCACTGCGCCGCTCCGCGACGCGCGCTGCCCCCGGCTCACCGCGTAGCGGTGCCCGATGGTAGCCGTGGACTTCCAGTCCACGGACCCATGGCCCAAGCTCGACCGCGTCGCGTCGCGACGCCTGAAAACCGCGACGCTCTCAGGCGTCGCTACGCGACGCGTGACCGTTCCCACGCCCTGAACCGTGGACCGAGGTCCACGGCTACCTTCACTGCGTCGCTACGCGACGCGCGATGATTCCCACGCCCCGAACCATGGACCGAGAGGGCCGGGGTGAGGGGTCCGCCGGGGACTTTGTCTCCGCCTTCACTGACCGGCTACCGGGTGCGCGACAAAAAAGTAACCAAAATTTGAGCAGGCCCGCCTGCTGATTGATTTTTGTTGCTATATTGTATCTAGTTAGATACAATACGCACCATGACCGCTTCGCTTTCTCAGCTCGAAGACCGGCGCGAGCAGATCCTTGAACAGATCAAGGCTATCAACCGGTTGCGCCGCGGCTCCTTAAGCCGCCAATTCTTCAAGAAACCCCGCGCTGGCTCCAAAGCCCCCCAGGGCCCTTACTACGTGCTCCAAGCCTACTTCCATGGGCAGAAGTTCGCCGAGCGCATCCCGGCCGATCAGGCCCCCCAAATCGAACCCCTCGTCGCCAATTACAGACGCTTTAGCGAACTGGCCGAGGAGTTTGTCACCGTCACCGACCAAATCACCCGCCTGAGTCAAGCCGCCCCCGACGCAAAAAAAAACTCCAGACCGAAGTCGGGCAGGAGCGATTCCGGGAAGCCAACGCCTTCATCCGGTTAGTCCAAGGGCAGTGGCAACAGCAGGGAGTGCGCAATCTCGAGGCGGTGGAAATTGGCCTGCGCGAGGCGCTCTTCCGCGATGCCTGTGGGATTCTGGGGGATTTGCTCAACGACCCGGCGCTGCCGGTGCCCGAGGATCAGGGCCGCCCAGGCGAAAGGTGCCACGCCGGCAGGCCCAAGGAGCCGCTGACCCTCTTCGGGCTAGTGGCCCTACGGCGCAACTATTACTATTGGGCGAGCCGGGAGCAAGGCCGTGCCCCGCTGGACCAGGCGCTGGGTCTGTGGGCAGGCTATTCGCCCGGGGTGCTGCGGATCATTTGCCGCGCGGCCGCGCGCCATCCCTTCGACGTGGCGGCGGCCGAGCTCAAAGCCTATTGCGGGCTGCAGGTCGAAGGCCGCCAGATTCAGCGCATCGCTCAGGAAATGGGACCGCGGGTGCGGGCGGTCCAAGAACAATTGCCTCCCTTCAAGCATGACTCGGGCCTGATTCCCGTCATGTATATCGCCGTCAATGGCACCGGGGTTCCCATGCGGCCCGAGGAATTGGAAGGCCGTGCCGGCAAGCAACCCGATGGCTCAGCCAAGACCCAAGAGGTCAAGTTGGCTTGTGTGTTTACCCAAACCACCCTTGATGAGGAGGGATTGCCGTTGCGGGACTTTGAGTCCTCCAGCTACGTGGCAGGCTTTGAAGAGGCACCCGATTTCATGGTGCGGGCACGCCAGGAGGCCCTCCGCCGCCGTCTGCCGGGCGGCGCAGGTGTCGGTGCTGCTGGGCAACGGGGCTGCCTGGATTTGGGACCACGGGGCGAAGTGCTTCCCGATGGCCTTCCAAATTCTGGACTTGTATCACGCCCTGGAACATCTCTCCGACCTGACGAAATTGCTCGAACCGGACCCTGCCGCCGCCCAGGCCCTGTGGCGAACTTGGCGCGAGCAGTTCTTGGCCGACAACGTGGAGGAAGTCCTGCGTCAAGCCCGGGAAAGGACGGGCAAACTGGCCGCTCAGACTGCTGAATCAGCAGGCAAGCAGATCGCATACTTCGAGCACAACCAGAGCCGTATGCTCTACGCCACCTACCGCGCTTTGGGATTTTTCTACGGCTCGGGGGTGGTCGAAGCCGGCTGCAAAACGGTTATCGGCGGACGCTGCAAGTGCTCCGGCATGCTTTGGTCAGAAGAGGGAGCTACCCACGTCCTGGATTTGCGCTGCGCTCTGTATGGCAACCAATTCAACCAAGTCTGGGATCGCTTAAACCAAAGCGATTACCTGCGAATTCGCGTCGCCAACCCCCCGGCTCAAGCCAAGGAAGCTGCGTAATGGCACCTAATTGTTACTATTTTGTCCGGCTCCCAACCCCAGGGGGTGCGCGACAAAAAAGTAACCAAAATTTGAGCAGGCCCGCCTGCTGATTGATTTTTGTTGCTATATTGTATCTAGTTAGATACAATACGCACCATGACCGCTTCGCTTTCTCAGCTCGAAGACCGGCGCGAGCAGATCCTTGAACAGATCAAGGCTATCAACCGGTTGCGCCGCGGCTCCTTAAGCCGCCAATTCTTCAAGAAACCCCGCGCTGGCTCCAAAGCCCCCCAGGGCCCTTACTACGTGCTCCAAGCCTACTTCCATGGGCAGAAGTTCGCCGAGCGCATCCCGGCCGATCAGGCCCCCCAAATCGAACCCCTCGTCGCCAATTACAGACGCTTTAGCGAACTGGCCGAGGAGTTTGTCACCGTCACCGACCAAATCACCCGCCTGAGTCAAGCCGCCCCCGACGCAAAAAAAAACTCCAGACCGAAGTCGGGCAGGAGCGATTCCGGGAAGCCAACGCCTTCATCCGGTTAGTCCAAGGGCAGTGGCAACAGCAGGGAGTGCGCAATCTCGAGGCGGTGGAAATTGGCCTGCGCGAGGCGCTCTTCCGCGATGCCTGTGGGATTCTGGGGGATTTGCTCAACGACCCGGCGCTGCCGGTGCCCGAGGATCAGGGCCGCCCAGGCGAAAGGTGCCACGCCGGCCGGCCCAAGGAGCCGCTGACCCTCTTCGGGCTAGTGGCCCTACGGCGCAACTATTACTATTGGGCGAGCCGGGAGCAAGGCCGTGCCCCGCTGGACCAGGCGCTGGGTCTGTGGGCAGGCTATTCGCCCGGGGTGCTGCGGATCATTTGCCGCGCGGCCGCGCGCCATCCCTTCGACGTGGCGGCGGCCGAGCTCAAAGCCTATTGCGGGCTGCAGGTCGAAGGCCGCCAGATTCAGCGCATCGCTCAGGAAATGGGACCGCGGGTGCGGGCGGTCCAAGAACAATTGCCTCCCTTCAAGCATGACTCGGGCCTGATTCCCGTCATGTATATCGCCGTCAATGGCACCGGGGTTCCCATGCGGCCCGAGGAATTGGAAGGCCGTGCCAGCAAGCAACCCGATGGCTCAGCCAAGACCCGAGAGGTCAAGTTGGCTTGTGTGTTTACCCAAACCACCCTTGATGAGGAGGGATTGCCGTTGCGGGACTTTGAGTCCTCCAGCTACGTGGCAGGCTTTGAAGAGGCACCCGATTTCATGGTGCGGGCACGCCAGGAGGCCCTCCGCCGCCGTCTGCCGGCAGCGCAGGTGTCGGTGCTGCTGGGCGACGGGGCTGCCTGGATTTGGGACCACGGGGCGAAGTGCTTCCCGATGGCCTTCCAAATTCTGGACTTGTATCACGCCCTGGAACATCTCTCCGACCTGACGAAATTGCTCGAACCGGACCCTGCCGCCGCCCAGGCCCTGTGGCGAACTTGGCGCGAGCAGTTCTTGGCCGACGACGTGGAGGAAGTCCTGCGTCAAGCCCGGGAAAGGACGGGCAAACTGGCCGCTCAGACTGCTGAATCAGCAGGCAAGCAGATCGCATACTTCGAGCACAACCAGAGCCGTATGCTCTACGCCACCTACCGCGCTTTGGGATTTTTCTACGGCTCGGGGGTGGTCGAAGCCGGCTGCAAAACGGTTATCGGCGGACGCTGCAAGTGCTCCGGCATGCTTTGGTCAGAAGAGGGAGCTACCCACGTCCTGGATTTGCGCTGCGCTCTGTATGGCAACCAATTCGACCAAGTTCTGGGATCGCTTAAACCAAAGCGATTACCTGCGAATTCGCGTCGCCAACCCCCCGGCTCAAGCCGAGGAAGCTGCGTAATGGCACCTAATTGTTACTATTTTGTCCGGCTCCCCCGGCTACCCGTCCAACGGATTTTGTCTTGAAAACAGAAAGGAGGTCCGATAATGGGTTTGGCCATGTACTCGCAATTTTGCCATGGCAGGAGGATGCGGCTTGGCTTGCTGGCCTGCCTGCTCGCTCTGCCCAACACCCATTTCGCCCAGGACAAGCCTTCGGACACCGCCAAAGCGGAGCCTGGCCAAGGAAGGCGAAAAGAAACCCGACGAGGCCAAGAAACCCAAGATCAAGAAATACGACGAGGTGATCACCAAGGATGCGCTCACCAAGGTTGGCCTCTTCAGGGTACACCGCGTCGAGGAGAGCCTGTATTACGAGATTCCGGTCGAGGCGCTGGACACCGATCTGCTCTGGGTGGTGCAGATTTCGGAAACGACTGCCGGCAGTTCGTACGCGGGCATGCCCGTCGAGGATCGGGTCGTGCGCTGGGAACTGCACGGCGACCAGGTGCTCCTGCGCGATGTCCGCTACGGGATGCGGGCGGACACGTCGGATCCCATCGCGCGCGCGGTGAAGGCCTCCAACCTGGCGCCGATCCTCCGCGCGTTCGATGTCAAGGCCTACGGCAAGGACAAGGCGCCGGTCATCGAGGTCACGGACTTGTTCAAGAAGGAGGTGCCGGAGTTCAGCGCCCGGCGCGCCCTGGGCGCCGGCGCCATGGACAGCGCCCGCTGCTTCATCGAGGAGTTCAAGGCCTTCCCCAGGAACATCAACGTGCGCGTCCTGGCCAGCTTCGCCCCGGGCAAGCGTGACGGCGGCTCCTCCGAAGACGGCCCTCAATCCAGCGGCCTCACCGCCCTGTTGTGCCACAGCATGGTCAAGCTGCCCGAGACCCCAATGAAACCGCGGCGCTTCGATTCGCGCGTCGGCTTCTTCACTGAATCGTTCACCGATTATTCGGACCTCAACGACCACGCGGCTGAAACCGTTCAGTACATCCTCCGCTGGCGCCTGGACAAGAAGGACCCGGAGGCCCGGCTTTCCGAGCCGGTCAAACCCGTCGTCTTCTACGTGGCCCGCGAGGTCCCGGAGAAATGGAAAAAGTATGTCAAGGCCGGCATCGAAGACTGGGCCCCCGCCTTCGAGGCCGCCGGTTTCACCAATGCCATCCTCGGCAAATACGCCCCCGACCCGCGCGAGGACCCGGACTGGGACGTGGAGGATGCGCGCATCTTCGAGCATTCGCTGGCTGCCCTCGAACATCGAAAACGCCTTCGGCCCCCAGATCCACGACCCCCGCACCGGCGAGATCCTCAGCGCCCAGGTGCGCATGTTTCACAACGTCCAGAAACTGGTCCGCGACTGGTATTTCGTCCAGGCCTCCCCGTGCGACCTCCGGGCGCAAACCCTCCCCCTTCCCGACGAACTGGAGGGCGAGTTGGTCCGCTTCGTCGTCGCTCACGAAGTGGGCCATTCCCTTGGCTTCCCCCACAACATGAAGGCCTCCTCCAGCTATACCATCGAGCAACTTCGCAACCCGGAATGGACGAAAAAGAACGGCACCGCCCCCTCCATCATGGACTACGCCCGCTACAACTACGTCGCCCAACCCGGCGACGGCGCCGCCTTGATGCCCAAGGTCGGCCCTTATGATTGTTTCGCCCTGAACTGGGGCTACCGCCAATTCCCCAAGGGGGCGGATGAAAAGGCCGAACTGGAGAAGCTCGTCAAGGTCCAGATCGATCAGCCCATGTTCCGCTTTGGCGGCCCCAACGCGGGCGTCGATTCGACCCAGCAGACCGAGGACCTCGGCTCCAATGCCGTTGAAGCGACCAAACTGGGCCTGCGCAATCTGGAGCGCGTGGCCGCTTACCTGGTCAAGGCCACCAGCAAACCGGGCAAGGATTACGAGTTGCTCTCCGTCGAATACGGCGCCCTCCTGGCCCAGTGGAGCCGCGAAATGGGCCATGTGGCCAACGTCGTGGGCGGCGTCCAGGAAATCAACCTCTATTGTGGCGACGCCAATCGGCGGTTCTTTCCCAATGCCGCCGACTACCAGCAGCAGGCGGTGTCATTCCTCGTGGAACACGCGCTGACAACCCCCACCGATTTCATCAGCCAGGACATCGTTGGCCGGCTCAGCGCCGAAGGGACCGCCCAGCGCGTCCTCGCCGCCCAGAACGCCGTGCTCGGCAACCTCCTCTCCCGCCAGCGCATCAACCGGCTCGCCGAGATTGAGTCCGCTGGCGCCAACGGCGCCTATTCCCCCGCCAAACTCTTCTCCGATCTCCGCGACGGCCTCTTCCGCGAACTGGGCGCCCAACCCGTGGACATCGATCTCTACCGGCGCAACCTGCAGCGCTCTTACGTCGAGATGCTTTGCGCCAACCTGAAAACTCCCGCGGCAAACTCCGACCTCCCCGCCTATTCGCGAGGCGAATTGGAGGCCCTCCGCGAACGGATTCGCAAGACCAAGGTTTCCAGCGCCAAGCGCGTAGTCCAGGTACACTTGAAAGACCTGGCCGCCCGCATCACCCGCGCCCTGGATCCCCATCCTCCCGCCGAGCCCCAGGCCGAAAAGTGAAGGTTTCCGAGCGATTGATGGATGGCGCGAATGGGGGCGGCGGTAAACTATTCCGACCAAGCATGGGGTCCAGAATCTCCGATGAGGTGCGCTGGGGAGGGCAAAGGCTGAGGAAGCCGGCACGGGCGTTGACGTGTCGTTTCATGCTTCTAGGGCTGACGTTGGTTCAGGATCCTGAGAATTGCCCCTGAGTAGATAAGTCCCTTTTGGGCGAGCATTTTTATCTGTGCCGCGCCCTTGGTGAAGAAGGTGTGACCGCTCGAACCCCCAATTACGTCTCGCTCGAAGCGGGCGAGGGACAGGCCATCGCGGCGGAGCCAGTTCTTGAGCCATTCGAGCTTCTTGAGCACCACCTTAATCTGCTCATCGCTCCCGGTATGTGTTTCCACCCAGTAGATGCACTCCTCGCGGCGGTTGAGGTGCTGGTAGCCGATGGCGAAATCCCAACGGTTCGCTTGTGGTTCCTTGCCCAGCAATGCCGCGTCTATGTCGGCGCTTCCGCGCAATTGTCGAGGGTCCTCGGGCTTTATGTGCGGCCTGTCTTCGGCCCTGAGAGCCTGAAGGCCGGGTTGCCAGGCATTCTCCAGGTTGGGGGTCCTGGCCACCGCGTCTCTAAAGCTCACGGCGGCGTCTCCCGCTCTGCGTTGGTCACAGCACGTGCAACTGCTTCGTTGGCACGGCCGCTAAACTCCGAAAGCCCGCCCCAACCAGCCTCGCCCTCCCCCTCAGCGGAAGGGTCCAAGCTCGAGATGTCGCTGGTGGTGCCGTTTTCGCGATTAAAGTAATAGACCCGGACCGTTTTATCCATCGCAGCAGCAGCCAACCCCTGCATCGGACGTGTCTTTGGCGCTTCAAAGATGTCGAGCAAGGCTTCCGGCGGCGCGTGGTTCTCTCGCAAATGCCTTAAAGCCCAGAGAGCATCCAGAACCTGGGGAGAATGGGTCGAGAGGCAAACCCGGTAGCCGCGCACTACTAATTCCAGGACCAGGAGGACTACTACAGAGATAGCGCGAGGATGCAGGCCCATCTCCAGCTCCTCAAGGACGACCCATTGAATCTCCGCGCGCGTGGAGACTTTCGTGGGAGGCATGAGCCAGTAAAAGCCAAGGAGAAGGGGAACGAACTCCCGCTGGCCGGCAGACCAGACCATGTAAGGCAGATTGCCGTCCGCGCCCGCGGGGCCCAAAACGAGGCGCTTTTGTGAGCTGACCTTGTCCACCCGAAGCCGAAATCCGGCAAAGACGTTCTCCTGCAACAGGTCCCTGAACTCCTTCTTTAAGCGCCGCTTCTGAGGGAACAGATCTCCGGTGGCGCCGAACTCCTGTTCGACGAGCACCCGCAGTTTTTCACTATATTCCCGGACGGCAAAGGGATCTCCGGCCGAGTAATCGGTAAATGGGCGAGGCCAGCCGTGACGTAAGGCCAGAACGCGTTGGGCCGGAATGAAGAAAAGGGATTCGTCCTTGGCTTTGCGCCTGCGCGCCGCCAACTTTTTCAGGTCCACCGCCTTGCCCTCCCACTCGATAGAACTTTCCCCTGGCCGCCAGATCGAGTGCATCCCCTCGCCAAGATAGATATCCAGAAAGTCAGGCAGTTGGCCGGACCAGTCGAGTCCATAACGGCTGAGCTCGGCCTGGACTTGGCCCGCATCAACCATGAGCTTCAACAACTGCAAGGCAATGCTTTTGCCCGTGGCCTGGGGCCCCACAAGCACAGTCAGGTCGCCGAAAGTCAAACTGGCCTGTTTGATCTGCCCGATGTTCCGCATGTCGAGAGTTGTCATGTCCACCAAATTAAAAAGTTCTATTCCGTGACCCTTTTCCGGCGCTTGGCGGCGAACCTCCAAATCGTTCGAACCACCTGCCCCAATTCGTCGAAGCCGGCCGGTTTCTCCAAGTAGAGATTGGCGCCCAGGGCCATCGCCCGCTGCCGGTGTGCCTCGTAAGCGGACCCGCAAAACACGATGACCGGCACCGCGGCGTGCGGGGAATGCCGGCGCCATTCCAGGAAATCGAACCCGCTCTCGCCCGGCATCATCAGGTCCAGCAGGATGACGTCGGGCACCGGGTGCAGCGCGCGGTCGGCGTAGGCGCCGCGTCCCTCCAGGATCTCAACGGCCTGCTGGGTGCCGGTGGCCGTATAGACCCAGATGTCCAGGTCAGTCTTTTCCGCCGCCGCCCCAAACAGGGCCAAATCGTTGTGGTCGTCATCCACATAGAGGATTCGCAAGCGTCCCGCTTCCATTCGGACTGCAAGATGAAAAGCCGGGCCTGACTTGGCAAGCACCAAGAGTGGATTAGTGGATTGATGGATTGATGGATTAGCGGGCGCATCGTGACACTGCCCCCGGAGTGCGCCCGTCCCCGGGCGCAGCGGCAACGGAGCGGGCAGGCGCGCGGGAGGGTTTGACCGCTGCCCTCGCTCCGGAGGTCGCTGTGCCCGGGGACGGGCGCACTCCGGTCTGGCCCCCGGCGGTCGGGGCAGTGTCAGGAAGCGCCCTGGATTGGTGGATTGCGGGGGGGGCCCTCTCCTGCCGCCCGATGGGGAGAGGGAGCACCGCCGCCACGTTTCACGTTTCACGCTGCGAATTTCCCGGTAGCCGGTCAGTGAAGGCGGAGAAGGAGTGCCGGGCCGACCGCTCACCCCGGCCCTCTCGGTCCAAGGTTCCGGGCGTGGGAATGGTCACGCGTCGCGTAGCGACGCCTGAAAGCGTCGCGGTTTTCAGGCGTCGCAACGCGACGCGGTTGAGCTTGGGCCATGGGTCCGTGGACTGGAAGTCCACGGCTACCATCGGGCACCGCTACGCGGTGAGCCCGGGGGCAATGACGTTCCCACCTTCACTGAGCCTTACATTTCCCGAATTTTCCCTGTTGACAGGCGTGGACAAATGCTGGAATAATAGGATCAACAGCCCAGACGCAGGCGAAACGATAACTAGAGCAGCATTTGCCGCGTTGCCAACTCGAATCGAGCCATGAATCCACACAAACAGTGCAGTCCGGGACAAAAGCACCCGGCATTTACCTTGATCGAACTGCTGGTCGTCATCGCGATCATCGCGATTCTGGCGGCCATGCTCCTGCCCGCCCTTGCCAAAGCCAGGGCCAAAGCCCAGGGCATTTATTGCCTGTCCAACGAAAAGGAATTGATCCTGGCCTGGCAGATGTACGCTCACGATTTCAATGACAAGTTGGTCCCCAACCACGACGGCGGCACGACTGACTACCGCCTGAGTTGGGTGCTGGGTTGGGAGGATTTCACTGCGAACAACACCGAAAACACGAATAGACAGTTCCTGCTCAATTCGAAGATCGGGCCCTACACGCAAAGTACCGGTATTTATAAATGCCCCGCGGACATTTACACGTGCCAGGAATACACCGTGAGGCTGCCCCGCGTCCGCAGCGTGAGCATGAACGGATTTGTCGAAGGCGGGGCGTATGTGGCCCCTCTCACGGTCCCCAACGACCACATACCCGGCATCGATTCCCATTGGTATGCGGGATACTATTCCTACGACAAAATGGGCGACATCAGAGTTCCGCCTCCCGCCCTGCTCTGGGTCTTCAATGATGAGCACCCCGACAGCATCAACGACGGGTGGGAGATTCCCAACCCGACGGATTTGACTGAGTTTGTGGATCTGCCCGCCAATTATCACAATGGCGCCTGCGGCTTCAGTTTTGCCGATGGGCACGGTGAAATCCACAAGTGGCTGGAGGCCCGCACGAAGGTGCCGGTGAAACAGGTCCAGTACAATACTTTTCCCGTCGGCCCCAACAGCCGCGATACCTTCTGGTTCACTCAGCGCTCCACTGCCAAGAGCAGGTGAACGGCCTGCGCGGGGGCTTTCCCCGCTTCCGTCTCTCGGGTACGATTGAAACTGCCGGTCAGCCCACGGCGCCTTCTTGCCCCGCAGGGGGTTTCCGACAATAGCCCGGCGTTTCAACACCGGGTGAGCGGACCCAAGGAGCAGGTCCGTCCCGAAGGGACGGCTGAAAGCAAGGAGTGTTTTCGGTCGTCCCTTCGGGACGAGGGTCCCTTTCGTGGCCTCCCCGGCGTTGAAACGCCGGGCTATTGTCAGATGTCCCTCCGGGACAAAACTCCCGAGGCGCATGCCCGACGCTTTTAATCGCCTCCCCTCCCTCCCTCCCGGTTAAAAGGAGAGCAGTGTCGTGAGGGCACATCTTCCGCGTAATTCATTTGTAAGTCCCTGATTCCCAAGAGCTTGCGGAGTGCCGGTTTTTTGAGCGGGGGGCGCCGGATTCGGTCAAGACGCCCCCGTGTCGTGATTTTGAGGGACTTGCTCCGGGAGACGGCCCAACATGTCTTTTTTGTCCCGATGATTGTGCTTTACAATGGGCGCGGGATTTCTTATAACTTGCCTTGCGTTGACCAAACTGCGAATTCCCAGTTGACAGGCGTGGGCAACTTTTGCGGCGATATTGTCAGAAGCGCAGACGGTGGACTGGCTAGAGCTTCGTCCACGCTGCCAACTCAACTCGAGCTATGACCTTGAAGAAAGAATGCAGCCCGGGCCAATGGGGCCGCCGGGCATTCACCCTGATTGAACTGCTGGTCGTCATCGCGATCATCGCGATCCTGGCGGCCATGCTCCTCCCGGCCCTGGCCAAGGCCAAACAGAAGGCCCAAGGGATTTCCTGCATGAACAACCACAACCAGCTCATGAAGGCCTGGCACATGTACGCCGGGGACAACCGCGACGTGCTGGTGCAGTCCTACCACGGCGGCGATACCCAGGGCGGGACTTACGCGATGGCCCATCAAATCACGCCCCCGATCTATGCGGGTTGGTGCCAAGGCTGGGAAGACTGGTCCACCTCAACCGACAACATCGCCACCAACTTCCTGGTCGACGACAAGTTCGATAAGATGGCAATTTATTTTGCCCACAACCCGGCTCTTTTCAAATGCCCGGCTGACATTTACCTGGGTCCCCTGCAGAGAAATATGGGCTGGAAGATCCGCGTCCGCAGCATCTCCGGCAACATCGGCGTGGGCGATGGCAACGCCGAAGGAGGACCCTGGGCCATGGTTGGTAACACACCCGTGTACAGGCACATCAAGCGGATGGGAGATTTCGCGTATCCGGGCCCGGCGGAAAACTGGGTTTACACCGACGAACACCCCGACAGCATCAACGATTCCGGGTTGTTCAACCCGGACACCCCGACAGCCTGGACTGACGTGCCTGCGACTTACCACAATGGCGCCTGCGGCTTCTCCTTTGGGGACGGCCACTCGGAGATCCACAAGTGGAGAAAGTCCCTCGCCACCAACCCCGCCAGGGCCGTCAGTTATAATTACAGTGGCGACGACGCCACAATGCAAGGGATGATCGGCAGCCATGCCAACGACCCGGACATTGGCTGGATGGTCTATCACGGCGGCAGGACCGCGGGGGCGGCCCCGAGCGGCTGGCCGATGAACCCGAGATAGGGTGGGAGGTTGCACCGGCCGCCCCGTAAACGCCGGTTCACGGGGCCACGGGACAGTTTGATCCCGACAGTTTCTTGCGCCGTTGCAGTCCCCGCTGCAACGGCGCATCTGGACACTGCCCCCTGGAGCGCCGGCTTTAGCCGGCTTTGCGCGCACCTGGACCCCTGCCGTGCCCCCATTTAACATTGGACATCCAAAGCCGGCTAAAGCCGGCGCTCCGGTCCTTCGGCATTGGCGGCGGGGGCAGTGTCCGGATGCGCCCGGGGGCCAAGGCAGCAATTTAAGGGACCACGAGGGTCGAGGGAGTTGGTGGAGGCGGCGGGAGTTGAATCTGTGCAAGCCCATATTTAGCGTTATCTGATGCGGTGAGGGTTTGCTAAGAAAATGTTGGGTATTGCCATGTTTTATGCGTGCCCTGTTGACGAAACTCCGTTAGTCCCCTGGAAAAGCCTCACAGCCCGTGCCAAGTCCTTCTAAATCGTTTGTCCCGTCCAGTCCCGTCCAAACGTCTGGACGTGTGCCAATGCCTGGACGTGTCCAGCCGGACTGCCATCGAGGCGCTCGCCGTTCGAGCGCTGGCCTGGCCGGCCACGTTGCGCCAGAAAGCCGGTGTCGCTTGCTG
>CAVVMW010000003.1:0-19967 GCA_963749495.1 uncultured bacterium
GCGCTGCTGGTCACTGCCCTCGGGACCAACACGCCAGCCCGCCTCGCCGGCCTTGGTGAGGGTGACCTAATCCTGGAACTGAATCACCAGCCTGCAGACCCGGCTACGGGGCTTTTATAGGACCATGACGAACGGGAGCGAACCTAGGGACGTTGCTGCCGGTGAAGACCTGGCACGATGGGCAAACAGTCGAGTGCCAAGTGCCGGTGGGACGTGAGACGTATAATCTGCATGTCAGCTTTGGGGCCGACTATTTTTTCCGGCTTTGTGGCTCTGGCCTGACTCCGGTTTTTCACTGGCAGTGTTGGGCTACGAGCCGGAATCCCTCGACAGCCGAATGGACCTCGCGTCCGCCAGGGAAAAGTTCCTCAAGAGCCTGTGACCAAAAGAACTACCGGGCGGCAGAGGACGGCTGGAGTGCCTGGCTGGCAATCCTGCGGGTTGGAACCCAAAAGCCAATCCACTCCCAAGAAAAACATGAGCCCCTCAGTACCTCAACCACCGGTTGGCGCCCCTCCACGGTGACCCACTGGAGCGCCGCCGGGGCGATTGAGCCCGAGCTCAAGCGGCTACGGGTCAATAAATCCATGGAATAAATCGCCGCACCCGTCGCTCGTAGCGCGCGTAATCCGAGAATTGCTGTCGCAGCCAAAGTTCTTCGTGCCGCGCCTTGGCGTCGAAGAACACCGCCAGTGCCAGCGAAGCCGCCAGAGCCGGCCAGCTTGACCAGATCAGCGACCAGCCGATCGCTCCGCAAATGACTGCCGTGTAAAGCGGATGGCGTATCAAGCCGTAGATGCCACGCTGAACCAATTGTGTGCTCCCCACAGGCTTGGGAAACGGCGTGAGATTCCGGCCCAGGGTTATGCCGCCGGCGATGCCGCAGACCGAGGAACCTGCCAGAAAGACCAAACCGCAAACCAACAACGGAAGATGCTTCGACGGACCACGACAGGCGATACCCAGGACCGCAACTGCAAGCATGATCGTGGATTGTCCAAGAACCCACAATCCGCCGCGCTGGATGAAACTGCTACTCATTCGCGGTGAGCGGGCAGGAGCCGGGAATGCGCTGGCCAAAGCGGCCAAACGGGTCGCGAAGCCCCCACCGATCAATAGGCTGGCGAGCATCGCGATCATACGTGCGCCTGCAAGGCCTGCGGCGTCTCTGGCACCGGCGCAGTCTTCGGCCTGCGGCTGTAAGCCATAAAATAGAGCACGGGCACCGCCATGCGGCTGATCAACAGCGAGGCAATTTCTCCGGCCATCAGCGAGATGGCCAGGCCCTGGAAGATCGGGTCGGCCAGGATCACGCTGGCGCCGACCACCACGGCCAACGCCGTCAGCAACATCGGCCGGAACCGCACCGCCCCTGCGTCCACGACCGCTTCGTCCAGGGGCATGCCTTCGGCAAGACGTTGCTCGATGAAATCCACCAGGATGATCGAGTTGCGCACCACGATGCCCGCCCCGGCCATGAAGCCGATCATCGATGTCGCGGTGAAGAAGGCGCCCATCAGCCCGTGCGCGGGCAAGATGCCCACCAGCGAGAACGGGATGGCCGCCATGACGACCAGCGGCGTCAAGAAGGATCGAAACCAACCCACCATGAGGATGAAGATCAGCACCAGGACGGCGGCGAAGGCGGTGCCCAAATCGCGAAACACCTCGATGGTGATGTGCCATTCGCCGTCCCATTTGAGCGCCGGATTGTCTTCAGTAAACGGCTGGACAGCGCTGTAAATCTGGAGCGGCGCTCCGTTCCCGCCAAATTCACGGGTGTTCAGCGAGCGCAGCGCCTGGTTCATTTTCAGAATGGCATAGACCGGGCTTTCGACCACGCCGGCCACGTCGCCGATGACGTAGGTCACCGGCTTGAGGTTCTTGTGATAGATGTTCTTATCAACGGTGGTCGAGTTCGACCTTGACCAGTTCGCGCAACGGCACCAGCGGGGCGGAAGGGTTGGCGGCCGAGCGCACGCGCAAGGCGAGCAACTCCTCCGGGCTGGTCCGGCTCGCCCGCGGCAATTGCACCAGAATGTCGATGTCTTCCTTGTCGCGCGGCACGTGGAGCAGGTCCACCGCCTCGCCACCGACCGCAATGCGGAGGGTCTCGGAGATAGTCTCGGCGCTGATGCCGTGGAGGGCCGCCTTCTCTTTGTCGATGACGAACCGCGCCTTGGGCTGCTCGGCCTCGATATACCAGTCGGTGTCCACCACGCCCGGCGTGTGGTGGAAGATGTCAATGACCTTGTGGGCCAGGGTCAGGCGGCTTTCCTCGTTGGGACCATAAACCTCCGCCACCAGGGTCTGGAGGACGGGCGGGCCGGGAGGCACTTCGGCGACCGCCACGCGGGCGCCGTATCTGGTCGCAATAGCGGCCACGCGCGGGCGCACGCGCTTGGCGATGTCGTGGCTCTGGGCCTTGCGCTCGCTTTTGGAGACCAGGTTGACCTGGAGGTCGGCCACGTGGGGGCCGCGGCGCATGAAATAGTGGCGCACCAGGCCGTTGAAATTGAACGGGGCCGCAACCCCGGCGTAAATCTGGCAATCGGTCACTTCCGGCTCGACCCGCACCGCCGCGGCAATTTCGCGCGCCGCCTGGGCCGTCTGCTCCAGCGCGCTGCCCTCGGGCATGTTCAGAATGACCTGGAATTCGCTCTTGTTGTCAAAGGGCAACATCTTGACCTTGACCCAGCCCAGGCCCACCAGCGCCATGGCCACAAGGAGCAGCCCTACAATGATGGCCAGAAAGGCATAGCGCCAAGGCCGGCGCTGGATGAGCGGAGCCATGAACCGGCGATAAACCCGGGTGAAAAAGTCCTCCGGGTGCGCGGAATGAGGCGCCAGACCGGGAGCGCCGGCATCCCCACCGGCGATTTCTGTCGTTTTCGCAGGCCTCGGCGAGGATGCCGGCGCTCCCAGTCCGTCGCTGCGGGTAAGCGAGGAGTATTTCCGGCCCCAGCGCAACACGCGAATGGAGGCCCAGGGCGTGACGATGAAGGCAATGGCGAGGGAAAAGAGCATGGCAGCGCCGGAACCGGTCGGGATGGGCCGCATGTAAGGCCCCATGAGCCCGCCGACAAACGCCATCGGCAGCACCGCGGCAATGACGGCGAACGTGGCCAGAATGGTGGGGTTGCCCACCTCGTTCACGGCCTCGACCGCAATCTCCGACCAACTCCGGCCCTGGTTCTGCGGTAGGTGGAAGTGCCGCACGATGTTCTCGACCACCACAATCGCATCGTCCACCAGGATGCCGATCGAGAAGATGAGCGCAAAGAGCGTGATCCGGTTCAGGGTGTAGCCGTAGAGGTAGAAGACCAGGAGGGTCAAAGCCAGCGTCGCCGGGATGGCGATAGCCACGATGACCGACTCGCGCCAACCCAGTGTGAGCAAAATGAGAATAGAGACGCCGAGCACCGCCAGGCCCATGTGGAAGAGCAGTTCGTTAGACTTTTCCAGGGCCGTCTCTCCGTAGTTGCGGGTGACGGTCACCTGGATGTCGGCCGGGATTATCCGCCCCTTGAGGGTCTCGACCCTCCCCATGACCCGGTCGGCGACCGCAATGGCATTGGCCCCGGGGCGCTTGGCGAGGCTCAAGGTGACGGCGGGTTGTTCGTCGGCCGCAGCCGAACGGGCGGCGCCGGACTCGAAAAAGACATATTGGGAAGGCTCCTTTGCCCCATCCCGGATGTCGGCCACCTCGCGCAGATAAACGGGCCGGCCGCCGAAGACACCCACGACGACGTTGCCCACTTCCTGGGCGTTGGCCAGGAACCCGCCGGTCTCGACGATGACCTCCCGGTTGTTCCGGGTCAAGCCGCCCGCCACGAGCTGTCGATTGGCCTGGGTGAGCATTGGGATGATTTCGGCGGCGCTCAGGTCCCGCGAGGCCAGCCGCGCGGGGTCCAGCAGCACACGCACCTGGCGCCGGGCGCCGCCGATGAGCGTCGTCTCGGCCACCTGCGGCACCTGCTTGAGCGCATCGTCCACCTGGGCCACGAGCCGGCGCAATGTGAGATGGTCGTAATGTGGACTGTGAAAGGTCAGCGCCAGGATCGGCACGTCATCAATCGAGCGGTGCTTGATCAGCGGGTAGGAAACGCCCTTGGGGATGCGGTCGAAATTGGCCTGGAGCTTCTGGTTGAGCTTCACCAGGCTGCGCTCGACATCTTCGCCGACCTTGAACCGCACGATGGCCAGGCTCTCGCCGGGACGTGAGGTGGAATAGATGTACTCGACGCCGGGAATTTCCCAGAGCAGCTTCTCCATCGGCCGGGTGGCGCGCTCCTCGACCTCCTTGGCGCTGAAGCCGGGCATCGAGACCAGAACGTCGATCATCGGGACCTTGATCTGGGGCTCTTCCTCGCGCGGCAGCAGGACCACGGCCGCCGCGCCCAGCAGCACCGAGGTGACGATGATGAGCGGCGTCAGCTTCGAGTCGATAAACGCCCGGGCGATGCGGCCGGCGAAACCGAGACCGGCGCCGCGGGATGGGTTGGGAGAGCGGTTCATGGGAGAAGTGCGAAACCCGAATTCACTTTACCTCGACCGGCTGTCCGTCCACCAGTTGCGCGGCGCCATCGACGATGACGGCATCGCCGGCGTCGAGACCGGAGAGGATCTCGACCTCGTTGCCGAGGCGTTTTCCAGTCTTCACCAGGTGCAACTGCGCGCGCTGGTTGGCGGCGACGAAGGCAATCTCCAATTGGCCCCGCTGGACCACGGCGGACGCCGGCACACGCAAGGAACTGCTCTCGCCCACCGGCACCACCAACCGCGCGAACTGGCCCGGCATCAACCCCGGCGACTCCGGCAAGTCCAGCTTCACCCGAAGGGTGCGGTTGAGCGGATCGGCCGCCGGCGCGATTTCGGCGACGACGCCCGAGAGTTCGTTGGTGAGCGAGTTGACGCGAATGCCCAGGCGGGCGTCGCGCCGAATGCTCGAGGCGATCGCTTCCGGCACGTCGGCCTCGACTTGCAACGCGGACGTGTCCTCGATGCCCACCAGCGGTTTGCCCGGCGCTGCCAGGTTGCCCACCTCAGCCCACTTCTTCATCACCACCCCATCGAAAGGCGCCCGGACCTCTACGTAACCCAGCATCGCCTGGGCCTCGGCGACAGCGGCCTTGGCCAGCCGGTAGCGCGCATCAGCGGCATCGTAATCGGCGCGGGTGACCGCCTGCTGCTGGAGGAGCGAGGAGCTCCGTTTCCAGTCCCGATCGGCTTGATCGAGGCCGGCTTGGGCCTGCTCCAGTCGGGCCTGGATTTCCGGCGCATCCAGCCGGGCAATCAGGTCGCCGGCCCTGACGCTTTGGCCCAGGACCAGCGGCAGCTTTTCGATCCGGCCGCTCACCTTGGCTTCGAGCGTGGCCCGCAGTTTGGCACGCACGGTCCCCACCACCTCTTCGGTGGCCGTCTGCTTCTTGCTCTCGGCGGTCTGGACGTGCACCGGCACGGCGGGCAGACCACGCGTGGCAGCGGCGCCGGCCTCCGGCTGCTTGTGCCCGCAGCCGGCCACCAGAGCGCAGAGGGCCAAACCTGCTACGATCGAATCATGTGTCTTCATTTGCTTTGAAAACTGGCTTGGGAATCCAGTTGAGGCAGGGCCAGGGCTTTGCGCAGGGCGGCCACGGCAATGCGCTGGTCGGCCTCGGCCTCGGCGCGGCGCACCCGGGCAGCGACCAGCGCGGTCTCGGCGTCCATCAACTGCGTTGCCAGCGCCAGGCCCTGCTCGAAACGGCCCCGGGTGAGGTCCGCGCTCTCCGCGGCCTGCGCGACGACTTGCTCTGTGACGGCCAGGCGCTCGCTTGCGGCTTTGAGTTCCAGCCGCGCCTGCTCGACTTCCAGATCCAGCGCCAGGCGCAGCTTGCGCTCTTCCTCGCGCGCAGACTCCAGGTTTGCTTCCGCCTCCCGGACTTTGGCCCGCGTGAGCCTGCCGTCCCAAATGTCCCACTGCGCCAGGGCGCCGGCGGTGTAGCTCTTGCCGTCGCTGTTGTATCTTGTCCCGTAATCGTAATCCACGCTGCCAAAGGCGCTCACGCGCGGGAGATAGCCGCTTTTGGCGCTGCGCACCTGCTCCTGGGCGGCGCGCTCGCGCTGGCGGGCTGCGGCCAGCTCGGCCCTCGTCGAGAAATCCGCGGACTCTGGCGCCCTGGCGACCGGTGCGGTGTCGGCCACCGCGAACTCGCCTCCCTCGATGCCCAGGAGGTTGCGCAAGGCCCGCTCGGCCAGGGCGTTGGAATTCCGGGCGCGGACCAGGTCCTCGCGCGCCTGGGCCAGGCGGACTTCAATGTCCAGCACATCGGCCTTGAGCAGGGTGCCGCCCTCCAGGCGCTTGCGGGCGATGGCGGCGTTCTTCTCGAAGGAACTGACCGCCGCCTCGGCAGCGCGGATGAATTGGCGCGCCTTGAGAATCGTGTAAAAGGCGCGGGAGACCTCGAAACCCAGGGCGTTGCGCACCGCCTCGCGGTCCTGGCGCGTCGGCCTCGGTGTTGGCCTTGGCGGCGGCCCGGCCGGCTTTCATCCGCCCGCCGGCGTAGAGCGGCACGGTGACCAGGCCCTTGGCATTCAGGTCGTCAAGGTCGGGCACGTCGTTGAAGTTCAAGCCGCGGGGAGTAGGCGCGCTGGTTGAGGATGCTGCCGAAGACCATCATCGGGTTGTCGGTGCGGGTGTAGCTGGACTGAACCTGCAGGCGTGGCCAGAAGGCGGCGTTGGCCTGCTCCAGGCCGGCCTGGGCGGCGATGATGCGTTGCTGGGCCAGGCGCGCGTCCGGGTTGGCTGCCAGCGCCTGATCCAGGGCGCGCTCGAGCGTCCAGGGCTCGGCCCCGAATACCGCGCTACTTGCGAGCATCTGACCGCAAACGAGGAGGGGAATCCATCTGTGTTTCATAAAGGTTTCCGGCCCAACGGGCCGGCAGAATCCAGCCCAGGGCTGAGGCCGCGTTCAGAACCCGACATTTCCCCTGTGTCTCTACTGCTCGCCGGTCTGCCTGGCGCAGCAGGATTTGGGGGCGGTTTCGGCTGCGCAACAGCTTCCGCCTACGCCCACTCTTCGCAGGATGATCTCCAGCGGGCAGAAGTGCGTGAAGGAGGATTGCAGCAAATTGAATCCCACTAAAGCGGTGAACCAAAGCCAATAAGGGCTGTGATAGTGCGCCAGCACCAGGCTGAGCAGCACGAAACTCCCGGCGAATCTGCGAATGATCATTTCCATGAGCATGCGTGGTTTTTGAATTGGGTTTAGTTGAAACTGGTCGCCACCAGGGCCCCGACCACCGCCCCATAGAGCGAGCTGATCACGGGATGGCTGGTCAAGGGACAGGTGCCGGTCGAACAACCAACGAACTTGCAGTAGGCGAAACCCAGCCCGCCGCCGACCACCGCACCGATGACAATGCGCAGAATCATGGCTCTTCTCCTGGTCATGATGTTATCGCTAACAGGACTGAGACCCGAGGGGCGGAAAAGTTACAAGGAAAAGACCGCCACGGCCCACCCACGGACGGGTTAATACCGTTCATTAGAATGTAATATATCTATGGGTTGCCGTTCATCAGACTTATTATATTCGGCCTGATGGAAAATGCAACCGATGCGCCGCGCTCGGTAGCCATCCGGTGGTCTGCCGGAGACCATCGATGGCATGAAATGTTCCTTCCCAACGAGGTTTGTTTAAGGTCGCCCTGCGGCATAAGCCTTTAGACCAGCCGATTCATCGTGTTTCCGGGGTTGGCACGGAAACAGCTTGAAGATGGATTGCCGGCAAAGCGCAGGATTTGCGCTGGAGGTTGCACCCGGCGCGCATTGCCGGCGGGAGAAAATGAACCCGCGTAGCCAAGCCGAATATCGTTATGAAAATCAAAATGAATTATCTGTGGTTGGGGGTTATCCCATTGTTGGCATCCTGTGCTTCGCAGCCTATCGCCCTGGCCCCTGTGGGGCCACGTCCTGTGGCAGGGGAAGAGCTACTCGCCCCATCCGGCAACGGCCAGTTGCAGGTCTTTACCGAGACCGACGAGACCGAATATGACCGCGATGTCCCATACTATCCGCACCGGGATTACCAGATTTACACGGCGCAGGGAAAGCGCTTGAGGCGGGTCTGGAACTCCCAGGACCGTGAGGACGAGACTCCAGCCGTGGTCACGTTGCCGGCCTGGCAATTACGTGATCAAAGCGGATGCCGAATTCTACGGGCCGGTTACCGTGCCGGTGGTGATCCGGCCGAACCAGACCACTCGGGTCATTTTGCAGCCAGGCTGGAAACCGGGCAACACGGTCGCCAGCGCCGATCTCGTGCAGACTCCGGGTTCACGCGGCTATCCCGTGGGCTGGAGGGCCGAGTTGCCGCCGCGAAAATGAACGTCCAGTTCCCGTGCGCACCATCCTTGGCACTCCGGCCGACTCGCGTTACTCGGCCCGAAATACGGCCAAGTCGGTCAATTCCTACTGCTTGGCGCCGCAGGCGAAATCCGTCTCCCTGGTTGGCGATTTCAATCACTGGAATCCCACGTCGCACCCGATGGAGCAGCGTGTGGACGGCTGGTGGTTTCTCCAAGTGCCCTTGTCGCATGGTCACCACCAGTACCGGTTCCTGGTCGATGGCAAACCAGTGTTGGACCCGCGCGCCACAGGGGTTGCTCTCAATGAGCTTCAGGAAGAGGTTTCACTGCTGGCTGTGAGTTGAGCGCAGGGGCGGCACAGCGATTGAGGCGGGACATTCCGCCATCACTGTTGGACCGGCTTGCCGGCCCTGGTCCAAGCCCTAAAACCGCCTGGGAGATTATAGAGCCTGGATTCATCATAACTGACCGTGGACTCATACCGAGCGCTGTTTTGTATAAACAGCTACCCCACCTTGGCTTGATAAGCAACCGGTTGTCCGCTAAACCAGGCCCTGGGAATCAACACTTGCGAGCCGAGGATTCGATTGGCGCACAAGGCGGAGGAATTCACGTAAGCCGCGGTGCCACCCGCAAAATCCGCCGGCCGGTTGGGCACTGCCGCCACGCCTTCGGAAAGAGCTACAAATCATGCGTGCTCCTTTTGCCCGGAGGCGAGAAAAGCCCCGTAGGCGCGCATTTGGCCGGTAGAGGCTCGGTTTGACCAGAGAATGGGCGTCCTGGACAGACACCCAGCCGAATCCTGCCCCTGACAGCCATTCAGCGATTTGACGCCGTTCAAATCCGTGATGGAAGACATCCTCGGACTGACCGTGGAAAGTGCCGTCTTCTGTATCCAGGTCCGCAACCGCCAACCATCCTCCTGGTTTGAGGAGAGCCGCAAGTCGGCCGAGGACCAATGGAACATCGCGGACATGGTGCAGGGTCATCGAGCTGACGGCCAGGTCAAACCGTGCCTCCGGGGAAGGGTGAACCTCCAGATCCCAGAGACGGGTTTCGACATTGCGGATCCCGGCGGCGCGGAGTTTCTCGTCGAGTTTCTCAAGCATGCCCGCCGAGGAGTCCAAGGCGACCATGGAGGCAACGCGGGGCTGGAGGTTCAATGTCAGCAACCCGGTTCCGGCGCCGTAATCGAGCACGCGCCAATCGGGCTGAAGCGGCACGGCCCGAACGATTGCCGCGCCAACCGCCCGCGCCAGGTCCACTCGCGCCGGATTGTTGTCCCATTGCCCGGCCGCTTCATCAAAACGCGAGGTGGTTTTCACGGTGCTATGGCCCTCCCGCCGGTTGGATGTTTCTCCTTCCAGCGCTGCCGCAGCAGGTCGTGGAGTCGTTGGCGAAATTCGGCCGGCAATTCGTAGGGCTTGCCCTCCTTGTAGAGCGTGATGGTCTTGCGGATGGTGTCCACCACGACCTGGCACGGATTGCACCCCGCCAGGTGCCGCTCGAATTCCTCGCAGATGGCTGGGTCAACCGTGCCGTCCACGTATTCGCCGAGTATGGCGAGCATTTCTTCGCATTTCATAGCTTTCGTCCATCTGCCATTGAGCCACGATTGCGAAAAAAGTTACGAAAGTCACGCATCGATCCGAGCGATTCGGCCTTGACCGGCGCCTGCACTTCCATTTCTGGCGGACCGGCCATCGCACCGGGAGGCGGCGTCCTCGCGCCGATCGAAAGCCCGCTGGCGGCCTCATCGAGTGCGGCATCAGTCTGAAGGGACCGCGCCTCCCGGAACTTGCAGGTTGGAGTCTGAAAGGCGATGCCGGGCGGTTGCCCAGGTGCTTAGCGAGTGGCAAGCCAACCTGCGATTTCACCGTCCGGCAACCGGACCACATCATTATCGGTGTAGTGGCGATGGGGTTTCCAACCGCCCGCCAAATGGGCGGTGGTCGTTTGTCCGGCTTGGATAACGACCGGAACCCTCACCTCGAGCGGGCCGGCGTCGTCCTCTCCCTCAGCCTGGATCTCGTAGCGGCCTGGCGGAAGCGAGACGAGGGTGGGCTCAGGGTCGTTTTCATTTCGGGCGTTGCGCACCTGTTCGAGGAGCTTGCCGCCTAGGGCGTAAATGGTGTAGTCGGTGTGGGCAGGCTCATACAGGAACTCATTCTTGCCGAAGTCATCGTCCCACAGCCGCTCCTCCATGTTTGGGTCGACGGTCGCCGGCTTCCGGGCAGAGTACACCTGGAGAAAACCATCAACCCCGTTCCCCGGGCGCTTCGTCGGCGCCGGCCCTATGGGTTCAAGGACTGCGACTCTCGCAGGCGATGCACACCCCACCAACCAAATCAAGGCGCCAGTAAGAACTATTGCGTTCGTGTACTTCATGGTCTGTTTTCCTTTCGCTCCGCACGATGCTTGCTTTAGCAGGTTCTGTGCCGCGGCTGCAGGAGCCGTCTATAGCCAGTTAGCCACGGCTTTTCGGCGGGGAAAGGCCACGGGCCAGCAGCCAGGCTGGAACAATCCGTGCCAGCAGTGGGCTCCGGCGAACCACATTGCGGAGGTCGTGCAGAACATAGCACCACACTTCTGGACGGCCTCCCCGATGTATGGCTTTTGGCCGGGTGTCATGGCGCTGTGCCTTTCATTCTCAACCGTTGATCGCGAGTTGCTCCGGCCTTGCGCTGCTGGAGATGACGAACCAAGGGACGCCTTCACGGCAGCCGCAACTCAAGTGGTTAGTATGGTCACTGGGGAGAATTATGAACGGATTTTAATGAACGAAATTTAATGTTGCGTTAATGGCGTTTTGATGAACGAATGCTACCTTCTCTGCGTCAGAGCATTTACATCATGGTCATGTTGCGTATGCGCATGCTGCTAATAGAAGACGACAGAAAGGTCGCAGACTTCGTTGCCCGCGGGCTGCGGGCGGAGCAGTTTTCCTTGGAGGTGGCCTACGACGGGGCGGTGGGGTGGGAAATGGTTTCCCGGACGCAATACGACCTGATCATTCTCGATCTCATGCTGCCGGGCATCAGTGGCAGCGAACTCCTGCGGCGGTTGCGTCAGCAGGGCGGCACGGCCGCGGTGCTGGTCCTGACCGCTCGCGACAGCACTAACGACAAGGTTGAGCTGTTCGAAGCGGGTGCGGACGACTACCTGACCAAGCCCTTTGCCTTTGCGGAGCTATTGGTGCGCGTGAAGGCGTTGTTGCGCCGGCCACCGAGCGACCGGGCGCATCTGCTGCGCGTGGCCGACCTCGAGGTCGATCGCCTGACTCAGCAGGCCAGGCGCGCGGGCAAGCGCATCGACCTCACGTCGAAGGAATATGCGCTGCTCGAATACCTGGCTGCTCACGCCGGCCAGGTGCTCTCGAGAACGATGATTGTCGAGCACGTCTGGGACAAGAGCTTCGAGAATCTCACCAACATCGTGGATGTGTATGTCCGCCACTTGCGGACCAAGGTGGACGACCCCTTTCCGGTCAAGCTCATTCACACCGTCCGCGGGGCGGGCTACTCAGTCGGCACTGGAGAAGAGACATGAACACCCGCTCGCTCAAGTTCCAATTGATTGCCTGGTATGCGGGCTTGCTGACGGCGTGTTTTGGCGTGCTCGGGGTGGTCGCGTATCTCGCGCTCCAAAACTCGCTGGTCGGGGCGCTGAGGGAGAGCCAACTGCGGCGCGCCCGGCAAGTGGCGCAGTTGCTGAGCGAGGAGGTCGAGCATGGGAGGGAGGCCCAGGTAGCAGCGGAGATTGAGACGCGGTATGCTGCTGGTCTGAACGGGCGGTTTATCCGTGTCACGCGCCAGGATGGAGCCGTGCTCTACCTCTCGTCGGCGCCGCGGGACCAGAGCTTTGATCCGACAGCCCTGCCGCCTGCGAGTTGGCCAGGTTCTCAGATCGAAGCCGCTCGGCAAGCGCCGCTACTGGGCGCTCGCAAAATGCTGCTGACAGCGCATGCCCTCCAAACACCCGGCGGGGCCCGTTACTTGATTGAAACCGGCGCGCCTATGGACGAGGTGCAGGCGGATCTACGGCATTGGCTTGTGTTTTTGTTATCCATGCTGTCGGTGGTGGCGGCGATTGCGCTGGGCGGGGGCTGCGTGCTGGTCAAGCGGGCACTGACCCCGGTGGACCGGATCGCTGCCAGTGCCGAGCGGATCAGCTCGCACAACCTGAGCGAGCGATTGCCGGTCGCGCAGACGGGCGACGAGCTGGAGCGCCTCACGGTCGCCTTGAATCGCATGATCCAACGGTTGGATACGGCATTTCAATACTCGCGCCGGTTTGTGGCGGACGCCTCGCACGAGCTGCGCACGCCGCTGACCGTGCTGCGGGGAGAACTGGAGAGCTTTGTCAAGGAGCCGCGGTTGACCTCGGAGTGGCGCGACCGTGTGGGCAGCGCGCTCGAGGAGGTGGAGCGCCTGGCCAGCATCGTCGAAGGCCTCTTCGCCATCTCACGCCTGGATGCGGGTGAAGCCGCCGCGGAATGGGTGCCGTTCGACCTGGCCCAATTGGCGGCATCGACGGCGGATCAGATGTCGTTGCTGGCCGAGGACAAGCATATCCACGTCACCTGCTCAGGAGCAGCGGGCGTATGGGTGGAAGGTGACCGTGCCCGCTTAAAGCAAGTCGTGGTCAACCTGCTCGACAATGCCATCAAGTACACTCCCGAAAAAGGCAGGGTCGAATTGCGCGTGGCCGCGTTGGATGGCCACGGCGTGCTGGAAGTGACGGACGATGGCATCGGCATTCCAGCCGAGGCCCTGCCGCACATCTTTGATCGCTTTTTCCGCGTGGATAAAGCGCGATCACACCGCGACCCGGGCGGAGCGGGGCTGGGCCTTTCCATCGTCAAATCGATCTGCACCGCCCACCGCGCTGAGGTGAAGGTTCAGAGCACCCCGGGCCAGGGCAGTTGCTTCCGAGTTGAATTGCCGCTGGCCAGCCTGCCCAAGAACAACGGCAAACCAAGAACACGACCTCCGCGAGGCAGCAACGCACCTCCACAAGGAACAGACCCGGACTGAGAACACGCCTATGGACGATCGAACAGAAAGCCCTGAGAAAGCGGACGCCGCGCAAATCCAACCACCGGTCGGTGAAGCCACAGCCGAGTCAGGGTCGCCGAGGGAAGCGGCCCGGCGGCCCTTTGGCCGCCTGCTCCGGCGTCTGGATTGGCGCATTGCCGGCGTCGTGCTGCTGGCAGCCATCGCGGTTCCGGTCTGGCTCGCAGCCCGGGCGCATGCCCGGTCAGCACCGGCCTCGGTGCCCGCCGAAGCCGCGGCCGTCGCAGTGGCCAAGGTAAGCCGGGAGGATCTCTACAACGAAGTGACCTTCTACGCGGAATTTCGCGCCTACCTCGAGGTCGAGCTGCACGCCAAGGTCTCGGGCTATGTGCAGGAGATCAAGGTGGATTTCGGCGACCGGGTCAAGGCGGGGCAACTCCTGGCCAGGCTGGAAGTTCCGGAGCTGACCAACGAACTGGACCGGGCGAGTGCGGCCCTAAAGCGGGCGGAAGCCCAGTACTGGGTTGCGCACACCAATTACACGCGCCTGGTGGAGGTCTCTCAGGAATATACGAACTATACAAACCTGGTGGCCCAGCAGGACTTGGATACAGCCCAGGGGAAGGATCGGATGACCCAGGCGGCCATTGCCGGCGCCAAAGCCGAGGTCGACCGCTACCAAACGATGGTGGGCTATACGGCGATCACGGCGCCCTTTGACGGAGTCATCACGCATCGCTACGTCGATCCGGGCACGCTGGTCCAGGCCGGCACTACCTCCGATACCCAGGCCTTGCCCGTGGTGCGGCTCTCGGACAATTACCGGCTGCGGCTCGATTTCCCGGTCTCGCTGGCTTTTGTGAAGGACATTCGCGAGGGCAACCCGGTGGACGTGCGGGTCCAGTCACTGGGCGGCAAGCGCCTGAAGGGGATCATCAAGCGGTTCACGCGAAGGGTCAACGAAGACACCCGGAAAATGACCACGGAGATCGAAGTGCCTAATGCCAATTTGGAACTGACTCCCGGCATGTATGCCAAGGTGGTGCTCAGGGTGGACCGGCGGTCGCAGGCGCTGGCTATCCCCATGGAGGCGGTTCCCGCGGGTGAGACCAACAGCGTGTACGTGGTCGATGGCAAGGGTGAAATCGAGGATCGGCCGGTGACCCTCGGGGTGGACACGCCGACGCGGTATGAAGTCGTGGCCGGCTTGCAGGAGGGTGAAATGGTGCTGGTGGGCCCGCGGTCGCAGCTCACGCCCGGCCAGAAAGTCCGAACCGATCGGACCGGCCCCCTGGCCCAACGATCACCGTCCGCAGCACGAAGCATGAGGCAGCAATCAAGAAAGCCAACCGACAAACCCTGAATGAAGTCACCACTGACACCCGAAGAACTGGAGGCCTTGCGGCGGCTGGACGCCTGCACCCTGGCCAACGCCATCGAGACCTTTAAGGAGCGCCTGCGCAACGAGGGCTTTATGGACCATAGCGTCTGTTGCCTGTTTCCGCGTTTGCCGCCCATGCTCGGCTACGCGGCGACCCTTAAGATCCGGGGCTCGGCGCCGCCCACCACCGATGGAGTCTATCCCAACCGGACCGACTGGTGGGACTATATCCTCTCGCTGCCGGCGCCGCGCGTGGTGGTGGTGCAGGACATGGCCACGCGCCCCGGCTTGGGTTCGCTGGTCGGCGCCGTGCACATGAACATCCTCCGGACATTGCACTGCAACGGTGTGGTCACCAATGGAGCCGTGCGCAACCTTCCGGCCGCCGAGAGCGCCGGCTTTCATTTGTTTGCCGGGGGCGTCTCGGTGTCCCACGCCTACACTCATATTGTCGAGATTGGGCGAGGGGTCGAGATCGGCGGATTGAAGATCCAATCCGGGGACCTGTTGCACGGCGACTTGCACGGCGTGCAATCGATCCCGCTGGATCTCGCGGCCCGGATTCCATCCGTGGCCGCCCAAATCACCGCGAAGGACCAGGCGCTGATCGCTCTCTGCCGCTCGGCGGATTTCTCGCTCGAAAAACTGCGCGCCGCTATCGCCAACGAAAGGTTTTAGCCCGCTCCGCCGCTGCACCTGATTTAAGACACTCAACCATCTGGCTCTGCCCTTGCTATGTCTGGCTTTTCCCTTCGTTACCCGTATCTGATCGTCGTGGTTTGCCTCATCGTGTGCGTGGTCGGCATCACCAGCCTGGTGCGCATGCCGGTGGACCTGTTCCCGGCGATCAAAATCCCGGTGGTCGTGGTCGCCACGTTCTATTCCGGCATGCCGCCGGAGCAGATCGAGAACGACATCACCGGGCAATTCGAGCGCATGTTTACCCTCGCCTCGGGGATCAACCACATGGAGTCCCGCTCGCTCACAGGGGTCAGCCTCATCAAGGTCTATTTCCAGCCCGGCTCGAACCCGGATTCGGACGTCACGAGCATTGCCAATCTGGCCATGGCGAGCCTGCGTTATCTGCCGGCAGGCACTTTGCCGCCGGTGGTGATGAAGTTCGATGCGTCGAGTCTGCCAGTCTGCCTGGTCACCCTGAAAGGGGAGGGCCTGAGCGAATCGCAACTGCGGGATTACGGGCAATTCACGATTCGCAACCAGATGGCCGTCGTCCCCGGGGCGTCGGTGCCACCGGCCTTCGGCGGGCGCTACCGCCAGATCATGGTGTACGTGGACCCGCTCAAACTGGAGGCCCACCAGTTGAGCGTGATGGACGTGGTGCGCACGGTCAACGAGGCCAACCTCATCCTGCCGGCGGGCAACGTGAAGATCGGCCCGTTCGATTACAACGTCTATGCGAACAGCCAAATCAACGCGATGAAGGACATCAACCTGTTGCCGCTCAAGACAGTGGGTTCGGCCTCGGTGCTGGTGGGGGACGTTGGCCGGGCGGAGGACGCGTCCCAAATCCAGGTCAACAAGGTCCGTGTCAACAGCCAGGCCTCGGTCTATCTGCCGGTCCTGAAACAGGGTGGAGATGCCAACACCATCGCGGTGGTCAACGGGGTCAAGTCCGTGGTTTCCCATTTGTTGGAGGTCCCCAAAGAGTTGATCACGGAGGTGGTTTTCGACCAGTCGGTGTTCGTGCGCACGGCCATCGAGAACCTGGTCCATGAAGGGGCCATCGGGCTGGTGCTGACGGGGGCGATGATCCTGGTCTTTCTCGGCGGCATGCGGGCCACCGCCGCCGTTTTTCTCTCGATCCCGCTCTCGGCCCTGGCCGCGTTCATCGCCTTGGCGCTTGGCGACAACACGGTCAACGCCATGATCCTTGGGGGCCTGGCCCTGGCCTTCTCCCGGCTGATTGACAACTCGGTGGTGGTGCTCGAGAACATCTTCCGCCACTTGGAAATGGGCGAGCCCCCAAGGTCGCGGCCGAACGGGGAGGCCAGGAAGTGGCCTTGCCGGTGCTGGCGGCAACGCTGACCACGGTGGTGGTCTTCTTCCCGGTGACGTTTCTGTATGGCGTGAGCCGCTTTTTGTTCACGGCGCTGGCGCTGGCGGTGGTGCTGTCCCTGTTTGCCTCCTACTTCGTCGCGATGTCGGTGGTGCCGTTGTTCTGTGCGAAGCTCATCAAGGCGCACCAGGCACACGCAGGCGGCGAGCAAGCGGCCCCAAAAGGCTTGGGCGGGCGCTTCAATGCCTGGTTCAACCGCAAGTTCCACCAGATGCTCGACCGCTATGAAGGGGCGGTGAACCTCGCCTTGCTGCGCCCAATCGCCACGGTTGTCGGCATCACCGGGTTGTTCGTGCTTAGTTTGGGCCTCTATCCGGCCATCGGCAAGGCCTACTTCCCCCGGACCGATCCGGGCCAGTTCGTCATTAGCCTCAAGGCTCAATCCGGCACCAAACTGGAACTGACCAACAAGCTGGTGGGGTTGGTGGAGGACGTCGTCCGCGAGGCTGTCCCCAAGAAGGACCTCAAGATCATCGTATCGAACATAGGCATCACGCCGGGCTTTTCAGCTATCTTGAACCCGAACTCGGCCCCGCACACGGCTTTCGTGCTGGTGGGGCTCAACGAGGAACGCCGCCTCGACAGTTTCGCCTACATGAACCTGGTCCGTCAGCGACTCCGGCGCGAGGTGCCGCAGGTGACCGCTTACCTGCAGACCGGCGGATTGGTGGACGCCATCCTCAACCAGGGCATGCCCGCCCCGCTCAATATCCAGGTGAGCAGCCCGGACGTGCGGACGGCCCACGCCATCGCCTCGCGCCTGGCGCGGCAAGTGCGCGCCCTGCCGGGGGTGAGCAACGTGCTGGTGCCGCAGGACGTGGATTATCCGGCGCTGAAAATCAACATCAACCGCGAGCGAGCCAGCGAGCTGGGGCTCAGCGCCCAGGAAGTCGTGGACAGCTTGATCACCGCGCTGACCTCCAATGGCATGATCGCACCGAGCTATTGGATCGATCCCAAGACCGGCAACAATTATCTCCTGACGGTCCAGTACCAGGAAGACTATGTGAAAAGCCTCGCCGATCTTGGCTCGATGCCGCTGCGCGCGCCGCACCTCAAAGAGCCGACGCGCCTGGACTCGGTCGTCCGCATGACCCGCGTTGCCGCGCCGACGGAGGTGGACCATTACCAGATCCGGCCCACGGTGGACGTGTATGTCGCGCCGACGGGGGAAGATCTCAGCCGGGTGTATGCGGGCGTGGACAAGATCGTGAAGCAGACGCCACCGGTGCGGGATACGGAAATCAAGGTGCGCGGTTCGGTGCAAGCCATGCGGGCCTCGTTCCAGAGTTTCGGCTGGGGCCTGTTGCTCTCGACCTTGCTCGTCTATCTGATCCTGGTGGCGCAATTCAAGTCTTGGGTGGACCCGTTCCTGATTCTGCTGGCGGTGCCGACGGGGCTGACCGGGGTGCTGCTGATGCTGGCCGCCACCGGGACGACGCTCAATGTGATGTCCTTGATGGGCATCGTCATGATGGTCGGCATTGTCGTTTCCAATAGCATCTTGATCGTCGAATTCACCAACCGGTTGCGCGCGGAAGGGCGTCCCTTGCGGCAGGCCGTCGTCCTGGCGTGCCGGGTGCGCTTGCGTCCGGTGCTGATGACCTCGCTGGCCACGCTCATCGGTCTGCTGCCGCTGGCGGCCAAGCTCGGGACAGGCAGCGAAAGCTACGCGCCCCTGGCCCGCGCCATCATCGGCGGCTTGGCGGTCTCGGTCGTGTTGACCGTGTTCATCGTGCCCTGCGCTTATTACCTGATTTACCGCCGGCTGGAGACCACCTCGGCCCAAAAAGACACGCCCCCGGAGGCGGGCGGCTCCCTCGCTTATGACCAAAGCCATTGACCAGTCTGCTGGGCGGTGCTGGCCGGGCTAGCGCTGAGCAGCGCCGGGGCGGAGGAGTTGCCGCCGCTGACCCTCGAGGAAGCCCACGAAACGGCGCTGCGCAATCATCCGCTCATCAGCGTGGCCGATTTGAAGACGCTGGCCTCGCAACAGGTGCTCAAGGAGGTGCGCTCCGGGTTCTTCCCGAACCTCTCCGCCAACGCCGTCGCCGTCGGCACCACCGAGAACAACACGCGATTGTCGGCGATTGGCGCTCTGAACAACCCGGCCATCTTCGACCGCGAAGCCCAAGGATTGGTCATCAGCCAACTCATCACCGACTTTGGCCGCACGGCAAATTTGACGGGCAGCGCCAAACTGCGGGCCCAGGCAGCGGCCAACAGCGCCCAGGCGACGCGCGAACAAATCCTGCTGGCGGTTGACGGCGCCTTTTACTCCGCCCAACAAGCCCAGGCGGTGACGCAGGTGGCTCGGCAGACAGTGACCGCCCGGCAGGTGTTCTTGAGGAAGTCACGGCGCTGGTGAGTAAAGGGGTGAAATCGGACCTGGATCTCAGCTTCGCCAAGGTCGATCTGGAAGATGCCAGGCTGCTGCTCAGCAAGGCGCAGAACGACCTGGACGCCGCCTTTGCGCAACTCTCCAATCTGCTCGGACTGCGGGAAAGCAGGGCCTACCACCTGGTGAAGGAACCGATACCGCCCGGAAGTCGCGACTCAACGTGGCCGACTTCGTCGAGCAGGCCCTGAGCTACCGGCCCGACCTGCTCAGCCTGCGCAACCAGCGGGAAGCCGCCTTGAACGAGGGCCGGGCCGAACGGGATGCGCGCTTTCCGACCGTCGCCGCGGTGGGCAGCGCCGGCCTCGCCCCGATTCGCGATTCAGCTTTGCCGGACAACTATGCCGCCGCGGGCGTCATCGTGAGCCTGCCCCTCTTCGCCGGCGGCTATTACACCGCCCGGCAAAGGGAAGCCGAGCTCCAGGCGCGGGCGGCGGCGGAGAGTCTGCGCGATCTAGAAAACAACGTGATTCGCGACGTGCGCATTACCTGGCTCAACGCGCAAAACGCCTTCGACCGGTATCGGATCACCGGCCAACTCCTCGAGAACGCCCGGCAGTCATATACCCTTGCGGACGCACGCTACAAAAGCGGGCTGCAGCTCCATCGTTGAATTCAACCAGGCGGAACTCAATCTGGTCTCCGCGCAAATCGCGTGTGCGAATACCCAATACGAATACATGGTTCAGCGGTCCGCGCTGAGCTATCAAACTGGCGCGCTGCGCTAAATCGGCACAATCCCAAAGG
>CAVVMW010000004.1:0-928182 GCA_963749495.1 uncultured bacterium
AGGGCATCGGCATCCGGATCAATCGTCAGTTTCATAATCTTCCTTTCATGCTTCTGTCGAAATGCACCGTGAGGATCTTGACCGGATTCGTCCGCGGGTCACACACGACGCGCAGCACACGATAACCCCAACCGGCAATGGCTGCCAAGCAGTGTTCAGTGGCCGGATCCTCCGCATCCTGCTCGGTGAGTTGCGGGCTGGCGAGGGCCTGCTCCACCCGAGCCGCTTCTATCTTTCGCTCCCGCATGCGAACGAGCGCATGGTGGGTCAATTGGTACCTCACAAGTTTGCCTCCAATGAAATTCGTTTGCCATGGTCGTTGGACGTTGCGCGGGGATGATAGACCTGGCGCACGGGGGTTGGAAGGAAAAGAATGAAGGCAGGATGTTTGTGGTTGGGGGGGTGACCCCCTGCCCGTGGTATGAAATAATCAATGCAGCTTGCGACCTTTATTCCTTGACGGCTCCTAAAGCCTGGTCTTGATCCCGCAGGCGCGCACGAGGCACCAACCGCGCGCGGCCTCGTACAGAGCGAATAACCCGGCCAGCATCAACCCGACGCACAGCCAGCCGATGGCGCGCCGGAGCGCCAAGCCCAAACCCATCAACGCGAGGCCCCATAGGGCCCGCGCGACCCGCCCGCGCCAATCAATGTTGCGCGCAAAGAAGTTGCTCATACAGTCAGTTACCGCACCCCCGCCCAACTGGCAAGCGAGCCGAGGAGCGCCCCAGAGCAGGGCCGCTGACGAAGTGGTAGCGCAGGTTTCCAAACCTGCCGTATCGCCGATTTCCAAATCGGCAGCGCCTCGACATATCGAGCGCGCCCGGTTTGCGGACGGCCTGCCGGTTTGGAAACCCGCGATACAGCAGACTTGGAAGTCTGCGCTACGCTGGCGCCCCTGGCGCGCCGCAGCGCCAACCCCAAACCAATCAACGCGAGGCCCCACAGAGCCGCACGACCCGCCCGCGCCAATCAATGTTGCGCGCAGAGAATTTCCTATTCGTCATTCGTCATTCGTCATTCGTCATTCGTCATTCCGTCCGCTGCCCGCCCGCCGCCTGCCCGCACACGCACACCGTCTTGATATTGACAAACTCGCGCAGGCCCAGGACGCCCAGTTCACGGCCGTAGCCGGACTGTTTGACGCCGCCAAAGGGCAGCCGAGGGTCGGAGGCGACCATTGCGTTGACGAAGGCCAGGCCCGATTCGATGCGCTCGATGAACATCTCGCGCTCGGCTTGGTCGTTGGTCCAGGCGCTGGCCCCCAGCCCGAACCGGGTGTCATTGGCCAGCCGGAGGGCCTCCTCCATGTTTGGCGCGCGGAACAGCGATGCAACCGGTCCGAAGAGTTCCTCCTGGTGCGCGGGCGAGCCCGGCGGGATGTTCTTGAGCACCGTCGGCGCGAAGAAGAAGCCGGGCCGGTCCAGGCGCTTGCCGCCCAGCAGCACCTGCGCGCCCAGGCCCACCGTCCGGTCCACCTGTTCCGAAAGCGTCTCCAGCACCTCGGCCGTGGCCAGCGGACCAACGTCGGTGGTCTCGTCCATCGGGTCACCCACCTTGAGCGCCGCCATGCCCCGGACGAACCGGCGTTCGAACTCGTCGGCGATGGCCTCGTGTACCGATGAAGCGCTTGGCTGCGATGCAGGATTGCCCGTTGTTGATCGTCCGCGCCTGGACGGCGGTCGCCACTGCCCGGTCCAGGTCCGCGCTGGGCATGACGATGAACGAGGAAAGGGGTCAGTTAATGAGAATGTACTATTCTGATCAGAAAGCTAATATGACAATCTCATTGACCGAGCCTTTCACTTTCATGTTTCACACCAGGCAGAAGACCTTGCAATAGACCTCGTGTATGGCCCTGCGCCACTGGGCGACGGCCTCGCGGAAGGCCTCAGGGGTGGGAAAACCGCAGCGGACCGAGACCCGGTAATACGGGGCGGGGTCGTCCGGCAGGACGGTCTCGCCCTCGTAGCTCCAACGGCGCAGGATGCCCTCGACGCGCCGCAAGCGGCGGTAGTTTTCGATGAGGACCTCCGCGCCGGGCAGGACACCCTGGGCGCGGGCCCGTTCCAGGGCAAGGAGGGTATTGGCCTGCTGCCAGCCGTGCTCCAGGCAGAGGGCCTGCGCAATGAATTCGGCATCCACCAGGCCCCCGCACCCGGTCTTGATGGCCAGCGGGTCTTTGCCCGGGGGCGTGCGCTCCTTTTCGATGCGCAAGCGCATTCGGTGGACGGCGGATTTCCAATCCGGCGTGTAAGCCGCCAGGGGAAGGCTGGGCCGGCTGAAATCGGTGAGCGTGGCGGCGACTTCCTGAAATCTGGCCCCGAGCGTCAGATCGCCCGCGACTGGGCGCGCGCGGGTCAGCGCCTGGATTTCCCAAAGCGCGGCGCGCGCACGGTAATACTCCTCGTACGCCGCCAGCGTATTGACCAGCAGTCCCTTCTCGCCGTCGGGCCGCAGGCGCGCGTCGGTGTGAAACACGACACCTTGCTCTGTGCGCCTGGAGAGCAGGTCCATCACAGCCAGCGCCTGTTGCGCCGCCTTCCTCAGGTCCTGGGTCCTCGGACCCGCCACGAAGACGATGTCCAGGTCCGAGCCGTAGTCAATTTCAGCCCCGCCGAGTTTGCCCAGCCCGATGATGACAAACGGGGGGGTCCTGAGCTTGTCCAGGCGCATGACCACCTCCAGCGCGTATTGCAGGCAGGCGTCGGCCAGGGCGGAGAGTTCGCTCAGGTACTGCTCGAAGTCGGCCAGGCCGAGGATGTCGCGCAACCCGATGCGCATCAACTCCGCCTGGTGATAGCGCCGCAGCCACAGGTGCTGGTCTGGGTCGGCCAGGCCGTGGCGGAGGTCGCGCAGGGTCTCCTGGGCGGTCTTGCGCTGGCGCAGGCGTCCGCTGGTCACCAACTCGTCCACCAGGTCCGGCGTGCGAATCGCCAGTTCCGCCAGGAACTCCGAGCGATCAAACAACCTCAGCAGCAGGTCAAAGATGGCCGGGTTGCTGGCCCACAACTCCAAGAGCGTCGCCCGGGCCCCATAAGCCGCGATGAAGCTATCCAGCCGCGTCACCACCCGGTCCGGATCCGAGAGCCTGCCCTGCTCCCCTCCGCCCTCGCCCCTCGCCCCTCGCCCCTCGCCCCTCGCCCCTCGCCCCTCGGTCATGCCAAAGAGCCTCGGCAACAACTGATACGCCAGTTCCGTCGTCCGGGGCGAGACATGGACGTAGCCCGGACCCTCGACGAATTCCCGCAAAACGCGGAAGGTCCGCTCGACGTCGCGGAAGGAGTGGGCGGCCAGGAATTGCTTCCACCGGGCCTCGGCGCCGGCGAATTCGCGCGGGAACGGCCAGGCGGCCTGGGCTGCAGGCGCTTCGGCTTTGAGCAGCCTTTCGAAGATCCGCCGCACATTGGCGGTGCGCGCCCGGTGGGCGGCCTCGAAGTGCTTGAGCGAGGGCAGGCCCATGAGGCGGGCCAGCCGCTCCTGGGCGTGCCGGGCGGCCGGGATGGTGTGAGTCTGGAGATTATTCTCCATCTGGAGCCGATGCTCGACCTTGCGCAGGAAGGCATAGGCCCGCGTGAGTGTCTGCGCCTGGTCCTTGGAGAGGTGTTCGGTACTGCGCCAGCTTGGCCAGGCACGGGACGGTCTGGCGGCCCTGCAAAAACGGCTGCCGGCCCGCGTGCAGCACCTGCTGGGACTGGGCGATGAACTCGATTTCCCGGATGCCGCCCCGCCCGAGCTTGACGTTGCGCTCCAGTTCGCCCGCCTTGACGACCTCGCTCTCGATGCGGTCCTTGACCGCCGCCACCTCGCGCAGCACCCCTTCGCTGATCGAGCGCGGGTAGCGGAACGGCTGGACCATATCGAGAAACTCGGCGCCCAGCACGCCATCGCCGGCGACCACTCGCGCCTTGATGAGCATCATGCGTTCCCAGGTCTGCCCCCACTGGGCGTAGTAATTCTCGTAACTCCCAAGCGAACGGCTCAGAGGCCCGGCATCTCCCTCGGGGCGCAGCCGCAAGTCAATGCGGTAGAGCGCGCCCTCGGCGGTCAGGCGCGAGACCTCCGCAATGAGCGCCTCCGCCAGGCGGTTGAAGAATTGGTGGTTGCTCAGCAGGGCGCGCGGCGCCTTGCCCTGGCCCGGCGGCCCCTTGAACACGCTCCCCTCCTCGCTATAGATGAAGATGACATCAACGTCCGAGCTGTAGTTGAGCTCCTGCCCGCCCAGCTTGCCCAGGCCCAGGACGCAACCCGCAGTCAGCGCCCAGCGTCCGGGTGCTTCCTCGTGATACGGCGCGCCGCAGCGGTCGGTGAGTTGGGCGCGGCAGATTTGCCAGAACACTGTCCAGGCAAACGTCCGCCAGGTCCGACAGCTCGCGGGTAATCTCGGCAACCTCGCCCAGCCCCGCCAGGTCGCGCGCGCCTATCCGCAGGAGTTGCCGCTGCTTGAACTGCCGTGTCTGCCGGAGCGCCTGGGGGTAATCGCGCCGCGCGAGGAGCGGCCCCAGCCAGCCGCCCACTTCATTCTGGAAACCCTGCTCCCGGCGCGGGTGCCGGAGCGCCCCGGCCTCCAGGGCCCCCAGCCAGTCCGGGTGGGCCACTAACAGGGCACTCAGGGCCTCCGACCCGCTGAAGAGCGCGGCCAGGATGCGCGCCTGCTCCGCAGAGGGCGCCGCCAGCCACGCCGCCGCGCCGCTCCCCGCCAGCAGGTCCAAATAGTGCCTCGCCCGCTGCGGGTCCGCACAGGACTTGATGGCGTTTGCCCAGACCGGATGTTTTGTTGGCATGCTCAGGGAATTAACAGGAGGCAACGGAGGAAACAGAGTTCTTGCTCGTCATTCGTCATTCGTCATTCGTCATTCGTCATTCCTCATCCGTTCCACTTTCACCGGCACCGCGGCCGCCGTCCCGGCCGGCCTCAACCGCGTGAACAAGCCGCGCCAGAAGCCATAGCCATAGAGCAGGTGCGTCAACATGACCAGCGGCGCCGCCGCCAGGGCGCGGAAGAGCCCCCCGGCCAGGCCAGCACGAGCGTTTGCGCCAGCACTGCCAGGGCATAGGCCGCCAGCGGCGCCAGCCACCATTTTCCCCAGGGCGTCAGCGCGGCCAGGAACGGCAGCGCCACCAGATAGACCAGAAAGAGCGGCGGCACCAAATTGACGGCCGAGCCGGGCGTAGGGTTGACGCGGAACTGCTCGGCCCTGCCCCGGCCATAGGTCTTGAGCATCCTGCAAAAGGCCCTGAGCGAGGAGCGCGGCCGGCGATGGACGATAAGTTGCGGGTCGTAGATGAGCTTGCCGCCCCGCTTCTGCAGTTGGTCCATGAGCGCATTTTCCTCATTCGGATAAAGCGCCTCGTTGAACCCGCCCAGCTCGAGCAGGGCATCGCGCCGCGCAACCAGGTTGCAGAGGATCAACTCCTTCTCACTGGTCGGACGCGCGGCGCCGACCGGGGCGTACCGCGCGCGGCTCGGCCCGAAGGCCAGCCAACTGCTCAGGACCAGGGCAAAGACCTGCTCCAGGCCGGGGGCCTCCGCGGGGCACAGGTTGGGTCCCCCGGCCATCATCACCCGGGGGTCCGCGAACCACGCGGCCGCCCGGCGCAGGCTGGCGGGCTCCGGGCACCGAGTCATCGTCCAGGAAATAAATCAACTCTCCCTGGGCCGCCCTGAGCCCGGCATTGCGCTGCGCCGAAGGCTGCTTGCCGCGCGCCACAAGGATCTCCAGCCGCCCTCGAGGATACTCCAGGGCGCGCCCGGCGCTCAGCGCCCGGACCTCCCCCTGCCCCGGCCGCGCCGCTATCAGCACCGTCACGCTCGGCACGCTCTCGTTCACGTGCAGAGGCTAAGCCGTGCCCGCCCGGAACACAATCTCCGATGACCCCGGCCCGGGGCAGAATAGAGGAAGGCAAAATCATTGTTGGCAGAATCATTAGGAAAAAAACTCCTTTGCAATGATTCTGCCAATAATGATTCTGCTTTCGTTCCCAGTTATGATTGTGCTGTTTTTTTCGTTTTGACAATCTCCGCAGGGACTATAAATTGCCCCCACTCTGGCTGGGGTCGTAGCTCAGTTGGTAGAGCGCCTGAATGGCATTCAGGAGGTCAGGGGTTCGAACCCCCTCGGCTCCACCACCTTCCGGAGCGGCTGAATTGGCCTGTGAGGCACATTCTGGGTGTGGTTGGCAAGGTTTACAAGGTTGACAATTCTCCAACCCCGCTCTATGGTTCCAATTGTTATGGGAATCGCAGTTGAGAAGCGGGAGGGCAAAGCCAAGCTGCCTGCGAACGAGCAAGCCATGGTGGATGAATTCGCCGGCGTGATGCGCAAACATCGGGGTCAAGACCCAACGACCGTCGCGCGGTTGCTGAACGTCGCCTTCGACCTTTCCACCGGGCCGAGAGAATCCCGGGAGAGCAAAGTCGCGAGGGCGGTCGTCCGCGGGCTGGAAACTCGTCAAAGGCTGGCGGAAGCGGAGGGAGGCAGCTTGTCCTCCGAGGAGGTGGCCCGCCTGCTCGGGATTTCGAAGACCGCCGTGTTGAAGAGGCTCGATGGCGGCCGGCTGCTGGCGTGGCGGGAAGAACGGCTGCAAGCGGCGCGCTTTCCGCGCTGGCAATTCGATCAGCACGGCCAGGTGCTGGCAGACCTGGAGCAAGTGCTGCCCATCCTCGACCAGGATGAGCGCCTGGATGCTTGGGGGAAGATACTTTTCTTTTTGCAGGAAAAGCGCAGTCTGGGGGGCCGGCGGCCTTTGGACTTGCTGCGCGAAGGCAGACTGATGGAAGTTTTCCTGGCTGCCCAGGCGTATGCCGAGTAAGCGGAAGCCGGCGCGCACCCAACTGACGCCCGGCGCGGACTTCGATCACCAGGTGATTCCGGTCACGCGGCAAGCGCAGCGTAGTTGGTTCCGGGTGCATAAATCGGGGGTGCCGGCAGTTCTGTTCGGAAAGCTCCCGCACCACCGGTTTTCTCATCCCAACTGTCCATTCCCTCTGCTGTACGTCGGGGCGACCATCCAGACGTGCCTTTGGGAGGTTTTCGGGGATGATGTCTTTCAGGGGAACCGCGCCATCCCCGCTGGAAAGTGGCAGGGATGCTGCGTCAGCCAAATTCTTGTCCCGGCACTAAGAGTGTGCGCGGTCAGTCTGGAGCGAACCCGGGACGCGATGAGCGTGGACAAAGCCAGCCTCCTGGCGGCAGACCTGACCATTCCGCAGGCATGGGGCCTGGCGGTTCAAGGACACCCGGCAGGTTTTGAGGCCATCAAGTATGCGAGCCGGTTCCTGGATCAGTCCTGCTTGGCCTTGTTCGATCGCGGAGGGCTGGAATCCAGGCTCCGAGTCAGCGTTCTGGGTGCTTTGACCCGCCTCGACGCTGCCGTTGACTGGCTCGACGAGCGAAAGGCGGCGCTGGTGTAAGCCGCTCGTTCCAGACGGGACGCTCAATCATGCAGGCACACTTTACATTTAAACGTCCATATGTAAAGTGCGGTTTCGTTGGTCGTGTGGCTTCCGGGGCTGAGGCGCGCCGGCCCCAAGACCACCTGGACCAGCCGGCGCTCTCTATTCGTTCGGCGCAGGTCAATCTTTCTGTCGTTCCAAGTGAAGCAAGGCGGCTTCCAAGTCTGGATCGCGGCCTTGGAACAGGTCCTCGACGGTCCATTTGACCGGCACGGTGGGTTTGAGGGGCCGGCTTTCGATGAGTTGGCCGTTGAGGTTCCAGACCTGCATGACGCAGAACACGGGGATGAGGCGGGACTTCGCGCTTGCGTGACGCCCTTGTGCGAAATCCTCGGCTTGAGAGAATCCGCTCAGGGAAGAGACCGCTGAAGCAACCAATGTGAGGAGGAGCCAACCGTTCATCGCGCAGCCCTCAAAGAAGGTCTTCGCCAGTGGTTAACGCAAGATAAAACACAAGCAGCTGCTCAGGGGCGACGAGTGGGGCACACCTCCGGTCTGCCGGTTGGAGGGGCCTCTGGCCCCGAGCCCCGCAACTGCAAGGGACACGGAGCCGGAGGCTCCCTGAACCGGCAGACCAGAGGTCTGCCCCACACTCCTTGCCGCCGATCAAACGTTCAGGGTCTTGAGATAGGCGACACTCTGCTGCGTCAGTTCCCAGCTTTGCTCGACAAAATAGTTCTTGACTCCGCCCACCTTCGCAGCGGTGAAGGTCTTGACCCAATCGATGCTGCCCCGGCCGAGCGCAACCTGCGGGTGCCGCCCCCCGCGCCGCCCCGCGGGCGCACCCGCTTGCGACGGAGCCGGAGCCGAGTCCTTCATGTCCACGTCTTGCAGGTGCATGGAGAAGAAGCGACCGGGGTACTTCAGGAAGTACTCGGCGCCGACCAGGCCGGCCGTGATCGTCAACATCTGGAACTGGAACTTGACCAGCTCCGGATCGAGCAGGTCCAACAACAGGTCGTAGGTCCGCTTGCCATCGACCATCGAGAGTTCGAAGCCCTCGTTGTGAAGGCCCTGCTGCATGCCGGCCTTGGCCGCCACGGCGGCGATCTTGTTGTACTCGTCCGCCGCCCTTTTCACCTGGTCGAGCGTTGGCCTGTCGCCCCCGTTCCCGTCGCCCAGGCTGGCGGTGATCATCTGCGTGATGCCGATTTGTTTCGCCCACTCGATGCTCTTTTCCTGGCTCTTGCGCAGCTCGCCCATGGTGAAGTGAGAACTCTCGGCTTTCATGCCGTGATCGGCCAAAACGCCGCTCACTTCCTTCCCATTCGCGAGCGCCGCGAACTCGGCGCCATAACCGATCGGCGAACACAGCTCGAGCCGGGTCACGCCGATCTCGGCTATCCGCTTCGTGAACGCAGGAAAGTCCTTGAGCATCGAACGCAGGGGCCAGACCTGGCTCCCAATGGGCAGGCCCAGCGGATTTGCCGCCAGCTTGGCCGCACTCGCGAGCAGCAACCCGGCCGCGCCGGAACCGATCGCTGCTCTCTCGATGAATTCCCGTCTGGACATCGCAGTCATAAGCACTTTTTCCTTTCTCAAAATGGGTTGCAGAATTAACCGCAAAGAACGCAGAGATCACAGAGAAACGCAATAACTTTTCCCGGTCTCTGCGTTCTTTGCGTGTGAGATAGAATTCTTCTTGAACCTCCGGATCGCAGACCTCAGAGCTGATCCGGGCCTTCGATCCTTCGTTTCCTTCGTTTCCTTCTGTTCTTTTCCTGCGTCCCGCCGGCTGGGCACAGGAACTGAACAGAAGGAAACGAAGGAAACGAAGAGGCGTCCTAATCCGGCGCATCGATCGAGTCCACGCCAGTTCGTATCTGGACTCCTAGACACTTTGTGTGACGAAAGCCCAGCAAAATCCATCTTGTGACGATGTTTGTCTTCCACCCGCGTTCTTTGGGTTCTTCGCGGTTGGTCTTGCCGCCGGCGCTTAAATTTCCCAGCCGGGCCGATATTCACGCGTGAGGAACTTGTTGGCCTCCGGGAGGTTCGTGATCTTCGCGCCGGCGGAATCCCAGAGGAGTCTCCGGCCGCCGAGCCTCAGTGAGATGGAGGCCAGGTTCACCGCGTCGCAGATCGGGCGGGCCAGCAGGAAATCGCCGTAGCTGGCAGGGCCTCCTTTGAAGGCGGTGACCCAGGCGGCCTCGCGCGCTGAGGGGCCGCCGCCCCGCCGCCCGCCGGCGCCGGGCTGGCGTGGGGCCGGCTCGGGCAACTGGTTCGCCGCTCGATAGGCGCTCATTCTCGCCTCGGGAATCAACTGCGGATTTTCGGCGTGGAAGCCGCCCAGGATCTTTCCCTTGTCGCCGACAAACATCATGCCTTCTTCATCCAGTTCCTTGTTTTCGGCCAGGAGTTCCTCGGGCACGGCCGGCTTTATGCCACCGTCATACCAGAAGATGTCCAGGGCCGCCCGCTCCCCCTTGGCCGCGAATCTCATCCGAATCGTGCAGGCGGCGGGGAAAGAGTAGTCGTTCTTGACCCGCAGGCAAACCTGGTCCGAAACCGTGCAGACGTGGCTGGGCGTCGATTCGACGCTGACCGGGGATTCCAGGTCCAAGAGCTGAAAAATCGGCCACAGGCTGTAATGTCCCATGTCGGCGATGGACCCGCCGCCGAACTCGTACCAGCCGCGGAAATTGGTGTGAGTGTAGCTGGGGTGATAGGGGCGATCCAGCGAGGGGCCCAGCCAGAGGGCCCAGTCGAAACCCGCGGGGACGGGAGGCGTGTCGGTCGGGAGGGTCGGGAACTGGGGCCACATCGGCCGCATCAACCAATTGTGGATCTCCCGAAGCGTTCCAATGGCGCCGTTCTTGACCATGTCCAGGGCCTGTTTCTGGGTCGCGCCTTCGCTGGCCGGCAGGAAATGCGTGGCGAGCTTCTTCGCGCGGGCGGTCTCGATGACGGCCCGGCCCTCCAGCAGACGATTCGCCAGAGGTTTGTGCATGAGCACGTTCATTCCCTTTTTCAGGGCCGCAATCGCTATGGTCGCGTGCGTGTGATCCGGCGTCATCACTTTTACCGCAGTCACATCCTTCTCTTTTTCCAGCAACTCGCGGAAGTCCACGTAAGTGGCGCATCCCTTGAATTGCTCCTTGCCGCGCTGCTTGGCGTAGTAGGTTTCCACGATCTCCTTGCCGACATCGCGGCCGCCGGGCGCGTGGTTGAAGCCTTCTCTCCAGGCCGGGTTCTGGAGGAGCCGCCTGATGGCGTTTCGGATCTCGTTTTTGCTCCATTCCAGGTAATTGACTCCGTCCTTCTCAACGTCGCACATGGCGACGATTTGGACCTCCGGCCTGGCGAGTATGCCGCCGATTTCCCGGATCGCCTGGGTCCCGAAGCCGATGCAAGCCAGAGTAATTTTCTCGCTGGGCGCGACAAATCCCGGCCCGCCCAGCACATGTCGCGGCACGATGGCGAAGGCGCCGGCCGCGGCGCCGCCAGTGAGCATGAACTGGCGCCGTGAAAGGCCGCGCGGATGAGATGGGTTGCTGGTTGCGTTCGTGTTTTTGGGCTGTGAATCTCTGCAGTTCATACGAAAGTTCAGGTGTCGAGCGTTAGCTAGTGCGGCCATTGGCTGTTTAAACGCGTCGCTCTTGGCGCCCTGCAGCGCGGTGCCCGGACTGTGGAAATACGCAACCACGCTCGGTCCGACGCCCTCGCCGCCGCCAGGAGCAACGCCGCGGCCGGAGTATGGCGGGGGAGGATGGTGATTGTCAACCAGGGTCCGCGCGGAGAGTCCGGATTAAAGGCGTCGGGCATGTGCCAGGGAGTTTTGTCCCGGAGGGACATCTGACAATAGCCCGGCGTTTCAACGCCGGGGAGGGCACAAAAGGGCCCCTCGTCCCGAAGGGACGACTGAGAACACCCCTTGCTTTCAGCCGTCCCTTCGGGACGGACCTGCTCCTTGGGTCCGCGCACCCGGCGTTGAAACGCCGGGCTATTGTCGGAGGCCCCTCCGGGGCAAAAAGGTGCCGTGGGCTGGCCGACACGTTTAATCGCACCCCCCCCGCGCGGACGAGGCGTCCGCGCTCCTATCGGCCTTTAGCCTTTAGCCTTCAGCCTTTGCCTACGGCCCGAAGAAGACGCGGCCGCTCTGGTTGGTGATGACGAAGAAGCCCGTCCCGTTGGTCAGGCTGGGCAGGAGCGCCCCGCTGAAGGCGACGGACTGGAGCGTGAGGGGATGGAGAAAGCTGCCCTGGAACAGGCCCGTGGCGGGGCTCAGGGTCAGGCTCAACCGGTTGGTGCCCGTCAGGACGGTGACCCTGTTGTCCGGGCCGAGCAAGACCTGGTTGGTGAGGTTTTGGAAAAGGCCGCCATTTTCGAGGACGACCACGCCCTGGCTGAAGTTGAGGGCGCGCGTCCCGTTGGTGAAGGCATAGGCCGAGCCGATCGAGTCGGTCTGGAATGTGAACCCGCCCGGATAGAGCCAGTGCGCGCGCGGCAAGGGCGGGCGGAACCAGGTGACGGGGCCGGACAAGGCCGCCAGGTTAGTGCCCGTGAAGGAGACCCAGCCCAGGAGTATCCCGCGGGCCGAACCGAGCCAGGCAAAGAGCGGCCATTGGCCGGAGCCGGAGACAAAGGTGCTCTGGGTCGCCCGGGTGCCATCAGCCAGCGTCCCGGTGAACTGGAGATTGCCGAGGGAATCGACCGAGACGCTGCCGAAGCTGTCGCCGCCGGGCGCGGCCATGGAATTGGCGCTTCCGGGCAGGCGCAGGATATACTTCTTGCCTCGTTGCGGCGCGGGGTTGGCGGTGGAGAAGACGGCGCGATTGGCCAGGATGTCGGCGGTCCAGGTGCCGTCGCTGACCTGGCCGGTGAGGCGGTTGGTCGCGGCCAGATCGAGTTGGAGGCGGACCTGCAGGCGCGTGAGGAGGCTGCTGCGCGGGATGGTGCCGTAGAATTGGCCGTTGGTCGTGAACTGCCCCCCAATGGAATAGGCGATGCCCCCCGGCCGCACGGTCGCGCTGAAGGACCCGTCCTGGTTGACCGTGGCGCTGGCGAAGCCGGAACTCTGGAACTCGAGGTTGTTGGTGTCGAAGAACAGGCCGGCGTAGCTGCCCTTGGCGGGGAGGAAGGGGTTGGGGACGAAGTTGGCTTCCAGGACCAGGCCGTTGGTCATGACGAAGCTCAGGGCCGGGCGGCTGTTGGTGACATCGCCGCTCCAGCCCGCAAACAGGAATCCCGGGGCCGGGCTGGCGCTGATGGAATAGGTCTTGCCGATAGCCAGCGACTGGCCGTTCAAGTTCGGCGAGACGGTGCCCTGGCCGTTGACCACCACTTCGAGACGGGACTGGGCCGCTCCCGCGAAATCCGCCGTCTCGGTGATCGGCCCGTCCATCGTCACGCTGGCGGGATTGTTCGTGCCGGTGAAGGCCCCGGTCCCGGCGCCGGTCCAGGCGGCGAAGCTGGCGCCGAAGGCGGGTGTGGCGGTGATCGGCACAACCGTGCCGGCATCGTACCAACTGCTGCCCGGGTTGACCCCGCCGCCGGGAGCGGCGTCCATCGTGAGGAAAAACTGGGTGGTGAAGCCGGCCGTGCAATTGGTGGTGGCGCTGAACGGGAACACCTGGTTGGAGATGAGGCCGCCGTTGCTCCACGAGGTCCAGACAAACCGCGTGCCGGCCGGGCCGTTCTGCGTGGGAATAGTCGTGAGTCGGTGTCCCGAGCCGAAGACCCAGTTGGTCGTGATGGGCGCGTTGTTGGTGGCGCCGTCCACAACCACCAGCAGGTTGGGCGGCACCGTATCAATGGTCACCGCCGCCAGGGCATCGGCAAATTGTATCTTGGCCAGGAACCCGTCGCTGCGGCCGACCAGGTCGGGCTGAAGCGCGTCGAGCACTGGGAACTCGCCCGAGAGGGTCTGCCCGGCCACGTAAGCATTGCCGGCGGCATCGACATTGATGGCCAGGCCGAAATCATCGAGCAGCCCGCCGAACATCACGGCATAGAGATTGGTGAGCACCTGGTTGGTGACGACCTGCACGAGGGTCCCGCCGGAGGTGAGGCGGATAGTGTTGGTCGTCACGAGCGTGGCCGGGGCAAACGAGGCGACGAAGACATCGGTGTTCCGGAAATAGTTGGTCTGCGGCAGGAACGGCACATTGGTGGCGGAGAGCGGGGAGACCGGGAAATTGGTCGAAGTGGTGGTGCCGGCGATGAAGATATTGGTGGTGACCGGGTCCAGGGCGAGGTCCCAGCCCGTCTCCTCGAGGGGGCCGCCGAAGAGGGTGGAGTACCTGGATGAACGGCACGTTATCGGTTGCCACGATCTTGGTCAGGAAGGCATCGCTATTGATGTAGTAGATATTGGTGCGGCCGCGCGGGATGATGTTGGTGACGGCGCTGGGGACGTTCGGGAAATCCAAGGAGTAGGAGGTGCCGGTGATATAGACGGCGCCGGCGGCGTCGAGGCGGATGCGATAGCCGGCGTCGTTGTTGGTGCCGCCCAGGTAGGCGCAGTAGAGCAGGTTGGAGCCCAGCGGGGCTATCTTGGCCACGAAGGCATCGTAGGTGGGTTGGGCGCCGCCGCGGTATCTGAGGAAGGCGTTGGTCAAGTCGTTGAGTTGGCCGTAGAGGGGCGCCAGGGCGGCGGTGACGGGGAGATTGGTCGAGGCGGTGTAGCCGGTGACGTAGGCATTGCCCTCGCTGTCGGCGGCGATGCCCTGGCCCACGTCGAAGTTGGTGCCGCCCAGGTAGGTGGAATAGACCAAGCCCGTCCCACCCGGGGCGAACTTGGTGACAAACACGTCGTTGCTCCCGGAGAGGCAGTTATACACCTGGGCAGTGGCAGAGCCGAGCGGGCGGGCGACCAGGGCGTTGGTAGCCGGGAAATTGGTCGAGTAGGTGTAGCCCGTCACATAAACGAAGTCGGCCGGGTCCAGCGCGATGCCGATGCCCACGTCGCGCTGGCTGCCGCCCAGGTAGGTCGAGAAGACCAGGCCCGAGCCGTCGCTGGTGAGTTCTGCGACGAAGGCATGGTCGAACGGGACATGGGCTGGTGTGTTGGAGATGATGTCGGGCGGGATGTCCAGCCCCGGCACTCCGCCGGGCGGGATGGAAGGAAAGTTGGTCGAGTCGGTGAAGCCGGTGATGTAGGCATGGCCGGCGCTGTCCAGGGCCAGGTCGAGGGCGCCCTCATCGTTTGTGCCCCCAAGGAACGTGAAGAAGATCAGGTTGGTCCCGGTCCGATCGAGCCGGGCGACAAAGGCATCGCCGTTGATCAGGCCGCCGGCGTTGGTCGATTGGAAGCCACCGGGCGGCAGGTCGAAAGGGAACTGGGACGAGCGCGTCTGGCCCGCGACATACACCGAGCCGTCGCTCGGGCTGACCTTGACCGCCCAGATGATGTCGTCGCCGTTGCCCCCGAAGTAGGTCGAATAAATCATGGTCGGGTCGATCACCAGCGGCAGCCTGTGATCGTAGGGACCCGGCGCGAAGCCAACCGTCCCGTCGTCCTTGAGCCGGTAGCCGCCCGAGACCGCCTTGCGCCTGCCCTCGACCATTTGGTAAAGCACCGGCGGGGGCTGGCGGACTTGCTCGGCCCCCAGGCCCAGGACCAAGCCGCCGGCCTCGTCAAGCGCAACCCGGTCCGGGCCGGTGTAACGGATAGCGATGGCCGCGGGGTCGGCGCCGGGGGCAATCGTGAAATCGTACTCCAGGCGCTGCTGGTTGCCGTAATAAACCAGGGTGATGCCAGGATACAAGTCCTGCACCCGCACCCTGGACCAAGTCCCGACCCCGGTCCGCCACCGCGCCGGGTCGCTGCCCAGCAGGTAGTTGATGGTCCCGGACATGGCCCCCTCGCCGACGGTCCGGGCCTGGGCATTGGCCCCGGCAAAGTCCATCCAGAAGGCCCGAGCCACCCCGGAAGGCGCCGTGGCAAACCGGGCGCGGTCCGCCGACGCCCGCGCCTCCGCGCCGGCGCTCTTGCACAAGATGAATTGGGCCCGGGCCGGGGCTATCCTAAATTGGTAATTCCGGCCGCGGGCCTGGAACAGGGCCGGCGCCTCCCCCGGACCGCCCACCGGCTCGAAGGCCAGCGGCACAGCGCCAAACGAAGACAGGAAAGGCGAGCGGGCGCCAGCCACTGCCGGGGATGGGACCAACAGGGCACAAGCCGCGACAGCGGAGGCGATGTAGAGCTGATTCCGGACCTTTGTCGCAGCCTTTGTCGGCACCTTTGTCGAAAAATGGGCAATCCGACAAAGGTCCCGACAAAGTTTGCGACAAAGGTCCCGCACTCGCCAGGTTCTTGACAGACCGTTGTGATCGGCCGCCCCTTGCCCCTCACCCCGGCCCTCTCCCCATCGGATGGGGAGAGGGAGACCCAAACGACAAATGCCGCCATCTCCGACGCGCTGGGCTTCGTGGACCGACCGCCGACGCTCCTCCCTCTCCCCATCCGACGGGGAGAGGGCCGGGGTGAGGGGAAACCCCAGGGCCAAACTCCGCTGGGCTGGCGCCCCGTTGCCAAAGAGCGCCCGTGCATCCTTGTGGATTGTTGGGGCCGAGACACCAAATCGGGAATCCGACTCGCTTCTGTGATTGGGCTTCTGCATGGGCTTCGAGGTGGGAGAAAGCGCGTTGGGTCAATAATCCCTGGTGAAGCCGACCCCGAACTGGAATTTGCCGGAGCCGCTGTTGAACTGGTCGTGGTGGATGGGGATGCCGTAATCGAGGCGGATGGGGGCGATGGGCAGGTTGATGCGCAGGCCGACACCCCAGTTGTCGTTGAAGTTGCTCAAGCTGAAGCTATAGGGCTTTTCGCTGACGTTGCCGATGTCATAGAACAGGGCAAAGCGCAGGCTCAAGCCGTGCTCCTGCTCGATGATGGGGATGCTGTATTCGGCGGAGCCGAACCAGTAGCTGTCGCCGCCGATGGGTTCGTTCATGCCGGGCTGGCGCGGGCTGATGCTGCGGTATAAGAAGCCGCGCATGGAGTACATGCCGCCCAGGTAATAACGTTCATAAAAGGGCACATCGCCCGAGTCCAGGGAGTCGGCCGTGCCGACGTGGCCCACGATCTCCAGCACGTGTCCCGGGGCGAATCCCTTGAAATACCAGTCCGAGGTCAGCTCCAGCTTGTAGAACTCCTTGTCGAAGCCGAGCGGCCCGCCGACGAACGTGGCGGCCAGGCTGGTCCGCTGGCCCTTGTTGGGGAGCGCGCCGCCGCCCCGGGTGTCGTAGGCCAGCGAGGTGCCGACCTTCGAGAGCACGTGGTAGCCGGTTTCCTCGTAGATGGCCTCGGGGATGTTCGGCGCGACCGCCCCGCCCGGGCCGCTGCCCGGCAAAGTGCCCGGCATCGAGCCCAGCGAGTAGGAGCCGCCCGGACCGCCGCCGGGCGAGGCCCCGCCCGGAAGCGTGCCGCGGTCGCCCGAGGAACCGGGAGAGAGCGGCACGGCGGGGCTGCCCTGGTTGACCCATCCGTGGAAAGGAGGGTTCAACACGATGCCGACGTCCTCGAGCGTGTAGCTCACGCTGCCGATGATGAAATCGTTGTTGAGGAGGGTGCGGGAGAGGCTCACGCGCCCGCCGGCACGGACCTCGTCATAGATGTTGTTGAGGCTTTGGTAAGCCAGGTCGCGGTAGTAAATGTCGGTGCCCAGGGTGAGCTTGCGTCCGAGGAACCAGGGCTCGATGAACGACAAGACATAATCCTGCAGCAAGAGGCCGACCGAGACGTGCAGGCGGAGCTTCTGGCCGGCGCCGGTAAAGTAGGGAGGATTGAACAGGTCGAAGTTGCCCTGGTAGTACTCGGCAAAGCCCACCAGGGCGTCTATAGAACTGTAGCCCGCCCCCACGGTGACGTGGCCGGTCTTGCCCTCGTCGACGGCGATGACGAGGTTCTTCATATTGGGCATCTCGGTCGCCTCGGGGCGGGCATCGACCTTCGAGAAGTACTGCATGTTCTCCAGGCGCGTCTTGCTGCGCTTGACGCGCACCATGTCGAAGACCTCGCCCGGCGCCACCGACAGTTCGCGGCGGATGACCTTGTCCTTGGTGACCGTGTTGCCGCGGATTTCGATGCCCTCGATGGTCGATTGCTGGCCCTCGTTGATCTGGAACTCGAGGTCCATGGTGCCGCTCTCGGTGTTGGGGATGCGCGTGACCTTGAGATTGGTCGGACTGGTCACGTCAATATAGCCCCTGGAGCCGTAGAAGTCCTCGACCGCCTCGACGTCTTTGGCGAAGTCCTTGGGCTTGAAGATGTTGCCCACGTCCATGGGCAGGCCGTTGGGGCCGATCTGGCCTTTGCCGCCCTTGGACTGGTGGAGGGCGCGCAGGCCGGCCACAATGACCGGCGTGCTGAAGAGCTTGTTGCCGGTGAACTTGATCGAGCCGACGCGGTACTGCCGGCCCTCATAGACCGCCAGCCGCACCACCATCGTCCGGGGCGTCGGGTTGAGAAACTGCACGTCCTTGATCTCGAAATCGATATAGCCGTGGTCGTGGTAGAACTCCGCCAGCCGGTCCTTGTCGTCCTCGAACTCGTCGTCCTTGAGGAAGCCGTGGCTGGTGATCCAGGAGAGCATCCAGTGGCGGCGGGTCTTTTTGAAGGCCCCGCCGGCGACCAGGAACCCGCCGCGCAGCTTGCGCTGGCTGAAGGCCTTGGCCCCGGCGAACTGGATGTCCACGATCTTGACCTTGGGGCTCTCGGTGATGTCGAAGATGGCGGTGGCGCGCCCGGCCTCCTCCTCGATTTTGAAGGTGTACCTGACCAGGGTGCGCGGGTAGCCGGCCTTCTGATAGAGCTTGAGGATCTCCTGGGTGTCGTTGAAGAGCTTGCGCTCGTCCATCGGTTCGCCGACCTTCGAGGTGACCTTTTTGGAGAGTTTGGCCACGCTGTATCTCTTGTTCCCCTCGTAGCGGATATCGACCAGGCGCGGCTTGGCCTGGACGATATAAGTGATGACCACCCAGCCCGGCTGGGTGGCGGGGGCGGCGCTCACGCGGATGTCCTGGAAGAACCCGGTCGCGTAGAGGTTGTGAATGTCGTCGCTGGAGGCGGCGCGCAGGTAAGTGTCGCCCTTCTTGACGCGGATGTGGGCGCGGATGAGTTCGTCGCTGACGGTGGCGGGTCCGACGTGTTGGATTTTGACATCGGCAACTTTGTCGGAGGCCAATTGCGCCGGGGCCGAGGGCAGCCAGGCGCAGAGCAGGAGCAGCAGGCAAAGTCGTAGCGAGGGTTTTATCATCCAGGTCGTCGTCAGTTTGGCACGTCTTCTTCGCTCACTTTGGCTGCGCTTTCAAATCGGGTATAGGGCCGCAGGAACGTCAGCGGGACATCCCCGGTCGGCCCATTGCGTTGTTTGGCAATCAGGAGGTTGACCGGCGCGGCTTCGTCTTCCCCGCCCGGCCCGCCCCCGCTTTCATCATCATCATTGCTTGGTTTGTACAACAGACCCACGACATCGGCATCCTGTTCAATGGCGCCTGATTCCCGCAAGTCCGAGAGCCGCGGTTTGCGGTTCTTTTCCCGCTCCATTTCGCGGTTCAACTGGCTGAGCACGATCACCGGCACGTTCAACTCCTTGGCCAGGGACTTGATGCCGCTGGAGATGTCGGCTATCTCCTGCTGCCGGTTCTCTGCGCGTCGCGCAGTAGAATGGAGGAGTTGCAGGTAGTCAACCACGAAAAGCTTGACCCCGTGCTGCTGGTGCATCCGCCGGGCCTTGGCGCGCAACTGCAAAATGGAGAGCCCCGACGAGTCATCGATGAACAAGGGCGCCCCCGCCAGCCGGCCAGCCGCCCCCGTGAGCTTGGGAAAATCGCGTTCCGCCAGGAAGCCCTCGCGCACGTTGCGCAGGTTCACCCTCGAATGCGAGCAGAGCATGCGCAGCACCAGCGATTCGGAGGTCATCTCCAGGCTGAACACCCCCACCGGCAGGCGCAACTGGATGGCCACGTGCTCCGCGATGTTCATCGCCAATGAGGTCTTGCCCATGCTCGGCCGGGCGGCGATGACGATCATCTCCCCGCCGTGCAGCCCGCTGGTCAGCTTGTCCAGGTCCGCGAACCCGGTGCCCACACCGGTCAGCGCCCCCTGGCGCTGGTGAAAACCCTCGATCGTGCCGATGGCCTTCTTGACCAACTCCTTGATCGTGGCCGTCTGCCCCTGCACCCGCGATTCGCTGATCCGCAGGATGTCCCGCTCCACCTCGTCCAGCAGCGCGTCCACCTCCCCTTCGTAATCATAGACCCGGCCCACCACCTCGGTGCAGGCGGCTATCATCCGCCGCAGCAGATACTTCTCCTGCACTATGTCCGCGTAGTAACTCAGGTTCGCCGCCGAGGGGACCGTGTCCGGCAAGGTCGAAAGATACGCAATGCCGCCCACCTCCTCCAGGAGTTGCACGTTCTTGAGCCGCTGCTGCAAGGTGATCAAATCAATCGCCTCTCGCCCGTCGTACATTTGCGCCAGCGCCCCGAAGATCGTCTGGTGTCTGAGGTCGTAGAAGACCTCCGCCCCCGCCTTGAATCGCTCGATGCACACCCCCATGCACTCGTTGGGCGAGAGCAGAATGCACCCCAGCACGCCCTGCTCCGCCTCAGGCGAGTGCGGCGGAAGCCGATCCACCTGCCCCGCCTGGGCGGGCGCCGCTGCGGGCCGCCGGCTCCCGCGCTTCCGTTCCGGCGCCGCCCCACGTTCATCCGAGGCCGAATCAATCATGCCTCCACATCACGATATTTTTGAGCTTGGAGCAAACGGGAATTATTCGCCCCCAGTCACCGACAATTCGCAAAGTTGTGCACAGAAGTCGAGAGCCGTCCCTTTTGTCGCTTCCGTCCCCTCCGCAAGGGACCAAAGGGACGAAAGCGACAAAAGGGACGAAAGGGACGCCGACGCGTGAGGATCACGCAAAATGCGTGAAAATCACGCACCTCCGAGGACTCCACCCACGCATTTCCCCCATTTTTCCCTATGTTTGATGAATGGCATTGTCAATGCTCTAGCCCAAGTGTAAAATCCGGTTGACAGTGTGGACGGTTGCCTTAAAGTTCGAGCACTGTCTGCCAGTAAAACAAAAAAGAACCAGCGAAGTTTTATGAAGAATCAACGCAAGAAGATCGGGGCGTTCACGCTCATTGAATTGTTAGTCGTCATCGCCATCATCGCCATTTTGGCGGCCATGTTACTGCCCGCGCTGGCCCGCGCCAAGGCGCGCGCTCAACGCAGCAGTTGCGCCAACAACTTGAAGGAAATCGGCATCGCCTTCAAGACGTGGGCCCTGGACAACCAGGACCAATACCCCATGACGGTGCCCGAAGCCAGCGGCGGCCCGCCCAATCAGGCCGCGCTCATGACCGCTAACAATGCCGGGTTCACCTACCAGATCTTCGGGGTCATGTCCAACGAGTTGAGCACCGCCCGCATCCTGGCTTGCCCCTCGGATTCGGACACGGTCACGCACACCAACCTGCTCCTGCCTCTGGACACCCAGAATGCCATCAACAACACGCTGGTAACCGGCACCGGCAACCAATTCAGCCTCTGCAATCTCAACGTCTCCTATTTCATCGGCCGGGACGCCACCGAGAATAATCCGCAGATGCTCCTGTCCGGCGACCGCAACATCTACGGCAGCGGCGCCACGGCCAGCCAGTCCTTGTATGACCCGACCCTCAATAGCGGCTACGGCAACTCCACCCACTACGGCGGCGCCAACCCCAAAGGCGCGGCCGTCTCCATGGGCACCAACTTCATCGCCACCGCCGTCTCTCCGCGCTGGACCGACAAGGTCCACCAGGCCCAGGGCAACCTCCTGCTCGCCGACAGCAGCGTGCAGCAGGTCAGCAACTCCAAGCTCCGCGACCAACTCCGCAACACCGGCGACACCAGCACCCCGGTCAACGTCCTTTTCTTCCCATAACCGACGGCTCGCCTCCTCAACAAGCCAAAACCTAAATCTGAACAAGGCGCCCGCGAGGGCGCCTTTTTTTGTTTGCAGAGAGGCGTCGCCGGGCGCGAAGCGTTTTGGACTGCGGCAGTCCTCTGCCGCTTTTCTGTCCCCTGGCTGCGGACGTGAAAGCGCCGGAGGGCTGGCGCAGTCCAAAACCTTGCGGCTTGGGGTCGGTTCATGGAAGGGGCCAACGCGCGCGAAAACGCATTTGCCCTGCTGCCTGCTGTGGGGGCATACTAGGCCCTGCGCTTGAGAATACTCGTTGCTATCACGGGAGCCAGCGGCGCCCTTTACGCCCAGCGCCTGCTGGACAATCTGGCTTCCACTCCGCACGAACTGCACGTCGTGCTCAGCCAATATGCCCAGGCGGTCGTCGCCCAGGAGTTGGCCGGCGGCCTGCGCCTGCCGGCGGGCGCCCGCTTGCACAACCTCAAGAGCATGCAGGCCCCCTTCGCCAGCGGCTCCAATCCCCCGGAGGCGATGGTCATCATCCCCTGCACCATGGGCACGCTGGGGCGCATCGCCCAGGGCCTCAGCCAGGACCTCCTCCTGCGCGCTGCCAACGTCGTCCTCAAGGAGAAGCGAAAACTCATCCTGGTTCCCCGCGAGACCCCGCTCAACCTGGTCCACCTCAAGAACCTCGAATTGCTGCTCCTGGCCGGCGCCATCATCCTGCCGGCCAATCCCTCCTTCTACACCTGCCCGCAGACGGTCGAGCAGGTGGCCGACACCGTTGTGGCGCGGGTGCTGGACCACCTGGCGGTGCCGCACAAACTGGCGCCCAGGTGGGGGGAGCCCAAGTAAGGCGCACCGGATGCGCCCTGGCCATGTTCCACACCCTCCGCAAATGGGCTGATTTCGTGAAGTTGCCGCACACGGCCTTTGCCCTGCCCTTCGCACTGGCGGCCATGGCCGTGGCCGCCCGCCAGGACCGCGGCTGGCCGGGTTGGGCAAAGTTCGGCCTCATCCTGGCGGCGATGGTTTGCGCCCGCACCTGCGCCATGACCTTCAATCGCATTGTGGACCGCAAATTCGACGCGATGAACCCGCGCACGGCCCGGCGGCACCTGGCCGCAGGCCAGATCCGCCTGGCCGGGGCCATCGCCTTGTGGCTGCTCTCCGGCGCCGGCCTGGTGGTCTCCAGCTTCTTCCTCAACCGCCTCTGTTTCTGCCTCTCGCCGCTGGCGCTGGCGGTCATCTGCTTTTACTCGCTGACCAAGCGTTTCACCGATTATACGCACCTCTATCTGGGGCTGGCCCTGGCCCTGGCCCCGGTAGGCGCCTGGCTGGCCGTCAAAGGGACCCAGATCTCGGGCCTGGAGGTGGCGCAGATGCTGGTCCTGGCGGCCGTGGTCGTGCTGTGGCTGGTCGGTTTCGATATGATCTACGCCATCCAGGACTACGAGTTTGACCGCCGGCACGGTCTGCGCTCGCTGGTCGTGGCGTGGGGACCGCAAAACGCCCTCCGGGCTTCGTTCCTGGCCCATAGCCTCATGTGCGGACTGCTCTTCGCCTTTGGCGTTCTGTGCCGCTTCTACATCGCCTATCTGGTCGGCTGGCTCATCATCGTCGTCTGCCTCCTGCTCGAACACTGGATTGCCCGCCGCCGCAGCCTCAATTGGATTCAGCTCGCCTTCTTCCGTCTCAATGTCCTGATCAGCGCTGTCTTCTTTTTCGTCACCCTCGCCGAGGTCGTCTTCGAGGGAGGGTTCAAGCTCAGGCAGCCCTAGGGCCGAAGGCCCGTCATGTGATAGCCCGGGCTGGAGCGAAGCGGAGGCCCGGGCAAGCGAGTGCCCCTCGAAACGGCCCCGACCTGTAAGGCCGGGACACGTTGCCCAGGAACCCGAGCCTTGTGGCGGCCTCCTCATGAACCGACACCAAGTCCGAAGGTTTTGGACTGCGGCAGTCCAAAACGCTTCGCGGGACGGGAACGCAGTGTCGAGGTTCAGGGGCGCAAAGCGCGAATTCGTTCCGGGAATTCTTACAGGGCGCGGCAAATGACGGCCTGGTGACCTGGGCCTCCGCTCGCAAGCTCGCTCCAGCCCAGGCTGTCACATTTCGGGCTTTCAGCCCGCAGAGCTTTTTTCTCGCTCCCCGCCTGGGGCACAGGTTATTGTCCGGGCGCAGAAGACCACTGGCTTATGGATGAATTATTGAAGATACTGCAGGCCAATGCCCTGGAGTCGCGCCAGAGTATCGCGCGGATGCTCGGGGTGCCCGCGGCCGAGGTGGAGCGGCGCATAGCCGACTACGAGAAACGCGGGGTGATCCGGGGCTACCAGGCCATCCTCAACGAAGACCAACTGGGCCTGGAGCGCGTCACAGCCGTCATCGAGGTGAAGGTGACGCCTCAGCGCGAGGGTGGGTTCGACACGATTGCGGACCGGATCAGCCGATATCCCGAGGTGCGGTCGGCCTACCTGATGAGCGGCACCTACGACCTGCTGCTCTTCGTCGAGGGGGCGACGTTGCGGGAAGTGGCGGCATTTGTGAGCGAGCGATTGGCTCCCTTGGAAGGGGTGCTCTCGACCTCGACCCATTTCATGCTCAAGACCTACAAGCGCTTCGGCGTGCTGATGAACCAGGAACCTTCGGATGAACGCCTCACCGTCACTCCGTAGCCGGCTGCAGCACGGCGGTGCGGGACATCCCGCGCTCGGGGATTCGCGATTTCTTCAACATCGTCACGACAATGCGGGACGTGATCAGCCTGGGCATTGGCGAACCGGACTTCGACACGCCATGGCATGTGCGCGAGTCAACCGTGTTTGCCCTGGAACGGGGCGCCACCCACTACACCAGCAACCTGGGCTACATCGAGTTGCGCCGCGCCCTGGCCGGCTACGTCCGCCAGACCTTTGGGGCCGATTACAACCCCGACACCGAGATCCTGGTCACCGTCGGCGTCAGCGAGGCCCTGGACCTGGCCTTGCGCGCCTTGCTCAACCCGGGCGACGAGGTCCTCTATCACGAACCTTGCTACGTCTCCTACCGGGCGACCATCCTCTTCGCCCACGGCGTGCCGGTCGTGGTCCAGACCCGCCCCCAAAACGGCTTCCGCCTCACCCGCGCCCTGCTCGAGGACAAGGTCACCGCCCGGACCAAGGCCCTCCTGCTCAACTTCCCCAACAACCCCACCGGCGCCGTCATGGACCGCGCCGACCTCGATGCCATCGCCGATTTCGTCCGCGAGCGCGACCTGCTGGTCATCACCGACGAGATCTACGGCGAGCTGACTTATGACAGGCCGCACACCAGCCTGGTGAGCCTGCCGGGCCTGCGCGAGCGGACCATCTTCCTTCACGGCTTCTCCAAGGCCTGGGCCATGACCGGCTTCCGCCTGGGCTACGCCTGCGCCCCAGCCGAACTCATCGAGGCCATGATGAAAATCCACCAATACACCATGCTCTGCGCCTCGTCCCTGGGGCAGAAGGCCGCCATCGAAGCCCTGGCCCGGCCCGCCTCCGACATCCACGACATGCTCCAGGAATACCGCCGCCGCCGCAACTTCATCGTCGGCGCCTTCGCCGAGATGGGCCTGGAGTGCCACCGCCCCCTGGGCGCCTTCTATGCCTTCCCCAGCATCGCCAGGTCCGGGCTCTCCTCCAAAGACTTCGCCCTGCAACTGCTCAAGGAACAGAAGGTCGCCGTCGTCCCCGGCTCCGCCTTCGGCGCCTGCGGCGAAGGCTTCGTCCGCTGCGCCTACGCCGCCAGCATGGCCAACATTAAAGAGGCCATGGCCAGACTGAACCGCTTTGTCGCCAAATGGTGAGTCACCGCGCAGCGGTGTCCGATGGTAGCCGTGGACTTCCAGTCCACGGACCCGCGGCCCAATCTCACCGGCGTCGCGTAGCGACGCCTGAAAAAGGGATTGGATGTCCCAACGCCAACTTGTCAGGCGTCGCTACGCGACGCCCCACCCTTTCCCACGCCCCAAACCGTGGACCGAGGTCCACGGCCACCTTCATTGCGTCGCTCCGCAACGCCTGCGCTGCCTCACAAGCCCTTCAAAAAAAATGCTTGCGCTCCGGGGAAAATGGGTGTCCTATAATACTGACGTGAAGTCCTGGACCGCAGCAAAGCGCCCGTGCAGGCTCGGCGTGTTGGCCGCCGGCTTGATGCTGGTGCTTTGGCTGGTCACAGTGGCCCTGGCCATCTCACCGGAACTGCATCGGCTGCTGCACGGGGATGCCCAGAATGTCAACCACCAGTGCCTGGTCACCCTCGTGCAGCAACACCTGTTCCTGGACGGCGGCCATGCCGTGCTCGCGCCGGTGGTTTCCCCCAGTGCCCTCGGACTTGCCGTCATCGTCGAAAACTCTCGTTGCGTAGCGCGGGATTACCGTGTCTCCCCCAGCCGGGCCCCGCCTGCGCTCTTCTCTCCCACCCCGGTTGTCGGTTAGAGGCGGGGCCAAAGACTCCCAGCCTCGCCCTCTCAACCCTCAGCCTCCCACCTATTGGCGACCCAGGGAGTCAGAAGCCCTTTCCGGATGCCGAATTCGCGCGTCCGGGCAAGGTCAATTTGAATAAAAAAATGAACCTAACCAGACTGATAGGGTGGTCTTCTGCCCTTTGCCTGAGCACAATGCTCGCCCAGGCCCAGCAGACAAATCAATTAGAGAAGTTCGATAAGCAGTTAAAAGAGATCCAGGAGAGTTTTAACAAACAGCAGCGCGAGATGCGGGAGAATTTCGAGCGCATGTTGCGCGACCAGCAGGCGCAGATCGATGCGCTCAAAAAGCAGCTCGCCACCGCGACCAACGCCGTGGCCGGCACGGCGCAAACCAACCAGGCCGCGGCCACCGAGCAGTTGCGGGAGTTGCGGCAAACGGTGGATCAAGTCATCGAGGCGCAGAAGAAGATCCGCCCGGGCGAATTCAACCCCGCCATCGGGGTGGTGGGCGAGACGATTTTTTCGTACCGCTCGCAAGGCTCCGGGCAAACGGGGAGCGATCGGGCCGGAGGCTTCGATGCGTTTCAGAGGTCGGTCGAGTTGAACATCGCGGCGTCGGTGGATCCGTTCGCGAAGGCCTACGCGGTGATCAACGCCTCTGCGGACGCTGCCACCGGGGAGGCGACGCTGGGCGTGGAAGAAGCGGCGCTGCAGACGACCTCGTTGCCGTGGAATCTCGAGCTGAAAGCCGGGAGGTTCTTTGCGGAGTTCGGCAAGCTGTCTTACATTCACGATCACGAATTGCCATTCGTGAATCGTCCGTTGGCCCTCGATCAATATATTGGCGGCGAGTCCCGAACCGACGGCGCGCAACTCAATTGGCTGCCGCCGATCCCGCATTACGTGAGCTTGACGACCGGGCTGGGCGTCGGATTCGGAGGGGACAGCCCGTTGAACAACCCCGGCACCTACCGGGCCTTGAGCGGATTCAATTATTTTGGGCGGCTCTCGACCTATTTCGATCTCACGCCCAACCTGCAATTGGAAACGGGCATTTCGGGGCTGATCAATCCCAGCACCCAGGATCGCGGCGGCGCCCTGCCCCAACCCAATGGCAGCGCGCTCACGCTGACCGAAAAGGAACGCCGGGTCGCGGGGCTCGATGTCAAGCTCAGCTATGTTCCGCTCCGCAACAACCAGTTCCAGAGATTGGACTGGGGCACCGAGGTGCTTCACAGCGACAGCCGCTTTCTCTTCGATCCGGATGGGACGCCTGCCAACGGCAACGAGTTCCTGGGCGGAGTCGATTCGCTTGGCATGTATTCATACCTCACTTACAAATGGCACCGCCAATGGAGCGCGGGCTTTCTGTTCGACTACGCGCAAAACGCTGAAAACCACCACGCTGAGACTTTCGCCTATTCCCCCTACATCACGTGGGCCCTCAGCCACTGGAACCAACTGCGTCTCCAATACACTCATACTGAACCCAACGCGGCCACCGGCTTGCGGCCCGACGATGCGATTTACCTGCAATGGGCGTGGATCATCGGGGCGCATTCGCACGGCTGGCAGGCGCGCTGAACCCGAAAGGAGAAACAATATGAAATCAAAACTGTTCCATTGTCTCACTGCAGCCATGGTCGCCGCCGCTGCCCTGGCGGCGCAGCCGGCCCACGCCGCCAAGGTCCGTGTCGTCACGACGCTCACCGACCTGGCCGACCTCACGCGCGCCGTCGGGGGCGAGTATGTGGAGGTGTTCAGCCTGGCCACAGGCGTCGAAGACACCCACGGCGTCCCGATGAAACCGAGCTTTGTGCCCATCATGAACCGGGCTGACCTCATGGTGTCGATCGGATTCGGGTGCGAACACGCGTTTCTGCCCGCCCTCCTGGAAGCGAGCAAGAACCCGCGCATCCAGTTCGGCAAACCCGGCTACGTGGATTGCTCGCCCGGCATCGCGCCGTTATCCGTCCCCAAGTCCACCGATCACTCGGAAGGGGACGTCCATCCCTACGGCAACCCCCATTACATGCTCGATCCGGTCCTGGCCAAGATCGCCCTGGGGCACATCTATGACGCGCTCGTAGAGATAGCCCCGGAACATGAAGCGGACTTCAAGCGCAACCGGGATGCCTACCTCGCCAAGCTTGACGCCAAGATTGCAGAATGGCTCAAAGAAACGCAACCGCTCAAGGGGTTGAAATTCATCTCCTACCACGAGGAGTGGGAGTATTTCGCGGAGCGCTTCGGGATGAAGGTGTACGGCACGATTGAACTGAAGCCGGGCATCGATCCAACGCCACGCCACATCGAACAACTCATCCTCGGGATGAAAGCCGAAAAGGTTCCCATCGTCATTCGCGAGCCGCAGTTCCCGGAAAAGGTGCCCGCGCTCATTGCGCGACAGACCGGCGCCACACTGCTCAAGCTGCCGATCATGCCGGGCGGCGCGCCGAACACCGAGACGTATATCAAAATGATCGATTACAACGTCCATGCCATGCTCGACGCCGCAAGGGCAAGAGGTTCGGCCTCGCAGTGATCTCGTCTGCGGAAGTTCCTCCGGCCGGCCGGCAGCGGGACGCGCTTCACGCGCCCGCTGCCGGTTCGGTAGTCCGGGAAGCAGGACCTTGCGTTGGAGTCACATCTCGCAACACTCGCGGTCCGCCGTTGTCATCCAGGGCGGCGCCGTCCTGGATGGCGATTCGGCGGAAACCCAGCCCCTCGAAGAACTTCTGGATCTCGTCCATGCCTCCGTTAGCGACCATCGGATCGGGGCTATATCGCCGATCCAAGACTACAACGACGAAATCCCGAGGCGTCTTGAGGTTTCGCAACAACTTCACCACCGCCGCCCGGGTGAAGGTCTTGGTGCGCAGTGTCAGTGTGCCTGCCGTGCCCGTGAGATCAGGCTTGATGAGTGCAATCGAGTTCCACGACTGAAAACTGACGACCAGATTGGCTTGCGCCTGCTGGCGCGCCCCGGGGCTGGACTGGGGCATCGTTTCGCAACCGGCCAGGATTGTGCAGAGAAGCAGACAGATATATAATCGGAACATAATGCCGGCTAACGCTAGTGCTGAACTGATCGACCTGCAAGACCTGGCCATCGGCTATGACGGCCAGCCGATACTGTCCGGCATTTCGATTTCCATCGCCCGTTCCAGTTTCACGGCCATCCTCGGCGCCAACGGCTCGGGAAAATCCACGCTGCTCAAGACTTTGCTCGGTCTGCTGCCGCCCGTCTCCGGGGCAATCCGCGTTGCGGGGGTTGGGGACCGCAGGCCGGTGTTCGGCTATGTGCCGCAGGCAGTCCAGTTCGATCCGCTCTATCCGCTCACCGGGTTCGATGTTGCGTTGATGGGAACTTACGGGCGGGTCCGGGCGGGCCGGTGGGTTGGCCGGAGCGAACGCGCCTTTGCCTGGGAATGCCTGCGCGCGAGCGCCGCCGATGGCTTCGCGCGCAAACGGTTCAACCAGCTTTCAGGCGGCCAGAAGCAGCGCGTGCTCATCGCCCGCGCGCTGGCGACACGGCCTGACATTCTCGTCCTGGATGAGCCGACGGCGGGCGTGGACGCCGTGGCGACACGCGGGTTGCTGGAGTTCATTTCGCAGGTTCACGAGGAACAAAAGCTGACCGTCCTGCTGGTGACGCACGACGTGCCTTTGGTGCGCAAGCACGCGCAGCAGGTCATCTGGCTCCATGAGGGCCGGGTCTTGCACGGACCGGTGGCCCAATTGTTCACCCGCGAACGGATGGCGGAGATTTTCGAACTGGAGCTCGGCTGACATGGAATCGCTGCGGCACATTCTCTCTCCCGATTTCTTGATGCGGAACTCGGTTTATACCAGCGTGCTGATCGGATTCGCCTGCCCGCTGGTCGGGGTCTTTCTGGTCCTGCGGCGGCTGGTCTTTATCGGCGTCGCCCTGCCCCAAATCTCCTCCCTGGGCATCGCGGTCGCCCTTTCGGTTCCCATGTGGCTGGGCCTTTTGCAGCCGGAACACGCCGCACACACCGAGCATCTTTACGCCTTCGCCGGCTCGACGTTTTTTTCCCTGGGAGCGATCCTGGTGATGGCCTTTTTGGAGCGGCGCGGAACAGGTTCGCCCGAGGGAAGGCTGGGCACAGCCTACGTCGTGGCCGCGGCGCTGAGCATCATCATTCTTTCACAGAACCGCTACGGGGAGGTGGGATGGCTGGATCTGATGAAGGGCGAGGTGATTACCATTGATGATGCCGACCTTCTTCTGACGGGCATCACCCTCGCGCTGGTGCTGGCGGCGCTCGGCCTGTTTCACAAGGAGATTTTATTCGTCTCGTTCGACCGGGCGATGGCAGCCACGCTCGGCAAGAACATCGTTTTTTGGGACCTGCTCCTCTATCTGCTCATCGGGTTGACCGTTTCGATGACCGTGTTGAGCGTCGGACCGCTCATTGCCTTCGGTTTTCTGCTGATTCCCGCGCTGACCTCGCACCTCTTTGCCCGGACCATGCGCCAGTTCACCCTGGCGGCGTCGTTGTTGGGCGGCGCGTCGGCATTCGTCGGTTTTTGGGTCGCTTACCAATACAATTTGCCGGTCGGGCCGACGGATGTCGTGTTGTTGGGCGTCGTTTATTTTGCGGGCTTTGTGGCCTGGAAGCTCTGGGGGGCCTTAGGGCGCGCCGCAAAATAAGTTTGCCAATCTGCCTTGTTCTCTTGCCGTCCGGCTCGTCCGACCCGTCAGACCGGTCCGACCTGTCCGACCGGTCCTGCTGCGGGCACCCGGCCACTGGATCACGGTTTGAGGAAGAAATTGCGTTGTTTTTGCGTGATGGGCAGGCCCAGCCTGGCCATGACCTGGAGCATGTCCTCCCAGACCTTGCGTTTCTCGCTCATCAACTGGTTGCGGAGGAGGTAGGCGGGGTGGTAAGTGGGCATGAGCGGGATGCCGCGGAAGGTCTGCCATTGGCCGCGCAGGCGGGTGATGCCGACCGCGCTTTTGCCCTGCAACCCCTCGAGGGCTGTGGCCCCCAGCCCGACGATCACCTTGGGACCGATGAGGTCGATCTGCCGGTGCAGATACGGGATGCAGGTCCGCATCTCTTCGGACGTGGGCTTGCGGTTGCCGGCGCTCTGGCCGGGGGTGTCGGGCCGGCACTTGAGGATGTTGGCAATATAGACCGAGTTGCGCGCCAGCCCCATGGCCTGGATGATCCGGGTCAGCAACTGCCCGGCCTTGCCCACGAACGGCTCGCCCTGCTCGTCTTCGTCGAGCCCGGGGGCCTCGCCCACGAACATGAGCTGGGCGTTGATGTCGCCGACGCCGAAAACCACGTTGCGGCGGGCGGCGGCCAGGTGCGGGCATTTCACGCATGGCATCACCTGCGCGCGCAGTTCGGCCCAGGCCGCCGCCTTGGCCTCCGGGCTGAGCGCCGGGCCGGCGAGGGCTGGCGCGGGCGCCTCCTCCAACCCGAGCGCCAAGGGTTGCTCGGAGGCGGCCCCGGCCTCGGCGCTGCGAGGGGTGGGCGGCGGCTGTGGCGCAGCCACCCGGGCCGGCGCCCGCGCGCCTGCGGGCGGCGGCGCCAGCGGGTTCCGAGCCGGCGCCACGCGCCCCCCCTGCGCCAGGCCCGACAGCGTCTCGGGCGACACTACCACGAACCGGGTGCCCCGGGCCTTCATCCCTTCCAACCGCTCGATGGCCGCCTCGAGCAGTTGATGGTACAGATCAGACATCGCTGTCGATATAGCCCCTCTGCGGCCATTGGCAAGCGGGGATTCGGGGCGAGCCGGGCGGAGCGCATCCGGACGCGGCCCCCCGGAACGCCGCAGTTACGCGGCAGGGGCGTTGCCCTACAACACCGGACTTTCAGTGACTTTCACGACTTTTGTCGCAGCCTTTGTCGAAACCTTTGTCGAAATCCGGCTGAGCTCGACGAAGGTTGCGACAAAGGCTGCGACAAAGACACCAAAGTCATCCAAAGTCGGGTGCCGTAGGGCCTTGCCCTGGGCCGGAATGAACCAGGCCGTTGGCCAATAATCATTTCGACCGGCTTAATCCAGCCATCACTGATTACTCTGCTCCGATCCTGCGGATCTTCAAGTCGGATTCAACGCTTGATTGTCTTGGCGCCGGCGAGTATGAATTCCGGGTTATGTTTGTGCGTTGTTACGCAGACAATTACCGATGCTTCGGGAACTTCACTTTGGCGCTTGAGCCGCTGTCGGTCCTTCTGGGCGCCAACGGTTCGGGCAAATCCAATGTCGTGGGGTTATTTGCCAACCTGCGTGATTTCATCCTGGGGCGGGGGCGCTCCCTCGATTTGTTTCCACCCGAGACTTTGACGCGATGGGACAAGCGCATCGAGCAAACTTTCGAACTTGGCCTGAAGCTTGAGCCGGGGGAGTACACCTACCGCCTCCGAATCCGGCACGAGGCTCCGGAACGAGCGCTCAACAAGGTGGTTGAGGAGAAGTTGATCCTGGATGGGAGGCCGCTGCTCGCCGCGGATCTTCAGGGCATTCAACTCTACAACGATAGGCATGCTCCGGGACCCATACTGCAGCCCGATTGGCACGTCTCGGGCATCTCCCGCATCTACCCGCGAGGCGACAACCGGAAGTTGACGGCCTTCCGCCGCACCATCGAAGACACGCTCGTCCTGGCGCTTAACCCAGCCTTGGTGAGCGCGGTCAGCGCGGAGAAGCACCCGGTTACCATTCCCAAACCGGATTGCTCCGATTTCGCCGGTTGGCTGCAGGAGGTCTCTTCCACGCAAGCCCTCGCCAGACAGGAAGCCGAACAGGCGCTGGCGAAAGGGGGGTTGCCCGGCTTCCTTTTGTTCCAAGCCCCCCGGTCCGGGGATGCCCAGATCTTGGAGTGCATCTTTGAGTCCGGTTTGAAATTCCGACTGGATGAGCTTTCCTACGGCCAAATCGCGTTGGTGATCTTGGAAACAGCCCTCGCGGTGCTCAATGATCGGCACGGCATCCTCGTCCTTGACGAACCCGGGAACTTTCTCGGTCTGGGCGAGATTCAACCCCTCTTGACGCGCCTTCAAGACGCCGCCCTCGAGGGGCGTTTCCAGGTGATCCTGACCGCTCACCACCCGATCGCCGTGGATTTTCTTGCCGGCGGTCACGGGCTGTGGCTGGAGCGCGAGCCTGGCGGACCCACGCGGGTGCACCAGATTCGCGTTGCTCCGAGCGTGCTTGAGGATAAGGAGGGGGTGCGGGTCTCAGACCTGATCGCTCGCGGGTGGCTATCGGAATTGGGAATTCAACCGTCCGGCGTTCCGTCCTCTGTTGGCACGGAGGAAGGAGTAGGCGCCCCTAACGCCTCCCAAGGCACGTGAGCCGGGTTTCCAAGATCATTCTGGTCCACGAGGGTTGGCGTGATTCCGCTTTCGCCCGGGGCTTTCTGGGAGCCGCAGGCATCGATAGCCGCGCTCTGGAGCTCAGGCCAAATCCGGGGGGTTCCGGGCATGACTGGGTAAAGAAACAATTCGCGGCGGAGGTCGCTAATCTGGCGCGGTTCGTAGAGGGCAGAGGTGTTCTGGCGCTCCTGGACGAGGACGGGCGCGGAGTTGCCGTGCGTCAAGGCGAAGTCGAAGAATTATTGAAGAAACGCGATCTTCCTCCGGTCTCTGCCCACGAAGGCCGATGCCTTCTGCTCCCAACGCGGAATTTGGAGACGTGGCTTTACTGGCTCTCAGCCCACCGGCATGGCTCCTCGCTGGATGTCAATGAGGTGACAGACTACAAGAAGGAAGGCCCTCCCCATGGCGCCCAGCGCGTTCGGAACCAGGATTGTCGACCGGCCGGGGAAACCCTCCATACGCTCGACCATACCCAGTCTCCGCAGGGCTGCCCGCCCATGCTCGTGCGTGCCCTGGATCAATTGCGGGGCTTTCTCATGGCTGTCCGTCGCTGACACGCTCAGTCGCTCTCGCGCCCATGCGTGGGAAGGTCGGCAGGGTCTATCTCGAAGCGGGTTGTCAGGCACAGGGACAGGCGGCATGATAGCGGCGTGCATTTGGCTTTGTGGCAGTGGCTCCTGCTGGCGCTGGGGGCGTTCTTCACCGGTTTGTCCAAGACGGGCATTGCCGGGTTGGGCGTGCTGCCGGTGGGGCTCTTTGCCAACGCCCTGCCGCCCCGCGCCTCGACCGGCGCCCTGCTGCCGGTGCTGTTGTGCGCGGACCTGTTCGGAGTCGCCTTCTTCCGCAAGCACGCCAGTTGGCCGCACCTGTGGCGGCTCTTTCCATGGGTCCTGGCCGGCATCGTGGCGGGCTATTTTGCCCTCGGCCGAGTGGGTGACCTCGAGATGAAGCGGCTCATCGCGGCCATCCTGCTGGCGATGGTGGGGCTTCATTGCTGGCGCCGGCGCCGGCCCGATTCGCCCGACGCCCGGATGCCGCACACCTGGTGGTTTGCGGCCCTCACCGGCATTCTGGCCGGGTTCACCACCATGGTTGCCAACGCCGCCGGGCCGGTCATGGGGCTCTACCTCCTGGCCATCGGCCTGCCAAAACTGGCCTTTATCGGCACAGGGGCCTGGTTTTTCATGCTCGTCAACGCCAGCAAAGTCCCCTTCAGCCTGAAATTGCGCCTGATCACCGGCGACTCCCTCCTGCTGGACGCGGTGCTGGCAATCCCCATGATACCGGGCGCCCTGCTGGGACCTGTCATCCTCCGGCACATCAACCAGCGCGCCTTCGAGTCCATGGTCCTTGTCTTCACCGTCGTGGCGGCATTGCGGTTGCTCTTCTGAGAGCGGGACCAGGCCGCGGCTGGTTGCAGGTTGGCCATGTCTGCAATTTGTCGCGAGGCACGACGCACGAGCAAGCGCGCCTGCACCGGGGTCAATAGGTGGGCTGACAGCTCCAGCGGCGGCGAGGGTTGGCCTTTACATCCCCCCCTACGCCGGCTTAGTGTGGGGTGCTCCCGTGAGGACGCGAGAGCGAATGAAGCTGCTGGACGAACTCAAAGAGCGCATGAATGAAGTGCCTGCCGATCAACTCACGTTCGAGTGGTTTTCAGCCCTGCTGAGGACCAAGTTCCGGGTTCACGCTGAGCCTTCGGGAGAGTTGGAGTTGGAACTTGTGGAAGCTGCAATCGCTCTGTCCAAAGCGGGAGGCCGCAGCCCCAGCGGAGCGGCCAAGCTGGAAGGATTCTCGCTCATCTTCACCGGCCCGGGCGACCGCCTGCTGCCGCAGGGCACGTACCGGTTCGAGCATGACCAAGAGGGGCGGTTCGACTTGTTCATGGTGCCGGTGGGCCGGGGCCGGATGCCATCCAATACCAGGTAGTCTTCAACCGGCTCATCCCCGACGCCCAGCCGCCCGGCTGAAACGGAGGGCATCCCCCAAGACTTGCCCGCCGAAGGGCGTCTCCAGCGCGAGAGCGGCCTCGCACGCCATCACGCCCCCACGGTCCCCGCAGAGAACACCGTCGTCGGACGTTTTTCTTGTGCGATCCCTAAGTGGGCCGTTTCATAAATACGCTGACGTAGGCGGCGAGGGATTTTTCGTGCAGACGAGGCGGGAGCGAGGAGCATATCCGCAGTGATACGTGACGAGCAACCAACGAAGTCTGCGCGAAAAAGAACCGCCGAATACGTTAGCGTATTTATGAAACGGCCCACTAAGCCGGTGCCCCATCCCGCGCGCGCCATTCCAGACTCTCGTAGAGCCCGTCGTCGCCAGTCTGCGTGAAGCCCAGGCGTTCATAAAGGGGGCGTGCCCGGCTGCCCTTGAGCACGCGCAGGCACAGGGGCCGGTTGGCTTGCGCCGCTTCGCCGGTCCATTGCCGCAGCAGGCGCGTCCCGATGCCTCGGTTTCGCTCGGGCCCCAGCAGCGCCAGGTCCACCAGGTGGATCGCCTCGCCGCTCCGGTCAACCACGGCTCGCCCGACGGGGCGGCCGTCCAACAGAATGATCGCGAACTGGGCGTCCGGGAACATGCCGCGGTAGCCCTGCCGCATCGCTCGAAACTGCATGTCCAGGAAACGGCCGCGTGTGGCGGCATCCCATCCGACCGCGGCCAATTCTTCCTCCCGCGTGCTGGCGTACACAGCCAAAAGGAAGGCATCATCCTCGGCACGCTCGGGCCTTAGCGTGATGGCCGGGGCCGGGCACAATGAATCCGTGGGGCCGTCTTTCATTCAGGTGCAGGTTATCACAATTGGTTCTTGACATCAAAAGAAAAGTGAATTATGGGGAACAGGGTTTAGGAACTGATGAAAGGATGAAACTAACGCTTGCCAGGGCCATTCACGCGGCAGCGGCCTTCGCCGGCCGCGCCTGCCATGCCCCCCGGGGGGCGCGAGCCGCGCGTGGAGCGGGGCGTCTCTTTTCCGAACGAACCCAACCGGCCCCGTCCCGCACCCCAGTCACTGATTTGTTTGCCATGACCTCACGCCGACAATTCCTGCGCGATTCATCTCTCTTTGCCGCCGCCGCCCTGGTTCCCACCACCGCCCTGGCGGGGCCGATCCGCGGCCGGGCGACTGCGCTGGACCAGGTTCGTTTTGGGGCGTTCGCCGCGAATGTGGGGACACCCTTTTGGGTGCTCCAAGACCTGGGCAGGCGACTGGCCTCGAACTGGCGCAGGCCAAAGCGTGCCCGCCCCCGGCCAACGCCGTTCAAGCCGCGGCTCCCGATGCGTGGAACGAGAAGTTCTCACTGCTCTTTCGCGGTTTGCCCAGCCAACCCCTGGCGCAGGATACCTACCTTTTCGAACACCGCATGCTCGGCCGGTTTGCGATGTTTATCGTCCCGATCGGTTCGCGGAATGCCGGCTACCGGCTCTATGAGGCGATCTTCAACCGCCCGGTGGGGCGCTCCGCGCGGCTCGGAGAGACGCGCATGAACCAGCAACTGGAAACCATTAGAGAATAAAATAGAGAAATATGTCACAACCGTTTATTGGCGATGTCAGGATGTTTGCGGGCAACTTCGCGCCCACGGGTTACGCTTTCTGCGATGGGCGATTGCTTCAAATCTCGCAGTTCACAGCGCTCTTCGCCCTCATCGGCACGACCTACGGCGGCAACGGCCAGAACACGTTCGCCTTGCCGGACCTGCGAGGGCGAGTCCCGGTGCACATGGGCACGGGCGGCGGCGGCACGTATGTCCAGGGTCAGATGGCGGGCAAGGAGAACGTGACGGTGATCACCTCAGAACTTCCGCAGCACAATCATGCGGCCAAAGCCGACCCCAACACCGGCGCGCAAACGAGCCCGGCTGGCAACGTGTGGGCAGCATCAACCAATAACCCGTACGCGGCGTACGCAAACAGTGACCTGCCGATGGCGGGTGTCGCACTGGGGGGTGCGGGCGGCAGCCAACCGCATGACAACATGATCCCGTTCGTGGCGATCAACTTCATCATCGCGCTCTTCGGCGTTTTCCCGAGCCGAAACTAGGTCCAGAAACACCGCAAACCGCAAACCTGCCAAGCAAGCCTATGTCCACACCATTTCTCGGAGAAATCCGCATCGTCTCTTTCGGTTTCGCCCCACAGGGTTGGGCGACCTGCGACGGCCAGTTAGTGCCGATTAACCAGAATCAGGCCCTGTTTGCGATCCTGGGCACGACCTACGGCGGCAATGGGACCACCACCTTCGCGCTGCCAGACTTCCGGGGCCGCGTCCCGATGCACGCCGGCTCTGGGTTCGTGGAGGGCCAAAGCGCGGGAGAGCCGAACCATACCCTGCTGCCAAGCGAGATTCCGGCGCACACGCACCTGCCCGCGGGCAGTTCGAACAGCGCCACCCAGGCCAGTCCGGACGGCGCCTTTTGGGCGGTCACCTCCAGCGGCAGCTATTCGGGCAGCACCCCAACAACCACTCTGGCGCCCCAAGCGATTGCCATGGCTGGCGGCGGCCAGCCGCACGAAAACATGTCCCCCTACCTCACCCTCGCTTTCTGCATCGCGCTGCAAGGAATTTTCCCCAGCCGCAACTAACAACCAAGCGCACTTTTTATGTCCGACCCATATCTCGGTGAGATCAGAATCTTCGCTGGCAACTTCGCGCCCAAAGGTTGGGCTCTGTGCAATGGCCAGATCCTGCCCATCTCTCAGAATACGGCCCTTTTTTCGATCCTGGGAACCACCTACGGTGGCAACGGGACCAGCAACTTTGGGCTGCCGAACCTCCAAGGGGCCGCGCCGCTGGGCGCCGGCCAGGGCCCGGGGATGACACAACGAGACTTGGGTGAGATCGGCGGCGAGTCATCCGTTACGCTCACCCAGGTGGAAATGCCAACCCACACACACGGGACCATCGGCAGCAACGCTGCCGGGGGCCAGCCCCCAGCGAACAACGTCTGGTCCAAGCCCAGCCAGAGAGGCCTCAACGCCTATAACCCGGCTCAGGGGACCCCGGCAACGATCGAGCCCGAACGCGGTTTCGATGACCGGCGGCGGATTGCCCCACAACAACCTGATGCCTTACCTGGTGGTCAACTTTATCATCGCCATGCAGGGCGTATTCCCGTCGCGCAACTAATTCCAATAAGCAGCGCAAGCCCGGCCTGTGCGGGCTGGACGCCCTTGAAACTCAACGCCCGATGAAATCGATTCTCCCGGTCTAGACCCATGAGATCCACGCCCCCGCTCTCCTGGCTGGCAGCCGTTGTCTTGCTGGCCCAAGGCGCCTACGCTGCCAGCACCCTCACCGTCAACACCACGTCGGATACCCACAGCGTGGGCTTCTCCTCGGCCCCCGGTTCCGCGGCTCCGACGGCTTCCACGGCCTCGACGGACAGCGGCGGCCACACCTCCCTCCGTTCCGCGCTGGAATTTGCCTCCATCTCGGGGGGGACGTGGGTGATCAACCTGCCGGTCGGGACCTATAGCCTGAGCCTGGGCGACCTGGTGGTCGGAGTGGTTGCCGGCACGACCATCGCCGTCCAGGGCCAAGGCACGTCCGCCAACACCACCATTAACCAAACTCAAACCCACCGGATGGTGTTCGTGGTCAATTACAACGTCAATGCGAACGTGGTGTTCAACCTGGAGAACGTGACGCTCTCCGGCGGCAACGAGAACAGTTCCGACCCGGACGGGTTCGGGGGCAACGGGGGCGCGATCCTGGCCGGCGGCAGTGGCACTGCCCCCGGCAACGTGGTGGCACTAACCAACGTGGTGTTCTCCGGCAACACGGCCAACGGCAACGCCAACGGGGGCGCCATCATCATGACCGGTGGCGGCAACCTGACCGTGGCCAACTGCACGTTCACCAGCAATCACGCCGGCGCGAGCGGGAGCGGGGCGGGGGGGGCGATCTATTTCGACGCCGATTTCAACCCCGGCAACGTTTCGATCAATAATTCGACTTTCTCCAACAACAGCGCGTCAGGCGCGAACGGCCTGGGCGGGGCAGTTTATCTGGCGAGCGGGAACGGCAATCCTTTCACCATTACCACGTGCACGTTCACCGGAAACACCGCGGCGACTCGGGGGGAGCGATTGATCTCGAGAGTGGCAATCTCACCGCGGATTTCAACCGGATCACCGGGAACACGGCGTCGGCCGGCAAGGGCAGCGGCCTTTTCGTGTTGAGCGCGGGCACGGGCTGGGCAGACGCGCGGAACAACTGGTGGGGGGGCAACCTCGGGCCGAACGGGACCGGCGGCGATTCCGTTGCCACTACCCTCAGCACAACGCCGCCAAGCAGTACGCCGCCGCTGAGCAACGGCCAGGTTTCCTTTAACCCCTGGATCACACTGATCAACAGCGCCAGCCCGGGAACGATCGGCGCCGGTGGGACCACCACCATGACCGCGAGCTTCCTCCAGAATTCCAGCAGCCAGGCCCTGACCGCCAGCCAGGTGGCCGCCCTGGTCGGGCTGCCGGTGACTTGGAACGGGACGGTGCACGGCAGCTTTGGCAGCCAGCAGACCACGATTCAGGCCAACGGCTTGGCCACGGCCGACTTCGCCGCTGACGGGACCTGCAACAGCGGGAGCGGCAACGCGGTGGTCGACAATGCGACCGCCACGGCCAGCGTCGCCCTTCTGCCATGCCCCGTGACCGTGACTGGCGCTGCGGCAAGCGACAAGGTCTATGACGACACCACCATCGCCACCCTCGATCTGTCGGGCGCGGCCTTGAGCGGCGTTGACCCTGGAGACACGGTGACCCTCAACATCGCCGGCGCGGCGGGCGCGTTCGCCGACAAGAACGTGGGCACGGGCAAAACGGTGACTGTCTCCGGCTTGAGCCTGGCAGGTCCGGATGCCGGGAAATACTCGCTGACACAACCCAGTCTGACGGCCGACATCACCGCCGCGACGGTGACGATCACCTCGGGCCTGACGGCGAACAACAAGATTTATGACGGCACGACCACGGCGACGCTGAGTTCCAACAACGTGGTGCTGGCCGGCGTCGTGGCCCCAGACGCGGGCAACGTCGCGCTCTCGACCAACGGCTACACCGCCGCCTTTGCCAACTCGGCGGTGGGCAGTGGCAAGACTGTCACGGTGAACGGTTTGACGCTGACGGGCATTGCGGCGGCCAGTTACTCGCTGACGCAGCCGGCGGCGACCGCCAACATTACGGCGGCCCCCTTGCTGGTGAGCGCGGACGATCAGGCACGGGCGTTCGGCCACACCAACCCGGTGTGGACGGTCAGCTACAGCGGCTTCGTCCCCGGGGAGGATTCCAGCAGCCTGGGCGGCAGTTTGAGTTTCAGCTTCTCAGACACGAACGGAGTGGGCCCGCTCAGCATTGAGACCAACACCACAGTGGGGACCTACGTCATTGTTCCCGGCGGCTTGACCTCCGGCACTTACGCCCTCGCCTACAGCCCGGGCACGTTACAGATAACCCAGGCAGTCCTGACGGTGGCCGTGGACCTGGCGGCGAAAGTCTATGGCATGGCCAATCCAGCCTTCAGCGTGACGTTTTCCGGTTTCCTCAACGGCGATGACGCCAGCGTCGTCAGCGGCACTCCGCAGTTGAGCACCTCCGCCGGCGTCGCCAGTTCCGTGGGACGCTATGACGTTCTCGTCGCGCTGGGCACGCTGAGCGCGACCAACTACAGTTTTGGCTTCGCCAAGGGCACACTCATCGTGCTCCCGGCCATGCCTGTCGTCACCTGGACCAATCCCGCGCCCATCACCTACGGCGCCGCCCTGAGCGCGGTTCAATTGAATGCCACCGCCAGCGTCCCCGGGAGCGTGGTGTACAGCCCGCCCGCGGGAACCGTGCTTCCCGCCGGAACCAATACGCTTTCACTGGTGTTCTCGCCCACTGATGCCACCGACTACAACAGCCTGGCCACCAGCGTCACCCTGGTCGTCCTGCCGGCCCCGCTCACCATCACGGCCAACAACGCCGCGCGTCCCTATGGCGCTGCCAACCCGGCCTTCACCGGCACGATTGCCGGCATCCAGAACGGCGACAATATCAGCGCGACCTACAGTTGCAGCGCCAGCATCACCACTGCCCCCGGCGCTTACACCATCGTCCCGGCCCCGGCCAGCCCGAGCAACCTCCAAACCAATTATCAGGTTACGCTCGTTAACGGCACGCTCACGGTCACCCCAGCCACTCCCACCGTCACCTGGACCAATCCCGCGCCCATCACCTACGGCGCCGCCCTGAGCGCGGTTCAACTGAATGCCACCGCCAGCGTCCCCGGGAGCGTGGTGTACAGCCCGCCCGCCGGAACCGTGCTTCCCGCCGGGACCAATACCCTGTCCCTGGTGTTCTCACCCACTGACGCCACCGACTACAGCAGCCTGACCGCCAGCGTCACCCTTGTCGTGCTGCCGGCGCCTTTGACCATCACGGCCCACGATGCCACGCGGCTCTATGGCGCCGCCAACCCGGCCTTCACCGGCACGATTACCGGCATCCAGAACGGCGACAATATCACGGCCACCTACACTTGCAGCGCCGGCCCCACCACTGCCCCCGGCGCTTACCCCATCGTCCCGGCCCCGGTCAGCCCGAGCAACCTCCAAACCAATTATCAGGTTGCGCTCGTTAACGGCACGCTCACGGTCACCCCAGCCACTCCCACCGTCACCTGGACCAATCCCGCGCCCATCACCTACGGCGCCGCCCTGAGCGCGGTTCAACTGAATGCCACCGCCAGCGTCCCCGGGAGCGTGGTGTACAGCCCGCCCGCGGGAACCGTGCTCCCCGCCGGGACCAATACCCTGTCACTGGTGTTCTCACCCACTGATGCCACCGACTACAACAGCCTGACCACCAGCGTCACCCTGGTCGTGCTGCCGGCGCCTTTGACCATCACGGCCCACGATGCCACGCGGCTCTATGGCGCCGCCAACCCGGCCTTCACCGGCACGATCACCGGCGTCCAGAACGGCGACAATATCACGGCCACCTACACTTGCAGCGCCGGCCCCACCACGGCCCCCGGCGCTTACCCCATCGTCCCGGCCCCGGTCAGCCCGAGCAACCTCCAAACCAATTATCAGGTTGCGCTCGTTAACGGCACGCTCACCGTGCTCCCGGCCAACCCGCCGGCCGTGGTCTCCCAGCCCACAAACCAGGTCGTTGGTTTGGGCCAAATGGTGATCTTTGCCGTGGGGGCCACGGGCACTGGGCCGCTGAGCTATCAATGGCAAGTCAACGGCGCCAACCTCGCGGATAGCGGCCGAATCACGGGCTCACAAAGTAATCTTCTGGGCGTTTCCGGCGTGTTAGCCAGCGATGCGGGCAACTATCAAGCCGTCATCACCAATGCCTATGGCTCGGCCACCAGCGCCGCGGCCACGCTCACGATTGTCCTGCCGCCGCTAATCCAAGCGGTGACGCAGACCGATGGCACAATCACGCTTAGCTGGAGCGCTACGGCGGGGCAGCGGTATCAAGTGCAGTACGCCACCGATTTGAGTCCAGCCGATTGGACCGATCTGGTCATCATCACCGCCACCAATTCCACCGCGACCGCATCCGATGCCCTGAGTTCTTCCACGCGGCGTTTCTATAGAACTGTTTGGTTGCCGTGATAAATGCACACGAGTCTGAGACTTCCATTCCAGTTTGAACCCGAACGCCTCCAGGCCGACCTGCGCCAAGTGCTCGCCGAGGAATTCGTGCCCCATTTCAATACCGCCTATTACCAAGGCGATTGGAGCGTGGTCCCGTTTCGCTCCGTCGGCGGGCGCGCCAACCATATCTATCCCGATCCCACGACCAAAACGGCTTACGCGGACACACCACTCCTCGCCCGCTGTTCCCACATCCGGCAGGTCCTGGCTTGCTTCCCCTGCCCACAGCAGGCGGTCCGCTTCCTGCGCCTTAAGGCGGGCTCAATCATCAAAGAACACACCGATTACAACCTGGGCTACGAGGACGGCGAGGTCCGGTTGCACATCCCCGTCATGACCAACCCGGATGTCGAATTCGTCCTCGACGGGGTCCGCGTTGAAATGAAGGAGGGCGAATGCTGGTACCACGATTTCAATCAACGGCACCGCGTTGCCAATCGCGGCGCCACCGACCGGGTCCACCTGGTAATTGATTGTGTCGTCAACGACTGGCTGCGGGAGGTGCTATTGACTGCGAATGCCGCGGCGGCTGCGCGGTGATTTCTCGCGCGCAAGGGTCAGTGGAACCCCCGGTGCAACCGTTGCGCCTCGAGTTCTTGGTAAGTCCCGTCCAGCCACCTCGCAGCCGCTTCGCGAACTGCTTGCGTCGCCCCGTCGTTCTTCGCGGCCGTATCATCCTCGAACAGCCACGCCGTGTTCTTGGCATCGAACCGGGATACCTCGAACATCCTGTCCACCTCTGCCGCCGAACAATCGGCCCCCCAGCACTGCAGCAGCGCGGGCCACACCGCGCCAGGCAATTGCCGGTAGTCGAGCAGCCTGTTCTTTCCCCCTTGGCTGGACGCCAAGCCCGCTTCGCAAATCGTCGCCAACACTCGGGCGCCATAAACTTGCAGGCCCATCTCGCCGGCCTCTGCCCTGGTCCATCCAAACAACTCGGGCTCCAGGACACCGGGAATCATCTGGCCGCCTCGGTGGTTCTGTTGCGACATCAGCACTTCCACTGGCCGGCGGTAGAGAAACGCCCACGGCACACCGGGAAACGCCCGTTGGATCAGGGGCAGGGACAGCGTGTGCCAGCAGTCGAACTTGATGAAGAGATGCTTCTGCTCCGGACGCCTCGTTTGCCCCAGCGCGCTGACCATCCATTGCAGCCATTTCACCCGCTGCTCCTGGGTGACGGTTGGGTCTCGAAAATGCGACCGGAGAACGGCGTCGATGGGGCCGGCTTCCGAAATCACGAGGTTCTTCGGCAACCCGGCCAGCATCTGCGAAATCAGCGTCGAACCGCATCGGGACATGTGGAAGATGAACCCGGTTGGCAACAGTCCCGGGCAGGCCTCGGCCCGTTCCTGAAGCGCATCCATGGTCGTTTGGCGGCGAAAGAGAAGGTTCGCCGGATGGCGCAGCGCCTGGTTAACAGTCTGTTCGAAGAAAGGGTCCGTGAAGAGAACCTCTCCCAGGTAACCCCAATCCACCATGGGGCGGCCCTGCTGCCAATAAACGCGGATCGGTGTCCAGCCCACAAACTGCTTCATTTCAAATCCACCTTTGCAGCCAGGCGCGGCGCGCTTCCTGCACTGCCGCCCGCACGTGCTCCGGGGTGAAAGCACAACCCCGTTGTTGTCCCAATTCTGCCGCCAGGACCGCGAAACTCTCCAGGCCGGCAGTCTGTCGGAGCTGCTCCAGGAGTTGGTCATCCTGGAGGACAATTTGCCGGAAGCGCTCCAGCTCCCCGCAGGAGTTCAGAGATGCCGAGTCCATTCGCTCGGCATGGTAGATCACTCCCGGAGCTGTGGTCAACCGAAAGGAACCGCCGCGCGAAGCGCATCACGACACCGTTCGGTTTGCACCGTGTCGCCCTGAAGATAGCTCCTCCCGCGTGAGAACTGGCAACGCCCCGGGGAGCTGGCTTGGGCTTGAGCCGTTGTCGGTTCTCCTGGGCGCCAACGGTTCGGGCAAATCCAACGTCGCGGGGTTGTTTTGTTTTGCGGCAACCATGGCTCTCTGCCATCCTGCGGCCTCGGAATCTATCATGATTTATGAAGACATCGAGTCTCTGCCGCCGCGCCTTTTTCAGAAAGTCCGCCCTCCTGGGCGCCGCCTGTGCCGCAACGCCGCTGGGCCTGCGGCCATTGCCGGCCCAACCGCCCTCCCGCCCCAAATCCTCCGCGCCCATCCCGGTCATCCTGGCCACCGACATCGGCGACAACATCGATGACACCTGGGCCTTGGGTCTGCTGCTCAAGAGCCCGGAGCTGGACCTGAGACTGGTCATGACCGAGTACGGCAAGGCGCGCTACCGGGCGAAATTGCTGGCCAAATTCCTGCAGGCCACCGGCCATGCCCGCGTGCCGATCGGGGTCGGGCCGGACACCGAACCGCGCGGCGAGGGCGGCCAGGCAGCCTGGGTCAAGGATTACGACCTGGCCTCCTATCCGGGCAAAGTCCATACGGATGGCATACAGGCCCTGGTGGACACCATCCTGCAATCGAGCCGGCCCGTGACCCTGATCAGCATCGGCCCGATGCCCAACGTGGCTGCGGCCCTGGCCCGCGAACCGCGCATCGCCAAACGCGCCCGCTTCGTCGGCATGGATGGCAGCGTCCGCCTCGGTTACGGCGGCTCCAAAACCGTCTCGGCGGAATGGAACGTCAAGGCCGACATCCGGGCCGCCCGCAAGGTCCTGAGCGCGCCATGGGACATCACGATTACACCGCTGGACACCTGCGGCCTGGTCACCCTCGAGGGCCCGCGCTACCGGCGCCTCCTCGATGCCATCGACCCCGTCGCCTCGGCCATCGTCCAAAACTACCGCCTCTGGAGCCGCAGCAACAACACCCAGGCCCAGGCCGAACTCCGCTCCAGCGTCCTGTTCGACACCGTGGCCGTCTATCTCGCCGTCGCCCAGGACCTCTGCAAAATCGAACGCCTGCGCCTGCGCGTCTCCGATGACGGCTACACCCTCCTTGACGACCACGCCAAACAGATGAACGTGGCCACCGAGTGGAAAAGCCTCGACGGCTACCGCGACTTCCTGGCCAACCGCCTGGTCGGGCCGTGATTGAGACCCGCCCTTGAGTGAGTCTCGTGACCTTTGTCGCAACCTTTGTCGGGGCCTTTGTCGAGAAATAGCCCAATCCGACAAAGGTTGCGACGAAGGCACCTGAAGTCACCCAAAGTCCGGGGCGCGACGGCAGCGGTGGGGTGCGTTCCCGGCCTGAACAAGGAGCACGTGCGCAACGTCGAAGAGTTGGTGGCAAAATCAACCGCAGAGATCACAAAGAACGCAAAGACAGAAAGAATCGAGGCCTTTCTTTGTGATCTTTGCGTTCTTTGCGGTTAATTCCGCCACCGGGTCTAAACCAGTGTGTAGCTGTGAAGACAATGAAGGCGCAGAGGTTTGAAGCTTTGGCCGCAATCGCCGCCGGCAGCCTCCTGGTGATGCTCCCCTCCGGGTGTACCACTCCCAGCGGCGCCCCGGATTATACCGGCACCGGGGGCATTGATCGGAGGCGTTAGCGGGGCGGGGTTGGGCGCCGCCATCGCCCATAGGAACCCCGGCGTCGGCGCCCTGGTTGGCGGGGCAGCCGGCCTTATCACCGGCGGCCTCATCGGCCATGCCATGGACCAGGAGGCCAGGGTGCCGGTCTATGTCCCCGCGCCCCCGCCCCCGCCGGTGTATGTCGCGCCGCCTCCCCCTCCCGCCCCCAGATACGTTTGGCTAAACGGCCAATGGGTCTGGAACGGCGCCCAATGGGTCTGGATGCCCGGACACTGGGTCGCGGCGCCGTAATCCAGGTCCGATTCAGAGGTTCGGCACCAGCCCTGTGGCCACGGGCGACCCCAGGCCCGTCACGAGGTCGTACCCGGTACCTGCCTGATCGTCCTTGTCCTTCCCATTGCTCCCGCTGGTGATGTCATAGAAACAGGCCGAGTTCACAGTCCAAGGAGGGTTCACGCCTGACTTCGCCAGTGAGTAAATGAGGGCATTCGCGCCGCCCAGGCTGGTATTATTCCACTGGTTGCCCAGCGCAATCAAAGCTGCCCATTGGGGAGCCCCGACACTGGTGCCGCCGACAGAGAAGAAGGAAGAGCCATAGACGATCCCCACGCCGGCGGCTACATAGCTGACATCCGGCACACCCCGTCCGCTGGTGGGCCAGCCGCTCTTGAACCAACCGACCTGAAATGACGGCAGGCCATATATGGTGCTGATGCCGCCCCCGCTGCCGGACCAGGCCGTTTCCGCCGCCTTCCGATTGCCAATGGCATCCAGGCGAAGGATCGTTCCGCCCACCGCCACGACGTACGGCGAGGCCGCCGGCCAGTTGACGGCTTCGCCACTGTCACCGACGGCAGCGATGAAGGTCACGTCAGGCACTTGAAAGTGCCAGTCGTAGCTCATCACGCCGGCGGTGAGCTCAGACGTTCCCCAACTCATCGACACAACGCTGGCCCGGGCGGCGACGGCCGCATCCACGGCCCCGAGCAGGTCGCCCAGGTTATCCGATTTGGCCACCGACACAACGATGCGGGCGCCGGGTGCGATCGGCATGCGCCCATTCAACGTCCAGACTCGTCTCAATCGCCCAAGGGCTGTCGGCGCCGCTCGGTTGCCCTTGGGGGTAGATGATGTTGACCGTAGTGGAGGGGAGGTTATAATAAGCGCAGAAAGTGCTCAAGTCCTGGAGCAAAGAGGGGCTGCCATACGCATCCACAATCCCGATAGTCTGGCCGCTGCCCGTAACTGGGAGCTGGTCAACTCCATAGGCGTGCCGGATCTGCCCGGGTGAGTAGCCCTTCACTGAATTGGGGGAGCCGTCCACGTGCAGCGGGGGCCGCCCATGGCCGGGTCGCAACGGACCGCCGACCTGCAAGAGTTGTGCCGTGCCGGCGTTGGTGAAAGCCAGGACCAGGCTCGAAGCGAGCCAGCCTGTGCGGAGTAGAGTGACCTTCATATACGTACTATGTCCTTTCTGTGAATGTCTGGTTGCGGTTATTTTGGAGCGTGTCAACATGGAACAAAATCCTCGTTGCGCCGAGGCCTGGAGTATTCGGGTGGGGCAGTCTCGACATGCGCTGGCGCCTCACTGCCTGGTGAGTACCGCGCCACCACCTCCGGGCATCGCCGGGATGTAGAACAGCGCGCCGACGTTCGTTTGGTCAATGTGGCTGAGGATAATCCTGCCGTTCAGAGGCCCGCCGGACTGGGTCGGTGAAAGAAAGCGCGCCTCTGTGCCGGAATAGGAGACAAGCGACAGGTTTGCCGCCCAAGGCGGGTTTCCGCCGACGGCGAACGTGGCGCCGAACACCCGGTTGCTGTTGCTGACGCTCAATCGGACAACGGAGGTATTCGTCCCGTAGGGATTGGGGAAAGCCATTACTACGGCTCCCTGCCAGTTACCCTCGAGCCAGTCCATTCCACTGGCGCCCGTTTCCTGAACCCTAAGAAAGCCCTGGGAATTCGTGGAGAAAAAGAACTCCCCGACACCTCCGCCCGTTCCCTCCACCAAGCCGCCGGTGGATGTCCAGCCGCCAAGCAGATTGGAAGCAGTCTGGACCTGGTAGGCTTGATTGGTGGTGGTGGGCCAACCGACATAGACCGCCCGCGCGATGCTCGGCAGTCGCCCGGTGCTCACCTGGCCATCCCAAGCCGCGTAAAGGCCAATGCCGAGATATGTCGTCAGCACCTGGCTGCGGGCATCTGCCGGGGCGATGTCAACCACAGAACAGAGGTTCCAGGCTTGATAGAGGTTAGTAACCCCGGCGAAAATAGGATGCGTGGAATTAGTGACGGCGAAGACCCCGTCGCTTCCCACGCCGATATTCGTGAAGGCCAGCCCAAAGGCCGTCAGGAACGTGTTCCAGTTGCCGGCGTCCTCCCCGCTTCCGCCACCGTACACGTACACGCTCCCGCCGGCGTTGACGTAGTCGATCAGCACGTTGTTGTCCACCACGGGGAGGCCCAGAAACACCGCATCGAAATTCAGCAAGTTTGACACGGTGAACGGAGTCGAGGTAGTGACGGTCCACGAGTTCCCTGCGGTCGTCATCGCGGCTGCCAGCGCCTTGCCAGTCAAGCCCAATTGGTCCGAGTAGGCCAGAAACGTTCCTGCCCTGCCCCGCGAGAACCACGCCGCCACGTTCGCCGCAAATCGCGCTGCGTCAGGGGCCTGTTGAAAGCCGTAATCCGAGAGGGTCCAGTCGTCGTTCGCAACGGCTATTCGACCAGCGCCCTCGGCTCGAGATCGAAAGGGCGACAACACGCAACACGAAGCCAGCACCGCGATCCACGCCATTTGGATTGATTGATGTCTATTCATTTTTATCCTCATGCGAAGCATTCATCTGGTTTAGAGGAGCGGCCCTCCATAAGTGGACGCCTTCGTAACCCATGGAAATGAGCACGTCGCCGTCGGCAGTGAATCCCAGCCGCTCGTGCCATTCATTGTGTCCGCGCAGCGTGGCGACCTCCTGGTAATGCGAGAGTTCCCACACTTTGATGTCGCTCTCCGCGGTGCAGGCGGCCAACCGGGTGCCGTCGGGAGAGAAGGCGACCAGGCGGAATCCGAGCAGAGAGCCGCTCAGGTCGGCCACCTTCGCCAGGTGCTGCAGGTCCCACACTTGGACCGCTCCGTGGCAGACAGTGGCGAGCGTTTTTCCATCCGGCGCAAGTGCGGCATCGCCAACCGGGTCGTGCAGGTCCTCCAATGTGAGCAGGAGTTTGCCGGAAGACAATTCCCATATGCAGACCGCTCCAGTCCGGTAACTTGTCACCAGGCGGCTCGAGTCGGGCGCAATGGACCAACTGAGAATTCGATCTCCAACTCGGCACAGGTCAACCGGCGTCTGGCTCTTTTCTATTTCCCAGCAGCGGATGACGTTGGTGTCTGCAAAGACCGCCAGCCAACGGTTGTCGGGAGAGAAAGCAGCCACGGCATCGCCAAGGCGCGCGGCTCCCCAACCCGTGACCCAGGCGCGCTCCAAGCGGGCCGTTTGTTTGTGTTGGCCCATGTCCCAAATCGTCAGGTCAACCTGATCAAGGGTGGAATCGTGCAGATGAAAGCGGGAATGCCCCAGGGCAACCAGACGCCGGTCGGCGGAGACCGTGGCCACCCAGGTATTGGACTCTGTAAACGACGAAGGCGCGCTGGTTTGCCCGGTCAGCGGGTCCCAAAGGCGGAAGTTCCTTTCGGTTTCGCTCTCGCAGGAAACAGCACGCAACGAAACGAAGTGCATGCCCGGCGGGCCTCCTCCGCCGGGTGGATACGCGCGGTAGTCGGGTTCGGCATTAGTGGCCTGCCCGCTCCAAAGGCGCACGGTGCTATCCGGGCCGCCACTGGCGAGCAAACGGCCGTCCGGCGAAAGGGCCAACGCGCAGACTTGGCTTTCGTGTCCTTTCAGCGAGGCCGTTTCCCGCCAGGTGGCCGTGTCCCAGAACTTGATCGTTTGGTCTAAACTGCCCGTCATCATAACCTTGCCATCTGGTGAGAAGCAGATCCCCCTGACCTCTGCGGCATGATTCCTCAGTGCGAGATAGTTCGTGACCACCAGCACTTGAGTCGGACTGGCCGCCTCGACTTGCTGCTGAAGGCCGTTCAGGTCCCAGACCGTGAGCACCGCAGTGTTTGTTTGCTTGAGGCCGGCCGACCAAGTGCCAGCCCGAAGGTGAAAACTTAATCGCGTCGCACACGTTGACCATGGCTGCCAGCTCGATTCGATTGGTGCTGGCCTGCACGTCCCACAGTTTGATCCGCCCGTCGCTGCGGTCGGCGTAGGCCAGCCATTTGCCGTCGGGCGAGAAATCCAGTCCATGGTGAAGGGAACGCCAACGTTCAATGCCCGCCACCTGCTTCCTCGTTTCGAGGTCCCACAGGTTCACAAAGTAGTCTCCGGCCGCTGCCAGCAGTCTGCCATCCGGGGAAAAAACAACGTCCTTGGACGCGTCCTCGTTCGTAACGACCAGCTCGGTCTTCCAGGTCGCCGTGTTCCACAACCGAACCAGTCCCTGGGGTCCTTCGTCACTCGTGGCCAGCCGCTTGCCGTCAGGTGAAAAGGCCAGTCCATTGACGCCGTTCTCGTGTTCCAGCGTCCGGCTCTCCTTTCGGGTCTGGACATCCCAGAGCTTCACTTTCCGATCGCCGGCCGAGGCCAGCAGTTTTCCGTCGGGCGAGAAGGCCACTCGCGTCACGGAGCGGTCGTGACGGCCCAAAGTGGCCAATTCATCGCTGGCGCACTGGCGCCAGAGATAGCGCCATTCCCAGCCGCGCAGGTCGGGTTCTCCGGGTTTAGGGATGTGCCTTTTCAGCAATTCCTTCGCGCGCCCCAGGTTGCTGTCGCGCAGGGCGTAGGCGGCCAGGTTCACATCGGCGGCATACAGGTACGCCTCGGCCTTGAGGCGTTCGGCCGTGGCGGCGTCTCTTTGGCCGTTGGCTCGGTCTTCTGCAACCACGGCCTTGTCTCGTTGTTTGCTGGCCTCCTCAAAGCCGGCCGTCGCCAATTGCAGCCCGAGCACCAGGCTGGCCAGGACCGTGCCGGTGGCGGCCACGGCGACCCGGTGGCGTCGGACGAATTTTCGAACACGGTATGACCATTCGGGCGGCCTCGCATGAACCGGTTCATCCTGGAGGTAGCGTTGAATATCCTCAGCCAGGGCGCTGGCCGTGTCATAACGGCGGTTCGGATCCTTGTGCATTGCTTTCATAACAATCCAATCCAGTTCGCCGCGCAGTTGTCTTTTGAGTTTCCGCGGGTCTTCGCCGCGCGGCGTCGGCAGCGAGTCCCGGCCTGCCTGCGCGTTTCCGGCCATGAGGCTGGGCTTGGGCGGTTCTTCTTCGCAAATGATCCGGTCGGCCTCCGACGCACTGGCGGAGCGCAGTCTCTCGAGGTCGAAGGGGGGAAGTCCGGTGAGCAACTCGTAAAGCACGCAGCCCAATGAGTAGATGTCGGCCCGCGTGTCCACATCCTGGCCCTCGAATCCGACCTGTTCCGGACTGACATAGGCCGGGGTGCCGATGAACTGGCCGACGCGGGTAAACGGGGCCTTGGGCGTGAGCGCCCCGTGCAAGGCCTTGGCGATGCCAAAGTCGATCACCTTCGCCGTCGGCCGCCCTTCGTCGAGGCTGGCCAGGATGTTGGCCGGCTTGAGGTCGCGGTGGAGGATGCCCTTCTGATGGGCGTGCTGGACTGCCCGGCAGACCGGAATGAAGAGCTGGAGCCGTTCCCGCACCGCAAGCCGATGGTCCTCGCACCAGCGGGTGATCGGAACGCCTCCGACCAGTTCCATGGCGAAATAGGGCCGCCCATACGGCGTCGCTCCTGCGTCGAAGAACCTGGCCAGGTTGGGATGATTCATCATGGCCAGGGCCTGACGCTCCAACTCAAAGCGCGCCAGCACCTCGCCTGTGTCCATGCCCGGCTTGAGGATCTTGAGAGCCACTTGCCGCCGCACCGGCCCGAGTTGCTCGGCAAGGAAAACCCTCGCGAATCCGCCCTCGCCGATCACCTTGACCAGCCGGTAGGAGCCGAGTTGCTCGCCGGCCTCTTCCAGAGGGCCCGCAGGCCGGTGGGCGCCAGTGGCTTCCAAGGGCGCATCCAGCACGTCGCGTTCGGCAGCCGCGGCCTCGAAAAAGCCCGCGGCTTCCTTCTCGATCCCGAGCAGACCTTCGATTCGCCGGAGCTGATTCGGGTCCCCGGCACATGCCTCCGCCAGAAACCGCGCTCTCTCTTCGGACGAACTTAGATCCCGGACCCGCGCAAACAAATCCTCGTCTGACCAATGCGTTTCGCTCATGGAGCCCTTATATCGCTTTCCAAACGATAATGCGACATTCCCGGGCGAAAACGGTCACACGCGGAACGATATGATTACAGAGGGCTTCCCGTGGGAAGGCACGCGGTCTGAAGCAGGGCGACGGACCGGCGCGAGAACGCTAACGGGATCCACGACTCGCTGGCCCCAGGCTCTGGCGAATCTGCCGGTAGAGCCAGGCCTGAGAATACTCCCAGTAGCGGCGAACCGTCTTTTCCGACAATCCCAACGCTTCCGCGGTCTCTTGATGACTGAACCCGACAAAGAACCGCAACTTCACTACCTCAGCTTTGGCGGGGTCTTCCCGAGCCAAAGCATCCAAGGCCTCATTCACCAGGAGCAGACGATCCTCGGGATCCGGCAGCGGAGGGTCGACCGTTTCCAGGTCCACCCTCTGCCAATTAGCGCCACGCTTGGCGCGGTGCTTCCGGCGGGCGTTTTCCACCAGAATCCGCCGCATCGCCTCGGCGGCGGCGGCAAAAAAGTGAGCTCGGTTCTGCCATTGGTTCTCGCCCGAACGTATCAGACGCAGATAGGCCTCGTGGACAAGAGCCGTGGCCTGCAGGGTCTGTCCGGCCGATTCCCGCGCCATCCTCTGAGCTGCCAGTTGGCGCAGCGCCGCATAGACCTGCGGCAGCCAATCTTCGGCTGATGAGCACGAGTGCATGACCATGCCTCTCCAGGGTTGCGTTTCATGGGGAGCTTGTCAAGGATGCGTGCGCAGCACGTCGCCGGCAGCCTCCTGGTAATGCTCCCCTCCGGGTGTACCACTCCCAGCGGCGCCCCGGATTATACCGGCACGGGGGCATTGATCGGAGGCGTTAGCGGGGGGGGGGTTGGGCGCCGCCATCGCCCATAGGAATCCCGGCGTCGGCGCCCTGGTTGGCGGGGCAGCCGGCCTTATCACGGGCGGCCTCATTGGCCATGCCATGGACCAGGAGGCCAGGGTGCCGGCCTATGTCCCCGCGCCCCCGCCCCCGCCGGTGTATGTCGCGCCGCCTCCCCCTCCCGCCCGCAGATACGTTTGGCTAAACGGCCAATGGGTCTGGAACGGCGCCCAATGGGTCTGGATGCCCGGACACTGGGTCGCGGCGCCGTAGCCCGAAGCCGGGGTGAGTGGCATTCCCTCTGTAGTGCATCCCACGGCTTCCGTAGAGCGGCTGGCAGAATTAACCTGGAAGCTCCGATCCCAGACCTTTGTCGCAACCTTTGTCGCGGCCTTTGTCGAGGCATGGGCAACCCGACAAAGGTTGCGACAACGGTTGCGACAAAGGCCCGGACTCGCGGCGCTCGTGGAAACAGGTGCTACACCCAGCGCCTTGTTGCACCAAACAGTTTAATTTTGCCAGCCGCTCTTAGCGCCCGTGCGAGAATTAATTCCGATTTTCCTCTCCGCGGACCCAGCCAAAGCGCGGGAATGCCGCGCGCTCCAGACGCTTCGCGACTTCTCCCGCGCATCCCTCCTTCGCGAAGCGTTTGGAGTGCGGCGCATCCCGCGGCTCTTAAAGCCAATCGGGTTTCAAAATGTCAGAATTACCCCTCAATCTCGGCGTTTATTGTTCCACGAGCTATTGCCTCGGCGTTGAGGGAATTTGTGCCGCTGTCGAAATTGATGGCGGAGCAAATTATATCGGCAGATGGTGTTGGTGGTGGCCTTTTTCCTTGGCCTTCGGGGCTTTCTTGAAGGTGTCGTCCAGGGCGGCGGAGGTGGAAGGGCGCTCGATGGGTTTGCCTTCCATCAGTTCCTTGACGGTGCGGAGTTGAAGCCGTGGGTATTGCTGCTTGTTGGTCTTGTGCTCGTAAAATCCGCTGCTGACTGCTTCGGTGACCATCTCACGGGTGGGCGGCTGGAGGGAGATGAGGACACCCATAGCCGCCTTCTCACGCTCGAGCACCCCGCGCAGGTCTCGGACGTCTTTGACACCGGTTTTGCCGCCTTTGACCTGGATGATGATCTGCTCGGGCTTGGGGTCCCGTGGATCGTCTCGGAATAAAATCTTGCCGTCTATGCCACGGTCGGCGCCTTTCTTCTGCTCGACTGGACGGGCACCCACCAAACCGAGAGCCCACCATTGGAATTGGAACTTGTCCTGCTCGGCCAGGACGTAGGCTTCGTTGGGAGTGGTCGGTTCGCCAATGGTGATGATTTCAATCTTGTCGCCGTAGGTGTCCCGCAGCCGGTTCTTGATGAGCGATGTGGCCAGTTGGGTGATGTCGATGCCGATCCATTTGCGACTATGTTTCTCGGCTGCGTCAATCGTGGTGCCGCAACCGCAGAAGGGGTCGAGAACCAGGTCGCCGGGGTTGCTGCTGGCCTTGATGATGCGCTCAAGCAGGGCGACGGGCTTCTGGGTGGGGTAGCCAAGGCGTTCGGACGCCTGGGAATTGATGGGGGGAATATCCATCACGACATCTTGCACCATTGCCCCCTCGCTCAGGAAGCGTTTGAAACGTGGGAAACCGCTGCCTTCGCCTGAGCGTGTCTGAGGCCAGTGGATGAATCCGTGTGCGTCGAGAAGGTCAAGCTTCTCGGTCGTTGACATCACCTTGGCTTTATTAGTCCCAATGATCGATTCCACTGCCTTCAGACTGACCTTCCAGTGACTCCCTTTGCTTGTTGGATCGAACCCTCGCCAAGGCGCTCCCGAGTCTCCGTGGCGGATTCCCGGTCCCGTCAGGTTATCGTCTGCCCAAAGCTGGCCTCCCGGCCCCTCATGAGAGTAGCGAGCGGCGTATTCTTCGGTGTGGGGTACCAGGACCCGATTCCAGACGAAGTTCTCGGAGTTGGCGTAAAACAGGATCGTGTCATGCACGTCATTCCACCGTATTGCGGCTGAATGGGCGCTGGTTCGTTTCCAGATGATCTCACTTTGAAAGCTCTTTGGTCCAAAAACCGCGTCCAGAAGCAGCTTGAGATAATGCGAAGCCGTGGGGTCGCAGTGGAGGTAAAGTGAGCCGGTTGGTTTGAGGACGCGGCGCAATTGGACCAGGCGGGGTGCCATCATGGCGAGGTAGGCCATCATGTCGTTTTGGCCGAGGAAGGTGCGGAAGGCTTGCATGACTTGGCTGACCTTGCCGGGCTGGGTGACCAGGTCCTGGTACGTTCGCTCGCTCTCCTGATTCCAGTGCCATGTGTCCTCGAAGGCTTGAATCTGGCTGGCGGCGTCGGTGCCGTCTTTTTCGTGGAAGAAGGCGTTGTAGTTTTGGGCTGAATTGAAGGGCGGGTCGAGGTAAACGAGGTCAACGGTCTCGTCCTTCAGATACCGCCGCAGGATGTCGAGGTTGTCGCCGTAATAAAGCGTGCCCATGTGCGCGAGTGTAGCCGGGTTGCCGCCGGGAATCAATGGCTCGTTGCAGCTCCCCCAATTCCCTCAACGCATGCTTCACCTCCTCACACGGGGGCCGCTTTCGAGCTTTGTCCCGGAGGGACATCCCGAGAATAGCCCGGCGCTTCAGCGCCGGGTACGGCACCCACAGAACGTGCGTCCCGAAGGGACGCTTGAAGCTCAACCCACGGGAGCGGCGCTCATGAATGCTCAAAGCGCAGCGCAACCAGGAGCAGAGGGATGACAGGGGACCGATTCAGCCGTCCCTTCGGGACGGAGGCAACTAAACTGCTCCTCCCGGCGCTAAAGCGCCGGGCTACTGTCGGGCTGTCCCTCCGGGACAACAACTGACCTCAAACCCGGTGACAACTGGAGGAGCGCCTGCGATGCCGAGCCAGGTGCGTGGATGCGCACCTGAACAGTTACTCGCAACGGAAGCCGGCTCGCTCCGCCACGAAGCAACGCGTCCTGGCTTCGAGGCGCTCAGGCCCAGGCCGGCTCGGTCAAGCCCAACTCGCGCACGAGTTCGGCGGCGGACCTCTGGGGCAGGGCGGCCAACATTTCCGCTGCTCAAGAAGTCCAGGTCCTCCGCAACAGTCTGGCCTCTTGAAAAAACATTGGCGCCTAGCCCACTCAATAAAACGGTCTTGGTGGGTAGGTGATCACCTACTGGCAACTCGCTGGATTGTCAACGATAGATAGGATGCGAGTAGTCAGGAAGGTGCCTGGATCGGCTGTAATCCGACAACGGGCCTGGACCAGGCGACTTTGCTGTACGACAACACCGCCACGGCGATCGACTCCCGGGAGCCGGATCGGCCGTGTCCCTTGTCTCACCAGCTTCCTGTCAGCCTGACAGACCGGGAAGATAAGGCGTCGCTGAGTTTCACGCCGGCCCTTCCCTTGCGGAAGGGCGGGTGTTCAACGCAAATCCGACTAATCTGGCCCTGGAGGCGGGTGGTCCCGTGCTGGCTCGCCAACAGATTGAACATGAATTAGCCAAAGAAAGGTTCCTGCGATGAAAACCGAACGATGCCAACACGGGTTGCGGCGGATCGAGAGCCGCGAGATTGCCGCCGCAACGATTCTGTTCGCGGCGCTCCTCGGCGCCCTCCCCGGCGCCCGGGCGCAAAACGGCGCCCCAGTCTATCAGGTGGTTCAATCAGGCGCCACCGCCAGCCAGGCGCTGAGCCTCTCGAGCAGCCTGGGCATTCCGATGGAGTCGCTTTCCTTGAGCAACGGCGAGGCCTTTTTCCTGAGCACGTCCGACTTCATGGCGGTGCCTGTCTTGCCGGTCACCGACTCCACGACTATCAGCAACCTGACGGCAGGAACCAAGAACGACTATCCCAGGATCCCGCTTCGGTTCGAGAAGATTGATTTCGACACGCTGGGCAAAACGGAGGTGCTGGCCTCCAACACGGCTTTGAGCAAGCTCTCCGCGGCCTTCGACAGGTCGAATCTATTCCCGCAATTCGGGGCGCCCTTCATCAGCCACGCCATGCTCAACGCCTATTACCGCAACCCGGACAATGTCGTGATCTCGAACAACGCCTTCCTGGATACGCAGGTGAAGTATCAATTTTCTACTCCGGGCACCGTCGCCCCCGGCTACCCGATCATCGGGCCGGGGGCGCAGGTGCAGGTGGCCTACGGCCCGACCGGCCAGGTCACCCGCTTGCACTACGCCGCGCGCCGCTACGCGCAGGGGCCAACGGTGGCCATCATTCCTCCCAGCCTCGCCAGCAGTCGTGTCGCCAACTTGTTCCCCGGCCTGAACGCCCAGATCACGCCGCAACTAATCTATTATGCCCCTCCCCTTTCTTTGGGCACGGTGTCGAATCTCATCCCTTGGTACGCCTGCACCGGGACGGGCACGGTAACCAACCCCATCACCGGCGGGCTATCCACGGTCACCCTCACGGCGCCCTTGATTCCGGCCACCGATGATCCGACCTACGTTCCCTCGGTGCTTCTTTCGGCCAGTGTCGTGGGAGGCACGCAGATCGTGGCCAGCGTCCGGGTAAGCGGGGGTAGTGCCCCTTACACTTATTCGTGGAGCGGATCTTCGCCGACCATTTCGTCGAACACGGGCAGTCAGATCAGCTATACGTCCGAGGTGCGGATTCAGCCGCCGGCCATAGGCGTGACCCGGGCTTCTCCACAAACTGTGATGGTTTGGTGGATCGATCCCTCGGCCGGATTCGGGCTCGAATCCAGCCGCAGCCTCGTGGGGTCTGACTGGGTCCCGGTCACAAATCCCGTGGAGACGCAAAACGGGGTAAGGAGCGTTCTGATCGGCCTGGATGTCGCCCAGCCCATGTTCTTTCGGTTGCGCTATGGCGGTCAGACCGTCGCGGAAACGGTAATGGTCATTGTAACAGACGCCAATGGAGTGCAGGCCCAGGCCAGCCAAACGTTGCAGGCCCAACCCCTGCTCCGGATGTCCGGGCCGGGCCTGACAGCGCAGGCCAGCCCGAAAGTTGTGGGCGTGGTCGATTGGGGCACGGAAAGCCCCTACGACCCCGGCCTGGGCGCTAACGATCGCCAGAGTTGGACTTCCGCAATGACTGTCTTTGGCGGCGGCGTGCAGCGATTCCTCTGGACAGGTAGTTTGTCCTGGAGGCAGGACTTCATCGAGGAGCCAGCCGGGATCGACAACGCCCAAGTGGATAACGCGGACATCACCCTCTACATCGGCCACGGCAACCCCGAGGTCATCACCTTCACGAGCACCGGCAACTTGTATTACACCGATGCCCCGCAGGCCTGGGGAGACCTCGATCAGGAATGGATGTGCTTCCTTTCCTGCGAGGTCCTGCAATTCTCCGATCCGGCCGGCAACGTCTGGGACCGCTGGGGCCCCAATTTCAATGGCCTGCACATCCTCACTGGTTTTAGTTCCCTGGCCTATGCCGGCACCGGATTCCCCGCAGGCTTTGCCCTCAATATGCTGGGTTTCGTGTTCTTGCCGCCCAATTCCATTGTCAATGCCTGGTTCAGCGCGGCCAACTCTTGTGGAACCGGCACGCCGGCTGCCATGGGGCCCATTGGCCCCGGCGGAGTCTGGGACTACGGCGACTATTATTGGGGCAAAGGCCCGGTGGGACCAACCATTCCTGCTTCGCAAATCCGGGGTTGGTGGTACCTCAATTAAGGATGGTGGTGCAGGGGTTTTGTTGGGGGGGCTGGAAAAGGGGGTCTTGCACGTTGTGTGGATTCCTCCTTTTGAGCTGTGAGCAGCCAATTCGGCGGCGTCGGCGACGGGCTGCCGCAGTTCCAGGACATGGTTGCCGCCGTAAGATGTCGAGGTTGTCGCCGTAATAAAGCGTGCCCATCTGCGCGAGTGCAGCCGGGTTGCTGCCGGGAATCAATGACTCGGTGCAGCTCCCCAAATTCCCGGGCGCATCCCGACACCGCCCCCACCGGCAGCGGCGAGGCGGGAGTCCGCGCCTCCTTGGGCGGGCTCCGGGGGCAGTGTCGGGACGCGCCCCAGGGCCGAAGGCCCGCCATGTGATAGCCCGGGCTGAGCTTGCGAGCGGAGGCCCAGGTTGCGGGCACATAAATCTCTGCGCCCTGTAAGAATTCCCGGAACGAATTCGCGCTTTGCGCCCCTGAACCTCGACACTGCGTTCCCGTCCCGCGAAGCGTTTTGGACTGCGGCAGTCCTCTGCCGCTTTTGTGTCCCCTCGCTGCCGGCGCGAAAGCGGCAGAGGACTGCCGCAGTCCAAAACCTTCGGACTTGGGGTCGGTTCATGGGGAGGGCGCGACAACGCCTGGATCCCTGCCCAAAACGTCCCGGCCTTAGCAGGCCGGGGAGGTTTTCGCTGGGCTTGGCTTTTACTCAGGCCTCCGCTCCGCGTCGGCCTGGGCTATCACATCAAAGTTCTACAGAGGGGGAGCAGGCACGGTCCGGCGGCTAATCGGCGGTCAGCACTTCGTAGCTCACAAAGGCCACGGACTTGCTGTCCGGCGACCAGGACGGGACGTTGATGGTGCCTTGGCCGCCAAAGAGGCGGGCCAGGTCCTGGATGGGTCCGCCTGCGGCCGGCATCAGCCGCAGCCGGATCGGCTGATTGGCGGGATGCCCTGCCACTCCCTTCTCGTAGGTGAGAAACACCAGCCATTTGCCGTCAGGCGAAGGGTGGGCAAACCAATTGTTGAACGGGTCCGAGGTCACGGCCTCCTGGCCGCTGCCGTCGGGCTGCATCCGCCAGATCTGCATCGAGCCGGAGCGCTCGGAATTGAAGTAGATGAACTTCCCATCCGGCGTGAATTCGGGGCCGTCATCCAGGCCCTTGGCGGTCGTCAGGCGCCGCTCCTGGCCGCCCTCGACGGAGATGGCATAGACGTCGAACTCTCCGTCACGCTCGCCGCAATACGTGAGGGTCGAGCCGTCGGGCGACCAGCCATGCCAGTAGGACGGCCCGAGGGCTGTCACCAGGCGGGGCACGCCGCCGGCGGCGGGCAGGACGTAGATCAGCGACTTGCCGCCGCGCGATTGGTCGCTGACAGCGAGGCGCAGGCCGTCCGGGGAGAGGCCATGATCGTTGTTGCAGCGCGTGGCGAATCCCGTGTCAATCGGCTCCGGCGTGCCGCCGGTCACCGCCAGCCGGTAGATGCGGCCGCGCGAGTTGAACAGGAAGTGCCGCCCGTCGCCCGTCCAGTTCGGGGCCTCGATGAGATCGAGCGTGTGATAAATGGCCCGGCGGTCCTTGGAGGCAATATTGACTGTCTCCAGAGTGCAATGGAGGGTGGGTTTGCCCGGTGCCGGCGCCGCGCCTGGCGCGCGCAGCTCGGAGCCCGTCCTGAGGGCGACGCGGCTGAACCGGGCGCTCTCGAGGACCCGGTTATCGTGGGCGCACACGGCCAGCCCGGCGTAGAGCGGGCCGGCCAGCTTGAGGCGGATGAAGGCGCCGGCGGGCTGCGCGCCGGCAGGCGTGTCGGGTGAACCTTGGCCAGCGGGCGGGTCTGCCGGCGGGGCCGTCAGGAAGAAGACTTCGCCTTGCCTTCGGAGCCCCACCTCTACCGGGAACGCGGCCGAGCCAGCGGCGGCGGTCGAGGCCCCTCCGGTGCTCGCGCCCAGGAGCGGGTTGGCCTGGATCTCGCGCGTCATCCCGCCCGGCGCGTCGCGGTATTGGAGCGAGACCAACCCGTCTCCATGGACGGCGACGTCCACATAAGGCGAATCGGCCTCCAGCCCCTGGCGAAACATGAGGCAGGCCTTGCGATGGGCGTTGCCGCCGGTGCCGGGCCACTCGATGGCGGCGCTCAGCGCGCAATCCCCGTCAATCTGCGTCCAGACAAAGTGAAAGGCGTCGTTGGTGAACCACATGTTCTCCCCGCCCCCGCGCACAACGCAAGAGCGTCCTGCGGGGTCAAACAAGGCCGAGCCGGCTTTGCCGGCGCTGCCGATGTCCTGCTCCCGCTCGAAGATGCCCAGTTCGCCGGCGCAAACGCCGGCCCCGGCCGCGACCAAACCGCACAGGACCAGCGCCAGCCGCGCCCGGAGCGCCGGGGCCGTTGACAAAGTTGTAGCGCAGGTTTCCAAACCTGCCGTATCGCCGATTTCCAAATCGGCAGGGCGTCGGCATATCGAGCGCGCCCAGCTTGCGGACGGCCTGCGGGTTTGGAAATCCGCGACACGGCAGACTTGGAAGTCTGCGCTACGCTGGCGCCCCTGGCGCACCGGCGCACGGAGCGACTTTGTCAATGGCCGCGCCCGGAGCGCTGCACGGCAAGGAAAACCAGTTGTCATGGCCTCATTCAAGCACACCGCCGGCTGCGGGGCAAACCTGTTGTGCCAGGGGTGTTGGAACGTTGGCCTATTCTCACAATGTCCCCTCGGGACAAAGACGTCCCAGGGCGGCCAAGGGCCTCAAGCCATCCTAATCGTGACTACTTTGAAGTGAAGTGAAGGGGTCGCTCCCGAGTGAAGTCAGTCCCGGAATCCCGATCTGCGTTTGATCGCAAAGTCCTTCCGCCGCGATTCTTTCGCCGCGCGCTTCCAGTTTCCAGTTTCCCGGGACCCCTTTTCGGATACTCAACTCGCAGTTGGCCCGGCATGTTGACCACCCTGCCAACCGCTCCAGCGGCTGTCAATGGAAAGTTATGGCTGACCCCTTTCCCGAAGAAATGGCGCGACCTGACTTGTCCCGCCGTAGCTCCAGCGAAGGCGGATCCTACGCGTGTGGCACGTTGACGCGTTGCGCTGCCCCATCTGCCAGAGCCCCGTGCGCGATCGCGGTGATCGATGACCCGCGCGTGGTGGAGAAGATCCTGCGGCACCTCGGCGCCTGACAGGACCCGCCTGCCTGCGCCGAGGCTACGGCAGGCAGGCCTGCCGGCTTGTCCCCGCCGGGCGCCGCAGGGCCTTACACCTACGAACCCTGTGACGACGTGGACCCCACCCCGGATTACGAGAACGTGCTGACAGATTGAGCGCCGCTGGCTTAAGGCCCTCGGGACCGAACAACTTTGCCCGGCGACGGCCCCTCGACGCCCAGGCCGGGGGTAACCAAGCCCATTTCTGCGCAGGTTCCTGCCCTGGCTGCCGCTTCCGACCCCGCCGCCGCCAAAACCGCCCAGGAACCGGCAGAATGTGCCGGTTGACGGGCGCGTGCCGCTCCTGCATCATCCCCCCGTGATGAACGCGGCCAGAAACCAATTCTCCCCCACCCGCGTAGAGTCAAAACCGGCGGCACGGCGACGAAGCAAATTCCTATCAGTTCAAGCTTACTGGAACCTGATTCGTGGTGCGAAAAAATGGTTGGCCTTTACTCTTTGCCTTTTCTGCTTCGGATTCGCTGGAGCAGTAGTGCTTGGCATTGCAAAACCGGCCCTGATTGAACAACTGGTGGAGCACCTTCATGGAAATCCTGAGACGGGATTTCCGGCCTTCGTCCTCTACCTTATGAATAACTTGACGGCCCTGCTTATCATCTGGTGCGGAGGCTTCGTCCCTGCTATTGCCCCCCTGTTGCACATCCTTGGAACGGGATTTATCCTTGGCAGCTTGCTCGTGGACAGAGGAGTTCTCTACTCGTTTCTCTCCATTTTTCCGCACGGCATCGTCGAGATCCCCGCTTACCTCCTGGGGAACGCCTTTTCGTTGAGACTCGGCTTGAGGTGGATTTTCCAGAAGACTGCAGGCGAGCGCAAGCGGACCTTTGTTACAGATTTACAGAACAGCCTTAAGATCGGTCTTTTGTGCATGTTCCTGATCTTTATAGCGGCTATGATTGAGACTTTTGCAACACCCAAAATCCTGGCGGCTTACGAGAAGGAGCATTTCGCCGGTATCGGCGTTCAGCTCGCAATCCAGGAGCACCAGCTTACGATTACTCATGTCATCCCCGACAGACCAGCCTCGAAAGCCGGGCTCGTTTCCGGCCTAGTCATCCACAAAATTGATGGCGTCGAGACTGCCGGCAAGGACATCCGGCGATGCCGTGAAATGCTCCATGACCGGGTTGGCACGACGGTCAGACTTGAGCTGATCGACACTGCACGAAACCAGACAAACAGCATCGAATTGGTGCGGGAGCTCAAGCCGTGACCAGCCCAAGCGCCTCGACGGGGCCGGCAAAAGGGCTCACCCGCGCAGCCTCAAAACCGGCGGCGCGGCGAAAAAGCAGATTCTATCGGTTATTACCTAATAGGAAAGGCCCGTGTTCGCCTCAGTTTTCGTGCCCGGCCTTATGCCGCGGCTCTGGAAACCGAAGCCCTGCAGATACCAGGCGTCGCCGACGCGCCGGAGCGTCAGCGAGCCTGCGGCCGGCTTGTCCACCGCCTGGCTGTCGTCTGGCCACGCAGGTTTGAAGCGGACCGTTGCCTCGTCATCACGCCACGGATCTGGCTTCCACGACTGGAGGGTCACATCATGCACGCCTTCCATCATCTCGGCGGCGGGGTCGTTGAGCCGGCTGGCCTGACGCTCGTCCGAAAGCGGCGGTGCATTCGTATCGACAAAGCGGATGCGGTCAAAGGCTTGTTTGTCCCGGTTCAGGACCGCCCATAAGACGGTCTGGGCGGCTGATTCTACTGAGTCGTTGCCCATGTCCTGGAGCTGCCCCACCTCGAAGGTCCTGTTGATCGGCCTGGACGGGGTCCTGGATTCCGCCGCCGTATGTTGGACGGCTTCTTGGACGACTGTCGCGGGGACAGTCCCGTTTGAATCACCAGGATGCCCGCCTATAATGGCGGTTCGCAGGAAGTCCGAATTGAGCTCGCGGAGTTCCTGGTCTTTCTGGCGCAGGACGCCGACCTCGCCCCGCAGTCGCAGCAACTCCGACTGCTGGCCGCGCAGCCTCGCCAGTTCTTCGCCATCCACGTTCGGCTTCGCCAGTCGCTGGTTCTCCGTCAGCTTCGCCAGTCGCTGGTTCTCCGCTCGCACGCGGTCGAGCTCGCCCGTTTGCTCGGCCAGTTGGCGTTGGAGCGCCGCCCGTTGGGCCCGCTCCCTGGCATTGGCCTCATGTTGAATCACCACGGGCGTCACCACACTGGCAACGACAATGGCCCCGACAATCGCAACCTGGAGTTTCGTCATACTCGTCAATTTCAAAATGGCAACGATGGTCCCCGTTCCCGCGGCCCCGCCGCTGAGCGCGGTCGCCGCAAGCGAGGCGGCCAGGCCAGCCGGGGCGGCTGTAACCGAATGCGCCGAGATAGCGGAAGCTATGAGGACAGAAGAGGCGGTGATGCCACGGGCGACAAAAATGCTCTTGAGCCGTTCCACGCCACGCATGACCCGCTTCTGCGCGGCCGCCTCGCTCAGCCCCATGATGCGCCCAATCTCCTGCATTGAACGCCGCTCGAAGAAGCGTAGCAGCACTACATCGCGGTCCACGGCCTTCAGTTGTCCAAGGGCCTCGTCCAGATGAGGCGCAATTCGCTCCCAGACCGGCTCAATTTCCGAAAAGGCGTTTTCGTTCATGGCTGCGGCTTCCTGTTCACGGGCGCGCCGGCGCACCTCCGCTCGCACGGTCTTGGCCGCAAGGTTTTGAGCCGTGCGGTGCAGCCAACCCGAGAGCACCGCCCGCCGGGAGAGTGGACGCGCATTTTGGCTCAAAGCGACAAACACGGCTTGGGTGACCTCCTGGGCCAGGTCCAGGTTCCCGACCATGCGAAGGGCGGCCGAATGGACAAAATCAGCGTATCGCCGCACCAGTTCCGCAAACGCCTCTTCCGAGCCCCGCTCGGCATAATCGCACAACAGTTCCTGGTCACGCTTGCTATTCACGGCTACAGAATATTACCCGCAACCGCCAAAAACAGACAACCAAAGAGCGTTTTCCACCGTTTCCAGGCAGGCTAAATGAGCCCCTGTCTTGGACAGCTTGGCTCTCCGTAGGCAAGAGGCTCGCCTTTCGGCCAAGCACGGCCCGCGCTACGTCACCCTGGGCATGCGCTGGGACACCGAGAAGGGCGAGTTGGTCATCGAATTGGCGTGGAATTGGAATGGGGTCAGCCATAGCATGGTTCGCGCCGTCGTGGAACCACCCCAAGCTATGGGTTGGCCCCATAATCTGCCAACCAAGAAAATGAACCATGCTATGGGTTCGCCAGGAAAAACTTTGTTCTGACCCCGCTACGCTGCGCTACGCCCGCGAGCCTCATAGGTTCTGAATCCAGAGCCGGTAAAACGAACGGCTGGCGTTGTTGGTATGGTGCCGCCGGGCCCGGCCTCGCGAGATCCCGTGAGGCCCACTCCACAAATACCTTTTGCACCGAGTCGGCAAAGAGCGGCGAGTCCTCCGGCTCGTCGAACCCGACAGCCACGGCCCGATTGGGACCGGGCAGCCCGAAGAGGAGGAGCGACGCGAGCATTAGCAGACCCTTTACCGGTGAGGTCTTCATGCTTTCCTTAGCCCGATCCGTCCAGCGGATGGCGCCAACGCAACCCCGGAAACCGGGCGAAACCGCGATCCGCAGTCAGCCACTCGCAGCCGGATTCGATCGCCAGAGCTGCGTGGTAGGCGTCCGGAACCGAGTTCCCCTTGGCCTCGGCTGTGCGGCACAACTCGGTGAAAATCCTCCAGTGGGAGGAGCCGGGTCTCACCAGGCGAACATTTGGGTGGCTCCGGAGGTCCTCGATATAACGCACTCCCGCCGCTACTGGGGTGGGCGGAACGAATACTTTCGGGTGGGTGATCACGCGCAGGCACCCGGCCAAGGCCAAGTCGGACATGCCGCACGGCTCGAAGGAGTCCAACTGCCGCTCCAGCCAATCCCGATAGGCCGAGTGGTTGGGTGCGTCTTTGCGATGGGCATAGACCAGAAGGTTGACATCCAGCAGGATCATCGACCCTCCATGAGATCGAGCAAAGCGGCATTCGAATCCAGGTCCACTCCTGGGGCTGGTCCCTTCCCACCGAATGTCACCAAGCGAGTTGGCTTTCTCCGGCCTTTATCGAGAGCAGGAAACAGCAGGGCTCGCAAGCCTTCCGACATCACCTCTCCGAGGGACAAGTTCCGGGCTTGAGCCAGCTTTTTGGCCTGTGCGAGCAACTCGTCGTTGATGTTAACCGTTGTTCTCATACATCAAAGCATACAGAGGACGCATCACGATGTCAATCCTGTTCCTGTCACATTTTGCCCGCACCTGTTATGTCTTGCTCCCAGGTTTTCCACTGGATACTTTTCAGGGCAATCCCGGCTAGGCAGCGGGACCGGTTTTGGGCTAGGATACCCGCGCTGGTGAAGGTCCGTGCAGAAGCGAATCCTGGATATGAATATGATGACTCAGGTTGTCTGGCTGTCGGGTTTGTTGGCGATCCTCGTGCAGGGCCTGGCGGGCGCAGGTCCTGCAGCAGAGGGCAGGAGGGTAGTCGCCTGGGGCAACCTCCGGTTCCGGGTTAGCGCAGCGCCCCGGTTTGAGGCAGGCGCGCGCGTGGTGGGGATTGCCGCAGGCTACTTTCACAGCCTTTTTCTCCAGAGTGACGGCTCGGTGTTTGCATGGGGCGACAACCGTTTTGGCCAGACTACCGTCCCGGAGCAACTGGGCCGGGTTGGCGTAGTGGACATCGCCGCCGGCAATGTGCACAGCCTGGCGCTGCTGCGCGATGGGACTGTGGCCGCCTGGGGGCCCTCGGGCGGGCAATATGGAGACCGTGGACAGTGTGAGGTTCCCGCCGGACTGAGCAACGTGGCCGCAGTGGCTGCCGGTGCCATCCACAGCCTGGCGCTTCGGCGCGACGGCACGGTCGTCGCCTGGGGCTCGGACGATTATGGCCAGTGCGATGTCCCGGCCGGGCTCAAAGGCGCGGCAGCCGTCGCCGGGGGCATGTTCCACAGCCTGGCGCTCTTGGAGGATGGCACGGTCGTCGCCTGGGGCAACAACCGGATGGGCCAAATAGACGTGCCGGAGGGCTTGAACCACGTCGTCGCCATTGCCGCCGGAGGCTACCACAGCCTGGCCTTGAGGGACGATGGGACGGTGGTCTTCTGGGGCGGCTACGGGCTCATCCGGGGCAGTTCGCCGGCCGGGCTGGCAAATGTGGTTGCGATAGCCACAGGCGACTACCATTGCCTGGCGGTGAGGAGCGACGGCACGGTGGTGGCTTGGGGGTTGGACTCAGCGGGCCAGTGCGATATTCCCCCCGGGCTGGGCAACGTTGTGGCCATTGCCGCGCGGGGCAATCATAGTTTGGCGTTGGTGGGGGACCAGCCTCACCCGGGCAAGCGTGCATTTCCCCGGCGGCCCGCGGCGAGGGACCTGGCTCAATAGGGCCGTTGACAAAGTCGTAGCGCAGGTTTCCAAACCTGCTGTATCGCCGATTTCCAATCGGCAGGGCGTCGGCATGTCGAGCAACCTCGGTTTGGGGACGGCCTGCGGGTTTGGAAACCCGCGATACAGCAGGTTTGGAAACCTGCGCTACGCTGGCGCCCCTGCGCACAGGCGCGCCGACCGAGAATGTCAATGGCCCTGCCTGGCTCAATAGGGGGCGCGCGCAGCGGCTTGCGCAGGCTTCTGCGACCCTGCTATGCTCTGCGCCGATGAAATTCAGCGAACTCGTCCGCCGGCTAGAGGAGGAGGGGTTCCGCGTCGTGAAGCAGAAAGGCTCCGTCCGCTACTATACCAAGACTGGCCATTCGCACCTGATCCGCGTAGATTTCCACGGTGCAAAGGAAGTGCCGAGCGGGACCTGTCACGCAATCCTCAAAGCCGCGGGGCCGAAGGGAAAGGAGACACCATGATCACGCTGCCATACTCCCTGGTGATTGAAGCGACGGAAGACGCCGACTTCTTCGGTTTTTATTCGCCCGACCTCGAGGGGTTCACCGGGGTCGGTCACTCGATCGAAGACTGTCTTTACCAGGCCCGCTGGGGCATAGCCGACCACGTGCAGACGCTGCGTGAGCAAGGCCTGACGGTCCCGGCAACCAACCCCGATCCAACCATCGTAATTCAAAACGACCGCAGAGCGCAGGCGGCGTGAGCCGTCATGAGAACATCCAATTGGTGCGATGAATCGTCCGCGCTCTCAAACCTTCGGCGTCCTCGCCTGGCTCTCCCTGGCCGCCGCCATTGTGGGCGCTGCCGAGACAAAGACCATAACGGCGCAGGAGTGGCGGGAGAGGGTCGAGGCGGATTGGCTGCTCCAGGATGCCAAGCGGGTTTTGCCGGCGGCCACAGTGGGCAGGGTCAGCCCCGAGGACGATGCCATCGGCGGTTGCAACGGCATCAAGGACGGCCAGTGGGGATTTCACACCGAGGCCCAGGACAATCCCTGGTGGCAGGTCAACCTGCAGGCGCCGCTCCGCATTGAGCGCGTGGTCATTTACAACCGTTGCAACGCCACCGCCGAGCGGAATTCGCGCATCCTGGTGCTGGTCTCGGAGGACGGGCGGACCTTCCGCCGCGTCTATCAGCACAATGGCACGACGTTTTACGGTTATACGGACGGCAAGCCGCTGGTCGTGAAGCTGGGCGGTGCGAGCGCCCGGTTTGTGCGCCTGGCCCTGGAGGGCCACAACTATTTTCACCTGGACGAAGTCGAGGTGTACGCCGTTGGCGCGGAGCAGAACATGGCCTTGGGCAAGCCCGCCACCCAAAGCAGCACCAGCCAATGGTCCCGGGCCCACCGGAGGGGCGTCCCGAGCGCCTCGGCCGCTTATCCCTTGGAGCGCGTTATCGAGCGCGGTCTAAAGCTGGCGGAGAGCCAGCGCCGCCTCGGGGCGGACGTTCAGGATGAGGCCATCCTGCTCCGGGAACTGCAGCGCCAGGCCAGCCAACTCCCGGCCAATGCCCCCGGCCAGGTCCGGCGCCAACTCTATCTCCGCGCCCATTGGGCGGTGCGCGCCATGGCCTTGCGCAATCCCCTCCTGAACTTCGACACCCTCCTCTTCGTCCAACGCGCGCCCACCATGTTCCCCCACATGTCCGACCAGCACTATGGCTGGTGGTCGCGCCCGGGCGGCGGCGTCTATCTGCTGGAGGCCTTCAAGAGGGGCGCGCCGCGAGTCCGATGCCTCACCGCGGACCTGCCTCCCGGCAGCTTCATCGGACCGGAGCTTTCCTATGACGGCCGCAAGGTGCTCTTCGCCTACTGCACCTTTTTTGCCCAGGTGCCAGACATGGAGAAGGTGAACAAAGAGAAGCTGCCCGCCGACTGCTTCTACAATCTCTACGAGATGAACCTCGACGGCACCGGGCGGCGCCGGCTCACGCGGGGGCGCTACGACGACTTTGACGGCCGTTACCTGCCCAGTGGCGACATCCTCTTTCTTTCCACGCGCAAGGGCCTGGCCCTGCAAACGACGCGCGCCTTCTCCGATGCCACACGCCTGGCCGACCTGCCCGACAGCTTCGTGCGTTGCGGCGGGGACAGCCACCGCCCGGTCCCCGTCTTCACGCTCCACGTCATGGATGCCGATGGGCGCAACCTCCGGCCCTTCTCCGCCTTCGAGAATTTCGAATGGACCCCCTCCGTTGCGGCCGACGGGCGCATCCTCTATACCCGCTGGGATTACATCGACCGCTTCAACGGCAACTTCTTCAGCCTCTGGTCGGCCAACCAGGACGGCACCAACCCGCAGCTTGTCTATGGCAACTACACCGCCCGGCCCCAGGTCAAGTGCGAGGCGCGGTCCATCCCCGGCTCCTCGAAATTGGTCATCACCGCCGGCGCGCACCATTCCATCACCGGCGGTTCGCTTTGCCTCCTGGACCGCGCCCGCGGGACCGAGGGCGCGGCGCCGCTCACGCGCCTGACGCCCGAGGTCTGTTTCCCCGAGACCGAGGGCTGGCCCGAGCACTATTACGCCAATCCATGGCCGCTCTCCGAGGAGTATTTCCTGGTCAGTTGGTCGGACCGCAAGCTGCCGCCCCATTGCCGCGTCGACGACGAGGCCACCAACCCGGTCAACGCCATGGGCCTTTACCTCTACGATGCCTTCGGCAACCAGGAGTTGCTCTACCGCGACCGGGCCCTCTCGAGCATGTACCCCATGCCCGTGGCGCCGCGCGCCAAACCGCCCGCCCAGGCGAGCCTGGTCCTGTGGGACGGCCCGCAGGAGGGCCGCTTCCTCGTGCAGGATGTCGGCCAGGGCTTGGCCGGCATTGCGCGTGGGACCGTCAAGCGGCTGCGCATTGTCGCCGTCCCGCCCAAGGAACAGCCCTACATGAACAGCCCGGTCCTCGGCGTCTCGGCCGAAGACCCGGGCAAATTCGTCCTCGGCACGGTGCCGGTCGAGTCGGATGGCTCCGCCTATTTTCGGGCGCCCTCGGGCATCCCGGTGTTCTTCCAGGCCCTCGACGCCCAGGGCGTGGCGGTGCAGACCATGCGCTCGCTCACCTACCTCCAGCCCGGCCAGGACTTTGCCTGCATCGGCTGCCATGAATCGCGCGAGACCACCCCGCTCGCGGCACGCCCCCTCCTGGCCGTGCAACGGCCTCCGTCTCGAATTGCGCGCGGCCCCGGAGGTTCCTGGCCCCTCCGTTACGACCAACTCGTCCAGCCCGTGCTCGACCGGTTCTGTGTCCGCTGCCACAGCCCCAATAGCGCCGACCCCAAGGCCGCAAAGCCCGATCTCACCCCTGGCTCCTCATACGAGGCCCTCCTGGCCTTCGGCGGCGGCGACCTCAAGCAACTGGCCTTCGAGCGGGACCGCTCCGTCCCGGGCACGGGCGTTTGCGCCAACAGCCGCCTCTGGGCCCTGCTCACCGCCCAAGCGCCGCACTACAACGCGGCCCTTGACCCGGACAGCCTGGCGCGCCTGGCCACGTGGATGGACACCTACGCCCAACGCATCGGCCACTTCAGCGACGCCCAGGAGAAGCGCCTTGTCGAGCTGCGTGTTACGCTCGCCGATGTGATCGAACAGCCTTGAGCTTCAGCTTCCGACCTCACCGCGGGCTGCCGAGTTTTCGACAAAGGTGGCGACAAAGGCTGCGACAAGGGTCTCCCAACGGAGCAGGTTACCGTTTGTCCCCCGGGCCGGGCAGATAAAGCGTGGCGCGGGCAGAGTTGGTGACGGCCGCCATGAGGTTGCGATTGATGAGTTGGAGCAAATAACCGGTATCGATGAGATCCCACCTGTCGGCCACGACGTTCCTCTGGAGGTTGTCGGAACGCTCGAGCCACGACCTGGCGGCGACGTAGTTGCCGGTTTTGAGGTAATGCAGGCCGATGTAGGCCATCGTATAATAGCTGTTGGGGTCGAGTTGATCGGCCTTGTCGAAATAAGGTTCCGATTCGCCCGGCCTGTCGAGCCAGTCCAGGCACCAACCGCACCACAGACAGGGGGCGGCGTCCCAGGGGTTGAGTTTCACGGCGCGCGCATACCATTGCAGGGCGTCGGCGGTCAATTGCTCGTAACCCGGGGCGTCCTTGTCGGCCGGGGCGCCCTCGGCGCTTTGGAGGCGGAGGCAGTCGCCGATGGCGCAAGCCGTGGCGGCATTCATCGGTTCGATGGCAGCGGCCTTCTGGAGAACCGCGGCCTTGGCGAGCGAGAAGTTATCGGCGCGGGCGGCGCGGGCCAGCCAGAGGTTCTCGGCGGTATGGCGCCGGGCCTCCACGCCCAGGTAACCCAGCCCGGCCACGAGCACAAGAGTGCCCAGGACTTTGGTCCACGCGCGGGCGCTGAACCAGTAATTGTCCGTGGCAAAGCGAAGGTGGCTGCTGAGCAAGGCCATGAGGGTGACAGCCAGCAGGGCATTGGCGGGGATGCACATGTTGAAATCGACCGCCGAGTGGCAGAGGATGGCTACCAGGCCGAGGGTGGCGCCCAGCACGAAGGCGAATTTGTTGCTGGTTTGCTTGCCGCCCAAATCCCGCTGCGAACCGCGCACATAGCTCCAGGTCTTGCGGACACCCGCGAAGAGCAGGCCCCACGCCGAGGCGATGATGGCCGCGCCCACCAGGCCCCAATCGGCCAGGGCGTTGAGATAATCGTTGTGCGCCCGGTCGGCCATCGTCTGCGCCTGGATGGGCCGGTACTGACGGAAGCGGTAATCGAAGTGGGCCGGCCCCGCGCCGAACCAGAAATGGTCCTGCCAGATCCGCAGGGCGGGCTGCCACAGGGCCAGGCGTCCCTGCTGTTGCGTTTGTTGCAGGTTGTCGGCATAGAGCTGCCGGGCGCGGGTCTTGAAGACCTCGCTCTTGGGGACCAGATAGACGCCGCTGCCCAGCAGCAGGACCAGCAGCACCAGCGAGGGCAGCCGGTACGCCCGGTGCATGAGCAGGATGCCAAAGAACAAGAGCAACGCGGCCACCGTCGAGATCCAGCCTCCGCGCGAGACCGTGAAGGCGATGCCCGCGAGGATGGCCAGCGAGGCGTAGCCCAGCAACACCTTGACCAGCGGTTTGAACCGGCTGACCAGGGCCAGGGCCATGCCCAGCGGCAGGAGCATCTCCAGAAACCCCGCCAGGTGGTTGGGGCAAATGTAGGTGCCCGAGCCACGGTGGGGGAACGGCGCCACGGTGTGCCAAACCCGGTTCGAGCCCGCCAGGAACTGGTAGGCCGCATAAAACGACTCGAGCATCGCCACCACAACCAGGCTCAGCGTCAATACGTGCACGGCCTCCTGCCGGTGCAGGTTGTTCACGATGGCAAGAAACAGAAAGGCATAGACCAGTATGCGCAGCAACTCCTGCCGGGCGACATATTCGATGTCCGCCGCCACGTAGCGGCCGACGGCGTAGGCCGCGAAGGCCGCCACCGCCCAGCAAATTGGCGGCCACAACAGCCGCAGCTTGGGATTGACCCAAAGCCGGACCGCCCACAGCCCCAGCAACGGCACCATCAGCCACTGCGCCAGCACGAATGGGTCCAACAGCCAAAAATCCAGGATGCTCCCCGCCGCCACCTGCGGCCTGCCCCCAAAGGCCAGCGGCATCGAAACCAGAATCCCCAGCGCCAACCCCAGTATCCCGCGCTCGCACCAACTGTCCAACACGTTACGGTCCATCAGGATGCCGAGCCTACGAAAAAGCCCAGCCGCGCGTCACGCCAATTTGTGAAAACCCCAGGGCCATTGACAAAGTCGCTCGGTGCCCCTGTGAGCCAGGGGCCCCAGCGTAGCGGCCCGATTCCGAATCGGGACTGTGTCGCGGGTTTCCTAACCCGCAGGCCGTCCGCAAACCGGGGGCGCTCGACATGCCGACGCACTGCTGACTGGAAGTCGGCGATACAGCAGGTTTGGAAACCTGCGCTACGGCTCCGTCAACGGCGCTCGCCATAGCCCCCTTTGGGCGCTTCTCCGGGCACCGCCCCCGCAACGCCGCATCGACCCCTTTTCGAGGCTTCTGCGCACCGGCGCGGGAGCGGGTGTGCTCCCACAAAGATTTATTTGGCTGAAATGGTGGCATTTATGCTACACATTGTGGAGTTATGGATCCTGTTTATTGGGAGGACATTCGATGAGCCTCAAGCTCCACCAACGCCCCGCCTTGGAGGCGGGTGACCCAAACCAGTTCGCCGTTCGGACGGAGTTCATTCCGAATTTGGATCCGGGGTTTGCAACCCCCGAAGAGGATCTTTCATGGGGGCGCCTGCAAATCTGGGTTGGCGGCCGCAACCTTTGTGAACATGTGGATCGCAGCGAAGTCCGCAAGGCCGTGGAGTGGTATCTGCTCCCCACCCTGGAGTGGCTGGTCGAATCGTGGGACCTGCTGTTGCACGAGCAGCGACCACCCGTGTCAAATTCAGGTCAGACCGCCTGGCAGTCCCTGTCTGAGACAAATCGGCCTGAACGATTTGAGCGGCCTGACGGGTGGGATACGACCGCCGACGAGGCCCACACTCTTTGGACTTCTCACCACTGCTTGCGCGTCTCCCGGTCTGGCGGCCTCTTTCCGGATGTCGTCATTCGCCGCTGGCGAGATGAAGTGGAACTCTCCTGGGGGGAGAGTCCCCAACCCGGCGCACCTGATGGCTTTCGCTTCCTGCACGGCTCAGGAACGGCTCGCGTTTCACCTGAGAAGGTGGCAGATCCGCTCTATGACTTGCTGCGCAGCGCGGCTGACGCACTGGCCGAAGAGCACCCGCAATCAACTCGTTTCCTCACGTTTCGGCAGCACGTCGGCGCCCTCGCGGATGCTGGCCGCCAACAGACTCGGACGGCGCTGCTGGCCGGTTTGGGTTCCTCCCCGAGGGCTTGGCTCCCGCGGTGGCAACATCTGCGCGAGACGCTTGAGGATCATTGCTCCGCGTTCAAGGACTCGATAAAGGCGTGGTTCGAGCCCGATGAAACCAGCCCACTCTATGTTGCCGGCAGTTGCGAAGCTGCTGTCATGTTTGGATCGGCTTCGCCTGCCCTTACGGAGGAGGATGTCTTCGAGATTGCGACCCATCTGGTGAGGTCATACGGCAGCAAGCCGTCTGCAGCCTGGACTGGCTTGGCTGGCGAGCCCCAACCGCTGCGCGTTGGTGAATCTCCTTGGACGGATGGTTATCGCCTTGCGCAGGAGTGGAGAGCTAAGGCCCGCATCCGCCACCTGCGCGATGGCGCCGTGGACATCGAAGAGCATCTGGAAAGGCTCGGGGTAGTATTTGGGGATATCGAACTGCAAGATGCTGCCACAGCGGGTTTGGCTGTCCAACCAGAGCCAGGGGCGCCGCACATTTTCATCAACCGGCGCAATCCTCGTTGTGAGTTTCCATCAGGCAAACGCTTCATGCTTGCCCATGAGCTTTGCCATCTGTTGCACGACCGTGCTCACGGGCGCAACCTGGCCCTCATCTCTGGCCCGTGGGCTCCGCGTGAGCTTGAACAGCGCGCCAACGCGTTCGCCGCCGCCCTCTTGATGCCGTCCGAACTGCTCAAGAGAGGATTGCAGGATGGAAGCGAGCTTGACTTTGACGGCTTGCTGGCGTTGGCAAAACGCCTCCACGTGAGCACAGACGCGCTGGCGCACCATCTGGAGAACTGTGGCCTCATCAGCGAAGCAACCCGCGATCTTCTCTTGGCCCAGTTGGTGAACCGTCAGGATGCCGGAAGCGGCGCGAAACGGACTCAACGCAAGCAGTCCAAGAGCTAAACCGGGCGCGCCTCCAAATGTCGGGCCCTTTCTGAGACCGGGGCGTTTGGAAAAATGCCATAAAGACAATGCCGCTGGCCGCAGTGAATTGGTGGCAGAGGGCCTGAAACGGCTGGGGTGGACCGAAGACGTTCTGAGGGCAAAGCGCACAGGAGATTCGAGCAAGGTGGCGCTGGCGCCGGAGATGCGCTCGCAGAGGACGAGGCCCGTTGGCGTGCATTGCCGAGCGGCTGCGCATGCGCACGCGCGGGTACTGGGCATGGCTGTTCAGCCGCCGGGTCGAAGAGGCCTCAGCCGGCCCAGCCGGGTAGGCCGAGCTACATGTATGACAATCTCATGGGTGACCCCTTTGCGTTTTTGCCGTCGTTGCCCAGGATCAGCCGGTCATGTTGCCCCGATGGCGACAACAAGGTGGCGTTCTTGCGGGCGGTTCTATTTTGGGTGACTGTTCACGCAGATGACAGAATCATGGCAGGACAGAATCATAAGAAAGAGGCCATGAACCAGACCTAAGTTCGCTGTTCATTCCCTCATGATTCTGTCCTGCCATGATTCTGTCTGCACCTGAATAGTTACCCTTTTGGAACCGGCTCTAGCTAGCTACATACGTTCTGTTTGTTGAGCTTCGCCAAATACTCCCTGAATCGCTTTACAAGCACTGCATGTCGCGCCACATGGCTGCGCTCGTCGTCCGTGCTCCGGTTGAATCTGTCGAAGGTTAACAATTCGCTGTCAGCATCTGCCGCCGTCGCGGGGTTGCCCGCCGCCTCGCGGTTTTCCTTCCTCGATTTCTCGAAGGCGTTCAAGAACTCCCTGACGTACTGGTCCTGCTTACTGTCATTTTGACGGACGAACCAATAGTAAACTGGAAATACACCCGCAGACCGAAGCAATGGATCGCGCGGCAAAAAAATCTCGGACATGCGATCTAGCGTATCAATGACCCTCCGGCTGGGCAGCTCAATCTTTTCTCTCGGCTGCTTCTTTGCCTCCTTCGTGAATTTGGTCAAATGTGCTTTCTTTGTCTCGACCGGTTTGCCGTAATATTCAAAAATAAGAAGCTTAGTAGCAGCATTCTTGTCTTGCGCGCGCTTCGTCGGGAATGAAATGCAAGATTTAAAGAGCTCGTGACGGATAAGGAGTCGGTTAATCTCAGTCACCGGTCCTGCCATCGCATTTCGAATCTCGGCTCCAGTAAGCGGCTTGCTCCGATTGAGTCTAACAAACAGCTCATCAATCTTTTCTTGTTCGTCAGTTACTACGTGAACTACAGAGAGGGGCCAAGTGTTGAAAATGTCCGCGACTTCGGGATAGAGCTTGGTCAAATCCGGATAACCAAGCCCGGCAAGCTTTAGCTTGCCATTCTGTTGGAACAGGAACTCATCGTCGAGAACGAGATCACCAGTGTAAAAATCAAAGATCGCCTCCAGGCGTTGCTTCCCATCAATAATGGCATACGGAAGACCTTTTCTGTTGAGCTTAACAATGCCGACGGTGAAGTCGGCCATGTAAATCTTTGGTATGTCATAGCCGTTGAGGATCGAATCAATCAGGAATGCCTTGTCCGCTCGTGACCAGAGCCGCCCCTCTCTTTGGTACTCCGGTTGCATGTCGATTTTGGTGCGTTGGGATACCCACCATATCACAGGTTTCGGCTCTAGTTTTAGAATTTGAAACATGATTACACCTGGAATGAAAACTCCCGCTTGATTTCGCGGGCGAGACCGTCCAGCTCGGGGAAGACTACAGAGTCGGTGATCCCTTGGCGCCGGAGTGCCTCATAGAAGTGCGGTAGTCTGCCTCTTCCTCAGCAGCAACTTCATGAGACAATCGGTAGGAAACCCCTCTGAATCGTACGCCAGTTCCATAGGTCGCGTATCCTTCCCGAAACACACGAATACACCTCGCTGCGCAACTATTCGTTGGCTGTTATGCGACCCGTATAGCGCGATGGGAGACGGCTTCATCGTGATCACGTTCGCAACTGGCTTGTATCCAGTGGCATTCGGGTCATCTGTCGTAAGCACCGACCCAGGAAAGCTCTTCAGGTTGACCGAATGTTTGTTCCATTGCTCGGGATCCAACAGCCAGATAGACGCATCGCCGCTAAAGGTGGGCCGACCGGTCCTGCCGATTTTGTGAGACGCTAATGTCACTGCAAAAAACAACGCGATCAATGGACTCTCAGACGAATCGAGAAGTCTTGTCGGAACTCCATAGTGCTGCATAAGGAAGAGCCAATCCCACTCGTCGGTCAGGGGGCGCGAATGAAACGGAATGCTTCGTTGACGAAAACGGGCAAGCAATTCTTTTTCGAGTACGAGGATTTCATCTATTGTCTGATGTTGTTTGTGCCTGTACAGCGACGGCCTTAAGGCGTGCGCAGCCTTCCCGCAGCCCCGATACCTAAAGTATTTGTTGCGGTTGGAGCGCAGCCTCTCTACGAGGGAGATGTACGCTCCCAATGAATCGACGGATCTGACCTTGAGCGCGGGCATTTCTAGATCCTCTCCATTGAATGTAATCCCAGGATTTCTACCGGTTATTCGTTCGTCACCATGCTCCTTCCGGTAATCGGGACGAGCCCGCCTGGTGCTTGGCTCAAAGAGAGCCCGAGTAGAGGAGAAGCTCCGGGACCCGACAGGTCGTCCAGGATTCGTGACTATGCGTTGGTGCAGTGCGTTTTCGTTTCATCGTTCCGGCATGCCATCGTGGCCGGCTCGATGTGCTGGACCTGGCGCTGGTCATGCACTCGGTCCGCCAGATCGGCGACCGCCTCAATCATCTTCATGCCGATGGGACATTCGACAAGTTTCGTGGTCAACGCAAGCAGAATCGAGGCACCACTTGGGGAGAAAGGCAGACCTTTTACGATGGAAGCCGCTGGCTGGCTGGCTGGCAGATCTCTTTGGTTGGCGGAAGCCGACCGTAAAGCGGTCAATGACAATGTGACATCTGGTCGAACGCCGAGCGCGGCTAGTGGTCACGCGGGAGGCAGGGCTCGAAAATTGCGCATCCAATACCCTGGGGCGACGTTCCACGTCATGAACCGGGGTGACCGGCAGGAGCCGATCCTCGGCGATGACCGGGACCGGGAGCGGTTCCTGGAAAGGCTGGCTGAGCTGAGGCGTGTCGAAAGGCGCAGAGGGCCTGAAAGGGCTGGTGTGGACCGAAGATGCTCTGATGGCGAAGCGCACAGGGGATTCGAGCAAGCGCAAGCCGATCCCGCCTGATAATGCAGATCTCGACCCTCAACTTATTGGAGGCGGCCGGCCACCCTCTCTCGTTGAAGGAAAACGCCCGGCCTGAGCACACGCAGCCCGTAGAACGGCTTTTCCATGAAGCCTCCAAAGTCACGCTCGTCCAGTGCCCTCAGGGAACCGCTGCATATCCGCCTCATCGCGCGCAATCCAACCGGCGATTTGTTCGCGGGCGAATTGGCGCGGCTCAGGCAGCTTGGCGCCTTGCGCCCGCAGACGGGCCGCCAGGAACAACAAGAGTTCCTGCTTCTGCTCCGGCGTCAGGGCGTCTGCCGCAGCTTCGATTTCGGCGAGCGTGCTCATCGTGAAACCATACGCGAGCGCCCTCCAAACGACAAGCGCGGCAACCGACTCTCCACCCGAATGGGCGCCTCCTGAGACTGGTCCCGGAGTGCGCCCGTCCCCGGGCGCAGCAGCGACGGAGCGGTCACGCGCGCCAGGGTGTTTGACCGCTCCCCTGGCTCGGGACGTCGCTGCGCCCGGGGACGGGCGCACTCCGGTCCGGCCACCGGCGGCGGGGGGCTAAAAAACCATTGAGAAATCGGAGGGCAAAGGGTAGGCTTAGTCATAATAGAATTTCAGTGCATGCTCGACGAAGCACAAAAAAAACGAATACGGCTTTACAGCCCCAAACAGCGGGGCCAGCTCAAAGCAGAGCGAAGGCGCGCTGATGCGGCAGAAGCCGCGCGTGGAAATGCAGAGGGGGTTCAGGAAAGGAACCGGGCACTGCCGCCTGCGTCTCAATTGGTGTTTTCCGACAAGGAAGAGCCAATGCCCACAGAATGAAGAGGCGAGTAAGCCCTCATGAGATCAGGCCCATCCTCGAGGCCATCGCGCAGACAGGCGCTGTGATCATCGGGGGACAAGCCGTTAATCTTTTGGCAGAACGCTACCACAAGGAATCGCCCCCTTGGACAGAGCTTCGCCCCTACACCAGCTTCGATCTGGACGTTTTGGGAAACCGAGCCGACGTTTTGAAGTGCTGCCGGGCGCTCGACGCGGCCCCGTTTTTCCCGCTCCCTTCCGAAAACACGGTGAACTCCGGAAAAATCGTCACAAAAGTTGAGGGGCTCGGATTTTGAAATAGATTTTCTGCACAGCCCCAACGGGCTGTCCCCCGCCGAGGTGACCGAACTCGCCCGAACCGTCACTTTTGCGGCAATACCGCTTAAGGTCCTGCACCCGCTGCATTGTGTGGAGAGCAAGACGGTGAACCTGGCCACCATGCCTCAAGGCGCAGGGGACCGGCAGGACCTCAAACACCTGCGTCTTTCTATCGCAATCTTGCGTGAACACCTCATGAAACTGACAGGACCGAGGCTCCGAGCAACTGCTCTTGCGCTGGGCACACCGGATACGCACGAACTCAAATCACGATCTGGGGCTCCAAGCCGCGATAAAACACGGCATCAATTATCAAGAAGCGATCCCTGCGCACATGTGGCGAGAGCGTCCAGGTCCCCTCGCAGATTTCGTGAAGAAGGAATGGCGAGAATGGGAGGATGAAATCAGAGAGAAGACCTCGGATCTCCGAGACCTTGAGACCTGGCTCAAATCGCTTCATGACAAGCCCAGCGGGGCGTAGGCGCGTTTCAGCTCCGGATTGCGGTTGATTCGACCGCCTTGGCGCAGGCGCTGCTGCCGATCCAACTCGCGCACCTCGTTGAGGACAAGGGTTGGGCGGCCTGACTCTGTTGCCCTTTTCTCCGCAGGCCAGTTGCCGAGGTGCTCAGAAGGTCACGATCTCAGGTACCCCAGTTTGCGGAGGTAGTGGAGGAAGCCGCGAGCGCAGGCATCGAGGTTTTGTTCAGCGCCGCCGCCGCGCAAGGGCGAGCACATCTCGTAGTTGAGCCAGCCGTCGAAGGCGCCGTCGCGCAGGCCGCGGAGGAAGGAGGGGTAGTCGATGAACCCCTCGCCCATGGGAACGGCGCGGACCAAGTCGGGCTGCAGGGGGCGGTAATTGACGCAGTCGGGGACGTAGCCAAAGCGGGGAAGACGCAGATAATCGGCGCAGGTGGTGGCCACGGTGAACGGGGCCGCCTTCTTTGCGGCCGCATAGAGGTCCTCGCCGCGCAGGGCGGGCGACCAGGCATCGAACATCAGTTTCACATTGGGCCGGGCTATGTCCCGCAGCAATTCCAGCAGCGCATCGGTGTGCAGCCCGATATCGTGGTGGTTTTGGATGCCCAAGGTCACGCCAAACGGCTGGGCGGCGTCCGCGCACCAGCGCAGGGCCTCGACGCAGCGGTTCCACAGGAGCGCCGGCGAGTGTCGATCCGATTCGTAGCCGGTGAAGACGCGGACCAGGCCGCAGTCCAGGTCCGAGGCCAGCCGGGCCAGTTCCCGGACATACGCCACCTGCATCTCGACCAGCGGCACCTCGGGCACTCGAGGCCGGCGGTGAAACTGGTATAGCCGGCGACGCAGGCAACTTCCAATCCCGCCCCGCGCAACCGGTCGCGCAGTTCCTGCCGGCGCGCGGGGTCCAGGTCCAGGGCCGAGGCGTGAGGCCGTTTGCCCATCAGCATCACCCCTTGATAACCCAGCGCCTTGGCCCGCTCGATGAAGGAGGCGAGGTCCAATGCGCTTTGGCCCCACAGCCCGGCGTAGCTGACGGAGAAAAGAGAGGGTTTCACGGGGACGCAACTCGCACCAGTTTTCCCCCTCCCGGCGGCAGGCGAAGTTCGACGCGCGGCCCTCCGGCGCGCGACCATTGGCCGGTGGCGGCATCGAAGAGTTCGAGCGGGGCGGGGCCGCGAATTGCCGTGACCGCCTCGGAGGCATAGTCGAGGTTCACCACCAGGACGTGCGTCGGCTGCGGGGCGCTGCCGGGGTTGGCCGGAGGCCCGAAATATCCCAGCAAGATGCCCTTGACGGGCTGCGGGGGTTTGTAATCCATTGGTGGGGGAGGGGGATCCAGAGCGAAGGCGGCATCTTTGGGCAAGGACTCTGCGCCCGGGGGCGACATGCCGGCGTGATAGACGCCCAGCGATTGGAGCGACTGCACCTGTTGCGCCACCGCCGCGAATTCCCGGTTCAGGACCTTGAGCGGCCCGTAAAGCGGCGTCGGCGTGCCGTCGGCATTGGCGATGCCACCGCTGTGGCCGGGGCAACAATAGACATAATAGGAGATGCCCTGGGCGCCATAGGCCAGGGTGGTATAGACCAGGTAACGCATCTCCTGGGGGTTGGGCACGCGGATCGAAGGGGTCCAGGAGGCAGCCTGCACGATATTGAGGAAGGGCAACCCGGCCTCCTGGGCGGCGCGGCGGATGAGGGCCAGGTTGAGGAAGTACTGGGCCGAATCTCCGTTGGCGGTGAACTGGTAATGGTCGTAGCTAATGAGACCCGGCTTGACGGTCTCGATGAACTGGCGCAGGTGCGCCCGGTAGGCGGTGAGGGTGTCGCCCTGGTTGCCGAGTTGTTCGTTCGAGGCGTAGGTGGGGAACAAGTTGATGTAGGCCAGGTGCGCCGGGTCGCGCTGGCGAAGGTAGGCCACCAGTTTGCCGAGCGCGGGGAAACTGGCGGCGCTGGGCTCGTCGGTGATGAAATAGGAATACAGGGCGGGGTGCCCCCGCACGCGCGCAACCAGGGCGTCGAGCTTCTCCCGTTTGGCCGGGTCGTCGAGGGAGGCCGGCGCCAGGAGCGGATCCTGAAGCTGCGCGCGCAGACCGTGTCTGCCGACCAGGTCGAGGTCCTTTTCTGCGCACCAGACCAGGTTCCACCCGCCCTCGGCCATCTGGCGCGCGCTGGACTCGGTCATGGGCGGCCCGGCCCAATAGGTGACGATGGGCGCGCCCGGCCTCCATGAGGCGGCGGGCGGAGTGTCGGCTGCGCGGGAGGCCGAACACAGGGCCATCAGGACCCCAGACGCAACGGTCCAGAATTGAGGGTTCATATCGCGTGCGCCATCATGCTGCAGCGCCTTTGCGGCGCAAGGAAAAAGCAAGAGAGGAACAGAAGGAAACCAACAGAAGGAACCGGAGGAAACGGAGAAGCAGAGGCCCCTCACCCCGTGGCGCTCCCACGTACAGTGTGGGCTGCGCCATGCATCTTTGGCCTCTGCACTTTAGCCTTTAGCCTTCAGCCTTCAGCCTTCAGCCTTACCCGGCCCCCCATTTTTTGCTCGCGTCGGCCGCAAGGTCCATCCTAAATAGCCGCATGCACATGAGAAGCCTTCTGTCCTCGACTCAGGAAGCAACCCAAACTCGGCGTGATTTTCTCCGCTCTCTGGGCGCGCTCGCGGCGGCCGGGGCGGCTGGGGCGGCATTGCCCGGCGGCGCCGGTGAAGTTGCCTTCGCTGCCGGCGGCAAGACGCTTGTCGGCTCCAACATCTATGGCTGGGGCCAGTATGCCCAACGCGACCACAAGGGCCTCGACATCGAGGAGGTCATCTCCGCCCTGCGGGACACTGGCTACGATTACCTGGAGAGCAACCTGGACGTGGCCCGGCCGGACGCGAACGCCAGGTTCGCCGAGCAACTCAGGGCCAAGGGCCTGCAACCGGTCAGCCTTTACACCGGCGCCAGGCTCCATGAAGCGGGCAAGGCCGGCGAGGTCGTGCGGCAGATCCTCGCCGCCGCCAAGGTCTGCCAGCAAGCCGGGTTCCAGGTCATCAGTTGCAATGCCGATCCCATCGGGCGTGAAAAGACCGATGAGGAACTCAAGACCCAGGCCGCGGCGCTGGAGGAGTTGGGAGAGGGTCTCAACGGCCTGGGCCTGAAGCTGGGCGTCCACCATCACACGCCGGAAATGGCCACCCAGGCCCGCGAGTTTCACTACAACTTCCGCCACACCAAACCCGAGATGGTCGGCTTCTGCTACGATGTGCACTGGGTCTGGAAAGGGGGCGTGCAGCCGCTGGACGCCCTCAAGGAATACGGCGCGCGGGTCGTCACCTGGCACCTCCGCCAAAGCCGCAACGGCGTGTGGTGGGAGGACCTGGACACCGGCGACATCAATTATGCCGCCGTGGCCCAATACGCCCGGGCGCATCGCCTGCCGCGCCGCTTCACCGTCGAACTGGCCCTCGAAAACGGCACGCAGATCACCCGCTCGGCCATCGAGAACCACCGCAGGAGCAGGGAGTTTGTCAGAAAAGTGTTCGGAGGGTAGGGGGGTGTGCGGGTGGTGCGATTAAACGCGCCGGGCATGCGTCGCGGGGGTTTTGTCCCGGAGGGACATTTGAGAATAGCCCAAGGTTTCAACCTTGGGTTCCGGGCGAAGATGCGCAAAGTCCCGAAGGGACGGCCGAACTCCTCCAGCGTTTCAGCCGTCGCTTCGGGACTCGGGGTGCCGGCGCATCCAACCCAACGTTGAAACGTTGGGCTATTGTCGGAAGCCCCTTCGGGGCAAAAAGGCGCCGTGGGATGACCGACAGTTTCAATCCCACTCGTGTGCAAGCTTACCCTAGCAACCGGTCGAAGCGGGTCTTGAGGTCTTTTTTGCTGCGCAGGCCCACGAGTTGTTCGGTGACCTGGCCCTTGTGAAAGAGGAGCAAGGTGGGGATGGATTGGATATTATACTGTGCAGCCAGGGCGGCGTGTTCGTCGATGTTCACCTTGCCAATGCGGACGCGGCCGTCATATTCGGCGGCCAGTTCATCGAGCAGAGGGGCGAGCATCTTGCAGGGGCCGCACCACTCGGCCCAGAAGTCCACGAGAATCGGCCCGGCCGGCTCGGTGACTTCCGTTGCGAAATTGGCCGGTGTCAAGGTAACGATATTGGGAGCTGCCATAATCAGTGAATCCGTTTCCGGAGGCTGTCCATCTTGTCTTTAGACCAAATTGTGTTTTCCGTAAAAGGGGCGCCACGCCCGCCGTCCCAGGGGACGGAACGAATGCCGCCCTTCGGAGGCGCGGGTGCTGGAGCGGGAAGGAGCCGCGCCTGGGCCCGCTACCTGGGGCCTTGGATGGCCCCGAGATAGATGGCGCCAGTCGAGGCCCGTTCCGCCGCGCCGCCGCTCGGGGCCGAGGATGCGGGCAACTCGAGCTTCCAAATATACCCCATGCTCACGGCGGCCGCCAGGGCCAGAATCGCCGCGACGATGGCCAGGACCTTGTCCAGTGTGCTGATCGAGGGCCCGCCGATGGGGGCGGCGACAGCGCGCGGGGCGCCCGCGGGCGGGGCCGGGCGCGAAGCGGTGGAGAGGGCCGGAGCCGCCACGGCTCGAGGAGCCGAGGGTGCGCCGTGAAGGGCGGGGGCAGCCGCCGGGCCGGCGGCAACCGGCGCCGCGACCCCCGCCGGCCCGCCCGCCGGCCCGCCCGGCGGCAGGGTCGGCAGTTTAATGGTCGGGGCGGCTGAGGGCTTGGGCGGCAAATTGATCCGGACAGTCTCCTTTTTGGGTTGGACCTTCCCGGTTTCCTTCTTCGGCGGCAATGCGCCACCCGGAACGTTGGGGATATTCTCAGCCATAACGTTAATTTTCCTCGATACTACAGTTGTGCGGGGCGGGTGTCAAACCCATTCCGAGCCTGGTTTGCGCCCAGAGCGCATCCCGACACCGCCCGGTAGCGCAGACTTCCAAGTCTGCTGTATCGCGGGTTTCCAAACCCGCAGGCCGTCCGCAAACCGGGGGCGCTCGATGTGCCGACGCCCTGCCGATTGGAAATCGGCGATACAGCAGGTTTGGAAACCTGCGCTACAACTTTGTCAACGGCCCTCGCGCTCTTGGGCGCAGGACCGATTTCTTCGAGCGCTCATGCTCCTTTCCCGCCGAGGGGGACGGCAGCGAAGGACTCTGTCCTGCGCCCTTGCGCTCACGGACCCCGCAGAACTCCGCCAACGGGTCATTTAGCGGGTCGCCTGGCCGTCCGCGCGGGCGCCGCCGCCCCAACGGGGGGCTCGCTCCTCGCGGGGACGCGCCACGTTCACCGTCAGGGTGCGCCCCTGGAATTCCTTGTTATGGAACTGCTCGACGGCCTTGTTGGCCTCCTCGGCCGATCCAAATTCCACGAAGGCAAACCCCCGTGACCTGCCCGTGACCTTGTCCAGCATGAGATTGACCGAAGTCACCACGCCCGCCTGCGAGAAATAATCCTGCAGATCGTTTTCCATCGTCTGGTAGGACAAGTTGCCCACGAAAAGCCTGTTCTGGTTCATATACTCACGTCTGCTCAAGGAAACTATGTGCGGAGGACTGCAGCCCGGCAGGATCACTGAATGTCGTTTCTTCTAGTTTTTAGACTGACAATCTGTCTTCTGACACCGTCACGTTCGCTCTTTGAACGGACGCCCTCGTTTCTACCAAACCCCGCCCCGGAGTCAAGCATTGTGTTTTTGATTGTGTTTTTCTTCGTTGACCTGGCGATTTGCGGCACTAAGATTCCCCCCCAAGTCGGTTTGATTGCTTAATGAATTGAATCCAGATTGAACTGAGTTGAACTGAGTTGAATTATGCCAGTAAAAGTCGCAATAAATGGGTTCGGCCGCATTGGTCGCCTGGTGTTCCGGGCGATGGTCGAGCAAGGTTTGGTAGGCCAGGATGTCCAGGTCGTCGCCGTCGGCGATATCGTGCCGGCCGACAACCTCGGTTACCTGCTCCAATATGATTCCACACAGGGCCGGTTCCAGGGCACTATCGGCTCGGAGAAATCCGCCCCGGACAAGCCGGAAGACGACGTGTTGGTGGTCAACGGCCAGAAGATGCGGGTGGTCAGCGCCAAGGAGCCCTCGCAGTTGCCCTGGAAACAACTCGGGGTCCAGGTGGTCATCGAGTCCACCGGCCTGTTCACCGATGTCGAGAAGGCCAAGGGCCACCTGGTCGCCGGCGCCCGCAAGGTCGTCCTCACCGCCCCGGCCAAGGGCGATTGCCCCACGCTCGTCATGGGTGTCAACCAGGACAAGTACGACCCCAAGCAGCACAACATCGTCTCAAACGCCTCGTGCACCACAAACTGCCTGGCCCCGTTGGTCTATGTGCTCCTCAAAGAGGGCTTCGGCGTCGAGGAGGGCCTCATGACGGCCGTCCACTCCTACACGGCCACCCAAAAGACCGTGGACGGCCCCAGCAAAAAGGACTGGAAAGGCGGTCGCACTGCGGCCATCAACCTCATCCCCTCGACCACCGGCGCCGCCAAGGCCGTCGGCCTGGTCCTGCCCGAGGTCAAGGGCAAGCTCACCGGCATGGCCTTCCGCGTCCCCACGCCAACGGTCTCGATCGTGGACCTGACCGTTCGCACGGTCAAGGAGACCAGCTACGCCGAGATCAGCGCCGCCATGAAGAGGGCCAGCCAGTCCTACCTCAAGGGCATCCTCGATTATACCGAAGACGAGGTCGTGAGCACCGATTTCGTTCACTGCCAGGCCTCCTCCATCTTCGACCAGGGCTCGGGCATCGAACTCAACAAACGGTTCTTCAAGCTGGTGAGCTGGTACGACAACGAGTGGGGCTATAGCTGCCGGGTGGCCGATCTCCTCAAATTCATGATCGGCAAAGGCATCTGACGAGTTTCAGTGCCCCTGGCCCTGGAGTTTCTTCTCCATCTTGTTGACCTTGGGCTGGATGATTGCGCGGCAATAGGGGTATTCGCGATTGTTGCGGTAAAAGTCCTGGTGGTAGCCCTCGGCCTTGTAGAAATGGGTCAGGGGCACGATCTGCGTCACAATCCGGCTGTGGAACTGGTGTTGGGCCTGGGCCTTGGATTTCTCCGCCGCCGCCTTCTGGGCCGCGTCGCGGTAGAGGATGATCGAGCGGTATTGCGTGCCAACGTCAGGACCCTGCTGGTCCAACGTGGTCGGGTCGTGCGCCTGCCAGAACGTCTCCAGGAGCTTCTCATACGTGACCACGTTCGGATCGAACTCGATCTGGATGACCTCCGCGTGGCCCGTCAGGCCCGTGCACACCTCTTTGTAAGTCGGGTTTGCCTTGGTTCCCCCGGCATACCCGGCGGTGACCGACTTGACCCCGGGCAGCATTCGAAACACCGCATCGGTGCACCAGAAACATCCGCCGCCCAGGACGGCCGTGTCCGCAGTCTTGGTTGAGTTGTCCATAGTTCCGCCTTGGCCGAGCGCCCCGGCGGTGCCGCCGAGCGCCAGCCCCAGGCACATTGCCATAATTGAGTTCATTTGTGCGACTAATGTCGCCCAAAGCCGCCCAAGCGCAACTCGATTTATGGTGAGGGGCAGCGCCGGCCGCGAAGCGGGCTCGGCCAGCCCCTCACGCCTTCCCGCCGAAGGTCACGTAATCGTCCAGGTCCAGCAGGTCGAACCAGGTGACGATGTCGTCGCGTTTGGGCGCGAGCTTGGCGTGGGTGCCCTGGAAAAACTCCCGCGATTCGGTGTCGGCCGGGGCGCGCTGGTCCTGGTAGGCGGACCAGGCCTGGATTTCCGGGTCGGTGTGTTTGTGTGCGGCCTTCTGGCGTATCCAGGCGAGGATTTCGGTGTCGGTCTTCCCTGCGGCCAGTTGCTTCTTGAGCGCGTCGGCGTCCAGGCCGGCGAATTGCAGGAGGCGCTGGTCCAGCGGGCAGGCGAAGTGGTATTCGCCGTTCTTGCCGGCGATGGAGGCGCGCCCTTTGTCGAGCATGCGCGGCAGAATCGCGTAACCGCCGAGCCGCACGCGCGGGCTGCGCGGGGGACGTTGAGTCAGATCCGGGGCATTGTTCAGAGCCATAAACTGCCTTTGATGTCGGTTCTTGGTCATTCCGGCGACTCCGGCCCTTAGCCGGATTCGCCTGGATTCCAATAAGTCGCACTCAAGCGCCGGGAATGCAACCGCTTGTTGGCCCGCCTACGTCCCGGCGGGGGCCGGAGCGCGTTCCGGGGCCTTGGCCGGGAGGGGAACCACTTGCGAGAGCACACCCATCTTGGCGCACACGAAATAAACCACAGCCCCGACAATAAAGGCAGCCACAGGAGGGCACGGGACGTTCACCTTGACCGAGTCCGGGAGCATGTCGTTCGGGAGGATGCCCACGATAAAGCCGAGCAACCAGGCGATCCACCCCGCCGGATTGAAACCGGCGCGCGGGCCGGACCATTTGCCGCCGGACAGCAGGTAATCCACAGCCATCGCCCCGCAGATCGGGCCGAAGGACGCCCCGATCAAACCGAAGACGCTCACGAGGTTGCCGGCCGCCCCGGTCACGGCCAGAATGATGCTCACCACGGCGCCAATGCCCACGGAAATGAAGGGATTGACCTTCGGCATAGTCGTCCTGAAACTGTTGGCCGCGATAAACGATGAGAAACACGCGCCAGGGAAGGCGGCCAGGGGCAGGCCAATCATAATGGCCGCAAACAGGCCCTTGGGGAGCTTCTGTTGCAGAGCGAACGTCATTCTCACGGCCTCCTTGTTCGCCGGGTCCACCACATGGCCCGCCTGGGCGCCTGCGACGGCAATGACCGAAATGCCGGCGGTGAGGATAATCGCGATGATGATGCCGAAGATGCCGCCCAGGCTCACGTCCCGCTTGTCGCGATTGCTCATGCAGATATCCACGCCCGCGGCCCCCGCCGTGGCGAAGAAACCGACAATCGCGGCGACCATCGCCAGGATGGCCTTGGTCGCGCCGCCGGAGCCGGCGGCTGTCGCGACCGGCGTATAGTCGCCCGCCGAGCCGACAAACAACACCAGCCCGATGATCAGCACGACCAGCGGAATGAGCGGGAGGTAGGTGGCAACCCGCGCCACGTACTGGATGCCTTTGAGGCCCACGAAGGCGGCTGCCAGAGTAAACACGATGCAGATGGGCACCTGCAATGCCGGCGCGCCGAAACCGGCCACCAGGGCATCCGTCGAGAAATACGCGTTGACACCCAACCAGCCGAACTGAAGCACGCCCATCAGAAAACCCGGCATGATCAGCCCGCCCATGGCGCCGAAGGTGGAGGTCCCCACGATGTAAAGCGGCAGGCCCGTCTCCACGCCGAGGTAGCCTGGAACCAGGTAGAAGAGGAAATGGCAGATAATCGCCCCCAGCAACACCCCGATCAACACTGGGGCCAGGCCGCCGACGGAGAGCCCGTTGCTCGACATCGTATCCCAGAAGGCGAACCACAGGAAAATGCCCGCGTAGGTTTGCGCGGTCGTCTTGTACCACGGCGCGCGGTTGCCCTGGGGATTGGGCGACGCGCTCGTGATGTACGAGGGGAGGGAGCTGACTGACTGCTTCTCTTGGTTATTCATAAGGGGTGGTTTATCGGTTATTTCGGCCAACGCACAGCGCACCGGCACAGGCCACGCCCGCGCCGCGCCCTCAACACTGCCGGTCCATGGGACGGACCATCATTTAAGCGGCTTGATTGCAAGCAACGGCCTGGCATTAGCGGAGCATTCTCCCCGTCGCCGCCCTGCTGTCAATCGGAAAGTGGGGAAGCCCAAGGCCGGTGGGTGCAGGACAGATTTCTTCGGGCGCACGATGGAACCGGCGGTGCGCGCTTTGGACGCTAAAGGCGTCGTTCATACCAGCCCAGGGCAAGGCCCTGGGAACAGCCGCCAATAGATCATCTGGAGCGCTCAAAGCGCGATTCATCCTGGGGGAACTTTGGGCAGCAGGCCGTGCGGATTCGAGGTGGTGCCCGCGACAGGACTTGAACCTGTATCCGGTTAAGGACTAGAACCTGAATCTAGCGCGTCTGCCAATTCCGCCACGCGGGCATCGTTGTCAATCAAGCACTTACAGCGGCACATCGCAACCCGGCTCTTTCTTCGCACCCCGTGGATTTCGGCTTGTGAACGAAACCACCGACGCTCAAGCCCAGACTCCCAGGAAACGAGAGGAACACCTGCGATCTGACGGTCAGTGGCGCTCGTTTCCAAAGGTGGCACACCTGCCGCAGTGCGTCAGCAACGGCAATTACTATGGCAGAATCAAAGTCAATCGCAAGGTGATTCGTGGGAGTGCTGAATTGCCGGGCATTTGAGTCGCGATTGAGCGCAATCCGTTGCAACGTGCGGGATGGAGTGTAGTCTGGAAGGAAATGAACTTGCGCGTGAATTGGGCCATCGCCCTGATTATTGTCGGCAGCACAGCAATCCTTCCGGCGCAGGATCAGGCGCCGTCGCAAAAGCCGGAGGTTCGCTATGGCCAGAACACGGCTGCGGGAGCTTTTGTGCAGGTCAACGGGATCAAACTGTACTATGAGATCTATGGAAGCGGCCGGGCCATGCTCCAGATTCATGGCAATGGCGGCAGCATCGCCGGAATGCGAAACCAGATCGAATTCTTCGCCGCCCATTACAAAGTCATCGCTGCCGATAGTCGTGGGCACGGCAAGAGCCAGATGGGCGAGGGGCGGTTGACTTACGAGAACATGGCCGATGACTTGGACGGCTTGCTAAAGATGTGATCCGCACGCAGCACACCGTGGCGATGTTCGAAAACCTCCCTAACGCGCATCTCTGCATCTTCCCGGGGGCGACCCATCTGATCCCGCAGCAAGACCCCGTGTTGTTCAACCAGACCGTGGAACGCTTTTTCAGCAGGCCTTTTGCGCGGCCTGACACCAAGCAGATGTTTAATTAGAGCCTGTCCCAAGAGCTCTGATTCCGTGCCTTTGCCGCAGCCCTTGTCGGCACCTTTGTCGAGAAACGGCCAATCCGACAAAGGTTTCGACAAAGGCCGCGACAAAGGTCCCCCGGTCGCGGGCTTTTTGGGACAGGCTCTGAGCCTCAGCGCGCAGAAACGGTGTGCCAGGCCTGGACAAGGATGGCTGGAACCGTCCTGAGCATGATGGCGAGGTCAAGCGCCGGGGACTTCGTCTCGACGTACTGGATATCCCAGTTGATCATCTCCTCGAACGTGGTCCGGTTCTTCCCATTGACTTGCCATAGCCCGGTCAAGCCCGGCAACGTGTCGAACCGCCGCCGATGCCCGGGCTTGTATTGTTCACACTCGTAAGGCAGGCACGGTCGAGGGCCCACCAGGCTCATCTCCCCATAGAGCACATTGATGAGCTGGGGAAGCTCGTCCAGGCCCAGACAGCGCAGAAAGTGGCCGCCGGGGATCAGACGCCTGTCGGCGGTATCGAGCTTGGTCATGGGACGGTCAGAGGCCATCAAGTGTTGCAAATACCCTTGGTGCAACGCGGTGTCCGCGTTGACGGCCATCGTGCGGAATTTCAGGCAGCGGAATAGCTCACCACGGAACCCAACCCGCTCCTGCACGAACAGGACCGGGCCCGGGGAAACCAGCTTGATCGCAACGGCGATCAAAAAGCCCAATGGGAGCAACAACGGCGCAGCCAGAAAAATGCAGGCCGTGTCCAGCACCCGCTTCCAGGAGGGCACTGAATCCGCAACCAACTGTGCGCCTGCCCACGATCAATTGTAGCTGTTCATTAGCCGAACTTTATCACCCCGAGCGGGTTCACTTCAATCCGGCCAACGCTGGAGATCGCACCGGGGATTCACCGGGAAAGAGGATGACCTGGACCCTTGCCCCTGGTTCAGATGAACCGAGAGGTGGTGCCCGCGACAGGACTTGAACCTGTATCCGGTTAAGGACTAGAACCTGAATCTAGCGCGTCTGCCAATTCCGCCACGCGGGCATCGTTGTCAATCAAGCACTTACGGCGCACCTGCCGCAGTGCCTCAGCAACGGCAATTACTATGGCAGAATTGAGGTCAATCGCAAGGTGATTCGTGAGAGCCCCCTCGTGATTTTGGATTGCGGGCGCCCGGAACGGTCGTGCAATCTGGCAGTGTTCGGGCGACCGCACGTGGCTCATCCAGACGACCCTGCACACGGTGTTCAAGAACCTGGCGGAAGGGGCGATGCTGGTGATGCTGGTGCTGTTGCTCTTCCTGGGCAGCTTGCGCGCGGCGGCGAGGGTGGCGGACATGCGGCGGCGGCTGGACAAGATCGCCCTGCCCCAAGGCTGGTTCGTCACCTGGGGCGGCGAGGCCAGCGCGAGGAGCCTCCGGCCCGGGGTTTGGCCCTGGCACCGTAGGACGGAAGCCTGGAGCGCAGCCCCCTGTCTCTGGCTTAATAGCCGATGTTCTTCGCCCGCTGATTGAAACTGGCCGCCCCCCCACTGTCTGAGTCGCAGTCCTGCTTGGAAATCGCTTCAAGAAACCCTCTTGACAACTTCAGTGTCTCGATGCAGATTCGGTCCATCATCTATGAATGCAAAGGCCCTTCGACTGCCGTGCGTGGCTCTTGGTGTAGCCATCGCGTTCACTGTCTCCGTCACCGCCCAACCGGTTCGGGTCTTTCCTCGCCCCGACCGGGGCCAAGCGAACCCGCCGCTCTGGATCAATTTCGGGGTGAATATCAGGCCGGACAGCACCACCGGCACCGCGCCGCCCTACACGCCGGCCCAGGTCCGGAACGCTTATGGGTTTGCCCCGTTGAGTGCGGACGGCACCGGCCAAACCATCGCGATCGTCGATGCCTACGACGACAGCCAGTACATCCAGAATGACTTGGCCGCGTTCGACGCGGAGTTTAACCTCCCCGCGCCGCCCAAGTTCCAGATCATCTATGCGCAAGGCTCGAAACCGGCTCAAAATACCGGCTGGCAGGAGGAGATGTCGCTTGACGTCGAATGGGCCCATGCGATTGCCACGAATGCAAACATTCTGTTGGTGGAGGCCGCCGATAGCAGCTTCGGCAACTTGCTCCAAGCGGTCCAGGTCGCGGTAAGTCCTCCTTATAACGCCACCGTCGTCTCGATGAGCTGGGGTGGCGGGGAATTCTCCGGAGAGACCGGCTACGATTCCTATTTTACCGCGCCGGGCGTGACGTACGTGGCCTCCGCAGGCGACAGTGCCGAAGGCGTGATCTGGCCGGCCGCTTCGCCCAATGTCGTGGCGGTCGGAGGAACAACCCTCACCCTGAACTCCTCTGGGGGCTACGGGTCGGAAACGGCGTGGGCCGACAGCGGGGGTGGCATCAGCGCATACGAGGCCCTCCCAGCCTGGCAGATGGGCTGGAGCAGCTACCTGACCCGCCTGCGCGGGCTGCCCGATGTGAGTTACCTTGCGGACCCGAACTCCGGGGTCTATGTGGTCTATCGAGGCCAGTGGTACGAGTTTGGAGGCACCAGCGTCGGCGCCCCCCAATGGGCCGCCTTGTTTGCGCTCGCAAACCAAGGGCGAGGCTCTGCCCTGTCTGGCGCCAATGCGGCCATTTACAGCGTCGCCAACAATATCACGGGCAGCGGCAACCTTTACACCATCAATCCGAGCGACTTCCACGACATCGCCTCGGGCAACAACGGCAGCGATGCGGATGACCGGGCGGTCACGGGCTACGACCTGGTGACGGGCGTCGGTTCACCACTGGCCGGCGGCGTCGTGCCGGCGCTCAGCGCGTGGCAGGCGAAGCCCGACTTCGCGCTTTCGCTGAGTCCCTCCTCGGACACGGTTCCTCCTTCCGGCGGGACTGCCACCTACACGGTCACCATGGCGCCGCTCAACGGATTTAGCGACTTCCCCGTGGCTCTTTCGCTCGGCGGGTCACCGCCATCCGGCGCCACCACGACCTGGAGCTCCTCGACGCTGAGCAGTACCAGTCCGTCGGCGACCTTGACCGTTCAAGTGCCCTCCGGCACGACTGCTGGCTCCTATCCCGTTTCGGTCACCGGGACCGCAGCCTCCGGCGCGCCCTCGCACACGGCATCGGCGACTCTCGTGGTTGCCGTCGCGCGGACGACCATGACCGTGAGCCAGATTGCCTATTCCACCTCGGGTCGTCAGAACGCCAACCTGAACGTCACGCTGACAGTCGTTGATAATCTCGGCAACCCGGTGGCCAATGCATCGGTATCGATCACGCTTCGTTTGCAGAATACCAATCGGTCCTGGACCGGCTCCGGCACCACCGGCTCGAACGGCCAGGTCGGCTTTACGCAGAGCAACGCCCCGTCGGGGACTTACACCACCGTCGTCACTTCCGTCACGGCCACCGGCTTGACTTGGGATGGCAAGTACCCGGCGAACAGCTTTAGGAAGTAAGCGCGTCTTTGAGTGACTTTCGCAACCTTTGTCGAAACCGGCCAAATTCGACAAGGGTTGCGACAAAGGCACTAAAGCCATCCAAAGTCCGGTGCAATGAGGGTTGCACCCGCGGTGCCGCTCCCGCCTTCACTGAGAAGGTGTGAAAAAAACGATTCGTGGCGCCAGGCAGCAAAGAAATCTTCAAAATCCCCAGGAAAACAGAGGGGTGCTTTCATGGATGATGCCCGTTTGGGCATTTTTTCACACCTTCTGAGGCCTTGCCCCGCAGAATACGCAGAAACCCGGATTGGTCCTCTGATTCGGCGTGGCCGGCGTGGTTTGTGGGCACTTCCGGCTCTGCTGACCCTTATCGCGAAAGCTGTTTTTCAAGATATTGGACCACCTGCCGGATGTTGGCGTCCACCTCCATCCGGTCCTTGACCAGCCGGCAGGCGTGCATGACGGTGCCATGGTCGCGACCGCCGAAGGCCTCGCCGATGACGCTCAGGGAACTGGGGGTCATCTCGCGCGCCAGGTACATGGCCACCTGGCGCGGGAAGGCAATATTCTCCGGGCGTCGTCTGCTGGTCATGTCGGCCAGCCGGATGTCGTAATGCTCGGCAACGCGCTTTTGGATGAGTTCGATGCTGACGGAGGCGCGGCCCTCCTCGTGGAGGATTTCGTGCAGGAGGCCCTCGACCACCTCGAGGCTGAGCTTATTGCCGGTCAGGGAGGCATAGGAGGCAACGCGGATGAGCGCCCCCTCGAGTCGGCGGATATTGGTCCGAATCCGGTTGGCGAGGAAGCTCATGATCTCCTCCGGCAACTGGACGCCCATCAACTGGGCCTTCTTGCGCAGGATGGCCAGGCGCATCTCGACATCCGGCGGCTGCAGGTCCGTGACCAGGCCCCACTCGAAGCGCGAGACCAGGCGCTGCTCCAGGTTCTGGATCTCGCTGGCCGGACGGTCGCACGTCAGGACGATCTGCCGATGGGCCTCGTGCAGGGCGTTGAAGGTGTGAAAGAACTCCTCCTGGATGCGCTCCTTGCCTGCCAGGAACTGGATGTCATCAATGAGCAGCACGTCGGTCTGGCGGTATTTCTTGCGGAACCGGGCCATCTGGTTGTTCTGGATGCCATCAATGTATTCGTTGGTGAACTTCTCGGAGGAGACGTAAGCGACACGGGCGTTCTTTCTGCCGGTGACGACGTGCTGGCCGATGGCCTGGAGGAGGTGGGTCTTGCCCAGGCCCACCCCCCCGTAAAGGAAGAGCGGGTTATAGGACTTGCCGGGGGCCTTCGCCACCGCCAGCGCCGCCGCATAGGCAAAGTTGTTGTTGCTCCCGACCACGAAGGCCTCGAAGGTGTTTTTGGGGTTGAACTCCAGCTCGTGGTCCGCCCTGACGCGTTGCGTCCCCGGCTCGATGAGCAAGGCCGCCTTGAGGGCCTGATGCTCCGGGGCCGCCGCGGCGGCAGCCGACGGGCAGACGGCAACCTGCGGGGCCGGGGCCGGCGTCCCCACCCTGAACTTGATTTGCATCTGCTGCCCCGAGGAGACGGCCACCGCGTCCCGGAGCAGGCTCATGTAGTTGTCCGTGAGCCACACCTCGCAGAAATCGTTGGCCACCTCGAGCACCAGGTGGTTGTTTTCCTGTCCGCACGCCCGCAACGGCGCGAACCACAGGTTGTAGGTATCAACGCTGAGCATCGAACGCAGACGGTCCTGCGCCGCGCCCCAAATACTCTCTGCGGAAGCTTGCATGTCTAATTCGTAAAAAGTCCGGCTTTCGGACAGTTTATTCACCTGACCACTTCCTGCACCGCCATCACTGCTCCCGGGCTCGCGTTCAGCGGCCCAAATCGGGGCCGAACGAAAGATCTCCCGCAAAGACCGGGATTCCTAAGACACTTTCGGATATGGAGTTATGCTCAAGCCGCTGAACACCAACCACTTACAACTTCACTGGCTGACCGGCTCAGGCATCGGTTTCTCTCTGGCCCGCTCTGCGCGGGCTGTGCCACCGTCCCGCGCACTCTCTTTTAGGCAATTGCGCCCCAACCTGCGAGAAGAACATATTAACTCTTATTCGCGAGTTATTCACAGGCGGTTTTCGCCACGAAATCAGGCCCTTTTCGAGCGATTTTCCTCAAACCGCCTGTTCGCCGGTCTCCTCGGTGCGGATGCGAACCGCGTTCTCTATCGCGCTCACAAAAACCTTGCCATCCCCAATCTTGCCGGTCTTGGCCGCCTTCACGATCGCATCCACCGCCTCGGCAACCATGCCGTCCGACAAGACCACCTCGACCTTGATCTTGGGCAGGAAATCCACAGTGTACTCGCTCCCCCGATAAATCTCGGTGTGGCCCTTCTGCCGGCCAAAACCCTTGACCTCTGAGACGGTCATGCCCTCGACCCCCAGGCCGGAGAGAGCTTCCTTAACGTCCTCCAGCTTGAACGGCTTGATGATGGCCTCAATCTTTTTCATGTTCTGTGCTGCTTGCGCCGAGGCGGATACTAACAACCAGTCTGGGGCTGTAAACAGGAATGTGCAAGAAAAAGAAACCGCCCTTTTTCTTTGAATGTTCCGCCTCCGCCCGCCGTCAAATGGGCATAAGCTCGCAGGTGCGTCCGGTCGGCTTTTGACCCGTTGCCCCAGGGCTGCAGCGGGCGGCGCGGGGCGGGAGCCCCGAGGGGGCTGTGACAGCCCCTAATGGCGAAGTCAAGCTAAGTTAATATTTGCCGAAAGGCAGTTGACAGGGATAAGACCTGGTGATTAACTTGCTCAAGACAGCGCATCGGGCAGGCGCTGGCGTAGCGCGGTTTGCGCGATTGGCATGGGTTCTTTGTCAGCCCGAATACGATTTCGGTTCAGGTTCCGGGTACAGGCCTGAATCGATTTTCTCCGTAATCCTACTGTTGTACTAATTCGAAAATTCCCCGGGCTTTTCGGTCACCCCCTGACTGACTGGCCCGGTTTTTTTTTGCCGCGCGCCGCCGCCCAAATGCGCCGGCTCAGCACCACCACGTTTCACGCTTCGCGTTTCACGCTTCGCGCGCCGCCAGGCTCTCCGCATCATGGCGCACCGTCCGGGGATACCGGGCGAGGATGCGGCGCAGGGTCCGTGCGTCGAGGCGGTCAAGATTTCGAAAGGTGACCAGGGAGCGGGCCTGCAGCGAGCGGCGCCGCGCCAAATAAAGGAAGTCGCACAGCGCCTGTTCCGGCCCGGCGATCAGACCCTCGGCGGGGCGGCAATAGAGGCGCGGACTGACGCAGACGAACACCAGCCGGCCCAGAGGTCCCTCCCGTTGCCGGGAGCGGTTGTGCCGCCGGTTGGTGAAGCAGGTGATCTCGACCGGCACTTGCGTGACCAGGTTGCGCCGATGGAGGGCATAGAAGCCGGTGATGTAGGCCGAGGCATCGACCAGGGGCAGGAGGTCCTCCGGGGAAACACCCCGGACCGCGCCGTAGCGGCCCTGGGCGTAGCGGGCCACGACGCCGCGCCGGATCAATCGCGACAGCTCCACATTCAACACTCGCGGCGAGGCCCGGGCCGCATTGGCAAGTTCAGCCACCGTGAACACGCGCTTGCCGTGCTGTTCCTGCTGGGCCTGGAAGAACTGCTGCCATTGGAGCGCCTTCATAAGCGGACGTTGTCCCGGATCAATCTCAGGGCGCGGTCAAACACGGTCTTGCCGCCGCCGCCCGCATTCATGCGGCGCGCCGCCTCCGGGTCAACCTGGCTGTCGATAACGGCCTGGACAGAGCGGGCGTGATACCCGGCGTTCTGCTCCAGGTCAGTCAGCCTCCGGCGAACCGACGAGGTCTCCAGCCGCGCCATGCCGATTTTCTCACGCACTCGCCGCGGCGAATCTTCCGTCAACGAGCACCCGTGCAGGAAAGATCCACAAAATCCCGGTGCTCGATATAAACTCGGTTAAGGCTGGCGATTATTTTCCCTTCTGCGAGGTCTTGATCGGACGGGGTTGGATAGACGATTCCGCCCGCCGTTCGGATCTCGGGAGGGTCCAGGCACGTGATTCGGGTAATCTCCAGCGGCAGCACGACTTGGCTGGCAGCGCGCTTCATCTTCCAGAATCGAAGCTCGACAAACCGCGCGTTTGGAGATTCGGCCTCAGGCCCTGTTGGGATGGCCACCGTCCCGTCGTAGCCGAGTTCTCGGCGCACTTGGGGGACCAGGCTCCGACGGCAAAGGCGGAGCAGTTCGCCCTGCTTTTCCTGGAGGCTCCCGTCCCAGTGATAGTCTATGTCCATCGAGCGGCGGGCGCTCTGGTCCAGGAGACGGTAGCGGAAGCCGCCGATCAGGAGCAGGTTGTGCCCGGCAGGGTTCACGGCCACCGTTCGCGCGGCCATGACCTGTATCTTCTCGAGGTCCTCTCCTGAGTGGAAGGCCACGGTGGAAGGATAGATCGCGTGTAACGATTTGCAACAGAAATGTTTCACTACGTTACCTGTCACCCGCCTCGCAGCGGAGGTTGATCGGGTTTCAGGGCCTTTGTCGCAGGCTTTGTCGCGACCTTTGTCGAACCCCCGGCACGATTCAACAAAGGCCCCGACAAAGGCTGCGACAAAAATGCCAGAAGAAGGCCGTTTTCCGTGTGTTCCGTGTGTTCCGTGGTTCTTAAGAAATGGTTAGGCGCGGATTTGCGGTTGCGGATCAGGGTTGTCAAGCCGCGGGCTTTGGGATTACGATAAGGGGGACGTGGGTTTTAGCCGCTTAAACCGGTTGGCGCGGACGAACCCCGCGAGCAGGGTTTGAGCAGGATTTCGTGCAGGACGGACCCCGTGACGAGCAGGCGATGTTACAGAACATAGGCGAGATGATGGTATTATTCTGGCGCGCGCTGGCGGCCATGCCGCTGGCATGGCGGCATCGTCAGAAGGTATTCGAGCAGTTTTTCGAGATCGGCAACGCCAGCCTGCTGATGGTGAGCATCCTGTCGTTTTTCATCGGGGGCGTGATTGCCCTGCAGACGGCGCCGGTGCTGGTCGAGCACGGGCTGGCCAGCGCGGTAGGCGGGGTGGTGGGGATAGCGATCTGCCGGGAGCTGGCGCCGGTGATGATGTCGATCCTGATCGCCGGGCGCATTGGCTCGGCCATGGCGGCGGAGATCGGCTCGATGCAAGTCTATCAGGAGATCGATGCCCTGCGCACGATGAACATCAACCCGGTCCATTACCTGGTCATGCCGCGCCTGCTGGCGATCCTGGTGGCGCTGCCGATGCTGGTCACCTTTGCCATCCTGGTCGGCTGGCTGGGCGGGGCGCTGGTCTGCATGCTCAATCACCGCATCGAGATCTCCTTTGCCTCGTTCCTGTCGACCTTCCAGGACGTGGTGACGCTCAACGACGTGGCCAACGGCGTCTTCAAGAGCTTTATCTTTGCCGCCGTCGTGGGGGTCGTTTCCTGCCACCAGGGCCTGATCACGCGCGGCGGGCCGCGCGGCATCGGCCGTTCCGTCACCAAGGCGGTGGTGAACTCGATTGTGCTGATCGTCATCCTGGATTACCTGCTGACCCGCCTCCTGATGAGTTGAGCGCCATCATGAACTCACCCGCTCCCAACCAGCGCGGCGTCGGTGTCCAGGTGCGCGGCCTGCGCAAGAGCTTCGATGGCCAGGCAGTGCTCCAGGGCCTGGACTTCGAGGTCAAGCCGGCGGAGATCTTCATCATCATGGGCCCCAGCGGCAGCGGCAAGACCGTCCTGCTCAAGCACCTCATCGGGCTGGAATCGCCCGACTCGGGTGAAATCCTGATCGAGGGCCGCCCCGTCCAGGCCCCGGAACTCATGGACCAATACCGCATGGCCATGGTCTTCCAGTCCGGCGCCCTGCTCAACTCCCTGACCGTCGGCGAAAACGTCGGCCTCTATCTGTCCGAGCACCGCCTCAAACCCCCCGAAGAAATCGCCCGCATCGTCGCCGAGAAACTCCAGGTCGTGGGCCTCAAAGGCACCGAAGACAAGATGCCCAGCGACCTCTCGGGCGGCATGAAGAAGCGCGTGGCCATCGCCCGCGCCCTGGTCATCGAGCCGCAGTTGATCCTTTACGACGAGCCGACCAGCGAATTGGACCCGCTCTCGGCCATCGTCGTTGCCGAGCAAATCGTGCAGTTGCAGCGGCGCATCGGTGTCACCTCGCTCGTGGTGACGCACGACCGCAACCTGGCCTTCGGGGTGGCCGATCGCATTGCGGTCATCAACTCGGGCCGCATCCTGACCATCGGCACGCCCGACGAGGTCAGGCGCTCGCCCATCGCCCTGGTCCAGCAATTCCTCCAGGCGGATTTCCGGCGCCCGCCAGGACCCCCCCGAGGCCAGCCGGCTTGAACTTGGAAAGACCTGACTTATGAAAAACACGCTTGAAACCCGGCTGGGCATCTTTGTCGCCCTGGTCATCATCGCCTTCGTGCTCATCCTGGAATTCCTCGGGGGCGCCGAGCGGTTCCGCCGCGGCACCCATTACCGCGCCCTCTTCAACAACGTCCAGGACCTCAAGGTGGGCGACCGCGTCAAGATCGGCGGCAAGGAGGTCGGCCGCGTCGACGACATCAACCTCCAAGAGAATGTCAACAAGGTCGAGGTCACGATCAAAGTCAACTCGAACGTGCGCGTCCACACCGACAGCACGGCCACCATCAAGTACACCGGGTTGATGGGCCAGAACTTCGTCTCGCTGGACTTCGGCTCGGCCGGCGCCCCGGTGGCGACCGCGGGCGCCCTGCTCAACTCCGCCGAGACTCCCGACATCAGCGCCATGATGACCAAGCTGGACAGTGCCGTGGGCGGCCTCCAGAACCTGACCGCCAGCTTCACGGGGGAGAAGATCGATAACCTCCTCGGCCCCTTCACCGATTTCCTCAAGGCCAACAGGGGCCCGCTCACCGCCACCATCGCCAACATCCAGACCATCTCCAGCCAGATCTCCGAAGGCAAAGGCACCGTCGGCAGACTCGTCAACGACCCGGCGCTCTACAACTCCACACTCTCGGCCGTCACCAACTTCCAGGACACCGCTGCCGAGATCAAGACCACCGTGGCCGACGCGCGCAAGGCCATCGACCAGGCCAACCAAGTCCTGGCCCGCGCCAACGCAGGCGAGGGCACCGTCGGCAAGCTCCTCAAGGAGGAGACGCTTTACCGCGACCTGACTTCCTCGGCCGCCAGCCTCAGGGAAATCCTCCAAAAGGTCAACCAGGGCCAGGGCTCCGCCGGCAAACTCATCAACGACCGCGACCTCTACGACAATGCCAAGATGACCCTGCAGAAACTGGACAAGGCCACCGAGGGCCTCGAAGACCAGGGCCCGCTCAGCATGATGGGGATGTTGCTCAATAATCTGTTCTGAGTTCTCCTACTGCGCCGCGTCCCTGGCCGGCAGGCCGCGCAGGTGCTGGTCGAACCAATCCGCCAGCAGCGGCAGGTCTTTGCCGATGTCGGGCCAGCCATGTTGCCCGGCGGGTTTGACGATGAGCTTGGCGGTGGCACCCAGGGATTTGGCCTTGTCCACGAAGCTTTGGGCCTGCTGGATGGGCACCAGCTTGTCGGCGTCGCCGTGGATGATCAGGGTTGGCGGCAGGTTCGAGTTGATCCAATAAATCGGCGAGATCTCGCGCCCAAGCTGCTGGCGTCCCTCGGGCGTGTCGGAGCGCGGCCCGAACCCCGACTTGAAGTCCTTGAGGATGCCCACGCCGACGGCATCCTCGCCCGGCTTGCCGTAATTGAGGAAGTCGGTCGGAGGAAAGAAGCAGGCGATGGCCTGCACCGCGCTGCTCTCGTGGTCCACGGGGTCTTTGGCCCCGGTTGAACCCGGGCCGCCCCGGACGCCCATCGTCAGGGAAAGGTGTCCGCCGGCACTGGCGCCCAGGATGCCGATGTGGTCCGGGTTGATTCCGAACTTGGCGGCGTTGTGGCGAATGAACCGGATCGAGCGGTGGATGTCCTCGATGATTTCGCTGACGACGTACTTGGGCTGCGAGCCGTGAACGACGGTGAAGACGGTGTAGCCCCGGTCCAGGAAGATTTGAAAGAAGACCGCATTGATGGCCTCGTGGCTGGAGTACCAGCCGCCGCTGACCATGAAGGCCAGGCCATAGCCATTGGGCTTGGACGGCTGAAATACGTCGAGCGTCAGGGCCACGCCCGGGCGGCGCCCATAGATCACGTCCTCGGTGCGCTTGAACTCGGCAGGGGTTTGCGCCAACGCCGTGACGCACAGGGCCAGGGTGAGAAGGCACAACAGGGGCTTTTTCATAGGTATATTTCGCCGCGGAGTGTGACGCGAGGGCCGGGACTGTCAAGAGCGATGAGCGCGCCCCAAAAGGCATTTTTTTAATAACCACGCAACACACGGAATACACGGAAAAGGCCCGTTCCGTGTATTCCGTGTATTCCGTGGTTTTTTATTTTCTCTCGATTGGCGCCGAAACTGAGCAGGTCCTATTCTCCCTGTTGATCTGGCACAAGAGGATTCCTTAAGCGTGGTTTTGGGGCGCGCTCGCATTGCGCCGGGCGCAGAATCTTGGTGCGATTGGGCGATTGGGCGTTTACACTCCCGGCGTTCGAGACAACGAGAAATGGGAGCATCGCGCCATGCCGTCCGCACGCTATAACGAGGTTCTTGAGGCCCTGCGGGAATTCGTCTCGCGCGAGAGAATCGAGCTCGGTGCCGCCCGCGCTCGAGTCCGAGCCGATTTCGGCTTACCCGCCCATTCAGAAGTACGTTCTCGACCTGAAGAACGCCGTAAAGCCCGAGACCGCCGCCGAAGACCTCTTCACGGCCCTCTGCCAGGACGTTCCTGGGATTCCAACCGACGCGCCAGGTTGGCACGGGCGAGGGTTGGGTGGACTTCATGCTGCCCGAGCGCAAGGGCGAACCGCTGCCGCTCGAGCTCAAGCCGCTGTTTCAGCGCGACGGCCCGGACGCCCTGTGGCGCAGCGATGCCAACCCCAAGCACCACGTCGCCCAAATCAAAAAGTACCTCCGCGACCATGAATACCTGGTCCTAACGGATCTCCGGACTGCCTGGTTCTTCAACGCGCGTGATTTCTTCTTCGAGAACAGGCCGTTCGGAGAACTGCCGTTCCCCGACTTTTTCGACCGCTGCCGCGAATCCGGCAGCATCCTCGACACCTTGCGCCGCGCCGAGGACACGGCCGAGAAACCGGAGCTGGAACAGCAGTTCTTCGAGGACCTCAAGGTCTGGTTCGGTGAGTTCGACAAGGTCAAATGGACCCCGCCCGAACAGTCCGCCGAGTCCATCATCCTGCTCATCAACAAGCTCATCTTCGCCCGGACCATCGAGGATTTTGGCCTGGTGCATTACCGCTTTACTCAGGATGAATACGCGCGTTTTTTAAAACTCTGGGAGCCCAAGGGCGCCCATCGCGTCGTTCCCAAGTTCCTCGATTTCTTCGAGGAGTTCTTTGACGAGTACTACGATACCGAGATCTTCTCCACGCGCGTCTGGGACCGCCTGGATAAAGACCCGGCCAACCTCCAGCGCTTTTGCAACAAGCTCAATTTCGTGCTCGGCGTCAATTCCTGGGAGCAGACCTTCAGCCGCGGCATCGTCCACTACAACTACCGCCGCATCGATGAGGACATCTTCGGCAAGAGCTACGAGATGTTCCTTGCCGCCAATCGCAAGGATGAGGGCATATACTACACCCCCGGAGCGGTCACCGCCCCGATGGCCCAGTCCATGGTCAGCTCGCTCGCGGGAAAGCTCGTGGACGAACTCTGCGCGGCCGTCGGCAGCCAGCAGTGCGATTTTGCCCGCGCGGAGATGCTCATGGCGCAACTGGCTGAAATCCGGGTGGCGGACACCGCCTGCGGCAGCGGCGGCTTTCTCATCAAAGTCCTCCGCGGCTTCTGGCAGCAATACCAGCGCATTGACGGGGCCTGCGCCTGGGTGCAGAAGATTCTCCGCCCCGAAAATGGCGAGCTTTACCTCGCCGAACTGCCCCCCAATGTCGAGGCCGCCCTCGGCTTCCGCCGCCGCCACAACCTCGACAACCGCCGCGTCCTCATCGCGCAGCTCCTCCTCCGCCACATCTTCGGCGTGGACAAAGACCCCGGCGCGCTCGAAGTCGCCAAGACCAACATCTGGAAAGAGGCCGTCAAGCTCTCGCCCGCGGACTACAACTACCGCCAGCTCAAGATGGAGGTCGTGCGCATCCTCCCGAATCTCGAGTTGAACTTTCACGCCGCCGACTCGCTGGTGGACGCGGACCTTGCCCGGCAGGCCGCGTGGCTGGCGGAATATCACCAGGCCGAACTGAAACGGCTCTCCGAACTGCGCGCCCGTTATATCGCCAACCCGATGCTGCACGAACCTCTGGACGAAGCGCTCGCCCTGCGCCGGAAGGTCCGCGCCGATCTGGCCGAGCATTTCCAATCCGAAAACCTCCCTTGCGAGCCGGGCGGGTTCGCGCTTCACTTCTGGCCCTGCTGGTTCACGCCCGAGGGCAGGCCCCGCGAAGCCCCCGGCTTCGACGGCATTATCGGCAACCCGCCTTGGGAGGGGTTCAAACCCATCCGCAAGGAATTCGCCGCCGCCTTCTACCGCGATAAACCGCAGTTTCGCAAAATGGGCATGGACGGCCCGGCCTTCGACAAGTGGTTTGCCGAGGAACTCCAAACGAACCCCGGCTTCGCCGCCCGCTGGCACGCGCATGAGGAATATTACGAACACCATAAGGAATTCTTCGGGAATACCTACAAGCACCAGGGCACCGGCGACTGGAACCTCTTCAAACTCTTCATCGAGCGCGACCTCTCGCTCGTCCGCGCGGGCGGGCGGTTCTCGTTGCTCGTCCCCAGCGGGTTCCAGACCGATGAAGGCTGCGCCGGCCTCCGCCGCTGGTTCATCACCGAGCACCGCCTCGAGGAATTGACCTCCTTTGAAAACCGCGGCTATACCACCGTCGAGAAGGGCAAGGAGTTGACCAAACAGATCTTCCCCGACGTGGACAGCCGTTTCAAATTCGGTTTCTTCAAAGTTGTCAAGGATGCGCCTACGCCCAAGGACCACGCCTTCGACGCTCGATTTTATCTGCACGACCCCAGGGATGTCTCCGCCACGCCGATTCGTTACGCCGCCGAAATGATACGCCGGTTCTCGCCGCACAATGAATCCTTCATGGAATTCCGCTCGCCGGCGGATTACGAACTAGCCACGAGGATTCGTGGCAATCACCGGCTCCTCGAAGAGTTCGGCTACACCTTTCGCCGCGAATTGCACATGACGGGCGACAGCCATTTCTTCCGCGAACTGGGGGCCAGCAAACCGGCCAGGGGCCAGCTTCGGCTCTACGAGGGCAAAATGATTCATCAGTTCGACGCGCACTTCAGTCTGCCCACGCACGTAGTGGAGGAGGCCGAGGTCCGCGAAGAGCTGCTTCGCAAGGAGATCTTCCGGCTGGCCCAGTTCGTCCGGGACGGGAAGTGCGCCAGGCTCGACGGGAGAGACGTACCCGAATCCCGGGAGGAACTGGAGAGAATGTTGCGCGAGATTTTCGAAAAGCGTGGATTCAAATTGCAGTACCAATTTGACCGCTTCGCGTACCGCGAGGTTGCTCGCTCGACCGACGAGCGAACCATCATCGCAGCCATTGTTCCCAAGGGTGCAGTGATGGCGCACACGCTGATGTATCTCGCCCCGTACACTTATGAGTTGGATGGGGACCGATTGGGGCAGCGCAAACTCCCGGATGATGCACAGCCTGGCCTGGTTGCGCTGGCAAACTCGCTAACCCTGAACTATTACATCCGCAGCAAGGTTTCAGCGCACGTTAGCGCTTTCCAATTTCTCGAGCTTCCGGCGCCCGACACTGCCAAGCCACAGGAGGCCAGGCTCGCCGCCTCCGCCGCGCAGCTCGTGAAGAAGCCGCACGACGTCAAGGAGCGCGCCGCGCTCGAGGTCTTCATCGCCCGCGAGGTTTACGGCCTGTCGCTCGACGACTGGAAACACCTCACCGGCACGTTCACCTTCGGCAGCGGCCCGACCAAGGAGGAACTGGACGAGATCATCCGCCAATCCCTTGCCCTCTGGCAGGCCTGAGCCGGGCTATCGCATCCGCGACGTTTTGCTGGCGGTCGCGCTGCGATGTGTCCATATTCACGCGGGTGAAATCTGACCTTTAACGCAACTGTTATGGAACCGGAGGCGATGTGATGAACCAAGATGCCGGCGATATGGGGATGCTCACGAGTCTTAAGATAACGAACTTCCGCGGGTTCGGCCCCCTGCGCTTGGAACCCTTGCAACGGGTCAACATCATTGTGGGGCAGAACAACAGCGGCAAGACAGGGCTGCTGGAAGCCTTGGTTCTATTGCTCTGGGAACCAACGTCGAGCTGCGCAAACCTTCCCAACCTCTTCCGCTCGCTGGGGGGCGATCCGGATGAGACCTTCTGGAGGTGGCTCGTGCGTAACAGGGACATTGGCGTCTTAGCCGGGATACAGACCCGCTTCCGCAGCTCTCAAGAATTCGGGATTTGGCTTACACTGAAGCAGATGACCGAGGCCATCGTCAACCCGGATCGGCCCCGACCAGACACCGGCGTAGCTCCAGAGGTGCTCAGGAAGAGCGGGAGCCTGGGCCCGCTGGCGGTCTACATTGGGCCCACCCCTGCCGTCCAGCTAGGCGGCAGCGGCAGGTGGCTGAGCGTCTTCTCTACTCATCCGACCAATCCCAGGCAAGATGCAATCGATTACAATCGGGTGGTGCTGCGGCGAAGGAAGAAGCAAGTCGAAAAGTTGCTCAAGAAGGTCGAGCCGAAACTGGAATCGGTCGAGGCTCTGCAGACCGGCAATGAGCCTCTCCTCTACGCTGACGTGGGACTGAGCGAGATGCTTCCCGTAACGCAGATGGGGCAAGGTTTTAACCGGCTGCTCCACATCTACTCCGAACTGCTGGCTGCCGAGGCCAAGGTGCTGCTGATTGATGAGGTCGAGAATGGCCTCCATCACAGCACCCTGCCCACGATCTGGGAGGGCCTCTTCCACGCCTCCCAGGAGGTTGGGGTGCAGATCTTCGCGACGACCCACAGCCTGGAATGTCTCCAGGCAGCCCACGAAGCGATGTCCCGGCAGCCGAGCTACGATCTTGCCGTTATCCGGTTATTCCGCATGCCGGAAGGGATTCAGGGCCGGGTCCTCGATCGCAAACACATTGAGGCCGCAATGGCAGGCGAGATTGACCTCCGCTGACACCCCATGATCAAGACGGCACTGATGTTTGCAGGGCAGGGGGCGCAGGTGGTGGGGATGGGCAAGGACCTGGCGGAGGGGCATGCCACGGCCAAGGCGTGGTTTGAGCGCGCGACTGCGGCGCTGGGCTACGACCTGGGGGCGGTGTGTTTCAACGGACCGGAGGCCGAGTTGACGCGGACCGAACACGCGCAGCCGGGGATATTCCTGGTGAGCTGGGTCGCCCTGGAGGCGCTCAAGGAGCGGGCGCCGCACTTTGAGTTCCAGGCCGCCGCCGGTTTGTCTCTGGGCGAGTTCACGGCGCTCAGCGCGGCCGGGGCGATGGGTTTCGAAGAGGGGCTGCGCGTGGTGCGGCAGCGGGGCCGGCTCATGCAGGAGGCCTGCGACGCCACGCGCGGGGGCATGGCGGCCATCCTCGGGCTGGACGAGGCGGCTACGCTGGAGGTTTGTGCCCAGGCCGGCGTGGCGCTGGCCAATCTGAATTGCCCGGGGCAACTGGTGATCTCGGGCGCGGCCGCGCGGATAGCGCGGGCCTGCCAGTTGGCCAACGCCAAGGGCGCCCTCCGGGCGGTGCCGCTGCCGGTCGCCGGAGCGTATCATTCCCCGCTCATGGCGAGCGCCCAGGCCAGGCTCCAGGCCGAGTTGGAGCGCGTTTCGATCAAGGCGCCGGAGGTCATGGTCGTTTCGAATGTGACCGCCCTGCCCCACGGCGCCCCCGAGGCCATTCGCGCCCGCTTGGTCGAGCAGGTCACCTCCCCGGTGCGCTGGGAGCAATCCATGCGCTACCTCCTGGGCCAGGGGTTCACCCGCTTCGTCGAGTTGGGCCCGGAACCGCGCTGAGCGGTTTCATGAAACGAATCCGCCAAGACGCCCAGGTGCTCAATGTGGCCGATCTGGCCAGCCTTGAGGCCACGGCCGGGGCGCTCGGGCAGGACACCGCGTAGCGGCGGGATTTTGTGCTGTTCATTTTTTCTGCGATGTTGAGAATGCGGGCCGGTTATGAACCAATTGGCCAATCAAATCGCGGTGGTGACCGGAGCGGGGCGAGGCATCGGGCGGGCGATTGCCTTGAAATTCGCAGTTGAAGGGGCGGACGTGGTGTGCATCTCGCGCACGGCCGAGAATTGCGAAAAGGCCGCCGGTGAGGTTCGGGGGTTGGGCCGCAGGGCCTGGGCGCGTGCGGTCGATGTGGCGGATGGGGCGGCGGTGGCCGCGGCCGGGCAGGCCATCCTGGCGGAGACGGGGCGCGTGGACATCCTGGTGAACAATGCCGGGGTGACGCGGGATGGTCTGCTGATGCGGATGAGCGAGGCGGATTGGGACACGGTGCTGGACACCAACCTGAAAGGGGCGTTCCTGTTCACCAAGGCCTTTGCGCGGGCCTTTCTGAAGCAGCGCTCGGGGCGGATTATCAATGTGGCTTCGGTGATCGGGCTCATTGGCAACGCCGGCCAGTGCAACTACGCGGCGAGCAAGGCGGCGTTGATCGGCTTTACCAAGTCGGTGGCGCGAGAGATGGGCTCGCGCGGCGTCACCGTTAACGCCCTGGCCCCCGGATTTGTCGAGACGGACATGACGGCGGGCCTGGGGCCGGAGGTGCGCCGCCAGGTGCTCGAAAGCATCCCGCTCCAGCGCCTGGGCCAGCCTGAGGATATCGCCGATGCCGCCCTGTTCCTGGCCAGCACCGCCGCCCGTTACGTGACCGGCCAGGTCCTGACGGTGGACGGAGGGATGGTGATGTGAGCTTGGGAGAAAATTGTTGAATCCGGGCTTGACGCCTCCCCCTATGGTAGCATAGACACACAGCGAAAACTAGAACCGGAGACAATCATGGCTGAGAAAACAATCGAGCAGCGGGTAAAAGACATCATCGTCGAGCAGTTGGGCGTGAACCCGGATCAAGTCACGCCCGAGGCCAAGTTTATCGAGGATCTGGGTGCGGATTCACTCGACACCGTGGAACTGGTCATGGCGCTGGAAGAGGAATTTGGCCATGAGATCCCCGATGAACAGGCCGAGAAGCTTCAGAGCGTTGGCGATGTGATCAAGTACATCGAGGACCTGCAGCAGAAGTGATCGGAGACTTGAAGGAATGCCGGGGCAGCTTCCGCCTGGCTCCAGGTTGGGCTGCCCCTTCGTGTTTATGGCGAGTAATTGGACGGAACGCCGGGTCGTGATCACGGGGCTTGGCGTGGTTTCACCCCTGGGCAACGAGGTCGAGGTCCTCTGGAAACGCCTCCTGGCGGCGGAATGCGGTGTGGATAGGATTGCCGCGTTCGATCCCTCCCGGTTCGACACGCAGGTCGCCGCCGAGGTGAAGGAATTCGACCCCATCCCGGCTTTTCCTTCCCCCAAAGAGGTCCGGCGCACCGACCGGTTCTCTCAGTTTGGCGTCTATGCGGCCTGGCAGGCCCTGCGTGACGCGGGGCTGGACCTGGACCGCATAGACCGGGACGAGGTCGGGGTGTTCATCGGCTCGGGCATCGGCGGCCTGCGCACCGTCACCGACCAGCACGCCATCCTGCTCCGACAGGGCCCCGAGCGGCTCTCGCCCTTCATGATCCCGATGCTCATCTCGAACATGGCCTCGGGCCTGGTCTCGATGTTCTACGGCCTGCGCGGCCCCAATTTTGCCACCTGCTCGGCCTGCGCCACGGCCAACCACGCCCTGGGCGAGGCCTGGCGCACGATCAAGATGGGCGATGCCAAGGTCATGCTGGCCGGCGGCGCCGAGGCCACCATTGTCCCCATCGGCATCGGCGGCTTCTGCGCCATGCGCGCCCTGAGCCGGCGCAATCAGGAGCCCAAACGCGCCTCCCGCCCTTTCGACAAGGGCCGCGACGGCTTTGTCATGGGCGAGGGCTCCGGCGTGCTGGTCCTCGAAGACCTGGACTATGCCAAGGCGCGCGGCGCCCGCATCTATGCCGAATTCGCCGGCTATGGCAATACCGCCGACGCCTATCACCTGACCGCCCCGTCCCCGGGCGGCGAAGGCGCGGTTCGCTGCATGCGCATGGCCCTGCGCAACGCCGGCCTCAACCCCCAAGACATCTCTTACATCAACGCCCACGGCACCTCCACGCCCCAGGGCGACATTGCCGAAACCGAGGCCATCAAGACCGTCTTCGGCGAGCACGCGTGCCACCTGGCCGTCAGCTCCACCAAGGGCGCCACCGGCCACATGCTTGGCGCCGCCGGCGCCGTCGAGATGGTCATCTGCGCCAAGGCCATCGCCTCCGATTTGGTGCCCCCCACCATCAATTACGAGGAACCGGACCCGGAGTGCGATCTCGATTACGTCCCCAACAAACCCCGCCAGATGGCGGTCAACGCCATCATCAACAACTCCTTCGGTTTCGGCGGCCACAATGCCAGCCTGGTAGCCAGGAAATTCAACTGAACCCCTCCGCCCAGCTAATGCGCTGGGCAAATCAAACAGAACTGTCCTCGCTCGACCCACCCCAGGGCGCGGTTGGTCCGGACCAGCAGATAGGGGCCGCGCGCGCGCTGGACCCGGGCCGGTTCGCCCGGGCTCAGGCGGGTCAGGGCTTGGGCCTCCTGGGTTGGCGTCAGCCGCAGCGGAGCGTCCTTTTCCACCACAAAACCGAGCCTGGAGCGGGTATAGACGCCCAGATGCGCGGGCACGCTGAGCAGGAAGACCATCAGGCCGAGGGCGGCGACCGCCTGGTGCCAGGCCGCCTTGCGGCGGCGAAAGATGCCAGGCAGCAAGAACATGCCCAGGGCCAGCCAGACGCTGGCGCCCGCGATCCACGCCCACCAATCGGTGGGCAGCCAGGTCGAGACCACCTCGTACCAGGACAACTCGGGCGCCTCCAGTTGGGCAACCTTGCGCGCGAACCGCAGGTTGTTGCGCGCCGACCCGTTGAACGCGTCCAGCCACAGCGCCCGCTCCCAGGCGACGATGGCGGGTCCGGTCTCTCCGCGCTGCCATTGGGCGTTGCCCAGATTCTGGAGCGAGCCCGTCGAGGGCCGGCGCGAGGCCGCCTCGCCGAAGGCGCGCGCCGCCCGCACATAATCCCCCGCCTGGTAAGCCTGGGTCCCTTCGCGAAACAGGGCATCGAGGCGCGCCGCAGCGCAGGGGGTAGCCGGGTCGGAGAAAAGCAGGGCCAGCAAAGCCCAAAATCCGAAACAAACTCGCGTCCCTTTCGTCGCTTTTGTCCCTTTGGTCCCTTTAGTCCCTTGCTGAAAGGACAAAAGGGACAAAAGGGACAAAAGGGACGGATTTGGGATTTGGGATTTGGGATTTCTCAATTTGCTTCTCCAATCTCAGGGTTCCAGCCTTTCTTCCAGCCGTTGGAGCACCTGTTCCAGCTCCGGGCGGAGGGCCATCAACTGGCGGGTATCAACAACTGCGGGGCCGAAACGGGCGGCATCGGTGAGGGCGAAGAACCGGCGGACGACCTCGATGGGACGGTGCTCGCCCGGCAGGGCCCCGTCCGGAGGAAGCAGCGGGAGAACGTCGGCGCCGACCAGCGCGCGCGGTTCGGCGGGAAAATGAGGGGCGCAGGCCACGCGCAGGGCGGCCACAGCCGCGTTGGCGAACCGGGGGGCGTCGCCGGCGCGCGCGGCCCGGCGCAGGGCGCGCCACTCACGGCGCAAGGCGCGCCGGGCGCGCCGGCGCAGAATGACCTCCGGGTGCTGCTCCAGGAAGCGGCGGCGGCGGTCCCAGGCCCACAGGGCGGCGAAAACCGCCGCCGGCGCCAGTTGCAACAGCGAGAACCACGGCCTCCGCTGGACCGGCACCAGGCTGGCTGCCGCCAGGCCGGGCGCCGAAGCCAATGGGCTCAAGCCGGGTTCGCTCTGGGCCTCCGCGGTCCCCACGTCGGGCTGCTGCAAGGCAGCCAGGTCCGCGCCGGCCGCGCTAGGCTCCACGGTGACCGCCAGCGACGGAATCGTCAGGTCCACGTAGGCAGCGCGTTTGGGATCGAAGTAACTGAACGGGATGGCCGGTGTGGCGGTGGCGGCGGCGGTCAGAGGGACCAGCGTATAGACGAAGGTGGCGGAGGGCGCCGGCGGCACGGCCGGTTGCGGGGTAAAGACGGCGTAGGGGGGCTGAGGCAGGGATTCGGTGGTGCCGGCAAAGATCTGCCACTGGCGGCTCTGCGGCGGAGGCGGGGGCGCCAGCCGGCCCATGTTCCCATCGCCGTGGACGGTGACGGCGAGCCGGACGGTCTCTCCGACGCGCAGGATGCTGGCGGCGAGACTGGGCGGATCCAGCGTGAAACTGCCGATGGCGCCGGTGAACCCCGGCAACTCGCCCTGCCGCGGCAGGGGCCGCGTGTGCAGTTCAACCGGGTCCGAGTCGAGCAGGGTGAAGGGCACAAAGATGCTCGCCACGGGCACCGCGGCGCCGCCGGCGGGCACGGGGCCCATGACGCGAGAGCCGGCCGAATAGCCTTGGGCGAAGACACTGAGCCTGCCCGTCTTCAAAGGCGTCAGCACCGTCTCGTAAAGGTAGGCGAGCACGGTGACCGGGCCGCGGCGCACCCGGGTGACCTGCTGGCGGGCTGTCCCCTGGTCCACCAGCACACCCTCCCCATTGACCTGCACCTGCATCAGCGTCTGCAACTGGCCGCTGGGCGAGGCTGCCAGGACCACCCGCACCTTCACCGGTTGGCCGACGTACACGTTGGTTTCGGACGCCTCGAGGACAAGGCGCTGGGCCGGAGGAATCGAGGGGGGCGCCGCCGCCGCCACGATCAGTTGCGCCGCCGGCACGGTCACAGTCTTGCCATAGATACTCACGCCAAATGCCGGCACGGAAAACGTGCCCAGCCCCGGTGCGCGGACGTTGTAGTTGTAAGTGGTGCGCGGCACGAAGTTGGTCCCGTTGAACTGCAGGATCTGGCCGCGGCCGCCCGCGCGCAAATCCAGCCCTGCCGTCGCCGCCACTTTCTCCGGCCACACAATGGATTCCTCCAGCGCGTTGAACGTGGCCCGGTACACCGCGCTCTCGCCCGGACGGACCATGGGCGGGTCGAACCAGGCGGTGGCCACCACGTTCGAGGCTATCTCCGTCTTGGGTTGCGCCATCAGCAGCGTCATGTACGGGTCCTGCGAAGGCGTGGGCTGGCTCTGGGCACCCCGGACAGGACACGCGAGCAGGGCGTAAACCAGGAGGATGAAAGCGTAAATAAACGGGAATCGGCCATCCAACGGGTCGAGGGGCGAGGGGCGTGGGTCGAGGGAATCCGGAGCGGCCACCCCTCGCCGCCGGCGTCCGGGTGCCTCTGAACCGTGCTCTGCTCTGGATTGGCTCACCATGTCGGTCGGTTGCGGCTGTGGACTGTGGACTGCGGACTGTGGACTGCTCTGGATTGGCTCACCACGTCGGTCGGTTGCGGCTGTGGACTGTGGACTGCTCTGGATTGGCTCACCATGTCGGTCGGTTGCGGTCTCTGGGTTCAGCCTGCCGCTGTGGGCCCATTGGGAGGCGGCGCTCGACATCCAGCTTAAACCCTTCGAGCAGCCAGGCGGCCTGCTCGGCAGAGAGCGGCATCTCCTCACCTTCCCTGTTGGCCGCTTCCTGCTGGCCCTCCTGCGGTCCCAGGGGCTGCTGGTCTTCCTCGTCGTCCTCGTCCTCGTCAACGGGCGTGCCAGGAGGCGCTTCCTTGGTGGGGATGCGGCCCCGGAGTTGCTTCATTTTGTCGTTCAGGTCGCGCCTCTGATTGCCCATGGCCCCGGCCAGTTGCTGCAACTGGCGCAACGTATCCACCAGCCGGGCTATCCAGCGGTCCACCACCTCGGCATTGTACTGGGCGTCCGCGTCGGCGCGATTCAGTTCGAGGGCGCTGCGGAAATCGCCCGCGGCGCGCTGCCATTTGTTGAGCGTGGCGACATGGGCCTGGAGGGCGCGCCGGACGACGCCCAGGGCGGCCCTGAGTTCTTTGCGCTGGCCCCGTCCCCGCAGGTAGGCCGCGACCATATTCCGCACGTCGTCACTGGCCAGTGCCTCGGTGGCAAATCGAATCGCGTCGTCGGTCCGTTGCGAGACGGCCTGACCGGCGGCCACGGTCGGCAGGCCGGGCGGGGCCTTCTTGAGCTCCTCCACGCCCTGGCCGAAACGAACATGGCCCAGGTTGTAAAGGGCGGGCGGCTGCACGGGTTCATATTGGCTGGTCAGGGCGCTCTCCAGGAAGGTCTCGGCCTCCCTGAGCTTGTTCTCGTGAAGCTTTTCGGTCCCGGCGTTGAAGAACTCGCGCGGGGTGGTTGGCGGGGCTGGCTCCGGCGGGGCCGGGGCAGGACCAGGGGCGGCAGCAACGGCAACCAGGACGGCGCCCAACAGGAGGCGAGGCGCAAACCGGGGGGCGCGCCGTCGGCCTCCGTTCAGGAGGCGGCCGCCGACGGCGCCGGGCGCAGACATTCTCATTAGGTGCGCAGGTCGTGTCATGGACCGTTCGGACCCCAATATAGCGCGTTGCCCCTCCGAAGACCACGCCAAATCCCGAGGGGCGAGGGACGAGGGTCGAGGAAATACGTGCGGCCGCCCCCGGTCCCTCCTTTTCTCATTCACGCGCCTCATCCCTCATTCGTCATTCGCCCTGCCCCTCACACCCCCATGATCTGGTAGCCGCAATCAACGTAGATCACCTGGCCGGTGATGGCGGCGGCGCCGTCGCCGGCCAGGAACAGGCCGGTGGCGCCCAATTCCTCGGGCAGGACGTTGCGTTTGAGCGGGGCGCGGGCTTCGTAAAGCCTGAGCATTTCACTGAAGCCGGAGATGCCGCGCGCGGCCAGGGTATTGACCGGGCCTGCGCTGATGCAATTGACGCGGATCTTTTTCGGGCCCAGGTCGTAGGCGAGATAGCGCGTGGCGGCTTCGAGCGCGGCCTTGGCCACGCCCATGACGTTATAGTGCGGCACGACCTTCTCCGCCCCATAATAGCTCATCGCCACGATGCTGCCGCCCCCGGCCATCAGCGGGGCGGCGGCGCGCGCCAGGGCCACCAGCGAGTAGGCGCTCACATCCAGCGCCACGCGGAAGGCCTCCCGGCTGGTGTCCAGGAATTGGCCCTCGAGGGCCTCCTTGGGCGCGAACGCCACCGAGTGCAGCAACAAGTCCAGCCGCCCGGCCTTTTCGCCCACTGCCTTGAAGACCCCGCTAACCTCGTCGTCCTTCGTCACGTCGCACGGCAGGATCAGCGTCTCCGGGCCAAAGGCCCCGGCCAGTTCCTGCACGTTCTCCTTGAGCCGCTCGCCCTGGTAAGTGAACGCCAGGCGGGCGCCCGCCTCGTGCCAGGCGCGCGCAATCGCCCAGGCTATCGAGCGCCTGTTGGCCACACCGAAAACAATCCCCTGCTTGCCGGCTAGTGCTAATGAGTGCATGCCTTGACAACGGTACGGCAATCTAAAGGCTAAAGGCTGAAGGCTAAAGGCTAAAATGAAGGCTAAAGGCTAAAGGCTAAAGGCTAAAGTCCAGAAGGCCGAAGCGACCACCGTGAGAGATTCCGGCCTCGCCTCAGGTTTCTTCACTTTAGCCTTTAGCCTTCAGCCTTCAGCCTTCAGCCTTTTGCCTTCAGCCTTTTGCCTTTTGCCTTTTGCCCCCTCCTGCCCAGATAAGGGTCAGGCCGGCGAGTCCGGAGGCCAGGAGGGCGCTGACGGCCAGGGCGCCGCTATTGGAATATTGGGGCAGGAAATAGATCGAGGCGGCGCCCACGGCCGGTCCGGCGAAGTTGCCCAGGCCAATGGCTGCCTCGTGCAGGCCCCCGTGTTCGCCTTTGGTGTCACCCACATCCATCGAGTAGAACAGGGAGGAGTAGTACATCAGGCCCACGGCGGCGCCGAACACCAGTTGTGCCAGCACCAACACGGCGAGGCTGGGGATGGTCAGAATCGCCGTAAAGGCGGCGATCAGGCTCAGGTAGGCCAGGAGCAGCCATCGGAAACGGTAGTGCCAGCCGTCCCAGCGCCACAACAGGAAGAACGCGCCGAGCCGGGCAAAACACCACACCGAGCAACAAAACCCGGCGAGCATCGTCGAGAAGTGGAGCCGAACCGCCAGGCCGGGGATGACGGCCACGAGCGTGGTGATGGCGATATAGGCGAAGGGATTGGCCAGCCAGGCCATGCGCAGGAATTTCCTGGCCGTGAGCGGCAACGGGGGACCGGAGGCGGAGGCAGGCAGCGCCGCTGCCCCGGCCTCCAGCGTAATCGGCCCGGTCCAGAAAGGCAGCCGGCGCGCCGCCGGCGCGGTCCGTGACTCCAGCCAAAACGTCAACCCGAGCTGGACGGCATGGATGGCCGCCGGGAGAAAGAACAGGCTCTTGCGGCCAAGCTGGGTCAACAGCGCGCCGCCGGAAAAGTTCGCGACGGCGGCCATGGCGGCCCAAACCACGTTGTAAATGCCCACCATCTGCTGCACGCCGGCGCGGCTCTCGCCTTCGCAGGCCAGGGCCTCCAGTGTCGGCCAGGTGAAGCACATCCCCGCCGCCGCGCAGATGACGGCCAGGATGTGGCCGGGCGCGGACTGGGCGCGCAGGCCCCCGAGCATGGCCGCCAGCATGACGCTCCAGCCCAGCTTGAGCGCGGTGAAATAACCGAAGCGCTGGGCAAACCTCCCGCCAAACCACGCGCAGACCGCGCAAACCGCGCCGTTCATCGCCGCCAGCCCCAGGTTGGCCTTGTTGTCAAAGCCATACTCGGTCCGCATGAAAAAGTAGATGTAGAAGAAGAAATAGACCACCACGAACGAGTTCAGGGCCTCGAGCAGGAAAACGCCGGGTTTGACTTTGCGCAGCGGCATGGTGGTCGGAGAATGAAACGTGAAACGTGAAACGTGAAACGTGAAACGTGAAAGGTGAAACGTGAAAGGTGAGGCGGGAAGGTGGGCCGAGATCTGTCTCTAGCGCGGACTCTGCGCGTGGGGTCCGGTCAGTAATCGTAGAGCCCGCTGTCGTGGGTGTAGCCGCCGCCGCCCGGGCCGCCGCCCTCCTCCTCGCCGCCCATGAACTCGCCGAGCACGTCGCCCATATCGGCCTCGATTTTCTCCGGGTCTTCGCCCGCCTCCAGGCGTTTGATGGCCACGTCGAGGTCCTTGGGCACGGTCCCCGGCGGCATGAGGTCCTTCATCTTGCGCATCATGTGGGCCATGTGACGGGGGTTGTTTTCGTCCATGTGCTCCATGTCGCGCTCCAGTTCCTGCATGGTGCGCTCGACACGCGGGTCATCCAGGTCAGGCATGGGGCCTTCCTCGGACTCGGTCTTGGCGGCGGGTTCCTTGAGGCCGCGGGGCATTGCGAAGGGGCTGAGCTGCCTGGCCATCTCCCGGTTGCCGCACTTGGGACACACCGGCAGCCGCTCGGGATTGACCCGCTGGGACAGGAAACTGAAAATGACCCTGCACTTGGGGCAGGCATATTCGTAGATCGGCATAACATCCAATAAAACAGCGCGAAGAATCTACCGCAAAGCACCCCGCGCGCAAAGGGGAAATGACGAACGAAATGACGAATGACGAATGACGAATGACGAATGACCAATGACCAATGACGAATGACGAATGACGAATGACGAAGGGAAAAGCGGCGGGAGGCGCCGCACACCAGGCGCTTCGCGGACCAGGGACGGGCGGCCCAAATCTTGATCATTCGTCATTCGTCATTCGTCATTCCCGTCTCATTCGTCATTCGTCATTCGTCATTCCCGTCTCATTCGTCATTCGTCATTCGTCATTCCGGCGCTTGCCGGCGGCTGGTTTTTTGAGACAATGCGCCCGAGATGAACTCATCGCTCAACGGCATGTTGGAAATCATCCTGGTCACCTACAACCGGGCGCGGTACCTGGATGCGACGCTGGAGAAACTGCGCAGCAGCCCGCTGGCCGGGTGCAAATTCACGGTCATCGATAATGGCTCGACGGACGCCACGCCCGAGATCTGCCGTAAATACGCCGCGTTGTATCCCGACTTCCACATCTGCCGGAACCGGTTCAATGTGGGCATCAGCGGCAACTACCTCCGCGCGCTGGAGACCGCCACAAGCGAATACACCTGGATTCTTTGCAACGACGACAATTACGACTTTTCGCACTTCGACGAGATCGTCGAGGCGGTCACGTCGCGCAAATACGACATCATCTCGGTGGGGGTGCCCAATCACAGCGTCCTGCCGCGCGGGACGGTCATCCGGGCGCCCGAGCTGATCCGGGACCGCCGCTACAACTTCTTCTACACCGGCTCGTTCATCCCCTGCACCATCTTCCGCACCAGCCTGGTGGCGCCGGAGATGGTCCTCAAGGGCTACTACAACATCCACACGATCTACTCGAACCTCTTTTTCTTCGTCTATGCGGTCAAGCAGAACGCCCTGGTCTATGTCACCCGCTATGACTTCATCATCAACCGCCAGGAGAACGTCGGCTACCGTCCCCTGCACCTGGTGGCCGGCTGGATGATGGTGGCCCAGGAGGTCATGAGAGACGACAAGGCGATCGGCAAGGCCATGATGCACGAGATGCTCGGGCGCTATTATTACCCCCAGAAGATCTTCCAATACACCGTGTTCCAGCGCGGCTTCGCCAACCGGAACACCTGCCACGACGCCTTCCGCCTGGCCATCGAGAGCTTCAAAGCGGGCCCGAATCTGGGGCCTCAAAGTCCTCCCGTTTATCGTGCTCATCACCTGCTTCCCTCCTGTCGTCAGCCGCCTGCTCTGGAGGGCCGGCGAGAAGTTCATCGAGAAGAAAGAGGGCCGGAAAATCAAACGGCCCGAGAACATCGAGTTCGGCGACAAGGCAGGCTACCGGGGATAAATTTCCCTTCGGGACGAACCTTTGGCGCAACACACCCGGTTCCTCGGGGGAACCCCGCATTGTCGAGGTAAAGTACGGAAATCGCGTTGGCGGATCTTGCCAAGTTGCCAGGACGGAGACATACTGAACGTCATGACAGAAACGCTGAATATCTCGTTGGCGCCGGGCCAATTGGCGTGGCTCAAGGCGCGCAAAGAGGAGGAGGGCTTCGCTACCGCCAGTGATGTGGTGAGGGACCTCATCCGCCAGCAGCAGGAAAAGGAGCGAGCGGACCTCCGCGCCGAGTTTGAATTGCTCAAGGGTGACGGAGCGGCCGGAGTTGAGCCTGTGGAGGAGATCATGAGGGTGGTCAGCAAGGTAAAAAAGGAGCGGCGTGAGGCCTCTCGCCGTTCTTGATTCCTCGGTGGTTGTCGCCGGGATTGGCTGGAGCGGCGGCGATGCCCGGAGGATTTTGGTTCTGCTGGCCCAGCGAGGTTTTAGCTCGTTGCGCACCCCGTGGCTGACGGCGGAGTGGAGTGAGGCCACTCAGCGTGTCTCAGAAGAAATCCGCTGGGAGAATCCCAATTGGCCCGGTTGGCTGGACTGGCTAAAGCGCGCCTCGGTTTTGCTGGATGACCCTCCACGCAAGCGGATCGTGCGCCGGGACCCGAAGGATGATCCGGTCGTCGCAGCCGCGGTCTCCGCGGGAGCGCAATATCTGGTCGCCTACGACAAGGATCTGCTCGACCTGCAAAGGCCGTACGGTGTGCATTGTGTGACCCCAGGCCTGTTCCTTTCCGCTGTCCTCAAGGGCTGAGCAAAGGCGCTTCGGCGCTCCGGCGCGCAAAGATCAAGGGCAAGATGGACCGAGTCCCGAAGGGACGGTTGAAACCACCGGGTTTCAGCCGTCCCTTCGGGACTTATTGGTCGCTAACGGTTCAACCCAACGTTGAAACGTTGGGCTATTGTCGAATGTCCCTTCGGGACACAACTTAGGCGCCGCCGCGGGCGGCTTCCCTGAGGAGCGAGCCGTCGGGGCCGAAGACCTGCACGAGCAGGGGCATCTGGCCCACAGCATGGGTCGAACAGCTCAGGCAGGGGTCGTAGCAACGGATGCCGTGCTCGATGCGGTTGAGCATCGGCTCGGGGATTTGGCTGCCGCGCACATAATGGCGGGCGATCTGGGCGACGGTCCGGTTCATGGCCAGGTTATTCTGGCCGGTGGCGACGATGAGGTTGACCTTCTGCAGCAGGCCCTGCCGGTCCACGGTGTAATCGTGGAAGAGGGTGCCCCGGGGCGCCTCGCTGACGCCGACGCCACGGAGGTTGTTGATGCCGGCATCGGCGCGCAGGTCGTCGCTGAGCAACTCAGGGTCGTCCAGGTGCGCCTCGATCCGCTCGAGGGCGGCCAGGATCTCGATGAGACGGGCGTAGTGGTAGAGGAACGACAAGGTGACGGCGCCTTTGCGCCCCAGCTTCTTGAACTTCTTGAGCTCGGCGTCGGCCTTCGGGGTGCCGAACTGGGTGGCGACATTGAGCCGGGCCAGCGGCCCGACCCGGTACATGCCGTCGGGGAAGCCGAGCGGGCTGTAATAGGGGGATTTGAGGTAGGAGCCGTTTTGGACGGCCTCGCCGATGTGCTCGAGGTATTTCTGGGGGTCAAGTTGGTCGGCGATGATGCTGCCGCTGCTGTCCACGAAGCGGAGTTTGCCGCCGTGATGTTCCCAGTTGCCGTCGGGGTCGACCAAGCCCATGAAGAGGGAGGGGAAATTGCCGAAGATCTGCAGTTCGGCTTTGTGGGTCTCGAGGGTCTTCTTGAACAGATCGAGGGCGGTCCTGGCGGTGGCGTGGGCCTCGGGCAGCCAAGCGCGGAGGCGGGTGCGGCCCTCCTCGGTGAGGGGGCTGCGCACGCCGCCAGGCACCGCCCAGGCGGGATGAATCTTCTGGCCGCCGAGCACCTCGATGATCTCCTGGCCGAACTGGCGGAGCCGGATGCCGGCGCGGGCCAGGCCGGCGTTGGAGGCGATGAGCCCGAAGAGGTTGCGTTGCGCCTGGGGCTTGTCCCAACCGAGCAGGAAATCCGGGGCGCTCAGGTGGAAGAAGCTCAGGGCGTGGCTCTGGATCAGTTGGCCCAGGTTCATCAGCCGCCGCAGCTTGTCGGCCGCCGGCGGGATATTCACCGCCATGATGGCGTCGCCCGCCCGCGCCGCCGCCAGCAGGTGGCTCACCGGGCAGATGCCGCAGATGCGCGCCGTGATGCCTGGCATCTCGCTGTAAGGCCGGCCCTCGCAGAATTTCTCGAAGCCGCGAAATTCGACGACGTGGAACTCGGCGTCGGCCACGTTGCCCGAGTCATCCAGGAAAATGCTGATTTTGGCGTGGCCCTCGATGCGGGTCACGGGGTCTATGACGATGCGTTGAGACATACTTATCCGAACTTGAGCTGGACGCCTTCCAATTTGGGTTGGCGGCCCTCGCTGAGCGCGAGCAAGACGGCCTTGATGCGCTGGGCCGGGGGCGGGCAGCCTGGCATGAAGCAATCCACGTGGACCGCCTCGTGGAGCGGCTGCACCCGTTCGAGCAACTCCGGCACGATGCCCGGCTCGCGCGGTATCGCGGGGTTGGACTGGGCGTTCTGGACGTAGGCGCACTGGAGCACGCTCTGCCCGTTGTCCACGCCAAGCTGGTTGCGGATGGCCGGCACATTGGCCGTCACCGCGCAGTCGCCGAACGCCACTACCACCTTGGTGCGCCGGCGCACTTTGTGAATCATCTCCAGGTTGTCCTGGTTGCAGACCGCGCCTTCCACCAGGCAGACGTCCACGTTCTCCGGGTATTCCTTGATGTCGAGGAACGGGCTGAAGACCAGGTCCATCTTGGCGGGCAGCTCGATCAGGAACTCGTCGAGGTCCAGGAACGACATGTGGCAGCCCGAACAGCCGCCCAACCAGACCGTAGCTACTCTGAGGCGATCCATTGCTTTTTCTCTCTTGCGGTGACGATGAATTCGAGTTTCGAGCGGTCCCGCTCCATCTCGGAGACGGTCGCGCCCTTGTAGAACAGGGCGCCGGTGGGGCAGGACATGACGCACTTGCCGCAGTTGGTGCAAGTATCCGACGCGCCCCAGGGCTGGCTGAGGTCGGTGATGATGCGGGCGCGGGCGCCGCGGCCGGAGACGTTCTTGGTGCCGGCGCCCTCGATGTGCCAGCAGACGCGCACGCAACGGCCGCACAGGACGCACCTGTTGTGGTCCATGCCGAAGAGCGCGTGCGTGTTATCGACCTCCCACCGGGGGAACCGGTAGTCATAGCGCACGTGCTCCATGCCCAGGCTCCAGGCCAGGGTCTGCAGTTCGCAATGGCCGTTGGCCACGCACACCGCGCAGACGTGGTTGCGTTCGGCAAAAAGCAGCTCGAGGGCCATCCGCCGGTACTTGCGGAGCCGTTCGCTGTCGGTCTTGACGTCCATGTCTTCGGCGACCTTGGTGGTGCAGGCGGGCAGCAGCTTGGGCACGCCGGCCACTTCCACCAGGCAGAGGCGGCAGGCCCCCACGTCGTACACCCCGTCCAGGTGGCAGAGCGTCGGGATCGTGATCCCCGCCTCGGTGGCGGCGCCGAGAATCGTCGCCCCCTCCTCGGCGCTGATCGGCGTCCCGTCAATCGTTAAGGTCTTCGCAGCCATAGGCTAAGCGGGTATGCAGAATAAATGTGCCATTAGCGATTGACGCGTGCTCGCCTCCATATGCGAGGTTCCGCTTGACCAGACCGTCCGGAGGGCCACGGTCTCCGGCCCAAAGGGCCGGCAGAACCTAGCCCAGGGCTGAGGCCGCCAGGCCGATGCCCTGGGACAGGTGTGCCCCGGAGCCGGCGCGCCCTGAAGGGGCGCCGGAGCGCTCTGGCGCCCCTTCAGGGCGCCGGGCCCGCGTCTGTGGCCAAACCCAGGGCATCGGCCTGACGGCCTCAGCCCTGGGCTAGGTTCTGGCGGCCCGTAGGGCCGCGAGGCAAGATACGGAGCGCAGCTCATTCGCTTTAAAGTCAATGTTGAGTCGTCGACGGGTGCGCCGCCACCTTTCCCGCCTCATGTCCATCTGGCCCGTAGGTGTCTTCCACGAGCAAGTCAGTGTATTCTTTGCGGAAGAAGCGCAGGGTGCTGAGCACGGGATTGGGGGCGGTCTGGCCCAGGCCGCACAGGCTGGTGTGGCGGACCATGTCACAGAGTTCCTCGAGTTTGGCCAGGTCGCGGGCGGTGGCCTTGCGGGCGAGGATCTTCTCGAGCAGATGGTGCATCTGGACCGTGCCCGCGCGGCAGGGGATGCACTTGCCGCACGATTCGTCCATGCAGAATTCCATGAAAAAGCGCGCCACGTCCACCATCCCGGTCGTTTCGTCCATCACGATCATGCCGCCCGAGCCCATGATGGAGCCGAGCTTGCCCAGCGAGTCATAATCCACGGGTGTGTCCAGGGCCTCGGCGGGGATGCAGCCGCCGGAGGGGCCGCCGGTCTGCACGGCCTTGATTTGGGCGCCGTTTGGGGCGCCCCCGCCCATGGTCTCGACGATGTGCCGCAACGGGGTGCCCATGGGCACCTCGATCAAACCGGTGTTGGTGATCTTGCCCGCCAGGGCGAAGACCTTGGTGCCTTTGCTCTTGTCGGTGCCGATGCCGGAGAACCACTCGGCGCCGTTGCGAATGATCGGCGGCACGTTGGCGAAGGTCTCGACGTTGTTGATCAGGGTCGGGCAGCTCCACAGGCCGCTCTCGGCGGGGAAGGGGGGGCGGGGACGCGGCGCGCCGCGTTTGCCCTCGACCGAGGCCATGAGCGCGGTCTCCTCGCCGCAGACGAAGGCCCCGGCGCCGATGCGCAGGTCAATGTTGAAATTGAAGGGCGACTCGAAGATGCCGCTGCCCAGCAGATCGTGCTGTTTGGCCTGCTTGATGGCGGTCTGCAGTCGGCTGATGGCCAGCGGGTATTCGGCGCGCACATAGACGAAGCCCTGGTTGGCGCCCACGGCATAAGCGGCCACCGCCATGCCCTCCAGCACGCTGTGCGGGTCGCTCTCCAGCACGCTGCGGTCCATGAACGCCCCGGGGTCGCCTTCGTCGGCGTTGCAGATCACGTACTTCTGCGGATTGGCGGTCTTGGCCACCGTGGCCCATTTCAGGCCGGTCGGGTAACCGGCGCCGCCGCGCCCGCGCAGCCCGCTCTTGATCATTGTCTCGACGACCTCCTTGGGAGCCATCTCGCGCAGGACCTCGTGCAGGGCTTGGTAGCCCTGGGCGGCGATGTAGGACTCGATGCGTTCCGGGTCCACGTAGCCGCTGTTGGCCAGGACGATGGGTTTCTGGCTCGTGAAGAAGGGGTGGGCGGGGTCGCCGCGCGCCACGCCGGCCGGGCTGCCATTGAGGGAGGCGATCACGGCGGGGGCCGCTTCGGGCGTGACCTTCAGATAGAGCGGGCCCTGGCCCTGGCCCTCGACGCGCACCGTGGCCCCGTCGGCCTCCGGCCTCGAATCGATCTGGACCAGCGGACCCTGGCAGCACAGTTTCATGCACCCCACCCCGCGCACCTCGACCTCGTCCCGCAGGCCCGCCTCAGTGACGGCCTTTTCGAGGGCCTCCTTGACGCCTTTGGAATTGGACGACATGCAACCGGCCGCCATGCAGCAGCGGACCAGGTGCTTCTTGTGCGAAGCCCGTTCCTTTTCCGCTATCTCAATCAGGTCGTCAATGATCATGGGCCAGCCATCCTTTCACATGGTCCAGGGCCGATTCCGGAGTCTGCCGGGGCGTGACGGCCCCGTCATAGACCACCGCCGGGGCAATCCCGCACGCCCCGATGCACCGCGCCGTCGCCAGCGACAACTCGTTGTCCGGCGTGGTTTCTCCCGGCTTGATCTTCGCCTTGTCCTGGATGGCGGCCAGCACCTTGTCGGCCCCCTTCACGTAACACGCCGTGCCCATGCAGACCACGCAGGTGTGCCGGCCCTGGGGTTTGAGGGTGAAAAAGTGGTAGAAGGTGGCCACGCCATAGACGCGGCTGGCGGGCAGCTTGAGCTTATAGGCGATGAAGAGCAGCAGGTCGTCTTCGAGGAAGCCGAACAACTCCTGCGCCTTGTGCAGGACCTCGATGAGGGCATCCTGTTTGAACTGGTACTTCTTCATGTGCGCCTCGAGGACCTTGAAGCGTTTGTCGCCGCTGGCGTGCTCCAGGATCCCGGGCAGCCGGTTCTTTTTCTTGTTTGAAAGCGTTGCCATCATATCGCTCTGCCTGCATCGGGGTTGCCGAACGGGTCGGCGCGGATGGTATGGTGCGCGGAAGAGTCCCGGCGAATCCCAGGAGTAACCTAGCAGCAGTTGGCCGATCTGCTGCCCCGGAATTGGCAATTGATCCACATTTTTTGCGCACATCCGCGGGCGTCGCGCAGCAACGCAATGATGGTAGCCGTGGACCTCGGTCCACGGTTCAGAGCGCTGGAGGGGCCACGCGCCGCGTAGCGACGCTTGAAACCAGGCTTCTATCTGCCAGGACCGAGGCGTCAGGCGTCGCTACGCAACGCGGCACCATTCCCACGCCCCGAACCGTGGACCGAGGTCCACGGCTACCTTCAGGCACCGCTACGCGGTGACGGAACTCCGGCTCCCGGCACGAACACCGCTCACTCGCCGATGATCTTCACCAGCGCCCGCTTGCGGCGCCGCCCGTCGAATTCGCCGTAGAAGATCTGCTCCCAGGGCCCGAAATCGAGCCTGCCCTTGGTAATGGCCACGACGACCTCGCGACCCATGACCTGGCGCTTCATGTGGGCGTCCGCATTGTCCTCGCCGGTCCGGTTGTGCTGGTACTGGGAGGTCGGCGCGTGCGGCGCCAGTTTCTCCAGCCAGACATCGTAATCGTGCAGCAGCCCTTCTTCGGCGTCATTGATAAAGACCGAGGCGGTGATGTGCATGGCGTTGACCAGGCAGAGCCCTTCCTGGACGCCGCTCTTGCGGACCAGGCCCACGACGTTTTCCGTGATGTTCACAAACCCGCGGCGGTTGAGCACTTCGAACCAGAGATATTCGGTGAGGCTTTTCACGGCTTGCTAAATGCCACAGGGGACGAATCCACGCAACCCTTATTCAGGATTTGCTTTGCGTTCACGCGGCGCCGTCTGAAGCGCTGGCGCACGGTTATCGGGACGCCGCTGTTGAACTCGGGCGAAACTCGTCAGGAAGAGCAGGCCGTTGGGGGCGGATTCCTTCGCTCGCGTGCAGGAACTCTTTCTTCGGGCGGCCTCTTTTTGGGGCCGTTTTCAATAAGTGTTTTGCCTGTGTGAGGCTTTAAGTGATCGCCGGCACGGCAGAGACAACCACCAACTGCTCCGCCAGGCCCTCAAAGAAGCCCCCTGGACTCAGCGTTGAGGCCTCCCACCTTTTCACGACCAACCCCCACCCCATGAACCCCAGCGCCGGGCTCCCTGGCTGACGCTGCTCCAATGGATTGGCTTGCCCAGCCAGTTGACGGTGCGCGTGGTCAAGGGCAGTTGCTATCACAAAGGCTTCCGCGTACGCCAGGTCAAACTGGTGACCACGCTCTTGGACCCAGAACTCTACCCCGCCGCAGGTTCCGCGATCATCCCAAACGCCACACACGCCGCACCAGGGCCCGTTTGCGCAAGCTCGGTCTTATGTAAGCGCCATTCCCCTCTCCATGAACCCGTGAGGAGGCCCGCGAGGTTTTGGACTGCGGCAGTCCAAAACGCTTCGCGGGACGGGAACGCAGTGTCGAGGTTCAGGGGCCTCCGGCGCGCTCCCCGATTTCACCCGGCCTGCTGTCGTTTTGCTCTGCCCTTGAGGGAGGCGGCCCGCGCGTTCCGGCGCGGAGCGCCGCGGACCTGTTTGCGGATCTTGCGCACCTGGCTGGCCAGGCCCTTCTCGACGTGGTTGCGCCAAACCACGCGGCAAGGGCACGCCGGGTTCGGGCAGTTCTTCAGGCGGGCCAGTTGTTCGCGCCTCGCTCTGACCAGGGCCGTAAGCCGGAGCAACTCGGACTCCAGATGAAGGACCTGGCGTTCTTTGCCTTTCATGATGGTTGTCGCAACTGTTCAAAATAGCCCGAATCGGGCGGGGCGCAAGTGGGGTTGGCGCGCAGGAGCAGCCAGAGGCGCATCCTGACACTGCCCCCGGAGTGCGCCCGTCCCCGGGCGCAGCAGCGACAGAGCGGGAAAGCGCGCTGGAGTGTTTGACCGCTGTCCTGGATCCGGACGTCGCTGCGCCCGAGGACGGGCGCACTCCGGTCCGGCCCCCGGCGGTGGGGGCAATGTCGGGATGCGTCCAGCGGCCGGGCCTACCAGTGAAACGGGGGCGAGGCGTTGGTGCGGGGGCCGTTGTCCTCGGGCGGCAGGAGGCTCTTGAGGGTGCGCAAGGGGTGCAGGGGCATCAGGACGATGCGCGGCAGCAGACGGAGCGGCTCCATCTTGGCCTCGTCGACCGTGCCGGTGACCTTGTACTCGAAGAGTTTGGTCACCGGCCAGAACACTCTGCTGACCAGGGGGCCGAAGAGGGGCATGTCGCGCAGCAGCATGGCTTCGACGCGGGCGTTGAGGCGGCCCTTGAGGTCGGCCGTGCCGCTGTACTCCAGCCGCATGGCCGGAGAGCGGATATCGAGGTTGTCCGAGCGGATGACGCCCCCGACGATGACGAAGCTGCAGGCGCCGGCGCTGGCGCGGCTGCTGCCCAGGCCCGGCACCAGCGCGTCCAGGGCCGGGGAGAGCCTGCCAAACAGCGGGATGTCCCAGATCAGGCCGTCACGCAACTCCAGCGCGCCGTAGCCTGCGGTTTGCCGCCAATCCTCGGTGTTGGCCTTGGTGAGCACCAGGGCGCCGCTCAAGCGGCCCTCCAGGTGGTTGCTGCGGCTGGACAGATCGGCAATGAGCGCCTGCAACAGCGTGTTGGTCGTGCTCAGCCTCATTTGGTAATCGGCCCCCGGATGGGCTGGATCGAAATAGAACATCGCCGAGCCGCTCGCCTGCCCGCCATAGAAGTCCATCCGCGCGTCGCTCAAAGTCAGGTGAAGGCCCTTCCAGTAGATGCCGGCCTCGACTCGGGGCAGGTTGAAGCTCAGCCAGTGGAAGGGACCGCTCTGCACCTGGAAATGCAGGTCGGCGGCCTCCTCGCCTTCCATCGGGATGGTCCCATGGGCGCGGACAGTGGGCGGCTCGATGAACCGGTACGGTTCAAGCGTGCGGGCGATGTGCGGACCGATGGCGCGGGCGACGACCATCGGCTCGGTGGTGCTGAATCCATTGGTCAAGAAGACCTTCCGTGCCCGGAAATCGGCCTGGAGCCCCTCGGCCTGGAGGACCTGGTTGCTGCGCTGCAGGCGCGTGTCGATCAGCTCCAGGACCTGGTTGGTGTAGCGGAGACTCGTGACCAGGCCGCTGGCCCATTCGCCGCGGAAGGTGAAGTTGGTCAAGGCCACCCGCCCCTGGATGCCGATCTCGACACCGTCGCGCTGCCGCCCCCAGATCTCCGCTTCGATGACGGGCGGTTGGGTGAATGTGAAGAACTCCAGCCCCCGCTGTGCTCCGGGATCGAGCAGGGGGCGGGCCGCGCTGGGGTCCATGCTGCCGGCCACGCGCCAATAGAACTCCCTGGCGCGCTCGTCATTCTGGTGCGTCGCCAGCACCCGGCCCTCAGGCCGTGTGAGCAGCAAATCGGGCAGCCGCCAACACTGGTTTGAATAGCTGAAGTGCGCCTGGGCGCTGCTCACCGAGAGCCCGCGGTAGGCGCCGCCGCGGGGCGCGTTGAATTCGCCTTCGACGCGGAGCGTGGTCTGGACTTGTCCGTGCCAGTCCGGTTGGAGGTTGGTCCAGGCGGGCAGCACCAGGGCCGCGCGGGCGGCCAGGCGAGGAGGTTGCTCCCAGGTGAACTGGTCCAACCAGCGCCGGGCGGCCTCCGGCAGCAGCGGCGCCAACTGGTGCGCGTCCGCATCCAACGTCACCCTGCCCTCCAGCTCGCGGCTGGCCACGTTCAGACCCGCGGCCAGGTCAATTTGCCCATGGTCGAAGGCCGCGTGCAGGTTGCTCAGCGTCAGCAGCGGCGTGCGCCAACTGCCGCTGCACACCGCCTCCCTGCCCGTCACCTGGCCTGACCGCAGGTCCGCCGCCTCGCATTCCCAATCCAGGGCGTAGCGACACAGCCACGGCGGCCAGGCCAGGCCCGGCGCGGGGGCGGCCGGGTCCGGCGGTTCCTGGCCCAGACCGTCGCCGGGACTCGGCCCTGCCTGCGCCACGGCCAGGCGAGAGGCACGGATGGCCGCCCGCACCTGGCCGGCGCTGCACCATTGCGTATCCGCCGCTGCGCACTCCAGCCGGCCCTGCGCCGAGAGAGGGACCAGGTTAGTCAGGCCGTGTACCCACTGGCCCGTCAACCGGGCGTTGGCGCCGCTGCCCCACTGGGTCCCCACCCGCTCCATCGCCAGCACGATGCTGCTGCTGGCCAAGTTGGTCTGGTCCTTGAGCGGGGCAAGGCCCGCCTCAAGCTGCACCTTGGAGGCCCAGGCCCAGCGCGTCCGGGCGTCGGCGGCCTTCAACGTCAACTGCGCATTGACCCCGGTGGGCTGGTCTTGGGCCGGCTCCAGCCGGACCAGGAGCTGGACGTTGGTGAGGTCGGCCCACCGGGTCTGGACGCTGCCGGCGCCCAGGCTCAGTTCGGCATGCGGCGGTTGGCTGTTGGCGGCCTGCAGGAGCCGCGCGCCCAATCGGCCCTGGGAGAGCGTCCCCCATGGCGTGAGGGCTGCCGGGACGTTGGCCACGAGACGCACGCTCAAACGCCGCAAATCCCGGGCATCACCCAGCACGTTGAGCCGAAGCTGGAGCGGAGCGGCGAAATGGATCTGGTCGAGGGCGTCGGCCAGTTGCGCCAGCCGCTCCTCCCAGCGCCCGGCCTCCTGCGCCTGCGCGGGCGAGCGCAGGAACGTCCAATTCCGCGCCGCCGATGCATGCGTGAGGGTGCCGGAGAGTTGGAGCCTGGCCCCGGCAAATTCGGCCTTGAAATTGTCCAGCGCCCACTCGTCATGGGGCAGGAAGCGCAGGTCGGTCTGGATGTTCTCCAGCGCCAGTTCACGCGGGGCCTGGTGGTCGTTGGCCGCGGGCACGGGCCAGACCAAGCGCCCGCTGCGCAAGGCCAGGGCATCCACCTGGAATTGCCGCCGCGCCAGGGCGCGGTAGTTGAGCCGGACCTGGACCTGGCCGAAGGTCATGCGCGGAGTCAGGGGTTGGCCGGCCCGGCCGAAGCGCACATTCTCCGCCACGATGCCCCGATACCAGGACAGGCGCAGGCGCGAGAACTCCAGCTCCAGGCCCCGCGCCCTGAGCTTCTCCAGCAGGGGCCGCTTCACAAAACCGGGCAGCCCCACCTGGTTCAGATACACCAGCGCGCCCGTCACCCCCAACAGCGCCAGCCACGCCGCGATGCGCGCCCACCGGAAATAGACCCGGCACCTTCGCCAGAATCCGCTCGCATTCAAGGCGGTGGGAGGAGAAAGGTCTGAATCCACTCGGCCAGCCAGGAAGGAAACTCAAAGACCCAGGGCTCCCCATCCAACGCGACCGCACCATAGAGCGAGCGGCCGGGGCTCGGTCCGCCCAATTCAACAACGGCTGGTTTGGCGCCATCCTTAAATTCGAGGGTGATTTGCCGGGCGCTGCCATCGGCGGCAAAGCCATAACGGGCGCGGCTCTGCGCCCCATGCCCCACCCAGGTGGCGGCGGCCAACTGCCCCAGGTTCCGTATCGTCTCGGCCACGCTCAGGACATCGATCGTCCCGCCCGGATCCGAAGCCAGTGTCCAGGCCACCGGCCCCTTGTCTGTGTGAATCAACTGGCGCACTTTGCCCGCCTGCCGCACCACCACGCGCGTGATGTCGTTGTCCGAATAATTCCAGATGCGGCGCTCCCGCATCTGGAAGCCGGCGGTGGGCAGCCGCTCGATGTCCCCCGCCTTGACGGCGTAAACGGAAATCTCGTCGCTGCGGTTGACGAACACCCGGTTTGTGTTGGTGAAGCCGACATCCACTTCGGCGATGACGGGATTGGTGGCGCCAGGGGAGGCAGGGGCCGATTTGAAGATATACCGGCGCGCGGCCGGCGCGGTCAGGCCATAGCGGGCCAACTCCGGCGCCGTTACCGCGTCGAAAAACTCGAGGATCGGCAAATGACCCACGCCCGACACCAGGTCTTTGACCAAGTCGGCGTCGGCGGGCAGGTTCTGCGGCAGGACACGCCAGCCGTTGGTGCCCTGGGGCTGGACCCCGAAATGGTCCTGCCCATAGACCTCGATGGCGGCCACCGAGTCGGGCAGGTCAATGACGTTGGTGGCGCGAAAGGCATTGACGGGCCCGTACCACCCATCCAGCGTGTTGGTGGCCACGGTGACAACGGCGTTGCGCCCCAGGCAGCGGGCGGTGACCACGCCGGAGTCGTTGGTGAGGCTCCTGCCGAATTGGAGCCAGGCGAGGGTATTGGTGCCGCGGGCCAGGGCCAGTTCGAGCTGGGCCGGCTGCAGGCCCAAGGCCTCCAGGTCGGCCTTGGGGTCATCGGAAACAAACCGGCGCACATTGAGCGAGCGCAACTGCTGGAGCAACTCGTTGATGCGCGGGGTATCGGCGCGGGCCTGGATGGGATTGACGATACGCCAGAGGCGGGTGGCCGGCTCCTGCTGCAGCTCCAGCACCTTGGCCGCGGACACCCCGCCAGCGCGGTTGGTCAGGATCACGCGGTCGAAGCTCACGTCCTTCAAATTGACCAGAGCCGTGTCCCGCCAATCGTCTTTGGTGCGGGGGATCTCCCGCAGCAACTGCGCGTCCACCACATAGACCCCCGCCACGCCCACCACCTGGAGGTAGAGTTGGTCGCCGGGCACTGTCAGGCCGCCCACAACCACTTGGCGCATCCAGGCATCGCCTTGTTGGATCAGCAGAGTCGCCTGGGGCGAGGCCAGGCCCTCTTCTTCGTCGGCGTGGGGCCAGTTGCGGCGCACGCCCGGAGGGATGAAGGCGGCCGGGGTCAGCCGCTCCAGGGCGCCCAGCAGGCTCTCGATGCTGGCGGATTGCGCCGGGTAGGGCACCGGCTTGGTCAGGCGCCAGGTGTTGTTGGTCCGCTGGGCGCGGATAAAGAAGCTCTGGCCCTTGGCCTCCACCGAGATGCTGGTGACCGCCGCCGCCTTGAGCCCCGGCAGGACCCGCTCAGGGCCGGGGCTGGGAGGCCGGGCAAACCGTTCGCGCGCCAGGATCCCCAGAAAGAGCGCCGCCGCGACAGCCAGCCAATACCAGGTGTTCTTGGGGTTCATCGGCGATTGGCCTTCTTGGCTTTGGTGGGTCGGTGCAATGTCCTGCGAGGCCCCTTAGCGCGCGTATTTCACACGCTGTCTGTAGCGCAGACTTCCAAGTCTGCTGTATCGCGGGTTTCCAAACCCGCCGGGCGCCGGAGCCGGGCGACGGGCTGCCGACTTGGAAGTCGGCGATACAGCAGGCTTGGAAGCCTGCGCTACCGGTCTGCCGTCGCTCGCGGCCAGGTAACTCATGAAATACTCGGGTTAGCGCCGGCGGCGCAGCCAGACCAGGCCCCCCAGGAACAGAACGGCCCCTGGCATGCCCGGCCAGCAGGAGCCAGCGGGTGGCGGCGACCTGCGCCGCGGTCATCACCAGGCGGTAACTGCCGATGGGGCGCGGGCCCATCGCCCCGAGCAATTGCTTGCGGTCCAGCAGCCAGTTGACCGCGTAGCCGGCGAAGTCCCGGTTGGCACTCTGGCCAATATTCAGATTGTCCAGCATCAGCGAATCCCCCACCACCAGCATCCGGGTCGAGCCGCGCTCGGTCGTCATGCCGCGAATCGTATTCTCGACCGCCACCATCAGTGGGCACTTCTGGCGGCGGCCCGGTTCGCTGAGCATAAAGGCATTGTCGGTCGAGGACGCTATCTCGTCCACGCGCGGCGCATCGGCGCTTTGGGCGCGGGTCCTGAGCTTGCCGACTTTTCGGGGCTGAATCATGTAGAGGGAGAAGCCGACCAGCGGATTGACGACCGGGTTCAACTCGGCGAAATTCCAGACACTCATGTCCAGGCCCTCCCCCTTGGAACTCCAGAGCGGGTCGACCACAACGGTATTGCCGACCTCGACGCCCCATTTCTCGAGGAGTTTTTCGAGGCCGTTGCCGCGCATCGTGCCGCTCTGCTCGATGAGCAGAGAATTAAAGAGCGCCAGCAGCCGCCCGCCCTGGCTCAGGTACTGATCGATCTTGCCCAGTTCGAGGGCTGAGAATTGGTTCTGCGCCCCGGCTACGACCAGCAAGTCGCAGTCAGCCGGCACAGTATTGGTTCCTTGCAGTTGCAGGGAATGGACCTCGATATAGTTATCCAGGAGGATGCTCTGGAAGGTCTTGTAGCCGAAATCGTCGCCCCGCGCGATCTCGTGCTCGCCAAGGTGGTCCTCGACAAAATAGGCCTTCAGGCGCTTGGGCGATGTGACCTTGATGAGGGCGGCCGTGAAGAAACTCTCGCCGACGAAGTCCGTAGGCTGGCGCAGGAAGAACAGGTTCGTGCCTTGCGTGACGTACTCGGGGGTGCCCCGCGTCAACTCCTTGCTGTCGAAGTCCTGCTGGCCCATGCCGGGGCAATCAAAGATGATGATGTTCTTGACGCCGTTGCCCAGCTTGTATTCGGTCCGCACCTTCTGGGCGGCGCCCGCGTCCATCACGTCCACGGCCCGGACTGTAATCCGGGGATTGGCCAGGTGATAGAGGTTCAGGAGATCGGAGACGGTCCCGTAGAGCCAGTCCTGCTTGTCGAAGAAGAGGGTCACTTTGACCTGGTTGGTGAGCGAACGCACGAACTGGCGGGTCAGAGGGCTGCAGCTCCGTCTTGGCCTGCCCGCTCCAATAGAGGCGGGCGGAGAAATCACGGCTCAGGTAGTTGACCATCACCACCACTGCCAGGACCATCAGGGTGCTCAGCGAGACGTTCAGGATGATGCCCCACCGCTGGCGCGGGGAGAAGCTGGGCTTGGCTTGAGGCTCCGTGGGCATGGGTGCGGGACTCTCCTATTTCCAGCGGCGGCTCTCGACCACGCGCAAGGTCAAGAAGAGGAAGAACAGCGTCAGGCTCGAGGTAGAGAACCACCGCGCGCGTGTCCACCACACCGCGCGCGAAGTCGTGCATCTGGTCGAAGAGCGAGAAGCAGGCCAGGACCTGGCCCTGCCATTGCCCCGCATCGGCGAAGCGGTCCGCCAGGTAGGCCAGCAGGAACAGGCTCACGCCGAAGACCAGGCTGATCATGGCCGCCACCGCCTGGTTGCGCGTCAGCGCCGAGGCGAAGCAGCCCATCGCCACGTACATGGCGCCCAGCAGCCCGATGCCCAGGTAGGTGCTGCCCAGCGCGCCCAGGCCGAAGGCCGAGCCGTCCCTCGCGTAGTGCTGCACCACCAGCATGCACCCCAGCAGCGGCAGCCAGATCATCAGGAAGAAGATCAGCGCCGCGCTGAACTTGGCCAGCACCACCTCCAGGTCCTTCACCGGTGTGGTCATGAGCGTCTCGAACGTCCCGGAAAACTTCTCCTGCGCAAAGAGCCGCATCGTGATCAACGGCGTGGTCGGCAGCAGGATTAGCCAGAAGTAAAACGTGTTGTAAAACAACTCGGTCACCGGCACCGGGATGCGCAAGGGCATTTCCTGGAGCTTCTCGATGATCACCAGGAAACTGTTGCCCATGAGGAACAGCGCGGCCGCGATGATGATGTAGCCGGTCGCCGACAGAAAATAGGCCCCCAGCTCCCGGCGGGTGAGCGTCCAATAGGCCCGCATCAGGCTTCCTCCTCCTCCTCGGGCCGGGTCACCTCCACGTAGATGTCTTCCAGGGAATGCCGGCTGCGCGTCAGCTCCCGCAGCGGCCAGCCGTGCTCCTGCGCCAGGGCATAGACCTGCGGCCGCACGTCCAGCCCGTTGCGCGCCGTGAGCGCACAGCGGAAATACTCTCCCTCGCACGGGGCCACATCGAATTGGTCCACCTCGGGCATCTGCGCCCAGCATTTCCGAAGCACGTCGGCCGGGGCGGCAATCTCGGCGATGACCTGGCTGTGATGGCTCATGAGCTGCTGCAGGGTCTCGGCTGTGCCGGCGGCCAGGATCTTGCCCTCGTACATGATCACCATCCGGTTGCAAGTCATTTCGGCCTCCGGCAGGATGTGCGTCGAGATGAGCACCGTGTGCGCCCCGGCCAGGCCCTTGATCAACTGCCTCACGGACCGGATCTGGTTCGGGTCCAGCCCGATCGTCGGCTCGTCCAGGATGATCAGTTCCGGCTCGTGAACCAGCGCATCGGCCAGCCCGACGCGCTGCCGGTAGCCCTTGGAAAGCTGGCCGATGATGCGCCGGCTGACCTCCGTCAGCCCGCACTGCTCCATCACCGTGTCCACGCGCCCCCTCGAGGCCTTCCAGCCCAAGCCCTTGAGCCGGGCCCGAAACTTGAGATACTCCCGCACCCGCAGGTCCAGGTGCAGCGGGTTGTTCTCCGGCATGTAGCCGATCCGCCGCCGCACCTCGTCCGATCGCTTGAACACGTCCAGCCCCGCCACCCGCACCGTCCCCGACGTCGCCGGCAGGTAGCACGCCAGAATCCGCATCGTTGTGCTCTTGCCCGCCCCGTTCGGCCCCAACAAACCGACGATCTCTCCGTGCCCAACCGAAAACGATATGTTCGACACCGCCGTGTGCCCGGCGTATCGCTTCGTCAGGTTGGCCACTTCTATCATCAAACGGTCGCTCATGAAACCAATCCAATTCCCAGTCTAGCCAATCCCGGGCCAGGGCGGCAAACCCGAAAATCCGAAATCCGAGACCCAGGCAGAACCATGGAAGTCAGGATCAATGCAGGCAAAATCATTTCTGCCAGAATCATTAAAAGAAGAGTCTCTGCCTTCGTCATTCGTCATTCGTCATTCGTCATTCGTCATTCGTCATTCGTCATTCGTCATTTCGCTCCCCCTTCACCTCACCACGACGTCCACCGTCCTCTGGTAGAACTCGACCTGCCGGCTGCCGAGTTGGCGCGGGACGATGACCAGGAGCTGCACCCGCTGGCCCTTTTTCTTTCCAAAGAGGATCTCGGCCACGGCGCGGACTTCGCCGGTGCGCTGGCCATCAACTCCCGCGAGCAGGAACCCCTGCTGCAACCTGGCCTGGTCGGCCGGGCCGTCCTTTTCGACCTCCTCGATGAAGAGCTGTTCGCGCGCTGCCACGCCGTGACGATCGGCGTTTTGGCCGGTCAACTCCAGCAGTTTCATTCCCAGTTTCTGCCGGATCAACTCCTCGAAGGGGAGCAGGCGAATGGTGAGCGAGCAACGCTCGGTGCCGCGGCCCACGAGCAGCCGGGCCTCGTGGCGGGGCGCCTTGCTGAGCAGGCCGCTGCAGGCGATGAGCCCGGGGGGCGTCTGGCCGTTGACCTGCAGGACCTGGTCGCCTTCCCGCAAGCCCGCGCGGGCGGCAGGGCTGTTGGCCTGCACCGACTTGACCAGCAGCGGCCCGGGGCTCGCCTTGAGCTGCGCCCCGAACCAGAGCGAGTCGGTCCATTCCGGACTGAAAAACTGCGAGAGTGCGGCCGACACCTGCTTGACCGGGATGGAGAATCCCAGGCCCATGCCCTGCTGCTCGCGGGCAACGGCCACATTCAGGCCGATGAGTTCCCCGCGCAAGTTCACCAGCGGCCCGCCGCTGTTGCCGGGATTGATGGCGGCGTCGGTTTGCAGCCAGTCCTCCACCTGCAAGGGCTCCCCTTCGGCGGCGGGACGGCGGTTTTTCGAGCTGAGGATGCCCTTGGTCACCGAGCCCCCCAGGCCGAACGGGTTGCCCAGGGCCAGCACCGTCTCGCCCAGCAGCAGGTCCTCGTCTGCAGCAAACTGAATCGCCTTGAACTTCTCGCCGGGCTTGGCGCGGAGCTTGAGCAACGCCACGTCGCTCTGCGCCGTGGCGATGATCGGCTCCGCCTCGTACTCGCGCCCGTCCCAGAGCTTGACCTGCACGCGGGTGGCGCGGCTGATCACATGGTAATTGGTCAGCAAGTGGCCGTCTTCGTCAATGATCACACCCGAGCCGAGGCTGATAGATTTCTCCTGCCGCACCGGGCTGCGGTGCCCGCCGAAGAGTTGCCCATTCAACTGGCGCAGCAACTCATCATACCAATCGTGGTACTCGATGACCGTCTCGGTCGCAATGTTCACCACGCTGGGCATGACCTTCTCGATGGCCTCCACCGTCGCGTCCCGGCGCAGGTCGCCCGAGGCGCCCGCCGCCGCCGCAGCAGGCAGCACCAGCCCCAGGCAAGCCAGAAACACTAACCGGGTGTTATTAAAAGTGTCGGTCAGTCCACGGCACCTTTTTGCCCCGAAGGGGCTTCCGACAATAGCCCGGCGTTTCAACGCCGGGTGAGCGGACCCAAGGAGCGGGTCCGTCCCGAAGGGACGGCTGAAAGCAACGAGCGTTCTCAGTCGTCCCTTCGGGACGAGGGCCCCGTCTGTGGCCTTCCCGGCGTTGAAACGCCGGGCTATTGTCGAATGTCCCTCCGGGACAAAACTCCCGAGGGGCATGCCCGAAGCTTTTGATCTTCTCCACACCAGCTCGGTCCTTTCTCGTTGATTCCAATTCATCATTCCACAGGCAAATCTGCCATGCCATTTGTTCAATCTCGACATGTAACTGTTCAGGTGGGGCAGACCAGAGGTCTGCCCCACCTGAACAGTTACCTTGACTTTTTCCAGGCGCGGGCGCACAAGCTTGGCCCGGTGTTTGCGGTCCCGGCCAGCTTCTATGCCCAGTGGCGGGTGCGCAACGGGCTCGCCCCGCTCCTGCGCGAGGACCCGGAGTCCCCGCCCGAGCGCCTGCTCCAGGCCGTGTGGCTGCACCAGCGCCTGCTCCGCGATCACCTGACAACCTTGGACGGCCAAACGCTCCGGGTGCTTCATCCCGGGTTTCACAGCCTCGAAGGCGGACCCGATTTCCGCGGCGCCAGCCTCCAGTTCGGCGACGCCGCCCCGCAGTCCGGCAACGTGGAAGTGGATCTGCGCTCCAGCGGGTGGCGGGCCCATGGCCACGACCGCAACCCGGCCTTCCAGGGCGTCATCCTGCACGTGGTTTGGGAGTGCGAACGGCCCATGCCAGGCACCCCGCCGGCGCTGGCGTTGCGCCGGGCCCTGGACGCCCCGCTGGGCGAACTGAGCCTGTGGCTGGGCGCCGAGGCCGTCCAGGCCCTGCCCGACGAGTTCCGCGGAAACTGCGCCTCGCCGTTGCGGGAATTGGGTGCCGAGCAGTTGCTCGAACTCCTCCACCAGGCCGCCCAGGTCCGCCTCTGCTCCAAGGCCGCCCAATTCCAGGCCCGCGCCCGGCAGGCCGGCTGGGAGCAATCCCTCTGGGAGGGCCTCTTTCGTGCCCTGGGCTACAAACACAACATCTGGCCCATGCAACGCCTGGCCGAATTGCGCCGGCGCTGGTGCCCCGGCGCCGCCCCCGCGCTTGCCCTCCAGGCCCGGCTCTTCGGAATCAGCGGCCTGTTGCCGCCCGAACTGACCCGCTCCGAATCCGGCGCGGACCATTACCTGCGCCGCGTGTGGGACCAGTGGTGGCGCGAGCGCGATGAGTTCTCCGACTGCCTGCTGCCGCGGAGCCTCTGGCGGCTCCATGGCCAGCGCCCCGCCAACCACCCCCAGCGCCGCCTGGCCCTGGCCTCAGGCTGGTCCGCCCAGGCCGACCTGCCCGCCCGCCTCGAACGCTGGTGCGCCCGCGACTGGCCCGACCGCGCCCTGGCCCAGTCCCTCCTGGACACACTCCAAGTCGAGCCGGACCAATTCTGGTCCTGGCACTGCACCTTCCGCTCTCCGAGGCTCAAGCGCCCCCAGCCGCTCCTGGGCATCACTCGCGTCACCGACCTGGCCATCAACGTCATCCTGCCCTGGCTCTGGAGCCGCGCCGTGGAAGGCAAGAGCACCGCCGTCCAGCGCGCCCTGGAGCATCGCTACTTCACTTGGCCGCCCGCCCAGGACAACGCCCTCCTGCGGTTGGCCCGCCAGCGCCTCTTGGGCGGCGCCCCGCCCCGCGCCCTGCCCTCCGCCGCCGCACAGCAGGGCCTCATCCAGATCGTCCACGACTTCTGCGACCACTCCACCGCCACCTGCCAGGAGTGCCGCCTGCCCAGCATGGTGCGGGAGTTGTGCGCGCAGGGAATAAGGTCCTCGAAAGCGGATCAAGTCCTCGAAAGCGATTAAAGCCGTCTTGCTTCTCAATCGGGGCGATCTGTGCGCGTTGGTGTTGCGGTGTGCGCGCGGGCGCGTGTATATTCGTTCCATGAAACAGCGGAAGAACCTTCTGCTCTCTCCAGAGGCCATAGCGCGCGGGGAGCAACTTGCCCAGGAGACGCGCAGCAGCCTTTCGGCGGTCGTGGAGGCGCAATTGCTGAACGCGCCCTGTCCCGGGGCTGAAGCAGAGGATTACTGGGGTGGACCCGCGCTCAAGCCGCTACCGCGGCCAGGTGATGCGCGCGCCAAATATCTCAGGCGCAAGCACGGCGCATGATCGTGCTGGTTGATACGAACGTGCACACGAAATTTGAGGGACTTTAAGTTCTCGCGGGTGCCGGCGCTCCATCCGGAGGAGTTCATGGCTCGCTTTCACCCCGGTTAACTTCCTTACATGGCTCGCGCGCCACAGCGCACTTGACGGGGTCATGGAGGTGAAGGGGTCCCCCACTAGGGCGGATGTCACCCATTAGGACGGGTGTCAGTCCCGCATAACCGCCTCTCTTGAGCCGATGTCCGTCCCGGCCACAACCGTGCAGACGAGCCCCAACCAGTGAGAACATACGATTATGCGGGACCGCCGTCCAGCGCGCCCTCGAGCATCGCTACTTCACCTGGCCCCCCGCCCAGGACAACGCCCTCCTGCGGTTGGCCCGCCAGCGCCTGCTCGGCGGCGCCCCGCCCCGCGCCCTGCCCTCGGCCGCCGCCCAGCAGGGCCTCATCCAGATCGTCCACGACTTCTGCGACCGCTCCACCGCCACCTGCCAGGAGTGCCGCCTGCCCCAAATGGTGCGGGAGTTTGTGTGGGGGGCGAATAAAGTCGTCGAAATCGAATAAAGTCGACGAAAGTGATTAAAGCCGCATCTATTCAACGGTCCGGTAGTCGGGCGCGGCGGCAGGCGCGCGTTCTGCGCGGAAATTCCCCGTTCGTTGCACCGTGCGCTCGCGATGCACCTGATGGTCTCGGTTCCATCTTTGCAGGGCGGCGTCAGTGGAATCAACAAACAGAGCCTGCAATGATAGCGACTCGGTGTGGCCGTCGCAGAACACCACATTGGCTTTCCCCTGATGGCGGGAGTAGCTCCGTTTGGTGCTCCCTGAATAGTCCTCGTCGGGACGGCATGCCCGCCGCCAGAGAGAGGTCACCCCGTCTAATACGATGCCATTGCCTCCTGCGAACCCGTCACCGATGGCCATCATCTCGGTTGGCATGGCGACTGCCGTCTCCGGGACAGGCCCGCTCAGGTTGCCCGAAGGGCTTGCCGCGTCGGTTCCTCCAAGACCCAGTGGAGCGGGGTCTCCCGGCTGGGTTGAGCCCCCGAACATTATAACCATAGTCCATGTAATTGAGATCCATCCAGGAAGGACGGCAGGAAGGACGGCGTGCCGATGGACAGCGCCATACACCGCGGTCCGAGAAAGCAGGTATGCGGCCCATATTTCTTGGGGAAAGCTCTCTTGTCTCTAAGAACAGTGGCCAGCCCACGTCCTCAAATTCGAGGGGATACCTATGGGAATCCGAGACGAATCCCTGCAAGGCGATACCCAGTTGGCTCAAGTTGTGGGCACAACGCGCCCGCTGCGCCTTCCGTTTGGCACCCAGCAATGCCGGGAGGAGCATCGCTACCAGAATGGAGATGACCGCGACAACGACCAGCAGTTCGACCAGCGAGAACCCCTTGTTCGTAGCGAGTTGTTCTTTCATTGCACTTTAGACAGGTTCGTCATTTGCACGTCACGGTGAGCGAAACTCAAAACGTATCCAGGCTGGATCCTGCTTGGACCCCTGCGGTAAAGTTGTCTTTGTTCGCAGATTCGGCTCATCCTCCGGCCGGTTTTAGCAGGTTTGGATGACTTCCGGGCGGCGACTGACAGCAAGCCCGAGCCGACGGATCAGGGGTTTCCGTTCGCAGGTTTAGATGACTTTTATTACTGCGCACAGTTTGTGCCGGGGGAATTCAGATGCGAACGGAGTTTGCCAAATGTGAGCGCGTGAATTGCGGTTTTGAACCAACGGGCAACCCATCACCGGGTCGCGGCGAAGGCCCATCCACCTTCCGCTAAGAACCAGCGGTTCACGAGAGATTGATGTGCCGAATGGGCTTGCCAATGCCGGAATGAGCTGACATATTTGTCAGCATGAAGTCGCTTTCAAAACGGGAGTTGGTTCGCAATCCGTCGCTAGCCTCCCATTTGAAGCCGGGACAATCGTTGCAGTTGGAAGACGGCAAGGAACCGCTGGTTTTATCGCGCCGCAAGCGCGCGCGGCTCACGGCCGAGCAAATTCACACGGAGCTGGATCGGCTCTGTGAAGGCGCTCCCGCCCAGGATGCTCAGGCCGCCCTGCGGGATCTGCGCCAATGACGATCCGAGAGCAACTCAATCCGGATCTCTTTGTGTCGGGCGATAAGGATCAGTTGACGCTGGCGACCGCTCGCGGGTTCCAGTCCGCGCGCTTCTACTAGAGTCCTTGAATTCCAAAACCCGCTGTAAACGCGTCAAGATATATTCAGCGCGTTCCTGTCACCGATTCCCACGCCGCGGCATCTTATTGATGAAGGCATTCATTTTGAGACAATGGCCCCGATGCGAAACCAGGACGGATTATCCGGGATAGGAGCTGCGCCCGGTGCGGAGCCTCGGCGGTGGATGCCAGGCTTGTCCTTGCGGCGCGACGCGGTGACAAACAGGCATTTGTCGAGATCGTGGCGCGGCACCAGGCAATGGTCTGCGGCATTGCGCTCGGGGTGCTGGGGGACTTCGCGGCGAGCGAAGATGCCGGGCAGGAGGCATTCCTGACGGCCTGGCGGAAGTTGCACGACTTGCGCGAGCCGGAGCGGCTGCGTCCTTGGCTGAAGCAGATCGCCCACACCGCCGCGCTCGGGCACCTGCGCCGCCGGCGGGAGCACGAGCCCCTGGACCAGGCGCCCGCCCAGGTGGACGCATCTCCGGGTCCGGACGAGACCGCGGCCAAGGACGAAGAAGCCGCGCTGGTGCGCGAGTGGCTGGCTCAACTTCCCGAGACCTACCGTCTGCCGCTCATCCTCTACTACCGCGAGGGCCAATCGGTGCGCTCGGTGGCCCAGACGCTGGACCTGAGCGAAGACGCCGTCAAACAGCGCCTGGCCCGCGGACGCGATCTGCTCCGGGACCGCATGGCCGGCTTGGTCGAGACCGTCCTGGCGCGCACCTGGCCGACGCCTGTCTTTACCATGGCCATCGCCGTCGCCATCGGCGCGCTGGCCGCGCCGGCGGCGGTGGCGGGGAGCGTCTTCGCGGCGGCCTCGGCAGGAGCCGCCGCCGCCTCCGCTCCCCCAGCCTCCACAACCTCCTTTCTGACCCTTATGAGCGCTTCCAAAACCGTCCTTATTACGGCTGCTTTCGTTGCCTTGGCCTGCATCCCGGCCGGCTATCACGTCCGCGCCACCCGCTACCGACTCCTGGCCGCCCAACCCGTGGCGCCCATCGCGGTGCTCACTCCGGCCACGGCGCCTGACTCGGCGCCGAGCTTCGAGAAGAGCGCGCTCTTTGCCGAATGGCGCCAACTCCACGAAACCTACGGCCGCGGCAGCAATGCCATGCCCGCTCTTTACAGGGCAATCGCCGGCCTCAAGGACCCGTTTCGCCGCCGCGCCTTTCACACCGCCCTGGTTGCCGAGTGGGTGCAAGTGGACCCGGCGGGCGGCCTCAAGTTTTTTGTCGGCAAGGCGCCGCAGGAAAGCCAGCGCCGGGAATTCGAGGACCAACGCCGGCAGTTCTTCAAGGAATGGCTGGCGCTCGATCCTCGCTCGGCAGTCGAGGCCCTGCTGGCCGCGGGCCCGGGCTGGGAGAGTCTGGCAAACGACTGCCTGGCGGACATTGCCCGGCGCCTGCCCGCGCGGTTGGCAGACGTAGTCTCCCGTCTGCCCGCGCCTGAGGATTCGTGGGAAAAGCCCGTGCGGGATGCGTTTGCCATTGCCGCGGCGGGCAACCTGGCTGGGGCACGCCGCGCCGCCGAGTCCATCACCGGCCCGAACCGCGAGCAGGCCCTGTCCGGATGCGCCCAGGTCTGGGCAAAGACCGACTTCGAGGGAGCCCTTGCCTGGGCCAAGGCGCTGCCTGCCGGCGCCGAGCGCGATGAAGCCATCCGGGCCACCCTCGAGGGCGAGGCAGCAGTCAACCCGGCCGTCGCCCTGGACCAGGTGGGAATAGTGCCCTCCGGGGGCAGGCATGCGTGGTTTGGGACCACAACGGGTGCGCGTGTCTTGAGAGCGGCAGCCGACACCGATTTCGATGCCGCGGTGGCTTGGCTCACAACTCATTCGGGCCAACTGGGGCGCGAGGACGTGACCGGTGGACTGGCGGGCGCCGTCACGGAGCGGCTCAATGCAGACGGCACCGGCTTCCTGGATCGGTGTGCTCAGGACGGTTCGCTGGCGGCAATCCTTCCCGCGGTCGAGAGCGCAATTCTCAATAGTGCCTCGGGCCAGCGGGGCGTGATCTGGGATTGGCTCAAAGGACAGCCCGACAACGCCCCGACAAAATCGCTCAAGGAAGAGGTGCTCAACTCGGCCGGCTACCAGGATCCGGCGCTGGCGCTGCAGTTGGTGGCGGACCTGCCGCGAACTGCCGAGGGCGATTCGCGCGTGTCGGCCTTGGCCAACAGCCTGCTCAACGGCGGCTCCATGCTTTATCGCCTCGACCCGCTGCTCGAACAAGCGCCCAACCGTCTAAAGCAGCCGTTGCTGCAGGCCGCGTTCCAGGCCCTTGCTTCGAGGAATTCCCAGGACCTCGTTGGCGACCCGCAGCAGTGGGTCTCTCGCCTGGCTCAACTTCCCGACTCGGCCCGCGCCATGGGCACGCTCTCTCTGGCCCACGCCTGGGCGGATCGGAGCCCCGAAGAGGCCGTGGCTTGGGCGACGGGTCTGCCGGCGGGAGAGGCGCGCAATGGGGCCGTGGCCGCCATCGCGGACGCCTGGGCTGCCAAAGACGCGCGTAGCGCCGCCGAATGGGTCGCCTCACTGCAGCCCGGGGCGGACCGCGACCGGGGCGCCGAAGCGGTCGTCAGGGCAGTCGCCTCCACCTCCCCGCGCGAGGCCTGGGATTGGGCCTTGAGCATCCAGGACCCCCCCGGGCGGGATCGCGCCGCCGCGCAGGTCGCCAAAACCATGGCCCTCCGTGACCCCGACACGGCCCGGCAATGGATCGAGACCGGCCCGTTTTCCGCCCAGACCAAGGTGGAACTTCAAGCGGCGCTTGCGCAGGCGAGCGCCTTGCGCGGACGGCGATGAGCATGAAACCTCCTACCAACAACCCGTGAAAGCACTCTTAAGTTTTTCAATCATAGCCGGCGGCGCGGCCATTGGCCTGGGGCTTGGCTTCGCATTCGGAGGAAGGCCGCTCTCCAGAACCGCTGAGTCCCCGGCCGCGGCCTCAGCCGCCGCTTCACGGACAAGTCCGGGCGCCGCGCTCAAACGCGCCGGCGAGAGCCCCCTCCGGGATGACTCTCCCCTGGCAACGAAGCTGGAGCGCGACCTGTCAATGTCCAGCGGCGTGATCCGCTGGCTCTGCTGGCTGGACGCTATTGAGAGGGCCGCGCCGGCGGACTTCCCACGCCTGGCCCGGCTCGCCAAAGGCAACGACGCCGCCGTGAGGCTGCTGGCGGAACGCTGGGTCCAAATCGCCCCGCGCCACCTCTTCGACACCCTCGTGGCCGCGTCACGAAACAGGGATTCGGCACTCCCGTTGGCTGAACTGGGCGGGGTCCTCTTTGATCAATGGCCAAGGCGGGATCCGGATGCGGTCCTCGCCGCGTTGAACAGTCTCCAGGATTTCGGGCTGCGCGACCAATGGCGCCACCGTGTAGTGAGTCCCATCTTCGAGGCCGATGTCGAGCGCGGGCTGCGGCTGATGTCCGAATGGCAGATCGGGAACTTCGGCCCGCGCATGAGCGGCGTCGCCAAATGGGCCGCCGCCGATCCGCGCCATGCGGCCGAATTCACGTTGGCAAACCCGGCCGGCTACGCCTCGCAGTTGACCATCGATGTGATTGGCAAGGAATGGGCCAAGACCGACCCCGCCGCGGCGCTGGCCTTTGCCGCCGCCAATCCCGGGGCCTGGGCTCCGCGCTTGCCACCGCCGCGCTCAAGGAATGGGCCGGGCGGAGTCTCACGGATGCCGGAGCCTGGCTCGCCGGAGCCAATCCCGAGACGCGGAATCGGCTCAGCGCTCCCCTCGTTCAGGCCTGGGCGCAGCAGGATGCGAGCAGCGCCCTGGCCTGGTGCCAGGCCAACCTCACCGGCACCCCGCTCGCGCAGGCCGTCGGCGGAGTCATCAAGGGCGCGGCCGAAACCGATGTCAATGCCGCCGCCGGCCTCGTGGCCGCCATGAGCCCGTCGGCCGCCCGAACCGAGGCGGCGCTGGCCGTCGCCCAGAAGTGGTTCCCGGGATTGTTGTCGGACCAAACAGTGAAACCGGAGACTATCGCTTGGCTCGCCGGCCTTGATACCGACAGCATCCGACACGTCGTCGAGGAATTCCAATGGCAGTGGGCGACCTCCGATGCCAAGAGCATGACCGCCTTCCTGGCCGCAGCCAAGCCCGAGGGGATCCCCGCGGGCGCTTACTCGATCCTGGCCCGGCAGTTGGCCCGCAACAATCCACTGGAAACCCTCGACTGGGCCAGCCACCTGCCTGCCGAATGGGCACTCTCCGCCGCCAGCGCGGCCTTCGGCGAGTGGCGCGGCTCGCAGCCCGACGCCGCCGTGAAATGGCTCAACGACCTCCCCGCCACCGAGCCGCGCCGCCAGCCCTGCTTCGAGGCTTCAATACGCATCCTCGCCTACGATCAAGAATCCCAGGCCGCCGATCAACTCGCCGCCCTGAACCCCGCCGACCGCGCCGCCGCCCAGCACATCATCGAAGGCATCTCCTCCCTCTCGTCGGACCACCGCACCCGCCTGCTCGAGGCCCTCAAGCCGCATTGACCCGGGCCGCTGTCCCATCACGGCAGCGGTCCCTAGTTTGATTCAGAGCCGCTGCGAGCGCATTGCACGGAAGTTCACACCATAGCCGTACATCATCATTTTTCTGCCCCCATTTTTCTGCCTTCGCTTTTCTGCCGGTCTGTCGAGAGCAGGCGCAGCAAGGGGCGCGGTTCCTCTTGGATGTAGGGCATGGTCACAGGCCCAAAGCGGCGAGAACTGTCACGGGGGAGCGCGCCTTGGCTTTCACCAAAGCAACACGGTCAACACCCAGGTCACTTCTTCTCGCTCCCTTGCGTGCGGCGGTCAAGCCGCGGCAGGCCTTCCTGCTTCACCCATACCGAGTAATCGGAGGCTATGGCGGCTTGGAGCAAAGCCTCCGAACACCCCGCCTGTTTCGCTGCTTCGGTCAGTGCTTCCTGGTAACACCGCAGCATCTTCGGCCGTTCGGACGGCTCGCAAGTGCGGAGGTCGTAATAAGCGCCGTGCAGCCGGGCGATGTACTCAGGCTGCGGCATTGAAAACGCGCTGGCGGACGGCCTCGATTTCGGCGGGAGAAAACCGGGAATGCCGGCTCCGCTGCATGATCCGCAGCAGTTCCAACGAGGCGTCGAGCGCTTCGAGCGTTTGGCCGGAGGCAGACAAGTCCACGCCGTTGAGGCGGATTTGGTGGAGCAACCAGCCGCCGCAGCCGATCGCCAGGTTGACCACCGCCTCGTGCATCGCCAGCGCCTCCTGGGACGGCGTAGCGGCGGCGTCAAGGCCCTCACTCAACTCGCTGCACAAGTCCACCAGATCCAGCCACGAAACGACTTGCGCGGTCCACGGCAGCTTCAGCGAGTGTACGCGTCCGGCCAGGCGCCCCGCCAGCCGTCCGGCCACGCGATTGTCCAGCGATTCGGCTGTTCCAACGCTCATGGGCAAACTTTGACACCATTCCGGCCCCGTGGCAAGCGCCACCCGCTCCGGCCCGAACACCCAAAGAATCGTTTGCCGCTCATTATTTTTCTGCCCCCATTCTTCTGCCTTCGCCTTTCTGCGAGTTTGTCGAGAGCATGCGCAGCAAGGGCCGCGGTTGCTTTTGGATGCAGGGCATGGTCACAGGCCCATCGGTCCAACGGCCGGCTCTGAGCATGGATTGGATGCGGAACGGGAGCAACAGTTGCTGGAACTCCTCCACCGGGCCGCACACGTCCTCCTCCGCCCCAAGGCCGCCCAATTCCAGGCCCGCGCCCGGCAGGCCGGCTGGGAGCAATCCCTCTGGGAGGGCCTCTTTCGCGCCCTGGGTTACAACTGATTCTTTGAATTTGCGTTCATTAAGAGCCCAGCGACTCGTGACAATTCAACTTTTTGTTAATTAAATAACGGAAATAGAGATTTTCCGTCGTTTTGCCTATTAAAGCAGGCTTACGCTCTTGGGTGTTGTACATGACAATTTAAGTGCTGAAAAGTGGAATAAATCGTTGCTAAATGTCAAAAAGTGGACTATGCTGGTTTCGGAATGTCTTTACCGGTCGAAAAATCGCCTTTCAGCCTGAACAACTTGCCGGAGATCTTTGTTTCCAGCAAAGCGATGAGTTCTGCCATATCCAAAGCCGTCAAAGCTGGGCGACTGCGCAAAATTGGGTCTCGTCTTTACACCAAGAACATGACGGAGGCTCCGGAGCGGATTGTCAGAAGAAACTGGCACGCCCTGCTCAAGGATTATTTTCCGGATGCGCTAGTTTCCGACCGGACGGCGCTGGAAAACCGTCCAGGTGCAGATGGCTCGGTTTTCATCATCTCTTCTGGAACACGAATAGTGGTTTTGCCTGGCATCACGTTCAGGCCACGCAAGGGGCACCCACCTTTGGAGAGTGATCACCCCTTCTTGGGCGATATCCGGCTATGTTCCGCGCCACGTGCCTGGTTGGAGAACATGCGAAGATCGCGCATACGCGGCGCGGAGGTTGCGCGGACATCATCGAAGGCGGAACTGGAGGAGCGCCTCGACCGCTTCCTGCGTCAAGGTGGTGAGGAGGCGCTGAACAGGTTGAGGGATGATGCGCGCGACATCAGCCAGCAACTCGGCATGGCGGAAGAATTCCGTTTGCTCGACGAACTAATCGGCACATTTCTCGGCACACGGGAAGCCAAGCTGGAAACTGCCGTGGGGCAGGCTCGGAAAAGAGGCTTGCCTTACGATCCGGACCGGCTGGAATTGTTCAAGTCGCTTTTTGAGGAGTTGCGAGCCAGAGCCTCCGGTTACAAGACCGGCGGGAAACATGGTTGATTCAGCTAGCGAGGCTGGGCCTCAGACCGTGGCTCGGGCATCCTGCCCAAGCCCCCACGGGCAGGATGCCCGTGCCACAAACTTGACCTGTCTGCATCACGTTTTTAAATTCAAGGACTCTAGAACGAATCTCGCCTTCTTTGAGGCGTATTTCTCCAACTATATTGAGGGCACCGAATTCCCCGTCGAAGAAGCCATAGACATCGTCTTCAGCGGGGTTATTCCTCGAGATCGTCCAGTTGATGCGCACGATATTCTGGGGACCCATCGGATTGTTTCCGATTCCAAGCAGATGGCACGCACGCCTCGCGATTTCGAGGACTTCATCTCGGTTCTGAAGAGTCGCCATGCCGCATTCATGGGAATGCGGCATGACAAAATGCCGGGCCAGTTTAAGTCCAGAGACAACCGGGCGGGCAACACGTTCTTCGTTGCGCCCGACTTGGTAATGGGAACCTTGGAAAAGGGTTTTGAGGTTTACCGGGGGATCGAACCCCCTCTCCATCGGGCCATCTACATGATGTTTCTCGTTAGCGAAGTGCACCCCTTTGTGGACGGCAATGGTCGTGCCGCGCGGATCATGATGAATGCTGAACTGGTGGCGGAAGAGGAACAAAAGATCATCATCCCTACCGTGTACCGGAACAATTATGTCAGTGCCCAAAAAGCACTTTCTCAATGCGGCAAAAGCACCCCCATAATCCAAGTGCTTGATTTTGCCCAGAGATACACCGCCGCGATCCGGTGGGAAGATTTCGAGAGGGCCAGAGCGGATTTGCAGGCTACAAATGCATTCATGGACGCAAACGAAGCGGAAGACAAGGGGATTCGGCTTATTCTGCCGAAGGACGCAGGCTGATCGCGAATGCCTCAGGCATCCATGCCGACGCCGGGTTGAGGGCGTGGTCGCCGCCCGAGGCCAGGCCCCAATTGTGCAGCCAGGCAAAGCGGCCCAGTGAGTCGTGCGAGCGTTGTCACGTTGCACTCGTCCGTTAACTCCGGGCCGGCGGCCCCCAATTGTCACCGGCCTGCCCGGCCACCCGGCAACCTAATTTAAGGAAGCCTGACGCGATAGAACTGGGCCGTGCCGGCCGGGGTCACCGTCATGGGGTTGGTCGTTCCCACGTCGGTCCAGACGGTCCCGCTGGCTTTCAGGACGGGCGTGGACTGGAGCGTTCCAGCGCCTTGCCAACTGATAGTGAGCTTGCCGCCGGCGGCGGGGGTGATGGTGAGAGCGGGACGAGGCTGTTGGCCAATCCCCGCATAGAGGTTCTGCACCTGCTGCGGGCTTAACGTGTAGTTGAACATCGCCACTTCATCGATGATTCCGGCGAACACACGCGCGACACCTCCATCATCGCCGATGGTAGCGGTGCCGCCCCATGCCTCGACAGAGTGCGCGATCGCGTTTGTGGCAGTTTTCATGCCATTGGTGTTGGCGAGGTAGAGAATCGCCTGGGTCGGCGCGATGGTTACGGCCACAAAGGACCACTGGTTCTCAGGGATAACCAGGCCGGACACGTAACTATAGGTCGAGTTGTTATTCCAGGTATAGCTCAACATGCCCTGATCATTGTAGCCAACGCCCTCGCCGTCGCCACTGCGGTTCATGAACAGGCCGGCCCAGGCGATCTGGGCTCCGTCAGGATAGACCCACATGGTGAACGTGGCCGTGTTGGCATTGAGCGCCGGCTGGGGCGCGGTCACCCAGGACTGGTCCGTGCCGGACATGCACTGCAGGGCGGTATTGTTCGTCTCGAAGATGGCAAAACCATCAGAAGGACGCGGCCCGGCGATGCCGTTGAAGCCATTCTCGGCGGCGGCGAGGTAAGTGCCGTCAAAGCCGCCGACAAAATCGTAGGCGACCACGCCGCCGGCGGATGGGTCCGCGGTCTCGTTAAGGCGCCAGTAAGCAATGGGATTTGCCGACAAGACGGCCTTCTCGTAGGCCGCCGCGCCGCGCGCCTGGACGGTCAAGGTCGCCACGCTGCTGGTGACCGAGCCCAGGGAGTTGGTGACCACCAGCGTATAATTGCCCGCGTCGGCGGCTGTGATATTGCTCAGGGCCAGGGTATTGGTCTTGGCGCCGGAAACGTTGCCGCCATCCGCCAACGCCACGCTGCCCTTGAACCACTGATAGGAGAGCGGCGAGCTGCCTTGGACCATGCTCGTGAACGTCGCCGTCAACCCGGAATAGAGCGCCGAAGAGGCCGGCTGCACAAGGATACCCAGCGGCGCAGCCATGGTCTTGCCCAGCGCGGCTCCATACAACGCGCTGATTTGGTCGGCGCTCAGGGCTTTGTCGAACATGGCCACTTCGTCAATCACGCCGTCAAAGATCCTGGCGATGGTCCCATAGTCGCAGCCGATCTGTGCGTTCAGACCCCAGCCCGACTCAACGTCGTGCGCAACCACGTTGACGACATCGGTCAAAACACCACCGCTGCCCATATAGAGCGTGCCCCAGGTCGGTTCGATCACCAGCGCCACCATTGACCATTGGTTGGCCGGGGGCGTCAGACCCGATAGAAAGGTAAGCGTGCCATCCAAATTCCAGTGGTAACCTAATTGTCCGCCCGTGTTGAAAGAAAGTCCGGGTGGAGTCCAGTCGCGGGCGACTAGAAAGAGCCCGGCGTAGTCGGGTTCCGTGTCAACGGCGGGGTTGATCCAGACAATAAAAGTCGCGGCGTTGCTGCTGAGCGAGGGCGTGGGCACGACCACCCAGGACGGGTTGATGCCGTCACCGGTGGTCTGCGCGGCCGTGTTGTTGGCCTCGAAGCCCGGGAAGGCCGGGGAGGAGGGGCCGTGGATGGTACTGCCCCAGACGGTGGCGGATTCATAGTTGCCCATCATGTCGCCCATGAGATCCACCGCGTTGGTTTGGCTGGCGCTCTCGTTCAGGCGCCAATACACGGCCGGGCCGTTGGTATAGACGGCGTTGGCGTAGCTGCCTAGCGTGGGCGCCGCAAGCACCGTCAGTGTCGCCACCGCGCTGGTGGCACTTCCCGCAGGGTTGGAAGCCACCACCCGGTAATCTCCGGCGTTGGTTGTGCTCAGACTGCTGAGGACCAAGACGGCGTTGGTCGCGCCGCTGACCGTAGCGCTATTGGCCAAGTCGGTGAATGCACTGCTGCCGGCGGGTTGCACCTGCCATTGGAGAGTGGGCGCCGGCGCCCCGCTGACCCCGGCGGTGAAGTGGACCGTGCGCCCCGCATACACCGTCTTGGGGGCCGGGGGCTGGCTGATCGCGGGAGGGATGGCGTTGATGCCCAAGCCGGCGGCGAACAGCGCGGCGATTTCGCTGCTGGACAATGTGTGCATGAACACCGCCACCTCGTCCATAGACCCGACGAAATTGCGGCTGCCGTCGGTGAAATCCTGACAGATGCGCCAGAGGCCCGTGCCGAGGCCCTGGCTGAGTTGGGCGGTGGCGTTGACGCTGGACAGGTAGTTGGTTTGGCCCGTCGTGGCATCGATGTAATCCAGGTACATGGTGGCCTTGGCCGGCTCGATGGCCACCGCCACGAAGGACCATTGGTTCTGGGGGACGACCAGGCCGGAGTCGAAGCTCCAAGTGGAGTTGCCGTTCCAGGTATAGGCCAGCATGCCCTTGTCATTGAATCCAATGCCCCCCTCCTCCGGTCCGCCGCGCGACATCAGTATGCCAGTCCAACTGATTTGCGCTCCGGAGGGATAAAGCCACGCCGTGAACGTGACGGCGTTCGTGCCCACGTTGCCCACAGGCACGGCCACATACGAATTGACGTCGCTGGCAGTACCTGTAACCGCGAAGTTGTTGGCCTCAAAACCGGGAAAAGCCGGCGGCCGCGGGCCTTGAATGCTGGTGAAGCCGTTCTGGATGTCTGTGCCGTAGGTGCCATCGAGATGGTTCGTGGACGAGTTGACGGCGACTAGAGTGCCAGTGGAAGGGTCCGCGGTCTCATTGAGCCGCCAGTAACCCCACGGGTTGTCGGCCAATACCTTGGCCGCGTAGGAGGCCGGCGCCTGGGCCAGGACTGGCTGAACCCATGGAACTGCCAGCGCCAATGCGGCCAAGGCCGCGACGGCTGGCAGCCGGTTGAGCTTCATGCGTCGGCTCCGAGGCCAACGCCACATCTGAGTTAAAACGTGATCTCGCATCTGGCTGTTGGTTTGCATATTTAGGTTAGTTTTGGTTAACGGTCCGGTCATTCATACTTTTCTGCCTGTCTGCTCCAGGTTCACCCGCATCTGAGCCGAACGCCCGCCCATAACGGCAACGGCCCGCATTTGGGTTTAATCCGAGCCGCTATACCAACCGGTACGGAGAGATGTCAAGACTCTTCTTTGTCTTGTTTGCCGCTCATCATTTTTCTGCCCCCATTTTTCTGCCTTCGCTTTTCTGCCGGTCCGTCGAGAACTGGCTCACCAATCCATCAATCCACCAATCCATCGATCCCTCAACCCACTAATCCTGCCGGTGGGGGCGGGCGGTATTCCTCGCGCAGGAGTGCATAGCACGCCAGGTTCACCCACTGGCCGTCGAAGAGCTTGCTCTTGACGAACTCGCCCTCGCGCCGCAGGCCCGCCTTTTCACAGAGTTTGCAGGCGGCAGTGTTCAGGGCCAGAGGCCAGGCGGTGACGCGGTGCAGCTTGACGCCTTCAAAGCAAAAGCCCAGCACCGCCTCCACGGCCTCCAGGGCGAAGCCCTTTGCCTGGAAGGCCCGGTTCAGGACCACCTGGAGGGAGGCCTGGAGGGGCTCGTTGACGCTCAGGCTGACATGGCCGATGAGCTTGGCGGTCTGCTGCACCTGGATGCCGAGGCAAAAGGCCTGGTCGGGTGTGGTCCATTTGACTTGGCTTTCGCGCTCCAGCCAGCGCAACACGTCGTCCTCCTCCAGCGGCCTGCCGTCCATCCACCGGTAGATCTCCTCATCGGAGAGACACTCCAGCAAGTCCTGCCAGTCGCCCGCCGCGAAGCGCCTCAGGACCAGCCTCGAGGTCGTGAGGGGCAGGGGGAGCTTTCGTCCCTCGCCGCTGCCGTCCTCCGGCACGATCACACTCTGGGTGCAGCCGGGGCAGGCCTGCGCGTGGCCTGCCGTGTCGCCAGGAAACGAAATCGTTTCTCCACAATAGGGGCACTTGAAATCTATGAAACTCTCTTCCGTAATCATAAATCATCGTTGCTCGCGCGCGCCAATCTAGCGGGGTGCCCGCCAAATAGCCATGGATTTTTGTGCTTGAAGTCAGGCATTGCCCTGGTACAATCCGGCCCTGTGTTCGCCGTGCATGTACAATTAGAAGCCGGTTGGCGTGTGGCGCGCTGCCGGTGCCGGGGATTGTCCTTTGAGCCGCGTGCGAGGGCGGCAGCCTGACTATGATTGCTCCCGGACCCCTAGAGCTCGATGCCAGGCAGGACCCCCCGGCGGCGGCCCCGGTCCACAAAGGGACGCTCCTGGTGGTGGACGACGAAGAAGGGCCGCGCCAATCGCTGCACGTGATTTTCAAGGACGAGTACCAGGTGTGGATGGCCCCGGACGGCGCCACGGCGGTCGAGTTGGCCCAGCGCCACCGGATCGACGTGGCGGTCCTGGACATCCGCATGGCCGGCATGTCGGGCATCGAGGTGCTCGAGCGCCTTAAATACGTCGATCCCGGCATCGAGGTGGTGATGATGACCGCCTTCGAGACGGCCGAGACCCTGCGGCAGGCCCTGCGGCTGCGCGCCTGCGATTACATCAACAAGCCCTTCGACATCTCCACCATGCGCGCCGCCGTGGCCCGCGCCATGCAGCGGCGCTCGCTGGAGAGCGAAATCCACAGCAACGCGCAAAAACTGCAGCAGCTCCTGGCCGAGCTGCAGGACCACAAGATCGACGAGGAGATCTCACAAGCCCGCGGCGAGATTTACGCCAGCATCATCCATGACATTAACGGCCCGCTGACGATCATCTCCGGGTTCATCCAGCTCATCAGCCAGCGCATCGGCGACTCGACCCGGCTGGAGGTCGAGGACCTGCGGTTCATCCGGGAGCGCCTCAAGGTGATCACCCGCCAGGTCACCAACTGCATCGAGATCTCAAGGCGCTACCTGAGCTTCCTGCGGCGGCAGGCGGAGGAGAGCCCGCGCGTCGGGGTCAACCAACTCCTCTGCGACCTGGCCCAACTGCTGCGCCTCCACCCGAGCCTTCTGGCCAACGAACTGGCCGTGCACCCGCTCCCCGAGGACGCGGGCGTGCAAGTCCATAGCACCGATTTCGTCCAGGTCCTGCTCAACCTGGCGGTCAATGGCTTGCAGTGCGCGCCCCAGCAGCACCTGGTCGAGATCCAGGGCAAGATCCTCTCCCAACCCCTGGACCTGGCCGCCCAAAAGGATGGCCCCCAGGATTGCTTCCTCAACGCCGAGCACTTCAACAACTCGCCCCCGCTCCTGGCCTTGTCCGTCCGCGATACCGGACCGGGCATCGCCCCGGAGATCCTCGGCAGGATTTTCCAGCCTTTCTTCACTACCAAAGGCCCGCAGCGGGGCACCGGGCTGGGGCTGAACATCGTCCTGCGGCTCATCAAGGCCGCCAAGGGCGCCCTGCACGTCCACACCCAGGCCGGCGTCGGCACGACCTTCACCGTCTTCCTCCACACGGTGCCCCCGCCGGGGAAATAGCTCTGCCAGGGAACACTTGTTCGGCCTGGGAGATGGTGATAGTCTGGCTGTATGACGAGCTCACGGATCTTCTAACTGAACTGTTATGCCTGCGGAACACCTGGGCGACATCCAGGGTGAATCTGATTCCGACCTTGCCGCCGCATTGCGCGATTGTCTCCGGTTCGGCGCCCTCGTCATCGATGTCGGCCAGGGCACCGCCACGCTCGCCGGCCAGGCCGCCCGAATCCTTGGGCTGGAGCCTGTTGCGGGACCTTGCTATCCTTTGGCTGCCCTGCCCGCGTCCATCCGGCAGGTCCTCGGCGAAATCGGCTCGGCCAGATCGCCGCCCGCTCGGCGGCAAATCGAGATGGAGAGGCTGGGGGCGGGCGCCGTCAAGGTCCGCTTGGAGGTGCTCCAGTTCGAGCCCGGCGCGCCCAGCGGCCCGGTCGTGGTCCTGATCAATGAGGCCGGGCCGGCCGCAGAACTGGAGCGCAAGCTCTGCCAGTTCGAGCGCCTGGCCAACCTGGGCACTCTCTCAGCCAGCGTGGCCCATGAAATCAGGAATGCCCTGGTTGCCGTGCGGACCTTCACCGACCTGCTCATCGAGAAAGACCCGGAGACCGAGATGGCACTGCTGGTCCGGCGCGAGATCCAGCGGATCGACTCGATCGTGGGGCGCATGCTGAGGTTCTCGGCCCGGCCCGCCCGGTTGCCGCCACGGTGAGCCTGCACGAGGCGCTGGAACACTGCCTGCGCCTGATCCAACCGCAACTGGAGGCCAAGTCCATCGGGGTCGTTCGCCGGTTCGAGGCGAGCGCCGACCGGGTGCAGGGGGACGACAACCAATTGCAGCAGGCCTTCCTGAACCTGTTCCTCAATGCCATGGACGCCATGTCGCCCGGTGGCACCCTCACGGTCAGCACCCGCTCGCTGGCGCCCGCCGCGGCCCCTGGCCTCACCCTGCACGATCAGGGCTCGCCACGCATCGGCATCACCGTCCAGGACACCGGCATGGGCATCGCTCCGGAAGACCTTGCCCGCATATTCGAACCCTTTTTCACCAGCAAGCCAAACGGCACCGGCCTGGGCCTCTCCATCACCCGGCGGATCATCCACGCCCATCATGGCGAGATCTCCGTCCAGAGCCAGCCCGGCCAGGGCACGGTCGTGAGCCTCACCCTCCCTGCGGCGGCCTGATGCGCAATGACGAATGGACCCAGTGCGGAGTGCGGAGTGCGGAGTGCGGAGTGTTGCGGTGGGAATGTTGGGTCTGGATTGCGGCGCGGGGAATGACGAATGCCCAATGACGAATGAACCTGGAACTCTTCGAGCGGATGCAGGCTGAAGACCTGCGCGGCTACATTGCCTTCTTCCTGAAGCACTACCGCCAGGTGGATGCCTTCTGGTTCCTCCATGTGGCGGAAAAGTATGGGCAGGAAGCGGCGGAGAAGCTCAACGAACAGGTCTGGGGGCGGGTGGGCGGGCTTGCGGCCAAAGACATCGTGGCCCGATTCGGCATCCAGGAGAAGGGATTGCGCGGTTTCCTGCGGGCTTTGCGATATTTTCCCTGGACTGCCATAGTGGGCTACCGGATCGAAGAGCGGCCCGATGAGGTCATCCTCTCGGTCCCCGTATGCCCGGTCCAGGAGGCCCGGCTCAAGCACGGCCTGGCCGAATATGCCTGCCGCGCCATGCACGAGGCGGAGTTTGCCAGCTTCGCGCGGGTCATCGATGAGGGCATCCGCGTCGAGTGCCGCTTCGCCCCGCCTGGCCCGCACCCGCCCGACATGCATTGCCAGTGGCGGTTCTCTACCCGAGAGCCTGTCACAAAAGCTCCGATTTAAGGCCTTTGCCGCAACCTTTGTCGTCAACTTTGTCGCAGCCTTTGTCGCGACCTTTGTCGCAACCTTGTCGAATCGGCGGTTTTTCGACAAAGGTTCCGACAAAGGTTGCGACAAAGGTCTGGCACCGGAGTTTCAGGGAGAGGCACTACCCAATCCTCAGCCACACCGTCTTGAGATAGGCCGGCTCGGAACGGCAGACCGGGAAGTCCGGGGCCTGGGGGACATAGTGGCGGAGGAGGATCGGCCTGCGGGCAGCCTGGATGGGCTGGATAACGGCAGCGAGGAATTGTTCCGGGGCCCAATCGGCGGCATTGGTCGAGGCAAAAAGCACACCGCCTGGGCGCAACAGTGGCAGGGCCGTGTTGACAAGCCGGCCATAGTCCTTCTGGGCTTTGAACACTCCGGATTCTTTGGATCGGGAGAAGGTGGGCGGGTCGAGCAGGATGAGGTCGAAGCGCCGCCCTTTTCGCTCGAGCCGGCGCAGCCAATCAAAGGCATCGCCGCAGAGGAATTCATGGCGGTGCGGGTCGAGTTGGTTGAGTGTGAAGTTGCGCCGGCCCCAGGCGAGGCATTTCCTGGAGAGATCGAGGCTGGTCGTGCGCGACCCTGTCTTTGCGGCGCAGAGGGCGAACCCGCAGGTATAGGCGAAGGTATTCAGGACGGCGCCGCCAACCGGTTCCTGGAGGGAGAACCCCGGGGCAATATATCCGGTGAGGAGCCGGCGCCGGTTGTCGCGCTGGTCCAGGAACAGGCCCACGGAATAGCCTTCGCGGAAGCTGATCTCGAACTGCAGCCCGTTTTCACGGACGGCAAATCGCTCCGGGGGCGGCTCTCCCAAGATCGGCTCGGGCGATGCCAGGGCCGGGACAGCGCGGCGCGCGTGCCGCGTCAGGACCTTGTGAGAGGCCCCGCGCGCGGAGAGCAACTTCATCAGCCGGGCCAATTCCGCCAGTTGGGTCGAGGTCGGCGCCCGTTGGCCCTGGGACAACAGGTAGTCGCCATACCGCTCGACGTACCACTCCGGCCGGCCATCGGCCGCGCCGTGGATGACCCGCCAGGCGTTGGTCGCCTCGGGATCGATCAGCGCCAGGCGTGGAGCCAGCCGCGCCTGAGCGGCCGTTTCCCACGCGGGCGGGGCGCGAAAGGTAATCTGTTGCCCGGTGCTCGGATGATCCAGTGCCATCTGCGCGGCGTGCAGATAGACCCGCGGCGCCGGAGTGCCCCCGTAGAGCACATCACCCAGGACCGGGAACCCGTGCTTGGCCGCGTGCGCGCGAATCTGGTGGGTGCGGCCGGTCAGCGGCTCTGCCTCGACCAGGTGGCAGGCGCCCAGGCCGGCGCAGGCCCCGCGCCGGGAGCGGCCCCCCCGGCCCGCCGGAACCGGGTCTGCGCAACCGCCGCCCCCGCGACGACCGGCCGGCTCACGTATCGCTCACCCGCCCGCGCGAGCGCGCTGGTGACCGTAGTCTCCTTTTCGGGAGGCGCCCGGTCGGTCAGGAAGAGGTATTTCTTACGGACCGTGCGGCGGGTGAATTGCTCGGTCAGGGAGCGATTGGCCAGAGAGGTCTTCGAGAAGACGACCAGGCCGGAGGTCTCTTTGTCGAGCCGGTGGATAATCGCCAGCGAGGCCCAGCGCGGCTCGCGGTTGCGCAGCCACTCGTAGAGCCCCTCGCCCGCGTAGGGGCTGGGCGCGTGGGTGTTCAGGCCGGCAGGCTTGTTGACCACCAGCAGGTCGTCATCCTCATGGACCAGGCACGGCAACACGGCAACTGACTCAAGTCATTTAGTCCAAGGTTCAATAGTGTCCAGTGTCGAGTGTCGAGTGTCGAGTGCCGCGCATTCGTCATTCGTCATTCGTCATTCGTCATTGCCCACTCCGCACTCGGCACTTACCAAAAGTGCCACGCCCCTCTCGCAGCCACCCAGAGGCCGAGCAGGAGGTTGGTGAGGGCGTGGGCGGTGATGGCATCTCCCAGGCGGTCCTTGCGCAGGACCAACCCTTGATAGGCCATGGCGCACAGGATCGCCGCCACCCAGCGATCGGGGTGTACCAGCCCGAAGAGGAGCGCGGTCACCACGAATGACAGGGCATGAAACTGCTTGAAGGGCATGGCGCGGAAATCCGTGTTGACCATGTAGCGGTAGAGAAACGAACGGTAGAAGACCTCCTCGATCGGCGGCACCACCAGCGTCGAGCCCGCTATCCGCCCGGCCACGCACAGCCAGGCCGCAGCCGAGGCCCGGCCATACTCGCGCAGGGGGTTCCAGCCCCCCCCGGGCTCGACCTTGCTCAGCCGCGGGTATTGGCCGTCCAGGCCGACCCAGAGCGCGAAGACCGCCACCCCGACGGCCACCGCCTCCCAACTGAATCTCCAGCGCATCTCCTGGACGCAGGGGCGCATCTGCCAGATCAACCACGCTCCCACCGCGGTCTTCACCAGGTAGAGCCAATACTCGGAGCCTTTGCCAAGCTCTCCTTGCAGGCCCGTCAGCCCCGCGAAGACGACCAGCGGCACCACCCGCGCATACTCGGGACGGCCCTCGAATTTCTTGCACAAAACGCTCACGGGCTCAAATCATTTGGGGCATTGGCAGCCGTCGCAAGTCAGAAATGGCGGCTGGTTCTCGCCCCCTTTGCCCGAATCGCATGCACCCATGCATCCAATCAGGCTTGCGCAATCTGGCAGATTTGCCATTATCGTGCCAGATCGTCAGCGGACTGGCCGGACCGATGCAGTGCCGCCGGACAACACCATTTTCAAGTGGAAAACGAAGACCGATTGTCATGCCGCCATTAGCCCAATTGAAGTATTCTGTGGGTAGATTCCTCTATTCCAAGGAGGCCGATCTCCAAGCAGCGCTATGGATCTACCTCCGCAGCATCCCAGCATGTTCGCGAACCGATCCAGATCAAATCGCCGCATGGCTTGAGCAGGAAGGCAGTGAATGTGCTCATGACGTTTACGTCTGTGGCTTATACTTGAATGATGCTGTCGTTGGGATGGCGGAATTCGCGTGCTTCAGAGAGGAACGGCTCCTCATCTTTGACTATCTCGTGGTCGATGAGGACCACCGGAGACACGGGGAGTACTGCCAGTTCATGCAGGTCCTCCGGCAGTATATCCGAGACGAACGGTTGGAATTCGACTTTGCGGTTGCCGAGGTGAGCTACGAATCCGCTGTTGCCAGCAAATCCAGCAGGCAGCTGGTGAGGTTGTTCATGAGGGAAGGCTTTTCCGTGGCAGATTGTCGTTACCATTCGGCCGTTTTAGGCTTGAGCAACCCGGAGAGTGACATTGGGGCGCACCTGATGATCTCATCGAGGCAACCGGTTGCCTCGGTGGCGCGGGATGTGTTGCTGAGGATTGTTCACACTATCTATTTTCTGCACAACGAAAGGTGGTATTTCCGTTTCATACCGGAGAAGGAAGGCAGGGAGAGATACCACAACCTGCTGAAACTCAGATTTGAGCAATTCCAGGACAGCCTCCGCGGGGGGAGCGAGATCAAGCTCAACGGGCTGAAGATAGTTCCAGGTCCTGTTCCACCACTGTCTCCAGCCAGAAGAAGGCGGGTGCGCAAAGAGAGGTTTGACGTGGCGCTCACTTTCCCCGGAGATCTGCGATCTTTTGTCGAGGAGGTCGCCAATTCTCTCGCGAGAATTCTGGGGCGAGAACGCGTGTTTTATGACCGCTGGTACGAACACGAACTCGCCGTGCCGGATCTGGATGCGCACCTCCAGGACATTTATCATAACAAGTCTCTGTTAGTATTAGTTTTCCTATCCGAGGCTTACGAATCAAGGGAGTGGTGTAGAGTCGAATGGAGACCTGTTCGGGATCTCCTCAAGCGACGTTAACCGGAGAGAATCATGTTCGTCCGCCTCGATGACGCGCCGGTGAACGGGGTATTTTCCATCGACGGGTACTTAGACGCTCGGGACAGGAAACCTGCCGAGGTTGCCGAGGTGGTCCTCAGACGGCTGTTCTCGATGTACTAACGCTCTCCGAGCGCCAAAGAGGGCTCTATGGGGCATCGCCCATTCTCGTGGGAAGGACCCGCCCCCTTACGCTCCGCAGCGCCGCAGAATGTGGTTTTCTCGGACGGTCTTCAAGCCACTGGCGTTTCGCAACTGTTTCACGATGAAACTCATGACGACGCCCTTGGCCAAATAGGTTTGTTGGACTTGCCTTGGGAGTGTCGAGAAGTCATCCACCACCCGCCTGCACCCAGCCGCGCCGCAACGGCAGGGCATCGTGAACGATTTTTCCTCCATCGTAGTTGAGTAATCGTAGCGTACCTCCTCTCCCCTTGGGATGTCCCTCAGAGCCACAACGTGCCGATCACTCCGTATTCCAGAGTTGGGGTCGCACGAATGATTGACGAGGACCCCGGGCGGCAGAGGGTCGAGGTACTTGTCGGGGCCAACCTGAAGGGTCATGCACTCCCAGGCGCCGCGCCCTTTCGCTTCGGCGAAATCGATTATGGGGCCCTCGAAGGTGAGAATGATCTCCCCCGTGCGAATCGGGCGGTTGGCGAAAACCCCCAACCCGACATCGCATTCGTCCACATAGATCGTTTCGTTGCGATAGCCTAATTTCACCGAGGCTCGATTCCCAGCCAATAAATATAAGGACTGCTGGCATATTGATTCAGCAATCATAAGGGATGGTTTCTCCTGTGTGGCCGGCTTAAACGACGGCGGCGGTCCCGGCAAGGGGACCAACCGGAGAAGGGCCCGGCGTTGCGCACGGGGCATCGAGGCGGGTCCTGGTGTTGCAATTGCGGACCCGCTCGATGCCGCCAGGGTCAAGGATAAGCGCTATCCCGGGCTGTGCCTGCGGCTCAGTCCCGGCCACCAAGAGGTCTCCACAGTCTCCGGGGTCTTGCCCGAGAGTGGATGCTTCATTGGGTCTTGCCCTGTCCACGCCCGCAGCAAAGCAGACCCCGGCCCATTTGTAAAGGGGCGCGACGCAGGAGCGATTAGAGCTGTCGGTCAGCCCACGGCGCCTTTTTGCCCCGAAGGGGCTTCCGACAATAGCCCGGCGTTTCAACGCCGGGTGAGCGGCCCCAAGGAGCAGGTCCGTCCCGAAGGGACGGTTGAAAGCAAGGAGTGTCCTCAGTCGTCCCTTCGAGACGAGGGTCCTTTTCGTGGCCTCCCCGGCGTTGAAACGCCGGGCTATTCTCAGATGTCCCTCCGGGACAAAACTCCCGAGGCGCACGCCCGACGCCATCAATCGGCCTCGTGCAAAGTAGCCTTTAGCCTTTGCTTGGCAGGGCCAGTTCGAAGCTGAAGGCCTGGACCTGCCGGCAGCCGTCGAACTCCAGAATCCATTCGCTGACGCTCTGCGGCAATGGCAGGACCGTGGGGCGAGCCTGGCCGTCCACGACCACGACGGTGGGGCCGAGTACCCCGGAGTGCAAGACCCCGGCCCGGCTGAGGGCACGCCCCACCGGGCAGGCATTCGGGTCGCACCTCCGGCCGTTCTGAATATCATCCTCCGTGACAGCGATTGCGATTTTCATGCCGACTCTCTCATTCGGTGCCGGTGCTTGGAAGAGCCCGCAGGCGCTGGGGCAAAGAAAACCGCTCCGCGGCCTGTTCAGCGCTCAAAACCGGCGTTGCACCTAGCCTACCAGGACCTCCACCGCTGCCTATGGGGTAAAACCCTCGATTCTGATCGATTGTGCGTTCAATCGCCCAGCAGCTTCTTCAAGTCCTCGCGCGCCTTGCGCTCGCGGGTATTCTTCGAGCTTCGGGGGCGTGAATTCCCGCTGCACAAACTCGAAGTACTCGCAATAATTGGCCAGGTGCTTGTCCGCCACTGGGTCGGCGCGGCCGTCCCGGCACTGCTGCGCTACGCGGGGATCGTAGCTGGCGCAATTCAGGCAAACCTTGAAGTCGGACCTGCACCGGGGGCAAATCTCCGAACGCCCCGGCAGCCCCGGCAGCTTGTACTCCAGGCCGCATTTCCAACAATGTCGTGTCATTGCCATGGCCGCCAGTCTAGGCCGTGGGCGCGGGTTTTTCCAGCACAGAATGCGCTTGTGTCCGCCGCCGGTGCAGGACGGAGATCTGCACAAAATGGATTCTGCTGGGCTTTCATCACAGAGGGTCTCCAGGAATCCAGATACGAACGGCCACGGACTACAACGATCCCGCCCATCGGGCCGCCCCTTCGTTTCCTTCGTTTCCTTCTGTTCTTTTCCAGCGTCCCACCGGCTGGGCACAGGAACAGAACAGAAGGAAACGAAGGAAACGAAGGATGGAAGAGCGAGATCCCCTCTGAGAAATGCGATCTGGAGGTCCAATAGGAATTCTGTGTCACACCTTTCCGTCTCGCACTTCCCCGGCCTGGCGGCCTTCCAGTGCGTGTTGGACGGCGCGCTCGACCGCCTCGACGGTGACCGAGGCCATGCAGCGGGCCAACTCCTGGGGCGTGCCCCGGATGCCGCGTCCGTCGTAGCGATAATACTGGAGGTTGCGGCCTGCCACAGCCGGGTTGCTCACCAGCGCAAAGGGGTTGCCATAGGGCTGGATCGGCTTGTTCCAGGTGGGGGTCTCGATGACGATTTGCCGGGGTACTTTCATGGCGGCCGCCACGTGCATCAAGGCGGTGTCCACGCTCAGGAACAGGTCGCAGCGGCGCAGCAGCGCCGCCGCCTGGCGGAGGTTGGCGGTGGGCGGGTTGCGCACGCGCTGGCCCCCGGCGGCGGCCAGCAGACGGGCATTGTCATGCTGCTCGGCCGGGCCGCCAAAGAGCAGGGCCGTCAGGTCCGGGTGGTTGCGCAGCAGGCGCCGGAGCAGTTCCAGGTAGTTGTCGAGCGGCCAGCGCCGGAGGGCGAGGTTCTTGGTGCCGCCCGAGCCAACGTGCAGGCCCAGGAGCCGCCGCCCGGAGAGTTGCTCGGTGGCAAAGAAGTTCTCAGCCCAGGCCAATTCGGCGGGCGATAGATAGATTTCGTAGCCATGGGCGGGCAGGTGGGGTGCCGCCCCGAGGCAGGCCAGGCAGGCGAGATTGTTCTCGATGCTGTGCCGCTCATAATCCTGCGGCACCGTCCGGTTCACCAGCCATCGGTCCAGCACCGAGGCGTTGTCGTAGCGGTGGCTGATGCGGACCCTGGCATTGATGAGCCGCGCCACGGCGCGGTAGGCCAGCCGGCTTTGCGGATAGGTGTTGATCGAGAACGTTGTACTGCCGGCGGCGCAATTGCCCCAGGTATTTGAACCCCTGGAGCCTGCCCTCCTGGAGCAGGTCCTTCTGGTGGACCTCGTTCAGGTGCGGGTTTCCTCCCAGCGCGCCCTTGGCTCCGGCCCACATGACCAACACGTCAATCCGTGCGTCCGGGAAATTGGCCCGCAACTCGTGGATCAACGGCGTCGCGAACAACGTGTCGCCAATGCCGGCCAACGAAATGACCAATATCTTCATTTGCCACACCAACGCTCCTGCCCGCCCCTGCCACCGCGCCATCTTCTCCAGTGGTCTTCCGCTTCACGTTTCACGTTTCACGGTTCAGGGTTCAGGGTTCAGGGTTCGCGCTTCACGTTTCACGTTTCACGATTCGCGCCCCGCCCCCTCCCGCCCTATAACCGCGCTATCTTCTCCAGCAGGGACGTCGTCGATTTGCCTGGCACGAAAGGAATGATCACAATCCGTCCCCCGCCAGCCTCGACAGCCCGGCGCTCGTCCGGGTTGAGCGTCTCCAGCGTGTAATCGCCGCCCTTGACGTAAACGTCCGGTTGGGCGGCCGCCAGGAAACGCGTCGCGGTCCGCTCGGCAAAGATGCACACGCCGCTCACGCTTTCCAGCGCGGCCAGCACCGCCGCCCGGTCTGCCTCGGCGTTGAGGGGGCGGCCCTGCCCTTTGAGCTGCCGGACCGACCCGTCCCCATTGAGCCCCACCAGCAACGCGTCCCCCTGGGCCCGCGCGGTCTCCAGGTAAACCACGTGGCCCGCGTGCAGCAGGTCGAAACAGCCGTTGGTCACCACCAGTCGCTTGCCGCCGGCCCGCATCGCCGCCCGCCATCCCGGCAGTTCCTCCCACGCAACGATCTTTTCGCTGAAACTCACCTCCTCACTCTGCCTGAATCCGCTGCAAGTTGGCAAGCGCGGGGTGGGCCAAGGCAGAACCATTTACGTCCCTGAAAGAAGGCAAAATCATTGTTGGCAGAATCATTCTTGTTTGACCCTCCCCGGCCCCCCGCTAGACTCTCTCGCATAAGCTCGAAGAACCTGAGCGCGCAGTGCTCCTTTGATTGCGCGCCCGCTTGCCTCGAGCCCCAGTTGCCAGAGTTGGAGAGCCGACGCTCAAATCCAGATGACGACGGCCCCCGCGCGCGTGGCGGTGCGGCCGTTCCGCAACCAGCTATGGGGAAGAAACGACACAGGGTCCGGCATGGCCCGGGGGCGCCCGGCCCTTCGGGCGCCGTGGTCCAGTCCGGCCCGGCGCGCGGGGGCCAGGAGACCCGCGCCCCGGCCCGGGGGGCAGGACCCTCCCTTGCCGCCCGCGTTGCGGCCCTGCACCATCTCAAAGGCTGGCGTCTCTGGGCGGCGAACCTGGCCACCGCAATCATCATTCCCACTCTCTTGGCGCTTATACTCGAGGGGGCCTTGCGCCTGGTTGGGTATGGCTATCCCACGGCCTTCTGCCTCCGCCAGAAAGGTTCCGTCACCTACATCGAGAACGACAAATTCCTCTTTCAGTTTTATTCGAGAAAGACCAACCTGCGGCCCAATCCTTTCGCCCTGAGCGCGGCCAAACCGGCGGAGGCGACTCGCATTGTGGTCCTGGGCGAGTCCGCCGCCGCGGGCACGCCCGACCCGGCCTACAACTTCGGCCGCATCCTGGAGCGGATGCTGCGCCAGCAGTGGCCCCGGCGCCGCTGCGAGGTCATCAATGCCGCCATGCGCGGCGTCAACTCCCATATCCTCCTGCCGGCCGCCCGCGACTGCTGCGCGCGCCTCAAGCCGGACCTGGTGGTCGTGTATATGGGCAACAACGAGGCAGTCGGCCTCTATGCCCCCGGTCCGCATTCGGGGCGCCTGACCTCCTTGCCGCGCCTGTTGCGGGCCCTGCAGTGGGTGCGCTCGACCCGTCTCGGGGAATTGATGGACCCGCTGTTGCTCGGCCTGGCCCGCGAAGGCATGCCCCCGGAAAAACAGGATGACCAGTTCTTCCGGGAGCATTTTGTCGCCGCCGATGACCCCCGCCGCAACGCGGTCTATAACAACTTCCGCCTCAACCTGGCCGGCCTCTGCGCCGCCGCGCGCCATTGCCGCGGCGGGGTCATCCTCATGACCGTCCCGGTCAACCTCCAGGACTTCCCCCCGCTTGGCTCGATGCACCGCCCCGGCCTTTCCGACCCCGACCTGCTTCGTTGGCAAGCCGCCTTCGACGCCGGCATCGAGGACGAGACGGCCGGCCGCCATGCCGAGGCAATCTCCCGTTACCTGGCTGCCGCGGCCCTGGACGGCCACTTCGCCGAACTCCACTTCCGCCTGGCGCGCTGCCGGGCCGCCTCAGGCCAATTGGACCAGGCCCGCCGCGAATTCCTCCTTGCCCGCGATTGGGACGCCCTCCAGTTCCGGGCCGACTCCCGGCTCAATGACGTTGTGCGCCAGACCGCCACGAGACATCCTGCCGGGACTGTCCGCCTCGTGGATGCCGAACGCGCCCTCGCCGAGGCCGATGCCGAGGAACACCAAATCCCGGGCGACCGCCTCTTCAACGACCACGTCCACCCGAGCTTCGACGGCGATTACCTGTTGGCCAAGACTCTGTTTCCCGCCGTCTGCGAGGCCCTGGGCCTTTCCCCCGGGCAGGCCCCGCTCTCCCGTGACGAATGCGCGGCTCGACTCGCCTATACCCGTTTTGACGAAGGCCGCATCCGTCGCGAGATGATCAAGGCCACGAGCTATCCGCCGTTCACGCTGCGAATGGAGCACGCCCGACGGCAGGCGGCCACCGAGCAACGGCTGGCCGAGCAACTCGGCAAGTTCGGCGCCCCCGACGCCGAGGCTGCTTCGGAAATCTACCGCGCCGCCATGCGCCAGTTCCCCGAGGACTGGCGCCTGCCCTACAATTTTGCCCGGCTCCGCCTCATGCTCCACGATTACCCGGGCGCCATCCAGCAATTCGAACTCGCCCGGCGCGGCCTGCCCCACTGGGTGCAGATCCACCTCGGGCTGAGCGCCGCCCTGGTTGGCGCCGGCCGCACCGAGGAGGCCCTCCGCCTGCTGCGCCAACTCCAGGCCGCAGACCCCCAATCCCAAGACATCCAGGCCAGCATCGACGCCGTCCAGACCCGGGGCCGAGGCGCCGTGCGATGAGGATTGAACCGGATCTATCCAGGTTCATGGAGGGCCTTCTTTGGCTTCCGCAAATGCAGTTGGGACATGAACCGGATAGGGCTGCGAGGCCGCGAAGCGTTTTGGACTGCGGCAGTCCTCTGCCGCTTTTTGGAGCCCTGGGGACGCGACAGCGGCAGAGGACTGCCGCAGTCCAAAACCTTGCGGGCTTCGGTGGTTCATGGAGAGCGGAACCCCGACGGGTAAATCCATCATTCGTCATTCGTCATTCGTCATTCGTCATTTCGCACTCCGCATTCCGCATTCGCCAGGCTTGCCAATTTGCCCCGCATCGGTTCAACTAGGCACGGCCGAACAGCAGGCAGACCTATGCCAAAAAAGGAAACCATGACCGCGCGCGAGCGGGTCAACAAGGCGCTGGACCATCAGGTCCCGGACCGGGTCCCGATTGACCTGGGCGGAAACCAGACCGGCATCCACAAGAACGCGTATCGGGCGCTGACCCGGCATCTGGGCATCCACGACGAGCTCCGCATCATGGATGCCGTGCAGCAACTGGCCCGGCCCTGCGAGCAGGTGCTCGAACGATTTCACGTGGATACCCGCTACGTCGCGGCGGGCGCGGCCCAAAGTTGGAAAGGCGGCATCGTCACGGCCCGGCGCGACGGACGCCTCTGGGAGGACCTGACCGACAAGTTCGGCATTCGGTGGTCCATGCCCGAGGACGCGCCGTATTACATGGACATCACGCTGCACCCGCTTGCCGGCGCCACGCTCGCGGACCTCAAGGATTATCCCTGGCCCAAAGGGGACGACCCCAGCCGCTTTGCCGGCCTGCGCGAGCGCGCGCTGGCCCTCAGGAAGGATACACCTTACGCCGTGGTCAGCGGCATCTCGGGCGTGGTTTATGAGATCTGCTGGTACCTGCGCGGGCTCGAGCAATGGTTCTGCAACCTCATGACCAACCCCCAGTTCTGCGAGGCCATGCTCGACCAGACCCTCAAGTTCTGGATGGACTGGTTCCGGCTCTTCCTGGACGAGGTCGGCAACGTCGTGGACGTGGTCATGATCGGCGATGATTTGGCCGGGCAGAACGGGCCCCTGTTCAACCCCAGGATTTATCGCCGCTCGGTCAAACCGCGCCATAAGCAACTGGTTCAGTACATTCGGTCGCGCACGCGGGCCAAAATCTGGTATCACACCTGCGGCGCCTGCCGGCAATTCATCCCGGACCTCCTGGACAACGGCGTACACATCCTGAACCCGGTCCAGGTCAGCGCCCGCGACATGGACCCGGCCCAGCTCAAAGAGCGCTTCGGCCGCCAGCTTTCCTTCTGGGGCGGCGCTATCGACACCCAGCACGTCCTCTCAAGCGCCACACCCGGCGAGGTCGCCGACGAGGTCCGCCGCAACCTCCAGGCCCTCATGCCCGGCGGCGGCTATGTCTTCAACAACGTCCATAACATCCAGGGCGAAGTCCCTCCCGAGAACGTCGTGGCCATGTTCGACGCGGCCTACCAGTACGGGTTTTATTAGCCAGCCGGACCTTTGTCGCAGCCTTTGTCGCGGCCTTTGTCGAGCCCTGGCCAATCCGACAAAGGTTGCGACAAAGGCTGCGACGAAGGTTGCGACAAAGGTTGCGATGAGGTTCGGCCTATGCCGGGCTTGTGGACGGTCTCCAATCAGGGTTGCGGCCGCCGCCAGTCGATGCTCACTTGTGAGCGTGAAAGCATGGCTCCTTGACGATTTGACGGGCCTCCAGGCCCTGCGCCTGGCCGAGGTGCCGGACCCGGTCCCGAGCGTGGGCGAGGCGGTCCTGGAAGTCCATTATGCCGCATTGAACCCCGCGGACCGCTACCTGGCCGAGCGCCAATACCCGGCCCGGCCCTCGCTGCCCCATATCCTCGGACGCGACGGCCTGGGAACTGTCGTCCAGGCCAGCGATGGCGCAGGCCCGGTCCGCCCGGGCAACCGCCGCGTTATCCTGCGCAGTGACGTCGGGGGCAATCGGCCGGGAACGTTCGCTCAGCGCGTGGCTGCGCCGGCTGAGAGCCTGGTCGAGGTCCCTCCCGGCTGGAGCGAACCCGAGGCGGCCGGCGCCGCCCTGGTTTATCTGACGGCCTACCAAGCCCTGACTCAGTGGGGGCCGCTGGGCCAATCCGCCCTGGTGCTGGTCACAGGCGCCTCGGGCGGCGTCGGTGTCGCAACGGTCCAACTCGCCGCGGCCATGGGCCATAGGGTGCTGGCCCTCTCACGCAGTCCCGAGAAGCGGCGCCTGCGCAACCTGGGCGCCGCCGCCACCTATGACCCGCAGGACCCGCAATGGCGCCAGGCGGCCAAGGCGGCCCTGGCCGGCCGCCCGGTCGAGCTGGCTGTCGACACCATCGGCGGCCGGCTCCTGCCCAACGTCATCAACACCCTGGGCAACCTCGGCAAGGTCAGCCTGGTCGGGCGCCTGGCCGGCCCGGTCCCGGACTTCAACACCGCCAGCCTGTTCTTCCGCCGCATCCGCCTCGGTGGCGTCGCTGTCGGCGCCTATACGCCCGCCCAGAGCCATGCCGCCTGGCAGGAGGTCTTGCGCCTGCTCGAGCGGACCGGCGCCCGCCCGCAGGTGGACAGCCTCTTCCCCTTCGAGCAACTCCCCAAGGCCTTCGCTCGCCTGGCCCAAGGCCCCATGGGCAAGGTGTTGCTCAAAGTCAAAGGTGATGGCAGGCAAACGTGAAACGTGAAACGGGCGAGGCGCTGCTGAAGGTGAAGGGCGATGCGGGTGTTCAGGACGTGACGTAGAGCCTGCCTCTTCCAGACCTTTGTCGCAACCTTTGTCGCAGCCTTTGTCGAGAAATGGCCAATCCGACAAGGGTTCGACAAAGGTTCCGACAAAGGTTTCGACAAAGGCGTGGAGCCGCGTCTTCCGGGGCAGTTGATGGGCTCGCCCAGTCCCTTTTGTCGCTTTTGTCCCTTTTGTCCCTTACCGCCCCAGTCACTCCCGCCGCCGCCTAATTCGAGATTGGCGCTGCCGGTTTCTGGATTTCCTGCGCGAGGGCCTTGGCGCTGCCGGCGACAGCCACCGCCTGCTTGCGGTCCAGGCTGTTGGCCTGGAAGATCGCCTGGATGTCAGCCGTGATGTCGGTCAGTTGCGAGGCTGGGAGCTTCTGCGGGTTGAGAATGGAGTTGAGGTCCTGGAGCAACCGCTCGCGTGTGGCCGCCGAGAGGAGCTTTTCCGAGAGGGCCGAGGCGAGACTGTCGGCCAATTTCCTGGTGGTGGCCTGGGAGGGCTTGTTTGGGCCCTGGGCGGCCCCGATGAGGTGGCTGGCAAGCTGCAGCTTGAGTTGTGGGCTGGGCGTCGCGTCGGGCCTCAGGGCGATGAGGTCGGCTCGCACCCTGGCCAGGGCCTGCTCGGCGGGCGTCAAGGGGCGGGCCGGGGCGCCGGGCGCGGCTGCAACCGGTGGCGGTGGCAGCGGTTTGGCCGGCGAGGCCACACCCTGCTGGACATTGTTTTGGTTGACCAATTCCTTGGCGCGCTGCTTGATGATGACCGCTGACCCCTGGCCGAAAGCCGTTCCTGCGGCCAATACGAGGGCGAACCACGCGAGGACGAACCTTGTCTTCATACGAATACCTGATGTGCTACTGACACGAGAGTGCTCCCCCCCAGGCCGATTGTCAACCGTGAAAGGGCCGAGGGCCGAGGGGCTATGGTTGATCCTCTCTTACTATCAGCAACGCCCCGAGGCGTGCCCGGGACGCCACGAGCAAGGTCCGTGACTGCCAGCACGGCGCGCTTGCCGTTCAGGGAACCGTGTAGGTCCTTATGCTGCGCGTGGCGTGCCACGCCCACCAGAACCAGTCATTGTACTGCAAACCGGGTTTGGCGGTCTGCCGAGCGGGCACGCCGCTGTGAATGAAGAGATTGCTCTTCCACTTGTGGATTTCGGAATGGCCATCGGCGAAGGCGAAGCCGCAGCCGTTGTCGTGCATGGGGCTGCACCAGTCCACAAACTGCGGTTCGGCGGCGATGACCGCCATGGCGGCGTCATTGATCGTCCACGGATCATCGTCCACAAAAGTCCAGATGTCCGCCGGGCTGGCGCTCTTGAAATCGGTCAGTTTGCCGAACGTGAGATACGGCTGGCCAGACTTGTGGCTGTGGTTGCCATCAAGCCAGGGGCCGTTCGTGGGCAGCGTCGGCTTGCCGTGATGGCCGCCGCTGGTGGCGAAGCCGGGATCAACCGTCCCCACGCCCTGATTGAGCGAGTAGCTGCGGATCACCGGAATGATGGTGCCGCGCCGGGCCGGGTCCGAGCCGGAGTAGGGACAATTCCGCGGGTCCGCCGGACACTTATATATCAGCACGCTATATCCCAGATACTGGCCCATGAGGGCATATTTCGGGTCTGTTAGGTAATCCGGGTCGCCAGCCTCCGTGCTGCCGCCCGCAGCCACGGTCGGCATCCAGCCCGACTGGTCGCCCGAGACCCAATGGTAATAAGGCGTGACATCGCCGGGGTCATCGGGGTTGGGCGGCAGGAAGTCAGTATTGTCATTTCCGTACATGAACGCGGCCTTCATCAGTTGGTTGAAGTTGTTCATGCAGTTGAGATTCTTGGCCCGGGTCTTGGCCTTGGCCAGTGCCGGCAGCAGCATCGCCGCCAGGATGGCTATGATGGCGATGACCACCAGCAGTTCGATCAAGGTAAAGCCGGCCCGCTTGGTGGAACCGCGGGAGATCCGGCGAGCCTTTCTCCCGCGGGAACGATCCAATCTTGTTTTCATGCTTGTTACGATGAATAGCACCTCTGCGATCAGCTTGTGCCTGTTGCCCAACCGGGAATCTTGCACTTACTTTACGACGCCTGGTCCTTTGAGTCAATCTAAATCCGTGTAGTACTTTGTCTGACAGTCACTCAAGGCAATGCCTTATAGGAATTCAAGCAGAGATCGAGGCTGCCGAGCATTCGACAGCATCCCTGCGGGGTGTATTTTGGCGCAGGCGTGGCTACTTGGCTTGGCTGTTGAGCCAACGGCGCCAAAAGGCGCCCGGCAGCGCGCCTGTGCAGACCGCGCTGCAATTATGAGAATGTCTTAAATAGGGGGTCTTAAATAGGGGTAAATAGGGGTCACATCTATATAGGGGTAAATAGGGGTCACATCTATATATAGGGGTAAATAGGGGTCACATCTATACATTTTTACAATGTTTTCTGGACGCGCCTCATCTCCTCGCGTCGGTAAATCGGCGTCGGTAAATCAGGGTCAAGGTAAATCAGGGGCATATCTAAACATTGTTTACGCGGACTCACATTGTAAGAAAGTATAGATGTGACCCCGCTTCTTGACTCTCCGCTTCTTGACTTCTCCCTCTCCCCCCCGCTTCTCCCTCCCGTTGATCGAGAGCGTCGTCTCCTTGCGCAACCGCGCCGCGATGGCCAGCTTTGCCGGATCGCTCTTGCGCCGGGCCGCCAGGTCGCTCTGCTTCCAGCCCAACCGCTGCAATTCCTCGGCCACTATACGCCCCGCCTTGGTTTCCGCTGTCTCCAGGCGCAACTCTCCTGAGTGATGTTCCCCAAGCTTGCCCTCCATGCCTGCAACCAGGTTGGCGTTCCGAGTCTCGAGCACCAGGTGATAGTGATTGTGCATCAGGCACTAGTCATGCACCTGCCATCCGGTCTTCTGGCAAGCCTCGGCCACCGTCTTGATGAAGTCCTGCCGATCCACGTCATCCAGGAAGATGTCCTCCGGCCGATCGCCCCGGCTCATCACGTGATACATGGCCCCTGGATATTCGACACGTAGCTTGCGCGGCATCGGCCATGGGTACAGCGCCCCCGACCGATCCGTCAACATGAGAACCGCTCCATGCTATGGTTTAATATCTTCACGAGAACTCCCTTAGGAGTGGCTTGTTTACAGACAGCGGCGGCTCCAACTCCAGCCTCCTCCTTTTCTTGTTTTTCACTGGCGCGGTTGCCTCGGCGGACGGCAACGTCGCGCCCCGCCGCGCCGCTGAAAAACAAGATGAAGTTCACTCGTTGCGAAGCTGCCAGGGTTCTTCCCGAAAGACAGAGGCGGGATAGGGATCGGGATAGGGTGGGGGGATTCTCTTTCGAATAGGGAGATAGTTGACCAGTTTTACCGCCAAGTTCAGCGCGCGGTCATGGAAGCTCGGCGGCTCGCCCAGGACCACGCCCCAGGTCCAGACCTCGCCATTCGCCGTGAGCGCCACGCCGATGCCCAGGTGGGCACCGGGAGCCACGAAATGAAGGGCGCCGCCAGCGTAAGCGACGGACTCCCTCTTAAACGCGGCTCGCCGGAACCGCACCGGTGGGTAAGGACTCTTCGGCCCGTTGGGGTTGGGATCGGTTGCGTCCATCAGCCACAATGAACCGTCTTTCTTGGTCAGCCCCGGGCACCACCACCCCCTGGTGCAAGTGGAAATCGCCTTCCAATCCGAATTCGTTCCCACGCGAGTGGGAACGGCATCTTGAGCCGGATCGCTCGCCTCCGTATAGATATGCGCCTGGCTCCCCCAGGCCCAGAGGGTGCCGTCCGATTTGATGGCGAAGGCGGTGTCCCCGACAAGGCCCGCGTCCACCCAATTCGTGTCCGGGCTGTTGCGCATGGGGGCGGAGATCGTGGCGGCCTGGGTGTGGACGTCCGGATTGGGGATGTCTCCCCAGCACCAAAGGCTGCCATCGGCCTGCATCGCCACGGCGGCGCGATTGCCGGCCCAGACTTTGATCCAATTCGTGTCCGAGCCGATCCTCACCGGCACCGCGCTGCTGTAGCTCGGGGTAATTCCCAGCCACCCGCTCCAGTTGCTGCCCCAGCCCCACAAAGTGCCGTCCCTCTTTACTGCGACGCAGTAGATGCCGCCCGCGGCAGCTTGCTTCCAGTCATGACCCGCTGCGGCGGGGACGGGCACTGCAATCGGTGTCAGTCTGCCCATCATGCTTTGTCCCCAGGTCCAGAGTGTGCCGTCGGACTTGATCGCCAGGTTGTGGCTGACCCCGGCAGAGATGCTGCCCCAGTTGGTTTCGTCGCCGACGCGGCGCAGGCTGGTGGAACGGTTCGTGAGGCCCAAACCAAGAACCGGCCAACCGAAGTGGTCCGAGCCCCACGACCAGAGGCTACCATCGGAAGCGAGGATGAGCCCATGTCTGTCGCCCAGGCTGATGGCGGGAGTGCCGGTGCCGACCGGCAATCTCAGCTTGCCCCGGCCCGAGGAATCACTGAGCAGGCTCGTGATTAAACCCGTAAGGCCAATGGCCAGCACCATAATCGCAACCGGGACAATCTTGCCTCTGAGCCGAGTACGAACCATGGACCTGAGATAAGCCTTGCGGGAGGATAATGTCGAGTTTGAAGGGTCGGCACTATGGCTGATTTTAGAAGGTTTTCAGTCGCGGGTAATCTGGCGGAGGGTGGCTTCCAATTGCAGGCGCAGGGCCTCGCGCTCCGCATCGGTGGCCTCGCGTGGGACGCGGACGGGCTGCTCGAAAATCACCCGGCACCGCGAAAAGGGCATCGGGATTTGGAACCGGTCCCAACTCTTGGCCCGGATCTTGCGGTTCAGATGATAGGACACCGGGAGGATGGGCAGGCCGGTGACCTGGGCCAGGGACATCACCCCCTTCTGGACCACATAACAGGGGCCACGCGGTCCGTCGGGCGTAATGGCCAGGTCATAGCCCCGCTCGGCCCAGGTCGTCAGTTCCAGCAGCGCCTGCGGGCCCCGCCGGCTCGATGAACCCCGCACCGGCTGGACCTTGAAGCACCGGAGAATGGCTGCCAGGAATCCACCGTCTTTGCTGGCGCTGACCATGGCTGCCATGCCGGGAGAGGCATTCCGAGCCATGGCATAGCTGTAATAGGCCTTCATGCAAAGGGCCAGCCGATTGTGCCAAATGCAGTAGATCACCGGCCCGCCCACGGTGCTCAGGAAACCGGAGCGATCCTCGTATTGGCAGCGCACCGTCCCCGCCACCAGCCGCACCAGGGCATAGACCATCCACGCGCCCAGGCGTTGGGACCATCGCGTCTCATGCGGCACGACCACCCCGCTGAGGCGCCTGGTTCGCGGGCGGCGCGTGGGATTGCACGTCGAGGTGTTCATGCCCTATCACCCTTCCTCAAGCAGGCGCGGACCAGGTCCTCGACTGTGGCCTGGGGGCCGAGGGCGGCCTGCGCCTTGCGGATGGAATCGTGGGCCTCCAGTTGCTTGAAGCCCAGGGCCATGAGCGCCAGCACGGCATCGTTGACGCGCTGGTCGGCCTCCGAGCGCCCCCGTTCGGCGCTGGAGGCCTCCCAGGCCCCGGCCACGCCGATCTTGTCCTTGAGTTCGACCACGATGCGCTCGGCCGTCTTGCGGCCCACACCGGAGATCTGCGAGAGGGCCTTGAGGTCGCCATTGGCCACAGCGCCGCGAAAGGCCACCACGCTGATCCCGCTCAGGATGTTGAGGGCGATCTTCGGGCCGATGCCGCTGACCGTATTGATGAGCAAGCGGAACAGGTCCCGCTCCGCCCCGCTCATGAAGCCGTAGAGGGTGTGCGAGTCCTCACGCACCACCAGGTGCGTGAGCAGCTTCACCTGCGCGCCCGGCGGCGGGAGTTTGTCGTAAGACGACAACGGGATGAGCGCCTCATAACCGACCCCGTTGACCTCGACCGTGACCTGGGTCGGCAGGGCCTCAACCACCGGGCCTTTAAGAAAAGTGATCATACAAAGGAAGCCTCGGGATGGACCACAACGGGCGGACCCCTCACCCCGGCCCTCTCCCCATCGGATGGGGAGAGGGAGCACGGTTCGTCGCCACACACCTCAGTGCAACCGGACGACCGGCTAATAGCTTGTTCACCTGGCACGCGGTGTCTTTCGACTGTGGACTGTGGACTGTGGACTGTGGACTTCATATGCGCTTGAGCGGACTGAGCGAATAGCGCCCGCTCTCCTGGGCGAAGGTCAGGGCCAGGGCCAAGGCATCGGCCGCATCGGGCGCCGGCGGCTGCCGCAGGCGCAACAGGCGCTGGACCATTTTGGCCACCGCGTCTTTTTGGGCCGCACCGTAGCCGACGATGGCCTGCTTGACCTTTCGGGGCGCCAATTCGTAGATCTCCAGCCCGGCCTCGGCCGCGACGGCCAGCGCCGCCCCGCGCGCCTCGCCCATGACCAGGGCCGTTTGCAGGTTCTGGGCGTAAAACAGGCCCTCGACCACGCAGACGGTCGGGTGATGCCGCGGCAGGATGTCCCGCAGGTCCCGGGCGATCTTGACCAGGCAGCGGGAGTGTTCCCAGTGCGCGGGACACGAGATGGTCCCATGGGCCAGCGTTTGCGCGTGGGGTTTGGCCAGGCGAATCACCCCGTAACCGGTGCCGCGCAAGGAAGGGTCCAGGCCCAGGATGACCTGGTGGGGACTGGCGGCGCTCCTCTCCAGCACGGGCACCGCCCGGCGTGTTCCGCCCAGGCGCTCCTCCATCTGCTTGAACTGCTGTGGCGTGATGCCCATCAGCCCTACCGCGGCTGCTTGCCGTAGCGCATCCGGGAAGCAGCGCCGGGGTTGGCCCCCGCCCCCGCCCCCGCCCCCATCCTCATGGGGTTGGCCGGGGCGAGTTGCGGAGTGGCAGCGGCAACGATCAGCGAGGCCGTGAACTGCCCGCCCACCACCGTCTTGTCCGTGTCCGGCAGGGCCAGGAAGATCTTCCCGGACACGCTGGTGCCGGGCACGCCAGTGGGGGACATGCCGGTGTCCGTCGCCTGGCCCAACTCGAGTTTGAGGGCATAACCCGACGAGAACCTCTGCTCGGTGGCGGCAAACCGGGGATTGGTTTTCCAGAGCTTGACGACCTGTGTAATGACGGGGTCGCGCGTCTCCGTGGAGACGGTGAAGGTCTGGTTGGTGGGCCATTCATTGGGCTTGAGATGGAGAAAGACGCGGACGCCGCGATCCGGTGAGAGGCCCGTTCCCTGGCGCAACGTCAGGGCATAATAATCTGGGGTCTTGTCGAGCCGCGCGGTTTCGCAGACGAAATTGGTTCCGGCGATGAGGCCATTGACCTTGCCGGCCGGGATCTTGGCCTGCTCGACGTTCAGCGTGTAGGCCGGGGCCACGATGGGGAGCTGTTTGGCGGGCGACGCGGTCCCGGTCGCCGTCGAGGCGCCCTCAATCCCTCCAGTGTCCGCCGCCGCCGCCCCGCTGTCGCCAGCCACGGGGACACCCTGGCCGGCATCGGCGCCGGTCAGCTTCCGTTTCAGGGCGTTCCGTTTGGCCGGAGCGGGGCGGTCGGGTTGGGTGTTTTCGAGGGCATCGTTGACATCCATGGCCTGGCCGACGTCCCCGCCGACCACGGGGCGTTTGGAGGCCTGGTCGACTTTGGCGTTGAACTTGGGCTGGGCCTGGTTGGTATAGTAGTCATAGCCGTAGTAGCCGCCCACGCCCAGGGCGGCCAGGCCTGTGCAGATGAGCGCCCACTTGAGGACCGGGTTGGCCTTTTTCTGGACCTTGGGTTGGAACGGCCGTTGCGCGATGCCGGCGGGGGTGGTGGAACGGGCGACTTGCGTCCTGCCGGCCGAGAGCCGGGAGGCCCCGCCCGGCGGGGGCTTGAGCACCGGCGCAACGAACTGGGAACCGGGGGTGGAAGCGGGAGCCTGATTCGATCCGGCCGGGGGCGCGGCCTCGATCTGCGGAACCACCATCGCGCCCTGGCACGTCGGGCAGTTGATCTGGTGCCCGCACCAGAGTTGGTCGCATTGGATTTGCTGTTGGCAATGCGGGCAGGTGAACTTGATGTCAGCCATAATCTTACTTTGTTCAAAGCCGGTTTTTGCTTGGTCGGCGCAGGCCAGGAGGCCCGTTGGCCTCGGCGTGGTCACGGCTCCTATATACAGCACTCCGCATCCTGGGAGTCAAGTTGCAAGGTTGAATTGCATTTTGGCTGCGCGGCACTTAACCTGCGGGCATGACGTTGCTTGAACGGGCTGTCGAGGAGTCGGTGGCCGCGTTGCGCGGGCTCAGCCCGCTGGAGGAGCCCTTGAACGGGGCGGCCCGGATGGTTCTGGGCTGCCTGACCTCGGGCCACAAACTGCTGATCTGCGGCAATGGCGGCAGCGCTTCGGATGCCACGCACCTGGCAACCGAGTTCCTGTGCCGCTACCGCGAAGACCGCCGCCCCTATCCGGCCATTTCCCTGACGGCCAACGGCGAGTTCATGACCGCCGTGTGCAATGATTACCATTCCGACGAGATCTTCGCCCGCCAGGTCTGGGGCCTGGGCCAGCCGGGCGACCTGCTCGTGGCCTTTACCACCAGCGGCAGGTCCCGCAACGTGCTGCGCGCCCTCGAAGAGGCCCGCCGCCTGGGGCTGGGCACCCTCTGTTTCCTGGGCCGCGACGGCGGCTTCACCCGCGGCGTGGCGGACCTCGAATTGCTGGTCCCCGGCAACTCCACCGCCCGCATCCAGGAGGCCCAGAAACTCCTCTTCCACGTCCTGTGCGAGACGGTCGAGGCCGGGCTGCCAAGACAGTAGCCGGTTTGTTGAACCCTGAACCCGCCTCTTGACCACCGATGAACACCGAGGAGATTCCCAAGCTGCGGCTGGCCCCGCCACGGACCGTGCCGGAGGTGTCCCGCCCTGGCCAGCCCGCACCACGGGCGCCCGCCCTGGAGGAATCCCTCGCCCCGTTCCGCGTCGGCTCGGTCCGATTTCTCAACGCCGTGCCTCTGACCCGCGGCATCGAAGACGAGGTCATCCTCGCCACGCCCTCGGAACTGGCCGGCATGCTCCAGCGGGGCGAACTGGACGCCGCGCTGGTCAGCGTGACCGAGACCCTCCTGCGCGAGAGCTACGACATCCTGGACGGCATTGCCATCGCCTCGCTGGGCGAGGTCAAGAGCGTTTTCCTGGCCCATCGCGGCCCGCTGGAGGGCGCGCGCGAGGTCTTCTGTGACCGGGCATCGCTCACCAGCGTGAATCTGCTGCGTGTCCTGCTGGCCGAACGCGGGCTCCAGCCCCAGTTCAAGCCCCTGGCTGGCTACGACTTCGCCGTCCTGCCGGATTACGCCTTGCTCATTGGCGATACTGCCCTGGATTTCGCCCTGGCGCCCCACGCGCACCAGATCTGGGACCTGGGCGCCGCCTGGTACGAGTTGACCGGCCTGCCGTTCGTCTATGCGGTGTGGGCCTTGCGCCGCGGCATCCAGAACGCCCCGCTCCGCCGCCAACTCCGCCAGGCCCGCCAGTTCGGCCTCGAAACCCTCGATTCCATCATCCGCAACCGGACGGAATACGACTACGATTTCCGCAAGGATTACCTCTCCTGGCATATTCACTACCACCTGGGCGCCGACGAAAAGCGCGGCGTGACCCGCTTCGCGGAGTTGCTCCGAAAGCATGGCGTCGGGACCATCCACGAGCCGAATTACGTGATATAAAGCGGCCGCGCTCCAAGTCCGAAATCTGAAGCAGGCAGAAAAATGGGGGCAGAAAGATAACAAACAGACTCATCTTTCTGCCCCCATTTTTCTGCCAACTCCGGATCCCAGATCCGAAATGCGCGATTGACAATCCGCTCTTCCCCGGGGATCATCCCCCCATGATTGATCCCATTCACACGCCTTCTTCACGTTGCGAGTTTCTCAAGAACACCGGCCGTTTGGCGGCCGTTTCAGCGTTGGCCGGCGTCGCCCTTCCCCAGGTACACGCTGCCGGCAGCGATGGGCTGCAGGTGGTCCTGGTCGGGTGCGGCGGGCGCGGCAGCGGGGCCGCCTCCCAGGCCCTCTCCACGCAAAGCGGCCCGATCAAGCTCGTCGCCATGGCCGATGTCTTCGAGGACCGGCTGCGGGGCAGTTACGACCAACTCATTAAACGCCATAAGGAGAGCATGGACGTGCCGGAGGACCGGAAGTTCATCGGGTTCGATGCCTACCAGAAGGCCATGGATTGCCTGAGACCCGGGGACATTGCCATTTTCGCCACGCCGCCCGCCTTCCGCTGGGTCCACTTCGGTTATGCCATCCAGAAGGGCCTCAATGTCTTCATGGAGAAACCGGTGACCGTGGACGCCCCGACCACGCGGAAGCTCCTGGTCCTGGCCGAGGAATCGGAAAAGAAAAACCTCAAGGTCGGCGTCGGCCTCATGATCCGCCACTGCAAGGCCCGCCGGGAACTCCACCAACGCATCCAGGACGGCCAGATCGGCCAGCTCATGCTCATGCGCGCCTACCGGATGGACAGAGCCAGCGCCACAGCCGGGCCCAAGCCCGCCGACCTCTCCGAGACGCTCTACCAGATCCGCCGCTTCCACAGTTTCCTCTGGGCCAGCGGCGGCATCTTCAGCGATTACAACATCCACCAGATCGACGAGTGCTGCTGGATGAAAAATGCCTGGCCGGTCCGCGCCCATGCCACCGGCGGACGCCACTACCGCGGGCGCTCCCTGGACCAGAATTTCGACAACTACAACGTCGAATACACCTTCGCCGACGGCACGAAACTCTACTTCGTTGGCCGGGCCGAAGACGGCTGCCACGATGAATTCGCCAGCTACGCCCACGGCACCCAGGGCAGTGCCGTCATTACCACAGCCAGCCATTGCCCCGGCCGATGCCGGCTCTTCAAGGGGCAGAATATCACGCGCGCCGACATGACCTGGGCATTCCCGCAGCCGGAGCCCGACCCTTACCAATTGGAGTGGGACGAGCTGGTCAGCGCCGTCCGTGAGGACAAGCCTTACAACGAGGCCCGGCGCGGCGCCACCGCCAGCCTGGTCACTTCCATGGGCCGCATGGCCGCCCATACCGGCCAGGTCATCGCCTACGACAACATGCTCGGCTGCCAGCACGAGTTCGCCCCGGACGTGGACAAACTCACCATGGCTTCAGCGGCCCCGCTCCAACTGGGCCCCGACGGCAAGTATCCCCTCCCTGAGCCGGGCATCAAGAAGGACCGCGAGTACCTAAATTCGAAATCCGAAATCCGAAACAAATTCAAAATGACCCGAGAATCAAACCCAATCGCCTGTGGGCTGGGCTGAAGGCTCTGCTGCCTGGCGGTCGGGGCGTTCCGGGCCGTCCTGGCGAATCATGACGACCTGGCTCGGGAGAGGCAGGTCGATGCCCGCCTTGCGGAATCGCTTGCTGGCCTCTTCGAGCATGGCGGACTTGAGGTTGAAGGCGTCGTCGGCATTGGCGCACCAGGCGCTGAGCGTGAGGACGACGCCGGCAGAGCCACCTCGGTGACCGGGCAGCCGCAAACGCTCTGGGCCTTGGGATCGTGCCGGGCCAGGTCCAGGAGGATGCCGCGCGCCTGGTCGATGTCCGCCTCGCACCCGATGCCCACGGGCACCGAGCAGAGCACGCGAGGGTCGTCGCCGGTCAGGTTGACAGTGATCTGGGTGGCGATGACGCTGTTGGGGATTACGATGTGCCGGTTGTCGTCTGTCTTGAGGACCGTGTAACCGAGATTGACGCTCTCGACTTCGCCCGTTTCCAGGCCGGTGGGGGCGGTGACGTGAAGGCGGTCGCCCACCTTGAAGGGCCGGTAGAGCACGAGGGAAAAGCCGGCAATGAGGTTGCTCAGGGTGCTTTGGGCCGCCAACCCGATGACGGCGGAGATGACGGTGGCGCCGGTGAGCCAGGCCCCGCCCAGGCCCTTGAGGGCCGGAACCACGTGCGTGTAGGAGATGAAGGCGAAGAGATAGACGCCGATTTGCGCCACTTGCCCCAGGAACTTGACCGTGGTCCGGTCAACCAGGGCGCGTTTGTCATAGGCCAGGACGCGCTGGATGGCCAGGCGCACAGCCCAACCGGCCAGCCAGGCCAGGAGCCCGAAGACCAGCGCATAGAGCACGGCCCCCACCGGGGTCTCGGTGCTGGCAAAGCCCCCGTTCTCGAACTGCTCTAAGATAGCGCTCTTGAAGTGCTCTAATGTCGTCATCCGGATGCCGGCTCCGGATCTCTCAATTAGGTGAGGTCGCGGCAACCGTCATCCTGGCCCCGGCAGGCAGCTTCAGTTTCATGCCGACCAACAACCGGTCGTTCTTCAGACCGTTGGCCGCCCGGATCGCCTGGGCCGTGGTTCCGTGAGCTTTGGCAATATGTTGGACAGTATCGCCTGACTTGACCACGCAAATCAAGTCGCCGCTGGCGGCTGAGGAGAGGGCGCCGCCGACGGAGGGCAAGGCCGGGCGCGGCGCGCCCGCCGCCGCCACGGGGGCTGCCGGCGGATTGGATGGCGGCCGCTCCAGCGCGGCCGAGCAGGCCCGGCCCCCGGGGCAGCCGGCTCGGTTGCCGCATTCTCCGAGGAGGTGTTGGAGGGGCCGTCGCTCTTGCAGCCTTGGAACAGCATTGCCAGGAGCAGCAGCGCGTGCGCGGTGAGGACCGCATAGACAGCGAGCTTGAACCGGTTCCGGCTCCTTCGCTGGCGTTGCGCGATGAGCGAACCCGCGGGGACGAACGGATTCGGCTTGCTCATAGGCTCTGGCACATTTCTAACTTCAGGCGAATAGCACTGGCAATGCCAAAACCTGCGCCGAACCGCCAGAATGGCGGCGATCCAGGAAAAACCCCCGGCCTCCCCTCGGGCCTGGGCGCGCGGCCCTCCGCAGAAGTTCGCCGCCGTGCAATTCCTGCGCCCATCCGCCCTCGCACGTGCAACCCACTGAGCCGCACGAGTGTCACGCCTCGAGACACGGAAAGCTCAATCAATGTGGACTTCCCAGCTCATGGTCGAGGCCGGCGAATGCGTTGCGGAAGACGCTGTTCATCCAGGGTGAGTCCAAGCGCATCCTTCTCGGGCGCGGCCAAACTGGCCAGGCGCTCGTGGAGCTGCAGCACAAAACACCCGTCTGCTATATCGGGCGATACGAGATGCGGTGAGAAGTGCCAGCCAAGGGATAACTTCCTTGTCCCGGCGGAACGGGCGCATCTTGACAGCACCACCGCACGGCGCCGCGGCGGAACGCCGCCTTCAGGCGGCAGCAGCGCCGGAATTAGCTGCAACACCGATAATTCCAATATCTCTCTTGTCTCCACGCCTCTGCCGCCTGAAGGCGGCGTTCCTCTGCGGTGTCGGTGCTGTCAAGGTGCGCCCCGGCGGAACGGTCTCTTTTGTCCCTGCGGGGTGGGGCCACTGTTGATCCAAAGGCCAGAAAGGGCGGGGCGCCATAAGGTCCCGGCCTTACAGACCGGGGTTTTTCGAGGGGCGCTGGCTAACCGGGGCCTCCGCTCCGCTCCAGCCCGGGCTATCATATAACGGGCCTTCGGCCCTGGGGCGCTTCCCGACACTCCCCCGGAGTAACCCCAAGGACGGGCACACTCCCACCTCGCCGATGCCGCTGGGGGCGGTGTCGGGGATGCGCCCGCCAGGGCCTGGTGAGGGCGCATTCAAGCGCCACAGCACTTTTTGAACTTCTTGCCGCTGCCGCACGGGCAAGGATCGTTGCGGGCGGTCTTGCGCGCTCTGGACTCAAGTCGGGCCTCCAGGCGCTTTATTTGGAGTTTGGCCTGCGCCAAGTAGTGGCGAGCGTAAAGCGATCGCATAATCCCGTGGTGCAATTCCAGTCGTGGGTCCAGCGTGGGATATGCCGTCTTGAGCGATCCCAGCAGTTGCCCAGTCGGCGGCGTCCCGGCGGGTCCCGGTGCCAATTGGCGGACGGCTTGGGAGCGGTAATCGTAGCGGATGGCGGGCGCGTCTCGCAGCGAGGTGGTCTTCCTGCCGGCTGCATCTTTCAACTGGAGAAACGAAAAGACGAGATCCGTACAGCCGCACCCCGGTTGGACGCAGGTACCTGCTCGTCGGCGGCCCAGGCCGCGTTCTCGAATGTAAAGTTCAAGGAAAGGCCTAACGGAAAAACCTCTATGAACGGGATCATGTGCCCGTCGTCGGCGCTTGGCAGGTCGGCAATATCTATTTCGTCGACCTCAGCCGTTTCGATGGCCTGGGTCTTGGCAGTCCAGAACCAGCGGTGGAGATCCTCCCAAGCCGTCTCGCCCAGCCGCGAACTGACGAGTTCGGCCAGGCGCAATGTCTCCGCGTCGGCCTGCAATTCCGGGGTCATCTCCAGGACTCTGTTCCCCACGTCGAGCCAGAACCAACGGAGCAAACCTGGAGAGGCGGAGCCATCCGGCAATAGCGGCGAGCAGTGAGTGCAAACAGAACGGCCACCGCACCTCGGGGTTGCACAAACCCGAAACACCGCCGCGTACGTGACAGTGGCCTCCTTGGCCTTATCGAATACTTCGAACTTGAGGCGAGGCTCCGGCTCGCCGCCGCCCGTTGGTTGACTCCAGGTCAGATCGAATTTGTGCTCGCGGATCATCGTCCCTGTAGCGCCAATCCGTCATGCACCTTTTTCAGCGCGGTGGCGCCGGTCTTGCCGCCGGAATCCATGGCGGACATGCGCCGATCCAAGTCCGCCTGGTATCCGGGATCCTCGGCGCGGTTCAAATGGGCGATGAGGGCGGCCACCTCCAATCGCTCTTCCACGATCATCCCGGCGATGGACCCTTTGACTTCAGCTAAGCTCATGAAGTGACCCTATCTGCCCGGAACCCAAAACGCAAAAAGAAATGGCCCGGGGGGGGTGGGGCGTGGGCGCATCTGAGATGTGCCACCCCACGTACAGAAATTCCTGACATGGCTCTGGGCCGCCAGTTTCACCCCGGAGGGATGGAAGATGGTAGCCGGGGGTCGAAGCGAAGCAAGACCCCCGGTTCGGCGCAGGGGTGCGCCTGCATCCCGGAGGGATGCCAGAAACGGGCGCACCGAACGCCGTGCGGTCTTCTGGCACCCCGTTCCGGGGTGCAGGACCCTTTAGACCGTCAACCGGGGGTCGCGACGGTGTCGCGACCCCCGGCTACCCTCTAGCAACCCTCCGGGTTGCAGCGCATGCGCGCAGCCTTGGGTTGCGTCTCCAACTCCTGCGCCTGTGGGGGGCGGTCCCGACACTGCCCCCGCGATGTGCCGCTCCTCGGGCTGAGAGCCGAAATGGGAGAGCCTGGGCTAGAGCCGGTGTCGCTGACGCAGGGCCTCGGCCAATTCGGGCATCCCGTTGGAGCTGGCGCAGGATGCGAGCGCCCGCGGGTTCAACTGGCCGGGTGAAGTGCAGACGCGCTTCTTAAAGATTTGCAGCGCCTGTTCCATCGCCAACGCCGCGATTACGACCACCTTCGGCCTCTGGTTCGAGGGTTTCACTTCCGGTTGTAATCGTCCTCGACTCGGACAACATCATCGAGGTGCGGAGTGCTGACCTCGATAAACCGCACATCTTCAATCGCGGTGGTGCGGTGCTTTCGTCCCGGTTTGTTCTCGACCACGTCACCGGCCTTGAGCAGGAGCTTTTCCATTTGCCCTTGGTCATTCTCCCATTCCATTTCCGCCACGCCGCGGTCCACGTAAATGTGCTCGTGCTTCACTTTGTGGTATTGGAGGCTGGAACGGCTTCCCTTTTTGAACTCGATGATCTTAAGGGCATACTCTGCGGTGACGGCGACCCAGATTTCGCGGCCCCAGGGTTTTTCAACGATTTTCATGCTTGAGTCCCGCTCATCCTGAACCGCAGGGTGGCAGAGGGGGATAAGCGTGTCAAGCCGCAGGCACTGTCCACGGCCTTCATGCGCCGGCCGAGGTCAGCGGCCGGAATAGTGAATTCGGGTGGCCTGCGCGCTTTCACCTGGGGAGGAAGAAAGTTGTGATTTTGGGCAGGCCCACAGAACCCTCTTGCTCGAAGGTGAGGCTGAATTCGCGTGCCGGCAGGTTGGGCCCGAACCTCGGCGCGCCAAGCCTTCCAGGGGCAGGGCCAGTTCGCGTGGTCTGACCAGACCGAATCGAGCTGGACGGGTTGACCGGCAAAGGCTGCTCTTGGCGTGGCCTGCGCGGGGCTGCCGACAAGCAGGAGCATTCCGCCTGAGCGCGTGGCGGGCAGGCGGCCCTGCGCGACAACTTGGACAGGGGAGTAGGCTGGTGGCAGCGCCGGCGAAGGATCGGAGGTCACTGACAGGCGCAGCCGTCCGAGGCTGTGGCCGCGTTCCCCTTGCGTGAGGTTGAACGTCAAGGTGGCGCCGTCCGGATGGGAAAGCGGTTGGGCGAGGTCAAACACGGCCGCATGGGCGGCGCCGGTCTGGGGGAAGATGGACCATCCCGTAACGAGATTCGAATCAATGGCGGCGCCGACAGGCCAGCCGCCGTGGCTGGACTGGGAAAAGTCGGCCCGCGCGGCGCTAAACTTGATCTCTGTCCTTTCGCCCGGCCTGGCCGCAGGCTCGACCAGCAGGTGGAAATCGACGAGCGCGAAGTTGCCGTTTACGGCCCGGCCCGGGCCATGTTCAGGCAGCGAGTCGTCGAGCAATGTTTCCAGCATCACTGCTGTAATGGGCGCGGCGCCGGGTTGGGCCGTCACCGTATAAACATCGCCATCGGCATTTTCGCCGCCGGAGAGGATTGAGTGATCCCCGAGAATGAAGCGCGTATTGCTGAAACAGCCGGAGTTGGTTTTGAGCAGCGCGACAAAGTCGGCCAACGCCCTTCGTTCCGGCGGCGACAGCCATGCGGTATCTGTCCAGACCTGGGCCAACAGGCTGCCGCGGCCCAGGTCCATAATCAGGCCCTCCTGCCAGCGGGCTTTGCCGATGCAACTGTTCCACGGCCAATCGGAGAGCCAGACGCCTAGGGAATCCAGCCCGCCAATGAGCCGTCATCGGACCTGACCCGGAGTGTCGCCTGGTCTTCGCTCGCCGAGACTGCGTCCGTGCCGGCGAGCTTCAGCGAGACCTTCCGGGCCTGTTCGGGTCGCTCTCCCACCTCGACTTCGATCTCGCTGCCGCCGTCCAACTTGAGGCAAGCGCCCGAAAGACGGTTTTGCCACTCGCTCGGCGCGAGCGAGTGAGGTTGAAGCGAGAAGGCGAGTGCGGCCGAGCGGAGTTGGAGCGTGTCAGCGGCTGCGGCACACAGGGGCGTGGCCGGCACGAGGAGCCACCAGGCGGCAGTGATGCAGACAGGCCGCGCAAGGAGCAAAAGGCCCGCCCGGAGTGCCCCCCGCGTGCTGGCAAGAGGGTGCGACTGTTGGGAAGGTGGACGCGAACCGAGGCCGAGGGTCGCTGCTTTCGCGGTGGAGGATTGGATCCGGGCCAGCATGTTCCAAACGAATGCCAGCAGGCCCGAGCGCGTGCAAGCAGAATTCCCACCTGTAGGGTGCGGGAGAGCCAAGCCACGATTCGGGTTGAGGGGTTGGCCGCAGGCACCACGGTGAGCGTGGTGGACGAGGATCGCACACTGCAGGCGCAGGACGGTGCTATTGGCTGAGGTCGCCGTCGATCATCTTGGTTTGGGGAGCGCTTTGATGCGGAGGGGTTCTGCGGAAAGCCCAGGCGAGGAGGCACGCACGGCAATGTTGCCGGGGCGGCCATCGCTTTGGACAATGCCCAGCAGCAAGCCGTTGAAGGCCTTCATCTGGCCGGCCCTGGGGTTCTCGTGGCTGGCCGGGTCGCCGGAACAAAGGCCCAGAAGCCGACCCCGCCCTTCGATGTCTGCCGCGACAAGGTTGTCCGCCACGGGGACAACGTTGCCTTGGCCATCGAGGAGCCTGACCGTGACGAAGCTCAGGTCACAGCCGTCGGCCGCGATGGCATTCCGATCGGCCAGGAGTTGGATTCGAGCCGGCGCCCCGGCAGTTTTGATTTCGTCGGCGCAAACGACTTTTCCATTCTTGAGAGCGCGGGCCGACAAGGTGCCGGGCTGATAAGGGACCTTCCACGCAAGATGCGTCAGTGGCTGGCAGGGCTTGGCGCCGAGCGACTTGCCATTGAGGAAAAGCTCGACGGCCTCGCAGTTGCTGTAGCACCACACCTCGATGTCCTGGCCTTCCTTGCCGGGCCAAGTCCAGTGCGGGAAGAGGTGCACCATGGGGTTGGTGGTCCATTCCTGGAGGTAATAGAAATAGGCGTCGTTGGGGAAGCGGCAGCGGTCCAGCACGCCAAACTGGCTGGTGACCATGGGCCAGCCGCAGGTCTCGCCCCCGTAATCAATCCCCGACCACATTGCCCCGCCGGCCAGCCAGGGCCGCTGGGCGATATGAGACCACTCGGCTTCGTGGGAGCGGCAAAGGTCATAGGTGCTGAAATACTGGCCGGCGTTGGTGACGGTGCGTCCATCGCCCAACTTTTCAGTGGTGACGCGAGCCAGGATCTTCTCCTCGTAAACGCCACGCGCGCCCCGGCCCGAGGAGAATTCGCTCACCAGCATCTTGCGCTGTGGGTAGAGTTGATGGTCACGGTCATCAATTCCCATACCCCCGCCGTTATAGCCCATGATGTCGGTGACCAAAGCAAAGCCGTTGGCATTGGCGTCGGCATTGCCCTCGCAGGCGAAGGCGCTCGGGCGAGTGGGGTCTTCCTCGTGGGCCACTTGGTTGAGTTCCTTCAGGGACTGGGTCTCGCGGTCGTCCTTGCTGCCGGCGGTGTTGGCCAGGGACCAGCAGATAATGCTGGGGTGGTTGCGGTCGCGCCGGATCAGGTCCCGGAGCGGCGGCGCGGCCGCGTTGGAAGGCCCCAGGTAACGCGTTTCGGCCCAAACCAGCAGGCCCAACCGGTCGCAGGCCTCCAGGAGAGACGGGGCCGGGTCATTGTGCGCCGATTTCAGGAAGTTGCAGCCCATCTGTTTCATGATCTCGACGGTCTTTTCGTTGGCCCGGTCCGGCAGGGCGACACCCAGCCCGCCGAAATCGTGGTGGATGCACATGCCGCGCAATTGCAGGTGCCTGCCGTTGAGAACGAATCCCCGGTCGGCCATAAACTCGAACCAGCGCACGCCAAAGGGGGTTTCGCAAACGTCCACCGTCTTTCCTGCGACAATGACCTCGCTCCGCGCCCGGTACAAGTACGGGGTGTCGGGCGACCAAAGGTGCGGGTTGGCAATGGCCGCTTCCTGCGTGATGTCCTGTGAGGAGTTCGCGCCAACGGTGGCCTCGCTGTGCATCGTGCCCACCGTTTGTCCCCGGGCATCCAGGAGACGGGTTTTGAGTCGGCAACTCTGATCGGCCGCAGTATCGTTCTGGACGGTGATTCTGACCCGCACGACTGCCCCCGTAGCGGAGACCTGCGGCGTGGTGACGAAGGTGCCCCAATTGGCCACGTGGATTTTATCGGTGGTGATCAGCCAGGCGTGCCGGTAGATCCCACAGCCCTCGTACCACCACCCTTCGCCTTCGCGGCCATCAACCCGGACGGCGAGGAGATTGAGGTGCCCATCACAATGGACGTACGGCGTGATGTCATAAATCACACCCGTGTAGCCCGAACGATGGGTGCCGGCCTTCTGACCATTGACCCAGAGCGTGCTGTTCCGATATACGCCTTCGAACTCAAGATAGACCTGTCGCCTTGCGAAGGACGAATCCAGTTCGAGATGCCTCCGATACCACCCAATACCCCTCGGATAAAAGCCGTTGTACCGCGGATTGGCCTCGCTTATTGGCTGATCCACCGTCCAGTCGTGCGGCAACTCGATTTTCTGCCAGCGGCGGTCATCAAAACTGGTTTGCTCGGCCCCGGCCGGGTCCCCCTCCAGAAAGGTCCACCGGGAATCAAGCTTCATCCTGGTTCCGGCGGGCGGTTCAGTATTGCCGGTCGCGACACCGCTCACGAGAGCGCCCAGCAGCAGGAGGATTCTCACGGTTCTTGGATTGGCCATAACGCCGAGCATTCAGGCAGAAAAGGCGGCGTCGTTCAAGCTCGTGGTGCAAATGGTCTCCACCACGGGTCAACCATCTCAGAAACCCGCCGCGCGGGACCACCGCGGCATGACGCGAGGAACTCGGTGCTGCCAAGACCCCAGCGGGAAGGCCAACGCCGAGCCCTGCCTGTAACGCAAAAAAGGGACGTGCCCGGAGACCCTCTTGTTGGTATTTTCTTCGTGCACCTGCGTGATGTCGAAGGAAACAAGGAGCACTTCCGAGAAGTCTTCCACGACAACTGCCAAGCGGACATGGCGCGAATGCTCAAAATCTATGGTGAATGCGGCTACGATCTGCCGATGCGGCCCGACCATGCCCCTATGATGGAGGGCGACGGAGCCAACCAGGCGAGCGGCTACGGCGTCGTCGGCAAGGTCCTCGCCTTCGGCTACATGATGGGCCTCATGAAGGCCCAGAAGATCGTCTATACGTGAGGTCTGAGCGCAAACCGAGTTGCGCCTCGAATTGACACCAAAAAACCAGACCCTTATGCTTGCCGAAATGAGCACGCACGAACAAAAATTCTCCCGCAGGAACTTCCTCTGGACGGCAGCGGCGTTCACCGCCTCCACCGCCCTGCTTCGCTCCCAGGAAGGCCTAACCTCACCCCCGCAGCCGACGGGCTCGTCGGACCGCAGATCGGTGGTTTCGGTGGTTAACGGCGCGAGCAGGCGCAAAAGCATCCAGGAGGCGCTGGCGGCCATAGAGGACCAGATTATGCCGGTGCTCAAGACCAAGAAGCACGTCGTCCTCAAGCCGAATATCGTCAGCACGTCAAACCAGCTTGCCACGACGCATGTGGACGCGCTGCACGGCATCCTGGATTTCCTTGGTCCCCGTTTCAAGGGACCGGTTGTTATCGCCGAGTCCTCCGCCGGCTATACCACCGAGGGTTACGACCATTTCGGCTACGGTCGCCTTATCCCGGAGCACAAGCCGCTGGACGTCAGCTTGGTGGACCTGAATGAAGAAGGGAAATACCTGACTCATCGGATCCTGAATGGGGACCTTCACCTGGTGCCCGTCCGGTTGGCGGCACGGCTCCTGGACCCGGAAGCGTACATCATCTGCTCGGCCATGCTCAAAACCCACAACACGGTAGTGGCTACACTCTCTCTCAAGAACATGGCCATGGGCACGCCGTTACACAGCCCGCGCAAGCAGAGCATGGGGTGGAATGACAAACGCCTCTATCACGGGGGCGTGCGCCAGACCCACGTGGACATCGCCCTGACGGCCGAGAGGCTTCAACCGTGCTGGGGCGCGGCGGTATTGGACGGCTGGGAGGGCATGGAAGGCAATGGTCCTGGCAGCGGCACCCTGGTGCCTTCCCGGATCGCGATCGCCTCCACGGACTTCGTCGCTGCCGATCGCGTGGGCGTCCAGGCCATGGGTATCAACCCGGAGTGGGTCGGATACCTTGGCTTTTGTGCCGAAGCCGGTTTGGGGCAGGGGGACCTGTCGAAAATCAATATCCGCGGAGCCAGGCTGGCGGAGGTGACCAGGAAATACCGAATGCACGACGACATCGAACGCGAGTTGCGCTGGATGGGCCCACTGAAGGAGATCCCGGAAAAGCTCGGATGAGCGAGACGATCCCGGCCACCGCGCCCGTAATCGTTTGCCATCGGCGAGATCTCGCCGGTTGGCCCGCGCGGCCTCCTTGTGTTACTAGTCGTCCGCCAGCTTGACCGGCAAATCGCCGGGGGTTATTCTTGCGACATGAATGTGGCTTCGACCGACCGGGCTCTGGTGGATCGGCTGCTTGAGCCGTTGAGCCGCTGCATCCGCGGGCAGGGTGAACAGGAACTGCTGAGGCTCCGCGCCGACACGGCCGTTCAGGCGCGGATCGATGAACTGGCCGACAGGTGTGACGAAGGGACACTGACACCCGAGGAGCGCGTAGAGTACGAGACTTACGTCCGCTTCGGGAATTTCGTGGCCGTTCTCCAGGCCAAAGCGCGGCTTCGGCGGAGTCGCGCCCCGGCGGGGTAATGAATGAGGCGGCCCGCCAGGCCGAAACCCGGCTGGAGCCTCGGCCCAAAGCAGCCCCTGGCGGATACGCCAGACCGCTTGATGTTGGCGTGCCGATAGAGCAGGCGAACAGAGAGCGAGTGGGCGCGGGCTGAGCCGGGTGAAAGCGTCAGACGGATCGTCAGGGGCCGGCCGCGTTGAAAACTCAGGGCAGGGCGCATTCCTCGTGCTCGGTGCTGACGACGCAGTCCCGTTCGTCGAAGAGATTGAAATAATACACCCGGGTTCCCGCCGGCAGGCTCGCGGTGACCCGGCCATCGGTTTGGCGGGCGGGTTTTGACTCCCATTTGCGGTCCTGCCAGCGGCCAGTGTTCCTGGTGAAATTGAGCTCCGCTTTGAGCACCGGGACCTTCGCAGAATAGGCGGCCCAGACGTTTGTTCCCTCGCGACCGCAGCCGGTAATGACCGGGAGCGGCACCCCGCTCTTCAGGATGCTGTCGGCAAAAACCTGGATTTCCTTCGGATTCTCCCCAGGACCGCCGTGCCCGTGCGGCATGCGCAGGCGCATGCAGAGTGAGCGCGGGCCTTTGGCGAGGCGATAGGAAAGCTGCAATGCATCCATAGTGTAGGCGAAGTGAGGTGGTCAAAGCCGCCCCAACCGGGAGGCCCGCCCCGCTCATCGCGGAACCATGCGCCGTAGTTGCCCACCGGGACCTGGCCGCAGGTGTCCATTTGGACAGCGAACCGCCCGAGGACAATACCAACCTGACTTGCATGCGTGATCCTCACGCAAAATGAGTGAAAATCACGCGCGGATCCAGCGTGGCCAGTCTCGGTACGCCGGTGTTTAGGCCGGAATCCGGCCCGGCACCAGAAATGCTAATGGATTTGGCTGTAATCCGTAAGGAAGATGAAGCGGACGGTCGCCATTGGGATGACAGGTGTTTTCGCAGCCGCCTGGATTTGGTGGTTGTGCGCAGGGCACGCCCCGGGAGTGGGAGGCCCCCGCTCCCATCAGGCGCCTGGCTCTGAGCCGGCTTGGAAGGCGGACGCCAGTTCGAATAGGGCCGTGGCTGGCATCCAACAACGGGCCGGGAGGATACGCTCCGGCAGCCAACCGCCACAGCGGCCGCTTTTGGAGGGCCTCGTCCCCAGCAACGTGGCAGCGCGTCCCGCGATCGCTTTGGCGCCGCCGCGGAAGCGGCCCTGGGACCCTGCGTTTCTGAGCAGCCTGAGCCGCGCCGCCGCAGGCGATTCCATTGGATTCGAGTTGGTGAGTGGGGAAAGGGCTGTGGGCACCATTCGGCACGCGCAACGCGGCGAGCACTCGCTCATCTGCGTTTCGGGCGAATTGACCGCTCCGGAAAGAGGACGTTTCTTTTTTCAGAAGCAAACCCGCCCTGGGCACGCAGGCGATTATGTGGGCGTGGTTGAACTGCCTGGGAGCGGACGGGCCTATCGGATCGAGCCGAGCGGTCCCGGGGGCAGCCCTGAGTTGGTCGAGCGGCCCCTCGGCGCAGTCCTCTGTCTGAGGTTGCCCCTGCCGGAGAACCGAGGCACGAACCAGACCGAGCAGATCCCTCCGCTCAGCCCGGGCAATTTCCCCGACCTGCCGATAGCGGGGTATCAAAACGGCATCGTCAGCCTCGAGAGTCTGCACGGAGCCACTGCGGTGGTCTATCTGGATTTCCAGGGCGGCTACACCCCCACTTGGGGAGGCATCACCTACGCCGCTGCCGGCCTGAGCAACAGCCAAATTCGCGCTCTCTGGGAGCACGTGGCCGGGGATTTCATGCCGTTCATGGTTAATATCACTACGGATCTCAGCGTATATCAAAATGCGCCTGAAGGGAGCCGCCAGCGCGTCATTATCACGCCCTCGGACAGCGCGCAGCCCGATGCCGGCGGTGTGGCGTACGTCGGCTCCTTCAACTGGACAGGCGATACTCCGTGCTGGGTGTTCACCAGCCTGGGCTTGTATTGCGCAGTGGCCTGTTCGCACGAGATCGGGCACACCCTGGGTTTGATCCACGATGGCCAGCAAATCGGCGGCACTCACGTGGAGTATTTCGAGGGGCAAGGGAACAGTGCGCTGAGCTGGGCACCCATTATGGGGGCTCCCTACTGGAAGAGCGTCTCCCAATGGAGCAAGGGGGAGTATCTTTACGCCAACAACCCCGAGGATCAACTGGCTATCATTGCCTCCCAAAACAACAATGTCGCCTATCGGACCGACGATACCGGCGCCACTCTGGAGACCTCCCGATTCCTGGAAACGTATTCGGACAGCACTGCCGGCGCGGAGGGGGTGATCGAACGCACTGCCGGCGTGAATGCCTTTCAATTCACCACCGGGGGCGGAGCTGTGTCACTGCGGGCGGACCCCCTGAGCGCCGGGGGACCCTTGGCGATTCAGGTCGAACTGTGCGACGCGAGCAACATCGTGTTGGCTTGCAGCAACCCCCAGGACACTCTTTGGGCTGCATTGAGCACCAACCTGCCTGCCGGCACCTACACCTTCCGGGTCATGGGGGCTGGCCGATATGACCCGTTGACCAACGGTTTTTCCTCTTACGGGAGCCTGGGCTACTATTCCATCACCGGTTCGGTGGCCAACGCGCGTGTGGCCAACCGCTTTTCGATCCGGGAGCATTCGCCCAACAAGAGCGTGGTCGGCTCGGTGCCGGCCCACAGCCCCAGCGGTGACAGACTGACTTATTCCATTGTTTCCGGCAATTCAGGAAACACCTTCGCCATTGACAATGCGGGCACCTTGACCGTAGCCGACAACCGCCTGCTGGATTACCCAACCCTGGCCGCCCAGACCACTCTGGCGGTGCAGTTCGATTTGCTTGTGGATATCACCGACGAGCAGGACCCGGGTCTGACCGAAACGCATCGCCGGGTTGTGGTGGCTGTCACTCCCGCATCCACACCCCCGATCATCCTTCAGCAGCCGCAGAGTCTGAGCGTTCTGGTGGGCGCCACGACCGTTTTCACCGTCACTGCCACAGGCGATGAGCCTCTCTACCCGCTTTCCTATCAGTGGTTGTTCAATGGCGCTTCGATCTCAGATGCAACGGCATCTGAACTGCTCATGCCTGACGCCCAATTGCGGAACTCCGGGAGTTACAATGTGACTGTCAGCAATGCAATGGGCGTGACGACCAGCGCCACGGCGAATCTTACCGTCCTGCCGGCGCCGCCTTGCATTACGGCGCAACCCTCGTCACAGGCCGTTTTCCCGGGCTTGGGCGCCAGTTTCCAGGCCTCGGCAATCGGCACCGCCCCCCTGGCTTATCAATGGCAGTTCAATGGCGCCAATCTCCCGGGCGAAACGAATCCATCCCTTGATCTCACGAATGTGCAATCGGCCGATGTCGGCTGGTACCGGCTCATCGTGACCAATTTGGCTGGCAGCGCAGCCAGCAGCAATGCCGCCTTGGCCGTTGTGCCGGTCGCCGCCTGGGGGTGGGACGCGGATGGCCAAACCGACGTGCCGATTGAGGCGACCAACCTGGTCCAAATTTCGGCCAGCGCCACCCACAGTCTGGCCCTGGCGCGAGACGGGCACATCATTGCGTGGGGCTCAGGGCTGCAAGCCAAGGTCCCTCCCGGCCTGCCCGACATCGTGAGCGTGGCCGCCGGGGAAACCCACAGCCTTGCCCTGAGCAGCGATGGCAGGGTATTTTGCTGGGGGGACAACAGCGCCGGACAGGCTGCCGTGCCGGCGGGCCTGAGCAATGTGGTGGCCATTGCCGCTGGAGGCAGCCACAACCTGGCGCTCAAGCGCGATGGCACAGTGACCGCCTGGGGCCTGAACAGCCTGGGCCAGGCGGCCGTGCCGCCCGGGCTGACCAATATCGCGGCGATCGCCGCGGGTGCCGATTTCAGCCTGGCTCTGAGCGGCCAGGGAACGGTCTTTGCCTGGGGCGACAACGCGCGGGGCCAGACCAATGTCCCGCCTTACCTTGCGGAGGTTGTCGCTATTGCGGCGGGCGGCCAGCATTGCCTGGCCTTGCTCAGCGACGGGACGGTCACTGCCTGGGGTGACAACTTCTACGGCCAATCCGCCGTTCCTGCCGGGCTCTCGAACGTCGCCGCTGTCGCTGCGGGTGCCCTCCACTCACTGGCCTTGAGAGAGGACGGCACCCTGGCAGGCTGGGGCGCCGGAAGCAACTCCGCAGGGCAATACCCGATCTCGGGCCAGGCGATGATTGCGACGAATCTGGTCCACATGACGGCCATTGGCGCCGGCACGGCGCACAGCCTGGCGCTGGTTGGAGAGGGCGCGCCGTTCATTACACAACCGCCGGTGGGCCAGACTGTGTACCGCGGGACCCGCGCGATGTTCAGGGCCGCGGCTTCCGGCGCGCTGCCTCTAGCCTATCAATGGCAGCTCAACGGGACAAATCTGCCTGGGGCTACCGACCGAGTATTGATTCTCGCGGAGGCCGTGCAAGCCGGCGATTGCCGTGTCGTGGTCAGCAACCTCTTTGGAGTGACCGTCAGCGCCGCGGCGAACCTGGCCCTGGTGGACCAACCCCCTTACGTTGTGGTTCAGCCTCGGAGCCAGATCGGGTACGTCGGCGGCCAAGTCACCCTCCAAATCCTCGCGGGCGGCTCCGGACCACTGACTTACCAGTGGTACGCTGACAGCACCGGCATCCCCGGAGCCACCAATGGGGTGCTGACGGTCAGTGACCTGCCTCAGAATCAATCTGTGGGCTACTGCGTAGTGGTGAGCAACTCCCTGGGAACGGTCACCAGTGTCACAGCCCGCGTCAGCACGTCGGCCCAGGTGCTGGGGTGGGGCGCGGGAACCGACCGATCCGGCAACCCCGATTTTGGCCAATCCATGGTGCCCGCCGGGTTGAACGGAGTCGTGCGCCTGGCCGGCGGCGCTTTCCACACCCTCGCGCTCAAGGCCGATGGGACCGTCGTGGCCTGGGGCGCCGGCGCCAAATGTTTCAAGCGATCCGCATTTCGGCCAGTCCATGGTGCCGGCTGGTTTGGGGAATGTGGTAGCGATCGCCGCGGGCGGCTATCATAGCCTGGCGCTTAAGGCGGACGGGACCATCACGGCCTGGGGGCTGGGAGCTTACGGTGCGACCACCGTTCCGGCGGGCCTGAACAACGTCGTTGCCATCGCTGCGGGTGACTTCCACAGCCTCGCCTTGAAAGGCGACGGGCGCGTGGTGGTTTGGGGCGGCGACCTCTATGTGAACAACGTTCCGATCGAGGCGACTGATGTGATCGCCATTGCCTCCGCAGGCTCCAATATCATTGGGCTCAGGTCGGATGGCACGCTGGTCCGATGGGGTGACTCCGCCGTTGTCCCCTGGGACTCAGGTTTTATCGCCGTGGCCGCCGGAGCGGGTGAGTGCCTTGCCCTGGACAGCCGCGGCAGGGTGATCTCACCGGATTATAATGACCTGCCAGCGGACATGCCCGCGGTGAGCGCCATTGCGGCCGGCTTTCTGCACAACCTGGCCCTCAAACCGGACGGGACAATCTTTGGCTGGGGATTGTTAGCCGGCGTCCTCGGCATGGACCAAATCCCTGTCGGCCTGACCAACGTGATCAACATCGCCTGTGGAGACTTCCACAATTTGGCTGCCGTGGCGGCCCCGGCTGTGACCATCAAGGCCGAACCCCCCGATCGAGTGGTCGAATCGGGTGGCCAGACGCTCTTCAGTGTGACCGCAGCAGGCGCTCGACCGCTCAGCTTCCGCTGGCAGTTCAATGGGATCGACGTGCCGGGCGCTCCGGGCGAGTGGTTTAGGCTCAGCGGCGTGCGAGCCACCGATGCAGGCAGCTACCGTGTCGTCGTGAGCAATCTCTTCGGCGCGGTGACCAGCCGAATCGCCAAGCTCGTGGTGCTCCCCTCTCTCGCCCAGGCCCTCAACGCCACGGGCCTGGTGTGGACGGCTGCCGGCGACGCAGGGTGGTGGGTGCAAACTAATGTGACCCACGATGGCATCGCGGCCGCCCAATCCGCCCACGTCGGCGACGGCCAACAATCTTCGATCTGGACCACCGTGAGCGGGCCCGGCACGGTGCATTTCTGGTGGAAGGTGTCCTCCCGACAGGACTATGATTATCTCATCTTCAGCGTCAATGGCACGATCGAGGCCGCGATCTCGGGCGAGGTGGGCTGGCAAGCCCAGAACCGCTCCGTGCTGGCGGGCGCGCACACCCTGGAATGGACCTATATTAAAGACCCCACAGTCACCGGCGGACAAGACGCCGCCTGGCTCGACCAGGTGTCCTTTGCAACCAATCCGCCCGTCATCACCTGTCAACCGGTCAGCCAGGTCGTTCCCATGGGAGCTAACGTGGTTCTGGGAGTGGCCGCATCGGGTCCCCCGCCCATTTCCTACAAGTGGTTCAAGGACGGGACTAATGTGCCGGGAGCCACCTCCACGAACCTCGTCCTGCGAAATGCGACGCGCCGCACCTCGGGCATCTATGCGGCGGCTGCGAGTAACCCGGGCGGCTCGACCCTCAGCAGCAATGCCTCCGTCCGGGTGCTCGTCCCGCAGAAGCTGGCCTCGCCTTCCCAGCTCAGTGGCCCGACATTTACGCTCCTCTCGGGCGATGCCGATGGCGGGGCTTTGCTGCCAACCGACTTGCCCGCTTTCCAAGCCCAGGCCAGCACCAACCTGGAGGTCTGGACCACCTTGACCAACAGCCTGTCGATAAGCAACGGAGTCCTCTGGCTTGTGGACCCGGAGTGCACCAACTACGACAGGCGGTTCTACCGCATTGGCGAGAGCGTTTCCGGCCCTTGAAATGAAGGAAGGGATCGGCTGTTTCGTGCATTCGCCCCAAGCGAGTCCCGCTAAAGGCCCTGGATAAAACCCCAACTGCCCCTCCGCTGATAGCGGTCAGTGATGTCGCTGGGACGCATCCAGACCACCCGGTCGCCCAGATGCTTGCGGATTCGTCCCACAACCGTCGTGAAGGCCCGCCAGCCGACGCCTTTGGCCGGATTGAGCCCCTGCCAGTGGGAATACCAAAGGCAATACGGCGTTGGGGCTTCGCATGGTTGTCGCCAAAGGCCGCCTGTCCGCGGTGACCCCGTGCCCTCGCATGATAGATCGCCCCCGGATACTGGATGCGGACGGGCCTGGCCATAACGCCGAGCGCGCGGGCAGGAACTGCCTCGCCTGTCAAGGACCTTGTGCAAATATTACAGGACTGACCTTTTCCCCTTTGTCGCATCGCCGGTTTGTCGCGGGCTCAGGCAGTGCCCTCGCAACAACTTCAAGCACTGGGCGAGCATTCGACCGTCTTTGCCATTTGCAAACGCGGTGTACTTTTCTTGCTTCTGCCGAGCGAACGGGTTGATGATCGTGAGAAACTTTTCCGATACATCACGGCCAATTAGGACGGTCATTTTCACACTATTGTTCTCGCTCGTGAGGAACTTCTCCGGTGCACGGCCAATGGAGGGGAACCCCAGATCTGGAATGGCGGCGATGAGAAACGCGCCCGCCGCTGGGGTCTTGCAGCCCGTAGGGCAGTTCCGCTGGTCAGTAAGCCGTTCCCCGCAGCCTGGGCAAAAGGGGCCGTCCAAGAATTGGTCGTAAACACTCAAGATCGCTAAATAGGATGGAACACTACGTTGGGCGTGCAGGCCAATTAGCGTGGTGGACATCGGGTCGAACAAATCCCCAGGGTACAAGCCGCAGCACTGGCCGATGCAAGACGCAGGTACGGCGGTCATGCCAGCGCCTGAATCAACCAACCCCCACCACTCTTGCAGGGCCCTGGTCTGTCCGTTCTGCTGACAAAAGCGAAATCCAACCTTCATGGTGGGATGGTTGCCATTGACGGCTGACGGCCTTTGCGCGATCAGGACTTCTGTGGGCGTGTGACGACACCAGACTCTCATGATCGCATCCTCCTCTTTAACTCAAAGCCCGATTGTAAACATCTCGCAGATTTGTTCCTCCTTTTTCGGTGGGACGTACAGAACGGGTGACTTGATACCACGTTCGCACAAGGCCTGCCCCACTGCCGAGCGGCTGGGGCCGTGCGCGACAACGGTGCCACCCTTCACAGCGAGCCATTGGTCCGCACCATAGATGCGCCGCCAGTCGGGTTCAAAGTTCTCCAGCAGTTTTAAGTCGACAGAGAGATCATCTGGCGCACGCAGCTCAGCCACCTCCAACCCGCTGGCGAGTTTCGTGGGGTGTATGCCCAAAATCTCGGCAATGCGAACTTGAACGGCATCTAGGAAGTAGCTGTCAATGGGGTCACCAACCGCGCTCTTCAGTGCGTCCCGTGTGAGCGGCTTGCCAACAAGGACGACCAACGGCCCTATATGGCAAGCTCCGAAGCAGAGTCCCGGTGATTCCTGACCGATGCCCCCGGCACGCCAAGTGACTGACTTTCCCGACTTGCTGGCGATCGCCGAAAGGATGGTTTGGCGGTGTTCCGTGATCAGTGTTTCGGCCGCCGCCTCTCCGGAGACTAAATGGCCTTCAACCAAGTCGTAAAGATGCACCACCATGCACTCAAATGGACGATGTGCGAGCGCCTCATAGATGCGCTGCTTGACGGAATTCTGATTCATACTCTAGTGTCGCCTTGGAAAAAGAGCTTGATGCGTTCCGCCACCAGCCAGGGTCTTTCCGGTTTGAGCCAGGATTCTTGGACCCGCAACGACACGAGTTCCTTCTGAGTATCTTCGTCTGGAACACAAGTCAAAACGAAGACGGGAACCTTGGCGGACACCCCTTTCTGGGCAAACTCGCCCTGCCGAATCTGACGGAGGAGTTCCATCCCCTTCCAACGGCAGGTGCTCTGGCTCTGCTGCGAAAGGGGTTGGGGCAGGTCGTCCGGCAGGATAAGGTCCAAGACGACGCCTGTGTAAGCGAGTTCACCCAATCTCCTCGCGGCCCCCCCTGCGGTCCGGGCGATTTCCACCTTAAAATCACGTTTGACCAACTGCTCTTCCAGAGCTTGAGAAGCCGGCGACTCATCCTCGATCAACAAAATCGTGCCGAGGCCGGGGGAGGGTCCTAGCGGGCTGTTAGCATTCATATTAATTCTGCCTTCTCGGTAGGGTGACTGTGAACGTTACGATGTGGCCGTCTTGCGGGGATTGTCTTGCGGGATCGTTCAGGAATGGGACACTCGAAACCTCGATTTTGCCACGATGCGCTTGCACGATCTTGCTCACGATCTTCAGCCCGATGCCAGTGCCGGGCACGAAACGTGTCCGGTCATCAACAACCCTGCGTTTGAACACCTGCTCGAAAATCAACTCATGATATTCAAGTGGAATGCCGGTACCCCTATCTTGGATGGAGAACTTCCATTGAAAGGAATTTGATCTTCGAGGCAACGCTCCTTCGTTGCCGCTGCGCGGGTCGAGGTGAATTGGTCTTGTGTCCCGCTCATTCGGGCTTCATCCTGCCACAGGGGGGAGGAGGATGTCAAGACGGTCTTTGGCCGTCTTTTGGCGGTTTTTGGCGGTTTTCGCCCAGCGAATGGGCGTTGAGCTGCGGCCGGTCGCCCCATTCGTTCTCTCGTCCAATTCCAGGTAGTGGGGGTGCCATCCCCCGGCGCGCCCAGCGCCAAATTGGAAAGCACGATGTCCCCTTGCTCCTGGTCGCGGCTCCAGAAGACGATCGGCACTGGCTCAGGAAAACCAAACCGAATCGGCTGCTCCACAAGTTCCTGGCAGGAAATAGTCATCTGCAGGATTCGCTCCTGGTCTCTCGCATTTGCTCGGGTTGGTTGAGTGTGATGAACAGGGTCTTAAAAACGGCAGTTGCCTTCGAGGACAATCTTCCTGCAAGCCCTCAACGGCGTCAACGGTCTCAGCGGTCGGACCCGGCAGTTTCAGTTGCATAAACCTCCAGGTCCGCCACGCTCATCTGGGCATTTCAACAGGAATGCGCTGCTTTTGTCGCAGACGGCTCGCCGCCTTCCCCTTCTGAACCGTCCATGATAATCATGCTTATTTAACCGCAGAGAGTGCAAAGGACGCAAAGAAGGAAGAACCGGCTGCTCTTTGTGTTCTCTGCGTTCTTTGCGGTTGAATTGGCTAATCAGTCCTCAGGCCGTTCTCCTGCGGGCGCCATCTTCACGAGCTTGGGATCAAACTGGCCCAGGACGGTGACGAGGTCGCTCTGGGCGGCCATGACCTGATGGATGTTCTTGTACACCATGGGCACTTCATCCAGACCGGCGGAAATCAGCGTCACCCCTTGCTGACGCAGGAAGCGGTTGGCGTCCTTCCAGTTGAACTTTTCCTTCGCGGCCTTGCGGCTCATGACGCGGCCCGCCCCATGGGCAGCGGAGTTCAGGGATTCGGCGTTGCCTTTGCCGGCCACGACGAAGCCCGGCGACGCCATCGAACCGGGAATGATCCCCAGCATGCCCTGGCCGGCCGGTGTGGCGCCCTTGCGATGCACAATCACCTCACGTTCGACTCCGTTAATCACGTGCCGTTCTTTCCAGGCGAAGTTGTGATGGTTCTCGAGGTCCAGCAGCACCTCCGCGCCGAGGTTGGCCGCGACATATTTGTGGATCAGGGCGTGATTGGCGGCGGCGTAACGGCCCATTAACTCCATCGCCGCCCAGTATTCCTGGCCCTCTTGCGAATCCAGGGACAACCAGGCCAGCCGCTTGAGCTCGCTCGGCAAATCCGGGAACTGGCTGAAGGCGATTCTGCTGTAATAATCGCAAACCGCCGCTCCCGTGCCACGGCTGCCGCTATGCGAAAGCAGAGCAACATAGGTCCCCGGCTCCAGGTCGCGAATGGCTCCATGAGCCGTGAAGAGGCCGAATTCCACAAAGTGGTTCCCGCTGCCGCTGGTGCCGAGCTGCAACCAGGCCCGGTCCTTGTTCTGTTGGGTGACGGGACTGCCGTTCCAATCCGCATCCATCACCTCATGATGACGGCGCTCCCTGAAGTTGGCGCCGACCCCAAAGCGGGTCTCGGCTTCAATCGCCCGGGTGAGCCAATCCCGGTGCCGTTCCAAGTCCCGCGCCGGGAGGTCCAGCACCGTCATCTTCATCCGGCAGGCAATGTCCACGCCCACCGCATACGGAATGACCGTGTTCTCCGTGGCCAGCACTCCCCCAATCGGCAGACCGTAACCGACGTGGGCGTCCGGCATGAGGGCGCCCGCCACCGCAACCGGCAGCAGGCAGGCCCGTTCCATCTGCATCACCGCCTCGTGTTCGAGACCCTCGCCCCATTGGCGGTATTTGATCGGCTCGCTCCGTGGCGGTGGCGGAGCCTTCAGCAGGGCCTTGGCAAATTCCCCGCGCAGGCTGTCGTTGGCGAAGGCAGATGGATTCGCGAGGACCGCTTTCACTTCCTCCTCCAGGCGGGTCTTGTCCCCGCCGGCGAGGATGAACTTGCTGATGAAATCGGTCGCCCGCCGGGTTGCCTCCCCCAGCGGCACGCCGAGACGGATAAAATCTTTTGTGTTCATAGGCTCTTGCGCGACGCGGCGCTCTCTTTTCGGTCCATCATGATCCAATGTGGCAAGGACAGCCTGGTTGCGCGAGCCGCATTTGGGGCTGCGGCGGTAGGGCCGCCATTGCTGGCGGCCCTACCCCTTTTTCGTCCTCGACGAACATCTCCCAGTCCTCGATACCGTGGGCATTCCGGATGAACGCCGAAATGGGCAACTCCCTCGGCGCACGGGGGATGGAAAGGAGCTTCAGGCCCGCCTCGTGCGGGAGGCGGTCGGCCTTGCGCCGGTTCACTTCCTTGGCCGACTAGGCCAGCTTCTCCCAGGCGTCCTCGCCACCACGCGAGCGCGGCACAACGTGGTCCAGGCTTCCCTCCTCCGGGCGCAGGATGCAGCCTGTGCATTGGCATCGATTGCCGTCGCGTTGGCGAATGGCGCGGGCGCAGAGCCTCGGACGCTTCCTGGGCACCCTTGTGCCACTCTCTGTCAAAATCTTCTTTTTGGAAAAACTCTTCGGCCACGGATTACGCGGATGGCACGGATAAAAGAAATCGGTGCCATCCGTGCCATCCGTGGTTAATTCCTTTCCCCGGTTGCGGCTTTGCCGCGCTGGCTAGTTTACCGCCACAATGGCGGTCGGCAAGCGGATTTGGCCACGAACGTTCTGCACCGCCTCGTCCTGGTCACGCATGGGCAGGGTGATCCACTTGATCAATATACTACTCATAAAAGGTATTGCGTGTATCGTTCTACGTTGCTACCCATCACCCATGACCAGATACGAAAAGGCTGCCCACAACAGGGAGACGGCTGCTTCCCTTAATGCAAAGTGGGGTGTTGGTGCGGTCCAGTGTCACTACAGGGAAACTGGCAATTGGTATCACAAGCTCAGCCGCTTTCCTGCCGCCCTATTTGACGCTCACGGTTACATTCTGTTTCCAACAGAGGAGGCCTATCGGGCTTTGCCTGGGATTCAAACCGGCAAGGAAATCGGTGTTCCAAGGGGGATTTCGGCGCTACCCGGTTATATGCCCTTCCCAGACCTAGGCGCATCGCCCACCTGCGACTTGGACATTCACTCCGACGCAGCCACCGAGGGGCACAGGCGGCTGGTCCTGCACCTTGAGCGCGAGCGCAATCAAAATGTCGTGCGCGAAAAGAAGAAACACGCGGCGTCGTTTAACTGCGAGGTGTGCAACTTCTCTTTTGGTGCCGCATATGGCAGCGCCGCAAGGGACTATTGCAAGGTCCATCACTTGCTGCCATTGTCCGATGTCAAGCACAGCACCCGAACGCGACTGAAGGACCTCGCGATCCTGTGCGCTAACTGCCATCGCGTCGTTCATCTGCAAAACCCGCCTTACACCCTGGGACAAGTCAAGAGCATGCTGGAGGGCGGGCCGCTGGATGGTTGAGGGAGAAGGGAAGCCTCAGTGTGCATGCCGGTCCACTTGCGCAGATCTTTTCCACAACAGCCATTGGGCCGCGCGGTAAGGGCTCGTGCAAGAATTAATTCCGGTTTTCTTGTCCGCAGGCTTAGCGAAAGCGCGGGAATGCCACGCACCCCAGACGCTTCGCGATTTCGCCGGCGCGTCCGGGCTTCGAGAAGCGTCTGAAGTGCGGCGCATCCCGCCGCTCTCTTGTCGGCAGCTTCAGAATATTGGAATTGCGCCTCAATCCCGGTCTCTATTCTTGCATAGGCCCTAATTTGGTATCCTCGAAGTCATGCAAAACCTCCACAGCTATAGGGGCGCCGGAGCTTGCAGTCCGCCAGTTTTTAGGCGGGACGCGTGCATGTTTAGAGAGGCTTGACTGGGCATGTGCCGATGGCTGGGGCTGCCGGCGCTTCTATCGATTCCATTGTCCGGGGCGGCCCAGGAGCCGCCCTCGCTGCTGCTCAACGGCGATTTCGAGCAAGGCGCCGAGGCCGGGGTGCCGTGCTGGAGTTTGCAGGTCTGGCCGGAGGCGGGAGCCCCCGGGTTGAACGGCGCGCTGGCGCGTTCCAACGCCCGTGCCCGGACGGGCCTATGGGGCCTGCGCATCGATGCGCAGCCGCTCCTGGGTGGAACTTAAGGCGCTGGTGGCACGCGCTGTTGAGGGACACGAGGTTCTTTGATCTTGCCCGAAGGCATATGGGGTTTAGAGTGCTGGTATGAACGCTGTGGCAAAAAGGCAATTGTTGGAGCTCAGTGAAAAGCTGCCAGCCGAACAAGTCCGTGAAGTGGTTGATTTTGCGGAGTTCCTGGCTGCGAAGTCTGCTGCTGGCGTGCGGGCCGGCACCGTCAAAGGATCTAAGGCCCTGCGCCGATACATCCGGGGCCTAAACAATGGCGCACTCTCCCGTGGCATTGACGAGGAGTTGTATGGCCGGGTTGTTTGTTGACACATGGGGCTGGCTGGCCGCACGCGACAAAGGCGATGCGGGGCACGGCGCAGCGGTAAGCGCGCTCGACAGCGCCTTGGCGGCCGAAGAGGCGGTGGTCACTACTGATTACGTTCTGGACGAGACGTTCACGTTGTTGTTCCGCCGGCTATCGGCTTCCAAGGCGAGGGAATCGGTGCAGTCTCTGGCCGCGGCGGTGGAGGAGGGCTCGGTCTTGCTCGTGCCTGTCAACCTGACCCGGTTCCGCGAGGCGTTGAAGCTGCGGTTGAAGTACAAGGACAAACCTGAGATCTCGTTTACGGATTTCACCTCCATGGTCGTCATGCGGGACTTGGGGCTGAAGCGCGTGTTGACCGAAGATCGGCATTTCGCACAGGTCGGCATGGGCTTCGAGCGCGTGCCGTAAACCGCCTCGGTCAAAGCAGGGCCGTCCGGCTTGGCGGACGTTCGGTTCGAGGCCGCGGGAAATAGATTTCCGCGGCCTCGGCGGCTTTGGGCAGGATAGACAAGGCGACCCGAGCGGCTATGATGGCGTGCATTCTTGGGCAAGCGTTGCGCATGGCGTCCGGTTTACCAACCCTCGAACCGGAAGGACAATCACTGACATCTCACCTGCGTCCGGCTGGCTTCCCGCGCTCCTCTCATAGAGGGCTATCCACACGCTTGAAGCGGCAGACGCGTTTTCCCATCGTGGCACCGGAAGCGTCCATCAGCTCCACCTTGGCTTCGTAGTCCCCAGGGGCCAGCGCGGCCGCCGGGAACAGAAACCGGCAGCCTGTCAGTGACGCCGGCACGACTAAAGTAATTCCTTCAGTCGAGGCGGGCGCCGCGCCAGCGACGAAAGGGGCGGTGAGCGCCAGGATGTTGCGGCCGCTGCCCGTAATGGTGAACCGCACCTGTTGCGGCCGCGCGCGTTTTGCGATGGTGACCATGGCCTCGCCCACGCGGTCCTCCGCGTCATAGGCCGCTTGGTCGAGCGAAAGGCCCATGGCGGGCGGCACGACCTCTCTCAAGCTCAAGTCATCCACCCACAACGTGCCCATGCCCGGCAACCAGACGGCAAGGTAATTGGGCTGCGCCGGGCCGGTCGTCTCGAAGCGCATCCAAATGCGTCGCCACCCGTCAGGTTGCGCGGGGTCCTGCCCGGCCCGTGTGGAGCGGACGGCGGGCGACGGGATGTTCACGCGCAGCTCAGGCGGGGTGGAACGGTTCTTGAGCTTCACCCAGACTGACATCTCGTAGGTCTTGTCGCCCGCCAGTGCCAGGTTGAGACCGCCCCCGCCCCACTGGGGCCACACGAGCACCGTGATGGCGGCGTCTCCGTTCTCGACGGGCACGTCCACCCGCAGGGAACGGGTTCCGCTGTGGTGCTCCGCGGTGTCCAGCCGGCCAGTCCCTTTCCCTTTCCACGCCTCCACGCGCCACGGCCCCGCGTCCTTCTCGAAGTCCGAGGCCGGCAGGAACTCGGCGGCATAAGCCGGCGGCTCTGTGTCCTCACGTGCCCACTAGGCCCACTGGGCGATGCTCTGAGCGGCGGTGTGCCACCCGTAGAAGCCGAAGAAGAAGCGGGCGCCCGCGGGCGTGGGGCCGGCGCCGTTGTAGATGCCCCACGGTTTGCCGCGCTCCAGGAGCGCCCGCGCGAGATCCGGGTTCAACCGGTTGGAACATAAGTAGTCCACCACGGGCGACAGGCGGCCGATCTCGTCATGGCCCATGGCGATGCCGCCGCCGATGTCGGTGGTCGTGGGCAAGTCCGGCGCGCGGCGCTTGAGCAGGCCATAGTAATAGACTGCCTGCTCCAGCAGGAAGGGCCGCCACCGCCACGTGCGTGCCATGGCGTCCACGATTTCACGAACCGGCCGCGCCACCCGAACGTCCACCTGATCGGCCGGGATCACCGCACTGTCCCCGCTTCGCAGTGGGCCCGCCTGGACAGTGACCTGCGCCAGGTCCTCCAGCGGCCAAAACGCGAATGTGAGCGGCTCGTATTGGCCGCGCGCTGCAACGCAATGCACTGATTCGGTGCGCAGCGCCGCGGATGGCGCCGTCCTCAACAGCGCCGGCGCCATCGGGTCCAGGGCAAAAACAACAAACCCGCGTCGCTTTTCGTCCTCCGTCGGGGTCAGCGTGGCCAGCCCTTCGCTGGCTGGCTGCAACTCAGTCCAGTCCATCGGTGCCTTCGCCAGCATGGGGCCTTGGCTCCCCCATACCTGGAACTGCGCCGGTGGCTGACACACCGCGCCCGGCGCCAGACCCAGCAGAGAGGTGGCGACGGCAGCTAACTTTCGGGTTAAGTTGAGGGTCATCGTGCTCATGAATGCAGTTCCGGCAACAGCGCGCTTTCCAGGCCACCCAACCTCACTTCCCGGCTTTTCGCCCCGCAACGGACGAGGAAGGTCGTTGGTTCCGCGCGCACATTCCACAGCAGCGCCGCGCGTGCCGATGGATACCACGCCATTACCGCCGGCTCGTCGTTCTCCACAAAAGGCACTTTGCGCAGCGTCGGCCGGATGCGGTGTTTCAAGGCGAAGAGGGCGGCCAAGGTTTCTTCGCAGGGCTCGAGCACTCCGGTGGTGACTGGAGCCGTCGAACGGCTTACGAACCGGGTGCCGCTTGAGACCAGTTTTCCTTCGGTTGCCGCTGCGGCATCGGCATCCGACAGGAAGGTCCAGCCCTCCCGCGCGGGCTGACCCGTGACCTCGAAGGGCACGCCCGCTGCCAGGAACAGGCTCAATGGACGGTCCTCCCCGGTGTAACGGCTGGCCTCACCCCAGTAATGCTTGAAAGGTCCGCGCAGCCGATGCCCCGCCAACCGCCTGTGAAACCCGGCCTGGCGCTGCATCTCGGGACCCAGCGTGGCCCAGTGGGTCTTCGGAAAGGGCGTGATCCCGCTCATGAACATCGTGTGCCGCACATCGGCCACGGTGGACATCACGAGCTTGGCCGCGAGATGCCCGGCGGAAAGTTTGTCCGCCGGGTAGGCCGTGGTCTCGCTCCAGGCGGATTCCGGCGCCGCAAAACGGCGGTGAAACAACACGCTGAACAATTCGTCGGTTTTCCCTTTCACCGCGCTGAATGCCTGGTCGTCAAACATCAGTTCACCGACCCGCAACGGCACACCCCGGTACTCTGCCAGGCGGATGCCCGCCTTTTCCGCGCCGAGGTACATTACCATGATCCCCAAGTCGCCGCCGGCCGCTTTCTGCTGCGCCCGGAATGAACCGGTCAAATCGTCGCAGGCAAACTCCACCCACTGCCGAAGGAGCGGTGTGAGGCGGCGGGAGCGCGCGTCATCCAACAGCTCGGGCCAACGGCGGCCGGGCAAACCCGTCCGGCGCAGAAACCGGGGGCGATGTTCTGCGCAAAAACAACCGCCGATCTCGCCCGGCCCACGGGCCAGGCGGAAATCGTCGTCGAGGAAGAACTGCGAGAAGCCCGCGCGGCGCAGCTTGCGCAGTGCTTCGGCGTTTTCCTCCGTCGCCGGCGCGTGCACAGAAGTGCCCGCGTAGGGTCTCCCGTCCCGGCTCGATCCCAAGCGCCAGTGGGCTGGGGGAGTTAGCGGGAAGTCCCCATCCCGGGCGCCGAGGGAATCGCCCGGATGTCCGAGCGGCACGTTGATCACCCTGGCTTCGAGCCCGGCGAGGCGCAGCGCCTCACGCGCGCGAGTCAGGGCCTCGATCGGCCAGGGCCAATGCCCGTAAAAGAAGCCGGCCAGCCACACACAAGATACTCCTGCCCGGGCCACCAGGGCCGGCAAATCAGGGTCCTGCAAAACGGACTGTGGGTTGAGGCACAAATGGTATTCGCGGGCTCTGGCCGCCCGCCCGGCCCAGGCGTGCCAGGGCAAGAACGCGCCGGTCAGCGAGGCCAACGCTGTGAGCCCGATGCAGCGGCGGCGCGTCATGCCGCCGAATCCGGAGCTTGCCCCGGAAGCGTCAACTGAGACTGAGCTTTTCATCGAACTGGCACCCGATAATCCAACCTCCAACGGCCAAAGCAAACCGAACTTGTTCATGCGATGGGACCTTTCTCTAATTGGGCTGAGGATGAGGGCAGAGCCTCAGTCTCTGCGTGACCCAGACGATGCTCCAGAATGTCGCCAGGCTGGCACTGGAGAATCCGGCAGACGGCATCGAGGGTCGAAAACCGAATCGCCCTGGCCTTGCCGGTTTGGAGGACCGACAGATTCTGGGGCGTGGTTCCTATGGCTTCGGCAAGGTCATTGAGCCGCATCTTCCGCTTGGCTAACATCACGTCCAGATTCACCTCGCACGACCCGCAGGTTACGGTTGCGGCGGTATGAGCGCTTCGCGAATGGGCTGGACCCATTTCTGGTTCACCATGTCGAAGAGCACAAAATCCCCGGCGAATTGCCAATAGGCCCAGCTCCAACCCTGCTTCTCGGCTTGGCGGGCCACAAAGGCCGTCCAGCGAGCCCGCGAAGCCATGTCCCCCTTTTCGTAGGCCCCAAATTCACCCAGATAGATGGGGCGGTTCTGCCGCCCGGCCCAGGCCCGCACCTGCTCAAAATCCTGCTCGATCGCCTGACGCTCCTGTTCCGTGCCTTGCCAGGCGACACCCGTTTTGTCCCTTTGCCCGGTCCAGGGCGTTCCCTGGTGGGTGAACGCGAACGGGTCATAATAATGGAAGGTGACGATGAGATTCCGGTCTTCCTCGGGCAGGTGCAGCGACTCCAACTGCTTGAAACCGTTCCACGGGTCAGGCCCGATAATCACGGTGCGCGCCGGATTGGATGCCCGGATGATGGCCAGGGCCTCGTGCCAATAATTGCTCCAGGATTGGTGGGTGAACTTGGGGGCCGGCTCGTTGAGGATCTCGAACAACACTTGCGGCGGACGCCCTTGGCAATGGTTGGCAATGGCGGTCCAACTCGCCAGGAAGTCGCTTTTCCTGCCGGCGGGATCGGGTGAAATCGCCAGGTCATCGTGATAATCGAGGACCACCAGCAGCGTGTTGGCCAGGGCCTGGTCGATGGCCCAATCGAGGGTTGTGAAAAACTCGGGCCGCAGGTTGCCCTGGGCGTCGGGCCTGCCATCGCGCAGCGGGTGGAGATTGATGCGCACGTGGCTGAACCCGGCTTCGTGGATCAGCTTGAAATGTTCATCCTTGAACTGGCCGCGGGCGCGATCCCGCCAAAGCGCGTCCCAGCCGATGATGTTCACGCCCCGCCCCAGCCGTTGGTTTTGCCGGAAGGCGTCCGCAGCGGTGACGGGAATCAGGCAGGTGAGCGTGATCGCCGCCAAGGCGGCAGCCACAACGGGTTTCATCCGGCTTGGAACGGTGAGCCAATGTCGAGCAGTCGCGGCAGTCATATTCATCGGGTGAGGGAATCATCGGGCGAGGAGCGGCGCAAGCCCAACCTGCATCATCCGGGTTAGCGGCTCTGGGCGAAAACCTCCGGGACATGCACTGTGGTCACATCCCACACGACCCTGAGGTCCACGTTGGCATAGTCATGCGCTACCATATTACGCATCCCGCGCATCTTTCGGAACGGGAGTTCGGGGATGGCTTGCCGGGTTTCCTCTGTCAGGTGCACCGCCGCTTCACGGATGATTTCGGTGCGGCGGATGATGGCATCCTATCGACATCACGCTCGGCGGTGGCCAGGCCCTTGGCCGCGGACCCGAACACCTCCAGGGGACAGATGCGGCGCTTCTCGCAGAAGGGCTGGAGCACCATCCGCATTTCCGCGAGCGAGAGTGGAGACTGAGGTTGGCCCTAAATTGCGAGGTCCAATGGCAGGTCGCTGATGTCTCTGACACGTTTGCCATTGACCAGCGTGCTCAGGCTTCTGTGCTGGTCGGACTTGCCGAGGGTCTGAACTTCCTCTACGGCGGCCCTGAGTTCGGGAAGCGCGATGTGGTAAACGCAGTCGAGATCGCTCGTTCCGAGCGCGAGCGACGCGAGGCGCGACGGGAGCGGTTCGGCTGTGATGGCGACTATATGGGGCACGCGGCCTTTGCGGTTGCGGATAAGATTGAGGGCTTCGGAGCGGGCGTTCTGTGCCCTGTCACTGCGGAGTGTCCACTTGCAGGAGACGCTGGCGTGCAGGAGGAGTATTTCATGTTCGATCTCCTTGCCTCTGAGTCTCGTGCGAACATTCGGGCGGTTTAGTCGCCGGAGTGGCGTGAGCCTGGCGAATGCCTCGTCGGCGACATTGAGGGGGCCGTTGAGCCTGTCCTCTGATTCGGGGCGGCGGAGGACGATGACGTCGGGAGTAATAAGGTAGTCTGAGCCGAGGGCGGCGCTGACTTCGGGGTCGGACTCGATTATGGCCATGAGCTTGGCGAGGTGCTCGTACTGCTCGAAGTTGGAAATTTCAACTGAGGCGCTGGATCTGCGGTCGCGGATTTCCCAATCGCCTGGCCGCAGATGGGCGAGCTTGAGGAAGGTGGCGCGCAGGAAGTCGGCGACCGCCTGCTCGAATTTCTTGCCGGATGTTTGGCCCGCCTCCTTGATCTGCGTGAGTGCGTTGCCGATCTGGTGGACGATGCCTTTCGCGAAGGCGATGCTTGCTTCGCTGTCGCGGTCGGCAATGTTGGGGACGCCTTCCCGGTCTAAGGTAAGGATTCCTTTGAGAAGCGCGCGGTGGAACTGCACACGGGCGGCAGTTATCAACGCAGGACTATTTTGTGGCATTGGTGGTGTTGGGGGCTAAATTGGCGGTCTGTTCGTCTTGGCCTTCCGTGGCCCGTCGAACAACCGGGCTTGGATGGCGAGGCGTTCGCCGCTCAATTGGTTTCTTTGGCGGGTGAGCGCCCGTCTTATCGCTAACCCGACAGCTTTGGCCACGAGGGGTGGAAAGGCGTTTCCCACCTGGCGATAAGCGATGGTCTTGCCACCGACGAAGTCCCACTCGTCCGGGAAGCTTTGGATGCGAGCGACCATTCTAACAGTCAGCCTCGGGAAACCTTCTTCAGGGAAGTTCTCATCGGGAGCAGCGTCAGCGATACCCAGGCCGTCAACACGGAACTCACGCCACTGTTTGCGAGCCCGTGTGGGGCCGAGATCTGGGCCTCCGTGTTTCTTGGAGCCGCCGACGATGGTGGGTGCGATGCCTTCGGCGCGCCGCGCCCAGGCTTCAGCGCCGGGCCACCCATTTGCGCCCATGAGGTCCACGAGCGTCTCGCCCACACTCCGGTAGGGGCCGGTGGGCTCCGGCCGACTCGAGAAACTCCGCATCACGGGGCTGGAGGGCTACCAGGAGGAAGCGGGGACGGAGTTGGGGGACGCCATAGTCGAATGCCTGGAGGACCTTCCATTCGGGCTGGTACCCCAGTCTGGAGAGTTTGGCCAGAAGGTCACGCCGGTAGTGTTCAAACCTTGCTGAGGCGAGGCCTGGAACGTTTTCGAAAAGAACGGCCCTTGGCTTCACCCTTTCGACTATTGATATGGCCGCGGGGAACATGTCGCGTTCATCGTCGGCACCGAGTTGCTTTCCAGCGATGCTGAAAGGGGGGCATGGAACACCGCCCGCGAGGAGGTCTATGCCGGTGAACTTCTCGGCGGGGAAGACGCGGATGTCCTCTTGGTAGGTGTTCCAGTGCGGGCGGTTCTTTCGCAGCGTTGTGCAGAAGTTGGGCTCGTATTCCACCAAGGCTTCGTGGTGGAATCCGGCCATCTCGAGCCCGAGGGCTTGGCCTCCCCCCCCGGCGCAAAGTTCAACTGCTGAAAAGCTCATTTCTTTGAGGTGACTTTACCAGCACGGCCTTCGGTTTGCGAGAGTGGACTTCTTGCGAGTGCCTGCTTGATTTTGGAGACAATGGCGGTTGGGTTTTGCAGGTCGTGCTCCCAGAAGCGTAGCACAGTCCGACCCGCCCTGCGGAGTGCGGTTGCTACAGCCCTATCCCGCGTCTTGTTGCGGGCCAACTTCGGCGCCCAGTACCAGGTGTTGCTGCCGGGATTGCGGCCGTGTTTAGGGCACCCGTGCCAGAAGCAGCCGTCAACGAAGATGGCAAGCCGGTCGCGCCGGAATACGAAATCGGGGCGGCCTGCCAGGGGCTGATGCCGTCGCCAGCCGGTGACGCGGGCGGCGCGCAGAATGGCCGCGAGCTTTAGTTCGGTGTCCCTGTTGCCGCGGGAGCGGATGGCGGCCATAACCTGGCTGCGCTTTCGCTTTGTGAATACGTCGGGCACTGGCGGAATATAGCAGGATTGGGCGGTTTGGTTAATGAAAAACAGACTGGCGCCGCGATCGTCGTCTGGCGGTAGCCGCCCCAGGTCTGGTCAAACCATCCTTCCCGCAGCACGGGCGGTTGGTCGTCCACGCGGACGCTCGCCTGGCCCATCGGACCGCGGAAGTGCCAGTCCATGAGCAGGATGGCTTGGCCCGCCACCTCGAATTGGATCACGCTGCCCGGCGGGTCGGCTTTCCAGTACTTGTCTCCCCGCTGTTTGGACTCGCAACTCCAGCCCTGCCACGTGAACCGATTCGGCGCCTGGGTCGTGACCTCGTGGCCGGAGCACCTGGCGCGCGAACTCCACATCATCGACGTTGAGAGCTTGCGCTGAGAAAAGCACACTCGGCGGGCGGCCCACTGATGCTCCACGCGGACCTTGCCGCCGAAATCGGCGCACCACGCGGGCAATCGGCCTCCAACTCGGCCAACAGGATGCTCAGCCCGGCGGCGTCAAGCCTCGTAGGCGGCACCCAAATCCTCGGCTAAGAATTCTTGAAACCCTGAATTCGGTTGCGTCGCATGGCCCGGCGGCATTGATCTGTGCCGAGACACGATGCATCGCACTATGGCCGGATGCGAATCCCAGGCGGCGCTCCCTCGGTCCGGGGGCTGAGGGCGTCAGCTTCCCTTGACACTCCGCCGGCGCTCGCGCTCGCGCCACTCATGGCCGGGCGCGGTGTTTATCTCAGAACGAAACGGGGTTGGTGTGGTCAAAGCATTATTGCGGGAAGGCGCCAAACCGGATCAACGCGATGAACGACATTTCACCCCAGGAGGTCAGCCAACTCTATGGCCGGATCACGGCGGAGTTGGGGCGGGTGATCGTGGGCCAGGACCAGGTGGTGAAGTTGTTGCTGGTGAGCCTGTTCGCGCGGGGGCATTGCCTGCTGGTGGGAGTGCCGGGCCTGGCCAAGACGCTCATCGTGCGGGCGCTCTCGGAGATCCTCCAGTTGAGCTTCAAGCGCATCCAATTCACGCCGGACCTGATGCCGGCGGACATCATCGGCTCGGAGGTCCTCCAGGAACGCGAGCGGCGGCTCGAATATGAATACAAGCCGGGCCCCGTCTTCGCCAACCTGATCCTGGCCGACGAGATCAACCGGACGCCGCCCAAGACCCAGGCGGCCTTGCTCGAGGCGATGCAGGAACACAAGGTCACCGTGGGCGGCCAATCGCGTCCGCTGCCCGACCCCTTCCTGGTGGTGGCGACCCAAAATCCGATCGAGCAGGAAGGGACCTATCCCTTGCCGGAGGCGCAACTGGACCGGTTCATGTTCTCGCTTTACCTGGATTACCCGGCCAAGGCGGAGGAGACGGAGGTGGTGAAACGGACGACGTTGCGGGAGTTGCCGGCGCTCGAGCCGACGGTCGCCGCCGAGGACCTGCTCCGGGTGCAGCGGTTGGTGCTGGCTGCGCCCGTGTCCGATCACGTGGTCGATTACGCGGTCTCACTGTCCGCCGCCACGCGCCCGGGCAGCCCCGACGGCCTGCAAGTGGCGCGGGACTTCGTGGAATGGGGGGCAGGCCCGCGCGCCTCGCAGTACCTGATCCTGGGCGCCAAGGCGCTGGCCCTGCTGGACGGCAAGATCACTCCCGAGACTGCCGACGTGCGCCAGGTGGCCGTGCACGTCCTCCAGCACCGGGTCATCACCAACTACCGGGCCACCGGCGCCGGCAAGAAATCGCGTGACATCGTCAAAAATGTCATCGAGCAGGTGAGGGAACTGGCGTATTGAGCCGCAATGAACGATCCTTTGCGCAAACCGCCGGCAATCGGGGGGCGGAGCGGGACGTGGGGCGCGGGAGTGCCGCTGCCGCCGCCTCCGAGAATCCCGCCGCCGCCGCGGATTCCAGCGCCGCCTCGCATCCCGCCCGGTTCGCGCGTGCCCGCGGCGATGGCGCGGCTCTACCCGCGACAGCCTCCGGTGGCCAGCCGCCACTCGCTGCTGCTGCCGGAGGAGTTGGAGCGGTTCAAGAACCTCCTGGTCTTTGCCCGCGCGACGGTCGAGGGCTATTTCATCGGCAAACACAAGTCGCCCTACCGGGGCTCGTCGGTGGAGTTCACCGATTACAAGGACTACGTGCCGGGCGACGAGATGAACCGGATCGATTGGCGGGCCTACGGGCGGACGCGGCGGCTCTTCGTGCGCCAGTACGAGGCGGAGACAGACATGGTAGTGTACCTGCTGCTGGACGTGAGCGCCTCGATGAGCTACGCGGGGGCGGGGCGGCAGTCGAAGTACCTGGTGGCGGCCAAGATAGCGGCGGCCCTGGCCTACCTGATGCTCCACCAGGGCGACAAGGCGGCGCTGGTGATGTTTTCCGACACGCTAAACCGGTTTTTGGCCCCGGGCGGCACGCGCCGCCACCTGCACAACCTGGTGACCGAACTGGAGCGCGTCGAGCCCGCCTCGACCACGGGCATCGCCCCCGCCCTCCAGGAGTGCGATTCCCTGTTCAAGAAACGCGGGCGCCTGGTCATCCTCTCGGATTTCTGGACGGACCTGCCCGGTTTCCTCGATGCCCTGGGCCGGTTCCAGCACCGGAAGTTCGAGATCCTGTTGCTGCACGTGCTGGACCCCGATGAGCTGAGCCTGCCCCCGGCCCAGGCGGCGCGCTTCCAGGACTTGGAGACGCGGGAGGAGGTCCAGGTCGAGTTGGACGAGATCCGCGCCGCCTACCGTGCCGGCGTGCAGGCGCGCCTGGACCAACTCGCCGCCGAGGCCAACAACCGCGGCCTCAACCATGCCATTGTCAATACCGAAAACCCCTACCTCCAGGCCATCGAGGCCTACCTCGGGTTCAGGGGGCGAAACTTCTTCGGAAGGAGCGTATGAGGCAAGGGCTCAAGGAATGACGAATGACGAATGACGAATGACGAAGGCGGAATTTGGCGGACGCCGAAATCCGAATCTCAAAACCCGAAAGTCGAATGTTCAAAACGCGTGCGCCAGACTGGATTCGGACGTTTTCAGGCTGAATATTGGCGTTGATATGGATTGCAGATTTCAAATCTCAGGTTTCTCGTCATTCGTCATTCGTCATTCGTCATTCGTCACTTGCGAAACTCCAGGCCCCAACGGCCCTTCCCCCGCATGACCTTCGCCAGCTCAGCCTTGTTTAGTGTCCTGGTGGCGGCCCTGGCGCTGCCGCTGGTGATTCATTTGCTGAACAAGAGCTTTCCGCGCTTTTTGCGGTTTCCGTCGATCGAGCTGATCAAGCAGACGATGTCGCAGCGTTCGCGGCTCTACCGGTGGCGGCACTGGATTCTGCTGCTGCTGCGGACGGCGTTTTTGGCGCTGCTGCTGCTGGCCTTTTTGCGGCCGGTGCTGAGGCGGTTTGGGGACCCGGCGGGCCGGGAGGCGCGGCGGGTGCTGATTGTGGTGGACCACTCGGTGAGCATGGAGCACCGGGGAGACGGACCCACCTCCAGGGAGCGGGCCGCCCACGAGGCGCTCAAGCTCATCGAGTCGCTCGGCGCCCAGGACGCCGTCAACGTGCTGTTGATGGACACAAGCCCAACGACCTGTTTCGCGGATTTTTCGAGGGACTTCGGTGAGGCCAAGCGCTTTTTGGGCCGGCTGGGGCCGGGCCTGGGCCGGGCGGACGTGAACCTGGCCACCGGGCTGGCGGCGCGGCTGGTGGCCAAGGCGGCGGGGCGGCCGGAGGTCTATTACTTGTCGGATTTCCAACGGAAGAACTGGGCGAACGCGAACTTCACGGCCCTGCCACCGGCGGTGCGGCTGTTTTTCGTGGACGTCGGCCCGGTACACCGGGACAACCGGGCGATCCTGGGCGCGCGGGTGTCGCAGGCGCATGTCCTGGCCGGGGACACGGTCATGCTCGAGGCGACAGTGGGGAACTTCAGCGGGGAGAGTTTTGCGGGGCGGGTGACGGTGACGATTGACAAGCGGTTGAGCTTCGATCAGGAGGTTGTCATTGAGCCGTGGTCGGAGGCGAAGGTCTCGGTGCCGGTGTCTGCGGGCGGGCCGGGGATGCACTTGTGCGAGGTGACGCTGCCGCCCGACGCGCTGGAGTACGACAACCATTTCTGCCTGGCGCTCCCGGTGCAGGAGAAGGAGGAGGTGCTGATCGTGACGGACGGCGCGGGCGACTCCAAGAGCGGGGCTTATTTCCTCAAGACGGCCCTCAATCCATTCGAGAACGAGGCGGGCTCGCTGCTGCCCCGCATCATCGGGTCGAGCGAACTGACGCCCAGCCGCCTGGCCGGGGTGCGGAAGGTCTTTTTCACGGAGTTGAACCGCCTGAACGCCGCGGCCTGCGCCGCCACGGCCAAGTTCCTTTTTGAGGGCGGCGGGCTGGTCTATTTCCTGGACGGCCGCGCAGACGCCGAGAACCTGGCGGCGCTGGAAAAGGGGATTGGCCCAAACACGATGCCGATGCGCCTGTCCAAACGGCGCAGCGCCACCAACGTGGTCAGCGGCGCCCAACAGGTCGTGCGCGGCGACTTCAAGTCGCGCTACCTCAAGCTCTTCCAGGGCCCGGCGCGGCAGAACCTGGCCCTGCTCGAGTTCTATGACTATTACCAGGCCAGCGCCACCGGCGCCGGCTCGGTCCTGCTGGCCTATGGCGAGGAATCCCCCGCCGTGGCCGCCCTCCATCACGGCCTGGGCACGATGCTCCTGCTCAATTTCTCCGCCGGCGAACTCTCCAGCAACCTCGCCCGCCAGCGGCTCTTTCCCGCCTGGGTCCAGGACCTGGTCAAGGCCCTCTCGGCCGACGAACCGCCCCCGGCCTCCTACACCATCGGCGAGACCCTCCACACCGAGGTCTGGCGCAGCGAGATGCGCAACCTGGACTTCCGGGCCCCTTCCGGCGCCCCGGTCACGGTCCGCCGCCAACTCACCGGCGAGCGCTACGCTGTCTCTTTCACCCCCAATCAACTCGGCTTTTACACCTTGGGCGCCCCGCGCCCGCTCTATGCCTTCGGCATCAACACCAGCCCCGACGAGGCGGACCTGCGCCCGATCGATAAAGACGCGCTCCCCAGGGACTTCGCCGCCGAGCACGAGGCCCACTTCGTGGCGGGCGCGGAGGACTTCGAGGAATTGGCCAAGGGCAAACCCATCTTCCACTGGTTCATCCTGGGCGCTGTGGGGTTTCTGGTCCTGGAAAGCGGGTTCCAGTTTTTCCTCAGAACGAGGGCCAGGGCATGAAATCTGGATCTCGCACCCTCCTCTGCTCGTCAGACCAGTCCGACCGGTCTGACCGGTCTGACCGGCTGCGACTAAAAGCATCGGGCATGCGCCTCGGGAGTTTTGTCCCGGAGGGACATCTGACAATAGCCCGGCGTTTCAACGCCGGGGAGGCCACAAAAGGGACCCTCGTCCCGAAGGGACGACTGAGAACACTCCTTGCTTTCAGCCGTCCCTTCGGGACGGACCTGCTCCTTGGGTCCGCTCACCCGGCGTTGAAACGCCGGGCTATTGTCGGAAGCCCCTTCGGGGCAAAAAGGCATGGTGGGCTGGCCGACAGTCTTAATCGCACCTGGTCCGGCCAGTCTGCCCGGTGGGGGGCGCTCGCTCTGGCATTGGCTCTGGCGCCCTTGAGCGCCCTGGCCCAGACCGAGGGCGGGCTGGTCCTGGACCCGATCCTTCCGGGGCCGTTGGTGGCGCTGCTGGCGGCGGTGTTGCTCGTCCTGAGCGCCCGCATCTATTTCAAGGTGGGGGGCACTCTCGGGGCCTGGCGCAGGTGGAGCCTGCTCCTCTTCCGGGCGGCGGGACTGGCGCTGGTGCTGGCGCTCCTGCTCCAGCCCTCGAGGCGGGAGTTGCTGCCCCCGCCATCCCGGGAGCGCGTTACCTTGATCGGCCTGGACACCTCGCTGAGCATGAAGCAACGGGACGCCGAGCGCGCCACCCGGCTCGATGCGGCCAAGAACGCCCTCCTCAACGCCGGGTTGGTGGGGCGCAACGGCGTCCCCGAAAACCCGCGCTTGCGCTTCTTCGAGTTCGGCCCTGATGCCCAGCCGGTGGTCAAGTCCATCCTCGACCTCACGCCCAAAGGGCCGACCACGCGCCTGAACTCGTCAGTGCTCACTATGCTCAACACCCCCGCCGGCAGCGAGGAGCCAAATGCCCTCATCCTGCTCACCGACGGTCACGATTTCGAACTGGTCAACCCGGCCCGCACGGGCGCCGCCGCCCGCGCCCGGCAGGTGCCCATCTATGCCGTGCCCCTGGGCAAACAGGGAAAAGTCCGGGACGTCTCGGTGCGCATCACGGCATTCCAGCCCTATTGTTACGTGAAACAGAACGCGCGGATAGCGGCGGCGCTGCGCCTGATCGGCTGCGAGTTCGAAGACCTCACCGTGCAACTGCTCCGCCAGGGCCAAGTGGTCCAGACCAAACGCGTCAACGCCGAGGAACTGCAGGAACTGCCGGTCGAGTTCGAGGTGGCCGAAAACCAGGTCGGCCAGTACGAATACGAGGTGCGCGTGCCCCCGCTCGACAACGAGGTGGACACCGCCAACAACAGCGCCATCACCTACCTCAATGTCATCGATCAACAGATCCACGTCCTGGTCATCGAGGGCGATCCGTACTGGGACACCACCTTCCTGCAGCGCTCGTTGATGCGCAACGACAAGTTCGACGTGGACGCGCTCATTCGCTACAGCCGGGACCGGGTGCGGGCGTTGCGCAAGACCGAGTTGGCGGGACCCTTGCGCGTGCCGCAGACCCTCGAACAGTTCAGCCACTACGATGTCATCTTCCTGGGCCGGATGGTGGACCGGGTCCTCACCCCCGCCCAGGTAGTGCTCCTGGACCGTTACGCCCGCGATTGCAGCGGGACGGTCATCTTTGGCCGGGGCAGCGCCTTCGTGAATCCCGCGGCGGCCGGCGAACTCGAACCGGTCCTCTGGGGCGACAAGGCCGGGGCGCGGGTGCGCCTGGACGCCACCGCCGAGGGCCGGAACCTCGGGGCCTTTCGCGCCCTGGGCGAGGGCGCGGCCGGGCTGGAAACGCTGCCCGACCTGCTGAGCGGGCGCAAGGCGGCGGTGACCAAGCCGCTGACCTCGACCCTGGCCCTGGCGGCCGACCGCGAGGACGGCGCGGCGGCGCCGGCCGTGGTACACCGCCGCTACGGCACCGGCCAGGTCGTCAGCGTCGGCGTCGAGGGCTTCTGGCGCTGGGGCCTCAACTCCAAGGCCGACGGCCTCAACACCCCCTTTGACCGGTTCTGGGACCAGATGATTCTCTGGCTGTTGGCGGGACGCGATTTCATTCCCAGCCGCCAATTCTCGTTTCGCCCCAACTCGGCGAACATCCTCCTGGGCGAAAAGGTGTATTTCCATGTGACGATGCGCCAGGCGGACCCAAAGGTGGCGGCGGTGCCGCTCACGCTTTACCTGGGCGAGGCGGAGGTGGGGCGGGTCAATATGATGCCTGCGACGGCCCAAGGGGGCCGGCGAGGCGCGGAGTTCCTGCCCGAACGGGTCGGGCGCTACCGGGCGGTGGCGAAGTTTCCCGACGGCACATTGCAGGAATCGCGGTTCATCGTGTTCAACGAGAACCTCGAGGAGACCGAGGTGGCCACGGACGTCGTGGGGTTGAGGCGATTGTGCGAGAGCAGCGGCGGCAGCCTGGTCGAGGCGGGCCAGTTGGCGCGGCTGATCAAGGAATTGAGCGCCGAGGAGAACGAGGCCGCCCCGCAGGCGCACCTTTGCCCCGTGTGGAATCAGGCTTGGGTTTTCTACCTGGCGGGTCTATTATTGGGTTTGGACTGGTTTTTACGACGCAGGTGGGGCCTATGCTGAACCAGAGGCAAGAGGTTGTGGAACGTCTGGCGGCCGCTGATCGGCGGCACCAGAAGGAGGCCGGGGGACGACTGCTCCTGCGCAGCCTCAAGTATGGCTGCGCCCTGGTGCTGGCGGCCTTCGTGGCGGACGTGGCGCTGCACTTGAGCGCCGGGTGGCGGCTGGGCCTGGTGCTGGCGCTGCTCGGCGGGGCGGCCGCCCTGGCCATCGCGGCCTGGCGCGTCGCCTTTGTGCGCCGCAACCGCCTCGAGCGCATTGCGCGCTTTCTGGAGGGCCGCGCGCCGGCCCTGGGCTCGAGCCTGATCAACCTCCTCCAGCTCCAGGTCCAGGTCACCGACCCCGCGTTGAGCGCCCTCACGCGCGACCTGGCCCGCCAGGCGGTCGAGGGCTACGCCGCCCAATTGAAGGGCACCCCGCTGGAACGGCTCGCCTGGACCGGCGAGCTGCGCCGCCACCTCAAGCGGGCCGCCTGGGCGCTCTTGGGTTTTGCCGCGCTCCTGGCCGCATTCTTCCGGGTCACGGCCGTCGAGGTGGCCCGCTTCGCCGATCCTTACGGCGACCATCCCCCGTACTCCTTCACCCGGCTGGAAATCGTCGAGCCCGGCCGTGCCGGCACCAACGTCCTTTATGGCAAGGGCATCGTCGTCAAGGTCAAGGCCGCCGGGCACCAGCCCCGGGAGGTCTTCCTGAGCACCTTCCCGCCCGGCCATCCAGAGCGGACTCTCACCGTTGCGATGTTCGACAAAGGCGCCGCCGGCTTCCACCAATTGGTGGACAACGTGCGCGCCGACCTGCTGGCCTTCGCCCACACCAAAGACCGCACCAGCGTTTCCAAGCAGGTCCGCCTGGGGGTCATCCTCACGCCGCAGTTGGAACGGGCCTTGGTCCAAGTGACCCCGCCGGCCTATACCGGTTTGAAGCCCGACGAACAGCCTTATGCCTTCAAGGCCGTGCAAGCGCTGGAGGGCAGCCAGGTGCGCTTCCGGCTCCAATCCAATCGCCCGTTGCGCGAGGGGCTGCTCCAGTTGTGCGCCGCCGAGCAGCCCCCGCAACGCATCGCCCTGGCCCGCTCGGCTGAAAACGAGGTTGCCGGCGCCTTTACCGCCGCCGATTCCTGCCGGTTGCGCTTCAGCATCCTCGATGTGGCGGGCCTGCCCTCCCAGGCCGATTTGGAAGGGGCCCTCACCGTCACCCACGACCTGCCGCCGGAGGTCCGCATCACCGAACCGGCCCACGACGCCTTTGTCGCCCTGGATTTCAAATTCCAGGCACACATCGAGGCGAACGACGACTACGGCCTGCGCAGCGTGCGAATCCACCGCGGGGTCAATGGCGTCTATCCCGCCCCCAAGGCGGTTTCTTATGAGGGCATTGTGCGCGACAGCCATGAGACGATGGACTTCGATCTGCAGCAACTGGGCGTGAAGGCCGGGGACATCATCTCGTTGTTTGCCGAGGCGGTGGACAATGCGCCCCAGCCCCACCTGGCCCGCAGCCAGACCCTCCGGCTCTCGGTCATCAGCGTCGAGGACTACAACAACCTGCTGCGCGAGCAGACCGACCTGTCCGATACGGAGGCCAAGTACGCGGCGCTCATGGAGGACCTGCAAGAACTGGCAGACGACCAAAAGAAGCTCGGCGGCCAATTCCAGCAACTCCAAGAGCAGACAGCCAAGGCCGGGCCCAAAGAACGGGACGAGTTGCCCGCTCGGCTCGACCAGTTGTTGGCCCGGCAGAACGAACTCAACCAGAAGCTCAATCAACAGGCGGAGCGCATGGACCATTTCGTGCGCGATAACCCGCTCTACGATGTCGAGCGGGAGTTGCAGGACCTGCTGCGCCAGGAGGCCGGGCAGGTCCGCCAGAGCACCGGCGCCAACAACGACGCCGCGCGAGACGTTGCCCAGCGCAGCATGCCCCCCGGCGGCGCCCGCCAGGTGACGCCCGCCATGCTCAGCGATTTGAAGAGGGCCTCCGACGACCAGGTGGCCCGGCTGGGCGGGGTCGAAGAGGCCGGGGCCAAAAGGATGTCCGAGACACTCCAGGAGATGGGCCAGATGCAGGAGTTGCAAAAGGACTTCAACCAGTTCGAGGACCTCTACCGCGCCCAGAAAGAACTGGCCGCCCAGACCCAGGCCTACAACCGCGCCGGCCAACTCGACCGCGAGGACCAGTTGGCCCTCAAGGAACTGGCCGCAACCGAAAAACAAGTCGGCGAGGCCCTCGACCAGGTCGAACAGAAGCTGCGGGAGGACGCCAAAGCCGCCGCCAAGCTCTTCCCCAAAGCCGCCCAGAGCGGGCATGACCTGGCGGACAAGATCAACGAACTGCGGCTGGGGCCGCTGGCGCGCCAGGCCACCGGCCAGATGCTGGCCGGCAACGGCGACCGCTCGTTCCGCCTGGCCGAGCGCCTGCGGGGCGAGATGGACAAATTGTTCACCGAGGCGCAGGGGGGCAACTGCCCCTCGTGCGAGGAGTTGGACGGCTATTTGACCCTGCAGCGGGGCATGAAACCGGGCAACAATTTCTCCCAGATGGCCCGCAGCCGCAAAGGCGGGCAGAACCTGGGACGCGCCCGCGGACAGGGCATGGCCCAAGGCCAGGGCCAGACCGGCTCGTCAGGCTACGCCGTGCTCGATGACTCCATCGCTGACGTGATGGGCAACGAAACCCACGCCCAGCGCGGCAGCGCCACCGCCCGCCAGTCCAGCCGCCTGGGCAAGGGCCTGGCCGCCCCCTCCGACACCCACGCCGCCACCGACGCCCAGACGGCCGACGTGGTCAAAAACCTCAACCCCGTCAACCGCCAGTCCGGCGCCGTCTCCCCGGAGGCACTCATCGAGGAATACAGCGACCTGGTGGACAGCTACTTTAAGACGATCACCACGAGGAAAAAGGAATGAAAGCGATTAGGGCATCCCTGCGGCCAACCAACTCGTCCGACTCGTCCGACCAGTCTGACTCGTCTGACTGGTCTGACTGGTCTGACTGGTCTAAGACCGCCAGGCTTTGGATTTCATCCGCCCTCTTTCTGTGCCTTTGCGCCGGCTCGGCCTGCGGGGCCGGCTACAGCTACCAGCCCCCCGGCCGCTCGGACCCGACCTTGCTCCAATGCGGCAACCTGATCTACGCGGGCAACCGCAGCTCGGTCTGTTTTGCCGATCGCTTCCTGACCGACGTGGCCGACCAGACCTGCCTGCGCGTCAACCGGAAATTCTGCCCCGTGCGCCTGGATACCGAGACGCTGTTCGACTTCCCCTTTTGCGTCATGTCGGGCAATGAGAGCTTTGCTCTCTCCGAAAAAGAGCGAGGCCAGCTCCGCAAATTCCTCACTCAAGGCGGCTTCCTCCTGGCCAGCCCCGGCTGCTCGGATGAGAAGTGGGACCGGTCCTTTCGCCAGGAGCTCCGAGTCTGCTTCCCGGAGAACCCGCTCAAGAAGATCCCGATGAACCACGCTATCTTCTCGATCGTCCACCAAATCCCCCGCCTGACCGACAAGCACGGCAGGCTGGTGTCGCTCGAGGGTCTCGAACTCAACGGACGGCTGGTCATGGTCTATTCCAAGGAGGGCCTCAACGATGTCGAGCACGCCATCGGCTGCTGCTGCTGCGGCGGCAATGAAATCAGCAACCCCGTCCGCGTCAATGTCAACGTCTTCACTTATGCGGTGGTGTACTGAGCGCGGCCAGGCCTCCCATGAACCGCCGCAGAGCCCGCAACGCTATCGCGCGCTCCTGCGCGTCCCTGTCTCGCGAAGCGTCTGGAGTGCGGCGTATTCCGCCGCTTTGCGAACCAACGTCACCCGGCCTTCGAACGCCAAAGCGCGGGAATGCCGCGCACTCCAGACGGTTCGCGACTCCGACCGCGCATCCCCGCCGCGCGGAGTCGCGCCCGCGGGCGCTTCTCGCCAGTACCCCCACCTCCAGCCAGGAGCAGCGGCTCGGAGCCGAGCCCCAGCGGAGGCTCGGGGCAACCCGGAGGGTTGCCAGATGGTCGCCGGGGGTCGCGGCGTTGCCGCGACCCCCGCTTTGTGGCCGAAAGGGGCCTGCACCCCGGAACGGGGTGCCAGAAGGCTGCACACATGGAGCAGGCGGCCTTCTGGCATCCCTCCGGGATGCAGACCCACACTGCCGCCAAACCGGGGGTCTCGCTGCGCTTCGACCCCCGGCTACCATCTGTCATCCCTCCGGGATGAATTCCTGGGCGACGGGCACGCGCCCTCACCCCCTGGCTCGCATGGTGGTATTCACGAGATGCGCCCCACCCCCCCTCGCCACGCTCTGACGCTTTGCCTCGCGGCGGCGGCGGCCGTTATCCTGTGCGGTTGCGGCCGTTCCCCCGCGCCCCCGGTCACTGAGGTGCCGCTCTACTTCACGTGCGACACCCGGGGGCGGCTCGACCCTGCGGCTGTTTCACCGGCCAGTTTGGGGGGCTCACGCGGCTCAAGACGGTGCTCGACGCCGAGGCGCCGCCGGGCGCAATTCGGGTCAACATCGGCGACGCGATCAGCGGGCACGAGGACTATGACGTGATCCAGTATCGCTACATGCTGCGCGCCTTTGCGGCCATGAAGTTCGACGCGCTCAACGCCGGCCAGCGCGAGGCGCAGCTCAGCGCAGCGCAACTGCGCCAACTCAAGGCATCCTCTCCCGTGCCGATCCTGAGCGCCAACCTGCTGGACAAGGCGAGCCGCAAACCGATCTTCGAGCCCTACCGGGTCGTCCAGCGCAATGGCTTGCGCGTGGCCCTCATTGGCGTGCTGGACCCGCGCGGGTTGGGGGATGACCTCGGGGCGGGGCTGGTGGTGGACGACATGGAATCGACACTGGTGCGGTGGCTGGCCGAGGTGCGGCCCAAGGCGGACTTGATCGTCCTGCTGGCCTTCACGGACGAAGCCACGCTGGCGCGGCTGGCGGAGCAGTTTTATGAAATCCAGGTCATCCTGGGCGGCAAGGTCAGCCAGCCGGCCCAGGAGCTCAAACGCGAAAACCGCAGCCTCATCTATTTCGTCACCAACGAATCGCGCGCCTTGGGCATCCTGCGGCTCCAAGTGCGCCGCGGCGCTCCCCTGCGCGTTGCGGCCAATGAGATCCGCCTGCTCCACGACCAGATCGAGCAGGATGCCTCGTTCTGCGCCCTGGCGCAGAGCTATCGCCAGGAAGTGCGCCGCGCCCGTCTGGATGTGGACGACCCCGCCAACGCCACCGCCGACATGGTGCCGGGCATAAAGAGCATCGCCACGTTCGTGGGCACCCCCCGTTGCGTGGAATGCCATAAGACCACCGGCGCTCTATGGGCCAAATCCGGCCACGCCCGCGCCTTCGCCACGCTGCGCGACCGCCAGGCGGACGCCGACCCCAAGTGCATCGTCTGCCACACCACCGGCTTTGGCAGCGCGTCCGGCTACCGCCGCCAGTTCGCCGGCGACAAGCTGGTGGATGTCGGCTGCGAAAGCTGCCACGGCCCGGGCAGCCTCCATGTCCGGCAGCGCGAAGGAGACAAGACCGTTGACTTCACCTACCGCCCGCTGGACGCCGGGGACTGCAAGAAGTGCCATTACGGCGAGTTCAGCCGCCCGTTTTATTGGCACGAATTCTGGCCCGCGATCAAGCACGGCAAAGAGCCGCCGGCCGTTTGAGGGGCGTTTGTCCGGCCGGTCGGACCTGTCGGACTTGTCCGACAGGTCAGACTAAATCGAACCACGCAACTTTGGCACAACCTTTGTCGCAGCCTTTGTCGCCTCCTTCGTCGAGAAATGGCGCATTCGACAAAGGCCGCGACAAAGGTCCAAAACCCGCATGGGTGTGCCAATGTGGGTTGTTCCGATTTAGGCTTACTTCGGCGTCGAGGGCGCCGCCGGCTTGTTGGTAGCGGGCGCCGGGGCCGGCGCCGGGGCCGGTTTGGCGGGGAGGTTCGTCGCTTCGGCGGACGGCACGGTCAATAGCAGGTTCGAACCGGAGGAGGGTGCGCTCATGAGCAGGTTCGAGCCGGCTCCGGGCGCAGGGCCAGGCTGCACGGGGGTCGTGTGTGCGGCCGGGGCAGTGGCGGGCGGCCTGGAGCCGGGCGATGCGAGCAGATTGCGGAAGGTCGAGGTGCCCTTGCCATAATGGTAGCCCCGGAGCAGCGCGATCAACACCGACAGGAAAAAGAAGCTCCCGGCCAGGTACTTCGTGATCTTCGTCAGCACGTTTCCGGAGCCGGCGCCGAACAGGGCGTCGGTGGCGGCCCCGCCAAACGCCAGGCCCGCGCCCGCATCTTTCTTGGGCAACTGCAGCAGCACCAGGAAGATCAGCACGAAGCAGTTCAGAATCATTACCAGCGTCAAAAGTCCAATTATGAACACCATATCGTTTTCCTGGCTCAAATCGAGTTTCTCACTATATCCGCAAAGCTGCGGACCTCAAGCGAGGCCCCGCCCACCAGCGCTCCATCCACGTCCGGCTGGCTCATCAACTCGCGCGCGTTGGACGGTTTCACGCTCCCACCATATTGAATGCGGACGCGCCGGGCAACTGTTTCGTCGAAGATCTCCCCCAAAAGCCCCCGGATGAAGGCGTGGGCCTCCTGGGCCTGGGCGGTCGTGGCCGTCTTGCCGGTGCCGATGGCCCAAACCGGCTCGTAGGCGATGAGGGTCTCCTCCATCTGGTCGCCGCTCAGCCCGGCCAGGCTGCCCCGCACCTGGGTCTCCAGCACCGACTCGGTTCTGGCCCGCCTCGCGCTGCGAGAGGGTCTCGCCCACGCAGACAATCGGTTTGAGGGACGCCGCGTGGGCCGCCAGCGCCTTCTTCGCTATCAGCGCGTCCGGCTCCTTCTGGTGCTGGCGCCGCTCCGAATGGCCCAGGATGACGTAGCGCACCGAGAATTCCTTGAGCATTATCGCCGCAATCTCGCCGGTGCAGGCCCCCACGTTGTTCTGGCTCATGTTCTGCGCCCCGAGGCGGAGGTTCGAATCCAGCATCGCCTTGGAGACCTCGCACAATGCCGTAAACGGCGGGCAGACGACGATGTCCACCTCTTTGACGTTGCTCAGCTCCAGCTTGAGCCCGCGCACCAGGTCCAGCGCCTCGGCCACCGTCTTGTGCATCTTCCAGTTCCCGGCGATGATGAGTTTGCGTTCTTTATCCATGGCAGCCATTTCTGGGTTGGTATTCTGCGTGTTCTCTTCTGCGCGCCCGGTTACTTGTCGCTCAACGCCGCCACGCCGGGCAGGACGCGGCCCTCGAGGAACTCGAGGCTGGCGCCCCCGCCGGTGCTCATGAACGTGACCTTGTCGCCCAGCTTGGCCTTGTTGAGGGCCTTGACGCTGTCGCCCCCGCCGATGATGCTCTTGGCGCCGTGTTTCTGCGTGGCGTCCGCCACCGCCCGGGCCACGGCGTTGGTCCCCTCGGCGAAGCGTTTGTCCTCGAAGAGCCCCATCGGCCCGTTCCACAGGATGGTCCTCGCCTTGGCGACTTCATCGGAATAGGCCTTGACCGTCTTGGGGCCGATGTCCAGTCCGGCGGCATTGTCGGGGCAATTCATCTCCTTGTTGGTGCGCACGTCCTGGTATTCAATCACCGGCTTGCCCTTCTTGTCCAATGTGCCGCTCTTGACCGGGACCGCCACGACGTTGTCGACCGGCAGCAGGAACTTGACCTTGCGCTGCACCGCCTTGGCCAGGGCCGCCTTGGCCACCTCGGTCTTGTCCGGCTCCACGAGCGACTTGCCCGTTTTGAACCCTTGCGCCAGGCGAAAGGTATAGGCCATCGCCCCGCCGATGAGGATCACCTCGGCCTTGTCCAGGAGCCGATCGATGACCAGAATCTTGTCCGAGACCTTGGCCCCGCCCAGGATGACGACGAACGGGCGCGCCGGGTTCTCCAATTCCTCGCCCAGGAACTTGAGTTCGCGCTCCATCAGCAGGCCCGCCGCGCACGGACCGCCCCGCTGCGACACCACTCGTGCCACCCCTTCGGTCGAGGCATGCGCGCGATGGGCTGAGCCGAAGGCGTCGTTCACGTACACGTCTGCCACCGCGGCCAGCCGCCCGGCAAACCCGGGGTCGTTCGCCTCTTCTTCCTTGTAGAACCGCACGTTCTCCAGCAGCAACACCTCGCCCGGTTTCATCGCGTTGACCGCCTGCTCGACCGTCGGCCCGGTGCAGTCGTCCACGAAGCCCACCGGGCGCCCCAACAATTCCTGGAGCTTGGCCGCCACGGGCCGCAGCGACATCGTTGGCTCGCGCCTCCCTTTGGGCCGGCCCAGGTGCGAGGCCAGGATCAGTTTGCCGCCCCGCTCGCTCAGTAACCGGAGCGTCGGCAGCGTCTCCACGATCCGCGTGGCGTCGGTGATGACCATCTGCCCCTCTTTCTCCTCAAGCGGCACATTGAAGTCCACCCGCACAAACACCCGCTTGCCCCGAACGTCCAAATCTTTAACCGTCAATTTTGCCATAAGTTCTTTTCTCCTGAACAAGGGCGCCCAGCATACCCCGGCGCGCCCCGGAGTCAAAACGAAAATCTACCCCCCTTACTTGCTCATCGCCGCTTCGCCTGTGCGGACATCGAGGGTCCACTCCCTGGGCTGGGGCAGCCACAACCTGCCCTGGCCGATCTCCAGCGGCATCCACAGGTAACGGGAATCCCACTGCGCGCGCGGCTTCCAGAGGTCCGCCATGAAGATCACCGTGGTCCCCTTTGTCCCGGCCACCTTGAGCATCATCGTGGATTGCGAGCCGTAGGTGTTGGTCTCGGGCGGGGCAATGTCTTTGAATTCGGACCAGGGCCCCTCCAGCGAAGCGGCTGTGGCGTACTTGTTGGGGTTCGCCTGCCAGCCCGTCAACGCGGAGCCAATGGCATAGTAGAGCGCGCCGTAATGCACCACTGCCCCGCCTTCCAGGTGGGCGGAAATCAGGCACATCTGCTTCTCGACGCCAAGGAAATCCTCCGAGAGCCGCGCGATGCGGAAACCGAAAGGCCGGTCCTCGAAGATCAAGTAGGCCGTCCCGTCGTCATCGATGAATTGGCCGATGTCCCGGCTCTCATGCCCCAGCGGACGGAAGCTCTTCAGATAGGCGTAAGTGCCATCAACCGTGCCGCAGGTCGCCACGGCCACTCGCGCCAGCTTGTAGCCGGCATCGTCCAGGTGGGCGTAGAGGACGAATTGCCTGGTCTTGGGGTTAAAAAACACCTTGGGGCGCTCGAGAACCCAGCCCCGACCCAGGTTCAGGCCCTCGGGGGCCGCCATATTGACGACCTGGTTGCGGAACGTCCAGTGCGCCAGGTCCTTGGAGGAATAGCAACTGGCATAACGGCGGCTCCGATCGTTTTCCTGCGAGCGGTCCTCGCCGAACCAATAATAGGTGTCATCCAGCTTGAGAATGCCTCCGCCATGGGCCTGGATGTGCCGGCCGCGGTCGTCGGGCCAGATCTCCCCTGGTCGGAAGGCCTGCGGGGCCGCCCAGGCGGCGCCGGCCAGCAGGCAGCAGGCGGCGGCGGCAGCCATCGTCCGGCCTTTGCCCGGTCTTGCGGTTGGCGTCGCGCTGTTCAACTGGAAGACAATGTTGCTGACCAAGGGCGAGCTGGCAAGGCAAGAAAAGGTGGCGTGAGTGCCGCTGCCGATGCAGGCCGCCTGGAGCCGGGACGCGTTTTCGCAGGCGTACTGGCGGTTGTCGAAGGCTCCCGATGGCATGTAGAGGGACAAATAAAGCCGGCGAAGGTGGAAGTCGTACGTGTTGACCACGCCGGCGTGGGCCAGGAGCCCGGCGGTGTTGGCCTCCCAGGTCATCTGGTCGGCGCAGTGGTAGGACAGGAGGGTGACACTGGTCCCCTTGGTGGCGGGGGCCAGGCCCCCGAGACGGACGACTTGCCGATACTGAGAACTGAACATGTAGTACCGCACCCTCGACCGCCAGTTGTGGACGTGACGCAGACCGCAGTCCGGGTAACCCGGGCAGGGTCTCGGCCGCACCCTGCCGGAGGGCCTGGCGATTCCCTGGCGGCCTGGAGTGCCTTCCAGAGCCGTTACACCCGTTACAAGCCCGTGAATTCAGGGCTTTCCTGAGGACCGGCGCGGTTTGGCGAGCCGTGACACACGTGACAACCTCGGAAGAACGGTCCGTAGCAGAGATTGGATGCGCAGCTTGCGCGGCATGTGGAAAGCACGCCACAACCCGGCTCTTGTGTCAACAGTTTTTACCGACCGCTATTTGACCCCTTTTTGTTGGCTACGAAGCGATGAACCGTAGCTCCGCGCAAGTTGCGCGGGCTTTGAACAACGGCCTTTACGGTGGCAAGAGAACTAGCCTGCCTAAACGACCTCGAAGTAATATACTTGACGGAATATAACTATAATAATATAACAGAGCGTATGCCGATGGTGCAACTGCCCGGTTACCGTTGCGAGCGATGTGGTCACCAGTGGGTCCCACGGGGTGGCCGTGGCGAGCCGCGTGTGTGCCCAAAATGCAAGAGCCCCTGGTGGAACGCGCCGAAGAGCTTGGCACCTGTTCGGCCAAAGGCGAGTGGCCACGATAGAAACCGGAAAGCTTGATGGCCCCAAAATGGCCTGTATTGCGTTTCAACCCGAAAATCCTTCTCAAGAGTCATGCGCGGCACAAGACTAAGGACCTTATCGAGCCCGCAGGACGAATCGTCAGGAATTCCGCCCGAGCTTCTGGCGTGTGGGTACCATCCCAAGGCATAAAGCTGTTCCGTAGCGGACCTCAGCCGGAACTGATCAACTATCTTGACCTGTGCCCCGGGCGCGCCGGCCTTGAGAGCAAAGACGTTCCGGACGGGGTGGCGGAGAGCCGCGACCGTCCGTTGCTTTACTTCATCACCAGCACACTGCTTTCGGCAGATCCGAAAGAGCGGCGCCTCGAGTTGAGTCGTTTGCGGCGTGCGCTTGGCAGTCGGGGCGAGCGTGCCTTTCTAGCCCTGGTCGAGCCGGGCTTGGTCCGCGTGATCCCAGTCAGCCTCGATTCACGGGCAGACCATTGGAGGGAGTTCCGCCAAGGGACCCCCGGGACACGAAGCCTATTCGCGCGGATGGCACTGGGTGAATACGAAGCCGAGGGTGCTCCTGAGCATGCGGACTACGTTTACGAGGAGATGTTCAAGCTGTTGACAGGAGTCGCCAACAGCATTGTCACGGAAAATACCGCCATGGAACGAAACGACGTGCTGTCGCTCGTGGGGCGGGCGCTCTTTCTCCGTTTCCTCAGTGACCGTGGCGTTATCACGACGGGCAATCTCAATGACATCGCTCCGGGGGCAAGTCGGCTGGACGAGTGCTTCGCTGACGCCACACAGGCTACACACACCTGCAGGTGGCTGGATTCCACTTTTAATGGCGACTGCCTCCCACTATCTGACTCTGGCAGCCTTGCATGGTTTCAGAAGGTGGCTCCGCCTCGCAGTCAGGTGTTTAAGGACCTGCGTGCCATTCTTCGGAACGAGGAGCCCGCCGGCGGCGGGCACCAGCAACGGCTGGCAATGGACTGGAGCACGTTCGATTTCGCCCACGTGCCGGTGGGTTTGCTGAGTCAGGTGTACGAGGGATTCGTTTGGAAGTGGGCCCCGGACGAGGCGGGAGAAACCAGCGTTCACTACACCCCTCGCCGCATCGCGGACTATCTCGTGGACGACGCCTTCGACGGCATGCGTAGCGCAGGCAAAGCACATGTCCTGGATCCGGCCTGTGGAGCCGGCGTCTTCCTGGTGCTCTCATTTCGCCGCCTTTGCCGCGAGCGGTGGAAAGCCACCGGTCGGCGGCCCGATCGGCCGGCCATTCGCGCCATTCTTAATAAACAGTTGCGCGGTTTCGACATTAGCGAATCCGCTCTACGTCTCGCCGCCCTTAGCCTTTACCTCACGGCCATCGAACTTGATCCCAAGCCAACGCCGCCCGCCGCGCTACGCTTTAAAAACCTCCGCAACAGGGTGCTTTTCAACTGCCGCGGCGACAACGATGCGCCGAAAGGCCCGGTGGCTGGCAGCCTCGACACAAGAATGGTGAAAGGCCATAGAGGGAAGTACCAACTGGTCATTGGCAACCCCCCTTGGACGAGCCTCGATAAGTCCCAGAAGGAGCTCGCGGCCACCTTTCATGGCATAGGACGTGAGGCGCTGGTTGAACGGAACCTAACTGACCTTTCCAAAGGCTTCGAGAACCCGGATAGCGTGCCGGACTTACCGTTCATCTGGCGGGCAACGCAATGGGCCGAGTCAGGGGGGCGCATCGCCTTCGTGCTCCCCGCACGGCTTCTGTTCAAGCAGGGGGACATCGGCCAGCGAGCACGGGATGCCATCTTCCAGGCAGTGGCCGTAACGGGGATGCTGAACTGCTCAAACCTTTCCGACACCAACGTTTGGCCTGGGATGCAGCAACCTTTCCTGCTGTTCTTCGCTCGCAACAGAGTTCCCAAGCCCGACCATTCGGTGCGCTGGATAACAGTCCATGCAGACCAGGCCTTGAATGACCGCGGCGAGATACGCGTGGATTCCAAGTCCATGGAGGAAGTTAGCGTCGAGCAGACCTTCGACGAGCCCTGGTTATGGAAGGCCCTGGCCCTAGGCACCGCACTGGACGTTGAGGTGGTGCGAAAGGTGAAACAGAGTGGTGGAGTGCCTTTGCAGAAGTACTGGGAGGAGAACCTCGCCTTGCGGTTTGGCACGGGTTATCAGATCAAGCCCAAACAGAAGCAAGCAGACGCAACGCACCTCCGAGGGCTCCCCGACGTGAGTGACCCGAAGCAGTTCCGGTTTCTCGTTCGCCCAGAAGAACTGAAGGAATTCCAACGCCCGACAGCCTGTTTCCCCCGCGAGCGGGATTTGTATAGGCACCCCCTCGTTCTGGTCAAGGGATTTGTCCGCCTTGCGCGCCAGGAAGGGAGGGCGTGGCTGGCGTCGCAAGATGTTGTATTCAACGAGAGTTTTCATGGCTTCTCTGCTTCCGGGCATCCGGACGGCGACGCGCTCGTGCGGTACGTTCAGCTTTTAACGCACTCGGACTTGTGGATGCATTACGCGCTACTCACGAGCCCAAAACTCGGGGCCGAGCGGAGGCAGTTTTACAAAGAGGACCTTGAGCGCTTTCCGATTATCCCGTGGGAGAAGCTATCTCCCGACGAGAGGTCCGCAGCGCAGAAGCTCAGCGACCGCCTCCTCGCGGAGGACTTGAGCGTATTCCCCGACATAGATGCCTTTTTTGCCGAGCTCTTTCACCTCAAGCCGCGTGATATGGAGGTCATACGGGACACGCTGAACATGGAGCTACCCTTCAAGTCAATACGGTCACAGGCGAGTGCGCCGCCCACCCTAAAACAACGCCGAGAATTCTGCGTGCGCATGGAGGGGGCCTTGCGCCCATTTTTCAAGCGCCTCGGGCAAACGGTTTCCGTGGATCTAGTCGCAATCCGTGCCTTGACGCAAGATTGTCCATTCTCGGTCGTGGGCGTCAGCAATGAACGAGAACTCGCTCTGGATGTCGAGCATAACATAGTACGGGAAACCCTCCATCTAGCCAGTCGGAGCGGAGCGAGTATGGCGCTGATTGAGACAAATAAGCCCCGGACCTGCTTCGTCGGGATCCTCAATCACGCGCGTTACTGGACAGCATCCCGCGCCCGCCTGTGTGCGGCGCGGATTCTGCGCGAGGGCATGGGGCCATTTGAGGAGTAGGCGAATGGGATTTGGACTTTTGACCGATTGGGCGGCTGACAGGGAGCGGAGGTTTTCGCTGCCCCATCCGCCCCTCTCTATTTCGATCTTTTTAACCCTTGAAGGCGCGATCACCGCAGCATGGGGAATTCTGCACACCAAACCCCCGCGGCCCTTTGATCCGAAAACGGCCAAAGAAACCGATTTCACGACCTACTTGCATGAAATTCTGGAGGACCACCTTCTGGATTCCGGAGAGGTTAACGGATTTACTAGCGAAATCTTTTCGAGCATCACAAGACCCGAGGTGCGAAACTTCGACGGGAAGAAGACGAGCAAGAAACCAGACATGGTGGCCTTCCTCACAGATCGTCCTAACGTCAAACGCTCGCAGGACGGGATCTTCATCGAGTGCAAGCCCGTGGATGCCACCCACTCGCTGCTCACCGACTATTGCGACGCGGGGATCGCCCGCTTTGTCGTTGGCGACTACGCCTGGGCGATGACTGAAGCTTTAATGGTCGGTTACAACACGATCCACGGCAAGCCATCCCTGGCTTTGGTAGCACCGTTCAAACAGCGCACGCAAGGGATCCGCCCCACCGGCAAGCCGCGCGATTGCGCCGCCAGCCCCCACAACCCCATGGTCGGTGTCACGCGGCACAAGCGTGCGTTCCGCCTGGCAGGCCGACAGGCCCCAAGCATCACGCTGAGGCATCTCTGGATGCTTGGGCCGAGCTTCCCATCTACCGAGCCAAGCTGCGCCCACTGCTGAGCGGATCGACGCAGTCCCGTCCCACCGTCGGCTACCTTGATCTGGAGCCTTCTTCCAGCTTGCGTTCGCCGGCGGTTCAGCGCCCGGATGGCGCGAATGGCCTCCCCCCTTTGAAAGCCATCAGGACGGAGCCAAAGCCGCGGTTGCGAGCGTGAGTTCGGCTTGCGGGGATTTCGACCGGTGACACCTGCCTGAAAGGTTCGAAGGGGCGGGGCCACTTGGAGAGTCCTACCGGCGTCAGAACAAAGTTTCTTCACTTTTCTCGGGCTTCTTGCTTTGGCGCTCGAGCAGGGACGCGACATGCGTGGGCGTGAAGGGGTCGGCCCATAGCATGGATTCTGCTGAAAAACCCCCGCTGATCAAAAAGAGACAGTGAAAAAGACCCTCTCGGATGCATCCCTTCATCATTAAAATCGCGTACAGACCAGATTAGCGCGTAAGAATTCTCGACACTTTTCGTGTATCTTCACTCACGTTCAAAAACAGGGGTTTTTTCAGCGGAATCATTCTCGTTAACTGACCCCTTTTCTTTTCGTTAACTGACCCCTTTTGACCCCTTTTTCGGATGGATCAATGACGTAGGCCATCAGAACCGCCTCCCGTGGTTGATCAGGTCTTTGAGGCTGGTTTTGTCCTTCGACTTGGGCAGACTCTGGCGCAAGGCATCCATCTGGCGGAAGAGCGTGGCGACGTGTTCCCGTGAGGGGCGTTCGGCGGGAACCAGGCGCGCGACGGGCCGGTCGTGCTTGGTGATAGTGATTTCCTCGCCTTTGGCGACGCGCTCAAGGAGTTGGGAAAAATGCGTCTTTGCCTGAAACGTGCCGACAAAGGCGCGGGAGCGGCGGGAACGGTTGGAGCTTGTGGGCATAAATAAACTAGTTAGAGACTAGTTTAGCCCAAGATTTGCGGTCGTCAACACGGATAAAGAAGGACAAATGGAGGGGGGCGCGGGACAAAATAGTAACCATTAGACCTGTTCATTTCCGCGTATTCCGCGTATTGTCAGCGGCGGCGGGAACGCGGATGAAAAGCGCCGGTTCCAAAATCTGAGCGGGCGGAGGGTCGAAAAGCAAACAACCGGCAGCTTCTGCTGCCGGTTTTGCGACGGAACTGATAGTGGAGAACCGGATCACGTTTGGATTTGGTCTTTCATGCGAAAGCTGGTGCCTTCGACGACGACCGTCTCGGCGTGATGGAGGAGCCGATCCAGGACGGCGGAGGCCAGCGTGGCGTCATTGTTGAAGATGCTGGCCCACTGTTTGAAGGGTTTGTTGGTAGTCACCACGATGGAACCGCGCTCGTAGCGCTGGCTGATAACCTGGAAGAGCAGGTCGGCGCCATGCTGGTTGATGGGCAGGTAGCCGATCTCATCCAAGATCAACAGCCGGGGACGGAGGTATTTGCGGAGTTCACTTTTGAGGCGGCTGCTTTTCTGGGCGGCGCTGAGTTGGTTGATGACATTGATGGCGTTGGCAAAGAGAACCGAGTGGCCCTCCAGACAGGCCGCGTAGCCGAGGGCGGTGGCCAAGTGGGTCTTGCCCAAGCCAACGTTGCCCAGGAAGATGGCGTTGGCGTTCTGTTCCAGGAACTGCAGGCGAAAGAGGTTCTGCACCTGGAGCCGATTGATTTTCTTAAGCCAATCCCACTGGAACTGTTCGAGGGTCTTGATGACCGGAAAGCGCGCGGCCTTCACGTGCAGGGCCACGGCGCGCTCCCGGCGCTGCTGGTATTGGCCGTTGATGAGCCGGGCCAGGTATTCGGCGTGAGTCCAGGGCTGCCGGGCAGCCTGCTGGGCCAGGTTGTCGTATTGCGCCTTCAGGAAAGGCAGTTTGAGGTAGTCGAGTTGCTGAGCCAGGAGGGAGGGGTTCATGGTTGGGGAGAGGGCGGGTTGGGGTCATAGGGACTCAAGTCGGCCGGGGGCAGGTCCAGTTCCAAGAGGTCCTGCCGGCGGGTCAGGTGCAAGGGCGAGGGCGCCACGGCGTGGCGCTCGCGTTGTTCCAACAGGTTGGCGATGTATTCGCAGCCGTACGCATCGAAGGTCAGGGCGTCCTGGAGGGCGCGGGCCACTTTATCGGGGCCGTAGAGTTGGCTCAACGCGACGATCTTTTGGATGTGATGGGGAGCGTTGAAGCGTTTTTCCCGGAGTTTACGGCCGTAGAGTTCGGCCTGCGGTCCCAGGCTCAGGAACGCTTGCAGGCAGGTTTGGTTGCGGGCGCGGTGACGCTGCGTCAGGAGTTCCTGGATATGGTTGGGGTTGCGGATGTCCTGGCGGCGGTCGTAGCCGCGCAGGTGGGTAGCGATCAGCTTTTCGTGGTGATAGCAGAGCACTTGGTCAGGATAGATTTTGAGGCTCAGTTGCTGGGAGGCATAGAGGTGAGGCACGGTGTAGCGATTGGTCTCAAAAACGACGCGGCAACAACTGTTGGCGCTGGTGGGCCGGACGACTCCGCAGTCATAAGGACGGAGCGGCAGGGCTTTGAGCAGGGGCTTTTCCTGAGCAAACCGTTCCAGGGGTTTGACGTGGGTCTCGCCGTGGATACGCACGTTGGCCACGGTATCCTGCCACTGCCGGGCGGCGGGATTGACGGCCTCGAAGGAGGGGATCTGCAAACCGCTCAGGAAGTTCTTTTTGACGTAGCCCACGCCATTTTCCACGCGCCCTTTTTCGTTCGCCTTTTTGACCTGGCAGGCGACGGGGACGAAGCCATGGTGGGCGGCGAAGTCCAGGTAGCGCGGGTTGAAACGGGCCGCAGCGCCCAGCGGATGTTCGAGCACCCCGACCTTGAGATTATTGATCATGACTTTAGCGGGGATGCCCCCGAAGAACTCGAAGGCATGGCGGTGGCAGGAGAGGAACTGTTCCATGCCTTCGGAGAGGGTAAACTCCACATAGATGAGGCGGCTGAAGCACAGGACCATCACGAAGAAGCTCAAGCGCCGTCTGGTAGAGCCGACGGTGACGGAGCCGAAGCTGCCCCAATTGACCTGCGCGCATTCCCCCGGGGCAAACTCCAGCATCAGGAAGGCGGGTTTGCGCATCGGGCGCACCAGGCGGACAAACTCCTTGAGGATGCTGTAACCGCCAGCGTAGCCCTGGGGTTTGAGTTCCTGGAGGATTTGCTGAGCGCTGTAAGGATGACGTTCCAGCAGGCCAACAATCCGGCCCTTGAACGCGTCGAGCTTACTGGGGCGTTTGCCGCCTCGGCGTTGGTGATAGCTGGTCTGCTCCGCCCACTTGGCGACGGTTTTGGGGTCCAGTTGAAGTTCCACCGCAACCTGGGCGGCAGTGAGATGCTTTTCATCCAAGAGCACTCGAAGCTGGCAGAAGGTGGGGTAATCGATCATGGCCGACCTCCCGCCAAGGCCCGGCGCAGGATGTCGCCCACGCACTGAGCTTGCTCGCTGCGAGGTGCGTCCGGGGCCACCGGCTCGGAGGAGACCTCCGGCAGGGCCAGCACCTGGTAGAGAGGTTTTTGATAGGCGATGAGCCCGGCCCGCTCCAATTGCTGACGCGCTGAGGCCAGTTCCAACGGATCCAGCTTGAGCTGCCGCCCCAGGGCCGCCTCGGAGTAGTAACTCAGGCCTTGGGCGTTGCCGACAGTGACCAGGAACAGGTAGAGAGCCCAGGCCCGGTGGTTGCAGGTTTTCAGATGGTGGTGACGAATCAACCGGTGGTCCACCCAGCTAAAACTGCTGGGGACCTCACGGAGCCGATTGGGTCGGAGGAGACGTTTGATGATCATAATCAGAACATGGTTTTTCGTTGCGTTGCTCTGGAAGCACCCGCCCCAGAATGATGCAACCCTGTTCTATCAGGCGGCGGATCAAAGGCTGGATGTCATCTTGTAACGTACTGCCCGCAAACATCGAGAGCAGTCCGATAAACGCGGGCTCCTGTGCCAGGCAGAAATCTTGTAACGTACGGGGCAGAGGTCTCGGTACGTTACGAGATGTCTGCTCGGGGTTAACCGCTTCTGCCTCAATTGGTTGAGTGCCTTCAGACGCAGGGGTTTTCCGCTTCCAATACCCTGGATGAGCCTTGCGCCAAGCCCGCACCCGGTCGGTGCCTTCGCCCTGCCGAAAGTGCGAAAGATTTTTGGGTTGGCGATACCAGCGCCGCTGGCTGGCGAGCTTGCTGGCCCGGCGGCAATCCGGTTTTTCGCAGTAGCGTTGATGCTTCCGGTTCCGGTAATCCGGGAAGAAAAACGCGTTGCAACACTGGCACTTACGTCGCTTGGACTTTGGGCTCATCGCGCCCCAACAGCAACACAGCCGCCGAGCGGATCAAAACAAAACAATCGGCCCGAAGAAGAACCAAGGCGAAGAAGCAAGAAGAGCTCTCAGGAGAATAGCCGGAAGAAAAGACCAGGGAAGAAGAAGGGAATTTCAAACCAGCGGTTTTCCGGGAATATCACTCCGCCGCTGGCACGTATTCCGCGGTTCATTCTTCTTCGGAGGTTTGCTAGCCTCACCGGCCATGAAAACCAATCTTATTTACCATCCAAATTGAGCGCATCGCAGCGGAGCGGGGCCGACACGGCTATGGCAACTGAGGGCAACCGCGGAATACGCGGAATACGCGGAAAACAAAGCCGCCCAGCGATCCCGGGGGAGATTGGCCGGCATTGGGGTAGCCCCATGTCGTCGCGGTTGCATCCGCATAGATACAATCACGCAAGCGAAGAAACAACGCCTGCCCTGGGCTCTTCAAGGGAGGTTACTTTTTTGTCCGGCACCCAATGGAGGGGTCAGCCGTTAGGGCACTGATCAGGTAAAAAAACGTTTCCCGCCCGGTTTTTTTTCCAAACCGTTTTTGCCGCAACTCTTCGACCGCCGCGCGGGCACCGAATCGAGCCTGCGTTTTCATTGTGTGAATCGGATCTTCGCGGGGCCTCGCCCTTGAGGCGATCCGTTCCGCCTAAAAAAGAGCAGTTCAGCCGCGAAAAGGCGCAAAGGTCGCAAAACGTGAAGGACTTGCGTTCAAGGGGTCCGCCTCCGCTTTGGTGAGCATCGTGGCGAGTGCAAGTGTTTCTTTTTGCGTTTTTTGCGCCTTTTGGCGGCTATTCAACTGCCGTCTCCAGGGTCAACCGTTCAACTCCCGCATTCGTTGGACCCCTGCGCCCCGCGACGCAGGCGTTGCCGATTTGCTTCGTAGAAGAAGACCGCTGCGGCGCTGCCCACATTGAGGGAATCCACCGTGGGCGGCATGGGGATGGTTGCGGCATCCTGGCAGGCTGCCAGCACCGCGCCAGAGAGCCCGTAGCCTTCGCTGCCGAACACCAGGCAGCAGTCCCCGGAGAAATCGGCTTGGCACAAAGGGCGGGCGCGCGCGTGCGGATGGGCCGCGATGCCCCGAACGCCGTGTTGCCGCAATTGGGTCAGCGTCCCGGCCAGGCTCTTGGTCTCCAGGACGGGCAGGTGAAAGATGGCGCCCATGGACCCGCGGACTGCGCGGCGCAAGTAGGGGCTGACGCACGTCTCGCCCGCGATGAGGGCCTGCACGTTGAAGGCGGCACAATTGCGGACCAAGGCCCCGAGGTTCTCCGCGCTCGACAGCCCGTCCGCGGCCGCAAGGAGGCGTGGTTTGGCTGCTTGCGCCAGGATCCTCTCCAACGAGAGCGGCGGCGGCACTCGCCCCACCGCCAGCAATCCCTGGTACATCGAAAAGCCCGTCAGCGTCTCCAGCAGCTTCTTTTCCGCAACGAAAACGCTGATGTCCTCGGGCCGGGCCTGGAGGAACGGCGCCAGGTCCCGCAGCCATTTTTCCGGCAGCAGCACGGAGACGACGGTGAAGCGGCTCTCCAGGAGGCGGCGGACCAGTTTCTCACCTTCAGCCACGAAGAGGCCCTGCTGGCGGTGGTCGTGCTGGCGCCGCATCGTGCGGTAGGGCTCCAGCTCGGGCCAATCAAAGGCGACTATGGGTTGGGCGTGGAACAAGTGACTCAGTGGGAAGTGGGACGGGACACATGAGCAGACCCCTCACCCCGGCCCTCTCCCCATCCGATGGGGAGAGGGAGACGACTGCTCAACGCGCGTTGTGTCATACGCCGGGTACACATCAGCGACTAAATCGGCAAATGGGCCTGGACCGGAGATTCCGCAAGCCGTGGCGGCGGCGCCGGCGGCGCCTGGGGCGCCTCGGCGCCGTTGATCTGGACGGTCAGGGCAGAGCAGGGGACCGATTGGGAGGTGAGTTCGACCCGGACATGGGAGGCGCCGATCTTGGCCAACCGTTGCTGGATGACTCGATAGGCCAGGTTGGGCCGATTGCACTCGCGGCTGAGGTGGCCCAGGTAGAGATGCCGCAGGCCGGAGGACATGATTGCTTCGAGGGCGTCGGCGGCCGCGTCGTTGGAGAGGTGCCCGTGGCGGCCCAGGATGCGCTGCTTGAGGCTCCAGGGGCGGGTGGGGCAGTCCTGGAGCATCCGGATGTCGTGGTTGGACTCCAGGAGCAGGACATTGGCCGCGCGGATGCGTTCGAGGACCAGCCTGGTCGTGTGGCCGAGGTCGGTCAAAAAGCCGAGTCTGCCCGCCGGGGTGTGCAGGAGATAGCCTACGGGGTCCTGGGCGTCGTGAGGGACGCTGAAGGTCTCCACCTGGATGTCCCCGACCTCGAAGCCGGCCCCGGTGCTGAAAATCCGGCAGTCGAACTGCGTCTTGAGTTGGTACTCGATGGCCTCCTGCGTCGGGCGGTTGCAATAGACCGGCAGCCCGAGCTTTTCCGTGAGCAGCGGCAGCCCGCGGATGTGATCGGCATGCTCGTGGGTGATGAGGACCCCCGTCAGGCCCTCGGGCGCCCGGCCAATGGTGGCCAGGCGCTGGCGGATCTGGCGCAGGCTGAATCCCGCATCGACCAGGATTCGCGCGCGCTCGGTCTCGATGTAAGCGCAATTGCCCGCTGAACCACTGCCGAGAATAGTCAGACAAACAGGCACGACTTACCTTAGCCGCCGCAATCCCGCCGGGCAACGTTATTTGTGGGCGGGTGCAAGGGCGCGTATCCCGACACTGGCCCCGTAGCGCAGACTTCCAAGTCTGCTGTATCGCGGGTTTCCTAACCCGCAGGCGCCGCGATTTTCGGCGCCCTGCCGACTGGAAGTCGGCGATACAGCAGGTTCGGAAATCTGCGCTACAAACTGCTGTGCCCCGCCAAATGGGGGCGGTGCCGGGTCCGCCCGTTGCAAGGGACAAAAGCGACGAAAGGGACACAAGGGACGCGAGCGCGCGGTTTTGAGCTTGCGTTGGCGCGTGGGGCCTTCACCCTATTCTCATCGCCGCGTTATGGGCGATATTGCGGCGCGATGCAGTGCCTATGAAAAAGATATCGGTTTTGCTCGTGGACGACCACACCGTAGTGCGCCAGGGCCTGCGCGCCCTGCTCAAGTCGGAGGAAGACATCGAGGTCGTCGGCGAGGCGGAAAACGGGCGCCAGGCCGTGATGCTGGCCCGGAAGACCCCGCCCGACGTCGTGGTCATGGACGTGGCTATGCCTCTGTTGAACGGTTTGGAGGCCACGCGGCAGATCCTCAAGAGCGTGCCGTCCGCCAAGGTGCTGGTGCTGACTTCGTATGGCGACGATGAATGCGTCGAGCAACTGATGCAGGCCGGGGCGGCGGGTTATCTCATCAAGCAAACGGCGGCCGACGACCTTCTCAAGGCCATCCGCGAGGTCAAGCGCGGCAACGCCTACTTTAGCCCGGCCATTGCCAGGCGCCTGCGCGACCAGTGCCGCGAGGCCTTCACGAGCGGACAATCCCCAAAGAAGACGGGCGAGTTGACCTGCCGCGAGGCGGAGGTCCTGCAGTTGATTGCTGAGGGCTTTTCCAACAAACAGATCGCCTCCGAATTGAGCATCAGCATCAAGACCGTCGAAAAACACCGGCAGCAGGTGATGAACAAGCTCAATATTCACGACGTGGCGGGCCTGACCCGCTACGCCCTCTCCAAGGGCATGATCGAACGCAGCACCCCGGCGCTGAGCGCGTGAGGCCGGTTGCCGCCGGGCTCCGCGCGGGTCTGGCTTGCTCCCAACCTTCGTCGCAACCTTTGTCGCCTGGGCTCTTTCTCGACAAAGGTGACGACAAAGGCCGCGACAAAGGTCTGGATTTGGGGTTTTTGGGTGCGCGAGCGATTTGCTCGAGCGCCCACCCTGCCGCCTAAAGGCGGCGTTCCGGATGGCTGCGGAACGCCGCCTTTAGGCGGCAGCGAGGAACTCCGTCCTGCGCCCTGGGGTTTCAGGGCCGTTGACAAAGTTGTAGCGCAGGTTTCCAAACCTGCCGTATCGCCGATTTCCAATCGGCAGGGCGTCGGCATGTCGAGCGCCCCCGGTTTGCGGACGGCCTGCGGGTTTGGAAACCCGCGATACAGCAGGTTTGGAAACCTGCGCTACGCTGGCGCCCCTGGCGCACGGGCGCGCCGAGCGACTTTGTCAAGGGCCCTGCCTGGGGTTTTTGGGTCCGCGAAAGGGACTTGCCACATTGGGATATATGGGGTATAAATCGGGTGTACCACTTGCTAGAGCTCCGTTTTATGAACTGGGCAGACGAACCAGCTACGGAGACGCAACTCGGTCACCTGGGGCAACTCGGCTACAGGCCCGCTGCCGCGCTGACCAAAGGGGAGGCTGCGCGTTTGATTAGCTGGTTCGAGCGCCACCGCGCCAATCCGTCTTCACCCGGAGAGGCCGCCCTCCATGAGAAGGCCGAGCCGGAGGCCTACCTGCTTCGCATCGCCGTGGCCAGCCGCAAACGGACGCCCACCTCGGCCCAGGGGCAGACCCTGGACGCGTTCCAGCAGGAGCTGCATCTGGCCCTGGAGCGGCGCCAGGAATTTTGGCTCGACACATGCCGCGAGGTCACCCAAATGCGCCAGCCGTCCAACCAGGTGCTCGAGCTCTACAAACAGCACGGCTGCCGCTTCTTCCCCCCCAAACGCCTGGAGGCCCAGGAAATCCTCGACGCCCTGGACTCCGCCATGCCAAGCTGGGACATAGAGCACCCTGCGCCTTTCTACCAGACCCTCGAGTTGAACTTCCCGCAATTGGTGCGCCTCCGCTGAAGGGGCGCATCTGGCCGAGGATTGCCATTAAAAGCGTCGGCTATGCGCCTCAGGAGTTTTGTCCCGGAGGGACATCCGACAATAGCCCGGCGTTTCAACGCCGGGGAGGCCGCAAGAGGGATCCTCGTCCCGAAGGGACGACTGAGAACACTCCCGGCTTTCAGCCGTCCCTTCGGGACGGACCTCCTCCTTGGGTCCGGTCACCCGGCGTTGAAACGCCGGGCTATTGTCGGAAGCCCCTTCGGGGCAAAAAGGCGCCGAGGGCTGACCAACAGTTTTTAATCGCACCCCTCGCCGAAATCTGATTTGCGCTCAGCGCCGCGGACGGCGTAAGTTGATGGCTGCTGGCATGGCTGCACAAAATCAAAAAGGAACCGAGACCACCGAGGCGGCGGCCGCCCAATCGCGCCCGACGGATTTCATACGGGACATCGTTGCCGCCCACGTGTCCCAGAAAAAGTACCCTCAGATCCACACGCGCTTTCCGCCGGAGCCCAACGGGTATCTTCACATCGGGCACGCCAAGTCGATCTGCCTCAACTTCGGCATCGCCCGCGAGTTTGGCGGCGTCTGCAATCTGCGGATGGACGACACCAACCCGGCCAAGGAGGACGTCGAGTACGTGGACTCGATAACCGAGGACGTCCGGTGGCTGGTCGGCGCCTGGGCCAACGACCGGCTCGGGCTCAAGCCCAGGGGCAAGACCCCCGAGACCCAGGCCGTCGATGGCAGGCAGGACTTCTACCTGGGCGCCGTCGTCCAACACGACCCTGCGCCGGCGGGCGGCCTGGAGCCCTTTTACGCCTCGGACTATTTCGATCAGCTCTACCAATACGCGCTGGAACTGACCAGCAAGGGCCTGGCCTATGTCTGCGACCTTTCGGCGGAGCAGACCGACGAATATCGCGGCTCCCCGGACCGGCCCGGAAAGGAGAGCCCCTGCCGCAATCGCTCCATCGAGCAGAACCTCGACCTGTTCAAGCGGATGAAGCAGGGCGAGTTCCCGGACGGGGCGCGGACGTTGCGGGCGAGAATTGACATGGGCTCGCCCAATATCTGGATGCGCGACCCGGTCCTCTACCGCATCCGCCACGCCGAACACCACCACACGGGCCCCCAATGGTGCATCTACCCGATGTACGACTTTGCCCACTGCCTTAGCGATTATATCGAGGGCATCACCCACTCGATCTGCACGCTGGAATTCGAGGTCCACCGCCCCCTCTATGACTGGATCCTCGAGAACCTGCGCCTGCCCCGTCCGCTGCCTCACCAGTACGAATTTGCGCGGCTGAGCCTGGGCTACACCGTGATGAGCAAGCGCAAGCTCATGCAACTGGTCCACGAGGGTCTGGTCGCCGGCTGGGACGACCCGCGCATGCCCACCATCAGCGGCCTGCGCCGCCGCGGCGTCACTCCCCAGGCCCTGCGCGACTTCGCCTACAACATCGGCATCACCAAGTACAACGCCCTGACGGACGTCTCCGTCCTCGAGCACTCGATCCGCGAGGACCTCAACCGCCAGGCCCTCCGCCGCATGGCCGTGCTCCGCCCGATCAGGGTCGTCCTCACCAATTACCCCGAAGGCCAGGCCGAGCAACTCGAGGCCGTCAACAACCCGGAAGACCCCTCCGCCGGCACGCGCCGGGTCCCCTTCAGCCGCCAACTCTTCATCGAGCGCGAGGACTTCATGGAAACGCCCCCGCCCAAGTACTTCCGGCTCCGCCCCGGCGGCGAGGTGCGCCTCAAGTATGCCTATATCATCAAGTGCGAGGAGGTCCTCAAAGATGCCTCCGGCCAGGTCGTCGACTCCGCTGCACCGCGGACCTCGCCAGCAAGACCGGCGGGCCGACCGCCGCTCGAAAGGTCAAGGGCACTATCCACTGGGTTAGCGCCCCGCAGGCCCTCCAGGTCGAGGTCCGCCTCTACGACCGGCTCTTCACTGTGCCGGACCCCGATGCCGGCGGCGATTTCAAAAAGTTCCTCAACCCGCACTCGCTTGAGCGCATCACCGCCTGCGCCGAGCCGAGCCTCGCCGACGCCAAACCTGAACTCCGTTACCAATTCGAGCGCCTGGCCTATTTCGCCCTCGACAAGGACAGCGCTCCCCGCAAGCCGGTCTTCAACCGGACTATTACACTGAAGGATACGTGGTCGAAGGAGGCAAGGAAGGGATAATTATGAATTCTAACATTCTCCGCAAAGATTCCGGCCTGCTCGGAGGGGGAGCGGCGGGAAGAGTCGAATTTGGCCTCGTTGCGTTGTTGCTGGCTGCCCTGGCGTCCGCGGCGCTGGCGGGGGCGCCGGCGCCGGTCACTCTGGCCAGCCCGCTGCAAGGGACGGACTCGGAGTTTCAGTTTTCGCACGGGAACGAGTACCCGGCCATCGCGTTGCCGTTCCCGATGAACACCTGGGCGCCCTACACCCAGCCGGCGCGCGACTCGTTCTATTATCAATACCGCCAGACCAGGATTCGCGGCATCCGCCAGACGCACCAGCCCAGCCCATGGATCAACGATTACGCCGTCTTCGCCCTTATGCCTGTCTGGGGCAAACTCGCCCTCAAGGAGGACGAGCGCGCCTCGGTCTTCAGGCACGAGCAGGAAACCGCCCAGCCCAGCTACTACCGTGTCCGCCTGGATACCTGGAAGGCCATCGCCGAGGTCACCCCCACCGAACGGTGCGCCAGTTTCCGCTTCACCTTCGAGGAACCGGGGGAGGCTTATGTCGTGCTCGACGCGTTCCCGGGCGGCTCTGCAGTCGAGGTCATCCCCGCGGAAAACAAGATCGTCGGCATCAGCCGTTACAACCACGGCGGTGTGCCGGCCAATTTCGCCAACTACTTTGTCATCATCTTCGATCGGCCCTTCAGCGCCCACGGCGTTTGGTCGCCGGACGAGGTCAAGCCGGGCGAGACCCGCCTGGAGGGCAAGCAGGCCGGCGCCTTCGTGAAGTTCGATACGACGGACAATCGTGTGGTCGGCTGCCGGGTCGCCTCGTCGTTCATCAGCCCGGAGCAAGCGCTGCGCAACCTCGAGCACGAGATCGGCAAGGCCGATTTTGACGCCGTCCGCCGCCAGGCCGAGCAGCGATGGAACCAGGCCCTGGACCGCGCCCGCGTCGAGGGCGGCACTGAAGACCAGCGGCGCACCTTCTATTGCGCCCTCTACCGCAGCATCCTCTATCCCCATCGCTTCTACGAACTGAACCAGGAGGGCCGCCCGGTCTATTTCAGCCCTTACGACGGCAAGCTCCACGAGGGTGTGCTTTACACCGACTCAGGCTTCTGGGACACCTTCCGCGCGGCGCACCCGCTCTACAACCTGCTGTTCCCCGAGGTGAGCGCCGAGATTCTCCAGGGCCTTCTCAATGCCTACGACCAGAGCGGCTGGCTGCCCTCGTGGTCCAGCCCGGGCCATCGCCCGTGCATGATCGGCAACCACGCCTTCTCGTTGCTGGCCGACGGCTGGGCCAAGGGCGTTTGCGGTTTCGACGCCCAAAAGGCGGTCACCGCCATGGTCCATGACGCCAACACGCAGGGACCCGGCAATTGCCGCTCGATCGGCCGCGACGGCGCGGAGTATTACCGCAAGCTCGGCTATGTCCCCTACTCGAACGTGCGCGGCGAACCCAGCGTCGAGGAGGCGGCCGCCAAGACACTCGAATATGCCTACGACAACTTCTGCCTGGCCCGGCTGGCCCAGGCCATCGGGCGCAAGGCCGAGGCGGAGGAGTTCTACCGCAAGGCCCTCAATTACCAGAACCTCTTTGACACCAAGACCGGCTTCATGCGCGGCCGCAAGGCTGACGGCTCATGGTGCGAGCCCTTCGACCCGACCGAATGGGGCGGTCCCTTCACCGAAGGCTGTTCCTGGCACTGGACCTGGAGTGTCTTCCACGACATCCCGGGCCTGGTCAAGCTCATGGGCGGCGACAGGGCCTTCGCCGACCGGCTCGACGCGGTGTTCACGGCGCCCAACACCTTCAAGGTCGGCACTTACCGCGGCACCATCCACGAGATGACCGAGATGGTTGCCCTGGACATGGGCCAGTACGCCCATGGCAACGAGCCGATCCATCACATGATCTACCTCTATGATTATGTCGGCCAGCCCTGGAAGACCCAGTCCCGCATCCGCCTGGCAATGAACATGCTCTACCAGGCCACACCCGACGGCCTCTGCGGCGATGAGGACACCGGCCAAATGTCCGCCTGGTATGTCCTGAGCGCGCTCGGCCTTTATGCCGTCTGCCCGGGCGACACCAACTACGTCATCGGCAGCCCCCTCTTCGATCGCGCCACCCTCAGCCTGGCTGGCGGCAAGACCTTCACCGTCCTGGCCAACAACAACGGGACCCAGCATCCCTACATCCATGCCGCTTCTCTCAATGGCCGGCCTTTTAATCGCACCTACCTCTCGCACCAGGAGGTCCTGGCCGGCGGCCAACTGGCCTTCGAGATGGTCTCCGCCCCGGACTACAAGTGGGCCACCGGCAAGGATGCCCGGCCACCGGCCGTGATGCCCGCGGAATAGGCTTCGTCAAGGCCGGCTTGCGGCTCAACCAGCAGGAGGGTGCGATGAAAACTGTCGGTCAGCCCACGGCGCCTTTTTTGCCCCGGAGGGGCTTCCGACAATAGCCCGGCGTTTCAACGCCGGGTGAGCGGACCCAAGGACCAGGTCCGTCCCGAAGGGACGGCTGAAAGCAGGGAGTCCGCTCTCAGTCGTCCCTTCGGGACGAGCGTCCCTGTTGTGGCGTGCCCGGCGTTGAAACGCCGGGCTATTGTCAGATGTCCCTCCGGGACAAAACCCCACGAAGCCCATCGCCGAGGCTTCTAATCGCACCCCCAGCAGGAAACATTGCTTTTCCGGGAGGAAGCCGCTAGGGTACTCGACGAGACTGAGAAGGCTAGTATTATGGAATTGACGACGAGTTGGACTGAGAAGGGCATCGAGATCGGGCGACAGGAAGGCCGTGAACAGGAGCGCCAGCTTCTTCTGCGCATGTTGCGCAAGCGGTTTGGCCCCATGGAGCCCGAATGGGAGGCGCGCATCGGCCAGTTCTCGTTCGAGCAACTCGGAGAGTTAGGCGAGGCCCTGGTGGATTTCACCTCGCGCCTGGACATCAGGAACTGGCTGGCGACCCACTGAGAATTCAACATTGCGAAACGAGAACCCGATAGCTTCGCTGACCTCGGAGTCCGGCGCCTCGGCTCAGCCCGCCGCCGCCTCGCCGGCGGCCGGTGGCCAGGGCCAGGCCTATCGCGGCCCGTTCGCGATCATGACGAGCCTCTTCTTCATGTGGGGCGTCATGAATGTCTCGAACGACATCCTGATCCCCCGCTTCAAGGAGGCCTTCGCACTCAGTTACTTCCAGGCGATGCTGGTCCAGTTCGCCTTCTTCGGCGCCTATTCGATCGGCGGCCTGGCCTATTTTTTGATCTCGATGTACTCTGGCGACCCGATCAACCGCATCGGCTACAAGAAGGGCGTTATCATCGGCCTGCTCATCTGCGCCTCGGGCAGCGTCTTGTTCTATCCGGCGGCGATGGCGGTTTCGTATCCGTTTTTTCTGACCGCGTTGTTCATCGCCGGGCTGGGCCTGGCGATGCTGCAGATAGCCGCCAACCCGTACGTGACCATCCTGGGCTCGGAACGGACGGCCTCGGCACGGCTCAACCTCTCCCAGGCCTTCAATTCGTTCGGCACGACCATCGGCCCCATCATCGGCGGCTGGCTCATCTTCACGGTGTTCAATCGCCCCGGGGCGCACGGGGCCGACTCGGTCAAGATCCCCTACCTGGGCTTCGCCGCAGCCTATCTTTTCCTGGCGTTCTTTTTCACCGTTGCCCATGTCCCCAATTTCACGAACAAAGAGCAGGCGGTGCGCGGCCTTGGCGCTCTCAAGCACCCCCACACGGTCCTGGGGATGATCGCCATCTTCATGTACGTCGGCGGGGAGATCTCCACCGGCAGCATCATCGTCAATTTCCTGGGCACCGAGAAGCTGGGCCATGTCCCCAGGGAGATCGCCAGCGGCTACCTGGCCTTTTATTGGGGCGGGCTGATGATCGGGCGGTTCATGGGCGCGTTTGCCCTGAGCGATATGCGCAAGGCGCTCAAGCACACGCTGGTGGTGGCCGTGCCGGTGACGGCCTTTCTGATCATCCTGTTGTTGCCGGCCGCGGGCAAGGCCCTGCACCTGGGCTGGGACCGCGCGGCGCTGCTCTGCAGCCTCCCCAATGCCCTGCGCTACGGTGTCTTCCTGGCCGTCCTGCTCGCCGCCTTTTTCGCGGGCGAATCCAGCCCGCACCGGATGCTGGCGCTCTTCAGCGGCGTCATCCTTGGCCTGATGCTCACGGGCATTGTCAGCGCCGGCGAAACGGCCAAATGGGCCATCCTGTGCGTCGGGCTGTTCTGTTCGGTGATGTGGTCCAACATCTTCTCATTGGCCATCGAGGGGCTTGGCCCTCTCAAGAGCCAGGCCTCCTCGCTCCTGGTGGTGGCCATCCTGGGCGGCGCCGTGCTGCCGCCCACGCAGGGCCGGATCGCCGACCTCTACGGCGTTCAGGTCTCCTTTGTGGTTCCGATGGCGGCCTTTGCTTACATCGCCTTTTACGGGCTCTACGGCTATCGGGCGGGGCGAAACCCGGTCGTGAGCATAGAATAGAGCCTGTACCAACAGCCCCGCGCGTGGGGGACCTTTGTCGCGGCCTTTGTCGCAGCCTTTGTCGAACCGCGGGGCCATTGACAAAGTCGCTCGGCGCGCCGGTGCGCCAGGGGCGCCAGCGTAGCGCAGGTTTCCGACGGTGGTTTCATACTACACCTGGTGCAATTTCGTTTAGGGCTTGCCGGCTTTTTGATTTGGCGATCCGCTTGGAGTTGGCCACCCAAGCCCGCAACGCCTGCTCTTGTTGGGCCGTCAACGCGATCCACATCCGGCCGTCGGGTTGCGCTTTTCGAGCTGTCACCAGTCCGTTCTTGAGCCAATAGTGAACCACGTATTGGCTAACGGCAAACTTTTGGCTCAGTTGCTGCACCGTCAACTCGCCGGGTTGTTGCAGCACTGGGGCCGGAATGTGGTGCTTGCACCGAATCCAGGCGACCATACTGACGGTAAAAGCTCGGCCTTTGGCGCTTCGGAGGCCTTCCTGGTTCAGGGTGAGGGCAATCTGGCGGTCGGTCTGTTGCTGGGCGAGTTGCCGCACTTTGCTCACGAGGGCCTCCGTGTAGCGCCAGCGGTCGGCAGCGTTAAGCGGCAGCTCGACCACGAGGTCCTCGGTGGCCTCTCCTTGCCAGCGCAAATGCAAGATCGCCTGGTGCGTTGCCGGCCGCTTTTCCAGTGTAATATCCTTGAGCAGCAGCCGCAAAATGCACTTGCGCTGCTTGGCGGTCGTGGTGGCCGCTTGCCAGAGCCGCGGCAGGTCCTCGGCCAGCAATCGTACCTGGGCCTGTTGCTCCGCCGACAAGGGCGGGGTTTGCTTTTCCTGATATTGCCGGTATTGCTGGCGCAACCCTTCGAGTTGCTGCAAGGCGTGTTCCCAACGTTGTTCGAGCGTCGCTGCTACCAGACGGTTGGCCGGATCAACTTCCTCGAAGCGCCGTTGGGCCAACTGCCCTTCATACTCGGCTCGCTGGATTCTGAGCTGCCATTGATGCTCCAACGCCTGGTCGCGCTGTTCCACCTCCGCCACGGCAGCCAAGGCGATTTCCACCTGCGCCGGCACCAGCGCCGACAAGATCCGCCGGGCGACGGCTTCATCCAGCAGGTCGCCACGAACCGACCAGCAGCCTTTGCCTGCCAGTTCTCGCCGCCGCCAGTTGCATTCATACCAAACCAGGCAACCGCCCTGTCCCACGTAACGCGGGGAGAGCCGGTGCCCGCACTGACCACAGACCAGCAGACCTTGCAGCAGCGCCGGCCCTTCGCGCGCCGCCGAACCGGCGGCGCCAGGGCAAGCGTTGGTTTGGTTCTGCGCCAGCCGCTGCTGGTTGGCCAGATATTCCTCCCAGGGGATGTAGCCCGGATGTTGGTTGGGCAGGTTCACTTGCCACTCGGCCAAAGGCATAGAGCGGACGGTATTGTGCATCTGGCCAGTGGGCGAGAAGTTTTTGCAGGTTCGCCGCCGACCGAATACATAGGCCCCGGCGTAAGCCGGGTTGCGCAATAGACTCAGGACGCGGCCATGGTTCAAGCGGCCCCACCGCAACTGCCCGTTCCAGACTCCACCGTAGCTGCGCTTGGGGAAGAGCAACTGGTGCTTGGCAAAATGCTGCACCACTCCGTAAGCGCTGGCGGTTTGCCCAAAGCTGCTGAAGACCAGGCGCACGGCGCCCTGCACCTCCTGGTCCGGGTCTAAAACGATGCCCTCGGCCTCGGCATAAACAAAGCCCACCGGCAGGGGAAAACGCAGTTGGCCTTTGCGCGCTTTGTTGAGCTTGCCGCCCTGGAGGCGGACGCGCAAGAAGTGCAGTTCGGCCTGGGACATCGTACCCTTGAGTCCCAAGAGCAAGCGGTCGTTGAAATCCCCGGGGTTGTAAGCGCCGTCTTCGTCGATGAGCAACGTGCCCGTCCACCCACACAAGTCCACTAGCCGATGCCAGTCCAGATCCGAGCGCGACAGGCGGGAGGCCTCCAGGGCGAGAACCGCGCCCACCTTCTGTAAGGAGACCAGCGACACCACTCGTTGGAAATCCGGTCGGTTGGCCATCTGGCTGCCCGAGATCCCCAGGTCGCCGTCCAGAGTGAGTATCCGCTCCGGCGGCCAGCCCAGTTGAAGGGCCTTGTCCCGGAGCGCGTATTGGCGCTCGGTGCTCTCCCGGTGCTGGCGCACTTGGTTGAGGGTCGACTGGCGCAGGTAAATGCAGGCCAGTTTTTGGCGATGAGTTTCCTGGACCAACTCGGTGTTCATAAGCAGCGTTGGCCGCCCAAGGCGGCGGAGGCAAGGGTGCGCCAGCCCGACGGAACGCCTGGAGCATGGTGGCGACCACCTGCGCCACCGGCCGGGGATCGATCCGCAAGGCCGCCGGCTGCATCGCTCAGACCTTCTCCTGGCGGCGTAAGAGTTGGCGGTTGATGTCGCATATCTGTTCCAACAGATGGCGCACGTGCTGAAAGTTTTTTATCAGGGCTTGGACCTGGGCGTGCTGCTGCTGAGAGAGGTATTGGAGTTGGGGACGGCCGTGGGGATAGCTGACCGACAAATAGTATTTGGGACCGTGACCGCGGCCGGAGGCGCAGTGGCAACCGGGCTTGCCGCAGGGCAGGTATCGCTCGATGAGCGAGCCGCGAACCACGCGCCGGGCCAAAGGAGGCAGGCGTTGGATCAAGGCCTGGCGTTTGCGGCGCAGGCTGGCGATGGAAGCGGGCATGATTATCAGAACAGTTAAATAACTGTTCTGATAATGGATCGGTCAAGGGCATCTGTCAACTCCTTTCTGGTTCGAAGAGGCCGGCGGGCCGGACGCCTTCAACTGCCGCAGCAGTTGCACCAACTCCAGCAGTGCGGGCGCCGACAGCCGGCGCGCGGTCCCCGCGCTCGTCGGCACCGCCTTGTCGGTCCAGTCCTCCAAAATGGAAAAGGTGCCACCTTCTCCCCCCTCCAGAATCAGCGTGGCCTGACCGCGGTAGCGCCGGGCTTCGACCACCCGGAACCGCTCTCCGCGCCGGGGATGGAAGGGGTGGGTGATTACCGCCCATCCCAAAAGTTCACCTGCACCATGTGCAGTTCGCACTAACTGTCCCAAACCTGCTGTATCGCGGGTTTCCAAACCCGCAGGCCATCCGCAAACCGGGGGCGCTCGACATGCCGACGCCCTGCCGATTTGGAAATCGGCGATACGGCAGGTTTGGAAACCTGCGCTACAACTTTGTCAACGGCCCTCTGTCGAACCGGCCAAGTCTCGACAAAGGCGGAAACGAGTGCTCAGCGCCGCGGGCTTTGGGCCGGCAGCGGGAGGGTCTCGCCGGTGGCGTTGGAGGTCGAGTGATAGGTGCCCGGCTGGAGACCGCTGAGGGGATCGGTGGTCTGATAATGGCGCCAGGCGAAGAAGCCTGCCAGCAGCGCCCCCGCCAGGATCAAGACTCCCAAGGCCAGCAGGCCGCGGCGCCAATCCACTTTCGAGAGTTGGAGCATGAAGGAGTCCAGCATCCCGCGCGGCTCGTTCGAGAGTGCCGGCGGTTCGGCGAACTTGGCCGTCTGGCGCAGTTCCTTGTCGAGGTCGGCCATGACCTGCGGCACGTCCAGCTTGAGCAGCGTCGCGCAGGAGCGCACGAAGCCCCGGATATAGACCGGCGCGGAGAAAATGTCGAAATTGCCTTCCTCCAGGGCGTGCAGATGGTCGGTGCGGATCTTAGTGATCTCCGCCACCTGCTGGATGGTGAGACGCCGGGCCTCCCGGCCGTCCCGAAGTTGCTGGGCCACCGTGGACATGACCTGTGGAGTTTAAGGGGAGGTCAGGTCTGTTGGCAATCCCGTTCCGAGATGGCAGGCAGATGAATGGCTGAGGTCAACTGAGTTGGTCCGGCGGCTGAGAAACCTGCGCTTGTTTTCCCAAGCGGCGGGAGTTACTTTGGCGCCATGAGCATGACGGGCGCCGCTTCTCAATGGAACGCTGTGGACTTCATGGTGGATTTCCACACACGCGAGAAACGGCTTGGGCTGCTGACGGAAACATTGGGCTGGGTTGCGTCCCTCGCGCTGTTCCGGGAAGCCGAAAGGCGCACCCATTATCTCAATCCGCCCACCAGGAAGGACCGGCGGCGCCACAAGACCGTGCTGGCCGCCCTCATCGCCCAAGGGGAGCGCCTGCTCCAGCGCGCTCAGGAGGCGGGCGGACTCCCCGAAAATCTGGACGGCATCAAAACCTCCGATCTCGATGCCATGGTCGAGGAACTCCGCACCACCCAACTCCAGTGGGAGGGTGACATGACTCCGCAACGACGCGCACAAATCCTCAAGGAGTTTGAAAAGCCTCAGCCCAACTCGACCGCTGCAGCGGTTTGCGCGGCCAGGAAATAGAGCCAGGCGGCCGATACGGGACGGTGGTAGATTTGCGACAAGGCGCGCGCGTAGAGCCTGAGCTGGGCCCGATAGAGCCTCACCCGCTCGGCGAGCTCGCCGCGGCCGGCCGCGTCGGTCTTGAAATCCACCAGCCATATCTCGCCCGGCAGCACCACGGCCAGGTCGGCCACGCCCTGCACGACGACGAATTCGTCGTCGAGCCCCGGCTCCAGGGGTTCGCCGGTGAGAGCGGCGATTTCTCCGGGCGAAAGGCGGGCGGTGAAGGCCAGTTCGCGCTGAACGAATTCCGCCTGGGCGCGGACGTTGCGGCCGAGGTCCGATTGCCAAAAGGCCGCCAGGGCCTTGAAGTCGAGCAGGCCGGCGGATTCAGGCGTCAACAGGCCGGTTTCCTGCAGGCGGCGCGCCTCCCGTTCGAGGTCTTCGGCGCTGCCAGCCCGCTCGAGGGACACGCGTTGGAGGAAGGCATGGTGGGCGTTGCCCACGTCGGCGGCGGTGGCGCTGGCCCGGCCGGTCCGCTTGCGGGCAACCCGGACCTGGCGCCCCGCCGGTGACCCACGGTCTGCCGGCCGCGATTCGTCGGGGGCCAATCCGAGGCGCGGCGTTCCCCCAAACGGGACTGCCTCCTGGTCTCTGGCCTCGGCGGCGCGGCGGAGCGTCGTCACCGAGGTCTTGGCCGGCCTGCGGGTGGCGGCCAGGAAGGGATAGGCCCAAAGGAGGCGTTGTTGGAGCTTGTCCCACGTGTCCGCGTCGGCGGCGGCCGGGGCCTGGGCTGTATCGGGCGTGGCTGCGGCGGGCTCCAGCAGGCTGGAGTTGTCGTGGATGACCCAGCGGATCAAGGCGTTTTCTCCTCGCCTGGCCTCCGGGCTGGCCGGGCCTCGGTTTTGGCCAAACCACCGACACAGCCAGTCTGCGTAGCAACCAGCGGAGGCGAGGGTTGGCAGATCGAGGTCCGTGGGCGGCTCCTGGAGGAGTCTGAATTTGCCCTCCGGGATGGAGCCGCTCAGGATGAGCGTGTCCCGCGCGCGGGTCATGGCCACGTAGAGCAGGCGCAGTTCCTCGCCCAGCATTTCGTGATGCTGGCGGCCCCGCGCCAGCCAATAGGGCAGGCTGGGGTAGCGTTTGCAGGTGTTCGGCGCCTTGATGCGGGGGCACAGCCCGTAGGCCTCGTCCAGGATGACCTCCGCGCGCAGGTCCGAGACGTTGAACGGCTTGCCCAGGTCGGCCACGACCACCACCGGAAACTCGAGGCCCTTGCTCTGGTGGATGCTCATGAGCCGCACGCAATTCTCCTGGTTCACCGCCGCCACCTCGGGCTCGGTCTCCGCCAGTTGCTGCGCCTCGATGAAGCGCAGGAATCGGAACAGGCCCTGGCGCTGGAATTGGTCGAACTGGACCGCGAGGCTGAGCAGGCGCTGGACATTGGCGTGGCGCTGCTCCCCGCGCCGCTGTGTCAGGAGCCACTCGGCGTAATGCGTCTCGGTGAGGATGGCCTCCAGGCAGCGGCCCAGCGAGGCCTGGCGGGCCAGCCGCCGCCAGTGCGCATAGCGCTCCAGGAAGCGCGAGACCTTGTGAAAGGTCCCGTCGCTCAACGAGAACTCGAGCTGGGCCGAGCCTGTTTCCAGCGCCGAGGGTCGAACATCGAGGGTCGAGGGACGAGGGGCGAGGGTGGAGGAGCGGGGTCCATTGTCCTCGACCCTCGGCCCTCGGCCCTCCGGCGCCTGGCCGCCTGTGGACCGGCGCCTGACACTTTGCGCCTCGTGCCATAACACCAGGGCAGTCCAGAAGGGGCCTTTGACCGCCAGGCGGATGGTGGCCAATTCGTCGAGCGTCAGGCCCACCAGTGGGGAGTGGAGCACCGCCAGCAGGGGCAGGTCCTGCAACGGGTTATCCAGCAGTTGGAGCAGGCTCAACAGGTCGGAGACCTCGGTGCTCTCATAGAATCCGCCCCGGGCCACCTGGAGCGGGACATTCAGGCGGGCGAATTGCTTGGCGTAACTCTCGGACTTGCTGGCCGGAGAGCGCAGCAGCACCGCTATATCGCTCCAGGCCACAGGCCGGAAGGCGCGGCTGGCCTCGTCCCAGACCGGGTGCCGGGAGGCCTGCAGTTGGCGCACGCGCAGGGCGACCAGGCGCGCCTCTTTCTCGGCCTCCTCCATGTCGCGCACCAGGGCCAGGGCCTCGCCGGCCTCCTCGTCGAGGCCGTCGTCCTCGGGGTTGGGGCCGCCCTTGACGCGCAGGTGCAGCTCCACGCAGGGGGCCGGGTCGGCGGCGGCGCTCAAGGCACGGCGTTCCTCGGTCGCCCCGAAGCGCAACCAGGCCCGCTCGTCGTAGTCCACACCGCCCAGTTCCCGCCGCATCAGCAAAGCAAAGAATGAATTGATGAAGCCCAGCAGACTCTCGCGGCTGCGGAAGTTCTCGACCAGTGGGATGGCCCGTCCCTGGGCACCGTGCCAGGTCTGGATGTAGCCCTGGAAGATGTGCGGGTTGGCGAGCCGAAAGCGGTAGATGCTCTGCTTGACGTCGCCCACCAGGAAGCGGTTGGCCTGGGCGCCCTCGCGGCTGAGCGCCTCGATGATCTTGTCCTGGGCGGCGTTGATGTCCTGGTATTCGTCCACAAAGACGTAGCGGAGTTGCTGGCGCCATTGGCGGGCGATGCGTGTGGGCTGGCGGGTCTGCGGGTCCCAGAGCAACCGGAGGGCGTATTGTTCGAGGTCGTGGAAATCCACCATCCCCAATTCCCGCTTGGCCTGGGTGAAGGCGGCGGTGAATTCGCGGGCCAATTCGAGCAAGGTGATCATCTGGGAACGGACCGACTCCAATCTTCGGCCAGCGGATCGGCGCCCGCATCGGTCCGGGCCAGCGAAAGCAGGAACCGGGCTTCGGCCAGGAACTCCTTGAGCGGCTTGAGCCACTGGGTCTTGTGGCCTCGAGGGCATTCCCGCCCGGCGGCGCAGATGGTGTCCAGGACCGCGGCGGCCTCGGCGCGGGAGGGGTTGGCCTTGAGTTGGCGGAAGGCGGCGAGGCAGCCGGCGGCAACGTCATTTTCCTGGGCCTGGCGCTCGAGCAAGGGCCGCCAGCGTTCGCGGCTTTGGGCCAGCGCGTCCAGGAGCCATTGCTGCCATGTGGCCGGTTCGGTCGAGGCGAACAGGGCTATCTGGCCGGCGAGCCACCCAGCCGGGTCGGGCAGCGTTTGGGTGTAGTGGTGCAGGCGCAGGACCAGGCTGCGGATGGGTTTGTCCCAGCCGCCGCCGTGGGCCTGGATGAGTTGCTGCACGGCGCCCGCTGCGCTGGTGTGGCCGGCATAATGCTCCTGCAGGAGCTTGTCCAGGGTCTCCTCCGCCAGCAACCGCGCCTCTTCCTCCGGCAGGACGGCAAGCTGCGGGTCGAGCTCCAGTTCGTAAAAGTGCTGGCGGATGAGCTGGAGGCAGAAGCTGTGGAGCGTCCCCAGGCGGGCCGTCTCGAACAGGGCCAGTTGCTCCTGCCAATGCGGGTTGTCTCGATCCCGCTGGAGTTCCTCCTCCAGCCGGGCGCGGATGCGCTGCCGCATCTCAGCCGCTGCCGCCTCCGTGAAGGTCACCATCAGGATTTGCTCCAGCGACACCGGCGGTTGCTCGGACACCAGGCAGCTCAGGCACCGCTCGACCAGCGTGCGCGTCTTGCCTGTGCCCGCGCCGGCCACGACCAGGACGTTGCCTCGCGCAGCAATGGCCGTCTGTTGGGCGGAGGTGAAACTCATTCGCGCGAAGACAAGGTGGGACAGCCAGCGCGGAGGTGCAACGACTATTTAGAGGCGGTCCCAAAAACCCCGCGAGTAGGGCACCTTTGTCGCAGCCTTTGTCGAAACCTTTGTCGGATTGGCGATTTCTCGACAAAGGTGCCGACAAAGGCTGCGACAAAGGTCCGGGATCGGAGCTTTTGGGGCAGGCCCTATTTCCAGGGGCCAGTATGGCGGAGAGAGGGAGATTCGAACTCCCGGTGCGTTTTAGGCACTCACGCTCTCCAGGCGTGCGCATTAAACCACTCTGCCATCTCTCCGCCAGGTGCCCCCCACTCTGGAGAAGCGCCTCAACCTACGCAATATTTTTCCGCGCGCAACTGGCCGGGAGCGCCCCAAATCCTCGCCTGACCATTTCTAAGAACCACGGAGCACACGGAATACACGGAAAGGAAGGGCGTCTTCCGCGCTCGTCTGGGACACCCCCGGAATCGCAGCAAGGATCCCTTCTTGATCCTGCCTTTCGCGGTCAGGGTGTGGCCAACCTGTAAAAGCGCGCCGGGGCGGCAATGGGCGGGGTGTCTGCAATCAGCATGGTTTGGGCGCTGGCTTGCGCGGGCAGGTTCGTCAAGGTCGTCCAACAGCCTTGGGTTAACGAGTCCGAGTATTCCACGCGATAGGCCAGGCCCGCCAGGGCGCAGAACTGCAATTCCACTCCGCCGGGCTGGAGTTGGATGGAAGCGATCGCGAGGTCCGGCGGCGATCCGGCGGGCCGGCCACGAAGGCGGTTTCGACCGAGGCGAGGGACGGATGGCCGTTGGTGTCGAAATAAGTGCACCGCCAGAAACAGGTGGCGCCCAGGGTGAGCGAGGCAAAAGGGATCGGGAGAGTCGTCAGGTTGGTTGCGCTGTTCAGCTTGAAGACGGGGGCCAAGTAAGTGCCATTGGCGGCCCGTATTTCCCAGGTCGTGGTGGCCTGCGCCGGCGGCGGGCTGGCGGTGTGGCTGTAGGGAGAGGCCACGAGGTTGGCCGGCCACGCTGCGGTGTCGCCGTAGCTCGGCCAGCGGTTGACGGGCTGGGTTGGGCGCGTGAAAACGCCCAGGCCGCATTGCTGATTGACGGAGGTGAGCCGCGCGCTGGCGTAGGAGCTATAGGTTGGATAGCCGAGCGCGCTGATGTTCCCGGGGAGCAGGAGCGTGTTGTTGAGCAGAAAAACGCGCTCCTTCAACTCCGCGCGGAAGGCCTTGATGAAGCTGTCCTTGAAATAGTTCGGGCCCCGGTAATTATTGCTGCGATCGCCCACTTCTCCCGCAAAGATCGAGACCGTCGAATCGCCGAACATCGCGTCCATGTCCCAAGGCAACAGGCTCCAGTTGCCGTTGACCTGCTGCCACAGGAAGTAATTCTGCGTGGTGTCGTCCCACGGCGTCATCCAGTTGAGGACCGCCAGGTAGGTCAACATCTTATCCACGTCGAAATGGGCAAGGAAAAACGACCGGAGGGCTGGCACGTTCGGGTTGGGCTTCGCCAGGGTGTCGCCCCGGGCGGCCCAGATGCCTTCGAGCATGTCGCGGAAAAAAGTCCAGCCCTTCCAATCGTGATCCTGGATGGGGTAGGTCCATTGGTCGCGCTGGAGCGTGGTCCAGTACGGCGGCTTGGGCGGCAGCACCGAGCCGTCACCTACGCCGTAGGGCCCTTCGCCATTGGATTCGATGGTGCCCATGCTCTTGTAAAGTTCACCCGGCTGCTCCAGCGGTTGGCCGGGGTTGAGCAGTTGCTGCTCGAGGTGGTAACGCTCCAACAGGTGCTGGTTGTAATCCTCGATTTGCAGGCGGCTGATCCCACTGTTGTTGTTGAGGTACAGATCCACGTGGGTCGTGACTGGCGCCGGCAAACCGGCCGCGCGGAACAGCGCATAGGCGGCCTCGTTATCCGGGCCTTTGTCGGTCACCATGAGCGTGCTCTGATTGTTCAGCGGGTTATAGCGCGGCAAAAAGATCTTGAAGGATTGGCTGCCGGCACCGCGATTATAGCGACTGCCGTGGTAGCGGACCTGGACGTCGCGGACCACCCCGTCGCACACGAAGACGGCCGGCTCGGTCGCGTCCCAGGAGGCCCGAGGATAGCCGGGAGGATCGGGCGAGGTCACGCGCCTGGGTGCCTGGCTGATGTTGGCCGCCAGTCGGTTCAAACTGGCGGTCGAGATGAACAGGTCATAGCTTGGCCGATTCGCCGAACGCACCGGCGACACGAACCAGCCGTGCCAGGCGAAGGGATCATCAGCGCGAGGGGAAGCCACTGCCGCCGGGCCGGCCCGCTCGGCCCAGATGCGGTAGCGGACCAGCGTGCGGGCGGGAAAGCCCGGCACTGTGACCTGGAACGTGGCCTGGCCGGGAGCGCCAACCGGCTGCATCACGACGTTCGTGGTGGTCAGGTTCGTGGCATTCAGGTTTTGAAGGAAGTACTCGAGCTGAACCGAACCCAGCTCATTCGTCGCCGAGAAGACCGCCGCCACCTGCACGGCCTGGTTGGGCCGGATCATCGGTTGCCCGTCGCCGGCTTGGGACACGCTGAGCTGAACCACCACCGGCAAAGGCGGATCGCGGTGAACGGCGTTGGGCTGGCCGGGGCTGGGTTCACCCGGCAAGGGCGAGGCGAGCCAATTCGCCGGGTCGTCCCCGGAAGCGGTAAAACTGACGCGCTCAAGCGAGCGGCCGCGGTACTGGTAGTTGGTTTCGGGCACGCCCGTCCACCGCTGGCCCACCCCCAAGGCGTTTGCGCTGATTGGCCAGGGAAAAGCGGACGAATAGGTTACCGAATCGACCTTTTCATCCAAGGCGTTGCGCAGGTTGAGGGTTTCTCCCTGGTTGCTGAGCTGCCCGCTGTAAGGGCCATAGAGCGTGGCTTGCATCAGCCCGTAGGCGCTCACCGCCGCCAAGCGCGCCGGGTCCCGCGCCACCACCAGGAATTCCCCGGGCCCGATGCTGGCGCCCGTCGGAAAGGTGTAGTGAATGGCGCTCGTCAGCCGCCAACCGCTCAAATCCACTCGGTTGGAACCGAAGTTGTGCAGTTCCACGTACTCGTGGACCTCCTCGGTCAGGTCCATCACCGGAGTTCCGTCCGGGTTGAAGGCCGGCGCTTCCACCGGCGCGTACATGATCTCGCTGATCACCACCGGTTCTTGCGCCGTTACCGCCAGCGCCAGGCCTGAAGCGCCAAGCACCGCGAGGAATTTGATGGTCGTTTGCATTTTCCAGAGTCAGGCCAGGACCTCCTCCAGCCCAAGGGAGGCCGCGTGAGGGAAGTCCAATGAGGGGTTGCGCCCGTTCATGGGAGGGAGTATGAAGGCGCGCCGATTCGCGTCAAGGCGCAAATCGCGTGCTGGCGTCAAGACGACCAGGGGAAGAGGCGCTTGGAGAAGCCTCTCAAATTCGTCCCTATGGGAAGGATAAACTGGAAATTACGTTGTCAGCGGGGTTTTTTTGAGACACTATTGGGGTCAACCGAAGCTGAATATCTATGGCCAAGTTTTCACGGTCTGGAGCGAGGTCACGGGCCGTTTGGCGGTTGGGCGGGGACCCATTGCGGGAGCGGCGGCGCCGGGGCGCCTTTACCTTGATCGAGCTGTTGGTCGTCATCGCCATTATCGCGATTCTGGCGGCGCTGCTGTTGCCGGCGCTGAGCGTATCGAAGGAGAAGGCCCGCCGCAGCGGCTGTCGGAGCGCGCTGAGGCAGCTTGGGATGGCGGTGCAAATGTACGCGCACGATAATAGCGATCGAGTGCCGCAAGGCTATCGTGACAACGGCGAGTCACACACCATCTGGATCAGCACCAATACCTTCAACGCCATCAAGCAATACAGCTCCACCAACATGAGCTCCTGCCCGAGTCTGGAGGGCAAGTTCCAGTATTATGAGGCCGGCATCGGCTGGGTGATCGGCTACAGCTACAATGGCGGGCACAAGAAGCCCTGGTCCGGCGAACCGGCGCCCCAGTGGACGTCGCCCCAAAGGCTGACCGACAACGCCCTGCTGGTGCTCGCTTGTGATTTGAATGCCTGGGCCGAGCCTTCCACCGGTTACGGCTGGGTGATTGCGCCGCATTGCCGCGGCGGGGCCGCGCAGCAAGGAGGCGATCCTTTCATCGGCGGGGTCACCAGACTCACGAGGCCGCGCGACGTCGGCGCCCAGGGCGGCAATGTGCTGCTCATTTCAGGCTCCGTCCATTGGAAGAACGTCCGGTCCATGACGAACTACTGGGCTTGCCAATACGGCGGGTACTGGAACATGTGGTGAGATCCGCCTGCCATTCCCCCCTGACCTCCGCATCAATGAGCCGCACCAACAAGGTTGCTTAACTTGAAGATAGGCAGAAACACGCACAGGACGATTCCGCCGACCACCACTCCCAGGAAGACAACGAGGATCGGCTCAATCATCGAGGTCAGGCCGGAAAGCATGGTTTCGGTTTCCTCATCCAAATAGTCCGCGACGCGCTCCGTCATGGTGTCAAGCCTGCCGGTTTGCTCGCCGGCAGACATCATGCGAATGATCATGTCGGGGAAGATGGGGTGCTTGGCCAGGGAGTCCGAGATGCCCTCCCCGAGTTGGAGGTCCTGCGCGGCGGCATTGATGGCCTTTTCCATGACGACGTTTCCACAAGCCTTCGATACGGTTTCCATCACGCTGAGGATGGGCACGCCGCTTCGGACGAGCGAGGAGAAGGCGCGGGCAAAACGGGCCAGGCAGATGCAACGGGCGACATTGCCGAAGATGGGAAGTTTGATGCGCCACCGATCCCAGAACTCGCGGCCGAATCTGGTATTGATGAAGTAAAACCAGCCGTAAACCGCCCCGACCATGGCGGGCAGCATCACGATGAGCCATTTGCGCACGACATCGCTGAGCCCGATCAGAAACAGGGTGGGAGCCGGCAGCTTACCCTTGAAACTGTCGAAGATCTGGGCAAAGACCGGCACGACCTTGGCCAGCAGGAAGATGGTGATGGCAATGGCCACGACGGTGACCACGGCGGGATAGACCGTTGCGGACTTGATCTTGCGGCGGAGCCGCGCCGTGTTTTCCAGATGGGTGGCAATCGCTGAGAGTGCCTCCGCCAGCAGGCCGCCTTTTTCGCCGGCGGCCGCCATGCAAACGTAATGCTCGTCAAACGCATTGGGGTTTTTTGCCAGCGCATCGGACAAACTGTCGCCCCTTTCAATGCGCGCGCAGACGTCCTTGATAGTATTCTGCATCAACTTGTTGCGGGTTTGCTTTTCCAGTCCTTTGAGGCATCCGACGATCGCAAAACCGGCGTCAAACATGGTGGCAAATTGCCGGGTGAACAGGACCAGGTCCTTCAAGGCCGCCTTCGCGCCCGCAGACCGGCGTTTCTTGCTCAGTTTCCGCTGCATCCAAACCACAAGCTGATCGCGCTTGAACAGCGCGTCAATGGCGGCCTCCTCCGTGCTGGCCTCAACCGTGTCAAGGAATTCCAGGCCCGTGGTGGCGTCCCGGGCCATATAGTCGAAGGAGGGCATATTTGTTCGAGGTCTTGTTGTTTGAACTCAAAATTCACTCCAACTCATGACCACGTAGCCTCCTCCGCTGCCCGCGTTGGCCAGGTGTTCGTCATAGTGGACCGCCCCGCTGTTGCTGAGCGCGATGGTTCTGGCGGTGAAGCCGCCGGAAGCGCCTGCCGCCCCGCTGAAAGCAAGCGCAGCTTCGGGCGCGCAGATGGTTCCAATGAAAGCGCCGCTGTTGGCGCAGGTGATGCTAGTGCAGCCGGGCATGCCATAGATGGCACACTGGCTGGCCGACTGGGTGCCGTTGACAACACCCGCGCCTGAAATGCTGACGCTCCCATTCACATACAGGGTTAGAGAGGCGCCAGGGGCGATGTAAATATACGCGCTGTTGCCTGTACTGAAGCTCCCGTTGACGTAGAGGGTGGTGTTGCCGGTGACAGCCATCCTCTGAATTCCGGAGAGGCTAAGGCTGGCCATATTGTAATTTCCCGTCCCGAGCAGGTAGTTATAGTTGGTGCCGCCATAACCATAACTTCCGCTGGAGGGGGTCGTTCCGCTGCCATAGGTGAAGGGCGCGGCCGCGTTGTTGAATTGGACGTTGGCGTCGTCGGCGAAGTATCCGGGGTCAACGCCCGTGTGGCTGGCATCCCAGGCAGCAGTTCCCACCGCGGTGACGCCGCTGAACGTCACCGTCCCGCCCGGGCCGGTGGTTACCGACCCGTAAATCATTGCGCTGCCAGCAAGGCTCACGGCCCCGGCCGCGCCCGAATCGGTCAGCGCCAGGGCGTTGGCCTTGCGCTTGCTCGCTACGTACAGGCCGTTGGCGCTGTAATTCGGGTCCGAGGAGTCAAAACTGTCGAGGTAGGCCGCGCCGCTGATGGTGATCGACCCTATGGCGTTCAATCCCCCCGGAGTCACGGCCTGCTGCTGCGTGACGACCTTCACCCGCCGGCTGAGATAGTTGGTGCTTGTCGCGGTCGAGACATACAGCACTGGAACGAAACCCGTGGAAATTATCACGGGGTTGATGGCGGACTGGATGCTCGCGTTGAAGTAACTGCCGTCACTGAAGGCCCGGGCCTTGTGGTACAGTCCGTCCGTGCCGTGCGTCCAACTGTTGGAAGTCAGCAACGAGATGTTGGTCCCGGCATAATGCAGTTGCGTCAGCGCCTCCTCAAGCCCGCTTTCCAGGACGGGAATCGCCTGGTTCCATCTCTGCGACCGCGCCACCGAGGCGTTGATCTGGTTGGCCAGGGTCAGATAGCTGGTCAAAATCATGGCGATGATGAATATCGTCGCCAAAGTCACGACCAGCACGATGCCGCGGGGCCGATGACAGGTTTTAATCTTCATAACGGGTAGTTCTTCGGGGCGCTATAACCGGGCTTCAAGCTCGTAAGCCGTCATTGTGCCCTGGCCTCTGATTCAACCGGGGCCTCATTCAGGCGCTGAAGATCCGCCAACAGGCCCTCGCGATCGGTCTTGGAAGTAATCGAATACGCATGCCCGGCCAAGCGTTGCCGATCCTCCTCGTTGAGCGCGATGCCCGTGTGGATCAACACGGGAATCTTTTCGGTTGCGCGGTCGTTGCGAAGTCGCTCGACAACTTGAATCCCGTCATATTCGGGCATACTCAGGTCGAGAACGATGACGTCGGGATGGCAACGAGCGGCCAATTCAATGGCTTTGGCGCCGTCGTGTGCCTGAACTACCTGGAACCCTTTGTACAGCAGTGTCTTGGCCAGCAATTCCGACACGGCTGGCTCATCATCGACGACCAACACCGTTTTGACTTCTTTGCCGGCGGACGTGCGCGTTTGGCGAATCGCATCGATGAGACGGGGCCACGCTTGCTGAGGAGCCGCGCATTGGTTCGGGAATAAACGGAATCCGAGCCCCTCCGTCTGCCGTGATCGAGAACAAAACTAAAGGCATTGTGCCCGGGATGCGGGAGCGCAAGTCGCGCAACTCTCGCCGGTCGCAGCCACTGACCGCCTGATCGTCTATTGCAACGGCATAGGGCCGTTTGCGCTTGGAGGTCGTGGCCAGGCTCTCGAGGTCGGCAACAACTGCCAGGCCATAGCCAGCGCCGGCAAGATGGTCCACGGCCGCCGCTTGTTTCGCCGCATCGGCTGTCACCACCACCACCAGCGGTCTGAGCACAAGCTCAGGTTCCTGCTCTTGCCCCGGCAAAGGGGCAGGCTTGGGTTGGGGCTTTGGCAGCGGGAGCAGGAAACTGAACCTCGAGCCTTTGCCTTCGACACCCTCGCTTTCGACCCAGAATCCGGCCCCCGTGCAGTTCGATCAGCCTCTTGGTTAAGGCCAATCCCAACCCGGTGCCTTGCTGCTGCCGCCCATAGGAAGAGTCCACTTGCTCAAACTCAAGAAAGACCCGCTCATGGTCCCGCGGGTGAATGCCAATGCCCGTGTCGGCCACAATCACCTTAAGACATTGGCCCGAGAAAGCGAACAGAGGCTCGAGCCCGGGATGCGCCTTTGGGTCGGTCTCGGGCGTCACCATGACGCTGGCCTTTCCCCCCTCGGGGGTGAATTTTATGGCGTTGCTGAGCAGGTTGTACATGATCTGCTTGAACTTCGCCTCGTCGGCCGACACCTCAGAAAGGCAGGGCGCCACCTGCACTTCGAGGGTGATTCCTTTTTTATTGGCCAGCGTCTTCACGATGGCCTGCACGTTTGCCAACGCATTGGCGGCGCTGAACGAAGTCCGGGTGAGTTCCAGGCGGCCAGCCTCGACCTTCGAAAGATCCAGGATATCATTGATCAGTTGGAGGAGGTGTCGGCCACTGGCAAGGACGTTGTTGACGTGCTTGGACTGCCGGTCATTCAGATCACCAAACGTCTTGTCGATGAGAATCTCCGAGAAGCCAATAATGGCGTTGAGCGGAGTGCGCAGCTCGTGGCTCATATTGGCCAGGAACTGCGACTTGGCCTGGCTCGCCATCTCCGCGGCCTCCTTCGCGTGCCGAAGCTCGGCAGTGCGCTCGACAACCTTGTGCTCCAGGGACCGGCTATATTCACCGATCTGCGCCAGCATCTGGTTGAAGGTGTCCGTCAGCACTCCCATCTCATCATCGCCGAGCCGCGCGGCGCGCCGCGAGTAGTCCTTGTCGCTGGCCACGGCGGCGGCCGTCTTGGAGAGCTGCAGTATCGGCTCCGAGATGATGCGCTGGAGCTTGCGTGAGAGCAGGAAGGCGATGCCGGCCGAGGCCAGCAGCATGCCCAGGAGGATGGCCAGGTAATGGCGGACCCGGCTGTAGAGCTGCCGCATGTCCGATTGCAGTACCACGGTCCCGATGACCTCCCCCTTTAGGATGACCCTGAGGCTGAAGTCCAGCCGCCCCCGGCTGAACACGGCGCCCTCCTTCGCGGGCTCGGTGGCCGCGAAGTCTGGCTGCGCCCCCGGTCGGGAGTAGGTGGCGAACAGGGTGCCCTTGTGGTAGATGCATGCGCCTACGATGTGGGGTTCGTGGCTCAGCCCGCCGAGCAGACTCACGGGCGGCGGCTGCGTCGTCGAAGCTCAGAGCCGCCGTGCTCAGGCCGGCGATGATCTTCCCCTGGGCGCTGAGGTCCGTGACCATGGCTCTCCTGAAGACGCCGACCTCGTAGGCAACCTGCATGGCACAGGTGAGCACCAGGGCCGTGCTGCAGGTGACCATCGTGATCACCATCAGCTTCTGCTTGATCGGGATGTTGCGGAGCCAGTTCATTGTTCGTTTGTTCGTTCGGCTTCGATTCGTGCAATGGCCAGGAGCTTGGAGCTGAGCTTCAGCCCTGCCTCCCCGGCCGCCGTCGGGTTGATCTCCAGCTTGACGCTGCCGTTTAGGACGACGAGGTTGATCATGCCGCCATCCTGAGCGAACCCCTTGGTCTCGCTGACCGTCACCACGGGCTGGGCCTTGAGGCTGGCCAGCAGCGGCCGTATGCGCTCCTTTTCGGAGCGGCTGATGAACACCATGTGGCATGCCGCGGCCTCGGCGGCGGTGGATACGGCGCGGCTGACCAGCCTATGGCCGTTGATTGTCCGGTCCTTGATCGTCTCGTCGAGCAGGGTGCCGAAGGGGTTGGCGCCAAATATGCCGATCACCAGTGGCGAATCTGTCTCCCCCAGCTTCGCCGCAGGCCACTCGATGAACTTGGCGAAGTTGAACAGGAAGACGGCCTTGACCTGGTACTCCGAGGGCCCTGGATCGTCAGCCCCGGCGCGGCGCTCCCCTGAGAGCAGCGCGAGCAGCAGTATCCACCGCAGGCAGCATGTTGCCCAGCGGTTCGCTGCCCCCGCTGGCCTGGCGCCGGTGCTGCGGCTATGGTGGGCGATGTGATGCATCCCTCTAGAACCGGTAAGTGAGCTTGATGCGGAAGTTGCGGCCATCCTGGCGGATGGAGTTCTGCCGGAAGTCGCTGCTGACTGGGTCGGAGTAGTGCTGGTCGAACAGGTTGTAGATGCTCGCCGATGCCTCCAGGCCCTTCACGAGATCGAGGCTGAGCAGCGTGGCGTTGACCAGGCTATAGCCGCCGACGGTGCTGCCACTTCCGGTTAGGCGAGAGCTCAGGCCGAGCACCTCGATGTTCAGAAAGATCTTCTCATGCCAGAGGGGTGCCGTAAGGTTCAGCTTGGCTACGTGCTCCGGAGAGTTACTGAGGCGCTGGCCGGTGCTTGCGTCCCTCGCGTCCGCATAGGTGTAGCTCGCGCGGGTGCGCCACCCATGCCCCCAGCGCCCATCCAGCTCGGCCTCTCCACCGAGCGATGTCGCGGAATCCATATTCCCGAAGACTGAGGTCCCGGCTGCGTTGGTCCCGAAGCTTATGAGGTCATGGATGTCGTTATAGAAGACCGAGCCGGTCCATCGCACCTGCGGGATGATGGTCTGCTCATAGACCAGCTCGTAGGAGCGGATGGTCTCGGGCCTAAGCTGGGTGTTGGACGCGTACCCCGGGGCTACGTAATACATCTCGTAGGCGGTGGGGGCGCGGAAGGCCTGCCCGTAGATCGCTTTGAACACGGAGTTGGTCCATGGTTTGTAGATGAGCGCCGCCCGCGGGTTGAGGCTGTCGCCGAAGAAGGAGAAGTAGTCGTAGCGCCCCCCGACATTGAGGATGACGTTGTTCAGGATGCTGTACCTCATCCTGCGCATAGAGGCCCACGGTGTAGGCGGGCATGTTGGTGCTGATATAGGGGGCCGGCGGGGCCACGTCGAAGTTCATCTGGTCGAGCACGAAGTCGCGGCGGCATTCGATCCCGCCCGTGAGCCGGTGCCGGTCGAGGAGCACCTTCGTGACCTGGACCTCGCCGCCCATCAACTGCTGGTCGCTCCGATCGCAGTTCATCGTGATCACCCCTGGGTACCGCGGGTCGCCGTAGCCATACTCGGGTTCCGGGAAGTTGCCCCCGTAGTGGTATTGGTCGTAATAGAGGCGGGCGGAGACTTGCCATTCATCCTCGAACTCGTGCTGGTACTTCAGACTCGGCGAAGGCCCGCTCGTCCAGGAGGCAGTTGCGGGGATCGTCGAAGACTGTCCCGTAGGCCGCCGTTGGGAGCGTCTTGGTGCGCTGCACGAATCCCCCCTCAAGCGAGAAGTCCCGGAAACTGAGGGTCGCGAAGGCGCTGCCCCCGCGGCTCGAGTCGATGTTGTCCGCATATCCGTGATTGATCTGGGAGAACTCGGGATAATGGAGGCGGTCGCGGCCATCGCTTCCGAAGTAGGTGCCCGATGCCTCCAGCGCCAGGCCGTTTTTGAAGCGCTTTCCGTAGCTGAGGCGCCCGGTCGCCGTGTTGTAGCTGGCATAGGCGCCGGCCGCCTCGACCCCGCGAAGCCCCCGCCGGGTGATCACGTTGATGATGGCTAGGAACGCGTTGTCCCCGTACAGCGAGGACCCCGGGCCGCGGATGACCTCAACCCGCTCGATGAGGTCCACGTCCAGAAGGAACTCCGTCCCGTTGAAGGCCTGGTCATAGATGGCGTCGTTTATTCGATGCCCATCGATCATGATTAGGATGTCCCCTCCGTAATCCCCCGGGCGGTTGAACCCGCGCACGCCGATGTAGGAGTATGACCGGTCGGAGGTCGTGTAGAATCCGCGCACGCTGTTCAGGATCTCTGTGAGGGTGCGGTACCCCGACTTCTTGATTTCGTCCGCGGTCACGATGCTGACCGAGGCGGGCGCATCGCTGGTATCCTGCTCGTGCTTGGAGGCGCCGTAGACCGTCTCCACCTTGATGCTGGACAGCTCCTCCAGGCTCATGGACGCGAGGGCGCTTTGATCGGGCCTGGCTGCCTCCGGCGGGGCCTGGGCCGAGATGCCCTCCACCGCCATCGTGAGCAGGATTACAACGCTGCGCGCCGTTCTTTTCATGGCAGAAACTCGGCCGCAGCCAAACCGTCTTCCGCGCTCTCCCCCTCGAATCCCTTGAGCCGCAATCCGTCCCGACAAATCCGCAACATGAGCGGATCATCATCCACCAATAAGATTCGTTTCATAGACAAAGGGGAGTCCCTCAGGGCGCTATAACCCAGCTTCGAGCTCGTAAGCCGTCACTCTGGCCCGGCCTCTGATGTTGAAGGTTTCCCTTCGTTGGAAACGGTATCAATGTTGCAGCCGCTCATAGGTCGCTTGACTGACGATAATGCTTCCGGCCTCGCCTACTGCTGCCAGGTGCCAGGCGAGATTGACTGTGTCGCCCCAAAGATCGTAGGCAAACTTCTTGCGTCCGATTACCCCTGCCACAATCGGGCCCGTGCCGATCCCGATGCGGACGCGGAGGGAAGTGCTATACTCGCAGTTAAGCCGGCCAATCTCGGCGGTCAAGTCAGAGGCTAGTTCGGCCATGGCTTCGGCATGGTCCGGCCGCGGGATGGCAATCCCGCCGGCCGCCATATATGCGTCGCCGACGGTCTTGATGGTTTCCAGCCCGTGCTTCTGGACCAAGATGTCGAACGCAGAGAAGATTTCGTTTAACAACCAAACCACCTGCTGCGCGCCAATGTGAGATGACAGGGTCGAAAAACCAACCAGGTCGGCCACAAGCACTGTAACATCCGAGTGCTGGTCGGCGATGCTTCCCTCTCCCGCTTTCATTCGTTGGGCGATGGATTTGGGGAGGAGGTTCAGCAGCAAACGCTCGGATTTGTCCTGTTCCGCCTTCAGTTGGTCAAACAGGTGCTTTGTGTAAACGGCATTGCGGACTCGCAAGGTCAAGTCCTGCAAATCAACCGGCTTGTTCAGAAAATCGTTCGCGCCGGCCGCGATGCCGGTCATCCGCTCCTTGCGTTCGGACAGTGCGGTGACCATCAACACCGGGATGGGCGCCGTCTTGGGGTCATTCTTTAGGCGCCGGCAGACTTCGAACCCGTCAACTCCGGGCATCATCACGTCGAGCAGGATTGCGTCGGGAAGACGTGCGGCAACCTGCTGAAGCGCCTGGTCTCCATTCGCGGCTTCCGCGATTTCATAGCCCCGTGCCTCCAATGGGTCCCGCAACAACATTCGATTTTGCTCTTCGTCATCGACGATGAGGACGAACCCGCGATGGGGCTTTAGCGGAACTGGAACGGGAGCGGAGTTTGCGATTTTAGTTTCCATGCTCGGTTAGAGATGGCTGCGTTCTGGTTGTCTGTGAGCGTGCCGCCTCAATAAAACGCAGCACGCGGGCGGCGAATGTCCGCGTGTCAATCGGTTTCGCCAGGTATCCATCACAGCCCGCGTTCAACGCGCTTTCCTCATCTCCTTTCATAGCGTGCGCCGTGAGCGCAATGACTGGCAAATGCCCGGTGGCCGCGCCGGCTCTGAGGGCTTTGGTGGCCGCCAATCCATCCATCCCGGGCAAACTTAGGTCCATCAGGATAACGTCCGGCAACACCTTGTGTGCCAACCGGAGCCCTTCTTCAGCCGTTCGCGCCTGCCAAACCAGGTCGCCCCTGGCCTCCAAGAGATCGGTTACCAACTCGAGGTTGAGCGGATTGTCCTCGACCACCAATACTTTATTTCTCGATGGAGTATTCATATTCATGTTGCAATCTCATCAGGGGGCGCTTCGTTGAGCCGTTGCAGGTCTGCGAGCAGGCTCTCGCGGTCCATTTTGGAGGTAATCGAATACACATGGCTGGCCAACCGTTGCCGCTCCTCCTCGTCGAGCGCAATGCCCGTGTGGATCAAAACGGGAATCTTTTCGGTTGCGCGGCCGTTGCGCAGTCGTTCGACAACTTGAATCCCGTCATATTCGGGCATATTGAGGTCGAGAACGATTGCGTCGGGATGGCAACGGGTGGCCAATTCAAGGCCTTTGGAGCCGTCGTATGCCTGAATTACCTGGAACCCTTTGTAGAGCAGTGTCTTGGCCAGCAATTCCGACAAGGCAGGCTCATCATCAACGATCAACACCGTTTTGACTTCTTTGCCGCTGGACTTATGCGTTTGGCGAATAGCATCGATCAGACGAGGCCGCGCCTGCTGAGGAGCCGCGCATTGTTCCGGGAATAAACGGAATCCGAGTGCTCCGTCTGGCGTGATCGAGAACAAAACCAAAGGCATTGTGGCCGGGACGCGGGAGCGCAAGTCGCGCAACTCCTGCCGGTCGCAGCCAGTGAGCACCTGATCGTCTATTGCGACGGCATAGGGCCGGTTGCGCTTTGAGGTGGTCGCCAGGCCCTCGATGTCGGCAATAACTGTCAGGCCATAACCAGCGCCGGTAAGATACTCTCCGAGCACCGCCTGTTTCCGGGCATCGGTTGTCACTGCCACGACCTGCGGTCTGAGCACAAGCTCAGGTTCCCGCTCTTGCCCCGGCAAACGTGCAGGCTTGGGTTGCGTCTTAGACAGCGGGAGCAGGAAACTGAACCTGGAGCCTTGGCCTTCGACACCCTCGCTTTCGACCCAGATCCGGCCCCCGTGCAGTTCGATCAGCCTCTTGGTTAAGGCCAATCCCAACCCGGTGCCTTGCTGCTGCCGGCCATAGGAAGAGTCCACTTGCTCAAACTCGAGAAAGACCCGCTCATGGTCCCGCGGGTGAATGCCAATGCCCGTGTCGGCCACGATCACCTTAAGGCATTGGCCCGAGAAAGCGAACAGAGGCTCGAGCCCGGGACGCGCCTTTGGGTCGGTCTCGCGCGCCACCCGTACGCTGACCTTTCCCCGCTCGGGGGTGAATTTTAGGGCGTTGCTGAGCAGGTTGTACATGATCTGCTTGAACTTCGCCTCGTCGGCCAGCACCGCATCGAGGCCTGGGGCCACCTCCACTTCGAAGGTAATTTCCTTTTTATTGGCCAACGTTTTTATTACGGCCAGCACGTTTGCCAACGCATTGGCGGCGCTGAACGAAGTCCGGGTCAGTTCCAGGCGGCCGGCCTCGACCTTCGAGAGATCCAGGATATCATTGATCAGTTGGAGGAGGTGGCGGCCACTGGCAAGGACGTTGTTGACGTACTTGGACTGCCGATCATTGAGATCACCAAACGTCTTGTCGGCGAGAATCTCCGAGAAGCCAATAACAGCGTTGAGCGGGGTGCGCAGCTCGTGGCTCATATTGGCCAGGAATTGGCTCTTGGCCCGGTTGGCGGCCTCGGCCGCGCCTTTCGCATGTTGGAGGGCCTGCTCGGCCCGTTTCCGTTGGCTGATTTCTGAGAGCACACCGTCCGCGCACAGCACACCGTCTCGCATCCGGGCCTCCGGCGCCCGCTGTTGCAGCCATATCCAGTGCCCGTCACTCCCGCGAAAGCGGTACTGTATGTCCAAGGGCTCCCCATGTTCGAAGAGCTTCTGGTAGGCCAGTTCCAGGCTGGGGATATCGTCAGGGTGAGTGTGCTCACGCCACCATGCCGCGCCGGCCGGGAGAACCTGCTCACGCGTGGAGCCAATTATTCTCTTCACGTTATCGCTGACGTACGTCAGTTCCCGTTTCGCATTCATGGTCCACACGACGTCGGGGATGTTCGCGACGAGCGAGCGGTACTTTTCCTCGCTCGTCCGCAAGGCCTGCTCGGTTTGCTTGCGTTGCGTGATATCCTGAATGACCGCTTGGAATTCGGGGGCGTCACCGTTTTCCGGAAACAGGCGCCGGACGGTATATTGTTGCCACAACACCCGGCCATCAGGTTCGATCACTTTATGATCGAATGACACTGTGGGCTGTTGCCGGGGCAAAGCGCGAAAATAGCTTAACGGAACGGCCCGATCTTCCGCGGCCAGCGTTTGCAGGAAATCGGTGCCTTGAAGCTCTTCCCAGGTTTTGCCCCGGAAGCGACAGTAGGCCGCGTTGACGAACGTGAGCTCACCGTTGGGCTTGAACCGGCAAATCAGGTCCGTTTGGTCTTCCACAATCGCGCGATAGCGTTTCGCACTTGCTCTCACGGCTTTTTCCGCCCGCCGCCGTTCCGCCGCCGCCGCGGCCAAGAGCATATTCGTGACCGCAAGCACACCGATGTAGGTGCCCATGAGCATCAAGCTTTCCCGGACGGCGGAGGTCACAAACGGCCCGCGCCGGCCCAAAAGCGAATGGATCGCCAACGCGCTCACCAGCAGTGTGCCCGTAGTTGCCCCGCGCTGGCCGAAACGCAAGGCCCCCCAGACCAGGAAGGGGAAGGGCAAGTAAGCCAGCGGATACGTCTGAATCCCATAGACGAACCAGGAGTGGAACGAGATCAGGGTCCCGGCCGCCAAACCCGCCCCGCAAATGGCCGCCTCCAGGATCAGGCGCAGATGCCACCGGAGCGCCGAGGGCGTTGCCCAGGTGATGATGAACGGGGCGACCACCAGAGCCGCCAGGGCATTCGGCACCCACCACTCCGGAACGCTCGGGAATAGATTCGGCCAGGGCATCGTGCCGGCGTAGGCAAGACTTACGACGTTAAAGGCCGCGTTGACAGTAGTCCCAAGAAAGCAGGCCAGCCCAATGAACCCAACCGCGTCGCGCGTGCGCTCCATCGCGTTGTCAAAGGCGACGAGCCTTTTCAGAAGGAAAGCGCAAACGATGGCGCCCATAGTGTTGCCGATGGCAGTGCCGAGCGTGAAAAAGCCCAAGGGCATTCCGTTCATCAATGAAAACAGGACGGCTCCCAGCGCCACGCCCGGCCAGAAACGATAACCAAACAACAAGATGGCGGCCAGCGCGATGCCGGCGGGCGGCCAGACCAGGGCGACACTGCCCGAGAGGAATGATGCCTCTTTGCCGAGCAGTCCTCCCAGGAAGTAAAGGGCAGTGAGGATGACGACACGGGTGACCGTTGTCAGTTTCTGGTTTCCATTACATTTCATACCGAGCGGGAGTGGTCGCTTTCCAGAAGCTGGGTGTTGCTGGGGATTTTTTCCGGTGTGCCCGAAAGTCGTCTCGCCAGCCAATGCCGGACGGACTCGATCTCACGGGTTGTCTGAGCGAGGCACTGCCTGGCGCCGGACAATTGTCCCTGTTTTGCCTCGAGTTCCATTTGTTGCAGCGGAGGGACCACCAGTGTCATTCCGCAAGTCGCACTGGCTCCGGAGAGCCGATGAGCCAAACGGTTCACTTCTTTGGCCGAACCGGCCTTGATGGCTGCATCCAAACCACTCAGGGTTTCATCCGCTTGGGCCAGATAGAAGTCAGCCAACTCGCGCATTTGGCTGGGGTCGTTGTCGGCAACTTCCCCCAACTGTTCCAAGTCCACTGAAGGTCCTTGGGGCGCCGCGGCAGGTGCTGCCGCTGGTGTTGCCGTGGTGCCAACGGGCGCCTTGCTCACCGCGGCGCCCGGTTGAGACTCCGCAAGACTTGGGGCGGGGTCGCCGCGCCGCTCGCTCGATTCGCAGCGGTCCAAGGCCATTCGCAGCTCGGGTTCTCGCACCGGCTTGCTGAGGTAATCATTCATGCCGGCAGCCAGGCATTCTTCACGGTCTCCCCGCATGGCATGGGCCGTCATCGCAATGATATGAACCGGTTTGCGCCCCGTCTTCTCTTCACGCCTGCGGATTTCGCGGGTGGCTCCGTAGCCGTCCATCTCCGGCATCTGGCAATCCATCAGGATGACTTCATAGGGAATCCGCTGGATGGCGTCCAAGACCTCGAGACCGTTGCCCGCCACGTCGGCGGCGTAGCCCAGTTTGGCCAACTGGCCCGCCGCCACCTGCTGGTTGATGGGATTGTCTTCCGCCAGAAGAATGCGGAACTTGCGGGCCGGACGCACCGCCGCGGTTGGCGGAGTAATGCGACAAACGTCCTTCTGCAAAGCCCGCCCCATGGCCGTCGTCAAACAATCGAAGAGCAGTGAGTGCTTTACAGGCTTGGTCACACATGCCACAATGCCCGCCGCGGTCCATTCCGCCTGATCCAGCTTTTGCGCAACTGAGGCCAGCAGGATCAAGCGCGGGCTGCCAAAGGCGGGATTCGACTTGATCGCCCGCGCCAGCGACAGGCCGTCCATCTCCGGCATTAGCATGTCCAGAATCACCAGGTCAAAGGGACTGTGAACGGTGTCGCGCAAGAGCTGGAGCGCCTGGGCGGCGCTGCCAGCGCTGGCGCTGTTCATCCCCCAGGCGCGCGTTTGGCGCTCCAGGATCTCGCGGCTAACGGCGTTGTCGTCCACGATCAGCACCCGCAAATTGGCCAATTCCAGTTCTTCCCCGGCGACCGGCTTGGCACTGGCGGGCTGCCTTTCCATTTGTGCGGTAAACCAAAAGAGCGAACCGTTGCCCGGACTGCTTTCCACACCAATCTCGCCGCCCATCATCTGCGCCAGCTTCCTGGAAATCGCCAGTCCAAGGCCCGTCCCGCCGCATTTGCGAGTCGTGGAGCCGTCGATCTGGCTGAAGGCCTGGAAAAGCCGTGTCTGGCCTTCCGGCGAGATGCCCACGCCTGTGTCTTTGACTTCAAAACGGAGTGTCACCTGGGTGGCAGTCTCACTGACTTTGGCCACGCGCACGATGACTTCGCCACGGTCGGTGAACTTAATGGCGTTGCTGACCAGATTCAGGAGGATCTGCCTTAACCGGCACGGATCGCCGCGCAGTTGGACCGGCACATCTGTCCGCACCAGTCCCGCCAATTCCAGGCTTTTCGCGCCCGCTCGGTCGGCCACTACTTCCAAGCAGTCTTCGATAGCTTGCTGGAGATCGAAGTCGAGGCTTTCTAACGTGAGTTTTCCGGCTTCGATCTTCGAGAAATCGAGGATGCCGTTGATGATGGTCAGGAGGGACTCCCCGCTATTGCGGATGGTATCGGCAAGATGGCGTTGTGGTGGTGTCAACTCGGTGTCCAGCAGCAGATTGGTCATGCCAATGACGCCGTTCATGGGCGTGCGGATTTCATGGCTCATGTTTGCCAGGAACTCGCCCTTGGCGCGGTCGGCGGCTTCGGCGGCGTTCTTGGCCTGTTGCAGTTCGTGCTCACTCTTGCGAAGCAGGATGCGCTCGCTGCGCAACCTGGCATTGGTTTCCTCGAGCACGCTGGTTCGCTCCCGGACGAGGGTTCCGAGGCGGTCCAACTGAAGCTTGCCTTCCTGGTGCAACCGCCATTTCTCGGTTAGCGCATAGGCCAACTGCAGGACTTCCACGATCTCGAAGGGTTTCTTTAGAATCACCAGGCGATCTCCGCAACCGAGCTTTTCCACTATCTCGTCCCAGGAAAAATCCGCGTAAGCGGTGCAGATGACGGTCTGAAGCTCGGGATCAGCCTGCCAGAGCCGGGTGGAGGTTTCGATGCCGTCCCAGCCGGGCGGCATGCGCACGTCAACAAAAGCCATGGCATAGGGGCGCCCAGTTCGCACGGCCGCTTGGACCATGTCGAGTCCCTCCTGGCCCTGATAGGCCGAATCGAGTTCAAAGGACGGGCGTTGGAAGCGAACCACTGGCGCATCGAATAACACACATTCGACCTCCTCCAGAGCACCTCGCTGACCTGACGCCGGACAGAGGATGCTGCGGAATCCTTCATGGATCGCGCGGTTGTCGTCAATGATGAGGATGCGGGGATTTCTTTCCATAGTCTGGGGATTCATTTCCCGGGTGGCCGGGGAGTTCCAGGACGAAGAGGGCGGCCTGGCCCGGGCGAACACTGTGAGCGGTCAAAGCCATGGCAAAATGATCCCTGGGGCGGGACGTGCTGTCCCAGAAAAAGCTCTCGATCGGCAAGGGAACCGCTCGCACGACCACAGTCGGCCATCGCTTCGTGCCGCTCGATGAAGGAGCGGACGGCCAGAATCGCTTGCGAGTGGATTTGGGCAATGCGCGATTCCGTCAGCCCGAAAACCTCCGCGATCTCCCGCAGGCGCAGATCCTCGTGATAATAGAGGGCCAGCACCTTTTGCTGGATGGGCGGCAGTTGCCGGATGCGCCTGGCAATCAGAGCCTTGAGTTCGCTGTGGGACGCGCGTTCAAAGGGGTCTTCTTGCGAATCGTCGGCAATGCAGTCACAGGGGGCAGCCCCGTCGCCCGTGCCGCCATGAGACACGGCATCCAGGCAGACGAAGGTGACGGGCCGGATTTCATCCAGGCAGTTGCGATAGTCGCCCAGCGTGAGGCCCAGCGCCTCGGCCATCTGCTGTGCGGAAGGCGGGGCGCCAAGCCGCTGCTCCAACTCGCCGAGGACATTCTGGATCTTGCGGGCCTTTTCATGAACCAGGCGTGGCACCCAGTCCATGCGCCGCACTTCGTCGAGCACGGCGCCGCGAATGCGGAAGCGGGCAAAGGTCTGGAAGGAGGCGCCGCCCTTGGTGTCGAACCTGCGGATGGCTTGAAGCAGCCCGATCCTGGCGGCGCTTTGGAGGTCCTCGGCGCTGACACACCTCGGCAGGGTCATGGCCAAGCGGCCCACCACGGTGCGGACCAGCGGCAGGTACTGCTGGAGGAGCGCGTCTTCCGTTGGGGTGTCGCCGGCCCCATGATAGCGTTGCCACAAATCCTGCGCCGCCGCCGGGGTTTGGTCCTGTGCCCGTCCGGCAGCCGCATCCACAAGGTTGCATCTCCGGGCGACCGAGTGTGCCTTGATCCGGCGGGTTGCTTCAAATCCATCTGCCTTGGGCCTTGCGCAATCAAACTTGATCGGTGTCAACCTATTCGTCACGATTGCCCAACAGCAGGTTTTGAGCAGGTCGGGCCGGGGAAAGGGGCTCGTGCATTGAACCCCAGGAAAATTGCAGTGAACCCAGCGCAAATGGCAGCCAGATTCAAGAAGCTTGCTCCGCGCGGGCCGGGAATGCCAGCCGAGGTCCAAACCAGCCCAAAAAGAGGACGGCTCTGAGGCAATTCTCGCCGGATCGCAGGCAACAGGATCATCAGTCGGGCAACGCGCCTCAGGCGGCAGGTTGCTTCGGAATCACCCGAATGGCGCGGCTTACACCCGGCAGGCGGGGAGTCTCCGATGACCTACGGGCTGGAAGTCGGCGCTACGGATTCAGCGCGCACCCAACCTCGGCGTAGCGCAGGTTTCCAACCTGCTGTATCGCGGATTTCCAATCCGCCAGTCGTGCCTCCGCCCCGAGTGCCAGGATTTGTCGAACAGTATGCCGACTGGAAGTCTGCGCTACTCAAACGCGCAGCGCCTTGAGCTTGCGGTTCAGGACCGGAGTTTGACTCAGGCTGACCAGGATCGGCTCCGCTATGTCGCGCAGGTGGACTTGCAGCCGGCCGGAGGGGAGTCTTTCGACGCGATCCATGAAGGCCAGATTCACAATCGCACGACGGTGAACGCGGACGAACTGTCCGCCGGGAAGCTCAGACTGCCATTGTTTCAAGGGTTTTCTAAGCAGCGCACCCTTCTCGCCCTGGTTCCAATGAACCCAGGAGTACTCACCGTAGGCAAGAATACTCTTAATCTCGCTGATCTTTACCAGCCGCTTCTCCGTCAAGGTTTTGACCAGGAATGAACCGGCCGGCTTGGAATCCGCCCGCGGAAGTGCCGCGACCTTGGCTGCCAGACGCTGTCGCACTCGCAGCAGCGCCTTTTGCAGTCGTTCCGAACTGACCGGCTTCACCAAGTAGTCCGTGGCTTCGCAATCAAAGGCCCGGACCGCGTATTCCTCGGCGCTGGTCACAAAGACCACCGAGACGTTGGGCGCCAGGTGCGGGAGCAAGTCGAACCCTGAGCCATCCGGCAGGTTCACGTCCAGGAAAACCACCGCGGGCTTCTGTTGGCTTGCCAGGAGGCGCGCCTGGGCAACCGTGCCCGCTTCGCCACGGACCTGAACGTCGTTTGAGCCCCTCCAGCAACTCGCGCAGCACATTGCGCACTACCGGGTCGTCCTCGACCACGATGGCTCTCAATTTGCCCGCGGCCTCAGGAACGGCGTCAGGAGGCCGAATCTCGGCGCCCAGGCGAGTCTCCGAGGCTTGAGATTCAATCGGAATCGCAACGACTTCTCCCTGTTTCGCGACACGACCCGGAGGGGACGCCGGCAAATCAATCGAAAAGGTCGTCCCTTGGTTGGGCTCGCTGACGAAGCTGATGCTGCCACCATGCTCTCGGATACAGCTCTGGACCACGCACAGCCCCAAACCGTGGCCGGGTTTTGCCCCGGTGTTTGAAGCTCTGAAGAATGGCTCGAAAATGCCGGCTTGCTCCTGGACCGGTATCCCGATGCCCTTGTCGCTGACTTCGATGCGGTATCCTCGCGCGGCGCGGGCCAGGCTGACCACGACGGGTCCGTCGGAATACTTCAGGGCGTTGGAGAGCAGGTTTTCCAGCGCATGACGCAGGCGCGGCGCATCGGCGACCACGGAGAAAGGCCCTTCGCCACAGTGGAACTGCAGGCGCCCACAAGGCTCAGAATCTGCGAGCAACAATTCGCAAAAGTTCCGCAGGTCGAAGGCGCTCGCATTCAAGGGCTGAGGCCGCATCCGCGAGCGGACTACATACATCGTTTCCGAGATGATGTCCTGCATCCGCGCGACGGCCTTCTGCATTCCGGCCAGGATTTGCTCAGACCTTTCCCGGCTCTGACCCGGCGACCCCGCGGCGTTCCGCAGCAGGCTGGTATAGGCGAAAACGGCAAAGAGCGGGTTGCGCAGGTCGTGCACCGTTTCTGCGAAGAGATGCATCGCTCGCCCCATCTGCTTTTGCTGCCGTTGCCGCTCCGACTGGCGCCGATCAAGGCGGGCTGTGATTGCACCCAGCAGGTCCACGATGTTAGCAGGCTTCGTCAGATAATCATCCGCCCCCAGGTTCATGCCCTGGCGCACCTCGGCGGGCTCGGATTGGCCGGTAAGAAAGATGATCGGGATGCCGGACAGCCTGTCATCTCGCCGCAACGCCGCTAACACCTCATACCCATTCATCTGAGGCATAACCAGGTCGCACAGAATCAAATCCGGAAGACGCTCGGCCGCCCGGCGCACCCCTTCCGCCCCGTTGGAGGCCGCCTGAACTTCAAACCCGTGCTTGACCAGCGATTTTGTTATGACCTCGCAAAAGTCCTGTTCATCATCAATGAGCAGGATGCGAGCATTTCGTTCCATAAAGTGGGGATTCAACGCGTTCCTTGCTTGGGCACCAGGGGGAGCTCCAGGACAAAAAGAGCGCCTTGGCCCGGGCCGGCGCTGTGCGCGGTCAAAGTGCCGCCCAGTTCCTTGGCCGCCAGCGCCCCGTTGTGCAAACCGAAACCGTGGCCTTTTTTGCGGGTCGTGAACCCGAATTCGAAGACGCGAACCAGGTTCTCCGCGGGGATGCCGATGCCGTTGTCCTGGACCGAGAGCCTGACCCGGTCATCCGCGGCCTCGGTCCGCACCACTAAACGCCTTTCCGCGGGTCGTCCCTCATCCAGCGCATACTTGGCATTGCGAATGAGGTTGACCAGGATCTGGAGGACCTTGTGTTTCTCAATCGGCACCGGCGGACATTGGGCGTATTGGCGGACGACCTGGACCCGGTGGCGGTCCAAGGCGGCGGCGTTGAGCTGCAAGGCGTCCTCGACGAGTTGCTCGATCGAGGCCGTTTCCTGCACGCTGACCGTGCGAGCGTAGTCTTGCTGCATCGCGACGACCTGCTTGATGTGCTCGACGTGATCCTGCAGGGACGACAGGTCCTTGAGGATCTCGGCCTGCTCCTGCTCCAGGCGAGCCGCCAATGCCGCCAGGTAGCCGGGCAACCGTTGCCCCTTGGGATCGGAGGCCAGGAACCCGGCGAGGTCCTCCCGGTGCGCGTTGAGCAACGCGGCGGCTTTGGCCAGGCCGGGCACCTTGGAGCCATGGACTTTCTCGATGACGAGCGAACTGATGATGTTAACGCTGTTCAGGACGTTGCCAACGTTGTGCAAAATGCTGGTGGCAACTTCGGCCATCCCCGCCTGCCGGGAGGTCTCGATCAATTCGCGTTGTATCTCGGCCATTTTGGTTTCCGCCTGCTTCCGCTCGGTGATGTCCGTGCATGTCCCCACCCACTCGCGAATGGTCCCGCCTGTGTCCAGGATCGGGACCCCCTTGGCCGCAAAGTCACGATATTGGCCGTCACGCCTGCGGAGGCGGTATTCGGACACGAACGCGCTTTTGGTTGCGACGGCGCGAGCCCACTGTCCCTGCACGGCCACTTTGTCATCCGGGTGAATGGCGTTGGACCAGCCATGGCCCCGCATTTCGCCGCCACTCTGTCCGGTGAACTCCTGCCAACTCGGCATGTCGCCGATGTTTTCGCCAGCGTCATTGAAATGCCACACCATCTGCGATGTCGCCGTGACCAGTGTTCTGAATCGTTCCTCGCTCTGGCGCAAGGCTTCCTCCGCCCGCTTGCTCTCGGTGATGTCGCGGAAATACCAAATCCTGCCGGCGGTCTCTCCCGTTCGCAGGACCAGCGGCGCCGAGTAGCGGTCCAGCACCCTGCCATCTTTGAATTGGATTTCGTCCCGGCTCCTTTCCTCCGGATGGCCATAAAGGCGCCTGACCCCATCGAGGAAGCTCTCGGGCGACTTGAGCTGTTCGAGCGCGTGGGCCAGCAGTTTTTCGTCGTCCTTTGACGCCAACAGGTCCGCAGGAACACTCCATAACTGCTGAAACCGGCTGTTGCTCAGGATGACCTTGCCGCGGGCGTCAACCACCAACAACCCATCGAGAGTGGTTTCCGACTGCGCCTCCAGGAGGCTTGTCTTGAACGAGAGTTCAGCGGTGCGCTCCCCGACGTTGGCCTCCAACTGGCTGTGGCTTTGCTGCAGGCCGATCAGTTCGCCGATGTCCTCCAGCACCAGGAGGACCAACTTCTGCGCGTTCAGCACGAAGGCCGAGGCCGTCACCAGCAGGTGCACCTGCTTAAGGGCATCTCCAGGCTGCAGTTCCATGAGCGCCCGCCGGCGGATGCACTGGCCGCCGGCCACGGCGTCCTTGACCGAACCCCGCACCACACACGCCGGGCACGACTCGGACCGCCCGCAGCCGCCCGGCGCTTCGCGGGCATGAATGCAGTGCAGGACTTCGCCACCCCGGCGCAGGAGAACCTCCGGCCGGGGGCTGCCCAAAAAGCGGGCCGCAGCCGCGTTGTAATCGAGAATGCGCACGTCCTCGTCCACCGCGAAAACCGGCGCCGGAAAGGCGTGCAACAATTGCTTGGCGAGGCTGTCGCTATCCATAAGAGTCATTTGACGACTGGTGAACGGGTCCTCGCAGCAACCATCGTCCTTCCCAAGGATGGTCGCAGCCCCCCGGAATCCGTTCGCGTTTCATCTAGTCTAATGGAAACCGCAGCTTGAAACCATCCGGTGTATTCTGTAGTTCGGCCCCAGGGTTTTTATGTAGTCAACGCTGCGCCACCCCGGGATCCATGGGTGCATCTGGAGACTGCGAAAGTCACCCTCGTCCAGTGCCCTCACGGAACCGCTGCACATCCGCAGGATCTCCCGGCAGACCTGATACCTGCCCCACACGTCCCCACCTGAACAGTTACTCTTTGATGATGTGGTGCCCGATGGCGTAGCGGACCAGGTCGCTTACAGAGTGCAGGTTCAGCTTGCGCATGATGTTGACACGGTGGGCCTCGACGGTTCTCACGCTGATTCCCAGTTTCGAGGCGATTTCCTTGGATATACTGCCTTCGGCGATGAGCTGAACGATTTCACGTTGGCGCCGGGTCAGGCCCTTGCCCCTGGTTTGGCGGCTGGAGTCGCCGGTGGTTTTTTCGGAGCGGAGGAAACCGCTCAAAACCACCGGGGAGGCTATGGAAGTCAGGAACAGGTTGTGATGGGCGAGGCTCTCCACGGCCGGGATAAGGTGGTGTCTGGTATCGGTCTTGACGACGAAGGCCTTGGCGCCGGCCAGGAAGGCTTCGCGGATCAAGGGCGCGGAGTCATGCATGGTGAGGATGACGACTTCGGTCTCCGGCAGGGCATCGCGGATTCGGCGGGTGGCGTCCAGGCCGTCCATTTCGGGCAGGGCAAAGTCCATCAGGACAACGTCCGGCTTGAGTTGGAGGGCCTTACTCACCGCCTCGGGGCCGCTGGCCGCCTCACCGCATATCTGCCAGCCTTCCTGTGGGGCGAGCAAGGCTCGCAGTCCGTCGCGGACAACGTCATGGTCATCGGCAATGAGGATCCGCAGAGGTTTCATGGACGGGCAGCAGCCCTGGGCAGAGTAGCCCTGATGGTGGTTCCTTGGTTTCCGGATTCGATATCCAGCGAGCCGCCAAGTTCAGCCAACCGTTCTCGCATACTGATGAGGCCCAGGCTCGACCGCCCGGTGCCATCGCGGAGGCCCTGTAGTACCTCCGGCGAAAGGCCGCGCCCGTGGTCGCTGACTTCGAGCGCGACCTGGTCCGTGTCGAGCCCGATGCGGATGTTGGCGGTCTTGCTGCCGGAATGGCGGCGAATGTTGGCGAGGCCTTCCTGCACGACGCGGAAGAGGGCCAGTTCGGCATCGGCCGAGAGCCGGGCGACGTCTTCCGGCACGTCCAAGCTGACTTGGATGTCGCTCTGCGCGGAAAAGCCGTCCACGTAAGCCCGGCAGGCTGCGGCCAGGCCGCGCTGATCCAGCAGCGCGGGATGCAACAAGTAAGAGAGAGTGCGGACCTCCTTGGCACAGTCCTCGGCCAGGGTGAGGCTGCTCCGAACGAGTTTTCCGAGGGCGGGGTTCTTCGCAGTTGCCGAATGCTCGAGCCGCGTGAGGTTCAGAGAAAGGCCGATGAGTTTTTGGGCGGTGGAATCGTGGAGTTCGCGGGCGATGTGGCGCCGCTCCTCGTCCTGCGCCCGCCGCAATCGGAGCGAAAGCACGCGCGAGGTCTCCTGAGCCCGTTTACGATTGGTAACATCGTAGTGCAGGACGAACAAATGCTCGTCGCCGCGGGCGACGAATCGAGCCATGTGGGTATCCAGCCAGACGTCTCTGCCGAACGTCGTCACCACGTGGAACTCGCGCCGGTGCGCTTTGCCGGTGCGCAAGGTCTCTTCCGCCATCTCGAGGACCCCGTATCGTTTCCAGGATTGTATCTGCCGGAAGTTTGTTTGTTGGAGCAATTGCTCCACGCGGGCGCCGACAACCAAGGCCGCAGCCTTGTTCGCGAACACGCAACGTCCGGAGGCCCGGAAAGCCAACATGGCCACCGAGGAAGTGGCCAGGATGGTTTGATTGAGTTCCAGCGCGTCCGACAGGCGTTGCAGGACCTGCTTGCGCTCAGTGATGTCCCTCATGACGCCGACCAACCCCGACAAGCGCCCGTTTGCATCCCTCAGCGCCGCAGCGCTGAATTCCATGGGGACACGCTTGCCGCCCTTTCCAAGGACCGTGTGCTGGACATTTCGCAAGGCCCCCGTCTGCAGCGCAGCCGCTATCTCCGCCCGGATGCCGTCGTGCTCCTCTGGCGGCGTGAGATCGAAGATACTCTTGCCCAACAATTCGGCAGGGCGGCCGTAACCCAGAATCGAGGCGCCTGCGTTGTTGAGCGCGAGCAGCCGGTTTTCCAGGTCGATCATGCCGACGGCATCGGGCAACAGTTCGACTAAGTTGCGGTAATGCTGTTCGCTGGCCCGGAGCGCGGCAGTGGTATCCCTCAGCCGCACGATGGTCCGGATTCGCGCCAGAAACTCATCCAAGTCGAAGGGTTTGATGAAATAATCGTCGGCACCCCCCTCCAAACCGCTGATCCTGTCCGCAACACTCGTCGCACCACCGGACATCAAAGCGACGAAAACATCCTGCAGAACGCTGTCGGCCTTGATCTGCCTGCACACCTCTGAGCCGTTGATATCAGGCAGCAGGACATCCAGCAACACGAGGTCCGGGCGTCTTTCGCGTGCGGTTTGGAGACCCTGCCGACCGGTCGAGGCTGCGCAGACCTCATAGCCACGCGCCCGCAAGAGGTTGGTGAGTATCTGGACGATCGCGGGATCGTCATCCACCACAAGTATGCACGTCGTCTTGTTCATACTCCGCCCAGGCTCAAGTGTCCGCTTAAACTATCAGTTGGGCTGTTTGGATCAAGAGCTAAATCTGCCCCCAAACAGGGGTGAGCGCATCCACACACTGCCCCCCGGAACACCGGCTTTAGCCGGCAGGCTCCTGGAATTTCTCCCGATTCCGAATCGGGACTGCACAAATGCGGCGTTCGTGCGCCTGGGAGCGAATGTGCACCGGAGGGTGGAAGTCCCTCCCTCTGGGGGGGGTCGGGTTCAGATAGAAGGCGACGGCCTGGGCGGCGGAATGGGCGTCCAGTTTTGCCAGCACGTTGCGCACGTGAGTCCGGACGGTCGCCTTATCGATGCCGAGCGCGGCGGTGATGGCCTCCTGGCAGAGTCCACGTGAGAGGCAGCGCAAGACCTCCCGCTCCCGCTCGGTCAGGCAATCAAGCACTGCGCCGCAAGCTCGAAAGTACTCAGCGACGGCCTTGGCGACAGGGCTCGAAATGACCGCCCCGCCCTGGTGGACGGTCCAGATGGCCCGGATCAGTTCGTCGGCCGTGCAGGGTTTGGGCAGATAGGCGCAGGCGCCGGATTCCAGGGCCTCAAGGAGGAGGTGGGGGTGGTTATCTGGAATCAGGAGGATGGGCGATGCGCCGGGCCAGTGCGCCCTGGTGCGCCGGATGAACTCAGTGCCGGCCATGTCACGCAGGAACAGGCTGACGATGAACAAGCCGGGGCGGTGCTGGGCAAAGCACCACAGGGCATCTCTGCCGGTGGCGGCGGCACAAAGCGGGCGCAGGCCCGGTGTGCCCTCAACGATAGCCGCCATGAATTGACGCACCTTGTCGTCGCTCTCGACGATCCCAACCTCAACCGTATGCAGACCCTTGCCTACCATAAGATTCGCCTTCTGACAACAGAAGACCGCCAAGGCTGGGCACAAAACCCGCCTTTGCGTAGCGACTCTTCACACTGCTCCTCTCCGGAATTGATAGGCAGGCAGGCCGTCTTTCTCCGGAAGTTGCAGGCATTGTGCCCATGAACCTGGCCGGAATGGAATTAGTGTTTCTACGTAAGTGGCAAGTAGTAGAAATACGTACGTAGTGCGCGGCACTAAAGCCATCGCCGCTGGCTCGGCGGCCACCGGGCCCAACCTTTGATGATGTGGGGCCGGATGGCTTCTGCTGTTGATGGCATCCAACGTCACGGAAATTCACGCCGGATCCACGTTGTAACGCTCGTAAACACAACTCCTTCCGTCGCCTCTCTACACCCTAGGGTGTAGAAAGAGGCATTTTTGGAGTGCGTTTTTGTGCGAAAAATACCTCCTGGGGTGGAAGCCAAGTCTGATCCGTCCCGGCATAATCACCTCTAAGAATCATGTTTGGGATTCTTCATGGCCCCCCGGTCGTTTTCAATTCCTGCGTGGTTGCAGCCGTGCGTGTAGTGATCGCTTTGGAAGACGATTGCAGGTCCGCCACAGCAAAAGGCCGTTGCGAACCGACCGGCACGAAGTGCGCAGTCTCCTCCCCAGCGTCCTGATTCAACGACGCGTCCCAACGGTCGCTAACCCGCGGTTCCGCCAACTCCGAATGGTGCTGCCTAAACGCCTGACCTATGGCCAAGTATTCTTCCGAAATCAAAATTCGGGTCCTGATCATTGAGGAAAACCCCGTCGAGCGTGAGTACCTGCGGGCGCTCGTTGCAGGTGCTCCTGGCGTGAACGTCTCCGCCGTGCATCCCAGCATTGAGGGAGTTTTTCCGCAACTGCGCAAGGACCTGCCTGACGTGGTCCTGATCAATATCAGCGCCCAGCGCGAGGTTGAGGTCGAGTGGCTGCGGCAAGTGCACAACGAGTTGCCCCACACCTCCGTGCTGGTGCTTTCGGCCCAGCGCGGCAGCCGGGAGTTCCTCCAGACTCTCGAGGCTGGCATCTCCGGGTGGTTGGAAAAGCCGTGCACTGCCGACCAGATCCTCCGTGCCATCCTGGTCGTGCACGAGGGCGGCGCCGTGTTGTCGAGCCAGGCAGCCCGCAAGCTCCTGGACTATTTCCAGGCTCGCGGCAGTCTGCTGGGCTCCCTCACCCCCCGCGAACGGGAAATCATGCTGCTGCTCAGCGAAGGATGCTTGACCGAGGACATGGCCGCAAAGCTTGGCGTGGCCAGAGTAACCCTCCACACCCATATCAACAACATCCTGGAGAAGCTTAACGTCAGCTCCCGTGCCGAGGCCGTGGCCAAATACCTCAACCCCATGGAGGCGCCGGTCCAGGCGTGATTGCCGGAGCCGCGCGTTGCCGCCCCCACTCCCCGTGCAACGGGGAGAGCGTCCGAGCGAGGGGAAATGACGCCCTGCCAAAATGAGCTCCCAAAGACTGACTTGCGCCCGCCGATCACCCGGATGGCGACCAACCTCAATATACAGGATATGAGAATTTGGTTGGGCGGCATTAGTGCTATTCGGATGCCAGCGGTGTGGGTCGGGGGCGCTGATTCGAGCGCGCTCACCACGATCTGGCATCCTCGGTGGCGGGTCACCGTTTCGGCGCTCGGCAAGATCAAAAGGAGGGCGACAGATGTTTGCTCATGACCATCTCGAACTGCGGCTGCTTCGCCTCAAGCCGTCCGAGGAGTGGCGAAATCCAGGCCACGGCTTCTCCTTCCTGTTTCCGACGGGGGGCGCCGGAACGTTGGTAGCCTCGCCAGTCCAGCATCCTCTGGCACCCGGTGATGTCCTCGTCCTCTCCGAGGCCCAGGGCGGCATGGTCTGCGCCGCGGAGGCCGGGGAACTGGCCTTTTGGCACTTTTCGCTCTACTTTGAGCACCTCTACCCTCTGTTTGGGAACAACGAACTGTGCCTGTTGCAGAGTGTCACGGAATTCTTCAGGAGCCCAAGGCTCTATCCCGCTGCCATGCCCCTGGCCCAGGAATGCCACCAACTGCTGGCGGCCGCCCCGCCCCTGCACCACTTGGACCACCGCGGCCAACTGCTGCGGGTCGCGACCGCCATTTTAACCGCGGAATTCAAAGATGCCCGCCGCCGGCGGGGCGGGTTTGTCAGCGCCGAGGATCACCTGAGCCAAGTGTTCGAGCAGCTTCTGGTGGCTGACATCATGGGTCTGAGGGTGCAGGAATTGGCGGAGAAATTCCAGTGCAGCCAGCGCCACTTGAACCGCCTCTTTCACCGGTACTTTGGCTTCTCCGTGGCCGCCCTGAGAATGGAGATGCGGTTGATCAAAGCCGTTTCCCTGCTGCGAGATCGCGACGCCAAGGTCATCCGCGTGGCGGAACAATGCGGTTTCAACCACCTGGGCCTCTTCAATTCCTGCTTCAAGCGCCGGTTCGGCGCCAGCCCGGGCCGATGGCGCAACGCCGATCGGCCCCCCCGCCCTCAGCCCGCGCCACTCATCCAGGGCGACCCTGTTTGCCAAATGCGCGCCAACGGCCTGTGCCCCTGGGCCGGGCAAACCCGGCGACCCGCAGCCCAGCCCCGCACCCCTCAGCCCAAGACCCGCCCGCCTGAGCCCCGCCCGCTCCCCGAAGGCTCGCCCTGCCTTCGCCCCGCTGCCGCCCAATGGCGGGAACGGACCAGCAGAGGCCGCCTTCGCCTCGAAGCTCCAGGCCGCGGTGCGCGCCTCGGTGGAGGCCCTGTCCGGGCTCGCGCAGGAGAAAGGCACCGCCTTATGAACCGCGCGCGAACACTGCCAACCCAGGAGCGCCCGGTGCTGCGCGGGTCTTATGCGGGCGGCCGGACGATCCGGCGGGCCATGGAATTGCTCTGCGAACGAAGGGCCAAGGTCATAGGCATCGTCTTCGACCGTGCCAACAGCCCCTTCCGCTCCTACGAACATTACAAATACGCCGATTAGCCCGTGGTTACCCGGAGACGGGCTCCACGAGACCTCGCGATGTTTAGTGGAAAGAACGCAATCAGTCGGTTGCGGGCCGAACGGAAACAGGCCTGCGAATTGACGGGCACGGAGTGCGGGCACGGAAAAAGCTGAAAAGCGGAAACTAGAAAGCAGAAATCAGCACACCATCGAGTTTCAGTTTTCCGCTTCCCGCTGCCGCCAGGACGAATTTCCCATTTCTGCTTTCCACTTTCTGCTTTTGTGCATGCTGATTGATTTCTGCTTTCTGTTTTCCTGATTTCTGCTTTTCCCCGGACCATTGACCATGAGTAACCGGATGCACACGCGCCTGACTGGCTGGGCGGTGGTTCTGCTTTCCGGGGTCCAACTGGAGGTAGCATGCCAAGCACAAACCTTTGAGGCGCAAAAAGATGCAGTTGCGCCCGAGACGCAAGCCCTGCCGGAAATCCTGCCCCGTTATAACATCCCTTGGCGCTCCGGCGGGCTGAACTTCAGTGCCGGGCTCCGTGGGCTCTATGTGGACAACGTGTATTTGACGCATACCGGCGCGCGCGACGACTTCATATTGGTTCCGGAGTGCGACATCGGGGCATTCTTCCCAATCGGGCGGTCGAACACCGTGGTTTTGGACCTCGGCCTGGCGTACTATCAGTACTTCAAGAACACCGCCTTGAACACCGGCACGCCAGTGGTCAACCCCAATTCTGAGCTTGCCTTCAACATCCGCAGCGGCGATTTCACGTTCAAGTTCAGCGAGAGTTTCTCCTACCAGGTGACCCCGATTTACGACACGGGCACCGAGTTTTACAACCTTTACAATACGGCGCAGTTCCGCCGATACCAGAACCGCATCGGAACGACGGTGACCTGGGACCTGCACGACCTGGTGGTCAGCGCCGGTTACCATCACGAGAACCTCTGGTCCGACGGCTCGTTTTACGACTACATCGATCACGCCTCGGAGCTTTTCAACGCCGACGCCATGCTCACCCTTTCCCCCCTGGTTACGGCCGGCCTCGAGGCCCTCGGCAGCCTGAATAACTTCGACAACCGTCCAACCTACGACACCTGGCGGGCCAGGCTGGGGCCGGCTCTTCGGCTGAACGCGAGCCAATTCATCAAGGTCCGCGCGGGGGCCGGGTATGAACGGATTGAATACGACTCGGCGTCCGCCTCGTCGCTCGGTTTGAGCGCGGAAAACACTTACTACGCCTATGCCGCCGTCAACCACCAGATCAACCAGTTCTTCAGCCATTCGCTCGGGGCCTCGCACGACAACCAGCTTGGATTCAACGCCGCCAATCTCGAAGGAACTCATATAACGTATTCCCTGGCTTGGAGACCCAACGAGAGAGTGACCCTAACCCCACACGTGTCCGTCAACTGGTACGACGAGTCCTTCGGCTCAGGCTCGGCGAGCCTCTATCACGAGAAATTCACCTACGTTTCCGCCGGCCTTTCCGTTCGCTACCAATTCGGCCAGCACTGGCGCGCCGGCCTGAGCTGGGATTACCGGCTCAAGGACTCGGACATCCAGGCCGATGGCTACGCCCAGAACCAGGCCGCCCTCGAACTCGTTTACCAATTCTGATCCCATGAACGCTTCCAAAAGACCACGGACCACCGGGGGAAAAACAGAAAACAGAAATCGGATGGCCAGCATAGCCGCCACACGTTTCGGCTTGCACACCCGTTTTGATGCCATGAACACTCCTGGAATTCTCCAATCTCGACAAGTTCCCCTGCGAACACAAGATACGACACCTCAAGCCAAGGACGATTTCTGCTTTCCGCTTTCCGCTTTTCCCGGCCGAGCCCCTATTTCTGCTTTCCATTTCCCACTTTCTGCTTTCCGCTTTCGTCTTTCTGCTTTTCCCGGCCGCGCTCCTATTTCTGTTTTCTGCTTTCGACTTTCTGTTTTCCTTTTTCTGCTTTCTGCTTTGGTTTGTACCGCTGCCGACCCTCCCGTTCCCGACCCGCAAACCCGGCAGAAGGCCCTGGGGGATCCGTGGAACGCCTCCCCTTCCGCCCCAACCAACTCGACCCTCGACCCTCGACCCTCCGCCCCCCTGACTGTGGACTCTTCCCCCTCGCCCCCCACTCCGCACTCCGCACTCCGCACTCCGCACTCCGCCTCCCCCCTGCCCTCCGCCCCCCGGACTGTGGACGGTGGCCTGCCAGCCGTAGCTGCCCCAGCAGCGAAGGCTGGACCGTGGACTGTGGACTCTTCCCCCTCGCCCCTCGCCCCTCGCCCCTCGCCCCTCGCCCCTTCCCCCCCTTTGGCCCGCAACATGGACTCGTTGGACGACAAACAAAAGCTGGGCGTGGGAGACACCGTCAGTTTTCGCGTTGTGGAAGACCAGGAAGACCCCAAGACCCTGACCATTACCGACGCGGGCGAGCTGGATGTCCCCGAGCTGGGACTGGTCACCGCCTCCGGGAAAACCTGCAAACAACTGGCGTTCGAGATTAAGCCCAAGCTCGAACAGGTCACCTATTACCGCGCCACCGTGATCATCGGAATCCAGCTCCTCAACAAAACCACCAGCGGCCGCAGGGTCTATGTGGCCGGCCAGGTAGCCCGGGCGGGTCCGCAGGAAATCCCCGCCGGCGAAACCTGGACCGTGAGCAAGGCAATCCTGGCTGCCGGCGGCTTCACCCAGTACGCCGACAAAAAGGCTGTTCGCCTGGTCCGGGCGGGCGCCAAGGGCCAACCCGCCAAGACCATCCTTTTGAATATCGCCGATGTCTGGGAAAAGAGCCGGACCGAACGGGACATCCCCGTCGAAACCGAGGATTTGATTTACGTCCCCACCCGCGCCGTCAACTTTTAAGCTGAAAGCTGAAAGCTGAAATTAATTTCAATTTTCTGCTTTCCCAATTTCTGCTTTTTAGAGTGCTGCTTTGCTTTTGTGTTTTCAGCTTTGTTTTTGAGATTTCTACTTTCAGCTTTCCAAATTTCTGCTTTTTAGAGTGCTGCTTTCTCAATTTCCGCTTTTGCACTCCGTCCGTAGTCCCGTGGTCCTGTGATCCCGCGGTTGCTTTTCACGAAGCGAGCGTGTAATTTCTGCTTGATATGAGTCTTGCCGAAATCGAAGCTGAGTTGGAGAATCTGGGGCCGGACGATTTGCGCACTTTGGCCCTCAAATCCTGGACTGCCTTTGTGCAAAAGGAAGGCGGCACCGCTCGGGTCAATGAGTGCAGCGAGGATGACCCTCGCCTGCTGGCCGCCCTGGACGAGGCAATCGCCAAAGCGGACTCAGCTCCTCGTGGAGGGCACTCTGCGGACGCGGTCCGCGCCCACCTCAACGAATGGATTTCAAGATAATCTTCCAGGACCCCTTTCTGGACGATCTTGAGCGCATCGTTCGGTCGGTGGCTGCGCACGACCCTTCGGCGGCTAGAAAACTGGGCGAACTCGTCATTCAAATGAGCGAAAGCCTCAGTTTCTTTGATTGCCCTTTCCCCTCGGCGGCAGTACATTCCGCCCATGGTAACTGAAGATCGAGTCATTAACTTGGAAGCCACCTTGGCCAGGTTCATCGAACATACCAACCTGGTCGTCGCGGCCATCCACCAGGACATCGCCGAAATCCGTGCCGGCCACGCCCGCACCGACCGCCAGTTGTTGGAGATGCAGCAGCAGGCCGACAAGGACCGTAAGGATTTTAATAAACGCCTGGCCGAGATTTCCGACAGCATGGGGACCCTTATCGAGGACATGGTCGCGCCTTGCGGTTTCCAACTGGCCAGGACGGTCTTCGGTTCCGAGGAGGCGCAGACCTCTGCCATCCGCGTCAAGCGCAAGCACCCCGCGCGGCCCGCCGAGGTGATGGAACTCGATCTGCTCGCCATCGGTCCTGCCAAGCTGCTGGTCGTCGAGGTCAAACGGCGCATTGACGCGGCCAAAGTCGCGGAATACCGGGACAAGCTCAAACGGCTCCCCGAGTTTTTCCCGGAGCTGGCGGGCAAAACCCTCTGTCCCGCCGTCGCCAGCGTTTACCTCGAATCCTCGGTCATTGCTTTCCTCAACCGCGAAAAGATCTACGGCATCGCCATGGGCGATGAAGTTATGAAAGTCATCAACCTCGGCCAGTTCTGACGCCAAACCAAAAGCTGAAAGCTGAAACGTGAAAGCTCAAAGCTGAAAACAGAAAGCTGAAAGCACAAATTAATTTCCATTTTCTGCTTTCCTAATTTCTGCTTTTCCGAGTGCTGCTTTCCCAATTTCAGCTTTGAATAGATGATTGGCCGCCTTCCAGGCGAATTTCGTGATCGCACCAAGCGCTACGCCGCGGCCACGATTAGACTTTTTGTCACACTCCCAAAGCAAAGGGAAGAGGTGAAGACGCTGGGAAAACAACTGCTCCGCTCCGGAACCTCGGTTGCCGCCCACGTGCGCGAGGCATCCCGGGCCGATCCGATGAAGAGTTCGCATCCAAACTTGGCGGTGCGTTGCAGGAGGCCGACGCGTCGCAGCTTTGGCTGGAACTCCTGCGTGAAGAGTGCGCAATCCCCTCCACCGACACGCTGCCCATGGAAAAGGAAGCCGACAAACTCATGGCGATCATGACCACCATGATCAGGAGGACAAAGGACAGAGGATGAAAACAGAAAGCTGAAAGTTGAAAGCTGAAAGTTGAAAGCTGAAAGTTGAAAGTTGAAAGCTGAAAGTTGAAAGCTGAAAGCTGAAAGCTGAAAGCTGAAAGCTGAAAGCTGAAATTAATTTCAATTTTCTACTTTCAATTTTCCAGTTTGTTTTCGAGATTTCTGCTTTGTCTTTAACATTTCTGCTTTCTGCTTTCAATTTTCTGCTTTGTTTTTAGAGATTTCTGCTTTCTGCTTTCCCAATTTCTGCTTTTTAGACTGCGCCCGCGTCCGTAATCTTATTTCAATTTTCTGCTTTCAATTTTCTGCTTTATCTTTGAGCTTTCTGCTTTATTTTTGAGCTTTCTGCTTTTTAGAGTGCTGCTTTCTTTTTGAGATTTCAATTTTCACCTTTCACCTTTCTACTTTTCTCCAAATGCCCCCCGATCTTCACCCTCTTGTCCCGCAGCAGGACGGCCAACGCTTCATCCTCCTTCCGGCCCCGCCTCAGGACCGCTTCTCCAAGGCCACCACGTTGCATGTCCAAGTGCGCCGCTACGCAACCGCTCTGCGCAAGCGGTCGTGGGTGCTTCTCTTGTCCTTGGTAGCCATCGGCGGTCCAGCCGTCTTTCTGGCGGTGACCAAGCCGCCCACTTTTCAGTCTCAGGCCCTGATGTGGCTGGCCGCCAGGCTCAACCTGCCCAATGCGGGATCTTACGCCGAGGACTTGGCAAGCTACATCGCAACCCAAGCCCAGCTCATCAAAAGCCCCGTCATTCAATCTCGCGCCCTCGAGAAGGTGCGCGCTCGATTCCCCGCGCTGGCCGCGGCAAAACGAAATGCCGCTTCCGCCGGTTTGCATTTTGATCTAACCGTTCGCAGCTCACTGAAAGGCTCGGTGGTGGAACTGCGGGCTGTGGGTCCCGCGGCCCAGGCGACCCAGGCCTTTCTCGACGCTCTCATGGACGAATACCGCGCTTTCAAAAACGATTCCCGCAAGCGGACTTCGTCTGGCGCCCTCTCCAGCATCACCGGCCAGGTCAACGAGGTCCAAAAGCAGATTCAGCAGCAACAGGACGAGTTGACTCTGTTTCAGGTGTCGAACAACATCTCCTACCTTACCGAGCATGGCCTGAGCGCCGGCAGCCACCTGGCAAAGCTGGTCGAGATCTTGTCCGACCAGCAGACAGAATATCGTCTGCTCGAACTGCTCACCCCTGAACAGTTCAAGGATCTCGCCAAGGGCAGTCAATACTCCTTTTCCGACAGCCCTGTGCCGGGCGAGAGGGCCTCCCGCGCGCTCGCAGTGAACGCTAATTGGGCGGCCGACACCGCCTATTACCAGGCCTTGCAACAAATTGAGGTGTTGAAGGCAAAACGCGACGAGTTCTCCCAGGTTCTCCGGCCCACCCACTCCAAGATGGTGAAGCTCAACCAGGAGATCGCCGGTTTGGACCAATTGCTCAAGACCTTGAAGGATGAGGGCTGGCAGCAGGCCCTGGCCCAAATGGCCAACCGCAGGAAATCTTCGAACTCCAGATCCAAAATCTCGAGAGTCAATATCGCACCTGGGAGACCAACGCGGCCGAGGCCAGCCAGAAACTCGCCGAATACGACCGGATGAAGCAGGACATGCAGCGGTCCCAGGCCCTCTACGACCGCCTGCTGGGCCTGCTGCAGACAGTGGACCTCAATGAAAATCTCGACCAGGAGCTCCTCGTCCCGATGGCCCCGGCCTCGCAGGCCCGCCCCACCCTCGCGAAGTACGAGACCGCCGCGGCGGGCATTCTCCTCGCGATCGTCGTGGGCCTGGGCGCTTTGCTGCTTCTGGAATTCCTGGATGACCGGTTCACTTCCGCGGGTGACCTCGGTCTCCACCTGCCCTCTGAGGTTGTTGGGCAAATTCCCAGGAGCCGCCTAAGGCCGCCCAATGGGGTCCGGGGCTTGCTCGCCACCGATGCGCAGCCGGCTTTTGCGGAATCTTTCCGCAACCTGCGCTCTTTGCTGCTCTTCATGTCCGCCGGCCAGAACTCCCAGCCTAAAGTCATTCTCATAACGAGCGCCATCCCCAAGGAAGGCAAGACCACCGTTGCCGCCAACCTGGCCTCCTCGCTGGCCCTGTCCGGCTCCCGCGTCCTGCTGATCGATGCCGACCTTCGCCGCGGCTCAGTACACCAGATTTTTGACGTGCCCCTCAAACCAGGACTGGTCGAGGTTTTGAGCCACGAGGTCCCGCCGGCGGAGGCCATTGTCCCGACCGCGCAGCCCAGTTTATTCGTTTTGCCCGCAGGCGAATCTGCCAGAAGCAATTCCGACGCTTTTCTGCGCAACCGGGTGGACCTGCTGCTCCGTGACCTCGCGGGACAGTACGGCTACATCGTCATCAACAGCGCCCCGGTGCTTGCAACCGACAACGCCGCGTGCCTGGCGCCCAGCACGGACGGCGTACTCATGGTGGTGCGGGCATCCTACACCTCCGCGAGGATGGCACGGGAAGCTTTGGACCGTCTCCGCAAGCGCAAGGTGAGGGTGCTGGGAATGGTTTACAACTGCGCACCGCGCTCTTCGGATTATTACTGCCGGTACAGCCGCGATTACTACCATCCAAGGAAGGCAACCGGCCACTCTGTCCCGGGGCCCGCTGAAGGCTTGTCACAGGATGCAAAAGGCCCGCGGCAAGAGCCGAACACCGAGCACGGCCCTAATGTTGAAGCGTGAGCCGCACAGCAAGGATTGGCTGCAGCGCGTCCGCTCTGGAGCCATTGAGCGATGCCTATGCGGCTTCATAGTAAACTGCACAATTGACTGTTCAATGAAGCGGTTGTGATCGCGCCACATTGCTCGATCCCTATGGAGGTCTAAACAGGTCGGGGCTCGGCTCCGCTCAGCCGATTCGGTGACACCCTTTATGAAACCCCTTGTGCTTTCCCCCGCCACATCCGCGTGGCTATATCGCGTCAGACCCCTGATAGGCGGAATTACGAGTTGCATCCCTGGTCTCGGCTCCCTCCGCCGAAAGTCCACGGGTGGAACAAATTCCGCCAGGTACTGCTACTCGGTCTGGCTCCGCCACCTTGTCCAGGGCCACACAAACGGGCTTTGTGCAGGCGTGCCCAGGGTCGTTGCGGAACTGGGCCCCGGCGATTCGATCGGCATCGGCCTGGCCGCCCTCACGTCGGGCGCCGAGAAGTATTTCGCCATGGACGTCGTCTCATACGCTACGCTGCCTCGGAACCTCTCCATTTTCGAGGAACTGGTGGAACTATTCCGCCGCAGGGAAAACATCCCGGACGCGACGGAGTTTCCCCAAGTTAAGCCCACCCTTGAGTCATACAAATTCCCGTCGCACATACTGGCCGACGCGTCCCTCTCCGCCGCATTGACGGATTCCCGTTTGAGCCGCATCCGCCATTCGTTTGAGGGGATCGAGCTTGACGACACCATGATCCGCTATTGCGTGCCCTGGTTCGGCTCGGATGTCTTAACGCCGCAGACCGTCAACATGGTCTATTCCCAAGCCGTTCTTGAGCATGTGGATGACCTCAGCTTAACCTACCGCGCTGTGAATGAATGGCTGGCCGACTCGGGCTTTATGTCTCACGTGGTGGACTTTCGCTGCCATGGAACATCAGCGGACTGGAACGGCCACTGGACTCATTCAGATGTCAGGTGGCGACTGATTCGAGGAAAACGCCCGTGGCTGTTGAACCGGGAGCCCTTCTCCACGCACCTGGGGCTCATGGAGGACGCGGGTTTCAAAATGGTGGCCAGCATCAAGAACACTAGGCCCTCGGCGATACAGCGGGAGAACCTCGCCCCGCGATTCAGGGACATAACGGACGATGACATGACTACCGCCGGCGCGTTCTTCCAAGCGGTAAAGAAATGATGCGGTCCGTCCCCCGTGCGGCCGAACGAGCCCGTGGTAATGTCTCCGATCAAGGGGTGCGGTGGGTAAACTCGGAGCGTAACAAGTTCCATGGCGACAGGAACTAGGTCATCAAGCCAATTTCCGACGCTTATGCCGCGACATGCATTTACTGCAGCAGCTCCGTTTCGCCGGGCGTTCCGCACGCTTGGTATGCAGTGGTCCCCTGCAGCCCATGGTCCGCGCATGCCAGAGAATCCGCGCCACACGAACCGCCTAAAAGTACAATCCATTAGCAGTTAGGAGGCAGCCCCGCGGGAAACACTTTTACGAAGTGCCAACGAGAATGGTTCTATGTTGAGCGGTCGCGGCCGACAAGCAGCACGGTGTAAAGGGCCACGCTACCGGCGGCGACGGCCCGAACAATGAAGCTAACGTTCGTTATCTCTTCTCAGCAGAATTGAGGTGCCGAGCGAGTCTTGGTGAACATGGCACATTGCTTGTCTAAGAGGGCACAATTTATCGAGATTGTGACGCTTCGGCCGAACGCAAGCATCCCGTTTTATGAACTCGATGCCCCAACAGTTCACTCCCCGCTTCCGCTCGCTCGAGACTTCAGAGATCTAGTGCCATTTGCTCCCAGGAATGTGAGAAGAATAGGGGTAATTCGACACGCCATCAGGTAGGACACACATGCGCTTTGAGGAGGCGGCAGATTCTGATCTGCTTGTATTATCGTCCGGCTACGAAGCTTTCCAACATGCTCTTTACACGCCATGGCCCGCAACCTTCCGCTGATAAGTGTTGATTCCCCCAGGGGCGCAATGGAAAACATTCCCCAGGACGTGGATGGTGCCTTAGTGCCGCCTGAAAATGTGAACGCGCTGGCGGACGGGATGTCGCGTGATAAAAAACGCACTATTGAGAAAGCAATTGCCGCTAAGCGCGGGCAACGTTGTGCAGTGTTTCAGAATGTAAAAGGTCATGCGACAATGGGAAGAATTACTCGGGAAGGTCATCCCATCCTCGGCTTCAGGAGCTTGAACTTCGACGGGGACCGACAACCCGTAAGACCGCGTTGAATAGCCAGATTAAGTTGAGCCAGGTCGCGGCCGTGATTATGGCTCTGCTGCTTGTTGTTCCTTATTCGACAGGAGCTATTGGGTATGGCTTTGTGTGGAGCTTTTTCCCGATCCGGTCTCGAACCTATCTGGTGGCGCTGGTGACATTACTAGCGGTCTATGGGGTGGCCAAGCGGCCCCGAATCAACCTCAGCATTGTCGCGCTGCTGGCGCTGGCCGCCCTCCGCATTCTAGATGCGTTCTTTCTGGATCGCGCGCCCAATCCGGAAAATCTGCCTACGTTGTCAAATGAGGGAGCATCCCTGGCCTATTCGCTGGGAATAGTCTTTCTTTCCGGTGATCGTATCGCCTTGCGATATTCCGCCCTGCTGTGCGGGAGCCTCACAATTCTTGTTTGTGCAGGCGTAAACGCGTGGGAGTGGCAAAACCCGGCCTTCTTCAGCGATGTGCAAGGCCGCTCGGCTGGAATGCTTGTAAATGCGAATATTTCCGCAGCCGCCATTGTGGGAATGTTGGGCCTTGTCCTGGCTATGACTCCTCCGCTTTGGTTGGCAGCCGGACTGATTTGCTCGTCCGCGCTCGGTGTCTATTTCACTCTTAGCCGCGGCGGCGCGGTTGTCTGGCTTTTGATCGTTGTTGCGTACCTGGTTTTTGCGGCGCGAGGCGGGCTCCGGCGCATCGTGGGTTTTGCCTTTTGGCTGGCTCTGATTCTTGTCCTGATCATAAAGGTAATTGATTTTGAGAATCCCTTGAGCGCGGGGACGAATGATGTCTCAACGAGGGAGAGCGTGCTATTGGGACAGAAGGAGATAGAGGCGAACGACAGCAGGCATGTCAATGTGCTGCTGGACGGGCTGAAGGGAGTTCAACAGCAACCGATATTTGGTTATGGCACCGGGGCCTCAATCGGGCTCTACGAGCCGCATAATCAATTCTTGAGTATTTGGCTCGATAACGGCGTCGTCGGGATGGCACTTTTTTCACTGGGCCTCTGTCTGCTGGTTGGGAACTGTATTTTGAAGAGCAAGGTGCTGCTCATCGGCTGCATCCCGTTACTCGGGCAGATACCGTTCGGCCAGAATATGCTGGAGGATAAAAGCTATTTGTTTGTCTGGATCGTTCTTGGCGGGATGCTTCAAGTTCAAAAAGAAACTGAATTATGGGTCCTTTTTGACGAGCACGGCTGTGACGTTCCTGGCAATGAGCAAGATCCCGAGGTCCATGATACGACGAGCCCCGCACTTCGACTTGAGGTTTGCCGCCACAGCCCAGGGGCGTTCTCGTCTCGGCGAATCTTGTGGCGGCTGAGCAGCAATGCCTTATAGGGATTCGTGGATCATTTCGCTGAGACAGGGGTGTGGGACTACGCAAGTGCTTCCTTGTACTATGAGAGACATTAGCAGTACACATCACGGACCGATGCATTTGCAACCATAATTCCGATGAATTGTTTATTTCCGGGTCGTTAGCGATGGGCGAGCAGGTATTAAGGCAGGCCCGGGGCGGTTTTGGGGTCGTGACATATTACGGACCCTTGATCCGGAGGTTGTGGCTTTCCCGGTTCTTCGTGAACTTGGTCTGGGTGTGCGGCGCGACGGCTGCGAGCCGGCTGATCGCGTTGATTGCGATCGGCTACCCGGCGCGGGCGCTGGGCCCGGAGGTGTTCGGCCGAGTCGGCTTCGCATTGACCTTGGTTGCTTACGCCCGGGTCCTGCTTCCCTCCGGGCTCTTGGTGTGGGGTACGCGGGAGATCGCGCGGGAGCGGCAGAAGGCGGCCGAGGTGGCCAGCACCGTCAGCCTGACGCTCCTGGCGCTCGCATTAGTGGGTTACTGCCTGCTGGCTGCTGGCGCGGGGGCGTTCCTGGGCCCTCAACAACGACGGATCGTCCTGCTCTGCGGTCTCGGGCTGTTCAGCCAGGCGGTCACGCTCGATTGGGCGCTGGCTGGGCTGCAAAAGCAGTATGTCTCTTCTGCGCTCAGTATTGCCACGGCTACGTGTACTGTGGCGCTCCTTTTCACCCTGGTGCGAGGTCCAGGGGACGCGAGGACTTACGCGGTCCTCGCGCCACTGACTGCGCTGTTGGGCGCCGGCCTGAGCTTCCTTTACCTGAGGAACCGGGATGGATTCCGTCTCCAGCTCCCCCCCTCCAGGGCCTTCTGTGGGGCCTTGCTGGCCGCCCGGCACCTGAGCGCTTCATCCTTTTTTGTTGCGGTTCTTCGCTACGCGAACAACGTGATCGTCTATTGTTGGCTTGGGGAGGCGTCGCTGGGGGTTTTCCTGGCGGCGTTTTGGATCATCGAGCAGTTAAGCACCGTGCCGGGGCTGCTGGCCAACGTGGCTTTCCCGCGCCTAGCCCAGCTTGTGGTCAGCGCACCGGAGCGGGCGAGGGAGGAGGCGGCTGTCTTCCGCGAGGTCTTGGTTATCGCCGGGTTGGGGGTGGCCGGGTTGCTCGCGATCGAGGCACCGGATGTTACGCGCGTCCTTTATGGGAGTCGGTACCATGATGCGGGGTTGGCCTTGCGCATCATGGCGCCGGCGCTTCTGTTCACCTTCGTAGCTTACGGGTACACGAACGTCCTCATGCCGTTCCACCAGGACCGCGTGATCCTGAGGGTTGTGGTGGTGGGCGCGGTTGTGTCCGTTGGGGGCGGGCTGGCCCTGGTTCCTCCATTCCACCTCCTCGGCGGTGCCGTGGCCGTTTCCATAGCCGATCTGGCCGCGTGGCTGGCGGCCTCGCGCGATTACCGCCGGGTTGTGGGTCCGCTGGGGCTGCGCAGCTGGGCAAGGCCGCTAGCGGGGGTGTGTCTGATGGCCTTGATCTGCTTTGCCCTCGAGCGGGCAGCCGTCCCCTTCTGGCTGCGCGCGCCGGCCGCCCTGCTCGGCTACCTGGTCGCGGTCAGAAAACAGGTGGCCCAAATCATTCGATGGAGCCTGGCCCACCTGAATTCCTTGAAGCCAACCGCCGCATGAGAACTGGCGGTGTGAGTAGTGTTATCCACATGAGACCATACCCGAAATTCTCAGTCATAATCGCGACGTTCAACCGCCGTCCGTACCTGGAGAGGGCCATCGACCGCCTTCTGGAGGATCCATATCCGAACCTGGAACTCATCGTCATCGACGGGGGATCCAAGGACGGCACGCCGGAACTGCTGAAATCGTACGGCGACAGGATCCGCTGCTGGCTTTCAGAGGCAGATGAGGGAGAGTATTTCGCTCTCAACAAGGGGCTGGCGCTCGCTACCGGGACTCTGCTAAAAATCATTCCGGACGACAATTTGATGCGCACGGGCGCATTTCACGTCGCGGCACAGTACCTCGAGGCGCACCCGGACATTGACATTGTTTTTGGGCAGACCGCCTTCTGGCGCGAGGAGGGGGGCACAAGGACCTTCTTGTCTCAGACCAACATGGCTGACCCGGCCTGCCTCTCCGTGCGTGGTTGGCTCAGACACAGGAATGGGGGCGCCAGTGAAGGGCATTTTATGCGGCGGAGAGTAGTCGATCGGATCGGCCCAATCTCGACGGAGTACGTCCCCTGGGACCTGGAATTCTGGGCAAGGGCAGCCAAAGCCGGGGTCAGGATGGGCTGGCTGCCGGAACGTCGTGGTCGATTACATGTACACCGGAAAAAACGGTGGCATCACGAAGGCATGGAGGGTCTTCGGGGACTCCATCAAAATCAATTGGCGTTACGGCACGCTTTCGGACGGGCTCCTCGCGACGTGGTCGTACGGTGTCTTCAGGCCCGCCGCCCATGTTGCGCGGTCGGCCTGCCATGCCGTCCACCTTCACCCCCTACGCGCCGCAAAGAGGCTGCTCGGCCGGGAAGCGCGGTCGGAACCTGTCCGCCTGGCCGGGGCCGAGTGAGTTCCCCGGCCTGCGGTTCACTGCAACTTGCTGCCTGGCCGGAAGCGGCTGTTTGGGTAGCCCCCTATTGCTTCGCAAGCGCACCAAGGCCGGCAGCCCGGAGCGCGCGGGGCGCGGAGAATCTTGTCCGCAGGGCGGCGGCCTGCAGCCGAAAGGCGGACAGAATTGTCTGCCGCCCCGCCCGGCAGTTTATGGGAAGATCCTGAGCTACGCTGGTCTTTATGGCCCTCCTGACGTTGGTCCTGATTTGTGCAGCCGGGCGTGCCTCGCGTGTCGCGATGCGCCCCCGGTGGGTGCATGCCGGGGTGATTGTAATCAGGCTCCTGATAGGCGTCCACATCTTCCGTTGTTCGTGGTGAGCGCCATGAGCCTGTACCGGGAGGACGCGCTCGTGGTGGCGATGGCATGTGGAACGCCGTTTCGCAGAGAGGGAATTCATTTTGATCGAGGCGCGGTCGTCTCGGGGTCCAAATCGGAACAGCTCTGCTGGTTGCGCGTACTCACGCTGATGACCGTGGGCTACAGCCTGACGCCACAAGGTCCTACGGGCATCGCCAGATGGTCGCGATTGGGATTTGCATTTGCGGTCGGGCTTGTTGGACGCGCTTCCGCCCGGGGCGAGAATCCTCACATTCGCAGCACAGGGAGGCTGAGTATGTGGACCGCCCACGGCCACGACATCGGGTTTGCCGCTTTTGCCGATGTGAATGCCTTGGGCTGGAGTCATATCTCGGACACGGTGAACGCGCCGCAGGGGGGGTGGGGTGCCTTGTGGTCCCTCTCGGCGGCCCGGAGCAACGTCGTCCCGGCGATCGGGTCCGGTTGGACGAAGTGGCCGGGGTGCGGGTCGCGGACTGAGGCGCTCTTCCTGATTCCCATACATTCCTAAAGATGAGCCAAGCATCGAGAGGCCGCCGGCTGATGCTCTATCTGCCTAACCTGAGCGGGGGCGGGGCTGAGGGGGTGATGGTAAACCTGGCAAATGGGTTTGTCGGCCTGGGCTATTGTGTTGACTTGGTTTTGGCTACCAAGGCCGGCGTCAACGAGCGCAGGGTTTCCGGCGGTGTCAACCTTGTCCGCTTGGCTGCGTCCGGCTGTCTGGCCAGCATCCCCTCGCTCTCGAAGTACCTGCGCCAGAAGAAGCCGCACGCGCTGCTTTCAACACTCGCTCATGCCAACCTCGCGGCGCTTATTTCAAACCGGCTCGCCGGCGGGAACAGCCGGGTCATCATTCGGGAGGCAGCGCCCATCACGTTGACGGCGAAATATTACAGATCCCTCCGCGTGAGGCTCGTGCAGGCGGGCATGCGGTGGTTGTATCCCCGGGCAAGCTTTGTGGTCGCAAATTCTCAGGGGCTTGCCGACGAACTGGTTGAGAGGATAAGAGTCCAGCCAGCCAAGGTCAGACTGATCGAAAACCCGGTAATCGCGGAAGATTTTGAGGCCCTGGCAGGGGAGAGCCTGGCAGACCCTTGGTTTAACGATCCTCGGATTCCGGTTGTCCTTGGCGCAGGCCGGCTGACCATCGAAAAGGATTACGAGACCCTCATCCGCGCCTTCAAGATCATCTCTGGAAGACGGCCCGCGCGGCTAGTCATTCTTGGCGAAGGTGAAGACCGCCAAAAACTGGAGGGACTCGTCGCCAGGGAGGGTCTGCAGGGGGCTGTGAAGCTGCCCGGCTACGTGCCAAATCCCTTCGCCTATATGCGGCATTGCGGTTGCTTTGTGCTCTCATCCCTTTTCGAGGGAAGTCCTAACGCCCTGATCCAGGCCCTGGCCTCAGGGGCGCGCGTCGTTTCGAGCGACTGCCCATGGGGGCCGCGTGAGATCCTCGAGGACGGCAAGCTTGGGAAATTGGTGCCGGTGGGAGACGTGGAAGCCCTGGCAGCCGCCGTGCTGGAAGCATTCGTGCAGCCCGCCTGGGGCGCTCGGTTGGGCCTGTTCGCCAGGCTTCGGGATAAATACGGGGTTACAGCGGTCGTGGGCAGGTTCCGCGAATTGGTTGACGATGCGTGCCTTCAGGTATTGCAACCCGCTACGAAAACGCCTCCGGGGGGCTTCTCAACACGCATGCAAACGGTGCGGCCTGGCAAGCGGTTTCAGAAGCCTGGGAAATAAGGCCTAGCACGAGACACAAGACCTAATTTATGTGCGGCATCGCTGGTGTTTTGGATCCGGGGCGCAGCACTCGTGCCTCGGAGCTTGAGTCAATAATCCTTAAGATGGCCCGGGCGCTGAGCCATCGGGGCCCGGATGACGAGGGCTGTTGGGTGGATGAAAGTGCTGGAATCGCGCTTGGACATAGGCGGCTGGCGATTATCGAACTCAGCCCCGAGGGGCATCAGCCCATGCGCTCGGCCAACGGCCGTTATATCACCACTTTCAACGGCGAGATATACAATTTTCGTAGCCTGCGGGCTGAACTTGAGGGCTTGGGCCACCAATTCCGAGGCAGTTCAGATACAGAAGTGATGCTCGCGGCCATCAGCCAATGGGCGGTGCCCGGTGCGCTGGAGCGCTTTGTCGGGATGTTCGCCTTTGCTTTGTGGGACAGGGAAGACCGGAGCCTCCATCTGGCGCGAGATAGGCTCGGGGAAAAGCCCCTCTATTATGGTTGGGTCGAAGGGGCGTTCCTGTTTGCCTCCGAGTTGAAGGCCCTATACAGCTACCCGGGCTGGAAGGGGAAGATAGACCAGGATGCGGTGACGCTGTTTATGCGCCACGGATACATTCCGGCGCCATATTCGATTTACCAGAACATATTCAAGCTGACGCCAGGGACCTTTTTGAGGTTGTCAGGGGCTGCTGCCGGAAGGGTCCCGGAGCCAGAATGTTATTGGTCGCTAGCCCGCGTGGCCGAGGCTGCCGCGTGCGACCCGTTCAGCGGCTCGGAGGCAGAGGCGCAGCAGGAGTTGGAAAGCCTGCTGCGGCAGTCCGTGGCCGGGCAGATGGTGGCGGACGTGCCACTGGGGGCTTTCCTGTCCGGCGGAATAGATTCCTCGACGATCGTGGCGGTGATGCAAGCGCAGTCCGCCCAGCCGGTCAAAACATTCACGATTGGCTTCCGGGAGAATAGGTACAACGAGGCGCAGCATGCAAAGGCGGTTGCGCACCACCTCGGCACTCAGCACACCGAGCTATACGTAACGCCTGGCGAGGCGCTAGGTGTTATCCCAAGCCTTCCGGCGGCATACGATGAGCCATTTGGCGATTCCTCGCAAATCCCAACAATGCTCCTCTCCCAGCTCGCCAAGCGGCATGTGACCGTGAGCCTCTCCGGCGATGGCGGTGACGAACTGTTTGGGGGTTACACGCGTTACCGTTTTGCGGGCAACCTCAGCCGACAGTTGTCGCGGTTGCCTCATGGGGCACGCCGGTGCATCGGAAAGCTGTTAAAGGCGCCTTCGGTTGGCTGTTGGGACGGCATGTTGGGGTGGTTGCCCTACAAAGTTGGCATGCGTGCCTTCGACGGACGGCCCGGGGATCGGCTGCACAAGCTGGCGGAACTTCTTGAATCGGAGGATCCAGATGTTCTCTACGAACGAATCATCACCCACTGGTTGCAGGGGAGTATTGTCTCCGGCCCAAAGCGCGTGCGACCATGGGGAGGACAGGTCTCTCTTCCCCTCGGCGTAGGCGCTCTCGAGGAACGCATGATGTACCTGGATACCATGACGTATCTCCCGGATGATATTCTGGTAAAGTTGGACCGTGCGTCGATGTCGGTAAGTTTAGAGAGTCGTGTCCCGCTTCTCGATCATCATCTTGTCGAGTTTGCCTGGCGTCTGCCCTTAGCCATGAAAATGAAGGGTAAGGGCAAGTGGCTGCTGCGGCAGGTCCTCTACAAGTACGTTCCCAGCGCCCTGGTGGAACGCCCGAAAATGGGTTTTGGCGTTCCGCTAGACGACTGGCTACGGGGTCCCCTCCGAGACTGGGCCGATGCTCTCCTCAACGAGTCACGTCTGAGACAGGAAGGGTTTCTTTCGCCGGTTCTTATCCAGCGATGCTGGAAGGAGCATCTGAAGGCAAATCGAAATTGGCAGTACCATTTGTGGGACGTGTTAATGTTCCAAGCGTGGCTGCAAACGCAGCGATAGAGGAGACCCAAAGTGGGTTGAGCCGGAGGCCGACGGCCTCGCCCACCCCACAAGCCTGTCGAGGCGCGAAAAGCCCGGTCGCGTCAGAGTTGTCCTCGCCATGAGCGGAGCGACCGCAGGGGGCGCTGAAACTGAACTGCTGTCCTTCCTAACAACCGGTTGGACGGCCTTGGCCCGTCCTTGACCGACGCAGAGTCGGAATTGTGCTCGAAGAGCGGCATGTCCTCAGGCGGCCAGCAGAGAGTTTCAGCGGCCGTTTGTGGCATTTCCGGGAGCCTTACACGGGCTTTCAGACGGCCCGCATCGCCTTTTCACCACGAGCCAGGTTGTGCGAACACCATGTAAAATAATATTCGTGACCAGCGGTGCAACGGCGGGAGGGGCCGAACGACAGCTTGTTTACTTTCTCCGGTTGCACGACCGACAGCGGTTCTACTGTACCTGTTCTCACCGTTCTTGCGGCTGATAGCGACCTTCGGCGTGGTGGGAACGACTTCAGGCCGGAATTGCGTGCCTGTGGAGTTCCAGTTCAGTCGGTTGATTCTTCCCGCTTCCCGACGCTTAGGGGTGTCCTAGCGCTTTATCGCGTCGTCATCCGATCGAGACCGCACTTAGTTCACACATACGGACTAGCTGTTGATCTTGTCACCAGGTGCCTCCCGCTGGGTCGCTGCGCCCGAATTGGCAGCATGCGCAACTCCGAGGACCACCGTCCGGATTGGCTGTTCCGACTGGATGGACTGACCTCGCGGCGCCTTAACGGATACGTCTCGAACAGCCTTGCTGGCAAGAACGCCTTGGTTTACCGCGGAGGTGTCAGACCCAACCGTGTTTGCGTGATTCCAAATGGAATTGATGCTGATGCATTCGCACAGGGGTGCGATATTGGCCAAAGATTACGATTACGAGAAGAGTGGGGGGCCACAAACCGAGACCTTATAGTGCTGACGGTTGCTAACCTGCATACCCCAAAGGGGCATGAGGACATCATTAGAGCCATCCGTGAACTTGATGGTAAGGTGCCTGCGCACTTCGTCTTCGCCGGTGAAGACAGGAGCGGGGGGAACCTTGAGGAGTTTGCCCGCTCCCTAGGGGTGCGTGACCGCATCTCCTTCCTGGGCTTCCGAACCGACGTGGCGACTTTACTAGCGGCTTCCGACGTCTTCCTATTGGCGTTGCACTGGGAAGGGATGCCCAACGCCCTTATGGAGGCAATGAGTGTGGGAACTCCTATCATTGCAACCGACGTGGGCGCGGCAAGAGAGCTATTGGACAGCGGACAGTGCGGTCAATTGATTCCTCCGCGGGCGCCCGCGGTCATCGCCGATGCTCTTCGGCGCTACGCCGAGGATAGGGACTTGCGTATGAAGCACGGCGCGGCAGCGAGAGCTCGTGTAAGAGGACGGTACACTATTCACCAAATGGTTAGGGCTCAAGAGGACTATTACGAACGCCTTTTTCATCGAAGGGATGAGTGATCGTTCGTGGGCTTGAATCAGTTGACAATATAAGGTCCAGCTCATATCTAGACTAGTTGCAGTCATGCCAGGCTGCCGGCAGCCCAAAGTGATGAATGGTGTTCATCATCAAATGGCGCGAATCCTGCATATCGTAGGTGACTCCAAGTACGGAGGTGGCGGCGTCTTGATCGAAAGGCTGGCAACGGAAGCCACGAGGCTTGGCCACGAAGTTTTCGTCCTGACAACGGATTCGGTCTTTCAAAAACGTTTGCGGACGGCGGGAGTGGGAGTCGTGGACTTGGATTGCATCTGGCGCCCCATCCGGCCGATCCGAGACATCGTGGGGCTCATGCGCCTGTGGCGCTATCTGTCGAAACAACGGTACGACATCGTTCACACACACACGTCGAAGGCCGGATTCGCTGGGCGGCTGGCCGCGCGCTGGGCCGGGGTGCCGGTAATCGTGCATACCGTGCATGGCTTTGCATTCCATGAAGCGTCATCGAGATGTGCAGTGCTGTTCTACTCGCTGCTGGAACGGGTAGCTGCGCGCTTCTGCGACGCCCTTATAACCGTCAGCCAGTTTCACTGCGACTGGGCGGCGCGCCTTCGGATAGGTGACGAGCGGACGCGGATGGCCATCCCGAACGGCATTGACGCTACCCGTGTCAAACCGCAATGCGCGGGGGACGAGGTTCGCGCCGAGCTTGGGGTACGCGAAGGCGAGATTGTGTGTCTGACCACGGGCCGCCTAGCTAAGCAGAAAGGCATTGACGTTATGATTCGGGCGTTGGCGGCCATGCCGGACGCGACCAACATTCGTTCCATTCTTGCCGGGGACGGCGAGGAACGCGCGCCACTTGAACAGATGGTCCGGAATCTGGGGCTGGGTCAGAAGGTTGTCTTCCTGGGGTTCAGAACCGATCTTGGCGATCTCCTCAGAGCTGCGGACATGGTGGTTTTGCCGAGTCTGCGGGAAGGACTTTCGATTTCGCTTCTGGAGGCGATGGCCGCGGGCAAGCCAATCATCACAACCAACATCGGAAGCAATCTGGAAGTGGTCCGTGAAGGCGAAGTGGCCCGGATCGTGAGCGCGGGGTGCGCGAGTGAGCTTGCGGACGCCATGGTGAACATGGCGAGTGACACAGAACTGCGAGCGGAACTGGGAAGCAAGGCCTTGGCAGAGTTTGAGCGAAGCTATCGCGAGGAGTTCATGCTGGGTCAATATATGGCCCTCTACTCGCGTCTGCTGGGTGAAAAAGGCCTTCAACCCCGCAGTTTCCAATCAAGCGTGTGTCCGGCGCCGTGTAATCCGTTAGGGACGGCCAACTGCAGTGGTCATGACTGCTCACGAGCCGAATAAGCCGGCGGGACTGAACCTTGGGACGCTGGAGAGCCGACACATTGAAGATGTGATCCGCATCCACCTTCATGGCTTTCCCAGCTTCTTCCTGAGCTTCCTCGGGCAACGCTTTCTGCGCGAATTCTACGGTTCGTTTCTTAGGGATCCGGTAGGAATGGCTTTTGTGGCGCGCGATGAGCGTGATGTAGTGGTTGGGACTATCGTTGGGCCGCTAGATCCACGTGGGTTCTTCAGCAGGTTGCTCCGTCGCCGATGGTGGGCGTTTTGCCAGGCATCTTTGGCGGCGGTGTTGGCCCGCCCGTCAACCGTTCCCCGTTTGATCCGAGCACTGGCTTACCGCGGTGATGCGCCACGGGGTCCGGTGCGTGCCTTGCTAAGTTCAGTGGTGGTGTCGCCTTCGGCTCAGGGGCACGGAGTGGGCAAAGCTCTCGTTCTGCGTTGGCTTCAAGAGGCCGGTCAACGCGGAGTTTCAGGTTGTTACCTTACCACCGACGCTGACAACAACGATGCAGTGAACAGGTTTTATCTTTCGATCGGCTGGAAGCTCGAGTCCACCTACACCACCCGGGAAGGTCGGCAGATGAATCGTTACACATATGATTTTGACCACTGAGACCGACTACCATCCACCAGCCGCATGATTGTTCCCTTTTATCGCCCCAGCGTCACTCAATCCGAGATGGACGAGGTGTCGGAGTGCCTCAAATCCGGCTGGTTGACGACGGGACCGAGGGCGAGACAGTTCGAGGGAGAGTTTGCCACTTACATCGGGCGGAACCACGCGGTGGCCCTGAACTCATGCACCGCGGCCCTGCACCTGGCGCTGGAAGCGATTGGTCTTACGGAACACCAAGCGGTCGTGGTCCCCACGATGACGTTCGCAGCCTCTGGCGAGGTGGTTCGCTATCTGGGCGCCGACCCCATCCTCGTCGATTGCCGGGAACAGGATTTCAATCTCGATGTCGGAGATGCGGAGCGCCGGATCCTGGAAGCCTTGGGCCGGGACGAGAAGGTCGTGGCGGTCATTCCGGTCCATTACGGCGGCCAGGTTGGGGACGCCGCCGGGGTGCGGAGGCTCGCGCAGAAGTACCATCTCAAGGTGGTCGAGGATGCGGCGCATTGCTGCCCGGCGTACTACAGGGGAAAAGCAGAAAATGGAAAGCAGAAAACGGAAAGCACAAAAGCCAAAGTTGAAATTCAGAAAGCGGAAAGCGGAAACCGGAGGACGGAAGACGCAGGACGGGGGATGGAGGACGGGGGACGGGAGGGAAAAGCTGAAAAGCTGAAAACTGAAATGCTGAAAGGCCCAACTCTCAACTCTCAACTCTCAGCTCTCAATTACGCCGCCGACGGCTGGAAGCCCGTGGGTGCGGACGCAGACATAACCTGCTTTTCATTTTATGCGAACAAGTGCATCACCACCGGAGAGGGGGGCATGGCATGCACGGACTCGGAGGAATACGCGGACCGGATGCGGATCATGTCGCTGCACGGGATTTCCAAAGATGCATGGAAGCGGTTCACGGCCGAGGGCTCGTGGTACTACGAGATCGTCGCTCCCGGCTACAAGTACAACATGACGGATATAGCCGCCGCGATCGGCATTCACCAATTGCGCCGGGCCGATGAGCTGCATCAGAAGCGGCGCAACATTGCCGCGCTTTACACGCGGCTCCTGGAAGGGGTCGAGGAATTGATTCTTCCCCGCGAGCTGCCAAACCGCATTCACTCCTGGCATCTCTACGCCATTCGGCTGAACCTGGATCGCCTAACTATCGATCGTGCGCAGGTCATCCAGCGAATGAAGCAACGGGGGATCGGCGCCAGCGTTCACTGGATGCCGCTCCACATGCACCCGTATTACCGTGAAAAATACGGTTACAAGCCGGAAGACTTCCCGGTCGCGGCAGGTCTCTATCCGCAGCTCGTCACGTTGCCTCTCTATCCGGACATGAAGCAGGAGGAGGTCGAGTATGTGTGCGACACTTTGAAATCGATCCTAGCCCGGAACCTCTCCACAGTCCACAGTCCACAGTCCAGCCTTCGCTCCTGGGGCAGCTACGGCTGGCAGGCCACCGTCCACGGTCCGTAGTCCGCAGTCCCATTTCTGCTTTCTGCCTTCCCAATTTCAGCTTTGTTTTTCAGATTTCAGATTTCAGATTTCAGATTTCAGCTTTCAGCTTTTTGAGGCTCCGTCCACGGTTCACGGTCCGTAGTCCGCAGTCCCATTTCTGCTTTCTGCCTTCCCAATTTCAGCTTTGTTTTTCAGATTTCAGATTTCAGATTTCAACTTTCAGCTTTCAGCTTTTTGAGGCTCCGTCCACGGTTCACGGTCCGTAATCCGCAGTCCCATTTCTGCTTTCTGCCTTCCCAATTTCAGCTTTGTTTTTCAGATTTCAGATTTCAGATTTCAACTTTCAGCTTTCAGCTTTTTGAGGCTCCGTCCACGGTTCACGGTCCGTAGTCCGCAGTCCTATTTCTGCTTTCTGCCTTCCCAATTTCAGCTTTGTTTTTCAGATTTCAGATTTCAGATTTCAACTTTCAGCTTTCAGCTTTTTGAGGCTCCGTCCACCGTCCACGGTCCGTAGTCCCGCACTCATATGTTCTACATTTTTCTCAAACGGCCATTTGACTGCGTTTGTTCCGGCGTGGGGCTTTTACTCCTGCTGCCGGTGGGGCTAGTTGCCGGCCTGTTGATAAAGCTTTGTGATGGCGGCCCCATTTTCTACAGCCAGATCCGCATTGGCCAATTCGGGGTACCATTTCGCATCTGGAAGTTCCGCACCATGGTTGTCAACGCCGAGCGCCTTGGCCCGGGCATTACGAAGGACGGCGACCCGCGCATCATACGCATCGGCCGATTCCTGCGCAAAACCAAGCTCGATGAACTGCCCCAACTCTGGAACGTCCTTCGCGGCGAAATGAGCTTGGTCGGGCCGCGCCCCGAAGTGCCCGGTTATGTGGCGAAATACACGCCCGAGCAAAGGAAAGTCCTGGCGCTCCAGCCTGGAATCACCGACCTCGCCACCCTGGAGTTTCGGAATGAGGAAGAGATGCTGAGAGCGGAAAGCAGAAAGCAGAAAGCAGAAAGCAGAAATGCGGAGGGGGGAGCGGGGGATGGGAAAGCTGAAATGCTGAGAGGTGAAATGCTGAAATCTGAAATGCTAAAAGGGGAGCAAGGAGCGGAGAACGGAAGACGGAAGACGGAGGACGGAGGACGGAAGACGGAGGACGGAGGACTGAAGACGGAGGACGGAAGAGGGAAGACGGAGGACGGAGGAGGGTACAGTTCCGAGGTGGAGAAGTTTTATGTGGAGTATTGCCTGCCGCAGAAGATTCATCTGAACCTGGCCTACGCCAGCCGGGCGAGTGTTTGGGAGGACACGAAGCTGATCCTCCGAACAGTCTGGGCGCTGGGCGCGAGACGGAGTGCGCAAGACGGAGGACGGAGGACGGAAGGCAGCGGACTACGGAACTACTATGAGAGCGTAAACAAGGATTGAAGCCGCGGAATCTGCGGGGCTTCAGGCTCCGGAACACGGAGGCAGGGGGGCCGAGGACGGAACACGGAGGACGGAAGACGGAGGACCACGGGCCAACGGACTACATGACTATTGGCCACGGGACTACGGACAACAACAGCCCCACGCAAAGGACTCGAAGGACGCCAAGGCACATGAAGCAATTCGTTGCACCTTTAGCGGAACCGCTAGGCGCTATCTGGCTGTTCATGGCTCTGGGTGCGCTGTGGTTGCTCTGGCGGCGGCAGTGGCGTTGCGCGGTGTGGCTGGGTGTTCCGGCGCTGCTTTTATTCATCGTCGGCAGCACGCCGGTGGCGGAGACCCTCGTGGCGGGCGTCGAAGCGGGGACGGTGGGCGGGCATCTTACAGGAGCAAACGGAGAGAACCGAGCAGGGAAGACGGAGGACGGAGGCGGGACGGTGGTGCTGATGCTTGGTGGAGGGTATTACGTTTCGGACAGGGATCCGTATGGGTTCGCGTTGTGCGATGCAGGGAGCCGGGTGCTGACCGCATTAGAGCTCATTCGGACGGAAAAGGCGTCGGCGCTGGTGCTGGGCGGCAGTCTGCCGGTGCCTGGCAGGCCGGGCGTAACTGCGCCATCACTGCTGGAGCGCTGGGTCGCAGCGTGGGGCCTGGCCAGGACAGCCTGGGTGGTAACGAACCTCGGTATCTGCATGAACACGCGCGATGAGGCGGTGCAGTTCCGCAAGCTGGAGAAGGCATATCGCTGGCGGAAGGTGCTGCTGGTCACCTCCGCGCTGCATATTCCGCGTTCGGTGGGGTTGTTTAGGAAGCAGGGGATCGAGGTGGAACCAGTGGCGTGTGATTTCCAGGCTTATGGTGTTCCCGGCGCGCGACTCTCCTTTTCGCCTTTTCCCAGGCAGCGCCGGTTCCAAATGTTAGGGCTTTACCTTCACGAGAAGATCGGGTGGTGGGTGTATCGGGCGAGGGGTTGGGTGTGAGGGGAGCGGAGGGGGACCGAGGACGGAGGCGCGGAAAAGCAAAAATCAGAAAGCAGAAAATAGAAATGGGAGCACAGACAACGTACCACTGTCCGCAGAAGCAAGGGCCTACGTGACTAGAGACCACAAGACAACGGGGGACGGAGGACGGAAGACGGAGTACGGAGGAGTCCGTTTGCGTCTAATCATCCGGAGGCTTATCGTTGCCGGGATAGCGGCCTGCGCGCTGGCTGTCTGCCGATGGCTGGCTTACGAATTCCGTTTCGATTTTGACGTGCCCCTGGATTGCCAGGTGCAATTGAACTGCCATTGGGTTTGGGTCATCCCTTTGCAGTTGGGCTGCCTCCTCTTGTTTCGCCAGTTCTCCGGAATCTACAAGTACTTCAGCCTGCCTGAGATTCGGCAGCTTGCTTACGCGATGGCTCTTTCCGGTGTGTCGCTCTATGCCTTGCGTTTCCTGGATGTCGGTTTCTCTCCGCCCAGGGGAGTCATCCTGGTGCAAACCATGATGGGTTTCCTGGCGCTCGGGGCCATGCGGTCGGCTTGGCGCGAGGTGCACGAGCAATACTTTTCCCGCAAGAATCACTATTGTTGTGGCGAGAGCAAGGTAGCCATTATCGGGGCAGGCGATGTCGGGGCCAGCCTGGTCCGGGAACTCGGTGCTCGCCCCAATCTTGGCCTGGTGCCGGTGGTCTTCCTGGACGATGACCGCAAGAAATGGGGCTCCAGAATTCATGGTGTGCCGGTGGTCGGCGCGCCGGAGCAGATCCAGCGCCAAAAGGAGAAGCTGGGCCTGGAACAGGTCGTCATCGCGATGCCCACATGCACGGCGAAACGCCTGGGCGAGGTTGTCGCCATCCTCCAAAAGGCGCGCTTGAAATATGTGACCGTCCCAAGCATTGATCAGCTCACGTCCGGCAGTGTCAGCGTCAGCCAGTTGCGCCCGGTGAAAATCGAGGACCTGCTCGGACGCGAATCGATCAATTTGAGGGCGGACCAGATTGCCGGCGTGCTCAAGGATAGGACGGTGATGGTGACCGGCGCCGGCGGGAGCATTGGGTGCGAACTCTGCCGCCAGGTGGCCGGCTTTGGGCTCCGCTGCTTGCTGCTCGTCGATCAATCGGAAGTGCAGTTGTTTCAGGTCGAGCAGGAGCTTATCAAACTGGGCCACGGCAGCATCATTGTGCCGGTCATTGCCGATATTCTCGACCAGCCACGGATGCAGGCCGTCATGCGGCAGCATCACCCGGCGATTATTTTCCATGCGGCCGCCCACAAGCACGTGGGCATGATGGAAATGCAGCCCGGCGAGGCCATCAAGAATAATGTGTTGGGGACGGCGGCCATGGCCAGGCTGGCGCTCAAGTATGGGGTGGAACGATTTGTCTTGATCTCGACGGATAAGGCGGTCAACCCCACCAGCGTGATGGGCGCCAGCAAACGCCTGGCCGAGGTCTTCCTCCAGGCCTTTGCCCGGGAGCATGAGGGCAAAACCAAGTTTGTGGCGGTGCGGTTTGGCAATGTGCTCGGTTCGTCCGGCAGCGTGGTCCCGATCTTCGAGCGCCAGATAGCCGAAGGCGGCCCGATCACCGTGACGCATCCGGAAGTGGTTCGCTATTTCATGACTATTCCCGAGGCCGTGGGTTTGGTCTTGCAGAGCTGCGCACAGGGCGAGGGCGGGGAGATCTTTGTCCTGGACATGGGCAAGCCGGTCCGGATCGTCGAGCTGGCCCGCCAGATGGTGAGGCTCTCCGGCTTGCAGCCCGACCGCGACATCGAGATCAAGTTCATCGGGCTCAGGCCCGGCGAAAAGCTCTGTGAAGAGCTAAAGCATTTGCAGGCCAACTGCGCGGACACCGCCCACCCCCGCATTAAGCGGCTCACGAGCCCGCCGGCGCGGCTGGAGGAGGTGCGAGCGGCGTTGTACGGGTTCAATGGGGCGCTGTACTCGGCGTCGCCCGATGAACTTAAACGGATACTGAAGAGGATCCTGCCCGAATACGTGCCGTGTCTCACTTCCGGCGACGGAAGCGACGGCGCTGCCGAACCGGCAGGACATGCACCAACTGCGGCGGCAGGCTTCCGTCCTCGTGCGATTCCCACCGGCAAACCTGGCGCCGATCCAGGATTGGTGCGGACCCGGCCCAAACCGAATTTCGTCCCTTCTTCGTTGGAGGTGGTCGTCGCGGCCGATGCCGACCCAACCGCACTCCGTCTTCGAGTGCAAACCGAACGCAAAAGTTGACCGCGGCACGAACCGGGCAATTCCACATCTCCACCCGAATCAGCTAAAACCCGTTTTCCGGAAACCGACAACAATCCTAACGCAACCCAGGCGGCCCATCTGTGCGGGTGGGCCTTTTTCTTTTTCGCCAGGTGGCCCTCTCTCCCAGAGGGCCATTTTCATTTCTGCGTAAGCGGCTGATTGGACTGCGTGACAACAGAAGGAAGCGGAGGTAACGAAGGGGTTTTAGGGAAAAGTTGAAATATGAAATCTGGGAAACTGAAATAAACTGCGGCTTTCAGCGTTCAGCGCTTCCGCTCACCCACCAGACCCAAATGTGGGTGTCGAGGACGATCATTTCGCCGCTTCCCAGTCTTCTGCGGCAACAGGCGCAAGCGGCTGCTCATATTTCAATACAGACCCCTTGAGTGGTTGCTCTGTGACGGGCGTGGCGGATGAAACAAAGACATGAACCGCCTCTCCTTCGGAAAACGGCACATGGTCCAAGTGAAGCTTGCCATCCTTTTCAACCACAATTTCCGCATGGAACGTTTGCACAACGAAAAGAGCGTACCCCACATTCTCCGGTTCGACAAGCGCGGAATAGGCGGTCTGGAGCAGCCTCGTGAATGCGGGGGAGAAAGCGATTGATTGGGGGCCGTGACGGGGCAATCAATCGCCGTGGGGCCGCGCGGACCCTGAGAGCGCAGTGGTCCAGTAGTCAGTGGTCCGTGGTCAGCAATCCGTAATCAGGCCGGTCGTGCCAGGCGCTGGCAGGTGACCTCAAACCGTCTATGCCGTTTCCATTGGCTCATCCGGCGGCGGTCCTGCCGTTGTGGCGTTTTTGCCCACGGCGCTTGAGTCTTCCTGCGCTTATAAGGCGCGGCGGTGGAACGAAGTTATCAGACGCAAGAATGTTCTCGCAGCCCTGGAATGTCGCCAATCAGGAGGATGTACTGCCCCCTGCTACTCCACCGTGACGCTTTTGGCGAGGTTGCGCGGTTTGTCGACGTCGCAGCCGCGGAGGACGGCGATGTGGTAGGCCAGGAGTTGGAGGGGCACGACGGTGAGCAGGGGCTGGAGGCAGTCGAGGGTGGGGGGGACGTAGAGGACGTTGTCGGCTCTATTGGCAATTTCAGGGTCGCCTTGGGTGGCGACGGCGATGACGGGGCCGTTGCGGGCTTTGATTTCCTCGATGTTGCTCATGTTCTTGTCGAACATGGCGTCGCGCGGGACGACGAAGACGCTGGGGAAATCGGGGCAGATCAAAGCGATGGGGCCGTGTTTCATCTCGGCGGAGGGGTAGCCATCGGCGTGGATGTAAGAGATTTCCTTGAGTTTGAGCGCGCCTTCCAGGGCAATGGGGAAATTGAATTGGCGGCCCATGTAGAGGAATTGCCTGGCCTGGGCGTATTTTTGGGCGACGGCGAGGATGGCGGGGTCGGAGGCCAGGACCCGGCGGAGTTTGGCGGGGATGGCGTTGAGTTCGCGGGCGAGCTTGCGGGCCCGTGCCGCGGAGAGGCAGCCGCGGCGGCGTCCCAGAGCCATGCCCAGGAGGGCCAGCCAGAGGACCTGCATGACGAAGGCCTTGGTGGAGGCGACGCCGATTTCGGGGCCGGCGCGCATCTGGAGGGTGGCATCGGACTCGCGGGCGAGGGTCGAGCCGGGGACGTTGACCAGGGCCAGGGTGCGGGCGCCCTGGGCGCGGGCGCCACGGACGGCGGCCAAGGTGTCGGCCGTCTCGCCCGATTGGGAGATGGAGACCACGAGTGTATGGGGCTCCATCGGGCGGTCGCGGTAGCGCATCTCGCTGGCGCATTCGACCTCGACGGGGAGCCCGCAGAGGGTCTCGATAATGTATTCGCCGGCCAGCGCGGCGTGCCAACTGGTGCCGCAGGCGACCAGGAGCAGGCGGCGAACCCAGCCTAACTGGCGCGGGCCCAGGGCCTCTTCGAACTGGACAGCGCCGGCCCCGGGCCGCAGGACGCGGGGCAGGACCTCGGCGACGCGCTCGGGCTGCTCGTGGATTTCCTTGAGCATGTAATGGGGGAAATCGCCCCGCTCCGCCGCCTCGGCGGCCCAATCGACGGTGCCGATGTGGCGGCGGACGGGTTTGCCGCCGGCGCTGACCTGGACTTCGAGGGGGCTGACCACGGCAATGTCGCCGTCCTGGAGGTAGATGACCTTGCGCGTGTGGGCGATGATGGGGGAGACGTCGCTGGCGAGGAAGTTTTCGTCCTGGCCAAGGCCAACGACGAGCGGGGAGCCGCGCCGGGCGCCGATGATATGGCCGGGCAGCGCGGCATGGACGATGGCGATGGCGTAGGAGCCGGCGGCCTCACGGGTGGCGGCGAGCACGGCATCGGCCACGAGCGCGGGGGTCAGCGGTTTGCCTCGGGCCAGGCGCTGGTCCAGGTGGTGGCCGACGAGGTGGGCGAGGACCTCGGTGTCGGTTTGGGAGAGGAACTTGTGATTGTCTTTGAGGAGTTTGCGGCGGAGGGCGGCGTAGTTCTCGATGATGCCGTTATGGACCAGGGCGAGGTTGCCGGAGCGATCCAGGTGGGGGTGGGCGTTGGCATCGCTGGGCAGGCCGTGCGTGGCCCAACGGGTGTGGCTGATGCCCAGGCAACCGTGCGCCGGCTGCCGGAGGACCAACTCGGCCAGGCGCGAGACCCGGCCCACGCATTTGCGCACCTCCAGCGCCCCGCCCGAGAGGGTGCAAAGCCCCGCCGAGTCGTAGCCCCGATATTCCAGACGCCTCAGCCCCTCAATCAGGAGCGGCGTGGCCGTCTGTTTGCCGATGTATCCCACGATGCCGCACATTGGCCGAGAGTAATTGGTCGGTTGTCATTGCTCCAGCACATCATCCTTGTGATGGCCGATGGCCTGGCAATGTAGAGCCTGAGTCGCGAAAAATCCAGTCGGCGGCCGCGGCCAGGTCGTCAACAATGGCGGCGGCTCCGAGCTTTTCGGGGCAGAGGCGTTCGAGTTCGGCGCCGTAGCCGGTGCGGACCAGGAGGCATTTTCTGAGGCCCCCGTTCCAGCCGCATTCCAGGTCGATGAGCTTGTCGCCGATCATATAGCTGGCCGCCAGGTCTAGGCCAAATTCGTCACGGGCGTCCAGGAGGAACTGCGGGGAAGGTTTGCGCCCGCGGCTTGGCTGGTCGGGCGCCTCGGGGGCGATGTAGATCTTGTCCAGGCGCACACCCGCCAACTCGCCGCCCAGATGCCGGTGGACCCGCTCGACATCGTCCAGAGTGAAATAACCGCGCCCGACTCCGGACTGGTTCGAGACGAGGATGAGTTTGAACCCGGCGTCCTGGAGGCGCTTGAGGGCGGCCGGGACGCCCTCGTAAATGACGACCTGCTCGGGACGGCTGAGGTAGTTCTTCTCCTCAATCAGCGTCCCGTCGCGGTCCAGAAAGACAGCTCGCTGTGGATTCAAGGCGCCAGGATGGTGCGGGAAAAGGGCGCTCTGGGAAAGGGGAATCGGTTGACTTTGCGCCGGCAGAATGTTTGTTGTTGGAAATGATGGAAATGGAACTGTTGCTGTCTGGGAGGGCCTCGCGCGGGGGCCGGCGCTGGGTCTGGCGGGGCGGCAGCGGCGGGCGCCGGGCGCTGGCAGGGCTTTGGCTTTGCCTTGCGGGGGCCGGGGCGGCTTCTGGCGCGGATTGGCCGATGTTCCGGGGCGGACCGTCGCTCGTGGGCGTGGCGGCAGGCAGCCTGCGCGCGCCGATGGAACTCCGCTGGTCGTTCAAGACCGAGGGTCCGGTCAAGTCCTCCGCGGCGCTGGTCCAGGACCGCGTGTATGTCGGCTCGGATGACGGCAATGTCTATGCCCTGGGCCTGGGGGACGGCCGCAAGGCCTGGGCGTTCAAGACGGGCGGGGAGGTGGAATCTTCCCCGTTGGCGCTCGAGGGCCGGGTCTATGTGGGCTCGAGCGACAACTTCCTCTACGCCCTGAACGCCGCCGACGGCAAGCCGGTGTGGAAGTGCGAGACCGGCGACAAGATCCTCGGCGGACCCAACTGGGTGAAGTCGGGCAGCGCGACTCTCATCCTGGTGGGGAGCTACGATTTCAAATTGCACGCCGTCGAGGCTGCGAGCGGCAAGGCGGCCTGGACTTGCGAGACCGGCAATTACATCAACGGCTCGCCGGGCGTGGCCGACGGCCAGGCGGTCTTCGGCGGGTGCGACGGTCTGCTGCACGTGATCGGGCTGGCCGATGGCAAACAGTTGAAAGAGGTTGAGGCCGCGCGTACATTGCCGGGTCGGCGGCCCTGACGGGCGGGCGCGCCTACTTCGGCCAGTTCGAGAACGAGTTCCTCTGCGTGGATGTCAAGGAGGGCCGGAAGGTCTGGGCCTTTCACGACCGCAATTTCCCGTATTACTCCTCGCCCGCGGTCACGGCGGACCGCGTTGTGTTCGGCGGGCGCGACAAATTGCTGCACTGCGTGAAACGGGAGGACGGCTCGAGTGCTCTGGAGTTTTCCCACGCGCGGCAAGGTGGACAGCTCGCCGGTGGTCTGCGGAGACAAGGTGGTCGTGGGCTCGGACGACGGCCGCCTCTACCTGGTGTCGCTCGACAAGGGCCAGCAGGTGTGGATGTATGAAGTCGGCCAACCCATCGAGAGTTCGCCGGCCGTGGCGGATGGCAAAGTGGTTGTCGGCAGCGACGATGGGAGCCTCTATTGTTTTGGGGAAAAGGGAGCGGGCCTCAGGTGACTGATCGATGCCTCTTGACCGGGGAACGGGTAATGCGCTGTCAAATCCGAGCATGCACCTGATCCAGCTCACCCCCGGGGCCGGGCCGATGTATTGCGGCAATTGCCTGCGCGACAACGGGCTGGTGGCGGCCTTGCGCCAGATGGGGCACCAGGCGCTCCTGGCGCCGCTGTATCTGCCGCTGACGCTGGATGAGGCCGACCAGAGCGGCGGGACGCCGATTCTCATGGGCGGCATCAGCGTTTATCTGGCGCAGAAGCTGCCCTTTTTTCGGGCCGCGCCCGCCTGGGTGCGGCGCGCGCTGGCGGGGCCGCGGCTGCTGCGATGGGCGGCCGGGCGCGCCGCCAGGACGCGCGCCGAGGACCTGGGCGAGCTGACGCTCTCGATGCTGCGCGGGGAGGCGGGACGCCAGGCGCGGGAACTCGATGACCTCACCGCCTGGCTCAAGACGCAGCCCAAACCGGACGCCATCTGCCTGTCCAACGCGCTGCTCATCGGCCTGGCCCGCCGGCTGAAATCCGAACTGGCCGCGCCGGTGCTCTGCATGCTGCAGGGAGAAGACAGCTTCCTGGACCAGTTGCCCGAGCCGGCCCGGTCCGCGTGCTGGCAGACGCTCTCGCAACGCGCCGCCGATGCCGATTTGCTCGTCGCGCCCAGTCGGTATTTTGCCGAGACGATGTGCCGGCGCCTGGGCCTGCCCGCCGCGCGGGTCCGGGTGGTCTATAACGGAATCGGTTTGGACGGATACGGAGCGGAGAAAATCGGAGATGCGCGGGGCTTGGCGCCGGGTGCTGGAGAGGGCCCAGGCGGCTCGGTGCCCGGGGCGGCCCCGGTGCTGGGTTTCTTCGCCCGGATGTGCCGCGAAAAGGGGCTCGACCTTCTGGTCGAGGCCTATCTCCTGCTGCGGCAGCGCGGGCGCCTGAAGGACCTCAAGCTGCGGGTCGGCGGCAGTTACGGTCCGGGGCAAGCGCCCCTGGTTGGCTCCTTGAAGGCCCGCCTGCGCGCGGCGGGTGTGGCGGGCGACGTCGAGTTTTGCCCGAACCTGAGCCACGGGCAGAAGTGCGATTTTTTGCGCTCCCTGTCGGTCTTCTCCGTGCCGGCCCGGTATGGGGAGGCCTTCGGGCTGTATGTGCTGGAGGCCATGGCGGCCGGGGTGCCGGTGGTGCAACCGCGCAGCGGCGCCTTTCCCGAGTTGGTTGCAGCGACCGGGGGCGGAGTGCTCTGCGAGCCGGGCGATCCCTCCAGCTTGGCGCAAGCCATCGAGTCGTTGCTCCTGGCGCCCGCGGAGGCGCGCACCCTGGGCCGGCGCGGCCGCCAGGCCGTGTTCGAAAAGTTCAGCGCCAGAGCAATGGCCCAGGGAATGATCGAGGCGGTTGAAGGCATGAAGCGTTGAGCCAAGTGCGTGTGCCCTCTTGACACAAGGCGCCAATGCGGTAGCCTCGCGAGCATTATGAGATTCGGGATCAATACCTTCCTTTTCACGTCTCCCTTTACCAACGACAGCACCCAGCTCTTCAAGCAATTCAAGAAATGGGGCTTCGAAACCGTCGAGATTCCCATCGAGGATCCCTCGCACATTGACCCGGCCTACGTGAAGGGCCGGCTCGACCAGCTGGGCCTGGTCTGCGGTTCGGTCTGCGCTTGCCTGGGGCTGGACCGGGACCTGCGGGGCACGCCCGAGGTCCAGCAGAATTGCCTGGATTACCTGGCCAAGGTGTTCGACCAGATGGTCGCGCTGGATTGCCCATCGCTCATCGGGCCGGTCTATTCGGCGGTGGGCCGCGCGGAGGCCGTGCCCCCGGCTGAGTACAAACGCCAATGGAAGACCGTGGTGAAAAACCTCAAGAAGGTCTGCAAGATGGCCGAGGCCCGCGGCAAACAGGTCTGCATGGAACCTCTCAACCGCTTCGAGAGCGATTTCATCAATACCTGCGACCAGGCGAAGCGGATGATCCACGATGTCGGCAGCCCCGCCCTCAAACTGCACCTGGACACCTTCCACATGAACATCGAGGAGAAATGCCAGGCGGCGGCCATCCGCAAGGCGGGCAAGCTGCTGGCCCATTTCCATGCCTGCGGCAGCGACCGCGGCACGCCGGGCGGCGACAGCATCGATTGGCCCGGCATCGCCGCCGCCCTCCACGCCGTCAAGTACCAGGGCGACGTGGTCATCGAGTCGTTTACGTCTGATGTCAAAGTCATCGCCCGGGCGGCCGCCATCTGGCGCCGCATCGAACCGACGCGGGATGAGATAGCCGTCAAGGGTCTCAAATTCCTGCGCAAGGCGCTGGCAAACTGAGTGGGCGCGCAGGAGCGCCGTTTCGCACAAAACCTCCAACCTAATGTGACGCTTATGTTGAAGACACAACTACCCGGGGCCCTGGCCATGGCGGCAGCCCTCATCACCCTGGCCGTTGCGGCGCCCGCGCGGGGCGCCGAGAGCGGGTTCCAGAGCATCTTCAACGGCCAGGACCTGACGGGCTGGGACGGCAATCCCAAGCTCTGGTCGGTCCAGGACGGCGCCATCACCGGCCAGACAACCCTCAACAACCCGGCCCCGGGAAATACGTTCCTGGTCTGGACCAACGGCACCGTGGCCGATTTCGAGTTGCGCTGCTCGTTCAAGATGGTTCCGGGCGATAGCCGCGGCTTTGCCAACTCGGGCATCCAGTACCCGCAGCAGGATCTTCGACCCCAAGAACTGGGTCGTCGGCGGCTACCAGGCCGATATGGAGGCCGGCCCAACTACACCGGCAACCTTTATGAGGAACGCATCCGGGGCACCATGGCCGAGCGCGGGCAGAAGGTCGTTTATTCCGCAGATGGCAAGCAACACGTGACCGGTTCCGTGGGCAACGCCGCCGAAATCGAGGCCTCGATCAAAAAGGGTGACTGGAATGATTACGTCATCATCGCCAAAGGCAATCACCTCCAGCAGTTCCTCAATGGAAGACAGACCGTGGACGTGACGGACGAGGACCAGGCCCATCGCGCCTTGAGCGGCATCCTGGCCCTTCAACTCCACGCCGGCCCGCCCATGATGGTCCAGTTCAAGGACATCCGAATCAAGACGCTCTCTGCCGCCGATGCCAAGAAGATCGTCTTTCTGGCCGGGCCGCCCAGCCACGGGCCGCGCGAGCACGAGCACCGGGCCGGTTGCCTGCTGCTGGCGTCCTGCCTGGACCAGGTCCCCGGCATCACCTGCGAAGTCTATAGCAACGGCTGGCCTCAGAACGCCGAGGCGGCCTTTGCCGATGCCGCCGCCATAGTCGTCTATAGCGATGGCGGCAGCGGCCACCCGCTCCTTCAGGACGACCGCCTCAAAGTCATCGGCGCCCTGATGGACAAGGGTGCCGGGCTGGCCCTCCTGCATTACGCCGTTGAGGCCACCAAGGAAAAGGGCGAGAAGGAATTCATCCAATGGGTCGGCGGGTGTTTCGAGACCGACTGGTCCGTCAACCCGACCTGGAAGGCGGACTTCAAGACCCTGCCCAGGCGCGCCGTCCTGCGCGGCGTCAACCCCTTCGCCATCACCGACGAGTGGTACTTCCACATGCGCTTCAGTGATGACGCCCAGGCCGTGAGGCCCATTCTCTCAGCCGTGGCGCCCGAGAGCACGATGGACCGGCCCGATGGTCCGCACGAGGGCAACCCCGCCGTCCGCGAGTCGGTCAAACGGGGCGACCCGCAGGTCGTGGCGTGGACTTGCCGCCGGCCCGACGGCGGCTGCGGCTTCGGCTTCACCGGCGGCCACTTCCACAAGAATTGGGGCAATGAGAACGTCCGCAAGTTGGTCCTCAACGCCATCCTCTGGACCGCCAAGGCCGATGTCCCGCCCGAGGGGGTCGAGTCGAAGGTGAGCGCGGAAGACCTCGAGAAGAATTTGGATAAGAAGCGCTGAGGCGTGGGGCAGCCCTTCATCGGTTGGACCTGGCCTCTACCTGCCCCCGCGTCTGCGGAATCACCTGCGCAGCGCGTGCGTCGCGGAGCGACGCAGTGAAGGTAGCCGTGGACCTTGGTCCACGGTTCAGGGCGTGGGCACGGTTCCGCGTCGCGCAGCGACGCCTGACACCTTGGGGCTGGCAGATCGCGAAGCCTGTTTTCAGGCGTCGCTGCGCGACGCGGCTGAGGTTGGGCCACGGGTCCGTGGACTGGAAGTCCACGGCTGCCATCAGGCACCGCTACGCGGTGACGGAAGATGGGCTAAGGGGCCACTCAAACATGCGCCAGTTCGCTCCACTGCTCAGGTGGTGCCAGGAACGGGCCGCATCGCCGGGCCGGCGGCAGCTTCCATTCCGCAGCGCTAATCCGTCCGGGCGGATGAACCTGCGTCATGTACTCAAGCCCGCGCCGCACTACCTCGGCAAAGGACCACTCCTTTTCCGCAGCCACCTTCTTGGCCCGCTGATAAAGCTCATCCGGGATTTGGACTTGCGTCTTCGTCATGATGGCAGTTTGCCATCATGGCGAACTGATGGCAAGCCTTCATTTCCGGGGGGCAAGGGGTCAGATCTCAACATTTGATATTTGTGCAGCACAAATATCAAATGTTGAGATCTGACCCCATCCCACCCATCCCACCCTCACAGCCCGTTGAGGGCATCCACCAACTGCCGGAGCCGGCCGTAGTCGCGCCGGTTGAAACCAAAGCCGATGCGCGGCAGGTCCGGGAAATCGCCATCGGCCACTTCCTCCGGCGTGGCCGAGGTGCGCTCGATTTGGGGGCCGGCGATAATATCGGCAAAATCCCGGTTCAGGGCCGCAGGGCGGAATCGGAGGGGGGCTGATTGAGGCGGATGACGAAGAGGTCCTTCACGAAGCGGGTCGAGTGGAAATTGCGGTAGAAGCGGGTGATGATCCGGACCGCCTGGTCGGTGTCGTTGGTGATCTGGTAGAGATGGAGATCGTCGGGCGAGATCAACTTTTGGCGGAGCAGTTGCGCGCGCACGTGCTTGTCCCAGGTCCGCCAATAGGCGCCGCCGGGCCGGTCGATCAGGACCAGCGGCATCAACTGGCTCTTGCCGGTCTGCATGAGAGTGAGTGCCTCATAGCCCTCGTCCATCGTGCCGAACCCGCCCGGGAAAAGGGCCAGGGCGTCCGAGTGCCGGATGAAGATGAGCTTGCGGGTGAAGAAGTACTTGAAAGTGACGAGCTTCTTGTCCTCGCGAATGACGGGGTTGGCGGCCTGTTCCCAGGGCAGGCGGATGTTGGCGCCGAAGCTCATCTGCGGCCCGGCGCCTTCGTGCCCGGCCTGCATGATGCCCCCGCCGGCCCCCGTGATGACCATGAAGCCGGCCTGGGCTATCTTGCGGCCGAACTGGACTGCCTGCTGGTACTCGGGCTGCGCCGGCAGCGTGCGCGACGAGCCGAAGATGGTCACCTTGCGCACGTTGGCGTAGGGGGCAAAGAGCCTGAAGGCATACCGCAACTCGCGCACCGTGGTTTGAATCACCTTCACGTCGCCGCTGTCCCGCACGTCCTTGAGCAGTTTCAAGGCGTTCTCGATGATGTCGGCCACGCTCTCCTGGTTAAAGTTGCCGCCCCGGCAATCCATCAATTGCTGGATGCGCCGTCTCAACTCCGGGTCCATCGGCGGCTTCTCGCTCTTGACCATAGCACCCAGAATAACCGCCCGCCGGGGCATTTCCAACACCCAATCGGAGGGTCGAGGGAAGGAAGTCGCGCATCCCGGTCCAGCCGGCTCATTGATGCTGCCTCGACAATGTTGGATTGCCGCGGAAACGGAGCCGATGCTGTGGAGCCGGGGTGCCGCCCCCTGGCCCCTCGAGATTCGTCATTCGTCATTCGTCATTCGTCATTCGTCATTCGTCATTCCCCCCTCCATTCCCCCCTTGCGCTAACGGCCCCCAAGGGCAACTGTTGGCTGCATGAAATTCGCCATCTGCAACGAAATCTTCCAAGGCTGGAAATTCGACAACACCCTGGCCGCCGCCGCCCGGTTGGGCTACGACGCTCTGGAGATCGCCCCGTTCACGCTGGGGCCGACGGTGACCGACATCCTCGCCGGGGAGCGGCGCCGGATGCGCGAGGCTGCCGCACGCAGCCAAATCGCCATCGCCGGCATTCATTGGGTGCTGCTCAAGCCGGAGGGGCTTCACCTCAACCACCCCGACCCGTTGATTCGCCAACGCACGGCCCGCTACTTTTGCGACCTGGTGGATTTCTGCGCCGACCTGGGCGGCGCCCGCATGGTGGTCGGCTCGCCCAAACAGCGCAATGTCCTGCCAGGCGTCTCGCCCGAACTGGCCCGGCAATGGGCGCTTGAAACCTTCCGCCCGGCCGTGGCCCAGGCCGAAAGCCGCGGCGTCATCATCTGCTTCGAGCCCCTCTCCCGCCGAGACCAATTTCATCAACACCGCCGCCGAGGCCATCCAGTTCGTGGGCCAACTCCCCTCGCCGGCCTTCCGCATCATCCTCGATGTCAAGGCGATGTGCTCGGAGTCCAAACCTCTGCCGCAGATCATCCGCGAGTCGTGGCCGCACTTCGCCCATTTCCATGCCAACGACCGGAACTTCAAGGGACCCGGCTTCGGCGATGTGGATTATGCCCCCATCGCCGCTGCGCTCAAGGATGTCGGCTACACCGGTTTTGTCTCGGTGGAAGTCTTCAAATTCGACGAAGGCCCCGAGGCCATCGCCACGCGGAGCCTGGAATACCTCAGGCGGTCTTTCGGGTGAAACGCAAGGCCATCCGCTCTGACTCGGATTCTCCGGCCAAAAGGGCCGGCAGAGCCTAGCAGGTATCAGGGCTGAGGCCGCCAATTTAGCCGTCAATTCACTGCGGGATTGCGCGCCTTGGCTGCGTTTGGCACGTAGGGGGCTGCCGTCGTAGGCACTTCGACAGCCTTCCAGGACGTCATCAGCGGCCTGATCGGTCCGGCCCAACTGGCACCGGTCAAAGCGCAGGGCAAGAACGCGCCCGCTATTGAGCGATGCCAGGAGCTGCTGGCCCGCATCTGCGGCGGACGCGACGCGACGCGGATTCCCGGACTGGACGTGTATCTGGTGCTGCAAATTATGAGCGAAATCGGCACCGACATGACCTGCTGGAAAACCGAGAAACACCTCACTTCGTGGCTGGGATTGGCCGGTGGGCGCAAACAAAGCGGCAAACGCAAGGGCAGCGTCAAAGCCCATCGCAACCGGGCTGGGCGGATGTTTTGCGCAGCGGCGTGGTCGCTGGCACAAACTGTCAACAAGGCACTGGGTGGTTTCTAGCGGCGCTTGCGCGGACGAGTTGGAGGCTTGGCCGCCAACGTGCCACTGGCACGCAAGCTGGCCCTATTATTCTACCGGCTGCTGCGCTACGGGGCCGACTACGTTGAGAAAGGACTCAAAGCCTATGAAGCCAAAGTATTGGAAACCGAAGCGCGTTTGTTGCGGAAACTTGCTAAAAAGCAAGGGTTTACGCTCGTCCCAGCCAACCCCAATTGACCGCAGGTTCATGGGGAGCCCCCTTTGGCTTCTGCCAATGCATTGGGACCATGAACCGGTCAGGGGCCCGAGGCTGCGAAGCGTTTTGGACTGCGGCAGTCCTCTGCCGCTTAACGAATGGACTAGCCCGTGAGAACCGTTATCCTGCCGCCGATGAGCCTGAGTCGTACGGTCTCCTGGGCGCGCCCGGCGCTCCGGGGTGTTGTCGTGCTATGGCTCGGCCTCGGGCTGAGCGGTCTTGCGGCGGGGGCCGGGTCCAAGCCCAATGTCCTGGTGATTGTGGCTGATGACTTGGGGTTTTCGGATTTGGGGTGTTATGGGGGGGAGATAGGGACGCCGAATTTGGACCGGCTGGCCAGGGATGGGCTTCGCTTCACGCAGTTCTACAACACAGCGCGGTGCTGGCCGTCGCGGGCGAGCATTCTCACCGGGTATTACGCGCAGCAGGTGCGGCGGGACGAGTTGCCAGGGGTGGGCGGCGGGGCCGGCGGCCGGCGGCCGGCCTGGGCGCGGCTGCTCCCCGAATACCTCAAGCCGCTGGGTTACCGCTCGTATCTTTCCGGCAAGTGGCACGTGGACGGCCGCCCCTTGCAGAACGGATTTGATCGCGCCTTCGAATACAGCGACACCGATCATCATTTCTTGCTGACAAACCGGCTCGAGGCAGGCGCCGAGCCGTTGCAGCCGGTCCGTTCGGCAGAGGATTATTACGCGAGCACGGCGATTGCCGACCATGCCATTCGCCAACTCAGGGAGCACGCGGCCAATCATGCGGACCGTCCCTTCTTCGAATACGTTGCCTTTACAGAACCGCACTTCCCTCTGCAGGCGCGCCCGGAAGACATCGCCCTCTACCGCGATCGTTACCTGGACGGCTGGGACGCCCTCCGGCAACAGCGCTGGGCGCGGATGACCGAGCTGGGGATCATCCAGTGCGTCCTCTCGAAACTCGACCCGGGCGTTTGGCCAAGCTGGAACCTGCCGGCCCAGGCCTTGCGCGAGCGAATCGGCCCCGGTGAAGCAGCCCGCGCTCTTTCCTGGGACGCGTTAACGCCCCAACAGCGGGCCTTCCAGCCCGTCAAGATGGCCATCCACGCGGCCATGATCCATCGGGTGGACATCGAGGCCGGGCGCGTCCTGGAGCAACTCAAGGCGATGGGGGCGTTCGAGAATACGCTGGTTCTGTTCCTTTCGGACAACGGCGCCAGCGCGGAGCAGATGATTCGCGGGGACGGCCACGATCCCCTTGCGCCGCCGGGTTCGGCCCGGACGTTCCTCTGCCTGGGCCCCGGCTGGTCCAGCGCGGCCAACACCCCGCTCCGCCTGCACAAGTCCTGGGTACACGAAGGGGGCATCTCCACGCCCCTGATCGTCCATTGGCCGCAAGGCATCTCCTGGCGGGGCCAATTGCGCCACAATCCCGGCCACCTGATTGACCTGGCGCCGACCATCCTCGAACTGGCCGGCGGCAAATGGCCCCAGACGCTTGCTGGCAAGCCCGTGCCGCCCCCGCCCGGCAAGAGCCTGGTGTCGGCGTTCGCTACAGACGGCTCCGTGGCCCATGACTATTTCTGGTGGTTCCACGATGGCAACCGCGCCATCCGTGTGGGCGACTGGAAGCTCGTGGCCGACCATCGATCACCCTGGGAATTGTACGACCTGCGCCGGGATCGCGCCGAGTCGGAGAACCTGGCCGCACAACACCCGGACGAGGTCAAACACCTGGAACAGGAGTGGACAAACCACATGGAGGAGTTCAGGGCGGTGAGCACAGAATAGAGCATCCCGGATCGGTCATGGCCCGCTCGATTATCTTTGGCCAACGAGCCGCCGCGGATTTCTCGCAGACCAGCAGCAGGCTCAGGGCCTGGTCCGGCGAGACCTCGACGCGAATGAACTCCCCGTTCTTGCGGGCGGTGCTCGTCTCCAGGGTCTGCCAGCGGCCGTCGAGGATGTCACCGGTTAGGGTCATGGGCTCGGCCCAGGCAGCGGTCGAGCGCCACTCCACCCGTCCCGGTTGCAGCGGCAGGATCAGCAGGGCGCGCGAGCGGCGCACGTCCCGGCCATCCAGCGTGAAGACTATCCCGTGCGTTTCATCCAGCCCAATTCGCTGGTCTCCGAGCGCGCACGCGCCCTGAGTTTCGATCGCGCGGATGGCGCCGGCTCCATCAAACCAGAGCAAGGCGGGCCGGTGGCGGGCCACCGTTACCGTGGCCGGAGGTTTCTCGTCCCCGATGGTCAAGGTTCGCTCGGGCTGGGTCTCGTCCATGTTGAATAGGAGATAGTAAATGAGGCCGGGCACGCCGGCGTAGCGCCCGGCGAAGTCGCAGCACCAGGCGCGCTGGGCAGCAAGGTCGGTGTCGCTCGCGGCGGCGTTGCAGCCGATGAGCAGGCCGGGGAAATAGACCTGGCCGTATTTCTGCGCGAGTTGAACGATGCCGTCCACTTTCCGTAGCAACGGTTCCTGCGCCGCCGGCGGGCGGGGCAGGCCGAACTGCAGGTTCTCGTAGAGCATCACGCCCAGGTCGCGGCGCTGGCGCATGTCGCGCAACCACTGGAGCGGCGTCTCGCGCGCGGAGTTGAAGACGTAGCCCCAGTCGTCGGTGCCGAAGAGGAACAGGGGCCGCTTGCCGAAGCGCAGGTAGTTGTCGCGATAGGCCAGCTTGGGGCCGGAGCGGAGGACATTGGGGTCCTGCACGACGAAACCGCTTTCGATCCGATCCACCTCATTCGTGCCGTCCCAGAGGCGGGCGAGCAAATAGTAGAAGTCCGCCGCAAACCGGGGCGGTTTCCATTGGCCCGTGACCAGGTTGGTCTGGTGCGGCAGGGCGTGGACGGCGAAGCTGAGGTTGGTTGCCAGGCGGCTGAGGGCAGGAGAGGACAGGGCCGTCTCACCGGGGTAGATTTCGAGGCCGATGCGGAGTTCCCGCCGGTTCCGGCCGCCGTTGAACACGGGGATGAAGAACTTCACGGCTTCACCTTGCCGGTAACACGAATGCTCGGTTGTCAGCGAGGCGAAGAAGACATCGCGCGTGAGCGAACGAACGATGCTCACGAAGGCCTCGGCCATGGCGGGCTGCCCCGGCGCGAACAGGTCGCGGTTGGTCACGCCGAAAAACGCCCAACTGGAACCCGCCCATCGCCCGGCATAGTGGCGGAGCATCGCGCCGGCGGCGCCGCGCAGGCGGCCGAAACTGTCATAGGCATTGATGAGTGGGACCCAGCGCGCCTCGTCCGCGCCCACCACGCCGCAGGCCGCCCAGCCTTCGAGCGGGCCATCGAGTCGAAGCGCCGGGTCGAGGATGGTCTGTGCTGGCGCTGTGGCCAGCGAGCGCGCGCGTTCGAGCGGGTAGTCCGCCTGGAACACGCCCAACTGGGTCGGCTCGGTCTCGAGGCCGTCTTCGGGACGCCCGTGCCGCGTGTTGAGCCGCTCGTAGAACCACGCCACGCCCTCGAGCGCGGGCGGAGTGGGCGGCCGGTGTGCAGTCCAGCCGTTGGGGGTTCGCTCGAGCAGGTTGTCGAAGGCATACCCGCCCGTGCTGAAGAACTTTCCCCCGGCGTGGAGGAAGGCGCGGAAGTTGTCCGCCGCGCTCACCGGGAAGCTTGCGCCATAGGGCAGGACCAGTACGTCGAAGCGGTCGTGATTGAGTTCGCGTGCGTCGGCAAGTTGGGCGCTGGCCAGGAAGGTCGGGGCAAAGCCGGCGCGTTGGAGGATGGCGGCCAGGTAATCCGGGGATGAAGGTGCGCCCGAGGCCGGGATGTCTTCCTTGAAGATGGCGATGTGGGCTTGGGGTTCGGCCCCCCGCGCCGTGGGGCTGCAATGAACCACGACGCCGAGGATCAGGGCCCGGAGCAGCCGAGCGGCGAAATCCGCGAATGGGCGGCGACGATTATCGGAAATCGTGGGAACCTCAAGCTTGCAGGGGCTGAACATCGAGCCGCGCACCGAGTTGCAGAGTCCGTGTTAAACGGTCACAAATTCCAACGCCCGGAGATTCAGTTCCGGGGCACGCTCGGAGAGGTGCAGGATTTCTACGCCGACGACATGCTGGTGCTCGTCGAAGTCCAGCACGACGCCGGGCGACACTTCTTCCGACTCGACAATCTTCGACTGGTCGAGGCGCAGGTAAAGCGCATCGGCCTTCTGGTCCACGTGCAGTTTCATAGCTCATCCCCTGGAACCGGGGGAACGCCGGGCGATGCGTCGAGGAACGCCAGGAAATCCTCGCGCTTGGCGCCAGCGGCCCGCCGGCGGAGGTGCTCGACGGTGATCAGCGCACTAAGCTTCTCCGCAGCCGCGGAGGAGAGCAACTGGTTAACGGTTACCCCTTCCTTGGCCGCCCATTCGCGGAGTTGGCGGGCCAGGCTTTCGGGCATCTGGATGGTCAGCGTGCTCATTTTTGCTTCTCGTCCATCTCACTGCACTGGGCGTAGCGGGCGGGGCTGGATGGGAGGAGCGGGGCGGAGGTCGCGGGGCTCTTTGGCGATTTGTTTCAGGAGGTAATCGATGGCGTAATCGAGTTGCACGTCTTTGCCGTGGAGCAGGCCGTCCGGCTCGAGGTCCAGTTCCACGTCCGGGTCAACGCCATGGCCTTCGATAATCCAGGCCGTGCCTTTGGGGTCCCAGCCGCCGAACTCCGGTTGCGTGAGCATGCCGCCGTCGCGCAGCGGCTTGTCGCCGCGGATGCCGACCCAGCCGCCCCAAGTGCGCGTGCCGATGACCGGACCGAGTTTGAATTGCTTGAAGCCCAGGGCGAAGGTCTCGCAATCGCTGCCGCCCTGCCGGTTGATGAGCGCGGCCATGTAACCGCTGAAGGCGCGCGGCGGCTCGGTGTCAACGTTCCCATAGCGGGTGCCTGTGACGGCCAGGATCTTGCGATCCAGGTGGGCGAGGATCATCGGGGCGACGAACCCGCCGTGGTTCCAGCGGTCGTCCATAATCAGGCCGCGCTTGCGCCATTGGGGCGGATAATCGCGGGCGAACTGGCGCAGGCCCCGCCCTTGCATATCATAGAGGTGGATGTAGCCGATCTGGCCGTTGCTTTTCCTGTCCACGTACTCACGGTTCTCGCGGACCCAATCGGCGTAACGGACGCGCGTGTCGTCGCCGACGGTCTTGACGATGATACGGCGCGCCTTGTCGAGGGAGGGCGTGTCATTGATCGACAGCTCGACCTCCTGGCCGGCGCGATTGGCCAGGCGCTTCAGATAGTCCTCGCCCTTGACGAGCGGTTTGCCGTCGATGGCCACCAGCCATTGGCCGGGGCTGATGCGCAGGTCCGGGCGCGCCAGCGGGGAGGTCCAGTTGGGCATGGGGAAATCCCCGCGATAGATTTTTTGGATTTGCCAGAAGCCGGTGGCCGGGTCGTAGCGCAAATCGGCGGCCAGCAAACCGGTGCCTATTCTCTTGCCGGAACGGATGTCGCCGCCGCCGTGATAGGCGTGGCTGACGTTGAGTTCGCCGAACATCTCGCCGAGGCAATCAGCCAGGTCCCCGCGCGAGGCGATGCGATCGGCCAGGGAGCCGTATTGCTTCCATACCCCCTCCCAATCGACGCCGTGCATGTTGGGGTCGTAAAAGAAGTCCCGCTGCAGGCGCCAGGCCTCGTGGAGCATCTGCTTCCATTCCTGGCGCGGATTGACGGAGAGCGACCAGCCGGAGAGATCGATTTTGGCCTCTTTGGCCTCGTCGTCTTTGGGTGCGGCTGTGGCCCCGGCCTCCAGGCGCGTGAAGCCGTCCTTGGTCTGGTACACCAGGACCTTGCGGTCCAGGGAGAGGGCGTAGTCCTTCACGCCGGCGGTGACGGTGGAAAGCTTTTCCTTTTCGATGTCGTAGGTCTGGAGCTCGGCGGCGTGGTCCTCCTCGGGGTCTCCTTCGCCATAGGGCATCATCCCGCGGTTGGGCGCCTTGAGCCAGTGCAATTTGTCTCCTGCCGCGGTCAGGTCGGAGTAATTGCCCGGGGCGACCGGCACCTGGACGAAGCGATCCACCAGGCCGTCAAAATCAATTCGGATGGGTTCCACCTTTCTTCGTCCTTGGGCTTCGAATCCTTGGCTTTGTCTTTGTCGCCGCTCTTGTCGGCATCCTTATTCTTGTCCTTGGGGCTCTCGGGAGCGATGTCCCCGCGGGGGGCGAATGGCAGCGGGGTCTCGGCCTGAAGAGCCAGGACGCACGGGACTGTGGCCTCGTTGACGATGAACCGGGCCTCGGATCGGTCGAGGAACGGGTTGATATAGCGGTCCGAGAGAAAGTAGAGGTGCTTGCCCTTTGCATCCCAGGCGGGAGACGAGGAATTGTAGGCCGGCTCGGTTGCGGGGTAGCTGCGCCTGGCCTGGGAATCCCAGATTCGCACCTGGGCGAAGAGGTTTGGCTGCACGGCTTCATAGGCCAAATACCGGCTATCCGGCGACCAGACGTAATGGTTGATCTCCCATTCGGCGCGGTCCACGGTCAAGCTCTCGCCGGTGGACGCATCGGTCACGCGCAGGCGATAGGTCTGGTCGCCCCAGGCCAGGCGTTTGCCGTCCGGGGACCAGGCCGGGCGGAAATGCCAGCCGGGCGGCATCGTGCCGATTTGCCGGGGCGGTTGGGAATTGTCCGCTGAGTGCAACAGGAGCTGCTCCTCCCCGTTCACCTCCGTCCATGCCGCCACGCTCGTGCCGTCGGGCGAAAAGGCGGGGAACTTGGTGCGGGCGGCGCTGCTCTGGGTAAGCTGGCGAATCAGGCCCTTCTTTTTGGTGCGCGTGACAAAGAGATCGCCGCGGGTCTCCAGCACGATGCGCTCGCCGTCCTTGGAGAGGGCCCAGGCCGCGAGCCGGGCTGTGGGGTCCACGAACTTCTCGCGCACTTGCAGGCGGTCGCTCGGGAGCTGAATCGGCACCAGATGGTTCTCGGCCGTGGCAAGGTCATAAACCCAGAGGTCCATCTTGTGTTGATAGACGACCTTGCCCTCGCCCATCGAGGGCCAGCGCACGTCATAGTCCTCAAACCGGGTCAGGCGCCTGGCATCGCTGCCGTCGGGATTCATCGAGGCGAGGTTGGGCCGGCCCCAGCGGTCGGTGACGAAATAGATGCGCCCGTCCGGGGCCCACATCGGAAAGGCGTTCTTGCCGTCGTAATGCGTCACCTCGACGAACTTGCCGTCCTGGAGGGTGCCGACGTAGATCTTCTCGGCCTCGCCGCCCTTGTAGCGTTTCCAGTTGTGGAATTCGAGGCCGAGCTTCTGGAAGGCGACGCGCTCGCCGTTGGGCTCGAAGCTAATCCAGGCGGCGGGTTCCAATGGGATCAACGCCGGCAAGCCGCCCTCCGGGGCGATCTTGTAGATGCGAAAGTCGTTGTTGGGCGTGTCGCGCCGGCTCCGAAACAGGATCTTGCCCTCGGGACTCCAGCCCAGGGCCTGGTCGGGCGCGGGATGGAACGTGAGGCGGACCGGTTCGCCGCCGGAGGCGTTCATGACATAGACATCGTCGTTGCCTTCGTACTGGGCGGTGAAGGCGAGGAGGCGGCCGTCGGGGGAGAGTTTGGGAAAGGCCTCTTCGCCTTCATAGGCCGTAAGCCGCATGGCGACGCCGCCGGCCAGTGGCACCTTCCAGAGGTCGCCCTCGGCGGCGAAGACAATCGCCCCGCCGCCGATGCTGGGATATCGATAAAAGCCATCGGGCAGCGTCTCGGCAGCCGCGGCGGCAACGCCGCGCGAGCACAGCAAAGCAACAGACAGAGCCAGACAAGCCTTTGAGGTGATTTGCATGGGTGTAACGTATAGCCCTTTTTGGTCGCAGCGCAAGACCCCAGCGCCTCAGCGCGCCGCGGCCCATTCGGGCGATTCAGGAATCGCACGACCAGCAGTGCGGACAACCTCGTCGGCGCGTTTCTTCCATGGGGGTTCCACACACGCGGACGAGGGCGTCTGCGCTCGTGTCCTGAATCGGGTCTGGCCGCGGCCCAAAGGGCCGCCAGAACCTAGCCCAGGGCTGAGGCCGTCAGGCCGATGCCCTGGGTTGCGCCCAAGCCGCTGGCTCGCGCCCTGAAAGAATCCCCCAAACGAATTCGCGCTTTGCGCCCCTGAACTTCGACGTTGCGTCCCCGTCCCGCGTAGCGTTTTGGACTGCGGCAGTCCTCTGCCGCTTTTGTGTCCCCTCGCTGCCGGCGCGAAAGCGGCAGAGGACTGCCGCAGTCCAAAACCTTCGGACTTGGTGTCGGTTCCTGGGGAGGGCGCCAGAGCCTAAGCCTCTGGCGCCCTTTCAGGGCGCGCCTAATCCTCCGAGGGCATGTTCCCAGGGCATCGGCCTGACGGCCTCAGCCCTGGGCTAGGTTCTGCCGGCCCTTTGGGCCGGGCACGAGCCTCGCGGATGATGTCGCGCAGCCGGTCGAACTTGCCCGCCTGCCGATCAGCCTCAGCCTCCGCGGACAATTCGTGCCAAAGCCGTTCCTTCTCCACGTGCAACAGAAGGCGGTGGAGCAAGAGCAGGCTCTCATCATCCATGGTTTCAATCCGTCGGATGATCTCGGGTCGCAGTTTCTGTGGCTCTAAGACCGTGATGCCCATGAGAAAACTATGGGCCAAGCTGCCAGACAAAGCCAGTCGTTTTTCGTGCTTGGTTGTGCTGCCGGCGCATCCCGACACCGCCCCGGAGTGCGCCCGTCCCCGGGCGCAGCAGCGAGGGAGCGGGCGGGCGCGCCGGAGTACTTGACCGCTGCCCTGGCTGCGGACGTCGCTGCGCCCGAGGACGGGCGCACTCCGGTCCGGCCCCCGGCGGTCGGGGCGGTGTCGCGATACGCGCAATCCGTCAGTGAAGGCGGCAACGGAGTCCCCCGGCGAACCCCTCACCCCAGCCCTCTCCCCTTCGGAAGGGGAGAGGGAGGATTCTCGGCAGCGGCTTGAGAAGACCGAGACGCCTGGAATTCTCAGAGACTGCCGACACTTCTCCCTCTCCCCTTCGGAAGGGGAGAGGGTCGGGGTGAGGGGTATGCCCCGGGGTGCCACCCCCGCCTTCACTGAGGCCTCATGGATACGCCCTGGTGTTGCTTGCATTGAACACCCCGGCGTCGATAGAATGACGGCTGAATGAACGCAATTCCTTTCAACGGCCAATTCTTGAGGCTCGGGAAGTATTCGCTCGGGGTGGGGGATCGGTTTGCGCAACAGGCGCGGGCCCAACTCCGGGCCTGCCTCATGGCGGCTGAGAGGGGCGCGCAGGTCGTGCCGGTCTGGAACAAATCCAACCGGGAGCACCTGATTGTCGGTTCGGAGCCGGGCAGCACCAGGGCAGCGGCGGATGTGGCCGTCCAGGCCCTGGGGTGGACGTTGCCCTACCATGTGGATGCCGACCATATCCGCCTGGAGACGGTGGACCGGTTCGTGCCGCACTCGGATTTCTACACGATCGACGTCGCCGACTGGATCGGGCGGGCGGCCGGGGCAGACGCGATTGCGGCCTTCGTGGGCCGGCACCCGGAGCTGGCCGGACGGCTGGATGTGCCTGGGATGGGGCAGCCGTTGACGGCGACGCGCGACGAGGTTGAGCGCAGCGCAGCCAAATATCTGCTGGCCGTGCGCGAGGCCGGGAAGGTGTACCGGCATATCGCTCAGGTGAAGGCCCCGAAGCCGTTCATCACCGAGGTGTCGATGGACGAGACCGACAGCCCGCAGAATCCGCGGGAGTTGCTCGTCATTTTGGCGGCGTTGGCGGACGAAGCCATCCCGGCCCAGACCATCGCGCCCAAGTTCACGGGGCGCTTCAACAAGGGCGTTGATTATGTGGGCGACATCGCCCAATTCGAGAAGGAGTTCAACCAAGACCTGGCGGTCATCGCCTGGGGCGTCAACCGTTATGGGCTGCCTCCAACGCTCAAGCTGAGCGTCCATTCCGGGAGTGACAAGTTCTCGCTCTACGCCCCAATGCGGCGCGCTCTCCAACGGTTCGGGGCGGGCCTGCACCTCAAGACGGCGGGCACCACCTGGCTGGAGGAAGTGACCGGCCTGGCGGAGGCGGGTGGCGACGGCCTGGCGCTGGCCAAGGAGATCTATTGTGAGGCCGTGGCGCACGTGGACGAATTGTGCGCGCCCTACGCCGCGGTGATCGATATTGACCGGGCCAGGCTGCCCACCGCGCAGAGCGTCAAGGGTTGGAGCGCCCAACAATACACGGGGGCGCTGCGGCATGACCGGAAGAACCCGGCCAACTAACTCGCACGGTATGAGAATGGGACTCCCCTGGGCGCGTGGGGCATGCCATGGTGGGGTTCGGGCACCCACAGTTCATGTTAAACAGGATCGCCTTTTCGAGACGCCGTGCTGCGGCCGTAGGCCGCCAGTATGGCGCAACGAGCGGAAACTCGCGGCACCACCGGGCCGGCCAGAGGCGGAAAGACCTAGGTTGGAGCAGACTCTCGCCGCGTCGAAGGAAACCGTCAGGCGCGCCGCCACGAACGCGGTTTTTATGCTCCTGGGCCTGGGGCGGAGCCCGAGCGGGCTAGATTTCGGCCTCGCGATCGGTGGCTTCCACAGTTTTTAGGGCTGAGCCGCCCGGCCGGGGCCCGGGGCTGACGGCTCTCACGAAGGGGAGTAATGCCCAGATCAGCTATGCGGCAGTTACGCGTGCGCTGGACCCCGAGCCCGAAGTGAGGACGCCTACGGCGGCGGGGCTCCACCTGCTGTGCGACGCCACCCGAAGCGGCACTCTCGCTGCTGCGGCAGTTCTACTTGGCTAGGGGTACTTGAAATAATAGCGGGTGTAGGTTGTGTAAGTGCCGTTTGTCGGCCAATAGGGCTGGCAGAGGTACACCCCGTTTTGGTCCGTGTTGTGGTCCACGGTCCACTGCTGCATCCCCAGTTGGTTGTTCACATAATATTGCCCGACGTTTGTCTGGATCGTGTTGTAGCCGATGTAGCAGTTCCAAAAGTAATCAGGGGGCCAACCCTGCGCATAGTTGTCGGTGTAAAGGTTGAGCGCACAGCACTGCCCAGTAGGACTGGTGCCTTGGAATTCAATCGTGTTGTTCGTGATCGTGACGTTCTCTATCGGCTTGTCTTGGTTGGGGGAATAATCATTGATGCCGATGCCCGTCGACGGTGGGCAGGACGTGGGGCAGAACAGGTTCCCTGAGATTACAAGGTTGATGATGCCCGGATAGTGGAGGCCGGTCTCCGAGACCCCCATGCACAGGCCGAAACTCGACATGCCCACGAACTGATTGTTCACGACTGTCACGTTGGTGTTCCCATAGCTGTCGTTGTAGAAGCCGACCCACCCGCCGCTGCAATTGTTACCCTCGTACGTGGCAGAGTTCGCGCCGGAGGAATTGATGCAGACGCCGACACCAGGGGCATTGCTAATGACGTTGTTTTGCACAAGGCCGCCTCCGGTGAAGCCAATGCCGTTCAACAGAGCTCCCCCGGCAGCCGCTCACAGTACAGCCGAGCACCTGGTTGCCGGAGGTGCCAAAATAGCCCATGTAGATAGCCCAGCCCTCATAACCGGGGGGCTGCCAGCCTGCGGCGTCAAGCACCGTCACTCCGCTAACGGTGCAGTTGTTGCCCCAGAGCTCAATGCCCATGAGCGTGTTCGGGCTGTTCTTGTTAATGTCGCACTCTATCCTGAGATTGCTTATGGTGATCGAATCCACGTTGTTCCAAAAGACACGGTTGAAACAGCTCTGCACTTGGAGCTGCAGCGTGGTCCCCGCCGGATCACCCATGACGCATTGGTGTGCTTGTGGACAGGCGCGGGGGGAATAGTTGGTGATGCCTTGCGTGTAGAAGGTCCCCGGGCCTAGCACAATGGTGTGCCAGGGGCTGGTGCAGTTGTCCATGATGGCGTCAAAGTCGCCCCAATAGGGGTTCGCCCAGGTTCCCGAGCCGAAGACCCATCCCCGGCCGCAGCTCATTTGGCTGTGATAGTTCGTGAGGTAGATCGGAGGCATGCCAACCAGAGGCCCGATGGCCGCTGCGGGGTCGGGTGGCGAATTGTCCGCCGCGCCCGCCCCTGGCGGGTTCATGGCGGTGAGCAGGCCGGCAAATGTGGCCACCAGGGCCAGCGTGCGGGACCATCGAGGTGCGTTTTTTGCTGTGTTCATAAGGGCATGCGATCTTTCTGTTGTCAGTCGGTTAACGCGCCGCGATCGCGCGCCGGAGGCTGGATGAGCAGCACGGCTGCGCCGACGCACGATCTACGGTAGAGCACCTAATGCTCCACAACAAAGGGCGTGAGTCAAGCAAAAAAAAGGACTTGAACAGGCGGCGCCTTAGGCTTAACGTGCGCTCATGGAAATTGGCTCTGAGGATGGAATGCTGGCGAAGCGAATGGGCCGGGTGTCCAATCCATCCGGGCGCGATGCCCGAGAATGGCTGAAGGTCAATGAGGGACCAGCCCCCCGCCGTGCGAGAGGCTCTTGCCAGCAGCGTTCTTTGTCGAACCGCACACCGGCGCGCCGGTGCCACGGAGGAGAACAGATGAGAGATTCGCTTTTCCTGCTTGTGGGCTGCGCGCTGTTCTGCGCTGCTATGGCGGCAGCGGCGCAGAATTTTGGTGATTTCACATACGCGACCAACGGGGGTTCGGCCACCATCACCGGTTACACCGGGTCTGGCGGGGCGGTGGTCATTCCCAGCGCCATTTATGGACTGCCAGTCACCGCCATCGGCGACAGGGTTTTCTTCTCCATGCCCAGCGTGACCGGCGTCACGATTCCTGCCAGCGTCCGGAGCGTTGGCGAGCTTGCGTTCGACGCGTGCGGCCTGACCAGCCTCACGATTCCCAACAGTGTCACCAACATCGGGTTGGGCGCGTTCTCTGACTGCGTCGGGCTGACCAACGTCACCATCCCCGAGAGCGTGATCAGCATCGGCCTGAATGCCTTCAGGGACTGCACCAATCTCATCACCCCGCCAGCCATATTCAGTTATACGACCGTTGACGGCGCCGTGACGGTCACGGATTGGGACGGTTCGGGCAGCGCGGTCGCCTTCCCTAGCGCCATCAATGGCCTCCCGGTGACCGCCATCGGGGACTCGCTCGGAGGGCCCCTTTGGGGCGGGTTTTATCTGCCTTGGGTGACCAACCTGACCGTTGCCAACGGCGTCGCCCGCATAGGCGACGAGACCTTTTTGGCCGGGGCTTTCACGCAGGTCACCATCCCCGCCAGCGTCACCAACCTCGGCAAGGAAGTCTTCCAGGCTTGTCCCAACGTCACGGCGATCAACGTTGACGGGCAAAACGCGTTTTACGCCAGCGTCAATGGAGTGGTGTTCGATAAGAGCCGGATGGCCCTGGTGCAGTGGCCAATGGGGATGGTCGGGAGCTATCGCGTTCCCGACGGCGTCGTGAGCATCGCCGATGGCGCGCTCGAGGGCTCCGACTTCAGCGGCCTTGGGGCTCTGGTGACCAGCCTCACGTTGCCGAGCAGCCTCACCAGCATCGGCGCGCATGCCTTCGACGCCTGCTACGCCCTGACCAACGTCACGATAGCAGGCAGCTTGACCAATCTCGGAGACTACGCGTTCGCGGACTGCCCCTCGTTGAAGTGCTTTTTTTTCATGGGGAATGCTCCAAGCCTGTTCCCGCTCAACGCAGTCGCCTATGGCCTCCCCCAGAGGCAGGCGGGAAGAATCTGGTACCTGCCGGGCACGACCGGTTGGGACCGGCCTCTGGAGGTGTGGGTCTCGCTCTGGGACGCGGATGTGGCGGGCGCCGCGGTCCAAGGGGGTCAATTGACCCTTGAAATCACGGCCACCGGAGGCATTCCTGTGCTGGTTGAGGCCACCACGAACCTGGCGGCTGCAGCCTGGGTCCCCTTGCGGGCCACCCCGCAGGCGCCGAACCTGTATTATGTCCCTGACCCGCAGTGGACGAATTACCCGGCCCGCTTTTATCGGGTGCGCCCTTTCTAACGGCCTGCTGAGGTCGAGCGCTCTGACCGGTGAGGGCAAACCAGGGATTGGGGGAAACCCCTTTCCGATCTGCCAATCTGCCACTCCCTCGGGATGCACTCGCGCCACGACCGCGTGGAGGTGCAGGGGTCAGATCTTGTCATAAGGACAAATAGGGAATGAGGGTAGAGCCCCCTGCTGGTGACTTTGGACGCCTCGTTGCGGGAGCAGAAAAGCTCCGCGTAGTCCGAACTGTCCGCGCTGTCCTTGGACGGAAGGGCTCCAAGCGGCGCAAAGTGCCCTCCATGAGAGACTCTGGTGATAAGCTCTTGCTAACTCCGCCATGGATCGGCTCTGCGAAGGCCGATCAAGAGCGCCACTCCCCACAGCCCTGCCGCGGCCACCACCACTTTCAGGCCCTCCAACTGGCCCGGCGCCGCGCCGACCGCATCGAAGCCGAAGCCCAGGCCAGGCAAGCCGAAGCCGACCGCCGCGCCCGCATCCTCGCCGTAGCCCGCCAGGAGGCCCTCGCCCGGCTCCAGGCCACTGCCGACCTCTCTCTCCGGGCCCAGGCCGCCGAATTTTCAAACTGCCTGGGCGCCCAAGACGGCGGGCTACAGACCACGAACAGTGCGCAGGGGCCACCGACTCCGGACTGCCCACCAGATCCCCCATTGAAGCGAATCAAAGTCAATTAAAGTCAATGAAACCATTTGCGCTGAAAAAAAGACTCCGTGGAGCACATGCATTCCCAGCCCGGGTGAACAGTTGCGAGAAATCTATGCGCGAAGCCGCCAGGCAAAGCCAGTCGTTTTTCGTGCCCGGTTGTGCTGCTTGCATTGAACACCCCGGCGTTGATAGAATGACGGCGGAATGAACGCAATTCCTTTCAACGGCCAATTCTTGAGGCTCGGGAAGTATTCGCTCGGGGTGGGGGATCGGTTTGCGCAACAGGCGCGGGCCCAACTCCGGGCCTGCCTCATGGCGGCCGAGAGGGGCGCGCAGGTCGTGCCGGTCTGGAACAAATCCAACCGGGAGCACCTGATTGTCGGTTCGGAGCCGGGCAGCACCAGGGCAGCGGCGGATGTGGCCGTCCAGGCCCTGGGGTGGACGTTGCCCTACCATGTGGATGCCGACCATATCCGCCTGGAGACGGTGGACCGGTTCGTGCCGCACTCGGATTTCTACACGATCGACGTCGCCGACTGGATCGGGCGGGCGGCCGGGGCGGACGCGATTGCGGCCTTCGTGGGCCGGCACCCGGAGTTGGCCGGACGGCTGGATGTGCCGGGGATGGGGCAGCCGTTGACGGCGACGCGCGACGAGGTCGAGCGCAGCGCAGCCAAGTATCTGCTGGCCGTGCGCGAGGCCGGGAAGGTGTACCGGCATATCGCTCAGGTGAAGGCCCCGAAGCCGTTCATCACCGAGGTGTCGATGGACGAGACCGACAGCCCGCAGAATCCGCGGGAGTTGCTGGTCATTTTGGCGGCGTTGGCGGACGAAGCCATCCCGGCCCAGACCATCGCGCCCAAGTTCACGGGCCGCTTCAACAAGGGCGTCGATTATGTGGGCGACATCGCACAATTCGAGAAGGAGTTCAACGAGGACCTGGCGATCATCGCCTGGGGCGTCAACCGTTATGGGCTGCCTTCAACGCTCAAGCTGAGCGTCCATTCCGGGAGTGACAAGTTCTCGCTCTACGGCCCAATGCGGCGCGCGCTCCAGCGGTTCGGGGCGGGCCTGCACCTCAAGACGGCGGGCACGACCTGGCTGGAGGAAGTGATCGGCCTGGCGGAGGCGGGCGGCGACGGCCTGGCGCTGGCCAAGGAGATCTATTGCGAGGCCATGGCGCGCGTGGACGAATTGTGCGCGCCCTACGCCGCGGTGATCGATATTGACCGGGCCAGGCTGCCCAGCGCGCAAAGCGTCGGCGCGTGGAGCGCCCAACAATACACGGCGGCGCTGCGGCATGACCCGAAGAACCCGGCGTACAACCCGCACCTCCGGCAATTGCTGCACGTGGGTTACAAAGTGGCCGCAAAACAGGGGCGGCGCTATCTGGACGCGCTCAACACCCATGAAGCCATCGTGGCCAGAAACGTGACCGAAAACCTCTTCGAACGGCATCTCAAGCCGCTGTTCATTGGGTAGCTCCCGCCTCCAAAGGACGCACAATGGGGCTGCCATTCTTTTACTCGTTCACCTTCATCTTCCTCATCGCGTGTGCGGTGCTTTTTTACCGGGCTGGCGAAGCTGAGGGGCGTTCAGGGGCTCGCGTGGGGTGGATTGTCACTACTGATCTCGATTGCCGTATGGTACTGGCTCCACGGCGGCTTCTTCGCGATCCTGTTCAGCCAGGTCGGGCTGTTTGTCGCCATCACACTCTACCGCTCGCGCAGGCAACCGTGAGGGGCCCGGGTCCGGCCACTGCGCCGGGCTGATCGTGGAGGGGTTCAAAACGAACTTCTCGCCAGGCGACTGGCCCGCGGGCCTTCACACCAAGAGACGGCAGGAATAGGGACCTCGGTTCGGGTCATTTGGCTGAGAACGATTCCTGTGAAAAAACCTTGCAAAAAGGGCATTCTCCACCGAAGATCTACTGAACGAACGACGCATTATGTTGCTTCAATTCACTGTCGGCAACTTCAGGTCCTTCAAGGAAAAGGCAACCCTGTCGCTGGAGGCGACAGGGGACAATTGGCTGGAAGATGAGAATGTTGCCATTGTTGGTGAACGGAGACTGGTCAAGGCGGCTGGGATCTATGGCGCAAACGCGAGTGGGAAATCGAATTTTTTGCACGCCATGGCCGTATTCAGCGACTGGGTGCAGAAATCCTCGAAGGATGTGCAAGCTGGCGAGAGAATTCTTCAGGTGGTTCCCTTTCGGCTCCATACGGATACCGAGTCGGCGCCCAGCTTCTTTGAGATAGTGTTCTTGCACGGGGACGTACGCTACCGTTACGGATTCGAAGCGACGTTTGAGCGGGTTGTATCGGAATGGCTGTTCAGCCAAAAGGATTCCATTCGTGAAACCCGGCTCTTCACGAGAGATCAGGGGCGGATCACTGTCTTGACCCCGTTCAAGGAGGGCAAGGGCTTGGAGAAGCGAACCCGGGCGAATGCCTTGTTTCTCTCCGTGGCTGCCCAGTTCAATGGAGAGATCGCGGGTGGAATCCTGAAATGGATGGGCGAATTCAGAGATGTGTCCAGCATCGAAGATGCTCCCTATATGCGCTACACAGCCGATAGACTGAAGGAGACAGAGTACGCACCGTTGATTCACGAATTGATCAAGAAGGCAGACACGGGGATCGAGGAACTCCGGCGGGTGGTCCTCCCTTCTGCGGACGCCGTGGAGCTAATCGCACGAGGAGAGAAGCCGGCTGAGGTGAGGAGCGGTTCGATCACGGCGGACGAGCTTAGAACGCGTCTGCTGTCAGGTGACTTGTCTGCCTATAGCATAAGGACTTTCCACCGGAGGTACGGACCGGCGCGGGACGTGGCAGGTCGTGTGGAGTTCAACCTGCACACCGACAAATCGGGTGGCACGCAGCGGTTCGTGGCCTTGACGGGGCCATTTCTCTTCACCTTGCGTCACGGCTCCACGCTCTTCGTTGACGAGTTGGAGGCCCGGTTGCACCCGCTGCTCACGAGGGCGCTGGTGAGCCTGTTCAACAGCCCCGCCAACACAAAGAAGGCGCAGCTTATCTTCGCCACGCACGACGAGGGCCTGCTGGACCCCAAGCGCATCCGCCGCGACCAGGTGTGGTTCGTAGAGAAAGACGACCTCGGCGCGTCGCGCCTCTACAGCCTGGCAGAGTTCAAAGTGCGTAAGGAGGCCAGATTTGCGAAGGAGTATCTTCTCGGCCAGTTTGGGGCCGTGCCGCGAGTAGGCGACTTCGAGGAGACTCTGATCCATGGTCGCGAATAAGCCGAAGCCATGGCAGACAAGCCGGCCGAGTCGCCGCAATGAAGGGACGCGCAGGCGGCGTTGCGTCTTGATTGTCTGTGAGGATACCAAGAGCTCATGCCTTTACTTCAGAGCCTTCAAAATCGATCCAGACCGGGCAGAGCTCTGCACGGTTGGAAAGGGCATGAATACCGCAAGTCTGGTGGAAGAGGCAGTTAGGATTAAGGACCAAGCTGCTGCGGCGCAGGAGCCCTACAACCGCGTGTGGTGTGTTTTGGACCGGGATGATTTCCCCCTGGCGAACTACAAGCGCGGATTCGATCTAGCGCGAAATGCCAGGATAGAGGTGGCGTGGGCGAACGAAGCGTTCGAACTGTGGTACTTGCTGCATTTCAACTATCACGACACTGGGATACGCCGCGATGATTACGGAAGGAAGCTGGAGGCGTATCTGCCAGTCCGCTATAGCAAAGCGGATCGAGAGATGTACCAGAAGGTACTGGCTCAGCAACAAGCTGCGATCCGAAATGCGAAAAGGCTCGAACGGCACTGGATCGAAATGGGCGAACGTTCCCCACACTTGCAGAATCCATCCACCAGTATTCACAAGCTCGTCGAGTTTTTGAACGAGCTTGCCGAGCTTGGAGCTGCGTGACGGCAGAGACTGTGGCTGGGGCAGCGCACTACTGCAACCCAGAAGCTGGCGAACGAGAGGGCCGCCATAAAGTTTGCCCCCCGATCCCGTTTTTCGCTATCGTGGGAGCGCGAACTAAATGAGAACGTTTCACACGACTGGACGGCTTGGGTTGGTGAGGTGTGGCGCGGCGCTTTGGCTGGCGGCAGTGGCGTCCGGCGCGGCTTCTCAAGGCGGGACGGGATTTGTTCTGGGCCGCGGCGCGCAGCGGCTCATGCTCGACCCGAACGGGGCTCTGGTTGCCTGGGCCGGGCAGTTCGAGCGGGCGGCAGACGCCCAGGGTGCGGTTGCCGGGGAGGTTCGCTACCGCGATAAGACCCTGAGCCTCGAATCGCCTCAAGTCTCTCGCGCCGGAGACCGGTTGAGCTGCAGATATTGGTGGGCCGCGGCGCCCTGTTCAGTCGTTGGAGCAGGCGCGGACGATTTTTTCATACAGGAAATCAGACGCTCCGAAAAAGCTCGTCCAACAGGGCAGCCGGGTACGTTGCAGGAACGCGGTCGGGATGTTCCAGGTCGAATTCCACAACGCAGCGCGCTTCGGCCCGCTCCTTCCAAAAGTCAGGCTGCGCCATGAGGCTGGGCAGGTAGAAGGCCGACATTTCGAGGGCCAACTCGGCGCTTGCGGGTGAGTGCAGTGGCAGGAAACCGGGGTCGACCGGCAACTCAAGACCAGGGTCAAGGGACGCATCCTGCGAGTCGGGGTTATTGGGCTTCGCAGGCGCGGCAGGCCTCTTCGTACACGTCGGCACTCCCACGGCTCGAGAATACTCGTCTATCAGAGGACAAACTCCTCCAGAATCTTCTCGGCCAGCCGGCGTTCTCTTTGGCCGGGCCGGGCGTTGAGCCAGGGCATCGTTTCCGCGCAAAGCCTTAAAGCGACCTGCGGGTCCAGCCTCGGGGGCCGAGACACGAAATCGGGATCAACCGGGAATTCCAGATCGGGGAGTTCCGAAGGGGCAGTGGCGGCGCCCGGTTCAGTCGTTGGAACAGGCGCGGACGATTTTCTCATACAAATCCAAGTTACCATACTTCAGGAACATCTGGCGAACCTTTTCTGACTGAAGGTCAAGCTGGTTCACTAGAACGAGGCCTTCGACGTTCCTGGAAGTCTTTCATGAATTGACCGAGGCGGGTGTGCTTGAGAGCGTGCAACTTGAGCGCGATCAAGTGCTCCAGAGACGGTATGCGCAGCCGGGCACCATACATCTCCACCTCCCGGCTGGCGGCCAGCATGGGCGTGAATGTCGGCTCCCGGACGAACATCAAATCTACAGGCCACTCTGCCGGCCCGCGGGCGCCGAATTGGCTGAACGTCTCGGCCTCCCGCTCTGTGAAGTATCCCAAACGCGAGAGCAGCTCACCCCAGGTGGCGCGCGCGTCCCGCTGAACGAGCAGGTCGAGGTCGAAGGTCTGCCGGGAATAGCCATAGAAGTTGACCGCGTGGCCGCCGATTACCAGGAAATCCAAGCCGCTCTTTCGCGCCTCTGTCTCCAGTTGTTCAAAAAGACCCACGTTTGGCCCGCCTTGTGCCAGCTTACCTCGCATCCCCATGCGCCTGGGCGGCGGCGATAAACCCCTTGAAGAGCGGGTGCGGCTGGTGGGGTTTGCTGTGAAATTCGGGGTGGAACTGGGAGGCGATGAAAAACGGGTGCTTGGCCAGTTCGATGACTTCGACGAGCCGGCCATCCGGGGTGAGCCCGCTGAAGACGAAGCCGGCCTTCTCGAAGCGTTCGCGGTAAGCATTATTGAACTCGTAACGGTGGCGGTGGCGCTCGTTGACGACGAAGGCGCCGTAGAGGCGGGCGGCCCTGGTGCCGACGACTAATTGGCAGGGCTGGGCGCCCAGGCGCATGGTGCCGCCTTTGCGGGTGACCCGGGTCTGCTCGTCGAGCATGGCGATGACCGGGTGGGGCGTGTTGGGGTCGAACTCGGTCGAGTGGGCCTTGGCCAGCTTGAGCACGTTGCGGGCGAATTCAATGGTGGCGATCTGCATGCCCAGGCACAGGCCCAGGTAGGGCAGGTTGTTTTCCCGCGCGTAGGCGGCCGCCTGGATCTTCCCCTCGATGCCGCGCCCGCCGAACCCCCCGGGCACCAGGATGCCGCCCAGGCCCTTGAGGTGCTTGGCCGCCCCCTCGCGCTCGAGGTCCTCGGCATCGATCTTCTGGATTTCCACCCCGCAATCATTGGCCACCCCGCCGTGGCTGATCGCCTCATAGACCGACTTGTAGGCATCCTGCAGTTCGATGTACTTGCCCACCACGCCGATGCGCACCCGGTGTTGGGGGGCGATGATCTTGCGCAGGATCTCCTGCCAGTGCGCCATGTTCGCCCGGGGCGTGTCCAAGTGCAACTGCCGGCAGACCAGTTCGTCCACACCCTCCCGCTGCAGCATCAGCGGCACCTCGTAGATGCTGTGGTCCACGTCCTTCTCCTCGACGACCGCCTCGAAGGGGACGTTGCAAAAGAGCGAGATCTTCTGGCGCAGCTCCTTTTCCAGGGGCCGCTCGCAGCGGCAGACCAGGATGCTCGGGGCGATGCCGATCTCGCGCAGCTTGGCGACCGATTGCTGGGTGGGCTTGGTCTTGAGTTCGCCCGCCGCCTTGATGAAGGGGACATAGGTGACATGGACGAAGAGGGCGTTGTGCGGGCCCACCTCCAGCGCGAACTCGCGGATGGCCTCCAGGAACGGCAGGCCCTCGATGTCGCCCGTGGTCCCGCCGATCTCGGTGATGATCACGTCGGGCTTGGTCTCTTCGGCCAGCTTGTGGATGCGATTTTGGATCTCGTTGGTCACGTGCGGGATCACCTGCACCGTCTTGCCCAGGTACTTGCCTTCGCGCTCGTTGTTGAGCACCGTCTGATAGACCTGGCCGCTGGTCAGGTTGTTGAGCCGCGTCAACTTGCAGTTGGTGAACCGCTCGTAATGGCCCAGGTCCAGGTCCGTCTCCGCCCCGTCGTCCAGCACATACACCTCCCCGTGCTGATACGGGTTCATCGTGCCCGGATCCACGTTCAGATACGGGTCGAATTTCTGCAGCGCCACCTTCAGGCCCCGGTTCTCCAGCAGCGTCCCCAGCGAGGCCGCCGTCAGCCCCTTGCCCAGCGAGCTGACCACCCCGCCCGTGACAAAGATGTATTTCATCGAATGTAATCTGTGGAGCTGCTCATAAACCGAGCCCCAGCAGCCGTTCCACCCGCGCCACGTCCGCCGGCACGTCCACGCCCACGCTCTCGTAGTCCACCTGGACCACCCGGATGGCGATGCCGTTTTCCAGCGCGCGCAACTGCTCGAGCTTCTCCGCCGCCTCCAGCGGCGAGACCGCACACTGCACCAACCGGAGCAGCGCCGCCCGCCGGTAACCGTAGATGCCCAGGTGCTTCAAAAAAGGAAACGCCGCCAACTGGTCGTCCACCGAACCACTGGCGGCCTCGCGCACAAACGGAATGGCGCGACGCGAGAAGTATAACGCCCGCCCGCCGGCGTTGACAACGACTTTTACGACGTTCGGGTTGCCGAGTTGGGCGGGGTCTTTGATGGGCGTGGCCGCCGTGGACATCTCCTCCTGCTCGAGGGCGCAGGCGACGGCATCGATCACGGCGGGATCGATGAGCGGTTCGTCGCCCTGGATATTCACGAAGGCCTCGGCTGGGCAGCGCGCCGCCACCTCGGCAATGCGGTCCGAGCCGCTTGGGTGGCCGGGCGCGGTCATCTCCGCCCGGCAAAACTCCTGCGCCACTTCCCAAATCCGCGTGTCGTCCGTCGCCACAATGACCTCGCCCAGGGTCTTGGCCTGCTGGCATCGCTCGATCACGTGCCGAATCAGCGGCTTGCCCGCAATCCGTGCCAGCGGCTTGCCCGGAAACCGCGTCGAGCCGTAACGCGCCGGGATAATGCCCACGATCTTCATGGCGCCCGTTATAGCCAACGCAATTGCGGATTGCACGGACGGAAATCGGAAAGCCGACATGGAAAAATTGACTGTTGCACAGATCCCCGGGCGCATCTGACCTTTGTCGGCCCTCGGCAAACCAGGCAATTGGAGCGCGGCGTCGGGAAGCCCGCAAGGTTTTGGACTGCGCCAGCCCTCTGGCGCTTTCGCATCCCCAGGGCCCGAAAAGCGGCAGAGGACTGCCGCAGTCCAAAACGCTTCGCGACTTCGGACGCACGCTCCAACCGCCCGGTTCGGCCGGGCTCGACAAAGATGAGATGCGCCCCCGGCTCCCCATGGCGCAACAAGCGGCGTGACTTTCCGCCCGGGCGGGTGTCTAATCGGTGGTGAGCATACTCGCAACCATGCCGCGGGCCGAACCAAAGCGCGCAGACCGGGACGAGGGCGCCGGGAGGACGGCGCCAGGGCCCGGGGCGCGGGCCTGCGGGCCGCAGGCCGGGTTGGAGCCGGAGGATTCCGAGTTTGGCGCCGTCTATACCGGGCACAGCCGCGCGATTTACTACCTGGCGCTGCGGTTGCTGGGTGATCCCCAGAAGGCCGAGGATGCCACGCACGACGTGTTCCTCAAGGCCTTCCGCAAGATGGAGGGGTTCCGCCGGGAATCGAGCTGGCGGACCTGGCTCTACCGGATTGCCATCAACCACTGTCACAACCTGCAAGCGGCCTGGCACGACCGGCACATCTTCGCCGGCGCCGGCGACGCCATCTGGGAGACGACCCCGGCCAGGGCGGATTCGCCCCTGCGAGTGCTCGAGACCAAGGAACTGGGCCAGCGCATCCAGAAGGCCCTGGATGGACTGCCCGCCGAATACCGGCTCCTGCTCCTGCTGGTGGCCGACCAACAGTTGAGCTACGACGAGGTGGGCGCGCTCACCGACCAGACGCCCGATGCAGTGCGTGGCAAGCTGCACCGAGCCCGCAAGGCCTTTGCCGTTTTGTTCGAAAAGACCGCTTGAGCTATGAAACGCCAGTTCCAGTTCGATTCCCGGCAGCAGCAGGACGCTCAGGGAGAGCAGCAGCAACACTCGCAGCAGCAATCCGCCCCCCTGGAGTTTGCCAGCGCCGAGGAGTTGCTGCGGCATGACGCCCTGCACACCCCCGTGCCGCCCAGCATCGGGCGGCGGTTGCAGGAATCGCTGGCCCGGCTGCCGGCCCCGAGGCGGGCCTGGTGGCGGCGGCTCTTTGGGTGCCTATGAGCTTTCGATGCGAGCTGGAGACGCTCATCCGGGCGCGCTACCCGATCCTCTACCTGATTAGCAGCGAGGAGATGCGGGTGCAGAACCTGGTGGTCGAGATTGCCCGCAAACGCCAGAAGAAGGTCTTCGAGTGGAGCTTCAGCACCGGCATCGTTCCCGCCGGCACCTCCATCCAGGCCCAGAAAGTCCGCAATGCCGCCACCAAGGACCCCCTGGCGGCCCTGGACCAGGTCATCGAGCAGGTCGAGCCCGCCATCTTCATTTTGAAGGACTTCCACCCCTTCCTGGGCAAGGGCAATTACGCCGTCATCCGCAAACTCAAGGAGATCGCCCTCCATCTCAAGAACAGCCACAAGACGGTCATCCTGGTTTCGCCGCTCATGGAGATCCCAACCGAGCTGGAGAAGGAGATTACGGTGCTCAATTATCCCCTGCCGGGGCGGGAAGACCTGGCGGAGTTGCTGGACCGGATCGTGAGCGACCTCAAGGAGTTCAAGCACGTGAGCATCGAGCTGGACCCCGAGGGCCGGGAGCGCCTCTTGCAGGCGGCCCTGGGCCTGACGCTCGGCGAGGCCGAGAATGTCTTTGCGAAGATCATCGTGAAGGAAGGCCGGCTCAGCGGCGAGCACATCGGCGATGTCTTTGCCGAAAAGCAGCAGATCATCCGCAAGAGCGGGCTCCTGGAGTACTACGCCGCCAGCGAGACGTTTGCCGAGGTGGGTGGCCTGGCGGTGCTCAAGGACTGGCTCAACAAGCGCGCCCTGGCCTTCTCGGCCGAGGCGCGCGCCTTCGGGCTGCCGGCCCCCAAGGGCGTGCTCCTGCTCGGCGTTCAGGGGTGCGGCAAGAGCCTCTGCGCCAAGGCCATCTCCACCCAATGGCAACTGCCCCTGCTCCGCTTCGACATGGGCCGCATGTTCAACAGCTTCATCGGCTCCTCCGAGGAAAACGTCCGCCGCGCCATCGCCGTGGCCGAATCGGTCGCCCCCGCCATCCTCTGGGTGGACGAGATCGATAAGGCCTTTGCCGGCTCGCAGGGCTCCGGCGCATCCGACGGCGGCACCACGGCGCGGGTCTTCGGCACGTTCCTGACCTGGCTCTCGGAAAAGCAGGCCCCGGTCTTCGTGGCCGCCACCGCCAACGACATCTCACAATTGCCGCCCAAGTTGCTCCGCAAGGGGCGCCTGGACGAGATCTTCTTCGTCGATCTGCCCGCCCCCGAGGAGCGCCTCGAGGTCTTCCGCATCCACCTCCACAAACGCGGGCGCGACCCCGCCGGCTTCGACCTGCTGGCCCTGGCCAAGGCCAGCCGCGATTTCAGCGGCGCCGAGATCGAGGAGGCCATCAACAGCGCCCTCTACGATGCCTTTTATGCCCGCGAGCAACTGGGCGCCGGCCATGTCCTGACCGCCCTGGCGCAGACGGTGCCGCTGGCCAGGACCATGGCCGAGCAGATCAGCCACCTGCGCGCCTGGGCCGAGGGCCGCGCCCGCTACGCCAGCGTCCCGCGCGCCGCCGCAACGTGAGGAGCGCGGACGAGGCGTCCGCGTGGGTCATGCTGCGCTTGCGTGTCAATGAAGGCTACGCAACCTGCATCCCTCGCATGTCGAGATCGACGAAATCTGGACTTTCGTCCATTGCAAAAAGCAGAACATGACTGAGGATCCCAACGCCACCGGCAACATCACCCCCCCGGTGGCGGCCCGGCGTGCCGAGCATGTCTGGACGGTTGAGGAGTTGCTTTTGCATTCCAATTAGAACCCCCTGTCTTGTGACCGTTGACAGACTGTACACCATTGGGTGTGTACTAAGGCACAAGGTGTCGGGATATTGGAAATCAGGTATTGACGGTTGGCGTCCTGGCGTGATATTGAATTCAGGTGATTATGCCTACGCTGGATAAAGAATTAAAGTTTTTTGAGACGAAAAAAGGTGATCTGGTGAGGGTTCACCCAGGTAAATTCGTTCTCATCAAAGGGCACGAACTGCTTGGTGTTTTTGATACGGCGGACGCTGCTGTCTCCGAGGGAGCAAGACGTTTTGGGGCTGATTCTTTCCTCGTTCGTCAGATCAACGCATCCGAGGAGAATGTTTACATCCCGGCTCTTGCGCTCGGATTGCTGTATGCCAATCCTGCATAGCCAGTTTGCCGGAAAAGGAAAAACTCCAGACGGAAAAGAGGTGGCGATTCCGCCGCCTGTGTGTTTGCAGCAGCGCGGTCCTTGTGTTCCGGTTTCGGTACACTTGGCGGACCAAGTTGCGGCGGAATTGGTTAAACGAAAGGAGGCTGTCCCGTCTCCCGTTTCTGGACTGGCCTTGATCAATACGGGGGCTGCGTCAACTTGTGTTGATGAGGAAGCGGCCATCCAAATGAATTTGCCTGTTGTAAACGTGGTGGATATGGCTTCTGCATCGCACGCTTTGCACAAGGCCAAACAGTACCCGATTAAGATACAGATCACCGGATTTCCCATCAGCTTCAACGCCCTAAATGCCGTGGGGGCTCCGCTCAAGGCCCAAGGATTAACGGCGATAATTGGTCGCGATCTGCTGATGCACTGCACTCTTATTTATAATGGGGGGACAGGACAAATTACGTAACTACTCAGGTCCGAGCGGGGCCGGGTGAACAGCGGCGGAGAGAGGCCGCAAAATACTTTGATTTTGTACGGGACTCCCCCAAATCCACCTGGTAATCTGGGCGCGTGCTCGAAGCCGAAATCATTCAAGGCCGCAAAATCAGTAACGTCCAGATCGGCGAGATTAGGGCCTTGATTGAGGCCCATCCGCTTTGGAGCCGCTGGCGCTTGTCGCAGGTGTTGGCTCAGCGATGGCAATGGTATTCGGCCTCCGGCCAGCTCAAAGACATGGCGGCTCGGACGCTGTTACTCAAGCTGCAGCGGCGCCAACTCATTGCACTGCCGGAACGCCGGCGAATGCCGGTTGGACGAGGTCCGCTGCTGAGTCTCAAGCTTTTTGACTCAGTGGTTCCTGAGCCGATCCGGGCGGACTTGTCTTCGCTGCTGCCCCTGGAGGTGCAAGTGGTCCGCCCCAGGCATCCGGACTATCCTCGGTTTCAGCGGTATTTGGCCCGGCACCATTACCTGAGCTATGGCGGCCCAGTTGGGGAGAACCTGGGCTATTTGATTAGGAGTTGCGCGGGAGCGGATCTGGCGTGCCTGCTCTTTGGAGCGGCGGCCTGGCAGTGCGCGCCTCGCGATCGGTGGATCGGTTGGTCGGCCCAGCAACGGGCTGCCGGCTTGCCGTTGATCGCCAACAATAGCCGGTTCCTGATTTTGCCTTGGGTTGGAGTCCAGCGTCTGGCCAGCCACATTCTTGGTCGAATCGCCCAGCGGATCGATGCCGACTGGCAAGCGCGCTACCATCATCGTCTTTACCTGCTGGAGACCTTTGTGCAACCGGACCGCTTCCGGGGCACCGCTTACCAGGCGGCCAACTGGATTCGGGTGGGCCAAACCCGCGGACGAACCCGCCAGAATGAGCGGCACCGGGACAATCAGGTCCATGCGCCTTGCAAGGACATTTACCTTTATCCTTTAACTGCAGATGTGCCTGGCCAACTCTGTGATTAAAGACCGCAACGGGCTCATGGCGTTGGGCCGGGCCGACTTGGCTGGATTGGTCAACTACACTTTGGAGTTACAAGCCGAGAATGCCCGCCTGCGGGACGCGGCCTCCCAGAATAGCGGTAACAGTTCGCGCCCTCCTTCCACGGACGGCCCCGAAAAGCCCAAACCCAAGAGCCTGCGAAAAAAGTCCGGGCGCCCCTCCGGCGGTCAACCCGGCCATCCCGGTCGCACCCTCCAACCCAGCCAAAAGCCCAAGCACATCCAGATTCATCCGCTGCTGGAGTGTGGGTGCGGCGAGGATCTTTCCCAGGAACCGGCGGTGGATTTTGAGCCTCGCCAAGTCTTCGACTTGCCCACGCTGACCTTGGAATGCACCGAGCATCGAGCTGAAATCAAAGAGTGCCCCATCTGCGGGCGAACCTGCCGGGCTGATTTTCCGCTCGACATTAAAGCCCCGGTCCAATACGGGAAGAACTTTCGCGCCTTGCTGACCTACCTCTACGACGCCCAAGAGGGGGCCAGCCGCCGCATCCGCGAAATGGGCCAGGAGATGTTCGGCTTTGCCGTCAGTGAAGGCACCCTGCAAAGCGCTCGCCAAGAACAATACCAGGGGCTGCAACCTTTTGAAGAGCGCCTGGTGGAAATCCTGCCCCAAGAACCCATTCTCCACGGCGACGAAACCAGCGTGCCCATCAACAAGGTCACCCATTGGCTGCACGTCATTTGCACGCCCCTGCTGACGTTTTTGAGCGTCCAACTCACCCGAGGCAAAGAGGCGATGCAAGCCATGGGCGTCATCCCCCGATTCAAGGGTTGGTTGATGCATGACTTCCACGCCAGCTACTTAACCTTTGAGAACTGCCTTCACACCTTCTGCAAAAGCCACCTGATGCGCGAATTGGTGTTCCTCTTTGAGCAACACCACCAACAATGGGCCAAAGACCTTTACGACCTCTTCCTGGAGATGTTGAAGTGCGTCAAGGATCGAAAGGCTCGGGATGCACCCTTGACGCCAGCCGAGGTGGACCGGTGGTATCAGCAATACAGGAAGGTAATACGCGCTGGCCGCCAAGCCAATCCGCTCACCCCGGAGCAAATGAAGAAAAAGCGCCCCAAGCAATCCAAAGAACAGAACTTATTGGATCGGCTCCAGGGCTGCGATGAATGCATTCTGGCATTCCTGTCGAACTTCACATTGCCCTTTACCAACAACGAAGCCGAACGCGACTTCCGCATGATCAAGGTCCGGGTGGAGATATCTGGCTGCTTTCGCACTCTGGAAGGCGCCCGTTGTCACGCACGCATCCGTAGTTACATCGCGACCCTGCGCAAGCACGGCCTGCCGGTGCTCGAACACCTCCGCAACACCCTCGACGGTCATCCCTTTCTGCCGGTGGGATCCAAAACGCCCTGAGTAGTTACCAAATTACTCTCTGCATATAACTTTTCCCGGCCTCACCTTCCACCTTCCTAATTGGCCGCGGGGCCGAGCCCGACTAGTCCGCCGTCAAGACGCAAGCGCACCATGACCTCCCGGTGTGGCTCGTCGCTGGGGACGTGCGGACAAGGCGTCCGCGCTCCGATAAATGCAGGACGCCCCAGGTTTTGCTGGTCTCCGTGCCGCGGCCGTGGCATAACGCTCTTCCATGAATACGAACCTGTCCCCTATCCGAACTGTCCTGGGCATCCTCACAATACTGGCTCTGGCGCCCGGCGCGCGCGCCGCCGAGAGCGAGTTCTCCAAACCGGTCATTGACATCGGCATCGTGGTCAAAGACGCCGGACGCACCGCCCGGTTCCTCACCAACGCCATCGGCTTCAAAGAAGTGCGCGGGTTCCCCGTCACGGCCGACCTGGGCAAAAAGATCGGGTTGATCGACAGCCACGCCACGGACGTGCGGGTCTTTGTGCTCGAAGGGGCCGAACCGGCCACGCGCATTAAAGTCCTCTCTTTCCCGGAGGCGCCGGGCAAGCAGGCCGACCAGGCCTTCATCCATTCCACGCTCGGCATCCGTTACCTGACTCTCTACGTCAAGGACATGGACCGCGCGCTGGAGCGGCTCAAGCAGGCGGGCGTGTCGCCCCTGGGCGAGACCCCGCTCGAGGTCGGTGGCGGCACCTGGCTGGTCGCAGTCAAAGACCCCGATGGCAATTTCATCGAGCTGCTCGGCCCCCGGCGCTAGCCGGGATGTTTTATCGTTTGAAAGCGGCGTCGGGCTTCCGATGCTGCGTAGCGCAGGTTTCCAACCTGCTGTATCGCCGACTTCCAGTCGGCAGGGTGTCGCATGTAGGCGAGGCGCCCGCAGGTTGGAAACCTGCGATACAGCAGATTGGAAATCTGCGCTACGCCTTCCGGCTGGCGAAACCTGTACCACTCTCTGTCAACTTCTTGTTTTTTTGAAAGAAGTTTTGGTTGCGGCTCTGCCGCGCTGGGAAATATGCGGGCTAGGCCTTTCCCGCTCGCAAAGGAACAGGAGGAAACAGAGGAAACGGAGACTCATTCGTCATTCGTCATTCGTCATTCGTCATTCCTCACTCCGCCCCTGTTCCATCAGTTCGCGCACGTGCGCCTCCGCTGAGGCCGCCAGGGCCTGGAGGTTGTAGCCGCCCTCCAGGACCGAGACCAGGCGATTGCGGCTGAACCGGGCGGCGATTGCCTTCACCCTGCGGGTCAATTCCGCGTACCCTGACGGCGTCACTTTCATCCGCCCCAGCAGGTCTCCCTGGGCGGCATCGAAGCCGGCGGAGACCAGCACGAAATCCGGCTCAAAGCCCGCCGCCGCCGGTTTGAGCTTCTCCTCAAAGGCCCGCCGGTACTCGGCGTCGCCACACCCCGCCGGCAGCGGCACGTTGCAGGTAAAGCCCAGGCCCTTTCCTCGTCCTTTCTCCTCCGCGCTGCCGGTCCCCGGGTAAAACGGGGATTGGTGGACCGAGAAGTAGAACACGGTCGGGTCTTCATAAAAGGCCGCCTGGGTGCCGTTGCCATGGTGGACGTCCCAGTCCACAATCAGCACCTTGGCCAGCTTGTGCCCTTTCTGGATGTGGCGCGCGGCAATGGCCACGTTGTTGAAGAGGCAGAATCCCATGGCCCGGTCCTTGAGCGCATGATGGCCCGGAGGACGCACGGCGCAAAAGGCATTGCGGATCTCGCCTCCCATGACGGCATCGATGGCGCCCTGCACGCCCCCGGCCGCCGCCAGCGCCACTTCATAAGAGCCGGTCGAGGCGGGCGCGTCCGGCGTGTCCACATAGCCTGTTCCGGCCCGGCAGCTCTGCCTGACCCGCTCGACGTATTCCGCCGAGTGGACCGCCGTAATCGATTCCATGGACGCCGCCGCCGGCTTGAGCCTGGCCAGCTTGGGCAGCAACTCCGCCTGCTTCAATCGCTCCACGATCGCCGTCAGCCGCTCAGGCCGCTCCGGATGCCCCGCCCCCGTGTCGTGCCTCAGATAGATCTCGTCGTAGAGAAATCCGGTGCGGGCCGCGGCCCGCGTTCTCGGTCTTCACGCGGGCTGTTTGCGCCCGGAGCGCGGCCGCCCAGGCCCCGATCGCCGAGAGCAGGAACAGCCGCCTGGAGGATAGGTGAAATAAACCGGTGTTCATACTGAGAGTGTAGAGCCGGAATACTCGTAGAGGAAGGAAGAACGATACGGAACCCGAGGCGGGTCCGGATGGGGGACGAAAACCCCGCGCGTGCCGGGACCCTCTGTCACCGCGCAGCGGTGCCTGATGGTAGCCGTGGACTTCAGTCCACGGACACCCGGCCCGGGATAGACAGGGTCGCGTAGCGACGCCTGAAAACGGAATGCGATCCGGGGGTGCGAAGCCCTCAAGCGTCGCTACGCGACGCGCGGTCCTTCTAACGCCCTAAACCGTGGACCAAGGTCCACGGCTTACCTTCACTGCGTCGCTGCGCGACGCGCGCGCTGGGTCCGGCTCACCGCGTAGCGGTGCGCGATGGTAGCCGTGGACTTCCAGTTTACGGACTCATGGCCCAAGCTCGAACGCGTCGCGCAGCGACGCCGGAAAACCGCGAGGCCGTCAAGCGTCTGCTTGACCTGCGGATCATCTTCAGGTAAGCATTGATTATGAGCGTGGCCACAGAGGAAATCATTCGCGTTTGCGAGGCCCTTCCACCCGACAAGCAGACCGAAGTCGCCGATTTCGCGCGTTTCCTGCTCGCTCGTCAGGACGAGGCTGCATGGGAACGCATTATAGCCGAGCGAATGCCTCGGCCGCGCCTGGAGGCCTTCCTGGGCGAATCGGCTGCCGAAGGTGACGAGCCCCTGGAGCTGGATCGCCTGTGAGATCCCGCGTCCGGCCGAGCTTCTGGCGCGCTTACGCGGCACTCGACCCGCACACGCGCGAAGCCGCCCGCCGGGCCTATCACCTGTTTCTCAGCGATCCGAGCCACCCATCCCTGCGTTTCAAGAAGCTCGGCGGTTACGAAAACATCTGGTCGGTCCGTATTACTGGGCAGTACCGCGCCGTCGGCGAGCGCCAAGGCGACTCGATCATCTGGGTTTGGATTGGGACGCACAATGAATTCGAGAACCTCTTTGGCTGACGCTACACCCTCCATTCGCTCTTGAGGTAGGCGGCCTTTGCGAGCCAGGCGGGGTTGATCCGCACCCCCCAGCCGGGACCGTCGGGGAGCTTGACCTTGCCCTCGACGACCTTGAGCGACGGGCTGTAGAGGGACTCGCCGGCGTTGGCGTCCTCTTCGATGCTGAACTCGACAAACGGCCCCGCATTGGGAATGGAGGCCATGAAGTGCAGCGAGAACAGCGTGATGAGCGAGAGGTGGGATGAGTGGGGCACCACGAGCTTGCGCGCCTGGCGGGCGAGGCCGGCCACGCGCCAGGCGCGGGTGAAACCGCCCACGTAACAAAGGTCCGGCTGGCAGATGCTCACCGCGTTCATGCGGATCATGCGGCGCCATTGGGCCAGGTCGTTGTCCTGTTCTCCGCCCGCCACATTCATCTTGAGCGCGGCGGTCACTTCCGCCGTCCACTCCATCTCCCAATACGGGCAGGGCTCCTCGAACCAAAAGTAATGGTTGTCCTCCAGGCGCCGGCCCATCTCAGCGGATCATTGAGGCGACAGAGGAGTTTGCGACTTGCAAGGGGATGCGTCGGCAGTTTGAGGGGGGCGCAGCGCGTTGAGCCACGGCAATGAGGAGCATGCTCGTGGGGACGCCCACACCAATACATAAGCCCAATCTTCGGGGCCCGATTCAGGATTGACGTCTTCCGGTTCTTTGCTAGAATAGCCTCGTACAACGAATCCTGGGCTAGTCATGAAAACTCTAAAGCTGCTCCTTGCAGGGTCGCTCCTGGTCCTCGCGACGGCTCTCCCGGCGTCTGCGCAGTCCTACGATCTCTCCTGGTTCACCATCGATGGGGGCGGCGGGATCAGCACGGGAGGGGATTATACGCTGGTCGGCACGATCGGTCAACCGGATGCCGGCATACTCAGCGGCGGTCCTTACACGATCACCGGAGGTTTCTGGAGCGCGGTGACCGCGGTCACCCCTCCCCCCGGAGGCCCGGAAATCTCGGTCCAGCGGTCCGGCAAGGACGTGCTCGTCTCCTGGCCCTCTCCTTCCTCCGGTTTTGTCCTGGAGGAAAGCACGAGCCTGGAGCCCGCTTCCTGGAGCCCGGTCCAGCAAACCGTCAACGACAACGGCACGATCAAGAGCGTCACCATCCCCGCGCCCACACTCCGCGCGAAGTTCTATCGCCTCAGATATTGAGCGGGCCTCTGTTCACCGCGGAGCGGTGTCCCGATGGTAGCCGGGCGGCTTTAGCCCCCGGTCAAGGTGCCGGAGAAGTCCCGGCGTCGCGTAGCGACGCGTGAAACGGCCTGAGGCCCCGAGGGCGTGCGGCGGCTCAGGCGTCGCTACGCGACGCGACGCCTCTGGCTGGACCCCGTTTCCGTGGGCTGAAGCCACACGGCTACCTTCGTATCATCGCTACGCGATGAGCAGAGCCGGACCAGCGCCCAACTGTCGAGGCACGCTTTCCTTCCAACACGTGCGCGAATTCTGTGGGGCGAAGAATTCCGTCTCACGCCCCCGGGCGGCAGCGCCCCGAAATTCCGGGCGTGACTTTGGGGCGGTCTCATGGGAACTTCAAAGGACTTATGAAAAGACTTGCAACATTTTGTGCGTTGAGCTTGACCCTGAACCTGGCCCTGGCTCAGAGCGGCGAGGCGAAAAAGGAGGAGGGAAAAAAGGAGGCCGCCCCGGCGGCCGCCGCAAAAGAGGTGGCCGTGATCAAGACCAGCGACGGCAACATGGTCATCGAGTTCTGGCCCGACGTGGCTCCGAAGACAGTCGAGAATTTCAAGGCGCTGGCCAAAAAGGGCTTTTACGACGGCACGGCGTTTCACCGGGTTATCAAGGGATTCATGATCCAGGGCGGGGACCCCAACACTAAGGACCCCGCCAACGAAAAAGCGGCTCCCGGCAGTGGCAAAGCCTTTGGCGAAGGCGGCCCCGATTACAGGATCAAGGCCGAGTTCAACGACCGCCACCACGGGCGGGGCGTCATCTCGATGGCCCGCAGTGGCGATCCGATGGAGCGCTTGGGTCAGCCCCCGCGTCCTCAATTCGCCGACAGCGCCGGCAGCCAGTTCTTCATCTGCCACGGCGATGCCGCGTCGCTGGACCACAAGTACACGGCCTTCGGGAAACTGATCAAGGGGGATGACGTGCTCGACAAAATCGCCAATACCCCGGTCACGACCAGCGCCGGGGGCGAGCCAAGCAAGCCCACGACCCGGGTCGAGGTGAAGAAGATCGAGATCGCGCCCGCCGACTCGATCAAGTAGAGCCAATCAAATTCAACCGGGAGCATTGCCATGAAGGAGGTCGCAGTCGTCAAGACCAGCAGCGGGGAGATGGTGCTCGAGTTTTGGCCCGACGTGGCGCCCAAGACGGTCGAGAACTTCAAACAACTGGCCCAGGAGGGCTTTTACGATGGCACCACGTTTCATCGCATCGTCAAGGGCTTTATGATCCAGGGCGGTGATCCCCTCACCAAGGACCCGTCCCGGGAGAGCGAGTGGGGCACCGGCGGCCCGGGTCGGACCATCAAGGCCGAGTTCAACGACCGTTCCCACCAGCACGGGGTCATCTCGATGGCCCGCTCTCAGCACCCGGACTCGGCCGGGAGCCAGTTCTTCATCTGCCTGGGCGAGGCCTCGTTCCTGGACCGGAAATACGCCGCCTTTGGCCGGCTCACCCAAGGCGATGACGTGCTGGACCGGATCGGCAACACGCCGGTCACCGCGAACGCCAGCGGGGAGCGGAGCAAACCGCTCACGCGCATCACCGTCGAAAGCATCCGTCTGGTGACTCAACCGTAGCCCGCGGGACCATGCGCGTCGAGGAGTTGGCTGCCGCCCTTGCGGCCCTCGGTTGCCCGCCGGAGAAATCGGCGGGGATGGCGGCGCAGCTCGACAGGCGCGCCCGCCAATTGGCCGAGCGAAAGGGCCGCACTTACGACGAGGCGCTGGCGCACCTGCTGCAACTGATGCGCCAGGGCTGGGCGGCCAAAGAGCGGGGGCTTTGATGGAAACGATCAAGCCCTGGGAAAAAATCGCCTCAGTGCCCGCGGCCGACTTCCGGATCTTCAGCATCCGCACCGACCGGAGGGTCTCGCCGCGCACCGGGCAGGCGCACGACTTTTACGTCATCAACTGTGCCAATTGGGTGAACGTGATCGCTCTGACGCCTGACCAGCAGGTGGTCATGGTCGAGCAATTCCGCCATGGGTCGAACACCGTTGAACTGGAAATCCCGGGCGGGATGATCGACAGCGCCGATCCCTCCCCGGAAGCCGCCGGGCAGCGCGAACTGCGGGAAGAGACTGGCTACGCCGGGGAAAACGCGCGGCTCATCGGCCAGGTCTTTCCCAACCCGGCCATCATGACCAACACCTGCTTCACCGTGCTGGTCGAGAACTGCCGCTGCTGCCATCCGGTCGAGTTGGACTGCGCCGAGGACATGCTGACGCGGCTGGTGCCCGTGGCCGAGCTGCCCCGCCTCATGGCCGCCGGCAAGATCCGCCACTCCCTGGTGGCCGCGGCCCTCTATCACTTCGATCTCTGCCAGCGAGGGCTCAGCGGACGGGCGTAGCCCCCCCTCTCCCCTTCTGCCGGGACGGCGTTCGAATTTCGCATTTGCGGCGCTCCCAGCCCTACCGTGCCCCCCGCCGCACCTTCTCCTTGTCTTCCTCCAGTTTGGCGCGCAGCGATTTGCGGTCGCCGGCCAGTTGCTTCTCCAACTGCTCGACAGCCTTGTCGTCCCCCTTGTCCACCGCCTTGACAATCTCGCCCTCGAGAAGAGCTCGCGCTCGGCCATTTTCGCGGCGCACTTCGATTCCAGGTCTGCAATGTCCTGCTTCTGCTCCGCTGTCAGCTTGAGCGTCGGCGAGGACTTGCTCAACCGCTCCATTGCCAGTTCGTATGCAGTCTTCATTTGACACTATGTATCGTATCTTAGGAGCCTGTCCTGGCGCAAGCACGGCCTGCCGGGCCGGTGTCGCAGGAGCGCATCCCGACACTGCCCCCACCGTCGGGGGCCGGACCGGAGTGCGCCCGTCCCCGGGCGCAGGAACGTCCGGAGCAGGGGCAGCGGTCAAACACTCCGGCGCGCGTGCCCGCTCCGACGCTGCTGCGCCCGAGGACGGGCGCACTCCAGGGGCACTGTCAGGATGCGCCAGTGTCGCAGAAAATGAACGGGCCAATTAAACTGATCTCGACGGATTTCGACGGGACCCTGTATGCGGGGTTCGAGAGTCCGCCGGTGCCGGCGCGGCTGCAGGAGCTGCTCGGCCGATTGCAGGCCGCCGGGGCCAAGTGGATCATCAACACCGGCCGCGACCTCTCCAGCCTCATGGAATCCCTCGGCCGGGCGCGCATTGCCGTCGAACCCGATTACCTGGTGCTGGTCGAACGCGAGATCTACTGCCACCAGGATTTGCAGTATCGCGGCCTGGAGCAATGGAACGCCGCCTGCTCGCGCACGCACGCAGAACTCTTCGCCCGCGTGCGGCCCTACTTGCCCCGCCTGGTGGCCTGGATCAACGAGCATTTTCACGCCCGCATCTACGAGGATGCCTACTCCCCCTTCTGCCTGGTCGCCGGCAACAACGGCGATGCGGATGCCATCCACCGTTACCTCAACGACTACTGCCGCGCCATCCCGGACCTGGCGGTCGTCCGCAACGACGTTTACGCCCGGTTCAGCCACGTCGCCTACAGCAAGGGCACGGCCCTGGCCGAGGTGACCCGACTCCTGGGCCTTACCGCCGACCACGTCTTCGCTGTCGGCGACCACTTGAATGATTTGCCCATGCTCTGCAGCCGCTTCGCCCGTTTCCTGGCCGCCCCGGGCAATGCCGTGGCCTCCGTAAAGGAAACGGTCCTCCGCCAGGGCGGTTATGTCAGCCGCCGATTCCACGGCAACGGCGTGGCCGACGCCCTGAACTTCTACCTGGACCCGGGCGCGGGTGGAGCGTGAGATAAAACACGAAAGGCGGCCCGGTCCCATTCCGGGCCGCCTTTCCTTGAACCAGCCATGCTGAACCACCGGACGGCGCTTGGCGTTGCCGCCGCCCGAGGCAGGCTAAGAGAAACGCAACACCGATCAGACGCGCCGGAATGCGGAGCTATTCAACCTTGGGGGCTTGACATACCTTAAACCATGAGGTATAAAGGGCGGCATATGGGCCGAAGCAATCCGAGTTTTCTCAATGGCGTGCCTGAGCTGCTGGTGCTCAAGCTCCTCTCCCGGCGCGAGATGTACGGCTATGAAATCGTCCGGGTCATCCAGGCCCAGACGCGTGAGCGGCTGGCGTTTGGCGAGGGTTGCATCTATCCCTACCTGCATTACCTGGAGCAGGAGAAGCTGGTCAACCGCTTCCGCAAGGAGGTCGAGGGTCGCAGCCGCAATTACTACGAACTCACCGCGCGCGGCCGGAAACGGCTGGAGGCCTTGACTGCGGAATGGAACCGCGTGGCGGCCGGCATCTCGCTGGTGATGGGAGGAGAGTATGCTTAGGAGACAACACAGGAGACAATATATGAACCAAACCTCATCACTACCGGGGCTTGTGCTGGGCGCGCTGGCCCTGTGCCTGGCCGGCTGCGCGACCCACAAGGAACGGCCCGCGGCGCAACGCGGGTGGATCGGCGGGCAATGCGTGCTGGCCAAGAAGGTAGCGGTCCTGGAGGCCATCCTGCACAGACCGGGCGTCGAGGATTATCAGCAGTTTCCCGAGTCGGTGAGGCGGACGCAAAAGGCGGCGGTCCTGGTGAAGCATCTGGGCACCAACGCCCCCGCCTACCGGGCCGGGCTGCGCCAAGGGGATCTGATCGTCGAACTGGACCACCGCCCGGCGGTGAGGCTGAAGCAATTCCACCGGACAATAGAGGCGAGCCGGCCAGGGACCTCGTTGCCGGTCAAGGTCTATCGCGATGGCCAGACGGCGGAGTACACTGTGGCCGTGGGCCGCGAGACGTATCGAAGAGGCGGTGAGTTTCGCCTCGTGCTCCCCAGCGTGGTGCATGGATGGGACCTGTGGCCCAACCCCGGTTTCTCGCTGGTGCTGTTGGGCTACGAACCCAACCGGGACCCGGCGAAGGATGCAACGCAGCCTGCGGCCGGGTCAACCGGTCTATGCAGAAGACTGGAGCGCGTTTGCAGGCATCCTCGACCTGTCAATCGGCAAACGCATCTTGTCGCAGGAGGACTGAACTTACCTCAGGCCTTCCAAGGCTTGTTGGGCCTTCTTGCGGGTCGCCTCGTCGGGGGCATGGGCGACGACGGCCTGGAGGGCCTTTTGGCGCTGCTCCTTGGTGGCGCCGGAGCGGTTGCGGGCAGCCAGGTTGAGCAGGGCGGAGCAGGCCTCGTCGGCGATGGCGGGTTCGGCGGCGAAGGCGGCGAGCATCTCCAGGGCCTGGGCGTGCGTGGTGGACTGGAGGACGGCAATGGCCAGGCGTTTTTCCTCGGGCCGCTTGAGGAGCGGCAGGGCTTCCTTGAGCCTGGCGGATTTCTGCTCGGCGTTGAGTTTCTTGTCGCCCTGAAGGAACTGGAGATAGCCGCGCAGGGCCAGGACCTGGTGCGAGGGGTTCTCATCGGACTGGGCCAGGGCCAGCAACGGCGCGGCGACGCTGTCGTCCTCCGGCCAGGTGTTGGGCCAGGTGGACAAGGTGCGCACCGCCTCGTCCTGAAGGGGCTGCTCTTTGTCCTGGAGTTCTGCCCTCACGGCGGCCAGGGCCTGGGGGCCGCCCGCCGAGGCCAGGGCGTGGAGGGCGACGAGGCGGATCGCGCCGTTGGGGTCTTGGGCCATCGGCAGCAAGTGCGGGACGCAGAGGGTTCCTTTGCGCCCGCTGATGCCCAGGAGGGCGGCCTCGATTTCGGCGCGTTCTTTGGCGTCCTGAGTCTGGCCCAGCAGCCGGGCCAATTCCGGTATTTGCGTCTGGTCGCCCAGGGTGCCCAGGGCGCGCAGGGCGGCGCTCCGCGTGGCCGGGTCCGGGTCTTGGGCGCAGCGCGAGACGGCCGGCAGAGCGGCCTCGACCTGGCGTAGGGCAGCCAATTTGATGAGGGTCTGGCGCGACTTGCCGCCGGCCTGGGGCAGGCGGGCGACCAGGTCCGCGTCCACTTCGCTGCCGGGCAGCCTGGCCAGCGCGGCCAGGGCGGCCGATTCGATCTCCGGATCGCCCTCGGCAGCGGCCTCCAGCAGGGTCGGCGCGGCCGAGGCATTCCCATACTGGTCCAGGATGCCGATGGCTGTGAGGCGGAAGTTTTTCGGGCCCTTTTTGGCGGCGTCCAGGACCGTGGGCATGGCCTCGCTCTCCCCGCGGTCGGCCAGGGCCAAAAGCACGTATCCCTGGCGGTCCGGGCTGGTCATTGACATCTCCTCGGCCAAGGCCCTGCCCACCTCGACCCCAGCCAACTCGCGGGCAGTGCTCAAGGCAAGGTCGAAGTAGGCCTTGTCCGACGAGTGCAAGAGCTTGCGCAGCAGGGGCAGCCCAGCCGATTTGCGCGCCAGGATTGCCCCGCGCAGGGCCTCGAGCTCGCGCTGCTTGGGAACTTGTGCCTCCCGCACGAGGTCATACAGCCTGATGGCAACGTCCGCGTCGCCGGCACTGAGAAACCTCTCCGCGCACAGGATGCACCCCTCCGCCACGGACCCGCGGACGGCCTCGGGCGCCTTGGGCAAGGTCTGCTCGAGGGAATTGGCGGCGGCCAACCCGCCGATGCGGCCCAAGGCTACCGCAGCCGCCGACGCCACGTCGGCATCCGTGTCGCCCAGCTTGGACACCAGCACGCTCACCGCCTCTGTGCTGCGGCGAAAGCCAATCGAGTTGAGGGTCCCGACCAGAAGTCGGCCGTGCAACTCGGGCACGGCCTGGACCAGGGCGTTATCGGCCTCGGGACCGGGAATGGCCTCCAACGCGATGCGCGCCCAGGAGGCAAGGTCCGGGTCCGAGAGCAACCGGGCCAACGCCGGAACGGCCTCTGCCGTGCCGCAAGAGGCCAGGCCCTTGCAGGCCAGGCCCTTCTCGCCGGGCGCAGCCTGTGACTGCAGCACGCCGATGAGCTTCTGCTGCTTCTGGGCCGGGGCCTGGCCGGGCTCGGCCCCGGGCGCCTGGAGGGCCGCCACTAGACAGGCCATCGCCGCCAGGCAGCGTCCCGCCGCCCGGAGAGAGGATTTCAAACCGGGCCGGTCGCCGTGAACGGGGGCGCAGATGCCTTGAGCCGCGCCTTCATCTGGATTTTGGAAATCGGATTTCATGGGAAAGAATGTTGAGGTGAAGTGAGTTGAGGTGAGGTGGAGCGGCGTCCGGGTCAGAGCCTCCAGGGTTCGCGCAGGGCCTCGGAGCGGAACCGGTTGGCCTCGTCGTCGCCGATGAACTCGTTTGTCCCGGGGTTGAACTGGACTTTGCGGTGGAGGAACAAGGCGATATTGGCGGCATGGCAGGCGATGTGGGCGTGGCAGGCGGCCTGGGCGTTGGCGCGGGTCTGGGCGCGCGACTTGACGCAGTCCAGGAAATTGCGCACGTGGAAGTCGGCGGGGTAGCCGGCGATCTTGGCGCCTTTGCCCGCCAGCAGGGCCGGCGAGCTGGCGACGATCTCGGCGTCGTCTCCGGTCTCCACCCAGCCCGTGTCGCCTTCGAAACGGACGGGGCAGGAGCCCAGGGGCAGCCAGCCGTCGTTGCGCATGACCAGCCGGACGCCGTTGGCGTAACGTGCATGGAGTTGGTCCTTCACCGGTTCGTATTCGACCGGCTCGGTGTTGTCGGCGTCGTTGGCCCATTGGCAGAGGTCAACGCAATGGGAACCCCATTCCAGGCACCCGCCGCCGACCAGGCCGCCGCCTTTCTCGAAGTTGAAGCCGTCGAACGACACGGCTCGGTTGTAGGGCCGCCAGGCGGCCGGGCCGAGGTAGAGATCCCAGTCAAACTTTTCCTTGTCCGGTTCCGGCTCGGCCTTGGTCCAGCCGCTGACAGCGGTGCCGAGGCCGGCGGGGTGGGCGTGGAGGGTCTGGAGCTTGCCGAGCCTGCCGCGCCGGGCCAGGTCGATGACGAACATGAAGTTGGGCAGGCTCCGGCGCTGTGTGCCCGCCTGGAAGACCCGCCCCGTGCGGCGGAAGGTCTCGGCCAGGGCCAGGCTCTGGGCGATGTTCTTGGTGCAGGGCTTCTCGCAATAGACGTCTTTGCCGGCATTGGCGGCGAGGATCGAGGCGGTGGCGTGCCAGTTCGGCCCCGTGGCGATGAGCACGGCATCCAGGTCGTCGCGGGCCAGCAGTTCGCGCAGGTCCCGATACATCTTGCAATCCTGGTTCCCATATTTGGCGTCCGCCCGGCGCTTGACCGCCTCGCGGCGCTCGGCCCGGACATCGCAGACGGCGACGAACTGCACGTCGGGCTGCTGCAGGAAACAGCCCAGGTCGTAGGAGCCCCGGCCGCCGATGCCGATGCCGCCCATCACAATCCGTTCGCTCGGGGCAGCGGTGAAGGACGCGCCCACCACAGCGCCGCGAACCAGTTGCGGCGCCGCCAGCAGCGCGCCCGCCTGGAGCGTCGTCTTCAAAAACCCGCGGCGTGTCAATTCAAGCCTCTCTGTGCGCATATTGGATCTCCTGTTGCGGAACTGCTCAGCGGTCCCATTGGTCGAATGCTTCATGGTCTGTGCCAGGACGAACTCGGTTCAGTCGAAATTCGATCATTCGTGCCTGCGTGGAAGAGCCAGCCAGATTTTCGCCCCGACGGCAAGAGAAATGAGTGACTGGTGACGAATGACGAATGACGAATGCGGAGTGCGGAGTGCGGAGTGCGGAGTGGGGAATGCGGAATGGGGAATGCGGAGGGCCGCGCAGTTCGCCCGTGCCTCCGCTCGGCTACAGCCCGGGCTATCAGATGACCGCCAGCCCAAGCAGTTCTACCGGGTGAAGGCGGCGATGTGAGCGACAGCTCACACGGGTTCTCTACGGTCTGCCGCCAAAGCCGCGAGGTTTTGGACCGCAGCCCAAAACCCCGGTCGCGCCTGCCTGCTTCGCAAGGCGCATGGAGGGAATGGGACCTGTGGGCAGGTCATGAGGAAGCGACCCCCTGGAGCTTGTAACTGAGCGTGCCGTAATAACGGCGTTTCAGTCCGCGTTTCTTGCGCTGGCGCTCTCGCGCCTTGACCAAGTGCTTCAGACACCGCGACCCTTGAACCGCCGGTTCCCCGCATTCGGTGCACCGGCTGTCTCGCTGCATCCGCAATTGATACTTGCGCTGCCGCGAGATCGGCAACTGCGTAAACTCATCTTGTATGCGTCTTCTCATCTTCCGTGTTCCCGGATCTTGATTGCCCGCGTGTGATTTGACCGCTCCGCACGTCTTGGCACTCAATATCCGACCTTTATTTATACCCGGAATGACGATCTGTCCACTGGGCCACTGGCCCCCGTTGTGCCCGGCCCCTCTATCGCGCCCGGCGCGGCAGTGCCTCGCGTCCCTTCGGTCCCTTGCGTCCTGAATCTCCGGCCCGGTGGGCCGCGAGGCAGAGCAGGAAAGCCGGTCTGAATGTCCAAGGCAAAGCATTGGAAGCGGCTGGCTCTGTGCTCTAGACGGGCCACTGAGGGACTGCATTGGGACGCACCCCGCTCGCAACTCCGGCGTCAAAAACCCTTTGACATCACCCGCCGGCTGTGCAGAACTAGACCCGTGAACGGTCGTATGAAGCAGCCTCTCTCGAATCTCGCGCGCCTGGGCGGCGTGAGCCATGGCTCGAAAGCAAGACGTTGGGCGCAAAGCGGCGGGATACGCCGGGCTCCAGACGCCTGGCGGCTTGCTCCGCGTGTCCCCGCATCGCGAAGTCCCGCTCAGCGGGAGAGTACGCGGCATTCCCGCGGTTTGTGTCCCACTGTTCCACGCAAACATCCCCTCCCTCGACCCCCGGCCCTCGGCCCTCGGCTCCGCGCGTTGAGCCTGGCGGCCATGGTGGCGGCGGCCGCGACGGTTTGGAGCCAGCCCCAGGCGGGGCTGCTCTACCGGCCCAATGGCTTTACGACGTTCAACGATTACCGAGGCGCGCCGCCGGACAACATGGGCAATTATTACCAGGGCTACATCACGAACCTGGCCGCGACATGGCTTACTAACGGCATGTTTGCGGCTGGATTTCAAACCGTCTGGCTTGATGACGGCTGGCAGGCTGCCGGACGAGATGGCAGCGGCAACCTCACGTGGAACCCAAGCACGATGACGAACGGAGGGATACCCATACTGGTTGCCACACTGCACAACTGGGGGTACAAGGTCATCATCTACAGCGCTTATGGTCCCCTGACGGCTAGAACGTGCCAGGGATATCCCGGCACGACCGACGCAACGATGCAGCAGGACTTGAACCTGTTCGCAACGTGGAACCTCGATGGGATCTGCTTTGACGCCTGCGGCGGGAGTGATATCACGAGTTGCGCGGGTGGACTCGTGAACGACCCGGACTACAGCTACACGCGCCATGAATTCTCTACGCTGAGCAATGCCCTGGCCAACGTTGCCCCCGCGCACAGCTTCTGGACCTACCTCGTGATTCCGGTCTGGCCGACGCCGCCCGAGACGCCGCTAATGTGCAACGCCTGTTCTGGCTGGGGAGCGCCTGGCGCAAGCGGCTACCCCGACACGGTGAGCAACGTCGTTGCCTCGTTCGACTTCATCCAGCCTTACGCCTCAACCCAAAACAGCAGTAATTTCGTGCAGTACATCGAGACCGCGGGTGAGTTCGCCTACTACTTCGGGCAGGTTCTGACGAAAGTTGGGATGTCCATGTGCGCTCTCTCAGGGTCGTTTATGCGGACCTCCGGGAACCTCGGGTCGCTGGCCAACTGGTACACCAACCAGGAAGTCAGCCTTCTCATCGATGATCCCTACGCGAAGTGCGGTCGGCTCGTCGCCAGCAATGATGTCGTGCAGATTTTCGTCCGACCGCTTGGCTTTGAGGGGTCCGGCACAAACCTGGTGGGGGTCTATAACGGGGCGGCCACGAACCAGTTGATCGTGCTGACCTGGGACCTGGTCGGGGCGGCGCCCGGTCAACAGCTCGCCTTTCGGGACCTGTGGGCGGGGACGAACTTCCCCAATAGCAACACCAATCTCACGGTCTCGGTTGAACCGGCAAATATCCTGCTGCTCAAAATGACCGCGCCGGACAGCCCTCCGTCCATAGCCGCTCAGCCCCAGGCTCAGACCGTCCTGCTCGGAGCCCAGGCCCGCTTGGGGGCGCTGCTGGCCGGGGCCCTGCCGCGAACCTGCCAGTGGTTTCACGATGGCGTCGCCCTGCCCGGAGCCACCGAGGCCTCGCTCTGGATTCCCGGGGCCGCTTTCACCGACAGCGGAACCTATCAACTTGCCGTCAGCAACAGCTTCGGCCACACCACCAGTGTGCCGGCAATGCTCCAGGTCCAATCCGTCATTGCCTGGGGTGGGAATAACTGCCACCAGACCAATGTCCCGGCCGTCGCCAGCAACATCGTGGCGCTGGCCTCCGGCCTCAACCATATCCTGGCCCTTCGCCAGGATGGCCGGGTCGTCGGCTGGGGCGCGGACCAGATGGGCCAATGCGACGTGCCCCCCGGCCTTCCCGGCGCAGTCGCGGTCGCGGCCGGCGGCGTCCATAGCCTGGCGCTCACCGAGAGCGGCAGCGTCGTCGCCTGGGGCGACAATACCGCCGGCCAAACCAATGTGCCGGCCGGGCTCACCAACGTTATTGCCATTTCCGCCGGGCTGACGCACAGCCTCGCCTTGCGCGCAGACGGGACTGTGGCCGCCTGGGGCGGCAACGCCGATGGTGAGACGGAGGTCCCGCCCGGATTGAGCAACGTGGTTGCCATTTCGGCCGGGGGCTCGCACAGCGTCGCGTTGCGGGCTGACGGCACGGTGCTTGCCTGGGGCAGCAACAGCCGAGGCCAGGCCCAGGTGCCGGACGGCTTGGGCAATGTGGCGGTCGTTTCCGCCGGGGGTCTCACACCCTGGCCCTCCGCGCGGATGGCGTGGTGGTTGGCTGGGGAGACGCCACCTACTCGCAGTCGGTGGTCCCCGCCGCGGTCAGCAACGCGGTTTGCATCGCGGCCGGGGACGGCCACAGCCTGGTTGAACTGGCCGACGGGAGCGTGTTTGGCTGGGGCCGGAGTGATTATGGGCAGGCTATCGCGCCCGAGGGTGTGAATCACCCGGCGCTGCTCGGAGCGGGCTGCGATCACAGCGTGGCGGCGGGCCGCTCGTGGCCGGCGCCGCCCAGCGTGATCCGCGCCCGGGCGGCCCCGGACCGGCTCGAAGTCCTGGTGCCAACCGAGCGCGGACGCTCCTATTTCCTGCTGAGCAGGGATCGACTCGGTGATTCTGCCTGGCGCTATGTGACTGGAGTTGCCGGCAACGGCGGCCTGTGCAGCCTGGAGGACACAGCCCCCGCCTCGGCCCAGCGCTTCTATACCGTCCGGCGGCAGTAATGCCCTCGCATCCCTTCCTTGGACCCTCGACCCTCGGCCCTGGGCTCCGCGCGTTGAGCCTGGCAGCCATGGTGGCGGCGGCCGCGACGGTTTGGAGCCAGCCCCAGGCGGGGCTGCTCTACCGGCCCAATGGCTTTTTGACGTTCAACGATTTGCGAGGCTTGCCGCCGGACGACATGGGCAATTATTACCAGGGCTTTTTGACGAACCTGGCGGCGGCGTGGATAGCGGATGGGACGTACGCGGCGGGCTTTCAAACGTTCTGGCTGGACGACGGTTGGCAGGCGGTCCACCGGGACGCCGACGGCAATCTGACGTGGAATGCCCTGACGCTGACGAACGGGGGCATCCCGGGCCTGGTGAGCACGCTCCATGGGTTGGGCTACAAGGCGATCTTGTACACCGCCTACGCGCCGACCAACTCCAGGACCTGCTGGGGGTATGCGGGGACCGACGACGCCCACCTCCAGCAGGACATGAACCTGTTTGCGGCGTGGGGCGTGGACGGGTTGATGTTCGACGCGTGCAGGGGCGCCATCTTCAACGATAGCACCTACAACTCCGTCCGGCACGAGTTCCAATCCATCAGCAACGCCCTGGCCAACGTGAGCCCGCCGCACAAGTTCTGGACTTACATCGTCATTCCAGTGTGGCCGCCCCCGCCGGAGACGCCGTTTTTCTGCGATGCGTGCAATGCCTGGGGGGCGCCCAGCGGCGGCTATGCGCAGGACAGCGCCGACCTGCTGGCCGATTTCCGGTATGTCGAACCGTATGCGAGCGCATGGAACGGGGCGAATTTTGTCATCTACGGAGAGGGGTATGCGGAGGGGTGTTATGCCTATTCGTCAACGGAAATCAAGGTGATGGTGAGCCTGTGCGCGCTCTCGGGCTCGATGATGCGGCTCAGTTCGGGCATCGATCCACGGTACACGACCAACGTGGAAGTAGTGTCGCTCATCAGCGACCCCTATGGCCGGGGCGGCAGGCGGGTGTACACGAATTGCCTGCAGGAGGTGTTTGTCCGGCCGCTGGGCTTCGATTGCTCTGGCACAAACCTGGTGGGGGTCTATAACGGGGCGGCCACGAACCAGTTGATCGTGCTGACCTGGGACCTGGTCGGGGCGGCGCCCGGTCAACAGCTCGCCTTTCGGGACCTGTGGGCGGGGACGAACTTCCCCAATAGCAACACCAATCTCACCGTCTCGGTTGGACCGACAGATATCCTGCTGCTTAAAGTCACCGCGCCGGACAGCCCTCCGTCCATAGCCGCTCAGCCCCAGGCTCAGACCGTCCTGCTCGGAGCCGAGGCCCGCTTGGGGGCGCTGCTGGCCGGGGCCCTGCCGCGAACCTGCCAGTGGTTTCACGATGGCGTCGCCCTGCCCGGAGCCACCGAGGCCTCGCTCTGGATTCCCGGGGCCGCTTTCACCGACAGCGGAACCTATCAACTTGCCGTCAGCAACAGCTTCGGCCACACCACCAGTGTGCCGGCAATGCTCCAGGTCCAATCCGTCATTGCCTGGGGTGGGAATAACTGCCACCAGACCAATGTCCCGGCCGTCGCCAGCAACATCGTGGCGCTGGCCTCCGGCCTCAACCATATCCTGGCCCTTCGCCAGGATGGCCGGGTCGTCGGCTGGGGCGCGGACCAGATGGGCCAATGCGACGTGCCCCCCGGCCTTCCCGGCGCAGTCGCGGTCGCGGCCGGCGGCGTCCATAGCCTGGCGCTCACCGAGAGCGGCAGCGTCGTCGCCTGGGGCGACAATACCGCCGGCCAAACCAATGTGCCGGCCGGGCTCACCAACGTTATTGCCATTTCCGCCGGGCTGACGCACAGCCTCGCCTTGCGCGCAGACGGGACTGTGGCCGCCTGGGGCGGCAACGCCGATGGTGAGACGGAGGTCCCGCCCGGATTGAGCAACGTGGTTGCCATTTCGGCCGGGGGCTCGCACAGCGTTGCGTTGCGGGCTGACGGCACGGTGCTTGCCTGGGGCAGCAACAGCCGAGGCCAGGCCCAGGTGCCGGACGGCTTGGGCAATGTGGCGGTCGTTTCCGCCGGGGGTCTCGACACCCTGGCCCTCCGCGCGGATGGCGTGGTGGTTGGCTGGGGAGACGCCACCTACTCGCAGTCGGTGGTCCCCGCCGCGGTCAGCAACGCGGTTTGCATCGCGGCCGGGGACGGCCACAGCCTGGTTGAACTGGCCGACGGGAGCGTGTTTGGCTGGGGCCGGAGTGATTATGGGCAGGCTATCGCGCCCGAGGGTGTGAATCACCCGGCGCTGCTTGGAGCGGGCTGCGATCACAGCGTGGCGGCGGGCCGCTCGTGGCCGGCGCCGCCCAGCGTGATCCGCGCCCGGGCGGCCCCGGACCGGCTCGAAGTCCTGGTGCCAACCGAGCGCGGACGCTCCTATTTCCTGCTGAGCAGGGATCGACTCGGTGATTCTGCCTGGCGCTATGTGACTGGAGTTGCCGGCAACGGCGGCCTGCGCAGCCTGGAGGACACAGCCCCCGCCTCGGCCCAGCGCTTCTATACCGTCCGGCGGCAATAATGCCCTCGCGTCCCTGACGTCCCTTACGTCGCTTATGTCCCTTTGGTCCCTTCCGTCCCGTTGGCCACCCCCATCTCCTTCCAAGACAAAAGATTGACACGAGGAAAACTTTTTTGGCAGTTTGGCTCTGCTCAGTCTTTCTGGAACCTGTCGGCCGCGAGCCCTGACTGGGCGGGCGAACGCCGTCCAAATTGAATGCAAGAAATATCATGAGAAAGCTCCTTCCTATCCTCCCGGCGGCCTGGGCCTGCGGCCTGCTGTTGTTTTCCGATGCGGGCCTGGCAGCCAGTTCCTCCAAGGCCGTCAAGATCGGCGCCCTGTTTTCGGTGACGGGGCCGGCGTCGTTCCTGGGTGCGCCGGAGGCCAAGACCGCCCGTATGCTCATCGACAAGCTCAACGCCTCCGGGGGCGTGAACGGGGCGAGGCTGGTGTTGGTGCTCAAGGACACCGGTTCAAGCCCCGAGAAGGCCGTCTCCTTTGCCAGGCAGTTGATCGAGGAAGACCAGGTGCTGGCCATCATCGGCCCGTCCACCAGCGGCGAGACCATGGCGATCAAGGCCCTGTGCGAGGAGAACCGGGTCATCCTCGTTTCGTGCGCCGCCGCCGAGGTCATCGTCAACCCGGTGGCCAAGTACGTCTTCAAGGTGCCCCAAAAAGACAGCCAGGCCGTCACCTGGATCTATCGCACCATGAAGGAAAACGGGATCACCCGGATTGCCGTCGTGAGCAGCAACGACGGCTTCGGCGCGGCGGGCAAGAAACAACTGGAGGACATGGCCAGGGCCGCGGGGATGGAGATCCTCGCCGACGAGGTGTACGACAAGCAGGCGACCGATCTGAGCGACATCCTCACCAAGGTCAAGAGCAAACCGGGCGTCCAGGCGCTCGTGAACTGGTCCATCGTCCCGGCCCAATCCATCGTGGCCAAGAACATGAGACAGATCGGGCTGGACGTGCCGCTCTACCAGAGCCACGGCTTTGGCAACCGCAGATATGTCGAGCAGGCCGGCATCGCCGCCGAGGGCACCCTCTTCCCCGCGCCGGCTCCTGGTGGTCGACGAACTGCCCGAGGGCCATCCCCAGAAGAAACTCCTGGCCGCTTACAAACACGATTACGAGGCGGCCTTCCATGAAGATGTCAGCACCTTCGGCGGCCATGCCTATGACGCCCTGCTCGTCGTGGTCGAGGGCCTCAAGCGAGCCCGCAGCGCCGACCGGGACAAGGTGCGCGACGCCATCGAGGGCCTGAAGGGCTTTGTCGGCACCGGCGGCATATTCAACTACTCGGCCAGTGACCACACGGGCCTGGATCTGAGCGCCTTCGAGATGCTGGTGGTCAAGGGCGGCAAGTTCACCCTCTACCGGAAGCAGTGATCGCGCTGCAGTACCTGCTGTCGGGGGTCACCAAGGGCAGCATTTATGCCGTGGTGGCGATTGGATTCAATCTGATCTACAGCGCGACCGGCGTGCTCAACCTGGCCCAGGGCGAATTTGTGATGCTGGGCGGGATGGTGGCGGTGACGCTCTCGCATTACTTCTCGCTGCCGGTAGCCGTGGCCGGGGCGGTGCTCCTGGTGGCGCTGGTCGGGTGCCTGCTGGAGATCCTCTTCTTCCGCAAGTTGCGGCGTCACTCGGTCCTGCACCTGATCATCATCACGATCGGCCTCTCGATTGTCATCCAGGAGGCCGCTCTGCACATCTGGGACGAGAAGGTGCGCTCGTTGCCCTACTTTACGGGCAACGAAGTCTCCTCGCTCCGGTTTTTCGGCGCGGCCATCTCCCCCCAGGTCCTGTGGGTGCTGGGCACGGTGGCCGTGACGGTCCTGGCCCTGCACGGGTTTCTGCACCACACCCTGCAAGGCCGGGCGATGCGCGCCTGTTCCTCGAACTCCGATGCCGCCATGCTCTCGGGCATCAACCTGCGGAACATGCGCACGCTCGCCTTCGGGCTGAGCGCGGGCCTGGGCGCGCTGGCTGGCTGCGTGATCTCGCCGATCACCATGACGCATTATGAAATGGGCACCCCCTTGGCCATCAAGGGTTTTGCCGCCGCAATCCTGGGCGGGCTGGGCAATCCCATGGCCGCCGTGCTGGGCGGGTTGCTGGTGGGCATCCTCGAGGCCCTCAGCGTCAGCCGCCTGCCCGCCGCTTACAACGACGTCGCCGCTTTCGCCGTGCTGCTCGGGGTGCTTTTCGTCCGCCCGCGCGGCCTCTTCGGCTCGCCCGAACTGAGGGAACTGTGATGATGCGATGAACCGTCTTCGCCCAGCCTTTCCATTTGCGGTCGCTGCGATGGCCGTCGTGGCGGCCCAGCTTGGGCTGAGCGGCGCCGGGATGGCCTACTGCCTGACCCAGCTCACGATGGCGGTTTATTACGCGCTGGTCGTGCTGGGCTTGTGCCTGGTGATGGGCTACGCGGGCCAGGTCTCGCTGGGGCATGGGGCCTTCTTCGCCCTGGGCGGGTACACCTCGGCGGTGTTGACGACTCACGATGTTTCATGGCTCAAGGATGCCGCGGCGGCATCCTGGCTCAAAGCGGCGCGCGTGCTGGTGGCGCGACAGGACGCCTACGGCAATTGGTTGCTGACGGTCTCCCCTTGGGCGGCGTTCCTGGCAGCCATGGCCCTGACCTTTGCCGTGGCCTGCCTCATCGGCTACCCGGCCCTGCGCCTGCGCGGCCATTACCTGGCGATGGCCACGCTCGGCTTTGGCCTGATCGTCAGCAAGATACTCCTGGCCAGCCCGCTGGCCGGCGCCGCCGACGGCATCCAGGGCGTGCCGGAATGGCGCCTGCCCGGCGGCCTGACGGTCTGCGGCCGGAGCGCCGCGCGCCTCCAGAACTATTACCTGGCCTGCGGCCTGGTCCTGGTGGTCCTGCTGCTCCTGCGCAACCTCGTCCATTCCCGCGTCGGCCGCGCATTACAGGCAATTCACGATGGCGAGACCGCCGCCAATACCCTGGGCATCCACACCGCCCGCTATAAGCTCAAGGCCTTTGTCCTGAGCGCCCTGCTGGCTGCCACCGCCGGCGTCTTCCTCACCCATTACACCGCGGGCATCGGCCCCTCCGAGGCCGGCGCCCTCAAATCGGTCCGCTATGTGGCCCTGGCGGCCGCGGGCGGCCTCGACAATCTCTGGGGCGTGGCTCTCATGAGCACGCTTCTGAACTATTCTTCCTTGCGCGGCTGGTTCGGCTCCTACGACAACGCCGTCTTTGCCGGCATTCTCATCCTGCTGGTTTCGCTCACCCCGCAAGGGCCCCTCAAGCCGCTCGGGCTGTGGGTCAGGCGGCTCCTGGGCCGAGGCGCCCAAGGCGGAGCGCAGACCTGCTGTTCCGCTGGAAACGAGCGGCAAGCCGAAGGGACAAAAGGGACGCAGGGAGGCCGGGGCGGGAGCGGCAGCTCCGCGGTGCTGCTCGAGGTGAATGACTTGCGCCGCAGTTTCGGCGGGCTGGTCGCACTGCAGGGCGTCTCGTTCCGGGTCAGCGCCGGCCAGATCAAGGCCATCATCGGCCCCAACGGCGCCGGCAAGACCACGCTGTTGAATTTGATCTCCGGCCTGCTCAAGCCGGAGGCAGGCAGTGTCACGTTTCGGGGGCGCCCTCTGACCGGGCTGGAGCCGCGCCAAATCGCCCGGCGCGGCTTGTCGCGGACGTTCCAGAATCCCAGCCTGTTCTCGCACCTGAACGCGCTGGAGAACGTCATGGTGGGCCGCCATGTCCGAACGCGCTGCGAGATGCCGGGCTGCGCCTTGCGGTGGCCCGGCCAGGCGCGCGAAGAAAGGGCCATCCGCCAGGCCGCCTTGGCCCAGCTTGATGACCTGGGCCTGGCCGACTTGGCCGCGCGCCCCGCAGGCGCCCTGGCCTTCGGTCAGCGACGCCTGGTCGAGTTAGGCCGCGCGCTGGCCACCGAGCCGGCCCTGGTGCTCCTGGACGAACCGGCCAGCGGGCTCAATCCCCGGGAGAAGGCCGAGCTGGGCCAGCGGATTCTCAAGATCCGCGACCGGGGCGTGACCATCCTGCTGGTCGAGCATGATATGTCCATGGTCATGGGGCTCTCGGACGAGATCCTGGTCCTGCACAACGGGAACGCCCTGGCCGAAGGCGCCCCGGAGGCGGTGCAAAACGACCCGAAGGTCATCTGCGTGTACTTGGGAGGCACATCCAAATGTTGCTCCAGGTAAAGAACCTGAGGTGCGGTTACGGCAGCCTCGAGGTCGTGCGCGGCGCCAGCCTCCACGTCTGCACCGGCGAGATCGTCGCCCTCCTGGGCGCCAACGGCGCCGGCAAGTCCACCCTCCTGCGCGCCATCATCGGGCTGCTGCCTCCCTGGGAGGGCCAGGTCTTCATCGAGGGCCGCGCGGTTTGCGGCCAGCCCGCCTGGCGCAGCGTCAGCCACTCCACCGTGCTGGTGCCAGAGGGCAAGATGATCTTTGCCGACATGACCGTGCGCGAGAACCTCCTTTTGGGCGGCTATCACAACCCGGACCGGGCAGTGCAGATGGAGATCGTGCTCGAGCGGTTCCCGCGGCTGCGCGAACGCCTCCGCCAATTGGGCGGCACGCTCTCGGGCGGCGAGCAGCAAATGCTGGCCCTGGGCCGCGCCCTCATGGCCCGTCCCAGGCTCCTGCTCCTGGACGAGCCCTCGATGGGCCTGGCCCCTAAGCTGGTCGAGGAACTCTTCGTCGAAATCACCAGGATGCGGGACCTGGGCCTGACCGTGCTGCTAGTGGAACAGAATGCCACGGCCACGCTGCAGATCGCCGACCGCGCCTACGTGATGGAGGCCGGCGAGATCCTCCTGGAGGGCCAGGCCTTCGAGCTGCTCCACAACCCGGAGGTCAAACGCGCCTACCTGGGCAACACCTCACGCCTCGTTGAGAGCCACCCCGTTTTCCATGAAAATCTTTGATCGACGTTACGAACTGATGCCGCGCGCGGAGCTGGAGCAACTGCAACTGGAGCGCCTCCAGGCCCTCCTGGTCCGCCTCCGCCGCAACGTGCGCCGCTATCGCGAGAAGCTGGGCGAGGCTCCCCTGGACTCGCTCGGCGGCCTGGCCCGGCTGCCGATGACCACCCCCGAGGAGATGGCCGCCAGTTTCCCTTATGGGATGTTCGCCTTCCCGTTGCGCGAGGTCATCCGCCTGCACTCGACCTTGGGACCCCAAGGCCAGCCACTGGTCATCGGCTACACCCGCAACGACCTCGCCCAGTGGGGGCGCCTGGTCGCCCGGCAGTTGGCCGCCAGCGGCGTCACCGCCAACGACGTCGTCCTCATCTCCTTGGGCGGCGCTGTCCACCCCGGCGCCTCCGGCTACGTGTTGGGGGCCGAGCTCATCGAGGCCTGCGTCATTGCCGAGGACCCGCTTCACCTGGATTACCAACTGGCTCTTTTGCAGAACTACCGCCCCACCGTCCTCATCACCAGCCCCACCAGCGCCTTGGCCCTGGCCCAGACGCTCGAACAACGGCGGCTCGACCCGCAATCCCTCCAACTGCGCGCCGTGCTCCTCTCCCGCTCCGTCAGCCAGGAGGTCCGCCAGCAACTGGCCGCCGGCCTCTTCGCCGCCGTCCACTGCAACTTCGGCGTCAATGAGATCCTCGACCCCGGCCTCTGCCTCGAATGCGAGGCCGGCCATCTGCACATCCACGAGGACCAATTCCTGCCCGAGATCTGCGACGGCGAATTGGTCCTCACCACGCTGGGGCGCGAGGCCATGCCGCTGCTGCGCTACCGCACCCGCATCGCCGCCCAACTCCGCCGCGACAAATGCCCCTGTGCCCGCACCGGCGCCATCCTCGACATCGGCCCCCGCCTCGACCGGCGTTTTCGCGTCAAGGAGACCAGTTTCTATTTGGGCCAGATCGCCGAGATCCTCCGCAGAACACGCGCCGCCGGCCATCGCTTCCAGATCCAGGCCTCGGAGCAGCGCCTCGAAATGGCCATCGAAATCTCCAAGGACCTCTTCGCCGGCACCCTCTCTGGCGCCGAAAACCCCAAACGCGACATCGAATCCGAGCTCTCCGCCCACCTGGGCATCGAAGCCGAAGTCCGCTTCGTCGAGGCGCTGCCCTCCCGGGAGATGCTTTGAGCGGCTTCGGCAACCTTTGTCGCGGCCTTTGTCGAAAGCCGGCCCGAATCAACAAAGGCCGCGACAAAGGTTGCGACAAAGATGGGGAGTGCGCCCGTCCTCGGGCGCAGCGACGTCCGCAGCCAGGGCAGCGGTGGAGTACTCCGGCGCGCCTGCCCGCTCCGTCGCTGCTGCGCCCGGGGACGGGCGCGCTCCGGGGGCAGTGTCCGGCTGCCGCCGGCCCAGCGAACCATTGACAGCGCGCGGGGGCTGTGGTGAATTGGGTGCTGGATGCAAAAGGCCAAACCGAAGCTGCCCGTGGTACTCGCGATGGCCCTGGGCCTGGCGTTCGGAGCTGCCGCGGCCCCGGACGCGAGCGGGACGGCGCTGGGGGAGCGGATGCTCCAGGAGCAGAAGCACTTTGCCGACTGCCTGGTCTATGTCTATGACCCCGGGCTGTGGATCAGTTATACCAATGGACTGTTCTTCATGCCCCAAACCTTGGCCCAGCGCCAGCGCATCGAGGCCCTCAAGGCCGAACGGGCGCAGTATCGGGTCTTCACCAACCGGCAGGAGTGGCATGGGTTCGTAGCCAAGGTGCTCTCCGAGAGCGGCCTGGAGGCCGATTGGCAGAAACGGCTCCTGGCGCCCTATTCGCCCACCTACCCCTACCTGACGCCCACGCTGGAGCGGCCTCTGCAAATTGTGGACCATTACACCGTCTTCAAGTCCCTCCCGCATCAAGACGCCTACATCCAGGTCGGCCAGTCCATCTATTTTGTGATGGGCCTGGGCCGCAGCCCCGATGACGCCTTCCGGACCAACGCCCTGCTCGTGAAGGAGGGGACCAAGACCTTCACCACGGACGCCGATGTGCGGAAGACCGTCGAGGCCTTTTCCAACGTGGCCCTGAGCGGCGCGGAAAAGGCGGCGCTGGCCAAGGCGGTGGCCGCTTTCCAGAAGAAATCGGCCGCCCTCCTCGGGCAGACCGCCGGCCTCAAGGACAGCCAGGAGTTCCAGGACCTGAAACTCAAGGCCAGGCCGTCCTCTCCGTCCATGGAGTACCTGCTTGCCAAGGCCTACCTCGAAGGCAAAGGCACGGCCAAAGACGAACAACTGGGGATGATCTGGATGAACAAGGCCGCCAACGACGGCTCCGGGGAGGCCGCCGCCTACCTCGAGCGCCTGAAGAAGAATTGAAACACATCCTCGTCGAGCACGATCTTCCAGCGTTCCATTACAGCCCCTCGGCCTCCAAGGCGTGGTGTATGCGTTGCGCCTGCTCCAGTGTCACCTTCTGACCCCTCACATGTGCTAGCCTCGCCACGCCTTCTCTTGGGCCTAGACCCAAAACAAGCGCATTTGTTTGCGCAACCGGCCGGCTCGCACATTTTTCACGAAGTTGCTTGACATTGCGCGCCTCCGGCCCCGACTTTCGAGCTCGAACCGCTCTGCCGGACCTTCTAGACGCCCTGTGAGCCTCAAGAGGCCCTCTCTGGGTCACTTTGGCGCTATGCGCGGCGACACTGCTCCCGTGTTAGTCCGATCGTAAAGCGCCAAGGGGTGCTACCTAGTGTCTGGCAGGAAACGCGCGATCTTTTGGGCGCGATCACATCAAGTGGATCCGGCTTTTGATCCGCGCGCCTTGCCGTTCGTTCAAAATTTTTCTCAACCACTTTCTGGCCCATTTTCCCCGTCACGCTCACGGTGGCAGGGCACACCACTTCCACGGCGTGCTTTCGACCACTGCGCGCCCGACCCTCTTCAGGCCGCACGCGCCAGCGCAGGCGTGGCCACCCATCCCTGCCTCAGCAACTGCCGCCCGATGACGTGCAGGTTGTACGCCAGCACGCCGTAGCCCACGTAGCGGGTGTAGCCCTCCACGCCCACGTCCAGGCATCGGTTCAGCCCGTGGTGCTCCAACGCGTTGATGTCACTCTCCACCGCGCTGTGCGCCCGGCGCAAACTCACAAACTGCTTCGTGCTCTCCACTGCCGCTTCCGCCTCGGTCTTCTTGCCCCGCTTGGGCATCACCACCCGCGGAATGTAAAGCGCCAACAACTGTCGGTCCTCCTGGCGCGTAAAGCCCTTGTCGAAACTCATACTGGCGATCTGCCCCTCCCCGTAGCGGCCCAGCAGACGGCTGGCCACCGCTACGCTCTGGTCCACGTCGGCGGCCGTCGGCGTCGCGTAGTCCTGAATCAACTGGTGCTGGTCGGTGGCAATGAGCAGCCGGTGCCCCAACTCCACGCTCGGATGCAGCTTGCCTTTGTTAATCCATTCGGTGTGCGGCTCGAACAACGAATAGATCTTCTCGGAGGCGGCAATGGTCTGACCCTGCAACAGCCGCCGATCCACCAGGTCCAGGTGTTTGTCGAGCATCTGCTCGAAGTAGGCCAGGCCATCCCAGTCGGCGCGGTCCACCGGTTGGTCGCACAGGCTCAGGAGGCTGGCGGTGACTTTGCGCGCCAACTGCTGGCCCACCGCCACGTAGTCGCCGACGGCGACCCGCACGCGCTTTTCCTTGTCCTTGCCTCCGCCGAAGGCGGCTTTGCTGGCCACGCGTTCGGCCGCTTTGAAGCGGGCGCGCCAATCCTCCAGCTTGCGCCAGCCCGGCAGGTCATAACCGTATTGGTCGCGGTATTTCTCGATCAGATCCAGGCACTTGCGCCCGGCGTCAAAGAGCAGGTTCAGGTCCGTGGGGAAATGCACGTCGGTTTCCAGCACGTAGGTGTCCACCTTGACCACCAACGGTTCAGGCTCGCCGTCTTCTTTTTTTTTGAACACCTGGCGCCCAGCGGCGGCTACCCGCTGGTTGATGGCCACCAACACTCCCTCATCCAACAGCGCCACGTTGTCTCGAAGGGTCTGATTGTTGAACACCCTGGCACCGGCTCCCCAAGGCACTTGCTCCACTCCCAGGATCTGCCGCAGCAACCCGTCGTAATTGGCCATGTGCTCCAGGCGGTCCCAGTCCGCGTCCAGTCCCAGACGTACCACCCCAAAGACCAGGATCTGCCACAAGTCCATCCCCATCCGCCCCGTGGCCTGCTTGCCAGCCACGAGCTTCTGTTCCAGCAACTCGAAAATCTCCCCCTTGAGCGTGGGATGACACCAAATCCATTGCAGCCCTGCCAGAATCGGCGGCAGCTCGTCGCGGCTGTTCAGAGGGATCCTCACCCGTTCAATCGGCGTGACTTTCAGACCAGGTTCAAACTCGAATCGTTGACGCATACCAGCGAATGTTATGCACTTGTTGCCAGCCAAACGCAGAAAACAGGCGTGTTTCTGCATGCAGCCTTTGTTGATCCGATCCACATTCGCCCCGTCGCGTTCAAACAAATTGCCGAAATTCCCGCGGTTGCGTACGTTTCCCGCCAGACACTACCTATCCCGGCGCCAAGCGCTGCAACCGCTCCCACGTCGCAAAGAAGTCCACTAACCAACTGTTGTAACCCAGCAGCCGATAGATGACTCGGCGCGCCGTGCGGACTACCTGGCAGGGTAACAGCATGACGGCGTTCAGAAACCGCCGAAACTCCATCCTTACTAATTCCAGTCCCCGCTCCCGATTCGGCACCAACAAGCCATACCAGGCTTTGAGGTTCCACGCCAACGCCGCCATCACCATGTAAGCCCAGTTGCTCACCAGGTCTGCCACCGGCATCCGGATCGCATTGACCCCGTTCTTCAACTGCTCAATCACGTTCTCCTGGTCGCATCGCCCGTTGGCCAGCCCCACCACCTTCGGCGGCTTGTCCTTCCGGTTGGTGATGTAGAAGAAGTAGCGCACCTCCTCGAAGAGTGCCCTCTCGCCTTTCTGCACACTGATGTTCTTGCGCAAGATGATCACCCGATACTTCTGCCGACACCTGTGCGGCTGATAGGCAATTTCGGCCAGCGACTCGCCCACCAATTTCTTGTTCTCGAACTGGCGCTCCACCACCACCTGCTCTTTGTAGCGGAACGCCTTGGGCCGCGGCTCGGTCAAAATCTCATACTTGGGCTCGCGTTCAAAGGGCCTCCACGCCCCATTTTCCAGGGCCTCGGCCAGCGCCACCAGCTTCGGATGCGCATCGATCCCCACGATGAATTTCGTCCCCTCGGCGTCCCACCGGTCCAGTTGCTCGGTGTGGCTAAAGTCGGTGTCGCCTCGGATCGTTACACTGCCGGCAACCTGCTTGACCAGCGCCACCGCCCGGTCGATCCACTCCACGCTCCCACTGTGGCTCGGGGCGTTACCGGGACGATTGACCACATAGAGCACCTCCTTGGTGTTGGCCAAACTCACCACCAGCGGCGCATAGCCCCAGATCCCTTTGTAAGAAAGGTCCATCCCTTGCTTGCACTCCCCGTAAGTGCCGGCAATCGTCCCGTCCACATCCACAAAAGCTTCCTTCAGGAAACCCTCGGGCTGCACCTTCCAGGCCGTCAGCCTCGCCCGATTGATGCACTCTTGCACCGTCACGATATCCTCCGGCGAGAAACGCCGCGTGAAATCTCCAGCCGTCGTGGGATCAGGGATGCGTTCCGCTCCCAGACCGTTGAGGAACACCTCGTCCTGCCGCCGCAGCTCGATGTCTTCCAACCGCTGCCCGCCAGCTAACAGGTTGTAAGCGATATTCAAAACGTGGTCGCTCTCATGGTAGGGTAAATGCACCTTCAACAGCTCCAGGCTCTGGTCAATGTCTTCGACCAAGCCCAAACGCTGCAGCATCAGGTGGATGGCCCCGATGCCCCCGCAATTCATGCTGCCGTCCCGCTCCGCCATCTCATAGTGGATGTTGCTGGCCTGGAGCATCGGCCGAGGCTGGTCTTCCCAGTTCTTGGGTCGGAGCCGGCGCTCAATTCTGTGCTTGCGGTTGCGGAGGATCTTAGGATACGTTCTATTCACTTGAAATGCTCGTTTGTTGGATGTTGACGTTTGTTTGACACTTACGTTTCAACCCCAATTGACGGGCATTTCGAGCTTGGCGTTCAAAGTGCGCGAAGAAATCGCGCTTGTTGAGGGCCTAGATAGCGGAGTGGCGCGATTGCACGCCCGAGGCGATCCGGCGTATCGAGACCCGAGCGATTAAGAGGCTGCGGCGCTTGGCAAAAAAGGGGCAACTCGATAGGGCTGAGATGGAATCCCTGAGCGTGTAGTGACAACCTCATTTGAAGCCAATCGTTCGCTCTTCATCTACCTCGAAGGCCGCGCCCTTCGGTTCACGAATGCGGTGAGGGTCAAATGGACAGACCGCCGGATGGGTTGCTGTGCTGATAACCACTTTTACCTCGGTTTCCAACCTGCCCTTGCGAACGCGGTCCAGAACTTCACGTTGTCCAAACTCAAACAGCACTCTTGACAACTCATTGTCATTCAGTTTCCACGCAGGCAGGCGGTTGTTTGTAATGACAACAATTAGCCTGTGTTTGGTTAAGGATTGAAGTTCCTCTGGAGTTCCAACCAACTCGGTAGGCAGAACGTAAAACGGGAACAAAACGGAGCGGAAGTCCTCCCCCGGATTCCAGAACTCCTGACATAGCCTCATAGTTTTCGCCATTTCTGGGCATTTTCTGGGCGGACAATACTGGCGGGGGGGGGAACCCAAAACTGTCCGCTTTTTTGACCGCCGGGCTAACATCGGCGCGTATGGCCAATACCCTATGCGACAACCTCTTTCCAGAGGCGCGAAACCCACAAGGCACCCATGTCATCAACGAGCGATGCCTGCTGCTGACGCAGGAAGGTCACCGCCTTGTGCTCGTGTCAGGAATGCCCCTGGCACAGTATGCGGTGGGCGACCGCATGTCCGAAGCCCACGCCATGGTGAGCCTGATCGATGTAGGTTGGGCGGATCAGAACGACGTGGCCAGAGCCTTTGGTTACTCGGTCCGCACGGTGCGGCGCTGTCAACAACGCTTCGAGGGGGGCGGCTTGGCTGCACTGGGACGCCCCCGCGGTTATCCGCAGGGGCGTGCCCGCCTGGCGGCCTCTCGGCGAGGCTGGGTCCAACGGCTCAAGGCCCAAGGCCGCTCGCACTACGAGATCGCGCGGCGGCTTGGGGTCAGTGTGCAAGCCGTCCGCAAAACCGTGCGACGTTTAGGCTGGAAGCCCGCACGGATGGTCGTTCAGACCGAACTGCCTCTTGAGCCGCGGACGACCACCGCTGCGAACCAGCCCCCCGTGGAGACCCCTTCATCGACTCATTCACCCGCATCTGGGGGGAACCCAAAACTGTCCGCTTTTTGTGCATCCGTGGCGCCGAGCCCACTGCCGCGCAGCCTCGACACCGACCCGGCTCATCGCTGGACCGATCGGTTGCTGGCACGCCTGGGATTGCTGGAAGATGCAGCCCCGTTGTTCGGGTGCGCCGCCGCCGTGCCGTGCGTCGGCGTGCTCTTGGCCTTGCCGGCGTTGGTGGCCAGCGGCGTTTTCGACTGTGCTCAGAGGATTCTACGGCAGCCTGGGGCCAGCCTTCTATGGATTGCGCACCAGCTTGCTCACACTCTTGCTCATGGCGCTGTGGCGCATCAAGCGACCGGAGGGCCTCAAGGAACACTCCCCTCAAGACTTGGGGCGTGTGCTGGGCTTGGACCGGGCGCCCGAAGTCAAAACGCTGCGGCGGAAACTGGCCTGCCTGGCGGCCACCGGACGCGCCGCGCAGTTTGGCCTGGCTCTGGCCCAGCGACGGGTCGCCTTGCGCGGAGCCGCCTTGGGTTTCCTCTACGTGGATGGCCACGTGCGGGTTTACCACGGCAAGCACCGTCTGCCCAAGGCCCACGTGGCTCAGATGCGCCTCTCGGTGCCGGCCACTTCGGACTATTGGGTCAACGACACGTGCGGCGATTCGCTCTTTGTCGTCACGGCACAGGCTAACGCCGGCTTGGTCAAGATGCTGCCCGGCATCCTGGAGCAGGTGCGCAGCTTGGTGGGCAAACGACGCATCACCGTAGCCTTTGATCGCGGCGGCTACAGTCCCAAGCTCTTCCTCCAAATCCTGGCCGCGGGCTTTGACGTGCTGACGTACCGCAAAGGGCGCTGCCGCCGCGTCCCCCGCAAGCGCTTCCGGCCATGTCGCACCCGTTGTGAGGGACGGACCTTCCTCTACGTCCTGGCCGACCAGGAGGTGCGCTTGCTCAAGGGCAAGCTGCGCATGCGGCAGGTCACCCGCCTGAGGGACAACGGGCACCAAACCCCCGTCCTGACCTCGCGCCGGGATCTGTGCGCTGCCCAAGTCGCCTATCACATGTTTGATCGCTGGCGACAAGAGAATTTCCTGAAATACCTGTGCGACGAATACGCGTTGGACGCGTTAGTCGAATATGCCGCGGTGCCTGATGATCCCACTCGTGAGGTTCCCAACCCGGTCTGGGCGGCCGTGGACGCCCAATTGCGCCAGGCGTATGCCCAACTGGCTCGGCTGCAGGCCGAATATGGCCTGGAGGCGCTGGTCAACCTGGAGCAGCAGCAGCAGACCATGCGCGGCTTCAAGATCGCGCAGGGCAAGCTCGGCCAGCAAATCGACACTGCTTGGCAGCGTGTAGCGCGACTGGAGAAACGCCGTGCCGCCGTGCCCCGGCGAGTGCCGATCCAAAGCATCACCAAAGAGCCCGTGGTGAAACTGGCTCCAGAACGCAAACATCTAACCAATGTGATTAAGATCGTGGCTTACCAAGCCGAGAGCGATTTGCTGAGATTAGTCGCGCCCTACTATCGGAGGGTGGGCGACGAAGGTCGAACTCTGATCCAATCGGCTTTGGCCAGCGCGGCGGATCTCGAAGTCACCCAAACGGAGTTGCGGGTGAGCTTGGCTGCGCTAAGTTCGCCGCACCGCACGCGGGCGATTGCCGCGCTTTGCGAGGAACTCAACCGGACCAATACCCTCTTTCCAGGTTCGCGCTTGCGCCTGCGCTACACAATTCGGGAAGCGCCGTGAGGCAAAAAGCGGACATTTTGTTTGACGGCTATGTCAGGAGTTCTGGAGTCCGCTCTAAATCCCCAGTAAGCTAACTGGCTGTGGTACTTGCCAACTAGGAGACCGGAATTGTCTTCGATAAGCAGCCGATTTCCGTGGAGGCAGATACGGGCCCTCATTTCTTGGTCGCGAGTGAGTCGCACTCTTTCTTGTAATGGTAAATTGCCGTTTCGATTTGCTGAGCTCGTTTCTGGATATCGGAAGCGAGTTTCCGCGCCTTCTCGAAATCGGCAAGAGCAATTGACCTCACGTCCATGTCCTCGTGCGTCAGCTTCCGGTACGCGGCATCAAGAAGCGTGATCGGCGTCTCCCTTTCCTGGTTAGATTCTTGGAAGTCGATAGCCTTCTTCGTGCGGTGTATGATTTCTTGCTGGCACCGTTCCACCCATTTTCGGTCAATTTGCTCAACCGACAGCGGTCTGCCTGTTTCATCGAATCGAGCTTTGCTGGGCAAGGTCGCGTCAACTTCCTCGCTGATTTTCAACAGCTCCTTTCGGCTCTCCTTTAAAGCACACAGTTTCGGGAGTTGGCGCATGATGGCGTGGATTTTCGGAAGGCCCTTGAGGTGGCGAAGACGAATCATCTTGAAGGCTGCGTCCTCAAGGGTACCGATGTCTTCCTCCTCGACGCCGCTTGCTACCAACCATTTCGGGTTCTTGAAACAACGTTGGTAGGCGTAGCTGCTGTAGTCGGTGAAGGCTTGCCAGCGGCCTTCTGGGTCAGCCGGGCCAGAGGAAACCGTGCCGTAGAGTCCATCGCGGTCGAACTGGTGGAGATAGCGGTCCACACATTCGAGCGGCAAGAGGTAATCCCTTTCGACATCGGAAAATCGGGGTCACGGAAAATCGGGGTCAGATCTATACTTTGTTACAATGTTGGTCCGTGAAAGGGGTAAAGGGGTCACGCATTAAAAAAACTATTGACACAAGGGCCGGCTACGACAGTGTTCTTGCCTCCCAAACCAAGACCCCTTCACGTGCGCCCCGGCCCGCCTCCTCCTCTATCCGAAGCCCGGTTTTACCGAGTTGGGATCAACTTCCACATTGTCAAACAAAAACCGCGCCTGCAAAAACCCCCCGGTTTTACCGGGGCTGCAGCGCCGTGTTGCGGGTCGTGTAGCAGGTCCGACCTCAAAAATCCCCCGGTTCCATGGGCCTTGTAACACTGTAGCGGGTCCATACCCCCCGCCCCCTAGACCAGCCGAGAAGATGAGAACCCCTCGGCCTCCAAGGCGTGATGTACGCGTTGCAACCCGGAGGGTTGCGAGAGGGTAGCCGGGGGTCGCGACGGCGTCGCGACCCCCGGCTGACGGTCTGAAGGGTACTGCACCCGGGAAGGGGGTGCCAGAAGCGAGCGTCCAGGCGCCCGAACTGCCTTCTGGCATCCCTTCGGGATGCAGGAACGTATCGCCCTTGGACCGGGGGTCTCGCTACGCTTCGACCCCCGGCTTACCATCTTCCATCCCTCCGGGATGAAACTGGTGGCCCGGAGCCATGTCAGGAATCCTTATCTGTGGGGCTGGCACATCTCAGATGCGCTCTGCTACGCTGCGTCCGGCTCGGCCAGCGGCAGTTTCACCTTAAAGGCGCTGCCGGCGCCGGGCTGGCTGGAGACCTCGATCACACCGCTGTGGGCATCGATGATGGCCTTGGAAATGGCCAGGCCCAGGCCAGTTCGGCCCTGGGTGCCGGAGCGGGCCTTGTCAACGCGGTAAAAGCGCTCGAAAATATGGGGCAAATCTTCGGCCGGGATGCCCTGGCCCGTATCGGCGACGATGAGGACCGCGTGGCCGTCTTCGGGGCGTGTGGAGATGCGGACCTCGCGCCCCGGGCGGTTGAAGCAGATGGCGTTGCTCAGGAGATTGGTGGCGACCTGGCTGATGCGCTCGGCGTCGCCGGGGCACTGGACGGGGCTTAGTTCGCAGTGGAGTTGGACGCCCCGTTCGGCCGCCAGTGGCCGGACCATTTCGACACACTCGCGGGTGACGCGGGCCAGGTCGAACGGTTGGCGGCGCATGGGTTCCTGGCCGGCATCCAGGCGGGCCAGTTCGAGCAGCGACTCGGTGAGCTTGCGCATGCGCTGGGCGGCGCGCTGGCAGGCCTGGAGGGCGTCGCGGTATTCGGCGGCGCTGCGCTCGCGGGTCAGGGCAGACTGGGTTTGGGAGAGGATGACCGAGACGGGGGTGCGCAACTCGTGCGAGGCATCCGAGGTGAACCGGGCCTGGTGGGCGAAGGCGGCCTCCAGGCGGCCAAAGGTGGAGTTGAGCACGCCGGCCAGGCGGCCCAATTCGCTATCGGTGTCCGCGGCATCGAGGAGGCTCTCGTATAGATTTGCTGCTGGCTAAGTCTCATGGGAGAAGGGTTTGAGGTGAAAGGAGGGGGGGCGGGTGGAGGCTCACTTGGGTTGGAGCGTGGCGGTGTCTCTGGCGGCTTGGAGCCTCAGTTGGGCTGCCTGGAGGGCTAACTCGACCCATTGTGCCGTCAGCTTGCGAGAGGTTCTATAAGTGGCCAGTTGGGCCTTGACCTGAGCGACAAAGCCGGGGCGGATGAACTGGCTGGTGCTCTTGCGGCGATGCACCCAACTCAGTTGGTAATAGGGGCCGTGGCGTCGGGGTTTTTCGGGGTCCTTACAACGGCAGCCCGGCTTGCCGCAGACGTTATACTGCCGGGAAAGGCTTCCGGGACGCATATCGCCCAAGGCGGCGAGTTGGGTTTTGATGTGTTGGATACGAGCTTCGATTTGCGGGATAGAGATCGTTTTCTTCATGTCCGATACATAATATAGGCTATCGGAAATGTCAAGCCCCGAATCGCATTTTTTTGCATTTTTTTTGTAACCGGCAGAAGGGCGAAATGGCGTTTGGCAAACCCCACTTTTAGTGGCTTCTGCTTCGCCAGAGAAGCGGCGCTCAGTAGATGGCTTGCAGCCGCGCAGGAGGCCGCTTTCGAGAGGCCAGGGCGGTTAAACAACTACATTTTTATGCAACTGAGGGGTTTACCCTGACCCCGATTTGCCGGCGCCGATTTACCGACCGGAGGGATGACGCGCATGCAGAACGCATTGTAAAAATGTATAGATGTGACCCCAGTTATTCTGCCACCAGTTATTAATTGTAAAAATGTATAGATGTGACCCCAGTTATTAAGTTTAAGTTATTTGTATAGATGTGACCCCAGTTATTAAGTTATAGATGTGACCCCAGTTATTAAGTTATTCAGTTCCAGTTATTAAGTTATTCACCGCCGTAGAGAAGAGCTCCCCCTGGGTCGAGAAGTCGGGCAAGCTCATAACCGGGCTCCCCAGGACCAATGATTGGCGCTAGACATGCAGCTACCCTATGGGGTAGCCTTACGAAATGCAAGCCGAATATGTGATGAAGGTCCAGGTCATTAAATCCCGAAAACAGCCCCCACGGTTCTACGTGAACATCCCCCTGCCGCTCGCGGCGGCATTGGACCTTCGAGCTAGGGAACTGGTCCAATGGCAACTCCTGGGGCGATCGGATCTCCGGCTGGTCCGGCTGGAGGCCCCTCCCGCCAAACCAAGGAGGAAATAATTGCCCGGGGGTTTTTCAGCGGAATCAAGATGGTGCATTTCTGTTGAGTTGCCGCCTCACGCTCCGGCAGAGTCAGCCCATGCGGCGGAAGTTGCGCATTCAATAGCCGGGCGCGATGTATCATGTCATGAGCCGGGGAGATCGGCGGAAGGACATTTTCCTGGATGAGGTGGATCGCCTGGATTTCCTCAAGACGCTGGCCGAGTCGTGGAAATTGTGGAGTTCCGCATATTCAGATCACATCCACGGGATGCGAGGTGATCCATACGTCCACCTGCCTGAACCGCTGCATCAGCGCCTGCTTGAACTCCTTGAAAAAAGCCCGATGTTCTGGCAAGTCCGGCACATCCACAAAGAACCGGGTGAGGTTATCCCGAAAGGTCGCACCCTCATGTTCCCAGGAGCCATGTACCAACTGGGTTTCCCAGGAGGCGGCACCGAAACGCGCCCTCAACTCGGCAAACGTTTGGGCCAGCAGGGCCTCCGGCACGGGGCTGCCATCGTTAAACAGCAACGGCACCAGGATCTCGTAGCGGCGTAATGAACTCATAAGGGGCGGGGCCAATCACCGTGAAGTTGATTCCTTGCTCGGCCAAGAAACCCAGGGCTTGAGCCGGCACCGCTGTTTCGCCCGAAGCCCAGCTCTTGCCTGAGAAGCGTGGGATCAGCTTGCCCAGTGCGCGTTGTTCGGTTTCTTTGTCTGCGAACCGGATGAGAATTTGCATGGCTCCAACCTAATGCTGGGGGGTAGCGGGGGCAAGCCTAAGAAACTCCAGAGCTTGGGTCAGACCATAGCGTGGTCCGCGCTGTCTCATGGCGGCCGTTGTGGCTGGGCTGCCGTGCGGAGCGCGGGCGCGCGGATCGGACTCTCGCCGACGGCGCTCGCGCCTCGCCCATGGACAGCTCGGCCCTGTGCAGGCGCTTGAAGGCTTACAGGGCGGGCAAGCTCGTAGCGCAGGTTTCCAAACCTGCTGTATCGCCGACTTCCAGTCGGCAGGGCGCAGGAAATCGCTGCGCCTGCGGGTTGGAAACCCGCGATACGGCAGACTTGGAAGTCTGCGCTACGGGGGCAGTGCCGGGCTCGCCCCATCACCCCGGCCCCATCACAGGTCGCTGCGGGGGAGGAACAGGGCAACGATTGAGGCGGGCAGGAAGAGCAGGCCGGAGTAGAGCAGGGCAGGCCGGTGGTCGCCCAAGTGGGAGAACAGGCCGAAGAAAACGACGCCAAAGGCGGAGGTAACGCGCCCGATGTTGTAGCAGAAGCCGGCGCCGGTGGTGCGCAGCAGGGTGGGAAAGAGCGGCGGCAGGTACATGGTGAACAGGGCGAAACCGCCCTGGCAAAAGCCGATGAGCGGAAACCACCAGAGCAGGGCCACATGCCCGCGCGGCACGCAATAGGCGCCGGTCATGAAAAGGAAATACGCCAGGAACATCGCCGCGATGGTCGCGCGGTAGCCGAGTCGGCGCGAGAGCCAGCCGGCAAAGAAATTGCCCAGGATAGATGAGCCGACGACCAGGTACATCGCCAGTGTGACGAGCTTGTTCTTCTGTTCCGGGGTCCAGGGCAGGACCTCCGGGAGGTTGCGCAGGTGCTGCTGGTGCCAGAACAGGAAGGCCCAGTGCGCCGTGAGCGAGACGCCGCAGGTCAGGATCACCCAGAGCGTGACGCGCCGGACCTCACCGCGGAAGAGTTCCCGCAGGCCGGGTTGGCAGTCCCGGGCCTGGTCCCTGGCCAAGCGCCACTCTTCGGGTTCCGGCACCGCACGGATTATCCAGAACACCAGCAGAGCGGGCAGCACCCCCACCAGGAACAGGCACCGGGGCGGCGCAGCCGCCAGGATGTAATTGGCCAGCCCGGCGGCCAGGATGCCGACGTTGACCCCCGTTTGCAGCACCGCTGCCACCCAGGGCCGCCACCGCCGGGGCCAGGTCTCCGAAAGCAGCGACGCCCCCACCGCCCATTCGCCGCCAATGCCCAAGGCCGCCAGGAACCGGAACACCAGCAAGTGCCACCAGGCCGTGGCGAAAAACGACAATCCGGTAAAGGCCGCATAGGTCAGGATGGTCAGGCTCAGCGCCCGCGCCCGCCCCAACCGGTCGCCCAGCCGGCCGAAGAAGCCGCCTCCCAACGCCCACCCGAGCATGAATGCGCCCTGGATGATCGAGCTGCGGTGGCCCACGCGCGGGTCGGTGGTGCTCAACCCGCCCAGCAACTGCGCGACGAACGGCGCTGCCACCAGCGTGTAGAGGTGCATGTCCAGGCCGTCGAACGTCCAGCCCAGCCAGGCCGCCAGCCCCAACCGCCATTGCGCGCGGGAGAGCTGCCGCCAATGGGTCGCCTCAACCGGCGGCGCGGCGGCCGACGGCTCCGGAGCTTTGCGGTTGCCGGCTTCCATGCCGGCCAAAGCATGGTCCAGCACGGCGGTGCGAGGCGAGGGGAAAATGACGAATGACGAATGACGAATGACGAATGAGCGGTTCGTCATTCGTCATTCGTCATTCGTCATTCGTCATTCGTCATTCGCGTCCCTTCTATTCCGTGTGGTTCCTCTGCCCCAGGGCGGGAGCTGATTCCAAGGCGCCGCGGGCCGCGATTCGGGCCGACTGGGCGGGGGCCGGGCTCGCCGGCTGGGTTTGGAGCTGTTCTTGAGGGGCATGGCGCAGGTCACGACGGTGCCGCCCGTGCGGAGGCGCTCGATCTCGAGGGAGGCGCCGATGGTGCGAGCGCGGTAGTTCATGATGCGCAGGCCCATGCGGTTCCTGGCGTTGGCGGGCACCGCAAAGGGAGCGCCGTCGTTGGTGATGCTGAGCACCAACTGGTCGCTGCTCTTGACCAGGGAAATCGAGACGTGCGTCGCCTTGCCATGCTTGATGGCATTGCTGACCGCCTCCTGGGCAATCTTGTGGAGCTGCAGGGTGGTATTGGGCGGCAGGTCGGGGACGGTCCCCTTGACCTGCAGGATGCAGGGGATTTCGAACATCTTCTTGACGTTAGCCGCCAGGCCCTCCAGCACGGCGGGCAGCTCGTCGCCCCGCACGTCCAGGGAACTGAACTGGTGGGCCAGGTCGTGCGTGTGCCGGATGGCCTCGTCCAGGAGCGCGTGGATGCGCGCGCTGTCACTGACGCAGACATGGTTTTCAGCGGCCAGGCGTTGCTGGAGGCCCTTGACCATGAGCGAGATGCCCGTGAGCTTCTGGCCCAGGTCGTCGTGCAGGTCGAAGCCGATGCGCCGCCGTTCGTTCTCGGCTATCTCCAGCAGGCTCGTTCTCCAGGCGGCGGCGCTCCTCGATGACCTCTTCCAACTTGAGGTTGGCCGCCTTGAGATCGGCGGTCCGTTCCTCGACGCGGACTTCCAGCTCCTCGTGGGCCTGGCGCAACTGCCGCTCATACTCGGCGCGGGCACTGCGCACCTCCGCGTCGCGCAACTCCCGTTCCACCGCGGGCACCAGGCGCGCCAGGCGCTCTTTCATGACGTAATCGTGCGCCCCCGCCCGCATGGCCGCCACGGCCGTCTCCTCCTCGATCAGCCCCGAGACGATGATGAACGGCACGTCCAAACCCTGTTCCTTGACCAGTTCGAGGGCCGCCGGGGCGCTGAACTGCGGCATCGCGTGGTCGGCCAGGACCACATCCCACTCCTGCCGCCGCAGGGCCTGGTCCATCGCCTCGTGTGTGTCCACCCGCTCCCAGGCGGGCGCAAATCCCCCGCGTTCCAGCGCCCGCGCCAGCAAAACCGCGTCGGGCTGGGAATCCTCCACGAAGAGCACGCGCAAGGGCAGGCGCGGCCGCGAGGCGCCCCCATCCTTGTTCGCTTCACTCATGGCGACACCCTTCGCTTTCCAGGGCCAGCCTGGCGTTATCATCGGTCAGCATGTCGCTTTTACACTCGCCCCGGCCGCCGGGGAGCGCAAGGGGCAATTCGGCGGGCGGAGCTATCAGGGCGCTTATGTGGACATGGAAATTACGTGGACATGGGAGGCAAAAGGCCCGTTGTGCAGGGCCATTCCGGCCGGCATGTCCACAGTGCGGGAATGCCGCACGCTGGGATCTGTGGGAGGGGCGCCGGGCAACCGGCGTCCCTATCCCAATCGCGGGGCGTTTGGCGGCGGTGCTGCCGGGGGGTTCTCCGCCTTGACATCCGGCTGGACTCGGGACACAATGGCTCCATTAAAACCCTGTACGACTGGTGACCGAATGCTCGAGCCGCGTGAGCAAAAACCTATGCGCTCCTGTCCCTCCTTATGCGTCGCGCTAACGACTGGTGTGCTGTCCGTCGGACTGATGGGCCAAGCCACGGGGCGCAGTCGAAGTCACCCCACGCCGGAGAATATACCATGAATAAGTCAAAATCGATTCTCGTCCTTCGCGGGCAAGGTGTCCCTCGCTTCATCCCCCTGTTCTTGATGACGCTCAGTCTCTCAGTGAGCCCGATGGAGGGAGCCGACGTGCTGGACAGCTCGTTGATAGTGCGCCTGAACTTCGATGCCGCCCCGGTGGGCAACGTGATCGTCGATAAGAGCCCGGCAGGCCTTCACCCGGGGACCAACAACATGGCCACCTGGGTGGCCAGTGAGGACGGGCGGCAAGGGGTGATGTTTTTCAACGGCGGCGACCCCGACCAGATTACAGTGGCACCCGCCGCGGACCTCAACTCGACCGTTGGCACCATTGCGTTCTGGGTGCAATCCAGCAACGTGACGGCCACTCCAAACCCTGGCGCGGTCCTGTTCGACCGCCGGGCCGCCGGGGGGGATCTGATCTACCAAGCGCCCAATGGTCATCTGGCCAACCAGGCCGAACAGGGCGGCGGCGAAGTCGTCAATTCCCAGACCACGGCAGCCAACCTGACCGACGGGCAATGGCACCACGTGGCCTATGTTTATGACCAGTCATCCCGGGGCACGGTCTCCTTCTATGTTGACGGAGTGCTGGACACGATGGCCACTAACGCTTCGCAGGCCTGGTTCTGGGTGGCGACTCAGGAAGTCGAACTCGGCTCCTCTCACGACACTTCTTGGGCGGGCTACACCGGGTTCCTCGATGATTTCCGGATTTACAACCGGATGTTGAGCGCGGCGGAAGTTGCCAGCGTGGCGGGGTTGGCCACGAATGCGCAAATCGTCATCATGACCGGAGGCCAGCCTCAGGATGTCTCTGTAGCCGAGAAAGATACCGCCTCCTTCCGCGTGAAGGCCACGGTGGTCAATGGCAATCCAGCCCAGTTGGCTTACCAATGGCAGAAGAACAACACCAACGTTATCGGGGCGACCAATGCCACCTACGCTTTCACCGTTGCCGCGGCGGACAACGGCGCGAAGCTGCAGGTGCAGCTCTCCTATCCCGGAGCCACGAACGTGACCAGCACCCAAGCGACGCTCACCCTGGTGCCCGAAGTCGTCGTGATCTACAATTTTGACGCGGCGCCGGTTGGGGATGTGATTGTGGACAGCTCTACCAACACGGCCGCGCCACACAACGGCGTCAACGTCGGCGCCACCTGGGTGGCTTCCCAGGGGGGCCATCAAGGGGTGATGTACTTCGATGGCACGGTGCCGGACCAGATCACGCTGGCCCCCGCGCCCGAGCTGGACTCGGCGCGTGGCACCATCGCCTTCTGGATGCAATCCAGCAACGTGACCCAGGTTCCCAATCCGTATGCGATCCTCTTCGATCGCCGCGCTGGAGCGGCCGACAATTTGCCCACGACGGGCGGCAACGTCATTTACCAGGCGCCCGACGGCCATTTGGCCAACCAGGCGCAGGCCCCGGGAGCAGGAAACGTCAACGCGGGAGAGACCGCTTTCAACTCACCCGACAACCAGTGGCACCACGTCGCGTATCTTTACGATCAGAGCGCGGGCGGCTTTGTCTCATTCTACGTTGATGGCGCCTTGGACACCACCAGGGTCAACACCGCGCCTTGGGCCTGGGTCCCCCAAGAGGAGATCGAAATCGGCCAATCGCACGATCCCTTCTGGTCGGGCTATAGCGGTTTCCTGGACGAGTTCCGCATTTACAACCGGGTGCTCGCTCCCTCGGAAATCGCTCAATTGGCCGGCCTGGGTCCCCAGCCACAAATTCTCATCAGCCGCCAGCCTGCCAGCCTGGTCACCGGCGTCAACGACAAACCAACCTTTAGCGTCACCGCCAGCGTCATCAATGGTGACGCGGCCAAACTGGTCTATGCATGGCGCAAGAACGGCACCAACATCGGCGGCGCAACCAGCGCCGGCTACTCCTTCACGGTGGCCGCGGCCGACGACGGCGCGAGCTTCCAGGTGCAACTCTCCTATCCTGGGGCGACGAACGTTACGTCCACCAGCGCAACCTTGACGGTCCTGCCGGAGATTGCCGTGCATTATGCGTTCGATGCCGCGCCGCAAAACAACGTCATCGTGGACAGTTCGCCAACCGGGAACAACAACGGGGTGAATGTGGGGGCCAACTGGTTGGCCACCCAGGATGGCCGCACCAACGTAATGAGCTTCGACCCCACTGTGCCGAGCCAGATTACAATCGCCGGCGCTCCCTCAATGAACTCGATGCGCGGCACCATCGCCTTCTGGATGGAATCATCCCAGACCACACCCACGCCTAACCCCTATGCCATGCTGCTCGATCGCCGCGCCATGCCGGCGGACGGCGTGCCGGTGACCGGAGGAGACGTGATTTACCAATTGCCATCCGGCCAACTCTCCGATCAGGCGGAAGTGGCTGGCCGGTCCCGGGCCAATACGATCAGCACCGCGGCCAACCCAACCAACGGCCGGTGGCATCATGTGGCGTACGTCTATGACCAAACCGCCCAAGGCTTCGTCGGGTTCTACGTCGATGGTGTTCTGGACGGAACCCAAGGCAACAGCCAATCCTGGGTACTGGGTGCCGGATGAAGAGATCGAAATTGGCGAATCCCACGATCCCTGGTGGTCCGCGTACGGCGGCTATCTCGCGGACCTCCGCATTTACAACCGGGTGTTGTCCGCCGGTGAAATTGCTCAGTTGGCGGGCGTGGCCGTTGCCTCCCCGGCCCTGGGCTTCAGTGTTGCCGGTGGCAAACTGACCTTGAGTTGGTCTCAGGCAGGATTCGTTTTGCAGCAGAACAGCAATCTGAGCAACCCCGCCGGTTGGGCCAATGTCGCCAACGGAGGCATCAGCCCGGTAGTGATCACTCTGCCACCGACGGGCGTGAACTTTTATCGCTTGAAGCAGCCCTAGTCGCGCCCGGCCATTGCTGTGGCCCGCCCTGGAGAGCGAGGGGGCAAGAACTGCCGATGAACGCCAGACTTATGAACGCCAAACTCCCGAACGCCAAACCCCCATCGCCACTCAGCGTTGCAGCGGCTCGGTGCCGGCGGGGCTTCACGCTCATCGAACTGTTGGTGGTGATTGCCATTATCGCCATTCTGGCCGCGCTGCTGCTGCCCGCCTTGGCCCGGGCCAAATCGAAGGCGCAGCGCATCAGTTGCGGCAGCAACCTCCGGCAGTTGGCTGTGGCCGCGATCATGTACCAGCATGATACCGGAAGACCGATTGATTACCCGGACGTCACCACGCTGTGGATGAAAACGCTCCTGGATTATCAGGCCCGGGTGGCAGCAATCCGGCTCTGTCCATCGGCGTCCGATACAAACCACCCCAGCGGCGATGCCGGTCATCCCTGGGAATGGGATAGCGGGGTGTTCGGCAGTTACGCCATCAACGGCTGGCTCTATCCTTTCAAGGGAGGCACGCAATTGTATTTTCCTGATGACGGCGCCAAGTGTTTTCCGACGGATACATCAATTCCTCAATCTTCGAGGACTCCCTATTTCGTGGACGCGGCCTGGCCGGACCTCTGGCCCAAAGCGACAGATTACCCCACTCCCAATCTTTATACCGGCGGCACTACGGTGGGCAATGAGATCCAGCGGTGCCTGATGGCGCGCCATGACAGCCGCGGCCCGACTGGCGCGCCCCGCAACGCCAACATCCATCAGAAGCTGCCCGGCGCCATCAACGTCGTTTGTGCCGACAGTCATGTCGAACTCGCGCCGCTGGAGAACCTCTGGAATTTCCAATGGCACTTTGGCTACGTTATGCCCAACCCCCGGCCGGGCAGAACGCCCTGAGGTCCGGTTCCCTGCTCCACACCTCAACGGTCACAGGCTCGTTTGGTTTCCAGTTGACGACCGCAAGCCGATCCGATAATGTAGGTACGCTGTGAGTACAAAGACTCGAACTCGTTTGTTGAAACCGCGCCCGCGGGCCTCCACGCGGATCAATCTGCGGGTGGATTCACGCGTCAAAGCCACGCTGGTGCGCGCTGCGAATCGCAGCGGCTCAAATTAACGGAGTTCATGGTCAGGGCCTCCCAGGCCGCGGCCGAAAACGCCCTGGCGGAGCGCACTCGGTTTGTCTTGTCCCCCGAAAAATGGCGGGAGTTCAACGCGGCCCTCGATGCCCCGGCGCGGCAGATTCCGGCCCTGCGCGAGCTTTTCACGGGGTCTGCGGCCCTTAGGCCCGCATAAGCCTCCTGCCTCCCGCGCTGATTACCGCGGAGCACCAGGTGGAGACCTTCGATTGCGGCAAGGAATCTCTGAATCAATACCTGAAACGTTTCGCGCTGACGAACACGGCCGCAGGCAGCGCACGCACGTATGTGACGACCGTCACCCGGGAGGTGTCGGTGATTGGCTACTATTCTTTGGCGGCCGGCGCCGTTGAGCGAGCCGCCGTTCCGGAGCGGGTGGCCAAGGGGATTTCGAATCAACCCGTGCCGGTGGTCCTGTTGGCTCGGCTGGCGGTCAATCGCCGCTTTCAGGGCCAAGGTGTCGGCAAGGGTCTGCTGCGGGACGCGCTACTGCGGTCTCTGGCGGCAGCGGAAGCCGTCGGAGTCCGCGCCGTCCTCGTTCATGCCAAGGATGAGCAAGCCGCAGGCTTTTACCGCCAGTTCGGATTCACCCCTTCACCCACAGACCCGCTTCATCTGATGCTCTTGATGAAGGACCTCCGGCGGACGCTTCGGACCTAACTGCCTTGCAGGACGGCATGCCGATTGGCGAAAAAAAGCGGTTGTGCATCGCTGGGCCGCGGGTCATGCTCGGTCCATGAAAATCGAAGCTATTCTGGCCAGGTTGGCTGCCGCCGTTTCTTCCCCCGCCGCCGCTCCACGGAGCCTCCGGAAAGGGAAGTCCCGCCTGCGAACCGCGACAACCTGGCTAGCTGTGGTTGCGGCGTTCGTTGGCGCGGCCCGGGCGCGAGAAATCCAGCCGCTGGGGGGACAATGGAGGTTCCAGCTCGATGCCCAGAAGGTGGGAACAGACCAGAAATGGTACGCCGCCCCACTGGACGGCGGGGTAACGATCAAACTGCCCGGCACGATGGACGACGCCGGCCTTGGCCCCCGGAACACCCAACCCCCGACGCTCGCCGGGCCCTACCGGCTTTTCGACTACGCCGGTCCGGCCTGGTGCCAACGGGACATCGAGCTACCGGCGACCTGGGCCGGCCAGCGGGTCTCGCTGTTTCTGGAACGCTGCCGATGGGTGACGCGTGTCTGGCTCGACAACAGGTTCATCGGCACGCAGGACAGTCTGATAGCGCCGCACCTCTATGATTTCGGGGTGGACGTCGCACCCGGCAAACATCGTCTGACCCTCTGCGTGGACAACACCGTGAAGCTGGATCTCGGCACCTTCGTTTCCGCTTTGTTCGGCGGCACGCCGGGCAACATGAACGGGGTCATTGGCCGCATCGAACTGGCCGCCACGCCGCCCGTGTGGATTGACCAGGTCCAGGTTTACCCGGACACGGACCAGCAACAGGCCCGCGTTGTGGTGCAGATCGGCAATGCCACGGGCCGGGCCGGCCATGGAACGGTGCGCATCGCCGGCAAGGACCTGGAGGCGGCCTGGGATGCAAACGGCGGACGTGTCGAGGCGGCCGTGGACATGAGCGGGGCGAAGTTATGGGACGAGTTCTCGCCGGACCTCCAGGAGTTGACGGTAACGCTGGGCGGCGACAACCGCACCGTGCGGTTCGGCATGCGCAAGTTTGCGGCCAAAGGGACACAGTTCACGATGAACGGGCGCCCCCTGTTCCTGCGCGGCACGCTGGAGTGCTCGGTGTGGCCGCTCACCGGCTACCCGCCCACCGACGTGCCGTCGTGGCAGCGGATTTACCAGGTCATGAAATCCTATGGGCTGAATTTCATCCGGTTCCACTCGTGGTGTCCGCCCGAGGCGGCGTTTGCGGCGGCGGATGCCGAGGGGGTCATGATCCAGGCCGAAGGGCCGCAGGCAAACGTCGAGGCCGGGATCGATTCAAAGCGCGATGCCTTCATCGAGGCGGAATTCAAACGGATCGTGGACACCTACGGCAATCATCCCTCGTTCTGCACGATGACGCTCGGCAACGAGTACGGCGGCAACGGGGCGCTGCTGGCGCGCTGGGTTGACATGCTAATCAAACGCGACCCGCGCCACCTCTATTCGTCGGCCTCGTGCGCCCAGACGACCGCCAACCGCCAGTGGACGGAACTGGCGGACGGGCGGGGCGTGGGCGGGCCCGGCACGCAGCATGACCTGCGCGGCGTGGTCGCCAGTGACGGGCGCCCGATTATCGGGCACGAAATCGGCCAATGGATGTTCTTCCCGGACTTCAACGAGATCAAGAAGTACACCGGTGTGATGGCGGTGCGGAACTTCGAGGTGATCCGCGATGACCTTGCGAAGAAGCACCTGCTGGACCTGGCGCCGCAATTCGCGCAGGCCTGCGGAAACCACGCGGTGCTGCTCTACAAGGAGGAGATCGAAGTGTTGCGGCGCACACCGGGTTATGCCGGCTTCTCGTTGCTCGACCTCCACGATTACCCGACGCAAGGCACGGCCCTGGTCGGCCCTCTCGATCCGTTCTGGGACTCCAAGGGCTTCATCACGCCCGCGGCCTGGCGGAGATTCTGCGGGCCGACGGTCCCGCTGCTCCGCATGCCCAAGCGCACATACACCCTCGACAAACCGTTCAGCGCGACGGCCGACATTTCGCACTTCGGTCCCGCCGACCTGCCCAACGCGCAGCCTCTCTGGGACATCAAAGATGAGCGCGGGCGCGAGGTGGCATCAGGGGCATTGCCCGCGTTGAGCGTGCCGACCGGCAAGCTGACGCCGCTGGGCGCCTTCTCCGCGTCCCTGGCCAAAGCCGGCGCCCCGGGCAAGTTGACGGTGACGGTCTCGCTGGCCGGCTTTTCCAACGACTGGGAGATCTGGGTTTATCCGCCCGCCAGGGCTGCGGAGGCGCCGGCCGGCGTGGTGATCAGCGGCGCCTGGGATGCCCAGACCAAAACCGCGCTGGCTGCCGGCAAGAGCGTCGTGTTGTTCCCGAAAAACACCAACCGCCGGTCCTCCTTGCGCGGCAGCTTCATGCCCGTGTTCTGGAGCCCGGTCTGGTTCCCGACACAGCAACCCAATGCCAACGGCATCCTCTGTGACCCGCGCCACCCGGCCTTGGCCCGGTTCCCCACCGAGTCCCACAGCAACTGGCAGTGGTGGGAATTGCTCAACAACTCCCGCACCCTCATCCTGGACGACGCGCCGGCCGAGTTCCACCCCATCGTGCAAGTCGTCAACAACTTCGCCCGCAACCATAAGCTGGGCAATCTGTTCGAGGCGCGCGTCGGCCCCGGCAAACTGCTGGTCTGCGCGATAGACCTGCCCCGCATCGCGGGCCGGCAACCGGCCGCAAACCAGTTGCTCGAGAGCCTCTGGGCCTACGCCGGCTCGTCGTCGTTCCGGCCCGCGCAGACGCTGGAAAGCACAATGCTCGACGGCCTCTTCGCCTCGAAGTCAACCAACCTCCTGCAGAACCTCGGGGCGAAGATTCACGCGGACAGCGAAGCGCCGGGCTATGAGGCGGCGCGGGCGATCGACGACGACCCCGACACCTGCTGGCACACGCAGTGGGAACCGTCGCCTGCACCGATGCCCCACGAGTTGGTGGTTGAGTTCGGCCGCCAGGTCACGCTCACCGGCCTCACTTATCTGCCCCGCCAAGACATGGCCAACGGCCGCATCGCCCGGTGCGAGGTCTTCGCTGATGGCAATCGGGTCGCCTCGGTGAGGTGGCCGAACAGCAGCGAACTCCAGACGCTGCGGTTCAGCCAGCCCGTCACCACCCGCACGTTGCGGTTGGTGATCAAGTCTGAGGTCAACGGCAATCCCTTCGCCAGCGTCGCGGAACTGGATGTGCTCGTCAAATGACTGTTCAGGTCGCGCATAGGAGCGCGGACGCCCCGTCCGCGCGTTATTTTGCTGCCAGAGCCGCGCGGACGAGGCGTCCGCGCTCCTATCCGATGGCACTTTTCACTGCAACGTGAGCGATTACCACCGCTTAAGGCCATCCATCTCAACCATGCAAATTGAATTTCCCGGATTGTTCGACCTTCAGGTCAACGGCTGTGGCGGCGTGGACTTCACCGAAAGTCCACAACCGCGATTTCATAGACATTGACTCGAGGGACACGGAAGGAAACGCAATCGGACTGCTGCTCGAACGCCAGTTCTATGTTCTGCGTGTGCTCGGGGCTGGTTAATCTCACAGCCTGGGCCGTCTTTCCCGGCGGCAGCAGCAGATGCACGGCGGCATTGGTGACCGGGGCATCCGATCGATAATTGACCAGGTGTACGAGCCGGCGCCCGGCCTGCTCCGTGAGTTCGGCACACAAGCCAGCCGGCGCCTCGACGGAAAGTGAGAGCCGCCCGCCACTGGCCTGCCGGACCGCGCCAACACAATCGCCCGTTTCCGGGAACCGGACCACGCGGGCGGAGGGCAGATCCTCCAGGACGGGTTTGGACCTCGCCCTGAGCCACTGATCATGCGTTGCCACCGGCCCGATGATGCACAGCCGCCCGCCCGAAGCTGCGTAGTGTTTGAGCCGCTTGATTTGCCCATCGGAGAGCGCGATGCACCCCGCCAGGACCACGACCCGATAGCGGTGCAAATCGCTCATTTGATCATCGTAGAGGATCTGGAAGGGAACGCGATTTTCGATCAGCGCCTGTTCCGCGTCGCCGGCAAGCTGGGCCCACTTCGGCTCCGCATAGACCTGCGAGGGAAAGCTGCGGACAATGGCGACATCGGCGACGGCCTGGGCGTTGCGGAAGAGGTCGCGGCGGCTCGTGAAAAACCGGGTGCAAGGCGCGAGGTTCGTCGAGACAGGTTGGTCCGACCCCGGCCTGGCGACGAGCTTCCCGTATTCGAACCAGCAGACACACCCCAGACAGTCGAGGTTGAAGGCCATCGCTTCCGCAGCCTCCAGCGGCGTGGTGGTGTAAGCGAACGCGAGGTTGCCCAGGGAGCGTCCCAGTTTGTAGGTGCGGATGCGGGTGCGCAGGACGCCGTCGCGGTAGCCTGGCGTCACATCCTCATCCCAGAAGGCCTCCCCTGCCGTGAGCAATCTCCCATGGTCCACCGGCGGTTGGATGCCGCGCCCAGGCCCGCCGGGATTGCACTCGACCAGGATGTCCTTTCGCTGCGCGCGGGCATACCGAGCCATGTCGCGATAGGAATCCGCCAGTGACTGGCAGCAGAAGTCCAGCCAGGCGCGCCTTTGCAGGCTATCCCCGGCTCCGTCAGCGGGCGGCAGAACATGGCTCAGGTCGCCGAGGCCCATGGTCCGGAGTTCCCTTGAGGTAAAGGTCTTTCCGAGGTAACCGCGAAACCGCTGGACGGAGCGGGCCTCAAAGCCGGGACCGACGTTATAGTTGTCAAAGTGGAGGAGGTCGGCGCGGATGTCCCGGATGGCGAAGCGAACCAGTCCGTGGTAGAAGGACTGGGCGTCGGGATGGTTGCGGTTCCAGAAGTAGCGATACGGCGCCGAGTCGTAAGTGACGGGCTTGCCGGCCTGGTCCAGGACGACCCAGTCCCTGGCTTCCGGGTGCTCGTTGAAGAAGAGCTCCCAGCCAAAGGCGCCGCTGAAATTGTAAACCCCCACGTGCAGACCCGCGTCGTGGCAGAGTTGAGCAAATCGGACGGCGTCAGCCATGCTCTGACGCTCGGCGCTGAGCCCGAATCCCTTGTAGGCGTGCATCATCACGAAATTGACGCCCAGGGCGTTGAGTTGAGCAACCATTTCCGGGCTGTGTTCGCGGGCGTACGCGGCCAGTTGATCCGGGGCCGGCTCGTAGCCGTTGGCCCCGTCGCGGCGCACACGAAACAAGAGCGGTTCCCAACTGCCCGCCATAACGATGCCGTCGCTTTGAAGCCACGCCGGCCGTTTGGCCGGCGGCAAGGTCAGCGGCTTCGAGTGTCCCGAGGCAGCCAGGGACGCCCCGAGCAGCACAGCGCCTCCAATCCGCGCCCAAGATGGTTTTGCGGAGAACACAAGATCGGCCTTGGGTTTCATTGTCGTGTTCCGGGCAGAAAGTGCCGCCTCAGTTTTCACGGTTCAGGGTTCAGGGTTCAGGGTTCAGGGTTCACGGTTCAGGTTTGCGCACTTGCTCGGAGTGTTCTGCAACTGGAGCTCTGTCGTCAACCGCCGATTCGCCGCCCGGTTGATCCGGAGCGCACGACAGAATTCTTCGGGTACACGATGGAACCGGCGGTGCGGACGCTGGACGCCAAAGGCGTCGTTCTTCCGCGTATTCCGCGTATTCTGCGGTCGCCCTCAGATGCCAACTTTTCATGGCCGGCGAGGCTAGCAAAGCTCCGAAGAAGAATGAACCGCGGAATACGCGGAATACGCGGAAATGAACAGGTCTAATGGTAACTATTTTGTCCCGCACCCGTGGACCCAGGGCGGCCCGGCGCTCGGCCCTGGAGGGCGTGGGCGGCCTGATTGACTTCGCCATCCTCGGCAGCGCGGACCGCTACATGGCTGCGGGTCTCCTCGGATTCATGGAGGACACCATCGCGACAACGTGCAGCCCCATTTTTTTGCTGCAAACGGGTGCATTCCAGCGTAAACAACTCCCCGGGACTTATGGGACTGGGGCATGATTTCCAGGAACATCAATATTGATGTTGACTCTCCACGGACTTCACTGTAGAGTTCTACTAAGCAATGAGTTATGAGCAAGACGAACTTTGATGTTTTTCTGGAAGAGCAACTCCTCGACCCGGATTTTGCGGAGCGGTTCAAACGGGCCGGTGAGGCCTGGGACGTGGCTCTGCAGATTGCGGCGCTTCGCGAAAGGGCCGGCCTTTCCCAAAAAGACCTCGCGCGCAAACTCAAGACCTCCCAGCAGCAGATCAGCCGGCTCGAATCGCCCTCTTACGAAGGCCATTCCCTGAGTATGCTCCGCCGCGTGGCCAAGGCCTTGAGCGCGAGGGTTCGCGTGGTCCTCGAGCCGGAGGCAGGGACGCGGAGTGGCCACCTCGCCGAATCCCCTTCGCCCTACAGAACTAAACGCGCTCCCGCCGCCAAGCCTTGAATCCAGCCCTCCGCAATTAGTTCCGCCAGCACAACGAAGACTCCATCAACCTGTGAGGAGGCGGCCGTCCCCTTCGAGGAAATAACCCGCCTGTTCGAAGCGAAGGGTTTTCGGGTGCGGATCTCCGGCAGCCATCATATCTTTACCCGGCCCGGCGTCTTGGAGCGTATTAACCTCCAGCGTGAAGGGTCTAGGGCCAAGACCTATCAGGTTCGGCAAGTCCGCAAAATCCTGGCCTTGTACAAACTGCTATGAAGAAAAACAACAATTACGAAATGATTCTCTGGTGGAGCGGAGAGGACAGCGCTTTCATCGTGGACGTGCCAGAGCTGCCCGGTTGCATGGCCCACGGGAAAACGCGCGCTGAGGCCATCAAGAACGCGGAGGACGCCATCATTTTTTGGATCAAGACTGCCAAAGAGGATGGCCAGAGCGTTCCCGAACCCAAAGGGCGTCTCCTCTACGCCTGAAGGGGCCGAAGCGGTGCCGCTAGCCGCCCGCAACATGACCGCGGTTCTCAAAATCAATCCGCACGTCAAAACCGAAGCGCAGGCCAAGCTGGCGGTTGCGGCCCTGCGCAAGACAATGGCGCACGCAGACAGGCTCACGGCGGCGCGGCCTACGAGGTCGAGTTCATCACGCTCACGGGCAAGACCCTGGCGGTGGCGACGGTCTTGCCTTCGCAACTGCGGGCGGTCACCGCGCGCGACGTCAGCCACGTCCGCCAACTGGCAGCGGCCTAGCCACCCGCTTCCTATTTTGTCCCGCAGCCGCTCCCATCCGGCGGCACTGTTCCTTGCGGCCTGAACTGTCGGCAAGGTCACTGCACCAGCACCACGCGATAAAAACGATGCCCCGGTGACACAATAGGATCCGAGGCAGTCATGGTCGTGTTGGTGGCCAGGGCGGCGGCATTCAAGCTAATCCAGCCGGTCCCCCCCAAATCGGTCGTGTATTGCACCAGATACTTCTGCCCGACAACCGCGCTCCAGGCAAGCGTGAGCCGGCCTGCGACTATCGTCGCGGTTTGGAGGACCGGGCGTCGCGGCTGACTAGCAATCCAGATACGCCCTGGCACGGACCCGATCGGTGCCGCCGCCTCAGGCCGCCTCTTCGTTTCCTTCGTTTCCTTCTGTTCTGTTCCTGTGCCCAGCCGGCGGGAAGAAGGAAAAGAACAGAAGGAAACGAAGGAAACGAAGGATCGAAGGCCCAGATCGAGCTCTGAGAGCTGCGACCTGGAGCTCCAATAAGAATTCTGTCTTACACCGCCGCTCACCACCCGAAGAAGCGGTAGGGGTCATCCCACTCCGTGGGCCGGGTAAGGTAGAGGCCGTCGAGCCAGCGGCCGGTTGTTGGGTCCTGGATTGGCTCGAGGCGCACATCGGCGAGCCAGAGTTTGCCGGTCCCTGTAAACCAGATCTGGAACTTGGCGCCCTTGGCCGCCGTGTCCTTGGCTTGGAGAACGACCGAATTCGTCTGCCATTGCGCCTTGGGCGCGAAGTTCTGGTAGTCGAAGAGCGCCTGCCAGTTGGCAGTGTTCTGCACGGTCCAGGAGATGTTCCTCGAGGTCAGACCCTCGGCTCGAGTTCGCAGGGACAATCGATACCACTGGGCGCCGGTGATGGGCAGATCGTGCTGGGCGATCATGACTTCCGGCGGCTTGGCGCCGGGGGCGACGGGCGGGACCTCGATGCGCTGGGCCCAGCCGCCTCCCGGGCCGTCCAGCGGCTCGCGCGCGCAGACGGCGCCTTTGACACTCGAGCCGAATTCCCATCCGTCGGCCACACCGTCGCCGCCGGCCTGGGCGCTGAAATCCCCATTCTTGACGAGCGACGCGCCCGTGGAGGCGCCCACCGGCTCGCCGAACCGCTCCAGGAGCGGCGTCGCCCCGGACACGCCCAGGTTGCCCAGCAACCGGCTCACCGCGAAGGAGGTCCGCCCGAAGGTGCGGCGCAAGTTGAATTGCTCCGGCCCGTGGGTGAAGAACCACGATGCCAGGCCAGCCTCGAAGTTGGCGTTCTTGAACAGGTTGCGGCCCGGTGAGGCGGTCGCGGCGGAGGCGGAGTCACCGCTCGGGACGTAAGCGCCCTCGTAGAGCCGCACTTGGGAGACCTCAAACCTAGTGCCTTCACCAGAGCCGTTCAGGTAGGCCTGCCAGCCTTCGGGATAGGCCCTGTCCACCGTGAACGTCATTTCCAGCTCCGTCCAATCGCCCGGCCTGACGGTGATGTCGGGTCCGCGCGCCACCCGATCCCAGGGGTCGCCCGCGCGCTCGACCTCCAGGCGCACCATGGCGGGCCCGCCGATGGGCTTGACGCGGGCGGCGAAGGTGTAAGTCTTGCCGGGGGCGCCCGCCGGCAGCTTCTGCCCGAATTGGGCATAGGCCAGGCTGCCCATCCGGACCAAGGCGCTCTTGCTGGGCTGGCCGGCGCCGTCCTGGGCTACCTCGACGGAGCTGAGCGCCCCCATCGCCTTGCTCACCTGGAATGGCGGGAGTTGGCAGAAGACCACGTTGCCCGTGGAGGCCAACACCCCGTCGCCACAAACCGTCGCGCCTGCCCTCACCAAGGGCAGCGTGCGCGGGTCGCGGTTGTGAACATCTGCCGGCGCGACCCCGGCCAGCAGCGACTGGGCGCCCAACGGGGGGAACCAGGCGGCGATATGCTCCGCGGGCTGCATTGTCACCTTTGTTGGCAGGAACGAGTTGGCCTCCGCCTGGTCCAAGCCGAGGGCCAGAACGCGGCCTCCCGCCTTGACCCACGCAGCGGTGGCCGGGGCCTGCAGCGAACGGCCCCCGCCCGGTCCTACCACCAGGACCTGATCCGCCGCGGGCGGGTCACCGTTGACTGCCCCCGCCTGGACGCCGCAGGCCGCCAGCCAGGCCAGGCCGGCGGGGTCGCCGGCATACACCGCAGTGCGCCGGGGACTCGGGCGCCAGCCATCCACATACCGGAGGATGTTGGCTGCCAACGTTTCGGCCGCAGGGTCGCTCTCGGTGCGCCCGCTCACATCCATCTGGCAGAAGAGGACCAGTCCGCGGCCTTCCCGGTATTCGAGCAGCGGGCTGTACTGGAGGGCGTAGCCGCCGTCGAGGATGGGCAGGAAGTCGCCGCGGGGCGGCTTCTCGATGAGCACTGAGGCCACGTTGCCCCAGTTGCCGCAGCGCCACAGCCGGGTGACCTCCAGCCCGCACCAGCGCACGGCGGGCGCGCCGTTGTAGCGCGGACTCAAGGTATAGGCCATCGTGGGCGGCAGCAGGGTGGAAGCGCCGCGCCAGTCGTGAAGATCCTCCGTCTTGAGGCCGGCCAGCAGCGGGCTGTCCGGCACGCGCGGCCAGACCTGGCGCAGGCCGTATTCTTCCACCCTGAAGCCGAGGCGGCGCTCGAGGACCTGGGCCGTCTGCTCGAACACGACCACCTTCAGTCCATCGGGCACCCGCTTGAGCGAGGGCGCAGCGCCATCCACCGTCAGGGCGCCCTTGCCGATGAGCAGCACGTCGAAGCCGGAGAGATCCGTGGCGGCATTAACCGGCTGGCAGGCGACACCCAGCCCGGCCAGCCATTTGGCCGTCTGGCCGGGCGGGTCGAACAGGGCGATCTTCGAGAGCGGCCTGGGCGGCGCGCAACGCGGGATGACCTGCAGTGCAAACGAGTCTTCCTGGCCCTCGCCGGCGCTGGACTTGAAGCGGGCGGTGATCCGGTAATTGCCCGGCGCCAGGCCGGCAGGCAGCTCGAGTTCGCACCGGCACGCGGGCCTGGTCGCCGGTCGGTATGACCAACTGCCTGACGCCCCCGGCCGCCGGGGCCACGTCTGCCGACCACGAGGCCTCGCCGGTGACGGTCACCCGCGAGTTATTGATCACGATGAGCTGCTTTTCGATCGTTTCGCCGGCGTAGAACGTATGGTCCTTGGTGGTGAAATGCTCCGGCTTGCCTGCGAGCCAGGCCAGCAGGGGCAGGTTGTTGCGGAGCAAGGACTGGGCGGTGGGCGTGGCGACCCAGTCGGACCGCTCGTAGGCCATGTCGAAGCGGGCGTACGTGTGGTCGATGAAGTCCGGGCTGTAGCCCGGCTGCTGGAGCTTGTCCCAGTCCACGGGCAGTGCCTGGGGGCGGTGTTGGAAGCCGTCGCGCAATTTCCAGAAGCGGTCGTGCTCCCAGGGCGAGTTGCCCGAGAGGCCCCAGGTGCGAAAGGCGCGCCAGTTGTCGGTCGTGTAGGCGGCCTGGACAGGCTGCATCTCGTCCAGGCGCACGTCGCCCACCGGGGTCGGATAATCCCAGCGATGCCAAGTGCGTCCCTGGCGGAACTGCTGGGCTTCCCACCGCAGGTTGCGTTTTTCCCGCTCGCTGATGCGGTAGGCCGCATCGCCCAGGAATTGGGCGTTCCATTCTGCCAGGCAGTACTCCCACGGCACGGGCGCGCTGCCGAACTCGCGCTGGCCGTTGTACCAGCCCCGGTACATGGCCCAGTCCCACCCAAAGGGCGCCCCGTATTCGACCAGGAGCAGCGGTTTGTCCCCCGCGCTGGACCAGTGCTCGAACCAGTCGTCCAACTCCTGGATGGGGACAAAATTCGGGTAGAAATTGAGGGTGTACATCGCGCTGAGGTCGCCCGACGAGTGGTGATAGACGATTCGCGCCGGGTCCAGGCGCTTGACGATGGCCTCGCAGCGCAACGCGAGCGTGGCGTTGCGGTCGGCCCACGGGTCTCGAGGATTGCTCAACCCGTCCATCATCAGGGGGTTCGTGTCCTCGTTGTAACCGGTGGCGTTGTGGCTCATCGCGTAGGCGACGACCGACGGATGGCTGCCGGCCACACGCGTGTAAAACGCCGCGTGGGCCGCGTAACCGTTGGTCTGGTCGGCGTCCGGCGTCTTCCAGTCGTAGGCGCTGAAGTGCGGCTGCGACAGCGCCACCAGCATCCCCGTGTCATCGGCCGCGCGCAGGATCTCGGCGAAGCTCAGGTGCGCGCCGGGTTCGCAGCCGTAGTTGTGGGTGTACACGAAGTTGATGCCGAAACTCTTGAGGCGCAGGAGACTCTCCCTGGCCCCCGCGTAGGTCGCCAACGCGGCCCCCACCTGCGCGTTGTCCAGCGGCACCAACGACAGGTACAACCGGGTGCCGTTCAGGTAGAAATCACGGCCCTCTATCCAGAACTCCCGGAACCCGAACCGCACCGGTGCCGCCGTGTCCACCGCCTGGCCGTCCGCGTCCAGGAGCGACACCTCGGCGTCATATTGGTTCTCGGGCGTGTGGATGTCCCATAACTTGGGGGGCTTCCAGGACGCTGTGAACGCCGTGCGGCCGTTTGTGAGGCCGAGGGCGGAAAACGCCGGGCCGGTGAACTCCGCCACGGGGTTCGCCGTGTCGCTGATCCGGGCGCGCAACTTATACTGCCTATCGGCCGAGAGCCCCGCCAGGCCCGCCTCGAAGGTGACCCGGCCCTGGCGGAACGAGGTCTGGAGCCGGACCGAGTTCGAGCCGCGCCCCGGGCGGTTCGCTCACCAGCCAGAGGTTGCCGCACAAGCCGCGGCGTTCGACCCTGCCCTTCCGCTGTTTGGCAGTGTTGGTATCGTTGTAGGACTCCATCAGGGCCTTGAGCGGCATCGCCACGACCAGCAGGCTCAGGACGTGCTTGGCGCCCGGGCGGACCGCCGCGGAGAGGTCCACCTGGCCGGCGGGGAAGCGGAGTTGGCCCACCGCCCGGCCGTCAACATAGATTGCCGCGTAGGAATTGAGGTACTCCACGTCCAGGAGGATGCGCCGGCCGGTCCAATCGTGGGGAATGGTGATGGTGCGTTCGTACCAAGCGCTGCGGACCTCGCGCAGGCTCATGTCCTTCCAGCTTGGGTGCGGGTAGAGCCTCTGGTAATCGCTCTGCAAGTAGTCCTCGCTGCCAGGCCAACAAGCGGGGACTTTGCAATAACCCCAAGCCGCAGCCGGCACATCGAGGGCGTTCTCGGCCGCCGGCTGCCAGCGCCAAAGCCCGTTGATGCACAGGCGTTCGCGGGTTGGGGTGGTCTCGCGCCTGGCCTTGGCCGCGTCCCACACCGCCTTGACGCCCGGCGGCAGCGCCACGGCAGATTGGTCCTGCGCCGCGGCCGGGCAGGGCAGTGCGAGCATGCCCCACGCGGCCACCAGCAGCAGGGCCGCCTTAGCGCGGGGTGCGGGATGCAGGTCACAGGCCGGGGCGGGGGGCGTTCGAGCCGCTTGCAGCAGCCCGCTCTTGGGCGCCAATTGCCTGGCGGCCGCGTGGAGCGTGTTCATCGTGGAGTCATTCTTCCATCCACCGCCTTGCCGTATCAAGCCTTTTACAACGGATTGCCCAATTGCCCGGGTTCTGCTAAGGGTAATTCGTGCATTCTTTCGTCCAGCGCGGCGAATTGCGCGACCTCTATGAGAAGGTCGCCGCCGGCGAACGGATTTCCGAGGCGGAGGCCTTGCGGCTTTTCGAGAGCCGGGATCTGCACTCGCTAGGGGCCATTGCGGACCTGGCCCGGCAGCGCCAAGTGGGGCGGCGCGCCAGCTATATCCTCAACCGTTACCTCAACTACTCGAATTACTGCATCCTGAGCTGCCGGTTCTGCTCCTTCGCGCGCAAGAAGCGCGACGCCGACGGCTTCCAGTTGAGCATCGAGGAGATGGCCGGCAAGGCGCGCGAGGCCCTCGGGTGGGGCATCACCGAACTGCACATCGTGGGGGGGCTGCACCCGAGCCTGCCCTTCAGCTACTACACGGACATGCTCCGGGCCTTGAGGGCGGTGGATGGCCGCCTCCAGTTAAAGGCCTTCACTGCCATCGAGGTCCTGCACCTGGCCTGGCTGGCCAAAAAATCGGTCACCCAGACTCTCCTCGAGTTGAAGGCCGCCGGCCTGGACTCGCTCACTGGCGGCGGCGCCGAGATCTTCCGCAAGGAGGTCCGCTCGGCCATTGCCCGGGGCAAGGAATCGGCCGAGGAATACCTGGACGTGCACCGGACCTGGCATCGCCTGGGCGGGCGCAGCACCTGCACCATGCTCTATGGCCATATCGAGTCCACGGCCGACCGTGTGGACCACTTGCGCCAATTGCGCGCCCTCCAGGACGAAACGCACGGATTCGTCGGTTTCGTGCCCCTGCCCTATCAACCCGGAAACAACGACCTGCCCGTGCGCCACCCGCCCACGGGGTTCGACATGCTGCGCACACTGGCCGTGAGCCGCGTCTATCTCGACAACTTCCCCCATCTCACCGCTTACTGGGTCGGCCTGGGCCTCAAGCTGGCCCAACTGGCCCTGAGCTTCGGCGCCGATGACCTCCACGGCACCATCCTCGAAGAACACATCTTCCACATGGCCGGCGCCAACACGCCCCAGGCGCAGACCGAAGCCGAGATGGTCCAGGCCATCCGCGAGGCCGGCTGCACCCCGGTGCAGCGCGACACCTTCTACGAACCGATCAGAATCTGGGAAACCCCCGAAACGCCCGCCGCGCCCCTCCAGCGCCCGCGCTCGTCCCTCCTCGAGAGCAACCTGGCGACGGGGTGAGAATGACGAATGACGAATGACGAATGACGAATGACGAATGACGAATGACGAATGGCCCGTCCCTTTCGTCATTCGTCATTCGTCATTCGTCATTGGTCCCTCGCGTCCCTTTCCCTTCTCGACGCCGCTTTTTGTCTTGGCAACCGCCGCGCATGCCGCACCCTTTCCGGGTGATTCATGCCAGTGCCATTGTGCACCCGGAGGCCAAGCTGGACCCGACGGTCCGGGTCGGGCCTTACGCCGTGATTGATGCAGGCGTCCAGATCGGCCCCGAGTGCGACATCGGCCCGCACGTATATCTGACCGGCCAGACGAGCATCGGCGCCCATAACCGCTTCTTTGCCGGCTGCGTCATCGGCGAGTCCCCGCAGGACCTGAAGTACCAGGGCGAACCGACCGCCCTGAGGATCGGCGACCATAATGTCTTCCGCGAACACGTCACCGTGCACCGCTCGAACCACGCGGGCGAGGCCACGATCATCGGTTCGCACAACTATCTCATGCAGCACAGCCACGTGGCCCACAACGTTGTGTTCGGAGATTACGTCATCCTGGCCGGGGGCGCCCTGTTGGCGGGGCACGTGAGCGTGGGGGACCGCGCGTTCATTTCCGGCAACTGCCTGGTACACCAGTTCGTGCGCATCGGCGCGCTCGCCCTGATGCAAGGCGGCTCGGCCGTCAGCAAGGACCTGCCGCCTTACGTCATCGCGCGCGGCGCCAACGGCCTCTGCGGCCTCAACACCGTCGGCCTGCGCCGCGCCGGCTTCTCCCTGGCCCAACGCCTGGAATTGAAACAGCTCTATCATCTGCTGTTCCGCTCCGGGCTGAGTGTCCAGGCGGCCATGGCGCAAGCCCGCCAGCAGTCTTGGGACGCGCCCGCGATGGCCATGCTCGATTTCATTGCCGCCTCCAAACGCGGCATCTGCTCCGATGCCGGCCGCCCCACGCTCTTGGAGCCGGAGGAGCAGGGCTAAAGGCCAGGACCAAGGCTAAAGGCTAAAGGCTGAAGGCTAAAGTACGAAAGCAACTCGTCAGGGGCGCTTCCCGGCACTGCCCCCGGGGTGGGCCGGTCCCCGAAATGCGACAGCCTGGGCTGGAGGGAGCTTGCGAGCGGAGGCCCGGGTCCGATGTCACCAGGATTTCACGCTCGTCCCGGAGGGACGCATGATAATAGCCCGGCGTTTCAACGCCGGGTGAGCGGACACAGGGAGCAGGTCCGTCCCGAAGGGACGGCTGAAAGCAAGGAGCATTCTCAGCCGTCCCTTCGGGACGAGGGTCCCTTTCGTAGCCTCCCCGGCGTTGAAACGCCGGGCTATTGTCAGATGTCCCTCCGGGACATGCACGTGCCGAGGCGCGTCTTTGAATGAACCACGCAGAGCTTTGCCTCCGTCCTTCAGCCTTTAGCCTTTAGCCTTTAGCCTTTACTTGCTCAAGGAGGAAGTCGCGCCAGGCCTCCAGGCCCTGGCCGGTGCGGGCGGAGGTCTCGAACACGCGCGCCCGCGCCGCCACACGCCGCAGGTTGGCCAGCGCCAGCTCCCGGTCGTAGCCGCACGCCCCCGCCAGGTCGGTCTTGCTGATGACCACCACGTCCGCGCCCTGGAACAGGGGCGGATACTTCAACGGTTTGTCTTCGCCTTCGGTGACGGAGAGCAGGACCACGCGCAGGTCTTCGCCCAGGTCGTAGGCAGCGGGGCAAACCAGGTTGCCGACGTTCTCGATGATCAGCAAGTTGAGGCCGTCGAGGTCGAGTTTCTGCACGGCCCGCGCCACCATCTCGGCTTCCAGGTGACAAACGGTGCCGGTGGTGATCTGCACGACCGGCGCCCCGGATTCCCGCAGCCGCTGCGCATCGTTGTCCGTCGCCAGGTCGCCCACGATGATGCCCGCCTTGAGCCGGGGGCCAAGCGCCCGCACCGTCTCCCGCAGAAACGTGGTCTTGCCCGAGCCGGGCGCGGAAAGGACATTCAGGACCCAGAGGCCGCGCGCGAGGAAAAAGCCCCGGTTCCGTTCGGCCAGCCGGTCGTTCCTTTCCAGGATCGCCCGCCGCACCTCGACGGTGCGGCGCGCCTCGGCGGCCTCCGGGTGCTCGTGAGCATGGCTGTGGTCGTGGCCTGGGTCGTGATCGTGGCCGTGGTCGTGATCGTGGCCGGCTGCCTCGTGGGAATGGGGATGAACGTGCGCGTGAGCGTGGGCGTCGCCATGGTGCTGGCCCGGGCCATGCTCGTGTTCATGCTCGTGTTCGCCGTGGTGGGCGCTAATCCCGATCGGCTCTTCCGTGGGCAATCCGCATCCGCACTCTTCGCACATCAGTCAATCTCCATCGAGGCCACTTCCATCTCACGACCGGCGCGGAGTTCCCCGCTGGGCCTGTGGCAGGCGGGACAATCCGCAAACAGATCCTCGGACACGAACTCGCGCGAGCAGGCGGCGCACCAGAACCGGGCCGGCACGCACTCGATGGCCAACTCCGCCTTTTCGGCCAGGGTCCCGGGCGCCAGGACCTCGAAGGCGAACTGCAACGCGTCGGGCACCACCCCGCTGAGGGCGCCAATGCGCAGGCGAATCACAAGCACCCGATGGGCGCCGGCCTGCGTGGCCTGGTCGAGGGCCATGCTCAAGGCGCTCTGCATAATCGATAGCTCGTGCACGTTTGTCCGAAACACGCCGGTCTGCCGGCCCGCCGGTTCATCCAGCCAGGCCGGTCCCCATCCTTCTAATCTTATGACCCGCACGCGATTCTGGCAACTGTCGCGTCCAGAAAGCTAAGATTTTCCCGGGCCATTTCCTGCATCGGATCGAGCTCCAGGACACGACCGTAGGTGATTTTGGCGGTTTCGAGGTCCCCGGCTTCGAAGAAACATCGGGCCAGGAGCAGCAAGTAGTGGGAAGTGAAGCACCCCACGGCCCCGGGCCTGAGCGAGGGCGCCTTCAGGTTGAGCGCATTGCCCAGGGAAGCGGAGTGGCGCCTGTAATTCTGCTGCAGGTTGCAGGCTGCAAGCTGCCGCTCCAACTCCTGCCTGCGGCCCAAATTGCCGTCCAGGTTGATGTAGTAACCGGCATAGTGCATTCGAGTGTGTCGTTGAGACATCTCCTCTGAGCAACTTACTTGCCAACCTCTGGCTTGTGGTTCCGACTCCAGCCTTGCATCGGCTCCCGGCTCAGGCACACTGGCGCTGCACGAAATGGCAAGAAAGCGGCTGAGAACGACCAGAAAGACCCGCCTGGACTCCCTGACGACGGTGCTTGGCGCGCCCTGCGCCTGCCGCCGTTGAGCCGGATTTATGGCTGGCACACCCCGCGAAGCACAGGCGCGTTTCGATCAGGCCCGGCGATGGCAGGCCCTGGGCCGCCAGCCCGATGCCGCCCGCTGCTACGTGGAGGCGCTCCAACTATTTCCCGGCTTCGTCGAGGCCGCCTTCAATCTCGGCCTGTTGTTCCAGGAGATGGGCCAGCTCCAGGAGGCCATCGGCTGCTACCACCAGGCCGTGCGCATCCGGCCCGATTTCGCCATGGCGTGGGGCAACCTTGGGGCGGCCTGTCACCACGCCGGACGAATCCAGGAGGCCCTGGACTGTTTCCACCAGGCCCTGCGGCTCAAGCCCGGCGCCCCCAATGTGTTGAATAACCTGGGCAATGCCTTGCGCGCCCAGCTTGACCACCGCCAGGCCATCGCCTGTTTTCAAGAAGCCCTGCGCCGCTCACCCGCCGACGCGGAAATCCATCTCAACCTGGCCAACGCCTGGCGCGAAATCGGCCGCCCGGCGGAGGCCGCCAACTCCCTGCGCCGGGCCATCCAATTGCGTCCCGATTTCGCCGAGGCGCATTGTGACCTCGCCTTTGCGCTCTTGCTTCAAGGCGATTTTGCGCGCGGGTTCGAAGAATACGAGTGGCGCTTGCGCCGGGCCCGCTGCGCGCCTCGGCAGTTCCCGTTTCCGGCCTGGCGCGGCCAAGACCCGCGGGGCCGGAGGTTGCTGGTTCACGCCGAGCAAGGCGCCGGCGACGCCATCCAGTTCGTCCGCCTCGTAACCGCGCTGGCTGCGCGCGGCGCGCACGTGGTGCTCGAATGCCCCCCAGCGCTGGCGGCTCTCCTCGAGTCGGTGGAGGGAGTCGAACGGGTCATTTGCCGCGGCGAGACCCTCCCCGAAGCCTCCGGGGCGAAGGAAGGCGCAGCGTCTGCTCCCGAACACCCCGCCTTTGACTGGCACAGCCCGCTCCTGAGCCTGCCCCACCTCCTCCATCTCTCGCTGGATACGATTCCCACCAGAACACCTTACTTGCGGCCGCCTCGAGGGCGCCAGGAGCGGCTGCCCCCGCTCTCCGATGCGCAAGGCCGACTCCTAAAGGTCGGACTGGTCTGGCGGGGAAATCCCCAGCACAAGAACGATCGCCATCGTTCGCTCCCGGTCGAGTTGCTCGAACCGCTGCTGGCGGTGCCGGGGGTGGCGTGCTACAGCCTCCAGGTCGGCGCGCCTCCGGACGCCCCGCTACCCGGGCCTCCGTTCGACAAGCTGATTGACTTGCAGAAGCTGATCCACGATTTCGGAGATACCGCGGTGCTCATGAAGCAGCTCGATCTCATTATCTCGGTTAACACCAGCACGGTTCATCTTGCGGGGGCGCTGGCGCAGCCCGCGTGGTTGCTGCTCCCGTGCGCGCCCGATTGGCGCTGGCTCCTCGGCCGAAACGACAGTCCCTGGTACCCCAGTCTCCGCCTCTTCCGCCAGCCTGTCCCCGGGGACTGGGCCAGCGTCGTGCGAGAGGTGCGCGCCGCCCTCGCCTTGCGCGCTGCAACCTCCCGGTGAAAAGCCCTGAAATTGAAGCAGGTTGGGAAACCTGCGCTACAAACTCGTGCGCCCTGCCAAACGGGGGCAGTGTCGGGATGCGGCCTCCGCCCTCTATTCCTTCTCCCCCCGTTTGCCGGCCAGCTTATCGATCTGGTAGAGGCCGTTGTGGTTTTGTCCCACCAGCTCGAGCTGGGCGACGAAATCGCTGACGGTCTTCTCCTCCTCGACCTGCTCGTCCAGGAACCATTTCAGGAGCGAGAGCGTGGGGTAATCCTTCTCTGCCTGGGCCAGTTCATAGAGGCCGCAGATGGCGGCGGAGACCTTCCGTTCGTGGGCCAGGCTGGCCTGGAAGGCCTCCAGCGGCGATTTGTAATCGCACTTGGGCTCGCCCAGGCCCTTGAGCGTCACCCGTCCGTTCCGTTCCGCGATGTAATCGAAAAACTTGCGCGCGTGAACCAGTTCCTCGTCGGTCTGCAGCTTCATCCACTTTGCAAAGCCGCTGAAGGGAGTCTGCTCGAAATAAGCCGCCATCCCGAAGTAGGCGTAGGCGGCCGCCAACTCGAGATTGATTTGTTCGTTTAGTGCCTTTTCCAATCCGTTGGGTAATTTCATAGCTCTCAGATTAGTTGACCTGCGCCATTTGGCAAGCAGTTCGCGACCCGCCCAAATCCTCGCCTAAAGCAAATCTTAAACCACGGAATACACGGAACACACGGAAAAAGGCCCCTTTCCGTGTATTCCGTGTGTTCCGTGGTTCCCTAGCTTCTCTCCATTGGCACAAAACCCCGCCGCAAGGTGGGGGAACTGCTCCCGCGCGGGGGCTTGATTGTGAGGCGCGGATGGGCGAAGTAAGTTCGTGGTTCTTTACAACGTATTTCCTTTGCTGGTGGGTCCCTTCATGAAATGGAGCCCGCATTTGCGGCGCGCGGCCGGGATGGGCTTCAACTGGGTGTTTTTCAACCCGATACAGCACGTGGGCGCGTCCCGGAGTTTGTACTCGATAGCCGATTACTTCAGGTTCAATGCCGCCCTGCTGGAGGCGGAGAGCGCGGCGCCGCCCCAGGAGCAGTTTCGCCGGATGATGGACGAGGCCCGTGCGGCGGGGCTCAAGGTCATGATCGACCTGGTCATCAACCACTGCGCGATCGATGCGCCGGTCACGCGGGAGCACCCGGAGTGGTTCCTGCGCGAGCGGGATGGGCGGGTCGCCAACGCCTTCTGCACTCACGATCACAAGAAGGTGGTCTGGAAAGACCTGGCCCAGTTCGATCACGAGCACACCCCCGACCCGGAGGGCCTCTACCGCTACTGCCTGCGCATCGTGGAACATTTGGTGGGGCTGGGATTCGAGGGGTTCCGGTGCGACGCCGCCTACAAGGTGCCGCGGCGGTTCTGGAGGCGGCTCTTCCACGACGTGCGGCCGCGCCGCACCGACCTCTGTTTCGTGGCCGAGACGCTGGGCTGCACCGCCGACCAGACCCGGGAGACGGCCCGCGCCGGCTTCAATTACGTGTTCAACAGCTCCAAATACTGGAACTTCCAGGACTGGTGGCTCCTGGCCCAGTACAACCTCCTGCGCGAGACGACCCTCTCGATCAGCTTCCCCGAGAGCCACGACACCGCCCGGCTCTGCGCCGAGTGCAACGGCAACCTCAACGCGATGAAACAGCGCTACCTCTTTGCCGCCCTCTTCTCGGCCGGGCTGATGATGCCCATCGGTTTCGAGTACGGCTTCTCCAAACCGCTGCACGTCGTCAAGACCACGCCCGCCGACTGGGAGACCACCGGCATCGATTTGTGCGGCTACATCGCCAAGGTCAATGCCATCAAGAAGACCTATCCCATCTTCCTGGAGGAGAGCCCCACCCAACTCCTGCACTCGCCCAACCCCAACGTGCTCCTGATGTGGAAGGGCTCGGTCAAGCACCCGGACGAGGCCCTGCTCATCCTCAACAAGGACCCGGTCAATTACCAGGAGTTCTACACCGAGCACCTCCGCCAGTTCACCCAGTCGGGCGCCCCGCTGCGCGACGTTTCCCCCGAATACCCGCTCGATTACATCCACCAGCCGTTCCACTACGCCTTGCGCCCCGGCCAAGGGATCGTGCTGGTGACGTCACGGACCTGACCCCATCGGCTGCGGCGCGATGGGAGTGCGCCCGTCCTCGGGCGCAGCGACGTCCGCAGCCCGGGCAGCGGTCAATCTATCAGTCCATCAATCCATCGTGCGCTCTGGCGCGCCGCCTGCTCCGTCGCTGCTGCGCCCGGGGACGGGCGCACTCCGGGGGCAGCGTCCGGATACGCCCCTTAGACGCCCGGCTGCGCCTTGAGGACCTCGACCATGGCGACGATGTTCTCCGGGGGCACGTCGCGCGGCACATCATGGGCCGGGGCAAAGATGTAGCCGCCCTGGCTGCCGGCATCCAGGAGCCGGCGAGTTTGCTCGCGCACCTGGGCGGGGCTGCCAAAGGGCAGCGTCTGCTGGATGCTCATCCCGCCATGGAAGGCGAGTCTGCCCCGGTGGCGGCGCAGTTCCTGGAAGACGTCCATCACTTCCGGCTGGAACGGGTTGAAGCAGTTCAGGCCCATCTCGGCCAGGTCGTCGAAGAGTTCCTGCACCTTGCCGCAGGAGTGCAAGGAGATGAGCTTGCCGGCGGCCCGCACCGGGGCGAAGAGCCGGGCCAACCGCGGTTTGATGAACTTGCGCCAGTTGGGCGCTCCCAGGACCAGGCCGGTCTGCATGCCGTAGTCGTCGCCGAAATGGACGCAATCGACGCCCAGGGCCAGGGCCTTGCGCACCATGACCAGCCCGTGCTCGGTGATGGCGTCGAGCAACCGCTCGAACATCGCCGGGCGCTGCAGCATGTCCACGAACAGGTCCTCCATCCCGCGCAGAGCCCAGGCGCGCTCCACCAGGGCCATGCCCAGGCTGTAGCGCGTGAAGAGGCCCTGGTGCGCGGCCAGTTGCTCGGCCAGGCCCGCGTAAAGCCCGTCCTCCCCGGCATCCGGCAACCGGTAATGGTCCAGGTCGCCCGGCGAACGCAGCGGCCAGGACAAAGGCGTGCCGATGTCCTTGTCGATGCTGCGGTCCCACGTCACGCCGTAGCGGTCGCGCACGCGGGTGGCATCGAGCAGCTCGAAGCTGCGGAGCTTGCAGCGCACGTCGAACATGTGGTTGCCGAAAAAGCCCTCCAGGTCTTCGGTGCCCAGGTGCTGCTTGAGCCGCACCGCGCAGTCGGCCGTCAGGCGGATGTGCCACGGCACGTAGGCCGGCCGGAGGAAGCCAATCGCATCCAGGACCACCTGCCGCCTGTCGGGGCCCCTTTCTGCCCGCCCGGGGCGGGGCCTGCCGGGCCGGGAGAAGCGGCTGTGGAAAACGGAAGTGGGAGCGGTTGATCGGTCGTGCTCATCTGCCGGCGGAGCGTACCGAACCTCGAGAGGAGGGTCAAGGCGTAACGCTCAACATGAAGCGTCCCGGTGCCGAGCTGGTTGGTGCTTGATTGCCCACCCCACGGATATAGTCTCCTCCAGGTGGGCAACGGGCTTTTGTTCCCGGCCCAAAGGGCCGCCAGAGCCTAGCCCAGGGCTGAGGCCGTCAGGCCGATGCCCTGGGTAAACGGTGGGCGAAACCACACGCGCCCTGACAGGGCGCCAGAAGCCAAAGCTTATGCCGCAATCGCTTGCCAAAATCTACACCCACCTGATCTTCTCCACGAAGCACCGGGAACCTTGCCTGACCGATGATATCCGCCTGGACCTGCAGGCCTATTTGGGCGGGACGCTCAACGGGTTGGCTTGCATTCCGATCGAAATCAACTCCGAGCCCGAGCACGTGCACGCACTTTTCCTCCTCGGCCGGACGATCGCGCTCAGCGATGCCATCGGAAAACTCAAGACCAGTTCCAATGATTGGCTGCGGGGGAGGGGCGCCCGGTTTGCGCAGTTTCATTGGCAGGGCGGTTACGGAGCCTTCTCCGTCAGCCAATCGGGTGTGGAGGAGCTTCGCCGGTACATACGGAACCAGCGCGAGCACCATAAGAAGGTATCCTTCCAGGACGAGTTCCGGGCCTTTCTGCGCCGGTATGAGATTGAATACGACGAGCGGTATGTGTGGGATTGAGGCCTCTGGCGCCCCTTGAGGGCGCGGGATCCGGTTCCGGGGCGCAACCCAGGGCATCGGCCTGGCGGCCTCAGCCCTGGGCTAGGCTCTGCCGGCCCCTCGGGCCGCGACAGGGGCACGCGTCGGCATTGGAGTGCCCCGAGTCACGGCCATTGACGGCGGGCGCCCGGGCACGCAGGATAAAGGCGGCATGAAGCTCCTACCGATGCACGTGTTGTTGCAGGCCGCCTGGCAAGGCGGCTACGCAGTGCCTTCCTTTTGCGCCTGGAACGCGGAAGTCACCGAGACGGTCCTCCAGGCGGCGCAAGGGCTGAAGGCGCCGGTAATCCTGATGAGCGGCCCGGGGGAGTTCGGGCTGAATTCGCCGGACACGCTGGCGCGGCTGTCGAGGGCGCTCATCGAGAAGTACGATGTTTTCGCCGCCTTACACCTCGACCACGGGGATTCGCCGGAGATGGTGGAGACGTGCCTGACGGCCGGCTACACGTCGGTGATGCTGGACTATTCCACGCGGCCGTTCGCGGAGAACGTTGCAGCGCTCCAGGCGGTGGTCAAGCGCGCCCGCCGCTTCGGCGTGACGGTCGAGGGGGAAATCGGCTGTGTCGGACGAGTTGACGATCTGAGCGTGGAAGGCGGCACGACCTCGACGCTGACGGACCCGCCGGATGCGGCGCGCTACGCGGAGGAGACCGGGGTGGACGCCCTGGCGGTATCCATCGGCAACGCGCACGGCCTCTACACCCGGCTGCCGGTCTTTGACTTTGAACGCCTGGAGAAAATCCGCAAGCTGGTCCGGGTGCCCTTGGTGCTGCACGGCGGCTCCGGCACGCAGCCCGAATACCTGCGCAAGGCGGTGGCGCTGGGCATGGCCAAGATCAATGTCGCCAGCGAGTTGTGCCAGGCCTTCCGCGCTGCCTATGCCCAGGCGGACGCGGCGGGCAAGACCCCGTGGGTGCCCATGGCCCTGAGCGCCGTCAAACCCGCCATCGGCCAAGTCGTGGAAAAGTGGATTAAGCTCTGCGGAGCCGATGGAAAGGCGGGGTGAGGCGGGATCGAAATGACGAATGACGAATGACGAATGACGAATGGACCGAATGCGGAGTGCGGAATGCCCGTCCTCCGTAGCAGTGCTACTGCGGAGGGTGGACGGAGTGCGGAGTGTTCCGGTGGGAATGTTGGGTCTGGATTGCGGCGCGGCCAATGACGAATGACGAATGACGAATAAGGGAACTCTCAGCTATTCTTAGTCGCCTATGGTAATTGAACCGACTGTCCAACACACTGGCCTGCAAAGCCGCAGGCAATTCATCAAACAATCAGGCGCCATCGCGGGCGCGGCCGGGCTGGGCCTGGCCCTGAGCCCCCAGTTGGCGGCCCAGAGCGGGGGGGCCAATGACAGGGTCGTCTTCGGCCTCATCGGCTGCGGCACGATGGGCCGCGAGAACATGCGCCACTTCCTGGGGCTCAACCAGCCCGTGGCCGCCGTTTGCGACGTGGACCAGAGCCACGCCGAGCGGGCGGCAGGCGAGGTGACCAAGGCGGGCCAGCCCGCGCCAAAGCAGTTCAAGGACTTCCGGCAACTGCTCGAGCAAAAGGACATCAACGCGGTCATTATCGGCACGCCCGACCATTGGCACGCCCTGACCTTCATCGCCGCCTGCGAGGCGGGCAAGGACATCTATTGCGAGAAGCCGATCTCGCACAGCCTGGTCGAGGCCAAGGCGATGCTGGGCGCGGCCCGCCACTTCAACCGGGTCGTCCAAATCGGCACCTGGCAGCGCAGCATGAAGCACTTCCAAGACCACGATCGTCTGTCACCTGGGCAATATCGCCTTGCAGTCCGGCAAGCTCATCCATTGGGACGCGGGGCGGGTGGATGTGTCCAATCCGCAGGATGTCAGGAATTGCGTCTCCTACGAACGTGAATACCGCAGCCCGTGGAAGCTCGCGATTTATAGCTAGAGCCTGTCCCAAGAGATCTGATTCCGGACCTTTGTCGCAGCCTTTGTCGGCACCTTTGTCTCAACCTTTGTCGGCACCTTTGTCGGCACCTTTGTCGAAAATGGGCCAATGCGACAAAGGCTGCGACAAAGGTCGCGACAAAGTCTTCTCTCAGCTAGCCCTTGGCCATGCCGTCGGTGAAGGTGGCGGTGGTCAGGGACATGCCGGCCAGGTGGTCGTTGACCCATTTGATGCCGGCGCTGCAGGCGCCCAGCAGGTGCGGCGCCGGGGCGGTCAGGGGCAGGATGCTGTCTTCGGCCTCGCTGAAGATCGGCATGACGTCGCCGCCACTGATGGCGCAAAAGCGGTCGCCGACGCCGATGGCCAAGAGCATCTTGGCATAGCTTTGGAGGTTGACCTCGCCCTCGCCGTGGCCGCAGAACTGGTGTCCGCGCTGGGGCCAGTCCTCGGTGATCATGAGCGTGGAGGCGCCGTCGAGGCACTTGAAATTCTTGGCATGGCTGCCGACCACGCGCGGGGCGACAAACGGGCTGGTGAACCGCTGGGTCCATTTCTCCCCGGCCCAACAGTGGCTGGGGTCGCCCCAGACGCACAGGCAGCGGTCGTAGTCGGTGGCCATCAACAGCAGGCCGAAATCGCGGGAGCAGATGGCGCCGGTGCCGGGGTGGATTTCGTGGGCCAGGTAGGCGCCCAACTTGTTTGCCCGGGCGCGGATGGGCGCCGTCTTGTCCCGGAACCGCTCCAACCCCTGGGCCATCATGGCGTCCCAGCCGAAGAACCACGGGTAGCCGCTGTGCAGGACCGGGTGGCCCCACAGCCCCCAGAACCAGCCGAAGATGTGAATGCCGGCGGCGGCGCCCGTCTCAAGCAGGCCCAGGATGTAGTCTTGCGACCAGTCCTCGACGAACTGCGCGCCTTTGGCCAGGACGGGCGCCGGCACGAATTTCTCGGCGTACTCCAGGCCCCACTTTGCGCTCAGGTGCGCGTAGGCGGCGCAATGGGCGCTGATGGTGGGCGCTACGATGCCCAGCGCCCCCAGGACCTGCCGCACCTCCTTGGGGTTCCGCAAGACAATACGGCAGTTCTCCCCGTGACCGGGCCCGTTTAACAGGTAGTTGGTAATCATGATGGAACGGGCGCCGGACTCCGTGGCGTACTGGCCCACGGCCTCCAGCGTCTTGAAGGTCCCGGCGAGTTGGCCGGTTTCAACTCCGGCCACGAGGCTGACCTGCCTGCCGCAACCGAGGCCCAGCCGAGCACGATTCGGATCGAAATAAGCGTTCAGTTCTTTGAAGAATAGCGGATTCATAGTGCCCCTATTCTTAGCCCACCGCTCATAGGTTTCCAGACAAATCCGAAATCCGAAAACCGGAACTGGCAGAAAGATGGGATGGCAGGAAAATAAAAAGAAACCATCTTTCTGCCAGTTTCGGATTTCGGATTTGCCTGGTTTCACTGAGATGGCGATTGTTCAATGGTCCGGCCAAGTTATGGATGAGACCGCTGAATCGGAAGTGCATGTCTGGTCGCTCTCGCTGGGTCTGACGCCGGCGGCCCTGGCAGATGCCGCCTCGCTCCTGGACCCGGCTGAAGCCGAGCGGGCCGCCCGCTTCCGCTTCGAGCGCGACCGCCATCGCTTCATCGCCGGGCGCGGACAATTGCGCGCCATCCTGGGCTCTTGCCTCAAGGCGGACCCGGCCGGGCTCCAGTTTGGCTGCGGCCCGCAAGGCAAACCGGTCCTTGCGGGCGCCGGGTCCCGCGCCAACTGGCATTTCAATCTCACGCACTCGGCCGACCTGGCCCTGCTCGCCCTGACCCGCTGCGGACCGGTCGGCATCGATGTGGAACGAATCCGCCCCATGACCGATGCCGGCCGGCTGGTCGCGCGCTTTTTCTCACCGCGCGAAAGCGCGGCCTTCCAGGCCCTGCCTGCGGAGCAGCAACCGGCGGCCTTTTTCAATCTCTGGACCCGGAAGGAGGCCTGGCTCAAGGCAACCGGCCGGGGCCTCTCCCAGTCCCTGGCACTGGTGGAGGTCTCCTTTGTGCCGGGTGAACCGGCCCGGCTGCTGGGCCTGCCCGGGGGCGCGGAGGCCCTGTTGCGCTGGCGGCTCGATGATCTGGCCCCTGCCCCGGGCTTCGCCGGGGCGCTCGTGGCCCCCGCCCAGGCACAGCCGCAGCCGCTCAGGCAGTGGAGGGGCGGCCAGTAAACCTCGTTTCGGGAGCAACCGGAAACGAGGGGCGAGGGGTAGCCGGCCAGTGCAGCCGGAAACGGAGTGCGGGGGCGACCCCTCACCCCGGCCCTCTCGGTCCACGGTTCAGGGCGTGGGAATGGTCACGCGTCGCGTAGCGACGCAGTGAAGGTAGCCGTGGACCTTGGTCCACGGTTCAGGACGTGGGAATGGTCACGCGTCGCGTAGCGACGCCTGACAGCGTCGCGGTTTTCAGGCGTCGCTACGCGACGCGGTCGAGCTTGGGCGGTGGGTCCGTGGACTGGAAGTCCACGGCTACCATCGGGCACCGCTACGCGGTGAGCCGGGGGCAATGACGCCCCCGCCTTCACCCGCACTCGTGCGGGCTGTGCGGATGAACTGGCGTCCAGTGCGGGAGGTTGAGGGCCACCTGCTTTTCTTCGGCCAGGAAGATCGAATCGCGATTGGCCGCCATTGCTTTGAGCTGCGCGACGGCGTCGGCATCGAGCGGGGTAAAGCGCTTGGCTCCCTCGATGGTCCGGTCGAGCAAGTCGAAGTAGGAGGGAGGGATGCCGGCCACAACGCCGGGCTGCGAGAGGGTGAAGCGCATGGCCAGCTCGACATCCTTGAGGTCCTCGACCGTGCGGTACCACCACTGGCGATCCTTTTGGGCGGCTTTGGGCCATGCGCCCCAGGAGAGCGGTTTGATGGCGAGCACGGCCGCGCCCTGCTCGTTGGCCAGGGCCAGCACCTCCTGGCCGAAGCCGCGCGTGTAAAACTCCACGAAATTGATCGGGAACATCACGGTGTCGAACTTGAACCCCTTGAGGGCCTCGATGGCCGCCTTGGTGGTATGGGCGGAGAAGCCGATGTGCTTGATCTTGCCCTCGTCGCGGGCCTTGAGAAAGGTCTCGAGGGCGCCGCCGGGGCCCAGTGCCTGCTTCACGGCGGCGGGTTGGACCAAGTGGTGCAACTGGTAGAGGTCGAGGTGATCGGTCTTGAGCTTTCTCAGGGAATCCTCCAGTTCCTTGCGGGCGCCTTCTTTGTCGCGCTGCTTGGTTTTGCAGGCCAGGAAATAGCGGCTGCGGTCCAGCCCCTGGAGGCCGATCCCCATCCGGGTCTGGGCCTCGCCATACGCGGGGGCCACGTCGAAGTAGTTCACCCCCCGTTCGAAGGCGTCGTGGAGCGCGGCAGTCCCTTTCTCCTGGTCGTCTTGGTTGAGCGCCAGGCCGGGGAAGCCGACCACCGAGAGTTTTTGCCCGGTCCGGCCCAGGACGCGCCGGGGCAGGCCCGACACGGCCTGGGCAGACGTTTGCGCGAAGACCTGCGGAACGCCCAAAGCCGTCACGCCGGCGACGCTGCCCACAGTCTTGAGGAATGCTTCTTCGTTTCATACGATCTTCAGTTGGAACTTTGTATCGGAGCTATTCTCCCTCACTTGGCCCTTGGGTGCAACTCTGTCCCGGCGCGGCGGCGCGGCAGAGCCGGGGCCATTGACAAAGTCGCTCGGCGCGCCTGTGCGCCAGGGGCGCCAGCGTAGCGCAGGTTTCCAAACCTGCTGTGTCGCGGGTTTCCAAACCCGCAGGCCGTCCGCAAACCGGGGGCGCTCGACATGCCGAGGGCCTGCCGATTGGAAATCGGCGATACAGCAGGTTTGGAAACCTGCGCTACAGCTTTGTCAACGGCCCTCCCGGCCGCGGTCGTGCTGCGGGATTCGGGTTGCCTTTCCCGGGAGCAATGGCAGGTTCTGGGGCATGCACCTGCGCACCTTGCTCATGGCGTGGCTGGCGAGCGGCTTGCTGGCGGCAACGCTCGTTGCCGCCGAGACCTCCCCCACCAACGCCCCGGCGCCTGCAACCCCCGCCCCCGCCCGCGAGCCCGGCAAGGAGCCCGCAAAGGACAAGGCCAAGAGCAAGGAGCCGGAGGAGAAGCTGGTCCAGTCCCGGCACACGGCCACCATCGGCGGCCAGCGCCTGAACTATGCGGCCACTGCCGGGACGATCCAGTTGCGGGACGAGGACGACAAGCCCACGGCCTCGATCTTTTACATTGCCTACACGCTCAATCACCTCAACGTGGACCCCGCCCTGCTGGACAACCTCACACTGGACACCTACACCGCCGGGCACATGATGTACCTCAACCTGCCGGATTTGAGGAAGTCCAAGACCGACCTGGCCCGGTTCATCCGCTCCGGCTTGCCGCCAGGAAAGTAGAGTGAGGCCTGGGGCAGGCTCCCAGCCTGCCTGGCAAAACCGCTCGGACTCCAGACCTTTGTCGCGGCCTTTGTCGCGGCCTTTGTCGAAGCGCAGCCAATCCGATCCCGCTGAGCGGGATTGCGACAAAGGTCTCGACAAAGATCCCCGCTCGGGGCGCTCGCGCAAACGGCGCTACACGCACCCGTCTTGCTGCACCCAACGGTTGAGGCACTACCCCTCGAAGACCTTCAACAGGCGGTTGTTGACGTAGAGCCGGCTCCGGTGGCCGACGAGCGGTTTGCGCTGCCTCTCGATGCGAACGGTGGACTTTTCCTGTTCGCCCACCACGAACACGTCGACCTCCAGGGCCGGCTCGTTGATCAGGCGGAGGGATTTCTTGACCGGTTTTTCGTTCACCTTCACGAGCAGGGTGCCGAGGAGTTGGTTGAAGTTGTATTCCAGGCGGTGTTTCTCGGTGTCTCCGATCTCGATCACGAACTTCATAAAGGTAGTTGGGCTGTTGGCCGCAAGGATTGTGCCAGTTCCGCCGGAAGGAAGAAAGGAAGCATCAGGCGCGAGCGACGTGTCCTAAAATTGGGCAGGAGTGTCCAGATTCGGCGGCCCAACGGGCCGCCAGAGCCTAGCCCCAGTTTACGAGTTATTTCAAGGGTGCCTCGGAATTGGTTGTCAACCAGCAGGTTACAACCTGGCCCCTCTATGCCCTAAAACGGCGATTTGGGGGCTCTCAGTTCGAGTATCTCCATCAGCTTTGCCTGGATTTCGTCCCGCTTGGTCAGCACCGGCTGCTCCGTGGCCGGTCGGCCTGCGCGGCGGGCTGGGTAAACATTGATCACCTCCTGAATCCGGCCCAACTTCTCCAGCAGACCGGCCATGGATAAGCGCACGCCCGCCTGCCGTGCGCGGCGCCACACCAGGGCTCGGAGCAGTACCCGCAATAGTCCAGATAGAGTCCATGGACTTGGATCTTGCTCTCGGTCCAGTGGTGCAGTGGCCACCAGGCGCCAATGTGCCGGTCCTTCATTTCGTGGAAAATCTCCTCGATGACAAATTGGCTCCGGTAAGCGCGAATTACCTGGGCGTCGGTCCATTCCTTATGACCGGTGATGAGCAGCGTCTTGCCCAGATACGTATCGGCCAACTGTTGCTGCGCGGCTGGGTCCGCCACGTAAGCCAATTGGAGCACGCCCGCCGCCGTCCGCGAGACGGTGGTCTTGAGCAACTGGCCCAGATGCTGACGGTGAAGAATCTGGTCGCACTTGCGCTGGACCGATTCGACGCTCGGCAGGGTGCCTCCCTTAATCGAGCCTGCGGCACGGTCTTGGAGGTTCTGCCGCACTTGGGCCAACTGGCTCAGCGCGCGGGCCAGGTCGTTTTGCACCGTCGCCCATTGGCTGGCAAAGAGGTGCTCGTTGTAAGTGACCACCACCGTGCGCTCCTTGCCATAGACCACCAGTTGGGTGTGCCAGCTTTTGGTGCCTTCCAGGCCCGGCTCGGTGGCGGCCTGCCAACGGGCGTCCTGGTTGGAAATCCGCATCAGGTCGGGATGCTCGTCCAACTTGACCGAACCGACGTAGGGCAGTCCGAGTTGGTCAATCAAGCCGAAGTTGTCCTCGGAGTTGTTGCCCTTATCGAAGATGAGCGTCGGTTTGACCGTGGCCCAGGTCGAACCGGCCCGCTCCACCAGCCAGCGCTGAAACCTCGCCAGCACTTGCGGGAACTCCTTGGCGTCGTTGCGGTTGCCCTCATAGACCTCGTAAAAGAGCGGCAACTGCCCGTCGGTGGAGCAGAACAGGGCATAGCTGACTTGCCGCAGATTGCACCGGCCCTGCTTGTTCTTGCCGCGTTTGGCGACTTGGCACTTGAGGTTGAAGGTGTCGATGAAGGTGTAGAAGTTGGTGCCGTCATAACAAATCTGCGAGAGCGGGATTTGCTCCCGCTGCAGGACGCCGCCGATGAGTTGCTGCCAGATGGCCTGGGCGGTGAGCGGCTCGATGCGGTCCATGTGATCCCAGAAGCGCTGGGAGGTCAATTGCGCCGCCGACGCCTCGGGCCATAAACGCGCCAGGCAGGTGCGGCCAAGCCAATCCCACATCGCCTGCTTGCTGACCGGGTCGTAGGCACGGTTGATGGCCGCCAGGCGGATGTAGTCGCCGGTGCTCAGTCCCTGGTCGCGCTTGGGGCATAGTTGATCGACCAGTTCGGCGACCCGGGCACGGCGCGTTTCCTGCCAGAGGGCCAGCGGCAGGGCCCAGTCGAGCACCTGGGCGTATTGGGGAGGGGGGCCGGTGCCCGCAACGGCTTGCGCGATATCCTCGGCTTTGCCGAGGTATCTTTGGGAGAGGCGGCGGCATTTGCCGTTTTTCCAACCCCAGAGGGAGAGATAGTAGTAGGTGTGGCCATGAATGTTTTTGGCTTCGAGGCGATGCATAGCGCGCCGGACATGCGACGCGCATATTCAGGGCATAGTTACAGAAGATTGTCAAGCATAATATCTCATTTCATAGGGAAATATTGACGGTATCTGGGCTTGTGTTTTAGGGCATAGTGAGGAGGACGCGCAAACATTTGGGTCAGAAGGCCTTACACAGAATGGGCTATGCTAACTCGTAAACTGGGGCTAGGCTCTGCCGGCCCTTTGGGCCGGAGCCTACGAGTGATAGTCTTGGCTCAGGATCCTGTCCCGGAGGGACACCGAGAGAATAGCCCGGCGCTTCAGCGCCGGGTTGGACGTCCAGAGAAGCCTGCGTCCCGAAGGGACGCCTGAGGCTCATTCAGCCGTCCCTTCGGGACGAGCTCCCGATTAAACCGGCGTTCCCGGCGCTGAAGCGCCGGGCTATTATCGGGCAGTCCCTTCGGGACAAAAGCAAACTCATATCTTGCCGCCCCTTCGGGGCAGGAGAGTGCCGCGCTCCGCGCGGTGAAGTGGAATCGGGGACGGCGTCGGGACGCGCCCCCATGCATCTGCGCCTGCAACCAGAAGCCGGAGGCCGGAGGCCAGAGGCCGGAGGAGTGTCGGGACGCGCCCCCCTGCGCCTGCGCCGGCAACTCCTCCTTGCCCTGCCCCATTGCCCTGCCCCGTCGCCCTGCCCCGTCGCCCTCGGAATCCGGAGAGCTGGCGGCGCAGGTGCCGGGGGCGTGCTCCTTGGCCGACCGGGAACCGGACACACGGTTGTCTCAAAGCAGGATTCCATATTTTTGGACACAAACGGCTGAATTGACCTTTTGGCCGCCGTCTCCATCCGCGGAAATGAGGACCCGGCTTATCCATCAATGTCCGTGGTGTAAGAGGCTCACCTGCTGAGGGTTACACGAATTCATGGAGGGCTCCAGTCCAGGTTTCTCACGCTGAACACCCCGCGCGAACGTGCTGGCTTGCAATGGCCTGGCTCGGCTTGGCCCGCCACGGCACAGAGATTGCTCCGCAGAAGCAGCGTCGTTCGATAATGAAGTTTGGCACTGCGAAGAGTTTGTTGCAGCCGCGGTTTAATAAACCGAGCGGGCAGTCAGAAAACGTATGGACAAAAGCATGAAAAAGATCCTGTTATCCGTTCTGACAATGGGCGCGCTGGTGACGCGCCTCGAGGCTCAAGAGGTCAGCACTGTGGTCGGCGGTGTTTTCGAGCCCACTGTGGTCAGTAATGTTTTCGAGCCCTATGGCGTGACGGCCAACCTCGTCGCCGATGCGTACTATTTCACGGACAGTGTGAACAATCGCATTCTGAAATACGACAACGCCACAGCCACATTGTCGGTAGTTGTGGATGGCACGGCCGCCTCGGGCCAACTGTCCAACCCCTCGGGCATTGTCTTTGAGCAAGGTTCGGGCGCCGCCCGATTGATTGTGGCGGACACCGGCAATAGCCTCATCCGTGCCGTGGACCCCAACAGCGGGGTGATCACCGCGCTGGCGGGCAGTTCGCGGGGCAACCTGGATGGCGTGGGAACCAGTGCGCAGTTCAATTTTCCCGCGGGATTGGCCCTCGACCCGGCCAGTGGGACCGTTTATGTTGCGGACGCGTTGAATGATGTGCTGCGGAGCATCAACAGCACAAACCGCGTAACCACCGTAGAGACAGGGTTTTACAAGCCGGCCGGAGTTGCGGTTGGCGATACCAGCACGGCGGTGGTGGGAGGAGTGACGCAAACGACCCAACAGATCTGGGTGGCCGACACCCTCAACCACGTTATTTGGCAACTGACGGTGACTCGCAGCGGCTCGTCGGCGCCGACTTGGGCCGCCCAAATCGTCGCCGGACAATATCGCGTTCCAGGCAGCGCCGATTCCAGCGACGCTTTGAGCGCGACGTTTGATTCGCCGTGCGGCCTTCTTTGGCTCGGTGGACAAACCGGCCTGTTAATCGCGGACACGCTGAACAATACGATCCGTCAGCTCTCATATAATGCGAGACGCGGGTCCTACTCGGTTTCGACTCTCGCAGGCGCCGCCTGGCCCGCGCAACCCGCCTTGGCTGACGGACCCTTGAGCGCCTCCAGATTTGACTCGCCGGTCGGCTTAGCGCTGGACAACGAAGGAGCGATTCTGGTGGCGGATCTGAAGAACAATGCCCTGCGAAAAATCACCCGCGCGGCGTTGCCCGCCCCCACGGTGACGGCGGGGGGCACAGCCACCACCGGCGGCAGTTTCAGCAACGCGGTGACGGTTGTCTTTGTCAACGCCACTGCCGGCGCCACGTTCCACTTTACGACCGACGGTTCGGCCCCCAATGCGCTCTCGCCGAGCGCCAACTCGATTACCCTCAGCGGCGCTCCGGGGAACGCGGTGGCGCTCCAATACAAGGCCTATTCGCCCGACTTCGGCGCCAGCAGCATCATTTCCAACTACTTTTCCTTCTTCGTTGCCGATCCCATAGTCTCGCCTGCTGCCGCAACCAGTGACAATGCCGTGACCTTCACCCTTACTGAGGCCACGGCGGGCGCGCTGCTGTATTGGACCATCAACGGGACGGAACCGACCGCCACCAGTTCGCCGGTGACGATGATCAATGGTTCCGGAACGCTGGTGATCACCCAAAACGGAACGCTCAACGTCAAGGCCTTCAGGGACGGGTTCGCCGCCAGCCAGACCATCAGCGTCCCGGTCAGCCTCACTTGCGGCGCGCCGGTCATCACGCCGCCGGGCTTCACAGGAAACAACAGTGTGAATGTCACGATGACCACGACGACCACCAACGCGGCCATTTACTGGACCATTGATGGGAGCGAACCGACTGCCAGCAGCACACGTTATTCGGGGCCCTTCACGCTGAGCGCCAATGGCACCCTCCAAGCCAAAGCGTTCAGAAACGGGTTCGTCAACAGTCCGACCACGGTCCAGAGCTTCAATCTGGTGGTGGCTGACCCTCTCATTAGCCCGAACGGAGCAACCAATTTCAACCCGGTGAAGGTGAGCTTCTCGGACGCGACCACCAACGCGGTGCTTTATTGGACCATCGATGGAAGCGATCCCGATTCGAGCAGCGCATCGGTGCCCATGGCCAATGGCAGCGGCTCGATCCTCCTGGCCCAAAACGGCGCCCTCAAGGTCAGGGCCTTCCGGAACGGGTTCGCCGTCAGCCAAGTCATCAGCGCGAGCTTCAACTTGTCGGTCGCTCCGCTGGTGGTGACGCCGGTCGGCGCACTGGACATCGATTCGGTCACCGTCAGCCTCAGTTCGGCGACAGTCGGGGCGGCGTTGCGCTACACGCTGGACGGTTCGGCCGTCACTCCCGCCAGTCCGCTCTATGCCGGGCCGCTCAGCATCGTCACCAACACGGTTCTGACCGCCGCCGGCTCCTTGAGCGGGTTTGTCGACAGTCCAACCGTGGTGAACAATTACCAAATCCAGGTGGACACGCCGTCGATGAACCCCCAGAGCGGCTATTTCCCCAGCGGCAGCCAGGTCACCTTCAGCGTCCTTCGCCCTGATGCGGTGATCTATTGGACCACCACCGGCCAGGACCCCACCATGAGTGATACCGTCTATACCGGGCCCATTTCGATAGATCAGGTGAACTTCCCAACCAAGGACTTGCGCATCCTCAAAGCCCGGGCTTTCGCCCCCAATACCCTGCCCAGCGCTGTGGTGGCCGGCCAGAGCTTTTCCACCAACGTGGTCGGCGTTCCTCGCGATTTTGTTGGCGGCGTCGGCGCGAGCCTCGTCATGCCGGTGGTCGTGAACCTGACGACCAATCAGATCTTGCGTTCTCTGCAGTTCCGCCTCGAAATCGCGCCCCTGTCCGCCTCGGCTCCTCCGCTGCCCAGCCACATGACCCCTCTGAATATTTCCACCAACGATTTTGTGCCGCTGGTGGGCAATTCCGGCGTGTTCCAGTATTCGACTTACCAAATCGGCCCCACCAGCGGTGTGGTTTACGCCGCGCTCGATAGCGAAACTACGCCCATCCAGAACTTCGGAGTAGTCCTTAATATGCTGGTGCCGGTGCCGGCCAACGCGCACCCAGGCGATACCTACAACGTCTCGGTCTCCCAGGTTTCCGGAACCTCCGACGGCGCCCAGAATGTCGTGCCGCTTTCCCCTTTGCCCAACCGCACCCTCACCATCAGCAACCTGGCCTACCTGGTCGGCGACTCTGCGTTGGGCCGGTGGTATAATGCCGGTGACTTCGGCGATGGCAACCTGGACAACGCCAACGTCAACAACGCCTTTCTGGCCTCGGAGGGCATCCATGTTCCACCCGCGGGGACCAACGTCTATAACGCGATGGATGCTTATCCGCCGGATGGCCCCGGCTTCGTGGGCGGAGATGGGCAAATCCGTTTCCTGGATTGGAACACGATTCTCAAGCGGTCCTTGCGCCTGGATAGCCAGAACTGGATGCGCGCGCACACCACCGGCGGCATGTTGACCAATTGGTCCACTTCGCTCGACCCCAGCGGCCTCGCCCGGCCCAAGACCGAGACGGCCTTGCCACCGGGCCAGGTTTGGCTGCGCCAGGCTCAAATCCGAGGAGTACCCGTGGCCAACGCGGTCCCCGGGGCCCTCTGCCAGGTCCCCGTCTGGGTGAACGTCCTGCCCGGCTACAGTCTGGCCGGTCTCCAATTCCGCGCCTCGCTGGTGCCGGAGAACGGCGCGCCGCCGGTCACACAGCCTTTGAGCTTCCTGCCCGCATTGGCCGCTTCACCAAAGCTGGTCACTTACCTGAATGACGTGCTCTGCGCCTGGCCGATTCCCTCCGGAATCACTCCTTTGCTCGCAGGCAGCAATTTCCTCGGTTACGTTCAGTGCCCCATTCCGCCCAATGCGCTCCAGGGCCAGTCCTATGCCCTCCAGTTCTCCTATTGCGACGGCGCACCCGACATGCTCACACAATACGATTTGGAGAGCTTCCAAGCGCTCGTCTGGGTGGCCTCGACGCCCCGGACGCAGCCCTCCTTGACTTCGGACGAGTGGAAGATCCATTTCTTCGGCAGCACCGACGCCGTGCAAGCCGCCGATGCCGCGGATCCCGACGGTGACGGTGTGCCGAATTGGCAGGAATACCTGGCCGGCACCGACCCGACTAACCGCCAGTCGGTCCTGCAACTAACCACTTCTGTGGCCAGCAATTCTAAGGGCATCAATGGAGTTAACCTGGGATGGCTCTCGGCTCCCGGCAAGTCTTACGTCGTAGAAGCCTGCCCAACACTGAATGGAACCTGGTCGCCCGTAACCACCCTCTCCGGCGACGGCAACCCGCAGCTCATTACGGTGACCAACAAGGCCGGACAGCATCAATTCTATCGCCTCCGCCTGCAATATTGACGCGGCGAGACTGTCTCAGCGCCGCACTGGGACATGCCACCTCAATAACTCCCATCAGCGCTCACCCTCAGGGTGAGCGCGCCGATGCACCAGGGCCGAAGGCCCGCAATGTGAGGGCCTGGCCTGGAGCGAGCCCGACGAGCGGAGGCCCAGGTCAACCACCGTCGCGAACGGCCCCAGTCCTGTAAGGGCGTCACCTCTCATGTCCCAATCTCTGGCCAGCAGCGTTGTTCACATCGTCTCCGGCTCCAAAAGCCATCTTCCGCCCCTACAGGGCGGAGGAAAGCTCTCCTTCGGCCCTTACCTGGGGCTGCGCGTTGCGCGCTTCACCCCAGGCTTTCACATTGCGGGCCTTCGGCCCTCTCGTATTCCTAGGCTATGACGCTGAGACCGGCAGTTGAGACCTCCAATCCCGCATAAACGACTCGTGGTACCGAGTTTCCAACTGCTCCGCGGTTCACCTTCTCGGTGAAAACTGCTTCTTAAATCATCTCTTACAAGACAATGCCTATCCCAATTTCCAGGTCTGCCAACTGCCGGTTTTAGGTTCAAGGCCGCGCAGGTGTCCGTGATTACTCGGCGTGTCCTGAACTGATTCCTTGGGAGTTCGACGTTAAGGCCAGCGCAGGCGGTAGAAACGGGCTGGGTAATTCGTCCACTGGGGATCGCTGAAATAAAGCGGGCTGCCGCTCAGGGTGTTGGTTTGCAGCGGAGACCAGGCGGCCCCGGCGAGGTTGGTGCTGGCTTCCACTACGACGACGAGGTTGCTGGTCCCAGTGATGTTGAACCCGAATTGGTTGGTCCGCAGGCCAAAGCTGGCACCGCGGGTCTGCACCTGCGGATTCCACAGCACCGTGGGATGACTGCCAAACGTCGGACCCCAGCCCGCGGTTCCTGGCAAGTAATAGATCCATCCCCCCCCGAACGCATCCCCTCCGAGGCTGGGGGCGTTACCCTCGAAATACATTGCGATGATGTTGATGCACCCCAGGAACGCACTGCCGCCGATGCTGGTCACGCCGTTGCCAATCGTGACGTTGGCCAGGTTGGTGCAGGATTCGAACGCCCCGGCTCCGATGTTTGTGACGCTATTGGGAATCGTCACGCTGGTCAGGCTGCCGCAGCCCTGGAAGGCGCTGTCCCCGATGGCGCTGACGCCGTTGGGAATCGTGACGCTGGTCAGGCTGCCGCAGCCATCGAACGCACCGGCCTCGATGCTGGTGACGCTGTTGGGGATCGTGTAGCCTCCCGCTTTGCGCTCCGGACACTCGATGAGCGTGGTCTGGTTCTTGTCGAACAAGACCCCATCTGCGCTGCTATAGCTGGGATTGAGGGCATCCACGGTGATCGCCGCCAGGCTGGAGCAACCGGAAAACGGTTCGACCCCGATGCTGGTGACGCTCTCGGGGATCGTGACGGCGGCCAGACTGGCGCAGCCCTGGAACGCTTCGTTCCCGATGGCGGCGACGCCGTTGGCGATGGTGACGCTGGCGAGGCTGCCGCACCCCAGGAACGCATTGGTCCCAATGCGGGTAACGCTGGCGGGGATCGTGACGCTGGCAAGGCTGCCGCAGCAGCCGAACGCCTGGTCTCCGATGCTGGTGACGCTGTTGGGAATGGTGACGTGGGTCAACCCGAGGCACCACCAAAACGCCGCGTCCGCGATGCTGGTGACGCTGTTGGGAATCGTGAGGCTCCTCAGGCTGGTGCAGCCAGAGAACGCATTGCCGATGTTGGTGAGGCTGTTGGGGATCGTGACACTGCGAAGGCTGGTGCATTGCTGGAAGGCCGCGTTTCCGAGGCGGGTGACGCTGTCGGGGATGGTGACGTTGGTGAGGCTCTCGCAGTCACAGAACGCCGCCAGCCCGATGCTGGTGACGCTGTCAGGTATCGTGACGCTGGTCAGGCTGCACCCCATGAACGCCTCGTCCCCGATGTTGGTGACGCTGTTCGGGATCGTGACGCTCGCCACGTTGTGGCAGCCATAGAAGGCATTGGTCCCGATGCGGGTCACCGGCAGGCCAGTGACGGCGCCGGGGATGGTCACATCCCCGCCGGGACCGGTGTATCCGGTGATGGTGATCGCGCCGTCCTTGGTGCTGTAAGTGCAGCCTTGCACTGGGGGGCTCCATAGCACGGCCGGACGACCGCCAAATGTGGAGCCCCAGCCAGTGGTCCCAGCCATGTAATAGACCGTCACATTGCCGCCACTGAACACATACGAACCACCAAGTTGGGGGGCATTACCCTGGAAATAGGCCGCCCTGAGGCCCTCGTCCTCAAAGGCGCTGTCGCCGATATAGGTGACGCTGTTGGGAATCGTGACGCTGGTCAGGCTGCAACCCATGAACGCGTCGTCCCCGATGTTGGTGACGCTGTTGCCGATTGTGGCGTTGGTCAGGCCGGAGCAGTCGTAGAACGCCCAGCCTCCGATGCTGGTGACGTTGTTGGGGATGGCAACGCTAGTCAGGCGCATGCAATCGGCGAAGGCACTCTCTCCGATGCTGGTGACGGCGCTGGGGATCGTAACGCCGGTCAGGCCGTAGCACTCCTCGAACGCACTCTCTCCGATGTTGGTGACGCTGGTAGGTATGGTGACGCTGGCCAGGCTGGAGCACTGAGAGAACGCCGCCGACCCGATGCTGGTCACGCTGTTGGGTATTGTGTAGGAGGTTCCGGGTTTGCTCTGCGGATACAGAACGAGCGTGGTCCGGCCCTTGTCGAACAGGACCCCATCCGCACTGCTATAACTGGAATTGAGGGCCTCCACGGTGATCGCTGTCAGGCCGGGGCAGTTTTTGAACGCACGCTCCCCGATGTTGGTGACGCTGCTGGGGATTGTGGCGCTGGTCAGGCTGGCACCGCCAGGAAACGCATAGTCCGCGATACCGGTGACCGGAAGACCGTTGATCACGTCAGGAATGGTCACCGCATCGCTGCGACCGATATATCCCGTGATGGTGATCGTGCCATTATTGGTCGTGTAGTTGAATGGAACCCATAACGGGGTCGGAAGACCGTCGAACGTCCCGCCCCAGCCTGTGGTCCCCGGCAGGAAATGGACGGTCGCGTTGGTGTCGCCGCTGAACACAGTCAAATCCGTGCTGGGGCTGGGGGCGTTACCCAGGAAATAGACGTTGGTCAGGCTGGGACAGTCATAGAACGCGTAGTCTCCGATGCTGGTCACGCCGTTGCCGATGGTAACGCTGGCCAGGCTGTGACAGGACGAGAACGCATCGGCACCGATGCTGGTGACGCCCTTGGCGATAGTGACGCCGGTTAGGCTGGAGCAATAACTGAACGCATCGGTTTCGATTGTGGTGGCGCCGTTGGGAATCGTGTAATTTCCGGCTTTGCCCCCGGGATATTCGATGAGCACCGTCTGGCTCTTATCGAACAGGACCCCATCCACACTGCTATAGGCGGGATTGAGCGCATCCACGGTGATCGCTGTCAGGCTGCTGCAGCCCAGGAAGGCCCCGTCCCCGATGCTGGTCACGCCGCTGCCTATGCTCACGCTGGTCAGGCTCCGGCAACCGCCGAAGGCCAAGTCCGCGATGCTGGTGACGCCCTTGGGGATCGTGTAACTGCCGCCCAGGCCGCAGGGATATTCCACGAGCGTCGTTTGGCTCTTGCTAAACAACACCCCGTTCACGCCGGCATAAAAGGCATTTTGCCCATCCACCGCGATCGCTGTGAGGCCCAAGCAGCCAGAGAAGGCGCCGCCCGCGACGTTGGTGACGCTCGTTGGGATGGTGACGTCCGCAAGACGGGTAGAGAGATTGCTCCCAATGCTGGTGACCGGCAGGCCATTGATGGTGTTAGGGATCGCCCATGACGTGTCTGAACCGGCGTATCCCGTGATGGTAATAGCGCCGTTTGTGGCCGTGTACGTCGCATCCGACGGCGGGTCCCACAGAAACGCCGGAAGACCAAAAAGACCATAAAACTCCGTGCTCCAGCCGGTGGTCCCAGTCTGGTAATAGACGGTCGCGGGGTCCGTGATATACCCAGCGAGACCATAAAACGAGAAGGGACCACCGTGAAAGTCAGGGGTGTAGCTGGGGGCGTTACCGAGGAAATAAACGCTAGTCAGGCCGAGGCAATCAGCAAACACCTGCTGTCCGAGGCTAGTGACGCTGCCGGGAATCGTGACGCTCGCCAGGCTGGTGCGCCATCCGAACCCCAGGGGGCTGAACGCCATGTAGCCGAGGCTGGTGACCGGCAGGCCAGCGATCGTGTCCGGGATGGTCACGGCACCACCGGGACCGGTGTATCCCGTGATGGTTACCGCCCCGTTATTGACCGTGTAAGTGAATTGAGCTTGCGCCGTGGCGGGGAGGGCCAGCAGCAAGAGCAGCGGCAATAGTCTCGTGGCGCAGGCCGTTCTTAAACGCCCGGCCGTCCTCTTTGGGCAAGCGATTCTCGCGGTGAGGGTTTGTGTTTTCATAGTCTTCGTCCTGCTGGAGTTGATAGCCGATGGAACTTGCTCTGCAACTGTTCAGGGGGGGACGCGTGGGGCAGAGCTCCCCCGATGCACCGGGGGTTGCCGGGGCCTCTGGCCCCGAGTCTCGCAACTGCAAGGGCACGGAGCCGGAGGCTCCGTCAACCGGCAGACCGGAGGTCTGCCCCACACGTGAACAGTTAAAATGCCGAACGTTGGTATAAACTCCCCGCTGGTGTGCAATCGATGCATGCCCGCCTGAAGCAGATCCCGCAATTTCCACTGCCAATCTCATAATCAACTGGCCACGCAACAAAACCGTCACGAAACCAGCAAACCCTGACGGCCGCTGGCTGATGTCCACTCCATGAACACACAAGTTGACCACAACGCAAAGAAGGCGTCGAGGAGAATCTTTTCGCATGTGCTCACACATCTTGCTCCATGAAGGGCAAGAAAGAACCGGACCTCCTCAAACTTCATGCCAATCGAGAGAAAATAGAGGACCACGGAACACACGGAATACACGCCAGCGGGGCCTTTTTCCGTGTGTTCCGTGTGTTCCGTGGTTGTCAAAAAAGCTCTCAGGCGAGGATTTGGGGGGCTGCTCCGCTCTTGCTGTTGCCGCTCATGGCTGGGTTGGGGGCAGGACAGACCGGAACCCCACACGGCCGTCCCTGACATTCGGCATTTCTTGCCGGTCCTGGCGGTGCTCCGGGGCTGGACAACCTCCTCAGGGTGAGGCAAGCTTGTCGCCAGTCGAAAGATTGGCCGGCAGTGTGAAACAGAAGAACATAACCAGTGAGTGCTGAATGAAGAAGAAGCTGATTCCTGACGAGGTGAAGGAGGAGGCGTTGCGCGCCATCGACCGGTTCAACCAGACCACGCTGGCACGAACAGGGTACGCATTTGTTGCCCGATTCCAGGGAAAATTCCTCTACTTGGACCGCGACGAGTTTGGCCAGGTTCATCCGATTTGCCGATTGCAGTACCGGGGTGGAATCAGGCGCTGGGATTTCGCCATCTACAAGTACAGCTCAGAGCGGTACAGTCCCGAGGAGATGTGGTTTCCCGGATCCGAGCTGGTCGATGGAACGATAAAGGGTGCGATGAAGGCGGGCATGCGGGCATACGCGTGAAGCGGCTGTGTCAAGGCCCGTGGTCCGACACCCCTCCTGCCTCGATTCGGAAGTCTTCCGCCAGAATCGCCCATCGCTCATGATCCCTCCAGCGACCGCAGATCCTCAAGTAGCGGCGTGAAAAACCCTCCCGAACAAAACCACAAGTTCAGATATGTGTCAAAGCCTTTTGAGGTGCTCGGTGGTGAGACCCAGGGGTGATGCAGGGAACAACTGCGGCGGACGGCGGAGAGGAATGCAGAACGGTCATCCTGAACCGGAGGTCTGATGACGACACGTGCCTTCATAGTCCGGCCGAACCAAATCGCCCCCAGTGCTACCACCATGATTTTGTGCCGTCTTTTCGGCTGGACACGCGGGCCGCCAGCCAATCGGAGTCCGAATTGTAAGGCGTGGGGACGTTCGAGACGTTGTTGGTGTAATGGATCGGCGGTTTGGTGCGCGGATCAAGCCACCTGTGAATCTCCGAATGGCCATCCGCAAAGGATAAGCTGCCACTTCCGTTGTGGTAGCTGGCCGGAATGTCAATGAGTCTGGCCTGAGCCCGCTGATCGGGGTCGTGCATTTGAAACGCCCACCCCGCATCGTTGATGCTGTCGGGATGCTCATCCAACAGCGCCAAGAGGTTCGCCGGCGCCGGCCTGACGATGTTGCTTTCCTTCTGGAAAACAATATACGTCGAAGGCGGCAGCCAATTGGCGGTCGATCCGGAGCCAATCGCTTGGTTCATGGAGAGGCTGCGCACCCTCGGATAGACGCGTCCGCCCATTGTGACGCTGCTTCGGTCTGCTGGGCACTTATAGACCAGGGGCGAGGTGATGTACCTGCCAAACAAGGCCGTTTCGCCATCGAACGTGCCGATCAACGCCAAGATATTTGTGTTGTCGGTGTTCGCGCCATTAAAGTCCAGCCAGCCGTGAATCCAGCCGCCCGTGTCCGCACGGTAGCGCGCCAGCCCATTGAACGCCGCGTTGCGCACCAGCTTGCCAGCGTTGTCGTCAGGGTACATTCTCCAGGCAAACATCACCTGCCGGATGTTGTTCAGGCAGGCGGTCCCTTGCCCCTTAGCCTTGGCCGTGTTAAGGGCCGGCAAGACCAGGCTTGCCAGGATGGCGATGATGGCGATGACGACCAGAAGTTCGATGAGGGTGAATGCTGGACTGCCGCTGGACATGCCGGCAGGTCCAAGACCCTGAGCCAACTTCATCTTGCGTGCAGGCCCTCTCATAATCCGTGCTTGGATAGAATGAACGCCTTGCCAGGCGCAAGGTCAAGGCGAAACCGATCGCCTGTAAGACACGTCATCGCAAGGAGTCCTCCGCGCCAAGAGTCCAGGCTGAGGGATGCGCCTTGAAGCCAATGCGCGGGTAATACTCAACGGCCTTGGGGGCAGCCAGCAGGATGATCGTCGCCTGACCTCCGGCTCGCTGGGTGCGCCGGATGAGTTCGCCTCCGAGACCCCGTCGCTGGTGCGAGAGGCGCACCGCGAGGTCGGAAAGATACGTGCAATAAGCGAAATCGCTCAAGCTGCGCGCGATGCCAACCAAAAGCCCGCCTTCCCAGGCAGAAATCACCAGGTTGGCATGGCGCAACATCTCACGCATGCGCTCCCTGTCGTCCACGGGCCGTCGTTCGCCCAGAGTTGAGGCCCGATAGAGTTCCACCACCGCGTCAAGGTCCAGGTCGTTGCCGATACGATAACTAATCCTCCGCGTCATAGTTGGGAGAGCCTGCCTGAACGGTGGGCGGCCGTCACGCCGGAAATGGGCTGGACCTTTGGACGTTTGGACGCCAAAGGGCCATTGACAAAGTTGTAGCGCAGGTTTCCAAACCTGCTGTATCGCCGATTTCCAAATCGGCAGGGCGTTAACATATCGAGCGCGCCCGGTTTGCGGACGGCCTGCGGGTTTGGAAACCCGCGACACAGCAGACTTGGAAGTCTGCGCTACGCTGGCGCCCACGACGCACAGGCGCACCGAGCGACTTTGTCAATAGCCCTCTTGGACGCCAAAGGCGTCGTTCATACCAGCCCAGGGCAACGCCCTGGGAACAGCCGCCAATAATCATCTGGAGCGCTGAAAGCGCGATTCATCCTTGCTGGTATGAGTCAGGCCGTTGGCCTGAATCAATTGGCAATGGTGAATAGCCCGCCGGGGAATTCGTCCACTGGATGTGACCAAACTCGCAATGCTTCACTCGCGCCGGGATTTTGTTCGCCGCCTGGCGGGCCTCGGCGTCACCTGTTGCGTCCTGCCGCCGGGCCGAGGCATCTTCGGGGCCGAGACGCGCCAACTCCCGGAGGCGGCGTTGACGTTTCCCGGTCCCTGGCGGTTCATGGTTCCCAAGTCCGCGATCATCCTGGTCAGCGACCAGCAACTGGAAGATTTGCAAGACCCGGACAAGGAGGCCGACTTGAGCGTGAGCAGCGCTCCAAACCTCACTTCCTTGCGCAAGCTCTGCGAGCAAGCCAAGGCCCAGGGCGCCCGCACCGTCATTCTGGCGTTCGATGAATTCTGGTCGCAATACCGAAAGGGCCAGGGCGGGAAGCCGCGGCGGTTATTGCCCGATACCGAGGCTTACATCCAGCGCCTCGAGAAGATCAGCCAGACGCTCAAGCAGTACGGTCTGGGGTTGGAACTGAGCTTGTTGAGTCCTCTCGAGATAGGGCGCGGCTACCGGCAACAGACGGGCGAGACGGGCCGTTGGGTGCAATACCGCGAAGGCTATCGCGACCCGGCAACCGGACGCTTTGTCGTTTCGCTTTGGGAGCAGCGCCGCTGGACAAACAACAAGGGGACAATCGAGCTGGAGCGGACGGGCGCGCGGGTGTTCGCGTTTCGTGAGCGCCGGCTGGGCGGATCGGATTTCTACCGGGTGGACCCGGGGGCAATACAGGAATTGAAATCCAGCCCGCAAATCGACCTGGATGAGTCGGCCCAGGCCAGCACGGGCGCCCGCCGCCTGACGGTGCGCGGCCAGGGAGAAACCTCTGTGGGCGCGCTGGATCGCGTCCTGGTCGTGGTCAGTTACGCAACCCCGGAAATGGACTACTTCAGCCCTCAGGCGCGGCCGTTCCTCGAGGGCCTGGTGGACCGCTACCACTCCGCCGGCGTCCCGCTCAACGGCCTCTATGCCGACGAAATGCACATCCAGCAGGATTGGGGATACGGCAGCCACCATGACGAGGGCCAGTTGACCTTCCGCTACCTGACCGCGCACATGGCCGCCAGGTTCGCCGAGCTTTACGGACGAGAGTTCGAGGATTTCGAGAAGTACCTCGTTTATTTCGCCTACGGGCAGCACGGGTTCTTGCCGACGCTCGAGGCGCGGGTGGCCGCGCAGCACGTCCTGGGCGAGGGAGTCGAGGGGATTCAGAAAACCTTTCTGCTCCGGCGCCGCTACTTCGAGCTGCTGGATGAGACGGTTGTGGCTCTGTTCGCCGGGGCCAAAGAGTTCGCCGAGAAAAAGTACGGGCACGAACTGGAGGCGCGCGCTCACGCAACTTGGGCCGAGAGCCCAACCTGCGACTTCTGGCAAAGCCGGGAGTTGCCCGCAAACCCGCGCAAGTACGAGTACACCCCCGATTTCCTATGGTCCAACACCGTGCACCAGGCCGCGTCCGCCTGCGATGATTACTTCGCCTGGAATGATTTCCTCACCGGCGGCGGCAATGACCATGCCGAGGGCGGGTGGTCGGATCGGGATTATTACGGAATCGCCCTCGCTTGTTCCACCGGCATCCTCAACCGCACCCCTTATGCCTACGCGGCGGCCTGGGGAATGCCGGACGAGGTATTGCGCCGCCACCAGGCCGTCTGCGACGCGTTTGGGGCTTCGGCCAATCCCTGGTTCCAGGCGGTGCAGGATTCCCAGCACCGCGACACGGACGTGCTCATGCTGTATCCGCTCTCACTGGTTGCCTGTGAGGAGCGATTCGGCTCCTGGATGGTTCAGTACGGATACGCCAATTACGTCACCCCGCGAAAGTTGCTCGAGCGGGGCCGAGTGACATCCGATGGCCGGATCGAGATGGCCGGACGCAAGTTCGGCGCGCTGGCTGTCCTTTTCGAGCCGTTGCCGCCACCGGGCTTGTTGGGCTTTCTCGAGGAGTTTGCCGGCAAAGGCGGCAAGGTCATTTGGTCCGGTCCCCCTCCGCGATTGGACCTTTCCGGCCAGCCGGCACTGGGCAGGTGGCAGCGGCTTTTCGCCGTGAAGGCGCTGCGGTTCGGCCTCGAGGGTCAGATCGCCGACGGTTGGAACGTCCAGTTTTCGGGCAGGCTCGCCGAGGTGCCTCCGCAAACGATTCTCACAGACTTCCTGGTGGACCTCATCTACCCGGTAGAGCCGGACGCCGAGGCCGAGACCGTCGCCCGCGTGGGGACGCATATCGTGGGCATTCATCGGCCCCTGGGCGGGAACGGGAGCGCGACCTTTCTTGGGTTCCGCCCGCGCGATGACCAATCCGCCTCCCTGGGCGCGGAGGTCCGGACCTGGTTCGAGATTCTGCGCGCGCTAGGCGCCTACCCCGGCAGTGGCCCCGGCATCGCCGGCAACGATAACCCAAGCGTCGTTTCTCGCACGACCCCCTGCGTGGCCTGCCGATTTCCCAACGGCGCCACCGCCCTCGCGGCGCACTATCGCTCCCACCAGGAGAGCTGGCCGGGCGGATTCCATCGCGACCCGAAGCAGGACCGGGAACTCCTGGCCAGGAACCCCTTGCCGCCGGCCACGCTGGCCCTTCGCGATTTTCGGGTCAATGGACATCGCATCACTTTTGATGGCGAGTTGGCGATGGCATTTCGCACCGATGACTCGGGCTCGCTGGTTGCCTTTGCCGGACACGGTTGCCGGAATATCATTGTCGATGGGCGCGAGCTAGTGTTCGCCAGCAGGCCCGTTTCCCTCGTCGCGTGGGCGCCCGTGCTGCCCCAACGACGAGTCCCCGGCGGGGCCATCCTCGAAATTTGGAGCCAGGGCGAGGCGGACATCAGCCTGCCGCTGCCCAGCGGGACGGAGCGCGGCCATCTCTACTTCCAGGGAGCGAGGCTCGACGCCTTCGGGGAGAAGCTCGACGTGCGATTGCTCCGGCGGCCTTCTGCGGTTCAAGTCCCGGAATGATTGGCCGCGGAACCATCTGTTTTTTGTCGGCAGGTAGGACCAAGCCGCGCGTTGCCCGGCGGAAAGGTTCAGGTCCGTCCTCATCTCCTGGGTGATCGGGGCAGAGGCCCGCGAGGCGCTGTTGGTCAACTTCAACAACCTGTTGTTTTTCGCGGAGAAAGAATTGAGCAGCCTGGAGAAGCATTTCAAGGATCTGCTCCAGGATTCCCTTGATCGCCGCGGCAGCCAGAGCTGAAAAGGCCGATCAGCCTCCTCCGTCAATCGGCTCAATTTGGCAGGTCCCACAGCAGCCAATCGTCATCGCGAAGGAAGCGTTTGGAGCGATCATCCCACTTACGTGGAATCTGTCTGGAAAGCCGTTCCAGGAATGGAAGGAGCGGGTTCTCTAACTTCCTGGATGCCTCCAAGGAATCCAGAGGGCTCTGTCTCCAACCAAAGCGCTCTTGGTAATATCGAAACCCAAAGCCGTCAAAGAAGTGCTCCCCGCCGATCAGGGGCAAATACCAGAGGCTGGGGACGCCCTTGGGATTGGGTTTGATGGGGACTTCGGCCGCCAATTGGTCCAGCAATTTCGTTCCGACTGGATCGTCCCGCAGGTGATCCCGAAGCTCGGCCAGCGCCGGAAATGTCACAGGCGGGCTCACAAAGAGAACGGGCTTGTGCTGCAGCCGGCAAAGGATAATTTCGTGGGGGGTGCCGACGCTATAGATATTGGTGGGACAATAGGCGATCACGAAATCGGACGTATCCACCATTCGCAGGTCGATATGCAAAGTCTCCCAAAACTTGCCGCAACAGCGGGCCCGGGCCGCGGCGCCCTTGGCGCCGCGCCGGAAAGTCCACTTCTCACGGATATTCTGGGTTTCGATGCCCTCCCGGCCATATTCGTGAAGTCCCCTAACCTGGGGTTTTGACCAGGGGTCAAAAACAATCACCCCGTAAGCGGCCAAGAACTCGCCGGCGCGATTTCGCCACCCGTTCTTCAGTTCGTCGGCCCTCGACGCGACGAAGTCCATCGGGCCCGAGAGATAAACGCGCGTACCGTGCAGGTGATTCCGATTCATTTGAGATTGCTTGCGCATCCCTGGAAACTGCCAAAAGCCCGGCTCGAAATCGAGCTGCAAACCCCCTCAGGCAGCAAGCGGATCGCAGTAAATGTGCGAGACCAGGGCCAAATCCGTTTTGACTTTTGTTTGGCGAATATGAGAAGCTCCCGTCATGTGAGCACCCAATGACGATTGCTCATGCAAGACCACGGGACCTCGACTCCCCGCCGGCACTCCGGCAGGACCGGTCCTCAACAATAGTAATTATGCTGAGTGGATCCGCTGTCCAAAGCCAATTCGGTGTCGTTTTGACGGACCCGATCGGCTGGGAGGCCGTGCCCGCACTGGCTTAGCAATCATGAAACAGGGCCGAGAGGCAATGGTCCCATGAACAGCAAGGCGCAATCCACGGTCAGAGCAATTAAAACGGAGTTGGAACGGCTCAAGCGGAAACGAAACCCGTCCGCCACCGACCATCGTGCGCGATTCGCGCTCTACCGCGAACTGATCCACCTTTTCGAGGACGCTGTCGCCGCCGCGAACTTCCAACGCGAGAGTCTCGGCTCCGGCCTCCGTCCCTGGGAGGCGCCGATCAGGGAGGCGCTGGCCGCACTTGGCGGGAGTGCGGAGCCTGGCGCCACGTCGCTCCGCGAGTACGACAGCGAGATCCACGGCCCTTATCTTGGTGTGAGCGATGAGGGCAAGGCCGCACGCCAGTTTCGAGAAGCCATTTTGGCTTCGCCGAAAGCCCAGGTGCTTGGCCCACAGGCACCGCTGGTTCTGGGTGCCGCGCTTGATGCCGAACGCCTGGCGGCAGTAGGCGAGGTCGCGGTCGGCCCTGATGAATATCGCGACATCTGGCTGGCCTGCCAAGGCAGTGTGCTCATGACGACGAATGTGGGCACGCGGCTCAATTTGCGTTTTTACGCCATTCGTCCGGTCCTCGAAATCCAGCGGGGTAGCGTCACGTTCATGATGGAAACCGCCGCCCAGCGGCTGCCGCAATTGTTCGCACCATTTTGGCGGACGCTGGACGGCCAGCCACGGCCGGTGACGGTGTTCGCAACCTTCGACGGCGGCGTTTCTTACGACAACCGCTTCCGTTTGCTTCGCGACCTCAATCGGCGCGTGCTCTCGGGTGACTTCTGTGAGCCCAAGCTCCACAAGCTTGGTCTGCTCGTAACCGTTGGCCCAGGCTCACCAGGAGTTCGCGCTGCCTGCCGGCACATGGGTATGGCCCATGCAGCCGGCTTGGACGAGGTCGCCGTGCGCGGCCACGTCGGATTCGACTCGGATGACCACGTTTCGATGCCCGGATTGTTGAACTATTTCAGCGCATCGGCAGTGCGCACGTTGATCTGCACTGCCCGGAAAAAGGGCATAATTCTCACCCCGAAAAACATTGTCGACCCGCATACCGTTGCGCGACACGTGTGGCCCGCATTGCAGATTGCTCGTAATCTTGGGTTGGCCCTCGGCAAGTACGGCCTCTTTCCTTTGACCTTGGAGGAAGCCGACATCGTTATGGGGCTGGTGCAATCGTGGTTTGGTGATTGGTCGGCAGCGCCGGTGTATTACGTGGATCTTCCGCTCGTCACGCGAGACCAGGTTTATGGGGAAGACGAACTCGAAAAGGGGATGAAGCGCTGGTTGGATATCGTCGCAAAGCACCGCATCCCCGTTGTTCTTTTTGATACCGCAGAGAAGGCGAAGGGCCGCCGTCTCATGAAAAGCACCCCCGGTGATTCTGCAGGAATGCTGCACGGGAATCACATTGAAGAAATCGGTCGATATGCTGCCCGCCGCGGTATCAAGGCGCTTTGGGCCGGCGGCATTGATCTGCGCCAGACTCTGCTGCTCGGACGCCTTCGCGTCTTCGGGATCTACGTCACCACCGCCGCGGCGCGTGAGAGGCCAGTCGGTCCCTCGGCCCAGAGTGATCCCTCGTTGGCCACCGCACGGCGGGTCACTTACACGGGTGTTCGGAACACCAAGCTCTTGCTCGAGGCGGGCTTCCTCATCGTTTGTCTCCGTGAGCTCGGGCGGAATGATCTGGCGGCGCCGTTGGAAAGTGCTGCGCTCACGTTTCTCAACGAAGCCGAGACTCATCCCGAGAAACGCCCTTCAACCTGTGCATTCCGGAATCTACACCGCTTGGAAATGGATGCCTGGCGGGCACACTACGCCGCGACGTGCCCCATCGTCCGTACCAGTCCACCAGATGACCACAAACCGGTTTGTCCGCGCAAAACCCTATGAAAGCTCATTTTCCGCCCAAGAAAGACTTCACCGCCCTCTCGATCAAGGACCTCGTGGAAGCACGCGATGCTTACCATGTTCATCTGGCCAACCTGGAAAATGTGATCGCCACTGCAATCGGCAGGTACAGGATTCGTCTGGATGACCCCGATGCCATGGATGCGGAGAAGGTCCGCAAGGATCGGAAGTCTCCGCCTCGGACCCTGCAGAACAGCGTAGTGAAAGCTTGGTCTTGGCCGTGCGTCCTGGTTTTTGTTCGGGAGTGGTCTCTCCCCTCCGGCTTCACCGCAAGCCCGGACCAGTTCGTGCCTAACTGCCTGTATATGCCGGACGCTCGGGTGGTCCCGACCTGCACTATTCTGGCCGAGGAGGCGACGCTGGCCGCGCCACTCCTGCAAAATCTGACATTCCCAAGCGAATTGATCGGCGGCGGCTATCCTGTTCTGACCGAAGTGCAGGGCAACATCCATGTTGGTTCCATCGGCTGCCTGGTCACCGACGGGGATTCAACCTACGCGCTCACGAATCGCCACGTGACAGGCGAGGCAGGAAGGAAGGTGTACTCAGTCATCCGCGGGCAGCGCACGGAAATGGGCTCATCCGACGAGAAGCAAATTGGCAAGAAGCCGTTTGCGGACGTTTATCGTGGGTGGCCAGGTACGCGAGCGGTCTCCAACCTGGACGTGGGCCTGATTCGTATCAGCGACCTCAATTGTTGGACAGCACAGGTCTTCGGAGTCGGGGAACTGGCGGGGTTGGTTGATCTTCACCCTAACAGCATTACCCTTGAGCTGATCGGCTGCCCGGTGAGAGGGTTTGGCTGTGCATCGGGCGAGATGCTCGGCGAGATACACGCCCTGTTTTACCGATACAAATCAGTTGGCGGGTACGACTACATCGCCAACGTCCTCATCGGTCCCCGCGGCGGGCAATCTCCCATGAAAACGCAACCGGGGGATTCCGGCACGCTTTGGTGCTTCGACCCCCAACTATCGAGAGCAGAGGCCAGAAAAGAAGGTCAGATTGGGAGCCGAGCGCGCCGCTATCGTCCCCTTGCTCTCCAATGGGGTGGTCATCAGCTAATGGTGCCGGGCGGCGAGGTTACGCTGGGATTTGCGCTGGGGACATTCGTCAGCACGGTTTGCCGGGAGCTTGATGTGGAGATAATCCGCGACTGGAATATCGGCCACAACGAGTATTGGGGAAAAACGGGGCACTACAAGATTGCCGCCGCGGCGTGCGCCCTCGCATCCGACCCTAAACTGAAGCTGCTTCTGCAAAACAATCTCGATCGTATTTCGTTCGACGACAACTCCATTCGCGCCGGCGACCTTCGCAAAATCCACCCAGACCAATTTGTTCCGCTTGCGGACGTTCCGGACCTCGTTCTGGCGCGCGACGCGCAAAAAGGACGAAGGGAACCACTTTGCCGACATGGATGAGCCGGGAAAAGGGGAATTCGCAGGGAAGACCCTCTTGGACCTGTGTGAAAACCCGAACAACGTCAACGTTGACGTTTGGAACAAATTCTACGACTCCATTGGAGTGGGCTTCAAGCGTGGCGCCTTGCCGTTCCGCGTCTGGCAGATATATGACGCCATGGCGGCCTATGGAAAGGCGGGCAAGATAGCCGAATTCGTCTGCGCCGCAGGAATCCTGGCCCACTACGTTGGCGACGCCTGCCAACCCTTGCACGTCTCGCGCCTTCACCATGGCAGAAACGCGGCTGAAGCAAACGTGCATTCAGCGTATGAAACAACGATGTTGGACCAGTTCGCGCCCGAAATCATCGCTGGTGTGAATGTCGCCCTCAAGGGCACAAAAGCCAAGTCCGCTGTGAAGGCGGGCCACGAAGCGGCCGTTTCTGTCGTGCGCTTGATGCGGAACACGCTCGAGGGTCTGCCGCCGATGGATATCATCGCGGCACTCGATGAAACGCAAGGCCAGGGGAGAACGCAGCACATGTGGGATGTTCTTGGTCCGCGAACCGTAAAGTGCGTGGCCGCGGGCTGTGTCACGCTCAGCCTCGCTATGGGAAAGCGCGTGGAAGGAAGGCCCAGCAAGCGGAATCAGCCAGACAAAGCTCAAACCAATTCAGCAAGACATTCTCAAGGAGCTTTACAATGACAGTACCTTCTTGCCAGCACTCCGGTTGTCTGAAATGCGCTTTGCCCAGGGCTAAGCAGTGCAAGGGGTGGGCATCCACATGGCAAATGGCCGGGCTTGGCGACTGCACCGTCTGGCTGTTCGATGCTTCGGCCAACCCCCGGACGGTGGGTGAAATGGCTCGGTATGCTGCTTCGACCAGTTCCAACCAGCCGGGCAGATTCCTGCTTTTGAGTCTGTCGCTTCGCCGGCCAACTCTCGCTGTCGAGCCACGCTCTTGTGGTCAGTCCACAGTTTTCGGGCTCTCCGTAAAGCTGATAACCGTCGCACAGCTCTGATATTGAGCATCAGGACTTCGCAGGAAGAAAAATGTGGTTGCGGCTGACGCGCATTCCACCAGACGCACAAAGGAGGCGGAGAAGAGTCCTAAAGCGTCCTGCAGGCAAAGGTAGGCCTCTGGCGAGCACTGTTGCCGTGTACAACTCATCGGCCGTGGGCAAGATTACCTTTCTGCTGTGCAGCATTCTCACGCTTTCGGCTTCTAGCTTTTCGACAGGGCAACCTGACCGCGAAAGCAGGCCGCCCACGCAACGCCGCATTACCGCGTCGTACCGCTTCGGATCGAGCGCTTCATTTCCGTCCTGTGTCGTGCGCCCGGAGTCTGGCTCGAAGAAGACCAAGCTCGACAGCAAGCCCGAGGGTGGTCGCAACGACAGCCTCCGAACAATGTGCAGCGATGGACTTCTCCTTCGGGTCCCAGCGATGATAAACAAAGTTAGGCGGGCTTCGTCGGAGTACATCGCCTACCAACTCGTTCCTCGAGCGTGGCTGCTTTGCATTAGCTATGTCCAGCAGGCATTGAATCCTGGAATAATACGTAGCTTTAACTTCCATAGCTAGCTCCCCCTGCTACGCCTGTACGGAATTTCTCCGCCCACTTCTTGTACCTGTCGAAATACGGCGTCCGGCCAGGCAGCGAGTCAAACACTAGGAGTATCGAGTCGTACAGCTCGCTCCATGCGAATGTTTCGTTTGCCACCGTTGGCAGTTTAGGCAATATAGTGCCCTCACGAGCGAGGGTCTCAAGTGCCGTGTTGCCTTGGGCGTTCTCGTCACGAATCGTTTCTACTCTCTTTCCTCGGACTTCTGGATCCTCCGGGAGTGGTTGTGGGAGCAGCCCGTTCCGCAATGCAACGAGATAGGCGTGAAGTTTCTGCATCTTCCTCCCTACCTTGCGCCAGTCTATGACCCCGTTAGCCCAAATGGTGTCCGGTGCGTCAAATTGCTTTAGCGCCACGGCTGCGAAGGTGTCTCCGTTTTGCTGAGCACTGACAAGCTTGTCGCGCCCCCTCCTGTAGGCCTTCTGGTTGGAGTAAGACTTCCTCTCGATCTCGTCGATGACGGACTCCAATGATGGCAAATCAGTCTTCTTGCCCTGCGTGGCCGGGGAGGATGGGCTTGGGCGTTCGATCCTCGAGCACTCCTCCATCAGGCGGTGGAATAGATGCACGAAGACGTTGTACTCAAGCGCCGCCAGCGTACCTTCCTTTGTCTGGTGCGTGCCGAGACACCGGATTTCCTCGGCCGTGAGTTTCGACATGAGGCTGGCGATAGCCCTCACGGCAGTTACGTCCTTTGGTTCCCATCCAGGGCGAAGGGTGTCGGAGAGATGCTGCATCGAGTATGCCCTTGGCTGTCCGGGCAGGACGCTGAACTGTCTTGTCTGGTCATACGTTTTGACTCGAAGATCGAACAGGTGAATGTTGGGCGTAAGTTCCTGGAGGATGCCTTGAATGTGGTCAATGGCGTCCAATGCGTGAACGTGGCGGTCGGCTTGATCCCTGCGTTCTAGGGCCGGACCAGGACCGTGAACCCCGTCGGCACTGTAATAAACCGACCGAAAGGAGACGCGCTTTTGCTCCTGAAGAGCGTTCCACGTGAGATGTAAGACGTGGGCGAACTTGTCGAATTCAATGCCGCGCCATGATTTCTCGGTTTCCCGCAAGGCTGTGTTTTTTCGAATCCAATCGTCGAGCACAGTAACCCAAACCGCGTGTATGCCCCAGAGAGCTCTCCCATTTGAGCTGTGTCGTGGAAGCACCATCTTACAATCTCGGTTTCAACTCTTCACCGCCACTTGCCAATTTTTCAAGCGCCTCCTCAGCAAACTCGCTGTCTGGCGCATACGCGCGAACCAGGAATTCCCGACCGTGGCGGACAATCGTCTTGTGCGTGGTCTTGAAAATAGCGTTGTCAATCAGTATGTCCATAATGACGGACCGCGTCTCGGCCGAGATACCGAGCTCTGCACCGCTCTCCATGAATACCTCCCAAGGCAAGGGAGGGAATCCCTTCTGTGCAGGCTTGCTGTCCTCTCCAGGGAACCAATCGTCGCCGACGCTGAAACGCCTTTCCCTCTGCTCGGAGACAATCCTCTGAAGCAACCGGCGGCAGTCATCCCATTGGGTTGCATCGTCGATCACAAATACCCGCTTCCTCTGCTCGCTATCCCAGCCCGACTTTGACTGGACGAGCTTGGAGAGTGCCCTATCAGTATGCGCCGCGACTGCAGAGTTGATGGCAGCCTCCAGTTCTTCGAAATTTAACAAGGGGTATACTGCGCGAAGGTGACCCAATGGCGAATTCGCCTCAGCCGAGCCTTTGATCGTGTCCGGGATCACGCCCTCCCGCACGAATGGCAGCAGCCCGGCCCACGCTGACTTCAGTAATTCCACGCCAGTAACCAAACTCACAAGGTGGAACGCGAGCTCTGCATGTCTCCCGGGAGGGCAGGCTTCCAGAGCTGGCCGGACATAGGACGGAGCCCCAAGCCACTGACCCGGGGTCCGAATAGATTCCAGAGGAACGGCAGGATACCAGATCGGTATAAGGACAAACTCTTTCGGCCCACGTCGAACCAATCGGAGTTTCAACGGAGCCTTTATCTCAAAATCGCAGCCCTCTGGCAGTTGGGCGAGTAACCTCTGGGTGTCTGCGACAACCGGCGATTCGACAGTCACGCCTGGAAAGTTGTAGCCCTCGCCAACATCGTATTGAATCGGCAAACCGAAAGTACTCAGCGCTCCGAGAAACCTTCTTATCGGCAAGGTGAAACGGAACGTGCTCTCGATGTGCTCGGTATCAAGTAGTAGGGCACCTTTGCTTCGTAAAGAATCGATGAGACACTCCCGATAGCGCAAGTAAAGCTCCTGCGAAACATTGCGCTCGATGGCAAAGTCCGGCGACGCTGCGGAGGGATCGACGCGGAAGTCCTGCGCCCGCCAGACGCCCTTCGTCAGAAAGTCTGCGTGAACAACAAAAGCGGCCGTCTTAACACGGACTGCTGCCCCAGGGGTGTTCTTTTCTATGTCTTCGATTGTCTGTTTCGTGCTGCCGCCCAGGTGAACCATCTCGTTGAAAACAAGTATCCTGTTCTTCTTACTCAAGTAGTTCGAAGGCAAATACCGCAGGGCCTCAGACGATAGGACGTCATCCCACTTCCAAGCACACCCGAACTCGGGCGCGAGGTCCATAAGAGCGCGCAGGAATGCGGTAGCCTTGCGCTCCACTGCTACGACAAAGTCAAATCGCGCCGGGTTGAGCAAGTCATTCAGCCAGGAGAAAAAGCGCTTCTCATGATATTCGACTTCCAGGTTCATTTCTTTCTTTCCACCGCTTTCTTCCGGTCAAGCGGCGTTAGCGTGTAATACAAGTAGATCAGGAGGTCGTAGGGTTCGATCAGCCGAAATCGCTCAGCGGCAGACTTCAGCATGTTGTCTAGCACAGCCGGTTCAGTGTCCAGGGCTGCGGCAACCTCGGCTCTGATCCTAACCTTGAGCGCGTCCTCCGCCACTTCAAAAACATGAGTGAAGAACTCCGACGCGGTGGCGGCGATGTGATCAACGTTTCGCTTCTTCCAGATCTCGCGTGCGACCCCCGCTTCAGTGTCCGACTCGCCGGGGTGCCCGGAGGCCCGCGATACCGCAAAGGTCCGCTTACTTAGGCGTTCTCGAGTGTCCGCAATCCTTTGGACGTTGAAAAAAATACCTCGCAAATCCATGTCGGTCAGCGAGTAGCCGACCATTACGAATATGTCGGTCGCAAGCGATGCGCGGAGCAGGTCGAAGATTGGACCTTCGACGGTCGCTTGGTTCTGCTCGCCGCAGACAATGGATCCAGGTTGGGAAATACTGCCATGCAGATGAACAACAGCGATCTGCTTGTTCCTTCGCGCCTCGGGGAGTGCGGCGATATCTGCATAAGTGATACAGCGGGCCTCAGTCTTACCCTCATCACCCTGAAAGGTTTTCTCGATAAGCGTGTCGAAGTTGGTGGTGAATATAACCTTCGGGAACACGCTGGGCAGCAGGCCGTGCAATTCCCGGAGCTTGATGTGGGCGGTCGAAATCTCCGCGGCGCCGAGTCCAGCGAACTCGTCCATCCACTGCTCAATGCCCTTGCGCGGAAGTTTTTCCTTAAGCCAGGCTGAGATGGCCTCGAAGGGATACTTCGCGGCAAGGGCGTCCAAATCAGGACGGCTTTTATCGTTCTCATGTTTGACGCCGAGAACGCATCTTCGCAGCATGCGTACGGCCAGATATGAACCATCTGGGACCGTTGTTTCCTCGCCATCGAGACGCGTCTTGCTTTCTACCGACACTCCGGCGCCAAGGAGGAATCCGATTTCACCGCGAAGAAGACTATCCACGATAACGGAGTAATCCTCCTCGTAGAGTCCTGGAGGAGCCCCCAGAGTTGCTTGGTTGCTCATGGTTACCTTTCCTCGAAAACAAGGCCTCGCTTCCTGTGCCAGTCGCCTGGCGATCTGAGATACGTGTTCACAGATCTCAACTCGGCTGGCTTGAGAACTCCCGCGGTCCTGGCCACCAGCAAGGCTGCCTTCATGTCAGTGACAGAGAGCAAACGAATCTTGTTCGCCATTAGGGCTCTGCCTCCGCCTTGGAGACGATCGAAGACCACCAGCACGGTCAACACTTTGCCGCCAGCGCTCTTGATGGCCTCGATGAAGCCCATTTTACTTCCGGCATCAGTGACCAAATCTTCCGTGAGCAGCACGCGAAGGCCGCGCGGAGGAATACCTTCGACGAGAGAGGCAAGTCCGTGCCCTTTGGTCTGTTTGCGGACATAGACCATTGGCTTCCCAAACGCGTGCGCCAGGATGGCCGCAAATGGAATTCCTGCCGTCTCCCCTCCAGCAACGACATCAAATTCGATCCGGTTGGCTTCGCAGAGGATCCGGGCCGCGGCGCTAAACAGGTCGCAGAAAGCTCGCGACGAAATCAACCGTCGACAGTTGATGTAAATCGGGCTGTAATTCCCAGAGGTCAGCTTGAACGGATTGGCGAGATCCACCTTCACCGCGCCGAGTTGCCAAAGGTGAAGGGCAGCCGCCCGCTGAATGCTGTCGAGGATTTGCGTCGTCAGATCACTCATGCGCCATTTCGTGGATAAAGCCGTCTAGGGCTGCATGCGGGTCCCGTGCGCTGTATATGGCAGTTCCGATTATGGCGAAGCGCCGGTGCGGTCTGGCAGCCTCAAACGCGACCTTCAATGAACCGCCCTGAGCGCCGATTCCTGGCATCATGATGGACGCACCCTTCACATTTGAAAGGAGACCGCTAGCTATTTTCTTCACAACTTCGGGCTTGGTGCCCGGCAACACGAAATCCTTGACGCCAAGTCCCAGCGCCGCCTGGCCCATTCTGTCGGGAGCGTCATCCACGATGTACCCACCCTCCGATTTCAGATAGGCCTCATGGGTCATCACCAGACCAAGAATCGGTGTCAGCCCGGAACCGAAGGCAGTCTGTCACGAAACCCTCAAGCGTTTTCGGACCGGCCTGGGGAAAGAAAATCACGCCCGCTACGCCGGCGTCACGACAAACGCGGGCGAACGGCTTTCCCATCTGCGGAATATCGGTTCCCGCTTTTTGATGGTCATAAATCACCGGCAAGTTCGAGACTGCCTTCACGGCTTCAACCACAGCGGGGAGACCGTATATCAGGCCCAGCATGAAGCCGACCTTGACGCCGACAACCTCGGGGTGCTCAGCGCACGTCTGCGCGAGGCGGCGAAGATCATCAAGTGTCGGCACGTCGGCCGCCAAAATGATACCTTTGTCGCCTCGAAATAATGCAGATTGATCGTTCATAGCGCACCCCAATTATGCGCTCGTGCTGTGCCAAAGCAGGTAACGCCGACATTCTGTAAACGATAAACTGGAACTTTCTAGCAGGTACGCCCCCTACGTCAAGTGCTTAGTTATTCACCGGTTATTCACAATCTCCGCTCCGGCTTCCCCGTTTGGGCGGGCCTTTGACGCCGGGAGAGATGGCAATACGAAAATTAGACGTCGCAGTGCCCTCCACCTCGGCCCGCGTCCCTTTTCGGCGTGTTGAGCCGGCCTCTGGAGGATGGAGACCCAGAAGGACGTTGACGAGACCCCCGGGGAGATTGACGCCCAGCGAGCCGACACGCGGGCGGTGGCCTCAGCGCCGGTTGCGCAACGCCCCCAAAGCCGTCAAACCACAGGCCAGGCTCGCTGCTTGCCTTTGCCGGACACGGTTGCCGGAATATCGTCGTCGATGGGCGGGAGTTAGTGTTCGCCAGCAGGCCCGTTTCCCTCGTCGCGTGGGCGCCCGTGCTGCCCCAACGACGAGTCCCCGGCGGGGCCATCCTCGAAATTTGGAGCCAGGGCGAGGCGGACATCAGCCTGCCGCTGCCCAGCGGGACGGAGCGCGGCCATCTCTACTTCCAGGGAGCGAGGCTCGACGCCTTCGGGGAGAAACTCGAGTGCGATTGCTCCGGCGGCCTTCTGCGGTTCAAGTCCCGGAATGATTGGCCGCGGAACCATCTGTTTTTTGTCGGCGGATAGGACCAAGCGGCGTGCTGCCCGGCGGAAAGGTTCAGGTCCGTCCTCAGCTCCTCAGATAGCCCTCGCGTGAGTGCTCCAGTGTTCGTTGGTTCGATTTGGCCTTCACGATGTGTCGAAGCCAGGATCTCGAATACATTGACCCCCTGCGTGCCTCGTCATATTATCCGGCCATGGATGCGAAACTCAGCCCGGCTTCCAGGCATCTTCTCGCCGCCCGTATCAGATCCGACCAGGAACTTCCTTTCCCTCGCGGCGGTTTCGCAATGGCAGGCCGGCAGGACGCCTGCGATGCCAAGCGGGCCGGCTGCCCCACTGTGCGCGGATACAGGGAGTCAGGCCCAGCGCCGGTCCTGATAGCCCTGCTTGTGATGCTCCTGGCAATATCAGGGGCATCAGCAACGGAGGAAACGCCGGCTGCAAGGCAGGGTGGAGTGGGTGCTTGGGGCGCGGTCACGAACGGCCTGCAAAGCCGGCTATTTCTGGAACGGGCGGTGTTCAAGCCGGATGAGCCTATTCTCGTGAAGGTGCTGGTGAGGAATGTCACGGATAGGCCGGTTCGCTACGACGGACGCTATAGCAATTCCTGGCAGGTGTTTCCTCCCGGTCCAGGGGGCAGGCCTGCTCCGGACATCTCCCAAGGGGCCCAGACGGTGCTGTCTCGACAAAAGTATGAGTACCCGACCATTGCTCCCGGGCGGGAGGTCGAGGTCGCTTCTATGCCACTGGACCGTGTTTATTGGCACTTATGTGAACCCGGCAAATACCGGGTCCGCTGGGAGGGCACCTCGGTGCAGCCGCCGGGAGATGATGCCGCGAGAGCATGGACGAACTATTTCTGGGTCGCGCGAGGGAGTTCCGAGGAACGAGAGGCGCAGAATCGCGCCGCGCGAGAGGCGCACCAGAGGGCGCTTGACGAAGCGCGGCGGATCGCTGTAGGGCTGCCGCCGGTTGAACCGGTTGAGATCGAAATCGTGCGAGTGCCCGGGGTCTATCCGGCTCGCGGCGTGATCGTTCGAACAGTGGAGGTCCTTCCGCCCGCCTGGAGAATTGACGGGGTAGAATTGGAGTCCAAGGCTGCCCAACCGCAAGGGCGAGAGCGCGGCAGCGGGTCTGTTTTACGCCTGATGTCGTACTACGGGGGCGGGGAGAAATACCAACCCATCATGCACCTGCAGGTGATGGCCCGGCGGGCTGCGGAAGATCCGGCGATGGGAGCAAACGGCAAACCGGCCGCACGTTACCTTGGCAAAGGGCCTTACGGCTACGTGTACTTGGATGAGCCAAGCGGCCGGATGCGGTGCTTATGGCACCATGCCGCTTACGACTTGGCCGCCGCCCTCGAAGTGAACGACCCCCCTCCGGTGAAACCCGCTGGTCCGGATTGGGGCAGGATGATCAGCCAGGTGCTGAGTGATTCAATGATTGACTCGCACAAAAACTGGAGTCACTACGCGCCGAGAAACGCTCCCCTCTGGTATTTTGTTGTCCGATCTGATCTCTCCGCTGGAGAGGCGGGAAGGCCTTTGCTTTATTACGACTCGACAAAGACGGGCTTCTCGGAAGGAGACACGCGGGAACGCGCAAAGGCAGGTGACACAAGCCGTTACCTGGTTGCCTTGTCAATCCAACCTATTGGCCCGGCGGAGCCTCCGGGGATAAAGGAAGCCGACCAGTCGATCCACTGGGACGGAGTCTCCCCCAGCCGGAGTTACCGCGTGAAACGCTTGGGCGTGGATATCCTGTTGGAGGTCCGAAGTCAAGACCAGGAGTTCGCGCGGAAACTCAACGATTTCCTGGAGCGCGCCCTGACGTCGGTCCTCAGCGGTGCGTGACGCGGGAAAGCGGGACGATCAGATTGGGTCGTGCTGCCCTTGTTGTCCCGAAGGGACTGCCCGACAATAGCCCGGTGCTTCAGCGCCGGGAACGGCGGTTTAATCGTGAGCCCGTCCCGAAGGGGCGGCAGAATGCGCCTCAGGCGTCCCTTCGGGACGCAGGCTCCTCTGGACGTCGGACCCGGCGCTCAAGCGCCGGGCTATTCTCGTGATGTCCCGCCGGGACAGGCTCTTGAGCCGGCCTATCACTCATGGCGAAGTCAAATTCGGTCCACGACCTGAACAGGCTCTTGTGCGCATCACTGGACCAAGGCCCCCTCTCCTCTCCCCGCAGGATGTCATCGCTCGGGCGAGGGATACTGTTCGGGGGCTTTGCCGGCGGACTCGATTACCTCCGGCTGCGTTAATATGGACGGTTGGGCCTCAACGTTCTCCAGACGCACCTTGAACCGCCAATAATCGCCGTAATCGAACGTGAAGAGCATGTCGTCTTTGAGCCCCAGATCGGTCTCGCCGACCAAAATTTCTGGCGTCCAAGGGCCATCGTCGGTGTAGGGGTGATTATACACTCGGCTCCGGCCGCGCTGGTCGCGGTAGCGGAAGTCGTAGAGGTGATCCTCATCGAGCTTGAAGGCATCGAGGATCGCCCCGGCCAATTCATCCAGGGAGGCGTCTGCCGGCACGGCCAGCCGGCGCCAGATGCCGCCGCCTCCTCCTCGCCAGCCGGTGAGGCTGACCTTGAAAATGTGGGTCCCCGTCCGGACTTCGCGCTTCGCCCGCGCATAGACGGTTTGCCATTCCGGGAAGTAAGGTTGGAAAATCGCTTGCAGCGTTCCAAACCGGGCCTCCGGCCCGGGTTCATCCGGCGTTTCGTCCGGCTCCATTTCCTCTTCGTCGGATTCCATGCCGCCCGAGCCGCCACGCTGCCCGGCTTCAGCCTGGCCTGAGGCTGGAAGAAGGTCTGCTTGCGGGATTTCGAGCGGCTGCTCGCCCGTGCCCGGGGCGGCTTCCCCGGTCTCCGCCTCGTCGGCGTCCAGGTCACTCTCTCTCCAGAACTCGATCAACCCCCAGGTGACTGCTGTCCCCCACGGCGTGAGCCTGGCGCCGCCGATATGCCAACCGCGTCCGCCAAAGTCCTGCCGCTCCTCCTCCCGGAACGGTCGCGGCCGGATCTCGATGAGGCCCAATTGCTGCTGCAGGAACAGGTTCCAAGGTGGAATCTCGCCGTGAGGCCCCAGAGTGGAAGCGGACTCGTAGGGACTAAAATTCCGCCAGTGGTCGCTCAACTGGCCCAGAAACCGCGGGATCGTTTCGAGGGCCGGCTCCTCCTCGCGCCTGCGCTCGCCGCCCAGCACCGATGATTGGGCCTGGAAGATCAGCGCCTCGAGCAAGGCAAAATACTGCTCCGTCGGGTTCAAGCTCGGCCAAAACTCCAGGGCTGTGGGGCCAAGAACCAGGCGTTTGCCCTTCACCTCGAGCAGGTCCATTACGCGCAGCAGAATAAAAAGTCCCGCCAGGTTCGGGTAATCCTGGAGGAGGGCGCGCTTCAAGGCGAGCTTGACGGGATGGCTTATTTCGGCGTTAAGTTCCGGCAGCCGTTCGGCTGGAAACGTTGCGTTGCGGCTCTTGGTGACGATGCCCGCGGGACCAACGAACTCGAAGCAAAGTGCGAATGTCCTTCAGAATTGTGCCGGGATTCCCGGGCACGATTTGTTGTTCGGTCAGCCGCCGTCGACATTCCTCAGCGAGGCCTTCCCATCGTTTCCTGGCCCTGCCATCAAACGCGTAGATAAAAAACATACATGTTCCTTGCGTTGAACCTGCCCACACCGCGCAGGCCGCTCCACTGATCTCCTGCTCCGGCAAGCGGGACGAATGCCAGGGCGCACTGGTGAATCTTGCGCGCTCTTGCCCGCCTTCGCAAGTTGTTGCTTGAAACCCAAATCCGCGGCTTATCAAACGGAATACGCGGTTCTCCATCTTCGCTCGATTGGCGCGAGACTTGAGGTGGCTGGATACTCCTGATCTTTTTCGCACTGGAAGGCCGTTAGGCGAGGATTTGGGGGCGTGCTGCCCGGCGGAAAGGGCCAGGTCCGTCCTCTCCAGGAACCGACGCCGAGCCCGAAGGTTTTGGGAATTCTTTCAGGGCGCGCCTAATCCTGCGGGGGCATGTTCCCAGGGCATCGGCCTGACGGCCTCAGCCCTGGGCTGGACTCTGCCGGCCCTTTGGGCCGGACATCCATCCCGACTGCGTAGCCTGGAGAACCCTATTTCTGCGCATGCTTGCTGACCACCCAGTGCAGCGCGGCCTCTTCGCCGGAGATCTTCCCGCGATCGACGTAACTGATCCAATTGGGGATGGGATCCAGTGTGGCAAGGTTTATGCTCTGCTTTCGAGGCGTTCTCGTCTCTTGTGGTCCGCCACGGGAGTGCCAACAGCCGGCACTCAACGGGAAAACTCGAGTTTATGGCACATGTCCTCGGAGAATCAGGCAGATACGTCAGCCAGGAATCGGTCCGGAAACGGCGGGCAATGCTGGGGTGGGTGATGCGTTTGATGGTCTTGGTCGGGCTAATCGGGGGCTTTTTGCTCCGGGGTCTGTTCCCAGGCCTGACCATTTGCTCCTGGGCAGGCATCCTCGCCAGCATCGTTGCGCTGATCCTCATGTGCGGCGTGGGCAATTGGGCTCTCAGGAGGGCGGAGGAGTTGGACAGAGAGCGGGTTGACTTCGCCAGCGGAGCGGACGGCGAGAACTCCGTGGCGGCCATCCTGGAGAGGTTCCCGGATGAATTCCGTGTCATCAATGACCTGACTACCCCATGCGGCAATCTGGATCACGTGGTTGTTGGGCCCACCGGTGTATTCTGCCTGGACACCAAGAACTGGCGAGGGGTGGTCTCTGCCGATGGAAGAGGGGAACTGCTCTGCAACGGAAAGCCCCTGGACAAACCCTGCGTGCGGCAGTTTGTTGGCCGGGTGATGGGAATAAAGGACAGAGTCAAAGCCCTTGCGCCTGGTCTCGACCCATATTTCAGGACCGTCTTCGTCTTCACCTCCGCCCGTGTTGATGCCAATTGGGGAACCACGGGCAACCTTCACTGCATCCGGGACAGCCAGCTTTTCAGCTACATCGTGGAGAGCCAGGTGGGCAAGAGACTGGCGAAGGAGGAGGTGAACAAAATTGCCCAGGCGTTCCTCGGCCTGGCGCACATGGACACGGACTTCACCGGCAAGACTGGGGGAAACGGCAGGCTGCGGATCTCGGCTATTGTGCAGAGGCCAGGCGATAGAGTGAATCCTCCCCTGAACAGACTGAAGGCGAGCACAGGGCGGTTGCGGGGTTGATGGAGGAGCAGATTGCCCCATTGAGGAATTGGGCGAAGGGGAGGGCCAGATTAGCAACAACTGGTCGGGTTGAACGCAGGGAGAGGAAGAGCAACGAGGGAGGAAGGCGAGGAGAGCGGCAACTCACGCCGCCCAGGACATAGCCCGGGAGTTTCACACCTCACGGGCACAAAGGAGCATGGGTGGGCATCTCAGCCGGAAATCGGCACCACTGGGATATTGGCAAGTTGACCGTAGGCTTTAAACGTCCGCTCCAGGTTACCCAACACGAACAACTGGTGGAAACCCTTCACGTCGCGCGTGTCGGCCACGTTGTCCAACTCGATTTCCACCGCCGTGCGGCAACAGCCGGATGGCGGCTGGTCAATGTTGGAGACGACGCGACCGGTGCCGATCATGATGGACAGCGGGTGCACATTGGCCTGGAGAATCGTTAGTGGCTTGCCTACCGGCCACAATACCTGCGGCGCAACCCCGGTGCGGGTGTGATAGTTGCGAAGGAGGAAAGGCGCCCGGTAGGGCTGATCGAAACCTTCCAAGCGCAACGGCGAGGTGCAATGAGCGCCAATCAGCGTATTGTTGACGGTGTTGGGGGAGGGATCTTGCTGAAAACAGGGCCGCTCGAAGAGCAGGTGTGTCATGAGCATGCCGATCGTCGCGTTGCCATCCTGCTCGCAGGCGGCGACGATCCCTTCGTCCCGCAGCTTGGAATAGGCCATGCACACTGGGTTCTTCCAACCGAGGCAGTCAATGGCGATTCCCTGGCAGCCTTCCCGTTCCATCAGCCGGCGACAGACGACGTAATTCTTGGCCGCCTCGAGTATGTCCGCAGCGTTCGGCTCAAGGATCTTGCGGGCCTGCTGGCTATAGGAACTGGCCAGCGAACGGACTTCTTCGGTGACGGCAACCTGGCTGAACTCCTCCGCGAATCGCGCTTTGGGGATCCAGTGAAACACGGTCCCCAGGCCCTCGATCACCTGGTCGCGGGTGGCAGTGCCCGCGACGAACAGAATGCGTGTGTTTTTGATCCGCCAGATCGCGCTGAGCAGGCTCGTGGCTGTGGTCAGCCAGCCGACATCCTGGGTCGCGCCGACATAGACGCGCGGTGTGCTGCGCCCAATTTGAAGCTGGGAGGTGAACCCGGTGAGGTTGCTATAGATGATGGTCGGAATGTCGCCTCGACGGGTGACGATCTCGTTAACCAGTCCCCACAGGGTAAGTTCCATCGCGCAGACCAGGAGGCCATCTGGCGGCGAGTTCTTGAACTGGACCAGGAACTCGCTGACCTCCTCTGGCTTCTCCAGCGGCTTGTCCCGCACCGCCAAGCGAACATCGAACCGCTTGGCGGCGTTCCGGAGGGTCTCAGTGAACAGAGCTTGCTGGGCTTTGACGTCGCAGTTGCCTCCGGGCCAGCTCACTACCGGGGTTTCCTCCGGACGGACGAACACCACCTGGATGACCGGCTGGCCGGCAATTCTGGGCGCCTGGCCAAACAAACGAGCAGTGAAATCGAGCCATCCCATTTGTGCGGCGGCCGTCACGATGGTGGCGCGGGCCGTTCTATTCAGGAAACCACGCCGGCTGAAGGTTGCCGGACATCTTGTTGCGTCACACGTTGCACAAGTCTGCATAAGACGGATGCGGTTAAGCCTGCCGGTTGCGTTCCGCGCGGGCCGCTGAACTCTGGCAGCACACTATCAGAACCCGGCCCTTGAAGGCAATGCGCTTTTTGCCAAATTGCTTGCTGATCCGGGGAGTCGCGCTTATGTTGGGTCCGAAGCATGAACGAGCGACTACCGCGATCCGATTCCAAGCTTTGCCCGGTTTGCGGCGCCAAGATTCCATTTTCGCTCGCGCTGCACATGGCCGCAGCCCATTCTCCCGAGGCCAAAAGGAGGAGCGCGCAGGCTGCCGATGAGGCCTTGCCGTATGGCCAGGGTGCGGCTCAGCAACAGTCGCGGTCAAAGTCTCCGTCAGGTTCGAAGAGGCGGGAACACCCCCGCGGGGCCAAGGCGGGATTCATGCGGAGGCAGGGAACCGGACGGCCTTGAAGCCGTGGGCTCTTGGCCAGGCTCCTCGCCGTTGCCAGCCCGTAACTGTTCAGGCGCGCATCCACACACCTGGCTCGGCATCACAGGGGCCCCGCCAGTTTTCACCGGGTTTGAAGTCAGTTGTTGTCCCGGAGGGACAGCCCGACAGTAGCCCGGCGCTTTAGCGCCGGGGCAAGCAGTTTAGTCACGTCCGTCCCGAAGGGACGGCGGAATCGAGCCCCTGTCATCCCTCTGCTCCTGGTTGCACTGCGCTTTGAGCACTCATGAGCGCCACTCCCCTGGGTTGAGCTTCAAGCGTCCCTTCGGGACGCAGGTTCTTTGGGCGTCGTACCCGGCGCTGAAGCGCCGGGCTATTCTCAGGATGTCCCTCCGGGACAGAGCTCAAAAGCCGTTCCCGTGTGGACGTTCATGTCAAACCGGTCCGGCACATGAACAGTTGCGCCAGCCCGGCCGGCAATTCCGCAAATCGCCAGGCGGCTCCTTGCTGAAAATGAAAATGGCGGAGGAACTGGCTCCTCCGCCTGGTCAAACCATTTCAGATCGTCGAATCAGTAACGATCTCGGCCGCCGCCACCCCCACGGCCACGACCGCCGTAACCGCCGCGCCCTCCACCACCACCTCCCGGGCGTTCTTCCTTGGGCCTCGCGATATTGACGGTGATGGCCCGGCCGGCAAGATCTTTGCCATTCAGCCCGTCAATGGCTTTCTGCGCTTCCTCCGGCGTGCTCATGGTGACGAAACCGAACCCGCGAGGGCGGCCGGTGGCACGATCCATCATCAGGTTGGCTTCCACGACCGTGCCGAACGCCGCAAAGGCGTCCTGCAGATCATTTTCAGTGACGTTGAAGGAAAGATTTCCCACAAACAACTTTGCACTCATCTGTTTTTTGTATTGTCCTGCATAGTTCTGCCCTCGCCATACTGTTCCCGCGGATCGGGTTTCAAATCATCACTGAACCGGGTTCAACTAACGATTTCCATGTACTGGAGCGCTAACCTGTCAGGGTCGCAGTAAGTGTGACCTGTTTCGCAGGAATTGCAAGCTTTATTCATCCGGTCACCCACCCCCGGGCGCAACCGGACACCGCCCCCAAATCCTGTTGCTTCCGCGCAGAGCGCGGCACTCGTCTGCCCCAAAGGGGCAGTATATATCAGCCCAGGGCAAGGCCCGCCGGAGCGCAGCGCAGGCGGGCCGCCGCCCTGGGTACCGCTCTCACAGCCAATTTCGCGTGCATCAGGGCTTTACGATGGCCGGATAAGAACCCCCGACCCGAGCCCAAGGCACGGCTGGGGACAGGCCGGTTTTGGATTCCAAGATGAAGCCGGCGGAAATGGCGGGCCACAAACCGGTCGCGGAGTTGGTGCCCAGTTGGATGGACGGCGTCTGCCCCGGTGAGACCATGGTCACGCCCGAATAGGCCAGCCGGAAGTATTTCTGGAATTGCAGGCCCGCCTTGGGCTCGGCGTGCTGGTAATAGCCGCCGAGGAGATAATAGGGGCCGGCGACCGGGTTCCAAGCCGGGGCGGGCAGGTTGTCCGCCGATTGCAGCGTGAAGCCCGCAAAGTTCGTGCTCCAATAGACCACCACCGCGCTCGCGTCCTCCCGGATGAAAAGTCCGAGCGGCTCTGTCACGACGGGCGTCGTGGACGGCGCGACCACAATCGAACCGGCAAAATCAATCGCGTCGCCGGGTGTCGTCGGCAGCAAGATGGGCGCACCATCACATTCCGCGTGATCCGGCGTCAGCGGAATCAACCACAGTCCGTTGGTTCCGAAAATCGTGCCGGCGCTGACGAGGGTGGAATCATCCGGCGACCAGAGCGCGCCGTGCGGAAAACCATTCGTCGTATCGGTGAAGCCGCTGATCTGGAGCAAGCCGCTGCCGTCGGGATGCACGAGCCAGAGATTTTTTCCCGCGTTCGCGTTGGTGTTGTTGCCGTCGGCGAAAACCAGATCGGCGCCGTCCGGCGACCACGCCGGCCAGGATGCTCCCGGCACCGTGGAAACAATCCGCTGCCGTCCGCTGCCGTCGGCGTTGGCCATGTAAAGTCCGGCCAGCGCGCCATTCGGATTCAAATTGTGAAACGCCACGCGGCCATCCGCCGGATTGCGCACCGGCGCTTCGTCAAAGCAGTCGGCGTTGAGCAACGCGCTCAAACTGCCGTTGGTGTTCAAGTCCCAGATGCCGCAGGCATAATCCAGCAGCAGCGCAGTCTCATTGGTTTCCCAATCATAGCCGGTGATGTAATTGGAATTCGCGAACAGGCGGCTTTCCGTTCCCGACTGCAAATCCCGGAGCCAAACGTTGCCCTGGTTTCCAAACGGAGTTCCCTCGCGCAAAAACGCGAGCCAGCGGCCGTCCGCCGTGACGCGAGGGCGCGCGCCGGTGGTGACGTAAGTGTCGCCGCTGCCGTCGAGATTGATCGCCCAGATCGTGCCGAGGTCGGCCGCCGAGCGGCGGCCATAAAAGATCGTCCCGTCTTGCGAGAGGATGAGTTGATTCGTGCTGAAAACGGGCGGCGTGTTGGTGTTGGTTGGATCAATGACCACCGGCGTGCCGCTGCCACTAGTGGCCGGACTGGCCAGCGAGTAACGGGCGGTCTGGAGGCCGGAGCGGGTGCCAAAAATGTTGGTTCCATAAAACGCAATCGCCGCGTCGTTGGTGATGAAAAATGGCGCCGAGTAGGAATGCCACGAATCCGCGCTGCCAGTGCGGCAACGAACGCCGGCATTGAAAGTCGCCGGGAATGAGAATGAAATGCGGAGCGGACTGCCATAGGACCCGGGCGGAGGTGAAATCGTGACGGGAATCGTTTCCGCGGCGCGCGGCGCGCTGTAGCTGAAAAGTGAAATGGCCGGACTGTATTGATTGGCGAGGCCGAAAGCGGAGCCGGTGGGCGGCACGCCGAGATTGTTGGTGGAGATGTTGCCGAGGCCATTGGTTGAGCCGGCGTCGGCCTCGGTTGGCACCTGCACCGTGCCCGGAAGTCCGCCGACGCCATCCGCCCAATCGGGCGAATTGAGCGACGCGATGAAGCCCGGCGAACGGTTCACGAACGGCTCCAGTTGAAACAACCAGACATTCGCCCGAGTATTGCCCGAACTGACGCCCGGCAGGTTGGAGGCGCTGATCTGGGTGAAACTGGTGCCGTCGAATTGCAGCACCTGCGCGTGAACCGAGGTGGCGCCGCCCGGCGGCGCATCCAGCAGCGCGAACAATCCGTTCGTCAGCGGCACGACGCCGACGAACCCATTGCCCGCCGCGCCGGCGCCGGTTTGATATTTTGCCGACAACGCCGGCGAGCCGCCCGGCAGCGTCAGTCCTTGCACGCCGTCGCCAAACTGGATGATCGCAGTGCCGTCGCTGGCACCGAGGTTGACGGTGAACACACCCTGCACGGCTTCGCTTAACGCGACACTGAGCGACGGGCCGAAAGCGTACGCGCCGTTGGTTTGCAGGAGCGCAACGATGGTCAGATTGGACCCGCCGCGCTGATAAAAAATGAAGCGCGGCAGCGCCTCGCCGTTGAAATTGCCAAACGCGTAGTCACTGCCCGGCGGGAGATTGCTGAACACCAGCATGACTGCCGGCGAGTTGGTGAACTGCCAGACGTGCAATTCGTCGTTCGTCGCGCCGCGCGCCAAGCCGACGGCGAAGGTGGCGGTGTTGGTGTCGAGATTCAGTTCGTTGAGCCGCTCGAACGAATTGCTTTCGGGGAGCAACCCGTAATACGTCGGCATGCCGAACCACTGCAAAAAGTCCAGTTGCTCGGCGGGCGCATCGTTGAGGGAACTTGCGATCAAAAGAAACGGCAGGCCGGGGGCGTTGGGCATCTGCGGCAACGCCAGGCCGGCCACGGCGTGCGGCCCGATGCCCCGCGGCGTCAGGGAATTCGGCGCTCCGGCGGAGTTGGTTTGCGAAAGATCGACGAGATTGACGTGGTTGGCGGCCGGCGCGGTGACGGCGATGGAATCATTCGTCGGCGCGAGAAAATGTTCGATCCCCAGCCCGGTGACATTTTCGAGGCCCGTGACGAGCGGCGCGGACCAGATCAATCCGCCGTTGCCGTCGGAGTAGCCGACGCGCGCCATTCCGGTGAGCTTGTCCAGCACGAGCACGTCGGGAATGCCGTCGCCGTTGAAATCGCCGGCGGAGAAAAATTCCGCCGGCGATTCATAGACGAACGCGGCCTGCGCGGAGAAATTCAAAGTGCCAAGCACCAAGCACCAGAGCAACGCCAGATTCCAAACACCAACCCCGCGGCAGAATTCCTTGAAGCTGGCCGCCTGGCGTTTCATGGGAACTCGGAATTCGGAACTTGGAATTTTCATTCAGTTCGACGGAATGTCCACGGTGCCCGCGTCAATGACTTCCGCGACTTCGCGCTGGCCGTTCATGCGGACAACGTAATAGTGGTAACGGGCGCCCAGGATCACCGGCTGCTGGTCGCGCACGAACATGGAATTCTGGAGGATATTCCCGCTCAATGGATCAAACTCCATGCCAAACGCGATCAAGCGATCCGGGACAACCACCTTTGGCGAGAGGTGGGTGCCAAAGGGCGCCGGAGAATATTCCCAAGGGACGCTTTCGATCAACGGCGTCACCTGCGTGACGTTCCCGGAGACGCGCGGGAAAGCGGCGTTGGCAGCCTGCTGGCGATAGACCACGATCGGCAGCAGCGGATTGCCTTGGTGGGTGGGATCCGTCGTCGAGAGACGTTTGAACACCAAGGCCTGCGGGTCAATGATGAGCCCGAAAGGCAATGCGTAGGAGGCGAAATCGGTGGTATTCACATTGAAGCGCAGGTACTGCGAACCGAGTCCGTTGTAAATGCTGCTCAAGTCACCGATGCGGATGCCCACCGGATAGTGCGGATCGAGCGTCCGGTTGGGATCCGCAGCAGCGCGGCAGACACCCGAGGGCTTAAAGAGGTGAGCGAAGCCGCCGGCACGTTTTCATCAAAGCCCTTCACCGGCGGCAACGACCGCGCCGGCCAGGGCACGGTTTGAATGGTGGGCGGCGGTTTCCAGGTGAACTTCCAATCTGCCGAGGCGTCACCCCAGTTGCCGTGGCTATCCTCGGCGGCGATGCAGATGTCATACGGCACGTTGGGCAGCACGTTGGCCGTGATCGAGAATTGCGGGCCGGGGCCGAAGGTTGGACTGACCGGCGGCGTCAACTGCCATTCATCATAAATGCTCGATAATCTGTGGTCGTTGAGGAGACCGTAAAACAACGGCCTCGGCTTGAAGGTGACGAAGGGCAACGGTTTGAACGCGTTCAACAAAATCAGTTTGGTGCTGAACAAGCCGCTGGGCTTGCCGCTGCCGGGCTGGTCGGCGCGGGTGATTCGGATTTGAAAACGATAAACGCCCGTCGTCGGACAAAACCAAGTCAACGCGACTTGCGGGTTGCTCGTGTCGCCAGCGGGGGCCGGCTCAGACAAGACGGGGCGCGGCGGTTTCGGCGGAACGACATCCTTGCAGCCAATCAAGGCCAGCGGACTGCCGTTGCCGTTCTCGTCCAGCGTTTGCACGAAATAACACAGCCGCGCCGCGCTCGGCGGCATCGCGTCGTCGGTGCGGACGATTTCATTGCCCGGATTGTTGGTGTCGAACATCACGGCCGACTGCGCCAGGAGCGTCGGGTCGCCGCCGTTGACGCTCCGATAAAGCCGGTATTCGTGCGTGCGGGGCGTGAGCCGGAATCGCACGAGAATCGGCGCGATGGCGCCGCTGTTTCCGGCGCGGGCGACGTGCTGATCGCAATTGCCCTCGGCGGGCAAATTCACCGTGCAGCCGCGCACCTGCGGCAGCGGCCCGATGAGGCACGGACACAGATAAGCGGAATAAACTCCGTTGGTCTCCGGCGTCGCCACGCCGATGTCCGTCCAGAAAGTGGCGCCATCCATGTTCGTGCCGTACTGGATCATCATCGGTTGTCCGGCGCCGACATCGAACCGCATGTGCAACGTGCCGCTGGCGTCGGGGGTGGGATTGATTGCGGGCAGGCAGGCGCTTTGATTGAGGTTCACCGCCTGCACGAAAGGATCGCTCGAATTCAGCGCCGTGAACAGCAGTTCGCCGGAGTTGAACACCGCCTCGGTGATCTGGTTGGTGGCGACGGGATTCGCCGTGAAGCACGATGCCGTGGCCGAGGTCACGCCGTAATAGGTGCCCACGGAGCAACTGGCCTGAAAGTTCAACGAGCTTCCCGGCCCCGGCGAGGCCGGCGCATAATCCACGGAAAGCGAATCCCCGTCGGGCGGAAAATACAGCGGCCCGAAGGTCTGCGCGCTGGTGGAGGCCGGATCGCCAATCACAATCAGCGCCCAGGCGATGCCCGCATCGCGCCGCGTCACGGTCACGCGATAATTCCAGTTGTTCGTGTCCGGGCCGTTTGGGTTCACGAGCGAATTGAAGTTTTGGAACACCACCACGGGCGTGCCGCAACTGCCGACGAGTTCCCCCGTGGTGGCCGGCGGCGCGGCGCGCTGACGCAACACCCCCGAGGCCGGCGGGCTGTTGGGCGAAAATAAAAGACCGCACGCCGTCTGGCTCACAGCGCGGACGGTGTACCAAAAATTGCTTGGCCCGGGCGTGCTTGGCGAGTCGGCGGCGGCATCCAGCACGGAGTTCAAGCTCGTGTTCGCGTTTTGCGCGACGACGGCGGCGAGATTGTTCGACGGCGTGGCGTCGTTGGTCAGGGCCATCGTGGGATTGGGCCAGCGATAAACCCAGTATTGCGTCACCACGTCGCTGACGTTGGTGTTCTGCAACCACGTCACGAGCAGGCGCGATTGATTGGTCGTGCCTGGCGCGATCGTGTTCTGCACCTGAAGTTTCGTCGGCGCGGACGGCGGATTCTTCCGGCACGCGATGGCCAGGCCGCCGGGCGAGACCAAACCGTCGCGGCCCAAAACATCCCGCGCGGTGATGAAATAATAAAACTGGTCGCCGTCGTTGAAGGGCGGCGCGAGATAGCCGGGCGGCGTGGTGCCGGCGGGAAATTGCGCGCTGCCCGGCAACCGGCCGTTGCTGTCGGAGAAAAAGTAAGTCGTGCGATCCGTCGCGTCGTCCGGCCCGCCGGGACCGGCCAGCGGCGCGTAATCTTGGGTCGCCATGACGGGATAGGAATTCACCAACGTGAAGTTCGGGTTCGATTGAAGCTGGCTGATCGTTGGCGGCGTGACGTTGAAACCTCCCGCCTGCGCCGCCGCGCTGGGAATGCGCCGGACGTTGAAGCCAAATTGCAGCAGCGACAGCCGCCGCAACGCGTCCGGCGTTCCCCAGCGCAACCGGATGCGCAGATGATCGCTCGGCGCGTTCGTCACGACTTGAAACGGAAATCCGGGCGCGGGCAAAACCGCCGGCGCGCCGGGCGTGATCGTGACGCGGCCGACAACATCGCCCACGACGCCGGTGGTCGGATTGAATTCGCGGACTTCGTAGGTGGTCGTGGTGGAAATAACTTCGGCAAACGCCTGCCCGGCGCAGCGGGTGAGCCCGGGGTGCAACCGTTCCAAAACCAGCAGCTCGCCCGCCACCGAGGAATCCGTCGCGGCGGTTTGAAAGGCCGTAAGAACTCGTTGGGCGAGAGTTTGGCCGCTCGCACCGGGCACCTTGCGGGTCACCACGTTCAGCGCGTTGTTCAACGAGGGCAAATCATCGCCGAGCGCGACGGATTGGTTGAGCAGGCTGTCAACCGCGGACACATCGGTCTGTTGAAAAATGGTTCCGCGCGCAGTGAACGTGCCGTTGTCCGCCGGAAAACCGGCCTTGCTGAAAACGGCGAATTGTCTGCCCGCCAGCAGTTGGGGCGTGGGCGCGCCGAGCAGAACGTAGGACCAGTTTTGCAGGCTTGCGTCCTGGATGGTCGTGCCGACGGTGAAGACCAGGTTGGAAAGCGGCTGCGCGGAAGCGGAGACGCCGAGGATAATTCCAAGCGCCAGCACCCAAGCCAACAAGCCGATGGAATTCCTGAAGCTTGCGGCTCGGAATTTGTCTGGCTCGGCCATTTTGGAATTCGGAACTTTCATTCGCGCTTCAGTAATCCACGAAATAATCCACGCCGTGCGTGCTGACCACGCCCTTGATGGTGACGCCTTTGCAGCCGCTGACGCAAAACGGACACGGGCCGATGCTGCCGCAGACGTTCGCGCTGCCGCCGACGGTCAGGCTGCCGGAAGTGTCGAGCGCGAGAAATTCCGCGAAGTCCAAATGCCCGCTCAAAACACAGATCAGCGAAATATCCACGCCCATTTTCTGGCGCCCGCCGATGGTGCCGAGGCTGGCGCCGCCTTGCCAATAATACGCCGTGGAAACCGTCGCGTCGGCGTTCAACACGCAGCCCAGCCCGCCCAAGCCCAGCAGGTCGGACAGCGACAGCCCGCCGCCGTATTGCACGTACACTCCCGTGAAATCCGCAGGATGGCTCAACAGGACTTGATCCGCTTCGGGGTCAACATACTTGAGAGGATCCAGCGAACAGGCGTGGCCGGCGAAAAGCCCCGCTTTCATGTTCACGGGAATGCCGAGGATCGGCACGGTGGCATCCAGCCGCGCGGCAAAATAATTTTCCATCTGGCCGATGGCGAGCGTCGCGCCGATGTCCTTCAACTCACAACCCTCGAAGCTGGCGCCGCCGCCGATGTCCAGCGAGCCGCCGATGCCCAGCACGGAGCCGCTTTGCAAGGTCCAGCGCGCTTCAACGTCCAGGGTCAGCGATTGCGCGCTCTGGCCCGACGTGACGCCGGCCCAGTTCAACGGGACTTTTTTCGCGCCCAGGGTGACTTCGGCGGACGGCCCACCGGGCGGGATGCAGCCGATGGGCACGGACTGAGAGTTCAACTCCTTGATGTCCATGTAGGCGTTAAAATCCATCTTGTCGGGAATGTTCAACTGGATCGCCGCGTTGAGATGGATGTCGCGCAGCGAATCGCCATCGAAGGTGGGTGCGCCGCGAATTTTCGCGGCGGCCAGTGAACCGCCCAGCAAACCCGCGCCTTTCATCCCTTGGAAAATGCCGTCCTGCGCGCCCTGGATCTGTTGGGTGAGCGCATCGCGGATGGTGCCGTTGATCTGGTCGAACAGCGTGTCCATGAGCTGGTCGAGGAGGAAATTGTCGTCGCCGAGAAACGTCCGGAACGTCTGCTGATAATTCGCCGGCAGCGCCGAAGAAAGAAATGCCGTCGCGATCTGCTGGCGGATGGCCAGTTGGAGCGCGGCGGGGTTGTTGCTGAACAAATCGCCCGCCGGCGTCAGCACGCTGGCCAGATAATTGGTGAGATTTTGCGCGGCGGACTGGAGAAAGTTGGAAACGCCGGTGGCATCCTGCATCACCGAGCCGAGAGCCTCGTTGAAATCGCCGGACGTGGAATCCAGCGTGGCCTGGACCTGGGCGAGTTGATTGCTGACCTGGTCGAGGTCGCTCTGAATTTCATCCAGCGTCGGAGCAATGTCCGTGAGCAGCGGGTTGATCGCCGCGTCGGCCGCGGGGCCAGCCAGCGCCCCGGCAAATCCCAGCTCCGGCCCCTGGTCGCTCACCAATTTCTGGATGATCGTGCTGATGACTTTGCGATCGCCCGAAGCGGGATCCCGGGCGATGATGCGATCCAGCAGCCCGACGGTGTTCAGCACGTCAGTCAGCGTCTTGTCCAAAGTCAGCACGACACTGCCGGCCTGGTTGGAGACGTTGTTGAGCGCGCCGATGCCGGCGGCCAGCGGGCCGTTCACCAGCGTGAGGTCGGCATAGACCTGTTGGAGAAAAGCGGGAACGTTCGTTTGCGGAATCGCGGCCAGCGTGGGGTAAAGGTCCGCCACGATGGGATCAATTGTGGAGGCGAGCAGGGGATTGAAGAAACTCTGCGCATCTTCCCGCAGCGCCTGGGAAAGTTCGTTGATGCCGGTGGCGTCGAAGGTCTGGTTGAGCGCGCTGCGGACGGCGTTGGAGACGCTGAGGAGCGGGCCGATGTTGCCGTTGAGCGCGTCGTTGACGGCGTCCAGCACTTTGATGCGCGGCAGTTGCACATTCAAATCCTGCGCGAAATCAGAATCCACCTTGCCCGGCGCGAGTTCCTTCAGCCGGCTGTTCACGTCAATGACCGGCAACTCGACTTTCGCGTCCTGAAATCCGGCGAAACTGTGCAGCACGTTATTGAATTGCAGCGGGTAATCAAACTTCGCGACATCGAGCCAGTCGCGTTGGGCGCGGGGCCGGTATTGGGTCGAACTGGAATTGCGGTAGTCCTTGATGGGGCCGCCCGGCCAGCCATCGGAGTGCGGATCGAACTTCACCAGGTTGAAATAATTGCTGCCGCTAACGCTCCAGCCAAGATCGGCGGCCGCCGAATCCGGCGCGGGCCAGCCGCCCATGATGTCCACCTGCGAAGTCGCCTGGCCGGTCGGCGTGACGTGCAAATGCACCTTGAGGTCGGTGAAGAACGGCACGCGGAGTTTTCCCGCAAGATTGCAGAAGCCGGTGCCGAGCGCCGCCGCGCCGGGCGTTTCCCAGTTGTTGAAATAGCCCTGGTTCGCCGTGGACAGCGCGAACATCGTGGTGCCGGGCCCTGGAGCGAAAGTTGCGCCGGCACGTCGAAACGCGAATCCACATTGGAGACGTTGTCCTGCGGGCAGACGAGGTTTCCGTTCGGTTTGAAGCCGAGCGCGGCGTGCAACGCCTGCGGGATGAACGGAAGTTTCGTTTCCACTCCGAGCACGAGGAAGCGCGGCGAGGTGCCGCAGGTGTCGTCGTTGGTGCCATGGAAGTCGAGGCTTTGCGGCGTGAAATCCACGTCCCAATACGCGAGGTGTTTTGCGCCGCCGCCCGAGGGAATGTTCGCCGAACTCAGGTCGCCGCGACAGGTGAGTTTCATGCGATCAAATTCCTGCGTGAATCCGGCGGGCTGGGCCGGGAACGCAATCGCGCCGGTGGTGACCGATTCCCAATTCTGCCCGTCGAGAAAGGACAGCCCATAATCGCTGAAAGTGAAGTGGTAGCCGTAAAGCGAAAGCGTGTTGGGGAAAGACGCCGCCTGATGAATGCCATTCACGCCGCCGAAGCGAACGTAGTATTTCGAGATCGGATCCAACGGATACGGGCCGACATTCGTCTGGCCGACGTAACTGAAACCCTGCGTGGGCGAACGGAAATTCAAACCGGGATAATTCGCGAAGCCGTCATTGTAACTCACCAGCCCGGGCCGCTCGAAGTACGACGGATCGGACGCGTCGCCGAAACCGGAAAACAAAATCACCGTTGCGCGTTGCGAATCGTCGAGCGCGGTTTGATCGGCGCGCAAAAATGTTCCGGCGGTGCAGAACGCGCCGCTGCTCACCTGGCCGGCCTGTTGCGCGAAATTTCCGCTGGGCGTGTAGCCCCACATCAGATTCACCGGCGGCACCGAACCATAAGCCAGCAGGCCGCCGTCGGGAGTGAAGCTGAGTTGTCCGCCGGCCGCGGCAAAAGGCAGCGTCGCCGGCCCGGCCTGCGCGGCGGCGCAGTCAACGTAAGTGCAATCGCGCCCGTACGCCACCGGCACCGGGCCGGTCACGCTGAGATAACTGCCCGGGCCGGCGAGACTGTTGGAGATGATGAGCAGACCGGTGCCGGCGGGGATTTGCGCTCCGTTGGCGCGGCCGGCGTAGGGATAATGCGGGCGCAATTCCGGCGGATTCAGCGCGAGTTGCACGTTGACCTGGGCGACTCCGTTGGAATCCGCCGTGACAATCAATTGGCCGCCGGCGGGGGACGCGTTGCGGAAATAGCCGTCGTTGGAAACGCGGTTGGTGAAAGTGGCATCCACCAAGTTGGTCTGGCTTTGCAGCAAATCGTCTTCCGGCTGGCGGACGAAACCGCTCGTGCCGTTTGGATTCAGAATGATTTGTCCGCTGCCGACCTGCCAGGTGAGATCGGGCGCGCCGAACCAGTAGGGCAAAGTTTCCTCGACGCCGAACAGCGGCCCGTTCACCACAAACGCCGTGTTTGCCGGATTCAGATTCGCATCGAGCACGACATAACCGAGCGGCGCGAAGCTGATGGTTTCGTGATTCGTCGGGCTGACGCCGAGGCTGAAGCCGAGCGGCATCAGCACGTTTGCGTAAGCGATGGCGCCCGTCGGTGTGAGCGACTCGCTCGAACGGCTGAACGAAATGTTCTGGATGGTGCCGGTGTCGGACGGCGGCGCGGTCATCGCCACCGTGCTCGCTGCAACGGCGTCGCCGCTGCTCAGGAGCACGGCGTTGATCGGTGTGCCGTCGCCGTAAGTGTGGCTCGGACTGGCGACGGCGTAGCCGGAGTTGTTGTTGACCGCGAGCACGGTGCTGACGCCGCCGCCCGCCGGCGCGCCGCGCGGTGGCGAATTGGAAAGGGAAGCAAACGCCGTGGTGAGCGGGCCAAACAGCAGGTTGCCGTCGAAGTGCAGCAACGGTCTCTGCGGCAGCGTGACCGTTTCCTGCGTCAACAGCGGCCCGCTGTTCACGCTGTAACTTTCTGTAACGCCCAGTTGAAACGCGTCGTTCGCCGAATCGAGCTGCATGCCCGGCTTGCGGCTCGACATCGAGCAGCGGCGATTGAATGACTCCGCCTGCGGAAGCTTGCGGCGCGGCGGCGAGAAAGGGCGACAGCCCAAGGTTGAACTGCGCGGTGTTGTTGACCAGCGGGACCGGCCCCGCCAACGCGCCTTGCAGCGAACTTTGCAGGCCCACGCTTGCGCTGGTCACGCCGCCAGCCGCGCCGAAGTCGTCGAGCCGTCGCACCCAAAACGGCGCGGTGGCCGCGAAACCGCGTTGCGCCGGAATGGTTTTCACCGCGAACTGCCGCGACCACTGCACCGCGCCGAGCGTGGTGTGAATGGCCGACGTGCCGTCGCCCAGAAACGCGGTCGAGCCGGTCCAAACCGGATTATTCGTCAGCATTCCGGTGTGACCCAATCCGGTGGCGTCGGCGGTGTTGGTGCCGGAGCCTTCATCCAGCCGCCAATACGCGACAAGGCCGGTTTCATTGCCGGCGAGTGGAAGGTTCTTGAGCGAGGAAACTTCGTTGGTCGCCAGCGCGCGGTTCCACAAAGTGACTTCATCTATGGCCCCGAGGAAACGATTGGCGTAGCTGGAGTAACGGCCAATCTGGAGCGGTTCGGTGGAAGTTGTGCCGCCAATGGCGCCCGACCACGAGCTTTGCCCGACCACGGCTCCATCCAGAAAAAGTTTTCCGCCGCTCGCATCCACCGTGAGCGCAGCGTGGTGCCACGAGCCATCGGCCACCGCAGCCGTCGAAGTGGCGTCAACGGCATAATTCCCGTAGCTGTTGTTGCGATAATAAAAACCCCGCAGATGATTGTTTTGCACCACGAGCGTCCAGCCGTTTCCGCTGGCGTCGGCATATTTGCTGACGATTCCTTGAACGACATCGGCGGCGTTGGTCGTGCGGAACCACGCCGTGGCGCTGAACGGGTAGGAATTCAAATCGTCGGTGTGCGCCACCTGAACGTAGCCGCTGACGCCGTCAAATCTGAGGGCGTTGCCGGCGACTTGGTTGAAAACCAGCGGCGCGCTGGAGGCGACCCAGACGGGATTGCCGACCCAATTGCCCGTGTAACCGTGGCCCGTGGCATCGCCGGCGGCCGGGCCGCCGTTTTCATCGAAGTGCCAGAGCGCGAGCAGGCCGTCCTCGTTCCCGTTGAGCTGGCGGTGCTTGAGATAATTGATTTCGGCGCTGCCCAGCGCGCGATTCCACAGGGTGACTTCATCAATCGTGCCGAGGAAGGGGGGCGTATTGGTGTAATACCGGCCGATCTGCAGCGGCTGCGTTCCGGTGGGCGACCCCGGCGATCCGGCCCAGTTTCCCGAACCGACCTGCACGCCGTCCAGATAAAGCTCTCCGCCGTTGGCATCCACCGCCATCGCCGCGTGGTGCCAGAAGCCATCCGCGACCGAAGCCGGCGTGGTCGCGTAAATCGCCTGGTCTCCGAGCGCGGCGGAATAGTAACCGGCCAAATGTCCGTTCTGCACGACCAGGAACCAGCCGTTGCCGCTGCCGTCCACGTACTTGCTGACGATGCCGGACACCGCATTGGCCGTGTTGGTCGTCCGAAACCAGGCCGTGACGGTGAGGGGAAACGCGTTGAGATTGGTGTTGTGGGCCACCTGCACGCAAAAGCTGACGCCATCAAACTGCAAGGCGGAGCCTGGCCCCGCCTGGGTGCTGGCGACCGAGAATGCGCAGCCAAGCAAGGCCATGCACAACCCGCACGCTCTCAAAATGGATTGCATTAACACAGCGAATGCAAACTATACGCTTACGAGATAGGCGGCGCAATGTTTTTTCGCGACTCTCTGAAATGCCGAGCGCACGAGAGAATTCTTCCGCTGCACGATGGCACCGGCGGTGCGTGCTCCGGACGCCAAAGGCGTCGCTCATACCAGCCCAGGGCAACGCCCTGGGAACAGCCGCCAATAATCACCTGGAGCGCTGAAAGCGCGATTCATCCTCCGGGAGCTTTTTGAGGCAGGCCGTTGGCCTGCAACAGAATGCAATGTGCGGTGGACCCAGGGCGGCGGCCCGCCTGCGCTGCGCTCCGGCGGGCCTTGCCCTGGGCTGGTATGAACCAGGCCTTCGGCCTGAACGCCAGCTTGGCGGAAGACCTTCACGGGCACCCGGACTTCGCCCTCGGGCCGGAGGTTGAGCGGGTCCGTTTGCAGACTCGGCGACCGCATCCGAGGTCTCAAATCTCCGTCCACTTGCCCGGCACCGGCACGGGATAGCGTCCTTGCGCGTCGGCCTGGATCGGCGGCGGACTGTCGTCGGTCATTTGGTCAATGTTCGGGCAGAACTGGAAGTTCGACGCCATCGCCTCGTCCCAGGTGATGACCTTGCCCGAATGAACCGCCGCCCGGCCGATGATGTCGGCCAGGTTTGAGAGCGCGGCGCGCTTGGCTTCGTTGTGCGGCTTGTCCTGGCGGATCGCGTCCAGCAGGTTGTCCCACTCGGCCTGCCAGGGCGTGATCGGCTCCTTGGGCGCGCGCCAGGCGATGTTGCCGCGCTCGCAACGCTGGTCCTTGAAGATCTGCACCACGCCCTCGTGAACGTTGCCGGAGAACTGCGCGGCGCATTTCGTGCCGTGCAGGTAAGTGGCGAAATCGGTGTGGCAGTTCGGCAGCCAGCGCACCACGTCGAACGCTTTCGTGCCGTCGGGGAATGTCCATTCGATGGTGAACGAGTCGAGGCCCTGGCCGCAGTCGGTGTTGTCCGCCGCGCGCCCGCCGATGCCGTGCGCGGAAACCGGATAGGCGCCCTTGAGCCAGCAAATCTCGTCGATCTGGTGGATGTTCATCTCCGCGAAGAGCCCGCCGCTCACCCAGAGGAAATCCGTGAAGTGCTGGATCTGCCAGTGCAAATCCTTCTCGGCCGGCGGACGCTTCGGCAGCCAGCCGCACGCCTGCATCCGGTAGGCCCGGATGAGCTGGATGTCCCCCAGCTCGCCGTTGCGGATGCGCTGGATGAGTTCCTGCCGGTTGCGCGAATGGCGGCATTGGAGGCCGGCGGCGATCTTGAGGTTCTTGTTCTCCGCCGCTTCGCCGGCCTTGATCACGCGCCGCACCGCCGGGGGATCGGTCGCAAACGACTTCTCCATGAAAACATTCACGCCTTTCTCGACAGCGTATTCCAGTTGTGCCGGACGAAACCCCGCGTAGCCGCACAGCATCGCCACGTCGCCGGGGCGCAGACAATCAATGGCCTTGCGCCACGCGTCGAAGCCCGTGAAGCGCCGCTCGGGCGGCACGTCCATCTGGCTGGCGTATTTCTCGGTGAGAACCTTGTGGGCGTCGGCCAGCCGGTTCTCGAAGAGGTCGGCCATCGCGATCATCTTGACCGGGCCGTTGGGCGAATCGAAGGCGTTGGCCGCCGCCCCGCTGCCGCGCCCGCCGCAGCCGATCAGCGCCAGGCGGATGATGTTGTTCTCCGCCGCGTGGACCAACGGGAGGGCCGCGCCCGCCAGCGCGGAGGCCGCGGCCAGCTTGCCGCTGCGCGACATGAACTGGCGGCGGGAAATCGGGGAAGTTGGCTCAGGGGAGGGGTTCGCCGCTTGTGTCTCAGATTCAATTTTCATTGCAGTGACCTTTTGGTGATGTGAATTGCCGCGGGTTTTGAACTGATGGCAGGAATTCGCTTTTCTTGACGCTCCGTGGTTCAGACATTCATGGTTTCCTTTGGGCCTTCTCCAGCACGCCCGGGACGGACACCGGGCGGCCACCCTGGCGCAGGCTCTCGTCGGCGGCTTCCATGAAGGCGTAGATTTCCAACGTGTGCTCGACGGACATCGGCGGCTGGCCGGTCTTGAAGAACTTCGCGATCTCCACCAGCAGCGGTTCGTACCCCTCGAACTTGCCGGCGGGGGCGATGCTTTTCTCGCCAAAGACCGTCGCACCGAAGTCGGTTTGTCCCCGCAGAATGCCGCGGAAGGTTCCCACCCGGCCATCGTTCCATGTGCCCGTCACGAGGTCGGCGGTGTCGCCTTTGGCGCGGCTGACCGTCTGGCAACCGGGGCCCATGATGGTGAAAAGAATCTCGCAGCCATGGATGCCATAGTAGAACAGGCTGGGGTGCTCGGGCAGGATGGACTGGTTGTTGCTGTAGGCATCGCAGCCAAGCACACGGCCAAGCTTGGGATCGTTTGCCAGGGCGGCGATGCCGGGGCTGTAGCGGAGCGAGGAGTTCGAGAAGCACGGTGTGCCGCTCGCTCTGGCCTCGCGGAAAATCTCGATGGCCTCCGCCAGCGACGCCGCAACCGGTTTGTCAATGAACACCGGTTTCCTGGCCGCGAAGGCGGGCCGGGCCTGCCGCAGGTGCGGCCGGCCGTCAATGCTCAGCACCATCACTGCGTCCACCTTCGGTAGCATCGCCTCGATTGTGCCGCAAATCTCCACGCCCAGCTCGCGCATCCGGGCTGTGTTCTTTTCGATGTTGTCCTGGCTGAACGGGATGTCGGCGCTCGGGGCGGGGACGGCGGCCACAATCCGCAGGTCGGAGATCGGCGGGGGCGCTTTGGGGCCGTGGATGATCTGCGTCCAGGGCACCGCGTGCGCGTCCAAACCGATGATGCCTACCTTGATCGGTGCAGCGAAAGTGGAAAGCGCCGCAACGATATGGAACATCAAGAAACTTATGATCCGCTGGTTCATGGGCAGTTTTCTGCGGGGCATGGTATTTGTTCTCGATTCGCGGGTCCAGTCTGTTTTCGCAGGCACTCGAACGGGGGGCGCGAGACGAAATTCTTCGCTGCCGCCTAAAGGCGGCGTTCCGCAGCCAACCGGAACGCCGCCTTTAGGCGGCAGGATGGGCGCCCGAAGAAATCGGTCGTGCGCCGTAATCGGTCAGTGAAGGCGGAAAGGGAGTCCCCGGCGAACCCCTCACCCCGGCCCTCTCCCCTTCCGAAGGGGAGAGGGAGAAGCGGCGGCAGTCGCTGGGAATTCCACGCGTCTCGGCTTCCTCAAGCCGCGACGGAGAATTCTCCCTCTCCCCATCCGATGGGGAGAGGGCCGGGGTGAGGGGTCTGCCCGCTGTCAATCCCGCCTTCACTGAGGCCCTACCGTGCGCACTCGAACGGGTCCGGCATTCGGCCCGCGACAATCATCGGAACGTCTAAATGCGTTTGATAAGCATTACTGTCCGGCCCACGCCGGATTGGACCAAGGCAACGTGCCATTTGTGTTTGTTGCACGAACGCGGTACGTCGAGCGATTGGCGTCTGACGACTTTTCGGAGAACTCGGCCACCGGGGCGGTTACCTCGCCTACTCGACGCCATGGTTTGAAGTCATCGGAACGCGCCACTTCGAACCTGAGCGCGCCGGGGCTTGGTTTCCAATGGAGCTTGACTTGCTCCCCGCTGCGTTCCGCCACCAACTCACCGGGAGTCTGCGGCATCTCGGACCAGTCCAGAAAGCTTGCGTCGGCCACGGCCATCACACTGTCCTTCAGCGGCACTTTCACCGTCCGCTTGGCCTTGTCATTCCAGCGCAGTTCCCGGACATCCCCGGTCCGAATGTCCATCAGCACAGGCCGCGTGATGCTCCTGTCGGCGACAATCATTTCCGTGCTCACCGGCTTCAAGTCGTCTTTCGGGTCCGCCGGAATCGCGAGCCAATATGCGAAGACTCGACGCCCCGTGGCGCGGTCACGAAACCAAAAGCTCCGAAGTTGGCCACCCGCATACTGCTTCACCGGTTTGAGCGCGTCTTCGCCACCTGGGTCACGAACGGTCTGTCCGAACACCGCTGAGAGGTACTGGAATGCGAAGAACGCCTCACGCGGCTGGAACGCATCCGGACCTTGGGTATCGCCCTCCAGAATGCCCATCAAGTTGTCTTCGTTGCCATCGGTGGCGGGCATGAACACCCAGATCATGCCCCTGATGTTGTGGGCTAACTGTTCCAGGCAGAAGCGCGGGAGATAGCGCGCCTGCACGGATTGATTTGAACCTTTCGCCTTCGGGCAGACGTTCCATTCGTTGAGCCAGAACTCGATATCCGGGCGGATTCCAGGAATAGACAAAACTCCCTTGCGGAAGTCAGCGCCTCCGTGAACCGGATCGATCTCCTCCGGAGGCCGGCCGACTCCAAACGGGCCGTCGCCGGGGTAGCTGTGGTAGGCCATGATGTCGATCTTTTCCGCGCAGCCCGTGAGGGCGTTCACGGCAAATTCAAGATCCGGGCCCGCCAGCCCGCCGAACATGACCTTGGCGTCCGGATCGGTTGCGTGCACGGCGTCCGCGAACCGGCTGAGAACGCGGCCATACCATTTCGCTCTCTCCTTCTTTTCTATTTCCGGCCGCCAGTAGCCGATGTTTTCTTCATTCCAGAGCTCCCAGTGGTTGATTCGTCCCTTATAGCGGCCGACCATGAAGCGAACGTAACCGAGGAAGGCCTCAATTTGCTCGTCTGTCTTGGGGGCAAGGAAAATTGGGTTCACCGGGTTATCGCCCGGCCCAATTCCGGGCGGCGGAAGGGTAACGCGCTCCGGACGCTTCGGCCTGTCTTCGGCATAGAGCGGGTTCGAGTATTGCAGTTCGGCCTCGATGGATACGCCGTTGTCCAGCAGGGAACGCACCGCCTCGTCGGCATCCTCCGGAACGGCGTAGTGCCCGGGCGTCTGTTCCACCCAGTCCCAACTGATCTGCTCCGAAGAATTCTCGTATTGGCCGATCCTGACCCACTTGGCACCTGAGTCAAAGAGAGGTGTCCACGTCTTTGTCCACGGCATCCGGGGCCGCCGGGGCAGATTAAGGTTCACGCCAAACCCATCGAGCAACTGTGTGGAGCTGCGCCTGGGAATCTTTGAGGGAACAAAAACGCCCGCGATGTTCTCCATGGCCGCGCCTGGCTTTGGCGGCAAGATCACGTGGATGGAACTTACGGCTTTGGCCGAGCCTTGCGCTTCCCCACCCGGCATCGGCCGGGCAACTGACCGGGTTGGAATCTCGATGATCACGGGATGGTCGCTCAAGGTCAACGGAACCAAGCCAATCACTGCGGAGACGAGCAGGAACGGCAGGGATAGGAGATTGCAGATGGAGGAGGCAGGAGTCATCGGTTTTGCGATCATAGATTTGTTCGTTCCAAACATGCTCACGCGGTTTTGCCCCCTCCCGCACCCTACTTCAGGAAATAGATCTCCTTCATGTCCGCCCAGATTTTGCCCGCGGCGGCGGCGTCCGGGAGCGGCGACTGGCACGGGTCGGTTTGTTTCCACCACCGCTGCGTTTCCGGATCGGCGGCCATTCGTTTCATGTCGGCCTCAAAATTAGTGCCGGCGTATTCCAGGTAGGCAAAGAGGTATAGCTTGCCCTCAATCTCGCGCTCGTGGATCGAAAAGTTCCGGATGTGGCAGGCCTTAATCATCTTGTTGACACCCGGCCACGGGTTGGCGTGGAGCTGCCGGTAGCAGGCGGCCTTATCAGGCTTGAGCCCCGTAATCCAGGCGTAACGCTGCGGGGCTTTGTGTGTCGCGCAGCCGCTCAGAAAGGCGACGGCAAACAGGGTGCAGAGGTGTTTCATGGCCGGGAATTGAGCTTCGGAATTCGATGAATCATCAATATATGACCTGGACATTTACGTTTCCCGTCAGGTCGTGCAACTTCACGACTTCCCTGGCCGGGTCCCAGTCCAGGTAATCCTGGCCGTTGACCCTCACGCCTCTGATCGGGGTGGTCCTGGGATGCCGCAGCCGCAACCATACCTGCCTGGCCGCATGGCGAGAGGGCATCCTGAGCGTGGCCGTGACCCTGCCGTGGTCCACGTCGGAGGTGATCTCGAAATCAACTGTCCCAAAGTATGTCGGGGCGTTCTTCACTGAAATTCTCCTGCCCTGTTCCAGCCAAAGCCGAGGCGTGGCGCGGGCCAGCCAGAGGTCCGGGCCATCCTCCCACACCAGCAGGCTGCGGAAACGCTCCAGAAACGCGGCTTCTTCGAAGATCTTGTCCGGTGGGCCATGAGTGGCGTGTTCGTTGAAGACGTAGCCTTGGCCCGGAACGATATCGATCGCATAACAGTTTAGAAATGAACGGAGGAAGCACGGGATGTCATCACCCGCCAAATGCAGGTTGGCGGTGCGCTCCAGTCCGCCCTGGTGCTGCCAGCCGGCCAGGAACCAGTCCCGTTGACCGACCCTCGGATTCTCCAGCAGCAACCGGTCCTCCAGCACATCGAGATACCCCTGGACCCGCGCATCGTTCGGTGACAGGAGGCCCGCCGGGCTGATCAGCGCGGCCGCCGACTGGACCGTGTCCCAATACAGGGGTCCTACATGCTCGCCGGAGCCATCCCGTTGCCAGCCCCACGGGCCCGTGGCCAATCCGCGCACGTAACAAGCGAAGGGAATCACCGAATGGAACGTGCCATCGCGCACCGGAACCACCGGGGAGAGCGCGATGGACCGATCTACGGCCGCCCGCAGGTCCTGCCCATAAGCGTCCGCCTCCGCCCGGAGTTTGGCCCCGCCCTCGGGATCGATCTCGCCCAGCGTGGCCGCCAGACGCGAGACCGCCGCCCAATAGTAGCCCTCGCACTCGTAGAACTGCATCCATAAGCCGCCGCTGTCCGGAGTCACTTGCAGCGCCGGCTGCAAGCCCTTGCACCAGAGGCGATCGCCCCCCGGAACCAGGCTTGAGACCACTCGACGTTGACGCAGCATCCACTCGGCGTTGGCCTTGATCCGCGGCGCGGAGGCTCTCAGCCACTCGGTATCGCCGGTCATCCAATAGTGTTCGGTCAGGGCCCAACCAATGGAGCCGGGGCCGAAGGCATGAACGCCATCCATGTGGCCGCCCGCTCCCGGGGGACCGACGGCGTGCGTCAGGCATCCGTGGCCTTCGGTGAACAGTCCGTTGGGCCGGTCCGGCAGCGCCCACTCGTGATGACCGGCTGAACTGGAACTGGGATCCATCGGCAGCGACACCCACTGGTCAAATCCGTCTTCGGCAGCCTGGTGCGAGCCCATCACGTCCAGCACTCTCAGGATGAGATAGGTTTCGGCGCCCAGAATGCCGTAGGGATAGTCGTTAAACCATCGCCGGCCATTCTTCGGGTTCTTTTGGCTATGTCGCAGGAGATGCCAGACTCCCAGGTTCCATTGGGCCGTCAGCCGCTCCGAGGGGACCTGCACCCGCATGGGCGGCTCGAATCCCTCCGGGGGCGCCGGGTGAGGCGGCAGTTCAGTGCCGCGCATCGCCGTCACGGCGCCCTCCCAGGTCTGTTCTTCATGCGACCGGATCTGCTGGCGGACGGTGCTCAGCTTCCTGGCCTGGAGTTCCGTGATAAATTCCCGGGCGCTGGCGGCCTGCGAAGCCAGCACCAGGGGAGGTTGCGCGGGAATAACCGGCGGAGGGACCGCCGCCAGCGGCGTTGTCCGACGGACGAAGAATCCGTGCTCGGGCGCCAGGACCGGTCCGTTCTCCAGGTCCGCCGCCAGGAACGAGAAGTTGCCGCCCTTAGTCCACAAGGTCACGATGGTGCGGGCCACGTCGTCCCGTTGGCTGGTATAGGGCAGCACCCGCCGCCATTTCGCAGTGCCGATGTAGAGCACGCTGGCCTTCAAACCTCGGCGGGCGGGGCTCTTGCCAACCGAACGCCACGAAGTCGAGTCGGCGGCCGTGGTGCTAACGTCCCCCTCCAGGGGACGAAGCCCGGCCACCCTGCCATCGGTACGTTTCGATCCGTCCGCTGTAATCCTTGTCCAGCGTGGCCCGGTCGAACCCCCATTCGATCTCCAGGTCCATCTTCTTCCAGACATCCGCCACCAACACCTTCACCGCCGGCACGTCATATTCCGAGGCGCTCTTGCCGCCGGCGACACTGACCACGATGCCGCAGGTCTCTGTGGGCAGGTCATAGAGGCAGGTTCTGCCATCGGCAGACAGAGTCGCTTTGACCGGCTTCGGCACTGCGTCCAAGTTGTTCCACCACGAACTGGAGCTGCCTTTGTTGTCCAAGGTCGTGATGGCTACCTCGTTCGGTTCAGGCCGGCGTTTGAGGCCGGCGGACCACGTCAACTCGATGCGCTGCACCGGGCGGATTTCCTCCCACAACAAACCGCAAAGGACCTGCTTGATCGCGGGAGCATTCACGCTTACGGGTTTGTTCAGCGCCTGGTGAGCAGACCACATCAGGGCCAGCCAACTCTCAGGCGGGTTGTCCTCGGGCATTCGATCGGCACGGTATTGATAGGCGCTCGGCGCTATATCGGCGCACGTGCCAACCAACGAGCCGAAGTCCTCAGGCGGTGAAGGGGCCGTGGCAGGCCGTCCCAGCTCGGCCGCGGCAGCGGCCGCAACGCCGACGGTGGCGAGCACGCTGCCGGCCACCAGCAGACACAATCGGACAAGAGGTCTCATTCACGAGCAAACCTGCGCTTGAGCGCCTTCCGCGTCAACGCTGATTCCAGCCGGCCGGCGAGGCCTCAGGGAAGGCTGGAGCGGCACTCCGGGCCGACCCCTCACCCCGGCCCTCTCCCCATCGGACGGACCGGAGCGCCGACCTCCAGTCGGCTTAGGACGTCCAGCTTCCACAGCGGTCCGACAGAGGGGATGGTGGGCACAAAGCCGACTAAAAGTCGGCGCTCCGGGGGCACTGTCAGGGTGCGCCCATGGGCTGGTGCCACAGTGATTGCCAGTAGCGGCGGTCCGTGTCATAGACATCGATGGGATCCTGCAACTGGTGGCTGGGCGGGAGGATGCCGTAACGCTTCATTTCCCGGATGTATTCTGGTTCGGGACGAAAGTAGGGCATGTTGAAGCGGGTAATGGATTCCAGGCGGGCTTTGGCTTCCCGGATCCCGGCCAAAAGCGCTTGGTAATCGGCGTCATCTGTGCTCGCGAAAACATCGCCACAAATCCCGTAGCCGCCAGCGGACTTGGCCAGCGGCGCCAGCAGTTGCAGGGACTTTTCCGGGCGGGACAGGTTGTAGAGGATATGCTCGGAGAATTGCATCCGCGGGTCGGCGTACTGCTTCATCCACTGGAGCGAACCGGGGCGGAGCGAACCGGTAACTTTCACCCAGGGCGGATCCCAGAAACGCGGTTGGCCGCCGCCGTATTGCAAATGGTGCAGGGGCAAACCCAGGTTATCCACCGGCGAGTTGGGGAGTTGCCGCTCTGCCTGGTGACAGGAGGCACACCGGTGATCCAGGGCTGCTTTGGCCCCTTTCAATCCGGGCCAGCTCAGGCAATCAACTTTGGGTTTGGTGCCGTATTGCAGGGCGGCGTACGGGCCGAGCATGCCGCCGCCCAGGGCGGCGTAGGTTCCCGGAAAGGTGGCGCCGGCATCAATCCAGAGCTTGACCATCCTCAGTTCCAGCCAGGCCAGTTTCACCCCGTAATGGGACTCCTGACACTTATCCATTCACCGGCTTGGGCAGGTTTTCCAAAATCAGCAGTTTCTTGATGGCGCCGCGTTTAACGCCCTTCAGGTTGCGGCCTTGATAAATGTCCAGCACGATGAGTTGCCCGGTGGTCGCATCGGCCAGGTTGATTCTCGAAGGGATGACCGGCTCGCGCGGCCTGGGCTGCAGGGGACGAGGTTCGTGCAGCCAATTGCCTCCGGCAGCCAACTCTCCCGCCAACCGGTAAAGCTCCCGCGTCTGGCCCTGCTCATCCATCAGCAGCAGCTTGGGTCCCTGCGCCACCAATTGCCGTAATACACCATCTGGCCGGAGCCGTCCGGGTTCATAACCCAGAGATGGTGGAAATGCTCCCGGGACCGGTCCACATATTCCCAGCGGGTGTAGAGGATGCGGCCATCGGGCAGCATCCAGGGGGTGTTGTCCTGCTCAATGTTCGAGGAAAGCGGGCGGATGTTTTTCCCGTCGCCGTTGCACCGGTGCAGGTTGGCCACTTGAACGTACCAGCACGGCACAAACCGCTTGCAGCGGCTGGAACAAAATACCAACCAGTTTCACCACGTCCCCGTTGGCCATCATTTGGATTTCCCCGGATTCGCTTCTTGAGCAGGAGCGCCCAGTCGAGCCCTCCGGGAGTGTTGGGCGAGGTCATGGTCCATTTCCAGGTGCCGGCGGCCTTAGCGGCCTGATCGCGTTTGGCTTCCCAATCGCGAGCGCGGGTCTGGTCGCCGAAGGTCATCTCGGTTTTGCCTTTGATGGTGTCGCCGCTGAGCTTGCCCTGATACTTCGCCGTGAATTTCTGCCCATCTCGCTCGCGGGTGACGCTAAAGGAAATCTCATCGCCGCTCAGTTTGCCGTCCTGGATTTCGGCTTCGCCCATGCGGCCGTTCAGAGTGCCCGTCAATTTCTCTCCCGCTTGCTGGAGTTTCAGCTTCGATTCGAAGGTGTCGCCAGATTGAGTCGTGACACTCCACTTCCAGGCGCCGGCAGCGCTGACGGGCGGCTTCTCCCGCTTGGCCTCCCAATCGCGAGAGCGGGTCTGGCCATTGCGTTCGGTCTCGATCGTGCCCTTGACCGTGTTGCCGCTCAATTTGCCCTGGTATTTAGCGGTCGTGGTTTGGCCGTTGCGCTCGCGCGTAACGCTGAAGGAGATGGCATCGCCCTCGACCTTGCCGGATTGGATGGCCGTCTCGTTCCCGTTCGCGCCGATGATGGCCCCCGTGAGTTTGTCTCCGCTTTGTGCCAGCTTGAGGACTGTTTCTGTGGTCTGGCCGTTCCGGCCGGACATCGTCCATTTCCACGTGCCGGTCGCGTCGGACTTGCCGTCAGCGGCCCACATGCTGAGGTTGGCACCGAGTGCCACGAGGACGATGGTCGCTGCTTTGAGCCATTGGAAGGAGGATAACTTCATAAAATGCCTATTGGGTTCTGGTTCATGGACACCGTCCATTCAAAGGCCTGCCAGGACGTAAGGCAAGCGCAAAAGATTACCCTGGCTATCCCGGGGGGCGCCCGACAGAATTTTTCGGGTGCAGGATGGAACCGGCGGTGCGCGTTCGAGACGCCAAAGGCGTCGTTCATACCAGCCCAGGGCCTCTCCGGAAACAGCAGAATCATTTTTGGCAAAATCATAGCAGAGATTCTCCCAAGCGTGATTTTGGCCCGTACCCTCCTCCGGATGATTTTGCCACCCATGATTTTGCCTTCATCCCGCCTATCTCTCACGAGGCTGGGGAAACTGCGTGCTTTCCGAGTGACTGCGTTGGGATCTGCCGTACGGTCCAATCCCCGCATCCATTTTTCTGTTCCGCTGCCCGCCGAGCGGTTATCCTTGGCGCGTCGTGAAAAAGCAGCTTCCTATGAATTCCTTCCTTGCGACGTTCGCTTGTCTTCTGATTGTGGCCTCCGCGTCCGCCGGCCAGGTTCCTGCTTCTCCAGTCATTCATCGGACCGTCAACCTCCGGATTGACGAGGCGCAGGACGTGACTCTCTCCGACGGAAAGACGGTTCATGTCAAGCTCCTGGACCTCCAGGAACGCCACGATGAGGTCAATGGCGCCGTCCGGCAGGCCGTGGTCCGAGTCGAGGTGGACGGGCAGGTCACGAACCTCACGAGCGGGACCTACCGTTTGCCGGCGACCTTCGGGAGCGTGCAGATCGATTGTCCGATCACCAAGGGCTACCTCGAGAAGAGCGCCTTCCACAACCCCTGGGGACTGCTCAAGGACGCGCGCCTGAGACTGTGGCCTGCTGGTTCTCCGTGGATCGTCCCGGGCACCTTTGTTTACCCCGCCAGGCAGCGGTGGTTCGCGAGCTTCACGCAGATGGCCAACGAGCCGGTCTATGTGGATGGGGGCGACCTGCCCGCGAAAAAGGAGATCTACTATCACTACGGACTGGACATGGGCGGCTCCGAAGGGCTGGTCAATGTGGTGTCGGCCACCGAGGGCATTGTCACTTCCTCCGGAAACGACGTGCTGGCCGGCCAGGCGCCGGATGTCCCGGGGGAACGCCGCTACAACGTCGTTTATATTCTCGATGCCCGGGGCTGGTATTACCGGTATAGCCATCTGAAGTTCATCGAACCCGGCGGCCCGGCCGGGCGCACGGATTGCCCTGGGCCAAAAGCTCGGAGTGCTGGGCAAGGAAGGGGGCAGTGGCGGCTGGTCCCATCTGCATTTCGATATTTCGGCCCATCAGCCTTCCGGGCTATGGGGCATCGAAGAGGGGTATGCCTTTCTCTGGCAGGCATATCAGCAGGAACATCCGCGCGAACTGGTCGCCGTGGCCCGGCCCCATGCCCTGGTGTGGGCGGGCCAGACGGTCACGCTGGACGGTTCGCGTTCACGCGGGCAGGGTCTGCGCCATGAGTGGACGTTCACCGAGGGGGAAGCTCGAGCGGGGAGCGAGTCGAGCGCACATACAACACGCCGGGCACTTATTGCGAAATCCTCAAGGTCACGGACGCGGCGGGCCGGGTGGATTATGATTTCATGGCCGTCCAGGTAATCAACCGTGCCCATCCAGACCAGCCCCCGCCCACGATTCACGCCAACTATGCGCCGACGTTCGGAATCCGGCCGGGTGCTCCGGTGGTTTTCAAAGTCCGCACGTTCCGGGACAAGGTGGGGGGAGAGACCTGGGATTTCGGTGACGGCACGCCTGCGTTCAGCGTGAAATCGGACGCCAATGCGGACCGCCACGCTCCCAACGGCTACGCCGAGGCGCGGCATGTGTATGCCAAGCCCGGTCATTACCTGGTGAGCGTGGAACACGTCAGTGCCGAAGGCATTCGGGCGGTGGCTCGATTACAGGTGCGAGTGGGGAACGAGTGATCGGCGAGTTCTTCCGGCTGTATTTTGGCGCTGCCGGAGAGCCGATGAAGCGTTTCTACCTGCGTCTGGAGGAAATCGCCTGCGATCCGTGTGCCTGTGATAACCGGTTTGCCGACAAACAGCGCCGGGCCAGCGTCGAGGAAGTCTCGCCTGCTCATAAGCCCGGGCAGCCCGCGCAAGCCATGTCCTTCCAAAGGTTGCGCCGGCGCCGAAACTCGGTCTGCCACCGGGTCAACAGGTTTGCGTAAGTGGCGGGATTCCCAATCGCACAGTAATCGGCTCGACAGTAGCTGATGAGCGCCATGTTCAGGGTCTCAGCAAAAACAGCAACCAGCGTCACCGTCAGGCCGCCCCTGCCCATGGCTTTCACCCAATCGCCTGCGCTTGTCCCATACAGGATTCCTCCTCTCACGAATACGGGCGTGATGGCTATTTCCCAATCTGCATCAGCAGCCAGGCGGACAGGATCAGCAGGCCGACCGCGGCCCAGGCCAGGAGAAAGCCAAAAAAGTCTTCGCGGTAGCAACGGAAGAAGCCGCGCCAGCGCGCGGCGGTAAACCAGGCGCCGACATCGAGCAGGAGCAACTCCTGGCCACGGTCGGCGGCCAACGGTTTGGATTGGCCGTTAGGCAGGTCTTCCCGATCGGTCGAGCGCCGCATCCGGTCGAAGAATGTCTCCAGCCGCGCGCTGTCCTCGGGTTTGGTCAGCAGGCTGACAATGATCAGGGTTGAGAAGCTCAACAGCATGGCGAATCCGAACGGCCCCGGCAGCCACTTATAGACCAGCATCCATTGGCCGGTTTGGAGATGGGCCCACCAATCGCCGGAGGCGAAGAGGCGCGCGAAGGCGAGGGAAAGATCGACCGGCCGGGCCGCGGTGCCCGGCGCGCAGGTGGTGAGGTAAAGCGCCCCATAGTAGCTCAGGAACGCGACGATGGTGGCTGCGCCGGCGCCGAAGCGATTGGCGCGCCGCCAAAGGATGCCCCCGAGGAACATTACGCCAAAGAGAGCGGCAAGGGTTTCCATGAAGAGGAAGGCCTGGAGGACGTTCCCGACCATCAACGCGAACAGGATGGCGGCGGTGGTCAGGACCAGGCCACTGAGCCGGCCGGCCCAGAGCAACTGCCGGTCGTTGGCGGAAGGGTTGCCATAGGTGAGCCAGATGTTGCGGGTGAAGAGCGCGCCGCTGTTCACCATCAGGTTCGAGCAGGCAGACATGTTGGCAGCCAACACGCACGCGACCATTAACCCCACCCACCCGGGCCCGAGCAGTTCGCGGCTGGCGTAACCGAAGGCATGCTCGGCATCGGGCAACTTCACGCCGCGCTGGAAGACGAGCGTGGCGGCGATGAGGCCGGTGAGGGCCCAGCCGATGGTGCAGACGCGTTTGGTCATCGAGCCGTAGGTCTGGCCGATGCGGCCGGCGCGCTCAGTCGAGCCGGTGGCGCACATCGAGAGCATGTGCGGCTGGGCGGTGATGCCGACAAACCCGTTAATGGCGAGCATGGCGATGGTGAAGGCGTTCATGCCGCTGACGCTGCTGTAGAGGTTAAAGAAACCTCCGGCAAGGCCTTGCGCATGCCGGCAAATCCGCCCACCTCGCGCAAGCCCAGCGGGATGAGCATGAACGACAGGATGATGATGAGAAAACTCTGGACGAAGTCCGTGTAAGCCGAGGCGATCAGTCCGCCGAAGAAACTGTAGAGGAGAAAGGCCACGGTCATGACCAGGACCACGCCGTTGGGGGAGATCATCTGTCCCCCAGTGGCGACGGAGATGACCTTGCCGGCACCCTTGAGCATGACGCCCTGGCTGAGGACGAAAGAGGCGATTCCGAAGAGGGTGTAGGCGAAGGCGAGTTTGCGGCCATAGCGGTCCTCGATGATCTCCGCGACGGTCGTGCGCTCGCTGCGGCGATACCACGGGGCCATCAGCCAGTAGAGGGGCGTGATGAGCATGTTCTTCCACTGAAACCAGATGGTGGCGAAGCCGTGGTCGAAGGTCGCGCCCGCCTGCGCCACCGGCTGTTCCGCGTGGGTGCCCGTGCCGAAGGCCTGGCCAACCATCACCCACCACGGCAGTTTCCGTTCGCCGAGAAAGTAGCCCCCGCTGGTGCGGGTCTTGCGCGACAGCCACAAACCGAACGATGTGATGCCGATAAAATAACCGGCCAGCACCGCCCAATCCAACGCCCCGAAACTGGTTGCGTCATGCACGTTGCGTTCTCCAAGGATCCCGGAAACCAAAGTCCCACCGCCACCCAGGCCTGTTCTGCGCTGCCGCGGACTTCGGTTTTCTGCATGAACCCGGCGCCAGATTACACGTTTGCGGGGCGGAGGCAAGGAACCACGTGGTTACCTGCTCAAGGGGAGCGCATCTCGTCAGTACCACCATGCGAGCCATGAGGTGAGGGCGAATGCCCATCCCCCAGGAATTCAACCCTCCGGGTTGCCCGGAGCCTCCGCCGGGGCTCGGCTCCGAGCCGCTGCTTCTGGCTGGAGGTGGTGGTACTGACGAGATGCGCCCGCGGCGTAGGGATGGTGATAGGGCCAGTGCTGATGCACGTACATTCCAACGAGCTTCTCGCGCGCCTCGCCTCCCTGCGCGGTGCTGCACACTGCCAGCATGAGCGCTGCCCCAAGCAGGCCGATCGCGCCAGTAGCCGGCATTCTCCAGCAACTCTCTGTATTGCGTGATTCTCTGCTGGTCGCTCGCATTTGTCCGGGCTGGTTGAATGTGATGAACAGGGTCTCAAAAACGGCAGTTGCGGTCGAGGACAACCTTCCTCGCGGCTCTCAATCACGGTGCAAAAGGGATTTCAAGGGGAATCCGCTGCTGCTGTCGCAGGCGGCTCGCCGCCTCCCCCACCAGCCGCAGATACCAGTCGGAAGGCAGCCCCTCCAAGCCGACGAAATGCCCCTGTGCCGGGGGCGAACTCGTCACCTTGAAAATGGCCGTGCCTTCGTCCACCTCATCGAACATAGCGACATAGACGCAGTTGAACGCCCAGTTTGCTCAGTTGGTGAAACTGCTCCCAGAGAAAGCGGCCGCCCCGGCGCGGGATCAGGGTTGTGCCGGCGGGTTTGCGCTGCAGATTGTCCCAACTGAATCCGGGATAGACCACCGGCATCCAGAGCCCGCCGTTGCGCTCGAATTCTTCCTTGTCTTTCGCCCACCAACTCGTGGACGCGTGGGCCAGGCCTTTGGCGTCTCTCGTCCAGTTGCCCACGTTCCAGGGAGCGTAGGCATCGAATCGCCGGTAGAATCTCTGCCATTCCGGGTCGGGCACGCGCCGCCAATCCCAGCTCCCTCCGCCCACCAGGAAGGCCGAGTAAGGCCCAGGCGTCTTGAAGAAATCGATGAGCTTGTTCGCCAGGTCCGCGGTCATCCGATTCTGCGGATTGCTCCGGTAGAAACCCCAGATTTGCACGACCGGCTTGCCGTTCTGGCGCAGGTAGCGCGAATCCGCTGTCCATTGCTCATCAACCATTTTCTTCCAGTCGTTGATCAGCACATCGTAAATGCGCTCCGTGGGCATGGCTGCAATATCGTGTGAAAGGGCCCACACGCGCCCGGTCTTCCGGGCGGCGGCTCGGGCGTAGGCCAGCACACGCAGACGGGACGCATAGCGTTGGGGTTGCAGACCGCCCGGCAAGTCCACCAGGAAATGCTGCATCCACGCCCCGTCTATGCCGTAGTCGCGCATCCACTCGAAATGCCGTTGCACGGTGGCGGCATTGTCCGAGCTGAAAAGCTCGGCCGGACTCCCATTTGGATGGGTAAAACCGGGCACGATAAAGCGCTCCTGGGGGCCGTACTCACTCATGTCGGGCCACATCTCGAAGCAGAGGGTTTCGGGTGCGATGCGCTTGGCGGTGTGGCTCCAATGAATCCAGCCCATGTCGGCGGCATCGCCCGGGCACCGAAACCAGCCCTGGTAACCGCACATGACCTTGCCGTGCAAGGTTGCCGCCTGCACCTCCCAAGGAACGCCCGCGGCCCTCAGGGACTGCCAGCAAGTCAGGCCACTGGCGGCCAGCAGCACCCGCAGGATCGCTCGAATGCCCGACAGGTTCATAGATGCAGGTCCGGAGACTGGTATGTTCATGCGCTTGAGTTGGCATTGACCCGCAATCTGGTCCCATGCGGGGGGCCACGGCACCGGTCGGATTTGAGCTGTATCCAAGTTCCCCACCTTCGTCAATTGGTGTATAGGGACTCGCGCTGTATTTGGCACCGCGCTGTGCGGCAGGAAGCGGGGTGAGAAGTGTGCGGTTACAAAACCGCAGACCAATTACATTTCGGAGCAGTTGAAGGAAGGGTTCTCCTCGTTGCGGGAAGAAGCCCGCTCCATCCAGGGCCGCCACTCCGGGGAGATTGTCGAAAAATCACGCCAGGTGAACGTTTCCGAGCTCCTGCCCTTGGTCACGCAACAATGAGTGCAACGATGCAACCCCTGGAGCTTCGCCAGCCGCATAGCCACCGCTGATGTGTCAGCCAGCCAGACCGAGCCATCGCTTCATCATCGCCTCAATCACCCCAAGATGCGGTGGCGGAATCGCTCCCAGGCGCCGCAGAAACTTCGCGGCGGGAACGGCCAACATGCCCTGCACGTTGAACGCGCCTGTTTCCAGGAAACGAACGGAAAGTTGGACTTCGAACTGAGCGCCCCGTGGCTGGGTGGTGTGCGGAACGACCTGGACCAGTGCGTAATCGTGGTCGGCGTACGGGACGCTCACCACAAGCACCGGGCGCACTTTTGCCGCGAAGCCCAGATCGGCAAGCCAAACCTCGCCACGTTCAGGAGGGTCCATGGCGCTTTTCTCCCTGGTCCATCAGCGCGAACGCTTCGGCCGCCACCGACGCCTGATCTTCCTCGGTCCAGGCGCCGTAAGCGTCATCGTACAGAATGCCAACCTTTCGTGCGCGAAATTGCTCTCGCAGCGCGGCGTCCACCGCCCGCAGTTCCTCAGTTGTCAATCTGGGCAAGGCCGCCTCAATCTCGCTCACCGTGCTCATGGGGAAAGAATAATCTGCAAGGGGAGCTTCCACAAGATTGCTTTTCAACAATCGTCCGGCAACTGTGACCTCCGCCCGCAGGGCGGGTCGCCGCTTTCTGTTCTTTTCACGGGGTTCTCAGTTCCGCGCCCCGATCGTGACTTTCCAAACCAGGTCGCTTACCCGCTCAAAGCGGATGGGCACGGGCAGGAAGCGCTGGATGATGGCCGCGTTGGTGGCGGAGTGAAGGGAGGGTTTGGTGGTGCGGACGCAGCCTCCGCCGGCCAGCGCCATCGGCAGCAACAGCTGGTCGGCCAGGTATTCGTCCACAGGGACTTCGGCCTTCAGCCAGGCCTCTGCGGCTTCAACCGCCTCGTTGGCGACGTCTTCGGCCCGACGGCCTCGCTCGGCGAAGCCCGTGAAAACGCCGGTCACTTGCTCGAGGGCGGTCACCGGTCCCGGGAGAAACGCCAGCGTTTGCGACTTCATCTCCGACCCCGCCACGTCCGCGCAGCCCACGATCTTGGCCGCCTCCGCCCCAGTCAAATGCTGGCGCAACAGGCGGGGCTTCTGGCGCTTGGCCCTGATATGCTCCATGCGAAATGGTCGGGCGGTCACCAGCCACAACGCCAAAGACGTGCGCAGGATCTGCCCGGCACCTTCGCCTTCTGAACCATCGATGCAGATCATTTCCATGGAGCGTCACTGTCGAGCCTCTCCCGCGAGATTCGGACGATCCAAACGGAGCCCTCCTTCATCGCTGGTTCCAGTTCACTGTGCAAGTCGAAGGCCAGGACAGGAGGCCGCAACTACTTCAGCTTGACCTGAATTCCACGCCAAAAGTATACACTACATTAGTCATCTTGCTTTAGAAGTCTGGGGTTGATGGCCTTGAGAATGGCCTCCTGGCGTCTGCTGAGTGTGACCACGCGCGAGAGCTTGAACAGATGCTTTGAATCGCGCAGGTAGACTTTGTACATGGTCGCCAGCTCCAGCAAAGCACTTTCGGCAGTGAAATCCGTGGTGCGCAGGCGGTATTGGAGTAAAGACAACAGCAAGTAGGCGAGATAGCAGACAAAAACGTGAGCGTGGACTCGCTCGGCCAGCCAGTGGCGAATCGGACGTAACTGAGTGATGCCTTTGAGACTGCGGAACGCCTTTTCGACGATGTCTTTGTCGAAATAGAGCGAGAGCATTTTGTCTTGGGGCAATGAGCGAGTGCAAAAGATGCAGGAATACCCATCGAACTCCTCGACCGCAGCCAGTTTGCCTGAGAGCAGACGGCCTCGGCCATCAAAAAGGCGATCCAGTCCGGGCTTGATAGACTTGTTTTGGGCGAGAAGCTTTTGGGCGTACAGAATCTCATCGCGGCGCGACTCACGCGCATCTCGCTGCAAGCGTTCGTTAAAGCAAAGGGCCAACTGGCCGCGCACCCCGTCCAGTTGATAGGGGCGAAGGCAGGTATAGAAGACGGTCTGACCGACCCGGTGGCGATAAGGCAATTGCATGAGTTGCTGGGGATTGGCCCACGGGCGCCAGAACTTCTTCAACGCGAGATTGAGGGGCACCCCGCACAGGGTATCCCAGTGCAAACGCTTGATATCGTTGAGGTTTCGACCGGAAACGATCCCTCGGTCGTAGATGAACAGCCCGGGGTCAAGCTGGTAACGAGCGAACAGGGTGACCAAGCCCTGCAAGGTGCGAGCGTCATGCACATTGCCGTCAAAAACCCGGTGGAAGAGGGGCAAACCTTCTTCCTGCGTCACCCCTAAACCAATTTGAATCAGGGGCCGGCCTTTGACCTCTTCCTTGTCCTTGCCGGGCTTGGCCAGGGGACAGTGGCGGCCATAGAGATAGGTGTTGGTGACATCATAGATCACCCCGGCCGGGCGGAGTCGGCACTGGCGGCAAACGCCCTCAAAGAGGCGCTTCTGCCACGCTTCGGCGTCCAAAGCTTCCAAACTGTCCAAGGCACCGACCAAGCGCCGCTCGGTCAACCCCTCGAGGTTCAAGAGGAAGTTCAGGTCAGTGCGCTCGAACCAAGTGGGCATGTGGTTAAGGCTCCGGTAGTCCAGGCAGTGGGCGTACACCAGGCTGAGGATTTCCCGGCCATAGGCTCCCAAGAGGTTGGGCAATTGGATTTCGGTGGCCAACTGGTGCAGCACCAAGAGTGGACCGTAAAGTTTGACCTGTTCGACCTCGACGTCCGACATGGAGGCAGAGAGGACGGTGCGACCATCGCTTTGCTTGCCGACATAGCGGATGAAACGCTGCACGACCTTGTTTCCGACCCGGCAGCTTTCCACCTCGGCGAGGTAGGTTTTGTCGCCCTTTTTGATCTTGCGTATAAAGCTCATGTAGTGAATAATATAACCACTACGGATGAGTAGCGCAAGCATTTTCTGAAAAAAAGAAAAACGCTTGGGAACCCTGTAAAATCAGCGTAAATTGAGGGTGGAGAGTCCCTCAACAATTTGTAGTGTATATTTTACGCGTGGAGGTTAGGTTCTGAGGGTGGATTCAGATGACCCTTTCACAGTCCGAATGGAACAGACACCACCAATCGAAGGTGGAGAGTATCGGTTCAAGTCCGGTTGGAAGTCCCTTCTGGGAAGAATCTGAACCACCTCAGAGTTGCACCCCGTCAAGAACACCCACGGGAGCGAACGCACTTCTTCCGTAGCCTTGCCGGAAGTCGAAGACGAGGAGAAACAGGAGTCGCCCTCCTTCACGGCACTTATTAAGGTCAAGAAGCGGAGGAGGTTGAGCCCGGTTCCGCGCGGCGTGCTCCGACGTGGCGCCACGCGAAGGCGGAGTTGAACCGCCGCAGCCAGGCCTGTGAGGTCCTCGCCGGCACCGGTATTCGCGTCGCCTGAAATGGCCTGCCAAGCCGAAGCCTTGGCGAAGGCTGGTCAGAGCCACGGGTGCCGCCTCCGTTTAATCCTGCTCCCGAAGCAGGCGCCTCACTGTTAGACTACGCTCTGAAAACTCCCCAGCGCACTGAACGAAGTATCCGGCCAGGTGGCCGTGCGCCAGCACCTTCGACCGTGCGAGGTCCGCTTCCAGCAAGTACCAGCGAAACTGCCGTTCCAGATCAGTGTCGAAGCGCTGTGATCGCTGAACGGTCATCCCCGTGATCGCTGTCGAAAGCGATCCAACAGCTTGCGAACATCACCCTTGCGGTGTGGGGTATGACGGCTATTTACTCCTTCGCGTATCAAAGCGGCCAGTTCCGGGGTGTCTTCATCCAGGTTCAAGCTCGGGGGTTGGCAGAATGCCCGCCGCAGGGCGTCACGCACAACCTCGCTGGCGTTATTGTAAAGCCCGCTTTTCACCTTTTCTTCGATGACCGTCTCCAGTTCATGCGTGAGCGGAACATTCATGTATTCAGGATAACCGGATAGCGAAGAATAGCAAGGCTTGTTACACCGAATCGCGCTGGGGGGAAGCGGAAAACGGACGCAAACGCAAATACTATTCTCTCAAGCAGGCCGGAAGGAATGCCTTGAAGGAGCAGCGCGATCAGTGGGCCACCGTCTCGGGCGTGTTCAGGCAATTGTGGAAGGAGAAGTATGTTTGACCTCGAACGGGCGATTCATGGCGACTGTCAAGATCGCGGGCCTTCCCCTGGCTCTCGTGCCGGTTTGGGCGCTGCTCACCGCCCTAGTGATCATCCGGTTCGAAGCCGGGATCCTCCCGAGCATGGTTATCTGGCTGCTCTACGCCGCCGTGGCTATCAGCCTTTTGGGCCAGCGCATTGGCTTGCGCCGGGCGTCCTCGGCATTCGTGGCCGGGTTCTGGAGCACGCCATTAGCATGGTGCGCTGCTACTCGGCGGTCCGGTCGCCTTCAAGGGCCAGCCAGGGCATAAGCGCCTCGGGGCGGGTGTTGAAATCCATGTTCTGCACCACCCAATCTCCTTGAGAGCGATAGAGCAGGAATCTCCCGTAAACCGCACCGCGCTCGAAATTGACTACGAGATAGAGCACTCGCGCCGACCGCCCGATCGGCTTGGTTTGCAGCACTTCGTGCGATTGGTAATTGCCGGCGTACTGGCTGACGCGCCTCAAGTAGCTGGCCAGGCTGGACACCTTGTTGTCGCCTTCCAGCAGGCCCCCCTTCTGCCACACATTGAGGACGCTATCCATCCCTCCTCCTTTGGGCAACAAAGCGAACCCGGACTCGATGGCGGGCGGAACTGGCGAGTAGGCGTCTGCCGCACGCCCCTTGAGTAACAGCAACCAACAACCGCATCCGACGCCAAGGGCCAGGAGGAATCGAACTATTACCTTGATGATGTTCATGCCATCTTTCTTTCTTGCCGAATGTGCAAGTGCACTCGCTTTCATAGTGAGGATTATTGGCCGCAGTTTGGCCGCCGGTGCAGTTGGTGTCAAGGCAAACCAAAGAATGGCCGGTGAACTGGGCGCACACGGATACCGCTCCCGGAGCGCCGGCCTGTCAGCCGGCTTTGCGCGGAACTGGATGCCGCTCGCGCCCTATTCAACCGTTTTGCGCGCCGGCGGCAGACCTCTATCAAACTGAGGAAAACGCCTGGGAAGTGCCCTGTCTGGTCCTGGGCGAATTGATGTTTCCCTCTCATGGACACCTGGCGGATGTTGCAGACGATCCTTCTGCCGTGGGGCGAGGCCGCTTACCCTCAAGGAATGGACTGGGAATTACACGGCCTGTCTTTCCTTAACCTTTTTGCCAGCCTCGGCACGCATGAGAAGGACCGGTTTGCCGCCCGCATGGAGGAGAAGAGTCTGCAATATATCCGCGCCTGGCAAATGATGCGCCAAGGGGACCTGGCCGTTCCTGGCTCCCGACTCGGCATCACGCGCCACTCGATCTGCGCCGAGCAGGCCGCCTACGGCTTCCTGGCGCACAAGGTGTTCGGTCCCGCGGCCAAAGAATCGACGGCCCGTGCCGCCGCAGCCCAGGACCAGGGCGTGTGGGAGTATCGCTACTTGGACTTTATCGCCCATCGCACTGGGAAGAAGTTTGCGTCGTTTTCCTGGAAGAACAGAATTATGGGCCTGCTCATGCCGATCGGAGAAGGGCACGAGGGCAGTCCGGAGTTCACGGTTCCGATAACGAACGGATTCGTCGGCTCCTTTGAACTGAGTCCCCCTGGCAACACCGAAATGAAGGTCCTCCAACATGCCTGGAAGAAAACGCCGGATGGATTCGAAACCACCGGGACATTGCTGCTCGATGGCGGACGCTTGAAACAGACGCTGAAGATGACCTCCATCGGCGGCCAAACCGTGGTTTATGACGACCGTGTCACGGCGCTTTCGGATGTCACGGTGCGGGCGGAGAGGGGAGTGCCGGTTGGCATCGAAAACGACCAGATTACCGGAGGCACGCGGGTAGTATCCGGCCGGGAAGGCCAAACAATTTTTGACTGGCAAAAACCCCGCCAGCCCATGGACCTTCCGGGATCGTGGGCCAATGTGGACGGCAGATTGGGCATGGTCATGGTGGCGGGAGCGGGCCTGGGTTACGCGCAGGCCTCGGGGTATTCGCGAGGGATCTCCGTCTGTGCGGATTTGCTTTATGGCTCTTATTCCGATCATCCCAAACAGTTCAAGGCGGGCGAGGAAGTGGCGCGTCGCGTCGCTGTCCTCTTTGCATAATAAATCATGGCATCGCCGCCCTCGTAACCCCCTTCCTGGAGCACGCGCAACGATGGGATGTAGGCGAACACGTCGTTGCAGTAAGCGGCCACCCAGAGCTTCTCCGCGCCGAATTCCTTCTTGAGCCGCAGCGAATAGTCGACCACCGCCTCGCCGCCCGGGGCAACGAACGTCAAGTCCTGGCCGAATTGCCAGACCTGGATTGGGCAAGGGTATTCGGTCGGCAAGCCCTCGCCATGAAATTGATAGGTGTTGGCGATTCGAGAGCCAGCGCCTTGGCCTAGAGTTCCTGCAACGTTCCCTGCGAAACGTTGGTGCGCGCGCCGAAGCCGGTCAGCCAAAGCGGGCGGTTAGGCGTGATTGGAATCTTCGCCACGCCGGCCTTCCAGAACGGGTTGGCAACCGCAGTCGGCCCGCCGCTGCGCTGCGTTCCCTCGCGCTCAGCGGAACTGCGCTCATAGAAGCGCACGTAGTCCGCCACCAGTCTCGTCTGGCTGGTCCATTTGTTGGTGTCCAGCTTGGCGCCGTCGAACTCGTCCGACCAGGCCAGTTGATAGCCGGGCGGTGGTGCAGCGGCCAGGTTGAGGGCGGCGACGGCGCAAATCGTCGCAACCGTTCCAAGCATTGAACTAAAGCTCCCGTGCGTGCCCGGATGCGTATCCACGATGCAGTGTTCATACCTCGATTGATAGTTGCTGTCGAGCTTATTGTGGCGGATGGGAATCAGCCAGGTTACAATCCGGCCACTTGCGACGCAGCTTATTGTCCGCCGCAACCCGAGAATTCGATGAACGGTCGTTTGTTTGCCAAGTCCATGTTCGTGCTGCGGTGCGTTGCCGCTGTGGCCGCGACGGTAGTGAACAGCGGCAGCGCGGAGGAAACACAAGGAGCTTTACCGCGCCGGACTGCTCCCGCTTCCTGGCAGGTGCTGGGGCCTGGCGGTGGCGGGGGCATATTCAGGCCCACGATCAGCCCGCACGACCCGAACCTCCTGCTTGCCCACTGCGACATGACAGGGGCATACATCAGCGAGAATGGCGGGGATAGTTGGCGCATGTTTTTCACCGGGAACGTCCCCACGGCTTTCGCGTTCGACCCCAGCGACGCGAACGTGATTTACACCGCCACCCGCGGTTTCCTTTGGAGCGAGGATCGCGGGTCCGGGACGAGCCTGCTCCTGCGTTCCTCCGACCGCGGGAAGACTTGGAAGATCGTTTGGTTCTTCATCACCTACACCGATGTCGGGCTGTTCCACACTTTCGACCACGGCAAGAGCTGGTTCCACTCGGTCACCGGCGTGCCGCCCCGCTGGGTCAACACCTGCTACTGGCTGGCTTTCGACCCGGCGCGCAAGGGCCGCGCCTGGGCGGTCTGGGCCAATGCGCACGACTTGCCGCGCGACAAGATGTTCGGGAGTGACGGGCATTTTAGGATACGAGTCAACGCCGCCGCCGTGAGCCCGACGAACCCCAACGTCATCTTTATCAGCACCTTTCAGAACGCCGCGTTCCGCAGCGACAATCGAGGCGAGACGTGGAAGCGCCTCGAAGGCTATCGGTTCAAGTGGGGCCAGCGCCCGAATCTCAACCCGCGCGAACCAGGGGCGATCTACCTGAGCACCTTCGGCGGGAGTGTGTTCTACGGCCCGGCTGAGGGCGTGCCCGGCGCCGTCGAAGACATCGTGAACATGCCATCCGCCTGGTGGTGAGGAGGCCAATCGGTATGAAAGCGCAAACAATGAAGCCCAGAACCAGACTGCTGCGAAGCACGACCCGCATGAGGGTCGGGACCGTGACGTTGGGACTGCTCGGCGCCTGGCTGTTGGCCCCGGGCCAAGCGAACGGTCAGGCCGATGCGTCCGACCTGCATCCGCCGGCCAGCATCGAAGCGGGTGGATTGAGGATCCCCAAGCCCAGGCCGCTGCAAATTGACGGAGCGGGTGAAGGGATTGTGAAGGCGACCTTGACGGGGCCGGAGTTCCGAGCGCCACAGCTCTTCCAGGGATTCGAAGACTACTATCATCCCCGGCTCAACCGGCTCCGCGAAGACTATTCTTTGGACGAAGTGGTCGAGGGGGAACCCAGTGAGTTCCGCCGGATCTTGAAATTGAGGCACTGGGTTCACACCCGCTGGCCAATTGACAACAACCAGAACTTCTCCGGCGACGCCTTCGCTATCCTCGAGAAGGCCAAGACGGGCGCCGGTTTCCACTGCGCCCACTCGATGATCGTACAGGAGGCGGTGCTCTCGGCGATGGGCTACGTCGCCCGCTACGTCCTGGTGGACCGCAACCATGAGGACCTCGGGCGCAGCGCCCATCACGGGGTCAACGAAGTGTGGTCCAATGACTACGCCAAGTGGGTCCTGCTCGACGCCAAGTACGACATCCACTTCGAGCGGGACGGCACGCCGCTCTCCGCCCTGGAATTGCACGAAGCGGTCCGGGCCGACGGCGGGCGCGGCATCGTGATGGTTCGGGGCGTGGAGCGAAGCGAAGTCCCGCTGGGTGAATCGCAGGCTCATGAGGCCTCGGTCCGCATCTACTGGTGGGTGTGCTACCCGCAGCGCCAGAACCCCTTCACCCAGCCGGATTTTGCCGCGCGTGAGCGGTTGGTGATCCTCGACAACGAAGCGTTTCGGAAGACCACCTGGCATCGGGATCACGGTGCGGGCCTGACGCCGCACTGGGCCTATGCCGCCGGGGCCTTCGTTCCCACCGCCGACCGCACGCAAATTGAATGGACTCCGGGCGTGGCCGATTTGCGCGCTCGGCGAGCAGGTGTCGGGGAACTCGAAGTGGAAATCCGCAGCGCCACGCCGAATCTGGAGGCCTATGTCGTGAGCCGGAACGGAGGCCAGCCCCAAACCGTCACCGGCGGCCGTTTCCAGTGGAAACTGCAGGCCGGCGAAAACACGCTCCAGGTGCGCAGCCGCAACCTCTTTGGCGTGCTCGGCCCGAGCCTCATGGCGGCGGTGGTGTACGAGCCTGCCGGCCACGCGCAAGGAGCCGGTCAAAAGGCCCAGGAAAGCAAAACGGCGCCAGCCCCGAGCACGAACACTAATCAACGTGACATGCGCGGGCGCCTTTTTCGCGAGCGCAACCCCGCGGCGTTCGGGCTGCTCACCGACCCGACGCCGCCCGTGCTGGCCAAGGCGCCCATCAACCTTACGAGCCAGGACGCTGGTATTGCTTCGAATACATGGCGAAAATGAACAGCGCCCCGGATAAGCACGACGGCGAGGTGCGCTTGTGGGTGGACGGCCAACTCGTAACCGAAATGACCGGCCTGGTGCTGCGCAACGCGGGCCACCGCGACATCCAGTGGGACCACTGGATGCTCGGCCCACGCTATGGCCCGCGCTTTAAGGGCAAAGACTCGCCGCAGGGGCCGCCCCGGGAGCAACGGAGCTGGATCGACGGCCTCGTGGTGGCCACGCGATACATCGGGCCAGCCGTGAAGTAAATAGACCCAAACTAAAGGTTACTCATGCCCCACGACAGCGTGCGGCACGTAGGGTTCCTCAAGTTGCATGATTTCCTCGGGCGCCAGCTTGAGCTTCAAGGCGGCGACGGCGTCGTCCAAATGGTGGGGCTTGGAAGCACCCACGATGGGCGCGGTGATCCAGGGTTTGTGGAGCATCCAGGCCAGGGCGATTTGGGCGGGGGGCGCTCCCCGCGCCGCGGCAACCGTTCGAACCCGTTCGACCACTTTCTCGTCGGCAGCCACGGTTGCGCCGTAGAGGCGCTGCGCGTATTCATCGGTTTGCGCCCGAACCGTCGCCGCCTGGCGGTTGCCGGCCAGCACGCCCCGCGCCAGCGGACTCCAAGGGACCAGGCCGATGCCCTCGGCGCGGCAGAGCGGGATCATTTCAAAGTCAGATGCTCTGCATCGCCGCCTTCATCCAACCGCAAGCGTAAGCCATGCCGGGCATGCCACGGGGCGGCGCAGGTCATCTGCGGCGCGTGGTCCGGGATGAGCACACCGTCGAAACCGTTCCGCTTCAGAATCCTCAGGACCCGCGGCAGGTTGATGTCGCCTTCATCGATGAACGTTTCCTGGTAGCGCGGGACCTTTCCGCGGACGTTGCGAAAGTGGACGTAAGCGATCTTGCCCTGCCGGCTGTAACTCTCGACGGCAGCGTAGAGGTCGTCTTCAGTCATCTCGGTCAGCGTGCCCAGGCAAAACTCGAGGGCATTGCGCGGGCTGGGCCGCCGGTCGAGCAACCGCTGGTAGAGCCGCGGCTGATAGACCAGGCGCGGTTGGCCGCGGAGGCTCGCCAGCGGCGGGTTGTCGGGATGGGCGGCCAGAGTGACCCCGGCCTCCTCGGCCACGGGCACCAGCACATCCAGAAACTCGCCATGCCGCCGCCACAACTCCTCCGGCGCCACGGGCACGGTGGTCTGGTTCGGGCCCAGCTACGGTGCTGCCCGGCGCGTCGTGGGGCGGGCGCACAGAACCATGAAAGGGCCTCTCCGGAAACAGCAGAATCATTTTTGGCAAAATCATCGCAGAGATTCTCCCAGACGTGATTTTGGCTTGTACCCGCCTCCGGATGATTTTGCCGCCCATGATTTTGCCTTCATCCCGCGAAGCGTTTTGGACTGCGGCAGTCCTCTGCCGCTTTTTGGACCCCAGGGACACGAAAGCGCCAGAGGACTGGCGCAGTCCAAAACCTTCGGGCTTGGCCCCGGTCTTCCGGCTTTCGGTTCCAAGGCATGGTGATTTGCCGGGGCCGCGAGCCGTCCGAGCCACCCGGGCAGATGCCCTGGCCCTTGGTCAAACCACGGGAACATCCACCATTCGGGATAGTGTCAACACCAATGCGCCGGGGTTGTGAACCGGCCTGCTCCCGCATTACCGCCCGCCATTCCTGACGAGCATCACTCTGCGATTTGGCTGGCCTACTTCTTTTCAGCTCGCCCAAATCCTCGGCGAATCCGGGACTGCTGTCCAGAACGCTCTCACAAACGTTTTACACATTGCTTACGAAATCCTGATAACTCTTGTTTCAGACCAAATATGATGATAAGACGAAAAAGGGTCCATAGACTGCGAACCAAATCATGAGGCACCTTATCACACTGTGGATGTTGGCCTGTGTCGGAGCCCTGGCTGCATCCGCGCCGGACAACTACTCCGCCTTCAATGAAGCCCGCAAGCTGCAGCAGGAGGGCCGTGACAACGAGGCCTTTCTCAAGTTCCTGGCCATCCCTGGGGGCGAGTCTGCGGCCGCAGCGCTGGCTCGAGGCGCTGGCAAGGATTACCTGGCGCTGCTTCGCGGCAGTCCTGGCGCGCTCGAATCGCCGCGCGCCATGCTGGTCGAAGCGGACTTGTTGCTGGCCACTGGCCGGAAGGACGAGGCCATGAAGCGCTACCGCGCCCTGGCCGCCTTGGCCCCAAAGAACAACTGGGGCGCCGGCCAGGCCGCCTATTATCCCGTCGAGCCACCGCAGAGCTACGGCGATGACCCCAATTTCCAACACTTCGCGCGCGGCCAGTTGAGCCAGCCCTTCAGTTACGGCCCGGGGAGCCACCGCGACAACTGGCTGCTGCGCCTGCTTCTGGCCCTCGATCTCACGGACGAGGCGGCCAAGGAATTCGCCCGCATCTGGGAAGTCCACCGTGCCAACACCCAGCCCTACGTCACGGTCACGCCTGCCTACGATGCCAAGGGCCAGGTCACCGGCGAGGAAAAGCACCTGGTTCATCCGTCGGGCTTCGACAGTTACGGCCTCCAGTTCGCGCTGGATTACGCCTTCTTTCTGAAGCGTAGCGGCCAAACCAACCAGGCACTTGCCCTCCTGCTGGAGCCGCTTCGGGTCATGGACATAGACCGGAACCCGAACATCGCGCATCGCGAGCCTTTGCCTGCTTCGATGAGCGCACTGCCGGTGAAAAGCACGCCTGCGGTTTCTCGTGGGTTTGGTTTCGGCCCCGGCACGGCGGGGGTGTCGCGCAAGGAGTATCTCCGGCTCGTTTATGGCGAGTTCAAAGGCTTTGGCCAGGAGGGCGCCCTGATTGGGGAATTGCAGAAGCAACTGGACGCCGGGGATAATCGCGCCCGCCGCCTGCTGGCCCAGGTTCGCCTTCACCAGGGCCAGACCGGGGCCGCCCTTCAGATGGAGCTGGACTACATCGCTCGCGGAGACTTCGACGCCTTGACGAGCGCCTATCGTCGGGGACTGATGTATGAAGAGTATAAGCAGGCCGCCGAAGCGGTGGTGGAGTTCGAAAAAGTGCTGGCCTTGAAGCCTGCGCCGATGCGCCTGCCGGACGCCGATGAGCAAATCTCGGAGGCGCCCCATTTGCAGGCGCAGGCCGCCTTTGTTCCATCGCGGATGCAGGGCCTCGAGGCCATGCCGACGGACACGCTGCAGGTCCAGGACCGGTTGGTGCGGCTCTATTCGGCGCTGGGCCGCACGGACAAGGCAACGGAAATCCAGTTGGCCCAGTTCGAAAGCGATGAGCAGCGCCTTCAAAGCCTGGAGGCGATCGAGCAGATGGCCCAGCGTTTCAAAGGCGCCGACCAGGAAGCGCGGTTCAACGATTGGGCGAAAGGGAAAATCGCCTCCGCCAAAACGCCGTTGGCGCGCGCAAATCTGGCCTGGGAGCAACGGGATTACGCCGCGGCCCTGACAAATGCGGCTGCGGCCAGTTCCGGCGAGTACTATGGCTGGGAGGCCTGGAGGGAGAGATTCGCCCGGCTGGGCCGGGACCAGGAACGCGCATTCGTGCAGGCCATCGTCGAAGCGAACCCCCGCGATGCCGTGGCGCGCCTCACCCTTCTGGACCTGCAAGACCGCCTCGAAGGCGCCGAAGCCATCGCGGCCCTCGAAGCGCTGCTGGCCACCGACGCCCGCGAGGCATTCCCCCGCGGCAAAGGCGCCTGGAACCGCACCCATTTCCAGAACTACCTGGATCTCGCCTATCGCTTGATGCGGCTTTACGAAAAAAATGGCCAGTTGGAAAAACTGCGCGCCCTGGGCTTGCGCCTCGCCAAAGGCGAGAGGCCTTTCGATCAGTCCGACCAGGACCATTACTGGCGGTCCGGCGAGAACGGCCTCGAAGAACTCGGCAACGCTTGCCTGGCGCTCGCGGTTCTGCACGCCGAGGACAAGTCTTATCAGGAAGAGTTGCTCGCCGCGCTCAAGGCCTCAAGGTGGGTCGGCGCCCGCGCACAGATCGAGCGCAGAGCCGGAGCGCGGACTCCCAACCCACCTGGCGGCGGACCTGGAACAAATGCGACAGGCGTGGGTCCATCGCCGGCTTGGGCCAACGTCCCGGAAACCGTCCAGATCTTCACCTCCTTCCGCGAGCCCGTCGCTTGTCTGGCCCGTGACGACCAATTCGTTTATGCCGGCATGTCGTGGGGCCTGGCGGTCTATGATTTCAAAGGCGGGCCTGTGGCGCGGCTGGCCTTGGGCTCCCCGGTCCAAGCCATGGTCGTAACCCAGCAACAGGTCTGGCTCGGCACCCCCGCCGGCCTGTTCCGAGTCGAGACCGGCGAGGCGTCCCGGACGAAGGGGACGCCAGTTCCGCCATGGTCCGTCGCACGTCACCCCGTCGGCAACGTTACGGCCCTGGCGTTGGACGGCGAGAGCCTTTGGATCGGCTTTCCCGGCGAGATCAAGACGCTGGACCGGCGCAGGCTGGAACTACGTTCCCTTTCCCTTGGGGGCCTGAATCTGAGCGTGCCGCAGGTGGGCGTCTTCATCCAGATCCTCCCGGACGGCGAATATGTCTGGACCGACGGCGGCTGCGGCTTGCTTCGCTACGGCCGGGCGGCTGGCACCTGGAGCGCGCCGCCGAATCCAGGCCTGCCCCAATACCCGCCGCGCCTGATCGGTTTCATCGAGGGGCAACCCTGGGTGGACGTGTATCTGGACAACGAATTGCGACACCGCCCGGCGCGGGTGGATCGGAAGACACTCAAATTGACCCCGTTCATGCTGGGCGGCAACCTCTCCCGCGATGATCGCCTCATCAACGAGCGCTTCGCCTATCTGGGCACGGACAACGGGCGCCCGGTCTTTCGGGCCGCCGGGCGGTGGTTTGCGGCGGATGAAGCGTCCGCCCAAATGCGATACCTGCCCGAGGACTATATGTTCGGGAAAAAGCGCATCACGGATCCGCTCCCTGACGGCTTGCCGCTGCCGGGCTGGGACATGGCCCGAGCCGCAACGGCTTGGCCCGACGGCCTGCGCGCGGGCTACCGCGCGTCGGCATGGGTTGATGGATGGCCGGTCAGCGCGGTCTGGGCGGTCGTGTTTGACGACGCGCGCCAGCAGGAATGGCTCTGCACCGAAGCCGGGCTGGCAGTGCTCAAACAAGGCCGGCGTGGCCTCGAACATTTCGGTTTCACCGAAGGCGTTAACTACGGTCCGATGCTCGACGGGCTCGAGCTTGGCGGCAAAGTCTATTTCGCAACGGGTTGGGAGGATTCGTGCGGCGGCCTGACGGTCTATGATCCGCAAACATCTGTGTTCAGCACCTACTTCCGTTCCGACGGCATGGACTCAGACAAAGTGGTTGGGCTTGCGGCCAAGGATGGCCAACTGGAAGTGCGGTTCGGCCTCGAGTACCTCCGGTTCGCCCCTGGTGGATTCGGCGACCCTCGTTACCGATCCTGCCCGCCCTGCCGCTTCGACCCCGCCACCGGCCGCTTCACCTCCACCGGCCAGCCGGCGTTCCTGAACGTCGCCGGAGGCCGCTGCCCGGGAGCGTAGTGAGAGAGAGGACCTGGGCCCCATGCCCTTCCTCGGCGGCAGGGTGACAAGACGCTATGAGCACGACGGCAGGACATGGCTCTGTGGCGAACTCGGTTTGGTAGTTTTGCCCAAGCGGGAATCTGCCGGCCCGGTCTTTGCCTCGCTGGCCGTCAAGACCATCTCGAGCCTCGACCAGTCGCTTCGCGAGGAGGCGGCGCGTATCACTATCCCGAATCCGGTTCCGCTCGAGACGCTGCGGACCCTGGTGGCCAGCAGAAACCGCTACGTGCGGGCCAATGCCCTGGCCGCGGCGATGAATCCGGTTGCAAGCGGCCAGGATGGATACGCCTCGGTCATCGCCACCTGCGTCGAGGATCCGTACCTCAATGCTCGCGCCACGGCAGTCTGGCTGCTCACCCAGATGCCCGGCGGCGGAGATGCCAGTCTGGCCCCTTTGCGCAAGGCCCTCGACGATGCTGACCACTACATTCGGACCGTGGCAGCAATTGCGCTCGCAAAACGAGGCCAGCGGCCGCCCTTGGCGTCCTTTGAGGAGGTGCTGACAGGCCGGAACCGGTTCGGCAACTACCCGTGTGGGGCCGATTCCACCATAGGCATGCAGGCCGACAAACTCCACGCTTACCAAGCCCTTGCTCCGGGCGCGGACCGCGAGACCTTCGCGTTTCTATTAAGGCATCCCCTCGAGCCATCCACCTCCCATCCCTACAGGCAGGTGCTCGCCTCACTCGGCGCGGCCTTGCGGAAACATCTGGACGCGGCTGAACTACTTCTCCACGCTTACGATGCGCAGAACGCCTGGGACGGCCAGGTGCAGTTTGCCCAAGCCGTGTTCAAATCCGCCGGCAAGGCCCTGTTGCCCGTCCTTCACCGGGCACTGGCCAGCAAAGACCGGGTGGTCCGCTCGAACGCCGCGCGCGCTTGCGGCGTTGTCGCCGACCCCTCCTCGATCACGCCGCTGCTGAACGCACTGGACATGGAAAGCGGCTTGGCCCGCGCCTCCATCGTCTGGGCCCTCGGTGAACTCAAGGCCGGGGCTGCCATCCCCAAACTCACCGAACTCTACACCGACGCCCGCAACGCCGAACACAATCGCCGCGCCGGAGCCGGCTTTCTTGCCCAGCAAGCAATGGCAGCCGACCGTGCCGAATACACGGCTTTGCGCAACCTCGATGCCATCGCCTCCGATTGGGACCAATTGAAGGTGGTCGTGATCGCCCGCCCCACCAGCCCGCGCCGGGACGAAGAGTTGCTTTCCGCCGGTCTCGTCCTCGAGGCCGTGCGCAAGATCGGTCCCCCCGCCCGGGAATTCTATCGCGCCCTGGCCGGCGCGAAGGAGGCCTCGGACCGCGCTGAAGCCGCGGTGCATCTTGCCGAAGCCACCGGAGCCGACCAGGACAAGAACCGGGCCATCTTGCACAATTTGCGCGGCGACACAGACTCCGGCGTGCAGGTTCGGGCTTTGGTCAGCCTCCTGATTTTGGGCGAGCATGAGGTGGAGGCGAGCCTGCGAGACCGATTGACCTCTGGGAGCGAATCTGAGCAGGGCGAAGTCCTGCACCAACTCGAGCGTCTCTCAGGCCAGCAACTCCAATTCGCGCGCAAGGAGATCGAGGCCATTGCCGGCAACGACCGCCTGCCGGAATTGCTGCGTGGCCGGGCGACTCCGCTTGTCTCCAAGCTACAGACGGGCAACTGAGCCGGACAGAGTCCTGCTGCTGACCGCACACCTTCCCCTGCAGGTCCAGGACCGCAAAGGGGCCTCAAACAGGCCTGGCGGCGCATCCAAGGCGCCACGGCAACCGAAGCAGCGCCGAGCGGAGATCCCTGCGGCTTAACCGTCAGTTCCCGCCGTTTGGCCCCTCGGACACCGCGCAAACCATGCCACCAGCGCATAGATCACCGCCCCAGTCTCAGGTACTCGTGTTGAGAATGGCGGTTCACGGCTTCACCACAGCGTTCACCCTGAAAACGGCAGTCGGAGAAGCTGGCCAGACTCCATGCATGGGCCTGATTCTGTTGGGGTGTCCCACCTCAAACAGCTCCCATCAGGGCTCACCCTCGGGGTGAGCGCGCGGGTGCGCCAGGGCCGAAGGCCCGCAATGTGAGAGCCTGGGCTGGAGCGCGTCCGACGAGCGGAGGCCCAGGTCAACCGCCGTTGCGAACCTGCCGAGTGGAGGCGGGCTGTTGCCAGCCCGCCCCCCTCTAAGAACCGTACCTGAAAGTTTCCCTTCATTCCGGCTCAAGCCTCTCCGACCGGTGCGCTCAGGTGTGGGCACGCGGCGGCAATCGCACAACGAAACGAATGACCTCGGGCGAATCGCGGGCAGGTTCTGCCCTCAGCGAACGCGCCAAGCAAAGCATCGGCGCTGCTCGAAGTACTTGGTGTATTGTGGGTCATAGGGGTGGGCCTGCCCTTTGACCTTAATATGGCGTTCAATCCGGGTGCTGGCCAGGCGGTAGAGCCTGAGTACGCAACTCTTGCCCCGCCGCCGGGTTTTGACGCTAAAACCCCCGTCCTCCCCCGCCGCGGAGAAGTATTTACGCTTCTTCCAGGCTTGAGATTTATTGGGGTGGCGTCGGGTGGCCCAGCGCCTCAGTTTGTGGTAAACGTAGTCGTCCACGGCGGTGAAAGTGCGCTTGGCTGCTCCGTTGCGATAGTAGTTGGCCCAGCCCCGCAGCAGCGGGTTGAGTTGACGCAGGAGCGCCTCTTGAGTGAGGCCCAAGGCGGATTGAACCTTCCGGCAGATTTTCTCGCGCAAGATTTTGACCTTGCTCTTTGCGGGAGTCGTCAGCAGTTTGTCCCCATATTTGCGCACGGTGTGCCCCAGGAAGTCGAAGCCCGTTTGGATGTGGGTGATGACGGTCTTTTGCTCTGAGAGTTCCAGACCTCGCTCGTGGAGGAAGGCCGTCAGGGCTGGTTTGACTTTCTGTTCGAGTAATTCCCGATTTGCGCCCGTCACGATAAAGTCATCGGCATAGCGCACGAAGTTGACTTTATCTCCTCGGCGGGCGACCGCTTTAACGGCCTGCTCCATGCCGTCCAACGCGAGGTTGGCCAGCAGTGGGGAAATCAGACCGCCTTGCGGCGTGCCCTTGGGGGTGGGAAACAGTTGGCCCTTCTCCCAGTAGCCGGCTTTGAGCCACGCACGCAGCAGTTGCTTGTCCAGGGGGACATGGTGCAAGAGCCACGAGTGGTCAATTTCATCGAAACAAGCCCGGATGTCTCCCTCCAGCGCCCAGGGGGCGCTGCGTTTCTGGGAGAGCACGGTAACGCATTGCTCCAGGGCATCGGCACACCGGCGGCCCTCGCGGAAGCCATAGGAGTTTCTGTCGGCCAGAACCTCAGCAATGGGTGCGAGCGAAAGCGCGTAAAGCGCCTGCTGGGCGCGGTCGTGCAGGGTGGGGATGCTTAAGGGACGTAGTTTTCCGTTGGACTTGGGGATGTAGTGTCGGCGCAGGGGTTGGGGTCTGTATCCGTGACGTTTGAGGTTGAAGGCGGCGTGGAGTTTCTGTTTTCCGGTTCGCCAGATTACGTTATCAACACCGGGCGTTTTGGCGCCCCGGTTCGTGGTGACTCGATGCACGGCCAAAAGCTTGGCCGAGCGCGAGTGAGTCAGGAGCCATTGCAGGGCTTGCGCTCTGCGGTGGCATCCTGCTTGAGTTGCCTTGGCAATACGCATTTGCAGCCGCCGAACCTCTTGCCGGACCCGGGGCCAATCAATGGCTTTCCAGGACAGCGGCGGTGGGGTCAAAGACGCATCAGTTGAACGCTCAACCGTCATTTGCTTTCTCTGTCTCTCGGTGGTTCTACAAGTTCTCTTGCCAGGATTGACCAGACCGACGTGGGCATATCCAGCGCATTACCGCTGGCCTTGGCTTTTTCGGTCCTCCCAATGCTGCGCCCCCTGACCCGCCTTGCGGTGAGGTCTGCCCGGTCGCGTCACCGGGCAGGGTTGGCAGCGTTTCCGTGTTCTGCAACGTTCACAGGATGATTTAGGTCCGCCCTATACACCGGCAACGCGAGGTTCGCGTCGGGGGACTGAGAGCCCCCGAACCGGGTTGCTTGCCTTTTGGCCCAAGCCTTAACCAGCCTCTTTTGGCTTGACTGCAGTTACGATGCTTACGGGCGTTCATTTGGTTTTGACCATGTCGTCCGATTCTAGTGCTCCCCCGGATTGAGGCTCCCAGGTTTGCTCCATTGTCCGGAAGGCTTCAGACCCCAAGACGCCGCGCGTCTGGCGCCTGCTTCCGTAGAATACCTGTGGCGAAACACAGGGCTTAATCATGAACTGTTCATGTTTTTGCAGTGAACGTTGCAACTTCATGTCGCGGCCCCAGCCCTGCAAGGGCGTCACACCTTATGTCCCAATCTCCGGCCAACATCGTTGTTCACCTCGTCTTAGGCACCAAAAGCGATCTTCCGCCCCTTACAGGGCGGAGGAACGCCTCTTTCGGCTCCTACCTGGGGCTCCGCGCTGGGCGCTTCACCCCAGGCTTTCACATTGCGGGCCTTCGGCCCTCTTGTTGCGCAGACTACTCCAGGAATTTCTGGGCAGCATTCCGTGCTTGCTACGCACACGCCGCCCCATAGCATATGGCCGCAATGGGCGAGACCGATGACCTGTTCTCCTTTGCCTGCGCAGCGCCCGGAGTTCAGCTTTGCCGGCAGGTTGCGGTGCGTTTGCGGCTTGGGTGCGAGATCCTTGGGTTGTGTGGGTTCCTGTTGCTGGGGGCAGCCGCATGGGGGCAGGCGAACTCGCCCTGGCCAAGGCTCGAAGAGGTGATCATCGTTTCCAAGACCCATTTCGACATCGGCTACACCGATTTGGCCAGCAAGGTGGTGGATCGATACCGGACCACGATGGCCGACCAGGCCCTGAAGCTGGTCGAGGAGAGCCGGTCCCTGCCGCCGGATCAGCAGTTCTCCTGGACCTTGGCCGGCTGGCCCATGGCCCAGATTCTGTGGCCGGGCCAAACGCCCGAGCGGCGCGGCCAGTTCCTGGCCGCGATGCGCGCCGGCCGGCTGGTTCCCCACGCCCTGGCATTCACCACGCACACCGAATCGCTGGACCTGGAGGACCTCACACGGGGGCTCAGGTATTCGGTCGAGCTGGCGAGGCTGGCCGGACAACCGCTGCCGACCGCAGCCAAGATGACTGATGTCACCTCCCACACCCGGGTCACCGCCACGATCCTGGCGCAGGCGGGAGTCGAGTTCTTCCACCTCGGCTGTAATGAGGGCTGTTCGCATCCCGAAGTTCCCTTACTCTACTGGTGGGAAGGTCCTGACGGGTCGCGGGTATTGACCATGTGCTCGGCGGCCTACGGCTCCGACCTGTGCCCGCCGCGCGACTGGCCGCACAAGACCTGGCTCTGTATGTGGATGACGGGCGACAATCACGGGCCGCCCAATGCCCAGGAAGTCGAGCGCCTGTTTGCCCGGGCCAAGCAGGACCTGCCGGGCGTGCGCGTGCGCTTTGGCCGGATATCGGATTTTGCGGAGGCGATCTTGCGGGAGAACCCGGAACTGCCGGTCATTCGGGGGGACATGCCCGACACGTGGATTCATGGGATTGGCTCGATGCCCATCGAGACCCAGTTGGCGCACACCACGCGGCCGCGGATTGCGGCCTTGGAGGCGCTTGACACATTGCTGGAGGTTTGGGGCGCTTCAACAGGCTCCGCTGCCGAGGCCGTCCGCGAGGCCTATGAGAACACCTTGCTCTTTGGCGAACACACCTGGGGGCCGGATGTGCCGCGCTATGCCGGTTACGCCTACGGGGACGAGTGGAAAAAGAAACTCGCCGCCGGCGATTACAGATTCCTGCTGGAGGGATTCGACCAGAAAGGGGCATACGCGCGCAAAGCCGCCGCGCTGGTCGAGCATGGGATTGAACAGCGTATGGCCAGTTTGGCGGCAGCCGTCAATGTGGCTGGACGGCGGATCGTGGTATTTAATCCCCTGCCTTGGGTTCGCGACGGCGCCGTCCAGGTGCCGTGGAGCGGCAGCGTGCCCTCGTTGAGGGATGTTACCAGTCAGGAAGTGGCCGCCTGTGCCCTGGACCGAGGACGGCTCCGGTTCGTCGCCCGGCGGCTGCCGCCGCTGGGATACCGGACTTTCACCATGTCGGACTCTCCAGCGCGAGAGAGAATTGCCAACGTCGCCCAAACGAATTGCCTCGAGAACGAGTTCTTCCGGGTGACACTCGATCCGGCACGGTGCGGCATTCGCTCGGTGGTTTGCACGAAAACCGGCCGGGAATTGGTCAATACCCAGTCGCCTTACGCGCTGGGGCAGTACCTTTACGAGAGGTTCGACGCGGACCAGGCGGCCAGGTTTACCAGCGCCTACGTGACGTCCCCCACTTCGGGCGAGATGATCAGCCACGGCAAGCCCAAATTGCCGCCGGCCAAACAGTACCCTTATTGTGCGGCCACATCTGTCGAGGCGACGCTGGAGATTCGGAGCAATGAGGTTTTCGGTCACGGCCGTGCTCAAAGCCGCGCCACGCGGCATCATCCCCGATGCCACGCAGTTGCGGGTGACGCTTTACGCGGGCCAGCCTTGGCTGGACCTGGAGTGGTCGATTACCAATAAGACTCCCGATCCCTGGCCCGAGGGCGGGTGGCTCTGTTTCCCGTTGCGCGCCAGGGACCCGAGCTTTCGGTTGGCTCGCCTGGGCACCATCGTGGATCCGGCCAAAGACCTGGTCCGCGGCTCGAACCATGAGATTTTCTGCCTCAATGGCGGTCTGCTGGTGAGGGGCGCCGGAGGAGGCGGCACGGGCCTCTGCCCTATGGACGCGCAATTGGTGAGCCTGGAACACCCGGGGCTATGGCGTTATACACGGGATTTCGTGGCCCGGAAACCGGACGTGTTCGTGTTGTTGTTCGATAACGTGTATTCGACCAACTTCCGCCAGTGGATCGATGGCTCGTGGTCGTCCCGGGTCCGTCTCTGGGCAACCGACGAAGCCGAATCCGGTGACGAGTCGCTCATTGGCAACTCCTGGGAGGCGCGCGTGGAATGCCTGGCGGCTGTGTCTGAGGCTGAGCCGGGCAATCTGCCGGCCGTGGCGGCGGGCTTGGCCATCACCAAGGCCGAAGCCGCAGCCCAGGCAGGGACCACGGCGACCGCCGCCCCGGCCCCGCGCGGGTTGATCCTCACTGCCTTCGGCCACAATCCGTATGGCGAAGGGACGCTGCTGCGGCTATGGGAGCAGATTGGCGAGCCGGGCGCATACACGATCCAGTTGCCAAACGGAATGAAGGCCCACACGGCCCAGCCGTGCAACTTGCGCGGCGAAATCACAGGCCCGCCGCTCGCCATCTCGAAGAGCGGCGCTTTCAACATAAAGGCCAACCCCATGGCTCCTACCAGCGTTATCCTCCTGGGAAATCAAAGATAACGATGGCAACCGCGAGTTCGGCTGAGGGGGCACCTGCTCGCACTCATGGCGAGTGCCCAAGAGCCTCCTCGGCACTAAGGTTGCCGTTCGCACGGGGACCATGAACCGGAAGGGCGTGGCCCGACGCGAAGCGTTTTGGACTGCGGCAGTCCTCTGCCGCTTTGTCGACCCTGGGGACACGAAAGCGCCAGAGGACTGGCGCAGTCCAAAGCCTGCGGGCTTGGCGGCGGTTCTTGGACAGATTTTCGCACCCTACACGCTTTTGGGATTGTGAGCCATGGGCCGAACCGCTGAATATGCCGGAGACCTATGAGACTCATTACACCGTCCCTAAGCCTGAAGGCAGTTGCAACTGGTTGCCTCGCCCTGGCCACGCTCGGAGCTGAAGGCCAGGCAGACAACGGCGCGAGATGGGTGAAGCCCGCCGTGGAGCAGGTGGCCCCGGGCGTGTGGAGGGTCCGCTTTGAAACTCCGGAGCGGTTCACACCCGGCGCGATCCGGGAGGCGGGGCCACGCCTGGACGACTTGAAGCGCCTGCCGCCGCCGCCGGCGCTCCCGTTTGAGCCTGGCCAAATCCGCGGCAGGATCAGCCCGTCTCACACCGCGGTTTATGTCCCGTGCGAGGAACCCGGGGAGCAGATTTATGGGTTTGGCCTCGACCCGGGAGCTTACGAGCAAAAAGGCCTGCGCAAGTATCTGACCGTGTGCGCGGGAGTCATGGGCAAGACTGGCGCGAGCCATGGGCCAGTCCCGTTTTACGTCAGCACCAGAGGATACGGCGTCTATGTGGATACCGCTCGGGTGCCCTTGGTTCACGTCGCGCGGTTAACAGCCAAAGATCACAATGAATCCGGCGACAGTCATCCGCCCACGCTCAAGACCAGCGAGCGCGAACTCTACGCCGCGGGCCCAACCCACGGCCGGAGCGAAGTCGTCTTCGAGCTGCAGGGCAATCCTCGAGGAGTCGAAGTCTTTGTCTTCGGGGGCCCGACGTTGCGCGAGGCGGTGCAACGGTACAACCTCTTTTCGGGCGGTGGCGCGGTTCCACCGCTGTGGGGCCTGGGACTCAAGTACCGGACCTTCACCGGCGCCAACCAGGCCTCGGTGATGCAAGTGGCGCGCTCGTTGCGGGAGATGAAAATCCCTTGCGACATGATCGGATTGGAGCCGGGCTGGCAGTCCCATGCCTATTCTTGTTCGCTGGCGTGGTCGAAGGAACGGTTTCCACAACCGGAGGCCATGGTCCGGGAACTCCGGCAGGCTGGGTTCGAAATCAACCTGTGGGAACACGCTTACATCCACCCGACGTCACCGTTGTACGCGCCGCTGCGCCCGCACTCCGGGGATTTCCTGGTCTGGGGCGGGCTGGTGGTGGATTTTGCCGATCCGGAGGCATCCCGGATTTTTGCCGACTATCACGACCGGGAGTTCGTCAGCCAGGGCATTTTGGGATTCAAAGCCGATGAGTGCGACAATCAGCCGCTCGAAGACGCCACGCCTTTCAATTATCCGTATAGCTCGGTGTTCCCGTCGGGCATCAATGGCGACCAGATGACCCAGCTCTTCGGCTATTTCCAGCAGCGCGCGCTCCTGTCAGTTTTCCGAGCGCATAACCGCCGCACCTGGGGTGACGTGCGGGCGACAACGGCACTGGCCAGTCCCCTGCCGTTCAATCTTTACAGTGACGCCTACACGTTCGACCAGTACCTCCGCCAGCTCGTCAATGCTTCCTTTACCGGCTTGCTCTGGTCGCCAGAGGTGAGGGAAGCCCGTAGTTTGGACGAATTGCTGAATCGGGTGGCGATGAGCGCGTTTGCTCCGCAAATGTGCTTGAATCTATGGTTCATGCCCCACCCGCTTTGGGAACAGTATGACGGCGGGAAGAACAAGGCCCACCAATTGTTGCCTGAAGCCGAGCGTCAGGCCGTCGCCGACCGCCTGCGGTCCATCGTCAACCAGCGCTACGAGTTGCTGCCCTACCTTTATGCCTGCTTCCACCGCTACCGGACCGAGGGGCTGCCGCCCGTGCGCTCATTGCTCCTGGAGTTCCCTCAGGACCGGGAACTTCGGGCGGTGGATAACGCCTTTATGTTCGGCGACAGCCTGTTGGCCGCTCCCTTTATCGGCGAAGCCAGTTCACGAACGCTCACTCTGCCGCGAGGGGTCCGCTGGTATGAGTTGAATGCGAGCCGCTGGCATGACGGTGGCGCCGTGGTGTCGGTCACGGGAAAACCGGGCCAGATGCCCCTTTTTGTAAAGGAAAACTCGTTGTTGCCCCTGGCCGAACCGCTGCAGCACGTGGATCGCGACACGGTCTTCAAAATCACCGTGAAGGCCTACGGCAAGAAGCCCGGCGCCATTCACGCTAATCGAAGATGACGGGCAGACCTATGATTTCGAGAAGGGGGCGTTGAGCCGCGTCGTTCTAAAATGGCAGGCCGATGGCGGCGGGAACGTTGAACGAACCGGCCCGTTTGCCGGGCGAAGGTATGACATTGTGGCTTGGGAGCCGCAGCCTGGTCCTTGAGAACGACCTCCGGGCTTGGTGTGGAAGGTGGGATTGACACCCAATTCCACAAGATGGCGGTCGGCAAACGAACGCAAAGCGTATGCGCGTGAGGACCGTCCGGACTCAGAACGCCTTCTGCGATCCGTGATGGGAATAGATGAGTTTCTGCACGCTACGGGGCGTTGATGCAGACCGCTCCGAGGCTTGTCCTGGATCGCCATTTCAACGAGCCGACCCGTTCTCCCCCGCCTCTCCAATGACGGTATCGAGAACCGGGATTGACGTTCCACCTTCTGATTCGTTATTCAAGACGCCGCCCGTGACCGACTACCCTGAAAGAACTCACCGAACGAATTCGCGCTTTGCGCCCCTGAACCTCGACGGTGCGGGCCCATCCCGCGATGCGTTTTGGACTGCCGCAGTCCAAAACCTCGCGGGCCTCCTCACGGGTTCATGGAGAGGGTATCCCTCCGACAACCGGCATTCGTGTCGTTGGGGGTGGACAGCCTGGGACTCAACGAGTGGGGCGCAAATTCCCTGCGCCCGCCGGCGCGGTCGAAGCCGCCGTGGCGTTCATTCCACTGGATTCCCCTGGTCGGTTGGCCTGCCAAAGCTCGGACAGACGATTGCCAAAGGCAAAGAAATTGGGCAGCCCTCCCCGTGCGCGACACTCGGCTGCCGGGGCCAGTTCGTCTGTCTCCGCAGCCCGTGCCGAGGTCGGCGCGTCTTTCGCGCCGCTCGCGGCAAAGTGACGCGCCGCAAATTGGAGCCCATCCGACCCAAGCCAGGCGCTCAAGCGCGGCAGGTCATGCCGGATGCCGGGGATCTCCCAATAGATGTTGTAGCCCACCTTGGTGTTCATCGCCGCGCTCTGGTAGCTGCGGTGCTGCTCCAGCGGCAGAGGCCGGGCCGGGGGATTGAAGAAGCTCATAAAGGGCCTCTCCTCGGCGGCATTCAGCCAAGGCGCCAGGAAGCTCAAGAGAAATCAAGCTCGAAGAAATCTCATGAAGCGAGGTTAAATGGTTTTCGCTCCGAGTCGAGCCGTTTGCTGCGGAAGGGCCACAGGAATCGCTATGGTCCGGAGCCTCGCGAAGCAAAACTGGAGCCGCGGGGCAGCCGCAACCAAAATCCGTGAAATCCGCGGAATCCGTGGTAACAACTCCCGCGAGAGACCACGGATCTCACGGATTTCACGGAGAACTCAGGGCAGGTCGCATTCCTCGTGCTCGGTGCTGACAACGCAGTCCCGTTCGTCAACGAGATTGAAATAATCGCTAATGGACGCGAATGGACGCGAATCAGCAGGAGTATTGTGAAGGTGTCGTGGCAGGCGGAAGCTCGTTTTCATTCGCGTTTATTGGCGTTCATTCGCGGTTGCACTCAACGGGGTTGCAGGCTGGACGAGTCTATCAAAACGGGCTCTCCATTCGCGTTCATTGGCGTTCATTCGCGGTTACAGATCTAATTGCCACCGCAATGAAATGGGGCTGCCCCAATGCCGGCCAATCCCCCCTCGGCATCGCTGAGCGGCTCTGTCTTCCGCGTATTCCGCGTATTCCGCGGTTGCGCTCAGGATTCTGCCTCGTAAATGAGATTGGTTTCCATGGCTGGCGAGCCTGGCAAAGCTCCGAAGAAGAATGAACCGCGGAACACGCGGAACACGCGGAAATGAACAGGTCTAACGGTTACTATTCCCAATCAAAAACCACCGGAGAATACAGGTCTATTTCGGGCACCACGACGCTAATCATCGCCGTCGGGCTGCAAGCGGCGCCCGGACCACCCAAGGCGAAATGCCGCGCTCGGGCGGGCGCGCTTTGGGATTGACTCTGGAGCTGCCGGGGTTTCACATATGGACGGCAGAAATAATCGAATATAGACCTTCTGCCGAACATTAGAATAGTCTATGAAACAACACTCTCAGGTTAGTCGTCGTCGTTTCCTCCAAAGCACCGCAACCTTCGCCGGCGTGGCCGCCGGGGCGCGCTTTTTTGGCATGCCCTCGCTGCTGGCGGCAGGCTCGCCCAACTCCAAGCTGGGCGTGGCCGTCATTGCCGTGGACGGTATGGGCAACTACAGCTTTGACTGCGCCATGGGGGAGCGGTTCGTAGCCGCTTGCGACGTGGATGACAACCGGATGGCGGGCAAGCTCAAGCAGTTCACTGACCGAATCAAGGACCGGCCGGCGCCGAGAGCCTACTATGATTACCGCAAGATGCTCGAGGAGTGCCAGAAGGACATCAACGTTGTCCTCATCGCCACGCCGGACCATCACCATGCCCCGGCGGCCATCCGGGCTATTCACCTTGGCAAGGCCGTATTTTCGCAAAAGCCGCTGGCCCACAATATTTACGAGTGCTACGCCCTGGCCAAGGCGGCCCGCGAGAAGAATGTGCTGACGCAGATGGGCAACCAGGGGCATTGCAGCGATACGATCCGCAAGGCCTGCGAGTATATCTGGGCGGGCGCCGTCGGTGACGTGACCGAGACCCACTCGCTTTTGGGGCGGAACTTCGGCGGCAGCGGCGGACGGCCCGCCAGCAAGCCGGTCCCAGCCGGACTGCACTGGGATGAATGGCTGGGGCCCGCGCCCTATCGCAACTACCATGAGGGCCTGCACCCTTTTAGCTGGCGGAGCTGGCGCCACTTCGGCACCGGGACCATCGGCGACATGGCCTGCCACAACCTGGACGCCGTCTTTTGGGCACTCAAGATTGGCGAGGCCAAGCGCTTTACTGTCGAGTGCCTCCACAGCCAGGGCGGCAGCGAGGAAATGTACCCGCAGAGCAATATCGTGCGGTACGAAATCCCCGCCCGCGCCGGCATGGGGGCGGTCAAAGTCCATGTCTATGACAACTCCGATCTGCGGCCGGAGATCATGAAGGACGCCGAGCAGAAGTACGGCGTCAAGTTCGGCGAGGACACGCTCTTTGTCGGGGACAAGGGCCTGTTTCGCACCGGCGGCACCTGCGACTCGCTCGGGTTCCTGCCGGAAGACCGCCGCACGGAGGTTCCCGACCCTCCGAAGGTTCTGCCCCGCGCTCACGGTGGCCCCATCGAAGACCTATTCTACGCCTGTAAGAATGGAACGGTTCCGTGCTCGAATTTTCCCGGCGCCTCCGCCCCGCTGACGGCGTTTGCGCTCGCCGGCCACCTGGCCCAGTTCGCCGGGGTTGGCAAAAAGCTCGAATGGGACGTCGAGCAGATGAAGGTCATCAATATGCCCGAGATCAACCGCTACGTGCGGCGGGAATATCGGCAGGGGTGGGAGGTGTAGGAGTCTGGCCCGCACCCGTTCGCCTTGGCCGCAGGCGATTAAAGTTGCCCGGCATGCGCCCCGAGAGCTTTGTCCCGAAGGGACATCTGACAATAGCCCGGCGTTTCAACGCCGGTAGGGCGGAAAAAGTACCCTCGTCCCGAAGGGACGACCGAAAACACTCCCCGCTCTCCTGTGCGACCTGCCCCAACTGGAGGCACCCCTAAGCACCTGTCACCGGAGCACACCGGCCCGCGCCCGACTGGGCGCGTGCTCGGCCGGGTCCGGTGACAGAGAGATTTAGCGCTTTTCCAGTCGGACCGTAGCAAAAGCTGCGCAAACTCCCTGCTGTCTCTTTTACATAATTGGCAAGGGCCCCTTACGCCGCGCCAGTACGCTTGCCAAGCGAGTTCTCGCTTTGGCTTGTTTAGCGGACACAGGCTGGAGCGGGCGCTCCAGCGCGAGGAATCCGGTCTGGCGATTGAGGCGCGAGCCCGAATCCCTGACCGACGAAAGAACCCATGCCGCCGAGTTGGTGCTGCACGGGCCTCTGTCGGGGACCGGTTCAGACGAGGCCGGCCAGCCCGGAATACCCCCGTCTTGCGCCTGGGCGCCTGGGGGAGCCCCAAGAATGTACGTGCAAATTTGCCCTTACCGCGCCATCATCGCACGGTTTTTGTCATGGGCGGCACGCATGCAGAATTGCCGATCGGTCGCCAGGTGTCCCTTCGGGGACATTTTGATCTCCCTGTTACCCTGGAATCCGCCCGGCCCCTGGGCAAGGGTTTCGAGTGCCGCGTCCGCCTGCCGGACGGCACCCTCGACGAGGCGGTCATCACCCAGGAGGAAGCCGCCGCGCTCGCCGGTGCGTCCCCGGCTCCGGAAACCAAGAGCCCCCTGGCCAACGCCGAGCAACTCCGCCTCCTCGTCGAATCCGCCCGCATTCGGCTCGCCTACGCGCACGACCGGCAGTTCGCCGTCAGCCTCTCCGGCATCCGCACGCTGCCGCACCAGATCGAAGCGGTCTATATCAAGATGCTGCCCCAGCCCCGACTCCGCTTCCTACTCGCGGACGACCCCGGCGCCGGCAAAACCATCATGGCCGGCCTCCTGATCAAGGAGATGAAGCTCCGCGAGGCCATCGAGCGCGTCCTCATCCTCTGCCCCTCACCGCTCACCATCCAATGGCAGGACGAGATGCTCCGCTGGTTCGGCGAGTCGTTCGACATCATCTTCTCCGCGGTCGACCAGCAACAGCTCACCAATCCCTGGCAGCGGTCCAACCAGGTGATCGCGTCAATTGACTACGCCAAGCAGGACGAGGTCCGCGAGCGCGTCTGGCAGCAGCGCTGGGATCTCATCATAATCGACGAGGCCCACAAGTGCAGCGCCTACACCAAGAAATCCGCCACGCGCGGCGACGAGGCCGAAAAGACCAAACGTTACCAACTGGCCGAGCACCTTACCGCCCAGCCGGCCGGCCATGTCCTCCTGCTCACGGCCACGCCCCACCACGGCGACGACGACCGTTTTGCTCATTTCATCCGCCTGCTTGACCCGGACCTCTTCCCGGAGCCACACCGCAACCCCGGCAAGGCTGGCGAACTCCGCCGCGAAATCCTCAGCCTCGGCCCGGACTGTCCATGGGCCCTCCGGCGGTTGAAGGAGGACTTGAAGGACCTCCAGGGCCACCGCCTGTTTCCCGACCGCCATGCCCACACCATCACCTTCCAACTGAACCGGGACGAGTACGACCTTTACAAGGCCGTCACCGCCTATATCAACGAGTTCCTCCCGCAGGCGAGCGGTCGCAAGAAAGCCAGTGTCGCCCTGGCGCGCACCGTCCTTCAGCGCCGGTTGGCCAGTTCCACGATGGCCATCTTCGAGTCCATCCGCCGCCGCTTGGAAAAGCAGCAGGAACTGCTTGAGGAGTTGGAAAACCTCACCCCGCCTCAGCGCCCCCGCCGCCTCGCCCAACTCCAAGGCCGCCTGGACGACGCCGAGCAGGACGAGGACGATCTTGATGAGGCCCAGCGCGACCAACTCGCCGATGGCCTCACCGACGCCATCGAGCTCGACCAGCTCCGCGCCGAAATCGCCGCGTTGCAGGAACTAATCGCCCGCGCCCGGCGCGTTCGCGACCAGGGCACCGACTCCAAGCTGACCGCCCTGCACGAATGTCTCACGCGCGCCGAGTTCCACGAGCTGACCGACGGCCGCGGCAAGCTCCTCATTTTCACAGAGCACCGCGACACGCTGAGCCACCTCCGGCACCACCTCGAAAAATGGGGCTATACCCTAACCGAAATCCACGGCGGCATGAACCCCCATGAGCGCAAGCGCGCTCAGGAGGACTTCCGCACCACCAAACAAATCTGCGTCGCCACCGAAGCCGCCGGTGAAGGCATCAACCTCCAGTTCTGCCGGCTGATGATAAACTACGACCTGCCCTGGAATCCGACTCGGCTTGAACAGCGCCTCGGCCGCATCCACCGCATCGGCCAGGACCGCGATGTCCACGCCTTCAATTTCGTTGCCGCCCAGTCCGAGGAAGGCCAGGACATCGTCGAGGGCCGCATCCTCACCCGCCTGCTCGAAAAACTGGAGCAAATGCGCGAGGTCCTGGCCGACCGCGTCTTCGACGTCATCGGCGAAGTCCTCTCCCTCAACGACATCAACCTGCCAGACATTCTGCGTGAGGCCGCCCACGACCCCCGCCGCCTGCAGGAATACCTCGACCGCATCGAAAAGGTGGACCCGCAGCTCCTCCTCCATTACGAGAAGGCCACCGGCATCGCCCTCGCCCGCGCCAACGTGGACTTCTCCGGCTTCCAGCGCGCCAACGTCGAGGCCGAGGAGCGCCGCCTCATGCCCCGTTACGTTGAGGACCAGTTCGTAAAATCGTGCGCCGAAGTCGGCCTCAAGATCGAACCCGCGCGCCGATGGCCTCTGGCGCGTCGAGCACGTCCTGGCCGACCTCCGCTCCGACCGCCTTGAATCCGTCCGCCGCCTCGGCAAGGCCGAGCCGGCCTATCGGAAGCTCACCTTCCACAAGGGCCACCTCGAAGACGACCAACACCTCGATGCCGTCCTCTTCGGTCCGGGCCACCCGCTCTACGCCGCCGTGGACGAGCGCCTTAACGAGAAGCTGGCCCCGCTCGTCGGCGGCATGGCCCTCTACCTCGACGCCGCCACTCAAAAACCCTACCGCCTCCATTTCTTCGAAATCTCAGTGCGCGGCCAGAACACCAAGGGCGAAGCCCAAACCCTTTTCGCCGAACTGGTCGCGGTCCGCGAGAATCTGAGCATTCCGATGGCCCTCGGCGAAGTCGGCGGCGGCGAAACCCGCTATGAAATTGTCCCCGCCGATTGCCTCCTCGACCTGCCCGCCTTTCCGAATCCGCCGGAAGCCGTCGGCCGCATTGACCCCGCCCCCGCCGCTGACTTCCTCAGAAGCACCTACCAGAGCGAACGCCGCCAGGCGTGTCAGGACGAACGCAAACATTTCGTCGAGGTCTGCCGCGAGTACCTCCAAAAGTCCTACACCGCTCGTCAGCGGGCCGCCCAGGACCGCGTCATGTCTCTCCGTGGCCGCGAGAAGTCCGACACCTCGCTCGCCATCGCCCGCCAGCGAGCTGAAAACGATCTCGCCGACTTGGAGCGCACCCACAAGGAGCGCATGGCCGGCCTTGACCGCCTCTCCATCGCCCGGCACGGACCTGTTCGCCACGTCGCCACCTCGCTTGTCCTCCCGGCCACGGAGATTGCTACCCTCGCCCATCAGATGGGAGAGGGGCCGGGGGTGAGGGCCGCCATCAGCGAACTCCTCGATGACCTCGACCCCGAAGTCAATCGCCTAAGTGAACTCGCCGCCGAGAACGTCGTCATCGCCTACGAGACGGCGCGCGGTTGGGAGTGCACACGCGTTGGCCATGAAAAAATCGGCTTTGATATTCGAAGCCTCGGCCCGGCCGACCCGCAAACTGGCTACCGCGATCCCGTTACCAGCCTCCGCCGCATCGAAGTGAAAGGCCGCAAGCGCGGCCAGACCGTCCGCCTCACCACCAACGAATGGTACAAGGCCATCCAACTGGGCGACTCCTACTGGCTTTACGTGGTCTGGGACCCGCTCGGAAAGCCGGATAAGATCCCTTTGATGATTCGGAACCCGGCCAAACACCTTGACCACGCCAAAAAAGAGGTTGTCGCCGCGAGGTATTTCGATATCCCCGCCCCCGCAATTGAGATGGCGGCGCGGCAGGTGAGCCTCTAATATCCTGGATGGAGACAACGCGATGAACCATCAGAACACAATACCGGGTGGATCAGCAACGAAACTGGTAATCCAGGTGGAAGGACCGCGAGTGGGAACCGCTCGGCTCTCTGCTGCCGACTTCGCTGACATCGTGCGTCGTACCCAGCAGGCGCTAAAACGCGTCGGCCAGGTGCTCTACGGCCAGGAGTCTGCCGGGCAAGGGCGCAAGCCGAAGGAAATTGAGCAGCTCTGCGAACTTTTCCTGGTGGAATGGAAAGGCGGCAGTGCCGTTGCCGGGCTTGAGCTCCCCGTAGGCCCGCCTCAGATGCACCTCTTCGGCTGCGTCGGTGAGGAGAGCCTCAAAGCCCTCCTCGACGGCATCCAGGCGGTGGCCTCGGGAACAGTCGAACCCTCGCATCTCCCGGTGGGGTTCGACCTTGGGGTTCTGCAAACCTGCGAAGCCCTTGGCAGCGTGCTGCCCCACGGCATAGATCAATTGAGATTGTCGGCGAATGGCAGGCTTTCCAAAACGGCAGTTTACGACTCCGGTGTGCGCAATAAATTCCGAACGTTGTTGGAATTGCCTGCCACCGTCAACCAAGTTGTAACGGTCGGGCGCCTGGAGGAACTCAACGGCCACGGGGCTCTGACCGGGCGCTTATGGGAGCCGGACGGGACTCGCTGGACGTGCCGGTTCAGGATCGAGCATCGCGAACTGCTGCCCGAGGCATGGCTTCACAACGTTCAGGCCAAGGGCAAGAAGTTAACCGAGGAAGGCAAGGAAAACATCCTCGAGGTGGATTCGCTCCTGATTTTGGACGAGACCACGGCCGCTGCCGCTGGCGAAGCACTCTCTGCCGCTTCGTCCTTCTGGGCGCCGCAGAGCCTCGACAACCTCATCCGCCAGCAGGGCATCACCCCGGCCGGTAGCCTTGACGAGATCTCCGCGCTCTGGCCGGCTGAGGATGACGCAGACGAACTGCTGGACTTCATCCATTCCCGGCGCACTGAGCATCGCCAGCTCGCCAGGGAAACGCAGGGCCGGCAATGAGTACCAATCCTGCTCGACCCCACCGTAGCCAGCCTGCTTCATCCCAAAAAGAGGCGGACGGCGGACAGAGCCAAGTATGAGCCGGACATGCGGGGCAACGTCCTTGCGCTGAGCTTTCAAAGCGTTGCCGAGCTCTGGTCCTGGGCCGAGCAAAACGGCTGGAGCGAGGCCAACAAGCAAGGACTCGAGGCCTTCATCCGTCGCTTCCTCGTCATTCCCTACGACTTCGAACTCGCCAAAACTTGGGCTCGAGTTACCAACCAGAGCAAACAGATGGGGAGGCTCCTTTCTGCGGGCGATGCTTGGATTGCCGCAACCGCCGTCCGGCATAAACTGACCCTCCTTTCTCACGACAGAGACTTTCTTGGCTTGAGCATCCCCAACCTCCATGTCATCTGCTATGCATAACACGCAGGGACGCTGCGATCAGTCTGACTCAGCAGTGCAAAAAGGTGGGCAAGCCCTCGGACCAACGCCAACGCCCAGAATGGAAAATGATAAGCGCCTTATCGAGGACTACCTCCCCATAGAGGCCATCAGTGCCGAGGCGTCGCGCGAAAAGTCCGTCCGCAAGGGCCACATCTCCACGCTGCACCTGTGGTGGGCACGCCGTCCGCTTGTGGCCTGCCGGGCGGCGGTCTATGGCGCGCTGGTGCCGGCGTCACAGTTCGTGCCGAACGAAGGTTCCGACGCTCAAAGGAAGAGCCTTGGGCGAGCCAACGCCGCCAAGTTTATCAAACGGCTGTGTCAGTATCCGACCGACGCCAAGCCGGAGCAGAAGGCGGACATCGAACGTGCGGTCGGAGAGGCGCAGCAGCACATCCTGACCGCGCATGCGGAACGTTTGGGCCAGGAGACGGGAAAACCTGTCACGGTGGAGGACATCGTAACCGGGCGCGCGCCGCGCCCGCGCGTACTCGACATGTTTGCCGGCGGCGGCGCTATACCGTTGGAAGCCTTGCGGCTCGGCTGCGATGCCTACGCGCTGGACCTCAATCCCGTGGCTCACATCATCGAGCTCTGCACGCTGGTCTATCCGCAGAAATACGGCAAACCCGACCCGACGGCGCGCGGGATGAGTGGCCCGAAGAAGGCCAAAGGCGAAACCACTTGGGGCGGATTGGCCGAGGAAGTCCGCTACTGGGGCGACTGGGTGCTGAACAAGGTCAAAGCCGAAATCGGCAACCTTTACCCGCTCATCCCCGATCCCGAGTTCACGCAGCCGAAGAAGCGGAAAGGTGTCACGGGCGATGACGTTTTCGCCGAGCCACAGGACGTCATGGACTTTGCGACAGATCCTCAGCAACGCCTGAAAACGCGCGTGGGCTACCTGATGCCGGTCGCCTATCTCTGGACGCGCACCGTCACCTGCAAGAACCCCAACTGCAAAGCCACCGTCCCGCTGGTGCGCCAGACTTGGCTCTGCAAGAAGGACAAACGCTACGCTGCGCTGAAGATGATCGCGCCACGCGGCAAGAGAAAGGTCCGCTTCGAGGTCGTCGAGGCGGGCTCGGAGAACGGACTGGGCTTCGACCCCGCTGGCTTCTCGAAGGCCGGGAATGCCACCTGCCCGTTCTGCGGCACGGTCGCCGACAGCGATCACGTCAAGGCCGAAGGCTGCGCCGCGCGCTTGGCCACCCAATTCATGGCCGTCGCCTGTAGTCGCCCCGGCCAGCAGAGAAAAGTATATCTCGCCGCCCATGACGTGCCGGACGCTATGCCTGATGAAAGATCTATCCACTGTCGCATCCAGAAATTGTGTGAACGTACCGGGCTGTCTTTGCCAGACGAGCCTATCGTGAACGACGCGAAAGGTGCGTTGTTCTGCGTCCTGTATGGTCAGACAAGTTGGAAGGACATCTTCATTGCTCGTCAATTGATGTGCTTGCTCACGTTCGTGGATATGGTCCACCAAGCGGAAGAGCAAATGCAAGAGACGGGATGCAACAAAGGTCACCGGACTGCGGTTGCAACATCCTTGGGTATGCTTGTTGATAGGCTTGCCGTGTACTCTTCCACACAATGCGTGTGGCATTACCAGAAGGGCGAGCGAACCGCAAAGACGTTTGGCCGCCAAGCACTGCCAATGAGTTGGGATTTCTCTGAAGCCTGTCCGTTCAACACGGAAAACGCCAGTTGGCCGGTCGCAATGGAGTGGCTCGTGCCAGGACTCAACGGCGTCAATGTTGGCAGAGAGGCAACCGTACATCGTGGAACTGCGACCGCAATGCCTTGGTCGGAACAAACGTTCGACGCTGTGATAACTGACCCGCCCTATTATGACAACGTGCCTTACGCAGACATAGCTGATTTCTTCTATGTCTGGCTAAAGCGCACGGTGGGTCACTTGTATCAAGAACACTTTGCCGCTGTTGGCACTCCAAAGAAAAGCGAGGCGGTTGCGGACGCAACCCGTCACGGTGGAGACAAGGAGAAGGCGAAGCGCGCCTACGAAGGAATGATGGCCGGTTCGTTTTCGGAGGCTTCCCGGGTACTCAAGCCTGGAGGACAGTTAGGCGTAGTTTACGCGCACAAGACCACGCTCGGTTGGGCGACATTGGTGGACGCCCTTCGGAACGCAGGCTTTGTTGTAAGCGAAGCGTGGCCGATGGATACTGAGACTCTTGGTCGGTTGCGTGCGCAGGATTCCGCCGCGTTGGCCTCCAGCATTTTTCTGGTGGCGCGGAAGCGGGAGGGGGCAAAGACGGGCAACTACGAAGAAGAGGTCAAACCGGAGTTGGAGAAGATCGTGCGGGAGCGGGTGGAAACGTTGTGGGCGATGGGGATTTCGGGGGCGGATCTGGTGATCGCCTGCGTTGGCGCCGGCTTGCGGGCCTTTACCCGCTTCGCCCGCGTGGAATACGCCAACGGTGAGGAGGTTCCCGCCGAGCGCTTTCTCACCGAGGTTGAGACCGTGGTGCTGGACCACATCCTTGCCCGGCTGGCCAAGGAAGCCGAAGCGGCGGCTCGCAGGGAAGCGAAGAAAGCTGGCAAGGAGCCGCCGCAGGACCCGAGCATCGCGCTGGGCCATGTTGACCCCGCCACCCGCTTCTACATACTGTGGCGCTATACCTACAGCGCCGCCGAATTGGACGCCGGCGAGGCCATCATCTTCGCCAATGGCACCCATGTTGAGCTCGATGGCCAGCACAGCCTCACCAGCGGTGCCCACGCCCTGGTCACGAAAGGGAAGGGTAAATACGCCCTCCGGGATTTTTCCGAGCGGGGCGAGGATGATCATCTGGGTCTCTCATCGGAAAATGGCCAACCGGCCCCGCTGGTTGACGCCCTTCACCGCACGCTTTGGCTGATGGAGAAACGCCCCACCGAACTCCCGGGCTTCCTTCGCGACTCCCAGGTGAACCGCGAGCAATTGCGCCTCGTCGCCCAGGCCCTCGCCGGCCCGGCACTGAAGGGCGGCGAGTTGAGGGACGTCTCGCCCACGGCCGAGCTCTCTGCCCTCGGGAAACTGACCGCCAACTGGCAAAGCGTGGTCGAAGACGCCGCCTTGACCGCAGGCGAGAAAGAGGAGCGCAAGAAAGGCCAGAAACAATTGATTTGATATGAGCAAACCACCCCTGAAGAAAGCTGCCACCCCGCCGCCCTCGGCCACGGGAGAGCCGCAAACAGAGATCATCCTGTACCAGGCGGAGGACGGCAAAACCAAGATCGAGGTCCATCTCCTGGACGATACGGTCTGGCTCACGCAGGCCCAAATGGCGGAATTGTTTCAAACCTCCGTCCCCAACGTCAGCATCCACATCCGTAACGTGTTCGAGGAAAAGGAGTTGCAACAGGATTCAGTTGTTAAAGAATTTTTAACAACTGCCGCTGACGGCAAGAACTACCAAACCCGCTTTTATAACCTGGACGTAATCATCTCCGTTGGCTACCGGGTCAAATCGCATCGCGGCACCCAGTTCCGCATCTGGGCCACCCAGCGGTTGAAAGAGTATATCGTAAAAGGCTTCGCGCTCGATGACGAACGCCTCAAAAAGGGCGGCGGTGATTATTTCGACGAATTACTCCAGCGCATCCGGGAAATCCGGGCATCCGAGCGAAATTTTTACCAGAAAATCAAAGACATCTACACCACGAGCCTTGACTACGATCCTCACGCCCAAATCACTGTTGACTTCTTCGCAAAAGGCCAGGGAAGTGGGCCACTCGCCAAGCAGCCCGAGCAATCAATAATCCTATGAGCGCAAATGCAGTCAAACCCTGGGTCGAATCCGTCATCCTCCACCCGGACGTTGTCTCGCCCAACTTCTCCGAAGACATCTTCGCTCTCGACCTTGGACCGCTGGCCGACGGCAACAAAAACGTGCCAGCAGTCTATCGCGATCCGGAGCAGTTCTTCCGTGCCTCCTACATCACGACCGGTCTCCAGTCGCTGTTGCTGGACGTCCTCTCGCGCCTTTCTGGCGGCACCGGCAACCGGGTTCTCAAGCTCATCACGCCGTTCGGCGGCGGTAAGTCCCACACCCTGGCCTCGCTGTTCCACGCTGCCAAGAACCGTAAAACCCTCGATTCGATCCCCGAAGGCAAAGCCCTCCCGAACATAGGCAGAGTCCGCACGGCTGTCTTCGATGGTCAGTTTTTCAGTCCCTCCAACGGAAAGGACTTCCCCGGTGGCAAAGGCAAGGCGAACACCCTCTGGGGCTGGGTCGCCTGGTCTCTTGCCGGCGCCGCCGGCTACGAGCTTTTTCGCAAAGACGACAAAGGGCGCGTCTCGCCCGGCGCCGATGACATCGTCAAACTCCTCGGGGACGACGCAAACCTCATCCTGCTGGACGAAGTCCTCGAATACCTTATCAGCGCCGGGGGTATCAAAGTCCTCGACACCACCCTGCGCGACGAAACCCTCAGTTTCATCAAGCGCCTCACCGTCGCCGTCGGCAACACCCCCAAGAGCGTGCTGGTGTTCTCGCTCCAGTCCAGCAAACGCGAGTCCCTCGACTACATCAACCTGCTCCAAACCATAGACCACCTCGCCGCCCGCAAAGACCAGCGCCGCGAGCCGGTCGAAGGCAACGAAGTCTTGCGCGTAATCCAGCGCCGCCTGCTGGGCAAAATGCCCGCCGAGTCCGATTCCACCCCGGCCGCCACCGCCCACCAGGAAGTCGTCACCGCCATGCGGCGCGCCTACGCCAAGACCCCCGCCGAGCAGGCCCAGGCCGATCAGGAAGGCATCGAACTCCGCGACCGCATCCGCTCCGCCTACCCCTTCCACCCAGCTCTCATAGACCTCATGCGCGAGCGATGGGCCGCCATCCCCGACTTCCAGCGCACCCGCGGTGCCCTCCGTTTTCTCGCTGCGTGCCTCCGCTCCTGCCAGGCAGCCGGCAAAAGCCGATCGCTCCTTGGCCCCTGCGATGTTCCGCTCCAGGACCCTAACGTCCGCCTTTCCTTTTTCAAGGAAGTTGGTCAGCAGGCCGACTTCCAGGCATGCCTCGAACACGATTTTGTTGGTGCCAACGCCCGCGCTCGCCGCATTGACGAGCGCCGCGCCAAAGAATTCCCCGCCGAGGCCATCAAGCGTCCCGCCACGCGGATCGCTACCGCCATACTTATGTATTCTTTCGGCGGTCTCCGCCGCGAGGGCGCCAACGCAACCGAAATCCTGCCCCCCGGCATCAGCGAAGCCGACCTCCTCGCCATCTGTGTCGGGCCGGACCTCGACAGCACCACCGTAATGGCCTGCCTGAAGGAGCTTAAGGAACAATGCCTCTACCTTCACTTTGACGGCGTCCGCTACTGCTTCAAGAAAGACCCCAACGTCACCCTCCTCGTGGAACAGGAGGCCGACGTTGTCGCCCGTGATGAGGACCTCGTTCACGACAAAATCAAGGAAATGCTCGAAGCCCGCCTCGCTGGCCACAACGTTTACGTCTGGCCCACCAGCTCCGGTGAGGTCCCCGACAAGCAGACCGAGTTCATCGTCGGCTACTTGCCCCTGGATTTCGTCGGCGAGACCAAAGCCGAACAGCAGAAACTCGCCAAGAACATCCTGGAAAATCACGGCGACAAGCCGCGCTCATTCCGCAACGGCATCGGCCTCGCCATCCCGTCCTCTGACCAGGTCGAAATTCTCCGCCGCGCGGTCCGCTACCTTCTGGCCATCGAGCGCGTGAAGTCCAAATCCAAACAACACAACCTCACCGACGAGCAAAAGGGCCAGTTGCGCGAGCGAGAATCCACCGAGAAGGCCGCCGCTGAGTCCGCTTTCCTCAAGCTCTACACCCAAGTCTGGCTCCCGAAGAAAGAAGACTCATCCCTCGGCATCGAGCCCGTCGCCGTCGGTGGCCGCCCCCTCCAAACCACCCTCAGCGCCAAGAAGGAAGCACTCATCCATGAGCGCGTCATGGAACTCCTCACCCAGGTCCAGAAGCGCGTCTTCGACACCGTCACCCCGGGCAAAGTCGTCGAGTTCTTTGCCCTCGGTGAAGGCACCCCGCCCAAGCTCGGGGTCACCACCGGCGAAGTCGTCACCGGGTTCTTCTCCTTCCTCGGCCTCACCCGACTGACGTCGGAAAAGATCGTCGCCAAAGCCATCGCGACCGGGGTCGAGAAACGCATCTTCGGTTACATCGGCGGCGGCGCGCCGACGCTCGGCACCGATGGCAAATACCAAGTTAGCGTGAGCAAGGTCCGCTTTGACACCCCCATCGCCCCGGACGAAATCGACCTCGATTCCGGCTTCATCATGGTCCCACAGGCGATACCCATTGCGCCCCCGCCCGCCGCGTGCCCTAAGTGCGGAAAGAGTCCGTGCGAATGCGCGGTCCCTCCTGCCGCTTGTCCCCGCTGCGGACAGACGCCGTGCGTCTGCCCCATCCCGCCGGTATTGTGTCTCAAGTGCGGCAAGACCCCATGCGTGTGCCTGCCGCCGCCTGTAACCGACAAGAAGGTCGAACTCACCTTCACCGCCGACAGTGCCAAGCTTTATTCCGCATGGCAGGCAATGGCCAACTTGGCTGAGATGGCCGGCAAGGTAACCGTTACCGTGAAAGCCGAGTCCGAGTCCGGCTTCGACAAGAGCAAGCTCAACAACGGAGTCTTGGAACCGCTGCGCGAAGCCGACCTTATCGAGTAGGCACACCGAGTCACAAGAGCAGTTCAGCCGCGAAAAGGCGCAAACGTCGCAAAACATGAAGGGCTTGCGCGCAACGGGTCTGTCACCGTCACCACATGCGTGAGGATCGTGGCGAGTGCAGGTGCTTCTTTTTGCGTTTTTTGCGCCCTTTGGCGGCTATTCAACTGCGGTTTCCAGGGCAATGCGTTACCGTGCCTGGCGGCCCCCTCACCCCGACCCTCTCCCCGTCTGTGGCGGCCCCTCACCCCGGCCCCTCTCCCCGTCGGACGGGGAGAGGGAGAAGGCTGGCGCAGAGAGGGCGAAGGGCCGGCCGACGTTGCGGCGGATGTTGCGCTCGGCGCGGATGCCGCTGCCCCAATCCCGGCCAATCCCCTGCCAGGATCGCTGAGCGGCTTTGTTTTCCGCGTATTCCGCGTGTTCCGCGGTTACCCTCAGCTCCGAAGAAGAATGAACCGCGGAATACGCAGCGCAGCCAAGCCGCAACCAAAAGTCGAATTGACCACGGATTACACGGATAGCACGGATAGAGAAAATCCGTGTCATCCGTGAAATCCGTGGTTGAACTGCCGTTTTTGGGGTCGAGGGTGTCCGCGGTCCTCGCCTCAGCCCGGTTTCGCCGCCTTCCCCTCTCCCACCTTGGCCCGATAAATCCGCCCGGCGGGCACGCCCCGGAATCAGCCTGCCGACGGTGAGGCCCCGCCCGCGACTGCCCTCCCGCCGGGCCCAGCCTGGCCAGGCACTTCAGACCGTGGGCCGCCCGTCCTCTCCTCCTTCCGTAGCAGGGCTACTGCGGAGGACGGGCGCAGTAGCTCTGCTACGGAGGGTGGATGGACGGCCCGTCCTCCGCAGTAGCTCTGCTACGGAAGGTGGATGGACCTTGGACTACGATCTCTGCCTCAGCGCCTCCACCTCCGACGCCGGGATATAGCGCAGAAACACCTCCGTGAAATCCTCCTTCGCGTACCCCCTGCCCACCTCCTCCCCTATCCGAATTGTTGTCGGCCGTATCCCGTACGGTCGCAACTGCTCCGCCAGCCATAGCTCCGTGTAACCCGAATTCAATATGCCCCGCAGCTCGTCGTTCCCATACAGCAGCGTGTCCGCCTCATCGATCAGCAGCGTCGGCTGCGCCTCTTCGATGACCCGGAACAAGGCCAGCGCGCTGATGTTCGCCGCCACCACCGGGCGCCTTACCAACTCGCTCAGCACCGTCAGCAACGTCGTCTTTCCGCAACGCTTCTCCGGCGATTCCACCCCTACGTACGTGCTCACCTCTCTGAGCTCGAAGGCGTAGGTGTGCAGCACCCATAAGGCCAAGGCCTCCCCCGCTGCCCCGGGCAGCACCACGAAACGCCTCAGCACCCCATCAAGTTCATCCAGCAATCCGTCCCCCGTCACTGCCTCCGGCCACGGCTCCGCCTCTTCCAGCCCCAGTCCTTTCTCGACCCGCGCCTCCTGGGCTGGGTCCCCTCCCCCGCGCTCGCCCGCTGCCGCCCGCCGGCCCGCACCGCCCCCAGCCCGCTCTCCAATCTCCGACCCCGTCCTCATATCTCCGCCTTTCATATCAGCCTTTTTGCCCTCATCATCCCACACCCGGTGGGACAAATACTGTCCACCCGTCCTCTATTGTGATTGTATCTGTGCGGATGCCCCCGCAATGAAAGGGGGCTGCCCCAATGCCGGCCAATCCCCCCCGGGATCGCTGAGCGGCTCTGTCTTCCGCGTATTCCGCGTATTCCGCGGTTGCCCTCAGGATTCTGCCTCGTAAATAAGATTGGTTTCCATGACTGGCGAGGCTGGCAAAGCTCCGAAGAAGAATGAACCGCGGAATACGCGGAACACGCGGAAATGAACAGGTCTAGTGATTACTATTTTGTCCCGCACCCAAAGCGCTCGGCTCTACCGAGCTGGAATTGACTTCCACCGTGTCAAACAAATATCCCGCGCGCAAGAATCCCCCCATTTTACCGAGGCTGTTGCGCCCTGTTGCGGGTCATGTTGCGGGTCTTATCTCAAAAATCCCCCGGTTCCATGCGCCTTGTAGCACTGTAGCGGGTCCATACCCTGCGCCCACACATGACCCGCTCAGGGCCGCCAACCGTGAATCTCGATTACCCGTGCTGGAACACGATTGATTGGAAACCGGGTGAGACGCCCAAGGAAGGCGCCGGCAATCCTGACGGCAATGCCTGGCGTCCGGCGGAATGCGACGTGTCCATTTTGCGCCCGAACTGGTTTTGGAGTGAAGGCAGCGACCGCCGCATCCTCAGCCTGGATGACCTTGTCGAAATCTATTATATTACAGAATGAAGAGCACATTCCCACAATTGGCCCTAGTCGCTGTCTCCACGGTCACAGCATTGAACGCGTCCTCAGCCGGCTCGCCAGCGACGCCGGCCCCTGCGGTCCACGTGAATTATGCGCGGCCCTTCGAGCCGCCAACACGTCCGGCGTTCCTGCCGCTGCCTCCTGGGGCGGTCGAGCCTGCCGGCTGGTTGCGCGACTGGTGCCTGGCCGCGCGGGACGGCTTCACCGGCCACATGGATGAGTATGACGACGAGTTCAAGCGGGCCTGGGCACCCGACCACAAGATGACCGGCGAAGGGCTCCTTTGGTACAAGGGCGCCTGGCCTTATGAAGGCGGCGGTTACTGGTTTGATGGTCTGGCCCGTCTTGGCTTTGCCCTGCACGACCCGGCGCTGATCGAGCAGGCGCAAAGACGGCTCTACGCGGTGGCCGATCACATGAACACCAACGGCCTGCTCTTTCTTTGGTGGCTGGACCGGAACAATGCCGGAGACCGGAAAGCGGTCACCACCGCTTTGGAGGGCTGGCCGCTCTGGGCCTGTGGCCTGCTCGGGCGCGCCATGACCGGATTCTACGCCGGGTCTGGTGACAAGCACGTTTTGGAAGCGCTCGAAAAGGCCTACGGCAGCGACCCCGACTGCTTGCGGTCGATTCCCGGTAACCTGTCGAATCCGTGGCCGGCGTTTGACACTTACTGTTGGACGGGCAACCGGGGTATCGCGGCGGCGCTGGACGCGATGTTCACGCAAGAGGGGCAGCTCTTGCCGAGCCTGAACCGCTACCGGCAGGCGCCAGACCTGAAGCCAGGCACCACCGTGGACAACGCCCACGTGGTCGAATTCATCGAAAGCACAACGCCTTGGCTCGTGGCCTACCTGTGGACCGGCGACAGGCGCTACCGCGAAGCGGCTGTCGGCTGGCACGACCTGCTGGAGCGTGTCGCCATGCAGCCCTACGGCGTGCCGGTTGCCGACGAGTGGTATGGTCCCACGGGCGCGTTTCGAGGGAGTGAGACCTGCGATGTGGCGGGGTATATTTGGAGCCAGGTCTGTTTGCTCCTGGTGACCGGGGAAGGCCGGATGGCCGACCGGCTTGAGCGGGCGTTCTTCAATGCGGGGCCGGCCACGGTGTCGCGTGATTTCAAGACCCACGTCTATTTCCAAAGCCCCAACCGGTTCGCCAACCTGTCGCCAGACTTTCCCCATGGGCCCAGGGCCAGTGGCGGCTCCTATCGCCCCAAGCATGCGCCGCTCTGCTGCACGGCCGCACTCAACCGCATTGTGCCCTGGTTTGTCACGCATATGTGGATGGCAACTTATGACAACGGCCTGGCGGTGGCTTGCTACGGTCCCTGCCGCGTCACGGCCCTGGCAGCCGACCAGGTACCGATTGTGATTAGCTGCCGAACCGATTATCCTTTCGACAACACCGTTGACATTTCCGTGCAGCCCGCTCGCGAGACAGCCTTCCCGCTGGAGTTTCACATTCCCGGCTGGTGTGCGGCTCCCACTCTGAGTGTGAACGGCGAAGCGGTCGTGGTCGAGCGGAACCCCAGGGGCTTCGTCCGCGTCAGTCGAAGCTGGAAACCCGGCGACACCGTCCAGTTGCGGCTGCCCATGACCCCGAGCGTGCGAAGGGGACGCGATGCGGCCTCGGGTCCGCCTTACGATGGCGCGCACCGGCCCACACCGGTGACGATCCCGGAGGAAACCAGCACCCGGGGTGTTCCATACGCCTCGGTTTCATACGGCCCCTTGCTCTTCGCGCTGCCCATCCCGGACACCACGGATGCCAACACGCCGGACCCCTCCGCCCGATGGCAATTCGCGCTGGATGTGCAACACCCTGGCTTGACGATCGAACGCGCGGCGATGCCTGCCCGATGGGACTGGCCCCTGAACGCACCGCTCAAGCTGCGAGCCAACGCCGTCGAAATCGCCTGGGACCCTGACCCGAAAGCGCCCAGCCTGCCGCTCCTGCCCGCCGCCCGCTCGAAACCGGCGCAGCCAATCACGCTCATTCCGTATGGCTGCACGAAATTCCGGGTCTCGATGTTTCCGGTCACCGCCGAGCCCGAGGTCAAGCCCTCGGCCATCCGCAGAATCCTGTTTCTCGGCAACAGCATCACCCTTCACGGGCCCAAAGCGGACATAGGCTGGACCGGGAACTGGGGCATGGCGGCCAGTTCCGAGGACAAGGACTACGTCCATCTGGTCACCAGCGCCATTGCCAGGCAGGCCGGCTCCGCACCCCGGATCATGGTCAGGAACATTGCGGATTTTGAGCGCAACTACGCGACGTATGACGTGGACGGGCAACTGATGGACGCCTTTGCTTTCGACCCCGACCTGGTCGTTCTGGCCATCGGCGAGAACGTGCCCGCGCTGGATTCAGCGGAGGCCAGGGCAAAGTTCAAGTCAGGCGTGATGAACGTCCTGAGATGCGTCTTGGCGAAGCGCCACCCGCTGGTGGTGGTGCGCAGTTGTTTCTGGGCTGATGCGGCCAAGGACCAGGTGCTCCGCGAAGCGTGTGAGGAGACCGGCGGCATTTTCGTCGACGCGGGCCCGCTCGGCCGGGACCCCGCCAACGCAGCGCGCTCGGAACGAGCCTTCACGCACGATGGCGTCGCCGCACACCCCGGGGACCGGGGGATGAAAGCCCTGGCCGACGCCATCGTTCAGGCCGTCATCCAGCGCGACGCCGCCCCTCGGTAACGGGACCACGCCGTAGGCCACAAACGGGCTTGGTCTCCGGAGGTATCGGCTATAACATCGGCGTATGAAACTTCTCAGCGGAGTCATCGGATTGCTCGCGGCCAGTGCGCTGGCCGCTGGGGAATTGGCGGTCAAAGCGGCGGAGATGAAGGTCTATAGCGACCCGGAGCACGCCGACGCGGACTTCAGATTCCAGGGTGAATATGCCGACGCCGGCGCCAAGCTTGGCGCGCAGGTCCGCGCGCTGGGCCATGGCGCGTTCCGCACGATGTTCTTTGCCGGCGGTCTGCCTGGAGACGGTTGGGACGGAAAGACCATCATCCAGAAGGCCCCCAGCACCGATACCACCACGCCCGCCGACGCCCGCCTCGAAGGCGATAAGGTCGTCATTGACCAGGTGTACCAAGGCGTTTGCGACGGCCAGACCCTCACCGGCCAGACCGACACCGGCCGGAAGTTCGAGTTGAAGCGCGTCAAGCGGCGCAGCCCGACCCTCGGCGCTCCGGCTCCAGCCGACGCCATCGTGCTCTTCGACGGCTCAAATACCGACAAATGGCAACCGGGCGCCCGTATGACACCGCAGAAATGGATTACCTCGGCCGGCGGCGCGACTACGAAGCGGCAGTTCCAGGACTTCACGCTGCACGTCGAGTTCATGATCTCTTACATGCCCGAGACCCAAACCATTTACCAGCGTCCCAACAGCGGCGTCTATTTGCAGCAGCGTTACGAAATCCAGATTCTCGATTCCTTCGGCGTCGTGATGGGCCAGCACGATTGCGGCGTCCTCTATGCGCAGGTGACGCCGGCGATCAATATGTGCTACCCGCCGCTGACGTGGCAGACCTACGACATTGATTTCACGGCTGCCCGTTACGACGCTGCCGGTCGGAAGGCAAAGCTCGGCCGCTGCACGGTGAAGTTCAACGGCGTCACTATCCTGGACAATGTAGAGATCAAAGGTTCGACGCCCGGCGGGATTGCGGAAAGCCCAGACCCGGCCGGCATCTACCTTCAAGCCCACGGTCACCCGATCTTTTTCAAGAACATCTGGATCGTAGAGAAGAAATAGGACGGTTGCGGAGGTGGCGCTCAGCGAAACCGCAGGGAGAAAATGTCCGCGTCCTTCCGATGTGGTCACGCTGGTCAGCTATCGGGGGCCGGAACCGGCGCGCGGAATCCCCGACCCCTACACCCGCATTCCCATCGGCCTGGAGAACACGGCCGACATCACCGCCGACTTCCAGCAGGCACTCGTCTGATCGGGATTGGATGATGAACGGAATGCGGATGCCCCCTTCCCAGGTCTGGGCCTTGAAACCGCGCAAAGGGCCATTGCCCGAGGTTGTCTGCGCTGTCGGGCCGCCGTTGTCGCTGAGGAAAAAGACGAGCGTGTTCTCCTCCTGGCCAAGCTCCCGGATTTTGGCCAGCACGCTCCCCACCGCGTCGTCCATGGCGGAGAGCGTATGAGAGAGTCTCATCACTGGGCCAGGTTGGCGTGGATGTTGATATTCACCGGTTTGTTAGACGACCAATTCGCCACTGGGTTACGAACTCGTCATAAAAGAACCTCTTCGGCATTCAACCGGAGCGATTGAATCTGATCACCTCCCGGAGCCGGCGAACTCGGAAAGTTGCCTCCCCGCCCCAACTGGTTTGATTCGTCTCAACCCCAGCGTTCACGGGCCAGATACCAGGGACTTGCTGCCCAACCCAAGTGTTGGAACTGTCGAGGTGCGCACCCCTCTAGCCCGTCAACGCCCGTAGTTTAAGGCATTTGTCTTCGAAACAACCCTTCAGGGCAGCACATCAGATTCGAAGGGGCCGCATTATCGAATCAAATTTCAATGACTCAACTACTTAGCGGGTGCTGCCCATTGGACTGCGTTGACGAAGATCTTGCGGATCTCAGGGCGGTGATAGTCGTTGTACGTTTCGTGGCCGGGAGTGAAGTAGAAAACGCGGCCTTGCCCAATGGTCCAGCAAAGCCCCATGCGCCCCGGCTCGGTCTTGCCATCCGGCCGAGTATAAATGCCATCCAGCGGGACGGACTCGGGCGTTGGGACGGCAAACGGCTCCCCGTATCGCTCGATCCGAGGCAGTGTGAAATTCTTCACTCCATCGCAAATCGGGTGGTTCGGCTCCTTGACGATGATCTCGACTGAGGTGCCGTCGGCCACGTACTCACGCCAACTGCAAGGCGTCCCGAGCAGCTTCTTGAGCGCCTTGGAGAAGTGGGACGAGTGGGTGGCGATGAACCCCATCTTGCCCTCCCTCACGCGACTCACAATCCTGCTCACCAACGCGTCTTTTACCTCGCCGTGCTTTTTGTGTCCCCACCAGATCAGCACGTCCGTGCGGCTGAGCAATTCGTCGCTGATGCCTTGGTCGGGATCGTTCAGGCTGGCTTTGACAATCTCCCACCCTTTGGCTCCGAGGGGCTTGAGTCCTTCCGCAATGGCGGTATTGATGTCATCGGGGTAAATCGCCTTGGACTCGGGGTCTACGTTTGCCGTGCCTTCGGACCAGACCACGGCGGTGCGTTTGCCCGAGGCCGCCGACACCATCTGAGGGCTCAAGAGCAGTCCAGCGGTGGCGGCGGCGCCCAATCCCAATGCGCTGCGGCGTGAGAGTTGCCTGGGGTTTGGTTTGAGACCCGAGATCGAGTTGTGCTTCATGGAGGGATTATGCTCATGCGCGTGCCATGAGGCAAGCGTCATCGGAAGTTACGGGGCCTCACGGAGCCCATGCGCTGGCCGCATCGGTCTTCGGACCTCGGCTGGATCAGACGGAATAGGGGGGAAATCGGAGAGTGGTAAGCGCGAGGTTGTGCTTTCTGGTCCTCTGACACTTCGCTGGAAATACCGTCCGCCGAGAGGCGGACACCAGCCACGCCTGGCGCCTACAAGCTCCGGTTCCTCGAAAGCCCGTGCCGAATGAAGAAGGCGGAGGACCTGAATCCTCCGCCCGAACGACCAGAATTCTGGAACAACTACTTGGTTCCGAGAATCGCGTCTTTGGCAGCCCTCCTGCACTTGCAACGTCGCTAGCGCCTGACGCAAAGCGTTTTGGGCATTACAGTGAGTATGCGTCATTCGACGTTGACCCCAATTCCGTTTAGATGTAGCATTGCACTCACGGCAAGATTTGAATATGCCGAGACGACGAAACTCAACCAATTGGATTTCTGATGAGAATAAGTAGAATCGCATATGCCATTTTTCGGTTGTCACTGGCAGTCCTGATCACATCGTTTGCTCAGGCGCAGTCTCCCACGTCCACAGCTAACGGGACAGGCCCTTATCACGTCTCCCAGACCTTCCATGTCGGAGGCGAAGGTGGCTGGGATTACCTGACCGTCGATCCGGAGCGCAAGCTCCTGTACGTTCCGCGCTCGACGCACACGATGGTCCTCGACGCCAACACAGGCAAAACCGTCGCGGACATCCCCGGCCAGAAGCGCAACCACGGTGTGGCCATCGTCGCCAGCGCTGGACGTGGGTTCATTACAGATGGCGTGGATGCCTCCGTCACCGTCTTCGACTTGAGAACTTACGCCGTGCTCGGCAAGGTCAAGACTGCTGACGACTCTGACGGGCTCATCTACGACCCAGCCAGTCGCAAGGTCTTGGTTGTCTGCGGGGACGCCGGTGTGCTGATTCCCATCTCGCCGGATTTGGATGTCGCAACGGGCAAAGCGGACGCGGCGGTGGAGCTTGGGGGCAAGCCGGAGTTTCTCGTCGCGGATGGGCAGGGGAGAGCCTACATCAACCTCGTAAACAAGGATCAGGTCGCGGTTGTGGACACCAAGACGATGAAGGTCGTTAATAAATGGCCAACGACTCCCGGCGGGTCACCGGTTGGTATGTCGATGGATTTCGCGCAACGCCGCTTGTTCATCGGATGTCGAAAGCCGCAGAAGTTGGTCGTCATGGGTGCGGATGACGGCAAGGTCCTCGCCGATCTCGCGATTGGCGCCGGTGTCGACGCCACGAAATTCGACGGTGACGCGTTTGCCAGTTGCGGCGACAGTACTCTCACCGTTGCCCGGGAGACGGCGCCTGGCAAATTCGAGGTCGTCCAGACCGTGCACACTCCACGGGGTGCGCGAACCATGGGTATCGATCCGGCAACCCATACGCTCTATCTACCCACGGCGGAGTTTGAGGCTCCGTCGGAAGGTCAATCCCGACCACGTCCGAAACCAGGCTCGTTCATGATCGTCGTCGTAAGCCCCTCTGGCAAATAGGGCAAATAGCAGTGGGATTGCTGCTCCGGTTCAGGCGGGTTTCGGCGGCTGTGGCGGGCTCTCGTGTTCCTCTTTTCTCCGGCAGACGCATGACGGCCAACCCCACACCTGGCCCATGGCTGAAAATGAAAATGGCGGAGGAAACCAAATCCTCCGCCTGAACGACCAGACTTTTCAAACGACTACTTGGCTCCGAGAATAGCTTCTTTGGCTGCCTTGGCAACGCAAAACTTGACCGCGCGCTTTGCCGGGATCTTGATCTGCTCATCGGTGGCTGGATTCCTCCCCATACGGGCTTCGCGATTCACCAGGACCAGTTTTCCAAAGCCGGGAATCGTGAAGGAGTTCTTTGCGTTTTTGTACGCCAGGGCCACAAGGGCTTCAATGGTTTCCACGGCCTGCTTCTTGTGAGGCCAACTGTTTCCGTTATTGATGCGGTGATTTGAGATTTGGTCAGTGTTTTTGCCAATCCTGCTAGAGGTGCTGAAGGGGTAGAAGGAACGGACGGGATGTTCAAGGGGAAAAGGGTTTGGAACCAATGGAAACCCGGGTGCACGAAGAGGGATCAGCAGTGAGGGCCTTGACCATTTTTTAGATCTCGGCACGTCAGGTTTTGGCCGGCGGTGAATCTGTTCTTCCGGTGCAACCTCGATTCTCATCCGGGCCGCCATACCCGCAAATCAACCGGCCCAACTCGCGCCAGGTTCACTTCAGGGTTGTCCACCGTTGCCTCATCCGCCGCTGCCCACCGCAGGCTTTGCTTGACCACCAGGCTTTAGGGGGTCCGCCGGGGCGAACTGAACCTCCACGACCTTGTTTTCCATCTGCCGCTCCCATTGGTCGAGCGAAGGCACGGGCACCTCCGCCCTCTTGGCATAAGCCGCATGGACCGCCTTCGAATTGTGCCCCAGCGCCTCCTGAGCAAAGCGTTCGATCAAGGGCAATTGTCGAAGGCTGTCGAAGCTCTGATCATGAATGGCCCGTTCCCACCGCTGGCCGTTGGTCCCGCATTTGCAGCGCTTCGTCAAGGCGCAGCCCCTTCGTGGTACGGGCAAGGGTCACCCTTAGTGACCGACCATTTCGACGCACCGAATGCGGGCCGGCACATTGCCGACCTCGCCAGCCTGGCGCCGCTCACGATCTGGCCGCCCAGTTCTCTCCAGCCTTTCAAAATGGCCGTGCCCGGGAGTGTTCCGAACATCGCGGGCAGCATCACTGCTCCTAACCTCGTCATGCCCTCTGCCGATGGCGCAGACTGCGCTCAGCGACAGTTTCCCAGCACGCCGGCGCTTGCCGCCGCAACGGCATACCTGAGCGAGATCAATGGGCAGGACTTCGGGCATCCGCAGAACGGGCACGATGTGACCACTCGCCCTGGTTCGGCCCGACCACGGGCCAACAGCGAAGTCCGGCCCCAATATGCAGGCCCGGATCGCACCTCCTGCGGAGCTGGTGCCGCCGAGGAGCAACGCCGGCCAAACTTAAAAACTTGAATCGCCAGAATTGACCAATGATCATTTGATCGAGCTGTTACGAATCGATCCCGCTGATGTTGGCGGTCTCGTCGCTCTGGCCCGCATTTATGGCGAGAAGGAGAAGGATATACGGCGGGCGAGCGGTTTGCCCGTCGCGCGGTGGAGGTTGCTCCCGACAACGCTTGGGCGCTCAATAGCCTCGGAGCCATGCTGTTTCACACAGGTCGCGTTGAAGAGGCCATTCCCTTATTCCGGGCGGCCATCGTCGCCAATCCTGAACTTGCGGCCCCGTACGCTTCCTTGGCATTCATGTTCTTGAATCAAGGGCGCGTTGAAGAGGCACTGGCCACGCTCCGCGGGTTGTTTTCAAAGGCAAAAATGCAGGACGTCAGGTGTCGGTCCATTTTCGACCAAGCAAGAAAAATCTTCGAAAGCGGTCAGGAGAAGCTGTCAGAAACGATGCATCCCGCGGCGCTCCAGGCTGTCGAAACGCTACGGGAATCGGTGGAGCGAGTTTCCGGGCATCAGGTCCGGGTCAATTTCGAGGCCCTGGATGGAATTCAGGCGCGGCTTCAGATCGCCTGGCATTATGGACGCGATCACCATCTTGTGGTGCTCGATCGTGCCTGCCCCGAAAAATCCCAGCCCTACCTCCTCGCTTCCGAGTATAGGTCCATTCTGCTGCTTTCCGAGGCCTACAAAGCAGGCAAGAACCTGGTGTTCACTACTGGGCCAAATCACCGTAGAACGTTGTTGGAGGATTTTGGTCCCAACATCCTCCGGATGGTGGCGCTTGGCCATGAAGAGGAGTGGGTCATGTCACGAGCCATCATCCTAAGAGATCTCATCCTCGGATGCTTGTTTAACTTGCCGATGGAAATGGTCGTCCAACGCTGCCTGCACAAGGAGACACCCGTGATGGCGCCTTCCCAATTTTTGCTGCAACTTTTCCCATTTCGTCGCATCATTGCGTGACATCTTGTCATGCGCGGCACGAATGCTCAGTCACCAGTCGGCCGAGGGCTGTCCCTCCGGGGTGCGGGCGTGGCTGCGCGGTGGAAATATGCTCTCGAATCACAAAACCAAAATCGTTGCCACGATCGGGCCCGCTTCCGAGTCCCCCGAGATGCTCGAACGCCTGATCCGGGCCGGGTTGAACGTGGCGCGCTTGAATTTCTCCCATGGCGATTTTGCCGAGCACGGCCGGCGGATTGGCCGCATACGGGCGGCCGAGCGGGCGGCCGGGCGGCGCGTCGCCATCATGGCGGACCTGCCGGGTCCGAAGATGCGGCTGGGAAGGATCGATCCGGAACCGATTGAGCTCCGGCCTGGCTCGAGCTTTACGTTGACCACCAGCGATGTCGTCGGCACGGAGAAACGCGTCGCGATGAGTTTCGAGCGGCTGCCACAGGTGGTGAAGCCGGGCGACCTGCTGTTCCTGAACGACGGGCTGGTCCAGCTTCAGGTGGAGTGTGTCGTCGGCCCCGACGTGCAATGCCGAGTGACCGTGGGCGGCGAACTGCGGTCGCGCAAGGGGGTGAATCTGCCGGGGATTAACCTCGGCATCAGCGCGTTCACCGAGCAGGACCGGGCGTGCCTGGAGTTTGCGTTGGCGCAGGGGGTCGATGCCTTGAGCCAATCGTTCGTCGAAACGGAGGCGGATCTCGAGGCCGTGCGGGCAGCGGCCAAGGCCGCGGGCAAAAGCCCTTTCCTGATCGCCAAGATCGAACGGGCGGGCGCGTTGGCGCACTTCGAGGAGATTTTGAAAGCGGCTGACGGCATCATGGTGGCGCGCGGCGACCTTGGCGTGGAAGTGCCAATCGAGGAAATCGCCCTGACGCAAAAGAAACTGATTGCGCAGGCGAACCTGGCCGGCAAACCGGTCATCACCGCGACCCAAATGCTGGAGTCGATGGTGTCCAACCGGCTGCCGACGCGGGCCGAGGCCACCGATGTGGCGAACGCGATCCTGGACGGCACCGATTGCTTGATGCTCTCGGCCGAATCGGCGGTGGGCAAGTACCCCGAGGAAGCGGTGGCGATGCTAGCCAAGATCGCCGCGGCCACCGAAGCGGGCCGGCCCCAGGCCCGGCTGAACGATCTGCGCGCGCTATGCCTGCGTCAGAAGCCTGGCACCGGGGCAGAGGCGATTGCTGCTGTGGTCGAGCACGCGCTGGAAACCGTGCCCTGCGCGGCGGTACTGACGCCCACCCGAAGCGGAACCACGGCGCGGATGATTTCGCGTTTTAAACCCGCCGTCTGGGCCATCGCGCTGAGCGCCCAACCGGCGGTTTGCCAGTCGTTGGTGTTCTCTTACGGTGTGCATCCGGTCGATCTGGTGTCCGAGCCGGAGGACTGGCGCGCCTTTGCCGCCACCTGGTTGCGCGAGCAGAACCTCCAAGGCCCCGTCGCCATGCTGGTTGCCGGACCCTCGCCGCGTCATCCCGAAGCCAATCACCGAATCGAATTCATGCGCCTGGGTTAACAAGGTTCTGAAATCGCATTATCAGACCTCCCTGTGCCAGCTTCCGCAGCGATTAGGCTTGCTCTGTCGGTATTGCCACGAGTTTAATCCCACGGCGCCTTGCCTCTGCCTCCACTGCCGGCATTATCGGCAGTTTTCCATACAGGCTCCCATGGTTTGGAGTTCGGAGAGCGTGGTGACGCCTTCCCGCACCCTTGCCAAGCCATCTTCCAGCGCGGTTTGCAGGCCACGCTTTCTCAAATGGCGGCGCAAGGACTGCTCGTCCGTGTGTGACAGGATGAGTTCGTAATCCGAATCGTCTTTCTGCCAGACTTCGAAAACGCCGATGCGGCCCTGGCAACCCGTGTACTGACATGCCGCGCAGCCCGTAGCCCTGTAAACTTCCTCGATTACAGGCAGTTCCCCGGGGGACTGATGTGAGGCGCGCCCAGGTTGTTGTCCAGCGGGTTCGCCGGACCTTCGTCGTAAATATCGAACACGGATTGCACGCTCGTCCTTGCGCCCTGCTGGTCAAAGCCGTTCAACCGTACCGCTCAACCGTGGAAGTCGAGGTGAAGGGCAATAAAGTTTCTGGAAACAGCATCCTGGGCCTTGTGGCGCTCGGCGCAGGGTACGGCTCGGAAATCACGTTCACCATGGTCGGCGAGGATGCTTCTCAGGCAATGGCTGCGGTCCATCAATTGTTCGATGCGCACTTTGAGGTTGCGCTCCATGCCTCAACGGCGTCCATCAAGCCGGTCATGGCGCTCGCACGCGCAGCCCCGTGATCCAGGATTGGAACCGTCCTATGCCGGGCACAATAAACTCAAGCGAATCGCGCGCTGCCGATGCCATCCAGGAAGCGGCGATGAAAGAGAGCGGCGACGTCCTGCGCGCGCTGGGGACCGGGCCGGCGGGTTTGACTGAGGACGAGGCGGCAGCGAGGCTGGCGCAATCCGGCCCAAACGAGGTCGCGCGCGAAAAAAAGGCGGGTTGGCCCAAGAGGCTCCGGGTGGCGGCGCGCAACCCGCTGGTCATCCTCTTAACCGTCCTGGCGGTTGTGACCTTCGCCACCGCCACGACCCGGAGCGACGTGGTCGGCGGCTGGGTGATGCTGGTGATGGTGGGGCTGGGCCTGTCTCTGCGCTTCATCCAGGAGACCAGGGCCGACAACGCCGCCGCCAAACTCAAGGCCATGATCCACGTCACCGCCACCGTCGTCCGCGGCGGCCAGGCCAGGGAAATCCCTTTGAGCCAACTGGTGCCGGGCGACCTGGTGAAGCTCTCCGCCGGCGACATGATCCCGGGCGATGTCCGGCTCCTGACAGCGAAGGATCTCTTCGTCATCCAGTCGACGCTCACCGGCGAATCCATGCCCGTTGAGAAGACCGACGCGCGGGACACGCGGGAAAAGGTGTCTGCCGTCGAGCGAACCAATCTCTGCTTTCTGGGCACCAGCGTAGAGAGCGGCTCGGCCACGGCGGTGATTGTGGCCACGGGGCCGCAGACCGCTTTCGGCAAGATGGCCTGCAGCCTCGCCGGCCAGGCCGTCGAAACGGCGTTCGACAAAGGGGTGAAAAGTTTCACCTGGCTCATGATCCGCTTCATGCTCGTCTTGGTGCCGCTGGTCTTCCTCATCAACGGGATGCTCAAGCAGGACTGGAAACAGGCGTTTTTCTTCGCCCTCTCGGTCGCCGTGGGCCTGACCCCGGAGATGCTGCCGACGATCGTCTCGGTTTGCCTCTCGAAAGGCGCGCTGGCCATGTCCCGCAAGAAAGTCATCGTCAAGCGCCTCGATGCGATCCAGAACGTCGGCGCCATGGATGTGCTCTGCACCGACAAGACAGGCACGCTCACGATGGACCACGTCATCCTCAAACTCTGTTGCGACGTGTTCAAAAACGAAAACCAGGAGGTGCTGCGTGATGCCTATCTCATCAGCCACTTCCAAACGGGCCTGAAAAACGTCCTCGACCGCGCCGTGCTGCAGCACGAGGAACTGCACCAGGAAATGTCCCTCGACAAGTACGCAAAGGTGGACGAAATCCCCTTCGATTTCTCCCGCCGGATGATGTCCGTGGCGGTCGAAGGGCCCGACGGCCAGCGGCAGTTGCTCACCAAAGGGGCGCCCGAGGCTGTGTTCAGCAAATGCACGCGTTTCGAGAGCGAAGGCGAGATCTTCCCGATGGAACCGATCCTGGCCGGCGACCTGATTCAACAGGTCAACGACCTGAGCGAGGACGGCTTCCGCGTGTTGGCGGTCGCGACCAGGAAACTGGAGAAACAGGCCGCCTACTCCAAGGCAGACGAAAGCGACCTGGTGCTGACCGGCTACCTTGCGTTTCTGGATCCGCCCAAAGAGACCGCTGCCACGGCCATCGCCGCCCTGCGCCGCGACGGCATCACGGTCAAGGTTCTGACAGGTGACAACGACCTGGTGACGCGCAAGGTGTGCAATGAAGTCGGCATTCACGCCGAGAAGATCGTCCTGGGCACCCAGGCCGAGACGATGACCGACGCCCAATTGGCCGAGGCCGTCGAGGCCACGGACGTCTTCGCGCGGCTCTCGCCGGCGGACAAGCAGCGCATCGTCCGCGCCCTCCAGCGCAAAGGACATGTCGTTGGGTTCATGGGTGACGGCATCAACGACGCGTCGGCCCTGCGGGCAGCCGATGTGAGCCTCTCGGTGGACAATGCGGTCGACATTGCCAAGGAATCGGCCGATATCATCCTCCTGGAAAAGAACCTGATGGTGCTCGAGGAAGGGGTGCTGGAGGGACGGAAGGTCTTCGTGAACATCCTGAAGTACCTCCGGATGGGCGCAAGCTCGAATTTCGGCAACATCACTTTGTCCACCGCCTTGTTGAGTTGTCCGACAATGTGAAAGCGTTCCATCACGTTGATGTCCTGCGTTATCTTTTCCGCAATCACCCTCATAAGTCTTCCACATATCGCTGCATACATACTTGAGAGCGCTACCACCGGCCCTCCCAACTTCGCCAAACCCCGCCGCAACGTGGCCTGGGTCCGGCGCTTGCCCACCCACAGCAACCGCCGACAGTGCGGGTCAATTTGGTAGATGACCGTCAAGTTATTGGGCTTCTGGCCCTTGCCCCAGTTTATCTCGTCCACGCTCATCGCTTCAACCCCTTCCAGCGCCGATGCTTCAAACCCCATTGGACAAACCACCTCACCGAGCGGTAAACGGCCTCCCAACTGGTGCGGAAGACCTGCGCCGTCTCCTTCCAGGACAACCGCCGCGCCCACAGGGCCAAAAAGCCCATCATCGCCGTCGTCACCGTCGCTTGCCCGCGCTCCAGGGGATATGCTCGACGACCACTCCGTCATCCGCACAGTTGACCCGCCGCAACGCATAGAGGAAATAGGTCTCGAGGCCCCACATCGGCACAAACAGCCAGGACCGTTGCCGCAACTGCTCATACCCCGGGGCCGGCCTCAGACACCGAGAGCACTTGGCAGGAATGCCGGCATCGGCATAGACGGTAATCTCGATGCATAAGGGGCGCCTTTGAGATCCCGGCAGAAGCGGATGTTGTCATAGACGAAGCCAACAAAGTGTTGAATGACGTTGAGAACGGTCTTAACTTTCAGTTGCATAGCTGATCTGCCGCTCGGTGCGAGCGACGTTTCACACCACGCAGCCTACTGGAATCCAGGCAAATCAGCTATCGCTTTGTGACCCTGGACCAGCTTACCGAGCAAAAAAATAAAAAAAAAGAAATTAAAAAGAGGAGATAAAAGGAGGAGGGAGGGGAGAAGGAGAGGCAGCAGGGGGGGGGGGGGTTCAGCGTGATCGGGGCGAGCGTCTGGCTGCCGTACCTCCCGATGACGCCCATTCAAATCCTCACCAACAACCTGCTCTACGACTTTTCCCAGGTCCCCATCCCCACCAACACCGTCGTCCCCCAGCAGATTGCCAAGGATGAAGATGTGAGCACACAGCTTGTCTCCAAGCTCGAGGAAAACATGCCTACTGAACGTGAGGAGTGGGTGGCCGCGCTTCTAGGAGATTGTAATCTCTCATCGCAGGCCTACTTCGGAAGTCTCAAACGGGTCTTGCTCAAAATAGCTATACCAGGGAATGCGGTCATTGTGGGCAAGGGCAGCAACTGCTTCCTTCCCCCGGATAAAAAGATCGGTCTGTGCTTCGTAGCTCCCCTGGATCTGAGAATAAAGAATACGATGAAGGAACTTGGACTCTCTGAGAAAGATGCACGAGAGCACATTTCCAAGCTCGAAGCGGAACACCGGAAATTGGTGAAGAAGTATTTCCAGGCCGAAATACGAGATTCCACTCACTACCACCTGGTCGTCAACACGGCCCTCGTTAAACCCGAGACCATTATACAAATCGTGAAGATGCTTATCACGGCCCAAACCTGAAGGTGCTCCTCTTCCATTCACCTTGGACGGGCGTGCCGTCAACAACCTGACTTTAATCGAGAAACTCATTTATCATCAACGACCAAACAAAGGAGACAAAACTATGATGCATCTGGATATCGACTCGGAAGAAAAAGAGGATTTGAGAGAATTGCTCCAAGGCTGCCTCGATTCGCTCAAGATCGAGGTCGCGCATACCGACCACCGGGCCTTCCGAGACATGCTGAAACAGAAGGAAGGAGTCCTGCAGAGAGTGTTGGAAAAACTGGGGCAGGCCGCGGATCAGTAACGGCGGGAGCGGCGAACCCTCGACGCGATCCGGCCGCCAGTCGGCTGCGTCGTGATGGAGCCCGTCTCGACCTGTGCGCAACTTCGAAGTTCATTTGCGAGATTTGGTAACTTGCGAGTGCTCGCAGAACACTGGATTGCATTCTTCACCCACAGGTCTCCTTGATTCCACGAGGGTTACATTCGTGGAACAGGTCTGGCATGTGCGGTGCTTAAAGGTAGTGGTCCTGTGCAGAGCGCAGCCTTCCCGGCCGCAACGTCGAAGGGAAGCTTCGCCGAGCCGCCAGAGAATGGAAAGCGCAGAAGACCCGGCTGGTGCGCAAGGCGTGGGTGTGACTTTGCTGCCGAGGTAAGCGGGACAGTTAACATTGAACACATTATAAAAACTCAGACGAAACAGCGAATATGAGCGTGAACACAGAAATCAACCGGGATGTGGGATGGTCGATCGTGCTGAGTGTGCTGCTGATCGTGGCCGGTATTCTGGCGATCATCGTGCCGCAGGCCTCCGGCATCGCCGTAACGGTATTGGTCGGTTGGCTGCTGGTCCTTTGTGGGGCCGCCCTTATGGCGTATGCCTGGCACGCGCACCGCGGCAGCGGCCTGTAACCGCGACTGAACACGCCATGGAACCGCCCCCCGCCAATGCCGGGCAACTCGTCGAGGCGTCGAAGCGTTTCGCGCAACGGTTATTGACCATCGGTGAAAACCGGTTCGAGTTGTTGATGGTGGAAGTGCAGGAGGAGCGCCAGCGCCTCCTGCACGCAATCCTGTTGGCCCTGGGCGTGGCGGCGTTTGGTCTGCTCGCCGGAGTGGCGCTCACCGGCGCCATCGTGGTTTTGTTGTGGGAGCTCTCGCGGGTGGCAGCGCTGCTGGTGCTGACCGGCCTTTACGGGGCGACGGCGGATTGTCTTTACGGGCGCCTCACGCGGTTGGCGCGCGACTGGGAGAATCTCCCCGCCACCCTCGATCAACTCCGAAAGGACCGCGCACGTTTGGAAACGTCGAATTCAATCTGGCTCGCGTTCCGCAAAAAGCCAAAACGACACCCTTCGAAGTCTTTGCACTCCCCCATACCGCTGTAATCCTGCAAAAAGACTTCCGCCGCAACCGTAACCATAAAACCACAAGGATTCAAAGGATTCGGACAAATGAAAAGCGAGACTAAAGCAAGGGAAGACGAGGCTTCCTCGACCAGCCAGGCGCTGCCCGGGCAGACCCCATCCAACAGGGAACCAATCACAAAGCTGAACCGAGCGGGCTTGAAAATGCAGAACATCCTCGTGCCTACAGATTTCTCCGAGCCCTCCCGGAAGGCCCTGAGATACGCGGTCTCCTTTGCCGAGGAGTTCGGAGCGCGGATTACGCTGTTGCACGTGGTCAAGCCGGTAATTCCTACGCATGAAGACTACCCAATACGCAGGGTTATTCAGGATGATAAATCACTTGTAAGCGGGGCGGAAAATGCACTGGGGCAGTTGTGCCAGCGCGAAGGGATCAATCCAGGTTGGATTCGGAAAGCGCTCGTTCGGCTCGGGGCGCCGTCAGAGGAGATCATGAAGGTGGCCCGTGAGTCGCAGGTTGACTTGATTGTAATCGGCACACACGGTTACACCGGCCTGAAGCACATTTTTGCTGGCAGCACGACAGAACGGGTGGTCCGGCACGCGCCTTGTCCTGTTCTGGTCGTGCGCGACGAGGAGCGTGAATTTCTCTCCGCTTGACAGGAGCATGTTTGAATTGTCGCACTTCGCTCGAGCCTCATGTTGTGACGCGGGGATATGACAACCGGCGTTGACCGTGCTGCGCTCGATTGCGCCCTCGAACTAGGGATTCCATGTTTAACCAGGTAACCGTTCAACCAAATACAAACGCGGGCACCACAAAACGGTCCCGACGCTGCTAGCCCCTGAAGATGTCGAAGGGCTCGATTTTGAGGACCTTCCGCACCCCGATGTAGCTGGATATTCCGGCGATCAGCACGACCATGGCGAAGGACAGCCCCAGGTTCAAAAATGTGATCATCGCTGCGTAGTTGGGCAGCCGGTATCGGGCGAGCGAGATCGTCAGCGTCACCAGGCCGACGCCCAGGCCGTAACCGGTCAGCGCAGTAAAGGTCGCCATGAACAGGATCATGTGCACCAGCTCGCGCCCCTTTGCGCCGATGGCCTTGAGCGCGCCGAATTTCTCCAGGTTTTCGAGGATGAACGTGTAAAAGGTCTGGCCCGAGATCGACAATCCGACGACAAAGCTGATCACCGTCATCAAGAGGATGTTGGTGCCAACCCCGGTCTTGTAAACATAGAAGTCGGTAATGCGTTTGTTGAATTCATCCTTGGTAAGGGCGACATAGCCGAGCTTGCCGACTTGCTGTTTGATGCCCGCCACGGCGGCCTCGCTCTTCGGCTGCACCAGGACGTAGGAAATGGTGAAACGCATGGACGGGATGTATTCGATCGCGCGGTAGTAGGTTGTATAGAGCGTCGGCACCCCGTTCAGTCCGTTCGAGGCGACCCTGGCAATGCCCACAATCGTACCACGGTGGTCATTGAGTTCGAAAGAGGTGCCGATCTTCGGGTTCTCCAGCTTCGAGAATTCAGCGTCCTTGACTACCACGAACGCGTGGTCGGCGTAGATGTCCTGGATGCTGCCCTGTTCGAGTTCGGGACGGCCAAACAAGCTGGTGTCGTCCAGGCCGACGACATTCACAGATTGATAGATGCCGCTTTCGAGCTTGACCAGCGCGCCACCGACAAAGAGCGGCACGGCATAGCTCACCCCGTCCATGCTGCGCACCGCGTCCAGCAGATAATCGGGCATAGGGATCGCAGTGGTGGCAGTATTGACCGCCGGGTCCATGATCCACATCGCTGCACCGACATTGGTGACAGTCGAATAGGCGCGGTTGAGGATGCCGATGAACATGGCGGTCATTTGCATCATCAGGAACACGGCGAAGGTGATCCCGATCAACAGCGCGGAGAACTTGGGCTTGTCATTCACCAGCAGCTTGAACCCGATCCGCATGATGCCGGCGTACTTCATGGCGCTTCTCCTTTGCCCATCTGGTGTTGCTCGTTCCACCAGCCCCCTCCCAGCGCCACGAACAAGGCCACCGTGTCCTGGTGGCGCTGCGCCACAGCCTGCAGATAGGCGATGGTGGCTTGGTGGAATTGCACGTCGGCCGTCAGAACGTCCAGGTAGGCGGCCAGACCCGCGCGATAATTGGCCTGCAACAGGTTGAGTGCTTCGCCAGCCACGCGCCGTGCTTCGACTCGTGCCTCCAGCGCCTCGGCGTCGTGCTGCAGCGCCTTCAAGGAGTCAGCGACTTGCTGGAATGCGCCAAGTGCGGTCTGGCGATAAACTGCCTGAGATTGCTGATAGGCATCGATGGCTGCGCGCCGGCCGTACCAAAATGTGGTGCCCTGAAACACTGGAATCGAGGCCGACGGGCCGAGGCTCCAGAACCTCCCACTGGCCGCCGAGAGGACCGAGAAACTACCCAAACTGGCAACGCCGTAGGTGCCGTTCAAGCTGAAGCTGGGGAACAGGTTGGCGGTCGCGACGCCGATTTTGGCACTGGCAACATGCATTTGTGCCTCGGCCGACAGGATGTCGGGACGCTGGTTAACCAGATCGGAGGGCAGGCTTACCGGCAGGTCCACCGGCAGCGACAGTCCGGCCAGGTCGATGTCGGGCAGGGTGGCCTTGAGTGGTGCCACGCCTTCCAGCGTCGCCAGCAAATGCTCGGCCTGGCTGACATTCTGCTCCAGGGACGCCAGCAAGGCCTGGTTGGCGGCGATCAGGCTGCTCACGCTCAACACGCTCGAATAGGGAGCTGTGCCGGCGCGAACCTGCGCCTGGGTGAGGTGAAGTTGCTGCTGCTCCAACTCGATCAACTGTTCGGTCGCGCGAATCTCTGCAGCGTAGGCAGCGCGCGCGATGCTGGTGTTAACGACATTGGCGGACAACGTGAGGTAGGCCGCCTTGCTCTCGTAGCGCTGAAAGCCGGCCTGCGCCCGCAAACTTTCCACCTTACGGCGCGCGCCACCGAACACGTCGAGCGCGTAGCTGATGGTGCCGCTCGCGGTAACCAGGTTGAAGATCGTCCCGGGCGTCTGAAAGCCTGCCTGCAACGGGGCGGTGCGCTGTCGACTGGCGCCTGCTCCAGCCTGGATCTGCGGGAAGAACACCCCATAACCTGCTCGCATGTTGTCCTGGCTCTGACGCAAGCTGGCCTCGGAGGCCTGGAGGGTCGGATTGTTGGTGATGGCCAGCCGGACTAGCGCGTCCAACTGCGCTGACTTGAAAAGCCGCCACCAATCGGCAGGGATACCGGCGCCGGGCGTGAAATGCTGCGCCTGGCCATCTGCCGCGACCGTGGCTTCGGGCCGCGTCTCGCGCGTGTAGCGATCCGCATCGGGCGGCGCAGGACGAACGAAATTGGGGCCCACCGCGCAACCGCCAACCATCGCCATGATCACGGCGAGCCACGCGCCTCGCCGGACTGATGATCGAAAGTTGTTCATCGCATTCGCTCTGACGGGTGTCTGGCCGCGCTGGGGCGCTACTGCTTCCCGATGAAGACATCCACCAACTGGCCCGGATAGACCGGAGCGTCCTTTTTCTCGAACCGGAAAATGACCAGCAGCACCCGCAAGTCCACCTTCTCCTGGCGCTGATTCGACAGCTCGATCTTGGGCGAAACATAAGGCTGCACCCGGACGAACTCCAGCGGCAGCTTAATGTCGGTGCCGGGGATCGACAATTGTGCGCGAATACGCCCCCGTGACGGCAGGCGTGAGACCAGGATCTCGTCGACATAACAGCGCACGGCCAGATAGTCCTGGGGCGCTCCCATCACCACCAGCTGGCCGGATCCTTCCGTGTAAGGGTCATAGACGCCCTGTGACGACACATAACTCCCCGTCGTCGCGTTAATGGCGAGCACGACTCCGTCAACCGGCGCTTTGACGGAATACTTTGCCAGCAGCGCGTTAGCCGCCTGGTAAGCCTGCTGGAGCGCCTCGTACAGCTTCTCCTGGTTGACGATGTCGTAGCTCCATGCCCCGGCCTTGGTAAGTTCATATTGCGTCCGGGCTACGTCCAGTGCGGCTGCCGCCTGGCTGACTGCGTCTTCGGCCGTATCCAGCGCGTCCTTGCTGATCGATTTCGGGTCGATGTCGTAGGAGGCGCGGCGCTTGTCGTGCTGGTCGCGGGCCGCTTTCAGGTTGGATTCAGCCAACTCCACCTGCGCCAGGGCAATCGCTAGGGTCTCCTTTCGTGGCTGCGCTTTGAGTTCCTCCAGGAGCGCCAAGGCAGCCTCGGACTGCAACCTTAGCTGCTCCGTGGTTGCCTTCTGCACGGAATCGTCGATGGTCAGGAGCGGAGTGCCGGCCGATACCCGCTGGCCTTCGCGCGCCAGCACCCGGGTGATCGGACCGGAAACTTCGGGATAGATGTTGATGTTTTCACCGCTCGGCTGATCGCTCTCGATAATGCCATTGGCATAGATTGCCGAGTCGTAAGGGCTGCTGACCGGCTTAAACACCGGCGGTTGGGCCTTCCTCTGGATCCCAAAGATGCAGGCGGCGACAAGTCCGGCCAGGATACCTATCGTCGCGAGGGACAAGATCATGCCCAACCTGGATATCCTCGCCGGCCTGGCCGAACTGGCGGAAAAGCACGCTCCCCAGATTCGTCTTTACCAGCCTGCTGCTGTCATCCGGCAGTTCGGCCGCACCCTCCTGCGCGAGCTGGATTTCACCTTCGAACGCCGCAATCTCGATGAGTTCGCGAAACATTTCGCCCAGGACGACACCGTCCATTTCCCCCAGGCTTACGCGGAGTGCTCGACGCGCCGTGTCCTGACGATGGAACGGCTTGAGGGCATCCTCGGTACCGACTCTGCGGCGCTCACCGCCTCGGGCGCCGACCTCAATGAATTCGCGCGCCGGGGCGCCAATATGTATCTCCAGATGATCTTCCGCGATGCGTTCTACCATGCCGATCCGCATCCCGGCAACCTGATGCTCCTGCCCGGCGGTGTGGTCGGGGTGCTCGACTGCGGGATGGTCGGCCGTCTCGATGAAGAACTGGGGGAAGGCATCGAGGAAATGCTCATCGCCGTGGTGAACCACAACTCGGTGGACCTGGGGGACATTCTGCTTCGTCTCGGCTCCTGCCTGCTCTGGAGCATGAAAGCACCGCCTGTGATCGCTGGCGTTTCGGTATTCGGCGGTGCGGGTTACCTAATGGCAGCTTATCTCAGTTGGCGCCTGCTGCGCGCCATCAAAAAGTCCGGCGATATCGATTCAAAGAAATAGAAGGGAGATCTCTCCATTAAGAAAACGACGGCTCGCATCTGATTTGCGAGATCTTGCAATTTGCGAACTGTCGCAGCATTTCCGCTTTCAGTGTTTCCTTCCGTAACTTCCTGATAATCAGACAATGTTCTCCTCTCGCCGGGACGGAATGCGTCCTCGCCGTCTTGTCGAAGGTGAGGGTCTTTGACTTCTCAACCCTCTTCTTCAAAGCCCCCCCGATATACTTGGTCTTGACCCGAGCGGCGATTTCCGGCTTGGAAACGGCCTTCCCTTGGGTCTTCACCCAATCCAAAATCCGGCTGGCGACGGTGGGCGGGGAGGGCGGTTCCCAAGTGGGGTCAATTTCACGGATTTGACCGGCCAGTTCATCCAGCTTTGAAACCGTCTCTTTGTATTGGGTTTTGAGCGGTTCAAGGCTGGCCTGTTGACGTTCTTTGACGGCGGCGGCGGCCAATTGTTCGGGGGTCATTCCGGCGAGAACCGCCTGAATTAGTTCGGGCGTGATTTGAAGGGCGGCGGCGGGTTTGGCGTCGGCAACGGGAGTTTCGGCCTGCCGGTTCCAAGCCCGGCAGGTCACGTCACCAGCGCGGCCAGGATTCCGGGTGCTGTTGGTGGTCGTAGTTCCACATTGCAGCGGTATTCGTTGGGTTGAACAGAATCCACGGGCTCATCTCCGAGACGTGGCCATCACAAAAAAGCTGATTATACTTCTTCCCGTGCCGAGCCGGATCAAACGCGTCCGCTCCCCAACGGTTGAATTGTCCGCATAGCATTCTGTCATGGCCCCCTGCCGTTCCCCATCCCCATCTTCGCTGGTCCTTCCACCTGGACTCCCCGATGGCGAACATCTCGCTCGGCACCTGCAATTGGAACTCGGCGGTTGGCTCATGACGGCTGGGCATGGTCACCCATCCTCCCAACCCGAGTTCCTGACGGTCGGCCGGCCTACCCTTTCGGCCAACCCCGTAGCAGTTGTAGGCATAGCTGCCGAAGGGAACAGTGGGTCCACCACACCATGCAATCGCCCCCTTGTAGGCCGGGCAATGGTATGCCGGCTCCGTCCATTTGAGAGGGTAGTAGGGGAGCAATTTTGCCGACCAATGCGGCGTGTTCTTCACCCCGGCAGAAGCATCGAGAGCGGGATCTGGAGTGCCGTCGTAATAAGGGAATCTCCCGCGGTGTTCATCGACGTACATTAGCAGACCAAACCCCATCTGTCGCAGGTGATTCTTGCACGAGGCAGAACGGGCGGAAGCCTTGGCCATCGAGAGCGCCGAGAGAAGCAGGGCAGACAGAATGCCGATGATGGCGATGACGACCAGCAGTTCCATCAGCGTGAAGGCGCTACGTGCCCGCTTCGTTCCCGGTGCACTGCCCGAAGTCCTGGAGGTATGCATTTGCCACGTTGGTTGCATCAATCAGACAAGGCTGGATGCCTGGCGTCACGCGGAGGTTGCTCCAGAAGGAGTGGCATCGCGGCAGACAGTCCTTGGCAAGGACCGGACCGGCCGACACCAGCCCGCCCACCCGTAGGTTGGGAAAATGGAACAGCGGTCTGCTGTCGTTTCTGCTCAACAGCTCCGAGCTTTGCCGGCGTCTGCAGATTGAATTCCACGGCGAGACGTTGCCGCCCGGGGTGCGAAAGCTCATTCGCCTCGCACAGGCTGTTCCAGAGAAGAAGGATGCGAGGACGCCGCGGCAACCATGGCTGGCTCGCGTTGGGGAACGAGCGCTCCAAACTCGGTCCGGGGCCCGTCAAGTGCTGACCTTTCTCGGTGAGATCGTGATGGCGTCATTCAACCTGCTGCGCGGACGGGCGCAGTTCCGCTGGTCGGACACATGGACGGCGATGCAGGAGTGCGGCCCGGAGGCCCTGGGCGTGGTCGCGCTCATCAATTTTCTCGTGGGCCTCATTTTGGCTTTTGTTGGCGCGTTGGAATTGACCCGGTTTGGGGCCTCCATTTACGTGGCTGACCTCGTGGCCATCGGAACAGTCCGGGAACTGGGCTGCCTGATGACCGGGATCATCCTGTGCGGGCGCACCGGCGCTGCCTTCGCGGCGCAACTCGGCACGATGAAGGTGAACGAGGAAATCAACGCCTTCAAAACGTTCGGCATTTCACCCATCGAGTTCCTGGTGCTGCCGCGGGTGACGGCCCTGGTGCTAATGGTGCCGCTTCTGTGCGTGTTCGCGGATGCCATTGCCCTCCTGGGTGGGTTCGCGGTGTCCATCTCGATGCTGGACTTGGGGCCGAGGGAATACATCGACCGGACGACTTGATCCTTGAGTTGCGCGACAGCCTTGGGGCCACCATTGTGGTGGTTACACACGACCTCCAAAGCATCTTTGCCATCGCCGACAATTCGATCTTTTTGGATGCCGCCACCCACACCATGCGGGCGGAGGGCAATCCACGTGAATTGCTGAAACACTCGAACGACCCGTACGTGCGGGAGTTTCTCACCCGGGGCCAGGAACCCGTCCGCCCAGCCAACTCCGGAGTTCCTTATGAAGCGTGAAGCGTTGGCTAACCTGACGTGAACCTATGAGCAAGAAAGCAAATCCAACCACCATAGGCTTGTTCATCGTCATTGGTCTGGCGCTGGGAGTTGGGGGCATCATCCTGTTCAGCTCGTGGAAGATATTTGCCACAACCGAGAAGTATATCCTGTACTTTGATGCGTCGGTCGAGGGGCTTGCTCCCGGCGCCCCGGTGCGATTCCGCGGGGTCACGGTGGGATCGGTGGTCGAGACCTTGATTCACCACAACCAGGTTGCGGGTGACACGCACATGCCGGTCATCATCGAAGTGGACGAGTCTCTCATCCGCAAGAAAACCGATCTCACCATCAACTTGTCGGACGAAGCCAGTTTCGAGAAGATGCTCCGGCAAGGGATGCGCGGCATGCTCGATGCCGAGAGCTTGGTGACCGGCGTTCTATATGTGGAACTGGAGATCCCCCATGCGCCGGCCCCGACATTTCATCAGGTAAAGAAGGAATATAAAGAGATTCCGACGGTGCCGACGCAGATTCGAACCCTGATCGACAAACTGGCGAACCTCGACTTTACGAGGGCGATGGATCAGTTGACCTCCGTCCTGGCCCGGCTGAACTCCAGTCTTGCCGAGTTGAAGGTGGCCGACATCAACAACGGCCTGACGAATTTACTAGCGTCCATGAACCAACTGGTTCGGTCGCCCGATCTGACCAATAGCCTCGATTCGCTCCACAGAACACTGGACGAATATCGCCTCTTCTCTGTTTTTAGGCGCACTGTCACGTTGTCCCGAAGCGATCACGAAAGCCTGCGGACTCCAACCTCAATTCCCGTTTCGGTTGGTTCGGGGGTCTGGTTCGCAATCTGGCTCGCGCACACGGTGGGTGCGAGTTTGTCCCCTTCGCGGCCGGAGGTGCGGTGGTGGCAATCCCTGGCTGCACGACCACGAAGGTATTCGGCAGGCGGCGGCAGAGAACATGCCCGGTGGCCCGGACGGTGCTGGGAAAGCCAAGTGCCGCTTCGGGATTATCGGTCCAGGTCCCATCCCGGCTCAGGGTACAGTCCGGTTTCGAAGTTCTGCAGGAGGATTCTCATATCTCAGCATCATTTCCCGCAAGGCTAAGAGAACCCTCGGAAGGGATCAACGGAGGCGGGGTGACAGTTCGGTTACGTCCAGGTTCAGGAAGAACTGCGCGCCCTAGCGGAAGTGCTGGCGCAGTCCGAGGCAGCCGTCTTGCCAGGCTGGGAGGCTCTTGCGGGCTTTTTGGGCGAAGAAGTTGGGGTTTTGGCGGTCATTCGCAGAGCCCTGGCCGCCGCTTTGACATCCTTGCGAGCCTGCTTGGCCACCTTTCTCGCACTCTTGAAAGCCTTGCGGGCCGCTTTGAAACTGGCTTTGGCCAGCCGCGCCCCTTTTCGGGCGGCCTCGGCAGCTTTTTCCGCTGCGTCAGCTTGCGTGGCCAAGGACCGCAAATCCAGGGCGTTGAGATGCTGCTCCACGTGGTTCTCCACCGGAACGACCAGGAGCGGTTTGCCCAGCCAGGCCGCTTCACTTAAGGATTCGAATCCGGCCGTGCAGGCGACGCCGCGGCTTTCAGCCATCATCCGGAGGAATTTCGCTCCGTCCAGCTTGTGAAACGAGAGAGTCGAGTCGTAACGCCAGACCGGCTCGACTTTCGGTTTCTCGCAGAAGCAATGGAGTTCCACGTCAGGAAACACCGTGTGCCAGCGGAGAACGTCCGCGGCGTAACCCTGGTTGAGGACGTAGGCCAGGAGGAATCGGCCCGGCGAATCCTGTGGCAGATCGAAGATCTCACGTCGCAGTAGAGGCGGGCAGACGAAGAGGCGCCGTTCCGGCATGGAGGCCGCGGGATAAAACGAGAGCGCCAGCTTGGTGGACAGCGCGCCGGCCAGGCGCACATACTGGCGCATCGTCCATCGCGGCAGCGCAAACTGGCGGGAACGAACGAACTCTGGGTGGCCGAGCATGAAGTGATGCCCCACGGAGACGACCGGAATCGGGTGCGGCCGCAGCAGGTTGAACACACCCATCAGCGGTTCGAGAAAATTGAGGATGAGGTCGGGTTGGGTGGATTCGATGGCGCCCGCGATGGCCGCCAAGCTCTCGCGATACCGGCCCAGTCCGGAAACCGCCTGCCGCAGCGTAGCGAGCGTGGCCACACCTCTTCCACCCTGCAAACAGAATCCAGGACTCGCGATGGACGTCAACCGGCCGCCGAGGTGGCCCAAAGCGTATTTGTCGGCCTGGCACGCGGGGCGCGGGCGTTGTGCGCCCGGCTGGCCGAGGACGCCGCGTTGGCAGGCTGGCTTTGTCGCAGCGCCCGCAACGTCTCCCTCAACTTCCGGCGCAATGAAATCCGCCGGCATTCGCGCGAAAGGCTGGTTATGGAACAACTCGACCCGACTCCTGAAACCGGCCCTGACTGGGAGAAGTTGCGTCCGGTCCTGGACGAAGCGATGAGCGAACTGAGCGAGCCGGACTACGATGCGGTAGTGCTGCGATTTTTCAAGAATCAGGAACTTGCCAAGCTTCTTGTGGATCGGCAGCCGCCGGCGGGAGATTTCGAACCGAGCAGTTCATGGGCCGACTCCGGGAACGGTACGCCCGAAGCGGCAGCCGCCACTTTCGCGTGGGCGGTCAAAGCCGGGAATAAAGACCGGCTCGCCCAAGTCCTGATGTGCGAGGCCGATCAGTCGAATACAAATTTGACGGCGCTTGTCGAGGACGTCTCGGCAGGGCTTCAACCGTTGATGTCGGAGGTCGAAGCGTCCAGGCTTGTGCTCAAGGACAATCCAGCGCCGGATGAGGTCACGTTCTGGTTTCAAAGCCGGTTCAAGGACGGCCATACGCTTGTGTCGCCGCTGAAACTGAAACGCTCCGGCGATCAATGGAAAGTGGAGGTGGGAGGACATGCCAGGTTGCTCGCTCATGGACTGCGTGGAGTTTGTTTATACCAATATACCTCATTGGGGAGCATCGCGAAGTCCTGAAGTGATTGACTATGCTTGAGCCTCGAACACCCGCCATCTGGAGGACCGGGCGATGAGCGCGCACATCGAGAAGAAGAACACGCTTCTCTTCAAGGGCCTGGGGCGCGAATGGCAGCAGATCGAGCGCCAGGTCGAGCGCCTTGGGTTCGGTGAGGTGTACGTCGTTTCGCAAAGGGGCTCGCGGCACGGCTCGACCAAAGTCACTCCGCTTGAGGGGCGGTGACAGCGCCGTCCGCGCCAGGCGCTGTGGAATCCAAGAATTGACCACCGATTAGAAAACTGGAACCCTCTCGAGCCTCCGGCCCGCCTCGACAACGAGATCCTCTCCCTGGGCCCAAATCTGGTCGTTCAGGAGCAGCTTGAACACGACCCTGTCCCTGGCTTGCCAGCTCGACCACACCCAGGTCGAGGCGTCCCTGCAATCAAGCGGTGTGCCCTTGTGCCAGCTTAGGCCGTCGCCCTGGCCGCGAATGAACACATGATTGCCGAATCCCTGTTTAATGGTCTGCCGACGCCATTCGCAGACTCGAGCCCGTTGGCTGGCCCTGACAAATGCCTGCGACCCACACGGCACGCACGGGCCGCGCTTGGGCAAGCAACTCCACAAGGCGCTGGATGATCGCGTCCTGGTCACCTCAGTCACTCGACCTGATCAGGTAATGGTCAGCGCCGAGCGCCAGAGCCATCCAACTGCTCGATATCGATGTAATGTTCCGGTCCGCTCGCGTGGGCCAGGCAGAGGTCGCGGACGTTGCGCCAGCAGTCCGGTTCTCCCGACAGGAAGGCAATGCGCTCGGCGGCCTCTGGTGTCCGCAGAAAGCCCGGGCAGTTCGTGGGCAGGGATGCCAGCGCGAGTTGATTGATCAGACGGTGGACTTCGCAATCAAAGGCCCTCGCCGGGCAGAGGCCAAGCTGAAGCAACGCCCAGGCGGCTAAGAGTGCGGGAAGTTCTCTTTTCATAGCGGCGGTTCCGGGACCAGCTCCCCATTATCGGCTCTTCCAGTCCCAGATGACATCCGACCGCTGAGGCTCGGTGGCCGGGTAACCCGGGAAATTGGTCAAAGATGAAATCTTGTAGTAGCTGGCGTGGTCGTCGCAGAAATTGAGCACGGTTCCCGACTCATGGCGCACGCCCAGGCTCCGGTAGCGGTTGGCGGGGTTGACGGAGTTGTATTGAGGGGAGCCGTTGACGATTTCCGTGACCGGGTTGAAGACGACATCGAACATGAGCACCGTCGCCGAGGTCTTGGGGATGCCTGAGAGCTCCCGTTCGCGGCCGCCCCGGAGGTGTAGGCGTTGCTGACGACCAGGGCGTCGGTTGCGCCGAGACTCCCGGGCGCGTGCGGATACCAAAGGGTCGTGTTCGTGGTGATGCACCCGGTCGGATAATTGGCGATGGCGTCGTACCAAAATTGGCTGGCTTGGGCGCCCGCGGCGCCCAGGCACGCCAGCACGGCGGTGATGATGGCCTTTTTCATAGTTCTCATTAGTTTTAGTTCGGTCTCGAACCACACCGGGGCGGCCTCGTCGGCGAGACAGCCGGGGCGTGCTGCGAAACGGCGTCTGTCAGCACTTCGGATGCGGAGGCCATTCCTCCTGTCAGCGGACGAGTATAGGGGCCTCGCCGCCAACGCGTGCTCACGTCTTCGTCACAAACTCATGACAAGCCGGTGACGACCAAACTGCCGGTGACGCGATACTTCCAGCATCCAACCCAACGTTGAATTGAAACGTCGGGCTATTGTCGGAAGCCCCTTCGGGGCAAAAAGGCGCCGTGGGCTGACCGAAAGTTTTAACCACACGCGGGGCAGTCCCGGGACTTTGCGCCGCGCCGAGGGCGGGCTCAGCGCGGACCTGCTGCCCTTGACTGCCGGCGGAACTGCTCCATTGCATGGCGGGCCTGGCGAAGCTGCTCCGCCGTCAGGCGGGCCTCGATAGACCGCCGAGCATGAAGTGTGTCGGGGACCCCCCCGGCATTGGCCAATTGGTACCATTTCCATGCCTCCGCCAGGTTCCTGGGCACTCCGTGTCCCTCTTCATAACGCCGCGCCAGGTTGTATTGGGCGTAGGCGTCCCCCAATTCGGCGGCCCGTCGGAAGAAGAGGGCTGCGGCCTGGGAGTCTGGGGCAACGCCCTGGCCCGCTTCGTACATCGACCCGAGGTTGTATATCGCCGCGACATGGCGCTGGGCCGCCGCTTTGTTGAACCAGGAAAGCGCCTTCGCCGGGTCCCGGTCGGTCCCACGCCCGGCCTGGTAGAGCGTGGCCAGCCGGTATTGGGCCTCGGCGTTGCCTTTCTCCGCGGCCTGGCGCAGCCATTCTGCGGCGCGACGCTCGTCCCGCTTCTGGCCCTGGCCCTCCAGGCACCAAATACCCATCTGAAGCTGCGCGGAGACATCACCGCCGGAGGCCCGGGCCGAGGTCTGGGCCACGGCGGTCGGATCCGCCGCTGGAGGTGAAGTCGGCGCGGCCGCGCCCGGATCCGCACCTCGGTTGGCATGGTACGCCAGACCCGCAATGACCCCGGCGCCGATCAGGACAAGTAGCAACAGGCGTATCCAATTCTTCGTCTGCATTTCATTCGTGGTTCGCATTCGGCCGGCAGTGATTCTCGCCAAGGAGCTGGCGTCCCATCCAGCGAAAGTGACGTTGTCCGATTCGATTTTTCACATCTGTGAACAGATCAACACAATCACCGCACACACGTAACACAATCGTCCGTTGAACGAACCACTTGGGGCCTTAGACTCGCCGCACGGTTTACAAATGAAAAAGACGATTCCCACATTCCATTGCTGCTTCGGCGGGAGCCGGCGCCGGTCGCCCGGCCGGGCGTATCGAGGCCGCTCGCCTTCACCTTAATCGAGTTGCTGGTCGTGATCGCGATCATCGCCATTCTCGCCAGCATGCTGCTACCTGCGCTCACGCAGGCAAAGGAAAAGGCCAAGGGTGCCCAATGCAAGAGCAACCTCAAGCAGATCGGCCTGGCCGGCACCATGTATGCCCATGATAACAGCGACTACTATTTCAGCCTGGGCGGCGTCATACCCAACGATGGCCAGTGGACCGCGAATCCCCGCTCGACCGTCCTGCTGGCACCCAACGACCCTTACGCTTATTGGGCCCTGGGCTACCTCGATTATTTTGCGAGGAACCCGAACATCTTCCACTGCCCTAAGTGCGTCCATGCCGACGAGTGGCACGATGATGGCCGCTATTACCCCTCCAGCTTCTGGCAGAATTCCACCTACGGGATTTGCCAGTACCTCACCGCCGCGTATGATCCCACGGTCGAACCCCAGAGCAAGAAAGTCTCCTCGTATGCCAGCCCCGCCAGGATGATCTTCGTCCAGGACGCGGCCGAACAGAGGATGGAGGGACCGGACGACAGCCTCGGCCTGTTTCCCAGCAGGACCCAGATTCTGACGCAGTGGATCGGCCAGCCCCCGTACGGGGGCCTCTCCTTGCTTTACGACGGTTATCATTTCGAACAGGAGTGGTATCGTCACAGCAAGGGGTGTCAGACGGTTTGGGTGGACCAGCATGTCTCCAGGCTCCGGTTCACCGGGCTGAACGTGGGGATCGACTACCGGCACTACACGGGAGTCCTGCCTCTGGCGCCGGCGCCCGAGTGAACCCGATCAGCCCACGCGCATGAAACCTGTGTTGAAGATTGCCCCGGCGCTTGGATTGTCGTTGCTGCTGGTTTTCACCCCGGGAATCCAACACATGACCCGGTGAGGGCACGGGCAACCTCCTATTTCCTGCATTTGAGAACCACAACACCAAACCCAAAATCCTAACATGAAAGATATAGTCAAGAACCTCGTTCTAGCCGGCACGCTCGGCGGGGCACTGCTGCGCCCGGTGTCGGTCCATGCCCAGACGGTGGGGCAGTGGGACTTCGACAAATCCAACCTCGTGGCCACCGCGGGCTCGACCCTGGGGATCTGCAGTACGCGGACGGCCCGGGCGCCGCCACGCAGGCTGGCACCGTCTTTGGCACGACGGCGGCCCTCGGCCTGCCGCTCATCAACGGGACCAACGCAACCGTCATGAAATACGTGGCCGAGACCGACCCCTCGCTCGGCTATCAAATACCGGTCCCGCCGACGGGCAATGGTGGCGGGGCGTTTCTGGGCGACTACACCCTCATCGTGGACGTCCTCTATCCCTCGAGCTCGAGCGGCACGTTCCGCCCCATACTCCAGACGGACGACGGCCAGCTCGACAACATTCGCGCCTACCTCGCCATCGGGGCCAATGACGCCCTCCAGGCCACCGCCAGTCTCAGCAGCAAGCCCTCCGGCAGCGCCGGGCATCTCTCGCCCAACGTGTGGTGTCGCGTGGGCTTTGTGGTGAGCCATAGCACAGGCGAGGTTCTTCTCTATATCAACGGGGCCCTCGTCGGCTCCGTGACGGGGCTTTCGCCCGATGACGTCTATGCCCTGCCTCCCGGGGCTTCGGTGCGCCTGTTTGGAAGCGCAACCGAGACCAATGCGGCCGGCGGATATGTCAACAGTGTTCAAATCCGTGACTCGGCCCTGAACCCGGGCCAAATGCAAGCCATGGCCGGCCCCTCGGCGGGGGGCCTCCCGCAGGTGATTCCGCCCGTGCCCTCGTTCATCGAATCGAGAATTCCGGACGTTGGCGGGACCGGAGTCACCCCCTTGGCGGCGGTGCATGCGGTGCTCGACCAGGGCGACACGGCGATCGACGCCGCTTCGATTCGGCTCTCGTTGGACGGGGCGGTTGTGGCGGCCTTGGTGACGCCTGCCCCTCCCACGGACACGATTGATTACACCTTTACCAACGCCCTGGAGCCGCTTTCCACGCATACCTTGACTCTGGCGTGGACAGACAGCGTGGCGGGAGCCAAGACGGAGTTCTGGTCGTTCACCGCTTTGAATTATCAGGCGGTCACCCTTCCCAGCCCCATCTATCTCGAGACCTTCAACAAGGTCGCAGAAGGCGGCCTCCCGGCGGGTTGGGTCGCTACCAATCACACGGACACCGTGGACCCGGGACTTAATCTGGACGATCTGAAGTCCGATACCTACAAAGATTGGGTAGTGGTCAGCCAGCAGCGGCTGAGCGGCCTGAAAGCTCGCATCTTCTGGCAGCCTCCCATCATGCTCAACGGTCAGTTCATCGATAATCTCGCCTCGGGCAACATGCTGTATGCCGAATCCGACGCGCGCGACGGCAACCAAGTGCAGGTCGTCTTTACCTCCGACTACGACCTGACCGGCAAGACCAATATCTTCGTCGCTCTGCACTGCCTCTACGAGCAGAACCAGGACAACATTGGCGCCGTCGAATATTCGGTGGACCAGGGCGCCGATTGGCTGCCCATCGCCTATTTTATCGCCTCAAGTGACGGCACAGATTTTGCCGGCAGCGACGTCATCACCAACAACGGGAGCATCAATGCCGTTGCCACGTTGACCACCGCGCGAACCGATCAGGCCTGGGGGCTGGCTTACGGCGCTTTCATTGGCGCACCCATTTCGCAGGCCCTGGCCCCGTATATTGTTCCGTTCCCGGACGACGAAGCCAATATCACCGTCGCCGACGGCGTGGCGCATTCTGCCTGGCTCGGAAAGGAGATTCTGCTGGCTCGCCTGCCGATGGCCGACGGCCAGTCCCGCGTCCGGTTCCGCTTCATGCAGGCCGGCACCGCGAGCTGGTACTTCGGCATAGATGATCTCGGACTTTACAGCATCAACACGCCCGTCATCACGGCCCAGCCGCAATCGCAGACGGTCAACGCGAACACGGCTGCATCGTTCACCGTGGCCGCCAGCGGCAGTCCCCCGCTGGCCCGCCAGTGGAAGTTCGATGGCCAGATCATTATCGGCGCGACCAATGCAACCTATGCGATCTCGAATGCCTCGCCGGCCGATGCCGGACAATACCAGGTGGTCGTCAGCAACTCAGACGGTCCAACGCCCAGCACGCCGGCTAGCCTGACGGTCGTCACCAATCCGGTGATCAGCTCGCCCCTGGCCTCCCAGGTGGCCGACCCGGGCGATACCGTCACCTTCACGGCCGCCGTGGGCGGGGGACGCCCCTTGAGCTACCTCTGGTTCCAAAACGGGACCTTGCTTTCCGGAACCACAAACGGGCCGCTCGAGCTGAGTCCCGTGACGACCAATAGCTCCGGCCAGTATGAGCTGGTGCTCACCAACATCTACGGCGCTGTGACCAGCGCCGTGGCGCAACTGACCGTCATTTCCGGCCCGATTACCAACGCCCTGGTGGTGCACCTGCCGTTCGACGGGAATTTCAACGACGCCTCCGGCCGCGGGAACAACGCCCAGTACACCTACAACGGGCCCAACGGCGATCCGAATCCCACCTTTATTCCTGGCAAGATCGGCCAGGCCTTCGAGTTCACCACGTTGAATGACGCCAGCAAGTTCGACTACGCCACCCTGGGCTATCCGGCCGACCTCCTGTTTGGCGATTCCGTTTCGTTCTCGGTCTCGATGTGGGTCAATTACACCAACCAGACGGACGACTTGCCGTTCATCTCGAATAAAGACTGGAACAGCAGCGGCAATTTAGGCTGGATTATCGCGCCCCAGAGCGGGGGCAACTATCGCATCAACATCACCGGCCCGAATGGCGGCTCGGACAAGTTCGACACGTCGCCGTCAACCGTGCTGCGGGATGGGCAATGGCACAACCTGGTGGTGAGCGTCGTGCGGACCCCGGGTTCGCAGGCGGGCTATGTGAATTCCTACGTGGATGGCGCTCCCGCCAGCCAGAAAGTCATCCTGACGCATGGCTCGATTGACACGGAGGGCACGCCGTTCTCCAATAGCCAACGCGGCGTGACGCCCACCCAAACGGACTGGGCGGTCAACATCGGGGAGGACGGCACCGGCGTCTATTATGATAATGGCAGCGCCTACAATATCGCGGCGCACATTGACGACGTGGGCATCTGGCGCCGCGCCCTGACGGCCAAAGAGGCCAACGCCATCTATACCGCAGGCCAGAACGGCAAGGACCTGTCCCAGGCGGTGGTGGCTGCCGTCCTGCCGCCGGCGATAACGACCCCGCTGCTCTCGCAAGTCGCCATCCCGGGCGAGACGGTGACCTTCGCCCCTGCCATAACTGGAGGCGCGCCCCTAACCTACCTGTGGTCCGACAACGGCACCCTCATCGTGAGCGCGACCAACGCCGTGCTCACCCTCAACGTTAGCCCGGGCAGTGCCGGCCTCTATCAACTGGTCGTCACCAACCCGGCCGGCGCCGCCACCAGCACCCTCGCCCAATTGACCGTCGCCTCCGGTCTCATCAACGACAGCCTCGTTGTCCATTTGCCCTTTGAAGGCAACTTCAATGACATCTCCGGCCACGGGAACAACGCCGCTTACGCGACCAACGGGACTAATGCCAGCCCGACACCGACTTTCGTTCCCGGTGTCCTCGGCCAGGCCTTCGTCACCACGACCAAGGCGGACGGCTCACAGTTCGAGTATGCCACCCTGGGTTATCCAGACGACCTGAAATTCGGCGACAGCACCTCGTTTGCAGTCTCGATGTGGGTCAATTACACCAACCAGGCCGATGACCCGCCGTTCATCTCGAACAAAGACTGGAACAGCAGCAGCGACCCGGGCTGGGGTATTTTTACCCAGGACGGCGGCAATTTCCGCGTCAATGTCACGGGCCCGACCAGCGCCGGCAAATTCAGTGTCACCCCCGCCACCACGTTGCGCGACGGCACCTGGCACCACCTGGTGGTCAGCTTCGTGCGCGCGGCGACCAACCCAGCGGCGTACTCTTACGTGGACGGCGCGCTCGTGGACCAGACGGCCTACCTGGTCAATGGCAGCATAGATACGTATGCCCTGCCTTTCAGCAACCACCAGGGTCTAACCACCGGCCAAACCAACTGGGCGGTGAACATCGGTCAGGATGGGACCGGCGTGTATGACGACAACACGAGCGCTCATAACATCGGCGCCAAACTCGATGACCTCGGCATCTGGCGCCGCGCCCTGAGCGCGGAAGAGGCCCAGGCCATCCATACTGCCGGCCTGGCTGGCAAGGACCTGTCCCATGCAGTGACCAGGCTCTCGCTGACCGTCTCCGGCTCGAACGTCCTGCTCGAGTGGCCGGCCAAGTCCACGGTCAAGCTCCAAACCACCCCTGACTTGAGTCCGGCCCATTGGCAGGACGTGCCCAACACGCTCGGGACCAACTCAGTCACCGTGCCGATGACCAAAGCCCCGGCCTACTTCCGGCTCTCGCAATAACAGCTTAGGGACGACGGGGAAAATCCGGGCTTTGGCGGCGCGCTCGGGGTGCGCGCCCCAAAGCCCGCTCAGCGTTTTGCGTTCACGAACAACTCGAGTATTGTCCTCATGATCATGAATGACCTCAAATCTAAGTCCACAGCCATTCCCAGCCACATCGCGGCCATTCTCTGCCTGGTTCTCTGCCTTGCTCTCGGGCCAGCCCAATCTGCAACCTCAGCCCAAACCCAGGTCCAGCACATTGTCATTGTCGGTGTGGACGGAATGAGTCCCGACGGCGTCCTCCACGCGGATGCGCCGAACATGAGCCGAATGAGGAGCCAAGGCGCCTGGACTTTCAAGGCACGCGGGGTAATGCCGACCTCCAGCAGCCCCAATTGGGCCTCTATGATCATGGGCGCCGGCCCGGAGCAACACGGCGTCACCTCCAATGACTGGGAGACGAACAAATTCGACATCGCTCCTACGGTGACCGGGCCGGGCGGCATCTTCCCCACCATCTTCGGCGTGCTCCGCCAACAGCAGCCCTCCGCCGGCCTGGCCGTGTTTCACGATTGGGATGGCTTTGGCCGGCTCCTGGAGAGGCGCATGGTGGACGTGGTCGAACACACCGACGGGCCGACCAATGCGATGCGCCGGGCAGTCACGTGGTTCGAGACCAAACGGCCTGCGCTCACTTTCATCCAGCTCGATCACGTGGACCATGCCTTGCACGAGTCCGGCCACGGCACTCCCGAGTATTACGCCGCCGTGGCCGTGGCCGACCAGTTGATCGGGGAAATGATTGCCGGCATCGAAGAGGCCGGCCTCCGCCAGAGCACGCTGCTCTGGGTCACTTCCGACCATGGCGGGCGCGGCAAGAAACACGGCGGGGCCACAATGCAGGAGCTGGAGATCCCCTGGATCATGGCCGGTCCCGGGGTCATCCCAGGACACGAAATAAAGGCCGCTGTGAACACGTACGATATGGCTCCCACGATCGCATGGATCTTCGGCGCCCAGCCGCCAGAGTGCTGGATCGGCCGACCCATACGCGAGCCCTTTAGGCTCGAAAACCGCTGAGTGCTCATTCGTCATTCGCCATCCATCCAAGAAATGACAACCGAGTCGATGCCGTCCAAGTCCTGTGCAGCGGTATTTCACGGTGTCGGCAAACCGCTGGCCCTGGAGCACTTTCCGCTTCCGAAATTGAAAGGGAGCGAAGTGCTGGTCCGGATTCGCTGTGCCACGATCTGCGGTTCGGATCTCCATTCCTTCTATGGGCGGCGGGCTTCGCCGACGCCCAGCGTACTGGGCCATGAAATGGTCGGCGAGGTGGTCGGCGTCGGTCCGGTGGGAGGGAGGGATTACCGGGGTAGTCCCTTGAGGCTGGGTGACCGCGTGACCTGGTCCATGGTATGGAGTTGCGGCGATTGCTTCTATTGCCGGCGCGGCCTGTCCTCAAAGTGCGAGTGCCTGATGAAGTTCGGCCATGAGGCAATTGTCCCGGGGCGCGCATTGATTGGGGGCCTGGCGCAGCACTGCTTTTTGCCGGAGAAGACGGCCATTTTCAAGGTGCCGGCGAATGTGCCCGATGTGGTCGCAAGCCCGGCGAACTGCGCCACGGCAACGGTCGCAGCTGTGTTTCGCCATGCTGGATCGGTTGAAGGGCAGACTGTGATCGTCCATGGGGCCGGGATGCTGGGCCAGACGGCGTGCGCCATGGCCGCCGCCGGAGCTGCGGCGCGTGTCATCGTGTTGGAACCGGATGCGGCGCGCCGCGCCAGCGCCCTGAAATTCGGAGCCACCACCGCGCTCGACAGCAAGGAAGAAAGCCGCAAACAGGTGCTGGATCTGACGGAGGGCAGGGGTGCCGACATCGGCCTCGAGTTTTCAGGTCACCCGGAGGCTGTCGAGCGGGGCGTTGAGCTCTTGAGGATGGGCGGGCGCCTCGTTCTTGCAGGAGCGACGTTCCCCAGCCGCTCGGTCCAGTTGTCGGCTGAGCAGATTGTCCGCCGCATGCTCCAGCTCGTCGGCGTTTACAACTACCGCTCCGACGACCTGAAGACCGCGCTGCGATTCCTCTCCCGTACCCGGACAGCGCGCCCATTCGAAACATTGGTTGCGAAGACTTTCCCATTAACTGAAGTCAATGCCGCCTTTGAATATGCGGAATCCCAGCGCCCGCCACGAGTGGCAATTGTGCCCTGATCGTGCTGATGGCCCGAGGTGGAGACTTGCGCGTGTTTCCGCCAATCGGGAGGCGGTCTTCGTCACAAATTCGCTACACGCCTGCCGTCCAATCGTCATACTCCCCAGCCACACTCCGCCCGGAAACTGGAGTGACTCATGATGGCAAGCCAAACGCCCGCCGTCGGAACACCAAGCGCTGGGCGCCAAGGCGCCACCGAGGCCTGGCGGCCGTGGTTGCTCCTTTCCTGACCCTGGAAACAGCACCTCAACCACGGATGAACATGGACGAACACGGACTGAACATGAAAAGCGAAATCGCACTGGTTGTTTTTGACATGGCGGGCACGACGGTCCGCGACGACGATGCCGTAAACCGCTGCCTGCAGACGGCCCTGGCCGCCGGAGGCGTGCAGGTCACTCGCGATGAGGTCAACGCCGTGATGGGCAGGCCCAAGCCCGAGGCCATCGCCGCTCTCTGGTCGCAGAAGCGCGGGACCGGCGCCGCACCCGCTGAGGTGACGCGTCTGCACGACGATTTCCTGCGCGCGATGATTGAGTTCTATCGGACGGACGCCGGCGTCGGCGAGGTGCCCGGCGCGACCAGCCTGTTTCAGCAATTGCACGAGGAAGGGATAGCGGTGGCGCTCGACACCGGTTTCAGCCGCGACATTGTGGATGTGATTTTGCAGCGACTGGGCTGGGATCTGCCCGGCGTGCTCGACGCTACGGTAGCCAGCGACGAGGTGCCGCGTGGGCGCCCGCACCCGGACCTGATTTTTAAGGCCATGAAACGCACCGGCGTTCGAGATACCAGCCGCGTCGCCAAGGTGGGAGACACCCCCTCCGATCTCCTCAGGGCACCGCTGCAGGCTGCGGCCTGGTGATCGGTGTGACCAACGGCACGCACACCCGTGCGCAACTGGCGGCCTATCCCCACACACACCTGGCCGCAAGCCTCGACGAATTGCCCGCTCTAGTCCTCGCTCACGGCGCAAAGCCCTCCCAGGCATGAGTGCCCTGCCCCCCGCCCGCGACAAGCTCCTCTTCACGCCCGGACCATTGACCACGAGCCCAGACCTGGTCGTTGAGCAAGAGTTGGAATTCGATGTCCTCGTGCAGTCCGCTGGCCCACCAAATCCAGTGCTCCGGGCCTGTGCACGCCAGCCGCCATCCCCTGTCCCAACGCAGGCCACCCCCCCGGCCGCGAATGAAGATCGAATCGCCCCGCCCGACCTCCGCGGTGACCTCAATCACAGTGGATGCGGCGCGATCCGTAATGGCCTCGCCGCGTCTGCTGCGGCCTGTTATCGCCGATCCACAGCCAGGCTCGATACCCGGCGACCGACGACGTCCAGGGCCCTGGCACCCCTCGCCTTCAAAGACGGTTTTCATAGCCACTCGATAAACCGTACCCCCGCTGTGCAGTGTTTCAACGGAGGACCGGTTACAATCAGGTGACAACCTGTGCATGAAGGAGAAAGAGGGCTGAAAGTCGGCAACCTCCAGCCTCATGATCTTTCCCTCCAGACCACCGTGAAGAGAAGGATACTCGTCATGCTCACCAGGCCTGTCAGGATCGCACCCCAGATGACGACCGGCCCAATGCCTCTCTGAAAGAGAAGAACCGCAGTGAAGACTGCTCCGATGACTTGAGCTTGGCCGAGAGCAAGGCGCAGAACGGGCCGCCATCGTGGCTGAGCACCCTCGATCTTCGGGTGGGCGTGCATTGCGCTGGCGATAGAAGCAGAAACCAACAAGTGAATCAAAGGCAAGCGGGTGACGAATTGGTTACAATTCCTCCACCCGACACTCCAGAGCAGCGAGAGCGGAACTGCCGACGCCCATGAACGGATCCAGCACGACCTTGCCGAGAAGTCGCTGGATGACCGCGCCCTTGGAGAAGGTCTCCCAGCGGCGGCGGTTCTCGCTGATCGGCTCTTCATAACTGTTACGCATCATCGTAACAGCGACCGATGCCGAAGCGTGAGCCTTATGGAGGCGGATTCGTGCCGATTGAGGCCGATACGCGCCGGCGGGCCCTTCGGTATACATTTCGGCAGTTTGCTACCCCCTCGACCGCCAGAAACCCAGGAGATCACGCGCCTGCCGCGCGGTCCGCCGGATGGAGGCGAGGGTCGGAATCGGCGAACCCTCGCCCCCCTAGCCCCCCAGTAACCTGGCCAGGGGCGTACAGGCGTGTCCAGGCCGACTGTAGCCGAGAGGGGCGAAAAACGGCCCTGAGGTTCACGTTTGGGTTCACGTTTTGGCGTTGGGGCGGAGATAGCGATCATCACCCCTTATAAAGCGCTGAGGGGTGAGAAAAGGTCCGTAGTTTCTCAATAACGACGAGCCCTCAATTCTCTTGCAATACCTCGGACGCCGATGTATTGTCGATAGCATGAGCTTTAGAGGTGGATTGACAACTTTGATCTTGCAGAATTTGAGCCTGGGACCGAACCACGGCTATCGCATTGCGCAGGAGATCAAGGAAAAATCAAAAGGGGCGCTCGACTTCAAGGAAGGCTCTCTTTACCCCGCCCTGCATAACTTGGAAGCCAAGGGGTGGATTTCCTCGCAAACGCGCGAGGAGAATGGGCGGCTCCGCTGTTATTACACTCTCACCAATAAAGGCCGGAGAGGCCTTGCCACTGAAAAGCGGGCTTGGGAACGTTTCTCTGGCGCGTTTAACCTCATCCTGCAGGAGGCTTCATGAGTGTGCCGATCCAAAACCTCGCCCAATGGCTGGACGTTTCGACCGAACATCTTTCTGCACCAGCCAAGCAGCGGATAAAACTGGAGATCGAATCCCATTTTCAAGAAGCGGTGGGAGCGTATCGGAATGAGGGGCAGACGGAGTCCCAGGCACGGGCCCGAGCATTAACGGATCTTGGTGACGCAAAGACGGCCTGGAAGCATTTTCGTAAGAGCCATTTAACGGAAAAGGAGGCCAAGCATCTTGGGAAAGAGTGGGGCGGCTACCGGAAAGGGAAAGGCGGCTCATGGCTGCTGGGGTTGCATTTTGAACTCTTGCTGCTGTGGTTGATTTTTGGGTATGAATTGCTGTGCGTGCGGGCGGTGGACGAACAGGGCAGGGATTTCTATGGACTGCACTATGGACTGCAGCGTGGCCGCCTTATTTTCCCGGCGATCCTGGCCATAGTGGTCCTGCTTCTCACGACGGTTGAGAATTGGATCGCACGGCATATGCGCAAACCGTCGTCCATTCGACATCTTTACACATTGGATATCCTAATCTCGCTCAACATATTAGTTTTCTTTGCCTTCTACGGTGGACGGGTGTATTGGGGCATCTTAGGAATACAGCTCGGCCACCAATTGGCTCACATGATTCCCTTGTGGTTCAAGATTGCCCGGATGGACGACATCGGTTGCGAGATGCTACCGCCCGGCGCTGCCGAGTCATGATTTGACTTGAGGGTTGTCAATTTTCATCTTGTGGGCTCGCAAAGCGAAACGGACGCCTGAGAGGTTGGGAAAGCTCTCACAGCGTTTCGACTTGCTGTCATTGCTGAGCATCTCTTTGCACTTTCACCCCATTTTTTTCTCGGAAAGTGGAAAGGGCACCGAGTAGATAGCGGAAAGAGGTCAATTCGCCTGCAACCTCGTGTGGGCGATGCTCCCCTGCCAGCCGCGGCGTGCCCAGCCGGCGGATACTCCAGGCCGAACTGGGGCCAGTCGGGTGGGATAGGGAGCTCGGCCAGCTCGACCAGGGCGAAGCCAGATTGGCGCATGTCCTGCTGGCGGCTCCGGACGAACCACGCGCCGACCAGCGAGACGAACACGATGTTGTCGGCCGCCTGCATGGCTTTCTGCAGGAACGCGCGGAACTGCGAATACGGGGGGTTGGAGACGATCCAGTCCCAGCGCCCCTTGGCGGCCAGGAAGTCCCGGCCGGCGGCGAGGTTGCACCAGTCGCAACCGGGGATGGCCTTGACGAACGCGCCGCCTCCCCTGCACGGCTCGAGCACCCTCCCGGAGGGCAGGAAGTGGGCCACGATGGCCCTCGCCAGCTCGGGGGGCGTCTGGACGTCGTCGTTGCCGCCGTTGGGCAACAGCGGGTTACCGTTGACGCCAAGCTCGATGGCCGCCTGCCGGATCAGCCGCGCCATCTCCGGGTCGGTGGCTGTCAGATGCGTCTGGGCAACGTGGAGATTGAGCACGGGCTAGCGATGGGCTTCGTCCTGGGTGCGCAGGGTGATGTGTTTGCGGCTGACGGTGTCTTCGTCTTCGTTATAGGTGGCGATGGAGGAACGCCCGGCCCGAACCTGATTTTTAAGGGCACATAAAACTCCTCGTCTCGGTCGCCGTCGCAGTCGGCTGCCTTGTGGGTCGCGGTGGTTATTCCTTTGGCTATGATGCCAGTGCCATTGTGATACAGATAGACCGTGGACCTTTTGGGAATTTTCGTGACGGCCTGTTTCCGGTGGTAATAAGCGGATGCCTTGGAAGCAGAGAGCATCTCGCGCCAAGCATTCTCCATAGCATAAGCGTTCGTGTTCACGCGGTAGTAGTCCATATACTTGAGCCTTTTTCGTGAGTGTTGGGTTCGCCATTAGTGAAGGTTTCGTTGGGAGATTATCTCTTGCCTCAACTTTGGCAAGCCCACTCGCACAACTTCTGGATTGGAATCGGCCATGTTCAGATCTATGCTCGGCAGGAAATGGGACTGGACGGCATGAACTTGGTGTCGGGCGGGCAGACCGGCGCAGACCGCGCCGCGCTCGATTTCTCCATCGAGCGCGGCATCCCGCACGGCGGCTGGTGCCCGCGAGGGCGCAAGGCCGAGGACGGCCCCATCGACGCACGATACCACCTGAAGGAGACGCCAAGCAGCAGCTTCGTCCAGCGGACTGAGTGGAACGTCCGCGACAGCGACGGCACCGTGGTCCTCTCCATCGCGCCTATTCTGGCGGGCGGGTCCGAGAAGACCCTCGTATTTGCGCATAAGCACGGCAAGCCGGTCCTCCACCTGGCGCGGGACGGTGGCCCAGAAGCGCCGGAGCAGGCGCTGCGCCGTTTCATCCAGGACCACGGCATCAAGGTGCTGAACGTGGCCGGGCCGCGAGCCTCCGAAGAGCCGGAGGTCGCCGCGTTCGTGAAGGAGGTCTTAGATAAACTTCGGGCAGCCCCATGAATCACCAACCCACGCTTGAGACTGAACGCCTCCTGCTGCGGCCAATAACGCCGGATGATGCGGCTACCGTAGCCAGGTTAGCGGGCAGCCGCCAGATTGCCCACACGACCATCTCCATCCCCCACCCCTATTCCGAAGAACAGGCTCGGGCATGGATAGCCGCCCACACGAGCCAGTCCAGCACCGGCAAGGAAATTGTGTTTGGCGTTGCAACCAAGGAGGACGTTCAGCTAATCGGGGCTGTGGGCCTGCGCGAAATCGATGCCGAACATAAAGCGATAAATCCCGGGGGTCTGGGGCGCAACGCTCCACAGACGCACTGCAACAGAGGGTTTGCGATGGCCGGGGCGGGTTAACGCGCACGGGAGATGTTGCGTTCCGGGCCAAAGCCGGGGCGCCATTCGCTGGGCATAAACGCTGTCCGGAGGCAGGCCCCATCAAGTGCCTCCAGGGGGCTGTGAACGCTCAAACTCTCGGCATGCAGGTAGCCCATGGTGGTTTCCAAGGACTTATGTCCCATGGCTTCCTGAATGGCGCGCGCGTTGGTGCCCCGGTCCAGACAATGCGTAGCATAGGCGTGGCGCAGCTCATGGGGAAGGACCGAGAGGCCCGAACCTGCGCCGGGCGTGCTTGACGGCGCGCTGGACGTTGACTTCGTGCATCCGATAGCGGACCAGTCCTGGGGCACGAGGGTCACGGCAGGGCTGGTGGGCGGGGAAAAGCCAGGCCCAGCCCCAACTGAAACGGCATTCGGGATACTTGCGTGCCAGTTGGTGTGGCAGCATCAACGGGGTGCCGTCCTGCCGGTCGCGCTCCCAGACCGTCCGGGCGACCTGCATCTGTTGGACCAATTCGGGCACCAGCGAGGAGGGCAGGGCGACCACGCGGTCGTTTCCGCCCTTGGCGCCACGGATGGTCAGCCGCCTCCGTTCGAGGTCCACATCCTTGATGCGTAGGTTGAGGGGTTCGGACACGCGCAAGCCGCAGCCGTAGAGCAGGCGGGCGATGAGATTGGTCGGATAGCCGCCTTCGTTGCGGATGGCGCGCAGGAGGGCGTGGGTCTCAGTGACCGTCGGGGCGTGGCGTTCATGGACGGGGCGTTTGGCGCGCAAGGCGCTGACGCACCCGAGCGGCTGAGCGAGAACCTCGCGGTAGAAGAAGAGGATGGCGTTGAAGGCCTGGTTTTGAGTGCTGGCGGCCACGTTGTGCCGGGAAGCCAGCTCGGTGAGGAAGCGTTCGAGCTTGGCTTCGCTGGAGAGGCCCCCGGGCATGGTGGGGAGCGCGGCCATATAGCGGCGGAGCCAGAAGACGTAGCACTCTTCGGTGGAGAGGGCTTTGTGCTGGCGGCGGAGGACCTCGCGGAGTCGCTCGATTGCGATGGTCGAGTTCATTTTTGGTTCGAGTCTAGACCAATGGGTGGGACAACCGCTGTCCATGGGAAAAAATTGCCGAGCAAAGTTTTTTGCGCTTGCAATATACGAACTGGAAACGGTATCTTCGCAAATGGAGTTGCTAGAGTGAACAACTTACGCAAAACAAGCGGCCGAATCTCCGGCCAGCACCGCGACTGGCGGTCGCAGAAAAAGAGTTATGACACTCATAGGCTGCCGCAACGCAGCCTGGCAAGACCGGGAGGAGGATCAGGATGAGAGAGTACGAGGTTGTCGATACCAATGCGGACAACATCGGCGCATGCAGTTTGTGCGGCAACAAGGCCGGCAAGAACGAGGGACATCGTCGCAAGTCTGATTGGCTCAAGAAGCGCTACGCGGAAGGCCTGAGGTTCAAGGTGCTCCGCTCACGCGAATTCGGTGATATCGGGATGATCGAGTATGCCCTTGGCAGTCATGCGTGGAGACCCGTCGAGGCGGAGGGTTACCTTGTCATCCATTGCTTGATGGTCAATGGCAAGCACAAGGGGAAAGGACTCGGCGCTGTCCTGCTGGAAGATTGTCTGAGGGACGCGAGGAAAAGCAAGTGCCGAGGGGTCGCAGTTGTCACAAGTTCAGATAGTTTCATGGCAGGAAGCGGTTTGTTCATCAAGGCGGGTTTTGTCTCGGTGGAGAGCAACCCTCCGTACGAGCTGCTCGTCAAGAAATTCAAGGCAACAGCGCCTGATCCTCGTTTCATCGTCGACAGGGAGCGAGTATTGAAGAGACACACGAAGGGCCTCACGATCCTGGCTGCCGATCAGTGCCCTTATGTCGCCAAGTCGGTGGAGAGGATTTCGCAGGCGGCCCGAGCCCTGGGGCTGAAGCCGAAAGTGGTTCGAATCAGGAGCGCCAAGGCATCAAGGGAGCTTCCGACGCCCTATGGCGTGTTCAGCATTATCTACGATGGAAGGCTGATTGTGGAGCGTCCGGTCAGCGCAACGAGATTCACGAACATCATGCTCAAGCGGGGGCCACAAAGGGGTATGCCGATTGGCGTCCGGTCGGCGCAAGGAGATTCACGAACATCATGAGTAAGCTGACATAAGGACTACATGGACATCGAGATGCTCGGATGACTTCTGCCATAACAAGCCAGTGCATCGGATCCCTCGACAGGCTCGGGACCGGTGACCGGCGACGTTGGGCCGCGTAGCGTTATGAAGTGGGTTCTACTGGTCGCCAGCGCAGTGGCATTAGCAAGATGCGGCACACTGCATGCGGTGCCGCCGTTCAACGTCTATGATGGCTTTGAGACGGCCAGCTTGAGCAATATTTGGAGCAATGACCGATTTGAGGCGGGAGCGGTGGAAATTCAGACGAACCTTGTCCGCGCGGGCCACAGTGCGCTGAAGGTCACTGTCCATTCACGCGACAAGTTTGAGGCCGGCAGCCCCAACACCAGCGGCAGTGAGCGCGCAGAATTGCTTGAGGCCAGGAAACTGTTTTCGCAGGAAGGCAAGAGTTACGAGTATTCTTTCAGCATGTTTTTCCCGACGAATTTTCCCATCGAACCGACGCGATTGGTCATCGCGCAATGGAAGCAACTGTGTCCGCACGGCGGCAACTGTTCCGATGACAGTCCGGTGCTGGCAGTGCGCTATATTTCCGGCGAGTTAAGAATCACTCAGAATATCAACAGTCCACACGAAAAACGCCTTTACACGGAGGCGGGCGAATTAAGGGGTCGATGGCTGGACTTTAGAATTCAAGCGCGCTTTGCGACGAATGACACCGGACGCGTTACGGTCTGGCTTGGCGGCAAGCAACTTGTGGACTTCAGGGGTGTCACGGCCAATTCCGAAACCCTAATGACTGGATACGAGCATCCAAGCCGCTTCTATTTTAAGATGGGGCTTTACCGCAATTCCGTCCCTGAGCCCTGGACGAGTTATATTGACGAGTATCACAAGAAGGAGTTGCCTGACATGCCATGATTGCCCCCTGCAAGGTTCTAGCCGCGCGGCCCAACCCCTTGCTGCTGGCGACTCCGGTTTACGCCACGCCCTCAATTCTGAGCCGTTGGCCCGGAGCGCCAGAGCCGGATCGTTAACTTGCATGAGCGTCCGTAATAAACAACGCCGAGATCGCCGACATTCAGCGTTCCGTCTTGCTTGCATCCGGAAACGCCACCGGCATTGCTGAGACCCTTACCCAGTGAATCAACAGGTTCCATTCATCGCTGCGCCGCGAAATGTTTCATGTTGCCGGACCGTAGAGGTAATCACGGGCAAGTTGTGCCGACTCGGGCTCTTCACACGGGGAGGGAGACTACTTGACGTCGGCTGTCCGCGTCCTCGCGCCGTTCCATTCGCAGGGGGCCGCCGAGCGGCGGGACGAGCCTTCGAGCCATAGCTCGCGGCCCCGCCGGTCGCTACGCGTAACGGACTCGCCTGGCCCCCTGTGAATAGGCGCGCCCCAAGGCACCGTTTCCCGTTTCCTTGAACTGGGAGGGCCTGATGCAACTGGCCCAGAAGCACGCCGTCCGGTTCCTGCACGTCATGTCCTGCACCAATGCCCACGCGCCGCTCGACATGGGGCTGTGGGAAGGCGTGCCATTGCGCGAAGTCATCTGGCTGGCCCGGCCCACCGCCAACGTCCGGCGTGTCTTCTACTACGGTTACCATAACGACAACCTCCAGCAGCGGTTCCAAAGCTCGCTGGCGATTGACCGCGTTTTGGAAGACCCGCCAGGCGAGTTGCCGGTGATCCTGGCCTACAAACTCAACGGCCAGTGGCTGTCGCCTAAGCGCGGCGGGCCGGTGCGGCTGTTCGTGCCCGACGCCTACGGAAACAAGTCGGTCAAATGGCTCCAGCGCGTCGTTTTGACGAACAACATGCACCTCAACGACACCTACGCCGGGTGGAACAACGACACTGAGAGCCACCTCAAGACCTGCGCGTTCTTCCTTGGGACTCCCGGCGCGGCCAAAGCCGGGGAAGCGGTGCCCATCACCGGCCTGGCCCAGGTCGGCATGTCCGGGTTGAGGAAGGTGCAATGCTGTCTCGTCCCTCAAGGCGTGCCGACGCTCACGGACACCGACCGTCTCGCCGGAGCGGACTGGCGCGACGCGGAGATCCTGCCGCCGCCGGTTCGCTGGGGCGGCGGATTGCCCGAGGGCAGGCTGCCTGCCAACACGTTCGGGATCGACCCCGCCACGGGCGATCCGCGAACCTGGCCGCTACGCAACACTATCGTCCATTGGGCCGCGTTGCTGACCGACCTCCAGCCAGGGAAATATGATCTGTGCTGCCGCACCATCGATGCCAATGGTCTGGCCCAACCAATGCCCCGGCCCTTGCTCAAATCCGGCTACAACGCCATTCAGAAGAAACCGTTGGCGGTGGAGGCGTGATGAGAGCCTGCGCCCAGTCGCGGCAGCAGCGCCGTCGCCTTGCCTGGGTAGAAACCAGTGCGGCACCGGGGATGAAAACCTGGGGATCTCGGCAGCTAGTCGTAAACGGACCCCAAATTGATTAAGCCGCCTGTTCCCGTTCCGGCTCCTCGCTTTCCGGCTCTGAGGTCAATTCGTCTGCGAACGAGGATTGCAGCGCGGGGATTCCGAGCCTTCGACCCGACCCACCTGCCTCCACCTCCTGTTGCCCCCGCAACGAGAAACGCGCCCAGGGAATGGCCTGTAGTCGCGCCTCCTCGATGGGTTCCCCGGTCACTTCGCAAATCCCGTAGGTGCCGCACTCGATGCGCCGAATGGCCTCAAGCACCTCAAAAACTGTCTCCTGTGTCGCACCCGCTGCCACAAAGGCCAGCGTGCGCTGAGTCTCCTCCGTGGCGGATTCACCTCGTTTTCGGCTCACCGCTGACAAAGCCCCTCATGCTGACTTTCCTCGGGTTTCCAGTTGCTTGATGGCGGCCAAATACTCCAATCGCATCCTGGTCAGGAGCGACGTGGCAAGAACAACGAGTCCTCCGACGAGACAACCAATGAAAATCCGACGGCTGCCCATTATCACCTCCGGAGCGACAACCCATGAGGCCCCAGTCAAAGCGACGAGAGCAACATACAGCGACGAGAACCAGAGGCGTGCGAAAAGTTTGGCACCACGGACTCCGTATCTCCGAACCAACGGCGTATCTGAGATGTCCATTTTTTCCACAAACTGATAATTTGGTTTTTTGCCGCGCCGGCGGTTTTGACGCTACGCGGGTGACGCTTCCTCTTGCCAGGCGGTATCCGGCTTCTTCATTGGTTCTCTCGGACTTTCGGGCCGGCGCCATCCTGCCCGGCGGCGCTGGCGGCCTCTGCGCAGCCCTCGCGGTAGAGTGCCTGGATTTCCCGCGCGCTCAGGCTGCTATTGTAAAGGCGCACATCGGCAATCCAACCGTTGAATTGGCGTCCGGGTCGGATCGGGTTTTCCCCAATCAGGACCGGGGCCTCGTTCCGGGCCATCTCGCCCATGACGGCAACGGAGTCCTCGAGTTTGCCGTCCATGTATAGCGCGAGACCCCGGCCGGTGTAGAGGCCCACGAAGTGGTGCCACCGGCCGTCATTGGCGCTCCGTTTCGAGGTCACACATCCCCAGGCCTGGCCGGGGGAGGCGACGGGAGCCAGTCCATCGATCGTAAAACTGACGACACTCGTCTCGAAGGACCGTTCCAGACGCCAGGCGCCCGCGGCAGGCCGCAAGCTGCTGCCTTTGGCCACGATGGTCTGGGAACGCCGATCGAACTGGCGGACCTTGACCCAAGCTGCAACGGCCATAGCGTCGTGGAACCCAAAGCGAACGTCGTTGCCGCAGTCGATGAAGTTCCGCGCGCCGTCAAATTCGAGCGCCCGGCCCAACGGCCCCGGCACCGGCGTCCAATGCGGCGGGCCGTTGACCTTGCCGGCGCAGCCGTGCCCGCTGGCGTCGCGAGCCAGCGATCCTTCGCCTTCATCCAGCTTCCACCAGCCCGCCAGTCCCGCTGTTTCGAAGCACGCCACCCGCCCGGCAACGATCCGCCCATCCCCCTGCACCTCGTCAACGCGCCAGAAGCAGGCAGCCATGGGCTTTAAGGGCGGGGCCTCGAAGCGAGTCTGGTCGGTGGCACCGAGCAACGTCAGCGCGGCGGGATCGGCTCCGGCATAGACGCGATGCTCCTTCGCGCCGTCGCCCGGCGCCCAGCGCAAGACCGCGTTACTCGCAGCCACGCCGAGGGCGCCGTCCTCGGGCTGAATCGGCCCGGCTTGGGGACCGGTGGCTTGGTGGAAAACGACTTCGCTCAAGCCCACCTTGCCGCTCGTTCCCCACGGAACGACCTTCTCGATCCGGACTTTTGCAGCCGTGACGCCGTTGAGCTTCAGGATGGCCGGTTCGTCGTAATCACCGGTGCCTTCCGCCTCCGCGATTTCCGCTCCGCGCAAGACGGTCTGCCAGGTCTTGCCGTCGGCCGACACGACCACGTCGGCCTTCCGAATGCCGTTGGTCGTCTGCCATTCGGCGTTGTAATTCCAGAGTTCGATGGCGGCCAGGGGCACGGCTTCGGGAAAATCGAATTCGAGGCAAAGGCCGGAACTCCAGGCGCCGAGCCACATGCCTGCAGGATCAACGCTATGCTCCAGCAGGCCGTCCTGGTCCGTGTCGCCCAACCCGGCGCCATTGACAATGGCCGGCAGCGCGGTCTCATCGGCCGCGGGACTGAGATGCACGGCCTGGACGCGCACTTTCGGCCCCAGGACCGGCGCCTTTCGCGCGCGGGGTTTGAGCGTCAGCGGACGAGTCAACAACTGGAACGGGCCAACCCGTTCGACGGTTGCGAGGATCGGACGCTGCGCCTTCTTTGGCTCTCGCCATGAGAGCGAACAAACGCCGCCTCAGCCAAACTCGAAAGTGTTGGTGGCACGAAATGATCCGTCCAGGCTGGTCAGCAATAGACGCGGCCCGTGTATTTGCTGGTTGGGGGTCTGAAAGGTAATCGATTCGTCGAGCCGGCCCCGGAACTGAAGGCTGAACGCAACCTCGTTCGTCAGGTCCCTGGCCCCGAGGGTGCCGAGGACGGGTTCCCCGATCTCCAAGAGCGCCGGCTTATTGGTGGCCACCGTGAAGCTGGCCGCCTCGCCGAAACCGTCACCGGAAAGGGTCCAGGAAGCTCCTTTATCATCCTTCCTTTCGATGGTCCAGCCGTCGAGCCGATACTCACCGGCGGGGAGCATGGCCTGGCCTTTCGCCGGCTTTCGGAGGAAATGGCCATTCAGACCCGCGGCCGTGAATTCGCTAATCGTTTCCGGCACCCGCACCTGGCCAAAGGCAACGCCCTCGGCCTTCTGCAGCTTGACAAACGCGCCCTCGCGGGCGACCTCGATGCGGAACAGTTGGCCGTCCACTTCCAACAGGTGGCCCAGGTATCGCTCCTCGGCCTTTTCCCCATGCATCACCACGCAATCGCAGTCCGCTGGGTTGGCGGACTGGTCGTTGAAGGCGCCGTTGACGTTGCCGTCGATAAGTTCTACGCTCCGTTTCTGGCTGCCGATCTGCACCATCCCCTCGTACCAACCGCAGGATTGAACCACCAATTGCCGGTCGCTGGCGTTGAACTGGTAGAGGGAAAAACCCAGGTGATACGTGATTGGCCCCTCCTCGCCCTTGAAGAGGACGCGCACCGGATCGAAAGCAACCATATTCCCGCCGCGTGCCCGGGCGTTCACTGGCGCTTCAGCGTCCAGGCGTCCGGTGCCTTTGGTGTCGAAGAAAAGCCGGTCGTAGAGACCGGACTGGCGCGTGCGGTCCAGGCAGAGCCAGCGGCCGCCTGAGGGATCCATCGGCGTGGTCCACCGCGCGAAGAGCGGCGGGGCGTTGAGTTTAGGCAAGGCGACACCCGGCGGGGCGTCGGTGGTGAGTTCGAGCAAGCGGGATCCGCGGCCTTCCGCGCCGTGGTGGTATTGAAGCCACTGCTCGGTTTGAGCGGACGCCGTGGCGGCGAAGAGCAGGCCGGACAACAGCATCGACCGGCGCATCCGAGTCAGAAGCTCCGGGAGCGAGAGGACCTTCCCACCGCAGACGGCATGAGATAGTGCGTTCACAACCGGCCTTTCGTTTGATTGCCCCCATTACAGCGCATTTGCGCGCTCCTGTCAATCATTGGTTTGGCTCTTTTCGGGCCAGTCCACCAGCCGGAACAACTCCAGGATGTCCGCCTTCTCCAAGCCAATCTCATACAACCGCCGCGACTGTGACTGCCAGGCCTATGTGCCACGTCCTGGCGAGTAATTAGCGCGCCCAGGCAAACTTCGAACGGAACAGGGCCACTCCTGGTCCTTGTTCGTGGCTGAGCCGCCGCAAAGGCTGGACCAGCGCCTCAGCGTTGACCTCCGGTGAAGGCCTCTTTGACTGGTCGCGCAATCCAGGCTGCCGGTGCGCGGATGTCAAAAATCATGGCGAGTGTCGCTGCCGTGTCGTAGGTATTGACCGGCGACTGTATTTGGCGGCCCACTCGCACTCCGGGACCGGCAATGATCCACGGAATCTCGAGCTCCTCCATGGTCGCGCCGCCATGCTTCTTGCCGACGCCGCCGTGGTCAGCGGTGACCAGGACGACCGTGCGGTCTCGAATCCCGGCCTCGTCCAAGGCCGCCAGCACCTGCCCGACCAGTCCATCCATGTCCTCGACGGCTCGAAAATACTCCGGGGATTTCCAGCCAAATTCGTGGCCGGCATGGTCAACATCGTCAAAGTGGATAAAAAGGAAGTTGGGTTTCATCTCTTTGATGAGCTGGGCCGCTCGCCTCGCGGTCGCAGCAGAACCCTTCACATTCTCCAGCACATCCGGCGCGCCGGGCTCGAGGAGACGGCCGAACCCATCCCAGTCGTGAACGCACACTATCCGGGAGTCGGGCCGTTGCGCGCGCAGTTGCCCGAAGATGGTGGGGAACATTCCCCCGGGCCCGAGCGCAGTCGGTGCAATCTCGAACTTGTTGGTCTGCCAGTCATTGGAGGTCACCCCGTGCTGTATCCCTGCCCCGGTCTGTTTACAACGCTTCGAGCTTGGCTGACTAGACTCTCCCCTTTCCTTAGCTGCGCATTTCGGGCGGCTTCTCCATCTTTCGCAGCAAAGTGAAACCGCTTGGCAAGTTCGAGATATTGCTGAGCGAGGAAGAAATTCCCGCCCGCCTCGATGTTGCTGGCGATCTGCTCTGCGGATTCGGCGTGCCGCTTGTTGTCACCGGCCTCATGCTCCAGGAGCAAGTCCATCAAGCGAGCCGACAACGCCTCCTTCTCCACGTCCACGCGGCTGTTGATGACATGTTCCACATATGTGACGTAACTTGGGAACGGTTCATTCTTCTTGCCCAAGATGCGAGCAAGCCCGAAGCCTCTTCGTAACGACTCGATGTCGCATACCCAATCCTCTGCAACATTGAGCCTCTTGAAGTTCTCCAAATAGCTTTCGGCGGCGATCTTGGCGGATTTATGATCTTTGCGGGTCACCCAGAGGATATCGGCAAAGCGTGCACGCATCGCGGCGGTCCGGGTTGTCGGTAACAGGCCGGCTAGCAAATCGAGATCCGAAGAGCCTAGATCTTCGAGCGCCATGCTCCGTCGATCATGCATCACGACAAATGGAGCAAACGGCGGCTGATCGTCCTCCTCTCGTAAAGCGAGCGATGCCACAGAACCCAAAAAACGGAATACCGACTGGCCCTTCTCATCACCGGCTTTCGCAAGCTGTGAGGATTTCTCAAATAGCAGTGTGTAATAGTCGAAGCAAATCGGATGTTCGGCAGTTGTGATTGCCGCTTCCCAATCGTAATTCGCGACATCTGCAAGCGCGACATTGAAGCCGCCGCTGCCCGCAGCTGGTTCTTGTTTCTTTGCGTTCGTTTCCATACGCGATTTGTTTTTACCTCATAATGATGGGCAGCGCCAGCCCTGACGCCCGCTTCCCCAGTGACCCAGTGGATCTTTGCACTGCCTTGTCATTCTTCACGAACAGATCCCACTCGGGAATGCCGCGCATGTTGCGGATCAACGCTGTGACCGGCATCTCCTTCGGAGCGCGGGGCGTGGTGAGCAGCTTGAGGCCCGCTTCGTGCGGCAGGCGGTTGCCCTTGCGGGCGTTCACGTCCCTGCTCGACCACACGAGGTTTTCCCACGTGTGTTTGCCGCCACGCGAACGCGGCAGAACATGGTCGAGGCTGCCTTCGTCGGGGCGCAACGCGCGGCCGGTGTATTGGCAGCGGTTGCCGTCGCGCTCGCGGATTGTGCGGGCGCAGAGCTTCGGGCGCTTCTTCGGCACCTTGGCGAAGTTCACGGCCACAATGACCGCCGGCACGCGGATCGGGCCGCGCACGGTCCGCACCGCGTTATCCTGCGGACGGATCGGCAGCGTGATCCACTCGTCCCACGCCACGGGGCGGATGTGGTTCTCACCTCCGATCTCCAGGCCGGTCGCAACATTCGTTGCCATTTGGCAAAACGCTTCCTGGGGCGTGCGAATGTTGATTGCCTGCCAGTTGCGGTTCAGCACCAGCACAATCGACTTGTTCAGTATGTCGTTCATAAAACGTTTCCACGCGGCCAGATCGCTTCTCGCGCTGAGGTGTTTGTTCTTTGTCGGGGCGTGTGCCCGGAAATTGGCTGCCTCGCCTGGTTTTGCTCCAAGTCCTCCGGTTTCAGGGACCGGCGCGCTCCTGATTACGCCACGAGGCCCGCCGTCGCGCTTTGTGCTATGGCGCGCCAAGCAATTGGCCCGCCGAGCCGTAGCCGGCAGGCGAAGGCTGGTCGCCCGGGGAGGTTCTGCCCCTCCGATTTCTGGGTGTAGGCCAGACGTGATCCTATTTCACCACCGAGCGTTTCGAATGCGGAACTCGGAATGCGGGGTGTGGGGTGCCAAACGAGAACGAAGGTCGCTCGTGCGCGCGCCCCCATTCCGCACTCTGCATTCCGCACTCCGCACTGGGAATGGCTGCCTCGCTTGGATTCGCACCAAGACCGTCGGGGTCAAAGCCCGGCATGCTGCTGTTACACCACGAGGCAATGGGTTGGCCTGCCAAGCCGTAGCCCGGAGGGCGAAGGCTGGTGGAGCCGGAGGTAGTTGCAACCTCACCAAACCGGATTAAAAGGCCGGTGCCGGTCTTCTGTGGCTTCGGCTCCTTGAAATTGGTGCTCGCGGCAGGATTTGCACCTGCACTGGCGACGCTCTCGACGTCGTGTCTCTTCTGTTGGACTACGCGAGCATTGGAAATGGAGCCTCCAGCCGGTGCTGCCCCGGCACGATTTTCTTACAAAGAAGATCCACAGGCTGCTGCCTGGAGGCGAAATGGCCTGCCGAGCCGTAGCGCTCGGCGCGAAGGCTGGTCGCAGTCCCCAGTGCTGCCCTGGGCACGGCGGGCGTATGAAACCTGCCTGAGCGCTGGCTCGACTGCGGTTCTGGCCGACGGCCACGCGATGAAAATGGAGTCCCCACCCGGAATTGCACCGAGCTACCTCCAATACCAATGGAGCGCATCGCTGAAAATGCTTTGAGGGCCATGAAGCTGGTCGGCGCGAGACGACTTGCACCCGCCTTCGCTCAAGCTATGGCGGGGCAGGCGTCCAAGGCTGACTGATTCTGAGTCAGATGGATCTGCTGTTCCCCGTCAGCCACGCGCCGAGAAATTGGCGTCCCTGACCGGCTTCGCTCCGGTGATCTCCTGCATGAGAGGCAGGCATGTTGTCTGGACTACACCACAGGGACGGAACTGGCGGGAGTGGAGAGTGCTGCCCTCTCTGCTTCTCGCATGTCAAATTCCGACTGGGTCGCGACTGATGAGCTACGCCCCCGAAATGGAGCGGGTGAACGGGAATGGCACCTTCGTCTCGGCCTCGGCACAGCCGCATTACTGTTGAACCACCCCCGCAAAATTGGTGTCCCCAGCCGGACTTCCACCAGCAACCTGGAGTTTAGGACACTCCCGCTCTGTGCTTTGAGCTATGGGGACAAAAGGTCGAACCCCTGGCCGGTCTCTTCCACCGGCTCACACCCAGCGCTTTCCAAAGTCTCACAGGAAGTGAAAGGGGCTGGGCCGCTCGAGCTACTTCGCGTTCAGGGGTCCAAAATGGCCTGCCAAGCCGTAGCCGACAGGCGAAGGCGGGCCTGCCATGCCGTAGCCGACAGGCGAAGGCGGGTGCGCGCGTCCGGTAACGCTCCGGAACTCGGCACTCATCTAGTGCGATTCCGCTTATAAGGCGGACGGTTCTCTTTGAACTACGCGCGCATGGCGGAATGCCGTGGACTTGCACCACTTGCCCGCAGGCACGCACTCGTTAGCACCGAGGCCCGGCTCGCTCCTCCGGTTGACATTCCGAAATGGCCGGCCAAGCCGCAGCTCGGAGAGCGAAGGCTGGTGCCCGCGGCAGGACTTGCACCTGCACTGTCGAAGGTTTGAGCTTCGCGCCTCTGCATTGGGCCACGCGGGCGGCAGATTGGTGCTCCCGGTCAGATTTGCACTGACACTGAACGGGGTTTAAGCCCGTTGCCTCTGCGTTGGGCTACGGGAGCTGCTGGCGCAGGGCCACCAAATGGTGCCGCGTGAAGGATTCGCACCTTCAACCTTCCCGTTCTGAGCGGGACGCCTCTGCTGTTGGGCTAACGCGGCGTGAATTGGCACTCCCAGCAGGACTCTCACCTGCATCTCCGACGTTCGAAGCTTCAGGGCCTTTTAACGCAGTCGGGCCTCTCGGCCAACCCACAAATTCTGCTGAGGAGGCGAAAAAAAGGATGTTGACAGCTTTGACAGAGCGTGTTAATACTATATCCGCAGTGGATATATCTGCGAAAGTGATAGTGCTATGGCGATGATCGAAACCAACGCAGAAGGGATGCTGCCGCTCACTCCGGCAGTGTTTCATGTGCTGCTGGCCCTGGTCGAGGGCGAGCGGCACGGCTATGCCATTATGCAGGAAGTGGCTGAAAGCACCCGGGGCCAGATCCACATGGGGCCCGGCACGCTTTACGGCACAATCAAGCGGCTATTGGCGGCCCGGTTGATCGAAGAGTCAGACCGGCGCCCCAACCCGAGCTGGATGATGAGCAACGCCGCTACTACCGTCTCACTGGACTTGGCCAGCAAGTGGTAAAGGCAGAAGCGCATCGCTACGAGCAATTGGCAAAACTTGCCCGCCGGAAAAGGCTACTCGGCCAGACCGCCAGGGTGGGGCATGCGAGGGGACTTTGACGATGTCGCAATCCTGCGAACCAAAACCGGTGGCGTTTTCCGGCGAGATTTATGAGCGCCTGCTGGCACTCTACCCGAGGGAGCATCGCCGGGAATATGGACCCGCGATGGCGCAACTCTTCCGCAACCAGTGCCGCGATGCCTGGACTGAAGCACGCGGACGGGCATTGGCGCTCCTCTGGCTGCGCACCTCGATTGATTTGGTAAAAACCTCGATCCTGGAACACCTCCGGGATCTCAAACAAAGGAAAACCATGTTCAACAAATTGGTTTTGGCGGTTCGCAATACTCCGGGTCTGCGGGCCACCTTTTTGGCCTTATTCGTACCGGTGTTCGTGCTGGTACTCGGCTTCTACATCCTGGTGGCGTTTCTGGTGCACGGTGAGTATGCGAGCACCGTTAGAATCAAAGTTCACAAGGCCGCCAGCTATGTTACACCTCCCAGTTATCAGCGATACGTGGTTGGGAACTACGATCCGTATTTTATCCGCAGCCAGTTTAGACTGATCCAGTCGGATTCTGTTCTCGGCCGGGTGGCCAAGAAGCTCGACCTGGCCGAGGCTTGGGGGCCGAGATCTCCTGGTGGGGCGCTCAGCGATGACGACACGATTGACCTGCTAAAGGAAAAGCTCGCTTTGCGGCCGGTGCGCAACACGGACCTGATTGAGGTCCGCGTCTACAGCAATAGCGCCAGGGAGGCCTCCAATATTGCGAATGTGCTGGCCGAGACTTATCGCAACCTCAGAAGCGAACAGCGGCAGAGTGCAGTGGAAGTGGAAGCGCCGAGAGCGCGGTTGGTGGAAATAGTGGACACTGCCGTGCCTGGGTCAAGGCCCGTGCGGCCCAATAAGCTGTTCAACGTGTTCTTCGGACTCTTTGGCGGATCCCTCCTGGGTGTGCTTGTTGGCGGAGTGGGAGCTTTCGTTGTGCTCCTATACCGGCGGCTATCACCGCCGGCTGCAACGGCCTGATCACCCTGAAAACCCAGGGCCGCTGATAGCCAGGGGGGTAGCTTTCAGCTTGAACTCAGGTCGGTCTGATCGGTTTGTGGAGTTCAGCGGGTTTTATGAGGGAGATCGCGCTCTTTCCATCATCAACCGAGTCTAAAATCGACTTCCTTCCCCTCGATTACTGAGGCACTCCTCAGTCGCGCTCTGATGATTTGAGCTGCGGGAGCATTGAAATTGGTGGGCCGCCACGGATTCGCACCTGGTGGCCGTGCGCAAGCACTTCTCGCCGGGTAAGAGCCGGGACTTCACTGCCAAAGTTTGCAGCCCAAGCGCGACACGAAGGCGGAGTTGAACCGCCGCAGCCAGGTCTGTGGAGCCTGGCCGGCACCGGGATTTCGCGTCGCATGAAATGGAATCCCAAGCGCGCTGAATCTGGCGCCAGGCACGGTGGCCGTGCGGCAGCACCTTCGACCGTGCCGGGGTCTCTGGCGGCAGGCCAGATTCGCTTGGGAAATGGACGGGCATGAGAGTAGCGCGCCCTCTATTCCGGTTTGGAAGGTCCTTGCGGACGGCCATCAGCGTGTATCTCTCAACACTTATGCCCGATGAAATGGCCCGCCATGCCGTAGCCCAGCGGGCGAAGGCTGGAGTCCCGTGCGGGAGTCGCACCCGCCTGTGTGGTTTTGCAGACCACTGCCTCGGCTGCTCGGCCAACGGGACATGCTTCGAGATCGAAGCGCGGGCGGATGGTTGTGTCGCCCGCCCGCGGGGCGATTAATTCTCGGCAGGCGGATCCGGTGGTGCGTTCGGCTTGCCATTTTTGAACGGCAGGAAGCCGCCGGGCATGCCGAGCACCAGCGTGTTGCCGGCGTGCTGTGCAGCCGAAAGCGACTGCATCAGACGCAGGTTCATCAGCGCCGGGTTGCCTTCCAACACGCGGGCCGCGTTGGCGAGATTGCGCAACGAGGCGCTTTCACCCCGGGCGCGTTCGAGTGCGGCCTGGCCTTCCTGCTTTGCCTTCAGCACATCGGCGAACGCACGCTTCAGCTCGGCCGGGAACATCACATCCTTCACTTCGACAGCGAGAACGTTGATGCCGATCTTCGCGGAGTCCCGCTGCACGCGCGCCAGCAGTTGCGCTCCGAGTTCGAGCCGCTCATTGAGCAGCGCTTCGACGGCGACTCTGTTTACGACCGCGCGCAATGCGAGCTGGGCGCTGTTGTATAGGTCGCACTGCCAGTTCTGCGTTTCGTGCGCAGCCTTGGCCGGGTCGGCCATCTGGTAGATGACGAGCAGGCTCATCTTCAGGCCGACGTTGTCAGCAGTGAGGACTTCCTGTCCCGCCACGAGCAGCGCGCCCTTGCGCAGGTCCTGTGCGCCCAGTGTGAAGTGCCGGCCCCAGCGAATGTGTCGGCCGGCCACGAGGACTTCGACGAACCTGCCCTTGTGATAGAGCAGGCCGGCGCAGCCTTCCGGCACGAGGAAGGCGTAACGAAATTCCCTCGCGACGGCGGCAACAATGACGCCGCCGAGAATGGCCATGAGGATTACGATGAGAATGTTGTAGTTCATGTCTATTCTCCTTTCTGGTTCCGAATTGAAAGCCCGGAGCAGGAGACCACCATCCAGCGGCGGAAGAATCGCGCAGAGGCAATTCTCGCAAAGCCGCCTTCGAGCTGCGCTCTCGCGCTGGTCTCACTGCTCCGAGCCGTGGCGGGATTCCTCCCGTGTCCAACCAATGGAGTTGGTTTTCAGCCAACGTGCGGATTCGAACCGCGATGGATCAGCCCATTCGCAGGACCATTCCAGCGAATTGCTGGATGGCTGCTGGCTTGATCCAAATCGAAAATGGGGTGACCAACCGGACTCGCACCGGCACAAACGCCTTCACGGGGCGTGATGCTGCTGTTACATCATGATCACCATAAAATGGCCTGCCGAACCGTAGCCAGGCAGGCGAAGGCTGGCCTGCCGTGCCGTAGCCGACAGGCGAAGGCTGGCCTGCCGTGCCGTAGCCGACAGGCGAAGGCTGGCCTGCCGTGCCGTAGCCGACAGGCGAAGGCTGGCCTGCCGTGCCGTAGCCGACAGGCGAAGGCTGGCCTGCCGTGCCGTAGCCGACAGGCGAAGGCTGGCCTGCCGTGCCGTAGCCGACAGGCGAAGGCTGGAGCCCCTGGTCGGACTCGCACCGACGAATACGAGTTTACGAAACTCGCCCTGTTGCTGCTGAGGCACAGGGGCAAAATGGCGTCCGCGGCAGGAATCGCACCTGCGACCTCCACCTTCGCACAGTGGCGCTCTGATCTAACTGAGCTACGCGGACAAATGGCATCCGTGGTCGGACTTGCACCGACTACGCCCGGCTTGAAGGGCCGGCTGCTCGAGCTGCTTTGCATTCACGGACGAAAAGCGTTCGCCGCAAAGGATGAGCACGCAGAGTCGCTGCTCTCCGGCAGGCGTTAACTCCGCGGGCTCAGTTCCTCCGTGGCGATATGAGGACGCGTCAGCGGTGAAACTTGCGCGTCTTGTAAGTGAGGAGTGGTCGCAATGTCGCGATGACGGAGACAAGCCCGGCATCCACGAGGTCCTGGATCACTGCCTCGATGTTTTTGTAGGCGCCAGGCGCCTCTTCGTAGAGCAGGTCGCGCTCTTCGCAAACCACCCGGCTCCCCAGCGGCGTCTGCACCAACTGATGCAGGCCGAAACGCTCGCGCATGCGCAAGCGGGCTGCGCTCCGAGCCCATTTGCGGCCGGCCCCGTGAGCGAGCGACCAGGCGCGGCTTTCGCCATCGCCGATTGGCTTCACGAGGTAGCTCAAAGCCCCGCGCGATCCGGAGATAACCACCGGGTCATCCTCGCCAACGACAGCGCCTTTGCGATGCACCCAGACAGTTTCACCGGCGCTTTCGTGACGGGTGATGCTGTTGTGGCAACCGTCCCAAAGGCACTCTGTCTCGGCCCCGAGCGCCGCGACAAAGCGACGGGCGATGACTTCGCGGTTGGCTTTGGCCCAGCGCATGGCGAAGTCGTGACCGCGGAGGTATTCCCCCGCCGCGAACGAGTCCGCCTCCACGCCGTTCGCGAAGTGTTGGTCCGCATGCTGGCGGAGGACGGATTCGCCCAATCCGCGCGAGCCGCTGTGAACCAGCACCACGAGTTGCTGCTTGCCCAACCCGAATTTCTTGAATTCGTCAGGGTCGAGGACTTTTTCGACCGCCTGCAACTCGGCGAAGTGATTTCCCCCGCCGATCGTGCCCAACGCCGAATCAAATTCCGTGGAATCGAGCCGTCGTTCAGCGAGGAAGTCGCTGACGGATTCCGCCCACGGGTGTTCGAGGTCGAAGCGCAGCGTGGCCCATCGGTCGAGCTTGGCATCGCGACGCACAAGGTCGGTGGCGAACAACGCCATGCCGCAGCCGATGTCCCCGCCAATGACGTGCGGGTAAATCTCACCCTCGGTTACGAACGCGGCGCCGACTGGGGTGCCTTTGCCGGGATGCAAATCCGGGAAGCCCACTGCACGGCGGACACCAGCAAGCTTCGTGGTGGCGTAGAGTTGGCGCACCGCTTCGCCTTCGATCCAGCTTTGGGCCGAGGCGAAAAGGCGCACCTGAATTTCGGTCAGGGTGGTCATGTTTCCTTTCGTGCCCGCAAAGCGGGACCTTTTGAGTCATGAGTTAAGAATGCAGAGTGCAGAATGCGGAAGAGACTGCCGCCGTAATTAAACGGATTCTGCATTCTGCACTCCGCACTCTGCATTTAAATGGTCCCCGAGGTTGGTATCGCGCCAACGTCTCCTCCTCTTCAGGGAGGCGCTAAGCTGCCTCAGCTACTCGGAGGAATGGCCTGCCGAGCCGTAGCCGCAGGCGAAGGCTGGCCTGCCACGCCGTAGCTTTAGCGAAGGCTGGCCTGCCACGCCGTAGCTTTAGCGAAGGCTGGTCGTCCCGGCAGGTAATGCTCCTGCGTCGCCCGGTTATCGACCGGGTGCTCTGCTCTTGAGCTACAGGACGATGGCGGAAGGCGTCGGTAACGCTCCGACCTCGGCAATGCCGATCCTGTTTTCGGGACAGGTGCAGCCAGCTTATATCTGCCTGCCTTCCATAAAATGTCAGGGTGGCAAGGTTCACCCCCGCGGCCTCCTGGTTCCGAACTCCCGACGCGTGGCGACTGCTGGCATTACACCCTGAAATTGGCTGCCAGGGTTGGACTCGCACCAACACCGTGCGGTTTAACAAACCGTCGTGCTACTTTGACACCACCTGGCAATGGCACTGCCGGCAGGACTTCCACCTGCATCGTTCCGCTTAGAAGGCGGGTGCCTCATGTGTTCGGCCACGGCAGCATTCGAAATGGTCAGCGCGACAGGAGTTGCACCTGCGATCCCTCGGTCCCAGGCCGAGTGCGTTGGCTGCTACGCTACGCGCTGATTGGCGGACCCGAAGGGAATTGCACCCTCAACCCTCCCGCAGACAACGGGGCGCTCTGCTTCTTGAGCTACGAGTCCGAAATGGCCTGCCGAGCCGTAGCCGCAGACCTAAACGGGAGCCCGCCTTCGCTAAGGCTACGGCAGGCACCCTTCGCCATCCGACACGCGGACGGCGAAGGCCGGTGGGAAGTGCTGGTAACGCTCCAGCTCGTCGCTTCCAGCTTCGTTTAACGACACCCGATTTACAGTCGGGCAGCCGGATCACTTCCCAGAGATCTGGTAGCGGGGGTGGGAGTTGCGCCCACGGAGGCTGAGCTTATGAGGCTCGCCTGAATCTCATTCTCCCCGCAATGAATTGGCCTGCCAAGCCCTAGCCCGGCGGAGCCAAAGCCAGAGCCCACCTTCGCTAAAGCGACGGTGGGCAGCCTCCGCCCGCCGCGGTGCAGCGGGCGAAGGCTGGTGGAGGACGGCGGGTAACGCTCCCGCTTATGCCTGCTTGCAGGGCAGGCGCATCACTTTTCTGCCACGCCCCCAGAAATCGAGAAGATTGGCAAGTCGCCCTGGTGCTGCCCCAGGCAAGCTGAGTTTTGGAGACCCGGCTGCACAAGCTGGTGCGCGACTTTTTTTGCATTGTATTTTCGGAACGCAGGCGACGTGAGAATCGAAAGCGCATTCCGAACGAAGTTGGTGCGGCCGCCGGGAATTGCACCCGGACTTCCTCCGTGGGGGGGAGGCATTCTGCTGTTAGATCACAACCGCGGAAATTGAGAGGGCCGGGAGCGTTGCTGCTCCCGGCCCATGCCATTTCAACAAAGAACAAACACCTCTTGCTATCTTGCGATACCAACCCACGGTTTCACGGTGGTTCTTTCGGTGTTTTGGGGCACACCTCCTGCGAAGCCCTCAGATTGTAAAATCCGGCTTAACTCACTCGGCGCGCTTTTTGGCGACCTGTGGGCAAAGCCCACCGGTGGAGAACCTCGGCTCTCCCGCGCCTTCTTGTGTTTTGTGCCAGGCGACATCATCAAGAACGTCCGTATGCTTCTTCTCACAGTGCTTTGCCTTTCGTTGTCAAGTTCACTTTCTCAGTCGTGCAGGAACAATAAAAAACCCTGCTTCCAGAACTCCTGACATAGCCGTCAAACAAAATGTCCGCTTTTTGCCTCACGGCGCTTCCCGAATTGTGTAGCGCAGGCGCAAGCGCGAACCTGGAAAGAGGGTATTGGTCCGGTTGAGTTCCTCGCAAAGCGCGGCAATCGCCCGCGTGCGGTGCGGCGAACTTAGCGCAGCCAAGCTCACCCGCAACTCCGTTTGGGTGACTTCGAGATCCGCCGCGCTGGCCAAAGCCGATTGGATCAGAGTTCGACCTTCGTCGCCCACCCTCCGATAGTAGGGCGCGACTAATCTCAGCAAATCGCTCTCGGCTTGGTAAGCCACGATCTTAATCACATTGGTTAGATGTTTGCGTTCTGGAGCCAGTTTCACCACGGGCTCTTTGGTGATGCTTTGGATCGGCACTCGCCGGGGCACGGCGGCACGGCGTTTCTCCAGTCGCGCTACACGCTGCCAAGCAGTGTCGATTTGCTGGCCGAGCTTGCCCTGCGCGATCTTGAAGCCGCGCATGGTCTGCTGCTGCTGCTCCAGGTTGACCAGCGCCTCCAGGCCATATTCGGCCTGCAGCCGAGCCAGTTGGGCATACGCCTGGCGCAATTGGGCGTCCACGGCCGCCCAGACCGGGTTGGGAACCTCACGAGTGGGATCATCAGGCACCGCGGCATATTCGACTAACGCGTCCAACGCGTATTCGTCGCACAGGTATTTCAGGAAATTCTCTTGTCGCCAGCGATCAAACATGTGATAGGCGACTTGGGCAGCGCACAGATCCCGGCGCGAGGTCAGGACGGGGGTTTGGTGCCCGTTGTCCCTCAGGCGGGTGACCTGCCGCATGCGCAGCTTGCCCTTGAGCAAGCGCACCTCCTGGTCGGCCAGGACGTAGAGGAAGGTCCGTCCCTCACAACGGGTGCGACATGGCCGGAAGCGCTTGCGGGGGACGCGGCGGCAGCGCCCTTTGCGGTACGTCAGCACGTCAAAGCCCGCGGCCAGGATTTGGAGGAAGAGCTTGGGACTGTAGCCGCCGCGATCAAAGGCTACGGTGATGCGTCGTTTGCCCACCAAGCTGCGCACCTGCTCCAGGATGCCGGGCAGCATCTTGACCAAGCCGGCGTTAGCCTGTGCCGTGACGACAAAGAGCGGATCGCCGCACGTGTCGTTGACCCAATAGTCCGAAGTGGCCGGCACCGAGAGGCGCATCTGAGCCACGTGGGCCTTGGGCAGACGGTGCTTGCCGTGGTAAACCCGCACGTGGCCATCCACGTAGAGGAAACCCAAGGCGGCTCCGCGCAAGGCGACCCGTTGCTGGGCCAGAGCCAGGCCAAACTGCGCGGCGCGTCCGGTGGCCGCCAGGCAGGCCAGTTTCCGCCGCAGCGTTTTGACTTCGGGCGCCCGGTCCAAGCCCAGCACACGCCCCAAGTCTTGAGGGGAGTGTTCCTTGAGGCCCTCCGGTCGCTTGATGCGCCACAGCGCCATGAGCAAGAGTGTGAGCAAGCTGGTGCGCAATCCATAGAAGGCTGGCCCCAGGCTGCCGTAGATCCTCTGAGCACAGTCGAAAACGCCGCTGGCCACCAACGCCGGCAAGGCCAAGAGCACGCCGACGCACGGCACGGCGGCGGCGCACCCGAACAACGGGGCTGCATCTTCCAGCAATCCCAGGCGTGCCAGCAACCGATCGGTCCAGCGATGAGCCGGGTCGGTGTCGAGGCTGCGCGGCAGTGGGCTCGGCGCCACGGATGCACAAAAAGCGGACAGTTTTGGGTTCCCCCCAGATGCGGGTGAATGAGTCGATGAAGGGGTCTCCACGGGGGGCTGGTTCGCAGCGGTGGTCGTCCGCGGCTCAAGAGGCAGTTCGGTCTGAACGACCATCCGTGCGGGCTTCCAGCCTAAACGTCGCACGGTTTTGCGGACGGCTTGCACACTGACCCCAAGCCGCCGCGCGATCTCGTAGTGCGAGCGGCCTTGGGCCTTGAGCCGTTGGACCCAGCCTCGCCGAGAGGCCGCCAGGCGGGCACGCCCCTGCGGATAACCGCGGGGGCGTCCCAGTGCAGCCAAGCCGCCCCCCTCGAAGCGTTGTTGACAGCGCCGCACCGTGCGGACCGAGTAACCAAAGGCTCTGGCCACGTCGTTCTGATCCGCCCAACCTACATTGATCAGGCTCACCATGGCGTGGGCTTCGGACATGCGGTCGCCCACCGCATACTGTGCCAGGGGCATTCCTGACACGAGCACAAGGCGGTGACCTTCCTGCGTCAGCAGCAGGCATCGCTCGTTGATGACATGGGTGCCTTGTGGGTTTCGCGCCTCTGGAAAGAGGTCGTCGCATAGGGTATTGGCCATACGCGCCGATGTTAGCCCGGCGGTCAAAAAAGCGGACAGTTTTGGGTTCCCCCCCCCGCCAGTATTGTCCGCCCAGAAAATGCCCAGAAATGGCGAAAACTATGAGGCTATGTCAGGAGTTCTGGCTTCCGTTACGGTAAGCAGGGTTGGAAAATCCTTTGGAGCCTTTGCTCGCTTCACCTGCCTACCAAGAGCCTATCCGGATTGTAACCGGCCTGATGTTTCAGGCCTAAGGATAGACCGAGGCTGAACACACAGCCTCCGAATGGCCATTCACGACGTGTCGCTCTTTGGAGCGACCTCGCGGGCCAAATCGTTGCTGATATGTTCATACAGGTTTTCATCGAACGCATGTAGTTTAGCACAAGCCCACTAATTGTGTCCACTTATATTTTTAGGGGTGTGTGTATCTTAAATCCAAATATCCGGATTTGGTGATATGTCCACCGCTCACCAATAAACCGTTTGCTCTGAGGCCCACGGGTGATCCGGAAGCGCCTTGAGTTCCGATGCGATGTCGTCCCGCAAGCGCTTCGCGCTGTTCTCCGCGCCCGCGGACATTTTGGACTGGTCGGTCGCGGATGAGCCGTTAGCCACGACCAACGCGGCCACGCTGAGAAATAAACGCGCTTTCATAATCGGTGCAGCCTCATATCTCGAGACCAAGTTCCCTGAACTTCTTCAAAGCTTCGGCATTGCCCCTCGCATCATCCACAGGATCGTGGGTGTGCGCAGTGACTCGATACTTCTTCCACTCGATCGCTTTGGACGCGTCCTTGACCAGGCCGGCGTAGAGATCACCGATCCGCCGGCCCGAGAATCCGAACGGGTTTTGTCCGAGAAAGCGATGGAAATAATAATTGATGAACTGCCAGTCGAAGGCGACGTTGTTCTGACACGAAAACCGGATGGCCTTTGGTGCGCTCCTCGAGCCACACCGCAAACCTCTCCATCACAGTTTTCGGGTCCTCGAAGCTCAGGTGCTGTTCGCGGGAGAAGCCGCTCACAGCCAAAGCCCCGGGAACGAACCGGTCCGAAATGGGGCGTGTCCTGGCATAAAAGGTCTTGTCGAGTTGGTCATCGAAAATCACAGCGCCGAAGCACACCATGGAAAACTCCGCAGGAATCGGCCCATCAGATTCAACATCGACGACAACGTAGCTCATCACGATGAATGGTGCTGCCCGTGCCCGCACCCTTGTTGGGACGCCGGTGAACAGCCGTCATGGCTGCCTCGGTTTCCTGGTCGGCCATGCCGCGCGTGAGCAGAGCCGGCGCGGTCTTTCAAATTGTTGTTTTCAGCAGGCATGCTGAGCGATCTGCAGTTTGCCACCAAAGTCTCTTGCCGGTGAGGACATAATCTGCGTGCCAACGCCATCTGTCGAGGACGTTTTTGTTGCCGGCCGGCAGGACTCAGCCGCAAAAACCAGCCGTGTCCGCTCATGACAAATTCTCTCCACCTCCCTCTAATGGCCCGAGGAAAGCAAGAAGGCGGCGATTCTGACTTGCCGCCCGGTTCAGCAGCCCGGCGGAAAAGCCCATCAGATCGAAAGACCGCAACTGTGGTGGCGAACTCGATAGGCGTTCGTGGTGCTTCTCGCCCTCTCATCTTCCCGCTAAGTATTTCCCCCCCGCCCTGCGCAGAATCCGATACATCCGACGTTCATGGCCGTAGAGGCTTCTCCGACCGGCCCGGTCAACATACTCATCCAGGGCAGCACGTCCCTCCGGCGTAGCCTTGGGAACTTCGTCCAGATGGAGCAACAAGTGGCGTGCGGTCAACTCCCGCTGGCGAGCGCCTCGAACCCGTTCGAGGAGATCCTCCCGGCGGCGTTTTTTCACTTCGCGGCGTAAGTCGTTCACGTTTTGTTGGCCCGAACTTGGAGCCTGATTCTTTGGTGTCAAGCGTTCCGAAATTAAACGATGTGGATCAAATTCGCGGACCCACGGCAATTGTGCATCAGGGCCGTCTGCAAGCAAGCCCGGCTCCTCCCAGAGGACCTGCTGGGAGTTGTGGGGGAGTTTCAGGATGACGCTATGACCCAGGGCTTGCCGAGCACTTAACCGGTTTGGCCTGCGGCGGAATTGTTCACGGCCGACCTGCACTGTCGCCGACATGATTCAGCCCAGACAAGGTGCCGCTCATCGTTGATGGAACATCAGGCTCGTGGTAACGTGTTCCCCCCGTGCAAAGGGACCGTCCGACTGATTCAGGTGCTGTGCCCGTTCCGCTGGCTCGGCGGAAGGGCGCGTATGGGATCGAACGCGCCGTATCTCTTGCCCATCCCGGTCGCGGTGATTCTGGCTAATCTCGTAAGCGGATTCATCTCAAAGACCCTGTGGGCGTTCCTGGTGGCGGTCCTCGTGATGGGCTGCGCCGCCTTTGGCCTTTACGCCTCGCGTCGGGGGAAGTTCGTTGTATGGGCGGAGTTGTTCCGCCAAGTCAACCTGCGGGGAGACGAGCGTATTCTGGATTTGGGATGTGGCCGTGGGGCGGTGCTGCTGCTGGCGGCGCAGCACTTGACTACAGGCCGGGCAGTCGGCGTGGATCTCTGGAGGAAGGAGGACCAGTCGGGCAACGCTGCCGAGGCTACGCTCCGCAATGCCATCGCCGAGGGAGTCGCAGACCGTGTGGAGGTTCACACTGCCGACATGACTGCGCTGCCCTTCGCCAACGGCAGCTTCAACCTGGTCGTCTCGAACGTCGCCGTCCACAACGTCAAAGGTCAACCTGGCAGGGAGAAGGTCATCGAGGAAGCCGTTCGGGTGTTGCGTCCGGGAGGGCGGCTCATGATCGCCGACATCCTGGGCACCGGCCAATACCCGACCTGAATTCCACGCCAAAAGTATACACTACATTAGTCATCTTGCTTTAGAAGTCTGGGGTTGATGGCCTTGAGAATGGCCTCCTGGCGTCTGCTGAGTGTGACCACGCGCGAGAGCTTGAACAGATGCTTTGAATCGCGCAGGTAGAACTTTGTACATGGTCGCCAGCTCCAGCAAAGCACTTTCGGCAGTGAAATCCGTGGTGCGCAGGCGGTATTGGAGTAAAGACAACAGCAAGTAGGCGAGATAGCAGACAAAAACGTGAGCGTGGACTCGCTCGGCCAGCCAGTGGCGAATCGGACGTAACTGAGTGATGCCTTTGAGACTGCGGAACGCCTTTTCAACAATGTCTTTGTCGAAATAGAGCGAGAGCATTTTGTCTTGGGGCAATGAGCGAGTGCAAAAGATGCAGGAGTACCCATCGAACTCCTCGACCGCAGCCAGTTTGCCTGAGAGCAGACGGCCTCGGCCATCAAAAAGGCGATCCAGTCCGGGCTTGATAGACTTGTTTTGGGCGAGAAGCTTTTGGGCGTACAGAATCTCATCGCGGCGCGACTCACGCGCATCTCGCTGCAAGCGTTCGTTAAAGCAAAGGGCCAACTGGCCGCGCACCCCGTCCAGTTGATAGGGGCGAAGGCAGGTATAGAAGACGGTCTGACCGACCCGGTGGCGATAAGGCAATTGCATGAGTTGCTGGGGATTGGCCCACGGGCGCCAGAACTTCTTCAACGCGAGATTGAGGGGCACCGCGCACAGGGTATCCCAGTGCAAACGCTTGATATCGTTGAGGTTTCGACCGGAAACGATCCCTCGGTCGTAGATGAACAGCCCGGGGTCAAGCTGGTAACGAGCGAACAGGGTGACCAAGTCCTGCAAGGTGCGAGCGTCATGCACATTGCCGTCAAAAACCCGGTGGAAGAGGGGCAAACCTTCTTCCTGCGTCACCCCTAAACCAATTTGAATCAGGGGCCGGCCTTTGACCTCTTCCTTGTCCTTGCCGGGCTTGGCCAGGGGACAGTGGCGGCCATAGAGATAGGTGTTGGTGACATCATAGATCACCCCGGCGGGCCGCAGCCGGTACTGGCGGCAAACGCCCTCAAAGGGGCGCTTCTGCCAGGCTTGGGCGTCCAAAGCTTCCAAACTGTCCAAGGCACCGACCAAGCGCCGCTCGGTCAACCCCTCGAGGTTCAAGAGGAAGTTCAGGTCAGTACGCTCGAACCAAGTGGGCATGTGGTTAAGGCTCCGGTAGTCCAGGCAGTGGGCGTACACCAGGCTGAGGATTTCCCGGCCATAGGCTCCCAAGAGGTCGGGCAATTGGATTTCGGTGGCCAACTGGTGCAGCACCAAGAGTGGACCGTAAAGTTTGACCTGTTCGACCTCGACGTCCGACATGGAGGCAGAGAGGACGGTGCGACCATCGCTTTGCTTGCCGACATAGCGGATGAAACGCTGCACGACCTTGTTTCCGACCCGGCAGCTTTCCACCTCGGCGAGGTAGGTTTTGTCGCCCTTTTTGATCTTGCGTATAAAGCTCATGTAGTGAATAATATAACCACTACGGATGAGTAGCGCAAGCATTTTCTGAAAAAAAGAAAAACGCTTGGGAACCCTGTAAAATCAGCGTAAATTGAGGGTGGAGAGTCCCTCAACAATTTGTAGTGTATATTTTACGCGTGGAGGTCAGGGTTTGAGATGTTCCCCGACGGGCCGAGTATATCCCAGGTAATGGTGGCTTTGGAGTAGCCGGTCAAAAAGTCCCTCCTCAGCCGTGCGGCGCACTTGCCGGATTTCCAAGGGCCCAACTGGCCCAGAGAACATTCCAGCGGCGCGGGCTCCAGCGGCAATTCCAGTTCGGGCGAGACCGGCCGCCAATGAGCCGTCGCATTGTTGGGCGGCGACATCCGCTTGGCCGGCAGTTGCAGGTGGCCCGCCCGGTGTAGCTCCAGCATCAGGCTCCGGGCGACCATGTCGCGCGGCTGGCCATTGGGCTGCACCCAGTTCCAGGCCTCGCATAGCTTGGCCGAGAGCCGCCGCCGGCTCAAACCCCGATGGGCGGCGACTAACTGCCGGATCGATTCAATCTCGGCGGCACTGTAGTCGCGCCCGCGATAACGAAATGCGCTCTGCACGGGCGCCAGAATACGCGCTCAGGATCTGGAACGCAAGGGCGTTGTGCGATCTTTGTGCGGCCGGCGCATTTAAGCCGTCGGCGCAATCGGACGCCACATCGGCGCCGCTTGGGCCTGGCTGGGATTGCCATTCCACAGCAACAACTGCAGTTGATGCACATCCAGACCCAACGTCGCTTGCTGGCTGGGGCTGGGCCACCAATTAAAGCGCCCCTGCGAGAGTCGCTTCTGGCACAGCCAAAATCCCTGGCCGTCACACACCAGCAGTTTAAGGGCTTGGCGCCGTCGATTTGAAAAGACGAACCACCCGCCCGCTAAAGGATCGGCGGCGAGCCTTTGGCGGCAGACCGCCACCAGCCCATCGATGCCCTTGCGAAAGTCCACCGGCTCGACCGCCAGCAGCAAACGCATTTGCGGGGTCAGTTGGATCACGGCCGCTGCCTCCACAGCCCTTGGGCCAAGGCCAGCACGGTGGCAGCATCACCGCAAGCCAGGCGCACCGTCATTTTGGCGCCGCGGTGATCCTCCAGTTCAATGCTCCACGGCGCCCCGCCTGGCCACGGAGGCACCGCCACCTCCACGAACCCAGCAGATGGGTTGCCCGCCAGCACCGGTGCCCTCCCGGCCAGAGTGCGCTGCCGCAGCGCGGTGTAATTGAGACGGAGTGCTCGGGCCACCGGACTCACGCCGTGTGACTGGGCCAAGGGCACAATCAGCCGCCACAAGTTCTCAGGAATAGCTTCTCGGTGCCGTCGCCGCTGCCGCCAGGCCGCCAGGGCCGGTTGCACCCGTGCCAAGCCGACCGCCAAGGCGGGGTCGGACGACGCTGCTCTCGTCGCTGCCATAATCTGGCAGCAAGACTACCCTGCCCACCGCAACCGGGCACGCATCCTTGCCGAAGCATCACGCACTTTCCCGCCCTTGCCAACAGGGGGCAGGAGCACAAAACCTGGTCTGGCTCCGCGATATTCGTGACGAAGACAGACCCTGAATTTCCAGACACGCTAAGGACCGAGACCACACTCAACGGCCAGACCATCGAATGCCACAACCGAGGCGGTCTCTGCTTCGAGGAGGCGGACGGCTTCTCGGTTTGGGGTCGCAAGACAGCGGAAGACTTGTTCGAAGTGAGCTGGGCACTCCCCAGGAGTGCCGCCACGAAGACGACCGCTTGGCGTTGGGCAGAGGGGGCACGGAGGGCACTGTCGATCCTGTTTGCTCAGACCATCTGGACCGTTAAGACTTCAGTCGGGCGCGGTGCTATGGAGATCACCGAGTTGAGACGAAGAAAGGAGGTCCACACCCTGAGCCATTTTCACAAGCCCCTTACGGACTTCGATCCCCCCGATCAATGGAAGTTCAACCGGACCGCCTTCATCCAGCTCACTCGGTTTTTCGCGGGCCACAACCCGCACGCTGAAATCTGTTGGTCCATTTTCCGACGCCTCGCGGAGGCTTCCCAACAAGAAACGTGGGAAGCACGAGAACTGCTCGCCGGGACCACTCTGGAAGCCGTGCTGCGCACCCTGGACAATCATCCTTTTGCGTCCGGCGATTACTCGTGGAAGATTAAGCAGAGTCTCGCATCATTCCGCCAGGCCCACCTCGATGCAGCCTGGGAACCAGCTTGCGAAAAAGCACTGGTTGTGCGAAACCGCCTACGTCACCGCAACGCGCATCCAGATTGGATCACCCACCCCGGAGGCTTATTCTCCAAACCGGAATGGCGTCAATCGCTCGAAGATCTCACTTTTCTCAGCCGCTTCTACGGTTACATGATCCTGGCGCTTGCCGGCTTCAAAGGGCTGCAACCCAGATTTCCTGTGTTGCGTTTCAAATCGCCCTAACACCGAAATCCACTTTTCTCTTTCGCGGACGGGTTGGCGCGGCCTCGGTTATCCGGGCCGGGCTTGAGGTTCAACAGGAGGCCACTGACGATGAACAGCGGCAGATTTTGGGTTCCGAGCATGGCGTCTTTTCATGGGGCCAGTGGCAGGGCAAAGTCGGGGCTTTGCACATGGCTTGCGCGGCTCGGCGGCGGTAGCCCCACCCTCCAACGACGCCCCGGCAAGGGTCCCATCGCCTGCATCACCCTCGTCCACATGACGCATCCAATATTCATGAAAGGCATGGATATCTGGTTGCGTGCGCCCTCAACGCCACCGGCCCTTTTTGCACGCCGCCGCCATTGTGCGTCAGACGTGCGGAACACCATAGATGCGCGCTCGGCGTTGGAATGCTTCGCGTGATCCTTCCAGAAGTGCGCACGCAGCCTCTCGCGTTTCCGGATCATCAATTGAGCCTCTCGACACGATAATCCCTTGTTCATTCGACGCGCGCAAAACGACAATTTGCTCGGCATCGCCGAGCACCGCGATGTTTGCGTTGTGTGTAACGACAATGACCTGACGCCGCTCTTTGGCTCTGCGCAGGACTGGTATGACACTCTGGTAGATGAATTCGCCGTCGAGATTATCCTCCGGCTGGTCAATAATGAGCGGGTCGTTACTGTCAGCAGAGAGCATGACGGCGAGCAGAACGGATTGTTGTTGGCCGAGCGATAGCTGGCGGGATTCTCGCGTCCTCGGGTGCTTTTTCCCAGTTCCATTTGTTACGAGCTTGGTCACCGTGAGCCGGGGACGGTCAAACACCTCCGCCCGCTCAAGCCTGAAGCGAACCGGATCTGGCGAGAGTTTTTCGAAGACGCCTACCGCGTCCGCTTTATTGAAAATATTGACACCTTCATCTGTCGTCAGCGCCTGCAGGGGTGCGGTGTCTTTGCGTGCGATCGCATCGAGTAGTTTTGGAAGCGTGAGTGTTTCCGTCAGAGCGGCCGCGCGCGGCACCTGTAACGTGCGCCATCCCATTGCTTCAACGATGATCTCATTGGCCCCAGATGAGTATCCGTTTTCGTCGAACTTCAGGGTCACGTTCATACCTGCAAGCGCAGCACGCAAGGCGCTACTGGCCTTGTGGCCGAAAGCGGCCCTCTTCATGGCAATGCGCGCACGTATCCCCCAGCGCTCTTTTAAAGCCTCTTTTCGCTCCTTCCAGAGACCCTCAAGATGGGGTTTCCACGATTTGAGATTTTTCACGTCCTGTTTAAACCTGGCCTCATCCGTAGCAAGTTTTTGTATGTAGGCCATGTCCACCCGGATGCCCTGTGCCTTGAGTTCGCGCTTCTTATCCTCGATCTGCTTAACAATGGTTTGTTCCTTAGTCTTCCAAGCCGAAAGCTGAGCATTGATGACGGCACAGAGCTTTGCCACATTGCCTTGCGCGGCGCTCTCCAAGGCCGCAATAGCATTTTCGAAGACGCCAGCTTGGGTAGAGATTACAGAGAATTCAGCGCTGCCGACAACGAGCGCCTTAGGGTCAGCAGCCGTCCTAAGGGTGCTAATGTTGTCCTTGATATCCTGCTGGGACGTGCCGCGTGATATTCCTTGGGCAGCCGTCGAAATCACCTGCCGAACCTGACGTTCCTCCTCGACCTTTCTTTGAAGTCCTATAATATCCTTCGCCTTGGCCTTCTCCAGGGCCTGAATTTGGGACTGCGCGAGAGCAAGAGAACGTTCAAATTGTGGAATGAGTTCGACCTTCCGGACAGCTTCCTCAATTTTCGACTGCAGGTCGAGAAGCTTTTGCCGCAACTCTCCATCGCGAGCCGCTTCCACTCGAACGTCGATGAAGCGATCAAGATAATCGAGAAGCGCTGAAGGATCCGTCTGAGCTCGCTGGCTGATCTGCTGCGTCTCACCCTGGCCGTAGCATTCCAGGGGAAAAGAAGCCGGACCTTCAAAAGGATCGTCGGCGCTTTCTACTTCGCCGCCGCGTGCGCGAGTGACATGGTGTATCTGACCAGCTTGGTCTTCAACGAGGAGATCCACCTGATCAGGCCACACATCTGAATCGATGACGATTGTTTGGCTCGGGTGCCCAGTCAGACAGCGGATCGCTTCGAAGGTTAAAGACCTGCCGGTGCCGCGACCGCCAATGATGCAGTTGAGATTCGGTCCGAAGTGGATACATTGCCTATCCAAAAATCCGCCGGACATGCGTATGCCTTTGATGAATGGCACGGCAAGAGGGATTTCATCTTCGATGCGAACGCGCGCGCCGCTGTCGTCAAGGGCGATGCGCAGGCTTTCGAAGGTGAGGGCGTTCATCTTATATTTGGTGACTCTGCGGGCACCACTTGCATTGCGGCCGAGCGCCTGGAGAGTGTGCGCGTCCGAATTCAGCACACGGGCAATACACTGATGTGTGCCGAGAACGAGGCATCTATTTCTCAGGACGCTCGAAGAGGACCTGGTGGCCACTCCGTTGCGGATTGGCGCTTACCACGATCTTCCGTTCGCCATCTTCCGTTACGATCCCGCGGAAGAGTTCGAGTTGCGAAAGCAACTCCGGCTTTTCGCGTTTGGCCTTGAGCAAAACCACGGAAAACAGGTTCGATTCATTTCCCTCGCCCGGTTGGTTTGGAATGTCGTTTCCGGACCCAAGGAGCTCGCCGAACTCCACAAAGTCGAGCAAAAACGCGGATTCGAAGCCGCTCAGAAGCACCTCCACAGCATCCTGTCCAGCCCGCACTTTCGCCCGATTGCCGATGAAGTCCTGGCCGCCATGAACGGCCTGTCCCCCGCCAAAGACATGGTCTTCCTCGTGCGCGCCGGGGCCTTGGCGCCCGGCATTTTCCGCTCTTCGGCCCTCCTGAATGACCTGCACCGCCGGACCATGGTCCCCATTATCTTCTTCTACCCGGGCTCGGCCCAGCATGCCACCGATCTCAGTTTTTATGACCTGCCGGCGGACACCAGCCAGGGTGTTTACAACTACCGGGTGAAAATTTACGGAGTCCAACCATGAAAAAGATTCGCGAGATCTTCTCAAAACCGATTGATCGCACCATCGAGGAGGTCATCAAGGTCGAGCAGGCCGACGAGAAGGCCGTCCTGGTTGAGCTGGAGGAATACATCCCGACGGACTATCTCCGCGAGCAATACACCCGAGTTTACGACGAAATCGCCTCTGGACCCGCCAATCCGCGCGAGGGCATCGGCATCTGGGTGTCCGGCTTTTTTGGCTCCGGCAAGTCCCTCTTCGCCAAGGTTCTCGGTTACACCGTTGCCGCGAGAAAGGTCGGCCCCAAGACAGCGGCCGAGATCTTCAAAGCCAAGCTCCAAGACCCGAGGCCCGCCGCGTTTCTCGACTCGATCACCACGCGCATCCCCTTTCGCGCGGTCATTTTTGATGTGAGCATGGACCGCGGCGTCCGCTTGGCCAACGAGCGCCTGACCGAGATCATTTATAAGGCTCTGCTGCGGGAGCTCGGCTACGCCGAGGACTTCGACCTTGCCGAGTTGGAGATCGCGCTCGAAGGTGACGGGAAGCTCGACGCCTTCCAGAGGAAATTCCAGCAGCTCCATGGGGAGCCGTGGGAAAAACGCCGCCTGTTGGGCCTGGCGCTCAACGAGGCCAGCGAGGTCCTTCATGAGCTCAGCCGAAAGACCTACCCTACCGCCGATTCATACGCGAACAGCGTCGGCCGTGGCCGCGCGGACATCGATCCCAACAAGCTGGCCAAACGCGCTTACGACCTCGTCGCCCGCCGTTGCCCGGGCCACGCCATCGTGTTCATCATCAATGAGGTCGGCCAATACGTTTCCCGGAGCATCGATAAGATGCTCGACCTGATGGGCATCGTTCAGGCCCTCGGCGTCGAGAGCAAGAGCCGCGTCGAGCACAAGCAGGCCGTCTCGCCCTGCTGGATGGTCGTCACCTCCCAGGAAAAGCTCGACGAGGTGGTTAACGCGCTCGATTCCAAGAAAATCGAACTCGCCCGCCTCCAGGACCGGTTCCGGCTCACGGTGGATTTGAAACAGTCGGACATCGCCGAAATCACCGCCAAGCGTGTCCTCGAAAAGAAAGCGGATGCTGCCGCTGTCTTGAGCAGGCTTTACGGTGAAAACGAAGGCCAGCTCAAGGAGTTCGCCGCCCTCGAGCGCACCAGCCGCGACACCAGCACTACCCCCGATACCTTCGTCAGGCTCTACCCTTACGTGCCTTACCAGATCGAGCTGTGCGTGGACATTGTCGCCAGCCTCCGTCTCCGCCGCGGCGCGCATCGCCATGTCGGCGGCAGCAATCGCACGATCATCAAGCAGGCCCAGGAGTTGATGATCAACCCGCGCACCCGCTTGGCCGAAGCCGATATCGGCAACCTGGTCACGCTCAACAAGGTCTATGAGTTGCTCTACCTGGGCAACCTGCTGCCCAGCGAGGTGAGCCGCGAGATTGACGAGGTCGCCAAGAACCTGCCCGGCCAGGAGATGGCCCTCAAGGTCGCCAAAGCCGTTGCGCTGCTCGAACCGGTCAAGGACCTGCCGCGCACTCCTCACAACCTGGCCGTCGTCCTTTACCCGTCCGTCACCTCCAACTCCATTCTGCCCGAGGTTGAGAAAGCCATCGCCGCGCTGGAAAAGGCCCAAGTCATTCGGAATTCGGAGGAGGGCTACAAGCTCCTGACCGTGCAGGAGAAGACCTGGGACACGCGGCGCAATGGCCTCGACCCCCGGGAGGCCGACCGCAACCGCATCAAGCGCGAAGTCCTAAAGGAGATCTTCTCCGACCCCAAGCTCCGCGCCTATCGCTGGCAGGAGCTCCGCACGTTCAAGAATACGCTGGTGGTCGAAGGAGACACCGTCGAGGCCGACGGTGAAATCCCGCTCAACCTTCTGCTGGCAGATTCACCGGAGTTGCGCGCCGAGCGGCTCGGAGAGGCTCGCGACGGTAGCAACAGCCACCGCGACGACATCTTCTGGGTCGTCACCCAGACCGATGAAATCCATTCCCTCACCGCCGAGGTCTTTCGCTCGCGTGAAATGGTCGGCGAATACGAGCGCCTCGCCTCCCAGCAGCGCCTGACTCCCGAGGAATCGTCCTGCCTGGCCGAGGAGAAGAACCGCCGCGATGGTCATTACCGTAACCTCCGCAAGAAGATGCTCGAAGCCGTTCAGGCCGGGACCGGGTTCTTCCAGGGGGTTCAGCACGATGCAGCTACCCTCGGCAAGACCTTCGTCGATGTCTTTCACAAGCTGTTCGACCTCGTGGTTCCCCAGCTCTATCCGCGGCTCGAAATCGGTGTCCTGCCCCTCGACGGCGACGAACCGGAGAAACTCCTCACCTCCGCCAACCTGAACGGGCTGCCCCAGGTCTTCTATGGCGAGAAACCCGAACGCAGCCTTGTGGTCAAGCAGAGCGGCAAATACGTCCCCAACCTCGGGGCCGACCTCTGCCGCGAAATCCTCGATCATCTCCGGAAAGAGCATGCATACGGCAACAAGGTCACCGGCAAGATGCTCGAGAACCACTTCAGCGGCATCGGCTACGGCTGGGAGCGCGACTCCATTCGCCTGGGCCTGGCGGTCCTTTTCCGCGGCGGGGCTGTGGAGGTCACCCACCAGGGCCGCAAATACCGCAACTACAGCGACCCCACATGCCGGCCGCCCTTCGTCAATAATCCCTCCTTCCGCGCGGCCTCGTTTGCGCCCCGGGAGACACTAGACCTCAAGATCCTCGCCAAAGCCGCCCAAGCTTATGAGGAAATCACGGGCAGGGACGTGAACATCGAAGAGGGCGACATAGCCAACGCCTTCCGCCAGGTTGCCGCCGCCGACCGCGAGAAACTGCTCCCCCTGGCCGCCCGCCTCAAGGCGCTCAAGGTGCCCGGCGCGGATGCGGTTTCTGCGCACCTCGAATGGATCGAGGGCATCCTCGAAATGGCCCCGGACGATTGCGTGAAGACACTCGCCGGCGAGGGTAAGTCCTATCTCGAGGGCCGCAAGAGAGCAACCGCGCTGGAGGGGCTCGCCACCGAGGCGAACCTTCAGACGCTCGACACAGCCCGGCGCGTCTTGAGTGAGCAATGGCCTGTCCTTGCCGGCCACTCACCCGACCCGGAACTGGCACGAACCGCAGGGGTCCTCACGGAGGCGCTGGCCGCCGACAACGCGCTGGAGCAGTTGGAGAGAATCCGCCAGGCCGCCGAGACCCTGGCCGGCGAATACGCGGTGCTCTACCGCAGCACGTCTGAAAAGCGCGACAGGGTTTACGAGGCCGCCATCGAACAGGTGAAGGGGCTTCCCGAATGGGACGCCATCTGCAAGGACGCCGATGTTACGGAACTGGAACGTGAAGGCCTGCTTGCGCCGCTCAAGTCCCGTTTCAGCGGCAAACTCGATCTTCCGCCGGGCGCCACCGTCTGTCGAAATACCCGAGCGACGGTTTCTCAGATGGAGAGCGACATTGCCGCGGTCGAAGTGCTCACGCTCAACGCCATCCGCCGCCTCCAGCAGTTCCTCGAGCCGGAGGAGAGGGTGGAACGGTTCCGGGTCGCGCAGCACATCACTGGCAAAATCACCACGGAACAGGAGCTTGACGCCGCCCTTGCCGCCCTCCGCGAAAAGCTCGCGAAGCTCCTGGCCCAGGGCTGCAAGGTGATTCTGGAGTAACCCATGCGCGCCTACGACCTTGCCATCCAGAATTTCTCGGTCGCCGAGCACCTGCTCCAACTTCACGAACTCTTTCGCGAACTGCATGAGGAAGAGGCAGACAAATCTCTCCGCCTGGCAGTCTGCCGGTGCCTGGCCCTTCCCGAACAAACCGCCCTTCGCCATGCCCGAAACGACCAACTCGTCCTGGTCGCCAAGGCCACGGCGCCCATCCCGCACAGCCTGTTGCTGCCCGACGGCATCAATTTCCTTTTACGCCAGGCGGTCGTCGTTGCCTGCACCGCCCTCGAATCTTTCTTCTGGGACGCTCTCCGGGAAAATGTCCTCACCATCGTCCGCGCTCGCAGGCGTGGGGCCGATGAATCCATTCGCAAGCTCACGCTGACTCTGGACGACTACCTTTCCCTGGAAGGCTACGCCGACCCGGAGGTCCGCCTACAGCAGATCATCCTCAAGAATTTCGAGCGTGGGACCCTCTACGATGCTTCCTCCATCGAACGCATCGCCACTACCCTCACCGTGAAGGATTTCTGGAAGCTGGTTGCCAAGAAGTGCGGCTCACCCGATAACGATCTCAAGCGCCACATCGGCGAGCTTATCAACCGCCGAAACCAGGTTGCGCACCGGGCGGACCGCCCAGACGAGCAGGCCAATCCGCCGGAGGAACCGGACAAGCATGGCCTGCGCGCCATCACCTACTCCTGGGTCAATACCCGGGTGGCCACCGCCCGAAGCGTCGTGTCAGCCAGTGACGATATTTTCAGGGCTACACTCGATCAGCTCAGCGCTCAACTGAAACAGGAGGAGGAGCAGAAGCTGGCGCGAAAGACGATGCGTACTACTCCGTCATTGGGATTGACTACAGACTTCTAGTGTGCTAAGCTTCCGGCGCAATGAAAATCGATGGCCGGACATTGGACCACAAGACCCTTGAGCATTTGCGAATCAGCGCCTGCAAGCGGGTGCTAGAGGATGGGGAGGTGCCTTCCGTGGTGGCGGCTTCCCTGGGCTTTTGCCGCACTAGCATCTATCCGTGGCTCCGACGTGTGTGGGACGAGGGATGGGAAGCCTTGGCCGAGAAGATCGCTGAGGGCCCGGATCCGAAGCTCAGCGAGGAGCAACGCCAGAGAGTCAAGCGGTGGATCGTCGGCAAGGACCCCCGCCAGTACGGCTTTGATTTTGGTCTGTGGACCCGCCGCATCGTCCAAACGATGATTCAGAAGAAATTCAAGGTCGAACTGTGCCTCACATCGGCGGGTAAGTTGTTGGCGCAGTTAGACTTGACACCGCACAAGCCATTGCGGCGGGCTTATGAACGGGACCCGGTGCGGATCGAACTATGGACGAAGGAGGAATTCCCGAAACTTAAGAAACGAGCCCGTAAACACGGGGCGAAGATCTACTTTCTTGATGAGACGGGATTTACTTCGGAACCCAACCTGCGGCGGACCTATGGGTTGAAGGGCGGCAGAGCGGTGGTCGAGACCAGTGGCCAACGGCAAAAGGTCAATGTGATCAGCGCCGTGAGTATGCAGGGTGCCTTTTGGTGCCAGGTTTACACTCACACGCTGAAGCAAGGGGACTTTATCACGCTCCTGAAGGACTTTATGCGTGGCCAACGAGCAAAGGTATTCCTGGTGCTGGATAGCCATCCGGCTCACATAGCCAATTCGGTCAAAGAGTATCTCCGGAGCACTAAAGGGCGGCTTGAGCTACATTTTCTGCCCCCTTACGCGCCCGATCTTAATCCCGATGAGTTCGTCTGGAACTACTTGAAGGGCAACGGCGTAGCCAAGAAGCCGCTCCTCCGGAACGAATCGCTCAAGGAGCGAGTGGAGGCCGATCTAGCCAAGCTCAAGAAAGACCGGGGGTTGCTGTGCTCTTTTTTTAAGGCCGAAAGTGTAGTCTATGTCAATGACTGAGTAGTAAGCTGATCACGGGAGACAACGGACTTGGCAAAACATTCTTGCTGGACGCTTGCTGGTATGCGCTGACGCGAACCTGGGCGGACGGCAAACAGTTTTACCCTTTGCCGGAAGCACCCAAGAAGCCGTTACCGGCGATTGAGTATGCGATCATAGGCAAGAACGGCAAGGAGGCCAGAAATACGGCGGAATACCAATATCGTGATCAGTCGTGGGGGAGAAAACCAGCCCGCCCGCCAATGCCGGGTCTGGTAATCTACGCCCGCATCGACGGCGGGTTTTCGGTCTGGGATCCAGCGCGAAACTATTGGCGTGACGAGGAAACCGGGCATGAGACGGAACGACCGGACGCCTACCAATTCACGAAGGATGAGGTCTGGGACGGACTTGAGCCCGGTGAAGGGAAGCAGAAGAAGATCATTTGCAACGGTCTTCTTCGTGACGTGGAGAGCTGGCGTGCCCATGGCATGGGCGCATTCGCTCTCCTGGGCGGCGTTCTCGAAGGGCTCTCCGCAGGAGAGTCTGAACCGCTCAAGCTCGGCGAGGGCGTGCGGGTGCGCCTGGATGACGTGCGTGACATCCCCACGCTCAAGATGCCGTATGGGCTTGTGCCTGTAACCCAGGCCGCTGGCGGTATGCGCAGAGTCCTGGGGCTCGCCTACTTGCTCGTGTGGGCCTGGGAAGAGCACGTTCGCGCGGCTAAGCTCCAGAAAGATGAGCCAACCAACCGCATGGTGGTGCTGTTCGACGAGGTCGAAGCCCACCTTCATCCAAAGTGGCAGAGGGTATTCCTTCCCGCCCTCATGAAGGTTGTCGATGGCCTCTTGGTGAAGGGGCAAGTTGAAGCGAATACGAACGATGCACGCAAGACTCTTGACCAAAAGGCCGATTTTGTGCTCACGAGAATTCCAAGGTCGTTCCAGATCATCGCCACCACCCACGCGCCTTTGGTGTTGGCCTCAGCGGAACCCGAATGGCTCGGCACATCGGACAAGCTCTTCGACTTCAGCCTTGACCGAAACCGCCGGGTGCATCTTGATGAGATCCCCTTCGCCAAACATGGTAACATTGTCAACTGGCTGGATTCGGAGTCATTTGATTCCACACCGGCATACTCTGTTCCCGCCAAGCAGGCAATCGACCGGGCCGACAACCTCATGCGCCAGCACCCTGACCCGCTGACCGCACCAGCCGAAGCCAAGGAGGCAATTAACCGTGACTTAAGAAGTGCCTTGGGGGGGGACGATGAATACTGGCCACTTTGGCTGGCCTATTACGAACATGGAAGGGGGAACACATGATTCCTGTTCGGAGACCGCCTAAACCAAGAGACTTCAATCGTGATTGCCGCACGCCGGGCAATCAGTGGCTTGCGGCTAACCCAGGCTCCAATGCATTCCCAGACTACTGGACCAAATTTCAACCAGACCTCGAGAAGGCTTTCGCTTGTCGCTGTGGCTGGTGGGCGGTGAGGATCGCAGATGGTGAGGTGGACCATTACTTGAGCAAAAAGAACCACCGGCGCTTGGCCTACGAATGGTCCAACTATCGTTACATTGCGGGCAGCGTAAACTCCTCGAAAGGGAATCACGATGATGCACTGCTCGATCCATTTGAGGTCTAGGCCGGCTGGTTCGAGGTGATTCTGCCTTCGATGCTGCTCCTTCGGACCGCCCAGGTGCCAGCTCACCTTCAAGCAAAGGCGGACTTCACGGTCGAGCAGCTCAAGCTGAAGAAGGGGCCTAAGATCCGGAAAATCCGCAAGAGATACTACGAAGAGCACAAGTTCAAAGGGCTCCGGATGAATCTGCTACATGACTACGCTCCTTTGGTCGCTCTCCCAGTCGAGAAATGGCAAAGGGATCACCCCGGCACTCCTCTCCCATGAAAAACACGTGGCAAAGCCTTCGGTCTCTCGGCCGCGTTGTCCCAGTCTTCCCCTGTCTGTTCCCCCGCATCCGTGCCATCCGGGTAATCCATGGTTAAATATGGGCAAACTCTCTGACAGAATCCGCGAAATGCTCGCCCGCCAGGTGAAGCAGCGCGGCATTGTCGTGTGGTATGACCCAGACAAGGCTTATGCCAACCTGGCGCAGAGTCTTGGCCTGTCGGAAACCACCGTGCTGATCTACACAGACGGCTTCTTCCGCCTCCGACATGAGCTTGAGCCGCACCTTGAGTTCGTCACGCCCGAGGGCAAACCCGGCGACGGCTGCGGCGTGCCCCCTAACGTTGTGGTTTATGTGCCGATGGAACGGGCGCAAACGGCGCATGCGCTCGTCGAGGCCGAGACCGCCGGCGTGGTGGTTGAACCGGGTGCCGCAGTGCCCGAATGCAACAGCCGCCTGCGGGCCCAGGCCGAGGCGTTCTTCCTCGAAGTCGCCCCCGAGAAAGCTGCTCACCTTGCCCGCCAGGTGGACGAAGGGCTCCTCACGCTCGAAGACATCGACCGCATCGCCAACGAGGTCGGCAGCATCACCTCCGGGGCCCTCAAACTGGTCTTTGGCGCGGCATCGCCCCTCGAACTCATCATCGAGTTCGCCTCCGGGGATGCCAAAGACGCCAAGCTCACTGAAAAGAATGCGCTCGGCGAGCTTCGGTCCCTGGTCCAGTCCGAATTGGGCCTGGACTTCGGGGACGTCGACAGTCCGGCCGGGGCTCGCCAGACGCTCCGCCGGCTCATTCTCCTGGCCGAGCTTGCTGGGGCCCTCCCGGAGGCGGGCCGGCCCGCCCCGCTAAAGACCGTGGCGGTGCCCGAAAAGCCCGTCCAACTGGACGCCCTGCGTCATCTTTGCGCGACCTGGCGCAATCGCGTGGATATGCGCGAAGGATATGTAGATGCCACCATCAGACTGGAAGCGGCCGCCGCTATCAGCCAGATGGATTTTCAGCCCCAGGACCTGGAGGCGGTCGAGACGTTTCCATGCCTCGAAAGCCGGATGCTGCTGGACGCCGAGAGGCAACTGCTCGAGGGCAGTGCAGAGCCGGTTCTCGCTCTGGCGGCCAGGCGAAAGGGGTCGTTCTGGAGCCGCGAGCAGCCCCCTGTTTCGCTCCGCTGGTCCGCCCTGGAGCTGGCCGCGCGGCTGGTTCAAACGGCCTCGGCGATTCGGGAGAGTCTCAAGCGCCTCGCCCCGACCGCCGCCGAGATGATCCGGGCCTACACCCAGTTCTCCGACCCGTGGATGATGGTGGACCGGTTCCACCGCCATTGGGAAAGCCGGTTGCTCAACATTGACCCAGGCGAGTGCGGCGGCGAGGCCGATTTCGAGAAGCTCGTCGCCAGGGTCCGCCACGATTACGCCTCGTTGATGGACGAGCTGAGCCGCGCCTTCGTGTCCAAGCTGGAGGGGTCCGGCTTTGAGATCAGCGGCGGTTTGCGCCAGAGCCACGTCTATGCCGATCGGGTGGCGCTGGCCCTCGATGAGGGCCGCAAGACGGTTTACCTCATGGTGGACGCCCTGCGCTACGAGATGGGGGCTGAGCTTCTGGACGGCCTGGGCGATGATTTCGAGATCAGCCTGGAGCCGGGCACCGGTTGCCTCCCATCCACCACCCCGGTCGGGATGGCCGCCTTCCTTCCCGGCGCTGAGAAGGGGCTCGAATTGTCTGGAGCTGCCGGCAAGCTGGCTATCACCGTCGAGGGACAGGCCCTGAGGGACCGCCAGGGCCGCATGGCCTATTTCGCTGAGAGGGTTTCCAACGGCTTGGTCGTTCTCAAGCTGGCCGAAGTCCTCAAGCTCGGGTCCAAGCGCAAGAAGGAGCTGGCCCAGGCCAGGCTGATAGTCGTGACGTCACAGGAGATTGACCGCCTGGGCGAGGACGGCGACGACCAGGCGGATGCGCGCCGTTGGATGGACGAGATGCTTGAGCGCCTCCGGCAGGCCATCCGGATTCTCGCCCGCCTGGGTTGGGAGCGCTTCGTCATTACGGCCGACCACGGCTACCTCTTCGCCGAGCAGCTTGATCCTGGCATGATGATGGACCCTCCCGGTGGAAGCACCGTCGAGTTGCACCCGCGTGTCTGGGTCGGCAAAGGCGGTCAGGCCGCCGAGGGCTACGTGCGCGTGGCGGCCAGCCAACTCGAATTGGGAGGCGATTTGGAGCTCGCCTTCCCACGCAGCCATGCCTGCTTCAAGGTGAGGGGCCGGGCCGGCGGCTATTTCCACGGTGGCATTTCCTTGCAGGAGATGATCATCCCGGTCGCCGTCCTCCGCAGCAGGGCGGCTAAACCCGCGGGCACCGGTGGGGCCAGGATCACGCTGGAATTCTCCAAACTGGCCGTCACCAACCGTTTCTTCTCGGTGGTGGCGACGCTGAAGGAGGAAGGGTTGTTTTCCCCGGAGGAAGTCCGGGTGCGCGCGGCAGTCGTCTCCGTGAAGACGGAGGCCGGCTTCTGCGCCATGGCAGCCTACGGCTATGAAGAAGGCACGCGGGAGATCACTCTCAAAAAGAACCAGCCCAACGCGCTCACCATCATGCTGGCCGGCGATGGAAGTCTCGACAAGGTGACCGTGCGCTTGTTTGACTGCCATACTCAATTGGAACTGGCTGCACTCGCCGACCTGCCGGTGAAACTTACGATTTAGCCATGAACGACGCACTCGACTTGAAAACTGCGGAGGTCTTCGCGGGCAAGGTTGTCCGCAAAGACCTGGTGCGAAAAATCAAAGTCGGCGCCAATGTGCCCGTGTTCGTCCTGGAATACCTGCTCGGCAAGTATTGCGCCACGGATGACCCGGCCGCCATTGACGCCGGACTGCGGGTCGTAAACAGCACGCTCGCGGACAATTTCGTCCGGGCCGAGGAGGCCAACAAGGCGCAGGCCCTGGTCAAGGAAAAGGAGCGGCACACCTTCATCGACAAGGTCAAGGTCCGCTACGTCGCCGAGGATGACAAATACTGGGCCGAGTGCGTCAACTTCGGCTACAAGTATCTCCATGTCCCGGACCGATACGCCCGCGATTTCGACCGGCTCCTGATGGGGGGCGTTTGGGCGCAAGTTGAGATTCGCCACCAGTATGATGAGGAGGCGCGCGGCACCCGCAGCCCGTTTTGGATCGAAAACCTCACCCCCATTCAACTGGCCAACTTCAACCTTGAGGACTACCGGCAGGGACGCGCCCGTTTCACGTCAGAGGAATGGGTGGATTTCCTGGTTCGGAGCATCGGCCTGGAGCCGACGCAGTTCGACCGCCGGCTCAAGCTGCTCCTCCTGGCCCGGCTCATTCCCCTGTGCGAAAGCAACTTCAACCTGGTCGAACTCGGCCCAGGGGCACCGGCAAGTCCTACGGCTACCAGGAACTCAGCCCCTACGCCATCCTGATGACCGGGCCGACCACCGTGGCCAACCTCTTCTACAACATGGCGTCCGGGAAGATCGGCCTGGTCGGGCTGTGGGATGCCGTCGGCTTCGATGAAGTCGCCGACCTCCAGAAAATGCCCAAGGAGGTCGTCACCACGCTCAAGACCTACTGCGAATCCGGCACGTTTGCCCGCGGCAAGGAATCCCTGACAGGCAAGGCGTCCATTGCCCTGTTCGGCAACACCAACCAGGCCGTGGAGGTCATGGTCAAGTCCTCCCACCTGTTCGTGCCCATGCCGGACGTCATCCGCGACGACCTGGCCTTCCTTGACCGCATCCACTACTACATTCCCGGCTGGGAAGTGCCCAAGATGCGGATGGAGTATTTCACGGACCATTACGGCTTCGTTGTGGATTACCTCGCGGAGGCGTTGCGGGAACTGCGGCGCCACAACTTCACCGAGGTCATCGACCAGCACTTCTCCATAGGCGAGCACTTGAACGCCCGTGACGTGAAAGCCGTTCGCAAGGCCGTCTCCGGCCTGATCAAGCTCATCTATCCCGATGGCCGTCTGGAGAAAGAAGAACTCGCCGAACTGCTTACCCTGGCCCTGGAGGGCCGTCGGCGGGTCAAGGAACAGCTCAAGAAAATCGGCGCCTTCGAGTATCACCAGACTTCGTTCTCCTACCGGGACAAGGAAACAACCGAAGAAAAATACGTCGGCGTGCCCGAGGAGGGGGGACGCGCCCTCATTTCCACCGACCCGCTCGCCCCGGGGTGCCTTTACGCGGCCTCGGTCAATGCCGAAGGGAAGGTTGGCCTCTACCGCATCGAAGTCGGGCTCTCCGCCGGCACGGGCAAGCTCAAGCTGGCGGGCGGCCTGGAAAGCCGCATGAAAGAATCCGCCCAGCGCGCCTTTGGTTTCCTCCAGGGCCATAAAGTCCCGATGGGGATCGCGAGCATTTTCGACACCACCGATTTCCATGTCGAGGCCATCGACCTGCTCGGCAACCAAATCACCTGCGAAGCCGGCATTGCCCTGATCGTCGCCATTTTCTCCGCCATCAAGAAGTCCCCGCCCATGGCCGGGCTCATCGTCCTCGGCGACCTCAGCATCCAGGGCAACATTAAAGCTGTTCAGTCCCTGGTCGAACCGCTGCAAATTGCCATGGAAAACGGCGCCCGCCGGGCCTTGATCCCGCTGGAAAACAAACGCAATTTCCTCGAAGTCTCCGGCGAAATCATGGAGAAAGTGGACCCCATCTTCTACTCCGACCCGCAGACCGCGGCCATGAAGGCGCTGGCGCTGAAATAGCCCACCAACAACTGAACTGAACCACCGCGAACGGCACTATGTTTCTCACCGACCACGAAACTGCGACTGACCTCCTATATTGCGAGGCTATCTCGAAAACTGTCGTGCGCCTGATCCAAGAGGCTGGACCTCAGCCGCTGTCCATGGGGATCCATGGCGACTGGGGTGCCGGAAAATCGAGCCTCCTCCTCATGATTGAAGCAGCGCTTGAGAAGGGAAAGGGCATCGCCTGTGTGCGCTCCGATAGCTGGCAATTCCAGGGTTTTCAAGACGCAAAAACCGTCCTGATAGAGCAAATCCTAACCGCTTTGGAAAAGCGGGTCACTGGCATACCGAAAGCCAAGAAACTCTTACTCGACATTTTGCGTCGAGTAAGGGTTCTCAAAATCGCTCGCGCAGTCGCCGGTCTGATTATTACTGCCAAGATGGGAATCCCCGTAAGCTCGATTTCGGAACTCGGGGAAGCGCTAACGGACCGAGCGGTCGAAAAGCCAGTCGAGGCCGTAAAGGGCGTGGAGTCCTTGGGACAATGTGTTTCGGAACCCGAGGTCAAGACTCTTCCCAAGGAAATGGAAGGATTCCGAGAGGAATTTGCTGAGTTGCTCAAGGAGGCGGGCATTACCCGATTGGTTGTGTTGCTGGATGATTTGGACAGATGCCTTCCAGCTACAGCAATTGAGACACTCGAGGCCATCAAGCTTTTCCTCTTTGTGCCGGGAGCCGTCTTTGTTATCGCAGCGGATGAGGGGATGATCGAATACGCAGTGAGAAAGCACTTCCCGGAATTGCCGACGACAGCGAGCGCATCTTCTTACGCTCGCAACTACCTGGAGAAGCTCGTTCAAGTGCCGTTTCGCATTCCTGCTATGGGCCTGGCAGAGACACGGGTGTATATCGCCCTGCTGATGCTGGAAGCGAAACTGACCGCGGGGAACCCTGTCTTTAAGGTGGTGCGCGACGTAGCGCGGGAAGCGTTGCGTAAACCGTGGGAACGGGAGGTCTTCGACCGGGCACATTTGCGGGATAAATTAGGCAACAGCACCTGGCCAGGACCGTTGGAAGAGGCCCTCATACTCAGCGATCAGCTCGCCCCGATGCTCGCCGACCAGACCAAGGGCAATCCGCGCCAGGTGAAGCGCTTTCTCAACGCGCTGCTCCTCCGTCAGAGCATAGCGGCGGCTCGCGGCTTGCACGATGACATCAAGACAACTGCCCTAGCTAAGGTGATGCTTGCCGAACGGTTCTTGCCCGATTTGTATGAACAGCTTGCCGTCGAAGCCGCCAACTCCGCTAATGGCACTGCGCCGATGCTGTTGGAGTTGGAGAAGAGGGAGGAGGCGGCGAGCTTGAAGGAGAAAGCCAAGCCACCGCCAGCAGAAGCGGCCAAAAAGGCAGATGGAGCGAAGGCATGGGGCTTGCTTGAGCCAGCTCTGGCAAACGAGGACCTCCGTCCTTACATTCTCGTCACGCGCGATCAACGAAACCCGTTCAGCGTGTTGACGAGCAGACACGCGGAGTTGATTTCTCGGCTTCTTGGGCCTCGTTTGGCTGTTTCCGGCGCAGTTGCCGAAGTGAACCCCTCAGTTGCATAAAAATGTAGTTGTTTAACCGCCCTGGCCTCTCGAAAGCGGCCTCCTGCGCGGCTGCAAGCCATCTACTGAGCGCCGCTTCTCTGGCGAAGCAGAAGCCACTAAAAGTGGGGTTTGCCAAACGCCATTTCGCCCTTCTGCCGGTTACAAAAAAAATGCAAAAAAATGCGATTCGGGGCTTGACATTTCCGATAGCCTATATTATGTATCGGATATGAAGAAAACGATCTCTATCCCGCAAATCGAAGCTCGTATCCAACACATCAAAACCCAACTCGCCGCCTTGGGCGATATGCGTCCCGGAAGCCTTTCCCGGCAGTATAACGTCTGCGGCAAGCCGGGCTGCCGTTGTAAGGACCCCGAAAAACCCCGACGCCACGGCCCCTATTACCAACTGAGTTGGGTGCATCGCCGCAAGAGCACCAGCCAGTTCATCCGCCCCGGCTTTGTCGCTCAGGTCAAGGCCCAACTGGCCACTTATAGAACCTCTCGCAAGCTGACGGCACAATGGGTCGAGTTAGCCCTCCAGGCAGCCCAACTGAGGCTCCAAGCCGCCAGAGACACCGCCACGCTCCAACCCAAGTGAGCCTCCACCCGCCCCCCCTCCTTTCACCTCAAACCCTTCTCCCATGAGACTTAGCCAGCAGCAAATCTATACGAGAGCCTCCTCGATGCCGCAGGTGCAATTCCAGGAACAACAACTGACCAGCTTCGGCGGTTTGCTCATCTTCCAGCAACTCTTCGGCAAAATCCAACTCAAGGAGCGCTTGCACCAGTGCTCGGCCCATCTGGCCTGCCTGCCGGCAGGCAGGCCGGCAAGACCCTCTATCAGCCGCACGTGGTTGTGCTCTGGCTCATCGTGCACCTGCTCCTGGGCTTTCGCAAGCTGCGCGACATCCAATTCTATAAAGAGGACCCGCTGGTGCGGCGCGTGCTGGGTCTCAAGGCGCTCCCGGACGTTTCGACCCTCAGCCGCATTCTGGCCGACTTCGATGAACCGGCGGTGGCCGCCCACCAGGGGTTGAATCGCCAGCAGGTCCTGGGACGACTGGCACAGGAGGGGCTCGCGCGCGTGACCTTGGACTTCGACGGCAGCGTCCTGTGGGCCAGCAAACACGCCGAAGGAACCGCAGTGGGCTTCAACAAGCAGAAGAAGGGCGCCCGGAGCTACTACCCCCTCTTCTGCACCGTGGCGCAGACGGCGCAAGTCCTGGACGTGTTGCACCGCTCGGGCAACGTGCACGACTCCAATGGAGCCGTAGAGTTTGTGCGCCAATGTGTGGGGCGCCTGCGCCAAGCCCTGCCCGGAGTCCAGATCGAGGTCCGGATGGATAGCGCCTTTTTCAGTGATGAGATGGTTGGGGCGCTGGAGCAACTCGACGTGGAATTCACCGTGTCGGTCCCCTTCGAGCGTTTTGTGGAGCTCAAGGCTCTGATCCAGGACCGGCGCGTGTGGTGGCCGGCCACGGTGGACGGTAGACTGCGGTATTTCCTCAAGCTCTGGAAGCCCAAGTGCTGGGAAACGCCCCGCCGGTTCATCTTCATTCGCCAGGAGAGCACCGTGCAACAGAAGGGTCCCATCCAGTTAGACATCTTCGAACCCCACCAGACGGGATTTGAATTCAAGGTGATCGTGACCAACAAGACCGGGCCTGCCTGCCGGCAGGCAGGCTGGCCCTGAACGTCGTCCGCTTCCATGAGGGCCGAGGGCAGCAGGAGAAGCTCTTGGGCGAACTCAAAGACCAAGCCCAGATGGATTACTTGCCGGGTCGCAAATGGGTGACCAACAAGATGTACCTGCTCTGCGCCGTGCTGGCCCACAACCTGGGCCGGGAGTTACAGAGGGACGCCCGCGCCCCGGAACGCGCCACCACCCACAAGCGCAGTGCCTTGTGGATCTTTGAGGGCTTGGAGATGATGCGGCGCAAGTTCATCCAACGGGCGGGACGACTCACCCGGACCAATGGCCGCCTGACCCTGACGTTGACCGCCAACAAAGTGGTGGAACAGACCTTCCGCAGCTACCTCCAGGCGTAGCCACCCAGCTTTCTTAAGCCTACAGACCCGGCTGCAACGCTAAAGTGCGTGCCGGAGTAGCCTTCCTTCTCCTCCCCAATTCCTTCCACTGGTCGTTCCTCGCCGTGGTTGCGCTCTGCGGCTGCCCGCTCGCCGCTCGCGCTTGCCGAGGCACAGGCCACGCGAGCCACCGCAGTCCTAAAGAATGCTCCCATTGGTCGCAAAAAGGGCCATTTTTATGCAACGTTAGGGTTTACACGGCGGGGATGCAGGAAGTTGGAAGGCTGCTGGATCGGGTGGTAACGCAGCCCAGATGAGGATGCAAGTGGTTGACTTTCATTGTCATCTCGATCTTTACCCGGAGCACGAGCGCGTCTTCGCCGCCGCTCGGGGGAGCGGTGTGGAGTTGCTCGCTGTCACTACGACTCCGCGAGCATCGGCTCACAATCTCGAATTGGCTGCCGGGACACCGACGATTCGCGTCGGCCTCGGGCTGCATCCTCAATTGGTAGGGCAACCCGTAGCGGACCTTCCAATGTTCAAACGACTTGCTTCCAAAACTCACTACATTGGCGAGATCGGCCTCGACGCCAGCCCCCAATACTACCGGTCTTTTCAGGCTCAACGCGAAACATTCGCCGCGGTGCTTCAAGCGTGCGTTCGAAGCGCGCCAAAGGTGCTCTCCATCCACTGCGTGCGCGCACACCGAGAACTCTTTCGGTTGCTCGAAGCGCATTGGTCTCCGGATGCGGGCACGCCTGTTTTGCACTGGTTTTCCGGCGGCCCGGCCGAAGCGCGTCGTGCTATCAACCTCGGGTGCTGGTTCTCGATCAATCCCGCAATGGGTCGCAGCGAGAGTGCCGCATGCGTGCTCAAGAGCCTCCCAATCGAGCGATTGCTTACCGAAACGGACGGCCCCTTTGTTTCAGACCATTCGGGGCGGGTCCTGCAGCCCGGCGAAGTTCTCGGCTCGGTTGAGCTCATTGCACGATGTCATTCTCGTCCACGCGCCGAAGTCGAAGCGGTCATCATGAAAAACCTTGAGCGCATCCGGGCCGCACTTCCTCCGGGCTGAGACGAATGCTCGAGGATTACCGTTCGGATTCGCATAAACCCTGAACACAACTTAATAAGCCAATGGCCAATCGTCTTGAAGACAGGATATCAGCCGTGTTCAGTGCATTTACCTCTACCAATCGGCCGTCAGGCGCGAGGAAAACCTAGATAGAGCCTGTCCCAAAAGAGAGCGGCCCGGAACGGCCGGGCCTTGCTGAAGCCGTGGCCAGGGGATAACCGGCTGATTTTGGCCAAAGCCGTCAAAATGGTCCTCTATAATGCCCGGGGGGCTTGGTTTTTGCGTGCCCGCCGCTTGGTGGTTGTCGGCGGGGGCTCCAGTCGAAGCAAGTGCAGTTCGCCTCGGTCCAGCAATTCCCATTGAACGTGATCTCCGGGGTTCAGGCCGATGGCCGCCGCTAGGGCCAGGGGAAAAGTCACGAAGAGCCGGGGCTGCTTGCCTTGCGAACGGATGGCCTGGACCTTCAAAGGATAGGTGGTCTGCATTTTTTTCGATATTGTTTCAGATTGTGCTTGCATTTCATGGGTTAGATTATAATCTAATCCCATGTCCGATGCTCTTATTATTCCTTTTGAACTGCCCCTGCCGCAAGTCCTGCCCACCATCGAAGGCAATGTTGATTACCGCGATTTCCGCGACCAGTTGCTGCGCATCGATCATCTGCTGCGCGACAGCGGCCTGGAAACCCAACTCATGCGAAAAGACCTCCAGGGGTGGCTGGGCCGGCACCGACACGTCAGCGCCAAAGCCCAGCAGACCCGCCAAAAGCACTGCCGGCGCGCCTTGCGCTGCAATATCGCCCCCACCTTGATCGGGGGAAACTACCGCGGGTTTGCCGCCCGTTCGGCCGACAGCCCCTTGCTCCAATTCTTCTGCGGCCTCAGCGAAGTGGACCGCGTGCAGGTGCCCAGCAAAAGCACCCTCCAGCGCTATGATCTGTGGTGGCCAGAAGCCCAGGTGCACCAAGTCGTTGAGCAACTGCTCAATCAAGGCGCCACAGCCCCGGACCAACTCCATCTGCCCCAGGCCCTGGATCTGGAAAGCGCCTTCCTGGACACCACCTGCCTGGCGGCCAACATCCACTACCCGGTTGATTGGGCGTTGCTGCGCGACGGCACCCGCACGCTCATGAAGGCGGTGCAACTCATCCGCGACCAGGGCCTCAAACATCGCATGGAAGAGCCCCAGACGTTTGTCCGGCGCATCAACCACCTGTGCATCCAGATGACTCACGCCTGGAACAAGGACAACGACAGCCAACGGCAGCGCAAAAAGACGTTGCGCCAGATGGACCGCGTGGTGAGGGTGGTCCGCAGTCATGCCCGGCGCTATCGGGACCTGCTGGAGGAGGGTTGGGAGCAGACCGATTGGACCCAAGCCCAGGCCCAGCGTGATGCTTCGGCAAGGATGCGTGCCCGGTTGCGGTGGGCAGGGTAGTCTTGCTGCCAGATTATGGCAGCGACGAGAGCAGCGTCGTCCGACCCCGCCTTGGCGGTCGGCTTGGCACGGGTGCAACCGGCCCTGGCGGCCTGGCGGCAGCGGCGACGGCACCGAGAAGCTATTCCTGAGAACTTGTGGCGGCTGATTGTGCCCTTGGCCCAGTCACACGGCGTGAGTCCGGTGGCCCGAGCACTCCGTCTCAATTACACCGCGCTGCGGCAGCGCACTCTGGCCGGGAGGGCACCGGTGCTGGCGGGCAACCCATCTGCTGGGTTCGTGGAGGTGGCGGTGCCTCCGTGGCCAGGCGGGGCGCCGTGGAGCATTGAACTGGAGGATCACCGCGGCGCCAAAATGACGGTGCGCCTGGCTTGCGGTGATGCTGCCACCGTGCTGGCCTTGGCCCAAGGGCTGTGGAGGCAGCGGCCGTGATCCAACTGACCCCGCAAATGCGTTTGCTGCTGGCGGTCGAGCCGGTGGACTTTCGCAAGGGCATCGATGGGCTGGTGGCGGTCTGCCGCCAAAGGCTCGCCGCCGATCCTTTAGCGGGCGGGTGGTTCGTCTTTTCGAATCGACGGCGCCAAGCCCTTAAACTGCTGGTGTGTGACGGCCAGGGATTTTGGCTGTGCCAGAAGCGACTCTCGCAGGGGCGCTTTAATTGGTGGCCCAGCCCCAGCCAGCAAGCGACGTTGGGTCTGGATGTGCATCAACTGCAGTTGTTGCTGTGGAATGGCAATCCCAGCCAGGCCCAAGCGGCGCCGATGTGGCGTCCGATTGCGCCGACGGCTTAAATGCGCCGGCCGCACAAAGATCGCACAACGCCCTTGCGTTCCAGATCCTGAGCGCGTATTCTGGCGCCCGTGCAGAGCGCATTTCGTTATCGCGGGCGCGACTACAGTGCCGCCGAGATTGAATCGATCCGGCAGTTAGTCGCCGCCCATCGGGGTTTGAGCCGGCGGCGGCTCTCGGCCAAGCTATGCGAGGCCTGGAACTGGGTGCAGCCCAATGGCCAGCCGCGCGACATGGTCGCCCGGAGCCTGATGCTGGAGCTACACCGGGCGGGCCACCTGCAACTGCCGGCCAAGCGGATGTCGCCGCCCAACAATGCGACGGCTCATTGGCGGCCGGTCTCGCCCGAACTGGAATTGCCGCTGGAGCCCGCGCCGCTGGAATGTTCTCTGGGCCAGTTGGGGCCCTTGGAAATCCGGCAAGTGCGCCGCACGGCTGAGGAGGGACTTTTTGACCGGCTACTCCAAAGCCACCATTACCTGGGATATACTCGGCCCGTCGGGGAACATCTCAAACATCTGGTGTATGGGCGGGGTCAGCCGGTGGCTTGCCTGGCGTGGTCGTCGGCGCCTCGGCACCTGGGGCCGCGCGATCGTTTCATTGGGTGGTCGGCGGCGCAGCGGCGGGCCAACATTCATCTGCTGGCCTACAACACGCGCTATTTGCTGATGCCCTGGGTTTTGGTGCCCTGCTTGGCCAGTCATGTGTTAGCCGCCGTGGCGCGCGTGCTCTCCGCGGATTGGCAAGCGCTCTACCATCATCCGATTTACCTGCTGGAGACCTTCATCGAGCCGGAGCGGTTTCGTGGCACCTGCTACCGGGCGGCCAACTGGACTTATCTGGGCTTGACCACGGGGCGGGGCAAGGATGCGCCCACCAAGCAGCCTAATCGCTCGCTCAAAGAGCTGTGGGTTTATCCGTTGCGGGCCGACTTTCGCCGCCGACTGGGCGCCCCGGGCCATGGCTAAAAGCACCGCTCCCGAGATCGTCAGTCTGAGCTCGGCCCAGGTGGAAGAGCTGCTGGTGACGTTGGCGCCGCTGTTGCCGCCAGAGACCTACCGGTTAGTCGAAAGAGTATTGCGGACCCTCCAATGGCTCATGGGCGCCATCGAAGCCAAGGACACCACCATCGGCCGGTTGGCGCGCATGATCTTCGGAGCTAAGACCGAGAAAACCGGCCAGCTTTTTCCCCAGCCGCCGCCAACCGGTTGCCCAAGTGCCGCCGCTGCAGCGCCTCCAGCCAAGCGTGAAGGCCATGGCCGCACGAGCGCAGCGGACTACACCGGAGCCAAACGGGTCCAAGTGCCCCACCCGCAACTGCGCCCGGGCGATCTTTGTCCCGACTGCAAGCAAGGCAAACTCTACCTCCTGAAGCGGCCCGCACAGATCGTGCGCATTACCGCCCAGTCTCTGTTTGCCGCGACCCGCTTCGAGTTGGAGAAGCTGCGCTGCAAGCTCTGCGGCAGAACCTTCACCGCTGCGGCACCTCCGGAGGCGGGCCTGGAAAAGTACGATCCGAACGTCGGCCCCATGCTGGGCTATTGGCGCTTTTGCGGCGGCCTGCCGCATTACCGGTTGGACAAGGTGCAGACCGACCTGGGCGTGCGTCTGGCTGCCTTCACGCAATGGGAACTCATGGCCAAAGCCGGCCAGGCCCTCGAACCGGTGCAAGAGGCCTTAATCACCCTGGCGGCTCAGGGCCACTTGATCCACAATGACGACACGACCATGCGGGTGCAGAGCCTGGCCAAGGAAACCAGCGCCTGCCTACCGGACAGGCAGGCCGCCACGGAGGGTAAAGAGCGCACCGGGATCTTCACCACCAGCCTGCTCTCGGAGGTGGAGGGCCATCGCATCGCCCTGTTCATTACCGGGCACCATCACGCCGGCGAGAACCTGGACCAGTTGCTGGCGCGTCGCGCCAAAGAGGCCTCAACGACATCTCGGAGGTGCTCCGGCACCAGTCGCAGAACACGACGGAGATCTATGCCAAGGTCGATCTCCGTTCGCTGCGAGAAGTGGCCAGGCCATGGCCCCGGATAGGAGGTGTGCGATGAAGACCCTTCGCGATCACCTCGCCGAGTATGTCGCGGTTCGCCGGGCCTTCGGCGCCCAACTTCGGGAACAGGCGGTGACGCTCGGCCACTTCATCGACTATCTGGAGAGCCAAGGGGCGCGGTCCATTACGACCAAGCTGGCCGTGGATTGGGCGAGAAAGCCAGAGCGAGCACAGCGTGCCACCTGGGCCCGCCGCCTCTCCATGGTCAGGGGATTTGCCTCCTGGCTGAGTGTCCGCCATCCGCGCACGGAGGTCCCCCCGCGCGGCCTCATGGAAGCCCGCCACCGCCGCAACAGCCCCTACATCCACACCGAGGCGGAGATCCAACGATTGATGGCGGAGGCGATGGACCTGCCTTCATCGAAGGGCTTGCGGGGCCTCACCCTGGCAACCCTCGCCGGCCTCATGGCGTGCACCGGCCTGCAACCCGGCGAAGCCGTGGCGCTCGAACTCAATGACGTGGACCTGCACACCCAAGTGCTCCTCATCCGCCAAAGCAAGTTCGGCAAGTCTCGCCTGGTCCCGATCCACGACTCCACGCGGCACGCCCTGGCCCAATATGCCCAGCAACGTGATCAACTCCATCCCCGTCGTCAAACCACCAGGTTCTTCGTCTCCGATCGTGGCACCGGATTGCACGCCGACACCATCCGGCGCACGTTCGCGAAAATATCCCGTGCCATCGGCTTGCGCCAGCAGCAGGAGGGCCGGCGCATTGGACGTGGCCCCAGACTTCAGGACCTGCGCCACACCTTTGCCACGGAACGCTTGGTGGAATGGTATCGGGCCGGGCTGAATGCCGGACGGCAAATGCCCAAGCTGGCCACCTACCTCGGCCACGCCTCGGTCGGTAACACCTGCTGGTACATCGAGGCCGTCCCGGAGCTCCTTGGCCTGGCAAGCGAGTCTCGATTCCACTTCACCCAGGGAGGTGCGCAATGATCACCGCCAACCTGGCAGGCCATGTGCAACGCTTCTTCACGGACCGCTTGATGGGGCAACTCGGCGCCAGTGCGCACACCGTCGCCAGTTACCGGGACACCTTCCGCCTGCTGCTCCACTTCGCCACCAAACGTCTCAAATGCCAGCCCAGCCAGCTTCGGCTGGGGCAGATCAATGTCCCCTTCTTGAACGCCTTTTTTAAACACCTGGAACAGGACAGGTGCAACAGTGTCCGCACGCGAAATAATCGTCTGGCCGCCGTACATGCGTTCTTTCGCTACGTCTGCCTCCGGGATCCTTGGCTGGCACTCCACTGCCAGCGCGTTCTGGCGATGCCCTCCAAGCGTTACGAACGCCGTCCCGTGGAGTTCCTCACCGCCGAAGAAGCGGAAGCTCTCCTCAAAGCTCCGGATCCCGCGACCTGGATTGGCCGCCGCGACCAAGCCCTCCTGCAGGTGGCCCTGCAGACCGGGTTGCGCAATGCGGAGATCACCTCGCTCCGGCGCCAGGATGTCCAATTGGGCACGGGTGCTCACGTCCGCTGCCTCGGCAAGGGCCGCAAGCAGCGCTGCACGCCTTTGCGCCCCGACGTGGCGACGCACCTTGGGCAATGGCTGTCGGAGCAACCAGCAGAGCCAACCTCGCCGGTCTTTTCAACGGCTCGCGGCAACGCCCTCAGCCCCGATGCCCTGCAGCGGCTGGTCGCCCGACATTGGAAATCGGCCGCGCAGGTTTGCCCCTCGCTCAAAACCAAACATGTCACGCCCCATACGCTGCGCCACACGGCGGCCATGGAACTTTTGCGCCGCGGGGTCGATCTGACGGTGATTGCGCTTTGGCTCGGTCACGAGTCAACTCAAACCACACAAACCTATCTCCATGCCGACATGTCGCTAAAGGAACGAGCCCTCGCCCATGCCGCTCCGAACGGAATTGCCCCCAAACGTTACTGTCCTCCAGACCCGCTGCTGAGGTTCCTGGAGAACCTGTGATTATGCCGACCAGCGGCGCCAGGGAAAACCGCCGGCCAGAGCCGGGATGCCATCGCCGGCTCTGGCCGGCTAATCGCCAGCCAACCTCTCATCTGGTTCGACGCGCTGAGCCAGAACCGTACGCGGCATAATCCTGGGGGCGGCATAATATCTGCGAGCGGGCCTTGAAGATGGCGATCCTCCACCGGAAAAACTCGCTGGGCTACAAAACCCAAAACGGCGCTCGGCTGGGGGACCTGTTCATGAGTTTGATCCACACCTGCCGGCTCTGCGCCGGCAACCCCCTGGACTATCTCAACGCCATTCAGCGCCATGCCAAGGAGGCGAGGGAACATCCGACCCGGTGGTTCCCCTGGAATTACAAGCAAGCCCTCCCACCTGCCGATACCGGCTGAGCAAGACTGAATGGCCCGCGCCGGCCGCCAGCCGACTCCCCCCCGTAAACACCGCGCTCACGCGCGAAGCGGATTTTTTGGGCCGGCGCACGCTTGCCGAAGCAACACCCTCGATGAGCTATTCAAGTCTTTCGAGCAGGATGATCCAGGACTCTCTGCCATCCTCGAAGCGCTAGCTTTCACCGGCACGGCCGCCGCTCTGGAAACCCTGCGCGTGATTGAATTTCGCCTCGCAAGCCGGGTGCCTGAATTGCGTGCTGAGTTGGCTTGCGGCGACCGCTCGTCGGCGTTTGTCAGCCAGTTGATGCGTGGGGAATGCCTGCCCGCGCGCGAAGAGTTCCTGAAGCAGCTTCGGCATGCGATCCAGTGCATCGCCAGCCGGCCGGAGCCGCTGCCTATGAATGTAAAGGAGAATATTTTGGCAGCGGCCTCAGCGACACCGGAATCCATCAGCACGCTCTTGAGCCGAATGGAGGACGACAAACTTGAGTTCAAGGCGGCGTTGCGATGGGACCCGGCTAGCAAAGCCATTGACGAAAAGCTTGAACGTCGCGTTTTACAGACGGTGGCCGGGTTTGCGAACGCTGCCGGTGGCACGCTCCTTATCGGAGTCAATCCCGATCGGAAGGTCATCGGCTTGGAGAGGGACTACGCTTCGCTCAAGGGTGACAGTGACCTATTTGAGCGGCATCTTCGGCAGCTTTTTCAGGGGCAGCTCGGCAAAGCTGTGACGATCTTGAACGTGAAGATCTCTTTCCACGAGATTGGCGGAATGGAGATCTGCCGCGTTGACGTGGAACCCGTTTCGGAGCCGGTGTTCACCAAATCAAGTGGCAGAGAAGCGTTTTACGTGAGGAACGGAAACGCAACAGTTCCGTTGGAGGGTGGCGAGTTGGCCAAGTATTTGAAGCGTCGGTTCCGAAGTTGAGCACTTCAGGTGGCTGCCCGCAAAACCGCTGGCGCACGCGTCAGCTCCTATTGACCTTGGCACACTTCTCGACGATCGGGCGCGCAAAAACCCGGAGCCCTCCGGTGCGGCCCCACGGGCCATGAGCTCTTCACGCCGCAGAACACCCGGATTGTGGGGAGCCCCCTGCCAAAAGCAGCACAACTGACCGCAACATGCCGCCGTTCTGATCCACCCGTCGTCTCGATGCGCAGCAGGCGAGCACGCTGACAATACCGCCGTTCATCTTGGAGCTGGGTGGTTGCACCTCCCGGCCGAATCAATCTGGCCCGTGCGGGAGGTTAAGAGCCTCAAGGCCGCACTTCTCCGCTCCATCTCATCGGGCCCTGGCGATTCGCGGCTGGGCCAGTGTGAACTCGATTTGTTCCCCTTGGGCGCCCAAATAACCGCCCCAGCCGATGCGAATCTCAGCGACGCTGGAGGGATCGAGGTGTGCATTCTTGTCACTGGACCAGCCGGCCAACTGGAAACGGTTCAGGGAGACACACGTCTGCTCGTGGCCCGGCGCCCCGAGAGCCCGCCCCGTGGCGGCGAGGTAATCTGCGCCGCTCTGCTCGTGCAGGATGACCAGGAGTTGTGTTGGCGTCCGCTGTCCCGTCGGGACCCAGGTATCCAGGACGATACAGTCGGCGCCCCGGAGGTCCTGGGGCGGCGTGTAGGGGAAACTCAGGAACAGGTAAGTATCCACGTTGCTTTTGGCCAGGACGGCTTTGGCGCGCCACGCGGGCCGGTTGCCGTTGTGTGTTTCCTGTGCCAGTTCCTCTCGAACAAACTCGCCGCGGCCTACTCGGGGCGACACCTCCGGCAAGTCCCGCAGGTCCAGGCCCGGCAGCGCATCGTTTTGGATTGGGAACCGCTTCGGCAGCCGGGCGGCGGAGAAGCGGAGCAAGACGCCGCCATAGGCTGGGAGGTTCACCGTGACTTCGCCAGCTTGGGGCAAGGCAGTAGTTTGGCCCGTGGCCGGATCGCACAGCTCTCCCGGCCCGCTGGCCGATAGGGCAACCTCGCCGGTCCACGGGCGGTCCCCGTCGTTGATAATGAAGTAGATCTCCCGGCCATCAATGCGCCGATGGGTAGCGCGCAACGGAGAGCCCCTGCCGGCCACCTTCGCTGTTACGTCCGGCTCCAGGATGGCGTCGAGGATCGTGGGCAGGAGCGCCGCCGAGCCGGTGGGCAGAAAAATGCCCCCACCACCGGCGCCGTTGCCCAAGGCACGCGGTCGGCTTGCGCCGACATCAGCGCCAAATATCCCAGTCGCCAGGGCTTGAACGCGAGGCGAGGGAAACTCCGTCTCGCTGTTGGCAGGAGGGGCGCCGACTGCAACGAGCACACCGCCGCTTTGGACGAAACGCGAGACGTTCTCCCAGGCCGCCAGGGGGAGCGTGTCTGCGCCGGGCAGGACCAGGATGCGCCAGCGAAACCGGCCATGCACGAGGGCGCCCGCTTCCACCTTGGCTTCGACCAACGCGCGGCTATCAACGTAGGTGAAATCGCGTCCGGCGGCAAAGAGGCCTTCCGAGACCTCGTGAAAGAGATTCTCGACCTGCGCCGCCGAAGGCGAGTCTGTCGCATAGTGCCGGGCCGGAGTGAATCGCGGCCAGACGCTTTCAGTCGGATACAACACGGCCAGGTCGGCCACCTGGGAGCCGCCTTTGAGCGCGGAGCAGCACCGGCCAACCCACTCGTTCAGGCTGCGCAGTTGCGCATCAGTCAGGCCGGCAAAGGAGTAATAGCTGTTGATGGTATTGATTCCCGACACGATCAGGCGATTGCACGTGCCGCGGATTTCTGCTTCGGTCACGTTGCGGACGGGACGCGTGTCGCCCGCAGGGCGATAGCGCTGGGCGTGGTCGGAAGTTTCGCACATGGTCACGGCCCGATTCTCCAAATCGGCGGCGCTGCCCGCCAGCCGGGCGATAAACCACGGCACCTGGTCCGGGATGCTCGTCAGGCAATCAATGCCCGGAGCACTGAGCCGGCGCAAACAACCGAAGAAATCACCGTAAAGGGGCACCTGATTCACAAGGTTTTCCTCCATCAGCAAATGTCCGCCGGACAGCACGTTGTGCCCGGCGCACCACCGCTGAATCTGGCCGAAGAAATTCTCCGAAACCAATTCTCCGACGGTCTGCCAGTAATCGTGCCGCACTCGCCGCGCCCTGGGCCCGGCGTCCGCAACCAGCGCCGGGACCACGCCCTCGATGGCATAGCCACGCCGTTTCCTGAACTCCACCGCCAGGTTGGCCGACCATGGCAGGACCCGGTAAGGCATCGGGCGCAGGAACAGGCTCATGAGCGAAGGTTCGTCGGTGAAGGTCGAGATGAACCAGCGGCCGAGATCGTCGCCCAGATGTGCGGCGTATCGCTGGTGCGTTACCTCCAGGAAACGCGCGGTCGGTTCGGGCTGCAACAGGTTGGGATAAGGGATGTGGTAGGAAAGGCTCATTGAGGCGTGGGTGCCTTCGTAGAGCGGGCCTTCCGTAATCGCCATCACCCGCCAGCGGCCAGCGGGCGCCTGCCACGATAACCTGCCGTCCCGGACCTGTGCCGCGAGGTTGGTCATCTCCAGGAGGTCGATCTCGCCACTATGCACAGGAAAGGCCGCCGTGAGAAAGGCGGTGCCCGGCGGCACCTCAAGGTTGAAGGAACCGCCATCCCCCTCGGCATCGGCAATGAGCAGACCGCGCGCGGCCCACTCCGGATGGTTCCGCAAAACGATCCCACCCGCCGTGCCTGAGGGATACCCTCTCTCATCATAAAGCCAAAGAGCAAAGCCGGCTTTCCTGGCCTCTTCAACGGCGCGGCCCAGCGCCTTCCACCTCGCCTCGCTCTCCAGGTATTCCGTGAACGAGACATTGCAAACCACACCACCGAAGCCTTGACGGGCAAGCAAACGAATCAACGCATCCTGCGCCCCCAGATCGTCCGGCCACGAGTGGATGATCTTCAGGATGCGCGATTCCGCAGGCGGATATGACGCTTGAATGGGGAGTGGAGAATCAGCCCGGGGAATTTCTCCTGGAGGCGCGCCGAATACAGGGCGGGACAGCAAGCCCAACAAGAGGAGAACAAGGGCCGAAATACGTTCCGGTTTCACGCACCGAAGTTAGCGACATTCCGAAATCTGGCGAGGCGGAAATGTAGTGGATCAGAAGATCGATCGCACCACACCGCCTTCGGCCCGCAGGGCGGCCCCATTGATCGCGGACGCGAGCGGACTGGCCACAAAGACGACCAACGCCGCCACTTCATCGGTCGTGGCAAACCGCCGCAACAGCGAGCTTGGCCGCACGGACTGGAAGAACTCCTGCTCGACCTGCGGAGGGGTGATCTGCTTCGTCCTGGACATGTCGGCGATGAATTCGCCGACCCCCTCGGACCGGGTCGGGCCGGCCAGAACCGTGTTCACAGTTTTGTTCGTGCCGGCGGTGGTCTCGGCCAGGCCCCGCCCCAGGGCGACCTGCATGGTCTTGGTGACCCCATAATGAATCATCTCCATGGAAGATGATTCGCCCCGAATTCCTGGCCCGCATGCGCGGCAGGTAGTGGCGGGAAAGGCGGACGCCGCTGAGGAAGTTTGTCTCGATGATCGCCAGCCAATCCGTGTCGGCGATCTCCTCGAATGGCTTGGGTTCATAGACGCCCAGGTTGTTGACGAGGATATAGATTTCCCTAGCGTAGAGGAGATTCAAAAGGCCGTAAAAGAATATGTTGAGGTTGAATGCGGCGGTAAGTGGCCCTCGGATGCATGGTTTGATCTTGGCGAGCACTGGTCTGTCAACGTGTGGAACGAGGATGGTTGTCGGCGGATCACCATGTATCACGATTTCATCAATCGATCTGGTTATCGCCAAACCTACACTTTCGCCGGCATCACCATCCAGTAATCTTCAAGATTAAGCCTCTGCCCTTCTTGCGAGAGACATCATTGCATGGCGAAGAAGAGCCTGAGCAAATATGCCGAATCGCTGGCAGCCTTAAACGCTCGCTGAGTTCGTATCTCTGTCAGGGGACTCACGGCGGTGGCTTAGATCAGCCAAGACTCTGGATTTTCTAGGGGAGTTCGGTGTGGCCACCCTCCCCAACGGAGGGAGACAAACCCGATCATGAAGACTCGGCCGGCTTCGATAGGTGGGCGCAATGGGCTGCCGATCATCCCAATGTGGGCTTGGGGAGCTCGAGGAAGGGCTTGTCGAGAACTGAGGTCCTTGGGAAATCGCCAGCGGCTGGCGTCATGCGCACAAAGCCCATATCGCGCCGGTAAATGCCATCCACAGGCCCCTCGCTGGTGCCTGCAGCAGCAAGAACATGGTCACGCCGCCTTGGGCAGTTCAGCTTCATGCGGGGGCACGAGGATCTCCCCGTCCGCTTCGACCTTGGAGTTGGCTGCCTTGAGGCGCGGAACATGACGGCGACGATCACGTGGCACCACGTTTTGCGAGTTGTTCTTCCATCCAAGTCAAGTCCTCTTTTAAATCGGCCATGCCTGTCTGGTGGACTCCGGCGCGGAGGAGGGCTTCCGCCAGGCGCAGGGCCTCCAAAGCGGCGACCTCTTCGCCCAGGGCAACCAGAGCGCGGGCGCGATTTCCCGCCAGACGCGCCCAATTGCCGAGCACCTCCCGCCTCCCGTGTTGGGTGAGCAAGGCCCCCACGATCGCGATCGCCCGATCGTAGCGCAGGACCGCGCCCCGGAGGTCATTCAGCGCGTAGAACGTGTTGGCATGGATCAGGTAAGCGTCAGTGAGGGCGTCAGCCAGTTCGTGGCTGCCCTTGCGGATGACCAGCCGCCGCCAAATTGAGATCGCCTTGCGGGCGTTCGTCCGGAGGCCGCGATAGTCTTCCAGATCCAGCAGGGCGTCGGCCTTGGTCACGTATGCCTTAGCCAGAGCGTTAGCCAGGTCGAGACGCCCTTCCCCGTCAACCAGGTGCTCCAGTATCGAAATCGCCTGATCGGATGCCAACACGGCGTGGTCGCTGTCACCCAGGGAGATTAATGCACGTGCCTTCTTCGCATAGGAAGCGGCCAAGTCATCGGAAAACTCGCGGCGGCCTTCCCGCTTCACTAGGCGCTCCTGAATTTCGATCGCTCGGTCCCACAGCTCCACCGCGATCCCGTTGTCACCGATAGTTTTGACCAGTTCGGCCTCCTCTGAGAGGGCTCGCGCCAGGACGTTGGCCAGCTCGCCATGGCCCTGGTAGCGGACGAGGGTCTCGAGGGTGGCTGTCGCCTTACCCTGCAGCACCAACGCACCCCGGGTGTCGCCCAAAAGGGCGAGCGCTGCGGCTTTCTCCATGAAGGCCTTCGCCAAATCGTAATACGGCTCGTTGTGGACTTCCTGGCAGACTAGGCGCTTGAGGATCTCGATAGCACGGTCGCAAACCGCAACCGCACTGGCGTGGTCTCCCAGGGCGGCGATCCCCGCTGCCCTGTCCAGGTAGGCTGTCGCCAGGCGATCAGCCCACCGGCTGCGGCACTCGGGATTGTCCAGGCCTTCGAAGATGGTGATTACACGGTCGTTGAGCACGAGTGCCTTAAGCTCGTCGCCCAGCTCGCGGACCACCCTGGCCTGATTCGAAAAAGCTAAGGCCAGCATAGGGGCGAGTTCACGACGCCCTTGCCGCTCGACCAGCCCCTCCAGAATAGTAACCGCTTGAGAGCCGACGGCCAACGCGCCTGATCTGTCGCCCAGACTGTGGAGCGCCTCGGCCTTGTTGACGTAAATCGACGCCAAGCAGGGGAGTAACTCAAGGTGGCCCTCCTGCTTGACCCTCGGTTCCAGCATCGTGATGATTTGATCGTATTCTTCGCTTGCGCCCGGCAGGTTCCCGGCGGTCCTGTGGACCAGGGCCTTTTCCAGACACAGCTGGATGAGGTCGCTCTCCAGCTCCCCTCGCCCCTCGCCGACCAGTGGTGAATACAGGCGTTTGGCTTCGTCATACGCCGCGAGCTTCACCACCAACTCCCCTTGGAAAACGTTCGCCAGTTGGGCCACCATCGGCCCCGCCTCCGCCGGATCGCGGCCAGCAGCCCGCAAGCCCTGCTCCAGCCACTTTCTTGGGTCCGCCCATTTGGCGCCCATCGCGATGAGTTCGCGCACCCGCACCGCGCCCCCGAGCCAGTCCGCGACGGTGGCGTTCTGATTGTCCATTGTTTTCTTATGCTTCATAGTCTGAGGTTGGTTGCGAACGTTCGTTCCCGGATTGCAACCCGCACCGGCCGAAGCCGGTGGCGGGATGCTTGGATATTGGTTGGCGCCGCCGGATGTGCGTGTTCTTCATAGCTTGCTCTTGCTGCTGCATCAGCCCGCAGCCGTGTTCGACGGGGAGTGCTCAGGGAGCCTCGCCGCCGTAATCGCCGTCCCGGAGGCGCCGAATTCAACCTGTAACAAGTTTTTCGCCGCCAGATCCTCGTAGTCCTCCAGGGAAGGGACTGAGACCTGGGCGCGCTTCGCGTATGCGCGGTGGACCGCCTTGGAGTTGTGGCCCAGCGCCTCCTCGGCGGCGCGGCGCGGATAGCCAGATTTCCGCGCCCGCTCCGCCCAGGCGTAGCGGTAGGAGTGCAAGGTGACGCCCTTGATCCCGAGCCCCTGGCAGCGCTGCTTGAACTCCGTTGCGCGGTCCGCCGCCCGAACGGTCCGCAGGTAGGGGAAGAGCGGCCCGGTTGCCGGCAGGGACCGGAGGACCTCCGCGCATTTCCTGCCGAACTTGATGAGCGGCGGCTTCACGTCGGTCTCGTCCAGCGACGCCAGCTTCTTCCGGTTGTAGCAGACGGTCCAGTCGGTCCAATCGACGTCCTCCGCTTCGAGCCCCGCGATGTCGGACTGCGAGCCGCCCAGGTGCCAGCAGAGCTCGTAAAAGCTGCGCCGCTCCCGGTTCTTTTCGCGCGCGACGATCCTCGCGTGCTCCTCCGGCTTGATGGCCCGCTTGTTTTTGAATTTGACCGGGGGCCAGAGCTTCTTGGCCAGGATGGGCCAGGGGAGCCAGTTCATGCCGATGCAGAAGTTGTGCAGCCGGCGCAGGAAGACGTTCGTGCTCACGGTGCCTGCGGCGAGCGCCTTGAGCAGGTCCTCCGCGCGGGTCTCCAGCACGACCTTGCCCAGAAGCTGCTGGATGGCCGCGTCCTTGGAGAAAGTTTCCCAGCGGCGGCGGTTTTCGCTGTCAGGGGCTTTCCCCTCGATCACCGCGTCCAGCGCATCGTCCCAGGTCCGGGTGGAAACCGCCGGATCCGAGGCGGCCAGGTAAACCCGGGCCTTTTGCAAATTGAACGCCGGCTCACGGGCGGCCTCGTTCTTGGCGACGAGGAGTTCGGTGGCCCGCGCCTTGTCCTTGGTTTCCAGGCTTTCGCGCTTGCCGTTCTCGCTGTCGTGGAGGTAGTATATCCCCCCGCGGCGGCCGTAGCGGACCAGCCGGTATCGGTTCTTCATCACTGTCACGCATTAAACGTAACAGCGACCGAGACCGAAGCGTGAGCCCGATGGAGGCGGCTATGCGCCGATTCAGGCGGATTCGTGCCGCGGGCCCCTTTGGTATCCATTTCGGTAGCCTGCCTACCCCCTCGACCGCCGGAAACCCCGGAAGATGCGCGCCTGTCGGGCGATCCCCCGGATGGAGGCGAGGGTCGGAATCGAACCGACGCATAAGGCTTTTGCAGAGCCCTGCCTTACCACTTGGCTACCCCGCCACGGTCGTCGCTGCCGAAATTAAATCACTTTGGCCCGGGCGCAAGTCTTTAGTTTTGGTCTGAGCCGTGAGGGTCGTCAAGTGATCTTGACCCTCATTTTGCGGATCTTGTCCCGGATGCCGCGGTAAATGGGGTGCTTGCGGAGGCGGCGGAGGTCGGGGTCCTTGGCCAGCCACTTGAAGTCGCGATAGCCCAGCAGGAGGGCCTTTTCCAGCGCCGCCGCGGCGGCGTCCAACTCGCTGTTGAGGGAGTAGCTGCAGGCCAGGTTGTAGAAGACCAGCGGATTGGCCGGTTGCAGCCGGGACAATTGCTGGTCAACCTTCAGGCTGTGCTCGAACCTGCCCCGCTGGGTGTAGTAGTCCCCGAGGATCTGCAGGGCCTCGATGTAGTGGCTGTCACGGCCGACCAACCCCTCCAGGAAGGAGATCTTAACGTCCAGATCGCGCACCTCTTTGCGGGTCAACTTCTTACTTTTGGCACTGCTCTTGTCCGGCATACGACACCGTAGATTCTTTCAGAAATGCACCGCGAGTCAAGCCGAAGCGCGCAGGGCCAGAGACGCGTCTTTGCGCGATTTCATTTTTCCGCCGGATGAGGCGCGTTTGCGCTCGGGCCCGCCGCCCGGCGCAGCAGGTCCAGGGCCTGCCGGGCGGTGACGTCCTTGAAGGTCTGCCGGTCGTAGGGATTGAAGTGGCGCTCGACCTGGGTGCCGGACGGGCCGGCCAGGGCGATGAAGACCGTCCCCACGGGCTTGGCCGCGGTGCCGCCTCCGGGGCCGGCGATGCCGGTCACCGCGACGGCATAATCGGCCCCGGTTTGCCTGCGGGCGCCTTCTGCCATCTGGCGGGCCACCGGTTCGCTGATGGCGCCGTGCCGGTCGAGGGTTTCGGCCTGCACGCCCAGGAACTTTTGTTTGGCGTCGTTGCTGTAGGTGACGATTGCCGCCCGCAAAACCGCCGAGGCGCCAGGCACATTGGTCAACCGATGGGCGATGCAGCCGCCGGTGCAGGATTCGGCCAGCGCCAGTGTCCTGGCCTGCCCGGCCAGCAGATGGACCACCACCGCCTCCAGTTCTTCTTCGTTGCTGGCGTAGAGGTTTGGACCCAGGAGCGCGGTTGCAATGGCTTGGGCTTGTTTCACGAGATCCTCAGCCTGGGGGCTTCGCGCGGCCAAGCGCACCTTGACCTGGCCGGGCCGCGCACAATAGCCCAGCTCGAGGCCTGCCTTGACCAGTTCCTGCAATGGACCGCTGATGGCCTGTTCGACCACCGATTCGCCCAGGCCGGTCGTGCTGAGGGTGCGGCAGACGAAATGTTGGGGCGGCAGCACGCGGGCCAACAGCGGCGCGACTGAATCGTCGAACATGGGCCTCAGTTCCCTGGGCGGGCCGGGCAGCAGGATGAGCCAACTCGGCCGGCCTTGGTTGCGGAAGGGGTTGGGGGCGATTTCCATGGCCAGGCCCGGCGCCGTGCCATGGTGGTTTTCCAGGACCACCGCTCCCTCCGGCACCAGCGCCTGCGCGCGGGTCCGCTCCGGCACCGGGCGGCCTCGAGCCTGAAAGAACTGCTCAAGCCGGGCGCGCACAGTGGCGTCTTCGCGCAACGCCCGCCCCAGCATCTGCGCAAGGCATTCCCGGGTCAGGTCATCCGAGGTCGGGCCCAAGCCGCCGGTGGTAATGAGGAGGTCGGCGCGGCCCAGGGCCTCTCGCACCGCCTGCTGGATCTCCGGACTACTGTCGCCCACGGCCACCTGGCGGCTGACAACATACCCCAAATCCGCCAGCCTGCGGCACAACCATTGCTGGTGCGTGTTGAGGACTCGGCCCAGCAGCAGTTCGCTGCCGGTGTTGATGAGTTCGACGTTCATGGACTCTAGCTTATATCGGGGGCCCGGGGTGTCCAGAGGCACCCGGAAGGGACAAAAGCGACAAAAAGGACAAAAGCGACAAAAGGGATGGACCCCGGGTGTCGGGCCGTTGACTTGGCAGAATGGCCGGCCCTATATTGCCGGCATGGGTGACGCTGCCAAGAAGTCCGCCAGACAGCGGTTTGTCGAGTTTCTCTCGGAGAAGCGGCTGCGCCTGACGGCTCAGCGGCAGGCCATCATCGAGAGCGCCTTCGGCACCGACCAGCACTTTACGGCGGAGCAACTCCTGGAGTGGTCCCGGCGGCGCGACAAGTCGGTCTCGAGGGCCACGGTTTATCGCACCTTGCCGCTGCTCATCCAGAGCGGGCTGGTTGGCGAGATGGATTTCGGCAAAGACCGCAAGTACTACGACCCGAACTACGCCGAGCACCCGCAGCACAACCACATCATCTGCCTGGAATGTGAGAAGATCTTCGAGTTCGAGAGCGAGAAGCTCGCGCAATTGGAGAAGGAGCTCAGCCAGCGTCTGGGCTTCTCGGTCCAGACGCGTCGGATGCTGGTGACGGCCACGTGCGACGAGTTTCGGAGATTGGGCGCGTGCGGCAAGAGAAGGCGGTAAGGTTCTATTTGGACTTGGCGGGCGGGGTCCTGCGGATCTCGGCGTCGAAGGTGCCGGCGACAAAGCTCCTGGCCTCATCGGGCAAGCAGAGATAAATCCTGCCGGCGATGCGGCCATGGGCGGCCTGGCGGAAGGCCAACCTGAGAGCGTAACCGGTCAGGAATTCCTCTTTGCTGGGCTGCTGGTCCTCTTTCCACCGCACGGTCACGCGCGGCAGCGGCGGGGCGCGGTTGGATGCGATATCGATGGACTTGCCGCTCAATTCCTCGCCTTGGCGGGCAAAGAGATGGACACTGACTCCCATCACGGGCGCGCCGCCGGGCCTGCCCTGGCGGAGGGTCAAGCGGCCCCCTTGGAGGGTGGCTCGCTCACACAGGAAACCGCAGCCATGAATGTTCCCGGCGGCAACCCCTTCAGGAAAAACCGCGTTGGTCAGGTTGAGCGACCATTTGATGTCCGCAGGGATCGGGTAGGCCAGTTGCGGGGGCTGGGGCGTGGAGAATTGCGCGGAGGCCGTGTCCTCGACGAGTTTTTTGCCCCAGAGCAGCCAGGTGGCGCCGGCCGTCGCGGCGAACAAGAGCAGGAGCGTGGCCGCCTGCCCGAGCCTCTGCGTGAGCGGCCGCTGGCCGGCCAGTCCGTCGCAGGCGCCTAAGCCGAGCGGGGCGGGCCGCAGATCGGCTGCCTGCGAGGCGGAAAGGATCAGCCTTGTATCCTCGGAAGCCGGCGCCTGCGGCACGACTATCTTCCGAAAACACGTCGGACACTCGATCGGCTTGCCGCTGGCGCCGGAATCGGTCGTGATATGCTGGCCGCAGATCGGACAGGCAAACTTGAATTCACTCATCAACAGATACCCCAGACCTTTAGACCATCCCACAGCCGCCCCGGCACGACAATTCATTTTTCTTCTGAGGGTTTGACCTGCCCAGGGCCGTTGACAAAGTCGCTCGGCCGCCTGTGCGCCAGGGGCGCCAGCGTAGCGCAGGTTTCCAAACCCGCAGGCCGTCCGCAGACCGGGGGCGCTCAACATGTCGACGGCCTGCCGATTGGAAATCGGCGATACAGCAGGTTTGGAAACCTGCGCTACAACTTTGTTGACGCCCCTGTTGACCTGCCGCGGGCGATTGCCTACATTGTCGGCTCCTTATGAAAGTGCTCATATGCGACCCGGTTTCGCCGCGCGCAATCGCGGCGTTGGAGCAGCGGCCGGAGTTTGAGGTGGTGGTCCTGCCGCAGCGGCTCTCCGAGGCGGAGTTGATGCCGGTGGTCAAAGACGTCGTGGCCATGGTGGTGAGGTCGGAAACCAAGGTGACGCGCAAGGTCATCGAGGCGGCGCCGCTGTTGCGAGTGGTCGGCCGCGCCGGGGTAGGGGTGGACAACGTGGACGTCGAGGCCGCCACGCAGCGCGGGGTGGTGGTCATGAACACGCCCGGGGGCAATACCGTGTCCACGGCCGAGCTCTCGTTTGCCATGCTCTTGAGCCTGGCGCGCAAGGTGCCCCTGGCCCATTGCTCGATGGCAGGCGGCAAATGGGACCGCAAGCAGTTCCAGGGCGTCGAGGTGATGGGCAAGACCCTGGGTGTGCTGGGCCTGGGCCGCATCGGCACCGAGGTGGCGCGGCGCGCCCTGGCCTTCGGCATGCAGGTCCTGGGCTACGACCCCTTCGTCACAGATGCCCGCGCCAAATCGCTGGGCCTCACCCTGGCGGCGGACCTGGACGAGGTGTACCGCAACGCGGACTTCATCACGGTACACATGCCCGTCACCGAGCAAACGCGCGGGATGCTCAACGCAGCCGCGTTTGCGAAGATGAAACCCAAGGTCCGCATCATCAATTGCGCTCGAGGTGGAGATCATTGTCGAGAACGACCTGCTGGCGGCGCTGGATAGCGGCAAGGTGGCCGCGGCGGCGCTGGACGTCTTCCAGACCGAGCCCTTGCCTGCGGGCCACCCCTTCCGCAAGCACCCGGGCATCATCCTCACGCCGCACCTGGGCGCCAGCACGGCCGAGGCCCAGGAGAAATGCGGCCTGGAGGTCGCCGAGGTCATCGCCGGTTACCTGCTCACGGGCGAGGTGCGCAACGCCGTCAACCTGCCCTACCTGGACGCCAAGACCTACGAGCAGATCCGGCCCTACCTGGTGCTGGGGGAGAAATTGGGCAGGTTCCTGGCCCAGTTGGCGCCCCAGCAGGTGGACGGCCTCTATATCACTTACGGCGGCAAGGCCAGGGAACTGCCGAATATCGACCCCGTCACCCGCGCCGTGCTCCTGGGCTTCCTCAGCTCCGTCAAGGACGTCAACAACGTCAACGTCCGCAGCATCGCCTCGACCCTCGGCCTGAACGTCCAGGAAAAACGCTCCAACGAACCGGTTACCTTCAACGAATGGCTCCACGTCCAGGTGTTCCGCGGCAAGGAAAAGGTCGTCTCGGCCGGCGGCACCTTCTTTGGCTCGCCCGATAACCCGCGCATCGTGCGCGTGTTCAGCCAGCCGACCGAGATCCTCCCCTCCGGGGTGATCCTCCTCTTGCGCAACAAGGACCGGCCCGGCATCGTCGGCTACCTGGGCACGCTCATGGGCCGGGCCAAGGTTAATATCGCCAGCATGAGCCTGAGCCGCGATACTCTGGGAGGCTATGCCCTGACCGTGCTGAACCTGGACAGCGTGCCTCCGCCGCAGGTCCTGGAGGAGATCCAAAGCGACCCCAATATCAGCAATGTCAAAGTGGTCAAACTCTAGGCCTCTGATAGAATCAAAGATTGAAGTTATGTTTATGATGAAAAAAACGACCCTCTCACTCGTCCTCCTGCTGGGCGTCGCCGCCCTGGCCTGCCGGGGCGCCGCCGCGCAGACGCCGGCAACCAATGCCGCCGCGCCCCTCAAGCCCGTCAAGCTCTCCGACCTGTTCGAGGACTCGGTCATCGCCAAGGGCAAGGGCTTTGAAGTCAAGCGCAGCCAGCTCGAGGAGGAACTGACGCGCTTCAAGGCCCGCGCCGCCGCGCAGAACCAGAGAATCAGCCCCGAGCAGATGCCCATGGCTGAGCAAAACCTCCTGGAGGACCTGATCCGCCTGGAACTGCTCCGGACCAAGGCCACCCCGGCGGACAAGGAGACCGCCCGGAAAATGGCCGACCAAAAGATGGCGGAGGCCAGGACCGAACTCGGCTCGGACGAGCGCATGGAGCACCAGCTCAGCGCCATGGGCCTTACACGCCAGGAACTGCTGAGCAAATGGACCGACGCCGCCACCGCCGAGACCGTCTTGAAACGCGACCTCAACGTGAACATCACCGACCAGGACGCCAGGAAATTCTACGACGAGAATCCCTCGAAGTTCGAGCAGCCTGAAATGGTCCGCGCCAGCCACATTCTGCTCATGACCAAGGACCCCAAGACCGGTATGGAGCTGAGCAAGGCGCAACAGGATGCCAAGCGCAAACAGATGGAGGACATCCTCAAGCGCGCCCGCGCCGGCGAGGACTTCGCCAAGCTGGCCAAGGAATATTCCGAAGACCCCGGGTTGAAGGACAACGGCGGAGAATACACCTTCCCCCGCGGCCAAATGGTGCGTGAATTCGAAGTCGCCGCCTTCTCGCTCAACACCAACCAGATCAGCGACATCGTCACCACCCAGTTCGGCTACCACATCATCAAGCTGAGCGAGAAGATGCCCGCAAAGAAAATCGAACTCGAAAAGGTCCTCAACCGGGTCAAAGACAGCCTCACCCAGCAGGCGATCACAAAACAATTCCCCGACTATTACAAGAAGCTCCGCGCCGATGCCAACGTCCAAATCCTCGACGAGCGGCTCAAGCCCAGGGAAAAACCAGCCGACCTGCCGGGGGGGCCGCTCATCGCGCCGGCGCCAAAATAAAGGCTAAAGGCTAAAGGCTAAAGGCTAAAGGACGAAGGGCGGGCGCGATCAGCAAGTGAAAGCGTGTGTGAATTGGGCCGCCGCTGTGTGCCTCGCGGCGATCGGCCTCCTGCGGACCTCGGCTTCCGAACAGGCCGGCGTCATTCCGCTCTGGCCCGCGGGAGCGCCCGGTGAAACCGGCGGCGTGGGCGAGGAACACGAATGATTCACAGGGTCCAGCCCTGGCGGTATTGCCGGCGCAGCATCGGGTTGGCTGCCGGCTCGTTCGTGAACCGGAAAAGCGCGCCATCCCAGTGGAGCTTCTTCTGGCTGCGCACAGCAATGTTGCCCAGCAGGCAAACCTCGGTTACGAGCGCCGCGTGGTCCACAAAGTTCGAGCCTGCGGCGGGACCGCCGCGGCAGGCGCCGACCCATTCCTCATAATGGCCGGGGGAGCGTGGCAGCGTCTTGGGAGGCAGCCTGTAAGTCTCCATGCGGGACTCCGGGACCAGCCTGTTCCCCATGAGCTTGCCTTTGTCGCCAATGTAAATGACATCTTGCAGGACATCGTCGTCATCAAACTCCGGCGGACGAGGCGGCTTCAATCCGCCGTCATACCAGGTGAGGGTCACCGGTGAGAGCTCGCCGCGCGCGGGAAACTCGAACCTCACGATCTCGCCCAACGGATAGGTTTCCGTGCTGAGTTTGGTTGCGCTGGCCTCGACGGTGACCGGATGGCCCAGGTTCAGCGCCTTGAAGACGGTCGAGAGTTTGTGCAAGCCAAGGTCCCCGAGGAGTCCCGTGCCAAAGTCGAGCCAGTTGCGCCAGGTCCACGGGTGGTAGGCGGGATGATAGGGACGAAACGGGGCGGGTCCCAGCCACAGGTCCCAGTCCAACCCGTCGGGGACTGGCGGCGTCTCCGGCGGGCGGCCTTCCCACGTGGGCCAACTCCAGAATCGGGGCCCGCACCATACCTGCACCTCACGCGCCTGGCCGATGGCCCCCTGGGCAATGATTTCCCGCGTCACGCGCGCCGCATCGGCCGCTTGACCCTGGTTGCCGCATTGCGTGGCCACTTTGGCTTTGCGCGCCGCCTCCGCGACCTGCCGCGCTTCTTCGACCGAATACGTGAGGGGCTTCTCGCAATAGACGTGCTTGCCGCGTTGCAGGGCGGTCATCGTGATCACGGCATGAGTGTGGTCGGGCGTGGCGACCATCACCGCGTCCACGTCCTCCTTTTCGAGCAATTCCCGATAATCGGCATAGGCCCTGCAGCCGCGGTATTGGCCCGACGGCCGCTCCTTGGCATAAAGCTCGTCCATGAGGCGGCGCACCGGCTCGCGCCCGGATAGCCGCCGCTCGTTGCCCTCCGACCAGTACCAGGACTGGTAACCGCCCCCTTCGCGATTCACATCACAGACCGCCACCACCTGCACTTCCGGCAGCTTCTGCAACGCGATCATGTCCTCGGTGCCCTGTCCACCCATTCCGATGCCGGCCAGAGTGAGCTTCCCGCCTGGCGAGATCCGGCCCGGCCCGCCCAGCACGTGCCTGGGTACGAGCGTGAGCGCGGACAGCGCCAGTCCGGCCGAGGCCGTTTGGAGGAATTGGCGGCGAGTGATGTTGAGGGTTTGCGAGGCCGGATTGGCCGGGACTCTCTGTTCGTGTGGTTGCTCCATAATGCGTCCTTGGAAGCCCGGCGGGTTTCCTGACACCATGCCCGCGAGGGGGAGTGGATTCCTGGCCGAGCTCATGTTCCGGTATCAATACAGCGCAGTGTGCGGCAGGCAGGGACTCAGTCAAGCGGAAGGTAGCCACCCTCGTAACCGCAAGTAGTGCGTCGCATACGGGGAGTTGACATTCGCCCGGCGCCCGCGTAGCCTGCCGCCCGATGAATGCGTTGGCTGACTCGCTGCTCGAACTGATTCGGCGCACCTCCGCCGAGATCCCGGATGACGTGCACCAGGCAATTCTCGGCTCGCTCGGACGGGAGCAGGAAGGGACCATCGCCCGCAACGCGATGGAGATCATCGACCGGAACATCGCCCTGGCCCGGAAGAAGTCCCAACCCATCTGCCAGGATACCGGCAGCATCCTGTTCTATGTCGGGTGCCCGATGGGTTTCGACCAAACCCATTTCGAGGAGACCGCCCGCGAGGCGGTCAGGCTGGCCACCCGCAAGGGCTATTTGCGGCAGAATTCCGTGGACTCGATCACGGGGCGCAACGACGGCACGAACGTGGGCCCCGGCTCGCCCATCCTGCACTTTGACCAGCACCGCTCGCCCGGGACCGAGGTGCGGCTCATCCTCAAGGGCGGCGGGTGCGAGAATGTCGGCGCGCAATATTCGTTGCCCAACGAGAAGCTCAAGGCCAATCGTGATTTGGACGGCTGCCGCAAGGCGATCCTCGACGCGGTGTTCCAGGCCCAGGGCAAGGGGTGCGGCCCGGGCATCCTGGGCATCTGCATCGGGGGCGACCGCGCCACGGGCTACGAATTCTCCAAGCGGCAACTCCTGCGGCGGCTGGAGGATCGCAATCCCAATCCCGACCTCGACCGCCTCGAACAAGAGGTCGTCGCCACTGCCAACAAGCTGGGCATCGGCCCGATGGGTTTCGGCGGCCAGACGACCCTGCTGGGCGCCAAGATCGGCGTCCTCAACCGCCTGCCCGCCTCCTATTTCGTCAGCATCAGCTATATGTGCTGGGCCTACCGCCGTCAGGGCATCGCCCTCGGCCCCGGTGGAGAAGTCGAAAGGTGGTTGTATTAGTGTGGTGTCTCCGAAATGGCTATACACCTCACGTTTCACGTTTCACGCCTCACGTTTTCACCCCCATGATCTCTCTCACCACACCCCTTAGCGAAGCGGCGGTCCGCGCCTTGAAAGTAGGCGATGAGGCCGCCATCACCGGCACTCTGTTCACCGGGCGCGATGCCGTCCACAAGTATCTCCATGAAGGCGGGCGGCTCCCGCCGGGTGTGAGCCTCAAGGGAGGGATTCTCTACCACTGCGGTCCGGTGGTCATCAAGGACGAGCGGGGCAACTGGAAATGCGTCGCCGCCGGCCCCACGACCTCCATCCGCGAGGAGCCCTACCAAGGGCAGATCATCCGGGACTTCGGGTTGCGCGGCATCATCGGCAAAGGCGGGATGGCGGAGAGGACGCTCTCGGCCTGCAAGGAACACGGGTGCGTGTATCTCCACGCGGTCGGCGGCGCCGCACAGGTCCTGGCCGAGTGCATCCGCAGGGTGCCCAACGTCTATTTCATGGAGCAGTTCGGCGCCCCCGAGGCCATCTGGGAATTCGAGGTGGCCGCCTTCCCGGTCGTCGTCACTATGGACGCCCGCGGCAACTCGCTGCACAAAGAGGTCCTGGCCGCCAGCCAGGCCCAGTTGGCCAAATTCGTGTAGCGCTGACCGAGGCCGCAGCCGGGCCTTTCTCCCGGCCCAAGGGGCCGCGAGAGCCCAGCCCAGGGCTGAGGCCGTCAGGCCGATGCCCTGGGTACAGGGCCGGCGAACTCAATCGCGCCCTGAAAGAACTCCCGGAACGAATTCGCGCTTTGCGCCCCTGAACCTCGACACTGCGTTCCCGTCCCGCGAAGCGTTTTGGACTGCGGCAGTCCTCTGCCGCTTTTGTGTCCCCTCGCTGCCGGCGCGAAAGCGGCAGAGGACTGCCGCAGTCCAAAACCTTCGGACATGGTGTCGGTTCATGGGGACGCTCCGGCGGCCTCTCCATGATGTGGTTACTTTCTTGTCTCGCACCGGGCCTTACGCCCCCACCCCTCCACTCCGCTTGCGCACCCCTCAAGTTTGGGGCAACATGAAACGCGGGTATCAGGCTACTCACAGTTGACCACGCAACGAACAGAAACGCTATGGCAAAGCAAATGAACAAAACACCTAAAGACCCCGTCGCGGAACTCGGGGGCGAGGAGAGTTTTCGCCTCCTGGTCGAGAGCGTCAAGGACTACGCGATTGTCATGCTGGATCCGACCGGCCACGTGGTCAGTTGGAATGAGGGCGCCCAGCGCATCAAGGGGTGGCGCGCCGAGGAGATTCTGGGCAAACACTTCTCCTGTTTTTATCCCCCGGAGGCCCTCCAAAAGGGCTTTCCGGAGCAGGAACTCAAGGCGGCGGCCAAGGACGGCCGGTTCGAAGACGAGAATTGGCGTGTGCGCAAAGACGGGTCGAAGTTTTGGGCCAACGTCGTCGTCACGGCCTTGCGTGACAAGAATGGCAGGCTGCGGGGTTTCGGCAAAGTGACGCGCAACCTGACCGAGCGCAGGCAGGCCGAGGAGCGCATACAGCAGCAATCCCGCGAGATCATGGAGTTGTCCACGCCGGTGATGCAGGTCTGGCAAGGCGTCGTGGCCGCCCCGCTCATCGGCTCGCTCGACAGCCAGCGCACCCAGCAGTTCATGGAGCGACTGCTCAATCGCATCGTGGAGACCAACTCCCCTGTCGCCCTGGTCGATATTATGGGCGTGCCCACCATCGATACCCAGACCGCCCAGCACCTCATCGATACCGTGAGCGCGGTCCGGTTGCTCGGCGCCCAGGTGGTCCTGACCGGTGTGCGGCCCGCCATCGCCCAGACGCTGGTACACCTGGGGATTGACCTCTCGGACATCGTCACCCGCTCCTCGCTCGCCGCCGGATTGCAGGTCGCCCTCGAAATCCTCGACCTCCAGGTCGTCAATAAGAACGCTGGCAGCCAATGAGCATGGCGCGTTATGTCAGCCGAAAGCATCTCCGTCCTCAAAGTCCGCAACGTTCTCCTGGTCACGGTGCCGCCCGACCCTGACGATGCCACCGTCTCGGCGCTCCAGCAAGGGGTGCTGGACGCGATGGCGCAACACGGCGCCAAGGGACTTGTGCTGGACATCTCGACAGTCCAGACGCTGGACTCCTTCTTCGCGCGAACGGTGACCGAGACCGTGCAGATGGTCGCCTTGATGGGGGGGCGGACGGTGGTGGCGGGCATGCGCCCGAGCGTGGCCGTCATTGCCACACAACTGGGACTCACCCTGGGGCGCGCAGAGACCGCCCTGGACGTGGACCGGGCCTTGGAGCGGTTGCGCGGCGCGCCAGTGGCGCACCGCCGCGCAGGTCGAGGCGGCTCGCACCTGAACCGCAGAACGGCCAATCACGGGGAGGCCGCATGAACCGAACAGCCGTCCCAGCTCCCGAGGCCCCCGGCCGGCCGGAAGAGGCGCCCGGGAAAACCCGCGACCCGGAAATCCAGGGCGAACTGCGCATTACCTCGGAGGGCGACATCGTTGCCGCCCGCAAGGCCATCCGCAAGGCAGCGACCGCCTTGGGCTTTGGCCTCATCAACGTGACCCGCATCGTTACCGCGGCTTCCGAGTTGACCCGCAACATCTACCAGTATGCCGGTTCGGGCGCTGTGCGCTGGCGCGCGCTGGCCAAGGGCGGCGCCTTTGGGTTGGAATTGGTGTTCGAGGACCAGGGCCCTGGGATTCCCGATGTTCAAAAGGCCCTGGAGCCGGGGTTCACCACGGGGCGCGGCATGGGGCTGGGATTGCCCGGCGCCAGGCGCCTGATGGATGAAATGAGGATCGAGTCCGAGGTGGGCAGAGGGACGCTGGTGGAGGTCAGGAAATGGTTGAAATAGAGGCAGGCGGCAACTGGGCGCTCCAGACCATCGAGGTGCGTCAGCGAAGCGACGTCGCCGCCGCGCGACGGGCGGCCAAGGCAGCCGCCGAGACGCTTGGCTTCGAGGGCGTGGCCTGCGAGGAGATTGGGCTGGCCATGACCGAGCTGGCCACCAACCTGCTCAGGCATGCCCGGGCCGGCAGGCTGGTCCTGGTGCCGCTTGCGGCCCGAGGGCGGGTCGGGCTGGAGATTCAATCGCAAGACCAGGGTCCCGGCATCGCGGACGTGGAGCGCGCCCTGGCGGACGGCTTCTCCACCGCTGCCAGCCTGGGCTGCGGCCTGGGCGCCGTGAACCGGCTGATGGACGAGTTTGACATCGGTTCGCGCCCCAGCGGCACCCGCATCGTCTGCAGGAAGTGGCGCCGCCGCCACCACGTCAGTCTCCGGGCTTGCCCTTTGGCCTTCGGCGCGGCCACCCGGCCGCGCCCGGGCTATGACCTGAATGGAGACGCGTTGGTCCTGCGCCGGTGGGGGGAGAGCGCGTTGGCGGGGATTATTGATGGATTGGGCCACGGGCAATTTGCGCACCGGGCGGCGGAAGCGGCGCGCCAGTACGTCGAGAGCCATCACGATTCGCCGCTGGGCCAGTTGTTCGCGGGTGCCGGGCGCGCCTGCCGGGGCACGCGCGGCGTGGTGATGGCGCTGGCGCGCTTCGATTGGGCGCTGGAGACACTGGCCTTTGCCTCCGTGGGCGACATCGAGGTCCGGGCCTTCCCCCGTTCCGTGCGGTTCCCATTCCCTACCCAGCGCGGCATCGTCGGCCTCAACGCCCCCCCTGCCACCGTCACCAAGCATCACTGGTCCGCAGACAACATCATGGTCCTCCACTCCGACGGCCTGGACACCCACTGGTCGTTGGAGGATTTTCCCGGCTTGGCCCACAAACCCGCCGGCCCGATGGCCCGGCAACTGTTGCAGGCCCTGGCCAAAGACCACGATGACGCCACTGTGCTCGTCATCCGAAAGGCCACGCCATGACCGCCGAAGAGCTGCAAGAGCAATTGGCCAGAATGGAGGCGATGGTCCGCGCCCTCCAGCAGGAACTGGCAGAGAGCAACCGCCGCCTGGCCGCCCTGACCCTTGGGCTGGAGAAGCGCATCGATGAGCGCGACGCCGGCCTGCGCGCCGCCAATGCCGCGCTCGAGCAAAGCAACACCAGGCTGGCGGGCGCCGAGGCGACGGTCCGCGCCCTGCAGGAAGAGTTGAGCGAGACCAACCGCGGCCTGGTGGCCCTGACACTCGAGCTGGAGCAGCGCGTGGATGCCCGCACCGCGGAATTGCGGCAGTTGAACCTCGAACTCGAGGCCCGCGTCCAGGAGCGCACCGCCCAACTGCGCCAGGCCAACGACAATCTCCAGAACTTCGCCCACTCGGCGGCCCACGACCTGCGCGCGCCCCTGCGGGCGATCAAGAGCTTCTCGGACATCGTCCTGGACGAATACGCCCGGCAACTCGATCCCCAGGGGCAATCGCTGCTCCAGCGCATCACGCAATCCGCCGCCCAAATGCAGCAACTCCTGGATGACCTGCTCGAGGTACAGCAAGATCGGCCAGGAGGAACTCAGGCTCGAACCCGTGAGCCTGCAAGACGCCGTGCGCGATGCGCTGGCCCTGCTCGAGGCCGACGTTCACGCCAAAGAGGCCAGCGTCACCGTGGAAGATTCACTGCCTGAAGTCATCGGCCACTCCGCCACACTCGTGCTCCTGATCAATAACCTGGTCTCCAATGCGCTCAAATTCGTCTCGCCCGGCGTGGTGCCACGAATCCACATCCGGGCCGAGGAAGTGCAGAGTGCGGAAGACGGAGGTCGGAGGTCGGAGGTCGGAGGTCGGAGTCAGCCCCCGTCGCTCGATTCTGCTCCCGCGCTCGGCGCCCCGCCCGACTCCGCACTCCGCACTCCGTCCACCCTCCGTAGCAGAGCTACTGCGGAGGACGGGCACTCCGCACTTGGAAGGGTCCGCCTGTGGGTGGAGGACAACGGCATTGGCATCGAGCCCAGAGACCTGGGCAAGGTCTTTCATGTCTTTCAGCGTCTGCACGGCAGAAGCCTCTATCCTGGCACCGGCTTGGGCTTGGCCATCGTCCGCAAGGGCGCCGAGCGCATGGGCGGCTCCGTCGGCGTCAAATCCCAACCGGGCGCCGGCAGCCGCTTCTGGGTGGACCTGCCCCAGGCCGGTCAGTGCAGCGTTCGACAAACAGGTGGTCAGCTTTCGCAGGCGACGGTTGAAAAGCAGCCGAACACCGGAGGGGCGAGGGTCGAGAGAAGAGGGCCGAGGGGCGAGGGTCGAGGAGGCTGATCTCCATCACTCGACCCTCGGCCCTCGGCCCTGGCCGCCCTCGCGGTGTGAATGCCCGACTACTCCTGGTCCAGTTCAGGCCAATCGGGGGCGTAGGTGCGGGGCGGCATAGCGGTTCGTTGCGAAGGGTCTTCTTCAATTCCGCGTCGCACACCGGGCGCAGCGGCGGGGCCGCCGGGACGACCGAACCGAGGGTGCTCGAAATCCATCGCGCGGCCGGGTCCGCCCGGAGCACGGAAACCACGGAATCCGCCCGGACCGGCGGGCATTTCAGGAGCGCCGGGCATGCCGCCCCATTGCGGACCGGACCCGCCAAAACCATACTCCCCGCCGCGCCAGGGCGGCGGCAGGGCCGGGCCATGGAACCGGCCGGCGAATCCATCCCATCCCCTCGGACCGCCAAACCCGGGCCGCGCTCCGTCCGTCATTGGCCCAGCGCCGCCCCAAGCGTACAAACGCTCACGAAAGCTGCCCGGACCGCCCGGCCCCTCCGGACCGCCGGGCATGCCGCCCCGTTGCGGACCGGGCCCGCCGAAACCATACTCCCCGCCGCGCCAGGGCGGCGGCATCCCTGGCCCATGAAATCGGCCGCCAAATCCATCCAATCGGCCCGGACTGCCAAACCAAGGCCGCGGACCCTCCATCACCCGCCCAGGCCCGCCCCAACCATGCGCACCCTCATAGGACCCGCCGGGGCCGCCAGGGCCTTGCAGACCGCCAGGCCCGCCGCCCCACCCGGGACCGTACCCCCCAAACCCGGGACGCTCCCCACCCATCATCGGTGGAGGTCCGCCCGGAGGACGCGGTCCGCCACGAAACCTCCCAAAGTCGCCAGGGGCGCGGTCGCGACCGCCTCCGCCTGGTTCACCGACCGCTTCGGCCTGTCGGCGCTCCTCCATCCTCCGGCGAACCTGCCCCTGGTCCGACCCCCGGCTTGAGTTGTCCTGCCCCTGGAAATCCTCCTGTCTGCGGTCCATCATCTGACGGACCTCCTGGGAATCGGAATTCTCCCCGGGAGGGCGTTCTTGAGAGCATGCGTTTCCAGCGCCGAACAACAGCCAACCGGCCGTTCCCAGCGCTCCAGTGATAATCGAACGAGTTACTGTTTTCATATTGCCCCGATGATAAACCAGGTCACCTTAAGAGAGCGTGAAGCGCGCTTCTGGCAACGGTTTTCCAGCGAGGCAGCGTTGCGGAAGGGACAAAAGGGACTGAAGGGACTAAAGCGACGGCGCGGGTTGGCTCTGCAAACTCCGGTGAATCATCAGAGCCCAGCGAGCAACTCCGACACGGAAACCGCAAAGCCCTCGAGCAGGCGCGACTGGGCCTGCTCGCCCGGGCGCCAGCGTCCGGCCAGTTGGTACTCGCCCGCGTTGAGATGGAACACCTCGATTGTCTCTGCTTCCGGGTCGATCAGCCAGTACTCGAGGACACCGTGTTGTTCGTAAAGATCCCGTTTGTCGATCCGGTCGCGCCGGCGTGATTCGGGCGAAATCACTTCGGCGACAAGGTCGGCCGCCCCCATCACGCTGTTCCGAATAATGCTCACGCGCGTCTTGGCGATGAAAATCACATCGGGTTGAGTCGCCCGGTGCGGGCCGAGGACCATATCAATGGGCGCGATGCCGGTTTCTCCCAGCCCATGGCCGGCAACCCAGGCGTCCAGCAACTTGTAAAACCGTGCCACGATGCGTTGGTGGAAAAACGAGGGTGCGGGCGACATGATCAGCTCTCCGTCCCACAATTCAGTCGGCAAGTTGCTCTCGGGCAACTCGGCGGCGAGCTCCGCGAACGTCCAACGACGCTCCTTCCGTTTGCGTGCCGTCGGTCTGGACCGGACTGTTATCACACCTCAAATCAAACGCCAAATCCCCGGCCAGTCAAGCGAACAGTCGGCCGCTCACGAGGCGGCCAGGGCCGCCTCGATCGCCTGCTTGACCTCCGGCGAGTCGGGCTTGTCTTTCGGCTCGAACCGTTTCAGGACGCTGCCGTCGCGCCCGATGAGAAACTTGCTGAAGTTCCAGCGGATGTTCCCGGGAAACGGGGAGTCCTTGCCGGCCAGAATCGAGTAAAGCGGGTGGCGGTTCGGCCCGTTGACCTCGAGCTTCTCGAAGAGCGGAAACGTGACCTGGTACTTCGAGGAGCAGAACTGCTTGATTTGCTCGGCGGTGCCTGGTTCCTGGGCGCCGAACTGGTTGCAGGGGAAGCCCAGCACCACCAGACCTTTGTCCTTGTACTGCTGCTGGAGCGCCTCCAGCCCCGCGTATTGAGGAGTGTAGCCGCACTTGGAGGCCACATTGACGATGAGCAGGACCTTCCCCTTGTAGCTCTTCAACGAGGTCGGATTGCCATCGATGTCTTTGAGCGGCACTTTGTAAAGAGACTCGGACGCCCGGGCACCAACCACGCCAAGCGGCAAGAGGGCACAAAGGAGTAAAGCTGTTTTCATGACTCTAACAATGCACGAGCCCCCCGCTTCGTCAAATGGACCGGCCGCGAAGCTCCCTCCAAGGCGATCGCCATCAGGATCACCTGAGCCGAGCCCGTCCCTTTAGTCGCTTTTGTCCCTTCAGTCCCTTTTGTCCCTTCTGCAACGCTCCCGCGCTCTAACGCGCCGCGCTGTCGCCTTTGAGCTTGAGCCTCGGATCGGACAGATCCAGCCGGTAGAGGATCTGGTTGTATTCGTAATAGGGCGTCGTGTGGGGGTTGCCGGAGAAGGTATTGACGTAAGACCCCTCCAGGTAGATCAGCCGGCCTCCTTCCCGGTCAAAAAACGGGTGCTGAGTGGGGTTGTAGAAATCGTGGGCGTCTCCGGGTTTGTTGGCGTGGGTGATGATCTTCCGCGCCTGGATCCACGGTCCTTCGGGGCGAGCGGCCTCGCTGTACCAAACCTCGCCCAGCATGGTTGCGCCCATGGCCTCGGAGCCAATCATGATGTAGCGCTTCCGGTATTGGTTCCAAAAGCAAGAGCAGTTGCCCAGGAGAATGGCCTTGCCGCTCCCGGCGTCCTGGAGCCGGAACGGCGATTCCTGGGGCGTCATCCGGCCTGCCGCCGTCAACTCCTGCTGCTCCTTGGGAGTCAGTGGCGGCGTATCCTTCTTCCATGCCCACACCAGCTTGCCGGCGCCGTCCCGGTCCAGTTGCGCCTGCTTGCCGCTGCCGTAGCGCGTGCCCGGCTTGAGGCACGTGTAGCCCTCGTAGCTGGCCAGGTCCAGGTATGACCTCCAGTCCGCCTTTACCCGCAACGCCGGGTACGGCGCCGTGAAATACACACACCGTAGCCCCCCTTCCTCCACCTCGAACGGATAGCCCAACGGCGTCATCGGCGGATTGAGCGCGACCGCCTTGAGCTTCTCGAACTGCTCCTTGTCCTGGTTGTAGGCGACAAATCCATTGTCGAGCACCTCGCCCAGCCCGCGCCGGCGCTGGTAATAGGCCAGCATCCGTTCCCGGCCCATCTCGTCCGGCAGGACCACCAGGCCGAAGAGCCAGACCACTCCCTCTCCCCCCATCGGCGCCATCTTCCGGGCAAACCCATCCGGCCCCGTGAAGTACTTCAGGTCAAAACCGGCCGCCGGGTCGATCTGGTCCGGCAACGCGGTCGTGGCGCCGGCCATGGCGAAATTGCCCAGGGCGTAGGAAGCCCTCGAGGTGTCGCCGTAAAACCAATAGAGTTTGCCCCCGTAAATGGCGTTGAGAATGCCGTCCTGGCCGGTCACCTCCGCGTTGAGCAGCGGCTGGGCAATCGGCGGCTGGCGCCCCAGCAGCACGGTATCACGGTAAATCCCCTGGCCCGTAATGCGATAGAGCCGCTCCGCAATGTTGAGCCGCTTGATCTTGACCCGCGCGATCTCCCCGGGCCTTGTCTGGAGCACCACGCCCCTGAGCCCGAAACCATCCGCGGCAAATTCGTAACCGTGGCTGGAGACGCCAAACCAGACCTTCCGGTCCATCAGCCCAGGCTCGAAGAATGCCGCCAGGCCGCTCGAGTCCGTGTAATAACAGGCGCCGCTGGTCGTCTTGAGTTCCACCATCGGCACCCCGCGCCCGGTCTGCTCGTCCACCACCTCGATCCCGAAGTAGCCGCCGGGGCTGGGAACAGAAGCCGCCGCCCCGCCGGCCGCCGCACCCAAGCCCAGCGCCAACGTGGCGATCACCCAGGCTCCCAGGCGCGCGCGCAGGGTGTGGAGGGCCGAGGGGCGAGGGGTCCGGGGCCGGGAGTCGGAGGCCAGGGTCCGATCTGCGCGCTCGCGTAAAAGCCGGCTTGGAAATCCGCAATAGCGTCTCATCCTCGGCAGGATGGACAGACCTGCTCGCCGGTGCAAGCACCGCCGCGAGCGCCGGGAAATCGAGGCAACGAAGGTAACTCTGCCTCGCGGCCCAACGGGCCGCCAGAACCTAGCCCAGGGCTGAGGCCGTCAGGCCGATGCCCTGGGTTTCGCCCCAAGCCCGGGCCCCGCGCCCTGCAAAGGGCGCTAGAGCCCCTCTAAAGCGAACCACGCAACATTGGCACGACCTTTGTCGCCGCCTTTGTCGGGACCTTTGTCGAGAATTGCGGCCTTCGACAAGGGTCCCGACAAAGGCTGCGACGAAGGTCCAGAATCCACATGGGTGTGCCAATGTTGGTTGCTCCGGCTTAGCGCCCTCCCCAGGAACCGACACCAAGTCCGAAGGTTTTGGACTGCGGCAGTCCTCTGCCGCTTTCGCGCCGGCAGCGAGGGGACACAAAAGCGGCAGAGGACTGCCGCAGTCCAAAACGCTTCGCGGGACGGGAACGCGGTGTCGAGGTTCAGGGGCGCAAAGCGCGAATTCGTTCCGGGAATTCTTTCAGGGCGCGCCTGATCTTCCGGGGGCATGTTCCCAGGGCATCGGCCTGGGGGCCTCAGCCCTGGGCTAGGCTCTGCCGGCCCGTCGGGCCGGAGATTCACGCAAATTGCAGCCGTGTCGTCGCCGCCTCGGGGTCCCAGCCGCGGGGCGGTTTGCTGTGGATGACGGAGACGTCCTTGATGGAGACCTGGCGGCCGCGGGTCTTGGGGCCTTTGACCTCGACCTCGGCGGGCTTGCAGATCTGCTGGTTGATCTTCTGGTAGGGGGCGGGCTTGTACTTGATGAACAGCTCGGCCGGGGTGTCCGGCTCGAAGAACAGGACGCGGGATTTGGGCGGGATGCAGTGATAGAGTTTGTTGAGGATGGCGCCGCCGAAGGTGAATCGTTTCAGGAACGTGGCCTCGCGGTTGGTGTAGGCGCACGTGAAGACCCGCTCGCGCTCCGGCAGCCCGCAATAGACCAGGTCCGGGCCCACAAAGAGCTTCTCCGGCAGCTCGATGACCTGGTAATGGCCGTCGCGGAAGACCAGCAGCAGCTTGTCGAATTTCGTGCACTCGGCGTGGAACTCGTCGCCGGAGACCTTGTGGCCCAAATAACCGGACTGGCGGTCGTAAGCGACCTTGAATGCCTTGAAGGCAACCTCCTTGGCGTCCACCTCGTCGTAACGGCTGGACTTGGTCAGGCGTGGATACTCGGGGCCGTAGCGGTCGAGCAGGGCCTGCAGGTGGGCCAGGACGTACTGGGTCAGGTTCTTGAGGTTGCGGCGCGTCTGCGCCAGGTCTTCCTTGACCTTCTCCATCTCCTGCCGGTGTTGCTGGATGTCGAAGAGCGAGATGCGGCGGATGCGCACCGTGAGCAGGCGCTCGATGTCCTCGCCTGTCAGGTCGCGCACCAACTCCTTGCGGAACGGCTTGAACCCGTCATGGACGGCCGCCACAACGGCCTCGCTGGTCCGGCACTGCTCGATCCGCTTGTAGAGCCGCTCCTCGATGAAGATGCGCTCGAGCGTGCGGAAATGCATCTCCTCCTGGAGTTGGGCCGCCTTGAGCTCCAGTTCGCGCTTGAGGATCTGGACCAACTGGGCCGTGTTGTGGCGCAGAACCTCGGAGACGGTCATCTCGATCGGGCGGTTGTCCTTGATGACCGTGATGCGGCTGGCGATGGTGACCTCGCAATCGGTGAAGGCATAGAGGGCGTCGGCCAGTTGCTCGGCACTCACCCCGCCGGGGGCCTTGATCTCGATCTCGACCTCCTCGGAGGTGAAATCGTTGATGCTCCGGACCTTGATCTTGCCCTTGCGCGAGGCGTCCTCGATCGAGCTAATCAGCGAATCGGTCGTGGTCGTGGGCGGGATCTCCTTGATGAGCACGGTGGAATCGTCCTTGACCTTGATCCGGGCGCGGACCTTGACCTGGCCGGCGCCGTCTTTGTATTCGCGGGCGTCCATGAGGCCGCCGGTCTGGAAATCGGGCAGGCACTTGAAGGGCTGGTTTCTGAGGATGGCCATCTGGGCCTGGAGCAGGCTCGGGAAAATTGTGCGGCAGGATGCGGGCCGACATCCCGACGGCGATCCCCTCGGTCCCCAGCATGAGCAGCAACGGCAGCTTGCTGGGCAGGGCCACCGGCTCTTTCTTGCGCCCGTCGTAGCTGGGCACCAGCTCCGTCAGTTGGTCGTTGAAGATCTCGGCCCGGGCCAGCTCGGTGAGCCGGCACTCGATATAGCGCGGCGCTGCCGCCGGGTCGCCGGTGAAGATATTGCCATAATTGCCCTGCCGCTCGAGCAAGTATCGCTTGTTGGCCAGCACCACCAGGGCGTCGCCTATCGAAGCGTCTCCGTGGGGATGGTACTTGGTCGTGTCGCCGATGACGTTGGCCACTTTGGTGAAGCGCCCGTCGTCGGATTGTTTCATCGCCCACAGGATGCGCCGCTGCACCGGCTTGAGGCCGTCGGCCAGGTTCGGGATCGCCCGGTCGCGAATGACATACGAGGCATAGTCCAGGAAGCTCCGGTCCACGCGCCGGTGCAGGGGCAGATCAATTTTGCCGGGTTTGAAGACGTGCGCGACAACGGGCGCGGCTACTGGTTCCGCCTGGACATGGCTCTTGCCGTTGCCCTTCCCACTGGCCGCCGGTTTGGGCCCGGAAACCTCGCCGTTGCCAGCCTTAACAGGAGAGGGCCCCGAGCCCGCAGCGCCGCCAGCCGGGTCTTGAATGGGCAACTCAGGTTGATTGGGATTTTTGTTTGGTTTGGCGGGCATTGAAACTGAAATCAGGTGTTTGCAGATCGGCAGCTTAAGCCAGGGCCAACCCATGCGGAATGAAAAGCCGAAAATCGACCGCATTGGCGGTGGCTAGCTTCGCCCCGCAACGAACAGCCACGGCGGCAATCATGCAATCAGCGAGGGACCGGGAGCGTCTTCCGGTCTGGTTGGACAATTGGGCCGCCAATTCGGCATCGGCGCCGGAAAGGGCTTCGATCTGTGGAAACAACTGCCTGGCAAGAGCTTCATCAGAATTGGAGAGCGGGCCAGAGAAGAACTCCGCCCACGCCGCCGCGGATATCCCCAAAGGCTCACCCACCTGCAGCCAAGCCCTGAAGCTGGCCTGCTCCGGCGATCCGCCGCGGAAGGCAGTAATGAGGAAGCTGGTATCGAGATGAATCACGGCTCGATCACCTTCGCCCCTCGCGGATCATGTCCATCCACGCTGACGCTTTGGCCTCGTCGAGATTAAGGCTCTTCTGGAGCGCCTTGAAGGCCTCGAGCCGAGTCATTTGCGGGGGAGCCTCGGCGGCCTGGGCAGGTTCCAGAACCGTCAACAACCCCCTTCCTTTCTCCGGCAACCGCTCTGGCTCCGCAGGTACGATCCGGCCATGGTCGATTTGGACTTCCAAGGTTAAGTAGCTCATAACTTGATCGTACAATACGGGCTTATCGATCCTCTGGCGATTCAAATCCCTGTTGGCACTGTTTACCTGGGCGCCTCTGGATCTTTAGCACCCACGTACTGAACCAGACTCGGCCTCGATGCCAGCCATGAGCAACGTCGTGCTCTCATTCCTCCACCGGCACGACCAGGTTGCCCATGATGTAGTCCTTCCGCTCGGGGGTGTTCTTGCCCATGTAAAAGCCCAGGATGCCCGCGGCCTCGGGTTTGGGGGCGTATTCGACCTGGCTGAGGCGCATCTCCTTGCCGATAAACTGCTTGAACTCCGGGGGCGAATCTCGCCCAGGCCTTTGAACCGGGTGATCTCGCAGGCCTTGCCCAGCTTCGCCGCGGCCTGGTCGCGCTCCGCCTCCGAATAGCAGTAGAGGGTCTGCTCCTTGTTCCGGGCGCGGAACAGCGGCGTCTCCAGCACGAACAGGTGCCCCTCGCGCACGAGCTGGTCGAAAAACCGGAAGAAGTAGGTGATCAGCAAATTGCGGATGTGCAGGCCGTCCACGTCGGCGTCGGTGGCCAGGACGACCTTGTCATAGCGGAGGCCATCGAGGTTGTCCTCGATGTCCAGGCTGCGCATGAGGTTGTACATCTCGTCGTTTTTATAGACGATGTCGCGCTTGAGGTCCCAGACGTTGAGGGGCTTGCCTTTGAGGACGAAGATGGCCTGCGTGTTCACGTCGCGGCAGCTCACGATCGAGCCTGCGGCCGACTGCCCCTCGGTGAGGAAGATCATCGAGCCGGCGCCTTTGCCCCTGGCCTTGTCGTAATGGAGCTTGCAGTCCTTGAGCTGGGGGATGCGGATGGTGATGGCCTTGGCCCGCTCGCGCGCCAGCTTCTTGACCTCCTGCAGTTCCTTGCGCAACTGCCGGGTGTCCTGGACCTTGCCGACGATCTTCTCGGCGATCTCCTTGTTCCGGTGGAAGAACTGGAGCAACTCCTCGCGCACCCGGTTGACCAGGTCCGTGCGAATCTCGGTGTTGCCGAGCTTGTTTTTGGTCTGGGACTCGAAGACCGGGTCCTTGAGCCGGATCGCCACCGCGCCGATCATGCTCTCGCGCACGTCGTCGCCCTCGAACTTCTCGCGGGCGTGCTCGTTGACCGCCTTGAGCAGGCCCTCGCGGAAGGCGCTCAGGTGCGTGCCGCCGTCGGCCGTGTACTGGCCGTTGACGAACGAGTAAAAGGTCTCGCCGTAGCGGCTGTTGCAGTGCGTGAAACAGAACTCGAGCGTCCGTTCCGAATAGTGCAGCGGCGGATAAATCGGCTCGCTCCCGTCGGCCCGCAGGTCCTCGGTGACCAGGTCCAGCAGCCCGTTGCGCGACTGGAAGACCTGGCCGTTGTAGATCAGCCTCAGGCCCGTATTGAGGAAGCTGTAATGCCGCAGCCGCCGCTCCACGTGCTCGGGCTGGAACTGGACCTGCTGGAAAATCTCCGGGTCCGGCTCGAACCGGATCAACGTCCCGTCCGCCTCCGAGGTCTTGCCCCGCTTCTGGCCCTTGAGCTTGCCCTGCTTGAACCAGGCCTCGACAAACTCCCCCTCCCGAAAACTGCGCACCAGGAATTCCTTGGAGAGCGCATTGACCGCCTTGGTGCCCACGCCGTTGAGACCCACGCTGAACTGGAAGACGTCGTCGTTGTACTTCGCGCCCGTGTTGATCTGCGACACGCAGTCCACCACCTTCCCCAGCGGGATGCCCCGCCCGAAATCCCGCACCGTCACCGCCTTGTCCTGGATGGACACCTGCACCTCCTTGCCCGCTCCCATGATGAACTCGTCGATGGCGTTGTCGATCACCTCCTTGAGCAGGATGTAACAGCCGTCCTCGTAATGCGAGCCGTCGCCGATCCGGCCGATGTACATGCCCGTGCGCAGCCGGATGTGCTCCAGCGACGAGAGCGTCTTGATCTTGCTCTCGTCATAGACGTGTTTGATGTTCTCTGCCATAGTCGCCGCATCTCAGTATCTGCGCTCTCCCACCGGTTGCCAATAGAAATACGCCGATAGACTGGACATTAGTATAATATCCACTCCCCTGTCCAGCATTTTAATGCGGAGTGCGGAATGCGGAGTGCGGAGTGCGGAATGCGCACTCCCACCCCCGTCTTCCGTCTGCTGCCCTCCCTCCTCCGCATTCGTCATTCGTCATTCGTCATTCGTCATTCCCCACTCCGTCCTCCGACCTCCGGCCTCCGACCTCCGGCCTCCGCGCGCGCCTTGACCCGGTTGAGCAACTCCCGGTAGGGCTCTTTCCTGGCGTGGGAGAGCTTGTGCTCGGTTTCGAAAGTGGCGTCGCCGTGGTCCGAGACGCGGAAGACGTCGCACGTGACCAGTTCCTGGCCCTGGCCCAAGGCGGCAACGCGGACCTTGACGCGCAACCACACTTTGTTGGCGTGCCAATCACCATAGAGCACCGTTGCCATTGCGCCGCCCGGCTTCTCGAAGATGAGGCACAGATCCGTGTCCTTGTTGGCGGGCGTCGGCACCGGCTTGTAGCCGGCCTGCTGAAAGACTTCGGAGACGGCGCGCGCCGTCTCGAGCGGCGTTGGTCCGCTCACGACCGCCACCGCCACGCTGTCGTGGCCGGGGACCTTGGGAGTGTGGCACCCGCCGCACAGCCAGGCGCAGACACACACGCACGCAAAACCCGCCAGTCTGCCGCTCACCGCAGGCAATCCCCGGGAACTCCGTCCCTTCAATCGCTTCATCATATACTGGCTCCATTTCACCGAGAAGGCGCAGAACTTGTTATGGTCTTCGCCGCCCGGAGCGCCCGGTCTCGAAGATCGGCGTTCGCCACGGTGGCGGCGATTTTCTCGAGGGCGGCCTTGAGCGCACCGGCATCCGACCCGGTCGCCAGGGCCGGAGCGATTTGGACCACGCCCGCCGCCGCCTCAGTCCGGAGGTTGGGGTCATCCAGATAGGGCGCCAGGAGCCGGAAGCTCTCAACGGTTCTCAAGCGGCCCAGAACGCCGAGTATCCGCCGTTTCTCTCCGATGGACTGCGCCACGGGATTCGCGCGCTGCACCCAGCGCGCAATCGTCGCCTCCGGGGTTTGCCCCTCGTCGGCAGCGGTTGCGGCCAGGTCGATGACCGACCCCAGGGCGCGCTTCCGAAGGGCAGGGCTCGAGGCGGCGTCCATCGCCCGGAGCAGGGTTTCCATGGGCGCCGGGTCGGGCCAGCGGCCCAGTTGCGAGAGCGCATTGTCCGCTACCGTTTCGTCCGGGTCGCCGGCGGCGGCTTCGATCGCGGGCAGGGCCTTGGCGTAAGCAACGCTAGCCAGCACGCGGATCCAGCAGTTCCTCTCAGCGGGTTTGGCGGCCTGTTTCAATTCAGCCAGCACCGTTTCGGCCGCCGGAGTCTGTCCGCCGGACCTGCTGCACGCGCCTGCCAGGGCGTTTTCAGCCGCATCCCTGACTGCTTCGTCCCGGCACGACTTGATCAGAGCAATCAGGCCGGCCAACTCATCGGCGCCGGCCACGGATTGGAGCGCAGAGAGAGCCGCGAGACTCACCTCCCTGTCCGGCCCGGCCGCGTATTTGAGGATTTCTCCGCTCGCTTTGACCGTGCCCCGGCTGCCCAGGAGGCGGATAAGGTCAATGCGGGTCCCGGGTTTGTCGGCGGCGCTCAGGGCTTGCAGGAGGAGGTCGTCCGCGGCCGCTCCCTTGAGGGCTCTCAGCCCGTTCAGCACCACGGATTTATCCTCGGCAGTCTGGTCTTTGCGCAGCGCGGCGAGCAGCGCCGGGGCGGCGTCGGGGCCGATTCGCCCCAAAACCACGAGAGCGGTCCTGCGAATCTCGGGATTTGCGCCATCGGCCAGGGCCTCGATGGCCGGGATCGACTGGGGATTATGACAATCGGCAAGCGCCAGGAGCAGTTGTCCCTGGAGCTCCGGCGTGGCGCGCGTCAGCTCCGCGTTCAACGCGCCGGCGAGCGCGTCGTCCGGGATTTCGCGGATAGCGAGCAGCGCGGCATTGCGAATGGCGAGTTCTTCGGAGCGCAATTGCTCGACCAGAAACGGCACACGGCCGGCTTTCCGGGCGAGGATAGCGCCGCGGGTGGCTCCCACGCGGCAGGCCATTGGGACCTTGCCATGCCGGACCAGGTCGTATAGCGCGCGGGCTTCGTCCAGGTCTCCCTCGGTCCTTTGTCTATCGGCCGCCAGCAGGCACGCCGCTGCCGCCTCGGCTCGAGTCGCATCCGGTCCGCTCGCCAGTGCCTGCTCGAGGATTCGGATCGAGCGAGGCGATGAGATGTTCCCAAGCGCCAGGAGCGCCTCCTTCACAGCGCCCGAAGCGGGGTCGGCGGCCAATTTGCCCAGCAGCTCAACCGCTTGGCCGTCGCGCAGCGTCCCGAGCGAATTGACGACGCCGATCAGCAGCGGACCGTTGAGCCTGGGGGCGGCTTCCCTGAGCGCGGCAGCCGCGCTGGGGTCGGGAATGCCCTCCAGCCCCGAGCGCGCATAAGCGCCGAGCGCCGGGGACGTGAGCAAGGCGGCCAAGGCGGGAACGGCGTCACGGGTGCCGATTTCGCCCAGTTGCTGGCAGGCACGGGCCTTCTCGAAGAGAGAGGCCTCGGATTGCAGGACAGCAATCAGCTTTCCAGTCCTTTGCGCCGGATCTGAATCGGCAGCCTGGGCGGTGGAGGCGAAGAGGAGGGCGGCCAGAGCTGTGAGGAGGACCCTGGGCATGCGGGGAATCCCAACGGGATTCCATCTCTCAGCCCAGGGTTGCGCGGCACGCGCTACCCTGGGTAGCAGCACCGCACGACCTCCAACCCTGAAAGGGTTGCAGCAAGCCGCGGGGCCAGCGGGCTGCAACCCTTTCAGGGTTGAGGTTAATCCTCGCCGCTCACCCAGGGTAGCGCGTGCCGCGCAACCCTGGGCTGAGTGATGGCATCCTTTCAGGATGCTCCAGTGGCGGCTTAGCGGGGTCATCACGTTGCCTCCCCGGAGAGCGGCAGAGGATGGGGGCAAAGACAAGCCTTGAAACGCCGGGCTATTGCCATGTGTCCCTCCGGGACAGAGATCCACCGCGGCAACTCCATTTGTGGGGAGATCCAAGGCTGTCGAGGTAATCATATTCTATTTCTATTCTCACTGGTTTGGGTTTTCGTCGCACTCATACCGTGAAGCTCCACGGCTCCCGCGTGGCCCGGCGGCGCACCCGGTTTGCCTCGTCGTCGTCCACGAACTGCTCCTTCGCGGGATCGAGCTTGAGCTTGCGCCCGAGTTGCCACGAGAGCTGGGCCGCGAAGCAGGCGATGTGCGAGTGGCGCATGATGTCCTGGTTGCAGACGGGCATCGCCCTGGATTTCACGCAATCGAAGAAATTCCGCCCGTGCCCGGCGGAACTGAGTCCGGTGCCCGCGAACTCGCGGCGCAGAGATTTCGCCAAGTTGGGCGAGAGCGCGATTTCCCCGTTATCACCGGTTTCGACCCAGCCTTCGTCGCCCTCGAAGCGGACCGGGCAGGTGCCCGTGGAGGTTCTATACTGGGGAGACCGGTCACCGAAGGCCGTAGGGAGGAAGTCGCAGACCAACTTCACGCCATTGGCGTAGCGCGCGATGATGGAGGTGGGCGTGGCTTCGTACTCGAGGGGCATGGTGTGGTCGGCCTGGTTGGCCCACTGGCAGAGGTCCACGGTGTGGGCGCCCCAGTCGGGGAAATTGCCGGCGGCCTCGAAATCGTGGTGTCCCCGCCAGCCGCCGGCCACATACTGGCGGTTGTAGGGGCGCCGGGGCGCCGGCCCGAGCCAGAGGTCCCAGTCGCACTCGGTTTGGGGCGGCTCCGGCTCGCCCGGCAGCCAGTTGTAATTCTTCTGTGGCACGTACACCGAGGCATGGAGCGTGTGCAGCCGCCCCAGCTTGCCACTGTGGGCCAGGTGAATGGCGTATTGAAAATTGTTGACGCTCCGGCGTTGGGTTCCCGCCTGGTAAACCCGGCCGTAACGATGGATCCCGTCGGCCAGCGCCTGGATTTCGCCGATGGTCAGGCCGCAGGGTTTCTCGCTATAGACATCCTTCCCCGCCCTGGCCGCCAGCAGCGAAGCCAGCGCGTGCCAGTGATCGCCTGTGGCGATCAAAACGGCGTCAATATCCGGCCGGGCGAGCAGTTCCCGGAAGTCCCGGCACACGGCGCAATCCTTGTTCCCATAATGAGCATCGGCCATCCCCTTGACCTGCTCGCGCCGGCTGCGCTGCACGTCGCAGATGGCGACAAATTGAACGTCCTTCTCGGGCAACATGACGCTGAGGTCATATTGGCCGCGGGGGCCAAGGCCGATGCCGGCAAAGACAATCCGCTCGCTCGGCGCCACGGCGCCGTCGCGCCCCAGCACCCGCGCCGGGACGATGATGGGAATCGCCAGGCCTGCTCCTGCCAGGGCCGTTCGTTTAAGGAATTCACGCCGGTTCGCGCGCTTGCTCGTTCTCATGCCAGTGCCTTTCGGATGGTGCGCTCGCATTATCCGCGCCCGGCCCCCGGAAGCAAGCAAGTTGTCCGCTAAACCCGCTCGCGGGGCGCATCCAGACACCGCCCCCGGAACGCCGCATTTATGCGGCAGCTGCCTGGAAACTCCAGGAGCCTGCCGGCTGAAAGCCGGCGTTCCGGGAGCCAGTCTGCGGATGCGCTCCCGGTCGCGCCGCCGGCTATTCACGCTGTGCGGCTGAGCGCGCCCAGGGCTTAATTGGGGTTCATCGGCCAAAGACCGATTCTGAGCGCCGGAAGCGCGACTCATTGGGCTGAGGGATTGTTGTAGCGGCCCGGTGACGTGCGTTTGAGGAGCCCGCAGCCAAGGACGCCTATGAGGCAGGCCTTTGGCCTGCCACAGAATTAAACTGCGCGGAAACCCAGGGCGTTGCCCTGGGCTGGTATGAGCCAGGCCTTCGGCCTGAGGGCACCGGATACGATAAGTTCTGGTCAACGAGTGTGGCTGCCGATGTGGGTAAAGACAAACGTTGAAACGTCGGGCTATTCTCGATTGTCCCTCGGGGACAAGGCTCACTGTGCTGGCTCCGGTTTCGAGGAAATCTAACATTGTCGAGATAGGCAAATGAAATGGTTTATTCGATCATACATGCGCTGGCTGGAGGAAGAGAGTATGGACGAACCGCTCACCGTTACTGGGTTTTCTCCTTCGCTTCCGCCGCCGCGATCTCCTCCCAGGACGGCGCGCGCCAGAGTCGGGCTTCGTGGACGGTCCCCGAGATGAGGGTGTTTCCATCCGGTGGCAGAAAGGCGAGGCTGAGTATTTGATCGCCTAGATTGTGCTGGCTGGGCTCCACCCAGTCGTTAACGCCTTTGAGGGTCGCTACTTGCTGACCGGTCCTTGGGCTCCAGAGCTTGATGAGCCGGTCCGCGGTGCCTGCGGCTATCCGCTGGCCATCAGGGGAGACGGCGACGGAAAAGAACGCATTGAGCGTCCGGCCGAATGGCTGAACTTTTTGCGGGGTTTTTTGCTGCGTTTCGAGTTCCCATAGGGTTGCCGTGCAGTCGTCGCTGACGGTGACCAGCCTCTTGCCGTCGGGCATGAAAGCCGCCCCGGTGACCCGGCCATTGTGGGCTTTCCAATTGGCCACAGGGTCCTTTCTGCGAAGGTGCCAAACTTCAACAGTGCCGTCGTCGTTGCCGACTGCAACCGCCTCGTCGTTGGTCGCGAAAGTGGGATTGCCATACGGTGTCGCCGCTGATTTCGTTAAAGTCGTTGGCTCCCCAAACTTCTCGAGATTCCAGAGCTTGAGGCCCCTTCCGGCCGCAACAGCCGCCAGGAGCTTTCCGTCGGGTGAGAATTCCACGAAAGACCGGCCTGGCCACCCGGCCAAGCGGGTAATTTCACGTTCTCGCTCAACGTCCCACAAATAGACGGCTCCTTGACGCGTGGCGAACGCCGCACGTTCACCTCTGGGCGAAAGTGCCCAATTGGCAACGTTAGTCCAGGAACCGAACCCAGGCGCCGGATGGTCCGGCAATTTGCGCAGCGTCAGCGGGTCCCAGAAGCTGAACGTGTTGTTCTGGTGCCGGCAGAACGGAATCGCACCGGAAGAAGACAGCCAAAAATCCCAGGCATCATCGGGGCGCCTGAGCACGTGGGTTTTTGCTGCGCGCGGTCGGCCGTCCCATGCGAGAATCTTACCGCCTTTGGTCCCACTGAACAAAATCTTCCCGTCGCTTGAGAAAGCGATTCCCCAAACCTCATCCTGACTGCCTTTGAGCGTGCTGACCTCCCGCCAGTTGCCGGTTTCCCAGAACTTGATCGAGCAATCCGCGCTGGCCGAAGCCAGGGTCTTTCCGTCCGGCGAGAAGGCCAGGCCGGAGACCCAGAACGTGTGATTGGTCAGAACCGCTACGTGACGGTTCTCGGCGAGGTCCCAAATCCGGACGGTCGTATCCCAACTCCCCGATGCCAGTGTTTTGCCGTCCCGTGAAAGAGCGAGACACTGCACCGAGAGGGTGTGATTGGTGAACTCCGCGATTTGGAGTCCATTCGTAAGGGACCACACCCGAATCGTACGAATCCCTGCTCCCGGCGACCATGGTCCGTCCGTCCGTCGAGAAGACGAGCGAGGTGACATCCCCGGAATGCCCTTTGAGTGTCATCGCTTCCGTGTGAGTGGCGAGGTCCCACAGAACGACCGGGCCGCCCTCCGTGCCAATCGCCAGTTGCCGGCCGCTCGGGGAAAAGCCCAAGGCCGGGATACCGCGTGCGAATGGGGCGCTGGCCGGTCCAGGAAAGTTTGTGATCTCACGGTGTTCCTGAACATCCCAGAGCTTGACCCCGTTTTTGCCGGTCCCAAAAGCAAGCATCTTGCCATCGGGCGAAAAGGCCACTGATTCGCGGGCGTCGTTTGCTTCGGGAGTCTCGAGCAGCCGGCGCGAATCCAGGTCCCAGATGTTTAGGTCCCCTTTCGGGTTGGCGATAGTGGCGAGAAGCTTGTCATCAGGGGAAATCGCAACACCCCAGACGCCGAGGGCGCCGTCTGAGTGCTGCCCCAAGGTGTAAAGCGCGTCACTCTGGCAAAGACCCCATAGGTAGCGCCATTCCCAGCCGCGCAAATCCACCTCCTGCGGACCGGGGCGGTGCTTGTTCAGTAGTTCCAGCGCCAAGCCCAGGTTGTTCTCCTGCTGAGCCTGGCAGGCCAGGTTCATGTCCGCCGCGTAGAGGTTTTGGCGGGCCTCCTCGGCGGCCTTGCGTGCAGCCAGTTCGCTCGCTTTGGCCTTTTGTGCTTCTTTCTCCGCCCGCTCCTTCTCGCTACCGGCCACACGCGCCGCCTCATTTGCCCGCAGGCGCTCCGCTTGAGCGATGCTTGTCTTCTCCCGTGCCGTCTTTTCCGCTCTGGTGGCGCGGACGGCCTGCCATGCGCTGACCACCACGCCCAGCACCAGCGCCAACCCAACCACCCCCGCCGCGCTGAATGCCAGCTTGTTCCTCCGAAAACTCTTCTGCAGCCGATAGCGCACGCTGGGTGGCCGCGCTATCACCGGCTCGTGCTTCAAGTGCCGCTCGATGTCCTGCGCCACGCCGTTGGCCGTCTCGTAGCGCCGCGTCCGGTCCTTCTCCAGGCACTTCATCACGATCCAATCAAGGTCACTGTCGAGTGCGGAGTGCGGAGTGCGGAGTGCGGAATCACCTGAACCTGGAGGCTGTGCGGCCCGCGTTTGGCTAAGCCGTGTGCTCGGCCGCATCGGCTCCCGTTCCCGGATGATCTTCCGCATCTCGTCCAGTCCCGACTGCAACAGCTCTTTCGTGTCGAAGGGCGTGCTCCCGGTCAGCAACTCGTAGAGCAACACACCCAGGCTGTAGATGTCGCTGCGCGTGTCGATGTCCAGCCCGCTCATCTCCGCCTGCTCCGGACTCATGTAGGCCGGCGTCCCGATGAACTGCTGGAACTGCGTATAGACCGTCTTCTCCGTCAGCTCCTGTTGCGTCGCCTTGGCAATCCCAAAGTCAATCACCTTGGGCACGGGCACCCCATCGTGCAGCGTCACCAGGATGTTCGAGGGCTTGATGTCCCGATGGATGATCCCCTTCTGGTGCGCGTGCTGAATCGCGTGGCAGACCTTGATGAACAAATCCAGCCGCTCCCGTGTGGCCAGCTTCTCCTGGTCGCAGTATTTGGTAATCGGAATCCCTTTCACCAACTCCATCACAAAGTACGGCCGGCCCGTATCCGTCGCCCCCGCATCCAGCACCTTGGCGATGTTGGGGTGGTCCATGAGTGCCAGCGCCTGCCGTTCCGCCTCGAACCGGGCCACCACCTGCCGGGTGTCCATGCCCAGCTTGATGATCTTGAGGGCCACGCGCCGCTTGACCGGCTCCCTTTGTTCGGCCACATAGAGCACCCCAAACCCGCCTTCCCCGATCTTTTCGAGGATCTTGTAGCGCCCGATCACGATGCCCGGACCTTCCTGGGGCGGGGCCAGCACCGTCGCGTCGCCGGGAGGCGCCCCCTGCGGTTCGAGGAACGGATCGGCACTCTCATTGGCTTGGAGGATCGCTTCGAGCCTGGCGCGTAGCGCCTGATTCCCCGCGCACGCCCCGTCGAGGAAGGCCTCGCGTTCGGGGCCCTTGGGCCGTTGCAGGGCCTCTCGGAAGAGGACCTCTTCTCTATTATCAACAGGTTTCATCGGCGAAGCAGTTGCCCCCCGGCCGCGGCTCCAGCGGCTCAACGCACTTGGGCACGGTAAAACTGGGCGCCCTGGGTTGGGGAGGAATTGACAAAGTAATTCGACCCGCCATTGAGGATATAGATGCCGCCGACCGCCTGCCACTGGGAAAAATTACCCGAAGACTCGATGTTCACCGCCAGGCCGGGGAGACCGGTGATCCCAAAACCGAATTGGCCGGCGCTCAGGCTCGGCGGCTGTAAGATCGGCGCCGGCACGGAGCTGGCGGGAAGTCCTTTCCGGATGGTATAGTTGAAGGTATCCGCCAGATACAGTTTGCCCGAGCCGTCCACTGCCACACCGTCAGGATTATTAAACCGCGCCGCGCTTCCCGTCCCGTCGGCGCTGTCGGCACTGCCTGCCAGTCCGGCCAGGGTTGTCACCACCCAGTTTGTCCCAAGCGGCGTCACCTTCCGGACGGTGTGGTTGGCATTGTCCGTTACATAGAGGCTGCCCGCGCTGTCGATCGCCGTGCCCCACGGATTAGTAAGGCGCGCAGCGCTGTTGGTGCCATCCGCACTGCCAGGATGGCCCGCCAGTCCGGCCAAGGTCGTCACCACCCAATTCGTTCCGACCGGCGTCACCTTGCGGATGGTGCCGTTGTAATTGTCCGCCACATAGACGTTGCCATTGGTGTCCACGGCCAAGCCGCAAGGAGCATAAAACCGCGCCGCGCTGTTCGTCCCGTCCGTGCTGCCAGGATGCAAAGGATTGCCGCTCGCATCAGCTCCACCCAGTCCGGCCAACGTCGTCACCACCCAATTCGTTCCGAAGGGCGTTACTTTCCGGATCGTGTTGTCGCCCCAGTCCGCCACATAGAGGGTGCCCAGGCTGTCCAGCGCCATGCCGTCAGGTTGGTTAAACCGCGCAGTGCTCCCCGCCCCATCTGTGCTCCCAACGGTGCCTACCCGCCCGGCCAGGGTGATGAAGGTGTACGGTGTGGCGTAATTGGCCTGGCCAAGCGCGGCCAGAGGCAGGACCGCCAGCCACAGCAGGACGCCGGACAGGTCTCCGGCCGACCGCCGGAAAAGACTATCGGGTTTCATCATGTACCCCGTGCCGAACCAGCGTCCGGCGTAGCGCCGAGGAGGAGTATCATTTTTCATAGTTTGTGTTTGGTTCGTTCTTTCTTTCGGTCGTTGACGGCATAATTGGTTAGTCCTTGCCTTCCGGATCCAGCGTGACTCGGATCCCCTTGAGCGGTTGGCCCGAGGGATCGGTGAATCGAATCGAACCTTTCCAATAAAGTTGAAAGTTCACCACCTTGAACACCAGCACGTTGGGTCCGGCCTTTAGCTCGAGGCCTCGCACCTCATCCTGGTCCGGCAGCCAGACCCGATTGCTTCGCCACTGGTAAATATCCTTCCTATTCAGATAGACCTTGGCCGCGTCATCACTGCCGACTTTCATTACCAGACCTGCCTGGGCCGTGTCACTCTGGATGTAACAGACAGCGTAAGCCACGCTCCAATCCGTCTGTTCTCCCAACAGAGCGTTGAAATCGATCAAGTAATCCTCCAGTTGAATCGGCCTCCAAACCCGGTCGCCCCCACCCACCTTGACTCGTTCACCAGCCCGCGGGCGGAGATTGGCTTCCTGGGGAATCTGTTCCTGGCCCGGCGGCACATAGCCCATCGGATGCTCAAAGGCTATCGGCGCCAGCACCAGCCACTGCTTGATCGCCCCTGGGTCCCGAGCGCGCAGGTCCCGTTCGTGGGCGGCCGATCGAGCCTGTTCGCTCTGCCGCACGGCCAGTTGCTCGGTATCAGCCTTTTCCTCGCTCTGCCAGGCGGCAACCTGCTGCGGTGTGGCCGCCTCCCATATTCTGGCTATGCCATCCTGGGACCCCGTGACAATCCGGCGTCCGTCCCGAGAGCAGGCGACAGACCAGATCCCAGCCGCCGACCCTTTCAGCGTGAGCAGTTCCCTGCCGCTGGCTGCCTCCCAAACCTTGGTGGCGCCATCCTGGCTCCCGGTCATAATCCGCTCACCGTCCGGGGAGAAGGCTACAGCCCAGATGCCGGCGCTGTGGCCCCCGAGGGTGAGCAGATTCGTGCCGCTGGCGGCGTCCCAGACCATGGCGGTCTGATCTTCGCTGCCGGTGACAATCCGGCGGCCGTCCGGAGAAAAAACCACAGCGTTGACCTGATTGCTGTGCCCGTTGAGGGTGAGCAATGCCTTGCCGCCAGCCGCCGGCCACACTTTGGCCGTTCGATCCAAACTCCCGGTGACAATGCGCTGGCCGTCCGGCGAAAAGGCCACAGACCGTATCCCCGCGGCGTGCCCTGTGAGGGTGAGCGGTTCCTTGTGCGTGGCTGGCTCCCAGACCTTGGCCGTCCGGTCCGCACTGCCGGTCACAATCCGCTGGCCATCCGGGGAAAAGGCCACAGACCAGATCTCAGCGCTGTGCCCTCTGAGTGCGAGCAGTTCCTGGCCGCCGACCGCCTCCCAAACCTTGGCCAACTGGTCGGCACTGCCGGTGGCAATCCGTTGGCCGTCCGGCGAGAAGGCCGCTGAAAAGACTCGATCGCTGTGGCCTGTGAGTGTGAGAAGTCCCTGGCCGCCGGCCGCCTCCCAAACCTTGACCAACTGGTCTGCGCTGGCAGTCACAATCTGCCGGCCATTCGGCGAAAAGGCCACCGACCTGATTCCCTGACTGTGCCCTTTGAGCGTGAGCGGTTCTCTGTGGCCGGCTGCATCCCACACTTTGGCCGTCTGATCCCAACCGCCCGTGACAATCCGCCGGCCATCCGGCGAAAGGGCCACAGAAAGGAGCGAACCGCTGTGCCCCTTGAGCGTGAGCAACTCGCTCCCGTTGGCCGCATCCCACACCTTGACCGTCCGGTCCGAACCTGCGGTGACAATCCGCCGTCCGTCCAGGGAAAACCACGCAGCATCGTGATCGCTATGCCCTTCGAGGGTGAGCAGTTCCCTGCCGCTGGCCGCCTCCCACACCTTGAGATGATTCCCATCGGCGGTCACAATCCGTTGGCCATCCGCGCAAACGCCCACAAGGTGAATCCCGGCACTGAGCGCTTTCGAGGTGAACAGTTCCCGGCCGCTGGCCGCGTCCCACACCTTGACCGTCTCATCAATACTGCCGGCGACAATCCGCTGACCGTCCGGGGAAAAGGCCACAGACCAGATCCAAGCGGTGTGCCCTGTGAGGGGGAAAAGTTCCTTGCGGTTGGACGCATCCCACACCTTGGCCGTCCCATCAGTACTGCCGGTGACAATCCGCTGACTGTCCGGGGAAAAGGCCACTTGGTTAACCCATGGGTCGAATCCCCTGAGCGCGAGCGATTGCTCGCCGCTGGCTGCGTCCCACACTCTGACTGTCCCATCGTTGCTGCTCGTGACAATCCGCCGGCCATCCGGAGAAAAGGCCACACACCGCACCTCAGCGCCGTGCCCTTTGAGGGTGAGCACCTCGGTGCCGCTGGCTGTCTCCCACACCTTGGCCGTGCCATCAAAACTGCCGGTGACAACCCGCTGACCATCCGGGGAAAAGGCCCCACACACCACCAGATCGACATGCCCACGGAGGGTCTTGAGTTCCTGGTGGGTCTGCCGCTGCCAGTAATACCACTCGAACCCGCGCTCCGGATATGTCGCGGTTTCCTCCAACAGCCGCCGGGCTTGCCGGAGATTGTTCTGTTCCCACGCCTGCTGCACCAAATTCATGTTGGCCGCGTAAAGGTTTTGGCGGGCCGCTAGTTCACTCGCTTTCGCCTTTTGCGCCTCTTTCTCAGCCCGCTCCCTCTCGCTGTCCGCCACCCGCGCAGATCTATCCGCCCGTCGTCCAGCCCGCGTAGCCCGAATCGCCTGCCAGGAACTGACCACCACCCCCAGCACCAATGCCAACGCGACCACCCCGGCCGCGCTGAATGCCAGCTTGTTCCTCCGAAAACTCTTTTGCAGCCGATAGCCCATGCTCGGGGGCCGGGCCAGCACCGGCTCGTGCTTCAAGTGCCGCTCGATGTCCTGCGCCACGCCGTTGGCCGTCTCGTAGCGCCGCGTCCGGTCCTTCTCCAGGCACTTCATCACGATCCAGTCCAGGTCACTGTCAAGTGCGGAGTGCGGAGTGCGGCCCGCTGCGACGGCGCGACAGCGCGGCGAGAGTGCGGAATCACCTGAACCTGGAGGCTGTGCGGCCCGCGTTTGGCTAAGCCGTGTGCTCGGCCGCATCGGCTCCCGTTCCCGGATGATCTTCCGCATCTCGTCCAGTCCCGACTGCAACAGCTCTTTCGTGTCGAAGGGCGTGCTCCCGGTCAGCAACTCGTAGAGCAACACACCCAGGCTGTAGATGTCGCTGCGCGTGTCGATGTCCAGCCCGCTCATCTCCGCCTGCTCCGGACTCATGTAGGCTGGCGTCCCGATGAACTGCTGGAACTGCGTATAGACCGTCTTCTCCGTCAGCTCCTGCTGCGTCGCCTTGGCAATCCCGAAGTCAATCACCTTGGGCACTGGCACTCCATCGTGCAGCGTCACCAGGATGTTCGACGGCTTGATGTCCCGATGGATGATCCCCTTCTGATGCGCATGCTGAATCGCGTGGCAGACCTTGATGAACAAATCCAGCCGCTCCCGCGTGCCCAGCTTCTCCTGGTCGCAGTACTTGGTGATCGGAATCCCTTTCACCAGCTCCATCACAAAGAAAGGCCGGCCGGCGGGGAGGTACTGAGCACCCTCACCCCCAGCCCCTCTCCCATCGGATGGGAGAGGGTGGCCGGAGGCCGGGTGAGGGCTGTCTGTGGCCCCCGCGTCCAGCACCTTGGCGATGTTGGGATGATCCATCAATGCCAGCGCCTGCCGCTCCGCCTCGAAGCGCGCCACCACCTGGCGGGTGTCCATGCCCAGCTTGATGATCTTGAGGGCCACGCGCCGCTTGACCGGCTCCCGTTGCTCCGCCACATACACGACCCCAAACCCGCCTTCCCCGATCTTTTCGAGGATCTTGTAGCGCCCGATCACGGTGCCCGGACCTTCCTCCGGCGGCAGAAGCACGGTCGCATCGCCCGGCGCCGCCGCCTGCGGTTCGAGGAACGGGTCGGGACTCTCATGGGCCTGAAGGAGGGCTTCGAGCCTGGCGCGCAGCGCCGGGTTTCCCGCGCAGGCCCCGTCGAGGAAGGCCTCGCGTTCTGAGCCCTTGGCCCGTTGCAGGGCCTCACGGAAGAGTACTTCTTCTCTATCATCAGCAGGTCTCATAGGCGAAGGATGTAATTCACTCAATCATACATGCGCCTTTTACTGTGCCGTGCATAAGTAGCCATGCACGACGCCATAATTTGCTGCCCCTCCGATGGACTCTGGTGAGGAACAGGAGGAAACGGAGGAAATGGAGAACGGGATGTCTCCGTTCTCTCTGTTTCCTCCTGTTCGAGTTCAGGCGCAAACATTTAGTCCTTGCCTTCCGGATCCAGCGTGACTCGGATCCCTTTGAGCGGCTGGCCCGCAGGGTCGGTGAGCCGCACCGAGCCCAGCCACGCGGCCAGTTCGTTCACCACCTTGAAAACCAAGACATTAGTCCCGGCCTTCAAGTCCACGCCTGCCGCCACATCCTGATCATCATAATAGACCCGCGGAAATGAGCACTCGTAAATGAGCCTGCCGTTGAGATAAACTTTGGATTGGTCGTTACTGCCGACCTTCAACACGACGTTGCTCTGCGCGGTTTCGCTCTGGACGTACGTGACCGCGTAGGCCACGCTCCACGGCGTCACCGCGCCCGCAAGTCTGTTAAAATCGATCACGTAATCCTGCAGTTGCACCGTGCGCCACAACATCTCAGCCTGCCGGACCTTGCTCCGCTGGCCGGTTCGCGGACTGAGTTGGCTCTCTTGTGGAACTTGCTCCTCTTGCAGGGCTCGGGCGCCGCTCCTGCCCTCGAAGGCGATGGGCAGCAGGACCAGCCATCGCTTGATTGCACCGGGGTCTTGCCGGCGCTGGGCACGGGTACGCGCCGCGGCCGCCGCCCGCTCGCGCTCTTGCGCGGCCTGATACTCGGCGGCCGCTTGCTTCTTCATGCTCCCAGCTCGCGATCTGTGCCACGGAAGCTGCCCGCCACACCTTGGCCGTCCCGTCAGAGCTGCCCGTGACTATTCCCTGGCCGTCCGGAGAAAACGCCACAGACGTGACAGGCGCGCTGTGCCCTTTGAGCGTGAGCAATTCCTTGCCGCCGCCCGCCTCCCAGACCTTGGCGGAGTGGTCGCCACTGCCGGTGACGATCCGCTGGCCGCCGGGCGAGAAGGCCACTGACAGGACTCGTTCTTTGTGCCCTTCAAGAGCCAGCAATGCCCTACCAGTGGCCGCGTCCGACACCCTGGCCTTGCGATCCCAACCGCCGGTAACGACCCGCTGGCCGTCCGGGGAAACGGCCACCGAGCTGAACTCACCGCCGGAGCCCTCGCGCGTGGTCAACTCTTTGCCGCTGGCCGCGTCCCACACCTTGAGCATCCCATCGGGACAGAACGTCAGTATCCGTTGCCCGTCCGGAAAGAAGGCCACCGACCAGATCGAAGCGCTATGCCCTCCGAGCGTGAACAGTAATTTGCCAGCAACTGACCACACTCTGGCCGCACCATCCCAGCCGGCGGCAACCATACGCTGGCCGTCCGGAGAAAACGCCACAGAGTCGAGCTGAGTGCCAAGCGCCTCGAGGGTGAGCAGGTCCTTGCCGCTGGCCGCGTCCCACAGCCTGACCGTTTGATCATGGCCGGCCGTGGCAATCCGCTGGCCGTCCGGGGAAAAGGCCACCGATGCGACAGTATCGGTGTGCCCTTTGAGGGCGAATAGCTCCTGCCCGGTGACGGCCTCCCAGATCGTGGCCGTTTGATCAACACTTCCGGTGGCAATCCGCCGGCCGTCCGGGGAGAAGGCAACCGAGGTGATCGCATTGCTGTGCCCTATGAGGTTCAGGGGTTCCCTGGCACCGGTCGCCTCCCACACCTTGGCCGTCCGATCAACACTGCCGGTGACGATCCGGTGGCCGTCGGGGGAAAAGGCCACAGAAGTGACCGCATCGTTGTGGCCTTTGAGAGCGAGGAGTTCTCTGCCGCTGGCCACCTCCCAAACCCTGGCCGTTTGATCAAAGCTGCCGGTGACAATCCGCTGGCCGTCTGGGGAGAATGCGACGGAACCGACCTCCCAGATCTCGGCGCCGAGTCCGTTAAGGCTGGGCAACTCCTTGCCGCTGGCCGCCATCCACAGCCTGGTCGTGCCGTCAGCCCCGCAGGTGACTACCCGTTGGCCGTCCGGGGAAAAGGCGAGCACATTGATCTCGGCGCGATGCCCTCTGAGGCTGACCAGTTCCTGCCCATTCGCCGCGTCCCAGATCCTGGCCGTTTGATCGCCACTTCCGGTGGCGATCCGCCGGCCGTCCGGGGAAAAGGCCACACACACGACCACGTTGCTATGCCCGTAGAGTGTGAGCAGTTGCCTGCCGGTGGCGGCCTCCCACACCCTGGCAGTCCTGTCGATGCTCGCTGTGGCGATGCGCTGGCTGTCCGGGGAAAAGGCGACAGACATGATCCAATCCGTGTGCCCCTTGAGCGTGAGAAGTTCGCTCCCGCTGGCCGCATCCCACACCTTGGCCGTCCGATCGAAACTGCCCGTGACGATCTTCCGGCCGTCCGGGGCAAAAGCTACCCACCAGACCGCGGCGCTGTGCCCTCTAAGGGTGTGAAGCTCCTTGCCGGTAGCGGCGTCCCACACCTTGACTGTTTGATCATGGCTGGCAGTTGCAACCCACCGGCCATTTGGGGAAAACGCCACTCGAACAACCGTTCCAAGGTGCCCGCGCAGCGTCTGCAACTCCAGGTGCATCTGCCGCTGCCAGTAGCACCACTCAAACCCACGCTCCGGATACCTCGCCGTGTCCTCCAACAACCGGCGCACTTGCGCGACATTGTTTTGTTCCCACGCTTGCTGGATGAGATTCATGTTCGCCGCGTAAAGGTTCTGGCGTGCGGCCTGGGCGGACTCGGTCGCGCGTTGCCGCTCCGCTTCAGCAATATGAGTTTCCCGGCGCGCGGTCTTTTCGGCCTGGCGGGCAAGGCCGGCTTGGGCCTCGGCGCGCGTTTCCGCTCTCTTTGCGCGCACGGCCTGCCAGGTGCTGACGACGGTTCCCAGAACCAGCACTACCGCCACTGCCGTGACCGCGCCCACCATCACTTTGTGGCGTGCAACGAACTTCTGGACCCGGTAAGCCGTGGTAGGCGGTCGAGCCAGCGTCGGCTGCTGCGTCAAATGGCGCTCGATGTCCCGGGCCAGGTCATTGGCCGTCTCGTAACGCCGCGTCCGGTTCTTTTCGATGCACTTCATCACGATCCAGTCCAGGTCGCCCCGCAACGACCGGATCAGCTTAGGCGGTTCGGTGGCGCGCCGCTGGGCCGTGGTGGTCTGCTCCTTGGGCTCGAGCGGCTCAGCCGCGTCGAAGGTTTGGGCGCCTCTTCCTCCCGGATGCAGCGGAGGATCTCGTCCAACCCGGCCTGCGCGAGCGCCTTGGGCTCGAAGGGCGTCCGGCCAGTCAGCAGTTCGTAAAGCAGCACCCCCAGCGCGTAGATGTCGCTGCGCGTGTCCACGTCCAGTCCGCTCACGCCCGCCTGCTCCGGGCTCGTATAGGCCGGGGTGCCGATGAACTGCTCGAACCGGGTATAGACCGTCTTGTCCGTAAGCCGCTCGCCGATCGCCTTGGCAATCCCGAAATCGATCACCTTGGGCACCGGCACGTCATCGGCCAGCATCACCAGGATGTTCGAGGGCTTGATGTCGCGGTGAATGACCCCCTTCTGATGCGCGTGCTGGATGGCGTGACAGACCTGGACGAAGAGCTTAAGCCGCTCCTCCGTGGATAGGTGGTTCTGGTCACAGTAATCGGTAATCCGGACACCGCGGACCAGTTCCATGGCGAAGTAGGGCCGGCCCGTGTCCGTGGCCCCGCCGTCCAGGACTTTGGCGATGTTGGGATGGTCCATCATGGCCAGGGCCTGCCGTTCGGCCTCGAACCGGGCAACGACCTGCTTGGTGTCCATGCCCAGCTTGATGACCTTCAGCGCCACGCGCCGCCGCACCGGTTGCTCCTGCTCAGCCACATACACCACCCCGCAGCCGCCCTCGCCGATCTTCTCCCGAATCCTGTAGCGCCCGATGAGGGCGCCCGGACCTTCCTCGGGCGGCAGAAGCAGGGTTGCGCCGCCGGGCGCCGCCACGTGCGGTTCGAGGAATGAATCGGGGTTCTCATGGGCCTGGAGGAGGGCTTGGAGCCTGCCGCGCAGGCCCTGGTCTCCCGCGCAGGCCTGGTCGAGGAATGCCTCCCGTTCCGGCCCCTTGGCCCGTTGCAAGGCCTCACGGAAGAGGACTTCTTCCCGGTCGTCAGCAGGTTTCATAAGCAAAGGGGATGGTTCATTCGATCACACATGCGTCTTTCACTTCTCAGCTTGACAAAGCAGGCGACAGAGCGCCAAATTCCTCGCGTGGACAGGCAAACGATTTTGGTCAAGGCCGATGAAAAAGGCCGCATCTCCATCCGCGGAACGAAGAAGGGGCAGCCATACCTCGTGACGGCGGAAGCAGGCGGCTGGTGGGTGATGCCCGCGGCCGAGGCGAAGGCTCCAGCCCGCCCGATGGAGGCTCTGGTGGCGGACACCTGGGAGAAGCTTGGGCCAGCGCCAGAGATCGATTATGACAGGAAATAGGATCATCCAACGTATCGCTCCTTTTCCCGAAGATTCGTTTTCCAGAGTGATGGACGCGACAGCGCAGATGCTTGGTTTGTAAGCCCGAAAGAGGATATCTCTATCGGGGCTCTCCTGGGCCTGGAGGAGGGCTTCGAGCCTGGCGCGCAATGCCGCGTTTCCCACGCAGGCCCCGTCGAGGAAGGCATCGCGCGCCGGTCCACTGGCCCGTTTGAGGGCCTCTCGGAAGAGGACTTCTTCCCGGTCGTCAGCCGGTTTCATACGCGGAGGGGTTGGTTCATTCAATCATACATGCGCGGTTTGGAGGCAAAAGGTATGGACGAATCTTCCGCCCCCTCAAATTGACTGGCGCATCTCGACCGCCAGCCAGGCCCGGGCGTAGGCCCACCATTCCTTGGCCGTAGGCAAGGCGATGCCCAGGACGGAAGCAGGCTCCTCGAAGCCCACGCCGGTGAAATAGCGCAGCTTCACCAGTTCACCCTTGCGCGGATCGATTGCGGCAAACTTCTCCAGGGCCTCGTCCACCGCGAGCAACCTCTCATCATCTTTGCGCAACTCCTCATAGACCAGTGGCAGCAGCCCCTCAGCAGGCTGCGGCGTGCCCTGTTTCACGCGAGCGGGAATGCGCGTGATGTCGCTCACGAGCGGAGGATAAAAAAGGCAGTCCTGGCACGCAATCCCAAACCCGCCGGCAACGGACCTTCGGGTGCAGGACGGAGATCTTCACAAAATGGGTTTTGCTGGGCTTTCATCACAGAGGGTCTCCAGGAATCCAGATACGAACTTGCACGGACCACAAGGATGCCGGCCATCCGGCCGCCTCTTCGTTTCCTTCGTTTCCTTCTGTTCTATTCGTGTGCCCAGCCGGTGGGACGCTCGAAAAGAACAGAAGGAAACGAAGGAAACGAAGGATAGAAGAGCCAGATCATCTCTGAGAGCTGCGATCTGGGGGTCCAATAAGAATTCTGTCTCACACGCACAACGGTTCAACAACCCGTGCCGAAGAGGCGGCACAGGCCCTCTCGGGAGGCGGGGCAGAGGCCTCGCTCGGTGATCAGGCCGGTGACGTACTTGGCGGGGGTGACGTCGAATCCGTAGTTGGCGGCCGGGGAGCCTTTGGGCAGGATGGAGACGGTCTCCCTGGCCCCGGCGGCGGTCAGGCCGGAGATGGCGGCCACTTCTTGGGCGCCGCGCGTCTCGATCGGGATGTCGCGAAGGCCGTTCTCGATGGTCCAGTCAATCGTGGGGCTGGGCAGTCCGACGTAGAAGGGCACGCCGTTGTCGTGCGCGGCCAGGGCCTTGAGGTAGGTGCCGATCTTGTTGCAGACATCGCCGTTGGCGGTGGTGCGGTCGGTGCCGACGAGGCAGACATCCACCATGCCATGCTGCATGAGATGGCCCCCGGCGTTGTCCACAATCACCGTGTGCGGCACGCCGTGCTGGCCCAACTCCCAGGCCGTGAGGCTGGCGCCCTGGTTGCGCGGGCGGGTCTCATCCACCCAGACGTGGACCGGCAGGCCCGAGTCGTGGGCCAAATAGACCGGGGCCAGGGCCGTCCCCCAATCCACCGTGGCCAACCAACCGGCGTTGCAGTGCGTCAGCACGTTGAGCCTGCCGCCCTTCTTCTGCTGGAGGCCCCGGAGGATAGCCAGTCCGTGACGGCCGATGGATTGGTTGAGGGCCACGTCCTGGTCACAAATGGCCGCGGCGGCCGTGCGCGCGGCGGCGAACCGCTCGGGGCCCGGCAGCGGCAGGATGGCCTGTCTGACCCGGTCCAGGGCCCAGCGCAAATTGACCGCCGTGGGCCGGGTCGAGAGCAGCATCTGGCAGGCGCTGTCAATGGCCGCGTCGGAGGCCTCCTGGCGGCATTGCAGGACGATGCCGTAGGCGGCCGTGGCGCCGATGAGCGGCGCCCCGCGCACCAGCATCGCCTTGATCGCATGGGCGCAATCGCTCATCGAGCGCAGCACCCTAGTCTCGAATTGGTGCGGGAGCAGGGTTTGGTCGATGATCTCGACCCCGCCCTCGACCTCCCAGATGGTGCGATAATGTTTGCCGGCCACGTTCACCGGTGCAGGCTAACACGCCCCGAGGCTCACTCAAGGGCGGAGATGCCGAAAGCCAGTCCACAGTCCATCCACCCTCCGTAGCAGAGCTACTGCGGAGGACGGGCAGTCCACAGTCCACAGTCCACAGTCCACAGTCCACAGTCCACAGTCCAAGCCCCCCGAGGCTCACTCAAGGGCGGAGATACCGAGACGCGGAGAGGCGGAGAGGCGGAGAGGCGGGGAGACCGCCTTCATCTTGAATTTCTGGCTGCAGTTGCTCAGAATGGGCGGGTGGAAGCAAGGCAGAAAAATGGGGGCAGGAAGATGAAGACGGGGAGACACGGAGAGCAATTCCTCCGCGTCCCCGCGTCTCCGCGTCTTCATTTTTCCGCCTTTCAATAGCCCATGTCGCGCGTTGTTCTCGAGAATCTGACCAAGGTGTTCCCAGGGCCCGGGGGCGGGGTAGTGCGGGCGGTCCAGGGGATGAGCCTGGCGGTGGAGGACAAGGAATGCGTGGTGCTAGTCGGGCCGTCGGGGTGCGGCAAGACGACGACGTTGCGGATGATAGCGGGGCTGGAGGAACCGACGGAGGGGACGGTGGCCCTGGACGGGCGGGTGCTCAATGGAGTGGCGGCCAAGGACCGCGAGGTGGCGATGGTGTTTCAGCATCATGCCCTCTACCCGCACATGACGGTGTATGAGAACCTGGCGTTCGGGTTGAAGGTGCGGGGGTGCCCGCGGGCGGAGATCCAACGCCGGGTCAAAGCGGCGGCAGAGGCCCTGGGCTTGGCCGGCTGCCTGGAGCGGCGCCCGCAGGCGCTCTCGGGGGGCGAACGCCAGCGAGTGGCCCTGGGCCGCGCACTGGTGCGCCGGCCCAAGGTATTCCTCTTGGACGAACCGCTCTCGAACCTGGACGCGCCGATGCGGGCGCTCATGCGCCTGGAGATCGCCCGCCTGCGCGCCCGGTTGGAAACGACCGCCATTTACGTGACCCATGACCAGGTCGAGGCCATGGTGCTGGGCCAGCGCATTGCGGTCGTGCGCGAGGGGGTCCTCCAGCAGATTGCCGAGCCCAACGTTGTCTATCGGCGCCCGGCCAACCTGTTCGTGGCCGGGTTTATCGGCTCGCCGCCGATGAATTTTTTCACGGGGACAATCGTGGAACAGGGCGGCCGGCTGTTTTTCCAAGAGCTGCCTGCCGCGGGCAGCACCGGCGATGCTTTGCCGGCCCGCTTGATGCTCCCCCTGGACGAGGCCATGGCGCTGCGAGCCAATCAGGACGCGGGCCGCAATGTCGTCCTGGGCGTCCGCCCCGAGCATATCGCCCTGGCCTCGGCCGTTGCCGGCGCGCCGCCGGGCCAAACGGTCGAAACGGCAATCCAGGTCGTGCAACCGATGGGAGCCGAGACGTGCCTGGAGCTGGCGGGGTGCGCCCGCCCGTTTGTCGCGCGGGTCCCGGCCGCCGACGGTCTGCGCGCAGGCCAGCGCCTGCGCCTGAGCTTCGATATGCGCCAGGCGCGGTTCTTCGACCCGCAGAGCGAGAGGGCCATTGGGTGAGAAATTCAAGTTGGACAATCGGTCAGGACAATCATTAGAGTAAGGCAATTGATATGAAAAACACTCCTCTGACAACCCTCCTGCTGGTCCTGCTGGCCATCAGCGCGGTCTGGTCCGTCATCTTGTGCATGCAGTTTATCAATCGAACGCGCGAGATCCGGCAACTCTCCGCTCAGGCTGCGGTCATTCAAACCCGGCAGCAGGCCTTCCGGGCGCTGGTCATCGAGACCCAGGAATACGCCAGGACCAACCGGGCCATCGATCCCATCCTCAAATCCATCGGCATCGAGAGGACGCCCGCCGCTGCCAGCGCCGGCGCCAACCCCGCCGCCAAGTAAACCGCACCGCAACAGTCAACCAACTCCTATGGATATGGACAACCTGGAAAACCAGCCGCCCTCCCCCTCCCAAGTTCAGCCCGCGGCGCTGCAGGCCCAACTGGACTCGTTGCGCCAGTTGGTCGTCTCGACCCTCATCCTGCTCTTGGTCGTCAGCGGCACCCTCAATGTCTTCTTCCTCAAGCAAGCCAAGTCCGCCCGCCAGGACCTCGAGGACATCAACAGGGCCTTTGGCCCCGCCATACGCCAAAACCCCGCCGCCGGGGCATGGATGGACGACTTCGTGCGCAAATTGGTTGGCTACGCCAAAGACCACCCCGACTTCGCCCCCGTTCTCAGAAAGTACGTCCCTCAACTTCCGCCCACGGCTCCGGCTCCGGCCCGGCCCGCCGCGCCCCCGGCCAAGAAATAAGCGGCCTAAAGCCTGAAGAAGCCCTTGCCTTGTTATCGACCCGGACGGCGCCAAGGGAACACCGGTGTGTGCCCCAGGTCAATCAGGGCCATTGACAAAGTCACTCGGTGCCCCGGTGCGCCAGGGGCGCCAGCGTAGCGCAGACTTCCAAGTCTGCTGTGTCGCGGGTTTCCAAACCCGCAGGCCGTCCGCAAACCGGGCGCGCTCGATGTGCCGACGCCCTGCCGATTTGGAAATCGGCGATACGGCAGGTTTGGAAACCTGCGCTACAACTTTGTCAACGTCCCCGCGCCGGCGGCGTCGAGGAAGGCGCGGAGGTTCTCGGTGCTCACGCCCGGCGGCATCCCGCCGGCACAAGACAGGATGAGCCTGGAGGAATCGGCGGCCTCGGCCAGGAGCCTTCTGACGGCGCGGGCGACGTCCTGGGGCGAGCCCTTGGCCAGGACGTCGCGGGGCGGGACGTTGCCGAGGATGGCCAGCCGATGAGCGCAGAGGCGGCGCAACTCGGTGAGGGTGTTGAAGATGCCGGGGTTGTAGAGATTGACCCCCATTTCCGGATAGAGGCCGATCGAGTTGGCGCACGGGGCGTCGTTGTGGAAGAACTTGACGGAGGCGCCAGGGGCGTAAAGCTCCTTGAAATAGGGCAGGCCGAATTGACGGAAGTCCTCCTGGCCGATGAACCCGACGAGGTCGTCCAGGAGGAAGATGCCGTCAATGGAAGGGAACGCGTCGCGCTGGAGCTGATGCCACTGCTTGAGGAAGGCGGTGACCAGGCGGAGCAGCTTGTGGGCCTGGTCGGGCTGGGTCTTGAGCAGCATGAGGAACTCGGAGGCACCCATGAGAAACGAGGCGATATTGAGGGGACCGCGCGAGACGGAGAAGCGGATTTTGTGGCCGAGGCCCTCGATGCGGGGGCGGGCGCGCCGGAGGCGGTTGAGCATGAAGGGCAGCAACCCGTCGGTGGCGGGGTCCGGCTGGGCCAGGTCCTCGATTTGGGCGGGGTCGCGGATGAGCTTGTCGGCGAAGGGGAATTCATTGCGGTAGAAGATGCACTTGGCGCCAAAGGCGGAAGGCTCGGTACACATGCCGAACTCGGACCAGAAGCCGGGCAGGAAGAGGATCTGGGGAAAGGTCTCGACGGCCTTGCGATTGGCCTCGAACCAGAGGTCCTGGTCGGTGAAGTAATCGAGGATGTCGGCGCCAAACCAGTTTGGCAGCCAGGGACAGTCGATAATGAACCCGACCGGCGGCCACGCCAGGGCCTGGCCCTGGACCACGGCCAGAAGTTGGGTCCACTGCGCGTCGGTCACGGTACCCTCAGACGAGGTTCCCGAATGACGAATGACGAATGACGAATGACGAATGGCAAAACGGGCGGATCATCTGCAGTTTCGTCATTCGTCATTCGTCATTCGTCATTCGTCATTCACGGATTGCACGGATACAAGAATCCGTGCAATCCGTGCAATCCGTGGTTACTCAGTTCCTTTTAGAACCGCTTCGTGAGAGTCAAGGCGATGGTGTGGCCCTGCAGGCGGTCTTCGGCCATGAATTCATAGAGGTAACGGATGGAGGTGTTCACGCCGATTGCCTTGCAGAACATGCTCAACTCGGGGCCGATGCCGGCCACACGGGGACGCGCGCCAACTACAATCGGGGCGCTGCCGCTGTCTTCGGTGACCTTCTGCTGGTAGTAGCCAACGACGCCGAGATCGTAAGTCCCGCCCAGATTGTAACTCACGCCCCCTTCAACCGTGTAGGCCTGGCCAGGCGTCAAATCAACGTCGTCCTTCTTCATGCTGATCTCGTAGCGGTTGAGGACCGAGACGGCCCACTTCTTGTCGGCATCGGGGTACCAGGTGGCGCCAGCAGTGAACATGTGCGTCCAGAAGCCGAGCCCGGCGTGGGCCGAGATTGGGTCCGTTGAGAAGTCGCCGGTGGGAGCCCAAGCCCCATACCCCAACGAGAGATCGAACTGCTTCAGATGCGTGGACCACGTCGCCTCCGCAAAGACATCGCCAATCCCGAAGTTGCGATCGTTGATGACAGGATTGATCCGGAGCGAGGTGTATTGGATGGGAAGGAGGGCATCGACGCCGAAGTTGCCGCCGAGGAAGCTGAGGGGGGTAATCCAGATGATGCGCGGGACATTGGCATAAACCAGGGCGCGAGTGTCGTGCCCGGTGAGCTCATGGCCTGTGGCGTCGTTGAGGGTGGTGGAATAGTAAAGGACGTTGTAGTCCCTGAGGTACCAGCCCGGCGGGGGGAGTGAGGCGGCTTTAATGCCTTCGACCCCCGGCACATAGTGTGTCGGGGCGGCGGGCGGTCTTGTCAGGGGCTGGGCCTGGGTGAGTGCGGGCAGCGCGAACAGGGCCGCCCCGATGAGCAGAGAGGTGGATTTGAGTTGCATAGTCTGATAGGTGCTGGCTTGGGTTTGGGTTGGTTTGTGCTTGCGGACTAAACATCCTGCATTTTGCCGCTGAGGTAGGTCTCGTAGGCGCTCAGGTCGAGCAGGCCGTGGCCGGAGAGGTTGAAGAGCAGGACCTCCTTGCGGCCGGCTTCGCGGGCCTGGATGGCCTGGTCGGCGACGGCGGCGATGGCGTGGGCCGATTCGGGCGCCGGCACGATGCCCTCGGTCCGGGCAAAGAGCGTGCCAATTTCGAAGACCTTGCTCTGGTGATAGGCCTGGGCCTCGATGAGGCCCAGCTTGAGGGCATGGCTGACCATCGGTGACATGCCATGATAGCGCAGCCCGCCCGAGTGAATGGACGGCGGCATGAACTTGTGGCCGAGGGTGTACATCATGAGCAGGGGCGTGGTCTCGGCGGTGTCGCCGAAGTCGTAGCGCAGTTCGCCCTGGGTCAGAGAGGGGCAGGCGCTGGGTTCGACGGCCACCACGCGGTAAGTTTTCTTCTGGGTTATTTTGTTGTGCAGGAACGGAAAGGCCAGCCCGGCGAAGTTGCTGCCGCCGCCGCAGCAGGCGAAGATGGCGGTCGGCTCCTCGCCCGCCAGTTCCATCTGCCGGAGGGCTTCCTGGCCAATCACCGTCTGGTGGAGGCAGACGTGGTTGAGAACGCTGCCCAGCGAGTACTTGGTCGCGGGGTGTTTGACGGTATCCTCGATGGCCTCGCTGATGGCGATGCCGAGGCTGCCGGGGCAATTGGGGTCCTCAGCCAGCAGTTTGCGGCCGTAGTCGGTCTGGTCGCTGGGGCTGGGATGGACGGTGGCGCCCCAAGTGTGCATGAGCATGCGCCGATAAGGCTTCTGCTGGTAGCTGACCTTGACCATATAGACGTTGCACTCCAGGCCAAAGAACTTGCAAGCCAGGGCCAGCGAGGAGCCCCACTGCCCGGCGCCGGTCTCGGTGGCCAGGCGCTTGGTGCCGGCGGCCTTGTTGAAGAAGGCCTGGGCAGTGGAGGTATTGAGCTTGTGGCTGCCGCCGGGGCTGACGCCCTCGTATTTGTAATAAATATGGGCCGGGGTCTGGAGGGCCTGCTCGAAGCGCACGGCGCGCAGCAGCGGCGTGGGCCGCCACATGGCGTAAATGTCCCGGACCGGCTCGGGGATCTCGATCCACCGCTCCGGGCTCATCTCCATCCGCACCAGGTTCTCGGGGAAGATAGCCAACAGGGCCTCCGGCGGGACCGGCTGGCGCGTGCCGGGGTGCAGGGGCGGGGGCAGGGGCTCGGGAAAATCAGCCAGCAGGTTGTACCAGGCCTTGGGAATGTCGGATTGTGTCAGATCAAAACGTGTTTGCATGGCCATTACAGGTTCTCGTGGGTGACAAAACGGGGCGAGTATAGACATCCCCGGTGCTAATGTCACGAAAAAGTTGCGCAATTCGTGACCTTTGGCGCGACCTTTGGCGCGACCTTTGTCGAGGCATGGCCAATCGGACAAAGGTTCCGACAAAGGTTCCGACAAAGGTCGCGAGAAGGGTTTGGAACCGGATCTCCGGGGACAAGGTCTGGTCAGCCAATCATATGGCAGAACAACCCGTCGCGGAGCTTGGGTTTCGAACCAGGTGCTTTTCGGGGGCATGAGGCCGGAGGCGTCGGCGATGGCCATCAGGTCTTCGATGCGGGTCGGGTAGAGGGAGAAGGCGCAGGCGGCTTCACCGTTGCGGACCAGGCGCTCGAGCCCCGCAGTGCCGCGGCTGCCGCCGACGAAGCCAAGGCGACGGCTGGTGCGCGGGTCGGTGATGCCGAAGATGGGGTCGAGCACGTATCGCTGCAAGAGCGTGACATCGAGCCGCTCAATCGGGTCGGTGCTGGCGGTGAACCGGGGGCGGAACTGGAGCCCGTGCCACTGGCCGTCGAGCCACAGGGCCAGGTCGTGCCTCCGCGCGGGCAGAGCAGGGCCGCCGGGTTTGACGACAAAGATGCCATCCAATCTGTCGAGCAGTTGTCGTGGGGAAAGGCCGTTCAAGTCCTTGACCACCCGGTTGTAGGGCAGGATCTGGACCTGGTCGTGGGGGAAGAGGACGCTCAGGAACCAGGCGCTGGGCTCGGCCGCGGGCAGGTCGGGGCGGAGGGCGCGGACGCTTTGATAAAGGCGCGCGGCGGCGGCGCAGCGGTGGTGGCCGTCGGCAATGTAAAGCGAGGGAATCCGGGCGAAGGCGGCCTCGATGGCCTCGATCGTGGGGGCATCGGCTATCACCCAGGCGCTGTGGCGCACGCCGTCACTGGCGGTGAAATCAATCTCCGGCGCTCCGGCGGTCTGGCGCGCGGCCAATTGGTTGATCTCGGGGCAGGCGCGATAGACCAGGAACACCGGGCCGGTCTGGGACCCGAGGGTTTCGATGTGGCGCAGGCGGTCATCTTCCTTGTCGGGCCGGGTCAGTTCGTGTTTGCGGACAATGCCCTGGAGATATTCCGTGCAACTTGCGGCGGCTGCCAGCCCCACCTGGCTATGCGTGCCCATGACCTGCCGGTAGAAATAGAACCGGGGTCCGGGGTCCCGGCGGAGCGCACCCTGGGCCATCAGCCGCTCGAAATTCTCCCTGCCCTTGGCATAGACCTCCGGGGCATAGAGGTTGGTCGAGGGCGGCAGGTTGATTTCCGGCTTGCTGACATGGAGGAAACTCAGCGGGTTGCCGGCCGCTGCGAGGCGCGCCTCCTCGGAAGAGAGGACGTCGTAGGGCAGCTCGCAGAGGCGCGCCGCCAATTCCGGTTTAGGCCGCAGCGCGGCAAAGGGCTTAATCGTGGCCATGGGTCCGAGTGTCGAGTGTCGAGAGGCGAGTGTCCAGGGCCGAGTGTCGCGAAGCATAAGAGGTTTGACTTGAGTGAGTGCCAACCTTAGATTTCCGCACATGTTTGCGGCTGACACCAAAGTGGGCTCCACGCCGATAGCCGATACCTTGAAGGCCGATGCGGCTTGTTCGTGGAAAGCGATCGTCGGCCCAGTCGAGCCTTTCCTGGAGGCAGTCAGCCGGAGGCTGGTCCAGCAGGTCCAGGCCTTTGACCCGGCCATCGTCCCTTATGCCGACTACGCCTTGAACGGCCAGGGCAAGCAACTGCGCCCAGCCCTGGTCGCCTTGACGGGCAATGCCCTGGGCGGGACCGGGGATGACCATGTGACCGTGGCGGTCATCATCGAGATGGTCCACCTGGCGACGCTGGTGCACGACGACGTGATGGACGGGGCCGAGATCCGGCGCAACCGCCTGACCCTCGCCGCGAATTGGGGCAACGACATCGCGGTGCTTTTTGGCGACTGCCTCTTCGCCCAGGCCCTGAAGCTGGCCGCCAGCTTCCCCACACCGGAGGTCTGCAGGGCGGTCGCCATGGCCACCAACACCGTTTGCTCCGGCGAAATCCTCCAGACGCAGCACCGCGGCGATTTCCGCTTCACCCGCCAGGACTATTTCAAGGTCCTGGAGATGAAGACCGCCGAGTTGTTTGCGCTCTCCTGCGAGTTGAGCGCCTGCCTGAGCCGCACCCCGCCGGAGGCCCGCCTGGCCTCGCGCCAGTTTGGCCTGGCCTTTGGCACCGCCTACCAGGTCTATGACGATTGCGTGGACCTCTTCGGCTCGGAGGCCCTGGCCGGCAAGTCCCTGGGCTCGGACCTAGCCAAGGGCACGCTCACGCTGCCGGTGCTCCTGCTCTGGGAGCGCGCCGGAACCGCCGACCGCTCGAGGCTCCAGCAGTGGGTCAGTGGCTGGCAGGCCGATGCGGCCCAGCCCATGGCCGAGCTGCTGGCCAGGCACGATACCCTGGCCGCTTCTATGGAGATCATCCATCAGTATCTCGACAAGGCGCGCCAGTTTCTCCAGGCCCTGCCGCCCTCGCGCGGCCGCGCCGGCCTGGAGGGCCTGACCGAATACCTGGCCCGCCAAACCGATGCCCTCGGCAGCGCCTGAGAACCGCCTATGATTATGACCGAGCCGGCGAGTCGCAAGGCAGCCAAACCGCAAACCGACCCACCCGATGATGCCCCCGCCGGAACGGCTCCCGACGAGATGGAGTTGGTCAAGCGGGCTCGCAAGGGCGACCTCCCCGCCTACGACGACCTCATCCGCCGCTACCAGGAGCGCATCTACGCCACGGTCTATCACATGACCGCCAATCATGAGGACGCCAACGACCTGGCCCAGGAGGCCTTCATCAAGGCCTTCCACGCCCTCAAGTCCTTCAAAGGCGGCTCCAGCTTCTACACCTGGGTCTATCGCATCGCCGTCAATAAAACCATCAACTTCCTCAAGCAGCGCAAGAACCGGGCCCAGTTGAGCCTCAACGACCTCGACCTCAACGCCGAGCACGACCCCGACCTGGTCGCCCTCATCTCCGAAAAGACTCCCCGGCGCGAGGTCAGCCTGGCCGAGCTGCAGGAAAAATTGAACGCGGCTATGCAGAAATTGTCTGAACCCCATAGACTGGTAGTGACATTGCACGATGTGCAAGGGCTGTCGCACGAAGAAATCGCGAAGATTATGGATTGCAATATCGGAACGGTCCGGTCCCGGCTTTTTTATGCCCGGCAGCAGTTGCAGGCCTACCTGTCTGATTATTTGAAGTGAGCCGTATGAATCCCGAGCAGGACAATTTCGAGCAGTTGCGCCGGGTGCTGGCCTTGAAACGTCATGAGCAGCCCCCACCCGGTTTCTTCGACAACTTCCCCCGAAACGTCCTTTTCCGCATCAGGAACGGCGAGCTCGGCGACGAGGCCGGCGGCATCGGCCGGTGGTTCTGGCAGGCCCCCTGGCTCCAGAGCCTCTGGGCGGCCCTGGAACGGAAGCCCGCCTTTGCCGGTGCCTTGGGCCTGGGCGTGTGCGGGTTGCTCCTGACCGGGTTCATCTGCTCGGTCGCCCCAGCCGACCCCGCCAGCCAGAACGGCGCCGCGGCAAGTCAATCCCTGGCCGCCATCGATGTCCTGCCCGGCGCGCAACGGGCCTCGGTCTTCGTCTCCAGCACCAACGGCATCATGCCCGAGCCGCTCCAGAACTCCCTCTTCGAGCAGTTCAGAGCCTCGCAAGTCCAGCCCACGGCTACCCGCGTCAGCCTGACGGAGCCTAAGGGCGGCTGGCAAGATCAAACTGTTTGGTGCAACAAGCCGGTGGGTGTAGCGCCTGTTTCCACGAACGCCGCGAGTCCGGACCTTTGTCGCAACCTTTGTCGGGTTTGCCATGCCTCGACAAAGGCGGCGACAAAGGTTGCGACAAAGGTCTGGGATCGGAGCCCCCATGTTGTTTTTGCCAACTGCTCTAATGTTCAATCCTCCCGGGCGAAGATCAAGGTCATTCCCTCGCCGGCATCGATCGTGAGCCGGTCGCCGTTGACGGTGCCCGCAAAGTCCTGCGCTCCGCCTGATGAGGACATGCTCAGTTGGTATTTTCCACCCTGGTTGGTCCACTTGCCATCCAGGTTCTGAACGACGGGCGCCGTGGCGGGGGCTGTGGCCAGGAGCAGCCGCACCGGGGGCAGGTTTTTGATGAGCATTCGGTGGTCGGCCATGGCCACAAGGCTGGTCTTCTCGAAACCGGTGGCGATGTTGTGCCGGACGACCTGCAATTCCTTGGCGGGCATATTGGGCTTGAGCCGGCGCCTGACGTTGACGGCGGCCGTCACGTCGAATTTCCACCGGCCGAGGATGGTCTCGGAGTCATATTTGGCGGACTGGCCGGTGGCCAGGAAGGCGCGCAGGTCCGCCATGTCCGGCTCCACGGTATTCCACACCAGGCGCAGCGTATCCGGGTTGGCGAGCATCCCGTCGATGACATGATAGTGGAGCAGTTCCATCAGCGGGGCGCCCCGCTGGCGCAGGTCGGCAAACTCCTTGCCGCCCAGGCTCTTGAACTCGGGCATCTCCGCCAGGCCCAGAAACGCGGGATACCGCGAGAGCCGCGCCTCGCTCAGAGGATTGTGATAGATGACGCCGGCCAGGTCGGCCGCGTCGTACCAGTCCCTGGGCATCCGTTCCAGGACCCGCGCCACTTTGGCAAACCCGGAGCTTTGAAGACCTTGCCCGAGGCGATTGAGCCATTTGATCCAGGCCGGGTCCTGGTCGGGCGTCGCCAACTGGACCGTCCAATAGCTCGGGATGTAGATCACCACCGAGATGAGCACCAGGTAAGCCGTCGCGTTGAGCAGCCCCAGGCACGAGCCCAGCCGTCGGTTCAGCCGGTCCCACAGCACCGGCCGCAACTCCCCCGTCTTGTAGCGGTAATACACATCCACCTTCTGGTGCAGCGGCAGCGCGGCGGCCTTGAACAGCACCGAGACGACCACGAACACGATGAGCGGCCCCAACAGCCAGATGAGCACCGGGTTGGTCATCCCAAACGCCGTCAGCAACGGCTTGGCCAGCTTGCCCAGCAGCGGCGCCAACAGCGCCCCCACCACGATCCCGAAAAATGAAATGCCGACACGAATCGCCCCTTGCCGGTATCCCAGACCGGCCTCCGACGCCAGCAGCACCAATGCGAGCAGCCAAATCAACATGACCCCAAATTAAGCCGGTCCCCCCCCAAAAAGCACGCACAAAAGTAACGCCTTGGTGAATGGGGGAGCGGCACCGCGGGCAGACCCCTCAGCCCAACCCTCCCCATCGGAAGGGGAGAGGGCCTGGGTGAGGGGTCTGCCCGGCACTCCGTCTGCGCCTGACCGGTTACGCCTTACGGGAACTTGACGGCCGGGTTAATCGGGGCGGAGGTGCGGAGTTGGATCCAGGGGACATCGTGCGGCCCCTGGGGGTTGGCGGGCTTGTTGGCCGCCAGGGTGTCGGGGTCCCTCCACTTGTGGGTCTCGCTGTGGCCATCAACAAACGAGAAGCCGCAGGCGCCGTTGTGATAGATGCCGGGGTCGTTGCCCCAGGCGATGGTGTTGAAGACGACCAGGAAATAACCATCGTCCAGCGTCGTTGGATTCTCATCCAGGAAGACGAAGGCCTGGGCCGGCGAGGGCCGCACGATGTCGGAGAGCTTGCGGAAGGTGAAGATGGTCGAGTTGATTTCCGCCGTGTACCAACTGTTGCCGTTCATATTGCCGTTGAGCGAGACGCTCCGGACCCGCGGCCCCAGGATCGTGGTCCCCAGCTTGGCAACGCTGCGATCGGCAGGGCACTTGTAAATGCCCTGGGACTGGTTGTAGTTCCAGAGCAGCCCCGAGGGCGGTTTCAACAGATTGACATTGGTGCCATCCTGCGGATTGACGATGAACTGGCCCCCGATCCAGCCCGTGTAAACCGCGCCGTCGCCGTTGGGCACCAGTTTGTCATTGTTATCGTGGGCATACATGGTCCAGCACAACTGGAGTTGCTTGAGGTTGCTCAGGCAGCTTATCCCTTGCGCCTTGGCCTTGGACTTGGCAAGGGCCGGCAGCAGCATCGCCGCAAGGATGGCGATGATCGCAATCACCACCAGCAGTTCGATCAAGGTGAACCCGCCTCGCCCGTCCTTGCAACGGCCATTGGCCCGGTCCTTCCGAAAAGAAACGCGGCCCCTCGAACAGCGCAGCTTCATGGTTCTCCATTCACCAGTTCGTGGATGTATCCATCCTCGGGCAGGGCCTGGAGATCGGCCTCCGTCCAGGGTCGCCTGGCCTGTTCCACAGCGGCATTCATGATGGGAGGCAGCTTATCAGGGGCGCCAACCCTTGTCAAAGCTTGAGCGCCGTCCAGACGGGTGCAATCGGACACCGCCCCCATCAGCACTACCGAACGGCCCGGAGCGCGGGCTTTAGCCCTCTTTGGGCGCCCAATGTGCAATGGGCGCGCCAAGCGGTTCCACGTCCGCGCAAAGCGGGCTAAAGCCCGCGCTCCGGGGGCATTGTCCGATGGCGCCCGTCCGGACTGTCGGTTCTGGATACGGGGTGGAAAACGATTCAAGTGGCTATGCTGCAACATGTTGTGCAGAACAAGCCGCCCGAGCCTGACGGAGAACTTTACGCTTTGGCGCTGTGCCCGGTCTCGGTTTCAGGGGCAGTCAAATGCAGAATCTGCTGCCCTGCAACATGTTGCGAGATTGACACGCGGCTGTTTCATTCTCGGCATGAACCGTGCTACCTCGGAACCAGGACGATTGCTGGAAGGCATATCGTGCCCGGGCTCGAGCAGCCGAGTCGGGCGGGTTCCGAGCTATTTCGCACGGCGCAACACTGGTGGTCTCAGCGGCAGTTTTCTTTGCGTGCGTCTGGCCTCGGAACGCAAAACAACGAGCGGCTATTGTCATGATTGTTGTCTTAGGCGCCAGTGGTTACATCGGCCAGGCATTTTGCCGCGAGTTGTGCATGCGTGGAATTCCCTTCATTCCCCTGTCGCGGGCGGCGTTCGATTACACGCATTTCTACCTGCTGTTGCAGTACTTGCGCAAGATACGCCCGGCCTTGCTCATCAACGCTTCGGGCTATTGCGGCCGGCCCAACGTGGACGAATGCGAGGAGGCGCGCCGGGAAACACTCCAGGCCAACACGCTGCTGCCCCAGATCGTGGTGCGCGCCTGCCTGATGACCAATGTGCCCTGGGCCCACATCTCGACCGGCTGCATCTACACCGGCGCCAAAGTGCTCGACAAAGGCGGGGCACGGGTGGAACCCAACCTCAACCGGCCGCGGGTCCGCAACCTGTTTGCCTCGAACCCGGAGCGATTTCGCGGTTTCTCCGAAACCGATGAACCTAATTTCTCGTTCCGGAACACGTCCTTCAATTTTTGCAGCGGGACGCGGGCCCTGGCCGAGGAGGTCCTCAAGGGCCTGGGGCAAGGTTACATATGGCGCGCCATGATCCCGTTCGATGAGCGGGATGTGCCCTGCAATTTCCTGTCGAGAATCCAGCGCTACCCGAAGGTCTTCGACCATGTGACCTCGCTTTCGCACCTGGGGGATTTCGTCAGGGCCTGCCTGGCATTGTGGGAACGTCACGCCCCGTTCGGGACCTATAACGTGGCCAACCCGGGCGCCGTCACCACGCGCCAGGTCGTGGGCATGATTCAGCGCATCCTCAAGCCGGACCGTTGGTTCAAGTATTGGGCCGACAATGATGAGTTCTATACACACGGCGCCAAGGCACTGCGGTCCAATTGCATCCTCAACGTCACCAAACTGTCTTGTGCCGGCGTCCATGTGCGGCACGTCCAAGAGGCCCTCGAGGACTCCCTCCGGCACTGGAAGCCGGAGGACACCAACGGCGATGAGACCGGCGGGCCCATGGCGTCCCTGCTCTCCTGCTTGTCGGGGATCCAGCGGCCGGACCGGCTGGCCGGGGAATCGAGCGAGCAGGCCGCTGCGGCAGAACCCAAAGAGGCGCCATCCCGTTGCAGGCGGCGCCAGAGGAGCACGAGCCTCCAGGCTGCCACCGATGCCCTGGCCCACTTGGGCAGGAGATGAGGGAAGTCCGGGCGTTGCTGAAGCGAAGTCTAAAGGTCCCTCCCGGTGGGCTGGGATGGGTTGAGGTACTTGGCCAGGGCGTCGGCGCGTGAGTTGACCTCGAGTTTTCGCAGGACCCCGCTGATGTGCGTGCGCACGGTGTTCTTGCTGATGCCCATCCTGGCGGCAATGTCCACCGGGGGCGTCCCCCGGCACAGATGGAGCAGGATCTCTTTTTCGCGGACCGAGAGGCACCGCGCCACGGCGCCGCGGGCGCCAAAGAAATCCAGGACGGTGCGGCAGGCCCCGCTGGAGAGCATCGAGCCGCCCTGGTGCAGGAGCAGCAGCGTGTCAACCACCTGGGCGGGGGAGCACGGTTTTTCCAGCCAACCCTGCACACCGGCCTCCAGTGTGCGAACCAGCGCCTCTTGGGTGGTGTTGGAGGAAAGGACCAGCACGGGCGTCCGCGGCAACTGACCCCGCAAGGCCCAGAGCCACTCCTCGACCAAGCCGCCCAGGGGATCCGTATCCACCACGACCAGGTCGGGTGGGTCTTTTCCGATGCAAGCCATGGCCTTGTCCTGGCTGGAGTAGGCCCCCAGGAACTCGAGGCCGGGCGTCCCTCCGATGACCGCTGCCAAATAGTCCCGCTCCTTGTCGTTTGGCTCGATCACCACGACCCGAGCGGGTCCTCCAGACCGGGATTTTGCCATAGTTCAGTCCCCTGATAGTTCCAAGCCGATGATCTTCCAATCCGTCAATGGTTGGCCGTGATGACGACGTAATTCTTCTTGCCCTTGCGCAGGAGGAGGTGCTTGCCAAAGAGCAGGTCCTTGGCGGCCAGGGCGCGCTGGGGGCTGGTCTCGCGCAGGTTGTTCACATAGACACCTCCCCCCTCGATGTCTTTCCGGGCCTGGCCTTTGGACGGGCAAAGCCCGCTGTGGACCAACAACTCGACCAGCGGCTTGCCCGCGCCGTCGAGTTGGCCCTTCTCGATCTGGCGGGTCGGCACCTCGCCGACAATTTCATTGAAAGTCGTCTCGGAGATGCCCGCCAACTCGCCCCCGAAGAGCAGTTCGCTGGCGCGCACGGCCTCGGCCGTGGCGCCGGGCCCGTGGATCAGGTCGGTGACGGCCCTGGCCAGGGCCTGGTGCGCGGCGCGGGCGCCGGGGTTTTGCGCGTGTTGCCGCTCCAGCGCCCCGATCTCGTCCTGGCCCAGGAAGGTGAAGAACCTCAGGTAGCGGATCACGTCGCGGTCATCGGTGCGAATCCAGAACTGGTAGAACCTGTAAACGCTGGTCTTGGCGGGATCGAGCCAGACCGCCCCGGCGACGGTCTTGCCGAACTTCGAGCCGTCCGCGTTCATGATGAGCGGCAGGGTCAGGCCATAGACCGTGCGGCCCAGTTTCCTGCGGGTGAGATCGATGCCGGCGGTGATGTTTCCCCACTGGTCGCTGCCGCCGATCTGGAGTTCGCAGTTGTAGTCGCGGCATTGGACGTAGAAATCAAAGGCCTGGAGGAGCATGTAGCTGAACTCGGTGTAGCTGATGCCCGCCTCCCGGTCTTCCATCCGGGCGCGCACGCTCTCCTTGGCCACCATCTGGTTGACGGAGAAATGCTTGCCGACGTCGCGCAGGAAATCGAGGTAGCTGACCGGGGCCGTCCAGGCGGCGTTGTCCATGAGGCGGGCCGGGTTGAGCGGGGTGTCGAAATCGAGCAGGCGGCGCAACTGTTCCTTGAGCCTGGCGATGTTCGCCTCGAGCGCCTCGCGGGTGAGCAACTGGCGCTCATGGGTTTTGCCGCTGGGATCGCCGATCGAGCCTGTGGCGCCGCCGGCCAGGGCGATCGGGTGGTGGCCCAGCAGTTGAAAGCGCCGCAGCCCCAGCAACGGCACCAGGTTCCCCGCGTGCAGGCTCTCCGCGCTCGGGTCGAAACCGCAATAGAGCGTGATCGGCCCCGAACCGACCCGCTTGGCCAGTTCCGGCATGTCCGTGCAGTCCTGCACCAACCCCCGCCATTGAAATTCTTCCAGAATGTTCATTCGGGGAGAAGATTAGTGCGCCGGCACCGAATTTCCACCCAAAACCGCGAGTGAGGCACGGAGAGGGCGCATCTCTCTCTTAGGCGGTGGAAATAAATAAAGGTAGCAACCTGCCTTTGTCTTTTGCCGCCCAGATTCGTTGCCCGCTCGTTACAGACCGCTGGCCGCGCGCTGGCTCGGCTCGACGCCGACGCCGCGGCCGCCTGGCTACTCGCCTCAGCCCCGCTGGCTTAAGGCCCTCGGGACCGAGCAACTTTGCCCGGCAACGGCCCCTCGACGCCCAGGCCGGGCGTAACCAAGCCCGTTTCTGCGCAGGTTCCTGCCCTGGCTGCCGCTTCCGACCCCGCCGCCACAAAAACCGCCCAGGAACCAGCAGAATTTGCCGGTTTAGAGGCGCGTGCCGCTCCTGTATCGTCCCCCCGTGATGAATTCGGCCAGAAACCAATTCTCCCTCACCCGCGTAGCGTCAAAACCGGCCGCGCGGCAAAAAACCAAATTCCTATCAGTACCGGCCATCAGGACTGCCTTCAGCTGGGAGAACCAGACGATCAACACGCGGGACGGTGGCCTGGAAAAAATCAAGTTCCTGCACTGCCTCCGAGAGCCGTACCCCCTTTGCGCGCTTGATGGATCTGCAGTGCCTGCCTTGACACCGGCCGGAGGCCGGAGGATATTTGAGAATATTCATTGTGACAGAAGCAATTCTACTTGGACCGCTTGGCCTCAAAAAAGTAAGGCCCTGTAAGATTTCCCCCAAACAGAATTTCGCGCATTCAACCCCCGAACCTCAACCGGGCGTCCCGTCTCGCGAAGCGTTTTGGACTGCGGCAGTCCTCTGCCGCTTTCGCGTCGGCACCGAGGGGACACAAAAGCCGCAGAGGACTGCCGCAGTCCAAAACCTTCGGGCTTGGGGTCGGTTCCTGGGGAGGGAACTGCCATGCATTTCGCCCGGCCGGAGAGTCGCTGTCCAAACGAACTTGAACCATGAAAGCCCACAAGCTCATTCAAATCGTCCTGGGAGGACTCCTCGCCCTCCCAGTGTGCCCGTCCAACGCGGCCATTACTACTATTATCTACTCCACTACTGCGATTCAGACAGTGGGGGAAGGAATATGGTGCATATGGGCGGGGGGAGTTTTTGGCGACACCTTGGCCGACCGCCGCGGCTTGGATTCAAGATTCGGCGGAGTGGGCCACTGGCGACAGGATGGAGGGTTTTAGGCGGGTCTGGGGTTGGGTGGTAAAGTCAGGAGGTTTTGTTCCAAGGCCTGGATTTTCTTGAGCGCTTTGTCGCGGGCCGGCCCTTCCAACTGGAGCACTTCGCGGGTGAACGTCACCAGCGGCATCTGGGTGTAGGCGTAGCCCAGATAAATCACGACCCACTGCTGGTGCAGATTGAGTTGCTGGACCAGGGATTCGGGCGTGAGATTGGCCAGGGTTTCTTCGACGAACTTCCACAATTGCCACTGCCGTAGCGTATAGGTCAGGAGGATCATCACCACCTGGGCGGTGATCGCGTTGAAGCTGCGGGAACGGAAGTCGGTCAAATCGTAGAAGCATTTGAGTTGCCGATGCCGCTCTTCAATGGCGGGGCGTTTGCCATAGAGCTCGATCATCTGGAGCGGTTGGGCGGCCGGGTTGGTCGTCATGAGCGCCCAGTCATCGTGATGGCCGTCGGCGTAGTGGTCGCGGAGCAACACCACCTGAATGGGCACGGTGGCGGCGGTCCAACTGGTGAAGTCTTTGAGGGCGCAGAACTCGGTGTGCGTCCGCAGGTCTGCCGGCGAGGGCGGTGGCTGCTCCGCCCGCAACAGGGCCAACTTTTTCTGTCGTTTGGCTTCCCGGCGCCGGATGAGTTCGGGCCGTTGCGGCGGGACTTGGGGGACTGAGGGCGTGGGTTCTGGACGGCGTTGCCAGACTCCTTGAGGGGCCAGGGCCCAGGCATCGGTCCAAATATCCATGTTCTTCTTCATCGGGATAAGCACGTCGATGCCCCACTCCCGCTTGCAGCGGCTGATGCGCTCTCCGTCAATAAACCCGCGATCCAGGACCAGCCACTTGATAACGCCCTGGCCCACGCTGGCCACAAACCGGGCCACCAATTCATCATAGAAGGGGCCGACCTCGTGGGCGTTGCCAGCCACCAGCAGCGCCCCCCGTAGAACGTAACACCCCCCGCGCAAATGCAGCAAACTGATCCATTTGTAGCACCGCTCCCGGTGCGCCCGCTTGCGCTGCTCGGGCGTGAGCGATTCATAGTCCACCGGGTGATTGTGCTCGTCGAACCACATCAGCACGCTGCCTTCATAGGCGGGGTTGTCCGGCACAAACAGATAGGAGGCGTCGCCGATGAAAATGCCGGCCGGGTCGAAAAAGCCGTATTGCTGGAAGACCTTTTGGACAGTGGTGTTAAGCCACTCCAGCCATTGCGCGGCGGGCACGTCCTTGAGGGCCTTGCGCAGGGTGTCCTGGTCGCAGGGGTGGTGCGGTCGTAGCTGTTCTTGTCGTTGAAGCCCTGGCAGGCCAAGACCCAGCGTTGGGTTTGGGGGTCCAGGTGCTTGGTCGCCAGGTCGGGCGGCAACGCGGCCAACAAGCCCCCACAGCGCACCACCTGTTCGAAAGCCAGGAAGGAGTTTTGCTGATGGAGTTTCAAGCTGAGGTTGGCCGCCAAGATGAACCACCGGGGCACCTCCTCCTTCTTGCGGACGGTGGGCAGGTCCTGGGCCAGATGGAGCAAGAGCCGTTCTTTGAAGCAGCGCTCGAAGAAATCCCGTTCGTCGGCCTGGCCGAGGATTTCCAGGGCGTCGAACTCACCTTGGCGAAAGGCGTCCAGGACTCGTTGGGGATGATATTCGATGAAAGCCAGGTCCATCAGGGGGATCGCGCTTTGGTTTTGGGTTTGGGCCAGACCACGCTCAGGCTCTGGGCCAGTTGGTCGGCCAAGGCCAGGAGGGCCGCGGTTTGCTTGCCGAACCGGGCGCGGGCGCGCTGGTAGCGGCGCCAGGCCCCGGCCCATTGGCGGACTTGGGCGCGCTGGCCGGGTGGGACGCTGTAGAGTTTGTGGCGGCCGGCCTCGCTGCGGGTGAGGACCCAGGCGGGGTGGAGCCGGCCATGGGCGCAACGGCAGGAGGCTTTGCCGCATTTGCGGCGCATGAGGTAGAAGGAGCCCGGGGTCATGGGCTGGTCCGGGGTCATGGCCCGGAGGGTGCGGCCCAAGGCCCGGCAGGCACACCAGAGGCGCTGGCGAAGCCTGGAGGTTTTCGCCTTCATCTGTGTTTATATATATATTACTAGACACAGATTGCAAGCGCAAAATTCAAAAAAAGTGAAAAAAGATGCGGGAGGTCCGGCGGGCCCATGGGGGAGGCAAACCGTGCCGGGCGGTGACACGGGGGATGAGGGGGAGCGGGAGCTGCTGGGGCCCGGGCAGAGGGCCGGACTAATCTGTATTCTATAGTATTATAGTAAACACAGAAAGGTATGCCTGCGAGCGCCTCCGAGTGAAAAATCTGCTGGTGGGGGTAGCGGCCCTGCCAAACAAATGGTTTTTAGGCGGTTTTAGAAAGCCCTCCCCCAGTGTCTGAATCGCAGTACTCCACTAGCTTTGATGCTGAGGGCGTCGAATCGGGCAATACGGTGGCCCAATCCACGCTGGCCACCTGGAGCCGTGGCGGCTTCGAGGTCAGCCCGGAAGACGGCAGCGAGGGATCCGGTGCAATCGAGGTCGCTCACGCCGGCGGCATATACACGGGTTCCGGCAGAGTGCGTCTAATTCAGGGCGCATACGCCGGCCAACCCAGTATGAGCGTTACGGTCAGCGGAACCTTTTACACTCTGTTCCGGCTCACGGGGCTTAGTTACAAGTATTATTTCACATCATCCGTTGCTGCAAGTGGGAATGTTGTGGGCGGCGTGAACTTTCTCGGCAATGTCAACACCAGCAAAAAGAACTTGACGGTGTCCGGGGTCCTGGCGCCGGGCGACTATTCGCTTTCGGCCGCTATGAGCGATGCCAGCGGGAACTCGGGTGGCGGAGGAAGCTGGTCGTATGCGCTGTCACTGGTCCCGGCGTCGGTAGGGGGCAAGTATACCCCGGCTGAAAAGGCGGACCTTTCGCTTGCGGGCTCGAGCTACCGGCTCTTCGCCCAAACATTGATGATCGCCGCGCACGGCGCCCCGAGTCAGCTCCAGGACGAATTGGTGAGCGCTTCCGCCGAGATGATCCGCGTTGGCACTGCCCTGTTAAACGTCTCCGAGGACCCTCTGGACACGAACTATACCGTTCTGGCACAAGCGGTGGCGCCAGCCGTGGTGCCCCTCGTGGCCGGCCGCGGCGTCACCCAGCCGGAAGCCGACGCTTACAACCTGTGGCAAACCAACCTCTCGCTGAGCGCCGCCTACAGCACCGCCCTGGCGACTTCCATTGACCGGGCGCAAGGGGCGGCCTATGCCGGCAGCCCTTCCTGGGAGACGGCGCAGATGAACGGCGCCGTGCAGTTCGAGGCCCAACTGGCCAGCGTTTTCGATGAGGAGCCGGCGCTCCGCTCCAATGTGGTGGCCCAGTTTCAAGCCGGTGGATTTCAAGACATCACGGTGAGCAGCAACGATGTCGTTAGTTTCCAGATGGAGATGGTCACCAATGGCTTGCCTGCCGTCCTGCTGGACGGCCTGACCGTGCTTGGGTTGGATGGCGACACGATCACGAACCTCCAGAACACACTGCTCACCGCGGACCCTGGCACTCTGGCCAGCGGTTTTCCCGGAAGTCTTGTCAATACCAATCTTGATTCGACAAGCCATACTCTCGCCGCCGACCTGAGGGATGCCTCGCTGGTGTTGATCAACGCGAGCTTGCTTTCAGGAGGGCAGTTCCGGTTCGATTTGCCGACTGAACCGGGATACACGTACGCCATTCAATTCACTGAAAACCTCGCTGCTCCGGCCGCTTGGACGACGATCTTCACCACCAATGCCACCACTGCGTTGCTGTCGTTTACCAATACTCCCGCCGCGAGCGCGTCAGGCGGCTTTTACCGGGCGTCGCACAATTGAATCACCATTTCGTTGCGCGGCTTCCCGGCCCGGCTCACCACCAGGACATCAACACCTTCCGTCAACCCCAGCGCATCGAGACCAAGCCATGGGAACCAGCCCACGGATTTCACTAGGCCGCCAGTACCGTGTTCAATGAGGGTGCCGCGGATATTGAAGGCCAGGGTCCGAGGTCGAGCCAGGTCAAAGTCGTCGTCATCCCCAGAGTGTGAACTATGGTTGACACTTCTCTCCACCTCCCACGGCAATCAGGGGGGGTGGACCAATATTCCACCGCGGCCAACCTCTCGAACATGGTGCCGGGCTGAAATGGTTAACGCCAAGGCCAGTCAAAATCGTGGATGAATATGCGCTACAATATACCGAGGCGATTTCCTGAACATGGCGCCGGGCTGAAATTCCCCGCTGACGCCCCGAATCCAGCCTTCACCCCATACCCCTTGGAGCGGGAAATCCACCACGCAGGCCAGGCACACCATTGAAAATCCCCAATAAAAGCTGACAAAGCTGATAAAGCTGAGGTCTCATAAACTTATTGCAAAGCTCTTCTTCTTCCAGGTGTGTTTCACCCGCGTAGCGTCAAAACCGCCCGCGCGGCAAAAAACCAAATTCCTATCAGTGACACGGATGGCATGGCGGGGAATTTCGTTGGGCCGCGAGAAGTTGTGCGGGCCTGACCGGCCTCCCGACCGACCACAGCATCCTCCTGTGCTGGGCCAGCGCCGTCCTGGGGCCGGGACCGACGACACCGTCATCGCTACTACCAGGGCGGCAATCAAGGAAATCGCCGACCACGATAAGCGCCATCGGGTGCGCGGCGCTGAAGGGCTGAGGGCCTCGCCAGCGGGCCGACGTGGCCAGCGCAGCCCCTGGAGCCGGTGCTGGAGAAGGTGACGCAACTGGCGCTGGGCCAGCGCCGCCGGTACGGCTCAGCCTGACGCGGCGTGTGGGCCGGTCCAGGTCACCATGAGGTGCGCCTGCGCTTGCGCGGGGCCAGCGCCGCCGCGCAGTGGCGCGGCTGGCAGTTCCGCCAGCAGGCCGAGCGCCATCTGCCAGCCTGCGTATGGGCCAGCCGCATGTGCCCGCCTTCAGATTGTCCTTGTTTGTCTTGGCCGCCGGAGATATAACCCTGGTCATTGCCGGGAGCCGCTGACTGGCTTGTGCTCCAACCAACGACCCGCGTGCGGAGAGCAGCCCGGTAAACCGGCATGAAAAGCCACATGGCAGATTGGCCTGGGCAGGGTGAAGGGTTTGGAACGCTCACCCGACCGACTTCCATAGTCCTCTTCCGGCGGTTCCTTGAGCGCGGACTTCAGCTTCTTCCAACAGGCCAACCATGAAAACAGCACTTTGCCTGGCATCTATCACCCTGCTGTTGGCAGCCTCGAACCTCTCCGCCGCCACGCTCTATGTCTCGTTGGAGAGCACGAACTCGACGCCGCCCTACACGAATTGGGCCACGGCAGCCACGAGCATTCAGGACGCCGTGGACACCGCAAAGGCCGGGGATACGGTGCTGGTGACCGATGGGGTGTATGCGGAGGGCGAGAGAGAGGCGTTTGAAACCCAGGACCTTCCCATCACCGCTGACCGCCTGGCAATCACAAACGCGATTAGTTTGCTCAGCCTCAATGGCCCGCAGTTCACGGTCATCGACGGCGGCGGGACCATTCGGTGCGTTTCCCTGGGCGACGGCGCGAGCCTGACCGGCTTCACGCTGAGCAACGGGGTAGCCCGTTTCGGTGGCGGGGTGTGGTGCCCATCCACAAACGCGTTTCTGACCAACTGCACGCTGACCGGCAACTCGGCTAACGGCTGCGGCGGCGGGGCTCTCGGTGGCACCCTGAACAATTGCACGCTGGCCGGAAATTCGGCTGCTGGCGATGGGGGCGGGGCGTATGGGGGCGCGCTCTACAACTGCAGGCTGAGCGGCAACACGGCCCAAGAGTATGGCGGCGGGGCGGCGATTTGCACGCTCTACAACTGCACGCTGAGCGGCAACTCGGCCCAAGAGTTTGGCGGCGGGGCGGGTGGGTGCACGCTCTACAACTGCACGTTGAGCGGCAACACGGCCCAAGATTATGGCGGCGGGGCCTACTCGTGCATGCTGAAGAACTCCATTGTTTATTTCAATGCGGCTCCATATGCAGCGAATTACGCCTCCTGCACCCTCAACTACTGCTGCACAACGCCGCCCCCACCCACCGGGGTTGGCAACATCAGTCTCGACCCGCAACTGGCCAGCGCCTCGCACTTGAGCGCCAACTCGCCCTGTCGCGGGGTGGGCAGCGCCGCTTACGCCATCGGGACCGACATTGACGGTGAGCCATGGGCGAATCCGCCCTCTATTGGCTGCAACGAATACCGCCCCGGTTCGGTCACCGGCCCGTTGACCGTGGGCCTCGTGGCGAGTTACACCAACGTCGCAGTGGGTTTTCCGCCCGCCTTTACCGCATTGATTGAAGGGCCAACGACCGAGAGCGTGTGGGACTTCGGGGATGGTGACGTGGCCATCAACCAACCCTATGTTACCCACGCCTGGACGCGGCCTGGGGATTACCTGGTCGCCTTATGGGCGTTCAACGAAAGCCATTCGGGCGGGGTGAGCGCGAGCGTTACCGTACGGGTGGAGCAAGAGGTGCGTTACGTTGCGGCCGGGAACGCCAATCCGCTGCCGCCTTACACCAACTGGGCCACGGCGGCCGTGACAATTCAGGATGCGGTGGAGGCGGCAACGACGGGGCCGGGGGACTTGGTGCTGGTGACCAACGGCCTCTATGCCACCGGTGGCAGGGCCATGTGGGGGGGCACGATGACCAACCGCGTAGCGGTGGACAAGCCAGTGGCCGTGCGCAGCGTTAATGGCCCGCAGTTCACCATCATCCAGGGGGCGCAGACACGGTTCGGCGGCGGCGACGGCGCTATCCGCTGCGTGTACCCGACCAACGGAGCAAGCCTGTCGGGGTTCACCCTGACCAATGGGGCCACGCAAATGGTCGGGGACATAGACCGCGAGCGGAGCGGCGGTGGGGTGTGGTGTGAAGCGACGGCGGTGGTTTCCAACTGCGTCGTGACGCACAACTGGGCTGGCGAGTGGGCCGGCGGGGCGTATGGGGGCACGCTGAACAACTGCACCCTGACCGTCAACTCGGCCAGCTACGGCGGCGGGGCGTCTGGATGCACGCTGAACCAATGCACACTGGCCGACAACTTTGCTGCATTCGCCGGCGCGGTGTGCTGGGCCACGCTGAACGACTGCACGCTGACCGGCAATTTCGCTTGGTTCACCGGCGGTGGGGCGTATGGGTGTGCCATGAACAACTGCACGCTGGCCGGTAACTCGGCCAAGGGTGACGGCGGCGGGGCGTATGACAGCACGCTTGACAACTGCATCGTGTATTTCAACACACCCGTGAACTGGTCGGCTCACGATTCCCTCAGCACGCTGAACTACTGCTGCACAACCCCGCTGCCCACCCAAGGCGTCGGCAACATCACCAACGCGCCGCTGTTCGTCGATTACACCAATGGCAACCTGCGCCTGCAATCCAACTCCCCCTGCATCAACGCCGGGAACAACGCCTATGTGACTACCGCCACGGACCTTGACGGCAACCCGCGCATTGTCGGCGGCACCGTGGACATCGGGGCTTACGAATACCAAGGCACCGGCTCCGCGATTTCCTACGCCTGGCTCCAGCAGTACGGCCTGCCCACGGACGGTTCGGTGGATTATGCGGATTTGGATGGCAGCGGATTTAACGTCTATCAGGACTGGATTGCTGGCTTGAATCCCACGAACCGGCTCTCGGTCTTGCGTTTCGTCTCAGTGGTTCCGCAAGGCACGAACGTGGCCGTGACGTGGCAGAGCGTCGCGGGAATAAGCTACTTCCTTGGACGGAGCACGAATCTGGCCTCACCGTTCGCGCTCCTGGCCACGAACATTATCGGGCAGGGGGGGACCACCACCTACGCTGACACCAACGCCACGGGCGCGGGGCGATTCTTCTACCGCGTGGGCGTTAAAGGCCCGTGAGGGGCAGCCGGGGACCGCCGGGCGGATTCCGTCTCCTCACCGGCAAACGGCGACCAGCCCAGGGATGGCTACCGCTTCGCCTTCCTCCGGACCAGGACCGAATGGACGCTCGACACCGCCATCCCCAACTCGCGGCTGATGGCCCGCAGGCCCATGCCCTGCTTCCTGAGCGCCACGACCTGGTCGGCACGTTGATGTAGCGATTCTTGAGGACCCAGCTTCACGGCTCTCACCAGCACCATGGAGTGTCGCATCCATCAATCCCGGCGCTGGGCCAACGTCGCCCACCCGACGCTGTGCTGGAAGGCCGCCGATTGCACCATCAACTACACGATGACTTGCTGTGCCTTGTTTGACGCGGAGCCGGGGTTTGCCTCGCCGCCGCCAGCAGGGCTTCCCGAATCCATTCGGACTTGGACTTTCACCCGCGTAACGTCAAAACCGGCGGCGCGGCAAAAAACCAAAGTCCTATCAGTGATCACTGGATATGCGCCTCGTTCACGCCTCGCTGGGCGCCAAAATCCCGGCGGCATCTTGCCACCTTTGTTTATTTCCACCGCCTTAGAACCGTGCCAGGCCGAGGAGCGTGAAACCCGGCCGTATTGAAACGCCGAAAAACCGGCGGGCCGTTGCCAGCACGCCGGTCTGAAGTCGTAGTCCTTTCGAACCTCCTATCGCCCCCCCGCGGTCCTCTGCCCTCTGTCGGACCGGTCGGACGGGTGGGACGGGTCAGACCGGTGGGACGGGTCGGACGGGTCGGGACGCCCCTTCCATCTTCCGCCCCCCATCCTCGTTTCACGTTTCACGTTTCACGTTCCACCGTCGTCCGTCCTGCGATCTGGTCATTCGTCATTCGTCATTCGTCATTCGTCATTCGGCCCTCCGTCCTACTTGGACTCCTTGGCCTCCTCCTGCCGTGCCTCGTCGGCGGCATCGAAGGCGTGCTGGAGCGCAACCAGGTCTTCGCCCGGCTTGAGGGCATCCAGGGCGGCCTGCTCGGCCTTGAGCTGCTCGTTCGAGTAGTTGGCCGCCTTGATGGACAGGCCGATGCGCCGGTCGCTCTTGTCGATCTTGATGACGCGGGCGGTGACCTCCTGGCCGACCTTGAGCACGTTCTTGATCTTGTCCACGCGCTCTTCGCTGATCTGCGAGATGTGGACCAGGCCATCGATTTCGTGCTGCAGGCCGATGAAGGCGCCGAAGCTGGCGAGCTTGGTGACGGCGCCGGTGACCAGGTCGCCCACCTTGTAGAGCCGGTCGATGCTCTCCCAGGGGTCGGGTGTGAGTTGCTTGAGGCCCACCGCGATGCGCTGGTTGGCCTTGTCCACCTCCAGGACGATGGCATCGAGCTCGTCGCCCTTCTTGAGGACCTCCGAGGGGTGATTGATCTTGCGCGTCCACGAGATATCCGAGACGTGGATCATGCCGTCCAGGCCCTCCTCCAGTTCGATGAAGGCGCCGTAGCTGGTGAGGTTGCGGATCTTGCCCCGGACGCGGGTGCCGGCCGGGTATTTCTCCTGGGCCTTGTCCCAAGGATTGGCCTCGAGCTGGCGCAGCCCCAGCGAGATCTTCTGCTCCTCGCGGTTGATCCCCAGCACCACCGCCTCGATTTCCTGGTCCGCCTTGAGCACGTCCGACGGCTTGGCGATGCGCTTGGTCCAGGAGAGCTCGGTGACGTGCACCAGGCCCTCGACCCCGGGCTCCAGTTCCACAAAAGCCCCGTAGGGCACCAGGTTGACCACCCGGCCCTTGACGCGCGCCCCCACCGGGTACTTCTGCTCGATGCTGTCCCACGGGTTGGCCAGCTTCTGCTTGAGCCCCAGGCTCACCCGCTCCTTCTCACGGTTGATGTCCAGCACCACCACGTCGATGTCCTGGCCCACCTTGAGCAGTTCGGAGGGATGCCCGATGCGGCCCCAGCTCATATCGGTGATATGGAGCAGCCCATCGATGCCGTTCAAATCGATGAACGCGCCGAAATCGGTGATGTTCTTGACGGTCCCCTTGCGGATGTCGCCCGGGGTCATCTCGGTGAGCAGCTTCTGGCGGCGCTCCAGCCGCTCCTGCTCGATCAACTCCCGGCGCGAGAGCACGATGTTCTGCCGTTCCTGGTTGATCTTGACGACTTTGAATTCGTAGGCATTGCCCACGTACTGGGCCAGGTTCTTCGGGATGGTGATGTCAATCTGCGACGCCGGCAGGAAGGCCTCGACGCCGATGTTGACCAGCAGCCCGCCCTTGACGATGGCCTTGACCTTGCCCGTGATCGTGCCCCCCTCGTTGCAGATGGTCAGGATGCGCTCCCAATTCTTCTTGAACTCGGCCTTCTCCTTCGAAAGGACCACCATCCCCTCCCGGTCCTCCAGTTTCTCGATTAAGACATCGATCTCGTCGCCGACTTTCACGGCCTTGATGTCTTCGAACTCGTTTGCGGAAATGACGCCCTCGCTCTTGTAGCCGATGTCCACGAGCACTTCCTTGGGGCGTACTTCGATGATCTTGCCTTTGACGATATTGCCAGCCGCAAAGGGCAGAGCGCCCGTTTGCTTCATGGCCTCTTCCATGGTGAGCATAATAAATAAACTATCCGGCTTCCTTCTGAGAACCCTAGGGAGACTTGGTCAGCGCGCAGCTTTCCGAGACTCCATTGCCTAACGGACCAATCGTTGCACCGGCAACGGAGGTTGAGGGTTAGGTAACCGGTTAACTGTTCTTTTCTCAGCCTCAACGGACGTCCGCACACGCGGCGCCCAGGCACGATAAAAGTAAGCCCCCAAAGGCCGGATGCAAGCCAAAAATTTGCGACAAAACTCGCCGCTTGTGGCGCGGCAAAGAATTATCCTTGTTAACAGGGACGATTTGAATAAAATCGTCCCTATGACCAGCGACGATATCAAGGGCGTGCTCCAGCAATTCGTCCGCCGCCCGCTGCCGCGCTCGCGCCCGCGCGAGCTGGCGCTGCCTCTGGATACGGGCAAGGTCGTCGGGCTGGCCGGGGTGAGGCGTTCGGGGAAAACGTTCCTTTTTTTCGAGGCCATGCGGCGGCTCATCGCCCAGGGTGTCCCCCGCGAGCGGGTCATTTACCTCAACTTCGAAGACGACCGCTTGCAACCCGTGCGCGCCGGCGAACTGGACCTGGTGCTGCGAGCCCAGCGCGAGCTTTTCCCCGAAACTCTCGGCCAACGCTGCTACCTGTTCCTGGACGAGGTCCAGAGCGCCCCGGGCTGGCAACGGTGGGTCCGCCGGCTTTGCGACACAGAAGACTTGAGCATCCTGGTTACGGGCTCCTCCTCGCAATTGCTGACGCGGGACCTGGCCAGCGCGCTGCGAGGACGGAGCATCACCCTGGAGGTCTTTCCCCTCAGTTTCTCGGAATACCTGGGCTTCCGCGACATCACCTGGCGGCCGTCCGACGCGGACAACGAGAGCCTGGTGCGGGGCGCCCTTGGGGACTACCTCTTGTGGGGCGGCTTTCCCGAGGTTGCGCAGGCCGAAGACGCGCTCCGTCCCCTGATCCTGGGAGAATACGCCACGCTGATGCTCTACCGCGACCTGGTCGAGCGTTACAAGGTGCGGAACGAGCCGCTCATGCGCGAACTGCTGCGCTTTGCCTTCCGGCACACTGCTTCATTGGTCAACGCCAGCAAGCTCCACCGGGACTTCCACTCGCTGGGATTGAGTGTCTCGAAAAACACTCTCTTCGAATACCTCCACTACCTGGAGGAGAGCTTTCTCCTGTTCCTGGCCCCAAAGCATGAGCGTTCCCTGCGCAAGCAGGCCCACAACCCCAAAAAACTGCACGTCATCGATCCCGGCCTGGTGGCGGCATTCCAAAGCGAGCCCGACCGGGACGTGGGCCGCAAATTGGAAACCTCGGTGTTCCTGCAACTCCGCCGCCGCACAATGGGCCTCTTCTATTACGCCGATGGCGGCGAGATCGACATCCTTAACGAGAACGGCACCGAGTTCTGGAATGTCTGCTGGAGTTTGACTGACCCCGAGACTATTCGCCGCGAACAAGCCTCCGTCCAACTCGCTCGCGCGCGCTACCCCAAGGCCAAAGGGACGTTGCTCTTCCACGAATACGCCCCCGCCGCCGTGCAGGCCATCCCGGAAGCAGAGCCCGCCTGGCGCTGGCTGCTGACGCAAGCGGCGAACCAGCGCAGGGCACGAATGGCTTGAAAGGAATGGCGGGGATATGTATGATTCTTATATGAAGACGCAGACCTATCCACTGGCTATGCCCGGCGAATTGCTCAGAGAGGTCCGGCAGGTGGCCAAAGAGACCGGCCTTTCAATCGCCGACGCCATGCGCCAGAGCATGAAGCTGGGCTTGCCGAGGCTCAAGGAGCAATTGTCGCCCCATCAACTCAAACCGTTGACGGAAAAGGAAGGCCGGCAATGCTGGGAAGCGCCAAACCCGGAATTTGACTCCCTGGAGCATCACTGCGCCTCGCTTCCTGTCGCGCCCCCGGAACCTGACTAATGAAACCCTGGGAAAAAGAGGCTGTCTCGGAAGCAACGCTCTCCGCCGTTCTTCGCCAGAATGGGCGGGGTTGGTCTTGCACTTGGCCTTGGGCACTGGGGCTCACCGGAAAAGTGGTTGAGCGCGCCAGAAGCGCCCATCACCGCGTAGCGGTGCCTGAAGGTAGCCGTGGACTTCGAGTCCACGGACCTTGGGGCAAGGGGCCCAGCGTCGCGTAGCGACGCCTGAAACGCAGGAATCGTCTTGGCAGCGTGCAACTCTCAGGCGTCGCTACGCGACGCGCGAGGCTTCCTGCGCGTCACCTATGGCGAAGAAAATCGGGCGGACAACCTTGCCTTCATCGAAGCTTCGCTCGGCAAGCTGGACGCGAAGACCGGGAAAGCCAAGCCAACAGACCTGCGGACCTATTTCGTGCGGGAGTTCTACAAGGATCACCTCAAGACCTACAAGAAGCGGCCCATCTACTGGATGTTCAGCAGCCTGGAAGGCAGTTTCCAGGCGCTGGTTTACCTGCACCGGTACACCCGTGACACGGTGAACCTCCTACTAAATGACTACGTACGCGAGTTCATTGGCAAGCTGGAGGAAAAGCACCGCCAACTCACCTCCGTCTCGCTCAACGAGTCCGCCCGCCCCGGCGACCGCACCAAAGCCGCGAGGGAATTCGGGAAGATCGACAAGATGTTCAAGGAACTCCGTGCCTGGGAACGCGATGTCCTGCTGCCCCTCGCGCAGCAACGCATCGAGCTCGACCTCGACTATGGCGTCAAGGTCAACTACCTGAAGTTCAAGGGCGCGGTGGTTCCGATACCGGGGCTTGAGAAGGCCGAATGCGAATGAAATGTGAAATAATCACACAAAATACGCCATCTGTGCGAATGTAGTTGCGTATTGAGGTGCAATGTGTGATTATGTCACGACATTATGTTGCTCTCGTTCTCAATAGCCAACTTCCGCTCATTCCGGGAGGAGCAGACGCTTTCCATGGTCGGAAGCACGCGCCAACCGGACCATCCCGAGCACTTGACCCCCATCCCCGACAATGAAAACAAGGCAGTGCCCGTGGCCGTCATCTACGGCGCGAACGGAGCCGGCAAGTCGAATTTCGTGAACGCACTGGCCTTTCTCGAAAACCTGGTTCTGCGCGGCACCGAGCCCAAGAAGCCCATCGGTCGTCGCGCCTTTCTCCTGGACAAGGTGAGCCCGAGTCAGCCGACCGAGTTCACCGCGCAGTTCGTCGAGGAGGGCCGGGTTTACGTGTTTGGTTGCCGGGTCAACGACAGGTTGGTGGACGCAGAATGGCTCAGCCTGCTGCGGGACGGACGGGAAATCTCCATTTACGAACGTTCGACCAGCGCCAACGAGGAAGTGACCATCGAAGCCGGTCCGGTTCTGAAGGACGACACCTGGGGCAACCATGCCAAGGCGCTGGCGCTGACGAAGGTGGGGGTACTGCCTAATCAACTCTTCCTCCACGCCGTGGGCAAGAGCCTGCGAGAACAGGACCAGGGGTCCATCCTCGCGGGCGCACTTCGTTGGTTCGCTGACCGGTTGACGATCGTCCCGGCGAGCGCCCCATTTTCGATGCTCGCGCAACTGGTCGCCCAAGACCAGAGGTTCACAGAGTTCGCGGGTGATTTCCTGCGCAAGGTGGCGACGGGAGTCAACCGCCTGCGAGTGGACACCGCCCAAGTGGAGGAAGGCCTGTTGACCAGCATGGGCAGCCTCGTGCAGCACCTCATCGAGGACATGCCCGCTGGTCAGACCACCAGCATCTCAAAGCCTGATCGCAGTGAGTTGATCGTGCAGAAGGGCGAAGGCACGAAACTCCAACTCCGGACCCTCCAATCCGAACACGTTGCCGCCGATGGCACTCGGGTCACGCTCCCGTTCGCTGAGGAGTCAGACGGCACCCAGCGACTCACGCATTTGCTGCCGGCCTTGCACGCGATCTGCCAGAAGCCAGGCCTGTTCGTAATCGATGAGATCGACCGGAGCCTCCACCCTCTGCTGGCGAAGGGCTTCGTGCGGGCCTTCCTGCAAGCCTGCGCCGGCAAGGGTAGCCAATTGATCTTTACGACGCACGACACCACGTTCCTGGACTTGGACTTGTTGCGACGGGATGAGGTTTGGTTTGCCAACAAACAACAACCGTCCGGCGCGACCGAGTTGTATTCGCTGGCGGACTACAAGGTCCGCACGGATCTGAAGATCGACAAAGCTTATCTCCAAGGCCGATTCGAGGCGGTCCCGCCGATCGAGGCGGAACTTCCGGATTGGGTGCGCCAGATCATCCAGGACCTGAGGCCGGGAGGCCCTCCAAAGACTCTGACACCCGCATGAGCCTCCTCAACCGAAACCCATCTCCATCGGCCGGGGTGAGCGCACCCTGCGGGATGACCGCGTGTTTGTCGTGGCCACGGACGATACCTACGCGCCCGAGCAGTACTTCCAGCACCTAGTTTGGTGAGGGTCAAGGTCGTCGTCCTGCCCACGCCCAAAGATTCGGGGTTTTCCGCCCCAGTGCATGTCGTGGATCGTTTGAAGGCGGCCTTTCAGCAGGTCAAACAGAAGAAACAGGTGCAGGTCGGCGACGAGTTCTGGGTGCTCCTCGACACCGATCATTATTTTCGCGACCAGCACCTGGCGGGGACACTCGGGGCCTTGAGCACCGCGCGCCAGGCCGGGATGGAAATCGCCGTGAGCAATCCTTGCTTCGAGTTGTGGCTCCTGCTCCACCATCAGGATGTCCCACCAGGCACGGTGTTTCCGACTTCTGCAGCAGTGGCCCAGACACTGAGAACATTGCTCGGGGAATATAACAAGACCTCGATAAAGGCAGGCCACTTTCCTCTGGCGAATGTGCCGGATGCCATCCGAAGAGCCCGTGTCCTTGAGAATGGGCCGGCGGGGCCTTGGCCGGAACGAACCGGAACTCACGTCTATTTACTGATGGAGCGAGTTCTACATTCCAACCCGTGAGTGCCGATCCGACGCGAACCGCTCTCGACAGAATGTTCGCCCGCAAGCGGGTTGAAAGCACATTATTGGAGGCCGAAGCGTCGGTTTTGACCATCCCTGCATTGGACAAGGGGGAAGACAGCTGCGCGCCAGATCCTTTGATGAGATCACAACATCCACTGGAAATCTATGGCGTTTGAACGACCCAGCACGGTAACCGAAGCCCTTAGTGGAATCGCACAGCGGCGATAACCGTTAAAGATGACCGCCAGTCCGCCGACGACCGCGAAATCAACGGGGCCAGCGGCGAGGGCGACCAACAGTCTTTCGAATCGGGAAGTAATCTCCCCCGGCTCTGGCGAGTGATCCATGCGCGTGTTTGTCGAGAAAGCCGGCCAGATCTTCCAAGTGAGCGAGCCGGCGGGAAATGGTGAGCGGACGACCGGCCACTTTGCGGACGGGCTGCTGCATCGGCTCGATCTTCGCATTCATCAAGGCAATTTTAATCTGGCAAGGGGCGGAAGGTCAACTCCAAGACGCGGAGAAATCACTCACGCCTCCAAAAAACGCTCAAATTGGCCTTGCCCCTGTCTGGACCCCCCATTAGCTTACTGCGGCTTGCAGCTTCTGCTGCGCCGGACCCTGTGCAAACAACGACAGAAATCGGCTACAACTCGAAGGTCGAGGGGGACGTGGTGGTCACCCGGCTCGATGCCGCGTTGAATTGGTTTCGCAAGAATTCGCTGTGGCCAATGCCGATGGGGCTGGCGTGCTGCGCGATCGAGTTGATGGCGGCGGGGGCCAGCCGGTTCGACATCTCGAGGTTCGGGGCGGAGGTGATGCGGTTTTCGCCCCGGCAATCGGATGTGATGATCGTCGCCGGGACGGTCACCTACAAGATGGCGCTGGCGGTCAAGCGCATATACGACCAAATGACCGAGCCCAAATGGGTCATCGCCATGGGGGCGTGCGCCTCGACCGGGGGGATGTATCGCAGCTACTCGGTCCTGCAGGGGGTGGACCGCATCCTGCCGGTAAACATCTATGTAGCGGGTTGTCCGCCGCGGCCCGAGGCCCTGCTGGATGCCCTCATCCGGCTCCAGAACAAGGTGGTGGCAAAGGAGCCGGTCCTGGCCACGCTCAAGAAGGCGGGCTGAGCCATGCGCCAAGGCGGAAATCAGCTCGAGCTTGCTGAGCGCCTTCGGGCCAGGTTCCCCAGCCTGCTCTCCGCCCCGGCCGAGTTCCGGGGCGAGATCGCTGTCGAGGTCGCCGACCCCGAGGCGCTGCCGGCCGTGTGCGCCTTCGCCAAACAGGAACTCGGTTTCGATTACCTGGTGGACATCACGAGCGTGGACCGTTATGGCGAGGACCCGCGCTTCACGATTGTTTATCACCTTTACGGCTATGGCCATCGGTGCCCGTTGCGCCTCAAGACGAGCGTGAGCGAGGAGAAGGCCGAGTTGCCCACGCTGACGGGCGTTTGGCGCGCCGCCGACTGGCACGAGCGGGAGATCTATGACATGATGGGCGTGCGTTTCCGCGGGCACCCGGACCTGCGCCGCATCCTGATGTGGGAGGGTTACCCCTATTATCCGTTGCGCAAGGACTTCCCGCTGTCGGGCAAGCCCACCGACGTGCCGGAGGTCGCCTTCACGGAGCCGGCGCCCCTGGCCGGGGGGCCATTTGTCACCATCGCGGGGGGCAAGGACACCATCGCGCGGGAGCCGCGCGTGCGGATTCCCGAGACTGACGCCCTGGAACTGAATGCGCGCCTGGAGCGGCGGCAGGACATCAAGGAGGCCCATGGCCGTGCGCACGGGCCCGGCCCCATCGAGACCGCCGGCGGCAAACCGGAGATTCGCGATGTTCAGTTCAAGGAGCCCGCGGCCCGCGCCGCCGAGGCCGCCCAGACCATGGGCGTAACCTCGGCCCCGACCGCCACCGCAGAGGCGGAGGACCTGCCTGCCGAGAAGATGATTCTGAACATGGGACCCTCGCACCCCTCGACCCACGGCGTGCTGCGCATCGTCCTTGAACTGGACGGTGAAGTCATCACCAAGGCCATGCCGGACGTGGGCTACCTGCACCGGGGCGACGAGAAGATAGCGGAGAACATGACCTACAGCCAGTTCGTCCCATACACGGACCGGCTGGATTACCTGGCGCCGCTGGCCAACAATGTGGCTTATGCCCTGGCGGTCGAGAAGCTGCTGGGCATCGACACGCAACTGCCCCCGCGCTGCCAATTCATCCGCGTGATCTGCTGCGAATTGGCCCGCGTCTCCTCGCACCTGCTCGGCCTGGGCTCTTATGCCATGGACGTGGGCGCCATGACGGTGTTTTTGCTCACGTTCACCGAGCGGGAGAAGATCTACAACCTCTGCGAGTCGCTGACCGGGGCGCGGTTCACCACCAGCTACACCCGCATCGGCGGGCTGGCCCGAGACCTGCCCCCCGGCTGGACCGACCAATGCCGGAAGTTCTGCAACGAGGTGGTGGTGAACATCGATGAGACCGAGACCCTGCTGACGCGCAACCGCATTTTCGTGGATCGCACGCAGGAGGTGGGGGTCATTTCGAGGGCGGACGCCATCGACTACGGCCTGAGCGGGCCCAACCTGCGCGGCAGCGGCATCGAGCACGACCTGCGCAAGGCCCGCCCTTACCTGGTCTATGAGCAGTTGGACTTTGACGTGCCGGTTGGCTCGACCGGGGACAGCTACGACCGTTACCTGGTGCGCATCGAGGAGATGCGCCAGAGCGTGCGCCTCATCCACCAATGCCTTGACAAGCTGCCCCCCGGGCCGGTCAATGTCCCCAACGGAAAGATCGTTCTGCCGCCCAAGGACCGGGTCCTGACCGGGATGGAGGAGTTGATCCATCATTTCATCAATGTGACCCAGGGCGTCAATGCCCCCGCGGGCGAGGTCTATTTCGGCCACGAAAATCCCAAGGGCGAGCTGGGCTTCTACATCCACAGCAAAGGCGGCGGCACCCCGCACCGGCTCAAGATCCGCTCGCCCTCGTTCGTGAACCTGAGCATCCTTCCCAAGCTCCTGCCCGGCCACATGATCAGCGACGTGGTGGCCATCCTGGGCTCGTTCGACTTCGTGATGGGGGAATGCGACCGATGAAGCTGGGGGCGGAGATGATGAAACGTGAACCGTGAAACGTGAAAACGTGGGAATGTGAGCGATGAAACCGGTGAGCGAAATGACCGAAGCGGAGAAGGACCAGATCCGGGCCTGGATCCGGAACTGGGAGGAAACGGGGCCGATTTTGGAGCGACTTCGTTTGGAGTCACTTTCCTCGGTCAATACGGCGGCTGCCATCGAGGCATTCGATCTGGCCTACAAATCCGCCCGGTTGCACCTTCCGCCCCGCCAGAGCTCGGGATTGATCGAGCAGCAGCGGTGGTTCAAACTCGGGCGGAAATGAAGGACTTGTTCATTTTGGCCAGGCAGGTGCAGGACTTCCTGGATGCTCAGGGCTGGCGCTCGTGCGTGATAGGCGGGATTGCGGTTCAGCGCTGGAGCGAGCCGCGCCTGACCCGGGACGTGGATGTGACATTGCTCACAGGTTTTGGCGGTGAAGAGGCCTTCGTGGATGCGATCCTGCAGCGTTTCAGGTTCCGTGCCCCAGGAGGACGGAAGTTCGCCCTGGAGAATCGGGTCATGCTGCTGGCAGCAGAGGACGGCACTGGAATTGACCTGGCGCTCGGTGGCTTGCCCTTCGAGGAGAATGTGATCAGCCGTGCCAGCAACTTCGAGTTTTATCCGGGCCTTGTGCTGCGAACGTGTTCGGCAGAGGATTTGGTCGTTATGAAGGCTTTCGCCGGGCGCGAGCTGGACTGGGGGGACGTTCAGGGGCGTAATTGCCCGGCATGGGGCGGCCCTGAACTGGGATATCATCCAGTCGGAATTACGACCGCTGTGCGAGTTGAAGGAAGCGCCCGAGATTCTCGTTCATCTCGAACGTCTGCGTAAAAAGGTGGAGGCAAGGTGATGCCGATTCCCGCATTGACCAAACCGGAGGCCCCGCCGGGCGCGGCTCCCGCCCCCGTCTCCCAGCCCATCCCCAACCCGCTCCTGGACCAGCCGGATTTTGCGGTGCCGGCGGCGCTGGTGGCTGAGATCGATGAGGTGATCACGCACTATCCGCGGAAACGGAGCGCCACGCTCATGCTGCTCCACGCCGTGCAGGAGCACTTCGGCTTTATCTCGAGGCAGGCCCTCGAGTGGGTGGCCGGCAAGCTGGAATTGCAGCCGGTCAACGTCTATGAGTTGGTGAGCTTTTACCCGATGTTCCACCGCAAGCCGGTCGGCAAATACCATTTGCGGGTCTGCCGCACCTTGAGTTGCGCGTTGGGCGGCGCCTACGGGCTGCACGAATACTTCTGCAACGAACTGGGGCTGGACCCGCGGGCCCATGGCCCGCAGACCACCCCCGATGGCAAGTACACGGTCGAATTTGTCGAGTGCCTGGCCAGTTGCGGCACCGCCCCGGTCCTGATGTGCAACGACGCATTCCACGAAGGGGTTGACCGGAACAAGGCGCAGAAAATACTGTGGGAGTGCCAATGACGGATCGCGGGATGCAAATTGAGGGCAGCGCGGGGCTGCGCTCCGCAGAATCCCGGCGCGCCCGCTCCCAGCCCCTCGACCCCGTCCCTCGTCCCTCGGCAAATGGCTGCCCGACATGGATTTGAACCATGACAAACAGATCCAGAGTCTGCTGTGCTACCGTTACACCATCGGGCAAACGAGCGCCAACAACTTAGAATCTCTGGCGGCAGAGTCAAGCCTGTGAAAGAGCACCGGTTAATCTTGAAATACGCCGACCAGCCGGGTTACACGCCCGAACCTGGAGTGCTACCTGCGCCACGGCGGCTACGAGGTCCTCAAGAAGGCCCTGGCCCTGCCTCCCAAGACACTGCCGGACGGCAAGACCCAGGGCGGCCCCGAGCAACTCCGCAACGAGGTCCAGCTCTCCGGCCTGCGCGGGCGCGGCGGCGCCGGCTTTTCCTGCGGCCTCAAGTGGTCGTTTGTCGACCGCAAGAGCGGCAAACCGGTCTATCTCATCTGCAACGCCGACGAATCCGAACCGGGCACCTTCAAGGACAAGCAGATCATTTACAAAGACCCGCACCAGATGCTCGAGGGCACGATCATTGCCTGCTTCGCCAACGACGTGCACCTGGCCTACATCTATATCCGGGGCGAGTTCGTCGAGGGGGCGCGCATCCTGAACCGGGCGCTGCAGGAGGCCCGCGCGCGGCATTTGCTGGGCCAGAACATCCTGGGCAGCGGCTACGACCTCCAGATCCACGTCCACCGCGGCGCCGGCGCCTATATCTGCGGCGAGGAGACCGGCCTCATCGAGTCGCTCGAAGGCAAGCGCGCCTACCCGCGCATCAAACCACCCTACTTCCCCGCCGTCCTGGGCCTCTACCTCTGCCCCACCATCGTCAACAACGTCGAGACCCTCTGCGCCGTCAAGCACATCGTCGCCATGGGCGGCGCCGCTTACGCCCGGCTCGGCACCCCCAACAACACCGGCACCCGCATCGTCAGCATCAGCGGGCACGTCCGCAAACCCGGCTATTACGAGGTTGAGGTCGGCAAGGTCACCCTGGGCGAGCTGATCCACGACCCGGAATTCGGCGGGGGCCTGCGCGAGGGGCGCCGGCTCAAGGCCGTCATCCCGGGCGGCTCCTCGGCCAAGGTCTTCAAGGCCGGCGAGAAATTCAAGCTCAAGCGCAAAGGCCCCGACGGCATGGACGCCGAGAAGGAGGTGGACATGCTCGAGTTGCCGTACGACTTCGACTCGCTCATCGCCGCAGGCAGCATGTCCGGCTCCGGCGCCATCATCGTGCTGGACGACTCGGCCGACATTGTGGCCTCCCTGGCCAACATCGCGCAGTTCTACGCCCACGAGAGCTGCGGCCAGTGTACCCCCTGCCGCGAAGGCTCGCTCTGGATGGCCAAGGCCCTGGACCGCATGACCCACGGCCAGGGCCGCAAGACCGACGCCGACTACCTGGTCCGCATCGCCGACAACATCCCCGGCGGGCGCACCATCTGCGCCTTCGGCGAGGCCTGCGCCTGGCCCGTCCAGAGTTTTGTGGGCAAGTTCAAGGACGAGTTTGTGGCCAAAGGGACCGCGGACGAGGAGCGAAGGGCGGAGGCGGCCAAAGACGACGCGCCGCTGGCGAAAATCGGAGCGGTGGCCTCTCCGAAGGACTGAACCGGGATGCCAAAGCTCTATGAATATTTGGGAATGAAAGCGACCGCCACAAAATATCTCGAAATTGTCGAGGCCAAGTATGTCTCGGGATACAAGATTCGCCTGACCTTCAACGACGCCATGGTACGGGTGGCGGATTTCGGGCCCTTCCTCGCTAAAGCGCGTAATCCGGACACTACCGATTACCGTGACTTGCGGAGGTTCCAGGAGTTCCGTATCGAAGACGGCGACCTGATTTGGGGAGACCTCCAAATGATTTTCCCGATTATGGATCTCTACCGAGGAAAGATCTAGAAATGACTACTCCCATTGCTGTTTCCAAGACCCTAAGCATCCGCGAGTGCGGCTACGACGAGTACTGGCTGCAGGACCAGATCGCGGCGGATCCCAGTATTCTTGGCCTAGCCTGGATTCCCATGCATGGGACGCGACCTAACATTTTTTTCCCGTTGGCCCGCTCTAGCCGAAGACCAACCGGAGGGTTCGATTGTCCAACCAGGGGACCTTGACCTGCTTCTTGTTAAAGCCTGCGTTGAGCAGCAACGGATTGTGGGCCCGTTTCTGAAAGCGGACGGTGATCGCCTCCGCGCTAATGGCCACCGTTGCCGTTGCATCCACGAAGTCCCGGAACAGGGTTCGGGATTTGGCTCGTTCATAGCCTTGCCCGATTTGAACTCCCAAGAGCCGATAGAGACTGCTGGCTATGAGGGTTAATTGCAGATCGCAATTGACCTTCATCGGCACCGCCGAGGACAGCGCATCCATGTGGAAAAAGTCGATGCCGTCCTGGATGTTGTTCTCGATAATCATGCGCCGGGCGTAACGCCCAATGAGCTTGGGGGCCGAGCGCCGCAATTGATTGGTCAGCAGAAAGGTGGGGTCCTCGTGGCCCAAATCGGTGATAATCATCTGGCGGATGGGCCCCTGGTAGCCCTTCAACTCGATGCGCTGGTTGACGATGCGCGGCTCCCGATAAAGGCGGGAGATGCTTTCCAGGGAGATGCGGCGCCAAGCCGAATCGGGCCAGGTGCGCACTTCCTGGAGCATGGCGGCCGAACGGCGCCGCAGCGTAATGAACTCGATGTCCTGGTCGTCGAGCCAGCTCAGGTTGGCATAGGTCGTGAGTTTGGAATCAAAAATCAACTCCTGCGGCCACTGGCCGGTCCGCTCCTTCCAGTAGCGGGCAAAGTGCAGCACCTCTTCGTTCTGGTTCTCCTTGCGCACCTGGGCATTGCCATAGCAGAACACGTGCGTGTCGGCATCCTGGGCCACAAAGGCCAAGAGGCCCTTCTGCCGGCGGCTGCGCTTGGAGACGTAATGCTTTTGCAGGAGGGCATCCTCGCCGTGGAAAGGGATGGTGTGAAAGTCCAGATCGAAGGACTCGCCGCGGGGCAGGCCCAACTGACGGGCGCCATCAAACCAGCGGTGCATGAGTTTGGGGTAAGACGGCGGATCAATCCGGCAACTGTATTCGGTGAGGAAAGAACGTTTGGGGACGCAATTGAGGCCGGCGAACAAGGCCAGGCCGGCGTTGAACACGTTGCTCATCACATGGCTGTGACGAGCCGAGCCATGCAACTTAAGCCCCAACAGGGAGCGCATGGCGTGAGCGGCGGGGATCTGCCGGGTGCCGGGGAACTGGCTCTGCTCCAGGATACGCTCCCAGGGCACGGCGCTCAGGTAGGGCACGAACAGGAACAGGCCGCCAAATTGGGTGCGGAACTGGTGCGCGGACAAATCCAGCAGGCGGGCATCGGCGACCGGGGCGGTTTCGGGATGGGGGTGGGAGGGCCGTTCTTCATCGGCCCGTTGCGGCAGGCGAGCAAAGCCTTCTTCCTTGAGGACATGGGCTACGGAGACCGGGCTGAGCCGATGACCTTGCTCCTGCAGGAGCCGGCTGATGTCGTAAATGGAGAGGTTTTGTTTGCGGGCCTGGACAATCTTGAGGCGCCAGGGGTCGGATTTAGGGGCGCGGTGAGGTCCCTTGGCTGGAGGCAAAAAGAAGGGGCGGTCTGGCTCTTGGCGGAACTGGCAGGCCAGGACGCGGAAACTGCCCGGCGAATAGCCGAAGCGGCGGGCGGCGTCTTGGGAAGGGAGGCCCTCGACGAAGAAGGCGCGGAGGGCCTCATATTGGCGGTGGGTGGAGTTGGTCGGCGTGAGAAAAGCCTGGGCCAGATCGGTTAGTTTTTTGTGTTTATTGTTAAACACGTCTCCACTATGTCATATATGGTGGGGTTGTCAAGCGGAAATACAACCTGTAGGGGTGCCATGGCGCATTTTTCTGGTGAAACGGGACAAATCCGTAGGGATCGGAGCGTCTGGCCAGAGCGAGGAGTCGATCGGCGGGCATTATGACATAGTGGACAATATCTATATATTCATAGTACGACTAACGTCATTCTGGAAGATCCATGGCAAATACAGGGTGAGGCTGGCCGAGGAGGCTGCTCAAGGTTAGGTCAGGCCTATCCGTGGGAATCCAGGCTAGGGGACCTTGAGGTAGTGCGCCGGGAGAAGCAGCAGTCAAGCGGCGGCAAGCTCGATATCCTTCTTGATCAGCAACTGCTGGAGAGCAGCTCCGATTTGTTTCAGCACGTTGCAGAATTTGTGAAAAAATGCCAATAAACTTGAATTCCTGACCCCGCTGCCGCACGCCCAAGTCAGCGGCGACTCCGCCATGGACACGAACAAGCTGCACAGGTAAGATTCACATTATGAGTGCGACAACTGAACAAGTATTCATCGAGGCATTGTCTCTGCCGGCGCGCGCGCGGGCGGCCCTCGTCCAAAAACTGTTGCTCAGCCTCGAGGCAGAGGACAGTTCGCCCGAGGTTGAGGCAGCTTGGGCAGAGGAAGCAGCCGCTCGTTGCAGGGCATTTGACGAGGGCAGGCTGACCGAACGCGATGCGGAGGATGTGTTGCGAGACGCGCACCGAGTGTTGAAGGGAAAACCAAATCGATCGTGAGAATGCTAAACGTCCTCCGAAACGACAGATGCGCGACGGGTCATTCCCCGGGGCCTCAATTTTGTCCCGAAGGGACATCTGACAATAGCCCAACGTTTCAACGTTGGGTTTGGCGGTCAGAAGGAACGAGTCCCGAAGGGACGGCTGAAAGGGCGTGCATTTTCAGCCGTCCCTCCGGGACTCGATATGTCCGCGCTTGGATCCCAACGTTGAAACGTTCGGGCTATTCTCGAATGTCCCTCCGGGACAAAACCCAACCGCGCGGATTCCGTTCGCGAGGAAGGTCAAAGTCCCCACCGACACACGCTGTTCTATAGCAATGCCAGCCGCCGCCACAACTGAGCCCAAGCCCGCCCCGCCGCTGGTCGAGAAGATCAAGGTGAAGGTGGACGGCATCGAGGTCGAGGTGGCCAGGAGCATGCCGGACCCGCTTAGCGGCAAGCCGCTGCCGACGACGATGATCCAGGCCTGCGCCGCCGCGAAGGTGGACGTGCCCCATTATTGCTACCACCCCAAGCTGCCCGTGGCCGGCAATTGCCGCATGTGCCTCGTCGAGTTCGGCACCCCCGCCGTCGGCCCCGACCGCAAGCCGATCTTCAACCCGGACGGCACGTTGAAGATCGCGAAGTCGCCCCGCCCGGCCATTGCGTGCGCCACCCCGGTCACACCCGGCATGGAGATCTACACGAACACACCCGCCGTCAAACAGATGCGCCAAGGGGTGCTCGAGTTCCTCCTCATCAACCACCCGCTGGATTGCCCGATCTGCGACCAGGCGGGCGAGTGCAAGCTCCAGGAATACTCGGTCGAGTACGGCCAGGCCCAGAGCCGCTTCGCCGAGGACAAGGTCCACAAGCCCAAACGGGTCGAGTTGGGCCCGCGCATCATGCTCGACGACGAGCGGTGCATCCTGTGCACGCGCTGCATCCGGTTCACGCGCGACGTGGCCGGCGACGACGCCCTGGGCATCATCAACCGCGGCAGTTACAGCGTCCTGACTGCCTACCCCGGCCGCGTCTTCGACAACAACTACACCCTGAACACCGTCGATCTCTGCCCCGTGGGGGCGCTGACCTCGAAGGACTTCCGTTTCCAAATGCGGGTCTGGTTTCTCAAGGAGACCAAGAGCCTCTGCGCCAGTTGCGCCACCGGCTGCAACATCATCGTGGGGTCGCGCGAGGAGACGGTCTATCGCTTCGAGCCGCGCGAAAACGACGCGGTCAACAGTTGCTGGATGTGCGATTACGGCCGGCTCAACTACAAGTGGATAGATCGGGAAGATCGCCTGGTGGAACTCCGCACTCCGAAGTCCGCAGCCGGCAGCCAGGGGCCTGGGGCCCGCGGGCAGGCCGGCTGGGGCGGGGTCTTGGACGAGCTCTCGGCGAAGTTCAAGACCGTCCCCGCGGGGACGGCCGCCATCGTCGCTTCGGCCCGCCAGACCAACGAAGAGCTGTTCCTGTTGAGCAAGCTGGCCCGGAAGCTGGGCGCCCTGACCGACTCAGTCCCGCGTCAGGCCGAGGGGGACAAGCTGCTCCTGAGCGCGGACCGCAACCCGAACGCGAACGGCGCGCGCCTCATCGGCATCGCCGCCCAGCCCATCGGCTCGAACCTGCCCAAGATAGCCGAGGGCATCCGGGCCGGGCGCATCAAGACGCTGATTGTATTTGGCGAGGACGTGACCCGGCACGGCATCGGCCCCGAGTTGCTCGGCAAGCTGGAGAGCTTGATCGTGAGCGACATCCTCCCGAACCAGACGACCCGGCTCGCCCATTACCTGTTGCCCGGCTGCGCGCATGTCGAGAAGCGCGGCAGCTTCGCCAATGCCAAGGGCCGCGTGCAGAGGTTCATGAAGGCCGTCGAGCTGCGCGGCCAGGCGCGCCCCGAATGGGAATTCCTGCGCGAACTGGTCCTGGGCCTCACGGGCCAGGATGGTTTTGCGAGCATCGAGGGCCTTTTCAACCAGATGGCCAAAGAGGTCCCGGCCTACAACGGGCTGACGTGGGCCGCGCTGGGCGATACGGGAGTCCGGGTGCCGATTTGACCTATGAAGCTGACGTACGACCCACGCCACAATGTCGCCTACATCCGGTTGCTGGAGAAAGGCGCCGAAGTGCAGACGCTCGAGATTAGCGATGAACTGAACATCAACCTTGCTCCGGATGGCCGCGTCTATGGGATCGAACTGCTCAATGCGAACGAGCAACTGCGCGCGCAAGATGGCGGTCAACTGGTGGTCCGCAATGAGGAGATCCTCTGCCTGCCCATCGTGGATGTTCGAAGGCTGTTTGCCGGGAAAACATCCATTGGTCACAAGAAGGGGAGTGAATTGATAGACCTCTTCATCGCCAAGGGAGAGTACATGGCTCGCGCTACGGCTGAGGCGTCATCCGAATTACTGCAGGCTTTGCCAGTGGTTGTAGTCCGGACCAAGAGCGGGCAGGTTCTTCTTCTGCGCCGTCGCGAAAAGCAAGAGGAGAACCCCTTGCACAATCGGGTGGTCATTTGGGCCGGGGGACACGTGCGCCGTGAGGATGCCGTCAATGGGAATTCGATCGTGCAGGGGGCCATCCGAGAGTTGCACGAGGAGCTGCGGTTGAGCCTGGAGCCTAAGGACCTGAGCTTGCTCGGGGCCATACACGCAGATCTCGGGGGCGGCACTTCCAAGCACGTGGCCATCGTTTATGAGTGGAGGGCCGAAACCGACGATGTTGCGGTTGCTCTGAGCAACGCGGAGTTCTTCGAACGACGTGGAACGTCGCTGAGCGGCAAGTTCGTCACCCTTGACGATTTGCGCGCCGGCTGGAGGAACTTCTCCGGGCAGTCGGAACCCTGGTCTGAGCAGATCATACGCGACATGCTTGGTGAAGGTGATCGCTTGGCTGAAATGAAACTCCTGTAATCTCGCATGACCTGGCTCACCAATCTATCCCCCTCCGCGCAATTCCTGTTCTTCAATGCGGTGAAGATCGTGGGGGTCTTCTCCGTGCTGATGTTCGTCGTGGCCTATGGCGTGTGGGTGGAACGGAAGGTGTGCGCGGCCATCCAGGACCGGATCGGCCCCAATCGCGTCGGCATTTTCGGCCTGCTCCAGCCCGTCGCCGACGCCATGAAGGCCTTTTTGAAGGAGGACTTCACGCCGGCGCACGTGCGCAAGGCCTATTTCTGGCTCGCCCCGGCCATCGTGATGATGCCCGGCCTGTTGACCGTGGCCATCATCCCATTCGGCTCGCAAATCGGCCAGCAACGGATGGTCATCGCCAATCTGAACGTGGGGATCCTCTACACCTTCGGCATCACGTCGCTGGGCGTCTATGGCATCGTCCTGGCGGGTTACGCGGCCAACTCGAAATACCCGTTCCTGGGCGGCATCCGCTCCAGCGCGCAGATGATCTCCTACGAAATCGCCATGGGCATGTCGCTTGTCCCGCTGTTCCTGGTTGCCGGGGGCCTGGACGACGCCGCGCTGAGCAGCGCCTGGCGCGAGTTCCTCGAGGGCACAGGCAGCCTCAACCTCAACCGCCTGGTCGCCTACCAGGCCAACCACGGCTGGTTCCTCTTCCTGTCCCCCCTCTCCTTCGCCATCTTCCTGGCCGCCATGTTCGCGGAAACCAACCGGCTGCCCTTCGACCTGCCCGAGTCGGAGCAGGAACTGGCCGGCGGCTACAACGTCGAGTACAGCTCGATCCGGTTCGCCATGTTTTTCATGGCCGAATATGCCGCCATGACCGTCTCGTCGGCCCTGCTGGTGACGCTGTTCCTGGGCGGGTGGACGCTCCCGATAGCGGGCCTGAACCAACCGGCGGAGACGGCCGGGCTGGGGGTCCTTCAGATCGGCGTCTTCCTGGCCAAGATGTGCGTGGTCGAGTTCATGATTATCTGGGTGCGCTGGATGTGGCCCCGGTTCCGTTACGACCAGTTGATGGACCTGGGCTGGCGCCGGTTCATCCCGCTGGCGCTGGCCAATATCATTGCCACCGCAATCGTGCTATGGGTGCAGGCCAGGTGAAGCTATGATTGTCGCTCGAAAAAAACTGGGTCTCTGGGAACGGCTTTACCTGCCGGCCATCCTCGGCGGGTTCCAGGTCACGATCCGCCACTTTTTCAGGAAGAAAGTGACGATGCAATACCCGGAAGAGAAATGGGTCGTTCCCGAGGGCTATCGCGGGGCGCCTTACCTGGTCAAGGACCAGGCGGGCCGCACCAAGTGCGTCTCCTGCCAGTTGTGCGAGTTCGTCTGCCCGCCCAAGGCCATCCGCATCGTTCCGCCCGGCCCCGCCGGCGCGCCGGAGGCCGGCAACGTCGAAAAGGCCCCCAAGGAATTCGACATCAACATGCTCCGGTGCATCTTCTGCGGTTTCTGCCAGGAGGTCTGCCCCGAGGAGGCCATTTTCCTGATGAACGACTATTCGCTGACCGCTGGCAGCCGCAGCGAGCTCATTTACAACAAAGAAAAATTGCTGGCCTTGGGCGGCGTCCATGACGATAAAATCCGCAAGTGGCAGAAGAAGGCCGTCGAGGCCAAGGCGCAGGGTGTGGAACCGTAGCGAAAACATGACAACGCCCGACATTTTGTTTTATGTGTTTGCGTTCCTGACCCTGCTCTTCGGGTTCCTGGTGATTGCCAACCCATTGAGCCTCAACCCGGTCACCAGCGCGATGTTCCTGGTCCTGACGATTGCCTCGCTGGCCGTTCTTTTCGTCCTGCTCAACGCCTTCTTCCTGGCCGCCGTCCAGGTCCTGGTCTATGCCGGGGCGGTGATGGTCCTGTTCCTGTTTGTCATTATGCTGCTCGATCTCAAGGCGGAAGAGCGCCGCAGGATTCGGAAGGCGGCCGTCCTGGGCGGGCTCGTCTCGGTGGGCGTGTTCATCTTCATCTTCCTGCAGAGCCTCCTGCGCTCCCCGCTCGATGCCGACGCCGCGCCGACGCTCCGGGGCAGCACCGCCGCACTGGGGGACCTGTTGTTCCGCCAATACCTGCTCCCGTTCGAAATCGTCTCCGTGCTGCTCCTGGTCGCCATTGTCGGCGCCGTCCTGCTCAGCAAACGGGAAAACCAATGAGAGCGTTTAGACTTCGGTTCATAACTGGCAAGGCGTCGGAGGGGCGAGGGCCGAGGGTCGAGGGGCGGCGCCTCCTTGCCTCGACCCTCGCCCCTGGACACGCCTGGGCTACGGTGTAACCCTGTGAACCTCCACCCCCCTTCCGCGCCATGACCGTCGGTCTCGAGCATTACCTGGTTGTGAGCGGCCTGCTCTTTGCCATCGGGCTGTTGGGGGTCATCGTGCGGCGCAATTTGCTCATCATCTACATGTCGCTGGAGTTGATGCTCAACGCGGCCAACCTGGCGCTGGTGGCCTTTTCGCGCTACTCGAACAACCTGGACGGGCAGGTGCTGGTGTTTTTCGTGATCACGGTGGCGGCGGCCGAGGTGGCCGTGGGCCTGGCGCTGATCGTCGCGCTCTACCGCAAGCGCCGGACCGCCCACGTCGAGGACCTGACCCTGATGAAACTCTGATCCCATGTTGGACAGCTCTCTTAGGCAATCATCCCAGGTGACCCCTCACCCCGGCCCTCTCCCCATCGGATGGGGAGAGGGAGGAACTGCGACGACCGTGGAGCATCCTCAGCACAGGGCGTTGTCGGAACCTCGCCCGACGTCTCTCCCTCTCCCCGTCGGACGGGGAGAGGGCTGGGGTGAGGGGTCGGTTTTGATTTGTCTATGAACGCGCTGCCCTGGATTGTGCTGTTTCTGCCGCTCGTCGCGGCGGCGGTCATCACTCTGTTCACGCTGCGGAACCGCGCGTTGAGCGGCGGGCTCTCAATCGGGGCGGTCATCGCCGGGTTCATCCTGAGCCTGGTCTATATCGGGGCTTCGGGTTGGACGCCGCCGACGCCGGAGGTTGCGGTGAGTTGGCTGTCGGTGGGCGGCCTGCAGGTGGATTTCGGGCTGCGCCTGGACTCGCTGAGCCTGGCGATGATGCTCCTGGTCACGGGCGTGGCGGGCGCCATCCACGTCTATTCCTGGGGCTACATGCGCGAGGACCCGGGCTTCTCGCGCTTCTTTGCCAGCCTCAGCCTGTTCACCTTCTCGATGCTCGGCATCGTCTTGGCCGGCAACTTCATCCAGTTGTTCATCTTCTGGGAGCTGGTCGGCGTCTGCAGCTACCTGCTCATCGGATTCTGGTTCGAGCGGCCCTCGGCCGCCGATGCGGGCAAGAAGGCCTTTCTGAGCAATCGCCTGGGCGATTTCGGGTTCCTGCTCGGCATTCTCACCGTCTGGCTGGTCCTGGGCTCGCTCAACTTTCAGGACCTGGAGCAGAAAATGAAGGCGGATCCCCAGGCCCTGGGCGGGCTGGCTACACTGGCTGCCCTGCTCATCTTTTGCGGGGCCGTCGGCAAGAGCGCCCAATTCCCCCTCCACGTCTGGCTGCCCGACGCCATGGAAGGACCGACCCCGGTGAGCGCCCTCATCCACGCGGCGACCATGGTGGCGGCGGGCGTCTATATGCTCTGCCGCGTCTATTTCCTGCTGGACGAGCCCGCGCGCCTGGTCATCGGATGGGTTGGCGGATTCACGGCCTTGCTCTCCGCCGTCATCGGTGTTCAACAGAACGACATCAAGCGGATTCTCGCCTACTCGACCCTCTCGCAGCTTGGCATGATGGTCATGGGGGTTGGCGTTTTCGGCGAGAGCGAGGCGATGTTCCACTTGACGACCCATGCGTTTTTCAAGGCGCTGCTGTTCCTGGGCGCCGGCTCGGTCATCATCGCCCTGCACCACGAACAGGACATCTGGAAGATGGGCGGCCTCGCGAGGAAAATGCCGGTGACCTTCCTGACCTTCATGGCGGGCACGCTCGCCCTGGTCGGCGCCCCGCCCTTGAGCGGGTTCTACAGCAAAGACAGCATCCTGGCCTGCGCCGCGGCCCGGCACCAGTATGCCCTCTTCGCCCTGGGTGTGGTGGTGGCGGCGTTGACCGCGTTCTATATGTTCAGGCTGGTCTATGTCGTCTTTCTCGGCAAGGAACGGTCCGAGTCCGCCGGCCATGGGCGCGAATCGCCCCCCGTCATCTTGTGGCCGCTGCGTCTCCTGGCGGTATTCAGCGTCATCGGCGGCTTTATCGGCATCGAGAACGTCTTTGGCCGCTACTTCCCTCCGGTGTCCGGCCAAGCATCCACGATGTCCACGCTGGACCAATTGCTGGCCCCGATCAAAGAGGCGCCCCTGGGAGCAGCGCTCAGCCTGCTGGCCGCGCTGGCCGGGTTCCTCGCTGCGCGGACCCTTTACGCCGGGGTGGCCGCCGACCCGTTGCCCGCCAAACTCGGCGCCCTCTCCCGCGCGATGCAGAACCGGTTCTATTTCGACGAGCTCTACGCGGCGACCGTCATCCGCTTCCACGATGGCCTGGCCGCGTCCGCCGCATGGTTTGACCGGTGGATCATCGGCGGCGGCGTGCGCTTCACACACGGCTTCACCGAACTGAGCGGCCGCGCCCTGCGCCTGCTCCAGACCGGCAACCTCCAGACCTACGCCTTCCTCTTCGCCCTGGGCGTGGCGTTGGTCCTTTACCTCGCCCTCAGATGAATTTTAGCCTTCAGCCTTTAGCCTTTAGCCTTTCCCCATGTCCCTCCTGACCCCCATCCTGGGCTTGCCCCTGTGCGCGGCGCTGGCGCTGACGTTCGTGCCGCGCAATTTCCGCGTGGTGATGCGCGGCACCGCCCTGCTGGCCACCCTCCTCTCCGCCCTCCTGGCCACCCTCATGTTCCTGCAATTCCACGCAGGCGCCCCAGGCTTCCAATTCGAGCAGCAGGTCCCCTGGGTGCCCGCCCTGGGCATCAGCTACCATGTCGGCGTGGACGGCATCAACGTAGGGCTTGTCCTGATGGGCGCCCTCGTCGCGTTCGCGGCGGCTTGTGTCTCGTGGGAAATCAAGGAGCGTGAGAAGGAGTTTTATATCCTGCTCCTGGTCATGGCCGGCGGCATCCTCGGCGCCTTCGCCTCGCTCGACCTGTTTCTGTTCTACTTCTTTCACGAGCTGGCGCTGGTGCCGACCTTCATCATGATCGGCGTCTGGGGGCGCGGCCTGGACAAGAACTACGCGACGTTCCAGATTACGCTCTACCTGAGCCTCGGCGCCCTGATTGCGCTGGTGGGCTTGATTGCCCTTTACCTGCAGGCGGGCGGGAACACCTTCGATATTCCCGAACTGACCCGTCGCCTCCAGCGGGACCGCCTCCCGGCCGGGGCGCAGGCCCTCATCTTCCCGTTGCTGCTCTTTGGCTTCGGCATCCTGGTCTCGCTCTGGCCATTTCACACCTGGGCGCCCTTGGGCTACGGGTCGGCCCCCAGCGCCACCGCCATGCTCCATGCCGGCGTGCTCAAGAAGTTCGGCCTCTACGGCCTCATCCGCATCGCCCTGCCGATGCTGCCCGACGCGGCGCAGCACTGGGTGCAGGTTCTGGCCTGGCTTTGCCTGGGCAACCTCGTCTATTGCGGCTGGGTGGCGATGAGACAAAAGGACTTCAACTGGCTGGTGGGCTACTCCAGCGTGGCCCACATGGGCTTCGTCTTCCTGGGCATCGCCACGCTCAACCTCATCGGCGTGACCGGGGCGGTGTTGGTGATGATTGCGCACGGCTTCCTGGCCGCCCTGACCTTCGGGCTCAGCGGCTACATCTATCAGCAGACCGGCACGCTGCAAATGGACCAACTCGGCGGCCTGCTCCGGCGGCTGCCCTTCATAGGCACGGCCCTCCTCATGGCCGCCTTCGCCGGCTGCGGCCTGCCGGGCTTCGCCAACTTCCCCGGCGAGGTGAGCGTCCTCTTCGGGGCCTGGAGCCCCTTCCGCACCGTGACCATCCTTGCCTGCTGGGGCGCGCTCATCATCGGCGCCCTCTATATGCTCCGTGCCGTCCGCGCCATCCTCCACGGGCCGTTGCCCGAGAAGTGGGACAAGGTCGCCGACGCGCCCCACCTCTGGCGCAAGACGCCCTTCATCCTGCTGCTGGCCGGCCTCCTGGTCTTTGGCTTCTTCCCGCGCCTGCTCACCGACAAGATAGCGCCCAGCCTGAGCGAAACCGTCCTGGCGCCATACTCGCCACGGGTGGGCCCTAGTCCCTTGCTGGCCGCTGAGAAGGGCAGCTCGGAAATCCGACCTGTCCGACCCGTCGGACAGGTCGGACAGGTCGGATTTCGGATTTCTGGCTCTACCGGCGCGTCCTCATCAGCTCGGCCTTTCCCCGCCCAATGAACCTCTCCCTGCTCAGTCACGAATGGCTGGTCATCGCCCTGGGCCTGGGCCTGCTCCTGGCCGACCTCTGGCTGGGCGCGCCCGCCAAACGCAAGCTCGGCTACGTGGCTGCGCTGGGTGTGGGCGCCATCCTCCTTTATAGCGTGCTGGCTTTCCAACTCGGCCCCGGCGAGGTCCGGTATGCCTTCAACCGGATGTACGCCCTCGACGGACTGGCGCTGTTCTTCAAGCGGTTCTTCCTCCTGGCCGCCTTGCTCGTGCTGCTCATGTCCATCGAGTTTGCCGACTGCATCGAGGCCGGCATCTCCGAGTATTACGCCCTGGTGCTCTTCGCGCTCTCGGGCATGCTCTTCGCAGCGTCCGCCAACGACTTCGCCCTGCTCTTTGTCTCGCTCGAACTCATCACCATCACCTTCTACGTGCTCACCAGCTTTCAGCGCTCCAGGCTCACCTCGCTGGAGGCCGGTGTGAAATACCTCATCATCGGCGCGCTCTCCACATCGTTCACGGTGTTTGGCATCGCCCTGGTCTATGGCGTTTCGCACAAGCTCAACTTCAACGACGTGGCCGTCGCGGCCGGCCAACTCACCGGCAACCCCCTCTTCCTGTTCGGCCTGGTGCTGGTCATGGTCGGGCTGGGCTTCAAGATCGCCGCCTTCCCGTTCCAGATGTGGGCGCCGGACGTTTACCAGGGCGCGCCCACCCCCACGACGGCCTTCCTGGCGGTCGGTTCCAAGGCCGCCGGCTTTGCCCTGCTCCTGCGCGTCCTGTTCACCGCCGTGCCCGCCGTCACCGCTCGATGGTCCAATCTCCTCATCATCCTCTCGGCCATTACCATCCTCTACGGCAATCTCTGCGCCATCCCCCAGCGCAATCTCAAACGGCTCCTTGGCTACTCCAGCATCGCCCACGCCGGCTACATGCTCCTGGGCATCGCCGCCCTGGCCGTCTCCCTGGCCCGCTCCGGCCCGGCGCCACCGCCGGCGCCTCGGCCATCCTCTACTACCTCAGCGGCTATCTCTTTACCGTGCTGGGAGGCTTCATGGTGATCTGCCTGGTGCTGCGCTGCCTCCAGAGCGAAGACATCAACGGCTTGGCCGGGTTGAACCAGCGCTCGCCGCTGTTGGCCGCAACCATGACATTGGCCATGGTCTCACTGGCCGGCATCCCGCCCTTGGCCGGCTTCTTTGGCAAGTTCCTCCTCCTCAAATCCGTGATTGCCGAGGCCCCGGCACACCCAGGCTACTATTGCCTGGCCTTCACCGCCCTGGCCGGCGTGGTCATTTCCCTCTACTACTACTTTGGCGTCGTGCGCGCTATCTACTGGTCGCGCGAGGCCCCCGCGCTCGCTCCGATCCCCATCTCCAAATCCAGCCGCCTGGCCCTCTATGCCTGCGTGCTCGGCATGCTCCTGCTCGGCCTGTATCCCGGCCCTGTCGTCAACCTCGCCTCCCAGGCCGCCGCCGCCCTCAAGCCCCAGGCCGTGACGCTCGCGCGCTAAATCGGAACAGCCAACCCTGGCGCACTCAGGGGGTTTTTCCGCCGAAGCCGTTCTCCTGACCGGGTGGTCTAGGGGGCGGGGGGTATGGACCTGCTACAGTGCTACAAGGCCCATGGAACCGGGGGATTTTTGAGGTCGAACCCGCAACACGACCCGCAATAAGGTGCTACGGGGCCGGTAAAATCGGGGGATTGTTGCGGGCACGGTTTTTGTTTGACAAGGTGGAAGTCAATGCCAGCTCGGCAAAATCGAGCTTCGGATAGAGGGGGAGGTGGGCCGGGCGCGCGTGGAGGGGTCTTAGTTCAGGAGGCAAAAACACCCTCGTGCGATGCCACTGCGGCAAGCACCGCCGCCCTGACCCCACAAAAACCCATCCGGCCGGCGCGGTCGCAAACCTACGATGCCAGCGCGGCAATTTGGCTGCGGAATACGACGGCAGCACGGCAATCCGACAAAAAGGCTACGATGCCGATTTGGCAAGTACGATGTCAAAAAAGCTCGTAGCACCCAATCACCTTGTCAACCAAGAAAATGAACCATACTATGGTTGACCCCTTTCCTCGCCCCCGAGGTCCTGTGCGTTCAAACGCACAGTTGACAAACGGGAAGCAGGGGAAGATGATTGTGCGAACAAAGCCACAATAATCTGGAATGCAGCCGATTCCGTTGCCGTGCGTGGCCTCTGGGCTGCGCTTGGCGCACATTTGGCTGCGCCGCAAGCAAACGTGTTGAGCGATACTGAACGGACTCAGAAAGCGATGCAGATGAAACCGACCCCCACCCGTTCCCGCTGTGCCTTCACCCTCATCGAACTGCTGGTGGTCATTGCGATTATCGCGATTTTGGCCGCGATGCTCCTGCCGGCTTTGACTAAGGCCAAGCAGAAGGCCTCGATGGCCGTGTGTCTCAACAACCACAAGCAACTGGGGCTCTCCTGGCTCATGTATGCGGACGACAACCAGGACACCATCGTCAACATGAACAACTTTGACAACGCGAACGTGGCTGGCCAGATGCAGCATCCGTGGCGTTACCAGCCTACGACGGCTTACTATTCCAGCACGCTGCCGGTCGTGCCGCCGCAAAACGGAATGGACCCGCAGAACTATGCCATTCTGCTGATGCAGGAATGCGTGCGACAAGGAGCTTTCGGTCCTTTTCTCAGGAACGCCAACGCCATCCACTGCCCGGGGGATCTGCGTTATAAACGCCCGGTCGGCAAGGGCTTTGCCTATGGCAGTCTCGCCGGGGTGACAGGATTGAACGGCCAGACCTGGGCCAACCACCCAACCGCCACTGAATTCATTACCAAGCGGGCTCAACTATTCCATCCCAGCCTCAAGGTCCTCTTTGTGGAGGAGAACGATCCTCGGGATGAAAACTGGGGGACTTGGGTGATGAACGTGGATGGCACTGCGGCCAACAACTGGGCGGGCACGACCTTCTGTGACTCGCCGGCCCTGTTTCATGTGGACTGCAGCACGTTCAGTTGGGCCGACGGACACGCGTCGCCCCGGCGGTGGCTGGACTCGGCCACCATCGCTTACGCCGCCAGCATGGATCCCAACAAGTACGGGAGCTCCCCCGGCGCGGCGCAGACGGCGCGTGATGTGGGTTTTATGATCAACGCTTACGCGTTTGTGAACAACCAATGACTGGCGGCTGATGAGCCTCGAAACCGTAGCCCCTCCATTGGACCACTTCCCCGGTGAGGCGGTTGATTTGTTGATTGTCGATCCCCATCCTACTCACGAGGGGCAGCTTTACTGACCAATAAATAGGATTTGACACACTAGATGGGACCGTGCTATGTTCATTTCGTCATGGCAAGAATCGATAATCGGTCGTTGGACCACAAGGTCCTGGAGCACATGCGGATGCTCGCCACGGACCGAGTCTTGGCTGGCGAGAGGCCCAGTGTTGTGGCGAAGTCGTTCGGAATCTATCGGACCTCCATCTATAAGTGGTTGCGCGCACGTAGGAAGCGTGGGCGCGAAGCTTTGCGGAGCACGACGGCTAAAGGGCCATCGCCCAAGCTAAGCGAAGGCCAAAAGCGGCAGGTTAGGCGTTGGATCGTTGGCAGAGACCCACGCCAATACGGATTTGACTTCGGGTTATGGACCCGAAGCATCATCGCCACGATGATCCAGGATAGGTTTAAAGTCTCGCTGACGCTTCCCTCGATAGGTCGTCTGCTGACTTCGCTGGACATAACGCCCCAGAAGCCACTGCGCCGAGCTTACGAGCGCAATGAAGCGGAGATCCGCCAGTGGAAGGAGGCGAAGTATCCGGAGTTGAGGAAACGGGCTAAACAGAGGGGTGCGGACATCTTCTTTCTCGATGAAGTGGGCGTGCGATCCGATGGCCCGCTGGGACGGAGTTACGGACTGAAAGGCAAAACACCGGTGGTGAAGACCTCCGGGCAGCGTCAGCAGATTAACGCGATCAGTGCGGTGAACGCCAAGGGAGCCTTTTGGTACAAGGTTTACGCCGGCAGCCTGGGGGCAGTGCTGTTCATTGTGATGCTCAAAGACCTTATGAAAGGGCGCACGAAGCCGGTCATGTTGGTCGTAGATGGATTGCCCGCACACAAGGCTAAGTCGGTCGCCCAATATGTACAGTCCAGCAAAGGCCGCTTAGAACTTCATTTCCTACCACCCTATGCTCCAGATTTGAATCCTGACGAATTCGCCTGGAGCCATTTAAAGCAGAACGGCACCAGTAAGAAGCCCTTGCGCAAGAATGAAGCCCTTCGACAGCGCATCGAACAGGATTTGGCTAAGATCAAGCAGGATCGGAGGCTGGTCCGGTCTTTTTTTATGGCCCCAAGTGTGTCTTATGCCATTTACTGATTAGTAATAGGACTTTCTTGCTCATCGACAATTGCAGTTTATGCATGGACTGTTTTGTTAGTCCTTTGTGTTCATCGCTTCCTCGTCCTGCCTCCGGGCCGGGTGACGCCTGACGGCAAATAGTGCCGGCGCACCTTTTGCGAAATTTGGCGCTCCGTCATCTTGTCGCTCGTTTCGAACCTTCTGATGCGCAGATCAAGTTTGTCTCTCTCGATGCGCTTCTTCAACTCACCTTTTGCCTCGCCAGGGCCAAATAGCAGAATAGCTTCGGCAGAGCGAAGGCATGAAACGACTTCGTCGTAGAACTTCGCGAGATGGCCCATGTATCCTCGTTGCCGGGAATCATCTGCTGTAACCATTTGTGGCTCAAAAGGAGCCTTGGACGGCGAACGGCCAGAACGGCGAAGCTGCTTTTCTACATCGGATGTTATCCGCCTCGTCTCATGGCCCTTCTCTGAGACGAGCACGATAACGGCCTCTCGATGGTCAATCCACACACCGGCTAGTGTTTTCATCATTTTCCGTTTCCGTTCAGGAACGGTGTGAACAGATGAATTGGCACCGGCAGGAAACCAAGGCGATGGTCACGAAAACATTCATTGTACTATTAATCTCTTTTCGTTTGCGGTGTTCGTGACCTGGCCCTCAGCGCAGCGGGCCGGGTCTCTGACCGGGGGATTCCAACGCAGGGCGCGTCCGCGCCCGGCTGGAGGAGTGGGAAGTCCACTTCGGTTTTGGCCACTCTGTTGAAGTAGTTGGAGAAAATGTTCAGGGCGATGTTGGCGACGATCTCGACAATCTGCTCGTTGGTGAACCCGGCTTTGACCAGCGCCTGAAAGTCGTCCTCACTGATTTCGCCGCGCTGGAGGACGACGCCCTGGGTGAAGCGCAACATCATCTCAGCCTTCGGGTCGGCTGCGGTCGCGTTGCGGGCCAACTGCATTTCGTTGTGCGTCAAGCCAAGCCTCTTGCCGGTTTCGTAATGCGCGGAGAGGCTGTAAGCGCAGCCGTTGATTTCCGCCACGGCCAAGGCAACCTGCTCGCGCTGGCGGGCCGTGAGCCGCCCGCGCACGAGGGCCGCGTCAGCAAGGATGTAGGCCCGCAATGAAGCAGGTGAATTGGCCATGACCCGGAGGAAGTTGGGCACTTTACCCAGCGTGAGCTGGCTGCTCTTGAGACTCCGCTTGAGTTCCGAGGTGGCCCCATTGGTTCGGATGGGAGAAAGGCGTGACATGATAATTTCCGTTTTGGGTTCCTTCTCTGCGTTGCTTCTGCTGCGTGAATTGTGCCCGCCAGTCCTTCAACTCTGGCAGTCATTCATTTAGCCCGCCATGACCCCATCGATCAGTCTCCGCAGCAGGAGCGCAACGGCGTCCAGCGAGCTGCTCAAGAGGAGTAGTAAGGGCGCAGGGTGTTGATTGGGGACCCGAGGCGGGGAACTCGAACTCGAAATCACTATTGTCGGCAGTGCGGACCGCGACCACTTTCAGAGACAAGTCGGCGAAAGATTTTAGAGAACGTGACATGATAACTTCAGTTTTTGAGTTCGGTTTTTCTGCATTGCGGTTGATGAGTAAATTGTGCCCGCCAGCGCTTTGGCATTCGGCGTGCCACCCGGGCGGCTGGCCTTAAGCGTTTGATACTCAAGCGGATGCGGATTGCCTGTGCTCGCCCGGCCTGTTGTGAGAGTTCACAAATCGTGAATTCTCACCATGAAAACACAACGTCTGGCCTGATAGCGGAAGACCTGGGAAGGCGGTTGCGGTTGGAGGTTTCTTCAAAACCGGGCAATCGGACCATTCACTTTCACCTTGCCTGTAGAAACGATTGACCTCTGTGGGAAAACCAACTCCTGGCAGAGCGCGAAATCAGTCGCCCCTGAGGTCGGTCACCGGAATAGTGAAATTCATTCGCGCGTCGAGAAATTCGCCCAGAATCTGCATGTTGGCAATATGGTGGTTGAAGCAGAAAAAAAGAGCCTCAAGCCCGGTTCCAAACACGCGCGCTTTCCTGCGTTCCGTCGTCCAATCAGAAAGGCCCTTTACGTAACTCAACGTCCTTTTGTTTTGAAGTAATATATTCATAGATCTTTCCGCTGCGGTTATACACAGCATTTCATGGTTTACACTTTGAATTCAGCCGGACGAGAGAGGGACACCTTGGAAGCCGCCCAGGGAAGTTGGTCAAATCCATTCGCAATATACCACTCCTTGGCAGTCTGGCAACAGCCTGTTAACACGACCCGCGGCTCAGGAAGCGTGGGAGGCACCATGACGAGATTGCTGCACACTTCGAGAAGCAGGAGGGCACTAGGTCTTGGCGGATTGCGCCCGACTACCGAGATAGCCTCCCAAGTCCAGGGCCGGCAGCCGCACTGAAGATCCTGGGACGCTTTCTCACCCCGCCTTTTTCAGCCCTAGCTTCCTGATGCGAGAAACCAGCGTGCTGGGATTGATTCTGAGCAACTCGGCGGCGCCGCCTGGGCCGTGAATTCTCCAGCCGCATTTGCTCAGCGCGGCCAGAATGTTGGCGCGTTCGCGCAGGCGGAACTCGGGGTCCGTGAGAATGTGGACTTCTGAACCGGTTGCCTCCGCGCCTTGCCGGGGTTCAAGCATCGGCGCCTCGCCCTGGGCGAGCGGCAGGTCGAATCGGAGCGGGCCTTTCTGCGCACAAATCAGCGCACGCTCAATGAGGTTCTGCATCTCCCGCACGTTGCCGGGCCAATCGTAGTTGTGCAACTGGACAAGGTGGGCGTCGGTGAGCCTGGGGAGCGGCACCTTGAGCCTCCGGGCGGCTTGCTCCAGGAAATGCGTGGCCAACAGCGGGATGTCCTCCTTGTGCTGGCGCAACGGGGCGACCTCGATAGGGAAAACGTTGAGGCGGTAATAGAGATCCCGCCGAAACCGCCCCGCCTCTACCTCGGCCCTTAGATCGCGACTGCTGGCAGCAAGGATGCGAACGTTGATGGTGCGGGTTCTTTCTTCACCAACGCGCTCGTATTGTCTTTCCTGGAGGACGCGCAGGAGTTTGCTCTGCAACTCTAGCGGGATCTCGCCACCTCGTCGAGGAAGAGCGTGCCACCGTCCGCCGCTTCGAAACGGCCGGCGCGGTCCTTGATCGCGCCGGTGAACGAGCCTTTGGCGTGGCCGAAGAATTCGCTTTCGTAAAGCTCGCGCGGGACGGACGCGCAATTGACGCGGATGAGGGGCTGCTGACTGCGGCGGCTGCGCTGGTGGATTTCGCGGGCGACCAGTTCCTTGCCCGCACCGGATTCGCCAAGGATTAGCACGGTGGCATCAGTAGGCGCTACCATGCCAATCTGCCGCCGCATCTGCTTGAGGCTCGCGCTTTGGCCGATGATGTCGCCCAGAGCCTTGGCTTCGCGAACCTCTTCGCGGAGGTAAATGGTTTCCAATTCCAGCCGGGCGCGCAACCGGTCGTTCTCTTCGAAGGCGCGTGCGTTCACCAAGGCCACGGCAATGTGGTCGGCAAAAATGCGCAGCCATGCGGGACCCTGGTCAGGGGTGGGAATGCGGGCAAACAGGGCGAGCACGCCCAGCACTTCCTCCTTGTACCGGATCGGCTGTGCATCGAAGCCGTGCATCTTTTCCGTCATCGCCCAGTCCGATCGGGACAACAGGGACGAGTCGTGGGCCACATCTTTCACCACCAAGGCTTGGCCGGTGGCCGCCACGCGGCCGATTTTCCCCACGCCGATTGAAATGCGCTGGAACTCATCGTCGAGCCGCAACCAATCCTCCTTGGGATCCGCTTTGGGTCGCCCTGCGCTGGCGACCAAGTGAAGGCAGGAGGTTTGATCAGGACACTTCGCTCGCACGCAGCAGGATGAACAAAGGTCGCCCTTGTCCACGAGCCAGATGCGCGCCAGCGCGACATACAGCGGCTCGGCCAGACGGGTCACGACGCGGCGGAGGAGTTCAGCGACGGAGCGGATCTGGGCCAGCTCGAGGAGGCGTTCCTTGAAGGAATCGAACTCCGGCGGGTAATCGGCAGGCAGATACACGCCTGCGTTATAGCTTAAGTCCTGAATGGGGGCAACCTGAAAGCGGGAAAGCTGAGGCGGCAAATGAAAAGAGAGAAGAAGGGGGACGCTGGGATCAAAGCGTCAGTCAAAATCCTCCAGCGTTTTGAGGTGGTGGAAGTCCGCCGCCTGCGAACTTCTGCTCGCTCACCAAGTCCTGATAAATCCGCTGAGCGGTGGAGCCGGCGTCCCAACCGTCTTTGATGAAGCCCTCAAAAGGCTGGCAGTGACTGACTCGGCCAGGCTTGGACCTGGCGGGCGAAATGGCTGGTTTTGGCTCCTCCACCTGATGGGCCAATCAACGGTATCGACCGACGGTCTCGCGGTCGATCCCCAGTTCGCGCGCAATCCTGCCGCCCCTCTCCCGCCGCTCGATTCTCGCAAGCACGTTGGGGGTAAAAATATACTACGGCAAGGTCGGCGTGCTCATGGAGAAGGCTGATGAACTGCTCCATGGAAAACCTCTCGCCAAGACGATCGCAGTTGTTTCAATCATCACCGCGGCAGGCCTCTTTCTTGTCGCCGTCCGCTTGCCAGATTAACCGTCGCAAGAAATCAACCATCGTGACCCTGTGTAGCCGAGTCCCTCAACGTCAACCAGCGCCAAGATCCCTTTCAATCCGCAACACGCCTGACAACCTGCATTTCAGCCAGTCACAGATTTGCTTCGGGGTCTTCAGGGTCATGTTCTGGTCACCCATCTCCGTCCCCCCAAAGGAAAAAGGCGCAACACCCCTGAAGAGCATTGCGCCTTTCCAAAATCTACAGCCTAAAATGGCAGCTTCTCCGCCTTCTTGGCTTTGGCCCATCTCCTCTTGGCCGCCAGGGACATCGCCTTTCGCCCGGCCTCACTGATGTTCCTCTTCTTCTTGGGTTTGGCTTCTTCTGTCACCGGGGCCGCTTCCGGTTGCGCTTCGCCCCTCTTCGCCGCCCACCTTGCCTTCGCCGCAGCACTGATGGCTGCACGACCCTCCGGACTCATCTTCCTCCGCCTCCGTTTTGCCGGTTCTGCTGTCCTGGCCAGTTCAGGGGCACTCTGCGTCTTCGGCATCCTCTTCCTCCTCCCATTCTTCGGCTTCGCAGGTGGTTCAGGGGCGACAGGAGCGCCGAGGATCTGAGTGAGTTCGCCCTGCAGCTCCTGGATCTGCTCCTGGAGGTCCGCAGCCTTCCGTAGTTGTTGTGGTGACATGCTGGTTATGTCCATAGTGAGGGGCATTGTGGCTGGAATCGTGGGAAAGTCAAGCGGCAGAGCTTTTTTCCAACTGAGCACGATTGGCCTTTAGGTAATCCTCCATAGTCTCAAGTGCCGTCGTCTGAGTTCGTCGGTTTTGCCCTAACTGCCTCATCATCCTGTAATCGATCAGCCTTTTCCCAAGGCTCATAATCTGAATGTGGGCATCATTCATCCTCCAGAGCTGGCCCTTTTCCAACGCTGGTGAGATCTTCGTTCGATTCGATTTGCTTCGTCTATCCACCAAGCAGTATGGCATGTTTATCGAATATGTCAAGGCGTCATTACGATCTGAAGTTAATTCCGGGAGAAACAGGTTCCCGATGGCGCCTGGCAGCGGCCATTCTTTCATTCGGTCGCAGCAAGGTACCGTTGCGCTTTGGCCGTGTCTCGCGAACTTCGAAGGCGGAGCAAAGCCCTCCGCCATTCCAACGAACACCACCGACCCCGCCTACTTCTTTGCGCCCAGAATCGCGTCCTTGGCTGCCTTGGCGATACGGAACTTCACAACCCGCTTTGCAGGGATCTTTATGGACTCCCCGGTCGCCGGATTTCGACCCATGCGGGCCTTGCGATTCACCAGGACCAGCTTGCCCAGGCCCGGAATGCTGAACTTGTTCTTGGCATTCTTGTACGCCAGGGCCACCAGAGCTTCCAGGACCTGGGTGGCTTGTTTGTGGCTGACTCCAACCGTTTCGGCCAGAGACACTGTGATTTGAGATTTTGTTAACGGTTTTGCCATATCGGCGTAATGTGGCTGGAATCGTGGGAATGTCAAGCGTCTCGTGCAGATCTGGGTTGAAACGACGCGGCGGAAGTCTCAACCTTGTCCTGAAAGTGAAACGCGAGCTGTCATTTCGTGTCGGATGCCTGGCTGAACTTGCTTTGCTGGCCCTGGCCGTGCTCTGGGGCTGGCTCTTCCATCGGCCTGCTCTCGTGGAGCTGCATTGGAGCCTTCAACATGCCCTGGTTGGAATTGTCGCGTCCATCTCTTCCTTGATGTTCTTCCTGTGGACCTTGAAATCGCAGCTCAGGGTCTTTTTCCTCACCGCGATTTGCAGGCGTCATTGCTGCGGCCCCTGTTCGAGAACTGGTCCAGCCTGCGAGTCGGGGTCATTTCCATTCTCGACGGCGAGCAAAGGGAGCAAAGTGCGTGTCACTGCGCCATTGTAAGCGGAGCGGGTTATTTGAACCGAACATAGCATAGCGGAGAAAACCGGTCCGCGGTTTGAGTACTTCGGAAAAGAAGGGGTTTTCTGCAGGCTGCGCTTATGCCGCGGTTCACCATTGAGAAGGTCTTTTCAGCCGCAAAGCAAGTCAACCGGAGCTCTACGCGCTCATCGTTGTTGAGGATTTCGGTCATGAAGCTGAGCCGGTCGCAGTCGCCCACGACCGCCACCTTCAAGTTGCAGCGGGCGAGCTTAGTCGCAGCTACGCGCAAGAGCATTTGTGTGATAGCGCAACCGAGCATCTGCGCCGTCATGTGGTCCAGGTAGCTCATATTCTTTTTCTCATTTCTCCGTGCGGAGCGGATAGGGCCTCAGAGGCCGCCCGCAGGGCTGGTCGTGCTCCGTACGATTGACCGGTCAAATGGAGCGGCGGCGCGAGTGGTTTCCATCAATGGCTTCCTGTGCTTCTGCCTTTTCGGGCATCGTGGCAAATGGCCATCAGCTCCTGCCCACGCTTCCTCCACCTCTTCTGCGACCATATGTTGGCATAACCTCTGGCATGGTGAGCGGTCAATGTATGCTCGCCTGAAGTCGCTATCGCAATTTCCGCTGCCAATTTCATAACCCAACTGGCCACGCAAGGAGACCGCCACGAAACCTGCAAACCCTGACGGTCCCTCGCTGCTTTGAAACCGCGAAGATGGAGGAGGAGCACATTCCGACCATATCAGCCGAATGTGCATTGCCTGGACTGGCCCAATATTGCGCCACATCTTTTAGCGGCTCTTCGGTATCGGCTGTTTTGAAGAATGCTCAAGCGCCATTTTCGGTTGATCTGGCCTCCCCTCCCGCGTCCATCCTTCTGCCGCTGGTATGACAAGAGGGTAACGGTCCAGGTCTAAACCTGGTCCCCTCCCCACCCCCAGCCTCTTTGGAGGACCTGGGGGCGTTTTCATGTACAAACCCCTTCCCCTCAAGAAATTATGTCCCGAAGATCCGCGTGGTTATTGCAGGAAGAAATCGTCCCCCGTCTCAAAAGCGCGCATGCCTCAAACCGTCTCCTTCATCGGCTCAGAGGATGCCGAAGAGCTGGTGCAGGATTCAATCGCCATGGCAGTAAAACTCCTGCACAACGTTGACAAGGCCCACAAAAAGGTGACCCCAGGAAACATCGCCTACTACACCATCCAGCACATGAAGTCCGGCAGAAGGTCATTCTGATCGAGATCCGCCGTTTGCCTCAGTGGAAGAAGGACCTGGAGGCAACTCGTGAAAAGATGGCCTGCAGAACTGAACGCCGGCATTGACTTGGCCTTCCTCTATCCCTATCCCCGTCACCCTGTAGTTCTCCTGGTCTTTATTGACTGGGAGGACTACGGGGTGATGGGGTGGGGAGTTGTCAATGGGGGAGTCTTCTCGTTTGCACATGGAAGCCCGGATTGATCTGCTCCTGGGCCTTCACGGATCCAGAATCGCGCGCATTTGGCCCTTCCAGAGGTTTTGGGAACCTCGACCACCTCCAACGTACCGGAACAGGGCCTCAACGGCTCGTAGGATCATTCCCGTGCAAAAGAACGGCAAATGTACAATAACGGCTTATCTGTAAGGTTCTCTGCAATGGTTTGAACGCCAGTCGGGATAGTGGCTGTTGATTCCAGTGAGGGGTTGGGCGGCATTGTGTCTGACAAAACCGTCTGGACCATCCATGATTCACTTGCTGGGAGCTGAAGTCTCAACTACAGGGGTCAGCGCGAACCCCTCAAATTCCACTGTGAGCGGGGTTGAAGTATTGTGGCCTGCGACGACCCCAGCGCGCAAAGTCTTTGATAACTTCGTGACCATCGGCTCAAGGGAAGTCCACTGAACCCCATCAGGGCTCACGGATGCTGAAATCTTGTCACCATGCCGCTCCAATCTCAACGAGGTAGCGTTGCCCCGCAGCGGATGCTGGGAGGCGTTGCCGGCCCTCACGAGTTGTCCGTTGCTTCGCAACTCGAAGCTCGCGTAGCTCATCGTCTGCTGGTTAACAACGAGTTGGGCGCGCTCAAGGCGGATATAGTTGTTGGAATCCTGCCACAAGAGCAGCCCTGCTCCTTGGAAGGCGCGCCGTCCGCTCACTAAACTGGACGTTCCCGGCGCAAAAGCACCCGAGACCTTCACCTGCGCAACGAAGTCGCCAGTGACTTTCTGAAGAACCCGCGGCGCGCTCATATTGCCACGCTCGACAGCGAGGCCATGGACCTTGCCCGGAATCGAGACTGTTAACCCTAACGTTGCATAAAAATGACCCTTTTTGCGACCAATGGGAGCATTCTTTAGGACTGCGGTGGCTCGCGTGGCCTGTGCCTCGGCAAGCGCGAGCGGCGAGCGGGCAGCCGCAGAGCGCAACCACGGCGAGGAACGACCAGTGGAAGGAATTGGGGAGGAGAAGGAAGGCTACTCCGGCACGCACTTTAGCGTTGCAGCCGGGTCTGTAGGCTTAAGAAAGCTGGGTGGCTACGCCTGGAGGTAGCTGCGGAAGATCTGTTCCACCACTTTGTTGGCGGTCAACGTCAGGGTCAGGCGGCCATTGGTCCGGGTGAGTCGTCCCGCCCGTTGGATGAACTTGCGCCGCATCATCTCCAAGCCCTCAAAGATCCACAAGGCACTGCGCTTGTGGGTGGTGGCGCGTTCCGGGGCGCGGGCGTCCCTCTGTAACTCCCGGCCCAGGTTGTGGGCCAGCACGGCACAGAGCAGGTACATCTTGTTGGTCACCCATTTGCGACCCGGCAAGTAATCCATCTGGGCTTGGTCTTTGAGTTCGCCCAAGAGCTTCTCCTGCTGCCCTCGGCCCTCATGGAAGCGGACGACGTTCAGGGCCAGCCTGCCTGCCGGCAGGCAGGCCCGGTCTTGTTGGTCACGATCACCTTGAATTCAAATCCCGTCTGGTGGGGTTCGAAGATGTCTAACTGGATGGGACCCTTCTGTTGCACGGTGCTCTCCTGGCGAATGAAGATGAACCGGCGGGGCGTTTCCCAGCACTTGGGCTTCCAGAGCTTGAGGAAATACCGCAGTTTACCGTCCACCGTGGCCGGCCACCACACGCGCCGGTCCTGGATCAGAGCCTTGAGCTCCACAAAACGCTCGAAGGGGACCGACACGGTGAATTCCACGTCGAGTTGCTCCAGCGCCCCAACCATCTCATCACTGAAAAAGGCGCTATCCATCCGGACCTCGATCTGGACTCCGGGCAGGGCTTGGCGCAGGCGCCCCACACATTGGCGCACAAACTCTACGGCTCCATTGGAGTCGTGCACGTTGCCCGAGCGGTGCAACACGTCCAGGACTTGCGCCGTCTGCGCCACGGTGCAGAAGAGGGGGTAGTAGCTCCGGGCGCCCTTCTTCTGCTTGTTGAAGCCCACTGCGGTTCCTTCGGCGTGTTTGCTGGCCCACAGGACGCTGCCGTCGAAGTCCAAGGTCACGCGCGCGAGCCCCTCCTGTGCCAGTCGTCCCAGGACCTGCTGGCGATTCAACCCCTGGTGGGCGGCCACCGCCGGTTCATCGAAGTCGGCCAGAATGCGGCTGAGGGTCGAAACGTCCGGGAGCGCCTTGAGACCCAGCACGCGCCGCACCAGCGGGTCCTCTTTATAGAATTGGATGTCGCGCAGCTTGCGAAAGCCCAGGAGCAGGTGCACGATGAGCCAGAGCACAACCACGTGCGGCTGATAGAGGGTCTTGCCGGCCTGCCTGCCGGCAGGCAGGCCAGATGGGCCGAGCACTGGTGCAAGCGCTCCTTGAGTTGGATTTTGCCGAAGAGTTGCTGGAAGATGAGCAAACCGCCGAAGCTGGTCAGTTGTTGTTCCTGGAATTGCACCTGCGGCATCGAGGAGGCTCTCGTATAGATTTGCTGCTGGCTAAGTCTCATGGGAGAAGGGTTTGAGGTGAAAGGAGGGGGGGCGGGTGGAGGCTCACTTGGGTTGGAGCGTGGCGGTGTCTCTGGCGGCTTGGAGCCTCAGTTGGGCTGCCTGGAGGGCTAACTCGACCCATTGTGCCGTCAGCTTGCGAAAGGTTCTATAAGTGGCCAGTTGGGCCTTGACCTGAGCGACAAAGCCGGGGCGGATGAACTGGCTGGTGCTCTTGCGGCGATGCACCCAACTCAGTTGGTAATAGGGGCCGTGGCGTCGGGGTTTTTCGGGGTCCTTACAACGGCAGCCCGGCTTGCCGCAGACGTTATACTGCCGGGAAAGGCTTCCGGGACGCATATCGCCCAAGGCGGCGAGTTGGGTTTTGATGTGTTGGATACGAGCTTCGATTTGCGGGATAGAGATCGTTTTCTTCATGTCCGATACATAATATAGGCTATCGGACATGTCAAGCCCCGAATCGCATTTTTTTTGCATTTTTTTTGTAACCGGCAGAAGGGCGAAATGGCGTTTGGCAAACCCCACTTTTAGTGGCTTCTGCTTCGCCAGAGAAGCGGCGCTCAGTAGATGGCTTGCAGCCGCGCAGGAGGCCGCTTTCGAGAGGCCAGGGCGGTTAAACAACTACATTTTTATGCAACTGAGGGGTTTAGCATCGCAGGCGCCGCACACTTCCTCGTCGGCGACGGCGGATAGAGGCAGGCACAAGGCGAATGCCGGCACGCCGGCGGCGAGTAGATTGAGAATGGGGCGCATACGCGGGTTATTGGGGCTCGACTTGATAGGTGTGATTTGCGAGGGCGGCGAAGACCAGGCATTCGCTGTTGCGCTGGTCAAGTTGGACAGCCACCGGTTGGGTCCGGCCGACTTCGTGGACGACCACCGGCCGGCCCGGCCATGGATTCATCAACTGGCACGGGAGGTCGCGCCGCGCCTGGATTTCCACGTGATAGACGCGCTGGGCGTCTTTGCAGGCCGAAACCAGAAAGGCGCCGCGGGCCTGGAAGTTGCGGAAGGCCACTTCGGCCGAGGGCGCCACCGCCGGAAACAGGTAGATGCGTCCGCTGCGGCTGTTGAGCAGCGTTTCCGCATCGTCGCCACTCCGGCTGCGCCGGCTGCCCTCGGGTGCCGGGGGCACGCCCAGGAGCAACAAGGTGGCGGCCGTCGTCCCGGAAGGCAAGACCTGGACCGTGCGAATCATCATGTCCTGTTGCTCCTTCGGAGAGTCCAGGTTGATTTCATCGGCGAGGAGCGTGGGATACGCGGCGGCATCACCAAAATGGTCGCGAGGAAGGTGCCGCGGCTCGACCCCGGGCATGCCGGCGAAGATGACGCCCTCGGGTCTTTGCCAGGTGGGATTGGGCGCCATGCGGGCGGCCACTTCACGCCATTGCCGGCGCAAGTCGGCGTCCACACCCAGCAATTCCGCCGCGTCGGCCGCTTTGGTCAGACCCCAGCGCAACAGGCAAAGCGAGCTGATGACGTCCTTGTTGCGGGAGAACTCCGGATAGATGCCCCAGCGCTCTTCCTCCATGGACGGGATGACATGGCAGTAGCCGTCGGCGCCCTTTTTGGCGTAGGCCGCATAGAAGAGGGCCATTTCGCGCATCAACGGATAGCACTCCTGGCGCAGGAAATTGGTGTTGCCGCCGTAATCCCACTCATCCCAGACCGGGCGCAGAATCTCGGCCATGGTGCCCAGACAGAGTTCGAGGGTGATGCAGGTATGGACATATTTGTCCGGCTTGACGGGTGGCAGATACCCATGCGTGATCAGCATGCCGGGCATGCCAAACATCTCGCGCGCATTTTGCTTTGCCCCCGGCAGCCAGTAGGTCACGAGCAGTTTCCACATATCCTGGCTGTCGCCCCAGTTTCGGACGAAGCGGGCGGTGGGGAAGATTTCGTTGTAGCACGGAGCGCTGTCAAACTCTTGGAAATCGCGCTCCGGCAGGGCGTACGAAGCGCTGCACTCAAGCTGTCGCATGTCGGTTTTGGTGCCGCCGCCATGGCTGTCCGTCCAGCTCTGCTGGTAGATGGCGCGGAGGTTGTCGGTGCACTGGGTGCCGGCAAGGCCGCGAAACACGCGGCCATTTTCACGCAGGTCGTAGAAGGCGTTCCACCAGCGGGTGTTTTCCCGGGCCAGGCCCTCGAAGCCGCTGGCCTCGGCTTGCGCCAAGCGCTTTTTCGCCAACGCGATCAAGTCCGGCCCATCCATCGTCGTGACAATGGTGACGAAGGCCTCGAGCCTTCCATCGGTCGCCGGCGTGAAGCTCGCTGTGGCGGCGGCGCCCGGCGCCTCCGCGATGGGCGGTCTGGGGGCGCCAAACCAATCCCAAGGCATGGGTGGGTTTGGCGGCGGAGTGCCCAGGCCGGTCTGGCCTTCCACGGCTTCCAGCTTCACGGCGCCCGCGCCCGCCACCACCCCCATCAGCACGTACTCGAAGCCTTGCGGGAAGGTCTTTTCGGCCGGCATCTTTTGGCGAATCCAGAAGTATCGCCCATCCTTGCCGCTGGTGGGAGGCTCCATGGGACCGTTAAAGGCACGGTCGCCTTCGGCTTCCGGTCTGGTGTAGCGCTTGCCATCGGCCGTCATGTAATCCAGATGGGTGGTGTCACGGTGCCGATAGAGGCGGAGCCAGACAGGCGCGCTGATGCCGGTAAAGGCGCCCCGGATGGCATACGTGTCCTGGGTCATGCCGAGCACGTATTCCAGACTGGCCTTTGCACTGCCATTGGTGACCTGCAGACGGGTGACTCCGTTGGCGCAACTCTGGGTCAGGCGGGGCGCGCTGGCTTCGGCCAAGGGACCAATGCCCAGGATGATCTGTCCGACGGGTTTCAGGCAAGGGAACGCATACCGCATCGGGTACCGGTAGGGATCGTAAGAGCCCCCTTCTTTGCGCAACCAGCCCAAATCCAACGGGCGCAACGAATTGCCGGGCTTGCGCGAAATCTCGCGCGGGTAGGCGTCTTCGAGCAGCAACCGGTTGAGCCGGACCAACTCGCGGCCCTGCGGATGGTCCTGGCGCAGCCCATCGGTCTCGGGGCGCAAACGCGCTCCTTCAAAACGCTTTTCCTCGAAGAGGGATGGCCCGGCGATGATTGCGTTGAGGCATTCCACCAGGTTGGTCAGAAAAACCCTTTCCAGCGGGTGGCTCGGCTTAGATGCCTGGAAGGCCGCCAGCGAGGTCTTCGTTTTCTCGTCCAGGCGCTCGCTCAGCCAGGCGGACAGAGAATCGGATTTCCTGGCCAGCTTTTCGGCCATGGAAGCCTGCCCAAGAATATCGACCAACGCGAACGTTGAGGAATCAGTTTCCTTCACTCCCACATAATCTTTGTTGGCCGGGGAAAAGGCGCCTTCGGTTATTTCTTGCAACGTGGGGGCCGGGAATTCGTGGAGCCGGCGGTCCCATACGTTGTTCTTGGTGATGCTGATCGTGATGCGGTCCGGCCGCCCCCAGATAACGGTGTGCATCTTCAAATTGTTGATGCTCATCGCAGAGCGGCCTGGATCGGTGGGATTCAACGCGCCCTGCAACACCGTGGATTGCGCAGCCTCGCGCAGCGGGATTTCCCGTTGCCAGGGAAGGGGCTGGGGGGCGGCCGTGGCAAGGGCCGGGCAGGCCACGCACGCGGCCACCACTAATGCCGTCTTCAGAGGATTCATGATCGGGTTCACTTGGCTGCTTTGGCCGCATCGGCGGCCCAGACGGCGCGGATGGCGTCTTCGTCACCCATCCCTTTGGGGACCGCCGGGCTGGGATTGTTGGCGAAGTACCAGCGGATGTCCGGCGAACTCGCGGTGCGGCTGCCGGGCATTTGCAGGAAGCCATTGGGGTCTGTTTTTCGCACCCAATCCCAGGCGTACTTCAGCCAGTTCGCTCGATACTCTTTGCTCTGGTGCGCGAACCAGGTGATTTCGTCATAACCCCAAACCCAATTGCCCCCTGCGCCGGCCTGCCCCGGGGTCCGGCTGACGCCCCAGTTGTCGAGTTCCACCAGGTATGGCAGGTGCTCGCATGTCCAGCCACTGGGGGTGATGCCTCCCTTGCTATGCCCGTAGATGCCGTCGGAAAAGCCCACTTGCAAGATTGCATCCTGGGGTTTGTCGGGGTTCTCCTTTATGCGTAGCGGGAAGGCATGAAAATCGAGCAGCAATCGCCCGTCATGGACCAGGCCGCCAGTGGGGGTGTGCCCATTGCACAGGACCATGTGTCTGCGGGCGTGCTTGGCCGCGTAAGCCCGGACCAGGGTGAGCAGATGCTCCCACTGGGCATTGTTGCGGTCATTGCGGTTCATGATCTCGACTTGCCCGAAGTGGATGGCTTCGAAGCCGAGGTCAATGTACGACGCCGCCTGGTAATAGAACCAGAGCTGGGTCTCCAGGCGGCTCGCATCGGGCACCTGGGCGTTGCCCATCGCCCGGCGCTGTCCCACTGGGTAGATGATGTTCGTATAAATGAAATTCCTCTTCTCCAGCGGCTGCCCGAGGTCGGTAAACACCCAGTCCGGCACGGCAATCTGCTCCACGCGCGGGCTCACGGTCTCAAAAACGCAAGCCTCGAGGATCGATCTCCGGGTCGGCGGCAAGAGCCTTGGGAACCTGCGGCCTGGCCCGCTCGAGATTCGCCAGGAAATTGTTCTCGGCGCCCCATAGGCAGAGGCTGCGTCCGGCATACTTTACCCCGATGCTCTTGAGCATTCGGATATTGTCATCCAGGTCACCCCTGCCGTTGAACACCCCCTCCACCGAGATGGAGCGGGCCAGGTATTTTTCCAACACCTCACGCGAGATCGTTCCGTCAAAGTAATACGCACTGGTCCGCGGGACGCCAAGGGCGAGTGCTGTTTGTGGCGCCGTATTCTTCTGCGGTTCAGCCGTGGCCGGTTCTGATTTCAGCTCCACGCTGTTCACCGTAATGACGGCGTAAGAGTGTCTCTCGCCCGTCTTAGCCGAGGTGTCCACGAAGCGCATCTTCGGCATCGGCTGATCCGGCGTATCATGATACGTCATCGATTGGAACAATGGCCGTCCGAACTTGCCGAGCGGCTTCTCCGGCACCATGGCAAACTCCTTCCCATCGCGCATGACGATGAAGCCGCCGATGCCGCTCTCGAAATCCGCTTCCGCGTCCCAACTGATTTCAGTTTGCCGATCTCCATTTTGGGTCACCCGCACGTCGAAAGGCGCAGACGGCGGCGTGGTGTCGCCCACGGCCCCGGTTTTGACGTATTCCATCCACGCCTTCGCCACCGCTTCGTTGGGCAGCCACACGGACTCCTCCGGCTTTCCATTGTAATCGGCCGCCGGCAGGGCCGTGTCGCCACCGAGCGGCGCCAGCCAGGCCTTGCTCAGGTCCACCGGCTTAAGCGTTTGATCTTTGCTCGACTTGTCCGGCAGCCGCATCGCCAGGCAGGCGTCAAGGAATGGGATGGCGAAATAGCGGCTGTCGCCGCACTCGTGGCCGGTGCGAGGGTCCTGCGCGAAGCCGGTGGGCGCCCCATTGGTGCGGTAAACCGCGTAGGTGGCCAGGAGGATGCGAGTCAGGCCCTTTTCCTTCACGCCGGTGGTACACATCCTGGGGATGGCGTAGCTCGCGGCGGGGATTGCAACCGGTGGGAACATGGCGGGTCGGTCGGCCCACACGAACGCCGAACCGGAGCGGTAATAAACCGCTACGACGCGTTCGGGATGAAGGGTGCTCATGACATCTGCCCATCCGGCCCCGGCGGAATGGCCCCAGAGCGCCCAGGGGACCGTCGCCAATTCAGGATGGCCGGTCCTGGCCGCAAACTCGCCAAGGGCTTTGACGAAGGTCCTGTCCGAGCCCAGGCGCGGGTCGAACCAGTAGAGCGAGCCTGCGGCCCCGAGGTCTCCATCGTTCAACACGTGGTAGCTTGGGCCGAGCAGGGCGCAGTCCCACTTCTTCGCCAGGGCCTGCCAGTGCAGGTCGTAGGCGGCAGTCGAGCCCCTCTTTGGAGGCCGTCATGCCCGCGCCGTGCTGGTGGACGATGATGCCGCGGAAGGTCTTCACGCCGTCCGGAATCCAGAGTGTGTAAGTGACGGCAATCCTCAGCTCGCCCTCGACGGTCAATGTTGGATAATCAACCTTCAGATATTGTCCGGCCCCATGCATCGTTCCCATGCAGCCGAACAGGGCGACGATGAACGAAGTGAGCGCCGCAAGCTTCAGCCCCATGTGAGGACAAGGGCCGGCTCCGGCGCTGCTCCATTTGGTTCGCGTTTTCATGGTCGGATGGGATTATTGTGCTCGCGCGGTAATGAAATCCACTGGAGAGTTGGCTTTTTGCATTTTCAGCTTGGTGTAGATAGCTCTTGGCTCAATAGTGTCCAGACATCAGTATCGAGAGGCGAGTATCGAGTGTCGAGGGGCGGCCGTTCGGCGTTCGCTCGACGCTCGACTCGACGCTCGACACTGGCCCCCTGCATGTCCGGCTACTTCTGAACCGGGGTCTAACAGGAGGAAACAAAGGGAACAGAGTTTTCTTTCTCTGTTTCCTCGGTTTTCTCCTGTCTGCTTTTGTGTCATTACGGTTTAGTTGGCGGCGAGGTCGGCGTTCAGATGCACGGCCTCCCCGGGCTTGATGGTGATGGCCGCGGTCTTCTGACCGCACCGAACCTTGATGGCTCCGCCCTTGAGGCCGTGGATGTCGGCGGTCTGCAATTTGCTGCCCTTCCATTGCACGCTCACGTCATACTCGCGGCGGGCGCGCAGGCCGGAGACTGAGCCGTCGTCCCAACCAGCGGGCAACGCGGGCAGCAAGCTGATTTCCCCGGCATGGCTCTGCACCAACGCCTCCGCCACCGCCGCCGCAAAACCGAAGCTGGCGTCGGACTGGTTGGCGCCGGCATTGTGCAAGTTGGGGGCTGGGCACCGTCCCATGTGGGTTTCGATGCATTTGGCAACATGGTCGCCACGCTCCAACCGAGCCCACATGGCGATGCCCCACGAGACGATGAACCCGCCGCCCGGCCGGTGAGCTTCCATCCATTTTTGGTAAGCGGCGGCAAAGTCCGGATTGCCGCGCAACGTAATGGAGCATCCGGGATAGAAGGCGAAATTTGGCGAGACGTTGTGCCCTTGCGGACCTGTCTTCCAGTCTTCGATCCATTCCTGGACGAATCCGGAGCTGCCGATCTGATAGGGCGGAATCTTCGTCAGCGCGTCTTCCAGTTTGGCCCGGAAGTCAGCGTCCACGCCCAGGAGTCTGCCGGCCTCGATGCAATGCGGGAACAACTCGCGCATGATGGCGACATCCATCGTTGGCGAGGGTGACAGGACGGCGGGCTTGCCATTGGCGTCGAAATAGCCGTGCCCCGGCGACATGGAGAACGGCGTGACCAGCCAATGGTGCTTGGGCTCGACGATCATTATGTTCAGCAGGAACCTGGCGCAATCTCTCATCGCCGGATAATAGTTCCTGAGAAAATCCACGTCCCCGCCAAAGGCGTAGTGCTCCCAGATGCTCTGGCACAGCCAGGCGCCGCCGACCGGCCACATGCCGAACCGGGCCGCGTCCACCGGCGCGGTGCCACGCCAGAGATCGATGTTGTGATGGGTGACCCAGCCGTCCACGCCGTAATAGACCTTCGCCGTCCTGGCGCCCGTTTCGGAAATGTCCTGAATCATGTCGAACAAAGGCTGGGCGCATTCCGGCAGGTTGCAGACCTCGGCGGGCCAGTAGTTCATCTCGGTGTTGATGTTGATGGTGTATTTGCTGCCCCAAGGCGGAAGAACGTCTTCATCCCAGATGCCCTGCAAGTTGGCCGGCTGGCCGCCGGCGCGGCTGCTGGCCGCCAAAATGTAACGGCCGAGCTCGAACACCAAAGCCTCCAGGTTCGGATCGCGCGTTCCCGCCTTCACTGCGGCGAGCCGCTCGTCAATAGGCTTGTCGTTTTGCGCCGCGTCGCCAACGTGCAGATGAACGCGCCCCATCAATCCGCGGAAATCCCCCTCATGGCGGCTGCGAAGGCTCGCGTAATCCTTGCCGGCGCAGTCCGCCAGAATCTTCCGGCACTGGGCGGCTGGATCGCCGCTGATGTCGTGGTAATTGATGTAGCTGGTCGCCGTGGTGAGAATCAACGTGACAGCGTCCGCCTTCTGGATGCGCACGCTGTCTGCAGTGGCCTCCGATTGGCCGCCTTCGGCGCGCGCCGTCATGGCGGCTTCAAAGCGAAGGCCCGTTCCTTCGACCGGTGCGATCAGCCAGTTCGTTCCCGAGCCCGGCCTCCTCCACGTTCCGTTCAGGACCAACTCGCCGGCAGTGGCGGTGATTTTGTCCACAAATTGGGCGGGACTCTTGAACCGCGCCTCGACCGAGACGGAGCCGGGCTTGTCCGCCGAGATGCGCACCACCAGCACGCGGTCCGGGTAGGAGATGGAAGTCTGGCGGGTGTACCGATACGCCGCCGGAGCGATAGGTGACAGTGGCGACGCCAGTTTCCATGTCCAACTCGCGGCGATAATCGGCAACCTCACCCACGCCGTCGAACGAGAGCGACAAATCGCCGATGGGCTGATAGGCCTGCTGGCCCTTGGGGATGCCCCAGAAATGGTCGTCAACCATTTTCTCAGCCTCTTGGAATTTCTGCTCCGCCATCAGGGCTTTGATCTGTTCGAAATACTTGCCCGCATCCGGGTCGTCGTAATCATGCGGCTTTCCGGACCAGAAGCTCGAATTGTTCAGGGCGATGCGCTCCGTTTTGGTTCCGCCAAAAACCATGGCGGCGGTTAGCCCGTTGCCCAGGGGCAGCGCCTCCAGCCACTTGACGGCCGGTTGGCGATACCAGAGGGTCATCTCCCCCCGCCGGCCGGCGGGCTTGGCGGACGTCTCCGAGCCAGGCGGGATCAGCGCCCGCACCACGTTCGTGTTGAAGCGGCAGTTCTCGGCTTTGGCGTTTTCGGCCAATTCGAACAAGGCTCTGGCCGCGATTTCGCGGGAAGGCCGCTCGCCGCCTCGGTTCCAATACTCAACGACCTTCCGGAAATCATCGGGACGCCGAATTGTGAGCGTGCAAGACCCGGAGCTCACCTTCTTGTGCGGCCACCACGCCCAGCCAATATGGTTCTTCTCGACCAGGGCCACGCAGTCGCGAAACCACTGGTCGTTGTTTTCGCCGCTTTCGCCGAGCCACAGCGGAATGCGGTGCTTTTCCCGGAGCGCAAGGAAGCGCGCGATGGCTTCCTGGGTGTTGGGGTTCCAGTATTTGTGAAAGCTCAGGACCATGTTCGGGTCCCACGGGCCCGGAAATCCATTGTAGTTGTTGCCCCAGCCGTTGCCCTCGATGATGACGATGTGGTTGGTATCGACTTCCCGGACCGCCTTGCCAATGGCCTGGTAGAGTTCCCAGAGCGGCTTGTTCTGGGTATCCTCTTTGCCGTTCTTGTCCTTGCCTTCGAAGGTCCAGTTGGGTTCGTTGAGCAAATCATACCCGCCGATCCACGGCTCCTTGGCATAGCGCTCGGCCAGTTTGCGCCAAAGCGCGATGGTCTTTTGCCGGTTCAAGTCACTCTCCCACAACGAGGGTTTGGCCGGATCGTAATCGGAGATGTTGGCGTCCCTGCCTTGGCCGCCGGGGGCGGCGTGCAGGTCTAAAATCAAATACATCCGGTTCGCCTTGGACCAGGCCAGCAGGTTGTCGATCATGGCAAAGCCCGTTTCGAGCCAGGTGTTGCCGCCTTTGACCGGCTCCTCTTCAAACGGCAGCGTGAACAGGTTGTAGTGCATCGGCAGGCGGATGCTGTTGAAGCCCGACTTGGCCAGGAGCTCCACGTCCGCCCGGGTCATGTGGTTTTGCCGCCAGAGCTGGTAGAACTTCTCGCAATCCTCCTTGCCCACCAAATCGGTGATCCGCGCCTTGATCGAATGCTGGGTGCCCTCGCGGTTGATGCCGAGCATGTAGCCTTCCTGCAGCATCCAGCCGCCAAGTCCCATGCCGCGCAAGATGATCTCCTGTCCCCGGCCGTTCACGATCCGCCCCGCCTGTGCCCGGAGAAAGCCGGCCGGTTGCGCTTGCCCCACGCCGCTGTACGCGAAGAACAACAACAAGACCAATACTCTTTTCATAAACTGTTTTGTGAATTTATACCGGGCGCCATAAATGATTGCACCTGAATTAAAACAGGAGGAAACAGAGAGAACGCAGACATACCGTTCTCCGTTTCCTCCGTTTCCTCCTGTTCATTGCAAATCGTGATGGTGACCGTTTATGAAGATAGCGAGCGCATTTTTCGGGCCTTGAAAGCCGGGGCCAGCGGCTATTTGCTCAAGTCCAGTCCGCCGCAGCAGTTGCTCGAAGCCGTGCGCGATGTCCATGGGGGTGGGGCTCCGATGTCCAGCCATATCGCGCGCCAGGTCGTGCGGCGCTTCCACTCAGCCACAATGTCATACCTTCTCCCGGCAAGAAAGGGAGACTTGTTTATTGACGCGCTCATTTTTCGGTGTTTTTGCGTGTTCTATTCCAAAGCCGCCCCGCTGCCAACTCAAGAATTTCATGCCTGGCAGAAGGGGAACGGTTTCGACCAGTTGCCAGGCCATGGTCCCAGGGATTTCAAACCCTGGCTGCAGGCCCTGGCCGCGATTGGTTATCACGGCTGGATGACCCCTTTCGTGCATGGCGAGGAACCCGCCGAGAAAATCGCCCAGGTGGTCGCGAAGGCTCGCGTTCACCTCGATGACATGTGAAGGTCCCGCGCGTATTGAGGCCCGGTGGTTGGCAGCACATCGCAGTGGTGCTCGACCTGTCGCAAAGCAAGGCCCCGCGATGGCCTTCTGCCGCGCTTCGCACCACGGTGCGCTTGCCGCAGCCGGCAGGGTTCGTGTTCAATCGGCCTATGCGATACCGGTCTCTTGGGACGCTGCCGCTTCTTTGGGCGTGCAGGGCGGCGATGGTCTTGACCTGTGCCTCCGGCCAACCCGCGAGCTTCCGCCCTCCGGCCGTAGTGATCACCCCAAAGTGCAGCTTAGTCCTCCGACTTTGCCGAAAACTCCTTCAAAATAGTTGTTGACGGACTTTTTAAATATGTCATACTCTATTCTGTGAATACGACAGCACAGGCCGATACCGTCCGGTTCACCACCAAGGGCCAAGTGGTCATTCCGTTGCGGTTCCGCAAACTCTATCAAATCGAGGATGGCACCCGCGCCATCGTCACCGCCACCGACGAGGGCATCCTGCTCAAACCGGTGACGACGGCCATGATCGAGCGCGGCTTTGGCCTGCTCAAGCGCAGGGGCGGCGGCAAGCCGCTGGCACAGGAATGGGCCGAGCACAAACGCGACGAGCGCGATAAGGAGGAAGCCAGGTATGCCCGGCACGGTTCTCGATAGCTTTGCCCTCATTGCCTACTTCCGGGGCGAGCCGGCAGGCGTGCCGATCAAGGAATGCCTCCAGAAAGCGACCAAGACGGACAAGCCCGTCCACATGACCGAGGTGAACTACGCAGAGGCCAAATACATGATCCTGCGCAAGGACGGCGCGGACGCCTGGGCCCAAGCCGCCAAAATCCTTATCGCCCTGCCTATCGAATTCCACCCGGCGGACCGCGAACTGGCGGACGTGGCGGCGGACTTCAAATCGCGCTTCAGCCTCAGCCTCGCCGACGCCTTCGCCGCCGCGCTGGCCAAGAAGCACAAGGCCGAGCTCGTCACCGGCGACCCGGAGTTCAAGGCGGTCGAGAAGGAAATCAAGATCGGGTGGCTTAAATGAACCGATCTTCCAAGAACAGGTTCGCGAACCACGAGTTGGTCACGCTCGCACTCTACCTCCTCGGAGGGGACCCAGGGCCTGTGGATCTCTCTCAATTGCGGGGTCCTGGCTTTGGCTGGCGCCGCTCTGGGAGGCGAAGCCAAACCCCGCTCCCTGGTGGATTGAATCAACCCGCTCATCGGCGCGTCCCGGGACCATGTCGAATGGTTGATCGTCGAGTTTGACACCTGCGCCACCGACATCTTCGTCGCGCTCAAGGAGAGCTACGGGTACCTGACGAAAAACGGGCTCGGTGAGGGAAGAGTTTAAGATCGTGGCGAGGCGGTCATTCCGCCATCACCGTTCTGACCTCGCCGTTGACGCGCACTCTGGCCGACCGCGGGCTGGCAGACGTGATCCGGAAGTTCGTGACTCGGTTGTCCTTCCATTCAAGGTCCACGGTGAACCCGCCGCGCGCCCGCAGACCGGAGGCTTTGCCGGCTGTCCAGGTCTTCGGCAGAGCGGGCAGGAGTTCGATTTCCCCTGCGTGCGATTGCAGCAGCATTTCGCCGATGGCAGCGGTCTGCCCGAGGTTGCCGTCGATCTCAAACTCTGCGCCCGCGTTGTTGAAGTGCGCCGTCAGATTCGGATTAACGCTCCGCTGCAGGTGCGTGTCCAGGACCGCCAATGCGGCGTCCCCGTCGCCGAGCCGGGCGTATGTAGAGCCTGTCCCAAAAGGGCGAGTTTTGGCAGTGCCATTACATTCGCTGATCCATGACGGCGCCACCATCAAACAAAGTGGACTGGGATCATCTCTTCCCTCCGTATTTGCGCAAAACCGGTCGCGCCGGTACACACCACGTCCCCGGTCTTGTGTTTGGAAAATCGGCCGGGCGGCCCTCAGGCCGCCCGGCGGGCAGCTTCGGCTTTCTCCAATCGCGGCAGCCGCGCTAGCACCCACAGGTTGTGCACCAACACCGTCCAGGTCACGGTCAACTCCCGGTGTTCAAAGCCTTTGCAGCGCATCCGCCCACCCAGGAAGACATTCTTCACAATGCCGATGCGGCCTTCGGTTTGCGCCCGGCGCCGCTGCATGCGCTTGAATTTCCAGGAACGGTTCCGCTGTCGGAGCTGCCCGGGTGAACGGGGACAGATCGCGTTGAAGATCTTTTCTTCGTTCAAACCGAAGCGGTTGAGTTCGCTATCGAACCCCCGGTCACCCCCCAGCGCCTTGGGGCCTGGCGCATAGGCTTCTTGCATGCGTCCCACTGTGCGCGGCAACAGGGCGGCGTCGGCCGGAGCACTCTCGCGGAACAACTCCCAATCCAGGATCAAGCCTTGGGGATTCTCGGCTAGAAAGAGGGTGTTGCCGAACTCCACTTCGGCCCCGGCTTTTTTGCGCACAACGACGTGGACGTCCGCTTCATAGAGGCTGAGGATCTTTTCTTCATTGGGCACGAGTTGGCCCTTCAAGATGCGCTGGCGGGCCTGTTGGCGGGCCTTGGGCAATTGCTCCAGGACCTGGTCCATGCGCCCGAGCACCTGCTCAGCTTGGGGGCGAGTCCACTGGGTTTGCTCCCAGTGCGTGTCGAGCAACTCCCGGTAGCGGCGGGCGTGATGGCGGACCGTGCCGACCAGGCGGTCCATTTGCCGGAGGGTTTGTTTGCGTAGGCGCCGGCTCTGCACTTGATCCTGCCGGCGCCAGGCATGGGTCATTTTAATGCACAGCCCATTGATGCGGCTGATGAAGCTCTCCGGCTCCTCCATGCGGTGCTTGAGCCCCTGGTCGCGGATGAGCCGGACCGAGCCCATCAAGGTGCGGGTGGCATCGCGCAGCAGCACCCAGTCCACGGGGTAATGGATGTGGGCGCACAGGCAGGTGGAGTCCAGATAGGCGCTTTCCAAATCCAGCGGCTGGGCCAAGTCCAGTCGCTCCGGCGCCTGGGCACCCTGGACCAGGAGCTTGTGGATCAACTCCCGCACCTCGGCTTCCGGCCACCAGGTGAAGTAGCGTTGGAGGGTGCTTTTGCTGGGCACGACCACGCGGTCAACCTCGCTGATGCCGCAGAAGTACTGCAAGAGAGGACTGTCGGCGAGGCGGGCGGCAAAGCGGCGGTAGTGCTCTTTGAGGAGGAGCCGGGCGGTATTGCAGCGCAGGGCGCGCCGGGCGTGGAACTGGTGCTTTTGTTGGGCCTTGGCGCTGACGCGCTTTTGGCCGGCCAGCCAGCGTTGGAGGTCCGCCTCGAGCATCTGCGTTTCCAAGGGGCTCTGCACCAGCAGGCCGTCGATGCGCAGGAGTTGGTCGCGCAAGTCGCGGTAATCAACATTGCCCTCGATGGTGGGCAGGATTTGGGGCAGTGGCAGTTCGAACGGAATGATATTGGCAGCCGGCATGAGGCTAGATTATACTCTAGCCCACAAAAGGCAAGAACTATTTTGCAAAAAATGCAAGCAACCTATCCATTGAAAATCCAGGAGATGCGTTCCAAGGGAAAACAGCCCCGATTTTATGTCAGCTTTCCATTGGCCCTAGCCGCGGCGATTGGTCTGGAAGGCGGTGAACGCGTCCAATGGGAACTGCTGGACCGTGGCGAACTCCATTTGGTTCGGCCCAACGGGCCCGCGCCCACCACCCGCCGGCGGGCCTCGACAAAGCCATTATAGCGGGCCTTTTCAGTGTCGCCGTGCCGATTCCTGCGGGTTTAAATCAGGCCCGCATCGATCCCAGCCCCGCTCCGCAAGGCCTTCCTCTATTGGGACAGGCTCTATGTATTGGCCTGGAACGCGCCCTGCCAGCTTCCCACCAGGCCGCGCTTCCACCACTGCGCCCGGTCGAAAATCCGGCGCAGAGCCGCCGCCAACTCCGGGGTGCCGCGGGGTGTGATCTGGGTGCCGCAGACCGCGCCCCAACTCGAGAGCACCTGGCACTCTGCGGTGCGCTGCCAATCCTCCAGCCATTCCTGCAATTCGCCGGTCGTCGGACTGACCCGCAGGGGCGGCAGGCGCGGCAGGGTCTTCTCGATCTCCGCGCGCAGGTCCGCATCCGTGCCGAGAATCCGGGCCGCTTGGGCGCAGTTCTGCAACAGCTCGCGCACCATTTCCATGCTCCCGGTTGGCCCGAGGCAGACGCAACCGGTCTCGCCATTGGGTTTGCGAAAGGCATTCTCAAAGTTCGTGTCCGGCCCGGTGACAAGCCAGCCGTGCGACGGTTCCTCGACCAGGTAATCCAGGTAAAACCGGGCCGCGCCCCGCATCGTCGGCCAGGCGCGGCGCAGGTAATTGGTGTCGCCCGAAAAGGCGTAATGCTCCCACAGGTGCTGGCACAGCCACGCGCTGCCCACCTGGAAGATGCTCCAGAGCGCGCTGCCGCTGACCGGGCCTGCCTGCCGCCAGATGTCGGTGTTGTGGTGGGCAACCCAACCCCGCACGCCGTAAAGGCCCCGGGCGATGTGGGCGCCGTCCACGCTCAGTTGTTCCGTCAGGTCCACCAAGGGCAGGTGGCATTCGATCGGTTGTACTTGCCGTTCATGTCGCGCTCGACCAGCCGTTGGGCCTCCTTGTTATTGCCCTCGCGCAGCAACCGGCGGATTTCCGGCAGCGCCTGCAATCCGCGAGGGTTGAGGTTGTCGTAAGGCTCCCCGGACCAGAGCGTGTCTTCGTTGAGGTCAATGCGCTCGCGCGTTACGCCGCCCCAGACCATGCCGCCGAGGCGTCCGTTTCCAATCAGAGACGCCTCGGCCCAACGTGCGGCCGGCTGGCGGTGCCAAAGTGTGAGCGGGTCGCCGGGGCCTTCGGTGGCTCCCGCTACCGTGACGCCCTCAGGTTCGGCCGCCGTGCCCGCAGTGCAGACGCCATTGACAATGAGCAACAGCCATGCTCCGAATAGGCGGGATCCGTATGTGTGATTCATCGAGCGTTATTATTGACACGGAGCGGCTGGCGGCAAGCCGTGAATACCGGCAGGCGATGCGATCAGCAATCTCCCAGGCCAACGGCCTGACCCATACCAGGGCAAAGGAGCAAAGCGACTGCCGCCCTGGGTGACCGGCCACCAGAGACCGTTCCGAGCGCTGAAAGCGCGATTCAGCCGGGGATCGTGGCTACCCGCCCGTCAGCGCTTGCTTCCGGTCCGCCCAAAGGTTAGTTTCCGGGCATGAGTGTGACGTTGGAAATCCCGGCCGAAATTGTTCAATGCGTCCGAGTACCGCCCCAGGAGATCGAAGAGCGCTTGCGGTTGGAGATGGCGCTGGCCCTTTACGCGCAGAATTTGCTGTCCTCGGGCAAAGCTTGCGCCCTGGCCCGCTTGACGCGTTGGGAGTGGGAGGAACTGCTGAGCAAACGCCAAATCCCCCGCCACTATTGCGAGGCCGATTTAACCGAGGACCTGGCCCATGCCCAGAGCTGTCAGTGACTCATCCGTCAGCTAAGCAGGCAGGACGTTTGCCGCTGGTGCGTCCGCTGTTAACTCAACTTTCAAACAGTGGCTTTCACCTCGATCCTGCATTCGTGGCGCGGATCATCGCGCAAGCCGGCGAATGACCTACTGACTCGTGCCAGCCCCGGGCAAAGGAGCGAAGCGACTCCCACCCTGGGTGGCTGGCCACCCAAGACCGTTCCGAGCGCTGAATGCGCGATCCATGGGGCAATGCCTCGGCACGATTGTGATGGGAGAGATCCAGTCCACCGAGCTGAGCACATGCTGCACCGCCCGCCTGAACTCAAACGAAAACCACAGCTCGAACAAAGCTCAGCGGAGCTTGCCAAGAGACCCAAAATGCTGTGAGATGTTGGCCGGATTGGGAGCAGCTTGAATATGCCCGAGGCCTGGTCACGCGAGGAAGTTGAAGCCGCCGTGGCGGACTACTTCGTCATGCTTCGAAAGGAGTTATCTGGGGAGCAGTACAACAAGGCCGAACACAACCGCCTATTGCAGAACCTGCTTTCGGGCCGGAGTCATGGCTCGGTCGAGAGGAAACACCAGAACACCAGCGCGGTACTGATTGATCTGGGATAGCCGGTGGAATCTAATGGTGAACAGGAGGAAACGGAGGAAACGGAGGTCTCCGTTCTCCGTTTGCTCCGTTTCCTCCTGTCCAAATTCAGGAGCGATCAATTATGCTGCCCGGTGTAGTCGGCTTTAGCCGTATGAAACCGCCCAAACTATATTTCTCTCGGAACCTTTGGTTTTCACTGGCAACAGTTTTTTTCATCGGCGCGCTCGCCGCCGCCGAGGTCGTGCCCCTGGACGGCACCTGGCTTATCGAGGAGGGCGTCGCGCCGGACGCGATGCCGGCGTCGTTCTCACATAAAGTCCCGGTGCCGGGGCTGGCGCACGAGGCGCGGCCGGCGTTTCCGGACGTGGACCAATATGAGACGCACGAGTTTGTGTTTACGATGCAGAGCCACGGCTTGCTGCAGGGGCCGTGCGAGGGCACCGGCCGCACGCGGCAGACCCGAAATTTCCTCTGGTATGAACGCACGTTTCGCGCGCCGGTCCGCCGCGAGCACGCCACGCTGGTCGTGAACAAGGCGCAGTTCGGCACGGCTGTATGGCTCAACGGGCAAAAGATTGGCGAGCACTCGGGCTGCTTCACGGCGGGCCGGTTCGATGTCACCGGCGCGATGAACTGGAGCGGCGACAACCGGCTGGTCATCCGCATCGGCGCGCATCCGGGGGCGATGCCCGACTGGGCATTCTGGGGCAGCGACGGCGAGAAAGGCCCGTGGACGCCCGGCATTTACGACCACGTCGAGGTGCGGTTCGCCGACAACCCGGTCATCGAGGACGTCCAGGTCGCGCCCCGCATCGCCAGCAGCGAGATCGTCGTGCAGACGCGGCTGAAGAATTTCGGCGCGGCCCGCGCGGTGGAACTGGCCCAGCAAGTCAGCCCGTGGAAGGGCAAGCGACCCGCCGGAGCGCCGGAGCGTCGGCAAATCCAACTGGCCGCCGGCGAGGAGAAGACGATCACCCAAACCGTGCCGGTGCCCAACGCGGCGCTCTGGTCGCCCGACAATCCCTTCCTCTATTTGCTGGAAACGAGCACCGGCGGCGACACGCGCTCGACCCGGTTTGGGATGCGCGAGTTTGGCTTCGACCACGCCACGCGGCTGCCGATGCTCAATGGCAAGGTTTGTTACCTGCGCGGCGCCAGCATCACGCTGCACCGGTTCTTCGGCGACCCGCAGAGCGGCGGGCTGCCGTGGAACGAGGCCTGGGCGAGGAAATTCCTCGCCGATATTCCGCGCCGGATGAACTGGAACGCGTTCCGCATCTGCATCGGCCCCGCGCCGCAACAATGGCTCGACATTGCCGACGAAGCCGGGCTGCTCCTTCAATGGGAGTTTCCGATTTGGAGCGACCGTGAGGCGACGCGCACGAAGCAACTGCGCCATCAGTTGTGGAAGCAGGACGACATCGCCGAACAGGTGCGCGAGTTCATGCGCGACAACTGGAACCATCCCAGCGTCGTCATCTGGGACGCTTCCAACGAGACCCATTGGGATTTCCTCCGCAAACTGGTGCCGGCCGTGCGCGGCCTCGATCTCTCCGGCCGGCCGTGGGAGAACGGCTACATGGCGCCGGACGCGCCGGACGATCCCTACGAGGTTCACCCTTACAAGTTCATCAATCATGCGTTCGGCAATCAGCCGCCGTTTTTCCAGATGAGCGACCTGGAGGACGCGGCCCAACAGGGCCTGCCCGCCGGCTGCTGGCCGGCCCCGGCGGCGGCGCAGGCCGAGCACGCCGCGCTCATCAACGAATACGACTGGCTCTGGCTGCACCGCAACGGCACGCCGACGCATCTCACCCAGAAAGTCTATGACCACCTCCTCGGCCCGAACGCGACGCCGCAGCAGCGGTTTGCGCTCAACGGCTATCTGCTCGGGGGCCTGACGGAGTTTTGGCGGGCGCAGCGGCGGTACGCCGCCGTGATGTATCTGGCCTACCTCGACGGCGACTTGCCGCACGCCTTCACGTGCGACAACTTCCGCGACGTTGCCGCGCTGAAACTGGAGCCTCATTTTGAGGACTACATGCGCGAGGCCTTCAAGCCACTCGGCGTCTATCTCGATTTTTGGCAGCCGGCGCTGGCGGCCGGCGCGAAGCGTTCGTATCGCGTGATGCTCGTCAACGACACGCAAGCGCCGTTGCGAGGCCGGCTGACGCTCGAGTGGCAAGCGGCGCGCGGCGGCAAAGTCGTCTCACAAACGGAGCAAGCGTTTGAAGTGCCGGCGGCAGGCAGGTCGAATTGCGATTTTGAACTGGCCGCGCCATCTGGCGAGGGTCAGCATCAGTTAACTGCGAAAGCGTCCTGCGACGGTCAACGATGGAGTCCAACGCTCTCGCGGCGACAGGTGACGATCGGCAAGACCGAGCCAAAATAACCGGAGACAAACCACGAAGAGAATCGCCTCTTCCACGGACACCATCTTAAGAGGTCTTCATGAATGGGTCAGGAAAACAATCCTCTTCTGCACGTTCCGCGCCAAGAAACCAAACCCTGTTGTCAAGGAGACCGCCGCCAGGTTACGGAGGGCCGCTGGTGTTCGCCCGGTCATTGTCCGGGTGGTATTCTCTCATGGTCGTGCTGGCGGCCTTTGCCGGGGCCAACCCGGCTGCCGCGCAGCTCAAGATCTACGTCAACACCGATCTAGAGGGCGCCAGCGGGGTTTTCAAGTTCGAGCAGACTCGCGAGCCGGGCACGCCACTGAACCGAGAGGCGAGGGAGTATTTCATGGGCGACCTCGCCGCCGTGGTGCGCGGGCTGCGCGACGGCGGGGCAACTGAAATCCTGGTGTATGACGGCCACGGCTCGCAGGCGGTCATTCCGCACCTGATGGAGCCTGGGGCGAAATACGCCACGGGCAAGCCCAAACCTGAGATGTGGGGTGTGGACAAGAGCTACGCGGGCCTGGTATTCCTCGGCTTTCACGCGATGATGGGCACGCCCAACGGCGTCCTCAACCACACGCAGTCCTCGAAAACGGAGAACCGCTATTGGTATAACGGGGTTGAATCAGGGGAGCTGGCCCAGGTCGCTGCGATTGCGGGCCATTACGGCGTGCCGCCGATCATGGTGACGGGCGATGAGGCGACTTGCCGGGAGGCACGACAATTCTTCGGTGAAGGCTGCATCACCGTTGCCGTGAAAAAGGGGATCGGGCGCGAGGCCGCCGTGCTGTATCCCTTTGCCGAGACGCGCCAGGCGCTCTACGAAGGCGCCAAGCGGGCGGTGGCCGCCATCCCGCGATGCCGGCCCTACCAACTCACGCTGCCGATCAAGGCCAAGAAGCAGTTCCTGGTCTTTGGCAAAGAGGGCACTGAACCTAAACTGGTGACCAAGGAGGGCGTCATCGAGGATGTCTTGCACCTCCTGGATTTCTAAGATGTGTTCTGGCCGACCGGCCTGGCCTTGCCATCGTCGCCCATCGGTCGCCGGAGGTGGACAGCGCGCTCGTCCGGCTGGCCGACCCGCGCCCAGCAGATTGCGCGGAGCTGGGCGGCGGAAGGCCGCTGCTGCGGCGTCCTGAGCTTGACCAAATCAAAGCGTAGGATAATCTTACGAGTGTGACGACGACGATTACAGTGACCACCAAGCGCCAAGTGGTGTTGCCCAAGGCCATGTGCGAGCGCAAGCGCATACGGCCAGGAACCTCCTTGCGGATCACCGAGGTCGGCGAGGGCTTCTACGTTACGCCAGTGCCGGAGCCGACCGAAGCCGAGCTGGCAGCAGTATTCAAGACTCTCGACGAAGGACGCCGGATGCGGCCCATCACCGCCGAGGACGAGGCTCAAATCCAGGACGAGATCAAGAAATACCGGGCTGAACAGCGGAGGCGCAAAGCGTGACAATCGTAGTGGACACGATCGTCATGGTTTCGGCGGCGTTCTGGCCCAAGAGCGAAGATGTAAGTTGGAGTCGTAGGGCTACTGCACGGCTGGAAGCGCCCAGGACGGCCCCGGCGTTGTGGCCGGCCGCCTTTATCTCTGCCGGCCACGAAACGCGTCTCGCAGGGCCTCCGGCAGAGTGTGCTGGCCGGATGGGCGAGGGCCGCTTGCTCGTCGTCGGATCTCGTGGAATCCGGTTGCGCGTCGGCCAGCATTCCTGCTATCCTCCAGCTATCAGTGCAAAGCGGAAGACCATGAAGACTGGAGCCTCCACTACGACAAGGACCTGCCCGAAGGTCGTGGCTGCATATCTGCGGAGAGGCCACGCTTGGCGCCTGCTATCACTGCTCGTGGTCTCGGCATTGCCCACCGCGGCTCAGGTCCAATTCGGCTACACAACCACTAACGGCACGGTCATCATCACGAACTACATCGGCGCTGACCGCGGAGTTACGATCCCCAATACCATCAACGGCCTGCCCGTTGTTGCCATCGGCTACTGTGCATTCCTCAATTCTTGCGTGACCAGCGTTACGATCCCTGATAGTGTGACCACCATCGGGATCGGGGCGTTTGACTACTGCGAGTGCCTGACGAACGTGACGCTCCCTAATGGCATCACCCACATCGCGGACGCTGAGTTCTGGGCCTGCACTAGCCTGACCAGCATTACGATCCCGAGCGGCGTTTCCAGCATTGACGACAACGCGTTCGGGAACTGCCTGTCACTGTCCAGGGTCACCATACCCAACAGCGTCAGCAGCATCGGAGCCTGTGCTTTTTACGCCTGCACCCATCTGACAAATGTCGTCATCCCCGACAGCGTGACCAGCATCGGGGATGGTGCATTTTGTTTATGCCAAAGCCTCCCCACCGTGACGATCCCCAACAGTGTGACCAACGACGGGACCGCTCTGTTTGCTCAGTGCAGCAACTTATCCAGCTTCACGGTCCCGGGCGGGGCCACTACCATTGGGGACAACGAGTTTGATCACTGCTCCAGCCTAACCAACATCGTTATCCCCAGCGGCATCACGAGGATCGGGACCAATGCGTTCGGTAGCTGCACAAGACTGGTGAGCGTGACAATTCCCGGCAGCGTCGCCAGCATCGGGGCCGGTGCGTTCGACAACTGCTACACGCTAATCAGCGTCGCACTCTCAAACGGGGTCACGTGGATCGGCAACAATGCGTTCCAAGGCTGCACCAGCCTGACCAACATCGCCATTCCCAACGGCGTCACGACAATCGGCAACGGCGCATTCTACGACTGCTACAACCTAAGTAGTGTCACGATTCCCAGTAGCGTTAGCAGCATCGGGGACCAGGCGTTCTCAGCCTGCACGAGGTTAAGAGCGATCACGGTGGATGCTTTGAACCCGGTCTTTTCCAGCGTAGATGGGGTCTTCTTCGACAAGCCGCAGACCACGCTCTTGGTGTATCCAGGCGGCAAAGCCGGGAGTTACGCGATCCCCAGCAGCGCCACAAGCATCGCAGCCTACGGGTTTTTCTGGTGCGGCAGCCTGACGGGCGTCACCCTCCCGAGCGGTGTTACCAATATCGGGGACTATGCCTTCGCCAACTGCCCCAGCCTGACTGGCATCTATTTCGAGGGCAATCCTCCCGACGTGGGGCAGCATGTATTCGATTTCGGCGGGAGTTCTGGGTATTCACCGGGCACCGCAGTCGTTTACTACTTGCCTAGCACCACGGGCTGGGGGCCGACGCTTGGGAGTTGTCGAACCTCGTTGTGGAGGCCGCACGTGCAGACAGGCGATGCCAGCTTCGGTCTTCGGACCAATCAATTCGGGTTCACCATTAACTGGGCCGGCGGCATGACCGTCGTCGTGGAAGCCAACACCAATCTCGCCAATCCCGCCTGGATGCCTCTGGCCACGAACACGCTCACCAGCGGCTCGGCCTATTTCAGCGATCCGCAGTGGACGAATTATCCAGCCCGGTTCTACCGCCTGCGCTGGCCGTGAGGCACGGGCAGGCATCAGCCAGACTCAACCATGGCGGCGATGGTGGAAATCGCGTTCCCTTCCAGCCGGTTGTTGACGAAGACAAAGTTGTCCGGCGTCTGGCCGACCATGCCCTCCAGATACCGCTGGCTGGGGAAGGTGTAGTAGGCGGCATCGACGCAGACCGTCTTGAAGACCTCCGCATATTCCGCCAGGCAGTCGCGCTTGAATCGGGTCTCGGCGAACTTGCCCCGGTATTCGTAGCGGCTGCGGTCGTAGAGTGTCCCGCACCAGCCCTCGTATTTCCATGAGGACGTGCCAACATAGACGCCCTGCGCCGCCAGAGCAGCAGCCTGCCGGGCCAGTTCTTGCCGGTCGAGGTTCACGGCTTCTTGAAATTCCTGAGCGCCGTCTCGATGGTCTTCAAGTCTTCCTTCGACATCTTGGGCGCTGCCTTTTTCATCATCTGGGCGAACCAGTCGATTTCCCCCGGCTCCCCAGGATAGCCGATGTTCTGTCCGTCGTGCTTGGAGTTTACGATGAGGGCACCCTTCGCGTCCAGGAACCCGGAGTATGGCAGACCCGCAGGACCACCGATGTCCTTGAGCAGGGCGTCGGCTCCCGGATTTTCCAAGCCTTTGTTCTTGTCGTTTTCCTGGACCACGAGCTTCACCGGGATGAAATACTTTTCAAAGACCGGCTTGATGTCGGGCCGGTCCAGAAACGCATCCAGGCGTTTGCACCAGCCGCACCAGGAAGCGCCGAAATGGAGAAAAATGGCCTTCTGCTCAGCGGCTGCTCGCACCTTGGCCGGGGCCAGGACTTGATCGGCGGAGGGCGTATCGGCAGACGCGAGAAAAGCGGCGAGCGAGAACACTGCAAGGGCAGGCACGATGGTTTTCATAACCGCCTTGTAGCCCAGGGCCGCTCCACGGTCAAGGGGCACTGGCCATTTTGCAGTGCGTTCCTTCATGGTGTCGGTGCGGCTCCAGGGTTGACCGCCCAGTGCGCCGTGCTTAAAGTGCCACGCATGAAGCCGCCACTCCTGTCCCGCCGCCAAGCGGCCCGCGAGCTTTCGTTTGATTTGGCCGCTGCCGTCGCCCTCGCCACTTTCGTTTTGCTGTTTTTGGGAGTTGCCCTGCCCGACGCGAGGCAGGATAAGGGGTTGAGCTTTTCGTCTGAGTTCGGGGGCGGGAAGACCATACACCATCAGCAGCACATTGACTCCCACCTGAGCAAGGCCGCATCATTGCTGTCGAACTCGTTCGACGCGTTGGCCGTTTCATGTCTGGCTGGTTTGGCAGTTTTGGCTTTCTGCTCGCTCCTCAGACGCCTTATTCTCCGGCGACATCATCATCATCATCATCATCATCATCATCATCATCATCATCACCGCCAGCGTGGCTTGCACGTTCCAAGCCACTAACTGAAGGTGTGCGATCTTCCGGGCGGCAGTTGGTGTCGCGCAGGGCAGCAGCGCCCGGTTCTGGCCGACCGGCCTGGCCTTGCCGTTGTCGCCCATCTGTCGCCGGAGGTTGACGGCGCACTCGTCCGGCTGGCCGACCTGAATTTCCGCCGCTCTCTGGTCTGGGGTCGTTGGCCTCCTCTCTGGCCGGAGTAGTTAGTTTCATGGGGCCAGACGAACTTTTTGAAATCCTGATTCAGAGCGATGGGCCGGTGAACATCGAAGCCTTAGTCGAGGCGAGCATCCACCTGCCGCGCCGTGGCAGCCTCTGGGTTGCCGCCTTCCGAGAGGAGACTGGACGCCAGGCTTGGCGGAGCACCGGACTGCGCGACCGGCAATCGGCGCTGGCCCTGGCCCAGGAGTGTGAGGCCGAGGCCAAGCGCAAGCGGGAGTCTCAACCTGCCGAGCCGCCCAAGCCAACAATACGTGTCGGGCCTGGCAGCGCCGAACGGGAGCTGGGTCTTCTCAGTCAGAAGGAGGTCGCTGCAATTATGCGCATTTCTGAACGGGCAGTCCGTGAAATCGAGCGGCAGCCCTTCAACAAACTTCGGCGTCACCCTGCTTTGAGGGACTTCTGGCGCGAATGGACGGCAGGCGACATCAAAGAGGCGGACTCGGACGGTCCAGCAAACTGGGCGTTGAGCCGGGCCGAAATCGCCGCCCTTTACGCTTTGGCCTGGACGCCAGCGGAGCGCCATGTATTGAGGAAGCTGTTCGCTTTGACGCAGGCCACTGGGCCATAAAACTCGACTGGCGGGCCGGATTAAGCGCGTTCTAACACCCCGGACAAGCGGACGGCGCAATCTGCACCAATTCCGGTTCGCTCCTGGTTTGTGTCAGGCTTGCGGCTTGTTGAGCACCGCGAAGCCCCGCGCAGGAGAGTGCGCAGAGCCAGCGCCCGAGTGGGCGCTGGCTATTTCGCTAGCCTGGAGCAGGTTGTTCATCAGCAGCACATTGACCATCGAAGTCTCGTCCACAACCAGCATGTCGCGCCTCGTTGCGCGTGAACGGGCCTGAAGCCGGGTTGACCTCCGGGAGCCGGTGGATGGTCTTGGTCTCGACCCCGGTCGTCTCCGACCGGCGCTTGGCGGCGCGGCCCGTGGGGGCGCAGACCAGGCACCGACCTTTCTTGGCCCGGAGGATGAGCGGGATGGCCTTGAGCAGGGTGGCTGCCAGTGCGGCAGCCTGCCGGGCCAGACCTTGCCGGTCGAGATTCACGCCCCAATCTTAGCCTGTGGCCCTGAGATGGCCAGCGAACAGCGACTCAGAAATGCGCATCTTCAGGTCCCGGCGCCAATTCCTTCACCAGCGCCTGGAAGGGCGCGTATTTCATCGCGCTGGGTGATTGATTTGGACCTTGGTCTGCCGCCAACGCTCGCGTAAAGTCCGCCTGGACCATGAAAACAAAATCAACCCGCCATGTCACTATCCAGCCCCGCATTCGAGTGTGGGTTGGTGACGATGTAGCCGTAGGGCCTGGAAAAGCTGAACTGCTCAAATTGGTCCAGATGACCGGCTCGATTACAGCGGCAGCCAAGCACATGGGCATGTCATACATGCGGGCTTGGACACTGATCCAGACGATGAACCGATGCTTCAAACAACCGCTCCTGCTGGCGACACGCGGCGGGCAAAGGGGCGGCGGCACCGAATTGACTGAAACCGGCCTCAAGGTGCTGGAATGTTACCAGGAAATGGAGAAGGCCGGTTTGAACGCGATGGCGCGGCACTGGCGGCGGCTTCGGAACCTGGTGGGCAACTGACATGAATGCGAGCGCCCTCGCGCTCGGCCAACTCGGCCCGCAAAGCGTCGCAGGCGTTCGTGAACGTTATACTTGACAGAATATATCGAGTGGAGTATCGAGATCGCCAGTCATGGTCCACGCAAAGCGACAAACGAATCAAATCCCGTTATGAATGTGATAAGGTCATCCTCCCATTTTAGCGCATTAAGCATGGCCGCAATTCCCGAGATTCTCGCAGACAGTATCGCTTCCAGGCCGGGTGTGTTGACGGCGTTGCTGCTGTTGACCCCAGGGGCACCCGGTTGGGCTGAGGACACCAAGGCGACCGGCCAAGCCAGCCCATCTCCAGCCTGCCCTGTGGTGGGTTATTTCAGCGATTGGTTTGTGCGTGTGTCGAAGATTCAGGCGGAGCAGCCGCATTGGGTCGCGCCGCTGGTGACGGTGACGCCTCGGCTGGAGGAGGAGCTTCGCTACGACCAGATGTGGGAGAATCTGCCTGGCGGGCATCGGTTGACCAGCTACGGCGGCGGGGGCGGCAAGGGGTTGGAGCTTATACCTGCCCAGAACGTGGAAATCATCGCTGGGGTTCCCTCCTGGCAGACGCAGGCCACTTCGCCGCGCAAGGACGGATGGACCGATGAGAGTTTCCTGCTCAAATACCGGCTGCTCTCTGCCAACGAGCAGGCGGGCAATTACATCGTGACGGCCTTCATGGGTTTAACCGTGCCGAACGGAAGCGACAACACCACGTCGCATCACTTCGCCTACAGCCCAGCAATTGCATTTGGCAAGGGTTGGGGGGATTTTGATTTTCAAAGCACCCTGGGCGGGCACATCCATACCCGACAATGGGGCTGTGCGGACTGGAACCGGGACACCCCTTTTGTTCAACACGGCGGTCCAGTATCACGTAATGAAATATCTCTGGCCGGAAGTGGAGGCCAACTACACTTACTGGCCGAATGGCAAACATGACGGCCTAAACCAGCTTTTCATCACCCCCGGTCTGCTCATTGGCCGGATACCGCTGTTCTGGCGCTTGGGATTGACCATTGGCGTAGGCTGCCAGATCGCCGTGACGGACACCCCGCTCTACCATCAGAATTTTATTGTCACAGCGAGACTTCCATTTTGATCACATGTCATGGGTGGCTTTTCAAGTGCTTCTGCTGACCGACCCGATACGCCTGCTCGATGAAGCCGCACAATTGCTCATCCAAATCCTCTGGCTTCTCAATTCTGAAGTGATGGACATGGTTGCTCCGCGATTTGGACAACGGTTCGTGACTGCCATACGTGTCCACCCGACGAAGCGTTTCGTCGAGCAGCTTCGCTTCTTGGGGCGTCGGCTGGCTCACGCCTGCCGCTTTGCGCAGCGCCGGGCGGGCCAGTGCATACGGGACGGTCATGTGGCACGAAACACACGAGGTATTTCCCTGGCCGGTTCGGAGCTTTCTTGCTTTCTCGAACCACAAATCCATCCGGTCATCCAGGTATTTTGCCGCCGCCTGCTGGTTCCAATCAGTTGGTTTATTCCGCACAGTTGACGCCTGCGTTATCGGTTGGGACGGCACCGAATCGGCAGAGGCCGCGAGGGCCGACACGCAAACAGCAAAAAACGGCAGGGCGAGCATCGAGCCGCAGAGTTTCATGGTTTACCCTGTAGCCCCCGCGAGGCTGCCGGTCAAGGCGCTTCTCTTGAATGGAGCGGTGCCCCCCTGGACGACACATTCCGTGCCATTGTTGCTGGAACCAGAGAATATATGTGATTAAAACTGCACAGTATTTGATTAAAAAATGTTAATAATTGTGCCATGAGTAAGAATTGTCCATCCGAAGTTGCCGCGAACCGAAACGAAATCTCCCGCCTGGCTTTCCAGCTCTGGGAAAAAGCAGGCTGCCCGGAGGAGCGGGATTTGGAGTTCTGGCTGGCAGCGGAAACGCAGCTTCTTGCATCCCAGAGGCCCGAGGCTGTAAAGGTGGAGACCGTGGCGGCCAAGCTGTCCTCTGCAAAAAGAGTGCCACTGGCCCAATCCAACACCGCACGACAACCGGCGCGGCGCATTTGATCTGATGAACGCGTTAATTGCCGACCCAGCCGAACTGGAACTCATGCCTGATGCGGCGAAGGCGTCCGAGGCCGTGATGGCGGAACTGAACTCGGCTTCCATCTTGCAAGCGATGCAGTTCCGTGAGTCAACCCTCACGCCCGTCATCGAGAGACTTTTTGACTTCCGGCCCACCTCTCATTGGGGAATCAACGAGTGAGCGGTCCAGATTGGCGGAATCGCCGTGCTTAGGCGGTGGAAATAAATAAAGGTAGCAACCTGCCTTGTTCTTTTGCCGCCCAGCTTCGTTTTTCACTCGTTGCAGATCGCTGCGGATATGCGCCTCGTTCACGCCTCGCTGGGCGCCAAAATCCCGGCGGCATCTTGCCACCTTTATTTATTTCCACCGCCTTATCGCCTCCGGCAGCGTGTGCTGGCCGCGTGGGCGAGGGGTGGCAGGTCGTCGCCGCCGATGTCCTGGGAGCCGGCCGGGGGGACCTCGCCGGGCAACGGCCCGACCAGGTGCCCCCGCCCCAGCGTTGTTAGGCGAATGGTTTTCAATCAGCGGTTCCAGCGGGCATCTTCTGCCGTAGCCATGAAACATCGGTGCTTCTTTCCAACTGCCGCATTCGTCCTGTGCTTGCATTTGTGGGGAATGACCTTCGGCAGGGCCGCTGCGGCGGGAGCAGCCGTAGCCAACCCGCCGGTCATGGACATCGGTTCGCGGCTGGAACTGTTCGTGGATGACCTGCTGGTTGACCGGCTCAAAGGGGCGACCCTGAAACTGCACGAACCACAGCCCGCAGGGGTGGTCCTGCGCTTTGACGCCCCCTGGGAGGGAGCCTTTTGCGGCTATGTCACGGTGCTCCGGGATACGAAGCGGTTCCTGATGTACTATCGCGGGCTGCCGGTAGCTGGGGCGGATGGCTCGACCAACGAAGTCACCTGTTATGCCGAGAGCGCCGATGGCCTGGCCTGGACCAAGCCCAAGCTCGGCTTGTTTGAAGCAGGCGGGAGCATGGACAACAACGTCGTGCTGGCTGGCCAGCCGCCCTTCTCCCACAACTTTGCTCCGTTTCTCGACGCCCGGCCCGGCGTGCCATCCGAAGAACGATTCAAGGCGCTGGCCGGGACCTCGACTTCCGGCCTGCACGTGTTCGCTTCCGGGGATGGCCTGCGCTGGCGGCACTGGCGCGAGGGGCCGATCCTTACTGAAGGTGCCTTTGATTCGCAAAACGTCGCCTTCTGGTCGGAGGCGGAACACTGCTACGCCGCGTATTTCCGCACCTGGACTGGCGGGGGCTTCGCAGGCTATCGCACCATCAGCCGGGCGACCTCGACCAACTTGGTCCACTGGTCCGCCCCGGTGGAGATGAGTTTTGGCGACACCCCGCGCGAGCATCTCTACACCAGCCAGACCCACCCCTATTTTCGCGCCCCGCACATTTACCTGGCCACGCCCATGCGCTTTGTGCCGGGCCGAAAAGTGCTCAGCAGCGAGCAGGCACGGGCGCTGGGCGTGGAACCCGGCTATGCGAGCGATGCCGCCGACGCCGTGCTCATGGCCACACGCGGGGGCAACCACTACACCCGGCTGTTTATGGAGGCGCTCATCCGTCCGGGCAACGACTTGGGCAATTGGGCCTCGCGGGCGGGGTTGACCGCCCTGGGAATCGTGCCCACGGGACCAGCAGAAATCTCCTTATATAAACAGGCCCACTACGCTCAGGCTTCGGCTCACTTGGTTCGCTACACTCTCCGCGCGGATGGCTTCATATCGGTGAATGCCCCTTACGTGGGAGGCGAATTGGTCACCAAACCGCTGGTCTTCCAAGGCCGTCAACTCGCCATCAACTTCGCAACGAGCGCGGCGGGGGGCCTGCGGGTGGAGCTGCAAGATACTGAAGGCAAACCGCTGCCCGGCTTTGGGCTGGAGGATGCCGTTGAGCAGATCGGCGACGACATCGAACGCATCGTAGCCTGGAAAACCGGCTCCAATGTCAGCCAGTTGAGCGGGAAACCAGTGTGCCTGCGCTTCGTGATGAAAGATGCAGACCTTTTCTCGCTGCAATTTCGCTGAGGGCCGAGTCGAGCGCCGGCTCCAACAGGGACTCGGGTTCACTGGCAAGCGCGCCACGGGCGTTTTTACGCGCAACGAGGGCTGTCGCCGCCACGCTGGCCGAGACGGTCAAGGCCCGCATCCCACCAAGTTCCGATTCGACCCTATCCGCGACATCCCGGTGCTGTGCCCCATGAACCGGGGGTTGCCGGGCATCCGCGAACTGAGCGTGCGGCTCCAGAACGAACTCAACCCGGTCCGCGCCAACCGGGCCAGTTGCCGGCGGACACCGTGGCGGCAACGCACAGTTGCAGCGTGAGCAGGGTGAACTTTCTCATGCCAACCAATGACCAATATGGCGTCACGGCGACCCCACCAGGCGATACAGCCGGGGAGCCTGCCGAAAGGCGGTGACATCGAAGTAAAGTTGCGTCGTGTTCGTCAGCGTCACGGTGTCCAGCATCACCCAGGCGTTGGTCGGGCCGAACTCGTTAATGTAATCAATCTGCACAGAACTGCCAATCGCCCCGGTCAGCGGAATCTCCGTGGCCAGCCTCATGTCCAGCGCGGGCTGCGGCGCGCTGGTCTGCCACGAGCGGTAAAACCGTTGCGCGGGCAGCGGCTGGGAAAGGTCAAAGCACAATGGCGGTGCCGCGTTCAGGGCCACGTTCGTCAAGGAGAACCACTGCGGGGCGACCAGACTGTCGGCATACTCCAGGTGCGGAACACTGCCGGTGCCGCCCGGCAAATGGACGGCGGGGACGACTCGCCTGTTTACCGGAGGGATGACGCTCAGCAGCGCCGGGTCGCTGGTCACAGCCCCTACCCAGTTCCTGACGACCACCGTGTAAGCCCCGGCCTGGACGGGCTGGACGTTGGTCACGTCAATGTAAGCGTTGGTGGCGCTGGCGAGCGCGTTGTTGCCGTTAAAGCACCATTGGTAAGTTGTTCCCGGCAGAGCGTTCGTGGCCTCCACCGAGAAGACGGCAAGTGACCCGAGTTCAGCGGTCTGGGTCTGGGGCGGCGTTGTTATGGATGGCGGCATGGGCAGGCCCGCCAAACTAAAGACCAGGCCTTCACGCGAACTCCCGCCCTGGGACGCCGTCCCATAGAGCGTGCTGCCCGACAACACCAGGCCCCCCCCACGGACACGCCCCATCGTCGCCGGTGAAGCTCTTGAGCACCGCGTAGCCCGACCCGTCCGTGTTCACCTGGAAGACCACGCCATCACCCGAGCTGCTGCCGTTTGCCGTCGTCCCATAGAGCGTGCTGCCCGCCAAGACCAGGCCAGCAGCGGGATTACAGCCATCGCTGCCGGTAAAGCTCTTGAGCACCGCGTAGCCTGACCCGTCCGTGTTCACCTTGAAGACCACGCCATCACCCGAAGGGCCTCCAACATACGAACTGCCGCCATAAAAGGTCGTCCCATAAAGCGTTCCGTCCGCCAAGACCACGCCCGCCCACGGACTCTGGGCATCGCTGCCGGCGAAGCTCTTGAGCACCGTGTAGCCCGACCCGTCCGTGTTCACCTTGAAGACCACGCCACCATTCGAACTGCCGCCCATAATCGTCGTCCCATAGAGCGTGCTGCCCGCCAAGACCAGGCCCGCACAGGGATACTGGCCATCGTTGCCGGTGCCGGTAAAGCTCTTGAGCACCGCGTAGCCCGTCCCATCCGTGTTCACCTTGAAGACGACGCCACCATGCGAGGCGCCGCCCTGCTCCGTCGTCCCATAGAGCGTGCTGCCCGCCAAGACCAAGCCCGCATACGGGAACCCGCCATCGCTGCTGCCGTTGAAGCTCTTGAGCACCGCGTAGCCCGAGCCGTCCGTGTTCACCTTGAAGACCACCCCTAACCCGAACTGCCCCCATCAGCCGTCGTCCCATAGAGTGTGCTGCCCGCCAGGACCAGGCCCGCCCACGGATTCTGGCCATCGCTGCCGGCGAAGCTCTTGAGCACCGCGTAACCCGTCCCGTCCGTGTTCACCTTGAAGACGACGCCACCATCCGAGGCGCCGCCCTGCTCCGTCGTCCCATAGAGCGTGCTGCCCGCCAAGACCAGGCCCGCCCACGGAGCGTCCCCATCGCTGCCGGTGAAGCTCTTGAGCACCGTATAGGTTTGGGCGAACGCAACGTTGCACAGCGTCAGAGCCAACACCATCCCCAGCCGGAGTATCTGCGGCCTGCGGCCAACCCTTTCCCGGTCCTTCTTTTCACTTCCCAAAAACGTTCTGAGTTCACTCCTTGAGTTCATAATCTGGTTAATCCTTGATAACTGTTCTGCCAGGGACGCGTTCCAACGCGTCCTTGAGTTTTCTCTGAGGAAGCGGGGCGCGGTGGAGCATGGCCGGATAGTACGCTCCTCGGCCTTGGCGTGCTTCCAGGGACTCGTTCCGCGATAGGCTCATGCACCGTATTAGTTACAGGCAAAATGCGGATGCGGCGTCACTACACATCACGCAAAAACGCCCTCGGTCGGCCATGATGCCAATCAGCAGCGCCCAGGTTAACTCAAAACTGGGCAGCATCCGCCGAGCCGCCGGGCTTTCAGCCAGAACCGTGAGGCTCTCGATGCCGTCTCAAGTACGCGGTTCCACTGGGGCTGGAGAGCGACGGGTCGTCTGTCCCGAACCGACTTGCTCCATCCCCGTAACACGCGCACAATCGCCCGGTGTGCAAACGCGAAATAGACCATTTGAAAACCGACCCGGTCATGGCCGGGCTGATTGACCGCGTTGGCCCGGTCAAACTGCGCCCCCGCCATCTCCCGCCGTTCCAGTCGCTCACCCATCCCATCATCCATCAGATTTATGAGTTCCCTGGAAAAGCAAACGCAACCGCGCTGGCTGAATTGGACGATGAGGTTGCAGGCCATCGCGCAAAATGGCCTCACCTACGCTGCCAACGCCTACGACACTGAACGGTACAACGCCGTCCGGCAGATCGCAGCCGAGATGCTCGCCGCCGGTTCAAGCGCCGAGGTCTCGGTTGTTTGCGGCCTGCTGTCGCACGAGACGGGGTACGCGACTCCCAAAGTGGACGTGCGAGGCGTTGTCTTCCGCGACGAAAAGTTACTCCTGGTGCGCGAGCATGAGGAGGGCCGCTGGTCCCTGCCTGGCGGATGGGCCGATGTGGGAGAGTCGCCTGCCGGATGCGTCGTGCGCGAAGTCCGTGAGGAGAGCGGCTTCGAGACCCGTGCTGTCAAGCTGCTGGCGGTGTTTGACCGCGGCAAGCACCCTCACCAGCCACCGTTTGCGTCCCACGTGTACAAGCTTTTTTTCCTGTGCCACATCCTGGGTGGCGAGGCCAAAGCGAGTCCAGAGACCGACGCGGTGGGCTTTTTTGGCGAGGCGGAGATTCCTGAGCTTTCAAGAACTCGGGTTACACCCTGGCAAATCCAGCGATGCTTCGAGCACTTTCGGAATCCGAATCTGCCTGCTGATTTCGATTGATCCTCACGGGACGTGCGGGCGAGGTCTATCGCGACATTGGGTCCCTGGCTTTACAGGGGGTCCGCGGTTGTTGAACCAATCTCGAAGGCGCCTTGGCAGCCTTGGAAAAAGTGGCAAATTTAATGTTGACAGCGAAGCATATACTGAGATAAAGTCAAATCACTGGCTGGCGCCAGCGCCTGCCAGCAAAGTGGTTGCATCAAACCACCCTGCCGCCGGGGTTCCCGGCGGCACTTTTTATGTCCCTGTTTCGCCGTAAGACGAAGTTGTCCCGGCCCGAGCACCACTGCTTTGGCCAGCGCCATGATGGTGGGGTTTGTAAACGAACTGCTGGCGTGAGGCGAGCCGGAACCAGTTTGTCATCGCAGAAACCCCTGTCGTGGTTACAATCGGAGGCATGGGCAACGACCTGATTTTTTGCCAGCTCAGCCGAAGCAAGGTCGAGCGGGCGGACTTCCGCCGTTTCTTCGACCTTTGCGGGCCAGAACCAACCACCGAAAGCGTTTGATGATGACGATTCCTGAAATCCTGAAAGAACTGGAGCCGTACACCGGGCGATTCCCGATGGAGGCCATGGAGGCTGCCATTGCGCAGGGCGAGGCCATCACGCCGGAGTTGCTGCGCGTGGTGGAGGCCGTGGCAGAGAACCCCACAGGGTTCGCCTCACGGCAGGATTACATGCTGCACGTGTTCGCGCTGTTCCTGCTGGCCCAGTTCCGCGAGAAACGCGCCTACCCCGCCATCGTCAAGATGTTCAGTGCGCCCGGTGAGACCCCGTTCGACCTGGCGGGCGACACCGTGACCGAAGGGCTGAGCCAGATTTTCGCCTCGGTGTACGACGGCAACCCCGCTCCGTTGCACGGTCTTGTCGAGAGCGAAGAGGTCAATGAGTTCGTGCGCAATGCCGCGCTCAACGCCTTCTTGGTGCTGGAGCACACGGGCCTGATGCCCCGCGCCGAGGTGGTTGAGTATCTCCGCAGCCTTTTCCACGGAAGACTCAAGCGTGAGCATTCGTATGCCTGGGACAGCTTGGTCTGCGCGGTGGCCGACCTGCCTGCGCCGGAGTTGCTGGAAGACGTGCGGCAGGCGTACGCCGACGGCCTGATTGATGCTGCGGTTGCCGGCCTTCAGGGCATCGAGCGCGATGTGGCCGCGCCGGAGCCGTGGCGCCTTGAGGGGCGCACCCTCATCACGGATGCCATCAACGAAATGGAATGGTGGGTGTCGTTTCACCCAGAGGACTCGCAGCCCCCGGAGCCGCCGGAGGTCGAGCCTCCCCCGCCGCCGCCCCTGCCCCCATCACCTCCGCCTGTTGAGTGCGTGCCCCTGCCCCCGTCACCTCCGCCTGTTGAGTACGTGCCCCCGCAACCGTTCGTCCGGCAGCCCAAAATTGGCCGCAACGACCCGTGCCCGTGCGGCAGCGGCAAGAAATACAAGAAGTGCTGCGGAAAGGGCTGAACGGTGGAGGCGAACACCGACGACAAGGTCAGGCGGGCAGCGGCGGCCACGACATGAGCGCCATTCGCACTTTCAACGTGGAGGCCGGGTTGCCCGCCCTGGACGAGGCGCGGCGGCTGGTCATCGCCGAAATCAAGCAGGCCAGGCGTGACAGGGCACGAGTGCTGAAGGTGATTCACGGCTATGGCTCGTCCGGCACGGGCGGCAAGCTCTGCGTCGGGCTGCGGAAATCGTTGGGGCTGCGCAAAAAGGAAGGCGTCATCAAGGATTTTATCGCGGGCGAAGACTTTTCGATTTTCAACGACACGGTGTTGGCCCTCCTGGAAGCGGTGCCGGAGATGCGCGGCGACCCGGACCTGGGGGCGACCAACGAGGGCGTGACCATCATCTGGCTGAAGTGAGCGCAGCAGGCTCGGCGGGCGGGACATCAGATTTCCCGTTGGGTGCCGAATGAAGCGCCGAACGCCCCACCACCTCCGGGCCGATGGGAAACAAAAGCACCACCACAATGTTCACGCCAGAACGCCGGTTGTGCTTGTAGGCCGCCCAGTGTATCAAAAAAGGCCCTTGGTGTTCCGGGCCGTGCTCACTGAAACCCTGAACGAAGCGTAATCGTTAGTGGCGTGGCTGGGGGTCACGACTGCGCGGAAAGCCGCGTCGTCATGAGGCTGAATCGTCAGCCCAGCGTGCGGATGGGCAGCATCCACCAATTGCCCGTTGGCATCGAGGAACCGGCACTCCAGTTCAATGTCGCGCCAGGCAAACTCGCTTTGGTTGGTGAGGATGCCCGTGATATAGATGCGCGTGCCGCTGCTGGTTTGCGCCCAGTTCATCCGTGATTCCAGCACTCGAAGCGAATTGACAAAGGCAGTGTAGTCGGGCTTGGGGTTTTGAATTCTATCCAGGCCCGTCAAAATCAACATTCCCATGAGGGCGAACATGGCCAAGTGTGGAAAACCGTAAACCCAGGCAGCAATCGCCGGATTGCGGATGGAGCGAAGCGTCAGCCACTGGCGGCATCGTGGACACACCTTGGCTTCGTGCTTGATGCTCTCCGCGCAGTACGGACATGCCCGGCTGGCCGCGGTGTCCAGGTTGTGCTCCGGGCGCGGTGTCATTTCAAGGAAGGCGGCTAGTCGGTTTTGGCGGGGAGGTTCCCATCGGTTGCCTCTTGAACGCGAACCCTCGCAGCGATGCTGCTGTTGGTAAACACGAGCCTTCCCAATCCAACCCGAAAGGCTTGTTCCTGGTGCGGCTGAACCACGAACTTTTCCGAAATCTCAGGCTGGCGCACATCCACCAGCTTGCCCTCCCCTTCCATAAACCGCACCTCCAGTTCCAGCACGCGCCAAGGGTAATTTCCGGTGTTGGTGATGTAGCCGCTCAGCCAGAACTCAGGCTTCCTCTGGTCGCGTTCCAACGAGGTCCGCGCAACCACCAGTTGCGCACGGTACGGTGCAAAGCTCCGCCCCTCCGAACGGAAAACGTCGGGACACAGCCAAAAGCAGGCCACGCCAACAAACGCAAGCATCACGCAGGCGGAAAAACCCAGACCGAGGTACGGCCGCCAACGAGCCAGGCGAGTCTGTGGGGCGCGGCAGAAGGGACACACTTTCGCCGCCGCTTTGATGGGTTCGGCGCACAAAGGACAAACCCTTGCGCTTTGGTCGGAGCCCACGGTCTGAAAACGAACGTCACGCGTGCCGGAATCCTGCAATTAAGGGTGGAGGCTGTCAACGCTTTCTTAACGAGGGCATCGGACACGCAAACCGTGGTTGCCGGTTAGCCACGAGTTGAGTCCAGAACATTGGCAAACTCCTGCGCCGCTCTTGAGTTTGCGGGATTCGACCCCGAGACCAGACCCCACGGCACGTCTTGCCTCGTCTGAGCAAAGAGGCGACAATCCTCGCCGTGAACAGGCTGGCATTCGACCACTTGCGAGCCGACCCGGTTATGGCAAAACTGATAGACCGAGTCGGTCCTGCCAAACTGCAACCACGCCGCCTCCCGCCCTTCGAGTCGCTGGTCCATGCCATCATACATCAGCAATTGAACGGGAAGGCCGCAGGCACGATTCTGGGCCGATTCCTGGTGCTGTTTGGCAGCGACGGCTTTCCTGCGCCAGAGGCGGTCTTGGAAGCCTCTCCTGACCGGCTCAGGAGCGCCGGTTTGTCCAGGCCGAAGACCAGCTACATCCTTGGCCTGGCCGAACAGGCGGTGGGTGGCCTCCTTCCAACGCTCGTCCAGTGCAACGGCATGACAGATGAGCAGTTGCTGGAACGCTTCACCCAAATCAAGGGCGTTGGCCGCTGGACGGCGGAGATGCTGCTCATCTTCAATCTGGGCAGGCCCGATGTTCTGCCCGTTCACGACCTGGGGGTCAGGAAGGGCTTCCAGTTTGCCTATCGCAAGCGCAAGCTGCCGGAGCCGGAGCAACTGGGCCGCTTCGGCGTGCGCTGGGCACCTTGCCGGACGACGGCAGCCTGGTATCTCTGGCGGGCGGCGGACTTCCTGAACGGCGATGGCTGGTGAGTGGGAAGGCGGATGCCGAATGAAGCGCCGAACGCTCCGCAAACTGCGGCCCGACGGCAAACATGAGCACCATCACAATGTTTACGTTGGAGTCCTTGTGGCGATATTGGCGACAACGCACGCCTGCATCCGTTGTCGTCACTTCACTCGCTGCCACTTTTCCTCGATTTTCGTGCCGTCCGATAGCTGGCCCGATTCGCGCAATTTATCTCCCTCCACTCGTATCGTGAAGGCTTGTTTCTTACCGAGGTAATCCGTCATGCCTTCTCCAGCGTAATCAATCGTCTCGTTGCACAGCCGGATGTGCCCATGACCCTAACGCATCGCCTTCGCATGGTCCATTCGTAATCGGACCCCCGCGATTTTTGTCGTGGCGCGGCTTTCGTCCCGGCATACAATGGCCCGCATGGGCAGCGAGCACAAAGTGGCGTTCTTCGGTTTCCCATGAGCACACTCCATAATCGCAGACGATTTCTGACTGCCGCAGTGGAGTCGGTTGCTGGCGTGGCTTTTGCCGGTTGGGCTCTGCCCTCCGGGCAGCGCCCGGTCAGCCCACTGCCGGTGCGGACGGCTTCATCATCATCGACGCCCACACCCACTTTTATGACCCCACCCGCCCGGAAGGCGTGCCGTGGCCGCCTCGCGATGACAAGCTGCTTTACCGCCGGGTGCTGCCCAAGGACTACCTCGCCCTGCCGGTGCCTCGGCCCGTGACGGGTGCGGTGGCCGTGGAGGCCAGCCCGCGGGTCGAGGACAACCAGTGGGTGCTCGACCTTGCGGCCCGCGAACCGTTCATCGTGGGCCTGGTGGGCAACCTGCCGGTCGGCACAAGGCAGTTCGCCGGGCTCCTGAAACGGTTTGCGGCGAATAGATTTTTCCTGGGCATCCGCATCCGTGACCGGAAGCTGGAGGGTGCGCTGGATGACGCGGCTTTTGTCAACGACTTGAAACTGCTGGCTGACTATGACCTGTCACTCTATTTCCGCAGCCACGGACGCCGGGCTGAGGAACAGGTTTTCTCGCAGAGCGCCAAGGTGGCCTACCGGTGGGCGGGGCGGGAGATGCCAAAGCACTGACGCAAACCCAAGTCTGCTGAAATCAGAAGACGCACTTCAAACAACGCATATGCTCGACGCTAAAGAACGCCCTTCCGCTTGGCTGCTCCTGAGCCTGACCGCGAGCATGTTGGCTGCGCTGCTGGGATTATTCCTGGTGCGGAGCGTGGCCCCGGCCTCCTGGCTGCACGCCAACAACGAGGTTGCTGGGAATTATTTGCAGACCCTGGGCACGATTTACGCGGTGCTCTTGGCATTCGTGGTCTTCGTGGTCTGGCAGCAGCACAACGAGACTCGCAGTGCCGTGGAAAAAGAGGCCAACGAGTTATCGGATTTCTACCGGACCATTCGGGCGCTGCCCGCAACCCAGCGGGTGCAAGAGCGCATCCAGGCGTATGGCCGAATCGTAGTGGGTGAAGAATGGGAGGACATGGCGCGAGGGCGTTGGAGCCAAAAGGCGGGACAGGCCCTGGAAGAAACCTGGCAGGCTCTCAAAGAGGTGGAGCCGTGCAGCGGGCGCGAGGAGGTGCTCTACGCTGAGGCCCTGGCCAGATTCAACGACCTGAGTGATGCGCGGAGCCACCGGCTGGTACTGCAGCCTGTTGCGGCTGCCGCCGAGCTTATGGGTGTTGCTCTTGACCAACGCGGGACTGGTGGTCGGCTCGATGTGGATTTTCGGCCTGGAGTCGTTCTCGGCACACGCCCTCATGACCATGGCGTTGGCAGGTTCGATTGCGTTCATCCTCTTTCTGGTCGCCGACCTGGACAACCCGTTCTGGGGCACTTGGCGAGTTGGGCCGGAGGCTTTCCAGCGGGCGCTCGACCTCTTCCAGCTTGCCTCTATCGAACACGAAATCCACAAACCCCATGAGTGACCAGCCCGGTCTTTCGTGCTCGCCCAAAGACGGGTTCGGCCTTGTCGGGTCAGGTCATGTGCCAGCCGCCGTTCACGCTGATGGTCTGGCCGGTGATGTACCCGTTGCTGGCCAGCATAACGACCACATCCGCTACTTCCTCCACCGTCTTGACCAGACGAGCAACCTCCGCAGCCTTCGAGACATCGGCCTTGACCGCCAGCGCGCGGCGGCCAACGGCCTCAGCCTCCACGCAGACGGCCTGCGCCTCAGCCTCCCGGTGCTGAAAGTTGACCGCCACGTCGGCACGGGCCTTGGCCAGCGCCAAAGCCGCTGCTCGTCCGATGCCACGGCTGCCGCCGGTGACAAGGGCTATTCTCCCAGTCAGTTCGTTTCTCATGTTTTGGCATTTTTTGGTGGACCGCCTGACCCCGGTTCTGGCCCCCAGGGCTTCCGACACTGAGCCGGTAAATACCTTCGATTACGGACCCGGCTGCACGAAGGACCAAAGTGGGGCCATCAACTCGTTTTCGACGGCTCGGTCACGGCCCGCATCCCTTCCCGGCCAGCCATGCTCACACCCCATGAAAACGGCTCCGTACTGCTGCTCTGTCATGGGACAACTGTGATTGTGCTGCCGGCGGTTTCGAATCTTGAATTATCCAAATCCAAGGTGCAAGCCCTTTGGTTCGCGCCCTTTGTGACCGGGTGCGCGACAAAATAGTAACCATTAGACCTGTTCATTTCCGCGTATTCCGCGTATTCCGCGGTTCATTCTTCTTCGGAACTTTGCTAGCCTCGCCAGCCGTGAAAACCGATCTTACTTTTTTGTCTCGCACCCCGGAGCATTCCGCATCGCCATAAGCTGTCGCTTCCTGGCCGGTGTTCCAGTAATGTACCAGCGTTTGGCACGAGCTATGGCAATGCGACCTCTACTCCTTGCGTCGTTGAACTGCGCCTGCTTCATCGCGGCCCACGGTGCAACGGTTCAATTCACTGTTCTTGGTTCCGACACGGACAAGCCCCTGCCATGCCGCGTCCATGTCAAGGACGCTGCCGGGAAGCCAGTTCGGCCCAAGGGTCTGCCATTCTGGCACGACCACTTCGTCTGTGCGGGCAGCGTGGAGCTTGATTTGGCTCCCGGCCAATACGCCTATGAAATCGACCGTGGGCCGGAGCACTTTCTGAGGACCGGCATGGTGGCGGTTGCCGCAAGCGGCCCGCAGACCGTGACGAATCGGCTCCGGCGTCTGGTCAATCTGGCCCAGGAAGGCTGGTGGTCGGGCGACCTGCACGTGCATCGAGAGCCCGAGGAGATGGAGTTGCTCATGCAGGCTGAAGATTTGCACCTGGCCCCGGTCATTACGTGGTGGAATGCGAACAGTGCCTGGCGGAACCGCCCTCTCCCCGTGAACCCGCTCGTCCGCTTCGACGGGGACAGGTTTTGCCACTTGATGGGCGGCGAGGATGAACGGGCAGGTGGCGCACTGCTCTATTTCAACCTGAGCCAGCCGCTCGACCTCACCGGAGCGCAGCGGGAGTATCCCTCCCCGATGAAGTTCCTGGCTGAAGCCCGCCAGCACCAGGGCGTGTGGGTCGATGTGGAGAAGCCGTTCTGGTATGACACGCCGGTCTGGCTGGCCAGCGGGATGGTGGACTCCATCGGCATCGCGCACAACCACATGCAGCGCGACGGCGTGTACCCGGGCGAAGCCTGGGGGCGTGCCCGCGACAAGCAACGGCTTCCCGACCCGCAGGGGAACGGGTTTTGGACGCAGGAAATCTACTATCACGCCCTGAACTGCGGTTTGCGCCTGCCGCCTTCGGCCGGCAGCGCCTCCGGCGTGCTGCCCAATCCGGTGGGCTATGACCGGGTTTACGTTCATCTGGACGGTGCTCTGGGCTATGAGCCGTGGTGGGAAGGCTTGAGGGCGGGCCGCGTGTTCGTCTCCAACGGGCCGCTGCTGCGCTGCCGGGCCAACGGCCAATGGCCGGGGCATGTGTTCAAGGCGGCGGCGGGGGAGACCGTCAGCCTGCGGTTGGAGGCGGCGCTCGACTCGCGTGACCCCATCGCCTCCATTGAGGTCATTCAGAACGGTGGTGTGGTGCGGAGGGTGTCGTTTTCCGAATGGAAGCAGACCGGCTCGTTGGGCACCGTCAAGTTTGACCGGAGCGGATGGTTCCTGGTGCGGGCAATGGCGGACGTGCCGGGCACCTTCCGCTTTGCCTCAACCGGCCCGTTCTACGTGGAGGTTGGCTCGCCCTCGCGCCGCATCAGCAAGGCTTCCGCCCAGTTCTTCCTCGACTGGGTGCGCGAGCGCATGGGGCAAATCAAGCTCGCCAACCCTCGCCAGCAGGATGAAGTCGTGCAACCCCAGCGGCAGGCGGAGCAGTTCTGGCACAAGAAAGTGGCGGAGGCCAACGCCGAGTGATCTTGCCTGCGAACGGAGGATTTCTTGAATAACTATGCGGGCTGGCCTTTCCATCGCTGTCATCGGGTTGGTTGCCGTGGATTGCGGAGGTTGCACCCTTCCCGTGCCACACACGCGCCCGTTCTGGGTTGAGCCTCCCGGCCATCAGCGCCATGGCCATCTGCGCTCGGTGTGGCCGGGCCTCATCAAGGGCCTGGACCAAAATCCCCGGGACGGTAGAATACAGTCCACCCACCCGCCGCGGACCCGATGTTGATGGTCGCCTTGTATTGGCGCAGGTCGAACTTCCGCCAGCGCGCGCTGCCATCCTCGTAAAGGAAATTCCCCCCGGTGGATACCAACGCGCTATTCCGATGGTTGGCGAAGCTAATTGTCCCCTCGGCGGTGCCAGTGGTATCAGACCAGGTAAGGTTCGGGATCGTGCCCGTGGCCTGTATCTTGTCAATCATCACCGGCGCCCTGCGATAAAGACCCCCAAGCTTTTTCCGGTAAACCCATTCCGCGAGGCCGTTGGAGTTGTAGTCCGGCCACCCGGCGGAATCTCGTCCGGGCAGAAACTGGTAGCCGATCAGGTTCACTACGTCCTGACTCGATTCATAGAAGCGGTGCCACTGATCGGTAGGACAGTAGAGCACGTCGTGCGTGTCCCGCTGCTTCTGGATCGTCGTGCCTGCGCGGTTTGGATAGAGGGTACTGGGGGTAAAAGTTGGTGTTCAGCCGCAGAGCCATCCAGGCGAAACCGCTGGCGCCGTCCAAGGTGGGATTAGCCGGGAAGGATTCCCCGTTGTCCCCGCCGTACATGGTGACAGCAATGCCCCATTGCTTGAGATTGCTGGTGCACTGAATCCTCACGGCTTTCTCCTTGGACTTAGCCAACGCCGGCAACAGCAGCGCCGCCAGGATGGCGATGATGGCAATGACCACCAGCAGTTCTATCAGAGTAAAGCCGGCCTGAAGACCCGGCTCGGAGGATGTCGTGCGTACCGATTTCATGGTGCTTGCCTGATTTGCGTTCCCAACTTCAAACGTCTTCGACTCTTCACCGTCCCTTTGCGTTTCCGCCTGCCAGACCCCGATGAGGCCCCCCGGAACCCAAATGGCCCCCTCAGGATGGAATCCGGCTAATCCGCGGCGCCACCCGCCTGCGGACCGTCGCGGGTTCGTTTGTTCGTTTGATGTGCATATTCTAATTGTGAACCTCAAAACTGTCAACGAGTCGGGCGAGATCGAGGACCTTGCGGGTTCCATTGCGCGGCTTATGGGCCACAAGGGGGGCCGCTCAGCGTCGGAGGCCAAGGCCCGCGCCGCTCACGCTGACCGCGAACCTGGCTGCGTTTAGTGAGGCGTTCCGTTCTTCGACCTGGGCGTTAAGGCCCGACCAACCTCCCCATCCAAATGACTGGCCGCTCCTACACCATCCAGGGCTCGCCCGGCCTGCGGCAGTGGAGCCCCCTCTCATTCGTCCTGCCCGCCCAAGGCCCCGGCAGCGGCGCCTACACCTTCCTCTATGCCCCGGACATCCGCACCGTCCAGGTCCAAGCCCTCCAGCCCCCCTCCGGCCCCGCCATGCGCTTCTTCCGGCTCATGCTCCAATAAGGGAGTTTCTCGGGAATCGACTGTAGCGCCTGCGTCGCGTAGCAACGCGCTGACAGTAGCCGTGGACCTCGGTCCACGGGTTGGGGGGTGGGAATGGCCGCGCGCCGCGTAGCGACGCCTGAGGGCCTGGCGTTGGCCAAATCGAATCCTGTTCTCAAGCGTCGCTACGCGACGCAGGTGAGCTTGGGTCATGGGTCCGTGGACTGGAAGTCCACGGCTACCTTCAAGCACCGCTACGCGGTGACTCTCGCCTTGACAGAGGCCTTACGCCTCTTTTCGGTAGCGAACCAGCAGGCTGGTCCCCGGCTTGGGCAGGCGCAGTTCCAAGCCGCTGCGCAATTCCTCGCCGGTCAGGACCTTGGTTGTCCTGGCCCGGTCGCCATCAATGAACTCGACTTCGTACCGGTGGCCCGGATTCACGCCATAGATTCCGACGATCAAACCCACGTAGCTGCTCTCCGAATGCCGGAAGGCCAGCACCAGGCCCGCATCCAGATCGGGCCGGTGGAATTGACAAGCCACGAATTGCTCGGGGGCCATCGAGGCCTCCGTCAACGCGTAGAAGTCGCCATACCAGAATTTTTGGTTTTGCCTGGCTTCGGCGAGGCAGGCCCTGGCCAGTTCCTTGGGGAACGCGGGGTTCAGGTAATCGAACTGGCAAATCAGGCCCGCGGTGGCGGCGCTGCGCACCTCATAGGCATCGGGCGTCCAGACACAAGCCGTGTGGAAGGGAATGTACTGGGACAGCCCCATGCTTTGAACCTGGTTCCAGTCCGGGTGCCCCGGGGAGCAACTGGTGTCGCTGCGCCACAAAGGGACAGACCGCATGCAGGTCTCCAGGTCAATCCGGCGCCCGCCGCTGGCGCAATTGTCAATGATCAGCCCCGGGTGCCCGGCCCGCAACTCGTCCCACAGGGCATAATGGCCCTCGACGTAGCGGATCTCGGTCAGCCCTTGCCGTTCCGGGGCGTCGTCTTGCCGCCAGAAGCCGAGCGGATCGATGTTGAAGTCGTTGCGATAGATATTGATGCCGTATTCGGTGATGCGCCGGGACAGGAGGCCGGTCAGGTATCGGCGCGCGCCCTCATCATTCAATTTGAAGAGCCCGCCTTTCTCACCGCCCAGGACGAACTCCGGGTGCTCGCGGGCCAGGGCCGTGCCGGGGGCGACCCGCTCCGGCTCGAACCAGAGGACGAATTTCATTCCCAGGCGGTGGCATTCGTCGCTGATCGGCTTTAGCCCGTTGGGAAAGGCGCGGGCTCGGCCGACCAGTTGCCCACGCCGTTAGGGAAGCCGCCCGGAAACCACGCGGCATCCAGCCAGTGGGTGTTGCACCCCAGCGCCTGGGCTGTCCGAACCGCAGCCAACTGTCCGGCCTCGGTGGCCCAATCCTTCCGGCTCCAGGAGTAGCGATCAAAACACTGGAGCGCGACCGGCAACGGCACGGGTCTGCCCTGCCATCGCGGCACATAATGGAAGAGCATGAGGCGCCGGAACCGGTTCAAGGCCGCGCGGCGCTCTCCCTGCCAGTGCAGCAGCAGCATCCGCGGGCTGCGTATCTTCTCTCCCGGGTGCAACCGCAGGCGCACCTGTTCCATGCCGGCCGCAAACCGCGTGGGACCGCGCTCGGTGCGCTCGAACGAGGCCGCCCATTGTCCGGACCATCCCACGGCCGCGATGAGGCCCTGCCGGCCATACCGCAGATCGAAAAACGGAAAGGCGCTCACGGCCGAGGGCCTCCCTCCGGCCGGGGCCAGGCCAACGCTCTGGTTGATCGGCAGCGTCATTCTGAATGGGGTGAACGTGGTCTCGTCACATGAATCGCCCCGCAACTGGTGCAGCCAGGCGGGGTTCCGGGCCGTGCCGGTGCCCAGCGCCACGTCTGCCGCCCGAATCTTCTCCAGGATCGGCGTGTCCTGCGTCCCGCCATTCTCGAAATAGAGGACCCAATCGGCAGCCGGGTAGCGCCTGAAACTGCCGACGACGGCGGTGACCGCCAGGCCCGTCTCCGCATCCTGCCAGCACACGCGCCGCTCGACGCGGTCGGGTAATTCTTCCGTTTGAACCGTGCGGCGCCAGGTCTTGAGCAACTGCCTGGAATCGCTCCCGCCATAGACAAAGGAAAACGGCGGGCTGCCCGGCTGGAGCAACAGGTTGGCGTGGCCCTCGTCCAGCCAGCGCTCGCTCCCGTCGCTCATCACGAAGCGGGCGTCCGCCCAGTCTGCCTGGTCAAAAGCCACTCCGTCCCCTGCATCCGAGACCTTTAGCGTCATTTGGCCGGCGCCGGCAGGCACCTCCACAGTGACCGCCACGGGAGCATTGCCCCCTTTGAGCGTGCCGCTGTGAAAGGCCTCTTTGCCATTGAACTCGACGGCGAACTGCACCGAGCCGTTCACCCCTTGAGTGTCGTAGTTGTTATCCACGCCCACAGAGCACTTAAAAGCGGCGGCGCCATTGGGGATTGTCACTGCAATCTCGCTCAGCGCGTGGGTGCCCAGTCCGTGAGCGAAAGTTTGGGAGCCGATCTGGACGGGTGTCTCCATGCAGGACTGGCCGAAGCGCAGCACGTTATGGTCCTGGCGCCGCACCTCCATTTCGATTCGCGGCCCAGCCCCGGCGGCCCGGGCCCCGGTGAAAGAAACAGTCGCCCAGTCGAGCATGTCCCGGACCTCCTGGGGCGAAGCCATGATCGAATCGTCCATGGCCTCGGCCGGGATGTCCTGCTCCGTGCCGGGCTGTCCCGGCAGGCTCACCGCGAGCAGCGAAGCGCTCGAAAAGACCGTTAGCGTGTTCCACAGCGTTTTCACACGAGAAAAAAGAAAAGGGGCCAGCCCATAGTTTGGGTTGTGGATACAGGGCTTCGGACCATCCCGTCAACCCGAAAACGCACCATGCCCAACAGGCGGTCACGATGTGGCCAGCTTCCCCGGCAGGATGGGGCCGCCCCCGGGCCAGAGCCAAGAACGAGCCTCCCCCTTTCGGGTGAACTCATTCACGCGTCACGCCCGTGGCGCCATGGTGGGAGGTTCTTCTGTGCTCGGAGCCAGGGGCCGTAGGCCGAATCCACGATGCGCTGAAGAGTCTCCTTGGAGAGATTCGGGCGACGCTGCAACACGTCGTCCAACCTGGAGTCGTAAACGGCATAGAGGTCATCCGCCTGCACTCCGGACTGTCGTGCCTCCCTGAACGCATCGTAGCTCTTGAGGATGGCCTCCAGCTCAGCGTTCATCTGGGAAGACCTCAGCCACCAGCTTCTCAGCTTGCCCCTTGGGCATGGAATCGTGGAACATGCGCCACGACGACTCCAATTGCAGCAACCGGCCGTGCAGTTCCTTGACCGCCGAGCGGTCTGGGAATTCCGGGTCGGAAACCGCGGCGTAGCAGAGTCTCGTAATCTGCAGCAGCCATTTGAGAGCTTGCCTGTGCTCGGCGAGGTCCTCAGCGGAGGGCTCTACGAGAAGCAGGTGCTCACGTTCCCAGTTCAGAAAACAACTGCAGGTGTCGGACCACTCCATGACGCGCTCAATCGTCCACCGTCGCAGGTTTGGTATCTCAACCGCCGGGCTGGCCGCTGGTTCGCTGGTTGCCATGGCTGGATCATACGCCGGTGTCGGGGCTGACTCAACCACAAGTTTCGTTTGAACCTTTTCTGGCTTTTGGCACTCCACTGGTTAGAAATGCTGGTAGTGGCTGAACGCGACCCATTGCCCGTGGTGCAAGCCAGGGCCGGAGACCCGGCGGCCTGGGACACTCTGTTTGGCCGTTACCAATTGCCGCTGTATGTCTATGTGTTTGAAAACTGATGGAGGAGGAAGCTGGATGAAGACGCCGCGTGAAATCCTATTCGAACGCCATCGGCAGGCCGAGCCGAGGCTCGAGGCCATCCGGCGGAAAGTGCTCGCTGCGTTCCCGGCCTCGGGGAGCGCGGAGGCCCTCCAACCGCGCCGGGGCGAGGGGCTGTTGATTCGGGCTGTGCTCAGAAAGGCCTGGCTGGAGCTCGTCTGGCCTTCCCGGCGCGCCTGGGCCGGCATGGCCGCGCTGTGGCTGGCGGTGGTGGCGGCAAACCTGGAAATGAACGCCAGGTTTCCGGCTTTGCCGGCGGCCCGGTCCGCGCCCGTCGGCGAACTCGCGCAGGCCTTCCAGGAGCAGCGGCGGTTGCTGGCCGAACTGCTTCCCCCCGTCAAGCCGCCGCCCCCCCAGGCCCCCCGGCCCAGCCCCCGCCCGCGCAGCGAGCGGCCCGCGGTTTTCAGGCCATGCTAAGTAGTTGGACAATGTTAGATTTCCTCAGAAAAGTAGCCAGCGTGGTCAGTCTTGTCCCGGAGGGACACTTGACAATAGCCCAACGTTTCAACGTTGGGTTTAGCAGCCACGGAGGAATAAGTCCCGTAGGGACGGCTGAGGAGACGGTTGATTTCAGCCGTCCCTACGGGACTCATGATCATCTGGTCCGGGTGGACCCAACGTTGAAACGTTGGGCTATTCTCAGATGTCCCTCCGGGACAGGACTCGGGCGCGTTCAGCCGGTTTCCGAGGAAATCTAACATTGTCGGAGTGGTTATGAACATGAACCCATCCAATTCTCCTTCCTCCCCTGCCCCCTCCAGGCCAGGCCGCTGGCGCGCAGCCCGGCGCCTCCTGGTGGCTGGCGCGGCAGCGGCGACGCTCATCGCTGTCTTCTATACGGTGGAAGACTGGCGCGGCAAGCGGGCCTGGGAGAATTGCCGGCGCGAACTGGAGGCCAAGGGTGAGGTGCTTGATTGGGCGGCGCACATTCCAGCGCCAGTGCCGGACGATCAGAATATTTTCAAAGCGCCGAAAATGCAGGAGTGGTTCGTCAAGGAATCCCCTTATAGCAAGACCTCCGGCGCAGTCCGGGACGCGGCGCTTCGGAATGCGCCAAGGCCCTTTATGGTTTTCCCACCCAAGGACACCTATCCGGTGGTGGCCGAGGTGAGAATCGCCGCTTCCAACGCGCCGGTCAATTCGCAACCGGGGGACGCGGTGTTGCGGTTCGACGACCCGGCGGCGCGGGAACAAGCGGCGAAACTGCTGCGGGATGCTCTTGGACCCTGTGCCGTGGGCGTCAAGTCCTGCTTCCTGGTCGCGCGCCCGTTGGATCAGATCAAGCCGCTGCGTTGGGTGCTGCAGGCCGACACCCTCCCAGGCATTAAGGAACTCACTGCCTTCCTGTCTGCAAACCCGATAAGCCATTGGGCGCCGGCCTGGTCTGAGAGCAGTTGCTGGCAAGTCGGGGCGGCCGGGAGCAACTTGTTTCACGTGTCGCCGGACCAGCGGGTCTATGCGGCAGCCGATTATCTTGCGTGGACGGAGCCGCTGCGGGCAGATTTTGACGTGGTGCGCAAGGCCCTGGAGCGTCCGTTTGCGCGGATAGACGGCGACTACGAGCAGCCTTTTCTGATTCCGATTCCAAATTTCGTCAGGATGCGGGACGTGGCGCAAACTCTCTCGCAGCGGGCTCAGTGTTGCCTGTTGCTCGGCCAGCCGGAGGCTGCGCGGCACGAACTGGCGCTGGTCCGCGACTCATGCCGGATCATGGAGGTAAAACCGCCTGGCAAGCCGATGACGTTGGTCGCCGCCGTGATTGAGACGGCTGTCACCGGGCTGTATGTGGGCATCGTCCAGGACGGCCTGCGGCTGCACGCCTGGCGCGAGCCGCAACTGCTGGCCATCGAGCGGCAGCTCAAAGATACCGATCTGCTCTCGCCGCTTGTGGATGCCTTCCGGGCAGAGCGGGCGGCGAGTTGCCGCACTTTTGAAATCACGAAAACCCGCGAGCTGGCCAGGCTGTACAGCCTGGAGCGGTTTCCACGCGACCTGGGAGACGGGAGCAGGAACCTACAGACCCTCCTTCTGACCTGGATGCCGCGCGGTTGGTACTATCAGAACATGGCGGTGGGCGCTGGGGTAATGCAGGAGTTCCTGGGCTGTGTTGATCCGACAAACCAGCTCCTTCTGCCGCACCAGATTGACAAATATGACCGCGAACTGCAGGCCAGGTTCCAACACGGTTCGCCCTATACGTTTTTGGCTGCCCCTGGCGCTCCGAACTTCCTTCACGCCTTGCAAACGGTCGCGCAGAAGCAAACCCTGGTGAACCAGGCCCGGCTGGCCTGCGCGCTGGAGCGCTATCGCCTTGCCCAGGGGCACTATCCCGAATCTCTCGATGCGCTCACGCCCCGATTCATTGAGAAGCCCCCGCACGACCTCATCGGCGGCCAGCCTTTGAAGTATCGCCGCACCAATGGCGGAGGTTACCTGCTCTATTCCGTCGGCTGGGACGAAAAGGACAGCGGCGGCGTCCCCGGCAAGTCCAGGGAAGAGGGCGACTGGGTTTGGGAGCTTCGCTGAAGGCGAACCACGGCATGTGCCGCGCGGACTGCCCGAGGACATCGAATTCCAACTCTTGCTCAAGGGCCAGGTCTGGGCTCGTGGCAAGAACCTGGTCCTTGGAGCCGGCGAGAAAACCGAAGTGTCTCCCGATTTCGAGTGGCCGGAGATTCCCCGCACGGCTTAGAATTGACCTTCCATTGGAAGGCCCGGCCCACCCATCGGCCAGGTCCAACAGCAGGAAACCAAGGATCAGAGCGGGCCGTGCGGCGATGGAGCCAGAGGGCGTGCCTGCAATTGTGAATAACTTTTAACCTGTTCGACACCGGATCGTCAAAATCCCCTTGCAGACTTCCTTCGAGTGTCAGTGCTTATGAAGAAAGTCTTGATCCTGACGGCCGGCTTCGGCGACGGCCATAACGCGGCCGCGCGCAACCTCCGCGACGCGCTTGAACTTGTCACCGACGAGGCCAAGGTCGAGGTGCTCGACTTGTTCGAGTCCACGTACGGCGTGATCAACACGCTGCTCAAACAGGGCTACCAGGGCCTGGTGCGCTATGCCCCCGGGGTCTGGTCCGGGGTCTTTTCGATGCTGGACACGCCCGGACTGTTTCGTCGGCAGATGGACATGATGGGCCGGCTGCGCCAGGGCCTGGCCCGCGTGTTGCACGAGACCGAGCCGGACGTCGTGGTCTCCACCTACCCGGTCTATGCCCATCTCATCCAGGACATTTACCGGGAGCACGCCGAGCGGCCGTTTCGCTTGATTACCGTCATCACCGATTCCATTAGCATCTGCTCCGCCTGGTACCGCGCCTTGAGCGATCTTTTCATCGTGGCCAATGCGCCCACCGCCGCTGTGCTGCTGCGCGAGGGCATTCCCGCAGACCGCATCGAGACCCTCGGGTTTCCGGTCAGTCCCCTGTTCGCCCGCGAGCGCCTGGATCCCGCGCCGGCGAAATACCACTGGGATAGCCGGGAGGTCCTCCATGTCATCAACACCGGCAAGGCCAAGGCCGGCAAGGCCATCGAACGGCTGCTGGAGATCCCGAGGTTGAACTTGACGATCACTGTCGGGCGCGATGCCTCGCTCAAGGCCAAATTGGTGCATCGCCTGCGCGGCTACGGCGCGCGCGTGCGCATTTACGGCTGGACCAACCAGATGCCCAGGCTGCTCATGTCTCACCACCTGGTCATCGGCAAGGCCGGGGGCGCCCTGGTCCAGGAGGCCATTGCCGCCCGCTGCCCCATCGTCGTCAACCAAGTCATCCCCGGACAGGAGGAAGGCAATGCCAGGCTGGTCGAGACCCTCGGCATCGGGGCCGTGGCGCACGGCCGGCGGGAGCTGCGGGAAATCGTGGAAGAGGCCTTCGCCCACCAGGGCCGCCAATGGCTGCACTGGCGCAAGAACCTCGAGAAAGTCAGCAGGCCGGACGCCGCCCTGCGCATCGCCGAACTCATCCTCAGAGAGAGCGGAGAGGACCCGGGAGCGCCCCGGCCCTTGAGACTCTTCGAGGGCCTGGAGCGCGGACGTTCTTGTCCGGGGGCGCGGACATTGTTGAGCGCCAACTGTGGCGGGGCGCCCGAAGCGGCTTCGCCTGCCCTGGCTAGGGCCTGGCGCGTCCAGTTGTGCGATTTCCACGTTCACACCAATTATTCCGACGGACGGCTGACACTGCCCGAGGTCATTGATTTCTACGGCCGGCGCGGGTTCGATTGTATCTGCATCACCGATCATGTCACCGACCCCCGCCGGCTGCTGGGAAAGTTCTGCGAGTTGCTCAATTTCACCATAGCCGCTGACCAATTGAACGAATACTTCGACATGCTCGATCAGGAGCGGAGGCGCGCCTGGCGCAAGTACGACATGCTGGTCATGACCGGCCTGGAGTTCAACAAGGAAGGCTTCACGAAAAAGACCTCCGGCCATCTCCTGGGCATCGATCTCAAGGGGCCCATCGCCCCTTCGCTCGACTTTGTCGAGACCATCGCTCACATCCACAGCCAGGGCGGCCTGGCGGTGGCGGCGCACCCGCACGTGATGAAAAGCGAGTGGGGCAAGAACACCCTGTTCCTTTGGGAAAACCAGGATGTGTTCGCGCCCATCATTGAATGCCTGGGAGATAGCCAATCGCAACAATATCTTCACCCCGGTAGGTCTCAAGCGCCTGGCCTACCTGGCCAATAGCGATTTCCACAAACCCAAACACATCTACTCCTGGAAGACCCTTCTCCAGTGCGAGAAAGACCCGGAAGCCATCAAAAAGTGCATCCGCGAGAATGAGCGGATTTCGCTGACACTCTACCGTGACGGTCTGGCCGCCGAAACGCTGCGCGCCCAGCCGCCCGCCGTCGAAGCCTTCCCGGCCGAGGCTCCGCCCCCGGATTTCGCGGTCGCCCGCGCCTCTGGGTGAACCTCCGAGAATAGCCCACGCTCAGCCGTAATCACATAATCTCCTTCGGGTTCCGCGGCGGGGCGAACCACGCTACGGGTTGATCCCATTCACGGCCAGTATAGGCGATAAAAGCGACTGGGAAAATTTGTCCACTGGGGATCGCTGAAATAAAACGAGCCGCTCGCGAGGGTGTTCGTGGCCAGCGGAGACCAGTTGGGATTGGCCAGATTCGTGCTGGCCTTAACCACGACAACAAGATTGGATGTGCCGGTGATGGTGAAGCCGAACTGATTGGTCCGAACGCCAGGGCTGGCATAGCTGGTTTGCATCTGGGGGCAATCATAACTCAAGTTATTCAATCCCTCGTGATCGATTGCAAAAGCAACTGATTCCTGACCTTGCTCGCGAGTGATCTGGATTAGGAAAATGCTGTCATAATCATTGGGCGGCCAGGCAGGAACCTGTGTCGGGTCTCCGCCATAGGTGTTGACTATGTCTTGCGCAAAAGTGTCGAGATAAAGATGCTCCCAGGCGATATAAATGGTGGCATTTTGGTAAATATCCTTTTGAAGCTCCTGCTCGAGCTCATTGATTTGTGCGTAGCCGAACTGCGTGTTGACTGGAAGCCCGCAATAAATGGCGGTGGGCTCAATCGTCATCAGTGGACGGAGATAATAGTAGTCATTCCCATTCTCGTTTATGGTTTGGGTGGGGTTTGGCGCAAACACAAACTGCGGGCTTGCATATTTCGCGAGCAACACTTTGGGCAAGGCCAGTGCGCGATTGAGACCTTGGCAAGTCAGTTGTCCAAGCCCTCCGGGTGGTTTTTCACCATGGCGAATGCAGACCAGTGTTTCCACAGCCCCCGGCGGAGGGGCCGAGTTTGTTTGTCCGTTAACAGGAGCGGAAAGCGCAAACCCGGTGCAAAGCATCATGAACAGTGTTTTCATCAGAACAGTGCGGGTCACATCACAACATTTGACATTTGCCTCGTCCAGAGTCGCCCCGAGTCTAGTGCGTCTCCGCCATCTGTCAAGTTCTTTACTGCCTGGGCGGGCGTTGAAGGGGCACTGCACCCGGTCAGGCGAGCCTGTTGTCGCGCCCGAGGCTCTGCCCCCGGATTTCGCGGTCGGCTGCGCGCCCGGTTGAACCTGCGAAAAGAGGGCAAGCATCCGGGATCGAAGATGGTTGAGTGCTGGCGTTGAAACCCTGGAAGAAAATGCCAGTGGCTGTGCTGCGTTCCACAGATGCTGACGTGGCCGTCTTAGTGGCGCCACAAGTTCTGACGCCAACATTCAAGATACTATACGGCATGGGCCATGCGGCCCTCGGCCAGGAGGTTTTTTTTCTGGGCTTCCCCTACATGCTGTCCACAGAGGCGCCGGGAGACGTGAACTACGGGTTCCCGATGCCGTTTATCAAAAGAGGAACCCTGTCTGCATGGCACAAGGGGCAGCCAAAGGAACTGTCATAAATCTCATGCCCTCTGCCACCAAGCCCTCCGGTTGCAGCTCTGCCGCCTCCTGCGCCGCCTCCGCAAGGTGGCGCGCCCCAGCCCAAGCGCTCCCCTGCTCCACGGCATGAACGACCGGACGGAACGACCACATTGTCCAGACGATCCGGTCGGTCTGAGTCCCCGGCCCAAAGGGCCGGCAGAGCCTAGCCCAGGGCTGAGGCCGCCAGGCCGATGCCCTGGGAACATGCCTCCAAGATTAGGCGCGCCCTGAAAGAATTCCCCGAACGAATTCGCGCTTTGCGCCCCTGAACTTCGACACTGTGTTCCCGTCCCGCGAAGCGTTTTGGACTGCGGCAGTCCAAAACCTGGCGGGCTTCGGCGGTTCATGGAAAGGGCGCAGGGCCCGGGTTTGTGGCGAGACCCAGGGCATCGGCCTGACGGCCTCAGCCCTGGGCTAGGTTCCGGCGGCCCGTTGGGCCGCGAGGCATAGCGGGAAAGGCGGCACCGGCTCAGTAGCCCGAAGGGCTTGTTATCACTCAGCCCAGGGGTTAGAAAGCTACGGTCACCTCTCAAAATCAATCCTGGAGGTAGGGGGGCAGTTCAATACCCTTGAATCGCTTCAGATGGTCCACGAGTGAGAGACGCCGCCGGGGTGGTTTCCCAAGCCGGCTGCGCAGCGCTGGAAGGCCCAGCTTGAGCGACTGCCGGATGACGTCCGCCTGGCTCAGACCGGTTTCTGCGGCCGTGGCCGCCAAGTCCCGGGAGAGTTCGCGGGAGCCGGGCACCGGAATGGTCGTGTGCGAATTAGAGCGTTTCACAGAGAAACTCTCACTGATCCGCCCACTGCCGGCAAGCATATCTGTTTCCATCAATCGCCTGTTGCTTTTAGCGGCCAACCCGGTATAAATCGCGCGGTGACCGCAGGTCCCACCAATAGCCATGCCCATCACGCCCGGTCAACGCAACAAGCGGCGCTCTGCCGACATGAACCACGTTGAACGGTTCCGGGCAGTCCTCAACTTTCAGCCGGTGGACCGGCTGCCGCGATGGGAATGGGCGATGTGGTGGGACGAGACGATCAAGCGCTGGCACGGCGAGGGCCTGCCTCGCAGGCTCCAGTTCAACCAGGTCTTCGACATCGCCCGCTACTTCGGCCTCGATCCCTACCAGCAATTCTGGTTCAGCACGACCGACCCGACCATCGAAGCCACGCAGCACCACGTCCAAGGCATCGTGGCCGGCATGGCCGATTACCTGCGCATTCGGCCGGACCTCTTTCCCTGTCACAAGGCGGCCATCGAAGCGATGGCGCCTTGGGCCCGGCGCCAGCGCCGCGGCGAAGCCGTCGTGTGGTGTACGCTCGAGGGTTTCTTCTGGTTCCCTCGCACCCTCATGGGTTTCCAAAACCTCATGTATGCCTTTTCCGACCAACCCGAGCTGCTCCATCGGATCAATGGCGACCTGCTCGACTTCAATCTGGGCCTGCTCGAGGGCATCTTCGAGGTCTGCGTGCCCACGTTCATGACTATCGCGGAAGACATGTCTTACAACCATGGCCCGATGATCTCGAGGCGGACCTTCGACGAGTTTGTCGCGCCGTACTATCGCCAGCTTGTGCCGCGCCTGCTGGAGCGGGGTGTGACGCCGATTGTGGATACGGACGGCGACGTGACGCTGCTCGTGCCGTGGCTGGCCGATGTGGGAGTCAACGGCGTGCTGCCGCTGGAGCGCCAGGCGCGCGTGGATGGCCTGAAGCTGCGCCAACGCTACCCGCGGCTGCTGATGATAGGCCACTTCGACAAGATGACCATGAACCGGGGCGAGGCCGCGATGCGCGCCGAATTCGCGCGGCTGGTCCCGCTCATGAAAACCGGCGGGTTCATCCCCAGCGTGGACCACCAGACGCCGCCGGGTGTTTCGCTCGACGAGTATCGCCTCTATTTGCGGTTGCTGGACGAATATGTGCGGATGTGAACACCGGCGGGGCGCGATTTTGTTCTTCCACTCGGCGCCCGCTCGTGCTAGCATTGTTAGCAGAATTGAGCATCGAACCGTTATGCCCCAACTCCTGGTCAGACAAATCGAAGAAAAAGTCGTGCGCAGGCTCAAAGAGCAGGCGGGCCGGCGCGGGGTCTCGATGGAGGAAGAGCACCGTCGCATCCTGCGTGAGGCGCTGCTCGGGCCGCCCCGGAAGAAGCGTTCGTTCAAGGAATTCTTGCTCGCGATGCCGAACGTGGGCGAGGACAGGGATTTTGAGCGTGGAAGGCAGATCGAGCGTCCGGCGGAGCTATGAGCGGCTTTCTGCTCGACACGAACGTCCTGCGCGAGCTCCGCAAAGCCAGGCGCTGTGATGCCGGCGTGCGGGACTGGATTCAAAACGCGGCCGCCGAAGAGCTGTTTGTGAGCGTGATGGCGCTGGGGGAGATCCGGCGCGGGATTGAGCATATCCACATTCGCGACCCGGACCAGGCGCGAGCCCTGGAGAAATGGTTGCAAAGCCTCAAGACCGAGTTTGCCGACCGTATCCTGCCCGTGGACGAACGGGTGGCCGACCAGTGGGGCCGCCTCGGCTTGCAGCATCCGGCCCCGGTCCTCGACGCCTTTCTGGCGGCGACGGCCTTGGTGTATGACCTGACCGTCGTCAGCCGGGATGAAGGCGGCTTTCGAAACGCCGGCGTGCCGTTTATCAATCCATTTTCCGAACGCAAACCCGCAGGGAACTAAATGGCGGAGCACCTGTGCGCGGGCAGCCGAGGGAACCTGGCTTGGCTTCCGAGCCGCCGAGGCAGGCGTTGGCCCCGTCGGAGCCTGCACCCCCGGATGCCCGGTTCCGCTTTGGAACAGAAGGAAACGAAGGGAACAAAGGAAACGAAGGCCAACTATTTTACTCGTCTTCGTTGCCTTCTTTTTGGACGTGCGGCGTACTCCAGGGCGCACGCCGCTTGCCGGACGTTGTCCGCGCCTCAGAACATGACAATCTCATTCACCGTTTGGAGCCGGTTGCTGCCGTGCTGTTGCGGATTCCTCGCCACGACCGCGCTCGCTGCAGGTCCCGCCATCGAGCATGACGCGCAGAATAAACGGGTCACTTTGTCAGGTGCCGGGTTGGTCTTGCGGCTCCGTTACGACGGTCAATGCCTCCTGGACCAGGTGAAGGTGCGCGGGCTCGATGTGGTCGCCCGCGATACGGGCGTGTGCACCGCCATCAAGTCCGGCGGCCAATGGTTCACCACCCGCGCCGCCATCCCGACACCACAGGTGGAAACGGCCTCCAACAGCCTCACGGTGACGGGCATCCGCTTGGGCGGCGGCGGGATGGACATCTCCGAGACGTGGCGCTTCACCGTCTCTGCCGGTCGGATTGTGTGGCGCATCGAGCGCACCTATCTTGCCGGCGGCCTTGTCGAGGACACGTATTTTCCCGGTTGGGACTTTCAGGACATGTCGGTGTGGACCGGGGCGCTTTTGGGCAACGGGGGTGTGGCCTGGGGCAAATTGTTCGATGCGCCCAATGCCTCCTATGGCGTCCACAATGGCCAGGTCACCTTTTGGAACCAGGCCCGGAACGCGTGTTTGCGCATTGTTCCAACCGCGCCCGCAGGCGGCCAGATCGCCGTTCGGTTCAGCCGCCAGCCCAGCGGTGTCTTCTCTTTCAACTATTCCGTCGCAGAAACCCCGGCAACGCCCAACCACGGCCTGTCGCGCTTCCTGCACGACCGGCAGGACGTATGGCGGCCCTTCGCCGTCAAGCCCGGCCGGGTCGGCGTCGAGTTCACCTTGAGCGCGCCCGATTACGATCAGGCCTGCGGTCTGGGCACTTTGCCGGGACTCGACGCCGTCAGTGTGCGCCAGATTAGCCACACGATCGCGCGCATTGGGGTGGTCGACGAACTGCTCATGGGCAGCAACGGCTATTACAGCGACTGCGCCGTGCTGCACGAGCCCTGGATTGCGCAAATGGGACTGCTGATCGACGACCCCACCTACTGCCGCGCCTTGAGCGACACGCTGGACTTCCAACGCCAGCACGCCATCGGGGCCGATGGGCGAGTGAAGCCGCGTTGGGCCGGCCGACCCGGCGATGAGCAGCCCGGCACCTACGATGCCTTGGGCTTTTACGAATGCCAGTGGGGCTGGCTCATGGACTCCCAGCCAAGCTGGGTCATCAACGTGGCCGAATTGTTCGACCTCACGGGCGACAGGGATTGGCTGCGGCGCCAGAAGCCGGCGTGCGAGCGCGTGCTCGATTACCTGCTCCGGCGAGACACCGATGGGAACGGTCTGGTGGAGATGATGAGCGATTCGGAAAAGGAGGGCAAAGCCAGCGATTGGATCAACGTCGTGTGGGCCGCGCACGAAAACGCGCTGGTCAACGCGCAACTGTATTGGGCGATGTCCAATTGGGCCGGCCTGGAGGAACTCCTGGGCGACGCCGCTCAGGCCGGACGTTATCGCGCGGCCGCGGCCAGGCTCAAACACGGCTTTAACCGCAGCACCGCACAAGGCGGCTTCTGGGATGCGGGCAAGCAGTGCTATGCGCACTGGCGCGACAAGGATGGTTCGGCGCACGGCGCCAATCTCGTTGTGCCCGTGAATTTTTCCGCCATCGGTTACGGACTCTGCGATGAGCCGGGGCGGCGCGCGGCAATCCTCGACCGGATCGAGTCCTTGATGGAACGAGAGCGCCTGTTCTTTTGGCCGTTGTGTCTGCTCTCGTATGCCAGGGACGAAGTGAATCCCGCAGTCAACTGGCCGTTCCCCTCCTACGAAAACGGGGACCTGTTCCTGGCCTGGGGTGAATTGGGCACGCGCGTTTACGCCGCCGGCCAACCCGCGATTGCGCTGAAATACGTGAGAAATGTGCTCGCCCAATACGCGAAGGACGGCCTTGCCTTCCAGCGGTATTTGCGCAAGTCCCAGGCCGGCGCGGGCAATGATATTCTCGCCAACAATTGCAGCATCGTGGTCGGGCTCTATCGCAACCTCTACGGCATCCAACCCAAATACAACCGCCTTTACCTCGAACCACATCTCGTGCCCGAACTCGACGGGACACGATTGAACTACTCGCTCCGCGGCCAGGAGTATCATTTGGACTTGAGCGTGAGCAACTATTCCGTCTCGGCGGGCAATTTCGTCCTCCGCGATCACCGGCCCTTTGGCGTCAATGTCGAACCAGACTCGCTGCAATACTTTGCCGGGCCCGACCCAACCAGCGCCCTGACGATCCGCGCCTCGAGCGCGGCACCGGTCGAGGTGGCCATTGCCTCCTGGCCGGAGACGCCGTCGGGAGAACGGGCCTGGACCGAGTCTTGCCGGCAACCCGGCCCCACCGCGCGACACGTCCTCTCCGGCCTGTCTCCCCGCGCGTCTTATGTGCTCTCACAAAACGGCCGGCGAATGGACACTCTCCAAAGCGACGCCTCCGGGCGGTTGGTGTTCTCGTGCGAGTTTGCCAACTCCTCTGCGCAGCATTTTGAACTGAGGCCAGGGCAATGAAACCAGCGAAGCCCTGGGCCTGGTCAGAGCATGGAAGGGACTGAATCTCCGGCCCAACGGGCCGGCAGAGCCTAGCCCAGGGCTGAGGCCGCCAGGCCGATGCCCTGGGACAACGCCCCGGGAGATTAGGCGCGCCCTGAAAGGGCGCTACATCGGAGTAGCCAACATTGGCACACCCATGTGGATTCTGGACCCTTGTCGCAGCCTTTGTCGCAACCTTTGTCGAATTTTGCGCGCTCTCGACAAAGGTTCCGACAAAGGCCGCGACAAAGGTCGTGCCAGTGCTGCGTGGTCCGATTGACAAGGCTCTGGCGCCCGCTCAGGGCGCGGGGCCCAGGTTTGTGGCGAAACCCAGGGCATCGGCCTGGCGGCCTCGGCCCTGGGCTAGGTTCTGGCGGCCCGTTGGGCCACGAGGCAGGCGTCGTCGGCGCTGCTCTTGATGGGGTACGGCACGCGGTGGACGCGGAAGAGGTCCTCGGCTTCGTGAAAGCTCAAGCCTAGAAGCTCCGCAACCTTGCCGCGCGACAGCCGGCCGCGAGCGCACTCGTCAACCAGCAGCGCCTCCAGGGCGCGCTTTGGCAGCGTCTCTCGCGCGTAGCCTAACGCCTTGGCAACGGGCTCGGGGACCTCAAGGGTGATTTCCATATGCGGCTTTCGGTCGTAAACAGCCTTTTGGGAACTCTACCACGAAGCACCGGCTAAGCGCAAGCAATGGCGGGGGGGGTAGGATCCTAATTTGCCCGGACTTGGCGGCTTTGGTGGTTGGCCCTATTTGTCTAATGCATTATATTAAATCCGTTTAGGCTATCGGAGCTAGTGGAAATGTGAACAAAGTGCGAATAGTTTGTGAATCGCAGTGAGTATGTTTTTACCCCGTTTTATTGACTGGCTCAAACAGGCGCATCATGCTCCAAAAAAATGGCCCATATTCTTTCAGATCGAGAAATTAAAAAACTCATCGGAGAAGTTCTAGTCGGCGCCGACGAGCACCTTGTAAGCCCGAATGGAATTGAGCTTCGTTTGGGGACGCAAGTCCGTTTCTTGTCCACCAATGAGCAAAAGGCGATCCCGGAAAAGCATTTTGTCGTCGTTCATCCAGGAGAAGCAGTCATAATTGTCAGTGTGGAATCCCTTAATTTTAATAAGGAGATTGTTCGGAAATATTTCCCACATTGTTCATTAATGGCGATAATCACCCCGACAACTACGATGATGCGAGAGGGCATGATACAGTGTGCCACCAAAGTTCACGCTGGATTTGTTGGGGGGTTAAACTGGGGATTCCGGAATAGTTCTGCCAAGGATTTTGTGATGCAGCAGGGTGAACCGTTATTCAATCTTACGCTTTTCCTGCTGGAGGGCAATGAACTTCCCGATGTTGAGTACGGAGAAAACCCAGATCACAAATATCAAAACACCAAAGGGATTGTGATGTCGCAGCGGAAGCTGCCCGCGGACATTTCAAAAGAGCAGATGGTTTCCTCATCGTTTCTTAAACTCGACCCCAAAATACAGTTGCGGGAAGCCGGACACCCCTTCAGTTATATCGGAACGGAATTGACTCAATTGCAGGGGAGATTTGAACTCGTTTCCGGTGGGGTGGAAGCCCTGAAAGAAAAGATTGACGAAACAAAGCAGTCTTTACTTGATAAAATGGATACGATGTTTCAGATGAAATTCCTTTGGGCAGCCAGCCTGTGCATTGGGGTAATCTCAGGCTCTTATGCCGTGCGTGGCTTCCTCATTCAAAAAACCGTTTTGACTGCGGCAGAAACTTATGTCGTCGCTGGGTGCATTGGAATTGTGCTGTCTGGATTAGGGGTGCGGCTTCTGTTTCTCCCAAAGAAACCAGGCAAAAAGCACTAGTGAATTACTTCTTCCCTTTCAATTCGGCCACGATAGCAGCCCTGACCGCCTCTTGCGGCCCCGTAACGGGCGGGATTGCAAGGACCGTCACAAACTTCTCATCTCGGTTCTGGGGCCCCCCTGGGTGACTCCAGGCGAAGCAGCGTTTGGCCTTGGGGTGTCCTGTCAAGTCGAAGACTTCAACTTGGCCCCGCCAGACCATCTTGCCGGGAAACACTTCATGCACAGCCGGAACGGATTTTGGCTTTCGTGACGGCCCAAGGGAAGCCGGTTTCCAAGTCGGAAATCGCCGCCGGGGTCAAGACGAAGTATATCGGCGGGGCCTTGAAAAAGATGGTTGAGAAGTCAAAGACCCTCAGTTTCGACAGGACCGGCAAGGTGTATTCCGTGCCGGCGAAGTAGGGAGAAGATCGGGACCGATTCACCCCCGCCCTCTGATTTGGGCGGGGTCTTCATGCGCATTCAACTGTGAACCGTTCGTGCGGCATTGATTGCCGCGACAATGCCCTCTTTCTCCTGTTGCTCGAAATGCCACCAGTTCGTGCTCCAGACCCGATGGACACGCCAGCCGAGCTTTTCCAAAACTCGCTGCCTCGCACGGTCGCGTGTTCGTGCAACGAGGGAACTGTGGTAGGCCGCACCGTCGCATTCAATGGCGAGAATGCTTTTGTCACGTTCCTTGATGATGATGTCGAGCCGGAAATTGCCAGCGCCGTGTTGGCATTCGATGTCGTAGCCTTCGTTTTCCAAGAACTCGACAACCTGTTCCTCAAACGGCGACTCACAATAGACAACGTTTGAAACGCCATCGTTTTTGCGCTCAAATCGCTTGCTGCCAATGCCGAACGTGCGCGCTTGGTCGGTACTCTCCAACTCGGCGAGAAAATCTCTAAGGCAACGAAAGCCTCGGCTTTGCGCGCCTGTCGCTTCCAAGTCGGCAACCTTCAGCGACGAGACAACAATCAGGCCACTGCGAGAGCGAGTGATGGCCACATTGAGTCGGCGTTCGCCGCCGCTCTTGTTCAGAGGTCCGAGCACGGATGCGTTGAATTGCCCACCGGCATTCTTCCCATACGTCAGGCTCAAAAGGATTCGGTCCATTTCGTCGCCTTGCACAGTTTCGAGATTTCGCAGAAAGAATCTTGCCTCGTCAGCGCAAAAAGCGCAGACTTGGTCCGACGCAAAAATGAGTTGTTCGTCAATCAGTTCCATCTGCGGAATATTCATGGTGACGACACCGAGCGATTTGTCGGGATGCTCGCGGACGTGTAATTCAATCAGTTTGACGACTTCCTGAGCTTCCGTCGGATTGTTCCGCTGACCGGATTCCGAATAAACTGCATTGGGAAGATAGTGCAGTCGCCGACCAATTCCGCTAATGTGCGCAGGCGGATACATTTCGAGTTTTCCGCCGTAAAACCAATTATTTGAAAAGGCGATAAGGTCGGGCGTTTCGCTGCGGTAGTGAGACATCAACATAACCTGCGTCTTGTCTTCCTCAAATACACCGCCGAATTCCTCCAACAGGCTTTCGCTGACGCCGAAATCTTCCACCTCCGCCTCTGGGCTCGCAAAGCTTGCAAAGAAGTCCGTCGGCGGGAGTTGGTTCCTGTCTCCAACGATGATGACCTGTTTGCCAAACGACATGGAAAGCAAGCCGTCTAGCACCCGTATCTGCGAAGCTTCGTCGAAAATTACCAAATCGAACGGAACGCCATACTCTTCAAAAATCTGCGAATCAATCAAGTTGGCAAGCGAAGTCGGACTCATCAGCCAGCACGGTTTCGCCGCGATGAGGTAATCCAGATGTGCGTTTGCCAACTCGCGAACTGTGCCGCGAATTCGTTGCAGGCCAGCCAGACGACGGAGTTCGGATTCGTTGTGTGCCGCGTATTGCACAGCCTCCTCCATCCTTTCTCGCAGGCTGGCTTTCAAACGGTCAATCACCCATGATGCCAGTTTTTCGTCCTGTTCGGTGAACTCCTTGAGCGTTTGCTTGAATTGAAGCCCGTGGGGTTTTGCGACTGGGTCACAGAGCCGAAGCAAATTGAAACAAAAGAGCCTCTGACCTTGAGATGGTTTGACCGAACCGTCGAGAATCTTCGACCAGAGCGACTTGATTTCTGGAAACGCAGAGATTTTTCCGTGCCAGCGCTTCTTTTCCAACCACAACGGGCGGCGCTGCAATTCAGTCAGCATTTCACTAACTCTGGTCACGAGCGATGTGTAGTCCTGAATTCCGGCGCAAGGATGCTCAAAGAGCGCGTTGAGTTCGTCATAGGCCCTGGCCATAACGGTCTGATGATTTTTGAGATGGTCGCGCAGCTTTACCCAAAGCCCACTGTCAATATCCAGTTTTTGCTGACCACGCAACCGCTCAAAAAGATCTCGCCAAGCAATTACCTCATGCAGCCATTTCCAATCGGGATGGCGTTCACGCGCGCGCTGTAATTCCAGATATTTTGTGAGGGGTGCAAGTTTTTGTTGGGAATCAGCAAAATCTCGTTGCGCGGCGAATCCCGCCATGACGAAATTCACGCGGTCGCCTTCCTCTTGCTCGTAATCTTGAAGGAACTTATGGATGCGTTGATGTGCTGCTGCGTAAAATGCAAGCGCGTCTTCGAGATTGTCGGATTGCTGTTGGTCGGGCAAAGCCAATGCATCAAAATCCGAAAGCACGGTCTTCACGGTTGCCAGCAAGCTGGCGTTGGTGGATTGCCAAAATGTTTCCCAGTGAACGCTGCCGACCTGAAACAAGTCGTTCCTGTCCCGCATCTGCTCCACGAAGACGGCCATTTGTTCCAGCGCCTGCACTTCTTCTCTTGAAAGGTAGTTCTCGAAGTGCTCAGGGTTTTCATGGGCTATCGCGAGGTAGGCCGAAGTCAACTGCATCAAAACAACGTGTGTCTCTGCCGCGGCGCGAAACGCATGAACAGTGCGCAACGCCGTGACCGCATGAAGTGTGACTTCTTGCCACTGCTTGAACCCTCGCGGGGGAATTTTCGGGAACACTTGGCGGAGCGCATATTTGCATTTGCGGTCGTTGACGAAATGCACGCAATAGCTGACAAGGTTAAATCCGTGCTCGGCTTTTGCCTCGACATGTTCCCAATGGGTAGTCGCAACGCGCTCCAGAGCGAGGAAATGCAATGGCAAAGGAGAATTCTTGGCGTGCGTGGCACAGGCTCGGAAATGCGCTTTCCATCCGGCAACTGTTAGAACGGGCGTGGTGTCTGATTTCCACCAACCGCGAGGAATTGTCGTCGCAAGGGAGGCCAAAGAAATAACGGCGTGCAGCTGCGCCCGTCTGACCGTCAGCAGAGGCGAATAGACAAGTCCGATTTGTTCACAGAGTCGGCGATACGCTTTTTGGCTCGATTCAATTTCGCCGTGTCTGTCTTTGTGATACGCCTCTCGCCGTGAAAGGTCGTCCCAAGTTTCTGCGCCTTCGCCGTGAAGCAATTCTTTTGCAGTTCGCTCCGCAAGTCCAAGTGCTGCCTTCTCCGCTTCATCGGAATACTTCTCTGACAAAATGACCGGATGACGCGCAGCAACGATTCGCTCCCGGCGCTCCCATTGCGATTTCAAATGGGCAAGCTCTGATTGGCTGATGTTGTTGTTTCCGATCAATTGCGTGTGGCAGACAGGCTTTTCCAGCACGGTTGTTACCAGGGCCAGCATGTCCGTCACGTTTTCGTCTGCATTCAAGGGAAGTTCCATTCCCGCAGACGCCGCCCATTCTCTCACGCCTTGTAGCAACTCAAGTTGCGTCAGTATTCGCTCGATTGTCTCTTGAACCTCGTTTGCGGCGTTCGGATTATCGTCGAACGCTTCCACGCAAACATTGTTCCAAATGTTCTTGTTATCGGTCAGCACGGCGGCCAACTCAGGCCATTCACCCAAGCAGCCGAGTAGTTTTGTGAGCCGTTCTTTGGAAAGCGCCTGCCAGCTAGCAATCGAAATGTTCGGGACATGCTTTAATTCCTTTCTCAACTGAATCAGGCCCGCCAAAGCTTCACGCTTCGTGACCTGCAGGCACGGGTGGGCAATCCCACGAGCAAAGCGCACGCGCTCGTTGAGTATTTGGCGCGACTCCTTCAACTGAGTGAACGGAAAAACGCGGGCGTTATGGCAAGCGGGAAATTTGTCGGTTGCTTGTCTGAGAAACTCCCGCTTGTCCAAATCCTCGTCGTGAAGATTTATCATCGCTGGTTTCAATCCCACATTCGACAGCCGTTCCTCAACCTGAACAATTGCCGCCCTCTTGTCACACACCAACAGCACGTTGCGTCCGTGATACAGCGCGTCACTAATGATGTTGGCGATTGTCTGCGATTTGCCGGTGCCGGGAGGCCCTTCAACCTGAATACAGTGGCCGTTATGCGCAAGCTGGATGACTCGTAATTGACTGTCATCGCAGGGCAACGTAGGGCCAAGTTCCTCCAAACCGTCATCAGTGATTTCTCCAAGGTCAATCGCTTCAATTTTGCCCCCGGCGATTTTCGCTTGCACTACCGGATTCTTAGCCAACGCCTGCCTCAACGGCGGGTCGGTCAAACGGTTCTGAACAACCATCTGCTGGCTGCTGAACAGGCCAGCGTAACTGTCATCCGTCACTTGTGACGCGCGATTTCCCAATTGAGCTTTTACCCATTTCGTTGCTTCAAGCGGATTGTCCGTAATGGACGCTGGAATTGATTTTATCGCTAATGCGCGAAGATGTGCCTGCAATACCGGATTGAATTGCCAAGGTTCGTCTTCGGCAACGACAGCCTTGATTTTGTCGCCGCTGGTTTGAAATGAAGCCCGCTTCAGGCAAACCGGGAATAGCTGCCTGCGCTGTTTTCCATCTACTGCTCCGGCAACAATCATCTCGATCGAACCGCTGCAAACAAATGCACAATGCTCTCCACGTTCACGAATGCGCGTTTGGTAATTCTTTTGGAGGTTGCGAGAGATTGGGTCGGCCATCGTGCCGATGATTAACGTGCCACCATTAGCGAGAGCGCTGAATTCAGTGGGCTGCAATAGCCGAAACCGCTTCACGGGCATTCTGACCAAAGGATTGGTCAACCCTTGTGCCGTGGACTGCTTGAGCCATTTCTCCAAGTATTCAGCGAACGTCGGCATCGCGGGGATTAAACAGGATTTTCGGGGCCAGCGCAAACCAAACCGAGCCAATTTTAGGATGGCTACCAACGCCGTCCTCCGCTTCAAGCGCTGTATTGAGATTCGATGGTGACAGACGGCCGGCCTGCGGTTTGACCGATGGGGGCGGTGTGATTTCACCCTCTGAACGCTGGAAACGTCTGGAAACCCTTGGAAAACCGAGCGCCAATGAGGTCTGGCCACGTCGCCCACCTTGGGGCGAGGGTTTGGGATGGGCCTGCCCCCAAAAAAAGGCCCAAAATGAAGGCTGACCGATGAAATATTCTTGTTCAACCTCAGAGTCATAAGTGGTTGCCACTCCAATGTTTATTTCAATACTTTAATCGAGGTCCACGGCTACCTTCACTGCGTTGCTCCGCGACGCGCGCGTTGCCTCCGGCTCACCGCGTAGCGGTGGCCGATGGTAGCCGTGGACTTCCAGTCCACGGGCCCATGGCCCAAGCTCGACCGCGTCGCGTAGCGACGACTGAAAACAGGATTGGATCCGCCACCGCCAGGTTGTCAGGCGTCGCTACGCGACGCACGGCCATTCCCAGCTCCGAACCGTGGACCGAGGTCCTTGTCTTTGCCCACATCTTTTCACCGATCCTATCAGTTGCCCTTCTAAGCAGGCGGGAGAAATGCCTGAGGAGCAGGCCGGTTTTAGCCGCCAAAGGGGCCCTTCATACCAGCCGGCGGCAACGCCCGGCCAACCCGGAGGGTTGGCAGAAGGTAGCCGGGGGTCGCCGTCCGGCGGCGACCCCCGGTTGAGGGCGTCGGAGGCCCTGCACCCCGGCGGGGTGCCAGAAGACCACGTGGGCAGTGGGCCGCCGTCTGGCATCCCTCCGGGATGCAATCCCTTGCGGTCGGGGCACCGGGGGTCTCGCTGCGCTTCGACCCCGGCTACCTTCTGGCATCCCTCCGGGATGAGAATTGTGCTTCGGAGATCGTTGACGGCCATAAGATCCGCTCCATCAGGGCACATGAGGATGTGGGTAATGCCAAGGACCGAGGTCCACGGCTACCGTCACTGCGTCGCTCCGCGACGCAGGCCTTGAAGCGGGGACAATCAGCCTTTACTTTCAAAGCGTGGGCACACAGCCGCTCGTGAGAGCGCAAACCGAATTTGAGGAGAAGAACATGGCTCAGGCTCATCGCACAAAGGGCAAGGTCCGCGTGGAAAAGGACGCGCTGGGCAAGGTCGAGGTGCCGGCGGAGCACCTGTGGGGCGCCCAGACGGAACGTTCGCGGCACAACTTCCCGATCGGCGTCGAGCGCTACCGCTGGGGCCGGCCGGTCATCCGCGCCCTGGGCATCCTCAAGAAGTGCGCGGCCCTGGCGAACGGGGAGTTGGGCCAATTGCCGCGCGAGAAGGTCGATCTGATCGTCCGCGCGGCGCAGGAGGTGATTGACGGGAAGCTCGATGGCGAGTTCCCGCTGGTCGTGTTCCAGAGCGGCTCGGGCACGCAGACCAACATGAACGCCAACGAAGTGATAGCCAACCGCGCCATTCAATTGGCCGGCGGGGTCCTGGGGTCCAAGAAGCCGGTTCACCCCAACGACGACGTCAACCACAGCCAGTCGTCCAATGACACGTTCCCCGCCGTAATGCACATCGCCACGGTCGAACAGGTGCAGGACGCGCTGATGCCGGCCATCCGTGGATTGCGGGACACTCTGGACGCCAAGGCCGGGGCGTTTTCGCGGGTGCTGATGGTGGGCCGGACGCACCTGCAGGACGCCACGCCCTTGACTCTGGGCCAGGTGATCTCGGGCTGGGTGGCGCAACTCGACCAGGCCCTGGATGGGCTGGGCCAGGCACTGCCGGGCGTCTGCGCCCTGGCTCTCGGCGGCACGGCGGTCGGCACCGGGCTCAACGCCCACCCGCGCTTCGGCGAGGTGGCGGCGCGCCGGATATCGCAGGAGACGGGCAAGCCCTTCGTCTCGGCGCCCAACAAGTTCGCCGCCCTCTCGGCCCACGATGCGATGGTGGCCGTGAGCGCCGCGCTGCGCACCCTGGCGGGGGCCCTCATGAAGATAGCCAACGACGTGCGCTGGCATGCCTGCGGACCGCGGGCGGGCCTGGCGGAGTTGAAGCTCCCGGAAAACGAGCCCGGCTCCTCGATCATGCCCGGCAAGATCAACCCGACGCAGTGCGAGGCGCTGACCATGGCGGCCGTCCAGGTGTTCGGCAACGACCACGCAGTGGCCTTCGCCGGCTCGCAAGGCAACTTCCAGCTCAACGTCTATAAGCCGGTCATCCTGCACAACGTCCTGGAGTCGGTCCAACTCCTGGCCGAGGCCGCGCGCTCGTTCAACGAGCGCTGCGCCCAAGGCATCGAGCCCAACGAAGAACGCATCCGCCAGCACCTGGACAACTCGCTGATGCTGGTGACGGCGCTCAATCCGCACATCGGCTACGAGAAGGCGGCGCAGATCGCCCTCATGGCCCATCGCGAAGACATCACGCTGCGCGAGGCCGCGCTCAAATTGGGCTTCCTGACCGCCGAGCAGTTCGACCAATGGGTGCGTCCGGAGGACATGACGCATCCGCTCGACCCGGCAGAATGAGCCTGAATCGGTGGTTGAATCGCCGTTCTTGGGATCAGACCGGCAGATCACGTTGCCGCCACGCGAGCCCGCCAACAATGGACGCCACCAGGATGACCATCAGCAACACCGCCATGTCGTGGAGCGGCCATCCGTGGAGGAGCTTCGAGCCGTTGACGTAGTAGAACAAGGTTGCCGGCCTCAGAAATCGGAGGCGCGGCCACCATTGCGCCACCACCCAGGCGAAATAATCGAGGACCAGAAAAGCAACCGCAGCCCCAACCGCCTGGTTGCGGCCGGCCAGCACGCCGGCCGCTAAGAGCGCGATCGACCCGGCAGCGCCGGCCACCAAACCGCCATTGACCGCGATGCGCCAGAAAAGGCCCAGGGGAATGGGTTGGCCGAAGTCGTAGAGGCGGGTCGCCACGACGGTGCCCAGGAACATCACCAGCACCAGGGCGAACATGCCCGAGAGCGTCAGCACCGCAGCGCAGGCATAGACCTGGGTCCGCGTGGCGGGCCTGCCGAGGATCAGTTCCATTGTTCCCTTTTGCACCTCGCCGGTGAGCAGGGTGGCCGGAGTGCCCACGGCAAAGAGCATGTAGAGGAACAAGACCAGCGGGTGCTGGTAGCCGATGGCAATCAGGCCCGGCGCGTTGCCCGCTTGCAGAATTTCGCCGCCGAGCGCGGTTTTGATGAACGACGGCAGCACATCAAGAAACTTGAGGAAAACCTTGACGCTTTCATTGTCGTGGACAATGGCGCAAACCGCGATTTGGAACAGGAAGATGACCGAGGCGATGAAACCCCACATCGGCAGCATGCGCGCCCCCCAGAACCGGAGGAGGGCCCACGGGAACGGAACCTGCGCGCGCGGGCCCATCAGCGGCCTCCATCCTCCGCCGATTCGGCGCCGCCTGGCGCCGCGGCAATTGACGGCGGTTTATAGTACTGGATAAAGGCCTCTTCGAGCGAAGTTTGGGGCGTGTCGAGCCGGTCCACCGGGAACTGGGCCAGCCAGCGGAGGAGGCCTTCACACGCGCCCCGGCAGGCCAGGTGTACCATCCCGGGTTGCTGCTCGATGACACGCACGCCCGGCAACTGGCCCGCCGGCACCTGAGGCTGGAGCGTGCCGCCCACGAACCAGGCCCTCAGGCGGTGTTCGCCCTGCTGCACGATTCTGGAGATGGCCCCCATCTCGACCAGGCGGCCCTCGCGCAGGATGCCGGCGCGGCCGCAAACGGCCCGCACCTCGGCCAGGTCGTGCGAGGAGAGCAACACGGTGGCCCCGCCTTGCGCGGCTTCGCGGATCAGGTCCAGCACGACCCGGCGGACCAACGGGTCCAGGCCGCCGGTCGGCTCGTCAAGAACGAGCAATTCGGGCTGGTGCTGAAAGGCATAGATCACCGCGGCCTTTTGCCGGTTGCCCTTGGAGAGCGCGCCCACCCGGCGGTCCAGATCCAGCCCCAGCCGCTCTGCCAACTCTTCCCGCCGGCGCCCGGGCCGATCGCCGCCGCCCAGCGACCCCAGGACCCGCAATGAGCGGCGGGCCCGAAATCCCGGCCAGAGACGAAACTCCCCCGGCAGATAGCCGATCCGCGCGTGCTGCGTGCCCTGGCCGGGCACGACCGGCTGCCCCCAAACCCACACGCCGCCCCGGCTGGCCTTGAGCAAACCCATGATGCAGCGCAGCGTCGTCGTCTTGCCGGCCCCATTGGGTCCCAGGTAGCCGAAGATCTCCCCTGGCTCCAGGGCAAAACTCACCTCCTCGACCCCGCAAACCGGGCCGTACCATTTTGTGAGCGATCGCGCTTCCAGAGTGGCCATAGATTAAGAGGTGGTTGCAGATTCAACCGCAGAGAACGCAAAGATCGCAGAGAAACGCCTTGATTCAGGCCTCTTTGTGTTCTCTGCGTTCTTTGCGGTTAATTTCGCCACTGTCTCTCAGTGATTGGACGAGCAAGTCCGGCAGCAAAATTGGCAGCCGGCCGCGCCAAAGCAAGTTACTTTTCCGCCCTCGACACTCGGCCCTCGATCCCTGACACTGCACCCTCATGACGACCCGGCAACTCCAAACCCTGGCGCGGACGCACGGCACACCGCTGGTGGTTATCGACCACGAGATTCTGCGGGAGAATTTCGCCGCCTTCAAACGGCACCTGCCCAAGGTCCAGGGCTATTACGCCGTCAAGGCCAACCCGGAGCCGGCGATTATCCGCACGCTGTACCGGAACGGGGCGAGCTTCGACGTCGCCTCGCTGCCGGAGTTCATGCTCGTCTATGAGAACATCAAGCACCTGCCGCCCAAGGAGCAGCAGGACTTCATTTGGGACAAGATCATTTACGCCAACCCGACCAAGCCCAAGGAGACGCTCCAGGCGCTGGACCAATACAAGCCGCTGGTCACGTTCGACAACCTGGCCGAACTGAAGAAGATCCAGCAGTTCGCCCCCCATGCCGGCGTGGTGCTGCGCCTGCGCGTGCCCAACACCGGCTCGATGGTCGAGCTGTCCTCCAAATTCGGCTGCGACCCGGGCGAGGCGGTGGACCTCATCCGGACCGCCTTCGGCCTCGGCCTGGTGGTCGAGGGCCTCAGCTTCCATGTCGGCAGCCAGTGCACCAATTTCGAAAACTTCGTCCAGGCCATGGACATCTCCGCCGCCGTCATGAAGGAGTCCAAGTCGCGCGGCCACGCGATCAAGATCCTCGACATCGGCGGGGGCTTTCCCGCCCCGTACAACAAGCACGTCAAGCCGTTCAGCGCCCTGGCCAGGAAAATCAACGCCGAAATCGACCGCCTCTTTCCCAAGGACATCCAGATCCTGGCCGAGCCGGGACGCTGCCTCGTCGCCACCGCCGCCACCTCGGTCGCCCGCATCATCGGCAAGGCGGTGCGCGACGGCAAGACCTGTTATTACATCGATGACAGCGTCTATCACACCTTCAGCGGCATCATCTTCGATCACTGCCAATACCACCTCAAGAGCTTCCGCAAAGGCAAAACAGAGATCTGCGCTGTCTTCGGCCAGACCTGCGACGCCCTGGACACGATCTCCCTCTCCGAGGACCTGCCCGACCTGGAGATCGACGACCTCCTCTATGCCGGGAACATCGGCGCCTATAGCAACGCCTCGGCCACCTGGTTCAACGGCTTCCCCCCCGCAAAAGTCGTGCATGTCAATGAAGCGCAGCGGAGCACTGGATAGCGGGGCGCAATCGGACACTGCCCCCGGAGCGCGGGCTTTAGCCCGCTTTGCCCGGACCTCGACGTCTTTGCTGGGCCTATTGAACATTGGGCATCCAAAGCGGACTAAAGTCCGCGCTCCGGCCATTCGGTGGTGCTGACGGGGGCAGTGTCCGATTGCGCCCTGGGTAGCGGCCGCCAGGCGAGCGCGGAGGGGCAATAGGGCGCCGAGACTTGCGGGCGGGCGCATCCCGAAACTGCCCCGATCGAGCGGGGCGCAAGGGCTTGTAGCGCAGGTTTCCAAACCTGCTGTATCGCCGACTTCCAAGTCGGCAGGGCGCAGGAAATCGGACGGTCTGCGGGTTTGGAAACCCGCGATACAGCAGACTTGGAAGTCTGCGCTACGGGGACAGTGCCACGATGCGCCCACTCGAGGCCTGGAGGCTCGTCCGAGGAACGCTGGCGGATGGTGGAGCCGACGTGATTCGAACACGCGACCTTCTCGTTGCGAACGAGACGCTCTGCCAACTGAGCTACGACCCCATCCAGCTTATTTACAATCACTTACGACGATTTTCAACAGAGCACTAAAGGCTTGGCACGCCCTAAGCTTTTCCCATGTCTGAAATCCGGAAAAGCACGTGGCGACGCCAAGATCCCAAATGTTCCATGCCGGTATCGTCATGAACTCAACGGCACGTAATATGGAATAAAAAAGACGGGACGCAAGCGCAAAGAACACAGCCCTGGGACAACCGACCGCAAACTCGCAGAACTGGCAGCATGACGGGAGACGCAACTGTCGAACGTTTAGATCCGACCCCACTGCCTCGACCACATTACCGCCCTTTTTCATGGACAAGCTGGCCTATGGGCAGAGCAACCGGCCAATCAACGGTTTGTCAGTGCGTCAGTGCGTCGCTGGCATGGGCGCGCCCGTCATCTCGGATGGAGGGGCTTCTGCCGTCTCCTGCCAGACGGCGGCATGAAACTCCTCCTCGGCACGTTTATGAGCTTGCGTCCCAAACGATGGTTGCCGAGGATGCGCGTCCATGAACTCGATATCACGCAGGACCTTCATTGGAACCACCGCCGGAGCCATGAGCACAGGTTCCCTCGCCTCGCTCGGGATGACCGCGCTCACCTCAACTGCCGCCGGGGCTGCGGCCTCGCCGGAGCCGAAGAAACCAAAGGACATCCGCGTAGGCATGCTGACGGCGCCGCTGCGCAACCTGCCATTTGAGGAAGTCCTCGACATGGCCAGGCGCTGCAATATTGCCGCGCTGGAGGTCGTGACCGAGCCCGGGCACCCGCACATTGACCCAATGACGCTGGGCCAGGCGCAAGTGGAGGCCATCAAACAGAAGTTGGGCGAGCGCGGGCTTGAAATCAGCAGCCTATCCAACTTCATGAACATCAACGCTCCGGGAAAAGCCGGAGAAGCACAACAGGCCATGATTAAGACGGTTGACGCTGCTGTCCTGCTGGGCGTGCCGACGGTCTGTATGAACCTCGGGACACCAGTTCAAGGGATGAGCAAGATTGACACGATCAAGAAAGTGATTCCCGGACTCTTTCGCCCCATACTCGACCATGCCAAGGAGAAAGGGATCAACGTGGCCATTGAGAACTGGTTTGAGACCAACCTTCAGGGTCTGGACACGTTTGATTGCCTGATGGAGACCATCCCCGACGAGCACTTCGGCTTCAACTACGACCCCTCCCACCTGGTGCATCAGCAGTGCGACTACACCGTGCCCATCAAGAGGTTCGGCAAGAGAATTTTCCACACTCACGCGAAGGACTGCCTGGTGGACGAGCAGCAGCGGGCCTACGTGGGCGTGCTGGGGGGCAAATGGTATGTGGGCGTGCCGGGGGGCGGTTGGTGGCGGTATGTCATCCCCGGCTTTGGCGACATCAAGTGGGGTCAATACATCGGCCATTTGCGTGAGGTTGGCTACAAAGGCGTGCTCAGCATCGAGCACGAAGACAGCACCTTCGGCCCGGAGGAAGGCTTCCGGCATGGAGCGCATTATCTGAATCAGTTCTGCAATGCGTAGATTGAACGAGGCGGCGGGCCGAGGCAGAACGCACGCTCTGTCAGCCAGCAATCCTGGGAAATCATCAATCGAATCAAGGGTTGGGTGAGAAAGTCCGCTGGTGTCCGGATGGGTCCAAAAGGGGGAAAAATGCCCTATTATTCTCGCGAACGAGACGCTCTGCCAACTGAGCTACGACCCCATCCAGTGTGTTTGCAGCCGCTCGCGACGATCTCAATAACCTGGTGTTGATCTGCGCCATCGCGGCCAGCCTGACCCGGAGGGTGTGACTGAGAACGGCGGTTCAACCACGGATGAACACGGATGAACACGGATTTGCAGAAGACACGGAACAAGCCGCCTTCACCCATGGGGCGAACCTTGCCGGGCATTTCCATATCCGTGTTTATCCGTGTCCATCCGTGGTTGAAAAAGCTGGACCGCCGGATTGAGGCTGAACGGCCGGCCCCCCGCATCAGAATTGGTATTTCAAGTTCACGCTGGCCACGTTCACCATGTATTCATCGCTCGGGAGGCTGGACAGGCGCCGGTACCAACGATAGCCCAACTGGGCAGTGAGCTTGCGCGTAATCGGCCGGCTCACGTCCATTCTGATCCCGAACCAGTCGTAGGTTTCAGACCCGTATGCAACGTCGGTCCCGTGCTGATAGGCCAACCAGGTGAACAGAGTGATCTTGCGCAGGAGCTGCCAGTTGGCGCCCGCCGCCAAATCGTAGTATCCCAAAGGCCCGGAATAGGAGTTGAACGTCAGGGCCCGGCTGGCCCGGACCCAGTATTCCAGGTAGCTGTTGGCCCGATGCTTGAGCGTGAGGTTGGCGTAAGGGCCCTCCAGCCGCCCGCCCAACGACGTCCCCGAGCCAGGTTCGAACACGGTGTAGCCGGCCCCGGCCTCCAGGCGCAGTCGCTGGCTCAGTTGGACCTCGGTGAAAGGGCCCACGCTCCACTGCGTCCCCTGGCTCTGGATTGCGCTTGTCAAACCGTTCGTGTGCCAGGAGTAGGAGACCAAATCGGCGCTGCTCTCCAGCCCCACCCGCGCGCTGGGGAGCACGGCATAACTGCCCGCAAGACTCAGCAGCTCCCGACTGCGAGCTGTCGATCATCAGGTTGCCCGTCAGAGACTCCCAGGTCTCCAGGTCGAAGCCGCCTCTGGCCATCACCCGGCCCAGGTCCCACGTGACGCCCACCCCCGCCGTATTCTCCAGGATCTGGTAATCTCCCGTGCCGGAAAAGCTCGGGTCCTGAAAGGCATTGTCCGTGATCGAGAAGCGGTCGTGCAGGTTAATCCAGAAGTCCCCGCTGTATATGTCGAACGACGTCTCCGAACCTGGCACCAGGTAGAACCGGTCCAGGTCCGAATGCCGGGCGTAGGCCGAATAGCCCGCCCCTAAGGTGAGGCTCAGGTTGTTGAGTTCCGACACGCGCCAGAGCACATGCGAGGCGATCTCCGGCCGGACGATCACATCGGCTTCAGGGTTGTTGGGCGAATAAGTGATATTGTCGCTGAAAACCACCGCCGTGTCCGCCTCGAAGTTCGCGCCCAGCGGTCCCATCTTCACATTGTAGTAGCCCAGGGTCGAGGCCGCCTTCTTGCGATCTTCGGCCGCCTGGGCGCCGGCCATGGATTGGCGCAGGGCCTCCTGGGCGTGGAGCCGCGGCCCGGCCAGCGCCAGCGCCAGGCCGACCCAGCCCAGGACCCGCCGGCAGTTCACCCTCCTGCGCGATGTCACCCGCCCCTCTCGGGAGCAGGCCGCAGGGGCTGACTTTGCCCCCCAGGCAATTCCCCGGGCCTTCTGCGCTGTCTCAGGGGCATAATCAACCCCCGCTTCATTCTGGCACCGCGACATCCGCAAAATCCTAGACGAGCCGATCCGCTTTGGGAAGCAGATTCGCCGGGGGAAACCAGTTGCTCCCACAAGCGCGATGGGTTATCGGTTCCCCCGGCATGGCCACCGAGACGAAGCGAGCCGGGGAGACACCAGCGGAATTTGCGCCGCATGTTGCGGCGGAGACGGTGATGCGGGAGTTGAGCTTGCGGGCCATCGTGGCGGGGGCGCTGCTGGGCGTGGTGTTCGGGGCCTCTTCGCTTTACCTGGTGCTCAAGGTGGGGCTGACGGTCAGCGCCTCGATCCCGGTGGCCGTGATCTCGGTGACACTGTTCCGGCTGTGGGCCGGGGTAGGCGGGCGCGACGCCACTATTCTTGAGAACAACATCGTCCAGACAGCCGGTTCGGCGGGCGAGTCGATCGCCTTTGGCCTGGGCGTGACGATGCCGGCGATCCTGATCCTCGGATTCGACCTGGAGATCCGCCGTGTGATGCTGGTGGGGCTGCTGGGCAGCCTGCTGGGGATACTGATGATGATTCCGCTGCGGCGGGCGCTGATTGTCGCCCAGCACGGCCAACTCAAGTACCCCGAGGGCACGGCCTGCGCCCAGGTGCTCAAGGCCGGCGCGGCCGCCGGGCCGTCCACAGGCGCCCCGGCCATCAATGCCTCGACCATCTTCGCCGGGTTCGGCATCGGCCTGGGCTACAAGGCCCTGATGTCGGCGTTGAGGCTCTGGAAGGACATCCCGGAAAAGGTCTTCGGACCGCCCTTGAGGGCGGGGTCCATTGCGTGCGAGATCACACCGGAGTTGCTCGGCGTGGGCTACATCATCGGCCCGCGCATCGGCTCGATCATGATGGCCGGAGGCGTGCTGAGTTGCCTGGTGCTGGTGCCGCTGATTGCGTTTTTTGGCGAGGGCTTGAGCGGCGTGCTGGCGCCGGGCAGCAAGCCCATTCGCCAGATGACCCCGGAGGACATTCGCAGCGAGTATGTCCTCTACATCGGGGCCGGGGCGGTGGCGGCCGGTGGCATCATCAGCCTGGTGCGCTCGCTGCCGATCATCCTGCACAGCATCCGCTCGGGCCTCCGGGATCTTCGGCCCCGGTCCCCGAATGGCCGGACATCGGACGGTCGAGGGTCGACGGTCGAGGGAGCGAGGCGCTGCCCACCGACCCTCGGGAACCGGCCCTCGCGTCCCGATGCTCCTGAATCGGAATCCAATGCGGCGGGGGCCCGGGCGGCGGTGCGCCGGACGGAGCGGGACTTGCCGATGGGCCTTGTGGCCGGGGGCATCGGGGCGCTCCTGGTGGCCATCCTGGCCGCGCCCGCGCTCCACATGAACCTGCTGGGCGCCAGCCTCATCGTCCTGTTCGGTTTCCTTTTTGTCACCGTCTCCTCGCGGGTCACCGGCGAGATCGGGTCGTCTTCGAACCCGATCTCGGGGATGACGGTGGCGACGTTGCTGCTGACGTGCCTGTGCTTCCTGTTGGCGGGCTGGACGGGCGCGGGTTACTACGTGACGGCCTTGTCGGTGGGCGGAATCGTGTGTGTGGCGGCGTCGAACGCGGGGGCAACGTTGCAGGACCTCAAGACCGGCTTCCTGGTCGGGGCCACGCCGCGCCATCAGCAGGTCTCGATCCTCATCGGCGCCACCGCCAGCGCGCTGCTGCTGGGGCCGATCCTGCTGCTGCTCAACGACACGGCGACGGTCTATGTGCCGGCGGCGCAAGTGGCCCCGGGGCTGCGCGCCGCGGCCGGGGCGAGGCTGGGCCCGCCCGAGAAATTGCGCGGGCCGCAGGCGCGCTCGGATGCCGGCGCGTATCGCTCCTGGCAAAAGGCGGACACGACCGGCGGGCCGCCGGGCAAGTACCTCGTGAACCAGTCCGGGGCGGCGCGCTGGCTGGTGGACCCGGGCATCAACGGCGCTTTCAAGACGCGGCCCGATGGCACCGAGGTGAGGAAGTTCGACGCGCCCAAGGCGACGCTCATGAGTTACATCATCAAGGGGATGCTCGATCGCAAGCTGCCCTGGGGGCTGGTGCTCTTTGGTGTGATGATCGCGGTGGTGCTCGAGCTGAGCGGTGTCTCGTCCCTCGCCTTCGCCGTGGGCGTTTACCTGCCGATCTCCTCCTCGGCCCCGATCTTTGTCGGCGGCCTGGTGCGCTGGCTGGTGGACAGCCGGATGCGGCGGCAGTTTCGACTGCGCAACCTCAACCTGAACGAGGCGCAGTTGGCGGCGCAGAGCGACCAGACCCCGGCGTGCTGCTGGCCAGCGGCTACATCGCCGGCGGCGCCATGGGCGGCATCCTCATCGCCCTGATGACGGGCGCGCTGGGGCGCGTGGATTTTGCGCTCACCCAGTGGGCGGAGGGGCACAACCCGTTTTTCGCCGGACCCAACTCGGACTGGCTGGCGCTGCTGCCGTTCGCGGCGTTGGTGGGTTGGCTGTATTGGAAGGCTAAAGGCTAAAGGCTAAAGGCTAAAGTACAGAGGCCGGTGGTGAGTGGCTTCGCGTCAACGCTCTCGGCCCGGGTGGAATTAAAAGCCTCGCGCGTGCGCCTTGGGAGTTTTGTCCCGGAGGGACATCTGACAATAGCCCGGCGTTTCAACGCCGGGGAGGCCAAAAAAGGGACCCTCGTCCCGAAGGGACGACTGAGAACACTCCTTGCTTTCAGCCGTCCCTTCGGGACGAACTTGCTCCTTGGCTCCCCTCACCCGGCGTTGAAACGCCGGGCTATTCTCGGAAGCCCCTTCGGGGCAAAAAGGCGCCGTGGGCTGACCGACAGTTTCAATCGCGCGCTCTCCGCCCTCCGTGCTGGACGCGCCCCGGGCTGGTTCTTCCGCCTTTAGCCTTTAGCCTTTAGCCTTTAGCCTTCCTGAGTTGCTCCCGCCATTTTTCCACGCGCTCTTTGATCTTCTTCTCGGCGCCCTGCTCGGTGGGTTCGTAGTAGCGTTTGTCGGCGCCCAGGTAGTCCTGGGCGACGAAATGGTCCGGGTGGTCGTGGGCGTACTGGTAGCCTTGGCCGTGGCCGAGGCGTTTGGCGCCCTGGTAGCTGGAGTCGCGCAGGTGCTCGGGCACCGGCAGCGTGCGCCCGGACTCGACGTCTTTGAGGGCGGCGCCGATGGCGAGGACCGTGCTGTTGCTCTTGGGGGCGGTGGCGATGTAGATGACGGCCTCGGCCAGGGGGATGCGGGCCTCCGGCCAGCCGATGAATTCGGCCGCGTGAAAGGCCGCGCTGGCCAGCACCAGGGCCATGGGGTCGGCCAGGCCGACGTCCTCGGCGGCGTGAATGACGATGCGCCGCGCGATGAACCGCGGGTCTTCGCCCGCGTGCATCATCTTGGCCAGCCAGTAGAGCGCCGCGTCCGGGTCGCTCCCGCGCATCGATTTGATGAACGCCGAGATCGTGTCGTAATGGGCGTCTTCGTCATCGTACACCACGGCCTTCTTCTGAATGCTCTGCTCGGCGGCGGGGAGGTCAATGCGGACCACGCCCTGGGAGTCGGGCGGGGTGGTCAGGGCGGCGATTTCCAGGGCATTGAGGGCCTTGCGGGCGTCTCCGTCGGAGAGCTTGGCCAGGTGGCGCAGGGCGGCCTCCTGCGCCTGGATGTTCAAGGCGCCCAGCCCGCGCTCGCGCTCGGCCAGGGCGCGCTGGAGCACCCGGTAGAGGTCCTCTTCGGAGAGCGGCCGCAACTCGAAAATCTGCGAGCGCGAGACCAGCGGTGAGTTGACAAAAAAGAACGGGTTGTGCGTGGTCGCCCCGATAAGCCGGACAATGCCCCCTTCGACATCCGGCAGGAGCACGTCCTGCTGGCCCTTGTTGAAGCGGTGGATCTCATCGATGAACAGGATGGTCGGCTGCCCTGTGTTTTCGAGCCGGTTGGCCGCCAGCGAGAGCACCCGCCGCATGTCGGCCACGTTGGATTCGACACCGCTGAGCTGCTCGAACTTGCTCTTGGTTTGGCGGGCGATGATCTGCGCCAGGGAGGTCTTGCCCGTGCCGGGCGGGCCGAAGAAAATCAGGGACTGGATGCGGTCGGCCTCGATGGCCCGGCGCAGGAGCCCGGGCCCAGGATGTGCTCCTGGCCGGCGAATTCGGCGAGGTCGCGCGGCCGCATGCGCGCCGCCAGGGGCTGGTGGCGCGCCGCCTGGGCCGCCGGCTCCGGCCCCGCAGGGGCGGTCTGGGCAAACAGGTCATCACGCGCCATGCCCGCAACATAACAGGCGCCCCGGCGGCTGGCCAATGCGAAAAAAAAACCCCGCCATTGCCGTGTGCAACAGTTCCTTTGAACTTATTAGAAACAGGTGGGAACCCGCTGAATTGCTTACGACTTCCAGTTAAGGCCTGTCGGCCACAACCACAGCTTAAGTTCCTCGAATTCTCAACTACGGTTCAAGGACATAGTTTCTGATCACGAGCATAGGCAGGGTAAATTCCAGATTCCAAAATCCGAATTCCCGTTTTCCAAAGAACCGGCCGCCGGGCCGCTTCATCCCGGCAGCGCTTTCTGCAATGGATTATCGGTTGGCGGCAGAGGTTGCTCAAGATCTTTTTTCGCAGAATCGTAATGCCTCAGAAGGAGGGAGCCTCAGGGGGACCGACCCCTCACCCCGGCCCTCTCCCCTTCGGAAGGGGAGAGGGAGAGTTCTCGGTGGCGCTTTGAGGAAGCGCAGGCGCCCGGAAGCTTCCGAGACTGCCGAGGCCTCTCCCTCTCCCCTTTGGAAGGGGAGAGGGCCGGGGTGAGGGGTCGGCCGGGGACCCCGTCTCCGCCTTCACTGACCGGTTCGCCTCATCCTGTCTTTGCCTTGCCAAGGGCGGGGGGAATGCGGAAACTGCCAGGCGTGTTGTTGGCGAGCGCACGCAGGGCGTGGAAAGGCGGGGCCGGTGGTCTGCTGAGCGCGGCTTGGCTGATAGTGCTGGCCGGGGGCGGCAGGGTGGCGGGGGGTGTCGATGCGGGCGGGGGGCGGGCGGTTTTCCAGGTGTGGCAGCCAGAGGACTGGGAGAAGGGCACGGTGCCCGCCCTGCTGCAGTCGCGGGAGGGTTACCTGTGGCTGGGGACCTACCATGGCCTGGTGCGTTTCGACGGAGTGCGGTCCCAGGTCTTCAACGCCGTCAACGCGCCCGGCTTGACCAACGGCGTCGTCACCAGCCTCTACGAAGACAGTGGCGGGGTCCTGTGGATCGGCCACGAGACGGGCAACCTGACGCGTTTCAAGGACGGGGTGTTCCAGGCGATCAAACTGGGGCGGTTCTGGCCCCGGGGCGCCATCGAGGCCATCAGCAGCGATGAAGAAGGGAACTTGTGGCTGCTCAACGACAGCGGGCGGCTTTACCGGGTGCGGGACGAGCGGCTGGTGGAGAGCCCCGGTGGCGGGGCCACCGCCAGCCGCAAGGCGATGCTGGCGCGTTCCCCCGGCGGCAGGCTCTGGGTCGTCTCCAACGGCTCGGTGGCCGCGCTGGAGCGGGGCGCCCTGGCGCCTTGCCGCTTCACCGAGCAGGACGGGACGCCCGGCTTCTACGAACGGGTCCTGCCGGCGCGGGACGGGAGCCTCTGGGTGCTGGGCAACGGCCGCCTGCGCAAGTGGCGCGCTGGGCGGTGGGTGGCCGAATGCCCCGGTTGCCCGCGCGAGCCGGGGCAGGTCACGACCCTGCTGGAGATGCGGTCCGGCGGGTTGCTGGCCGGCACGCTCAAAGCCGGCCTCTACCTGTTCCCACCCAACTCCCAGCCGCTGCACTTGAGCCGGACCGACGGCCTTTCCCACGATTGGGTCCGCTGCCTCTGCGAAGACAGCGAGGGCGATCTCTGGCTGGGAACCGGCGCCGGGTTCGACGGCCTGCGGGCGCGCCCGGTCGCAGTGCTCAACGCCCCGGATGCCATGCAGGGGTGCGCCGTGCTCTCGTTTGCGCTCGACCCGGACGGCGGGGCCTGGATCGGGACCGAGGGGGCCGGCCTTTACAGTTGGCAGGGCGGCCAATGGCGGTCGTTCTGCGAGACCAACGGCCTGCCCAATGCCTTTGTCTGGTCGGTCCTTGAGTCCCGCGCAGGCGCGTTGTATGTGGGCACCTGGGGCGGGGGACTGCTGGTCAAACGCGGCGACCGTTTCGATTCGCCCGGGGAGCTGGCCCGGCTCACCGCCCCGGTGGTGTCTTTGTACGAAGACCGGCGCGGCGCCCTCTGGATCGGCACGATCGCGGGCCTCTACCGTTTCCAGGACGGCAAGCTGACCTCGCCTGCCGGCAAAGACAAGCTGTTGGTGCCCGACGTGCGGGCGATAGCCGAGGCGGCGGATGGCACGCTTTGGTTCGGCATGTCGGGCGGCGGGTTGGGCTCAGTCAAGGAGGGCGTCTTGAGGCAGTTGCGCAAGCAGGACGGGCTGGGCAGCGACTTTGTCTCCTGTCTGTATCCGGAACCGGACGGCACGCTCTGGTATGGGACAAGGGACCGTGGCCTGGGCCGGCTCAAGGAAGGCCGGTTCGCGATACTGGGGCCGGAGCAGGGCATCCCGGGGCGCAGCATCTCGCACATTGTGGACGACGGGGCGGGCAACCTGTGGATGGGCTCGGAGCGCGGCATCCTGCGCGCCAGCAAGTTGGACCTGTGCCGTTGCGCCGACGGAGCGGTCAAGAGCATTCATTGCCTGAGCTATGGCAAGGCCGAGGGCCTGGCCTCGCCGATGTGCTCGGGCGGCTTTCAGCCCGGGGCCTGCCGCGGCCCCGACGGCCGGCTCTGGTTTCCCACCGCCAAGGGCCTGGCCATTGTCGATCCCGCCGAGGTCACCACCAATCGCGTCGCCCCGCCGGTCAAGATCGAAGAACTGCGCGTGGGCGCCCGGACCATCTGGGCCGGGCAGGGGCCGGGACGAGGCGGGGGCGGCTGGCCGATCATCCCCGCCGGGGGCCAGCGATTCGAGTTCCATTATACCGGGCTGAGCTTCGCCGCCCCGGACAAGGTCTGCTTCCAGTACAAGCTCGAGGGCCTCGATGCCGACTGGGTGGATGCCGAAACGCGGCGCGTGGTCGAGTACAGCTATCTGCCGCCGGGCAAGTACCGATTCCGTGTCACCGCCTGCAACAACAACGGGGTCTGGAACGAAGAGGGCGCGTCGCTGGCCTTCACCGTGCTGCCGCATTGGTGGCAGACCTGGTGGTTTGACCTGTTGGCGGCGGGCGGCGGGGCCGGCGCTGTGGGCGCCGGCGTGTTGGGGGCGGCCCGGCGGCGCCTGCGCCGCCGGATGCAGCAGTTGGAGCGGCAGCGCGCCCTGGAACGGGAGCGCACCCGCATCGCCCGCGACATCCACGACGACCTGGGCGCCAGCCTCACGCGCATCACGCTCATGAGCCAGTCGGTTTGTGGCGAGTTGACCGCGTTGCCCGAGGCGGCCGCCGAGGTCCAGGCCATCTGCACCACGGCCCGCGAGGTGACCCGCGCCCTGGACGAGATCGTCTGGGCGGTCAATCCCAGGCACGACACCCTGGACAGCCTGGCGACCTATCTGGGGCGTTTCGCCCAGCAGTTCCTCAGCGCGGCCGGGATTCGCTGCCGCCTGGATGTCCCCGTGCACCTGCCGCCCTGGGCCCTCTCGGCCGAGGTGCGGCACACCGTCTTCCTCGCCTTCAAAGAGGCCCTCCACAACGCCGTCAAACACGCCCGCGCCACCGAGGTCCGCATCTCCTTTGACCTGCTCGAGCACGGTTTCGCATTGTGGGTCGTGGATAACGGGTGCGGCTTCGACTGGAACCTCGTGCAGGCGCGGGGCAACGGCCTGCTCAACATGCGCAAGCGCCTGGAGGAGGTCGGCGGGTCTTGCCAATGGACCACCGCCCCCTCCGAAGGGACCCGCGTCAGGCTGAGCGTCATCAAAACAGACGACAGCTAATCTCCACGGGGATCGATTATAACGCGGTGCATGGCCATCTCGGTGTCTATTGTGGAAGACGACTTGCAGACGCGGAAGATATTTGCCGGCTGGATCGGGCATTGCGCCGCCTTCCGGCTTGCCGGGGAATGGGGTGACGCCGAGAGCGCCCTGGGCGGGGTCGTCCAGCAGATGCCCAACGTGGTGTTGATGGACATCAACCTGCCCGGAATGAGCGGCGTCGAGGCCGTCCGCCGGCTCAAGCCTGTCCTGCCCCAAACCCAGTTTGTCATGCTGACGGTCTATGAGGATGCCGACCATATCTACGACGCGCTGGCGGCCGGGGCGTCCGGCTATCTGCTCAAGCAGACACCGCGCCAGGAATTGCTGGCCGCCCTGGAAGACGTGCACCAGGGCGGCTCGCCCATGACCAGCAACATCGCCCGCAAGGTCGTTCAGTCCTTCCGCCAGGCCCCTGCCCCGGTCCCCACCGGCCTGGCCCTCTCCCCGCGCGAGCAGGAGGTCCTGGATTTCCTGGCGCAGGGCTATCTCTACAAGGAGATTGCCGAGCGCCTCAATATCAGCGTGCCCACCGTCAATACTTACGTCCGGCGCATGTACGAAAAGCTCCACGTCCGCTCCCGCGCCCAGGCCGTCGCCAAATACACGGGGCGCGCTGCGGCGCGCGAATGACGAATGACGAATGACGAATGACGAATGACCAAGGGGCGCTGCCGGGAGTCATTCGTCATTCGTCATTCGTCATTCGTCATTCGTCATTCCCCCTCCCCTCCTGCACCGCCGCCCCGTTGTCATCTCTTTTCACGACATGCCATTTTGCCCCAAGCTGCTAGGCTCGCAAGCGTTCGACTGTCTCTATGACGAGCTTCGTGTGGGAAGGAAAGACTGCGGTTTCTGTTGGCGCGGCGTGGGTGGGCAACGGCTTTGCCCTGTGGCGTGCCCTTGCGCCTGAGGCCGGGACTTTCCCCGCGTAGAAGCCTCGCGAACACTGAAAGAAAAAGGATGAATCCACCATGAAAAAGAGAACAATGCGGCAATGTCTCCGCCCGACCGTATTCGGACTCGCCCTGGCCGCGTCAATGGCCGTCAGCCAGGCGCAGACCTTCACCAACATCGTGATTAGCACATTCGATTCGGCCAGTGACCCCTACGTGAACACGTATTATTGGTGGGGTGGCGATGTCCACACGACCACCTGGGATGGCACCCAGAATGCCACCAGCACGCTGGTCCCGAATACTCCCGGCTCCGGCGCCCTGGAGATCATGGTGAACTGGACGGACACCTCGGGAGTCTCGGGCAACCAGCAGCCCCAGTTTGTATTCCTCGACGGGTTCAACGGCGGCGGAAGCGGCATCAGCTCTGGCTCCGTCGTCAATGGCTTCTATTACGACCTGGACTTCGACCTCAAGTTCGATCCTGCCTCGGCCAGGAGCGCTGTCGACGGCTCGTTCGGCAACATGGAGGTCGGTGTCGCCACGACCGGTTGGGCCCAGAATTGGCTCTGGCAGCCCACCGGCTACACCAACCAGGGGTGGAACCATATCCATATCCCTATCAACCCAACAACCCCCAACATCGACCAGATGGCCGGCTTTATCTTCGGGTTCCCCTGGCAGACCTCGAGCAGCAATACAAACGCCTTCTATACCAACGCCACCCAAGTCACAACCGTCTGGCTGGACAACATCGTTTTCACCACGAACCTGAACAAGAACCTGGCACCGCCGACATTGACGCTCGCCCCTGTGGCGCCGACGCCCGGCTTGAACATCCAGACCAGTTCCTCTGACGGGGAATATGACCGCGAGAATATTGCCACTGTGAGCAGCGATTACTCCTGGGTCGGCGCGGGCAGCACGCCCGTGGCCTATTCTCTGACCCTCGCCAAGTATCCGGGCACCAACAACCCCTACTTCGAGACACACATCTTCCTGGCCTCGGGCGCCAGCGGCACGCCGCCGGGCACCGAAAGCGGCCCGGATTGGAACGAGCCCAATACTATCTTCGTGCAGATCCAGAATAACCCGGATGGGAGCGCTTCAGCCCGGTTCATGTGGAAGACCAATGATCCCGGCGCCAACGACATGATCTGGGGTCCCATTGGCACGCTCGGCTCTCTCTCCGAACCTGCCGGCCCCCTGGGCACCTGGTCCATCGCCTTCGTCAATGATACCAACGTGACCCTCACCTCGCCCAGTGGGCTGAGCACCAACTTCAACTTCCCGGACGATGCGGCGCTCCAGGCCGCTTTCCCGCAAGGTTCGGTGGTGGCCTATTTTGGGGGCATGCCCAATGCCACCAGCAATCCCGGCCAAGGCATTGTGATCACCGACATCAGCATCACCGGCCCCGCCAGCGCCATCACGCCCATCGACGACCATTTCACCGAGGGTGTGCTGGATGCGAACACGTGGGTCGTCCGGGCGGCCAGCGCGGCGGACGTTTCCCTGGTCCAGAACAACATCCACTGGAGCCTGAAATGGACCCTCCCTGACCTGCATTTCCTATTGCAATCGGCCCCAAGCGTCCTCGGTCCCTGGACTGACGCCACCATTATCACCAACGCCTCTCAATCGGGATCGACCAAATCGCTCCTGGTGCCGGACACCGCTTTGGCCTCGAAAGCCAGCACCTTCTTCCGCATGGTCAAGCCCGCGGCCACGCAGTTGCAGGTGCTCATGCCGGGTGAGACGGCGGCGCCGGGCACGCCCAGCGGCAAGACCGGAACGCCCACTCAACAAGCCGCCGGGGCCAATGTAACGGTCACCGTCAATGCGGTGGACGCCAACTGGAACCTCGTCAACTATGTCGCCGACACGGTGGCAATTACCAGCTCGGATACCATGGCGACATTGCCCAACAACGCAGCCCTGAGCAACGGCACAGGGACGTTTCAGATCATTTTCGGCTCCGCAGGCTCCCAGACCGTCACGGCCACCGATGTGACAAACACCAACATAGCCCCCAACACCGGCACCTCGACCACGGTCACGCCGTGATGGGGGCCGTGATGGGGTCATAGGCTCTTCAGAAGCCCACCCAAGAGGGCGCCGCTACCCAGCGGCGCCCTCGTTCTTTGTGCGCTTCGCGATGGGTGCGATTAAAAGCGTCGGGCATGCGCCTCGGGAGTTTTGTCCCGGAGGGACATCTGACAATAGCCCGGCGTTTCAACGCCGGGGAGGCCACAAAAGGGACCCTCGTCCCGAAGGGACGACTGAGAACATTCCTTGCTTTCAGCCGTCCCTTTCGGGACAGACCGGCTCCTTGGCTCCGCTGACCCGGCGTTGAAACGCCGGGCTATTGTCGGAAGCCCCGCCCTTTCTGGCTTTTGGGACCGAGGTTGGCCCGCATTTGGCCGGAAAGCGCGGGGCAAAAAGGCGCCGTGGGCTGACGGACAGAACAGCCGCCAATAATCATCCGGAGCGCTGAAAGCGCGATTCATCCTTGGTCCTGCGCTGTGCTACGAAAGGAGCAAAAACTCTTCGGATCTTCTCAATTCGCAGGCCTCGAGGAATTCTGTCCGCGCCCCTGGGTTGGCGCGATGCGAGCTCGAGAAGGGGCTCCAGCGCACCATAGATCACCCCCCTCCCATGCGCTCCGAGCGCATGGGAGGGGGGACGGGGGGTGGGTTTCGGTCCCTGCTCGGGGGCGGTGTCCGGATGCGCCCATGCAAACCCCCGCGAGTAAGGCCTCAGTGAAGGCAGGAGCGGCACCGCGGGCAGACCCCTCACCCCGGCCCTCTCCCCATCGGATGGTGAGAGGGTGGATTCTCCGTAGCGGCTCGATGAACCAGAGACGCCAGGAAACTCTGGAGACTGCCGAGGCTTCTCCCTCTCCCCGTCGGACGGGGAGAGGGTTGGGGTGAGGGGTCCGCCGGGGACTCTGTCTCCGCCTTCACTGACCGGTTACCCCCGCGAAACAATTCCTGTCAACGCCGCATTTGCTTCGTCGTAAAATCTCGCGATCACATAATTGAAATTAGCCAAGGACCATCGGGCTTTGCTGGTTTCGTGGCGGTTTTATCGGGTGGCCAGTTGGTTATGGAATTGGCAGCGGCAACTGGGAGATCGGCTTCGGCCGTGCATGGAACACGTGCTCACCATTCCGGATTGCACACCTGCGTCCGGCATTTTGCCGGCCGGTTCACTAGCGAGGCAAGGCCTCAGACCGTGGCTCGGGCATCCTGCCCAAGCCCCCACGGGCAGGATGCCCGTGCCACAAACTTGGCTTGTCTGCATCACGTTTTGAAATTCAAGGACTCTAGACCCGCGCATCCTTTCCTTAATCCCACAAACCAGGGAATCCCCAATCTTAGGGATCACAGACTATGAAAACCATTATTGTTTCTCAACATCGCGCCGGACGGTGGTTCGGCGCAGGGCTCAGGGCTGCCGTCTCCGGCGCAGCGCTGCTCACGTTCACAACGCCGGGTTCAGGCGTCGAGCGCCAGGTGCTGCGCGGGCACGTGCCGGCAGCGGTCGCCCGGCTCGGCTTGCGGCCACTGGGCCGGCTGCCGGCCACCAACCGGCTGAACCTGGCCATTGGCCTGCCCCTGCGCAACACCAACGCGCTCAACAAGTTGCTGGAGGACATGTATGATCCAGCGAGTCCGCAGTTCCGCCGCTACCTGACCCCGGAGCAGTTCACCGACCAATTTGGCCCCACCAAGGAGGACTATGAAGCCGTCGTGCGCTTTGCCAAAAGCCACGGCTTGGACATCACCGTCACGCATTCAAACCGCGTGTTGCTGGACGTCGCCGGGCAGGTTGCCCACATTGAGAAAGCGTTTCAGATCACGTTGCACACGTACAAGCATCCCACGGAAGCGCGGCAGTTTTATGCGCCGGAGGTTGAACCCTTCGTCGAAGCTGGTCTGGCGGTGCTCGACATCAGCGGGTTGAACAATTATTCAATTCCGCGTCCCGCGTCACACAAGGCATCGGCCAAGACCGCCTCTGGCCCCGGCTCAGGCTCCGGGCCAAATGGCAGTTATATGGGCAAGGACTTCCGGAATGCGTATGCGCCCGCCGTCACTCTGACCGGCGCTGGCCAGATGGTTGGACTGCTGGCCTTCACAGCCTTTTATGCGGGTGACATCGCAACCTATGAGACCATGGCGGGGCTGCCGAATGTGCCCATCCAGGTCGTTCTGTTGGATGGATATAACGGGATTCCTGTGCCTGGCAATCTAGGGACAGTCGAAGCCGACTTGGACATCGAGATGGCAATTTCCATGGCCCCAGGCTTGAGCAAAGTGGTCGTATTCGACGCCGGGCCTAATGGGGTCTTAAACGATGTTCTGAACGCTATGGCGGCTAATCCGCAAATCAAACAATTCAGTTCCTCTTGGATAGGCTGGAGTGCTAGCGCGACCACCGATAACATATTCAAGCAGATGGCGGCGCAAGGCCAGTCCTTCTTCCAAGCCTCAGGCGACGGGGACTCGTGGGCCAACAACCTGCTTTTGCGTACTGTTACGTCGCCGGACTACTGGATTTGGCCGGCGGATGACCCCTACGTCACGAGCGTCGGTGGAACAAGTCTCACGATGAATAGCTCGGGAGCCTCTTATGCTTCGGAGAGGGTTTGGAACGATGGGAATACTCCTCCCGGATGGGATGGGTCTGGTTACCTCGGAAGCGGAGGCGGGATCAGCGCCACTTACGCAATTCCGAGCTGGCAAAAGGGCCTCGACATGTCCAACAACCGGGGGTCCATGACCAAGAGGAATTTCCCGGATGTAGCGATGGTCGCAGAGAATTTTCTGGTGGCCGCCAACGGTTCCACGGGGACCGGGTATTGGGGCACCAGTTTTGCCGCACCGTTATGGGCGGGGTTCATGGCGCTCGTCAATCAAGAGGCGGCCGCCAACGGCGAGCCACCGGTCGGTTTTCTCAATCCCGCCCTCTACGCCCTCGGCCAGAGTGCTGACTACACGAATAATTTTCACGACATCACGCTCGGCAACAACGCCACCCCCACCAGCGGCAGCTTGTTCCCCGCAGTCCCCGGCTACGATCTCTGCACCGGTTCGGGGCTCGCCCAAGGGCAGCAACCTGATCCATTCGCTGGCCCTGCCTCAGCGCTTAGTGATCACGCCCAACTCAGCCCTTCTCTTCACCGGTCCCGTTGGCGGGCCGCTCAATCCGAGCGCACTGAGCCTCTCACTCACGAACCGAACCGGCTCGCTCGACTGGAGCCTGGCCCTGGATGCCGCCTGGCTGACCGTCTCGCCCAGGAATGGAACGCTCGTGGCGGGCGGCCCGGCTACGGTTGTCGCGGTCACGCCGAACCTGCTGGCCACCAATCTGGCCGCGGGCAGTTGCACGGCCACTTTGTATTTCACCAACCTCAACGATCAGTCTGTTCAAACGCGTCACATCACCGTGGCGATCGTCACCCTCCCGCTCATCACCTCCCAGCCTACGAATCAAGCCGTGCTGGAGGGGATGACGGCTACCTTCAGCGTGGGAACCGGCACCAATGGGTTGCTGTACTATCAGTGGCAGTTTGACAGCGGGAGTGGCCCCACGAATTTGACGGACAGCGGCGGCATTTCCGGTTCAGCCACCAGTGCCCTGACCATCGACAACGTTTCCCCGGGGGACGTGGGCGCCTACTCGGTGATTGTCAGTAACGCCGCCGGGTCGGTAACCAGTGGCAGCGCTTCTCTGACGATCATCACCGGGCAGGCGCCGGTGATTGTCTCCGCGCCCGCGAGCCAGACCCTTCTGCCTGGGGCAACCGCGACATTCGCGGTATCTGCTGTCGGTGATCAGCCGCTTTCCTACTTCTGGCGGATGAACGGAACCAACCTGGCCGACGCGGGCAACATCTCCGGATCGGCCACCAGCACGTTGACCATCCGCAACGCAACGGTTCTCAAATCGGGGAACTATACAGTGCTGATCACGAACAGCTTTGGGTCCGTCACCAGCGCGGTGGCGGTGCTGAACCTCCCGGGCGTTACGAGTGCAGGAGTCGCCCTGGAAACCCTCTACTCATTCACCACGAACTCGGTACGGATGCCTTCCCTTCGGAGGGCTGATTCAGGCAAATAACGGCAGTTTTTATGGCACTGCCAGTGCAGGGGGTCCACAAGGCGTTGGCACAGTGTTCCAAATGGATACCAACGGCGTGGTGACCCTCGTTTATGCGTTCCCGAACGGCACCGCCGGCAATCCCAACGGCTCCTTACCCTGCGCTGCGCTCGTTCAGGGCACAAACGGTCTCCTTTACGGCACGGCCGTTTACGGCGGCTCCACAGGCGACGGCACGCTTTTCCGGATGAGTACGAATGGCACAGGCACTGTGGCCTAGTCGTTGACTTCTGCCAGCAGTGGTTCGGTGCCTTATGGCGGCCTGGTGCAGGGCCGGGACGGTAACTTCTATGGAACTACCTGGGAAGGCGGAGTTTTTCACTTTCGCTCTGTCACACCGCCTGGCGCGCCGTACGGCACGGTTTTCAAATTAACGGCTAATGGCAGCCTGACGGCCATTCACTCCTTCAACTACGAGGATGGGGCGTATCCTTCCTCGTCTCTCGTGCAAGGCGGCGATGGTGCGCTATACGGCACGACTTGGGAGGGAGGCACCCATGGCGGCTGGGGCACAATCTTCAAAATAACGCCCGGCGGCATCCTCACATCTCTGTTCTCGTTCGCCAATACGAACGGCGCTGTGCCCTTTGCAGGCCTGGTGCAGGATAGCGGTGGCAACTTTTACGGCACTACGACTGCCGGCGGCGCCTATGGCGCGGGGACTGTCTTCAAGCTGGCTGCCGATGGCACCTTCACGTCCCTTTACTCCTTCAGTGGCGGTAACGACGGCAGCAATTGCTCCGGCGGGTTGCTGCTGGCCAGCGATGGCAACTTGTACGGCACAACCGTGGGTGGCGGCGTTTACGGCCTCGGCACTGTGTTTCGAATCACTTCCGATGGCACTTTGGCGACGCTGGTCCAATTTGACGGATACCAGGGCGTCAATCCCTACTGCACCCTGATTCAGGGCACCGACGGCCGTTTGTACGGCACCACCCAAAACGGCGGCGCCAACGGATGGGGCGCGATTTTTCGGCTCAGCCTCGACTCCCCTCTCCAAATCACCCGGCAACCGCAGCCGCAACAGGCCTTCGCGGGCGACGCCGCTACCTTCAGTGTCGCGACGTTCGGCAGCCTGCCGGTTGCCTACCAGTGGCTGAAAAATGCAACGAACCTCTACGACGGGCCCTCCCTTTGGGGCTCCAACTCGCGCGTCCTGACCCTCGCCAACATCAGCGCGGCCGATGCCGCCACTTATTCCGTCGTGATCAGCAACGTGTATGGCGCCGTGACCAGCACCGGCGCGCGGCTCGATGTGATTTCCTCGCCTCCGACCCTGATCTCAGGACCGGAGTCTCGGACCGTGCTGGTGGGATCGACCGTCACCTTCACGGTGGAGGCCGGCGGTGACGGACCCCTCTCTTTCCAGTGGCAGGAGAACGGGACCAATTTGGTGGATGGCGGCAACCTTTCGGGCTCGGCTACACCCACCTTGACCTTGGCGTCGGTTGCCGCGGCGAACGCCGGCATTTATTCGGTCACCGTCAGCAACGCGCTTAATACCGTTTCGAGCCCCGGCGCCATGCTGACCGTGCTGCCAGTCAGCCCACCGGGGACCAGTTTGAACTTCCGGGCCCGTTTCAGCGGCGGCACAAGTCCATTTAACCCGCACGCCGGCGTGATTCAAGGAACCGATGGCTGGTTCTATGGCACGACTGTTAACGGCGGCTCCGGGCTCTTTGGCACCGCTTTCAGGCTCTCTCCGGGCGGCGCGTTTGCGGCCCTGCACTCCTTCACCAACGGTGTGGACGGGGCCACTCCGTTGGCCGGCCTAACCCAGGCCAGCGATGGCAATTTCTACGGCGCAAGTTCGAAAGGACTGGGCGCGTCACTCGGCACACTCTTCCGGATGACCCCAGCCGGTGCCCTCACTCCCCTCTATGCCTTTGGCGGCAGCGATGATGGAGGCAATCCTTTGGCGTCTCTGGCGGCGGGGAGCGACGGCAACCTCTATGGCACCGCGTCCACGGGCGGCAGCAACGCCGTTGGCGCCGTATTCAGCCTGAGCACCAATGGCCTCTTTACGCCGCTCTGGTCGTTCAACTCCACCAATGGCAGTTATCCGGCCGCCCCGCTGGCGCAAGGGAGTGACGGCAAGTTTTACGGCACGACCGCCGCCGGCGGCACCCACGATCTGGGCACGGTTTTCTGCCTGAGCACCAATGGGATGTTTAACTCGCTGCTCTCCTTCGATTCCCCTCGGGGTGCCTATCCCAGCAACGGCTTGATCCAGGCCACCGACGGCGCCTTTTACGGAACGGCTTCGAGCGGCGGCACCAACGGCGGCTGGGGCACGGTGTTCCGCCTGAGGGCCGATGGCACGCTGACCGCCCTGCATTCCTTCGACTACGATGACGGTGCGGTACCCGTCGGCGGCTTAGTGCAAGGAACCGACGGCAACCTCTATGGCACCACATCCCAAGGTGGCGTTGGCGGACAGGGAACCGTTTTCCAGATCACCACCAATGGCGTGCTCACCACCCTGGTCTGGTTCAACGGCACGAATGGCGCCAACCCCCAATCCTCTTTGATTCAGGGGCGCGACGGCTCCTTCTATGGCACCGCGGAGTTTGGCGGCACTGCATACAATGGCGCTTCCGGCAGCGGTGACGGCCTTGTCTTCCGCCTCACCTTGCCGATGTTTTTACTCAACCCGTTCACCCAGGCAAGCGCGACCGCGACGGCGCCCTATTCGGCTTCGCTGTCCACTAACGCCGTCGCTCCAGTCGGTGATTTGCTGGCCTTTGCCAAAGTTAGCGGGCCGGCCTGGCTCACTGCGGCCACCGACGGGACGCTTGCCGGCACCCCCGCCGTGGCGGACATTGGCGCGAACATGTTCGTCGTCAGTCTGGCTGACACGAACGGCTGGTCCAGTACCGCTACCATGAGCATCACCGTGGCGCCTCTGCCGACAATCTCGATCTCCACCCAAGGCACGAACATCGTCCTGGGTTGGAGCGGGGGCCAACCGCCCTATTCGGTCCAGATGGCCAGCGATCTGGCCAGCCCGGCTTGGCAAACCATCGCTGGTCCTCTGACCAACAGCACCTTAATCGTGACACCCACCAACACCGCCGCCTTCTATCGCATCCAGAGCCAGTGACGGCCGAGGCAGTTGGCAGGGGTGAACCAGAACTGGGGAATCACGGGAGCGACGCTGCATCGTTCCCCCCCAACGAAGCCTCTGGCATTTCTTGGGGATCATCGTGGCGCCGGATAGCCGCAAGGTTTTGGACTGCGCCCCCGATGTATCGGGGGCGCTTTTTGGACCCTGGGGACACGAAAGCGCCAGAGGACTGGCGCAGTCCAAAACGCTTCGCGATTTCGGGTGCCGGATTTCGGATTTGGGCTTTCACGTTCCCGCCCTAATCCATCCTCCACCCACGACGAGGTCGCCCTGGTAGAACACGGCGGCCTGGCCCGGGGTAACGGCCCGCTGGGGACACTGGAGCCGGACCCTGGCCCTGCCGCCGTCCAGCGGTGTCACGGTGGCCGGCGTGCCGGGATGATGGTAGCGGATCTGGACGTTGGCCTCGAGGCTGGGCGGCGGATGGTCGAAGGCAATCCAGTTGCACCGCTCGACCTCGAACTCGGAGCGGGCCAGCGCCGAGGCGTCGCCCACGACGACCCGGTTGTTGGCGGGGTCCAGTTCGATGACATACAGCGGTCTGGGCGCCGAGACGCCCAGGCCCTTGCGCTGGCCGATGGTGTAGAACTCGATGCCCTGGTGGTAGCCCAGGACCTGGCCGTTGAGGTTCACGATCTCGCCCCGGTGCGGCTGCGCCAGCTTCGCCTGGCGCAGGAATCTCCCGTAGTCGTCGTCGGGCACGAAGCAAATCTCCATGCTCTCCTGCTTCTCGGCGGTCTTGAGGCGCCAACTGCGCGCCACGGCGCGTGCGTCGGTCTTGGTCCGTTCGCCCAGGGGGAAGAGGGCGCGGGCCAACTGGTCCTGGCGCAGCGAAAACAGGAAATAGCTCTGGTCCTTGTGCGGGTCCAGTCCGCGCCGGAGCAGTGTGCGGGCGCCCTCTGCGGCTGGGCGGGACTCCAGCCTGGCAAAATGGCCGGTGGCGACATATTGCGCCCCGAGCTGGTCGGCCCGCTCGATGAGGCGGCCGAATTTGAGGTCCTGGTTGCACATCACGCACGGGTTGGGCGTGCGGCCCGCCTTGTATTCCGCGGCGAAGTACTCAATGACCTTCTTTTGGAACACAGCCGCTTCGTCAACCAGGTAGAAGGGGATGCCCAGCTTGTGGCAGACCGCACGGGCGTCCATGACCGCCTGCGGTCCGCAACACTTGTCCTCGGCGCGCGCGACGCAATCCTGGGGCCAGAGCTTGAGCGTGATGCCCACCACCTCGTAGCCCTGCTCCAGCAACAGCGCCGCCGCGGCGGAGGAATCCACCCCGCCGCTCATCCCCACCACCACACGCGTTTTGCTCTCGCTCACCAGGCGCCTAACATACGCGCCGCGCGCAACCCTGTAAACCTCACCCGAACGAATGACGAATGACGAATGACGAATGACGAATGACGAATGACCAACCGCAAGGTCCTCCTTTCGTCATTCGTCATTCGTCATTCGTCATTTCATTCTCCTAACGCACCTCGCGGGTGAAGCGGGTTCGTTTTGTTCTCGCCAGGAATTCGCGTTCATTCGCGTCTATTCGCGGTTCAACTGCCGTTTCCAGGCTGACTTTGAGAAAATGGAAATCAGGAACGCGGTAAACGAGATCAACCAGGGAAGTTAATCGGGGTTGACATATAGCCCGGGACTATTGTGATCGGGGGCTCGTGAGCATAGCCGCTGGTCCGGGCGCCGCCGGCCATTTGCAGGCCCCGGTTCGTGCGCAGCCCGTTGACGTAGGTGTACTTCACAGTGTCGCTGGCCCACGGGCCGGCCTCGCTCAGGACCTGCCCCAAGCGGTCGTAAGTGTGCTGGGTCTGGCGGAGGGCGCCAAACATGTTCGTCACCCGATTCAGGGCGCGGGAGGTGCATGGGGCACCAAAGCCTTCACCTCCGCCCAAATGCTGGCCTGAGGAACCAAGAAGCGGTAAGATTCGAAAATGCAGCACTTCACGTTCAGGAGTTGTCAATACTACGTTCGGACCCCTTTTCGCCGGGCCGCTGGAAGACCCGTTGCGGTCTGCCTCGAAGTGAAAAGCTATGGTCTGACCCCTCGCCGGGGTGAACCAGAACTGGGGAATCACGGGAGCGACGCTGCATCGTTCCCCCCCAACGAAGCCTCTGGCATTTCTTGGGGATCATCGTGGCGCCGGATAGCCGCAAGGTTTTGGACTGCGCCCCCGATGTATCGGGGGCGCTTTTTGGACCCTGGGGACACGAAAGCGCCAGAGGACTGGCGCAGTCCAAAACGCTTCGCGATTTCGGGTGCCGGATTTCGGATTTGGGCTTTCACGTTCCCGCCCTAATCCATCCTCCACCCACGACGAGGTCGCCCTGGTAGAACACGGCGGCCTGGCCTGGGGTAACGGCGCGCTGGGGACACTGGAGCCGGACCCTGGCCCTGCCGCCGTCCAGCGGCGTCACGGTGGCCGGCGTGCCGGGATGATGGTAGCGGATCTGGACGTTAGCCTCGAGGCTGCGCGGCGGATGGTCGAAAGCAATCCAGTTGCACCGCTCGACCTCGAAGTCGGAGCGGGCCAGCGCCGAGGCGTCGCCCACGACGACCCGGTTGTTGGCGGCGTCCAGTTCGATGACATACAGCGGTCTGGGCGCCGAGACGCCCAGGCCCTTGCGCTGGCCGATGGTGTAGAACTCGATGCCCTGGTGGTGGCCCAGGACCTGGCCGTTGAGGTTCACGATTTCGCCCCGGTGCGGCTGCGCCAGCTTCGCCTGGCGGAGGAATCTCCCGTAGTCGTCGTCGGGCACGAAGCAAATCTCCATGCTCTCCTGCTTCTCGGCGGTCTTGAGGCGCCAACTGCGCGCCACGGCGCGTGCGTCGGTCTTGGTCCGTTCGCCCAGGGGGAAGAGGGCGCGGGCCAACTGGTCCTGGCGCAGCGAAAACAGGAAATAGCTCTGGTCCTTGTGCGGGTCCAGTCCGCGCCGGAGCAGTGTGCGGGCGCCCTCTGCGGCCGGCCGCGACTCCAGCCTGGCAAAATGGCCGGTGGCGACATATTGCGCCCCGAGTTGGTCGGCCCGCTCGATGAGGCGGCCGAATTTGAGGTCCTGGTTGCACATCACGCAGGGGTTGGGCGTGCGGCCCGCCTTGTATTCCGCGGCGAAGTATTCGATGACCTTCTGCTGGAACACAGCCGCTTCGTCAACCAGGTAGAAGGGGATGCCCAGCTTGTGGCAGACCGCCCGGGCGTCCATGACCGCCTGCGGTCCGCAACACTTGTCCTCGGCGCGCGCAACGCAATCCTGGGGCCAGAGCTTGAGCGTGATGCCCACCACCTCGTAGCCCTGCTCCAGCAATAGCGCGGCCGCGGCGGAGGAATCCACCCCGCCGCTCATCCCCACCACCACACGCGTTTTGCTCTCGCTCACCAGGCGCTTAACATACGCGCCGCGCACAACCCTGTAAACCTCGCCCGAAGGCGTCTTTTTTAAACCACGGAACACACGGAACACACGGAAAAGGCCCCTTCCGTGTATTCCGTGTATTCCGTGGTTCTCGATTTTCTCTCGATTGGCACGGAAACTGAGCAGGTCCGATTTTCCCTGTAGATCTGGCACAAGACGATTTGATTAGGCAAGGTTTGGGGCCGCGCCCGAACGAATGACGAATGACGAATGACCAACCGCAAGGTCTTCCTTTCGTCATTCGTCATTCGTCATTCGTCATTTCATTCTCCTAACGCACCTCGCGGGTGAAGTCGGTTCGTTTTGTTCTCGCCAGGAATTCGCGTTCATTCGCGTCTATTCGCGGTTCAACTGCCGTTTCCAGGATGACGAATGACGAAGGCTAAATCGAACCCGGTAACATTGGCACGACCTTTGTCGCGGCCTTTGTCGTCCGGGCGCATCCCAACGCCGCGCCCGGAGTGCGCCCGTCCCCGGGCGCAGCAGCGGCGGAGCGGCCAGGCGCGCCGGAGCACTTGAAAGGGGTCTGCCATGACTTTTCCCTGCGGCACTCGCACGGAAAGCGTGAGAACGCAGAAAGTGAAAAGTTAAAGTTGACCCTTTTCTGGGCTTGCAACCGAGCATTATCGGTTTAAGATGCGTTCAAATATGACGGGCAGTTTGCAATACGTCTATGAAGTTCAAATTGAATCCCAATGTTCAGCAATTCCCACCAGCCTATGAGTGCACCAAAAGCGCCTGATGCCGATTCGGCAAAGAACCCCTTTGAAGACAATTTGTCTAAATACCGCCAATCGCTCCTCGCCGCTGAGCAGACCATGCAAGGTGAGTATGACAAGGGTGTGCTGACATTATCTGCGGGTGCCCTTGGGATTTCACTCCTGTTCCTGAAGGATGTTGTAGGAACCAGGCCGTTAGTTCACAGTTGGTGTCTGTTGGCTGCGTGGACAGTCTGGGGTCTAAGCATTGCGTTTGTGCTGACATCCTATTTCACCAGCACGAAAGCACTCAGACGCGCTGTCATGGACACAGATTTAAAGAACATCTATGTCACTTTAGCTGAGAGTTGCTGGGCTACCGCAACCAAGGTCTTAAACGCTGCCGGAGGTATATGCTTCTTCATCGGCATAGTCCTCCTCGTGACGTTCGTGTCATTCAACCTAACCAAATAGCATATATGGCAAACAAACCACGTCCGACTCCGAACGTTCCTCGGCCTTCAGTTCCACCAGCGCACCAGCCTGCAAGGGGTCCCATCCAGAAGGGATACATTCCGCCGCCGCCCCCACCACCACCGGCACAGGCGCCCGCGGCACCAGCACCACCGACGCCGCCGCCAGCACCACCGACGCCCAAGGGCAAGTGACGCCTCCCAATAGCGGGGTCAGAACAAAGTTTTTCCACAATTCTCCACCGAGGCGGCAGGAACAGGCTTGACATTGGCGGCTTTGGCGGACACCCTCGGGATACGATTCTGGCCCGAAGGCGCTGAATTCACGGAGCGTGGCGCGACCTGTGGAGCGATCTATCAGGAGCGAATGGTGAAGAAACGTTGTTCTGATCCCGCTATGACCCCGCCACGCAAGCGGTTTGGACGGCCTTTAGAGATGGTGGCAGTTCGTCGCACGCGTACCCTTGCGACTGCCCCAATTTATATGGTTTCATGGTGACCGCCTTTAGGCTTCGGTTCTGCTATTCCGGGGACCATCGAGGGAGCTTGATTCCGACTCGCCTCCTTTTCGAGACGCCGCAGCCGACCCTCAAAGCCGGATTTCGTGGCGTCACGGAGCCCTTTCTTTAGCGCCTCGGAGCAGATTCTCAGCGCCAGATCATATTGGCCCACTCGCCGCCAAAAGAGAGTAGCAGCCTTGAAGATTCTCGGGGCGTTCGGGAATAGCTTCATTGCCTCATCATAGATGCGGCCAGTCTCGGCGATGGATTGTTCACCGCGGAAGCAGCGGCCGGCAGCATACCAGTGGGCGAAATTGGTGAAGGCTTGGGGTGTGGGGTCGTATTTTCGCAGGAAGGCAATTCCATGGGTGGATATGGGGAAACGGGTAAAGACCAAGGGGAATTCCGAGCGCCAGAGTGACCAAAGCGAGGGCACGCCCTGTGATTGGTTGAAGGCGAGCCGCATTTCCGCGCGTGCGTGAACGCAGGCTGCCGCCGTGTCATAGTCCTCGGCTTTGATGAGGAGATCCGCCTTCTCACGAAGGTGGGCGTCCTCGACGGCCAGGAGTCGGCATTGAGCAGCTTTCTCAGCAGCCTGCTCTTCGCGGAGTTCCTGAATCTCAGCGTGTCGAGCATTCCAGATTTCCCAATCGCGGTTGCTGCGATAAAGAACGGTGTGGTGGCGGCCTGAGCAGGTCCAGAGGCAGACGCCTTCGCGAAATTCGAGAAAGGCCATGCGGAGGGGGATCGAGATTATTCCCGGCACCTGTTCTGTTGGCGCCTCAGATTCGTGGATTCGCTGGCCGTAAACTTGGTAAAACTCCCGGAGGGCGTCGTCGTCCAGATTCGTGGACCAGATAAACGGGAGGCCAGCGACAGCGATTCTCTCACGGACGTTCATTCGGTCGCTATGTTAACCCAATAATGCACAGCCGGTCAAACGTTGGCACAGCACATGCCCTAGGTGCGGATGAATCCGTGCAGAAATCCGCGCGCCTTTGAGCTGGCCCTCTCGCCTTTGGCAACAAGCCACGGCTTCGTCGGAAAATCGCGTAAAGTATTGTTGGTCAAGGGAGTGTAAGATTTTGCGGAAAGGGGTCGGAAAGGGGTCGGAAAGGGGTCGGTGAAGACTATTGACATTAACACAAGGCCGCCCTTTCAAAGCGCCCAGTCAACGAAGGATCTGGCTGCGCCTGGACCGACTCCTGGGCGAATGGGGCATTCCCACGGACAATCCGGCGGGGCGGAGACAGTTTTCGCGGTTGGTGCGGCAGCGCCTTCGCCAGGAGCCGCCCCAGACCGATTGGAAGGCGGTTGAGCGGGGTTGGTGTCTGGGCGACAAAGAGTTCAACGAGCAGTTGCTGGCGCAGATGTACGGGCGGCCGGGCGGTCATTACGGGCCGGAGCTGCGCGAGGGCGATGAATTGCATGCGCAGCGCTTGGCATTGGAGGAATTGCGGCGGAGGGGCTGGGGGCAGCAGGAGTTGGTGCGGCGGCGCAAGGGCGACCCGCAGAAGCTGCGGATAGCCTGGCGGCTGCTGCGCGAGAGCACGATGACCTTGAAATGGATTGCGCAGCGCCTTAAAATGGGCACTTGGACGCACGTGTCCAATTGCCTGGTGTTAAAGCGGAGAGCAGATGAAAAGTGCAAATAGTTTTGACCGACCCCTTTTCACCGCCCGCCCCTGCACCCCGGAGACCGACGCCAACCCTCACCGCTACGAGGACCTGCCTCCGATTGCCGAACAGGTGGCGGCCTAAGCCAAATCCCCGGCATGGCCGGGTTCGTTTGCGCTCGCGAACCCGGACGACCCTCTCCCCTCTCGTGTCCCCAAGGGCCATGAGCCGACCCTTCAGCCCGTGCGGATTCATCTTGGGCCTGGCCCCGGGCGCTGTATCATGCAGTCAGTTCTGACGAAAACCGAAATGTCGCTCTCAAAACCCAACTGGCGGAATGTCAACGTGCCTGCAGGAACCCTCCTTGACTACCTAAACTCGAGCTTTCGCGGGAACAATTCTGCCCTCCCAGACTTGGAAAAGGGGTCGGAACGTAGTATTGACAACTCTTGAAGGTGAATTCCGCCATTTTCACATGTTCCCGCTTTTTGGTTCCTCCGGCCGCGATTTTCGCCGGCGCGAAAGCTTCGCTGCCGCATCAACCCATGAGGGCCTGAACCGCCCGACAAACATGGTGGACGGGATTCGCGAATGTCGTCGAGCAAGAGCTGCGCCGGGCGCTTAGACATAAATCAGATCAGCTTCGATGAGCTGCCAGCGATTTGGTTTCACGGCACGCCGAGAGCCCAAATCGAACTCGAAGCGTGGAGCCGACGTTCCAATTCCTCTGCCAGGCTGACGAAACCCAGCCCGATTGAGGGGTCCACCTCGACCAAAACGTCCACGTCGCTCCGGTCAGTCTGCTCGTTGCGGGCGTAGGAGCCGAAGAGAGCCAGGCTTTGCACCTGGAATCGCTCTTGGAGTTCGGCTTTCGCGGCCGCCAGGCCGCCCAATATTTCTTCCCGCGTCTTCATCCGTTAATCGGAAGCCAACAGCAGCGTCGCAGCACACCCCAAGAATAGCAAGGAGGCCCTGTGGGTTCAAGGCACTGCACGCACCCCGAATCCTCGGCTAAGCAGATCTTATGAAACCGCGGAATGCGCGGAATACGCGGAAAACAACGGGCTTTCCGCGTATTCCGCGTATTCGGCGGTTCTCTTCCTTTGCTCGATTGGCCTCCTAAACCAAGACCGCTTCACGTGCACCCGGCCCACCTCCCCCTGTACCCGAAGCTCGATTTTACCGAGCTGGCATCGACTTCCACCGTGTCAAACAAAAACCGTGCCCGCAAAAATCCCCCGATTTTACCGGCGCCGTGGCGCGTTGCCGAGTGGAGGCGGGCAGTTGCCTGCCCGCCCCCCTCTGAGAACCGTACGTGAAAGTTTCCCTTCATTCCGGCTCAAGCCCTCATAAGGTCAGCGCAATCGAATTGAACTTTTTGGCCGACCCACGGGCAAACGGGCGAGCAAACCTCGCACATCCGTAAACCCGCTTGGCGATACTGGCGTGCGGTCGTAATGCGCCGTGCTCCTTGGGGAGACGGCACCCAGAGCGCATCAACCGGCGAGCGCCGGTCGTCATTTGCAGTTCTGGTGGGTAACGATTCCTCATGCGTTCTTGCCATTTCAGACCAGACCGACGTGGGCATATCCAGCGCATTCCCGCTGGCGTTGGCTTCTTCGGTCATCCCAATGCTGCGCCCCCTGACCCGCCTTGCGGTGAGGTCTGCCCGGTCGCGTAACCGGGCGGGGTTGGCAGCGTTTCCATGTTCTGCAACGTTCACAGGATGATTTAGGTCCGCCCTATACACCGGCAACGCGAGGTTCGCGTCGGGGTACGCAACAGCCCCCGAACCTGGTTGCTTGCCTTTTGGCCCAAGCCTTAACCAGCCTCTTTTGGCTTGACAACAATCACGATGCTTGCGGGCGTTCATTTGGTTTTGACCATGTCATCCGATTCTAGTGCTCCCCCGGATTGAGGCTCCCAGGTTTGCTCCATTGTCCGGAAGGCTTCAGACCCCAAGACGCAGCGCGTCTGGCGCCTGCTTCCGTAGAATACCTGTGGCGAAACACAGGGCTTAATCATGAACTATTCATGTTTTTTGCAGTAAACGTTGCAACTTCACGTCGCGGGTTGCGGGTCGTGTTGCGGGTCTGACTCAAAAATCCACCGGTTCCATGCGCCTTGTAGCACTGTTGCGGGTCCATACCCCCCGCCCCCTAGACCAGCCGGTCAGGAGAACGGCTTCGGCGGAAAAACCTTGTAAACCTCACCCGAACGAATGACGAATGACGAATGGCGAATGACGAATGACGAATGACGAATGACGAATGACGAATGACGAATGACGAATGACGAATGAACAACCGCAAGGTCTTCCTTTCGTCATTCGTCATTCGTCATTCGTCATTTCATTCTCCTAACGCACCTCACGCAACAGCCGGAAGATGACTTCGTAGAGCCGCTTTAGGGTTTCATCGGGGACCTGGCTGACCACGCCGAGCGAGGCATTGGCAAACAACTCGGCGTCGCCCGAGAAGATCACCGTCCCTTTGCCGGCGCGTTTCAGGGAGAGCACCGGCTTTTGCCCGTCGGCAAATAGCAGACCGGTTCCTCCGATGGCGAGCCGGGCGTTTTGACCGGCGGCCACGAGTTGGCCGGCGGCGTTGGAGATGGATTGGCTCTGAGGCAGCGCCTCGGCCACGGCCAGGCCGAACATTCCCAGGATCTGGTTGGAGATCAACCGCTTGTTTGCGGGTGAATCGAGGATGAACAGAACCCCGCCCCGCTCGACAAAGCGCCGGAGCCGGCGCAGATCGGATTGTGAGGGAGAGCCCGACGGGTTGATCATCACTATCCCGTCGTCCTGCCGGACCGAATCGGCGAGTTTAGCGCAGACCCGCGGGACAAACCCCACCCGCTGCACCCAAACGTAGAGCGTGCTGAAGTCCTGGATCGGGTCGTGGAACAAGGTTCGATCCGGCAGTTCGAAATGCGACCATTGCCGGTCGAAACAGATCGTCGGATAGCGGGTGTGCGGCGCCGGGGGTGGATAAGCGGCTCGATTGGCGGCGCCGACCAAGCCCACCCCGGCGAAAACGCCCACGGCGCAGGCTGCCAGGAGCATCGGAACCGATTCGGGCCATGGTCGCCGCCCGCGCCAGGCGCCCGCCGCCGCCAGGAGCAGCCCGAGGGCCGCAAACACCAGGGGCAACGCTGCGCAGGCATTCCGGCGGTTCAGCCAGTCGGTGCAACCCAGCATCAGTTCCGGCTTGCCGGGGATGAACATCCAGAAGTTCGAGAAAACCGTGCTGTCCGTGAAGGCCGCCACGCGTCCCCGCTTGAACTTCACCGCGGCCAACTGGGGGAACAGGCCGAAGGTCACGCGCGGGTCGTCGGTCGCGGTGCTGAAGAAGGAGCGCGCCGAATAGTCATGGCCCGCGGTCCGGAGCGCGTATCCGTTCATGGGAATCCGGGCTCCCGGCGGGACCCGCAGCGTGCAGGAGGTGCCGAAGAGAAACGGCGGCAACCGTTGCACGATGGGATGCGGCAACAGGCGCGGCTTCTCGTAAAACGAGAGCCCGCCCGTGGACAGGTCGTAAGTGGCATCGTAGTTGTAGTGGAGCCCGAAGCGGTGGGCGATCGAGTTCAGGCACTTGCTCGTGCCGAAGACGTTCGTGTGATCGCCGATCAACAACAGCCCGCCGCCACGCTCGACAAACCGCTCGACAGCCTCGATTTCCTCCGGCGTGAAACCGGCCGTGGGCGTCTTGATGATGAGGATGTCGCACTCCGCCAGCAGGGCCGGCGTGATCCGGGACGTGTAATGCCGGACGCGGTAGTAATGTTCGAGAAAGTTCGCCAGGCAATAGTAGTTGTAGCCCGACTCCTCGCCGTACCATTCAGTATCGTATGGGCGGTCGATCTTCTCCCAGCCGCTATGCGTTTCATCGATCAGCAGCCGGCCCGGCTTGGTTTGGCCGGGGTCCTCCCAACCCCAGGCCGCCACCAGGCAAAGGGCGGCCGCCGCGAAGGTCATGGCTCCCAGGGCCGCCCTTGGCCGCGCCGTTGCGCCCGGCGTTGGTGCCGTCGCGCAGGCGCCTTCCACCGCAGTCCATCGCGTGCCCATGCAGCCGGCGAACAGCGGCAGGTGGCTCAAGGCCAATATCCACGGACTCCAAAACAGCGAAAAAACGGGCAGGTCCAGGTAGAGCAGCGCCAGGAGGAAATACCGTGCCACGGCATAGGCCAGCGCCCACAGCACAAACAGCGTGAAGTGGCGCAACCGATGCCTCTCCTGGCAGAGCATTTGCCAGGCGGCAAACCCGCAAGCGGCGTTGGCCAGGAAAAACCAGCCGAAGTATTCGCCGCTCATCGCATACTCCCGGACCTCCGAGCTGCCTTGCACGAACACCGTGCTTGACTCCCAGGCCGCATCATGGCCGAAGAGCTTGAACAGCACGCACACGACCGGCGCCAGGCCGGGAAGCTCATGAAACCGGCTGCCCAGGCTCATCAGCAGCGGCAGCAGCGCGCTCTGGAAAAGACAGATTACCCCGGTCAGAATGATGCCGAAGGAAAAACCGGACCACCGGCGGCTCCAACGCGTCAGCCGCCAGAGCGCGACGCCGCCCAGAGTCAATGCGCCGCCGATGGAAACCGGATAGGGCGCAAAGACCACAACCACCAGGGCCCCCAGGCCATAACCGAGAGAGGCCTTGCCGGGGAGCGCCGGGGCGCTCTCCCGCAGGCAAAGGCCGATCAAGACGGCGCCCGCGGCGATCAGCAGCAGCCCAACCCGGCTCGAAGGATTGAAGACAGGGAGAAGCAACTGCCACCCGCTCACCTCCAGGAACAGCCCCAGCCAGAACAACTTCCTTTGGTTGGAGCTTGGCGCAATAGTATCCGGACACGAGGGTCGAGGGTCGAGGGGCGAGGGGCGGCCGTACGGCTCTCTCTGGACCCTCGACCCTCGACCCTTCGACGTGCCATTACATATGAACCGAGGTTTATTCACGCTCGGGAACCAGCTTTTGCAGAAACTGGATGTTTTCGAGGTTGAACGACTCAGCCATCTCAAGGTTCCGGTTCAAAAAGAACCTCGAATCACCCGCCAGGAAGACCTTCCCCCGCTGGCAGTGTCGGCACACGATTAAGGGGTACTCCCCGCGTTGGCAGAGAACCTCCGTCCCGGCCGGGTCACTCGTGACAGGCCAGGCGTTAAGAAAGTGGATTTTGGCGCTATTGGTTTCAGGACCGATCGGCCCGAGCGGCAGATTCCTGAGTCGGAGACCGAACCGCTGCAACAGGTCCCGGCAAGCGGGGGCTTCTTCATACCCGGCGCAGATGAAGAGGCTGCCCCCCTCACGCACAAAGGCCTCATAGGCGCTGCGTTCGGCCGCTCGGAAGGCCCTGGCCGGCGCGACAAGGAACACGAGCCGGCTTTGCCGCAGCCACTGCGGGGAGAACCGCCGAGTGACCACCGGCAGGTAATGCTTTCGCATCAGGTTCTGGGCCAGCCCGCCCAGGCCATCGGGCATCCAGAGGTCCGGGGAACAGCGGCTCAGGTGCGAGCAGTCAATCAACGCTTCCCCTCCAACTGACGCGGCCGGCAGCGGGCGGGAACAGTGCCGGCCCGCCAGCACGGACACTTCGTAGCCCGCGACAAAGCAGGCAAACAGGCCAATCCAAGCGGCGGACCACGATGCCCTCGTCCCGAGCCGAACCCAGAATACCGCGACGGCGGCGGCGGACAGGAGCAGGGAAAGCCCTTTGCCCCATCGTGGCTCCTTGAGCGAGAGCCACTCAAAGATGGCGCACACAAAGTCCGCGCTCAGCGGCAGAGCGCCGTTTTGGAAACTCGTGGTGTCGCCAAAAACCAGCACCTTGCCCCGCTGGTGCCGGGCGGTGGCGACCAGCACGACATCCCCGAGCCGCTCGTCATTCGAGCATTGCCGGTCGCCCAAATAGCCATTGGCACGGTTCTGCAAATCGCCTTTGTCGGAAAAACCGTGCGGGCCAACCACCAGCGGCCATGCCGGCCAACCGACCGACAGCGACGCCCCAACGCTGATTTGAGCGTCCGCGGCCCAGTCCAATCCACAGGTCGTGTAGTGCTGGAAGCATTCCAGTCCCTCGGCCCACACCATCCGGCGCGGCATCGCGCAATCGAAATTGAACCCGATGTTCACCGGGGCCAGCAGGTCATTGAACGGTTCGCGGATTTCCGTCGTGCCGGTATGGTCCCCGACCGCCAGCAGGCTGCCGCCGCGCGCCACAAAATCCCAAATCCTCCGCTTCTCCTCGGCCGGGAACTTCCGCATCAGGTTGAACACCACGAGCACGTCCGCATTTTCCAAGGCCCCGGCCTTGAGCGGACCGCGCGCCGCCTGGCAGTGATGGCGCTCGAGAAACGGCCCCAGCAAACCGAACATCCCGCCGGCCATCCCGCCGTAGCGTCCGTACTGCGGCACCGACCAATCCAGCGTGCCATCGTCGTACAACAGCACGCGCGGTTGAACTCGAGGCTGGAACCAGGCCCAAAACCCATCCGAAAAGCTGAGCATCAACAGACTGCAAGCCGCGGCCAGCGCGGCAACCTTGCCCGCCGGCACCCGCCAACTCGGAGCGTGTCCGGAAAAGCGTGGCGCGGGCGTCTCGCCCGCGGCAGACAGGGGCGAGACGCCCCTGCCACTGGGATCTTCCGGACCCGCTCTCAGGGCCGCCAGGGCCGCGTGCCGCAAATGGATGGCCACCAGGACGAAGCCCGCCAGAAACAGCCCCAGTTGCGCGCCCCCGAGCATCACCCACGGCGAATCCAGCCGCCAGCGCAAGAGCCAATGGTGGAACAGGAGTTGATACGGCACCAACAGCGCAAGCTGCCCGCCCGCCAACCAGAACAACCAACGCGGCTCTTTCGGGCGCGACGCCGCGAAAATCGCGGCGTGGGCAATCAGAAATAACAGGACTATCAACACGCCGGAATAGCTCGGGCCAAGCTCAATGCCCGGACGCGCCAGCAGCGAGCTGAACGCGCAGGTGAGCGACGAAACCTTCTGGAGCCCGACAAACGCCGCAGGAAACATCTGCCGCGCGATCAGCCATAAGCCAATGCCGGCGGCCAGGAGCACCAGCACGTGCTGCACGGGGCCAGAGTCCCTGGATTCGGGAACAGATCGCAAGCAAGTCGAGCCCTGCGCACGGGCGACGGGGCCAGAGGCCCCCTCAACCGGCAGACCGGAGGTCTGCCGCACGCTTCGAGGCTGCGCCTCGTTGGATCCCTCCTTTTCACCGCCCAGGATGAAGGGCAGCAGCAGCCCAAGAAAAACGCCAAAAACGGCGCAGACCCCGCCCAGGCGAAAGCTCAACAAAATGGGAACCAGCAGCGCCAGGGCGAGGCCACGCCGCAGCCAACCGGCAGCGGCGAAAACGGGCCGGAGGCCGGAGATCAGCACCGGCAAAAAAAGGACAAAGGCGGCATAATTCCGGCACGGCGCGCTCAGGCAGCCGATCTGCCCGGCGAGAAGGTTCAGGGCTAGCAGCAGGGTCCCGCAGTTTCTGATGGATTTCAATCGACTGCGCGGGGGTTGGAGCATCCAGTATTGACGGCGTTTTGGACTGCGGTCCCGATACGAACGTCATTGGTTCTGAATCCAGAGCCGGTAATACGAACGGTCCGCGTTGTTGGTATGGGAAAGCGTGATCTGGCCGCCGTTGCCATTCACGGTTGAGACATCCATCCATTGGCCGGCGGGCAGGTTGGTGGAGTATTGGAGCGTGTAGCGCAGCAGGCTCGAGGAGTTGAACGACATCTGGATCTGGCCGGCTTGCGGGATCGTGATGCCGTAGAGATTCGTGCGGCACTGGCCGGGGGTGCAAGTGGAAGCGCATGTGGAACTGCACGTGACAGACGGATAACAAGTGATGCCTCCGCCATAACAGGTGGGGCCCTGGCAGGTGTTCATGGGGGAACAGGTTGTGCCGCTGCCGCACGTGTCGCCGGTGCACGTGGGCATGCCGCCGGTGGGGCAGAGGGGAAAGCATGTCGGGCCGGCGTGTGTGGTGGGCGGGCATGGCCCATTGCAGCTCGGCTCCGCCGGGCAGGTCGCGCCGTTCACCGTGACCATAAGGGGCATTGGGACCCTCCTGGGGCCGCCCGCCGGAGTCGCGGGAGTGGCCTCGGCCGCCAGGCTGTGCCAGCGGGTTCCTTCAATCACGATTATCTCGCCTGCGGTGGGTGCAGCCGGGCGCGCCCGGCCCTGAGCGGCCAACGGAACGCGATCCTGGGAGGCGAACTGCGCAAAGGCCTGGTGCACCGAGTCCGCAAACAGCGGCGAATCCTCCGGCTCGTCGAAGCCCGCAGCCACCACCTGGCAGGGGCCGGACAGCCCGAAAAGGAGGAGCCACACGAAGGTGCGCGCATTTGCCATTGAAAATGAGGGCCCCATATGGAGGGTGTTTTGTGTATGAGCCACTTCACGATGGATGTCGAGCGTTTTCTCGGGTTGTAGGCAGCCCAGGGTGCATCTTGCCTTTACCACCAGCCGGGCGGAAAACGAAAGGACGCCACGCGGGCGCCCGGATTCATCCCGGAGGGATGAAAGACGGTAGCCGGGGGTCGAACCGTAGCGAGACCCCCGGTCCATTGGCAATGTGGGTCTGCATCCCGGAGGGATGCCAGAAGGCCACCTGCTCCATGCGCGCGGGCTTCTGGCACCCCGTTCCGGGGTGCAGGCCCTTCTGCCTGTCAACCGGGGGTCGTGGCGACGCCACGACCCCCGGCTACCTTCCGGCAACCCTCCGGGTTGCGCCGAGTCTTGGCTGGCGTCCGGTTCCGGCCGCTGCTCCTGCCCCGAGATGGCGGTACTGTCAAGATACGCCCGACAGCCCAGCCACGGAGCGTCGCCAGAATTCAGCCCCTGGCGACAAACACGAAATAGGCCACCAGGATTGACGCCAGCAGGTACGTCAGCCAGCCGGCCTCGCGGCCCCTGCCGCTCAACAGCTTGATCGCGGCATAGCCGATGATGCCCAGGGCCAGGCCGTCCGCAATCGAATAGGACAGCGGTATGCCGACCACGGCCAGAAAGGCGGGAATCGACTCGCTGGCGTCTTTCCAATCAATGCGGGCGGCGCTTTGCAGCATCATCGCGCCAACGATGACCAGCGCCGGCGCCGTAATGGGAGGATAGCTGCCCACCATCGCAATCAACGGGCTGAAAAACAGCGCCAGCAAAAACAGCGCGGCCACCACCAGCCCGGTCAGGCCCGTGCGCCCGCCCTGCTCCACCCCGGCGGCGCTCTCGACAAAGCTGGTCACCGTGCTCGTGCCCAGCGCCGCCCCGGCCACGGTTCCCACTGCGTCGGACACCATCGCCTCCTTGGCCCGGGGCAGCCGGTTGTCTTTCATGAACCCGGCCTGCTCGCACACGCCGACGAGCGTGCCGATGGAGTCAAAGACCAGCATGAACAGGAAGACAAAAACAAACGGCAACATCTGCGGGGCCAGCGCGTGCGGCAGGTCCATCTTCAGAAAGGTCGGGGCCATCGAGGGCGGTGAGCCCACAATGCCTTTGGCCAATTCAAACCGCTGCACCAGGGCCGAGCCGGCCACGGCCGGAGACGAAGCGGCTCCGGGCACCTGGGGCAGGGCCAACTTCAGCGAGATCGCCAGCGCCGCCCCGCCCACGATCCCCCACAGAATCGCCCCGCGTGCCTTGCGCGCCTGGAGCACCGACGTCAGCAGCAGCCCAAAGAAAAAGTTCTCCCCCATGCCCGGCGCCTGCGCGATCGGGTAGCGGGCATAAGCCGCCATGAGCGCCGTGGCCAGCGCTGCCGAAAGGCATGTGGCAGTCGTCACCGCGCCGAAGTCCATGCCCGTTGGCTTGCCAAACATCGTCCCCGAAAGCACCGCCGGCTGCACGAAGATGATGTAGGCCATCGTCAGAGAAGTGGTCAGCCCAGCCAGCGCCTCCGTGCGCACGCTGGTCCGGTTCTCTGCCAAACGAAAAAGACGTTCCAACATAGCTTCCTGCGCCAGCCTGCTCTAAGAGCGGCTGGCAGAAGTAGATCAGCTCCGCCACGATTACAGGCAGTACCACGAGAACGACCTCTCCGTTATCGGCCCGTTCCACCAGACGGCGGGCCTTGACCGCCATCTCATGGGGTTCACCGGTGAAGAACCTCGCCAGGACGTTCGTGTCAACAAGCTGTCGTTGCACGGCCACGATTTTACTCAACGCCTTCTTTGGCCGCGTGCCGTGCGGCGGCCCGCGCTGCCGCTTCACGTTCAGCGGCGCGTCCGGGAAACTTTTTGGGCGATTTGATGCTGCCGAACAAATCCAAGGCGCTCGGCTGTGGGCGCACCACCACCGTGCCGTCATCACGGAGAGACCAAGAAAGACGTTGCCGAGGTTTGACCTTGAGCGCCTCGCGAATCTCCTGCGGCACCGTGGTTTGCCCTTTATCTGTCAAAGTCGAGATTGCCATCGGTTAATCTTACCTTGCGACATTGCATTGCCGCAAGCACTAAAATTACTCGCACAATCACCATTACCACACAGGCAGGAAAGCCCGCCCTGCTGGAAGGGGCTCCTGCCCAATCCTGGCAGACGCCGCCGGCGCTCAGCAAGCGTGTTATCCTTCCTTGGGTGGCGCATCTGGACACTCTGCTCCCGGAGTGCGCCCGTCCCCGGGCGCAGCAGCGACGGAGCGGGCAGGCGCGCCGGCGTACTTGGGCGTTGCGCTGGCTGCGGATGTCGCTGCGCCCGAGGACGGGCGCAGCAGCGACGGAGCGGGCACGCGCGCCGGAGTACTTGGGCGTTGCGCTGGCTGCGGACGTCGCTGCGCCCGAGGACGGGCGCACTCCCATCTCGCCGCAGCCGGTGGGGGCGTTCCCATAAGGCTCGACAATTCGAGCTGTCCGCGCAACACTGTGGGCATGGCTACCGATGCCGATGCCCCGTTGGATCTGCTCTGGAAGGAATACGGCCTGGGCTTTCGGGATTTCGACGATCTGACCCTGGCGCGGTGGCTGGCGCAGACCTTGGGCCAGTTGGAGGGCAAGGTCTGGCGGTTTTCCCATCCGCTGCTGGGGGCTTACCGCCTGGCGGCCCAGTTGGCGCACGAACGCCAGGTCTGGCTCAAGCTCCTGGTGACCCTGCCCGCCGCCTACCCCGAGTCCGGCTGTTGCCGCGCCCCGATGCTGCCCCTGCTGACTCGCGACGTGCGCGAGACGGGCCTGGTCTGCCTCCATTGCAGCGAGGCGCTGGTCCCTTTCGAGGAGGTCCCCGCCGCGCTCCGGGCCGAGATCGAGACCTGGTCCGGCCAATACGGCCCCATCCACGCCGTCGCTCACTGGGACGATGCACAGCGGCGAAGGGCCAGCGACTACGACCGCGCCTACGAGCGCGCCGCTGAAGAGGCGGAGGTGCTGCTGCGGCAGGCCGGCCAGGTCCTGGCGCCCAAGCTGCTGGACTTCTACCCCGCGATCGTTTGGGAAGATTCCGATGAGTGCCTCGAAGTCCGCCCCGAGGATGTGCTCTAAGAAAGGCTAAAGGCTAAAGGCTAAAGGCCAAAGTCGGAAAGGCCGAAGGCTGGAGACCGGCCGAGTGCCAAGCTGGCTTCCGCATCCCTTCGGCACTTCAGCCTTTAGCCTTCAGCCTTTAGCCTTTCCCTATCACGCCTGAAGCCAATAGATAAGGGCGACCTGGATTAGGCAAATGGCGGCGATGGCGAGCCAGGTGAGCCATTCACGGAAGCCGAGGCCGGTCTGGGAGGTCTGGGCGAGCCAGAATTGGAGCTTGAGGGCGCCAATCTCGATGACGTCCCCGTTTCGCAGGCGCGTTTGGCTGACCGGTTGGCCGTTGACGGTCGCCAGGGCCTCGGGTTGGACGCTCAGGAGGAAGCCCTCGCGCCGCTTGAAATCCAGTTGCAGGTGCCGCTCCCACACCCCCGGGTCCTCCAACCGCAGGTCGGCGGAGGCGGACCGGCCGATCCGTACAGGAAAACGGCGAGCGGCCCAGGAGCCGCCCGCCTTGTTCCCGGAGAGGATGTTCAGTTGGATCACTTTTGCCAGGGCATGCCCTTGCGTGGAACGATGATCAGGTCGCCCGGATAAACCGGCAGGTCGGCCTTGGGATCCCTCATGGCCTTGATGCAGTCCTCGGTCTCGATCTTGCCGTTGGAGCGAGTCACCCTCACCTTGCGTTTCCTGGCAAAGTCGGTGAAATCGCCCGCGCTGGCAACGGCCTTGAGGACCGTCATGGCCGCGCCCGGATAGGCATAGGCGTTAGGGTTTCGGACCTCGCCCTTGATGCTGTAGCGGTAGCTCATTGCCTGGACGGTGACCGTCATGCGTATGTAATACTTCGGGACGTAGATGTTCCGGATAGCGGTCTCGAGTTCGCCCGTAGTCTTGCCTGCAGCCTGGACTGACTTCTCCAGGGGCAGCGGGATCGAGCCGTCCTCCTTGATAACCGTTTCTATCGGGAGGAGATTTCCCGCATCGAGGAAGATGATCTTCACAATATCCCCTGGGCGGAGCACTTCGGGGCCGGGCTGCCATTGGTTGGTGCCCGGCGCGGGGGCGTTGGTGTCGACGGCGCCGGGGGTGGCGCCCGCGCCGGCGCCCGACTGGCTGGCGGTCGGCGCGGCCGTTGCGCCGCCGGGCGAGTCGCTCGACTGCGCGGTGGGAGTGCGGCACCCGGCCAGGAACATCCCGGCGGCGAGCAGCCCGCAGACCGCGGCGCACTTGCCCAATGTCCGGAGGATGCCCAATCTCGATCTCGATCTCATCATGGAGCCCGTCTTAATTAGATTGACTTAGTACTTTGGCTTGAGGTCCAGCTTGGGTTTGTCTTCCGGGCCGGCCTTGTCTTTGTCTTTGCTCCCCTTGGGGGCGGCGCCCGAGCCGGAATCGGTCTCGTCGCTGCTGCTGCGGTAGTAGTAGTCGTGGTAGTAACCGCTATAATAATAGTAGCTCTCATCCTGCGACATGTTGATGTTGTTCAACACGATGCCGACGAGGTTGCCGCCGACCTTCTCGATGAGCTGCTTGGCGCGGATGTTCATCGGCTGCGGGTAGCGGCGGTATTGGATGACCTGCAGGGTCATGTCCACCTCGCTGGCCAGGATGGAGGCGTCGCTGACGCCCATGATCGGCGGGGAATCGAAGAAGACGAAGTCGTAGCGCTGTTTGAGGTCGCTGATGAGGTCCTTCATCTGCGCGGAGCTGAGGATGCCCAGCGAACTGCTGGGGAGCTTGCCGCTGGCCAGGAAGTCCAGGGACGGATTGTTGGTGGTCTGGATGACCTCTTCGAGGCTGTTCTGCTTGAGGAGGTAGTTGGTGAGCCCGATGCTGTTGGTGACGCGGAGCATCTTGTGGAGGGTGGGCCGGCGCAAGTCGGAGTCCACCACGATGACGCGCTGGCCGCTCTGGGCGAAGATGGAGGCGAGGTTGAAGACGGTGGTGGACTTGCCCTCGCCGGCGCCGGCGCTGACGACGGCGATGCTGTTGAGCTTGTCGTCTTTGCGGGAGAACAGGATGTTGGTGCGCAGGACGCGGTAGGCCTCGGCGTGGGGGCTTTCGGCCCCCTCCTCGAGCATGAGGCCCACGTTTTGCGGGATGACGCCTAGCACCGGGGCCTGCAAGGCGCGCTCGACGTCATCAATGGTCTTGACGCTGGTGTCGAGGTACTCGATGAAGAACGCCAGGCCAACGCCGACGACCAGGCCGATGATGATGCCCAGGGCGATATTGAGCGGTTTGTTGGGCCGGACCGGCCTCATGCCCGGCACCGCGTTGTCGATGATGGTCACCATGATGGTCCTGGGCAGCGCCACATCCACGTTCTCCAGGCCGATCTTCATCTCGAGCATGCGGCGGAAAGTCAGCAGCTCATCGAGTCTGCGTTTGGCGTCGAAGTAGGGCTGGCTTTCGTTGGCCTTTTTGATGTCCTCCATTTTGGCCTGTTCCAACTGGTTGCTGAGGGTCATCAGGCCCGAGAGTACGGCCCGGACCCTGACTTCCAGGCTCTTCATGATGCCCTGGACACGCGCATCGATCTTGGCCTGGAGATCGGCTTGCGAGGCGTAGGCCTTTTTGTAGTCCGGATGGTCCGGGCCGATGTCCTTGACCAGGGCCAGGAGCCGTTGGTCGGCAAAATTCTTTTGTTCGAGCAGCGAGGCCAGGAGGTTCTCACCGGGGACCGTGTTGGGCAGGGTCTGGACCAGTTCGGCGGGGGTGAGGTTGGTGAGGTTCTCCAGGAGGGTGCCCTGGCGCACGTACTCGGCCTCGGTCCTCGAGGCGCAGGACGTTGATATGGCGGATGGACTCGGCCGTGAGGAGCGGGGCAATGGCGGATTCACTTTGGCTGGAGTCGGGGATCCTGAGCGTCCGTCGCAGGAAATCCAGGTTGCTCCGGGCCGTGTTGACCAGCGCTTCCTTTTCACTGAGTTTATCCATCAGGGCGCTGATGCCGCCCCGGCTCAAGTCGGTCTTCTCCTTTTTGCGGTGCTCGCGGTAGGCAGCGGCGATGGCGTTGGCGATATCGGCGGCTTCCTGGGCTTTCTCGCTGAAGACCTGGATCTCGATGAGGATGGTGTTGCGAACCGGGTGCAGGGACATCCGGTTCTTGAGCACGCCCATGCACTCCTGCTTGCTGAGCTTGTCGCCGTTGGCGTATTTCTTGCCCCATTTCTCCTGCAGGCCCTGCTCCTCGACCACCCGGCCCAGGATCAGTTCGGACTGGATGACCTCGAATTCGGTTTGAATGAAATACGGGTCATAGGTCATGGGCAAGGTGCCCGTGAGGAGGCCGCCGATGTCCGCCTGGTCGCGCTCGACCTTGATGCGGGCGGTGCTCGAGGTAAGACTCCGGCAGGATGAAGGTGACCAGCGTGGCGGTGATGACCACCAGCAGGAAAACGGCCATGATGACGGTCTTGCGGATGCGGATGATGCGCCAGTAATCCAGGAAGTGCAGCTTGGTTTCCTGAGGCGGCGTGACTTTCAGTGGATCCATAATACAATATCACTCTCTGACCATGACTAGCACCAAAACGAAAAGGGGGCTTAGTCGAAACCGCCAAGCCCCCCCGTCAAAACATAATCGCCAGAACAATTAGTAGCTGGCAGTAAGCCCCACGTAAACTCGGTTTCTGTCAAAACCACGAAACGCGATCTCCGACTCCAGCCGGTCGTAATTGTAACCAACGTCCGAGGAGACATAGTTGCTGAACCGGTATTGGAGGTCCGCGCCGAAGGAGTAATAATTGTCGGTCAGGCTCTGGAACTGGCCGGCATTATAGGCCGAGTCCTGGTACTGGCCAGTCAGGCTGACATAGAGGTTGGGGGCCAGCCGGTGATTGACCGTGCCATAGACCGAGGAGGTCTCGGAGTCCAGGGTGAGGGTGCCGTGCGAGCCGTTGCCGATGAGGTCGGTCGCCATGCGGTCGTGGACAAACCCGGCCTCGACGTAGCTCTCCACGCCGTAGTTCCAGCGCAGGCTCAACTGCACGAAGGGCGTGACGTTGCCGGAGACGGTCGGGTCGTTGTAGTAATCGGTGTAGCGGGCGCCCACGCGCAGCGAGCCGGTCAACTGTGGGGTGAAGGTCTCATCGGCTCCGACGTAACCGTACTGGCCCCGGCTATTGCGGGATTCGCTGTTGAAGGCGGTGCCCGGGATGAGGGTTTCGTTGCCCGTGAAATCGGTCTCGCTAAACTGGTAGCCGACAACGCCCACGGTCTGCGGGGTCAACTGCCAGCGGCTGTCGAGGTGGACCGCGTGTTCGAGGCGGTCCAACAAGCCGGCGAGGCTCGGGGCGGGGTTGTCGTTGGCGTATTTATAAAGGGCGTTGGCGTAGCCCACCTCGAAGCCCAGCACCGGGGTGAGTTGGCCGTCGAGGGTGGCGTTGCCGTAATTGCGGATGTTGTTGCCGGAGGCGCGGGCAAAGGTGGCGTACATGTTGCCGGCGCGCAGGAAGTCCGGTTCCTGGCCGATGACGAACGAGTCGTTCACCTTGGCGTGCCAGAGCTGGTTGAAGGAGTGGTCCAGCGCGGCGTTGAACGTGTGGGTCATGTCAACCGTGTCCGTGTTGCCCACCGGCTTGAACTGGTAATCCTTGAAGGAGTAAATATAGCCCAGGTTGATGCTGGTCTGCTCCCACGGCCAGCTCAGGAGGATCGACGGGCTCACCTCGAACCCGAAGGTGCTGCGGTGAAACTTCTCACCGTTGGAGGCGACCAGGGGATTGTCGCTCGAGGCGCTGTTGATGTTGTCATCGTAGAACCCCCGCAACGTCGCGGAGACGCTCCAGGGCTTCGTACTTACCGATGTCAACCCCGAGTCCGTAGCCGCTTGCAGACCGGACGCGCCGAGGGCAACCAAACCGACAGAGGCAACGATTCTTTTCATAAAAACTTTATATGCTTGTTCACACCCGCAGAAGCAGTGCCAACACCACATTCAGCCGACTGGTGTTTTACTGAAAACGCACACCCATGTCAAAAAAAATTTTCGCCGATTTTTTGCCCTTCGCCGCCCAGGGGGTGGCCTCGGCCCAAGGCACAATTCCACACGCCCTGCTCAGGACCCGGCGGCAAATGGAACAATTCTGAGATTCAGACCGTGCCGGGCAGGCCCTGTTCAAAACTTTTTCAAGAATTTTCAGGGTCCCCGTCAGACGGGCGCATTCCGACACTGCCCCCGTCGGCTGCGGCGAGATGGGAGTGCGCCCGTCCTCGGGCGCAGCGCCATCCGCAGCCAGGGCAGCCGTCAAGTACTCCGGCGCACCTGCCCGCTCCGTCGCTGCTGCGCCCGGGGACGGGCGCACTCCGGGGGCAGTGTCGGGTTTTGCCCGTCCGCGGCCCGACCCGCGCGGGGCGGTGCCGGGATGCCGCCGCTGACGGTTAGCGCGCCGGCACGGTCAGGGTCTGGCCGGGGCGGAGCCTGCGGGGGTTTACCCCGGGATTGGCGGCGGTCAGCACGTCCAGCCTCAGGCCATACTGCCTGGCGATGCCGGCCAGGGTCTCGTGCGGCTTGATGACGTGCATGCGTGAGGGCGTGTTCCGGCCTGGGACCGTGCCGCCGGGGCCGGCGCGCCCGCCATCGGCGAGCGCGGTGACAGGTCCGCGATTGGTGGATGGGGCCTGGCGCGAGCCGGGGGCGCCGCCGCCGGCGGCTGCCGCGGCAGAGGCGCCGCCACCCGGCGGCGGCGCTGGGCGCGCCGCAAGGCCGGCCCCGCCCGTGGCCTGGGGGCCGCGCCCGGAGGCATTGGCCTCGCCCGAGGCGCGCTCCGCCTGGCCGGGCAACGAGGTCTCTGTTGCGGGAGCGGGCGTTGCGCGGGCGGGCGGATTGGTCTGGGAACGCTGCTGGGCGGCGAAGTAGGCGCGCCACCGGGCGTTTTCCTCGTTCAAGCGTTTGTTTTCCTCCGCCAGTCGTTTGCTGTCTTCGACCAGTTTTTCCAGGTCGCGTTGCTGCTTGTCGGTGAGCGGCCCCAGCGAGACGGTGCGGGCCAGTTCCTGTTTGGCGGACAGGATGCGCTGTCGGACCGTCTCGGCCCTGGCCGAGTTGGGCTGCAGCTTGAGATAATGCTCGTAGTGATAGATGGCGGCGGCGGGGTCGGGCTTCTGCTGAGTGTAAAGGCAGCCCAGTTCGAAATGGGCGGAGGCAGATCTCGGGTTGACCGCAAGGGCCTTCTCGAAGGACGCGATAGCGGCGTCGGAATCCATGGTCTTGAGGTGGTTCTTGCCGGCCATGAAGTGCGGTTCCTTCTCCTCTTCCAGTTGGCTCTGGGGTGGCAGGCAGCCGCCCAGCACCAGTGCCAGGACCAGCCCCGACAGGCCCCGCAACAACTTGACCGAAAACTTCATGGTTCGCAGACTATCCCGGATTCCGCCTGCCTGTCCAGCACCGCCGCTTGCGGCGGGACGCATCCCGACACTGCCCCCGTAGCGCAGACTTCCAAGTCTGCCGTATCGCGGGTTCCAAACCCGCAGACCGTCCGATTTCGAGCGCCCTGCCGACTTGGAAGTCGGCGATACGGCAGGTTTGGAAACCTGCGCTACAGGCTGGCGGACCCCGCCAAATGGGGGGCAGTGTCGGGATGCGCTCCTTGGGGCGGACCTCTCACCCACGCTCCGCGAATGGGTTGGACTGGGAGGCGGCCGGGGCAGGGCGGTGCCGCGGCAGGGACAGCGCGCCGGCCAGCACATAGATCCAGCCCAGCAGAATATGGCTTGCCCACACGACAACCAACCCGATGAGGTCCAAGGCTCCCAGCCCGTAAACCAGGATAGCCAGCGTGACCAACAGCGCCCCCGGCATCAGCGCCGCCCCGCAAAGCCGCCAACTGCCGCCCAGGCTCAACTCCCGGTTGGCCATGGACCCGGCCAGCCAGACCGGCAGACAATAGACCGTGCCCAAGAACGTCCAACTCAGCATCAAGCCGGCGCCGACTCCCAAGGCGATCAGGGCCAGGATTGCCGGCCGCCAGGCCCCCCACCATGGCTCCAGCCCCGTTCGATTGAACGCCGCCTGCCACCCCCGAGGATACGGCGCGCGCAGCCAGCCGCCGAAGGAGATAACCTCGAAATCATTCCGGCCAAACTCGACCTGCAAGTGGGCTGGAGAACGGATGACGCCGGTGTGGTCCAGGTCAACCACCAGGGCCAGGAAATTGTTCTCCGCCAGCCTGGCTGGGGATTGGCCCGGCCAATCCAGTGTCCCGCCGTGGAGCGCCCCTTGCGCAGGCAGGCGCTGGATGGCTGCGCCCACCACGGGAGACCAGGCGCTCTGGACGAACCACACCACGGTCCCCGCCGCCAGCAGCGCCATGATCGATTGCACCAGCAGCAGACGCGCCACGCCGGCAGGGGCAAAGGCTGCCACCCCACGCCACGTCAGCGGTTGCCAGGCAATCAGCGGTTTGTCGGCCGGTTCATCCATACGCGCGGGCGGCCATTATAGCCCCATGCCCCTGGCCTGTCCCCAACAGAATCATCGTTCTCTGGCTCTCCTGCCACAAATGATTTTGCCACAAATGATTTTGCGATTCTGTCCTTGCGGAATGATTCTGCTCGCCTCCGGCGCGGGGCGCTGGCATTTTGGATGACCTTGAGAAATCTGATCTTGTTCAGACGATGGGTCCGGGCCGGGGCGCTGGCGGTCTTGGCGGCGGGGCTGGCGCGGCCCGCCTGGCCGGCCCCCGCCGGCCCGAACTGCTTCGGCTTCACCGGTCCGGAGATTTTTCCAATCGGCAGCCAGATCAGCCAGCTTCGCGTGGCCGACCTGGATGGGGACGGGCTCAACGACCTGGTGGTGGTCGACAACGCCCGTTCCAAGATCACGCTGCTCTACAACCAGACCGGCCGGACCAACCGGGCCGCCGGGGCCGAGCTGGGGCGCCAACGCGAACTCAACGAATTGCCCCCGGACTCCCGCTTCCGCATCCAGTCCATTGCCTCGGAGAAGCGGATTGCCTCGCTGGTCGTGGCGGACCTCAACGGCGATGGGCGGCCCGACCTGGCCTACTATGGGGAGCCCAAGGAACTGGTCGTGCTCTACAACCTGGGCGCCGGCGGCTGGAGCGCGCCCAAGCGCTGGCCCATCGAAGACGGCCAGCTCTCGCCCAATGCCCTTTGCACGGGCGACTTGAACGGCGACGGGCGCGAGGACCTGGTCTTGCTGGGGGAAACCTGCGTTTACTTTTTTCCTCAGAAGGCCGACCACACCCTGGGAGAACCCGAACGGATTCCCTTTTCCGGCACCGTCCGTTCGGTGCAGGTCCTGGACGTCGATGGGGATGGCCGCAGCGACTTGCTCCTGGTGAATTGGGAAGACCGCTACCCGTTCCGGTTTCGGCTGCAAGGGGCCGATGGCCAACTCGGCCCGGAGATCTATTTCAGCTCGCCTCCCATTCGCTCCTATTGGGCCGACAACCTCGAGCCCAAGGGCAAAATGCAGGTCATCACCATCGCCCAAAACTCCGGCCGCGCCCAGGTCTCCGAATTCACCCGTGCTCCCGCCGAGGCCCTCGCCGGCGGTTTCCAGCAGGGCCAGTTCCAGGTCTTCCCGCTCAACCGGACCGACAAGGCCCGACGGGGATTGCTCTGGGCCGATGTCAACGGCGACGGCCGGCCCGACCTGCTCGTGGCGGAGCCGGAAAGCGGCCAGGTCTCCCTCTGTCTGCAGCAGCCGGACGGCTCGCTGGCCCCTCCCAAGACCTTTCCCACGCTGGCGGGAATCAGCGACCTGGCCGTCGCCGATTGGCAAGGCGATGGCCGGCCCGAGATCTTCATGCTCAGCGAGGACGAACGCCAGGTGGGGGTCACGCGGCTGGACGACAAGGGGCGCCTGCCCTTCCCGAGACTCCTGCCGCTGGAGGGCAAGCCGCTGGTCCTGGCAGCGGGCCCGCTCCAGCCCGGCGCCAAACCCACCTTGGCCCTTATCCTCGACCAGGATGGCCGGCGCTCCCTGGTCACCCGCTCGGCCGATGGCAAAACCAGGACCCAAAAGCTCAGCGAAAACTTCAAGGCCAACCCGACGACCATGGCCTTGCACGACGCGGACCAGGACGGCCTCATGGACCTGGTCATCCTAATCCCCTACGAGAAGATCAAGATCCTGCGCCAGGTGCCGGGCAAGGACTTCGAGGAACTGGATGTCGCCCCGCCCGGCGGCGTCATCGAGCAGCCCTGGCTGAGCGTGGCGGACATCGATGGCGACGGCAAGCCGGAGCTGCTGCTGACGCAGAAGAACTTCGTGCGCGCCGTGGTCCTCAAGCGCAACTCCGGCCCCGAAGAGGGCGCGGGCCAGGCCGGGTGGGTCTTGAGCGTGAAGGAGCAGATCAACGGGGCGGCCGTCAACTCGCGCCTGGCGGGCGCCGCCGCTCTGCCCAACCCCACCAACGCGGTCCCCTCACTCTTCCTGCTCGATGCCGAGCGCAAGGCCCTCACCTTGTGCGAGCGCGACCCCGCCGGCGTCTGGCAGGCAGTCCGCAACGTGCCCCTTCCCGTCTCCGAGTTCAACGCCCTGCGGCCCATCGCCCTGGGCGGCACCAACCTCAACGCCCTCGCCTTCCTCGGCCTTAACGCCGTCGCCTGCCTCCCGCTCAGCGGCCAGGTCTGGCAACTCACCGAATTGGACGGCTACGAAACCCCCATCAAAGACGGCCACCTCACCGATGTCATCTCCGGCGACCTGGACAACGACGGGCGCAAGGACCTGGTCTTCCTGGAGACGGCCCGCAACTACCTGGACCTGGTCATCTTCGACGCGCACCATAAGCTCGTCCCGGCCAACCGCTGGCAGGTCTTCGAGGAGCGCACCTTCCGCGCCCGGCGTGGCGACCTCCCGGAACCACGCGAGGCCGTCATCGCCGATGTCACCGGCGACGGCAAGAACGACCTCATCGTCCTGGTCCACGACCGCATCCTGGTTTACCCACAGGAGTAAGGAGGGGCGAGCGGCGAGGGACGAGGGGCGAGGGGTGGAGATCGATTCGGGCGCGAGTCAGCTTTTTTGGCAACCCATTCTCATCGGTCGCGGCTTGCCCCTCACCGGCCCTCTCCCCGTCTGACGGGGAGAGGGAGCAGCCAAGCCCGGTTTTCGCACGTTCCAACGCGCCGGGATTCGTCCTTAGACGGGCGGCGGTCCTCCCTCTCCCCATCCGATGGGGAGAGGGCCGGGGTGAGGGGAAACCCGGCGGCCATACCTCGAGCACGTTTCCAAAAACTGATTTGCGCCCGAATCGATCTCCACCCCTCGACCCTCGACCCTCGGCCCTCGTCGCTGCCTCCTGGCCCCTCCGCCCTCGTCCCCCGCGTCTAACCCTAGAGCTTTCTCACCCAGATATTCCTGAACCTCACCGGGCAGTGGTGCCCGCCCAGGGCCAGCGGGCCGGTGCCGCTCTTGTGCTTGTACTCCGGCACGATCCGGTGGCCTGTCTCGCCACGGATCTCCTGGTCGAGCTGCACCAGGACGCCGTTTTGAATCACCGTCACCCGTGCCGGCGCCTCGAGCTTGTCCCCGGCGAACTTCGGCGCGATGAAAACGATGTCGTAGGTCTGCCACTGGCCCGGCGGACGGGTCGGGTTGACCAGCGGCGGCGTCTGGCCATAGACCGCCCCGCAGGCCCCGTCGGGGTAGATCTTCTCATTGTAGGAATCGAAGATCTGGATTTCAAAGAGGCCCATCAGCATCACGCCGTTGTTGCCCTGGTTGTACCAGGGACCTTCGAAGTTGGCCGGGCCCATCCATTCGAGGTGCAACTGGATGCTCCCGAAGCGGTCCGTGGTCGCGAAGTGGCTGTCGCCCGAGACCAGGCAGCCGTCCTCCACCTTCCAGTCGCCCAGCGCTTCCCATTTCGACGCGTCCTGGCCGTCGAAAAGCACGATGGCGTCCGAAGGCCGCGGCGCCGGCGGACCCGCCTGGCCGGGGTCCACCTTCCGGGGATTGGGCCGGTCCGGGTCGTGGACCAGCCACTGGCACCACGGCAGCTTTGGCGTGTCCTTGTACCCATAGACTCCGGAACCGTCTTTGGCGTGAACCAGGTCCGCCGCCCGCGCGCCCACAGGCCAAAGCACCGCCGCACACGCCAGGCAGGAAAACAGGGAAAACACCGCTCGCATCGATTTCATGGCCGACTCATAGGGAAAATGGGCGGGGCTGTCAATCACTTGCCCATCCCTACTGTAAGTCCTCACTGAAGGCGTGAGCAGCGCCGCGGGCAGGCCCCTCACCCCAACCCTCTCCCCATCGGATGGGGAGAGGGAGAATTCTCCATCGCGGCTAGAGGAACCAGAGACGCCCAGAAGTTCAAGAGGCTGCCGACGCTCCGCCCTCTCCCCTTCGGAAGGGGAGAGGGTTGGGGTGAGGGGTTCGCCCGGCACTTTGTCTCCGCCTTCACCGATTACCCCCTAATCACAACGCCCCCAGCCGGTCCGCCATGCGGCTCACGGCCGAGTAGTAGTCCCGGACTTCCAGGCCCAAGGCGGCGGCGCCGAAGGCCTCCGCGTCCTGGGCCGAGGCGAAGACGCCATAATTGACGCTGACCAGTTGATAGAGCACCAGGAGCGGGACCTGGTCCAGGTCGGCCTGGAACCGGGGATGGACGTACATGATGAAACCGTCCTCGGGGCGGCTTCCCCTGGGAAGCGGGCAGGCAAACTCACCGGGCAGCAGCGGCCCGGCGTCGAAGACGATGCGGCATGGGTAGCGAACGCAGGCGCGGTCGTCGAGCAGGGTCAACAATTCCTTCCAGCCGATGCGCGGGCCGTAGCGGAGGCGGATGTCGAGCCCCTTTTCCGCGGCGTGGGCCCGCAGCGATTGGCGGCCGTCTTGGGCGGTGAGGGGTTGTCCGGGATGCGCGGCCATGGCTCGGGCGGTTGGACCGGCTGCGGAGCGGTCAGGACTTGAGCGCCGCGTTGGCCGGCGGGAGGCACAGCTTCCAGCCGCTCTGGCCTTCGTTGGCCTTGGCAAGCCGCCCCTGGAGGATGGGCACGGCCATTCGCAGGAAGACGGTGTAGCAGAGCAACCCAAAGGCCCAGATGCCGAAGCACACCAGGGTCTCGTTGAGGGAGGGCCTATACTCGACCATCTCGCCCAGCGGCGTGGGGATGAAGCCCGGGATGACCAGGCCCATGCCCTTCTCGATCCAGATGCCAACGATGCACAGGACGCAGGTGAGGTTGAGCCAGCGCAGGCTGCGGCTGACCGGCAGCACCAACAGCACCATGGCCAGGAGGTTGAAGCCGATGGCGGTCCAAATCCACGGGACCAGGGCGTGCCGGCCGTCCAAGCCCAGGTAGAGGTATCTGGAGGAGGCCACGTGCAGGTTGCCGGAATAGAATTCCTTGAAGACCTCGTTGGCGAGCAGGAAGACGTTGATGAGCATCGAGACCTGGACGATGCTGCGGAGGGTGAGCAAGGCCCGATCCGTAATCCGGTAGTCGGTCACGCGACGGATGAGTTGCAGGGCCAGGATGATGAGGGCTGGCCCGGCGGTGAACGCGGAGGCCAGGAACCGCGGGCCGACGATCGCCGAGTTCCAGAAGGGCCGCCCGCCCAAGCCGACATAGAGAAAGGCGGTGACCGTGTGGATGGACACCGCCCAGACGATGGCGACGAACACGAAGGGGATGTAGAACCACTTGGCGGGTTTGCGTCCATGGTAGCGCGAGTAGAGCAAATAGCCGCAGATGTGGAGGTTGAGCAGGAGGTAACCGTTGAGCACGATGACGTCCCAGCTCAGCATCGAGGCCGGGAAATTGAATTGGCCGATGCCCGGCACCAGGTGCCAGAACCGATCGGGCCGGCCCAGGTCCACGGTGACAAAGGCCAGGCACATCAGGATGGCGGCCACGGCCAGCAATTCGCCGAAGATGACCAGGTCGTGCAGGTCCTCGTTGTTATAGACATAGACCGGGATGACCATCATGACCGCGGCGGCGGCCACGCCGACCAGGAAGGTGAAGTTGGCGATGTAAACCCCCCAGGAGACCTCGTCGCTCATCCCCGTCACCACCAGGCCGTGCGCCAACTGGCGCGCGTAGGCATTGAGCCCCAGCAGGCAGAACACGCTCAACACCCCCATCCACGCATAATATCGCCAGTCTCCCACGAAGGCGATGCGCGCGCAGCGCCCGAGAAACACCAGGTAGTTTCTGATCGCCCGGGTCATACGTCGAAGTAGTAGAAGAACCGCGGGGAGGTGCCCAATTCCTCCTTCAATTGGATGAAGACCCGCTTGGTGCGCAGGATATAGGCGACTTCGCTGGCCGGGTCGAGCACGTTGCCGAATTTGCGCGCGCCCACGGGGCAGACCTCGACGCAGGCGGGATAGCGGCCCGCCCGGGTGCGCTGGAGGCAGAAGTGGCATTTCTCCATGACGCCGCGGTGGCGGGGCCGGTTGCCCAGGTAGGCCATGTCGAGGTTGAGGCGGTCCTTGGGGATGGACGGCTTGGCGAAATTAAAGCGCCGCGCCCAATAGGGGCAGGCCGCCTCGCAATAGCGGCAGCCGATGCACCAATCGTAATCGATGACCGTCACCCCGTCGGTTTCCTGCCAGGTGGCGTGCACAGGACAGACTTTGACACAGGGCGGGTACTTGCACTGCTGGCATTGCACCGGCATGTAAAAGTAGCCCTCTTCCGGGACCGACTCGGGGTGGTAGTGGTGCTCGGCCTTCTCGAGGTCCAGCGAACCGTGGGGCAGGCGCAGGACGCGGATGTATTGGATTTCCGGGGTGCGGGACTGGTTGTTTTCCGCCACGCAGGCGTGGACGCACTTGCGGCACCCGATGCACCGCGTGAGGTTTAAGGCATAGACGAACTGGACGCCGTTCAAGGGCTTGAGGTCTTTCACGTGCGGTCGCAGGCCGTATTGCTTCTGGACCTCGTCTTCGATGCGCTTGAGGACTTTGCCCATCTCGTCCGGCGTCAGCTCCTTGTAGTACTTCTGCAGGAATTGCTCGGCGGAGGGGAAGTCGTCGTAGTGACGGAGCGGCGCCAGGCTGGCCGCCAGCGCGGCCAGGCCGGAGGCAAAGACGGCTGAGCCGCGGAGAAAGCTGCGCCGGCTCATCCCGGCGCCCTGGCCGGCGGCTGGGTTGGTTTCGGGCTGTGGAGCAGTCATGGCTTAGTGCTGGGCAACCGCCGCGGTCATGCCCGCCGGGCGCAACGGGTGAGGCCCCGGCAGCGGTGTTCGAGGCGGTATTTTCGGGCTGTGCGGGTTGTGGCAGTCCACACAGATCTGGCGCTTGGGCGCGCCCGCGTCCAGTTTCCAGTAGCCGCCGGTGCGCCCGTGCGCCCCGGCCTCCCAATCCCGGTAGGTGGGGCCGTGGCAACTGCCGCACAACGACGGGCTGTCCTGGAATTTCAACTGGCGTCCATCTCGAGTTTGGAACAGGACGAGGTTTTGCTCGTCGTGGCAATTGAAACAGTTGTTGTTCCGGTTGTGGCGCCCGTGGGCCATCACGATGTCGCTATGCTCCTTGGGCACGACGATGTTGTGGTCGGCGTCGAAACGGAGTGTCGGCGGCTTGTTCGTCTCATGGCACCCATAACAATCGAAGTCGGAGAGATCCGCCTGCGCCTGGGCCAACTGGACGTAGGAGGTGCGAATGGTCGCGGGCGCAATCAACTCCGGCTCCACCAGGGCCAGGGGGCGCAGGGCCTGGGGTTCAACCCAATGCCGCCCGTAAAAGTAGTGGGCCAGGACCAGCAAGATGACCGCGAGGGTCAACAGCACGGCGGAAACCCGGGTCTGGGCGCTGCTATCCGCTGGATCGGGCTTGCTTGGACTTGGGGGTTGCACGTTCAAGGTTCCAACCGGCCGGTTCGGCCGGCCGGCCATTGCATTAAGGGCCGGCCGATGCCGCCTTGGGAGGCTGGGCGTGAAAATCCTGCCGGCCCTCCGGCAGCCGTTCCGCCAGGAACAGCTTCACGAACACGGTCAAGATGATGAAAGGCAGGACCAGCAGGATCGCCCCCATCAGCCATCCCTCTATTCCGGCAAAGTCCATCTTGTAGCTCATGAAGCCGCGCAGGCTCTTGGAGAAGAGCTGGCCCCCAATGACGACGTTCCAGCGCATGGCCAGCACGCCAACCAGGATGAGGGCGGCGCTGGCGAAGTAGATGCGCTTGCGCGCCAGCTCCGGCACGCGCCGGCGCAGGAGCTGCATTGTTCCCAGCAGCAAGAGCGGCACCGCCGTGCCCAGCAGCGCCTGGCCCACGTTGAGCGTGTAGAAGAGCTTCTCGGTGGCCAGTTGGCGCAGGATCTGGAAGGTCTCTTCGGCCGAGTAAATGCGATGAACCCAGTCCAGCCCCTCCACCGCCGCGTCGATCACCAGCGCGTAGAACAGGACCATGCCCATCATGTCCAGGCAGCGCATGTCCACGGAGTGGCGCCGCACCCACGTCAGCGTCATGTAATTGAAGACGCACAGGGCGATGCCCGACACCATGGCCGAGAGAATGAAGATGATGGGCATCAGGGCGTTGCCCCACCATGGGTTGGCCTTGACCGAGCCGAAGATGAAGCCGACGTAGCCGTGGAGCAGGAAGGCCGAGGGGATGCCGATAATGGAAATGACCCAGCCCAGCCGGGCGTCCAAGGCCAGAGCCGGCCCGGACTCATCGGTGACGCCCAGGGTGAAGGCGCGGTAGAGGATGCCGCGCAGCCCGGCGGTGTTTTGGGACCAGCGGACGAAATCGTGCCGATAATCGAACCACAGCTCCAGCAGCAGCACGGCCATGAGGTACCACGCATAGATAAAGCCGAAGATGGCCATGGGCGAGGTCAGGTGGGGCGTCATCATGATCTCCAGGCAGCGCTCCGGATGGCCCAGGTGGCAGAGCAGCGGCAGCGGGGCGGCCAGGAGGAAGGCAAAGGCCGTCAAGAGCGAGAGCCGATACACCGGCTCCAGCGCCTTGACCTTGAAGACCCGGACCAGCGAGGCCATGATGAAGGCCCCGGCCACCAGCCCGGTGATGTACGGGTAGAGCACGATCAGCACGCCCCAGAGCGGCTGCCGCGTCGCCTCGTTGGGATACACGTAGCCCTCGAAATGGGGCATCGCCTCGACTGCCAGGCGGGTCAGTTCGTTGGTCATGCTACCGGACCTCCTTGTCGATCCCCGCATAGAGGACCTGCGGGTCGGTGCCCAGGTGCGGTTTGAGGACCTGCACCCGGTTGTTCTGGTAGAATTGCCGAATCGGCTCGTCGGCCCCCCCGTTCTTGAGGTCGCCGAAGACCCGCGCCTGGGTCGGGCAGACCTCGACGCAGGCCGGCTTCAATCCCCGCGTGATGCGATGGTAACAGAGGCTGCATTTCTCGGCGGTGTGGGTGATCGGGTTCAGGAAGCGGCACCCGTAGGGACAGGCCTGGATGCAGAAGCCGCAGCCGATGCAGTACTTCGGGTCGATGAGCACCGCGCCGTCCGGCGCGTCGAACGTCGCCCCGACCGGGCAGGCCTGGGTGCATGGCGAGTGCCTGCAGAGGTTGCACAGGCGCGGCACGAAAAACGAGTGCTGGATGCGCTCCGCCGGCACCGGCGGCTGGCCAAAACCGCGCGTCCCCCCCTCGGGGCTGTCCACCAGCGTCTGGCCGCGCCCCGCGTCGGCGCCGGGCTCCGGCTTGGTGATGATGTAGCGTTCGATCCAGGTGCGGAAGTAAGGGCCTTGAGGGACGTGGTTTTCCTTCTTGCAGGCCTCGGCGCACAGGCCGCAGCCGATGCACCGATTCGCATCCAGGGCCATCGCCCACCTGTGCCGCGCGGGGTCGTAGCCCGGCGCGGCGCCCGAAGACGTCAGGCCCTTCTGGACGGCGGCGCGCACCGTGCGCAGGCCCGGCGCGGCCAGCACCCCGGCCAGCACCGCGCCGATGCGGCCAATCATACTGCGGCGGGTCACACTCGGCTTCATGGGGCCTCCTCCGGCATGTGCGGCACGTGGCAGTCCGTGCATTTGGATACCGTGTAATGGTTCTTCACGACAATCTGCTTGTGCCATTTGGGCCGCGAGGGATTGGCCTCGTGGCACCGCACGCACAGGCTGAAATAGAACTTCTCCGGCTTGAGATCCGGATTATCCGCATGGGCCTGCGCCGCGCCGTGGCAGGCCTCGCACGAGAGCGTCTTGTGCCCATGGCTCAGCAGCTTGTTGGACTCGTCCGAGTGGCATTCATCGCAGGCCTTCCGTCCGGCATAGACGGGGTCGCGCTGGCTCAGCTCCAGCAGCGCCTCCCCGCGATACCATCCATACTGCCGGAACGAGGCGGGCGTCAGAAAATACCGGGCTATCGAATACGTCACCACGATCCCGGCTGCCAGCAGGACGAGCCGGAAGACCTGGGGCGGCATTTTCAAGGGGTTGCGCATCGCGGCCCCTCAGCGTGATTGCTGCTTCATGGTTTCATTCATAACAACGGCGGCACAATTAACTGATGGCGCGGTTTTCGGCTTCACGTCTCTTGCCGAAGTATCACCCTTTCTTGCTCTGTCTGGAGCCTCAAATGGTTACAATACCTCCCAGCCATCGGACCTTGGTCCAAAAGTTCTCGGGCAGGAGGGTCGAGGGTCGAGCGATGCGCCCCCCGGGCCCGGGCATTTTCGGCTCGGCCTCCGGAGTGCGCCCGTCCCCGGGCGCAGCAGCGACGGAGCGCGCAGGCGCGCCGGAGTACTTGACCGCTGCCCTGGCTGGGGATGTCGCTGCGCCCGAGGACGGGGGCACCCCCGTCTCGCCGCAGTCGGTGGGGCGGTGTCGGGATACGCCCGCCGGGCCCCTCGACCCTTCCATATCCGATGATTTGTGACCCAGCGTCTCCCACGGCCTAAATGCCGCCCTCGCCGGCGCGCCGCGACGGGCCTCACTTCTTGAGGCCGCGGAAATAGGCCAACAGGGCCTTGATTTCGTCGTTGCTCAGCATCTCTCCGAAGGGCTTCATGCGGGTGGTGTCGCCTTCCTTGACGCCTTCCTTGATCGCCTTGATCATCTTTTCGTCCTTGAGCTCCGCCTGGATCTTGGGGTCGCTGTAGTCCTTGATGTGGAGCTTTTCGCCCATCTTCGTCTTGCCTTTGCCGTCGGGCCCGTGGCATTTGGCGCATTCTTTGGTCCAGATGGCTTTGGCCTCGGCTGCGCCCGCGGAAACGAGTCCCGCCGCCAGCAGGGCCAAACTGCACGCAATCAGCTTTTTCATGAGTAGAGGAGTGGAGTGTGTCGGTCAGACGTTCAATAATGTCCGATGATTACTTGCCCTTGAACTTGCGGATGTACTCGACCAGCGATTTGATCTCCGCATCGCTGAGCGTGTCGCCGAAGGGCTTCATCCGGGTGTCGCCGCCCTTCTTGACCCCCTCCTTGATGGCCTTGGCCATCTCGTCGTCCTTCAATTTGTCCTGCACCTTGGCGTCTGTGTAGTCCTTGACCCCGGCCTTTTCGCCCATCTTGGTCTTGCCCTTGCCATCCTCGCCGTGGCATTTCTTGCAGTTCTTGTCCCAGAGCGCCTTGGCGTCGGCGGCATGGGCGGCGACGGGGCCTGCGACGAGCAGGGCGAGGCTGAGCGCGATTGTCTTTTTCATGAGTTTTATTTATTCTTTATTTCAGATGTACTTCTATATGAGCATCCATGATGGCGCCTACAATACTCTTGCCCCATCACCCGCCGGTTGTCCAGTCCGGGCCGCCGGGGGGATGCCCAGCCTCGGAGGGTAGGCGAAGCCGCGCCGGGCCGGCAATTAAAATCTTCTTCGAGGCAGAATAATTAAAGCTGATGCTGGCGGAATCATTGCCGGCAAAATCAGTTCTGAAGAATTCTGTTCCAATGATTTTGCCGGCAATGATTCCGCCAGGCACGGGGGGCTGCGCGGGCGATTCCTGCGCCTTGGTTTCTCGCCGTTCCCCTGGGACCCGCGTCCTGTCAAAGGCTGCGGACGAACTTTTGGATCCGCTCGCACCCCTTCTGCAGGTTGGCCATGCTGGTGGCGTAGCTGATGCGGAGGTAATCGTCGGCGCCGAAGGCGATGCCGGGGACGGCCGCGACCTTTTGGGTCTCCAGGAGCCGGGCGCAGAAGTCGGTGGACTTCAAGCCGGTCTTGGAGATGTTGGGGAAGAGGTAGAAGGCGCCCTTGGGGTTGACGCAGGAGAGGCCCGGGATGCTGTTGAGCTGCTGCCAGGCGTAAGCGCGGCGGCGGTTGAACTCGGCCAGCCAGTTCTGGAGATGGTCCTGGGGGCCTTTGAGGGCGGCAACGCCGCCCTTTTGGGCGAAGGAAGTCGGGTTGCTGGTGCTGTGGCTCTGGATGGCATCCATGGCCTTGGCGATCGGCTCGGGGGCCGCGCAGAAGCCCAGGCGCCAGCCGGTCATGCTCCAGGCCTTGGCGAAGCCGTGCACGATAATCGTGTGCTCGAAATGGGCCTGGGAGAAGCCGGCCACGCTCCGGTGCACCGCGCCATCGTAGAGAAGGTGTTCGTAAATCTCATCGCTCATGATCAGGATGTCTTTCTCGACGCACACATCGCCCAGGGCCTTGATCTCGGCGGGGGTATAGACCGTGCCGGTCGGGTTGCTGGGCGAGTTGAACACCAGCAGCCGCGTGCGGGGCGTGATGGCCTGGCGCAGCGCCTCGGGCGTGAGTTTGAATTCGGTCTGGTCGGTGGTCTGGACAATGACCGGCGTGGCGCCGGCCAGCTTGGCCATCTCCGGGTAGCTCAGCCAGTAGGGCGCCGGGATGATCACCTCGTCCCCCTCCTGGCAGGTGGCCAGGATGACGTTGAAGCAGGAGTGCTTGCCGCCGCACGACACAATGACCTGCAACGGCTTATAGGTCAGCCCGTTTTCCCGCTTGAACTTGTCCGCGATGGCCTGGCGCAACTCGGGCGTGCCGCTGGCAGGGGTGTATTTGGTGAAACCCTCGTTCAGCGCCTTGATCGCCGCATCCTTGATGTGCTGCGGCGTGTCGAAATCCGGCTCCCCCGCGCCAAACCCAACCACATCCTGCCCCTCCGCCTTCATCTGCTTGGCCTTCGAGTCGATCGCCAAGGTGAGCGAAGGAGTGAGCGAGGCCGCCCGGTCCGATATTTTGTATTTCATAGCTGGGAGACAAATAGCACCTGGCGCGGCATTGGCAAGGAATTCCTGCATCCAGACCGCGATCCGCGAATGGACCTTAACCCGGCGAGGCCTGAGTTTCCAACCCCAGAAACGGATTCACGACCTGTACCGCGTCGTACACCTGGCCGTGCGAAAGGTCCTCCGAATAAAGCCTGGCGGCGCCCAGCGTCTGCGCCGCCGCGAGGATGGCAGCGTCCCAGTAGGAGATGCCGTAGCGATTCCGGACCTCCACGGCCTGGTGAAACAGCCTGGTGTCGGTCGGCACGACAGGAAACTGCTCCAGCCAACGGATGAACTCCATCGTGTCCGCCTCCGGCAGCGTTCGGGCCAGCTTGCCGGTGGCGTTGACATAAAACTCCTGCAAGACCTGTGCTGACAGCCCGAAGTTCTCCTTCTGCAGGAGCCCTCGGGCCAGCCACTTCTTCTCGATGTCTTGGGCACTGTTCGAGACGGCGTAGAGCAGGACGTTAGTATCGATGAAGGCGTTTATCGTCATACGTGCGGGCGCGGGTTGGGCGTTCGCCCACTTCCACATTGCACGCGTCAATCCGCTCCCAGAGTTTATCGAGCATCCGCCGCCGTTCCTCCGGCGAAGGCACGGTCGAGGCCCTGGAAACGAAGAACTGTGCGAGGGCGTGCGAGAACCAGGTCCTCTAATCCTTTGCCTTGCGTTCGGGCCAGACGCTGCATGTTTTCCCAAGCTGCGTCTTCGAGCGTTATGGACACCGTCTTCATGCTCGCAGCCTAGTCGCCGACGGCCGCAGGGTCAAGCCTCCAAGGCAATGGCAGAAAGTCGAGGAGGACATCGTTGCAGTCTTCCCGACACACCCCAGGCCCCGCGCCGCGGTCCATTGCGCAACCCTGTCTTGCCTGGGGAGGTCAACCGCGACCGCGCTCTGATTTATGACAACGGAAGCCAGCAAACGGTCGGATGACGTCCGCCTGGCTGCCGAGGCCCTTTGTCGCTTCACGGCGGGAGAGTCTCGACATTTGAACGATGCCGCTGCTAAAGTGATGGCATGAAAGGCGCCGTTGTTGAGATTACGCGAATCTCCCAAGCGCTCCCGCCCCGAAAGGCAGCACGGTTGCTGCAGTTCGCGCGCGCCCTTGAACAAGGAGTCAGCCCCCGTGCGCGCGGCGAGCCCAGAGATGGGGACGCGGAGTGGGAGCGCATCATCAAGGACCCACGCCCAAAACCGAAGCTGGCCGCCAAGTTGAAAGAACTTGAGCGACTGGCCATCCAAGGGAAGGATGAGCCAACGGCTTGGGACCGCCTGTGAATAACCGGATTCGACAGGGAATTCTCCTGAATCTTGCTATGTCAGTCCCTGTGTCCTGGCGACGAGCGATTCCGCGTGTTTTCGCGCCGCCTCGGTCTGGCCGCCGAGCATGCGGGCCAGCTCGGTCACCCGCTCCGCCGGTTCGAGCCGCCGGATTTCCGAGATGGTCCGTCCGGCCTTGAGTTGCTTGGTGGCGACGTAATGGGCGGCGGCCGGGGCGGCCACTTGCGGCAGATGCGTGATGCAGAGCACTTGCCGCTGCCGCGCGACCTGTTGCATCTTCTCGCCCACCGCGCGCGCCGTCTCGCCCCCGACGTTTGCGTCCACCTCGTCGAACACGAGCACCGGGACTTGGTCCTCGAGCGCCAGGACGGTCTTCAAAGCGAGCATCACGCGGGCCAGCTCGCCCGACAACGCAATGGCCCGCAACGGGCGCGGCGGCTCGCCCGGGTTGGGAGCGAACTGGAACTCGATCGTGTCCAGGCCCGAGGCCGCGATGCGCGCCGGCTGCGGCGCCAATTCGTCCCGGCCGAGGGTCGTGATGAGCACGTCGAGGCGGCTCTGTTCGAAGCCCAGGTCGGCGAGTTGCCTGGCGGCGGCCTTGGCGAGTTGCGGGATGACCTTGCGGCGCCTGGCCGAGAGGGACTGGCCGCTGCGCCAGAGGTCGGCCTCGACCGTTTGGAGTTGGGCATTGATGCGTTCCAGTTCGGCGTCGCGCTGTTCGAGGCTCTGGAGCTTGCGGCGGGCGTCCTGGCCGAAGGCGATGACCTCGGGGAGGGTGGGGCCGTATTTGCGTTTGAGCGACTGGATGAGGTTCAGCCGCTCCTCCAGTTGCCGGAGCCGGGCGGGGTCCACGTCCACGCTCTCGATGTAGCGGGAGAGGGCGGCCTGCAGGTCCTGGAGGAGGGAAAGGGCCTGTTGGTGCAGGGCCACAAGCGGGGCGGCCGAGGCATCGATGCGATGGAGGTCCTGCAGGCTGCGGCCCACCTGGCCCGCCTGCGTCATGAGGCTGTTCTCGTCCTCGCTGAGGGCCTGGAGGGCGGCCTGGCCGAGCTGGAGCAGCCGGGCGCCGTTGCTGGCGCGTGAATAGTCCTGCTCGAGCTGCGCCTGCTCTTCCGGCTGGAGGCGGGCGGCGGCGATTTCCTCGCATTGGAAGCGGAGCAGGTCCAGTTGCTGCGCGTAGGTCCGTTCGTCCACGATGAGCGCGGCCTTTTCGGCCTCGAGGGCGGCGCGGCGCCGGAGCAGTTGGGCAAAGGCCTCACGGTCCTCGTCGAGTTTGCCAAAGGCGTCGAGGATGGCGAGTTGCCGGGCCGGGTGCAGGAGCGACTGGTGCTCGTGCGGCCCGTGGATGTCCACCAGCCACTGGCCCAGGGCGGTCAAGGTGCCGAGTGTGGTGGGGGAGCCGTTGATGAACTGGCGATTGGCGCCGGCGGCGGTGAAGGCGCGCTTGAGGACGAGCTGGTGATCTTCGCACGGGTCGAGCCCGCTCTGCTCCAGGTAACTGCGGATTGGGGCCTTGAGGGACCGAATGTCGAAGACGGCCTCGACCGAGCAGGCCTCGCTGCCGCTGCGGATGAGGGTGCGGTCGGCGCGCTCACCCAGGACCAGGTTGAGGGCCCCGATGAGCATCGACTTGCCCGCCCCCGTCTCGCCGGTGATGACGTTGTAGCCGGGCTGCAATTCGAGGGTCAGGTCAGCCACCAGGGCGAGGTTCTTGATGCGCAAGGTCGTCAGCATGTCCCATGTCCTGGGATCACATCATATAAGGGTTGCTGATGACGGAGGCGGGGGTGTGGCCGTAGTAGCGGTAGAACTTCATCGCGTGGGCCGCCGCCGCGGAATAGGGAGAGAATGCGGCGGGCAAATCCGAGTAGGGACCGGCGGCCGAGTCGGCGGATTGGAGGATGACATCCGGGCAGAGCCAGCGCAAGGTCGCACCGTTGACCGGCGGCGCATCGAAATTGAGGCGCAGCAGCAAGGCGCTGGGTTGGCCCAAGGCATCGCTCTGGTAGGCGGCGGCGATGTCGGCACCGGACAGGACCTGGCTATAGAAGCGGACATCGTCCAGCAGGCCCTCGTAGGGCTGCGAGGGTTGGGCTTTGCCGGCGGAACTGCCCAATTCGATCGGTTGGCGGCTCTCCCAGGCCCAGGGCGTCGCCATGGCCGAGAGATCGGTGGTCCCGGCGCTAACCCCGTCGATGTAAAGGCCGATCTTGGCCATGGCCTGGTCGAAAGTCGCGGCGATGTGATGCCACTTATTATCCGAGACGTTCATGCCGGCAATGGCGAAGCCGGCCCCTGCGGCTGGCTCGAATTGGAGAGTGCCATCCTGATTTTGGATGATGACCAGGCCGTCGGAGGCGCTGCGCCCGAACAAAAGGGCCGGGGTATTGGTCGTGGTATCGGCCACGCCCGCCGAGCGCATCCAGAACATGATGGTGCCGGTGGGGGTGTCGAAGTTGGTCTGCCCTGCGACAACGATCTGGCTCGAATTGGTCGCGGTGAACCTCATCACGCCGCTCCGGGCCACGCCGACGCTGTCGGTGCTCGACGCTACCCAGGCCGCGCCCTGCTCCGTGCCGTCGTGGGACGTCGCGTTGGGGTTGGAATCGACGATAAAATTAGTGCCGGGGACCGCGCTGATCACGTCCACCGCCAGGGTCGCCACGGCACTGGTCGCCAGTCCAAAGCGGTTGGTCACCACCAGGTCGTAGTGGCCGGCAATGGAGAGCGCCGTACGGTCGAACGCAAGAGACGAGTTAGTCGCGCCGGGCAGCGGTTGGGCCTCTTTGCGCCACTGGTAGGCCAGCGGCGGCACGCCCGCCGCGGCGGCGCTCAGGACGATGTTGGTATCGCCGGGAAAGGCCAGAACGGAGTTGGGGGACATCGAGACGACCGGCTTGTCCGTGATGATGAAGCCGCAGATCGTGCTGGCCCAATTGTAACCCGTAATCTTGTCACCGGCGTGGGCGGCCTGATTGCCGAGGATCTTGAGGTGATCGGCACTCAGAGGACCGCTGACGGTGCTGAGGCCGCCGCCAATCCCGCGCACCCAGCTCGTATCCCCCACATCCTTCACCGGCGGCGTGCTCGGGTACACGACCGACTGGGTCGTGTTGCCCGTCGCATCAATGATGAAGGCGTTGGTCAAATACTGCATCGAGTCGGCCGAGGCGATCAGTTGAACCACGTAGGCGCCGTTAGTGAAGACGCTGCCCAGCCCGGTCAGGTCGATCGCATAGCCCGGTTGGTTGTTGTCTCCCCCGGAGGAGCCGGGGCCAAAATTGACGCCGTCGCGCAGAAAACCCCAATAGACCTGCTCGTTGCCCGGTTTGTACCCGTTGCCGCCGAAGGTGTAATGGGGGCCGGAACGGGAATAGCCCCCGAACCCGCTCACGTTGGCGGTGTAGGCCGACCACGCCACGGCTAGAGCGCCGCTGGGCAGCGGGTTCAGACCGCCGGTCGAGGACTGCGCGTCGATCAACTCGTTCAGAGTGAAATAATCGGCAGTACACCCATAGCCGGTGTCCATCTGCGAGAGGTTCTCCCAACCTTCGGGAGGGATGCCGAAGGCGGGCGCAGTCACCACCGCGCCCGCATAGGAGGCCGCCGAACAGTAATTGCACTGGAAGTTGAAACCGACCGTTGCTGCTTGCGAAACGCCGAGCATCAGCGCGGCTGCGGAGATCGTGCAGGCCGCCTTGCGCGCGCGTTGCTCAGAAGCAATTGAGTGAAGCTTTTTCATGGCTTGGATTTGAATATGGCTAAGTGACTCCAGGACCGTCCCCAAAGGCCCGCGGCCGAAACCTTCGGCGAACGCGCTCCCTGAGAACCCCTGTTGTTTACACCCCCGGACCCTCATCCGTCAAGCTCTTTACTCCGGGCGCCTTTATCGCCTTGAGGGCCACTGAGAACGTCGCTCGGCGCGCCTGTGCGCCAAGGGCGCCAGCGTAGCGCAGGTTTCCAAACCTGCTGTATCGCGGGTTTCCAAACCCGCAGGCCGTCCGTAAACCGGGGGCGCTCGACATGCCGGCGCCCTGCCGATTGGAAATCGGCGATACAGCAGGTTTGGAAACCTGCGCTGCCACTTTGTCAACGGCCCTCTTATCGCCTTCCCGCCGGAACCGATTTGGAATACCCTTTGCCCCCGCACGACGCATGACAGCCGGCCAACTGCAGCAACGGCACCAGCAGGCGCGCCAGTGCCTGCTGGCCCAGGACTTCGCCAGGGCCTTCGCGCTCTACGAGCAATTGGTCCGGCACTGCCCGCGCTCGGCCGTGATGTGGTTCGAATTCGGCAATGCCGCTTCGAAGCTCCAGCGGCAGGAACTGGCGGAGAGCGCCTGGCGGCGAACGATGGACCTGGACCCCGCCAATTCCGAATTGATTGCTCTGATTGGCCACCAGTACCAGGCCCGGCGCCGGCCGGAGCAAGCGCGGGCCTGCTTTGCCCGCGCGGCGGCAGCCGGGCCCCGCGCCATCAACCCCCGCATCAGCCTGGCAGTGCTGCTGGAGCAGAATCATCGGCTGGCCGAGGCCCGCGCCGCGGTCCAGGAGTGCCTGGCGATTGATCCGAAGGACGACCAGGCGCGCTATTTCAGCGCCGTTCTGGACCGCCGCCAGGACCGGCTCGAAGAGGCCGAGCGCGGCCTGCGCGACCTCATCGCCTCCGAGCCAAGGCATCCGTATGTCCGCTATGCCTGCCGCTACGAACTGGCCCAGGTGCTGGACCGCACGGGGCGCTTCGATGAAGCCGTGCAACTGCTGGGGCAGGCCAAAGACATTGTGCGGGCGCTCACGGATACCGGGGCGCTCCTCCGGGCCTACGACCAGGGCGCACAACGCGCGCGCCAATTCACCAGGAGCCTGCCCAAGGACACTCTGCGCACCTGGGCCGGCCTCTTTCCCGCGTCCAAGCGCCAACCGATGCCGCCGCTGGCCTTTCTGGGCGGACACCCGCGCAGCGGCACAACCCTGCTCGAACAGGTGCTCGATGCGCACCCGGCAGTGGCCGCACTGGACGAGCCGCCCGCCTTTATCGAGCGGCTCGAACCGGCCTTTCACAAGTCCGCTGACCTCTCCATCCAGCGGCTCAACGTGCTGCGGCGGCTCTATCTCCAGGCCCTGACGCAGGAGTTGGGCCCTCCGCCCAAGGCAAGCTGCTGGTGGACAAGAACCCCTCTCCCACCGCCCGGCTGCCGATCTGGCTGCGGGTCTTTCCGGAACTGCGCGTGCTCATCGCCTTGCGCGACCCACGCGACGTCGTCCTCAGTTGCTATTTCCAGAACATCCCCCTCAATCCCGTCAATGTGAACTTCCTGAGCCTGGAACGCGTCTGCCGGCATTACGCCGACTTGATGGACATCTGGCTGGCGGCGCGCGAATGGGAAGGGTTCGCCTGGCTGGAGACACGCTACGAGGTCCTTGTGGCGAACCTCGAGGCCGAAGGACGGCGCGTGACCGAGTTTCTTGGGCTGAACTGGCACGAGGCACAGGCCCGCTTCCACGAGAAAAGCCTGCACAAGCAACTCTATTCACCCACTTACCAGGATGTCACTCGCCCGGTTTATGCCCGGTCCGTTGCCCGGTGGCGGCTTTACGAAAAGCACCTCGCCCCGGTCCTGCCGGCGCTGGAGCCCTACTTGCGCCGCTTCGGGTATGAATGAGGGCCCTTTACTCCGGCTTGGGGGCCTTGGCCGGCTTCTCGGCCTTGGGGGCGCGGTCATGGTCGGGCCGGGCCGGCTTCTGGTCCTTGGGGGCTTTGGGTTTTGCCTCGCCGGGCCCGGTCTTTTGGGCCGCAGCCTCGGGGCGCCTGCCGCGCTTTTCGGTCTTGGGCTCCTCCTTTTTGGGCTCGGCGGCGGGGGCGACAACGGGTTCGGGCAGCGGCGTGCTGCTCTCGACACGGACCTTGAGGGTTGCGTTGACGTCCTGGTGCAGGCGCAGTTCCACGTCGTGCTCGCCCAGGGCACGAATGGGGTGTTCCAGATGGATCTTGCGCTTGTCGAGGGTGACGTCGAACTGGGTCTTGAGCTGGTCGGCAATCATGCCCGAGGTGACAGTGCCGAACATCTTGCCGTCCTCGCCGGTCTTGACGGTGAGCACGCAAGTGAGTTTGGAAAGGCTCTTGGCCAGTTCGGTCATGGTGTTCAGCTCGTGCGCCTCCCGCTCGGCGCGGCGCTGCCTCAGGACCTCGATCCGGCGCTTATTGGCCCCCGTGAGCGGAACGGCCAGTCCCTGCGGAAACAGAAAATTGCGGGCATAGCCGGCGGCGACCCTTACCTGGTCGGACTCGGCGCCCAGGCCAACGATATTGTGCGTCAGAATGACTTCGGTTTTTGCCATAGGTGCGATAAAAATCCGTTCTTCAGTGTAACAGAGCGGACAAGCTAAACGCAAACACGCACCATGACAACAGCGAAGATTGGGCAAAGCCCGGCCATTCAGCTCCAGCGTCACTCATTGATGCCCCAGTCACGCAACTGATGCCCGTCAGCCCGATGCTGAACCTGGTCCACCACGATCGCCCTCGTTTCTGTGCGGCCCTGGGTGTTTTCGGCAGCCAGCTTCAACTCCGCTTGCGCCTCCCCCAAGTGCAGAAACACGTCCACACCGGCGAGCCGGGCCGCAGCGCCCAGCGCCTCCATAATCTGGGTCGCGCTCGATGTGTCTTTGGCGGCGCCGTCGAGTGACACCACCAACGCGCACGGCTCGCCGCTTCTGCGTCCAAACCACTCCGCGAACCACAAGTTGACGCTGTTCTGGCAGTTCACTCTGGCCGTGCATCGAGACAAACACAATGTCCGCCTCTGCCGCTTCCTCCGCGGCCTGTTGGCGCAGTGCCGGCTCGCGCAAAAGATCGAACCGCCACAGATTCACTTGCACATCCGCATCCGCCTCGAGCCGCTGCACCGTCTGGTCGAGCGTCTGCCTGGCCCTGAGGCCCGTCGCGAAATCCTCATAAACCGCCAGCACATCCAACCGCAACGGCTCCTTGCCAGCCGCACTTCCGGCATCTGCGCTTGTGCCGACACAGTTCATGATTCCATTCATCCCCATTCACCCTCCAGTCAAAGAAGTCAAGGCCGACTTGTTCACCCCAGTTCACTGCTTATTCACCAACGACGGTTTATTCCTCCAAATGAGTTGAGCACCGCCTGTATCTGCGTCAAGCCGAGCTCCCGTGAAAACTTCGCCGCCATCTCGTTGTCGGAGGCCTTGACCATCCAGTTGGAGCGCGGCGTCGGGAAGCCCGCAAGGTTTTGGAGTGCGCCAGTCCTCTGGCGCTTTCGCGTCCCCAGGGTCCGAATAGCGGCAGGGGACTGCCGCAGTCCAAAACGCTTCGCGACTTCGGACGCGCACTTCAATCGCCCGGCCCAGCGGGACCCGCAGTTCTCTCTCCTGTGGCACTTCTTGCGAGATGCACCCCCACTCGGCACTCGGCACTCGCCACCCGCCCTACTGCGTGGCGGGCGGGATCAGGACGATGAAGTCGCACCGGCGATTGAGCCGCCAGGCCGATTCGTCATGGCCTGGGTTAATGGGCTTGTCTTTGCCATTGCTGACGGTCTCGATGTGCCCGGCGTCGATGCCCAGTTCGACGAGGACCTCGCGCGAGGCCAGGGCGCGGCGCTCGCCCAGGGAACGATTGTATTCCTCGGTGCCGCGCTCGTCGCAGTTGCCTTCAATGCGCAGGGCGTAGCCCGCGTGGGCCTTGAGCCACTCGGCCACGCCGTTGAATTTGGGCCTCTCGCCGGACTTGATGGCGGCGCTGTCGAAATCGAAATACACCGCGTAGGCCTTCAGGGCCTCGGCATCCCTTGTGTATTTGGAAAACTCTCCGGGATTGGGTATCGGGATGCCCTCGCCCGAGGGTTTGGCTTTGGTGGTCTCTTCCGACCCGATCGGCGGGCCGGGCTTGAGGTCGGCCGGATTGGCCCCCGTTTCAGGCCCTTCCAGCGCGCCGGGTCTGCGTCCCCGCATGTCAATGGTGTTGACCGGGGTCTTCTTGCAGGCGGTGGCGGCGACGGTGAGAGTTAAGGCGAGCACCAGCAGTTTACTGAATTGGTTCGGCTTCATTGTTGGTCTTTCATGCGCGGGCTACTTTACTTGGCCCAACTGGGTTGTGACTGCGAGCTAATTCCCGAAATTCCGGGAACATCCTTGACTTGTTTTGTCATCACGTCAAGCAGAGAGAGTCTGTAGCTGCCCTTGCCGCCGGAGCGGCGGGCGCAGACCAGGGTGCGGGAATTGGGCGCCCAGGAGGGGTCTTCACCCTCGCCAATGTCCTCGGCGTCCCCGCCCCCGGCCGGAATCACGCGTATCCGGAAGTTGCCCCCATTCTGTGACGTGAAAGCGATGTACTTGCCGTCGGGCGACCAATCGGGCTCGGTCGGGCTGGAGGCCAGGCGGGTCACCAGGCGCCGGGGCGCGCCGCCCGAGGCGGAAATGACGGAGAGCGAGCGCCGCTCGGCCTCCTTCGAGGCATAGCAAATCCATTGGCCGTCGGGCGACCAGCACGGGCTGGACTCGTCCTGGGGCGACTTGGTGAGCCGGCGCAGGCCCGAACCGTCCGCGTTGCACACATAGAGGTCTGTCCAGCCGTCTTTGCTGAGGATCATCGCCACCCGGCTGCCGTCGGGCGAGGCGGCCGGGCTCATGTTCGAGCCGCCGAACCGGGCAAAGATGCGGCGCGACCCGGTCGTCAAATCGCTGTAGTAAATGTCCGGGTGGTTGTTGAGCGCGTAGGAGGTGTAATAGGCGGCGAGCCGGTGGGGGACCCAGCAGGGGGCGGCGACAATCGAGTTGTCGCGGGTGATCGGCTGGGCGTTGTGCCCGTCGAAGTCCGACACATAGACCTCGCTCCTGCCCCCGGCCTCGCCTTTGAACAGCATCCGAGTCCGGGCGATGCCCTTGGCGTGGTTGGGAACGGCATCGACGAAGTCATCGGCGAAGTGGTGGACCTGGCGGCGGAACGGGCCGGAATAGATCTGGGTGGGGACCAGGGGGGCCTTGTTGATGCGCTGGATGACGCCGGCCTCAAGGTTGCCGTCATTTCTGCCGATGACCTGGTATTGCGCCGCCTCGGCATTGGTGAAGTCGAAGCCCTGGACATAGAGATCGAATCGCAGGACCTGGGCGGCCTCGCCGGTCAGGCCGCTGATCGAGACCAGTATCGGCCGCTCCTGGCCGGGACCTACCTGCTTATAGATTTCTATGGCGACAGCGTCAGCCGTGCCGGCTTGGGCCGAACGGCGCAACCCAGGCAGGCCCAGGGCAATGAGCGCACAGGCCAGCAGCGCCGGCAGGGCGCGGAAATAGCCGATAGCCGATAGCCGATAACCGATCGGCAGGCAGCGAGAATGGGCGACAGCCGATAGCCGATAGCCGATCGGCAGGCAGCGAGAATGGCCGATAGCCGATAGCCGATAGCCGATCGGCAGGCAGCGAGAATGGGCGACAGCCGATAGCCGATAGCCGATCGGCAGGCAGCGAGCGTGAGGAGATATGGTCATTTTCATCCGGGTGTCTGCTTTGACATTGTCCCAATCATTTGCCTTAAGGTTTGGCGTTAAAATAGATGGTGACCTTATAGGGTTCTTCCGTGCCTTCCGGGAGCGGCACCAGGGTCCGGACGCGGTCCAGGGTCAACTGGACGGACTGATCCACCACCAAATTGCCGGAGCGGCGCTTGATGTCTGCTGAAACCACCGTGCCATCCCGGGCAACCTTGATCTCGGCCACGGTTGTCGTGTTCACGTCCGTGGCCCCGTTCGGCACAATCCACTCCCGTTCGTAGATGCTATAGACAGCCGAGTTGAAGTTGGCATAGGGCAGGCCGCCGCCGCCGGGGCCTTTGAGTTCCAGCGAGATGGGGCCGGAGCGGTCGCCTGCGAAATGGCCGGCCACGCTGCTGAATGCATGGAGCAACTGTTTGCGCGCATCCGCCGCTGCCCGGGCCTGTTCCCTGGCCGACGCGCTGGTGTCCTCCTCGGTCACCCTGGGCTTCTTCTGCTTCGGTCGGGGCAGTTCCACGATCTTCTTGGGATCGATCAGCGGCTTCTTGGGCGCGGGACGAGGAGAAGGCGTGTAGGACTCTTCCTCAGGAGGGGCCTGGCTCTGCCGGGCGACATCCCGGTTCGGTTCCGGCGGTTTGGGGGCCGCGAGCGCGGGTGGGGGAGGCGGCGGCGGGGACCCGCCGTTTGGGTTGCCCCCACCCTGCATGTTCTCGAACGTGGTGACAACCGGTGTGAAATCAATGGTCTGCACCTCCACCGGCGCCGGGGCCTGCGAATGAAAGGCGGCGACCAAAATGACCGATGACAAGAGCCCGGCGTGCATGGTCGTCGAGACGACAAGGCATCTCTTTTGCGTGCGGTTCATTGGCGTCTAAGGGGCACGGTCTTGAGATCGATCCGGGTGATCTTGTTGCGCAGGCAGCGTTCGACCACGGCGTACAAGTCCTTGACCCGGCCGTTCTCGTCGGCGCGGATGGCCACGATCAGGTTGGGGTTGGCCCGGGAATCCGCGATCAGGTATTGCTCGATGGCGTTCAACTGCATCGGGCTTTTGTTGAACCGGTATTCGCCCCTGGTGCCGACCTCGATGGTGCGGATGTCGCGCGGGTCCACGCGGGGGCTGGGGCGCCCGCCTTCGGGCAGCTTCAAGGGCATGCTCTGCTCGAGCAGGGGCGTGGTGATGACGAAGATGATGAGCAACACAAACGCCAGGTCCAGCAGCGGCGTGATGTTGATCTCGCTCAGGGTGACCAGGGCACTGCGTTGTGAGAAGCGGCGCATTGTCGTGACAGACTCAATCCTCAAGGTACTCCGTCTCGACCTTCGAGGCGAGTTCCTGGGCGAAGTTGTCCAGTTCGACGGTCAGGACGCGGAGGTTGTGGACCAGCCAGTTGTAGCCGAACATCGAGGGGATGGCCACCAGCAGGCCGGCGACGGTGGTGATGAGGGCGGCGGAGACGCCTGGGGCCATGGCGGCCATCGAAGCGCTGCCCTGGATGGCGATCTGGCCGAAGGTGCTCATGACGCCCCAGACCGTGCCGAGCAGGCCCAGAAAGGGCGAACCGCTCACGGCTATGGCCAGCAGGATCAGGCCCGATTCCAGCTTGAGCGATTCCTGGGCGACGCTGGTCTCGAGCGAGCGTTTGACGTGCTCCATGCCCTTGAGCGAGATGTAGCGCTTGCGCCCGGCTCCCTCCTCCCCCTTGAGCCGGCCATCCAACTCGCTGCTCCCGGACTGGTACACCATGAAAAGCGGGCACCCCTCGACCCGTATCCGGCGGTCAAAGATCTCCAGGACGCTCTTCTGGGTGCGGAATTCGGTGTTGAAACACTGGTTGAGCTTCTTGGCGCGGCGCATCTCCAGCGCCTTGCCGATCATGACCGACCAGGCGATGATCGAGAAGAAAACAAGGCAAACGATGATCGCCTTGGCCTCAATCGTGGCCTGGTGCCACACGTAAACCAATTCCGACTGGTTCGCCGCCGCCAAAAAAAGTGGTACGTTCATTCCGACACGATCTCTCCGTAAGTCCGCAGACTTGGCCGTGAGGAATAGAAGCGCCCAAGCGGAACACGTTCAAAAAATAACCGACTCGAACCGGACAAATAATTCGATACCTTTTCTACCAGTGTCTTCAAAAAAAGCAACACACAAAATCATCGAGATTCTATGACCTTTCCGCCCCGTGTCCAGAACCGTTTTGAGGCCCAGCCCGGCGGCCGGGCGGGGGCGTATCTGGGCTCACCGCGTAGCGGTGGCCGAAGGTAGCCGTGGACTTCCAGTCCACGGACCCATGGGCCGAGCTCGACCGCGTCGCGTAGCGACGGCTGAAAACCGCGAAGCCGTCAGGCGTCGCTACGCGACGCGCAACCATTCCCAGGCCCTCAACCGTGGACCGAGGTCCACGGCTACCGTCACTGCGTCGCTCCGCGACGCACGCCCCTCAATCGTCCTCCGCCTGCACGGCCCAGGCGGGGTAAGGCGCCTGGGGTCCTTTCATGGCGTGCCAGAGGATGTGGTTGAGGAGGTCCTCGGGGCATTGGTCGGGGCGGGCCAGGGGCAGGCGGGCGGAGGCCCAGGCCTCTTTGCGCAGGAGCGGGTTGGAGATCTTCTTGGGCTCCGGGTTCATTTCGTCCAGGGGCACGTTGTTGGGGAGGGCCGTGAACGGCGCGAGGTCCGGCACGTTGGTGAAGCAGTCGGACATGGCCGTGGCGGTGGCATCCATCTGGTTCATCGGTGGCAGGCCCAGGATAAGTTCGATGGTCCGCACCAGGCTGGTCTGGTTGTATTGGGTGCTCACGACGGCATGGCGGCGGGTGTAGGGGCTGATGACATAAGCGGTGGTCCGGTAGCCGCTCAGATGGTCCCAGCCCGCCTGGGGGTCATCCTCGATGGCCAGGATGCACGTCTGGGGCCAGAACCGGCTGTGGCTCAGGGCCTCCACCATCCGGCCCAAGGCCAGGTCGTTGTCGGCCACCTGAGCGCCGGGAGTCGGAGCGTCCTCGCTGGTGCCGCTGGTGTGATCGTTGGGCAGGCACACGATGACCAGGTCCGGGAAGCGCCCGCTCTGTTCGAACTGCTTGAGTTCCTTGATGAATTGCGCCGCGCGAAAAACGTCCGGCACAGCCAGGTCCCAGCCGACGGTGTTGGTGGCCAGGTAAGGCCGCAGCGACTCGATGGCCGGCTCGCTGCGGAGGTTGATCGTGTCGGTCCCATCGAGGAATTCGCGGTAATGGTCCAGGAATTTGGGGTCGCCTTTGCGGGCCGGGTCTTTCCAGGACTTGCGAGTGATGGCGAATTCGCCATAGACGCGCAACGATTTGCCGTGGGCCAGCGCGTTGTCCCAGAGGAATCCCTGGGGCGAGTAGGCCAGGGCGTCTATGTCCTTGTCTTCCATGCCGTCGGGGTAGCTGCGTGGGAAGCCGGCGAAAGACTTCTCCATGTAATCGGTGGCAAAGGCTGAGCCGGCCCACTGGTGTCCGTCGGCGCTGAGGATGCCGGAGCAGTAGGTGTTGTCCAGGAGCGTGAAGTCGCGCGCGAGCCTGTGCTGGTTGGGGGTGAACCGCTCGCCGAAGGTGCAGAGCGAGGGGTCGCCATTGGCCCCGGGGATGTCGCCCAGGACCTGGTCGTAGGTGCGATTCTCCTTGATGAAATAGACGACGTGCTTGAAGACGCTGGCCTCGCCGGCGCGCTCGGGCACCGGGCGGGGCGGTTGGCCGGGGCGCGGCGGCAGGGCGGCCTGGGCCAGCCGCGGGTAACGCATGTCCGCCAGGGCCTGGCGCGTGAGTTTGGCCAGGGCCGCCTTTTCCGGCACGCGCACCAGCGAGAGCGAGCCGTAGTATTGGTGGGAATTGTGCTCAGTGTTGCCGGTCTGACGATTTGGACGGCCGAACCCGATGCCCTTGATATTGGCGACGTAGAGGGACTTGCGCGGCGCGTCATAGACGATTGCCCCGGGGAACCAACCCGTGGGGATGAGCCCTTGCAGCTTCGAGTGGCCCGGGGCAAAGGCGATGACCCCGACGGCGTTTTGGGTCCCATTGCAGACAAAGAGCGTCCGGCCCGAGGCGTCGAAGGCCAGGGCATTGGGACTGGCGCCGAACAAATCGGCCGGGTTTTGCCGCGCCCAGATGGTCTCGACCACCTGGTCCCGGCGCGTGTCCAGGACGCTCAGCGTGTCGCTGGCGGCGTTGGCAACCACGAGGTAGCGGCCATTGGGGCTCAAGGCCAGCCCGCTCGAAGTCCAGGCCCGCCAGGACCTCCCGCACCGCCCGCCCCGCCGCCAAATCAATTACGCTCACCGACCCCTCGCTGGCCACGTAGCGGACCGGGTCCACCCGCACCAGCGTCCCCTGTCCGGCCGGCCCTGTGACGTTCCCCGGCTCGGGCAGGCGCCCGCCCCAATTGCTCACGTAGGCCTTGGCCCCGGCCAGCACCACGTCGTAGGGCGCCACACCCGTGTCCCAAACCCGCAACACCCGCCCGGTCGCGGCGTCCAGTTCCGCCAACCGGTTCGAGAGATTCAAAACGACATAAAGCCGCTTGCCGTCCCGCGACACCGCCAGGCCGGCCGGGATCTCTTCCTTGCGGGCGGCCCCCGCGGCCTGCGGCAGCGGGATCGTGTAAAGCCCGCTCACGCGGTGTGCCGGGCTGCCCCCAAAGACCTTGATGCTCCCGTTGACGTTGGCCAGGTAAATCCGGCTCCGTCCGGCGAAAACGCCAGGCCCGTAAAGCTCACCTGCCCTTCCTCGTCCGGTTTCAGGATGTGCGTCGAGACGGCGCCGGGCGCAGGCTCACGGGCGCCCTCGGCCGGCAAGGCCACGTGCTGGAGCACTCGAGCGCCCGCCGGATCGACGACGACCAACTCGTGGGTCTTGCCGGCGACGGCCAGAATCTCACCGTCCGGGCTGAGCGCCAGGGCCTGGGGACGCAGTCGCGGCAAATCCAGGCTGGTCCCCGATGGGTGGATGACCTGGTTGACCGGTGTCACCAGGACCGCGCTCTTGCCGGCGCGTCCGACTGGTTGCAAGTCGGCCGCCTCGGGAGGGTCGCCCGAACCCCCAAGGACCGGGCCGGCCAGGGCCAGCAGGCAGCCTGAAACGCGAAACGTGAAACGTGAAACGTGAAACGTGAAACGTGAAACGTGAGGCGTGAGGCGTGAAACACTGGTTCCTGCGCGCGTAACAAATTGTGTTTGCATCGGCTGTGAAACTACAATCGGGGAATATCCTGTGGCCGCTATCGAGTGTCGAGTGTCGAATGTCCGACATTTGCGCAACGGGCGCGTCTCACCGTTGTCGGCCTTCGGCAAGCCAGGTAACTGGGGCGCGGCGTCGGGAAGCCCGCAAGGTTTTGGACTGCGCCAGTCCTCTGGCGCTTTCGCGTCCCCAGGGTCCGAAAAGCGGCAGAGGACTGCCGCAGTCCAAAACGCTTCGCGCACTCGGCACCGATCCCCACACTGCGCCCGCTCTCACGGTTCAGGGTTCAGGGTTCAGGGTTCATGCTTCACGTTTCACGTTTCACGTTTCACGCGGCACATGCCGCTTGACGCTCCCTTTCCCTACTCGCACCATGTCCTTAGATCAACTATGCGATCCACCGTGCTCATCGCAGTTCTGTGCCTGACGGCCCTGTCGTGGGCCGGTGCTGCGCAGGGGCCGGCGGCGCAGCCGGCAGAGTCCGGACTCCAAATACGATTAGTGGAGGCTCTTCGGGTCCCTCACGTCAACGTTCGCTACCAGACGGTCAAGCATTTGCCCAAAGCCGATTATGAAGGCTGGCAGATGTCGGCGGACGGTCTGTTCGGAGAGACGATGTCCGAGCTCCCCAAGGACCCGGGCGCCGGCCTGCTCGAACTGCTCCTGGTGGCCACGAACACCGGCCAGCACGAGGTGAAACTCGAGTTCACAAAACCGAAGCTCGAGCTGTTGACCCGCGAAGCCCTTATGCCCTGGGAATGGCTCTTCCCCGGCATCTACGACGGTTACGAGGACCTCGCGCGGGTCCTGTCTCTCTCCGGCAAGCCTCCGGAGGAAGGCTCGGCTTTTGTCCAGTTGTCTTGTGAAGGAGACTGTTACTGTCCCTTGAAGGGGGGCCGGCAAACCTGGCTGGCCCTCATTTACCCCCTGCCCAGAAACGTGAAGGAGGCAAACCTGTTCGTTGGAACTTCCAACGCCATCCCGGTGAAGATCCCTCAGCCCGGCCCCTCGGAGTTGTCGGCCTGGGCAACCAATGCGGCCGCGCTCCCTCTTCTGACGGCCCGCGAAGCCGTGACCAATGAATTGAGGCGGTGGCTGGCCGAGCGGGCGAGGTTGGCGGCGCGGTCCAACGAACTAGCGGTGCTCCGCGAGGAAGTCCAAAAGATGAGGGATGAATTAGGGGTGCAGAGCCGCCTGGACATGATCCGTCTAGGGCTTTCCGGGTTGTCCAGTACCAACAGCGCCCGCCCGGCTGTGCCGCCCGCGCCCGCCCCACCAGCCCCCGCAACGAACCCGCCTGTCCAAAAGCCGTAGGAACCGAGACGCGGAGACGCGGAGACGCGGAGAGACCCCATCGGCTATTGACAATTGGCTATTGGCTATCGCAACGCGGAGACGCGGAAACGCGCCTTTGTCGAAACCTTTGTCGAAACCTTTGTCGAAACCTTTGTCGAAACCTTTGTCGAAACCTTTGTCGAAACCTTTGTCGAAACCTTCGTCGCAACCTTTGTCGAATCGGCGATTCTTCGACAAAGGTCGCGACAAAGGTTGCGACAAAGGCACGGAATCCGAGCTACGGCGCGCGCGGGCCGCTCGATTCGATCCTTCGGATGGCGTCCTCGGCCGTGCGGCGAACGTCCTGGTTTGGATCGGAGGCCATTTTGCGCAGGGTGGGCAGGGCAGGCTCGGGGTTGAGGCCCCGGCAGGCAAGAAAAATCTCCAGCGTCTGCAGTCGAGCGACCGGGTCCGGGTCATCGAGGGCCTTGATCAGAAGCGTCATGGTGTTCCCATGGTACCAGCCCGATCGCGCGAGACGCGACAGGATCTGCCCTCGGAATTGGGCGTCTGCCTGCTCGATCCCGGCGGCCAGGATAGGCCGGACCTCCGCGAGCCTGCCGTCGATCCGGACCCGGGCAACTGCCGCTTCGAGCCACAGCGGGCTCGCCCGGTCCCGGTATTCCCGGACGAGCAGTGGGACGGCCTCGAGCGCCGGCGGGCCGATGTCGCCGAGGCTCAGGATGACCTCGCAATGCAAGCCGCCAAGGCCCGGAACAAGACCTGCTGGAAATCCTTGACCTACGCCGTACCTGGTGCTGAAGAGTCCATACCTGCCGGTGAAGAGGCCCGCCACCCACTCGGCGGCTGTAGGGACCGGCGCGGGCTTGAAGGCCGACGTGCTGGGGGGCGGTGGGGCGGCCGGGATCCTGAGATTGCGGTAAGGGTAGCGAACATTGGGATTTCGTGGACCCTCCAAGGCACTCGGCCGCACGAAGGCGGCGTAGGCCTGGAACCGTTCCCGTTGCGGACCCTCCGGAGCGTCTTCCCATTCCTTTTCGGTTGCGCGAAACAATTCCAGGAGTTTGGGCAGCGCCTCCGCGGCCATGGGGCCGAGCCCGCGCAGCGCCGGGCAGGCCCGGCACCGGATTCCGTAATCCTCGTCATCCAGCAACTCGAGCAGCGCGGCCAGCTTCCCTTTCCGGTCCGGATAACTCTCAACCACCAGGTCAACCAGGCGGAGCGTGTCTTGCGGCCGGAGGAGTTGCCGGATCGACTCGAAGAGGGGCAGCGCCTCCGGCGTGCGGCCGATCAACTTAGAACGCGGTCTCGGCGGGCGAGTCGAATGCCCCGGGGAAAGCCATGTGCTCGAGGAGCGCCGCGACAACCTCCGGGTCTTGCGGGGCTATTGCCACCAGGGCCGTGGCGACCGAGTCGCGCATCATCATCGAGCTGGTTGGTTGGGCTCCGATACGCCGGGTCGCGGAGGATTGCGATGAGGGCGGTCTTTGCCGCGTTTGCCGGGGGCCCGATTGCCCCAAGGGCGTGGACGGCGGCAACGCGGACCCAGCCGACGGGGTCATCGAGTGCCGTGATCAGGAACGGCGTGGCCTTGGCAGCCTTGGGGCCGTACTGGGCCAGGAGCAAGCAGGCCTCGTGCCGGGTTTCGCGGGCCAGGGCCGGCCGCAAGGACCGGCAATGGTCCCGGACAGCCGCCGGCAACCGGTTCCAGAATGCCACCTCGAACTGGTTGAGCCTCGAGTCCTTTTTCTGCAAGGCCCGGATCAAGGTCGAGACTGATGGAAGACGCTCCGGGTAGGGGGCGCGAAACGGGTCCAGCCAGAACAACAGGAGCAGCAGGAGCAGAACCGCGCACAGGCCAACCAGCCGGGGCCTTGTCCGCAAGCGCCTGATGGTTTGGTTGGCAGTCACCAGTCGGGAGTTTGTAATCAGTCCCGGCCGGTCCGACAATCTTAAATTCATAGCGAGTGCCGGCTCGACACGGCGCCTGGCCGCCCTTATGATGATGCGTATGACAGTGATTGCCAAACCAGAAGCTCAGAAGAAAATCTGGACCGAGGAGGAATTGCAATCGCTTCCCGACAACGGCTTCATGTACGAGGTCGTGGATGGCGAGCTGGTTATGAGCCCTAAAAACAAGTTCGATCATGAGAACATCTGCGCTGCGTTGCTGACCGCCATGAGGACCTTTGTCAAAGCTCAAAAGCTGGGAGTGGTCCTGGGCTCCAGCGCCGGTTACTGGATGTTCAACCGCAACTGCCGCGCGCCGGACATCTCGTTCATTCCCAAAGAACGGCTGCTCAGGCTGGGGTTCAGCCCTCGATCCCGCAAGTTTTTCCCCGGGGCGCCTGACCTCGCCGTCGAAGTCCTCTCGCCCAGCAACACGCGCGCGGAGATTGACGCGCGTTTGCGCGATTTCTTTGCCAGCGGCACCCAAATCACCTGGATCATCGATCCCGATACCGAGAGCGCGGAGGTTTGCCATTCCCTGACCCAACGCACTTTGATTGGCCCCGGAGGCGAACTGGACGGCGAACACCTGCTGCCGGGCTTCCACTACCCGATCGCGGACCTGTTCAAAGAATGGGATTGGGATTAAGGCAGCGCCCCTTCCACCCGCCCGAGTACCCGGGCGATGCCCTCCGTTAATCCCGGTTCAGGGGTCAGGGTTCAGGGTTCAGGGTTGAGGGTTCGCGTTTCACGTTTCACGTTTCACGTTCCACCCCCTCTTGCACCCACCGGAGCATCCGGGCGATGCCCTCCTCTTTGGAGAGGGCGGGGGACCAGCCCAGGACGCGGCCGGCCTTGCGGATGTCCGCGATGAAGACCTTCTGATCGCTTTGGCGCGGCGGGTTTTTGGCAAACGACAAGGTGATGCCGGTGAGGCGGCCCAACAGCTCGAACAATTCGAGCAACGAGAGGCTGTTGGCATGACCGCCGCCGATGTTGAAGATCTGGCCGGCGACCTGCTCGCGGCGCTCGTAAGCGGCGGCGTAGAGGCGGACCAGGTCATCGCCGTGGAGGACGTCGCGGACTTGCTTGCCGTTGCCGGCGATGGTGAAGGGGTCGGGCGTTTGGCCGGCGTGGAGGGCTTGCTGCTGGCGGACGGCCTGGAGGCAGAACCAGCCGATCCAGCCCTGGTCGAACGTGGCGAACTGGCGCCCGCCGTAGATCGAGGAGTGCCGGAAGACGACGGTCTTGAGGCCGAAGTTCCGATGCCAGTCACGGACGTATTGGTCGGCGGCGCCCTTGGAGCAGCCGTAAGGGCTGGCGAAATCCAGCGGTGTGGATTCGTCGAAGCCTTCGGGGCAACCCGGCGCGACATAGCGGGTGGGGGTCTCTTCGAAACGAACCCAATCGAGGTCACCATAGACCTTGTTAGTCGAACTGTAGGCGACCAGGGCATCCGGGCTGAGCCGGCGGACGGCCTCCAGGACGTTGAACGTGCCCAGGACGTTGGTGAGCAGGTCGCGGCGGGGGTCCTCGATCGAGGTGGTCATGGCGACCTGTCCCGCCAGGTGGCAGACGAAATCAAAGGGGCCGTGCTGGCGGAAGGCCTGCGCCACTGCCGCATCATCGGCCAGGTCCTGCTTCAAAAAGCTCAACTGGCCCTGGCCCGCCCGCCCGCGAAGCCAGTTTAAATTCGCTTCGCCGCCCTGCCGAAAGAGGGCATCGATGACGGTGACCTGCCAATCCTGCTCGAGGAAGTGAGCGGCCACGTTCGAGCCCAGGAATCCGCAGCCGCCGGTGACCAGGAGACGTTTCATGTGAGTTGCTTCCGTTCCGCCTCGATTGTCCGGGCCAGGCCCTCGGGGAGCGGGACCCGGGGGCGCCAACCGAGCGCGCGCAGGGGGGCGATGTCCGCGCGGGTGAGCATCGGCTCGCCGGGACGGCAGGGCAGCGCGCCGAACAGCAACTGGGAGCGGCTGGCGGTCAATTTGTGGATGAGTTCAACCAACTCCCGCACGCGGACCGGCTCGCCGCTGCCGATCTCCAATTCGGTGAATAGCCCCTGCGCCACAGGCGCGCCTGCCTGCGCGCCTTGGCCGGGGCCGGTCTGACGTTCCACCAGCGCGAGCATGGCGCCGACGACGTCGCTCACATAGATGAAATCGCGCCGTTGGTATCCGTCGGTGAGCCGGATTTCGGGCACGTTGGCCAGGCATTGGGCGATGAGGCCGCTGATGAACTTCGAGGGGTCGTCACCCGGCCCGTAGAAATGCTGGACTTTGAGGTTGAGGACGCGGGTGGGGCCGAGCGCCCGCCGCAGCCACTGCGCGGCCTGGTGCTTGCTCAGGGCGTAGGCGTTGAGGGCCGGGTCGAGAATGGTGTCCGTGTTCAGGAACCAGGGCACGCCGCGCGCGGCGGCCAGGTGATAGAGCCGGACGGGCAGGAGAGTGTTGGCCTCGATGAGGTCGGCGGGGAACTCGCCGCGGCGGCCGTAGAGGGCGGCGCAGTGGAGGAGGGCGTCGGGGATTGTGGGGCCGCGGAACGGGGCATCGAGTTCCTCCGGAGCCAGGTGCCAGCGGACGCGCTCCGCCGCGGCCCCCAGGCGCGACAGGTCGCTGGAGCGCCGCCGAAAGGCCTCGACCGCGCACCCGCGCTCGACCAGCGCCCGGCAGACATGGCTGCCCAGAAAACCTGTCGCGCCGGTGATAAGGATTCTTTGAGGCATAGGCCGCTAAAACTTTGTCGCAAACTCTGTCGCGGCCTTTGTCGCAGCCTTTGTCGAGACCTTCGTCGGATTGGCCCTTTTTCGACAAAGGCCCCGACAAAGGCTGCGACAAAGGTCCGGAACCCGAGCTTTTAGGTCAGGCTCTATATAAGAGGACCACATATGTCCATACACCTCCTGTGGCACGTGCGCCTATTTCCGCTTCCCCCGCGCAAATTCCGTCACCGTCTGGATCATATAATCGAGCATGGGCGGCGTGAGGCCGGGGTAGGTGCCGATGAAGAGGCAGTCGTTCATGATGCGGTCGGCGCCGGCCAGGGCGCCGACGACGCGGAAGGCGGCGGGGTTTCTTTTGCGGAGTTGGGTGAAGGCGGGCTGGCGGACGAGGTTGCCGCCGAAGAGCATGCGGTTGCCGATCTTTTTTGAGTCCAGGTGGCGGGCCAGCTCGGTGCGCGTGAAGGGCGCGCCGGGCTTGACGAGCATCATAAAGCCGAACCAGGAGCAATCGGTGCGGTGGCCTGAGCCGTCCCAGGAGAAGCCGGTTGGCGACCAACCGGCGGCGTGGGTGGGGAGCATGAAATCCAAGACGTCTTCGAGCGGCGCCAGCCCGCGGCGCAGGCGTTCCCAGTTGGCCTTTCTGGCCAGGACAAAGAGCGGGAGCTTGTCGAGTTGGGCGCGGCCGATGGCGGCTTGGATGTCCAGCGGCTTGAGGTTGTAGCCCAGATGGGAATAGATGTATTTGTGGTCGTAACCCTGGGGCAATTCGCCCTGCTTCCACTCGAAGCGCCGGCCGCAGGTGTTGTCCTTGCCGCTGGCGCACCAGCAATCCCGGCCCCAGTCCCGGAAACTCTCGACGATGACCCGGAGCTTGAGGTTGTCGCGGAGATTGACGGCGCCGCCTTCGCCCAGGGTCATGTGGTGGGGCGGGTAGAAGGACTGGGTCGAGAGGTCGCCGAAACTGCCCGTGAACCGCCCGTCGTAAGCGCAGCCCAGGGCGTCGCAATTGTCCTCGATGAGCCACAAACCGTAGCGGCCGCAGAACTGGGTGACGGCCGCCAGGTTGAAGGGATTGCCCAGCGTGTGGGCCATGAGGACTGCCTTGGTCCGGCCTTCCACGCGGGCCTCTTCCAACTGCTCGACGCAGCCATTGAGCGTGAGCGGCTCGGCATCAATAAAGACCGGCACAAAGCCGTTCTGGAGGATGGAGGCCGCGGTCGTAGGGAAACCGGCGGCGACCGTGATGACCTCGTCGCCCGGCTTGAGCCGGCGGGCGCCCAGGCGCTCGCTGGACAGAGCGGCCATGGCCAGGAGGTTCGCCGAGGACCCGGAGTTGCAGAGCACGCTCGACTTGACGCCCAGGAACCCCGCCAGGCCCTTCTCGAAGGCCTCACCTTCGGGACCCAGCGTGAGCCAGAAATCGAGCGCGGCCCCGACGGCCGCGGCCACCTCCTGCTCCGTAAAGACCCGCCCCGCGTAGGGCACTGCGCTCTGGCCGGGGACAAACTCGGGCCGCTCGACCCCGCCTTGGCCCGCCGCCTCGTAGCCGGGACGGTTGGCCGCGTGCGCCAGCCGCGCGAATTGACGGGTCAGCCGCAGGATTTCCTCTTTCAGTTTGGCGGCGTTGGGTTGCACAGGGTTCATCTCTCGCCCTGGGGTACAAGCAACTGCTCGCCGCTGGATGACTGCGGAGTCCGGGCGCCCCCGATCCGGTCGCACACATACTGGGCGAAGGGGATCGAGCAGGTCCAGGCCGGCGAAACCGCGTTGAGGACGTGCAGCGATTTGGCGTCGCCCTGGATGACGAAGTCCATCTCCAGTTTCCGGGTCTTGATGTTCATCAACTGGGCGCGGATGCCGGGCTTGCCCCAGTGCCGGTAGTCCTGGAGCCTGACGCCCTCGAGCAGGGGCGAGGCCAACGCAACCAGGCGCCGGCGGAAATACTTGAGCGTCTCCTCGGCGGCGATCCGTTTGAAGTCGAACCCGGCGAAGAGCAGCAGGCCCAGGTCGCGAAAAAGGATCTCGGCAAGCTCGGAGAACCGGAAGTTCTCCAGGCCCTTGTATTGCTCGCGCCAGAAGGCCGGGATGGCCGTGGGGCCGATCTTGGACTTGCCGGCGACGGTGACGGTGAAATGAACGCCCAGGAAGGGATTTCGCAGGTCGGGCACCGGATAGACGTTGGTGCGCAAGGCGCCGGGCGGCTCTTCGGAGTAAAGATAGATGCCCTTGAACGGGACGATGCGGTAGTCTTGGGAGAAACCAAAGTCGCGCGCCACGCGGTCGGCATAGAGGCCGGCGGCGTTCACGACGCAGCCGGCCTCGAACGGGCCGGCGCGAGTGAGCAGGCGCCCGCCCGCGCGCCGGAGGTAGGCGGCGTTCTGGTGGATGACGACGCCTTCGCGCTGGGCGTCCTCTTTCATTGCGCCCAGGACCTGGCCCGGGTCGGCCGTCGAGGTCGTGGGCGAGAACAGGGCGCGCTCGAAGGTCCGCACGCGTGGCTCGATGGCGCGGGCCTCGGTGGCGGTGAGCGGATTGAGGGCCACGCCGTTGGCCTGGCCGCGGCGCAGCAACTCGTCCAGTTGCGGCAGGTCCGAGGCGTCGCGGGCCACGACGAGCTTGCCGCAGCGGTTGACCGGGATCTTGCGGCGCTCGCAGTACTCATGGAGGATGCGGTTGCCGTCGCGCGTGAACTTCGCCTTGAGGCTGTCGGCGGTGTAGTAGAAGCCGGCGTGGAGCACGCCGCTGTTGCGCCCGCTGGCGTGGAGGCCGCAGTCGGCCTCCTTCTCCAGGAGCGCCACGCGGGTGCCGGGGAACCGGCTCTTGAGTTCGCGGGCGATGCTCAGCCCCACAATGCCGCCGCCGATGACCAGAAAATCCGCGGTGTTCATTCGTGGTTGGAGTGCGCTTTTGAGGTTGCCTGGCGCGCGGCCCAGATTTTCCAGGGCGCCTGGCCGCTGTTCCAGAGGTGAGTGAGCAACTGCTGCTCGCGGTAAGTGTCCATGCACTGCCAGAACCCCGTGTGCTTGAAGGCGGCGAGTTGGCCCTGTGCCGCCAGGCGGGTGAGCGGCTGCTGCTCCAGCACGCAGCCATCGCCGGTCAGGTAATCCCCAATGCGTTTGTTCATCACGAAAAAACCGCCGTTGATAAAGGCCGCCTGCTTCTCGCTCTTTTCTTTGAAGGCGCTCACGCCCTGCTCGCTTATTTCCAGGTCGCCGAAGCGGCTGGCCGGCTGGACGGCGGTGAGCGTGACGACCTTCTTGTGCTGCTGGTGAAAGGCAATCGAGGCGTTGATGTCGCTGTCGATCAGCCCGTCGCCGTAGGTCAGCAGGAACGTCTCCTCCTCGATGAAGCGCAGGACGCGTTGGAGGCGTCCGCCGGTCATCGTGGCCTGGCCGGTGTCCACCAGGGTCACGCTCCAGTCCTCTTCGTCGTGCTGGCTGTGGTATTTGATCTGGGGCCGGGCGCCCAGGCGGAGGGTGACGTCGCTCGTGTTCCACTGGTAATTGCGGAAGAAGTCCTTGATGACGTCGCCCTTGTAGCCCAGGCAGAGGATGAAGTCCTTGTGCCCGTAGTGGGCGTAAATCTTCATGATGTGCCAGAGGATTGGCCGCTCGCCAATCGGCACCATCGGCTTGGGCCGGAATTCGGTCTCCTCACGCAAGCGCGTGCCCAAACCGCCGCAGAGTATTACTACTTTCATCAATGATTATCGGCTTTCGCACCCCCCGGAGCGCAGGACGGTGCGCCCCGCCCGGGGTCATGCCTCTTAATAACCATTTCGCAGGGCGGAGACAATAAGGAAGCGCACAGTGCTCCACTGCCCCGGACTTCGAGTGTCTTTCGCGACCTTTGTCGCAACCTTTGTCGCAACCTTTGTCGAAGGCCGGCCCAATTCGACAAAGGCCGCGACAAAGGTTGCGACAAAGACACCAAAGTCATCCAAAGTCCGGTGCAGCAGCTCCCGCCTATTGCCCTTGTCATGGCCGGGGAATTGCCTCATCTTTGCGGGCGGCGCGGCGCGGGCATTTGAAGCGATCTTGAAAAGGCACGGCTTGATACGATTTCTGCAGAGCTGGGTGATTAACACCCTGGCAGTGTTGGTGGCGGTCGCCGTCCTCCCGGGTCGCATCCATTACGGGAGTTTGCCCGACCTGCTGGCCGCCTCGCTGTTGCTGGGGATTTTCAATGCCGTGCTGCGGCCCATCCTGATGTTCCTGACGTTCCCGATCCTCATCATGACGTTGGGCCTGTTCCGATTCGTCATCAATGCCCTGCTCCTCCTCCTGGTCGGCGACATCCTGCCGCACTTCTCCGTCGAGGGATTCTGGGCGGCCTTTTGGGGCGCGCTCATCATCAGCATCATCTCGACCCTCCTCAACCTCCTGACCGGCGGGGGCGGCCCCCGCCTCCGCATCCGGCGCCGCCGCTCCCCGCCGGATTCGCCCGGCGATGGCGGCGGCGGCCCGATCATCAATGTGTAGCACCGGCTCCATGAAACCCTTCGCTGCAATCATCTTCGACATGGACGGCGTCATCGTGGACAGCGAGCCGCAGCACGAACGGGCCTTCCTGGAGGTGATGCGCGAACTCGGCTACGCCCGGACGCACGGGGTGCGGTGGTCGGACTATATCGGCCGGTCCGACCAGCAGTTATGGGTGGATTTTGTCGCCAAACACAAGCCCAGGCAGGCCGCCGGGGAATTGCTGGCGATGAAGCGAGCGCGGCTGCTGGAACTCATCCGCCGCGAGCGGCCGCTTTTTGCGGGCCTGCCCGGGCTCATCGAAAGGCTCGCCGCCCGCTATCCGCTGGCCATTGCCTCCGGTTCCGAGCGCCCCATCGTCGAGGAGGTCCTCACCCTGGGCGGCCTGGGCCGCTTCTTCAGGGTGGTCGTCACCGACACGGAGGTCCCGCGGGGCAAACCGGCGCCCGACATCTTCCTGCGCGCGGCTGAGTTGCTCCAGGCAGCCCCGCCACGCTGCTGCGTCATCGAGGACTCCAAACCCGGCATCGCCGCCGGCCTGGCCGCCGGGATGCAGGTCGTAGCCATCACCAACACGCACCCGGCCGAGCAACTGCGCCAGGCAAACTGCGTCGTGAGGTCTTACAAGGAGCTGGAAAGGGTGTTAATGACGAATGACGAATGACGAATGACGAATGAGCGGTCCGTCATTCGTCATTCGTCATTCGTCATTGTCATTCTCCTCCCTTCCGGCGCAATCACCCAGCGGCCGCCGATCATCCCGGCCGCGATGCTGCCCGGGTGCTGCAGGACCGCGTCATAGACCTGGGCCTCCTTGCCCGCAAAAGGGAGGGCGATCAGGTCCGCCAATGCCCCCTCGGCAATCTCGCCCACCTCTCCTTCCAAGCCCAAGGCGCGAGCGCCCGCCAGTGTGGCCATCTCCAGGATGTCGGGCGCCCTCAGGGCCGGGTTGCGCTCCGCCATGGTTCGCATCTCCTCGAACAGGTTCAACTCGACCGTTTGACGCCACCCCTTATACACGCTGGCCAGGCTGTCGGTGCCCAGGCAGAGGCCCACGCCCGCCCGCCGCAAGGCCCTCAGCGGAAAGGGCCCATGGCCAAAATAGAGATGGCTGCGCGGGCAGTGGACCACGTGGGCCCGGCCCCGGCCCAGCAGTCCGGCGTCCGGGCCAGCCAGGTAATTGACGTGAATCGCCAGCAGGTTTTCGCCCAGCATCCCGCAGCGCTCCAGGTGCTGGACCGGCGAGCCGCGCCCGCAATCCGACATGTCCCGCGCGTTGCGCCGCAGCCAGTCGAACATCTCGCCCCGCCCGCGCATGAACATCTCGTACTCCAGGGCGGACTCGGCCACGTGCGTGGCCAGGCGCCAGCGCCGGCGGCGCGCCATGTCCGCGCTCAAGCGCAGCAACTCCGGAATCGTCGAGTAAGGCGCGTGGGGCGAGAGGCCAAGCCGCCGATGCGCCCCGTGCAGCGAACCCATCCGCGCCACTGCCTCGTCGAGCACCGCCTGCGCGGGGCGGCGCCCGATGCCGATCATCTCGACGAACGAGATGACGCGCAAGGACGTCGTTTGCCAGAGGGCGGGCAGCAGGTCCGGCGCCGCCTCGATATCGCCCACGGTGGTCGTCCCGGTCCGCAGGAGCATCAGCGCGCCCTTGCCCCAGGAGCGGGCGTAATCGGCGGGGGTCCACCCCGCCTTGATGGCGTTGATGGACTTGAGCCAGTCGGTGAAGACCTTGGGCGGCGGCAACTGGCCCGCCATGTCGGTATAATCCAGGTGGCAGTGGGCATTGACCAGGCCGGGCAACAGGACCGCCTCGCCCAGATCGACGGCGGGACGCCGCCCGGCCGAGAGGTCCCGCCAGCGCCCGACGGCGGCGATGCGATGGCGCCGGACCAGCACCGCCCCGTCGAAGATGGGCGGGCGGCGCACGGGCAGGACGACGCGGGCGCGGAGGATCACATTTGGTTTTCCTGGCGGGTGCGCTTGCCTCGCGCGGCGGTCTTGTGCTTGCGGGCCTTGTAGCGGTTGTGCCGTTTGCGGATCTGCTGCTCGATCTTCTTGGCCACCAGATCGATCGCGGCGTAGAGATCGGCTTCGACGTCCTGCGCGAAGAGGTCCGGACCGGGCATCGAGAGCCGGATGGAACAACAAAACTGGCGCTCCGGGGCCTTGGCATCGTCGTGATCCAAAGTCACCCGAGCGGCCGTGGCATACTGGTGCAAGTGCTCCAGCTTATCGATCCGGCTGAAAATGTGATCTTCAATGGCCTTGGTCAGGGTCACATTGTGCGTCGAAAGGATCAGGTTCATGCCCCCATGATGCCGCCACAGCGCGGGCGGCGCAAACCAGAAGTTGGCTGCCCTCACGCGCCGGGTGTGAGACAGAATTCTTCTTGGACCTCCGGATCGCAGACCTGAGAGCTGATCCGGGCCTTTGATCCTTCGTTTCCTTCGTTTCCTTCTGTTCTTTTCCTGCGTCCCGCCGGCTGGGCACAGGAACAGAACAGAAGGAAACAAAGGAAACGAAGAGGCGGCCTGATGCGGCGGCATCGATCGGGGCCATGCCAGTTCGTTTCTGGACTCCTAGAGTCCTTGAATTTCAAAACGTGATGCAGACAGGTCAAGTTTGTGGCACGGGCATCCTGCCCGTGAGGGCTTGGGCAGGATGCCCGAGCCACGGTCTGAGGCCCTGCCTCGTTAGACAGTTTTTGTGACACAAGCCCAGCAAAATCCATTTTGTCAAGATTTTTGTCCTACACAGCTTTTTGTCGGGAGCCGGACAAAATAGTAACAATTAGGTGCCATTACGCAGCTTCCTCGGCTTGAGCCGGGGGGTTGGCGACGCGAATTCGCAGGTAATCGCTTTGGTTTAAGCGATCCCAGAACTTGGTCGAATTGGTTGCCATACAGAGCGCAGCGCAAATCCAGGACGTGGGTAGCTCCCTCTTCTGACCAAAGCATGCCGGAGCACTTGCAGCGTCCGCCGATAACCGTTTTGCAGCCGGCTTCGACCACCCCCGAGCCGTAGAAAAATCCCAAAGCGCGGTAGGTGGCGTAGAGCATACGGCTCTGGTTGTGCTCGAAGTATGCGATCTGCTTGCCTGCTGATTCAGCAGTCTGAGCGGCCAGTTTGCCCGTCCTTTCCCGGGCTTGACGCAGGACTTCCTCCACGTCGTCGGCCAAGAACTGCTCGCGCCAAGTTCGCCACAGGGCCTGGGCGGCGGCAGGGTCCGGTTCGAGCAATTTCGTCAGGTCGGAGAGATGTTCCAGGGCGTGATACAAGTCCAGAATTTGGAAGGCCATCGGGAAGCACTTCGCCCCGTGGTCCCAAATCCAGGCAGCCCCGTCGCCCAGCAGCACCGACACCTGCGCTGCCGGCAGACGGCGGCGGAGGGCCTCCTGGCGTGCCCGCACCATGAAATCGGGTGCCTCTTCAAAGCCTGCCACGTAGCTGGAGGACTCAAAGTCCCGCAACGGCAATCCCTCCTCATCAAGGGTGGTTTGGGTAAACACACAAGCCAACTTGACCTCTCGGGTCTTGGCTGAGCCATCGGGTTGCTTGCCGGCACGGCCTTCCAATTCCTCGGGCCGCATGGGAACCCCGGTGCCATCAACGGCGATATACATGACGGGAATCAGGCCCGAGTCATGCTTGAAGGGAGGCAATTGTTCTTGGACCGCCCGCACCCGCGGTCCCATTTCCTGAGCGATGCGCTGAATCTGGCGGCCTTCGACCTGCAGCCCGCAATAGGCTTTGAGCTCGGCCGCCGCCACGTCGAAGGGATGGCGCGCGGCCGCGCGGCAAATGATCCGCAGCACCCCGGGCGAATAGCCTGCCCACAGACCCAGCGCCTGGTCCAGCGGGGCACGGCCTTGCTCCCGGCTCGCCCAATAGTAATAGTTGCGCCGTAGGGCCACTAGCCCGAAGAGGGTCAGCGGCTCCTTGGGCCGGCCGGCGTGGCACCTTTCGCCTGGGCGGCCCTGATCCTCGGGCACCGGCAGCGCCGGGTCGTTGAGCAAATCCCCCAGAATCCCACAGGCATCGCGGAAGAGCGCCTCGCGCAGGCCAATTTCCACCGCCTCGAGATTGCGCACTCCCTGCTGTTGCCACTGCCCTTGGACTAACCGGATGAAGGCGTTGGCTTCCCGGAATCGCTCCTGCCCGACTTCGGTCTGGAGTTTTTTTTTGCGTCGGGGGCGGCTTGACTCAGGCGGGTGATTTGGTCGGTGACGGTGACAAACTCCTCGGCCAGTTCGCTAAAGCGTCTGTAATTGGCGACGAGGGGTTCGATTTGGGGGGCCTGATCGGCCGGGATGCGCTCGGCGAACTTCTGCCCATGGAAGTAGGCTTGGAGCACGTAGTAAGGGCCCTGGGGGGCTTTGGAGCCAGCGCGGGGTTTCTTGAAGAATTGGCGGCTTAAGGAGCCGCGGCGCAACCGGTCGATAGCCTTGATCTGTTCAAGGATCTGCTCGCGCCGGTCTTCGAGCTGAGAAAGCGAAGCGGTCATGGTGCGTATTGTATCTAACTAGATACAATATAGCAACAAAAATCAATCAGCAGGCGGGCCTGCTCAAATTTTGGTTACTTTTTTGTCGCGCACC
>CAVVMW010000005.1:0-511494 GCA_963749495.1 uncultured bacterium
CCCCGCACAATTTGTGGGTGAAACATCTGGACACGTGTTCAGTTCGGAGGGTTGACGTTGGTGAGTTGGGCGGTCGTGGAACATCCCGCGGCACGCTCCGCGACGAATCGAGCGGCCTAACGGCCGGAGAAGGACTTCAAGCAATTCCGGCGCGGCCAGGGTATGGCTCCGGGCGGGGCTGTCAAGGTATTGCTCGCCACGTGCCCTCGTGCCCTGCTGCGCTCCACCTTGACAGCCCCGCCCTCCGCCATGATGCGCCGCTAAGGAATTGCTGGTGAAGGTGTGCTTGGCTCGGAGGGCTGCCCAGCGCCACAAAGCGATAGCTGATCTGCCTGGCTTGCGGTAGCCTGCGAGATGTGAAAAGCACGCCCGCCACCGAGCGGCAGACCAGCTATGCAATTGAAGGTTAAGACGGTTCTCAACGACATTCAACACTTTGTGGGCTTCGTTTACCAGGACATCCGCTTGTGCCGGGACCGCCGAGGCCGTGGCCGGCGGCTCGAAATCACCCTCCAACCCCATGGCGGCATTCCCGCCAAGTGCTCCCGGTGCCTGCAGCCAGTCCCCGGCTATGATCAGTTGCCCCAGCGGTCCTGGCTGTTTCCGCCGATGTGGGGCGTCAAGACCTATTTCCTCTACCCCCCGCGGCGGGTCAATTGTCCGCAGGACGGGGTGGTCGTCGAGCATATCCCCTGGAGCCAGGGCAAGCGGCCGGTGACGACGGCGATGATGGGCCTCTTGGCCCGGTGGGCCCGGCGGCTGTCCTGGAAGGAAACCGCCCAGGCCTTCCACACCAGTTGGGAGGCCGTCTACCGTTCGGTGCAGTGGTTCGTCCAATGGGGTTTGGAGCACCGGCGCCTGGAGGGTGTGGAGGCCATCGGAGTGGACGAGATCCATTGGGGCAAGGGCCAGAAGGCCGACAACTTCCTGACGGTGATTTACCAGATTGACCCCCACTGTCGGCGCTTGCTGTGGCTGGGTCGGCGGCGCACTCAAGCCACGTTGCGGCGGGGCTTGGCAGAATTGGGAGCCCCGGTGGTCAGCGCTCTGAAGTATGTGTGCAGCGACATGTGGAAGCCCTACCTGAAGGTGATCGCGGCCAAGATACCGCAGGCGCTCAACGTGCTGGACCGCTTTCATATCGTGGGGCACCTCAACGAGGCGGTGGACGAGGTGCGCCGGGGCGAGCAGTCGCGCTTGCACGGCCGGCCCCTGGCTCAGCGGCTCAAGGGCATGCGCTGGCAGTTGTTGCGCCGGGGCAGCCGGGTGCGGGGCCGTGCCCGCTCCAAGCTCAACGCCCTGTTGGCCAGCAAGCTGGCGACGGCACGGGCCTGGAACCTCAAGGAGAGCTTCGACTACCTTTGGCACTACCGTTCTCCGATCTATGTGGTGGCCTATCTGGGTTATTGGTGCGCTCGAGCCATGCGCAGCCGGCTCGAACCAATGAAGAAGGTGGCCCGGATGCTGCGCGCCCATGAGCCGTTGATCTTGAATTGGTTCGAGGCCAAAGGTGAGCTCTCCAGCGCCGCCGTCGAGGGCCTGAACAACAAGATTCGAGTGGTAACCAGACGATCTTACGGCTTCCGCACCTATCCAGCCATGGAATTGGCCCTGTATCATTGCCTTGGCCGCTTACCTGAGCCTCGACTTACCCATACATTCTGCTGACCAGTCCCTTTAACTGGACGAATGCCACGAAAAGGAGCTACACCAAATTTGAAGATAAATACGGGGGACATCGGCGTGACCAACTGATGGCCGAACATGTGCTGAGCAAGTTCAAGCAACTGCGGCAGGCTGACGGCCAAGCCAAAGCCCTGGTCATCATGAACTATCGCCATGCCTTTCCCGAACTCAGGGCCTTCGCCAGAACGGAGCAAAACACCGGCGCATTCCTGATGCGGGCCTATCCCGGCCGGGTGGCCAATGTGCTGATAAACACCGTGGCCCCGGAACCGCATTGGGCCCAACAGCCCATTAACCATGACCGTGAGGCGGTCATGATCCCCGTGCAGGACGGGAAGTGGGATGCCGCCTTTGCCGTGCTGGGCAATCCCAACCTGGGTTTTGACTTCAACGGCTCGCCGCTGGGGGAGGATGCGTTCGACCTGTTTCCTTTTCGGCGCATCGAAGCCCGGTATCGGGAGGTCTTCACCGGGTTTGTCTTCTATAAGCCCCTCCGGGAGCACCGGGTCTCAGTCGGGTTCCCCAAAGGGGTGTTGGACGAAGCGCTGGCCGATGAGCTGCTCAGGCGCTCGCGGCTTTGGGGCGGGGACGCGTTCGACTCCAGGAAGGACACCGAGAATTACTATGGGACGATTCGGGTTTTTCCTTACGAGTCCGAATCAAATTATGGAAAAATGATTCGGCGGTGGCTGGATACGTCCGCGGCGCTCCGCTGACGCACTTTCATTTGCGCTTCATTCCAGTCAACGGATAGCCTTGCCGCAGCCCCTGCCGAGCCCGGAGGCGCTCAGGGGGCTGTGGGCGTTCGCAGGCGCTCGTGTTCCCATTGTTCGAGGTTGCTTTTCGAATACATGAACCGTTGCTGGCAAGAACCATCGGCCATGCCATACACCCTGCCCCACCTCCCATCATGCGTGCGCCGGAGCTCCCGCTCGCGCATGACGATAGTGTTCGCGGCACTCTCGTTGGTCAGATCATTCAGAGAGCCCTGATAGACTATCTCGAACTGATCGGTGGACAGGTTCGTTTGGGCCTTGGCCTCGTTCCCCAGATAGGCCGCCGCCTGATCAAAGTTGCTCGGGCACTGGCCTTGGTTTTCCTTGGCGTAGAGGCGAAGGGCCACCATCCACTCCTTGGTGAATGCCACCCTGGCAATCATCTCCTGCTGCTCTCCTTCCAATGCCTTATCCGCGTCCTCTGCCGACTGTCCGGACGGTGGCGACGGCGTGGTCCCGGGCACGCGATTGGTGACCTGAGCCAGCTGGTCTCGCAGAGCAGTCACCTGCGCCCGGAGGCGCAACAACTCGCTGAGTTGCTCCCGGGCTATTGCCGGCTCGACCTGGGCCTGTGGCCGGGCCACCGCCGCCTCTTGCTCCATGGCTTCCACCCGAGAGCGCAGGGACTCGTTTTCCTTTCGCATCACGGCCTGAGACCGATGATCCACCACCAGATGGAGACTGGCTGCCGCCCCGATGACGATTCCCGCCAAAGCGAGTTTCATTTTTGTCATGGTCATAAAACTGATGACGGTGAAGGCTTCTCCTCCCCCAGCCGCCGCCCCGGCCACTGCCGCGGAAGCAATCCCCGCCGCCAAACACGCGGGAGCGGCGCTCACCGCCTCCGCCGCCAGGGTGGATTCCAGGGCGGCAACCGAGAAAGTCACTCCACGGCGCGCCAGAATGGAATGCAACCGCTCCAGCGCACGATTTACCCTCATGCGTGCGGCGTCGTCGGTCGTGCCCAACGCCTCGCCTATCGAGCGGAAATCGCGCTGCTCGTAGAATCGCAAGACAATCGCAATGCGGTCCTTGCCTCCAAGCCGGCAGACGGCCTGATCCAGCATCGGGGCAATCCGATCCACAATACCGTTCGAGTCATCGTCGAGCGCATTCATTTCCACCGCCTGCCTCTCTCGCGCTTTTCGGCGCACCTCCGCGCGGACCGCCTTGCTGGCCAAATAGCAAGTGTGGCGGTGCAACCATCCGCCCAGAACGACGCCCCTGGGGAGCGAGCGCGCGCCGCGGGCCAGGGCCAGAAACACCGTCTGGGCCACGTCCTCCGCCAGGTGCGAGTCGCCGCCGACCACCCGAAGGGCGGTGGAATAGACCAGATTGACATGCCGCGAGACCAACTCACGGAAGGCCGATTCCGAACCGGTCCTCGCGTATTCGCCCAGCAATGTCAGGCTGTCAGTCATCGTCTGCTCGCCATTTAGAACCCGCAAGACGGCAAAACCGAACAAAAAAAGAAGTCCCTGCCGGCCAAAGACACTGATCGGAGAATCCTGAGTTTCCCAGTGCGTCTGCCACACCGGAGGCTGCCATGGTCAAATTCAATTCCGAAGAGGATTCTCCGCGTGTTCGGACGAAGTTACCGCCTAGCTCAAGCGGCGAGGAACTCAATGCCAGAGGGCCAGCCGAGCGAGTTAGGGTGCCCCCGGGGGGAGGATTCGGAGCGATGTGCGGCTGGCTATGGCATCCAAGTGGTCGCGGGGCCATCCGTAGCGCCCAGCCCGGCCAAATCAGACCGGGCGGCCAGGGTCACGGCGCCTTTTAGCTGGGTGGATACTCGCCATGAGTATGCGCAGTTGCCGCCTCAGCCAAACTCGAATTGGCCCTCGCCCACCGATTTGTTCCCCTGCCGAATCGCCAGCCGTGGCGGGTCTCTTTCGTCGTGGAAGGCCAGATGAAAACCGATGCCGTCGGCATTGACCAGCCGATACGAGAGCGAGACGGAATCCCCGTTGGCCTGGCTCACTTCGACCATCTGCCGCAATGGAGCGCCGGCCTTAAAGACAGCCGCGTTGGCTTCGGTAACGGCCATCCGGTTGGTGCCGAGCCCAATGGCGGTGTTGGTGCCTCCGTCGCATTGAAGCCACACAAGCTGGCGCGCGTAAGCACCCACGGGCACCCGCACTTCGCCAACAGGCCCATCAATCACCGCGGTGAATGGGTCTGCCGAACCGCAGCCGTCCAGCACGAGGCGGCGGATGAAGTCGCCCTCCACCCGCACCCGCCCCAGCGCCACGGAGGTCGGCTCGAAGCTCAGTTCGAGGTCCGCGGGAGCGCCGTGGCCCGCCTCGACCCGGCACTGCAACCGGTAAGCCTGATCCTGAAAGAAGAGCTTGGCTGGCAGGTTGAAGGCGTCGAAGACCTTGGCGTTGCCGGCATAACGATAGGGGAAAGTGACCAGCTTGACATGGCTCAGGCTCTCCACGTAGCGCTGGGTTGCGTGCCACCAGAGAAACGGTTTGTCCTTCTCCGCCCAAGGCCGCAGGATCAGCCGGCTGGTGATCTCTTTGAGTGAGGCGGCAGGCCCGAGCCGGCCATCCGGCTTGCCGATGACCGCCACATACGATTTCTTGCCGCTGAGTTCCACAGTCCCCTCCCAGAGCGAGCGGACATAGAGGAACACCCTTGGAATCCCGCCCTGCTCGAAGACATGCGCATCCACCCTCACCTGATACGGGCCCTCCGGGGAGGGGAACTCCAGCCGCAGCCCGCGATAGAGTTGAACGCCGGTGCCCGTGCCGACGAATACGCCGGCCGAGTCATCGGTGAGGTCCCGGTTGCGGTTGAGATCCAGGTAAAGACGCTGCGCAGAGGAGTCCCAGGCGAACGGCAGGAACAGGTTGGTGCTCGGTCCCAGGCAGAAGCGTCCCCGGAAGACACCTCCGCGTGACAGCGCCGGCTCTTTCGTGAACCGTTCACCAAGTTCCACTTTGATTTCCCAAGCCAGGGGCGAAAAACCAACCTCGCGGTATTGCAGATGCGCAACCGTTGCGAGCGAAGCTGGCTGAGCCCCTTGGCACGAGAAGGCCAGGAACAGCATGAATACAGCGAAGAGGGACAAGAATCCGCTTCTCGACCCTGTGCCATGTTGCGGTGTTCCGCCAGGAATGGAGATTTGGTGTAGTCCGCTCATTCCAGGCCGCACGGTGGCAGAAGGCCATGATCGGGTCAAGGCTGCTCTACGATTGTAGCCGTTGGACCAGGAGGTTTTCAATCAGCATGTTGGTTTCGACGCGTTCACGATTTGGACGATTCCTTTTCGCCGGTTGGCCCGTCCCCGCTGATCCCGAACCGCCGGCAGGCCAAGTCACCGGTCAGGCAACCCCCACACCTCGACTTCGGTATAGCGGTTGAGCGGGTTCAGGTTGCTGCCGTTGGTGTAACAGCGAACGTAGCGGCCTCGGACGCCCCTCGCATCGATCAACTTCCCATTGGCCACCTCGTAATACTGCTCGTCGGCGCCCGCCCCAAGGCCAAGGAGGTTGGCATAATCATTGTTGAAAACCGTGTGAACATTCGAGGTGAATTGGGCGTTGTCGGCGGTTTGGACGACTACGCACCGAAAGACCTCGTTGTCGTTCTGGACGTGCCAAACCGCAATGGCGAATATCTGGCAAACCCGCTCGAGGTCAATCTGGACCCATTGCTTGCCCGCGGGAATCTCCACTACGGCGTTGTCGCCCGGCCCTTTGTCGCCATCGGTGACCTTGAAGACAGGCCCTGAAAACCCGGGGCTGACACTGCTGGTAACACGCTTGTGCAGGGCCAGGTTCGTCACACCCACAGGGGCCAGGAAGGGAGGGCGCGGCTGGGGACCCCGCCACGGTTCCGTGTGCGGGTCCAGATCGTCGCGATGGGGAGCGCGAGGCAAGGCCAGCCTCGGACGCATTAAAGGAATGGGCGCAAGTTTGGTCGCGCTGGCACCAGTTGCCGAAGAGGATTCGGTCTCCACTGAGGGAGACGCAACACCCTTCGTGGCGAACAGCATGCGGCCATGCTGCGCGTCCACCAGCGCGCGGAAAGAGAAGGCGGAGTCGTAGTCGCCGGTAACCGGTCGAAACCGGCCGCCTGGATCGGCCTTTAGAAAGGCCAAATAAGTCGGCGGGGACCGCCCGAGTTCCTGTCCGCTCGTTGTCGGGCCCACGGTATTCCCTTGGACGGAGATGACCGCGAGTCGCTCGGGTGGCAGAACGAAATAGATGAAATTGCCGCCGTCCGGTTCAAAGGCGCCTACTCTATCCTGGGACTTGAACGCAAAGTGCATCACCGTGAGGGAGCCTTGCATGAAGCCGCCCTCCCGAAAGCCATTCGGCTCCCCCTTCGCCTTGAAGACCCCCAAAACCCGGCAACGGGTGTTCAGCCCCTGGTAATACTCTGGCGACCTCCGCCCGTCCGTGGCGGGCGGCATTGGGTCGTTGGTGCGCTCGGTTGATTCCGGAGCGATCACCGCGATCAAGTCGGCCATTTCCCAAACCTCGGTCAGACTGGGAATGCGCACCGGACGGGCGACGGCACCGCTGAAGGTCGCGAGCATCAACGAGATTACGAGGAACTGAAGATGCGATTTCATGCTGACAGAGTAGCGATGTGGAATCCGCGGTCCATCCTCTTTTCCTGCGCCAAGGGTCTATTCGTGTGCGCAAAGTCGGTTGCCGCCCACTACCCGCTCCACAATCGGCTCCTCTCTCTGCTTCACGTCATCACGCACTTCCTTCTGCTGCTTTCGTGGTGACCGGGGTAGGGTTGGTTGACCATTCCTTGCCTTTTGGAGAATGGTCTGCCGCGAAACCAGCTAACAATTCGGTCCTTCCGGTGTCGATCCTGAGATGAAAGCGAATGTTGCCGTGGCAGTTGGCCCCTCTGGCGAACCTTCCATTGATGCCGCTTATGCTGCCGCACGACGAACCGCTTGCCTTTCAGGCCCGAGGCGCAAGACCCTGGCGATTGCGGCTTTAATTCTGCTGCTGAGCGGTCGAGCTTTCGCCCCAATTCTCCTGGAGTTGCCGGCGCCACAGGACGATCCGGTGGTGTGGCGGGCTGTGATGGGGTACGAGCCATCCGCATCCAATCCCTTGGACCGCCGCACGGTAGTGAAGCCGCTGGAAGAGGAATACCAGCACCTTATCCAGACGCGGATTTTGTCCCTCACCCGCCCCGAGGCGGCCAGGTATTTCGGACCGGTGCTCATCACGGCAACGAACTTTTGGGATATGCGCGCGAGCGATGGCGGTCCCAAGCCTCGCAAGCATCCGAATGACCTCGTCCTGCCGGTTTTCGCCAGCCGTGAGATAGGGCTTTCGGGGCTGCACTCCGCGGACCCTGCCGCGAACAAGAACCACACCGACCTGCACGCCCTTGGCGAGCTTGGTTACCTTGAGCTTTACTACGGCCATGACGGTGAGCATGTGCAGGCCGCAGTGCTCTACCACCGGGCCGACAACCATTTCGTCCCGCTCAGGTCGCCGGAGGACTTCGACGGGCGCCTGAAGTGGGACCAAGCGCGCTTCGCACTCATCAAGAAATGGCTCGACGAGCATCTGCCCAAGGTCAAAGAGGAACCCCCGAAGGGGCGGGAACGAGCAGAGACACCAGCCGATTCCACGGAAGAGCGGGAGGGCGCCGCTCAGGTTTCGGGCGAGGGCGTCACCAATACCGTGGCTCCAAAGGAGCCGGCGTCGGTGCCAGGCTCCGCAAGTGCCTCGGCAGAGAGGCGGACCAAGGCCAAGGCGTTGATGAAAGAGGCTGATTCCCTGTCGCGCGAAGGGAGGATTCAGGAGGCCTCGGACAAGATGGATGCGGCCCTCGGTCTCAAGCCCGAGGTTGCGGGTGAGCGGACCTCTGACTGGTTGCGGTCGGTGGATGGGGAAATCAACCCGATGCCTGTCATTCAACTGCCGGGGCTTTCCGCCGCCCAGCAGCGGCGCCGTTTCGAGGACGCCGTCCGCGCCGTGGCCGGTCAGCATGGCTTCACCTGGCCGCAGTTCCTCGAGAAGACAGGTTCCTTGTGGGTGGCGGTTTGCGCGCGGCCGCGATTAAGACCGCTCTCGACGGAGAGGGAACCCATTTGGTCTTGGGACGTGTTGCAGGCTGTTTTCGAGGTGACGCCGGATCATCGCGTTACGTTGGAATTGATCCCGTTCTCCTATGGTCCCAGCAGTTGGGCAACCCTGGGGCCACGCCTCTCCATCCCGCTCGGCATCACCCGAGAACGGGCCGAAATGGGCAAGCAACTCCAGGCAGAATTGAGCCGCTGAGGCGAAGGAGAACCTGGCCCTTCCTGCAAGGGGAAAGGCCCGCCAGGGAGCGCGATTCTGATCCGCTCCCGGTAGGCCGGTGCCTGCAAGAGACTCAAGGCCATTCCCCTTGCCGCGGGCTCATTGCCACCATGTTTTTCCGTCTGCCCTGATCACGGCCGGCGCGCCGGAGACGGTGTAACGCCGGCCCGATTTCCACGCCCGCGTGCGGACCAGAATCTGGAACAAACCGTCCTCGCGGGGCAGCCACCTGATTGGCGCGGACTCAACGCGGTCATACTCTGCCCGCTTGGTGATTCCAATGACGCCGAGGTTGGCGCCCTCAATGCCGCTCACGTCCACGGGCAGGTATTTCCCGGTGTTCTGCCGCGGAAAAACAAAGATGCGTGCGCCCTTTGGCCTCGCGATAGATACCGCGACCGCCGTCTTGTTGGAATTCCATGTTCCAGCACCCAAGGCCCGGACAAGCTCACTGCTCGGTGTGTCTTGGGGCAATGCCTTGCGCGCAGCGGCCAGCAAGGCGTCATCAATTCGCGGCTGTGCCGCCCCCAGGCAAACGGTGGCAAACAGCCCGGCCAAAGCCATAACGGTCATCCGCGCCATCCTGCCAACCACCGAGCTCATGACCAGGTATGCTGCCCGCGACGATCCCGGATTTCAAACTATTCCGAGCGTCACTTCCAGTCGAACACTGTGGTGCTGGTGGAACGAGGAACCCACCACGGTCGCGCAGACGGATGTGCCCCGGGCCTGACCTCGTTCAGGCCGGGTATCGGCTGGGTCAAGCACCTATGGCGCAGTTTCGGCAGCCTGCGGCAGCTCGATGCCGAGGAACCGGGCGTAATAATAGAGGACGAAATGGCCATCCCCCGTTCGCCGGCAGCGCAATGGCGTGCCGCCCATGATATTGGGCGGTGTGGTCGGGAACCGATTCGGGCGCGAGTGCTAGCAGGGCCTCCCCATGGTCGCGCGGCACCACGTCCTCCTTGGAGGGGATTTGCCGCGGCCCAGCGCCCTCCGCGCTGGGCCTAGCCAAAGGACCAGTCTGCAATCCTCTAACAAAAATCGTCTCCAAGTGTCGTAGAAGCAGGACAGCGATAGACGGCGTGACGTTCACATATGGCTATGAATAAAGGTCTGGGCAAAAATGCAAGCTGGCGAACGCTGGTCGGGTGGGGATGGTTGGTTGTGCTCGCGCTCGGGTGTGGGAAAGCGGTGGGTTTGGGCGGAGATCACCCGAATAACCTGCCGGTCCGCAGCAATGGCAACTGGCCGGAGGGGATGGCCGAGTTGGTCAATAATGCGCACCGAGTTCACGGATTCTTTGTCAATGATGTGGATGTCTTTTTCTTCTCAGGCTCGGCGACAAATTTCGCTGCGTTTTTGGAAAGCTACTCGAAGATTCGGGGGATTATTGACAGGCATCGTCTGATTCTTCACGAAGGAGTGGGGGAAGCGAAATCGCCTTGGGGAAAGATTGGACGAGCTTGTGACTGGGAACTCTATGGCCGCGGAAATGGTTGGAGAGGTGGAGTAATCACCAATTATGTGTTAGAGGTGCACTTGTGGACTGGCGGACGAATCTCTTTGGATCGCATCACCGTCCCTGCCAACATCGAAGTCACGAAAGCCAAAGAGGACCATGCCTCTCAGTCGGATCGCCGCAAGGAGTGACTTCGCCGCGCTGCACCAACACCCGGGCTAGCTGGCGGGCGCTCAGAGCCGACACAGCCCCGTGCGGGGGTTACTCACTCGCGTCCCGGTGTGGCTGGCGACTTCATAGCCGTCCAGACCTCTCAAACTCCCGGCATTGCAACCTGCCCCTCCTTTTGTTTTTCAGCGGCGTGGTTGCCTTGGCGGACGCCAGCCTCTCGGCCGCCGCGGCTCTGAAAAACGGAATCAAGCTCACTCGTTGTGAAGCCGCCACGGTTCTTCTCGAAAAACCTCCAGGGGATAAGGATAGGGCGGAGGGATTTTCTTTCGGAGGGGGAGATAATTGAGGAGCTTCACGCCAAGAGCCTGCGCGCGATGGCGGAAGCTCAGCGGTTCGCCCAGGACCGCGCCCCAGGTCCAGACCTCTCCGTTCGCCGTGAGCGCCACGCCAATGCCCAAATGTGGGCCGGGAACATGGAGATGAAAGGCGCCGCCCGCGTAAGCCACATACTCCCCCTGAAACGCGGCTCGCCGGAACCGCACTGGCGGGTAAGGCTTGCTCGGCCCATTAGGGTTGGGATCGGTTGTCTCCATCAGCCACAAGGAACCGTCCTTCTTGATCAGCCCCGGACACCACCAATATCCCCCGGTGCAAGCGGAAAGCGCTTTCCAATCCGCATTCGTTCCCACGCGAGTGGGAACGGCATCTCGAGCCGCATCGCTCGCTTCGGTGAACATATGCGCCTGATTCCCCCAGACCCAGAGCGTGCCGTCCGGTTTGATTGCGAAGGCAGTGTCCCCCACCAAGCCGGCGTCCACCCAATTCGTGTCCGGGCTGATGCGCATCGGGGCGGGGATAGGGGCGGTGGGAGTGCGGAACTCCGGGTTTGGAAAATCTCCCCAGCACCAGAGACTGCCGTCGGACTGCATCGCCACGGTGGTGAGATTGCCGGCCCAGACTCTCGTCCAGTTCGTGTCCGAGCCGATCCGCACCGGCACCGCGCTGCCGTTGGTCGGGGCAATGCCCAGGCGCCCGGCCCAATTATTGCCCCAGCCCCACAAAGTGCCGTCCTTTTTTAGCGCGACGGAGTGGACACCGCCCGCCGCTGCTTGCTTCCAGTCGTTGCCTGGAGCGGCGAGGGCGGGCGCTGGAATCGGTCTCGGTCTGGTCAGATGGTCCTGCTTGCTTTGCCCCCAGGTCCAAAGTGTGCCGTCCGACTTGATCGCTAGGTTATGGCTGGCCCCGGCGGAGATGCTGACCCAGTTTGTGTCCTCGCCGATCCGGCGCAGGCTGCTGGAACGGTTCGTGAGCCCGCCCAAACCCAGGACGGGCCAACCCAGTTTCTCCGAGCCCCAGGACCAGAGGCTGCCATCCGAAGCGAGGATGATCCCATGTAGGTCTCCCAGGCTGATCGCAGGCGTGCCGGTGCCGACCAGCAATCTCAGCTTGCCACGGTCTGAGGAACCGGTGAGCAGGCTCGTGATTAAACCTGTCAGGCCCACGGCCAGCACAATGATCGCAACGCCGACAATCTTGCTTCTGAATCGAGTCCAAGCCACGGACCTGGGATAGACCGAGCAGGGGGATGATGTCGAGCTTATGCGCTAATAATCAGGGTATTCCTCACAAGCGAAGCCCCAACTCTCTGAATTTCCTCAGCGCCTCGGCGTTGCCCCGCGCGTCATCCACCGGGTTGTGCGTGTGCGGCGTGAGCCGATACTTCTTCCATTCGGTTGCCTTGTGAGCGTCCTTCACCAGGCCGGCGTAGAGGTCGCCGATGCGCCGCCCCGAGAACCCGAAAGGATTGTGCCCGACAAACCGATGGAAGTAGTAATTGATGAACTGCCAATCGAACGCCAGGTTGTCGGAAACAAAGACCGGCCGTCCTTTGGAATGCTGGTCCAGCCAGGCGGCAAACTCCTCCATGACTGCTTTGGGCTCATCGAAGGCCAGGTGCTCCTCGCGCGAGAAGCTGCTCACGGCCAGGGCCTCGGGGATAAACCGCTCCGAAATGGGGCGCGTCCGCCCATAAAACGACTGGTCCAGGCCATCATCGAAAAGCACAGCCCCAAAGCACACCATCGAGAACTCCGCCGGAACCGGCCCATCCGCCTCGACATCCACGACAACAAAGCTCATGGCCTAAACCATAGCAATTCTGCACCGAGGATGCCATCTGGTGACGCGTAGTCACAGCGAGTCGTGAGAGTCCCCATGGGCGGAGACCGGTATCTGGATCTGCTACGGCCTAAGAGCGTGTCTCAACAGCCCCTCCAGCGTCAAGCAAACCTCGAAAAACGCCCGATTTTTCGGCATAAAGTCGCCCAACATCGGACTTTTCAGACACGCTCTAAGCTGGGCTTTATCCATCGCCGAAACGAGAAAACCCGGAAAACGGCCCATTTTCCATAGTCTTCGGAGTTTTTGGATGTCGGTTCTCTGCCCCGATGTCCAAAAACCCTGGCGCCACTGCGAGGCAAAGCCTGTGTTCATTGGCTCTTGTGGTCGCCGAGAAATGGACAAAGTGCAGCTAAGGCTGCCCGCTGCGCGTCCCATGACCGCATCCGCTCTGATCAATTCCGCTTCCAGTCTCCACCCTCGTCCGCAAGCGCTCGGGCAAGTTCCTCGCGCCGGCCGCGATTCTGGCGGCAAATCCGTGTTCGATTACACAATCGCCTTCTGGCAGTGCTGGTCTATAGTGTGCCGAGAACTGCGCAGGGCCATGAGAACACGGCGCAAAGTAGCGATTATCCTTGTGGTGATTTTCGCGGAGCTGATCTGGCTGATCCTCCGCCCGCGCATTTCTCTGCACGGAGAGGTTCTCGACGAGCAATACAGGCGCAAGGAGCGGTTCGCCGCGCTGGTCGCAAGAAGCCAAAATCCATCCTCCGAAGCCGAGGCGGCATTTAATAGGGAGGTTGAACTGCTGCACGCCCACATGCAGCGGCGGAACGTTGCAGGGACGGTTCTGCTCGTTGTTCTGAATGGTGTCGGGACATGCTGTTTTCTATGCCTTTGGAAACCCAGGCACGATGTCAGACTCGAAGCCAAATGACAGCGCTCCAACTGAATTTGCGGCTCCAGGCGCTGCCCAACCCAGCATGAGGCCGCTCAGGCACAAGCGGGTCTGCGTGGTGGCGGCCGTGGTTCTGATTCTGGCCGGGGTGCTGGTCTGGCAGTTCAGCCGTGGAGCGCGCGAGCCGACGTATCAAGGCCGAACGGTCAGCAGTTGGTTTCGGCAATATTTCAGATCCTGGACTGTCGCCCCTGGTGGCTTTCGTGAGGGGCTGCTTCTCTCGGACCGGGCCGCCAAATCCGCCAAAGCCCTTGACGCGCTGGGCACCAACGCGCTCCCTTATTTGCTGAGCGTTTGCTTCTCAACGGACCAGGACACGTGGTTCCAAACCAATCTCCACGCCTTGCTGGATAAGCTGCCGAGACCATTTCGCGGACCACCTTTTGTGCCTGTTTCAGTAGTTCGGGCGGCCGGGGAACAGAGGGTGATCGCTCTCAAACTGGCGCCGGCCGAGCTGCTCCCCTCGATCACGAATTACCTGGCGGGGACGAACTCATCCCAGCGCCTCACTGCGTTAAGCCTCCTGCTCGGCGCTGACGAATTGTATGGGGGACAGTTCGTCGGGCGACCACTCGGGATGGGTCCAACGCAGGACCCCGACGGAGTCGGAGCCGAGCTGTGGCGAGCTCCACCCCCTGGCTGGCCCGAAGCTTGCGCAGCTCGAACTCCACCGAACAATTGCTCGCCCTGCAGGTCATCACTCGCTTTGGATCTCCCCTCAGGGGAACGCTCCCCAACCTCATCTGGCTCCAGGCGCAGTCATTCCAGGCGGAGTCGTCCGTGCCAAGGCCCTCCAGCCGAAGTCTGCTCTGGAGGTGCGGGCAGGCCCTGGGAGCGATCGGCACGAATGCTGCCCCGGCGCTGCCCCTGCTCAAGGAACAGCTTCCGCAACTGGTTCGGCGCGCCGAGCAGGCTGGAGCGAGTGCCCCCGTGCGGGGGCAACCCGCGGGTTTGGCGGGTTCGCAGCGCCTGTTCCTGGCGGAAGTGATTTGCCGAATAGACGCCCGGGAGTTGCCCGCGACGCTCGCGCTCCTGGAGGAGTTGCGGCGAGGACAGCGCCCGGGTGAACTCGCTCGTTTTGCCGACAGCCTGAGCAGGATCGGTCCCAATGCCAAACCCGCCATACCAATCCTCCTCGACATGCTTGATCGCAAGAGCCTGTGGGAAGAGGATGTCCTGGGCATAGCCGGGGCCCTCCAGGGTCTCGGCGTGGAAAAGCAGACATTGGATAGGGCGCTGCTGAAGGTGCTTCGGGACCAGGACCCGCCATGTCGCATCATTGCCGCCCGCGCGCTCCTGCACGACGACCCGGGCAATGGCGCCGCCATCAACGCCCTCATCGAGATAATCAGGGGCGGGTGCCATGAAGACATTTATCACGCGATCCCCATCCTTGGAGACGCCGGCCCGGACGCGAAGGCCGCCATCCCCGTTTTGCGCCAGGTCAGAGACAGCCAAGAAAAAGGGATAATCGCCAACGCCCTCAGGCTCGAGGCGACCGGGGCTTTGGCCAAAATCGAAGGCCGACAGGTTCCCCAATAGGGCTGACAAACAGGGGCAGATGTTGGCCATGACCCCGAGAAATGACAGCTACCGTCAGGCGTTGACCCGGCTTGCAACTCACCTCTGTGGCTTTCTGGCCTTCCTCAGGGCGTCACGATGAGGCGGATCGAGTGCGAGGATGTTCAGTTCGTCAGGAACGGCGTCGTTTTGCGGCTTTTCGTTTTCGTAACTGCCGAGGGGCACCTCGGCGCAAATGAGAAACTGGAGCAGGAACCTGCTCATGAAGGTGGATTGGAGTTCAAGCATGTCCCGGTCGAACGTTCCTGCGGCATTTCGATGGCCATCGATTTCGAGATAAAGCGCCCGTGGACATCCGGGGTGCCGGCGCTGGGCATCGCGCACTAGGCGGAGGAGGGCAAGGGCAACTTGATCGAAATCCTCGTGGGTAAACACCACATGGGCGATGATTATGACTCCAGTTTGTTCTTTCATTTCTTCAGCCTCGTTTGCTAACGGTAGCGGCGATCTTGTCGGTCCATCCGTCCTTGCTTGGGCACTTGGTCGCCGCCGTTTTCTTGATTGGCCGGCTTCTCCTGCGGCGCCACCGGGCGCCTCTGGCTTGAGGAGCCGCCCAAGCCTGCGAGGCTGCGGATCGAAACACTCCAAGAGGGGGCTGAGAGTGCGGCATGGCTGCGGAACGGAAGTCAATGTGTGGTGTCATTACTGTGAAGACGTGCTACATAAGGCATGAGTCCGGAAACGCATCTGTTGGCCAGTTGGGTCATCGGGGCCAAGGCCACCGACAACGCGCGCGACTGCCGCCTCGTTGCGCTGGCCGGCATCCTGCCCGACGCCGATGGCCTGGGTCTGCTCGTGGACGCCGCCAACCGCGCTTTGGGCGGCCCAAGGACGCTCTTTTACGAGCATTACCACCATTATCTCCTGCACGGCGCCTTTGCCGGAGTCCTGATCGCCACATCGGTCACTTGCTTTGCCCGCCGGAAATGGCGGGTTGCCCTGCTCGCGCTGGCCGTAGTCCACCTTCATCTGCTCTGCGATCTGGTTGGCTCGCGCGGACCCGACCCAGTGGACCTGTGGCCGATCTTTTACCTTGGCCCGTTCAGCAAGGACCCGATGTGGATTTGGAACGGTCAATGGCCTTTGGACTCCTGGTTCAACCGGTTGCTCACGGTCGTCCTTTTTGGTTGGGCGCTTTGGCTGGCCGTGCCACGAGGCTACTCGTTCGTGGGCGTCTTCAGCCGCCGTTTGGACCAGACCTTTGTCCGAGTTCTGCGCAAATGGCATGGAGACCTGGCCGCCAGGCTTTCGTCCAGCCGGCAATAGCTCGGGGCAGGAGAATTCGGGCTTTTGCTCCAGATCCGGCTTGTCGAAGGGGTCAAGGTGTTCGGCGGAAGTTGCTTGGCATTGGCACAGCACCTCGATAAGCTGGACCAAGTCGGTGAGGTGAATGGCTTCGGAGTTCGACATGAAATCGGGAAATCCAGGAAGTGCTTTCGGGAAAGGAGGAACAGGAACCATGAACGCAATGGCGTTGGCGCTGGGACTGATCGCGCTCACTGCTGCCTCCAATAGAGCCGTGGCCAGCCAGGCCGGCCCGGCTCCGCAACTCTCCGGCACCGTCGTGGATGAACAGGGCCGGCCGGTGGCGGGTGCCACCGTGGATTGCTATCATTACCGAGCACGGCCTGGCTACGCGGTGGGCCGGGAGGCGGAGCTCGCGCAACGCACGCTCACGGACAGCAACGGCGCATTCACAGTGGCTTCTCCACGGGGCACAACCCTCGTGGTCGTGAGCAAGGCAGGCCTGGCCACGGCCTGGAAAACCTGGAATTCCCTCGGGCACGGCTCCTCCGAGCCGCTGGTCCTGACGGCGCCAACAACGCTGGCAGGCATTGTCGTGGACAGAGATCAGAAGCCGGTGGCCGATGCCGAGGTGTGGGTTGCAGGAGCCAGCTTTGGGGAGGAACGCCCATGGGTGACGCACGCGAACAACCTGTTTGGCAAGCCGGCTCGCGAGTGTTTTTCCACCCGGACCGGCACCGAAGGCCGCTTCCGCATCGAGAACTTCCCAGCCGACGGCCAGGCGGCACTGCTCGCGAGGACGACAGGCAGTGCCGAGCGCCTGATTGGACCGGGCTTTACGTGGTGGAGCGACGATTACCACCAATCCGGAGACCAGCACATCGAGCTCGTGGTCGGTCCGCCGGGGTCGGTCGAGGGAAAGGTCGTGGCTGCCGAAACGAGCCAACCGGTTCAAGGCGTCAGGGTTAGACTTCAGTCCAGCTCGGAAGGGCTTTACGGCGGTGTAACCTTCGAGTCTTCACTGAGCGGACCGGACGGGGCCTTCCGCGTTCTGGAGGTCGTGCCGGGCAAGTATCGTGTCAGCGCTGCCGGCACGACCCCTGGCAGCGGCGGTCCTGAGTGGATGGCGGAGTGGTGGAAGAATCCCGAGGTGAAGGTCGTGGGGGGACAAACCGCGCGCGACGTGGTGGTCCGCGCGTCACAAGCGGCTTTGGTGGAGGTGACGGTAGTTGCCCGAGACGACCTTAAACCGCTGGCCGACGTGGAGGTTTCAGGGAGCCGGTTCATTGGGAGCGCCAGTGCTTACACGGACGCGGGCGGCGTGGGGCGCTTCTGGGCGCCACCGGGCCGGTGCGCGATCGCCGCCTCATTGAAGGACTGGGCGCAGCAAGTCATTCCTACCAACATTGTAATCGGCCAGACCACCCATTTGCGCTTCGAGTTGACTCGGCCCCTGACGATCTCCGGCACGATACGCGACCCCGCGGGCGTGCCGGTCCCAGGTGTCCTCGTGTCATTTCATCCAGGAACTCTCCCCGGGGTTTTTCCTTATGTCAACGGCAGGACTGATGCCAACGGTCGCTATGAATTGCGTATGGTAGCGGAGCTGAGCGAGGCGGCTCCCCCGGGTGGCCTGGGCCGCCGGACGAATCTCATTCTGGCTCGCAGCCTGGAGCGGAACCTTGTGGCGATCCGGGAATTCGAGACGATACCAACCAACCTGGATCTGACGCTGGAACCAGGCCTCACGCTTTCTGGTTGCGTCAAGGGCACCGACGGCAAGCCGGTCACCATCGCCTTAGTGGATCTGAGCATCCACTCGCTGCCTTGGCTCCCAAAGGTGGACCCACGGCCGGCACACGTGGACGCGCTGGGTCGCTTTGCCTTGCCTGCCCTGCCGCAGGCAAGGCGATACCTCGTGGCGGCCTTCACCTACCAGGGCTACGGCAGGGCCTCCGCGGAGCTGGCGCCCTATGATGCGAAGCCCGGGCGTTTCGATTTTCCCCCCTTTGTGCTCGAGCGGGCCGACCGCAAGCTCGCCGGCCAGGTGCTCGGGCCTGACGAACAACCTCTCGCCGGGGCCTATGTGTTTTTGTCCGGTATGGGCCAATCCGAGCGATCCCACGCCATGAGCGACAGCCAGGGACGCTTCGTGTTTGACGCGGTGTGCGACGGGACGATTGGGGTCCACGCGCACGGCCTTGGCCCGCCCGAGATGGAACCTGGCGTCCTGACCTACATGGCGGAGCCATCCGCCGTCATGGCGCAGGCGGGTGACACGAACGTGGTTGTCCGCATTCGTTCCCACAACCGGGCGGCCACCACCGATCCGTTTGTGCCCACCTCGGGAAAGCTTTTTGACCCGTCCGGCGCGCCTGCCGCCGGGGTGCTGCTGAGGGTGTGGCAGGTTCGGGGCGCCACCCAGTCCGCTCACAGCAATCGCAATGGCGAATACACGATTTACCGGCAGCGGCCACCGGCGGCCCCGGGGGTGTCGTCAAACTCGGTGCTGGTTGCGAGCGATGCTGCCCACCAGTGGGCGGCGGCGTGCCCCCTGGATGCCATGGCCACAAACCTCGACCTGCACCTCAAAGCCGGGCTCACCATCACCGGTTTGGTGAGGGATGATGAGGACCAACCGGTGGCCAGAGTCCCGGTGGTCTTGAGCATGGCTCTGATGAACGTCAGCAAGGAGTTGGAGAGTATTGGGACGGATGAGAAGGGTTCGTTCAGCTTCGAGGCGCTTCCCCGGGAAGGGGATTACTCCGTGAAGGTTATGGGCTTTGGGCAAAGGCCCTCCACACACGTGGTGCCCGAGCCTGATCCCGTTCACCCCAACCAACTTAAGGTGCCGCCGGTCAAGTTCGTGGTGCCAAACCTCAAAGTGGCCGGCAGGGTCGTAGGGCCGGACGACAAACCCGTTCCAGGCCTGCCGGTCTCTGTCGGCCACAGCGGCGCCATGACGGATGTCAACGGGTGCTTTGTATTTCGCGGGCTGGTGCGGGGAGCCGTGGAAGTGAAGGCCAGCAAACCTGACCCCCTCGGCGGCCCACCTCTGTCGTGCAGGCTTGTAGTTCAAGCCGGTGACACGAATGTTCTCGTGAAACTCGAAGCTGACGGTGGCATTCGCGCCCGAAGTCCGGCCACGAACTGGCCTTCCCTCGAAAGCGGTGTTCCCCCGCGGCACCAGCCTTGACCGTCTCCGTTCTCCAATTGGGATCTGTCCGGCCGAGGAGGCTCATGCCGTGCCCATCTCGCCTGGTATTCCTTCGCCGGTGGCGGAGAGCACTGGAGACGATTCTGCTTGTCAGGACAAAACCCCTGTTGCTCCCTACCAGCGGAAAGAAATCGCGATGAGTCCGTTTCTTGGCGCCCCGTGGAGCGCGAAGCTCATTTCCGCTCAAAATCCTGAGCCCATTCCCCAGTTGTGCTGGCGGACGTGAGCAACCGCGGCCGACGCTGTCCAACCGGCGTGCGAACACGAACGCCGCTGCGAAACTGGCCCACGTGATGATGCCTCGGAACATGAACCTCAGGAAAATCCTCCAGACCCTTAGCTTCACTTTGTTTTTCATTCCCTTCGCTGCCACGGCGGAAGAGTTCACCAACGCCATCGCCGCCTACGTTCAATACTTCGTCCATGCTCAACTCCCGCATGGATGCATGGTGGTCGGCATTGTGGACGAGAACGGCCCCACCGTCATCGGTTGCGGAGATTTGGATAACGGGACCGACCGGCAAGCCGACGGTGACACCGTGTTCAGCATCCAATCCGCCAGCTACACCTTCTTCTGTATGCTGCTGGAGAGCATGGTCGAAAGCGGGGGGGTGCAGCCGGATGAGCCCGTGGCCAAATATCTGCCTGCGTCGGTCAGAATGCCCAGCTACCGCGGCAAACAAATCACCATCCGCCACGTGGCCAAGGAAACCTCCGGGCTCCGTCCCTCGCTCGGCGATGCCATCGACCCCAAACGCGCCGACGATCCCCTCGAGGGGTTCACCGCCGAGAAGTTCTTTGCCCTGGTCTCCAACTGCCATTTAACCGCCGCGCCAGGGACCACGCATTTGCACGGCGGTGTGGACCGCGGGGTGTTGAATCAAGCCCTGGCCCTGAAAGCCGGGATGGACTACGAATCCCTCCTGCGCGCTCGCGTGCTCCGGCCCTTGAACATGAACGACACCGGGCTCACGCTCACCGCCGAGCAGGAATCCCGCCTCGCTCCCGAACACAGTAAATTGGGCTGCGCCATGCCAAGATGGCAGGAGGGAGGTTTTATACCCCTGGCTGGGATTTACTCGACCGCCCATGACCTGCTCAAATTCCTCTCTGCCTCCGTTCCCGACTCATCCCGGCTGCGGCCGCTCTGGGAAAGGACCGTCGCCAACTTTGCCTTTGCTCCCCAGCGACCCGGGCTGCTCAATGCCGGCGGAGGCTGGTTTGCCAACGGTTGTTACCTCGCGTTCGACAAGGCGCGCCGGCGTGGCGTGGTCGTCCTGGCCAATGCCTACGAGCCCAGGCGCGAACTGGGCCTTCTCCTGCTCGAAAGCGAATGGCAATCGGACCAGCGCCCGCAACCGGCCAAAGTCAGCTCCCATTTCTGCGCGTCTTGTGCCGGGCAATATCAACGCCCAGCCAGTCGTGCGCTGGGCTGGTTTGTGCTCCGGCACTACGTGTTCGATACTCCCCGCGCTGCCACTCTGGTTCCGGCCGGCCTCGGCTTGGCAGCGTTGGCCGTGCTGCTCTGGCGCGCCGGCAGCCCGCGCAGACGGCTGTTGATCCTGGGCGGTGCGGTGCTGGCCGGCGCGGTGTCGGCTCCGTTCCTGCCGCTGCTTGCCAGCCGCATCTTTTGCGCCCGGCTCCACCCCGGCATCGCCATCCGTTCCGAGGGCGACCGGCTCTTCGCCGAAGCCGCGGGCTCCGCCTGGTGCGCGCTCGAGGATTGGCCGAGCGCTCGGACCTGGGGACAACCCGTCCACCCCATTGATGTGTGGTTCCCGCCCGTCCCGGTCGAATTGCTGCCGGAGTCGGAAGCCCGCTTCTTTGAACGGCTGAGCGGCGCGCCCCTGACCTTTTCTCGCGATGCCCGGGGCGACGCCACCAGCCTTACCCTGCGCTACCACGGCCAGGACATCAGTTATGAAAGAATCTCCGGCGCGGCGCCAAAAGCGCCCGAACCGGTGAAACCGCCTGTCATCGTCAGGCTTGACACCAACCGCCTGGACGCGTGCGTCGGCCGCTACGAGGTCGCTACGAATGCTGTGTTTCCGAACGGGCTGAAGCTGACGGTTTGGCGCGAAGGCGAGCAATTGCTGGCCCGCGCTCGGCACCCCGGGGGCGACCGCGTCCTGCTCGGCACTTTCCCCCTCTTTCCCGAATCCGAAACCAACTTCCTGGAAAAGCTCACCGGCGCCCAATTCCGGTTCACCAAAAACGCCCGGGGCCAGGTCACCGCTCTCACCCACCACTCCACGGGCGCCACCTTGGTCTGGTTTCCGGATTGGGAAGCCAAGAAGGCGTTACAGCGTTAAAACCTCTTCCAGGCGACAAGTGTGACGATAGCCCTTGCTGTGTCAGGCACGAAGCCCGACTGGATAATCTCCAAACACGACTATCGCCCCCCCGAAAGGGGCACCCACCATTACCTCTGTTGAGCGTTCTCGATTTAGCTTCGGGCCGGATTCTGGCAGAGCCTCTCCGTGACATCGGATCGGACACGGACGCTCAGTCTTGTGGAGGGGGCCGGTAAAATCGCGCCCGAGTCGTCCTGAATGGTCCTAAAGGCTGCTGCCAGTCGTAAAATGGGTCAAAAGCGCTTGGACTCCACCACCTTAACGGAGACGGGCAGTGGCGATTCGAGGGCGCGAGCGAGGTCCTCGGCCTCCGCCGCGGTGAAGTGGCCTGTCAGTTGGCCGCTGCCCGCGGTAATCGGAGCGCGAATCACAGGCGCCCACAATGCTCTGCCGTCCACGACGATGGCGAGACGAGGTCCAACATTCTCCCGAGTCAGTTTCGCGAACGCGGCAGCCGCCTCCGGCTTGAACGTGAAATTGATAACTCGGCGGCCGAGATTGTCGCGCCCTCCGGCTGCGCTCTGGACCACGCTGCCCTTGAACTCCGGCTCAGGCTGCTCTTTAACTACGAGTTGTTCGACCATCCGTGTGCCGCCCCGCATCTCTTCCAGCGGCATTGTCTTGTAACCGGGCGGAACTACGCCGTGCGCCACAAGCTCCGGTGAATTGGGGTGCACCAAAAAGAAATCGAGTTCGCCAGAGCGAAATAGGGCGTCTGCGGTGGGTTGAACCCCCTCGCCATCGGGGGCCTTGACCAACACCCGGGCCCGCGTCGGCGACGCCGCTTTCCAGTAAGCTGAAACGCCGAGTTTGCCGGCTCGGCGGGCCAGGGCCTTTTTCATTGCCGACAAGTCGTTCGTCGCTGCATGGCCCTCCGGGACCCGCGCCTCGATCAGGAGTCGAGGCCATGCTTGGGTGGCTTGGCGAGAAAGCCCGTATGCGAGTCTGCGGAGGCGGGCTCTGCCCTTCGCCCCGCGGTCGTCGCGGCTTCGGGCGTTGAGGCGGAGTTGGTTGGGCCGGCAGGACCGGGCGAGGTGGAAGGCGACTCAGGTGTTGAAGGCGGCGATGCGGGGGAAGGAGCCGGCGTTGGAGTTCCGCCCCCGGAAATGCTGCGCATGGCTTGAAATGCCGCTCTGTGGATCTCCGGGTCTTCATCGTTCAAACACGCTTGGACTTGTGGCAGGGCTGCCTTGGCAGCCGGTCCGATGTCGCCGAGCAACATTATCGCTTGCACGCGCGGGAAATCCGGCTCTTCCGTAAGCGAGCCCAGGACGGGTAGAACCCGAGGAACCTGGCTGGGGTCAAGGTGCCAAATCGCCTTGGCGGCTGCGAACCGCACCAGCGGATCCTGGTCGTCCAGCAATCGCGCGAGCGCCGGAAGGGCTTGCGTCGCCGGCGGCCCCATCTCCTCCAGCGCCAGGGCGGGACCGTCACCCCTCAGCGAATGTTGGTTGATCATCTCGATGAAGACCGACAAAGCCAGCGGCACATACTCTGAATCAATCCGCCACAAGGCACCCGCCGCCACAAACCGGATCGAGGCATTTTGATCTTGGAGTAGCTTTCGGATGGCGGGAACGGCACTCTTGGCGGGCGGTCCGATCCGACCCAGTGTTTCGATCGCGACAGAACGCGCAGCTTGATCAGTATCGTCGAGGCACGACAGGATGCAGGGCACGGTATTGCTGTCCGCCAGGCCGATGGTGCCCAGGGTATTGATGGCGTAACAACGATACTTGCGGGCCGGATTGCGCGCCCATTCGATGAGCGCGGGGACAGCCTGGGCCACATTCGTATCGTGGCGGGCATCAGCGGCCATGAGCCTGTTCAGTGAATCCACGATGTCAGATTGGCTGGCGGGCGCCTGGAGGATCGCGATCACCTCCTGAACGCCTCCTTTGGGCAGGGAATAGTGCCCCCCCCATTTCTTCTCCTCACCGGCGAGCAAGGCGCGCCCGATTTCTCGCCCCTCAGGAGTCTGCGGCTTCAGGCTTTCCAGGGCGTAGTAAATGGTGCGCTGCAGGTGTTCTGCAGCGGGCCGGTAGGCGGAGGCCAGCGCTCGTTCCATCGCAAGCCGATTGGTATGCATTTCCATGAAGGCAAACGTCAGTTGGTCAGCCGAGGTTTCAGCGGTTCTTTGGTCCAGAGTTCCCGGCCGTTCGCCCGCTGCCCGGTTGCAGGCCTCTTCAAAGCTCTCGACCAGGAGTCTTGAGACCGGCTCGGAATCCGGGGCGATCCTGGCCAGCGCTAAACCGGCGGCGGTGTTCCGACGCTTCAGCGCCGCCATCAATGCGGGCACGGCCTCGCTGGCGGCAGGGCCGATGTCTCGCAACGACATCGCCGCCCCACGGGCCACCTCTTTGTCCTGGTCCTCCAGAGCGCTGCCCAGGGCCTGGATTGCCTCTGGTGGGATTGGGCTATCCAGTTGGCCAAGCAGCCAGGCTGCCTTTTGGCGCTGGTCCGACGCGGTGGCAGTGGCCAATTCGTTGGTCAGGAAGGCCACCGCCTTCTGGCCGTGCCCCTTGAACTCGCGGCGCAGCCCCTCTTGCGCGCGATCGTGGCCGACAAAGTCGAGCTTGATCTCGGCAAAAAGCCGGGCCAGAGAGGGCGCGTTTGTCGCCGGTGCAAGCGCCGGCGCCGAGCCACCCGGATTGGTAGCAATAACCCGGACCGGGGTTCGGATCGAGGCTGTGGCCTGTTGTCTATCCGAAGCGGTCTGGCTTCTAAGCCCGGGGAGCAGCAGGAATCCCATTCCCAAAAGCAGGATGAAACCCCAGGCCGAGAGCCGGTAGGCGCGCGGCACTCCTGCATCCATAATGCGCGCAAGCCGCCGGCCCAGGGGGTGTAGTCGCTCGCCAAAGCCCAGCGCCCCGGTCAGCGGCTCGGGGCGGCCAAATTCAACGGCCGCCCGCAGGAGCGTGTCGCAATAGAGATCGCTGGAGGTCAGTTTGCGCGCCAATAACAAGTCGTCGCAGCAGTCTTCCCGGACCTTGCGCAAGGCCGTGTTCAACAGCCACAGCAGCGGATTGAACCACCAGATCGCTTGCAGAAGGATCTGCGCCCAGTTCACCCAGAGATCGCTTCGGCGGAAATGGGCCAACTCATGGGCCAGGATGACCTTCAGTTCCTGTCCCGAAAGCCGGGAGAGGTTCGTCGCCGGCATGAGAATGGTTGGATGAAGGACTCCGAACGCAACCGGGGCCGTGACACGGTCCGAGATTCTTAGCGCGGGAATTCGCTTCATCCTCAGAGCGGCTGCCAGCGTGTTCAGCATCAGGGGCAGCGGCCCCTCGGTAACTGCACGGCTGCCGCGGACCGCGTGACGAAGACGGCTCAGTTGGCGCGCAATCCAGAGGAACATGGCGGCACAACCAGCAAAGTGCAGGAGCATAAGCCAGGCCGTCCAATGGAGCCCGGTGCCTTTGGCGAAGCCGGTCGATGAATGAGCAGAGGCCGCCTGAGCGGCGAACCTGCCCGAATCAGGCTGGCTTGTCATTTCCCCCTCCGCCTCCGCGTCCGGTCTGATGGAAGCGGCACGGGCTTGCACAGGACCAGGCGCCCCAGCCAATGAGGATTGACTCTGCGGCCGCGCCAGGGCCGAAGAAACCAACTGCGGCCCGAGTTGGCTGAATGCCCCGGAAGGCACCGAGAGGAATGGCGGGAAGGCGAACTTGAACAAGGCCAACAGCAGGAGCCCGTAGCGCCAGGGTGCCGGCCATTTTCGCCCCAGGGCAGCCAGGCCCAACAGGATCGCGGTCGTGAGGGCAGCCTGCCAGGTGGCGTGCAGGGTGTATTCCCACCAACTTGGCGAAAGCTGATTCAACAGGTCGGCGAGCGTATTCATTTTCGGTTCTCCTTTCCTGGGCGGTTCTGACGGCGTAACTCATCCAACATGGTCCGGAGCTTCTCCACCTCTTGGCCCGTGGGGGGCCGGGTTTCGAAGAGCGAAGCCACCAATGAAACGGGGTCCCCCTGGAATACCCGATGCACGAGGTCAGCGAGCAAGTGGGTGAACGTGGATTTCCGGGGTCGAGTGGCGTGATAGACAAAGGCCTTGCCCACCGGGCCCTTCTTCCTCGCGAGCAACCGCTTGGCCTCCAGGCGCTTTAACAAGGTGAGCACCGAGCCATGGGCCATGGGCCGATAACCGCGGAGGCTCTCCCGGATCTGACGCGCCGTGGCCTCAGGCAGCCGATAAACGCAGGCCAGCACGTCTCGCTCCGCCGGCGGCAAACGAAATGTTCTCATAAAAATGCTCCTGCAGAGGGACTGGAAATTCCGCGCCCGTCCCCAGACTGACCCCATTATCTAGACTTTTGTCTTTTTTGTCAATGGAGAAGAAATGAAAAAAGACAGGCGTCTCAATTCTGGCTCAGAACCCCTTCCACGACCAGCTTGGCGCTTCCTCGTAAGCGAAACGGACTTTGTCTCCCGGATTGAGGATAAAGGTTTGGCCCGGGGTGAGGCCGCTCCGGAGGGCGCAGCTTTGTCCTTTCGCATCCGTCTGTGTCCATTCCAGGACCTTGCCGGCGGTGAGGATTTGCACCTGGACCGGCCCGAGGTTGCGGTTGGCCACTTCCTGGCCGGAGGCCGGGACGGTCGGCGTGGCAACGGTCTCCGGGGCAGATGGAGCGATAAGTCGGTTGGTGGGGCGCTTGGCCATATTGGTGAATCCGCCGGCCAGGCCGGCGCTGAGAATGAGGTTGTCATGGGCCGGTTCCTCAATCACCAAACCGCGCTCCGGATCGGCGCTCAGCACGTCGAGCCAAAGCGAATTGCGATTGCCGAAGACCCGGACGCCGGTGGTGTGGGGGATGTCCCCGCTGATGCCGGCGATGATTCGATTGCCCGACACCTCCGGCGCGCTGGCGTCGCCGAGCTGGATGCCCAGATTGGTCAGGTGAATCCACTGGGCCTCGACCAGGTTGTTATGCGAGCCTTGCATCAGGCAAGCCCCGACGCGGCAAGCGTTGACCTCGAGGATAAAAATCCGGTTTCCGCTGATGCCGGCGTGAGTGGTGTCGAAGAGCAACCCGGTGCTCTTCTGCTGGGAGGACTTGCCCCACACGTCGCCGGCGCCGACCAGGCCGTTGAACTCGAAGGTGCTGGCGACGCAGCAGGCGAAATTGTCAGGCCCTTTGGTCGTGGGGGCAAGGCGGACGACCGCGCCGTCGGATTTCTGCATGGCAATGAGGCCGAACTTGAGCCGGGAGTTCATCTGGCTGTCAATGACCACGGCGTCGCCTTCCTCCCCGGTGTAAAACAGGACATATTCGCCCCCGTCCAGGCGCCAATCCTGCATCCAGGGAATGCGCAGAGTTTGGTCGAGCCGATAGCTGACGCCCTTCTGGAGCATAGAGTTGTTGCCGCCCCCCACGATATAAACGTCTCTGACCTCCTCGTGCGCGCGATTGAAGGCCTCCTGGAGGCCGGAGGTTTTGGTGCCCGGCGTGCCGGGCCCGAAATCCCCGCCGTCGGCCGGGCCGTTGGGGGTCACCACGATGTAATCGAGGCTGCGCCATTGGCTGGCCGCGGCCCTCGGTTCGGCCGGGTTGGTGGGTTGAGCGAGAGCCGCCCCGGCTAGCAGCGTAGCCCAGGCCCAACTCACGAGCGTCCTCGATCGGGGAGACAGGCTCAGGGAGCCTCCGCAGGAAGGTTTGTATTGGCGGGTCAAGCCAGTCTTTGGGGCTCGGCCATGGAGGATTTGTTCCAAGCGGGATCGAAGGAAAGGGGGAGCGTGGTTCATGGCCAGCAGGCTATCACCATTGAGAAGCTGCGAGGAAGCAAAACCGACGGCCTCGGAATGGACGGACACTTTGATCCATGACCATCGCGGGCGTCCCTGGCCGTGAGGGAAACGAGAATGGAATTGCGTTTGCCGACGGCCCGGGCAGCGCCGCTCACTCCTACTCCCCGCGTGGCCTCGCCGTGGACAGCGCCGGCGGTATTTATGTGGCGGACACCGGGAACGCCGCAGTTCGAAAGCTCGCGTGGGGAGCGGCTGTGACGAAAACCGGAATGTGCAACGACTCGCAGGAAACGGCCTCGATTGGCAGTTGGCAATTGACCGGGGGCCTCCATATTGGTGCGGGTGTCAGTTGAACTTACAGAGGCGCTGCTGAGCAAGGCGGCCGGCTGGGACGTGATGAAACGCGCGCGCCTTTACCTGGCGCAGGGGCAGGTGCTCAGTTCGTATTGGGCCGCGCCGTTGCTGCGCGGGGTGGTCCAGGCCGACGGCGTGTCTTTCCGCGCCTCGATTGTGATCCACAGCGACATCGACCTCGAGAACCTCTGCACCTGCCGCGAGGCGCGCGAATGGGGAAAGATCTGCGCTCACGTCGTGGGGGTCGGCTTGCATTGGCTCAAGGCCCAGCAACCTCAAGCAGCCCCTGCCCCGCCGCGCTCCTCGGCGAGCGCCGGGGCCTCAGCGCCCGCCCCCAGGCGCGCCCCGGCATTGGAACGGGATGCCGCGGGCCAACCGGCTGAGCTCTTCATCATTCTCCCGCCCAACCTCGACCAGGCCTTGGCGCGCGGCAAAGTGATGCTGGTGCTCGAAGCCAAGTGGAGCGGCGGACGCTGCCCGCTGAGCGCGCTGCCGAGAGGACGGACTTATGCCTTTTCCCCCCGGGACACCGTGGTGCTCGAGCGGCTCGAAACTCTGGCCGGCGGCGAAACGCCCGCTGTGCTCCAGCTCCCGGTCAAGGACCTCGCCTCGCTGCTCCCGGCGCTGGCAGGTCATCCAAACGTGACGCTCGGCAAAGCCACCGAGGTCACCATCACCCGGACGCCGCTCCACCTGCCCATACGCGCGACCCTCGAAGGAAACGGCGAGATCGTCCTTGCCCTCAAGTCCAAACCGGCCTCCCTGGCAATACTCGAAGACTGGGCCTGGCAACACCCCACCTTCCAACCGCTCGGCCTGCCGCCGTCCAGTGGGGCTGGCATCACGTCTGCCCCGCCGTCTTCGATGCTGCGCAACCTGTTCCAGGCCCCGGCTCGAGTGCCTCGCTCCCAGGTCCCGCTCCTCCTCAGCCAGGATTGGCCACGACTGCTGGCCGCCGGCGAAGTGGAAGCCAATTTCAAACTCGAGAACTTCACGCTAGAACCACAGGCGCCGCGCTTCCTCCTGGAACTCAGGGGTGGCCTGGCGCAACTCACCGGCCTGCTGCAGTGCGGCTATGGTCCGCGCATCATGACCCTGGGCGTAACGGCCCCAGGCGAGACCGTCTGGCTGCCCGACCCGGACGCGCCGACGCGCTATTCCACGCGCGACCTCGGCGCCGAGCGCGCGGCGCTGGCCCGTTTGCAGCGCAGCGGCTTCTCCGGACCGGACGCACAGGGGAGACTGCAACTCCTGGGGCAGAATGCCGTGCTCAATTTCTTCGCCCGCGAGTTCCCCAAGCTCCAGCGCGAGTGGAGTGTGACGCTCGAGGAACGGCTCGAACGCAGCGCCACCCACAACCTCGAACGTATCGAGCCGCAGTTCCAAGTCACGCCCTCAGGCGTGCAGTGGTTCGATTTGGGCGTGGTGTTTGCCTCCAGCGGCGGTCAAACGTTTTCGGCCGCGGACATCCAGCGCCTGCTCCTCTCCGGCCAGAGCCACACCCGGCTCAAAAACGGCAGGATGGCGCTCATCGATACGGGGGCCGTCGAGGAATTGCAGGAGGTGCTGCGCGATTGCGCCCCCGAGCAGCACGGCCAGGGCTACCGCCTGAGCAGTGCCCAGGCCGGTTTTCTGGACGCTACCCTGCGGCAGCAGGCCGGTTGGCGGGTGGCAGCCCCGGCGGCCTGGCGCGAGCGCGCCGCGCGCCAACGCGGCGAGACAAAGCTCGAATGCCCGCCGCTCGAGGACCTCGACGCTGTGCTCCGGCCCTATCAAAAGCAGGGCGTGGCCTGGCTGCGGTTCCTGCGCGACAACAGTTTCGGCGGCATCCTCGCCGACGAAATGGGCCTGGGCAAAACGGTCCAAACCCTGGCCTTCGTCCGGCACGTCCGCCGCCAGGAACCGGGCGGCGCCCCGATGCTGGTGATTTGTCCCACCAGCCTCGTCTTCAACTGGGTCGCCGAGGCGAAAAAGTTCACCCCATCCCTCAAGGTCCTGGCCCTGCACGGACCCGAGCGGCATGCCGCCTTCGCCCAAATACCGCAGAGCGACTTGGTGGTCACCAGCTATGCCCTCATCCGCCGAGACGCCGAACGCTACCGGGAGTTGGAATTCGGCATCGCGGTGCTCGATGAAGCCCAGCACATCAAGAACCGACAGACCCAAAACGCGCAGGCGGTCAAATCCGTGCGGGCGCGACAGCGACTGGTGCTGACCGGGACCCCGCTCGAGAATTCCGTGCTCGACCTGTGGTCTATCTTCGACTTCCTCATGCCCGGCTACCTCGGGACGGCGCAGGACTTCCGCGAGCGCTACGAACTACCCATCACGCGCGAGAAGGACGGTTCCGCCCAGGCCCGGCTCGCGCGCCGGCTGCGTCCGTTCCTGCTGCGCCGGCTCAAAAAGGAAGTCGCCGCCGACCTGCCCGCAAAGATCGAGCAGGTGTCATTCTGCGAACTCACTCCCGACCAGCGCAGCGCCTATCAGCAGGTCATCAAGGCCGGCCGCAAGGAGATTCTCGACGCGGCGGCGGACGCCTCTGGACAAGCCCGCAGCCGGATGATGGTCCTCAAGGCGTTGCTGCGGCTGCGGCAGGTCTGCTGCGATTTGCGCCTGCTCAAACTCGAAGGCGTGGACCCAGCCAACGCCTCCGGCAAGCTCGAGGTCTTCGACGAACTGCTCGAGGAAATCATCGACGGCGGCCATCGCGCGCTAGTCTTCAGCCAGTTCGTCTCCCTGCTGGCGCTCCTCAAGGAGAAGCTCACCGCCGAGGGCATCGAGTTCTGCTACCTCGACGGCTCGACAGTGGATCGCGCCGCCGTCGTGGCCCGGTTCCAGAACAACAGCGCCATCCCCGTCTTCCTCATCAGCCTCAAAGCCGGCGGCACCGGCCTGAACCTGACCGGCGCCGACACCGTCATCCACTTCGATCCCTGGTGGAACCCCGCCGTGGAAGACCAAGCCACCGACCGCGCCCATCGCATTGGGCAGACCCGGGTCGTCACCAGCTACAAACTCATTGCCCGCGACACCGTGGAAGAGAAGATCCTGGCCTTGCAAAACCGCAAGCGCGAGGTCATCCAAGCCACCCTCGGCGGTGAAGAAGCCTTCGTCGGCTCCTTGAGCTGGGAAGAAATCCAGGAACTGCTGGCATAGAGCTTATCATAGCCGGCGTGGTGATAACCCAACCTCCCCCATCGACTGCAAACAGAGACGAAAAACCGGCGCCGCCTGCACCCGGCAGGTTATGCCTTTTTCCGCCGGCTGGCAGCCATTTCTCTCTTTGCCTTCGCATATAGCTTTTTCGCCTCTTTCCTGTTCTCCTCAACCTCCCGAGGATCTCGTGGGCGGACGAACTGCGGGGGGACACCGGAGCCCGGCGGGGCCTTGACCAGCCGGAAGGAAATGCGTTGGCCCGGCTTAATATTCGGGAGCTGCCACTGCCAGCTTTCAGTGTCATTCCCTGTCATGATGTGCGCCCGCGTGTAAGTGCGGGGAACATTTCCAACCATTGCCGCAAATGTGGAACCTTCGGGCGGCACATAAATCCCGATGCGTCTTCCGTTAATTGACACTTCGAGGGCGTTCATGCGCACGGGGCATAACGATGAGCGCAGCCACGCCGGGGCGACGGCGCCGAGCAGAAACGCGTGGGATCCCCCGGCGTTGGCTGCCGCGAACTGGTTGGCCGACGTGTCGTCATTTGGACTCCGAGCGCTTCGTCAGCACAGGCTGGCACTCTCCTTTGTGCCTGTCACGCACAGAAACGCTCGAACAAGCACCCGTGGGAGCAATCCGTCGGCGACTTCCTCACTGAACGACGGCTCGATTCCACGGAATTTGATTCGGCGTTCGGCACGATCGGAGGTGGAAATCACTTCGCCGAGTTGCAGGCGGTCGAAAAAGTCCTCGACCCTGACGAATTCAAGAAAATCGGGTTGGGCAAGCAGCAACTCGTGGTGCTGGTTCACAGCGGCTCGCGCGGATTGGGCGAATCCGTCCTCCACCACCATGTGGATCGATACGTCGCGAACGGCGTGGAGGCGGAATCGTTCGCGGCGGGGGAATACCTCTGCGGTCACGACTTCGCCACGCGCTGGGCCAAGGGTAGTGTCGCGAGAGACGCATGTGACGGCATTGTTCGCCCGACGGCCCGCGGCACGTCCCGGGGCGGGCCGCCGGGCCGGTGACCTTAGCGAGCACCCCCTCGGGGCAGGTTGGATCGCGTCAGCGCCTTCAGCACCGTCTTCAACTGCTCCGGCAGCAACCGCTGGCCCTCCGCCTCCAAGTGCTCGAAATTCGGATACCGGGCGATGGGCGCTTCCAGACTGGCCGCAGCGTCCGACGCATGGCCCACTGCCTCCCGCAATGCGACGAGAAGGCCGGCCAGCATTGCGCTCTGCTCACCCACCTCTTTAGTCAACCGCTTCAGACTGCGCGTTTCCCAGAATAGGCCATCGTCGCTCACGTCGTCCAGAAAACCGAGCTTCTTGGCCTCGTCCAGGAGCGCAACCACTCCCAAGTGGCAGCGCAGGAAATTTGGCAGCCCGCCGTAGCGCGGGTCGCTGGCGTAATGCGTCTTGCAGAAGGAACCCCATGACCAGCCTCGCAGCTTGGTCCGGAGCTTCCCGAATGTCGGGTCAAAAACCTCGCTGGGGAACTGGCAAAGCCCGAAGTTGGCCGGTTCGCACCCGTCGCCCGAGTCCGTCTCAAACGCGATCACGTGCTGGGGCAGAACACGCACAGGATCACGGGTGATGCCCAGGCGTTTCTCCCGCGGTTTGACTGGAAGCACGATGCGGCCACGCGCCTGAATCAGCAGCCAGCGATGCGGCGCGTCGATGGCCAGCCGCCTGAAATCACACTCGTCGCCACGAAATTCGGTCATGTCGCCAACATGCTTAAGAGGCAGATCGAGCGCCGCCTGATGAAGCTGCCGCACGAGCTTGCGAGAGTGGGCTTCGTTTCCAGTGGTCGCCAGTTGGTAATAAATCGTCAGTCCCATATCGCTTCGCTGGTGTTGAGGTTGCTGTTCATACGTCGGATTTCAGAATTATTAAACAGAGGTGGCACCGCGGGAACGGATCTCAGCGATCAGGTGCTCGGTAAACACCTTTGAAAGGTCCGTGGCACAGCCAATCGTTTCTTCCTCCAAGGCCTCCTCCTCCTCCTCAGCGGCCCCGGCCTCTGCGCACGAGAGGGCCTGTGTCGTGTAAGACCGGTCAAGCTCGGCCGCTTCGGCTCTCCGGGCGGCCTCCTCTACAGTTGCCTCCAACGTGCGACCACGCGCCATGATGGTCTTGCGGCCGTGTTCTTCGTCGTGGCCCTGGCAACCACCCCATGTTTCCACGATCTCGATAGTCCAGCGGTCCGGACGCGTGCGCGAGATCGTGACGTCTACGTCGTGGTAGTTATGACCGGGCACGTGCCCGTATTTTTTCCCCGCAGAGGATGTGACTTTTAGAGTTTTCATTCGATTTGTGCTTTTGCTCATATATGTTTCGTTTGGCTACCAACTCGTCTGCCCCCTTTGGGATGCGCGCTCGGCCAGCGGCTTGGCCAGGCTCGCGATCACGCGCAGTGACGTTCATACCTTTCCAGAACATTCTGAGTTCTGCAGGAGGGCACACTTTTCTTGTCCCATTGTCGTCTTCTGTGCTAATTCCTTGTTTCACTTCTCGGTCCGAACGTCCCTACGCCACGCGGCGTGGACCTGAGCGTATCCAACTTAATCCCCCGCCGTGATGTGCCATAGCTTGGCATCTTCGTGCCTTCGGCTTCGGAGTGGATCCCGATTTGGACAGAACGGTCGCCCAGATCCCATTGAACCCGCCAGGCCGACCCACCAGCCGATGCTGTAATGCCACCTCATCGTGGCACGAAGCCCTCGGCCCGGATGGACCAGCAGCCCCGAGCTCGACGTTCGCCGAAGCGGGCACACCGCCCCGACGTTCTTCATCCAGAAGAGCATCCGCCAATTAAGCATGTGTCTGCTCTCGAGTTGGAGGTGTTGGCCCTGACCAAGGCGTTCGAACCGGCCCGCTTCAACCGGGTCAACACGCGCAAAGGGCTGCTGGAAGGCCACGTTGAGCCCAAGGCGGTCACCAATCCGCCGTGCGCAGCCACGTTCTTTTCAGGCGCGTTATCCGAGCCGACCGAAAGCCGGTGTCGACCGCGATTGCCTCAGTCGAACAAACTGCCCTCGAAGGCAGTTACGCGGGGATTCGTCGCCGAGGGGCACGGATCTGGTGGCAGTGACCAACGAGATGGGCGAGTTTGACATGCACCGTCCCCGGAGTGCAGTCGCATAGACCAGATCCATGTGCCGGCGCACTACTACTGCAAGCGCCGGCTGGCCCCCCCGGCTCGCGAACCGGCGCAACAGACTCGAAATCGCCCTCGTTCGTCTTTCACCCTATAGGCTGCCCCCGATGGGCAAAAATTACCACGATGAGCGGGTTGGTGCGCCACCGCTGCTCGATCAGGTTCAGCCACTCGGTCATGGGCGGCCTATAGGCGGGCTCCTCCTGGACCATCCGCCGGGCGCCCATCATCAGCGCGAGTTCGCCATGGATGCACAGGCTCCGCACCGGCTTCACCCTGTGAGGCCGGGCCTTGGCACAGGGCATCAGGAAGGCGTAAATGCCGTCCCGCTGCTCGATTTTGAACGTCTCGTGGATGAACTGGTCAATGACCTCGAGGTATTGGTCCTTCGTCTGCGGCTCGCGCAGGCCCATGTTCACCACAGATCAAACCAGGAAGCTCCGCCCATGAGATCCCACTCCGCGTTGCTGGTGCGCATTCTCCTGAGCTCCGCCTGCTGCGAGTTGGCTTCGCTCCAGAGGCGGGCGTGCCGGGCCACCAATTGCCCGCCCTTTGGAGATATGCCCTTTTCCTGATAAAATTCGGATACGGGCTTGCGGAAGAAGATATGCAAAGCTGGGCAGCGCCGGGAGAGAGTGATCGCGACGCTCTCGAATGGGCTAACGGGTTGCCGGACGGGCCGGAGCGCGATGCCTTTCTTGCGGGCCTCTGCACCACGTCAAACATGGCCGATCCGGAGGATGCCATGCAAAAAGCGCTCTTAATGTCTCCGGGCAAAGCCCAGACCGAAATCTTCCAGGAGACGGCGTTCCGGTGGGTTTGCGAATTGCTGGCCAAATGACTCTCCTCCTGGCGGGGCCTGCGCCTGCCACTCCGCGATCACAGATTTGCCTCGCCACTGTCTCAATACAGGACACCTGTCCCCACACCGAACGACGATTCGAAGCTGTGTTTTCAAGCAACTCTCCGGCGATGACAATTCAGTAGTCGGCTAGGCCGCCTTCGATATTTCACCGCGCCTGCGCTCTAAAATGTCCTCCGTGCCTGGCAGTTGCGTTGACGGTGAACGTCCTCTCGATCAACGCGTTTGCCAACGTCCTCGAGATGCTGGCCCACCTACGCGCCATCGGTATCACGGCGAAGACCTGCAGCCCCCGCCCACAGGTCATCATGGTTGCTACGCAAGTGACCGACCCCGAAGTGGACCGGCCATCCCTTTTCGAGGTGGCACGCACCTACGTCTCTCAAGGGCAGGCGCTTCTCTCTGGCGCGCAACGTGCTACACCGGCTCGCGATCGAGTGACGCCTATAGTAAATAAGCGGCAGACCCGAAAACGCGCATCGATTGCCGAAGCGCGGGTCTGCCTGCACTCGCGAATCATCCCCGCTCCTCACGCCTGCGTTAAAAAACCAGCCGACACTGCTGCTATACATAATAACCAAAAGATACAACTCGGAGGCTAATCTGAAATGACAGCAGATCCGATCAGCTCAGCACTTCTAAATGAGAGTATCACGATCGCACCCGGCACGATAGCAGAAGAGCGGCTAATGTTCCAGTGGGACTTCAGCTCCCTGCTGCGAATTGCGAACGAGTTCAAAAAGGCCGACATTGCTGCCCCAAAGGACGTATCCGCAATGTGGGGGTCAGGCACCGTCGAGAAGCGCCAGCCCAAGTGGCACTTGAGCAAACCAAGCGCATACCCTCGAGAGGTGCCACATCGCGACCAGGTTCAAGGAGGGGTTACTGCCGAGCAACTCGCGGCGGCAAAGGACGATCATGGCTGGACGGCCCTACATTATGTAGCCGCATACGGACATCTCGCCCAGATCAGGGGAGAAGTCAAGATAGGGCAGCTTCTTGGAGTTAAGTCTAATGACGGCACAAGTGCTTTCGATGCCGCAGTCGAGGGTGGCCAGCTTGGGCAAGCATTTGGTCCCGAGCCCCTCGGTGCATGGTTAGAGCTACACGCGTATGAGCAACAACTCGTGCGTGACGCTCTGAAGGAAAAACGCATTCCCGAGAAGATCGCAAGGGTCATCGGCATCTGCTGCAACGCGGACGACCCACCGGCCTGGATGTGACAGCGGACCGATCAACTTCGCCGAACTGACCTTGGTGAGCGTTTAGAGGGCTTGGGCCGTGTGCGGCTGGCGTGGATTTGGCGCCAGGCGCGACTGGAGCAGGAGCCACAACCGGTGGTGATTTAGGATCGGCCACGAATGTGCTGGCCGTCGGGTGGCCGGCTGGCGGGAACGGGGCCAGATCCAGCAAGCACCGGTCGTGGCAGAGCAGATCGAGGTGGATTTTATGGGCGGCTGCGAGTTTACTGGCATCGGTCTGCGCGGCGCTGGCGTCGGGCCAGGATTCGAGGGCGTCCAACTCGCGCCACCAGGCCTTCTCCAATTCGGTGATGAGGAAATCTGCGCTGTCATCCTCGCGCACTGGCCAAAGGGGCAACTCGCCTTCGCCGGCTACGCCGATCCCGCCTCTGCCCTTGAAACGGCCCTCTGCGCCATGAGCCGGGGCGACATAAACCTCCCGGCCGCCAGTGTGACACCGGAGGCGAAGAGGAGAATGACCCGCGAAGACTGGGTGGGGGTCGAGCATGGCTCCCCAGCGGATGAGATCGCAGCCTCGACCAGGAGCATTGCGGATTCGCTCAGCCCATCCGGCGCATTCTACTTGGTTAGTCAAAAACTGACTCCCCCGGATCAGGCGATTCTGGACGTTTACCTCGGTGGCGAGGGCAACACCCGCAAGTTCGTGCTCGAGAAGATCGGGGCCTAGTGGAAGCTGAAGGCCTTGGGCGCCGCCGGAGCCGGGGACGACGACCTGGGCGCGCCAGTTTGGCCCTGAGAGTAGGTCAACAACAGTCGGACGCGGCCAACTTGCCCGAGGGGCTCACCGATCAATGCCCGAACACGCCCTTGCGAAAGAGGAAACTGCGCTCCTTGGCTCTAACCAGGATGAGTTTGCCATTGTCATACCGCCAATAATGGCTGGCGACGGTCCTGCCTTTGGCGTCGTAACGTTGGGTTTTAATCGTGCCCTTATCCTCCAGAAACTCGGCGCCCCCGTCACCCGTGTCCTGCACTACCTCGGCCTGCTCGAAATGGTCGTTTGACCAGCGGTAGATATTGAGCCAGGGCGGCAGCTCACCAGGAGACTGCTCGAAAATAACCCAGTCGCCCCCATAAGTGGCTACGCGCTGCGGAGTTCCATACATCGTCAACAGGCGAACCCACTGCTTCCTCCGCGGATCAAACCCAAGGATTTCCGTGAAGTCGCACGCCGCCCCTAAGCCCCCCTCCAGGACGACCTCCTCCGCATCCCAAGTTGTGAGCTTGGCCGTAGCTATGCGAACGCCCACAACCCCGTAAGAGCAGACATTTCCGAAAGGGTCACTTCCGAGATCGTAAAGCACCGAATGATCCTCCAGGAATCCGTAAACGCCGCCCATGTCAACGCCCTTATCCGTTGGATCAACGAAGAGGTGGATGACAGCCGGTTGCTGACGGCAATCATCCTCGTGGACCTTTGGCACGGGCCAGAACTGAACGGTTTTTGCCTTCAGCCACTGGTTCTTCGGTTTGCCGACGGCTAGTTGCTCCACTGCGACCGGGCGGAAGCTCAAGGCAATCGCTTCGTGAGACGCCCTGGCCCCGCGAGGGCGGTCCCCCAATTCCCGGGTCTGCGCTAACGGATCGGCGGGCGCAACAACGACGAGCAGGCCCATCGCCGCGCAAGAAACAGGCCAGAACGATAACCACTTGAATTTCGGACAGAGCATAACGTTGATGAGAAAGCTGATAGGCGTAGTATGATCTGGCAGGGCAGGGGTGGCGAGTGGTTGAATAGAGCCGCTACCGGAAAAGCGTGGGCTTCGAGCCACAGGCCCCAGTTGCCGCCATTGAACAGCGAGGCCTTCTGCACGATGAGTTCCAGCGTTTTCACACCCGCCACATTGATGTCATAGGCGGCTTTGGCCGAGCCGCGAATGGTGCGGGAACGGAAGGCCTCTTTGCCATCGGCCTTGATGATGAACACGACCGAGCCGTGCGGTTGGTGCATCGTGTGCAAGCCGGCTTCGCCCCGCAACTTCCTCCATTTGCCGCCCAAATCGAAGACATACCGGGAAGGTGAATGCGCGTAAAGGCCGGTGGCATAGACTCTTCCTGAATCCAGCAGCGGAGACGGGATCTCGTCATTCCTGGGGATGCGGTTGGCGGCGGGCTGGAGCCAGCCCACCTCCGCGGATGCGGGTTGGGCCTCGCCCAAAGCCAGCCGTGTGAATTCGGCTGGGGCAGTGGCCGGGATGGGCCTGGCCTCAGAGGCGAGGGTGGCGACGAGCTTGCGCGCGATTTCCCTGGTGGACTCCGGCACGGAGCGGGTTTCCAGTGCCTGCACGGCGGCGCGGGCGGCCTCGGCGTGCCCGTCGGCCACCGCGGAGGCCACCGGTTCCAGGTCTCGGCGAAGTTCCCACTGGGAGAGGTCCACGCGGCCTTCCGGCGTGACGGCGAACCCCAGGCGCTGTTCGGAGACGCGGCCGTTGACATGGCAGAATTCGACGCGCAAATCCCCGTTGCCGCAAGGTGCCAGGTCGCTGATCTCGATGGCGAAACGGCCCTGCGCATCGGGCACGGATGTGGCCGTCGGCGCGCGATACCCGCCGTCGTGCAGGCTGTCGAAATAAGCGATGATCCCGTAAATCGGGGGCGTGCCGGTCACCGTCCCTTCGAGGCGAAGCGCGCCGCGCTTGCCGGCCAGGTCGGTTCGTGTCACGTTCGTGGAGAGAGACAAACTGCAGTGTTCGAGCCGGCCGTTTTCGGCCTGCCCTTTGTCCGACCCGTTGAACACGGGATGGGCGGCCAACCGCATGGCGCTGGCCATGGTCAGGAATGACCCCTGGCCTTCGCCGCGGCGCTCCTCGCGGTAGGTATGGTTGCCCGCGCCCATGAGCGAAGTGCCCAGGGCCTTCTCATCCCAGCGCTCGCCGCAATGAGGCAGCCGGAACGCGTGGCCCAGTTCGTGGGCGATGCCGCCCAGAAAAATGGTGGTGTGCTTGCCCAGCGACATGTCGCCATACTCGCCGTCGTTCAGCCGGGGTTGCTTCCGCGTGAGGTTTGCCAGGTCCTGGTTCGCCCAATCCGCGGCAAAGCACAACCCAGCCTGCTCCGACCAGTCACCGAAATAGGGCGAATGATGCCGAAAGGTGCCGGCCTTCTCATCATAGGTGGCCAGGTGACAGAAGATGAGCACGGTCTCGCGGTCGAAAGAGATCCCGGCAGCCTCGAGCACCGGACGGCAGTCCCGCTTGACCATGTCGCCGCCTTCCGGTGCGCCTGTATTGCCTCCGTTCCGGCCTATCCACCGCGGGAAGGCCGCTTCCGGCTCCTTGCCTTTGACCAGATGGAAAACGAGCTTCCCGTCGGCGTCGCGCGCCAAGGCAAAGGTCCTCGGCCCAAACCCGCACCGGCTCATGCCGTCCCTGTAAAAGGCGCGCACGTCTTCGATAATGGCGTCCAAACGCTGCTCGTAGTTGGCCGCGGGCTCACGGTCCGCCGGCGTGAAATAGACCAGGTGCAGTTTCCTGGGCGGTTCGGCGGGACGCGGGCCATGGTAGGCGTCGAGGATCTTCAACACCAGCGCCGCCTGCTGCGATTCAGGGATGGGGTCCGTCGCACCCAGCGCCGCCATCATGGAGGCCAACAGACCTAGTCCGAATCCGACAACCAACCGGGAGCCACATCGCATACACCCCCAGCGATTAGCGGAAGAGCGGCCGGGATGTCAAGGTTCCGGCCGCGTTTCCATTGCCTTGCCAGTTGCTGGCCCGTCTCATTGGGAGCGGAATCCGGCATTCGTCATCGGGCGGGCCCTTAGGCCGCTCGACCGCCGATGGCCTCAGTCTGGCGAGTTGCTGGTCGAATGTGGCGACTTCCAAGAATGTTCACGCCCCTCAAACACGCCCGCCGAGCCTTGCTACAAACTTGCTACAACCTGTGGGTAGCGGAAACTTGGTAGGCAGAAACTTGGTAGCAGGGTGGTGAGTAGGTGGTCTGGGTCTGTTGGAGAAGCGGTTTTGGTTAAAGTGGGCATCATTCGCCCCTGGGCTGCATTTGCGTCGAGACCCCGATGCCCGCACCGGCAGCAGGGCCAGTCGCCCGACGGGCTCTCAAGAGCTTTCTCCGGGCTGAGTCAGGGTCAGGGTAACGCCCCGCCTCAGGCAGCCACTCGCGTATAACGATGGTGTAGACCTCCAATCTGAGGCAGAGCGATGATCCTGCCTTGTTCCGGCGGTTCGACCGGGCGCGGCTCGGGACAATCTTGTTCCAGTGCCCGATGAGGCCGGTGGCGATGGTAATACTCGAAATACTCGGACAGCACCCGGTGTAGGTGCCGGGCATGGAGCACGATCTGGGAGTCCAGGCACTCGCGCCGAATGGAGCCAATGAGGCGCTCAACGAAAGGATTCTGCCAGGGGCAGCGAGCCGCGATGAGCTTTTGCTCCAGGCCCAAAGCGGTGGCTCGAGCCTGAAATTCCAGGGCATAAATGCTGTCGCGATCCCGGAGCAGGTAGCGGGGCGGACTGGAGTAGGCAAAGGCCTCGGTCAGTTGCTGCGCAGTCCAAGGAGCCGTGGGTGAATCGGTCACATTGAAATGGAGCACCTTGCGGCGCTCATGGGCAAGCACCAGAAAGACGTAGAGCACCCGGAAGGTGGCCGTCGGGACGGTAAAGAAGTCCACCGAAACCAACTCCTTGGCGTGGTTCTGGAGGAAGCTCTTCCAACTCTGGTCGCGGCGGTCGCGGCGCGTTTTGGGACGATACTTGCGCACGGTCGAATCCGAGACGTGGAGGCCCAGCTTGGCCAACTCCGCCTGGATGCGCTTGCTGCCCCAGTTGGGATTGCCCGACCACATTTGGCGAATGAGGGTAACCCGTTCCCTGTCCAGGGAGGGCCTCCCGGCGCGAGCCCCAGATTTCCATCGCCAGAACAAGCGAACACCCAGGCGGTGCCAACCGACAACGGTCCGAGGCTGAACGAGCACCAGCGACTGGTTCCACTTGGACCAGAATCGCCGGAGCGGCACCCAGAGGAGCCGATCCGAACGCCTGAGCCTGGGCTTGGGGGCCGAGCGCCGGAGCACGGCCAGTTGATGGCGGAGGGCCAGGTTTTCCAACATCAATTCCCGGCGAGATTGAAGGCCGGAGCCGAACGTGCGGACGACCAGCGACAGCAAATAGAACATCGGTGAGAAATCTGGCAGCCCGCGGTGGAAAATCAACCGGGCCGCTGAGGGATGGGTTTTTTCGCTACCCACCCATCGCCAAGTCCCAGCGGCTGGGCGGCTTGCTGCAGTTTTACTATCGCAAAGCGGCGTAAGGTGCTTTGGGCAGCGAGTCGCTCTCTGGCGCCGATAGAGCTGGGGTCAAGTTGTGCCAACAACCCAAAGGCCCGAGCGCTTAGCGGGCTGGCGCAGGGTAATGCTGCTAAGAGTCCGTGGTTCATTGGGGCGGCGTCAGCGCACTGCCCTGCCGGGCCGCGTGCCCCCGAGATCAACAATACCTTTAGACTTCCACCCGAGTTTTTTGACCTCACGGGGAAAAACCCAGCCCGCCAGCGTCGGCGCCCCGGCCAGTCGAGCCCGCCAAGCCGCCCAGCGTTGCCCCCGCCGTCCCTCCACCGCCAGCAACACCCCTCCCGGCGGTTGGCCCCCCACCACCGCGCCGGAGCCGGGTGTCCCCTCGCAGCCTGCCTCCTCGCTCTCGCCGCCTGAGCCACAGACTGCCCCGCCCCCACAGCCCAAGTCGTGGACCTGCGCATCGGCCTCGACATCGTCAGGACGCGCATCCCGGCCAAGTTCCGGTTCGACCCCATCCGCGATCACAACTTTGCTGCAACTTGTCCCGATCTCGACCAGCGTGGCGGCGATGGCCTCCGGCTCCGTCCGGTCGGCGTGGCGGCCAGTTCCGGCATCAAGCCCTCGTTGACCCTGTGAGCGTTGGTGATGATGCGGCTGTGGGCCGCCTGCCTGAAAACCTCCGTCAGCCGCACCACCGGCACCACCTTGCTCTCGATTAAGTGCCGGAGCACCATGCCGGGCCCGACCGAGGGCAGTTGGTCCACGTCGCCGACCAGCAGCAGGCTGGCGCTGGGCGGCAGCGCCCGGAGCAGGTTGTTCATCAGCAGCACGTCCACCATCGAGGTTTCGTCTACGACCAGGAGGTCGCACTCCAGCGGTCGGCCTTCGTGCGCGTGAACCCGCCCGACGCCGGGTTGACCTCCAGCAGCCGGTGGATGGTCTTGGCCTCGACGCCGGTCGTCTCCCAGAGGCGCTTGGCGGCGCGGCCCGTGGGCCCGCACAGCAGGCACCGCACCTTCTTGGCCCGGAGGATAAGCAGGATGGCGTTGAACAGGGTGGTCTTGCCCAGGCCCAGCCCGCCGGTCAGGGCCAGCACCCGGCTGGCGCACCTTCCAACCGCTGCTCCCCAGTGAGCCGCCACCATAAGCCAACACCCATCTGCTAGGCTAAAACCTCCAGAAACAACGCCAGTACTTGCCGGTTGACACCATCATCCCCGCCTGGCAAGTTGGAACCAGAATGAGCGGGACACAAGACCAATTCTCCCTCACCCGCGCAGCCCCACGTGAAGAGGTGGCGGGTCAACAAACAAATGCCAATCAGTTCAGTTCTGTTACAATCTATGACTTCCCCACGTATTCTTAAACACGTCTGTCTCGTGACCCTTGCCGCCCTGGCGATCAGCGCCGCCTCCATTCGGGCGCAAGATAAACCGGCCACCGCAGCCGCACCCGTGGCGGCGTCCATCGGGCAACCCGATGCGAATGGCTTTATCAGCCTTTTCAACGGCAAAGATCTGACCGGCTGGAAAGGCCTGGAGGGCTACTGGTCTGTCAAGAACGGCGTCATCAACGGCAGCGAAACCAAGGATCACTCGGTCCAGACTGATCTCATTCTGAGCGCCTCCAAGGAGCACCCTGAAAAGTTTGTCAATTTCGAGCTTCATATCAAGTGGATGCTTGTGAGCCCAGACGGCAACTCGGGCGTGCAGTTCCGTTCGGTGATCAACAATCCGAGGACCCTTCACGTCGGCGGCTACCAAGCCGACATCGATAGCGGCGGCAATTACACCGGTTCGATCTACGACGAATCGGGCATTGCCGGCGGCCGCGGCACGATGAGCAACCGCGGTGAAAAAACCACTTGGGACGCCGAGAATAAGCGCCACAACAACCCGCTTTCGGAAAGCGCCGACAACCTCAAGAAACTGCTCCACAATACGGGCGATTGGAACGATATCGTCCTCATCGTCCAGGGAAACCAGGTCCAGTACAAGATCAACGGCCACCTGATGACAGAGTTGATTGACGAAAGTCCGAAGGCTGTCCTCAAGGGCGGCGTGATTGCGCTCCAGATGCACGCCGGCTTCACGATGGACATTCAGTTCAAGGATATTTCCATCAAGTTCCTCGACGGAAATCCGTAGTCGGAAATGGATCACCGGAAATGCCAGCCTCTTCGATCAGCCGTTGTCGTCCATCTGAATCGAGGCCGATGACGAGGTACAGAGCGGAGCCTCCGATGGTCCTGTCCTGGACGCATGCGGCAAGCTCGTGGCACTGGCATCAAACTGCTTGGCAACCACCGTTGGGGTGAAGTCGTCTGCCTTGTGCCTGCGCCATCCGCAAGCCCTGCCAGTCTGGATTTGTGAGAGCTTCCCGGGACCTAAAGCTGTCGATTGAGCGGGGATCAAAGTCCCCTTGTCACATCGTCCATTCGCCACCACCATGAGCCCCGCCCGCGAACCATGCTCACTTTCCCGGATGTAGCGTGCTGGCCGGCGAGTCCAGAGCGGCCTAAGTATCGTAAGGTTCGATTCAGATGATTGTCGCGGGCCGAATACCGCACCCGTCGAGTGCCTGCGAAAACAGACTGGACCCGCGAATCGAGAACAAATACCATGCCCCGCAGAAAACTGCCCATGAACCAGCGGATCATAAGTTTCTTGATGTTCCATATCGTTGCGGCGCTTTCCACTTTCGCTGCACCGATCAAGGTAGGCATCATCGGTTTGGACGCGCACGCGGTGCCCTGGACGCAGATCATCCACGGCCCCAAAGCGCCCCCGCCGATCTCCGACCTGCGGATTGTGGCCGCCGTCCCCGCCCCGAGCGCCGACATCCCGTTCAGCCAGGACAACATCGAAAAGAACACAGCCCGGATGCGCGAGCTGGGCGTGGAGATTTGCGGCACAATCGAGGCGATGCTACCGAAGGTGGACGCAGTGATGGTGCTGAGCATTGACGGCCGGCCGCACCTGCGGCAGGCCCGGCCCGCCTTCGCGGCCAGGAAACCGGTGTTCATTGACAAACCGGTCGCGGCGTCGCTGGCGGAGGCCATCGAGATTTTCCGCGAGGCCAGAGCGAGCGGCACACCGTGCTTCTCGAACTCCTCCCTCCGCTACAGCCCCGGCATCGCCGCCCTGGCAAACGATCCCAAGCTTGGCCGTGTGCTTGGCTGCGATGCCTACAGCAACAACCAGTCCATCCTGCCCGAGCACCCCAGCCTGTTCTACTATGGCATCCATGGCTGCGAGATTCTTTTCACCATCATGGGCCCCGGTTGCCAGACGGTCAGCCGCGCCAAAGGCGACACCGCCGACCTCGTGACGGGCACATGGAACGATGGCCGGGTGGGAACCTTCCGCGGCATTCTGCGGGGACAAACCGACTTCGGTGCAACGGTCTTTGGCGAGAAAAGCATCGCCCCCGCCGGCAAGTTCGAGGGGTACGAACCGCTGCTGGCGGAGATCGCGAAGTTCTTCAAGACCGGCCAGCCGCCGATGTCCGCCGAGCACACGCTGGAAATCTACGCCTTCATGGAAGCCGCCGACAAGAGCCTGCGCCAGGGTGGCCGCCCGGTGTCCGTCCCGGGCGTGCTGGAGAAGGCCCAAAGGAAACCATGAATGTCTGAACCACGGAGCGTCAAGAAAAGCGAATTCCTGCCATCAGTTCAAAACCCGCGGCAATTCACATCACCAAAAGGTCACTGCAATGAAAATTGAATCTGAGACACAAGCGGCGAACCCCTCCCCTGAGCCAACTTCCCCGATTTCCCGCCGCCAGTTCATGTCGCGCAGCGGCAAGCTGGCCGCGGCCTCCGCGCTGGCGGGCGCGGCCCTCCCGTTGGTCCACGCGGCGGAGAACAACATCATCCGCCTGGCGCTGATCGGCTGCGGCGGGCGCGGCAGCGGGGCGGCGGCCAACGCCTTCGATTCGCCCAACGGCCCGGTCAAGATGATCGCGATGGCCGACCTCTTCGAGAACCGGCTGGCCGACGCCCACAAGGTTCTCACCGAGAAATACGCCGGCCAGATGGACGTGCCGCCCGAGCGGCGCTTCACGGGCTTCGACGCGTGGCGCAAGGCCATTGATTGTCTGCGCCCCGGCAACGTGGCGATGCTGTGCGGCTACGCGGGGTTTCGTCCGGCACAACTGGAATACGCTGTCGAGAAAGGCGTGAATGTTTTCATGGAGAAGTCGTTTGCGACCGATCCCCCGGCGGTGCGGCGCGTGATCAAGGCCGGCGAAGCGGCGGAGAACAAGAACCTCAAGATCGCCGCCGGCCTCCAATGCCGCCATTCGCGCAACCGGCAGGAACTCATCCAGCGCATCCGCAACGGCGAGCTGGGGGACATCCAGCTCATCCGGGCCTACCGGATGCAGGCGTGCGGCTGGCTGCCGAAGCGTCCGCCGGCCGAGAAGGATTTGCACTGGCAGATCCAGCACTTCACGGATTTCCTCTGGGTGAGCGGCGGGCTCTTCGCGGAGATGAACATCCACCAGATCGACAAGATTTGCTGGCTCAAGGGCGCCTATCCGGTTTGCGCGCACGGCATCGGCGGGCGCGCGGCGGACAACACCGACTGCGGCCAGGGCCTCGACTCGTTCACCATCGAATGGACATTCCCCGACGGCACGAAAGCGTTCGACGTGGTGCGCTGGCTGCCGAACTGCCACACCGATTTCGCCACTTACCTGCACGGCACGAAATGCGCCGCGCAGTTCTCCGGCAACGTTCACGAGGGCGTGGTGCAGATCTTCAAGGACCAGCGTTGCGAGCGCGGCAACATCGCCTGGCGCGCGCCCAAGGAGCCGATCACGCCCTGGCAGGCCGAGTGGGACAACCTGCTGGACGCGATCCGCCAGGACAAGCCGCACAACGAAGCCAAGCGCGCCGCGCTCTCAAACCTGGCCGACATCATGGGCCGGGCGGCGGTTCATTCGGGCAAGGTCATCACCTGGGACGAGGCGATGGCGTCGAACTTCCAGTTCTGCCCGAACATTGACCAAATGACGGACGACAGCCCGCCGCCGATCCAGGCCGACGCGCAAGGACGCTATCCCGTGCCGGTGCCCGGCAAGTGGACGGAGATTTGAGACCTCGGATGCGGTCGCCGACTCTGCAAAGGGACCCGTTCGACCCGATCTTGCTGGTCTCTATCGCCTCCAAGCCCACGGAGAGACAGTCGGTTGGCTATCTATGCGGGCCAACTCAGCCCCCGTGCGCGGTGAGGACCTGGCAAATACCTTCATGGAGAGTGCCTGGCGTTGGGCTTTTGCAGGCCCTGGACGATCCACTCCCGGGCTTCCTGCCACATGGCTTCAGTGGCGCCGTGGCCCGCCTCGGGAAAAGGCACGAAGCGCAACCGCTCCCGCTCTTTTCCATAGGCCGGTTCGAGGTCGGCCACGAAGCGCCGCACGGACTCCAGGTCAATGAACTCGTCGCGACCGCCGTTGATGAGACAAACCGCCTTGGGTGGGATTTGGGCGAAACGAGGCCTGGGATCGATTGACGCCACCAACTCGCGCAGGCGGGGGCCGTAAGAGGCCTTCTTCTTCTCCTGCTCGGGGCCGGGCGGCAGTTTCGTCACGTCCCACCAGAAATCCACCGCGCCGACCACGCTCGCCACAACCCGCACGCGCGGTTCGCTCCAGGCCAGGACCATCACCGTGCTGCCGCCCATGGAAACCCCCGTGACGGCGACTCGCAACGCATCCACGTCCAGCCGCCGTGCCAGGGCATCAAGAATAACGGGGACGTCTTTCGCCGTGTGGGCGATGGAGCTTTGATGAACCCAGATGCTGTACTCCTCGCCCAAGGCAGCGATGTTGTCGCCGTGAAACACCCCGGCGATGGACCGTTCGCCGTGGAGATGGGCGTCCAGGCTGATGGCGAAGATGCCCCGGCCGGCAAGGTCGCGGCACCAGGACTCGAGGTTCTCCTTCGCGCCTCGAAAATAGTGCAGGCAGAACGCCACTGGAAACGGTCCACCCGCGGCCGGATGAATGGCGATGGCCGGCACGGACTCGTCCGGATCGAAGCCGGGAAGACGGAGCTTTTCGCGGACCAGTCCGCCGGGCAACTCCTTCCGTTCCAGCATCTGCGCCTCAGCCAGGCGCCTTTCTGGCCTGCCTCCGTTCAACTCGTGGGGAGCGGCTCCGGGACCGGAGGGGCTTGCCGGCGTGTCCGACTGCGCCGGTGCGAGCATGGTCGCCAACCCGAGGACAGTCAGTGCATAAAGGGGGTTTTGCATGTTGTATCAACGTCTCATTGCGCGGGACCATTCTACTTGCGCATCCTGCGTCGCTGAGGTGGAGGAGGCGGCGCGTCGATTACTCCACGAACCAAATTCCCAGGCTGTTCCGCCGGATGTCTTGCTGGCGAGCCAACCAATCCCGCACGGCCTGCGCCTTTTCCTGGGCAAGGACGGGGAAAAGCAGCCCCGGATAGGACGTTTGCCAGGCCAACGCCTCGGCTTCGGTCAAAGCCCCTCGAAACAGCCGCTCGTGCGGACGCAAACCGTCGCCACACTCGCGCAGCACCGCGTTCTTGACCTCAGCCACGTGGCCAAGTATTCGCCGGCCCGGTTGCCGGCCAAGCCCACCGGCCTTCCGATTCAACCTGTGTGAGGGGTCAAACTATAACTTTTCACCTCGAGGCGGAGCGCAACTGGCCTTCGGGCGGCCCAGCCCGGGGCTGGGAGGCCGCTCAGCAGGTGCGTAGCTGCGAACCACCATGCCGGTTTCACATTGACTCTCCTTTCCGCCCGCCGGAAAGGGCGCGAAGGGTGAAAGCCGAGCGTAGCGACGACGACGGCGGGGAGGCCAGACGGGCAAAGCCCCTTTGGTCGCTGGCTATTTTGGGGCGGCTTGGAAACGCAACGGCTGGACAGGCCGGCGGTCCCCTGGGGTCCGGAGCGCCGCGGCGGGTACGGCAAGCCAGATCGCGTATGCGAGCTGGGCGGGCCACTGCTGGTTGCGCCCGTCGCGAAAATGCAAGGTGCGGGGCCGGGTCGCTTGGTGCGAGTCTTCATAGGGTGAAAAAGGAGGTCACGCCGTTTCCAGCCTGCCGCTGGTTTGTCAGTGGTGAAACGGAATGGATGCAATCTTGGCGGTTGAGAACGGGATCTTCTTCCCCTGGATTTTCTTCGAGCAATTCGCTGAAAACTCTTCTTCCTTCTTCTCAGTCGTGGTTCTTCTTCGGCTTGGACCCTCGCTCCATCCGCGCTTGCGGCAGCCCCGGAAAATCGCAAAACTCCTCGGAGAATGGCATCAAAGCGAAAGTGCCGGGCCTGTGGAAAGCCCTTCAGCCCCGATTACCGAAACCAAGCGGACCAGGCTTTCTGCCCCCGGCCCGAGTGCCGGCGTCTGCGCCGAGCGGACGCGCAGCGCAAACGGCGTGAGCGCGCTCGCCAGGCCGACAGCCTTACAAGACGGCTGAAGCCCTCTGAAGCCCGCTGGCTGCGAAGGAACCCCATGATAATCGGGCTGGTCTCGGTGCTGATCGGTTCGACGGACTGGCAGGAGATCGAAGCCTTTTGTGCGTCGGCCAGTTTGAGGGGAAGGAAGATCCTTGATGGCACGCTGGCAGAAGAGGACGGAAACACCCTGAAAAATCAGGGTTCCGACACGGGAACGCCATCGTAAAATCGGCTGGGCTCCGAAACAGATCCCATTCCTAACCGTCGGTTTTGCATCCCGTTCGCGCCAACGGTGACACTGGTTCAAGCCGGTCCATTCAGGGGAAATGGAAACGGGATTTACGCGGAGGCGTGAAACGTGGTAGATTAGTGCTGTAAGAGAAACATTGAACGTAAACGGCTATGGAAACAGCAACCGTCATCCACGAAGGCGAATGTCAGGTCGTGCGCCTGCCCAAAGGCTTTCACATCCCCACGACCACGGTTGGTGTTCGCCACGACGGCGAGGCGATTGTGTTAGAGCCTTTGAAACCGAAGGCCTGGCCCGATGGTTTTTTCGATTCAATTCACATCACCGACCCGGCATTTTCGCGGCCTGATCAGGGGCAACTGCCGCCCGTCCGACCTTTGTAGTTCGACAATGTTAGATTTCCTTAGAAACCCGAAATGGGTGAACTCGGCAGATCGCCGGAGCGGGCTTGGCCCCTGTCCCGAAGGGACATGCGAGAATAGCCCGGCGTTTCAACGCCGGGTGTGCGCCCCAATAGCGCCAGTCCGTCCCGAAGGGACGGCTGAAAACCAGGGCTCTTTTCAGTCGTCCCTTCGGGACGAAAATTCTCTCTTTCTCGGTCCCCCGGCGTTGAAACGCCGGGCTATTCTCAATTGTCCCTCCGGGACACGCCCTACGGCATTCCCCCTGGCTCCGAGGAAATCCAACATTGTCGAAGTAGGCAGCCGATCGGTATTCTCAACCAGAACCGCCTCGTGACCCGCGGCACGGCTGGATTGGCCGCAAAGTGGCTTGGGTGCCGGCTCCGGACATTTGCCGTCCCGGCGTCGCATGTTAGTAAGGGACGACACTGAGACCATGGACCCGGGTGAAGGCTGCGTCGCGGCTCACCAACCGGAGTCCCCAAGCGCGGGCGGTCGCAGCGATCCAATTATCGTTTTCGCCCAGGCGCGAACCCGCTTGGGCCAACTCCCTTTCGATCCGGCCCGCTTCCCACGCCACCTGGCGGTGCAGCATCAGAACGCGCACGCGCCGCAGCAATCGATCCAACTCCTCTGGTGCGTTGACGCCTGCCGCAAGTTCACCCCAGGTGATGATCGACACCTCCAGGCTCTGAGTCCTGTGGCGTGCGAGGAATCGATGCGCCGGACCCCCTTCGCGGTCAACCCGCTCTTGGGCCAGATCGACCCAAAAGGTCGTGTCAGTGAGCATTTTGGCCCTCAGCCCGGCGCTTTCGCAGCCGCTTCAGCGTTTCCAGTTCTGAAAACAGCGGACCATCGAGTTGGTCCAGGAACTTCTCCAGGTCGCCGAACGTCTTAATCGGAGGCGGGGCCAGGCGCTTTACGACCCGGCTGAAAGACTCGTTGCCCCGGCGATGCGCCTCCAGGGCCGCTATCGCCTCGTCGTCCAAGTTCACATTCCTGCTCATGCATGCAATATGCGCGCATCCGCCGCTTCCAGTCAAGGCCGAACCACAGAACAAACCTTGGCCAAAGGCGGGCAGTTATTGGGCAAGTGAGACAAAAGCGCAATGCGGGAGTGGAACCAGGCCCATGTCTCGGACCAGCGCCGCAAGGCGGGAAGGTCTAGATCGCTTGGGCTTGACTTCGGGTGATTGCCAGTCGGATCGTGCGCCATGAGCAGTTTCGGTGATGAGGCGCTCGATTCTCCGGCGCCGGACATATACGAAATCCAGACCCACGCGCCTGGGCCTGAGGGCAAGCTCCCGCTCACAGAAGAGATGCTCCGGCACAGCCCGAGCGGGGACATTTTCGGCCTGGTGCAGAATGCGGGGATGGGCTGGGCTGCGAGCGAGGCGGGGGGGGAGCAATTCCTGGTGCTGAGCACGCAGGGCGGGTTGCGCGCGCCGGACGGCAAACCCATTGCCCTGGGTTACCACACGGGCCACTGGGAGATCGGCCTGCTGGTCCAGGCGGCTGCGGAGGAGTTTCGCCGGCTCGGGGCCATCCCCTTTGCTGGGTTTTGCTCGGACCCGTGCGACGGGCGCACACAGGGCACGGCGGGGATGTTCGACAGCCTGCCTTACCGCAACGACGCGGCGATTGTGTTCCGGCGCCTGGCCCGGTCGCTGCCGTTGCGGGCCGGGGTGCTCGGTGTGGCAACGTGCGATAAGGGCCTGCCGGCGATGCTCATGGCAATTGCCGGGTTGCGGGACCTGCCCGGGCTGGTGGTTCCGGGCGGGGTCACGCTGCCGCCATCCCAGGGCGAGGATGCCGGGACGGTGCAGACGCTGGGGACGCGCTTTGCGCACGGGCTGATCACGCTGGAGGCGGCGGCGGAGGTGGGCTGCCGCGCCTGCGCGACACCCGGGGGCGGCTGCCAGTTCCTGGGCACGGCCGCCACCACCCAGGTGGTCGGCGAGGCCCTGGGCCTTTGCCTGCCGCATTCGGCCCTGGCCCCTTCCGGGCAGCCGGTGTGGCTCGACCTGGCCCGGCACTCCGCGCGCGCGCTCCATCACCTTGCCTCACGCGGCATCGCCGTGCGCGAGATCCTCAGCCCGGCCAGCATTCGGAATGCCATGGCCGTTCACGCCGCCTTCGGGGGCTCGACCAACCTGCTGCTCCACGTGCCGGCCATCGCTCACGCCGCGGGCCTCCAACGCCCCACCGTCGAGGATTGGATTTCGGCCAATCGCCGCGTTCCCCGCCTGGTCAGCGTCTTGCCCAACGGCCCGGTGCCGCACCCGACGGTGCGGGTGTTCCTGGCCGGGGGCGTGCCGGAGGTCATGCTGCACCTGCGCCGGTTGGGCCTGCTCGAAACGGGCGCGCTCACGGTCACCGGCCGCACCTTGGGCGAGAACCTGGACTGGTGGGAAAAGTCCGAGCGGCGGCGCCGGTTTCGCGAGCTGTTGCTGCGGCTTGACGGCGTGGAAGCCGACGACGTTGTCCTGCCCCCGGACCGGGCGCGGGCGCGGGGTCTGACCGGCACGCTGGTCTTTCCGCGCGGGAACCTCGCCCCCGAGGGCTCGGTCGTCAAAAGCGCCGCTCTGGACCCCGCCACCATCGGTCCGGACGGGGTCTGCCTCAAGAGCGGGCCGGCGCGGGTTTTCGTGAACGAGAGCCAGGCCGTGGCCGCGATCAAGGCGGGCGGCATCAAACCGGGTGACGTGCTGGTCCTGGCCGGCATCGGGCCGATGGGCACGGGGATGGAGGAGACCTACCAGGTCACCGGCGCCCTCAAGCAACTGCCCTTCGGCAACCAGGTGGCGCTGCTGACCGACGCGCGATTTTCGGGCGTCTCGACGGGGGCGTGCATCGGCCACATCGGGCCCGAGGGCCTGGCCGGCGGCCCTATCGGCAAGGTCCTGGATGGGGATACGATCCAAATCCGAATCAACTGCAAGCGGGTTGAGGGCAGTGTCAACCTGGTCGGCGAGGGCGCGCGCCGCTTCACTCCTGAGGAGGGTGAGAGCGTCCTGGCGCGGCGCCCATCCCGCAGTGACCTCGCCCCCAATGCCGCGCTGCCGGAGGACACCCGCCTCTGGGCGGCCCTTCAACTGGCCGGCGGAGGGACCTGGTCCGGGTGCGTGTACGATGTCGAGCGCATCCTGGAGCTGTTGCCCAAGAAGCGGTGAGGCGGTCCCGTCCGACGGGTCAGACCGGTCCGACGAGTCAGACCAGACAGACTCGTCCCAAGATACCCCGGCTAGGCTGCTTCACGGCTTTGACGCTTCACCGGCCGCCGGCTGGCGCTTGTCCTGGATCGGTTGGGGCGCTTCGATTTGGTTCCCCTCCAGCGTCACCCGGCCCACCTTTTCATCGAACCGGAAGCCCACGGTTTGCCTCTGTTGGCCGGCGGGGCGGGTGTCCCTGAGGGTGTTGTTCCTGAAGACCAGGTCGCGGGTCTGGCCGCGCACGCGAACGGCAGCGGCGTCTTGTTCAACGCCGTTGTTCTCGATGAGATTATTCTCCAGGCGGTTGCGGTGCGGGGCCATGCCGTCGGTTTCGCTGCGGAAAAAGACGCCGTCGGCGTGGTTGCGGCGGACCTGGTTGTTGCGGAGCAGGTTGTCGGTATCTTTGTGGCCGATGGAGATGCCGAAGCGGCCGTTGTCTTCCAGGACATTCTCCTCGAAGATCCCCTGTTTGACGCGCCAGCAGAGAAACAGGCCGTCCTCGCCGTTGTTGCGGGCGGCGCACTGGCGGACGACGGGGCGCTGGGAACCGCTGCCGGGGTGAAGGCCCAGGCCGGCGTTGCCTTCACACACACAGGCCAGCACCGTCACGTCGTTGCACTGCTGGAAGCTGATGCCGTCGCCATTATAATGGCGCACCACGCAGCGCTCGAGCGCCGCCCCGTGACAACGATACAAAAAGACCCCGCCGCCCCGGCAGCCGTTGAGCGGCACGTTTTGGTCCTTGTTCCCCTCGATGATGAGGTCTTCCACCCTGGCCCCTTCGGCATAATAGCCGCTGACCACCGGGAAGACCGTTGCGGCCTGGGCGCCGTTCTCGACCGTGCAATCGGCATTCAAGGGCAGGCTGATGGCAAAGGTGTTGCCGTTGCCGCCGGTGATGCGCGCCACGGTTGAACGAAGCCGCTTCGCGGCGGAGAAGACGGGACTCCTGCGGCTTCGCAGTTCGCAGGCTGGAGGGCTTGTTTTGCATTGGCCTTTGGTGGGGACTCCCCCAGACTGATGACGGTTCGCCGTGCATTGACGCACGGCAAACCGTCACCATTAACTTGTAGCTACCGCAGCTATGGATATAAAAAAAGTTCTCCTCACGCAATCCTGAACCGCTTTGCCGATGACCTGGCTCTGCTGCCGCTCCAGCCCCGAAGCCAAGAGATCTACTGGGTCTGTGTACGCCAACTCTCCGATCACTTTGAGCGCTCGCCCAACTTGGTCAGCGCCGAGGAACTGCGCCAGTATTTCATCCATCTCAAGACCGAGCGGCACTTGGCCCGCCAAACCTCCACGCAGGCTTTGTGTGCCATCAAACTCTTCTGGGAGAAAACCCTCCAGCGGCCCTGGCCCGCGGAACTGGAGTTTGTGCGCGCCACGCCCCAATTCAAGCTGCCAGTTATCCTCTCGGCCTCCGAGGTGCGCACGATTATCGCCCAGGTTGGCCCTCTGGACCATCGGGTCGCCCTGACGACGATCTACTCCTGTGGCCTGCGCTTGGGCGAAGCCGTCAACCTGGAAGTCGGCGACATCGATTCCCAACGGATGTTCTTGCACATCCGGGCGGGCAAGGGCAACCGCAACCGTTATGTGCCCTTGCCCCAGCGCACCCTGGAACTGCTGCGCGAACTCTGGCGCAGCCACCGCCATCCACGATGGCTCTTCCCAGCTAAAGGCCACAGCGGTCTGGGCGCTCTTACCGCCACCGAGCCCATGAACCGCACCACGCTGCAACGAGCCTTCCGTCTGGCCCTGCACGCCAGCGGCATCAAAAAGGCGGCCCACATTCATACGCTGCGCCACAGCTATGCCACCCACCTGCTGGAGCAAGGCGAAAACCTCCGCCAATTGCAGGTCAACCTCGGCCATCACAGCCCCGTCACCACCGTCATCTACACCCACTTAACCACCCTCTGTCAGACTCAGCACCAGCAGCGCATTAACAAGTTCATGGGCAACCTCTAGGCGGCCTCTCAATGGCCGCAGCCGCTCAGGACAGCGGCAAGCTCCTTATCCGTCCACGACGTGTTGTGCCGATGGGCTCCGGCCTATCTGGAGCAGTTCGGAGCTGCCATGCCCACCCGCCAGTGCCGGGTGCTGCAACGCCTCTTGGCTTGCCGCACCCCGGCCCTGGGCGGGGCGATGTACTGTTGCCCCAAGTGCGACCACCGCCACTTCAGTTATCACTCCTGCAACGACCGGCACTGCCCGCAGTGCGGCGGCCAGGATGCCCAGCAGTGGCTTGATGAGAATAGCGCCCTGTTGCTGCCGGTGAACTATTTCCTGGTCACCTTCACCGTGCCCAACGGCTTGCGCCGCTGGATCCGCTCTCACCCCCAAAAGGGCTATGACCTGCTCCTGGCCGCCAGTTCCCAGGCCCTGCAGGATCTGGGTCAAAATCCCAAACGCCTCGGCGCCACCCTCGGTATGCTGGGCGTGCTCCACACCTGGACGCGCACCCTCGAATACCATCCCCACGTCCACTACCTGGTGCCCGGCGGGGGCCTCAGCCCGGACCAGCGCCAGTGGATCTCCAGCCGCCCTCGGTTCCTGTTGCCGGTCAAAGCCCTGAGCGATCGCTGCCGCACGCTTTTCCAGGCGGCACTCCAAAAGCAGATGCCCGAGGCCCTTGCCCTCCTGCCGGCCAAAGTCTGGCAGCAACGCTGGGTCGTTCACAGCGCTGCTGTCGGCAGGGGCCAAAAGGCGTTGCGCTACCTTAGCCGTTACGTGTTTAAAACCGCCACCGGCAATCGCCAACTCCAATTGCTGGCTGACGGACGCTTGCGCTGGCCCTTCCGCCACAGTGCCACGGGGGCTTGGGGCCACATCAACATGGCCCCCTTCGAGTTCCTCCGCCGCTTCCTCCAGCACGTCCTGCCGCCCAGATTCCATCGGGTCCGCCGCTTTGGCTGGCTCCATCCAGGGGGACGCGCCCAGTTCAACCGCATCCGAGCCCCTGCTCAAAATACCGCCCTTACTCTCGGCGGCCGAGCAAGCCGCTTGGCAGCCTCCGACCTCCAGCCCGCCGACTGACCCGGCCTTGGCCGCTCAAGGAGTCTCCGCCCAGCCCACACCCCTGCCTGTCCGGCAGGCAGGCCTGCTTTGTCCGCATTGTGGCACCGGGTTGGTCCTGGTCGGCTCCTGGCGCCCATGGGACAACGTCATCCACTTGCCCGACGGCTCCCCCGTCGGCGTCCGCCGCACCATCAGGCCGCCATGAAAACTACGCCCTGGACCACCTCACTGCTCGTTCCGGCTGGGGGGCCAACTCCCACCCCCGCGCTTTGTTCGCGTGGCACCCGCTTGAGCGTCCCAACTGGCCAGTGGCCAATCCCGGAGCCTCGACAACGCTGCCGCCCCGTCAGCACCGGGACTGGCGCAGGTTGGCACGGCTCTGGCCCGTCCCCAAAAGCCTCGACCGCAGACCGTAGTCAAAGGCAAATCCAGGACTTTCCGCAGTACCCCCAAGGATGGCCCAACGAACCTTGGGCCGCGGCTTCGTTCAACCCAGGAATGTAGAGAACACGGGGGCGGACCCAACTTCTCCAAAGTCACTTCTGTATTCCCGAGTCCCGCCTTATCTCGCCCCCGCGTTCTCTACATTCCTTTTTCTGTTGTATGGAACCCGCCGGAGTTCTTGTCCCACACTGCGACGCCTTGGCCGACGCCAAAGCCTGCGGGGTCGGCCACGGTGATCTGTTCCTCGCCGTAATCGCCGTCCACCGTGAGGGGCGAGGCCACTGAGGGGGCCTTGCGCAGGATGGTTTGGCCCGGGGTGCCGCGCACCGTCACTTGGGGCCGCAGATGGAGCGAGTCCCGCATCAGGTAGTCGCCGGGCCCGATCTCGACAACCCCGCCGCCCAGGCCGGCGACATACTCGACGGCGGCCTGGAGTGCCCGGTTGTCGGCGCCTGTGATGTCGCCGGCGCGCAGGCCGACGGTGACGCGGGGCCGGTCTTTGACGGGGCCGTGCATGGCGCGGGGGACTTGCGTGGGATCGGCGCTGGCAGCGGGATCTGCCGCCAAGGCGGCAACGACGCCACTCAGGCACGCCAGGGCCAGAAACGCTCTTGTCTTCATCTTCATGTGGTCAACGCCCGCCATTAGACTCCTGCGCAGGCCGGGCGTCAACAGTTGCCGCCTCCAGTCGCTTATGTCCCTTTTGTCCTTTTTGTCCCTTGCAGGTCCTGCCCATACAAGGGACAAAAGGGACATAAGGGACAAAAGGGACAAAAGGGACATAAGGGACATAAGGGACATTACGAAATTTGCCTTTGACGGCGGGCGACAACCTTCTATTTTGGCGATGGCATGAAACATTCCGGCAAGGCCAGGCGCGCAGCGTTCAAGCTGATTGGGCTGTCGCTAGTCGCGGTGGCAGTGGTCTGGGCGCTCGGTCTGCTGATCATGTTCATGGGGTTGTCGCTGATGGTGATTGCTCCTGGGTTGGTGGGGATTTGGGCGCTGTTTTCGGTGTTCACGCTCTACTTTTTCCGGGACCCGACGCCGCGGGTGCCAGCCGGGGCGAACCTGGTGGTCTCGCCGGCCCACGCCCGGGTGGACGTGATCGACACGTGCGTCGAGCCGGAGTTCATGGGCGGGGAATGCCAGCGCGTCTCGATGTTTCTGTCGGTGTTCGATGTCCACGTGGAGTGTGCGCCCGTGAGCGGCACGGTGGCGCTGGTGCGCTACACGATGGGGCAGTTCGTGAACGCGCTCAAGACCGAGTCCGCCGCGAACAATGAGAACGTGCTGTTGGGGTTCGAGGCGAGCGAACCGCGCGGGCAGAAGTTGGCGGTGCGCCTCATCGCCGGGGCCATTGCCCGGCGCATCGTGACCTACGTCTGCCCGGGCGAGGAGGTGGCGCGCGGCGATCGCATCAGCCTCATCCAGTTCGGTTCCCGGGCCGATGTGTACCTGCCCGCCAACGCGCGCATCCATGTCAAGCTCGGCCAGCACGTGGTCGGCGGCGAAACCGTCCTGGCCATCTTCGATTAACTGTTACGGTCTGTGGCCATGGCTGCCTCCTCCCCCTCTCCTCCGTGCGATGACTCCGCTGAGCCCAAGCTCAAGATCTACTTCCTGCCCAACCTCCTGACGGCCGGCAACCTGTTTTGCGGTTTCGTGGCCCTGACCAAGATCGTCGAGGCCGACCTGAACACGGGCAATTTCTATCCCATCAAGGTGGCGCTGGGGTTCATCCTCCTGGCGTGCATCTTCGACCTGTTCGACGGCCGCCTGGCCCGGATGGGCGGCATCGAAAGCCCGTTCGGCCGCGAATTCGATTCGCTGGCCGATTTGATCTCGTTCGGCGCCGCCCCCGCCTTCCTCGTGCACCGGGTGGTGCTCAGGGACGTCTTCACCGTTCACCCGGAGCTGGGCTGGTTCATCGCCTCGATCTATCTCATCTGCGGCGCCTTCCGCCTGGCGCGGTTCAACTGCCTGGCCACTCAACCCGGCCGCGGGGCCGGCAAGGATTTCCTGGGCTTCCCCATCCCTTCGGCGGCGGGCCTGGTTGCCTCGCTCACCTTGCTCATCATCCAACTCAACGAGAAGGACAAATCGCTGGGCCCCTGGAAGTACGTCCCCGCCGTAGTGCTGCTCTTTCTCTCTGCCATGATGGTCAGCACCATCAAGTACCCCAGCTTCAAGTCTTTGGGCCTGCGCTCCGTGAGCACGTTCACCAAGGCGCTTATCTTCTCCCTGGTCCTGGGGCTCATCCTGGTTTGGTGGCGCACGCTCATCTTCTACGCCATGCCGGCGTTCTTCACCCTTTACCTGGTTTATGGCCTCATCCGCCCGCGCATCTCCCGCGAAGTGCGCCGCGAAATCGAGGAAGACGAGGACGAGGAGGACGTGGAGAATGACCCGCCGTGAGGGCGGCGAGGGCGATGGAAATATGCTTTACAAGCCCCCGTGTTCGGCGGTATTGTTTATTCCAGAACTGAACAGTTTATGCGAAATAGAATCCCTTTCCTGGCCGGCCTGGTCCTGGTTGGCCTCATAGTCGGCGGGTGCGCCAACTCTGAGAAGAAGCTCGGGCGCGGCCTCAGCAATAGTTTCGAAATCGTGCGGATGGGCGAATTCCGCCGCACCTTCGAGCAGTCCTGCCTCTTTGACGGCCCCAATGTGGGCTACACGCGCGGAGCGATTCACGGCCTGAACCGCAGCCTGGCCCGGACCGGCATTGGGCTTTACGAGGTGCTCACCTCCCCGTTCCCGCCCTACGACCCGATCTTCACCGACTATTTCGCTCCCGGCCCTGTGTTTCCGGACAATTTCCAGCCGAGCCTGATCGAAGACCCGTCCCTGTCCACCGACACCAACCTGGGTTTCAGCGGCGGCGACATTGCCCCCTTTGTGCCCAACAGCCGGTTCCGCGTTTTCGAAACGCATTAGTCGGCAGCCCGCATCGAGGGTCAAGGGGCGAGGGGCAACCCAAATCCTCGCCTAAGAGTTTTGAGGAACCGCGGAATACGCGGAATACGCGGAAAAGAAAGGGCCTTCCGCGTATTCTGCGTATTCCGCGGTTCTCTATTAAATCTCGATTGGCATGAAACATGAGGCGGTCCCGTTTTGCTGGTCCTCCGCGCCGCACCCAATCCTTAGGCGCGGTTCTGGGGGCAAGCGCATCGGGTCCGGTGGGCGGCGTTCGCATGGGGAGCCTCCTGTGCGTTTTCATATCCGTGCGCATCCGTCCCGCTTGGCCGAATGCGCGGTTGAAACCGCTGGACGGCCGGATTTAGGATGACTCTCGAAAGACAGTCGCCTTGCAAAGTCAACCTGCTGCTGAACATCCTCGGCAAGCGGGCCGATGGGTTTCACGAACTGGAGAGCGTCATGCACCCCGTGGCGGTGTGTGATCGACTCACCTTCACCCGGGCGGACCGGGGCCTGGAGCTCGCCTGCAGCGAGCCGAGTCTGCCGACCGACTCGCGCAACCTGGCCTATCGCGCCGCCGAGCTGTTTCTTGAGGCGGCTCAAATCCGCGAGGGCGTCCGCCTGCGCCTGGACAAACAGATCCCGCTGGCAGCGGGCCTGGGCGGCGGCAGCGGCGACGCCGCCAACACGCTCCTGGGGTTGAACGAACTCTTCGGCGCCCCGCTTGGGCTCGAGACCCTGCACTCGCTGGCGGCGCGTTGCGGCTCGGACGTGCCATTCTTCCTGCACTCGACCCCCGCCCTGGCCACCGGGCGCGGCGAGCAGATCCAGCCGCTGGGGCCCTTTGCCGCCCTCGATGGCGCCGCTTTCCTGTTGATTCACCCGGGCTTCGGCGTCGCCACGGCCTGGGCCTATCAGCAACTGGCGCGGTTCCCCGAGGCCCTGCGCGGCCGCGCGGGGCGCGCCCGCACACTGGTGGCCCTGCTGCAGAAGGCCGACGCCGGGCTCGAACGCATCGGCCTGGAGTTCTATAATTCCCTGGAGGCGCCCGTCCTTGGGAAGTACCCGCTCCTGGCCATCTTCCAGGAGTTCCTCCGCGCCAATGGCGCCGCCGCTGTGCTGATGAGCGGCAGCGGCTCCACTACCTTTGCCGTCCTTCCCAGCCCCGCCGCCGCCCAGGCCCTCGACCAGAAGTTCAAGGCCAAGTTCGGCTCCAGATACTGGACCGCCGTGGTGCCGGTGTGACCGAGGGGCCATGCCGTCCCTTTGGGTGTATCCCGGAGTGCGCCCGTGCCCGGGCGCAGCAGCGACGGAGCGGGCAGGCGCGCCGGCGTACTTGACTGCTGCCCTGGCTGCGGGCGTTGCTGCGCGAGGACGGGCGCACTCCGGGGGCGGTGTGGGGAAACGCGTCCCTTTGGCCGCTTGCATTGGCGCCGGCGCCCACAAATGTATAGCGATCCGGGGCCTGCCACACTAGATTCAGAGGACATGAATGTAGCGTTGAACGAACAAGTGCAGGCGGCGGCGGCCTGGATAGGGAAGCTCCGGACGGAGATCGGCAAGGTCATCGTGGGCCAGGAGGCCTTGGTGGATCGGCTGCTGGTGGGCCTGCTGGCCAACGGACATGTCCTGCTGGAGGGGGTGCCGGGCCTGGCCAAAACGCTCTCGGTCCGCACCCTGGCAGCGGCCATCCAGGCCTCGTTTCATCGCATCCAGTTCACGCCGGACCTGCTGCCGGCGGACATCGTCGGCACCCTGATCTATAACCCGCACGACGGCCAGTACCGCGCGACCAAGGGCCCGGTGTTCGCCAATTTCGTGCTGGCCGATGAGATCAACCGGGCTCCGGCCAAGGTGCAGTCGGCCCTGCTGGAGACGATGCAGGAACGGCAGGTGACCCTCGGCGGCGAGACCATGCCTCTGCCCTCGCCCTTCCTGGTCCTGGCCACCGAAAACCCCATCGACCAGGAAGGCACTTATCCCTTGCCGGAGGCCCAGGTGGACCGTTTCATGTTCAAGGTCCTGGTGGACTACCCTTCCTTCGACCAGGAGCGAAAGATCCTCGACCGGATGGCCTTCACGGCCCCGGAGACCGGCGTCCAGCCCGTCATCCCCCTGGACGAAATCCTCCAGACCCGCAAGCTGGTCGACCAGATTCACGTCAATGAGAAGGTCCGGGATTACGTCGTCCACCTGGTCTTCGCCACGCGCAAACCAGAGCAGTATCAACTGGACCTCAAGCATTTCATCCAGTTCGGCGCCTCGCCGCGCGCGACGATCTACCTGACCTTGGCCGCGCGCGCCTGGGCGCTGCTCCAGGGCCGCGCTTACGTCACCCCTGAGGACGTCAAGAGCATCGGCCCGGACGTCCTGCGCCATCGCATCATTCTCACCTACGAAGCCGAGGCCCAGGCCGTGACGACCGATGCCATCATCAAGAAGATCTTCAACGCGGTGCCGGTGCCATGATTATAGTTAAATGAACGTTGCTGAGTTACTCGAGTCAGTCCGGCGCATCGAGGTCCGCACCAACCGCCTGGTCAACGATACCATGGTAGGGGCCTACTTGAGCCACTTCAAAGGCCGGGGCATGGATTTCGAGGAGTTGCGCGAGTACATCCCGGGCGACGAGGTCCGTGATATCGACTGGAACGTGACCTACCGGATGGGCCGGCCTTTCGTGAAACGTTACCGCGAGGAGCGGGAGTTGGCGATTGTGCTGGCGGTGGACGTCTCGGCCTCGTCTGCCTTCGGCTCGGTGCGGCGGAGCAAGCGCCAGTTTGCCGCCGAGATCGCCGCCACGCTGGCCATTTCCGCCTCGCGCAGCAGCGACAAGGTCGCCTTGCTCCTGTTCAGCGACCAGGTCGAGCTGTTCCTGCCGCCGCGCAAGGGCCGCTCCCACATACTGCGCCTGATTCGCGAAACGCTCGTCTTCGAGCCCAAGCGCCGCGGCACCCACATCCCCGCCGCCTTGGCCTTTCTGAACCACGTCCTGCACCGGCGCTCGATTGTCTTCCTGCTCACCGATTTCCTCCACAACTTCGGCGCCGCCGCCGCCGCCGGGCGCAGCACCGTCCAGGAACTGGGCCTCACCAATGCGCGGCACGACCTGGTCTGCCTCCACTTGCACGACCCGCGCGAAAGCCAACTGCCCCCCGCCGGCCTCCTCACCCTCGAAGACGCCGAGACGGGCGAATTGCTCGAGTTGGACTCCAACCGCAGCGTGGTGCGCGAGAAGTACGCCGCCACCAACGCCCAGCGATTGGCCGAACTGGACCGCGCGCTCCGCCGCGCGGGCGTTGATACCCTCCGCTTCAGCACCACCGACTCCTTCGCCCAGACGCTCCAGCGCTTCTTCGAAACCCGGCGCGGAAGGAGGAGAGGATGATTCGGATTCCAAATTTCAAATTTCAAATTTCAAATCTGGAATTTCAGATTTCAAATTGGAAATCTCAGACCCCGCTCCTGGCTTTGCTGTGCGCCGCGGCGACAAATGCCCCCGACCAAATCCCTCCTCTGCGCGCCCCGCGCGGCGAGCTGCCGCCGGGATTTTGGGAGGAATACGGGCTTTTGGTCGTGGTGGGCTCGGTGCTCGCGGCCACCTTGCTGGCAATAGCCGCCTGGTTTCTCGCACGGCCCAAGCCGGTGGCGCCTCTGGCGCCGGACGTCGTGGCCCGCCAGGCCCTCGGGCCCTTGGTCCGCCAGGCGGAAGACGGGGCAGTGTTGAGCGGTGTTTCGCAAATCCTGCGCCGCTACCTCACGGCGGCCTTTGGTCTGCCGCCCGAGGAATTGACGTGCACGGAGTTCTGCGGCGCGCTGCGCCGATGTGAGGAAGCGGGACCGGAGTTGTCGGCGGCCATCGCAGAGTTCCTCCGCCTCAACGACGAGCGGAAGTTCGCGCCCGGGGCGGCGCAACCGGCATCCGGAGCGGCCGAGCAGGCCCTCAACTTCATCGAGGCCTCCGAGCAGCGCCTGGCCCGGCAGCGCCCAGGTCCGGGCGGCGCAGAGAGGATGCATGACCGGCAACCTTGAATTTCAATATCCGTGGGTGCTTGGGCTGTTGGCCCTGCTGCCCATCTATGCCTTCCTGCACGGGCGTCCGGGCAGGCTCTCGGCCCTGCGGTTTCCGAGCGCGGACCTGGCGCGGGCGGCGGGGGCGGCGGCGCGGGCGGCGGCCGGGCGGCTGCTGCTGTTCCTGCGCCTGCTGGCAGCGGGCTTGTGCGTGGTGGCCCTGGCCGGGCCCCGCTTTGCCAATGACCACACGGAGACCCAGGCCAGCGGTGTGGACATCATGCTCGTGCTCGATTTGTCGTGGTCCATGATGGCCCTGGACATGGGCGGCCCGCAGGAGCGCGTCTCCCGCTATGACATCGCCTCCCAGGTGCTCGAGGATTTCATCCGCAAACGGCCCGGCGACCGCATGGGGCTGATCGTCTTCTCGGCCGTGCCCTACCTGGCCAGCCCGCTCACGCTCAATCATGACTGGCTCATCGAAAACCTCCACCGCCTCCACGTCGGCCTCATCCGCGACCTGGGCACCGCCATCGGCGACGCCACTGCCGCCGCCGCCAAGCGCCTCAAGGCCATCCGCGACAGCAAGAGCCGCATCGCCATCGTCCTGACCGATGGGGACAACAACAAAGGCGAGATTGACCCAGTGCCGGCCGCGCAACTCGCCGCCGCCCTGGGCGAAAAGGTCTATACCATCGGTATCGGCATCGAACAGCCCTGCACCCTCTACGCCTTCGACCCGGCCACCGGCAAGCTCAACCTGGACCCGGGCGGCAACCTCATCCCCACCATGACCCTCCAGCCCGCCAATTATAGTGTCCTGGGCAAAATGGCCTCGCTCTCCAAGGCGAAGTTCTACCGCGCCACCAGCCGCCACGAACTCCAAAGCATCTACAATGACATCGACCGCCTCGAAAAAACCAAGGTCAAGCTCAGGCGCTTCACCACCTACCGGCCCCTCTTTCAGTGGCCCCTGCTGGCTGCCTTGGGCCTCTTCACCCTCGAAATGGCCCTGTCCAACACACGTTTGCGGAGGGTGCCGTGATACTTAGTCCACAGTCCACAGTCCACAGTCCACAGTCCACAGTCCACAGTCCACAGTCCACAGTCCGGATTCGTCATTCGTCATTCGTCATTCGTCATTCGTCATTCGAACGCCCATCATCACCCCCATTTTCCATCACGCGCCCCCATGGGCCGCACTCCGCACTCCGCACTCCGCACTCCGCACTTAAATGACCTCTTCCCTGGTTAACCCTCACTTTGCCGAGCCGCACTGGGTGTGGTTGGCGGCGCTGGGGCCGGTGGCGCTGCTGGCCCTGCAACGGTATGCGGCGTGGATGCGGCGGCGGCACCTGGCGCGCATCGCCGCGCCACAGTTCGTGCAGGAGTTGACCGCCTCCCACAGCGCCATCCGCCGCGAGATCAAGAACGGGTTGCTCATACTGGCGGTGGCGGGGATCGGCCTGGCCCTGGCCCGGCCCCAGTGGGGCGAGCGCTCCGATGCCGGCTACTTGCTGGGCCAGGACATGGTCTTCGTGCTGGATTGCTCGCGCAGCATGCTGGCCGCGGATGTCTCGCCCAGCCGCCTGCAGCGGGCCAAGCTCTCCATTCTGGATTACGTCCAGCGCCACGGGCGCGGCCGCGTCGGCCTGGTCGCCTTCGCTGGCCAGGCCTTCCTCCAGTGCCCCCTTACCTTCGATTACGGCGCCTTCCAGGAGGCGCTCAGCGCCCTGGACGACAAGACCATCCCGGTGCCGGGGACCGACATCGGCCGGGCGCTGGACGAGGGGTTCCACGCCATGGACAAGAGCGAACGGCTCAAGCTGCTGGTGCTGGTCACCGATGGTGAAGACCTCGAAGAGGCGGGGTGCGCGTGGCGGAATCGCTGGCCAAACGGGGCGTGGTCGTGTTCACGGTGGGCGTGGGCACGCCGGGGGGCACAGAGATCCAGGTCCTCAACGAGCAGGGCAAACCCGAATGGGTCCGCGACCGCAACGGCGAGGTCGTGCGCAGCCGCCTGGATGAAGACACCCTGCGCGCCATCGCCCAGGCGACGCACGGCTCCTATTTCCCGCTTGGGCCCCTGGGCGAGGGCTTGGCCAAGGTCCGGCTTGCCGTCCAGAGCCTCAACCCGCCGACCGGCTCCGCCCCCGGCCGCAAACTGGGCGTCAACCGTTTTCACTGGCCCGTGGGGGCGGTCCTGGTCCTCCTGGTGGCCGAGTCCCTCGTGGGAACAAGGAGGAGGGGCTCCGACCTGAAATCCGAAGCAGGCAGAAAAATGGGGGCAGAAAGATAAGAGGCGGTTGCTGAATTAACCTGGAAGCTCCGATCCCAGACCTTTGTCGTAGCCTTTGTCGGCACCTTTGTCGAGAAATGGCCAATACGACAGAGGTTTCGACAAAGGCTGCGACAAAGGTCCGGAATCAGGCCTCCCGGAGCGCGTTTCCCGTTTCCCGTTTCCCGTTTCCCGTTTCCCGTTTCCCGTTTCCCGTTTCACGTTTCACGCAAGACCTCAAGCATCTGCCGGTCCAGCTTGTGGCCGCGGAAGTCTTCGTAGGTGACATCGGCGCGGCCGCTGTCCAGCACGCCGAAGCCGCCGCGGAGGTTCCACAGGGCCCAGCCCCAGCCGGCCTCCTTCCAAAGGGCCAGGCAGTCGCGCATCCAGGCCAGAACGACCGCGTGGGGCGTCCGGTTGAAGGCGCCCCATTCGCCGACGTGCACGCCTACGCCCTTCTCTTCAAGCCGTTTCCAGGGCTCGATGCGGTTTGCGCGCAAGGTCTTCTGGTTGACCTCGCCGGGTTGGCCGGGGTGCAACGGCCAGGTTGGCTCGGGCCATTGGTCGGAGCCACGCATCCAATTGGCCTTGTAATGCGAGATCTGCACCGGCTCATAACCGCGCGTGCTCTGCGCGATGCCCAGGGCTGCCAGTCCCATCACAGGTGTGCTGCCCCACTTTAGGCCGTCGGCAATAATGAGCCGCTGGGGGTCCTCGGCGCGGATGGCCTCGACCAGACGCCTGACCACCCGCACGTAAGTTGCCTCCGAGATATCCGGCGGTTCGTTGAGCAAATCGAAGCTCACGCGTTCGTTGGGAATGCCCTTGTAGCGCTTGGCCAAGTGCCCCCAGTGAAACGCACAGGCCTCGAGCGCCTTCTCGTCCCTCCACAAATCGAGCCGCTCCCGGGGCGGGTTCACGCAGTAACCGGGCGCGCGGTGCAGATTCAAGTTCACGTGTACCCTGTGCTTGCGGCCCAGCGCGACCGCCTGGTCCACGTCCTTCAACTCCCCCTCTCGCAGCGTCAACCAGTCGCCCGGCTCCGCCCAGCACCGATACGACATCGGCAGACGCACGAAATCAAACCCCCACTCGCTCAGCACAGCGAAATCGCTCTCCTGGAAGGGCGGATTGCCTCCCTCATGCTGGGTGAATTTCTCGAGCAGGTTGAATCCGCGCCAGCGTGGCAGGTGCGCGGCGGTGGCAGGTTTCATCTCGGCCTCGGCGGCGCCCAGCGGCTGTGCGCAGAGGCCGGCCGCCCCAGCCGCGAGCACGCCGGCCTTTTGCAGGAATTCACGGCGATTCATAACGCCCCCATGGAATACGCCTCCTCGAGCTGGATGTAAAAGCAAATGTCGGACAAGAAGGTTGCCGCGTGCTCAGTTGTGGGGGGCCAAAGCGGCGGGATACGCCGCACTCCGGACGCTTCGCGAGGGAGGGACGCGCGGGGAATATCGCGAAGCGTTTTGGACTGCGCCAGTCCTCTGGCGCTTTCTTTGCCTTGGAAATGCAAAAGCGCCGGAGGACTGGCGCAGTCCAAAACCTCGCGGGCTTCTTGACGGCCCAACCGGGCAGCTCAGCAAACCCTGCCCCCCTCGGCACTCGGTTTGGGCTTAGCCGCAATTGGCCCAGCCACGCTCCTGCCCCCGTCGAGCGAGCAGGTGATGAGGCTGAACTGAGGCGCCTCGCGCGCCCCGCGGCGACGCAGAAAACCCAAGGCAACGCAGCCTGAAGCCAAAATGGCGCCCGCGCAAAGGCTCAGGCGGCTGGAGGCCAACATCGGCCGCGGCGTTGTGGTCTTCTGGGGCGGCCTGGCGGGCTCAGGTGTCGGGGGCACGACGCGCGCGACATTCGAGGCCGGCGGGGGCGGCGTCACGACAGAGGTCGACGCTTGAGGCGGCGCGGCAGGTTCTGATACTGCCACCGCCGGGACCGGCGAGGGCGCGGCTTCCGGCGGGGCTGAAGCGAGCGAACTCGCGGGCGAGGAGGCCGGCGTTACCATGACATTGGCCGCGACGGAACTTGCCGATGGGCCGGGGCCGCCGGCGCTGGCGCCGCCCGTACGTTCACTTTCAGATGGCACTTGGGCATGGGAAGGCGCTGTGGGGCAGACCTCTGGTCTGCCAGTTAACGGGGCCTCTGGCCCCGAGGTTCCGGAGTTGCCTGGTGTGTCCTCCCCCAAAAAAGACACGCCTCCAAAGGAGGCGTCAACTGGCGGACCGGAGGTCTGCCCCACGCTGGTGCTGTCCAGACCTGCCAGCGCAGGTTCCACGGGGATCTTTGGCGCCGGCTTGGGGTTGACCGGGCTCTCCGCTCTTGCCGTCTGGCCCGCATCCGGCAGCGGCTTCCTGCCGGAGAGGATGAGCGGCGGCGCGACTGGCGGCGGGACCATTTGCGCGGCCGGCTGCGGCGCGGGGGCGGGCGGTCCCTCTCGGACGACGGGCCGCTCCGGCGGGGGCATGGGCGGAAACTCGACCGGCTCGGACGCCGGCCTCACGGAGCAATTGGTGAGCTTGCCATTCCTGGCCCGCAGGACGGTCACCAGCGGCACCCGTTGATTCTGCCGCTCACTGTGCCAGCGCGCAAACAGGTCGTTGATCCGTTCATCGAAAGGCGTGCCGTGGATTTGCGAGCCGCCGGTCGAGATCAGGATGATCGTGAGGGCCTCGGAGTCCTTGACGACGCCCTCCAGAGCGCCCATGACCTTGCCGAGGTTGGGCTGGTTTTCGTAATGCCGGGCCTTGAGAAAGCCCAGGGCGCGCCCGCCAATCGCCTGCTGCTGCCCGGGCGCCCAGACCTCCAACGGGAAGAGTCCCGCGTAGAGGTCCTGGTTGAAGGTCCACAGGCCCACCGTGTCGCCGCCGCGCAACTGGCCCTGCATCGCACCCCCCAGCAACTCCTGCACGGTCCGAAGCATCGCCTTGGACCGGGTCCGCATCGAGCGGGACGTTTCGACAACCAGCAGGTATCGGCTGCCGCCGCCAGACGGAGCCGCCGGCTGGGCCGCCGGCGCCGGGCCGGCCAGCGCCAGCAAGAGCGCCGCGGTGAAGGCCGCGCGGCCCAGAGCGCGAAGCGTTTTGGACTGCGCCAGTCCTCTGGCGCTTTTGTGCTCCCAGGGGCCGGAAGAGCGGTCCCGACGCATCGGGACCGCAGTCCGTAACCTTGCGGGCCTGCCGGTCCGTTCATGCAGGGCCCTGTGGCCGCCGACGCTCGAACCGGTGCCGCTCCCGCCGATTGTGGAGTTTGATGTCGTCATGCATCTCTGCCAGCGTGCTCTCGACAGTCTGGATGAAATTGAGACAACTGGACGCCAACCCGCCCAGGCTCAGCACCGTCTCCCGCTCGGCGTGGTCGTCGGTCACCGCCAGCACTTCGCCGTAGCGGCTGAAGGCATAGGCGGCCCGTTCGATCATCTGGTCGGCCGTTTGGCCGCGCCTCGAGGTAGAGCACTTCGACTTTGGCATCCGATGGAGCATCCGGCGTGCCGGGCGGCCGGTTGCCGTCGAAAAAGATGGTGACCGGCGTGCCGGTGGCGTCCTGGTAGAGCGTGAGCCGCGCAATCAACTCCCCGCGGGCCAACGCGGAATACCGCGCCTTGCCCGGCGCCAACCGCGGCCAGTTGTGCAGGAGGCTGTAGCCATCCACCAATATGCGCACCAGCGCCATGAGGAAAGATAAACCCAGAGGGCCTGCCCAACCAAGCACATCATACACGAAGGGTCGAGGGTCGAGGGGCGAGGGGCGAGGGACGAGCGTCGAGGGGCGAGGGGCGGCCAAGCTGGGACGCCAACGGCGTCGTTCATACCAGCCCAGGGCAACGCCCTGGGGACCGCCGCCCAAAAGCCATTCTGAGCGCTGAAGGCGCGATTCATCCTGCTCCTTTTAGGTTCAGTCGTGCGCCCCAACCGCCTTTTCTCCAGTTTTCCGCGCTTGTTGAGCGGGAGATTTCCTGCTAGTGTTTCCTCATGAACGTCAGTGACGAGATCCTGGATTTTCTGGTCCAACAGATTCCTGCGCAATCGTTGGCGAATTTCAGGGCATCGGAAGAGGCGCGCCAACGAATATGGACTTTGATCGCCAAAGAAAAGGAATCCGGCCTCCTGCCCGAGGGAAAAGTGGAACTCGACGATTTTCTGAAGCTCGAACACTTGGTCGTCCTTGCGAAAGCCAAAGCTTTGGCCGCCGGGCATAGCTGATGTCATCAGCCAGCAGTTGCGACGCGAAGTCCGGGCGCGGGCTGGCGGGCGCTGTGAGTCTTGTGGGCGTCTGAGGGGGTTTCTCTTGTGTCGTCGGACGACGTTGCGCAAAGGCCTTTCAATCTGGATAAGGGCCGAGGAAACGCCCGCCGTTGAAGTGAATCAAATGGTCCGGCGCCTCCGCGATCCACACTTCTGTCTCCCAGGAAATGAGTGGCAGGAAACCCTGCATCACGCGTCGCGTCTCGAATGCGGTCACCAAGACCAGCCCGGCTTTGCAGCCTTTGAAAAGTTCTCTCAGTTCGTTCCGGCGTTTCCAATCCACCGCCCCCGCGCTCATGACGGCTTCCACCAGCAGCAGCCAGTTGCGTTTCGTGTCATGCACGACAACGTTCGGCATTTTCGCGGAAGGCGCAATCACCACGCCCAAGCCTTCGAGATAGGCCGCTTCAAGATGCAAGAACTTGCTCTCCGCGTCACCGATGTAAACAACCGTCGCGCCCGGCGCGAAGCGTGGACAAAACTCCTCGATGATTTTTTTGATGAGAGGATTCTGCCCGCCAGGCGAGAGCGTCACGGTTTCGCCTGACGGCAGTTTCACAGGGATGCGCGCCAGATTGCGCTCGCGTTCCACGGCCTGACGAATTCTCGCGCGGTTCGCCAGATATTCCTTCAACTGTGCCGGCCTCCGCTTCGTTCCGAAAACATGCACTCGTATTGCCATGTTAAGTAGTACCAGGCAAAAAACCCTTAAATTCCGTCAGAAAGCAAGGACAAAAGCCCCGCGAACGCACGATCAACGGCCTCATCGTGGGCAGTGCCTGCTCCCACGTGAGGCCAGAAGTTTTCCCTGCTTCAACCATCCGGTCTCATCCAAAACCCACTCTTGCAGAGGCTCGATTGCCGGGATCATCTCCCGCCGAATGGCTTGCCAAACCACCCGGGCCGGCCATCGGCCCTCTGCGATGAACTGCTGGAGCTTTTGGCGATCAACGCGAAGCCGCTCAGCCATAGGCTCGATTGACTTGCGCTGGCCCGGCATCAGCAGCCCCTGCACATAGAGCGCCGCGCCCTCGCGACGCTTGCTCCGGCCGATGTTCGCCACCAGTGGTTTGATGAACTCTTGCACTTGCGCGATTTTTCGCCGCGTTTGATCCAGGTTCCACCTCATGCCCAGAAACAATGGCAGACCGGAAAAATGGTGTCAACCACTTAACCGAACAACACTAGAAGGAGATGCTCCACGTCGAATAAATGCCCTTCGCCTTCGAGAACACCTCAGCTAGGGTGAGTTCCATGTGATCTCCAGTCGTGGTGTTTACGAACGCAAACCTGAATTGTTCCCTCAGGCTCTGAGCTACCAGGACTTCAGCTCCAGAGAGGCCGAAAAAGAAAGCAGAGAAATCTGGTTTCAACCTCTTCCTGGTGGATTTGACCTCGAAGATCGTTAAGTTCCTCAGGTTCTTCTCGACATCGGAAAGCTCATCCAGGTTGACCTGAGTCGGCGACTTCACGATGTCGAAGGCCCGGCCATAGACAAGCTTCCCCTTTTTCGCGAAGGCCACGAGGAGATTCGCCTTCTGCCTTGAGGTTGGCACCACAAATCCATCATTCAGGGCCACAAGGATTTCACAAGCCTTTTTGGCCGTTTGTTGCCCAGATTGCCAGTCCTCTGAGGTGCTGGTTTTCATTCGTTCGCAGCCTGACGCCCCGATGCTCCGCGGAGCCGTTTCGAAAAAACCGCTGCGAAGTTTTCGATGGTCGTTCCCAACGCCTTGCAGACGAGCACAGTCTCAACAAAATCCAACCGGCGCTCGCCAGTTTCGTACTTGCTGACGTAGCTCTGGGGAGCATCCAGCCTGGTGGCGACTTGCAACTGGGTAAGCCCCTTGCTCAACCGAATCTCCTTGAGAAGCGGAACAAACACTTCGCGGTATTGCGCCGGGTTCTTCAAAACCTGCACATGATTATCCAATTGAACGAAATAACCCAAAATAGGATATTCGGGGCATGAGGGGATTTGAGATCGACAGGAAGCTCCTGCACGAAGCCCTTCACCCCACTACCGTCCGATTCCCGAACGGGGAGGTCCTCGCCCCCTGTCCCTCGCCCACGCGACTATTTGGCTTGTTCGGCGCCTGTAACTGGTTTATCCCATTGCGGTGATCATTGGCGTTCCCAAGGAAATCAAAGACCAGGAGTACCGGGTGGCGTTATTGCCCTCGGCGGCGTATCAACTGATCCGGCGCGGCCACGAGGTGCTGGTCGAGCGCAATGCCGGCGCGGGCGCGGGCTATCCGGACGAGGATTATGCGCAAGCAGGGGCGACGCTGGTGGAGGACCACGCGGTGCCATTCGAGAAGGCGGAGCTGGTGGTGAAGGTCAAGGAACCGCTCCCCTCGGAGTATGGGCTGCTGCGGCCGGGCCAGCTTCTGTTCACCTACCTGCACTTGGCAGCGAGCCGTTCGCTGACCGAGGCGCTGCTCAAGGCGCGGGTGACGGGCCTGGCTTACGAGACGATCGAGATGAACCGGCGGCTGCCGCTGCTGGAGCCGATGAGCGAGATTGCGGGGCGGATGTCGATCCTGGTCGGCGGGTATTTCCTGGCCAAGCACGTTGGCGGGAGCGGCGTGCTGCTCGGGGGCGTGCCGGGCGTGCTGCCCGGGCGTGTCGTGGTGCTGGGCGGCGGCACCTCCGGCATCAACGCCGCCCGCATGGCGCAGGGCCTGGGCGCGGATGTGACCGTGCTCGAAGTGGACTGGGAACGGATGCGTTTCCTGGACATCACGCTGCACACCGCGCACACCCTCTACTCGAATGAGGCCCATCTGCTGGACTTGCTCCCCTCGGTCAACCTGCTCATCGGGGCCGTGCTCGTGCCGGGCGCCAAGGCGCCAAGACTGATCCGGCGCGACATGCTCCGGCGCATGCACCCCGGCAGCGTGCTGGTGGACATCGCGATCGACCAGGGCGGCTGCGCCGAGACCTCGCGCCCGACGACCCACGACGACCCGGTCTTCGTCGAGGAAGGCGTCATGCACTATTGCGTGGCCAACATGCCGGCGGTTTACGCCCGGACCGCCACCCAGGCCCTGACCAGTGCCACCTACCGCTTCATCGAGTGGCTGGCCGATTTGGGCCTGGCCGAGGCCTGCCAGCGCCAGCCCGCCCTCCTGAGCGGCATCAACGTCATGGACGGCATGGTCACTCACAAGGCGGTGGCCGAGGCGCACGGATTGCAGTGGAACAGCCCGAGGTTGTAGTCTGCTTCCAGACCTTTGTCGCAGCCTTTGTCGGAACCTTTGTCGAAAAGCGGCCAATCCGACAAAGGTTGCGACAAAGGTTGCGACAAAGGTTGCGACAAAGGGGCCTGGCCCAGGTCCTCCGATGCTTAGCCGTGTGCTACGCGGCCTTGGGCAGGGGACGAACTTGCCGTTCGATCCGGCTCCGTCTGCCCTCCAGTGGTATGTCCGTCGAGAGGATATCAGGGTCTCGTGGCGCCCATACAGGGCGCCGGAGGTTACGGGCCGATAACCTGGGCCTCCGCTCGCAAGCTCGCTCCAGCCCAGGCTTTCACATGTCGGGCTTTCAGCCCGAATCCGGACCTTTGTCGCAGCCTTTGTCGGAACCTTTGTCGGAAAGCGGCCAATCCGACAAAGGTTGCGACAAAGGTTATGGCCCCATGACCTGCGCCTCCGCTCGTGCCGGGGTAACACCGCGGCCTCTCACTTTCCTGTCGCCCAATCCCAGCCTCGCGGGTAATATACGTTCGATGAACGTTCCTGTATTCCTTCGCCGCGAGGGCTCAACGCTCCGGGTTTGGCTGGCTTTGGGCGCGGTGTGCGGCCTGTTCGGGGGGCCCAACGCCCTTTTTGGCGAAGACTGGCCCCAGTGGCTGGGCCCAACCGCGACGCCGTCTGGCGCGAGGGCGGGATCGTCGAGCGGTTTCCCGCCAACGGCCCGCCGGTTTGCTGGCGGACCCCTATCGGCTCGGGATACTCGGGCCCGGTCGTTTCCGGCGGGCGCGTGTACGTCACCGACCGCCAGCTTGCCCGGGGGACCAACAACCCGGCCGAGCCGTCCCGGCAAGGGCCGGTCCACGGCGGCGAGCGGGTGCTCTGCCTGGACGAGCGGAGCGGGTCGTTGCTGTGGGAGCGGGCCTATGAATGCGCTTACACGGTGAGCTACCCGGCGGGGCCGCGCGTGGCCCCGCTGGTCAACGGCGGGCGGGTCTTCACCCTGGGCGCCGAAGGGAACCTTTTCTGCCTGGAGGCGACGAACGGGGCGGTGGTGTGGTCGCGGGATTTAAAGAAGGACTACGGCGTGAAGGCGCCGCAGTGGGGCTTCGCCGGGCACCCGTTGCTGGACGGCAACCGCTTGATCTGCCTGGTCGGCGGGGCCGGCACCACGGCAGTCGCCTTCGACAAAGACACCGGCAAGGAGGTCTGGCGCGCCCTGAGCGCCGCAGAGCCCGGCTACAGTTCGCCAGTGATCTATGAGGCGGGCGGCACACGCCAACTCATCCTGTGGCACCCCGAGGCGGTCAATTCCCTCAACCCGGCCACCGGCGAGGTCTATTGGTCGGTCCCCTTCAGTTCCCGCACCGGCCTGTGCGTGGCCACGCCGCGCAAGCTCGGCGACTTGCTCCTGGTGAGCGCCTTTTACAACGGCTCGCTGATGCTCCGGCTCGATCCGGACCGGCCCGCCGCCACGGCAGTCTGGCGCACCCAAAAGGCCACTGAGATGCAAACCACTCACCTCAATGCCATTATCTGCACCCCATTCCTCGAAGATGGATACATCTACGGGGTCTGCAGCTACGGCCAATTGCGCTGCCTCAAGGCCGATACCGGGGCGCGCCTCTGGGAGACCTTCAAGGCCACCACCGCCGGCAGCCCCGTCCGCTGGGCCAATGCCTTCCTCATCAAGAACGGCAACCGGTTCTTCCTCTTCAACGAGGGCGGCAACCTCATCATCGCCCGCCTCACCCCGCGCGGCTACGAGGAAATCAGCCGCGCGCACGTCCTCGAACCGGCCAATGCCGACCCCGGCCGCCATGTCGTCTGGTCTCACCCCGCATTCGCCAACCGCCGCATGTACGCCCGCAACGACAAGGAGATCATCTGCGTGGACCTGGCGGCACAGCCGTGAAGCGTGAAACGTGAAACGTGAAACGTGAAACGTGCTCCGGGAGGCCCGATTTAACCGCAAAGATCGCAGAGAACACAAAGAGCCTGGAATAGAGGCATTTCTTTGCGATCTTTGCGATCTTTGCGGTTAGTTCTGCAACTGCCTCTTATCTTTCTGCCCCCATTTTTCTGCCTCCTTCGGCTTTCGGATTTTGTGTTTGGAACCTGGCGCGGTTGGATTAGATTGGCCGCATGGCCTTAAAACGAAAAGATCTGGCTCGGCGCTATCGAATCGCCGATGAGAAGAAATTCTGCCTGAAGGACATCGAACCCTGCGGACACCTGGAAACTCAAGCCCAAGGACCACGCCCAGCAATGGCTGGAGGAGGGCGTGGAGCGGCTCTCCCGGCTGCAGGACCTGCTCTATGCCCAGAACCAGTGGGCCTTGCTCCTGATCTTCCAGGCCATCGATGCCGCCGGCAAAGACGGCACCATCAAGCACGTCATGTCCGGCGTCAATCCCCAGGGCTGCATGGTCTTCTCGTTCAAGGCCCCGTCGAGCGAAGAGCTGAGCCATGATTTCATGTGGCGCAGCAACAAGTGCATGCCCGAGCGCGGGCGCATCGGCATCTTCAACCGCTCCTATTACGAGGAGGTCCTCGTGGTGCGCGTTCACCCGGAATTGCTCGCCCACCAGAAGTTGCCCCCCTCGCTCGTCACCAAGGACATCTGGAAAGAGCGGTTCCAGGACATCAACGCCTTCGAGCACTACCTGACCCGCAACGGGGTGCTCATCCGCAAGTTCTTCCTCCACGTCTCGAAAAAGGAGCAGCGCCAGCGCCTCCTGGACCGCCTGGAGCAGCCCGAAAAGAATTGGAAGATTTCCCTGGCCGACGTGCAGGAGCGCCGGTGCTGGGGTGATTACATGGAGGCCTACCAGGACATGATCCGCCACACCGCAACCGAGCGCGCCCCCTGGTATGTCGTGCCGGCCGACAACAAATGGTTCGCCCGCCTGGTCGTGGCCGAGGTCATCGTCGCTGCGCTGGAATCGCTCGACCTCAAGTACCCTGAACTGGACGAGGCCAAACGCAAGGAATTGGCATCCATCCGCAAGGCGCTGCTGAAGGGGCAAGGCTGAAGGCTAAAGGCTAAAGGCTGAAGTGCGGAGTGAGAGCGCACGACCGATTTCTTCCAGCAGGATCGCAACGGGTTGCGACAACGCCGAAGGCGTCCTTCATACCTGCTACGTCGCGATGCGGACGTTGACGTGGAGGGCGCCGGGGACGGGTTGGGTGGAGGCCACGAGGAGGTAGCCGCCGCCGCAGCCCGAGGTACATGGCGCCGGGATAGGACCGCTGGTAGGCCCTGAGCAGGGCTGCCAAATCCAGTTTGAGCAGCGGATGGCGCAGGACGCGGGGGAGCAGGGTCTCCCAGCATTTCATGGTGAGGTTGAAGGAGCGGCCCAGCGCGGCGATGTCGCGCCGGCGGATGGCCTGGAAGCAATCGCGTCCGGACTGGCCGAGGCGCGCGATCCATCGCGGGTCGAGGTTCTTGACGCCCAGGGGGCTATAGCCCAGGGGCCGCGGCTCGACCGGGAGCAGGTGCAGGACCTTTTCGAGCCAGCGGGCGGGGCGGGGGTCGTTGAGCGACTCGATGTGGGAGGGGAACACGCCGCCCTGGATGGCGAAGTCGTAGTCGAGCCGGTTGATGCCTGGGTAGATCAGGCCGATCATGTCCTGGGAGCCGCTGGGGTGGGCCTTGCCTTGGTTTTCGGCCTGGTAGAGCTCGATGGCCAGTTCGGCAAGCGGGCGGGCGGGCAACCGGCCTTTCCACAGCCTGGACGCCACGGCGCGGGTGCCGCTGGCGATGCCGGAGCGGTCCATGGGGCGGAAGTCGGGCTCGATTTGCACGACCACCATCGAGCCTGGGGGCTTGGGATTGTGTCGCGAGACGAAGGGCTGGTCGATCCAGCCCCCGGCCAGTTGCAGGCGGTTGGGGATGGCGCCCAGGACCTGCTGGATGGGATTGAGTTTTCTCATGAATGGGCAGATAACGGATTGAAAAGTCAATCTGGAAGCCGCACCACCCTGAGCGAGTCCAGGTCGAACCAGGCCTGGCCCGAGGAGGCGCGCAGTTCGCAGATGAACTCGATCTCCTGGACGGGACGCTCGACCTGGAACCGGGCGCCGAGCAGTTGCCAGGAGGAGTCGCCGACCATGTTGCCGGCCTGGCGCAGACCGCCGCCAATCCGCAGCCCGGCGCCCTGGTGAAGGCCCGAAGGCAGGGGCTTGACCCCGCCCACGGTCGCCCGGCCTTCGAAACGGTAGCTTCCGCGCTCCAGCAGCGCGGTCGTCCGCCACGAGGCTGAGGTTCGCGGCCCGGCCACGATGTGCAGGGCGGGCACGCTCCCAGGCCCCTGGGCGCGGTCCATCCTCCCGCCCTCCGGCGCGTCCGCCGCCACCCACCCGCTCAAGCGGCCGACACCGCCGTGGAGTTCCATGAGCTTGAGTTCGGGCCGGCCCAATTGGGTCTCCAGGTCGCGCTGCCGCTGCGCGATACGGTCCTTGACCTGGAGCGCCTCCTTTTGCAAGGCCTCGAAGTCGGCCCCAGCCAGACAGGGGCGCAATTCCAGGGCAAGCTGCTCGACGCGTTGGGCCAACAGCTCGGTCCTGAAGAGGTTGGTGAAGAGGGTGCGGAAGCAGGTCTCGTAGCGGGCCTTTCCCTCCGGGGTCTCCATCACGGCCCGCGCGACCAGTCCGGACAGGAAGGGACGCCAGGGCAACTGGGCGGAGCCCAGGAGTTGGTCCATGCCGTGCGGCAAGAAGACCATCTTGCCGCTGTCCAGGTCGTGATAGACCCTGAAATTATTCCGGGCCAGGCAATAGCCGTCGCGGTGGCCGAGCATGACTTCCATGGCCATGAAGGCCAGGAACCGTTGCGTGTCGAGGGTCTGTTCCAGGCGCGCCCAGCGCCGCGCCGGGTCGGGTTCGAGAGCGGCCTCGGCCAGGGCCTTGAGGGCGGCTCGGCCGCCTGCCGGGGCCGGGAGCGAATTGCGCTTGAGGCGCTGGTTGATGTCGTGACCGTTTTCGGGCTCGAAGAGGTCGCCGCAGACCCGCTTGAAATGGCAGGCCAGGAAATCCTCGGTGAATCCCTCTTTAAGGACGTAGAGGCCCAAGGGGCGTCCGTTGAGCACGACCAGGGCGCGCGTGACGCGGGGCGCCGGCACCCCCGCCGCTCGGAACAGCTCGCTGCCGAGCTTTTCGTTGGTGTAACTGGGGTCCTCGACTGAGTTGTTCAAGTGGATGCGGCGCAGGCCGTGGAACCTCCGGCCCTGGTCGAGACGGCAGAAATCCAGCGTCAATGCCGGCTTATCGTCCAGCGGGCGGAAGCTCCCCAACGAGCCTTTGAGATGGACGGCCACGTCCGGATAGACGTTGGTCCCTTCGAAGAGGGTGGCGGGAACGAACTGGCGCGCCTGCCGGCGCAGGCTCTCCAGGTCCTGTGCGCTGAGCTGGAGGCGCAGCCGCGGGATGGAACCGTTCGTGAACAAGTCCGCGCCAGGCAACGCCGGTCCGCTTGCCTCGGCAGCCGCGCCGCAGGCCGCGGCCGCAAGCCACACCAGGCCGCAACCGGCTCGCAGGCCCTGAAGGATGCGAGAGCCGAAAGCCGGACGAAGCAGAATCATTATTGGCAGAATCATTTTTAGAGTCGTTGAATTTCAAAATGTGATGCAGACAGGTCAAGTTTGTGGCACGGGCATCTTGCCCGTGGATGCTCGGGCAGGATGCCCGAGCCACGGTCTGAGGCCCAGCCTCGCTAGAAGAATTATTCTTGTGATTCCGCCAACAATGATTCTGCGGATTTCTGATTTTGTGCTTCGGGTTTCAGATTTCAGATTTCGGATTTCCCATTGTGCCGGCGCACTTCAACCGTTGGGGCCCTTACTTGGAGGCGGAGCCGGCAACCGCCCTTTTCCTCACCACCGCCAGGGCATTGCAGGCGGGCCGTTCCTGGCCCTCGCTGGGGCTGTTTTTGACGGCGCCGAAGGCCCAGAGGGTTGTCGAGCCGCCGCCGTCGAAATTCATGGCCTGCTCGCAACCGATCTTGAGCATGTAGTCGGCCAGTTCCGGCAGGGTCATGCCAATCGAGACCTCCATCTGCCGGCCGTCCACCACGACCAGGAAGATGTAATCCTTGTTCCAGCCCATCGCGCTGCGCGGGTGCCGCACCTGGATGATGTCATTCCAACGCAGCACCTTGCCCTCCCGCACCAGGGCCGGACCCCCGCCAATCGCCACCTGAACGCCCGACAGATCGGGGCTGGTCTCGGTGATGAGCTTGAGCCTGGCCCCGGCAGCCAGTGGCGGCAGGCTGCGCGCCAGCCGGGGGCCGACCGACAAGACCATCGTGTCGGGCCTCAGCGGCGTGTTCCCGGCGGTCGAGACCCGGCCCACCCGGGCCTCATAGACCTGGCCGATGCGCAAGGGCAGCCATGGGCCGTTGGTCGCAGCGGGTCGAGGCGGTACTCGACCCCGCCGGAGGCGCGCGTGGACCTGCCCACCGCCGCCGTGTAGAGCACCACGGTGTCGTTTGTCCGGTATTGGTTCAACCCGATCTGCGTGACCTTGCCGTTGGGCCAGACGACCCGGAAGCGCGACGTGATATTGGTCATCTGCGGTTGCCCCTGGGTATCGATCCAGAACGAGGTATAGCCCGAGGGGCTGCTCACGACCTCGCCCCGGCGGATCTGCACGTCCCGCGGGCGCCCTTCGTAACCCTTAATCTTATGATAGAAATCGCCGTTGATGGCGGCGACGACCTGGCCCAAGTCCGGCGGCAAGGTCTTGAGCTGCTCGGAGACGAGGTCCATGCCCAGAGCGTCCGCTTTGCCGAAGGTGGTGCAAAACCGCACGTCTGAAGCCGAGCGGCTGACCTTGATGATGTGGCAGGACATCGGCGCCCTGGGGTCAACGTCGTTGGTGTAGAGCACGGAACCGTCCTGGGGGGAAGGCGGGCTGGCGGCGGCGGCGAGCCGTGCCCCGGCCAAGAGCAGAATGAGGGTGCGCCAGAATCCAAAGTCCTTGAATTTCAAAACGTGATGCAGACAGGTCAAGTTTGTGGCACGGGCATCCTGCCCGTGGGGGCTTGGGCAGGATGCCCGAGCCACGGTCTGAGGCCCTGCCTTGCTAGATTTCATTTGGCAGCTTTCTTCAGGACCACCAGTGAGTTAGCGATGGGCCGCTCGCGGCCGTCGCAGGGGCTGTTGCGCACCTGGCCATCGCACCAGAGGGTGGCGGAGCCGCCACCATCCAGGTTGAGCACGTTATCGCAACCCAGCTTGACCATGAACCTGGAAAGCTCCTCGAGCGTCATCCCGACCGAGAGGTCGCGCTGGCGTCCATCGACCTCGATGAGGAAGAAGAACTGCTGGCTCCAGCCCAAGGCGGTGCGGGGGTGCCGCTCGATCATCGAGGAGAGCTCATAAGAGTCGGTAGGCGAGGCCTTGAGGGGCTGCCGTTTGCCGTCCTGGACCAACACCGGGCCGCCGCTCAGGGCGGTGCGCACGCCCAGCAATCGGGGCGCCGAGGCAGTCGAGAGGTGCAACACGGCCCCCGAGGTGAGCTTCGGGACCTTGTCCATGATGGCCGGGCCCAGGGAGAGCACCAGGAGGTCCGGGGCCAGGGGGGTGTTGCCGCCGGGCCGGATTTCACGCACGCGGGCCGGGTAGGTCCGCCCGATGCGCAGCGGCAGCCACGGCTCCCGCCCCTGCCGCTCCAGGACCAGTTCCCGCCCGCCGCTGGTGTGCGTCGAGGCCCCGATGGCCGGCGTGTAGAGTTCGACCGAATCGGGCCGGCGCTCCCCGTTCAACCGGAACGGCGTGGCTGTTCCATCGGGCCAGGTGACCTGGAATCCCGAGACCACCCTGGCCACATGCGGTTCGCCCAGGACATCCAGCCAGAAGGCGGGTCCGCCCGAGGGCGCGCTGAGCAGTTCGCCTTCGACGATTTGCAAGCCGCGCGGAGCGCCTGCATAGGCCTTGTCCCGGAGATAGAAATCGCCATTGATGGCGGCCGCCGGCAGGCCAATTGATGGTGAGCATCGGGCCAACTGGGCGCTGAGTTTCTCCAGGCCCAGGGCATGCCCTCCTGCGTGCATCGAGTGCAGCTCGTATTGCGAATTGGCGCGCGGCACCCGGACCACGTGGATTGACCAGAGCGGGTTGCCCACCCGGTAGTTGGTGTAGAGCAGCCCGGGGAGCGGAACTGTTGCGCTCTGCGCCGCGCAGGCCTGCACCCACGCCGACGCAGCCAGTAATGCAATAGAAACGTGAACCGTGAACCGTGAACCGTGAACCGTGAAACGTGAACCCTGAACGCTGAACCCTGAACGCTGAACCCTGAACCGTGAAATGAAAGCGAGCACGTGGCCCCAGGCCGACGCGGCGAGCACTGCCGGAGCCCGGCCCAGGAGCGCGGACATGCTTGTCCGCCTCGGGCGGCCTGCCAAACCCGTCGGACAAGAATGTCCTCGTTCCGATTCCGGGGCCGGGGCAGAGAGGTGGCCAATCCCCCGCCTCGCCCCGAATATGGCTGCAAACATAGCCTGTGCTCTTATCACGCCGGGCGCCCCCCTTCAATAGTAAAGTCGCCTAAAATCGCCTACGGGCGCATTTCACTTTCTTGGGTAGCCTCTGCTAATCCCGAAGGGATAGAATCACTCAGCCCAGGGTTGCGCGGCACGCGCTACCCTGGGACCCGGCCACCCAAATGCCCGGGCTACCCTGAAAGGGTTTCATCGCCAGCGCTCAACCGTCCTCGATCCCGGCCGTGTCGCTCGTCGGATGCGGTACACGCGAGCCCGATGCGACCCTTTCAGGGTCGCGGCTCGAGTTGGCTGGGTTGACCCAGGGTAGCGCGTTCAACCCTGGGCTGAATGAATACCATCCCTTTGGGACGGCTGTTATGACTCACGCCGTTGGCGTCTCAAACTGCCCCGCACTGTTCAGTTTCACCCTGCCGCGTGTGACGCCGGAAGCTCAGTGCCCGAACCGGGTGTGGGACAAGATTCTTCGGATCGGCGGGCCTCTGTTCACCGCGGAGCGGTGTCCTGATGGTAGCCGGGTGGCTTTAGCCCCCGGTCAAGGTGCCGGAGAAGTCCCGGCGTCGCGTAGCGACGCGTGAGACGGCCTGCGGCCCCGAGGGCCTGGGCGGCTCAGGCGTCGCTACGCGACGCGACCCTCTGGCTAAAACCCCTTTCCGTGGGCTGAAGCCACACGGCTACCTTCGTATCATCGCTACGCGATGAGCAGAGCCGGACCAGTGTCTAGAGTCCTTGAATTTCAAAACGTGATGCAGACAGGTCAAGTTTGTGGCACGGGCATCCTGCCCGTGAGGGCTTGGGCAGGATGCCCGAGCCAGGGTCTGAGGCCCGGCCTCGCTAGCTGTCTAGGCACGCGCCTTCAGCCTTCAGCCTTTAGCCTTTAGCCTTTAGAGAACGACAGCCCCCACCCACCCAACCCTCAGGGTGTGCTTGTGCGATAAAAGCGCCAAGGAAACCGGCTGGTCGCGGAATCCCGGAATATGAGTGGGGCGTTGGTGGTTTTGTTGGTCAGGACCGCGACCCAATCGGTCAGGTTGGTCGAGGCCTGGATCACCAGCCCTGGGCTGAGACCTGCGCTCACCTGGAGCGCGAACAGGCCGTTGGTCAATGGCAGGGCCAGCAACTGGGGTTGCTGGGACAAAACGACCAGGTTCGCCGCAGGGCTGAGCACCAGGCCGCTCGGCGTCTGGATAGCCAGGCGATATAGGCCGGCGTCAGCCAAACCGGCGCTGGCAACCACGAGCGTCGGGTTGGTCTGTCCTGCGATGTCAGCGCCATTCAACTGCCACTGGGAGCCGAGGGCATTGGTGACCTGGCCGGTCACGGACAGGGTCACGCTCGTTCCCGGCAACACGGTCCGCTTGCGCCAGGGGACAGTCAGCGCCGGTTCAGTGATGGTCAGAGACTGCTTCGGCGCCAAATCATACATCTCCTGCGCGATACCCGAGGGCCACTCGATGCGCACGGTGTCAATGTTCGTCGCATCGCCCAGCCCAAAATGCGCCAGCAACGGCTGCGTATTGCCTTTGCCGGCGCCGCCGAAAATCTCGCGCAACTGCCACCGGCTCGAGCCCCGGTAAAATGCCTTGACCCGCACCTTGGCCCCAATCCCCGCGCGGTTGGAGACCCTGCCAACGCATTCTACCTTGACCCAGCCGTTGCTGTTGCCGTTGTTCCGGTAGAGGACGTTGTTCCCGCTGCCGTTCGCCACAAAGAGGTCCAGGAAGCCGTCATTGTCATAATCCGCCCAGCCACAGCAAAGGAAGAGGCCCACGTCGCTGGTCAGGCTGCCGAGGCTGACGGCAGCGAAGGTCCCGTCCCCGTTGTTGTGGTACAGGGCGTTCGGGGTCTGGCTGCTACTGCCATTGTTGATGACAAACAAGTCCAGGAAACCGTCGTTGTCGTAATCCCCCCAGGAGCAGCCGGTCGAAATCAGGGCCGTCATGACCGGAGGGCCCTGGGTCACTTGCGTGAACCTTCCGTTCCCCTCATTATGGTAGAGGCAGTTCTTGTTGGGTCCGCCGGCCGAGTTGGAGACGAACAGGTCCGGGAGGCCGTCGTTGTCATAGTCGCCCCAGGCGCAACTGCCGGTCCCGACCTGTCCATTGTTGAACGGAGTGCCCGTGATTCGGGTGAAAGACCCGTCCCCGTTGTTGTGGTAAAGCAGGCCCCCACCCGGGTACGCCGCGACATACAAGTCGGCGTAACCGTCATTGTCGTAGTCGGCCCACGCGGCGCCGTTCACGCCATAACCCGCGCTCTTGAGTCCAGCGCCGGGGGCCGGGCTAAAGGTGCCGTCCCCGTTGTTTTGGAACAAGACGGAGCCCTGGGTGCCCGTGGTGTCGCTGACGAACATGTCGAGCCAGCCATCGTTGTTATAGTCCACCCAATTGAGGCCCCCAGGATAGGGAACGAGCCCATGAATCAAATTTGATACTTGCGTGACGTTCGTAAACGCGCCCTCCCCATTGTTCCTACCCAGCGCCACCGCGCAGGCCTGGACGGTGGCCGCGTACTCCCCGAGCAAGAGATCGAGGCAGCCGTCGTTATCGAAGTCCCCGAGAGCTGCCGCGTAGGGGTCCCCCGGGTTGGCCGCCACGGGGGCGAGGCCCGTATCCGCCGTTTTACTGAAGGTGCCATCGCGGTTGTTATGGAAGATCAGCGGCGGGGAACCCGGCGTCAGGACCACCAGGTCCAGGTAGCCGTCATTGTCCAGGTCGCCCCACGCTGCCCCCCAAGAGTTGCCACCACTCACCACGTCACCGGTGGTGATCTTGGTGAAGGCGGCGTCAACCTGGAGCGTGGCGACGCGGCTGGTGACCGCGCCGGCGAAGTTGGTCACCACCACCGTATAGGAGGCCCCGGCGTCGGCCATTTGCGCGTTGGTCAGGACCAGCGCGTTCTTGGTCTGGCCGGGCAGGGCAGCCCCATTAAGGAACCACTGATAAGCTGGCGCCGGGAAGGCCGATGCCGCCACCCGATTCGTGAAGTTAGCGCCCAGGCTCACTGAGACACTGCTGGGCTGGCTGGTGATGCGAGGCAGCGTGGCGACCCAGAGCTGAACCACTTGGCTGGTGATCGCGCCGTCGGTGTTGGTGACCACCACGCGGTAGTCCCCTTCGTCGGTGCCTTGTAAGTTGGTCAGGACCAGGGTTGCGTTGGTGCAATCCGCGAGGTCAGAGAAGTCCAGCGAGCCGGCGTCCGTCTGCCACTGGTAGGCCAGGGGCGGGGTGCCGGTTGCCAGGACGGCGAACGTTGCGGTCGTGCCGGCGACGTTCGTGCAGGACTGCGGCTGTTGGGTGATGATGGGCTGGCCCAGGGCAGGGCCGACCCCGGCCAGGAAAAGCCCAAGTGCGAGCCACGGGTGAAGGGCCCCTTCCCAGGGCGCTTTCTGCGCTGGATTCCAGGGCACGGAGTTCCGGTGCCCGCGGCGGGCTCAAACGGTCTGGTTTTCATGTCTTTGTTCCTTTCTGGTTCAGGCGGCAAGCGCCTGGGTTTGATTGTTGTTTTGGACTACATAGGCGAAGGCGTTGCTGCCTTCATCCATACATGCGCATTCCGGGAGAAAAAAGTATGGACGAATTTTGCGGGGATTCCGCCGCTCGGTCCGGGCTTGCTCGATCGCGGTTCGTTCGTGACACGGAACGCGAGGACAGGGGGCATCAGTTCGGCCGGCGTCGCCGCCGGGCAAGACCAGCGCCTCGATGGCGCAATCTACGGGCAGGAGTTGACGCCGGAGCGCGGGGAATGCGCCTCATCCGGAAAGCTCCTGTCTGGAGTGATGAAGGCCAAGGAGTCTGAGGACCAATACTGGGCGAGCCGGGAACCTGCGTCACCGCGTAGCGGTGCTTGATGGTAGCCGTGGACTTCCAGTCCACGGACCCATGGCCCAAGCTCACCTGCGGCGCGTAGCAACGCTTGAGAACGGGCTTCGGTTTGGCCACCGCCAAGCCCTCAGGCGTCGCTACGCAACGCGCTGCCATTCCCACGCCGCAAACCGTGGACCGAGGTCCACGGCTACCTTCAGCGCGTCGCTACGCGACGGAGGCGCTGCCCTGGTGCCCGGGGAGGCGGCCGCGAGGTGAAAGGTGGGTTCAGGCGATGAAGGCGCCCCACCTATTTGCGGGCAGGAACTTTCCGGGGGAGCCCCAAAAGGGCGCTTTCCGCATTCCGCGGTTCGCGACAGATTGTCCATTGGCCTGAAAATTGAGGGGTCAAGGCTCCGCACTCAGGGCCACCAGGCACCGGCAGGGCGCGAGTGCTGAGGGTCGTGGATTATTGCGCTTTCCCTTCCCTCCCCTTCTCTGCCGCCTCAATCTCCGCCCACGACGGGGCGCGCCAGAGGTGGGCGGCGCCCGGATAGGTGATAGATAGCAGCGAGTCTCCGCTCGGGTGGAACCGCACTCGCTGGCAGCACCGGTCTATAGAACCTGCATCGCGTGCTTTTAGGACCAGGACTTCGCGACCGGTTTCCAGGTCCCAAATGAGCATTTCGGCGATGCCGTCGTAGCCAGGGCCCCACGGAAGAGGGTTTCTTCCCGGTCGTCAGCCGGTTTCATAGGCGAAGGAGGTGCTTCATTTCACAGGGCCCAGATATTTGTCCAGGAAATCGAGCTCCTCTTTGCGCACTTCGTTTTTGAGCCAAGAGGAATGTCCCGTTTCGTAAATTCTAAGCTGCTTGTCCTTCTCCGCCGTCCCGAAGAGCCTGAAGTACGGTTTTTGATTCGACTCGACCGGGAAGATGCCGTCGTATCTGCCATTTTGCAGCAGGATCGGAATCTTGATTCGGGGGGCGAAGTTGACCTGGCTGTATTCCGGGGGACAGTCGAGCGCCAGGCCGCCGCCAAGCATGACCACGACCTTAATTCGGCTATCGATCGCGGGTAAAATACCACCCCAGACCCCACCCCAGCTCAACCCTTCATAAGCTAGTTTGTTGGTATCGAACTCGTCCGGACGAGTTTCCAGGTAATCTATGGTCCTCCTGAAATCTTTGGCCAACATGATTCCATACTCGAGTGCTGTCGTCTTGCCTTGTTTTTCCGGGGGAGCCATCCTCTCGAAAGTTCCCTGCAGAACAGGGAATGCGAATGCGCGGCCGGTCTTGGTGTGGCTTTCAAAGGTGTCGGTGGACCCATATCCTGCCATGGAATGGAGGGACAGAGCGCCGCTCCCAGGAAAATAGACCACGGTCTGGAACGGAGGCTTGCCGGTGCGGGGGATGTAAAGATAGGCGATCATCCTTTCGCTTCCATAAGCCGCATTGAAAGAAACCCTTTCCTGCCGAGTATATAGGGTTATGTTTGTTTCGGACTCGATCGTGGGCTGCAATTCCGATCTATTGTAGTCGTAGAGTTTCTTATAGGCTTGAAAGACTTCTTCCGAACAGGGCTTTTGATCGCCCAGGACTGGAGGCGGACTATATTGGACTGAACCTCCCGCCTGGTCCCACACGCCATCGTCCGTAAGCAGCTTCATGCAACGAAATCCGAAATTAGCCTCGCGCAAAAAGGGAGGGTATTTGTCTGCGGCTCCAAACATGTACTCCGGTTCATTCCAGCCGCCTCCGGCGATGACGCGGTAACCTTGGGGAGCCTCATTGAAGCACCATTCTTTGACATTTCCGGCCATGTCATAAACTCCGTGGGAGGTCATGCCTTGGAATGTTCCGACCCGTGCGGGACCCTTTCCTCCAAAGTTGCTCAGGGGTATGATGTAACCGACATCTACGTGCGCCCAATCTCCGGCGGCCAGGCTCCAATGATACACGGTGGGCAGGCGCTTGCCGGCGAACTCCGCGTAGGCGGCAGCCTCGTACCAACTGACGCCTCCGACCGGGTAGTCCTCCTGGCCTTTTGGGAACTCCCCGTTTTTCCAGGTGGCGGGGCCGGGCCGGCCCGTCTGGTCCACGAGAATCTTCATCGCGGCTTCCCAACGGATTTCGATGCCGTCCTTGAGGAACTTATGCTTCCAATACTCCGGTTTCTTGTAGCCGCCGGCTTCGAGGAATTCCTTAAACCGCCGGTTTGTCACTTCGTATCTGTCGAGAACAAAGTCCGACAGATTCAGCACCGGCAGGGACCGTGAATCCAGCCATCCCAGGTTAGCTTTAAACTCTTGGCCCTGAACCCGCACCATCCCTGGAGGGATGGTCCCGGTCTTGTCCAGCTTGACTTTGAGCTCAACGGGTTTGAGACCGGTGAGCACAGCGCCCTCCGCAGATTCGTATTCGGGCAGGGTGATTTTCCACCGCTTGAAGCCCCGAGGCACCTTCATTTCTTTGAGTGGGGAGTTGCCGATCGGCTCCCATTTGGGGCTGAGGTCGGTGTAATCTCTGATGAACACCTCTGCGCCCGGGGGCGTGGTCTCGACCGAGATAAGACGGACAATCCGCGCCGACAACGCCTGGAACTGGGCATTGTCGCCGACGAAAGGCCGCGCCTCCTCGACCCGTTTGAACGCCGCCGTGTAATCATCCTTCTCCAGCAATCGCTCGATCTCCGGCAGCGCCGTTTCCAGGGCCCACTTCACCTTCCGCAGACCCGCCCGCTCCTGCTCCGCCTGACCCGCCCGCCGGGCCTGCCACACGCTGAAGGTCGTCCCAAAAATCGCCAGCAAGGCGAAGCCCCCGGCCGTCGCCAGCGCCCGGCGATGGCGCCGCACGTATTTCATCGTCCGATAGCCCAGCGTCGGCGCCGCCGCGCTCACCGGCTCGTGGCTCAAATGGCGCTCGATGTCCCGGGCCAGGTCATTGGCCGTCTCGTAACGCCGCGTTCGGTTCTTCTCGAGACACTTCATCGCGATCCAATCCAGGTCGCCCCGCAACGAGCGGATCAGCTTGGGCGGTTCGGTGGCGCGCCGCTGGGCCGTGGTGGTCCGCTCCTTCGGCTCCAGCCGGCTCAGCCGTGTCGAAGGCTTAGGCGGCTCGTCCTCCCGGATGCAACGGATGATTTCCTCCAACCCGGCCTGCGCGAGCACCTTGGGCTCGAAGGGCGTCCGGCCCGTCAGCAGTTCGTAAAGCAGCACCCCCAGCGCGTAGATGTCGCTGCGCGTGTCCACGTCCAGTCCGCTCAGGCCCGCCTGCTCCGGACTCGTATAGGCCGGGGTGCCGATGAACTGCTGGAACCGGGTATAGACCGTCTTGTCGGTGAGCCGCTCGCCGATCGCCTTGGCGATCCCGAAATCGATCACCTTGGGCACCGGCACGTCATCGGCCAGCATGACCAGGATGTTCGAGGGCTTGATGTCGCGGTGAATGACCCCCTTCTGATGCGCGTGCTGGATGGCGTGACAGACCTGGACAAAGAGCTCGAGCCGCTCCTCCGTGGAGAGGTGGTTCTGGTCACAGTAATCGGTAATCCGCACCCCGCGGACCAGTTCCATGGCGAAGTAGGGCCGGCCGGTCTCCGTGGCCCCGCCGTCCAGGACTTTGGCGATGTTGGGATGGTCCATCATGGCCAGGGCTTGGCGTTCGCTCTCGAACCGGGCGACGACTTCCTTGGTATCCATCCCCAGCTTGATAATCTTGAGGGCCACGCGCCGCCGCACAGGTTGTTCCTGCTCAGCCAGATACACCACGCCCCACCCACCCTCGCCGATCTTCTCGCGGATCTTGTACGGGCCAATCGCCATGCCCGGACCTTCCTCGGGCGGCAGAAGCACCGTCTGGCCGCCCGGCGCCGCCGCCTGCAGTTGGAGGGACGGATCGGGACTCTCGTGGGCCTGGACAAGGGCTTCGAGCCTGGCGCGAAGCGCCGCGTTTCCCGCGGAGGCCTGGTTCAGGAAGGCCTCGCGTTCCGGGCCGTTGGGCCGTTGCAAGGCCTCTCGGACGAGGACCTCTTCTCTATCATCAGCAGGTTTCATAGGCGAAGGAGTTGGTTCATTCGATCATACATGCGCATTCTGGCGGGGAAAAGTATGGACGATTTTCATGAATCTTTTTCGCCACGCGAACCCGCCTGAACCAGCCAGGAACCCAGCGGCCGAGGGACCTCAAACGGTCCGGCGTGCGCCTCAAGCTCGATTCACTCTCAGAAGCTGACCTGCCAGTGAGCTCCGGCCACCGATGGCCTGGTTAATCGAATAGAGCCGTGCCATCAGTCGGTTTCGTTCGCCTCGATTTGGCGCGTGATTTCATCGCGGTGTGAGCGTACAAAGGCCCAAGCATTGACGAGGTCTTCGGCCCGGAGCGTCGGATAAACCCGCAGCAATTCGGCTTCCGAGATGCCCAGCCGCCGCGCCTGTTCCAGAGCCCACACCGGTATGCGGGTGCGCACGACACACGGCTCGCCCCCGCAAACTCCCGGACGGCTTTCGATGCCGGGGAAGGCCTCGCCCAAGTCGCGCGCCGCCCACTGCAACACCTGCGCTTTCTCCGCCCGGCTCAGTTTGGCCAGCAGTTCTTCGGCGGCTTGCAGGACACTCATAACGTCTCAAGCAGCCTAATCGAAAACAGAGGCCTCTGCAAGCGTGCAAACCTGCGCCGCGCCGTGGGCAGGATTCATCGGGAAGGCCCGCCTTCGGGTGGCGGCGATTCCACCGCCTCGGGTCCTTCTCCACGCACTTCATCACGATCCGGTCCAGGTCCCCGTCGATCCCTGACTCTTCTTTTCGAGGATCTTGTAGCGCCCGATCATCGTGCCCGGAGCTTCCTCGGGCACGAGAAGCACGGTCGCGGCGGCCAGGGGGGCAACCTGCGGTTCGAGGAACGGGTCGGGACTCTCATGGGCCTGGAGGAGCGATTCCAGCCTGGCGCGAAGGGCCTCGTTGCCCGCGCAGGCCTGGTTCAGGAAGGCTTCGCGCTCCGGGCCCTTGGCCCGTTGGAGGGCCTCTCGAAAGAGGGCTTCTTCCCGGTCGTCAGCAGGTTTCATAGGCCAAGGGGTTGGTTCACTTCACAGGACCCAGGTATTTGTCCAGGAAATCGAGCTGGTCTTTGGCAACTTCATTCTTGATCCAGACGGCATGCCCTGTTTCGTAAACCTTGTGCTGCTTGTCTTTCTCTGGCGTGCCAAAGAGCCTGACGTAGGGTTTTTGACTCGACTCGACCGGGCGGAGGCCATCGTATTTGCCGCCTTGCAGCAGGATCGGAATTTTGACCCGCGGAGCGAAATTGACATGGCTATATTCCGGGGGAGAGTCCAGGATCAGGCCGCCGCCGAGCATGACCGCGGCCTTGATCCGGGTATCGAGGGCCGGCAAAATGCCACCCCAGACGCCTCCCCAGCTCAACCCTTCATAGGCTAGTTTGTTGGTATCGAACTCCGCCGGCCGTGTTTCCAGGTAGTCTATGGTCCTCCTGAAATCCTTGGCGCGCATGATTTCATCCTCGAGTTCTGTCGTCGTGCCTTGTTTTTCCGGGCGAGCCATCCTCTCGAAGGTCCCTTGCAACACAGGCACGACGAATGCGCGGCCGCTCCAGGTGTGGGTTAAAGAACTGGTGGCGGTCGAGTCGTGTGCTCCTATGGAATGGAGTACATGGGCGCTGCCTCCGGGCCAATAGACCACGGTCTGGAACGGAGGCTTGCCCGTGCGGGGGATGTAAAGGTAGGCGATCATCCTTTCGTTTCCGTAGGCGGCATTGAAAGAAACCTTCTGCCGCCTGGTATAAATGTCCAAGTCCTCCGTGGCCTCGATCGTGGGCTGTAATTCCGATTTACTGTAGTCATAGAGTCTCTTGTAGGCTTCAAAGACGTCATCCGAGCAAGGCTTTTGATCACTGAGCTGTCGGGGCGGACGATATTGGATCGGACACGCCGCCTGCTCCCAAACGCCGTCGTCCGCGAGCAGTTTCATGCAGCGAAATCCGAAATTAGCTCCCCGGAACAATGCAGGGTATTTGTCCGCGGCACCGAACAGGTACTCCGGTTCACTCCAGCCGCCCCCAGCGAGGACTCTGTAGCCTTGAGGGGCCTCATTGAAGCACCACTCCTTGACGTTGCCCGCCATGTCATAGATTCCATGCGAGGTCATGCCTTGGAAAGTCCCGACCGGGGCGGGGCCAGTGCCTCCAAAGTTGCTCAGGGGGATGATGTAACCGACATCCACGTGTGACCAATCTCCAGCAGCCAGGCTCCAATGATAGACCGTGGGCAGGCGCTTGCCGGCGAACTCCGCGTAGGCGGCAGCCTCGTACCAACTCACGCCTCCGACCGGGTAGTCCTGCTGGCCTTTCGGGAAATCCCCGTTGTTCCAGGTGGCGGGGCCAGGCCGGCCCGTCTGGTCCACGAAGAGCTTCATTGCACCGTGCCAGCTAAGTTCGATACCGTCCTTGACGAACCGATGCTTCCAATACTCCGGCTTGCTGTAGCCGCCCGCCGCCACGAATTCCTTGAATCGCAGGTTCGTCACCTCGAATCGGTCGAGTAGAAAGTCCGACAGATTCAACTCCGGCAGGGACCGGGAATCCAGCCATGCCAGGTTAGCTTTGAACTTTTGCCCCTGAATCCGCACCATCCCTGGAGGGATGGTCCCGGCCTGGTCCAGCTTGACCTTGAGTTGGACGGGCTCCCGGGTGGTGAGCAGGCTGCCCTCCGCACACTCGTATTCGGGCATGGTGATTTTCCACCGCTTGAAGCCCTGAGGCACCTTCAGTTCCTTGAGGGGCGACTTGCCGATGGGTTCCCATTTGGGGTCGAGGTCGCTGTAATCTCTGATGAATACGTCCGCACCCGGGGGTGTAGTCTCGATCGAGATCACTCGGACGACCCGGGCCGAAAGCGCCTGGAACCGGAGATTGTCCGCGACGTAGGGGCGCGCCTGCTCGACGAGTTTGAAAGCAGCCGTGGAATCATCCTTGTCGAGCGAGCGTTCGATCTCCGGCATCGCCGTTTCCAGCGCCCACCGCACGTTGCGCAGGCCCGCCCGTTCCTTCTCCGCCCGACCCGCCCGCCGGGCCTGCCACACGCTCAGTGTCGTGCCCACAATGACCAGCAAGGCAAACGCCGCTCCCGTCGCCAGCACCCGGCGATGGCGGCGAACGTATTTCAGGGCCCGGTAGCCCAGAGTCGGCGCTGCCGCGCTCACGGGGTGGTGGTTCAAATGGAACTCAATGTCCCGGGCCAGTTCATTGGCCGTTTCATAACGCCGCCTCCGGTCCTTCTCGAGGCATTTCATCACGATCCAGTCCAAGTCGCCCCGCAGGGAGCGGATCAGCTTGAGCGCCTCGGTGGCGCGCCGCTGGGCCGTGGTGGTCCGCTCCTTCTGATCGAGCTGGCTCAGCCGCGTCGAGGGTTTGGGCGGCTCTTGCTCCCGAATGCACCGCAGGATTTCCTCCAACCCGGCCTGCGCCAACTCTTTGGCTTCAAAGGGCGTCCGGCCCGTCAGCAGTTCGTAGAGCAGCACGCCCAGTGTGTAAATGTCGCTGCGCGTGTCCACGTCCAGTCCGCTCAGGCCCGCCTGCTCCGGACTCATGTAGGCCGGTGTGCCGATGAATTGCTCGAAGGCGGTGAAGAGCGTCTTGTCGGTCAAGACCTGGCCGCCCGTAGCCTTGGCAATGCCGAAATCGATCACCTTGGGCATGGGCATTCCGTCGTGCAAGGTCACCAGGATGTTCGAGGGCTTGATGTCGCGATGGATGATCCCCTTCTGGTGGGCGTGCTGAACGGCGTGGCAGACCTTGATGAACAAATCCAGCCGCGCCTGCGTGGCCAGTTTCTCCTGGTCGCAGTACTTGGTGATGGGAATCCCCCTCACCAGCTCCATGACGAAATAGGGCCGGCCGGTCTCCGTGGCGCCGGCATCCAGCACCTTGGCGATGTTGGGGTGGTCCATAAGGGCCAGCGCTTGGCGCTCCGCCTCGAATCGCGCCACCACCTGCCGCGTGTCCATCCCCAGCTTGATGACCTTGAAGGCCACCCGGCGGCGAATCGGCGCCTCCTGCTCAGCCATATAGACCACCCCGCAGCCGCCCTCGCCGATTTGCTGTAAGAGCTTGTAATGGCCGATCTTGTCCCCGGCCTTCTCGGTGACGGCGGACGAGACGAGGGTGGTCTGCTGGGGTGATAGAACACCCCATCCTCCACGGAAATCGCCCGCCGGCGGTTCGAGGAACGGGTCGGGACTCTCATCGGCCCGGAGGAGCGCTTCCAGCCTGGCGTGCAGGGCCTGGTTGCCGAGGCAGGCCTCGTTCAGGAAAGCGTCGCGCTCCGGGCCCTTGGCCCGTTGGAGGGCCTCGCGGAAGAGGGTTTCTTCCCGGTTGTCGGCGGGTTTCATAGGCCCAGATGGCTGTTCATTCAATCATACATGCGCCTTCGGGAGGGAAAAAGTATGGACGAATTTCATCATTCCTTTTCCCGCGCAACCCCGCCCGAACCCGGGAAGAGGCAGGAGGCTGGGAACTTCAATTGGCCTTGCTTATCTCGAGAGCCAGCCAGGCGCGGGCGTAGGCCCACCAATCCTTTGCCGTAGGCACGGCGATGCCCAGGGCGGAAGCCGCCTCCTCGAAGGTCATCCCGGCGAAGTAACGCAGCTTCACCAATTGCGCCTTGCGCGGTTGGATCGCGGCCAACTTCTCGAGCGCCTCGTCCACCGCCAGCAATTGCTCGTCGTCCGCGATGGCCATTGGGAATTCGATTACCTCGAGGCTGACGTGGGCCGCTCCGCCGCCTCGCTTCAACGCCGTGCGCCTTCGGGCGCGCTCCACCAGGATGCGCCGCATCGCTTCGGCCGCGGCGGCGAAGAAATGGGCGCGGTTCTGCCAGGCGGGTTGGGCATCGGCGCCGAGCCGCAGCCAGGCCTCGTGCACCAACGCAGTGGGTTGCAGGGTTTGGGTGGAGGCCTCCTGGGCCATCTTGTGCGCTGCGAGTTTGCGCAACTCCGCATAGACCACTGGGAACAGTTCCCGCTCGGCCCGCGGGCTGCCGGGCCCGATCGCCTGCGAATTCAGGGGCCCATTTTCCATGTTGCGCCCAAGTCGCCGGTTTCGCGGCTAAGCTGGCGGCAGCGAATACCAGATCGCCCGAGGCGCGTCAAGCCTCAATTGGCTTCGCCCGTAACCGGTGCAGGGCTATTGACAAAGTCCGGCGGCACGTTTTGGCATCGGCACGGGTGGGTATTTTGAACCCGCCAGCCTCCACGAACGGCGCGCTCACTGAGAAAAAGCGCGTTGCTGGGCTGGTTTTCGAGGTCGGTGGGGCCATCACGGCAAAGCCGGAGGATGGCCGCTTTGGCGCAAGCAGCCTGCGGTTCTGGTTGAGGCGTTGCTTCTTAGTCTGCGTCTGTGCTTGAGCCGGTCATGAAGCGGCGGATTAAGCCCCAGGGACGGCGGCAAACCCGGCGCTCAAAATCCCGCTCAGAGAGCTTGCCGCCCCGGTGCGGGCGGTGAGTTTGGCACAGGAATATGGCCAAGGTGCGAAACAGCGAGAGGTTGCGAGCGGTGTTGGTTTCACGCACTGTGCAGCGGTCTTCGTCTTGAGTGCGGTCGCGGCGGTGATGCTGGCCATTTTCGATGCTCCAGTGATCGCGGGCCAACTGCTGCAACTCGTCGATCGAGGCCTCCTCCGGCCAGAGGTTGGTGAAGGGGAACGCCACGTCGTGAGTCTCTTTAACCACCTGGCCCCGCCGCACGAACTGGACGTTGCGCTCGATGCGCAGCAGTTGAGCGGCCCCGGCCAGACCGAGAGTCGGAGGGTCAACCAGGCAAGACCACACGCGCCGGGTTTCAATCCGACCGTGGCCCTTGTCCACCACACTGAGTTGAGGGGGGAAGGGCGCCGGGCAGCAGTTGCTTGGCTTTGGCCCGGGCCAGAGGCTGGTTGCCTTTTAAGAAGAGCAAGTAGTCGGCTCCGTTGTTGAAGGTCAGTTGGCGGCAATTGGCTTTGATGGTATGGGCGGCATCGGCCGTGACTCGCACTCCAGCCAAATCCATCTGGGGCAGATGGGCGGCGACGGCGGCCTCTTCGTTGGTGTCCCGCGGCACGGCGATTTGATTGACCAGGCGTTGGTCGGAGGTCATGAAGTTGACCAGCGTCAGGGCCTTGTCGGCCTTGGGCTTTTGCTGCTCGATGGGAATCTCGCAAGGCTCAGGCGCCGGCAACTCCTGGGCGTTGTCCGCCTTGGGGCGGGCGGGGGCCGGTCGAGCGTTCTTGACGACTTTGCCATCGAAATGCACCGTCTTGAGCGGGGTGGGATCCTCCTGGCGCATCCAGTCCACCAACACCGCCTTGAGCTCGATCGGCATTCACCTTTTCTAACAAGCGCCGGAAGGTACGCTCACTGGGTACGTCGAACTGAGCGTGCGCGCCGGGACGGCGGCGGCAGCGCAAATGGCGGCGCTGTCCGTGGTTGAGGCTCTGGGCAAATTCGGCGATGGCGTGCGGCCCTTGGCAGCCCGCCGCCATGGCCAAGGCGACCAGCGTCAGAAGCGTGGCCAACAGATGCCGCACCCCCTTGGGCTTGCGCGGTTCGGTCATGTGCAACCGGAAGCACTCCCAGAGCGAATGCAATCGTCCGGTGGCCACCGGACAAGGGGGCGGCAGGGGGCCGGCCGGATTGAGCAGGGCGGGCGGCAACTCTGGGGCTTGCAGTTGCTCCAAGTTCCGCGGGCTTAAGGGGCGCACCCACAGTTCCTTGGGGTGTTGCGTGTCGGTGTAGAAGTCCTGCCAGTTTCGCTCATAGCCCTGGGTCGGCCCCAGTTGTTGCCAACCCGCCGCTTTGTAGCAAGTGCCCTTGAAACGTTGTGGATCCACGAAGGTCTCCATCCCCAGCACCGGATGACCAAAGTGCTCCTGCCAATCCCGGGCTAGGCGCTCACAGACCAGTTTCAAGACCCGAGAGGCCAAATTCGGCCACCGACCGCTGCTGGGCAGCACCAAAAACCGGGCGTTCTGTGCAATCAAGTGCCGCCGTTCCTTGACTTGGCGGGGGGACCATTTGAGCCAGCGATCCCGTGGCTTGAGGTGCAAGGCGGGCGAACCAAACACCAGGAGCGCCACCCACTGGCCCTGATACTCGGCCACATACCGCAGCACCTGCCCCACTACCGTGGGGTTCTTTAGATAATGCTTGGTCGCCAGCAACTCATCGAAGCGATCTCGATCTGATTCGTCGATCAACCGCAGAGTGATTGCGCTGAGCAGCCTGGGCTCGGGAGGGAGCCCCCTTTGAAACAGTCGGCCAAATGAATAGACATGGCCCCAGTCCAGCACAGTCAGAGGACCGACGCCAGCCAATTCTTCCTAAGTCATTGCCCATTAGAGCGCCCCCCGGGTCCTTGCCAGCCGCCCTGTAACCGGTGCGGGGCCGTTGACAAAGTCGTAGCGCAGGTTTCCAAACCTGCCGTATCGCCGATTTCCAAATCGGCAGGGCGTCGGCATATCGCGCGCGCCCGGCTTGCGGACGGCCTGCGGGTTTGGAAACCCGCGATACAGCAGACTTGGAAGTCTGCGCTACGGCGCACCAAGGGACTTTGTCAATGGCTCCGTAACCGGTGAAGGCGGAGACGGAGTCCCCGGCGGACCCCTCCCCCCAAGCCTCCCCGCCCCCCTGCCCCGATTCAATCGGGGAAGGGGACCGCGAGAAGCGTCCGCCGTTCTGGACTTTAGCCTTTAGCCTTTAGCCTTTAGCCTTTTCTTGAGTCCCAGTGTCCGAACCGGTCTTTTGGGGGCTTGGCGTCCTCGGGGTAGATAAGATAGACGGCGTTTTTCGAATAGGCCCAGGCGGAGATGACATTTTTGCGCGGCACGATTCTGCGGACGTTCTGGCGTCTGCCCGGGTCGTTGATGATGACATCGCCCTCGGGCGTAAAGCCGGCGCAGACGATGAGATGGCCGCTGGGCGGCCCATCCCTGCCGGAGAGCTTGTTGGCGCAAACCGACAGGACCACCGGGAACCCGGCGGCAACCCAGTCCTCCAGCTCGGCGATGTCGCTCAGGCGGGTGACATAGGCGCGCAGGCCGGGAAAGGAGCCGGCATAGGCGGTGTTGAAGGCCCAGTTGCCGGTGCCTTTCCAGACCGGGTCATAAACGGCCTGGGCGACCTCCGGCACGCCGCGCTCCAGCTCGGGCCGGTGGAGTTTGCGGCCCCAGAAACCGAGGATCATCGAGAGCGTGGTCGGGCTGCAGAGGACCACGCCATTCGAGTAGGCCATCTGGGAGCGCTCCGGGACATCGAGCACCCGGCCCCAGGCGGCCTGGTTGGGCGGCAAGACGGCAGGCCGGGCCTTCGTATTGTCCACGGTTATCCCCAGGAACCTCAGGCCCGGAGGCTGAGGCCCCTCGGCGCCCAGCGTGAGCCGGACCTGCAATTTCCGGCAGGGGGCCTTCAAGATGAGCGTGTCCGTGGCTACATCTCCGTCGGCGTCCTTCTGTCCCCCCACGCTCTGGCGCGGATGGCGGGCGGGGTTGCCGGAGTAAAGCGCCATAGTGTAGTACTTGGTCGCGCGTTCCGGGTAAAGGGCCCGGACCTCGACCTTGAGCCACGCGTCCTCCGGCATGTCCGCGTTCCAGGAGATCACAAGCTCGTCCCACGGAATACGGGCGGCGAGCGCCGGCGAGGTCAGGACCCTTTCGCCCGGTTGTGTCCCCGGCGCTTGTGCGAAGGCGGAGAAACGGCTTAGGCCCAGGAACTGACAGCCCCTGGAGTCAACGGCCCAGGCCGTTGCCGCCGCCAGGACAAAGCAGGCCGTCGCGAAACAGGCGCCGAGCCTGAACCAAAACACAGGGCGTGGAGCCGCAGGGGGCAAGTCGTTGGAAGCAAAGCGGTCCCGGTGCAGATCGGGACGCTCCAGGCGCTTCGGGAAGGAGGGACGCACGCGCCAAGTCGCGAGACGTTTGCCTTGGCTCTGCGCATCCCCGGCCGCGAATCTGGATCGATCGTCCGTCAAGCACGTCGAGTCTGGAGGATCTGCCGGCCAATGGCGAGATCGGATCGCGGGGCGAGGAGACGCAGGAAAAGAACAGAAGGAAACGAAGGAAACGAAGGAAACGAAGGATCGAAGCCCCAGATCAGCTCTGAGAGCTGCGATCTGGTGGCCTAAGAAGAATTTTGCCTCACCCCGTTGCGCGCGGGGCGGCCTGATTTGCATTCTTACCGTGCCGGAATATAGTGGTCGGACAAAGACCGCCGCGGCAATGTTTGCGGCCCCGCATGAAAGGATGACTATGAACAAAGCAGCAGTGAGATGGATGGCGTGGCTCGCCCTGGCGGCGGGCTTGACCCTCAACCCGGCCCCCGCCGCCACCCTCAAGGTCGGCGACCCGGCCCCCAAACTCCAGGTTGCCAAGTGGGTCCAGGGCGAACCGGTCAAGGAGTTCCAACGGGACACGGCCTATATCGTCGAGTTTTGGGCCACCTGGTGCGGGCCCTGCCGCGTCTCGATCCCGCACCTCAACGAGATCCACAAGAAATTCAAGGACAAGGGCCTGGTCGTCATCGGGCAGGACAGCTTCGAGAGTGAGGAGGGCAAAGTGGAGCCATTCGTCAAGGACATGGGAGAGAAGATGACCTACCGCGTGGCGATGGACGACGGCCAGCACGGCACGATGGCCCAGACCTGGATGGACGCGGCCAACCAGCCCGGAATTCCGACTGCGTTCGTGGTGAACAAGCAGGGAATCGTCGCCTGGATCGGCCACCCGATGGAGATCAATGACGAGACGGTCCAACAGGTGCTCGATGGCAGCTACGACATCACCAAGGCGGCCGCCGAATCCGCAAGGCGCGCCAAGCTCATGAAGCTCTCCGGCCAATGGTCCAACGCCATGAAGGACAAGAATTGGGACGATGCCGAATCGGCCCTGGACCAGATCGAGAAACTGCTGCCCGAAGGCCAGCGCTCCAGTGTCAGCCTCCCCCGCCTGAAGGTCCTCCTCTCCAAGGGCGATACCAAGGCCGCCAGCAAGCTCGCCAGCCAAGTCAGCGACTCGAACAAGGACAAGGCCATGATGCAGAACGACCTGGCCTGGGAGATGCTCACCCATAAGGACGTTCAAGAGCGCGATCTCGACCTGGCCTACAAGATTGCCGTTCGCGCCAATGACGCCGCCCAGGGCAAAAACCCCGCCATCCTCGATACCCTCGCCCGCGCCCTCTTCATGCAGGACCAAAAGGACAAGGCCATCGAACTCCAGGAAAAGGCCGTCGCCCTTGCCGCGGACAACGACCGCGCCAGCTACCGCAAGACGCTCAATAGCTATAAGGAGGGGAAACTGCCCAAGGCGCAGGAGTAGCGAGTGCGGAGTGGGGAGTGCGGAGGGCGGAATGACGAATGACGAATGACGAATGACGAATGACGAATGACGAAAGCCTTGGGCCTGAAGGGCCAATAGAGCCTAGCCCAGGGGAGTGTGGCGTGGGCGTCGTTTATGTCCCTTTTGTCGCTTTTGTCCCTGCTCAGCCCCGGCAAGTGCGGCGTGCAGGTCGCTTGCGGCCTTAAATATGGGATGGTCAATCCGGTTCCAGGGGTTAGATTGCTCCCATGACAGAGCCGGAACGTCCTAACCCAGACGTGCTGCTGGCCGCCCTGGAACGGGAGGACGCCCGAAAGGGGCGTGGCAAGCTCAAGGTGTTTTTCGGCATGGCGCCCGGGGTGGGCAAGACCTACGCGATGCTGGAGGCCGCCCGCCGCGAGGTGGCCGCCGGGCGCGACGTCGTCATCGGCCTTGTCGAGACGCACGGGCGCAAGGAGACCGAGGCGCTGGCCGAGGGCCTGCCCGTCATCCCGCGCCTGACGGTCGAGTATCGCGGGGTGCCCTTGACGGAGCTGGACCTGGACGCTCTGCTGACGCGGCGTCCCCAACTGGCGGTGGTCGACGAGTTGGCCCACACCAATGCCCCCGGGTCGCGCCATCCCAAGCGCTACCAGGACGTGCTCGAGTTGCTCGACACCGGCATTGATGTCTTCACCACGCTCAACGTCCAGCACGTCGAGAGCCGCGCCGAGGCCGTCCGCCAAATCACCGGGATAACCATTCGCGAGACCCTGCCCGACACGGTCCTGGACGGGGCGGAATTCGAGCTGGTGGACCTGCCGCCTGAGGAGTTGCGGGCGCGGCTGACGGCAGGCAAGGTCTATGTCCCCGAATCGGCCCGGGCCGCGCAGGACCATTTTTTCCGCCCGGGCAATTTGTCGGCCCTGCGCGAGCTGGCCCTCCGGTTTGCCGCCGAGCACGTCGGGTTGGACGTGCTGGCCTACCGCCAGGCCCAGGGCATCGGCGACCCCTGGAAATCCGGCCAGCGCCTGCTGGTGGCGGTCAGTCCCAGCCCGACCTCCGCCGCCCTGGTGCGCTGGACCCGGCGCCTGGCCAGCGAGTTGCAGGCGCCCTGGCTGGCAGTGTATGTCGAACTGCCCCGCCCGCTCAACCTGGACGAGCAGGAACGGCTCAACCGCCACTTGGCCCTGGCGCGGGAACTGGGCGCCCAGGTCATCCACACCACCGATTCGGATGTCGCCCGCGGCCTGTTGCGGGTGGCGGGCGAGCAGAACGCCACGCAGCTTGTGGTCGGCAAACCCGCGGGGTGGCGGGCGTTGGACCTGTTGCGCGGCGGCTCGTTGCTCAACCGGCTCATCCGCGAGAGCGGGCACATTGACATCCACGCCGTGCGGGCGGAGGGCGAGGCGCCGCTGTTCCGCAGGCTGGCCCCGCCGCGCTACAGTCCCGCTGCGGCGCGCGGTTATGGCACTGCGCTGGGTGTGGTGGCCGGGGTGACGGCCTTGAACAGTCTGCTGCACCAGTGGACGGGTTATCAGACGCTGGCGCTTACCTACCTGCTCAGCGTGGTGGTCCTGGCCATGTTCGTGGCCCGCGGCCCGACCCTGGTCGCGGCCACGCTGACGGCCCTTCTCTGGAACTTCCTGTTTGTGCCGCCCCTCTACACCTTCCGCATCCAGGGCACGACGGACCTGATGTTCTTCTTCACCTACTTTGTGGTGGCCTTGGCCATGGGCCATCTGGCCGCCCGCCTGCGCGCGCAGCAGGCCGCCGAGCGGCGCCGGGAGCAGCGCGCCACCGCCTTGTACCTGCTCACGCGCGAATTGGCCCAAGCCACCGATTTCACCGACCTCCTGGCCATCATCATCCGCGAGGTCGGCAAGGCCACCCACGCGGAGGCGGCCTTGTCCATGCCCGACGAAAACCGGGACGGCTCCCTCACTCCCTATTTCGCCAGCACCTGGTTCCTCACCGAGAAGGAGCAAAGCGTCGCCTCATGGGCCTTTCAACGGCGGCAACCCGCCGGGCGCGGCACCGACACGCTTCCCTCGGCCGAGGGGATGCACCTGCCCCTGCTGGCCGGCGAGCGGGCGGTGGGCGTGCTGAGCGTGCGCTTTGGCGACGACGCCGCCCTGGGCGCCAGCGAACGGGACTTGCTGGAGGCCTTTGTGCGCCAAATCGCCCTGGTGATCGATCGCCAACGGCTGCGCGATGCCGAACAGCACGCCAAGATGGTTGAAGAGTCCGAGCGCCTGAGCAAGACCCTGCTCAATTCCATCTCGCACGAGATCCGCACGCCCATCGCCGCCATCGACAGCGCCGCCGCTACCCTCAACGCGGCGCGCAGTCGCGGGCTGGCCGAGGTGCCCTGGACCATGGTGGATGAGATCCAGGAGGCCACCCGCAGGCTCAATCGGCTGGTGGGCAACCTCCTGAATATGACGCGGCTGGAATCGGGGCACGTCAAACCCAAGCTCGACTGGTGCGACGTGGCGGACCTGGTTCACGTGACCTTGAGCGAAATCGAAAAGGACCTGGCCTGCCATCCAGTGAGCGCTGAAATCGCCCCGGGCCTGCCGCTGGCGCGCATGGATTTCGTGCTGATGCAGCAAGCGCTGACCAACCTGTTGCTCAACGCAGCGGTCCATACTCCGGCTGGGACCCAGGTGCAGGTGCGGGCCGGCGCCAGCAACCAGACGTTGGTGCTCACCGTGGCGGACAACGGCCCGGGCCTGCCCCCCGATGCGGTCCCGTTTCTTTTCGACAAGTTCTATCGGGCGCCAGCCACGCCGGCAGGCGGCACGGGTTTGGGCCTGGCCATCGTCAAGGGCTTCGTCGAGGCCCAGGGCGGCAAGGTCCAGGCCCAAAACCAGCCCGGGGGCGGGGCCGCCTTCACCATCCGCCTGCCCTTGGTCAAACCCCCGCCCGTCACCGCCGAACCAGTTTTATGAAGGAAACCTCAGCAACCCAACCCAACGTGTTGGTCATCGATGACGAACTGCAGATCCGCCGCCTGCTGCGGGTGTGTCTGGAGAGCAACGGTTACCGCGTCCTGGAGGCCGCCACGGGCCGCGACGGCCTCACCGAGGCCGCCCAGCACCCGCCCGATGCCATCATCCTCGACCTGGGCCTGCCGGACATGGACGGCGTGACGGTGCTCAAACGGCTGCGCGAATGGAGCCACGTCCCCGTGGTCGTGCTCTCGGTCCGCGACCGGGAAGAGGACAAGATTGCCGCGCTCGACAACGGGGCCGACGATTATGTGACCAAACCCTTCGGGACCGGGGAGTTGCTGGCGCGGCTGCGCGTTGCGCACCGGCACGCGCTGCCCTCGGCCCAGAGCCCCATCTTCCACTCCGGCAGCCTCGAGGTGGACCTCAATGCGCGAGTCGTGAGGCTCGAGGCCAAAGAGGTCAAGCTGACCGCCACGGAATACTCATTGTTGCGCCTGTTCATCCAGCACGCGGGCAAGGTCCTCACTCACCGCCAGCTCCTCAAAGAGATCTGGGGACCCAACTACGCCGAGCAGACGCAATACCTGCGCGTCTATGTCGCTCACTTGCGCGAGAAGCTCGATAAGCGACCCTTCCAGGCCCCGGCTCATCCTCACCGAGCCGGGTGTCGGATACCGGCTGGTGGCGGGGTAGGCCCCGCTCCGCAGAGACCTTTGTCGCAACCTTTGTCGCCGCCTTTGTCGAAGCATAGCCAACCCGACAGAGGTTGCGACAAAGGCTGCGACAAAGGTCCCCTGGAACAGGCATTCCATGCACGGCGCTGTGAAAAACGCCCTTGTGGGCTTGCCCTCGCAGGTGCTATCAAGGGTCGAAAAACCAATCTATGATTATGCACCGAGCTTTCTCCTTTGCGCGGGGCCTTTGCCTCCTCGCACTCACGCTGGCGCCGGCCCTGGGGCTCCGCGCCGCCGAACGCATCCCCGAAAATTGCAAGGTCGGCGGCTTTGCCATCGGCACCATTGTCTATACATTCAATAACTTCACGCTGTTCGAGGCGCTGGAGAAGACCGCCCAGGCGGGGGGCACGGTTGTCGAGCTCTCGGCCAAGACGAGCCTCAGCAAGGAAGAGGCCAATGTGCCGTTCGATTATCGTGCCTCACCGGAGGTCATTGCGAAGGTCAAGGCCAAGCTTGCCCAGTGCGGCTCAAGGCCGTGAGCTACGGCGTCATCCCCTTGCCGGGCGGCGAGGCCGAAGTGCGGAAGCTCTTCGAGTTTGCCAAGACGATGGGCCTGCGGGCGATCACGACCGAATCGCCCGAGGCGCTCGATTTGATGGAGAAGATGGTCAAGGAGTACGACATCATGATCGCCCTGCACGACCACCCGCGCAATCCCAACAATCCCAACTACCGCATGTGGGACCCCAACTACATCCTTTCCCTGGTCAAGGATCGCGACCCGCGCATCGGCGCCTGCGCCGACACCGGCCACTGGCTGCGGTCCAACCTCAAACCGGTGGACTGCCTGCGTATCCTCAAGGGCCGCATCGTCACCAGCCATCTGAAGGACTTGAACCGGATGGGCCTGGAGGGTGCCCATGATGTGCCCTACGGCACCGGCGTCGCCGATATGGGCGCCATCCTGGAGGAACTCAAGGCGCAGGGCTTCGAGGGCAACCTCTCCATCGAGTACGAACATCACTGGGACAATTCACTGCCGGAGGTCGCCCAGTGCATCGGCTTTGTTCGCGGCTACGGGGCCGCCAAAGGCTGGTGAACGAACAAACCCCAACCCTGCCGGCGCTTGACACCAGGTCCTGGAGGTGCTACGCCTGGAGCATGGCAAAGCAACTTTCTCGTCGTGGCTTTGTGAAGTCGTCGCTCCTGGCCTCTGCGGCCATCCCGCTGGGCTTGAGTGCGGCAAAAGCCAACTCCCAAAACCCCGTCACGCCCGCCGCCCCGGCGGAACCCCTCCCCAAAGGCCAGATCGCCGGCCAGGAGTTCAGCCGCCTGATGATGGGCGGCAACCTCATCGGCGGCTGGTCGCACTCGCGCGAGTTAACCTACGTCTCGACGCTCATGCGCCGTTACAACACCCACGCCAAGGTTCGCGAGACGCTCGAATTGGGCGAGAGCCACGGCATCACGGCCATCAACACGTGGGTGATGGACGACAACTCGGATATTTTCGAGCACTGGAAGTGCGGCGGCAAGATCAAGTGGTTCGCCCAGGCGCGCCCGGATGGGGGCGGGGGCTTCTCCCAAATCCAGAAGGCCATCGATCAGGGAGCGGCCGGCGTGCACCTCACGGGCGACGCGTGCGAGGGCCTGATCGACCAGGGCAAGTTCGAGAAGATCGCCCAGAGTGTGCAATTCATCAGGTTGCAGAAGCGCATCGCCGGCGTGGCGGCGCACGACTTGCGCGTGATCGTCGAGTGCGAAAAGGCGGGACTGGACGTGGACTTCTATCAGAAGACCCTGCACACGCACGATTACTACACCGCCCCCCGCCCGGACGACAGCGGGGCGTTAGGCGCGCACGACAATTCCTGGTGCGATGATCCGCAGGCGGTCATCAATGTCATGGCCAAAATCAAGAAGCCGTGGATCGCCTTCAAAGTCCTGGCCGCCGGCGGCATCCATCCGCGCGCCGGTTTCCCCTTCGCCTTCAATGCCGGCGCCGACTTCATCCTGGTGGGCATGTTCGACTGGCAGATCGAGGAGGACGCAAAACTGGCTAAGCACGTCGTCAACATCGTGGCCGGACCCAACTCGAAACGGACCCGCCCGTGGGTGTGAAGCCCGCGCAAGGAGTTCGGCCCGCAGAACACGCAGAACACGCTCAAGCCGGGGATTCCTCCGGTCCGACCCGTCTGACTCGTCCGACCCGTCCGACTCGATAGGGAAGGTGGGCGCTCCTTTTTCGCCTCGCGCCCGGGCCGATCCACGGTATGTTGCGGGCATGGTGAAGAAGAAGTTGTTCTTGTTGGACGGGATGGCTTTGGTTTACCGGGCGCACTTTGCGCTGATCCGCCGTCCGATTTTCACCTCGAGCGGGGTCAACACGTCCGCGCTGTTCGGGTTTACGCAGACGCTGCTGGACATCCTGAAGAACCAGGAGCCGACGCACCTGGCAGTGGCATTCGACACGGAGGCGCCGACGTTGCGGCACGAGGTCTATCCCGATTACAAGGCGACCCGCCAGGTGATGCCCGAGGACCTGGTCCAGGCCCTGCCGCACGTGCGGCGGATGGTGCAGGCCTTCCGCGTCCCGGCCCTGGCTTGTGACGGCTTCGAGGCGGACGACCTCATCGGCACGCTGGTCCGCCGGGCCCAGAAGGAGGGATATGTCTCCTACATGGTGACGGCGGACAAGGACTTCGGCCAACTGGTGGATGCCAACACGTTCCTCTACAAACCCGCGCGCCAGGGCGACGCCGTCGAGGTGCTGGGCGTGGCCGAGATTCAGAAGCGCTGGGGCGTGGACCGGCCCGAGCAGGTGGTCAATGTGCTGGCCCTGATGGGGGATGCCACCGACAATATCCCCGGGGTGCCGGGCATCGGCGAAAAGACGGCCATGAAACTGGTCGCCCAGTTTGGCAGCGTCGAGAACCTCCTGGCGCACACGGGCGAATTGGCCGACCGGCTCAAGGCGAGCCTCGAGGCGCACCGCGACCAGGCGCTGTTGTCCAAGCGGCTGGCGACCATTGTCTGCGACGCGCCGTGCCCTGTGGAGCTGGAGTCGCTGCGGGTGCAGTCGTGCAACGAGGCGATGCTCAGGGGATTGCTGGTGGAATTCGAGTTCAACTCGCTCGGGCGGCGCCTCTTCGGCGAGGATTTCAAGGCCGGGCACGGCTTCAAGGCCCGGCCGGCCGCGCCCGCGGCTGCCGCGCCTGCCCGCCCCGCAAGGCCGGCTCAGGAAGACCTGATCCTGGTCGCCGAGGGCCCGGGGCCTGCCGCGCAGCCCCAGCCCGCGCCTGCGGCGGCGCCGGACCTCAAGACCATCACCGACGTTCCCCATGAGTACCACCTGGCGGACTCGCCGGCCCAGAGGACTGAATTGGTCCGGGCGCTTGAGCAGCAGGGTTCGTTCTGCCTGGATACTGAGACGACGGGCCTGGACCCCAAGGAGGCGCGCCTGGTCGGGCTTGCCTTCTCGTTCGCCCCCCACACCGGGTATTATGTGCCGATACCGCAAGAGCCTGCCCTGGCGGCGCCCATCCTCCAGGAGTTCAGGCCGGCACTGGAGGCCGAACGGATCGAGAAGGTCGGCCACAACCTCAAGTTCGACCTGGCCGTGCTCAAGTGGCACGGCCTGGAGGTGCGGGGCAAGCTTTTCGACACCATGGTCGCGCACAGCCTCATCGAGCCCGAGCAGCGGCACGGGATGGATTATCTCTCGGAGGCCTACCTGGGCTACACCCCGATCCCCATCACCCGGCTCATCGGCGCCAACGAGGCTGCGCAAATCAACATGGCCCAGGTGCCGGTGGGCAAGGCCGCCGAATACTCGGCCGAGGATGCCGACGTGACGCTCCAACTCCGGGCCGTGCTGGAGCCGTTGCTCAAGGAAAAGGGCCAGCAACGGGTCTTTTATGAGATCGAGTCACCGCTGATCCCCGTGCTGGTGGACATGGAATACGAGGGGATCCGCGTGGCGGCGGCGGCGCTGGATGAGATCGCCCTCCAGTTGGCCAAGGAGATCGATGAGCAGGAACGCGCCATCTGCCGCCTGGCCGGCACCCCGTTCAACCTGAACTCACCCAAACAGTTGGGCCAGATCCTCTTCGACATCATGAAGATCTGCCCTCCGCCCAGGAAGACCCGGACCGGCCAGTATGCCACCGACGAGCAAACCCTGGCGGCGCTGGCGCCCGACCACGAAATCGTCCGCCGTCTGCTCGAACACCGCGCCGCTTCAAAGCTCAAATCCACGTATGCGGAGGCCTTGCCGGCGGCCATCTGGCCGGGGACTCGCCGCGTCCACACCACCTTTTACCAGGTCGCCACGGCCACCGGCCGGCTCAACTCGCAGAATCCGAACCTCCAGAATATCCCCATCCGCACCGAGCGCGGGCAGGAAATCCGCAAGGCCTTCGTCCCGCGCCAGGCGGGCTACAGCCTGCTCTCGGCTGATTACTCGCAGATCGAGCTGCGCATCATCGCCGCCCTGGCCCGCGAGCCCGGCCTGCTGGAGGCCTTCCGCACCGGCGCCGATGTCCACACCGCCACCGCCGCCCGAATCTTCGGCCTGCCGCCGGACCTGGTCACCCCGGAGATGCGGCGCAAGGCCAAGATGGTCAATTACGGCATCGCCTACGGCATCTCCGCCTTTGGCCTGGCCCAGCGCCTGGGCATCGCCCGCGCCGAGGCCGCCGACGTCATCAACCACTACTTCCACCAGTTCCCCGGCATCCGCCGTTACATGGACGACACGGTCGCTTTCGCCCGCCGCCAGGGCTATGTCGAGACCGTAGCCGGCCGGCGCCGCTACATCCGCGACATCCGTTCGCTCAACAACACGGTTCGCGCCTCCGCCGAACGCAACGCCATCAACGCCCCCATCCAAGGCACCGCCGCCGACATGATCAAGCTGGCGATGATCCACATCCACCGTGAACTGGAGCGGCGCCGGCTCAAGACCCGCATGGTCCTCCAGGTCCACGACAAACTGGTCTTCGACCTCTTCGACCCTGAGGAGGAGCAGGTCCGCAGCCTGGTCGAGCAGCACATGACAAGCGCCATCGCCCTGGATGTCCCCATCGTGGTCGAAATCGGCGTGGGCCAAAACTGGCTCGAGGCCCACTGAGGCCCGCCCGCAGAACACGCGGAAGGACAGCAAAATCATTGTTGGCAGAATCATTAAGAAAAAAATTCTTTTTATGATTCTGCCAGAAATGATTTTGCCTCCTTCCGGAAGAATGATTTTGGGACCAAGGCGAGGAAGGAGGACAGAATCCATTGTTGACAGAATCATTCGGAAGGAAATCATCTGTAATGATTTTGCCAAAAATGATTCTGTTGCCTTCCAGAAAACAACTGATTCTGCTCGTGGCCGGGCTGGCGGTTTTGCTCGCCGCCTGCGTGGCGGGCGCCGCCTCGAATCCCGACACAATCTCCGTCCGTGATTTCGGGGCAAAAGGAGACGCTCAGACAGACGACACGGAGGCCTTCCAGAAGGCGCTCGATGCCGCCGGCACTGCGGGCGGCGGGGTCGTCTATGCCCCGCGCGGCAACTACTTCTTCGCCGGCCATCTCAGCGTGCCGCGCGCAGTGGCCTTGAAGGGCGTCTGGGAATCGGTGCCCGCGCACAACGGGGTGCGCGACGCCGGCCTGCCCAAGCCGACCGACAACGGAACTACCTTCCTGGCCACTGAGAATGCGGGCAAGGAGGAGGGCCCGCCCTTCATTACGTTGAACCACAACTCGACGCTCAAGGGCGTGGTCATTTATTACCCCGGCCAGGACCCCGCCGAGGAACCCAAGCCCTATCCGTGGGCCATCGCCATGCGCGGCAAGAATCCCGCCGTGCTCGCCGTCGAGTTGCTCAACCCGTACAACGGCATCGACGCCACGCGCAACGAGCGGCACCTCATCCGGGACGTGCAGGGCCAGCCCTTGCGGCGCGGCATCCTCGTGGATGCCATCTACGACGTCGGCCGGATCGAGGACGTCCACTTCAATCCCTGGTGGAGCAACAGGCCCCGCCTCCTCAAGTGGCAGCAAGAGCATGGAGAGGCCTTTCTCTTCGGCCGCACCGACTGGCAGTACGTCTTCAACACCTTCTGCTTCGGTTACAACGTCGGCTACAAGTTCATCCAGACCCGCGCCGGCGTCTGCAACGGCAATTTCCTGGGCCTCGGGGCTGATGACTGTTTCACCGCGCTGGTGGTGGAGAACTGCGCCCCCTTCGGCCTGCTCATCTCCAACGGCGAGTTTGTCTCCTTTCACGGCCCGGACCCCACGATGGTGCGCGTGGAGGCCTCCAACTCGGGCAGCGTGCGCCTGGTCAACTGCGCCTTCTGGGGGCCGTGCAATCAGATCGCCCGCATCTCCGGGCGCGGCACCGTCGGCTTCAGCGATTGCACCTTCGTCCAATGGGACCACAAGAACGAGGGGCGCCACGCCTTGCAGGCCGACGGCGGAAGCCTCCTCGTCCGCGGGTGCGAATTCCGGGAAAACAAGCCCCAGATCGAACTGGGCGAATCGGTCCAGCGCGCGGTCATCTCCGACAACCTCTACCCCGCCAAGCCGCGCATCACCAACCGCAGCCAGACGGGAGCGCAGGGTGATCCGGCGAATCATAATTAGCGCGAGGCTCATGAGTGCCCAGAACTGCAGCCTTGCGGCTGCCCTCAATTTTTCGTGCATCGCGCGCCGGGCGCGTGTAATCATGGCGCCCGGTATGAACGCGCATTTCATCAGACCTGCACCGGTGCTCGTGTTTTCCATGCTCTTGGCGGCCGGCTGCCTTGAAGCCCAGCCGCGGGATGCTCTTTCCCGTCCTGGCTCGCCCGAGCCCGGCCCGGCGTCTTTTTCGTGGCCACCAATGGCAACGACCAATGGACCGGCAGCCGGCCGGCCCGCGCCGGACGGGAGCGACGGCCCGTTTGCCACGTTGCCGCGGGCGCTCAAGGCCATGCGCGAGATCAAACAGGCCCAGGGCGAGGCACTGAAACAGCCGCCGACCGTATTCGTGCGCGGCGGCCTCTATTGCCTGGCGGAGCCGGTGATTCTCACACCCGGGGATTCGGGGTCGGCCGTGGCGGCTTTTGCCGGCGAGGCGCCGGTGCTGAGCGGCGGCCGGTTGCTCGGCCCCTGGCGGGAGGCCTCGGTCGAGGGCAAGAGGCTGTGGACCGCCGATGTCCCCGCCGCGCGCGGCGGCAACTGGGTTTTCCGGGAACTGTGGGTCAATGGCCGGCGTGCTGTGCGCGCGCGCCATCCGAACAAGGGCTACCTGAGCGTCGTTGAATTGCCGGACAAGGCCGCCGACTGGACCAAGGGCCAGAGCCGGTTCCGTTTTCACGAAGGCGACCTGAAAGAATGGAGCACGGCGACCAATGCCGAGGTCGTGGTCATGACCAAGTGGGCCGAGTCGCGGTTGCCGGTGCTGGGCGTGGACGAGCAAGAACGCCTGGTGCGTTTCGGCAAGCGGTCGGTCTTCGCGCTGGAGCCGGGCGATCTCTACTATGCCGAGGGCGCCCTGGATTTCCTGGATGCGCCCGGCGAATGGTGCCTGGACCCGGCCGCGGGCACGGCTTATTACTGGCCGTTGCCGGGGGAGACACTCGACCGCGTCCAGGCCATTGCCCCGGTGCTGGCGCAGGTCCTTCGCCTCGAAGGCCGCCCGGAGAAGGGCGCCCGGATCGAAAACGTGGTCCTGCGGGGCCTGAGCTTCTCCCACACCGAGTGGTGCTTTGCCCAGGGGTTCCATACCGGCGAGCACGCCCCGCTCATCGACCCGGCGCCCGCCGCCGAGGTCGGCGGTTTCGGCCAGGCAGCCATTGGCGTGCCGGCCGCTGTGTATGGCCAGGGCGCGCGCCGGTGCCTCTTCCAGGACTGCCGGTTTTCCGATCTCGGCAACTATGGCCTGGAGTTGGGGCGCGGGTGCGACCACAACCGCATCTTCCATTGCGAATTCGCCGGCCTGGGCGCCGGGGGCCTGAAAATCGGCGAGACGGTCATCCGAGACAATCCCGCCGAGCAATCCGGCGCCAACGAAATCAGCCACTGCCACATCCACGACGGCGCCCTGATGTTCCACAGCGCCATCGGCATCTGGGTCGGCCAGTCGCCCAACAACCGCCTCACCCACAATCTCATCCACGACTTCTATTACACGGCCATCTCGATTGGCTGGACCTGGGGCTACGGCCCTGCCCTGGCCACCAATAGCCTGGTCGAGTTCAACCACGTCCACCATATCGGCGTCAAATCCGACGGTGACGGCCCCATCCTCAGCGACATGGGCGGCATCTACACCCTTGGCAGGCAGCCCGGCGCCATCGTCCGCAACAACCTCTGGCACGACATGGCCGGCCTTCCGCTACGGCGGGTGGGGCATCTACTTCGACGAAGGCAGCAGCGGCATCCTCGCCGAGAGCAACATCGTCTATCGCACCACCCATGGCGGCTTTCACCAGCACTACGGCGAGACCAACCTGGTCCGCAACAACATCTTCGCCTTTGCCCGCGACCAGCAGATCCAGCGCTCCCGCCCCGAGGACCATCCCAGCTTCAGCTTCCAGACCAACATCGTCTATTTCGATTCCGGCAACCTGCTGGGTGGCACCTGGTCTAACGACCATTGTTCGATCGACTGGAATCTCTATTTCGACGCCCGGCCTGACGCCCGGCCCGAGGCCCTGCGCACCGGCCCCTGCACCTACCAGGAGTGGCGCGAACGAGGGCACGACGCTCATTCCCTCATCGCCGACCCCCTCTTCGTGGCCCCCAACCAATACGATTTCCGCCTCCAGCCCGGCTCCCCGGCCTCCAAGCTCGGCTTCCATCCGATCGACCTGACCGGCGTCGGACCGTAGGGGCGGCTGCCAAAATCAGCGTGGGCGCTCCGATCTCAGACCTTTGTCGCAATCTTTGTCGCCGCCTTTGTCGAAGCATGGCCAGCCCGACAAAGGTTGCGACAAAGGTTGCGACCAAGGTCCCCGCTCGCGGTGTGCTTGGAACCGGCGCTGCGTGCATGGCCTTGTTGCGCCAAACAGTCTGATTCTGCCAGACGCCCTTTGGGTTCTTCGTTCCCTTCGTTTCCTTCTGTTCTTTTCCAGCGTCCCACCGGCTGGGCACAGCAACAGAACAGAAGGAAACGAAGGAAACGAAGATGCGGCCGGATGGGCGGCATCCTTGTGGTCCGTGCCAGTTCGTGATCGGATGACCCGAATTCTACTCCAACCCGGCCTCTTTGCAGAGATTGAATGGGACCGTGGATTTTGATTGCGGTCCAGCCGCGCCCAAGCAGACTTGGGGCATGACATCACGGGTTTCTTTGCGAGGGTTCTCAGAGAGCGCACTGCCGCTGGCGCTGCTGGCCGGCGTGGCGCTGCTGGCGCATCCGCTCACGACGGCATCGCTGGCCCAGGAGTTTTCGCCCGAAGGTCTGGCGGCCTTGCGCGACTTTGAATCGCACCGGGTCACCTTGGCCGACCCCACCGGCGGCAACGATGATTTTCGCGTGCTCGAGCCGGGCCAGACGTTGGTGCTGGCCGACATCATAGGTCCCGGTTGCATCGTCCATTTCCGCGACAACATCACCAGCCATGAGCCGCACCATCTCCAGTACCATATCCTGCGCGCCTACTGGGACGGGGAGACCGACCCGAGCGTCGAGGCGCCCGTGGGAGATTTCTTCGGGGTCGGCTTCGGGTTCACCGAGAAATTCAGCTCGGCCCTGCTGTGCATCGACCAGCGGCCCGGCAAGCTGACCGACCCGGCGGCCTTTGGGGCGGCGCGCAACTGCTATATCCCAATGCCCTTCACGCGCTCGGGCCGCCTCACCCTCACCAACACCGGCAAACAGCCCAGCCAGCATTGGTTCGAGGTCAACTACCGCACCTATCGCAAGGCGCCTCCGGACCAGGCCTGCTTTCATGCCCAATACCGCAAGGCCGAGCCCCCGCCGGAGGGACCTTACACCATCCTCGAGGCCGTCGGGCGCGGCCACCTCCTGGGCTGCGTCCTGAGCGTGCAAAACAATGACGGCGGCTGGTGGGGCGAAGGCGACGAAATCGTCGATATCGACGGCCGGCCCGCGATGCACGGGACCGGCTCGGAAGATTACTTTTGCGAGTCCTACGGCCTGCGCCCCGGCTGCTTCCCCTACTTCGGCGTCACCCTGTGCGAGGGGCCTTACACAACCGCCTATCAATGGCACATCCCGGACCCGGTCGTCTTCACCAAGTCGATCAAATTCCAGATCGAGCATGGCAACGGCAAACCACCCTTCCGCAGCGGCAACTTCTACTACAGCGTCGCCTACTGGTACCAGACCGAGCCCCATGTCCCCTTTCCAAAAGCAACAAGACCAAACCCAGGCAACGGGTCCCGCTAAGATCCCCCTCTGCTCATCGGATGCGGAGAGGTAGGAGCGGACCCCTCACCCCGGCCCTCTCCCCGGCAGACGGGGAGAGGGAGGAACGACGGCCGACGTTCCGATGACGACGCGCGCACAGAGTGCTGCGCCGACGTTCCGACCTATCCCGAGTCGCCGCAGCCTCTCCCTCTCCCCTTCGGAAGGGGAGAGGGCCGGGGTGAGGGGTCAGCGGCGGGGACTCGCATTGTTCACTGACCGCTCACGCTCTCCCCACTTTCGTTCTTGCGTTGCACACACAATCAGTTTCTCTTTTGCGCCATGAACCCCATCGCCCGGGCCCGCCAATTGCGCAAGAAGCGGACCTGGGCCGAGAAGGCTCTCTGGCGGCGGCTGCGGGATCGCCATTTCTCAGGCTACAAGTTCCGGCGCCAACATCCCGTCGGAGAGTACTTCCTCGATTTCTATTGCGCCGAAGCGAAGCTCGCGCTGGAGACCGACGGCTTTGGCCACGGTTTCCCAGCCCAACAGCAGCATGACGCCAGGCGGGACAGCTTTCTGCGCTCACAGGGGATTCTGGTGAAACGCATTTGGAACTGGCAATTGCGCCGTGAATTGGAATGGGTGCGTTTCAACTTATGGGGGCTGCTCCAGGCACGGGCTCCGCATCCAGGCAACGTCCCTCCTGCCCGGCGGACCCCTCACCCCGGCCCTCTCCCCGGCAGACGGGGAGAGGGAGGAACGACGGCCGACGTTCCGATGACGACGCGCGCACAGAGTGCTGCGCCGACCTCCGACCTATCCCGAGTCGCCGCAGCCTCTCCCTCTCCCCTTCGGAAGGGGAGAGGGCCGGGGTGAGGGGTCAGCGGCGGGGACTCGCATTCTTCACTGACCGCTCACGCTCTCCCCACTTTCGTTCTTGCGTTGCACACACAATCAGTTTCTCTTTTGCGCCATGAACCCCATCGCCCGGGCCCGCCAATTGCGCAAGAAGCGGACCTGGGCCGAGAAGGCTCTCTGGCGGCGGCTGCGGGATCGCCATTTCTCAGGCTACAAGTTCCGGCGCCAACATCCCGTCGGAGAGTACTTCCTCGATTTCTATTGCGCCGAAGCGAAGCTCGCGCTGGAGACCGACGGCTTTGGCGACGGTTTCCCAGCCCAACAGCAGCATGACGCCAGGCGGGACAGCTTTCTGCGCTCACAGGGGATTCTGGTGAAACGCATTTGGAACTGGCAATTGCGCCGTGAATTGGAATGGGTGCGTTTCAACTTATGGGGGCTGCTCCAGGCACGGGCTCCGCATCCAGGCAACGTCCCTCCTGCCCGGCGGACCCCTCACCCCGGCCCTCTCCCCGGCAGACGGGGAGAGGGAGGAACGACGGCCGACGTTCCGATGACGACGCGCACACAGAGTGCTGCGCCGACCTCCGACCTATCCCGAGTCGCCGCAGCCTCTCCCTCTCCCCTTCGGAAGGGGAGAGGGCCGGGGTGAGGGGTCAGCGGCGAGCGATCACCATGAACGGCCAGAATATGAAGCCTGAGGCGCCAATTCGCCTCGAAGGCGCGACGGGGGCCTGGGTGCAGAAGCCCAGGCGGGCGGAATGGCTGGCGGCGATGGTCATGCTGCTGGCAAGACTTGCCGCTTGACACTCGCGTCGTCGTCCGGCAGCATGGGCCAGAATGAGCGAGTTGCAGAACCAGTTCTCCCTCACCCGCGCAGCTTCAAGAAACCAGCGGCACGTCAATAAACAAATTCCTATCAGACCTCATGCCCCATACGCCCCATGGGGTTCTGCAAGGGATTCAACGTGGTCAGGTCGGCAAGGGCGCGTCTGACGATGATTGGGTTGGCGGAGCTGGGCTATGGGACCAGTTTGGCCTCGCGCTCTGCGCGGCCGGATGTGGTGGCGATGGTCGTGCTGCTGCTGCTCTTCCTGGCCTTCGGCCTCGAGGAGCGGCGCCGGCGGCGATGGGTCCTGCTGGGCCTGGCAGCGATCGCCCCCTGGGTCGGTCTGCAGGTGGCGCTCGACGCCGTGCTAGTCTGTTTCCTGGGCTGTGTTGTGTACGAACAAGTCCGGCTCGGCAACCTGCTATGCATCGGTCTGGGCGCGTTGGCAGGCGGGGGTTTGCTGGCCGCCTTCCTGGCCCGGCAGGACGCCCTGGCCCACTTCCAAGCATTTGTCAAGGCCGGCACGCAGGCCGCCGGCTTCAGGCAACTGGGCGACGCGCTCGCTAGTTACTTCAAGGATCTGAGTTGCGTTCCGCTGATTGTCGCGTTGGGATGCCTGGTCGCGCTGCGAGCCGGCCCCTTGCCCTGCCAGAGCCGGCGAATCCTCCTGCTGACTGCGCTGGTTTATCTGGCAGTCCCAATCGTTTTCAGCCTGTCGGGTCACTTCCGCGCCTATTATGGCTATCTCATCTGTCTGCCCTTGCTGCTAGCCTTTGGCCACGCTGATTCAGAGAGTTTGGGCAGCCAATCTTCGCGACATCGCGCTCTGGCCCGGTTGGTGCTGGTGGGCGCCGCCGCAGCCGCCGTCGGCCTCGGGCTGCCCCTGAGGCTCCTGCTGACCGCCGCTTTCTGCGAGGTGACACCCCGGGCCCAACTGATGAAGGTGGTGGCTTCCCGCGTCCATCCCGGCGATGTCGTCTTTTCCGAGTATTGCACTTTCTTCGAAGCAAAAAGGATCACACCGCAGGTCTATGTCCCGTTTTCAGCCCGGGGCCTCGGCTTAATCTCGAACTCGGGGTTAGAGCTGACGCCCAAACAAAGGGAGCAAATCAGCGTGATGATTGTCAGTCCTGGCCGAAAGGACCCGACCGCCCGCTATTTCGGGGGCGATTGGGTGGCCGTTACCGAGCCTTTCGGCGATTCAGTCGCCTTGGGCAAGTGGCCCCGTATCCCGGTGCTGGGCCGCTGTCTGCAAACTCTCTTCAGTCATGCGCCCGCCGCGCGGTTCAAGGTGCAGATATTCCGCAGAACGCCCGATGGCAGATCGGCAGATCCATCATAAGCAGAAATCAAAATAACTCATGTATGAAGACGAAAAAGGCAAACGCCTGTCAGTTAACGGGGAAGAACCCCGCTTGGTGGTTGGCCGTGGCAGCCGGCACGGCGCTGTCATTCATCTGGGCGGGCCTCGCGCCAGCCCGAGGCCAAACGGCTATCTACCTCGACCCGAAGCGGCCGATCGAGGAGCGGCTCGACAACCTGATGGGCCGGATGACGCTCAAGGAAAAAGTCGGGCAGCTCAACTTGCCTTGCGTTTATGTCAACGACCTGGGCACAGACATTCCCTCAAAGATGGAGGCATGCAGGAAATTCACGGCTGGAACCTATACCCAGGAAATCGGTCCCGCGTGCGGGTTTTTCACCCTCGCCAATGAGATCCTCCACGAAGGCGCCCGCCAGCAGGCGCAATACTTCAACGAACTGCAGAAAATCGCGCTCACCCGGACGCGCCTGAAGATACCGGTGATGGAGGATGAAGAGGGCACGCATGGGGCCATGTTTCCGGGCGGCACGGTTTTCCCGGAGGGCCTGGCCGTGGGCAGTTCCTTCGACTTGGATTTGGTGAGGGCCATCTACGCGGCGGCCGCGGCGGAGGCTCGAGCGGTCGGCATCCACATGCTCTCGACTCTGGTGATGGAGGTGCTTCGCGACCCGCGCATGGGGCGCAACGAGGAGGCCTACACGGAGGACCCCTACCTTTATATGCGCATCGGCGAGGCCATCGTGCGGGCAACGCAGGGCTCCGACATCTCGGCCCCGGACAAGGTCATCGCGGTGCTGACGGATTTTCCCACGCAGAGCGAACCGGCCAGCGGCCTGGAGCGCGGAGCCATCGAGGTCTCGGACCGTTGCTTGCGCGAGAGCTTCATGCCGCCCTGGATCGGGGCGATCACCAAAGCCGGGGGCCTGGGCGTGATGGCCGGTTACCCGGAAGTCGAGGACGTGCCGGCGCACGCCTCGGTGAAGTGGATGAACGACGTGCTGCGGCAGGAAATCGGTTTCAAAGGAATCGTCGAGAGCGAGGGCGGCGGCTTCGGGACCTTGCTCTATGAGCACATCGTTCCCACCCAAAAGGAAGCCGGGCTGCTGGGCTTGAGGGCCGGAGTCGATTTGAATATCACTTACGAGCCTGCCTACATGGGGCCCTTGGTCCAGAGCGTGGAAGAGGGGCGAGTCCCCATGGCGCTGGTGGATCGCGCGCTGCGCAGGGTCCTGGAGCAGAAGTTCCGCCTGGGCCTCTTCGAGAATCCCTACGTCAACGTGGACCACGCCGTCCAGGTCGTACACTCGCAAGCGAACCAGGACCTGGCCCTGCGCGCGGGCCGCGAGGGGATCGTGCTGCTGAAAAACGACCGGGCCCTGCTGCCGCTCAAGAAGGACTTGAAATCGGTGGCGGTGATCGGCCCCAACGCCGATGACGTTATGAACCAACTCGGTGACTATTCGCCCAAAAAAGTCTTGCAGCATGTGACGACGATCATCGAGGGGATCAAGGCCGCGGTCTCGCCCCAAACCCAGGTCATCCAGGCGCGCGGCTGCGAAATCACGGGCACGGACAAGAACGGGTTGGCCGAAGCCGTGCGCGCTGCCAAGGGGGCCGACGCCGCCATCGTGGTGGTGGGCGAGAGCCAGCATGGCCGGCGCACCGACGGGGAAGGGCACGATGTGGCGAGCCTCGACCTGTCCGGAGCGCAGGAGGACCTGATCCGGGCGGTCTTCGAGACGGGCACGCCCACCGTCGTGGTGCTGATCAACGGCCGGCCGCTTTCCACGCGCTGGACCTCCGAACACGTGCCCGCCCTCGTGGAGGCCTGGGAACCCGGAGAGCGCGGCGGCCAGGCCGTGGCCGACGTCCTCTTTGGCAACTACAATCCCACCGGCCGGCTGGCCATCTCTGTTCCCCGGCACTCCGGCCAATTGCCGGTCTATTACAATTACAAGCCATCCAAGGCGGAGTGGGTGCAGCGGGGCTACGCCGATATGCCGGCGACGCCCCTCTACCCCTTCGGTTATGGCCTGAGTTTCACCAGGTTCGAGTACAGTGATTTGCGCGTTGAACCGCAGGCCATCCATCCCGGCGGCGAGGCCCGCGTAACCCTCAACGTCAAGAACCTGGGCGACCGGCCAGGCACCGAGACGGTCCAACTCTACCTCCACGAGACTTACGCCCCGGTTTCAACCCCGGTCAAGCAACTCCGCGGATTTGAGCAAGTGGCGCTCAACCCAGGAGAGACCAAAACCGTAACGCTGAGGCTTACGCCGGAAGATCTCCAGTTGCTCGACATCAACCTGCGCTGGAGGGTCGTGCCTGGCGATTTTGAGATCATGGTGGGCAAGTCCTCGGCTGAAATAGTTCTCCACGCGAAGCTGAAGGTAAACCCGTAACGGAGCGTTATTGGGCGCCCGGGCGTATCTGGCCCGTACCAGCACCGCGGAGAGAGCCGCGGGTCGCCATCTCAGCAGCCCGAAGGGCTCTTGATCACTCAGCCCAGGGTTGCGCGGCACACGCTACCCTGGGTGTCAGGCCACCAAACGCTCAAACCCTGGGCTGAGTGATTCCGATCCCTTCGGGATGGATCGGGTATGCCGGCGTTGGGCCTGAGTGTTCATGCCGTGGTGGTACCGGCCAGATGCGCCCCGGTTGACCCCTCACCCTCACCCTTCCGCCTTCGGAAGGAGAGGGTCGGGGTGAGGGGTCCTGCACCGGACTTTGTACGACTTTGGTGCCTTTGTCGCGGCCTTTGTCGCGGCCTTTGTCGCAGCCTTTGTCGGATTGGACCGGTTTTCGACAAAGGTTGCGACAAAGGTCGTGAAAGCCACTCCAAGGCTGGCGCAGTGGGGGGTGAGGAATCCCCCCCGCCGTCTCGCTCCCAGCTTCACTGAGGCCTTACAACGGAGCCCATTCTCTCGAAGTCAATGTATCCCTTGTCCACGTCCACTGCGATCAGGCGCACGCGCACTTTATCGCCCACGTCGATTCCGGGCGCGCCTCGAACGACCCGCCCTTCGGCGGGGAAGCTCAGGAGGCGCACATAGGTGCCCTTGGGGGCGGCGCCGGTGACCAGGCCGTCGAACACTTCGCCAACCCGCGGGGCGAGGAGGCTGGCAGCCACCACCTTGCGCATAAGGCGCTCGACTTTTCTGGCGGCATCCTCGCGTTCGGTGCAACGGGCGGCGACGGCGCTCAGTTCGGCCTCCGAGTAGGGCGCGGCGACCCCCGCCGTGGCGGCCAGGAGCAATCGTTGCGTGGCCAGGTCGGCATAGCGGCGGTTGGGCGCAGTCGAATGGGTATAATCGGTGACGGCCAGGCCGAAGTGGCCTTCCTTTTCCAGGCCGGGAGACTCGACGATGTATTCTCCCGGGCCCAGCAGCTTGATGATGGAGAGCGAGAGGTTGGGGAAATGGGCAGGGTCGGCGGCCTGCCGTTGCTCCAGGAATTGGGCGAGGGCCCGGGGGTCCGCAACGGTGGGCAGGTGGACCCCGAACTGAGCGGCGATGGCCTGGAGGCGGTCCCAGCGGCGCGGGGTGCGAACCACCCGCCGGAGCGAGAGGGTATTGCTGGCTTTGAGATAGCGCGCGATGGCGACGTTGGCGGTCACCATGAAATTCTCGATGATGTCCTCGGCGGCATTGTGCTCTCTGAGGGCCAGGCCCTTTACAGCGCCATCTTCCAGGACAGGCACCGGTTCGAAGGAGCTGAAAGCCAGAGCACCCTGTTGCTTGCGGCACGCGCCCAGCAACTCCGAGGTCTCCCGCTGGAGACGGAGCTGCGCCTCCATTCCGGGCACCCTCGAGATGGCTGGCGGCAGGGGGCCGCGCCCTTCCAGCCAGGCCCCGGTCGCATTGTAGGTCAGCTTGGCACAGTTGCGAATCCAGGCGCGATAGACCTCGCAACCGATCAGTTCGCCGGAGCTTTGCACCTGCGCCTCGATGACCACCGAGAGCCGGTCCTGGCCGTCGAGCAACGAAGTTAGATCGTTGGAAAGCTCGAAAGGCAGCATCGGAAAGGTCGCCACGCCCGCATAGACCGAGACGGTTTGTGCCCCAGCCTGCCGGTCCGTGGCCGAACCCTGGGGGGCCGCAGAGGCGACCTCGGCAATCCCCACCAGCAGACGGGTGGACCCGTCCCCGAGCTGTTCCACAAATTCCACCTGGTCCAGGTCACGCGAGGTGTCGTTGTCGATCGAGGACCACGCCACCGAACGCATGTCGCGCAGACCCGGCTCGGGGCCCGGCGGCGGACGGCGCCGAAACCTTTGCACCTCCTGGACAACTTCCGCCGGAAAGTCCGGTCGGAATCCGGCCTCGAGTACCGCCCGCCGCGCCCGGGCGTGCAAGTCAATTGGGACATTCGACATGCGCCAGGATACGACCCAGGGCAGCGCAGGCGCAAGCCGAGCGTGGGGGGAGCGTGACAGGACCGAGCGCGTGAGACAGAATTCTTCTTGGACCTCCAGATCGAAGGTCCCAGATCCGATCTGGGCCTTCGATCCTTCGTTTCCTTCGTTTCCTTCCGTTCTTTCCCTGCGTCCCGCCGGCTGGGCACAGGAACAGAACACAAGGAAACGAAGGAAACGAACAGGCGGCCTGACAGCGACCGCGGGGTGAAAAAAAAGGCCACTGCGCAACTGCACAGTGGCCGAACGACCAGCTTGGCCTGAAAAACTACTGCTGGTTGGCGCCGCCGCCACCACCGCCTCGGCGCCCGCCGCGGCCGCCGCCGAAGCCGCCGCCGAACAAAGTGAAGTAACCGATCATCGCGTTTTCCTTCATCTGGGCCTTTTGGTCGTCGGTCAGCTTGACGGTGCTCTTCACCGCCTTGTAATTCACCATTGCCATCTTGGCCTGAAGCTTGGCCACAGCCTCGACCTTTGCCGCGACGTCCGACTCGCTCGCGTTTTCGGCCAAGGCGGCCTGGACGGCCGCCTTCTGCGCCGCCTGCAGGTCAGTCCGCAATTGGGTCATTTGGTCGCGAGTGGCGTCCGTGACGGCCCTCCGGTCTTCCTGAGAGAGGATTTGGGCCCGGCCACCGCCGGCGGGTTGAGCGGCGGCGGTGAGTGCGCTCCCACAGAGGAGGCCCGCGGCCGCTAACGTATAAATGAGAGTCCTTGTCTTCATATCCTAAGTCTTGATGCTGCTTGTTGGTTGATCATTGTTTCACCGTCAAGCCCTGGCGCCGAAACCGCCTGTGACTCAATCTCTGCCGCACTCGGTTCGCCCGCCTGGGCTTGGCACGGTCTTGCGACAAGTCCACAGACGCTGCCGCCTGCACGAAGGTTACGATTAACGATTCGGCCGAAATTCAAGGCCGGACCCTGTCCCTCACCCCCTGGGGTAAACACCCCATTCACGAACCCTATGGCCTCCTCTACCCTTCCAGCACTGGCGTCTGGGCGCCTTCTTCAGAGGGATTCCTCATCCCCAACTCTCCTTCGCGTCCGGGCGCCGAGGTTTCCCGGGCAAGCTCCGAAGGGGAAATCCAATGAGCGCCGGCTCAAGGCCGCGGGGCGCAATGCCGGTTAAACCGCTCGTCCAGCCAGCACTTGCGCACGTCGTCGAGCAGGCGCACGAAATCCTCGAAGCTGTGCGGTTTGACCCGGTAGTCATACACGCCCAATTGGCGGGAGCGATCGATGTCCGATTGCAGTTTCGAGGAGGTCAGCACGACCACGGGGAGGGTATCGAATTGGGATTGAGTGCGCAGCCAGGCCAGGACGTCGAAGCCGTCCATCCAGGGCATCTTCAAGTCCAGAAGCATCAGGCCGGGCAGGGGGAATTTCGAGCGATCGCTGTAGCCGCCCGCCCCCGAGAGATAGTCAATCGCCTCCTGCCCGTTGTGTACGACAAACAACGGGTTGGGGATGTTGGCCCGGTCAAACGCGCGGCCCATCAGGAAGATGTCATTCTCGTCATCCTCCGCCAGCAAAATTGGAACATCGTTGAGCATTGTTTTTCAAACCCCGCTCGGAATGACTCGTCTGCGGGTCTTGGATTAAGTTGATGCAATATGGCATAGCCCGCCAGCCAAAACAACTGCGCGTTGTGAGGCCTCAGCGAAGGCGGGAGCGGCACAGGGGCCGACCCCTCACCCCGGCCCCCTCGGTCCATGGTTCGGGGCGTGGGAATCATCCCGTGTCGCGTAGCGACGCTGTGAAGGTAGCCGTGGACCTCGGTCCACGGTTCAGGGCGTGGGAATGGTCACGCGTCGCGTAGCGACGCCTGACAGCGTCGCCGTTTTCAGGCGTCGCTACGCGACGCGGTCGAGCTTGGGCCATGGGTCCGTGGACTGGAAGTCCACGGCTACCATCGGGCACCGCTACGCGGTGAGCCGGCGGCAATGACGCTCCCACCTTCACCGAGGCCTTACTGCACCTCGACCAGGCCGGGGCGATTGCGCAGATCAGTTTTTGGGAACAGCCATGCCCGCGAACTCCTGGTGCAGCCGCGCATAGATCCCGCCCGCCTCCAAAAGCGCTCGGTGGGTCCCGCGCTCGACAATGCGGCCCTGGTCCAGGACCAGGACCAGGCCGGCCTTGCGAATAGTGCTCAGCCGATGAGCGACGACAAAGGCGGTACGCCCGCGCAGCAGGGCCTCCAGGGCCCGTTGCAGACGCGCCTCGGTCACCGTATCGATGGCGCTGGTCGCCTCGTCCAGCACGACAATCCGCGGGTCCGGCAGGAGCGCCCGGGCAAAGCAGATCAATTGCCGCTGGCCCAGCGAGAGGGCGGCGCTCTTCTCCCCCACCTGCGTCTCCAGCCCCATCGGCAGGGCCTCGATCAAGTCCAGGCAATCCAGCGCCCGCAACGTCGCCCGGACCTCCTCCTGGCTCGCCTCGGGGCGCGCGAAGCGGATGTTGTCCGCTATCGAGCCTGAGAACAGGAAGTTGTTCTGCTGGACGGTCCCCATCCGGGCGTGGAGCGAGTCGCCGGCGACCTCGAGCAAGTCGCGCCCATCCACCAGCACCCGCCCGCCCGTGGGGAGATAAAACTTCTGGAGCAGGCCCACGACGGTCGTCTTGCCGCTGCCGGTGTGACCGACCAGGGCGACGGTCTGGCCCGGTTCGGCCACGAACGAGATGCCGCTCAGCACCGGCCGCCCCGGCTCGTAGGCGAAGGCGACGTTCCTGGAACTCGACCCGTCCGCGCAGCGCGCTCAGCGGCCGGGCGGCCGGGGCGTCCTCCCACTCCGGCCTAAGATCGATGAGCCGGAAGAACCGCTCCCCGCCCGCCATGGCGGCCAGGGCCTGGTTATACTGGTTGCCGATGACCTGCACGGGATCGAAGAAGAAGTTGGCCAGGAAGAAAAACATCACCAGGTCCCCCGCCTCCATGTGCAGCCAGCCTTGCCAGCGGAGGGCGCCGTAGGCGCTGAGCAGCGCGGTGGCCCCCAGGAAAAGCTGGCTCTTCATCTGCAGCAGCGGGATGAACACCGCGCTGGCCCGCGCCACACCCACGTTGTTTTCCCCGTGCATATCCACAAGCTTGCGGAAAAACCCCGCGTTGATCTCCTGCCGCACGAAGGCCTGGGTGACGCGGATGCCCCCGACCGACTCGGCCAGGGTCGAGGTGAGCCGGCTCCAGGTCTCCTGGAGCTTGCGCAACTGCCGGCTGACCTCGCGGCGGTAGCGTCCATTGACCACCCAGATGATCGGCACGAAGGCGAGCATGAGCGAGAAGAGCTTCCAGTTGTACCAGGCCATCAGCCCGGCCGCGACGCTCATTTGCACCGCCTGGATCGTCACCACGAAGGCCACGTCCTGCACCGCCACGCGCACGTTGTCGATGTCCGAGGTCATCCGGCTGATGATGCGCCCGAATTTGGTCTTGTTGAAGAAGGACATCGGCAGGGTCGTCAGTTTGGCGAAGAGCGCCGAGCGCATGTCGTGGGCCACGGCCTCGCCCAACTCCAGTGCCAGGCGCTGTCGCAGGTGGAGCGTGACGACCATCATCAGCACCAGGACCAGGTAGGCCCCCGCGTGGACGTAAATGCCGTCCAGGTCCTGGCCCGCTATCGGCCCGTTGATGGTCTGGCCGATCATCCACGCCAGCGCCGGCAACTGAAGGCCCCGCAAGAACGTGAGCACGAACAGCCAGTTGCGCCGCGTCTTGTGTGGGCGCGTGTAGGTGAACAGGCGCCGGATCAGGTGCGCGCTCAGCGGCGCGCGATCCGCCTCCCGGTCTTCCATCGGCCGGAAATACGTGATGGACTCGCGCGGATTGCCGGGGGCAGCGCGCTGGCCGGCAGCGCGGGCATCCCCGCCGGCCTCACCCTGAGCCGACCCCGAACCCGCAAGGTTTTGGACTGCGGCAGTCCTCTGCCGCTTTCGCGCCCCCAGCCCCGACAAAGCGGCAGAGGACTGCCGCAGTCCAAAACGCTTCGCGGCTTCCGCCGCCATCTGCCAGAGGTTTGCCGCACTCCTATTCATCTCCCAGGTCCATCAGTTGAAGCAGCGCCGTTTCGCGGTAGGGGCCGGGCAGCCGCGTCAGTTCCTCGTGGGCGCCGCTTTGGATGAGGCGCCCTTTGTCCAGGACCAGGATGAGGTCGGCCCGGCGCAGCAGGCTCAACCGGTTGGCGACGATAAACGTGGTGCGGCCCGCCATGGCCTGGCGCAGCGCCGAGAGGATTTCATGCTCGGTCTTTGGGTCGACCGATGCGGTGGGGTCGTCCAGGATCAGAATCGGCGGCTGGAGCAGCAGCGCCCGCGCCAGCGCCAGCCGCTGGCGCTGTCCGCCTGATAAATCGGCCCCCGCCTCGCCCAGGACCGTCTCATAACCGTGCGGTAGCTCGATGATGAACCCGTGCGCCGAGGCCGCCCGTGCCGCGGCTTCGATCTCCCCCTGCGTGGCGTGCGGGTTGCCGAAGGCGATGTTGGCGGCAACCGTGTTCGAGAACAGGAAGCTCTCCTGATAAACGATCCCGATCTGGCGGCGGAAGCTGTCCAGGTCCAACTCCCGCAAGTCGCGGCCATCCGCCAGGATGCGCCCCTGTTGCGGGTCATAGAAGCGGGGCACCAGGCCCAGCAGCGAACTCTTGCCCGAACCGGTCATGCCGAAGATGCCGATGACCTGTCCCGGGGCGGCGGCGAACGAGATGTCGCGCAAGACGCGCTCCCTGGGCGTGTAACCGAAGCAGACGTTCTCGAAGACAATCCGCCCCGAGAGGCGGCCCGGCACGACAGCCCCGGGCTGGTTCTGGACCTCGGAGGGGGTGTCCAGCACCTCGAAAACGCGGCGGGCGGCGGTGAAGCTCTGCTGGACCGAGTTGGCGATCGTGGTGATGTTGGCCACTTGCCCGTTGAATTGCTGGAGCAGGCCGGCAAAGACGACCAGCCCGCCGCCCAGCGCAATCCGGCCCTGGACGTAGAGCCAGCCGCCGTAGGCAAAGAGGATGACCAGGCTCAGTTGCGAGAGAAACTGGGTGGCCGGCGTGAACATCGAGATGTCCAGGAAGATGCGCTTCTGCTGCTCGGAGACCCGGTCGTTGGCATCTTCGAACCGCCGCACCTGGTGCGGCTCGGCGGCGAATCCCTTGACCGTCTGCGCGCCGCGCACGCTCTCGGTGAAGAGCAGCACCAGGTGATCGAAGAGCTCGCGGTTGCGCATGTAGGCCGGCCGCAGCCGCCCCGAATAGTAGTGCGTGACCCACCACAGCCCGCCCGTCACCGAGAGGCAGGCCAGCGTCAGCGCCGCATGAATCCGCCACATGAACACAAAATAGGCGCCCAGCGTGAGCGCCATGTTGACGCCTTGCAGCACCACACCATCCACGAACAGCCGCGTGTTCTGCACGTCGCCCGTGACACGGTTGAAGATCGAACTCGAACCGTGGACATCGAAGAAGCGGAAGCTCAGGCGCTGGAGTTGGGCATAGACCCGGCCCCGCAGGTCCGGGACGATCTTGCCCTGGGTCAGCCGCGCCGTGATCATGTTGTACTGGTAGGTGAGCACGGCGCGCAGCAGCGCCTGGACCACAATGGCCCCGGACAACACCGTCACCACCTGCAGCGGCGTCCACCCCGGCGGCGGCCTCCAGCCCAGCGGATAGACCGGCGCCCGCTGGGTCGCATCCAGGGCGTGCCGAATCACGTCCACCGCCACGCCCAGCAACTGCAGCCCCGCCAGGCCCAGCAGCAACAGCGCCAGGCTCAGCAGCACCGACAGCAGGCAGTCCCCGCGGAATTGCCACGCCAGGGCCAGCAGCCGCCGCACCAGTTCCCCTGTCGAGTAGGAGTGCTCGCCGCGCTTCATGGAAGTCGAGTCAGACATCTTCAGCCTTTCAGTATCGTGTTTCCCGGCTGGTTTTCAATAGCAGAGGGACAACCCAAATCCTCGCCTAAGAGTTTTTGAGGAACCGCGGAATACGCGGAATACGCGGAAAAGAAAGGGCCTTCCGCGTATTCCGCGTATTCCGCGGTTCTCTATTTCCTCTCGATTGGCATGGAAATTGAGCAAGTCCGGTTCTTCCGGTGCGTCTTGCAGAACAGGATTCTCTAGCCGTGGTTTTGGGGACAAGGGACGGGGGGAAAGGGAGCCTGAGACAAGATTCTTTGCGTCTCCGCGGTTTAACAGGATCTTCCGAAACCCGACATGGCCTCCTTTTTTCACTTCAAGCGGTTTAATTGACTTTAATTGGCTTTAAGCCATTCGAGAAAGCCGCCCTGCTTCCACTGGGACAGATTGACCTCGTTGATGGGCTGGCCGTCGAAATGCTCGGCGAGCACGCCCTGGACCTCCGGCAGGGAATTGAGCCAGGCGGCGAGGTCCTTGGCTTCCTGGCCGTCGTCGAGCCGCTGGTTGAGCTGGTCGCGAATGGCGCGGGCAGACGGGCGATTTTGCCGTTGCCTGTCATCGGGCGGGGCGGCAGGCCTCCAGGGAGTCCAGGCAGGGATGCTCTTGATTCAAGTTGACGGGGTAATTCCATGGCGGAGTCGGCGAGACCTCATTACTGGAGTTTCTCATGGACGCCACTATGCGCCGCTTCCACCGCTCCTGTCCACGGACAGAGCGGACTGTTCGGACAATGCGGAGTTTTACGGTTGGGCCGGCTTTCGATGGGGTGGATTTTGGCCGCCCGCGAAGCGGCAATGGCGGGTCTTTGTGAATGTCATCGCGCCGACCCCCACGACTCATCAGATGGTACACGGCACCCGGAAACTGAATGCGCAGTTGGCGCGGCATGGTCCATTGTGGCTGCCCCGCCCGTGCTGTCACTCGAAAATGCACAATGTAAGGGCTGGTACCCCTTTCCTGGAAACGCAGGGAATCGGCGATGGTCGCCAGATTGACTTCCGAGGGGAAAGTGCTTTAATGCCTGGTGTGACGGCGACGTTGGAACAGACACAGGCAGACCTTGCAAGGCTGGTGAGTTTGGCGCAGCAGGGCGAAGAGGTGGTCATCACCAGCCAGGGGCGGGCCGTTGCCCGGCTAACGGGTGTGCCCTCGGCGGAACGGTCGCCGGGCCGTCAAGCCTGGCTGGCGAAGCTGGCCCGACTGCGCGAATCAACGGCTACGGGCAAGACCTCCCCGACGACTGAGCAAATCCTCGACGATCTTCGCAGCGAGCGAGGTTGAATGGGCTATTGGGATACTTCCACGCTGGTGAAGCTCTACGCAAAGGAGCCGGACTCGGCAGTGTTCGAGGTCCAAGCGATTTGGTTTCTTCTTGTTCCCTGCGTAAGAGGCTCAGTTCATGAGAATGTTCGCGTCTGATCAGAAGATTAATATGACAATCTCATCGACCGACCCCTTCTCCGCCGGTTGCCCCGGCTCATCAGGTGGTACATGGCGCCGGGGTATTCGATGCGCCACTGCCGCGGCATGGCGCAACTCTGCCAGCGCCGGCGGCACGGTGTCAACAGAAATGGGCAAGATGGAGGCTTGACCCCTTTTTTTCCTTTTTCTTTTTCTTTTCAGTTCAGTGACCATCCGCCCGATTACGGCCACTGCCTGGACTCACAGGACTCCGGGTGCGGCTGGTGGTCGTAATTCCACAAAGCGGCGCTTTTGGTGAAACTGGCAAGGTACACAATCTTCATCGCGCTCACGTGGCCGTCGCAAAACAGCACATTGAACACAGTTCCATGTTGTGGAGGCCTTTGGATGATATGCTGGAAAGGGTCTTGGGTCGTCCATGCCGGCAAACAATCATTAAAGTCAATGCATGCGTTGGTTGGGCATCCTGGCTGGAACGTCATGGAAACCTGTCGCCGCGTCAGTTATGATAATCATCGCGGCCGGTGCCGCGACCAGAGGTTCGGTGACAGGCCACGCCGGCCAGATGCCGTTGAAGCCGATCGGTGAGTCGCCAAATCCCCACGTGAATCGGCCCCCGTGCGAAGCAGGCCCAACCCCGTCAGGCCCGGCGTTGGCCGACGCGCCCATCCGGTTGTACGCATAGCTTCCAACCCAAGCGATGGTAGGCGCGCCATTATTAAGAACGAAAGAGCTCCTGCTGTCAGAGATCACGCCTCTGTAACCCGGGCAGTGGTAGGATGGGTTGGTCCAGCGAAGGGGACCGTAAGGGGACAGCGCGTCCTCCCATTTGAAGGTATTGTTTTTTCGCGAATTGGAATTGGTCTGGATGCCTTGACTATAAAAAGGATACTGGCTGTGGTTGTCCTGCAAGTACATGTGTACCGCCAAACCCGTCTGATGAAGATTGCTCGCGCACTTGATCCGGTAGGCCTGTGCCTTGGCCCTCGAGAGCGCCGGAAGGAGCATCGCGGCGAGGATCGCGATGACAGCGATGACCACCAGCAGTTCGACCAGCGTGAAGCCAACACCTCCCGTGCGGCAGCCTGCTCGGACAAGGCCGCACCTTCCGAGGACATTTGTTCCTTTCATATACAGCCGATCCCTTCGCACCGGGCCTTAAGGCCAAACCCACCCAGCATGCTGGCGCAAGGTTTGACCACCGAGCGCATTGAACGCCTTGGCGCGCGTCTTGTCAAGTGTGCATTTGGGCGCACCCTCCGGCCAGGGCGAATTCATGAAGGGGGACGAAGGGGAAAAGGGATCCAGAGAGCGAGGCTCCTGGAGCAACGGACTGGCCGGTCCTGCTGCTGGTCGCGGGCTTCAGGGACTGTGCTGGGTTGATTGAGCTCGCTGCCAGGCTGGTTTTTGGGCGGCTGAGGGTTCGACTTGGGCAGAGCTCCCCCTTCAGCCTTTTGGCCTCTTGGACGGCCGCAGTGGGATGGCCTAAGATTCCTTAACTGGTTATCGATCAGCTCATGGGGCCCTGGTAAAGCCGGGGCTCATTGTCATTACCATGATCATAGCGCGGCGACGGCCTTCGGCGGCCATGTTGACGTGAAAATCGGTGGTGGTCAGGTACTGAGGGTTGGTTTGACGGGAGCGCCATTCCATAAACAGGCTGTTGGCCAGGCGCCGGAAGATGCCCAAGACGCCCATGGCGTTGGGATGGCGGACGCGGCAGCGGTCGTCGTCGAGAGAGACATCCAGCCGTTGGTGCAAGCCATTTTCAATGCCTCCGAAACCGCCGCGATTGAACCGCAGCCAAGCCGAAGCATTCAACCGCTCTGGCGGAGCACTGGTTAGCAGGGCGACCAACTCGGGTTTGTGGCCGGTGCTCTGGCGGCGCACTCTGGCCACCTGTGCGGCCGCCGGGAAGCAGACCGCTTCCGGCGTGGTCGGGGCCGAGCACAGCACCCGGATCTCATCCCGGCTTCGGTTGCGTTCCTGAGTGCAGGCGCGTGTGCTCGTCGATTGCTGAGGGGGGAAAGGCAGCCGGAATGTCCGGCAACAGCTTTTTGATCGTCTCGTGAATCCCGGGCTGATTGTCTTTGACCGTCAGCATGTAGTCGGCGCCGTGCTCCTGCACCATGTCCAGACCCGTTTCGGTCTGTGTCAGGAGCAGGAGGCAGGAGGGGTCAAGCCTCTATTTTGCCAATGCCACTTCAAACTCCCGGACAATCTTGGGCCGGATCCTTGGGTGTTTGTTTCCTCATGGCCGTGAGCAGGCGGAAACTGGCGCTCTTGGGCGTGCCAAAGTGAAGGCGCTCCGCAATCTGCTTGACTGTTAATGTCGTCTCCTGGCGCAGGCGTGTAGCTAACTGCAACTTGCCCGGGTCGTGCTTGCGGCGGGATGTTAAGTCCGTTTCCTGCCAGCCCAGCCGCCCCAGTTCCTCACCGATAATGCGCTCCGCTTTGGCCTGCGCCGTCTCCAGCCTCAATTCCCCAAAATCGTGCGCACCAACCTTGCCCTCCATCTCCTCCAGCTTTTGCTTCTTGAAGCCCTCGCTGCCCAGGCACCAGCCGCAACGCAACGCCTTTAGACTTTCCTCATCGCCCGGCTCCAACCGCCGCGCCTCCATGCGCCGCTCAAATTCCTGCCGTGCCGCTGGGCTGTCCGCTTGCAGACCGTGCTCGCCCAGCAGCCGGTCCACCTGCCTGCCGGCAGGCAGGCTCGCATCCACTGCGGCCGGTGCTCTGGGGCGGCCAGGTAATAGCCAGATAGGCATGCACCTGCCAATCGGTCTTTTGGCAAGCCTCGGCCAGCGTCTTGAGGAAATCCTGCCGGTCCACGTCGTCCAGGAAAATGTCCTCCCGCCGGTTGCCCCGGCTCATCAGGTGGTACATGGCGCCGGGGTATTCGATGCGCAACTGCCGCGGCATGGCGCAACTCTGCCAGCGCCGGCGGCACGGTGTCAACAGAAATGGGCAAGATGGAGGCTTGACCCCCTTTTTTTCCCGGCCACTTGCACATCGTTGCCGGCGTGCTGGATTGCGTCCAGCACGCGCTGGCGGTCGCGCGCAAAGCCGTCGTTGGCCTGGTGGCTCAGGGTGTTGTCCAGGATGTACACCCGGCTCTGGCGGATGGGGGCGGTGTCCGCGCCCCGCCGGTAGGGCCAGCAAAAGGCGGCCACCAGCAGGAGCAGGGCCAGCACCCGCAGGGCCAGCAGGAGCCGATGGCGCAACTGGAGCGTGTCCCGGCGCGGCACGGGCTGGTCCTCCAGAAAACGGACCGTGGAGAATTGGACGAGGTCGGTCTGCCGCCGGCGCCGCAGGTGCAGCCAGAGCGGCGCCGCCACCGCCAGGGCGGCCAGCCAGAACAAGGGGTTTAGGAACGAGAAGGGCATCGCCTCACATGATTTTCTTTCTCTCCGCCAAAAACATCGCCAGGGCCTGCCAGGGGTTGGCGTCCGTGCGCGCGACGCAGTGGGGCATTTCGAGGCTGCGGAACAATTGGCGGCAGCCCTCCATGAAGGCCTGGAACCGCGCCAGGTATTTGTCGCGCATGGCCGGCGGATTGACCACGCGCCGGGCGCCGGTCTCCAGGTCCTCGAACACCTTGGCCTCGCCAAAGGGGAACTCCATTTCGTCCCGGTCCAGGACCTGGAAGATGATGACCTCGTGGCCGTGAAAGCGGAGCTGCTTGAAGCCGAGGGCGATCTGGTCCGAAGGTTCGAGCAGGTCGCTGAAGAAAAGGATGACGCTGCGGCGGTGGACGAGCCGAACGGCCTCCTGGAGCAATTGGGCCAGGCAGGCCCCGCCGGCCGGGCGCAGCAGGTCGAGCTGGCGCAACATGAGCCCGAACTGGTTGGGCCGCTGCGAGGGGCGGATGAACCGGGGCGCGCCGTCCGGACCGCCCAGAGCGACCAGGCCGGCGGCGTCGTTTTGCCTCAGCAGGAACCACGTCATGGCCGCCGCCAGGACCTTGGCGCATTCGAGCTTCGAGCCCCAGGCCCCCGCCCCGCGGTAGCGCATCGAGGCGCTGGTGTCGCAGACGACGTAAAAGCGGGCGTTGGTCTCCTGCATATAGCGTTTGATGCAGAGCCGGTCGTTGCGCGCATAGAGCCGCCAGTCCAGGTGGCGCAAATCGTCGCCTGGCTGGTAGTCCCGATAGTCGCTGAACTCGACGCTGAAGCCGTGGAAGGGGCTGTCGTGCAAGCCGCTGAGGAACCCCTCCATTACGTAGCGCGCCTTGAAGGCCAGCCCTTCGAGGGCGGCCAGCATTTTCGGGTCGAACCGCTCAGAGAGCGTTTGGGTGGTAGTGGGCATGAGGGCTGAGAGGGACGAGGGGCGAGGGAATGCTGCTCGACCACGCGCCGCTCCTGTTCGAGCGTGGGATAATCGACCAGCAGTTCGAAGAGGAACCGGTCTAACTGCGCCTCGGGCAGCGGGTAGGTGCCCTCCTGCTCGATGGGGTTTTGCGTGGCCAGGACGATGAACGGCTCTTCCAGGCGATACATTTTGCCCGCCACCGTGACGGTCTTTTCCTGCATGGCCTCCAGCAGGGCGGCCTGGGTCTTGGGCGGCGTGCGGTTGATCTCGTCGGCCAAGAGCACCTGTGTGAACACCGGTCCGCGCGTGAACGCGAAGCGGCGATGGCCGCTGGCCGCGTCCTCCTCCAGAATCTCCGTGCCCGTGATGTCCGAGGGCATCAGGTCGGGCGTGAACTGGATGCGCGCGAATTTCAATTCGAGCGACCGTGCCAGGGTGTGGACCAGCAACGTCTTGGCCAGGCCGGGCACGCCCACCAGCAGACAATGTCCCCGCGACAGGAGGGCATACAACATCGCGGAGAGGATCTCCTCCTGGCCGACAATGACCTTGCCCATCTCGGTCTGGAGGAGCCGAATCCGGGGCGCGAGCTGGTCGAGCACGGCTGCCGGGTCGGTCTCCGGGGCCGGCGATGGGGTTTCTGCGGGCGGTTCTACGGGCGGAAGTGTGAGTGTGGCTTCGTCGATCATAGGATAGCCGCGGATGGTTTGTGATTCGGGTTCGGTCCGAATGCTCCTGAACTTAGGTCGTTTGACATTGTTGGCTGCGTTTATTGGCTCCGTTCAAAACTCGGCGTCCGCGGCCAAGGCAGCCAGGAGCGCCCTGAGCTGCTTCTGGACCGGCGCTGTTTCCGCGGGTTCCAGTTCACCGCGCGCCAGCTCCACCCGGAGACTGGCCTCGAGTTTGTCCTGTCCACTATTCCTCCATTCCACCCTCCAGCGCAATGGCCCCTGGTCATTTTCACAAATGTATTCTTCTTTTCCCCCAAACTCTGCCGGGCGGCGAACACCCCCGCAATTAGTAGAATGCCCCGTCCGGGGACTTATTTCAACCCGCTGCCCGGTGTCGCCGGGGGCCGGAACGGAGTGCGCCCGTCCCCGGGCACAGCAACGTCCGGAGCCAGGGCAGCGGTCAAACACTCCAGCGCACCTGCCCGCTCCGTCGCTGCTGCGCCCGGGGACGGGCGCACTCCAGGGGCACTGTCAGGAAGCGCCCCCGGCGTCCTTTATGTCGCTTATGTCCCTTTAGTCCCTTTTCTTTTCATCCCCGGCGATGCTCATTGACAACCCGCGCCCTTGCGGTTTGACTTCAGTCCGAACGCGATGCAACCCAGCGCAGGCAGCTGGTCAGACCGGCCGGGGCCCGATTCAGGCCCGGGCGGGCCCGGGCTCAAACGGGTGCTGGGGCTGCCGGCCCTGGTCCTTTACGGCCTGATCCTCATCCAACCGACGGCTCCGATGCCGCTTTACGGCAACGTGGCCGGCCTGGCGCACGGGCACGTGGTTACGACCGTGCTGATCGGGATGGTGGCGATGCTCTTCACGGCGATCGCCTACGGGCGGATGGCCAATGCCTATCCCAGCGCCGGCTCGGCCTATACCTACGTGGGCCGCGAGATCCATCCCGCCCTGGGCTACTTGGTCGGGTGGGGCATGATCTTCGATTACGTGATGAACCCGATCATCTGCGTCATCTGGAGCAGCCAGGCCGCGCTGGCTCTCCAGGTCGATCTGGGTCTTCAAATGCCGGCCTTGTTCACGCCGAAGGTCCTGTTCGTTGTCTATGTCTTTTTCTTTACGGCCCTGTTCACCGGGATGAACGTGAGGGGCATCGAGGCCAGCTCACGCACCAACACGATCATTGCGGCGGGTCTGGGCGTAGTAATCGTGCTCTTTCTCGCGGCTGCGGCGCAGTACCTCTGGGCGCGACCTCCGGCCGGCATGGCCGGGTGGACCAGGCCGTTCTATGACCCAAAGACGTTCTCATTTTCCGCCGTCTCGAATGGCGCCGCGCTTGCGGTGCTGACCTATATCGGGTTTGACGGCATCTCGACCCTGTCCGAGGAGGTACACAATCCCCGGCGCAATATCCTCCTGGCAACGGTGCTGGTCTGCCTGCTCACAGGCGTGTTGGCCTCGATCCAGGTCTATGCGGCCCAACTGGTGTGGCCGGACGCGAACACGAAATTCTCCAATCTGGACCTCGCCTTTTGCAACGTGGCGGGCAAGGCGGGAGGACGTTGGCTGTTCCTGACCGTGGATGCCGCCCTGCTCATCGCCACCATCGGCTCCGGCGCCGGCGCGCAACTCGGGCCGGCCGCCTGCTTTATGGCATGGGCCGTGACAACGCGATTCCGCGCCGGTTCTTCGGCTTCATCCATCCCCGCACGCGCATCCCCAGCAACAACATCCTCCTGGTCGGCGCCTTCACCCTCCTCGGGGCCTTCACGCTCACTTATGGCCAGGGTGCCGAGCTGCTCAATTTCGGCGCCCTGGTGGCCTTCATGGGCGTCAATGTCTCCTCGTTCGTCCGCTACTTTGTCCGCAGCCAACGCAAGCAGTTTGGCAGCTTTGCGGCTCCGGCAATGGGCTTCTCCGTCTGCCTCTTCCTCTGGCTGAGCCTGGGGCGCAATGCAAAGCTGGCCAGCCTGAGCTGGCTCGCCGCGGGCCTGCTCTACGGCGCCTGGCGCACCTCCTGGTTCCGCAAACCGCTGGACTTCCAACGCGTCGAGACCGCGGAGGAGGAACAGCCTGTGCAAAGGCAGGAATGACGAATGACGAATGACGAATGACGAATGACGAATAGGGGGAACCCAAAGCACGGGCCGGGCGGTCGCTCGCCCGGTCGTTTGAGACATGCCTCATGGCCTGGGGTTGTGGAGGCGCGCCTTGACTTGGGCGAGCGTGAGGAACTCGCCTTCTCCTCGTTCAATCTTGCTCAAGCGCGCTGCCAGCACCTCCCCATGCCAATCCGGCGACGGCACAGCCTCTGGCGTCCGCGTGAGTGAGGCCCATAGCAACTCCATAGTCCGGAGCCGTTCCTCGAGTGTCATCTGCTCAATCTCCGCAAGCCCAATCATCCAGGAACACTACCGTCTTCAAGGTCGCCCTGCAAGCCGGTTCCGGCCCGGGATGTTCCAGGAGCCGAGAATGGCCCAAAAGGCCAGGCAGCGAGAGTCTGCGTAGTCCCGCCGTTTAACGCCAAAACTGCATCCTCACCGCGCCGCCGCAACGCCAGCGGCTCCGCTTCGTCATTCGTCATTCGTCATTCGTCATTCGTCATTCGTCATTCGTCATTCGTCATTCGTCATTCGTCATTCGTCATTCGTCATTCCTCTGCCCGAATCCCCCATATTTGGCTCTGGCGGAAAGCGGGCAATAGGGCTATAACCTTGGCCGACAACACATATCACGAACATGTCCACCCTCGCATTACTGGGCGGCGAGCCGGTTCGCCGCAAGCCGTTTTCACCCTGGCCCCAATATGCCGCTCGCAACGTCGAGCGCGTGGTGAAGGTCGTCGAGAGCCGCCATTGGGGCGGGTTCCCGGTGCCGAGCCCGCTGGCCAGGGAGTTCGCGGAGAAGTTCTGCCAGTTGCACGGAGCCAAGCACGGATTGTGCGTGGCCAACGGGACGATTGCGCTCTCGGCCGCCGCGCAGGCCCTGGGCCTGCAGTTCGGCAACGAGGTCATCGTGCCGGCTTACACTTGGGACGGGACAGCCGTGGCGGTGCTCCAGGCGGGCGGTGTGCCGGTGTTTGCCGACGTGGACCCGGACACGTATTGCCTGGCGCCGGAGGCCGTGCGGGCCGCCATCACACCCCGCACGCGGGCGCTCATGCCCGTGCACCTGGCCATGCGGTTCGCCGATATGGACGCCTTGCTGGGAATCGCGCGGCAGCACGGCCTGCTGGTCATCGAAGATTGCGCGCACGCCCACGGCGGCCTCTTCCAGGGACGCGGCGCCGGGACGGGCGGCAACGTCGGCTGCTTCAGCTTCCAGGAGAGCAAGCTCATCACCTCGGGCGAAGGCGGATTCGTCATGACCAACCGGCTGGACTGTTTCGAGGCGCTCCAGACCATTGTCAATTGCGGGCGGCCGAGCTTGACCGATCAATTCCAGAAAAAGGTCCTGGGCAGCAACTACCGCTTGACCGAGCTGCAGGCGGCCTTGCTCCTGGGCCAGTTGGAAATGTGGCCTGAACTCCGCAACAGGCGCGCCCGCCACGCCGCCTTGCTCAGCAAGGCCCTGGCCGGCCTGCCGCACGTCCGTCCCCTGCCCCCGCAACCCGGCTTGGAACGCGACACAATCTATAATTTCATCTTCCAGTATCGCCCCTCGGGCCCGGCGCCCGGCCGGGACCTCTTTGTGGCCGCGCTCGAAGCCGAAGGCGTGCCCTGTGACGGGCGGTTTTACGAACCGGTTTATCGGAGCGACCTCTTCTATGCCACGCCCCAGAACTGCCCGCAACTGGCCGTCGGCCGCGACCAACCCATGGATTACAGCCGCTGCCATTGCCCGGTCTCCGAACGCGCCGCATACCAGGAGGCGGTCTGGCTGCCCCAGTTCCTGCTCATCGGCGACGAGGCCGACGTGGCCGACGTGGCCAAAGCGGTCGAGAAGGTCGTCTCCAACCTCGGCGCCCTCGCTCAGGCCGACCCGAAGCTGGCCGGCCTCAAGGCGGCCAGCCGGGCGCTGCGCGCCAAACTGGAACGGGCCAAGAACTATTGAACCCGGCGGGGGGAACGGAAATGGGTTCTTCCGGAAAGTTCTAAGTCTCGAGTGACGAGGGCCAAGGAGTCTGAGGGCCAATGTTGAGCGTGCCGGGAGCCTGCGTCACCGCGTAGCGGTGCCTGAGGGTAGCCGTGGACTTCAGTCCACGGACCCAGGGCCCAAGCTCACCTGCGTCGCGTAGCAACGCTTGGAAACAGGATACGATTTGGCCGGCGCCAGGCCCTCAGGCGTCGCTACGCGACGCGGAGCCATTCCCACGCGCCAAACCGTGGACCGAGGTCCTTGTCTTTACCCACATCTCCTGAGCGGTCATATCAGTTCCCCTTTTGAGCAGGCGGGAGAAAGGCCTGAGGAGCATGCCAGTTTTAGCCGCCAAAGGCGCCCTTGATACCAGCCGGCGGCAACGCCCGGCCAACCCGGAGGGTTGGCAGAAGGTAGCCGGGGGTCGCCGTCCAGCGGCGACCCCCGGTTGCGGGCGTCCATGGCCCTGCACCCCGGCGGGGTGCCAGAAGAGCACACGTTCGCGGCGGGCGCCTTCTGGCATCCCTCCGGGATGCAATCCCTTGCCGTCGCGGCACCGGGGGTCTCGCTACGCTTCGACCCCCGGCTACCTTCTGGCATCCCTCCGGGATGAGAAATGTGCTTCGGAGATCCCTAACGCCCATCAGATCCGCTTCATCAGGGCACCCGACGATGTGGGTAACGACAAGGACCGAGGTCCACGGCTGCCCTCGGCGCGTCGCTACGCGACGCAGGCGCTACGCTGGCGACTCCGAGTGGGGTCACCCGCAGGTACAAGAGGGCGGCACGCGATGAATGTGCCACAGCTATCACTTCAGACTAGAACTTTCCGGAAGAACCGAAAAACTGGCCTGTCACGACTTGCGCCATTCCCTGTGATCAACTCCCCCTCCAACACTTGCTGCTGTATAGTTCTGCTTGATTGATGGGCAGGCTATACGGTGGCAAGTGTTGGAGGGGGCAGAAACCAGGGCGTTTAACTAGGGCGTTTAGGTATTAGCCTTCTTTTAGATGGAGTGCCGCCATCTCTAATCAATCCTCTGGCTTCTATATCGGCTCCTGTGGCTCTCTATAGACGGCTGTGGGGGCGGTGTGGAGGCTGGGCGGAAGAAGCAAGGTTGTTAGCTGTTTGCTTTAGCTATCAGCTCGTGTGGTTTGGTGTGCTGCTGAATCCAGAACTCCTGACATAGCCTCATAGTTTTCGCCATTTCTGGGCATTTTCTGGGCGGACAATACTGGCGGGGGGGGGAACCCAAAACTGTCCGCTTTTTTGACCGCCGGGCTAACATCGGCGCGTATGGCCAATACCCTATGCGACGACCTCTTTCCAGAGGCGCGAAACCCACAAGGCACCCATGTCATCAACGAGCGATGCCTGCTGCTGACGCAGGAAGGTCACCGCCTTGTGCTCGTGTCAGGAATGCCCCTGGCACAGTATGCGGTGGGCGACCGCATGTCCGAAGCCCACGCCATGGTGAGCCTGATCGATGTAGGTTGGGCGGATCAGAACGACGTGGCCAGAGCCTTTGGTTACTCGGTCCGCACGGTGCGGCGCTGTCAACAACGCTTCGAGGGGGGCGGCTTGGCTGCACTGGGACGCCCCCGCGGTTATCCGCAGGGGCGTGCCCGCCTGGCGGCCTCTCGGCGAGGCTGGGTCCAACGGCTCAAGGCCCAAGGCCGCTCGCACTACGAGATTGCGCGGCGGCTTGGGGTCAGTGTGCAAGCCGTCCGCAAAACCGTGCGACGTTTAGGCTGGAAGCCCGCACGGATGGTCGTTCAGACCGAACTGCCTCTTGAGCCGCGGACGACCACCGCTGCGAACCAGCCCCCCGTGGAGACCCCTTCATCGACTCATTCACCCGCATCTGGGGGGAACCCAAAACTGTCCGCTTTTTGTGCATCCGTGGCGCCGAGCCCACTGCCGCGCAGCCTCGACACCGACCCGGCTCATCGCTGGACCGATCGGTTGCTGGCACGCCTGGGATTGCTGGAAGATGCAGCCCCGTTGTTCGGGTGCGCCGCCGCCGTGCCGTGCGTCGGCGTGCTCTTGGCCTTGCCGGCGTTGGTGGCCAGCGGCGTTTTCGACTGTGCTCAGAGGATCTACGGCAGCCTGGGGCCAGCCTTCTATGGATTGCGCACCAGCTTGCTCACACTCTTGCTCATGGCGCTGTGGCGCATCAAGCGACCGGAGGGCCTCAAGGAACACTCCCCTCAAGACTTGGGGCGTGTGCTGGGCTTGGACCGGGCGCCCGAAGTCAAAACGCTGCGGCGGAAACTGGCCTGCCTGGCGGCCACCGGACGCGCCGCGCAGTTTGGCCTGGCTCTGGCCCAGCGACGGGTCGCCTTGCGCGGAGCCGCCTTGGGTTTCCTCTACGTGGATGGCCACGTGCGGGTTTACCACGGCAAGCACCGTCTGCCCAAGGCCCACGTGGCTCAGATGCGCCTCTCGGTGCCGGCCACTTCGGACTATTGGGTCAACGACACGTGCGGCGATCCGCTCTTTGTCGTCACGGCACAGGCTAACGCCGGCTTGGTCAAGATGCTGCCCGGCATCCTGGAGCAGGTGCGCAGCTTGGTGGGCAAACGACGCATCACCGTAGCCTTTGATCGCGGCGGCTACAGTCCCAAGCTCTTCCTCCAAATCCTGGCCGCGGGCTTTGACGTGCTGACGTACCGCAAAGGGCGCTGCCGCCGCGTCCCCCGCAAGCGCTTCCGGCCATGTCGCACCCGTTGTGAGGGACGGACCTTCCTCTACGTCCTGGCCGACCAGGAGGTGCGCTTGCTCAAGGGCAAGCTGCGCATGCGGCAGGTCACCCGCCTGAGGGACAACGGGCACCAAACCCCCGTCCTGACCTCGCGCCGGGATCTGTGCGCTGCCCAAGTCGCCTATCACATGTTTGATCGCTGGCGACAAGAGAATTTCCTGAAATACCTGTGCGACGAATACGCGTTGGACGCGTTAGTCGAATATGCCGCGGTGCCTGATGATCCCACTCGTGAGGTTCCCAACCCGGTCTGGGCGGCCGTGGACGCCCAATTGCGCCAGGCGTATGCCCAACTGGCTCGGCTGCAGGCCGAATATGGCCTGGAGGCGCTGGTCAACCTGGAGCAGCAGCAGCAGACCATGCGCGGCTTCAAGATCGCGCAGGGCAAGCTCGGCCAGCAAATCGACACTGCTTGGCAGCGTGTAGCGCGACTGGAGAAACGCCGTGCCGCCGTGCCCCGGCGAGTGCCGATCCAAAGCATCACCAAAGAGCCCGTGGTGAAACTGGCTCCAGAACGCAAACATCTAACCAATGTGATTAAGATCGTGGCTTACCAAGCCGAGAGCGATTTGCTGAGATTAGTCGCGCCCTACTATCGGAGGGTGGGCGACGAAGGTCGAACTCTGATCCAATCGGCTTTGGCCAGCGCGGCGGATCTCGAAGTCACCCAAACGGAGTTGCGGGTGAGCTTGGCTGCGCTAAGTTCGCCGCACCGCACGCGGGCGATTGCCGCGCTTTGCGAGGAACTCAACCGGACCAATACCCTCTTTCCAGGTTCGCGCTTGCGCCTGCGCTACACAATTCGGGAAGCGCCGTGAGGCAAAAAGCGGACATTTTGTTTGACGGCTATGTCAGGAGTTCTGGAATCAGGCAGCCCGGAGCTGAATGGGCCGCCGCCCGAGTTGGTCTTTCGCAACTAAACGGGGATGCAAGACAAATGCCACACGGGTGATTGACGCGCACTTGAGTTCACACGCAACGGACGCATTGTCCAGACTATCCGGTCGGTTTGAATCTCCGGCCCAAAGGGCCGGCAGAGCCTAGCCCAGGGCTGAGGCCGTCAGGCCGATGCCCTGGGAACATGCCCCCCCGAGGATTAGGCGCGCCCTGAAACGGCGCCAGAACACTCTGGCGCCCTTTCAGGGCGCGGGGCGTGGGTTTGTGGGCAAACCCAGGGCATCGGCCTGACGGCCTCAGCCCTGGGCTAGGTTCTGGCGGCCCGTTGGGCCGCGAGGCACCGCAGGAAAGGCGGCTCATTTCACTGGTCTAAAGCCCGGGACTTGCTGCCTGGAAATCCGTGGGCCTGCACAATTGTCGATCCGGGCCGTGACGTTTTCCCGGCAGAATGGTCCAACCGGGTGATGAACAGCAAAGAGTGCAAGAGCAGTATGGGTTCAGATCCATCGCGCCGCGCGGGGTTCACATTGGTGGAACTCCTGGTGGTCATCGCCATGATCGCCATTCTGGCTGCTCTGATGCTGCCGGCGCTTTCCAGGGCCAAGGCGCAGAGCCTAAGCTCCTCCTGCAAGAACCATCTGCGGCAGATCGGGCTTGGCCTGAAGATGTACGTCATGGACTATAACTGGTATCCACCTCTGACGGAACGTGGCTCCTCTCAAGTGTGCTTTGATAGGTTGCACCCATATTATCCCGTAATTTGGACCAATGTGTCATGGAACTGTCCGACATACATTGCCAACCATGGAGTCGTTTCCCGGGATTTAGTAGAGAATGAGTCTTGTGGTATCGCGTACTCGTATAACTGGCGCGGTATCGCTACGGGTTGGCGAGGCTCCCCCAGATCCTTTTGGGGGCTGCAACTGGGTTTGGGCCAACTCCCGAAGGACAGCGCGAAAGAGCCAGCAGTTTTGGCCCCAAGCGAGATGTTTGCTGTTGCGGACGCTCGATCACACACCCGACTCAGCGGAATTGCCGGATCGATCAAGGCGCAGCCGTGGAGTCAGGAGGGGGAATCGGCTCCGCCACACGGCCAGGGCTACAATATCCTCTTCGGTGATGCACACGTGGTTCTGGTGAAGCGCAACAATTACCTGTACCCGCCTCGAACCGCGCACAATTGGAACCGGGACAACCAGCCGCACGCGGAGGCTTGGGCCCCGCGAAGCCAATGGGCGGTGCAGCAGTGAGCATGGCCTCGGCTTCGGACAGGCGAGCGCAAGGGAATTGCAGCGGTTTTACGCTGATGGAGCTTCTGGTGGTCCTCGCCATTATCGGCATCGTGGCGGCACTGCTGCTGCCGGCGCTTTCCATGGCCAAGGCCCACGCCCGCTCCACCGCCTGCAAAAACCATCTGCGGCAGATGGGACAGGCTCTCAAAATGTATGTGGATGATCACGAGAGCAGGTACCCCTATTACATTGGCCCTGCGGGTCCCGCTTATGGTGACGCAATCTGTCCGGGTCAGGGACGCAAAGGGGCCGGCCTGGTCTACTGGTTGACAAAGCTATTCCCCTACTACCCACTGAATTGGACGAATGTCGCCTACCACTGCCCAGCGTACAGAGGAGTGATCTCAGGTCCGTTTGCACGGGAGACCATCGACCGCCTGGGTAGCTACGGCTACAACGTGCATGGAACGGGCTACAGTTGGACTGACCATGCTGATGAAACGGTCATGGAGCATTTCGGTCTGGGTCCCATCATGACTTGGCCCGATGCACCGGCGGTTCGTGAGGCTCAAGTCAAGGTGCCGAGCGAAATGTTAGCCGTTGCCGATTCCCAGTTTTTTGAGGACCACGGGAATGGGTGGCCAGGAGGGTCAGATATTCTGTATCCCGGTTCGCCCGTTTCGCCGTTGGGGCATCCATTTGACCCTGCGCGGCACGGGAGGAATTATAACCTGCTCTTGTGCGACGGTCATGTTTCGGCGATGAGTCCTTGGGTGTTGTTCAATCGCACCAATACTGCCTCGACGTGGAATTACGACCACCAGCCACACCCGGAATTGTGGGGGCCGTAATAGTCATTCCGGTTGCAGGTTTTGTTGCTCACACTCCAAGCTGGAGCGAGGCGGCCATGCCCGCCGTATGGCCCAAAGGCAGCACGGCGGTGGCCGCCCCGGCGGCCCGGAACCCCATCTCGAACTACTCCGAGACGACCAAGACCGAGTTTCTGCCCCCAAACGGATTCTGGACGCTCTCCTTGGCGTTGGGGTCAGGCACCCACTGGCCGTCCACCACGAAAAGGTACTCGTGACGGCCGGTGCCGACCGCCAGGTTGCCCACCCAGCGTCCGTCCCCGGTGTTGAGCAGGGGCGTGCGCTCGGGCCGCCAACCGTTGAAGGAGCCGGCCACGAAGACCTGCCTGGCCCCCGGGCGCACCAGTTCCAAGGAGACTCGGCCGTCTCCAGGCGCCCGGCCTCTCGCCGGTTCCGTTCTCGGCGGTTCGCTGCGCGCAAACTGGGTTTGGGCCCGCTCCGGGCTTGCGGGTTGTGTGCCCGTTGGCTGGAAACCGCCGGGTTGCGTCCTTGCCGGCTCGGGCCTGGGAGGTTGAACTCTCGGCTGCTCGACCCCGCCGGGTTGGGGTCTCGCCGGCTCGGGACTGCCGTGCTGAGTCCTGGCCGGCTCGGTCCGCGCAAACAGGGTTACTGCGCGCTCCGCCACGCTGGCCGGTCCAGTCCTGGCCGGTTCGGGCGCGCTGCAATGGGTTTGGGTTCTTGCCGCTTCCGGTTGAAGCGCATTCTTCTTCGATCTTTTCGTGCTCTTGCTCATAAACAGTTGCAACAACTTGGTCCTGGATGCCTCGAAACATCCCCGTCAAAAAACCGCCTCGCGCGGCAGCACAGGCTGTGCCAGCCGATGCCGCCCTGCGCCCCGAGGCCGGATTTATAGAGCGATTTATTAGTGTCGCCGGGAGAATCCCCTTCTGGGCGCATTACAAGATGGCTCCTTTTTGCCAGAATGCCAAAGGAAATCCGTCGAAGACGATTTTGGGGGGCGCATCCTGAGAGTGCCCCCGGGGTGCGCCCGTCCCCGGGCGCAGCAGCGGCGGAGCGGGCAGGCGCGCTGGAGTGTTTGACCGCCGCCCCGGCTCCGGACGTCGCTGCGCCCGGGGACGGGCGCACTCCGGTCCGGCCCCCGGCGGTGGGGGCGGTGTCGGGATACGCCCGATTTTGGATCGAGTAAACCTTGCCTGGCAGCGTCGGCGCGCGTAGTCTGATCGCATGACCACTAAGATCCGGCGCCACAAGCTGTCTGAGCCCCTGCTCGCTCGCGTCCTGGCGCGAGTGCGCCAGCGGCGGATTGCCCCGGCGCAGGTTGGTCGCCGCGGTTTCACCTTGATCGAGTTGCTGGTCGTGATCGCTATCATCGCGATCCTGGCGAGCATGCTGCTGCCGGCTCTGTCCCGAGCCAAGGAGAGGGCCAAGTCCATCAAATGTATGAGCAACACCCGTCAGTTGTGCCTGAGCTACAACCTGTATGCCCAGGACAACCGGGATGACGTGGTGACGTTGTACTTGTTCGACACGGCGCCAACCGGCGCCTTCTTCCCGGGCACCGTCACGTGGTGGGTGGACCTCTTCCGGCCTTACCTCCAGGGGACAAACGTCCTGGTCTGCCCCAGCGTGATGGGCAAGGAACCGTTCGGCGCGGGTGGCCCGGGCGGGCTGGGCGTGGCCTTGAGCCATCCCGAGCTCTCCGCCTGGTCGTCAGACTGGCGGCCCAAGCTCGCCACCTTGAAGAATCCGTCCAAGAAACTGCCTTTTGTGGACTCGGGTCTGATCGGCAATCCGCTGGAACGTAATCCGGACAATTGGGTCGCGGTGCCCAACCAGCAAGCCCTTTATTGGCGTGTGCCCACCAACCGGGGTTATTACGACGACGACCCGCAGCGCCCCGTCGGACGCCACCTCTGGCGGTGCAACGCCGGGTTTGCGGAGGGGCACGCCGAGGCGATCAAAGTCAGCAAGATCGGGTTGCAGTTCTTTGGCGGAAGCGTCACCGCCACCGGCATAGAATGGCTGGGCGGCAACGGCAAATACGACAAACGCTGGATGTGGTCCTGGGGCTCGTGAACACGGGTTAACTCGGGCGGGCTCGATGCGAACCAGAGAAATCATTGCCGGGGGTCTTGTTGCGGGCACGGCGGCGGTGGCGCTCTGCCTCGCCCTCTCGGGGGGCACGCAGAAGATCGACCTCGCCCCCTACGACGCCCTGGGCGCGGTAACGGCGCAAGAGACCGCCATGCTGTTGGCCAACAAAGGCCAGGTGCTGGTGCTCGCCCGCGATACCGGCCAGGACAAGAACCCGTCGGTGGAAGCGGAACTGAGGGCCTTCCAGGAAACGCTCAAGAGCCGTCCTGGTCTGGGCGTCGTCATCGAAAGGGTCCGCGTCACGCCGATGCTGATGATGGCCACCGGGGGCGGCTTGCCCCCCGGCCAGCTTTTCAAGGCGCTGGAAACCCACAGCAATGCCGGCGCGGTGGTCCTGTTCTTCGCCTTTCCGGAGTTGACCGGTCCTGAGGCGGAAACGCTCAAGAAGATGGGCCTCAAAGTGGTCGTGGTTTCCTCGCTCCGTCCCGGCTACAAGCAACTGCTCGAGCGACAGGCCATCCACCTCGCCATCGTGCCTCGGCCGGACGCTCCGCCGCCAGGCACGCCGCCGCCGCGCACCCTCAGAGAACGCTTCGACCAGGAATTCACCGTCCTCACCCCCGCAGACGCCGCCCGGTTGCCCTGAAAGAAACGAAACGTCGGATTTGGAATTGTCAACTTCAAATACGACTTTCCCGCGGTGCTCTTTGTGGCTGGGGCCCGCCAACCGGGGGACCTCGCGAGCAAGACCTGTCTGGCGTAGCCCGCGGGGCGCGCTTTCTCCAGGCCGGCCCACACGTATTACAGACTCATCGACCCCTTCTGTCATGCGCTCTCATTGACGGGCCGCTTTTCCGTGCTATGAAGGAGGAGGAGCACGTATGCGTGATAAGCTGGTTCGAATCGTATCGGGTCTGGTTCTGGCGCTGGCTGTGCTGGAGGCCAGGCTGTGGGGGGCGGAAGACGCGAAGGCAGGGGGCGGGGCCGATGGCGTTGCCGGGCAGGCGGCGGCGGCCCCGGGCGCGCCAAGCGGCTACACGGTCCTGGCCTCGGAAGGGCCGGGGCGAACGTTGTTCGCGCTCAAGGCCGATACCCGCTCGGCCAAGGCTGCGGCGCTGGCGGCGCTGCGCGAGCTGGGCAAGGTCTTCGATGAGAAGCCGGTGGTGAGCGGGGCGTACGGTGACGACGCGGACAAGCAGTGCCGGGGGTCGTTCACGGCCAAATTGAAGGGGCAGCCGGTCAAGGGGTTCGTGGCGTGCGGCGTGGGGGCCAAAGGAGTGGCGGTGACCGTGGTTTACCACCGGGCCGATGCGGCGGCGTCGGACTTGGCGCCGCTGCTGGGGGCGGTGCCGGTTTCCAGGCAGTGGGTCGTTCACCCACTGCCGGGCGGCAGCGGGACCCTCAAGCTGCCGGCGGATTGGAAGATCACCGACAGCAGCGCCATCGGCAGCGTCACGGCGGCCGGACCGGCGGGGCAGACGATCGGGCTCGGGATCGGAGCGGAGGTCGTTGCCCCCAATTCCTTTATTGCCGCGCAAGTCCGGGCCTCGGCCACCATGCTGGTTGCGCCCTTCTGCGACCCGGTGACGGCGGTCAAAACGCTCATGCCCCAATTGAGCGTGATGTCCCAGCGCCGGGGCGGCCCGGCCCTTTCACTCAAGAAGATCCTCTCGACTTCGCCCGCAACGGCCCAGCTTCCCAACGGGAAGGCGGCCTGGATTGAGTACGCTTACACCCAAGGCAGCGGTGCCAACGCGGTCGAGTATCGCCAGAAGGGCATCCTGGAGTGTTACGCGCTGGGTCCGCTGGGCTGGGCCTTCTACACCAGTTACGCCACCGCCCCGGAGCGGGTTTTCGAGCGCGACCTGCCGCTCATGACCGAGATTGCCCAGTCCTGGAAGCTCAACGACCAGGCCGTCCAGAACAACACCGCGCAGATGATCGCGGCGCAGAATCGCAACTTCGCCGCGTTCGAGCACTCGATGCAGGAGCGGCAGCAGGCCTTCGACCGCTTCCGCCAATCCATGCGCAACAGCGAACTGGCCCGCGAGAAAAGCAACGCCGACTTCGACGAAGTCATCCGCGGCTACCGGAGCGTGGAAGACACCGCAACGGGCCACCGCACCGATGTGGACCTGGGCTACTCCAAAGAGATCGTGGACAAGCTCAACGAGAAGCAGGGCTACCAGCGTTACAAAGAGATCCCTTTGCGCGACCAACTCTGAGCGGAGGGCAAGACAGATGCAAGAGTTGCATTGGCCCAAACCGGGTGTACCCTCCGCGTCATGCAGAATTTTCCGATACCACGGCTCGATGAACATCCTGAAATTGGGCATGGCCTCTTAAAATACTGCCGTTTGGGAAGAGGCGGCATCTGGCACGACCCCCTCGGACACCACCGGGTTGGCTGCCTCGATGCGACAAACCCCGCAGAGGCGAAAACGCTCCTCGACGGCGAAACGGCTGCTCTCGCGATTCACGACCCGCCCTACAACCTTGTCGCCTTTGACCGCAGAGGCATCGGAGAATACGTGTCCTGGTGCGAAAAGTGGATCGCGAGCACGGCGGCCTCTCTGAAGAACGATGCCTCGCTCTATGTTTGGTTGGGCGCCGATCAGCGGGATGGATTCCAGCCGCTGCCCGACTTCATGATCATGATGAGGGCGACGGAGTTCTCGCCGAGGTCCTTCATCACGATGCGCAGCCAAAGGGGCTATGGGACACAGAGGAATTGGATGGCAATCCGTCAGGAGTTGCTCTACTACGTCAAGGGGAATCCCCCGTTTAATGTTGAAGCCGAATATACGGACATCCCGAAGATTCTTCGGGGATACTATAAGGAGGTAAACGGGAAGATGACTGAGAATCTCCAAAGGAGCCGATCCGAGACCATCCGTGCGGGCAACGTATGGGTGGATATCCAGCAGGTGTTCTACCGGATGGAGGAGAACGTGAACGGGTGCTATGCACAGAAGCCGCTCCGGGCTTGCGAGCGGATCGTTAAAGCCAGTTCAAACAGGGGCGATTTGGTGCTCGATTTCTTTTCACATTCAGGCTCCACGCTCTTGGCCTGCGAGCTGCTGAACCGGCGGTGCTTCACTGCCGACATCGACCCTGTGTTCTGCGAAATCACGATACGCCGGTTGGAGCACTTTAGGAAAACGCGCCAACTCGGGTGGCAAAATGCCAATCCGTTTTCCCGAGAGCTATCAGGAGACGCCGAACTGCGCAGGCTGATTGCCCAGGTTCAGCCTGAGGACGGCGGCGAACCCGGGAATGATTCCGGGAAAGGAAAACCGGCGACGATGCTGCTAGATTTTGGGGCATAACAGTTCGTAAAGCTGGTCGTAGGTAAGGGTCCGATAAAGATAATTGTCCAAGTGAGTTTGCAGCGTGTCTTGATTGATGTGGAATTGGCCTTCCCCGATGTTCCCCTTATGCTGAAAATCCGAGTAATGGATTCTCCCGCCGGCGCTGTTTTCGCGGATCGTCGCGCTCTTGATGCGGAAGATTTTAACGCAGTCCGAAAAAAACAAGCCGTAGTAGAGCACGTCAAATTCTCGCCGTTTGACCTGTTGTATATTGCAGTCAAATTCGCTGCCTTTCCACTCTGAAAACGCCACCATTCTCTTTGCGCTCGTGGCTTCTTCGATGCATCGGAGGACAGTCTCTTCGGAGATCGGGGTTTCGGCTTTCCTTCGCACCACCGAGAATTTCACTTCGACTCGATGGTGGCGGATGTCGTCGTAAAGGTCGTGGAACTGATTCCGTGCCTTCCCGCACTTCTCCAACCGCTTGACCATGAACTCGGCTACTGTGCCAAATCGCCTCGTATAAAGGGAGAAAATGCCGTCACAAAGGGTTTCGCCGTCCATGAGAAGCCTTTCCAAGTTCCTCCAACGGAGGAAACAGTTGTCCGACTTCGACCTGCAGCGCGTCCGCGATCTTGATCAGGTTGAGGGCGGAGACATTCCGTTCGCCGCGCTCAATCCCGCCGTAATAAGCCCTATCCAGTCGGGCAAGTTCAGCCGCCGCCTCCTGGGTAAGGCCCTTCGCTTCTCGGTGAGAGCGGATTTTCCTTCCGACTGCAAGCAGAAGAGAGTTTGTCACCTTTTCCAGAATACGAAACCGACAGCCTTTAATTCCACGGCTTATAAGGAGCATTCTTGCGCAGCCGGGCATCCCGCCGTCCGGACCGTAGAGGGAGACTTTGAAACTCGGCACCCGATTTTTTTGCTCGCAATTTCCTAGCCCTCGTGCATGGTTAATCCATGCCTAAACGCTCAAGCATACCGAAGGACGAAAACCAACTCGCCGCAAGCGTCGTCGCCCAGAGCACCGGCCAGGGGCTACCAGTCATAAGCTCCAAACCAGAGAAAAACCCCGCGGCAGTCGCTCTCGGAAAGCTCGGCGGACTAAAGGGTGGCCCGGCAAGGACCGCCAAACTCTCGGCGAGGCGGCGGAAGGAAATCGCCAAGTCAGCGGCTATGGCCCGATGGAACAAATCGGCTACCTGAATGATGCCGCTTGTCGCGGAAAATTGGGATACATCGGGAATAAATTGTTCAGATATTCTGTGCAGAAAGTATAACTTGTTAATAGTCAATGACATAGGATGTCACAAATAGTATGCTCGCGCCCTGCGCGGGGCTCCATCTGGTTCCCCGGAAGTCTTTACGACGGAAGGGGGTCCCGAGGATTTGAAATGAATAAAAACCCCAGAATGAGTGACCATTCCGGGGCGTAAGGCGGCCATTGATTTTGGGCCTGTAGCTCAGTTGGAAAGAGCGCCCGTCTACTAAACGGGGAGGCGCTGGTTCAAATCCAGCCAGGCCCACATCAAAGCCGTGGAAGTAATTTACCACGGAATGTTGATGGATGGCAATATTTTTGTTGACAATGCTTGAACGCTCAAGCATAATGAGAACATGAATAAATTGAGCACAGAGAGCCAAACCCGGATTGTTGCCGGTTTGGGTGAGGGCAATTCGCTTCGCTCAACTTCCCGAGTGACGGGCATGCACCGCACCACGATCCTTGATTTGCTGGTGGATTGGGGGATGGCGTGTTCTGAGTATCAGGACAAGGCCCTGCGGAATTTGAAGTGCGGAAGGATTCAGTGCGATGAGATCTGGTCGTTCTGCGGCTGCAAAGAAAAGAGGGCGACGCCTGAGCGCAAGAAGCCGGGATGGGGCGATGTCTGGATTTGGACCGCCTTGGATGCCAAAACCAAGCTCGTGCCGTGCTGGCTCGTGGGTCAACGAGACACCGCGGACAAGCAGTGCCGGGGCTCGTTCACGGCCAAATTGAAGGGGCAGCCGGTCAAGGGGTTCGTGGCGTGCGGCGCGGGGGCCAAAGGAGTGGCGGTGACCGTGGTTTACCACCGGGCCTATGCGGCGGCCTCGGAGTTGGCGCCGCTGCTGGGGGCGGTGCCGGTTTCCAGGCAGTGGGTCGTTCACCCACTGCCCGGCGGCAAACCGGAGCGGATTGATTGCTCCCACTCGGGCCGACCGGCGGTTTCTTCCCAAACCCGTTCACACAAGGGCAACTGTTCAGGGGGGCCGGGTGGGGCAGACCTCCTCCGGTGCATCGGGGGGTGCAGGGGCCTCTGGCCCAGAGCCTCGCGACTGCAAGGGAAACTGAGCCGGAGGCTCCGTGAACCGGCAGACCCCCGATGCATCGGGACCCCACACCTGAACAGCTACACACAAGGCAGCTCGCTGCTCCGATTCCTGCCCGACAGCGGTCCCTGTTTCTCCGCAGGACCTCTACGGTCCGTTGCCGGGGGGCTGCAAAGGGCTGTTCGTTCTAAAATTAAAACCTGCGCTGGAAACGGCTCCCAGCGTCCCGTCCGTCAACATCGCCGCGACTTGGAGGTCCATTTTCGCGAAGGCGAAGCTGAGCGACTCGAGAGGCTGCTGGTCAGTCCCTGTGTTCCCGCCTTCGTTGTAGCTCGAGAAGAAAACATCGAAGAAGTCGATCTTGAGGAACGCTTGCGGAGCAGCCCCAGAATCCGCCGCATTGCCGCCGGCCTTGCGGCAGGCCAAGGACACCTGCTGAAACGGAGTGCCTTCACAGAGCTTCAAGAAGATGTTGGGAGATGCCGAATCCGTCAGCTTCATGAAGGAGAATGCCTTCGGACTGGCCCTCCCCGCAGCCCCGCCGCCGCCTCCGCCGCCTCCGGCTGGACCGCCGGCGGTCTCCGAGGCCGCAACGCCCCAACTGAAGGAAAGAAGTTCAATCCACTTCTCGTAGCCCTGGACCGTGCTCTCACCATCGATGCCATCGATCTTAAGAAATGCGTCAAATGCCATAAGTTCTCCTAGCTAAGTAAGGTTATCAGAAACTCAACACTCTCTTCGCCTCGTCCTGCTGGATTTTGGCGAATCACATAACTGCCTTTGGCCCCGGCGAAACGACCGGTCCCGCCGAGGATTGCACGCGCTCTCTCGCCCTCCGCTGTGGGTCCGGCGCAACCGATCCCGAACAGCGTGCCGTCCGTGACCTTGAGGTTCTGGAATTCCACGGCGTGGTCCGTGCTGGCGCAGCCAAAGGGCGATTCCGGACCGAAACAGGTGGCGGAGAATTCGCCGACCTTTGCGCCGTCCGGCCGCTCCAACAGGTCGCCATGACTGTGCAGCCGGCCGCTCCACGCCGGGAGCTCGCCTGGTTTCTGGCTTGGGCAGTGAATCTGCAAGCGCCGCGCGTAAAACGTGAGCATTGTTGCGCCCTTTGGCTCAGGCGGTGCGCTCGGCGCCGGGGGCGCGGGCCCGCCGCGCGCCTCGGGCGCTGCCAGCGGCACGCCCAGCGTGCCCGCGACAAAGACCAGGCACCTCTGGAGCACGGTGCGTCTGGTCGTGGGTTGGAACATTTCGTTCATTGCTTTCCTCCGTGGTTTGCGTTGGGCTTGGATGCCAACGCGTGGGTTGACTGGGCATCGACCAGCGCTCCGCCACCCGGCGGGCGGAAGTCGGATGCCGGTGTGCCCCCAATGGGCACTAAAAAGCCGCACGAAACCAACTGGCGCACCAAGGCGCCGGCCTGCTGCCGGATCTCTTCCACAGAGGCTCGGGCTGCCTGCGCCAGCTCGACGATGATTTGGTCCAGCGTGTGGTGACCATCACAACGCGCCAGCAGTTGCAGCGAGGAGGGCCCTAACGCGGCCCGAAGGCGCAACCCTCTCGTCAGTTGCACCTCCGTCTGATCGAGCAGCAGCTTGCCGTTTCGGCACACGAAGGTCTGGCGCACTTGCTGGTCCTCGGCCATGCGGAACGTTTGAGCGAGCAGCTCTCCGTCGTTGGCGTGCGCTGCCAAATGGTCTTCCGCCTGGGCGATCCGCAGGATGTGGTCGCTGCACGAGTCAACGAAAGTCTCCGGCAGGTTGTCTGTGCGCATCCAGTTGCGGCCGCCCGGCCTTCGTCGCAAGACCACCGCGCCCAGGCTCAGCGCCTGGATGCCGAGACGCTGATAATACTCCTGCCAGCGGTCCAGGCAGTCGCCGTAGGCGGTTGGGTCGGGGCCCCGATTCCAGGAGGCGGCATAGCCCAGCGGATCCCGCGTCACGCCGTGCAACAGCCAGGCGTCGCAACCGTTATTCGCCACCCAGGGCCTCAGGTGCCCTGACCACTCCTCCGCCTTGTCGTGCGTCCAACTGCACAGCACCGAGGCGAAGCCGCCTTGGCTTAAGCGAGCGGGGACCGCACGCACCACTTCCTCGCTCAGCTTGTCTCCGGGCAACCCGCCGTCCCGGAACAAATATTCGGTCTCCGGTGAAATGACGAACGGGGGATTGCAGACAATCAAGTCAAACTGACAATCCGCGACGGGCGCGAACAGGCTGCCCAAGCGGCACTCCACGTTGTTCAGCCGGTTCAAGCAGGCGTTGAACATGGCATAGTTCAGGGCCCGCGGATTGGTATCGACGGCGATCACCCGGTCGCTGTGTCGGGCGGCCAGCAGCGCTTGCACGCCGCAGCCCGTTCCGACATCCAGCGCCAGGCGGGCAGGCCGTCGCACCGTAAGCTTCGCGAGCGTGGCGGCCGCCGGGTTCGTTCCCAACACATGGTCCGGACTTAGCCGCGGTGCATCCTCGCCCAGGCAGTCATGCGCGAGCCAGAGACCCTCACAAAACGACAGCGTGATGCGGCCACGGACTCCTTTGTCCGCAAGCTGGATCAACCCCAGCGCCACCGCTCGCTCAAGGCCCAGCGGGGCCAGGGCCGTCCGAGCGGCGTCTTCGCCCACCGGGAGCTGCAGCGTGAACAGCTTGACCAGAGTGTTCAGCGGATCTGGCGTCGACAGGCGCCGCTGGTACAACGGAAGATCCACCCGTTTCAAGTGCGGGCTCATGTCCGGCCCCAACGCGCCGCGCAATCCGGATTCGGTGTAATTGTTTCCCTCCAGCGCTCGCCGGAACAACTCGATGGCCCCGGCATCGTCCGTGGCCAAAGGCCCCATGAACCCCTGTTTGGCCCCTGCCGCTGCGTGAGAACCGGGACCAGGCACTTCCGCCGTGAGGAGAAGCCTTTGGTCGGTTTTTACAGGGCAGAACGCTTCCAGTTTGCGAACATCCAGCGTGTCCGTTCTGTCACCTCCTGCCGCTGCCGTTACAGCCCTTGTCACCATACACTGGTCTAACTCGATTAAAATGCTTTTCTAATAATAAGCTGCTCTCTTCACTTGTCAAGCAGAAGTCAATTGGACTGGCTTGCGCCGAGAAGCTACCTTGCTTCTGGTAAAAAGGGCACGCTTTGACCACATCAGAAATTTACCAACGGGCGGGCGAGTTCCACCGCGATGGGCGCTTCGACGAAGCCATCGCCGGGTACCGGGAGGCGCTGGGCTTGGACGGCCGGTTCCATCCCGCCTGGTACTCGCAGGGTTGTGCGTTCGAGGCGAAAGGGAACCAGGCGGCTGCACTGGCCTGTTTCCAGCAGGCGGTGTCGCTGGCGCCCGGCCACGCGCAGTCGCACTACAACCTGGGAAAGGCGCTCTTCACGCTCGGATTGATTGATGAGGCCCTGGATAGTTTCCAAGCGGCCATCGCCTTGGGCAAGGGGTTCCTGCCAAGAACGGCCATCGCCGTCGTGATCGCCGGCAGTCCACGGGCGGATAACGCGGCCATTCTGGCTGCGCGGCGCGATTGGGCCGAAACGCACCTGCCCGCGCCGCCCGGCGCCAGGAGATTCCCGGCGGCGCCGGCTGGGGGTCGCCGGTTGCGCGTGGGCTATCTGTCGTCCTTTTTCGCGCACCACAAATGGATGAAGCCCGTCTGGGGATTGGTGAATCGTCACGACCGTGAGCGGGTCGAGGTCCATTTGTTTTCCGATGCGCCCGAGTCCCAATGCCAGGCTGGTTATCGCAAGCATCCCGGCGACCAGTTCCACGATATCTCGGGGCTTTCCAACCAGGCGGCCGCGCGTCGGATCGAGGAAAGCGAGCTGGACGTGCTGGTAGATTTGAATGGGTATAGCCGTATCGACCGGCTCGCGGTGGTGGCGCTGAAGCCCGCGCCGATCCTGGCGGGCTGGTTCAATTTCTATGCCACTTCGGGTATGGCTTGCTATGACTACCTCATCGGCGACGACGAAGTCATTCCCCCCGGAGAGGAATCCTGCTACCTGGAGCAGATCCTCCGCGTTCCGGGCTCTTACCTGACGTTTCGAAGTGTCGCACCCGGTGCCGGAAGTGGCAGAGCCCCGGGGCTCTCCACCGGAAATTTGACCTTTGGGTGCCTGGCGTCGCCGTACAAAATCACGCGCCCAGTCGTCGAGGCGTGGTCGCGGATCCTCCGGCGCGCCCCCGGCGCGAGGTTGTTCGTGAAGAACCCCGCCTTGTGCTGCCCTGAGAACCGCCAGTTCCTGGCGCAGCGCTTTGCGCAATGCGAGGTCAATCCGGATCGGCTCGCCATGGAGGGGCCGGCCGACCATTTCGATTTCCTCACGGCCTACCGTCACATCGACGTTGCCTTGGACACTTTCCCTTACAACGGGGGAACGACCACCATGGAAGCCCTCTGGCAAGGCGTGCCGGTAATCGCGTTTCGCGGCAACCGTTGGGCAGCGCGTCAAAGTGCCTCGATCCTCCGCGCGGCCGGGCTTGCCGAATATATAGCCGACGACGTGGACGATTACGTCGAGCGCGCCGTCGCGTTGGCCCTGGCTCCGAACACCCTGCGCCGCCTGGCCGAATTGCGGCGAGGCCTGCGCCATCACTTGGCCGGCAGCGCCATTTGCGATACCGCCGCTTTCGCCCGCAACATGGAAGCCTTGTACGCGAAAATGCTCGCGCGAGGCCCTGCCGCCCCGTGAACCCTCCCACGCATCCTGAGTTTTGTCCCGGAGGGACATCTGACAATAGCCCGGCGTTTCAACGCCGGGGAGGCCACAAAGGGGACCCTCGTCCCGAAGGGACGACTGAGAACTCCTTGCTTTCAGCCGTCCCTTCGGGACGGACCTGTTCCTTGTGTCCGCTCACCCGGCGTTGAAACGCCGGGCTATTGTCGGAAGCCCCGTCGGGGCAAAAAGGCGCCGTGGGCTGACCGACAGTTTTAATCGCACCCGCCGCCCGGGCGCTGCTTGACGGGCGGGCGGGCGCAGACTATTAGTGGTGCCTGCTTTTGATTATGAGAACAATGAGCTTATTGAGACTCCGCGGGTTGCTGTTGACGGGCGTGGCTTTGGCCGCGTTGCGGGTGTGGGCCGGGACGAACACCAGCCAGTATTCGGGCCCCGACTGGGCGCTGCTCGACCCGAAGGCGGTCCTGGAGGCCGCCGGCCAGATCACCCTGGCCCAGTACCCGGACTGCGACGAGGCGACGGTGGAAAAGAAGATGGTGCGGGTGTATCGGGCTGACGGGACGGGCGAATGCCAGGATGAGAGCTTCGTGAAGGTGCTCACGGAAAAGGGCAAGCGCAACAACCGGACCCTCTCGTTGAGCTTCATGCTGCCCTATTTCACGGTCGAGGTGGTCAAGGTGGAGGTGATGCGCCCCGGCGGCGAGGTGGTGCCGGTGGACGTGGCGGCCAACTCGAAGGAGAGCATCGACGACAGCCAGATGGCGGCGAACATTTACGACCCGAACATGAAGGTGCTGCGGCTCAACATTCCGAAGGTGGAGATCGGGGACGTGGTCCACTCGATTGCCCGCCAAACGATCCGGCGCTCCATCATTCCCGGCGAGTTTGCCGAGGAGAGCGTGTTCGAAGGGCCGGGCTTTATCCGGCACCTGCTCTACGAGGTACACGCGCCGGCGGATCGCCCGCTCAAACGGGTGGCCTTGAGAGACGAGGTCCCCGGCACCGTCAAACACTCCGAGGAATCGGGTCCGGGGAACACTCTCATCCACCGTTCGGCAGGCTGGCAACGTGCCGCGCATGTTCGATGAGCCCTCGATGCCGCCTTATGAAATGGTCCTGCAGCGGTTGTTCATCAGCACCACCACCGACTGGGCCAAGGTCTCCCAGTGGTACTGGCAATTGAGCAAACCGCACCTGGAGGCCATCACCCCCGAGATGAAGCAGACCGTCCAGGGGCTGACCGCCCAGGCCATGACCGACCTGGACAAGGTCAAGGCCCTCTTTTTCCACGTGTCCAAGAAGGTCCGCTACATGGGCCTGACGCCGGAAAAAGACCGCCCCGGCTTCGAGCCGCACGACGTTTGCCTCACCTTCGACAAGAAGTACGGTGTCTGCCGCGACAAGGCCGCGCTGTTGGTCTCCCTGCTGCGAGCGGCGGGCCTCAACTCCTACCCGGTCCTGATCAATCTGGGCACCAGGAAAGACGCGGAGGTCCCGGACGCCGATTTCAACCACGCCATTGTGGCCGTGGAATTGCAGCAGGGGGACTACGTGCTGATGGACCCGACGGACGAGAACACGCGCGACCTGTTGCCCGCCACCGACCGCAACCAGAGTTACCTGGTGTGCCGCCCCGAAGGCGAGGCCATCCGCCTCAGCCCGATTCAGCCCCCGGACGACCACATGATGCGCGTGCGGACGCGCGGCACGCTCAGCGCGGCCGGCGCCCTCAGGGCAAAATCCGAATTGTCCTTCCAGGGCGTGAACGACGATCTCTATCGCAACATGTTCGCCCACATGAAACCTGACGACAAACGCCGGTTCTTCGAGAGCACACTCAAGCGCGCCATCCCCGGCGCGCGGCTCACCTCCCTCCAACTCATGCCCGAGGACATGATCGACGTCTCCCAGGAGGTGCGCGCCGTGCTCGAGTTCTCCGTGGACGGCCTCACCGCCAACGGCTCCGGCAAGTCCGTGGTCAATCTGCCCTGGATTGGCAAGGGCCTGGGCATCGTCAATTTCATCCTCGGCGGCACGGGCCTGGAGAAGAGAAAATACCCGCTGCGGACCTGGGTCACGTGCGGGTTGAGAGAAGACCTTTCTCTGAAGCTGGCCCCCGAGTTTGGCCAGGCGCTCTCGCTGCCCTCGTGCAGGCCCGACGAAGACGACTGCCTGAGCTGTCGGCAGAGCTGCGCCCTCCAGGATGGCGAGCTGGTCTGCTCCCGCCAACTCAAGCTCAAGGTGGTCGAGTTTTCACCCGAGCAGTACCCTCAAGCTCAAGCGGACTTTGAAGGACCTCGAGTACGACGCCCGGAAGGCCCCGGTCCTGACGCTCGCGGCGGAGGTCGCGGCCAGCCCCGCCGACACGGCCCAGAACCCCGGGGACACGGCAGTCGAGTCCAACGCGAAAATCCTTGAAAGCCGCAAGGAACTGCAGGTCACCGACGCCCACAGCGCCGTCTATCGCGTCCGCTATTCCAAGAAGATCCTGACCTATGCCGGCAAGATCCGGGAGGCGGAGGTCAAGATCGAATACAACCCCTCCTGCCAGGAGGTCCGCCTCACCCGCGGGGTCGTGACCTCCAAGACCGGCCAGCGCCAGGAAATCGCCAAAGGCGAAATCAACATCATGGATGCGGGCTGGAACGCCTCCGCCAAACGCTACACGGGCTCCAAGATCCTCGTCGCCAACCTCCCCGGCGTGGACATCGGCTCCACTATCGAGGTCGAGTTCGATGTCGCCACCAAAGGCAAGCCCTTCCTCGCCGGATTCGAGGCCTTTCAGTTGCCAGACGAGCTCGAGCAAAGTCCTTCCGCCTGACTGCCCCCGCCGGCCTGGGCATCCTCAAGCGCACGAGGAGCAACGACGCGGCGCGCCTGGCCGAGGAAGAGAACCTCGTCCGACGCCACCAACCAGGTCTTTCAATGGAAGGCCGGCAACGTCCAGGCCCTGCCCGCGGAAGCGCAACTGCCCCCGGATTGGGTTTATGTGGCCGGCGTCGCCTATTTCGTCGGCGACCCTGCCGAGTATGTCACGGCCCTGAGCCAGACGATGCTCGAGCGTTCGCGCCAGCGCGCCAAGGCCGCCGAGCTGGCCCGCCAACTCACCAAGGAGACCCAGACGCGCGCCGAGGCCCTCAAGGCGATTCGCGACTACGTGGCCAAGTCAATCCGTCTGGCGGGGCCCGCCTTTACGCAGCTTCCGCTCCAGGAACTCTCGGCGGCCGACACGACTCTGGCGGACGGCTACGGCCACCTGGCGGACCGCGCTATCCTCCTGCACGCCCTCCTGGAGGCTGCCGGCTTCGAGCCGGAGTTCGTCCTGGCCTCCGGGCTGCCGGCCATCGCCGACCTCACCAACATCGCCACGGCCTTTCCGCTGCCGGACTCCTTCCAGACGCCGCTGGTCAAGGTCAGCGCCCAGGGCCAGACCTATTACTTGAACGACACCGACCAATACGCGCGCCTGGGCTCGACCGCCCACGATGGCCGGCTGGGCTTTGTGCTCGCCCGCCATGACTGGGAGGTCATCACGGCCGCGGACCATTGCCAGGACAAGACCGAGACCGTCTATACGCTCTCGCTGGACGACGCCGGCAAGACCCGGCTGGGTGTCACGCGCCGCTATTTCGGAAGCCCTTACAACGGCAAAAACCGCTTCTTCTCCGAACTCCCGCCGGAGGAGAGAAACCGCTACTACCAGGAACTGATCTCCAACGTCGCCCAGGGCGCCCGCCCGCTTGGCGGCCTGGTCACCCAATTCGACACCTATCCCGGCCTGGAGCAGTTCACCGTCGAAATCGACAACTATGGCGTCGTGGACGGGAATTATCTGTACTTTGATCTGCCGTTCACGCCTTCGCTGTTTGCGGCCGGGGCGGATCGCCGCGCCTTGCCCCTGCTCATCTCCGGGCACCAGCGGGAGAGCGTGCGCACCGAGATCGAACTGCCCGCCGGGTTCCGGCGCCTGGTCATGGCGCCCCGCAGCGAGAGCCTCACTGCGCCCGGCGGGGGCGGGCAGGCCCGCGTCACCGCGACCAGCGCGCCCGGCCGGTGCGCCATCACCCACCAGTTGGAGACCTCCCCGGCCATCGTCAGCCCCGGGGATTATCCCGCCCTGCTCAAGCTGGAGGCCGCCTTGGGCAGGAAATCCTCGAAGGTCTTTCTCCTGGAAAAGGAGTAAGGCGCCCGCGGGCGGACGGGGGCGGGGGCGGAGACGCGGAGACGCGGAGACGCGGAGACGCGGAGACGGAGGCGCCTGCGGGCGGAGGGGGCGGAAGCTCCCATCAATCCATCAGTCCACCGGCCCGCGGCCCGCGCCCCGCGCCCGGCGTCCGCCCCTGGATCGTAACACGGCCGATTCACAGAATTCACGGTCGGGGCCTTGCGAGTCGAGTCGGCTGGGTGTATGTTGGTGCCTTGCAAAATCCGTAACGATATCAACAAGAGCATATTCATGAGCCAAAGAATCAAACCTTCCGCCTGGCTTGCGCTGGCCGCCCTCACCGGCCTGCTCCAGTCAGGGGCTAACCTCTCAGCCACAACCGTTACCAACGGCCTGGTGGCTCACCTCAAATTCGACGGCAACCTGCTGGATGCCACGACAAATCACGTCGACGGGACGAGCGTGGCGCTGGGGACCGTGGGCACGAACGGGATCACGTTTGCCCCCGGCCTGCTGGGCCAGGCCGTCCACATCCTCGTCACGTCGGATGGGACGACGAATGACTTCGTGAGCTTGGGCTATCCGGCGGCCTTGCAATTTGGCAGCGATGCGACCGGCGACACCACGGACTTCTCGGTCGCGATGTGGCTCAAGATCGCCGCTTCCTCCGCCGACGAGCCGTTCATCTCGAACAAGAACTGGGACAGCGGCGGGAACCAGGGTTGGGTCGTTTCCAACGAGAGCGACGGCGTGCGGGTCAATTTCAAAGATGACGCCAACGGCCGAAAAGACGAGGTCGGTCATGCCGGGCCGCAGTTGGAGGACCACAACTGGCATCATTTGGCGGTGATATTTGTGCGCACAAACCTGGCCAGCATCTACATCGATGGCACAGTGCTGGGCACTCTTTCCATCGCCCCGGACGCCGGCAACCCGGTGGGCAACGTGGACACGGCCACGTTGGGTAATCCTCCGCGCAGCGTTCCCGGGCCTGATTGGGCGATAAACCTGGGCGAGGACGGCACGGGCCTGTATGCCACGAACAACGGCGCGGGGTTGGATTGCCTGATGGATGATGTCGGCATCTGGCGCCGCGCCTTGCAGCCGAGCGAGGTGTTGGAAATCTACACCAAAGGCGTGGTGACGGGTCAGACGCTGGAGCAGGAACCCGGTCCGGCCTTCTCGAGCGTGATCCCCGTCTCGTATGCAATGCCGGCCGGCTCGGTCAATACAAACAACCCGGGCTTCCGCGTTCGTCCCTACCAGACGGCGACCACCGAAGGCGGCTCGATCGCCTGGACCGAGGACCAGCAGGCCGGGCTTTACGGACCCAATCTGGCGGACCTCTCCGGGGCGGATAGCAACGGGTATTATACCGTGAGCACCGTAGTGAACTGGGGCGTCGCGGTGGATGGTTTCCAGCCGGCCGACAACTTCCCCGGGATTGGGGCCTCCGGCGTCAATTTCTCGGAGGAGGTCCTGACCTACATCGAGTTCCCCGCAGCCGGCACTTACACCCTGGGGGTCAACAGCGATGACGGCTTCGGCGTGACCACCTCCATGCTCAACCCAAAGGACCATTCGTCGGCCATATCCCTGGGCAAGTACGACAGTAACCGCGGCGCGGGGGATACCTTGTTCCAATTCGTCGTGCCGCAGGCGGGCATTTACCCGTTCCGGCTGCTCTACTGGCAAACCGGGGGCGGGTGCAGTGTGGCGTTCTTCAGTGTCGTGGCCACCAGCACCAGCACCAACTATGTGCTGATTAACGACACCTCGACCCCCGGGGCGCTCAAGGCCTACGCCACGGCGAACGTCGCTCCGCCCTATGCCGGCGCCTTTACCGCCAATCCCGCGGGCTTCAGCTTTCGGATCCAGGACGACATCTCCGCCTTGAATCCCGCCTCGCTCCAGGTCAAGCTCAATGGCTCGGCGGTTTCTGTGTCCACAAACAAGGTTGGTGGCACCACCACGGTCACCTACTCCTCCCCCGCCCTCTTCCAGGTCGGCTCCAGCGAAACGGTGTCCGTCCAATTCTCCGACAACGCCCAACCGGCACACACGCTTTCGCCGGTGTTCTCTTTCGTGGTGCCCACCTACACGCTCATGCCGCCCGGCGCGGCGCTGCCGGCCTCGACGGTGGACACTACTCAACCCGGCTTGCTGGTCCGCGTTTCGCAGATTGATTCCACCAGTTACGGCCTTCTGGCCGCCAACATCGCCCACGCCGAGGCGCAACTCTCGGGCCTGCTCATCGACCCCGTCGCCGGCACACCGTATCCCGAGTCGGCCACGCCAGGACCCCAGGTGAACGGCAGCTACGTGATCAGCAACATCAATCTCTCATACCCTGCCGATGGCACAAGCGATCAGGGCTCCTTCACCACCGCCAACAACTACCCGGATCAGCCCTTCCCAGGTATCAACGGCGCCAACAGCGCCAACCTGGCCGGAGAAGTCGTGGCCTACCTAGACCTCCAGCCCGGCTTTTACACCTTCGCCCTGAACGCGACCGATGGCTTCCGCGTCACCACGGCGGCCAATGCTTACGACGCCCTGGGCACGACACTGGGGCTCTTTGATTTTCGGGCGATCACCACGGAGACACGATTCGGCGTGGCCGTCACGACCGCCGGCATTTACCCCGTCCGGCTCGTGTTCTTCCGCGTGAACCCGCAGCAATCGAACAACACCGGCGATGCCAGCCTGGAGTTTTACACGATCGATGCTCAAGGCAATAAATGGCTGGTCGGCGACCTCTCCTCGCCAAAGTCGGTCAAGGCCTATTGGAAGCGCACGGGCGCTTACGGGACCTTTGTCAAGTATGCCGGGCCCAGTGCGTTCGTGTCGCCTTTCTCGGACAGCGCCGACGTGGGCTTCACGACGGCCCAGGTGATCCTCAGTGACGGCTCGAGCGCCAAGGTGGCCCCTTCCTCGGTGGTCTGGACCGTCGATGGGAAGGCGGTGAGCGCCACTTCGACCAACGCGAACGGCCTCACCACGCTCTCCTATACGCCCACCAGCCTCCAACTGCCTCGAATGACGCACACGGCCAGCCTGGTGTGGGCCGATGCCGGCGCCGGCGGCGCCCTCCATACCAATACCTGGAACTTCCACCTGCTCCGCAACTACGTCCTCCCCGCACCGCTCTATTTCGAGGACTTCGAATCCACCGCCGCCGGCCCTGACCCCACGGTCCCAGCCGGCTGGACGCAGGTCAACTTCACCGGGCACCAGAATGCCGGCAACGACCCGAACGACCTTAATTCGGATTTTTACCTGGGTTGGGTGGTCGTGGATAAATCGTTCAACATCGGCAAGGATTTCGGCGTGAGCCAGTACGTCCCCCAGGTACTCAATGGGGTGGCCTTTGACGAGGGCACCAATCCGCTGTTGGTCAACCATTATATCCGCGCCGAATCAGACTCCCGCCAGAACGGGCCGCCGGGACAAATCCAGTATTTGTACACCAAACCCTACGATCTGACCGGCAAGACGGGAATTGTCATCGCCTTTGACAGCGCCTATGAGCAAAACCAGGACAGCATCGTGGCGCTGGAATACACGGTGGACGGGACCAACTACAATCCCATCCTTTACTGGCTCCAGGGCGACAATGACACTCAGGCGCCGGCCGATACCATCCGGGACGGCCTGGGCAACATTGACGTGGCCAAGACCATGATGACTACCTACGGTGACGTCGCAGAGTACACGGACCCGGCCACCGGCCAGTTGGTCGGAGGTTACTATGGCTTCTTCATCAAGGCCCCCATCACGCAGGCGCTCGCACCTTACATCGAAGGCCGCTACAACGACAATGGGACAGAATCCAAGCGCATTGAGGTTTATCGCGTGCCTTTGGCCGACAACCAGAAGAATGTGGTCTTCCGCTTTGTTCAGGCCGGCACATCAAGCTGGTATTGGGCTATCGATAACTGGGGCATTTACAGTGTCCCATCTATCGCGGCGGCGCCGTTACCGGGCTTGCTCAGCCTCAGCCGCGTCAGCGGCGTGCTCACGCTCTCCTGGACCGGCGGCGGCACCCTCGAGTCCGCTCCCAGCCTCAAGGGGCCGTGGACCCCTGTGGCGAATCCGACCAATCCCATGACGGTCACCGCAACTGGCGGCAGCCAATTCTTCCGGCTGCACCAGTAGGCTGGCGTAACCGGTCACTGAGGGCGAGGACACAATCCGCGGGGGACCCCTCACCCCGGCCCTCTCCCCTTCCAGGGGAGAGGGAGAAGCGCCGACAGTCTCTGGAACTTCCGGGCGTGTCCGCTTCCTTATGCCGCTGCCGAGAATCCTCCCTCTCCCCTTCCGAAGGGGAGAGGGCCGGGGTGAGGGGTCTGCCCGCGGAGCCGCTCCCGCCTTCACGGAGGCCGTTTAGGCTGACAGCCCTCAGGGTTGCGGCGCGGGGCGTTGGCTCCGCGCCGCACCAGGCGCTATGCCGCTCAGCTCATCAAGACCGCTTCAGTCGCGCTCAAATAGACCGCCAGAGCTTCGGTCCTGATTAAGCGGGTCACCGCCGGCTGGTCCGGCTTCTTCATGACCTTGTAATGGATCTGCCTCTTCCCCAGTTCGACAATCTGAAGATACGTGTCGTCTGTCTTCCACAACTGTCCCTTTGCCAATCCCGGTGTTGGCTTTTGACCGCTGAGTTCCATGTCGTCAAGTTGGACGGCCCGGGAGAGGTCTTTCTTCACTCCGATTCGATTACATTTTTGTAAGGCAGATTGGATTCAAATGTTTTGCTCAATTCGGGCGATGTAACCGTTCGGGACGCAATCAAGGCAATGGTCGGCAACGGGGCCGGCCAAAAGTCCCTTCATGTTCTCGAAACCAACCTCTACATTAATCAAGAAGGCATTCCACCAATGATCATCGTCGTGCAGATTGCCGTCGCCGTCGAAGAACCGCATTTGGCCGCTATGTCCATAAAATGAAGGCAACGGCAATCCCGGCACGATGCGCGGCGGCACACGGGTGACAATGTCCTCGTTATTGACGAATCGGAACATGACATCTCCGAAGTGGCTGTCGCATTGTGTGCAGAAGTCAATGTCGCCCACTCGAGGTTGGCCGAAGGTATAAAGTCCATTGACCGGCATCCGGGCAGAAAAAGTGAACGCCGCGGTTGCCAGTGCCGCCAATGCGCCACCGAGGCTGTGGCCGGTTATCCAGAGCGTCTGGCCCCCATCTTGAAGACGGGTCACCTCGGCCAGGATGTTCCTCCAGCCCGACGCGAGCAGCCGGCAAAAACCCTCGTGTACCGCTCCCACGTTGGGGGACTGGAAATAATCGCTGAAAGGCGCCTGAACTATCTCGATTTGTACTCCACTGGGTCGTGGCAGGATTGAAATTATCAAAGGGACCGGCCGGCAGTGCCGGACCGGGAGGAGAGCCTGCGGAAGTTGTCATAACTGATGGTAATTTGCTCTTGGGCGCGGCGCCCCTTCATTGACGCTGCACTGGCGAGGAAGAGTTGGGTCCTGGTTGTGCTCACGCTGGAAAGTGTTCCCGCCGCGGAATTCGTTCAATTGGCCCTGATCGTTTGTCCAGTTGCTCGGTGGTCATCTGACTTCACCCCAAATCCAGGAAGATGTCCAGAGAAATCTTCTCGCATGTCGGGGGTCGTTTGACTGCCGTTTGACATGGCCAGTCCATACACCGCTTGGTCCTGTGCCTGATGCCAGGCCTGGGGTGGGCACGCTGGCGTTCAGGGCGAAGGCCTGAAGGCAAAGAAACGGCTTGGCGCCCCGATGGCGTGTGGGGCTCAGGCGTCGCTCCGCGACGCGACCGGTTCGCCCAAACTCCCCGTCCGTGGGCTGGCGGGACAATGTGAAGCACCCGCGAGCATACCGGGCGCGCGGGCGGTTTGCTTCCGGCGCAGGAACGCCCGGCCGGCAAGACAGATCAGCCCCGCAACGCACAGGTGTGCGAAGACATCGCCGACCCGGCTGTAGATCGTCCTGGCGCCATGGATGGGGATGGCGGCGATCATGATACCGGTGCTGCTGGCAAAGTAATCCTGGCTGCCGAGGATCCGCCCCCGGTTGTCCGTGATCAGCGAGAAGCCCCTGCCGGTGGGCCGGAGGAGCGAAACGCCGTTTTCAATGGCGCGCGTGATCGCCACTGCCCGGGATTCGAAAGGGGGGTTTTCCCCGTATGGCGCGATCAGGATGTCCGCGGCGTGGCGCCCGGCCTGGCGGATCAGCGCCGGGAAATGCATGTCGTTGCACAGGGCCGTGCTCAGGCGGCCAAATGGGGTGGCGGCAACCGGCAGCCGCCCAGGACCGGCGATGACGACAAACGCTTCGCCTGCCACCATGGGGTGGGTCTTCTCATGCCAGGACCAGGCCGATAGAGACCAAAACGGTGGCGGCGAGCAACCCATAGAACCGCCGGACCAGCCGGCGCTGTCGGGCAGATGCCGCATCCGCCATGTCTGTCTTGTAACCCAGGAAGGCCACGGAGGCAACCAGGGCCTGGTACCGACTGACGATTTGACCGAAGGCCTCGCGGTCACCGTTCACGCTGGCGCTCACGAGCGTCGAGTCATCGCAGTCCGGGCTCCACATAGACTGATGGAACAGCATCTTACCTAATAGTGGTTCGGAAAGCCAGAAACGTGACAGGATTTCTTTTGGGGCGCACGACCGATTCCCTCGAGCGCCCACCCTGCCGCCTAAAGGCCGGCATCCCTGGTGGCTGCGGGACGCCGCCTTTGGGCGGCAATGAGGAATCCTTTGGCGCAATTATGACTGACGCACACTCAAGTGTTCACGACTTGGAGAGCCTGGGTTTCGAAGGCGCCGCGCTCCTGGATTGCCTCATGCGCGTCCATCCGCCGCCCGTCACACGCATCTTGATTCCTCCAAGAGGACTGGCCGTCCGCCGCAGCACGGAAGTCCAGGCCATCCATCAATCCACCAATCCACCAATCCATCAATCCACGCTCGGGGGCCTCCTCTCAGGGAAGGATGCCCGGCGTCTTGGTATTGACCGTGGCACGGGAGGCCTCCCAAAACCAATCAACTTGCTGCAAGGGCGTAATGGCGGACTTCCGGGTGGCGTAGGCCGTCAGGTGGAAGAAGTCGCTTTTCCATTTGTGGATCTCGCCATGGCCGTCGCAGAAGGAGAAGCCGCAGGCGCCGGCGTGCATGTCGCTGGGAAAGTCCACGGCGGCCTTCTGTCCGGCGATGACGGCCAGGCCAGAATCGTTGATGCTCCAGGGGTTCTCATCAACCAGGCAGAAGATAAGGGACGGGCTGGCCAGGCCAAAGTCCGAGGTCTTGCCGAAAGTGGCATAGACGCTATAGCACTACAGCGACGTTTTGAGAGATTCCCATTTTTTCAGCTCTTTCATTCGGCTTTTCCGGTGGGATAGGTAGGCCTGGTAATTGCGTCGTGTATGGTACTCCAACAGTATCAAAACGTAACCGGGTTGACTTTTCGGGTCTGGAAGACTGCCCTCAATCAGCAAGCGCGCTTGCGGCAAGGTCAAGGCGGGAGCTTTTTTTTAAATTTGATTTGCAGACGCAGCAGGAACAACTGCGCCAGACACACCAGGCGCATGTGCCGATGCCACGCCGGCCAGGAGCGGTGTTCGTAGTGATCCAGTCCGAGCTCGGATTTGTCTTCCTGAAAACAGCGTTCAATGGGCCAGCGCGCGCCGCTCACGCGCACCAGTTCGCGCATCGGAGTCTCTTGCGCAGCATTGCTCAAGGCGTATTTGATTTTGCAGTTGGCATCGTTGCGCAGCAGCAGCCAACGTTGGCTCTCCGGCGTCCGCTCCGGGCTCACATAGACCCGGATGCGCGCAAAGGCCGCCACCAGCGGCCCCTTTTCGCCTTCGGCTATTTTGTGGGTTTGCCAGTTCAATAGGCCCTTGACTTTGAGCAAGTGTTCCACCGTGCAGCCATCCTGCTCCAACTGCGGCCGGGTCGCACACGCTTTGGGCCAGACCTTTCGGGTGCAGGCGATCTCCCCGAGGTAATAGAAGTCTTTGGGCAGTTGTTCCAGGAACGCTTCGTTATTGCCAAGGGAACAATCAAACGTGATCCAGCGGCCGCCAAACAGTCGGGTCGCCAATAAGGGTTGCAGCAGCCCCAGCGCAATTTGCGGCTTGGTTCGGAAGACCGTATCCTGGGGAATGTCACAGAGCTGGCGGCGCTCCTCGTAGGCAGGTTCGAACCAGCACTGGGGCAAGTAAAGCCGGCTGTCCAAGATCTCATGGCCTTTGGGGCTGGAGTAGCAGATGAAGACCCCCGACTGGCAATTGGCCGTCTTGCCCAGCGCCCCGCAATACTGCGGGGCCACTCCCACCGAGGCGCTTCCCTTCTTGGGGAACTCGCTCGGATCAAGGCTCCAGACCCCCAGCGGATCGCTGAGCATTTGGGCGCACAACTCCCAGTGCCGTTTTCGCATCCACGGCTCGTCCCACGGGGAGTCTTTCATGAACCGCTGCAGATTGCGCACCCGTTCCGGGCCCTCCAACTTCAGGGCGATCGCTTCGATGCTCTTACGTTCCGCGTCGCTCAAGAGGCCTTGCAGGTACAGTTCAAAGAGGGCCGCTGGTTCGCTCCGCCCAAAGGTAGGTCCGAACAAGGCGGTGAACTCCTTGAGCTCCCGAACGACCGTTTCCACATCTTCCACGCTCAACTCGCACTTGGACGGGAGCCTGGGTTTCCATGACTCCAAAATCTTTTTCATCCGCATTCTCTTGGTGAGGGATTGTCTTTCTTCACTCAGGCGCTGGGCCAAGAGAAACGCGCGGCTCAATAAGGGCTGGCGGCCGTCCCCGTGGATGAACTGCCGCATCCGGGGTTCCATTACATAGACATACACCTCCTTGCTTTGGCCATGATGCACGAAACGGCCCTGCCGCTTGGCAAAACCGCGCGTCCAACCAATCGCTTGCCAATTGGCCGCCCGATAGCTGGCCCCGCTGAAGCGTTGCCGATCCACGAAGCTTTCCGCCAGCCACACCGGCACCCCATAGTGCCCAGGCCAATCGCGTTGCAGTAAACCAAGATTTTCACTCAACATCACCGACGCCAAATGCGGCACTTTGACCCAGGGCAATACCAGAAAACGCACGCCGTTGACCACGTGGTCCAGCCAGCGCGCCCGCTGGGCCGCATTCCACCCCAGCAGCCGATCCCGACAACCCAGGTGCTGCACCGCTGACTGCCAGCCCAGCACCCCCAAGAGTTGGCCCGCGCGCCCATACACCAGATATTTCAAGTTGGCCCCCACTAACTCGGGCGCTCCCAGATAATGATGGCGCTCAAGCACCTGGCGCCACTCGCGCCGTTGGGCCGTCGTGCCGACCAACTCCCAGCGCAACGGTCGATGCTGGCTTAACGCCCCGTCCACGATCCTCCCCCTCGGCAACGCAGCCACCGCTCTGCGGGCCGGCCCGGGACCGCGTTCCGGCGCTGGCAACCCGATCCATCCTTGACGTTCCAACTCGGTCAAGATCGCCAGCGCCGAGCGGACCTTCCATCGCCCATTGGGAGCCCGCCACTGCCAATGCGCACACAGACCACGAGCCAGACTGGAACGTCCGGCCTGAGGCTCCTGGACAAGCAACCGCCTGACCGCCTGCACGTCCGCAGCAGTGATCGTTCGGCCGCGAATTACCCGCGGTGCGATTATCTCAGGCCCAGCGCCATTCAATTACGCGGGGCAACCTAGCGCACGCCCGCGGCGGGCGCAAGTGCCAAATGACGCTGTAGTGTTAGCGCCCCATTGGTGCTGATTTCGAACACGGTACCCCAGTCGCGGTTGTAATTGGGATCTCCACCGGCGGAAGTCGTGCCATAGAAATTGCCGTCGCTGCCCTGCAACAGCCCCGCCTCTGGATTTTCGCCATCATTGCAACCGGTGAATGAATACAAAGTGGTCAGCGCCCCATTGCTGCTGACTTCGAACACGGTGCCGTTGTCGCCGTTCGCGCCGCCGTTGGGAGTCATGCCATAGAAATAGCCGCCGCTGCCCTGCACCAGCCCAGCCAGGGGACCAGACCCATCATTGCCGCCGGTGAACGAGTACCAACCGGTCAGCGCCCCATTGGGGCTGATTTTAAACACGGTGCCAGCGTAGTTCGTGCCACCGCCGGCAGTCGTGCCATAGAAGTATCCGTCGTGTCCCTGCACCAGCCCGGAGCGAGGAGATCTGCCATCATTGCCGCCGGTGAATGAGTACAAACTGGTCAGCGCCCCATCGGGGCTGATTTTGAACACGGTGCCGTTGTCGCCGCTCCTGCCGCCGTAGTAAGTCGTGCCATAGAAATTGCCGTCGCTGCTCTGCACCAGCCCGGCAAAGGGATACCCGCCATCATTGCCGCCGGTGAATGAGTGCAAGCTGGTCAACACCCCATTGGGGCTGATTTTGAACACGGTGCCCTGGCCGTTCTGCCCGGGCCACGTGCCGCCGTAGCAAGTCGTGCCATAGAAATTGCCGTCGCTGCCCTGCACCATCGCAGCAAAGGGATGTGCGCCATCACTGCCGCCGGTGAATGAATACAAAGTGGCCAGCGCCCCATTGGTGCTGATTTTGAACACGGTGCCCTGGCCGTTCTGCCCGGGCCACGCACCGCCGTAGCAAGTCGTGCCATAGAAATTGCCGTCGCTGCCCCGCACCAGCCCAGCCAGGGGACCAGACCCATCATTGCCGCCGGTGAATGAATACAAACTGGTGAGCGCCCCATCGGTGCTGATCTTGAACACGGTGCCACAGCCGTTCTTGCCGCCTCCTCCTTTCGCGCCGCCTCCTGTCGTGCCATACAAATAGCCGTCCCTGCCCTGCACCAGCCCAGCCACGGGACCAGAGCCATCATTGCCACCGGTGAATGAATACAAACTGCTCAGCGCCCCAGTGGTGCTGATTTTAAACACGGTGCCAGCGTTGTTCGTGCCGCCGTAACCAGTCGTGCCATAGAAATTGCCGTCGCTGCCCTGGACCAGCCCGCCATAAGGATTTGCCCCGTTGGTGCAAACCCCGAATGAATGAAGGGTGGTTAAGACCACGGCGGCCTGGGCACCGAGAGCCGGCAGCATTAGGAGCGCTATCCGGAGCACTCGTATACTACTCAGTCATTAACATAGACTACACTTTCGGCCTTAAAAAAAGAGCACAGCAACCCCCGGTCTTTCTTGAGCTTGGCTAGATCGGCCTCCACTCGCTCCTTGAGCGATTCGTTCCGGAGGAGCGGCTTCTTGGCTACGCCGTTGCCCTTCAAGTAGTTCCAGACGAATTCATCGGGATTAAGATCGGGCGCGTAAGGGGGCAGAAAATGTAGCTCAAGGCGCCCTTTAGTGCTCCGGAGATACTCTTTGACCGAATTGGCTATGTGAGCCGGATGGCTATCCAGCACTAGGAATACCTTTGCTCGTTGGCCACGCATAAAGTCCTTCAGGAGCGTGATAAAGTCCCCTTGCTTCAGCGTGTGAGTGTAGACCTGGCACCAAAAGGCACCCTGCATACTCACGGCGCTGATCACATTGACCTTTTGCCGTTGGCCACTGGTCTCGACCACCGCTCTGCCGCCCTTCAACCCATAGGTCCGCCGCAGGTTGGGTTCCGAAGTAAATCCCGTCTCATCAAGAAAGTAGATCTTCGCCCCGTGTTTACGGGCTCGTTTCTTAAGTTTCGGGAATTCCTCCTTCGTCCATAGTTCGATCCGCACCGGGTCCCGTTCATAAGCCCGCCGCAATGGCTTGTGCGGTGTCAAGTCTAACTGCGCCAACAACTTACCCACCGATGTGAGGCACAGTTCGACCTTGAATTTCTTCTGAATCATCGTTTGGACGATGCGGCGGGTCCACAGACCAAAATCAAAGCCGTACTGGCGGGGGTCCTTGCCGACGATCCACCGCTTGACTCTCTGGCGTTGCTCCTCGCTGAGCTTCGGATCCGGGCCCTCAGCGATCTTCTCGGCCAAGGCTTCCCATCCCTCGTCCCACACACGTCGGAGCCACGGATAGATGCTAGTGCGGCAAAAGCCCAGGGAAGCCGCCACCACGGAAGGCACCTCCCCATCCTCTAGCACCCGCTTGCAGGCGCTGATTCGCAAATGCTCAAGGGTCTTGTGGTCCAATGTCCGGCCATCAATTTTCATTGCGCCGGAAGCTTAGCACACTAGAAGTCTGTAGTCAATCCCAATGACGGAGTAGTAAACACAGCCAAAAGCGGCTTCCTGCCGGACAGCGGGTCGGTCATTTCGCAGGCTTGGGAAGAGCGGCTGGGGACAATCCCGAATATGGCTGTTGTTGTTTTCATAGGCATCTCCATCGTGCCCGGAAACAACATGTCCATGTCCACCCCGGCAAGCCTCTAGCCTCGCCGGGGTTGGACAGCCGTCCCCGGCAGCAAACAATGGACTTTATCTGACGGCTACCGTTTTCCATCTTTTCTTCTGCCAATGCAAGCGAAATGTCGCTTTCCTGTTTTGGCCCGATACTGCTGACCCGCGACCGAAAAGGCTGGCCGGTTCGCCCAGGACCAAGGGCTGGATGGGCAAGCTCCACGAGGGCATTGGGACTACCGCTGAAACCCCGGCGCACCCGCACGCGCTCCTCGGCGCAGGCGATGTCCTTGGGTTGTCGCCGCGGTCGGGGCCATCACGCTGTCGGCGGTCCCGGCTCCGGCGCATCGGCGTCCCGTAAACAATCGGCTTTGCAAACAAAAAGCCACAGGGCGGCATCGTGCTGGTCGGCACGACTCCCGGCAGGCAGTGACAACGCGGCGTCGAGTACAGGCTGAGGGTTAGCGGCAGGAAGCTCACGTGGTGGGGGCATACGCCTCAAGATAGCCGCATTTCGTGCAGCAGAAGGTCCGAATTGGGCGCTTCTCTTTCCCCAATAAGCAGGTGCCCCCGAATGGTCCAAATTCCGGCTTTCCTGCCACCCACTGAGCGACGTAATTCTTAACGTAGCCGTGGTCCACCACGAAGCCTTCCTTCATTTCTTCGCCGCATTTCGGGCATTTAACCGGAGCATTCATATCAGTGACCAGTCCCGCTGACGTGAAGCAGTGTATGCGCCGCGCCCTGGGGTGCAAGCGGCCAAATTCACCCAGGGCGGACGACGGCATGGCGCATACACGGCGCTTGACCTGGGCCGGTGAATCCCCGGCGCACGCGCTGGCGTTTGATGGCGCAGGCAAGCTCCCTGAGTGCCGCCGTGGTCGTGGCCATCACGGAGGTCGGCTCCCGGTTCAGGGGCCGGTGCTGGCCCGGCTCCAGCTTTCCGGGGCGAACAGGAGGACCAGCGGAGTGGCTCCAGTCGGCAGCGCCTTCAACTGAAAACGGTTTTCAGTTGAGGCTGTCCCGCCGGACCGGGTGCTGCTGCCAGCGCGATTTTAGGCCGTCCCGGCAACGCTGGCCCAGCGCCGGAGCGGCGGCCATCTTGGATTCGGAGGATGCGGGTTGCGAGCGGTCGGCTGCTTGAATAATCTATGGAGGTCATGGCAACCCCTCACAACATAATCCGTAGAATATGTTATATACAACGGATACCACATGCGTAATATATTCGAGGTAAATGACTTGCGACTATAGAGGCCCATTTCAGGGGCTGTGGAGTCTGAGACAGCCGAACGGGCGAGCGGCGGCTGATTCAGGAGCGCACCCATGCCGGATGGACGGCGGCCCGCGCCCGTGGACGGCTTGGGAACCGCCCGCTGTGGATGACCCACGGGTCCAGACCGCGAAGAAGCTCCACGCCGACAAGGGCATGGCGGTAAGCGCCGTCTGCCAGACCCTCAAAATCTCCCGGCCAACGTTGTGCTGGTGGTTAGCCGTCAAGCCGCCTGTCGCCGGGGCGCGGCAGGCTGAAGGCAAGGCTGCGGCATCTGTGTAAATGCGCCGAGGCCGGTCCCGTACCGGTCGAAGCCTGTTGGGCTGTTGAAATCCGGTTCGGGGCCAGGAACGCGCCGACGAGGTATTGGCGGTCAAGAGGCAGGGCACCTGCACGGCACGCCTTCCGGGCGGCTCGGGTCGAATCGGTTCTGGGAGCTTAGTGGCCGCGTCCTTTTTGGGAGTTCTGGTAGGCCCGCATGGCGGCGGGGTCGTTCCGCATCACGGCTTTGAGCAATCGTTCGCTGAACTCGGCGCGTTCCGCGCTCAAGGCATTCATCTGTGGGTCGGTCAGTTTCCTTTTGTTCAGCCAGTCCAACGCGGCCATCGCCGTCACATAATCGTTGGCCTTGTCCGCCGCCAGCGCCCGCTCCCAAGTCTGTTTCACCTCCGCCGGGGCGCTGTCGAACGGCTCCGGTATCCTCTGGCTCGCGGGCTGGTCGCAGCCGGTCGCCAACATCAGGGCGGCCAGGGAGCAGAGGGCGGTCTTGCTGAATCCAATTCGGTTCATATCACGGGTCGATTCCTCGCGCAGCGTAACAGAAACCGGGCAAAAAAGGAAGCGGGGCGTCGCATCCTCCTTGACTTCTGGCGTCGCTCCACGCGCATCCGTCTGGAGCGGGCCGAGCCGCACCCGGTCTATCATCTCCGCATGAAAGCGCCCGCTGGGACCTTGACCAGCGGGCAGGTTGGCTGGATTGTCCGCAGGGTCGTCGAGCAGGCGGGCCGGATTCCTCGTGGAGGCTTCTCCTGCTCAGTTGACCGACGTGGCGTTGTCCAAGCCGGGTTTGTCTTGGACTTTTGATGGTCTTGCCGCCGAGCACGCACGGGTCTGGACGGCAGCGCGGCGTCAGGCTGGGCCATCCTGGCGGAACTGCCCCAGCGCCAAGCACGAAGTCCCGACTGCGGCTGCCCTGCTTTGCCAGCGCGGGTTGGCCTGCTGGCAACTACTGGATTAACCGGAAAAACTGCTGTGTGCCGGTGGTGGGATTGGTCACTGTGTTCTGCCCGTTGACGACGACGGGGGCCGGAGAATTGGTGTTCCAGGCCGCCGATGAACCTAGGTTCGTAGTGGATTGCAAAGTATGCCCGGTGTAATCGAACCCGGCGTAATTGGTCGGCCACGACAAAATCACATTGGTTTCAGAGGGAATTATGGTCAGTTGCGGCCTGAACGAAAGACTGAACACGGTGCCATCGCCGTATGTGCCACCAGAATACGTCGTCCCATACAGGGTGTTGCCCGATAAAATAATTCCGTCACAGGGTCCAGCCCCGTCGCTGTTTTTGTAAGGAGGGTTGTCAGTCACCCCATTACGGGGGACAGAAGTCGCCGTGAAAGTGTGCAGGGTCGTAAAGCCCGTGCCGTTGGTGTTGACGGCGAACACATTGCCACTGCCCCCACTGCCGCCATAATCCGCCGCCCCATACAGGGTGTTGCCCGATAAACACAACGTGCCACATACAACACCTCCGTCGCTGTTTGTGAGAGAAGTACCGGAAGTTGCGGTGAAAACATGCAAGGTCGTAAAGCCCGTGCCGTTGGTGTTGACGGCAAACAGTGCGCCGAGGCTAGAGCCGGGTCCGCTGGATGCCCCATACAGCGTGTTGCCCGCCAAAAGCAAGCCGCTTATTGGGTATGCTTCGTCATTGACGCCATTAAAACTCTTCAGGACCTTAAAACCCGTGCCATTGGTGTTGATGGCAAACACCGTGCCATAGCCCGAACCGCCGCCAAATACCGCCGTCCCATACAGGGTGCTGCCCGATAAAATCACTCCGGCAAGCGGATTAGCTCCATCGCTGCCGCCCGTGAAACTATGCAGGGTCGTAAAGACCTGCGCCATCAGATGCCCTGCCGTCATTGCCATCGCAAAGCTCGCCAGGCGGAACAGGTTCATTCGCATCGCATTCGTCACTTTCATGTTTCTCATGTTCTGTCCTTACATTTTCGTGTTCTGCCTTGCGATAGGGGCCGGTGCGCCAAAAGCGGTCAGGACGAGCGCGGCTGGCCAGAGCAGTCGCAGCAGCGCCAAGACCGGCTTCCCGCCGGACACCGGAACGGTCGTTGCGAAGGTTCTGCTTCCGCTATCGAGCGTTCTGAGCTTGGTTTTCACAGATGTAAATGAGTTTGCGAGAGTCCTTACGGCGCGAGCACCACCCGGTAAAACCGTCGCGGGCCGTTCGTGAGGGAGTCTATGGCACTGAGCGTCGCTCCGGTTGCGGTGACCGCGCTGCCCAGGTTGGTCCAGTTGCTCGACCGCAAGTCGGAAGTGTACTGCAACTGATACGTCCCTCCAGCCTCCGTGCTCCAGGTCAGACTCAGCGTGCCGTTGGTTAATGTCACGGCCTGGAACTCCGGCACGATGGTCAGCCGGAAAACGGTGCCGTACGAACGCAAATTCCCGGGAAAAAAGCTGGAAGTCGTGCCATAGAAACTGCCATCGGTGCCCTGCACCAGAGCGGCCAGGGGACTTCCGTCATCATTGCCGCCGGTGAACGAATACAGACTTGTCAGTGCCCCATTGGCGCTGATTTTGAACACGGTGCCAGAATTGTTCGTGCCGCCGCCGGAGGTCGTGCCATAGAAATTGCCATCGTTGCCCTGCACCAGCGCGGCATGGGGACCCCCACCATCATTGCCGCCGGTGAATGAATACAAAGTGGTTAGAACCGCCCCCGCCTGGGCACTAAAAGCGGGCAGAGCGAGCGCGGCTGCCCAAAGCAGTCGTGTGAGCAGGGCCAAGACCGGCTTCCTTCCGGGCACCGGCTCGGTCGTTGCGGAGGTTCGGGAGGTAAGGCTGGTGAGAATCCCGAATATGGCATTTGTTGTTTTCATAGGCATCTTCATCGTGCCCGGAAACAACATGTCCATATCCACCCCGGCAAGCCTCTAGCCTCGCCGGGGCTGGACAGCCGTCCCCGGCAGCAAAAAATGGACCTTAAATCACGGCTACGGGTTTCCATCTTTTCTTCTGCCAATGCAAGCGAAATGTCGCTTTCCTGTTTTGGCCCGATACCACTGACACGCGACCGAGGAGGCTGGCCGGTTCGCCCAGGACCGAGGGCTGGATGGTCAAGCTGCACGAGGGCATGGCCGATACCGCAGAAACCCCGGCTCACGCGCTCGCGCTCATCGGCTCGGTCGGCCTCCTGATTCGCCACCGTGGTCGAGGCCATCACGCCGAGTGGCGCGGCTCCGGGGCGGCGCTGGCCCCGGCCTCCACCTTCCCGGGCGAATAGGAGAACCAACGGATTGGCTCCGCTCAGCATCGCCTTCAACTGAAAACGCTTTTCAGTTGAGGTTCTGCCGCCGGACCGGGTGCTGCCGCCAGCGCGATTTTAGGCCAGTCCCGGTGAGGCTGGCCCGCGCCAGGACAACGACGTTGACCAACCGGCTGGCGGTAGAGGCTACTCCAGTTCAGGCCGCCAGTTTGCAGGCGCACGCGCCCGACTGAGCACAGTGGCCTATCCACCGCCTGCACCGCCGTCACTTCACGCCCGCCTTGGCGGCGGCTTCGGGGTCTATGGCTTTGAGGGCGTTGGTTGCGGCGATGCGGACATCAGAATGTGCGTGCTTGAGCAACAAAACCAACGCAGGAACCGCTGGTTGGGCCTCCACTCCAAATCCCGCGAGACCAAAAGAAGCACTCTCCCGGACATCTCTCTCACTATCATTCAAGGACTTCACCAATGCGGGCACGACCAGCGCGGCTTCAGTATGAGCGTTCGCGAGCACCCAAACTGCGTTTTCGCGCACTCCTGCGTTGGTGCTGGTGGTCGCCCTCAAAAACCAGGGAATCGCGGTGCGTATGGACTCAGGCCCGATGGCGACCAATGCTCGGCCGACCCAGTATTGAGAATGCGGTGAAAGGTCCCGTTCGTAGATTCTCATCAACGCTGGCACCGCTTGGGCAGCATTGGTCCCTAAAATCTTGAATCCCATCAAGGCTTCCCGGTTCTGAATCTGGCTCGATTCCTGTACCAAGCGGGGTTGGTAACCCAGGACAGGACGTAGCGTCTTGCTATGTGGAAGTCCCAGAAGTCAACCAGTTTCGAGACCAGGGCAGAGTCTTCTTTGCAGAGCATGTTCAGCAAAATCGGGACGGCGTTCGTGCCGATTTGCAGCACAGCGCCCGCGGCTAGGTCCTGTGTTCGTCCATCCCGCCTCACCGAGGCCCAGAGGTATTCCGACAGCCATGTCCGCAGACCCTTGCCTTGATATACCGGCTCACGCTCTTGCGGGCGCGACATCTGCCACACAACCACGCCGCCAACAGCGACCAGCAAGACGGCGAGCGCGATTTGGACCCGCTTTCGCATGGCGGCATTATGAGCCTGGATGCAGCGCAAATCGAGGAAATGTGCAGGTGCCCGACCGAGGCCCGCCCCAGCGGCTAAGCGGGATTCCCAATCCAAATCCTCGTCACGACCGGCATATCGCTGACCGGCCGCGGCGTGTGAAACACCGCCTGCTCGACCTTCGCCCGCCACCCGACCCTGTACCACGAATCATCGCCCTGCCGAACCCAAGTGCTACGCCGCTCCCCTTCGTCAAGCTCGAACATGTGCTCGCCAGCGTGCGGGTAGAAGAACAACCGGCTGATGCGTCCTTCTGAAATATGGACTGGCCACTGGCCGCGCTGGTAAGCCTGCCACTGGTCCTGCACCTGCGACAACACGCGCTCCCGGTGGTCACGGTCACGCCGGAGGTCATATACGAGCACCAGGTCTTGGCTGTGAGCTTCGGTCATGGGCTTCATTACACGACGGACAACCCGAAGTCAGTCAGGTTGAGGAGGGAAAGTCAACACCGGTCAAGCTGGTCCAGCGCCAGGGCAGTCAGCATGAACCCCTGGCCCACCTGCTGGCGCTCGACGGCGCAGGCAACTTCCATGCTCGTGGCCATCATGCCGGTCGGCCCCGGCTCCAGTCGGCGCTGGCCCCGGCCTCCGGCTTCCTGGTTGAACCGGAGAACTACCGGAGCCGCCCCATCGTCACGAAGCTAAACTGTCCAATTTGGACAGTTGAGGTCGTACCGCCGGGCTAAGGGCTGCCGCCAGCGCAGTGGGCAACCGGGCCGTCCCGGCGAAGCTGGCCCACCGCCAGCGCAAACAGGAGGACCAGCGGATTGGCTCCAGTCGGCAGCCCCTTCAACTGATAACCGTTTTCAGTTGAGGTTGAGCTGCCAGACTCGCCGCTGTCCGCCAGCGAGATTTTAGGCCAGTCCCGGCGGCGCTGGCCGAGCGGCGGGCGATGCTGTGGCCCTGTTGAAGTGTGTCGGGGTGGTAACCGCCATCGTGTGTCCCGAAAAACCGGATACTTGAAACCCGTGGGCAAGGCGGATAGATTACGAGAAACTGGGCCATGTTCGCGCACCATGAAAATTCCGGCACATTTTCCAAAATGGAACAGGACCACCGACGGCCTTGATGACGCGGCCCAATGGATGATGGACTGCGAGCGTTCTCGGTTGCCGCCCGACATAGTCTTCCCCTCTGCGGGGCAGGTTTGGGAGACAATTCGAGATTGCGAAGTGCGTTTTCATGCCCCTATTTCTCTCCGGTTAGAATCTGGTACAGCGGGACTCCCCAAGGGCTTCGCGTCCTTCTCTACGTCCGACAGCACATTCTTCAAATCCTACATGATGCAGTTCGGTCTGGCCCAACTCCAGCGCGGCGAAAGAGTTCGTATCCTTGAGGTTGGTCCCAAGCCCATCGTGGTGGACTTTAGGCCGCTTCGCTACCACGAATTGCACGAGAGCATTGTGCCGGAGGAGACTCGCAGGAAACCGGGTTACCAAGGCTACACGCTACGAGTGAAAACAGCGAAGACCATCGCCGACTTCCGGGAGGAAATCTGCAAAACGTACTTCAATGAGGCTTTCAGACTGGTCGAGGACGTAGCCTGAAGCGACTAATGGGATACCAAAACGGCGAGGGCAACGTGACCCGTTTTCGCATGGCGGCAGTCTGCCAAGGCGGCGGCTCAAATCCAGAGTATTGCGCCGGTGTCGCCGATGCTCAACTGTCGAACGTTTACAGTTGAATGGGATGCCGCCGGGCTGGGGGCGCTGCCCGGCAGCGCGGTGGGAATCCGGGCGGTCCCGGCGACGCTGGCCCAAGAGTCAGGGCAGTCAGCATGGCTGGACGCTCGAACCGCCTCCGGCGGACCCGCAGGTCAGGGGGCGTGGGAGCCGGGAGGGGCGGCGCTTCGAGGGCCGGATGGTCAAGCTCCGCGAGGGCATCGGGAATACCGCTGAAACCCCAGCCCAACGAACAGGGCACTGGTTGCCCCCCTGAGCATGAAGTTGCCGGACGAACCCTACCTTCCTTAGCCTTGCTGCTGAGTGTTCACGGAGCACGAGGCCGACCTGGACGCGGAAGTCTCCGTTGACGCGCAGGCCGTGACGGTCAACAATCCCGGCGTGGAACCGACCTACACCGAGACGCAAGGCCAATACCTGGCGTTCATCTACTACTACACCAAAATCCACGGCGTTCCCCCGGCTGAAGCCGACATGCAGCGCTACTTCAACGTGTCGGCCCCTTCGGTCCACAAGATGGTGGTTACCCTGGAGAAGCGGCGGCTCATCAGGCGCACTCCCGGCGCAAGCCGGTCGATTCAGCTTCTGCTGACTCGGGACCGACTGCCAGATTTGACGTAAACCGCCTGGCCCGAAAGAGCGGGTACAATTCAGAGGTCTTTCGTGCCAGTTTGTGCCAGCACCTGTTTTTGCCGTGAGCCTTGCCTTTTGGCGGGGTTACGGGGAATCTAAAAAATATTTGTTGACCGGCAACCACTTGCACGGACCAAAAGACACGAAATTCCGAAGGAAATGAAAAAGCCGTTCCGCATCTCACGGAACGGCATTTTTCAGCCCTGGCAATGATGGACTTGCCTAGGCCGTAAAGGGGCTGCCGCAGGCGCAATCGCGGCGCGAGACGACGGCGAGCGGCTCGCCTGAAATCCGCGCGGGTCCATCGGTTGCCGCGGCTTCCATTTAAAGTCTGGGTGAGCCTAATGCTTCTGGCCCGGGTTGTCAACGATTTTCCGCCCCATGGGCACAGAATCATCATCGCAGAACCATTGTTGGCAAAATCATGAGAAGGAAAACGCATGTTGGATTCATCCTGCCTCCGTCTCACGGCTCCAGCGTGGTTCGATAGACGCGTCCGGGTGCGCACAGGCTCGCCGAATCGAGGAACAGAAACGGGCTGGCAGGGAGCGTCAGGTTCGTCAACACCTGCCAGTTGGTCCAGCCCGTCGCGGCCGAGACGACCTCGACGAGAACCCGGCTGCCCGCCGGCTCGGGCAGCCACCAGCCGTTGAGCCAGCCGGCGGCGCTGAATCGCAACGGGTCCGCCGCGTTCAGCCGATAGAAACGCGCGGCATCGGCGGGGTCCAGTTCCACGTAGAGTTGGGTCGTCCCGCTGGACGGGTAATTGCTCAGCGAGTGCCAGGACGCCGCGGCGCCCAATTGCCGGGTGGCTTCCAGGCTCACCGGCCCGCCGCTCCCGCCTTCCCATTTCAAGCCGATGAACGACTGGGGATCGACATTGCTGACCACGGCGGGGATGGGCTGGCTCGTCACCTGGCCCAAGCGGTTGCTGGCGACCAGCGTGTAGAGGCCCTCCGCGGCCCGGGTGACGGACAGCAGGGTCAAGGTCGCCTGGGTTGCGCCGGAAATCGGCTGGCCGTTGAAGAACCAGAGGAGGCTTGGCGCAGGCAGACCAGCCACTTCCACACCGATCTGGCATGTCGCGCCTTCCCTCAGCAGCGCCTGTGAAGGTTGCCACAGTATCTTGGGAGCGAAAGGCAGGTGCTGGCCGCTATTCTGCGCGTTCTGGCGGAATTTGGGCCACGGACTATCCGCCAGCCCGCCGAGGCTGCTGCTCTCAAGCGCATAAAAACTGCCGTCGTTCGACCCAATATAGATGGTCCCGTCGGTTCCAATCGCCGGGGAGGCGTCCACCCACATCCCGGTCGCGAACTCCCATTTCTCCTGGCCGGTGGCGCCGTCCAGCGCATAGACCCGCGTGTCAGACCAGCTCCCGCCGAGCCAGCCGCCCGAACCCACATAGAGCGTGCCATCGGCCCCAAGCGCGGGAGACGAACCGACATTGCCGCCGGTGGCAAAGGCCCACTTCCGGAGGCCGGTCGTCCCGTCCAAGGCATAGACCTTCCCGTCCTCCGACCCGACGTACACCGTGCCATCCGCTCCGATTATCGGCGAGGAGTTCACTTCACGTCCGGTCAGGAACTCCCACTCCTCCTGGCCCGTGGCGCCGTCCAGCGCATAGACCTTGTCGTCCCACGACCCGATATAGAGCGTCCCGTCGTCACCAAGCGCCGGCGAGGAAGACACTTTGCTCCCGGTCGCAAACTCCCATTTCTTTTGGCCCGTGGTTCCGTCGAGGGCATAGACCCTCCCGTCCCACGACCCGAAATAGACCGTGCCGTCGTCACCAAGCGCCGGTGAAGAACTCACCGAGTTCCCAGCCAGGAACTCCCATTTCTTTTGCCCGGTGGCGCCGTCCAAGGCGTACACTCTTTGATCCTGTGACCCGACAAAGACCGTGCCGTCGTCCCCAATCGCCGGCGAGGAATACACAAAGGCGCCGGTCGGGAACGCCCATTTCTTATTGCCCGTAATGCCGTCCAGGGCATAGACATTGAAGTCATCCGACCCGAAATAGACCGTGCCGTCGGCCCCAATCGCCGGGCAGGAATAGACATGATTGCCGGTCGGGACCGCCCATTTCTCTTGGCCTGTGACCGGGTCGAGCGCATAAACCCACTTGTCCAGCGAACCGATGTAGATGGTCCCGTCCTGCCCAATCCCCGCGCTGCAAGAGACTTGCCCCCAAGTCTGGAATGCCCATTTCAGCGTGCCTGGCTTGGTCGAGAACACCGCCTCGACGCGCTTGGACCCGTCCATCATCAGCGTGAGCGGATTGTTGGTGCCCGAGGCGTCTCCTTGCCAGCCCACGAACGTGCAGCCGGCGCCGGGTGTCGCGGTCAACTGGACCGTCTGCCCGGGTGCATAAACGTCCAGCGCGGGCGCCGCCTGGATGCTGCCCATGCCGTTGGTCGTGGTGAGGGTCAACGAATAGCCTACCACCACCTGCGCCACTTGCGAGGCCGCCCCGCCCATGGAATTGCTCACCGTCACCCAGTAGTCCCCGCTGTCACTCAAGGCCGCGTTGGTCACGCTGAGGACGCTGAGGACCGCGCCGGAAACGGACTGGCCGGCGTGATACCATTGGTAGGTCAAAGGCAGGCTGCTGCTGGCCGAAACCTGGAGTGTGAAGTTCGTTCCCACCGGCACGCGGAGCCCGGCGGGCTGCTGGGTGATCTGTGGGGGGGTGTTTGTCGGGGGCGGCGGGCTAACCAGGGCCAAGTTGTGCCCACCTCCCGCCGCGATGGCAATCACACCGCTGAGACCGCTGCGCACCGTCGCCTCGCCATAATAATTGTCACCCCAGGCGACGACGGTCCCGTCCTGCTTGAGCGCCAGGCTGTGGAAGGACCCCGCCGCGATGGCGATCACCCCGCTCAAACCGCTGGGCACCGCCGTTTGGCCGGACTTATTGGCGCCCCAGGCGACGACGGTTCCGTCCTGCTTAAGCGCCAGGCTGTGTTCCTCTCCCCCCGCGACGGCAATCACCCCGCTCAGACCGGCGGGCACCGTCGCCTCGCCATAATAATTGTCACCCCAGGCGACGACCGTCCCGTCCTGCTTGACCGCCAGACTGTGCATGGCGCCTCCGGCGATGGCGATCACTCCACTCAGATCGTTTGGCACCTTCGCCTGGCCATAATTATAATTCGGAGATCCAGATGGGCCTGGCTCACCCGCACCCCAGGCGAGAACCGTCCCGTCCTGCCTGAGCGCCAAGTTGTGGAAATATCCCGCCGCAATGCCAATCACGCCGCTGAGACCGCTGGGCACCGCTGCCTCGCCATAGTCATTGAACCCCCACGCCACGATGGTCCCGTCCTGCGCGAGCGCCAGGCTGTGACCCGTTCCCCCAGCGATGGCAACCACTCCGCTCAGATCCTTTGGAACCGTCGTTTCGCCGGCCCCATTCGATCCCCACGCGACCACCGTCCCGTCTTGCCTGAGCGCCAGGCTGTGACTGTAGCCCGCTGCGACCGCAGTCACTCCGCTCAGGCCGGGGGGCACATTGGTTTGGCCGGAGGAATTGTCACCCCAGGCAACCACTGTTCCAGCAGGCCGAAGCGAGAAAACCGCGGTCACCTGCTTGAACCCGTCCATGCTCAGCGTGACGGGATTGTTGGTGCCCGAGGCGTCCCCTTGCCAGCCCAGGAACGTGTGGCCGGCGCCCGGGATGGCGGCCAACTGGACCGTTTGGCCGGGCTCATACACCTCCGGCGCCGGCGTCGCTTGGATGCTGCCACCGCCGTTGGTCGTGAGGGTCAACACGTAACCCACGACCACGTGCGCCACTTGCGAGGTCGCCACACCCACCGAATTGCTCACCGTCACCTGGTAGTCGCCGCTGTCGCTCAAGGCCGCGTTGGTCACACTGAACACATCGCTAATCGCCCCGGAAACGGGCTGGCCCGTGTGGAACCATTGATAGGCCAAAGGCCAACTGCCGCTGGCCGCGACCGAGAGCGTGAAGTTCGCTCCGAGCGGCACACGTACGCCAGCGGGCTGTTGTGTGAGCTGCGGGGCCATGTTTGTCGGGGCCGGCGCTGCGGTGAAAGCCAGCGTGCGGATGCAGATCGCCCCGGCGGCGTTGGTGGCTGAAAGCCGGAATAGGTACAAGTCGGCGACATCGGGCGTGAAAGTGGGATTGCGGACATTGGCGGCGGAGAGCGAGGCGGACGACGCGGAGGGGGCGCGGATCAGGCGCCATTGCCAGGCCACGGCGGTTTGCGGGCTGGTATCCAGTTGGCGCAACTGCCCCACCGGCCCGAGAGCCAGGTCAATTGTGGGCGCGTCGGGGCAGGTCTTCGTTGTGCCAATCCGAATCGTGCTGTTGTAGGTGTCCGCCACATACACGTTGTCCGCGCTGTCCACTGCCACGCCGTATGGCTCGTCGAACCGCGCCGCGCTGCCCGTGCCGTCGGCGCCGCCCCAGGTTCCCGCCAGGCCCGCCAGTGTCGTGACCATCCCGCCCGGTGTCACCTTCCGAATCGTGGAGGTGCCCATGTCGGCCACATAGACGATACCCGCGCTGTCCACGGCCACGCCGTGTGGAGCCGCGAACCGCGCCGCGCTTCCCGTGCCGTCGTTCGTGCCCGACGTTCCCGGCAGGCCCGCCAGGGTCGTGACCACGCCGCCCGGCGTCACCTTCCTGATCGTGGAGTTCCCGGTGTCCGCTACATCCACGTTGCCCGCGCTGTCCACCGCCACGCTCTGCGGGTAGTAGAACCGCGCCGCGCTTCCCGTGCCATCGGCGCTGCCCTGGCTTCCCGCCAGGCCCGCCAGCGTCGTCACCACCCCGCCCGGCGTCACCTTCCGAATCGTGTTGTTGTCGGCGTCCGCCACGTACACGTTGCCCGCGCTGTCCACCGCCACGCCGGATGGCCCCCAAAACCGCGCCGCGCTGCCCGTGCCGTCGGCGCTGCCGCTGGTTCCCGCCAGGCCCGCCACCGTCGTCACTGCGCAGCCTGGTGTCACCTTCCGAATCGTGTTGTTCCAGGTGTCCGCCACGTACACGTTGTCCGCGCTGTCCACCGCGACCCCGCCGGGCTGCTGGAACCGCGCCGCGCTGCCCGTGCCGTCGGCGCTGCCCCAGACTCCCGCCAGGCCCGCCAGCGTCGTCACCACCCCGCCCGGCGTCACCTTCCGAACCGTGAGGTTGTAGGTGTCCGCCACATAAACGTTGCCCGCGCTGTCCACGGCCGCGCCGTATGGAATGTAGAAGCGCGCCGCGCTGCCCGTGCCGTCCGCGCTGCCACCGATTCCGGTTAGGCCTGCCAGCGTCGTGACCACCCCGCCGGGCGTCACCTTGCGAATCGTGCAGTTGCCGTTGTCGGCCACATAGACGATGCCCGCGCTGTCCACCGCCACGCCGCATGGGCCGCTGAACCGCGCGGCGCTGCCCGTGCCGTCGGCGCTGCCAGGGCTTGCCGCCAGGCCCGCCAAGGTGCTGACTGCCCCGGCCGGCGTCACCTTCCGAATCGAGTAGTTATTGGCGTCGGCGACATAGACGTTGCCCGCGCTGTCCACCGCCACGCTCTGCGGGTAGCAGAACCGCGCCGCGCTTCCCGTGCCATCGGTGCTGCCCTGGCTTCCCGCCAGGCCCGCCAGCGTCGTCACCACCCCGCCCGGCGTCACCTTGCGAATCGTGCTGTTAACGGTGTCCGCCACATACACATTGCCCGCGCTGTCCACTGCCACGCCGGATGGTTGGTTGAACCCGCCTGCCAGCGTCGTGACCACCCCGCCTGGTGTCACCTTCCTGATCGTGGAGTTCCCGGTGTCCGCCACGTACACGTTGTCCGCGCTGTCCACCGCGACCCCGGCTGGCTGGCTGAACCGCGCCGCGCTCCCCGGGCCGTCCGCGCTGCCGTAGCTTCCCGCCAAGCCCGCCAGCGTCGTCACCTCCCCGCCCGGTGTCACCTTCCGGATCGTGTTGTTATCGCTGTCGGCGACATAGACGTTGCCCGCGCTGTCCACCGCCACGCGCCACGGGCCGTTGAACCGCGCCGCGCCGCCCGTGCCGTCGGCGCTGCCCGAGTTTCCCGCCAGGCCCGCCAGCGTCGTGACCACGCCCCCAGGCGTCACCTTCCGAATCGTGTTGTTGCCGGAGTCCGCCACATAGACGTTGCCGGCGCTGTCCACCGCAACGCCTTGTGGAAGGTCGAACCGCGTGGCGCTGCCGGTGCCGTCAATCGCGCCCAGGCCGGCTTCCGGCGGGCCGGCCAAGGTGACGAAGGTGTATTCCTGCGCTGGGGCGTGAGTGGCCGCCGCCAGGGCCAGGCCGGCCAGGAGGAGACTTGTGGATAAATGAGTCGCGATGCTTTTCACAATTCGGTGGAGGGTTGAGCGTTGAAAGTCCAGGCTCATGCTTGGTTCATGACCACTAAGGCGGGCCGCTCGTTAGGGCGCCGGCACGAGCCGGTAGAGCCGGGGCGGCTGGCGCCACATGGTGGTGTCGAAGTAAGGTTGCGTCGTGTTGGTCAAGGTGATCGTTTGCAACGTCACCCAGGCGTCGGTCGGGCCGAATTGGTTGATGTAATCAATCCGCAAGTTGCTGCCAACCGCCCCGGTGAGCGTGAGCTCCGTGGCCATGCTCATGGCCAGCGATGGGATCACGGTCGGCGCGTTCGTTTGCCAGGCACGATAGAACCGATGCGGCGGCAGCGGATCGGAGACATCGAGGTAGAGTTGTGGTGTGTTGGTCAGCGTAACCGTGTGGAGGCGCTGCCAGGCCGAGCCGAGGCCAAGTGCGTCCGCATAACTCAGGTTGAACACGCTGCCAGAGGCCGGCGCTCAAGTCGAGCGCGGCGACCGTCCTTCGCGGAACGGGCGCAATCACCATCAAGGTGGTGGGATCGCTAGCGATGGCACCATAAAGGTTGGTGATGACGACAGTATAGACGCCCGACTGCGAGGCTTGGACATTGGTCAGGACTAAGAGAGAGCCGGCGCTACCGCTTAGTGCATTGGTCCCGTCGACAAACCATTGATAACCCAGGGGCGGAGTGCCATCGGCCGATGCGTAAAGGCTGACTGTCGAACCAGTTTCTGCCGTCTGAGCTTGGGGGGACTGAGCTAGAGACGGAGCAAGCCGGCCGTAAGACACCAGGGCCAGGCTGTCAGGGAATGCCGCAGTGACCGCAATGACCCCGGTTTCCGACAGGCCTGCAGGCACTACCGCCGAGCCGAAGTCGTTGCCTCCCCAGGCGACCACCGTGCCGTCGTGTTTGAGCGCCACGTCGTGCCACCCTCCCGCGGCGATCGCCCTCACGCCGCTCAGACCCGCCGGTGCCGTCACGTCTCCCCACTCGACAACCGTCCCGTCCTGCTTGAGGGCCAGGCTGTGATCCTCTCCCGCCGCGATGGCCACGACCCCGCGAAGACCGCTGGGCACGATCGTGGCGGGATCGAGCAACCTCGGAAACGCGACAACGGTGCCATCTTGGTTGAGCACTAGGCTGAAAGACTCCCCGGCCGCGATGGCAATGACGCCGGTCAAGCCGCTGGGCACCGTCCCCTCGCCGTCCAGATTACTTCCCCAGGCGACGACCGTCCCGTCCTGCTTGAGGGCCAGGCTGTGCAATCGTCCCGCCGCGATGGCCGTCACGCTGCTCAGATTGGCGGGCACCGTCACCTGGCCATAACTATTGTCGCCCCAAGCGATGACGGTGCCGTCCTGCTTGAGTGCCAGGCTGAAAGACTCCCCGGCCGCGACGGCAATCACGCCGGTCAAGCCGCTGGGCACCGTCCCCTCGCCGGCCAGATTATTATTTCCCCAGGCGACGACTGTCCCGTCCTGCTTGAGGGCCAGGCTGTGATCCTCTCCCGCCGCGAGCGCAATTGCGTCAGTGAGCGTGCCGGGCACCATCAACTGGCCACCAGTGTTGTCACCCCACGCGATGACTGTTCCGTCCTGCTTGAGCGCCAGGCTGAGAAGGTCGCCCGCCGCGAGCGCGATCACGCCGCGGAGACCGGCGGGCACCGCGCACTGGCCATTGGCATTGGCTCCCCAGGCAACGAGCGTCCCGTCCTGCGTGAGCGCCAGGCTGTGGTACTCTCCGGCGGCGATAGCCGCCACCCGCCCCAGGCCGCCGGGGACCACCGATTGGCCGTAGTAATCGCCCTGCTCGTCCCCGTTGCTTCCCCACGCAACGACTGTTCCGTCCTGCTTGAGCGCCAGGCTGTGATCGCCTCCGGCAGCAATCGCGATGACCCCGCTCAGGCCGGAAGGCGCCGTCGCCTGACCCAGGTGGTTGCCTGTGCGATCGGCGTTGCTTCCCCACGCGACGACCGTCCCGTCCTGCTTGAGCACCAGGCTGTGAAACGCCCCGGCGGCGATGGCTGCCACGCCGCTCAGACCATCGGGCACCGTGGCTTGGCCACAGGAGTTACCATTATAGTCAGAATTCCATCCCCAGGCGACGACCCTCCCGTCTTTGGTGAGGGCCAGGCTGTGAGCGTATCCCGCCGCGACGGCAATCACTCCCTTCAGACCGGCGGGCACCGTTGACTGGCCGTAAGTGTTGTCGCCCCACGCGACAACCGTTCCGTCCTCCTTGCACGCCAGGCTGTGAAAAGCCCCGGCGGCGACTCCAATTACCCCGCTCACGCCGGCAGGCACCGTCGCCTCGCCATAAACACTTCTTCCCCACGCGGCGACGGAGCCGTCCTGGGCGAGCGCCAGGCTGTGATTGGCCCCACCCGCGACCGCCTTGTACCGCGTCCCCGGCGCAACCAACGGGATGACCGGAGTGCCCCAACTGACCACAGTCCCAGCCGGCAGCGCCGAGAAGAGCGCCTGCACCTGCTTGGGCGAATCCATCACTAGGCTGACGGCATTGGCGGTGCATGAAACGTCCCCCTGCCAGCACACAAAGGTGCGGCCGGCAGCGGGGGTGGCGGTCAACTGGACCGTTTGCCCCGGTTCGAAGACCTCCAGCGCGGGGGCCGCCTCGATGATGCCCACGCCATTGGTCGCGAGCCCCAACCCGTAACCTACCATCACCTGCGCCACCTGCGAGGTCGCCCCGCCCAAGGAGTTGCTCACCGTCACCTGGTAGTCCCCGCCGTCACCAAAGGCCGCGTTGGTCACACTGAGGACGCTCAGGACCGCGCCGGAAACGGGCTGGCCGGCGTGATACCATTGGTACGTCAACGGCGGGCTGCCCTTGGCCGACACGCGAAGCGTAAAGTCGGTTCCCACTGGCACGCGGACCCCGGTGGGTTGTTCCGTGATCTGCGGCGGTCCGACTTGAGGGCCGACGTAAACCACGGCCAGGCTGCAAGACAACCCGGCCGCAATGGCAACCACCCCACTCAAACCGCTGGGCACCGCGCATTGGCCGTCCCCATTCTCTCCCCACGCGACAACTGTTCCGTCCAGCTTGAGCGCCAGGCTGTGCAACGCTCCCGCCGCGACGGCAGTTACGCCGCCCAGACCGTTGGGCACCGTCGCCTGGCCAAAACTATTGTCTCCCCACCCCACGACCGTCCCGTCCTGCTTGAGCGCCAGGCTGTGAAGGTATCCCGCGGCGACGCCAATCACTCCACTCAGACCGCTGGGTACCGCCGACTGGCCGGAGCTATCGTCTCCCCACGCCACGACGGTCCCGTCTCGCCTGAGCGCCAGGTTGTGAGCGCCTCCCGCCGCGATGGCGATCACGCCACCCAGACCGTTTGGCACCGTGGTCTGGCCGGAGCTATTGTCTCCCCACGCGACGACCGTCCCGTCCTGCTTGAGCGCCAGGCTGTGATAATATCCCGCCGCGATGGCGATCACGGCGCCCAGACCGCCGGGCACTGTCGCCTGGCCGCAGTAACGCCCTAGGCTATGGGGGGAATTGGGGTCGAACACGTAGTTCCATCCCCACGCGACGACCGTTCCGTCCTGCTTGAGCGCCAGGCTGTGATACGCGCCCGCCGCGACGGCAACCACGCCGTTGAGGCCGCTGGGCACCGTCGCCTGTCCCTGGGAGTCGTTTCCCCACGCGACGACCGTTCCGTCCTGCTTGAGCGCCAGACTGTGCTCCCCGTTCACCCCGACAACATCCGCTCCCGTCGCTATGGCGATCACCGCGCTCAGACCGCCTGGCACCGGCGATGGATACCCGCCCCACGCGACGAGCGTCCCGTCCTGCTTGAGCGCCAGGTTCGGGCTCCCCGCTGCGATGGCAATCACTCCGCTCAGGCCGGTGGGCACCGGCGGTGGAAACCAGTCCCACGCGACAACCGTCCCGTCCTGCTTGAGCGCCAGGCTGTAACTTCCCGACGCCGCGACGGCGATCACCCCGTTCAGACCGGCGGGCACCGTTGACTGGCCCTCGGAGTTGATTCCCCACGCGACGACCGTCCCGTCCCGTTTCAGGGCCAGGCTATGCTCGTATCCCCCCGCGACGGCAATCACCCCGCTCAGACCGCTCGGCACCGTTGCTTGGCCCTCATCGTAAGCCCCGGATTGGCCAGGCCCGCCTGCCCCCCAGGCGACGACCGTCCCGTCCTGCTTGACCGCCAGGCTGTGTAACGAGCCTGCCGCGATGGCAATCACCCCGCTCAGGCCGGCCGGTGGCTTCTCCTGGACCCAGGTGTTGCCATTCCAAATCGTGCCCCAGGCGACGACCGTCCCGTCCTGCTTGAGGGCCAGGCTGTGCTCCTCGCCCGCCGCAATGGCAATCACTCCACTCAGACCGATGGGCACCGTGCACTCGCCAAACCGGTTGTCTCCCCACGCGACGACGGTCCCGTCCTGCTTGAGCGCCAGGCTGTGATAGTCGCCCGCCGCGACGGCGATCACGCCGGTGAGGCCGCTGGGCACCGCCGCTTGGCCGTAGGTGTTGTCTCCCCACGCGACGACGGTTCCGTCCTGCCCGACTGCCAGGCTGGCGCCTCCCGCCGCGATGGCCTTGAAGCGTGTGCCGGGCAGAACCAGAGGGATCGTTGGCTCGCCCCAACTGATAACGGTTCCAGCAAGCCGTTGGGCTGGGGCAGCACACGGAAGCCAGATCGTCGAGGCCAGGAGGAATGCGAGAAGGCCGGAGGCAACTTGTGGATGAAGCGGCGGAGGCAATTTCCGGCAAGCCGTGTCATGCTGGAGTCGGGTGCGATTAAAACTGTCGGTCCGCCCACAGCGCCTTTTTGCCCCGGAGGGGCTTGCGACAATAGCCCGGCGTTTCAACGCCGGGTGGGCGGATCGGAGGAGCAGGTCCGTCCCGAAGGGACGGCTGAGAGCAACGAGTGTGCTCAGTCGTCCCTTCGGGACGAAGGTCCTTTCTGCGGCCTCCCCGGCGTTGAAACGCCGGGCTATTGTCAGATGTCCCGCCGGGACAAAACTCCCGGGCCGGATGCCGGATGCTTTTAATCCCATCCGCCGGAATCCGAGCCGTTGGTTAAAGCGTTGTATTTTCATATCGTGCTCATTGAGGATTGAACGGTGGGTTCAGCCGGATGCGACCAGGCCGGGGTATGAACCTCCGCCTGGCAACCGAAGCCGAAGAAAGTCTCCGAACTCCGTTGCCCTGTGCGCCCCGCCATGCCCAGGCCGGATTCACTTGACCGGCAAGGGAGTTGCCCCGTCAAAAGAAGTAAGCCCCGAACCGACGCTTGCTGATTCCGAGCAGCTCGATTGCATTAGGAGTGCATCAGGAACCAGGCTCTTTGTCAAGAACATCTATGGAAGGAAACGGTTGGTCCTTCCCGCGCGTCTGCAACAATCGTTCCACGCGCGCCCAGGCGCCGCGCCAGAACTGGGTCTCGGCATCCCACCGTGCAAGCGCGCTGCCTAACCGGTACGGTGTGCTCTCCGCCAGCCAGGCCCGGCGGTAGGGCTCACGCAAGCCGCTGACCGCGTCCACCAGGTCCGCCAGCATCCCGTGGTCCTGCGCATTCATTTGATTGCCGATATACAGGTCCACCAGCCTCGGACCTCGGCGGCCGGCAACGCCGCCTGGTGTCCGTGGCCCTCGACCATCTGGAGCAGGGTCTGGACGCCGTAGAACAGGCCGGCGGATGAGCCGGCGCGGACTTCAGCCCCTTCCGGTTTCACTTCGAGAGAATAGGCATCACGCGAGTCCGGGCCGGCGCTGTCGTTGCCGCCAGGCAGGCCACCGGCCTGTCCGACTCGGTTCAGCAGGATTGCCGGCCCCGCCTTGGCCGGATCGATGAGGACCCCTGTCTCACCGGCGGCGGACAACCCGGCGGCCAATTGTTGGGCGGCGAAGGTGTCCTGTGCGCTCGGCGCTGAGGCGAAACGGATCGCCAGTCCGTTCACGGCCAGCGCGCCCTCGCCGTAGCGCACCTCCTGAGGTCGTGGCAGAAGCGGTTGGTGTGAGGCCGCGCCACAAGCCGGAGGCATCATGGCGATCAACCAGGGCAGAACGGGTTGCCACAAACGCGGGAACAATGGCTGTCGAATTGGCTTCATGAATGTCAGAGTTTAGGGAAACGGGTGGACCTTAGCAGAACAAAACCGAGGTGACAAGCGCCGGCGGGGACTAGAGTCCTTGAATTTCAAAACGTGATGCAGACAGGTCAAGTTTGTGGCACGGGCATCCTGCCCGTGGGGGGCTTGGGCAGGATGCCCGAGCCACGGTCTGAGGCCCAGCCTTGCTAGAAGAACTTCGTTGCGCAAACGAACCCGAACCGGTTCACTTGAGAGCAATGAACGCAGCCAAATCAAAGTGAGCGCATGACCCATCGCGTTGACTTTCTGCTGTTCGGGCTCTACCTGGCGCTGAATATAGCGCTGGGCATGTGGGTGGCGCGGCACAAGGCGGCGGATACACGGACCTACTTCCTGGCGGGAGAGAAGCTGCCCTGGTATGCCATCGGCGGCTCGATCATCGCCGCGAACATCAGCACCGAGCACTTCATCGGGATGATTGGCGTGGCCTACGCGGTGGGATTCGTCGTCGCTCAATGGGAGTGGGGCAACTGGTTTACCTTTTCGGCGTTGATCTGGATTTTCCTGCCGTATTACATTCGGGGCGGCTTATACACGATGCCGGAGTTCCTCGAACGGCGTTACAACCCGACGTGCCGGTATCTGTTTGCCGTCTGCTCGCTGGTCCTGTGGATCGTCGCCCAGATGGCCGCGGTCATGCTCGCCGGCGGCAAGGCAATGAAAGACATGTTCGGCGTTGACCCGTGGCTCACGATTCTGTGCCTGGCCGTGCTGGCCGGCAGTTATACGATCTATGGCGGTTTGACTTCGGTGGCCTGGACCGATTTCCTCCAGTTCGTGGTGATGATGGCGGGCGGCCTGGTGGTCACGGTCATTGGGCTGCACCAGGCCGGCGGCTTGCACCACCTGATGCTGGTCGCGCCGGAGAAGTTCAAGATCTTCTATCCGATCACGGACAAGGACTATCCCTGGTTCGGTGTCTGGAGCTTGTTCCTCTCGATAGGGATCTGGTACAACTGCACCAACCAGTTCATCGTCCAACGGTGCCTGGGCGCCCGCAGCGAGTGGGACGCCCGCATGGGCGTGGTCTTCGCCGGGTTCATGAAAATAGTGCTCCCACTGCTGGTGGTGATCCCGGGCATCGTCGCCTTCAAGCTCTACCCCGGCCTGGCCGACAAAGACCAGGCCTTTTCGACGCTGGTGCGCGAACTTGTCCCGGTTGGGCTCAGCGGCATTGTCATGGCGGGCCTGGCCAGTGGCATGTTGTCCCATCTCAGTTCCGTGCTCAACTCCTCCAGCACAGTCTTCACTATGGACCTCTACAAGCCGTTCCTTGGCCGCGCCAAATCCGAACGGCATCTGGTCCGCGTTGGCCGCCTCAGCGCATTTGCCATCCTGGCCATCGCCACCCTGCTCGCCATCTGGTTCACCCGGAGGAAACTGGGGGTATTCGACTTGATCCAAAACGTGGGCGCCTGGGTGGCGGCGCCGATTGCCGCCGTTTTCCTGCTCGGCGTCCTTTGGCGCCGGACCACCGCCTTTGCCGCCACATTCGTCCTCCTCTTTGCTTTCCCCTACACGGTCTTCGTTGAGTATTATCTCTTCAAGCACGTTCCCGGGTTCATGGCCTTCGACAACTGGCTGAACCGGACCTTTGTCGTCTGGGCGACTTCAATGGTTCTCCTGGTGGTGGTCTCGCTGCTGACGCCGCCGCCCGATGCCGAGAAAATCAAGAATATCATCTGGTCTTGGAGTGCCGCCAAACTCCCGGAGAGCGAACGCCAGCGGAACCGGGGATTGCGCAACCTGCTCCTCTGGTGGTGCATTTTCATCGCCCTCATGGCCGCCCTTTATGCCTACATGACCTGGTTCCAGTTCCGGGGGCCGGGCAGTGGGAGCACCGGCCTGCGCAGCGCAGCAGTGTCGGCGGCAGTGGCGAGGGACGAGGGACGAATGACGAATGACGAATGACGAATGACGAATTGAGAAGGCGCGAAGCGATCTGGGGCACGCCAGTCCTCTGGCAAGGCGTGCGCTCTTCCTCGGGCTGAAAGCCGGAGATGCGACAGCCTGGGCTGGAGGGAGCTCGCGACCGGAGGCCCAGGGTGCGGGCACATAGATCTCTGCGCCCTGGAGGGGCGCGACAACACCCGAATCCCTTGGCAACGGTTCCCCCATAGCGGGGCGCATCATTACCATTGGGGGCATGACTTGTCATTTGCACAATTGGCACTTGAGGCCGGGATTCCGGGATGATTCCCTTTCCCCATGGCACGCGCGTTGCGCATCGAACGGAGGGGCGGGCGGTATCACGTCACCCCCCGCGGCAATGAACGCCAGGACATCTTCCGTGATGACGCAGACCATTTCCATTTTTTCGTATCCCGGCTGCGCCGGCTACCGCCCGCCGCTGGCGTGGGCCTGGCGCGAGCCGCTGGCCCGGTTATGGGTTTGAGTCAACTGGCGGTTTGGACTACGCCGTAGTGAGCAAAGCCCTCGCCCGCTTTGGCCGGCGCCTCGAAGCCGACCCCCGCCTGCGAGAAGAAATAGCCGCAATCCAGGAGCGATTGTCCAAATGACGAGACATGACCCCAATGGGTTTCAAGCTGGAAGGCGTTGATCGTTTCCAGGCGGTGAAGCCAGGACACGGGCAGGGGCGGGCCGGCCTTGGCCTGAGCCTCGGCTAACCGCCGCGCCGCTTCGCCAGATTCGACCACAGGCAGGTATAGCCGACAGAGGAAATTGGTATCCGCGTACGGCCTCATTCGCCCGCCAACAGTTTGTCCGCGCGGCGGGTTTGTTCAGGCGTCAAAGGATGCGAAAAAATCCTGGCAGTCCGGGCACGGAAGTCCGGCAGAGCCGTGATCCGGTCTGGTCCCGCGTCGGCATGCACCGTGTATATCCGCCCGCCACGGCGGCGGATGCGGACCGCGCCATCACGGTTGCAGGCGTCCAGCACCGCTGCCGGTCCTCGGTCCAGATCTCTGAGCGTGAAGGTCTTCATTACCGACATCTTGTCGGAGTTCAGGCGCTCTGTCAAGCGCTCAAAACCATTGGGAAAACCACTGGGGTCATGTCTTGTCATTTGAAACCATTGGGAAAACCATTGGGGTCATGACTTGTCATTTGGACAATTGGCACTTGAGGCCGGGATTCCGGGATGATTCCACTGGCCCATGGCACGCGCGTTGCGCATCGAACGGACGGGCGGGCGGTATCACGTCACCGCCCGCGGCAATGAACGCCAGGACATCTTCCGTGATGACGCAGACCATTTCCATTTTTTGGTATCCCGGCTACGCCGGCTACCGCCCGCCGCTCGGGTTGGTGTGGCGCCAACCGCTGGCCCGGCTATGGGTTTGAGTCAACTGGCGGTTTGGACTGCGCCGTAATGAGCAAAGCCCTCGCCCGCTTTGGCCGGCGCCTCGAAGCCGATCCCCGCCTCCGAGAAGAAATAGCCGCCATCCAGGACCGATTGTCCAAATGACAAAACATGACCCCAATGGGTTTACGGTTCAGTTTTCGAACGGCGGCATCTGCGCAATGGCGGCGTCCAGATGCCTCAGCAATTCGGGCACGCTCACCGTGGCCGCCTGCCAGAGCTTCGCCGGATCGATGGAGTCGTAGGCATGCACCAGAATGTTGCGCATCCCGATGATGGCGGACCAGGGAATCTGCGGGAACTGGGCCTGGACATCCCTCGGCACGCGGTTGGCTGCCTCGCCGATGATTTCCAACAGCCGCTCCAGACTGGTTTGGAAACGCCAGTCACCGCCCGGCCCGAGCGCAGCCTCGGCCTGGCCCGCAGTCAGCTCGACCACGCGCCGGGCCGCCTCGCGCATGTCCAGCATCGGCCCGCGCGGATTATGGTGCGGATTCATCGAAAATCGTTAGTGCGTGCTTTTCCACTAGCGGTCGTAGCCACGGGCGCAGGTGCGTGCAGAAATCCACCCTGTGGCCCAAAATTTCCGCCAACTGCTCACCGTAGAGGAAATATTCCCAGCCGGAATTGCGCAGGGCGGCCGGGTCGAATTCCGCCAACACGTCCACGTCGCTCCGCCGCGCATCGAAATCGTCGCGCAACACCGAGCCGAACAACCTCAACTTGCGGATGCCCCGCTCGCGGCAGAACGCCGCGATTTTCTCGCGGTGAATCTGGATCGGCAATTGGGCAATGCTCATGAGCCCATCTTGGCACATTCTTGCGCTGGCGGCAATGTTCATTCCCTTCAGCTCGACTCCAGCTCATCGCCGATTAAAACGTGACGGGGTTCAGAACCCCGAACCCGGAGCGAAAAAGCCCTTACATTGCGCATTTTCGAGTGACAGCACGGACGGGGCAGCCACAATGGGACCATGCCGGGCCAACTGCGCATTCAGTTTCCGTGAAGTCCCCGAATTCGGAATGCCAATCATCTGTTCATCTCTGCTTGCTGGCGGTTTTCTCCCAGATAGGCCTTTTCCAGCCGTTCTTTCAAGCTCGGCACCTCCGGGCCAGGTCGCCCCTGGACGCGGCGTGGGCGGGGTCAGACCGTAGAAAGGGCCATTCCGAACGGACAAAGCTGAGCTTTTTCTACGGTCTGCCCCCCCCATTAGAAGACGGAATGGTCAGGGCGGCGTCGGGTGCCCCCTCGCGCCTCCGGGGCGCCTCCTGGGGGCGCCCCGGCACCGCGCCGCCCGTGACCCACAAGAAACCGCTTTCTTTGCGCCCACGGATGCCCTACTTTCAGGGTGCGTGAGCAATCGCTTGCTGACCTTGCTATGAGCGCGGAAGAAATTATCGAAAAATTGCCTGAATTGACGGCGCGGGAGCTCGAGTTGGTTCGCGCTAAGCTGGAGGAACTAACCGAGGGCGGCGAGCGTCGGCACCAAACACTCGGGGAAGCCCTTCTCGAATTCGCCGGGACGGCCGAAGGCCTGCCCCCAGACATGGCCGAGAACCACGATCATTATCTCTACGGCGTGCCCAAGAGGAGCCGATGATATTTGCCGACACCTCTTATTTCCTGGCGCTTGTCAATCCCGGCGACGTCTGGCACGCCACCGCGCGCGGGATGAGCGCCGCATTGGCCGAGCCACTGCTCTCCACTGACTGGGTACTGGCGGAATTAACGGACGCGATGTCAAAGGGGCGCAATCGGGCCACCGTGGTGTCCTTCCTGCGAATGCTCCGCTGGCGAAAGGAGGTGACGTTGATCGCCGCGTCCCGCGAGCTTTTTGACCGCGGGCTGGAACTCTTTGCCAACCGACCCGACAAGGAGTGGTCGCTCACCGATTGCACTTCGTTCGTGATCATGGAGGACCACGGCGTGCGCTCCGCCTTGACGGCGGACCATCACTTCGAGCAGGCGGGTTTTGAGGTCCTCCTGAGGCTGGAGCAGTAACGCTACAATACGCGGCAGTGGGAGGCATTGTCTGACCAGACCTGGGCCGGCTATCGCCAGAAAGGCGTCAAGCCCTCACATTGTGCATTTTCGAGTGAGAGCACGGGCGGGGCAGCCACAATGGACCATGCCGCGCCAACTGCGCATTCAGTTTCCGGGTGCCGTGTACCATCTCATGAATGGTGGGCATCGGCGCGATGACATTCACAAAGACCCGCGATTGCCGTTTCGAGGGCGGCCTAAGGAGGCCATTCACAATAACATGAACACGTTCGCTTGGTCTTTTGACCGCTGGCTTCGTTGCTCGCTCGTTACAGACCGCTGCGGGTATGCTCCTCCCTCGCGCCTCGCCAGCGGTCAAAATCCCGGCGCGCCCGTTGTCCATGTTATTGTGAATGGCCTCCTAAATCCACCCCATGGATAGCCGGCCCAAGCGTAAAAACTCCGCATTGTCCGAACAGTCCGCTCTGTCCGTGGACAGGAGCGGTGGAGGCGGCGCATAGTGGCATCCATGAGAAATTCCAGCTTTCAATCCCTCCAACTGGACCGCCGCCGCGCTGACCGCATCGAAGCCGAGGCCCAAGCCAGGCACGCCAACGCTCCCACCATGCCGCGAGCCCTTTGGCGGTTCTGCCCGGCGCGAAGCGCTGGTCTTCACGTTAGCCTTTAGCCTTTCCTCCCTCCGTAGTCCCGATAGGATCGGGACGGAGGACGGGCAGCCTTTAGCCTTGTAAAATGCGCCTCCGCGAAAGAAAGTTGCCGCATAGTCGTCATAGCCCGCATAGTCCTTGGACGCCCAGGCTCGTCCGAGGCCAGACTTGCCGCATGACGGTAAAGAATTGTCTAACGAGGTGGGGCCTCAGACCGTGGCTTGGGCATCCTGCCCAAGCCCCACGGGCAGGATGCCCGTGCCACAAACTTGACCTGTCTGCATCACGTTTTGAAACTCAAGGACTCTAGCGACGCGTAGCCTCCGACCATGGGGCAGGCCCCCGATCCGACCCGCCCCCTCACCCACCCTCCGGGCACCCTCTCCCCCTCCCAGGGGGAGAGGGAAGGGGTGAGGGGGCCGCCCATAGGCTGGCTCCACAACTTGTTCTGTTTACCACACCTTTCTCGATTCAAGGACTCTAGCCGCGCCCCTGTGACCACCAGCCCACCAAAGTTGCACGCCGGCCCGAACGAGCCGCCCCTGACCACCCTCAAGCGTCTGCCCACCCAGGACCGCGCCGAGATCTGGACTTGGCGCGAGCAGCCCGGCATGAGCAGTGCCGCCATTCGCGCCCGCATCCGCGAGGCCTACGCCATCGAGCTCCGCTGGGACTCGCAGCTCTCCGAATTCTGGAGCTGGCAGTTCCGCCAAATGCAGTGGGAACGCCTCGGCGAGATCACCGCCCAGGACGAGCAGATCCTGCAAGCCCACCACCCGCAGCTTGACCGGCAGCGCCTCCGCCAGGCCGCCATCGCCCGCCTCTATGCCTCCGCTGACATCGCCCAGGATGCCAGGCTCAGCTTGAGCGTCATCACCACCGACATCAGAGACTCGGGCGACCGCCGTCGCTGGGAAAAACTCCGGCTGGAGCAACAGAAGAAAATCGCGGCCGCCTTGGACGAACTCGCCGGCGTGCTCGAGGCCTACCCCGATCTCCTGGAGGAATACAGGCTCTTGAGTGGACGCGTCCGGCAACGCCTCAATGCCGATGCCGGCCCCGCCGCGGAATCACCAGCGCCCGCCCCCAACCCGCCCCAACCATGAGTGCCCTCCGTTTACGCAACAGACCACCTAACGAGGCGGGGCCTCAGACCGTGGCTTGGGCATCCTGCCCAAGCAACCACGGGCAGGATGCCCGTGCCACAAACTTGACCTTTCTGCACCATGTTTTGAAATTCAAGGACTCTAGGACCCCTACAGGCCGGCCACCGCAGGAGGGCCACAGAGTTCATGAACCCCCATGCCCGCGAACCCTCGCGACTCCGGCACATTGCGGCAGATTACCGCAAACCAACGCAAATTCGGGCAAATTCCCAGAAATTCCCACAAATTCCCACAGATTTTCCCCATGTTCAACCGCGCCTCTGCAGGGTCAGGCCCGCCTCTGCCGCTTTTTCGAACCCAGAGGTTGGGACGCGAAAGCGGCAGAGGACTGCCGCACTCCAAAACCTTCGGGCTCGGGGTCGGTTCCTGGAGAGGGTTTCAGCGGCGATTCAAACCGCTCAGGGTAGTTGCACAGGGGCGGCGTGACCCAGGGTAGCGCGTTCCGCGCAATCCTGGGCTGAATGACTCCGATCCCTTCGGGATGGATCAGGGATGCCAGCGTTGGGCCTGGCCATGCATGTCATGGTGGTACCGGGCAGGTGTGCCGGCTGGAAAGCCGCCATCATCGGCGGGCTTGAAACCCCGCCCCATTGAGATAGCCTTTTAACGCGCCACGTATGAACGCTCGATTGTCACTCGCCAAGGTCCTTGGCCCATCGGGGCCGGACATCACTGCCGCCATGGCCGCCGGACTGCGGTTTCTGGACGGTCATGACACTGCCTGTTTGCTGGGGCAGGTGGGGCGCACCGTTGCCGAGGTGCCGCCCTTTTCACCCATCGACAAGGCGGCGCTGCAGGATTCCTACGGCGGCAGCCAGAAAGGGCCGGCCGACGATTTCCTGGTCGGGCGCGGTCTTTTCTACATCACCGAGCAGCGGCGGCTGTTCCTGGATTGCACCTCAGGCCATTACCAAATGGCTTGGGGCTACAATCACCCCGAACTGTGCGGGGCCATCGAAGCCGCCAGCCGGGCGGGGGTGGTTTGGGACAATCACTCGAATATCCCCCAGGCGCCGCTCAAATGGCTGGCGCACCGGCTCGTGGCTGTGGGCAATGCGCCGGGCGAGACGGATCCCTTGGATACGGTGTTGCTGGGTGTGTGCACCGGTTCGGTGGCCTGTGCCGCCGCGCTGAAGATTCAGCTCAAGGTCTTTGAGCGCGAACACGGCCGGCAGGCGGTTCCCGTTATCGCGGTCCTGGATGGCAACTACCACGGCACAGACATGGTGCCGCAATTCATGCGGGGCATGTGGTCGGGCATGCCACGGCCGTTTGAGGTCGTTTTGCTGCCGCCCAACGAGCCCGCGGCGTTGGAGAAGGCCTTCCACACGCACGGCGCGCGGCTGGCCGGGTTCTGGGCCGAACCGATCATGATGAACCGCGAAGCCATTGCCGTGGATGCGGAATACCTGCGCCTGGCGCAACGCCGGTGCCGGGAGACGGGGGCGCTGATGTGCCTGGACGAAATCCAGACCGGCTTCTGGCAGCCGGAGGTGTTCGAGTTCCGCCGGCTCGGCTTGCAGCCGGACCTGGTTGTCCTGGGCAAAGGCATGACGGCCGGCTTCCACCCGTTGTCGGGCGTCCTGTTCCGCCAACGGCATGATGTGCTGGAGCAGTACGATGCCATCAGCACCAACGGCTCGGCGTCCCTGCCTGCGTTCGTGGCCCTCTGCTCGATGGAGTTAATCCAGGAGCAGGCCCAACGCATCCGCGAGATGGGCCGGCGCATTCACAGCGGCTTCGAGTCGCTGGCAGCCGAGTTCCCTGGGGCGCTGCTCCGCGCCCAGGGCCGCGCGCACCTCGCCGGCCTGAAGTTCCGGCACGTGGAACAAGCCAGGCAGTTCCATCGGCGGCTGCTGGAAGCCGGGCTTTGGACTCGAGTCCACGCCTATCATGAGGGCCACAGCACGATCTTGACGAAGCTCGGTTTGTTGGCCCACGATACCGTTGTCGATTTCGTCCTGGAGAGCTTTAGAAAAGTGCTCCGGGCCAACGAATACCAGGCCGGCCAATAGCCCGAAAGGCAAACTATGAACACCGCTGTGCGCCCGAAAATCGGGCTTCTGGCCCTGACCCTGGAGCTATACGAGACTCTGGTTCCGGGCCTGCGTGAATCCCGCGAGGCCTGGGTGCGCCGGGCGGTGCTCCCGGCGCTGCAACTGCACGCTGACCTCCTCTTCAGCAGGGCGGTCTTTCAGCGCGAGGCCATCGAGGACGCGGTCCGGCAGTTCGAGAACGCCGGAGCAGACGCCCTGCTGGTCCTGCTGTTGACTTACTCGCCCAGCCAGCTTGCCTTGCCTGCGTTGCAGCGGACTCGCCTGCCGATCGTAATCTGGAATACCCAGGAACTGAGGGCGGTGGACCCTTCGTTCACCGTCGCCGCCATGATTGAGAACCATGGTGTGCACGGGACGCAGGATCTGGCCAACGTGTTGGTGCGCGCCGGCGTCCGATTTTATTATGTGACCGGCCACCCGGAGGATGCGCAGGGGCTTGGCGAGTTGGCCGACTTCTTCGTTGCGGCGGCAGCCGTGCGCCGTCTGCGCTCAGCCCGGATTGGCCTGATCGGCTACCCCTTTCCCGGCATGGGGGACTTTGCCCTGGATTCCACTTACATGGTCTCCACGCTCGGTTGCTCCTGGACCAATCTCACCGTCGAGGAATATGTGAAGCGTTCTCTTGCCGCCGACCCCGCCGAGCTTGCCAGCCTGGTCGAGGAATACCGGCGCAGTTATGCGCTCGCACCGGACTTGACCGATTTCGACCTGGAATGCACCGCCCGAGCCGAGTTGGCGTTGCGGGGGATGGTGCGCGGCTACCGTCTGGACGCGCTGACCTACCAGTTCATGGCTTTTGGGGATGACGAACGCACCTCGACCCTGCCATTTGTGGCTGCCAGCCGTCTCATGGCCCAGGGCATCGGTTTTGGGGGTGAAGGGGACCTGATTGCAGCCGCCGCGACGGCATTCTTCAACTGGCTGCGACCACCGGCGAGCTTCACGGAGGTTTTTACCATCGACTTCGATGGCGGCACTCTTTTCATGAGCCACATGGGGGAGGCCAATGTCGCGATGGCGCCGCGAGGCCGCAAGGTGCCCCTCGTCGCCCGGCCAGTGCCCATTACCCGGACCCGCGATCGCCAACTCGCCCTCGTTACGACCTTCGAGCCCGGGCCGGCCACGTTCATGGCGTTGACCCTGGGGCAGGGCGGCAAATGGCGAATTATTGCCGCCCCGGCGGTCATCGAGCCTTTCGGCCCGCTGCCGGGTCTCTGTGTGCCTCATTTCAAGCTCAAGCCGGCCCGCGACGTTCGCGAGTTTCTCACCGCTTACGCCCGTGCCGGGGGCCCGCACCACAACGCCGTTCTGCTTCGGCGACGCCCGGCAGCGTCTCCGTCTGGCCGCCGGCCTGATCGAGGCGGATTACGTCGAACTCTAAGAGACAATGGCGAAATTAACCGCAAAGAACGCAGAGAACACAAAGAGCCGGGAATCAAGGCGTTTCTCTGCGATCTTTGCGTTCTTTGTGGTTAATTCTGCAACCGCCTCTAACTGTTCATGACCACTCAGGCCCTATGCTCCTCGCGCTCGACCTAGGCACAACCAACGTAAAGGCCCTCGTGACGGACCGCCTCGGGCATTCGCTTGCCCGCGGGGCCTGCCCCGTCCATCTGTCTTACGTCGAGAACGGCGGAGTCGAACAGGACAGCGAGGAAATCTGGCAAGCCGCGCTTGCGGCCATCCGGCAGGCAGTCGTTTCCGTGGAAGCCGCAGCCGTAGAGGCCATCGGCATTTCCAGCCAGGGAGGGGCCATGCAAGTGCTCGATGCGGGGCGCCGTCCGCTGGGGCCTGTCATCAGTTGGCTGGATCAGCGCGGACGCCCCTTTGACGACGCCCTCACCGCGGAGTTGGGCCGGAAATGGTTCCTGGAGCACATCGCCCACGGGCGCTCAGGGTTTGCTATCGGGCAGGTCCTGCGGCTTGGCCGGCAACAGCCCGGGCAAATCACACCGGCGAATAGCATCGGCTTTGTCGGCGACCTGGTTGCCGCCCGGTTGTGCGGGCGCGCTGCGCAGGATGGCACGTCGGCGGGACTGACGTTGTTCTACGATCCGAAGTCCCGTGCCTATGATAGCGACCTGCTGCAACGGCTGGGCTTGGCCGCAAACCAACTGCCGGTGCTGGTCTCACCGCGCGAGCCGGCGGGCCGTCTCTTGCCGGAAGCCGCCCGGGCTGCCGGTTTGCCGGCGGGCATTCCTGTCTCGGCCGCGGTGCACGATCAATATGCCTCGGCGCTCGGCTCCGGGGCGGTGAAGGCCGGGGCGGTCATGGTGGGCACCGGCACGGCCTGGGTCTTGCTCGCGGCGACTAATCAAATGCCCGTGCCTGTCCATGACGAGGCGCTGGTGTGCCATCACCTGGTTGAAGGTCTTTGGGGCCAGATCATTTCGATGGTCAACGGCGGCTCGGCCTTGACGTGGGCGCTTGAGTTGACGGGCCTTGCTCGCCCGGACCCGGACAGACTCGATCAACTCCTGGAATCCGTCCCCCCCGGGAGCGATGGCTTGCTCTTCTGGCCGTTCATGACCCCGTTTGGCGCCTCCGGCCTGCCCTCGGGTGTTCGCGGGCGTCTCTCCGGCCTCCAACTCTCGCATGGCGCGCCTCACGTTCTCCGCGCGGTGGTCGAAGGACTGGCCTGCGAGTTGAATCGCCATCTGGATTTCCTGCGAAAGGCGGGCCAGCCCATTGAATGGATGAGCCTGTGTGGAGGCGCGGCGGCAAGCCGCGTCACGCCGCAACTTCTGGCCGATGTGACCGGCCTGCCGTTGCGCTGCTTTTCCAGCAGCGAATCCAGCCTGCTGGGGGCAGCCATTGTTGCTCGGGGCTTGCTTGAGCCAGGCGCGTCGTTGACCGGCCTGGCCGAGGCGATGATCCCCGCCGCTCGCCAGGTTGCCCCCGGCGCCAACGCCCCCTTCTACAAGGACCTCTATCGCAGTTATCTGGCGTCCCTGCGCTTTTGACCCGGAGTCCGCCCATGAATGACGTGCCCCTCTACTTCGTCTGGAGCTACACGGATGCGGACCGGGCCTTCTGGGTCGAGCATCTCGAGGACTGGCTTCCGCGCCGTATCCTCGACGCGCACACTCATATCGCCAATCCGGCGCACCGCCTGGTTCCCATGACTGAGGCCATGCGCAAGCAGTATTGGGTCAACGAGGTCTTCGAGCCAATCGAGGCCTCCGCCGCCGAACGCTGCTTTCGCACCGTATTCCCAAACCGGGACTTCAGTTGCCTGGCCTTCGGCATGCCCGACCTGGATTTCGATCTCGATGCCGGCAATGCCTGCCTCCACGAGGAGTGCCCGAAACGCGGCTGGTTCAGCCTGGCGGTCATTCGCCCGCAGTGGACCCAGGACAAGATGGCTGCCTTGCTGGATGCGCCGGGCGTGCTCGGCGTCAAGCCCTACTACTCGCTCATCAGCCCTAACCGCGAGACCCGTGACGCGCACCTCGAAGCCGGCATCTTCGATTTCCTGCCTCACCACCTGCTCGAAGTCCTCAATGACCGCCGGGCCTGGGTGACCCTGCACGTCCCGAAGGCCTCCCGGCTTGGCCACCCCGACAACATCCGCGAGGTCCGGGAAATCCGCCGCCGCTACCCGGACATTGTCCTGGTCATTGCCCACCTTGGCCGCTGTTACACCGAACCGCATGCCATCGAGGCATTGCCCCAGTTCGCCGACGACCCGGGCCTCTTCTTCGATACCTCGGCCGTCCTGAACCCCGCCTGCCATCGCATCGCCCTCCAGCACTTCGGCCCGCAGCGCATTCTATACGGCTCCGACAACCCCGTCCTGTTTATGCGCGGCCGCCGCCAATACCGCGGCCGCTCCTACCTCAACCGGACCAGCCATCCCTTCCACCTCAACCGGCAGCGCGAAGCCGCCGAGATCGAAGCCCGGTACACGCTTTTTATGTATGAAGACTTGCGCGCCCTCAAACTGGCCTGCCAGGACCTGGGCATCAACGCCCGGTCCGAGATCGAGGCCATCTTCCATGACAATGCCCGGCGCTTGATCGATGCTGTTCTCGCGCGCAAGCGCGGGGATGACGAATGACGAATGACGAATGACGAATGACGAATGACGAATGACGAATGACGAATGACGAAATGCAGAAGCGGCCAACCACCATATGAGGGGAATCATGAATCATGGAAGCAAGAGGCAAAAGCCAGGAGGCCCATGCCAAACTTGATACACGTGACTCTTTTCGTCATTCGTCATTCGTCATTCGTCATTCGTCATTCATCACTCAATCCATTGAAAAACCTGTTAAGGCTATGAAAACCCTCCCCTTCGGCATCATCGGCGCCGGTCTCATGGGCCGCGAGTTTGCCAGCGCCGCCGCCCGCTGGTGCCACCTCCTGAAACCCTCCGCCCGGCCGGAGATCGTCGCTCTCTGCAATCGCAGTCCCGGCGCATTCGAGTGGTTCGGCCGGAATTTCCCCGGCATCCGCCAATTCACGCACGATTACCGGCAAATCCTGGCGAACTCCGAAGTCGAGGCGGTGTATATGGCCCTGCCCCACCATCTGCACCAGGAGGTCTGCTGCGCGGCCATCGCAGCGGGCAAACATCTCATGGCCGAGAAACCCGTCGGCATCGACCTGGCGGCCAATCGCGCCATCGAGGCAAGCGCGGCGAGCCACCCGGAAGTTTTCGTGCGCTGCGCCTCCCAATGGGTCTTCTTCCCGGCCGTCCAGCGCATCGCCGATGCCCTCGAGCGCAAGGCCTTCGGCCGCATCATCGAAGTCAATGCCGGCTTCCTTCACTCCAGCGACCTTGACCCCGCCAAGCCAATCAACTGGAAACGCATGATCGAGTTCAACGGCGAGTATGGCGTCATGGGCGACCTGGGGCTGCACGTCTGCGCCTTGCCTTTCCGCGCCGGGTGGACCCCGAAAAACGTGCGCGCCGTCCTGTCCGACATCGTCAAGGAACGCCCCGACGGCAAAGGCGGGCGCGTCCCGTGCCGAACCTGGGACAATGCCACGCTTCTCTGCGAGGCGGAGGATCCGACAAGCGGGGAACTGTTCCCCATGACCCTCAAGCTGCAGCGCATCGCTCCCGGCCAGAAAAACACCTGGTACATCGAAATCCTCGGCACCAAGCTCTCCGCCCGCTTTTCCACTCGAGACCCGAAACGCCTCGACTGGCTCGACTACACGGGCGGCGAACAGGTCTGGGGCTCCATCCAGACCGGCCACGAGACCGCGTTCCCGACCATCACCGGCCCGATCTTTGAGTTTGGTTTCTCGGACGCCATCCTGCAGATGTGGGCGGCGTTCCTCCATGAACTGGTCGAGGGCCGCGCCCCGAAGCGCTTTGCCGGTTGCGCCACCCTCGCCGAAGCCGCTCTGAGCCACCGCCTCTTCACCGCCGCCCTGCAATCCCAAAAGCACCAAACGGTGGAAACCGTCTAATATACCCAAATCTGGTTGATCACCGCCGCCCGAATACTCATGCTTGTCCCAGTCTAGGAAATTCATGAGCACTTCTGAGATAGGCCTCAGGTCCGCGACACCGTGGCCGTTTGTCTTGGTCGGGGTTGGCCTCTGGCTGGCGGCTGTTGGCGAGGCGGCCCCGTCTGAGGCGAGCGCCGAACGCTCGCCGGTCCCTTTGCCTCTCCGGGAGAATGCCCGGACGCGTCTGTCATTGCCTGCCTGGCCTTCGCCGGGCTTGACCCTGCACGTTTCAGCCAGCGGCAGCGAGAGAGGCGACGGGACCTCGGCCCACCCGTTTGGCAGCCTCGAGCGGGCGCGAGATGAAATCCGCGCATGGCGGCGGAATGGGCCCCTGCCCAAGGGCGGCGTCGAGGTTCTCGTGCATGGCGGCGAATATAGCGTGGCGCGGACCTTCTCGCTGGCGGAGGGCGATTCGGGGACCGAAGCCGCCCCGGTGGTGTTCCGGGCGGCGCCGGGCGAAAAGCCGAGCTTTCGCGGGGGAACCCGTGTGACGGGTTGGCGCCCGTTGTCCGACTCGGACGGCTACCCGCAGATTCCGGCGGAGTCGCGCCCCCGGATCTTGGGTGGCGGATTTGAGGGCCTGCGGGGTCACCAACCTGTTGCCCCTGAAACTCGGCGGGTTCGCCAGCGGCAATGGTTTTCGCACGCATCCGGCGCACGAGCTGTTCTTCGATGGCCGGGCCATGACTCTGGCGCGCGGACCCAACGAAGGGTTCCTGCGCATCAGTGCGGTGGCCGTCAAGGATGGCACCAAAGGCTACGACCGCGAGGGCAGTAAGACCGGCAAGTTCTTCTACCAGGGCGACCGGCCCCGCCGATGGGCAGCCGAGCCGGATCTGTTGCTCTACGGATATTGGTTCTGGGACTGGGCCGATTCCTATGAACGCGTGGCCAGCATCGATCCCGAACAACGGCTGATCACCCTCGCCCAACCCTGGCACTCCTATGGATTTAGCGTCGGCGCTCCGTTCTATGCCGTCAACGCCCTGAGCGAGCTGGATGCGCCGGGCGAGTGGTATTTGGACCGCGCGCGCGGCCGGGCGCTCCTCTACCCGCCCGCCGACCCGGGCAAAGCCGCCATCGAGATGAGTCAGTTCGCTGCGCCGATGCTGCGACTGGAGAATGTGTCGTGGGTGTCCTTCTGCGGTCTCACCTGGGAGCTCGGCAGCGCGGATGCCATTCATGTGGGCGGCGGGGCGCACTGCCTGTTTGCCGGCTGCACGGTGCGGTATTTTGCCGGAAACGGGATTGAAATTGCCGGCGGCCAACAGCACGGGTTGCGTTCCTGCGACATCTATTCGATGGGCCGTGGAGGAACGGTCATAACCGGCGGAGACCGCAGGGCCCTCGAACCCGGCGGTCATTTTCTGGAGAACTGCGACATTCATGACTTGTCGCGGATCGACCACACTTACACCCCGGCGCTGGTCCTGGACGGGGTTGGCAACCGCATCGCCCATAACCGCATGCATGACATCAGGAGCAGCGCCATGCGCGTCGAGGGGAACAATCACGTGGTGGAGTTCAACGAAGTGTATAGCGCCGTGACGGAATCCGACGACCAGGGAGCGGCGGACATGTTCGGGAACCCGACGTACCGCGGCAACGTGTACCGCCACAATTACTTCCATCATATCGGCAACTGGCGCGGCGCCGGCGAGCAGCCCAAGTGCGGCCAGGCCGGCATCCGCCTGGATGACGCCATCTGCGGCACCGTGATTTGCGGGAACGTCTTCGAACGTTGCTCGGCGGGCAAACTGGGTTTTGGCGGGGTGCAAATCCACGGGGGCAAAGACAACGTGATCGAGAACAACATCTTCATCAACTGCGCGGCCATGGTGAGTTGTTCGCCCTGGGACACAAATCGCTGGCGGGACTATGTCGGAAGGGCCTTGAATTCCGGCCAGATTGATCGGGCGCTTTACGAGCAACGCTATCCCGAACTGGCCCACCTGGCCGAAAACGCCAACCGGAACTACGTCCGCCGGAACCTGGGCTGGCGCTGCGGAGAACTGCTTCGCCGCGCGCCTCAGAACCTTGACGCCAAAGACAACGCCACATTAGGCGATGATGAGTTTGTCTGGGAGCCGGCAAGCTTCCAGTTGAACCGCCCTGGCTTCGACCCGATCCCCTTCGAGGAGGTCGGGCTTTACCGGGATGTTCCGTTTCGCCCATAATTTGCCTTGGATTAGGGGCGGGGCAGGTGTAAGGTGGGGCCTTGACTCAGGTTGCACGAACAGGCGCGGGCAAACACCGAAACGAACAGGAAACTCAAACCCATGAAACGGACCGCCAATGCCTCTGCCGGAAAAGGGCCCCGGCGACCGCCGGACCCCGGTTCACAAGCAGTCGGGCACATCAACCATCGTTCGTCCTTCACACTGATCGAACTGCTGGTCGTCATCGCCATCATCGCCATCCTGGCGGCAATGCTGCTGCCCGCCCTGAGCAAGTCCAAGGCCCGCGCGCAGGCCGCCACGTGCATGAGCAACGCCAAACAGCTCATGGATGCCATGCACATGTACACCGGAGACAACACGGATTACTTTCCGCCGAACCCGGACGATGGCCGGGATGCCGTGGGGTATGAATGGTGCTGCGGCGACGTGAGCGGCGGCATGCCGGCGGGCGTGGCGGCGGCCTCAGGGCCACGCTTTGCCTTGAGTTGGGAGACCCGGACCACCAGGATGCAGGATAGTGGTCTGGAAAAAAACCAAGTTCCTGCCCTGCCTCTAAAACCGTGCCCCCTTGCGAAATCGATGACATTTCGCTTGCATTGGCAGAAGAAAAGATGGAAAACGGTAGCCGTCAGATAAAGTCCATTGTTTGCTGCCGGGGACGGCTGTTCAACCCCGGCGAGGCTAGAGCCTTGCCGGGGCGGATATGGACATGTTGTTTCCGGGCGCGATGAAGATGCCTATGAAAACAACAAAAGCCATATTCGGGGTTCTCACCGACCGCACTTCCCAAACCTTCGCAACGACCGAGCCGGTGTCCGGCAGGAGGCCGGTCGTGGCTCTCCTCACACGACTGCTCTGGGCAGCCGCGCTCGCGCTGCCGGTTTTTGGAACACAGGCCGCGGCGGTCTTAACCACTTTGTATTCATTCACCGGCGGCAATGATGGCAGGAGTCCCGATGGGCTGGTGCAAGGCAGCGACGGTTATTTGTATGGCACGACTTCAGGCGGCGGCACCAACAACAATGGCACCGTGTTCAAAATCAGCGCCAATGGGGCGTTCACCACTTTGTATTCCTTCGGCGGCAACGATGGCGCAGGTCCCGGTGGGCTGGTGCAAGGCAGCGACGGCAATTTCTATGGCACGACTTCAGGCGGCGGCATCACCAACTTCAACGTAGATGTGGGACTTTTTTACGGCTGTGGCACCGTGTTCAAAATCAGCGCCAATGGGGGGCTGACCAGTTTGTACTCCTTCACCGGCGGCAACGATGGCGCAGGTCCCGGTGGGCTGGTGCAGGGCAGCGACGGCAATTTCTATGGCACGGCAGGATGGGGCGGCACGAACAACTACGGCACGGTGTTCAAAATCAACACCAATGGCGCGCTGACCAGTTTGTATTCCTTCAGTGGCGGCAATGACGGCGCATTTCCCCAGGCTGCGCTGGCGCAAGGCAGCGACGGCAATTTCTATGGCACGACTTCCTCCGGCGGCACAACGAACTACAACGTTTCTCTCGGAACTTACGGCTACGGCACCGTGTTCAAAATCAGCCCCAATGGAGCGACCAGTTTGTATCCTTCACTGGTGGCAATGATGGCAGGAATCCCAGCGGGCTGGTGGAGGGCAGCGACGGCTATTTCTATGGCACGACTCGAAGCGGCGGCAACACCAATCTCAACGGGGGTGATGGTCTTGGCACCGTGTTCAAAATCAGCGCCACTGGGGCGCTGACCACTTTACATTCATTCACAAACGGCAATGATGGCGCATTTCCCAGTGGCGGGCTGGTGCATGGCAGCGATGGCAGTGTCTATGGCACGACTTACGGTGCCGATTGCAGGAGTTGTGTTCCGGGCACCGTGTTCAAAATCAACACCAATGGGGCGTTCACCACTTTGTATTCCTTCACCTGCGGCAATGATGGCGGGAGTCCCGATGGGCTGGTGCAAGGCAGCGACGGTTATTTGTATGGCACCACTGATATCGGCTGGACGAGCTACTGGGGCACCCTTTTCCGGCTGACCATTGAGCCGGAGTTCCAGGCCGTGACCCTGACCAACGGCACGCTGAGTCTGACCTGGAGCACGGAAGCTGGAGGGACGTATCAGTTGCAGTACACTTCCGACTTGGGGTCGAGCAACTGGACCAACCTGGGCAGCGCGGTCACCGCAACCGGAGCGACGCTCAGTGCCATAGACTCCCTCACGAACGGCCCGCAACGGTTTTATCGAGTGGTGCTCTCGCCGTAAGGATTCCGCAACGACGCTGTATTGCGGCGCGGGGCCAGAGCCGCCGGGATGGCCCGGTCGGCCCTAACGTTCACCGATGCGCCTGGACCGCCGCCGCTGCCCCGGCCGCTGGCCCCGTTGCGCTGGTCCGTGCTGCCTGGAGGTGTCCCTGGCCTTGTACGGGGCCAATCCGTGCGCGTGCGACCCGTCACCGTACCCGACCGCTTCTCGGTAGCGTGCCGGACGGTGGCCGGGCTACTCCTTCCGGCGGATGCCGCCGGGCTTCGTCTTCGCGCACATCGAGCAGCCCCAGAACTCCCGGTCAGGGTGCTGCCGGGGCCTGGCCCCCTGGCGCTTCGCAACCCACCAACTCACCTGTAAAACGGGGAAATCCGCCGATTCCTGGTGTTCAGATGGCTAGTTCGTTGGATTTTTCGCATTTGCTATCGGAACCCCTACTTACCCGCTTCCTCGCGCTGGTTATAGGAATGCCAAGCCGCTCGCACAACTGCCTCTTGAGAGGGGAAGGTTTCGCGCGAACGGGGATACCCCACCCCAGGCCCTCCTCGGAATACGTAATTCGACCCGTTCGAGAAGACCTTATAGCCCGACGGCACAGCATAGACCACGTTTGTTCTCACAACGATTGCCCTCGGAAGTTCATTGGACATATCCGCTTTCAAAACCCAATTACTCGAAGCGCCGATTTCCTCCCCTTGAAGTTCCCAGAACGTCGTGACCACCGAGTTTGTTCTAGTGAAGGCCATGATGTTCGCCCCGTGGTGAGCTGTTGAAGGCAGCCTCTCGATAAAGATATTGTCTGCCCTCTTCAAAGCCGGCATATACGAAACCGAATAATGCCCGGCACAATACCCGACCACCAGGCACACAGCACCAAACAGAGCAATTTTAAATAATAATGATTACGGCCAATGTTTACTGGGTTTTTTCGCACTGGGTTTGCTGAGGAAACCCAAATTGTCTTTCCGTGAGCTGCGGAACGGCTTTTTTGTTTTCCAGCCTGTTCGAGAACCGAAACCGTCTTCATTCCCCTTCTCCGGCTCAAGCACCCAAATCGGCGAGAGTCCGCATAGTCACCGGCGCAGGTACCGGTCAAACCAATCCGCAAAGCGTCGGATGTCCCAGACCATGCTCGGCCACCCGTGGCCGCCGCCATGGTGGACAACCAAATCAACCGTGCAGCCTCGTTTCCGCGCCTCGGTCTGGAACCGTTCCGATTGGTCCAGAGGCACCAGAGTATCGGCGTCGCCGTGGTAAATCAGGGTGGGCGGCTGGTTTGAGCGGACGTAATAAATGGGCGACAACTCGCGGCCAATGACTTTCCACACCGCCAGGTTGGTGGACTGCGGCCCAAACGCTTTGACGAAACTCTTGGGCGGGCCGCCGTCCCCTGGGTTCTCTGTCGAACTGCCCAGGTTCAGCAGGTCGGTCACCGGAAAGAAAATCGCGACCGCTTCCACCGCACTGCTCTCGCGGTCAACCGGGTCGGCGGCGTCGGCTGGTCCTGGACCACCCCGCGTCGCCAGCAAAAGGCTCAGATGACCTCCGGCGCTTCCTCCGGTCACGCCAAGTCGTTGCGGGTCCACACCGTAGTCTCTGGCATGGTGCCGGATGTAGCGCACGGCCCGGTTCACCTCCTCGGCGATTTCCATCACGGTGGCCTCCGGCTGGGAGACGTGATAGACGGCGAACACCGTGTAGCCCCGCCGCAGCAAGGGCGCAGCCATCCAGGGCGGGAATGAGCCTGGAGTTGAAGACTTCCACCCGCCGCTGACCATCACCATGACCCCGATGCCGTTCGGCTTGGCGGGCCGCACGACATCCATCGCCAACTTGCGGCCCTGCCGCTGCCCATACTCCACGCCGTTGGTCCGCTCGATATGGGGGTGCAGGTAAAGCCAGACGGAGCCGAACCCCAGGCCCGCAACGACCAGAACCGCTGCCAGGCTCGCCAGGACAATCCACACGACGCGGCGCACTCGCATGGCCGAATGCTCGCAAGCTCGTCCTGAGAGCGCAACGGTTTAGTCAAAGCCGCGATGGACATTTTCCTGAAAGTACTGCTTGCAACATGTCCCTCTTGCTCGTAATCTGCTGCATGGCATCGAGAGGAGGCATCCCCGACGCCGAGGCTGCTTGTCTTCAACGAAGGTCAGTCCAGCGACACCTTGGCCTCACGTCTCACCAGCCTTCAAATACGTTCCCCGCATCGCTTTTACGTTGCAGATTTGCAGTGGGGCGGTGGCAAAACAGAATATGCTGGCAAAATCTTGCAGCGTCTGGCCTCGATTCTTGAAACAAAAGACAACCTGGACCGTGTTCTCGACGCCAGAATGGAGAGGGACACTCTCCGGGTTATTTCTCCCGACTTTCGTCGGCTTGAGATTCCAATCGTGAAAATCCCAAGTTTTGAACACGAGGCTCGGTCCGCCATTGAGGACTTCACAATTGACACGGACGGCTCATTTATTTACTGGCCGAAGCTGGACGTGCATCTTGGCTGGGAACAACTGGAGCAGATTGTCAATCCAGAATCAGCACTTAAAGCACGTCAAAAAAGTCACGAATTCAATGTTCGTTATGGTGATGCAGTCAGAAAAGCGCGAGAGCAGGCTGGGCTCGGCTATTCGGACATCTCCGGCATAAGCGGGAAGCAACTCCGAAGAATAGAGAAGGGAGAATGCCGATTAACGAGCAAAGCAGTGGAAGCACTGTCGGCAGCGCACAAGCTGACGCCCAACAAGTATTTGGGGAGACTCGCAAAAGCTCTGGATTGACGAACGGGAGCCACCCTCCATCACCGTTTGAAAAAACGGCTATTCATCGCATTCTGCGTTGTGATTCCCTGCGGACAACCTCTCCCGGCGAATCGGCGCGGCAATGGGCGGAGCACCACCATCTTCCACGCTCTCCTGCTGGCCTGCTTCTTATTGCCGACGACCTGCCGGGCCGCCGCCAGCACCTGGACGCGCTGGGAACAATCCTTGACCAGTACGGCGGCGTATCCCAACCCGAACACCGTGACGCTCAAGGTCAGCTACCGGGGGCCGAATGAGAAAAGCATGAACGGGTTAGGCTTCTGGGACGGGAGCAACTCCTTCCGAATCCGCTGCCTGTTTCCCGAACCCGGCCAATGGACGTGGCAGACGATTTGTTCGGACACCAGCAATGCGGGTTTGCACAACCGCAGCGGGTCGGTCGAGGTCGCGCCCTATTCCGGCTCGAACCCGCTCTGCCGGCACGGCGACCTGCGGGTGGCGGAGAACCGCCGCTTTCTGGCGCACGCCGATGGCACGCCCTTCCTCTGGATTGGCGACACACCCTGGGCGGCCCCGATGAACGCGAGCTTGGAGGACTGGCAGACCTACCTCCGCGACCGGCGCGACAAACAGTTCACGGTGTTGCAGGTCTTTTGTGCGAGCGACTGGGCCAGCAGGAAAGACGTGTACGGCAACGCGCCATTCCTGGGCGCGGGACTCGGCCAACCCAACCCGGCCTACTGGAAGCAGTATGAAGGGAAGGTGCAGATGGCGAACGAACAGGGCTTGATGGTGCTTGTCGTAGGACTGATGGAGCCGGTCAAGCGATACCCTGACCCTGCCTCCGCGCAGCAGTTCGCCCGGTATCTGGTCGCCCGGCTGATGGGCAATTTCGTGATTTTCTCGCCGAGCTTCGACAGCCCCTGCCTCGAACTGGGCGATGCCGTGGGCCGAACAATTCGCGAATCCTCCACCCCGCACCTCATCACGCAGCATCCCAACGACCTGGCCGCCGCCAGACGCTACTACGACCAGCCGTATCTGGATTTCTGCGGCCTGCAAAGCGGCGCGGGCTGGGGCGGGAAGCCGTTGGGGGCGGACATCGCCGCCCGCACCGCCGTCGAGTGCAGTCTGGCCGCTTACAACCACCAGCCGCCCAAGCCGGTCATCAACATGGAATCCCGCTACGACTGCGAGTTCAACCAGGGGCAGATGCCGCGCCTGCCGCGAAGCTGCGGGTATTGGAGCTTGCTCTCCGGCTGCGCGGGCTACACCTATGGCTGCGCGGGCCTGTTCAACTGGGGACTCACCAACGCCCAGAGCGACCCGCAGGCCACGCCCTGGACTTGGCGCTTTGCCATGAATCGCCCGTCCTCGACCGAAATGAAACACATGGCCGAGTTCTTCCGGGGCTTGGACTGGTGGCGGCTGGAACCGCGCCACGACTTGATTTTGAACCAATCGGATGACCCGGCGAAGCGCATGGTGCTGGCCAGGTCCGCCACGGGCGACCTGGCCGTGGCCTACCTGCCGGACAATCCGGCCATCACCATCGAGATGTCCAGCTTCCCGCCGGGCCTTCGCTGGCGTTGGTTCAACCCCGCGACCGGCGAGGCCCAGACGGGCCAAGGCTCCATGGACCGGGCGGGGAAGCGGATGTTCGAGCGGCCTGCTGGCTGGGAGGACGCCTTGCTGGTGCTCCGGGAGGCTCCGGGCAGGTAGCGGAGACTCGAACCTCAGAAGCTGCGTCCCTGGAGGCGCCGTCAAGCCCCAAGCTGAATCACATAGCCGCGCAGTCGCGCACCACGGGGGAACGGGTATTGCAAAGGTGCGAGGGTTGAGCTAACGTGAATCAACAAACCAAAACCTATGGAAGCACAAAATCGTGTGGATACCGAGCAAGGTGAACAGAGGGCAAAACTGGAAAGCGTCATCGAGAAAGCCAAGGCCGTTTGCGAACGCCTGCAAAACCAGACCACTGCCGCCGCCAAGGCTGCCGACAAGACCATTCGCGAGCATCCGTACCAGGCGGTTGGAGTCGCGTTCGGCCTGGGCCTGCTCATCGGCGTGCTGGTGATGCGGAGCCGAGGCGACTGAGAGCCGGTCGTCGGGTAAGCCAGTCGCTCCGAGCCCGGAGACTAACGGGGCCGTTGCGGAGTCCACGGGCCACGGAACGACAGGCCAGCTACGGCCGTGACTGCGTGCATTTTGGGACGTGGTGAAGTTGGGCTGCGAGCAGGCAGCGGCAAACGGGGGTAGCGGGAGAACCCAAGCTGCTGCGAGCAGCCGGGCCTATTGCCCGGACGTTTCCTTGCCCAGGTATTTCTTTCCGGCGGTGTCAACGCGGATTATGTCGCCGTTGGCGATGAACAGCGGGACCGTGATTTGGAGGCCGGTTTCGAGCTTCGCCTCCTTCCATGCCGTGTTCAAGCCGGTGCGGGCGGGCGGAGCGGTGTCCACAACTTGGAGCGGTATTTGCGGCGGCAAGACGATGTCGATCAGCCTGCCATCGAGCAGCAGGGCTTTATATTCCTCGTTCTCCTTGAGAAACCAGCGGCGCTCCCCGAGTTGTTCGTTGCTGAACTCGAACTCATTGAAAGTCTCTATATCGATGAAAACCCGCATATCGGCCTGCGCGTAGCTGTACGTAGCGCGCCGGGTTTCCATCGGTGCCACGGGCACGCGCTCGTTTTCGGCGAAAACGCGGTCGATGATGCGGCCCGTCGTGAGGTGCCGCAGGCGGGTGTGGAGTCTGTGCCTGGTCTGGGCGGTGCCGCTGGTGTGCATGTCCTCGACGACATGGGGGGAGCCGTCCAGCATCAGGACCATCTGGCGTTTGAACTCGGATGGCAGAATCGTTTGCATATTGTTGTCCCCCGCAAATGCCGGGATATTTTGGCCGCTACGAAGGCTATTCTGCGAAGCTTGTAGCGTGAACCGGGCGTGGCGTCAACTACTTGAACAACTCCGCGAAGAACTGCTTCATCGCCTCCCACGACCGCCGGTCAGCCCGTTCATTGTAGGCGGCACCTCTTCGAGTTGTCATTGCCAGCGTCCCAGTCGGTGAAGGAGTGGACCGCGCCGCCGTAGGCAACCAGTTGCCAGTCCACCCCTGCCTGGCGCATCTCCTCCTCGAACGCCGCGACTTCCTTCGGTGGCACATTCGGGTCATCGGCTCCGTGCAGCGCCTGCACTTTGGCCTTGATGTTCCTGGCGTCCCCCGGAGTGGGGCTGCTCAGGCCACCGTGGAAACTGACGACACCAGCGATGTCGGCTCCACTTCGGGCCAGTTCGAGAACCGCCGTCCCGCCGAAGCAGTAGCCGATGGCCGCAATGCGCCTGGGGTCGGTCAGTTCGTGCCTGGCCAGCACGTCCAGGCCGGCGCGGACTCGCGCCCGCAGTAGGGCGCGGTCGTTCCTGTATTTGCCAGCCTGCGCCCCAGCCTCGCTCGGGGTTTGAGGCCGGACGCCCTGCCCGTAGATGTCTGCCGCAAAGACGTTGTAGCCGAGACGGGCCAGCATTTCGGCCCGCTTCTTCTCGTAGTCGCCCAACCCCTTCCACTGGTGGACAACCAGCACCGCAGGACGCTTGCCCTGGATTGCGTTGTCGTAAACTGAAAGACCCTCCAGGACGGTGTCGCCTTGTTTGTATTCGACCGGTCGGGAGATGATTTCGCCTTTTGCACTCAAAGTCGCCATAATGGCAAGGATTGGAAAGAGGTTGTGTCGCATCGTGAATGTGTACTCCAGAACTGTGGAAATTCAAGTGGGCGTCAAAGCAGCACCAATTGCTGGCCACTGGGTTCCCGCAGGGTGGAGACCCCAAGACCGAGCAGCCGGAGCGGGCGTGACACCAGCTTTTCCCGGCCCAACAGGACGCATCCCAGCCGGCAGATGTCCTTGGCTTATCTGGGCGGGAGCATCACCGCACAGGAAGGCTGGCGGCCCAAGACCTTGAAAGTGATCCTCGAGGCCCGTTCTTGCGCCGGCTCGGGCAGGCGTCAGAGTTTGAGCCGGAACCCGATCCGGTTCAAGCCGGTGGACACGAGCAGGATGAGCACTGCGCAGAGCGCCGAGCGTGCGATGGCGGACGGAAGATTCGCGGCCAGATGGCCATACGCGCCGCCCAAGCGCAGCGCATCCAGCAAGCCGGGCAACATTTCTGAGATCAGGTACGCGAGCAGCACGTTTTGTCCCGCCAGCGCCAGGGGTCGCGAAATGATATTCACCGGGCGCACGTCAGAAATCAGATAAAGCACATACCACAGGGCGGCGGTGATGGCGCAGGCTCAGAGACACCACGGCGGCGTCGCTTGGTTCTTGCTGATGCCATAGGCCCGGCCCAGCAGGAGCGCGGCGGCGGCGCAACCGGCGGCGAACCAGAAGGTGAATCGCGTGCGCGCTCTCAAGGCGGTCATGTCGGCGGCGGTGAGCATCGAACCCAGCAGCAAGCCGCCCACAGCGATGGCCGCCTGCGAGCCGAGCGTTCCGCCGATCCCCACGATTCTGTGGAGCCAAAAGCTGTCAAACACGCCCTTCCTGTCCGCGACGAACAAGCACAGCAACAGGGCCATGCAGCCCAGAATCGCCGTGCGGTTGCTCCGAAAGACCAGGAAGACGATGCACGTGACCAAATACGCCCAGCCGATGAGTCCCAGAATGCCGTACCACTTTGTGTTCAGTGAAAAGGGCACGAGTGTGATGATGCGCTGACCCTCCGCGCCCCGAAAGGCAAACGCCAGCCAGATCAGCATCACCAGCCCGGCCAACCGCACGCAGAAGCTGACAATTCTCCAAACGTTCCTTTTGAATTCCGGGGCCGAGGGATGCGGCGAGATCGAGCAGAAGGCGGCAATGGCCGAGAGATACATCAGCACGCACCACCAGTCGCCCGACCAGCCCAGCGCCGCCGTGTCCGGCGTTTCGTGAACCATCAGAATGCCGATGAACAGCAGGGCCATCGTGCGGATGGCGACGTGCCCGAGAGTTCTCCAGACCGCTTCGCCCTTCGCCATGCGCCCACCAAGCGCCAAGGGAACTGACATCCCCACGATGAACAGGAACGCGGGAAACACCAGGTCCACGAAGGTCATGCCGCTGCCCCCGCGATGGCGGTCGCTGAAATGGACCATCCAGTCGGGCACGATCTTCCCAGCGCCAGCGAGGTCGTTCACGAAAATCATCATGAACATCACGAAGCCGCGCAGCGCGTCAATGGACGTGATTCGCGGGGCTTGTGGCGGCGCTGTTCCGTTGGATGAAGTGTCGGGCATTAGGGATTAGGTTGGTAAGTGCTCGTCTCCATTTTGAGATTGAAGTCGTTCTTGAGGGCCAGCAGTGTTCTGGGGACGAGCACGGCCTCCCAGTCCGGCGGCAGAGCCTGGCGCTTTCTTGCTACGGCGTGAAGGCTGCCACCGCCGCCTGCTTGAAGGCATCCTGGCTCCTGCCTCCGTTGCCCGGAAAGCCGTTGTGCTGCACCATCCACACCAGGACCAGACCGCGCTGGCGGTCGATCTGCATGTTCGTGGCGTAGGCGCCGCCGTGGCCGCACCAGTCCGTGCCCACAGCAAAGCCCAGGCCATAGCTGTCCTTGATGTCCGGCGCCGTTTGCCGGCTGGTCAACTGCTTGACCGCTTCCTCGGAAAGGAGGCGTTTGCCGTCGCAGACGCCGCCGTTGAGAATCATCCGGCAGAACTGCGCCGTGTCGCTGGCCGTGGAAAACAGGCCGCCCGCCGGCATCGGGTAGCGGTTGACCCGATTCGACAGCGGATAGCGCAACTGTGTGACCGTCGTCTCTTCCAGGCCGGTCTTGTCCTGGCTCGGCTTGTAGGACTTGGCCAGCCGCTTCACCTGCTTTGCGTTGGGCCAGAACGTTGTGTCTTTCATCCCCAGCGGTTTGAACAGCCGCTCCTCCATGAATTGCTCGTAAGGCATCCCGCTGACAACTTCGATGATGCGGCCCGCCGTGTTGATGCCGGCGTTGCTGTATTGGTATTTGGCGCCGGGCGGGAATTGCAGCGGCGCCATCGCGTAACTCCGCACCGCGTCGCGCAGCGGCAGGCCGTCGAGTGTCGGTTGTTCCATCGGGGAAGAAAACGGCAGTCCGCTGGTGTGGCTGAGGACTTCGCGCACGGTGATCGGATGCGCCGGCTTGCGGAGAAGGACGTGCTCGGCATCGCGCTCCACCGCCAGCATCTGGCCTTTGAACTCCGGCAGATACTTCTGGACCGGATCATCCAGGCTGACCTTGCCTTCATCGGCCAGCATCATGAGTGCGGCGGCGGTCATGGGCTTGGACTGGGAAGCGATCCAGAACAGCGCGTCTGTCTTCATCGGCTTGTGCGCGGCGATGTCCGACCAGCCCGCCGCTTCGAGGCTAAGCACCTTGTCTTTCGACGCCACCAGCATCACCGCGCCCGCCAGCGTGTTGCTGTCCACGAATGGCCGCACCGCGCTGGCGATGGTCTTCGCCGGCTGCGCCGCTGTGGCGGGGAGGCAGACCAGCGGAAGCGCGACCAGCGTGGTCAAGAGCAGGCCATCGGGAATCAAGCGGCCCATGTGAGTTGTTTTCATTGGCGGAGGAGTTTACGGCAAGGGCCGGCGAAATCAACCCTGTGAATTCTTCGCGTCTGGCGACACACGCTTTGAATAGTCGGCACACACCTATTCCCGCTGTTGATGCGAGCCAAGGACAATTGTCCAGCACGGGTGACGGCTGTGACGCTGTAGCCGAAAGGCTCGACAAGGGAATGGGGTTGGGACTTAAATGCGGCTGCTCCGGGGTTCCCGAGTGGGAACCGTGCCCGGAGACGCATGAAGCAAAGACCACTTGAACCAGAAGGGAGAATTCGATGAACACGTGTATCTGTTCGCGGCCTCACAAGGGTTGGCGGCCTGGTTCCACAACTGCAACAAGGAGGCCACGGCGAAGGAGTTCAAATTGCGCCCGGAACAACGAGTGCTGTTCGCGCAGACCGTCGGGTATCCCGCTTAGCTGCCCCTCGGGCCAGAGATAATAATGCCGCCATGCCCGATACGCGTGCCCAAGCTGACGAGGCGGACATCCTGAGCGGCGACCGCATTGGTTCGGGCGGACGACCAGATGCTCGCCAGCTTGCGGCCCAGGTCGGCCATCCTAAAAAAGTAACCTCCGTTGAAGAGACCAAGGCAGGCGTTGTTTCTTCCCTTCCCTGATTGTATCTATGCGGATGCAACCGCGATGACATGGGGCTGCCCCAATGCCGGCCAGTCCCCACCCGGGATCGCTGAGCGGCTCTGTCTTCCGCGTATTCCGCGTATTCCGCGGTTGCCCTCAGTTGCCATAGCCATATCGGCCCCGCTCCGCCACGATGCGCTCCATTTGGAGCTTGAGATAACGGCCAAAGTTGACCAACAGCCCGAGCTTGAACCGGGTCGCCTTGAGGTAGTTTTGAATAAGATTGGCTTTCATGGCGGGCGAGGCTAGCACAGCTCCGAGGAAGAATGAACCGCGGAATACGCGGAATACGCGGAAATGAACAGGTCTAATGGTTACTATTTTGTCCCGCACCCAGCAAGGGGCGGGGCATTGGTTGCGCCAGAGCATTGGCATCGATGCTGCGGCAGCACAGATCATATTTCCCTGGCCGGAGGTCGGTCAGCAAAGGAAGAACGCGCACCTCGTGAGGTGGCTCTCGCTGTCGTTGTTCCAGCCGGCGCAGGCCGCCTCAAGCTGGAAAACATACGAACCCGCGACTCGTCATGGCCCGGCAGCCCGGTGTACGGCTCTGAGTGCTGGCGGCGGCTCTATTTCCAGCACCTCGCGTCAATGAACCGGGTTCGCAGGCAGGCGGACATGTTTGAGAACCGCATCGAGCAGCGGACCCGCGCCGGGGTCGAGCATTCAGGGCTGCCGCAATCAAGAGCGGCGCTTGCAACCGGGCCGTCTCGGAGAGGCTGACCAATCGCCGAGCACGAAGTTCCGACAAGCTGTCCTGGCAGCGCGGGGTTGGCCTGCTGGCAACTACCGGCTCAGCCGGAAGAAGCGCTGTGTGCCCGAGATGGGATTGGTAACTGTGTTTTGCCCGTTGAGGACAACTGGCCCCGCAGAATCGGCGGCCCAGACCGCCGATGAACCAAGGTTCGTGGCGGACTGTAAAGCATACCCGGTTGCGTTGGCGGGCCACGTCAAAATAACGTTGGCGCGGGAAGGAGTGATCGTCAGTTCCGGTGCGAACGAAAGACTGAACACCGTGCCATTGCCTAAACGGCCGCCATAATACGCTGTCCCATACAGGGTGTTGCCCGATAAAATCAATCCGGCTTGCGGATTAGCTCCGCCGCTGTTGGTGGTATCAGTGGCAGCATCGAGGGCCGTGAAACTATACAGGTTTGCAAAACCCGTGCCATCGGTGTTGACCGCGAACACCGTGCCATTGCCCGAACTGCCGCCATAATACGCTGTCCCATACAGGGTGTTGCCCGATAAAATCAACCCGGCAAACGGATTAGCTCCGTCGCTGTTGGCGGTAGCAGTAGCAGCATCGAGGGCCGTGAAACTATACAGGTTTGTAAAACCCGTGCCATCGGTGTTGACCGCGAACACCGTGCCGTTGCCTGAACTGCCGCCATAAGACGCTGTCCCATACAGGGTGTTGCCCGATACAATCAACCCATTCGGCTCAACTCCGTCGCTGTTGGTGGCATCAGTGGCAGCATCGAGGGCCGTGAAACTATACAGGTTCGTAAAACCCGTGCCATCGGTGTTGACCGCGAACACCGTGCCATTGCCGGAACTGCCGCCAAAGGTTGCCGTCCCATACAGGGTTTTGCCCGATACAATCAATCCGGCAAACGGATTAGCTCCGTCGCTGTTGATGGTATCAGTGGCGGCATCGAGAGCCGTGAAACTATGCAGGTTTGTAAAACCCGTGCCATCGGTGTTGACTGCGAACACCGTGCCGTTGCCCGAACTGCCGCCATAGGCTGCCGTCCCATACAGGGTTTTGCCCGATACAATCAACCCGGCAAACGGATTGGCTCCGTCGCTGTTGGTGGTATCAGTGGCAGCATCGAGGGCCCTGAAACTATACAGGTTTGTAAAACCCGTGCCATCGGTGTTGACCGCGAACACCGTGCCATTGCCCGAACTGCCGCCAAAGGTTGCCGTCCCATACAGGGTTTTGCCCGATAAAATCAATCCATTCGGCTCAGTTCCGTCGCTGTTGATGCCAGTAAGGGGATTAGTTGCCGTGAAATTGTGCAGGGTCATGAACCCCGAGCCATCAGTGTTGACGGCGAACACCGTGCCATTGCCCGAACTGCCGCCAAAGGTTGCCGTCCCATACAGGGCCTTTCCCGATAAAACCAATCCATACGGATTTCCATACGGATTAGCTCCGTCGTTGCCGTTGGCAAAACTATACAGGGTCGTGAAGCTCTGCGCCGTCACGTGTCTGGCCAATGCCAAGCTGAGACAGGCCGTCAGTGCGGGCAGGAGGAACAGATTTTGGACGCGAATTGTCATAAACTGCTTTTGATGGGCCTACCATCTCACCAATCAGGTTTTTCTCAAGAAGAAAATCGGTGTGTCTTCATTTCTGTCGTTGTCACGATGGCTGGCAGAATGGCGAGCGCCATGTGGACCCGCTTTCGCATAGCGGCGGTATGGCGCTGTTCGGACAGGGAATCAAGAGAATTTGCGCTGTTGTCGCGCACGCTCAACTGGCAACGGTTTACAGTTGACGGCCATGCCGCCGGACTTGCCGCCGCCCGGCAGCGTGGTGCGGAGGCCAGGACCGCCAGGCGAAGGTGACACCACCCGCTCATCTCAGTTCCACCTGCCGGGCCAGCAGGAACATCCGCGCCCCAATCTCGCAAAGGGCCTCGTGGTACTCGCTGCTCAGATGGTCAGGACTGTACTCGTGGCCAAACTCGTGGATGAGCAGCCGCACCACATCCTCGGTAACGCCGTGCTCGAACCAGTCGTTGCCGAGCCGGAATCTGTTGAAGACCAGTTCGCCCGAGCCATAAGACGCACCGCCCAGGTGATGCCCCGTGGCGCAGAACTTCACCACAATCCGGCGCGACAGCACCTTCTCGGCAACCCGCTGGGCAAACCCGGCAATGGCCGCCATCCCGTCCGTCCATTCGACCTCGGGAATCCAATCCTCGAACCCCGGAGCATTCGCATTGTCTTCTCCGGTCCGCGTCTTCGGGCCGGGCATGACCTGCCCGGCCGGCTCGATGGCCCCATCGGGGGCGGCACGCTCACCTGCCACGCGTGCGCTTCGGGCCTTTTGCTCGGCGGAAACCAGGACCGCCGCCAGGAGAAATGCCAGCCAAAAGGCCCCCAGGCACAAGAGCGAGACCAGGTTAATCTGACGTTCCGCCAATTCAACCTTCATTGCCCGCAGCACCAGGAAGATCGCCATGGGAAACAGCAGCGAGATCGGCACTGAGTACCACCGGTGCGGTTTCATGGCTCCCAGCATCATGCCTGCCAGAACCGAGCAGAATAAGCTTCCAAGGAAGCTGAATATGAAGGTCAAAAGCAGGACAAAAGACGCGATCACGCACCAACCCACGATATGGCTGGAAACAGTTCTCAGGGTCTTGGCGCTCATAATTCGTTGGGCATGAAATAGGCTATTGCGCCTAATGTGAAAGCCTAATGACCAGAGTCAAGCCCTTTTCGCCTCGATCAACGCCGGCCCAGCCCCAACTCAGACTTGGAGGATGAATTTGTCGCTTCGTGCCAGGGGCCGACCGCCGCTATGTCGAACGGCAACGATTGTGGTTGCGCCGGCCCAGGCGTCACCTCTTGCGAAGGTGCGCCTCCGGTTCCGTGCTTGCCAGCGGGTCGGAACCGCTTACCTTGGCCGCATGAAGGTGAACCGGGTGGCGTGGGCCAGAACGGCGAAGGCGCTCAAGGAACAGGGCATCCCGGAGTCCTTCAAGAAGGCAATCGAAAGGGCTGAGGCTTTGGAAACGCACTTCGCTGACAGGGTTAGGCAGGCCGCCGAGGCCATCAACACCGCTGACGCCCTCCTGGTCACAGCAGGCGCTGGCATGGGCGTTGACTCCGGCTTGCCCGACTTCCGGGGCACACAAGGCTTCTGGCGGGCGTATCCCGCCATCGCCAAGCTCGGCCTCTCGTTCGAGGAAATGGCCAACCCGGCCTGGTTCGAGGAGAACCCGCATCTGGCGTGGGCCTTTTACGGGCACCGGCTGAACCTGTATCGGAGAACGGTTCCGCACGCCGGGTTCAGCCGGTTGCTGGAAATCGGCATGTCCAAGCCGGGAGGCTATTTTGTCTTCACATCGAACGTGGACGGTCACTTTTAGAAGGCCGGTTTTTCGCCGGACCGCCTCGTTGAATGCCACGGCTCGATTCACCATTTCCAATGCGTGGCCTGCTGCACGGACGAGATTTGGGATGCCGAGGGTGAAACCGTCAACATCGAGGAGAGCACCTTCCACGCTGTGGAGCCGTTGCCCAGATGCAGACATTGCTCGGCGCTGGCCCGGCCCAACATCCTGATGTTCGGCGACTGGTCGTGGCTCAGCCATCGCGCTGACGCCCAACGGGAGCGATTTGCCCAATGGCTCAACGGCCTAGCCAAATCCTCGGCCAAGCTGGCCGTGGTTGAACTGGGCGCCGGCAGCGCCATTCCCACCGTGAGGCACACCTCGGAGCGGGTGCTGCACCTAACCAGCGGCACCCTCATCCGCATCAACCCGCGAGAGGACGATGTTCCGAGCGGCCAGATTGGGCTGCCGCTGGGCGCTGCGGATGGAATTCGGAGAATTTGTGACTGCGCCAAGAACCTCGGCGGAGACGCGAATCCTCATGATTGAGAGCAGATGAGCGCCATTCGCACTTTCAACGTGGAGGCCGGGTTGCCCACCCTGGACGAGGCGCGGCGTCTGGTCATCGCGGAAATCAAGCAGGCGAAGCGTGCCGGGGCGCGTGTGTTGAAAGTGATTCACGGGTACGGTTCGTCGGGTAAAGGTGGGGCGCTCTGAGTGGGGTTGGTGAAGTGAACACACTAAAAGACATGAGCATACTGATAGTTTTTGCAGCAATCGCTTCAGCCATTTTTTGGATGGTTGTTGGTTGGCGAGCGATGCGGGCACACGAACGCATCGCAGATGCCTCAGAGCAGGCTGCCCGAAAATTGCGCGAGAGCGAAAGTCACGGAACGAGTGTTTGACCGACCCGCCTTGGCGCAACAGCCACCACGTCTATGTGGTTCTGCTCGACCCTGCCGATGGCCGACTCCGCGCTGTCCGCGCCGCCAACCCGAAGCGCGACCCCAAGAAGCCCTGCCTCTATCTGGGGATGACGGCGCTGGCCCGGTGCCGCGATACAGCGTCGTTACGGAATCCTTACGGCGAGAGCACCACCTGGTAAAACCGTCGCAGGCCGTTCGTGACGGCATCTATGGCGCTCAGGTGGACCCAGGGCGGCGGCCCGCCTGCGCTGCGCTCCGGCGGGCCTTGCCCTGGGCTGGTATGAACCAGGCCTTCGGCCTGAAGGCAGCGTGCCAGCCCCAGGGCTGGCATCAGGGAGAGGGCTAAGCAGCGCGGACCATGCGTGGCATCAACTGCCGCTCCCTGCCGGATGGCACAGCAACTCTGGGAAATTAAGCTCCAGCGTCTGGTAAAACACTCGTGGCTGGTCCCTGTCCCAGAGAGGCATAGCTAAGTCGAGGGCGTCGAAAATGTCCTGGACCTGCTGAGCCGTGGGCGCGGCAAATCGGCATCCATATTTCTTGTGCAGGTCGCGCGCCTGCATCGAGACAACATGCATTTTTTCGGCATCACAGCAAGTGTCTCTCCAGAACTCCTGCCGTTCCGAGACGGCCAAGGCCAGGTCATGCCGAAAATTCTGGATTTCGTCCTGTCCAGCCTGTGCAACTGCTCGCTTGGCATTCTCAACTGCTGCCCGGAGACCATGCGCTTCGCATTTCGTCGCTTCGTATTTCGTCGCTTCGCACTTCGTCGCTTCGCATTTCGTCGCTTCGCGAGCGTCGCTTTGCGCCAGGGCAGCCTGTCCTTCTCGACACGCCTCAAAATCGCGGATTAGGTGTGAAGCCTCGCCTTTCGCCAGCGGATGGTCAGGCGCGTAACCAAATTCCCCGAGGCGACTGAGTTGGTCCTTCGTTGCTCGTTGGTCTGTCCATTTCATACGACGGAGACTCGGTCGATGTCTTTAATGCTCGCCGGGTCAGAGTTCAGGATAACCCCGCGTGACAGCTTCTGCAAGAGCATTCTCGGCTTTGCTGTAGCCGGTCAGTGAAGGCGGAGACGGAGTGCCGGGCAGACCCCTCACCCCGGCCCTCTCGGTCCACGGTTCGGGGCGTGGGAATTATCGCGCGTCGCGTAGCGACGCAGTGAAGGTAGCCGTGGACCTCGGTCCACGGTTCAGGGCGTGGGAATGGTCACGCGTCGCGTAGCGACGCATGACAGCGTCGCGGTTTTCAGGCGTCGCTACGCGACGCGGTCGAGCTTGGGCCATGGGTCCGTGGACTGGAAGTCCACGGCTACCATCGGGCGCCGCTACGCGGTGAGCCGGGGGCAGTAACGCTCCCACCTTCACTGCGGCCTTACGCTTTGCTCGGCGCTGCTCGGCTTTGCTCGGCCCGCCAGCGCGTCGGCGAGATGCAGAGGGTGGCCGCCCGGGGGGGGGTTGGCCAGTGCCGGGAGCATCATCCTGTCCAGCCCGGTACTGGTTGGCCTGGTGGCGAGGCCGGTGCTCTGGCTGTGGCTCTCATGGGGGTAGCGGTGTGGTTCGTCGTGCTTTATGCCCGTTACGGTTCTTGCAGCTTCCGGTGTGGGATATTCGCCACAACCAATGACCCGTACCTTGACGGCTCTGGGAGAATATTTCAAAAATGATAACGGCTCTGGCATCTGGAGTTCTGCTTGGCCTCTCCTGCGGCCTTGCCCCCGGCCCGCTGCTGGCGCTGGTGCTGGCTCAAACGCTGCGGCATGGCGCGCGGGAAGGCTGCAAGATCGCCCTGAGCCCGCTGGTCACCGACGCACCGATCATCTTCGTGGCGCTGATGCTGGCTGCAAAGCTGGCGAAACTCCATCCACTGCTGGGCATTGTGTCCATCGCCGGGGGAGTCTTCGTCCTGTATCTGGCTTGGGACAGCTTCCGCCCGGTGCGCGTCAACGCAGACCCCGCGTCTGAGCGCCCCAGATCGTGGTTCAAGGGCATCCTGACAAATCTGCTCAGCCCGCACCCTTGGTTGTTTTGGCTGACCGTTGGCGCGGCGACCCTGGCGAAAGCGATGGCGCAAAGCTGGCTGGTCGCTGCCGCCTTCCTGTTCGGGTTTTACCTCCTGCTGGTCGGATCGAAGGCGGTGGTCGCTCTCATGGCCGGACGGTCCCGCGACCTGCTGGCCGGGCGGCCCTATCGGGTGGTCATGCGCGTCCTTGCGATGCTGCTAGGAGTCTTTGCGCTCCTGCTGTTCCGAGAAGGACTGAGGCATCTGGCAGTGATTTAACAGTTCCCTGCCAAGTATTCTTGACCTGAGCTGCCGCCAGCGCGGTACGAGTCCGAGCCGCCCGGCGATTCTGGCCCAGCGCCAGGCAATGTCGCGCTTCAGCGGGGGCCGAGGCCAGTTAAGTTGGCTGGTGCCAACGACGAAGTTGCCGCGCTGACTGCGAACCTCGGCCGCCCAGTTTAAGCCCGCCGCCGCTTCCGCCAACTCCGTTTGATAGCCCGAGCCAAGCGGGCCTTTCCCTCGGGCGTTTGTGTCCAATGCAGCTTTTTGCCTTTGGGCGCAGGCGCTGAGGATGCTTCCGGACCGTTGCCGACGTGGTCACCCAGGATGGAAGCGAGTTCGGCCTGGGCGGCTTCAAGCTTTTCCTTAACGGCTGCGGCCCGTCGAAGCTGTGCCGGGCTAAGTTCAGTAATGTTCATTGCCGACAGCATACTCACCTGGAAATAACACGCAACCCAATAGCGGCAAGAAATGTTGACCGCCTCGTGGGCGACACTCGGCCCGGCGAACCCGCTTTAATGTCGCCCGCGCTCAACAACGGCCTGGTAATCGACGGCCAGAAATCGCGTGCGGCGAGCGTGGAACCAAGTCCTCACCTTCGTACCCAGATTGTAGCATTCGCGCTTGCTGAGATGCGGAACGGCTGTGTGAAGGGACAAAAGGGACCCCAGGATGAGCGCCGCGTTCGCTGCGACCGCCCTCCGCCCTCCGCCCTCCGTCCTCCGTCCGCCGCCCTTCCTCTGTGCCATCAAACGCACAGCCTGTGCCTTCAAACGCACATTTCCGTTGCCGCGCGCCGCAGGCATAATCCGGCGCATGAATTATCGGATTGCGCTCAAACCGGGGATTCGTATCCTGTCAGGCTTGATGGACTAGACGATGCGACAGTTTCTCACAATCGCGACGAATGCATTTATGGAGCTGGTGCGGCAGCCGGTGTTCCTGCTGCTGATGACCAGTTCGGCGGTGTTCGAGATTTTTCTGGCCACGCCGTATTACTTTGCGTTCGGGGACGAGCCCAAGCTGGTGAAGAACAGCACGCTGGCGGTGATGCTGTTGGCGGGGTTGCTGGGGGCGGTGTTGAGCGCGTCGGCCTCGCTGGCGCGGGAGATACGGACCGGGACGGCGTTGGCGGTGCTGTCCAAGCCGGTCGGGCGCGCCCAGTTCCTGCTGGCCAAGTATGCCGGGCTGGCGGCCGCCCTGACCGTGCTGTGCTACGTGAACCTGGTGAGCGCGCTGCTGGCCAGCCGCATGGCCTTCGATGCCTACGGCTCGACGGATCTGTTTGCGCTGGGCATTTTTGCTTTGGGGCTGGTGACGGCGTATTTGATGGGCGGCTTCAGCAATTTCTTTCTCCGCCGCCCGTTCGTCTCGGACGCGGTCTTCTGCCTGGTCCTGATGACGACCATCGCCTTCGTAGTGATCAACTTCTACACGAAGGAAGCCAAGCCGCAGGCCTTCGCCACGGGGGTGGACTGGCAAGTGGTGCCGGCGGCCATCCTCATCCTGTTCGCGGTCTGGATGCTGGCGGGTCTGGCGCTGGCCTGCTCGACGCGGCTGGACATGATTCCGACCCTGGCCATCTGCTCGGCCCTGTTTCTGGTGGGCATCATGTCCGATTTCGTCTTCGGGCGGCGGGCGGACCCGGTCTGGCGCTACGGATTGAAGGAAGAGCTGGCCAGCACACGCTGGTCGGACAGCCAAAGGGCGCTGCTCAGGGAGATGATCAACAAATACGAGAAGGGCGCCGAGACCAGGCCCGAAGGCGGCGTCCAGTCCCTGCCCAGCCTGCAAGAGCGGATCAGCGGCCAGGACAAGGCGCGGCTGGCGCGGGCGGGAATGGGCGGCTCGTGGTGGGCGGCGGTGCTTTACACGGTTACTCCCAATTGGCAACTGTTCTGGCTGGCCGACGCTCTGGATACGGGCAAGAGCACGTATCACTGGGGCTACGTGGGCAAGGCCTTTGCCTACGCGGCGGCCTACGTGGGAGCGGCCCTGGCGTTGGCGGTCATGTTGTTTGAGGAGCGGGAGCTAAGTTGAATGGTGAATGACGAATGACGAATGACGAATGAGCGGACTCGGCGTCAACCTCGTCCAACTTCCACACGATACATGGAACGAAGCACACAGAGAAACGGTTTGATCAACCTGCTGGCATTGCTGGTGGTTGGGGTGGCGGCGTTTGCCGTGGCGCGCAACAGCAACTCATTGGCGGGCCAGCTCGATACGCTGTTCCTTGGCCTGGGCCTGCTGGTGGCGGGCGCGAGCTGGTTTCAAATGCGCCTGGAGCAGAACGAGCGGCTGGAGAAGCTCGAGATGGAGGACCTGGCCCGCGCCCACGGCGGCTCGGCCCTGTTCGAGGCCAAGGACGCCGAGGTCTTCCCGGCGCAACGTTCGCGCGAGCAGTTCGAGCGGATCTTCGTGCCGATTTTCACGGTTGTCCTGTGCCTGATCCAGGCCGGGGGCGCCTATTTCTGCTGGCGCTGGCTGGGCAAGGCCACCACGACCACCGAGTTGAAAGAGCCGACGATGGCCCTGGGGCTCTTTGGCGTGTTCGCGCTGGTGCTCTTCCTGCTGGGCCGGTTCTCGGCCACGTTCGCGCGGCTCGAGAACAATCGGCTCCTCCGGCCCAGCGCCAGCTATGTCCTGCTCAATGCCTTCCTGTGCGCGCTGGTGGCGGCGGGCATTGCGGCGGTGCAATGGCAGTTTCCCAAGGCCGACGTTGTCCTGGCGCACGTGCTGTGCGGCCTGCTGGCGCTGGTCTCAATCGAGACGCTCATCGCCCTGGTGCTGGAGATCTACCGGCCGCGCGTCAAGGGGAATGTCGAGCGGCCGCTCTATGAGAGTCGGCTGGTGGGCCTGCTGGCGCAGCCGGAGGGCCTGGTCACTACTGCCGCCCAGGCGGTGGACTACCAGTTCGGCTTCAAGGTATCGGAGACCTGGTTCTACCGTTTGTTTTTCGAGCGGGCGCTCAAATGGCTGCTGCTGCTCCAAGGGGGCGTGCTGGTGCTTTCGACGTGCGTGGTCTTCATTGACGCCGGCGAGCAGGGCCTGCTGGAGCGCTTCGGCAAACCGGTTGCGGGCCGCACCCTGCTGGAGGCGGGCCTGCACTTCAAGCTGCCCTGGCCAATCGACCGGGTCTATCGCTCGCGCACCGAGCAGATCCAGAGCTTCGAGGTGGGTGTTACCGGCGAGGGCGCTCCCGAACCGGAACCGGTCGTGCTCTGGACCAAGGCGCACACGCGCCCGGACATCAAGGAAGAGAATTTCCTGGTGGCCAACCGGGACCAGGTCCTGGTCGAGGCCACCAACCAGCCTGCGGCCAAACGCACGCCGCCCGTCAGCTTCATCAGCGGCAGCATCCCGGTCGAGTTCCAGATCACCAACCTGATGGACTGGGCCTATAAGAACGAAGACGCCATCTCGTTGTTGAAGGACGTGGCCACGCGCGAAATCACCCGCTATTTCGCCACGGCCGACATGAACGACCTGATGTCGGCCGGCCGGTTGGAGGCCTCGCGGGCGCTGGTGGAGCGCATCCAGGCCTCGGCCAATGCGCGCCAGCTCGGGGCCCGCATCCTGGCGGTGGCCATGCAGGACCTGCACCCCCCGGTGAAGGTCGCCCAGCACTACGAAAACGTCGTCGCCGCCACCCAGACCAAGCAGGCCAAGATCCTGGCCGCCCGGGCCGACGACATCCGGACCAACAACCTGGCGGCGGCCCAGGCCGCCACCGTCCTCAACAGGGCCCTGGCCGAGCGCCAGGCGACCGAGGCGGGCGCCCTGGCCCGCGCCGCCCTGTTCACCAACCAGATCCCCGCCTTCGCGGCCGCCCCATCCGTCTATGCCCAGCGGGCCTACCTCCAGGCCTTCACCCGCGCCACGGCCAACGCCCGCAAATACATCCTCCTGCCCACCAATACCCATGACGTTCTTATCTTCGACCTCCAGCAGAACATTCGACCCGAACTGCTCGAGAAGCTGAATGTGACCAAAACAAACAGATAACCTGCCATGAAACGCAACCTCTTCACCCTCTTTGTCGGGCTGCTGCTGATTGTCATCTTCGGCCTGCTGCTCTTTGTCTTCCAGGTCCGCCAATCGGAAGTGGCAGTCGTCACGACCTTTGGCAAGCCGACGCGGCCGATAACCGAGGCTGGGGCGCACTTGAAGTGGCCCTGGCCAATCCAGAAGGTCTATAAGTTCGACAAGCGCACCCAGAACTTCGAGGACCGCCTCACCGAGGGCCCCACCCGGGACAGCTTCATGGTCCTGACCTCCGTCTATATAGGATGGGAGATTACGGACCCGACGGCCTTCTTCCCGAAGTTCGCCGGCAGTCTCAATCCCATCGCCGAGGCGGAGACCAAGCTGGAGGAGCGCCTGGGCAATCTCAAGATCGCCGTCGTCGGCAAGCACGCCCTGTCGGATTTCGTCTCCACGACGGACAACGGGGCGGGCATGCTGGCTATCGAGGACGAGATGCTCAAGGCCATCCAAAGCCAGGTGGCGACCAACAACTGGGGCCTGGACGTGAAATTCCTGGGCCTCAAGAAGGTCCAACTGCCCGAGGGCGTCAGCAAGACGGTCTTCGACCGCATGCAGGCCGAGCGCAAGGTCCTGGCCGATGCCTTCCAATCCGAGGGCGAAGCGGAGGCCTCGAAGATCCGCTCCGAGGCCGACCGCAAGGCCGCTGTGTTGCTCGCGGAGGCCGACAGCCAGGCCACCCAAATCCGTGCCCAGGGCGAAGCCCAGGCGGCCCAGTCGCTGAGCGTGTTTGCCCAGAATCCCGACCTGGCCAACTTCATCTTCCAACTCGACGCCCTCAAGGACTCGCTCAAGGAGCGGGCAACGTTGATCTTCGACCAGAACACGCCCCCCTACGGCCTGCTCCTGGGCGCGTCCAGCAACCTGCTCCGGGGCGCGTCCAGCAACCCGCTGATCAAACAAAAGTAGTTATGGACGAGCACCCTCTGTTTTCCGGACCGCTGCCCGGGCCCACCCCGCCCGAGACGCCGGTCGATGCCGGTTCGCAGGCCCTGTCCGAGGCCCTGCGCAGCAGCTTTGTCGTCGTCAAACTTCTGATGCTCGGGCTTGTAGCCCTGTTCATCGCGTCGGGCCTCTTCGTAGTCGGCCCGCAGCAGCAGGCGATCATCCTGCGATTTGGCCGGCCGTTGGCCCAGGGCCGGCAGGCCCTGCTGGGCCCGGGCCTCCACTGGTCCTTTCCTTCCCCCATCGATGAGCCGGTCAAGGTCTCGATCTCCGGCATCCAGCAGGTCAAGTCCACCATCGGCTGGTTCGCCGTCACCCCCGAACAGGAACTCTCCGGCAACGAACCCCCAGCCCCGTTCGGGTTCCCGCTCGACCCGGTCCTGGACGGCTCCATCATCACCGCCGACGCGAACATCATCCACGCCCGCGCCACGCTGACCTATTACATCAGCGACCCGATCAACTACCTCTTCAACTTCGCCAATGCCTCGAACACGGTGCAGAGTGCCCTCGATAACGCCCTGCTTTACACCGCCTCGCGCTTCAAGGTCGATGACATTCTCAAGGGGGACGTGCTCGGCTTCAGAGACGCCGTGCGCAGGCGGGTTGCCGCGCTGGTCCAGCAGCAGGGCCTGGGAATAACCATCGACGACTGCGTCATCCTCAGCCGGCCGCCGCGGCAGTTGAAGCAGGACTTCGAGAGCGTCAACGCGGCCGACACGCGGCGCAACACCTTGATTACCGAGGCAAGGGGCTACGAGATCCAGACGACGAACCACGCCGCCGCCGAGGCCACCTCCCGCATCAAGCTGGCCGATTCCGAACGCGCCGTGTATGTCGCCGACATCTGCGCCCGCGCCAAGCAGTTCCAGGAGTTGCTCCCGCGCTACAACGAAAACCCCGCCCTCTTCGTCCAGCAGCGCCTGGTCAACACGCTGGGCTCCTGCATGACCAACCTCCAGGACAAGATCTTCGATCGCCAACCAACCCGGCGGCCACCAGGAACTGCGGCTCATGTTGAACACCGAACTGCCCAAGGCCAAGGAAGAGAAATGAAATCCAAAATCCGAACCTCGATTATATTGACATCATGCAAGTGACTTCTCTTTTAAGCCGCCAGCACGAAGACGGGCAGGAGGCCTCCTGCCCTCCGTGCGGCGAGGACCATGAGCACGCCCCGGTCCGCCTGTGGCAGACCCTCTTGGGAGTGGTCTGCGTGGTGAACGCGTTTATCGTGGATTGGGCCTTGGAGAAGGGCCAAACGGTGGCCAGCGCCAGCGCGTTCATTGGCGCCATCACTCTCGGTTACCCCATCGTCTGGACCGCCATCAAGGACCTTTACCGCGGCATCCTCAGCATCAACGAGCTGGTCGCTATCGCCGTGCTGGCGGCCTTTGCCTCGACCGATTACAAGACCGCCGGTGTGGTGGCCTTCTTCATGCTCATGGGCGAGATCATCGAGACCCGCACGGCCGAGGGGGCGCGCGCCTCGATCGAATCGCTCATCCGGCTCACGCCCACCAAGGCGCGGCGCCTGACCCCGTCCGGCGAGGAGGAGGTGCCGGCGCAGCAATTGGCCGTGAACGACCTCATCCGCATCCGGCCCGGCGACAACGTCGCGGCTGACGGCGTCATCGTGAGCGGGCAGGGGTCGTTCAACCAGGCCACCATCACGGGCGAGTCGCTGCCGGCGGACAAGAAGCCCGGCGACGAGGTCTTCGCCGGGACGCAGAACCTGACCGGGGTGCTGGAGATCAAGGTGACGCGCGCGGGCGCGGACACCACGCTGGGCCGGGTGCGCGAGTTGATCCTGGCGGCCGAGAAGACCCGGCTTCCCATCATGAAGATCGTGGACCAATACATGGGTTTCTACACCCCGCTGGTCCTGGTCATCGCCGCGCTGGTTTGGGCCTTCACCAAGAACCTCAACAACGTCATCTCGGTCATCATCTTCAGTTGCCCGTGCGCTTTCATCCTGGCCACCCCCACGGCCATGGTCGCCGCCCTGTCGGCCGCCGCGCGCCTGGGCATTCTCATCAAGAACGTGGCCGACATCGAAATGGCCGCCAAGATCAACGCCTTCATTTTCGACAAGACCGGCACGCTGACCACGGGCGAACTGGCGGTGAGCCGGCTGGCGCCCCTGGGTGAGACCAAACCTGCCGAGTTGCTGCGCCTGGCCGGCTCGGCCGAGAAATACAGCAACCACCCGACGGCCAAGGCCCTGGCCCAACTGGCCGCCGAGGCCGGCGTGCCCCTGGTCGAGCCCAAGGACTTCTCCGAGGCCGCCGGGCGCGGCGTCAAGGCCCAGGTCAACGGTTCGACCATCCTGGTCGGACGCGCGCAATGGCTCCGGGACAACCAGGTCACCGACGATTTCATGAAGTCGGTCGACCTCAATGAGACCGAAGGCTGGAGCCTCATCTTCGTCGCCCGCGACCGCCGCTGCGTCGGGTGGGTCGGCCTCCAGGACCAGACCCGGGCCGAGGCCCGCCAGTCGCTCTTGGAATTGAAGGAGAACGGCGTGCGGCGGGTGGCGATGGTCTCCGGCGACCGCCAGCCGGTGGCCCTGCGCGTGGCCCAGCAAATCGGGTGCGAGGAGGTCAAAGGCGAGTGTCTGCCTCAAAACAAGGTCGAGTTCGTCCGCAGCGTCAAGGCCAAGGGCTTCAAGGTGGCGGTGGTGGGCGACGGCGTCAACGATGCCCCGGCCCTGGCGGCCGGCGACATTGGCATCGCCATGGGCGCCGCCGGCAGCGAGGTGGCCATCCACAGCGCGACCATCGCCCTCATGAACAACGACCTGCGGCGCCTGCCCTTCCTGGTCAAGCTCTCGCGCAGCACCCGCTCGGTCATCAACCAAAATTTCCTGTTTGGCGTCGCCTTCATCATCGGCGGCATGACCCTCGCCGCCCTGGGCCGGGTCCCGCCCATCGTGGCCGCAGCCCTGCACACCGGCGGCTCCCTCATCGTCGTGTTCAACAGCGCCCGCCTCGTGCGCAAGGGCGAGGAACTCGAGCACTACCAACCCCAGCCCGCTGCCCCCGCCAAACCGGCCCCCCCGGCGCTCCAACCCCCCCAACCGCAGCCCGAACTGGCCGCCAAAGGAGCATGACGCCGAATGACGAATGACGAATGACGAATGACGAATGACGATCAGGCTGGGTTATGATTGCTGATCCCCCACTCCGCACTCCGCACTCGACATTCCGCACTCGGACGCTCCGCACTCGGAGACGGTGGTTTCCGTTGCCGGCCTGACGAAGGTCTTCAAGGATTTCTGGGGACGGCCCAAGGCCCGGGCGGTGGACCGTGTGGATTTCGAGGTTCGGCGGGGCGAGGTCTTCGGCCTGCTCGGGCCCAACGGCTCGGGCAAATCCACGACGGTCAAGTTGATCTTGGGCCTGCTCCATCCTACCCGGGGCCACATCGAGGTCTTTGGCCATTCGCCGCGGCACGTGGCCACCAAGGCCCGCATCGGCTACCTGCCCGAGGAGTCCTATCTCTACCGTTACCTGGACTCGAGGGAGACGCTGGACTTTTTCGGCAACCTCTTCGAGTTGCCGCGGGGCCAGCGCGCCAACCGCAGCGAGCAGTTGCTGGAGATGGTCGGCCTCAAACAGGTCCAGCGGCGCGCCGTGGGCGAGTTTTCCAAGGGCATGCAGCGCCGCATCGGCCTGGCCCAGGCGCTCATCAACGACCCGGACCTGGTCATCCTGGACGAACCGACCTCCGGGCTGGATCCCATCGGCTGCCGCGAGGTCAAGGACCTCATCCGGGCCCTGGCACGGCGCGGCAAGACCGTCCTCCTCAGCAGCCACCTGCTGGCTGATGTCGAGGACGTTTGCGACCGGGTCGTCATTTATTACGGCGGCAGGATTCAGGCCATGGGCAGCCTGAGCGAGTTGCTGGCCACGCCCGACTCGATCCGCATCACCACCCCCGCGCTCCCGCGCCAAACCATGGCGCGCGTCCTGGACCTCATCCGCAACGACGTGGCCGAGGACAAGGTCCGCATCGATACGCCCACGCAGAACCTGGAGAACTACTTCCTGGAGGTCGTCAGAAAGGCGCGGCAGGCGGCGGCCGAGACCTCCGGGGCGGTGTCCGGCGCGCGGGTGGCCGCCTATTTGCGCGGCGAGGCCGAGGGCCAGCCTGCAGGCGACAAGGTGCTGGAGCGGCTCGCCCAGGCCCCGGCGGCTCCGCTCCCGGTCCCGGCCCCAGCCTCCGAGCCGGCCCAGAAGGTGGACCAGGAAAAGCTCGAGGCCCTGGCCAAGGCCCCAGCCCCCGTTGGCCCGGTCCCGGCACCCGCCCCCGAACCGGACAAGGCGGCCCAACTCGACCAGGCCAACCAGAAGCTGGCGGCGCTCCTGGGACAGCCGGGAGAACGAAAGTGAGTAGAAGAGCATATCGAGGCCCCTGTGCGAGGCACCGCGTAGCGGTGCCTGAAGGTAGCCGTGGACTTCCAGTCCACGGATCTCCTTGCGGATTCTAATGCAACGTCTCTACGCCATCACCTGGCTGACCTGGAAGGCCGCCTTTCGTTTCCGGCTCTTCCTGGTCGTTGCGGTGTTGCTGGTGGTCGGGGTGGTCGCGTTGCCGCTCATGGTCAAGGACGACGGCACGGCGCGCGGGTTCACGCAGATCCTGCTGACCTACACGCTCACGGCCATCACGGCGTTGCTGGGGTTGTCGACCCTCTGGCTGGCCTGCGGAACGCTGGCACGCGACATCGAGGAATGCCAGGTGCAGTTGGTCGCCGTCAAGCCCATCGCCCGCTGGCAGATCTGGCTGGGCAAGTGGCTGGGCATCGTCTCGCTCAACGCCCTTTTGCTGGCCTTGTCCGGGGGCTGTGTCTATGGCCTGTTGCTCTGGCGCGCCAGCCGCCTGCCCCAGGACGAACAGCAGAAACTGCGCAACGAAGTCCTCGTCGCACGCGCCTCGGCCCGCGAACCCAACTTCGACAAGGCCATCAATGCCCGCACCGAGCAGGTGCTCCGCCAGCGGCTCGAGCAGAATCCTCACCTGGGCAAGGCCGACCTCGACGAGGTCAAGAAGCAAATCCGCGAGAACATCAAGGCCGCCTATCAACTGGTCCTGCCCGGCTACCAATCCCGCCCCTGGCGCATCAACCTGGGCCTGGCCCGCTACCGCCTGCGCGGCCAACCTCTGTTCCTGCGCGTCAAGTTCAACGCCGCGGACAAGAGCCCCTCCGGCACCTACGGCGGCGTCGTCCGCGTCGGCGTGCCGCAAAAGACCCGGCTCTGGGAGAGCCCGCCCATGAGCATGGCTGCCGATACCTTTATTGAGATGGAGCTTCCCCCGGGTCCCCGGACCTCTTCGACGAGGAAGGCGTGCTGACGGTCCTGTTTGGCAATCCCAACGACACCGCGCTGCTCTTCCCCTCGAGGACGGCGTCGAGGTCCTCTATCGCGAAGGCGGCTTCGGCCTCAATTTTGCGCGCGGGCTGGGCGTCATTTTGTGCTGGATGGCGCTGCTGGCCGCGCTCGGCCTGGCCGCCGCCAGCCTGCTCTCCTTCCCGGTGGCCGCCTTCTTTTCGCTGGGCTTGCTGGTGATGGCCTTGTCCAGCAACACGCTGGCCGGAGCGGTCGAGGAAGGCACCATCGCCGGCTATAACGCCGAGCGCGGCACCAAGGGCTCCTCCCCGGCGGATGTCCTGGTCATCCCGGCCTTTCGCGCCGCCCTCAGGCTCATCCACCTCGCCCTGGACTTCTCGCCTGTCAATTCGCTGAGCACCGGCCGGAGCGTCACCTGGGGCCAGCTCGGCCTGGCCTTTGGCGAGATCGTCCTGCTCATGGGCGGCTCGCTCTCCCTGGTGGGCATCGTCATCTTCACCCGCCGCGAGCTGGCAACCGCGCAAGCAAACCAGTGATGAGTCCACAGTCCACAGTCCACAGTCCACAGTCGCGAGCGTTCCGCGCTCCGTCCGCGGACTGTGGACTGCGAAATCTGAGATTTGAAATCCCGGATTTGAAATCTGATATCCGGACTGTGGACTGTGGACTGTGGACTGCGGACTGCGGACTGTGGACTGTGGACTGTGGACTGTGGACTGCGGACTGTGGACTGTGGACTGTGGACTGTGGACTGTGGACTAACTGATGAGCCCCAAACTGAGCAAACCCATCCTGCTGGCGCTGATCGTGGTGCTCCTGTCGGCGGTGTTCGCCCTCCAGGGGTCGTTGAACCGCGACCGCGACCGGTTCGGCCTGACCCGCGTGGAACCGTTGGACAACGCCCCGCCGGTCCTGGCCTTCACGACGGTCGCCCTGGGCGGGTTCCGCGGTCTGATCTCGAACTTGCTGTGGATGCGCGCCACCGACCTCCAGGACCAGGACAAGTTCTTCGAGATGGCACAGTTGGCCGATTGGATTACCAAACTCGAACCGCACTATGTCCAGGTCTGGCTCGTCCAGGCCTGGAACATGGCCTACAACATCTCGGTCAAATTCACCGACTTCGCCGACCGCTGGCGCTGGGTCAAGCGCGGCATCGAGTTGCTGCGCGACGAGGGCCTGCGGTACAACCCGAACGAAGTGCTGATGTACCGCGAACTGGCATGGTTCTTCCAGCACAAGATGGGCGCCAACCTCGACGACGCCCACATGCATTACAAGCAGCAATGGGCCAACGAAATGGCCGAGGTTTTCGGCAAGCGCAGAAAGCCCAATCTGGACGAACTAATCAACCCGCAAAATCCCGACCAGAAGGCCCGCGCCCTGCTCCTGGAGAAAAAATACAAGATGGACCCGCGCCTCATGAAAGAGGTCGACCAGAGCTACGGCCCGCTGGAGTGGCGCCTGCCGGAGGCCCACGCCATCTATTGGGCCTACAAGGGCCTCCAGGCCGCCGCCAACAACCCCGCCAGGATCAAACCCGAGGACCTCATCACCCTCCGGCGCGTCATTTACCAGTCCATGCAACTGAGCTTCCAGCGCGGACGCCTGGTCGAAAACCCCTTCGCCGGCGGGTTCGAGTTCGGCCCGAACCTCGACATCATCCCCAAGGTCAGCGCCGCCTACGAGCAGGCCGCCACCGAGGACGCCGCCAACCACGACCACATCCTCATCGCCCACCGCAATTTCCTCAAGGACGCTGTTCTATTTCCTCTACGAATACAACCACATCTCCGATGCCGCCCGCTGGTACCAATACCTGGGCCAGCAATACCCGACCAACTCGGTCCTTGATTTCGACAACACCTCCCTCCCCAGCAAGGTCAGCCTCGACCGCTACTGCATCTTCCGCATCCAGGACGACGCCGACGGCACCCCGCGCGACCGGCTCACGGGCACCATCGAGGGACTGATCTGGCACTGTTACGCCAGCATCGCCATCGGGGAAAACGACCACGCCCTGGGCTACAAGCTCCTGGCCCGTAAACTCTGGGACAATTATATGAACCGCATCCCGGCGGACCGCCGCCCGGCCGTTGGGCTCGACCCCTTCGAGGACATTGATAAGAGGGTGCTCCGCCGCGTGCTGGACCCTGAGACCGGCGCCTCGCCCGAGATCCGCGCCATCCTCCGCTCCAAGCTGGGCCTGGGCGCCGAGGAGATGCCCGGCCCAGCCCCCGCCCCCGGCACCAATGCCCCGCCCGAAAAGCCGCAGGCGTAGCTCATTTGGACTGCGCCCGTCCTCGGGCTGAAGGCCCGAAATGTGACAGAGACTCGCCCGGCTCTGAGATGTGCTAAAATGATGTGTTGAAGCAGAGGGTGCGGCGGGCGTATGATGATGCGTGTGAATTTCCGATTCGATGTTACCAAAGCCACGGAAGTGGCTTGTCAGTTCCTCAAGCGAGAGGGCGGTTCCATCAACGTCATGAAGCTGGTCAAGCTGGTTTATTTGCTGGACCGGCTCTCGGTGGCGCAACGCAGCATCCCGGTTGTCGGAGGCGCTTATTTTTCCCTCCCGAACGGGCCGATTACGAGCGAGTTCCTGGACCTCATCAATTCCGGCCTCCTGTGGGGCCTTCCGGAATGCCGCTGGGAGGAGTTCATCGGTGACCGCCAGGACCACCAGGTGGCGCTCCTCAAGGACGCTGGAGACGAGCACTTGTCAGAGTCAGAGATCGAGTTGATTGAGGCCCTCTATCGGGAGCACGGAAAGAAGAACCAATGGGAGCTGCGCAACTGGTGCCACGAGCACTGCGAAGAGTGGACCCCGCTGGAGGAAGGCCGCGAGCGCATTGGCCTTGACCGCATCGCCCGGGCGGTTGGCAAGACCGACGAGCAGATTGCCAGGCTCCAGGAGCGAGCCGCAGAACTGAAATTGATCCAACGGGGCGTGTTTACCGAAGTAAGGCCTGTACCGCCTCCAACGCTTCAGAGAATACTCCAGAGCGCGCGCCGCAGCCGCGAACTGTCTGCTGACAAGAAGCGCATGGTGGGTTGAGAGTTGCGCGCCACAGGGCCGCGGGAACCCGGACTGTCATAGGAATTGGCCATTGCCACTTGAGCGTTGAGTGGCCCTCCAACGCCGTCTTTTCTAAGCGCAGCCCTGGAAAAGACCAAATACGCGAATTTGCGCCCCTGACCCCTCCGTGACCCCTTCACGGGCGGTTGGGGGAGGCTTCGCGCCTCAGGCAACGGCGTTTAGTCCGCGGCTGGTGATGGTGGGCGCCTGCGTGGGCTGCGGGGCCGAGTGGGTAATCTGGGCAGCTTGTTGGCGCGCCAGTTTACGGATGGCTTGCTGATCCCCTTTGGCGGCCTCCGCCTTGGTTTGTGTGGCCGTCTCTAATGCTTCCTGGGCCGTGCTGGCCGCGGAGGCCTGTATGCTCGATGTGATCATATTGTATGGTGGTTTTGTGTTTTATGTGGCGCGGGGGTGTGCCCGCAGCGGCACGGTTTGCAACTCATGCCATGATCATCGGTCAGATCCCCGGAAGCTTGAATTGAAGTTTCGTCACCGGACAGGACGCAAAGAGAAAGGGCTGGCCATTGGCGAATGGCGGCGGCGGTGATTTCGCCGAGTGGCCCCGTCATTTGCCTGGCGGCAACGTTCGCGAAAGAGAATTCGGGCTGGAGCAAGGCAGGGAGCGCGGAACCGCTCAACAGGGGGAGGTCCAGCGTCGCATTGTGCGGGAGCCAAACGAGGGAACAGAGGGACCGGGGTTTGACCGGCCGGTGTTTGTGCATTACAGATTGGGAAATGAAGACTCCGACCCTCGGCAAGGCCCTTCTCTTGCTCGCCATCACGCCGTGGTTCACGGGTTGTTCCAGCCTCGCGCCCCATTCGCGGCCGACGCAGTTGGGCGTTGCGGACCTCGGCCGGCCGCGCTTCCGCCCGACGCCACGGCCGCCAGTCCGCTCACCGGTACGCCGCAAACGCGAACTCCGGAATACCAGCCGGAACGCGGCGCGGTGGGCGCAGGCTCGGATGGGTGGCTGGAGGATCGGGGGCATTTCCAGTGGACCAAAGCGGACTCGGATAGGGTTGGCCCCGCCCCAACGGACGCTAGGGCCGGGAACGAGAGCATCTTCTCCAGAGGGTACTGGAGGCTTGTTGGGCAGGACGTCGTGGCCAGCGTCACGGCGCCGGCGCACTGGGATACGCGGGACTGGCTGGTCTTCGGCGGAGTAGTCGCGGGGGTCGGCACCGTGGCGGTCTTCGACGAGGATATCCAGCGGGCGGTGCAGCGGAACCGCAACGGCACTGTGAACAGCATCTTCAACGCCGTGGAACCGTTCGGCAACGAATATGCGCCGGCGGTACTCGGGGCATTTTATGCGGGGGGCGAGCTTTTCAAGGACTCGCGGGCGAAAGTCGTCGCCTTGGATGGCGCTTCCGCCAGCATCATTGCTTCGGGCTTCCTGCTTCAGCCGCTGAAGTACGGCATCGGGCGAAGCCGACCGGGCGCCGGCGCGGGCGCCTATGATTCTCATCCGTTCAGCGGCGCAGACTCCTTTCCGTCCGGGCACGCCACCGAGGCCTTCGCACTCGCCACGGTAATAGCGGAACACTACGACTCGCTCTTGATCAAGCTGACCGCCTACGGGGTGGCCAGCGCCGTGGGCTATGCGCGCGTGAACAACAATGCGCATTGGGCCTCGGACGTCCTCGCCGGCGCCGCCCTGGGCACCTTTGTCGGCCACGTCGTCGTGCATTACAACCTCGCCCGAAGGAATATCTCGCTCGCGCCCCTTGTGGCCCCGGCTTTCAAGGCGTCCAGTTCACGCTCTCCTTCTGAGACCAGCGCGAAGGGCCTCTGCCGGAAAGCGCCGCGCCTGGAAAAGACCCAATATGCGAATGTGCGCCACTGACCCCTTCACGCTCCACACAACCGCAGCAACTCGCCCTCGTCAACGATCCTGACGCCCAGCTTCCGGGCCTTGTCGAGCTTCGAGCCCGCCTCGGCGCCGGCCAGGACGTAGTCGGTCTGTTTGCTCACGCTGCCGCTGACCTTGCCGCCGGCCGCCTCGATCCGGGCCGTTGCCTCCTGGCGCGTGAGATGGGGCAATGTCCCCGTGAGGACAAAGGTCTTGCCCGCCAGCGGCCCTGTGTTCGCCCGGGGTTGGCAGAGGGCGGAGGTGAAACTGACGCCCGCCTTGCGCAGTTTTTCGATGAGCTTGCGGTTCTCGGCGATGCCGTGCCACTGCGCGATGCTGCGGGCAATGACCTCCCCAACGTCCTCGCATTCCATCAACTGGTCCACACCGGCGGCAAACACGTCATCCAGGGTGGCGAAGCAGCGGCCCAGCGCCTTGGCCACGCCGGCGCCCACGTGCAGGATGCCCAGCCCGTAGAGCACCCGCCACAGGTCCCGCTGCTTGCTGGCCTCGACCCCCTCCAGAAAGTTCCGCGCCGACTTCTCCCCCATCCGCTCCAAGCCCGCCACGTCCGCCAGGCTCAGCGAATACAAGTCCGCCACGTCCCGCACCAGCCCCGCGCCCACCAATTGCCGGACCAGGACCTCGCCCCCGCCTTCGATGTCCATCGCCCCGCGCGCGCACCAATGTTCGATGCGCCCGCGCACCTGCGCCGGGCAATCCGGATTGAGGCAGCGCCACACCACCCCTTCGTCGCCCTCGACAATTCCCGGCGCGCGCGAGACCCTGGACCCGCACTCGGGGCAGGTCTGCGGAAAACGAAACGGCGTCTCCTTGCCCGTCCGCCGCCTCAGGACCACGTCCACCACCGCCGGGATCACCTCGCCCGCCTTCTCGATGGTGACGGTGTCGCCCACCCGGATGTCCTTTTGGCGGATGTAATCCTCGTTGTGGAGTGTGGCGCGGCTGATCGTGCTGCCGGCCAGGAACACGGGCTCCAGTTCGGCCACCGGCGTCAAGGCGCCCGTGCGCCCCACCTGCACGGTCACCGCTTTGAGCAAGGTCTGCGCTTGCTCGGCGGCGTATTTGTAAGCGATGGCCCAGCGCGGCGCCTTGGCGGTGAACCCGACCCGCTCGCGTTGCGCGTAGGAATTGAGCTTCACCACCGCCCCGTCGGTCTCGTAAGGAAAGCTCTTCCGCACCCTGTCCAGTTCCTCGATGGCCGCCTGCAATTGGCCGGCCGATTGGCAGTGCCAGACCCGCTCCGGGGTCCGCAGCCCGAGCGCCTTGAGCCAGCCCAGCATCTCATCATGCCGTTGCGGGCCCTGGCCAGCGGGCCCTGGACCTGGCCCAGGCCGTAGAGGATGACGTTGAGCGGGCGCCTGGCAACCATGCGCGGGTCCAATTGCTTGAGCGACCCGGCGGCGGCATTGCGCGGGTTGGCAAACGGTTCCTCGCCCGCCGCCTTCCGTTCGGCGTTGAGCTTCTCGAAACCGGTCTTGCTAAGATAGACCTCGCCGCGGACCTCGAGCAGGTCCGGAATGACCTTGCCCAGCGGACTTGCCTCCCGGTCAACGGTCCGAAGCCGCGTCGGAATGCCGCGGATGGTCCTGAGATTGGCCGTGATGTCGTCCCCCGTCGTGCCGTCGCCGCGGGTTGCGCCGCAGATGAACACGCCTTTTTCATAGCGCAGGTTGATTGCCACGCCATCGATCTTCGGCTCGACCACCCAGTCCAGCGTCTCACCGGGCAGCAGCCGGTGCATGCAATCGACGAACTCCCGCAGGTCCCCTTGGGAGTAGGTGTTGTCCAGGCTGTACATCGGCTCCAGGTGCTGCACCGGCTTGAATTCCTTGAGCGGCTGGCCTCCCACCCGCTGCGTCGGCGAATCCGGCGTGATCAAGTCCCGGAATTGCCCCTCCAGCTCGGCCAGCTCGCGGTAGAGCCGGTCGTAGGCCTGGTCGCTGATCGTCGGCTGGGCCAGCACGTAATACGCATAATCGTGCCGCCGAATCTCCTCCGCCAGGTCCTCGTGCCGCTGCTTGGCTTCCTCGAAAGTCATGCCCGAATTACTAACCTTCCCGGGAAAAATTGCACGACTAAACAGCGAAGGCATGGCCCGCCGGACGCAGCGCAGGCGTCGCGGTTTTCAGGCGTCGCTACGCAACGCGGTCGAGTTTGGGCAATGGTCCGTGGACTGAAGTCCACGGCTACCGTCGGCCACCGCTACGCGGTGAGACGGACGTACCGCGCACGTCGCGGAGCGACGCAGTGAAGGTAGCCGTGGACCTCGGTCCCCGGTTCGGGACGTGGAAATGGTCGCGCGTCGCGTAGCGACGGCTGACGACTCCGTGGACTGGAAGTCCACGGCTACCATCGGGCACCGCTCCGCGGTGACTCACGCTCTCCCTCTCCTACTGGCCCGCCGCGCCCGGCTGCGGGCTCCGCGCCGTCGGTTGGTCCAAAAAGAGTAGCTGCTGGTGCCCGGGCCGGCCCACGAGCGCCACCGGGCGGTCGGGGAACAGGGCCAGCAATTGCTCGTCGTCGATAAACTTCACCGGCGGGACCTTGAGGGCCGCGACCGACGCGACGGTGCCCTGCGTCTTGACAACCGGGACCGGGTGGGTCTCGGTGCGAGGAGGCCAGGAGAAAAAGATTGCCGCCAGGAAGGCGAGCGGCAGCGAGGCCAGCGCGCACGCCCGCGCGAGCCGCCGCGAGCGGCGGCGGCGGCGCATCGCGGCAAGTCCCTGTTCGAGCGAGACTTGGCGGAAACCGCAGACCTCCTCTCCGGCGAGGAGGTCGTTCAACAATCGATCCTGTTCAGAGTGTTTCATGTCATGGCAGGCGGAGTTTTTGCAGGAGCCGCTCGCGCAGTTGGCGTCTGAGGCGGAGCAGGCGGGATTCGACGGCCTTTTCCGTCAGGCCGGTCTGGGCGCCGAGTTCTCTGACGGTCGAGCCTTCGAGGTATTTGCCCTCGAGCAGGCGGCGGTCGGCGGGGTCGAGTTCCTCGAGGCTCTCCTGGAGGCGGGCGCGCAGGGAGTCGTCATCAGCGGGGCCGGGCGCTTGCGGCTGCGGGCGCCGGAAGAGGGCGAAGTTCTGGAGCAGGGCGCGGTAGCGTTGTTGTTTGCGGGCGGTGTCGCGGGCGGCGCTGCGGGCCAGGACCTTGAGCCAACTCCAGAAGACCTCCTCGGATCCGAAGACCCGCACATAGCGGAGCACGCGCAAGAGGGTCTGCTGGAGGGCCTCTTGCGCCTGGTCCTCCTGGCCGCGGGTCACCACGAGCAGAAACTCATAGAGCCGGTCGAAGTACGCGGCATGGAACGCGCGAAACGCCGGTTCGTCACCCGCCGCCAGCCCGCGCGTGAGCCGGGCGATGTCCCCGGAGACATCGCGCCTGGGGACTTCGTCCACGGCCCTGGCCTCCGGCAGTTGGAGCGCGAGCACGGGGGTGGCGGTTGGGGTCAACACTGACATCAGCGCGGCGGGGCGGTTTCGGCGGGCGGGGCCTGCTCCGGTTGGACGGGAGCATTGGTGGGCGGCGGCGTGCTGGGCGGCCGCAGCCCATACCGTTTGACCATGACGTCCTCAATCGCCTTCTCGACGGCCGCTTGAATGGCCGCCTTCTGCATTGCGTCCGGTTGCCGGGGCGTGGGAGGCGCTGAAGGCGGCGTGATGGGCCCCGTCGGAAAGAAGCCACCCGGATTGGCTGCGGACGGGGCGCCGGTGGGGGTAGGGGCGTTGCTGGGCCGCAATCCGTACCGCCTGGAGAAGGCCTCCCTCGCGGCCTGCCGCTTGGCCTCCATCATGGCCTGCTGGTTTGGGTCCAGTCCGGGGCTGGAGAGGGCGAACGCCTCGGAGGGGGGAGGGGCCGGCACGCCCGGCAGGGCGGTGAGGACTTTGCGCGCCACGTTCATCGCCTCCGGCGTGCCGATGACAATCAACAGGCCGGTGCCCGGATGGTATTGGAAATCCGGGTGATCACTCTGTGTGAGGTAGTCGCCCTTGAGACTCTCCAGGGTCTGGCGGATGATCCTCTCGATCTGGCCCAAGCACTCGTTGGCCATCTGATCGAAGGTCGCTTTGTCAACGGGACTCTTGCCCAGGCGGATCCTTTCGTCGAGATAGCGGCTCATATTGAATGCCTCGACGATGCGTCGGGCATGGCCGAGGGGCTTTCCCTGCGAATCGAGGCCCAGATCCAGAACGTAGAGGGAGTATTGCGAGGCGGCCCCCGGCACCGGCAGGCCCGTCGCCGGATCGATCGACCCGGCCGCTGAGTTCCTCCGCCACTCGAATCTGTAGCCGCTGGCTACCCGGAGCGCATCGAGAGCGTCGGGCAACTCGGTGACCGAGCGCAGCTTGAGGTCTTCGATCCTCACCCCGGCCAAGTCGGGGGCCACCGCGATATTCGAGTCGGGCCACATCTCGCGCAAGGCGGAGACCACGTTGCCCAGCGTGGCCGGAACCGGGTTCCCGTGGTGCAGGGTGCCATTCGAAATATCGAGCAAGTAAGGCGACGTGCGAGGGCCTTGGGACGCAGGTTGCGCGTAGCCGGGAGGAACGGGGATGGCCGCCTTCTGTTCCTGTGCCAGGCTGTGGTTGGTTTGCCCGAAGGCGGCCAGGCAGAGTGCGAAAGCGGACCGGCGGAGCCAAAGTTGTGTTTTCATAGGCGAACGGCGTTTAGCATGTTGGATTTCACTGTCACCCACAACACGTTTCTGGGGCGCGGAATCCTTCAAGAAAAGGGAGGAAAATGACGAATGACGAATGACGAATGACGAAAAGCAACGACCAATGACCAACGGCGCATTCGTCATTCGTCATTCGTCATTCGTCATTCCGCGCCGCGCCGCGCGCCCTTCGTTTCCTTGTTGAATTCCCGGGGCTTCTTTGCTTTATTGGTCTGAGCGCGGACGAAAATGAAATGTGCAGGCGCCAGCATCCAGTTGCCGGGGAAGCTGTCGGAACGGCAGCAGGCGGCCTTGCTCAACCTGCTGGCGGACGAGGACCCGGCGATCTTCCAGGCCGTTCGGCGCAAGATTCTGTCCCTGGGCCCGGCCGCCGCCGACTGGCTGCGGCCGCACACGCTGAGCCGCGAACCGGCGTTGCGCAGGCGCGCGCAGGAGATCGTGCGCTACTTCGACCGGCAGGCCGCCGACAACACGTTCCTGGCCTTCTGCCTCAAGCACGGGGAGGAGTTCGATCTCGAAAGCGCGGCGTGGCTGCTGGCCCAAACTCAGTATTCCGACATCAATGCCGAGGCCTACCGGGCGCTCTTGGACAGTTACGCGTCCGAGTTGCGCGAACGGTTCGATCCCGCCGGCGGGGCCAAGCAGATCCTCGGCGCGCTCAACCACTACTTCTTCGCGGAACTGGGCTTCACCGGCAACGAGGTCGACTTTTACGACCCGGAGAACAGCTATTTGAACCGGGTGGTCAACCGCCGCACGGGCAACCCGATCAACCTCTGCCTGGTCTATCTCCTGCTCGCCCGGCGCCTCCGCCTCCCGGTCACCGGCATCGGCCTGCCGGGCCACTTCGTCTGCCGATACCAATCCCCGTCGGCCGAGATCTACCTGGACGTGTTCAACCGCGGGAAGTTCCTCACCAAGGCCGACTGCATCAACTACCTGGTGCAGGCCAATTTCAGCGTGCGCGACGACTACCTGGCGCCGATCACCTCGCGCCGCCTGCTCCTGCGCATCTGCTCAAACCTCCACCAGATCTATCTCCAACTCGGACTGGCCGAGGACGCCACCCGGCTCCAACGCTACCTCGTCGCCCTGGCGCGGTGAGTGCGGGGCAGGCTCTCTTTCCATGAAGCGCCGAAGCCCGCAAGGTTTTGGACTGCGGCAGTCCTCTGCCGCTTTTTGGAGTCCCGCGGATGCGAAAGCGGCAGAGGACTGCCGCAGTCCAAAACGCTTCGCGGCCTCGCGGCCCCTATCCGGTTCCTGGTCCCGATGCATTCGCGGAAGCCCGAGAGGGCTTTCCACGGACCCGTCGGTCAGCGATCACGCGCGTCGCCTGGCGACGCATTCACCGCATCGACTCCCATTTGGCGGGGGCGGCCCTGAGGCGGGGGTGAGAAACCAGAAGGTGCCAGATGACCGCTTGAAAGGCCTCCGAATGCGGGGTGACTGTCTGCGGGTCCACGGTCGGCACGACGACGCAGGCCTGGGCCACTGTCGCGGTGTAGCCGCCGTCCCGGCCGACGATGCCCAGTATCCTGGCCCCGACCTGCTTGGCGTATTGCAATGCCGGGACCAGGTTCGAGCTGACCTGGGCCTCGATGCTGCCGCCCCCGACCGAGAGGACAAAGAGGGCGTCGGCCGGCTGGAGCCGGCTCACCTTCAGCCAATTGACGAAGACGCTGGACCAGCCGTCGTCATTGGTTCGGGCGGTCAACTCCGAGACGTTGTCGGTGGGGGCATAGGCCTCGATGCCGGCGAGCTTGCGGAAGTCGTTGACGGCATGGGAGCAATTGGCGGCGCTGCCGCCGATGCCCAGGAAGAAGACGCGTCCGCCCTGGGCGCGCACCTCCGCCAGGGCGGCGACCATGCGCTCGATGGCCGCTCGGTCGAGCATCCCGGTGATCCGCACGACCTGGTCCAGGTAAATCTTCACGAAATCCGAGTTTTCGCTCATTTTAGAAATCTGCGCGTTCCAGAAGGATTTGTCGAGGCGGACTCGTTTTGCGGTTGACTTTGCCTTGGAATCTCCAGCCCGAAAAAAGTTGTTGACTAACTGTTATTATGGTGTATATACAGTATAAACAATGACGGACAAACGTCACTCCTGGTTGATCGCTCCAATCTCCCCCGCCGCCGGCGGGGCGCTTTACCAGCAGATCGTTGACCGGCTCAAGCGCGAGGTCAGTGAGGGCCGCCTCAAGCCCGGAACGGCGCTGCCCTCGTTCCGCCAGCTTGCGGAGGATTTGCTCGTGAGCGTGATCACGGTCAAGCGCGCTTACGAGGAGCTGGAGCGAGCAGGCATCATTTTCCGCCACCAGGGGCTGGGCACGTTTGTCGCCGAACAGGGCCACAACCGCAGCCGTGAGTCGAAACTGGCCGCCGCCAGAGAGTTCCTTCGCAATGGCTTGCGCGAAGCGTCCGAGGCGGGATTGAAACCCGCCGAAATCCTCGAGCTCGCCCGTGAAATCCTGAATGGAAAAGAATGATATGGCCAATGCAATCGAATTCCGCGGACTCGTCAAAAAATACCCCCGCTTCCAGCTCGGTCCGCTCGATCTGACCGTGCCGCGAGGCGCCATCTACGGCCTCATTGGCCCAAACGGCGCGGGTAAGACGACGAGCATCAACCTGATTTTCGGCCTCGGCAGAAGCGATGCCGGGCAGATCCGGGTGCTCGGCTTCGACCACCGCGCCGACGCAGTGTCGCTCAAACGCCACGCCGCCTACGCCAGTCCCGAGCTGAATTTCCAGGTCTGGGGCAAGGTCGGCAAGGCCATCCGGTTCGTGCGCGGCTTCTATCCGCAGTGGGACGACGCCTACTGCGCCGCGCTGATGAAGACGTTCCATTTGAGCGCCGGCGACAGGATCGCCGCCCTTTCCTTCGGCGCGAAGACCAAGTTGAGCCTCCTGCTGGCGCTGGCGCGCCAGCCCGAGGTCTTGGTTCTGGATGAACCCCTCACCGGCCTGGACGCGATCTCCAAACAGCAACTCTTCGGGGAACTGCTCAAGGCCGTGGAGGACGGCGAGCGCAGCGTGCTGATTTCGTCTCACAACCTGAGCAACCTCGAACGCTTCGCCGACCACGTGGGGCTGCTCAAGAACGGGAAGCTGCTGCTGGAAGGCCGCACGGACGAGGTCGTGGAGCGGTATCGGTTGGCGGAGTTTTTCACCAGCAACGGCGCAACCCTCCAAAGCCCAGTGCCCGAGGGGCTCATCATTTTGAAGTGGGACGAAAACCGCTGGCGCGCGCTGCTCGACCAGCAGAGCGGCGCGCAGGAATGGCTGCAAAGGCAGGGCGCGCAAAATCTCTCGCTCACCCGGCTGACGCTGGAAGACTTGTTCGTGGCATTGTTCAAAGAAGAGGAGGCCCAATGAACCGGCTGATGCTCGATTACTTTCGCCGCTGGTGGTGGTTGCTGGCGCTTGCCGGACTTCTCGAATTCAGGCTTGGCTGGTCCATAGCCAACAGGCCGCAGGACACTTTCGAGTTTTGGGCCTTTCAAGTGACGTGTTGCGCGGGCGCGTTAATGCTCGCGTTGGACTTGCAGCGCGGTGCCCTTCGTCCCCTGGCGCTTCTCCCGCTGGGGACTGGGAAGATCGGCCGCGGTTGGTGGCTGGCGACGGTTCCACTCCCGGCGGCCGGGTTGGCCGCGCTGCTCTTTTTGGGCGCAGGAGTTTTCTGTCATCTTCACCCCAGCCACGTCTTCCCCGCACAGCGGCTGGCGATGGCGAGCCTCTTCACCCTGGTGTGGCTGGGAATAGAGTCCACCCTCATCCTCAACGGCATGCGCGGCTTTGGCGAGAACTTGGGGGAGTTCTTCCGCGTCGCTTTCATTAGCTGCCTTTCGATCCTGATGTTCTTCGGCAGCATGTTGTTCTTCCAGGATGCGTCGAGAAGGCCCGTCAGATCGGCCATCCTTTTGGGAGTCGGCGCGTTGTTGACCGTTGTGGGCTGGGTTCGCGCCGAGCAACTTGACCTGGGCCGAGCCGCAAAGGTTGACTTCGGCCCCTTCGGGCGATCCAGTCCGGGCCGGCCGGGCCTGCGCCTCACGCCACTCGAGATCAAAACACGGCCCGGCCAGTTCCGTGCGCCCGCCGGCTACGGCGGAATCCCGTTTCTGCTCAGGCACACTGGTGTCCTCGCCTTCGCATACGCCGCGGCTACGATCGCGCTGATGGCCCTGCTCTCGCTGTGGCAGCCGCGAGTGCTGCCTCGGGATGCGGCACTGGTGGTATTCGCGGAAATGGCGGGTTTTATGACCTCTTGCCTCGTCATTGTTTTCCCGCTCCTTTCCGTGCTGCGTCACCTGCGCTTTTTGCGGACGCTGCCTGTTTCCACAACGCGCCTCGCCGCCGTGGTGATTTCCATGATGATTCTGCCGGTCGTCGCAGTGGGCGCGCTGGCGGCCGGAATCGCGTGGCCAGCCTTGGGAACTCCCGCCGCGCTCACGTTTTTGAACTGCTACACGTTCGTCCTTGCGCCAGCCTCGCTGTGTGTTTTCCTGGCCCTGTGGCGGGGCGAGGGCATGCTGGCATACATTTTGTTGTTCCTTACAGTATTAGGTTTTCAGAGGATCTATGGCGAGCTGCAAATCTCTTTCCATCACGTGGAGGTCCCTTTTGATCTGACCGGCCCAATCGCGGCCATCACTGTGCTGTTGGCATTTGTGCTCACACGCCTCGCGCTCCTGCGCAGCAGCCACGCGTATCGCGTCCGGGCAAGTCCATTCGGCAACTTCCCTGGGGCTGGGGGCGGGTGATCCAAATCGTCTTGATCGGATGAGTCTTGAATATGCAGATCTACTTCACACTTTCACAGGTTCCCGAGCTTGCGGGATTGACGCGCCGGCAGCGGCGGCTGGTTTACCGATGTGCCTTGCAAGCCCTTTTTGCCGAACAGCCATCGGCAGCCCTGTCTGGCGGACCGTGGATCACCGGGGGAATGCTCGGCGGGGCTCTGGCTGGAGGCATGGTGGTCGTCGGCGCCGGCCTCTCTCATTCGATACTGCTCGTCATTGCGGCCGGTGGGCTCGCCGGAGCGCTGCCGGGTGGCTTCATCGCCGGGCAGCTCCTCACCGCGCGGCTGCGCCCGTATTACCGGCGTGTCCTCGAAGAGCGCAAGGATGAGATTGCGCAGATCGGATAGAGCCAGCACAGATTCGCTTGCGTTCACACGCAATAGACACAGGGCCCATGTTGTCGCGTCGGACGGCCCGGATGAGCCGACCCTTACAGAGAGCCCATCCACACACTGCGCCCGGAACGCCGGCTTTCAGCCGGCAGGCTCCTGGAATTTCCCGGCCGCTGCCGCATAAATGCGGCGTTCCGGGGCGGCGTCCGGAATCGCCCGCTTACAAATGGGCGGCCAGATTATAGGTGCAAGGGCGGCGGCGTTGTCCTATGAATAGGGGCGAAGCCGTGAAGCAGGCGCACGACCGATTTGTTCGAGCGCGCATCCTGCCGCCTAAAGGCGGCGTTCCAGTTGGCTGCGGAACGCCGCCTTTAGGCGGCAGCGAAGGGAAGCCGTTTCGGGCTTGCAGAGCAGCGTGGCGGACTGTTTAATGGCACCGATGACAACTGAGCGAGGCCTATGGATGTCCTAGTCTATTCAATCTGTTTCGGCGTGGGGCTCGTCTTCGCGGTGGCCAGCGCGTTCATGAGCCATCTATTCGGATTCGGGGGCCACGATGTGGACGCAGGGCATGCGGACATCGGGACGGGGGGGCACGCGGAGGCGGGGTTCCAGGATACCGGCATGCCGGGGCTTTCGCCCTTCAGTCCGACCACCATCACCTCGTTCGTGACGGCGTTCGGCGGGTTCGGCTTGATCTTCTCCCGAATCGAGGCGACGCGCAGCATTTGGGTCAGCGCGCCCCTGGCCACCCTGGGCGCGCTCTTGACCGCCGCCGGGGTGATCGCCCTCTTCGGCTGGGTCTTCAGCCACACCCAGAGTTCCAGCGAATCCCACATCGGTACCCTCGTCGGGATGACCGCCACCATCATCACGCCCATCCCGGCCAACGGGGTAGGGGAAATCGCCTATGTCCAGGCCGGCATGCGCTACACCGCCCCGGCGCGCGATGAGCGCGGCGCCCCGGTGGCCAACGGCCAGACCGTCAAGATCGTCCGCATCGTCGGTTCACAATTCTATGTCGTGCCCGTATAACCAGTTGCTCGATCGAGCCTGAAACCCACCCAACACCACACCGCCAATCATGAACCTCCCAATCTTTCTTGCTGCTGACATTCCCAACCCGGGATTTATCGCTGCCGTCGTCGCCGGCATTGTGCTCGTCGTCATCATCTTCTTTGCGGTCTGGGCCAGCCGCTACACGAAGGTGGCCCCAACCAAGTCCTGATCGTCTCCGGGCGCACGCATCGCTATGTGGACCCGGATGGGACCGTTGGGCACCGCGGCTTTCGCGTGGTCAAGGGCGGGGGCACCTTCATCCTCCCGGTGGTGGAGAAGATGGACCTGCTGTCGCTGGAATTGCTGACGATCGATGTGGACACCCCGGAGGTCTATACCAGCAAAGGCGTGCCGGTGCTGGTGAACGGGGTCGCCCAAATCAAGGTCAAGGGCGACAACGTTCTCGATCGCCACGGCCTCCGAGCAATTCCTCAGCAAAGGCACCGAGGATATCAAGAGCATCGCCACCCAGACCCTCGAGGGCCATTTGCGCGCCATCCTGGGCACCATGACCGTGGAAGACATCTACCAGAACCGCGACGCCTTCGCCTCGAAGGTCCAGGAAGTCGCCGCCGGGGACATGGCCAACATGGGCCTGGCCATTGTCAGCTTCACCATCCGCGACATCCACGACAAGCAGGGCTACCTCGACGCCTTGGGCAAACCGCGCATCGCCCAGGTCAAACGTGACGCCGTCATCGCCCAGGCCGAGGCCGACCGCGACGCCATGATCCGCTTTTCCCAGGCCCAGCAGGCCGGCCAGGAGGCCAAGTTCGCCGCCGACACCAAGATAGCGGAGGCCCAGCGTGATTATTCGATGAACGTCCAGAACTACACCGCCTCGGTCAACGAAAAGAAGGCCCAGGCCGACCTCGCCTACGACCTGCAGAAATACAAGACCGGCCAGTTGGTCAAGGCCGAGGAGGTCCAGGTCAACATCATCGAAAAACAGAAGCAGATCGAGCTGCAGGAGCAGGAAATCCGCCGCCGGCAGAAGGAACTGGAGGCCAACGTGCAAAAGCCCGCCGATGCCGAACGCTACCGGGTCGAGACCCTGGCCAATGCCCGCAAGTTCCAGTTGGAAGCCGAGGCCTCCGGCGCCGCCGCGGCCACCAAGGCCACCGGCTTCGCCAACGCCAACGTCACCAAGGCCACCGGCCTGGCCGAGGCCGAGGCCCAGAAGGCCAGGGGCCTGGCCCAGGCCGACATCATCGAGGCCCAGGGCAAAGCCACCGCCGAGGCAATGCGCGTCAAGGCCGAGTCCTTCAAGCAATACAACGAGGCGGCCGTCGTCGAGATGATTATCCGGGTGCTGCCCGAGGTGGCCGGCAAGATCAGCGAGCCGCTGGCCAAGACCGAGAAGATGATCATCATCAACTCCGGCACCGGCGTCGGCGGCGGGGCCAGCAAGCTCACCGGCGATGTCACCCAGATCGTCGCCCAACTGCCGCCGGTCATCGAGAGCCTCACCGGCATCAGCCTTGCGAAGCTCCTCCAGCAGGTGCCCGCCCTCAGAAAAGCGGCAGCCTCGCCCGCCGTGGAAGACCCCAAAGAAGTGAAAGCCAAAGTCGGATAGAACAGAGCAACGCCTATGCTCGCCATCGTGCCCATGCTCGGATTGTTCGGCCTCTTCGGATTGCTGTCGGCGCTCCTGGTGGCGCCACTGGTCCTGCTGGCCTCCGTGTTCTGGATCTGGATGCTCATCCATGCGATCACCAACCGCAGCCTGGGCGATGGCGAGAAGGTTGCCTGGGTGCTCGTCATCCTCTTCCTGCACTTCCTGGGCGCCCTGATCTACTTCTTTCTCGGACGGTCCAAGGAGACCAGCGCCGGCTTTTAACGGCGGCCGGAGGAACCTCCATGAACCGCCGCAAAGCCCGCGAGGTTTTGGACTGCGCCAGTCCTCTGGCGCTTTTCGGACGCTGGGAACGGAAAAGCGGCAGAGGACTGCCGCAGTCCAAAACGCTGCGCGTCGGGCGACGCCCGTCCGGTGCAAGGTCCCCGTGCGCGAACTCAGAATCGTAGAGGCCTTCCATGCGCCTATTAGAAGCCATCATTGACGCCAATCACCGGGCGCTGGCCGGTGACACCTCGGCGGGAGTACACCCGGCGGACTTCGAGAGCGAGTTGCCGCTGGTGGCGCTGACGTGCATTGACGTGCGGCTCAACCGTCTGCTGCCGCAGGTGCTGGGCGTGGCCGAGGAGCAATTCATCTGGCTGCGCAACGCGGGCAACATCATCACCGGCCCGCTCAGCAGCACCATGCGCTCGCTGGCGCTGGCCTGCGCGCTTAAAGGCGGCAAGAGCATCGCGGTCATTGGGCACACCGACTGCCAGGTGGGCAAATTCACCACGATGCAGTTGATTGAGCGTTTTGGCGCCCTGGGCATCCATCGCGATCGGCTCCCTGAAAACGTCAACGAGTACTTCGGCACGTTCGCCAGCGAGCGCGCCAACATTATCAAGGCCGTCAATTTCATCCGGCGCAGCCCGGTCATCAGCCCCAGGATGGCTGTGCACGGCCTGCTGGTGGACATCCAGACGGGCCGGCTCGAGTGGCTGGTCAACGGCTACCAGGCCCTCGAGGCCCTGGGGGCGCAACTGCCGGAGCACGCCGCCCAACCGGGGCCTGTCGGGACGATTGGCCCCTTCGACCCCTCCGCATTGAAGTTCCCCGAGGTGCAGATCGGCCAAACGTCCTCGCTCGCGGGCGCTTGGCCGGGGAGCCGGATCGAGCCGCTCCCGCGCCGGACCCTGCGCCGCCCGACCCGCCGCAGCCCCAGCGCCAGCCGCCCCCGAAAATCCCCTTGCCCCCGCTCATCAAGCCCAAGCTGTATTTCCGCCGGGGGCCGAAGTGACCGCACGATGCTGGACCTCGGCCGGCGGCACCGGACGCCGGTGGAAGCATCTTCGGACTGGTCAGACTCGTCGGACTGGTCAGACGGCGTGGGCCGCGCGTGCTCGGCGGCTTTAGCTTTCAGCGCACAGCCTCCGCCCCCCCGCCTCCGTTCACGGCGCCAGCAACTGCTGCACAGCGATGCCGCGCAACTCGAAGAGCGGCGGATGGCGTCCTCGATCAGGTTGTTGGGACAGGAGGCCCCGGCGGTGATGCCGGCGGTGACGTTGCCCGGAGGCAGCCAGTTGCGCGTCTCGACCTCCGCGTGCTTGTGCTGGTCGTAGTGGAGGATGAGGCGGTCGGATTTCATCTTGGCGGCGTTCTTGATGAAATAGGTGGGCAGCTTGGCCTCGCCCATCTCCGCCAGGTGCGAGGTGTTCGAGGAATTATAGCCGCCGATGACCAGGAGCAGGTCCGGCGGCTCGCGCAGGAGCTTCTCCAGGGCGTCCTGCCGGTCCTGCGTCGCGCCGCAGATGGTGTCGAAGAAACGGAAGTGCTTGTCCAGCGCCTCGGGGCCGAACCGGGCGGTCATCGCCGCCTTCAAACGGCGCTGGACATCTTCGGTCTCGCCCCGCAGCATCGTGGTCTGGTTGGCCACCCCAATCGCCTGCAGGTGCACATCGGGGTCGAACCCCTCGGAGTAGGCCCCTTTGAACCGGTCCAGGAACTCCTCCTTCCTGCCGCCATGGACGATGTAATTGCAGACGTAATCGGTCTCCGCCAGGGTGAAGACCACCAGGTAATGCCCTGCCCCGCTGGCGCGCGCCTGCGAAGTGGTGGCCATCGTCTCCTCGTGCCGCGCCTTGCCGTGGATGATGCTGGTGACCGAGTCCTTGGAGTACTGGCGCACGCGTTTCCAGACGCTCATCACGTCCCCGCAGGTCGTATCGACAAACAGGCACCCCTTGGCCTCCAGCTTCCGGCGCGTCGAGACCTCCGTGCCGAAGGCCGGCACAATCACGATGTCCTCGGGCTGCAATTGGTTAATCTCCTCGTCCCGCGGGTGGCCTGAGATGGTGACGATGCCCATCCGGCGCAATTGGTCGTTCACCTCCGGGTTATGGATGATCTCCCCCAGCAGAAAGATCCGGCGGCCAGGGTAGGCGCGGCAGGCGGCGTAGGCCAGGTCGATCGCCCGCTCCACGCCGTAACAGAACCCAAATTCCTTCGCCAGTTTGATCGTCAGGTCCCCGGCCGAGAGGATATGCCCGTTGGCGCGAATCCGCTCGACCAGGTCGCTCCGGTAATGCGAGAGCACCTGCGCCTGGACCGCCGCCATAATATCCGGGCGGCGCAGGTTCACCTTCTGTGGCACTGTTGGGGCTTCCGTTGACATGCGCCACGAACTCTAACACAGCCCCCCGGCGCGTCCAGACCCATTTCATTTCATTTCGTTATTGCGCATCCCCGCCCGTATGGGATATTCAAGCCCCGGCGTCGGAGCGTAGCTCAGCCTGGTAGAGCACTTGGTTTGGGACCAAGACGTCGCAGGTTCAAATCCTGTCGCTCCGACCACCTTTCCAGCCCCGGAAATCCTTCGTCTGCCCGCAGCGTTGATGAACTCCGCGCACGCCCAGGATGCGCCGGGACTTGATCATCAGCAAACTCATCTTGAACCAGCGGCATGGAATCCGCGCGCCCACCGGTTCGGTTCTCCCGGCGCGCGGGCAAAGCCTGGTCTCCGTGCGGGACATAGATCGGTCCTCTCAAGGTTCCGCTGTTCGCCCCGAATTGCGGATCTTCGCCAGCAGTTCGCCCAACTCCCGGACCTTTTCCGGGCGACTGGCTGCCAGGTCGTTGAATTGATCGGCCATGTCCTCATGAAAAAGGTCGAGACGTCGCCATCAACAGCTTTGGAGAAATCCCTGCCGGCATTATCACGGGAGCCGGTAGTCCCGAAAGGAGTGCCGCGAATTTGCTGGTCGCCGGCGTTAAACTCCCCTTCGGCTACGTTGCCCCAGGAACCATTGGGGGCCTGGTACTTGATGAAGCGGTAGAGCACCGGCGTCGCCAGGACTAACTCACTCCAGTTCACGCTCCTCAGCCGCGCACAATGGGTTCGATGGCGATGAAGTTGATGAGATCGTAACGCTTCTCGGCAAGGACAGGGTAGCCGAGTCGAATCAGGCCCTGCGGTTCGCCGGTCCGAAACCCTCCCGGCGCCACCGCCCATAGTAAGCCGCCCCGAAGCCCCCAAACCGGCTGGTTGGTGCTCAGTCCTGGGCGAAGTCAATCGGCCCCGTCGGCAATTAAAGATGCCGCCAGTAAAAGTCCGAAGGTGAACAGGTGATTCATCCTGCGGGCTTTGCTCGCGATCGGCGGCATCGCCTTGAGAGTGTGTTCGGTCTGAAACTGCGCCACGGCTCGAGGATATGCCAACGCGGCCCGCGACGCCACCTTCTGGCTGGTTGCTCCGGCCGCCGCCGTGAGGCCCGGAGCCGGATGGCTGCAAGCATCGAGGGTCTTCGGCGTCTCGATGACGAGCCATTGGCTCGCGGATTTCGTGGCGGGAGCGGTCCTCGGAACGGTGGCGGCGGGGTTTCTTTTCTCTTGCGTTGGCAGGGGATTTCGTGACCATCGAGCCCATGGCGATTCGAGCCGGGAATCCAATTGCGGGTGATGGAGGTCTGGCTTGTCGCTCTTCCACTCGCATACTCCCACTCAATAACGAGAGGCAAATCCTATGAGTCATTCTGGCATGATAAACCGAAGGAGCGGGCAACGGCTGGCCGGCAGCAACCGCAGGGAGTTCCTCAGCAAGGTCACTTTGGCGGCCATTATGGGGGGCAGCCGAGTTTGGCCCGCGGGGCTCGCCCTGGGAGCGCCGTCATCGGAAGAAAAGCCTGGCGCGGGGACTAAACGCGTGTTCTTCGCCAAGTTCATGCACGAGACCAACACATTCCATCCGCTGAGAACAACCCAATACACGTTTTTCAATACCAACCCCGGGCCGCCGTCAATGTTGGCGGACTGGCAGAGGAACGGTATGACCCCGATACCCGGCCTCGGCGCGGAACCGGACGGCGGGGGAACGGTGGAGGGCAATGCCTGCCGCGGCGCCGTCGCGCGGATCGTCAAGTCGTTGCGCGAGGCAATGCCGGTCAACGGTGTGTTCTTGCAGCTCCATGGGGCGATGTTCGCGGAGGGCGTTGGGGCGGGGGAGACGCTGCTGGTCCAGGAAGTCCGGCGTGCGGTCGGTCCACGGACGCCAATTGCCTGCACGTTCGATCTACACGGCAACATCCCGGCCCGGTTGGCCCAGGCGGGCGACATCCTGGTCGGATTCAAAACCGCGCCGCACACGGATCAGGAAGAGACGGCCCGAACATGCCGGCGCGCTCCTGCGCGATGCGCTCTACGGCAAGATCAGGCCGGTTTCCCACGTCCTTCCTATCCCGATCATCGTCCAGGGTGAAAAGGCGATGACCACAGCCGAGCCAGCCCGCTCGCTGGTGGCTGAGGCGCGTCGGCTCGAACAGGAAGGGGTCCCGGGACACAAGGAAAAGATCCTCGCCGTGACGCTTTTCGTCGGGTGTGCCTGGACCGATTCGCCCGACACCGGGATGTCGGTGGCCGTCACTGCGGACGGGTCGGCCGCGGCCGCCCGGGCCGCGGCCGTGCATCTCGCGCGAAAGGTGTGGGACGCGCGGCGGCAGTTCGCCTATGGTTGCGCGAGTGCCGAGCTGGCCGACGGGGTCGCCCAGGCGCTGGCAGCCAAAGAGTTGACGGTCTTTCTGACCGACAGCGGCGACAATGTGACAGCCAGCGCTCCGGGGGATTTGCCGCTGGTGTTGCGGCACCTGGTGGAACAGAAAGTGCCCGATGCGGTGGTGGCTGATCTGTACGACGCGGCAGCCACCCGGCGTTGTTTTGATGCTGGCGAGGGCAAACGCCTCCGGCTCGTAATCGGAGCGACGATTGAAAGACGCCATGGCCCACCTTTCGAAGCGGAAGCTGAGGTGGTGCGGCTTGTGCAGGGAAAACCTCGCCTGGCGATCGTCCGCATCGGCGGTGTGCAAGCCATCCTGAGCGAAGAGATCGTGTCATTCAGGTCTCCCGAACAATTCCGCGCCTGCGGCCTCGATGCCCTGGCCCACAAGATTGTCGTCGTCAAGCAGGGCTACCTCTATCCCAAGCTCTCGAAGGTCGCTCCGCGCCACATCATGCTCTTGACCCCCGGCGCGGCGGATATGCGGATCGAAAAACTGCGCTACGTGAGACGGCGCAAGCCTTTGTTTCCGCTCGAACCGGAAGCGAGCTTCGACCCTGAATCATCCGCTTACGCCCCAGCGTGAACATCGTAGCAGAGCAACACGTCATTCCAGAGGAGCTTCCTCGATATGTACCGTTTCCTGGAGCGGCGTGCTCCGCGAAGAGCCGCCGACGAAGATGCTGTAATTGCCCGGCAGGGTCTCCCATTGGTCCTTGCCGGCGTTGAACACGGACAGGGCTAACGGATCGATCTTTAAGTTGACCGTCTTGGTCTGACCGGGACGCAGCGGAACTTTTTCCCACGCGGCCAGGCGCTTGGGCGGTTCGCCCGCGTTGTCCGGCAACGCAACATACACCTGCGCAATCTCGTCTCCAGAGACCCGGCCCGTGTTGGTCACCTTGAAGTTCACCTGCACGTTCTTGCCGGTTGTGGTCTTGAGATTCGTGTACGCATACGTGGTGTAGGAAAGCCCGAAGCCGAATGGCAAGAGCGGTTGCTTCGCTTCGGCATCGAACCATTTGTAGCCCACCTTGAGCCCTTCGGCGTAGCGGATGTCGAAGGATGACGGGGGCCGCCGCCGCCCCGCGGCGCCTCCAGCGCCCGGCTCCGAAGCCGGGGGTGGGCCAGGCAGTTGCACCTCCGGCAAATCTGCCTCGCTCCTGGGGAAGGTGACGGGCAGCTTGGCCGACGGGTTCACGTCGCCAAAGAGAACATTGGCGATGGCCTCGCCGCCGCGAATCCCCGGATACCAGGCCTCGATGGCCGCCGCCGCGCGCTCGATCCAGGGCATCGTCACCGGGCCGCCGGTCTCCAGCACCACGATCGTGCGCGGGTTGGCGGCAGCGACCTGGGCGACCAATTGGTCCTGATTATCGGGCAGAGACAGGTTCGAGACGTCCCGGCCTTCCGTGGTGTGCTGATGGAGGAATACAATTGCGATGTCGGAAGCCGAGGCGAGCTTCGCCGCCGCGGCGAGGTCGGCGCCGGTGTCATACTCCACCTTGACATTGGGCGCCTTGGCGCGAATGGCTTTGAGCGGCGAGGAGGGGTGCCAGAAGGCGTGCCCATCTGGGACGGCGTTCCCGCCGGCCGGGTCCACCTGGTCCGAGCCTCCACCCGAGAGCACGCCGGCATCGGCGTGGGAGCCGATGACAGCGATTGAGGAGACGCCGGCGGTTTTCAGCGGCAACAGCCCATCGGCATTCTTCAGCAGCACAAGGCTCGCCTCGGCAACGTGCTGGGCCGCCTCGGCGCCCGTGAACGGGTTCACGGGCCTGAGCACGCGAGGTTCGTCCAGCACGCCCAAGGCAAACTCCGTGCGCAGAATGCGGTGGACCATGTCGTCCAGGCGCGCCAAAGGCACTTCCCCCTTCTCGACCGCGGCTTTGAGCGCCGCTCCCAGGAACTGGTCTCCCGGCATCTCCTGATCGAAGCCAGCCAGCGCGGATTGCACCGTGCTGTGGGTGGCTCCCCAATCCGACATGACCCAGCCCTTGAAACCCCAGGTTTTCTTGAGCAACTCGTTTAGCAAATAAGCGTTCTCGCAAGCAAACTCGCCGTTGACGCGGCTGTAAGCCCCCATCACGGTCCCCACTTCTGATTCCTTGATCGCGATCTCGAATGCCAGGAGGTCAGTCTCCCGCATGGTTCGCTTGTCCATGACGACGCTGTAAACTGTCCGGCCGGTTTCCTGGTCGTTCAGGGCATAGCGGTTGATGTTGGCGACCACCCCCTGGTCCTGGGTAGCCTTCAACTCCTGGGCGATCATCTTGCCGATGAGGATCGGATCTTCGCCGAAGCACTCAAAGTTCCGGCCGTTCCGCGGGTCGCGGACCAGATTCGCCGTCCCGCCCAGCGAGACATGGAACCCCAAATCGCGGCATTCCTTGCCTAAGAGCGTCCCAAAGTCGCGGGCCAGCTTCAGGTCCCAAGTGGCGGCCAAAGCGAGTGCCGAAGGCAAAGCGGTGGCGTAGCGGCCGCGCCCCGCGCCGCGGCCAACCCCCGATCTCCCGTCCGTCATCTGGATGTCGAGGATGCCCAGGCGCGGGATTCCCGGGGCGAAGCCGGCGCCGCCCAGCCACTGCGCAGGCGCAGGCGGATTGCCTCTCCACACGTCCAGCCCGTGTACCAGGTTCACCTTCTCATCGAGGGTCATCTGCTCCATCACCAAAGCCGCCCTCCGGTCGGGCGATAGGCTCTTGTCCATCCAAGGGTGCTTGGGCGTTTTGCCTTGCGCCTGGTCCGGACCTTGGGGAAAGGCCGCAAGGGCACTCGATAGCAGGACCGCTGCCATGACTGTTCTCCCCAGCAGGCCCCGGACCATGCGGTGCGCGTGACGTGGCTTCATTCTCCTCCGGTTCGAGGCTGTATTGGGCGAAGTCGAGATTGAATTTGACATGGCCTGATTCTAATAAGGCGCCCAAACTGGTGTAAAGCCGCCGCTTGCAGAGACCTGTAGCGGCTCACGGTTTCCGCCCCCACCACCCGACAACGGCATTGCACTGGTCCTTCCTGGTATCGCCTCACTCCACCACCAGCAGGTCCGTCACCTCGCCCATGGGCATGGTCACCTCAAAGCCGCGTTGATCCTGCGCCTTGAACTTCAGCTCTCCCGTTCGCAATGACCGCACTTTGCTCACCGGCACCGGCGAGCGGAACTGCACCACCATGTTGTCTGCCAGCTCGCCGCTGAAATTGGCCAACAGCACCACGCCCTTCTGCTGTGTCCACAGCGGCCAGGCAAGAATCTGGCTGACCGATGTGCTCGCCGGCGGTTGCGCGCCGGCCTGCAATGCGAACGCGGTAATCGCCTCCCGCCGCTGATCGGCAGGAAACACGATCGCCTTTGCCAGCTTTCCCTCGACCTCGCGCGCGCCGTCCATGTAATCCTTCCCAACCGTGCGCGGCGCAACGCACATCAACCCGGCCCCGTGGGCAGTCTGATACAACTCCGTCGCGGGACCCTGGCGCGTGATGGTTGTCTGGCGCGCGAAGATAGGCCGGCGCCAGTCGTCCACTTTGATCGGCTCGCCCCATCCCTTGAGGTCCCCTGCTGGTTTCCACGCGCGGGACTGCGCGCCGAGCATCGGGTTCCAGATCTCCGTCGGCGTGTTGTACTCATCGCGCAGCCCAGCCCACCCGCTGCACCAGAGCCGCCCGCCCGAGCGCACCCACTGCTCGAGCGCTACGGCCGCCGCGGCCGGCACCGACTCGTTGACCACGTAACAACACCTGTAGCCCCGCGCCGCGAAGCGCCCGTCCGCGATTTCCTCGTCCGAGACGATGTCCACCGGCAACCCCGCGTGCAGCAGGGCCAGATAGACCATCATCTGCTCGCACTGCTCGGTGTCGTCCTCTTTCCACACCGGCCAGCTTCGCGAATACAACAGCGCAACCTGCGCTCGCGGCGCCCGGCCATCGGCCAGAAGGTCGTCCACCTGCCCCAGATCGCGGGTCAACTCGCCCACGCCCTGAACCATGGGGAGGTTGTCCGCCCAGTCATCGAAGAAGGTGTAAGCCGGGCCATAGTAGTAGAAGTCGAAGATCTTCGCCTCGCGCGCCAGGCACGCAAACGTCCGCAGCTTGACCGCCGTCCGATTCGCGTCGCGCGTGATGTAGCAGCCCAGCGGCGGCTCGGCTGGCCGGGCCGCTGCGCGCGACCAGTCCATCAGCAGCGTGTTCAGCTCCATCGGCACCCGGGGATTCCCGTTGCCGCACCAGTCTTCGTTGAAGCCGAGCGACACGCCGCGCAGCTTCCCGAATTCAAACGCGTCGATCCCCCGCGGCAGTGTCCCATAGTCATACCACCAGGGCGGCCCGAAATTCACCCGCGTGCCCACGCCAGGCGCGAGCTTCTCCACTTCCCGCGTGGCCAGCGCGTAGAGCCGCGCGGTCGAGTGATTCCAGAAGACGGAGGACCAGTAGAAGAGTCGGCGGGAGTGGAGGGTTGCGGGGCGATTCTCGAGGGTCGTTTTTCCGGCCACCTGGTCGCGTATCTTGAAGAACTCGCGCCAGTTCAGCCGCGGCGCAGCGACCTCGTCCCATGACTGGCGGCCGAAAAACTCCGGCGCAAGTCCGCGCTGCCGCAGGAACGAGTCTGAAGCGTGCTGGCGCAGGCGCCTTGAAGATGCGATGCCATGTACGGTTTTCTCGACTGTTTCCTTCACTTTAGCGTTTAGCCTTTCACTTCGTCGGCGTCGCCTCCAGTACCACGACCTCAAACGGCTGGAGCTTGATCCTTGCGCCGCTCCCGGCGGCCACAGTTATGGCCGGCTTGTGCGCGTCTTCGGCCCAGGCGCTCTTTAGCTTAAATCCCGTGCGCGCGCCGGGCGGCAGCTCAAAAACCACCTCCGGGTCCATTACAAACTCCTGGGGCCGCTCGTCGGGGTTTCGCAGCATCACTATCCCTTTGCGCGGCCTCCACGAAGCGTAACCGTACACCTCGAGCTTGGAAGGGTTGCCGCCAAGCCAATGCGTATCCAATTGACATAAAGGCCGGGGTCTTTCTGGCGCAACTCGAGCATGAGCTGGCGCATGGCTTGGGTGTCCCGGGAATAATCGGCGCCGCCGCTGGCGTACATGCCGGCGGCGATCCCATCGAACTTGAAGTGATTGACGCCGTATTTCCGGATCATCCCCACGCAGGCGTTCTTGAAGGCTGCGTAATACTTCGGCCCGGCCAGGGAGAAGCCGGCGGCATTGGTTTCGTAGCCTTGCGCAGAGCCGAACCTCAGCCGCTGCTCTTTGGGTTGGCCGTAGCCCCCGAAAGGCGAGAGCCAGACGCCCAGCCGCGTGTGGTATTGACCGCACCTCTCGGCCAGGGGGGTGAAACCGCGCGGAAAACCGCGATGAAACTGCCAAAGCGTCCTGGGATCGTCCCAACCGTCGTCGAACACGATGGCGTCCATCTTCACGCGATGCGGCTTGAGGAACCGCTCGCCCAGAAGCTCTATGGCCTCCAGGCAGTTGGTTTGGTTCAGGGCAAACGGTTCCCAGGCGATGTCGTACCACGAATTGTAATGCAAAAAAGGGCGGTAGGGATGGGCGCGCTCCCGTTCGAGATAATAAAGGAACGCGCGCCGCATCTGCCCCGGGGACGCCACGCCCAGGACGAAACTCTGGCGTTCCCCACGGGAGAGCGGCGCATCCCGGCGCAGCCGGCAACCCGACCGCGCATGGGGGTCCTCCAGCCCGTAGAAAAAGTTGCCCGCCACAACCGGGGAGCCGTCAACCTGCCCCGCCTCTTCACTGCCGGGAATCGGTTGCGCCAGCCAACCCATTTCCTTCACTGCCCGATTCGCGTCGCCGACCGTCACCTCGATCTCCTGCCGAAAGTAATTCGCGTTATCCAATGCCAACGCTCGCCAGGTCACGCCGAATTGCCCATCGGCCGAGAGCAACGGCAGCTCCACCTGCCAGCCCCGGCACCACGCCGCAAGCCGCGCAGCCTTGCTATCCGGCCTAAACCGGCTCACCCGTGGCTTCCCTTGTGGCGCCAGGCCCGACGCTGCGTAACGGCGCCCGTCCGCGAACGTGACCTCAAAGAGCTCGCCGGTGAAACTCAGGCTCTGGTTCTGGCCGAGGGCGGCAACCGATACCAGCTTTATCCCTTCGTCCGTCGTCACCCACGATGCTTTCAAGAGCCGGTTGCCCGCCGAGATGGTCCGCCCCTGGCACTCGATCCTCGCCGGGCCGGGGGCTTGGCCTGGCAAACCCTCCAGCCCAAACGTGCCGGCATCGGCAGGAAGGCAAGTGAACATCAATGCGCTTGCGATTAGGGCCATTGACCCAGAGCTGAGCCCAAGGCGTCGACAAGCCCCCAGCCCATGATACAGTATTAAATATCTGACGGATAGTTTAACACTATATCATTTGCCTATGACGCCTCCACGGCCCGCGACCGAGCGCCTGGAAAAATTGTTCCACCGCCGCAAGTGCTGGATGCTCGACCAACTCGCCGAGGCTCTCGGCTACGCCCTGATCTCGGTGCGCCGCTTCCTCAAGCAGGTCGGCTACTTCAGGAGTTACACCCAGAACGGCAAGTGGTACACTCTGCGCGATTCCCCAGACTTTGACCGAGATGGCCTGTGGCACTACAGAGGGATCGGCTTTTCCAAACACGGCAGTCTCACCGCCACCATTGATCACCTGGTCGGACGCAGCCCCGCCGGACTGTCCGCCAGCGAACTGACCGGGAAGTTGCAACACCCCTGTCACGCCGTTTTGAGCCAACTGCACAAGGCGGGCCGATTGGATCGTCTCCGGCTCTCAGGCCAGTTTCGCTACCTGGCGGCCGACCCGCACCTCAATCGCCAGCAGCGCGAGCAAGCCGCCTTCGCGCAAGCCACCAGCCCCACGGCCGCGCTGAGCACGCAAACCGCCCTCTGGGTCTTGGTGGAATACATCAAGGAGCCCGCACTGAGCTTCGAGCAGATCGCCACCCGGCTCCGAGAGCAACGTAACCTCGCCGTGGCTCCCGAGAGCATCCAGCGCTTCTTCCAGGAACACGGTCTAAAAAAAACGCCCCAGGCACCCAACTGAATACGCTGGCCACCTTCCGGAGTTACCAGGAGAAGTTGGCGAGAGAGAGTTCCCCGGCCTGTCTGTTCGCGCAACGGCCTACCGTGCCCTTTCGGCCCGCCCAAACCGATTGCCCCGACTGTCGGGCGCCGCTCCAGGTTTACAAAACCCAGCGCCGAAGGGTTCAGACCCTGCCGCTGGGCTGCTTTAGCGCGCACGAAACCCTCCTGCACTGCGAGCACTGCCCCAACGACACCCTCTATGGCGCCGAGTCTCTCAGTCAACTGGTGCCCTCGGGCTGCACCTTTGGGTACGATGTGCTGGTCTTCGTCGGCCAGGCGCTTTTCTTGCACCAGCGCCGGGCCGAGCAAATCATCGAGGAATTGCAAGCGCACCAGGTTCGGCTCAGTCCCAGTGAAGTCGGCTATCTGGGAAGAAAGTTCGTCGTCTACCTCGCCCTGGCGCACCGGCAGTCGGCGCCACCCCTCAAGCAAGCCATGCGCGCCCAAGGCGGTTACATTCTCCATCTGGATGGCACCGGTGAAGGGGGCGGGCCGATGTTGATGAGCAGCCTGGATTCGCTCTCGGAAATCGTGCTGGGCAATGTGAAGGTGCCCTCGGAAAAGACCGAGCAGATTGTCCCGTTCCTGCAGGAGATCAAGCGCCGCTTTGGGGTGCCGGTGGCGGCCGTCCATGACATGGGCCACGGCATCCTGGCGGCAGTCCAGAGGGTGTTTCCCGGCGTGCCGGACTTTGTCTGTCATTTTCATTTTCTGCGCGATGCCGGCAAGGATCTCCTGGAGGCCGACTATGACGCTATCCGGCAGCGCCTGCGCAAGCATGGCCTGACCGAAAAGCTGCTCTATTACGCTCGCCGGTTCAAAGCTGCCATCGATGAGCAGCCCGGCTTGGTCGAGAGCTTCTGTCAGGATGTGCAGGGCCACTGTCTGCCGAGCGAGAAGCTGGAGGTCTTTCCGCTGCTCTGTGCCTACGCTCTGATCCAGTGGGCACTGGAGGGTAAAACCGACGGCCAGGGCTACGGGTTCCCCTTTGATCGGCCTCACGTGCAGTTTGCCAAGCGCCTGCGGGCTCTGGGGCAGGGCTTGGAACAAATCAAGGACGTTCACCTCCGCGGCCAATGGGCGGACAACAAACCGCTATTCAAGCTGTCCTGTGAACTCAAAGGAATCTACGCCGATGAGGGCCTGCAAAGAATGCTCACCGCCATCGACCTCAAGATCGCGGTGTTCGACCGACTGCGTAGCGCGATGCGTATTGCCGAAGCCGGCGGAGCCGCTGGTCTCAACTCTGGCAGCCGCCCGATGGCTATGGGCCCGATTGAAAAGGCGGTCGAGCACTTCCACCAGGAGATTACCTCCCGTGCCGATTACCCTTCCACCCCCCACTGGCAGGCCCTCATCGGGCAGATCGACAAGTATAAAGACAAGCTCTTTGCCGATCCGATCACGGTGAGGACCCCCAGCGGAACACGGCGCCTCCAACCCCAGCGCACCAACAACCTTATGGAGCGGTTCTTCCGCGATTTTCGGCGAGGAGCTCGCCGCAGAAGCGGGCACAACTCGATCAGCCGCTTGCTCCAAAGCATGATCGCCGACACCCCATTGGTCCGAAATCTGGAAAATCCTGGCTGCCTCAAAATCCTGCTCAACGGCCAGGCTACCCTCGAAGAACGCTTTGCCCAGATCGACGCTCAAACCGTTCGCGAAGAACTGCGGGCGGTTCAAGGCTCCTTGGAGAAAGTACCTCCGCAAATCCGGCAACTGATCGCACTCCCCGCCTTCCCCGAGGCCATCTGCCGCCTATTTCAGAAAGCCGCCTGACGCACCGATCCAACGGACTTTTGTTTCCATAGCATTCGACTAAAGTCCGCGCTCCCGGTGGTAGTGCCTGGTCCCGCCTTCAAGTGTCTGCACAGGGCCGAGGTGTCCAGGGGCGAGGCGCGAGCGCCGTTGGCGAGAGCCCGATCCGCCCGCCGGCGCTCCGCACGCCAGCCCAGCCGCAACGGCCGCTATGAGACACCGCGGACCAAGCTATGGTCTGACTCCGGCTCTCGTCGAACTGCTGAAGGAGAAGGTCGTGAGCTGCTGCCAGGTCAAGACCGGCAGGGAACTTGCGCCGAGCCAGCGGGCGGCGCTGCGCCAGGCCCTCACCAGCCGTGCGCTCATCCTGACGGGCGGGCCGGGCATCGTGCTGGGCAACCTGATTGACAGCGGCGTGGGTATTTAACGCCCTCATAAACAATCAGATTCGCAGCTACAAGATGGGCGCTCTCGTCTCAACAATGTCGAGTCCGCGCCAGAATGCAGGATTTATACAGAATAAGGTATCCTCTGGCCCCTTGCTCGCAGACAAGGCCCGCAACTTTTTCATTTCATAGTTTACATTGTAAATGTAGGAGAACTCTCCACTAGATCGGACAACACCCAACACCCCATACCACATGAGCAATTCGATAACGTGATCATACCCCAACTCGACCACACAGGCTCCTTTGACCCGCTCAATTACCTGGCTTTTGGTCAGAATATTTGGTGCTTCAATGAACCCATAGAGAATGTCTCGTGCGTCAGGAAATATGTCTTGTATTTCGAGGTCAATGTGATTGATCAGGTCTGTAGAATACGCGCCTTCCCCCTGTAGAACGTCATCGGCCTCGATCTTCAGGTGCCCAAGATTGATGGCGTGACTCTTGCAGTGACTGAATAGATCAATCAACCCTCGGGGTCGCATCAAACAGCGAGCGATAATGTATTCCGAAGTGTCCTCACCGGAGGCGAGATGCGTCGTCGCTATGCGCCTCCAAATGGTCTCGAAAGGTGTTTGTTTGTCTGCAATGTTGGAGACAAAGCGGCGGCGAAGAACTTCTCGCAATAATTCAGGATCAGTCCAATCCAGGGCGATGCGTGAAACCTTTCCTCTGTCGGGCATCGAATCCAGCAAGAGATCAAACACGTCGTTTCGGATGAATACGACTCCATGCGCTGTCACCTGATGTTGGCGCAAGAACCTATCCAATTTATCAACGGCCTCGATGAGGCAACGCAAACTCAACAAATCATGCTCATCAATGCCATGCGCACGCCAGCCCTTGTCGATATTATCGAAGAGAATCCACACTTGCTTCATGCGCCCAAGTGCCTGCACAAGATCGTCTCTCAGTGATTTTATGTCGTGTGTGTATAAAATGCCGGTAATCGCGTTTCGATCAAGGAACTGTGAACCATCACCTGTCGTCGCTTGCAGGTAAGCGCGGCTGCGATCCTCAATCGCCTCTGTGAGGCGCAGCATTCGTTCGGCAAAGTCCCCTTCCTGACCCGGTATCCCTTGGACGTAATTACGCTGCAATTTCTCAACAATAGCCGCTAGCTCTGGATCGAACATTCGCTTGCACCTCACCTTTTCCAGAAACTTCTGACAGATTTCGAGTAGGAGAAGGTATTCCCAGAATGCCGTCATCGTGTGTTCTCGGGTTCCTCGTTCGAGGGACTTCAACAACACAGTCTTCAACTTGCGTAGCTGAAACCCCTCGGGGTTGAGGTCTAAAACGAGGTTGCGCGTGTCTGCCCGCACCTTGTTTCTCACCTGAAAGAAAGCGCGGTCTTGCCAGAGCCTTTGCGTCCTACGACAATGCGAATTTCCCCACGAAGCACCCGGTGATATTCGTCAGTTTGCAGGTAGTAGGCACCAAGTTCCGTAAACTCATTTTCAGCGGCGCTCGCACCCACAAAAAGCTCATCAAGCACGCCGTGTCGTTGCATCCCAACCACTGATTCTTCTTGTTGGAGGCGTTCAGTAATTTGCGGTGCAAACTCGGCAATGAAGGGATTTATCGAATCGAGACTTGTGAACGATCTGACATAATCGCGTAGGTCGAGGGGAATGGGTTCATCGCCCGCTTGCAGCAGCAATGTCGCCTTTGCCATTCCGTGGGACAACCCCGCGACAAACGCACATCGCAAATTGTGAGCCTTCTCACCCACCCTGTTGGATGAGAGCAAAGGAAGCACGACGCCATGCGATGCTGCAACATTATCAATTGCGTCTCTGGCCGACAAGCGCCCATGTTCCTCTGGATCGAAGGAGCGGTAGAACAGTCGTGCCTGCTTCTTCAACCTAGAGAATAGATGAATTTCTGCCTCAGTCTTTTCTCGTGGAGCAATGACATACACGGGTGCTTTACGGTTGATCGCGGAGGCGGCGTAAGAGAGCGGGGCGAGATCGGTAAGCCCACAGAGGAAGTCTGATAGTTCGTGCGCGGGGCTGTATTTCATGTAACCTAGTGTGTCGAAAATGCCGACCTCACGAGTAAGGCGGTCATCGGATATAATCGCCTCATTTAGCACGAGAATCGCCCGCTTTTTTACGCCTATGGCGTAGCCGACCTCATAGACGACGTTGAAATTCAGTCGGGTTATGTCTGCAACCAAGAAAGACGTGGTGTCTATCTGATCTCAGGATCGGATCAACCAAGCAGCGACCAGGAATATCATTCGCCTCCCAACTCCTGAGTCGCAAGGAGGGCTTCTGGACGCGCATTTTTTCAATACACGCTCTCACACCTGCGCTGATTTCAGGTGGGTGCGATGGATATGCCACAAATGCACTTAACACGTTGGACGATTTTGTATTCATTTGCTTGGATGTGGGGTCATCAATGTCCGCTCCCGTGGCGGATGGGCCACGTGGGGATCGGCGGGGCCGGGGTTCAAGCGGGTTTGGTAGGGCTGGCCGGATTGCGCGGCAGTGGCGAGGCCGTCGTAGGTGTCCAGGACGACAAACTTGGCGCGACAGTAGCCGCGCTGGCTCTCCTCGTGCCGGTTGACGATGATTCCCACCACGTCAGACACAGCCCTGACGACCAGCCGGTTCAGCTCGTTCAGGTTCATGCTTCTACTCCCGCCGAAACATCTGGCCTACGCCCAGCTCCTTCAGCGCGGCGTTCAACTGCTCCAGGGTTTGCGCCTCTTTGAGCTTGGCGCGGACTTTGACCTCGATTTCCACGTCCTCGGCTTGGGCCAAGCGCGTCAGCACTTTTAGGCTGAAAAGATTCCAATGCTCCCGCATCAACTGGCCTTGCCAGCAGACCACCGGCGACTGCGGCTCGGGCGGCGGTTGGCCTGGCCGCTGCCCTGGCGGCGGCTCCACGGGCGGTGTGACCAGCGGCTGCTTGGCTGGCGGCGTCGGGGGCTTTCCCGTGGGCGGTTCGGCACCCGCCTCCTTCAACGCCTTCGCCTTCTTCACCGTCAGAAGGTACGTCTCGTAGTCGAAGGTGATGTCCGGCAGCTCGACCGCTTCCTTGAACCACACGCGGTCGAACTGGTTGGCGTCTTTGCCGCAGGCCAGGCCGAGCGTGCCCTGGCTGACCGCGCGCGAAATGGTCTGGCGCAGGGCGTCTTCGGCCTTTTCCAGCCGCGTGAAATAGCCCTGGAAGAACGCCGCCTTCAGGCTGGCTAACGGCCAGGTGCCAGACTCCTTCAGCGCCGGGGGCCAGTTCCGCTCGATGTAGGAGGCCCCGATCTCCCGGCTCAACAGGCTTTCATGGCGGAGGCGCGCCAAGATAGCCGACGTGATGCCCTTGGCCTCGCTGGGATGGAGCTGCCCCAGGGGCACGTCCTTCAACTTGCCCTGGATGGCATCCCACACCAGCAGGTGGTTGTAGCTGCTCCACACCGCTCCTCGATCTGCGACTTCGCCTCCGACAGCTCGCGCTGGATGCGTTTCAGGTCATCCGGCTCCAAGTCGCCGAGCAGTCCGCGATTGGCATCCTCAACAACCGCCTGCCAGGCCATCAACTCCTCGCACCCCAACCGCAGCGACCCGCCGCTTTCACAGGCCAGCCACAGCGCGCCGCCCGGATTCTGCCGTGACGACTGGCCGCACTTCCGCGTCCACTCGACAATACGCTGGCAGAGATTGGACTCCTCGCTGCTATCCCAGGACTCGTCGGGCCGCATCACCGCCAGCGTCAGCATCGCCTGGTCGAGCACGTCGGTTGAGTCTTTCGGGAAAAGCGACAGGTGGATTTCCGCGCCGTCCTTAAAGACCGCCTTCACCAGCTCGACAACGTTTCTTTGCACATCGTCAGGATTGAGCGCCTGCTTCCGGTCGGCATGGACTTTCTTCAACGTCGGGACATGCCCGAAGCGCCAGCCGTCCACGCCCAGGGGCCGGAGGAAGTAGCAGCGCCGTTCCAGGTTCTGGACGGCGGTGTGAATCAGCGTGGTCTCGGTGTCCGGGTCGCCTGCCGCGAAGTAAAGCTCCGGCAGGTGGGCGGACTTGTCGGTCTGACCGCCGCAGGACTCGAAGAACAGTGTGGTAGCCACCCGTCGGTGGATTGTGGCTTGGGCGTCCCGCCCAAGGTTCACGGGCGAGACGCCCGTGTCACCTCTATATTCCTCGTCCAGCGTTTCAGCGTGGGACGGCGGCTGGCCGGTCGGAGCCGAGATGTCGGCCTGGATTGCCGCCTGGAGGCGTTGCTCGCCCATCTGGCGCAGCACGGCTGACAGGAACTCCCGGTCGCCCAATGGCGCGGAGCCGAGGGTCAACAGCGGCTCGCGCCGGGCGCTGCCGTATCCTTCGCGGTAGGCGCACGAAATCCACATGCCCAGCATCGCCAGGGTGGTGCGGGTCTGCTGGAACTGCGCCAGGGCCTGCCATTTCCGCTGGAAGACCGTCAGCGTGGACGGGTGGAACGGGTAGCAGGACTCGAACTGCACGCGAATCTGATCCTCCGACAACTGCCCCAACTCGGCGGGCAGCCGGTCACGGCGCTCAAACACCCAACTGGCAAACTGCCGCGCCACGGCCCGGCGCATACTGTCCCGGCCAGGGTTCTCGAACAGCCGCCGCCGCACGATCTCGCTCACCTCCGAGGCATCGTTCGCCACGAGGTCTTTCCCCACCCGCCCGACCACCTTGGTCAGCTTGTCCTGCCACTCGTGCAGCTCCTCGGTCATTTCCGTGGGCGAGGCAGGCAGGCTGAAGATGCCGACCGCATTCTGCGCCGAGGTCAGCGCCGTCGTGATGTTCTGCATGAAAGAGTAGAATGCCGTGGACTGTTCGGGATACCGCCCCAGGTAATTCAGCGTTTCGTCGAACAGGATGAGCACCGGCTTGCCTGCCAGTCGGATCAAGTCGCCCAGCTTCTTGTCGCCGGGGGCCTTCTTCGGCTGGTCGAAAAGCCTCCGCCCAGCGTCACCGGCCAACTGGTCGGCGATTTCCAGCCAGGGTGTTTCGCGCCCCGGCGAGGCGTCCCAGGAATTGCCGACGAACACGGCAACCTTGGCCTCCGGGATCGTCTTCAATCCTACCGTCCGCATCATCTCGGCGACCCCGGAGAAGTTCTTCGCCTTGGCCCCGTTCGAGCACATGTGGTACAGCGCCGCCAGGGTGTGTGTTTTGCCGCCGCCGAACTGGGTGATGAGCGACATCACCGACGCGGTGTTCATGGTCTCCGCGTTCAACCGGCGCAGCACCATGCCGCAGTGATCCACAAGGGCCTTCGAGAAGTAGTTTCGCGAGAAAAACTTCTCCGGCTCCACGTAGTCGCGGGGTGCCGTGCCGGTGACGACCTGCTCCAGGTGGACGGCAAACTCCTTCGGGTCGAGCGACCGGCCTTCGCGCAGTTCTTGGCGGGGGATGACGACTTTATACCAGGGTTCCATAAATCATTTGACTCCTCTCATCGCCGCCTGGACGCCTTCCAGCATCCGGCGCTCGTCGCTGCCTTCTGGATACAGGGCGTTCAGGGCTAGGGCCAGGCGCTCGAAGCGTTTGCCCTGGCGCATTTCGGTTTCCAGTACCTGGCGCAGCAGCGTGCTCCGGCCCAAGCCAAATAGGAGCATGGCGCGGTGGATGCGGTCAAGCGTGGTGAAGGTAACTTCGCCGAGCGGATGGCCCGGCGCGGCCATCTTGCCTTTCTTGGGCTTCGTCGGCAACGCGGCCTCGGTGCGCTTCTTTTCCACGAGGCCCAGTTCGAGCTGCCGGAAGTCCTCCAGGCTGATTTCGATGCCGGGGCGCTCGGCGGCTTCGCCCAGCAGTTCCTCGGTGCGCTCCTTCGTTGAAAGCAGCCGCACCACGCCCTTTTCGATTTCCAACACACGCCCTTCCAGGGCCGGATAGTGGATGCCCATCGGGCGGGTGATGCGGATAAAGGTGTCGAACAGCATTGCGAAGCCGGGCTTGGCCTTCTTCGGCTTTTCCTCGTCCTCCTCGCCGCCAGCATCTTCTTCGGCTTGCTCGGCGGCTTGGGGCTTGGCTGAGCCGTTGACCTTCGTCGCCTGCAACGTCCACAGGAATAACGCGGTCAAGCGGGCGTCTTCCTCGAACCCCTCCGTCTCGGCATCACCAAGCACCTGGCGCAGCGCCTCCTTTGACAGCGCCTCGAACACGTAAGCGAGGAAGCCGCGCTGTTCAGGTTCTATGGCATCAGGGTTGCCGCCGAGAGGCACTTCACGGTCGGCAGCGGTGAGCACCTTGTCATAGCGGCTGTAGGATTCGAGCGCAGGGCCGAGGCAGGAGAAAATGGCGTCCGCACCCCGAACGCCGTGCCTCTGCAAGGTGGGCAGCCATTCCCGAATCCGTTTCTCCATCACTGACTTTACTTCAGTCCAGTCCCCAACACCTGCGTCAGCGGGCCGTGGGCGGCAGACAAGGTGAACGCTCGTAGCCAATGCCGCCGAATCCTGTGCTCTCAAGCGCGAACCCATCTCAGTGGCAATCGGCCATGATGCTGTGATTGCCCACCCAGAGCGCAACATGCCGGACAATAGGGCTTCCCATCCCTCGGTGGTCTTGTGAGCGAAAACAACACAAGCCACGCCATCATCTCGCGTCACCCTCCTCCCCTCACCGAACACTTTGGTCATCTCCTTTTCAAAGAACGCGCCGTCCTTCACGCCTTTTTCAAATGTCCGCGTTCCGTCTTGGACAATTTCTTGTGTCTTCGGCGTGAGCGGGTTGGTTAGATCAAATGGGTCACGAAGCACCGGATGGTTTGGCAGCGTCCGCTTGAGCCAGACGAAGAAAAAGTCCGAGAGGTCAGAATACGGCAGCGCATCGTAGTATGGCGGGTCGGTGAACCACGTTGATGCCGCCTGTGGGCCTAGAGGAGACTTGCGTGCGTCCGCCTGCTGTGCTTGGCCAATCGTGCCCCCCGAAGGCCACATTCCCGCAACATCGGAGATAAGTTCATATCCGCTCTCCCAGTTCCCCGGAGCATTTGCTGTCGGGACGACCTCGGCGAAGTCCCAGACAATGGGCAAAGCTTGCCTTCCGAACGTGTGCTGCATTTTCTCGGCGTGAGGGTTCCAGCGCGTGAGTGACATGTTGCTCATGGCAACGCGACTAAACGCTGCTGCAAGCACGGGACGGATATTCTGTGGGACTTCAAGTCTATCCAACAGCCGGTTTAGCGTGACCAGTGAGAGCTTCTGTCGTGAAGTGAACAAGTCTCCCCAGTTCAAGATGCCGTAGCGTTGAACGCGAAAACCCAGAGTGCCGATGGGGGGCAAAGGCTCATTGGGCACTGAATGAGCAGACAACTTCGTCAAAGCGTGCCGCGCTGCTTGAACGGCTGCATAATCTGTCGCCCTTGCCACCCGGTAGTTTCGCCCAGTCCTCTCCTCATGGACGGTCACCACAGCCAACAACGTCGCGCCGGTCATTCGTCTCCCCTGAGCATCGGCCAGAGCGTCAGCGCCTCCGTTCTCAGCCGCGAGCTGTGCGCGAACTCGTTCAGCGGGCAGGACTGTATGGCAACACAAGCAGGTCGCGTTGGCACGACTCACGGTTCCCGCAGAAACCTCCTTTTCATCATTAGGCTCGAAGACTTCAAACACGAGTCGAGCAGGCTCGCCTTGAGGTCGTTCGGTGCGACAGCGGAGTGCCCGTTTGCGCGCCGATTTATTACAGAGCCAAAATGACCGCACCAACGGAATGTCCGCACCGCAACCAATGCCTTCGCAACGCACCGTCCGCGCCCAAAGGTAGGCGATGGGGCGGCTGCCGTCCGGGTCGGGCGGATAGAACTGGGCGAGTTCCTTCTCCGCCGCTTCCTTCACCTGCTTGCCCACATGCCGGAGCGCATCGGCCAACCCATGCACCACGACTTCCTTCCCGTCCTTGCCAGGCAGGTTGAACTCGGCGTTGCCGTAGCGCGGGATGTCTTCGAGCAGCGTCTTGAGGATAAGGCAGGCGACGGGATTGAGGTCACTGGCGAAGGCTTCGCAACCGAGCCGCAGGGCTTCGAGTGGAATGGAGCCGCCGCCTGCGAACGGATCAACCACGACCGGCGTTTCCTCCGGGTGCGCGGCCTTCACCAGTCCGCGCCCAATCTCCAGGTAAAGGGCGTTGCCAGCGTTGTCCCAGTCGGCGAACTCGGCGATGAATTTGAGCAGCAGCTCGCGCAGGGCAATATCCGTGGCACGGCCATCCTGGCCGTGCGTCTTCACGGGCGTCGCCCCCAGGCTCACGGGCGGGACGCCCGTGCCACTGTTGCCACTGTAACGCTTCGCCAATAGCTGCCGCGCCTTGGCCTTGAATTCCGGTGGACAGGCCGGGTCGCACGGGTCAGGCAGCAGCAGTCCCAGCAGCACCGCCCGGCAAGCCGCCAGCGGGCGCCGCGCCCACCACAGGTGCAGCGTGGACGGATGCCCGTGTCGGATGGACTTCTCCTTTGCCGAGTGTTCGCTGACCCTGGCGATGGGGAAATCGACCTCGATGAGGCGTTTGCACGTGGTGGGAATCATCTCAGTGCGGAGTGCGGAGTGCGGAGTGCGGAGTGCGGAGTGCGGAGTGCGGAGTGCGGAGTGCGGAGGGCAGAGTGCGGAGTGCGGAGGGCAGAATGCGGAGTGTGGAATGCAGAGTGCGGAGTGCGGAATGAATAATTCCGGCGGGCATAGTCAACGAAAAAATAACCCCGCCCGAGGCCGTTTCCGGCGTGTCGAACGGGGAGTAGATAAAATCCAATGCTCCCGAACCGCTTACGAAGCTACCGTGCAGGCTCGATTTGTCAAGGTCTGGGCTGCGGTCCATGGCTGGCGTCCCGTCCTGCACGGCAGAGGGCGTCTGAAAAGGCGTGGCGCGGGCGTCTCGCCCGCGACGGACAGGGGCGGGACGCCCCTGCCAGAGAGGCTTCTCAGACGCGCTCTTAGCTTTTCTTGCCATGCAGCAGGTTTAACGTCTGATTTTTATAGACTCGAATCACGGACCCCAGTAGCGGATTAAACAGTTACCCGGAAGAGCGCCGCTCGCAGAATAAAGTCTGCGGGCAAGCTCAAAATCCCGAAAGCTCAAGGGCTTTTTCTCCGGGTACACCGGCCAGTTTTTGCGCCACGCCAGCCGGATAAAACGGGCGAAACGCCGTGTGTCTTGCTCGTGCAACACGCTGTGTCCGTCGCGAACGGCTTCGAGGGTCTGCCAGTCGAAAATGGGTCAACACCGGCCAAAACGCTTTTTCAAATCTGGTACGCGCCGCCGCTCGTTTGACGGCAATAACATGTCAAAGCGGGCGAAGAAATCTGGTGCAGGTTCACCCTGGAGGGTGAGCACACACCAGAGAGTATGGTCGTCGAGAGCCCCATGAACAAATGCTCGGAGGGCACAGGCCATCAGTGCGTCACAATCTCCTTCGAGTCGCTCGGCATTCAAGTCCACCTTTACGAAGGACTGGCGTCGCAACTGGTAGCTGAGTAGAAGCAGACAGAAATACTGCGGTGACATGTGGGGAATCGTTTCACGGATTGGCTGTCGCAGGATGGAAGCGATTTCCTCGGGCTCAGGCTCCTCCGGCAGTTCTGGACGGTCAAGGCCGAAGGCAAGATACCCTCCGATCTCCTTCCATTGACTGGGGCGTCCCCAACCGAACTTTGCGAGGAACTGGTTCCACGTCAGGCGTACGACGCGTTCAGCAGCTTTGCGATTGAGGGCGTAGTAGTAGTGGGTGTTGCTCATGGGGTTCCGTAGCGGAGCGCGTCTTCTTTGAGTTGCAGGGGCTGCGCCAGCGCGTTCACGTCCAACCGGTAGTGCTCGATTTTTTTCACCTCGTGCCACGGGAACCGGGCGGGGTCTTTGATCGGTTCTTCCAGCTTCGGCGTCGTGTCGCAGTGAGTGACGATGTAGAGCCAGTAAAGGTCGCGCCGATCTTCCGCGATCCGCTTTTCGTTTGGCGACAGGAAAATGGTGCCGGTCGCCGCGCCGATGCCCTTGACTTCTATCAGCCGCAGCTCGCCGGTCATTGGGTGCAGGCTGCGCAAGTCAAAGCCGAGATTCTGATCCTGGACATCCTCGATTTTGCAGCCGCGCGCCTTCTCGAAGGCGATGACCGCCTCGACGGCCTTCCTCTCCGTCTCCGGGTCGGTCTTCAGATTCGTGTGCGCCGGGACATTGCGCTCCGGGTGGGGCATCACGACGGCGAGGCCAATGCGCTCGACCCCCTGGAGCGACAGGCTGCGTTGACGGGCCAGTTCGGTCAGCCGCAGGTCGCGGCGACGCTGGAGTTCGCGGAGCTTTTGCGCCTCGGACTCAGCCAGACCAACGGCGCTCGGATCACCCTGATCCTGGGCGACCAGATGTTTGCTGAGCACGGCGTCGCGTTTCTTGATGAGTTCCTCGAAACAGGCTCGGACGCTGGCTTCGATGAGGTCAAGCTCGTGCTGGCGCTCGGCGGCGATCTCGGCCCGGAAGGGCTGGAGGGCCTTCTCGAACAGGAATGTCTGGGTGCGCGAGTCGTCTGTGGCATGGGCATCTTGCCCATCACCCCCACGGGCGGGACGCCCGTGCCACGGGTCAGGCACCACCTGAGGCTGCTTTTCAGGAATGATGAGGTCGAGCAGATAGGTCGGCTCACGCAGGCGGCGCGTGCCACCTGCCTCGGTCTCCACGAGAAACAGGCGGCGGTGAAGGACATTGCTCATGCCGTCAGCGACCCCGGCGATGAACAGCTCCAGAAGAGCGGGCTGCTCGCGCTCCAACTCGTAGAACACCGCTCCCTGGCGAAGCTGTGGCTGCGTCTGCTCCCACACCTGGCGGCGGACGGCCTCGAACAGCGGGTGCCCCGGCGTCACCCATTCGAGCCGGACATCGGTTTCCAGCGTGCTGCGGTCGAAGCAAATCCGGTCGTAGCTCTTGGCGAGCCGGGGCAGTCTCCAGTCCTTGGCCCGCGCCTGGTCGTAGAGCGCGACGGGGAGCTTTCCCACCGCGAAGGCTCGCATTGTGGCTTGGGCATCCTGCCCAAGCCTCACGGGCGGGACGCCCGTGCCACGAGGGCCCGCAGTGGCTTGGCCATCTTGGCCAAGTCGCTTGTCAGGCTCAGCACCAGGCGGGAATAACCGCGGCAAGAGCCCCGCGGCGCGGCCCAGCCAGCTCCAATTGCTCAACCCGGCTTTGCTTGGGTTTTCCAGCACGTAGCGAACCTGACGCTCGAAATCGGACTCGTTCCGCACGAGGTGATCGTAATACTCGTCCTGCCAAAACTCGCCGGACCTGCCGAGAATGCGGTTGGCTTCCTTGGAGGTATAGGATTTCCAGGAGTGCAGCAACTGCGGCAGGGTCCAACCGGCAAACGGTCGAAAGACGACGTGCGCGTGATTGGGCATGAGGCACCAGGCAAACAGTTCGTAACGTTGCCCGTCAAAAAAGCGCAGGGCGTTGACCACGAGTTCGGCCACTCGTTCATTGCGGAGGAGACAAGAACCGTGGCCACCGTCAAGCCACTGCTCCACCTTCTCGGAGTGCAGTTGATCCAACCGCTCGCGCTCATGATCGGTCAAGTCGCGCCCCATTTGGCGAGCGGTTTTGACTATGCCCTCTCGCTCAGCCAACCACCCTTGCAGCAAGTCAGCAGGCAGAGCGTCGAACAGGCGGAAGTTCACGGCATAGGTTGCGTTTTCCTGCGTCCAGTGCGGAAGGTAAGCCCCTTGCCGGCGCTGGATGGGCTGGAAGGGATTCCTGCCGTGGCTGGCCTGGTTTTCCGGGTTCACGGGCGGGACGCCCGTGCCACGAAGGGGGGTCAGCGGCAGCCCTGCTTCTTTGGCCCCAAGCTCGAAGAAACGGGCGACCGTCTCCGGCACAATCCGGCGCTCCTGGGCCAGGGCACGGCGCTCGACCAGCATGGGCAGGTTCAGGTTTTTCTTCGCCAACCCTTCAAGGGCCGACTGGCAGATGCGCCGGAAATCCTCCTCGCGCACTTCGACTTCGAGCCGGGCTTCGAGGTCATCGGCGCTGAGCTTGCCCGCGTAGAAGTCGCGCAGGAGACGCTCGATCTGGTTCGACGGCAGGACTTCGCCGACCACATTGAACACGGCGTCGTCATCCAGGGCGTCACGAATCTGCTGGAGTTTCTCCACGAGCTTCTGGAGCACGCGGCCCTCGACGGTGTTCTGCGCGAAGAAATTGAAGATCAGGCAATCCTCCGTCTGACCGTAGCGATGGATGCGGCCCATGCGCTGCTCCAGCCGGTTCGGATTCCATGGGATGTCATAGTTGAACAGGACATGGCAGCAATGCAGGTTGATGCCCTCGCCTGCGGCCTCGGTCGCAACCAGCACCTGTGTCTTCAAATCCCAGAAATTCCGCTCCGCCCACAGCCGCGTGCCTTCCTCATCCCGCCTGCCCGGCTTCATGCTGCCGTGGATTCGGCCCACGGTCAGGTTCCACGACTTAAACTTGGCGACCAGGTAATCGAGCGTGTCTTTGTATTCGGTGAAAATCAGCAACCGCAGATTGGGGTCAGCGAAGATGCCCTGGTCGGTCAATTGCGCTTTGAGCCGACTCAACTTGATCTCAAGCCCGCCGTCCTCGACGCGCTGGGCGTGGTCAATCAGCCCGGCGATCTCTTTCAGCTCAGCTTCCAGGTCGGGTTTCCGGCGCGCCAGCGTGGCGCGTTCAAGTTCGTGCTCCCTGACCTCGCGCTCGGCGTCGTCCATTTCGTCCCATTCTTCCTCGGAGGGGATGTCGGGCATGGGGATGTCGCCGAGCCGGTTGGCGGTTTCAAGAAGCTGCTTGAGGGCTTTCTGGCGGCGGAGCAGGGACTGCTTGAGCGAGTGCGTGGAGCTGGCCATACGGCGCTGATACATGGCCATGATGAAGCCGACCGCGCGGGCGCGGCGCTCGTCGCCGGACTCGGCGGCACGGGTGGACTGGCGCTGAACGTAATGCGTGACCGCCTGGTAAAGCGCCATCTCCTCGCCTTCGAGCGTGAATGGGACAGTCTTGGTAATGCGCGCTTTGAACAGTTTGACGGCCTTCCAGGTGCCGTCCGGCTGAGGCTTGGGGAAGTTGAGCATGACTTCCTTGGTGCGCCGGAGGTAACAGGCGGCTTCGCGGCGCTCCATCGCGTCGTGAATGGACTTCACGTCGGCGTAGGCTTCCTGGTCGAGCAACTGGAGGAACAGGCTGAAGTTGGTGGGGTCGCCCTTGTGGGGCGTGGCCGTCAACAAAAGGAAGTGCGCCGTCTTCTCGCGGAGCAGGCTCACCGAGCTGATACCGCTCGCTCTTGTGCTCGGTGTCCCGCGCCGACATGCGGTGGGCCTCGTCCACGATTATCAAATCCCAGTCGTCGGCCTGGCGGACGCTCGGCAGGATTTCATCCCTCTTGGCCAGGTCCATCGACGTAATTGTCTGCGGCTTGTCGTTCCAGAGGTTGACGCCGTATTGGATGCGCAGGTCGCCGCCCCGGAGGATGTGGAACTGCTCCTGAAACCGGTCGGCCATTTCGCGCTGCCACTGGAAGGCGAGGTTGGCCGGGCAGAGGATGAGCACGCGCTCGACGAGGCCGCGCAGTTTCAGCTCCTTGAGCAACAGCCCCGCCATGATGGTCTTCCCGGCACCGGCGTCGTCGGCCAGCAGGAAGCGGCAGCGGGCGGACTTTAGAAGGTGATTGTAAACAGCGTCGAGCTGATGCGGCAGAGGATCGACCCGCGAGATGGAAAGGCCGAAGTAGGGGTCGTATTCCTGGGCCAGGGAGATGCGGATGGCTTCGAGGCCGAGTTTGAACAGGCGCGGCTTGCCCTGGAAGACGGCCTCCTTGCGCTCGATTTGGATGGAGGCCAAGTCCTGGTTCGACAGGGTGACGCCCCCCCGGAATGTGTTGGTGCGCGTGCCGACCAGGTTGACCAGGACGAAACCGTCACCGGTGGTGGGGGTGCCGATGACGCGCATCGGTTCGCTGAACTGCGAGCCAGCCAGGACTACGCCATCGATGATGTCGGTGACAGCGAGGCTCATGCCAGGGCCTCCACGCCAAAGGGGAACACGATTCCTGCGGCCTTCCCCAGAACCACCTTCCGGGCCATGTTCCCGCCGCTGCTGCCCGCCTCGAAGCACAAATTCCTGCGCAGGTCACCCAGGGTGCCTGGCCTGCTGGACGCCCTCGCCGCCGATACGTGGACGGTTTTCATCCGGGTTCAGAAGAATCAGCCTTCCATTCTGGCAAAAACGCTCGGCCCCTACAATCCAAATCCGGGGAAAATGGGCGCTGCGGGCGCTGCCCCTGCCAAGCCAGTTGTTGCACGTGCAGAATGGCTCGCCGGTCTCGGAACGGTCGCGGGCGACCAAGCCCGGACAGAGGGTGCCGCCGTACGAGACTAGGTACAAGGCCGGCCTCGGTTGCCAGCGTAGCCGCCCAACTTGATGCGGCGCCTCACGGGGACGGGGTCTAGAACAAAGTCTTTCCACGGTTCTCCGCCGCTGCGGCCGGCGCAGGGTTCACCCTCCCCACTTCTGCCGGACACCGGTCTCTTTCCCCCTCGGCTTCAGCCCCTCCAGCTCGGATGCCTGGATATGCCGCCGAAAAGCCCCCGCGAAATCCTCCTTCGAGTACCCCCCGGCCCACCGCCGCCTCCATCCGAGGCTCGGTTTTACCGAGCTGGTATCGACTTCCACGGTGTCAAACAAAAACCATGCCCGCAAAAATCCCCCCATTTTACCGGCGCTGTAGCGCCTTGTTGACGGTCGTGTTGCGGGTCCGACCTCAAAAATCCCCCGGTTTCATGCGCCGTGTAGCGCTGTAGCAGGTCCATACCTCCTGCCCCGGAGACCACCCGGTCAGGAGAACACCCGAGGGACGAGGGGCGAGGGGCGAGGGCCGAGGGTCGAGGGTCGAGGGGAACGTGAGCGAGCAGGTGGAACTGGGTTCAACCGTCGAGAAGGATGGGAACGGCAAACTCAAGTCCGCCAACTACGAGATTTCCGTGCCGTTGTCCGTCCTCGGCCTGACGCCCGCCCCTGGGTTGGCTTTGCGCGGCGATATTGGCATTCTGCGCGGAAACGGCTTTCAGACCACCCAGCGCGTCTATTGGTCCAACAAGGCCACCGGCATCACCGCCGATGTTCCCAGCGAAGCCGAGCTGACGCCGCAGTTGTGGGGCCGTTGGGAGTTTACGTCCCCATAGGCGTGTGCGCCTGGACGCCTGGATACTTGGTGTTGCCGATCCATCCTAAACCCACTGCACCCGTTGCCTGACAAGGATGGTCTCGAAGAACTCCACGTGCAGCCGGGCTTGGCCGCTCCGATCTCGGTGCCCGTTGGCCCGGCGGGCACGACCAACGATTCAACGTCGTGCGGATGGCTGGCTCCGGAGCGGTTCACTGCTACAGACATGGAAGTGGAGGTGTTTTGAAGCGAGATTTCACCGCTTGGCCAGCGCGGCCTTCTTGTGTTACAAGCTCTGGCCAGATGACAAAGCGATGCACCCGGCGATGGTGGCTTAAGAATATGGTGGCTGGCGCGGGCCTTATTGGGGCCTCGCGCCTGTTTCCGGCCCCGTTCGTCCTGGCCGATCCTTCACATGGGACTTCCACGAGGGATGGGACGGCGGCACACTCTACATCGGGACCAAGGGCGTGATGCACACCGGTTGTTACGGCCAAAGACCGCGCCTTTGGCCCGAGGAGGCGCACCGGGCGTTTCCCGTGCCGGAACCACGCATCCCCCGGATCAAAGGCTCGCATTTCGATCACTTCATCCAAAGTGTAGGGTTCGGGCAAACGGATGGCCAGGCCGGTTTGCATCAGCTCGGCCCCTCTGCGAAGTCCTGGAGAAATGGAGCCGTCTTCGCACCCCACGGTGACTGGCCCCCAGTGGGTGTAGGTGCCAAACTTCGCGTCGCGGAACCACTCCGGGTCCTGGTGTGCGTGGAGCGACGGCCAGTCTGGTTTGAAAGGGCCTTCAGCAGTCTGCCCGCCGGCTTTCGGCGGCTCCGCTGCCGACACCGTTAGCATGGCCGACAGCAACCCTGCCAATACCAAGAGCGGGTCCATTCCTGAATTGATGTTCCGATCGAGAATGTCTTCAAGGGCGTTCATGCGTTCATGTCAGCGGGGTTGAATAGGCTTGGTGTTGGACTGGTCGAGTGGAGTGGAGGCGCGACCGGTTTAGACCAATGGCTTCCTCTGTCTCTGCCCTTTCGGGCATCGTGGCAAATGGCCATCAGGTCCTGCCCACGTTTCCCCCACCCCCTCTTGTCATCCCGTACGGCGAGTTTTCCGGTACGGTTGGAAGCCAGCCTTGTCGCTCCGCGCCCTTCCGCAGCCGTCCCCGGCGGCGTTTGACGCGGAGCCTGCGTTCCTTTCCGTGTCTGGCTCAGAGTCCAGAGGTATCGGTTCGCGGCTGTGCCCACAGGCCCTTGGCTCAGCACGGTTTGTTATCCCCGCGCCTGCAAACGTTACTACGGCCTGATGCGCCAGTCTGACGAACTCCGTCCAGCCTGGGCCTGTTCGGCTTGCTGTGGGCGGTCTTTGCCCTCGCGGGCCGTTCGCCTCACCTTCCCTTCTTTGCTTGAGCATACTGTTAGCCGCTATCACTACTCGGCCCAACCACCCATTGCCGAGGCAGGACTTTCACCTGCGAGCATGGCCAAGGTTGAAGGCTGCACATAGGAATTTGCTTCTTGCGCGCCCGCCTGTACTCAGCGCTGCGCGGGTGGGTCCATTCATACGATCCAGATAGAGATATCCGGGGGCATAGCACCAGACGCGCGTGACGCCGGGGCCGCGCTGTACGGCCAGGGCGGCGCGCTTCGCCGGGGAAAGGGCCCAGGCCGAGAGGAAGACCTGCAGCTTCGCGGGGACGCGGCCGACGAGGACGTCCTCCAGCATTGAGCTTAAGGTGAGCGGGGCGCTTTTCAGAACGTTCCACCGTGTGGATTGTCGGTGCATTTCGTATCTCCGTTCCTGCAGGAAGTTGCCGGCGCCATGCCCACGCTTGCGCGTCTCGAACCACAAGATGCGCTGGCAACCCCGCGCGGTGGAAAGGTTGCAGCCCTTCGCCAGCATCTCCGCCTGCTGGGTATCGCGCTTAGGCTCAGCCTTGATGGGGGCCGAGGATCCCGGCCGCCTCATCCATTAGTGACCGGCTTCATCCAGATCAGTTGCTGGTCGAAACTGCGCGCCATTTTGTAAGGCTTGATGTAGTCCTTGAGCGGCGGACCGACGATGTCGATTTTGGTCAGGTCGCCCTGGCCCAGCCCAGCCTGGGCGCAATAATTCAGGTAACCGACCTTGGCGAAATCGATCCCCATCAACTCCAGGGCGACACGGTCGGCGGCCAGCCAGTCCGGGCTGACCACGCAGACGCGAGAATTGACCGGCGTGCCGCCAGCCGGGCCCTCGCCTTCCATCCCCTCGTAGCCGTCGATCACTGCCAGGTGCGGGTGGAGCCGCGCGGCCAGAGTGAACAGGCTTATGGTTCATGGTGGAATGGTTCCTTTCTTTCTCGGTATCAAGGGGATAGTGTGTGTTTCTTAATCGGCGTCTGGCGCGCGGGTTACTTCTGTGGGCCCCGGGTCTGGAAGGCCTTCTGGTGGCCTTTTGCCGGGATGCTCACGACGTAGCTTTGGCCGTCAGGCGCCACCGAGAGTTTGATGTAGTTGGCGGCGCAGTTTCTTTCGAGGTTCGCGATGCAGTCGTCCGTAGTGTTGTTCTGGCTGTCACGCCGCAGGTTTTTGTGGAGCTGGTACATGGCTTGGATGGAAGGTGTGGCCTTGAGGGTCGCGAAGGTTTCGGGTTCGCAGCCCTTGGTCGGGCCGTTGACCATGACGCTCACGGTGGGCGCGAGGCTGCGCACGAGGAATGGGTGGTTGCTGCGGTCCAGCCCGTGGTGGGTTACCTGAAACACGTCCACTTCGCCGACCAGATTGATGGGACAGACCAGTTGTTTCTCGAAGTCCCACAGCAAATCCGCGGCGTCGAAGAAGCGGAACGGACCGAAGGCGAGGAGCAACACGACGCTGTTGGGATTGTCGTCGCCCACACGCGACTTCTCGGGCGCGTTGCCGCAGATGGGATTCGTCCGGGTGTTGCCGTCCACGGCCGCTTTGATGAACTGCTGCTTGGCGGCCAGGCAGCGGAGGGTGACGCGGGCGGTGGCGGGGCTGTCGGATTGCCTGAGCGGCAGGACATCGCCAGGGGCGATGATGTGGCGTTTGCCGACGTTCATCTCGCGGTAGGGCTTCATTCGTTCAGGAAACCGTGCGTCATCGCGGCCACTCGGGTCTTTGGTCGGGATGCCGTTGTCCCAGAGGTTGCGGATGGGCAGGAGCCGGGCGAGGTCGGGCGCGCCGCCGTAATGGTCAACATCGAAGTGGGTCGTGACGAGATGATCGATGTGGTCCAAACCCGCCACCTCGGTCACCACGCGATGGATGCGACCGGCGTCCCGATCACCGGGCACGCCGCTGTCCACCTCAATGGCTTCTCCGGCCGGGGTGACAATCAGCGTGCCGCCACCGCCTTCCACGTCCACCCAGTAGATGTCCAGCGTTTGATCCTTGAGCCCCGCGACGGCGGTAGCGATCAGCGCCATCAGCAGGCCAAGGGGGTATATCCATCTGTGCGAAGTTGCGTTCATGCGTCGGTTTCTCATAGGTTTTGATGGCGGTGGTCAGCAGGCAATGGAATCCGTCTGGCCCAGGGCCCGGACTTTTTCATGGCCAGCATCCCGCAAATAGAGCCGAACAAGATAGCTGGTATCGAAGTAGAGCATTAGACGCGGTCCTCCCGGTCTTCGGAAATGGCTTGCGTGATGTCAGTGCCTCCGCCCGTATTGCCGCTCTCTATGAGCCGGCGCACTGATTCACTAACGAACTTGCGATGGGCGAAGTACGGGACTTCCGCCGGTTCGGCTTCCGGCAGAATTTTGGCGATCACCCGGCCGTTGTGAGTGACGCGGATTTCGCCATGCCGGGAGGCTTGCCGGACAAGTTCACCCGTCCGGCTGTGGAGTTCTCTAATCGTTATTGTTTTCACGTGCCACAATGTGACACACCCAGGGCAAGGGCGTCAATTCCACAACCCCACGGCTGGCGGTCGTCCGTTACAGCACCGATGCCCCATCGCGCATCGCATTCTCGCCGGAGAGCACAAGACCTTCATCACCACCACAGCGCTGAGTACAGGCGGGCGCGCGAAAAGCAATTTCCTATCAGTGGCGCCACCCGCGAGTTGGTGCCATGTTGGCGCTACTTCAGTTCGATCTGGGTGGAGGCGGTGGTCAGGCCCTCGGACTTGGCCGTCACGGTGATAATCCCGGCCTGTCCGCGCTTCGCCTTCAGGATGGCCAGGGCCAAGCCGTTGAAGGCCTTGCGTTCCTTCGAGGAAAAGGCCACGAGGTCGGTGGCGTCGCCGTTGTCGGTGGCGACGATCTCGCCGGGACCGGAAATCTCGAAGGTGATCGGGTTCTTGGAACGCGGGACCATCAGGCCGTCCTTGTCGGCAACGGTGAGCGTGACGAAGGAAAGGTCGTGGCCGTCGCCGGCGATGGCGGCACGGTCAGGCTTGAGGAACAACTGCGTGGCGGCCCCGGTGGTCTTGACGGTGTCGGTGGCCCATTCCTTGCCGGCCTTGTAGGCGACGACCTTGAGTTCGCCGGGAGTGCAGGCTGCGTCATCCCAGCGGATGCGGTACGCCGGCTGGCCATTGATCTGTTGGTTGACGGAGCCTTCGAAGATCTTCTTCTTGCGGCCCAGCGACTTGCCGTTGAGGAAGAGCTCGGCCTCGTCGCCGGAGGTGTAAACATGGACGGGCGTGACCTGACCGGCGCGATCCGGCCAGTTCCAGTGCGGCAGAATGTGGGCCATTGGGAAATCGGGACGCCACTGGGCCTGGTAGCAGTAGAAGCGATCTTTGGGGAAGCCCGCCAGGTCAATGATGCCGAAGTAGGAGGAGCGCGAGGGGTCGCCGCCGCCGCCCCAGGGGGTGGGTTCTCCGATGTAGTCAAAGCCGGTCCAGACAAACTCGCCGGCGACGGCGGCGGAGTGGTCCTGGCCGTAGAATTCGTGGTCGGGGGAGGTGGCCCAGCTTGGATAGTACAGGTCGTAGGAACTCATCTGGTGGCTCGCGTTATCCTGGCTGACCGGCGGGGTTGTGCCGGTGGTGCCGCCGCGTCCGCCGCGTCCAGTGATCGAACCGAAGCCCGGTCCAACCACCGGGAAGAAATACTCGCCCCGGGAGGAGATGGTGGAGGCCGATTCAGTGCTGAAGAAGAACTGGGCGGGGTAACTCTGGTGGAAACTGATGTAGTTGTCGGGCTTGTAGTTGAAGCCCATGGCGTCGAGCAGAGTGCTGAAACCATTCCGCGCGGCCTCGGCGCCGTTGCACGCGGCGGTGACGGGGCGTGTGGGGTCTTCAGAATGCACAATCGCGGCGAGTTCCTTGGCGATGGCAGAGTTGGCGCCCTGGCTCTGTTCGGCGATCTCATTGCCGATGCTCCAGGCGAAAACGCTGGGGTGGTTGCGATCCCGGCGGACGAGCGCGCGTTGATCCTGTTCATGCCACATGTTGAAGAGGTTGGCGCCGCCGTAGTCATTGGCGCGCTTGGTGCTGCCCCACGTGTCGAAGGATTCATCCAGGACCATCATGCCGTAGCGGTCGGCCAGGTCGAGGAGTTCCGGCGTGGGGGGATTGTGGCTGGTGCGGATGGCGTTGCAGCCCATGTCCTTGAGCATCTCGACTTGGCGCTGCAGGGCGCGGAAGTTGATTGCGGTGCCCAGGGCGCCCAGATCGTGGTGATCGCAGACGCCGTTGAGTTTGACGTGCTCGCCGTTGACGAACAGGCCCGCGTTGGGGTCGTATTTGAAGGTGCGGATGCCGAAGGGAGTCTCGTAGGAATCAACCACCGCGCCATTCTGGGTCACGGTGGTGACGGCCACGTAGCGGTTGGGGGTCTTGGGGCTCCAGAGCTTGGGATTGGCCAAGGATGTTTTGGTGTCAACCGAAGCGCTCTTCCCCGCGGCCACCGGGGTGTTGATGGCCGCGATGGAAGCCACAGCCGCACCGGTGCGCTGCCCGTTGGCATCCAGGGCGAAGATCTGCGTGGCCACGCTGACGTTCACGTCCGCCTTGGCTTTATTGTCAACCGTGACCTTCAGCGTCACGGCAGCGTTGCTGGCCGTGACCTCCGGCGTGGTGACGAACGTCCCCCACTGCGCGATGTGAACCGGCGCGGTCTTGGTCAGCCAGACGTTGCGGTAGATGCCGCCGCCGGGATACCACCGTGACGACCTGGATGGATTGTCCAGGCGGATGGCCAGGACGTTGTCCGCGCCGGTTTTGACGCAGGGCGTCAGGTCCACGCGCCAGGAGGTGTAGCCATAGGGCCAGCCGCCCACGATCTGGCCGTTGCACCAGACGGTCGTGTACGACATCGAGCCGTCGAGATCGAGGAATATCTGTTTGCCGGCGTCGCCGGCGGGGATGGACAGATGCTTGCGATACCAGGCGACGCCGAAGAACGGCAAACGCCCCATAGCGCCGTCCGAGCCGGCCTGGCCGGGCGGAATGAAGGCGCCGTTGACGCCGAAGTCGTGGGGCAGATCTAGTTGACGCCAGTCGGCGTCGCTGAATGTGGGGGCGACGTAAGTGATGGCGCCGCCGAAGTTGCCGTCGGGTTTGACGTAGCGCTTGGCGGGATCGGCGATGAAATCGTTGCCCGTCGGCAGGATGTAAGCGGCAATCCCGCTGGTGGGGACCGCGCCCCTTCCGCGGGGATAGGCGAGAATATCGGCGATGCCGGCGGGGTCGTCCTTCGTGAACCGCCAGTCATCGTTGATCGAAATGCGTTCGCGCGGCGAAGTGGGGGCAACGGCGGCCATAACGACTCCCGTTTGCAGCACGACCACTGCGACGCTGGCTGCCAGCAGCAGCGAGGTGCGGCCAAAGGTTGACAGGCTGAGGTTTGTGGGCTTCATGAATTCGTTTTTCGTTCTCATCTATCACTGGCACATCGTATCAAGACCGTCCGGTTCGTCAACTGTCCGAAAACTCGAACGACGTTGAACGACCTGGAACGCTTGTGACGCGTCGAGCGGTGGTTTCAACCGCCTGTTCCGGTTTATCACCGGCGGAAACGAGGCGAAGCAGAAGATTGCCATGACGACGCCGGTGTTGATGTCCGGGTTCGCTGACCGGGTGCGCTGTCACTGGCTTTGGGCCAGTCCGTTACCGGCGGCCCTCGATTCGGTCAAGTCTGGCCCGCTGTTCTGCGGCGGCATCACGGCATTCAAACCGGCAGCTTTCGCCGCTCGACATCCACCTGCCCGCCTGGCAGCATGGGGCCAGTATGAGCGCGACCGAAAACCAACTCTCCCTCACCCGTGCAGCGTCAATGAAAGAGCGGAGCGAAAAAAGGAAATTCTTGTGAATAATCTGCGTCCGATGAGACTGGCGGCTTTTCTGTGGACTCTGGCTTTGACCGCATTCGGGCAGCACTCGGCTCGTCAGCAGGGGGACGTTGTTCGCCTCGAGGACGCCAAGAGCCAAACGGTGGTTTCCGTGATGCCCTCACATGGCAACAACGCCTTCGAGATGAAGGTAAAGGGGAAGAATGTGCTGCAATTCCCCTTCGCCTCGGCCGCTGAATTCAAGCGCCGGGGAGGCTTGAGCGGCATTCCCTTCCTGGCCCCGTGGGCCAACCGGCTCGACGAAATGGCGTTCTACGCGAATGGGAAGAAGTATCTGCTCAACGCGGGATTGGGCAATGTCCGGGGTCCCATCCCCATCCATGGGTTCCTCACGACGGCCCCGTGGGAGGTGGTGGAGGTCAAAGCCGACCAGGAGGCCGCATGGGTGACCAGCCGGATCGAGGTTTACCGGCAGCCCGACTGGATGGCGCAATTTCCGTTCGCCCACACCATCGAAATGACCTGCCGATTGACGGACGGCACCCTCGAGGTGGCGGTAAAGCTCAACAACCTGAGCGCCGCGCCCATGCCGGTGGCCATTGGATTTCATCCCTACTTTCAGGTCAACGACGCTCCGCGCGACGATTGGACGTTTTCGGTCGGAGCGAAAACGCATTGGATCGCCACGCGAAACATCCCGACGGGAGAGACGCAGCCGATCGAGAAGGTGATTCCCAATCCCAAGGGCGGGTCGCTAAAGGGCATGAAGCTCGACGACGTGTTCGGGGACTTGATCCGGGACCCGTCCGGCAAGGCGACCATGTGGGTCCAAGGCAAATCCGAGAGGGTGGAAGTCGCGTTCGGCCCGAAATACCACGCGGCTGTGGTGTGGTTTCCGGCTGGATCCAGGCAAGACTTCATCTGTTTTGAGCCGATGGCCGGAATCACCGACTCGATGAACCTGGCGCAGAAGGGCCTCTATAAGGATCTGCAATACATCCCGCCGGGCCAGAGCTGGCAGGAGAGCTTCTGGATCAAGCCCAGCGGTTTCTGAGACGCGCGACTCCGTGACCCGACGCCGGAACCGGAATTGCTTAAGCTCGCATCAGCACTTATGGGGACCTCACCTCCTAAACAAATCACTGTTCGCCTGGCTGCCGTGGCCTTGCTTGGTGGCCTGCTCGCCGGCGCCAGAACGGGCAGGGCCGCCGAACCGGCCAGCACCGCCAAACTGCAACAGGCTTTCGTCCAGCCGGCAGCGACGCGGCACTGATAACACGGCATGAAAGTTTGGATTGAGGGTGACTGCGGTTATCCCGACGGCTTCGCCGGCGGGCTGATCAGCAAGGACTATCCACAGTTGGGCATGCAAGGCATCCTCGCCGACGCGCGCTGCACAGTCGCCGCCGGCCAGACGCTCGATATTCCGCTGCCCGTTGATACACTGGGCATCCTGGCCTATCCGCGCCCCGAGGCAGCGGCGCCGGCTGCGGACACGCCTGCGCGGACGGTCAAGCAGTTCCCTCTGCCGGCCGACGGAAACTTGTCGTCCGGATCAATGGCCAGACGCTCTCCGACACCCCGCCCATTTTCATGCTCAGGTCATTTCGTGCTGCGTTCTTGGTGATCATTTCGACACTGTTGCGTTTCCTGGGTTCCAGCGTCTCATTAGCACCCCGCTTCAGCGGGGTGTCAGACGCTCCTGGCGCCAGGGGAGCCGTTTCAACGGCTTCTAGGGCTCCCGCTCGACCTGAACACCGGGCTGGAAGCCCGGTGCTAATGAGAGGAGATTTGCGAGGGAATTCAGCATTGTGGAGTTACTCAGCGGCAAAAACGCGAAACGAATGAGCTGGAACGGGCACCTCGAATGAGGTGCCCGCGCCGGCGCCGCCAAATCCGCCGCGCCCGCCACGGCCAGCGCGGTTCTCGGACCCGGCGAGGGTCTCGCCGGACAGCAGGTCGTGCAGCCGGGTGGCGCGGAGAACCGAGACGCGCGCACTCACCGGCTGTGGCCGGAAGTTCTGGACGATAAGCGTGTGGTTGTCGTAGGCGAAGAGGCTGACGTGATCGGGCGCGTCGAGGCTGACGAACACATCGCGGCCAAGCAGGGTTCGAATCTGATTCAGGATGCTCTGAGGCAGGCGATAGAGATCGGCGAAATCGTCAGGGATGGCCAATACGGAGAACGTGCCTTGGCCGTAGGTGGCCGAGACGGCCATGGGATAGCCGGAGAGGGCGGTGTTGAAGTTAATGGCAAGCCGGTTGTCGTTCTCGAAGCGGCGGATTTGAGGAAGGAGGATGTTCAAGTCGGGTTCGGAAGCTGTGGCTGCTCCGCCGCCACGGCCACTGCTGAAGCGCGTGGCAATGACGCGGCGGCCGGCGACCTGGATCTCGGCGATGTCCTGAAAACCTCTGTCACCGAGCGCCTCGATTAAACCCGTGGTGGCGATGACATGACCGCCGGCTTGCACGAATTTCTTGACCTTCGGGACGAGGTCTTTGTCGTAACTCGATGCCGCCGTGAGGAAGATGGCGGGGGCGTTGGCAGGGAATTCAGGAACCAGGTCAATGGGAACGCCGATCATGCCCAGGTAGTTGGGAAGATACGGTTCACCGACCGAGTTGCAGGGCTTGTAGGTGGCGACGCCGATGGGCTTGGCGAGCTTGCCGAGGAAGCGGTCGAGCAACTCGGCAGAGTAGCCGGCGATTCGAGCGACCATGTTGGGCGAGTAGCTCGAGCCGTCGGGCTGTGGGATGGGCGCCCTGAGTTTGGCGATGTTCAGGCTGGCGTTGGCATCCGGCTCGCCTCCCCGGTTGCCGGCGTTCAGGCCGGCCATGATTTGCATCGAATTGAAGAGGGTGATTTCGGGAACTTTTGCAAAGAACGTGTCCCACATTTGCTCGGCGTAACGTTCCACATCCCGGCCACCGTCAATCCAGCCGCCCTGGTTGCCGCTGGGCTTGATGTTGTTGAAGTACCGGGTCTGAAGGTAGCTCTGGTAGGATTGAAGGCGCTGGCCGGAATTGGCGTCGCGCGTCTCTGTGCCGGTGTAGATGGCATCGTACAGCTTCGGCTCGACCGCGAGGTCGTAGCCCAGGCCCTGGAAGCTCTCGTACCAGTTCGGGTACTTGATGATGATCCTCACCTTGGGGTTAATCGCCTTGGCCGGGCCGATGATGAGGTCCCTCGATACGTCGTCCAATTGTTCGGTCCGGAACCGGGTCCAGCTCTTGTCGCCCTTGGCGGCGATGCACCGGTCGCATTTGCAGTTCGAGAAAAAGAAGTCGTCCAGAATGATCTCGTCGAAGTGCCGGGCGGTGAATTCGGTCATTGCCTTGACCTTCTCGCGGTCGGCCGTGGTGCTGTAGCAGTAGGACTGGAACCCGTTGGGTTCATTGGCGGTCAGGCCCAGGCCGGCGGAGGTTTTGATTCCCCTGTCGCCGAAAAACTTCTTCATCGTGGTCACATCGGACTCGGTGGCCAGTTGGGCATTGCGCGTAGTCTCGAGATAGAACCTTGTCCACCCGGACCTGCTTTTCCACGTTCGCCCATTGGTTGGAAAAACGGTCGAGGTTGGCCGGAATGGAGTGCACCTCCTGGTAGCGGAAATAGACGGCGATGCTGAGGTTAGTGTAGCCGCCGGCCTGGGCTGCAGCCATGGACAGGATCAGCGCCAGGAGAACAAACCGGCAAGCCGTGTTCGAGTGCCCAGCTAATTTTGAACCGAACTCTAGTTCAGTAGGCATGCTTTTCATGGGTTGGTCTTCAAGTTGGTTTTATTGATGAAACAGGGTGAGTAGGCGCCGAGCATGAGGCACAGGACCCGGGGGGCTGAGCCGAAATTGAGACCCCAGTCGGTTTCGTGGTCTTTAGTCTTTCGATGCCACATCTTAATAACCTCTATCCCGCACGACCGTTCAAAAGCTGACAGGAATTGTTGACATGTCGATACTTGATTCTGCGGTTGAGAACCCCCGGCGAGCGCCCAGCACCGAGGCCCCCGGCCCGTCCGGGGGCACTTTCTGTGGGACAACGGCGGCCCAACCGCGTAAATTATGCTTTGATTTCAGCAGCCGTTTGACTACTCTGCAAGCCATGCCACGTCAGCGAAAGACCAACGCGGCGCCCAAAGACGCCCAGTCCTATCGATACCCGGAGGCGGATCTGGCCGCCAGGCCGGAGATCGGCGCGCAGGCCCATTTCAAGAAGGCCAAAGCCCCCGCCGCTTACCGCTTCGATTCCTCGCTCGCGCCGGCACTCGAGTGGGACGGGCAGAACCCCTCCCGCGAGCAGGGCGAGGCGCTAATACGCGAACTGACGGATTGCGGGATGAAGCTCGCTGAGCTCGCCAAACAGCCCGCTGCGCCCGAACGGGACCGCCAAATTGCCGAATTGCGCGCCCGGGTCCGCGCCGCCGAGTCGTCCCTGCGCAAAATCAGCGGCCCCTTCCTCAACTGGTCCGGCAAGGCCGAGCGCCTCAGCTTCGACGTGCCCACCCTCCCGCTCTTTGTCCACGAGCGCCTCTCCACCAAGGCCATCCTCGAAACGCTCAAAGGCCACAAGCGGGACAAGCAGGACGATTTCCTCGACGCCCTGTACGGGTTTCAGGAGCGTCCGCTCGCCGACCAACTCCTGCGCGCCTACGAATACCGCGACAATTGGGTCAACCGCCTCATCCTCGGCGATTCGCTCGTGGTGATGAACTCGCTCCTCCGCTACGAATCTCTCGGCGGCCAGGTGCAGATGATCTATATGGACCCGCCCTACGGCGTGAAGTTCGGCTCCAACTTTCAGCCCTTCGTCCGCAAACGCGACGTCTCCCACAACGACGACGCCGACCTGACCCGCGAGCCGGAGATGGTCCAGGCCTACCGCGACACCTGGGAACTGGGCCTCCACTCCTATCTCACCTACCTGCGCGACCGCCTCCTGCTCGCACGCGAACTCCTCGCCCCCAGCGGCAGCATCTTCGTCCAAATCTCCGACGAAAACCTCCACCACGTCCGGGAAGTTATGGATGAGGTGTTCGGGGCGGAAAACTTCATCGTCACCATTCTGTTGAAAAAGAAGGGTGGACAGAAAGGTGGAACGCTTGACCCGATCAACGACTACATACTTTGGTTCGCCAAGGATCGCGAGAAGGCCAGGTCTCGAATCAAAAAGCTCTTCGTGCAGATTCCGGAGGAGGAACTAGCCAATTCATTTCGGTACGTCGAGTTGCCTGGTGGCGAAGAAGTCACGCTCACTGACCTGGGTAAGCGTGACGAACAGAGCTACCGTTCGCATCTGGGCCGCCTCTTTGAAAAACATCCAGACGCGAGGCTCTTCGCCTCTGAAAACCTGACTAGCGGTGGGTTCCGCCGGACGCAGAGCGTGGTTTACAGGTATCGCGGCGTTGCGTTCGACCCAGGCATCGAGAAGGGAAACTGCTGGAAGCATAGTGCTGTCACCGACGACGGCTCTGATTCAGGCATGGATCGCCTGGCAAAGGCGAAACGTCTCTTTATCGGTGAGAAGCAACTTCGTTACAAGCGATACGCGAGCGACTTTGGTTACTCGGAGGTAACAAACTGGTGGGATGAATTCGGTGGAGCTTCCGACCCGCTTTATGTCGTGCAGACCAACCACGAAGTCATCAAGCGTTGTTTACTGATGACCACAGACCCGGGAGATTTGGTTCTCGATCCAACTTGCGGCAGCGGGACGACCGCGTTTGTGTCCGAGCAATGGGGTCGCCGTTGGATAACCTGTGACGCTAGCCGCGTGCCGCTCGCCCTCGCCCGCCAACGCCTCCTCACCGCCACATTTGATTACTACCAATTAAAGGACGATTCGAGAGGCCCGGCCGGCGGCTTCGTCTATGAACGCCGGCAGAATCAGAAGGGCGAGGAAGCCGGGGGCGTTGTTCCACACATCACCTCCAGTACCGTTGCCAACAACGAACCTACCACCCAGGAGGTGCTGGTGGATCGTCCCGAGATCGCCAAGGGTGTCGTCCGCGTGAGCGGCCCGTTTTCGTTCGAGGCCACCATTCCGACCGCCGAGGGGTTGGACACCGAACCGGAGACCCCCGGCGTCCAGGGCGAACAATACGAGAGCTACGTGCAGCGGATGCTGGAAGTCCTGCGGCGCGCGCCAGTGCTGCGTCTTCCCGGCAACCAGACCGTGACGTTGAAGAAGATCCGCCCGCCCGCCAAGACACTGGCCTTGAGCGCGGAGGCGGTCGTGGACAAGCCCAGCCTGGCCAACCTCGCTGACGATGCGTCCAAACAGCCCGCCCTCACCCGCGACACCGACGCCGTGGCGATACTGTTCGGCCCGGAAAACGGCCCGTTGAGCGAGCGCCTGGTGCGCGAAGCATGGGACGAAGCGGGCTTGAAACACTACATGCACCTTTACGTCATCGGGTTCGCCATTGACCCGAAGGCGCGGCAGTTCATTGACAGCGCCGCGAAGATCGGCCTTCCCTGCACCTACCTGCAAGCGACGATGGACCTGCAAATGGGCGACCTGCTCAAGCACATGCGCAGCAGCCAGATCTTCAGCGTCTGCGGTTTGCCGGATGTCCAAGTGTCCAAAGTCCAAAGTCCAGAGCCCAAAGCCACCGCCAAGGAGCAGGCGTCACATTACGCGGAGCAACAATGGCAGGTCGAGTTGCTGGGGCTCGACACCTTCGACCCGGTGACGATGGAAGCCGACCACCTGAAAGCAGCCGACGTGCCCGCGTGGTTCCTGGACACGGATTATAACGGCATGGTTTTCCGGGTGCGGCAGGCGTTTTTCCCCCGCACCGGCGCCTGGGAAAACCTCAAGAAGGCCTTGCGGGTAGAATTCGAGGACACGGTCTGGGACCACCTTGCCGGGACGACCAGCGCCCCATTTGCCGCCGGCGAGCACGGCCAGATCGCGGTGAAGGTGATTGACCCGCGCGGCAACGAGCTGCTGGTGGTGAAGAAGCTGGAGAACGTATGATAACCGAACTGAGGATCGAGAACTTCCGAGGCTTCGCCTCGTTGGACTTGAAAAACCTAAAGCGTGTCAACCTTGTCGTTGGCGAAAACAATGCGGGAAAGACTTCGCTTCTGGAGGCGATTTTCCTCTTATGCGAACCGTCCCGCATTGGCGAGCTTCCCAACCTGTTCCGCGCACAGCAGGGGAAACCGGACATGTTTTTCCGCTGGCTGCTGCGGGATGGCGCCAAGGGCGAGGAGGGTCTGCTTTCTGCCAAAGCGGACGATGCTGAGTCGGTCCTTCGCCTGAGCCCGCCCCGCCATCAGGCCGGGGTCATAACTGACCAGGACTTCATACAGAACCCGGCGAACCCGGGCTCGTCTGGCGCTACGGGCGAAGTAATCACCAGCCGTGCTCGCGGCCGCCTGTTTTACCAGGGTGCGGCGTTCTGGCTGTGGGGCGATCCGAGCTTTAAGGGCAGGTGTCGAGTCATCCCCGTCCAGAACCGCGACCCGAGCGCTTTGGTGACGCTGGTGGGGAAAGCTCTCCGCAAAGGAGATGGCGAAGAGACGCTCCAACAGCTGCTGGCGAAGGTTGACCCGCGCATCAAGAAGGTGCGCGTGGATCCGGGCGAGGAGGGCAACCAGGTGATCGTGGACATTGGCCTCAGCGAACTTCTGCCGGTCTCCCAGGTGGGGCAGGGTGTTTACCGGTTGCTGGCGATTCTGGCCGATATCATCGGAGAGAACCCCGACGTGGTACTCATTGATGAAGTGGAGAACGGCCTTCACCATTCCATTCACGAACAAATTTGGACTGGGCTGGCGGAGACGGCCAAGAAACTGGATGTGCAGATCATCGCGACAACCCATAGCGAGGAGTGCCTCCACGCCGCTCACAACGCGTTCCTGGGCCGAGAGGATTACGATCTTAGCGTGATCCAGTTGTTTCGGATCGAGTCTGGCGTGCAGGGGCGCGTGCTGAGTCGAGAATTTATCGAGGCCGGAATTGACGGAAACATCGACCTGCGCGGATTATGAGTGCAGCGAAACCAGATACGGACAGGAGGCGGAAGTGGAAGAACGAGCCACTGGTTCTTTTTGTCGAGGGTTACAGCGACCTGACGTTCTACGCGGAGATGATGGAGCACATCGGCCTTTTCGAACAGTGCTTCATCCAAGATCTTGGTGGCAAGGGGCGCGGGAAACTCCGCAAGGAGGCCTCCCTGCTTCTCACGCCAACCAACCTGGCGCGGATTTCTGCCGCAGGCGTGTTGCTTGATGCAGATGACAATGCCGCTGCGGCCTTCTCATTGGCCCGCAACGCGCTAAAGGACGCTGTTGGTGTGGACGTCCAGAGGATGGGCGAGTGGGTCCAGGCAAGCAACAGCAACGCGCGCTTTGGTGTTTTCATCGTCGGCACAGGACAGCAGGTTGAAGTCGAATCACTCGCCTGGGCCGCGTGGAGCGGTAAGCCGGAGAATGGTGCCTTTCGGGGCTGCGTTGACGATTTCATAAAGTGCGCCGCGGATTGGGGCAAAAACCTTAAGAGCATCAACAAGGTGCGAATCGGGGCGGTTCTGTCCGTCCTCAACGAGGATGACCCAAGACTCGGCCCCGGGGCACGCGCAAAGCTGTTCGACTTCGCAGCCGCCGAGTTCTGCGCCCTTCGAGAGTTTCTGAAAGCGATGGCGACCGAAGCCCGAGGCGGTGGCGCTTCGGGGCGGTGAAATTCAAGGAATCACACTCCGAAGATGAGCAATTTCGAAGTCCCCAACCCCATCCTCAGTTCTCCCTTCGAGGAACCCAAGGAGCACTGGTGGATTCTGGAAGGCGAACCCGCCGAGCGGCGGCAGGGACGCCGGCCAGCCCTCTATTTCTACCGCGATCCGAAGCGGGCGACCGACGAGCGCGGCGGTCTGGCCATCGAAATGAAGCTGGTCAATCGCATCCGCGAGCGCGTGAAGGCCTGGCGCGAGCGCGGGCATGCGGGCGTCACCCGCACGACCCTGGAACTGCTCCACCACTGGCGGCGCGACGGCCGGGATCGCCGGCTGTTCTTCGCCCAGATTGAGGCGGTCGAGACGATCATCTTTCTTGTCGAAGCGCGGGCTGATTTCCGCCAGGGGCTGGACATTCCGCGGGACGAGCCTAGCGACGACCGCAAGGAGGAAGGGCTTGCCGGGTTTGTCCGTTATGCTTGCAAGATGGCCACCGGCTCGGGCAAGACCACCGTCATGGGGATGCTCGCGGCCTGGAGCATCCTCAATAAGGTGAACGACCGCGCCGACGGCCGTTTTTCCGACGCGGTGCTGGTGGTCGTGCCAAACGTGACCATCCGCGACCGCTGCCGGGAGCTGGATCCCGAACTGGGCGAGGCCAGCCTCTACCGCACGCGCGACCTGGTGCCCGGCCATCTCATGGAACGGTTGCGACAGAGCAAAGTCATCGTCACCAACTGGCATGTCTTTGAGCCGCAATCGGTGACCAACGGCGACGCGGCTAAAGTGGTGAAACGGGGGCGCGAAGTTCTGACGACCGAAACGGTCCGCATCGCCGAAAAGAACGACACCAAACGCGGCACGCGGTTTCTCACCCGCGAATCATTGCGTCAGCAAATCGCCCAGGGAATGTTGGAGGTCCTCGAAGGGAATCCTGATGAGGACGTGGCGGTCAAGATCCGGAGCCGGCGTTACGTTGAAAGCGACACGGCCTTAGTCAACCGCATTCTCGGTCGTGAGACGGGAGGCAAGCAGAACCTCCTGGTGATGAATGACGAGGCCCACCATGCTTACCGCATCAGACGCGAGGAGCCGGATGAAGCCGAGGCGGAAGATTTTGGGGAAGAGGAGGAAGCCGAGGAATTCTTCAAGGAAGCGACCGTCTGGGTTGACGGCCTGGATCGCATCAACAAGGTGCTGGGCCGCAATGGACGGGGTGGCATCAACTTTTGCGTGGACCTTTCGGCCACGCCCTACTTCCTGGGCCGCGTTGGCCAGCAAACCAATCGCCCCTTCCCTTGGGTTGTCAGTGACTTTAGCCTCATGGACGCCATCGAGTCCGGGCTGGTCAAGATTCCACAACTGGCCATTCGTGACACGACTGGCGCGGAAATTCCCGGCTACTTCAACATCTGGCGCTGGATTCTGCAGCCAGGGCGTCTCACTCCCGCCGAGCGCGGCGGCAGGCACGCCAGTCCGAAGCCCGAGGCGGTCCTCAAATGGGCCCATACGCCTATCGCCATGCTCGCGGGCTTGTGGGAGGCCGATTTCAAGGCGTGGAAGGAGAATGGGGAGCCACGCCCGCCGGTGTTCATCCTGGTTTGCACGAACACCGCGCTCGCAAACGTCGTCTTCGACTGGCTGGCGAATGGAAACTGTCCCAGCGGCATCCCGCCGGCGAAGCTTGAGGGGTTTCGAAACACACAAACTGAGACCAACACGATCGTGGTTCACTCCAAGGTCGTTCACGAGACAGACTCCGATGCCGCCAAGTCCGACGAATCGCGTTGGATGCGTTTCACCCTCGACACCGTTGGCAAGTCAACATGGCCGATAGATTCCCAAGGCCGGGAGCTTTATCCCGAAGGCTTCGCAGAAGTTGCGGACAAACTCAAGCGGGACCGGCATCCGCCAGGTCGCGACGTTCGCTGCATCGTGAGCGTCGGAATGCTGACGGAAGGGTGGGATTGCAGCACCGTGACGCACATCGTTGGCTTGCGGCCCTTCATGTCGCAATTACTGTGCGAACAAGTGGTCGGCCGGGGCTCTCGCCGGGCCAGCTACGAGCCGGGCCCGGACGGCCTGATGCCTGAGGAGGTATCCAAGGTATTCGGGGTGCCTTTCGAGGTTGTGCCCTTCAAGGCAAACCCCGGCGGCAAGCCCCCACCGCCCGTCAAGCGATTCCACGTTCACGCTTTGCCGGAACGGGCGCATCTCGAAATCCGTTTCCCGCGTGTGGAGGGCTACACGCAGGCGGTGCGCAACCGCGTGACGGTGGACTGGAAGAATGTCCCCGCGCTCATCATCAAGCCTGACCAGATTCCCCCCGAGGTGGAGGTCAAAGGACTCAATCTCAACAACCGTGGCCGCCCGTCCCTCCTTGGCCCAGGCCGACTGGACCACGTCACGCTGAAGGAACGCCGCTCGCATCTGCGTTTGCAGGAACTGGTTTTCGATGTAGCGCGAGCCTTGACTCGCGACTTCATCCAACAGCGCGGCTCAGAAGTGCCCGCCCAAGTGTTGTTTCCACAACTCGCGGCGATTGTGGACCGCTATGTCCGGGACGAGGTGGTGGTGTCGCCGCCGGCCGACCTGCGCAACCTCCTCTTCGCACCGTACTATGGCTGGCTGGTCGAGGTCCTCGTTGAATCAATTCGGCCGGACGCCGCCAATGGCGAATCGCCGGAGATTCCGCGCTTGGAGGCTTCGCGCGGCCCAGGTTCCACGGGCAACGTCAATTTCTGGACCACACGCGAGGTGCGAGAGATCCGCAAATCACATGTCAATTACATGGTCGCGGACACACGCCGGTGGGAGCAAACCGCCGCCTTCTATATCGATACTCATAAAGCCGTGCGCGCCTTCGCCAAGAACGCCGGTCTCGGCTTCGCCATTCCCTACCTCCACAATGGGCAGATGCACGATTACCAGCCCGACTTTATCATCCACCTTGATTCCCCAACCGAGCGTTTCCTTGTCCTGGAGACAAAAGGTTACGATCCTCTCGCAAACGTCAAGCAGGCGGCGGCCTGCCGGTGGTGCGCCGCGGTAAATGCACAGGGCGGGTTTGGTCATTGGTCCTATCAACTCGTCCGCCGAACGGATCAGGTCAGGGGCGTTCTGGACGCCTCACAGGTGAGTTAACTAGAGCTTGTCCCAAAACCACAAGAGGCCCGTAAATACAGGCGTTTCGTAGCATCAGCACGTCAACATAAACAGTGCTGTTTCCGATTTTGTTGGTAACGAACCTGAGCCGCCGGTTCACAGCCAGGAGGCGTTTAGACGTAATAATCGCGATCATCTCCGATTGTTGTCGAGCGGTAACGGCGCCAATGCGCTAGGGTCAATAGGTGCCCAGGGTAACACGCAGCGTTTGCGGAGTGTCGCGGAACGGCAAGGCATGGTCGGTCTCGTCCCCGTTTAGGATGCGCATCACACGGAAGGCGGATGCCGGCGAGTAGTCACGCCCATTGTGGGAAGCGTTGGGCTTCCTTTCCAGTTGCTCGGCTTCCTCGACCCGGAGCCAGTCACGATGCCCTCCGGACGCCACTTTGAACTCGATGGTGCAGGAGCTGCCGGTGATGAAAAATTGGTTCTCCTCGATTTGGGCAACCAGCGCACATCCCCTGGGCGGGGGCGGGGCGGCTTCTCCCGCGTCCGGGCCCGCGCCACGTTGGCCACGCGTCCCGCCGGTCGCGTTGTTGGTTGCGGTTGGGTTTGCCGCCGCCCCTGCACCGGGGCCTCCGCCAAAACCCCCTGGACGGCGTCCGGCTCCCCTGAAGTTGATGATTGCGCTCCAGGCTCCAAAATCGAGCGTTGCGCTCGTCTGGCCTGCTTCTTCTTCAACCGCCTTGACTTTGCCTTCGAAATTGAGCCGCGCCACTTCGCGCATGATAGGTTCGAGCATCCTGTAGTTCATCCCGACCGGGGCGATGGATTCGGGCGTTGCCCGCGTGTAGTCAAGGCCAAAGGGCGACCAACCGATGGCTCCGCGCCCCAGCGCGGCGAAGCACATCCGGCTGCCGTTGCCGGTTCCGCCGGTCTCCGGGACGAACAGGGCGTTGTCGGGCCGCGAGTAATGGTCCAGCACAGCCAGGTATTTCGTGCTGTCACGCATGTAAATGTCGGGACAAAGAATATCAATGGCGGGAGCGGCCGCCTTCCAAATGCCCAGGACATTGTCGGTGGCGCCGCCGCTTTCGTAGGTGCCGGCGCGGGGATTGGTCAGGGGATCGCGCAACGCGGCGTTGACGTACATCGGCAACGGGTATTCGGCCTTGCCAGCCGCGGCCACTTGGCCAATGTAATGGGTCACACAGTAGGCGTGAACAACAATCGAGGGGTCGAATTTGCCCTGCTCCGGCTCGAATTGCTCCCAATAAACCGGGATCTCCAGCGTGTTGGCGTGCAGGTCGTCAATGGCCGCCCAGACCTTGGGGAGCGTCCCCGGCCACGCGCTGGAATTGTGGGACTGCGCACCCAGCATGAGGAAGGGCGCGCCATCCACGAACAGCGCGTGGTGTCCGTTGGAAGCGACAATCCGGGGCATCGGGTTTGCGGCCCCCGCCGCTGTTTGACCGCTGAACAGAACAAGGCCAAGGCCGGCCAGGGCTGCGGCGCAAAGCCGGCCGCACGAGCGTATGCTGATTTCGAGTTTCATATTGGTTTGACTCTGGTTTCACTGCTCAGTTAGCGATGTCGCCGTAGAGAACTCCACGGCCATTGGTGCCGACATACAGAACGTCCATAAACGCGCGGGTCGCCCGTGATGCACTCGAACCGGTTGCCCCATTGATGCTCCGCATCGTTGATGCGGACCCAGGTGGCGCCCGCGTCATCGGAACGGTAAAGTCCCGCCGCCGCGCCGCTGCCGCCGGCGGCCACAAAAATGGCGGGATAGTCTTTGCCCGGCGCGGCTTTGCCAAAGCTGAACTGGCCAATCGGCGGATGGTTGGGGATTTCCTTGAAGGTTCGACCTCCATCGCTCGAATGGCAGAGCGTTTGTCCAACAAACCAAAGGTCTCCCTCTCTGCCCCCAACGGCAACCAATCGGCTTCCGCCACGCCCGCCGCGTCCGCCGCCACCTCCCGTGGCAGGCAGGCCGGTGACTTCGTAGCCGTTCGTGAACGTCGCCCCGCCGTCGGTGCTCAGATACATTCGATGCGCAGCCGAATCCAGCCCGTAGAACTTCGCGGGGTTGGAGCGGTCGGCGATCGGGTTGAAGCCGGCAGGCAGGCAGGCCACGTCCTTCCACGTCGCGCCCCTGTCAGTGGAAATTCGCGGAGTCCCACCTGTGCTCATGAAAACCGACCCATCCGCTGAGAGAATCAGCCGCCCGCCTCCGCCCCGCCTGCCACCTGCGGCAGCCTCTCCGCCGAACGTGAAGGGCTTCCAATTGTGTCCGCCGTCCAATGAATACGCCATCGTGCCCTCGTCGGGAGGGTGAAACGGCGGGCTTCCCGTCCGGACGACAACGTTGGGATTGTTCTCGGCGAAATCCAGCCATGAGTTGTTTGCGAACAGCGGGTGCCGATTCGGCCCTTGGGGAGGGCTTACATTCAGGTCATCGTGCGTGAAGCCGCTAATATCTCCAAAGCCGCTGATCAGGTGCGCGCCGCCCGTCGGGCTGATGAGGTTAAGAATGGCGGTTTCCTCGATGCCGTCCGCCCAAATCGTCCAATGAGTGTCGCCGCCGGAATCGGCATTATTCATAAAAAGTCTTGCCTTGGTCCATGGACCGCAGGATGGCCGCCGGCTGGCCTTGCCCCATCCCCGCGGCGATATAGACGCGCTGTGGATCCATGGGGTCGGTCGCGATGCTCTCCGAGCTGTGGAGATTGCCGACGCCGCACCAGTCGGTCAGAGGCATCCATCGTTTCGTCTGGCTGTCCCACTTGTAGGAACTGCCGATATCGGTGCGACAGTAGGCCAGGTCCTTTTGGGTGCTGTTGAAGACAATTCCACAGATGAAGCCCCCGCCCTTCACGGTGACATTTTTCCAGGTGTACGGCTGGGAAGGGATGCTGGCGGATTGACCGAGTGCAATCGCCGGGCCTAGCGCGAGGCAAAGGCCAACCCCAAAGATCTTCGATGAGGACAATGCATTGATTCTCATAAATGCCTTAGGATGAGGAACGGTTTGCCATCAACGATCAGTTGGCGCGGTCCTCGGGGTTCCTGAAGTCGCCCTCGCCGATGGGTTTCATGTCGACTGCCACGTTCCATACTATTGTTCCCGCATGAATCGCAAAAACCTGACACAAAAAGCACCGACTTTCGCATGCTTGACAGCATTTGCTCCCGCCGGGGTCAAAAACGGCTTGCTCGCCAGTGCATGAACAAGACAGGCGAGCAGGCGGGTTATCCAGTTGTCCAAGAGGGCCGGTTCGAGATTCAAGAACCCGTCGCAGCGGGCGAATCGGCTCGAGCCTTAACGGCCCGCGGCGTAATCAGCCAGGCGGATGGCCAGGCTGGGATAGCACTTCAACACCTCCTGGTCCGTCGTAATTAGTTTGCAGTTGAGCCGCTGGGCCAGGGCCACATATTCCGCGTCGTAAGCCGAGAGCGAACTGGCCCCGAGGATGGAGAAGACCTCCGCATCTGTCAGATGGTGGGCTTGGACGCTCAACGCCGCCAGCGCGCCAGCCGCCATCAGCGTGGCCAGCGCTTCTCCCTTGCGCAGATAGCCAGCCGCCACACTACGGAATTCGGTGCGGGAGAGAAAAGGAGCGTGCCACTCCGGATCCCGGTCCCGGCAGGCCACCGCCCCGGCATGGTAGGCATCGGAAGAGATGACGAAGCCGCAGATGACGCTGTTATCCACGACGATCATTTTCGGCCTTTCCGGCGTAGTGTGGCCGATTCCTCCGGCGACAACCGGGTGCGGAACCGGAGCGCTTCAATGCGCCGGCGCAGTTCCTCCTCCGGGAGCCGGGGCATGGCGGTTCCGCCCACCAGCGCCGAAGTGATTTCAGGCACTCCGCGCAGCGAGCCCAGGCGCAAAATGTCGCTTTGACCGAGACCGGTCTTTTCCATGGCCTCAGCCACGACGAGGGCGAGCGTCGCATCCGCCCGGATCTTGAAATAGTTCGTCTTCATGGGCCGATTATGGTCCGTTTGTGGCCCGAGGTCAAGGGGGGGGAACGCCCGGAGACGGGCAAGGGGTCACCGTTGCGGTTTTGGAGGGCGTTTGTGCGGCGAGAGCGGTGGGAACGGCGCTCTGATCGGCGGTTCCGCCGCACACGTGCTGATGAAGGGCTTACGGCTCGAATTTGGCGGGGACGGAGAGATCGAAACCGGTCCGCTCCAACTGTTCGGCATTCTCGATGACCGCTCCGTTGATCCTCACGTTCTTGAACAGGACCGGGGCGACGTGCTGCCCCATGATCAGGCCGGGCTTGCTCGGCTTATAGAAAACGCAGTTCTCGAAGGCAAAGTTTGTCAATGGCAAGTTGCCACCGTCGATATAGACCGCCCCGCCATCATTCTCGAACGAGCAGTCTATAAATCGGAAATCGTCCAAGGCCGCGCTTCTGCTGGGCCGGGAGCCTGCGGAATACCCCCGCCCGGTAAAATACGCAGGCGTCAGTTGGATCCAGATGGCAAATTTGTTGTGGCTGGCAACGAAGTGCGCGTCTTCGAGGCGCAGGTGCTTTACGGCCGGGGCGGCGCCATACCCGATGGCCAGGGAGCACGTATAGCCATAATTGACAAATCCCTTCACGACAACATCCTCGATGCCCCTGCCCCCCCCGCCGTAAAGCGCCCAAGTATCGTCCATGGTCATGGCGAACCCGTCTTCGATCAGGATATGGCCGCTGCCAGCGGTGAAATCATAAGCATCGTCGTGGTACTGCTGCTTGCGGTTGGCGATCTTGATGTGGTGGGTGGAGAAATTCTGGCTGCCGCTGACGGTCACGGTCCAATAGGCGGAGCGGAGGAGCAACAGATCCTGGAAGGAAATGTTGCGGCTGTTGTTGACAACGTAGCCCCGGATGCCATTTCGAGGATCGTTCACTTTTCCCCCTGGGTCTCTGGCGCGTCCGTCACCGGTGTCGGGTTGAAAGTCATGCCACAGCCACGGGTAGCCCTCCATGTCGATGGCGCCCCGCCCCCTCAGGCCGGCATTCTCGACATTGTTAAAGATGAAAAAGGCCCTGGAGGGCCTTCCTCCAGCGCCCGAAGAAGCCGAGGTGTAATCCGCAGCCTTGCGCGAGCCCCGAATCAGCGCGCCCGCGTCAACGTAGAGCGTGACTCCGCTCTTCATCAACACGGCGCCCGTCAGGTAAACGCCGGGGGGAAAGAAGAGCACGCCGCCCCCGGGCCGGCCGGAGACGTCGCTGATGGCCCGGTTAATGTTCGTGGTTTCGAGGGTCTTGCCCGTGCTGTCCACCTTGTAGTCCTGGATGTTGACCACATTCGCACCGCCGAGTTTGGGGGGATTATTTTCGGGCGGTTCGGCAAACAGCATCAACCCGGTGTTGTTGAAGGCCGGCTCGTCGTTGAAGAACAAGACCAGGTAGCGCGGCCGATCCAGGTCGAAACTGACCACATTGCCGCTGATCTTCGGCTCGATGCCGTAGGCGAGCGGCCTGATGTGGCACGTGAGCACTTTCCTCTCGCTGACGAGCAAGGTGACCTCAACGTGGACTTTTCCGGTCATGGCGAAACTGGCATAGTCCATCCAGTTGAACTGGTCGTAAGTGAAGAACTTATGCACAAACACAGGCTGACCGTTCACGGTCACCTTATAGGAGTCGCTCGGCATCGCTCCTGGGTAAGGGGGATAAGGGGTCACCTCGCCGAATATCGCCACTGGCAGGAGGAGCAGGAGCAAGGCTATCAGACGTGCCGACAATTCAAGCCCAGAGCCCGACTTATAACTGAAGTGTGGTCTAATGAGGTCTTTCATGTTGAGTTTCATAACACGATTCTTGGTTTGTTGTGGCCTTGCGTTCTGGAAAAGCGGAAGAAACGGGTTCGGATTATCCGCGCTCAGGCCGGTTGGGACACCTTCGCGATGCGGGCAAAGTTGCCCTCGAACTCTGCGCGGCTTTCGCAGCCAACGGTGAAACAGTGGACCGCATCATGTCGTTTCCGTGGCGGGCCTCTGACGGCCACGCGCTCACAGGATAGGCTGCAACGGCGCCCAGGGCCAAAGACCGCTGCAAGAACTCACGTCGATTCATTCGGTGCATGTTTCCTTTCAGTTAGCTTCACGTTTAATTATAAAGCAAGCTGATCCACGCGCGGTTGGGGTTCGAACTTGCGCATGAAACTGGCGTTCTTGTGACAGCGCCCGCAGTAGGCGGGCGTCGCCTGGCGTGTGACCCGGAGCTTGAATCCCCGCTTCGCGCTCATCGACAGGTTCTGGTCATCCTCCTTGGGGTCGCCGCCGTGGCAGTCGGCGCAACTAATCGCGCGGTGGTGATGCACATATGTCGTAATCCATCATGGCCGGAATCTGCACCAGCGACTTGGGCCAGGTCTGACAAAGCCGCCCGGCCGGGTTGTAGTCACCGAACAGGACATCGGCCAGGCCATTGCCTTCCTCCTGGCTGCTGTGGGCGAGGTGGAGAATGGCCGGGACATTCTCCTGTGCCCAGTTGATGGCGTAGGGGAAACTCGAGACGAGGACAACCACCGTCTTGGGATTGGCCGCGAAGACCTGCTTGACCAGTTCCTCCTGCCCGCTGCCGAGGGTTATGTTCTGGCGATCTATGGCTTCGCGGCCCTCGCTATCATCATTGACTTTCATCCACTTGTTTTGGAAAATATAGCGGGCTTCATAACCCTCGGTGGCGCCGACCTGATGGAGGATGTCGGTGTCCCAAGTCTCGCCCAGGCCGATGGCCTGGGGGTAGGTGGTGGTGGAGCCGCCCCCCGCCCTGAGGCCGTGGAGGCCCTCGACCTGCATCATCGAGCGAATCCCCAGCCGGGGCACGCCCGGCCGTTGCGAGAGCAAGGCCACTTTTTTGTGGAACTTCACGAGCCGGTCGAACATCATTTTGTACATGGCGGCGGTGCCGTATTCTCCGCGGCGCCCGCCCCACCAGAACCAGGTGCCGTTCATCTCGTGGAAGGGGCGCCAGAGCAGCGGCACGCGAGCCTCCTCGAGCTTCTTCAGATACGGCACGATGGCATCGACCTGGGCGCACCAGCGCTGGTGGAGTTCAGTGCCCGGGGTGAGGAGGTCTTTGTATTGTGCTTCGGTGAGCCGGCCTTGCACGGAATTCAGATTGGTCAGGTTGGTGTCCGCGCCGCCGCCGCGCCGTCTCATGAACGTAACCGGTTCGTCGGCCGTCGGCGGCACCTCGTGCCAGCACATCACGACGAGCGAGCCGTTTCTGTAGTGCTCCTTGAGCTCTTCGACGATGTCGTTGCGGACGTAAGCGGAATCCTTGTCGCCTTCCTTGGCGAAGCCCCAGTCCTTGCCGAAAATGGCCGGCGTCTTGCCCCAGGCCTTGGCCGCGGCCGCTGTGTGCCTGTCTTTGTCCGCCGGGAAATTGTGCTGGCCGCTCAAGGTTTGCTTGCCGGAAATGCGGTAGAAGAAGTTCAACAATTCCACCGCCTCCGGAGACGCACCCGGGGTGACCGGCCGAACGGCGCTCTCGGCGCCAGAAAGCGATGAGGCATTGATGCACAACAGTCCGATCAACGCACTGAAGCCGATCCGCACTTTTTTCATAGGTTTCCTCGGTCTCATGAGTCAGGGGCTACTCGATGGTCCAAATGACTCCGATCTAAATCGTCCACCCGGCCCGGTACGGCGGGTCCACGAATCGATTCGCCTCGTCATCGTTGGTGACGCGCATCGCCTTGGCGTCCCATTCGAGGGGTGAACCAGTGCGCAAAGCCAGCGCTCCCAGCAACGCCATCTCGGTCATCTGGCAGCCGAAGTCGAGAGGGCAAACGGTCTCCGCGCCGGTCTTGCACGCCGTCGTCCATTCGGTGTAATGGTTGCCCTGCTCGCACCGGCGCAAGGTCTTGGGCGGGGGCTGGAAGTCCTGGAACTTCTCCTTAGGGGCCAGCAGCAGCGGTCGGCTACTGCCGTAGTAGCCGCTCAACATCGTGCCGTTCTCACCTACGAAGATGAGTCCATCGGGGCGGCTCAGGGCGTTGGGCGGGACTCCCTCGGGCGGCAGCGGTTTCATGCCGCCGTCGTACCAATGCGCCTTGAGCGGCGGCAACGTGCCGCGCGCCGGGAATTCCCAAGTGACGACGTTGGCATTGCCCTGGCATTCCGGGGTGTCCACGCGTTTCATGAACCCATCGCAACGCGTTGAGCCGTTTCCATAAACGCGCACCGGCGCGCCCAATTGCAGTTCCTTGAAGAACATGTGGAGCGTGTGGCATGCCATGTCACCGACCGTGCCTCCCCCAAAGTCCCACCACGGCCGCCAGTTTTCAGGATGGTAGGCTGAGTGAAAGGGACGATAGGGCGCCGGCCCAATCCACAAGTCCCAATTCATGTCCCGAGGAGGCGTCTGGGTCTCCCTGGGCCGTGTCAGCGAGCAGGGGTAGATAGGATGGCTCGTCCAAATGTGAACTTCGCGCACGGGCCCGAGGACGCCGGACATCAGCACTTCGGTTGTGCTCCGTGCGGCATCGGTGCCGGAGGCTTGGGCGCTGGTTTTGGTGACGATTCCCTTGGCGGCCAGCACCCCCGCGCGCACGCGCCGCGCCTCGGCGATGGTATGGGTGGCCGGTTTGGCGCAGTAAATGTGCTTCTTGAGCTGGAGTGCGCCCATCAAGATAATCGTATGCGTGTGGTCCGGCGTGGCGACAATGAGGGCGTCGAAGTTCTTCGCCTCTTTGTCGAACATCTCCCGGAAATCGTGGTAGCGGACGGCTTTGGGGAACTTGTCCCACACACCGCGGCGGGCGACCAAATCGTGGTCGAGGTCGCACAGGGCGACGATGCGTTCGGCTTTGCAGCCGTCGAGGTAGTTGCGGCCCATGCCGCCGCAGCCGATGGCGGCGATACCCAGGGTGTTGCTCGGCGCGCCTTCGCCTCCAAGCACGTTCCGAGGCACGAGGAGCGGTGCCAGGCCACTCAGGGTGATGGACGCCATGCCGCCCGCCACGAAACGGCGCCGGGACATGGCGAAACTGCCGTCGCCGCACGACGCTGCGGTCCGGGCGAGTTGCTCAGCGTGTATTGGTTTGTTCATTTCGAATCACCCGTTCGTTCAGTGGTTTTGTGATCCATCAGGTTCGCGCCGCATGATCATTCCCGCGTCAATATCTCATCAGGGTCACGCGCATCCTCGCTCCTCGCGCCGGAAGATTGACGGTGGCTATCCGAAGCGATCACGTTGATCTCCGGCGCGGTGGCTTTCCACAAGTCCAGCATGTGCGACACGGCCCCGCCGCTCGGATAGGTCTCGCCCGGCCGGTCAAAGCGATCAAAGTTGTCATTCGACCCGTAACCGCCGTTCCAGACATTGACCAGGGTCGGCAACGGGTAGATTTCCTTGCCGTCGCGGGCGACCTCGTTGATATAGGACGAAACGTAATAAGCGTCGAAGGCCTCTTCCGCGACGCGGCCAAACACCTCTTTCCACGTGCCCGGCCTTTTCTTGAGCGCCGTCACCAAGGAGGCGGGCACGGGGCCGTTGAACAGCGTGCCGGCCTCGGGAGAGTAGTCGCGCACGCTGCCCAGCGAGCCCGGTTCATTCTCCACCTGCGCCATGATGACCGTGCGTTCGGCTTCATCCGTTTCCCTGAGATGCCTCATCATCGCCGAGTAGGCCCGCTTGTCCGCTTCGAGCGTGGCCTTGGAATGGGGCGAGAGAACGCGGATCGGTTTCCCGCCATAATCCAGCACCCGGGGAAAGCGGGTGGGGTTGGACTTGACCCAATTCGGCGACCAATCCATTGCGCCGTTTTTCCAGGTGCCGAACCAAAGCAGCATTACGCGCAACCCTTGCGCTCGAGCGCCACGGAGGATGGCGTCGAATCCGGCGAAGTCGAACCGGCCTTCTTCCGGTTCGATGACGTTCCAATAGACGGGGTACTCGACGGTGTTGGCGTTCATCGCCCGCAATTTGGGCCAGGCGCTCTCCATCTCATCCGGAAACGCGCTGAAGTTGCCCACCTGGCCTCCCATCATAATGAACGGTTTGCCGTCCACATGAAGCGCGAACTTCTCGCCGTTCTTGACCAACTGCGCAATGGGCTTGCCCTGGGCGAGCGCGGAGGAAGCCGCAACGGCCAGCGCCAGCGCCAGCGATGCGGCGCGCGGCCGTCCAAAAAATGAGCAGCGAGCCTCTTCTCTGCTGGAATTGAATGGATTGTGCATAAGTCAGTTAGCGCTCCACGCGCTGGGTCATTTTGTCTAGTGCATCGCGGTCAATTTCGTATCCGAGGCCCGGTTGCCGGGGCGCATGCACATGACCGTCCGGGGCGATGCAGCCATTTTAGGACTGAGGCAGTGGCCGCAATGGCCGCACGTAGATGTTGCGAAAGGCCACCGCGCCGTGATCGCCTTGCAACATCACCACCGGATTGGTTGTCGCCTCGGGCATGTTCGGCGAGGCGACGGTCCGCCCGAGCCGCTCCTGGTTCTCGTGAATCAGTTGCCCGTTGAGCAGGGCCCGGAGGACCTTGGCGTTCTGGATCTTCTTGCCCGACTCGTCAAAGCGGGGGGCTTGGTACCAGACGTGGCAAGCATTCCACTGGCCGTGGTTTCGCTCCGCGCGGACCAGGGGAGTCTTGCCCCCGTCCACGCCGTTGATCGGGCCGCCCTGATAGTGATAGAGCGCGCCGGTCTGGTCGGTTGGGAGCCGGGGCACGATGCCGTAGCTGTCCCGAATCTGCATCTCATACAGCCCGTGCAGATAGACGCCCGAGTTGGAATTGGCCGGGATCATGAACTCGATGTAGAGCTCGAAGTCGCTCATCTTTTCGGTTGACATGAGATTGGAGGCGGGGCGGTTGGTGAGCGCCGTGTTGACGATGCGGTCGCCGGGCTCGGCCCGCCCGATCAACACCTTCGGATTGTCGGTTCCTGCCCAAGCCACCCCCTTGGTGGCCATCCAAGTGCCTTCGCGACGAGTGTCAACGTAGCGCCACCCGTCGAGGTTCGTGCCATTGAGGAGCGGCTTCCAGCCGTCTTCCAGAAGGAAAGGCGGGGCGCCGTGGTCGTTGCCGTCATAGATGTTTGGCACATCAGCCGCCATTCCCCGGAGGAGGAATGCCATGGCGGCCACAGAACAGGCGAGGCTTTTTTTCATAATCTGATGACCAGGCATTTGATGAGCGGTTGTCAAATGTGCGCTTAACATGCTTACATACGTACTCCGGCACGAATCCCCAAAACCTGACAGAAAAAGTGAACGGCGGCCTGAACAACCAGGTTTGAGTTCAGTCCCCCGCATCCGGTTCGAACTAGGCCACCCCTCCGCCTGCAGGGGCCAGAGGCAGCGTCAGTTCCTCACCGACGGTCACGATCCGTTCCTCCGTGTCCAGGGATGATCTAGATGCCCAGCCAGGAAGAGAGCGCCGTGCGCACATCCTTGAGCACTCGGGCGTCAAACTGACCGACCTTGCGCTGGAACTCGGTCCAGGCAACAGGTTGGACCGTTTGGCCGTTGCAGTAGCTTTGCTCGCGCAGCCAGGGCACGCGGGGCAAGGTGACTTCGTAAGGCGTGTTGCCGTATTGGGTCGTAACCTGGACGACGCTGGAGATCGCTCAGCCGGCAGTTCGTGTCCGGGACCGACACCACCAGAGCATTGCGGACCTTGCCGTCGAAGCCAAAGTCCACCGTCCAAACTTCACCTGGCAGAGGGTTTGCCTTCATTCATCGCGTCCCATAGCTCCGTGCGGCGCTTCGCTGGGCCGAGGACCTCATCCTCGGGACCATCCGCCAGAAGCGGAAACGGAATGGCCCTCCGCTTGACCATCTGCGCAAACAGCATCCGGACGATCTCGCCCGGGCTGGTTCCGATTTCCTTAGCGACCCGTCTTGCCTGCCGGGCCAGGTTGCGGTCGATCCTGACCCGGAACTCTTCGGTGGCCTGCGCATTCATGTATCAAGTATGCATCATCCCTGGACCGCTTCAAGCCTTTTCAACCCGATGACAAGCTGAGGAGGATCGGCCCGGAGCCTCTTCCGCGCCGGTGGGGCTTTGTCTGGCGCAGGCTCTTCCTGGAGAGTTGGGGCAGGCCTGGCCCATTCCGTGGGCATTCTCCAGGCTGGGCTCTCGGCTGCCCTCCCGTTCCGGGGCAAAACCGTCGGAAAAACCGCCAAAACTTGCGGTTTGACGCCACGGTTCCCGTTCCGCAGCATTGGGGCATGATGGGTGAGACCGAACAGTGGTTGTCACAGCCCCGCGCAACTTCAATGAATCGGCGGGGCTCAACGAGCAAATTCGTTCTAACAAAGCCCCCCTACGCTATGCCCGAGTCCCGATACCCGGCACAATGCCCATGAACGACAAACTCGACCGGCTCTCCCAGCACGTCTGCTCCAAAGTGCGCACATTAGGCTTCTCCTCACCCCGCGCCCCCGTTATGCGCGCCCTCCTGAAGACGGCGTTTCTCGCAAGCCTCAAGACCGAGGAAAGCCGCTTCCCGCGCGGCAGCTTGACCTTCTCCGACCCAAGCAAACCAGACACCGATCCGCCACCACTCCGCCGAGGGGATTATCCTTCCTTCACGCGGCTAGGCCACCGAACGCCACTCCAAACGGCGGCACTGGTAAAACTGTTCCGCGCGGTCGACAGGTGGTCCGGTTCCCTCGCAGTTTACGGGACACACAGCTCCAGAATTGATAAGGAATCGCCTTGTGAGAAGCCGAGGGCGAGTTGTCGCTTGCCGTTTTACATAATCTAGTCATTCCCCCGTGCATCCCCAAAACCTAACAGAAAATGTGGCGAATCTTCCATTCCCAGCAGGTTGTGCTGCCATCCAGGGCAAAAGCCTATTCAATCAGCACGACATACATTTCGGTGAAAGTGCAGGCGCAATGACGCGTGCCGAACTCGAGCAACGGCTGAACGGGCGGTGCGTTGCGGATCGCCTCCAACTGCCAAACGGCCGGTTCGGGCTTGCCCCGGGGCCAGACTCGGGCCTGAAGTTGAACCTGGCCGTCGGTCAGACGCGCAAGGCGAATCTTGAACTGGAAGGTCTGGCCGGTTTGAAACAACAAGGGAATACTGACCCGTCGGTCGGTTTCGCCGCCCTCCAGCCGCGGAGAGCCCTCGATTACAAAAGAATACAGCTTGGCCACCCCTTCTCCGGCCGGGTTCCGCTCGCACATGAAGTTGAAATGCTTGCGATCCAGAATCAAAGTCAAGCCGAAATGGGAATTTCCGAGCGGCCCCGGGTCCTCGACCACGGCGTCCAGCCGCGCCTGGAGGGAGAGTTCGATATTGCCGACTACCGGGATCTGGCGGCTGAACCAGGAAAAGGGGTTCGGGTCACGCGGTCCGGATCGCTTCTGGTCCGGCAATACCGAAACCTTGCCTTGCCGCACGGTGTTCTCATCGACCTCCCAGTTGCCATCACCGCCCGTGCTCACCACGCGCGGGTCCACCGGAACGGGAACCCTCAGGCCGCTTTGACCGATGGGGCGGGCCTTCAATTCCAGGTTCTTTGCCGCCACCGCGAACTGCCCGGCAACCACGGGCTGGAAGAGGTCCGCCGATCTGCTCCGCATCTCCACTTCACCCTTCATCACCTTCAGCCAGGTGGCCTCCCATTGGCTGGCCAAGCTGAATTTGGTGCCTTTGACGCTGGCTTCGGCTTGCGGCGTTGCCACGGCCAACGGTTCGCCGGCCGGTTGGTGGGCGACCACCGCTTCCAACCTGCCGCGCTGGAGCACGAAGTGTTTGCCTTTCTCAAAGTCCGACAGCCCTAACCGCGTCTGCTCTTTCAATTCCAGGCAGGTGCCCTCGCGCGCGAATTCGACCACCGCGGATTGGCCTGGGCCGGTTTCAACAATGTCCCCGGGTTGCAGGTGCAATTTGCGCGTGGCCGGCAGTCGTTCCTCACCCCGTTGCACCTCGACACCGGCGCTGCTCCGGCGCAACCGTGGCAGGTTGTCCTTCTCAGGCCAAAACCAATAGCCTGCAACCAGAGCAAGCGCCGCCGCCAACCCTGTCACCCAAAGCGGGGTGCTCCTCCAGGAGTGCCGTCGGGACGCCGGCAAAGCGGTTGGCCGGGGCAGGGCGATCAGAGGGCCCGTCCCCGCCGGAACCGAACTGCCAGACTCTGTTAATTGGCTATCCTGGCCCATCGCCCCAGCAAGTTCCCGGAGTAGGAGGTCGATTTCCATTTGCCCGAGCAAGGCCTCGCCCAGAGACGGTTGCGCCTTGAGACGCGCCAACAGCCGGGTCGCTTCCTCGGGCGTGAGTTCGCCGGAAACGTATTTCTGAATCAGCACCTCGGCTTCCCGAGGTTCAATCGGCTCAAGCATGGATGCCTCCGTGGGAAAGCGTCCGGTGGATGCACTGGCGCAACTTGCCGCGCAAACGGCAGAGCGCCTGGCAGACGGCGTCGGGGTGCGTTTCCATTTGCGCAGCGATGTCCACCGTGGAAATGCCCGTGTCGTAGTAAAGCTCCAGCAAGGCGCGGCCCTTTTCAGGCAGCTTTTGCATGCAAATCCGCAACGCGGCCACTTTCTCATCCGCGTACGCCGGGGCTTCGCGCTCTTCGGCCAGTTACCGGACATAATCCGCCAACTCACGCATCACCTCAGGCATGGCCCGCTTCCGTTCCCGCCAATGGCGGGCGGCCACGTGGCGGGTCATCGTGGCCAGCAGCGGGCGGAGGTCTTGCTCGAGATTCCACTTCTCCTGCTTGGCCAGAAACTCGAGGAAAACCTGCTGGCTGATGTCATCGACCAAGCCGGGCCAAGGCGCCAGTTTGAAGGCCAGCGCCCTTACGAAGGCGTGATGTGCCAGCACGAGCTGGGCGACCTTTATCTCGTTCGACAACATAACGTTCTCACCATTATCCCGCACCGACCTTCAAAACCTGACATGAAATGTCAATAATCCATCCTTCGCATCGCGGTATTCCGGTCCTGTTGGCTTCGGGTTCCGGGACGTCCTCCTTCGGGCTGGCGCCTCATTGACGCCGCGTGCCTGCCCCACCAAGTGGTGCGGTATTGGAACCGCCTTGCAGATCGCGATCCAGGGCCGCCCCGTCGAACGGAACAACGATGATCTTACTGCCGTGGGTATCATTGCCCCGTTCCTGTTCCTTGGGAACATCAATGACCGCGAAAGTAAAATGGGTAACATGGCCATTTTGGAGGAGCACGCCGGGACGTTCCATTTTCTCCCAATGATTGACGGTCCCATCGGTGTACCGCACGAAGTCCTTCGTCGGATCGTAAGCCAGTCCTCTGAACGTCCAGTTCTTGATGCCGTCGGGTGAGGTCAGGTGGTAGGCCTTGCGGCCGCTCCAGCTATTGACCACGATGTGGCACAGGTTCCCGCTATACCACACCACCGGATCTTCCAGATTGCGCAGTGGAAGGCCGGGAATCTGCGGATAAATGCTCGGTCCCTGGACCGTGTACGGCCCCAGGATGCCGGCCTTGCTGAGCAAGATGGCGCCGGACCGCGGCACGATCATAAAGTCGCCATCCGGACGAACCATCATGCTCACGTTCGACATTCGCCCCAGGCGGCTGAACTCGTTTGTGGCGACCTTGATCGAACCGAGAAACTCCCAAGGGCCATCCAGCGACTCAGAGACAAAAGGGCTCTGGATGGGCATTGGCAGGAAATAGTCGATCAATGTCTTCTCGGCGGCGGGAGCAGGCCGCTGGCCTGGCAGGCCCGGCGCGCGGGCGATCACCTGGAGTTCCGGCTTGCGCACGCCGAACTGGTCCATCGGGAAGTTCACGAAGCCCAGGGCGAGGGCGGGGGAACCGTCCCTCACCCGGTAATCGCCCTTGGCGGGGTCCGCGAATTGCGCGTCGGCCACGAGGGAATGTTCGTCCCGGCCGCTCTGGCGTTGCAGGTTGATGGCAGGGGCGTTGGTCGCGCCGGTCCGGTGCAGAAGGTTGAAGTCCATTTCCTTGCCGGTGATCCGCCAGGTAAAGTCGCCCCAGAGCGCGGGGTGCATGGCGTGATAATAGCCGCCGGTCGGATCGGCCCAACGCGCGGCGCGATTCGTCGAGATCGCATCCGCAGCGAAGCCGTCGAAATACTGCGCCTTCGGATCGAAGTTCGGATAGCGCGCCAGGATTTGCCGCTCGCCGTTGACGAAGACCTCCTCGGTCCGCAAGTCCCCCGGCACCTTCGCCTGTAAAATGCCGCCTTGGTAAGGACGCCAGTCGAGCTTGTCCAGCCTAACGCCGCCGCTGATGATGGGCCGCTCGTTTTTGTAGGCTTGGAAAATGACCGGGGCCTTCTCCGTGCCGGAATCCTGGGCGGTGAACACGAGTGGTGCGGACAAATAGTAAATGCCGCCCCGCAGGAACACCGTTCCCGGTTGTTGCCGCACGGCCTGCTGAGCCCGTTGGGGGCTGGCGAAGGGTCTTTCCAGCGTGCCGGGGTTCGCGTCGTCGCCAGTGGGTGCCACGAAGTATGGCCGCCCGAACGCTGTAAAGGCCATCAGGCCAAGCGACCCGCTCAGCCAGAGCAACCGGCGGAGGATCGCGATCTTTGGTTTCATGTGGAAGGCTATTTCCGCTGAAAAACTGAGTAGCCATAGATCCCAAAGGCTCTCATGTAAACTCCGTCCCGCAAGCTCCGGCGCCAGGTCTGCCACTCGTGTGCGGTGCCCGGCGATTCGTAGAACACGGTCTTGATTCCCGCCTTCTCCAGCGCATCGCGGTAGTTCTTGACACTGTCGCACATCCGCTTTTGCTCCGCTGAACGGTAGGCAGGCGGATCTGGCCGCGAACGGTCCGCACCGCTTCGTCCTGGTCACGAATCGGCAGCGTGATCCACTCCTCCCAGGTCACCGGGCGGACCTTGGAAGTGCGGAGTGCAGAGTGCGGAGTGCGGAATGAATCGAACTCCAGATCGGGTAGATCTTCGCGCTCGATTTCCAGGCCGGTGGCCACGTTGGTGGCCATCATGCAGAACGCCTCTTGAGGCGTGCGCACGTTGATGGCCTGCCAGTTGCGGTTCAGCACCAGCACGGTCGCTTTTGTCAATGTACTGCTCATAAAAAGGGGTCGAGGGTCGAGTGACGAGGACCGGAAGCGCGCTGCGGCCGAGCTTCCCTCGTGGCCCTTCATCTGCCCAAGGTGTTTGTTCTTTGTTGAGGGCCTTAGCCTTTAGCCTTCAGCCTTCAGCCTTTGGCCTTTGAAGCATGGCTGCCTCGCCTGGAATTGCACCAGGTCCTTCGGTTTCAGAGACCGACGCGCTCCTGATTACACCACGAGGCCCGCCGTCGCGCTTTGCGCTAAGGCGCGGCAAGCGATTGGCCCGCCGAGCCGTAGCCGGCAGGCGAAGGCTGGTCGCTCGGGAAGGTCCTGCCCCTCCGATTTCTGGGTGTAGGCCAGACGTGATGCTATTTCACCACCGAGCCTTTCGAATGCGGAACTCGGAATGCGGAGTGCGGAGTGCCAAACGAGAACGAAGGCTGCTTGTGCGCGCGCCCCCATTCCGCACTCTGCATTCCCCACTCCGCACTGGGAATGGCTGCCTCGCTTGGATTCGCACCAAGATCATCGGGGTCAAAGCCCGGCATGCTGCCGTTACACCACGAGGCAAGGAATCGGCCTGCCAAGCCGTAGCCCGGCACGTCACAAATGCTCGCCTCCGCACTAGCGTGCTTCGGCGCAGCAGCCCTCGCCACCCGTCGCGCGTGTGGCGAAGGCTGGTGGAGCCGGAGGTAGTTGCAACCTCACCAAACCCGATTAAAAGTCGGGTGCCGGTCTGCTGTGGCTTCGGATCCAGGAAAATGGTGGGCGAGAGAGGATTTGCACCTCCAAGGCTCACAGACTCTCGATCTGTGGGGTCTGCTAATTCCCTCTGAACCACTCGCCCAAAGAAAAGTGGTGCTCCCGGCCGGAATCTCACCGGCAACCTCAGCCTTCGGAGGGCCGCGCTCTGGTAATTGAGCTACAGGAGCAGTCCTAATGTGGAATTCGGAATGCGGAGTGCGGAATAAGAATGTGCACAGGGCTCTGCACACTCCGCATTCCGCACTCTACACTCACCACTTGAAGGGGTCTCCTGCCGGTGCTGCCCCGGCCTGGCTTGTTTACAAAACGAGCCTGCAGGCTGCCGCAAGGAGACGAGATGGCCTGCCGAGCCGTAGCGCTCGGCGCGAAGGTTGGTCGCAATCCCCAGTGCTGCCCTGGGCACGGCTGGCTTATGAAACCGGCCTGAGCGCTAGCCCTTTCAAGTGCAAAGTGGAGAATGCAAAGTGCGGAATGCACCGGGCGCGGGCGTAGCGATGATAATTCTGCACTCCGAATTCCGCATTCTGCACTGATGGCGGGTGGGTCTGCTCTTCCCCGTGAACCACGCGCCGAGAAGATGGCGTCCCTGACCGGCTTCGCTCCCGCCTTCGCTGGAAAGCTACGGCGGGGCAGGCCGGTGATCTCCTGCATGAGAGGCAGGCATTTTGTCTGGACTACACCACAGGGACTGAAAATGGTGAGGGCAGGAGGCTTCGCACCCCCAACCTGATGCATGTGACGCATCCGCTCTGGCTGGCTGAGCTATGCCCTCAAAATGGCTCGCCGAGACGTAGCTCCGAGCGAAGGCTGGTGGGGGACGAAGAGTGCTGCCCTCTTTGCCTCTCGGATGTCAGACGAGCGCTCTCCTGGTGAGCTACGTCCCCAACAAATGGAGCGGGTGGACGGAGTCGCACCGTCGACTCGGCCTTGGCACGGCCCTTGGAGATAAACTAGCTCCCCAGGCTCTCCGCTCCGCCCCAGAAGTGTCGTTTTGCGAAGGCATGGCCGGACCCGCTCTTCAGGTATTTCTCGAAGTGCTGGGCCTGTTCAAGGGACTCGAACGCAACGTACACCTTGAGCGTCCAAGGTATGAACTTGGACGTGTGCGGACATTTACCGGCGTTATGGTCTGCCACTCGTTGACGGAGGTCTGCCGTATGACCGATGTACCTCTGGTCGCGGTGGCTCAAGCTCTGGATGACGTATGTGTAAAACATATTGCGGCCTGCCATCCATAGCTTGGAACCCGTTCCGTGGAAAGTCCTCCTTCGCCGAGCCTACGGAGGACATCCTCCGTTTGGCCCCCTCGCCTGGCTCGGGTTCCGAGCGGAGGATGGTGTCCCCAGCCGATTAAATCCAGAACGAAGAATGCAAAGTGCAGAACGCCCCACTCCCTCGCCATTGTCGAAAACCCAAATCCATTTTGCATTCTTCATTCTGAATTCTTCATTTCAAAGGGCGGCCTGGATTGCGGGTCCGGTTCCGCTCGCTGGGAAAGGAGGCCGTTTCCTGCTGCTTGTGCCGCCAGCGCAGGAACTTCTGAAACCGGGCAAAATTCGTTCGGAGCGAATTTTGATAGGTTTTGTCCTCGAAGAACAAATGGCGGAATGCCGTGGACTTGCACCACTTGCCTGGAGGCACGCACTCGTTAGCACCGAGGCCCGGTTCGCTTGCCCGGTTGGCATTCCAGAAATGGCCTGCCGAGCCGAAGCTCGACAGAGCGAAGGCTGGTCGGCGTGGGGAGACTTGCGCTCCCAAGGCTGTTCGGGTTTGAGCCGAACCGGTCTGCTATTCCCGGTAAACCACACGCCGGCCCGCCGAGCCGTGGCCCGGGGAGCGAAGGTTGGTCGGCGCCCCGGGACTTGCACCCGGAAGGCTCAGCGATTTTAAGTCGCTGGGGTCTGCTGATTCCCGCTGAAGCCAGGCGCCGAGAAAATGGCCTGCCGGGTCGGAGTTCGGAGCGAGGGTCGGATGCCCGCCTACGCCTCAAAGGCAGGCTTCGGCGAGACAGTCTTCGTTCTCCGCTGCGCTCCGAACGAAGACTGGTGGGCATGGAGGGACTTGCACCCCCAAGGCTGCCAGATTCTGAATCTGGACCCTCTGCTATTCGGGTTGAACCACATGCCCAGTTGAAATTGGTGCTCCCGGCAGGACTCTCACCTGCAACCGGCGGTTCGAAGCCGCCCGCTCTGATATTTTGAGCTACGGGAGCCCTCCAAATGCAGAGTGCGGGATGCAGAGTGCAGAATGACGCCCTTCCGTTCTGCGTCCCCCATTTTGGATTATTCAGTTGAAAATTGGGGCCGGTGGGGAGACTCGCACTCCCGTGGTAACTGTTCAGGTGTTGGACCAGTGCTGGCTTCGACGCCAGCGCCGGGCCCAGCCAAGCCGTTGTCCCGGAGGGACAACCCGAGAATAGCCCGGCGCTTCAGCGCCGGGTCCGACGCCCTAAAAACCCCGCGTCCCGACAGGGACGCCTGAGGCTCAGCACCGCAAGAGGCCAGCCGATTCAGCCGTCCCTCCGGGACGGGCGGGAGATTAGACCGCTTTCCCCGGCGCTGAAGCGCCGGGCTATTTTCGGGCTGTCCCTTCGGGACAACGACGGCCCTCGAACCAGAGCGCGTCCCGAGAGGCCCCGGCGGCGATGTGGCAACCCATGTGCCGAGACCTGAACAGTTACCTCCCGTGGGACGAATTGCCCGGCAGTTTACGAAACTGCTGCTGTCGCTGCTGAGCCACGCCGGCCTCCGAAATGCGGAATGCAGAGTGCGGAGTGCGGGATTGCACAGAGCCGTCACAACAACGCTTGTGCTCCTCATTCCGCACTCAGCACTCCGAACTCCGCACTGAAAATGGTGGGTCGCCACGGTGCTGCCCCGTGCTCTGCGGTTTAAGAGACCGCTGCATCGCTGCAATGCTTGCAACCCAACCGCGACACGAAGGCGGAGTTGAACCGCCGCAGCCAGATCTGTGAAGTCCTGGCCGGCACCGGTGTTCGCGTCGCGTGAAATGGAATCCCGTGTGAGAGTCGCACTCACCTGCGCGGTTTTGCAGACCGCTGCCTGGGCTGCTCGGCCAACGGGACATCTGAATGCGGAGTGCGGAGTGCGGAGTGCAGAGTGCAGAGTGCGCAATGTCTGCGGTGCTGCCCCTCAGGCATTCCGCATTCTGCACTCCGCACTCAGCATTTGGTTCACGCTGCCCGCACAAAGTCCGAGATGACGGCTGGAACGCTGGTGTCGAAACCAACCACGTCCAGCATCCCGCGGTCGTTCGGGTCGGCCAGGGTGAAGCCACTTAAATGAAGAGTTAAGAATGCAGAATGAAGAACGGAGGACGCCCTCAGCCGCCGTTGGTCTTGATTCCTCATTGTGCATTCTTCATTCTGCATTCATGTGGGCCCAGACCATCGGCAGCGAGCAATCCGTGCCGCCCATCGGGATCGCACGGACCTTCTCGATGACGCTTTCCAGGCGCATTCGGGGCGAGAGGGCGACCCGGGTAATGCCTGACTCACCGCCACCCCGCTGGCCGCCGTGACCGCTGGCGGCTGCGCTGAAGGCGATGATCTCGCACTCGGGGTCGGTTGCCGCCGTCACCAGGGCCATGGCGATGGACAAGTGGCGCCGTAGGGTGGGGATCTCCTTACGGGAATCGAACCCGTCCGGAACTTGAATCCGGGCGCTCTCCCATGGCGAGCGTCCTCCCCGTGCTGGAGGATGACCTGCGGACTTCGGCCCATGCGAATTGGTCAGGAAGCCGGGATTCGCACCCGGACCGTCCGCTTCACAGGCGGAGATGCTGTCCACCCTCCGCAGTGCTGCTACGGAGGACGGGCTGTTACACCACAATCCTGGAAAATGGTGCCCCCAGGTGGACTCGCACCACGATCCTCCTGCTTCGCGGGCAGGCGTGCACATTCTCTTACACCTTGGGGGCCTTGGAAGTGCGGATTTCGGAGTGCGGAGTGCGAAATGGCTGACGATTCCGGTGCGCCTCATTCCGCATTCCGCATTCTGCACTCTGCACTTGGAGCGTCCGTGGCCGGACTTGCACCGGCTATGCCCGGCTTGAAGGGCCGGCTGCTCGAGCCTGCTTTGCATTCACGGACAAATTGTTCACCGTGGAAGGCTGGAACCACGGGGATTTCTGAACTCAGAATGGAGAATGAAGAGTGCAGAATGTCGAACCCTGCTGGCTCATTCTGCACTTTGCATTCCCCACTCTGCATTTGAGAGGCGCGCTAACGCCGGAGCGCGCGCGTCTTGTAGGTGAGGAGCGGCCGGAAGGTGGCGATAACCGAGATGAGTCCGGCGTCCGCCAGGTCCTGGACCACGTCCTCGATGCTCTTGTAGGCGGCTGGGGCCTCTTCGTAGAGCAACTCGCGCGGCTCGCAGATGACTTGGCCCCCCAGCGGCGTTTGGGTCAACTGCTGCCGGCCAAACCGTTCGCGCATGCGCAGGCGGCTCTCACTCCGGGCCCGACCTGCGGCCGGCACCGTGGGCCAAAGACCAGGCGTGGCTGACGCCATCTCCAATGGGCTTCACGAGGTAACTGAGCGACCCGCGGGAGCCAGGGATCATCACCGGCTCCCGTTCGGCTGCCACGGCACCCTTCCGATGCACCCAGACCGCTTCGCCAGGGCTGCCCCTCACCCCGTCCCTCTCCCCATCGGATGGGGAGAGGGTGGCCGCAAGGCCGGGTGAGGGGACGCGAGCGATGCTGTTGTGGCAGCCGTCCCAGAGGCACTCGGCCTCCGCTCCCAGCGCCTCGACGAATCGTCGAGCGATGAGCGCCCGGTTTGTCTTGGCCCACCTCAGGGCCAAGTCATGGTCGCGGAGATAGCCCGCCGCAGCAAACGACTCGGGATCGGAGCCTTCGGCCTGATGCTCTTCCGCGTACGCCCGCAGGACCGATTCGCCCAGACCGCGCGAGCCGCTGTGGACCAGAACCACCAGTTGCTGTTTGCCCAGGCCCAACCGCCTGAATGCTGCTGCGTCCAAGACGGCCTCGACCTTCTGCAGTTCGGCGAAGTGATTGGCGCCGCCGATGGTCCCCAGCGCTTCATCGAACTCCGTGGATTCAAGCTCCGCTACGGCGAGAACCTCGCCCACATCGCCTTCCCACGGATGCTCCAGGTCAAAGCGAAGGTCGGCCCACCCGCCTACGCGCTCCGCGCTCCGGCGCGGCAGGTCTGTCTTGAACAGGGCCGTGCCGCAACCGATGTCGCCGCCGATGAGGTGGGGATAAATGACGCCCTTGGTGACGAGGGCGGCGCCCACCGGGCTGCCCTTGCCCGGGTGCAGGTCCGGGAAACCGACCGCCAGGCGTACACTTTCGAGTCGTGCCGCCGCATAAAGCTGGCGAACCGCTTCGCCTTCGATCATCTGCCTGCCCTCCGCAAAATGTAGAATGAAGAATGCAGAATGAAGAATGCCCCGGATCACGCACCGCAGGGCGCGGACGGAGATTCTGCATTCTCCATTCTGCACTCTGCATTTGAACTGGCTGCCAGGGTTGGACTCGCACCCGCCGTCGCTCGGAGCTATGGCGGGGCAGGCCAACACCTAACGGCTTAACAGGCCGCCGTGCTGCTTTGACACAACCTGGCAATTGGCGCTGCCGGCAGGAGTTGCACCCGCATGAGTTCGTTTAGAAGACGAATGCCCCTTCCAAGTGCAGAGTGAAGAGTGCAGAGTGCGGAATGCCGCGGTCGGGAGCGAGTGGCTCCAGCCTCTGGCCATTCTGCATTCCGCACTCCGCACTCCGCATTCAAGAATGGTGGGAGGTGCTGGTAACGCTCCAGTCGTCGCTTCCGACAGTTGTTTTTGACGCCGGTTTTACGGACCGGCAGTCGGAACACCTCCCGAGATTGGCTTGCCGCGCCGTAGCTCGAAGCCGCGCGAATGCACGCGGGCGGTACGGCCCGCCTTCGCTTCGCTACGGCGCGGCAGCCTCGCTCTCAGACTGGCTTCGAGCGGAGGCTGGTAGCGGGGGTGGGAGTCGCGCCCACGAAGGCTGAGGTTATGGGCCTCGCCTGAATCTCATTCTCCCCGCAGTGAAATGGCGAACAAAGAACAAACACCTCTTGCTACCTTGCGGTACCAACCCACGGTTTCACGGTGGTTCTTTCGGTGTTTGGGGGCACACCTCCTGCGAAGCCCATTTGAATGTAGAATGAAGAGTGTAGAGTGAAGAATGCCGCACGAGCGGCTCCGGCTCTTTCGACGGGGCGCCCATTCTGCGCTCTGCATTCTGCGCTCTGCATTCGATTATGGTGACATCATCAAGACGTCGGTTTCTTTTCGTTCACAGTGCTTTGCCTTTCGTTGTCGAGTTTTGCTTCTTTCAGTGCTGCACGGGTAAACAAAAAACCCTGCTTCCATTCCGGTAAGCAGGGTGCAAAAAGTCTTTTGGTTCGGTTACCTGCTTACCTTCAATCTATCCAGATTGGCTTCGGGGTTTTGTCCACGATACGCCCTGGATAGGCCGAGGCTGAACCAATAGCCTCGGCTGGACCAGCTATGACGTGTCGCCTGCGCGACCGACGTCATCGGCCAAATCGAGACTAATATGTTCATGCAAGTTTTCATCGAACTTGGTTCATACTTATCACATGTCCCTAATCTTGTCCACTTATATCTTTAGGGTATCCTATATCTTAAATTCAAATATCTGGATAGGTTGATACATCGCTCCCCTCCGGTTCACCGGAGTTTAAGCAATCGCACCTCAAGCGGCGCAAGGGTGAGCGGAGCGTCCACCGGCCTGCCGGTCAGGACATCCTGCACCGCCATTGGCCGGCCGTCGCGCATCAGGACTGCCGTCACCGGCTCCTTTCGGTAGTTGCAGAGATTCACCACGGTCCCTTGGGCTGTTTCGGTGCTCCGCCATTCCACGCCCCAAGCGGGCTGCCGCTCGGCCTCGCGCAGCTCCAGCGTGGGACGCAGGTCCCATGCGGGAAGCTTCGCCAGGATTTGTTCGTGCAGCTTCCGGGACGAAGTGGAACCGTGCCGGAACGGGAGCTTGTCGGTGGCTGAGAGCTCGGGCCGTCTTTCGTGCCCATACTCATCCCGGCCCAGCACGTCGTCGTCGCCGACCAGCACCACACGCCCCTTGAACTGCCGCAGTCCCGCCAAGGCTGCACCAGCGAGATGGACAACGCCGGGCACAAAAACCAATGGCGCCTGCGGGACGGAACCTGTCTCTGGATGATGTTCACACCGTAGTCCGGCCACTTCTCCATGTCCGAGACGACCTGGCTGAAGTGCCCATAGCCGGTGAAGAAAACCGGACGCTCCTGCGGGACGCCACCCGGCAGGCAGGCCGGAGCCACAAAAGAACTGCGCCTGATGACAGGGCGCTGGTCGCCGGTCCAACGTGGCACGGCAGGGAACTGCCGCTGCCCGGCCAGGGCCTCTTTGAGTTCGCCACCCAAGCGCGATGCCATTCGTTCCAGGTCGCCGACCTGCTCGAGGGAACGGCGGACTTCTCCGTGGCGGGCGTCTTCCTCCGCATAGCCGATGAAGTTCTCCAGCACGGTGGCCGTGACTGCGGGATACGAGGGGTCCTGTCCGCGCGATTTGACCGCCTGCAAGTCCGCTTTCAGCGCGGGCAGGCTCGCCTTCAGGGCGCCTAACCGCTGGAGCGCGTTGGCGGCGGAGAAGAACCCTACGGGCGCGCTGGCGGCAGTGCTTTCCTGGTTCGCCTCCTCCAGGCGCAGCGTCAGCGCGCATCGCGCATCGCTGGCGGCTGCGCTTTCCCCTTTGACCAGCACCCGCCACACGCCCGCGGCGAGGCTAATGGTCTGGCGGACCGGTTCCCAGGAGCCCCATCCCGCAGAAAAAGCCCCGGTCACCGCGCGCGGGTTGCTCAACGTGAAAGCGACGCTAAACGGCCCATCGCCCTGGACCACGGTTTGCGCCTCTTCGGCTTCCAGAAACACCTTGTGACCGGTCGCGCACGCAGCGTCAGTATTGCGCCGGTCCCATCGCCAACCGGCCGGGAGGCCGGCGGAAGCGACTCGCTCGAAGCCCGAATTGGGAAGCAGGTTAGGCCGGCACTCGTGCTTCAATACTCGCTTGGCGCCGCCTCACCGGACAAAGCTCACTGAGTTCATCGGGCCTTCGGTTGCCTCGCGCTCTCCACGCCAATCGCGTTAGCCGAGCCGAGCGTGCGCAGTTCGATTTTCAGACTGGAACCGCTTTGCGGACGGCATCTGATCGCGACCTGCTGCGTGCCGACGCCGGCTTGCGCCGCCGCGACAGCCACCGGCACGCGGGAGAGTTCTTTCCAGGTTGGGTCATATATGCGGGCTTCTGCTCCTCCGGTGTATTTGAGGCTGCCGCCGGGCGGCACCGCGTACCCATCGATCCCGAGGAGCGGCTTGCCGTTGATTTCGATTGCCACTCCAGTTACCGGCTGTTTGCCCTCGCAGCGCACCATCCATTGCAATGGCTGGGCCGCGTGCGGGTTCTGAAAGGTCCATTGGGTTGCCTCGCCCCGAGCGGCGTCATGGGTGAAGCGCTCCGTGTGCGCCGCATACAAGGTCCAGCGCCCCTCGCTCACGGGTTCGAGGTGAAACTCAAGGGCGTTATCCCGCAGATCCGCTTTGACCTCCGGCGAGAAGGCAGGGGCCATCCGCGCCGTCTCCCACTGCTTCACGGCTTCGAGAATCGCCACCGTGGCGCCGAACCGCCCCGCGGCATCGGCGGAATTCGAGTCGGCGGCCAGTTGGGCTGAACTGGCCAGACTCGTAGCGAGGGCAAAGCCGGCGTCAAATCCGGCCGCGCGGGCCAGCAGCCACTCGGCGTCTTCGATGCTGGTGTCGGAACGTAGCGCGAACCAGCCCAACATGTGGGGCATGAGGTTGCGCTCGAAATGCAACTGGTTCTTGAAGCGGTAGAGAGTCTGGCTCTCTCGAAAACCGGCGTACCACGGCTCACCCCAGTTCATGCGGGTATAGACGTGCCAGTTGAAGTGGCCCGGGTTGCTCGCGTCGTTGATCTCGCCGCGCAACTCCGGCAAGAGCGCGTCATACCAGGCCTGGGTGAAGAGCGTCCGCCCATATTGTCCCATGCCGGTGGACCAGTTGCCTTCCAAGCCGTCGAGCGAAATCTGGAGCGTGCCGGCGTGATTGCAGAGCTTGGCGATGTTCCGCGCGACTTCCTGCGTGAGGTCGGCATCGGTGAGGAAGACCTTGTACCCGTGATCCATCAGCTTGGCCACCGCCTCGCCCGCGGCGTGGGCCGAGGCGTGCGTGCCCCACGCGCCGCGCTGACAATCGAGCAAGCGCCACGGGGCGTTCGTAGAGACCGAGCCGTAGCGGATCAGTTCGTCGCCGATGACGACGGTATTCATGTCGGTCTGCTTGCGGAAATAATCCGGGGAGGAGACTGGAACCTCCTTCTGCGCGTCATCAACGTTCGTCGTCAACGCGCTCGCACCGATCCGAGCCAGACGAGGGTCCGGCCTGGGCGTGACGTAAGGATCGTTGGGCGTAATGAAGTTGGAGAGGGTGTGAAAGCCGATGCGCACGCCGGCCTTGCGGGCTTTTTCGACGCAGGCGCGCAAGCCGTCCCAGCCGTTTGGAAAGAGGTCCGGCTTGAGCTTGAAATGGCCCCAGGTCTCGAACGGTGAACTGTGGTAGAGATATTTCAAGCCCGCGCGGCGCGTCATCTCGATGGCGCGGTCCACTGTCTGCTCGCTGAAATCGACGATGAGATAGGAACAGTTGGCATTGGTGGCCATCTTGGCCCAGGCGCCGTCGAGCATCGGATGGGGCAGCCCCTCGGCCACTTCGATGGCGCCGATGGTCTCCAGTGCTTGCGCCGCCGGGCAGGCGAAGAGCGCGATCCGGCTGCCGATGACGCCGCCATCGCTGTAGGCCGGCGCCAGGTATTGCTCATGGCCCCAGTTGGCGATAATCCGGCTGCGGCTGCGATCCCGGCAGTAGGCTTGCAAAACGCTGCCGAACTCTGTGCGCCGCGCCGTGTCGCCGCGAAAATACTGGCCTTTGTTCAGCTCGGCCGGGAGGTTCGTGTAGCGACCGGGATCATCTGCCCCGTAATCGGCCTCCACGTCATTCTCCCTTGCCGGGTAGCCGCCGAGGGTCTTGGCATTGAGCGCCTGGATGCCGATGGCGAAATCGGCGTCGCGCACGACGCCGACCACCTCACCGATGATGTCGCCAATCGTCGTCGGGTACGGTCCCCAAAGGACCAACTCGACCCGGTTCGTCGGCTGAATACCCAGCACCTCGAAAGTGATGTGGGTGCGTCTGGCTTCGGCCGCCAGGATTGCGCTTACACCGGCATTTGTGAATTGCAAGGTCAGCCGCCTGGTCTGAGGGGCCCAGGCCGCGCCATTCGGCGGGTAGAGCTTGCCGCCGACCCGCACACTCAGCAACGGCGCGGGCTGATCGGATGCCAGATAGCTGCGGCCGTCCGTGTCGCGAGAAAGCGCGCAGAGGGTTCCGGCGCCATCAACGCAAAAGGTGGCGGCTCGTGTTCGCAGCGTTACCATGGGAGGCTCGGCTCCCCCGAGCGCATTTCCAGACATCGCCACGCAGGCGCACGCCGCCGCGAGCGCGCGAAGGCACCGAAGATCGACTTGAACAGGAGACAACGAAGAAAACGAAGAAAACAATTTCCGAATGGAGGAACAGATGGCGGGTCGAAAGCCCCTCGTAGTCCGGCCGCGATTGCGAGAGCGCGCCCGTGGTGCCATCGAAGCGCTTTGACGCCAACTTCCTTCGTTTTCTTCGTTTCCTTCTGTTGAGATTCGAATGGTCGTGCTCATAGGTGCAGATCCGGCAACAGCGCGCTTTCCAGCCCACCCAACCTGACTTCGCGGCTTTGCGCACCGCAGCGAACGAGGAAAGTTGCGGGTTCCGAGCCCACATTCCACAGCAACGCGGCTCGTGCCGATGGATACCACGCCAGTACGGCGGGTTCGTCCCTTTCGTCGATCGGCCAGGGCCAATGCCCATAAAAGAAGCCCGCCAGCCACACACAAGATACTCCTGCCCGGGCCACTAGCGCTGGAAAATCGGGGTCCTGCAGAACGGCCTGGGGGTTGAGGCACAAATGGTATTCGCGGGCTCTGGCCGCCCGCCCGGCCCAGGCGTGCCAGGGCCAGAAGGCGCCGGTCAGCGAGGCCAACGCTGTGAGTCCGAGGCAGCGGCGGCGCGTCATGCCACCCAATCCGGAGCGGTCCGTGGGCCGCCGTTGGAGGGTGGCGAGGATCCGTTCTTTGGGTTTCATGAGCACGGCTTACAACGATTAAATGCCGTCTTCACAATGGCAGTAACATCCTGGTGCATGGGCGCAGAGCCTAACGAGTCATTTCGGGACAGGCAAGCAGCCGGTTCACCATCTGGGCTTTTGGTTCCGAGCGAACCAATCGCATAAGAGCCTCTGCCGTTCCGTGGGCGAGGCGGCCGGCCGAGTGTCCTGCCGATCCGGGCCGTGCTCGACGCTCCAGCCGCTCCATTCCCGGAAGGCGTGATAGCTCCAGTCCCACCCATGGGCCTCAAAGATGTCAATCAGGTCGCCCAGATAACGGCAGGCGCTGTTGTCGGGCGCCCAGCGAATGGCGCTGAACTCGCCGATATAGAGGTGAACATGGTAGCGCTCCTGAAAGGCAATCGCCGGTCGAAGCGCCCGCTCAAGCTGGGCCTTGTCCCACTGTTTGCCCTCGATCAGGCCGGGATAGCGATAGGCTGGCCCAGAAGCGTACACTCCCTGGTGGGTGAAGGCGTGCGGCAGGTACATGTGGACGCTATAGACCACGTTCGAGACCGCGATGGGGACCAGCTCGTTCAGGCCCTCTGGGCTGCCCCATTGCGCGGGCTCGACGATGAGGGCCCGCTCGGGATCGATGGCGCGGATGGCGCGGGCAGCCCGTTCTGCCAGCGCCTGCCAGTCATCACAGAAGCGAATGAGATTGGCCTTCCAGTCCTGGCCGAGCACACGGAGGCTCTCGGGGTCGATGCCCGGGCTGACCATCGCGCCTCGCAGCCGAGGCAGAGAGTGGCCTTTGAAAACCGGACCTGCCACAGGTTCTGGCTGCACCACGAGCGGCGCCTTGGCCACGGTGAGTTTGAGGTCGTCAAACCAGACCTTGCCGGTGACTTGCTCCAGGCCCAGCACGAGCATGAGGTTCGTGGCGTCGGCTGGGACGTAGGCCGCGAACGCGGCTCGCCGCCAGTCGAGGGTGCCCGTTTCCACGGTGGCTTGCGGATAGGATTTTCCGGCCGGGCTCTCGGCGATGAGCATGAACTTGATGCCGTTCCAGGGGTTCGGCTTGGGGCTGACCTGCTCCGCACGCACCATCACCGAGCCGCGAACCCGGCAGCCGCGCAGGGCTTCGGCCGGCAGGTGCCTGGAGAGGATAGCGCCGGACGCCTTGGCCTTGACCTCCAAAGCCACCGCTTGAGGACTGGCATAACCCGGTTCCAACACCGCCGCGCCGGACCACCCGCTGAGCGCGTTGGAACCTTCAAAATCGGCCTGATAAACCACGTCACCCTTCCTCAACGTCTCCGAATCATCGACCGGTGGAATCAGCGGCAGGTCCAGCCAGGCCAGGCCAACGTCGCGACCCATGTGGCTCTTCACTCCACCCGGCATTTTCGCCGAACCGTTCCCGTCGTAGAAAACCGCCAGGCGACTCCCGGCTTTCACGACCGAGGGGAGGCCGATGATGTGCTTTGACCATTTGCAGTTCTTCCGGTCGAGCACCACCGCCTTGTGGTCGCGGTTCCAGCGGGTGAGGTCCCGGCTCCAATAAACCCAGATGGCGTCCGTGTACTCCAAACTCCCGCCATGTTGCCACACCCAGACATCTCTTCCTCCCAGGGCATCGCAATTCCCCGGACCCCCACCATGGCGGAGCACGATGCCCTCGTCCTGGGCCTCCAGGCGCCACTTCGCTGCGGGTCGTCCATCCGGGTATATTGCCGCTTGGGCAGCTCGCTCCACGCGCGACCCGGCGCTCGCGGCATTCCCCAGGGTGAGACTGGCCAGCAGCGCGCAAAGCCAGCCGGGGCGGATCATGGTCTTCGAGACGGCAAAGAATCGCCGCTTGAGCGGGAGCCTGTTCATAGGGAGTCTCGTCTAACCAGGAAAGGTCGGCGCTCGCCGCTTTCTGGTGGTTCGGGCCGTTGGCAGTTAGCTTCGTGGCCCAACCAGCCCCTCCAGGTTGGTCCTTCATCCATTCTTCCAGTTCGTTACGTGCATCGGCGTTGGGGAAGAGCACCCCCACCGCGTCGGTCGACTGGAGTGGAAGGATTGTTTCCTTGGGGTCCGAGTTGGTTAGCTTCCATAAACGCAAACAGCGGTGGCTAGAATGTCCTCCCGTGCGAAACGGTTGGGCGATCTTTCCAGGGACCCGCGGAGCACAAAGTCCACGCGAGCACCGACCAACTCCTCCGCTTCCCCGGCCATTTCGAGCAGGTCCGAAGTCGGGCGGCGGTTGGACTCGTCCAGGGTGACCAACAGATCGACATCACTCTCGGCGGTGGCCAGGCCTTTTGCTGCCGACCCGAACACCTCCAAGCGGCGGACACGGTGCTTCTCGCAGAAGGGCCGGAGCACAGTCCGCAGTTCCGCGAGCGTGAGTGGGGCCTGACGTCGTTGCATGCAGCCAAGCTACCAAGAGAATCCGTTGGCATCAAGCAGGCCGATGCCGTAGGTGCGCTCCACAGGGCAGCCAACTGAGAGGGGACGAGCAGGTAAGGGCTGCCGCCTATGGCTTGGTTTCAATTTCGACCGCGGCCTCATTCAGGCCCTTCGCGCGCGCGGTCACCCGGACCTTGCCCGGTTCACGGGTGGATTGCAGGATGGCCACGCCGCGTCCGTGATAGGCGTTGCGAACGCCATCCTTCCCCGTCGCTGGGCTGTCCGTTGAGAAAGAAGCCCTGGTCGGGATCGAAACGGAGCGTGCGGATTCCGAACGGGGTTACGGTTTCGTCCACCAGCTCGCTCTTCCGACTTAACCGGCTCTTCACGCTGTAGAGCACGGGGGAACCGGAGGACCACAATTGCGGGCCGGGGAGTTTGATTTGCTGAACGACGGTTTGGTTGGTGCCGTGCGGGAGCGTGCCGGTGGCCGTAACGGAGGCGACGGCGCGACCGTCAGGCGTGAATAGCTCTGTTTCCAGGGAGAAGGACTGGGTCTGGCCGGTGCCATTTTCCACAGCCGTCTCGATGCGAACGGTGGCGGAACCCGCCGTGACCTCGGGCGCGGTGACATACGTGCCCCAGTGCGCGATGCGCAGCCTGTCCGTAAGCTGGAGCCGGACATGCCGGTAAATGCCCGAGCCGGTGTACCAGCGCGAATCGGCAAACCGGGAATGGTCCACGCGCACGGCCAGCAGGTTCTCGGCCCCGAAGCGCACCAGCGGCGTGAGCACACACTCAAAGCTGGAGTACCCATACGGCCGGCCGCCCACAAAGTGGCCGTTGATCCAGACCCCGAGTAATCATAGATGCCGTCGAACTCGACCGCGACGAGCTTGTTGGTATCGGCGGCGTCCGGCTTGAACCGCTTGCGATACCAGCCGACTCCGCCCGGAGCGTAGCCGTTGCCGCTGGCGTACTCGGCGCTGAACGGCCCTTCGCTGCTCCAATCGTGGGGTAGATTCACCGCTCGCCAGGCGGCATCATCAAAGGCCGGCAGCATCGCCGTGGCGAAGTCCCCCTTGCTGAAACGCCAGTCGCCGTCAAAATCGAGCACTTTCCTTATAGGAGGGGCGGTGGCCGCGCTCACACCGGCGAAGCCGATAGCTGTAGAGACCATGATGAGAAAAAGGACCGGGCGGATTCCGAAGGGGCGCGGCTTCATGGGGTTCAATGGTTCATTCCAGGCAGAAGCGAAGCATTCATGGCCGGAGCATGACCCGCAGCCGAAAACCGCACAACCGCTTTTTATCAGGCCACATCATTTGGCCCGAGTCGCCTGCAGGGCTCTGATGGCAGGCGCCGCGGGAGAAATCGTTCACGGGCACCAGCGGGATGATTCTGTGGCGGGCGTAAAACTCATCCGGGTGCATTGCGTGGTGCAGGCCCATGGGCGGGCGGTCGAACGTGAAGGCGAGGCCCGAGAAACCGGTCACCTCCAGCGGCGCGTCCGAGTGATGGTTCTCGACCCGCGCGCTGATGGTCGCGTCCTCACCCACGAACGTGTAGTCAAAGACGCAAACCAGAATTTGAGGCGCGGCTGCGCTACTTCCGGCTCCAATCGATCTGGTTGAAGGCCGAAGCTGGGTCTCGAGTCAATTCGAAGGCCGGGCTGGGCTGGGGGCGTCCCGGGGGAGAATAGAACCGCGCCGCCTGCACCGCTCCTGCCAAATCCGCTCCGCGCAGTTCGAGCACGTGGTGACCGGGTGGAAGGCCTTGCGCGACGGTGATGCAGGCTTCCAGGCCGGGTGGGGTGGGCTGAGGCACGACCATGTCGGTGCCACGGAGGATAGCTCGCCAGGTTACGGAATCAGTTCAATTAGCGGTTTGGCCGTTAAGGTGAAGACGGGGCCGTCCGCGGTCGAGCACCACCGCGACGTGCTGCCAAACACCGGGTTTCAATACCTTTTGAGCATGCACCTGCTGATTCCCAGCAATGAGTCGCAGGCTCAAGCCCGGCCAAGTGTCCAGGAGAAAACCGTCGTTCTTGCCCACTGTGATCTTGTCCAGCACGCGGCCGGATTCCTTCTCGCCGGGACAAATCCAGGCTTCGAATGAGATCGCGCCGGCAAAATCCTCCGCGCTCGCAGGCAACGTATCACCCGGTTTCGGATCCAGCCACGAGCGGACGGCTTGTGGAGCGGTGACCGGCTTGGTTCGGTCGCCCAAGGCCAGTTCTCGAATTGCCTGGGCCGAAAGTTTGCCGCGAAACAGGGTGACGCGGCCAATCTGACCCGAGAACCGGTTGCCACCGTTCTGGTCCATGCCCGCGCGCAGGGCATAGGCGTTGGGCGGGACAGGCGGCGCCAGCGGTTTGGCTGGCTGCACTTGACAGACCGTTACGTCCTCCTTCCGCGATGCTGGAACAATGTCCCAGGCGGCCAGCCTGCCCTCCTTAACGGTTCCGCTGAGCATGGCGCCATGCGTCAAGTGCAGTTTGAAATCGACATCCCAGTCGGCAGGCCAGGCCGGCAAGAGCAAAATCTTGCTGCCGGCCTCCTGAATGAGCATTCGCTCCAAGGCCACCGAGCCGGCGCCGAAATGGTCGAAGTCCGGGCAGGAGTCCGGGCCTTCTTTGCCATAGAGCGGGAAGCGGCACATGGTGGAGGCGGTGCGGAACCGGCGCACCAGGCCGTCGGCCGCCTCGGCGGCATTTCCGGCGCAGGCCCAGTGGATTTGATCCTGGGTCCAACAGGCGCACCCGAACATGTCCGGGCAGGAACGGTGTTTCATCGTCCAGTTCGCGACATCGGCGCTCCCGAGCGCGAGGCCAAAACAGCGGAAGGGGAAGACCGGGTAAAGTTCGCCGTTCTCAGCGTTGCTTTGTTTTTCCCACGTCTCGGCCGGGGCAATCGCTTGCCTGCCTTCGATAGTCCGCAGAGGAACCTCCGGGACCGCGGCACGGAGTCTCTGCCAGCGGCTCTGGTCTTCTGCTGTCCCGGCGTTCATCCTCAGCAATTCATCCAGGCAGAACCGCAGGCCAGCGACATCGGGCGCCGGGTTGACGGCGACCCACCAGGTTTCGAGCACCTGGGCGGGCTCGAGGCGGAGCTTGCCGTCCGCGCCGCGAGCGTAGTGCCGGTCGAAAAAGAGGAGGACTTCCCGCGCAAAGGGCACCAGCACGCCCTCGCGAAAGCTATGATCCTCCGTGTAATCGGCATAGTCGAGCATCATCGCCAGGATTTCCAGGCCGCTGGTAAAATAGTAGTCATGATACCAGCCCTCATACTTTTCGCCCGGCTTGGTTCTGGGCGGCTGGCCGCCGTGATCGCAGTCGCGCTCGGCTCCTGTCGGCTCGATGTTCTCGCGGTAGTAGGCGCCTTCGTGCCCGAACCAGGCCTTGGTGATCGCCTTTCGCATCGGCAGCAGATTCCAGTAGTAATCGAAAAACGGCTTCATCAGATCGAAGTCGCCGCTGGCCAGCATCTGCCAATAGAGCAACCGCTGGTTCTGAAAGGTGAATCGCCGGCCCCAGAGCCGGTCGTCCTCGTGAGTGAGCCAGGTGCCGTCAGGCTGCTTCACCGCGCCCGGCCGGCCTTGTTCACCGCGGAGACGCAACTGCTGCGTGAACAGCCCGCCGTTGAACTTGGTTTGGATGCGTCCTCGGCTCTGGCAGGCCATCAGGAACCGGAAGACGTTATAGCTCTGTGCCGCTAAAGCCACGCCGTCCTCCTCGTCGCGGTCTCCGCCCGAAGAAGGTTCACCGCTGAGCTTCCCTCGTTCATCCGGCGGTAAATTCCGGTCGGAAGCGTCGATCCAGCTCCGCTCCCAGAAGTTCGCCCACCACGCGCAGTGTTTTTCCCAATCGTGCGCCGCATCCACCGGTTGCGCCGCCTGCTGTTCGATAGTCTCGATCCACGCCTCTGGCTTGGGCGTCTGCATCGCCAGCCCATGAATGCGAATATCGAAACTCCGGCCCGTGCCGCAAAGCGCCCCCTCTTTGAGCGTCATCGTTGGGCATTCGAGCAGGTTGCCGAAGGTATTGAACCGAAACGGGTCCGGGAAACGCGTCGCCATCTGCTCGACTTGGTAAAACTTGAGGTCATCGGCATAGACGCTGTGGTCGCCGACCGCGAAATACCAGAGCAGTCTCCCGTTTCGTTCCAGACGCACATCCTGGGGAGGCCCCCCGGTCCCAATCACCCCGCGGGAATAGGTGCTGACGCAGTTGAAATCGCAGTGGTCCAAACGCTTCCAGAATTCCGGTCGCGTCGTGACCGCCACTCCGCGGGGCGAATGGATTTCGATGTGATAGACGGGCCGATTCGCATCCACCCAAATCCGAATCTCCGTCCCGTCCGCCTGGATGCGAACCGAGCCGGTGGGCAAATCGAGCGTCTGACGGAACGGCTTTCCGCCGACGAAGGGATTGGGGTCGAGCGAGACCCGCACCCGCCCGGTCTTGTAGAGGTCGCCCATGTAATTGAAGGCATCGTTCTTGGAGAGCAGCAGAAACAAGTCGCCGTTTTCGATGGCGTACACGCCGGCGGCAATATCCCCGTTGCCAATGGGCATCACGCCAGTGGCGTCCTTCGAGGGCGTGCTCCAGATCACGTTGTAGCGGCCCATGCGCTTCGCGGCAGCCTCTGCGGATGGCTTGGGCCCGGCAGCCTGAATCGGCACGAGCGAGAGCAGCAGCAGGCCGGTTTGTACAAGTTGAATAGGGCTCATGATCCTGATCTTTCTATTGAGCCAGGACACCTTCTGATGACGGATGCCTTGAGGCGCCGGAGCGCTGCGCGTCAGACCGACCAGGGCGCGCGGTAGTCGCGTGTCAGCCATGTGGGATCACCCGTGCCGCCGGCGAATTCCAGCTTGAACGGGTCCCACTTCAGATGCGCGTGGTGGTAATAGCTCTGGTTCACCAGATGACAGCAGATGGCGGAGCGCGCACCGACCTGTTCGCTGGTGATCGGCTTCTTGCGGGCCTTCACACAACCCAGGAAATCGGTGAGGTGATCGCTGCTGGCATAGAGCCGCACTTTGGCGTCTTTGAGGAAATTGCGCTCGGCCAGTTGGACCTGCGCCGCACAGTTTGTGTCGGTGTCCTGCCTGCCGCGGTAAGATGCCACCGGCTTGCCGTCAAGGAGGACTACGAACTGGCCGCGGTTGACCAGCACCTCGCCATTCGCGCCAAAGAACTGCACCCCAAAGCCATTGACGTGTTCCACCGTGATGCCATTGGCATAAACCAGCTTGGCGCCGCGCTTGGCTTGCGGCGCGCCGGCGGGAAGGACTTCCACCGGGCCGCTGTCATCCATGCCAAGCCCCCACTGGGCGATGTCCAGGTGATGCGCGCCCCAGTCGCCCACGCCGCCGCTGCCGTATTCCATGTAGTCGCGCCACGCCGGAAAACCCCTGTGAACGCCGCGCGGGCTGAGCACCGAACTGTAGCCGCGCAGCGGTGCCGGGCCGCACCAGAAGTTCCAATCCAGTCCCGGCTCCGGTGATTCTTCCTTCAGATCGCATGGCCGGCCCGGGTCGCCGAAGCTGCAGTCGACCTTCTGGATCTTGCCGATCACGCCATTGCGCACCAGTTCGCACGCCACTCGGAATTCCTTCATCGAGCGCTGCATGGAGCCGGTCTGCAGGACGCGTTGGTTCGCGTCCACGGCCTTCATGACCTCGATCGCCTCGTGGATATTGTGCGTCAGCGGCTTCTCGCAATAGACGTCCTTGCCAGAGCGCAGCACGGCCAGCATCGGGATGGCGTGCCAGTGATCGGGCGTGGCGATGCAGACGGCATCAATATCGTTGCGGGCGATGACCTCGCGGAAATCGTTGTAGGCGGCGCAATCGCTGTTCCCATAGGCCTTGTCCACGATCTGTTTCGCGTCGGTCCGGCGGGTGGTGTCCACGTCGCAGACCGCCAGCACCCGCGTCTGCCGGCCGAGAAACCCCCTCATCAAGCCGCGCCCTTGCGTGCCCAGGCCGATGAACCCCATCGTGAGACGCCCGCTGGGTGGCGTTGCCGCGCTCCACAGGCGAGCGGGCAAGAGCAGCGGCGCGGTGGCGGTGACGGTGGCGGCGGCCTTCAGGAAGTGCCGGCGACTGAACTGGGCGGTTGATTTCATAACTGCATCGAGGATGACGGTCGTCCAACCGCAGATCAACACTCATTTTGGCGCCCCCGACGTTGCGGTGCTTCCACGCAGCAGGTTCGCTCGGTGGCTTTTCACTTTTTGGTCGCTATTGGCGCACCAGCCTGGCTTGCGCAAGCTTGGCGTGGTCACTGCTGCTCGCCTGATCGCTGCGCAACGTCCATCGCGATGGTGGCCCATTCCCACAGCCGCTGCGGTTGGTAGCGCACCGTGGAGATGTCTTTCATGATGAACTCGACATGGCCGCCGCGGGCTGCCGCCAGGAAATCGCCGAGATCCTGCCGCGCCTGACCGGGATTCCAATGGTCTTGGGCGAAAATCGCCGGGTTGGGTTTGCGACTCATGACCCAGTGCGGACCGATGGTCTCGACCGCCCGTTCCGTCTTGCACCAGGGCGTGACGGAAACCTTGCGCAAGTTGGGGATTTTCCTCAGGAGCTCGACTTTGCCATCCAGGGGTTCGCAGCAGCCGTAGTAAGCGAGGCCCCAGCGGGAAAGCCAGCGGAGATCATGTTGCAGGGCGAATTCCCAGTGCATGCGGGGCGAGACTTCGGAGAAGATTTGCGCGTTGGAGCACCCCCACATATTGTGCGGTCGCACCCGGCCCGGATCGTAGTTCCCGCCCGGCAACGAGCGGGTGTAGCCGTAGCCGCCGGAACCGATCCGCGTGTTATTGGCGTCGAGCGAGAAAAGGTTGAGAGCCTCGAACTGATCGAGTTCGGTCATCCAGGCGTCCACCATCCGCTCAACGGCGGCGTGGACCAGATCAGGCCGTTCAACCAGGTCCAGCATGGCCTCCTCGATGCCCCACCAGCGAATGAGGTAATCCCACGGGGTGTACCAGATGTGGGTCTGCCCCACTTTGCGGACCGGCATGAGGCCGGCGCAAATCTCGGAGATCACGCGAAAACGCTCCTCCGTGGCTGCCGCGACATGGGTAACCCTGGGCATCTGGATCTTCTCCAGGTCCGGCCAGCCGCGAATCTGAATATGAAAGTGGCGTGAGACGATGGGGTTGGCTTCGTCGGTCTTGGCCAGGTCCACGTCCTCGACGATGCCGAAGTCGGTGCTGTGGATAGCCAGGGGGCACTCGATGAAATCACTCACGATCATGTCCGCGGGCAGGTGCCGCCACTGGTAGAGCGTTTGCCGCAACGTCGTCTCCCACTCGCGCGCCCACGGGTGCCGCGTGCGGAGCGTCAGTTCGTCATTGACGTTCATCTCGTGCCACGGGATTTCGTTGATCCAGACCATCGGGCGCGCGGATTCGAGATCGTTGAGTCGGCGCCACAGCTCGGCTTTCTCACGGTGGACCGGGAGCGCGGCAATCTCCGCCAGTTCGGCGACGAGGCGGCGGAGGACTTCCTTCTCGTCCTGCTGGAGCTTGATTTCCTCCGTGGTGATGGGCTGTGGGCGATGACTGGGGTCGTGGAGCATGGGATGAAACTGGTTTAGGGGGTGGCGGCGTACAACTGAAACTCGCAGATCGTCGGCACTTCGACGGCATTGAGGATGTTCAGACGGAAAAGGCGGGCCGTGGTCGGTGGAAAGGAGATTTCCTTCGCTGGCCCGATGGTCGTGCCGGCGGCGATGGTTTTCCAAGCGCCGTCTTGCTGATGAATCGTGTCATGTGTTCGTGTTTTTCAAGGTTTCCACTCATTCCGCGGGTTCCATCTCCTGCCTGTAGAGTCTTCGCCAGCCGAACCCGTAAGCCATGATGCAGACGAAGCAGACCATCGGCATCAGGAATCCAACGCGCATCGAGTAATGATCCGCCAGCCAGCCCATAAGCATCGGCATGATGGCCCCGCCGACAATGGCAGTCACCATCCATGAGGACGCGAGCTTGGTCCGTTCTCCCAGCCCGCGAATCGCCAGCGCGAAGTGCGTCGGATACATGATGGACATGAAGAAAAAGCTGAGCATCAGCGCCACCACGGAAACCCAGCCCAGGCTGAGGAACACCAAACCCATGAACACGACGTTGGCGAGCGCATAGAGGCCCAGCACCCGATGCGCCGGCGCAAACCGCAGGATGGCGCTCCCGGAAAAACGTCCGACTGTGAATAAGATGAACGCCAGCGACAGCATCGTCCCGGCGCAGTAATCGGTGATGTGCCACACGTCGTCGCGCAGATACTTCATGTTTCCTGGGAGCAACTCCGCCAGCCACGCCGGCAGCGGGGGCATGCAGCGGGGGTCCTTCAGGTAATTAATGAAGAAGCTGAAGATGCCGGTCTGCGCCGCGCAGTAGAGGAATTGCGACGCGATGGCCAGGACGAAATGCCACTCACGGACCAGCGGACGCTCATGCACCCGCCCATTGGCCGCGGCGCGCGCCTCCTGAGCGGCATGGAGATCGGGCACCGAAGCCAGTGCGAACGCCGCGATCAGCACCGTGACGATCCCGGCCACGATCAGGTAAGGCAGGCAGAGCGCCGTGTTGCTGGTGTTGACCTGCTCGGTCTTCGACAAAATAAACGAGCCGCCGAGCAGCGGGCCGAAAATCCACCCCACGGCATTGCAGCTTTGCGCCAGGTTGATCCGCGCCACGCCGGACTCCGGCGCCCCGAGCACCGTCGCATAGGGATTGGCGATAGTTTCGATGAACGTGAATCCGCACGCCACCAATCCGAGCGCGAGCAGGAAGAAACTGAACACAACCGTCTGGCTCGCGACGATCTTCGTCACCGGCACAAAGCAAATGCACCCGACCGCGATCACCGACAGCCCGAGCAAAATCCCGCCGCGATAGCCATAGCGCCGCGCGAACATCCCCGCCGGCAACGCCAGCAGGAAATACCCGGCGTACCAGAAGCCCTGCACGAATGCGGACTGCGCCTTGGAGACTTGGAGTGAATTCTGAAAGTGCTTGTTGAGCACATCAATCATCCCGTTGCACAACCCCGAAAGACAGAACAGGCAACAAACCAACAGGAACGTGGCCAGATGACTCACGCCATCCGGAGTGCGGAAGAGGCGGCCGGAGGCCTTTCGTCCGAAAAGCGTGGCCGGTCTTTTGGAAGCGGGTTGTTCTGTGATCATGTTCTAACGGGCGGACATTCCCTCAACATAAAACACCGCGAGGCTGCGGATGATCGGCTCAGCGGCAGACTTGGTGACGCGCAGTCGCACGCGGCTGACCTTCGCCGCGTGGAAGCGATCAATCTTCTTGCGACCAACGGAACCGCCTTGCTTCAACTCTTGCCACCGCCCGTCGCTGAAGCCCTCCACTACATACTCGCGGATACGTTCGCCTTCGCGGTAGTCCTCCATAATGACGGCATGATTAATGAGCGCTGGCTGGGGCAGAACCAGTTCCGTGCTGCTGCCTGGCCGGTCCTTGACCTCGGCGACAGGGCGGCGGAACCGACGCTCAATCTCCTGACCAAAGGCTTCGTAGAGCTTGAGGTCAGCGTCGGGGATCAAGCCGTTCGTGTTCGGTGTCGAGTTCAGCAGCAGCACGCCGCCGTGACCGGCGGACTTGTAGTAAACGTCCATCAGTTCCTCGAGGCTCTTGCGTTTCTTCTCGTTGTCCGCAGACCAAAACCAGTTGTGGTTGTAGAGCGTGGTGTCCGCTTCCAGCGGCGCCCAAGCATCCCCATCGGGATTGCCCTGCGCGGCAGTGGCCACGCCGGTTTTTAGGTCCTTGCTCAGGAGCGAATTCCACGCCGCGTCCGGCAGTCTCCCGCTTTCGGTGCCGGCCCAGCGGATGGTCGCCTGCGGTCCTTGGAAAATCACGGCGTCCGCCGCGTACTTCTTGAGGATGTCGCTCACGTCAATGGCGCAACTGCCATCAAACCACACTTCGGTGATCTTCCCGTAACGCGTGAGTACTTCGGTCAACTGCTGGCGAAACACCTTGTTGTAGGCTTCCTGCTTGGCGGGGTCTTTGGTGCGTCCGCCACCCACCGCGCCCCAGGTGTCGTCCCCGGGATAAATGTAGATGCCGAGCGCGAGTGCGTGATTGCGGCAGGATTGGGACAAGTCCGCCAGCACGTCGCCTTTGCCGTCTTTCCAAGCGGCCTCCTTGATTCCGTACTTCGTCGTCTCGGTCCGCCACCAGCAGAAGCCGCCGGTGTGCTTCGCCACGAACAGGATTTCCCTGGCGCCCCACAATTTCGCTGCGCGGCACCATTGGTCGGTGCCGAGTTGCGTGGGATTGATGGCGCTGAGCGGCGTGGAATGGTTGTCATATTCGCGCCCCTGCCAAGTGCAGGGATCGAGGCAAACGAACTGAATCCGCTCCTGCTCGTGCCAGGCGTATTGCGCCGGACTGGGCCGAGCAAGCGGGGCACCAGGAACAGCAGCCCTGGCTCCCAGTGCCAGCAGAAACAGGAATCCAGGCAGAGCGGCGATGAGCAGTGTGGCTGGTGCGGGTTTCATGGCTCAGGTTCGTCGGCCGTGCATCGGTTCGGGTCTTTGCGCCGCCAACCATATCCCGAGGATGGCAGTTGGCCAAGCGCTATAGATAACCGAAAGCAAGGACAATGCCCTGTTGACACCCAGGAGTCCTGATTTAGCATCGTGCCCTGCATGAGCGATGCCAAGAAACTGAATTCTGTCCATCATTCGCCGACGCTATCCGGCATTGTTCCAGGGCTAAGTATGAACCGGGCGGCGGATTTCACCAGACAACTACAGTCTGATTGATTGCCGGGGCCGTCGTGGGCCACAAGATCCTCTGCCCATCCTCAAGCGACGCCTCCAGGTAATACTCCAGAGTGTCCTGGGACTGGGCTGGCAGGACCGCCCGATAAGCCCGCCGAGCCCGCAAAACCGATGCCGATTTTTTGAAGTCCCCTTGGCCGAGAGAGCGCCAGCACAGATTGACCCCGGTGCACTTGGCGTGCGAAAGGACAATAGCACGGATTTCCTGCTGCTCGCCGGCATTCACCTGGGTGGGGTTTGCGAGAACAAAAATCCGCGGCATTCCCCGGTAAGCCGCACTGATCGAAGACTCGGCCGGCAAGGGTTCTCCCAGCATTTGCGCCATTGCTTGGTCATGAGCGCAGACCAGCCGGCTGCGGGAACCGCTCTCGATGCCGGAGATGGTTCCAAGCTCGCCGGGCAACCTGGCGCAGTCAACGAAAGCGGCAATAAGGTCCTCGTAGCTGCGGGCGAGTCCCAGTCGCAGGGGGAGGACTTCTTTGCGGGCGAAACTCGTCTTATTGGCAGCTTCTTGAATGGCATTGGCCTCATTCATTTTCGCAGCAAGGCGAGCAGCGAGTGCCCAGGTCCGCACGCGGAGTTGGGAAGCGCGCACCAGATTCAGCCAGTAATCGAAGCGCTCAACATTGCCTTGTGCGTCCACGTCTTCGGGCAACCCGATCCATACGTTGGCCTCAGGCCCGGCGGCAGGGTTCCAGCTCGGGTAGGTGTGGAAGCCGATGAAGTTCATCCTTAGCTTCGCCATCTGCGACAGGACGCTCTGGTAATCCTGAAGGTTCCACCAGTCCGGTCCGACGGAAAAATCATGGAACGGCTGCAGCCCGCGCAGGGCGAAACGGGGCTTGCCAATCTCGTTCGGCTCAGGCCAGTCACCGTTCAACGGCGCATCGGGCACAATGTCTCCATCCAAGGCGAACCTGACGCACGAGGGCCCTCACCCCGCAGGTGCGCGCCGTTTGTCGCGTCTGCCCTTTGAATCCGTGGTTGTCTGTGTTCGCTTGAAAATCACCAACCCGGTGAAACGGCGGCGCTGGTCGAACTGCAGCATGACCGGAAAGTGCTTCAACAGCTTGCGCGGCAGTTCCCAGACAAAATGGCTGTAGGGCGGCATCTCGCCGCGTTTGTGCTTGCGCAGCTCCACCGTGACCAAGTGCGTGTCGAAGCGAACTTCAACCCCGCTTTCCTCCAGCCGCACCAGCCGATCCGCCGCTATGGTCCAATCGTGCTTCCTGAACCAGCGCGACTGGCTTCGATGCGGGTTCAACACCTCGACGTTGAGCTTCGCGCCATGGAAATCAATCGTGTCGTTGACCACGGTCGCCGCTTTTCGAGTGGGAAAGGTGCGCTCGGAATTCGGCACGGCCCGGCGGCCAATCGTTTTCTTTCCATGAAACGGGAGCAACAGCCATTGCTCCCTTGCGCCGCGAATGAGGCCGCAGACCTTGCAAACAAACTTCCCCTCGCGATTCTTCCTCCAGCCGCTGCGATGACGGCATTGCATCGCCAAAAACTCCCATACCAGCCCAAGCTGTTGGTAGATCTCCGCGAACCGCTCCGCGTCCGCTCCCTCCCGCTTGAGCGCCGGATGCCGCGACACAAAGTCCATGCTGCGGAACAGCCGGCGGAGATCACGTTTCAGGCTCGCTTCTGTGGAACTGCTGTTCATGGGACGAATACTATGCGCTGGTGGGGCAGGTCTGCCAGCCAGTTCCGACAGAGTTTTCGCTCCGGTTCAATCAGGTGCTGTCCGGGTTGCGCAAAAAAGGCGCCGGCTTGACCGACGAGGAGATGGACGCCCTGCGGCACCTCCTGACCGACGCGGCAATCAGCCCGGCTTTTGTCCGGCGGTTGGCGGCCGAACACGGGGCCGAATCCTTGGCGGACGCCCCAGGAGGCGTTCTGCACGATGGCCACCACCGTCGCCACCGCCCTGGAGATCGAGCCAAACAAAACTCACCCTCCTTCATTGAGTGGTTTACATCAAGATTGAGAGCTGGTCGCAAAATTAACCGCAGAGAACACAAAGAACACAAAGACCTAACAGGATAAGGCAGTTCTTTGCGATCTCTGCGTTCTTCGCGGTTAATCCGTAATTCTGCAATCGGCTGTTAGGCCTTCTCCTCTCGCGGGTACTTGAAGATCAGGCCGGCCTTCATGGCCTTGGCCTTCAGCATCTCCGCTTCCACCGAGGTCAACGGTGTGAATTGTGGCGCCAGTTTCAACGCCAGGCGCAGGCACGGCTCGTGCGCCGGAGTGACGGCGGGGGTCACCGGATGGGAGAAGGTGAAGCGCAGCGCCAGCAGAGCCTCGGCGGGATTGAGCAGGGCTCGTACCAGCAGTTCGAGGCGAAGCGCGCCGCCTCTTTGGGCCAAGGCCCTTTGGCCATGGCCTTGAGGGCGAGAATGCCCATCTTCTTCTCCTGCGCCAGCCAGCTCTCGGGGTCGCCCACACGCTCGGGCTCAAACCAGACGATGAACCTCTTGCCCTGTTGATGCAGCCAATCGCTGAAGGGGCGGAAGCCCTTCGGGCAGCGTTCTGGATTCCAAACCGGTAAAATCTTGCCTCTGTGAGCTCGTTGATTACTATGTGAAGCGTTACCACAGTGGGAGGCGAATTGTTCCCTGAGAACCGCCCCGTTCGGATCCCCAGGGATTCTCATTTTTTATTTCCACCGCCTAAGATGGCAGGTTTTCATGGCGAATGCTGCCGGATGTCCACAGGCCGGTTCGCCTTCATTCTGGTTGCCAGCCCCGCCACGCGCTCGCCGAGCCGCCGGGCGCCATCAAGCGCTCCCTCGCCCACCCCCGGCCCCAGCGGCCCGGTAACGGCCGCGGCGCCCATTTCCCCCCAGATGCTGCCGGTTTTCTCGTTCTGATAAAGCGGCCCGGCCACCACCATCCGGTTATTCAGCATGAACAAGAGCAGAGAAACCACCACATGCTCCTGCCCGCCCACCTCGCCCCCGGCCGTGGCGAAAGCGCCTCCAACCTTGTCCGTGAAGTCCACCTTTAGTTTCCAATTCCAATCATCGATTGCCGATTTCATCTCCCCTGGGATGTTCGCAAAGTAGGTCGGACAACCCAGGATGATTCCATCGGCTCCTTCGAGGTCCGCCTTGGAAATATCGGCGACCCGCTTGAGCACGGCGACCGTGCCGGGCACGCGTTTGACTCCCTCGACAACCCCGCGAGCCATCTGCTCGGTGTTGCCTGTGCGCGAGTAATAGGCGACCAGAACGTGGGTTGCGCGCCCTGGAGAAGCGTTGCTTGCCGGGAAGATGCCCTCGGGAGTCCCGGAGAGCCCGGCTGTCGCAAACCCACAGATCAACGATACCAGCAGCCGTGGGCGGTTTCGATTAGATTGGTGGTTCATTGTCTTTTTGATGAATGAGAATCTGATGTTCCGGTCAGCACGCACAGACCAGGCTAGCCTGGTCGAGCCATATCTTGCCAGGATATTCCTTCGCAGCGTCATCTGAAGGGCGCACGACAGAATTCTTCGCTGCCGCCTAAAGGCGGCGTTCCGCAGCCAACCGGAACGCCGCCTTCAGGCGGCAGGATGGCCGGTCGAAGAAATCCGTCGTGCGCCCTCATCTGAATCGCGCCGCGGCTCAAAACGACGCGAACCCACTTTCCTCTTGTCCCAATAGGCCCGGCGGCCTACGGTTCGCACCAACACGAAGAATCAGCCGCCAATCAACAGATGCCAGTGGCCGCGATGCCAGGGCGGCATGGTCCCTCTTTTTTCCGTGCGATTATGGTGTCCGGTGAAACTCGTTCTCCCCGCAGTCGGTCTGGCCTTTCTGCTTGCTGCTCCGCTGGCGGCTGAAATCTCACCACCTGGCCGCTTTGAATCGCTCGGCATCCCTGTGCGCGTCGGCGGGTTGATGGGGTGCGTGGCCGGCTCGAATGGCCGCGGGGGCCAGGCGCTGTATTTCAACTTCAATCAGATCAGTGGCAAGTTGTTCCTCGTCCAAGTGGATCCCGACACTGGCGAGGCGCGTCAGTTCAACGCGCCGGAAGGCCCCGGAGCCTGGGCGCTCATCGCCGGGCCGGATGAGAAGATTTACCTGGGGACCTGGGACGGCGGGTTGATTCTGCGTTTCGACCCGAAGCAGCCGGACAAGGGCATCGAGGTCGTCGGCAAACCGTCTTGGACCGAGGAGTATCTCTGGCAATACGACATCGGCAAGGACGGCAAACTTTACGCCTGCACTTATCCGCAGGCCAAGCTCGTCAGCTTCGATCCGAAGACCGGCGCAATGGAGGATCTGGGCCGCATGCACCCGAGCGAGATGTATGCGCGGAGCGTCGCGGTTGGACCGAACGGCAAGGTGTATGTGGGCATCGGCACTGAGAAGGGCGATCTGGTCGTGTTCGATCCCGCGACGAAGCAACATCACAGTCTCATTCCGCCCGGACTGCGCGGCTCGGCGGGCTGGAGGACGGTCGGCGTCTCGCGACGAGGCGACGGAAATGTCTATGCGGAGTTCGGGACGAACCTGATGCGGCTGGACGATGAAAGCGTGGCGCGCGTAGCGGCAGCGCCGGAGAGGCCCCAGATGAAGCTTAGCGACGGCCGCGTCGTCACGTCGTTCGAGCGCGGCCGCTTCACGCTGCTGGATCCGAAGACGGGCACGAGCGTCGAGCGCACGTTTCGCTACGCCGGCAACGGCGACCACATTTTCATGCTGGGCGTTGGCCCATCCAACTGTGTCTATGGCAGCACCGCGATGCCCCTGGAAATCTTCCGCTACGATCCGGCCTCGAACCGGAGCGAGCATCTGGGCCACATGCCGGGCGGCGAGGTCTATTCGATGCTCGAGCACGAGCGGAAGCTCTACCTTTGTTACTACGGCGGCGCGGTGATGAACCTCTATGATCCGGGGAAACCGTTCTGGAGATTTGGTCCCGGGGCCGGCTCGAACCCGGTCTCGTTCGGCGGGGTGGGCGACGGTCACCTGCGTCCGCGCGCGATGGTCTATGGGCCGAACGGCCTGATCTATATCGGCAGTGAACCGCCCTACGGCGAACTGGGCGGCGCCATTGGCGTGTGGGATCCGAAACAGAACCGGACCATCGAGAACTACCGCCACGTGGTCACCAACCAGAGCATCGTCTCATTGGCGTGGGAACCCAGGAGCGGGCTGCTCTTCGGCGGCAGCGGCAACTACGGCGGCGGCGGCACGCGCCCCGTGGAAAAGGAGGCGAGGTTCTTCGCGTTCGACCCCAAGAAAAAGGAGAAGGTCTTTGAGACGACCCTGTCGCCCGGCGCGCGCAACTATCCGGCAACCTTCGCCATCGAGGGACAGGTGTTCACCACGGTGGGCGACCGCCTGTTCGTCTTCGATCCGGCGGCGATGCGGGTGACGAAGGCCGTTCCACTTCCCGGCGCACAAGTGGAGATTTCACTTGGACAACTTCGCACAGGCCCTCTGGTCGGCCTCACGACGAAGGGCGTGTACGTGTACGACCTGCGACGCGGTGAAATTGTCCACACGGCCGAAGCGCCGGTTCCCGTGCGCTGTGGGTTCGCCCTGCTGGAGGATGATGTCTATTTCGGATCGAACGCGGAGCTGTGGCGATACCGCCTGCCCGAGCCCGCATCCGCCGGAGAACCTGGCGCAGCGCAACGTTGATGGGAATCGGGAACCTATAGGCAGCAAGATGCCACCGGGATTTTGCCGCCCAGCGAGGCGTGAACGAGGCGCATATCCGCAGTGATCTGTAACGAGTGAACAACGAAGCTGGACGGCAAAAGACCAAGGCAGGTTGCTGCTTATTCATTACCTCCGCCTTAGTGAGCCCGGCAGGAGGACCTGGTGACGGCAACATGTTTCTGCCCGCCGAAAAGGCTTGAAAAGGCGGAGAGGCCGTGGGATTTTCCCAATATGAACGCAGTCAAAGTGGATGCGGCCAAGCGGATCCGGCTTCCGGTTCTGCGCCCGGGTGACTATTACGAGCCCGAATTCTTTGGCCCGGAGCAAATCATGCTCCGCCGCGTGCCTGAACCCAAACGGAAGGTGCAGTGGACCAAGGCCGAAGCGCTCGCGGCCATCGACAGGAGTCGCCTCAAATTCAGGGTAAACTGGGATGAATTGCGCCTGGAGACCCGAGAATGATGCTCTTCGACACCAGCGTGATAAAAGACCCAGAGCAAGGTTCCGCTGCCACGCCATGTGAACAGGCCCCGTTTAGAGACTGTTCTTCTTCACTTCCCCAGAGACTTCACGGCAGTCGGACAGTTGGGGGAAGCCGTATTCAAACGCGGAGACGCGAAGACCGCAGAGAAGAGGACGTTGGATACCGTTGTTGAACTCTCTTACGGTCTTGAGGCTTGTCTTCAACCCAACTTAGGCTAGAGTAATTCTGTGAATCAAACCAGCGGTACGTACGAAAACGGGAAGGTCCTCCTGGACCAACCAGTGGACTGGCCCAATGGTGTCCACGTCAACGTGGTACGAGGGGATGGCTCGGAGGGCGCCATTGACGATGGTTGTGTTGACGGTTTCGAAATGGGAGGCCACGGATCAAGCCACCCGCGCGTGGCTCGCCTGGTTTGATTCACTGGAGCCCGTGTTCACCGGAGAAGAACTGGCGCGATTCGAAGCCGATCTGCACCGCCTCCGCCATGAGCAAAACTCGTTCCTCCCGGCGTGGGAGCAAAGAATTGAACAGGCTGCTGAAGTGACGCGCTACCTCCTGGATAGCGGCATTGCCAGCGACCTTATCAACCGGCGGGGCCTGGTACCCTCGCGCGCGCGTGCGGCGCGCCTGCGCGGCGATCAAGTCGGCATTGGAACGCCGGTTTTGGGCGAGCTTATCGCTGGCATTCAGAACTCCAACGACCCGCAAAGGCACTTGGCGGCGCTGTGGCGGAATATTGGGTTGCTGACGCTGTGGACCTTCGACAAAGCGGCGGCAATTCAATTTGGAATATTCCACGCGGAGTTGCGCCGCAGAGGGCGTTTGATCCAGGTTGTGGACCTCCAAATCGCTGCGATCGCCTGCACGCTGCGAAATTGCGTGGTTGTTTCCAAGGGCAACGACCTTCGCGCGGTACCGGGTCTCGCCGTGGAAGACTGGTCTGTGCAGCAGTAGCCTGATTGGCGCGCACCGGCGCTGAAAGCGTGCCGGCTCTCCGATCCAACAAAGTGGTTAGACATGAGGCGGCAGACGTGAATCTGCCTTCTCTCAAGGCGATTTGCATGCTCGGGGGATGCATCGGAGATGGCCTATGTCACTCTCTCTTTTTGACCAATGGGGTTTTTCAGCGCAATCCAAACTACGGGTTGACCCCTCTTCCTTCCGCGCCAGCCGACTGATCGCCTGATGGCCCGGCTGCCGCCCATCAAGTGGATATGCGCTCGGTTGTGGCCAAGATCGCGGGCAGCTTGGAGGGCGCCGTCGCGCTCGACGTGGAGTCGCTCACCGACCGCTTCGCTCACTGACCTGGGGCCAGCAGAACCCGGAAACCGAAGAACCTCCCCCGGTTGCCCGGGTAGCCGCCGTAGCGGGCCGCGGACCGGCAGACCCTGGCGAAGTCGCGCCAGTCGCCGCCGCGGAACACCCGGTACCAGCCCGAAACAGCCCCTCGCGGATCGGTCACACTCCCGGCGGGATAGTTCCCATACCAGTCCAAACCAGGCTCCGCGCGCAGGGCGTTGGCTGAAAGAAACAGTTCAGCGCCTCGTCGAGGCAGATGAGTGCCTTTTCACTCTGACCGGCCGAATTAGCAAGCGAAAAATGACGGTCAATGTAATCGGTCCATTGAAGGCGGAGACGGAGTCGCCGACGGACCCCTCACCCCGACCCTCTCCCCGTCCGACGGGGAGAGGGAGAAGCCTCGGCAGTCTCCGAAACTTCCACGGCGTGTGCGCTTCCTCATGCCGCGACCGAAGATTCTCCCTCTCCCCTTCCGAAGGGGAGAGGGCCGGGGTGAGGGGTCTGCCCCCTGTGCCGCTCCCGGCTCACTGAGGCCTTGCCGGTCGATCGTTGCCGGGATTAAGGGACCAAATAACCCGTTGTCCAGATGGGCGGCGCGAGGCCTTCGACTTGGCTGGGAGCCACGTCGGATGGAAAGTTGCCGTCGAGGATGCCTCCGTCCCCCCACTCATCGTCCGTGATCCGGCGCGGAGCGCCGATGACTTCAAATTCGTAGTGGCTCAAAACTGGTCCAGCGCAGATAAAGCGATCCGCTCCATTGTCCACCGCGATCAGCAGCAGGTTCACGCGTCCGATGCCTTCGTGGAGGACGCTCCCTGGGTCTGGAGGATTACAATTAGGGTCTGGAGGAAGGCACGGCGCATCGGTGTGCACGTCGGCGACGATGGCGTCGTGGACTCCCGAGCCGTATGTGAGGTCGAACCCGAATGTGTCCCAGTAGATCGTCCGATAGAACAGTTTCGGGTACCAGCCACTGTAGGTCAGAAGGCGAGGCATACAACCGAAGCTAGCATAGAACTCCACCACCTCAGCTCCGACAAACTGCTCGTCGTCCGCAGTGAAGCTCTCCTGCGCCAGTTCTTTGGCCGCCAAATCTGCCAGGCGGGCGGCGATGCCCGCGAAGCGCTGCAAGTGGGCGACCTGGCGATTGCGAATCGTCTCCAAGGAGACGGTGTTGGTGCCCCAATCTCCGGTTGGCATTTCGTCGCCCGTCACTGGATCGACCAGCGGTGGAGGCTGGCCAACATACGTGTAACTGCCCTGGTATGGGAGACCCGCGAGGAGTTCCGCCGTGCGCGCGGCCATTGCTCCCAACCGGTTCCAGAACTCCACGCGAGGTTCGACAAACCCCGTCGGATAAAGACAGGCACCGCCGCCGGCGGTGTAGGACTGCTTGGCGTAGAGAATCGTGTCGTGCCGCAGTTGCGCCCATGAGGCGAGCTGTGTGTTGAGCGTCTTCATCGCCCAAGCGCGTGTGCGCATCGCTTCGGGATACTTCGCGTCCGTCGTGGGGGCGGAGAGTTCACGCAGACAGGCGAGCCAGCTCATGTACATGTTGCTGTCCCATGCATCGGGCGTCTGCTGGTCCATCACCGCGCGCGCGGCAGCCAGATTGTGCTGATAGGGCAGCCCATCGCGGAACTGCATCGCATGAGGGCGGTTGGTGTCCGGGTACGTGCCCTTCATTTGCTCAACCAGCTCCGGCACGACCTGGTCGTTGCCGAGCACGGCGAACGCGGCGTCGAGCGCCCCGGGCACGCGCCGCTTCACTTTATTCGTCTGGCCATTCTCCACCCACAGGATGCTGTCAAAGACCGTTTGCGAAAAAGCCCAGCTATCCGGCACGAACTTCTGGCCCAAGACCGTGAACGTCTGCGGCAGGGCGTAGCGTGCCGCCGGGCCAAAGGGCGAGGCAAACCAACCGCTGCGGATGTTCTGCACGCCCAACGCGCCGTTCACAATGTTGGTCTGCAACTGGCTAAGCGTCGCCACGTCCGGCACGTCGGCCAGCGTGCGGATGCCCGCCCCAGCCAGCAAGCCGTTGAGCTGCCCGAAGTTCAGCGAGTCGGTCCACCCGACAAAGGCCGAGGTGATATTGTCCATGTCCGCCCAGGTCTGGAACTGCCCGGACTGGTTCAGCAGGCGCCAGAAAACGATGGCGACGCCCAGCTCGCGTGGCGAGGCCATCCGTGCGTCGAGGGGACACCGCTCGAATGGTCCGCCGGCCACAGGCACGTCAATGAAGCCCAGCCACATCACACATTGGAAGTAACGGCCCAAGCGCTCTGAATGCGTATAGTGCCCGCGGACCTCGAACTGCGAGAAGTCCACCATCCGGCAGAAACCCATGAAGTCGTTCTCCTGCACGAGTTGTAAACCGTAGATGTCCGCCAATGTTTGGGCCACGCGCGCGTCCTGCCCGAGCACGGAAGGGGCCGAGGGTTGGTTGGTGCCCGCCAGCAGCGAGCGCGCGACGGCCAGAAACCAATCCGCGTCGCGCAGGCTGTCGTGGAGCGCGCCGTTGCCGACCTCGGCATCCGCCGCCGCGACTTGCGCCGCCATGCCGTCGAGCATTGTCCCGACGGAGTTATAGAGGTAGGTTTCCTCGGTTTCTTCCAGCATCGCGTCGTAGGTCCGATGCCACGCCTCCAACAGCGCGTCGGCGGAGACGAACACCGGCAGGTCGCTGAAAAACAGATTGTAGAAGACCTGCGCGAAACTGAAACCGCCCGGCGGTCCGCACACGACGAAGCCATTCTGCTTGAAGATCGCCAGCTCCGGCGCGCTGAGCCGGGTGTCCACAGAGCGATAACCGCGGTCGCCCGGTTGCTTGCCGGCGTTCACGACATCGGGATCGGCGCTGAACAGGTCCCAGTACTGGGCCGTCGTCGGATCCCATGTAATGCCGGGCAGATAACTCGCGGTGCCGGGAAACATCGCGGCGAACTCATCCGGTGAGATTTGGCCGATGCGCTGCAGCTCTTGTGTGAAGGCATCGCCGTAGCCAAACACTTGAGCGCCGCCGGAACCGAGACTGGCAGCGGCAGGCTGCTGGACAACCAATACGCGGTAGAAGGCGAGCGGTTGGTCAGTCCCAAGCGCCAGGCTGAGGCTCAGGCCGGGCAGCGCTGCGGAACCGCGCTGGCGCTCGCCGACGGGCTGCCAATGGTTCAAATCAGTGCTGCTCTGAACCTCGAACCAGGGAAAAACCGCCGTGCCGCCACTGCCAACGGACTGCGAGGGCCAGTGGATTTCAAGGTTCGGGCCGTTCAGATGCAGGGTTAGCTTGACGTTCGCATCATAGCTTGGGCCTTGAGCGGGCGAGGAGGTGGCGGTTGCGGCCAGCACCGCACAGAGGAACAAAGGATTTTGGGGTTTCATAATATTCTTTTTGCCGTGCGCCCGGCTATTGGCGCTGCGCGGGCGAGGGGGAATTGGTTCCTGATCGTGCGCATGTTGAAAAACGCTTCTGGGCGGGCAGTTGGTTTAATTGGCCCTGATCGCCTTTGGGTTTCCTGGTTTCTGGATTAAAGGAAGCGGCGGTGACCTCGATGGACGAGGGGGTCAATGGCCGCTCGTTGGCATGACCTCTGGGATGGTAAGCACCTGATGCATGCTCGCCCGAACCCGCCCCCGCAATTCCCGATGCCCATTTCATAACCCACCGGCCACCCAACTACACCGCCACGAAACCAGCAAGCCCTCACCGCCAATCGCTGATTTCTGCCGGGCAACCTTCCGTCTGGCCACAAGCCCAAGAAGGTGTCGAGAGGAATATTTTCACGGCGGCCAGCATGTCTCGTGCCAATCGTGCCAAACCGATGTTCGCTCTGATAAGAATTTGCCGTTTGCCGCGCCACCGGTTGTTGACGCTGTGCGGGCGAGATTTCTGTTGACAACTCTCACGATTTCATTCACCCTTGGGATGAATGATTTGTTGACAACCGATCAGACCTGTGGAACTTTCTTTCAGAAACAGCAAATTGGCGAAGATGCTGAACTCCGAACGAGAGCTTGTCCGGTCCTACGGTGCCGACAACGGTCGCCGCATCGGCCTGCGGCTGCACAACATCCGCGACGCCGGCACTCTTGAGGAGCTTTCAAAAGTGCCTCAAACGCGCGTCCACGAATTGACCGGGGACCGAAACGAGCAAATCTCTGTGGACGCCAAGCATCCCTATCGCCTCATCCTGGTCTGCAATCACGAAGAAACGCCCAGAAAGTCCGATGGCGGGCTGGACTGGGCGCGCATCACGAAGGTGCAACTCATCGAAATTGTTGACACACACTAATTATGAGCACCACCACCTCTTCTTCCAACCGGATTACGCCGTCCATCCCGGCGAAACGCTTGCCGAAACTCTCGAACAACTCGGCATGTCCCAGGCAGAACTCGCCCAACGCATGGGCCGGCCTTTACAGATGATCAGCGAAATCATTCAGGGCAAGAAGGCTATCACAGCCGAGACCGCTCTCCAACTCGAGCGCGCCACCGGTGTGCCTGCCAACTTCTGGAACTCGTCTCAGCGTAACTACGAGGCAACCCTAGCTCGCCTGGAGGAGGAGCGCGGGCTCGCGCCCGACTCCTCCTGGCTCACACAATTTCCACTGAAGGCCCTTATCAATCTCCGCTGGCTTCCTGAATGTGAATCCCCTTCCGAGCAGTTGCGCGCTCTCCTCAATTTCTTCGGTGTCGCCGGGATGCGAGAATGGAAAGCCCTCTGGACCGGTCCGGAGGTTGCCTATCGCAAATCCAGTGCGTTCGCAGCCAATCCCATGGCGGCAGCCGCCTGGCTCCGGCAGGGCGAGCGCGTCGCTCAACAGATCCGGACCGAGCCGTACAATCAGGAGGTCTTCGTAAAAGCACTCTACGAAATCCGGAGGCTCACCGCTTGCGACGCCGACGTCTTCGTTCCAAGGGCGGCAGAACTCTGCCGGACTGCTGGAGTCGCTCTGGTGTTTATCCCCGAGCTTCCTGCGACACGTGCCTACGGAGCCACGCGTTGGCTCACCCCTTCGAAAGCCATCCTCCAACTCAGCCTGCGAGGCAAAACCGACGACTTCCTCTGGTTCACTTTCTTCCACGAAAGCGCTCACATCCTCAAACACGGCAAACGCGACGTTTTCATTGAAGCTCCAGACGGCATCCACGACCAGGAGAGCCGCCGCAAGGAGCACGAGGCGGACACTTTCGCTTCGGATTTCCTGATCCCGAGGCACGCCCTGAGCGAATTCCGTCAGCAAAGGCGGTTCACCACTCAAACCATTGAACGATTCGCCGCGCAACTCGCCATCGCTCCCGGCATCGTCGTCGGCCGCCTCCAGCAGGAAGGGCTCCTGCCCTATACGCATCTTAACGTGCTGAAGACGCGCTTTTGCTTCAAAGACAGCGACGAATAGCGGACATACCAGGAAACAGCTAACGCCGAGATTATGAGCCAGGCAAATTCCACCGGAGAAACGCCGCCAGCGCCCGTGGCACGACCAAACGGGAACGTCGCTAAGCTGATGACGCACCTGCTGGACAACTGGATGGATGGCAACCCGCTCTTCACCTGGATGAGCCGTGCGTTGCTGCCGGATTACCGGGCGCCGGCAAAACCGGGCCTGCCTGCAACCGGGCCGCGAGAAATCCCCCATGCCGACGAGGGAATGAGAGCGGCCCTGGAGACCCTGCGTTTGTATCCCGTTGATCGGGTGCTGCGGCCGGTCATGAACTCACTGCGCACGGACATCGAACCCAATCCGTTTGCCCGCGGCGAAAAGCTCAGTGCCCGGCCGATTCCGATCAACGAGCGTCCCCTGGACAACGAATACGCCTGGAAAGGCAATCCCTACCAGATGGACGGCTGGCTCAAGCCGATTGTGACGGTGTTCCAATTCTCCTGCGACGATCCTCTGGTCGGCTGGTTTAGCGACAGCACGGGGGCGGTGTTCATGACCCTGGACGGCGGGAAGCAGTGGCATGACGTGAGTGGGGGGTTGCGCGGCGCCCGCGCACAGACCCTGGTTGCGTCCAGCCGGCGCACATTCGTTCTTCACGCCCAGACCGACCAGGGGGTGTTCCTCAGCCGTGATGGCGGCATGAGTTGGCGTCCGGTTCCCCAGGGAGACGCGGTCACATTCCCGGCCTTTGATTTCAAACAATGGCTCCGGGTCTCCGGCAATCTCTCCTGCCGCATAAATGCGGCGTTCCGAACCCGGCCGGAACGCCGCATTTATGCGGCAGGGCCCAAAAATAAGAATTGCTGAATCTGCCTGCGCAAGGCTGGACTTTGGCGTCGTGAACACCTAAAATCGCCCCCGCATATTCGAACACGAACATTCTATGAAATTACCTTCCGCCATAACGACCATTTGCACCGGCCTGTCTCTCTCCGCCAGCGCGTTTGCTGCCAACGTGGGGTCTCCGTTCTACGGGGACGCCCCCGATGAACACCATCCATGGGCGGTGCACGACCGCAATCGTCCCCAGCCCACGCTGGTCACGCCCGGCACCTTCAGCTCCCAGGAGCAACCGGGCAAACCGCCCTCCGACGCCATCATCCTTTTCGATGGGACCGACCTCTCCAAATGGGAGGCCGACGAGGGAACCGGTGTCCCCACCAAATGGGTCGTGAAGGACGGCGCCATGGAGTGCGTTCCCGGCTCGGGCTATATCCGCACCAAAGACAAGCTGGGCGACATCCAACTGCACGTCGAATGGGCGGCGCCCACCAAAGCCGAGGGCGAAAGCCAGGGGCGCGGCAACAGCGGCGTCTTCCTGATGGGTTTGGTGGAAATCCAGGTGCTCGACGACTACAACAATCCCACTTACCCCGACGGCTTCGCGGGCTCGGTCTATGGCGTCAACCCGCCGCTGGCCAATGCCTTGCGCCCCCCCGGCCAGTTCCAGGCTTATGACATCGTTTTCCGCCGGCCAATCTACAAGGACGGCAAACCATTGGACCCCGGTTACGTCACGGTCTTCGAAAACGGGGTCTTGGTCCAGGACCATACCATGCTGGAAGGCGGCACCGGTCACATGGGCCGCAGCAAGCCGGGGCCTTTCCCGGAGGCCGGGCCCCTCAAGCTTCAGGATCACGGCAATCCGGTCCGTTACCGCAACGTCTGGTATCGTCCCCTGCCTCCCCGCGCCATCGAAGGCGGCACCGACGGCTATCTGACCACGGAAGCCACCATGGCCAAGCGCCAGCAGATCGCCGCCCTGATCCGGCAAGACGCCGAGAAACTAAAGGACCCCGCCAATCCCGTGCCGGAAATGCTCCGCCTGGCGGAATCGCTCGTGTACGAGAACGATGCCGACGCGGCCCAAAGGGCCGGAGAACTGGCGGGCCAATATTGGGCGGGCATCGAGCAACTGCCCCCAGACAAGCTGGCCGCCAAAAAGGATGAACTGAAGCACCTGCGCAACGTCTGCAAGTACCTCGCCCGCTTTAACATCATCGCGGAGGATGCCGAGGGGAAGGTCAGACTCGAGGCACTCATCAAAGAGCACAATTGGGACAAGAAATAGTCGCGCGGACGGAACTGAAGGTAAGGCCTCAGTGAAGGCGGGAGCGTCACGGAGGCAGACCCCTCACCCCGGCCCTCTCCCCATCGGATGGGGAGAGGGAGAATTCTCCGCAGTCGCTCGAGGGACCAGAGATGCCTGGAAGTTCAAGAGACTGCCGACGCTTCTCCCTCTCCCCTTCGGAAGGGGAGAGGGCTGGGGTGAGGGGTCCGCCGGGGACTCCGTCCCCGCCGTCACTGACCGATTGCAACCGAAGCATGAAAATCGTTGAAAAACCCTGGGGCCGCGAAATCTGGGTCGCCGTCACCCAAGAGTATGCCCTTAAGATCATCGAGTTCAAAAAGGGAAGCCGTTCCAAGCTTCAACACCACCGGAAGTGAAACCCTCGAACCAGAGGCCGAAGGTCGTCGTACTCGGGGCGGGTGCCACCGGTCGCGGCCACGTAGGGCTGCTGGCCTGGCAGGCGGGGGCGCACGTTGTTTTTGCCGATGCCAATGAAAGGCTGGTTCGCGCCCTCCAGCAGGCCGGTTCGTATCGCGTGGATATTCACGATGGCAAGACTTGCCGGCCGGTGGTCGTGGAGGGAGCGGATTACCTGAGCGCCGCTCAGCGCGAGGCCGTTTCCCGGCACATTGCGGATGCCGACCTGGTGCTGACTTCGGTCTTCGATCAGAACCTTCCGGACGTTGCGATGACTGTGGCGCTCGCCGCCAAGCGTTGCCGTGAAGCCGGGCGCACCCAGCCGCTGAACTTCATTGCGTGCGAGAACATGCAAAACAGCTCTTCCACGCTGGGCCGGCATGTGCGCGAGGCCCTGGCCGGGGAAGATTTGGATTATTGTCGCCGTTACTTCGGGTTTCCGGATTGCATGATCAGCCGGGTGGTGCCCCAACCTGAGCCTGATCCGCTGGTAATTACCGCCGAGGATTACAACGAGTGGACCGCCCGGCGTCAGGATTTCAAAGGCCAAGCCCCGGCGTGGCTGACGGCCTTGGAGCTTGTGGACAACCAGGACGCGCGGCTCGAACGCAAGCTCTTCATGCACAACGGCGGCCATGCGATCTGCGGCTATCTGGGTTTCCATTACGGGCATCGCCACATCCACGAAGCCGTGGCCGATGCGAGAGTTGCCCGGTGTGTGGTCGGGGCCTGCGATCAGATCGGCGAAGTGGTCCGGCGCAAGCACGGGTTTCCGGTGGAAAACATCGAGGCATACAAGAACGATTTGTATCGCCGCGGCGCCATTCCCGAGATGCGTGACCAGATACTGCGGGTCGTGCGGCAGCCCTTGCGCAAGCTGGGCGGACAGGAGCGTCTGGTGGCTCCGGCCCGCCTTGCTTTTCAATACGGGCTCCCGCGCGACCAGATCGTCCGGGGTATTGTGGCCGCGCTCAAATATCAGCATCCCGGCGATCCTCAATCGCTGGAGATGCAACGCGCGATCCAGGAGAATGGCATTAAGGGCTTGCTGTGCAAGGTGAGCCAGTTGACGCCGGAGGAGCCGTTGATCGCAGAAATCGAAGATGCCTGGGCTGCCTGGCACCTCTAACCAGTTTGCAGAACTATGATACACGTTGACCCAAAGACTCTGACGCTGATGAAGCTGGACCTTGATCAGCGGGAAGAGGCCATTCGCCGCTATGTCTGTGAAGCCCTGGAATCGCTTGCCCCGGCAGATCTGCGGGACACGATTGTGGCTGCCTTCTTCGTCGCCGCCCGAAGCATGACCGTGCAGGCGGTGGGAGCCGAGATTTCCTACCACATGACCAGCGGTGTGCGCTCGGCCAGCCCCGGCTCGTTGCTGGACCAGTGCAGCGGGAGGGTCGTGGACTACGTTCACTTCGAGCCGAACGGGCGCACCGGCGTTGTCCGGGTCGCGTTTCCGCTGAAGATGCTGCTGCACGAAGATGGCGGTTTATACACGACGGACATCCTGCACATCACGGCCGGCGAAGGCACCTTCGGCCTCACCGAGCACGCCGACATCAAGCTGGTGTGGGTGGATATGTCCGACAAATCGCTGAATCGCTTTCCCGGACCCGCTCACGGCGCTCCCGGAGTCCGCCAGTTGACCGGTTTGGCCGACAACGAGATCGCCTTTGGAACGATCCTCAAACCATGTACGGGCATCACGCCCGAAGAAGAATCCGCCATCATCTCGCAAGCGGCGGCCAATCCCCTGTTCATCTTCGTCAAAGAGGACGAGAATTTTCTTCCCGGGGTGTCCTTCGCTCCCTTGCGCGAGCGCCTGCGTCACGCCAAACAGGCCATCGAGCGGGCAAAAGAGCGGCGTCGAGGCAAAGGCCTGATTTTTGCCCCGCACATCGGAGCCCCGCCCCAGCATCTGCCGGCCCTGGTTGACATGGCAGCGGAGGCCGGCATGAACGGGATCATGTTCAGCGAGTACTACACGGGCGGCGCGGTCCGGATGGCTCGGGAGCAACTGCGCCGCCTGCCGTGTCCTCCCGTCATTTACGGTCACAATGGCGGGATCTCCTGCCGAACGCGGCACGTGTATCGGGAGGTCCTGGACTACTTTGCCCGGCTTGACGGCGTCGATTTCCGCCAGACGGCGCCGCTAAGCTGCACCGGTGAGAGTCTGCTGCGGCCGGTTGGACTCGAGTGGCGCAAATGCGAGGAAGCCCTCTCCCGCCCCGCCGGAGGTCATCCGGTGGTGATGATGGCCCGGGCGGGCGGGCTGGATCAGGGCAACATTATTCAGAACCTCATGGACGTTTCGCGGCATGGTTCCGCAGGCAACTATTTGTTCCTGGCGGGTTCGGCCATCAACGGCATAAAAAACAAGGCGGGGGAATATGACCCCGGAATCGGGGCGTTGGCGATGGAACAGGCGCTGCAGCTCTTTAAGAGGCGCGTCTGCACTTCACCCGACCAGTTGAACCCGCAGGCGCTCGCATCCTGCGCCAGCTCCAACGGGATGCCCGAATTGGCCGAAGCGCTCCGTCAGCGATACCGGCTCTGATCTCAGAAAATTGCCTGCGCCTCAGGTCCCGGAAAGCCAGTGGAACAGCCAAGTCCGGGAGTGGATCTGCACGGCAGGAATAAGCCGGGGACTTGACCGATCTGCTCCGGCGAGTTAGAACCTTGGCCATGAAAGCACATTTGACGCTCCTGTTGATCTTGGCCGCAGCTCGCGTCGCTTCCGCGGCCGACCTGCCCGAACCGGTCGTGCCCCAAGGTGCCGGTGTGAACATCCATTTCGTCCGCGGTCACGAACGCGACCTCGACCTCGTTGCCGCCGCCGGCTTCAAGTTCATCCGCATGGACTTCGCCTGGGGCGCTATCGAACGCAGGAAAGGCGAATACAACTGGACCGACTACGACGGCCTGGCCGCCAATCTCGAGAATCGCGGACTGCGGGCCATTTACATACTGGACTATTCCAACGGTCTCTACGAAGAGGCCGGCGCCTCGCCCCGGCATTCCGAGAGCGTCGCCGCCTTTGCCCGCTGGGCGGGCGCGGCCGCCCGGCATTTCCAGGGACGCCGCATCATCTGGGAGATCTGGAACGAGCCGAACATCGCGCAATTCTGGAAACCCAAGCCCGACGTGCGCGAGTACATCGCCCTCGCCCAGGCTGCCTGCCGCGCCCTGCGTGAGAGCAATCCCCACGCCACCATCATCGCTCCCGCCTCCTCCGAGTTTCCCTGGGCGTTCCTCGAAGCGGTGTGCGAGTCGGGCCTGCTCGAACAACTCGACGCCGTCAGTGTCCATCCCTATCGCGGACCCCAGCGCCCGCCGGAAACGGCCGCCACGGACTACCTCAAACTGCGCGCCCTCATCGAGCGCTGCGCCTCACCCGAGAAAAAGACCCTCCCCATCGTGAGCGGCGAGTGGGGCTATTCCACCCACAGCCGGGGCGTCTCCCTCGACACCCAGGCCGCCTTCCTCGCCCGCCAGCAACTGGCCAACCTGTGGCAGGGCGTTCCGCTCTCGATATGGTACGACTGGAAGAACGACGGCGACGACCCGGCCGAAAACGAGCACAACTTCGGGACCGTTTATCCCAACCTCCGCCCCAAGCCCGCGTTCGCGGCCCTCCAGGTCATGACCCGCGAACTGGCCGGCTGCCGCGTCGCGCGCCGCCTCGACGCCGGCCAACCCGATTGCTATGTCCTGCTATTGGTCAACTCCGCCGGCGCGCAGAAGCTCGCCGCCTGGAGCATCGCCGGCCCGCAACCAGCCAGCGTCAACATCGGACTCGATGCCCCCGGCGATGTCGCCATCGTTGACGGCAAGGGCCAACCGCAAGCGGTGAACCTCGAGCAAACCCGCCTCCACTTGGTGCTGGCGCCCCTGCCGCAATACATCACGTTGAAAAAGCCCAGCCGCACGCTCTGAAGTCCTGGCCAAGCCGATGGGAGAACAAGGCAGAGGATTGTTTTCATCGCAAAGTCATTCGCTCAATTCGTTGCTCATCCGTTCCCGGGACTGTGCCCCTGGTTGACGCTGTGGCGCAAGCACGCAGTTCCCTGCAGCAAAACGTGGGCATGACGGTCCTGACTCCAGAAGAACGGTTTGCCAATCACAAGCCGCCCGCAATTCCGCAATCAGGCGCGGAAACTGGATACCGTTGTCGGCCCATTTGTTGGGTTCAGTCATAATGTCCTCTCCTTCCTGACGATGGCCTCGTCAGTGCGCGAATCACGCGCAGACCCTTGCGGGTTTCGGCCTTGCAGAGGGAGACGAAGCGGAATAATCTGCCGACACGAAGCCGAATCGCTGATATGCCTGCTTTTGTTGGCACTGCTGCCCATGAAACATTGTTGGATTACCCTCTCGTCTCTGCTCCTGGCTGCCTGGAGCATCGTGGCCGCCGACACTAATTCCACCCAGCAGCACGCCGCCGCACTCGGCGAAAGCGTCCTTCGCCTGCTGGAATCCCGGAACGTGGAGAGTTTTGCCGATGCGCTGGCGTTCACAAACCAATTCAACCGAAGGATCGTCTCGAATAGTGCTCGACTGGTCCTGGATCAGGCGACGCGTCAGGGCCTCGATCCTGCGCGCGTGCATTTTCGGGTCAAGAATCTCTTGGCCAAGGCCACCGGGACCTCCCAGAATCCGCAAAACTCAACCAAAGGGGATGTCCTGCCGACCTCGTGGGGCATACGAATCACACTCGATGGAGAACCGGTGAACGATGACGTGGCCGGCAGGGCGCTGCGGGGCGAATATGAGTTGGCCTTGGGCGGCTCCTCTGAGTTCCCCGACGGTTGGCGCACGTACGAGGGCATCCGCTGGAGCCGTTTTCCAGAGGGGCTCCCGGATGAACGCACGAAGCGGGAAATGTTGCTGGTCTCGAACATCGTTGCGCGTGTCGGCGAACCGCTCCATGCAGCCGACGATCCCGGGTTAAAGGAATTGGGCAATACCCTCGTCCGATTCCTTGGACAGCATAATGAGAAAGCTTTCGAGAGCGAAGCCCTTCTCTCTTTCGAGGAGTGCTGGGAGGGATTGACAAGAAAGCTCACCGACTCCGGCGCGGCCGAGCAGCCCCCAAGAAAGGAAATCCAGGACTTGTGGAATATCCAGCATGGTGCGCTTGTGGAATCAGCGCGGGCGGTGCTGGCCCAAGGCGAGATCCTCGGAATCAATTTCTCGGGCGCCGAAATCACGCTCAAGGATGTGATTGCGGTCCACCCATATATGCGGGGCGGATACGGGGCCGTGGATGGCGTCGATGCGGGGCCGCTCCGGTTCATATTGGGCGTGAGGTCGGACAAGAAGTCGAAGGCCGGAACGTCCCATCGCGGGAGACTACACGCTTACGGCAATACGGGGGCTGCGAGGTCCGGCACGGTGGACCATCGAAGACCGGCTCCGCTGGGAGAAATTCCCCGGCGGCTTGCTCGGAGAAAAGGAAGTCGCAGACCTGGCTTTTGAAAACTACGTGGCCGAGCACGATGTCCTTCCGCCGGGCACAGCCGCACCCGACATCGAGTTCGTCCGGTTGGACAATGAAACCAAGGCGAAGCTGTCCGATTTTCGGGGCAAGGTAGTGCTGTTGGAGTGGTGGTCAACATACTGCGGGCCATGCCAGCGGCCAATGGCAGAGCTACAGGCGCTCGGAGTGCATCGCCCCGAGTGGAAGGGTAAGGTCGAGATCATCACGGTTAGCATTGATGACGATCTGCGTCAGGCCAAAGAACATCTGGCAAAGCAGGGGTGGACGAACTGCGTTAACGCCTGGGCTGGTCCCGGGGGCTGGATGTCTGGTCCTGCCAAGCAGTTCCGGCTTCACGCCCTGCCGACCTGTTACATGATCGGCTCCGAAGGGAAGGTCGCGCATGCGGGGTATCCTTGGAGTGTTTCACCGGAGGACCTGCGCCGATTCGCTCAGTGACCAGATGCCGGCGCGTCCAGTCTTCGCCGAGGATGGCCCGGCCCAATGCTTCCGCCTCGGGATCGCGGGTAAACACTCGCTCCCGGACCTGGCCGGCGTGGGTGCAGGGGATACACCTTGCTCCAAGACAGTGGCGGCAGGTTCTCAGGGATTTGGTTAGCATGGGGATACTGCGGACGTTGGAAGTGACACGGCTTGTGACCTGTCCGCCGCATTAACCGGGGTCACCGGCCACTGTGCGATTATGGGGTTGCCAAGCTGGCCTGGATCAGCATATTCGGGCCATGCGGAAGCGGGTTTATATCGTGCTTGCTGCGTTGCTGCTCGCCGTGATTGGGCTGGCGATATGGGAGGGAACGCGCAAACGGGAGCCCAGCCGGCTTACAACGGGAAGCGACTGAGCTACTGGGTTAACCATGTGGCCTGGGACGGTTGGACCGAAGCTAGCAAAATGACCTTCGAGTCAAACGCAGTCCCTTTTTTAATCAAGTGCTTGGAGAAGCGCGAGAGTCCGCTGCGCCGGTTCTATTGGACAGCGTGGCCTAAGCTGCCCAGGTGGATAAGGAACCGATTGCCAAACGCCATGTCTCAGCAAGCCCACTCCAGGACGGTTCGAGCCGGCGTGACAATGGCCTTGGGCAATATGGGGACGGACGCGAAGCCTGCAATTCCAGTGTTGATTCGGATGCTTGGAGGGGACGATTTCGTGGAGAGTTCGCTCGCGATAGGCCCACTGGGCAACCTTGCGTTAGAGGAGCCGTTTGGGGAACCGTCGGCTAAGCGGGCGCTGATCAACGCACTGAATCGACACCGAAGGTGGGAGATCCGCCAACAGATTGCGCAGGAGGTGGTAAACCGGGCCTATAGAGAACAGGACTTCGTGAGCGCACTTCGCGAATGGCTGACCGACACCAATCCTGTGGCGCGGACATTGGCAACCGATCTACTCCAGCGCGCTGCGCACCGGGCCTCCGAATCCAACGCCGCTGAGGGTAAACTCCCAGAGAAGTCGGAGTGAACACCAACTCCCCGGGCTTGGAACCGACGCGCCGCATTCCCGCCCGCCATTCCTGACGAGCGTCACTCTGCGATTTATCGGCCTATTTCTTCTCGCCGAGCAGCTTGACGGCGGCCAGATCATCCTCAGTCAGGCCTAGGGCAGCCAGGGCTTGCGCACGGGTGATGGCTTGTGCCGACAGCTTGGACTTGACGAGGCGCCTGGTGCCCGTGCTCTTGCGCAATTGGCCCAGATCGGGGATACACCCCTGCTGTGTGGCGGGATGCAGCCAAGCGGTGGCGAGGATCAGACGGTTCGCCCCCTCATCCGCCGAGGCAGCATTCCCCCTAAAAACGGCATTCGAAGAAGCTGGCCAGAGCCCCATGGGCCTGATTCTCCGGGTATGCCGCCTCAAATAGCTCCCATCAGGGCTCACCCTCAAGTTGAGGGCGCCAGTGCGCCAGGGCCAGAGGCCCGGAATGTGATAGCCTGGGCTGGAGCGAGTCAGACGAGCGGAGGCCCAGGTCAACCACCGTCGCGAACCTCCTCAGCCCTGTAAGATTCCCGGAACGAATTCGCGCTTTGCGCCCCTGAACCTCGACACTGCGTTCCCGTCCCGCGTAGCGTTTTGGACTGCGGCAGTCCTCTGCCGCTTTTCCAACCCCAGCGCGCACGAAAGCGGCAGAGGACTGCCGCAGTCCAAAACCTTCGGACTTGGTGTCGGTTCATGGGGAGCCCCCTTTGGCTTCTGCCAATGCATTGGGACCGTGAACCGGTCAGGGGCCCCGAGGCTGCGAAGCGTTTTGGACTGCGGCAGTCCTCTGCCGCTTTTCCAACCCCAGAGCGCACGAAAGCGGCAGAGGACTGCCGCAGTCCAAAACCTTCGGACTTGGTGTCGGTTCATGGGGAGGGCGTCACCCCTCATGTCCCAATCTCTGGCCAACATCGTTGTTCACCTCGTCTTCAGCACCAAAAGCCATCTTCCGCCCCTACAGGGCGGAGGAAACGTCTCTTTCGGCTCCTACCTGGGGCTCTGCGCATGCGCGCTTCACCCCAGGCTTTCACATTGCGGGCCTTCGGCCCTCTTGTTGTGCAGGCTACTAGTGACTAGACCGCAGGGCAGGGCCTTCCTGCTTCCAGGTGCAGCGGTAGTTGAACCGGCGATTGGGCGCACTGTCACCGGCGGTGCAGAGGGAGATGGGGTCCTTGAGATCGGCGGGGTTGTCGCACCAATGGAAATCGAACGTGATGGCGTCGCCCGTCAAACCCAGGAGCTTGCGCGGCACGGCCAGTTCCAGGGCTTTGCCCGAGTAGCGGTAGTCCAACCGGGCGACCTCGACCCACGGACCGCCCGGGGCATTCGCGTCGTAGCGCTGGAGGGTCGTGGTCTTCTCGTCCACCACGCGCTGGTTGATGAGGAAATCATAGCCGCACCAGCCGGTGTTGGGATTGTGGTCGGCATCAATCAACAAAAGCATCCAGTTCTTGCCCGTGTGCGGGGTAAGCGCCTCATTGGCCTCCACGTAGAAATAGACCATGCTGCGGTCCACGGCCACCTTGCAGGTGACGATGTCGTTGCGGCCCAAGTCGTTCGTGTAATGAAGCCCGCCGTAACCCGGGCAGTCGCGGTGGACCGTATCGCCGACGGTATCGCGGTACTCGACCTCAAGTCCCGCCCAGTCCGAAAACTCCCCGTCGATCTTGATGGGGTGTAGTCCGTGCAATTCCGGCATGGGGCGAACGCCCTTGTAACGCCGGATGTTCTGGGCCATCTGCATGTAGTAATTGTCCGTGTAGCCGCCTTTCATCGGTTGAAGGGTGCGGTTGAATTCGGCATCGTACTGGTCCACGAAAAAGTAAGTGCTGTCCCGGCGCATGAACTTGGTGGTGCCCCCTCCCGGCGGCGGGTATTTGCCGGCGGTCCATTCGTTCCAGTCGTTGAGGTAAAGGAACTCCGGGTCGCCCGCGATCGCTTCGTCCCAGCGTTGCTGGAAGTATATACCGTAGCCCTCGGGATGCTCGACTTTCTTGCCCAGCCACGGCACATAGGTCGGCAGCGGCAGGTCGTATTCGTTCAAGGCCGGCTCGCCGCCCGACGCGGTCCAGGACTTGCCGATGAGGCTCGAGGGATGCTGCGCGGGCGTTACCGCCGCCTCTTCCTTGCGGCCCTGGTGCCGCGACACCCGTTCGTCCGCGCTCAGCGCGCGCACGCGTTGGTCGCCCAGGTCCAACCCGAAACTCCAGTTGTCTTCCGTGCCGACAAAGCGTTTGCCGGCCCATTCGAAGTACCCCCACCACATCGTCCGCAGTGTGAAGAACCCCTTCACCTCTTTGGTGTAGTCCTTGTAAAATGCTTCAGTGTAATCGGGATCGCCAAAGTGCGGGTGCTTGGGGTCGGTCTTGGCGGCCGCCTCGAAGTGCGGATTCGGGTTTTGCACGCCTGGGCCGTTGGCGTCGAAGCCTGGGGTGCCATTGTAAAGCAAGAGCGGTTTGCCGTCCCAAAGAAACCAAAGGTCCTTGTATTTCTCGACCTTGTAAATCCGGTCGTACAAGTCCTGCACGACTGTAATCACCGGGCCGTTGAAGGCCCAGAAGCAGAACTGAGGCACCTGGTTGCCCTCGGCCTTCATCCTTCGCATCACGGCGAAAATGGCCTCCCATTCGTCCCAGTAGCGGACGGCATTGGTGACATCCACCACGAGGACGTCGACTCCCGCATCTGCGAGCATCGACATGTCTCTGCGGATGACATATTCATCCTTGCTCAGGAAATAGCCCATCTCCGGCTCGCCCCAATGGTAAGAGCCCTCGGTCCAGAGCGGATGTTTGGCATCCAGGCGCGCCTTGGGGTCGCCGGCGAGCACGCGGCTCACGTCGGCGCGGTACGGGGGCTTGAGGCCGGCCAGCGAATCGCTGTGCCAAGTGATATAGAAGATCCCCACGACGCGTCGGTGGTCGTGCTTGACCGGTCCCACCTCGGAGAGGGCGGGCATGGTTCGTCCGAGCGCATCCGTGGCCACCCAGGTGTCGGGGTAGAGGTCGCGATAGCCGGCTTCCGCGGCGCGCGCACCGCCCGAAGGGCCACCCGGGCTCAACCAGAGCAGTGCCAGGAACAGGCCTGGCAACACCCTCCAGGCAGAACGGAGCTGAATATGAACGGCATTCATGTGGTACAATTGTCGGACCGACTATACAGATTGTCGTCAACGCACCTGGGCTCTGGCGTGCAGGGCCTCGAGCTCGGCATTGACCTGTTTCATGCGAGTGGTGAGCGTTTCCCACGGGGACCCGTCTATTTTCACCACGCCGTAGTTGCTGTTCTCACCGTCGAGGCGGCGGCCTTCCTTGGGCTGGTCGCGGTACTGGAACCAGTGGTAACCCACACACCCCGGCAAAGCGGCCAGAGCCCCCACGTAACCGGCGAATCCTTTGGCACGGTCTTCCTGGGTGGCCACCGGCTTGGCCGCTCCTCTGGTGTTGGGCAATCCGCTGTCCATGGCTTTGAAACTGAATTCAGGGTACTGTTCCAGCAGGCTATCGGTCCCTCGCCAATCGGCGCCCCAGCGCAGTTCGTTATCCGTGAAGTAGCCGAGCACCCGCGGATCTTTGGCGCGCGGGGCGCAGATTCTTTGCGCCGCGCGGTCGGCCGCCTGTTGGAACCCGGGACTGAAATAGTCAATGACTCCGCCCTTGAGCCAGACATCGCGCCCGGCGGATGCCGCCACATCAACCATCGGAGCATAAGCCAGGCCGGCGGTGTAAAGTTGGGGCGATGACCACGCGCCCAGGGTATTGAAGTTCCAGCCGCGCAACTGCTCGGCAGTGGTTTTCGCCCACGCCGCCGGATCGTCGGGGGCCTTCGGCGCGGAACCGGACTCCGGCGTGAGATCAACGTGGTCGACCCCTTTGGAGAAAAACGCGTTCCCCTCCGGTGAGATCAGCCACCATCGGCCTTGAATCTGCTCGGTGTGAAAAAAGCCGGTCTTCTTGCCTTTCAACTCCAGCCAGCCATCATAGGAGTCGTGGCTGGCGGCGTACGACTGGCAAAAAAAGAGCATCAGAGCGAGAAGTGTGTATTGTGCGCGGCCAGCTACAGCCGATGATCGGATGCTCCTTGCTTGAGCCCCGGCAAGAAAGGGAGAGTTGTTTATTGACGCGCTCATTTTTCGGTGTTTTTGCGTGTTCTACTCCAAAGCCGCCCCGCTGCCAACTCAATTAACCACCGATCTGTCCCCGGCAGCGCTCGGACTCATTGACGCGGCTCCAGAGGGAGAAGTGTGCGTCTCGGCGATGTCCGTGGCCGAATTGGCCTGTCTGCAAGAGCGCGGGAGAATTACGCTGAAGCACCACTGGCATTTTCCCCGTGATAACCGAAGGGTGCGATCTGGCTTGATTGAGACGCGATCCAACCACCCCTTCAAACAGATCCCGCTCGCCCTGTTGGCCGCCATTCTCCTGTCCACCACGGTGCGCTTGCCACGGTCGGCAGGGTTCGTGTTCAATCGCCCTCTTCAATTCTGGACTGGTCAGCAGAATGTATGGGTAAGTCGAGGCTCAGGTAAGCGGCCAAGGCAATGATACAGGGCCAATTCCATGGCTGGATAGGTGCGGAAGCCGTAAGATCGTCTGGTTACCACTCGAATCTTGTTGTTCAGGCCCTCGACGGCGGCGCTGGAGAGCTCACCTTTGGCCTCGAACCAATTCAAGATCAACGGCTCATGGGCGCGCAGCATCCGGGCCACCTTCTTCATTGGTTCGAGCCGGCTGCGCATGGCTCGAGCGCACCAATAACCCAGATAGGCCACCACATAGATCGGAGAACGGTAGTGCCAAAGGTAGTCGAAGCTCTCCTTGAGGTTCCAGGCCCGTGCCGTCGCCAGCTTGCTGGCCAACAGGGCGTTGAGCTTGGAGCGGGCACGGCCCCGCACCCGGCTGCCCCGGCGCAACAACTGCCAGCGCATGCCCTTGAGCCGCTGAGCCAGGGGCCGGCCGTGCAAGCGCGACTGCTCGCCCCGGCGCACCTCGTCCACCGCCTCGTTGAGGTGCCCCACGATATGAAAGCGGTCCAGCACGTTGAGCGCCTGCGGTATCTTGGCCGCGATCACCTTCAGGTAGGGCTTCCACATGTCGCTGCACACATACTTCAGAGCGCTGACCACCGGGGCTCCCAATTCTGCCAAGCCCCGCCGCAACGTGGCTTGAGTGCGCCGCCGACCCAGCCACAGCAAGCGCCGACAGTGGGGGTCAATCTGGTAAATCACCGTCAGGAAGTTGTCGGCCTTCTGGCCCTTGCCCCAATGGATCTCGTCCACTCCGATGGCCTCCACACCCTCCAGGCGCCGGTGCTCCAAACCCCATTGGACGAACCACTGCACCGAACGGTAAACGGCCTCCCAACTGGTGTGGAAGGCCTGGGCGGTTTCCTTCCAGGACAGCCGCCGGGCCCACCGGGCCAAGAGGCCCATCATCGCCGTCGTCACCGGCCGCTTGCCCTGGCTCCAGGGGATATGCTCGACAACCACCCCGTCCTGCGGACAATTGACCCGCCGCGGGGGGTAGAGGAAATAGGTCTTGACGCCCCACATCGGCGGAAACAGCCAGGACCGCTGGGGCAACTGATCATAGCCGGGGACTGGCTGCAGGCACCGGGAGCACTTGGCGGGAATGCCGCCATGGGGTTGGAGGGTGATCTCGAGCCGCCGGCCACGGCCTCGGCGGTCCCGGCACAAGCGGATGTCCTGGTAAACGAAGCCCACAAAGTGTTGAATGTCGTTGAGAACCGTCTTAACCTTCAATTGCATAGCTGGTCTGCCGCTCGGTGGCGGGCGTGCTTTTCACATCTCGCAGGCTACCGCAAGCCAGGCAGATCAGCTATCGCTTTGTGGCGCTGGGCAGCCCTCCGAGCCAAGCACACCTTCACCAGCAATTCCTTAGCGGCGCATCATGGCGGAGGGCGGGGCTGTCAAGGTGGAGCGCAGCAGGGCACGAGGGCACGTGGCGAGCAATACCTTGACAGCCCCGCCCGGAGCCATACCCTGGCCGCGCCGGAATTGCTTGAAGTCCTTCTCCGGCCGTTAGGCCGCTCGATTCGTCGCGGAGCGTGCCGCGGGATGTTCCACGACCGCCCAACTCACCAACGTCAACCCTCCGAACTGAACACGTGTCCAGATGTTTCACCCACAAATTGTGCGGGGGACCCCAATTCTGAAGGCATAGGCCATGCTGACCGGGCGGCGCGCCTGTTCCTGCAATGCGGCCGGAATCTTGATGACCAAACCGGCGCCGCTGGCCTGGCTCCACTCAAGTGGCTCAGTTATTCCCAGCAAGCTTATGCTGGAACCCTCCTTCGCGCGAACCGACTTCAGGGTGAGGATTTGCCCGGGCCATTGCAGACATACAGCATAAACAAAACGATTGTCCTTGGTCCGGGTAAAACGGACGCCTTCGCCCTCTTTCCACAGGCCATCCGAGCGCGGCCGGGTGGCGTAAATCGCCTCACCGTTGATCCGCAGCCAGGCGCCGGTGTTCTCCAGCGCTTCAACCGCTTTGGGATGGAATTTGCCGCGCGCGTCCGGGCCGATGCCCACCATGAAGTTGCCGCCTTTGGCGACCACGTCCACCAGGTTCGTGACGATCCAACGCGCTCCCTTGTATTTCGTTGCGTCGGGCTGGTAACTCCACATGCCGCCCAATTGGTAAATCACCATCCAGGGCATCGTGGTGTTTTCCTTTGAACCCGGCACGAACCCCTCCGGCGTGTAGTAATCGCCGTAGTTGCCGATGCCCCGGGCGCGGAACATGACCTCGGGCTGGAGCTTGCGCAGTTGCTTTATCGTCTCCCGCAGTTGCGGCCAGACCGCCGGTCCGAGCCATTGGTCGAGGCAAACCAAGTCGATTTTGCCGTAGCGGGTGAGCAACTCGGTCAGTTGCGCGCGGTGACGGGCCATCATACGTTCCACTTCCGCCGGCGTCGGCCTGGGCGTAACCAAGGGGTTCTTGATTTGCCTGCCCTCCCCGGCACGAGCCCCGAATTTTTCCGGTTCATCCACCTGGACGGGATCAAGGGCATAAGGCCGGAAATCGGCATCATACCAGTCCGGATGGGAGAAATAGAGGTCAATCCGGATGCCGCGCCGATGAGCGGCGTCGCACAACTCTTTGACGATGTCGCGCTTGAAGGGGCTTTCCATGATGCTATAGGCGAGATCGCACTCCTCCAGGCTGGGGCCGCCGGGAGCGGTCCAGTTCACGCGGCTTTTGACGCGGGTTTGGGTATCGAACATCGAGAAGCCGTCGTGGTGCTTGGTGGTGAAGGCAAACACCTTGAGCCCGGCTCGCTGGAAAAGGTCCATCCATTCATCGGCGTTGAAGTTGGCCGGGTTGAAGCTCCGGTTGAGTTGCTGATAGGCCTGCCGTTTCTCGTTGGAGTAATTGAGCAAAGGCCAGGACTCGCCCGTTTCCCACAGGGAATAAACGCCCCAATGAATGCGCACGCCGAACTTCATGTCCCGGAAGGCCTCCCGGGCGGCCTCGGAGGCTTGATGATAATCCGGGTCGGGGATGTCTTCGACATAATCCTTGACGCGCTTGTAATGAGAATCGCTGGCGGGCAGCTTGACGAAGCTATTGGAACCGCCCGGGGACTGGTCGGCGGCGGCAAAGGCACTCTGACCGGCCACCAACAGCGCCGCCGCCATGGCGTGGGCCAGGAACATTTTGCAGGTCATCATTTCATGGGAGTATGAATCCTCTTGCGCTACTTTGCGACCATCAAAACGAGGTTTCTTTGTGATCTCTGCGCTCTTTGCGGTTAAATCTGATAGGGGCTCTAAGGGATTTGGTCGGCACAGGGATACTGCGGACGTCGGACATGACAGGGCTTGTGACCTGTCCGCCGCATTAACCGGGATCGCCGGCCACTCTGCGATTATGGGGTTGCCACGCTGGCCGGTTTCGGCACATTCAGGCCATGCGGAAGCGGGCTTATCTCGCCGCTGCCGCATTACAAGTCGCCCCTGATTCCTTGCGCGCTTGTCCTCTGCGATTCCTGCCCTGCTTCTTCTCGGCGAGCAGCTTGAAGGCGGCCAGATCGTCCTCGGTCAGACCCAGGGCAACCAGAGCTTGCGCACGGGTGATCGCCTGCGCCGACATCTTGGGCTTGACCATCCGCACGGTGCCCGTGCTCTTGCGCATTTCGCCCAGATCAGGGATATACCCCTGCTGCGCGGCAGATTGCAGCCAGGCCGTGGCGAGGATCAGGCGGTTTGGCCAATCGATGGTTGACTGTATAGGACCCATTGGAGAAAACTCCGTCCGTATGCGCAAATCTAGGCCGAGACGGTGTATGAAATGGCGGAGGAGAATCACGTTCGTGCTACTGCTCTTGGGACTCAGCGCGCTGGCCAACTCGGCGTCGGCCAGTGCCGTTGGTCCCTCGGCCCAAGCCACAGCCTCCGATAACGGGACGCTTCCCTGCAATTTGGCTATTTCAGCCCGGATTGGCCCAAGGGACTCGGGGACGGTTCGTTTGACCTGCTGGGCAACCCGCCCCAGATCCTTCAGTTCCCGGCGGCCAGCGTCATGTGGCTGCGCCAGGACGTGCAGGAAGCGGATTTGGTCGCCGAGTCGCTCTATGACCCCGAGAGCGTCTTCAGCCTGAGCGAGGACCGCAAACCCGTCCCTCTTGCGGCGTAACCGTTCACGGGTTTCGACGCACCGCTTGAGCACATGATCTGAGCAGGCCGTAGATTTTGCTGGCGTCACGGAGCGGCCCTTGTTAGGGTACGTGGCTGTGGACCAGGATTTAGTGATTAGGCGCCGGGTTATTCGGGAAGCCGACCTGCTGCTCATCCGACAGTTGATTGAGGAGGAGGGAGCCCAGGGACGCAGCCATATTTCCAATCGCCTCTGCGAGATGTGGAACTGGCGCCAAGCCAATGGGCGCTTTCGTCAGATTGCCTGCCGCGAACTGCTCCGTCGGCTGGAAGCGCACGGACTGATCGAGTTGCCTCCGAAGCTCTGCGAGGCCCGACGAGCAGGTTATCGCAACCGAAGCTCGACCCCCGAGCTACTGGATTGCCTGCCGTTGACGGGCAGGCTGCGCGAGTTCCAAAACCAGATCGGCCTTCAGTTAGTCGAGCCGTCCCAGCAGTTGGCCCTCTACCGTGGACTGGTCGGAACGTATCACTACCTGGGCTATCAACAGGCCACCGGAGCGCAACTCCGATATATTGCTTACTTCCAGGAGCGCCCGATTGCCTGCCTGAGCTTTGGTCCGGCCGCCTGGAAGATCGGGGCCCGCGATCAGTTCATTGGTTGGTCGGCGCAAGCGCGGCAGCAAAACCTTCGGTGGGTGGTCAACAACGACCGTTTCGTTGTTCTTCCCTGGGTTCAAATCAAGTGCCTGGCTTCGTATCTATTGGGCAGGGCCGTGCGCCAGCTTCCGGGCGATTGGCCAAGGGTCTACGGTCATGACTTGGCTCTGGTCGAAACGTTCGTGGAAAAGCAGCGCTTTGCCGGGACGGCCTACGCGGCTGCCAATTGGATTTGCGTTGGGCAAACCCTTGGACGAGGCCGCAATGATCGGACCCACGACCAGGCCGCTCCCATCAAAACGGTTTGGCTGCACCCGTTGCGAGGGGATTTCCGGGCCTTCCTCTGCCAGGAACCATAGCCATGGGCTGGTTCACCGGAAAAAAACGACTGCGCCAGTTGGAGGAGGAAAACGCCCAACTCCGCCAGGACAAGGCGCGCCTGGAGTCGCGGGTGGCCGAACTCCAAGCCGAAAACGCCCGGCTAATGAATCAACTGGCCGCCGCCCGCAAGCATTCGGGTAACTCCTCCAAACCGCCCTCCAGCAACATCGTCAAACCCCGGGGGCAGCGGCGCGGGAAAAAGTCCAAGCGGCGCATCGGCGGGCAAAAGGGACATCCCAAACATCAGCGGCCTGCCTTTGCTCCCGATCAAGTCGATCAACGGATCCCCTTCCGCCTCAAGCAATGTCCGGTCGATCCCTCCCACCGGATTAGCCCGGCGGAGGGACCGGAGCACCAACGCACGATCCAACAGGTCGAGTTGGTGGAAAAACCGTTCCGGGTGGTCGAGTCTACGGCTTACAGCATTTGGTGCCAGGACTGCGGCTGCTATCACCAGGCCGCCTTGCCCCAGCACATCGTCAAGGCGGGCCTGTTCGGGCCGCGGTTGACGAGCTTGGCCGTCTATCTCAAGGCTAAAATCCATGCTTCCTACAGCGGGATTCGAGATTTTTTCCAGGAACGTGGTCGGCGTCAAAGTCTCTCGCGGCTATGCCGCCAAACTCCTGCACAAAGCCAGCCACGCCTTCGCCCAGCCCTATGGAGAGCTCATCGAACTGCTGCCCCAACAAACTCGCCTCAACACCGATGAGACCGGACACAAAGAGAATGGCCAGCGTTACTGGATCTGGTGTTTTCGGGCCGCCAGTTTTGTCCTCTTCACGATCGAGCCCTCCCGTGGCACCGAGGTCTTGATGCGTGTCCTGGGCCAAGACTTCAAAGGGATTCTGGGATGCGATTACTACGCGGCCTACCGCAAATATGCGCGCCAATGTTCCGTGCTGGTCCAGTTCTGTCTGGCCCACTTGATTCGGGACGTCAAATACCTCTGCGAGTTTCCCGATGCCCAGGTCCAACGCTACGGCCGGGGACTGCTGACCGGCCTCCAAGCCCTGTTCTGGACACTCCACCGTAAGGATCAACTGGGCGCCCGAGCTTTTGAAGCCCAACTGCAGCAAGCGCACGACCAGATCTGGAAGGCGGCCATTCCCGCCGCAGACGGTCCGTATCACCGGTTGATCTACAACCTGGCCGAGCGCTTCTATCACCACGGCGAAGCCTACTTCCAGTTCATTACTACTCCGGACATCGAGCCCACCAACAACGTGGTCGAACAGGCCATGCGTTTTGTGGTGATGGACCGCCATATTACCCAAGGCACGCGCAGTGCGCGCGGACGACAGATCTGTGAGCGACTTTGGACAGTCATGGCCACTTGCGCCTTACACCAACGCTCCCCCTTTCAATGGATCTATCAGGCTATCAGCGCCGATTTCAAGGGGTTGAAAGTTCCTTCCTTACTCCTCGATTCATCGTGAAGGCTCGGTCACATTCTCGCCGCTCTCTGCTTGCTGGTCTGCGGCTCTGTCCGCTCACGCCCCAATAAACTCCCCCTCCGCCGGGGTAACCTGTGAACGGTTACCTTGCGGCCGCCCTGGTGGGCAAGGTCGGCTACCGTTTCGTGGAGAAGAACCGTCCGCCGGTGGTGAAGGACATCAGCCCGTATTGGGACGCCAGGAACCTCGTTGCGCGCTCGCTTACGGGAGAATTGACCTGGGACGCCGGCAAGGGCTTCGTCCGGATCAACTCGCCACGCACCCAGGCGGTCATCGGCTTTCTCTCCGCGGAACGGCACACGCTCAACTCAACGGTGATCGAGAGCCCGACCCATTTCGGCGCCATTTATGTGACCGCGATGGACGGGTATGTCCCCATCGGCGCCACCCGGCAGTTGGTGATCACCGCGGTCGGACCGGCGCGCAATACCGGGATGGAATACGAAACTAGTGCGCTGCCCTCCCGGCTGAACCATGATCAACGTGCCAACTGCAACAAAAAAGCCGCCCCGAAGAAACTGGGGCGGCTTTGGATGCCTGTCAGGTGGACGATGCGGCTGGGTCTTCTCTTTGAACGTCACCGTGGCCGTTGGCGCCGCGAACGCCCGGCTTCGCGGTTTGCGGAGCCAGAGGGTCTGCGCCTTGCGTTCAATCGGCGTCGGAGGCCCGCAACCCGGGCGTTTTCTCTCGGGGCATTCTACGGGCGGGCGTTGTCTGGCAGCTACGGAGGCCGGTTTCCGGCCACCCGAAGCGGCGCGGGATTGACCCCCAGGATCTGTTTGTAGAACTCGACGAGGCTATCGAGAAGCAGTTGCCGGGGGAACTCCTTTTCCACCCTGCTGCGGGCGTTTCGCCCGAGCCACTCTCGCAGGTTGGGGTCACTGGCAAGTCTCTCGATGGCGCGCTGAAGGGCCTGCACATCGCCCTGGGGGACCAGCAGTCCGGTTTGGTTGTGGTGAATGGCACACTGGATGCCGGGAATGTCGGTGCCAAGCAACGCCCTGCCCGCTGCGGCGCCCTCTAGAAGCGAATAGCCGAAGCCCTCGTGGTCACTGGAGAGCACGACGGCATCGCAGGCGGCGTAAAAGTCCCTAAGGTCCTGGAGATAGCCCAGGCCGCGAACACCGGGTATGTGCCGTCCAAGGGCGCCGTCGCATTCGCCCTGAACGCAACCTGCGACGAGGAGCACACCCCGCTCTTGCATTAGCCAGGACCGCTCCCAGGCTTCCAGCAGCCGATGGAGGCCCTTGCGCTTAAAGGGGCGACCCACGTAGCCCAGCGCGAACACCCCGTCGGCCAGACCCAGCCCTGCCCGTGCTGCCGCTCTGGCCTGCGGGCCGAACCGTTCAGGAGGGAAGGCGTCCAGGTCGATACCTGCGGCCGAACCGTTCGCGAGCACGGTCCCCTCGCCCGCGGCCAAGAGACCGTCCAGCCGCGCGGCGTTCAGATTGGAGTGACTGACCAGGAGGACGTTCGTGGCCAGCCGAATGTTCAGAGCCTCAAAAGCGCGCAGGGCTTGCCGCAACGGGCCTCGGTAGCCGAGGCCAAGCTCCCAGTTCCGCAGGGACTGCGCAAAAACCGACTGAAGCGCCTCTCGGAAATATTTTCCCGGGTTGAAGAACGGCAAGCCGATTGTTACTGTGGGGTTCACTGGAGATTCAATCTGTTTGCGCCGCCCCGTGCTCCCGCTTTGTCCTCATCCCAACTGTGTGCCCGGTCACGCCCTCCGGGTCAGGCTGGCCGCGACAGCGCAAATCACCAGCGCCAGGAACAGAACCGAGTAGATCTGGAAGGGGAAATCCCACCGAGCCCACACCAGGCAGCCGGTTAATGAAAGCCAGAGCAAGAGCATGAAGCGCCGGCAGGCATGGATGCCCCCGCGCCCGAACCAGCGCAGCAGCACCATCAGAAAGGCCAGCGCGATGAGCACGCTGCCCACGTACCCGAAGGTGACGCGCGTCTCCAGCCAGTCATTGTGCAGTTGTGGGTACCACTCCTTGGCCTGGTCTTCCGGCTTGCGGTAGAGCGGGTAGAGGGTTCCGAAGGTCCCCGGCCCGTGCCGAAGAGCGGGTAATCGGCCGCCATGGGCCTGGCGGTATCGTACATCGCCTCGCGGTCCTTGTAGTCTTCATCTATGCGTTCAAATCGCAGCTTGAGCGTCTTCCAGCCCAGGCCGAAGCCCAGGGCCAGGGCCAGAAGCGAGAAGAGCAGGAGTGCGGACGTTGCGGCCCGCCCCGGGCCCCGCCTGCGCACCCCATCCCACCATTGGATGGCCAACAGGCACAGCGGGCCCAGCACCAGCGTCCCGGCCGCCACGACCGTTCCCGCCCGGGTGGTCGCAATGATCGGGCAGGCCGCCATGCCCAGGGCGCAGATCAATACCAGGTGATGGCCCGCGTGCCCACGAACGCTGCGCCGGTTCAGTGTCCACCAGAATCCGACGCACACCGGCCATAAGAGGCTGAAGTATTGTCCGGCGTTGGACCGGTAGGCGTAAGGCCCGAATTGGGACAGGGCACTCACACCATACCGCGGCCTGACCAGGAAGAGCAGCAAGGGGCACTGGTCCAGCCGCTGGACGATGCCCTCCACCGCCAACAAACCGCCGTTAATGGCCAGCACCCACAACAGGCGCCGCAGCCGCCCCGGAAACAGCGGGGCGGAGCCGGAGCCACGCCGGTGCCGGCCCGGCGCGGGGCTTTCGGCGCGCTCCTCGCTCGATGTCTTGCCGGGCAGCCAATCCAATATCGCCCAAAACGAGCACGCCAGGGCGAGGTAGTTCCGAAATGCCGCCCAGCTCGCATTGCCATCCAGGCTGTAGGGCAGCCACTTGACGTAATTGTCCCGATAAGAAGGCAGGAACGTGTCGGGATCGATATAGCAGCGGGCGTTCCACGCGCTGACCCAGCAATAAGCCACGATGGCGACCGTGAGCCCGGCCAGCACAACCAGCGGGGCCCGCCCCCGTCGGGCTTGCCCCTCGTGGTGTGAATGCCCCCAACCGCGCGGCAGGTCATCCCAGCGCGCCGGCCGGTATCCCTTGAGCCAGCGGATGCCAAGTTTGATCGCCAGCAGCGCCCCCAACGTGTAACCCCCGGCGTTCATGGTGCGCATCAACCACTCCTGCGTGGTGCCGAACGCCCAGGGACTGAAAATGACCATCGCGTAAATCAGCAATTCGGTCAGGCACTCGCCCAGGTAGTAAAGCTGCACGTCCCGCACCCGCAATGACAGCACTGTCGGCACTCCGCGGGCGGCGGCGCCCTGGTCTCGCACGGCGGCGGGGACCCCCGCTTCTTCTGGCATTTCCACGCGCTCAAATTGAAAGCTAGATGTGGCAGTTCCACAAGCCAAAACGGGGGCGCAGTTCAGGTTTTGAACCGCGGTCCAAGCGGCTGTGGGGTGGGCAATGGAGACAACCAGCAAAGTCAATTTGACCTCAGCGCCAACAACTCACGATTTGGAGGCGTTGCTTCCCCCGGAGCGGGAGCGGTTGCTGCGACGAGTAGCCGGCAGCTCCGGGAGGTTCCGGCCCAGACTATTCCCGCCCACCAGGTGATCGTCTTTGGTTCCCCGGCCAAGCCAGACCGTTTCACAGAAGACTCTGACGTGGACCTGGGGCTGGAGTCCGAGCCGCCCGGGATGAGCCTCTACCTGCTTGCCAGCCTGCTGGCCGAACGCCTGGGGCGCAGGGTGGATGTCGTGCTGCTGCCCGAAAGCCGCTTCCGGGACAAAATCCTGAGAGAAGGGGAGACATGGACGCCGCCGGGCTGAGCATCCTGCTGGCCGAGTTGGAGGCCGAATTGCCCCCTCGTGCGCCGATTTCGGCGGCAAGGTCCGCGCGGAGCAGCACTGGGCCGCCCGCTGAAGGAACACATGCCGGTACAAGGCTGAACCATGATCGACGTCCCAACTGCAACAAAAAAGCCGCCCCGGAAAAACCGGGGCGGCTGCTGGTCACTTGTTAAATTGTTCAACCCGTTAGTTGTTCATCTCGGCATCGGTCAACCGAGGCCGTGCGCGGCCACCTGGCGTGCGACCCAGGCATGGGTCCGCCCGAGGCGTGCGCAGAGCCCAAAGCGGCACCGCCAGCCGGTTCAGTGAATTCGCTCCTTCCTGAAATTGCAGGATAGGACCGCACCCGACCCTCAACATAATATCTCATCTCCGGCCTCGGCCTTGGGCCGGAGTGGAGTTCAGGCGGACGCCTCGCCGTCTGCCGTGGGCAGGCGCAGCAAACTCGCCGGCTACGCTTGCCTGTGAAGCCTCCTCAAGCCACACCGCCTCATGAGTTCGTCCAGAGGTTATCCGTCTCTTGTCCTTGTCAACGTTGAACCCGGGGGGCCGGTTGCCGTCGGGCGCCTGTACGACTCCCACCGCCTCACGGTCTTCATCCAGCTTTCCGCCAGCAGTGTGCAGAGAACCTCGAATACCTCCGGGTCCGAAACGCCAGGAGAGCGGCGAGTGCGGCCGCGGGCCGGGCCGAAGTGCTCTCGTCCAGCCCCGTTGCATTCGAAGGCGGGTGCCTCCAGCGTCATTGTCCCGAGTTCCCCGCCGCCGCCCAGGGAGCGCCGGCTGGAATGCACGTGGCGGCTGATCTTTGGCGCCGACCAGACCCGTTGGCCGTCCTCCATCGTGAGGAGAACCGCGCTGAATCCAAGCCTCTGCGCCGCAAACACCAGGTCCGCCCACAATTCCTCAATCGGAACCCCCCGGTCGCCTCCCAACTCCAGCCACCGCGTCACGCTCCGCGCGTATTCGATCTCGCGCCGCACGAGGAGCCGATACCGGACGCCTGGAGCCAGCAGAACGACGATTCCGAGCCCTGTGAGACCAGTGATTAGCACGCCGCCGTTCATGGTGCCGCCTTCCGCATCTTGTTGCTCAGCAACCGTTTTGAGAACGCTCCCCTGACAGTCCTGGGCAACGGAACAAAGAGCGATCGGGAGAGGCTCCCCGCGTGGGGCCGGGTTCCCCGGCGATAAGGTCAGGAATCGAGGCGGGTGCCGATAACGCGGCATCCGGCGGTGGGGCTGAAGCTCCTCGACTTTCCTGGCATCCTTTGCCGGAGAGTTAGGAGGTCCCCTACCGGCCCTTGAAACCGAGGATGACCTGCAAGGTTTTCAACAGAATGATCATGTCGGCAAATAAGCCCTGGTGCTTGATGTAATGGAGATCGTATTCGAGCTTGATCAGGGCATCCTCGGCGGAGGCGCCGTACCGGTATTTGACCTGGGCCCAGCCGGTGATGCCGGGCTTGACGGCGTGGCGCGCCCGATAGAAGGGGATTTCTTCGGCCAATCGGTTGGCAAATTCCGGGCGTTCGGGCCGGGGACCGACGACGCTCATTTCACCTCGGAGGACGTTCCAGAATTGGGGCACCTCGTCGAGCCGGGTTTTGCGCAGGAAGTTTCCGACCGGGGTAATGCGGCTGTCTCCCTTCTGGGCCCACACCGCTCCCGTTTTTCTCTCCGCATCCATCACCATCAACCTGAACTTGATCAGGGGGAAGATCTTGCCTCTCTGCCCCACCCGGTCTTGAATGAAAAAGAGGCTGCCTGGACTGGCGATGCGATTTCCCAGCCATACGAAGGGGATGACAACGAGCATGAACACGCATCCCAGGAGGCCGATCCCGATGTCCATCAGGCGTTTGACCAGAAGGAACAGCCGGTACAGCGCCGGCCGACCCACCGGCATGACCACGTCCAATGCACGCCCGGCGTGCTCCACCGGGACTCGCCCAGTCAGTTCCTCATAAACGCTGGCCATGGTGGTCACGCTCAGGCCCGCCTCGCGGCACCGCAGCACGGCGTCAATCAGGCTTTCGGGCGCATTCTGCGTATGGGTGATGGCAAAGACCAGTTCCTCGGGCTCCAACTCCTGGACCAGCCGCTCCAGGTCCAGGTGAGTGCCCAATACCGGCACCCCATCAACGACAGCACCTTGGTAGGCCGGGTCGTCATCGACAAACCCAAGCACCTCGTAGCTCGTCCACCTCCTCTTCTGTCCGTCGCCGGCCACTTGGCCGGCCATGCACTCCAGCAGTGTGCGCCCGCACCACCCGGCCCCCAGGATGATCACCCGGTGATAAGACTGAGTCCGGCGCAGCACTAAGGAGTAAGAGCCTCGCCAGGCCGCGAGCCCCAGGATGCTCAGCACCGGAAAGCTAAACAGCTCCACGCGGTGCGCCGGTAACACCGGCGTCAGAATCGGCACGCTCAGGAAAATCGCGAAGGTGACTAGCGCCGCACCTGCGGCGGCCCAGGTCGAGTCGGCGGGCTTGGCTGCCAGCGACAGGTCGTAGATCCCCAGCGCGACCCCAAGGCCGACCCAGAGGAGACTGATCAGGGCGAACCAAGGCAGTTGTTCGGACGGCAGCAGGGGCCCCAAGGAGAGGTTCGCACGAAGGCTCAGCGTCAGGCCCAACGCAACGTTGACGCAAATCAAATCCCCAACTGCCAGGATCAGCTTGTGTTCCTGCAGGCGCAGGCGCAACCAACTAACCGGTTTCTGACGGCCCAAGGCGCCGGGAGTTGTGGAACGCCGCATCGCTTCCGCCGGGGTCCGCGTGGAGCTTGGGCTGCTCATCGAACAGCAGGGTGTCTCAACAGCTTCTGGTAAACAAATCTCACCAGCCCCGGCGGGCTCTTTCTAAAGGCCCACCTGAATGACATGTGAAAGAGGAAAAGCGGCAGGGAGTAGAACCCGATGGCGCGCAAAAATTCGATGGATTGTTGCTCTCCCTTCCAATACCTTTGGGTTCCTCTGCGCCTGAAAAGCTGATCCCCGGTCCTGGCCTTCACGAGAATATCCGGGAGGTTCGCCGTCCTGGCGTTAGCCATCAGGAACTTGGCCCAGAAACAGTAGTCCTCGTTGCTTGCCACAATGGGGTACCCCCCAGCCTCAAGGCCATGTCGCGCCTAAAGACAACCGTCATGCCATTAAACGGATTACGCCATTTGGCAAGGCGGCGAATGCGCTCCTCGCAGCAGGGAGTCAAACGCTTCCCGAGTTCTCTCCGCCCGGATTCGTCCACCTCGAGGATGGAACAGCCCACGAGATCAATGTCTGGGTTCTCCTTCAGGAAGTCTTTGTATCGACTCATCCAATGCGGCAGATAGATGTCGTCGCTGTCCACGCGTGCAACGTATGTGCCGGTGGCCTCCCGAATGCCGAAGTTGAGCGACGCCGGCAGGCCGTAACCGAGCGGCCCGTTTTGGAAGGGGATCTTTAGCCACCGGAAGGCAGAGTGACGGGCGATGTCCTGCCAGCGGCCCAAGACCGCCTCGACGGACGCCGGAACATCGCCTTCCTGAACGACGACGATTTCATCCGCCTTGACCTGCTGCCCGAACAGGCTTCGAAGACTGGCCTCCAAAACCTCGGGATTGTCATTCTTATAAACCGACAACAGGGCCGACACCGGTATGTCATGCTGCATAGTTAAGCGGCTGTGGAAGAATCAATACCGAATCCTTCTGGGAAAGCGGACGGTTGCAGAGCCTGACTTACGCCCTTTTGCTCTGGCACCTATTCCGCGCCCTCATTGAAGGAGCACTCGAAAATCTGGTAAAGGACTTGGGCCGCAAGGTTGTTCGAAGAGTCTTACCCACCATGGACCAGACTGTAGATGCATTTCTTAATGACGCCGTGCAAATGAACCCGGAAGAAGTCTCGGTTCAGTTGAAAGCGGAACAGTTGGGCTATCTGTGACCACTTTTTGGCCCCATATTATCGCCAAAATGCCAGCTCGTCAAATCGCTCCGGTTTCCAAACGGCCCTTGGCTGGACCTCACTGGCGCTCTTGCAGAAGGTAAGCGTGTGCACGCAGGAACCGCACCGTTCGACGCAAGCCCTCCTCGATAGAGACCTTGGGTTGCCAGCCCAATGCTTTCAACTTGGCCGTTTCCAGGTGGACCATCGGGCTGTCGCCGACCCAGCCCCGTTTGCCGCCCGCGAATTCCAAGCGCACATCCTTAAGCTTCAGTTCGTCCAAGATGATATCCGCCGCCTCCGTAACGGTAATGAACTCGTCATGCCCGAGGTTGTAGACATTCTTTTGGGCCTGAGTTCTCTCAATGCCGCGGACGATGCCCTCGACCCCATCCTTCACATAGAGATACGACTTTATCTGCGTGCCATCACCCAACAATGGCAAGCGCGTGGGGTCTCGCTGCAGCTTTTTCATGACGTCAAAAACGATGCCGTGCGTGTAGCGCTCCCCAACCCAGTCCACGAACCGATAAATGAAACAACGCATCCCGAAATACTCGCAATACGCCTGAATCATCGCTTCCCCCGCCAGCTTGCTGGCCCCGTAAAGCGAGGTTTGTAGAGGCGCGTAATCTTCCGGCGTAGGGAAGCGCTCGGGCTCGCCGTAAACGCTGGCGCTGCTGGAAAATGCAATGGCCGGCACCGCGCTGCAGCGCATGGCCTCCAAAACATTCCAGGTGGCAAGGGTGTTCTGTTCCAAATCGATGCGCGTGTTTTCCTTCCCGCCCCGGACATCGGCGTTGGCTTGAAAATGAAAAACAAAGTCGCACCCCTCCATAGCGCGCCGCAGGGCGGGTAAGTCCAGCACATCTCCCCTAACGACGCTCAACTGCCCGCCCGGCGGAGGGATGAATTCTTCCCGGCCAGTCGAGAAATCGTCGTACACGACAACGGCAACTCCACGCAATAACAGCTCATCGACTAAGTGACTGCCGATAAAGCCGGCACCGCCGCTAACGAGGGCCCTTCGGATGCTTACGGGACGTAGGCGATCAGTCATGGACGAAAATGATCTTGCTGCCCTGAGGGTCGAAGCGAAAATCGACGCGCCTGAGTTCCTTCAGCCTCAGAGGCAATACGATCGTGGCACTCTCAATGGGCACAGAACATGAGACCCCCCCCCCCAGCGCCAGCGCCGAGCAACTTCCCACATGGCCCCCGCCCTACACCGGCGTGAATACCAGTCATCAACGGCGCCACTCCTGATGCTCGGACATTCCGGGAGTTTAGGGGCCGAGAACTGCGCCAGCGGGTGAAGACATGGATGTGGCCTGCGCACTGCACAAGTTCCGGCAAGCGCAACGAACATCGAGCGAGACAAATGCAAAATGCTCTATGGCCTACCATGAATGAATCAGGAAAAAAGCCTAACATGTCCTTCGAAGCGAAATCACGCGCACTAGAGTCCTTGAATCTCACAACCCGTTACAGACAGCTCGAGTTTTGACGCGATCGCAAACAGTTGGTTCCGCTGGGATTCCAAAATGGCAATTGAAAAGGTTCAATTCTCATTTTTCCACCTCCAAAGGCCTGAGGCTCCGCCTCGCCAGGAATGAATGAGTCCTCAACCGGTGACGCTCGAAGCCGTGTTCGGAGAGGTCTGAGTGGAAAACGTCTGGTCTTCGGGCGCAGGAATGAGGCTGGCTTCGCCGTACACAAAGCCGGCCGAGGAAAAGGCGATTTCGGAGATGCTGTTCGCCCGCATCGCCTCGAGGACGCTCCTCTTCAGGGAAGGATCACGGTTCAAACACGCTTGTTTTAGGACTAGAAGTCTCATAGATGCCGGCCTCATCGCTCTGCTGAATGGCCCCACACAAAGTCCGGCCTAGATCGCATGCCAAGCACCCATTCGTAAACAGTTCGGATCTTCCTGGCCGCCTCCTCCCAAGAGTGTTTTTCAACCACCAGCTTCCGGCCCCGGGAGCCCATTTCGTGCCGTTCCTCGTCAGTCCTGGAACGTCGCGTCGTGGAGCGCGGCGCCCAAGGCCTCCGCCCCAACGTTGACCCACCAGCCGCACCGGTGCGCAGCCAATTCCTCCCATGGGGTTGCTTTCGTAGTTACGACAGGAACACCGCTCGACAGAGCCTCCCCGACCACCAGCCCGAAGTTCTCGCTCAGGCTTGGGAGCACGAAAAGGTCCGATTGCCTGTAGAGTTCCCATTTCTCCTCGCCTGTCGCGGCTCCGCGGAACTCAAAAACGCCGTCCAGGCCCGCTGACGAAACGGCCGCTTCCACCTCCCGGCGGTGTCCGCCTTCGTCCGGTCCGGCGATAATGACGCGCCAGCCGGGAGGCCGGACAGAGGCAAAGGCCTCGACGAGATTGAGGAGCCCCTTGACCGGATGGATGCGTCCTAAAAACAAGAGCCTGCGTTGGCAGCTAGGGCCGCGCGGTGGCTTTGGGTGCGAATCAATTTCGAATCCGGGCGGGATGATGGCAACAGGGTTTCGGAGCCCGATCTTGCGGCAGTCGTGGGCCTCGCCCTGAGCCGTGGCCTGGAGGACCGACGCCAAGGCGAGGTCCCGCCGCACGTAGAGCCACCAGGCAAGGAACTTTTTGGCACGCTTGTGATTGAGCGCCCACTTGCTGAACACGCCATGAGGAGAGATCACCAGCGGAATGTTCCGGCGTCGGGCGGTGACCGCCGCGGCGTGGTTGACGAACGTCCAGATGCCGTGCGAATGCATCAGGTTCGCATCGCTGGCCTGGCAGATTTGATCAAGGGCGCTACGGAACCCCAGCACCCAGTTTGCGTGCAGCAGGTCAACCCGCCGGCCCTCCACCAGGCGGACCAACGTGCTGCCGCATCCCAGGATGGCCTGGCGGCCACCGGGTGACGACCGTCCTGAGACCAATAACTGTAGAACGCCAACCTTGCTCAGCGCATTCGACATCGCACAGGCGTGATAGTTCAGCCCGCCCGGGGGACCGTCCAGTGCATCAACGACTGCCACACTTCTCGTCACTCGTTCTCCGTTGGCCCGCGCCTGGCGAACCGCCATTTCATGTTCTCGTTCCACACCCCGAAGTGAGCCAGGTCCTCGCATTCCGTTCTCAAGAGGGACGAGAGCGCATCGAGGGACGTAATGTGTCAAATGAAAGTCAGGCCCGGCGGCCTTTCAGGGCTTGTTGGAGGACCCGGGTGATATCCTAGCGGGTGGCTTCGCAACAATAGCGCGAGCGGACCTCGGCACGAGCAGGCAGGGCGGCTGTTTCAGCGGTTCGTAGCCCGCGGCCACCAGAAAACGGACGGCACTTCGACAATGATCCAAGGACGGTGGAAGACAAGTCTTGGCAACCACAGCTCCAGCCACAATGCAACGCTGAATGAAGCTCCTCTTTACACCCGAGGCGATCCTCAGCCGAAACTCAACGTCCTGTTGAAGCAAGGCCTCCTGCCTTCCTGAAAGCCCGTATGTCCGAACAAATTCCATTTTGAGCTTCAGCAGCCAACGCTCGAATCTGGCATGATTAAAGCCATTTACCGGCCCTCGGTCCGAACACCATTCGTCCAAAGGAATGTGATGTCCTAGAAAATGCGAGACGTTCCAATTACTGACATGCCTTCCCGCCATCCGAAGTTCAGTTTCATGTGTCCTGCTCTTACTTGCGGAGTGCTCACGCAGCTTGACGAGGCGACCTCGAAGGTTGCACACTGGCCCCTTTCTGCTGATGAGCGCCCAAAACAGGTAATCTTCGCATTCGATATACTCCGGAAGAGGGTACAGGCGGCGCCAGTCCGGCGGCACCTGCCCGTAGCGCAGTGCATTTGTGAGTAGAAATCCCCGGCGCATGGTCACCGAAGGGTGCATAAACGTGCTGCGGAAAAACAGATTCCAGTTGACCCACCATGGTTGGATTGGCAAATGGGTTTTTCCCCGAGCACGGCCCTGTTCATCGGTCCAGTATGCATTGCTACCCAGGAGCACTATTTCGGGATTTTTTTCCAGAAAATCAACTTGTGTTTGCAGGCGCTCTGGCGTTGCAACGTCATCCGCATCCATCCTTGCGATGTATTTTCCACGCGCCTCTGTCAGTCCCAAGTTCAGACTGTCGATTAAATTGAGGCGCTTCGAGATAACGGTCAGCCTCGGGTCCTTGATCGAGTCGAGGATATCCAGTGTTCCGTCTGTGGATCCTCCGTCGATCACCAGAAAGTCGAACTCTCGGAGGGTTTGCGCTAAGACGCTGTCGAGAGCTTCTCGCAAGAATGCTTCGCCGTTATACACCGGCATCAGGACTGTCACCAAGGTGTGCTTGTTATTCATAGAAGTTTCCAGTTTCGCTGCCCTGGGGGGATCTTCGCGCCGGACTCGTTCCTGGGCACGGCTCTAGGCGCTCCTGATGCCGTGGGCCGCCGTTTCCGAAATTAATCATGCACGAAGATGATCTTGCTCCCCTGCATCTCGAGGCCAACGGCCACTCGCCGAAGTCCATGCAGGCTGCGCGCAATCGCGTCATGGTGCTCCTGACGGGCGTAGAACATCAAGAAACCGCCAGCGCCCGCTCCCAGGAGCTTGCCTCCGAGGGCGCCATGTTTGCGAGCGGCCGCGTACCAGGCATCGATCTCATTGGTGCTGATGCCATCGCTGAGGCGACGCTTGAGTTCCCAGTTGGCGTGGACGATTTCGCCGAGGGCGTCCACGTTGTTTGCCTGCAATTCCGCCCGAAGGTCGTGCGCGAGCCGGACCATGCTCTTGAGCATCTCCTGTTTCTTCTTCTCGGTGGCAAGGGCGGCCTGCTGGCTCCTCAGGATTTCCGAGGCGTTGCGGGTGATGCCGGTGTAGAAGACCACGAGGTTCTCCTGCAAACGGGCCAGCGTTTCGCGGCGGCAGACTATGGGGTCCACCGACACCGAATCGTCCCGGTTGAACTGGATGAAGTTCAAGCCCCCGAAGGCGGCGGCGTACTGGTCCTGTTTGCCGATCGGCTCGCGGCAGCGCCCAATCTCGATCTCGCAGGCCTCCTTGGCCAGCCGGCCCGCCGAGACATAGCGGCCGGAAAATGCGTGCAGGGCGTGCAGCAGCCCGACCGTGAAGGAGCTCGAGGAGCCCAGCCCGGTGCCGCGCGATGGGATGTCCGCAATGGAGGTGATCTCGACGCCGCCATCCAGTTTCAGCAGTGTCATCGCCTCCCGCACGAGCGGGTGCTTGATGTGCTTTACGCTGCCGGCCTCTTCCGTCTGCGAGTAGCTCACGCGAATCGCTTGATCGAACTTCCGGTTCACCGTGATATAGACGTATCGGTTGATGGCCATGGAGACGACGGCGCCCCCGAACTCGCGGTAGAAGCAAGGGAAATCGCTGCCCCCTCCCACGAAACTCATGCGCAGAGGCGTTCGGCTGATAATCATAGAGAGCCCCCACGATTTTGAGAGCGCGCATTGGAACGATGAACCGAGCGGGTGCCGTTCGGCGCGAAGCGTTTCGGACTGCGGTCCCGATGCATCGGGACCGCTTCGTCCCTCCGAGGCGCCCGAAAAGCGCCAGAGGACTGGCGCACTCCAAAACCTTGCGGACTTGGGCGGCTCATGGAAACCCGCTCTCGAGGATGAGTCCGGCGGCGTGGGGGAGGGAGTCGCAGGTAAAATCGGGCGGGGCGTTGAACTTGCCGTCTTTGCCGCCATAGCCGGTCCGCACCAGGATGGAGCGGAAGGCCGGCGTTGATGGCGGTCTGAATGTCGGTGGTCGTATCGCCAATCAACCAGGATTGAGCCAGGTCCAGGTTCAACTCCGCGGCCGCAAGTTGGATCATGCCGGTGGCGGGCTTTCGGCAGGAGCACGGGCCCTTGAGCTCGGGGCGCTCGCCCGGGAAGCCGGACCCTGGGTGGTGCGGGCAGAAGCAGATGCGATCCAGGAAGGCCCCCTCACCGCCGAGGAGGGTCTCCAGCTTGTTGTGAATCGACCGGAGCCCGGCCTCGGTGCAGAAGCCCTTGGCCAGGACCGGCTGGTTGGTGACGACAATGGTCCGCAGGCCGGCCTGGTTGAGCCTGCGGATGGCCTGCGGCACTCCGGGGAGCAGTTCCAGTTGCTCGGGACAGACCAGGCCCTGGGCGCCCGCCTCTTTGACCAGCGTACCGTCGCGGTCGAGGAACACCGCCCGTTGGGGTGTGGCCAAAGAGCTGCGCTGCACAATCCCGGAGGCGGCCTCCGCGCAAACCCTGTCGTATCGTTCCGGGGTGCCGATGTCCTTGATGTACTCGGAACTCGGGTAGCCCTGGAGCGGGACGCCCCGCTTGAGCATGGCAGGAAACAAATCCTTTCCGAAGTCCACCGGCCCGTGGCTTCCCACCCAGGGCTCCAAGGCCCCCCGCTCCAGCACGTAGATTCCAGCGTTGACAAGGTTTTGAAAGAACCGGCCCTGCGGGTGGGGGCGGCTGTGGAAGCCGGTGACGCGGCGGGCGGAATCAATTTCAACCAGGTCCGAATCGAGCGGGTGATCATTCGGGTGCAAGAAAGCGTCGCGGCGGCGCCACTCCGCAGGTGGGCCCGGCACAGGCGGGCCAGGTCGACATTGAGCATGGTGTCGCCATACAGGAGCAGGAACTGGCCGGCGAGTCTGTCCAGGCCTGCCAGCACAGCCCCGGCCGTTCCGAGCGGTTCCTCTTCGATCTCATAGCGGATGCGCAGCCCCCAACGGGCGCCATCGCCCAGCACCCTCTGAATCAGCGCGGCGCGGTAGCCCGCGAAAACCAGGACCTCCTCGAACCCGTAATGGCGGGCCAGCTCGAGCTGGTGTTCCAGCAGCGGCTTGCCCGCGATCGGAACGAGGGGCTTGGGCAGTTCGCCCAACCGCTCCTGGAGCCGCGTGCCTTTGCCGCCGGCTAGGATGGCGGCCTGTTTCACCCGCGGTGCTCCGCGACGAGCTCCTCCACCGCGCGGTCCACGGCCTGGTTGGACGAGAGGCGCGGCAACCAGCCCAGCCTCCTGAGTTTCTCGATGGAATAGTTGAACCTGGGCACGTCACCAACCCAGCCTCGGTCGCCGCCGGTGTAACGAACCTTCGCGCCCGGCGCCATGCGCTTGACCACCGCCTCGGCGATGTAGCGAACCGGGGTCGCGCTGCCCGCCGTGCCAATGTTGTAGAAGTTCAATGCATCCTGCGCCCTCTCCACAATGAAGAGCATCGCTTCGACGAGTTCTGAGACGTGCAGATAGGGCTTCTCCTGCGAGCCGTCGCCGAGCACGTCCAGCCACGCAGGCTCGTTTTTGAGCCTCAGGCAGAAGTCGTAGATAGCGCCGTGCGTGGCGCGGCTCCCCACCACGTTAGGGAAGCGAAAGATCCAGGCCCGGCTCAGGTGACTCTCCAGTGCAGCGGAGATGGCCGCCTCAGAGGCTAGTTTCATGGCCCCATAGCTCAATATCGGCAGGAGCGGCCCCATCTCCTCGGTCAACGGACATGGTTGCATGCCGTAGATCGCCGAGGTCAACGCGAACGCGAGACGCGCAATTCCATGCTCGCGCAACATTTTCAGCAGGTTAAACGTGGTGAGAAACGTGTCGCGTAAATCCACATCCGGATCGGCAACGCCGGCGCGAATATCAGAATTGGCGGCCAGGTGCCAAGCCATGTCGAGCCGTCCGAGTCCCGATTCTCGCGCTAGTATCTTCGACAACTCGCTTCTATCATTGACGTCGGCGATGTATAGCGTGAACCTTGGATTGGCCAGCGCCTGGGCCAGGTGCTCGCGACGACCCAGCTTCATATTGTCGATGCCAACGACTCGGATGTTTCGCTGAAGCAACCGATCAACTAAATGACTCCCAATAAACCCGGCAGCGCCTGTAACCAGTGCATTTGTCATAGCCGTCCTATACCTGGCGTTCGCCTACACTTCAATTCTTATCCAGGATGCTGGAAGAGTGTCACGATTAGGGAAACCCCCGCCAATCCACAAGCCAAAACCTGAGGGGTCGCCCGAGGCGAGGGGGCATTCGAGCTTGGTTCGAGAAGATGGACCCTGGCGGCCTAAACCTGAAATATTCACGCTAGGCTCTTATCCATTCCTTCGGGCAGAGGCCGGGCACCTCGGCTGGGAGGCCGCAACCCCACGCTGTCGGTGCCACCACGATCTTCCCTGGGTTGCGGCCCAACCAGGCGCCCCACCAACTGAACGAGCTGTTCGCGATCACGTGGTGCCGGCACGAGGCCATCAGCAGCAACTCCTCCGCATCGGACCAAGGCCCGGAATCGCAGACATATCGGCACGGGACCCCGAGGGCGAGGTTTGCCTTGGCCCACGACGGATTGTCCGAAAAGATATAACAAACCGTGCCCGGGCTCTTCCCGATGTGCTCCATCGCCCTGTGGTAATACTCTACAGGGCATGTCCCGTGGCGCTCCCGGGCCAGCCGGATGACCTTGCCATCGGCACCGATGCCGTGATTGCGGCGAACATGCACTGAAATGGAGCGACACCCTGCCATGCTCCCCATCAAGGAACGCATCAACGTGCTAAGAGGGGCGCGAAGGGTGAATTCCTGGCGCAACGAGGCCTCTATCGGCAAAAGATACTCCTCGTTCTGCCAGTACCCGAAAAAATAAGAGCGGCCGGCCCGTTCCCTTACCACATCGGGGTCGAACCGGAACGGTTGCCGCTCATACACGACCCTGTGGCGGCGGCGAAGGACATTCGACCACACCGCCTTGGCCAAACGGCGCCAGGGCCAAGGCCAGTCCATCCCCAAAGGGACGTCTTGCGGGCTCCCGCGTTCGATCCGGGTTTGAAAAACCTCCAAGGCAAACTGGCGGCCATACGGATCGTTCTTGAAATCACTCTCGACATCAAGCAGCACCCGCCTTCCCCACTGTGCGGTCAGCCGGCGAGCCAGCGCGTACTGGAACATCTGGTTCCCGAGTCCTCCCATAAGGCGCACCGCATGCATACCGCCTGTCGTCGGCACTCCTCAGCGATTTCTGCGGGCTACGACATGGTAGCCCATGCACAGCGTATTGATGGATATCGCGGTCTTCTTCTTGGACCGGAAGTAAAAAAAAGCGGGGAGCAGCAGAATTTTGGCGAGAACAGAGTGGGCCATCGCAGTTCTTGCAACCTCCACGGCAAGCCAACTGTAGTAATCACCGACTGGCTCGATAGCCTCGATGGTGAACCCGCAGTCGCACAGAATCTTCCTGTACCATCGATCGGAAAAGCCCGAGTAAAAGAAGTAAGGGTCCATGTGCCGCAGGCAATTGCTCGGCGCGGTGAGAATCAGAACGCCGCCGCCCTTCAGCAGCCTGCTGAACTCCTTGATCGCCTCGATGGGGAAAGGAATGTGCTCCAAAACTTCCGTGCAGAGGATGGCATCGAAGGTCCCCGCCTTTTCCTTGATGTTCCAGACGTCGCCGACGTAATCGAGTTGCCCGTACTGGTATCCAGAATCTCCGCCGACTCCGCTGCTGCCGAGGATCCGCTTCTCATCCAGGACGTACTTTCCAAAATCCTGCCCCCGTTACGCCAGATGCCCGCACGCAGCCCGGTACCTTTGGCTTCCGCATCCGGCATCCAGCAACAGGGACCCCGGCGCCAGGAGTGACAACTGCCGGCGCACGAAATCGTCCCGTTCATGCTGGTTGTTCAGGGAACGCGCAAGCCGGCGCAAGGGAGGAAAAGCATTCAGGAGACTTTTCGGTGAAAACTTTCCTCGCACGCGTCTGTTGGTCATATCATGTTGGCTCGGCCCGAACCAGCGGCGCCACACTGTGCGCAACTAAAGAGCGTATTTCCATCAGGAGCCTTCACGTGTTTATCCTATTGGGAGTTGCAGCCGTTCCCATGGGGCTCAACCTGCTATCGATCGGCTTGGCGGGAACGCCTGCCACGATTGTGAACGGCTCGACTGATTTGGTGACGACTGCACCGGCGGCGATGATGGCGCCCTTGCCGATTCGAACTCCATCGACAACAACGCAATTGGCTCCGATCCACACGTCATCCTCGATGACGATTCCGCCTTTGCAGCTCGAGCCCTGGTCCCGCATAGGAATGTCGTTCCGCTGGTACTTATGTCCGCCACCGGCCAGCATGACATGGGGGGCGATCATGGCATTTCGGCCCACTTGCACGTGGCCGTAAATGACAACGTAAGGATTGAGTTGCGAGCGGTCGCCCACCCGGACGCTGGCCGCCGTGGCCGGGGCGGCAATCACCACGCCACGGCCGACGGTCACTCCTCGACCCAGGTGGATGTTTTTCATCTGGCGAAATTCGCACCCTGGGCCGATGGCCGTGGACAAATGGCACTCACCCAGCATCAGTGCCCGCCACGGGAAGGCCAGGATGCGGGGGATGTACCTCGACAAGCCGATTGTTCGCTCCAGAGCCAGGAAGCGAAAAGAGCGGAAATGCACGAACTTTTGCAACCGCCGTTCCAACCGAATGCGATCCATCGCGGTGCCTATTTGCCAAGCCACCGTCGCACAACGGCTTGCGTGCAGGCCAGTGTATCCAGACGCCAGAACCGCCTTGCGGTCCTCGCGGGGTCCTGCCAGCAAGCGCTGCGCCTGGTTTCCGGGCATTCCAAATGCTGATAGCGGGCGGCAAAAGTGCTCATGTCAGCCTGCACGGAGGCGGGGGGAGGCGAGTGGCCAAAGAGCCTCCGCAGGGGCGCGGCGTGCAGCAGGTGCTCTGCGTAGGCGCCTTCCAGTTGGATGGTCTTCCAGCCGGCCAGATTGAGGCGCATTGACAGGTCGCCATCCGCGCCATAAAACTCAAAGTCGGTCTCGTTGGCATAGCCAACCGCCTCGAGCGCATCCTTCGCGTAAAAACCGTGATTGATGTGAACCACGCCGCCCGGCAGCAGCTTCACGTGATAGCACGCATCGAGTGGATACTCGCGGTAGAACAGAGCGCCGCCGCCTATCTCTTCGCCCGCGCTCACGCGGCGTCGCAGCAGCGTCATCCCCGCCTGGATCGCCCCCGGGCAAAGCAGCAGATCGTCGCTGACCATCAGAATCCAGGGCGCTGAGGCCGCGCGGAATCCCAGGTTCATGAATTCGCCCCAGGAATGGGCCCGCCGTCGGCTGCCGTCCGCCTGGAGCACGGGGTAGTTCGGCTGAACAAATGTCAGCACATCCCGCTGCGTGGCCAGCCAATCGCAGGTGCCATCGGTGGATCCCCCGTCCACCACGATGATCTCGATGGCGCCATCGAATCCGTTGGCCCGCACGTTGCGCAGGGCCTGCTTGAGAAGGCGCCTACGGTTCAGCGAGCCGAGCACGACCGAGACGTCCGGCTCTTTCTCCCTCAAATGCCCTGCGGCAAATCCGCTCCGCGCCATATCACCCTTTGGGCCTGCGAGCGGGCCTGCCGCTCTCGATTTCGGCAAAACAGGCCAGATAGTCATCAACCTGCCGCTCAAGGCTGAAGCGGCCTGCCGCGTGCCGGATTGCTTGCTGGGCGCACGCACGACATATCATGGGGTCCTGGATCATCTGCAGGATCCGGGCAGCCATGGCCGCGCTGTCTCCCCGTTTCACGAGCCACCCGGTTGCGCCATCAATGAGCTCCTCCGGAATGCCGCCCACCGCCGTGGCCACAACCGGTGTTCCGCACGATTGCGCCTCCAAAATGGCCAGTGGAGAATTGTCGGCGTGCGCCGCGTGCAGGCACACATCGGCCGCGCGGAGATAGGCGGCCACGCGTTCGGGGTCGCGGAGGGTGCCGGGAAAACGCCAGGGGCAGGAGGGATCGGTCACGGGCTGCGCCGGACCCCCGAGGCAGACAAGGAGGACGCTCTTCCTTCCGCGTTGCGCGCAAACACGCTCCGCCGCCTCGCGGATCGTGGGAAAATCCTTGTACGACCCCGGTGAGGCGCCGCTAACTGACGAAAAAACACAAACGAACCGATCGGGCGGAAGCCCCAGCGCCTCGCGCGCCGCCTGCTTGTCCCCCGGGCGGAAGACCCCCTGGTTCACACCGTAGCGGATGACCCGGCCCGTGGCCGGGCGGAGGATCGACCTGGAAACCCGATCCAGGAGCCAAGAACTGGGCGTGACGACGTGCAGGCAGCTCTTTGCGTAGGCATCTCGCTTGACGCGCCAATTCTCGTGTGTGCCGTCTCTTCGCAGCCGGGGGGCGCGCAGCAGATCAGGGCAGGCGCCGCACCCGGTCTGCCAGCGCTGGCAATCTATGGCATAAGCGCAGTGCCCGGTCAGGGCCCACTCATCATGGAGGGTCCACAGCACCGGAAGCGCCTGGCTCAGCGCCGGGAGGGCGCGAATATCGAAATAGCCGCCGTGCAGGTTGTGCAAACAGATCACCTCCGGCTGCCACTTTCGAGGATCCGCCAGGTGGGCCGTGTAAGGATAGTTGAAATCTTCGCGGCCTCGAAGGGGATCCCACAAGCGCCGGGGGATGGCCAGCCAGGAAAGCAGTGTGCGCAGCCGGTCGCGCCCGCGGAAGCAGGGCATTCCCGCAAGAACGCGGTCCAACAGGGCCAGCGGCCACGTCCAACCCGCCTCCCCGTCGTGCAGGTCGATGCACTCAATGCCAGGCCCAAAGGTCAGGCGCCGCCTGACCTGCAGCCTGGAATCAAGTCCGCGCCCCAGAAAACCCCGGTGCAGGTCGGAGGCAGCGCGCTCAGCCCCTCCTGCCACGTCCTGCGGGCTAATCTGAAGGATCCTCTTCGTCACATTGTGTCCGGCCCCTGCCTCTTCACCGCGTCGGCGGCCGGCACGCCCCTCAGTCGCCTGGCCGGCACGCCACCCCATACCTCGTCGGGCGGAATGCTTGAGGTAACCACAGCGCCCGCCGCAACAATCGAGTTTGCGCCGATTACAACCCCGGGCAGGACGATGACCCCCGCTCCCAGCCAGCAGTTATCCCGGATGGTGACCCCCACGCGTGCTTCGTCCCAAGGCAGGTCCCTGTAAACGGCCCCCTGTCGAAACTGATGGTTGGAAGACGCAATGGTGACATGTTGGGCTATAAGGCAGTTCGAGCCTATCGAGATTTTGCCTCCGGCGGCTCGGAGATTGCAGTTCGCCCCGATCACCGTTCGCGCACCCACCGACAGCCCCCCTTCTACCGAGGAGAACTCGGAGCGAAGCAGGGCGCAAATCTCCGTAAAGGGACCCACGGAGTCTCCCTTCACCAAACTTCACGGCCTCCAGTGCGTCCAAGCGCCATGAAATTGGAAAGTCGAGGCCCGCTCGCGGATTGCGCTGACGGATGCGTTCGTGCATGTACAGCAGCCTGAGTCGCCACACCACGGCCCATGCCGTGCGCAAAGCCAGCTCAAACGGAACCTTCATTCCTTTGTTTCCGCCAGTTCCACCCGGCTGCAGATAACACCTGTCGGGAACGCTCAGGCTTCAAGGCCGGGGGTGCGCGTCTGGGCAGATCCAGCGCTTGCTGCTTACAAGGGCCCCCGGCTTGGCCGAAGCGTCTTGGAGAGCGCTTCCATATATCCCCCGACCATGTTGTCCAGATTAAAGCGCTTCTCGATAAGCTCGGCCGACCGCCTGCCCATCTCCTCGAGTCTGGATTGGTTGCCGAGCGCCTCCCGCAGGGCGCGTTCCAGCCCACGCTCTGAACCGTCGAACCTCCATCCGTTAATTCCATGCTGCACCAGATCCACTTCCGTGCCATCGGCCAAACCGCAGACCACTGGCAAGCCCATTGCCATGGCGGTGTTGATTCCCAGCCCGCCCAGCCCGGGGAGCACGCATAGGGAAGCGAGAAACATTTGCCTTGCCAGCGATTCCTCGTCATATATCCCGCCGGTAAACTCGGTCCGGGCGCCTAAAGCCAGATCGCGCGCAACCCGTTCGAACTGCATGCGCTTGGATCCCTCTCCGATGACCTTGAGGCTGGCTTCCGGCAGGTGCCGGGCGATTCTGGCCAGCACCCTCAGGAGCATGTCGACGCGCTTTCCCTCGGCCAGCCTGCCCACGAACACCATTTCTCCCGCCTTCCTCCGCGCCCCGCTGCCCGCGAGCGCGCGATACCGGGTCGAGAGCCAGAACGTCTCGATCGCATTATGGGCCACGGTAAGCTTTGCCTCGGGCACCCCGAGCACGGTTCTGCAGTATCGCGCCATGTGGGTCGAGTGGCAAATAAAGCGGTCGGTCCTCGAAATGGCCAGGCGGTCTCGCACCAGCAAATGGAAGCGGCTAGGCTTCCATAATTGGTACCTTCCGAGCTTTGACCGCCAGAAATTCCTTGTCCAATATCCGTCGCAGCCAAACCAAAATATCCTGGCTCCGCTGCCCCTCATCTCCTGCCAAAGCGCCGGTTCGGTGAGGACCTTTCTCAGCAACGGCCCACTGGTGATATACGCGTGCGCCTGGTGCTTGCGCAGCACCTCAAATATCTCCGGGTGAAAAGCCGAGCCCTCAGGGCGCTCCCGAAACCGCAGGGAGGAAAAGGGGAGGTTGTCCCGCATGTCCGCGACACCATCGACCTTCCTCCCCTCGCTGGCCACCACCACCAGGTTCACTTCCTGAGAAAGTTTATGGAAGAACGGAACCCGGTAATGCGGGATCACATATTGGTCGAAAACAACGTTCCATCGCTCCCCTGTCATAAAAATCTCTCTTCGCGGATGGGGCGCTCTTGGAGGCAAAAGTCCAACTCGATCGGCAGCCGGAACCGATAGGTGCCATCAGGGCGCCCGCTGCGGCTGGGCCGCGCCGGCCTCATCCGTGGCGCGCTCCCCGGCGCCAGAGGCCGGGCTCCCCTTGCCCGGCAAGCGGCGCTGCCGCAGACGAATTGCTCCCCTGGCTGAATCGATCACCCCTGTGCGCGCATGCGCGAACGCCAGGATCAGGGCCATGTAACTCCCACAGGTGCCACTTACGTAGGTGATTCCCTCAACGATGTTAACTTTGCACAAGTTGACCCCGGTTGTCGCACTATAGGCGATCATACCGGCAAACACAGTGGCGTGAATGCGTCCTTCGGCGCGCACGTCGGGCTCGGTGCTCCTTGCGCACTGGAATGCCCACGCGAGCAGGGAGAGATGGAGCGCCACGAGGAAAAAGAGCGGCATCCAACCCAGTTGCAGGGCGAGATCAAGATAGAGATTCTCGGGGTCTTCCTCGCCCGTCGCGGCGAAGCCTCCCACGGGCCGTCTGGCTATTTCCGCACCGAGTCGCGTCTGAAGCTCCTGCCGCTGCTCATCGCCCTCTTCCAGATATGCCGGGTGGCCGAGGAAATATCCGACGAGGTCCGTGTCGGTGAAGCGCGCCTTCCACTTCTCGCTGACTTCGCCTGGCACAAAACGCACCCCAATGACCCCACAGACGGCCATAGCGCAAAAGAGACCAATAAGCCATCTCTGTCTTCGGAGCCAGAAAGCTATCATCACCGTCTGTAAGAACATGAGGACGGGCGTCGCGCGGGATCGAGAACTGAGCGCGACAATCCAGCAAAAGCAAACCAGCCCGCAAATGACCCATCGGATGCCGGGATACCGCCGCCCGGCGAACCAAAAGGCCAACGGATAGACAAGGACGAGGATAAAGCCGACATGGTTGGCGCCGCCAAGGCTCATGAACCATCCACGCCGAAATTCGTCGAAGTAGCTTACCATGCCGTAATTGGCAAGCTGGTTCATCATCCCTGCGCCGAAGCTCACTACCAAACTTATGAAGATTGCGTAGATAAACCCATCATAATCCCGGTAGGTTTCCAGCCACGAAACGGTGAACGCATAGAGCAGCAGGCACTCTACCGGTCCGGCGACGAGGATCGCCAGCGTGGTGGCGCTTTGGTTCCCCTCCCCTGGTGGGGCGAGCAGGGCCAAAAGGCTGCTCGCGCACATCAGAGAGAGCAGGAGGGTGATTCTCCCACTCTCGTACCGAGGGCCCCCTTGCGGCGCCTCGCCACGAGGTTTGCGCAGAAACCACACGAGACAAACGGCCCACAGCCAGAGCGAGGGGAACGTGGCCGGGTAGGGACCAATGTGCACCGAGAAGTCTTTCCAGACGGCCTTTACGACAGGCAAAACAATGAGGAAGGAGAGAAAAACCCAACGGATGTCCCTGAGTGTCATCACAGCGCTGCCAAGAAGCGACGCCCCCAAAAGCAGCTTGAAACGGCTGGTTCCAGAAAAAAAGGGCAGGAACCACAGGAACAAGAAAACAGCGGCAATGAGCGAGAGGGACCGCAGGAATGTCTTGTACGCCTGCTGGCCGGACGTGTCTCTCTCCTGGCTGTCCCGCACTGCAGCAGAGGCAGTGAGCTGTTGTTGGCGTGTCATTGGCTGCGGTTTCTCTCCGTGGACGCCTGCCCCCGTTTGCCGGCCAGGCAGGCCCTCGTGGCTTCGGTCACAAGGTGCGATAGATTTCGCCCAAGCGCTCTCCTTGGCGGGAGGCATTGAATTCCTCCTCGATGCGCCGGCGCGCCGCGCAGGTATCTCTCGTCTGTGCTTGGCTCCGCGGGTTCATCGAGGTTACGCGGTGATTTTCATTTTTGCACGCAGACGTGGAAACTCATCATGCCGTCGGGACCTTCATCCTCCGAGATTGTTTTCATTCCTACGCCTAAGAGGAACCCACGCACTGTTTTAAGATCCGGAATCCATTTGTGACCGTCCCCAATGCCCGGCGCACCCGGCCGCCATACTCCGCATTCCGGATGAGGCAAATAAAGAAACAGAACTGCGCCTTTTTTCAAAAGTCCAATCCATTTCGTCAGTTCTCTTTGCCAATCCGCGATGTGCTCAAGACAATGCGAAGAGAAAATATAATCGAGGGAATCGCCAGGAAAATCATCCAGGCTCGTTTTCATTCCTTCTCCGCGTAAGCTGTCCACCGGAATGGAGCCGGGAAACTCCCAGAAGCCAGCTCCCACGTCAATGCCTCGGCCGCTGAGGTATTTCCTCGCGACGTGGAAAATCGCGCAGCCCGCGCCCCCCATAAAAAGATAATCCGGATATATTTTGCCTTGGTATGCCCATCCGCCGGGAAAACGTTTCATCTCCGGGCAGGCGGCAAAAAAACGATACATGGAAAAATATGTAGGCGCGTCCTGTAGTCGTTCCAGGGGCGTGCGAAATCTATCGCACATTCTTCTTGCGATGGCCCTAATTTTGTTTCGCATGGAATTTAGCAGTTTTTCAAGCATTAGTCCGGGTTATCGACATTGCTCGGGTTCTGATGCAAACGCAAAGCGCTGTGCTTTATGAGCTCGGAGGCTTTTTCGTAATCTGGGGCCAGGAGGGAGGGCCGTTCAGATCGCCAGGACACTTTCGAAAAAAGCCGAGACAGCTTGGATGCTCGCCGCCATCTCATCAGGTTGTCTGTGGCAGGGCAAAAGGCATGCCAATGGCCTTGCAGGTGTCGGTAGCGAAGCCCGAAGGACGCCGCCAGCCCTTGCAGAGCCGGAACGGTATAAAAGGCTACATGCTGGCCATGATCCAGACCAAAGTACCACCAATCCTCTGGACATGGTTGCGGTGCCGGCACTAGTTCAGTCGTGAATAATATGGTCCTGCTCATCTCCAGCATATCGCGCACGGTTTCGCGTGGCTCCGTCAGGTGCTCGAGTACCTCAACAGCAGTCAAAGCCCGATATATACCGTGGCAACTTTTCGGGGCCTCGGAGAACTTGGTAAACAAATTCTCACAATGGGGATCTGACCAGTGAAATCTGAAACCGCGGTCCCGCATCAAACGGACAAGCATTCCGTACCGTTCCCCGTAATCAATGAAGAGATCATCTTGCGTGGATATCTTCTCAAGGAGCGACGCCAGAAATGTCGAAGGGGAGATATTCCTGCTGACATAGCCAACATCCGTGGGGTTGATCGCGCAGGCACAGGCTTGCTGGAGCCAGAACACATGTTCGAAGAAGAGGAACCCACACTTGCAGCATTCGTATACACCGGTCTTATGCTTTTGCCTCACGATCGCCTCGGCGTATCGCCTTGCGGGACTGTGGCAGATTTTACATCTAGGGCTCGCATTCATGTCCGCGTACTAGCACGCTTGGAGGAGCATTGCGCGGGGTTGTGCAGCTACGCGACGCCCAGTAAACTGGCTTTGGGCTATAGACGCTCGAGGAGAGCTGCAGCCACCTGCTCGACAGGAAGATCGGCGATGCATTGATTCGTGGGCCTCGTGCAAAACCAATCACAATGAAAACAGTCAAGACGCTTGGTGAGCCACACCTGCTTTTCGGATCGATGCCAGGGGGCGAAATTCCCGTAGTGGCCTCCGCCCAGAAGGATGACGGCCGGCATGTCCAGGGCCGTCGCAATATGTGCCGGAGCCGTCTCCATGCTCAAAAGAACCTTGGCACCAGCAATCAGCTTCACGAGGTCGTCCAGCGTCGGGGTGGAGGCTGCCGCGGTGTCCGGGATGCCAGCCTGGCGGAGCTTGGCTCCCAGGGCCAAGCCTCGATCCACACAAGTCGGCCCGCAGCAAAGCCGAACGGCGCATGGCCGGCGGCGATGCACCTCGCAGAGGGCCTGAATGAGGAGAGCCTCAGGGTAATCCCTGAGGACGCTGGTGCTGTAGGGGCAAACTAAGATGTACGGCGGCTGCTTGCTTGCATTGCAGCAGATTATAGGAATCACTTGCTGCGGCATGACCCTCCGCTTCAGGGCGGCCTCTAGCACGAGGCGATGGGCCTCCAGGTCAAGGCAAAGGCCCTCCGGGGCTTTTGTCGGGTAGCACCGCTCTTCATCGAATGCGAATTCAGTCCGTTGATGGTGGTAGTAAGCAGGATGGTTGACCAGCCCATGACGCGATCGGGCCTTGATCCAGTAGAGCAGCTGATTTTGCAGGCTGGTGCGTTGATGCCGTAGGCAGGCCAAATGCTCAAACCGGTACACCCCCAGCTCAAGCCAGTGGCCAAAGCACTCGCGCAGGCCCTGCGGCGTCCCTTTCACGTTAAAGGGAGGCACCACGACGTGGTGAGCATCAGGGAACTCCCGGCGGGCAAGTTCCTGGGCAAGCGGCGACACGACAAGAACCGTGTTTGCCTGCCCGAATTCATTTGTCAGCAACCGTACCGCGCCCGCGGCAAGTGCGAAATCTCCTATTCGATCCGCTTTGTAGATGCAGAGGCCAAAATCACGGCGACGGAACCGCCGCGCAGGCCGGCTCAGGAGCTTAAGCCCCCAGCGGCCAAGAGGGTCGAAGCGAAGGAACGCAAATTGTTGCCGAAAATCCCGCATGTGCAATCGTAGAGACTCTTTCATCGGACCTACGCGATGTCGCTCTTTGGTGCCCCCGGTCCAGATTCACGATTCGGCGAACTCGGACGCCCGCGGCGTTTTGCGATGACCCGTTGCATGAGAAGGCGGACGAAGAGGGTGCTCGGGATGCCGAGCCTCCTCAAAATCCGCAGCGATACGCAAGGCGGCGAGTTGACCTTAAAAAACGCCCTGAAAAGCTCCCACTTCCGTTGGTCAATCGAGGGGTGTTCGGGAAAGTTCTCCATAAGCATGTCCGGATCCCAATCCCTCGTCTCCATCCAGTGCCCACCCGAGGTCGTGTGAGTGGCTGTCTTGCCGAAGCCGATGTTTTTGACGAGCGTCCTGTTTGGGCAGAGCGTAAGCCCGCCCTTTTGGAACACGCTCCAGCGCCAGCGGACGGCCCACGAGTCAATGGAGCCTGCCATTTGTGCCTCGAGCATACGGTAGATCCCAAAAGAATCATCAAGATCGAACCGGCTCCGCAGGGTGGGGTCGGTTTTCAGTATTTCCCAACCTTTGCAGTCCGGGTCGAACGCGTCCCACGCCCGTTTCCACGTGGCCCACCCCCAACTTGACACGCTGGGGATGAAAAAGGAGCATTGGGCGGAACCCAACATCGGAATCGAAAACATGTGCGCTGCGATTTGCATGACGCTGGGAGCATCCTCGTAACGGGCGAGTGCCTCGTTCATGTAAGCAAGAAAGCCCCGCGCGGTGAGCAGATCGTCCTCAAGAACGATCACGCGGCCATGTGAGCGCACTAGCTGGCCCACCCCCTCGATGATGGATCCGGCCAAGCCGAGACTCTCGCTGCGTTCGACGATCGTCGTGCGAGGGCACCAGGCTCGGCTGCGTACGGCTTCCCGGGTCGCCTGGACGGCCTGCGCGTCGCGAGGCAAGCGCGCAGCGTCGCAGAACACGAATAACTCGCTCTCCTCGATTCCGGGATTCCTGGAGAGGTGCTCCAGCGTTTGGCGGGTCTCCTCGGGTCTTTTAAAAACGAAAAGCGCAATGGGTGCGCGCGACATGCTGATAGGCATAAAATGGCCCCACGAAAGCCGGACCGGCTGACCTCGTTTGACCCCCGTTTGGCGCGATCACGGCGAACGTAATGCGGGGTTTCATTGCCGGGCCACCCTCGGCGGACGGACACCCCCGCCCAAGCGATCCAGCACCCGCGCGCGCGCCTGGGCAAATGCGAAGAGCATTGCCATGTAGTTTGCAGGAGCAGCGCCCACGTATACGGTGTCGTGCATGGTGTCCACCTTGCATAAATTCACTCCGGTTGTCGCGCCGTAGAGGACCATGCCCGCGAACATGATCGCGTATATGGGCGCTTCGGTCCGCGCGTCCGGCTGCGGTCTCCTAGCGTGCTGGATAGCCCACCCAAGCAGCTTGAGACGGTTGGTTGCCTCCCCAATGGGCAGGAAGACCAGCAAAAAGGGCACAGCGGCAATGACTGTGAGCACCCGCAAGAACGCCTTGTACTCCTGCTGGCCGGACGTGTCTCTGCCCGCACTGTCCTGCGGTGGCGCAGGGGCAGTGAGTTGCTGTTGGCGCATCCTTGGCAATCGGTTCGCTCCGCCGGAACTTGCCGCCATTCGCGAGGGGCGGAGGTCCGTTCTGTTCGGGTCAGAGGGCGCGATAGATTTCGGCAAGGCGCTGTCCTTGGCGGGCTGCATTGAACTCCACTTCGATGCGCTGGCGCGCCGCGCAGGCCATCGCCTCCCACCTCCCGGGATGGGCGATGAGCCATCTCAAGCGCTCCACAAGGCCCTCCACGTCATGTTCCTCGGCGAGCAACCCGCCGGCCCCATCCTCCAGCACGTGAGGAATGTCGCAATGACGCGTGCTCACGACGGCCATCCCGCTGGCGGCCATTTCAATCAGTGTCATTGGCGCGCCCCCCTCCGTATCCCCGTGCGCTGCCGTGACGCTGGGAGAAAGGAACACGGCATGCCGCGCCGCTTCCTCCAGGAGAGTGCGATAAGGCTGGTAGCCCAGCAAACGCACCTGTTTGGCCAACCCCCCTTCGCCAATGGCGGCCAGGATGCGCTCCTTCTCGGCCAGGCTGGCGGGAACCCCGGTGGCATCCCCGATAATCGTCACCTCGAGCTCTGTGTCGCGCGCGACCCGGGCGAGCGCCCGCAGCGCATCTGGAAACCCCTTCTTGGCTGTAAAGGAGCCGGCCAGCAACACCCGCAGCGGTGAGCCCGGGCGCCATTGGCGGGGTCGAAAGGGGATCCTTTGGACCTCGACGCCAAGGTGGTGAACTTGAATTTTGGCCGGCGCGCAGCCAAGCGCGGCGATACATTTTCCCATGTGAGGGCCTTCACAAAGGACCTTGTCCACTTGCCGGAACAGCTCGGCGTAACGCTCGCGCCAGACTGGCTCCTGGCGTGGAAGGTACCCGACGTCAAAACCATAGAAGGTCACGACATGTTTCAGACCTAGACGGCGCGCTGTCCGCAGGCCATGCCAGCCGAGATGTCCGAAATGGGAGTGCAGGACGTCAGCCCTCCAGTCGCGCGCGCATCGCCCCATAAACGCCCGGCGCTGACCCAGGCGCCTCAAAACGCTGTCGGCGCGCCGGCGCAGCCAGGACTGGTCGCGGGCGCTGTGGATGTTCGGCACTTGAAACTGATCCAGGTGGCATGTGTCCGTGCAGACAATGTGGCTCTCGATGTCCGCCGGCAAATTGGCCACCTGATGGTAGAGCCATGTCTGCGTCTGAGGCAGCCACGTCTCGACATTGTGCAGGACACGCAATGGGCGGGGGCTGCTCACGGCTTTGCCCGAACCAAGTTGGTGAACGCACGCACGCCGGCGCGGTTCAAAATCAGGCTGGCGCCGACATACAGGACCGCGCCAACTCCCACCAGCGCGGCAAGACCCGGGATCCGTCCCAATTGGGACTGGCAGGGATTCGCCAGACAGTAAACCACTATCGCCATGAAGAGGCCGCAGGCGTATGGCCGCCAGAGGGCAAGGGCCATAGTGCGGAATCGCAGATGGATCAACCTGAATGAAAAGAAATAATCAATCGGCGTGGCAATGGCGTCAGCCAGGGCATAGAGGATGACCACGCCCAGCGTCCCCCAGTGCAGTCCCGTGACGATGGCGGCAATGTAGATGAGGCTGTTGAGAGTCCCCACGCGAAACATGAGGTCCGTTCTTCCTTTGGAGGTGTAAATCTGGCCGGTGGTGCCGGCAACGGCTTGGTTCAGGCCGACCATGGACAGGATCATGAGCATGTGCACGATGGGCTCCCACTTGGGCGACAGGACACACAGCACGAACGGACGGGCCAAGGCGCACAAGCCGAAGAGGATGGGCTCGTCAGCAATGCGATGGCGCCGACCACTTTGAGGTAGGTGCGCAAGAAGGTCTCGTCGTCATCCTGCAGCTTGGACAAAGTGGAAAAAAGAACCCGCCCAATTAGCCCGTTGATCAACTGGCCCGGATACTGCATCAGCCGGTAGGCCATGCCGTAGTAGCCCAGGCTGGCGGAGCCGAGGTACCGGCCGATGAGGGCGCTGTCCGTTCGGCGCGCCCAATAATTAAAGATACTGTAGGCGGCCAGGTTGAAGCTGTATCTGCTGAGCGAGCGAACATCGGCCCAGGCAAAGGCAAAGCTCGGTCTCCACTCAGCCGCTCGCCACAGAAGCACGACCATGCAGACACAGGACGCATACTGCTGGAGGACGAGGCTCCACACCCCCCATCCGTTCAAGGCGGCGGCAATGGCCGTCAGGTAACTGATCCCGGCCGCCAACACCTCGAACTGCGAGATGCGCGAGAAAACCATATCGCGCTGCAACAACGACTGTTGAACAATGCTGAAGCTCGAGACGATGAAACTGGGCGCCAAGCCACATAGCAACACCGCCACGCGCGGTTCTTTGAAAAACAGCGCCATTAGGGGCGAGATGGCGGCGATCAACAGGGCTATGAGCATCCCCATCGCGACATTCATCCAGAAAACACTGGAGATCAGTCGATGCGTTAAGTCTTTGCGCTGGACGAGCGCCGAGGCGGTCCCGAGATCCCGGAAGATTGCCGCAAACCCCGTCACTACGACCACCATGGCCATGAGCCCGTAATCGGCCGGCGCGAGCACCCGGGCCAGGATGGCGGTGGATAGGAAGCCCATGCCTTGCTGGGCAAACTGGGAAACCGCGGTCCAACGAACCCCTGTCAACGCTTTCTGGCGAAGGCTAACTCTGGCCCCGGCAGGCCGCCAATCGGGCGGTGTTTCCGGCACGAGGGCGGTGTCAAGGGGTCTGTTCATGCATGATTCGGCGCGGTTCACCTGCGGCGGCAAGTTTCCAGCCAGTAACGAGTGCCTTGCAAAGGGTCAGGTTGCGGCTGGCAAAGCCGTGTTTCCCGCGGCTTTGCGCCCGGCCATTACCGAATTCTCCTCCCCGGCATCGTAATAGGTGCAGGCAACCTCAATCAGCGGAATACTTGCGAAGAATGATGCGTAGGCTCTGCGTGAGCGGAACCGCCAATTCGGGCCATCGGGCTTGTCCTGGGTGTTTTCAACCAAGAACAACAGCCCCCCAGGGCGAAGGACCCGTTGGATCTCCCGAATGCTGGCGAGCAACACGCCATCCTTCAAGCCTCCCAGCACGAGGCAGCACCAAACCACATCGACGCTGGTATCTTCAAGGGGGATCACGCCTTCGGTCATCGTGCGGTAGGTAACCCCCGGCCCTGGCGGCGCGAGATTGAGCAGAGCTTCAATCGGATCCGAACCGATGCATTCCCCGATGATCGCCGCCAGGTCTGGCGTGAAACGGCCGGGCCCACAGCCGAAGTCGAGGACCCTCCGCTCATTCCCCTTCAGCCTGCTTTTGAGGTGAGGGTAGAGGATCGCTTTCTGGCAATTCGTAACCGCGTCAAATTCGTTTTCAGAATGCGCCAGGTTCAACACCGATCTCCTGCCATGCTGCCCTGCGCGCTGCTCCCAATACGCTTTGTCAGGCATGGGCGGGTGACGACAGCTTTTCGGGCTCAAGAGTCTTCGCGCCACCTGGCGCATTCGGCTGGCCAAGCGGGCAGCCGAGCTTGGCGTCGCCGTTTGTGCTTCTGCCGTGTCCTGGTTGTGATCTTCCATAAACGTTGGCTGGGGGACGCTGCTTGGGCCGCCCACTCGGCGCCCAGCGAACTGCGAGCAGCGCGGACGACCTCCTGACCGCCTCCATCTGCGAGCTTGGCCGGGATCGGCAAGCTGACCCTCTGCAGGCCAACCCCCGTGGCCTCAGAGTCGTCTTCGGCCGCCCAGCCGAGGTTGGCCGCGTAATGGGGATCCTCCGGGGCTCGTCACCCCGCGTTGGACTTCACGGCCCGGCGGCCGCGGCATCCGCCAGGTTCGCCATGACCGCCGCGACGCGTTCCCCGGCCTTTCCGTCCCAAAGCGGCACATCCTCGCTCTGCTTTCTCTTGCCCTTTAGGATAAGCCAGGCCTCGCTCTTAAGCTTTTCCAGGTCTTCCCCGACCACGGTGTTGGTGCCGAGCTCGCACGTGATCGGCCGCTCGGTGTTCCGCCGCAGCGTCAGGCAGGGCACGTTCAGCCAGGTTGCCTTTTCCTGGACGCCCCCCGAATCGGTGATAACCATCGTCGCGTGCTTTTGCAGCCACAGGAACTCGAGGTAGCCCTGGGGTTGGGCGAGGTAAAGCCCGGGAGTTGGCGCCGCCAGGCCCAGGGCCTCCAGTCTCTGCCGGGTCCGCGGGTGGATTGGAAAGACTGTGGGAATCGCCAGGCTCAACTCCCGCAGCGTGCGAGCTATGCACCGCAGGCGCTCGGGTTGGTCCACGTTCGAGGGGCGGTGCAGCGTCACCAGGGCGAAACGCCCGTCGATGCCCTCGATTTCCGGCCTCCGGGCATGGCCGACGAGCCGGACCAGCGTGTCAATCATGCAATTGCCCACCAGGTGGATCTTCTCCCCTCCGATCCCTTCCCGCAACAGGTTCGCGTTGCCATCCGCCGACGGCGTGAACAGCAAATCCGAGATCTGGTCCGTCAGCACCCTGTTGATTTCCTCGGGCATCGTCCGGTCCCGCGAACGCAGACCGGCCTCGACGTGCGCTACCCTGACACCCATCTTGGCCGCGACGAGCGCGCAGGCCACCGTCGAGTTCACGTCCCCATACACTATCAACCAGTCCGGCTTGTGTTCGCCCAAGACCCTCTCGAAACGCACCATGATCTCTGCCGTCTGGACCGCGTGCGAGCCGGAGCCGACCCCCAGGTTCGCGTCGGGTTCCGGCATCCCAAGCTGGCGGAAGAAAACCTCCGACATCCGCTCATCGTAATGCTGCCCCGTGTGGACCAGCACCTGCCCAATCCGCGGGTGCTTGCGCAGCGCGAGCACCACCGGCGCGGCCTTCATGAAATTGGGCCGCGCGCCGACGACACTGATGATTTTCATGGCAAGGTCCGGGTTGTCCGTTCCGCTCAGGCGCCCAGCGCCCCGCGCACCGCGCCGGCCACGTCCTGCGCATCCTCATCGGCCAGCCGGGCCGAGAGGGGCAGGCTGACGGTTTGCCTGCCAACCTGCATGGCGCGCGGGTAATCTTCGGCCTTCCAGCCAAAGCTCGCCTGGTAATAGGGGTGCTCCGGGATGCTCAGGTAATGGACCCCAACGCCGATCCCCCGCGCAGTCATGGCGTCCAGAAAGGCGTCGCGGTCGATCCCGGTCCGCGCCTGGTCCACCAGGATGGTGTAGAGGTGATGGGCATGCCGGCTGCCGGCCTCCGGCGCCGCCGGCAGGGTAATTGGCAGGGGGGCCAACTCCCGGTTGTAGTAATCCCAGATCTCCCGGCGCCGTGCCCAGCAGGCCTCCACCCGCGCCAGTTGGTGAATCCCGATGGCCGCCTGCAGGTCCATCATGTTGTATTTGAAACCGCATTCCACGACCTGATAGTGCTTGTAGCCCCGGTCTCCAAAGCGTTTCCAGGCGTCCTTGCTCATCCCGTGCAGCGCCAGCACCTTGCACCGCGCCGCCTCCCGCTCCGAACGGGCCAGGATCATCCCGCCTTCGCCAGTCACGACGTTCTTGGTGACGTAGAAGCTGAAACAGCCAAAGTCGCCGAAGGTGCCCGTCGGCTGGCCCTGCCAGGTTGTTTCAATGGCGTGGGCGCAATCCTCGATGAGGATCAGCCCGTGCTTGCGCGCCAGCTCGCAGAGCGCGCCCATGTCGCAGGCGCGCCCCGCGAAATGGACCGGGACAATCGCCCGCGTGCGCGGCGTGATGCGGCGCTCGACCTCGCCCGGGTCGATGTTCATCGTGCTGCCATCGATGTCCGCCAGCACAGGCTTGAGGCCGGCGTGAATGATGGCGTTGACCGTCGCGCAAAAGGTCAGGGCCGTCGTAATCACCTCGTCCCCCGGCCTCAACCCGGCCGCTGTCATGCTCACGTGCAAGGCGGCCGTGCAGGAGTTGACCGCCACGGGATGACCCCAGCCGCCCTTGTAAGCGTGGAAGGCCTGCTCGAACCGCGCGACCCGGGGCCCGTCCCGAGCCAGCCGCTCTTCATGCACTGCACCAACTCCTCGATCTCGGCCTCCTCGATCCGAGGCGCGCCGAACACAAGGAAACCCTTCCCGGCGCGCCGGCCTTTCTGTTGCTGTGGCTCGTTCATAAGAAGGCGCTACGATCTTGAGATCGCGCATGGCGACCTTGAACCTGAAGGGCGTCGCCTGCCGCGAAGCGTTTTGGACTGCGCCAGCCCTCTGGCGCTTTCGCCTTCCCAGGGTCCAAAAAGCGGCAGAGGACTGCCGCAGTCCAAAACTTTGCGGGCTTGGCGACAGTTCATGGAGAGGTATGGCCTTGCCCGTCAACCCGCGCGGCCTTTAACGCGGCGACAATGCGGTCCTGGTCGGGTTCACTGAGGAACGGGTGCATCGGCAGGCTCAAGACCTCGCGGGAGGCCCTTTCCGAGACTGGAAAATCGCCCCATTGGCACCCGCACGCGGAGAAGACCGGCTGCTCGTGCAGGCATTTCGGGTAATAGACGGCCGTGGGGATGCCCTGCTCCTTCAATTGGGCTGCCACCGCCTCGCGGTTGGGGACCCGAATCGTGTATTGGGCATAGACATGGGTGTTGCCCGGCATGACCTCGGGCACGGCGCACACGGAACGGAGCAGTTGGGTGTAGCGCGCTCCGATCCGGCCGCGCTCCTTCAGCTCCCACTCGAAATGGGGCATTTTGGCCAGGAGCACGGCCGCCTGCAGGGTATCGAACCGGCCATTCATTCCCAGCAACGGGTGTTCGTGTCGCTTGAGGCCACCGTGGGTCCGAATGGCCCGCATCGTCTCGGCCAGGGCATCGTCATCGGTGAAGAGCGCCCCGCCGTCGCCGTAGCAGCCCAGGGGCTTGGCCGGGAAAAAGCTGGTGCTGCCGATGCGGGTGACGCCGCAACTGCGGCGCCCGCGCTGGGTTCGCGCCAAAGCTCTGGGCGCCGTCCTCGATGACCGGCAATCCGTGCCGGGCGGCGATGGCGTTGATGCGTTGGCAGTCGGGCATTTGGCCAAAGAGGCTCACGGGGACGATGACCCGCGTGCGCGGCGTGATGGCCTGCTCGAGGAGGCCCGGATCCAGGTTGTAACTGCCCGGCTCGATATCGACGAACACGGGTTTGGCGCCCACCAGGCCGATGACCTCGGCGGTGCTGATCCAGGTGAAGGGAACGGTGATGACCTCGTCACCCGGGCCGGCGCCGAGGGCGCGCAGGGCGATCTCGAGGCTGTCTGTGCCGCTGGCGGCCGTGATGCAGTGCTTCACCCCGACATGGCGAGCCAGCACCGATTCCAGTTCGCCGATCTCCGGTCCCATGATGAACTGGCCGTGGTCGAAGACCGCCCGCATGCGGGCATCGATCTCGCCCTGGTATGTTCGGTACTGGGTTGCCAGGTCAATGAAGCGCATATCGCCTTTTCAACATCGGGAGCAATCCCGGCGAGCCCCTCACCCCGGCCCTCTCCCCATCCGATGGGGAGAGGGAGCAGCTAGGTCTGGCTCTCACGAGCTCCGGCGCGCTGGGACTCGTCGACCGACAACCGACCACCCACCCTCTCCCCATCGGATGGGGAGAGGGCCGGGGTGAGGGGGCCTCATTCGACCACACGCCTGCCTGCTTTGCGGGCGTGATATTGTTCCCGGATCCACTCGTAGGTGGCGCGCAGGCCGGTGTCGAGCGGGGTCGCGGGTTCCCACTTGAGCACCTGGCGGATAAAGGTGTTGTCGCTGTTGCGCCCGGCCACCCCGCGCGGCGCACTGAGGTCGTATTGGCGCTTGAGCTTGACCCCGGCAATCTTCTCGATCTTGGTCACCAGTTCGTTGATGGTCACCAGCTCGCTCGAGCCGAGATTGATGGGTGTGGCGATCAACTCTTCGCAATGCGTGATCTTGTTGATGCCCTGCACGCAGTCCTCGATATACATGAAGCTGCGGGTCTGGGTGCCGTCGCCCCAGATCTTGATCGTGCCGGTTTTGTTATCGATGGCCTCGATCACCTTCCGGCTGATGGCCGCCGGGGCCTTCTCCCGTCCGCCGTCCCAGGTGCCGTGGGGGCCATAGACGTTGTGAAAGCGGGCGATGAAGGTCTTGAGGCCACGCTCGGCCCAATACTCCTGGCAGAACATCTCGCTCATGAGCTTCTCCCAGCCGTAGCCGCGCTCGGCCATGGCCGGGTAGGCGTCCGATTCCTTGAGCGCGCGCACGTTGGGGTCCTTCTGCAGGCAGGTGTTGTAAGCGCAGGCCGAGGATGAGTAAAAGTAGCGCCGCGCTCCCGCCCGCCAGGCCGACTCGATCATGTGGGTGTTGATGAGGATGCTGCGCAGGCATTCGACGCGAAACCGCTCGATGAAACCCATGCCCCCCATGTCCGCCGCCAGGTTATAGACCTCCACGGCCCCTTGGCACACGCGGCGGCAGTTGTCCTCGACGCTGCAATCCAGGCACAAGCTCTCCACCCCGGGCACCCGCAGGTACCACTCGTAAAGCGGCTTCTTGTCAACGGCCCGAATCCGGGTAAAGCCCTTTTTCTTGAAGTAGAGGGCCAGGTTTCCCGCTATGAACCCGCCCGCCCCGGCCAGGACGATCAGGTCGTCCGGTTTGGGTTTCGAGTCTTCTTCCGATAATCGTTTCTTATCCATCGTTCAATGCTCCTATTAGACCTCGGTTTGAGACGGGCTCCACGATTTCGAAGGCGCGCACCGTGACCTTGGACCGGACGGGCGTCTCTGCCGCGCGAAGCGTTTTGGACTGCGGCAGTCCTCTGCCGCTTTCACATCGCCAGGGCCCAAAAAGCGGCAGAGGACTGCCGCAGTCCAAAACCTTGCGGGCTTCGCGTCCCTTCAAGGAGACCGCCGAGGGCCGAGGGGCGGCCGTTCTCTGTTCACTCGACACTCGGGGGAAGGGCAGGCTTCGCCCCCGTCAGTTCGCGGGGCTTTCAGCCCGCCAACCGACTCCACGATGACACCGGCCGCGGCGGCGGCCTCGCGGCCTGCCCCGCGCCGGCGGCATTCTGTGCCGGTCCCAATCGCCTTCAACGCCCTAAAATCTTTACGACCAGCGGGAGGAATCGCCGCGTGTTTTTCTCCCAGCTTTGCAGGAGCTTAACCCGCCGGGCGGCGTGTTCGCGTTCTTCGGGCGGGCACTGCATGACCAGCCCGGCCATCCGCCCCGCCCGATCCTCACGGCCATCCAGGTGCGGCAGGACTCGCTCCCGCGCAAATCGCACGGCCACGTTGCGCAATTCCGCCACCGCCTCATAGTGCCGGGGCCGTTGCCCTGCCACATAGACGACCCGAACCGCGCCCAGGCCCTGCAAGAACCTCAGCCCCGTGCACGCCGAACCGCGGCTCAGGTCCAGCCGCTCGATGCACTGGTCCATCGTCAGCGGGCGCCCCGAGAGGAACAGCAGCCCATAGACCTCCGCGACCGACCCGGGCAGCCCCAGCAGCCGCGCCAACTGGACGAACCAGTCAATGACTTCCCGCTCCAGCGGGCTCAGTCGCGCCGCTGAGGTTCGTTCCGGCCGTTCCGGGGCCTTCCCTTTCTGGGCAGGAGCCAACAGCATGTCATTGATTAAATCATCGAGTTCGAATCATTCAAGGCAAAAGGAATGCCGCCCGGACCCGCCCGCATCATTGGGCCAGGATCGCCGCCAGGTGCGGGAGCAAGCGGCGCACGTTCCGCTCCCAGTTCTGCAAGGTCTTGAGCCGCCCGGCCAAGCGCGCCCGCTGGTCCCGCGGCAGTTGCCGGACCAGGCGCGCCGCTCGCTGCAACCGCGCGCGGCTGGTGTCCAGGTGCGCTACCAAGCGCTCCTGCAGCAAGCGCGTCATCAGGCCGTGCAGCTCCGCCACCGCCTCGTAGTGCATCCGCCGGTCCCCCGCCACATAGACGATTCTCACCGCCCCGATGCTCCGCAGGAAATTCAAGTCCTGGTAGGCCGCGCCCCGGCTCAGCCCGAGCTGCCCGGCCAGGTCCTCGACCGCCAGCGGCCGCGCCGAGACAAACAGCAGCCCGTAGGTCTCGGCCAGCGAGGTCGGCCGCCCCCAGGACCGCGCGAGTTGAACGAAGAGGCCAATGACCTCCAGCTCCAGCGGGCCGAGTCGCACCGCCGGTTTCCCCCGGGAACGGCCGCCTGCGGCCGCTTTCTGGGAAGGAGCCAGCATCGTTGGCCGGGGTTTATACCAGCCCCTGTGATTTGTTCAAGAAAAATCGAACGAACCCTCCCCAACCGGGCGTGGCCCGGCACTGCCCCCGGGGTGGGCCAGTCCTCGGGCTGAAAACCCGAAATGTGACAGCCTGGGCTGGAGAGAGCTTGCGAGCGGAGGCCCAGGTCACCGGTCCATAGCCTCCGGCGCCCTGTAAGAATTCCCCGAACGAATTCGCGCTTTGCGCCCCTGAACCTCGACGTTGCGTCCCCGTCCCGCGCAGCGTTTTGGACTGCCGCAGTCCTCTGCCGCTTTTGTGTCCCCTCGCTGCCGACGCGAAAGCGGCAGAGGACTGCCGCAGTCCAAAACCTCCGGACTTGGTGTCGGTTCATGGGGAGGGCGCCACCCTTCAGCACCAAAAGCCATCTTCCGCTCCTACAGGGCGGAGGAAACCTCTCTTTCTGCCCTTACCTGGGGCTGCGCGCTGCGCGCTTCACCCCAGGCTTTCACATTGCGGGCCTTCGGCCCTCTTCACGCGCGAGGAAATCGTCGTAAGCCAGGCGGATGCCCGTCTCCAGGTCCACCTGCGGCCGCCAACCCAAGGCGAAGAGCCTCGAACTGTCCAGCAGCTTGCGCGGCGTGCCGTCCGGCTTCGTCCTATCCCACAGCACCTCGCCCGGGTAACCGACGACCCGCTTCACGGTCTGGGCCAGTTCGCGCACGGACACCTCGCTGCCGGACCCTGCGTTGATGAAGAGGTCGCCGCTGTAATGGCGCATGAGGAACACGCACGCGCGGGCCAGGTCGTCCGAGCAAAGGAACTCGCGCAACGGGGCGCCTGAGCCCCAGCAGGTGAGGCTCGGCGCTCCGGCGGTTTTGGCCTCGTGAAATCGCCGGATCAGGGAAGGCAACACGTGCGAACGGAAGGGGTCATAGGTGTCATTGACGCCGTAGAGGTTGGCCGGCATGGCGCTGATGAAATCACAGTTGTATTGGCGACGATAGGCCTCGCACAGCTTGAGGCCGGCGAGCTTGGCGACGCCGTACCACTGGTTGGTCGGTTCCAGGGGCCCCGTGAGCAGGTACTCCTCCTTGAGCGGTTGGGGCGCCAGCTTCGGATAGACGCACGAACTGCCCAGGAACAAGAGCTTGCGCACCCCCGCTTGCCAGGCGCCGTGAATCAGGTTGTTCTGGATTTGCAGGTTCTCGAAGAGAAACTGCCCCGGGAGCCGATCGTTGGCCAGGATGCCGCCGACCCGGGCCGCCGCGATGAAGACGTATTCCGGCCTTTCCCGCGCGTAGAAGTCCCGCACCGCCGCGCCGTCCAGCAGATCGAGTTCCGTTCGGCTCCTCCCGACCAGGCGGGTGAAGCCCTGCCGTTGCAGTTCGCGCCATATGGCGCTGCCGGCCAATCCGAGGTGGCCGGCCACGTAGATGACACTCTCTGGCCGCAGGGGCGGCGCCTGGTCTTTGTCGTTGACTTCAACCATGGACCAATCTGCCTTAGTCGGCGGTAATGAATAAAGGTGGCAACCTGCCTTGGTCTTTTGCCGGCCAGCTTCGTTGCTCGCTCGTTACAGATCCATGCGGATATGCGCCTCGCTCGCGCCTCGCTGGCCGCCAAAACCCCGGCGGCATCTTGCCACCTTTATTCATTACCGCCTCCTTAACTCCGGGTCAATTGCAGGCCCGTTTCCGAGACATTGAACGCCACAAACCGCGCCCGGGCGTTAGGGGGGTTCTGGGTTAGCGTGCGCTTGATCCGCACCGCGGCGTCCTCATCCTTGCCGAAGAGCAGCAGGTAACCGCCTCCCCCGGCCCCGAGCAGCTTTGCGGCGGCTAGATGGTCGCTGATGGGTTCGAGGATCTGCTGCACAGCGGGCGGATTGGTGCCGGCATCCACCTGCTGGTTCAGCCGCCAGCTATTGCGAATCGCCGCCAGCAACGCCTCGTAGTCGCACCGTTGCACGGCCGCGCTCGCCAAATCGGCGTTGGCGCCGATGTCCGCGATGACGCCCAGGTGCGAGGGCGAATTAAGGAAGATGCCCCGCACGATCTCCGCCAGGATGTTCTTGGCCAGCCGGGTCAGGCCGGTGTAGTAGAGCAGGATGGAACGATTGGCGTAGCCGGCGCCGAAGAGATGCTCCGGCAGCCAGCGCAAGGTCGGTTTTTGTGAAAGGCCCGGGCCCGTCTCGATCAGCTTGATGCCGCGGAAGATGGCCCCCGCCTGGTCCTGCCAGCCGCCGCCGGTCGTGAGCATTTGTTCCAGCGCGAGCGTGCGCGCAAAGAGCACATTCCGGTCCCAGCCCAGGCCGCACGAGTCGCCCAGCGCCGCCAGCACGGTGGCGGCCAGGATGCTGCTGGTGCCCAGGCCCGAGCCTTTGGGCACCGCCGAGAGCAACGACAGCTCGATGCCGCCGCCGAAATCCCTGAGTTGCGCCGCCAGCGAGGCGCAACCGCCGCCGGCGTGAAAGCGCGGCAGAAACCCCGCCAGCGCGAACGCGGCCTTGGCCAGCGCAAAATCGCTCCCCGGCCGCGCGAACCCCTCGAGTTGCTCGTAGTCCGTTACGCGCTCCTCGACCCCGAGGTCAATCGAGCGCATCACCAACTCCGGCCGTTCCGTCAACCGGGCAAAGACCTGTATCGGCGGCTGGCCGTTGAGGTCGGCCGCCAGGTTCAGCACCCTGCCTCCGTGCTCGATGCAGTAAGGCGGCGTGTCGGTCCAGCCGCCGGCAAGGTCGAACCGGACGGGGCTGCGCGCCCAGACGATTTGGTCCTCCTTGAGGTCCGCCCGCGGCAGCGCCGGCAACAGCCGCGCCTCGCGCACAATCAGTTCGCGCAGGCAGGCGAACGACTCCGCCTCGCACTCGCGCCAATCGGCCCCCTGTCGATGGCGCAGGACCGCCGAGCGGAACATCCGGTCATGGACCCGTTGCATCGGATCGTCCAGCGCGCTAAAGCTCAACTGGGGCAACTCCGCGCCGGCCTCGGCAAAGGCGCGGGCCGTCGATTCCAGGTCAAGGCGGAAAAACACGCTGCGCCGGAAGTGCTCGAGCATCGGCAACAGGCACCCCTGGCGAAGCCGGCGCCGCTGTTGGCAGAGGCGCTCCAGGTTGACTTGCTCGCAAACCTCGTCGGCTGAGAGGCGCGGCCCCTCCCGCCACAGTTGCGCCCAGCGCGCTTCCTGGCGCGGCGCCGGCGCAAACAGCCATTCCACAAAGCCAGGCTCCAGGCCGCCCTCGCCCAGCACCGGAAACAGCGGGCAGGCCTGGATGTCCGCCTTGACCTCCAGCCCACACTGCTCCGGCTCCAAACCCCGCGCCCGGAACCACTCGATTGCCGGGCGGCCCAGCCAGCGGGTTGCCGCATCCCCCAGCCTCCCCTGGAACGGGTCGTCAATGCCGTAGGGGCGGATGCAAAAACCGCTCCCGCCCACCGGCACGAAATCCAGGCACACGCCGGGAGGCAGGTGCAGTGCCCAGTCGTTCTCCGGCACGCCCGTGATGACGTGCTGGCTGGTAAGCTGCCAGCGCGCGGGCACGATGCTGTTTTCCACCCAGAAGGTGTGGTTTTCTTCCCGCCGCAAACCGACCTCGAACCTCGAGTTCTGAGTCACCTGGTCCGGCTGTTGGGAGGCGCCCGCCGTGCCCACCTTGGTCTCATCGAGCACCAGGTTCTGCAGCGCGACCACCGACTCGATCATCTGCCGGCTGCTGCCGAAATGGTAGAACTGCGCGTCGGGCAGCGGCACCACCGCGCAACTCAGGGGGCCAATCAGGGGGTCCGGGAGCGAGGGCGAACTGCCCAGCGCCAGGCCGAACTGGGCATACAACTCGTAGGACCGCGCCCGCCCGCCCTGGAAATGGTCTCCCTGCCAGCCGCACCGTTCCATCAGCACCGCCACCGCCCGCCCGCTCAGGAGCCACATGCCCGTATTGACCAGGCAGAGATAGCTTTCGGCCAGCTCACGGATACGGGAGGCCGGCGGCTTTTGCAGAAAGAACGCCAACTCGGTCGGCCGGTGCCGGGGCGCAAAGAAGACCCCGAAGTCCTTCGCCTTTTCCGGCGCGACCCACATCCCCAGCCCCAGCACGTCCACCTGGGGAAAGGGCGGCAGTTCGCGCGGCAGCCGCAGCAACACGTCCCCGCTGGTCACCATCGCCGCCGTCTGGGCGCCGGCCTGGCCCAAGACCCGCTCGTACTCGGGCAGTTGCAGATCCAGCAGCGACTGGTCCAGACGCTGCCCGCGCGCCCAACGGAACACCGGAACCGGCATCAGCAGCTTGCCCGTGGGCGCATACGCCGGCAGGCGCCGGCTCCGGCCGCCGGCGTGCAGGATGAGCTTGCGATTCCGCCCAAGCCACTCGCCCAGGCTCATTCCCGGCCCGGTCGCCCGCCAGGCCTCCGCCAGCAGGTTGGCCGCGCCCCCTCCCGAGCCAAGCGATTGGCCGGGCGGATCGGAGGTGGCAAACCACGCCGGCCGCCGCCGCCCCTCCAGCCGCTCGAACTCCTCCGCCATGCGCGGCGGCAGCGTCAACAGGTACTGGATGGGCCCCATCGTCGCTTCCACCTGGTGTCTCCTTGAGGGCCGAAAAAACCCGCCCTCGAGTTGTTGTCAATCCCGTGTGCCTCCCAGCCGGGCCTGCAGAAGTAACCGGCCGCCTCCGACCCAATCAGGCCGGAGGAGCCTGTGACCAGGAGCCGCTTCGACATAGAAGGCCAATCTAGCCAGCACCACCGCCCAGAGGCAAGGGATATTGCAAAGCCTTGATCTTTGTGCCCCAACCGGGCATAACGGGGGCATGAAAATGACGCCCTCGTTCGCTCGCTTCCTGTGTCTGGCATTCTCGGTGTGGGTCAGCGCCGCGCTTGGCCTGGCCGAGGAACCGGTGTTTCCCGTGAAGGTCAGCCCCAATGGGAGGTATTTCGTGGACCAGCGCGGCACGCCCGTTTTCTGGCTGGGCACCACTCAATGGCAGTTGTTCCGCGACTACACGCTCGAGGAGGCCACACTCATTATCGAGAGGAGCAAAGACAAGGGCTTTGTGTTTATCCAGGTCATGCTCATGGGAGTGGGTGACGGCACCAAGCCCAATGTGTATCACGAGAAACCGTGGCTCAACGATAATCCTCTCACGCCCAACGAGGCCTACTTCAAGAACGTCAATGCCGTCCTCCAAGCCGCCCGCCGGGAGGGCGTCAACATCTCCATGACCCTGTTTCATCAACGCTATCGCAAGGCCATCACGATGGATAACGCGCGCGCCTGGGCCAAATGGCTGGCGCAGCGGTACAAGGACTCTCCCAACATCGTGTGGTCCATGACACCCGAGGCCAAGCCGGATTTCGTCCCCATCCTGCGCGAGTTGGCGGCGGGCCTCCGCGAGGGGGACGCCGCCGCGCACCTGATCACCTTCAAGCCCGATCCGGCGCCCTATTCCTCGAGCTTCATTCACGGGGAGCCTTGGCTCGATTTCGACTCGATGCAAACCTGGAAGAGCGTCGAACTGATTTATCCCATGGTGACCAAGGACTACAACCTCCTGCCGGTCAAGCCGGTCTTGATGGCCGAAGGGGCCTACGAGCAAGGCTCCGAGTACCGGCTTCGAGGTGACCCCGCTCTGGATTCGGCGCCAGGCCTATTACTCCTACCTGTGCGGCGGCCATCACACCTACGGCCACAACGACAGTTGGCGCGTCCTGCCCACCTGGAAAAAGGCGCTCGACGCCCCCGGCGCCGTGCAGATGCGCATCCTCAAGAAGACCTTCGAGGGCCTCCCCGAGTGGTGGTTCCTGGTCCCGGACCAATCCATCTTCGCCCAGGGCGCCCACACCACCGGCCAGGTCCTCAACCTCGCCGCCCGGCACAAGGACGGCCGCTGGCTCATGGCCTACCTGGGCAGCAAGTCCTCTTTTTCCATTGCCCTGGACAAGCTGGCCGCCGGCGCCAAGGCCAAGGCATTCTGGATCAACCCCGCCACCGGCGGTTCCGTGCCCGCCGGCACGTTCTCCGACCGCTCGGACCGGTCCTTCTCCACACCCGAGCCATGGGAAGACGCCCTGCTGGTGGTCGAGCCCGAGACGTAGCGCAGGGGAGTTCGCGTCGCGTAGCGACGCCCTGAAGGTAGCCGTGGACTTCCAGTCCACGGTCTGACGAGTTGGAGGGGCCGCGCGTCGCGTAGCGACGCCTGAGGGCCTCCCGCAGGCCAAGTTGATGGCTCGTTTCAGGCGTCGCTAACGCGACGCCAGAGGGCTTGGGCCTCTGGTCCGTGGACTGGAAGTCCACGGCTACCATCAGGCACCGCTACGCGGTGCAGGCTTGCACCCGCGGCGCCGGTCGGTTTCAATGGGCGCACCACAGCAACGTTATGGCACGTATGAAAAGAATTACTGTTTTTCCGGCGCTGGCCCTGGCGGTCCTGGTCGCGGGCGGGGCGCTCCGGGCGCAAGGGCAGCCGCTGGATCTGCGCCTGCGCAGCCTCAAGGAAACCGCGCCCGGCGGCGGCCAATGGCAGAGCGTCGAGACGCCCGCACAATGGGCGCCGGCCGGAACGGCGGCGGTGATCTGCGACATGTGGGACAAGCATTGGTGCCGTGGGGCCTCGGCGCGCGTGGCGGAGATGGCTCCGCGCATGGACCGCCTGGTGGCCGAACTGCGCCGCCGCGGCGTGCTCATCATCCATTGTCCCAGCGGGACCATGCAGTTTTACGAGGACACAGCCGCACGCAAGCTGGCGCAGGCGGCGCCCAAGGCCAGCCCGAGGGTCCCGCTCCAAGGCTGGTGCAACCTCGATCCGAAACGCGAACCGCCCCTGCCCATCGATGATGCGGACGGCGGCTGCGATGACCAACCCCCCTGCCAGACCGGCTCGCCCTGGCGCCGCCAGATAGCCGACCTCCAAATCCGCGAGGGCGACGCCATCACCGACAGCGCCGAGGCCTATAACCTGATGCGCCAGCGCGGCATCACCAACGTCATCGTCATGGGCGTCCACCAGAACATGTGCGTCCTGGGCCGCCCTTTTTCCATCCGCCAATTGGTCTATCAGGGCCAGAACGTCGTCCTGGTCCGCGATATGACCGACAGCATGTACAATTCCCGCAGCCGCCCGCGCGTGGACCACTTCACCGGCAACGACCTTGTCACCTGGCACATCGAGAAGTACTGGTGCCCCACCATCACGAGCGACCAGGTCATCGGGGGCGAGCCGTTCCGGTTTGCAGCGGACACCAAAGCGCCGCGGGCCTTCCATAATTGATTGACAACCCCGGGCGCTCTTGGTGTGCTCTCCACCCACCTTGTAGCCCTATGAACGGCAACCAAGAAACGTGATGTGTGAAACGTGAAACGTGAAACGTGAAACGTATTGACACACGTCATAGCCCCATGAACAGCAACCACACTAGCGGCCCTGTGGGAATCGAACGCAAGGCGCCTCTACCCGGGGCGGCGGCCGACTGCGCCGGACTTCGGATGATTTCCGTGTCTTTGTCGCGACCTTTGTCGCGACCTTTGTCGAATTGGGCCGGTTTTCGACAAAGGTTGCGACAAAGGTTGCGACAAAGGGCGGCGAAGGCGCTGGGTTTGGCCCTGGGGTGGGCCGTGGCCGGCGGCCAGGCCGCCGTGCTCTACGTGGACCCGAGCGCCGCCAACCCCTCGGCTCCCTACACGAATTGGGCGAGTGCCGCCGCCCGCATCCAGGACGCGCTGGATGCGGCCAGGGCGCTGGACCATGTCCTGGTCACCAACGGGGTTTATGCCGCCGGCAGCCGGGGCAGCTATCGCCTGCGGGTGGACAAGCCGGTCCAGGTGTCGAGCGTCAACGGGCCGGGGTTTACCGTCGTTGACGGCGGCGGCGGCGGGGGCTGCATCTACCTGGCCGACGGGTCGGGGTTGGCCGGGTTCACCTTGACCAACGGCACGGTGGGGGTCTTCTGCCAATCGACCAACGCCGTGATCACCAACTGCGTCATCGCGGGCAATGCCGGCAGCGGCGGCACCGGGTCGGGGGCGCACGGGGGGACCTTGTACAACTGCACCCTGAGCGGGAACCGGGGTGACGCCGCGGCCGGGGCGGCGTTTGGCGTCCTCAACTACTGCACGCTCAGCGACAATACGTGCTTCGGGTCCGGGGGCGGGGCTTACCAATGCACGCTCAACTATTGCACGCTGAGCGGCAACCGGAGCGATTATCGCGCGGGAGGCCCCATCGGCGAGGGCGGCGGGGCTTACGGGTGTACGCTCAACTACTGCACGCTGAACGGCAACTGCGCTTTTTATGCCGGCGGCGGCGCCTCCTCCAGCACGCTCAACAACTGCGTCCTGACGGACAATGTCACCGCCGGGGCCGGGGCCGGCGCCAGCGACAGCACCCTGAACAATTGCACGGTGGCGTCCAACGTGGCCGGCCAGGGTGGTGGCGGCGCCTATAACAGCACCGCCTACAACTCCATCCTCTGGTTCAACACACCCTGGGATTATGACCCGCTCACAACCACTTTGAACTATTGCTCCGCCCAGCTCTGGCCCCATGCCGGCGTCGGCAATGTTCCCGGCTTCGACCCACAGTTCGTCAACCTGGCGGGCGGCAACCTGCGCCTCAAGCCCACCTCCCCCTGCATCAACTCGGGCAACAACGCCTATGCCCCCGGCCCCACGGACATGGACGGCAACCCGCGCATCGTTGGGGGCACCGTCGACATCGGCGCCTACGAGTACCAGGGCCCGGGTCCTGCATCTCTTATTATTGGCTGCAGCAATACGGCCTGCCCACCGACGGCTCGGCCGATTTCGCCGACCCGGACCACGACGGGATGAACAACTGGCAGGAATGGCGCTGCGGCACCAACCCGACCAACGCCCAGTCTGTCCTCAAGCTCCTGCCTCCGATCGGCGACGGCACCAATATGGTTGTGAGCTGGCAGAGCGTCCCGGGCATCAGCTATTGCCTGGAGCGGTGCGCGAACCTGGCCTCCGGCATCTTCACCCGCGTGGCCGCGAACATCCCGGGCTCTGCGAACACCACCTCGTTCACGGACACCAACGCGGCCCCGGGCGCGGGGTTCTTCTACCGCGTCGTCGTAGGGGAGTGAGGGGGAAAATGACGAATGACGAATGACGAATGACGAATGACGAATGACGAAAACGCCCTCTGCGGCGGGTTCGCCTTTTGTGAATTCCCATTCGTCATTCGTCATTCGTCATTCGTCATTCCTTCATCGCCCGCGCAGCCCTGCCACCAAGGCGGTGGCGCGGTTGACCAGGAGGTCTTCGATGCTGGTGCGGAATGGGCCGTAGAGGCCGTAATAGACGAGGGAGGAGTCGGCTTCATAGCCCCCTTCCTTGAGGATGCGCACGGAGGGGATATAGCAGGGGATTTCGTAAGCATAGCCGATCATCCAGGGATGGTCCTGGGCCAGGAGGCGCTTGAGGCGCTTGGAGTAGTCCACCACCACCTCGCCGCCCATGAGGACAAAGGTCACGTCGTCGCCAATCCGCACGGCGGCCACCGGCAGTTTCAAGGAGCGCGGGCACGGTTGGCCGGCGTCGAGCAGTTTCAGATAGAGCTGCGCGCGCTGCTTGACGGGAAGGTCGGCGCTCTGGGCGTCCTTTTCCATCTGCTGGCGCGAGGGGGGCTCGGCCAGGGGCAGTTCCACCTCGTCGTAGGCCATCTTGAAGGCGCCGCGCACCGGGCGCATCGGGCGGTCCAGGACGCCGATGACGGCGCCGGCCATTTCGAGGCCGTGGCGTTTGGCGTCGAGCAATTGGCCGCGCGGCAACGGGTTGGAGTCGGCCCCCATGCCGGTCAAGTAAAGGGCCAAAGCCCCGGGCTGGTTGGCCTCCAGGAGTTGGCAGGCATAGCCCATCCAATCCCCGGAGACCTCGTACCAGTCGTCGCCGTTCTGGACGCTGGTGCCGTGGCAGGCATAGCCGAAGATGATGGCGCGCGCGGCGCCGTCGGTGCCTTTGATGCGGAGCACGGGGACTTCCCAGTCCGCCGGGGCGTCGGGGTTCTCCCCGAAGTCCATCCTGTCGCCATGATAGACCCGGCGGTTCATGGCGAAGGTGGCGCGTCCCATCCCCCACTCGATGAGCGCCGGCTTCAGGTCGGCCAGGGCCGCGCCCACGACCTCGACCAGCCTGGACTGCAACAGGCGGCTGTATTTCTCGATGGCTCCCTGATCGCTGTCCGGCGCGGCCGGCATCCCCTCGAGCGTCCCGGCCAGAACCGGCGCAGAGTGGGTGTGGCTGGAGATCACCGCCACCGTTCCGCGCTCCAGGTGGAGCGTGTCGGTCAGTTCCTTGAGGACCGGCGCCATAAAGGCATGGCTCACCTCGCAGTTGTCCAGCGCCACGAACACAAAACGCTCGCCGGGACCATTCCGCAAGGCCATCGCCCGGACGCGCAACGGCAGGTCCACCTTGTCGGCCGGGCGCTTGCGCGCCGCGTAGCCGGCCAGGCGAATGGGCAGTTCGGGAGTGATATCGCGCGACGCCAGGCCGATTTCCAGGGCCGGCGTTTCCGCGCCCGGCGCCGGCAAAATGGCGCCGGCAAGAAACACGCTCAGGAAGCAGATCGAGGAAGTTTTCATTCAGACTCCTTGTAATGCGCCTTGTGGCGTCCTGTCAAGATCATGGGGGGGGCAAAATCATTGTTGGCAAAATCATTTTTGGCAGAATCATGCGGAGAAAGTCATTCGCCATTCGTCATTCGCCGCACCCCAATCCCGACCCAACATTCCCACCGGAACACTCCGCACTCCGCACTCCGCACTCCGCATTCAGTCCATTCGTCATTCGCCGCTTTGCGGCGGCCACCAAGCGATCGGCCAGTCGGGTCGGCTCCGGCAGGCGGTATTTGAGGGCGCATTCGAGGACCAGGTCCTCGGCGGCGGGCAGGTCGATGCAATGGCCGATGCTCACGTAGAGCGGTTTGACGCCGGTCTGGGTGCGGAGCACGGTGCCGATGATCTCACCCTTGTCCCGGAGCGGGGCGCGGCCGCCGCGCTGAAAGGGCGGTTCGGCGTCGGCGCCCACCAGCCGGCTCTTGGCGCACCCGACGGCGGGCAGGCCGCAGAGGAGGCCCAGGTGCGAGGCTATCCCAAAGCGACGCGGGTGGGCCAACCCTTGGCCGTCGCACATCAGCAGGTCCGGCGGTTGCCGCAGCTTGCGCAGCGCGGCCACCCAGGCGGGAATCTCGCGGAAGGAAAGCAGCCCGGGGATATAGGGGAAGTTGAGTCTGGCGCAGGCCGTGTGTGCCTCGATCACCCGCCGCTCGGCCAGGTCCCACAGCACGACCGCCGCAAGACAGAGCCGGCCGTCGGGCGAGAACGCCCCGTCCAGGCCCGCCACCAGACGAAACGCCTGCGCCGGCCTGGTCCTGGAGACCAGGCCGCTGAGCCGCCTCTGCACGGCGATGGCCTGCTTGGGGGTCAACCGCCACGAATGCGGCGCGCGCGGAACTTTCATAGTAACTGTTCAGGTGTGGGGCAGACCTCTGGTCTGCCGGCTCACGGAGCCTCCGGCTCCGTGTCCCTTCCAGTTGCGGGGCTCGGGGCCAGAGGCCCCTCCAACCGGCAGACCGGAGGTCTGCCCCACGCGTCCCCACCTGAACAGTTGCCTTTCACATTGCCTGCTGGGCCACGGCCTTCATTTTGGCCAACCCTGTCCGGGCGACCTCCAGGGGGTCTTTGGCCCAGTAATCGCGGTTGAACAGTTCGAGGGACAGGACCTTCTGTCCACCGCCCTTGCAGAGGGCGCGGAGGATGTCGGCCATCGGCGCGGTGCCGTCTCCGGGGAAGACGCGGTAGCTGTCATTGATCTTCTCCCGCGGCGGGTCGTTCGGGTAATCGTTCATGTGCAGGACCTGGATGGCCTGCGCGCCCAGCAATTGCATCCCGTGAAATTCCGAACCGCCCTTGTAAAGGTGGAACACGTCCGCCAGCACGCAGGCCTTGGGATGCCCGGTCTCCATGGCAACGCCGACGCACTCACCGAGCCGGCCGAGGTTCCTGGAGGCGCCCCACAACTCGAGTTCGGGCACCACGCCCGCCTGGCCGCCCAGTTCGAGCAGCGCGCGGTAGCGCTCGGCCATCCTGGCCAGCTCGAGCCTGGGCAAATCGGTGGCGCCGGCCGGCGGGGCCGCCAGGCGCCGGGTGCCGATCTGGGCCATCATGTCCATCTCGCGCCGGACCCGCTCCAGGCCCTTGGCCCGCCGGGCCTCGTCCTCGACCAGCCATTCAGCGAAGCCGATGGCCCCCTCGACCGCCAGTCCCGCATCCGCTATCCGCCGGGCCAACTCCTTGAGGTCGCCGCCTTGGTTCACGTACTCCTGGACCGTGTCGATCCAGGGCTCGATTCCATCGTAGCCCGCTTCTGCCGCTATCTGGACCTCTTTGACAATCCCCAGCTTCTGTCCGCGGAGTGTCGCCATGTTCAGGGAAAAACGGAATGGCCGACTCGGGGGCGGCCCCGGGGCCTCAGCCGCCGCCCCAGCGCCCGCCAGCGGACGGCACAGGACCGCCCCGCCGGCCAGCAACCCCGCTCGAGTCATCGCCGCGCGTCGTGAGAGCTTGTGTGCATTCATGCCCTCTGCAATACCCAAAATCGGCCCCGCTGGCCAGACCTGTTTGCACCGGGCACTCTGCGCCCGCGGCCAGGTCCCTTTGAGCGGCTGGCAAAATTAACCTGGAAGCTCCGATCCCAGACCTTTGTCGCAACCTTTGTCGCCGCCTTTGTCGAGGCATGGCCAAGCCGACAAAGGTTGCGGCAAAGGTTGCGACAAAGGTCCGGACTCACGCTCCGCCTCCACCGCGACAAGAAACAGATTTGCGCGCGGAGCTTGGGACCTTAGACTGGCCCCGATGTCGCAGATGTTGAAGTCATCCGGGGCCATGGCCGCCGCGACGATGACCAGCCGGGTGCTGGGGATGGCGCGGGAGATGGTCTATGCCGCGTTCATGGGCACCACGGCGGTGGCCAGCGCGTTCATCCTGGCGTTCCAGGTGCCGAACCTTTTTCGGCGGTTGCTGGGCGAGGGGGCGTTGACGGCGGCGTTCATTCCCATTTTCAAGGCGAAGGAGGTCCAGGAGGGGGAGCAGGAGATGTGGCGGTGCTCCAACGCGGTGATATCGGGGCTGCTGGCAGCCGCCGCGGCGGTCACGGTCCTGGTGATGCTGGGGATTTCGCTGCTGCTGGCCTTCCGGCATTGGGAGCCGGACCGGAGGCTGATGCTGGAGTTGCTGCGGCTGATGTTCCCTTATATGCTGCTGGTCTGCCTGGCGGCGGTGCTCATCGGCATGGCCAACGCGCGCGGGCATTTCTTCATTCCCGCCCTGGGCGCGGCGGTCCTTAACGTCGTGATGATAGCGAGCGTGTTCTGGCTGGCGCCGCGGCTGGGCAAGGACCTGGAGCACCGGATTTTTGGCCTGGCCATCGGGGTGCTGCTGGCGGGCCTGGCCCAGGCCTTGTTCCAGGTGCCCAGCCTCCTGCGCGAGGGCTTTCGCTTTAGATGGGTTTCACCCTGGCGCGACCCCACCGTCCATGAAGTCCTTCGCAAGATGCTCCCGGGGTCGCTCGGCGTGGCGGCCTTTCAGATCAACGTCCTGCTCACCGGGTGCTTTGCGTTCTGGTTCGACGAGTTGATTGTCTCGACGTTCAACTACTCGGTGCGGCTGATGGAGTTGCCGCAAGGCATGTTCGGCATCTCGCTGGCCACGTACCTGCTGCCGACGCTCTCCGGCCTGGCTGCCGCGAAGAAGTACCCCGAATTCCGCGAGACGCTCCAGCAGGGATTGACGGCCCTGGCATTCGCCAACCTGGTGGCCGCCGCCATCGCCCTGTCCCTGGCCGAGCCGATTGTGCGCTTGATCTTCGAGCGCGGCAAGTTCGGACCCAGCTCCACCCACCGGACGGCCATTGCGCTGGCCTGCCTGGCCCCAGGTCTGCTGATGTTCTCGATGAATAACATCCTGGCCCGGGCCTTTTTCGCCCTCAAAGACATCAAGACGCCCATGAAGATCGCCGTCTTGTGCCTGGGGCTCAACCTCCTGCTGTCCTTGGGCCTGGTGAAATACTTGCTGCACACGCACATCGGCGGCGAGGCGGGCCTGGCGGTGGCCAACACTCTGACCGCCGCGCTGAACACGGCGCTGCTGGGTTACGCCTTGCGCCGCAAGCTCAAATTCCTGGGCCTGGCCGCGCTGAAACGGGCGGTGCCCGTGCTGCTGGGCGCGGCGCTTCTGGCCGGCGCCATCGCCGCCGCGCTGAGCTTACTTTGGGAACGGCGCCTCGGACACGCCACAATGCCGCTCAAGGTCGGGGCGGTCTTCGTGCCCGGCGCGGTCGCGGGCCTGGCCTACTGGCTGGCGGCCCTGGCGGGCAAAGTGCCCTCGGCCCTCGAAATCACCGGCATGGTGCTCCACAGGCGGCGTCCGTCCCCGGAAGCAAGCCGCACCGGCCCGTAGAGCCGTGAGCTGTCCGACGCGTCAGACGGGTCTCACGCGTCCGACTTCTTCGCGCGGGGTTGCGGTCATGACCCTTTTCCTATTTTCGGATTTTCGCCTTGTACCAATTCTTTCACAGCATCTGGGCAAACTTATTTTCCGCCACGCCCTTAACGGGAAACCAGCCTGTAGAAGACGGCGGCCGCGGGGGCGGAGAGCGTGACTTCGTTCCGCAGGTTGCTGTGGTTTAATGCTGGCGCGTTGGTCACATCGCTCCAGCCTTGGGCAAGCACATCAGGGGTCTGTTGAAGCACGAATGGCAGGGAGGGGACAGTCCACGACAGCACCAAATTGCCCCCCGAGCGCGCAGCGTGGAGAATGGGCTGCGGCGTGGAGCGCCACCGGTAAATGCCCCCGCCGTTCATCACGGCCACCACGTTCGCCCCGTCCGCCGAGCAGGCCACCGCGCTCCAGCATCCATCGGGCACTTTCATGCGGGCCCATGTCGCCCCGGAGTCAGGCGAGACGAGAGCCCTGTCGTCGCATCCGACCGCCACGATCTTCCTCCCGTCGGCAGAGCAGGCGACGCCCCCCCACCAGCTTGGCCAGACATTGGTGAAGGCCCAGCTCACGCCGGAGTCATGCGAATAATAGACTGCCCAGAAGTCCTGGGCGGCAACAAACGTCTCCCCCTGCGCCGAGCAGCTGACGCAGCGGTAAAACCTGAGCACGTCGGGCTGGAGACTAGCGGCCACCCAATCCAGGCCCGAACTCGTTGACTGAAACACCGTCGAACTCAGGGATGCAAGCCACTTGGTGCCATCGGCTGATATGGACAGAGAGCGGCTCCACACGTCAGTGGAGTTCGTCAGTACGGCCGTTGTCCATGTGGCTCCGGCGTCGGCTGACCGACAAACCGCGTTTCCACCCGGGACTGCGCCCAAGGTGCTGCCATCGGCCGAGGAGGCGACCGCCATCCATTGGTACGCAACGCCGCTCGGGCCGGTGGGTACCCAAGTGACACCCGAATTCGTCGAAATGTAAAGGACCCCGCTGTAATAAACGGACCCACTGTTTGAGACAGCGCCCGCGGCGAGGAGCTGTCTTCCGTCCGCTGTCGAGGCGACAGAGGCGATCTGAGCCGCGATCGGGGCGGGCGTAGCCTGCCAGCTCGCGCCGGAGTCGGTGGAAAGGTAGATAAGGCCGCTTTGAGTCGCCGCGACGAGTTTGCTGCCGTCGGCGGAGGAAGCGACGCAGCTCCAGTCGGCGGCCGGGGCGCCGGTAAGCACCCATCCCTGGGCCCGCGCGCGGGGCGTGAGCGCGCAGTAGAGGCACACGAGGCCCGGCAAAGCCATCGCTATACAGGGAAATTTGCGCATAGGCCCTTCATTACATGGTGATCCAACGTGACACAATCAACATACGCATTTTATGGCGGCCGTAACGCCAAGTCAAGAAATATGGAAAGATCAGATTACAAAACAAAAGATTGACGAGCATTAGCATATTGTGCATAATCCCAATCGCTGGCGTCTTACTACTCAGTCATTGACATAGACTACACTTTTGGCATTAAAAAAAGAACGGAGTAGCTTCCGGTCTTTCTTCAGCTTGGCTAGATCCGCTGCCACTCGCTCCTTGAGCGACTCATTCTGGCGGAGCGGCTTCCTGGCCACTCCGTTGCCTTTCAAGTAGTTCCACACAAACTCATCGGGATTGAGATCCGGCGCATAGGGAGGCAGAAAATGTAGCTCAAGCCGGCCTTTGGTGCTGCGAACATACTCCTTGACCGAGTTGGCTATGTGTGCCGGATGGCTATCCAGCACCAGGAATACCTTGTTCCGCTGGCCCCGCATGAGGTCTTGCAGAAACACGATGAAGTCCCCTTGCTTCAGCGTGTGAGTATAGATTTGGCACCAGAAGGCCCCTTGCATACTCACTGCGCTAATGACATTTACCTTTTGACGCTGGCCGCTAGTCTTGACTACCGCTTTGTCGCCCTTCAATCCATAGGTCCGCCGTAGATTCGGTTCTGAACTGAATCCCGTCTCGTCCAGAAAGTAGATCTTCGCCCCGTGTTTACGGGCTCTTTTCTTGAGTTTCGGGAATTCCTCCTTCGTCCACAGCTCGATCCGCACCGGGTCCCGTTCATAAGCGCGCCGCAAGGGCTTCTGCGGTGTCAAATCTAATTGCGCCAACAACTTACCCACTGAGGTGAGGCATAGTTCGACTTGGAATTTCTTCTGAATCATCGTTTGTACGATGCGGCGGGTCCACAGACCAAAATCAAAGCCATACTGACGGGGGTCCTTGCCGACAATCCACCGCTTGACCCTCTGGCGTTGCTTTTCGCTGAGCTTCGGAGCGGGACCCTCGGCAATCTTCTCGACCAAGGCTTCCAGCCCTTCGTCTTCCACACGTCGGAGCCACGGATAAATGCTGGTGCGGCAAAAGCCCAGGGAAGCCGCTACCGCGGAAGGTAACTCGCCATCCTCCAGCACCCGCTTGCAGGCGCTTATTCGCAGATGCTCAAGGGTTTTGTGGTCTAGTGTCCGGCCATCAATCTTCATCGCGCCGGAAGCATAGCACGCTCAAATAGAGTAGTCAATCCCAATGACTGAGTAGTAGGGCCTCGACTCTCGTGCTGACGCTTGCCCTTTAGGCAGGCGCACCCAGGGCGGCTGTGGCTGCGACATGGCCACTTTGGCAGCACCCGATCCGGGTCCAAGTCGCCGCGTGCTGGGGCGCGGGCCCGGCGCCCGGTTCACTTTGGGGCGGATCCAGCCTTGGACCATGCCCCCCAGGAAACGCTTCGGGACGCCCTCAGGCTCGGAACCTGACAAGAACAGACATCGGAGAATATATGAGAACCCCATTCCCAAACAGAACAGCCGCAAGATCACACGCCCCGCGGCCCTTTGCCCGTGCGGGCACGGTTACGGTCTTCGCCGCCCTATCCGCCGCCTGCCTGGGAGCGCCCACGGCGCAAGCGGCCCACCAGGTCGTGCCAGGTCACGTCCCGCCCTCCCTCGCCGGCGTCCAGGCAACTGGCCACCTATCACCCACACAAGAGATGCACGTTATCGTCAGCCTCCCGTTGCGCAACCCGGATGTTCTTGCCGTCCTCCTTAGCCGTATCTACGACCCCGCAGACAGGGCCTACCGGAGGTACTTGACGTTCCGAGGAGTTCACGGACCAATTTGGCCCCACCGAGGAGGACTACGAGGCAGTGGCGTCCTTTGCCCAGGCGAACGGTCTGACCGTCGGCTACAGGGAGCCCGGCCGCAAGCTGATCGGTATGGATGGAACCGCAGGTGCGGTCGAGGCCGCGTTCCATGTCGCGATGCTCACATACCAACACCCGACTGAAGCGCGGACTTGCTTCGCCCCGGACAGCGAGCCATGGGTTGACCTCGACACCCCGATACTCCGCATCAGCGGGCTGGACAATCTGTGCCTCCCGCCTCCCCCGGTCACAATGTGCGACGGCACGGACCAGGGGCAATACATTGGCATGGACTTCAGGAATGCCTACCTGCCCGGGGTTCAGTTGACGGGCGCGGGCCAAGTGCTCGCCATAATCTCGGCCTATGGTCCCCATAACATTGAGTCCATCCAAGCCTACGAGGACCTGGCTGTCACCTACTTCCCAGGGCAGTATCCGCTCGACGCCAACGGTCACTGGAGGGTGCCAACACTCAGGGCCTTCATGTTCGGATCCTACGACTCGGCCCAGGCTCCGTCGAGCCCAACCTCGACGTAGAGATGGCCATCGCCATGGCACCAGGTCTCTGGGGGGTCACCAACTACGTCGTGCGGTGGACCACGGACTATCCCGCCGACTACCTCTATGGCCTCAACCAGGCGGCGAGCGACAACGTGGCGAAGCAGATCAGTGCCTCAGCGATGTTTCCAAACGACGCCGCAGCGAACCAGATCTACGTTCAGTATCAAGCCCAGGGCCAGTCCATGTTCTTAGCCTCGGGCGACGCTGGGTACTGCCCGAGCAGCGCGTGCAATTATCCGACAGCGGACGATCCGAACGTGACAATAGTGGGCGGCACCGCGCTCACAACCGCTGCAGGTGCGTCGTGGCAGTCGGAGAGCGTCTGGAATGCGGGTGGCCGTTCTAGCGGGGGCGGGATCGATTGGCATAACGATGCTATACCGTACTGGCAGCAGGGCATCAGCATGTCGCTGAACCAGGGATCGACAACCCTGCGGAACTCACCGGACGTCGCGCTCGTGGCCGAGAACATAGTGGCGGTTACTGATATTCCTGGCTATGCACCAAAACAGTGGGCGGCATCTGGCACCAGCGCATCGTGCCCCTTGTGGGCAGGCGTTGCGGCACTTATCAACCAACAGGCACAAGCGAACGGAAATCCACCGGTCGGGTTCCTTAACCCGGCGCTCTATGCCATAGGCAAGGGACCATCGCAGACCTATCTGTCCTGCTTCCACGACATCACCAGCGGTAATAACGGCACCTACTCGGCCGTTGCGGGCTATGATCTCTGCACCGGGTGGGGGACGCCGAACGGCTTTCCGCTGATCCGGCCCTGGCCGGTCCACTCTCGACAATTATTGGCTGGTGGAAAGGTCAGAACAACACAAGTGATTTCATGTGCACCATCGGAAACGGATGTTGCGACGCAGGAGTCGCTGAGGGGGGGCTGGCGTACGCTGCTGGAGAAGTGGGCAAGGCGTTCAGCTTCAACGGTACGGATGCAGACGTCAAAGTCCCAACCTCCTCTACGCTAAACCTGGGGGCGGCGGCCGGCCTCACGATTGAACTGTGGGTCAACCCGGCGAACGCTTCGGCCCACGAGCCACTCGTCGAGTGGAACGACGGGTCGAGCCCTGGCCTGCAATTGTGGCTCTCTGGCAGCGGTGGGTCCGGGTCCCTCTGCGCCAACGTCGTGGACGCAAACGGCGGCTCGCACCCGATTGCCAGCAATGCTGGGGCAGTCGCTTCAGCGACATGGCAACATGTGGCCCTGACTTATGACAAAACGAGCGGTTCGGCGTACCTCTACTGCAACGGGGCCGTGGCCGCCTCAGCGAATCTCGGGGCGAACATCTGCGCCAAGACCTCGGCGAATCTTTACTTCGGCTACCGCCGGAGCAGTGGGAATAGGTTCACCGGCATGATGGACGAGATCAGCCTCTACAACAGCGCGCTCTCGCAGACGGCGATCCAGGGGATCTACATGTGCGGCAGCGCGGGGAAGGTCCCGCAGATTCCGCAATAACGAGAGGTCGTCCGGGGAGAGTGTGAGTCCGAGAAGGGGGGTCATGAACCCCTCCCGAGGACACGCTCTATTTCGTTCTGGTTGGTGAGGCCGGATTGGACGAGGCGAAGGGCGGACTGGGCCAGCGAGGGGGTGGCGGCCAGGCGGTCCAACTGGCCGGCGGCAAGGCAGCGGCGCAACCCGTCGTTCCAGCGCAGCCATTCGACCAGCGGCAGGCGGCCCCGGTAGCCCGTGTTCAGGCAGTTGGGGCAGCCCTGGCCGGAGCAGGCGGAACAGAGGCGCCGGACCAGGCGCTGGTTGAGGACCAGTTCGAGGGACGAGGCGACCGCCGAATGATCGGGGCACAAGACCAGGAGCCGCTCGAATACGCCACGGCATGAGCCGGCGTGGAGGGTCGAGATCACCAGGTGCCCGGTCAGGGCGGCGCGCACGGCCAGGTTGGCCGTTTCGTCGTCGCGGATTTCGCCAATCACCAGGACCTGCGGGTCCTGGCGCAGCAGGTGCCGGGCGGCCTTGGCGAAATCGAGGCCGCGCGCTTCGTTGACCTCGGTTTGCATGATGCCGGGGAGGATCTGCTCGGCGGGGTCTTCGACGGTGATGACGTGGCGTCCGCCGCTTTGGGCCAGGTGGCGCAGGCAGGCATAGATGGTGGTGGTCTTGCCGCTGCCGGCCGGGCCGGTCAGCAGGAGCAGCCCGGCGGTTTGGGCCAGGAACCGCTCCAATGCGCTGCGCGCGGCCTCGGGCAATTCCAGCTCGGAGAGGGTCTTGACCGTTGCGCCATGGAAGAGGCGAAGCACAATCTTCTCCCCGGTCACCGTCGGATAGGTGGCGACCCGGATGTCGCTCCGAGCGTTCAAAGCGGCTTTATCGATGCGACCGTCCTGGGGCAGCGACTCCTGATAGGTCTTGAGCCGGGCCAGGAACTTGATCCGGCCAAAGACCCGCTCGGCCAGTTCTGCCGGCAGGGCCCCGGCCGGGGCCATTACTCCGTCGAGGCGAAAGGCGACCGTTGCGGGCCCATTCTGTATGTGCAGATGGATGTCGCTGGCCTGCGCGCGCTCGGCCTGCTGGACCAGGCGCTCGAGGGTCGCGGGGGCGCTGTCTAGGGCATCATTCGATTGCATGGGAGCGAAGGTAGCGAATGACGAATGACGAATGACGAATGAGGAATGACGAATGACGAATGACGAATGACGAATGACGAAACGGCGAAGCTCCCAGGCGAGTGAAATGTGGTGTTTGCGCCATACGCGCAGAATAGAGAAACTCCGCCGAAAGCCAAGCCGAACCGAATTGGTCCGCGCAGGGCATTTTCTTCAATTCGTCATTCGTCATTCGTCATTCGTCATTTCGAAGGCTCACCCCAGCACCCGATCCCGCTCGGCTCCGGTTAACTCACGCCACTGCCCGGGCGCCAAGGCGCCCAGGGTGAGGCGGCCGATGCGGATGCGGATCAGGCGGAGCGTCGGGTGGCCGATGGCGGCGGTCATGCGGCGGACCTGCCGGTTTTTGCCCTCGACCAACTCGAGGCCGAGCCAGCAGGTGGGCACGGACTTGCGAAAGCGGATGGGCGGGGTGCGCGGCGGCAACTCCGGTTGCGGCTGGAGCACCCAGGCGCGGCAGGGCAAGGTCCGCCGGCCCTGCACGACCAGACCTTGCCGGAGGCGCTCCAACGCGCGCGGGGCGGGGATGCGCTCGACCTGGGCCCAGTATTCGCGTGAGTGGGCATGGCGCGGGTGGAGCAACCGCTCGTTGAGTCCGCCCTCATCGCTGAGCAGGAGCAAACCTTCCGAGCCGGCATCGAGCCGGCCGATGGGATAGACCCGCTTGGGGAACCCGAATTGGGCCAGCGTGGGGCAGGCCGAACCGTCAGGGGCGAATTGCGAGGCGACGCCGTATGGTTTGTTGAACGCGATCAACACCGCCAAGAGCATAGGACGCGCAGAGACGAGTGTCGAGGGACGAGGGACGAGGGACGGGGGCGGGGGACGTGAAACGTGAAACGTGAAACGCCGCCGCTGGTCCCCTGACATCGGCTATCGGCCACCGGCTATCGGCTATCCACGCTTCAACCTCGCCCCTCGGCCCACGTCTCACGTTTCGTTTCACGCTTCACGTTTCACGTTTCACGCGCCTCATCCCTCGACCCTCGGTTTTCCGCGTGACGCATTGGATTCAGCGCTGTCCAATTTCCATAGACAAGTCATGAAACTGAGACTGAGTTAGTGAGACCTGAGATTATTGGTGTGCCACGGCCATGAACTACGACGAATTCGCTTTTTTTAACCAGCAGCTTGCGGCGATGCTGCGGGAGGGCATTCCGCTGGAGGGCGCGCTCAGGCAATTGTCGGCGGGGATGCGGGGCGGCCCGTTGCGCGCGGAGGTGCAAAAGCTGGAGGAGGACCTGGCGCGAGGCACGCCGCTCAAGGACGCCCTGGGGAGGCGTTCGCTGCCCGGGTTCTACGTGCGGATGGTCGAGGCGGGCGCCCGGAGCAATGACCTGCCGGGCATGCTCACCTTGCTGGCGGACCATTACCACCGGGCCAATGCACTCTGGGCTCGTCTCAAGGGCCTGCTGGTCTATCCGGTGATAGTGATCCTGCTGTCGCTGGGCCTGACCGCCGTACTCTCGGTGCTATTCGCCCGGTTCATGGGCGAGTTTTTCAACAACCTGGGCGCGTTGCGGCCCGGCGGCGCGGCTGCGGTGGTGGCGGCGGTGTTCATGCCGCCCATCCTGCTGGCCCTGGCAGGGGCGGCAGTGATTGCCGCGCTCTCGGTCCCGAAATGGCGCGCGCGGTTGCGCTGGCGGCTGCCCGCCTTCCGCGAGGCGAGCCTCTCGCAACTGGCCTCGGCCATCGCCCTGGCCCTGCGCAACGGCACGCCCCTGCCCGAGGCGCTCGCGCTGGCCGCGACCCTCGAGGCCGATACTCCCGCCGAGACGGTCCTCGCCCGATGGCGCTCCCTGGTCGAGGCCGGCCAGGGCAAGCCCTCCCAATGGCCGGCCCGGCGCCCCTTCCCGCCCCTGTTCCTGTGGCTGGTGCAGCAAGGTGACGAGGACATCGCCGCCGGATTCCAAAAGGCGGCCGACCTCTACCGCGCCCGCGCTGCCTACCGGGCGGAACTGGCCCTCTACGGCGCCCTGCCCGTTTCGGTCCTGCTCCTGGGCCTGATGGTCTTCTGGCAGGCGGTGCCCCTGCTCCAGTCCTTTGTCTGGCTCATGAACACGCTGGGAAGCTACTGACAACCATGAGTGAGAGTCTGGCCCAATTCTTCGGTTCCGACCCGCTTTCGACGGTCCTGAGCGCGGCGCTGTTCTTTGTCCTTTACGTCATGCTGGGCTTGGCGCCGATTTGTGCGGTGCTCTACCTGGTTTATTTTCTGCTCACGCTGCCGTTGCGTCGGAACGAGCGGGCGCGGGTGTTTGTTGACCTGCTGGAGGTGGGCCTCAAGCAGGGACGCACCCCGGAGGCGGCCATCCTCGGGGCTGCCTCCAGCCGCGACCCGGCCCTGGGGGCGCGCTTCCACCTCCTGAGCGCGTATCTGGAGCAGGGGGTGCGGCTTAGCGCCGCGCTCCAGCGCGTGCCGCGCCTGCTCCCCCGCCAACTGGGCGCCATGCTCCAAACCGGCGAGCGCATCGGCGACCTCACCAAGGTCCTGCCCGCCTGCCGCCGGTTCCTCGAAGACGGCGTCTCGCGCGTCCGGGGCGCCCTCAACTATGTCCTCGTGATCGCCTTTGCCATCACGCCGTTCTTCATCCTTCTGCCGGTTTTCTTCCAGAACACGATCCTCCCGAAATTCAAGGAGGTCTTTGCCGGTCTGGCCGAGGGCGAGCAACTGCCAGCCTTCAGCCGGTTGGTCTTGGGCAACAGCGCCTGGGTAACGACGTTTCAGGCGGGGTTGATCTGCCTGCTGTGGCTGGCGGGGCTGATTTATGTGGCGGGGCCGCGCGCAGGCGGCTGGGTTGGCCGTCTGGCCCCGGGCCTGCCGGACTGGGTGGTGTGCCGCCTGCCCTGGCGGAGAAAGCGCTTGCAACGGGATTTCTCGGCCATGCTAGCGGTGCTGCTCGACGCCGAAGTGCCCGAGCCCGAGGCTGTGACCCTGGCCGCGGAGGCCACCGCCAACCGCGTGATGAAGCGGCGCGCGGCAACGGTGTGCCGCCTGTTGAACCAGGGCACCAGGCTCCCCGAGGCCGTCCGGGCCATGGACGACACCGGGGAACTGCACTGGCGGCTCTCCAACGCCCTGCACCACCGGGGCGGTTTCGTGCGCGCCCTCGCCGGCTGGCACGATGCCCTGGAGGCCAAGGCCTTCCAGTTGGAGCAAAGCGCCGCCCAGGTTGCCACCACCCTCCTGGTCCTGCTCAACGGCGCCATCGTCGCCTCCATTGTCATTGCCGTCTTTCTGGTCATCATCCACCTCATCAACACCGCCAACTTATGGTAGAGCCTGTCCCCAAAGCTCCGATTTCGAGCCTTTGTCGCAACCTTTGTCGCAACCTTTGTCGTCAACTTTGGCGACAAGTGGCCAATCCGACAAAGGCTTCGACAAAGGTTCCGACAAAGGTCTCAGAATTCGCCGTTTCCGGGACAGGCTCTATGGTAATTCAAATCCCCGGCCCATCCGCCCGCCAGCGCGGCGCGCTCTTGATCGAACTCCTGGTGGCCATGGGCCTGCTGACGGGCGCCCTGCTGCCTTTGGCCTACTCGATTTCATCGGAACGGCGTCTGGCCCGCGCCTGCTACCAGCGCGCGGTCGCTATGGAGATCGTGGACGGCGAGGCCGAGGCCCTGGCCGCAGGCGAATGGCGCGCCTTTTCCCCCGGCAGCCAGGAATATCATCCCCGCGCCGGCGCCGCCGTTAACCTGCCCCCGGGCAAATTCCTGCTCACCATCCAAGACAGAAAGCTGCGCCTGGAATGGACTCCGTCGGTCAAGCGCCACGGCGGCCCCGTGGCTCGGGAGGCGAGCGTGGAGTGAAACGTGAAACCTGAAACGTGAAACGTGAAACAGAACCCTGAACCCTGAACCCCGAACCATGAGAGTCAACATCAGGCCGCAGCGCAGGACCCAGGACGGCTATCTCCTGATCGAGGCCCTGGTTTATATCGGCATTGTCGGGATGCTGGTGGGTCTTGCCGGCATCATGCTGCTGCGGTGCATCGATAGCTCGGTCGCCCTGCGCCGCAGCGCCGACCAAATCTCCGCCGCCCTCCAGGCAGGGGAACTTTGGCGCGCGGACGTGCGGGCGGGCGGCAGCAAGGCCCGCATCGAGGCAAACGGCGGCGAGCAGACCCTCTGCCTGCCCTCGCCACGGGGCGAGGTGGCCTACCGGTTTTCGTCCAAGGCCGTCTTCCGGCGCATCGGCCAAGGCCCGTGGGTCCGTTTCCTGGACAACGTCAGGGCCTCGACCATGGAACCCGACCAACGCCGCAATGTGACCGTGTGGCACTGGGAACTCGAACTGCAGCCCCGGGCCAAGGGCGTCGTCAGGCCCAGCCGAATTCGCCCACTCTTCACCTTCCTAGCCGTGCCCAAACCATGAAAATGCCGCTTCATTCCGTTCCGATTCATCGCCCCGCGGCGTCGCGCCGGGGCCAGCGCGGCACAGCGGTGATGGTCGTCCTGTTTTGCCTGGCCATCGTCTTCGCCTATCTCGCCATCAACGCCCGCACCCTTCATTACCTGGGCCGCGAGCTCAGGCTCATCGAACGCCAGCAAACCCGGCGCCTTGCCGCCCCGCCGCCCCAAGTGAAGGGGCGGAGTGCGGGACAGCCTCCGCAGGCCCCGATGCCCGTTCCGTCCGGAACGGGGCGCGAGACAAAAAAGTGACCACGTCATAGAGAGCCCGGGCAGGACGACCTGGGCCGCGCAGTTGAGTTCACACGCAACGGACGCATTGGCGTCAAACGTGCGAATGGGAATCGGCGGAGCGGTCAGGTGGAGCGGGAGGCGGTTCTTCTTTCAGGGCGGGGCTTAGAGCAGCTTCGCGCCGGCGTTCCTGGTTCGCCACGTAGAGGCGCAGTTCATCGGCCGACCGGATCAGCGCCCCCGGCTGCCGGGCTTCCGCTGCGCGCAGTTCGGCGAAGATGCGGCCGATGTCGTAGCCCGCCTCGCGCGACAGGTCGTCTTTCACCTGCCAAAGCTCTTCAAGCAGAGGATTCATTTTAAACGGTTTCCATTTGCCCGATGGCCGAACTCTAGACCGCCCAAGCTGCGTTGGTCAAGAACCACCAAAGAGCCCAGCTTCACGACTTTACCCGAACCAAGGAGAGTGTTTCGGCGACAGGTCAACCCACGGTGTTTCGGCGACGAGTCAGCCCATAGCACGTTTCGTTGCTCGAGGACAGCCTGGCAAGAACACCCTGGGAACGGATGCAGGCCAATGATGATGCGTTGCGGTTCGCTGATTCCCTCCGCGGCGCGACCGAAAAGCTTTCTTCAATCATCGGCACGCACGACATTTACAGGGGCTGAGTCAAAGGGCTTGAGCGGCGAGTTGAGGGCTCTCCATCAGTTCGAGCCAATCCCAGGACCACTTGCTTTTTCGGGCGGCGCGCTGGCGGAGGCGCGCGGACAATCGGTTGTTTTCGTCCGCCAGCGCCCTCACGAGCAGTTGGTGTGGTCGTGGGAGCAAGGGAATGATTTCTGCCAGGCCCGTCTCTTCCGGCACACGCAGGCGCCGAGCCAGCCGGCGTTGGACTTGCTCCCGCCTGCGTTGAGCCCGCTCGATAACCCCCTCTTGCTCCTGGAGCGCTTTGAGCTTTGTTCGCGCTGCTTGCGCCGCGTTCTGCGTGAGGTGTGATTCCGCCTCATCACATCGGGCCAACATCTCCCCATACTGCTGTAATTCTCTGCGGAGCGCCTCGATCAAGTCGGTCAGGTATGTCATGCTTGCCGAACAGCACCTTTTGGCCCGGCCGGCGTATCGCACGAGGCCCGTGCAGTGAACGCCTGGAAAATTGCAGTGAGGCCGGCGCGCGCGCAGGCCAGGCCGGAGGGAAACCAATCCGCGTGAAGTTTCGAGCCGCCAGCCAGGCCAATCCAAGGCAGTTCGTGCCGGACGCCGGGCAATTTGGGCCTGGAGCGGCAACCGCTGCCTCGCGGCCCAGCGGGCCGCCAGAACCCAGCCCAGGGCGTCGGCCTACTGCACCGGACTTGGAGGGACTTTCACGACCTTTGTCGCAGCCTTTGCCGAAACCTTTGTCGAAATCTGCCTGAGCTTGACAAAGGCCGCGACAAAGGCTGCGACAAAGATACCAAAGTCATCCAAAGTCCGGTGCAGCAGGGCATCGGCCTGGCGGCCTCAGCCCTGGGCTTGGTTCTGCCGGCCCTTTGGGCCGGAGGTTGGGCTCATCGCGTTGGGATTGGCCGCCCTCACCCGCGCAGTTTCCGATTCATGGGCCATGGGGGTATTCGATATCCGGGTAGAGTCTGCGCGCGCACGCGGGGCAGATGCTGTGAGTGAATTCCGCATCGGAATGCTCCGCCACGTAGGTCTCGACCTGGTTCCAGTAGCCTTTGTCGTCGCGGATTTTTTTGCACGAGGCGCAAATGGGAATCAGGCCGCGCAAGGTTTGGACTCGGGCCAAGGCTTCCTTGAGTTGGACGATCAACTGCTCCCGCTGGGCCTGCGCCGCCTTGCGCCCGGCGATTTCCCCTTCCAGCCGCGCGTTGGTCTCTTGCAGGACCTTGGTTCGATCCAGGACCAGCTTTTCGAGGTGGTCCAGCCTGAGCCTGGATTCCTGGCGCAGGGCCCACTTCTCAGTGAGGGTCGCAGCCAACTGCAACACTTCCACGGGCTCGAACGGTTTCTTCAAAATGATCAGCCGATCCGAGTGGTCGAGTTTGGCCATCATCTCCGCCCAGGAGTAGTCCGAGTAAGCGGTGCAGATGACGATTTCGAGGTCGGAATCGATCTGCCAGAGCCTGGAGGCGGCCTCGATGCCGTCGCAGCCCGGGGGCATGCGCACATTGACAAAGGCCAGGGCATGGGGGCGCCCTTTCCCGATGGCCGCGCGGGCCATGTTGATGCCCTCCTCGCCTTGATAGGCGGAGTCAACTTCGAACGAGAGCCGCTCCCCGGAGACAGCCGGTGAATCAAACAGCACGGCCTCCGCATTGCCCAATCCATCCACGTCCGGCTGGGGGGAGCAGAGAACCTTGCGAAAGCCATCATGGATGGCGTGGTTGTCATCGATGACGAGGATGCGGAGATTTCTTTGAGTGATCCAGGCGTTCACGCCTTCCTTTCTTCAGGTCTGCACGGCAATTCAAGGACAAAGGTTGCGCCCCGGCCCGGCCCGTCGCTATGGGCGCTCAGCGTCCCGCCCAATTCCTTGGCGGCCAGCGCCCCGTTGTGCAGGCCAAAGCCATGGCCTTCCTTGCGGGTAGTGAACCCAAGCTCGAAAATCCGTGGCAGGTTCTCCGCGGAAATGCCGACGCCGTTGTCGATGACCGAGATCCTGACCCGGTTCCCCTTCGCCGCCTCGGTCCGGAGCACCAGCCGTCTTTGGGCGCCGGCCGCCTCATCCAGAGCATATTTGGCATTGCGCAGCACGTTGACCAGGACTTGCAAGACCTTGTGCTTTTCCACGATGACGGGCGGCAGTTGGGCATATTCGCGGACCACCTCGACCTGGTGGCGTTCGAAGCCCGCCGCGTTGAGGCGCAACGCGTCCTCCAGCATGTCGTTCACGGGCAACGACTCGATCACGCCGGCGACATGGGCGTACCTCTGCTGCATCGCCACAATCTCCTTGATGTGCTCGATATCCGCGGCCAACGACGCCAACTCCTTTAAGACCTCCTCGCGCTCGGTTTGCAGACGCGCAGCCAGGCCCGACAAATAGCCCGGCAGCAGCTTGGCCTTGGGATCCTCGGCAAAGAACCCGGGCAGGTTGCCGGCATGGCTTTGGAGCAGCGCGGCGGTCTTGGCCAGGTTGCCCACCTTGGAGCTGCGCAGTTTATCCGCAACCAGCGCGCTGGAGATGACGACGCTGTTGAGCACATTGCCCACGTTGTGCAGGACGCTGGTGGCGACCTCGGCCATGCCGGCCTGGCGCGCGGTCTCCAGGAGTTGGTAGTGCAGGGCTTTTAGCTCTGCTTCCGCCTGCTTGCGCTCAGTGATGTCACGAACCACGCTGACGCCATACCTGCGGTCCAGCTCGATGAACCGGATATTCGCCTCGACGGGGAAGGTCGAACCATCTTTTCTCCGATGCTCAGCCTCGAAGATCGCATGGCCGGATTTCCGCAGTGCTTCATCAACCTGCTGATGAAACTTGGGCTGGCCAAGGGACGGATCGATGTCAATGACTGTCATCGAGAGCATCTCCGCCCGGCTATATCCCAGGTTTTGCCAGGTCCGTTCGTTCACATCCAGGATGCGGAGCGTATCGGGGTCCACGACCAGGATGCTGTCGTTCGAGCGATCGATGAGCGTGCGGAACAGGAGCAATTCCTGCTGGCCGCGCGCGCGTTGAGTGATTTCGGCCGAGAGTTCCGCGGTGCGTTCCTGCACCCGCGCCTCCAAGTCCTTTTGGTTCTCCCGCAGGGCCTGCTGGGCTAGGGCCCGCTCCTGCCCGGCCTTGAGCAGGGCGCGGCGCCAGTTGCGAAACCGGCGCAAGACCACCCCCCAAATCCAGAGTGTCAACCCCAGTCCCCCCAGCGCGCCGAGGGTGCTAAGCCAGAGGCGCCGGACCTGAGCTTCTTGAGCGGCCGCAAGGCGGTTGGCTGCCAGGGCCAGGGACTCGGAAATCCCTTGTGCGAAGGCCCGCTCGGTCTCTCGATATTCCTCGGTGGAGAGGACGCGTTGCGCCTCGGCCAGGCGGCCCTGGCGCGCCAGATCGAGGGCCCGATGTTCCACCCGGATCGAGGCGCGGTTGGCCTCGTCGGTCCGTCTTGCCCCTAAGGCAGTCTCGGGCCGGCCTCCTGCCGCCGCGCCTCCTGGATTGCAGCATCCAACCGGGGCTCGGCCTGAAGGTAGCGTTCCTCCCACTTTGGGTCTCCGGTCGCGGCTGCGAGCAGGGCCGACATGTCCATGAGGTCGTTCAGGTGCCCGATGGCGCCACGCAATTCCACAAAGCGCAGATAATGCGCCTGGGTGGTGGTCACAAAGCGGCAAGCGCGCAACTCGCTCCACACCAGCAGCAGGCAAAGCCCGCCGGTAAGGAGCATCGCTGCCCCCATCCAACGCGACGGGAAGCGCAGGTCCACGCCCAAGACGCTGGTGCTTGGGTCGTTCATTCTAAGGCCCGTCCAAGCTGTGCCGCACTGCTTCGAGAATCGTTCGGGAGGAGCACGGCTTTTGCAGGAAGCGGTCGTTGAGCGGTTTTAAGCACTCCGCGTTGCCGCCGGCGATTTCGGAGCTGTAGCCGCTCATAAAGATGATCTTGAGCGCGGGTTCCTGGGCCTGCAACTGTGCTGCCAATTCGCGGCCCGTGATGCTGTCAGGCATGATGAGGTCGGTCAGCAGCAGGTCAATTTGGGGGGCCTGAGCGCGCCAGATTTGGAGGGCCTCCTGGCCGGAAGCCGCTTTCCAAACCCGGTAACCAGAGGTCTCGAGCAGGCGCTGGGTCAAGGTGCGCACGGCAAAGTCATCTTCGACCAGCAGGATGGTCTCCGTGCCGGCGGGCGGGGCGGCCTCGGTTTGAGGCGCAGCCGCCGGCTGGGCCGGCGGCGGGATGGCGGGCAGGAACAGACTGAACGTGGAGCCGGCCCCCGGCTGGCTGGCAACCTCAATCCAACCGTGGTGCTGCTTGACGATGCCATAAACCATGGCCAGGCCCAGGCCGGTGCCCTTGCCAGGCTGTTTGGTGGTGAAGAAGGGCTCGAAGATGCGCGAGAGATGCTCGGGGGCGATGCCGGTGCCGGAGTCGCGCACCGTCAGGCGGACATACTCACCGGCGCGCGCCTCGGGGTGAGCGCGGACATAAGCCGCATCCAGGGCCAGGGTGTCGAGGGTGAGCCACAAGGTGCCGCCGTGGGGCATGGCGTCGCGGGCGTTGACGACCAGGTTGACCAGGGCTTGCTCGAGCATGCCGGCGTCACCGTGGACGAAGGCCGGGCGGGCGCTGGGCGTCCGCTGCAAATGAATGTTCTCACCAATGATGCGGGTGAGCATTTTGCTGAGGTTGGCGATGACCTCATCCAGGTCGAGCGGCCGGGCCTGCATGACCTGTCTGCGGCTGAAGGCCAGCAGTTGGCGGGTGAGCCTGGCGGCGCGTTCGGTGGCGGTGATGATCTGTTTGAGGGAGTCGCAAACCCGCGCGGGCATGCTCTCCGAATCCATCAGAGCCAGGTCGGCATTGCCCTGCACGATGGCCAGCAGGTTGTTGAAGTCATGGGCGACCCCGCCGGCGAGTTGGCCGATGGCATCCATCTTCTGGGCCTGGCGCAAGACTTCCTCCAGGCCCTTGCGCTCGGTGATGTCCTGGACCACGCCCAGCATCCGCAGGGGTTGCCCCTGGGCGTCGCGGGTGATTTTGGCCCGCTCATGGACCCAGCGCACAGTCCCATCGGGCCGGACAATCCGGTGATCCAGCTCATAGGCGCCTCCGTGCTCCAGGGCGGCCTGCCTGGCCTGCTTCACGCCCTCCCGATCCTCCGGATGAATCCGGGCGAAGAAGCCCTCCACGGTCCCTGTGAACTCCGCTTCGGTCAGGCCGAAGATGCGATAGACCTCGCTGGACCAAACCAGAGGGCCTTGGGATAAAGGCCCCGAGGACCAACTGCCCAGATGGGCCACCTCCTGGGCCGCTTCCATGAACGCCCGGGCTTCGCGCTCGGCTGCCTGGGCATTGATTCGTTCCAACTCCGCCTTTTGTTGCGCCTGGCGCAGCCGCGCCTCGTGCAGGGCGCGCTGCACGACCGGGCCCAGGCGCGCCAGGCGGTCCTTGAGGACATAATCGACCGCGCCCAGGTGGAGGCTCTCGACGGCGCGCTCCTCGCCGATCGTGCCTGAGACATAGATGAACGGGACCTCCGGCCGCAACCGGCGGGCCAGGCGCAAGGCCTCTGCGCCGCCGAACGACGGGAGCGTGAAATCCGAGAGGATGATGTCCAACTGGGGTTGCCGGAGCACGGCCTCCAGTTCCGGCTGTGATGCCGCGTAGGTGAAGTGGCAAGCCAGGCCGGCGTCCTGGAGGGCGGCGGCGACCAACTCGCGGTCACGGAGATCGTCTTCCAGACAGGCAATGTGCAAGCTGGCTTCGACCGGGGCGCATACCGACACTGCCCCCACCGCCGAAGGCTGGACCGGAGTGCGCCCGTCCCCGGGCGCAGCGACGTCCGGGGCCAGGGCAGCGGCCGAACATTCCAGCGCGCCTACCCGCTCCGTGGCTGCTGCGCCCGGGGACGGGCGCACTCCGGGGGCGGTGTTAGGATGCGCCCCTTCGATTGGGGAAGATGCGTTGCTCATGCAGAAGAATTCGTGCGATGCATTACAGCGTGATTGCCCCTCACCCCGGCCCTCTCCCCCTCGGATGGGGAGAGGGAGAGGGCGCGGACGGCAGCGGGAACATCGGGCGCCAAATCGTCAAGGCATTGCCTCACCGTCCGGAGCAGGACGTCCGCCGGACACGGTTTGCGGAGAAAGCAAACGCCGGCATTGGGGACGAAGCCGGTTTCCTTGGTCAGCGCCTCCAGGTTATAGCCGCTCATGAAAATGACATCCAGCTCCGGCCTTTGCGCGCGCAACCGGCGCGCCAGGCCCTGGCCGTTCACCCCTCCGGGCAATACGATGTCGGTGAGCAACAGCGCAATTTCGTTTTGGCGCCGGCCCCAGACGCCCAGGGCGTCGCGGGCGCAAGCGGCTTCCCAAACCTTGTATCCGAAATTCTCCAGCACGCGTCGTGTAATCCCGCGGACCGGCAGTTCGTCCTCCACCAGCAGGATGGTTTCGTGGCCCCCCCGCAGGCCGGCTCCGGGGGCCGCGGCGGCCGGCGCCCTGGCCGGTGGCGGGATGACAGGCAGGACAATCCTGAATGTAGCGCCCTGGCCCAGGCGGCTGGACACCTCGACCCAGCCCCGGTGCTGCCTGACAATGCCATGCACGGTCGCCAGCCCAAGGCCGCTGCCCTTGTTCGGTTCCTTGGTTGTGAAGAAACGCTCGAAAATCCGCGAGAGATGTTCCGGCGCGATGCCGATGCCGGTGTCCCTCACGCTCAAACAGACAAACTCCCCCTCGCGGGCCTGGGGATTGGCTTGAGCGCGCGCAGCGTCCAGGCTCACCTTTTCCGTTTGGATGTGCAGTGTGCCGCCGCGCGGCATGGCGTCGCGCGCGTTCATGACCAGGTTCACCAGCACCTGCTCCAGCATGCCGGGGTCGCCTTGGACAAAGGGCAGGTCTTTGGCGTAATGACATTCCAAAATGATGTCCTCGCGGATAATCCGTTTGAGCATTTTGGCCAGGTTGGCAACCAGGTCGTTGAGCGCCAGCGGGTGGGGCTGCACCGCCTCGCTGCGGCTGAAGAGGAGCAGTTGCCGGGTCAGGCCGGCGGCGCGGTCGGAGGCGCGGACGATCTGCTCGATATCAGTCCTCGCCTGGGTGTTGACGTGGCTGGCATCCATGAGCAGCAGTTCGGCGGTGCCGCGGATGACCGCCAGCAGATTGTTGAAGTCGTGCGCCACCCCGCCGGCGAGCAGGCCCACCGCCTCCAGCTTTTGGGCCTGGCGGAGTTGCGCCTCCAGTTGGCTGGGTGATGGACTGTTCATAAGGCCGGTTGCAGAGCGGCGGGGCGTTGCAGGAACGGCTCGTTGATGGCAGCCCAGAACGTGCCCGTGGCCTCCAAAACCGCGGCAAGGTGTTCGAAACCCAGTGGTTTGATCACATAAGCATTGGCGCCCAGTTCATAGCTCTGAAGCAGATCCGAGTTCTCGCCAGAAGAGGTGAGCATGACCACCGGGATGGTCTTCAATCCGGGATCGGACTTGACCTGGCGCAGGACCTCGAATCCGTTGAGCCGCGGCATTTTGATGTCCAGGAGCACGACTGCCGGATGGCCGGGCGGCCGGCCGGCGAACCGGCCCCGCGCGCACAAATAATCGAGCGCCTCGACGCCGTCCCGCGCCACCACCACGCTGTCGGCGAGGTGGCAGTCCTCGAGCACCGAGAGGGTCAGCTCGACATCTTTGGCGTTGTCTTCAACCAGCAAAATGCGCCTGAGTGTGCCCATGAAACTCAAAAGGGTTGAACGACTCGCAGGACCCATGCCAGGAGAACAACCGGCGGGAGAAGGCCCGGCGGCTCCGGCAGGAGCGATGCCCCGCCCGGGCCTGGTTGCGGGAGCGAGAAATAGAAGGTCGCTCCCTGGCCGGGCTTGCCTTCAGCCCAGGTCCGCCCGCCGTGGCGGGCAATCACGCGCCGGACGCTGGCCAGGCCGATGCCGGTGCCCTCGAATTCCTGGTCGGTGTGGAGCCGCTGAAAGACGCCAAAGAGCTTGTCCAAGTAGGTCATGTCGAAGCCGACGCCGTTGTCGCACACGAAAATGACCGTCTCGCCGGGGCTGCCCGGGCGCGAGCCGACCTGGATGCGGGCGGGGTCTCGAGGGCGGGTGTATTTAATGGCATTGGAGAGCAGATTGAGCATGACCTGGCGGAGCATGGGCGGGTCGGCCTGCACCACGGGCAGCGGGCCTGTGGACCAAAGGACATTGCGGCCTTTGAGTTCGGGCTCCAGTTCGCGGATGACGTCCAGGACCAGGCGGTGGAGATCGACCGCCCCCCGCCTCAGTTCGGTGCGGCCCATCCTCGAGAAGACCAGCAGATCGTCGATCAGGCGCCCCATCTGGTCTGCCGCATCGGCAATCTGGTCCAGGTAGTGCCGGGCTTGGCCGGGGAGGGTGGGGCCGAGGGTTTTCTTGAGCCGGCCGACAAAGCCGCAGATGTGCCGGAGCGGGGCGCGCAGGTCGTGAGAGACGGAGTAGGAAAAGGCCTCCAGTTCGCAGTTGACGGCCTCAACCTGGGAGGTGCGGTCATGGACGCGTTTTTCGAGTTCCTCGTTGAGTTTGCAGAGCTCCGCCTCGGCCTGCTTGCGCCGGGTGATGTCAATGACGCCCGTCATCAAGTGGGATGTTTTGCCCTGCTTGTCCCGGCGCGAAACCATCCCGACGTCCGCCCACACGATGGACCCGTCCTTATGGATGAATCTCTGCGTGAAACGGGCCGAGTCTCTTTCGCCGGCAAACAGTGAATCGATGAGCCTGGCGCTGGATTCAATGTCCTCCGGATGAGTGATCTCCCGCCAGGTGCGAATGGACAATTGGTCCTGGGAGTAGCCCAGGATCTCGCAGAGGGCTCTGTTGACCCGCATCTGCCCCGAAGGCAGAGTAATGGCCTTGCCGAACGGCGAATGGTCGAAGAAGTAGCGGAACCTCTCCTCGCTTTCGGCCAGGGCCCGTTGGGCGCGGTGGCGCTGGACGGCATACCGCAGCGCGCGCGTGAGCAACTCGGCGGACAGGCTGCTCTTGGCCAGGAAATCCTGGGCCCCGCGATGGACCGCCTCGAGGGCGGCCTCCTCGTCCCTCAGGCCGGTAAGGACAATGATGGGGAACCGGTCGGCAACCTGTTCCTGCGCCCGGGCCAGCGTCTCCAGCCCTTGCGAGTCGGGCAGACCCAGGTCCAGCAGCAGCACGTCCCAGGCCGCATCACGAAGCGCGGCCAGGGCCGCGCCCCATTCTCCCACCTCTCCCAACTCGAACGCGTGCCGCGGCGCCTCTCCGAGCATCTCACGGATGAGGCGGGCATCGGCGGGGCTGTCTTCGACAAGCAGAACTCTCATCGCGCGAGGGGGGTCTTGCCGTTGGGCGGGAAGGTCACCACGCCCAGCCAGAAGTCCTCGAGGGCGCGAATGACGCGCAGGAACTCTTGCAGGCCGACCGGCTTGGTCACGTAAGCGTTTGCGCAAAGGTTGTAGGAGCGGATGATGTCCTCCTCGGCCGTCGAGGTGGTGAGCACGACGACGGGAATGCGCTTGAGCTCGTCGTCCTTCTTGATTTCGGCGAGCACCTCGCGCCCGTCTTTGCGCGGCAGGTTCAGGTCGAGCAGAATTAAATCCGGTTTGGGCGATCGCGCGTGCTTTCCTTCGTGGCGAAGGCAAGCCATCGCTTCGATGCCATCCCCGACCACCTGCAACGTCTTGACTGCCTTGCCGTCTTTGAGGGCTTCGCGGGTCAAACGCACGTCGGCGGGGCTGTCTTCCACGAGCAGGATGATGATGGGACGAACTCTGGTCTCGATGCTCATACGGGGGACGGGGTAATGGCTGGAAGGGTGAAATGGAAAGTGGAACCCTGGCCGAGGGCCGATTCGACCCAGATGCGGCCGCCATGGCGCTCGACGCTCTTTTTGCACACGGCGAGCCCGATGCCGGTGCCGCCGTATTTGTCCTGGCTGTGGAGCCGCTGGAAGATGACAAATAGCCGGCCGAAGAACTGCGGATCGATGCCGATGCCGTTGTCGCGGAAGCTCAGGGTCCACTCGCCATTTTGCAGTGCCGCCGAAATATGGATGCGCGGCGGCTCGCCGTCGCGGCGGAACTTGACGGCATTGCCGAGCAGGTTCTGGAAAAGCTGGACGAGCTGTGCCATGTCGCCCTGGACCGTGGGGAGCGGGTCGTGAGCAATCGTTGCGCCGCTCTCGGCTATAGCGGCTTCGAGATTGGACCGCGCAGACGCGAGCACCTGCTCGCACGCCACCGGCCCAAACGGCGTGACCCGGGTGCCCACGCGGGAGTAAGTGAGCAAATCGTCGATGAGCTTCTGCATCCGGTTTGCCCCGTCCACGATAAACCCGATGAAGTCGTCGGCATCGGCATCCAGTTTCCCGGCATACCGTTTGGCCAGCAATTCGGAAAAGTTGGCGATTCCACGCAGCGGTTCCTGCAGGTCGTGCGAAGCCACATAGGCGAAATGCTCCAGGTCCTTGTTGGAGCGGCCCAGCTCCGCGAGGCTTTGTTTGAGCGCCGCCTCCGCCGGCGTGCGCGCGCCGATGTCCCGAGCGGCCGCGAAGACCCCGACCACCTGGCCTGTTCCATCCCGATAGACGGTCGCGTTGCATAACACCGAAGTGATCCGCCCGTCCCGGTGCCGCAACCCCAATGGGTAATCCCGCACCGACCCTTCCCGGAAGACCTGCTGATAGCCCGACCGGGCGGCGGCGGGCTCGGTGAAATAGTCCGAGAAATCTGTCCCGATTAACTGCTTGCGGGAGAATCCCGTCGCGGCCTCGGTTGCTGCGTTCACGTCGGTGATTTTGCCGTCCGGCCCGATGGTCACCAGCGGATCCAAGCTGGCTTCAATCAGGCTGCGGTTATAGGCGCTGGAATCTATGAACCGCCGGGATTGTTGGTGGGCGAGGCGCAGCGCCTCTGCGGCCCGCTTCCTCCGGGCAGACAGGTCTGGAAACCACTTCATGGCGAACAGGTTCATCAGCGCCTCGTGCGCGATTGTATGGCTGCAAGGCCGGAGCGCATAGTCACGGAAACACCCGCGCGATCAGGGCGCACTGGATCCTCCGACCGGTGCGGTCGCGGGCACCGCCGCCTCCATTCGAGCCAGCCGCTGTTCGAGCTTGAGGACGGAGTCCGAGAGTTGGTCTTGCTGGTGACGGGAGAAAGCAGGGTGGTTGACCCACCAATCCACGCCAATCTCCTTGGCCTTGTCCACGGAACAGACCAGCAATCGAATCTGAATGGTTAGCAGTTCGATATCGACCAGCTTCACCTTGATGTCGCCGGCAATGACGATGCCTTTGTCCAGGATGCGTTCGAGCAGATCGGCGAGCGTCGCGCCGTTGGTCGCGTGTTGGATGTGCGATTGCGGGGTCATCGTGTCACAAGAGTCTGCCCAGCGGGCCCAGGTCGAGATTCAGGTCGTCCAGCTCCAGGCCCAGGTCTTTGGCCATGCGCTCGATCTCCTGCGCCTGCCGCATCAGAGTGACTCCGAGCCTTTCCATTTCGGCGATGCTCAGCGAACCGGCTTCCATGCGGCGCACAGCCTGGCGCTTCAGGAGTTCGTGCAGCAATCTGATCAGCGCCAGGACGAGTTGGCCCAGCCCGTTTTTCTCCGGGGCAGCGCCGGCGCGGACGCATCCCGACAGTGCCCCCACCGCCCGGGGCCGGACCGGAGTGCGCCCGTCCTCGGGCGCAGCGGCGTCCGCAGCCAGCGCAGTGGTCGAGTACCTGCGGCGCGCCTGCCCGCGCCGTCGCCGCTGCGCCCGGGGACGCGCGCACGCCGGGGGGAGCCTCCACGATTTCGGAATGGTGCATTGGGACCATGAACCGGGTTGGCATGCCTGCCGCGCTTGCGTTTTGGACTGCGGCAGTCCTCTGCCGCTTTTTGGACCCTGGGGACGCGAAAGCGGCAGAGGACTGCCGCAGTCCAAAACCTTCGGAATTCGGCGGTTCATGGAGAGTGCGCCCGTCCTCGGGCGCAGCGGCGTCCGCAGCCAGCGCAGTGGTCGAGTACCTGCGGCGCGCCTGCCCGCGCCGTCGCCGCTGCGCCCGGGGACGGGCGCACTCCGGGGGTAGTGTCGGGATACGCCCCGCCGGCGGCGCCCCACTGCGGCTGCGCGCCACCGCGCAGCACGCGTCCGGGCTTGGGCCGCTCATCGCCCGCGCCACCCGGCTCCTGCCCCGTCTCGATGGAGCTGATGACCAATTGCAGGCCGAGGTAGAGCAGGTCGATGTCGGCTACCGAGATGGTCACTTCGCCCAGGGCCACGACGCCGGTGTGGAGCACTCGGTCTAGCGCGTCGCACAAGGACACCGGCCGTTGGTGTTGAAGCCCGAGGTCACGCATAATTCAAGCACATGCCGGCCGGAGCTTCGAAGAGCGCATGAGCCAGAGCGCGCAGCGCATCCAAGCCACGAGGTTCTCCGCTCCGGCAGACCAGGACTTGGGAGACGCAGGGGAAGGTCTTGCGGAATGCTTCCAGCACAACCGATTCCCGCTGGCGCAACGCCGCGCAGAGGGGACAGGCGCTCGGGGGAGTCACGAGGTTGAGAAAGAGAGTTGGCACAGGGATCTTCATCCTTTGGCAAGCCGCCATCAAGTCTCTGGTTTCTTCGAAAGCCATGACCGTCGGGATGGTGACGGCATGGAGTGCGCACCGGCTCGAGTCGGTCAGCAGGGTTCGCCAGTGTTTCAGTTGCTTGGACACCTCGACCAGTCGTTGTGCAACCCGGGGCAGCCGGAAGATTTGCCGGTATTTAAGGAACAGGCTAAAGAAGACTTTCAGCCAGCAATCGATCAGGTCCGGCATTTCCAGCAAACGGATGAGATGTCCGGTCGGTGCGCAGTCGAGCACCAAGGTCTGGTAACCATCCTGTTGGAGAAACTCCATGGCTTGCGTCAGGGCGATGACTTCGTCCAAGCCCGGGGGAGCAAGGTCCAGGAGTCTCTCCATGGCCTCTCGGTCAAAGGCCAGGTCCAGGCCGGCCAAAATGGACTGAAGGAACGATTTGAGTTCCTCCGCATAAAGCCGCTTGAGGGCGTTGAATTGGGCTGCGGCATCAATCTCCAAAGCGGCAAGGCCCGGGCAGACCGGCGTCGGCGCAGGGCCAACGGGTTTTTTCAGGCAGGCGGAGAGCGAATGGGCAGGGTCGGTGGAAAACAAGAGCACTTCACGGCCGGGATATTCCTGGGCCAAATGCAGGCTGGTGGCACAAGCCAAGGTGGTCTTGCCCACACCCCCTTTGCCGGCGAAAAGCAACAGAGTGGGGGTGATCGAGGGCAGTTCCGCACCCCCTTGGACGCAAGCCGGCGCGGTGTTGGCCGGCGCTTGGGAAGGGGTGCGAACCCCAGTGAGGCGGGTGACCCCTGCCCAAAACGCCCGCAGTTGCTCGGTTCCTCTGACTTCCTCACGGAAAAGCGGCACTCCCCACACGGCACGGCCGGTGAATTTGGGGTCTTGGAAAACCTTCCTCAAGGTCAGCGCCTGGAGGGCCCGTCCCTCACCACAGACCCGGCATCGGTTCTCAGGGTAGAGCCGGTTGATCACGATGTCAGTCACGGCAACTTCCATGCGTTTGAGTTCAGCCAGCACGCTGCACGTCTCCCGGTAACTGATCTCCTCAGCCAGCATGACCGGCACGAACCGGCAGCGCGCGGCATCCCGGAGCAGGGATTCCAGGCGGTGGTTTGCAGCCGCCAGATCGACCAGGAACTGCTCGATCTCGTCGAGTTGCTCGGAGCCGGTGTAAAGTTTCTTCAGATAACGGTGCTTGGAGAGCAAGGCGTGCAAGGTGCCGATCCATTTGCGGAGCAATGCAGGCATCGCCAGCAGGCGGAGCGTGTGGCCGGCGGGCGCGGTATCCACCAGGATGCACTGATGGGGGCTGGCTTCGATCCAGTGGGCGATTTCCAGCGCGGCCATCAACTCGTCGAGACCCGGCAGAGAAAGATCGACCAAGCTCTTGATGTCTTGCTGATCGAAAAATGTCCCGCGTGCGGCGATTTCCTGGAGCTTCGGGCTGTGTTGGCGCTTGAAGGCAGCCAGGCATTCCTGGGCGTCCAACTCGGTGACCTCCAGGTTCGGCGGCGGGGCGCAGCCCGCCAGGCAGTCCATCACCGAGTGGGCCGGATCCGTCGAGACCAGGAGATAAGCCCGGCCGGGAGAGTCCCGGGCCAGTTTCAGCGCGGCCGCGGTGGCGCAGGAAGTTTTCCCCACGCCACCCTTGCCGCCGAAGAGGCAAGAGTCTGAGTCCCGGGTCCGCCAGAAAGGATGGCACGGGCGCGCTCATGTCACTTTCCTTCCTCATCCCGGCGGCTCTCTGCCTCCTGGAGGCGGTCCAACTGGTCGAGCAGCACCTTCTCGCGCGCATCGAATTCCACCTCGGTCAGCCGCCCGGTCTCCAGCATCATGTAAAGCTCGCTCAACTGGGCGGTGATCCGAGCCGGTTCAGCCGCCCGCTCCTGTTTGATGGCATTGTGGACCTGGCGGGCGGCCCAAATCGTCCCGTAGATTGGGGAGAGCAGGAGTGTGTCAATGAAGAGCATAATGCTCGACGTGGTTGGCGTTGCCCAACTGGAGGTTCATTTCCACGAAGTTATGTGGCGCCCAGGGGCCGTTGACATCGAAGGCGAAGTTGTTGTCGAACCGCCTGGCCGCAGCCAAGACAGCCTCATCGAACTCCTTCAGGCGCTCCCGCTCCACCAGCAAGCTCAGGTTCATCACCTCCTGGACCTGGCGCGGAGGCGAGCGCTTGATGGCGTCGCAGCACGGGGCCAGCGCCTCTTCGATTTCGCTGAAGTGGGCGTCCCGGTCTTCGGTGAGGAGCTGCTCGAAGAACCGCCCCAATTCGAGCTTCTCTTCCTGCCGCGGCTCGCGGTTTCCCCCCAGCAAGCGGTCGCGCGCCGCCCGCAGGTCCGCGTGCTGGTCAACGAAATACTCGAAGATGTTGGGCACGTCCCACACGAGCCGCAGCCCCATCTCGACTTTCCCGGCCACGCGCTCCAGTTGTTCCGAGAAGGCCTCCAGATTCAGCCCGAGCATTCGTTTCACCGCTCGGAGATCGCTCGCTATGATCCCAAAGGCCATCGGCAAGACCGTGCTCTGGAGCATGAGCCGCCGCAGGACTTCCTTATGGGCTGCCAGGTGGGAACGTTCCGGGCGGATTCTATCGCGGGAACAATCGCTCACCACGGCCGCCACCCGGCCGCAGGTCACACTGTAAACGGTGTGACCGTCAATGCCAGCGACATCGTAGCTGCGGTCGTGGCCATTTCCAATGATAGCGTAAAGGTACTTTCCATCCTCTTGAGAGACGTGGTTGGGCATGGCGCGCATAGTTGTCATGAGTTTCCTATCCTGGCAGCACTTACACGAGACCTTGTCCCTTGCACGGGAGGCAATAGAAGATCCCCTCTTCGCCCGTCTGTTCGCACTTGGCACAAGCGGCTGCCTCCGTCCGGATTTGCCCCACCCCGGTGCCTTTGCAGGCCAGACAAGTCAGGTCGCCGTTCTCGCGGCCCAAGCCGCCACAGCGCAGGCAGGTGACCACGGGAGGGGCGACGTGGATCCGGCCGGCGGGGCCGCAGACCGGACAGCGGCTGGCCGGGCCGTACTTGGGGTCTGCGCCGCGGCCCTGGCAGTAACCGCAGGCCACTACCCTCACAAAGCGCAGAGGGCGCCGCCTTTTCGCCGCCGGTTCAAGTGGAGACGCAACGCTTGGCATGACCATACCTTCCCTTAAGCGATGGGTCTGCGACGCCGGCTCCACTGTTGGCTGAACCAGCGGCGACGCCTCTCCCGGCAAATCAACCGCTCATACTCGAATCCGATCCGCCCGCGGTCCAAACGAGCCTGGCGACACCCCGGTGGAGGTTCCCCCGGAGCGAAAGCTCTTGATCTGCCGCCCACTTCGAAGGTGGGCGGCACCCTTCAACGGGAGCATCGCTTTAAGCATAGCTCAGGCCTCCTCGTCCGGCGGGCGCGCCATCTTTCACCCCCGCTTGATCGACGCGCGGCCGCGCCTGCTTGATCGACTTGGGCTTGCCGGCCTCGAGCTGGATCTCCAAGAGGGCGCCGCAAGCGAAGCACTTGACTTGGCCTGCATAGTCGTCATACGCGTCGTCCAGGTCGAGTTTGTGCCCGCAGGAAACACAGTTAATCTTCATAGCTTGTCGTGTCTATTGGTGTCTATTGTCGAGGGGTGCTTGCCTGCGCTTTGCCTAGTACCTGAAACTTGAACCCGACGACGGGCCCGGCCCTGCGTGTACTCACGCCGGAGAGGCGCCGCGCGCCGGCCTGGGGCGCGGGAAGTTCTTTGAGCCGGGCGAGAAGCGCGGCTTTTTCCGCGTCAATGCGCCGCAGGCGCGCGGTGACGCTTTGCAGGCGAGTGATCAGGTTCCGGCGTTCCGTTTCACGCCGGAAGGTTTCCATCTCCAGGGCGGTAATCGCCATGTAGGCCTTATACGGAACGAGGACTTGATCGGGTGTGCGGGCGTGAGTGCGCAGGTCGGTTACGCCACGGATGACTCTGTTTGGAGGGGGCATGGGTTGGATCCTTCCTTGGCTGCGCTGGGGGTTTGCTGGCGAGGGGAGTTGTTTCGCGGGGAAGCGGGTTGGGTGCGCAGACCTTTGAGCAGAGCTTCCTCGACTTTCTGGGACATGATGGACTGGCCGCCCCGGGTGACCTTCGCGCTTTCGGAACTCAACAAATCGCGGCAGACCCATTGGAAGACGGGCTCATCGGGCCGGGCGTGAACCGCGCGCAAGGCCAGAACGCGGGCGATGGCGATGCAGGCCCGGATCGTCGGGCGGCTGTTGTTCACGCCGACCTGCCGTAATTCCCGCACCAGGTCGACAATGATTTCCGCGTCCGCGCGGCCAATGCCGGAGCGGGCGAGGGTGATTCGAATCTCCGTCTCCCGGTCGTAGTGCGCCAACGGGATGGTGATCAGGCGATCCATCAAGGCATCCTGGGTTTTGTGGACGCCGGCGTACTCCTCCGGGTTGGAGGTGAAAATGGCGCGGAATTCCCGGTGCACGTGCAAGTAGCCGCCGTTGGAGCGGCGGAGCTTCGGCAAGTTGAGGATCCTTTCGGAAAAGACGCTCAGAAAGGGGTTGTTCGCCTCGGGCCGAGACCGGTTGAACTCATCGTAGATGAGGGTGTCTCCATTCTGGCAGGCCATCGTCAGCCGGTTCTCCAGCCAGAGGGACTTCATTTCCTCCTCGGTCTTGACCACCGAATGGATGTAGTTGTCGATGAGGGTGTGCTTCCGGTAACCGCTGTCCTGCCCGACCAGATCGGCGCTGCCGAAATCATCATCCCCATGGATCAAACTCACGGCCCGGCCGAGTTGCGCCGCCACGTGAAAGGCCAGCGTGGTTTTCCCGGTGCCCGCCGCGCCGGCAAAGTGAACCGGGTAGCCCGCTGCCAGATACGTCAAAGCCCGCCGACTGATGTCCTCCACAAACGGCGTGATGACAAAGCCCTCGCTGGGTTCCGGAAGGACCGTTTCCGGTTTCCCATTCGGGTCTTCCCTCAATCGGTGATTCAAATCGCTGTCATTCATACCGATACCGAAAAGGCAAATGTTCAGGTGGGGACACCTGGGGCAGACCTCCCCCGATGCATCGGGGGTTGCAGGGGCCTCTGGCCCCGAGCCTCGCAACTGCCAGGGACACGGAGCCGGAAGCTCCGTGAACCGGCAGACCAGAGGTCTGCCCCACACCTGAACCGTTAGTGTTTTCTCCTTTTCGCTTTGGCTGCAGGCGCGGGGTCTTTCGGCACAGGGGCGGCTTCAAAGGAAACGGGTGCCGCCCCGCTCCCGGACCAGGCGCGGCGGGCGCCCGCCAGGTCTCCTTTCACCTCCTCACGGAACTCGGCCACTGTCTGGGTCACTTGGGCAACAGCCTCCTTCACGCCCGAGACGAAGCCGCCAAGTTCAGTCCGCGTCCTGTCCGCGCTCTCCGCCCGTGCCTGCCGCAGGTCGGTTTGCGCCCGGGATACGCTGTCTTTGAGGTCCGCAGTGCTTTGTGTGAGGTTGCTCCGCAGCACCATTCGGCTGTCGCGCGCGGTGGCGATTTCACCGCACAACCGGATCATATCGTTGGTTAAGTTAGTAATCATGGCTCCACTGCCTTTCCTGCTGGATTTGGGAATTCGTTAACCTGGCGGGGCGGGAAAGCGGCGGGCTGTCCCGCCCCACAGGTGATTGTGCTGCCCCATTTAAGCCGGGGCGGCCGCTGTCGCCGTCAGTCCGATGGCCTCGGCGTACTTGAGGTACGTCTCCACCGATGCGATGACGACGCGGGCTTCAACGGAGACCAACTCGATCCCTACCAGGGAGACCTTGGCCCAGACATCAATGACGATGCCCTTGTCCAGGATGCGGTCCACCACCTCGGCCAGACTCGATGAGTCAGTTGATTTTGCGATTTTTGCCATATCTGCTTCGATTGTTTTGTTGCTTTGTTCTTGTCAAGACAGTCCCTTTTGCCAGGAGCTACCTGAGGGTCTGTCACCTCGCTCTCTTAAGCCTTCTCCGTGCCAAAGTCCCGGCCCAGACGAGAAACCGGCACAGGTTAAGTTGTTCGGGGGGCTTTGGAGGTTCCTGCCCGCTGAGTTTCACGGTTTCCTTCGCGACCATGGCGTCGGCGCCATGGAACCAATTCCCTGGTCTAGGAAGCCCGCCCCCTGCTGAGAGCCTCTCCCAAAATAGAGAGGCTCGCACAATCAGGCTCCGCTTCGAGCGCAGGACAGAAACTATAGGGCGGCCACGGACCTGACACCGCCAGAGTCAGGCCGGGCAGGCCCTGGCCGGCGTTCAGGCGCTCGACCTGTTCCCGAAACGCGGCGGCGGCACCCTGCGGCACAAGGAAAGCCCAGTTCAAAACGATTTCCTGGGGCGTCCCGGAAATCTCGCGCGAAGGCGCGTTTCGCTCACACATCTCCGAGGCCAGCGGGAGCAATTGGGCGAGCGCGGCGCTGCAGGCTCCAGCCAGCCAGTCTGCCAATTGCGCCTTCACCTGGAGGCGCGTCTGCTGCTCCCGCAAGTACGCCAGCCCGGGCGATGCCGCGGGCGCCGCCTCGTTCTCCGCCAGCACGCGCCGCACGCACTCCTCCTCGGCCCCAGTGCGGTCCAGCGCCCCTTTGACCGCCCATTCTTGCCGCCTGCGACGGCCTCCAGAAAACAAGTGATCCTCGAGTGATGGCGTTCGAGGTGCCGCCCCAGGACATCCAAGGAGGAGAACAAGGTGCCGAACCGGGCCGGCAAGACCCAGCCCAAGGACATGGCCTGTTCCAGCACCGCCTCGTGCCGGCAGACGCGCGGCCCCACCCAGGCGAGGTCTCGAAAACTGGAGTCGGCCGCCGGTCCGCAAAACTCGTCTCTTGGAACCAGGCTCAGGATCGCCGCCAGGTCTCCGTGGCGCCAACAAAAGGGAGAATGCTCTCCGTCGATTCCACAACCTCCCAGGATGGTTGTGTGCGCGATGTTCGCCGGCAGGCCGGCAGACTCGCGCAATGGGGCCGCCGTGGCATCGAGCGCAAGGTCAGATCGCGCCAACCCGTAGAGATAGTAGGCGGTGGTTGGACTTTCATTCACGGCCATGTGAGATTCCATTCAAGGCGGCCGCCAGATCTTCCGCCGTGATGAGCGCCCTCACCGGGGCTTGCGGCTCCGGCCCCGAGCTGCCCGGGGCAGGGCACTCCGGGGCCGCCGGGTCCGAGGGCCGGCCGCGGGAACGGCTGCCTCGGCGGCGATCGCCCTGCGGACGGCGCGCAGCGCCGCCACGTTGCAGACCGACGCAATATCGGCCCCGGTGAACGCGGCGGTTTTCGCGGCCAGATCGTCAATGCGGATCTCCGGCGCCAGGGGCTTGCCGCGGAGATGGACCTGGAAAATTTCCCGGCGCCCCGCCGCATCGGGCAGCGGAAGCTGCACCACTTCATCGAACCGGCCGGGTCGCAGGACCGCCGGGTCCAGACGATCCGGCCGGTTGGTGGCCCCCAGCACCAGCACCCCTTTGAGTTCTTCGATGCCGTCCAGTTCAGCCAGGAATTGGCTGAGCACCCGGTCGGTCACCGGCGAGTCGGAGGAACCGGAGCCGCGCTCGGGGAGCAGGGAGTCAATCTCATCGAAGAAGATGATGCAGGGGGCCGCTTGCTTGGCTTTGCGAAACATGTCGCGTAGTTGGCGCTCAGATTCGCCTACGAACTTCGAGAGCAAGGCCGGGCCTTTGACGGAGATGAAATTGGCCTGGGTCTCGGTGGCGACGGCCTTGGCCAGGAGTGTTTTGCCGCAGCCCGGAGGGCCGGCCAGCAAGATCCCTTTTGGCGGCCGCACCCCGGCCTGCGCGAACAGGTGCGGGTACTTGAGCGGCCAATCCACGGCTTCGATAAGTTGCTCTTTCAGGCCGGCCAACCCGCCAACGTCGGTCCAGCGCACGTTGGGCACCTCGACAAACACCTCCCGGATGGCAGAGGGTTCGACCTCCTGCATAGCCGCCAGGAAATGCTCCATCTGCACCTCCAACGCGGCCATGCGGTCGTAAGGGATTTTGGCCAGGGAAAAGTCGATCTCGGCCAGCAGCTCCCGCAGGCAGAGCATGGCCGCCTCCCGGCAGAGCGCCTCCAAGTCCGCGCCGACGAAACCGTGGGTGATCTCCGCCAGGCGGTTCATATCCACGTCCTGGCCCAGGGGCATGCCGCGGCTGTGAATCTCCAGGATGGCCAGCCGCCCGGTCCGGTCGGGAATGGGGATGGTGATCTCGCGGTCAAACCGGCCCGGCCGCCGCAACGCCGGATCCAGGGCGTTGGGGATGTTCGTGGCTCCGATGACAATGACGTTCTGGCGTTTGGTCAGGCCGTCCATGAGGGCCAGCAGTTGGGCCACCACACGTTTCTCGACCTCGCCCACCACCTGCTCGCGCCGCGGGGCGATGGCGTCGATCTCGTCCAGGAAAATGATGCTCGGCCCCCGGCGCGCGGCCTCCTCAAAAATCTTGCGCAGGTGCGCTTCGCTCTCGCCGTAGAACTTGTGAATGATCTCCGGCCCGCTGACCGAGAAGAAATTGGCCTCCGTTTCGTGGGCAATGGCGCGCGCGATCAGGGTCTTGCCGCAGCCGGGCGGGCCGTGGAGCAGCACGCCTTTGGGGGCCTCGATGCCAAGCCGATCGAACACCTCGGGATGGCGCAGGGGCAGCTCGATCATCTCGCGGACCCGATGGAGCTGGAGCCTCAGCCCCCCAATGTCTTCGTAGGCGACAGCCATCCGGCCCCGTTCCTTGACTTCGGCTTTGCCGATTTCCAGTTCGGTCGCCGGGTTGATCAGCACCGCCCCGGCGGGCATTGTGCTTCCCACCTTGAAATCCGCGCAACGGCTCCCAAACAAAGCCACCCTGACCAGATCGCCTTCCTGCACCGGCAAGCCGTCCACCAGGCTGCCAATGTAATGCAGGTCTCGCGCATCCGGCACGATCGTCAAGGGCGCCAGCGTAACGCGCTGGGCCGGACGGACGGACGTCTTGCGGACCTGGACAAACTCATCGAGGCCCGCGCCGGCGTTTTCCCGCGCCAGGCCATCCAATTGGACGCGGGATTGGCCGCGGAGTTCCCTGTAGGCCGGCATCACTTTGCAGATGGTCCTGCGCTTGCCCGCGATCTCCACGGCATCCCCGATTTCAACCCCGAGCCGGGCCATGTCCTCCGGGCCCATCCGGGCCAGGGCGCGTCCCACGTCTTTTCCCAACGCCTCGGTGACCTTCAGTTTTAACGAGTTCGGTTCGCCTTTTGCCATGACACCCGCCTCCCGGCCGGGGCTATTTGAAGCACTTGATCTCCAGCACCCCGTTGTTGCACGCCAGGCGCATCTTCTGCCGTGGATAGCTGCCGGGCAGCAGGACCTCCTTGCGATATTTCTTCTCCCCCTTGGACGCCGCCAGGGTCAGCACGTCGCCCTTGACCTCGAGTTGGACATCCTGCGCGCTGATCCCCGGCATCTCCGCCACGATCAGCAGGCAGTCCTTCTCTTCGAAAAGATCCACGACCGGCTCCCGGATTTCCTGGACCACGGCCCGGCCAGTCTGTTGGTCGGTGCGGATGTTCCCAAACGACTCGACGCGCGGTGTCTGGCCGCCTAAACCAACCTTGACCGTAAAGCCGTAAATGCCCTTGATCTCCTTGCCGCCGCCGCCGATCTCTCCCTCGCGGCGCAGTTCTTCTCCTGTGTTGGCCAATTCGTTGAGTTTCTCCACCAGGCCGGACAAGCCGGACAAAATCCCCCCCAGGTGGTTGGACGCCCCGCCTTGGGGCCGATCCTCGTCGGAGTTCTTCTTATTTTTCATGGCTGGTCCGGTCGTTCGGGTGGATCCCATATTTCTTGAGCTTCGAGGTACAGGGTCTTGTAGTCAATGTGGAGCAGGCGGGCGGCCCTGGCCTTGTTGCCGCCTGTTCGGCGCAGGGCCTCCAGGAGCGCCTCACGTTCCACGTCTCCAACCGCCCGCTCCACAAGTTCTTTCAGCGACGGCAGCTCGGTCCCATTGGGTGGCGTTTTCACACCCATGGCCTTAGCAGGAAGGATGCCGTCGCCGGGGCGCCCAAGGCCAAGGTGCTCTTCCCTCACCTCCTCGTCCGCCAGGAGGACCGCGCGACGGATGGTCGAGCGGAGTTGCCGCACGTTCCCCGGCCAGCAATAGGCGACCAGGGCCTGCTCCGCCGATGCCGAGAATCCCCGCACGGTCTTGTTCAATTCACGGTCGGTTGAATCCAGGAACCGCTTGGCCAGGTACATGATGTCTTCCGGGCGCTCGCGCAAGGGGGGGATTCTCAGCACGAATTCATTCAACCGGTAGAACAGGTCCTGACGGAAGCCCCCGGCCGCAACGGAGGCCTCCAAGTCCTCGCTGGCCGCCACCAACAGGCGCAAATCAATCGGGATGGGGCTCGAACCGCCCAAATGATACACCACCCGTTCCTGGAGAACCCGCAACAGTTTCGCCTGCGAGCCAACCGGCAAGTTGAGAATCTCATCCAGGAACAACGTGCCCCCTTGCGCCTGCTCCATCTTTCCGCGCCTGGGACCCACCGCGCCGGTAAAAGCCCCGCGTTCATGGCCGAAAAGCTCACCCTCGAGCAGCGTTTCGGGAATGGCCCCGCAATCCACGGGGACGAACGGGTTTCTGGCCCGCGGACTGGCGAGGTGAATGGCCCGGGCGACCACCTCCTTGCCCGACCCGGTTTCGCCCAGAATGACCACGGTGAAATTGGACCTGCTGACGCGGTTGATTTCCACAATCAATTTGCCGACGGCCTCGCTGGCGCCCATGACATCGGTCAGATCGTGGTTTGGGTTGGTCTGGCGAGAGAGTTGCCTCAACCGGGTGTTGTGCTGGCGCTCGGCCAGGGCCCGCCGGACGATGCGCATGAGATCCTGCGCCTGGAAGGGCTTCTGCAAGTAATCGTGCGCCGCCCCGCGCATCGCTTCCACCGCGCCGTTTATCCCGGCCTGCCCCGTCATCAACACCACCGGAAGGTCTTGGTCCAAATCCTTGAGCTGCCGCAACAAGTCCAATCCATCCACATCGGGCAGGACCTTGTCCGCAAGGACCACCTCGGGCGACTCGAGCCGGACTTTTTGCACAGCCGTCTTGCCGTCGTAAGCCTGCAACGGAATCAGCCCTTCCTTCTCGAGCAGGCGGGCGGTTATCTGGCAGAACTCCTGCTCGTCATCCACGACAAGAATCCGGCTGGCTTCCATGGTCATCGCTTCTGCTCCTCCGTGTTCAAGGGCGGGAAAACCGGGCAAGCGACGCGAATGTCCTTGGCCAGGCACCCTTCAAGAGAATGGAGCATCCCCAAAAACAGGAGGCCCGTCTCGCCCGCCCCCAGTGTGAGGTCAATGCGTTCCGGAGGTGGTTGGCGCCGAGTTTGGCAACGCGAGCTGCTTTCTCTAACCAGAGCCTCTCTTCGTCCAGGCGCTGCGAGCGAAGGTGACTCGTTGTTCGCGGTTTGCATTTCGGTGGTCATTGCCACAGCACGAAGGATGCCACCAGTTGAGCCGCGCTCTCCGGATGTGTCTCGGCCTGCAAGACACGGCCCGTCGCCCTGCGCAATTCATCTTCGTTATCCACCAGAAATACTCTGGCACCCTCGAGGCTCGAGCATCGCGCACGCGTTACGCAGGGGCAATCGGAGGGATTCCCTACGTTGGCGATGGAAAAATCTCTGGGAAAACGCCTTAGGGGTGACGCGTGACGGGTGACGGCGGAGGTGACGGGTGACGGGTGAGGAGCAACGCGAGGTTCCGTCACCCGTCGCCGTCACCCCTCACCCGTCACCTGCCCCTACGCCTGCACGATCTCGTTGCGGAGGGCGTAGCGCACCAGCTCGCTGACCGAGTGCAGGTCGAGCTTGCGCATTATGTTGGCCCGATGCGCTTCCACGGTCTTCACGCTGAGTCCAAGCTCGAGCGCGATGTCCTTGCTCGTCCAGCCCTCGGCAATGAGCTGAACGACCTCGCGCTCGCGTGGCGTGAGTCGGTCGGCGGGGGCGCCCGCCTGCGCGGGGTGCTCGCCGGGATGCAGGAACGCATCGAGCAAGAGCGCAGAAGCGGGGCCGGTGAAAAACGGCAGATGTTGCGCCAGCGCCTCCATGGCCGTGGCGAGCTGCCGCTTTGCGTCTGTCTTCAACAAAAAACCGCGCGCGCCCGCCGCCAACACCGCGCGCGCCAGCATCTCCGAATCGTGCATGGTCAGGATGAGCACTTCGGTGCCGGGCAGGGCCTTGCGAATCCGGAGCGTGGCTTCGAGGCCGTTCAGCTCCGGCATGCTGAAGTCGAGTATCACCACGTCCGGCTTGAGCTCCAGCGCCTTCGCGACGGCCTCGCGGCCGGTGACGGCTTCCCCGCACACCTGGAAATCCGCGCGCGCGGCGAGGATCGTCCTCAGCCCCTCGCGCACCACGTCGTGGTCGTCTGCAACCAGGATTCTTATCGTTGATGGTTGATGGTCCATGCGTCCTCCCGCCCCTCGTCACTTTCGGAAAATCGCCTCCTTGTTCGGAATGGTCATGCCCTCGGCGGCTTCCATCCGGGCACAAAGCTCCTGCACGAACTGCGGCGAACGCACTCGCCATTCCCAGAGCGCCCCCAGCAGCTCGGTCAAGTCGAAGACTTCCACGCCGGCCTGGGTGCAGAAGTTGCGCGCGCGTTTGTCGTTGCTCAGAAAAGCCCAACCGCGCGCCTGGCAAATGGCGATGCTCTCGGCCTCTCCGGCACCCAGCGAAACCGGCATCGCCTCCCGAGCTTGGATTTCCTCGGGGGCCGCGACAACCAATTCCAGCCGCCCCTGGTTCCGCAGGCCCTTGGTTTGTTCGAGCCAGGCGCACCCGTGGGCCAGGGCCTCGTTCAACTCGGCGAGCACGGCGGACGTCAGCCCCAGCGGGGACCGACCGAAGAGTTGGAACAGCAACTCCAACTCGTCCACCCGCGCGAAGGTGGAAAGGATGTTGGTGTCCACGAGGATCACATGTATCGGTCGCGAATCTTCCTGGACTGCTCCCGGACGCGCTTCTCATCCACCTCCACCACCACCTTGATCCCGCGTTGGATCATCAGGTTGCGGAACCGGAAGAAGTTCATGCCCGCGATCTCCGCCGCGCGCTCGAGGCTGATTTCGTCAGCCTTCCACATTGCCAGCGCGGCTTCGATCCGGTACTGAGGCTTGGCCGTGAAGAACGTGTCCAGCACCTCGCGCACGGCTTCGGCTTCGTTGCGGAACAAACCCGCCCGCACGGTGGCCGCCAGTTCCCGCTCCAGCAAAGTGGTTTCGTTGCTCTCGCTCATATTGTCTGGTCCAATAGTGGATGGTTAATGGGGAATGGTCAATGGCTGTTCAGTCGGTTCCTCTCCCCGGGGAACAATAGCACGGATCGTCGTGCCTTGCCCGCCAGACTCGATCTCCAGTCGCCCGCCGAGCAGGCGCATCCGCTCCCCCATCCCCGCAATGCCGACGCCCAGCCAACTACTCCCCACCCGGATGGCCTGGAGTGTCTCCGCGGACATGCCGCGGCCCTGGTCGCGCACCTCCAGCGTCACCTGCTCCGCATCGCAAGCAAGGCCGATGCGCGCGCTCGGGCGCCGGCGTGCCGGTAGATGTTGGTGAGGCCTTCCTGCACAACCCGGAACAGCGCAATCTCGACCTCACCGGCCAACCGCTCGAGAGCGGGTGGCGCGTCGAAAATGACCTGCGTGCCGCTGCGTTTGGAGAAACCCTCGACGCAGTTCCTGATCGCGGCAGCCAGCCCCAGTTCATCCAGCAAGGGCGGGTGCAGCAAGTGGGAGAGCGTGCGGATTTCCTGCGCGCATTGCTCGATGAGCGCGAGGCAGTCGGCGAACATGTTGTCCGCCTTGCCCCCGGGGGCGTTAGTGGCGTCCTGGAGCAACCCGACGGACATGCTCAACGCGGCGAGCTTCTGGCCGGTGGAATCGTGCAAATCGCGGGCGATGCGCCGGCGCTCGGCGTCTTCGGCGTTGCTCAACCGCAACGACAGCCCGCGCAGCGCCTCCTCCGCCTGTTTGCGCTTGGTGATGTCTCTCAGGAATACAACTACGTACCCTCCTTGCGCGGGCTTGTACTGGGCGCTGACTTCTACGTCAAAACTGCTGCCGTCCTTGCGGCGGTGCCGGCTTTCAAAGTGGTCCTTGCCTCGTGCCAGGAGTCTTCGCACGTGGGCGGCGGTCTCGGCGGGCGTCTCGACGGCCTCCAGGTCGGGAGTGCTCATGGCCAGTAGTTCCCGTTCGCTATAGCCGCTCATTTGGCAATAGGCGTCATTGACTTCCAGCAAACGGCCTTGCAGGTCCGCCCGCCAGAATCCGCTCAAGGCCGTCCGGAGGATTGTCCTGTGCCGATCCTCGCTCTGCCGCAGCGCCTCCTCCGCTCGCTTGCGCTCGGTAATGTTGCGGAAATACCCGATGAGGCCGTCGGCCTTGCCCATCGCGTCGAACTTCGGAATGTAAGACCCCTCGAAGAACTCGGTCTCACCCCACGAGTTGCGAAGCGGCATCTCCAACCGAGCCGGTTTGCCCCTCTCCAACACCTTCCGCTTGATGGCGGTGAGCTTCTCGGCATCCTCCTTTCCGAGGAAGTCCTGCTCCGTCTTTCCGATCATGTCCGCCTCCGTGAGGCCAAGCTGCGGATTAACGACCCACTGGTAACGCAGGTCACGGTCCTGCATGACGATGTGGTCCGGGGTGTGGGCGGCGATGGCGCGGAACCGCGCCTCGCTCTCCCGCAACGCGTTATGAGTCTGCTGGTGCTCAGTGAGCGCCGCCGCCAGGAGCAGCGCGGGAACCGCCGTGATGGCCAGGAGCAACTCCGCGACAATCACATCATTGAGCACGCCGGGAGCGAAGGAAAAACTCGGGACGCGGCCCCACACGGCGAACGTGACGGCAATCGCCGCCAGGATGATCATGGCCGTCGCCACGCCGCGCACTCCGAAACGCAAGGCCGCCCACAGCAGGAACGGGAAGGTCGCGTAGGGCAGAAAAATCGCGAACAATTTGTGCCCGGACAGAGAACTGAAGACGGCAAAGTTCACCAGAGCCAGCAGGATGAACAGAGCCGCCCCTTCAAACGCCCTTTGCCGATTCCAGGCCCTCGACGCGGTTCTGGCCCAAGCGGCCCAAGTCAGAATGAAAGGAGTGACCAGCAAATTGCCGGCGCCTTCGGGGGCGGCCGACCATTGCCACGAGATCCAGAACGAATGGGTTCCAGGCAGAAGCTTGGATGCCGCCGCGTCCGCCAGCGACGTCACGGCATTGCTGAGCAGGACCGACAGCGCCAGCCAACGGACCACATCACCAACCCTTCTGAAGGTGATCGGCTCTCCCACGAAGCGATGCAGCAGCCAGGCACTCAGCGCCGCATCGCCCGTCAATGACAGCGAGTAAATGGCGCTGACGGGCAAGGGCGTGCCCGCCAGCATTTCCGCACTGCAGTCGGTGATGAAGAGCGTGCCAACCAGCCAGGGCCTCAAGTCGCGCCGGCTCAGCAGGATGGCGGAGAGAAAAATGCCGGCCGGCGGCCAGATGGCCGCAATGCCTTCCGGCTCGAACCGGAGCAACAGGCTAAGTACGCCACTTCATAAATTCGGTCACGTATTTTCTCAGGCGGCTTGAGGCAGCGCGGTGGCTTGTTCGGGAGCTAATTTGAGGAGGAGTTGGTCCAGGTCTCGACGGGTGAATTTCCACTGGAACGGTCGAGCGAGCGTCTCGAAATGGCGCTCAAACTGCCAAAGCGCATGCGCCATCTCGTCCAGGGAGCCGAAGTCGTTTGGCGTCAGGACTTTGCGCTCGATAATGGAAAAGTAGACCTCGATCTGGTTCAGCCAACTGGCGTGAACTGGGCCATGGACCAGTTGGAGGCGCGGATAACGCTGCTGCAAGCGCCTCACGCTGGGAAGGCCCCGGTGGGAGGAGCCGTTGTCCACGATCCAAAAGACCCGGCGAGCTTGGGAGTAAGGCGGTTGGGTCATCACGCGGTTGACCAGCCGATCAAAAGGCGCGATTCCGCTGTGGAGTTCGCAACAGCCAAAGACTTTGGCGTGATGCACATCCAGGGCCGCCAGGTAAGTGCGGGCTCCCCTGCGTGCGTACTCATGCTCCACCTTCATCGGTTGGCCAGGCCGTGGCGGTCGAGTCGGGTGAATACGGTCCCGGGCTTGAATGCTGGTCTTTTCATCGGCCGAGAGCACGAACTCGTCCTCGTGCAAAGGGTGCCCGTCCCATACCCGCTCGTAGAGGTCGAGCAGGCGCCCGGCTTTGAGGGCGAAGGCCGGGTCGCGCGGGAAGATCCAACAGCGGTGAAACCAAGGCCGGATGGCGTCCTGGTGCAACCAACGCCAGAGCGTGGTGTCGCTGATGTGGGCGACCAGCCCGGACTGGCAAACCTCTTCGGTTAGTTCGGCGAGGCTCCAACGCGACAAGGGTAGGCCTCGCTGACGAGGTAGTTCGCAAGCCAGAGCCTTAACCTGCACGACCAGTTCTGGGGGGAAAAACCCGGGGCCGACCCGGGCGGGGGAGTTCCTCCAGCCCGCGCAAGCGCTCATGGAAGAAGCGCTTACGCCAGTCACTGACGACTTCTCGGCGGGTATCCAGGCGAGCAGCAATATCGTCGTTGGCCAGACCCTCAGCCGCCATAAGGATCATTTTAGCCCGGAGGACCTCGAAATACGGTAACGTATATTTCGCCGCTCTTCGTTCCAGTTCGCGCAGTTCACCCGGGGTCAGCGTGATAGAGAATGGGCTTTTTTTAGGCATAGAATAGTACCGTTCAATGCGGCGCTATTCTATGTGAAACCGGGAAAGTCAGCAACAAAATACGTTAGTGTATTTATGAAAACGGGTACTAAGCCGGGCCACGGTGAAATAGATGAGCGCGACGGACGCGACCCAAAGAACGTTCCGCCCCAGGGAAGGGCGTGCGGGGAAAAGCAGCGCGCTGTCGCTCTCATTCTTCATAGGGAGCAATACACCCCGCAGCCCTCCTGGCACATCTTGACCCGCCGCGCCTGGTGGAGAATCGGCAAGTGTCTCGATATGGTGAACGCGGCCAGCCCGAACAATTCCTTGAGCTGGCAGGCGCACAACTCCCGCCCCCGAAGGACCATCCCCATCCGAACCTGGCTGGCGCCCATCAGCGCCTGACTGATGTTCACGAACTGGGTCATGAGCCCGATCGTACCCAAGATGGCGAACAGTGTAAAGCGCCAAGCAAGGGCGAACTGTACGGCGGCCGCATCTTGTCAGTACCACCACGGCCCAGGAACGCCGCCTTTAGGCGGCAGGGCCTTGGGAATGCGAGAGATGTTGGAATGCTCGGGGTCGCGGCCCATTCCGACGCTGCTGCCGCCTGAAGGCGGCGTTCCGCCACGGCCTCGCATGGTGGTACGGACAAGATGCGCCCCTCTACGGCCTCAGGAAAGGGGCGGGGCAGACCCTGCACCCCAGCCCTCCCCTTCCGAAGGGGAGAGGCCACTGGCCAGCAAGTTGCCGAGCCGCCAGTTGAGCCGGGCTTCCAGGGCCGGCGGGCACGGCTGCCTCGGCGGCGATCGCCCGGCGGACGGCGCGCGGCGCCGCCACGTTGCAGACCGACGCGATGTCGGCCCCGCTGAACGCGGCGGTCTTCGCGGCCAGCTCGTCAATGCGGAGATCTCCGTGGATGGACGAGCCGCCTTGGGGCCGATCCTCGTCGGAGTTCTTCTTATTTTTCATGGCTGGTCCGGTCGTTCGGGTGGATCCCATATTTCTTGAGCTTCGAGTACAGGGTCTTGTAGTCGATGTGGAGCAGGCGGGCGGCCCTGGCCTTGTTGCCGCCTGTTCGGCGCAGGGCCTCCAGGAGCGCCTCACGTTCCACGTCTCCAACCGCCCGCTCCACAAGTTCTTTCATCAACGGCAGCTCGGTCCCATTGGGTGGCGTTTTCACACCCATGGCCTTAGCAGGAAGGATGCCGTCGCCGGGGCGGCCAAGGCCAAGGTGCTCTTCCCTCACCTCCTCGTCCGCCAGGAGGACCGCGCGACGGATGGTCGAGCGGAGTTGCCGCACGTTCCCCGGCCAGCAATAGGCGACCAGGGCCTGCTCCGCCGATGCCGAGAATCCCCGCACGGTCTTGTTCAATTCACGGTCGGTTGAATCCAGGAACCGCTTGGCCAGGTACATGATGTCTTCCGGGCGCTCGCGCAAGGGGGGGATTCTCAGCACGAATTCATTCAACCGGTAGAACAGGTCCTGACGGAAGCCCCCGGCCGCAACGGAGGCCTCCAGGTCCTCGCTGGCCGCAACCAACAGGCGCAAATCAATCGGGATGGGGGTCGAACCGCCCAAATGATACACCACCCGTTCCTGGAGAACCCGCAACAGCTTCGCCTGCGAGCCAACCGGCAAGTTGAGAATCTCATCCAGGAACAACGTGCCCCCTTGCGCCTGCTCCATCTTTCCGCGCCTGGGACCCACCGCGCCGGTAAAAGCCCCGCGTTCATGGCCGAAAAGCTCACCCTCGAGCAGCGTTTCGGGAATGGCCCCGCAATCCACGGGGACGAACGGGTTTCTGGCCCGCGGACTGGCGAAGTGAATGGCCCGGGCGACCACCTCCTTGCCTGACCCGGTTTCGCCCAGAATGACCACGGTGAAATTGGACCTGCTGACGCGGTTGATTTCCACAATCAATTTGCCGACGGCCTCGCTGGCGCCCATGACATCGGTCAGATCGTGGTTTGGGTTGGTCTGGCGAGAGAGTTGCCTCAACCGGGTGTTGTGCTGGCGCTCGGCCAGGGCCCGCCGGATGATGCGCATGAGCTCCTGCGGCTGGAAGGGCTTCTGCAAGTAATCGTGCGCCGCCGCGCGTATCGCTTCCACCGCCCCGTTAATCCCGGCGTACCCCGTCATCAGCACCACCGGAAGGTCTTGGTCCAAGTCCTTGAGCCGCCGCAACAAGTCCAATCCATCCACGTCAGGCAGGACCTTGTCCGTAAGGACCACCTCGGGCGACTCAAGCCGGACTTTTTGCACAGCCGTTTTGCCGTCGTAAGCCTGCAACGGAATCAGCCCTTCCTTCTCGAGCAGGCGGGCGGTCATCTCGCAGAAGTCCTGCTCGTCATCCACGACAAGAATCCGGCTGGCTTCCATGGTCATCGCTTCTGCTCCTTCGTGTTCAAGGGCGGGAAAACCGGGCAAGCAACGCGAATGTCCCTGGCCAGGCACCCTTCAAGAGAATGGAGCATCCCCAAAAACAGGAGGCCCGTCTCGCCCGCCCCCAGTGTGAGGTTGATGCGTTCCCCGATGGCTTTGTCGCGCTGCTTGAGCAAGGACCGGCTAAGAGCCCTATGGCGGGCCTCCAGACGGGCGGCTCGCTCTGTGTGGCCCGCTTCCAGGCTCTGTTTCACCAGCCGGTACTCCTGCACCAGCAATTCGGCGGGTTCGGTCCCCATGAGAATGGCCCCTTTCTCCATCAAGCGAAGCAAGAGCTGATGGTTCCGGCTTCCGGCTTTGGCGAGGTCCGCCACGATTTCCGCCTCTCGCCCGCAGACTGGCAAGCCATCCTGATAGAGACGCACCTTCGAGTACGGCAAAGACCAACCGCCAATCGCCGTTTCAATTTGCGTCCACACCTGGCCGATCAAGTTGAGGTTGCGCTCCCACCCTTCTTTACCCAGCTTTCGAACGGTCATGGCCTTGACTGCGTGGCGCAGCGCCCCCAGGTCGGCCTCGGTGTGGATAATGGGCAGGTGAATCAGGCTCCGGCCCTGGGCCTCGGAGGAGGGCTGCCCCTCTGAGGCCGGCCATGGCGGCTTTGTTGTCATTGTCGTTTTCTGAGGCATTGCTGGCTGCCTGATTCTGCGCAAAATGGGCAACCCTCCTCTGTTGTCAACAGTTTCGCCGCTCAGCCGCCGATACTAGGCGCGCCGGGCAACGCTGTCGAGTCACTAAGCCCACTACGCCCCTGTCACAGTTTGCCCGACACGGCGCCTAAGCCGTACGACTTTGGCTTGGCGCTCTCAGACCGGTTTGACGCGTCTGACGCGTCTTGCCCCGCGCCATTCTCAGATTGACAAGCCCCTTGCGTTCGGGTTCCATGGCCTCCATGAAAGGCAATACCGGACTCATCGCCACCCTCAACGTCCTCCTGGCTGAGGAGTTGACGGCCATCAACCAGTACATGGTACACTCGGAGATGTGTGCCAATTGGGGATTTGACCCTCTGCACAAAGCCGTCGAGAAACGGGCGACCGATGAAATGAAACACGCCGAGAAACTCATCGGGAGAATCCTCTTTCTCGAAGGGACCCCGCAGGTCAGCCATTTGAACGAGTTGCGCATTGGCGCGGAGGTTGCCGCGCAACTGGACGACGATCATACTGCCGAGCTTGGAGCCGTGAAGGCCTATAACGATGCCATTGGCCAGGCCGGGGAAATCGGCGACAACGGCACGCGCGAGTTGCTGCAATCCATTTTGCGCGACGAGGAAGCCCACCTGGACTGGCTGGAAGCACAACTTGACCAAATCAAACAGATGGGAATCCAGAACTACCTGGCCCAACAAGTGAACCAGAAGTGACGCAAGGTGAGCCTGGCAGCCCGCCTGAGGCCGGATTGAAACGACATGATTGGCAGCATCAAGTCGAACCCACCTGGGCTTGGCGCGCCGGCCCTGGCGCTGCTGGCGCTGACGTGCGCCCTGGCCGGTTGCCGGCGCGAGCAAATCAAGGCCCCTTCGCCCGCGGCCCAGTTTGAGCGCCAGGGCAACCTCATTGTCATCCCGAGGCAATCCCCCTTGCGCTCGCGCCTGGTGTTGGAGCCGGCGCGCCGGGAGAGCATCCAAAGCCAGCTCTTCGCCCCGGCGGTGGTCGAGGCCGAGCCGCAGAAACTGGCCCGCATCTTCCCGCCCGCCTCCGGCCGGCTCGCCAAGCTGCACGTCCGGCTGGGCGACACGGTCACGCAAGGCCAGTTGCTGGCCTCGCTCAATTCGAGCGAGTTTTTTGCCGGACAGAACGATTACGTCAAGGCCCGGAACGCCGTGCAGTTGACCACTCGCGCCTTGAAACGGCAGCAGGAGCTGCTGGAACACAAGATCGCCGCCCAAAAGGATGTGGATCAGGCGGCCAGCGATTACGAAGTGGCCCGGAGCGACTTGGATAACGCGACCAAACGGCTGCTGGTCTATGGGCTGGACCCTGAGAGGGACCGGTTGGGCCAGCCGTTGCAGGTCTTTTCACCGCTGGCAGGCCAGGTGGTGGAGATGACCTCGGGCAGCGGGGAGTTTCGCAACGATGTCTCCGCTCCGTTGATGACGGTGGCTGATTTGTCCACCGTCTGGCTGACGGCCAATGTGCCGGAGAAGGACTTGCGGCACCTGAGCAAGGGCCAGAGCATCGAGGCCTCGCTGGGGGCCTATCCGGGCGAAGTGTTCACCGGCCAGGTCCTGTTCATCGGGGGCCTGATCGACCCCGAGCTTCGAGTGGCCAAAGTCCGCATCGAGTTCGCCAACCCCCAGGGCCGCCTCAAGCCCGGGATGTTCGCGACGGTGAAATTCCTGGGCGTGGCGGAGACGCGGGTGACCGTGCCGGCCGCGGCCATCGTGCAGTCGGGGCAGAGCGCCTTCGTCTTCGAGGAGGTTCAGCCCTGGACGCTCCAGCCGCGCGAGGTCCTGGTGGGTCCGCAGGTGGGCGAGCGCATCGTGATCGCCAAGGGACTGGAGGCCGGGGCCAGCATTCTGGCTGGAGACGGAGTCCTCTTCCAATGATCGGCCGTTTTGTCGCTTACTGCCTTCACCGCCGGTGGCTGATGCTGGCGGTGTTCATCGGCCTGTCCGTGTTTGGCCTCTACGCGCTCAAGCAACTGGCGATCGAGGCCTACCCCGACATCGGGGACGTGACGGCGCAGGTCATCACACAGTATCCGGGCCACGCCGCCGAGGAGGTCGAGCAGCAGATTACCATCCCGCTGGAACGAGAACTCAACGGCATCCCCGGGCTGCACGTCATGCGCTCCAAGAGCACCTTCGGGCTGTCCCTCATCAGCCTGGTGTTCGAGGACGGCACCGAGGATTACTTCGAGCGCCAGCGCATCCGGGAGCGCATCAACACCGTGGCGCTGCCTCCTGGCGTGCAGGCCGGGCTGGATAATGTCACCGCCCCCACCGGCGAGATTTACCGCTACACCGTCGAGTCCAACTTGCGCAGCCCGCGCCAGTTGCGCGACCTCAACAACTGGGTGGTCGTCCCGCGCCTCAAGCAGGTCCCCGGGGTCATCGGCATCGACCCGTTCGGCGGGGAGAACTACCAGTTCCAGGTGCTCATTGACCCGTACAGGCTGGCCCAATACAACCTCACCCTCAAGAACGTAGCCGATGCCATCCAAGCCAACAACGTCAACTCGGGCGGCAGCGTCATCGTGCGCGGCCAGCAGAGCCTGGTGGTCCGCGGGCTGGGCGCCATCACCCGCGTCGACGACCTCCAGGACATCGTCGTCACGCAGAAGGGCGGCACGCCGATTTTCGTGAAGGACATCGGCCGCGCCCAATTGGGGGTGCTGGCGCGCAAGGGCGTTCTGGGCAAGGACGATAACGATGACGCGGTCTCGGGCATCGTCCAGTTGCTGCGCGGCAAGAACCCCTCTCTCGTGCTGGAGGGCATCCACGCCAAGGTCCAGGAACTCAACACCCGGCTGCTGCCGCCCGGGGTCAAGGTGGTGCCCTACCTGGACCGGACCGAATTGGTCGAGACCACTCTCCACACCGTGCGCCGCACGCTGCTGGAAGGCATGGGCCTGGTCGTGCTGGTGCTGGTGCTCTTCCTGGGCAGCGTGCGCGGCTCGCTCCTGGTGGCTTTGACGATCCCTTTCTCGCTGCTCTTCGCCTTCCTCCTCATGGGTCTGACCCATGTCCCGGCCAACTTGTTGTCCCTCGGGGCGATTGACTTTGGCATTATCGTCAACGCCTCGATTGTGCTGATGGAGGTCATCCTGCGGCGGCGCGAGAACCACCCGGAGGCGGGGCTGACTGAGTCCGCTGCGCGCGAGGCCGCCTTGGAAGTGGCCAAGCCGATGTTTTACGCCACCCTGATCATCGCCACCGCCTACCTGCCGCTCTTCGCCTTCGAGCGCGTCGAGAAGAAGCTCTTTACGCCGATGGCCTTTACGATTGGTTATGCGTTGCTAGGCGGACTGCTCTTCGCCTTGGGCGCGATTCCGGCCCTGACCTACTTGACTTACGGGCGGCCGGGAAAGACCTGGCAGAACCCCGCCTTTGAATGGCTGCGCCGGCACTACGACGCCTTGCTCGTGCGGATCGTGGCCCGGCCGCGCATCGCGTTGCTGCCCGGGCTTGCGGCAGCGGCGCTGGCGGTGATTCTGGCAGCCACCGTGGGACGCGAGTACCTGCCCTACCTGGACGAGGGCTCGATCTGGGTGCAGGTGAGCCTGCCGCCGGGCATCTCAATCGAGAAGGCCACCGAGATGGCCCGCGACGTTCGCAAGGTCGTGCGCCGCTTCCCCGAGGTGGACTCCGTGGTCACCCAGACCGGGCGGGACGACGCGGGCGTGGACCCCTGGTCGTTCTCACACATCGAGTGCTGCGTGGGGCTGCGACCCTACCGGCAATGGGGCGGGGACAAACAGGCGCTGCTGGAGCGCATGGGCAGCAGGCTCCAGGCCCAACTGCCCGGCACGCGCTTCGGCTTTTCGCAGCCGATCTTCGACATGGTCAATGACATGATCGCCGGCGCCCATTCTGACCTGGTCGTCAAGATCTATGGCGATGACTTCACCGAGGTCCGGCGCCTGGGCGAGCAGACGGCCAACCTCCTCCAGGGCATACCGGGGGCGGTGGACGTGGCCATTGACCAGGAGCCGCCCCTGCCCCAGCTCCAGATCAAGATCAACCGCCGGGCCGCCGCCCGCTTCGGCATCAATGTCGCCGACGTGGGCGACTTGATCGAAACCGCCATCGGCGGCAAGGCCGTGACCAGTGTGTTCGTGGGGGACAAGAGCTACGACGTGGCCCTGCGCTTCATCGAATCGGTGCGCGGCAACCCGGAGGCCATCGCCAACCTGACCATCTCCTCACCCGGCGGCGCCCGTATCCCCCTGTCGGAGGTTGCCGAGATCAAAGTTGGCCCGGGCGAGAGCACCATCGCCCGGGAAATGGGCCGCAGACATCTGACGGTCAAGCTGGACCTGCGCGGGCGCGACCTGGCGTCCTTCCTGGCCCAGGCCCAGCCCGCCCTGGCCAGCCAGCTCAAATACGACCACGAGAAATACGAGGTGAGCTGGGGCGGCCAGTTTGAAAACCAACAGCGGGCCCAAGCCCGGCTGGCCCTCATCGTCCCGGCCGCGCTGGGGTTGATCTTCCTGTTGCTCTATGCCGAGTTCGGCCAGGCCCGGCATGTCGGGGTGATTCTGCTGACGGTCCCGCTGGCGCTGCTCGGCGGTTTGGCCGCCCTGCACTGCAGGGGCATGACCCTCAACGTCTCCAGCGCCGTGGGCTTCATCGCCCTTTTTGGCGTGGCCGTCCAGAATGGCGTCATCATGGTTTCCAACCTCAATCGCTGGCGCGAACTGGAGCCCGACCTCAAAGACGCCGTCCGCCGGGGCGCCCGCGAGCGGCTGCGCCCGGTCCTGATGACCGCGGCGGTGGCGGCCCTGGGCCTGCTGCCGGCCGCTCTGTCCCAGGCCATCGGCAGCGACGTGCAGCGCCCTCTGGCCACGGTCATTATCGGCGGCCTGGTTTCCGCCACCGCCCTGACACTCCTCATCCTGCCGGCGGTCTATTACACCATGGAAAAACGGGCGCTGGCCAAGGCCGCCCCTGCCGCCAACCGGAGGTGATTTGCGCGTCAAACCCACGTCTCCATGAATCGTCGACAAATCCGCAGGTTTTGGACTGCGCCAGTCCTCTGGCGCTTTTCGGTCGCGTCGGAGGGACAAAGCGGCAGAGGACTGCCGCAGTCCAAAACGCTTCGCGCCGGGCGACGCCCGCCTGGTTCATCGTCCCGGTGCATGATTTCAAAACCTTGGAGGCCAGCTATGAGACTCCCAGCTCTTTTGCCGACCACTGCCGCCCTTCTCGCGCTGGCCTGCCTCCGGATCGCCGGCGCCTCCTCCCCCACGCTCGCAGACCTCTCCGTCTCCCCAGCCAGCCACCCGGGCGCGCCGCTGCCCGGCTGGAGTGTCACCAACTCCGTGCCGGCCACCAATGAGATCACCTTCGAGCAGTTCCTCGGCGAGGTCGCCCAGGCCAATCTCGACTATGCCGCCCAACGCTACAACGTTGCTATCGCCAAAGCCGCCCTGGCCATCGCAAAGGAGTTTCCCAACCCCACGCTCAACCTGGGCGGCGCCAAAGACGCGCGCAATTGGGACCGGACCCTGCCGGACCGCAACGGCAGCCTGGTGTCTCAAAGAATGGCCGAGCCGCTGAGCGTTGGCCTGGAGCAACCCATCGAGTACTTCGGCAAGCGCAAGTGGCGCATCCAGGTGGCCGATCACACTTATCGGGCCGCCGCCGCGACACTCGAGGACTTCCTGCGCAACCTCAAACTTGACGCCGCCGCCGCTTATGCCGAGGCGCTGGCCACCCAGCGCACCCTCGAACAGCAACGCAAGGCCGCCGACTACCTCGACCAACTGGTCCTGGCCCAACGCCGCCGCCTGGAGGCGGGCGACATCAGCGAGACCGACCTGACCCAGTCCCGCGTTCGATGAACTCCAATTCCAAAACGACCTGCTCAACGCGCAGAACGATGCTCAAGCGGCCCAACTGGCCTTGAACACGTTTCTGGGCCGGCAGCGCGGGCAGACCACCTTCATCGTGCGGGGCAAGCTGGACCTGGAAGCTCGTTCATTCGACCCGGCGCAGTTGCTGGCCAACGCCCTGCGCGAGCGGCCCGATCTCATCGCGCTGCGCCACGCCCGCGACAGCGCCCAAAGCGCCGTCCGGCTGGCCAAGGCCGGCCGCCTGCCCGACGTGAACCTGGGCGTCAATTACACCTACACCAGCGCCTCGGACAACTTCGTGGCCCCCACCGAGCACGACAGCATGGTCGGGCTGAGCCTTTCAGCGCCCCTGCCGCTCTGGCACGGGCAACGCGCCGAAATCCTATCCGCCCGCCTGGCCGCCGAGCAGGCGCAGACGATGGTCCAAGCCGCCGAACTCAAGACCGAGGTGCAGGTCCGCCAGGCCCTTGGCGCCTACCGGCTCATGACCGAACGGGTGCAGAAGTTCCGCAGCGAACTCCTCAAAGGGGCCGACAAGGTCCTCGCCGCAAAACGCTTCGGCTACGAACACGGCCAGACCACGCTCCTGGATCTGTTGGAAGCGCAACGCACCGCCAACAGCATCCATCAGAACTTCAACGATGCCCTGGCCGACGCCGCCAAAGCCCTGATCGAACTGGAGCGCTCCGCTCAACTCTGGGACGTGTCGTTTTGAGGAGGGCACTCATGCGGGTTCCGGACCTTTGTCGCGGCCTTTGTCGCGGCCTTTGTCGAATGCCCCGCTTCTCGGCAAAGGCTGCGACAAAGGCTGCGACAAAGGCTGGGACAAAGGCTGTGCCAATAGTGGTGGGTACTTCTAGGCCCGGCACGGGCGTTCGCGGTCTTGCACCAGGCGGGTCACTTTGCGCGCCAGCTCGCAATTCTCCTTGATCTGGAAATCGAACATGCCGACGGCGATGAAGTCGGCCCCGTTCTTGAAGGCGTATGGGAAGGCCTGGCGCGGATAAATGGCCCCGGCGGCCAGCACCTTGAAGGCAATCCACGGCTTGGTGACCGTCTTCATGAAGGCGATGGTCTCCTCCGGGTTGATGCACCACATGTTGTCGTACCATCCCTGGCCGCCGTCCAGCCAGATGAACTCCTTGCGCAAGGCCTTGGGGGTCGCCGAAGGATAATCGTCGCTGTGGAGCGTCTTGACGTAGAAATCGCAGGGCACCTTGTGTTTCTCGCAAGCCATCGGCACCAGCAGCGAGTGCCCGCCCACACCCACGGGCAAACCATGGGCCTTGGCCATCTCGACGGCCGTCCCAATGCGGTCCACCGCCCCGGCCTGCACCAACCGGTCCGCCGAGACGCCCCAGACGTATAACGCCACCGCGCCCGTATCCACCTGCGCTTGGATGTGGTCCGAGAGCGCCTGCGGGGTCTGGCCGGCCGATACTTCGATGTGGGGAATGATCTGCAGGTGGCCCCGGAACTCCCGGTTGTAACGCGCCACGTAGGACGCGCCCGTCTCGAAGACCGTGTTGATGCCGTGCTCTTCGGCCAGGCGCAACGTCTCCATGAGCTTCTGCTCGGTCACGTAGGCCCGAAACAGGGCGCCGCTGTATTTCAAGTCGCGCGCGTGCATCCCGCCGCTAATCAGGTTCCCGCCCAGCAACAGCCGGCTGATGCTGGCCTTGCCGATGCGCCCGCACGGCAGTGGGGCGGCAGCGGACGAGGCCCCAGGTGCCGCGGCCGGCTCTGCCGCCGCGGCGGTGTCCGGGGCGTCGGCCATCGCCGCTATCGCCCCAGTGGCCGCCAGGGCGGTGGCCTGAATGAATCCGCGGCGGCTCAGCGCCCGCGACGGTTGCGCCTCATCGTTCATGAGCCCGGATGCTGCGCCAATCTGCGCCGCGTGTCAATTCAATCGCTCAGCGAAGGCAGAGGCCGAAATCTGGAGACCAGTCTTGCCAAGCCCCACGGCAACCCGGAGGGTTGCCAGAGGGTAGCCGGGGGTCGCCGCGCAGCGGTGACCCCCGGTCAACGGCGGGAAGGATCCTGCACCCCGGAACGGGGTGCCAGAAGCCAGCGTGCGGGCGCCCGAGCTGCCTTCTGGCATCCCTCCGGGATGCAGAGACGTATCACCCTTGGACCGGGGGTCTGGCTACGCTTCGACCCCCGGCTACCGTCTTTCATCCCTCCGGGATGAACCTGCGTTGCCCGGACAATGTCCCGTTTCTCCTGCCCTGGCGGTGGTACAGGCGAGATGCGCCCGGCATCGTGTGTCAATTCAGTTAGTGCTTGAAAACCGCCGCCATTATGAACATAGTCGCGCTGGGCGCGCGTCTGAACGGGTCCGTCGCGGCGAGACCCCCGGACGATGCGCAGGTTTCTATGTGGTGAAGCCATGACAGATCCGGACAAACTTGTAATTCTCATCCGCCTTCGCGACATGCTGTATTTTGGCGTGAAACCAACCTGGCGCCAGTGCGGATTTCCCCCGGAGATCGTTGGAGACCTGGCCAAACAAGGACTAATCCAGGTGGGAGACAACAAGTTTGGCGACGATCTCGACCGGTATGTCATCGAAGCCATCTTGCCAGGCGGGATCGCCTTTATCGCCCAGCAGAAAGCAATTCGCGCGGGACGCAGGGATTGAACGGGGCGGGCCTGACTTTGATTTCTTGAGAGACTATGGCACCGAATACAGCGAAGGAGACCGGGCCGCTGGCGGTGCTTGGACGGAAGGACGCCGGGGGCCGGCTGTTCCGCCAATGGCTGCCGGTCGTGGTGCTGATTCCTCTGGTGCTGGGATTTCTTCGAGTGCAGGGCCAACGATGGGGCCTGTTTGGCACGACGGTCGGGACCGGTATTCTTATCCTCGCCCTGGTGATCATCTTCACAGCCCTGCTGTGGCTCATCGCCGCGCAACTGAGCCGGTCGGCGCAGGCGCAGGCGGCAGCGCAGGCAGAGTTGCGCCAGATCGCATTGTTCCCCGAGGAGAACCCCGCCCCCGTGCTGCGCGCAGCCCGGGACGGCACGGTCCTGTTTGCCAACCGGTCCGCCGCGACCCTGCTGGCGGAGTGGCACTGCGCCGTGGGCAGCCGGACGCCGCCATTCGTGCAGGAGGCGGCGACCCGGGCGCTGGAAAGCGGGGCGGCCCAGGAGTTGGAAATCGGCCTCGGCCAGCGCCAGCTTTCGTTCTACCTGCTGCCAATCGCCGAGCGCAATTACGTCAACTTCTACGGCAGGGACATCACCGAGCGCAAGCGGGCCGAGGAGGCGCTGCGGCAGAGTGAGGCGCGGTATCGGTCGCTCTTCGAGCACATGCTCGATGGTTTCGCCTATTGCCGGATGCTCTACGAGAAGGGCGCACCGCAAGATTTCGTCTATCTGGACGTCAACGGCGCGTTCGAACGGCTGACGGGCTTGAAGAATGTGACTGGAAAGAAGGTTAGCGAGGTTATCCCGGGCATCCACCAATCCAACCCGGAGTTGTTGCGCATTTACGGGCGAGTGGCTCTGACCGGGCAACCCGAGAGGTTCGAGACGCATCTGGAGTCGCTGGGAATCTGGCTCGCGGGCGCCGTGTATAGTCCTGGGAAGGAGCACTTCGTTGCGGTATTCGACAACATCACCGCGCGAAAGCAATTCCAGGCGGAGCTGGAGCGGTTGGTCGCGGAGCGGACGGCCAAGCTGCGGGAGTTGGTGGGGGAGTTGGAACATTTCTCCTATACGATCACCCATGACATGCGGGCGCCGCTCAGGGCGGTGCAGGGGTTTGCCGAGGTCATGACGGAGACGTGCGCGGATTGCCCCGAGCAGGAGCCAAAGGGATTCTTGCGGCGAATTGCCACATCGGCCAAGCGGATGGATTCGCTCATTGTGGACGCATTGAATTACAGCCGAACGGTGCGTCAGGAGTTGCCGCTGGAGCCGGTGGACGCCGGGGCGCTGCTGCGCGGGATGCTGGATTCGTATCCGGAATTGCAGCCGTCCAAGGCGCAAGTTGAGATTGAGGGCGAGATCCCGCCGGTGATGGGCAACGAAGCAGGATTGACCCAGTGCTTCTCGAACCTGCTGGGCAACGCGGTCAAGTTTGCCAAGCCGGGCCAGAGGCCGCAAATCCGCATCCGGGCCGAACGGCGGGAGGGGTGGGTGCGCATCTGGGTTGAGGATGAGGGCATCGGGATACCAACGTCCGTGCAGCCGCGTGTCTTTGATATGTTCTCGCGCGGGCACCAGAGCTACGAAGGCACGGGCATCGGGCTGGCACTGGTGCGCAAGGTGATGGACCGGATGGGCGGCAAGGCGGGCGTGGAATCCGAGGAGGGCAACGGGAGCCGCTTCTGGCTGGATTTGAAGCCAGTGTAGCGCAGGTTTCCAAACCCGCAGGCCGTCCGCAAACCGGGGGCGCTCGACATGCCGACGCCCTGCCGATTGGAAATCGGCGATACAGCAGAGCCTTTTGCAAAACGAAAGAGGAAGGAGACAAAGTCGATCCAGGGTTGGACGTTGGGAAGGCAGGTGTCTATTCATTGAACTGGCTTGGCGCCCCGCTTGGAACGAAAACGGCCCGCAAGCCGGCAGGCAGGGGTTCTCAGGCGATACGCCTCCCATCACGCCCCTGGTGGAGCGCGGGCCATTGGCATGGAAAGTGGGGATGTCAACACAAGCGAGCCCAGATGCCCAAGGTGGCAACCGCCAAGACTCCGAACATCAAATGGCACATGACCTTGGCGGCTCCTCGCACATGCACCGTCCGGGCCCCAAACTCCTCTTTAGCCGGCCGTTAACTCGCTCGCTGGCAGTGCGCTGCTTATAGCGTTGGCGCTCCGCCGGATCCAGCGGCACGAAGCCCTCCCGTTCCTTGGGATCAATAATTGGCACGTGTCCCAAGCCCCGACAAAAGTCCTTGATGAAGTGCGCGTCGTAGGCCGAGTCCATCAGTTCATAGAGCGCCTGAACCCGTTGGGCGCTCTGCTGCGCCAGGGGAATAGCAACCTGACTATCATGCAGGCTGGCACTGGTCAGCACCGCACCGATGGGAATATCCCCGTCAATCACGTCCAGGTGCAGTTTGTAGCCTCGCCACCAGGTCTTGTAACCCTTGGCATCGGTCTTACACCCTATATCGCATCCCCGCGGCAGGTCGGCCAGGTTCTGCTCCAGCGAGCGGGCCATCTGGATCTCCAGCTTCGTACGAGGCGGGCGCACCTCACCTTTCTTGGCCGCCGGCCTTGCCAGGGGGCGGAGCGACCATCTCCGGCTTGGTCGCCTTGCGCTCCGGCACACTAATGGCCGTGCTGTCCCGGCTGATGTGCCCCACCAGCTTGGGCCGACAGTGTATCTCCACCAACGCCGCGTGGATTTGCTGCGGCAGTTCGTCGGCGGCAAACACGCTAAAGGCCCGCGAGAAAGTCGAGCGCTCCGGCAACTGGCCCAAGCTTTCCCAGCCGCAGAGCCGCCGCAGCGTGGGGCGAGCGTTCAAGGCATCGATCAATGCTTCGGTCGTGGCAAATCCATAAACGGCTTTGGCGATAAAGGCGTGCAGCACCCAGACCCGCTCATGGGGAGGTCGCCCCTGCCCACATCCCTCGTAACGAAGCAGAAAACGTCCCAAAGGCAGCAGCGAAATTACCTCGACGAATTGCTGGTCCTTGGCCCCCAAGGACCCGAGTTCCTCGGTCAAAACCGGGAAAAGTTGGCGTTGGAGGTGTTGCCACAGGTCAGGCAGGTCAGGCATATGCGTGGTTTGATCCATCTGCCGACCAGATTATTCAAGAATCCTGCAACTTTCCGACTTTTGCAAAAGGCTCAGCAGGTTTGGAAACCTGCGCTACAACTTTGTCAACGGCCCTGGAACCTGCCCATGCCAGGCCGGTTTGGTTCTTTCGCGGGCGGGGCGGGCCGGATATGCTCTGCGGCCAGATGTTCGAGCATCCCAGAGAGCCGTTGCTGAGCCGGTTCCGGGTCCTGGCGGGGGCGCCGCGCGAGTTGTGGATCGTGTTTGCCGCCAAGCTGGTCGGGATCGCGGCCTACAGCGTGATGAACACCACGTTCGTGCTTTGGCTCTCGTCGGACCTGGGTTATAGCGATCAGTGGGCGGGGGCGGTGGTGGCGTGGTGGTCGGCGGCGATGACGCTGTTCACGGTGTTCGTGGGGTCGCTGACGGACGCGATTGGGCTGCGCAAGGCGATTTTGCTGGGGCTGGTGGTGACGGTGACGTCGCGCGGGGTGATGGCGTTCAGCGGGGTGACCTGGCTGGCGCTGGCGGGGGGCATGCTGCCGTTGGCCCTGGGCGAGGCACTGGGGGTGCCGGTGCTGGTGGCAGCGGTGCGCCGCTATTCGACCACCGCCCAGAGCTCGATGGCCTTCGCCGTCTTCTACGCGATGCAGAACCTCGGGTTCCTCGCCGCCAACTACATCTTCAACGCAGTCCGCCAGGGCCTGGGCGAACCGCACGGCCACTGGACGCTGCCCTGGCTGGGGCTGGAGTTCACGACCTACCGGGTCCTTTTCCTGATCAGTTTCCTGATCGAGCTTTCGATGCTGCCGGTGGTGTATTTTACCCTGCGCGAGGGGGTCGAGGCGACAGACGCCGGTGTGAAGATCACCCCCGGGGTGTCCGGGCGCCGCGGAACGAATTTTCTGCAGGCGCTCTATTCAACCACGCGCCAGGCCCTGCGCGACACGCTGCGGATCTTCGCCGGGTTATGGGGCCAGAGCGGTTTTTACAAGTTCCTGGCCTTTCTGGCCCTGGCGGCCTTTGTGAGGCTCATTTTCATCCATATGTACTACACCTATCCCAAGTTCGGCATCCGCGAGTTGGGGGAAGGCGCGCCGCTGGGCCGGCTCTTCGCGATCAACTCGGTGCTGATCGTCCTGCTGGTGCCGGTGGTCGGGGCGCTGGCCCAGAGGGTCTCGGCCTACCGGATGGTCACCCTGGGCAGCGCCGTCGCCGCGGCCTCGGTCTTTTTCATGGCCTTGCCTCCGCGTTGGTTCCAGGGCTTGGCCGACGGCTCCTTGGGCCATGCCATCGCCAATGTCTGGCTGGGCGGCGACACGCGGTTTTCACCGGACGATTTCCGGGACCTGCCCGCGCTGGCCGCCAGGCTGCAGGCCCCCTCAGACGCCGCCTCAGCCGCGCTCGCGCAGGCCCTCTCGGGACCCACGCGCTCGCTCTTGCGGCGGGAGTTGGGACTGCCCGCGCGCCCCGCCTCCACCCAGCCGCACCCAAGTTCCGCGCTCTTTGCAGCCTCGGACATTTCCGACGCGGCTGCATTGGCCGCCAGGCTGCGGGATGACGCCCAGGCGGCCACCCGGCCTGTCTCGGCCTGGCTCTGGGCCCAGTTCCGGCCCTCGAGCAGGGCGCGGTTGGCAGACGGAAAGTGCCCGGCGTCAGAGCAAGGGGCCTTGCTGGCCAACGAGTTGAATCGGCTGCTGAACGGCAAGGGCCTCTACGACGAGCACCGATTTGCCGCGGTGAGCTTGTCCGGGAGCGCGCAGGCACTCCTGGTCAAAGGGCCGCAACGCGGCAGGGCGGATGCGCTGCCCAACCAGACCGTGCTGCTGAACCGCCTGCTGCTGGAGGATGCTTACGGCGGCCAACTGGCGCGGACCTCGCACCCGTTGCGCGTCGCACTGACCGAGGACCTGTCCAAGCTCATCAAGAGCGGCCCGCTCGACCGCAGGCCGGGCTTCCAGGGCCTGGCGCCTCGGGAGCGGGCCCCGGGACAATCGGCCAGGCCACCGAGCGGAAGCAAGTTGGCCCGCCTGAACCGGCGCCTCCTCGAAGATGCATTCCCATCCGAGTTGGCCCGGAACCGCCCCGGTGTCCCGGGCAGTGTCGAGCCCGTATTACGTGATGATCTTCCTCTTCATCGTGCTGCTGTCGGTGGGAGAATCCATTTACTCGCCCCGGCTCTACGAATATGCCGCCATCATCGCGCCCAAGGGACAAGAGGGCTCCTATATGTCCCTCTCCTATCTGCCCTTCTTCCTTGCCAAGCTCCCGGTGGCCATGTTCTCCGGCGTCTTGCTGGCCAGGTTCTGTCCGGAGACCGGCCCACGCCACGCCGCCACGTTGTGGCTGATCATTGCCCTGACTACGTCGATCGCCCCGCTGGGCCTCATCACCCTCCGGCGCCTGATCCAGGTCCGCGAGGCAGGCCGGGACGAAGCCCAGTGAATCGAATTGCGCTTTTCCGCGCGGGCTGGGTGTGTTAGAGCATACCCGCATGATTCTGTGCGTGAAGAGACTGCCGGCTATCCTCTTGTCTATCCTGGCGGCTGGACTTTTAGCGCGGGCCGACGACCAGGCCGGCCTGCTCAAGTGCTGGTGGGCGGCCCGGTCGCTGGCCCCAGTTGAGCCGCCCTCCGGGCGGCAGTATGCGCCGGACCGGGAGGTGGAGATGATGCACCTGGCGCTGGACGTGACGCCGGACTTCAAGCAGCGCACGATCGAGGGCCAGGCCACGCTGCGGTTCCGGCCGGTGGTTCGGCCCGTCCGCGAGCTCAAGCTGGACGCAGTGGATTTGGACGTGCGCTCGGTCACCGCCACTGAGAAGCTGGAGGCATGGCAGGTCACGGCCGACAACATTGTCCTGACCTTCGCTGCGCCCGTGCCCCCCGGCCGCGAAATCAGCGTCACCGTGGCTTACCGCGCCGAACCCAGGCAAGGGCTCTATTTCCGGACTCCGGAGCAGGGCTACCTGCCCGGGGACACGCACCTCTTCAGCCAAGGCGAAGAAATCGAGGCCCGGCACTGGTATCCCTGCCTCGATTCACCCAACGTGAAGTTCACCTCGGAAGTGACCTGCCGCGTCCCGGCCGGCATGACGGTGATCTCGAATGGCCGGCTGGTCGAGGAGAAGCGCGGCGCCGCCACGGGCCTGGTGGCCGTCCATTGGTCCCAGGACAAGCCGCACGCCAATTACCTCATCACGCTGGTGGCCGGTTATTTCAAGAGGCTCGAGGCCAAACACCGCGACATCCCCCTGGCCTTCTACACGCCGCCTTCCGAGAGCAAAGAGGCGGCCTCCTCCTTCCGCGACACGCCCGACATGCTCGCCTTTTTCGAGCAGGAAATCGGCGTCCCCTATCCCTGGCCCAAATACGACCAGGTCTGCGTCAACGATTTCGTCGCCGGCGGCATGGAAAACACCAGCGCCACCACGCTCACCGATTGGACGCTCTTCACCGAAGCCACGGAAAACCTGCGCGACAGCGACGGCCTCATCTCGCACGAACTGGCCCATCAATGGTTTGGCGACCTGGTCACCTGCAAGGACTGGAGCCACATTTGGCTCAACGAAGGCTTCGCCACGTATTACGAGGCCCTCTACAACGGCCACAAGCACGGGCGCGACGCGATGCTCTACGAGCTCTACGGCAGCGCCAGGATGATCACCGGCATCGCGGACGACACCACGGCCATCGTCCGCCGCACTTACCGAAACCCGAGCGAGATGTTCGGCTACCTGGCTTATCCCAAGGCGGGCTGGGTCCTGCACATGCTCCGCGCCCAGCTCGGCCCGGATCTCTACCGCCAATGCGTGCGCACCTACCTCGAACGCCACCGCTACGGCAGCGTCGTCACCGAGGACCTCCGCGCCGTCATCGAGGAACTCTCCGGCCGCTCCTTCGACCAGTTCTTCGACCAGTGGCTCTATCACGGACATCATCCCGAACTGGAGGCCGGCTATGACTGGGACCAAACCGCCCGCCTCGCCAAGGTCTCCCTCCGCCAGGTCCAGAAGCTCAGCGACAATGTCCTTCTCTTCAGCTTCCCTCTGACCATCCGCTTCAAAGGCCCATTTGGCGTCCGCAACCGGACGGTGCAAGTGTCCCGGAAAGAGGAGGATTTCTATTTCCCGCTCGATTCGGCGCCCGAGTTGGTCAGGCTCGACCCGGACTACACCCTGCTGGCAAAGATCAGCTTCAACGTCCCCACCCCGATGCTCCGCGCCCAGTTGGCCGACAAAGACGACGTCATCGGACGCCTGCTGGCCATCGAGCAGTTGGCCGGGCGGCGCGACAAAGAGACCGTGTCCATGCTCCGGCATGCCCTCAACAACGATAACTTCCACGGCGTGCGCACCGAGGCCTCAAAAGCCCTTCGCTCGATCCATTCCGACGACTCCCTGGCCGCCTTGCTCGATTCCGTCCGCCAGACCGATGCCCGGGTCCGCCAACAGGTCTTGGCCGACCTCGGCGGCTTTTACACCGAATCCGCCTGCGCCGCCGCCCGCCAGGCCCTGGACCAGGAGAAAAACCCCGCCATCCTCGCCACCGCCGCCCACAACCTGGCCTGCTATCCCCTGCCCGAAACCTCCGACCGCCTGCTCAAACTCCTGGACTCGAAATCGTTCCGCAACGAACTGGCCGGTGCCGCCATCGAGGCCATCCGCCTCCAGGACGACCCGGCCTGCATCACCCCGCTGCTCCAGACCCTCTCCACGCGTGAGGCGCAGTTCACCAGCCATGGCTTTGCGCAGGGCCTTGAAACCCTAGCCTACCTGGCGCGCAACGAGCAAAAGAAGGACGCGGTCCGCGACTTCCTGCTCCAGCGACTGGACTACAAGAAACGGACCGTTCAATTGGCCGCCATCAACGCCCTGGGCGCCCTCGGCGACCCCAAGGCCATCGCCGCCCTCCAAACCTTCGCCAGGGCCGCCAAAGGCAACCCGGAACAGGGTGCCGCCGAGCGTGCCGTGGCCGACCTGCGCGCCCACCGCAAACCGGTTGATGATTTCAAAAACCTTCGCCAGGAAGTCCTCGACCTCCAGAAAGACAACCGCGACCTGCGCAAAGAACTCGACGGCCTCAAGAAGCGGCTCGATGCCCGCCCGCCTGCCCCCAGCCCCGCGTCCCCCCCCAAAAAGCCCCTGGCTGAGCCCAAAACCAGAGGCTCCTCAGCCCCGGCGGCGGCGCCTGGCCAGCAGGTAGCATCAGGCATGAAAAACGGCCAGTGTCACAGCTCTTTGGGATCACGCGCGCTCATAAATGGGAATCGCCTCTCGCCGCACGCGCGCCTCGATGTACCTGTTGAGACGCGAGCAAAAATCAACCTTCCGCCCAAGAATGGCCCCCAATTCCTCGCCGTAACCGAAATAACGGAAGCCGACGCCCTGTAAAGCTCCCGGCTCGAAGTCCGCCAGCACGTCCACATCGCTGCGCTGCGGATCGAAGTCCTCCCGCAGCACCGAGCCGAACAGGCTCAATCTGCGGATGCCCCGCGCCCGGCAGAACTCGGCGACCTTCTCGTGGTCAATCTGGATCGGCAATTCAGCGATGCTCACGCGCCAATTATCGCCAAAAACCGCCCGCCCCGCAACGGCTCATTCCTCCCGGTCGTCGAAGGACAGGCTCTGAGACACGGACCCCGGCACAAAAGGCCAGAGCAGCAACCCTCCTCAAAATTCCGTTTCCCTCGGCGCCAAAAACGGCTATTAAGAGCGGCTCGATTGGTGGATAGCATGAATGAGACAGACCGGTTGTTGTTGAGCGGAGATGAGGCGATAGCGCTGGCGGCGCGGGACGCGGGGGTGGCGCTGGGCGCCGGCTACCCCGGGACGCCCTCGACAGAGATACTGGAGTCGTTTTCCGAGCGGGGCGGGCGCGCCCAGTGGTCGACCAACGAGAAGGTGGCGCTGGAGGTGGCGCTCACGCCACCGCCCGACTGGAGGGCCGTGCTGAAACGCCCGGCGCCGCTGGCGGACCCGAGGGCCTATCAGCCATGCCTCGAGCCCGAGTAGCGCCGGCGGACTGCCCAGACGCCTACAACGGGAGAAAGACGACCAAATCGTCCCACTCACCTTCGGTGCTGCATTCCAGCAGGATTTGGAGTTCGGCGATCGCCCTGCCAACGGGCATTTCACGAGAGACCACGAAATCAGGAATTCTGTTCCTGTCGAGCGGCCAGTCGTTGTCTGATTCGCTCGCGCATCCGGGCAATGCCCTCTTGCTGGAGTGGGTCGGCCGAAATACGTCCTTGCAGGTCATCGGCCTGTTGTCGCCGGCGGCTTAGATACTCTCCGATCTGGTCCTGGTGGTTGAGATAATAGGCCAGGCAGGAATGGATATCGGCCAGGCGCAACGCCGGGAAGCGGAGGGCGATTTCTTCGGCGGTCGCACCGTGCTGATAGTGGTGCAGGACGGAGTCCAGGCTGATACGAGTGCCGGCAATCCTTATCGTGCCATCCTCCGAACCCAGGAGCGGCACTTCTTGCGTTGATTCAAGCACAGGCATGACGCCTTAATATGCGCCCGCGGCAGGAAGAAAGCAACGGCGATCCTGTCCAGGCCCACCCCGCCCCTCGCAACCTGCCCCCGTGATATACCTTGGCATAATTCTGTTTTCATCCGGCCTGAAACCAGCTATTAAGATCGGCTCGATTGGTGGATAGCATGAATGAGATAGGCCGGTTGTTGTTGAGCGGAGATGAGGCGATGGCGCTGGCGGCGCGGCAGGCTGGGGTGGCGCTGGGCGCCGGCTACCCGGGGACGCCCTCGACGGAGATACTGGAGTCGTTTTCCGAGCGGGGCGGGCGCGCCCAATGGTCGCCCAACGAAAAGGTGGCGCTGGAGGTGGCGCTCGGGGCGGCGTTCGGCGGGGCGCGGGCGTTGGCCACGATGAAACACGTGGGGCTCAACGTGGCTTCGGACCCGTTTTTCACCGCCGCCTACACGGGGGTGAGCGGGGGATTGGTCATCGTCTCGGCTGACGACCCGGGGATGGCGTCAAGCCAGAACGAGCAGGACAACCGCCGATACGCCGTGGCGGCCGGCGTCCCGATGCTGGAGCCGGCCGATTCCCAGGAGGCCTACGATTTCACCTTCGCCGCCTTCGAGATTTCCGAGCGGTGGCGGATGCCGGTCCTGCTCCGGGTGACGACCCGCGTCTGCCACAGTTACACGGCGGTGCAGCCGCGCCCCGGCCACGGCACGCCGTCGGCCGCGGGTTTCCAGCGCGACATCAAGGGGCGGGTGATGATCCCGGCCTATGCCCGGCCAGCCCACCGCAGATTGCGCCAAAAGCTGGCCGAAATGCAGGAGTGGAACGAAACCGGCCCGCTCAACCGCCTCGTCCAGGGCAGGCGCAACCTGGCCATCATCACGTCGGGCATTTCCTTCATGCACGCCCGCGAGGCGGCTCCCGACGCCAGCGTGCTCAAGCTGGGCTTCACCTATCCGCTGCCGCTGCGCAAGATCCAGGAGTTCGTCCAGAGCCACGACCGCTGCATCGTCATCGAGGAGGGCAACCCCTTCCTGGTCGAGGCCATCCGCGCCGCGGGCCTGCGCGTCGAAGGCAAGGCCGAGATGTACCGGTTCGGGGAACTGGACGTGCCCCGCGTGCGGCGCATCCTCGAGGGCAACCTGAGTCCGGAGCCGCCCAAACCGCCCGGCAAACCGCCCCAGCTTTGCGAGGCCTGCCAATACCGCATCGTGTTCGAGTCCCTGCGCAAACAGGACTGCATCGTGGCCGGGGACATCGGCTGCTACACGCTGGGCGTGCTGCCACCCTTCGAGGCGATTGATTCCTGCGTCTGCATGGGCGCCAGCCTCGGCGTCGGCCTGGGCCTGCGCCACGTCCTGCCCCCAGATCAGGCCCGACGCGTCGTCAGCGTCATCGGCGACAGCACCTTCGTCCATAGCGGCATCAGCGGCCTGGTCGAGATGGTCTATAATCCCCCGCCCACCGGGCACGTCCTGATCATCCTGGACAACTCGACAACCGCCATGACCGGGCACCAGGAGCATCCGGCCACCGGCCGCAGGCTCAATCACGAGCCAACCCACAAGCTGGTGCTCGAAGACCTCGCCCGCACCCTCGGCGTGCCCCGCGTGCATGTCGTCGAGCCACGGGCCGACTCGGGCGATTTCGACCGGGTCCTGGCCGAGTGCTTGCAGAGCAACCAACTGGCCGTCATCATCGCCCGCCGCCCCTGCATCCTCATCGCCAAACAACTCAAACTCTACGAACAACAACAGCAACAACCACAACGGTGCGAGTGCGATGCCGCGGACGTGAAACGTGAAACGTGATGCGTTATGGATAACGTCACCAACATCGTCGTGGCCGGCCTCGGCGGCCAGGGGGTCCTCAAAGGGACCGACATCCTCGCCGATGCCGCCTTGCGCGCCGGTTTTGATGTCAAGAAGAGCGAAATCAAGGGCATGAGCCAGCGGGGCGGGTCCGTCACGGGCAACGTCCGCTTCGGCCAGCGCGTCTTCAGCCCGATGGTGCCGGCCGGCGAAGCCGATTTTCTGCTGGTGCTTGAGCCGACCCAGGTCGAGCCGAACCGGCACCTGCTCCGCCCCGGCGGGGTCTTGATTACTCCGGAGGCGGTCTCACTGGACCTGCTCCCGCACAAGCGCACTCTGAACGTCGCCCTCCTGGGCGCCCTGAGCGCCCACCTGCCCCTGCCGGAAGAACTCTGGCTGGCCTCGCTCCGCGCCGCCTTCGATGAGGCCTTCTTCGAGGGGAACGAGAAGGCGTTCCTGATCGGGCGGGCGGGGAAAAATGGACACTGATCACCATGGAAAAACTAAAACAAACTCTGCAAATGGATCAGTTCGCCGCGCACTGCGGCATCGAGCTCATTTCGGTTTCGCCCGGCCAGGCGCGGGCCAAGATGGCCCTGGAGGCCCGGCACCTGAACGCGCTGGGAAGCGTCCAGGGCGGGGCGATCTTCACGCTGGCCGATTTCGCCTTCGCTGCGGCTTCCAACTCCCACGGCCCCGCCGCCGTGGCGATAAATGTCGGCATCAGCTTCCTCAAGGCGGCCAAGACCGGCACGCTTTGGGCCGAGGCCAGAGAGATCGCGAAGAATTTCAAGCTCGGCTCCTACACGGTGGAGGTCAAGGACGACGCCGGCGACCTGGTCGCCCTCTTCCAGGGGATGGCCTACCGCAAGAGCGAGAAGGGCTCGGGAGCGCAGGAGCGCAGGGCCTGAAGCGCAGCTTAGAGCGTGTCCGAAAAACTCCGATTGCGAATCTTTGTTTTTATTCCGGCGAGTTTCTCGGACGCGTCCTTAAATCCTTCTGCCCAGCGGCTCGGCTGTCTCGTAATCCAGGTGGGCGAAGATTCGGATGACATCGTGCAGCGGGACCTCGAACACGCCGTGGCGGGTGGCGTAGCCGTTGACCAGCCCGGGCATGCCCTTGGGGTTGAAGTAGTTGCCCCAGGGATTGAATAGGATCACCACCTTCTGCGCCTCCCGGTAGCCGAGCACGCCAAAGACGTGGTTAGGGATGATCCCTTTGGGGACTGGGGCGGAGGCGTTATAGCCGGCGCCGGAGATCGTCATCAACCCTTTGCCCCGCGCCATTTCCACCAGCAACTGATGGAGCCGGTTGGTGGCGTTCGGACTGTCTTCCTGAAGCCAGTGGTCCAGGGGCGCCATGCGGGCGCGATGGCCGGTGAACAAAGCAATGACCGGACCGGACGCGCCGCCATGGCCCATGATGTCCGCAATTGGGGTCCTGCCCCAGGAACAGCGTCCGGTCCACCGTCCGGTTCACGTTCCAGATGTGGTTGCGGATCTGGGAGAATCTGCGCCGGGCCTGCGGGTCCGCGGCAACTCCCTGCAGTTCCTCCAGCGACATGCCGTTGGCGCCCTCGCGCCCGCCCGCACTCGTCATCCAGCGGATGAGGACTGCCGCCGCCGCCTCATTCCCACGGGCGCGCGGATTGGCGATCACGGCGTTGACCTCATCGAGGCTCAACACCCCGCCTTGGCCGTGGTGCCATTGCTCGAAGCACGTCGTGAAGAACTGGGCCAACTGCCGGGTTTCCCTCTCCGTTTGCACCTTCCAGGCGGGCGTGTTCGTGTCGGCCGCCTGCCCGGCCAACGCGCGGGCGCCCACCATCCCCAGGATAAGCACAGCAAGCGCCGCGGCGCGCCCGCGGCGGGCGCATCCCGGCACCGCGCCCGGAGTGCGCCCGTCCCCGGGCGCAGCAGCGACGGAGCGGGCAGGCGCGCCGGAGTGTTTGACCGCCGCCCTGGCTCCGGACGTCGCTGCGCCCGCGGCGGGCGCACTCCGGTCCGGCCCCCGGCAAGGGCAGTGTCAGAATGCGCCCGCCCGCGGCGATGCCCTGGCGGGTGCCCGGCAGCCGGCCCCAGGCGCGGCCGTTCGAGCCAGGAGCGCCACGGCCCGCGCAAAGGGCGCCTCGGGACACCGCCCCCGGACCGCGCAGGCGGCCGGGGAAATCGCTCGATCATCGACAGACGAGTAGCCCCTCGGGGCGGATAAGTCAACTGATGCTTATCATTGATATGAGCATTCCTCACAGCATCATGATCGTGATGACCCTGGCGGCCGGCTTCGGCACCCCCATCACCTTCACCATAGCCGGCGGCGATGCGCACCAGGCCATGGCAGCCGTTCACCGTCTCTTTGCCATGCATTTCGCAGAGGCCTGCCGGACCTCGACCGCTCCGGCTTCTCTGTCCGGCTCAGGATGAGGCCTCGAGTATTTCGACCTCTTCAGGAGTCAACCCGTAGAGTTCATAGACGAGGCGGTCGAGCTGGGTGTCGGCTCCGGCGATCTGGCGCTCGATGATGATTCTGTCCTGGGGGGTCCTGGCGGCCGGGAGCCGCTCGTGCAAGGAGAGCATCTCCTCGACCAGTTGAATCATCCGATCCCGGCTCGATTGGTCAGCCGGATCCAGCGGGTCCAGCGGCCGGATCGGAACCTTCTCCATATACTGGTAGATGAGCCGGTAACGGTACTTGCCGGCCCGGATGCCGAACGGGATGCTGAGGTTGCTGATAGCAAACCAGAACAGCCGGCTGTTGAGGATGCCCAGCAGATACAAGTTGACGGTGCCCAGGCAATAGGCTGTATTGGCCAGATAATGGCCGTCCCTGTCCAGGTGAAAACGCGGGGCCTTGCAGATGTCGGGAAAGATGATTTTCGGTTCCTCGAAAACCCGGTAATAAGCCACGTCATCCTGAATCTCGTACCACTTGTAACGGCCGGGCTTGCGGCCCCGCTTTGCACTCTTGCCCCTCTTGGGCGTCAGGTCTTCTCTCCATTTCGCCAGGTGCTCGCCAATGGCAGGGTACTTTTCGAGATCCACACCGCGGCGGGTGAAGATGAGCCACAATCCTGTCTTGCGGCATGTGTAGCGGCGAATGTCCTCCCCGCTGAGAAGAGGGTGGATGAGTTCGGCGCTCCGGCGGTCTTGAGCGATGAGCCGGCGCCTGGTCTCCCTATCGATGATGAAGGCCTCGTTGAAACCGGTCTTGACGCCGTAGAACATCCTGCCCTGGATGTAATCCCCGAGCGGCTGCCCGGCCTGCATCACCTTGGCGAACACAGCCGCCTCCGCATCGGACTTGAGCGCCCAGGCCTCGGGCGAGAGCCGGTCGTGAGGAATGGCAAAATGATGCGCGGCGACATGGCGGGCCAGGTTGCCAGTATCGAGGGAGTCCACGCGGGCGACTTCGACGCTGTGAGGCTGCCGTCCTTTTGCCAGCAGCGGGATGCAGACGTAGGTGTCCTTGGCGTTCGCAAAGATCGGCAGGCCGCCGAAGTCCACGATCCTCAGCACTGCCGCGTGCCGCTTCAGGACCCGGCGCAACGGCTCGGCGTATGTCGTCCGCAGGAAGCTGCTGGAGACAATGAAGCTGAAGCGCCCGCCGGGACGCAGCAGCTTCACCGCCTTTTCCATAAAATAGGCGAACAGGTCGGCGGTGCCATCGAATGCCTCGTAGTGCGCCTGGAAATAGGCCTTGAAATCGGACAACGATTCCTGGCGCACATAAGGCGGGTTGCCCAGGACGACATCGAAACCGCCTTCCCATCCCGGCACGACGGGTTTCAACGCAGGCGCGGGCATCGTCGGTTTGCTCTTCTTGTAGCTATAACTGCCATGAAGCGGGACGCCCGGGACCGTGTAATCCAACTGGGCGGCAGCGGCCGTCTCGCGCAATGCACCCGAAGATACCCTTGGCCGAAAGACCTGCGGAAACTCGGCGGGCCAGTCGAACACGTTCAGGCGGCAGCGTTCCTCCTCGTCGAGCAAAGACAGTTGCTGCTGCTCGTAGAAGTCCGGGCCGATGAGGGAGTTGCCGCACTTGATATTGTCGCCGAGGTCTGGCAGGGCGCGTTGGTGGAAGAAGCCCAACACGGGCTGGAGGCTCTGCTGGGTCTCGCCTTCGAGGACCTTCAGCAACAGCGAAAGCTTGGTTGTCTCGACCGCTTGGGTGTCGATGTCCACGCCGAAGATGTTGTCCAGGAGGATGCGCTTGCGCTCCGCGATCGTGAGCTTCCAAGTCTTGGCGGACACTTGCACCAGGACCGGCTTGGGGCCTTTGGCCCACTTGGCCGGGTCGTGCCGGGTGTAGAAGTCCAGATGCCACCTGAGGAGGTGCTCGTAGGCGCTGAGCAGGAATGAACCCGAGCCGCAAGCCGGGTCAACAACCTTCAGCTTCGCAGCTTCTTTGGGGGTCTTTCCCTCGAGCAGCTCCCCGACGGTGGTCTGGACGATGTAGTCCGCAATGTAGGTGGGCGTGTAATGGACCCCGCCAGCCTTCTTCACCTCCGGTTTCTCCTCGACCACGGCCCGGTGGCCCTCGGTGAGGCGGATGACCTTTCCGAGGAACTGCTCGGTACACCTGCCCCAGGATGTCGGCCGGGAGCGCGGAGAAGACATAGGGCGACTCCGGGTAGTAGAGGCCCTTGATGATGTCGCGGAGCAGCTTGTCATCCAGCTCCAGGCCGAGGGTCAGTTGGTCCGGCGCCTCGTGGCGGTCGCGTTCGGGCTCGAAATGAAAGAGGCCGGAATTGTAGCGGGTGTCCGCCTCCTGGAAGAGTTGGCAAAGGCGGGGATAAATGCGGTCGCCGTTGATCAGGGCCTGCAGGCGGCCATAATTTTCCAGGCCGCGGCCCTCGCTGATGCGCAGGAAGATGATGCGGTCAATGATGCGCTGGACGGCGAAATTGAGTTCGCGCTGGGAGAGCCCCGGGTTGCGCAGCGCCAAGTTGCGGGCCAACTCGGCGCGCCAGCCCTCGATTGTCTTGAGGAATTCGTCGTCAACGTCGGCAGTACCGCGCTTGGCTTTGGTGGACTCGGCGAATTTGTCAAAGGAGCCTTTGAGGACGGCGTCACGGGAAAAGACGCCCTCAATCTCATCCCAGCGTTGGGCGTATTCGGCATAGGGCAGGTAAAGGACGCGCGCGACGGCGGCATTGTCCCTGTGGTCGGGCTTGATGCGGCAGTCGTACACGGCGAACTCCTCGAAATCGCTGAGGATGCTCAATGGGAGTTTGGTGGTCCAAGCATAGCGCCGAAGCTGGTAGGCCGGGCTGGCGTCATGCTCGATGTCCACCGAAGGCCGTTTCGCTTCGAGGAAGAATTTGCGGGCGCCGCCGATGCGGAAGCAGTAGTCCGGCGCCTCCGTGGCCTCGCCCACTTTGATGGCGTCCTCGTGAACTACGTCCTTGTAGGCCTCGGCGTAACCTTGCTCGTTGTCAATATCCCAGCCAAGGGCCTTAAAGAGCGGGTCGAGGAACTCCCGCCGGACTTGGGTCTCGTTGTAATGGGGTGAGCGGTAGGCCTCGCGATTCCGCTCGAACCGCTCGATCAGCTCCAGCACTTGCCCCGGTGGTTCACTCATTTGACCAGCAGAGTCTTCACGAAAACGGCCGTGAAACACAAGGTTTTTGCTCAAAGCCGCTGTCCAGTGACGAGGTCATTTGACGGCCTGTTCAGGCCTTGCCAATCGTTTCGAGGCGCCGCTCATCCGAGCTTTCCAATGTCGAATTGATATCGCAACTGATGCCGCCTCCGCGCTGAATCGAATTCCCGCTGAATGTCCTCGCGGTCCTTGGGAGACAGGCGAGTCCAGGTTGTGAGCTCGTTCACGTCGGAGGAGACGTCGAAGCCGTTGGGAAGGGATATTCCAATCAAATTCGTAATGAGATAGCGGTCGTGCATGCTGTCCCAGACAAAAACCGTGGCCTTCAAATGGGCTTTCCTCAGACTCACTGAAAGTCCCCCGAACATGTCGTCCACAGCGCCGTAGCTCAGCATTTGACGGTTTGGCCCAGTCCCCTCATACGAGCACCGGTGCAGTTCAAACACTGGCGGCACGTCCCTGGTGCGTGCGGTCTCCAGCAGTTCGTGGAATTCGTCGTAGCTTTGTCGTGACGGGTCAAGATGGGGGTCAATGAACATCGCCGAACTACACCACCTCAAAGTCACGCGCAAATGCTTCAGGTAATCTTTGGACTGTCGCCTGAGCCGCACCGAGCAACTCCTGCCCCAGTACCATGCGGAGTCGTGAATCTTCTCCAATGGCTGAACCAACGGTTCGTCCGAGAACTCATCGGCTGTGCTGTTTCCGCAGAGGATTGCATCCAATTTGGACACCTGATGGGTTGCCAAGGCCTCGTAGCACCACTCACTGTTCTCCACCGGCTCAACGGCCAGCTTTTCGGCCTTAGGGAAGACGCAAAGGCGTCCGCCAACTCGTAGCGCCTCGATAATCTCTTTCGTCGCCGGATGCCAGCGCTCCGGCCGTTCCCCTATGAAATGCCTCCAGTTGCCTCCCCGCAAATCACGGACCACGGCCTCGGCCAGGAGGACGGGCTTGAGCACGTTCAGACAATGCCCACAGACGCCCTCCGCGCTGTAGGTTGCGTTCTCAAAAACCTCGGGAAGCAACGCCAGGTCGAGGAGCATACTATGGCAGCACCTCCCGCAAACCCTCTTCAAAGAATCCCCCGGGCCATGCCTTGACCAACTCGCCCCTCTCATTCAGCGGCATCTCCCGAATGATGCTGCGGGGGCCGTCCCGTTCCACGAACAAAACGGAAACGTCCTTCTTCGTCACCGGCGTTGCCCCCTGGAGGAGCGTCCCAGCGTGTGTCTCCCGCATGCGACGCATTATGCGCAGAATCAGGTGCTCGCTGTGGGTTTCGAGGAGGAACGTGTTTTTGCGCTCGCCCAGCGCGGACTCGATGAAGACCTCGCCCAACTCGGCCTGCTGTGCCGGGTGAAGGTGCAACTCCGGTTGCTCGATGGCAATAAGCCGCTCGCGCATCGCCGCCGCATTGACCAGGACCGGCAATACCTGGCTCACGCCGAAACCGATGTCGCGATGACTCACGTCAGTCCCTGCCTGGACATCCTCGAAAACGAGAGCGCTCGCATCCGAGCTTTCCGAGAGCTGCTGGACCAGAGATCCGGCTCCAGACTCATTTCCTCTGAGCGCCATCCGCAGCTTATTTGCATCCAGGAATGGCACGGATTTCAAAATATACGGCAGGCTAAGCCGCCCTGCGCCGAGCCACCCGTTTACAGCCTCCAGCACCCGAGGATTGCGGCGGATTTCATCCCACGCTCCGCCGCCCCTGGCAAGCGCGCTGACATCCATGGCGCCCTCCAGACCCGCGTGCCGCGATGGCACGCAACGCAAGGGACCGAGATAAGAGATGCGACCCAGAGCATCGGCAATTCTGCCCGTGCAAAATTCCACGAGAGCCGACAGGTTGTGCCGCACTGCTTGCGCCTCCACCCAGTGCGGCGGACTCTCCGGAGCCCCGACTTGTTCGAAAAAGCCCATCAGGCCCCCGAAATCGCCCGCGTCCATTTGCTCCCTCCAACCCGCCCATTCCCGGACATGCTGTTGGCCCGGATCGCGCAGAACGAACTTCTCGAACGAGAACTCATCCTCTGCCATCGCTTTCCCAAGAGCGTCGCTGAAATGGTCCAGATCGCCCTTATCGGAGGTTTTCCCGCTCGCAGCCCGATCCCAAACCGCATCGAGGATTTCTTTGGCTTTGCTTTCTCTGGCCTTTTTCTCCTCGGGCGACATGTGAGGGCCATCATATTCCCTCAGAGGGGCCAGAAGTTTGCGTCTGGCTTCATAGGCCGGCCTGAGTTCCATCATCCAGCTTCCCAGGAGCGAGAAATATTTCTCACCGCCGGCAGCGGCGCGCGCCTGAAAGCGGCCCGAAGCGGTCCGTGAAAAGGCCAGCACCGGTTGCTCATTCAGCATGACCCCGATTTCAGTTGGCGCAGCTTGCGGACCAGCCAGTTCCAGAGAAACCCCAAACCTGGTAACTTTTCCAAACTCGGGCATCCTGAGGAAAGGCTGGATCTCATCTCGTTCGCCGTCGAGCCTCTGGGCCAAGGCTGCGCGATCGGCCTGGCGGCTAATGTCCGTGTCCAGGGACAGCGTCACGGGTTTGGAGCAATCGTGCTTGTGGACGTAGTTGCGGAAGCCGCCGAGGTCGACCATATCCCCCGCCAGTCTGGTCTGGTGCACATCATAGTCCCCGGTTTCCATGGCGTGGTGGGCCAGGAGCAGAGCCTGGATGATGCTCGACTTGCCGGAGCTGTTCGCGCCGAAGATGAGAGTGAGCGGCTTGATCGGCACCCGTTGCGTTTCAGCGAATGCCTTGAAATTCCCAATGCCCAGTTCCGTGATCACGCCGGCATTATTGCCCCGGCACGACTTTTGTTCTAGCCCAAATTTCGCAAATCCCATAACTTTACAGTTATGTTCTCGGAACTCCTTCGACAGGGCGGCCTTTCACTCGACCGGCTCCAAAGCTTCTGTCTGGTCGCGCAGGCGGGAGGCGTCACCAAGGCCGCCAGGGGCGACGCGGCCCGACAAAGCCTTTTCAGCCGGCAGGTCAAAGAGCTGGAAGAGTTCTTTGGAACTGAGCTCATCCGGCGCAAGGGTCGGGGCATCGTCCTCACTGACGCCGGCGCGCGCTTGAACGTCATCGCCCGGGAGTGCTTTTCCTCCCTCCTCGACTTCAAGAGCCAATGCGCATGCCAGCCCGTGGAAGTGGTCATTGGAGTCGGCGAGAGCCTGATCCGGTGGCTCCTGATGCCCCGGCTCGATCAGATTCGCGAGCGCCTGCCGAACGTCCGGCTCAAATTCCTCAACCTTCCCAGCGACGAAACCGTGAAGCGGCTCGTCAACGGACTGATCGATTTTGCCCTCGTTCGCAAGGATGCAGTCGCCCGCCCGCTCCAGGCAAAAAGCCTCGGCATCATGGGTTATTCCCTCTTTGTCCCGGCGGGCCTCCGGACGGCCGGCGGCGGCAAGCGCGGGCTAAGGGTTCTGGACGGTTTGCCTTTGGCCACCCTCGAGGGAGAGGGCAGCTTCCGAAGCGCATTGGCGGCCGTAGCCACGAACGAGCGGATTCAGATGAACATCCAGGTGGAGTGCCTCTTCATTCCCGCTGGTGGCTCGTGCTGTCGCCAGCGGCAAGCTGGCCGCAATACTCCCCACCATCGCCGCTACGGACCTCCTTGGCACGGGTGCCGAGCAGGTTCCCGTCCCGTTCTTGAAGGCCCTTGATCGCGAAATCTGGTTGGCCGCCAACCCGCGCCTCGTTCGCATCCGGCCGATCCTGGGACAAGCCGCTGCGGTCCTCCACCAGGTCTGCCGCTTTTAGCGTCTCGGGCGCATGACGGAATGGTATGAACGACGCCTTTGGCGTCCAGAGCACGCACCGCCGGTTCCATCATTCACCCGAAGGATTCTGTCCTGCGCGCCCTCCGGGAGCCCGCGTCACCGACTTTGGTTGCGGGCGCATGGGCTTCATGTTAATCGTTTCGAGGCCAAAATGAACACAAAGGAAAATAGAACCCGTCCCAAAAACTCCACGACTGAGGGACCTTTGTCGCAGCCTTTGTCGCAACCTTTGTCGGGTTGGCCATTTTTCGACAAAGGTGCCGACAAAGGCTGCGACAAAGGTCCGGAATCACGATCGCCACTCCGTACGCCGACCGGGACCTGCTGTACGTCAGTTCCGGGTTCGTCGGCGACAGGTCCCGGCCGCTCTACGCGATTCGACCCGGCGCCAGCGGTGACATCACGCTGCCCGCCGGCCAGACCAACAGCCAGAGCATCGCCTGGCGCCACCCCACCGCCGCCCCTTACAATCCGTCCACGCTCGTCTATGACGGGCGGCTCTATGCGCTCTATGACCGCGGCGAGTTGAGCGCATTCGACGCCCGCACCGGCGCCCTTCTCTACGACCGGCAGAAGCTGCCAGAGGGCCTGCACTTCACCGCCTCCCCCTGGGCCTGCAACGGCCGCGTCTTCTGCCTCAACGAAGACGGCGTCACCTACGTGGTCCGCGCGGGCGACCGGTTCGAACTCCTCCACACCAACAAGCTCGCCCCGGACGACATGTGCATGGCCAGCCCCGCCCTGGCCGGCCCCGCCTCCTCATCCGCACCACCGCCAGGCTCTATTGCATCGCCGGCAAGTGACAATCTTTGGCGTGGTCAACGCAAAATGCGGTGATGCGCTAGGGTATTTTCCCAAAAAAAAGGTTGGATTCCTGACTCCGCCATCTGCGATAGTCTCGCGCCTGAATTTATGAGAACTATCAAAACCTGGATCCGGGGCGCCCTAACCCTCGCCCTGCTTAGTCTTGGCCCTGCTGCGTTGGGCGGCGAAGCGGAACTGAAGCTGCCCGACCTGGGCGGCAGCAACACCTTTTCCGCCCTGGGCGGCCTGACGGGCACGCAGTTGATGTACATCGGCCTGGTGGTGTGCTTCATCGGGTGCATTTTCGGCTGGGTGCAGTACGGCATCACGCGGGACCTGCCGGTGCACGATTCGATGCGGAACGTGTCGAACATCATCTGGGAGACGTGCAAGAGCTACCTGTTGCAGCAGGGCAAGTTCCTGTTGGGCCTGTGGGTGCTGATCGGGATTTGCATCGTGGTCTATTTTGCGGGCCTGCAGCACATGGGCCCCGGCAAGGTGGCGCTCATCCTGGCCGCGTCGGTCCTGGGCATCCTGGGGTCGTATGGCGTGGCGTGGTTCGGGATGCGGATCAATACGCAGGCCAACTCGCGCTCGGCCTTTGCGGCGCTGCAGGGCCTGCCCTGGCCGCCGCTGGCCATCCCGATGCGCTCGGGCATGAGCGTGGGCCTGTTGCTGGTCTGCGTGGAGCTGTTCTTCATGATCTGCATCCTGATCTTTCTGCCCGAAGACCTCAAGGGCCCCTGCTTCATCGGATTTGCCATCGGCGAGTCCCTGGGCGCCTCCGCCCTGCGCATCTGCGGCGGCATTTTCACCAAGATAGCCGACATCGGGTCCGACCTGATGAAGATCATCTTCAAGCTGCCCGAGGACGACCCGAAGAACCCGGGCGTGGTGGCCGACTGCACGGGCGACAACGCCGGCGACTCGGTGGGGCCGACGGCCGACGGTTTCGAGACCTACGGGGTGACCGGCGTGGCGCTGATCTCGTTCCTGGCGCTCTCGCTGGGGGCGGCCGGACCGAAAGGCGTTCTCTGCGCCCAGCTCCTCACGTGGATCTTCGCGATGCGCATTATCATGATTTTGACCTCGCTGGTCTCCTATTTCATCACCAGCAAGGTCTTTTCCGCCAAGTACGGCCAGGCGGAGGAGTTCAACCCCGAGAAGCCGTTGACGTGGCTGGTCTGGATTACGTCCGCCATTTCGATTGGGCTGACCTTCGCGGTCAGCAGGCTCATGCTGGGCGACATCAAGGACCCCAGCGGCGCGCCGCAACCGGACCTGTGGTGGGTGCTCTCGATCATCATCTCGTGCGGCACGGCCGCCGGGGCGCTCATCCCCGAGTTCACCAAGTTCTTCACCAGCACCGAGGCGCGCCACGTCCGCGAGATCGTCACCGCCTCCCGCCAGGGCGGCGCTTCGCTCAACATTCTCTCGGGCCTGGTCACCGGGAACTTCTCGGCCTTCTGGGAGGGCCTGCTGATGCTGGTTCTGATGCTCGTTGCCGCCCTGCTGGCCGGCCATCCGGCCCTCCAGAGCCTCATCCCGGTGGGCATCTCGTTCGCAGCTCCCATCTTTGCCTTCGGCCTGGTCGCCTTCGGTTTCCTGGGCATGGGGCCGGTCACCATCGCGGTCAACAGCTTCGGCCCGGTCTCCGACAACGCGCAATCGGTCTATGAATTGAGCCAAATCGAGTCGATCCCGAACGTGGAAAAGGAGATCGAGAGCAAGTTCGGTTTCAAACCCCAGTTCGAGAAGGCCAAGCGCAATCTCGAGAAGAACGACGGGGCCGGCAACACCTTCAAGGCCACCGCCAAACCCGTGCTCATCGGCACCGCCGTCGTCGGCGCCACGACGATGATCTTCGGCATTATCCTGATGCTCAACAACAGCATCGCCGCAGGCCAGATCGTTGCGAAGCTGAGCCTGGTTCAGCCGCAGATTGTGCTGGGCTTCCTCATGGGCGGCGCCGTCATCTACTGGTTCACCGGCGCCTCTTGCCAGGCCGTGGTCACCGGCGCCTATCGCGCCGTGGTCTATATCAAAGAAAACATGGACCTCAGCGCCAAGACCGCCTCGATCGAGGACAGCAAAGAGGTCGTGAAGATTTGCACGATCTACGCCCAGAAAGGCATGATCAATATCTTCGTGGCGATCTTCTGCCTCTCGCTGGCCCTGGCCTTTTTCGACTCCTACTTCTTCATCGCCTATTTGATTAGCATCGCCTTCTTCGGCCTGTTCCAGGCGATCTTCATGGCCAACGCCGGCGGGGCGTGGGACAACGCCAAGAAAATCGTCGAGGTCAACCTCCGCCAGAAAGGCACCGACCTCCATGCCGCCACCGTCGTGGGCGACACCGTCGGCGACCCCTTCAAAGACACCTCGTCGGTGGCGATGAACCCGATCATCAAGTTCACCACCCTGTTCGGTCTGCTGGCCACGGAGATAGCGGTGGCGATGCAGAAGGAGAACCCGGGCCTCAAGCTGGCGATCGCCGTCGTGTTGCTCCTGGTCGCCCTGGTCTTCATCTACCGCTCGTTCTTCGGGATGCGAATTCCGGAGGAGGAGAACCAGCCCAAGGGCGCCGCTGCAACGCCGGCCTCACCCGCCCTGGCAGCCAAGCGGTAAGCCCAGGGGCAACCGTGCCGTCGGGTCGATAGGGTTGGGAGAGCGGCACGCCGCTGCCTCTCCCTCCGAACAGTACAGGCGGTTTCGCCCCACGGCTCGCCAGTCGGCAAGTGCTTGCTTGATGAATTTCATTGGTGCGCTCCAGCCCGTCGCCAGAAACCCACCTGGTCGCAGCAAGCATTAAGCCCAGAATATAAGTTCGCCCCGGGAAGGCCGAATCTTTGAAGACAGTTCCAGACATAGCCAGAAATATTGCGTTGACTGTTAATGGGTTATGCGCCCCCGGAGGAGTTTTATGAAAGATCGCGATGTTGCGCTGCGTATTTATTGTAGGGCTGACAGTGAAGAGCCGCTTGGACAGGATAACGAATTGGGACGAGCGCCTGGCTGACGCCAGGTGGCAGGGCCAGGCCCTCGCGCGTGGCTGCGGGATCGGTGCATGGGAGTTGAGGCATTACATCCATCTCACGTTCGGCCTCCGACTTCACGAATGGATCACCCGCAGACGCATGGCTCGGGCGCTTGTCCTCTTTGGGACCGGGGCGGCGGTGAAAGAAATCTCCTGGGCGCTCGGGTACAAACAGGCCTCCCACTTCTCCCGTGAGTTTAAGCGGTTTTACG
>CAVVMW010000006.1:0-1253836 GCA_963749495.1 uncultured bacterium
GCCCTCTGAGCAACTACACTGAAAGGGTTGTATCCCTGCTGAAACCCTTTCAGGGTTTGCAGCGGTTAGGCGGCTAACCCAGGGTAGCGCGTTCCGCGCAACAGAAAAAGGAATGTAGAGAACGCGGGGGCGAGATAAGGCGGGACTCGGGAATACAGAAGTGACTTTGGAGAAGTTGGGTCCGCCCCCGTGTTCTCTACATTCCTGGGTTGAACGAAGCCGCGGCCCAAGGTTCGTTGGGCCATCCTTGGGGGTACTGCGGAAAGTCCTGGATTTGCCTTTGACTACGGTCTGCGGTCGAGGCTTTTGGGGACGGGCCAGAGCCGTGCCAACCTGCGCCAGTCCCGGTGCTGACGGGGCGGCAGCGTCGTCGAGGCTCCGGGATCGGCCACTGGCCAGTTGGGACGCTCAAGCGGGTGCCACGCGAACAAAGCGCGGGGGTGGGAGTTGGCCCCCCAGCCGGAACGAGCAGTGAGGTGGTCCAGGGCGTAGTTTTCATGGCGGCCTGATGGTGCGGCGGACGCCGACGGGGGAGCCGTCGGGCAAGGAGATGACCTTTTGTCCTGGGCGCCAGGAGCCGACCAGGACCAGCCCGGTGCCACAATGCGGACAAAGCAGGCCTGCCTGCCGGACAGGCAGGGGTGTGGGCTGGGCGCAGACTCCTTGAGCGGCCAAGGGCGGGTCAGTCGGCGGGCTGGAGGTCGGAGGCTGCCAAGCGGCTTTCTCGGCCGCGGAGAGTAAGGGCGGTATTTTGAGCAGGGCTCGGACGCGGTTGAACTGGGCGCGGCCCCCGGGATGGAGCCAGCCAAAGCGGCGGACCCGATGGAATCTGAGCGGCAGGACGTGCTGGAGGAAGCGGCGGAGGAACTCGAAGGGGGCCATGTCCATGTGGCCCCAAGCCCCCGTGGCACTGTGGCGGAAGGGCCAGCGCAAGCGTCCGTCAGGCAGCAATTGGAGTTGGCGATTGCCGGTGGCGGTTTTAAACACGTAACGGCTGAGGTAGCGCAACGCGTTTTGGCCCCTGCCGACAGCAGCGCTGTGAACGACCCAGCGTTGCTGCCAGACTTTGGCCGGCAGGAGGGCAAGGGCCTCGGGCATCTGCTTTTGGAGTGCCGCCTGGTAAAGCGTGCGGCAGCGATCGCTCAGGGCTTTGACCGGCAACAGGAACCGAGGGCGGCTGGAGATCCACTGGCGCTGATCTGGGCTGAGGCCGCCGCCGGGGACCAGGTAGTGGACGTGGGGATGGTATTCGAGGGTGCGCGTCCAGGTGTGGAGCACCCCCAGCATACCGAGGGTGGCGCCGAGGCGTTTGGGATTTTGAGCCAGATCCTGCAGGGCCTGGGAACTGGCGGCCAGGAGCAGGTCATAGCCCTTTTGGGGGTGAGAGCGAATCCAGCGGCGCAAGCCTTCGGGCACGGTGAAGGTGAGCAGGAAATAGTTCACCGGCAGCAACAGGGCGGTATTCTCATCGAGCCACTGCTGGGCATCCTGGCCGCCGCACTGCGGACAGTGCCGGTCGTTGCAGGAGTGGTAGCTGAAGTGGCGGTGGTCGCACTTGGGGCAATAGTACATCGCCCCGCCCAGGGCCGCGGTGCGGCAAACCAAAAGGTTTTGCAGCACCTGGCGCTGGCGGGTGGGCATGGCAGCTCCGAACTGCTCCAGATAGGCCGGAGCCCATCGGCACAACACGTCGTGGACGGATAAGGAGCTGCCGCTGCGCTGAGCGGCTGCGGCCATTGAGAGGCCGCCTAGAGGTCGCCCATGAATTTGTTAATGCGCTGCTGGTGCTGAGTCTGACAGAGGGTGGTTAAGTGGGTATAGATGACGGTGGTGACGGGGCTGTGATGGCCGAGGTTGACCTGCAATTGGCGGAGGTTTTCGCCTTGCTCCAGCAGGTGGGTGGCATAGCTGTGGCGCAGCGTATGAATGTGGGCGGCCTTCCTGATGCCGCTGGCGCGCAGGGCCCGGCGGAAGGCTTGTTGCAGCGTGCTGCGGTCCATGGGCTCTGTGGCGGTAGCAGCGCCCAGACCGCTGTGGCCTTTAGCTGGGAAGAGCCATCGTGGATGGCGGTGGCTGCGCCAGAGGCTCGCGCAGCAGTTCGAGCGTGCGCTGGGGCAAGGGCACGTAACGGTTGCGGTTGCCTTTGCCCGCCCGGATGTGGAGGAACATCCGTTGGGAATCGATGTCGCCGACTTCCAGGTTGACGGCTTCGCCCAAGCGCAGGCCACAGGAGTAGATCGTTGTCAGGGCGACCCGATGGTCCAGAGGGGCAACCCGGGCGATAATTGTGCGCACCTCGGCGGCCGAGAGGATAACTGGCAGCTTGAATTGGGGTGTGGCGCGCACAAACTCCAGTTCCGCCGGCCAGGGCCGCTGGAGGGTTTTCTCCCAGAAGAGTTTGATGGCACACAAAGCCTGCGTGGAGGTTTGGCGGGCCAAGTGCCGCTGGGTCTTGAGATGGATGAAATACTGGCGGAGTTCCTCGGCGCTGACCAAGTCGGGCGAGCGCTCAAAGTGATCGGAGAGTTGGCGCACACAGACCCAGTAGATCTCTTGGCTTCGGGGCTGGAGCGGCAGCAGAATCAGGTCATCGGCAAAGCGGTTCAGGATTGCGTGAGGAGAACTTTTTTTATATGCATAGCTGCGGTACAGATTAATGTTGACGGTTTGCCGTGCGTCAGTGCATGGCGAACCGTCATCAGTCTGTGGGAGTCCCGGCCATAGGCCAACGCAAAACCAGCCCTCCAGCCTGCGAACTGCGGAGCCGCAGCAGTTCCGTCTTCTCCGCCGCGTAGCGGCTTCGTTCAACCCTGGGCTGAGTGATCAGAAGCCCTTCGGGCTACTGAGCGGGGTCCCGCGGTCTTGTCTTGCGAGGTGGTACCCGCCAGATGCGCCCCGCCTGCCCGCAGCGATCGGCCCGAAATCGCAAAGTTTCCTCCCGGACATGACACTTTTTGTCCCCGGATTTCGTATGGATGAGTGAGCTTGATAGCTCAAATAAGGCAAAGCTGCCAACACAAAGAAACAATAACGGTAAGATCGAACACAGGAGACATTATGAAACAGACACAAGACATCCGCACGAAAACACGGGTTGGGTCCGCCCTGGCGGACGGAGCCGCTGCGTTGCCGGCCCGCCGGGGACTGGTTTTCGGTGCAGGGTTGTTGCCAAAGGCCGGGGTCGTCGCCATGTTGCTGGGCTTGCCCCTGGGGGCAAGTTTGCTCACAGCAGCGGAAAAACCGGACCAACCGCAATACCGGTTCACCGAAATTACGCTGCCCGGCCCGGGGCTGGCTTACGGGGTCAACAACCACGGGCTCGTCACAGGAGCCTACAGCGATCCGGTGACGGGTGGCTGGTCAAGCTTCCTGTTCAAACGCGGCGTGCTGACCGCTGGCATCTCTGCCCCTGGGGCCACGTACACTTTCCTGGGCCCGGCCAACAACCAGGATGTGGAGAGCGGGAACTATGGCAGCCTGACCGAGCAGCAAGCCGTCCTGCACGACATTCGCCGCGGAACCTATACTCCGCTCCCGGAGATCACGGGCAAGCCCATCAACTTCGCCAACAGCATTAACGACGCCGGCCATGTCGTTGGCCTCGCGTTCGCACCAGGCTTTACTGCCCTTGACGTGGGCATATACGACCTCGGGATGAATTGGTTCTGGGATGGCAGGCATTATTCCTTCATCACTGTCCCGGGTGCGGACGGTGGGGCGTGGGTCGGCGGCATAAACAATCGGGACCAGATAAGCGGCTACTACGCGGACAGCTCCGGCTACTGGCACGGCTTCGTCAAGGATGGCCCGCACTTCACGACCTTCGATGTGCCCGGAGCAGACTATACCCTTGTCAGCGGCATCAACAATGACGGCGTGGTGACGGGCGGTTATGCAGGCGCGGACGGCGTGCCCCATGGGTACACCTGGTTCGCCGGCCAGGCGGTCACTGTGGATGTGACCATCGGCGGGGCGATCGTGACCGAGTGGTACGCTATCAATGACCACGGAGACCTCGCCGGCGTGTATTTTGACACCGCCTTCGCACAACATGCGGTGATCGCCGAGCGCGTGGACGGAGACGAGGACGAGGGCGGAGGAGAATAGGACGAGGCCGACCATGCCGTCCTGCGGACATGACACTTTTCGTCCCCGGATTTCGTATGGGTGAGTGAGCCTGTTAGCTCAACAAAAGAAAAACTGTAAACAAAACAAACAAATAACAAGAAGAAAACATTATGAAACAAACAAGAATACAAGACATCAGCAGCGGGATACGGCCCGGGTCCGCGCTGCCGGTTCGCCCGGGGCGGGCTTTCGGTGGAGGATTATTGCCGAAGGCCGGGGTTTCCGCCTTGCTGCTGGGCTTGTCCTTGGGAGCGAGTCCGCTCATCGCGGCGGAAAAATCCGACCAACCGCAGTACCGGTTCACGGAAATTGCGCTGCCCGGTCCGGGGGGGGTGGCTTACGGCATCAACGACCACGGGCTCGTCACCGGAGCCTACCCCGATCCCGCGACGGGTGACTTCTTGAGCTTCGTGTTCGAGCGCGGCGCGGTGACCACTGGCATCGCTGGCCCTGGGGCCACGGACACGTTCCTCGGCCCGGCCAACAACCGGGACGTGGAGAGCGGCAACTATGGCGACTTCACCACTCAGCGACCCGTGCTGCACGACCTACGCAGCGGAACCTATACTCCGCTCCCCGAGATCCCGGGTTTGCCCCTCAACTTCGGCAACGGCATCAATGACGCCGGCCATGCCGTGGGCACCGCGTACGAAGGAGGCGATTTCAACAACGGGGGCACTGGGCTCGAGGCAGAATTGGATCTGGGATGGCAGGGACTATGACTTTTTCACTCTCCCGGTCCCGAACCAGTGGTCGTATAGCACCGGCATCAACAATCGGGACCAGGTAAGCGGCTATTACCTCGACGACTCCACCGGCTTGCCGCACGGCTTCTTGAAAGATGGACCGAACTTCACGACCTTGGATGTGCCCGGAGCCTTCTATACCGTGGCCGGCGGCATCAACAATCTCGGCGTGGTGGTCGGCCTTTGGGTGGGCACGGACGGCGGCCACCATGGGTACTTCTGGTCCCAGGGCACATTCGTCACTGTGGATGCGGACATCCCCGGCGCGCTCGGGACCGAGTGGATCGGTCTCAATGACCACGGAGACCTCGCCGGCCTTATTTGGGAAACCCCTGGCCATACACCACACGCGGTGATCGCCGAGCGCGTGGACGGAGACGGGGAGGGTGGCGACCGAGAATAGGACAATGCGGACCATGCCGCCTTGCGTGGCCGGTCCCCTCGCCGGTCGTCGGCGACCCTTGCAGCCCTGGCCCTGTGGCACAAAGCCGCAGGGCCAGTCTTTTCGCACGCTGCGAGCGCTTGGGGCTTCCCAGCCCTGCCCCCTCGGGGGCGCCCTTCCTCGGGCTGAAAGCCGGAAATGTGACAGCCTGGGCTGGAGCGCGCTTGCGCGCGGAGGCCCAGGTCACCGGGCCACAACGGCCGCGCGCCCTGTAAGAATTCCCCGAACGAATTCGCGCTTTGCGCCCCTGAACCTCGACACTGCGTTCCCGTCCCGCGAAGCGTTTTGGAGTGCGGCAGTCCTCTGCCGCTTTTGTGTCCCCTCGGTGCCGACGCGAAAGCGGCAGAGGACTGCCGCAGTCCAAAACCTTCGGACTTGGGGTCGGTTCATGGAGAGGGCGCCATAAGGTCCCGGCCTTGCAGGCCGGGGCTTTCCGAAGGGCGCTGGCTCACCCGGGCCTCCGCTCCGCTCCAGCCCGGGCTATCACATGGCGGGCCTTCGGCCCTGGGGCGCTCCCCGAGCGGCCGGCGCGGGCGCGTTGCGCCCTCGCCCCGCCCCATGGGCGGGCCAGTGCGGGGACGCGCTTCGTGTCCTTCGTGACCCGGCAGTTAACTAGCGTCCGCCATGAAAAGGTGGTATTATACCCCTCATGAGCGACGCCACTGGGATTCTCGAAGCGCTGGCGCGCGGCGAGCGCGCGTCCGCGGACGACTTGCTGCCGCTGGTTTACCAGGAGCTGCGCAAATTGGCCGCGCACCAGATGGCGGGCCAGGCGCCCGGGCACACCCTCCAGCCCACGGCCCTGGTTCACGAGGCCTGGTTGCGGCTGGCCGGCAGCGAGCCGGGCCGATTCGCCGGGCGCGCTCATTTCTTCGCGGCCGCCGCGGAGGCCATGCGGCACATCCTCATCGATTCGGCGCGGCGAAAACACGCTGCGCGCAACGGGGGCGGGCAGGTGCGCGTGGACCTCGAGGCGGTGGAAATCGCTTCCCCGGCGGACGACGACGAACTGCTGGCGGTTCACGAGCACCTCGACAGGCTGGCCGCCGAGGACCCGCAGAAAGCCGAATTGACCAAGTTGCATTATTTTGCCGGCATGACCTTCGAGGAAGCGGCCGAAGTCCTGGGCATCTCCGTGGCCACGGCCAAACGTCACTGGGCTTATGCCCGCGCCTGGCTTTACGAGGAAATGCAGGCCAGCCGCGCCAAGTAAGTGGAGCCTGTCCCAAAGGCTCTGATTCCGGTCCTTTGTCGCAGCCTTTGTCGAGACCTTTGTCGTGAAATCGCCAATCCGACAAAGGTCTCGACAAAGGCTGCGACAAAGGTCCCCCACTCGCAGGGTTTTGGGACAGGCTCCAGGTGGGTCGCTTTGCGCAGGCGGCCCGGTTGGGTGTCCGGGAGCAACGATTATTCGTCCCGATGAGCCTTTTTTCGCGCGGATTTCGTATGCTGATTAGAGTCCATACGCCATGAGAAACTCCCGCAAACCGGCTGGGGCCATCTTCGACGCGGCGCTCGAATTGCCTCCGGAGCAGCGGGCGGCCTACCTGGAGGAGGCCTGCTCGGGCGACGACCCATTGCGCCGCCGCGTCGAGGCCTTGCTCCGGGCCCACGAGACGGCGGGAAAGTTCATGGGCAAGCCGGCCCTGGGGCCCGCGCCGGAAATCGAGCCTGTCAGGCCCACCGAGCAACCTGGGGACCGGATTGGCCGCTATAAGCTGCTCGAGAAAATCGGGGAAGGCGGTTGCGGTGCGGTTTATATGGCCGAGCAGGAGGAACCGGTCCGGCGCCGCGTGGCCCTGAAGGTCATCAAGCTGGGCATGGACACCCGGCAGGTCATCGCCCGGTTCGAGGCCGAGCGCCAGGCCCTGGCGCTGATGGACCATCCAAATATCGCGAAGGTTCTGGACGCCGGGGCGACCGAGACAGGGCGGCCTTACTTTGTCATGGAACTGGTGCGCGGCATCAAGATCACCGATTACTGCGACCAGAACCACCTCGCGACCCACGAACGGCTTGATCTTTTCATTCAGGTTTGCCGGGCCATCCAGCACGCGCACCAGAAAGGCATCATTCATCGGGACATCAAGCCCTCGAACATCCTGGTCACCCTGAATGACGGCGTGCCCTTGCCCCAGGTGATTGACTTTGGAATTGCCAAAGCGACCCAAGGCAAATTGACCGATCAAACCCTCTTCACCGCCTTCGAGCAATTCATCGGCACACCCGCTTACATGAGTCCCGAGCAGGCCGAGTTGAGCGCGCAGGACATTGACACGCGTAGCGACATCTACAGCCTGGGCGTGTTGCTCTACGAATTACTGACCGGCCAGACGCCTTTTGACGCCAAGGAGTTGCTGCAAGCGGGCCTGGACGAAATCCGCCGAACGATTCGGGAGAAGGAGCCGGCGCGTCCCTCGACCCGCTTGAGCACGATGCTCGGCGCCGATCTGACGGCCATAGCCAAACACAGAAACATCGAGCCGCCCAGGCTGATCCACCTGGTGCGCGGGGACCTGGATTGGATCGTGATGAAAACGTTGGAAAAGGATCGCACTCGCCGTTACGAGACCGCCAATGGTTTGGCGGCGGATATTGGGCGGCATCTGCGTCATGAGCCGGTGACCGCCGCGGCGCCAAGGGCGCTTTACTCGGCGGGAAAGTTTATCCGCCGCCACAAGGCCGGATTGGCTACGGCTGGCGCGCTCCTGGGGTTGCTGGGTGCGGGCGCCGTTGTGAGCGCCTGGCAAGCGGTGCGGGCGACGCGGGCGGAGCGTGCCCAGAGGCTGCTGCGCCAGCAGGCTGACCTGCTGCGTACGAAGGCCGAGGATCAAGCCGATCAAATCGGGCGCCAACTCTACGCCTCAGACATGAACGTCGCGTTCCAGGCCTGGGAGAAAGGGGACCCCGCCCGTGTCGAGCAACTCCTGGAGGAACACCGGCCAAAAACCGGCCAAGAGGACTTGCGCGGGTTCGAATGGTTCCACTTATGGCGGCTGTGTCATTCCGACCTGCTGACTTTTGACGAGCAGGGCGCCACGATGCGCTGTGTGACATTCTCCGCGGATGGCCGTTTGCTGGCCGCGGCCGGCGATGATTCCACGGCCCGGATTTGGGACGCCAACACGGGCAAGGCGTTGCGCGTTCTAACCGGGCATGGCGGCGGCGCCAACTCGGCCGCTTTTGCGCCCAACGGAAAAATGCTGGCAACGGGCGGCACCGACCGGACCGTCAGACTATGGGATACGGAAACCGGGGAACAACTGGCCGTTTTGCGCGGGCACAAACATGGCGTTACTGCGGTTGCGTTCGGTGCTGATGGAAAATGGCTGGCCTCCGGTTCCGGCAACGTGGCGAGCGGCGGAAGCCACAATCCATCTGACCAATACGTCAATTCCGCATCGCTGTCCGCGGAAATCAGAGTTTGGGACCTGGAAAAGCGGAACCTCCTCATGACGTTAACCGGCCACAATAAGAGCATTCTTTCGCTGGCCAGTTCGCCCGATGGCAAGCGGCTGGCGTCCGGCAGCGCTGATGGCACCGTAAAACTCTGGACGGCCGCTACGGGAAAAATGGAGGCGAACTTGACCGCCCTCCAGGGTCCGGCATTCGCAGTCGGCTTTTCACCCGGTGGAGAGACCTTGGCCGTGGGCACCGGCGACCTTTACCGGCAACAAGGGGAGGTCAGGCTTTGGGATGTGGCGTCTGGAAATCAACGAGCCATCCTCAAGGGACACGTCGGTCCCGTTTTTGCGCTCGCGTTTTCGCCTGACCGTGAAACGTTCGCTTCGGCTGGATTGGACCAGATCGTCAGATTCTGGAACCTCGCCACTGGGGATGAAGTGGGGAGCCTCAGGGGCCATAAGGGATCAGTTTGGTCGCTTTCATACGACGCCTCCGGCAAAAGGCTCGCCACTGCCAGTTGGGATCAGACGGTCAAGGTCTGGGATTCCGGGCAGCCGCAGGGTATGATGGTGTTGCCGGGCGCGGGGGGTTATTCCGGCTGTTTTTCACCCGGTGGAAAATTCTTCATCATGGGCGGAAGCCGCCTGGGAGTCTTTGACCTCGCCGGAGGCAAAGAACCGTTTATCCTTCCGGATTACAAAACCGAGGACTTGATTGTCGCCATGTCACCGGATGGATCGACCCTGGCCTCGGCCGGCATCGATGGGATGGTGACTCTCTGGGAAGTGGGAACCTGGCGGCGGCTGGCCACCCTGAAAGGCCACACGGATAAAGTCTGGTTCCTGGCCTTTTCCCCCGATGGCCGAACGCTGGCCAGCGATGACGACGAGACCGTGCGGCTGTGGGACGTCCGGGCTCATACTCAGCGCGCCGTCTTCCACCCTGCGAGAGGCTGGGGCCCAATGTTTTTTACCCGGGACGGGCTCACGCTCATCGCCAGCCGGGGGAGCCTCGGCGGGGTTATAGTCTTTCTCGATGCCAACACGGGCCGGGAGCAAAGACGCATCCAGGCAACCTACTGGTGCCTGGCGGTTTCCCCGGATGGCCGCTATTTGGCGACAGGAGGGGAGGGATTGGAAATCGTCGACGCGCAAACCGGGAAGTCTAAATGGCGTGTCAGTCCCCACGGACCCCACATTTGGAGCGCGAGCTTTTCATCTGATGGAAAGACGCTGGCGGCAGCGGGTTGGGACGGCACGGCCAGGCTTTGGAACGTCGCCAGCGGACAGGAGATGTTCACCTACAGAGCTTCCGGCGTCGTGTGGAGCATCCCCTTCTCTGCGGACGGCAAATGGTGGGCCGTGGGTAGTGGCGCATCGCGACAGAGTGAAGTGGTGTTGTTCAGGGCGGCAACCCTTCCGGAAGTCGAAGCCGCCCCCGCCGGGACACCGCCCGGAATCATCATCCAACCCGCCGGCCAAAACGCCACTGAAGGCAGCGCCGTGACCCTCGCGGCAATCGTGACCGGCACTGCCCCGCTCTCCTACCAATGGCGAAACGGCGCCCGTAGTCTGCCCGGCCAGACCAATGCCGACCTGACCCTCGCCAACGTGGATGCGGCATCTGCGGGCAACTACTCCGTTGTGGTCACCAACGCCCTCGGCTCAGCTACGAGCAGCAGCGCCGCCTTGACAGTTGCCCCCGTGCGTGAGGTCCTTCTCGGAGAGATCAACTTCCAGGACCAGCGTCCGGGCGAGTGTTCCGCGTACGCCTCTTGCGAAAACCCGGTCACTCTTAGCAGTAATGTCACTGAAATCGCCGGCGTCGGCATCGCAGGCGGCAATGCGTTGGTCGTGACGTTCGATGGCTCCGGGTTCACCAACGGCTTGAGCCAGGGTTGGGCTGGATTTGGGATTTGCGTGGCCCTTGCCACTAACACCATGAAGCGGCTCAATACGACCAACCTGAACCTGTATAAACTCTATGCGACCGTCAAAACGGAGGGTCTTAGTTCGACGACCGCCCGCGGGTCGCTTTTCTGGCAATTTAAGACCCCCGCCAGCGCGGTTCTCTCCATGCGCCACTTTACGACGTTCACAACCAACTACCAAGTTTACTCCTTTATCGTGGGCGGCGCCAGCCTGGACGCCAGGCCCGGCAGTTCCTTCGACGAGTTCGTTGATCATTTTGACCAAATTGACCGGCTCGCCTGCCTCGTCTCGGTTAACCAATGGCTCGCCGACTACGGGAAGAAACCGGACAATTCAATCTTCATCAGCAACGTCAAGTTTATGCGCCTGGAGCCGCCTACACCGTGGCCTTCGGCATCAACAATCTCGGCGTGGTGACCGGCCTTTATGTGGACACGAGCGGCGGCCACCATGGGTACTTCTGGCCGAGGCCCGATCACGGGTTGACTGCGGCGGGGGCATGGCTCGCCGGACGGTTGGTGAGAGCAGTGAGTTGGTCCAGCACCGAGACGGCCGGGCCGGGACTGCCGTCCTGGTTCCAAATGTCTCTCTCTGGCGCCCAATACATCACGCTCAACCCGTGCGGGGCCTTCTTGACCGTATTCACGAGGTCGGCCATGAACTGCACGCGGCCTTCGGGCGTCACCGGCCACTTCATGAACTCGTTGTTTTGAGATTGCGAGCGGCCATAACCGGTCTCGACAACCGCGAAGTCCTTGTGGTAGCGCTGCGAACACCGGTTCATGTTGTCCCAGAGCTGTTCGAGGGTGCCGTGGCGCCAGGGCGGGTAGAAGCTCTGGGCGATGATGTCGTACTGGACCTGCGCGTCGTTCAAATGATCGAAGAACCACCTGGTGACCTCCCAGTTCCCTCCCTTGTCGATGTGGATGGCGATGCGGGGCTGAGTCTCACCGGCGGCGGATTTCACGCCGCGGATGCCAGCCTTTAGAATGCGAGCCAGGTGGTCCCATTGCTGGGCATCGTCATAGGTTTCCGCTGGATTGTATTGGCTGGAGCCCGGCACCTTCACTTGCGCCAGTGGCCACAGCGTGCCCCGGGTAATCTCGTTGCCAACCTGCACCCAATCGGGCATGGCGCCCGCGTCTTTGAGTTGCTCGACCACGTCATGTGTGTGGGTCTCGACCGCCTTTTCGAGGCCGTCAAAATCCAGGTTCCTCCATGCGGCCGGGATGTCCTGGTGTTGAGGATCGGCCCAAGTATCGGACAAGTGCAGGCACAGCAGGGTGCTCGCGCCCGCGGCTTTGATGCGCTTGGCCAGCGGGATCATGTTCTCCAGCGAGTTGTTGGGGGCGTTTCTGACGGGCGAGACGAATACGCGCAGGCGGAAGATCGTCCACCCATGATTCAGCAGGATGGCCCACTCTTCATTGGTCTTGCCGTTGTCTTGATAGACGCGATTGGTTCCCCGTCCGCCGCGGCCGGGCGCTGCCAGAGCCGACACATCTGCGCCCAGGAGAAGCTTGGGCGGCTGGATTTCTCCCGCGAGCACGGTGGCCGGCGGCACCGCGCACGCCAACAAAAGCGCACACGCGATGAATTGCGCGGCCTGGAGGTTCCGGCACTCCCTCGATGAGGGCAGCACTTTTCGGGTTTCGCTGGGCATAACTTTACTCATACGTTCGGGCCTGGATGTTACAGCCGGCGCGTTCGGTTTCAAGCCGGGTCTTCATGGGGCCAAGGCAACCCCTGCATTGAATTGACGAGGGTGGGGAACTTGGATACAGCTCAAGTTGGTGCATGAACATACCGGTCTCATCTCACGTGGTGCGTTGGTTGAGCGGGCTGGCGACAGCCGTCCTCGTTGCCGCGCAGGTGCAGAGCGCTCAATCGGGCGATTGGATTCGGGCGGGCCTGAACACGAATCAACCCGTCTGGGGGATTCGCCAGGGGCTGCTTTGGGCCGTGGCGCCGGCTGGGTTTCGGCCCGGCGAGCCGCGGGGTTTGATTCGCCTGGGCTACCCGGTGCTCGCCGGGGGGCGCTATGACCTCATCTACTGCATCCTCACAGCCACTATGGGCAACATGGCCCGGACCCGGCTGCTCTGGCTCAAGGACCAGGTGATCAGCAGCCTGGAACTGTATCGAGGCTACAGGGAAACCGCCTTTGCCCCGCACAGCGAATACCCTCTCTCCCGCCTGCATCGGACTGCTGATGGCGGAGTGTTGGTGGCAGTGACCAACGACGAGGAAAAGCCGGCAACGGTTTATCCATTCCCCGATTCGGAGTCCTGGCATTATGCCGGCTTCAGGGTGACGCAGTATTGGGCCAAGCCGGCGGGCGCGTTCCGGGAGGACCTCCGCGCGGTGGTCAACGCGCGTTACACCTACTGGCAGTCCGCGCGGCCCATTCCCGGCGGGGTAGCTTTCGAAAACCTCGAACTGCGCGAACGGTTTCACGATGGACAGAAGTTCATCTTCGGCATTGACCGCCGGACACCGGTGGAATTGGGATTCAGATGATCCGGTCGGTCTGAATCTCCGGCCCGAAGAGGCGGAGCCCAGCCCAGGGCTGAGGGCGCCAGGCCGATGCCAAGGCGGCAGTCCCCGCCTTGGTCTGCATCGTCAGGGATTGGGACCCGGAAGCAAAGCGCGCGGCATTGGCGCTTATCAAAGGGCCGGACACAACGGGTGCAAGCGCCGCCCTCCTCGCGAACTCTCAGGCAGCAGCCGCGGAGGCGCTCATAGCTGTTGCTCCCGAAGTTGCCGCGAAGGAAGGACTTGATACGGCCCCGTCCACGGAGATGATTCTCATGTGGCTCAAACTGGCTACGAATGGCCCCTACTGCCGTTTCTTCGACAGAAACAGAGTCGATCCTGGAATCAGTGCGGTCGATACTCTGGGTCGCTTCCATCTCGAACCGGGGTTGGTCGTGCCGGCTCTGATCGATCTATTGCGCTCTTCCGACGCCATTTTACGGAAGCATGTCGTCACCGCCCTTGCCAAGTATGGCGCGTACGCCAGACCGGCGATCAGCGCGCTGACAAAGTTGCTCAACGAGCAAGACCCTGCACAACGCGTCGTCGTGTGGGAAGCCCTCAAAGGTATTGACTCCGTTGCCGCCGCCAAAGCTGGCGTGAACACCAACTCGCCGGGCTTGGAACCGGCACGCCGCATTACAAGCGAACGCCCCTGACCTTGTGCGCTTGTCCTCTGCGATTGGGCTGGCCTACTTCTTCTCATTCGTGTTTATCCGTGTCCATCCGTGGTTCACAAACCTCTGGATAAAGTCCCAGCCGCCGCTCTGCTGATAGCGGTCCGCACACCGTGGCGGACCATCCTGCCTTGGGAGATTTGGCGTGCAATGCGGGCTGGGTTTGGTTAAATGCGTCCGTGCGGGCGGGAGACTCAAATTCCGGACCCCAGGCGCACGGGGCCGCATTCGCCACCACCCACTGGAGCGTGGTGCTGGCGGCCGGCCAGCGGGACACGCCGCAAGCCGCTGCCGCCCTGGAACAACTCTGCCGCACCCATTGGTATCCGCTCTATGCCTACGTGCGCCGGCGCGGCTACAGCCCGGAAGATGCCCAGGACCTGACGCAGGAGTTCTTTGCCCGCCTGCTGGCCAAGGATTACCTGGCATTGGCTGAGCCGCACAAAGGCAAGTTCCGCTCGTTTCTGCTCGCCGGCCTGAAGAATCTCCTGTCCGACGAGCGGGACAGGGCCAACCGCCTCAAACGCGGCGGCGGCCAGAAACCCATTTCCTTTGACGCCCAGACGGCCGAAGACCGCTACCGGCTCGAACCCGTGGACCCCATAACTCCCGAGCGGCTCTTCGAGCGCAGTTGGGCCGCCGCCGCTCTGGAGCGGACCGCCTGCCGCTTGCGCGACGAATATCTGGCCGCAGGCAAGGCCGAGCTCTATGAGCAATTGACCGAGTTCCGCCGGGATTCGACCGAGCAGCGCCCTTATGCGGAGGTGGGCGCGGAATTGGGCCTGAGCGAAAGCGCGGTCAAATCGGCCATTCACCGGCTGCGCTGGCGGCACCAGCAACTGGTGCGCGAGGAAATCGCACAGACCTTGGGCGACCCGGCCGAGGTGGACGAGGAGATTCGGTATTTGCTGCGGCTCATCGCCGCTTGAAAACCTTTGGCCTGCGGCGCCGTTGTACACGGGTGAAGGGCCTGTGCCGTTATGCGGCAACCAAAACACTGTATCGACTGCGGGGCGCCCCTGGCAGAGGCTGTCCCCGGAGGGCTGTGCTCGAGGTGCGCCTTGAGCGGGGCGCTGGTCTTCTCCCCGGACGGCCAAAGATTGGTCAGCGGCCACTGGGACCGGGAGATTCGGGTGTGGTCCGCCCGGACCGGAAAGCTGCTGCTGCCGGCCCTCAAGGGGCACATCGTCGGCGTGGGGCGCCTGGCCTTCTCTGCCGACGGCAAGACGCTCGCCAGCGCCGGCGGGGACCGATCCGTCCGCCTGTGGAGCATCGCCACGGGGCAGGAGATGCTCCTCTTCCAGGATGCCTGGATGATCTCCGGGGACGAACTGGCTATAGCCGATTGGAAGGGGCCTGGGTGATGAAGATTCCCGGAACACCGATGCTGGTGACCTATACCCTCTCGCCCACGGACTCGTATGCCACCAATGCCGCCATGTATGGCAGCACACTCATCGGTGATCCCACTCTCATGGGCGCCTTCACCAACTGCCAGTACCAGACGCCGATGATTGGCCAGGCCGCCCTGACCAGCACCAACACCGGCGTTTTCACCGTGCTCCAGTACGGAATGAGGATGGGGACGGCGGGGCCCGAGATCGTTTACATCACCCTGAACAGCGGCACGTTCACGAACCTCGCTTATCGCCTGGAGAAGCAATAGCTCAGTCCGGGTCACACAAACACTAACGCCATGAAAGCCAAGTTCTACCTCCTTGCCGGGGTCCTCCTGGCCGCCGTTGGCGATGGCTTCGGCCAGCCCGTCATCACCCAGCAACCGCAGTCCTGCACAAACCTCGCCGGCACGACTGCGACTTTCACGGTCGAGGCGACCGGCGTTCCGCCCCTGGCGTTCCAGTGGCAGGGAGACACCGGCGCGCTGGACTTCTCGGACCTCGCGGCGCGCACCACCGCGACGCTAGTGCTGACCAACGTGGGGGCCGGCGATGCGGTGGACTACCGCGTGATCCTCACCGACACCGGGGGCGCTGTCACCAGCGCGGTAGCCTCGCTCACGGTGCTCGTGCCGCCGAGGATCGTGGTGCAGCCCACCAATTTCCCCTCCATCAGCCTCGGGGTGAACCTCGGGAATCGGGTGCTCGCCGGCGGCAACCCGCCGCCCACTTACCAGTGGTTCTTGAATGGCACCCTGCTCCCGGGCCAGACCCGCACCCTGTTGAACCTGACGAATCTGCAGTTGTCCGATGCCGGGGCCTACACCGTCGTGGTGACCAATCTGGTGGGGTCGGTCACCAGCCAGGTGGCCCTGCTTGCCATCGATCCCACCTTCACCAAAATCACCACCGGCGCGCTGGTAACCGATATAGCCAGAAGGCGTGCCGGCGCCTGGGGTGATTATGACAACGATGGCTACCCGGATTTCTTCGTTCATGAATGTGATCCGGGGCCAAGGACGTCCTCTATCGGAATAATGGCGATGGCACCTTTACCCGCCTGGTCGTGCCGAGCCTGCAAGGTCAAACACAACAGAATGGCGGGTTCGGGGCGGCTTGGGGTGACTTCGATAACGACGGGTATCTGGACTTGTTCGTCGCCAATTCCGGGGGCAAGAACGTGCTCTTCCGCAATCGCGGCGATGGCACGTTCGCCAAGGTTACCACCGCTCCGAGCACCGACGGCGCAGACTCCTGCGGTGCGGCTTGGGGCGACTACGACCGCGACGGCTACCTGGACCTGTTCGTCGTCAATGGTAACGTGGGCCAGAACGCAGACGCCAACTTCCTTTACCACAACCAGGGTGATGGCACCTTCGTCAAGATGACTGCCGGTCAGGTGGGGCCCATCGTCGGCGACCTCAGGAAGTGGGTCCTCGGCAGTTGGGTGGATTACGATGGAGACGGGTGGCTAGATATGTGTGTGCCCAATGGCAACAATCTCTGCCTCTACCAGAACAACGGCAACTCGAACAACTGGCTCTGCGTGACCTGCGTCGGCACGTCGTCTCCGCGGGACGGCACCGGGGCCAAGGTGCGTGCGCTCGCCACCATCCGTGGCAAGCCGATGTGGCAACTTCGCCTTCTTAACTGCGGTGGCACCTGCTGGGGCGGCCAAAGCTTCGTCGCCCACTTCGGCCTGGGCGACGCCACGAATGTGGACGTGCTCCGCATCGAGTGGACCTCCGGCCTCGTGCAAGAGCTGTACAACGTGCCGGCCAAACAATACCTGACCGTGACCGAGCCGGCGAGACTCTCCATGCCAAGCCTCGGGGAACTGCACATCCAATGCTGGAACGGGATGGCCTATCGCATCGAGGGCTCGCCGGACCTGTCCGCCTGGGCGCCGCTGGCCACGCTCACCAACCTGACGGGCAAGCTCCAGTGGACGGACACAAATGCGCCCGGCCAGAGCGCGCGTTCCTACCGGGCGGTGAAGCAATGAGAAAGCGCAGGGGGCGGAGTCTGGGAGTCTTGGAGTTGCCTGGTTCGAGGCTTGAACTTGGAGCCCGGTCCGAGTACGATGCCGAGCCGTGACGGACGGCAGGCGCCTGCTAATTGCCGTCGAGCCGAGCGACCCCCAAGGCCGCCGAGGAATTGCTGCCGCTGGTCCACGACGGCGATGCCTCTGCTCTTCGCATATAAAAAGACTGCTTGACGTTACTCCTCTGTGTCTGCGCCGCTCTGTTGGTCCGGCCTTGCACAGTCGCCGGAGCCGAAGGGTCCTCTGTCGGTGCCAGCAAGGCCGGGAGCGTTAGTCAACGGCGGCATCTCGCGTTGATTTCAACATTCTGCGGGACTTTAACAAGGACTCTGACCCGGCCACCACTGCTTTCAACGACTAGTCCCGCCCCGGCTTCAGCGTCTATGGCGCCCAGGGTTTCCCGTTGCTGCACCGGACTCTCGCCGCGCACACCACTCCGCCGTGGGGCGTCTCGGAGGGCACGGCCATTGCGCTGGCCGACGCCTTCAGCGGCGGCAAAACCGTGCCCTCGCCCATGGAGCAGTACCTCGCCGGCATATTCAACCACGGCGGTATCTACGTCGTCTTGTTCGGATGGGACCCCGGCGGTGTCGAGGCCTTTGCAGAGGCAACCGCCGGCCCGTCTGCAATGCGGGCCTGTTGAAAGTTCCTCTCGGGGGCAACGCTCTCGGAGGGAACGGCGAGGGATGGATCACGTTCGCCGGGGAATGCGCGTTCTCGAGCGCCGTCCGACGGACCGGCGGGAGGAGGTCTTCCAGACAAGTTGAGGAGAATCCAGAGCCAGAACGCCTGCGTGGGTTCAGGCCCATCCCGAGCGCCGGCCGGAGATTGATTCCCTGTTGCACACGCTCGATGCCTGCATCAAGGCGAACGATATGATCCAGGCTCAGCACACAGCCGATAAGGTCCTGGGTCTAATCGCACGGAAATAGGGGAAACAGGAATTGGGTTTCTTGCCGCGCTGCCCGCTATAGACGCTGCGCGGGTGAGCCTCCAACCGCCAGCTCCGGTCAAGCCCAATGCTGCCACTTTTCTAGGACTTCCAACTGACCCTTCCAACTGACCCTTCCAACCCTGACCCTTCCAACCTCCAAATTGAGCCATGGCTGCCCCCGCTTTTGTTCAAACCTTCCGCTATGGCACCGGAACAAGACGGTAGAGCCGGGGCGGTTGCAGCCACATGGTCAGGTCGAAGTAAGGCTGCGTTGTGTTGGTCAAGGTAACGGTGTCAAGCGTCACCCACGCGTTGGTCGGACCGATTTGGTTGATGCAGTCAACGCGCCACGTGCTGCCGATCGCTCCGGCGAGGGGGATCTCGGTGGCCATGCCCAGGTCCAGCACGGCCCTGACGCTCGGGACATTGGTCTGCCAGACACGATAGAACCGCGATGGCCGCAGCGGGTCAGAGAGGTCCAGGTAGAGTTGCGGGGGATTGGTCAGCGTCATGGTATCCAGCGTCTGCCAGGCTGTGCCGGGACCCGGCGTATCGGCGCAAATCAGGTGCAGAAGGCTGCCTGCGTCACCGCTCAAGTGGATGGCTGGGACGGTCCTTCTCGGAACGGGCGGAATGACGCTTAGCGCGGCGGTATCGCTGGTCACGACTCCGTAAGGGTTGGTGATGACGACGGAGTAAGGGCCTGCCTGGGCGGGTTGGACACCGTAGAGGTACAGGGTGGGATCGGTCGCGCCGGCCAGGGCCCTGGTGTTGAAATGCCATTGATAACCCGGCCAGGGGGGGATGTTGGTGACGGTCACCGAGAGGCTGACGCTGGCACCGGCCTCTGCGCTCTGGGTCAGAGGCGGGGTTCCGATTTGCGGGGGCCCCCATACGACCAGGCTGGCGGCCGCGCTCGTAGCGCTGCCGTACCCATTGGAGACCACCACGCTATAGGACCCCGCATCGGAAAGTTGCACGCTCGCCAAACGCAGCGAGGCGCTGGTAGCGCCCTCGAGTGCGTTGGTGCCGTTGAAAAACCACTGGTATGCCGGCAGAGGGCTGCCGACCGCATCCACGTCGAACTGCGCCGGCGAACCGAGGACGACCACTTGATTCGAGGGTGAGGTCCGTATCTCGGGAGCAGCCAGGAATCCCATGCTGAACACCACGCCGTTGTTATAAACGCCCCCATAGGCGGCGGTGCCGTAGAGCGCCGTGCCCGATGACACCAAGCCCGCGCAAGGGTTCGCCCCGTCGCCGAGCCCGTTGAACTGCTTGAGTACGGCGAACCCGCTGCCGTCGGTATTGATGCGGAAGAGCGCGCCGGCATCCGCTTTGCTGAAGTGGAAGTCGGTTCCGCCGTAGGTCGCATAGAGCGTCGTTGCGGATAATAAGGGGCCGGCCACTGTCGGCATCGCCGGGTCGCCGCCGGAAGTAGTGAAGGTGTGCAGGACCGTGAAGCCGCTGCCGTCGGTATTCAGCTTGAAGAGGGAGCTGTAGAAGTTAATGTCGGAGGCCGCGCCGTAGAGCGTCGTGCCAGATAACGCCAGCGGGCACAGGAGGGCGTTTTGGGCGCTGACATTCACTTCCTTGAGCACGGCAAACCCGGTGCCGTCGGTGTTGAGCTTGAAGATTGCGCCCTTGCCAGAAACCACATTGCCCTCGGTGCTGCCATACAGGGTGGCGCCGGACAAAATCAAAGCCGCGTGCGGATAAGCCCCTTCGCTTGAGTCGAGGACCTTAAGAACGGTGTAGCCGCTGCCATCGGTGTTGAGCTTGAAGACCGTTCCCAAGCCGCCGGCGGCACCGGCGCCGCCCTGAGTTGTTGTCCCATACAGCGTGTTGCCGTCCAACAATAAGCCGCCGTACGGCCAAACCCCTTCGCTCGAGTCGGAAAACGCGTGTATCACACTGAAACCGGTCCCATCCGTGTTGACCTTGAATACGGTCCCAGAGCCCCCGGCGCCGCCGACAGCCGTCGTCCCGTAGAGCGTGGTGCCCCATGAAACCAGGCTCCCCATCGGGCTCGCTCCATCATCGGCTCCGGCGAAGCTCTTGAGAACAGTGAACCCGGTGCCATCCGTGTTGACCTTGAAGACTGTGCCCTGATTGGAGCCGTCGCTAACCGGCGCCGTCCCGTAGAGGGCGGAGCCAACCAGGATGAGTTCGGCGCGAGGGTGTGCCCCGTCACTGCCGGTGAAGTCGTGCAAAACGGTGAAGGCTTGTGCCGTGCCGCCGGTATGGCCCAGGACAAGCAACGGAGCGGCGATTGAAAGGATCATTGTGAGTCGGTCCATAAGGCAGTCACGGTTGAATCGAGAGCCACGAACGGGCGGATGAAACCAGGCCGGCGTGTTGACCTGCATTAGGCAAACCGAAGCCGGGCCAAGTCCCCGAACTCCGTCAGCCTCTGCGCGCCAACATGCCCGCCCCAGATTCATCGGATCGGCAAGGGAGCTGCCCCGCGAAAAGCGGCAAACCCAAAACGGGCGCCCGCTGGTTCACAACAACTCGCTTGCACCAGGAATGGAATGAAAAACCAGGCTGTTTGTCAAGGAGATGTTTTTTGCAAACGTAAGGCCTCAGAAGGTGTGAAAAGATCGATTTCGGGCGCCAAGGACCGCAAAAATCTTCAAAATCCCCAGGAAAACAGAGGGGTGTTTTCGGGGATGATGCCCGTTTTGGCATTTTTTCACACCTTCTCAGTGAAGGCGGGAGCGGCACAGCCGGCAGACCCCTCACCCCAACCCTCTCCCCATCGGATGGGGAGAGGGCGGATTCTCCGTAGCGGCTCAAGGAACCAGAGACGCCTGGAAGTTCAAGAGATTGCCGTCACCTCTCCCTCTCCCTGTCGGACGGGGAGAGGGTGGATTCTCCGTAGCGGCTCAAGGAACCAGAGACGCCTGGAAGTTCAAGAGATTGCCGTCGCCTCTCCCTCTCCCTGTCGGACGGGGAGAGGGTGGGCGTGAGGGGTCCGCCGGGGACTCCGTCTCCGCCTTCTCTGACCGGACAGTGAGACCCAACTGCCAATCGCAACCTTGCAGCGTGACCTTCGCGGCCCAGAAGGAGCGGCAGGCCAGAGTAACCGTGAGCCGGTTGCCCCACTGGTAGAGACTCAAACCGGCCAACAGGGGGCGGACGCCCATTGCCGTCTTGAATTCCAGGTGGATGTTCGTAAAGGTGGTTAGGGACGACCGACGGGCGGGTGCATCCGTTCACGCCGGGCGACGGCAGCATCACCGTGGAATGGCTGACGACGGAAGACATCTGGGTGGACTTCGCGTGTGCGGGGTTCGATGCGTTTCTCTCAGCGGCGGATGGCCGAGTCCGGCCAGCGGTCCGGTCGCTTGACACGCCCCGTCTTCCTCGTATAATCCGATCATGATGACCCCGAGCAACAACCAGTCGTCCACGCGAGCCTGGTCTCGCACGACCCCTCGAGCTTTTTCCCTCATTGAATTGCTGGTCGTGATAGCCGTCATCGCCATCCTGGCATCGCTCCTGCTGCCGGCGCTGACCGGCGCCAAAGAAAGAGCCAATCGAATCCAGTGCTTGGGCAACACCCGGCAGTTCGGCCTCGCTGCGATCCTCTACGGGCAGGACAACCGCGAGATGGTCCCGCAGCACACGATCGGCGGCTGGTGGTTGTGGGACTTGCCTCAGGCCACCCGGGATGCCCTGACGAATACCGCGGTGCGAAGGGAGATCTTCTACTGTCCCAGCGTTCGTGCCTCGGTTAAGGCCTTCGATCCTGTGGTCAACTGGTGGGACCAGGACATTATCGGGTATGGTTGGCTGGGGGTGCGGCTCGATGCCACCGGCAAGCCGGAACCGACGCAGAATTCGCCTAGCTATATGCTGCCGGGCAAGCAGTTCATTTCGAGGTTCACCGGCAACACCAACGCTTCGCTGGCCGAGCTCATTGTGGACCCCCTCTTGTCGGTGGCCAACACCCGGGACTTCCTCAACCCCAACAGCGGCTTGACGCCCGATGGCCGGCACCATAACCCGCACATGCTGCGGCGGGACCCCGCCGGCGGCAACGCTTTCTACGTGGACGGCCACAGCGCCTGGGTGAGGTTCCTGTTCATGAAGATGCGTTACGACCCTCACGACCGCGTGCAATGGTGGTGGTGACACGGACACCACTTGCCAAACAGGAGCTGGTCAGACGGGCGCTGCGGTTGCACCTTCGCACCGTGATTGAAGCGGCGTTCGGGTCTAGCCGACTCGGCTGCGGCGCCAGCGGAAGAAGGAAACGCCCCCCACCAGCAGGACTATCACCATGATCCAATGCGTCCTCGAGCTGCTCGCCGGCTGAGCAAGGACCCCTCTGGAGCCGAGTTGGCGCGAGATTTCCACCGCTCGCTGTCGAGCCCGGGCGTTGACTCCCGCCATCAGAAAGTGCCGCACGGCTTTCTGATGCCGGTCCGCCGCGAGCGCGGCCGCCACCTGCTCCCTTTGCAGCCGCCAGGCCTGTTCTTGCGTCATGCGGATCCGGTCCTTGTCCGAGACCTGCCGCTGATCGACGGGTATCTGAGTGGCGGCTCGGGCTCCAATCACGGTCACTCCCAGGCCCAAGACCAGGAGAGCCCAGCTTAGTCGGAGCGGTGCTACGCTCAGTTTGGAGATTGGAGTGAAGAACATAAGATCGGGGCAGGATCGGGGGCAGCTCTGAAAGTTGCTCACCTGCAACAAACTCGGCGAATATGGCAAGCCGAGATCGATGTAAGAATTGCGGTCGTTGTGATAGCGGCTGTGGATTCGAGAGTCATAGATGAAGTTGATCGGGGTGTATGAAACGATGGCCTCATCACGGGACACCACCGTGCCGTGGAAGGCAGCCGAGGATTGGTGTGCGCCCACGAGCATCGCCAATCCGTGGTTGCAGTAGTAGATGCCTTCTATCACGGCGATATTAGGCGAGGCCAACTGGCTAAAGGCCAGTGGCGTTGAGTTGGCGTTAACGGGGTATCCGGAGATCAGCGCGGCCCTGGAGCTGGTCATGTTGAAATCGCCATCGTAGTTGTAAGGACCTCGGATGAAACCATCCCCATCTGCGTCGAAGGCGGTCGTCATCCCGTGCGCATCAACATATTGGCTCGCATTGGCCCAACCGTTGGTCGCCGGATAGGGAACGTTGTCATCCGCGGTGTGCGGGATGCCGTCAGCGCCCAGGGTCCGTTCGTCGCCGCAATACTGCATGCCCCATGTATTGCCTCCCATGCCGTTATAGCAATGATACACCCAATGGCTGCTCGTCACATCGCCTCCCACCACGGAGCCACGCACCGCGAACGCGACGAGGTCCTTGCTGAGGTTGGACAATGCCCATTGGTCCCGCGCCGCCGGGGGTTGAGTCTCCGGCAAGACACTGAAATCCGGGCCGTTGGCATAGGCAACATTGCCGGCGACATAGAGGTTCCCTCCCACATAGATCGTGCCGTGACCGCTGACGCTGCCTTGAATGACCACGTCGCCAGGAATGACGGCGGTGTTGCTGACGATGATCGGCGCGCCATTGCTTTGGGTGAGATAAAGCCCGGGTTGAGCGGTGTTGGTCCACACGCCCTGGACGATTTGGTTGGTCCCGACCCAAATCCCGTTGTACGGATTGGCAAGCGCGTTGGTGATGTAGGGGTTGAAACTCGTGAGGTTGGGCACATCCACGCGCTCGACGTTGCTGAAGACCATATCCACGGCGTCGCCGGCCGCCTCACCGAGGAAGGGCAGAGACTTAGTAAGGTTGACCGTGTTGCCGTAGGAGGTGATATCGCCGCTGGCCAAGACGGTGCCGTTGAGCACGGGACCTCCTCGGAAGTCAAAATTCCAATTGGATCGTTCCGCGCCGTCGCCCGTGATCGTGCCCCCCCACCACCAGCCCCAGTTGTTCAGGAAGTACTCGTAATCGAAGACGGGACTTGCCGGATGATACGTTACGAGGGCCTGGACCTTGGACACCTTCGCGTTGCATTGAGCCTCGGCCGTGACGAAATAGGCCGATGGTCCCGGGGCGGGACTGGCGACAATGCTGACCCACGCGCCTGCCAACCGTCCGTTGGCTATGGCGGTTGTCATATAGGGCGGCATGTTCTGGGGGCTATCGGCCGTCGAGTAATAGTTGGAGCCACCGACATTGTTTCCACTGTCGGCGATCAGTTGGGCACCCCATTGCAGGGCATTCTCCGCGTGGTAGAACGCCGCCTGCCAATCGCTCCGGCCATGGGCCAGGCTCAGGGAGGTGAGGGTGAGCGTGAGCACGCTGCCGACGGCTATGGCCGTGGCTCCTCCAATGACCATGACGAGCAGGAGAGTACTCCCATTGCGGGATAGGCGCCTGGATGATGAGAGCCGCATAACGAGAAGCACTTGAGGCACCGGGGCCTAAGGGAAAGTCCTCATTCGGACTGAAAATGTCCGGCACACTGTGTTGGTTTTCGGTGTGGGATAGAAGGTGGCATGGACCAGTTCCACTTGGACGTTGACCAGGCTCAGATCCAGCGTGTTGTCTCCGTTTCCTTTGATGGAAGGGAAGAAACCGAAGGTGGCGATGGCGACGTTGGCGTTGGTCGAGAGAAGGATTTCCTGATCGGTGGTCGAGGTATAGTCGGGGCAGTAGGACACCGTCCCAGTGAGGGGGTCGTAGCCGATTTGCGCCAAGGTCCGGCTGCCAACGCTTGTCATCTGGTAGGGCACTCTGAGGCAATAACACAGCCCGGGAGGCGGGGCGGCGCCGGCCACATTGGTGTAAATCGCCGCCTGCGCTCCTCCGCCGCCGCCCATGGCGCGGATGTGTTTGGCGAGTTTGCTCTGGAGTGTATTGGCTGCTTCATCGAGGCTCGCGTCGGAGAACACGGCGGCGTTGGTCCGGGCCGATTGGATCACCAAGAGCAGGGTGGAGGCCGCAACGAACACCGCGATGGCCGCGGCCACCATCAGTTCCACAAGAGTGAAACCGCTTCGCCGGACAGGTTTGCAGCAGCAGGTCATAGGTTTTTGGTGCGAACCATGTCGAGCTGGCATTGCAGGCGGTTGCCGTGTCCGAGCGGAGGATCCCAGGAAACCATCACATTCACATGGATGTCGTGTTGGACTTGCGCGCCCGAGACAGTGACCCAGTTGGTGGTGAGTGTGACCTGGAGCGTGGGGTTGGCGTTGGTGATCCACTGCAGATCCGGGTGGAAGATAAGATAATCGGCGGTATTCAACGCGTTAGTGGAGCCACTGGGCGGGATGACGATGTTGGGGGTCGTCAGATTTTCCCCGCCAACGTCGTGGGATGGGTCGCCATTCCACAGCAGATTGATGCAACTGCCGCTGCCCACGACGTTGACCCCAGGCACCGTTCCCGGAAACGGCAATCCCTTGATATTCTCCGCATAGTGCAGAAGGAAATCGTTCACGATATTCTGTTGCCGCGCTTTCATGGATGCCACTTGCGCGCGGAGGATCGCCGTGAAGCAAATGATCGTGAGCACCCCCAACACCAAGACCGCAATCAACGCTTCCGCAAGGGTAAATCCAGTCATGTCTCGGAACTCGCGCTTTTTGAGTCTCGTCGCCATAAACCAAGATTCAATGAATCCCACTGACAAGGCTGCTGAGTTTAAAGATCGGCAGGAACATGCAAATCACGATGCCCCCGACCACCACTCCCAGGAAGACAATGAGGACGGGCTCGATCATGGAGGTCAGGCCGGAAAGAGTAGTTTCGACTTCCTCTTCCAAATGGTCCGCCATGCGCTCCATCATATTGTCGATCCTGCCGGTTTGCTCGTCGGCGGACATCATGCGAATGATCATGTCGGGGAAGATGGGGTGCTTGGCCAAAGAGTCCGCGATGCGCTCACCGCGTTTGATGTCTTCGGCGGCGGCATTGATGGAGCTTTCCATGACGACGTTGCCGGTGGCCTTGGAGACAGCCTCCAGAACGTTGAGGATGGGCACGCCGTTGCGGAGGAGCGAGGAGAAGGTGCGGGCAAACCGGGCCAGGCAGATGCAATGGGCAATGCCGCCGAAGATGGGGAGCTTGACGCGCCAGGTGTCCCAGATCTCGCGGCCGAACCGCGTTTTGAGGAAGCAAAACCAGCCGTAAATCGCCCCACCCAAGGCCAACACGATGAGGACGAGCCACGCTTGCACGAAATTGCTGAGCCTGATCAGGAACTGCGTGGGAGCCGGCAATTTGCCTTTGAAACTGTCAAAGGTCTCGCCGAAGACCGGCACGACCTTGGCCAACAGGAAGATGGTGAGGGCAATGGCTACTACGGTCACCACGGTGGGATACATCATCGCGGACTTGACTTTGCGGCGGAGCCGCGCGGCGTTTTCAAGGTCGGTGGCAATCCGTGAGAGCACCTCCGGCAGCAAACCTCCTTCTTCGCCGGAGGCCACCATGCAAACGTACAGCTTGTCGAACACCTTGGGATGCTTTGCCAGCGCGTCGGATAAGCTGTCGCCCCTTTCGATGCGGGCGCAAACGTCCTTGAGGACACTTCTCATCACCCTGCTTTTGGTCTGATGGGCCAGCCCATTAAGGCACCCGAGCAGGGCCATGCCGGCATCCACCATCGTGGCGAATTGCCGGGTGAACAGGACCAGGTCTTTCAAGGCCACCGCCCCGCCCTCCGACCGGCCTTTCTTGCTCAGTTTCTGCTCTATCGAGACAACAAGCTGATCCCGACTGAACAGGGCGCTAATAGCAGCCTCCTCCGTGTCGGCCTCCAACGTGTTGACAACCTCCAGGCCCGTCTCGGCGTCTCGGGCCACATAGTCGAAAGAGGGCATGTTTACCTGAGGTCTTGTTGCTGTATCTCGCGGATTAGCCGGATGCGGCTGGGTTCCCCGATCGCGCCATTCCCGATTTCTCCAGCCTGCCGCGCAACGCGAAGGTCAGGGCCTTGACGGTGATTTCCATGAAAACAAACGGTTTCACCACGTAATCGCTGCCGCCGCACCGGATGGAGTGGGCGCGGAACTCCTCGTCGGAAAGCGCGGTCACAAAAACCACCGGCGTGGAGCGGTTGGGGACGGTTTCATGAATCTTGGAGCATACCGCGAAACCGTCCATCACCGGCATGAGAACGTCCAAAAACACCAGGTCGAACTCCTTTTCCGTCGCAAGCCCCAGCGCCGCCTCTCCACTCTCGGCGCCGACGGGCCTGGGAAATGCCATTTGCAGCGCGCCGGTGAGCGCGCGGCGGGCCAATGGCTCGTCATCCACCACCAGGATGCGAATCGGCGGGTTGCTGGCCAGGTCGGGTCTCACCCCGGGCGCGCACAAATCCTGGAGCAGGTCCAGCCCGGCGCCCGCCGTGCGCAGCGCCGAGGCGGTCGCCTTCTTGGAATTGTCCTTGAGCTTCTTAACCAGCCCTTCCAGGGCGCAGCAGAGTTCAAAAGCCGGCCGGAGTTCCGGCAGGTCAATCCTGCGCGACAGGGGCTGGAGCCGCAAGTGCAGCCGCACCAGCAATTCCTTCCGCGCCGCCTCCTGCTCCAACCCGCCGATGAGCGTGATTTGATCCTTCATCTCTCGAACGGAGGCCCTCATGTGCGTCAGGAACGCCGGGGAAAAATCGCAGGCACCCTCTCGGGCGGGGAAGCCCTTCCTGGTCGAAATCGCGCCGGCAAACACGGGCGGCGGCAGCAAGGCGACCGGGCCTGAGCCCGCCTGAGCCACGGCGCGGTCTGGTCCCGGGAGCAGTTCCGTCGGCCGGGCCGGATCTTCATCGGACACGGGGACCGATCGCAGCTCCGGCCAACGCACCGCGGGCGTGGAGGAGGCGAGAGACTCGCCGGAAGCTTCGAGGATGCGATTGCGCTCGCGCAGCCGGGCGCGCAAAACCAGGGTCAGAGCCTTGAGCGTCACTTCAAAGGTCAGGAACGGTTTGCCCAGGAGATCATCGCCGCCGGTGGTGAGCGATTTGGCGCGCGTGTCAAAGTCCTTCAACGCGGTGACGAACAACACCGGTGTGGAGCCGTTGGGCGCAGTTTCGCGAATCTTCGTGCAAACTTCAAAACCATCCATGCCGGGCATCATCACGTCCAGGAGGACGAGGTCGTAGCTTCGCAGGCGGGCCAGGGCGAGCGCCCCCTCGCCGGTCTCCACCAGATCAGGCTGCCCGAAAGCTCTCTTTACCGCCGCGCATAACACGAAGCGGCTCACTCGGTCGTCGTCCACCGCCAGCAGCCGTATGGCCGGATTGGCCGCCAGGTCGGCCCGGATTCCGGGCGCGCACAAGTCCCCCAAAAGGTCCAAGCTGTTCGCGATCGTTCGCTGCGTGGAATGCGTGATGTTGCTCACCCTGCCGGTGAGTTGCTTCAGGAGGCCCTCGATGGCGGCCGCCAGTTGCCAGGCCGGCCGCAATTCCGGCAGGCTCGCTCGCTGCTTCAAGGCGGTGATTTGGCCGCAGGCCTCAACCAGTCTGCCACGCTGCGCCGCCGGACTTTTGAGTCGACCGCTGCTTTCGACGAGTTTCTGCAGTGCTCCCACCCGTTCCGGCGCCCAGGCAAAGAACTCCCTGAGCCGATCACGGCCGCCCCGGCCCTCTGACCCTTCGCTTTGCCCATTATCATCGACCGACCCAACGGGGAGTCGTGAAAGCAAGGGTCTGGCGTTCAGGGGCGCAACACGGGGCGCCGCCGGCGGGCCGGCCCGAAATTCCGTGATAAACCTGGCGAAGTCCTCCTCCTCCGCGAGCTTGTCCTGCCGGCCAGCCGCCGAGAAACCGACCAGCCCCAGCTCGCCTGCCAGGGAACGAGTGGCCGACCTGGCCAGTTTTCTCGCAACCAGCCATCCGCCCAGGGCCATCACCAGGGCGGCCGCAATGTATTGAAAGGTCCGGGCGTGGTCAACGCGCACTTCATCCTCGGGGCGCGCGGCTGGAGACAGGGTCGCGGCCAGAGCGGCGCCGGCCAAACCACACGCGATCCCTAATACGAAAAAGCGGCGTCGCCTCGTAATCATGTCCTTCCTCATAATGGGTTCGTGTGTTGGCGTTTTGCGTTCATTGTTCGCGGAGGACGACCTTGGCCGACTGAACGCTTTCGGTCTGGCCGACGCCCAGGACGTTGCGGGAGCAAATCCACGACACCTGAACCACCTTGCAGATGGCCGGGTTGCTGGTCAGATAATTGGTCGTCACGTCTCCGCCCACGGGGTTGCGCTGATACATCGCGAACTGCATCGAATTGGTGGTGATTCCCGTCAGGAGCGTGTTGGTCACCCCCTCATAAATCCGGGTCAACGTCTGGCCCGCCGGGTCGTACGTGTAGGTCAGCGTGTTGGTCGCTCCGGTGCCGGGGTCCACAGACTGAAGCTGCAACTGATTGGTCGTGCAACCGAGCACCTTGTTGGCGCACCGGATGTCCGTGCTCATCCGGTCGAGGGCGTTGCGGCTCAACCGGTTCAAATCCGCATAATTGCCCAGGATGGCGGCGCTCCTGGAACCGTAGAGCATCATTGAGGCAACGGCCGCAAAAGCCGCCACGCTGACAGTCGTCGCCACCAGGGTTTCAAGCAACGTGAAGCCCCGGGCAGGCACTTTGGATGGAAACACAGCCCGCATGGAATTCAGTAATAGTAATTGTGCAGTCCGTATTGGGAGACGAGGGTGCTCATTTGCCGCTGGTGCTGCTGGTTATTGCCGGAGGTCCAGTTCAGCGTCACCGTCACCAGCACGTGGTTGCTCGCGTAGGGCTCCGTCATGGGTGCGTTGGTGATGGCGATCTGCGCGGTGTAAACCGGGCCGTTGGTGGATTGGGTCCCGAGGGGGTTGAACGGCACGGTGAACGAGGCGGGAATAAAGCCGTTGCTGTTGATCTGGCTCCAGGTGTAGAGCCGGATGGTTTCCATTTGTTGCGCCAGAATCTGGGTCGCCCGCATGTTTTCCCGGCACGCCTCCGTGGTCGCAAACCCCTGGCTCAGACACAGATAAAAGCCGGCAAACACGGTGCTAATCGCCAGCATCGCCACCATGACCTCAATGAAGGTGAACGCCCTGCGCCGATGAAATGCGGCGCGGGTGGATGAAATGCCAAGGCACATTTTGCCGTTTTCTGTTCGTTCTGGCCGTCCACTCAAGCTGCTTCTTACCTATCCCGACAAATAATTGAGTTGCAGCTACTTGCGTGCCACTGGCGCCAGAACCACACGCCCGCCGTACAGATCCAATAAAATGCCCGTCAAATGTTGTTGGCAGTCACTGTTCTGCAGCCCGTCGTTCCTGGAAAGGACCTTTCCTCGATGACGAGAGACGTGGCTGATCGATGTCTCAAAAATGGACAGTAACGGCGGCGCAAAGTGCCGCTCAGGACCCCTTTCTGACACCGTCCGGTTCCGCCTGTCCCGATTTCACCGTGTTGGCATCCTTCCACAGGGTCTGCCCAATGGTCAAAAACAGCCGGTTAAGATCGATGGGTTTTTGGAAGTAGGCTGCCGGTCCGCTAACCGTGCAGCGCTCCTTGCATTCGTCCGGATCCGCGCTGCTGATAATGAAGATTGGAATCTCGCTGCCCACTCCAGAGACCCGAAGCCACCGCATCAAGGCGAACCCATCCCAGTCGGCCGCCCCGCTGAAGCTGGTGTCCGGCGGAAAGACCAGATCGAGAAGGATCAGATCCGGCTTCTCGTCACGGACCGCTGCCAGGGCGTCCGCGGGCTCCGCAGCCGTCGCGATATCATAGCCTCTGGCGCGCAACTTGTGGGACAAGACGTGGAGGATCACCGCGTCGTCATCAACGATGAGAATCTTCTTTCCAAGACGGGGCGTCGGCAGAGGCTCCGGCGCCGGGGCCGGGGCTGGTGGAGGCGGCTTGGCCGCCCAAGGCAGTTTCGACAGTAGAAAGCTCAGCAGTTGGCTAAGCCTGCCCTTCGGTTTGGTCGTGCTCATCACCGCTCGACATTCTGAGATCTTCAAACGCCCAGAACAAGGATCATTGCCCTTCATAAAGCCCCTCCCGGCAGGAGCAATTTCCGATCCAATCTCTCGCGGCTCCATGCGGGGGTGGGCCCGGGGTGCGATTGAACGTGTCGGGCATGCGCCCCGGAGGTTTTGTCCCGGAGGGTCATCTGATAATAGCCCGGCGTTTCAACGCCGGGGAGGCCACACAAGGGCCCTCGTCCCGAAGGGACGACTGAAAACACTGCTTGCTCTCAGCCGTCCCTTCGGGACGGACATCCTCCTTGGGTGCGCTCACCCGGCGTTGAAACGCCGGGCTATTGTCGGAAGCCCCTTCGGGGCAAAAAGGTGCCGTGGGCTGACCGGCAGTTTTAATCGCACCCGTGGGCCCGCTCCGAGCGAACTTAGACTCCCGGGGTCTTGGACTGGTCAGGAGATGCCGGCAGTTGGAATTTCAGGGTCTGGGTCACGGCCTTGACGGCGAGCTCCAGGGGGAAGATTGGCTTGGCGATGAGGTCTTGTCCTCCGCTGAGAGCCCCTTTGACCCGGTCTTCAAACTCGCTATGGGCGGTCACATAGATGACAGGCGTGCGTTGGTAGCCAGGGAGTTGCCGGGCGCGGCGACAGAACTCCAAGCCGTCCATGCCTGGCATTTCAATATCGAGGATGATCAGGCCGTAGCGTTTATTGCTCAGCCACGGCAAGGCGGAGACAGGGTCGCTAGCGCCCTCCGGTTTGAAATGGGCGTTGCGCAAGGCGGTGATGATCACATTTCTGCACACCGCGTCATCATCGAGCACCAGGGCCGGGGTCTGGTCCTCAGGTGGAGAGCCAGGTGCGCCCTCTCGGTCGTGTTCGAAGAGGACTCCGAGGAAATCGACCGCCATGGCGATCGTGCGGACTACCGAGGGTGAGATCCACGAGGGACAGGAGATGAGTTCGAGCAGGAGGGCTTCGAGGACGCTGGCCATCTGGGTGAGGCGGTAACACTCAGCCACGCGGGCTGCCACGGTCAGAAAGTGAACTTTGGTATAGACAGTCCCGAGCAGGAGACGGCGCCCGGCGTCATTCCGGACCGTATGAAAGGCATGGAAGAGGCTCCGCAGAGCGGACAAGGTTGCGGGGCCTCTTTCAAGGAAGTTCTCGCGGACTTTGGCCATGTCTCGAGTCTCGGCCTGGCTCTCCGGCGGGAGCAACTGCCTTGTGCCAGCACCTGTGGGAGAGGGGCTGGGTGCGGCTCTGGGTGAGGGCGCGGGTGCTCCGGACGGCTCGGCGGCGGGGGCGCGCGCCAATTGTGTTCCCCCTCCGCTTGTGTCTTCGCCGTTGAGCAGGCGGTTGAGGGTTTCAGCCATGATCGCCGGGGTGCAGTCGACCTTGATCAAGGCCTTGTCCGCTCCGGCGGCCGCAGCCTCGCCAGCCCTGTTGGCCATGTAGGCGTTGGAGAGGACTACCACAGGCACTTTGGCCAGATCGGGCTGGGAACGGACGTATTTGAGCAAGTCGAGGCCGGAGAATCTTGGCATCATCAAATCCAGCACAATGGCGTCCGGTTTGGCCTTTTGCAGAGATGTGGCCGCGGCCAGACCGTCTTCCGCCCTATCCACCTCGAATCCCCGGAGTCGCAGTCCGTCCCCATAGATCCGCAACACGAGCGGATCGTCATGAACCAATAGGATTCGTCTCATAGGCCTTCTCAACCAAGCGCCCCACGTCTGCGCAGACTACGGTCCCCAGGCGCGCGCCGCAAGCTCAAAAGCCTCCGCCCAGCACGGCCGGCGCGGGCTATGTTCTTGAAGAATATCTGGCATGAGTCGCAAGTTACTCGTAATCAATGTATTATAATATACACTATTTCTATTGACATTCTTATGTTTTTGGCTAGGGTGCTCTCATCAAAGCTGCCAAAGCACATGAACTCAGAAACCAAAAGCGAACAGGCCGAGCCGAGTTGGTTTGTGGTCCTCAGGGGCCAAATCGAGTCGCTGCGGTTCGGCACGGTGCAGGTCGTGGTGCATGAATCACGAGTCGTGCAAATCGAGAAGACCGAGAAGGTGCGCTTCGTTAAATCCGGAGGGAACCTCTCGACGAACACTGCCGAGAGCGTTCATAGAGCCCCAAGCAATAGAGAATAAAACCTATGCCAATATATCCCGATGTGATCAGCACCGTGGGGCGTGCCCCGCTGATTGAGCAACGAGGACGCAATCGCCACCGCGCGGCGGCTGGCTTTGGAAGAAGGGATTTTGGCCGGCATTTCCACGGGCGCCAACGTTTGGGCGGCGCTGCAAGTGGCCGGGCGTCTGGAGAATAAAGGCAAGCTGATTGTGACGATCGGCTGCAGCACTGGCGAGCGTTACCTGAGGACCGCGCTGGCTGACGAAGCCCGCAAGCAGGTGTCCGTGTAAACCGGTCGCGCATACGAGCGCGGACGCCTCGTCCGCGCGTCCCGGGCGGCAAGAGACACGCGGACGAGGCGTCCAAGCTCCCATGCGGCGGCGCTCCTCTCCATGAACCGACACCAAGTCCGGAGGTTTTGGACTGCGGCAGTCCTCTGCCGCTTTCGCGCCGGCAGCGAGGGGACACAAAAGCGGCAGAGGACTGCCGCAGTCCAAAACGCTTCGCGGGACGGGAACGCAGTGTCGAGGTTCAGGGGCGCAAAGCGCGAATTCGTTCCGGGAATTCTTACAGCGACCTGAACAGTTATGAACTCTTTACAACCCCACCAGGCAACTGGAGGCCGAAGCTAAACACAAGAACCCGAATAACCAAGCTGACCGGACCACCGGAGGTCCATATTGTTCACCATCAAATGAGACCTCATGCAGACCGACAAACTTGACCGAATCAACGACCACACTGGGCCTCGAAATTTCCCGGCGGCGCGGGTATGGGCTGCGCTGTTGCTGGCAGCGCTGCCCATTGCCCGCGTAGCGGCTCAAGAGACCAACGCGGCCCCGTCGCAACCTCCAGTCGAAGCCAAGACGGAAAAGGGACCGCCGCTGCCTCTGCACCAGATTGAAGGCAATGGCGGTATCTTCTCGACACTCTCGGCGTATATCGTGAACCCGCCGCGCAACGGGGAACCCATAGGCCGGCCCAGCGTGGGCTTTGCCTTCGTCGATCTCGGCAACGGGCGGAACCTGGAGGCCTTCACGTTAACCGAGTCTCCGTGGAAGCCCCTGGAGCTGGGCTATGCCTATGACCGGTTGGATCTCGGGGACTTGCCGCAGGCGATTGAACATGCCACCACGGTGCGGATTCGCGACCGGGAGGTGGCCCTGCACAACTTCAACGCCCGGCTGCAATTCTTGAAAGAGGGCGAGTTCGACCGGAAGTGGATTCCGGCGCTCACGGCCGGAGCGCACTACAAGTACAACGACGGAACGCAACGCATCGACCACGACCTGGGCGGCGCGTTGAACGCGGCGGGGATCACCGGGCATGACGCCGCCGATTTCACACTCTATGCCTCCAAGCTCTTCACCCAATTGCCGCGGCCGGTCCTGCTCGAAGCAGGCGGCCGGGCCACCAAAGGAGTCTGGAACGGTCTGGGCGGGTTCACGGATGATTACAGCCTCCTGTTCGAGGGCAACGTGGTGGTCTTCGTCACCCCCAAGCTCGCCCTAGCGGCCGAATACCGGCAGCAACCCAACGACTACAAGCCGATCATCGTCGGCGGCAGCCCATGGTGGGCCGGTCGGGCGACTGGTGGACCATCGACGCCGCATATATCGTCAACAACTACCTGACGCTGGCCGCCGGCTATGGCCACTTCGGCGGCGTTCTCAATCACGACGCCAACGCCGTGTGGGGTATCACCATCAAGTGCGAGTTTTAAGCCACCGCAACTTCCTGGCCATAAGAGGCGGGTTCGAGCGGGCCGGCCTCGGTTCGTATCAACCATAACAAAGTCCTGATTAAAGACGACAACACCAGGCCAGGAAGACCTGTGTCCGGGTTGTGAACAAAAGTTCGATTGTCGTGGGCGAAGGCAAAAGCAAGCACGACACGATTACGCCCTTGCTGCCGGCATTTTTTTTGAGGGGTCTTGATGGGCGCGGCGTATTAAGGACAGTTGAACACGCACAACAAAGTCAAAATGCTGAAGAAACATATGAAATTAGAAATCTCCCCAGTTCTGCTGATTACCGCAATGGCTCTGGCGGCAGCGCCGGCCGTGTATGCCCAAGGCTGCTGCGCTGGCCAGGGCGGCAACCAAACTGCCGGGTGCTCCATGCCCGGGATGGCGGCAGCCGGCAACCCCGAGGCGCATGGCGCGACAACAAAGGCAAACTCTGCTGCGAAACCGGTGTTTATGCAGCCGGTGCAGTCCGTCTATGACCACTACATCACCGTACAGGGGCCCTCGCTCAGGATTCACTTAAGGGGGTCGCCGCCGCGGCTGCCGCGATGGCAAAGGCAATCCAAGGCGATTCGATGAAAATGCTCTCGCCTAAGGTGGCGCAGCAGGCCGAGGCGCTGGCAAAAGCAAGAGACCTCGCCACCGCGCGAGATGCCTTCAAATCGTTGAGTGACTCGCTGATCCAGTATGTAAAAGAGCAGAAGGTTCCGGCGGGCGCATACTACGTGGCCTACTGCCCGATGGCCAAGGCCAGTTGGCTGCAGACGGACAAGACCATCATGAATCCTTACATGGGGAAGGGGATGATCCACTGCGGCCAGATCAAAGAGCTGAAAAGCAGGACTCAATCATGTGCATTTAGCAACTGACTTGGCGCGTTCGGTGGGCCGCTTCCCCTCGGGCTCCGCTCCCCTCCCCGGCGGCCCGCCGGCACGCTTGAGTGCAAACCGCCCAACTCATGTCCACTGCCCACGAGCCAAATACTCCGCCATCCGGCGAAACCGAGTGTTGCAGGCGTGAAGGGAGTGACCGCGCAAGAAAACCGGGCGTGGCACTTCGGAAGCCCCGACGCTGGTTCGTGCTCGCAGGCGGTTTAGGGGTGCTGCTGGCGCTGGCATTTCGGGGGCCTCTCCAGTGGAAATGCACAGCCTATTTTCTCCTGCGTTCAGAGGCTCCCTCCGAAGAGGTCCTTTCAGACGCCGTCGAGCACGCAAGCGACCCGGGGGCGTTGCTGAGGCAGTTCTGGCACACTCACCGATTGCGCCATCGGGAGTTTGTGCTCGGCTATCTGAGCCGGGTTTCGTCAAGCAAGCCGGACCTGTTCCGCGAGATGGAGCCGCTGGTCGTAGAGGCAACGGCAGATCCGGATGCCGAAGTGCGGCAACTGGCATTTGTGGCGTTGGAATGGGTCAATCACCCGCAACTCCGCCAATTGGCGATGGAACAACTGTCCGACGCAGATCCCGCGCTGCGACTCCTCGGCCTGCAAAGGCTGCTCCGAGCAGCCACCTCGAATGATGTGCCGCTAGCCATGGGATTATTGGGAGATCCGGAACCGCGTGTCGTGGTGGCGGCGGCCCAGGTGTTGCGCCGGGTGACGGGCCGGGACTTTGGCATCAAGACTACCCATGCCCTGCCCCAGTTCACTTGCATCGACACGAATCCTCCACCTGCGCCGGATCTGCCGGCCATCAACCAGGGCGTCCAGCGGTGGCGTGATTGGTGGACCGGCCACCGGGCGGAATACCCCGCAGGGCCTTCGACACCGCCAGGACCGAGGCGCGTCGCGCCATTCCCAGCACCCGATTTCAGCCTGGAGGATTCGGGCGGCAAACCGAGGCGCCTCGAGGCTGATGAAGCCCATCACCTCCTCCGAGGACCTCGTTGGGCTTAAAAACGGCGATATGGTCGCGATGGCCTGTCCCAAGTGCAAAACCATCACGGTGACCTACATCAAAACCTTGAAGGGCCACATCAAGACAACCACGCCGGGCGAGGAACACCTGTGTCCGGGCTGCGAGCAGAAGTTCGTGGTCGTCGGTGAGGGCAAAGGGAAACACAACGTTGTCACGCACGTCTGTAAGAAGTGCGGCAGCACGGACGCGTTCTGCTGCGTAATGAAGAAGGACTCCGGGCCGACTAAAGGGATGGAGCAAAAGTAGTCTCCTCCATCATACCTCGCGGATCAGGACCCGCCCGTGGTCGCTGCCAGGCGGCGGCGACCACGGCGTGGGGCTGTCTTTGCTTGTGCGCTCGGGGGCGCTCTTTGTGCCCCGCCGATCAAGCAGGACCATCCGGGCGTGGCGGACCGTTGCGTCTCGCGCGGCAGCTCGGTCTTGACCTAGCCTTTTCAAATTGCCTGAGGGAACCCGCGCTCGGCGGCGTAACAACAAAAGACGATGGAGAATATGAATACTCTCAGACCGAATCGCATCCCGGTGGTTCTTGGCGCTCTTGCCCTGACCTGGTTCCTTGCAGGGTGCAAAGGGGTTCCGACCAAGGGGGAAAAAGAGGCCCGGCACCAGGCGCAAACCGTGGCCGCGGATTATCGGCCGCATGGCCAAAAGCCCCCGCTGCCGGCGCTGAACAGCGATTCGAGCCTCAGCAATTATCTGGCGTTTGCCATGCTCAATCAGCCGAAGGTCGAGATGGCTTACTACGATTGGCTGGCGTCCATTGAGCGCATCGCGCAGGCGCGGTCGTTCCCCGACCCGCAGTTCACCTTCCAGATGGATATTCAGAACGTCGTCACTTCGATCATGCCCGGCCTTATGGGGACCATCCCCTGGCCGGACAAACTCCGGGTGGGAGCGCAAATTGCCTCGGCGGAAAGCCAGGCCAAATACTTTGCGTTTCAATCGGCCGTTCTCGGGAGCGCGTTCGAGGTGAAGCGCGCCTATTATCAGCTCTATTTCCTGGCGGAGCTGTCATTGATCATCCAAGGCATGCCGCCAGCCAATGCGCCGATGGGGTCGAGTGCCGCGCGAATGAGTCGCGAAACCCAGCCTTCCATGAAGAAAGCGAATCCTGGCGGCATGTAACGGCACGCAAACCACACTTGATTTTTATGAAATTCCAAACCCAACCTGCAAGACTCGTTTCCCTATCCATGCTGGTATTGGCGCTCGCAAGCGGGGCGAGCCTGCTGCTGACGGGGTGCAACCGCAGCCAAACCAGTGCGGCAACCGGAGAGGCGACGAAGGAAAAGACCCTTTACACTTGCGGGATGCACCCCCGGGTCGTGCAGGACAAACCAGGCAACTGCCCGATTTGCGGGATGAGGCTCACAGCCATTCGCAAGCAGGCCGGCGCCTCGAGCGCCGCAGCGGCACCGTCCGGTGAGCGCAAAATCAAGTACTACAAATCCACCATGGCCCCAGGCGAAGTGCGACCAACGCCTGGTAAAGACAGCATGGGCATGGACATGGTGGCGGTGTATGAGGAGGAAGCTGCCGCGGCAGAATCATCCGCCATCGCGATTGACCCGGTAACCACGCAGAACATGGGTATCCGGACCACCAATGTCACCCGCGGGCCGTTGCAACGGACCATCCGCACCGTTGGCACCATTGATTACAACGAGACGGCACTGGCTGACGTGACCACGAAATTCAAGGGCTGGATCGAGAAGCTCTACGTCGATGCCACAGGCCAGCAGGTGCATCGCGGCGACCCTTTGTTCGAAGTTTATTCGCCCGAGCTTTACAGCGCCCAGCGGGAGTATTTGCTGACGCTGGAGCAAGGAACCAATGCGAGCGGCGGGTCTGCGCTCAAGACCAGCGCCCGGACCAAGCTGAAATTCTTCGATATTTCGGACGAGCAAATCGCCGAGCTGGAAAAGACCGGACAACCCCGGAAGACGCTGCGCATCCAGGCCCCGATCGACGGCTTCGTGATCGATAAGATGGTGGTCGCGGGTCAGATGGTGGATCCGGGAATGAAGATGTACCGCCTGGGGGACCTTGGGCTCGTTTGGGTGCACGCGCAAGTCTATGAACAGGACCTCGCCTACATCAAATTGGGTCAGGAGGCGACCGTCACGCTCTCCTACCTGTCCGACCGCGAGTTTCGTGGGCGGGTGACCTACATCTATCCGAACGTGGATGAGAAGACGCGCACCGCCCAAGTGAGAATGGAGTTTCACAACCCCGGGTTCTTCCTGAAGCCGGGCATGTTCGCCACGGTCCAAGTGATCTCGGAATTGGAGCCTTCGGCGCTCCTGATACCCGACATGGCCATCTTGCGCAGCGGGGAAAAGAACACCGTTTTCGTCGCTTTGGATGGCGGTACATTCGAGCCCCGCTCGGTCACGCTCGGTCCACAAGCCGAGAACGACACCTATCAGGTCCTCAGCGGGCTGAAGGAGGGCGAGCACATCGTCACGTCCGGCCAATTCATGCTCGACTCGGAAAGCCAGCTCCGCGAAGCCATCCAGAAAATGCTCCAGCCCAAAAAGCCCGGAGCAGAACCAACTGCCGCTCAAGGCTCCACCGGGACAACCATGCATGCGATGGATCATGAAGCGGTGGCCACCACCGCCTCGTCCGGGGAGGCCGCCGTCCTGAAATACATCTGCCCGATGCCCGAGCACGTATCCATCGAATACGATCATCCTGGGAAATGCCCCATCTGCGGCATGACGCTCGTGCCCGTGTCCGGCGCCACGCTGAAGAAACTGCAGCCGGGCGGAAAGCTGCTTTACTACACATGCCCCATGCCCGAACACAGCGAAGTTCACGAGACCAAACCGGGCAAGTGCCCCAAGTGCGGCATGACGCTTATTCCAGTGATGGAAGCGGCGCCGGTTCCCGAACCGCAGGCCGGTTCTGCAGCCATCCCCTCCACGCTCTACACCTGCCCGATGGAAGTCCACGCCGACGTCGTGTCTGACCAGCCTGGCAAATGCCCCAAGTGCGGGATGGACCTCGTGCCGACCAGCACCGTGCCGCATGGCAAAATCTCGGAGGAAACCTGGCGCAAGCAGCACTCCACAGGCTCTGGCGCCCGGGCCGTCAGTGGGCCTGAACATCAACACCAACCCTAAAGCTTATTGTACTCCTCATGCGTACCAATCCAGATCCAGCGGAACCTGTCGGGCGCGATGAACACGCCTGTCGCCCGATAGTGAAGCCCTACGCGAACGGACCAAAGCTGCCGCTTAAACGGCTTGAAATGCAGCGACGGATGCTGCGGGTCAGCAAGCCAGAGCCGGTAATTCTTTTCGGCCAACCGCTGCACTTCTGTTGGCAGCCGATAGAAGCGCTCCCGGAATTCCGGCGAGGTCGTCGATCTCATTCCCGGGGTCGCGGAAACTCCCGACTGTTTTCTCTCGCTCGCAACGCTCGGCTTCTTGGATCATCCAGTCCAGCTTGCCCGCCTGTGCGTCCGCCCGCATCTGCTTGTCCCACTCATCGTCGGGCAGCGGGTTCAGCAGTGCGTTCAGTTCACAGCGTTCCTGGAACGAGAGCTTATCGATCTCGGCCTTGATTTCTTCGACTTTCGTCATGCAACACACCATAGCTTCCCGACTGCTGGCGGTCAACGTTCCAATCCATCAATCCAATTCTCCATCATTCCATCACTCCATCACTCCACGCGGCTCACTATGCTCCAACGCATTATAGATTTTTCGCTCAAGAACAAGTTCATCGTCCTGCTGGGGACGATCGCGCTAGTGTTCGGTGGAGTTTACGCGCTCAAGAACATCCCTTTGGACGCCATCCCCGACCTCTCGGACGTGCAGGTTATCGTTTATACCGAGTGGCCGGGCCAGGCGCCACAAATCGTCCAGGACCAAGTTACGTATCCGCTCACCACCAAGATGCTCTCGGTGCCCAAGGCGAAAGTCGTGCGCGGCTACTCGTTCTACGGCTTTTCGTTCGTGTACGTGATTTTCGAGGATGGCACCGACCCTTATTGGGCCCGCAGCCGCGTGCTCGAATACCTCAGCGGTTTGAGCGGGCGCCTGCCTGCCGGGGTGACGCCCAGCCTCGGCCCCGACGCCACCGGAGTCGGCTGGGCGTTCATGTATTCCATCAATTCCACCAACCGCGATCTCGCTGAGCTTCGCTCGATGCAGGATTGGTATCTGCGCTACCAATTGGCCTCGGTGGAAGGCGTCTCCGAAGTTGCCTCGGTCGGCGGCTTCGTCAAGCAATACCAGGTCACCGTGGACCCGACCAAGCTGCGCGCCTACCACCTGTCCATCTCCGAAGTTGCCATGGCGCTCAAGCGCAGCAACGGTGAGGTGGGTGGACGCTCCATCGAGCTGTCGGAAAAGGAATTCATCCTCCGCGTCCTTGGCTACGTCCAGAAGCTCGAAGACCTGCGTAAAGTAGCCGTGGGCGTTGGCGACAAAGGAGTGCCGATTCTCCTCGGCCAGGTCGCCAACGTCGAGCTTGGCCCGGACATGCGGCGTGGCATTGCCGAACTCAATGGGGAAGGCGAGACCGTCGGGGGTGTGGTCGTCGTCCGTTACGGGGCCAACGCCCGGCAAGTCATTCTCGATGTAAAGCAGCGGCTGGATCAGGCCATGAAGGGCCTGCCGGCGGATGTGAAATACAGCATCGCGTACGACCGCAGCGCGCTCATCAACCGGGCGGTCAAGACCCTCGAAGAGAAGCTCATCGAGGAAAGCATCGTGGTGGCCCTGGTCTGCATCGCCTTCCTCATGCACCTGCGCAGCGCCTTAGTGGCCATCCTGATTTTACCCATCGCCGTGCTCATGTCCTTCCTCGTCATGTTCGGCCAGGGCATCAGCTCCAACATCATGTCGTTGGGCGGCATTGCCATCGCCATCGGCGCCATGGTGGATGCCGCCATCATCATGATCGAAAACGCCCATAAGCATATGGAGCGTGACCAGGGCAAGAAACCCCACTGGGACATCATCCGCGACGCCGCTGTCGAAGTCGGTCCGACCCTGTTCTACTCTTTGCTCGTCATTACCGTCTCTTTCCTCCCGGTCTTCAGCCTCCAGGCCCAGGAAGGCCGCTCTTCAAACCGCTGGCCTTCACCAAGACTTATTCCATGGGTGCCGCGGCGCTGCTCTCCATCACGCTGGCGCCGGTCCTGATGGGCTTCTTCATCCGTGGCAAGATTCCGCCAGAAGAAAAGAACCCCCTCAACCGCCTGCTCGTCTGGCTCTACCATCCGATGATTGATTACGTCATCAAATGGCGCTGGCCGGTCGTCTTCACCGCCGCGGCACTGATCGTTTGGGTATTCTTCCCCTGGAACACTCTGACCGCGCGCCTGTTGCCCGACGGCCACCTCAAGCAATGGGCCTTCAAGGCCGGGAAGTTCTTTCCCTACCAGAACCTCGGCCACGAATTCATGCCGCCGCTCTACGAAGGCGACTTCCTCTACATGCCCACCACCTTCCCGGGCATGTCGCCCACCAAGGCGCGCGAGATTCTCCAGACCACCGACAAGATCATCCGCCGTTTCCCCGAAGTTCATCATGTCTTCGGCAAAATCGGCCGCGCCGAGACCGCCACCGATCCTGCTCCCATGGACATGATCGAGACCACCATCATGCTCAAGCCCGAAGAAGAATGGCCGGTGGTGGACATCAAAGACGAGGCCGGCAAGGTCATCGCTCAGCGCCGCCGCACACCCGCCGAACTCAGTGACGCCATGGACGCCGCCGTGAAAATTCCCGGCCTCAACAACGCCTGGACCATGCCCATTAGCACCCGCATCAACATGCTCGCCACTGGCATCAAGACCCCCGTCGGCATCAAGGTCGCCGGGCCGGACCTCGGCGAACTGGAGCGCGTGGCCTCGGAGATCGAGGCTGTGGTAAAAGCCGTGCCGGGCACCCTCAGCGCGTTTGCCGAGAGGACTATGGGCGGCAATTACATCCAGTTCAACATCGACCGCGATGCCATCGCCCGCTATGGCCTGACCGTGGGCGACGTGCAAGACGTGCTCGAGGTCGCCCTGGGCGGTATGCCCTTGACCACCACGGTCGAGGGCCTCGAACGTTATGCCATCAATCTCCGCTACAGCCGCGATTTTCGGGAGAACCTTGGCGCCCTGCGCGAGATCGTCGTGCCCACTCCCACCGGGGCCCAGATCCCTCTGGGCCAACTGGCTAAAATCGAGACCGTGCATGCCCCGATGGGAATCAAGAGCGAGGGCGCGATCCCCAACGCCTGGATTTACGTGGATGTCAAAGGCATCAACATCGGCACTTACGTCCAAATGGCCATGCGCGCCGTGAACGAGGCCACCGCCAAAGGCACGATCAACCTGCCCAGCGGTTACAATATCTTCTGGAGCGGCAAGTACGAATACATGCTTCGTGCCAACCAGCGCCTGATGATCGCCGTGCCGCTCACGCTTTTGCTCATTATCCTGATCATTTATCTGAACACACGTTCGGCCATAAAGACGGCCATCGTTTTGCTGGCCGTGCCGTTCTCGCTGGTGGGGGCCATCGGCATCCTCGCACTCCTCCATTACAACTTAAGCGTGGCGGTGTGGGTCGGCATCATCGCCTTGGCCGGCCTGGACGCCGAGACGGGCGTGGTCATGCTCCTTTACCTTGACCTTGCCTTCGACGATTGGAAGCAGAAGGGTCTCATGCGCAACGTGGCCGACCTCCGCGACGCCATCTATCACGGCGCAGTCAAGCGCGTTCGCCCCAAAGCGATGACCGCCTGCGTCATCATCGCCGGCCTGGCGCCAATCCTCTGGAGCCACGGCACCGGCGCTGACGTCATGAAACGCATCGCCACCCCCATGGTCGGCGGCGTCGTCACCTCCACCATCATGGAACTGCTGGTCTATCCCGCCATCTACTACCTGTGGCGCTCACACAGTCTCAAGGGCTTGCCCCCAACCGGGATCGCTGTTGTCCAGCCGGCTCTGAACCCGCTCGAAACATGAGCATGGAAGACCTTTTCGGATACGAGGATTCATGGGATACCTGCATCGTCTGCGGCAAGGCACTCCGCCCGGGCGAAGCTCTGGCGAACATGCCTCAGGGTGAAAGCAAGTTGCCCATCTGTTGCCCGCTCTGCCTCGAAGCCTACCAGAAGGACCCGCAGCCATACCTGGAGCGTTTCGCCAAGCGCGCCCTGCTCCGGCAATTGCGCAATCCGGAGAAGCCTCCGAGCCACTGAGCCCCTGGTGGCAGTCCTTCGTCTTCGTGTGCCTGCACCTTAGCCGCTGGCGGCGGCGGCGAGCACTTCGCGCCACCCGGTCCCCCGCCTCACCGGAGCAACCACGCTCCGGCGCCAGCCGCCAGCAAGACAATCAGCCACGGAGGCGCTTTCCACCACTGCAAGAACCCAAACGCGACTATTGCCGCCGCCACATCCCTCGCGCCCCTCACTCCCTCCGTCCACACGGGGCTGTAGAGCGCTGCCAGCAACACCCCAACCACCGCCGCGTTTGCCCCCCGCAGAACCGCCTGCGCCCACGTCTTCCCCCGGAACTGGTTCCAAAACGGCAGCGCGCCGCCAATCAGCAGCCACGCGGGAAGAAAAACCGCCAGCAGGCACCAGAGACCCATCATCCACCCCCCCGGCCCCGGCTGTATCACCGTCCCGAGATAAGCCGCAAACGTGAAGAGCGGCCCAGGCACCGCCTGCGCCGCGCCATAGCCGGCTAGAAACGCGTCGTCGCTTACCCAGCCTTTCGGAACCACCTCAGCCCTCAGCAACGGCAACACCACGTGCCCACCACCGAACACCAGCGAACCCGCGCGATAAAAACTCTCGAAAACCGCGATGCTCCTTCGCCCGGTCACCGACGCCAGGGCCGGCAGCATAACCAGCAGCAAAAAGAAAATCCCCAAAACCATCGCTGCCAGGACGTGGCTTCGCCAGTTCCCGCCCACCGGTCTTTCCACCACCTCGATTCCCTTACGATACAGCCACCACCCGATCACGCCCCCGCCCGCTATAACACCGATCTGCGCCGCCGCACCCGGCAACACCAGCAAAACCGCCGCCGCACCCACCCCGATCGTCAGCCTGGTCCGGTCGGGGCAAAGATTGCGCCCCATCCCCCACACCGCCTGCGCTACCACCGCCACCGCCGCCAGCTTGAGCCCATGCAACCATCCCGCGCGGTGCAAGCCCCCCAGCGCGGCCACCCCATACCCCAACAGAATCATCAGCGCCGCAGACGGCAGCGTGAAGCAAAGCGAAGCCACGATGGCCCCGGCCAGCTTCGCTCGCTGCATCCCCAGCGCAAAAACCACCTGGCTGCTCGCCGGCCCGGGCAGAAACTGGCAGAGCGCTAATAGGTCGCCATAGGCCCCGTCGTCCAACCATCGCCGCCTGCGGACAAATTCCTCCCGAAAATAACTCAGATGCGCCATCGGACCCCCGAACGAGATGAAGCCCAGCTTCAGGAACGCGCTAAATACCTCGGCCAACTTGCGCCCCCTCGACTGCTCACCCCCGCCTCCTGACTCCAAACGCCCATCAATCGCTCCATCCATATCTGGCAAGCGCCCGCCCGGTCACGGTGCCCGCGGCGGCAGCACCAGGATCTGGCCGAACATTGCATTCGGGTGAAGTGAACACACGAAGCTATACAGCCCTTCCTCGTGAAAAGTGAATAGGTAAGCAGTCTCCTTCAGCGGAGGCAGGGCCGAGTTCATCAAGACTTGCGAGCGCGGACTGATGAGCATGAAGGCGTGATTGTCGTCAGGCTGAAGATTCCAGAAGCGAATCTTTGTTGGCTCCTCCCGATGCACCGCAAAGAAGTTTGGCGAGAACGCATACACCTCCCCGAACTTCTCCACCGTCTCCTTCGGTCCCGTCTCCTTAACCGCCACCCGGTGCGTCTGCACCAGAATGTTCGCGGAAACCACACCGTTCGTAGCCACGCTCACGACCCGCGACGCCTCCGCGTTGGGTAGATAGAATGATTCTGGATTTAGTTCCTGGGGCAAGTTCCCCATCATTTCTGGCCTGCTGCTCGTGCAGCCGCTCAGGGCTGCCACCCCAAGAACTGTTGCGATGACAAAGCTGAATTTCATGTGTTTGTGTTTTTCTCCTCTCGATTGGTCCCTCCCCTCCTCCCGAGTCTGGCGTCCACCGACCACGCGCCCGCACCGACGAGCAGCAGGAAGAGCAGGCCCAGCAGCATTGAAAAGTCCGTGCGCGCCTCGTGCATCATGCTCAGAAAACCGTAGCGCGGCAGCTTCGCCAGCGCGAAACCCCAAAACCCGTGGCCCAGCAGCATCGGGATCTTCGTCGAAACAATGGCCGTCGATATATTGATGATGAGTGGAATCGCCGCCAGCCGTGTCAGCAGCCCGAGGATCAACAGCCCGCCGCAGACGATTTCAACGACCCCGACAAGCGGCCCCATCACTTCCGGCGCCGGAATCCCGATCTTGATGAAACGCCCGACGCCCAGTTCGTCGGGATAAAGGAACTTCTGAACGCCCTCGGTCAAAAACCCCACACCCACCATCACCCGGATAAGCAGCACCGACGCTGGCGCCCGGGTTTCATTGAAGCGGTTGATGAGGTTCATAAATCCTGTTTCTCCAGGTAACAAAGGCGCCATCTCCGCAGGCGTTTCATCTGCTTGGGTTAGAGCTTTGTGCTTCAGGCGAATTGCCAGCCGCCCGACTCAAGCCATACTGCGCTTTGTTGTATTCTGCGAGCGCTGCGACATAATCCGACCGCGCCTGGTTCAGGTCCTGCTGGGCCTGGATGTCTTCCAACACCACCCCCACCCCGAATTGTTTGCGCTCGCGCGTGAGGCGAAGGGTCTCGCCAGCCGTCTTCAGATTATGTTTCGCCAGCTCGATTTGACCGGCCAACGACTGGACCCGGGCCAGGCTGGCTACCACTTGGGAAATGATGATGTCCTTGAGCCGGGAATCACTTAGCCGGGCAGCCGCAAGCCGCGCTTTGCTCGCGTTGACGCGGCCGGAATCAAACAGGCCGCCCGGACCGATTCTCCAACTCACGCCCACGGCGTAATCTCCTTCCGCGCCGAGGTTGCTCGGGCCACTGTCCGGGCCGCCGCCCAGACCGCCGCCAAAGACCTGCGCGCCCACGGACGGAATCAACGGGCCATAGACGGCGCCGTTTTTCCCTGCACGCGCGGCGGAGATGAAGGCCTGGCTTTGCTTCAGTTCCGGGCGTGAGGTCATGGCCTGCACGACTAGCCTATCCAGAGAACTATTGGTCTCATAGAGCGTAAGGGGCAATAGTTCGGTCTCCTCCGGAATCAATTCGACCCTCGAATCCAAGTGGAGCAACTGCGCCAGATTGGCCGCGGCCACCCGTTGCTGTTCAAGCGTCTGGCGCAGAGCGATCTCATAGTGTTCCGTTTGAGATTGGACGCGCAATTCATCGCCTTTGAACGCGATGCCGGCCAGCACCGCCACGTGCAGTTGCTGTTGATAATCCTGCGAGGTCGCCAGGGCCTGCCTGACCACCTCGACCAGGGCCTTGGCTTTCGCGAGATCAAAGTATCCCAGTGCGGCGCTCAGAGTGGAGTCCTGTCGCTGGGTTTCCAACCCTTGATCTGAGGCCTTGAGTAATTGCTTCGCGGCGAGTGAATTATAGATCGCGTCTCCCAGGGCCATTTGAGCGGCGAGTGCGGCGCCTGGGGAATATGACTGAAAGTGTGCATCGGAGATAACCCCCGAGGGAACCGCCTGGGCCACTCCATCCCTGCGGTGATCGGTCACGCCGGGGGCAACCCAGGGGAAGAACCGCTCCAAGGCACTCTGGCGGTTGGCTAGGGCTTCATTGAGGTGCTCGCGCGCGATCTGGATGTCGAGGTTTTGTGCGCCGGCCAGACGGAGGGTGGTCGGCAGGTCAATGGGATAGATCAGGTTCGTTCCGGTTGCAGACACAGAATTGGCCAGCCCCGTTGAGGTGCTCTCACCCGCCTGCCCCGAAAGCGCGAGCGCGGTGCTGAACATCGTGGCGGTCCAAAATCGAACATCCCCAATGGAACTTCTCACTTGGCCTCCACAGGGTTGATGGGTTGACCATCATTAAGCGTTTGTTTGCCCATGAGGATTACCATTTGGTCAGGGTTGATCCCGCCGTTGATCTCAACGTTGGCGCCATCGTTGAAGCCGGTTTGAACCGGAGTTTTTTTTGCCTTCCCTCCAGCTACCGTGAACACGGAGGTGCCCGCCTTTTCCACCAGGAGACCTTGCACGGGCACCAGCAGCGCATCCTTCTTCCTCTCGACTTCCAACTGCACGCTGGCGTAGGCGCCGGGCCGGAGTTCGCCATTCGGGTTGGGGATTTCGATTTCTGTGAGCATGGTTTTGGTAGCCGGGTCCAGTGCATGGGCAAAACGGGTGACGGAGCCCGGGAAAGTCCGTCCCGGGAACTCTTCCACCATCACCTTGACCGGCACCCCGTTGCTGACGAACGGGACTTCCGGCTCAGGAACGAATACCTGCACGCGCACCCGGCTGTAGTCCATGAGAGTGAGCAGGGCGGCGGTTTGGGGCGTGCTGCCGGTCGTAGCGGCCGGAATGAACGCCCCCGGGTCCACTAACCGCGCGGTGATCGTGCCGGAAAAAGGGGCCACAATCCGGGAATATTGTAACAGGGTGCGGGTCCGCTGGAGTTTGGCTTGGGCAACCTCCAGTTGGCCGCGCAGGTCATCCACCGTTTGGGGCACTACCAGGTCCGGCGCCTTTTGGCGCGCTTCGGCCATGCGTACGTAGTTGGTCCGCGCCACCTCTGACTCCGCCTTGTATTGGGCTTCGTCGGCCAGCAGTTCGGGCACTTCGATCTGGGCCAGCAATTGTCCCTCTTTGACCGCGTCACCCTTATCTACCGTGAGCGTTTTCAAATAGCCTGATACCTTGGCGTATAGCGTAGCCTCCTGTAATGCCAGAACCCGGAAAGTTGGCAGCGTGATGCTGCGGGCAATCTCGCCGCGTTTCGGCAGAACCGTTTGCAGGGTGACTGCTGCCGAAGCCCGTTGAGGCGCTTCGGCAGTCGAAGGGCGGCACCCGCAAAGCGTGGCTAACGCAAGGCAGCCCGCGGCCAAACAAAAAGGTCGGATTCGCATATTTGTGGCGGGTGGTTGGTTGTTCTTTGATCCTGATGAGGGCATTGTTTCGCTTCTGCAGTCGGGCTTTCCGGATCCGTGGGATACAGCGAGGCGGAGCGCCGATGCGCGCGCGCTTGGACGAGAGCAAATATCGCCGGCAGCACCAACAGGGTGGCTACTGTGGCGACGGCCAATCCGCCAACGACCGACCGGCCTAGCGGGGCGGTTTGCTGGCCGCCCTCGCCCAGACCCAGGGCCATCGGCACCATGCCAGCGATCATCGCCAGGCTGGTCATGAGAATGGGCCGCAGTCTGCTGCGGGCTCCTTCTACGGCGGCATCGGACGCGTTCGCTCCCCCCAGCCGGCTGCGTTCGGCAAAGGTAACCAACAGGATGGCATTGGCGACCGCGACTCCGACCGCCATAATCGCGCCCATGAACGACTGGATGTTCAGCGTCGTTCCCGTCAGCCACAGCATGAGGACCACACCGGCGATCACTCCCGGTGTGGTGGAGACGACCAGGAACGACAGCTTCAGGGATTGGAAATTGGCCGCCAGGAGAAGAAAGATAACCATCACCGCCATCAGCAGCCCGCTACGCAAGCCATCGAACATTTGCGCGAGCGGGACGATCTGGCCGCGCACCGCCACAGTTATGCCCGGCGGCGGCTGTCCCAGTTTCCTCAACGCCTCACTGACTTCTTTGGCCACGCTGCCCAGGTCGGCGCCCGCAATGTTCGCGGTCACTGTCACCATGCGCTGCATATTGTAGCGCTCGTATTGGCCGACCGCGGTGCCATCCGTAACTTTGGCGACATTGCGAAGCAGCAGGCTCTGGCCGCCGTGGTCCATCACGGGCACGTTCCTCGCCTGTTCGAGCGAGTCCATCCGCGCCTGAGGGACCTGCACTTGAACCTGGTAGGCCACCCCGCTGTTTGGGTCGGCCCAGTAGTTGGGAACGACAAACCGGCTGGACGAGGTGGCGGTCACCAGCGCGCGCGACACGTCGGCCATCTTGACCCCCATGACGCCGGCCTTCTCGCGATCTACGTTCACGTCCACCGTCGGATAATCCAGTGCTTGGCCAAACTGGAGGTCGCGCAGGGAAGGGATTCGTTGGAGGGCAGCTTTGACCTGCTCGCCAAAGGCATGGTCGGCAGCGAGATTCTGGCCGCTGACCGCTATCTCGATCGGCGTCGGCGAACCTAGGCTCATCACGCGGCTCACGATATCGCTTGGTTCGAAGGAGAAAGTGACTCCCGGCAGCTTTTCCGCGAAAACGCGCCGTAGCCGTTCCTTCAAATCTTCGATGCGCACTGGTGTGCCGGGTTTCAACTGCACTTGCAGCACACCTTCCTCTGGGCCGCCATTCCAGAGGTAAATGAAATTGATCGGGTAGGGTGAACCATGGACGCCGAGGAACCCCAGGGTAATCTCGATATTTTGCGGACCGACCTCCTGTTTGATGAGGTCCAACGCCTGTATTGCGACCGCTTCGGTGCCGCTAATCTGCATGCCCGTCGGGGCTCGCAAGCGCAGTTGAATCTGTCCGGCGTCCACTTTCGGGAATATCTCCGTGCCCAGACGCCTCCCCAGAACCACAATGACCACCGCCGCCAACACCAGGTAAACACCGACCGTGACCCAGCGCGCTCCAACCAGTTTCCGGCCCAGCCCGGCATACCGCTGCTGAAAGCGACCGAAACGGCTTTCGGCCGCGGTGTCGCCCGTGGCGGCTATCTCGTGCCCGCGCAAGACCCAAACCGACAGGATGGGCACGAGCGTGCTCGACAACAGATAGGAGGTCACCATGGCAAAGCCGACCGCCAGCGACAGCGGCAGGAACATCGCTTTAGCGGCGCCCACCATGAAGAAGGTGGGACTGAATATCGCCAGGATGCATAACATCGCCAGCAATCGCGGCACCGTGGTCTCGGTCGTGGCGTCCAGCGCCGCACGACCGACCGATCGGCCTCGCATCAGGTGCGTATGAATGTTTTCGATGGTAACAGTCGCCTCGTCCACCAGGATGCCAACGGCCAGAGCCAGCCCGCCCAAAGTCATAATGTTGATGGTCTGCCGGGTCAGCCACAAAGCCAGCACTGAGCCCATCAAGGACAGAGGAATGTTGATGACGACGATCAAGGCGCTCCGCCAGTCCCGCAGGAACAACAGCACCATCAGGCCCGTCAGCACTGCGCCCAGGGCGCCTTCCAGCGTCAGGCCGCCAATGGCGCGCGTGACATAAGGGGATTGGTCAAACTCATAGCTGACTTTGACGTCCGGCGGCAGCACGCTCTGGAATTTGGGCAGGTTAACCTTGACCAGGTTGACCACCGAGAGGGTGGAAGCAGTCGAGCGCTTCGTGACAGGGATATAAACCGTGCGGCGGCCATTGACCAGTGCGTAACTGGTCACGATGTCCGAACCGTCAATCACCTGGCCCACGTCCCGCAGGAAGACCGTAGGAAACGTCCCGGTCCGAATGGGCACTCCTTCCAGGTCCTTGATATTCCGGGCCACTGAATTGAGGGGCACCATGGGATATTTCCCATTGATGGGCATGTTCCCCGACGGGCTGATGAGGTTGGCCGCCGTGACGGCGGCTACGACCTCGTCGGGCGACATGTTGTAAGAGCGAAGTCGCTCGGGCTTCAGGTTAACCACTATGCTCCGGGCACTGCCGCCGAAGGGAGGAGGCGCCGAAACGCCCGGCAGAGTGGCAAAGAGAGGCCTGACCCGGTTCAAGGCCAAGTCCTGCATTTCACCCACGGTCCGGCTGGCGCTGGAGAACACCAGGTCCCCCACCGGGACGCTCCCCGCATCGAACCGCATGACAAACGGCGGCACGGTCCCAGGCGGCATGAAGGCGCGCGCGCGGTTTACGTAAGCCACCGTTTCCGACATGGCCTGCGACATGTCCGTACCGGGGTGGAATTGGAGCTTGAGGATGGCCGCGCCTTGGATGGACTTGGACTCGACATGTTCGATGCCGGTGATATAGAGGAAATGATATTCGTAATAGTAAGTCAAATAGCCCTCCATCTGGGCTGGGTCCATACCGCCGTAGGGCTGGGCGACGTATATCGTCGGAATCCCGAGCGTGGGGAAAATATCGCGCGGCATTCGCTTTATGGCCAACAAGGCGCCCAGAATGATGCTAATGATGAGCACCACGAGCGTGAGCGGGCGGTGGAGAGCGGTTCCAACGAGATTCATACTGTAAAGTCGGAGTATTATTTAGGGTGAGCGCGGGCAGCCATTCTTTCAATGAGTGGACTTGTCGGGCAGATCCACCTGCCAGCCAACGAAATAACCCTTAGGGAACCTCACCAGATCAGCCTCATCGAAATGCCCTTCGGGTTTCCAACCGGGTTGCAGAACAACCTGGGTGACCTGGTTTGTCTTAATCACCACTGGAACTGTTACCGGTCCATAAAAGTCCGCCTGGGCCTTGACGAAGTAGTTGCCCGGAGGAAGCGTCACCTCGGCCGGGAATTCGTCCCCACCAGGGAGAGCATTCCAAACGCGTTTGAACCGCTTACCCTCTGGGGTGCAAATCTGGTAGTCTGTGTGCTGATTGCGAATGACATCGCCATCGTTGTATTCTTCGGTTTCGGTGCACACCTGCAATTCGCCATCGCGCGTCGAAGAAGCAACTCCGGAGGAACTCGGCCCAACGGGCTCAAGCACAATAGGAACGGAGGAACACCCCGCAAGAATCAGAACCGAACCAACCGCAAACGCAATCCGATGTTTCATAACTGTGTCCTTTCGGGTTGAAGCCAAACATTTGAGCAGATTCATAAGTTTGTCTCCTTCGGAGAACCCTCGACAACCTCCTCGTAAAGCTCCCGGATTTGTCCCCGCATCAGCTCCAGGACCTTCCCCCCTTCGGCTGTGAGGCGATAATCCCGCCGTGCCCGCCGCCCGCCCCGCGCCACGGCCTTGCCTTTGAGCCAGCCCAGCCGTTCCATCCGCCTGAGCAGGGGATACAGCGTGCCCGGGCTGATTTCATACCCGTGCCGGCGCAACTCCGTCAGAATCCACTGCCCGTGCACCGCTTCCGTCCCGGCATGGTGCAGAATGTGCAGCTTCCAAAAACTCAGCAAAATCTCGCGATTGACGCCTTTCATGCTCTCATCGCTTATTTACGGTCATAGACTCGACAACCGTAACACACACCTTCTGCTTGTCAAATCGCCGCACCCCCTCCCCGCGGCGACTCCGCACTCCGCATTGCTCCGAGCCCCCGCCGCCGGCCTTGTTTTCAGCTTTCGCCTCTCAGCGTTTCAGCTTCTCCGTTACCTCCCTCGACTATCAACCATCAACGGCTTCCTGGCAGGCCCCCGCCTCGACGCCCTCCTCACACTCCTTCCTTCAGTGCTCGTGCCGGTGGTGAATGTCGAGACAATGCGGGCGCGCGTGGACAGGTGGTGCATGCCGGCCCGCGCGTGTATGAAACCGGCCCACTGGGTCACTGGCCGCGTGTACATGCTGATGGTGTTCGTCGTGCGAGTGAAGATGGTCGTGTTCCGTCGGTCAGTGCCCGTGAGCGTGAGGGTGCCATTCCGTCAGGTGCAGCCAGACGACTGTGCCCATGCCCAGTGAGAGCAGCGCGGCGGCCGAAAAAGCGCGGCCAGTGCTCACTCGGTCCTGGGCGGTAATGGAGCCGACGATGACGGAGATGCTCGCTCGTTGGCACGGGCTGAAGATAATGCTCAGGATGCCCCAAACAACTGCGGCACATAAGGCGACCGGAGCCGCGCCTTCCACGGCATAAGGCTGGCTTTGCCTGCCACAACAAAAAAGGTCAAGCAATAAGCAACTAATGGTTAGCCGCGCCGGGCCGGCGCCCGTATAAGGGACGACGATAGCGGGCATGTGACTCCCCATTGTCATTAGAGATGACAATAATCGAGAAGGCTGATGGCGGAGATCGGCCCGGCGGGCAGGTTGCAGGCAAGACGCAGACAACGACCATTGCAGGTTGACGACTTCATTTATGAAACTCGCACAGTACTCCGGCGCCGTAGGCGCATCCCTCACCATTCTGATCCTCTCGTTCCAGCCCTTCCTGGCTGCCGGGCAGGATTGCATAGACTGCCATCCTGCCATCGTTGCCAAGTGGGCGGGAGGACGTCATGCCAACACCCAAACCGACCTGGCCGGCGAGTTGAGCGCATCGCACCCTGGGGAAAGCCCTGCCTCGGTCATCCAAGGCGAGGACTGCATCGCCTGCCACAGTCCGACCGCGGTGCAGGCCAACGGCCCCATGAGCGAGGGCCAGGCCCTGGGCTATTTTTTCACCGCCAGCAACGGACTGTTCAGCGCGGCCACGGCGGCCACCAACACGGCGGCTTGGCCCCACGTCGCCTGTGTTGCGTGCCACGAGGTGCCCGATGACCATCCCGCCACCTTGCCGGCCTTGGCGCTATTCAACTCGCAAACGGCCCAGCGCGTGGCCACGCCCCTCGCGAGCCAACTCTGCGGCCAGTGTCACGGGACCCTGCACTTTGCCGACACCGATCACCGGGTGTACGATGCCTGGCTGGCCAGCCGCCATGCCAACACCCAAACCGCCGTCGCGGACGAACTCAGTGCGTCGCACCCCGGGGAAACCCCTGGCTCAGTCGTCCAAGGCGAGAATTGCATCGGTTGCCATGCTCCGACGGCGGTGCTGGCCAACGGCACCATGAGCGAGGGCCAGGCCCTGGGCTATTTTTTCACCACCACCACCAACGGAGTTTTCAGCGCGGACACCGCGCCCAACCATGCCTCCGAATGGCCGCACATCGCGTGTACCACCTGCCATGATCCGCACGATCCGGTGAAACTCTCCTATTTCAATTCTTCGACGGCCGCGTACCAGACGATGACGAACGCCGACCAGATCTGCGGCCAGTGCCACGGCAACTTGCGTTTTCCCGGGACCGATCACCTCACCTACAATCTCATGACCGGCACCGGAGGCATCGGGGTGACCAACCAGCAGATGATGCCGGGAGCGGGCTGCGCCGACTGCCACATGTTCGACAGCGGCGTGGACCCGAGCAACTCGAAGTCGTTCCATGGCCACTCCTGGCAGGTGAACGTGCCGGAGGCGGCAGGCCCGGCCACCAGCGCCTGTACCCAGTGCCATGCGGGCATCGATGCGACCGGCGCCAGCGCCATGATCGCGCAGTGGAAGGCGGATTTTCAGGCCCTCGACGCGACGGCCGAGGCGAGTGTCACCAGGGCCACCACCGCGATGCAGGGTGTCCAGAACCCAACGCTGCTCGCCGTGCTGGCCGAGGCACAGCAGAACCTGGCTTATGCCGAAAAGGACGAAGGGCAGGGTGTCCACAATCACACGTTCCTCATGGCCTTGTTGAACGATGCCAATGCCAAAGCGCTGTCACTGCCTATTCTGAACGCGACGGTGCAAGGGACCAAGGTCGTCATCTCCTGGACCGGAGCTGGGACGCTTCAGGCGGCAGATTCGATCCTGGGTCCCTGGCACGATGTGTCGGGCGCAACCAACCCGCTGGTTATGGCGCCCGCCGCACAAACCCGGGGCCAGTTCTATCGCCTTCGGCCTTAGCTGCAGACTTCCCAACACCTCGTCCTGAAAGCCGGAGGCGTGGATCTGTTCGGAGATTTCCTGTGATTCAGCCGGTCGTCGAGAAATTCTTCGCGGCAGAGCCAGGGCCGTTTCCGCACGAATTCCTGTTCCATCATCTCGATATGCGCTGCCGGTCCGCCAAAGGCTGTCGTGCCGAGCTTGAGGAACACCATAGCCAACTCTTGCAGGTCTGTGGTGTTCACCGGGCGCGCGTCGCTCATAGGAGTCTCCTCAGCGGCCGGGGCTGTGCAACTTCATCTGATCACGCCACTCGCTTACGACGCGCCCAGGCAAGGAGCCGACCATTACGGATACGGTGATACTGAGGTTGGCGTGAAGTACCGCATCATTCAGGAGACAGGCCGGTTTCCTCAAGCGGGCGTGTTTCCTCTCTTGGAAATCCCGACAGGCAACGCCAGTCACGGCTTGGGCAGCGGACATGTGCAGGCGTTTCTGCCACTATGGCTGCAAAAGGATTTGGGGTCTTCGACCGTTTACGGCGGCGGAGGTTATGGCATCAATCCGGGCGCGGACAAGCGCAACTGGACGTTCTTCGGCGTGGTCGCACAGTGCCATCCGCGGTGACGCCGGGAGAGCCAGCGACGCCGCGCCATTCAGGGATGGCCTGAGCTGCTCTGGAAGACCCCTTCCTCAGCGCTGGAATAATCGTGAGGGATTCGGTCTTCTGCGGCGTAATAGAGAATAGAGGCCGGCCGGTTGGTTCGGCCACGAAAGACAAAAACATGAAAAATCTGAACATAGTCCTGCTCATCGCGGCCCTCGCCGGAACCTTCAACCTGGCCGCCAACGCCAGCGCCCAATACAAGCCCACCGGAGTTGACGGCATTACCGCCTCGCCGAGGGTCCGCAAGATGCTCGATGAAGCGGCAGCCGCCAGGAGCATCACGCCCTCAACGCCCTCTGTCGCGGCCACATACCGGAACCCCGGCCTGGCAGGAGTCACTGCCTCGCCGAGGGTCAGCAAGATGCTGGCCGAACAAAGGGTCGCCGTTTCCGGCGCGCCCGCGGCCGAAGCAGCCCCCGCCGGCTATCGAGCCACCGGCGCAGACGGCATCACCGCCTCACCGAAAGTCCGCCAGCAACTCGACGAGCGCAGCACTCAGTTCATGATCGCCCCGGTCAAATAGGCCCTGGCCAGTAACCGGTTGCACCCGGTTGCCGAGAGCGATAACTTCCCGTTGCCCTTTGCCGTATGAAATACAATTCCGAACCCGAAAATGACGACCCGTTGCGCAAGGTTTTGCGCGAATGGAAAGTGGACGTGCCGCTGCCTCCTCGTTTTCAGGAACAAGTGTGGCAGCGGATTGCGCGAGCGGAAATCCAGCCCCAATCACCGCCATGGGCAGCGCTCTTGCGCCTGCTGGAATCCGTCCTGCCGCGCCCTAAGTTCGCCGTTGCCTGCCTGTTGGTTTTCCTGGCGTTGGGAGTGGCGGCGGGGGCAGTGGCGGCACACCTCAAGACCAATCGGCTGGACTCTGAGCTAAGCCTGCGCTATGTCCAGTCGGTTGACCCATATCGAGCCGACAGTTCGCAGCCATGAAGAAAGGCGCCATTGTCCTATTGCTTGGCCTGCTCCTGGGCACAGCGGGGTTCTCGGGGTTTTATTACTTCGGCACGGCCTCCTGCCGGAACATGATGCGTGAGCCGCAGCCGGAACTGGCCTGGCTAAAGAAGGAATTCAAGCTGAGCGACGCGGAGTTTGCCCGCATCTCCCAGTTGCACGCCGCCTACCTGCCCCAGTGCGCAAAACGCTGCCAGCGCATCGAAGAGCAGAACCGGAAGCTGCGCCAGTTGTTCACACAGGCCACCAACATCACCCCGGAAATCCAGGCCCTGCTGGCCGAGCGCGCCAGGACGCGCGCCGACTGCGAAGCCGAGATGATGAAGCACTTTTTGGAGGTCAGCCGGACCATGCCCCCGGAACAGGGGCGGCGTTATCTGGAGTGGGTGGAGAAGCAGACGTTCCTGCACGGCCAGGCGATGGAAGAACGCCATCGCATCGAAAAGGGCGGCCAGATGGCCCACGAGCATCACGTGTAGCACGTCGAGCTATGAACGAACCCGACTGCGAGGCGCAGGATGGACAAGACATGGCACGCCTGGCCGGCGGGCACGACGCTGCGCTCAATGACCTGATGGACCGCCACGCCGAGAGGCTGTTCCATTATCTGGTTCGCTCCTTGCAGAATGAGGAAGACGCCGCCGACCTGGCACAAGAAACCTTCGCCAGGGTTTGCCGGAACCGGGCGAAATTCGACCCGAACCAGAAATTCACCACTTGGCTTTACGCCATTGCCAGCAACCTGGTGCGCGACCGTTACCGCTGGCGCTCGCGTCATCCGCGGGTTTCTCTGGAGGCCCAGGACGAACGAGCGGGGGCCGGCCTCAATGACGGCCTTCGTGCTTCAGAACCATCTCCTGACCAGCGGCTGCAAACCGAAGAGCGAGCGGATGCCGTGCGCCGGGCCGTCGCCGCGCTCCCGCAAGAACTGCGGCAACCGCTCGTTCTGGCCGTGTACGAGGACCTGCCGCAGGCTCAAATCGCCGCCATTCTCAACTGTTCCGTCAAGGCCGTCGAAACCCGCATCTACCGCGCGCGGCAACAACTGCGCCTGGTCCTGGCGCCGTTGGTGCAAACGCCATGAAAGAATTCTGATTAGATTTTAATCTGGCGTTAATCATCCTTTAATGATCCGGTGCTATAATGAGAACAGTCCAGGCGCATGCGACTGTTGCTCATAGAAGACGAAAAGAAAGTCGCCGACTTCATTGCCCGCGGCTTGCGGGCCGATGGGTTGGCGGTGGATGTCGCGTACGACGGTCTGGAGGGCTGGGAACTGGCCTCCGGGGTTGATTACGATGTGATGCATTAGTGAGGCTGTCGAGGCATGAACACCCGCTCGCTCAAGTTCCGGTTGATCGCCTGGTACGCCGGGCTGCTGACGAGCGGTTTTGCCCTGCTGGGCGTGGTGACTTGCCTGGCGCTTGAGAGGTCGCTGGCCGGGTCGCTCAAGGAAAGCCAATTGCGTCGCGCGCGACAAGTCGGCCAATTGCTGCGCCAGGAAATCCAGCGCCACAGCGAGGGGCGGGTAGGGGAAGAGGTCGAGACACGTTACGCGCCCGGCCTCAACGACCGTTTGGTCCGCATCACCCGGCGTGACGGCGTGGTCCTTTACCTCTCTGAGCCGCCCAAGGACCAGAGCTTTGACCCGGCGTCGCTGCCGCCGCCGACTTGGCCGTCCGGGGACGAAACGGCCGTGCAGGCCCCGTTGCTGGGGGGCCGCAAGGTGTTGCTCACGTCCCACAAGGTCCAGGCGCCGGACGGGACGAGCTACGTGGTGGAGACCGGGGCGCCGATGGACCCGGTCCAGGCCGACTTGCGGAAGTGGCTGGGCTTTTTGCTGACCCTGCTTCCGGTGGTCGGGTTGATCGCGTTGGGCGGCGGCTACGTGCTGGTCAAGCGGTCACTCGGTCCGGTGGACCGGATTGCCGCCAGCGCCGAACGCATCAGCTCGCAGAACCTGGGCGAGCGGTTGCCGGTGGCGCAGACCGGGGATGAGCTGGAGCGGCTTTCTGTGGCGCTGAACCGGATGATCGAACGGCTGGAGCAGGCCTTTCAATATTCGCGCCGGTTTGTGGCGGATGCCTCGCACGAGTTGCGCACACCGCTGACGGCCTTGCGCGGGGAGCTGGAGAGCCTGGTGCGGGAGCCGCACTGCACTACGGAATGGCGCGAGCGCCTGGGCAGCGCCCTCGAAGAAGTCGAGCGCCTGGGCAACATCGTCGAGGGCCTCTTCGCCATCTCGCGGCTGGACGCCGGCGAAGCCGCCGCCGAATGGGTCAACTTCGATCTGGGCCAGTTGGCGGCCGGGACAGCCGACCAGATGGCGCTTCTGGCCGAAGACAAGAAGATCCGGGTCACCTGCGCTCCGGCCAACGGGGTATGGGTGCAAGGGGATCGCGCCCGGATGAAACAAGTCATCGTGAACCTGCTCGACAATGCCATTAAGTACACGCCCGAGGGCGGCGCCGTCAGCTTGACGGCGCGCGCCCAGGACGGCAAGGCCGTGCTGGAGGTTGCCGACACCGGGATCGGGATTCCACCCGAGGCGCTGCCGCGGCTTTTCGAGCGGTTCTTCCGCGTGGACAAGACCCGCTCGCGCGAGCAGGGCGGGGCGGGACTGGGCCTGTCCATTGTCAAATCAATTTGCGCCGCCCACCAGGGGCGCGTTGAGGCCAGCAGCACACCCGGCCAGGGCAGCCGTTTCCGGGTGGAGTTGCCGCTGGCTGCAGCCACCGTGAACAACAACCCCAAGCCCAAGCACAATGAACATTGAAACCCAGAAATGGTTGGACTGGCGCATCGGGGCCTTGATTCTGCTGGCCGCCATTGCAATCCCCATCTGGCGCGCGACCACCAGCGCCAAGCCGAAGCTGCTCTCAGCAACGGAGGCCTATCCGACGGTGGCGGTCGTCCCAGTGGAGCGGCGGGACCTCTTCAACGAAGTGACGTATCCGGCCGACTTCCGCCCTTTTGCCGAGGTCGAATTGCACGCCAAGGTCTCGGGGTATGTCCAGAAGATGTACGTGGACTTCCACGACCGGGTTCAGAAGGGCCAACTGCTGGCCACGTTGGAGGCGCCGGAACTGCAGGACCAACTCCACAATGCGATGGCCCTGCAGCAAAAGGTGGAGGCCAAGCTGGAGCAATCGCTGGCGCAGCAATGAGTTGATCTAATTGCTCTGAATCCACCATGTTTGCTCATTCGTCATTCGTCATTCGTCACTCCCCACCGTCGTGCCTTCCCACCGAGCCCCAGTGTAGGATCTGACCGCGCCCGCTACAAGAGTGGAATCAGCTCCGTGGTCGAGCTCAACCAGGCCGAGCTGAACGAAATCTCCGCCGAGATCTCCTCCGCCAGCACTCAGTACCAGTACCTGCTCCGGCGCTCCGCCCTGAGCTTCCAGACCGGCTCGTTGCGCTGAGCGCGGGGTCCGCCGCACCACGATCAACTTGGCCCCGGCCGACGTGAAGAAGGAGGGGCCGAGTTTTGACCTGCCCATCGCGGGGGGACACAGGATCATGGGGCCGTGGGCGAACGATGTGACCGGTGACAGCAGCCCAGTTCAGCCGAGCTCCAAGCTGCCTTCGGGCGCTCCAGGCGTCGGCGCCCCCCATAGTTTCTCATAAAAGTCCTCCTCCGCCTTCTCAATCCATTCAAGCGCGAGTGGATTCATACATGACCACCCCCTTCTCGGTGGCCTCGCGAAGGAAAAAGTCATTCCACTTCACGCGCCGGCGGACCTCCTGAGGGCTGCGAACAATGAGGTCGATGGGAAACCGGTGCTCAAGGCGGCTGGAAATCTTGATGGCCTGGTCGGTGGCACGCCCTTCATGCGGCATAATCACCAGCAGATCAACGTCCGAATCCGGCGTCGGCCGGCCGTAGGCGTAGGAACCAAAAAGAACGATCGAGCGGGGACGAAACTCCCGGGCAATCTGGGCGCAGAGTCTTTTGATGTCACGCCGTTTAACCATTTTGGCGCCTCATGACCTGAATTCCACGCCAAAAGTATACACTACATTAGTCATCTTGCTTTAGAAGTCTGGGGTTGATGGCCTTGAGAATGGCCTCCTGGCGTCTGCTGAGTGTGACCACGCGCGAGAGCTTGAACAGATGCTTTGAATCGCGCAGGTAGAACTTTGTACATGGTCGCCAGCTCCAGCAAAGCACTTTCGGCAGTGAAATCCGTGGTGCGCAGGCGGTATTGGAGTAAAGACAACAGCAAGTAGGCGAGATAGCAGACAAAAACGTGAGCGTGGACTCGCTCGGCCAGCCAGTGGCGAATCGGACGTAACTGAGTGATGCCTTTGAGACTGCGGAACGCCTTTTCGACGATGTCTTTGTCGAAATAGAGCGAGAGCATTTTGTCTTGGGGCAATGAGCGAGTGCAAAAGATGCAGGAGTACCCATCGAACTCCTCGACCGCAGCCAGTTTGCCTGAGAGCAGACGGCCTCGGCCATCAAAAAGGCGATCCAGTCCGGGCTTGATAGACTTGTTTTGGGCGAGAAGCTTTTGGGCGTACAGAATCTCATCGCGGCGCGACTCACGCGCATCTCGCTGCAAGCGTTCGTTAAAGCAAAGGGCCAACTGGCCGCGCACCCCGTCCAGTTGATAGGGGCGAAGGCAGGTATAGAAGACGGTCTGACCGACCCGGTGGCGATAAGGCAATTGCATGAGTTGCTGGGGATTGGCCCACGGGCGCCAGAACTTCTTCAACGCGAGATTGAGGGGCACCGCGCACAGGGTATCCCAGTGCAAACGCTTGATATCGTTGAGGTTTCGACCGGAAACGATCCCTCGGTCGTAGATGAACAGCCCGGGGTCAAGCTGGTAACGAGCGAACAGGGTGACCAAGTCCTGCAAGGTGCGAGCGTCATGCACATTGCCGTCAAAAACCCGGTGGAAGAGGGGCAAACCTTCTTCCTGCGTCACCCCTAAACCAATTTGAATCAGGGGCCGGCCTTTGACCTCTTCCTTGTCCTTGCCGGGCTTGGCCAGGGGACAGTGGCGGCCATAGAGATAGGTGTTGGTGACATCATAGATCACCCCGGCGGGCCGCAGCCGGTACTGGCGGCAAACGCCCTCAAAGGGGCGCTTCTGCCAGGCTTGGGCGTCCAAAGCTTCCAAACTGTCCAAGGCACCGACCAAGCGCCGCTCGGTCAACCCCTCGAGGTTCAAGAGGAAGTTCAGGTCAGTACGCTCGAACCAAGTGGGCATGTGGTTAAGGCTCCGGTAGTCCAGGCAGTGGGCGTACACCAGGCTGAGGATTTCCCGGCCATAGGCTCCCAAGAGGTCGGGCAATTGGATTTCGGTGGCCAACTGGTGCAGCACCAAGAGTGGACCGTAAAGTTTGACCTGTTCGACCTCAACGTCCGACATGGAGGCAGAGAGGACGGTGCGACCATCGCTTTGCTTGCCGACATAGCGGATGAAACGCTGCACGACCTTGTTTCCGACCCGGCAGCTTTCCACCTCGGCGAGGTAGGTTTTGCCGCCCTTTTTGATCTTGCGTATAAAGCTCATGTAGTGAATAATATAACCACTACCGGCGAGTAGCGCAAGCATTTTCTGAAAAAAAGAAAAACGCTTGGGAACCCTGTAAAATCAGCGTAAATTGAGGGTGGAGAGTCCCTCAACAATTTGTAGTGTATATTTTACGCGTGGAGGTCAGGTCAGGAGCCGTTTGCAGTTTCTTGAACTGCTTGGGCCACGACCGCGATGGCGCAAGACACATCCCATCTGCCCTGACAAACGCGCAAACGTTGGGCAATCGGTTCTTGCTGCAATTGGCCGACTGCGTGTAACGGCACCCAAAGGTCTGGTCTGCGGTATCTTTGGGATGTAGGGGAGCGTGAGGTCCTCTTGTCGTTCCGGTAGCCATAAACTGTGGTTGTTGCCAATGCTCGGCTTGTTCCTGCCAAATCCGTTTCTGGGAGAATACATCATGTTTGTCGCCATCGCCACCAGGATTCGGGAGATTGGACGGCGTCAGGGCAAATCAAAAACCACCTCCCCTTCAAGTGGATGCCGGCGATAGACCCACGTTCGTGCTCCTGGACAAGCATAAACTCATCGCCGAAGCCTGAGAAGGAGTGAGGCCAGGATGCCATTCGTATAATAACTGGTTCTGGTTATTACAACAACTGGCATTCGATCTGGAATGGGCCGGAATTGCCCCTCAGAACGATCGAGGGCCTGTTCCGCTATCGTCGGAAACCTCCTCATCCCCTCAGCCCCTCCCGCTGGCCCCTGAGACCTGAATAGTTGCGTCTGAATAACCTTCTGCTCGCCACTCGCACGAAGAACCGACTCCGGCGAAACACAATGACCGGCACGACGGCGATTCCAACCAAAAACACGACCATTTGCGGAATTGACGCCCAGGGGAGTTTGCTGCTGTCGTTACCGGCAAGCAGGCGTAGCGGCAAATAAACAACCAGCGCAGATATTTGAACCGCTATGATGATGACAAGACCGAAGATCCATTCCGTGAAACTCGGCCATTTGATGAAACGCTTCATAGGGTTAGAGAACACGCTGAACGTTGCGGCTCACCTACCGCTGCTCGGAGCGGACGGTGAGCGCAAAAGCGACAACCACATTTGAGCCGACCAGTTGAAGAACCGTGGAGTATCCTGGTTAAGGCTGATAGGTCTGGCATAGCTTCTTCGAAAGTCGGGTTTTGTTTGAGTCAGTGGCGCGTGTTTCGGTCCCGGTCATGATCCGGTCGTCGCCGGTCCCATACTGCACCCTTGCTGCGGCTTGGCCTTCAGGGTCTTGGCCCGGGCCATCACGCCTGCTCGCCAAGGCTTCGGGCGGCAACGGTCATTTAATAAAGGCATAACCAGGAGGAACCTGATCTGGCGGTCATTCGTTTAATCCTCCATGATCCCAGCGATCAATCTGCGCAAGAAGATCGCGGCTGCGTTGTATGGTCTCCTCAAGCGGAATGGTCCCGGCGGAGGGTGTTGTTAGGGGGCCCAAGGCGCGGAACTCGAAGTGACTATTGTCGGCAGTGCGGACCTTGGCCACTTTCCAAGACGAGTCGGCGAAAGATGTTACTGGATTTGACATAATGTACGACCTCATGACTCCAGTGTTTGCTTAATTCTTCTGCGTTTGGTCGCCTGACGGGGTCGTGCCAGGCAGTCGTTTCTGATCTGGCCTGCGAACCAGGCGGCGGGAGGCCCAGACATTAGCCGCCCCTGAGGTCCGTTACCGGAACCGTGAAATTCATTCGCGGGTTAACAAATTCGCCCAGAATCTGCATGTTTTTAAGATGGCGGTTGAAGCAGAAAAAGAGGGCGTCGATCCCTGTTTCAAACAGATGCGCTTTTTCGCGTTGCATCGTCCACGTGGAAAGGTCGGTCACGTAGCTGAATGTCCTTTTGTTTTGCAGTAAAATGTTCATAGACGTATCGGCTGCGGTTATGCAGCAGTTCATGGTTTAGACTTTGAATTCAGCCGGACTAGAGAGGGACACCTTGGAAGCCGCCCAGGGAAGCGGGCCAGATCACACTTCAATATACTACTCTTTGAGAGCATGTCAAGAGCCTTTTTACAGGCTTTTTACAGGCCGCCGGCCTGCACGGCCTGAAGCGGTGTTGGAGGGTGCCGCAAGGTCCCCTTCGATGGCGCGAAAGGTGGTCCTCCATACTCGCTTTGGTCAGGCAACAAAAGGGCCTTCTCCAAAACCCGCCACACGAAGGCCGCGACTCCCGGCTCTTCGCTGGCTCGCGGCCCGGCCACGTTGAGCACCCAGATGTTGTGTAGGCAGTTCGTCGCCCTGGGCAATCGGTTAGTTCATCAGCGCGAGAGGTTTGACCGTGGGATGGCAATTGGGGCTCGAACATGGTCGTGACCCTGGAAAGGCGCGGGCTCATCACGCGCACCCCCGGCGCGGGCCGGTCAATTCAGCTCCTGCTGAGCCGCGCCGAGTTGCCGGATTTGGTCTAGCGCCGGTGCCCGCTGGCGCCGCTGAACCGCGCCAGCTAAGTGACGCCGGGGTGACGGCAACGCGCTAGCCATGGTTCGCTACCGTCTCCTGGCGATGGGCCCTCAGGGCGGGCGTGGCCGTTGCCATTGGCAGGCGGATAACCTTGTTCTCGTACTCTTCCAACGATGGGCAGATCACCTTCGCCCCTTTCGCGTAAGCCTGATGCACGGCCTTGCTGGAGTGGCCCAGAGCGGCCTGGGCGAACCGTTCGGGATAACCGTGCTCGAAGGCCCGTTCAGCCCAAGCGTAGCGGTAGCAGTGCAGGCTGACGCCCTCCAATTTGAGGATACGGCAGCGACGGCGAAATTCCGCCGCCCGGTCGTTGGGCGTCGTCCGGCTCCAGTAGGGGAAGATCGGTCCCTCGGCGGGAATTTGGCGCAGGAGGGCTTCGAGTCTCGGCCCGATCGTGATTCGGGCTGGTTCGGCCTCCGGTTTGAGTTTGCCGCGATGGAACCACAGAATCCTGTTTCCCCAGTCAATATTGTCGCTGGTCAGATTCACCACGTCTGACTGGGAGCCTCCGGTTTCCCAGAGCAGCTCGTAGTACAACCGCCGTTCGGCATTGCACTCGGTCGAGGTGATCCGGTGGTGTTCCGCTTCCGTGATGCCGCGCTTATTGCGCCACTTGACCTTCGGCCACATCTTCGGAGCCAGGAGCGGCCAGTTGAGTCAGCCCAGGCCGATGGCCAGATTGTGGGGGCGGCGCAGATAATGATTGGTGCATCGGGTTCCCAACCGCAGGGCCGCAAGCAGGTCTGCGGGGTGCGTGTCAATGATGGGCTTGTCACGGATGCCATCCAGGGCGGCGTCCCGCATGGCACGGGCGTAACGCAACTGGGTGCTGGCCCGGCCATGGGAGCGAAGTTCCTCCAAAACCGCTGACAGTGACCCTCTGGACCGCCTCCCTGGAACCGCAAGTGGTTGGGCCGCAGGCACAACCGAATTGGCTCCAGAGGCAGGGCTCGAACCTGCAACCCGCCGGTTAACAGCCGGCTGCTCTACCATTGAGCTACTCTGGAACCCAAATTGCCGGTTAACGCCGGCCGGCCATGACGTTGCCATCAGACCGCTCTGCACGCCAGAGGACGCACAGTTTAGAGGCGGGCGGCTCCAGCGTCAAACTGATTCTGCTGTTGATTTCGAGATGCGTCTGGATACTTTTGAACCGATGTCTAAACTGAGGCGCTATGAAGAAACGACTGCTCGGAATCATCCTGGTCTCGCTGTGCGGAATCCCTTTGCGGCCGCTGGCCGGGGCGTCAACTTTGCAGCTTCTGGCGCCGGGGCTCTTCGAAAAATCCGTCACCCGCGATCTGCGGCTCTCCGGGGAGCGGGGAGAAATCGAATTGGAAACCGGAGAACTCTTCGAGGATGACGGCCCCGCGTCCGGCCAATCTTATCAAAAGCCCGAGAACCGGGAAAGGGTGACCTCCCGGACGTGGATCAAGAAGGAGCTGCTCATCCCCAATCCGCAGGCCCGGGCGGCGTACCTGGTGGTTCTGTCTGAAGAGCCGTTTGAGGCCCTCATCAATGGGGTCCCCCTGAACCTCGGGCAAAACCAGAGCGGCAGGACGCTCCACAAAACCTACCCCTTTGACCCCAACCTCCTCCGGGCAGGCCGCAATGAGGTCATCCTGCGAACCTCGGGCAAAGTCTCGATCGCGCGGGACGATGAGTTCGCCTTGGGGTCGCGCACACGGACCAGGCATCCTAACCGCAGCGCCAAGAGCACCGATGCGGGCAAGACCTGGGACTACGACCACCTGGGGCCGGACGGGGCCCTCGATGGGGAGTACGGGGTGCGGGTTTTTCTGGAGCACTATCGTGCCCAGGGCTCGCTGACAATGCCTGTGCTGGACGTGGGCAACCTCGAGGGCAATGCGGTGGGGACTCCCATCACCCAAACGGGCCCGATCACCGTTGCCGTGGCCGGAGAACCCGGACCCGCGGGACGCATTCTGGTCCGGGCACGAACGGGCGACACCTATGCTCCGGCCGACGAGCATTGGTCGGATTGGCAGGTGCTCGGTGAAACCGGAGGAAAGCTTGAGACCCCTCGCGGGCGCTATGTGCAGATCGCCTTGGAACTCTCCTCGCGCGATCCGTTGCAGAGCCCAAAGTTGAGAAGTGTGCGCGTGGAAGCCACGCCCGTTTGCCCGGACAACTGGACGGCGCGGCTCCGCGTCCTGGAGGAGCACAACGAACAGATCGTCCGCACTTCGATTCCGTTCGAGTACCGAACCCCTGGACCATCCTCATCTCAAGCAGTTGCGGGAACACTACAAGCTGGATGAGGTGGCCCAAGGCGCGCAGAGCGAGCTCGAACTGATGTTGCGCCTTGCGCAATGGGCCTGCAACTACTGGGATTGGCCCAATCACATCGGCGAGTGCTACCCTCCCTGGGATGCGCTGGAGATCTTGAAACCTTACAAGGACGGCAAGCCCACCGGCGGTTTCTGCCTGCAATTCAACCTGGTGTTTCTGCAGGCCTGCGAGAGCTTCGGGCTGCCGGGCCGCGTCATCTCCATCAGCCCAGGGCGTCAGTATGAGCAGCACCACGGGGGCGGTCACGAGATTGTCGAGCTCTGGTCCAACCAATGGAAGAAATGGGTTTACGCCGATGGCGCCCTCGCGTGGTACATCGTGGATCCGGCAACGGGCGTTCCGCTCTCGATATGGGAACTGCGCCAGCGCCAGTTGCCAACCTTGCGCGGACAACCTGTTCAGCCGGTCCGGGTCATCGATGCCGAGCGGACCCGGAACAAGCAATTTGTCTGGAATGGCCTGGGGGGCCCGAGCCTCTCAATTGGTACCTCGAACTGAGAATGATCCCCCGGAGCAACTTCCTGCAGGAGAAATCTCCTCTGCCGCTCAACCAGGGCACCGACGAATGGTCCTGGACGGGGCATTACGTGTGGACCGATGCCGAGGTGCCCGCCGGCTTGTTGTTTGGCCACCGCGTCGCCAAGCACGGCGATTTCGAGTGGACTCTGAACCAGGCACACTACGCCCTGGAGCCGGCAATGGAGCCTGGCGCCTTTCGGGTCCATCTGGATACCGAGACTCCCAGTTTTGAGACATTCCTGGCCGAGATCGACGGCGGGCAGAAAAAGCCCGTTTCCTCCGGGTTCACGTGGACGCTGCACGCAGGCAAAAACCACCTGCGGGTCAGGCCTCGAAACGTCTTGGGCAGGGAAGGAATCCCGAGCTGGATCGCGTTGGAATATGCCAATTAGTGGACTCCAGCCGCACTGTCGCCTTTTGCCCAGGCAGGGCAAGACTGAACTGGCGAGGCCGGCGGTTGGGACGATTAGAAAAAGTGTAACTTTCTCCTTGCCAATGACTTATGCAGTTTGCTAAGGGCTTGGCACAGCAGGTGCCTTGTCCGTCACAGTCCCGTTGGAGCCGCGTAGCGAGCGGGCTGTGACGGAATGCAACCAGACAACAAAACAAGAGAGAACCTATGAGATGGAATCCATGGACAGTGGCTTTGATTGGCGCCGGGCTGGTCAGCGTGCCGGCGGCAGCTTACGGGGAAGAGAAGCCCAGCTCAGTGCTGACCGCGCTCTCCTCGACGACGTTGAGCGGGTACGTTGACACGTCGGCGCATTGGAACCTCGGCACCGGCAACGCCAATCTGCCGGGTTACACCCCCAACGGCGCGCTGGGCGGCGCCAAGGCCGACGGCTTCAACCTCGACGTAGTGGCGCTGACCCTGAACAAACCGACCGGCGAGGAACCGTGGTCCGCGGGCTACAACGTCACGCTCCTTTTCGGGCCCGACGCAGTGGGATACAATCCGACCGCCTTCAACCTGAAGACGCCGGGCGATTTCAGCCTGAAAGACACTTACGTGGAATTGAAGGCCCCGCTGGGCAATGGGCTGGAACGTCAAGGTCGGCACCTTCACCGAACTGCTCGGCTACGAAGTGTTCGAGACGGGCAACAACCCCAACTACACGCGCTCCTACGGCTACATGATCGAGCCCACGCAGTTGACCGGCGCGCTGGCCTCTTACCAACTCACCCCGCAACTGCTGCTCAGCGCCGGCGTCGCCGATACCTGGAGCGCGGGCATCGACTCGCGCGCCAACCCGCCCAAGGCCGAATCGTTCAAGACTTACATGGGCGCCCTCAGTTTCACTTGCCCGACCAACTGGGGTTTCATGGGCGGCTCGACTCTCCTGGGCGGCATGACCAGTGGCTGGGACGCCATCAATGGGGTGGACAAGACCAGCTTCTACGCCGGCAGCACCTTCAACACCCCGATCAGCACGCTCAAGTTCGGTCTGGCCTTCGACTACGCCCTCCTGGGGCCCAATGCCATCAACGCCACCGTCGGCGCCGTCAATTCAGGCTATCAGTGGGCTGGCGGCGGCTACATCAATTGGCAGGCCACTGAAAAGCTGAGCTTCAATACCCGCGCCGAGTACTTTTCCCAGAGCACCTACCTGGTCGGCACGGGCCCGGCGCCGGCGACGGACTGCCAGCCCAGGCCCTCGAAATCACCGAGACTGTCCAGTACCAACTCTGGAAAAACGTCATCAGCCGCATCGAATTCCGCTGGGACCATTCCCTGTCTGACGTGACGGCCTTTGGCGGCCCCACGACCGGCGCTCCCGCCCTCGACAACGCATTCCTGGTGGCCGCCAACCTGATTTACAGATTCTGAACCTCTGGGCGGCTTGACAAAGAGCCGAAGGTGCTGTTTATTGGGTCCGAAGTTAGAGTATGATCATTGCAGCGCAAATTAACCTGTGCGGCCAGCGCGGCCATGGACGGAAGTCCACGTGGCTCCGCGCCACTGGCCGTCCCGGCATCGTGGGAGGGATCTTCTAACCGCTCATCAAGATTTCCAAAAAAACCCGCGATTGCCCCTCAATCGCGGGTTTTTTGTTGGAACGGAAAAAGGAAACACAATGAAAACAGACGACTATCGGGTGCCGACAGAGTTCATGCCCGAGACCCGGTTCGAGATCAGCCCGAGCCCGCCCGCCCCCTTCCGGGCGCGCGAGGAAGACGCCCTGGAGGGGCTCAAACGCCGGTTGCTCGATGAGGTACTCGAGCGGGCGTGGGACCCGGAGTGCAACAGCCGGTTGCGCCGGGCGGCCAATGAAGCGGCCGCGCTGGCTCGCCTGACGCCCTACCCGGCGCTGGTTTTCCCGGTGCTGTTCGAGGAGCGGGCCAATGCCGCCGTGGCCCCAGGTCCAACCGCGTGCGAGGCCCAAGCCCCGGGTTGCGGGCGCCATGTGCTGGCTGCGTAGAGCCTGTCCCAAAAGCCCTGATTCCGTACCTTTGTCGCAGCCTTTGTCGGCACCTTTGTCGAAAATCGCCAATCCGACAAAGGTCTCGACAAAGGTTTCGACAAAGGTTCCCCACTCGCGGGGTTTTGGGACAGCCTCTGCGCAGGTTGAACGCGGCGCGCCCTCGGGCGGTCTCATCCCGTGGAACTCTCCGCGGGCGGTGCAGGGCCGTTGACAAAATCGTAGCGCAGGTTTCCAAACCTGCCGTATCGCCGATTTCCAAATCGGCAAGGCGTTGGCATACCGAGCGCGCCCGGTTTGTGGACGGCCTGCGGGTTTGGAAACCCGCGATACAGCAGACTTGGAAGTCTGCGCTACGGGGGTGGTGCCGGGATGCGCCCGGCGGTGTCGATTTGGTCTGATTTGTTTTGACGGTTGCGGCGGGTGTCCTTACAATTTGCGGTGACAATGAGTTTCAGGTCCTTCGATTGGAGAGGCCCCTTGGCCGTGGCGGCCATGGGTTTGGGCGCATGGGCGGTGTGCGCCGCCCCGGCAGGTGGTCCGCCGCCCGGCTGGCGGATTGATTTTTCACTGCCGCCCACCCTGGAGGAAGATGTCTCGACCAACCTGTCGCGGTTGAGCCGGAAGACGGAGCGTCTGCCGCAGGGCGAGCAGGGCGGGCAGAAGCTGCTGGACTTCTGGCGGTCCGGCACGTCCCTGGACGGCCTGCCCCCGCCGCCGCCTCAATCGCCCTTCATCCTCATCCCGAACCGGCGCTTGCAAGGACGGCTGGCAAATCAGAGAGGCCTGAGTTCCATGAACAAGGAGGAGTTGCAGGAGTTGCTCCTGGCCTCTCCGGGGGCCGAAGAAGATCTCTCCAAGTCCGGCACCCGCCCTGATAAAGAGAAACGCTCGCGCCAGGGCCTGGAAATGTCACGGTCCGACCGCGAGGCCGACCTGTCCGAGCCTGACTCGCGCGGAAATAAAAACAAAGACGGCGAAACGGACCCGTCTGCATCGCGCAAGAAAGACAACAAATCTGAGCCGTCCGACCAGCTTGATTCGCGGGACGACTCCGAGATGCCTGCGGATCTCCGGGAGACCCTCAAAGAGTTTCGGCAACAGCGGGGCGACGAGGTCACCGCTGACTTTCTCTCGACGCCCTCGCGGGCAAACCTCGGCCTCTCGGAGATGTTCGGTTCCAGGAGCCAGAAGGCCTCCGTGTTTGACAACGTGGCGCACAACCGGGAGGCGCTGGAGAACTTCAAGCGGGCGACCGAAGGGAAGACGGCCCTGGATAAGGCCATCGGTCCTCAGTTCTTCACCGGCCCGTCACTCTCCCTGACCCCTGTGGCCAATCCGCTCGAGTCGCCGGCCGATTCCCCGGGCAGCCTCGACCTGCTCCAGAGCCGGGCGTTGCGCTTGTCCGACCTCCAGGGCGGCGGGTTCGATTCGCCGTTCAGCACGACGCGGCTGGCACCGTCCTCGAGCTTTTCCGATGGCAAGTTCGCAATGCCATCGACCTACCTGCTCGAGCCGCCCAAGTTCCAGGCCCCGCAGCAGCCGATTCTGCCCCCCCCCACGCCCACCTTCGTCTTCCCAAAACGCGCATTCCAGTGACCTGCCCCTAAAACAACCTGGGGTAGGCCTGCAGATACCGCTCGATGCTCGTCGGCGTGATCAGGAGGAATCGCTGGTCGAATTCCGTTTGGGCGTCCCTGCCCAGCGGTTGGTCCTCCGGCGGGGCGCCGGGTTTGTTGAGGACCATGGCGGCTATCTTCCCGCTGCGGACCGCCTGGCCAATGGCGGCTTGATTGCCCACCATTCGCAAGTCCGGCAGGAGCAGGGCGAACTTCTTGCCCCCGGCCGCCTGCCAGGTCCGGGTCTGCCGGACGTTGACCGGCAGCCCGATCAGGCTCACCAGGATCTCCGCCTGCGGGTATTGGCGCGCGACCTTGTCCAGGGCGTTGTCGGCCACCAGGTAGCTGAGCGGCGTCGTGGTGGCGCGGTCGATCCCCGCCGCGCGAGGGTGCTCCAGTGCCCCGGGCTTCAACTCCGGGAAGACGACACCCTCGATCCTCACCGCCGTCCCCAAACCCTGCCGCAAACCGCGCACCCCGGCCTTTTCATACTCGTATATCTCCCGCGGCTGGCCCGCCAGGTTCGAGAACGGGTTGGATAGGACGATGGCCCGCCCGCCGGGATACTGCCGGGCCAGGTACTGCCCCAGAAACCGCATGGCCAGCTCGCGCTGCCCTAACGGCCGGCCGCCGAAAAGGCCGCGCAGAATGTGAAACTGCGCCTCGACCAAGCCCAGGCTCAAGATCAACAACACGACGGCGCCCGCCAGTTGCATTGCGCGTTCGTGCTTCTTCATGCCGCCAGAGCCTAACCCGCTTGCGGCCCGCGGGGAAGTCCTGTTCTCTGCGAAGGTTTTTCAACCACGGATCACACGGATGGCACGGATAAAAGAAATCCGTGTTTGTCCGTGTCATCCGTGGTTAATTCCTGTGCCGCTCTGCGTTCTCCGCGTCTCCGCGTCTCCGCGTCTGAGTGGCTACCACTGGCGGACCCGGTAAAACCGCTGCGCCGCTGCCGCGGTGGCATCGCTCAGGACCTGCGTGCGGCCATTGCCGGCGATCAGGGGCAGCGGCGTCCAGGCGCTATCGGTCAGCGCGTTCTTGTCCTCGAGCCGATAGACCCGGCCGCTTTGGGTCGGCACATTGGTCTGGCCGTAGGAGTTGTCGCCCCAGGCTATGACTTCGGCCAATGAGAGCATTGCGCCCGGGCTGAAGGCCGAACCGAGCTGGTTCATCACCAACACGCTGTACGTGCCCAGATTCGATGCCTGGACATTGGTGATGACCACCGTGGCATTAGTCGCGCCGTCAATGTTCGGGCCATTGAAGGGCCATTGGTAGCTCAAGGGCGGCATCCCCGCCGCAGTGACCGAAAAAACATTAGGGGTGCCCCTCCTGGTGCTTGGCTCCTCGGTGCTTGAGCGCCCCCCGGGCAAATAGGCTCCAGGTGACAGACGGACTTTGTCGCCCGGCCCAAGGGGCCGGCAGAGCCCAGCCCAGGGCTGAGGCCGTTAGGCCGATGCCCTGGGTACAGGCCCAACGAAATCAATCGCGCCCTGGAAGGGCGCAAGACTCTGGCGGCCCTTCAGGGCGCGAGGTCCGTCTCTGCAACGAAACCCAGGGCATCGGCCTGGTGGCCTCAGCCCTGGGCTAGGCTCTGGCGGCCCTTTGGGCCGGGACGAGGGGCACGCCGGTATTTGGCGGCCCAGCGGGATGGGGCACCCCGAAACGTTCGAATCGCCTATGGCATCTGTTCAAAGAGCGGCGGGATGCGCCGCACTCCAGGCGCTTCGCGACGGACGGACGCGCGTCCTTTCCTCGCGAAGCGTCTGGAGTGCGCGGCATTCCCTCGGTTTCGCGGCCGGGAACGACGGGTTGTGAGAAGTTTACATGTGCCCGCCACGCGAGCCCGGAGTTTCAACGTTCGGCATGTCTGAGTCTTGCCTGCACGACCGAATAAGCTTCGAGCACGATCGAAAGTGAGCCGTTCTGGACTTCGGTTTCAGAGCGGACCGGTTGGATGGCAGCGGGTTGGGTGAGGGAGTTGACGGCCCACGGGGCGGGGCCGGAGAGGGTGTGGAGTTGGGCCTTGGCGGCGGCGGGGAAACCATCGAGTTGGATTTTCAGGCGGATGGGGCCGGCGGTGCCGCGATGGACCAGGGAAAGGAGCAGGTCGCCGTTGGGGGCCACGGCGGCCAATGCGTCCACAGCGGGGAAGGTTGGTTCGCCGGCGGCGTTCTTGATGTCCGGGAGAATCATCGCCGCCCGTTCGAGGGGCGCCTGCAATTCTGTCCGGGCGGGGCGCGCCTCGGCAAAGTCGGCGAAAAAGAGGTTGGCGTAGTAACAGGGATTGGGATAGACGCGCTCGTGTTCTTTGCGCAAGCCGCCGCCGTGGTTCACGGTCGCGGAGTGGGTGATCAACTCCACGAACGGCTGGAGCCGGGCGGCGCGGTGATAGATGAGCGTGTCATAGAGCGCCTCGGCCAGGGTGCCGGGGTTGACCAGGTTCTGCGGGCCGAGCTGCGCGGGACCCGTTGCACTCCCGCGGCCGCCGCCAATGTGCGCGAACATCTGGAGTTCGGTGACGGCCAGGCGCGGGTCACGCAGCCCGGCCTGCTCCATGTCCTGGCGCAAGGCGCGCCATTTGCCCTCCAGGATGTCGGGCACGCGCATGAAATCGCGGAAGACGGCCAGCGGCTCCGAGGTCCGGTCGAGATCGCCGCCAATGAGCGGATGATCGGTGATGGAACGTAGGCCGGCGCCGGCGCCGGCGATGAGGATGTCGTTCCAGTTTTTGCCCCACATCGCCGGGGCGCCGCAGGCATAGAGGGCTACCGAGGGATCGGCCTTGCGCATCGCGGCGGCGAATTGCTGGTAGCGGTCCACGTAACCGCTGGGCGTGGTCCAATGCGCCTGCCAGCGGCCCCAGAGTTCGTTGCCGATTTCCCAATCCCGGATGGCATAAGGTTCAGGATGGCCGTTGGCGGCCCGGCGGGCGCCCAGGGGCGAGGTCGCCGGGCCGTTGCAGTACTCGACCCAGCGGGCGGCTTCATCCGGCGTGCCGGTGCCCGCGTTGACGCAGATCATCGGCTCGCATCCCACCGCCCGGCAAAAGGCGATGAACTCGTCCGTGCCGAACGTGTTCGGCTCGACCCCGCCCCAGGCATAGTTGGGCAGGGTAGGGCGGCGCTCGGCCGGTCCGACTCCGTCCTCCCAATGATAGGCGCTCACGAAATTGCCGCCCGGCCACCGCAGCAATGGCAGGCGCGCCTCCTTGAGCAGGCGCACCACGTCCGGGTCGGCCCCCCCGACGTGGTCCGCAGGCCGCAGAAAGAGGTGCGCGATGACCAGTTGCCCGCCAGATTCGCTCGACAGGACCAGGCAATAGGCACCCCTCACCCCGGCCCTCTCCCCGTCCGACGGGGCGAGGGAGGTCGGACCCCTAACCCCGGCCCTCTCCCCGTCGGACGGGGAGAGGGAGGAGGGGAGCTCGCCTTCCACGGCCAGAGTGCCTGCGAGCCTCTGCCAACCCGGTGAAAGGCCCGTGAGCGTTGCCTCCGCGCAGGGCCGCTCGGTCCCCTGGCGCCGGAGACAGAGCTTGAGCGCGCTCAGGCCGGGCGAGCGCGCCAGCAACTCGAATTCGTATTTCCGGGTGCGGTGCAGGGGCAGCCACGTCCATTGCTGGATGCCCGCTCCCGCCTTGAGCTCGACCCGTTGGGCCCGCCCGCCATAAGGGCCGGTATCCGGGCTCACCTGCACCGCGTCGCGGCTGCCGGCCCTGGCCCAAAAGCAGGCCAGACCGTCCCGGCGCGCCTCGAGGCATGTTTGCGACCTCCTCTTCGGGCCAGCCGCAGCGGCTTCCCTGGCGGCGCGCCTCAGCCTCGATCCGCTCACGCTCGGACAGGAACGTAACGATGCCGTCGGGAGTCGTTCCGCCCGTCGCGAAGGGAAACTCGGCGAAGGTCGGATTGCGCAGGATCTGGGCATCCATGCCGTTGTAGATGTTGGCGCCCAGGTGTTCGCAGAATTTGCCGGTGAGGTTGCGCGGGATGCGATGAGGGGCCAGTTCGGCGGCGTGGACCACAAGAGTGGCTTCGCCTCCGGCCGCCTCGGCGGCGCGGGCCGGGGCCGGGCCGGTTAGGACAAGGCAGAGCAAGACGACGGCCAGTTGAGACGCAAAGGGCTTTTGCACTGGGGAGGAACTGGGTTTTGCTTGGCGTCCCTTTTGTCGTTTTCGTCCCTTTTGTCCCTCTGGTCTCTTGCGGAAGGGACAAAAGGGACGGAAGGGACAAAAGGGACGGAAGGGACAGATTTGGGAGGTTGCGGCCGCTCAGATCTGGGAGTATTCCGCCGGCACCACGGGGAGGTTGGTCACGCCGTTGGGACAGAGGATCGCTTTGTCGGTGTACTCGGGCATGGCGCTGAGTCTCTTCCAGTCCGGGTGGGCGACAAACCGTTTCCAGGCGGCATCCCGCTCTTCCACGCTCTTGAAGGCCAGCATGTAGGTGAGATTGGGCAGTTTCGCGCCCACCAGGGTTTGGCCGAAAAAGACCGGGTTCAGGCCAACCTCGCGGAAGATGCGGATCTCGCCGGCGTCGTTGAACATCTCAATCTTCTTGAGGCCGGTCCTGAAGCTTGGGCTCTCATAGGTCCGCAGTTGGAAGACGCGTCCGGGCGACTCGACGGGCCGCTCGAGCCGGGGCATTCCTCGGAAGGCAATCATCAGCGAACTCTCGATGCGTTTGAAGGCGGGCGCGTCGGACGGGGCATTGAGGAAATCGGCGCCGCTCGACACGAAGTCCGAGTCTTGGGCCAGTTGCGTGTGGAGGGTTGCGACCGATTCCAACGATTGATAGGGCAACAGGACATAAACCGGGCTCAGGCCCTGGCTGGGGCGGAAGACGCCCACGGGCTTGATGCCGAGCCGGTTTAACGCCGGAATCGCGGCCTCCTGCAAGAACGCATCGAGGCCCTTTTTCTGCGACTCGGTCTCGATGATGAACCGCCGCAACTCGTAGTAATCGCGGCCCGAGGACGCGGAGCTTTCCGCTTCGCTGCCCGTGGTGACGGCTGCCAGGCCGGCAGCCCCGGAGAGGGTGATGAAGTGTCGTCGATTCATAGCCGGGGCGAGTTCTAGCAGATGCCGCGATGGGCGTCACGCAATTCTTGCGAGGGGCGAGGGGCGAGGGACGAGGGTCCGGCCCTCGCTTGCGTTTTGGGAGGGTGTTCGCGCTCGCGGCCGCAGGCTGGCCCGCAAGCTGGGCGCAAGATGAATGCCCGGATTAGCGCCCGAGCGCGCGATGATCTCGCACGCCGCAGTGGGTGCGATTAAAACTGTCCGTCAGCCACGGCGCTTCTTTGCCCCGAAGGGGCTTCCGACAATAGCCCAACGTTTCAACGTTGGGTTGAATGCGGCGGCACCACGAGTCCCGAAGGGACGGCTGAGACGCCGGAGGATTTCAGCCGTCCCTTCGGGACTTTGCCCATCTTCGTTCGGATCCCAACGTTGAAACGTTGGGCTATTCTCAAATGTCCCTCCGGGACAAAGCCCCCGGAACGCATGCCCGACGCTTTTAATCGCACCCCGCCACGCTAGGTCGTCGCGGGCTGCGGGTCGGCCGATGGGGTGCGGGTGCCCGCTCCCGGGGGCGGGGCGGGGCGGCGGAAACTGCGCCACCAATGGAGCGGCAGCAGGCCCAGGCCGATGATGGCCAGTTGGCTCAGGACGAAGGCCACCAGCCATTTGAACGCGGCGTCCATGAACCCGTAGGCGTGCAGGCCCACGCCGAGCATGTTGACGCCGAACCAGGAGAAGCTGGTGACGATGTTGCCGAAGACGGCGAGGTTCATGATGCCGCGATCTCGGGCCAGGCCGCCCCAGCGGGCGTGCAGGATGATAGCGTTCCAGAGCACAATGAGCAGGGCCCCGTTTTCCTTGGGGTCCCACCCCCAGAACCGGCCCCAGGATTGATCGGCCCAGATGCCGCCCAGGACGGTGCCGACGAAGCTGAAGAGCGTGGCAAAGCAGACGACGCCATAGACGATCTTCGTGAGGACCTTGCCGATGGTGAGCGAGCCTGGCCGGCCGCCCGCTGACTGCGAAAGGATCGGCGTCAGCAGGCCCAGGAGGATATAGATAATGGCCACCAGCCCGGCAAAGAAGGTGGCGGCGTAACCGATGGTGATGGTGACCACATGGGTGGCCAGCCAGAAATTAGTATCCAGCACCGCCCGCAGCATTTCCATGGTGTCGCCGCCCAGGGCCAAGTTCTGGGCGATGACCAGCGTGACAAAGCCGGCGAGGGAGGCGACCAGGTTGCCGATGCCGACGCGGTAGATGCGCTCGATGATGATGCCGACCAGCATCATGGCCCAACCGACGAAAATGGCCGACGAATAGAGATTGGTCACCGGGGGCCGTCCCTCCAGCGCCATGCGGAAGACCAAGCCGAAGGTGTGCGCCAGGCCGGCCAGGACGATGAGCCAGAGCGCGGAGCGGCGCAAGGCCTCGGAGAGGTTCGGGAACAAGGTGAATGTCGCCAGCCCCATTGCCGCTACCACAAAGGCAAAGAGATAGATGATCATCGCGTGAAGGAATGCCTTGACGTTGTTGAAATAGAATTCAGCCCTGCCCTTCTGCAGCTCTTTGCCGAATCTCGGGGCCAGCCAGGCCCGGTAGCCGGCCACCGCGCGGTTGAAGTCCTGGACCTGGTTGTGCCGATAGGCGGTGGTCATGGCCGCGAACAAGCTCATGACCGGGTGCAATTGCCCGGTGCGGAAGCTGTCCATGATGGCTTCGCCGGCGTTTTGCCAGCGGTCGCCCCCGGCTGCGGGGTCCAGCGGCGGGACCACCAGGGCATTGCCGGCCTCGGCCATGGTCTGGAACTGGCGAACCGGAGCGGCGACCTTGGCGACGATGTCTTTGTCCATGGCCTCCCCTTTTTCTTTGGCCTGGAGGGCCTTGCGCGCCGGGCCGAGGTCTTGCTGGAATCGGGCCAGCTCTTTGGCGAAATCGTCCACGCCCTCGGGCTGCAGCGTGTACTTGAGCCGCTGGTAGATTTGGACGGCATTGGCCAGCTTGATGACCTGCCTTTGGTAGGAGGTCTGCTCGGCGGGCTTGACCTTCGAGGCCTCTTCCCCCTGGCGCATGATCTCCTCTACCGCCGGCCGCAGTTCGTCGAAGGTGTAATAGTGAAGCCCGGATTTTTCGACGCCTTTGTTCTCCAGCTTGAGTCCGCCGATGAGGTCGGAGTGGTGGACCAGGAAGATGGGGCGGGTGTCGGCCGTTTCGGGCCGGGCCATGACCTCAAGCAGCCAATCGGTGGATTTGAGTTTCTTGGGGTGGTGCCAGAACTTCCAGGAAGGCACCTGCTCCAGCGGCACGTCGCCGGTGCTGCGAATCTGGAGCAGGGCGTTGCGCGCCAGCGAATCAAAGGGCTGAACCCGGCCGCCATTGAGGACGGGCAGCCGCCCGAATTCGCGCGTGTGCAGGGCGCCCTCTTCTTGGGCCCCATTACGGCGATGAGTTCGGCGGCGAAGAGGGCGACGAAGCACCAGGGCAAGAACTTCAGAAGCCGCTTCATACTTTGACTTTGGTCTGTTTGAGGGCGAACCCGGCCCCGGCCGCGCCCGGGGCGGGGTTTGCCGCTGCGGCGGCGGGCTTCCGTTTGAGAGTGAACCCGAGGAGGTGCGTCAGGAATTGCCAGGCCAGGCCGGCCCCCACCAGGATGCAGGAGAGGTAAGGCGTAAGCCAACTGGGGTTGTGTACCACCTGCAAAACGGTTCCGTGGTCGTCCGGGTCCCAACTGGACTGGTAAAAGGTCTCGCCGGCATACCGCAACGGGTTGTTCATGTAGATGAGCACCTCGCGGTTCTCGCCGGTTTGCGGGCGCTGGAGCAGCAGGCGGCTGGAGAAGTTCCTGGGGATCTCCGTGCCCGGATAGAGGTCGTGCCGGAACTCCAGCAGCTTGAGGCTGAAGGGCTTGTAGTGCCGGCGCAGCCGCATCACCAGTTCGTAGGTCCGGTTGTTCCAGGTGAAATTCTGGGTTTCCCGGACGCACTCGGAGACCAGCCAGGACCCGAGCGAGCCTTGAGGGGTGACCACCTCGACGACCGCGCTGGGCGAGTCGCGATGGTCGCTGTCGGTCACTGGAGGCTCTTCCGTGAGGGTGGCCGCACGGCCAGCGCCTTGCGTTGCCGCGGCCGGTTCGGCGGCATCCGCGGCCCGCGGTCTCACGGTCGAGTTGGCGCAGAATCGCTTTACCGCGACCGCAAAGGGCAGGGCTGGCAGCCGGATTTCTTTGCCGCGCGCCAGCATGCCCTGCGGAATGGCCACCACGCTGTCGGACTGCGGATCGGTCCGATCGATGATGGCCAACTCGCTCTCGCGGTTGCTCTCCGAGTAGTTGCGGGTTTCCCCCTCCCGCAGGTGCAGGACGCTCTCACGCGAGAGGGTATCGGTGGCAAACTGCCCGAGCAGGAGAAGGATCAGGCCGAAATGGACCAGCCAGATGCCGGTCTTGTTCCCCCTGAGGTTGAACCGCTTGAAATGGGAACAGACCAGGTTGATGAGCAGCACGCCGCCGACCAGGTAACCCCCGGGCAGGATTGGGACTTTCATCCCGATGCCCGGCAGCGTCCACCAAACCAGGAAGCTGCGGAAGAACTCGCTCTGGACCTTGTAGAGGCCCAGGTCCACCTGGGCTAGCGTGCCGAAGAAGACCAGCGCGATGGCCAGGACCAGGCAGGCGACCGTGAGCCACATCGAAGTGAAGACGGCGATTACACGGTCGAAAAATGCATTGGGGGGTGTCATGGGATTGGGGGTCATCTCTTCACTTACTTGGCGTCCGGGTATTTCGCGCCCTTGACCAATTGCGTAAAGGCGTCTCTTTCGCGCTCGACGATCGGTTCGCTGCCCATGAGCTTGTAAAACCAGGTCTGGTTGCCTTGCGGCACGACGGCGGCCACCAGGCGCGTCTTTTGGCCGGTCCTCGGGTCGGCGCCGGTCATGTCCACAACCATGGCCTTGCCGGCCTGGGCTTCGAGCGGGGTGACCAGCTTTTCGACCTCGGTTGGCGGCGCTTGGGCCAGGCCGAGTTGCTGGCGCCAGCGGTTGACGTTGCCCACCAGGCCGCCGCCCTCGCCGGGGGCGGTGCTCACATTGACCGCAGCTTGCTCGCCACTGTTGCCGCGGATGGCGAACTTAGCCACCAGAAAGGCCCCGGCCGGGACCTCCTCCCAGCCCTTGGGCACTTGCAGGACCGGCTTTTCCGGGCCCGGGCTGGCAGGTCCGGTTGGGATGACCGATGCGGCAGCCATTGGCCCCGCACCCGCCGTGCCGATGGGCGGATGGAATGGGGGCAATTGCCCTGGCGCAGCCGCCGCCGCCCCGAACTTGAGCGACTTCAGGAAGTCCACAAACGCAGGTTTCTGTTGGGCCACCAGCGCGTCGTCGCCGGTCATTTTAAAGAACCAGGCGATGCCCTCGCGGCGGAGCACGGCCGCCAGGATGCGGGACTGGCCCCCCGAACCGGGGACCGGCCCGCTCTGTTCGAAAAGCTGGGCCTTTTGCCCAGCCACCTCAACTGGTTGCGCCAGGTTGCCCAGTTCAGCCTCCGTGACGGGCGATTGCCCGACCTGGCCGCGCCAGCGATTGACGTTGGCCAGGTCGCCCCCGGCTTCCCCAGGCAGCGGCACCACGCTCACGTCTGCCGGCTGGCCCCCGGCGCCCGCAACCTGAAACTCGGCAATCCGCATCTGGCCCGGAGCGATTTCCTTCCAGCCTCCGGGCAGGTTCCACTGCAACGCCGGACCCGGGCTCGACAGGTCTGGGTGCCCGGCAGGCAGGACCGCCGATTGGGCCGCCTCGGCCGGCCCCTGCTCCTTTGCCACTTTGTAGCTCTCGGGGCTGTTGCCGCCGCACCCGGCCAAGGCCGCCGCCAGCAATAAAGCTCCCCACCGCCCGGCCCGGGGGCGCCTCGGCAAAAGCGATAACAAGTTCACGTTAACTTTTTACTTGTTTTTGGGGGCAAGCGCAAGCGGTATTCGGAAATTGTCCGGCGATGGGCAAAGGAAGGTGACCCTCTCGGGTTGCCCTCAAGTCGTATTGAAAGCGCGGTTTCATTGGGATAAATTGGGACGGCGACCCGGAAAGACCAACTAACTCACTATGCGATCATTCGAGAGCCTGAACGAGCAAGAGATCCTTGCCCTGGCGATTTCCCAGGAGGAAGAGGATGCGCGGATCTACGACGATTTCGCGGACGGGCTGAGGGAGAAATATCCCGGCCAGGCCCAGCAGTTCAGCGGCCTGCGGCGGGAGGAGGACGCGCACCGGCATCGGCTGCTGGAGCTTTATCAGAAGCGATTTGGGGAGCATGTGCCGTTGATTCGGCGGCAGGACGTGCGGGGCTTTGTGAGGCGGCGGCCGGTCTGGCTGGTGCGACCGCTGGGCCTCAACGCGGCACGCAAGTACGCGGAGTTGATGGAACTGGAGACCAAGCGGTTCTACGAGGCGGCGGCGCGGCGGACGACCGACGCGGGCCTGCGCCAACTCCTGGGCGACCTGGCGGAGGAGGAGCGGCATCACGCGCGCACGGCCGAGGAGATGGCCAAGACCAAGCTGAGCGAGGAGGAATCGGCGCGGCAGAAGCGGCTCTTTATCTTGCAGGTCATCCAGCCGGGCCTGGCGGGGCTGATGGACGGGTCGGTTTCGACGTTGGCCCCGCTGTTTGCGGCGGCGTTTGCCACGCACAACAGCTTCGAGACGTTCCGGGTGGGCCTGGCGGCCAGTTTCGGGGCGGGGATCAGCATGGGCTTTGCGGAGGCGCTTTCGGACGACGGCAGCCTGACGGGCCGCGGGCATCCGTGGGCACGCGGGATGATCTGCGGGCTGATGACCGCCCTCGGCGGGCTGGGGCATTCGCTTCCTTACCTCATCCCCAATGTGCAACTCGCCACGTGGATTGCGGTATCGGTGGTGCTGGTGGAATTGAGCGTGATTGCCTGGGTGCGCCGCCGGTTCATGGACACCCCGTGGTCGGCCGCCGTCATCCAGGTGGTCCTGGGCGGGGTGCTGGTGTTCCTGGTGGGCATTCTGATCGGCAGTTCGTGACGGCGGCACGGAGGGGGAATGACGAATGACGAATGACGAATGACGAAGGCGGAGTCTCCGAGACGTCCCTCGACCTCAGGACGCTCCACATTCGTCATTCGTCATTCGTCATTCGTCATTCCACACCTAACTTAAAAGAGGCTCGTAACATCCGCGGCGCACGACAGAAACCTCCCCCCCTCGAAGGTCCTGGCGAGCCGGCCCTGGCTCCATTTGCGGAGGCGATAGAGGGCGGCGAAAGTGAAGTCGGGGGCCTTGCCGCCCTGGCCGCCGACCAACTCGCTGCCGCGGCGCACATTGTCCAGCATCCAGGCCGGGAGCAGGACATGGTATGGGTTGCGGGCGACTTCGCCCACGTGGAAGGTCGTGGCGGCGATCAGGTCCGCCAGGTCCTCGGCGGCGATCTCGACCATCAGGTTCGGGTCCGCCATCTGGCCCCAGAACTCGGTCTCGACAACAAAGCACTGGAAATCCGCCGGGGCTTGTTTGAGGGCGTCCAGGAGCAGGAGGTGGGTGCCCATGTGACACTTGTTCCAGTCGTGCTCGTGCGGGAACAGAACCACGCGCGGCCGGTTCTGCACGAGGACCTGAGTAATGACCTGGACGCAGGCGCTCCAGTGGGCGGGCTCTTGCTCGCGGGTCTTGGGGTAGATGCGTTGGAGTCCGTTGGGGGCGCAGAGGTGCAGGCCCAAGCCCAGGTAATTGCAGGCGCCCTGCAACTCCTTGAGGCGTCCGGGTTGGCGCTCCTTGTTCGAGCCGAGGGTCACGGCGACATCAATGACATTGAAGCGTGCCTGGCGGAGCAGGCGCAAGGCGAAGCCGCCGACAATGCACTCGTCGTCCGGGTGCGGGGCAAAGAACAGGGCCTTGGGGGCGTCGGGGCCGAGCTGGGGCCGCGCTGCGGGCGGAAACCCGCCCTGGGGGTAGGTCTTGGCCGCCTGGATCAGGCGGGCCTGTTCGGAAACGAATTTCACATAAGGGTTCATAACAGGAACAGAAGGAAACGAAGGAAACGAAGGAAACGAAGGATTGAGAATGCTGGGCTTGAATACGTGGTCGTCTGGCCCCTTTAGCCTTTAGCCTTTAGCCTTTAGCCTTTTAGCCTTTAGCCTTTAGCCTTCAGCCTTCAGCCTTTCCGGAAGGCTGGCGGCGGCGATGGCCTGGCCGTGGCGTTTGTCTTTCTCCGTGGGTATGTGCAAGGCGAGCTTGCCCGCCAGTTCAGGAAACTCGACCTTCAAGACCTCTTTGGCCCCGGCGAGGATGATGGCGCCGCCGGGGCCGGAGGTGACGCGTCCCAGGATGAGGACGTTCTCCAGTTCATAGAACTCGGCCAGATGGGCGATGGCGTAGCCGAGGTAGGTGCCGATCGTCTGGTAAATCTTGCGGGCGCGCCCGTCGCCCGCGCCCACGAGACGCTGGACCTGCGCCAGCTTTTCGGGGAGCGGGAGTTTCGCCTCGACTTGGATGCCCGCCGGCGCCAGCAGCCGCCCGACGCATTGCTGGGAGAAATACTGGACGTTGCAGCCGTAATCGCCGGACCATTCATCGATAGGAGCGCCGGGGTTGTAATCGAGCGGGACGAAGGCCAGTTCGTTGAGCCAGGAGGTGAGGCTGCCCTCGGCATTGACATAACCGCCGGCGGTGCTGGTGCCCAGGGAGATGCCCAGGATGCGGTTGAGGCCCAGGGACATCGAACCGGCCAGGGCGGTGACTTCGCCGTCATTGATGACCTCGAAGGGGACATTGTTCCAGGCGCGGCGCAGGTCCAGGAAAAGGTTGCGCACGCGCTGGTTGAACACGTCGGGCGGCACGCCCCGAAATAGCGAGGCCACTTTCACGCGGTTGTCCCGGTAGATGCCAGCCGCGCTGCCGCCGATGGCATCCACGCGCGGCAGATGGGCGGCCGCCCGCTTGAGCGAGTCCATGATGCCGTCATAATGGTATTGTGGGTCAGGCTGGAAATAGGGATCCCAGGGTGTCTCTTCACTGAAGACCACCTTGCCGTCAACCAATGCGGCCACCTTCCGGTCGCTGCCGCCCAGGTCGAACCCGATTCGGCAGCCGTCCAAGTGGCGTCCCAGGGCGGCCGTGCTGCGCCGTTCGGGGGGCGGGTCTTGGGTGTGTACGACCTCCAGCGGGTGATCGAACATCCGTTGGGCGACCAGGTCCGCATCGAACGCTCCCGCCTGCGTGTCGCGGTAGTGCGCGGCCAGCCTGGCGGCCAGCGGGGCGGGGCCCTGGAAATGGAAGCGATAACCGCCGCGCGCCCAGAGCAGGAGCTTGGCGATGCGCTCCAGATAGGTGAAGTTGGCCCGCGCCTGGGGGTGAGTCTCAGGCAGGATCTCCGTCTCAAAGCGAGAAACCGCCTTCTCGCCTTGTTCCAATGCCAGGCAGATCGGCACTGGCCGGCCGCTGGCTCGGACCGTTTGCCGGAAAGCGCGGTTTGCCAGGACCGCCGGTCGGAAGGCGGGGTCGAGGGCCGGCATGAGCCTGGGTGCTATCAGGGCAAGCCCGTCGTTGCTATTCATAAAAGACCGTCGAGCTTGGGGTCCAGTTCCGCTGCAAGTCAAGCTTGGAGCGCCCCTTGGGGGTAGAGGGCCGTTGACAAAGTGGTAGCGCAGGTTTGGAAACCTGCGCTACAACTTTGTCAACGGTCCCCCCCTCCGTGCGCCCCGCAAAGACTTTGGCTATCCGAATCGGATACTGTACACTGGCTCATCATGAAAGGAAGAGGCAGGGTCTATCTGGTAGGCGCGGGTCCCGGCGATGCGGGGCTGCTGACGCTGCGGGGGGCGGAGTTGATAGGCCGGGCGGACGTCGTCGTGTACGACGCGCTGGTCAACCCGGAGTTGCTGCGTTTGGCGCCCAAGTCCGCCGAGATCATCTTCGGCGGCAAGCGGGGCCGGGACCAGGCCATTGCCCAATCGGAACTCAACCAACTGCTCATCGCCAAGGCGCGCGCGGGCAAAACCGTGGTGCGCCTCAAGGGCGGCGACCCTTACGTCTTTGGCCGTGGGGGCGAGGAGGCCGAGCAACTGGCCGACGCGGGTGTTTTCTTTGAGGTGGTGCCGGGGTCTCTTCGTTCGTGGCCGTGCCCGGCTACGCGGGCGTGCCCCTGACCCGTCGCGGGCTCTGCTCGCGCCTGACGCTGATTACCGGCCACGAAGACCCCGCCAAGGAGGAAGCCACCATCGATTGGGCGCAGGTTGCCAAGACCCCGGGCACCAAGGTCATCATGATGGGCACAGACCGCATTGGGCAGATCGCCCAGAAGTTGGTTGCCCATGGCATGGCAGCCACTACCCCGGTCGCCATGGTCCAATGGGGGACCACCGGGCGCCAGCAATCGGTCGCGGCAACCCTTGCCACCATAGCCGAGGCCGCTGCCCGCCAGAAGCTCGGCCCGCCAACCGTCGCCGTCATCGGCAACGTCGTCAACCTGCGCGGCAAGCTCAACTGGTTCGAGCGCCGGCCCCTGTTCGGCCAGCGCATGGTCGTCACCCGCACCCGCGAGCAGGCCGCCGAGCTCGCCCGCCGCTTGCAGGAACACGGGGCCCAAGTGCTCGAAGTCCCCACCATCCGCCTCGAACCGCCCACCCGCCGCGAAGACCTCGTCGATGCCCTGCTCGAGCTCAATTCCTACGATTGGCTGGTCTTCACCAGCCCCAACGGCGTGTCCAAGTTCTTCGAGTATTTCTTCAAGCAGTTCCACGATATGCGCGACATCGGCGGCGTGCGCATCGCCGCCGTCGGCCCGGCCACGGCCAATCGGCTCAAGGAACTCCACCTGCAGGTCGACCTCATGCCCGACGAGGCCCTGGCCGTCAACATCGCCGAGGCCTTCGCTGGGTTCGAGAGCATCGAGAACCTGAGGATCTGCCTGTTGCGCGCCGAAGCCGCCAACAAGGAGTTGCCCCAGGCCCTGGAGGCCCTGGGCGCCATTGTGGATGATGTGGCCTGCTACCGCACCGTGCCGGAAACCGAAGACCCGACCGGCGCCGCCGCCAGCCTCCTCGAAAAGGGCGCCGATTGGCTCACCTTCACCAGCGCCTCGACCGTCCAGCATTTCCACGCCCGCTTCGACCTGCCCGCGCTGCTTGGCAAATTCCCCCAACTCAAGACCGCCACCATCGGCCCGGAGACCTCCAAGGCCATTGCGGCGCTGGGCCTCAAGCCCACGCTCGAGGCCAAGCAACACACCATTGACGGCTTGGTCGAGGTCTTGCTCGCAGCGCAAGGAAAGCCCGCCCAATAGACCACGGTCATCCGGCGGTCAGATCTCCAATACTGGGGTCTTGTGCCTCATGCGGCCAGCGCCTCCATAGTCTCGATGCAGTTCAACGCACCTTGCCGTAATCTCCCATCACCGCGTCGGGCCACCCTGCACCGTGGCAGACCGAGTTGATACTGCGGGGCATTGATTGAGCGTTTTTGCCGGCCCTCTGGTCATTAACTGGGGAACGTTAAGGCGATTTCGAACGATCCCGGCGCATGATTCAACTGTCTTCCATGCTGGAGCGGCGCTCGCGCCCCTTCCTGGTCCTGGCGGGGCTGGCGGGGGTGGCTGCGATTGGCCTGGTCGATTATGTCACGGGGGTCGAGCTGCCTCTTCTCGGTATTCTACATGCTGGCGGTCGGGCTGGCGGCCTGGTTTGTCGGCCGGGGTTTTGGCCTGGTGATGTCGGTCCTGAGCGCCCTGGTCTGGATCGGAGGCGACCTGGCGGCGCGGGCGCACTATGCAAGCCCGTGGATTCCCGTCTGGAACGCGCTCATCATGATGGTGTGTTATTTCATCGTGGTCTGGCTGTTGACCAGCTTGCGTTCGCTCAACCGGAGCCTGGAGTTGCGGGTGCAGGAGCGGACCCAGGCCCTGACGCACGAAATGGCCCAACGCCAGCGCCTGGAGGAGGAAATCCTTAAAGTGAGCGAACGGGAGCAGCGCCGCATCGGCCACGAATTGCACGACACGCTCTGCCAGCACCTGACGGCCACCGCCATGGCCGCCCAGGTCCTGGACGAGCGCCTGGCCGCCAAGTCCCTGTCCGAGGCGGCCGATGCCGCCCGGGTCGTCGGGTTGATCGAGGAAGGCATCACCCTGGCGCGCAACCTGGCGCAGGGGCTTTACCCGGTCGAAATGGAGGCCGAGGGCCTCATGGCGGCCTTCAAAGAGCTTGCCGGCAGCGTCACCCGAGATGCGAAGGTCCCGTGCGTCTTCGAGTGCGACGCGCCGGTGCTGATGCACGATGATGCGGCGGCCACGCACCTGTATCGCATCGCGCAGGAGGCGCTGCGCAATGCCCTCCGGCACGGCAAACCCCGCCGCATCGACATCAGTTTGTCCGAGCACGGCGGCCTGGTTAACCTCACCGTCGAAGACGACGGCGTCGGCCTGCCCGAGAACCTGGCCCCAAGCGGCGGCCTGGGCATCCGCATCATGGCGCACCGCGCCGCCATGATCGGCGGCAATTTCTCCGTCGAGCCCGCCCCAACCGGAGGCACCATTGTGACGTGCTCATTCCCCAGGGCCTTTCCGATCGACCGCCATGCAAACCGATCCTCTGCCGAGGCCTGACGCCCCAAAAAAGACCGTGTTCCTCGTGGACGACCACCCCTTGGTGCGCGAGTGGCTCACCAACCTGATCCATCAAAGGGCCGACCTGGCCGTCTGCGGAGAGGCCGAGACCGGCCCCCAGGCCATGCAGGCCATCCTCGCCCTCAAGCCCGACGTCGCCATCGTGGACATTGGCCTCAAGGACTCCTCCGGCATCGAGCTCATCAAAGACCTCAAGCGGTGCTCCCCGGCGACCGCCGTGCTGGTCCTCTCCATGCACGAGGAGCGCCATTACATCGAACGCGCCCTCCGGGCCGGGGCCCGAGGCTACATCATGAAACGGGAGAGCACCCGGAAGATCATCGCCGGCATCCACCAGGTCCTGGAGAACAAACTCTACGTCAACGATGAAATCGCCGCCGCCCTGGCTGCTCAATTCGTCGAAGGCAAGACCCTGTCCTCCCATTCTCCTGCCGAGCAACTCAGCGACCGCGAACTGGAGGTCTTCGAACTCCTGGGCCAGGGGCGCGGCACCCGCCAGATCGCCGAGACCCTCCGCGTCAGCATCAAAACCGTCCAGGCCTACTGCGCCCGCATCAAAGAAAAACTCAACCTCGCCAGCGCCACCGAACTCCTCCGCGAAGCCGTCCGATGGCATGAGACGCGGAGTGACGAATGACGAATGACGAATGACGAATGACGAATGACGAATGACGAATGACGAGGGACTGCGGCCCACGGGACCACGGGACCACGGGACTATGGGACCATGGGACCGGCCCAAAGGGCCGGCAGAGCCTAGCCCAGGGCTGAGGCCGTCAGGCCGATGCCCTGGGTCGCACGGCGCCTCCGGACCAGTGCCCTGAAGGGGCACCACAGCCCTCTGGCCATGTAGTACCCCGCCCTACAGGAGATATGGAGTCCGCCTGATAGACAACTTGGCCTAAATGACTATGTTATCAGGCTTGCATCGCTGGTCGAGAGCATCAGACCAGAAGAGCTGTGAACCGCTTTTTCCACCACTTTGGGCGGGGGGGCGCCGTCTGGGCGGTGCTGTGGCTGGCCGGGCTGGCCGTGGGTTGCGCTCAGCCGGCGGCCGCGCCGCCGGCCGGCAGCGCCTTTGATCGCCGTGCCCTGGAGCACTTGGCGCTGGGGGACGCGCAACGCCTGGCCCTGGAGCGGAACTGGGACCTGCTGGCCGCCGCCGCCGGGGTCGACGCCGCGACCGCGCTCAAGATCCTCGCCCACGAGTTCCCCAATCCCGCGTTTTCCTATCTCTCCAGCCTGATCAACGTGGACAACCACCCGAGCTCGACCTCCGCCGGCAACGGCGTTTGGGACCGCAGCTACGACACCATCTTCGCCGTCAACCAACTCCTGGAGATCGGCGGCAAGCGACGCTACCGCCAGCAATCCGCCCAGGCCGGGTTCGAGGCCGCCAGGGCCCAGTTGCTCGATGTCCGGCGCACGCTCGACCTCGGCGTGGCCAAGGCCTACATCGCCGCGGCCCAGGCCCAGGAAAACGTCCGCGTCCTGGCCCAATCGGCCGACACCCTCCGCCAAGAGGCCCGCATCGCTGAAGTCCGGCTCAAGGCGGGCGAAATCTCAAGCGCGGACCGGAGCCAGATCGAGATTGGCGCGCAACGCTTCGAGTTGGACGCGCGCGCGGCCGAGGCGGCCGCCGCCCAGGCGCGAGTCGCCCTGGAAGTCCTGCTCGGGGTGCCGCAGCCCAGCGCCGACTGCGTTTTGGCCAACAACCTCGAGACCCTGGCGGCCTCGGCCGAGCTGGGCAACACCAACTCAACCGGGACCTGGCGCCCGGACGTGGCCGCCGCCGAGGCCGCCTGGCGCAGGACCGAGTCCGACCTGCGCCTCCAGAAGGCCTTCCGCATCCCGGACCCGACCGTCCTGGCCCAGTACGAACACCAACCCCCCGACACGCCCAACACCGTCGGGCTGGGCGTGAGCTTCCCGGTCCCGCTCTGGAACCGGAACCGGGGCAACATCCTGGCCGCCCAGGCCGCCCGCGAGCAGGCCCGCCTGACGTTCGAAAAGACCCGCGCCCAGGCCGTGGCCGACATCGCCATCGCCCTCCTTTCCTACAACGACGCGGCGGCCCGCTGGACACAATACCGCGAGAGCATCCGACCCAAGTCCGAGCAGGTCCGCAAGACCAAGGCATACGCCTATCAAAAGGGCGGCGCCTCGCTGCTCGATATGTTGGTGGCCGAGCGGGACGACAACGACGTGCGCCTGGCGGCCAACCAGTCCGCCAGTGACACCGCCGTCGCAGCCGCTGCGCTCAGGGCCGCCACGACTGAGATTCAACCTTTACAGATCAAAAAATGAAACTTCGTGCATTTACTTTGACTCGAGCACCGTATCGGAGGTCGGACGAGTCGGACCGGCCCGACCCGTCGGACGGCTTGCCGGGGACGGTGCCGTCGGCCCTCCGAGCCGTGATGGCGCTGCTGCTCGGGGCGTGCGCCGGGTGCAATTCCGACCCCAAGTCGGCGGATGTTCCCGAGGCCAAAGTGGCCGGTGAGACCGTGTCCATGGCCACCAACTCGCCCCAGTTGGCCGCGCTCACAGTCGAGACGGTCGGGGCCGAGCAGCCGTGTTTTGTGCCGCTGACCGGCCGGCTGGTGTGGGACGACGACGTGACGGTGCGGGTGTTCACGCCCTTTGCAGGCATCGTGCGCAAGCTGCTGGCCGACGTCGGGCAACCGCTGGCCAAAGACGCCCCGCTGGCCGAGATTCAATCGGCCGATTTCGGCCAGGCGCAGGCCGACGCTCGCAAGGCCGAGAGCGACTTCCGGCTGGCAGACCGCAACCTGACGCGCCTGCGCGACCTCTTCGAGCACGGCGCCTCTCCCAAGAAAGACGTGGATGCCGCCGAGGCCGACTTCGACCGGGCGAGGGCGGAGCGGCCCGGGCCCTGGACCGGCTGGCCATTTACGGCGCCGGGATAGCCGACACCAACCAGGTCTTCTTTCTGCCCAGCCCGCTGGAGGGGATTCTCGTCGAGAAAAACGTGACCCCGGGCCAGGAGATCCGCCCCGACCAGATACTGGCCAACGCGCCGCAATTCACCGCCCCGCTCTTCGTCATCAGCGACCCGACCCGCCTTTGGGTCTGGCTGGATCTGACGGAGATTCAATTGTCCCTGGTACACAAGGGCCAGCAACTGACCATCCGCTCGCGGGCCTTTCCGGACCGGGCCTTCAACGGACGGCTGGACCTCATTGGCGATTCGCTCGACCCGACCACCCGCACCGTCCGCGCGCGCGGCACGGTCGCCAACCCCTCCAAGCTGCTCAAGGCCGAGCTCTACGTCACCGTCGAAATCCCCGATGTCGTCCCGGTGAGCCTCCAGGTCCCGTCCAAGGCGGTCTTCCTGCGCGACAATCAGTATTATGTCTTCCTGGAGACCGGCGCGGGCCGGTTCCAACGCCATCCCGTCAAGCTGGGCTCCGAGCGCGACGGCAGGGTAGTCATCCTCGACGGGCTCAGGCAGGGCCAGCGCCTGGTCAGCGAAGGCTGCCTCCTGCTCCAATCCCTCGTGGATACCGCGCCAAAATCGTGACGTGATCGGCCGCATCACCTCCTACACCCTGCGCCACCGAGCGATCGTCCTGGCGGCGCTGGCGCTCTTCATCCTGGCCGGCATCAGCGCCTACCAGCGGTTGCCCGTCGAGGCCTTCCCGGATGTCTCGAACATGTCCGTGCAGGTGATTACGCTCTTCCCAGGCCACGCCGCCGAGGAGGTCGAGCGCCTGGTCACCGTTCCCATCGAGAACCAGATGAACAGCGTGCCCAAGCTGGTCGCCCTGCGCTCGATCAGCCTGTTCGGGCTCTCGCAGGTGACACTGGTCTTCGAGGACGGCGCGCAGCCGGACTACGTGCGCAACCAGGTCTTCCAGTATCTGTCCTCCGTCACGCTCCCTCCGGGCGCCCAGGCCAGCCTCTCCCCCAACGCCACACCCATCGGCGAGATCTATCGTTACACCCTCCAGGCCCCCAAGACCTGCGCCGCGGTGGAACTCAAGGCCCTCGAAGACTGGGTCGTCGAGCGCAAGCTGCGCACCGTGCCCGGAGTGGTCGACGTGGTCGGGTTCGGAGGACCGACCAAGCAATACCAGGTGCAGGTCGATCCGCTCCGGCTCAAGGCCTACAATCTCTCGCTCAAGCAGGTCTTCGACGCCCTGGCCAACGGCAACCGCAACGCCGGCGGCTCCTATGTCGAGCACGGCTCCGAGATGTACGTCGTGCGCGGCCTGGGCTTTGTCCGCACTCCTTCGGACATCGAGGCCATCGCCGTCGACAGCCGCAACGGCACCCCCATCCGCATCAGCGATATCGGCTCCGTCACCATCGGCAATGCCGTCCGCCTCGGCCGCGTCGGCATGCTCTTCAAGACCCCGTTCGGGGATTGCCGACGACGGCGATGCGGTGCAGGGCATCGTGCTGATGCGGCGCGGGGAAAACCCGCGCACGGTCCTGGACGGCATCCACGAAAAGGTCAAAGAGATCAACGCGCATTACCTGCCGGCGGGCGTCCGGTTGGTGCCGCACTATGATCGGACGGAGCTCATACACCGGACACTGCACACGGTGCGCAAGAACATGCTGGAGGGGATCGGCCTTGTAGTGCTGGTGCTGGTGCTGTTCCTGGGGCTGGGCAATTACCGCACCGCCCTGGTGGTGGCGCTGGCTGTGCCGGTGTCGCTCCTGGGCGCCTACCTGCTCCTGGACCTGCAAGGCATCCCCGCCAACCTCATCTCCATGGGCGCCATCGATTTCGGCATCATCGTGGATTCGGCGGTGGTGATTGCCGAGAACGTGATCCGCCTGCTGCACGAGCGCAGAGATCGCACCCAGCCCCTGCCCGGCCTGATCGTGCAGGCTATCCGCGAGATGGGCCGGCCCATCCTCTTCTCGAAGGCCATCCTGCTGACCGCCTTCATCCCGGTCTATACCTTGCAGCGCGTCGAGGGCCGCATCTTCCGCCCCATGGCGCTGACCCTCACTTACGCCGTGGTCACCGGCACCCTCTTCGCGGTTTTCGTCGTGCCGGCCCTGATGAGCTTGGCCGTCCGCCACGGCGCCCGCGAGGAGGAATCCTGGGTCGTGCGCCGGCTCATTCATCTCTATCGCCCCAGCGTCGAGTTCGCCTTGCGCCACCGCAGGCTCGTCTATGGCGTCACCGGGCTGCTCCTGCTCGGCGGCGCCTTGGCCTATGGGGTCATCGGTTCGGAGTTCCTGCCCAAGCTCGACGAGGGCGCCCTCTGGGTGCGCATCTTCATGCCCAAATCCATCTCGCCCTCCGAGGCCGCCAAGCTCGCCGACAACGTGCGCCGCCGCCTGGCCTCATTTCCCGAGGTCGAAAACGTCCTCAGCCAGCTCGGCCGCCCCGACGACGGCACTGACATCAACGGCTTCGATGTTTGTGAGTTCAACGTCAATCTCAAGCCGCGCTCCCAATGGACCACCGCGCGTGGCCGCGATGGGCTCGTCGAGGCCATGTCCAAGGACCTGGCCGGAATCCCGGGCATTGATTCCCAGTTCAGCCAGTACATCGAAGACAACGTCAACGAAGCGGTCTCCGGCATCAAAAGCGAATTGGCCATCAAGCTCTACGGCGAGGAGCCGGAGAAGCTCCAGGAACTGGCCGACAAGATAGCCGACACCCTCAGCACGGTGCCGGGGGCCAAGGACGTCGGCACCGACCGGTTCACCGGCCAGCCGCAGATCCAGATCACGGTCGACCGCGCCGCCGTGGCGCGTTACGGCGTCAGTGTGTCCGACATTCAGTCGGTCATCGAGACCGCCCTGGGCGGCTCGACGGCCACGCAGGTGCTGGAGAAGGAACGCTCCTTCGACCTGGTCGTCAAGCTCGCCCCCAAGGCCGTGTCGGACCTGGATTCGATCCGGAACATCCCTGTCTTTGGCGCCAACGGCGAGCGCTTGACACTGGGCGCCCTGACCGACGTCGAGGTCCGCTCGGGCCTGGCCCGCATCATGCGCGAGGGCAACGAGAGGCGCATCGCCATCAAACTCTCTGTGCGCGGACGCGACCTGGGCTCGCTGGTGCGCGAGGCCGAGCAGAAGGCCAACGCGGCCGTTCACCTGCCGACCGGCTACCGGATGTCCTGGACCGGGGCGTTCGAGAACCAGCAGCGCGCCGCCCGCCGCCTGGCCATGATCGTCCCCATCACGATCGTCGGCATCTTCTTCCTCCTGTTCACTGCCTTCGACTCCGGCCGCTACGCCGCGCTGGTCTTGCTGAACGTGCCGCTCGCCGCCGTGGGCGGCTTCCTGGCCCTGCTGGCCGCCCGCCTGGACCTGTCCGTCTCCGCCATGGTGGGGTTCATCGCCCTCTTTGGCGTCTCCATCCAGAGCGGTGTGCTCCTGGTGGAACGTATCCGGGAAATGCGCCGTCTGCACCAATCGCTCCACGAGGCCATCGTCGAGGGCGCCATCTCCCGCCTGCGCCCCGTCATGATGACCTCCTTGATGGCCGCCTTGGGCCTGCTCCCCGCTGCCCTCTCCACAGGCGTCGGCGCCGAGACCGCCCGCCCCTTTGCCGTCGTCATCATCGGCGGCCTGGTCACCGCCACCCTCCTGACCCTGGTCCTGCTCCCGGTCCTTTACCCCGCCTTCGAGACGGAAGGGGCTTAGACCCAACGCCTCGCCGAGAGGCGCCCCGCTCGCGCGGTTCCCGGTTTTTCTACTTTCAGTTGCGCCGGCCTGTGCTATCCTCGTTTCGAGCTTATGAAAGCATGCTTGAATTTCAGCGACATCCTGGGGGTCGGGCGGCCCCAGCTCGAGGAGATGCAGAGAATAGGTGATGCGTATGCAAGCCCTGATATTCCGGGCGCTTGCGAGGCATTCACGCGCCAGGTGAGGATTGTCGAGGGGATACTGGTTCAAAGTTATGGAATCGCCGCCGCGATGGCCAGGAAGTCGGACGATCTAAACGAGGTGGCGGAAATCTGGACCGCGATGAGCCGCTTTTGCCGGTCGGCGCTGGCCAGCCTGGCGACGCTGAAACACAAGTACCCTTACTGCGGGACGCCAGCCCTCTATGACATGGTTTTGGATTACAGGCTGGCATGTGAGAAACGTTACCGCGGTGCGATGGAGGAGTTGGCATGTCAGAAGACGGAATTCCCGAAGGGATTATTACCCGAGATGAAGTAGCGGAATTGGCCTTCCTGTTCGACCGCTACGAGTTCGCTTTCGATCCGCTCTGCCTTGCCGCCAGGGAGGCGGAGTCCGACTTTGAGGAGCGAATTCGGGTGCTCTTCGCTGAACGGGTCCAGCCCTTCTATTCGAGCCTTTCCTTTGCCGCATTCCACTGCAGAATCAAGTCGCTGTGCAGGGCGTATCTCCGCAAAAATGCGCCCTAAATATTTGGCGGGCCTGCACGCTGGGCCTGCGTGTTGGTTGCACATATGCCCGAATCACTGGCAATCCGAGCCGAGGCCCTCGAGCCGCTTTTCGCGGCGTGGGAAGATCCGAACAAATACCGCGTCCGCGCCTAGGGCTAAAGGCCTGTCGGCATACTCGGGCCAGGGCGCGGGGGGAACGGCGGGGACTCGAAAAAGGCGCCGCCCGGCGAGCGGGACTACACTCTAAAGGCAACTGATGGCTTTAGAGTGGAGAGTTGCGGTGGCTGTGGCCAGTGCCGTCGCGTCTCGGGGACACGGCGGGGGCGGGAAACCCTGGTGGCGCGGATAAAAATGAGCAACGCGCCGATTTGGGCATTGTTAAGAGGCCTGGCGCGTATTGTTGGTGTGAGTATCGGCAGCTTTCGGGTGGAGGTCAAGCGGCGAGACCGAGATTTTCGGTATTCTTCGGCCTGGCGGACTGGAGAGGATTTGTCTTTGCAGGCGCGATGTATGACCGTAGTTAATCGTAATATCCATTTGTTTTTTATCCGGAGAGGAACGGATGCGCTATGTGGGTGACGCTGAGGGCGGCAGTTGGCCAAGGTCAACACAGGTTTTCATGTCTTTTCGCGGGATTTGGCGAGATCTCACCGCGGTTTCCTGGTGGCCTGCCAGAGGCGGTTCAAGCCTTCGACCCAGGTGACCAGGGCGGCCTTGGCCTGGGCGGGGTCGGTCAGGGGCGTTTCCTGGTGGGCAACCTTGGTGTTGCGAAACTCGTTGATGGCCGTGATCCGGTCCAGCAGGTCCCGGCCCCCAGCGAAGCGGAGTTCGGCTTTGACCGCCTCGAAGACGCCAGTCAGCTTGGTGTTGTCATTCAGGGCGTAGTCGAGGGCGCTTCGCAACAAGCCGAGCGGCGAGAGGCCGTTTTTGTAAACGAGGGTTTTTCTGAGGTTGCGGGCCACTTCTTCGTAGTGGCGGACCATGCGGTTGTCCACGGCGGCCAGGTACGGCTCGAACCAGGTCTTTTGGTCGGGGGCGTCCGTCGGCATTCGGGGGGTCAACTTTTGAATGAGCAGGCCTTTCGCTGACTCGTCAATGACGCCAAGCAGGGCGGTGAACACCGGGGCGTAATTGACTCCCGGTTTCTTTTCAAAGAAGCGGTAGAGTGAGACGGATTCCTCGGCGGCTTTGCGGAGCCGCTCGGGCAGGGCCGCGAGCATTTTTTCGTCAACGAGTCCCTGGGCTTCCTGGGCTTTGCTTTCGAGAATACCGATGCCGGCAAAAAGCGGGAGTTCCTCGGCGAACTTCTGTTCGTTGATGAGGTCGTGCAAGGATGGCGCGCACATGCGGGCCAGGTCGGAAAAGAGAGCGCCTTGAAATCGCTGGAAGACGCCTTCGGGCACGTAAACGTATTCCCATTTCTTTTGCTTGGTGGAGGCGGCCTTGCACCATTCGACGGCGGCGCGGGCTTTGGCTGCGGTTTCCTTGTCCACCTGGCCCTTGGTTTCGACAAGATAATGCGTGCCGGTGGTGGTGCGGACGAAAAAGTCCGGCAGGTAGAAGGCCAAGCGGATGCCCTGAGCGAGATAATCAATCCGGAGCGACTGGGGGCCGGCGTTCTTGGCGAACGCCGTGACGTCGGCGGCGCGGTTGCACTGCTCGACGAAGGCGGTTTCGAGCGAGCGGTTGCAGGGGATGAGGTTGAAGACGGTGCGCGGGGACTGATGGACCGGGCGGCGTTCGCTGACGGTGACTTGGAATGGTTTCCAGGTGGAGAGCGGCACGGGCGGAGCTTCGGGCGTGCGGACCTGGGTTTGGATGACTTTGCGACGAATAAGCGGGACGAACACGGCACGGACGTGCTCCCGCACGTCGCTGTCGGAAAGGCGTTTTACCAGCCGCGTGTCGAAGACGGAAACCTGCGTGCCGAAAAGGAGTTCCTCGAAGAACTTTTGCAGGAGCGGCGCGAGGACCTGGTGAGTGTTCTTCACCTTGCAAACGTACTCGAGTTCCTGAACGTAGAACGAAATTGCGCCGATGCCGGATTCGAGCAGGGCGAGGCTGACCTTCATGTGTTCGACGACTTCGCCGGTGATGAGGTGCCGGCCTTGGTACTGGACTTCATCCGGGCCGCGGTCGCCGATGGGCAGGGCTTTGTAGGGGGCGAAGGCTTCGCGCATTTCGGCCTCGGAAATGGGGCCAAGGACAGGGAGGGTTTGGTTGGCCGAGGTCAAACGCGGGAGCGCGATGTCCAGCGCCTTCGCGTCCTTCTCCTCCAGGTCGGGGAAAATTGAGACCGTGGTGGTGGGGACTTTATGGACATCAACAATCTCGATGGGCAAACCTTCCTGCGCGAGCTCGTCGTGATAGAGCCGGGCGAAAGCCTCGTGCTCAACCACAGCGACAATTTCATTTGCCTGACCCGGCGGCGTCATGCGGCGGAGTCCGCGTCCGAGGGTTTGCTCGGGCAGGATATTGGCTTTGGAGCTGTAAGGCCGGAGGGGGACGATGGTGGTGACGTTCCGAACGTCCCAGCCTTCGCGGAGCATGAGCACGGAGACGATGCAGAAAAAGGGGCTGGTGCCGGAGTCGAGTTCGCGGCTCAGTCTGCGGAGAGCCTTGAGGTCTTCGTCACTGATCTCCTTTTCGCTTTCGACAAATTCCGTGCGCGCGTCGGCGCCCTTGCCAATCTTCTTAAGTTTGCCTTTAAGGTTGGTGTGGAGGTTGATCGTGCGGCCGTTCAACTCCTTGAAAACCGGGTCGCCATTGAGGCGCCCGGCGATTTCGTCGGCGGCCTTGGTGTCCTCGCACATGACAAAGATGAGGGGTTTCTTGCCGCTCTTGAGCCATTCGTCGCGGCTTTTGAGCCAGCGCTCATAGCCGAGTTTGAGGTGCATTTCCCATCGGTAACCCGCGTTGTCGGTGGCCTGTTCGTTGAGCCGGCCGGCGCGACCGATGATTGGTGTTTTGATGATGCCGGCGTCCACGGCCTCGCCCAGGGGCGTATCGCAGACGATGTGCTTGAAATAGTTGGCCTTGTTGTCCTTCGGGGTGGCACTGAAATCAAGCTGGGCAAGGAGGCCGCCGCCGGTGCGCTTCTGGATAGTTTCGTGGAGGAATTTGATGGCCTCGTTCCAGGCCGAATCGGGGTCCCAAACGTGGTGGGCTTCGTCGTTCATCACCATGACACGCTGGTGGCTGGTGATGCGGTCGCGCAGCGCCGCGGCGGTATCGAGCGCGGTCGCTTTCGAGACGGCGGGCCCCATCCAGTCGAACGCGTCCCCTGAGTCGCGCTTGCGGGTGTTGTCGAAAAGTCGGTGGATGTTGGTCAGGTACAGCGTGCCACCGGTGCTGGCGCCGCTGGCTTCGTCCTGGAGGACCGTGGTCAGGTTCCAATCGCCGCGCCATTCTACGGGAATGAGCGGGTCGCGCTCGAAAATGTCCGGGCCGCCGCCCTCGGGTTTGAAATCTTCCTTGAGCCGTTCGAACACCGTGAGATTGGGGGCGATGATGACAAAGTGCTTTGCCATCGGCGAATCGCTTTCGCGCAGCGCGTGGAAGTAGCTCCAGACGATGGCCAGGCTCATGACTTTGGTCTTGCCCGAGCCGGTGGCCATCTTGAACGCGTAGCGGCTCCAGGCGTCTTCTTCATCGGTGACGCCGAGCGCGGCAGTTTCGGCATAGGCGCCGCCAAACTCGGCGATGAGTTGGGAAAGAGATTCGAGTTTTCGGACTTCCTTGAGGTAGATGAGGGTTTCGATGGCTTCGCGCTGGCAGAAGTAATAGCGGAACTCCTGGGGCGGATCGCTGCCGGCGATCGTGTGGGTACGGCCAAACCAGTGGTTGAGCAGGTGGCGGCTGGTGTCGCTTGCGCCAAAGTAGAAGCCTTCGCGCCATTCTTTGACCATGGCGCGGAGATTCTGAGCGATGGCGATGCCGGTTGGCCGGCGGCCGTTGCGCTCGACGGCGCCCTCGCCGCTGTCGGCGCGGACGCGGTGTTTGTTGGGTTCCTCCCAGGAGGCGAAAAGGGGCTCGAGGGCTTCGGCTCGGATGGTCAAGGGTTCGGGCATAGTCAGCCTTCGGAAATGACGGTGAGCCCAGGGACATTTTCGAAATGTTTGCGGTTGTGGGTAACGAGCGGCGAAGAGACTATGTTGGTGTCAACGAGCATCGCTGGGGTCATCTGACGGGGTTCTCCGCATGCCAGCGTTCCAGGGCCTCGTCAAAGCCCTCCCAATCCTGCGCCTCACTGGGCCCGTAGAGGGATGCGATTTCGGTGACAGGCTCAACGCCCTGGCAACGGGCGTATTCTTCTGCCGATGGGCTCTCCCAAAAACCGTAGGACCAGGGTGCTTCGTGGGCAGCGGATACGCCCAGCGGTTCGTCAACACGCTCTATGTCGGCAATCTCAAGCCGGTGCGGTTCACCGCCTGGGGTGTATTCCATGCGGCCGGTGACGCGAACGAATTGGCGGATGCACTCCTCGACCTCCGCACTGAGGTTTTCGGGGAAGTGGCAGAGGATGGGCTGGCCGATTGAGGGGTGGACACGCAACTGCCTGCCGGTTTCTTTGAAGTCGGCCATTAGCAGTCGGCCCTGAACAGTCTGCTGCTGCGACTGGGGCTGGGCGATGCGCTGGCGCACGCGATCCTGCCCGGGCAGGTTGTAGCTGGCTTTTATCGGGCTGGGCCGGTGGTTCAGCGTGAACTCCACCCGCGAGACGCCCTTGCTGAAAAGCCGCCCGAAATCTCGGAGCTTCATCAGGACACCCAAATCGAATCCGGGCGGCAGGGCGGCGGTGTCCTGGGAAACCGCCTCGATTCCCTCCAACAGGGCCTTGTAGGTTGTCTCGCCGAAGTCGGCGTTCTGCATCATGATCTGGCGGTCGCTTCGGTCCAGGAACGCAACGGCGGCGGGGCTGCCCTCGGTGAAGCCGATGAGGTCAAGCGAGAGCGCTTCGGTGACATCGGTTGGCCGCCGGCCAGGGACGGCACTCGGCGTGTGTTGCATGGCCAGCGCCACGCGTTTCGCACAGGCGGAAAATTCGCGCGCAGCCTGGATGAAGTCATCCAGTCGCATGCGGCTGGGCTTTACGTCCGGGCCCTCGAAGCGAATCGTGAGATAAGCACTGGGTCTGTTGCCGTTCATAACTTCTCCTTCCTACGTATTCACGTCAAGGGCGATGCTGGTGTCACACCCGAAAACGTCAACGACTTTGACGCAGATGGTGTGTCGGCCATTGACCTCGTACACGTGCCCGGCGTCGCTGACGGTTTTGAGGGAGCGGTCTTTGCGCGTGCGGTAGTCCTGCCAGTGATGGTTGAAGGGTTTCCCGGGCTGCCAATCGAAGTCCACGGCCCAGAAATCAATGAAATCGAAGCCGCTCTTGATGGCGCGCTCCTTCAAGGCTTCGAGCTCCTTTGCGGGCACTTCGGCCAGCGATGGCAGGAACTTTGTGAGCTTCACGTCAACGGATTTCTTGCCGGACTCTTTCCGATGGACCGTGTCCGCCTCCAGCACGGCCATTTCGAGGAACGGCGGTGGGCTTTTGCGGTTCTTTTCCATGACTTCGCGAGGGATTGGGATGAGCTTCATCTTCACCCCGAGCTCGGCCTCCAGCGCAAGCGTGAATTGGCGCAATTCCATTTCGAACTCCCAAGCCAGGCAATAAACTTCGCGACCGCTGGCCTGGACAGTGGCCTCGGCAACGGCACGGGCCTCGTGGCGGGTAAAGACGGAATCAATGCCGTCCACGTGGCAGAAGGCGCCAGCTTTGCGGCCATGCAGGAGGGGGCTCGGCGGGGCGGCGAGAATCTCGGCCTTGAAGAATTCCAGCACGACGCGGCGATGTTCTTCTTCTGCGCCCTTGAGGCGATCCTTCTGCCACCACTGACGCTCGTAACGGCCGAGGTTGTAAACGTCGAAGGCGCGGTACGGTTTGGCGCCGAGGTGAAGCGTGCGCTGTAGCTCGATGAGGCGTTTGCGGCTTGTGTGGATCGCGAATCTTCCGAGATCGGCCATTATCCATCGCCGGCCCAGCCTTTCTGCCACTACGCCGGTTGTCCCGCTGCCGCAGAAAAAGTCGGCGACCAGGTCACCTTCCTTACTGCTGGCCTTGATGATGCGCTCAAGGAGGGCCTCTGGCTTCTGGGTTGCGTAATTCAGGCGTTCCAAGCTCTGCGCCTGCACGGGCAGGATGTCGGTCCAAAGGGATTGGAGCGGTACGCCCGGCATGTCGTCCAGGAATAGCTTCAAACGGGGCATCCTTCCTGGCTCAAACCAAACAATGTCCTGTTTGACAAGACGATCAACGGCCTGCTGTACCGTTTCTCCGGACTCCAGGCCGACCGCCCAGTGCCTTCCGGGGGGCAGGGAAATTTCATGGCCTTGAATCAGGATTGGCTTTCCCGAGTCGCCATGGCGGGTTCCGGCGGCAGTTAGGTCCCGAAGGGCGAACTTCTTTCCGGTCGCGCTATCCGTGCGACTGTAGGACTGCTGGATGTGTTCGGCGTCGTACGGGGTGTACTGGAGATTCCAGGTGAAGTTGGGTCCCCTAGTGTAAAAGAAAATGCTCTCATGGATTCGTCCATATTGGGCCAGTGAATCGAAGGACCCGCCCTTCGCGGTTTGGCGCTTCCAGACGATCTCGTTCTGAAATCTATCTGGGCCGAAAACCTCGTCGAGCAGGAGCTTAACTGCGGACGAGACTTGCCAACCGAGGTGGACGTAGATGCTACCCGTCTGGCTCAAGAGTTCCTTCATCAGCGTTAGCCGCTCAAAAACCATGGGAAGATAAGAGTCGGACCCTTTCCCCCACGTGTCACGATAGGCGACCATTTCGAGCGTGGATTGGTCCTTTTCGATCGTTTCCTTTCCATTCCCGACCGGGACTTCCATCGTGAAATCCGCGCCCACGTCGAACGGAGGGTCTATGTAAATTAGGTCGATCTTGCCTTTGAACTCCTTGAGGAGGCTGGCCATCACCAGTGTGTTGTCGCCCCAGATGAGCCGGTTGCGGAAGTCCTTGGTCGTTTTGTATTCGGGGGCGGATTCCTGAATGCGGAGCAGCCGTTGCTCGAACATATCCGTTTGGCCCTGGGCGGCGGCCCGCTGACGGGCTCGTCCACGGTCTCGATTTTCTGCATCGGCATGGAGCACGCAGCGGCGTCCACTTCGCGGCGGTTGCCGAACTCGTCGTACTTGCCGTCCCAGACGAGCTCGGTCCGCATTTTCGAGAGCGGGTGGGGGTTGGTTGGCCCCCAATGAAATTCGTTCGCCATCGTGGTTGAACGTCGCGCAACGATGATAGACCTGGCGGAGCAGGGTTGGAAGCAAAAGAATGGCGGCAGGATTCTTGTGGTTTGGCGGGTGGTGACCCCCTGCCCGTGGTATGAAATAATCAATGCAGATCCCCAGCTCTATTTCTTGACGGCTCTTAAAAGCCATTGACACAAGAGGTGGTTTGTGGCGCCCTTCCCTCATGCCGCGCAAGCGGCGAGTCCGGTACCCTGGCGCCATTTATCACCTCATGAATCGGGGCGGCCAGCGCGAAGGCCGGAAACCGGTCTCTTCCCCTCCTCGGCTTGAGCGGCTCCACCTCGGCTGCCCGGATATAACGCCGAAGCGCCTCCGCGCAATCCTCCTTCACGCGCCCCCGGACCCACTTCCTCCTCTATAGGAAGCTCGATTTTACCGAACTGATATCGGCTTCCATCGTGTCAAACAAAAACCGTGCCCGCAAAAATCCCCCGATTTTACCGGCGCTGTAGCGCCTGGTTGGGGGTCGTGTTGCGGGTTCGACCTCAAAAATCCCCCGGTTCCATGGGGCTTGTAGCACTGTAGCGGGTCCATACCCCTGCGCCGCGGACCACTCCGGCAGGAGAACGGCTTCGGCGGGGCGCGTCTTGCCTGTACAACCGGTCCCGAATGCCGGGGATTGGAGCGCGGACTTCAGTCCGCTTATGGCGGCCGACGGCCGGGCCGGCGCGGGTTTTTTCCGAGGCCGGTCCTCCTCCCGCGTCTTTGAATCTCGAACACCTTGCCACCTTTATTTCTAGCGAGGCGGGGCCTCAGACCGTGGCTTGGGCATCTTGCCCAAGCCCCACGGGCAGGATGCCCGTGCCACAAACCTGACCTGTCTGCATCACGTTTTGAAACTCAAGGACTCTAGCGAGGCGGGGCCTCAGACCTTGGCTTGGGCATCCTGCCCAAGCCCCACGGGCAGGATGCCCGTGCCACAAACTTGATCTGTCTGCACCACGTTTTGAAACTCAAGGACTCTAGACGGCTCCTAAAGCTTTGTCTTGACCCCGCAGGCGCGCAGGAGGCACCAACCGCGCGCGGCCTCGTAGAGCGCGAATAACCCGGCCAGCATCAACCCCGCGCACAGCCAGCGGTTGGCGCTCCGGAGCGCCAAGCCCAAACCAATCAACGCAAGGCCCCATAGGGCCCGCGCGACCCGCCCGCGCCAATCAATGTTGCGCGAAAAGAATTTGCTCATGGAAGGCCCCCTTTGGCCTCGGCGAATGCATTCGACCATGAACCGGATAGGGGCTGCGAGGCCGCGAAGCGTTTTGGACTGCGGTCCCGATGCAGTATCGGGACCGCTGTTCGGAATCCTGGGGATGCAAAAGCGCCAGAGGACTGGCGCAGTCCAAAACCTTGCGGGCTTCGGTGGTTCATGGAAAAACGCACACCGTCTTGATATTGACAAACTCGCGCAGGCCCAGGACGCCCAGTTCACGGCCGTAGCCGGACTGCTTGACGCCGCCAAAGGGCAGCCGAGGGTCGGAGGCGACCATTGCGTTGACGAAGGCCAGGCCCGATTCGATGCGCTCGATGAACATCTCGCGTTCGGCTTGGTCGTTGGTCCAGGCGCTGGCCCCCAGCCCGAACCCGGTGTCATTGGCCAACCGGATGGCCTCCTCCATGTTTGGCGCGCGGAACAGCGATGCGACCGGTCCGAAGAGTTCCTCCCGGTGCGCGGGCGAGCCCGGCGGGATGTTCTTGAGCACCGTCGGCGCGAAGAAGAAGCCGGGCCGGTCCAGGCGCTTGCCGCCCAGCAGCACCTGCGCGCCCAGGCCCACCGTCCGGTCCACCTGTTCCGCAAGCGTCTCCAGCACCTCGGCCGTGGCCAGCGGACCAATGTCGGTGGCCTCGTCCATCGGGTCGCCCACCTTGAGCGCCGCCATGCCCCGGACGAACCGGCGCTCGAACTCGTCGGCGATGGCCTCGTGTACCGATGAAGCGTTTGGCCGCGATGCAGGATTGCCCGTTGTTGATCGTCCGCGCCTGGACGGCACTGGCCACCGCCCGGTCCAGGTCCGCGCTGGGCATGACGATGAACGGGTCGCTGCCGCCGAGCTCGAGCACGGTCTTCTTGATCGCCTTGCCGGCCGCAGCGGCCACACTCGAGCCTGCACCAACGCTGCCGGTGAGTGTGACCGCCCTGATGCGCGGGTCCGCGATGAGGGCGCCGACCCGCTCGGCCCGACCAGCAGCGCCTGAAATGCCCCCTCGGCAAAACCGGCGCGGCGGAAGACGGCCTCGATCGCCAGCGCGCACTGCGGGACATTCGACGCGTGTTTCAACAGGCCCACGTTCCCGGCCATCAGGCCGGGCGCCGCGAACCGGAAGACCTGCCAGAATGGAAAGTTCCACGGCATCACCGCCAGCACCGGCCCCAGCGGTTGATAGCGCACGTAACTGCGCGTGGCGCCCGCCTCGCCCGGTTCGTCCGCCAGGAAGCGGGCCGCGTGCTCGGCGTAATAGCGGCAGGCCAGGGCGCATTTCTCGACCTCCTGGATGGCCGCCCGCAGCGGTTTGCCCATCTCCAGCGTCATGAGCCGCGCAAATTGGTTCTTCTCCGAGTCCAGGCCCAGTCCCGCCTTGGTCATCAGGCGCGCCCGTTCCTCCACGGGCAGGCGGCGGTGCTCCCGGAAGGCCGCGACCGCGCGCTCCAGACGGCGCTCGACCTCCTGCTCCGAATGCGGCTCGAACTCCCGCATCATCTCGCCGGTCGCCGGGTTGATGCTGGCCAGGCCCTTCAAAGTGCTTTGCGCGCTCATGCTCAATACTTAAACCTGGGAACGCTCGAATTCAATCCCGCCATGGCAGCCCAGGCAATGCACTACTGCACCGCACTTTGAGTGACTTTCACGACCTTTGTCGCAGCCTTTGTCGAGACCTTTATCGAAACCCGGCCCAGCTCGACAAAGGCTGCGACAAAGATACCGACTTCACCCAAAGTCGAGTGGAGTAGGACATTGCTCACGAAGAGGCTCTCATCTCTCCCGCCGGCGCATCCCGGCACTGCGGCCGAGCGGGGAGGAAACCCACCCCCCTTCCCCCCTCCCATGCGCTCAGAGCGCATGGGAGGGGGAGATTGTACTTTGCCGAGCACCCAGGGCGGCGGCCCGTCCCGCTTGGAGCGGGACGGGCCTTGCCCTGGGCTATTATCTGCTGCCCCTCCGGGGCAGAAGAGTGCCGCGCTCCGCGCGGTGGAGTCGAACTCGGACGCGGAGTCGGGATGCTCCTCGCCGCTCCTCACTCTGCCCTCGACACTCGCCCCTCGACCCTCGACACTCTCCCTGGTGAGACCGCTTGCTGAGTGCCGGCTTTATGCGTTCGTGGACACGGCCTGCCTGCGCGGGCGCGCCCCGGAACAGGTGGCCCGGGAATTGTGCGAGGGCGGGGCGGACTTGATTCAACTGCGCGCCAAGCAATCCACACCCGCGGAGATATTTCGCATGGCCCAGGCCATCCTGCCGGCGACCCGCCGGGCGGGCGTGGGCCTGGTCATCAACGATCACCTCTGCGTGGCCCTGGAGGCGGGCGCGGAGGCCTGCCACCTCGGCCAGGAGGATTTCTTCGGTGCCGGCCACACCCATGTGGGCGCCCTCCGCCCTTCGGGCGCCGCGTTGCGCATCGGCTTGAGCACCCACGCCCCCGAGCAGGCCAGGCGCGCCCTGGAGGCAGGCGCCGATTACCTCGCCATCGGCCCGGTCTTTGCCACCGCGACCAAGCCCCAGGCCAGGCCCGTCACCCTCGATTACGTCCGCTGGGCCTCCAACAACGTGGCTGCGCCGTGGTTCGCCATCGGCGGCATTACTCTGGAAAACCTGGACTCGGTCCTGGCCGCCGGCGCCCGCCGCATCTGCGTCGTCTCCGCCATCCTGAACGCCGGCGACATCGCCGCCGCCTGCCGCAGCTTCAGGCAGCGCCTGGATGTCGAACGCGGCGCTGCGCCGACCGGGAGATAGAGCCTGGGCATTTCACTTTTTTGCGCGGGCTTGCTGGCTCCTGAAGTTCGCCTCTACGACGCAACAGCAGGCCCATGCCTGTGCTGTAGGGCCTGAGAATAGTCCGTGACCTCCATCTCGAAGGGATGGTGTTCACTCAGCCCAGGGTTGAACGCGCTACCCTGGGTTACGCCGCCCGTGACCGGTTACCCTGAAAGGGTTATATCGCGCTTGCGTGTGCCGCGTCCGACAAGCGATACATGCGGGCTCGAGACCGGTTGCGCGCTGTCGATGAAACCCCTTCAGGGTTTTCAGGGTTTGGCGGGCTCGGTCCCAGGGTAGCGCGTTCCGCGCAACCCTGGGCTGAGTGATTGTATCCCTTCGGGATGAGTTAGAGGGGCTACCCAAGAAAGTGGAATGCGCCCAAAGCCGAGACAGCCTGCCGATTTGCATTGCCACAGAGGGTGGCAACCCATAGCTTGGGCGGACCATTAAACCTCGGTTCGCATGAGCGTTTTGATTGTTGGTTCGACTGCGCTGGATTCCATCAAGACCCCAAAGTCGGAAAACCCGCGTCTGCTCGGGGGCTCAGCCAGCCACGCGGCGGTGGCGGCCAGCTTCTTCAGCCCGGTCCAGCTCGTGGGGGTTGTCGGGGACGATTTCCCCCGGCGCTACCTCCAGCTTTACCGGCGGCATGGCATCGAGCTGGAAGGGCTGCAGATTCTGCCTGGCAAGACCTTCCACTGGTCGGGCGAGTACGAGGCCAACATGAACAACCGCCGGACGCTGCTGACGGAGTTGGGGGTCTTCGAGACCTTTTCGCCGGCCCTGCCCAAATCCTACCGGAACGCCCCGTTCGTGCTGCTGGCCAATATCGCGCCGGCCCTCCAGTTGCACGTGCTCGAGCAGATGGCCCGGCCCCGGTTCGTGGCCGCCGACACCATGGACCTGTGGCTCAACATCGCCCTGCCGGACCTGCTCGCGCTGCTCAAGCGCCTCGACGCCTTCGTGCTCAACGACAGCGAAGCTCACCAATTGACCCGGGAAGATAACATCTTCGCGGCGCTCAAGGAGCTTCATAAACTGGGCCCCAAATACGTGATCATCAAAATGGGCTCGCACGGCTCGATCCTCTCCGGGCCGCGGGGCCTCTTCATCTGCCCCGCCTACCCGCTGCGCAAGGTGGTGGACCCCACCGGCGCCGGGGATTCGTTCGTGGGCGCGATGATGGGCTGCCTGGCCGCAGCCAGGGGGAGCATCGACGACCACATCCGCCGGGCGATGACTTGCGGCAGCGTGGTGGCGTCCTTCTGCTGCGAGGGGTTCGGCCTGCAGCGCACCACCCGGCTCACACACAAGGACATCCGGCAGCGGCTCCGCCAACTCAAGGCACTGACCCGGTTCTGACCCTGAAAAGGGCAATTCAACCACGGATGAACACGGATAAACACGGATTTACTGAGGAAGGGCAACAAGCGGCGTTCGTCCACACTCTAAGCCCCTCCGCGCACTCCCACATCCGTGTTTATCCGTGTCTATCCGTGGTTGAAGGAGCTGAACTGCAGGATTTAAGCTGACATGGACCAGGCCTTCGAGTTGCCCATAGATGGGGTGCTGGACTTGCACACGTTCAAGCCGGCCGAGATCAAGGACCTCATCCCGGATTACTTGGCCGCGTGCCGGGAGCGGGGGATTTGCCAGGTGCGCATCATCCACGGCAAAGGAATCGGGAACCTGCGGCGGACAGTCCACGCCATCCTGGCCCGGCACCCGGAGGTGGTCTCCTTCACCCTGGACCATCCGCAATACGGCGGCTGGGGCGCCACGCTGGTCCGCCTGCGCGAGCCCAGGGCGCCGGAGAAGAGCGGAATGACGAATGACGAATGACGAATGTAGTGTGTCGAGTGGACGCAGGCGGCAGTGTCGGGATGCGAGCCAGGGCCGAAGGCCCGTCATGTGATAGCCTGGGCTAGAGCGAAGCGGAGGCCCAGGTAAGGGGGTGTCCCTCGAAAAAGGTCCCGGCCTGTAAGGCAGGGACCCGGTGCTCGGAGCGGCTGGTGAGATTAAAATGCTCGGTGCAGCAAGACGTTGTAGCGCCTGTCTCCACGAGCGCCGCGAGTCCGGACCTTTGTCGGAATCTTTGTCGGGCTGGCTATGCCTCGACAAAGGTCGCGACAAAGGTTGCGACAAAGGTTGCGACAAAGGTCGGGGCAAAGGTCTGGGATCGGATGCTGGATGTCCCTTAAGAGAGGGCGTGCCCCGGGGGGACGTGCTCGGTGTCCATCTCACAAGTCGGCGGGGGCTTAACATTGTCAAACTCCTCGGGGGCCGGCGAAGGCGCGGGCGCCGGGTTTTGGATTTCGAGCTGCACGCGGGCGAACTCGCTGTCGAGACCGGCCAGGAGCGGTTGGGCGCCGGCGATGGACCCTGCGTGGCCGAGGGCCTCGAGTTGGCGGGCGAGGTCAGAGACGAGGGTGGCGCCGATGTTCGCGCTTGCGCCCTTGAGGGCGTGGGCCGTGTTTCGAAGGGCTGCGGGGTCCTGCTCGCACACGGCCCGACGCAGGGCGGCGATGGATTCGACGGCGCTGGTCTGAAAGACCTCGTAGAGTTCGGTGAGGACGGAGGGGCCGAGGCTGGCGGCGAGTTCCTGAAGACGTTCGGTCATATCCGGGTCGAGGACCGGCGTTGCGGGCGCGGATTGGGTGGAGCTCTCCTCGGGGGCTGAGTCAGTCTGCCTCGGATGGGCGGGGCCCAAGGGGGCGGTTTCCACCCTGGCGGGCTTGGCGGGGCGCGAATTGTCGGGCGCCGGCGTTGCCCCGGCGCGGTCCGGACGATTGGCGGTCCAACAGTTCAGGGCCGCGGCGAGGTCCTCGAGCCGGACCGGTTTGCTGATGTAATCGTCCATGCCGGCGGCCAGGCAGCGTTCGCGGTCGCCCTGGATGGCCTTGGCGGTCATCGCGACTACGGGCAGATGCGGCTTGCCAGCCAGGCGGCGCCGGAGTTCGGTGGTGGCGTCGAAGCCGTTCATCTCGGGCATCTCGCAATCCATGAAGACGATGTCGTAGGGGACCAACTCGATCATGTGGAGGGCCTCATTGCCGTTGGCGGCGACATCAACACGGCAGCCGAGGTTTTCGAGCATCAGGCGGCCCACCTTCTGGTTGGTGGCGCTGTCGTCCACGACCAGCGTGCGGGCATTGAACCTGGGAGCCCATTTCGCGGGGGCGCCCGGTTCCGGGCGGGGAGGCTGCGGGGCGGGGTCGAGGCGGGACTTGCCAGGCGCAGGCGGCCCAGGCCTCGGCGAGCACGTCCCAGAGCTTGGAATGGCGGACGGGCTTGACCAGGCAGGCAAAGGCGCCGGCCTCTTTGAGGCGGTGGGAGGCCTCGGGGTGGCTGACCAAGGTGAGCAGGATGAGGACGGTGTCCCGCAAAACGGGGTCCGCCTTGATGGCGCGGGCGAGCATCTCGCCGTCCATGCCGGGCATCTGGTAGTCCAGGACGGCGATGTGGTAAGGGTCTCCTGCGGCGTGGGCCTCGCGCAGGATGCGCAGGGCCTCCTCGGCGGAGGCATAGCTGCCGTTGCGCAGTTGCCACGCGGCAATCTGCTCGTGCAGCACGCGGCGGTTGACCTCGTTGTCATCCACGATCAGGATGCGGACCCCGGACATGTCGAGGTCCTCGGGCGCGGCGCTCTGCTGCGCGGGGAGGGGGCAGAGGAGCTTGAACCAAAAGGTCGAGCCGCTGCCCGGAACGCTCTCGACGCCGATGCTGCCGCCCATCAGTTGGACCAACTGCTTGCTGATGGTCAGGCCCAGGCCCGTGCCGCCAAAGCGGCGGGTGGTGGAGGCATCGGCCTGGGTGAATTTCTCGAAGATGCGGCCGAGCACCCCCGGGGCGATGCCGATGCCGGTGTCGGTGACCGAGAACTTGAGTTGGGCGGAGTCTTGGGTCTTGGTTTCGGACTCGAGGTTGATGAGGACGTGCCCCGTTTCGGTGAACTTGACGGCGTTGCCGACGAGGTTGGTGAGGACCTGGCGGATGCGGGCGGGGTCGCCGATAATGCGCGGGGGGGCCTCCGGGGCATAGCGGAGAATGAGGTCCAGCCCTTTCTCAGCGGCCCGGGGTGAGAGCAACTCGCCGACCTCCTCGATGGCGGTCCGGAGATCGAAGGGGATGGATTCCAGGGAGAGTTTGCCCGCCTCGATCTTCGAGAAATCCAGGATGTCGTTGATGAGGGTGAGGAGGACCTCGGCGCTGGAGCGGGCAATCTGGAGGAACTCCCGCTGGCGGGGGGACAGGTCGGTGTCGCTCAACAGGCCGAGCATGCCGAGGATGCCGTTCATTGGGGTGCGGATTTCGTGGCTCATGCTGGCCAGGAAATCGCCTTTGGCCTCGCTGGCCTCGATGGCGGCGGCGGCCATTTGGTTGGCGCAGCGGTTGGCAGCGGCCAATTCGGCGTTGGCGGCCTCCAGGTTGCGGGTGCGCTCGCGGACCATCTTCTTGAGGTTTTCCATCCGGTGCTTGGCCTCCTGGCCCAGGCGCCATTTCTCGGTAAGGGCATTGGCCAACTGGAGCACTTCCACGACATCGAACGGTTTCTTGAGGATGACGAGGCGGTCAGAGCTGCCCAGGCGGCGGACCATCTCATCCCAGGAATAATCCGAATAGGCGGTGCAGATAACGATCTGCAGGTCGGGATCCAGCCGCCACAGTTCGCTGGTGGTTTGAACGCCGTCCCAACCGGGGGGCATGCGCACGTCCACGAAGGCCAGGCCGAATGGGCGCCCGGCTTCGATGGCCTGGCGCAGCTTCTCCAGCCCTTCCTGTCCCTGGTAGGCGGACTCGACATCAAAGCCGGCGGGCGCGCTGGGCGCGGCATCCTTGCCGAAGAGCGCGGCCTCGACCTCGCCCACGGCCTGGCGGTCGGGCTCCGGGCAGAGGATCTTGCGAAAATCGCTGTGGATGGCGCGATTGTCGTCGATGACCAGGATGCGGCGCACTTGAGGGGTGGTCGAGTCGGGCATACCTAGTTTGCGGGTTGGGGCAGGGGCAGTTCGAGGATGAAGGTGGCGCCCTGGCCCAGGCCGCTGCTGCGGACGCTCAAGGAGCCGCCCATTTCGCTGGCCGCCAGCGCGCCGCTGTGCAGGCCAAAGCCATGGCCGTCTTTGCGCGTTGTAAAGCCGTGGTTGAAGATCCGGGTCAGGTTCTCCGGGGCGATGCCCACGCCGTTGTCCGAGATCGAGATGCGGACCCGCTCATCGCCGTTTTCCACCCGCACGGTCATCTGTTTGTCGGGCCGGCCGGACTCCTCGCAGGCGTACTTGGCGTTGCGGATGAGGTTGGTGAGGATCTGGAGGACCTTGTGTTTTTCGACGAGGATCTGCAACGGGCTCGGGTGGTATTGGCGGGAGAGTTGGATGTCGTGGCGGGTCAGCGCCGCCTCGTTGAGGCGGAGGGCATCTTCGACCAGGTCGGTGACCGGGACTGTTTCGGCAACGCCGACGAACCTGGCGTAGCTTTGCTGCATGGCGACGATGTCCTTGATGTGTTCGATGTTGGCGCCCAGTTCGGTGAGTTCCCGGATGCCGGCGCTTTGCTCGCGGGCCAGGTGCTCGGCCAATTGGGCGAGGTAGCCGAGGACCTGTTTGCCGCGCGGATCGGTGGTGAGGAAGGGACCCAATTCGGCCTGATGCTCGCGCAGCAAGACAACGGCTTTGGCCAGGCCGCCAACCTTCGAGCGCCTGAGTTTGTCGGCAACGATGGTGGCGGAGATGTTCACGCTGTTGAGGACGTTGCCCACATTGTGCAGGACGCCGGTGGCCACCTCGGCCATGCCCGCCTGGCGCGAGGCCTCGACCAGCCCCTTCTGGGCGGCCTCGAGGCGGGCCTCGGCTTCCTTCTTTTCGGTCACGTCCCAGAAGATGACCTGCAGGCCCAGCGGATGATTCTCGGCATCGTAGAGCGGGGTCTTGATGACCTGGACGTAGATTCTGTGGCCGGCGGCATTGCGGTTTTCCTCGACGGTCTCGAGGGGCCGGCCGCTGCGGATGACCCGCTCATCATCACCGCGGTATTTGGCGGCGAGGGCCTGGGGGTAGAGGTCGAAGTCGGTCTTGCCGATGATCTGGTCCATGGGCTTGCCCACGGTGCGGCAGAAGAACTGGTTGGCAAAGGTGAAGCGGCCTTGAAGGTCCTTGCGGATGATATTCTGGGGGAGGCTCTCGACCAGGGAGCGCATGAATCGTTCGGAGGTTTGGAGGGCGGCCTCGGTGAGCTTGTGTTGGGCAATCTTCTCCTGGAGTTGGGTGGTGCGCTGCCGGACCTTTCTGCGCAACAGGCCGGCCCAGGCCAGGCAGAGCAGGAGAACGGAGCCCAGCGCCCCAAGGCTCAGCAGCGTGCGGCGCGCCGTCCACCAGGAAGGCTCTTGGAGCACCTGGATGTCATCCGGCGCATTGAGGTACATCTGGAAGGAGGCCAGCGTCTGGCCAAAATCGGGCAGGGCGTCCGTCTGGGCCTTGAACACGCCGGTCAACCGGAGCCGACTGCCCACCCGGAGCCGCGAGACCATCTGGGGACTGGCCGGGAGCAGGGCCGAGAACCGCCGTTGCTGCCGGGTATCCTGGCACTCCAGGACCACCAGCATCTCCTCGGTGCTGGCGCCCAGTAGAATCGCCTCGACCTGCGCCCGAGTCGCGTCCTGGGTGCTCAACTCGGTCTCCAGCAGGTTGATGGGCTTGGCCGGCGGCAACACCGCCCGGCCGACCTTGCGCACCAGGGCCTGCACCACCTTGGGTGAGAACCCATCGGGCTCGGCCAGTCCAACCACCTCGACCTGGTCCCCGGCTTGCACCTGGACCTCGGTCCGGGGATAGACGCGCAACCCCTCTTCGCCCTGCTGGACAAAGAGCAGCCGTGGCCCGGCGTAGGTGACCACCCCGGCAGTCTTGACCAGTCGAATGGCCTGGCCGTCTTTGCGCGAGCCGGCCTCCATCACCAAATTGAGCGGCAGCGCCTGCAGGGTGAATGGGTCGGGCGGCGCTGCGCGGACCATTGCGATGCACTCGGCCGAAGGCGCAACCAGGCGCACGCCCAGGCGGCGATTGCGGCTGTTGCGGACCGGGTCGCAAACGCCCTGGACCCGGACGACGCAGCCCACGAGCCGCTCCTGGACCTCTTTGCTCAGTTCATTGAGCCACACGACCAACCGCCCGCCCGTCACCACCAGGGTCAGCCGATGGTCTTCACAGGCGCTGACGACACCCTCGATCTCGACCCACTGCGCGTCCTCCTTGCCGCTCATGAGCGCCTCCCAGGAGCACCGATGCGGCTCGGGCATCCGCCCCCGCGCCAGGATCTTCACCGGGGCGGTTGCAAAAATCGCCTGCTCGTCAACGGCCTGCACTCCTTCCAATTCCACCCAGAGCCCCTCCTGATTCAAGTGAGGGGCCAGGCCTGCTGCCAGTTGATCCCAAACAAGGATGCCCTCGCCCGCGTCCTGGAAATAGAAGCTGCCCAAGCCCAGGTCGATATAGGTAATAACGCCGTGGAGCTTTACAGGGGTTTGTTTGCCTGGTTGCTTTTGGAAGCTCTCATAGACCTGATCGACCCGCGTGATGGGGCCCTGCGGGACGTTTGACTCGGGCGCCCGCTGGCGCAGCCCGGGCTCGTTCGTGGCTGCGGGCCGCCACTGGGCCAGGCGCAAGATCGGCTTACGTTGCTCGCACTCCAAGAACCCGATGGCCTCGATGGGAACATTGAGCGGCAGGAGCGGAGGCCGCTGAGACAGAATCTTGAGCTGGTTTGTGAGATTACCGATGATGAGGCCCTCTTCCTGCGTCGTTTGGATGAGCTGGGCCGTCACCCGAACGGGGCTGCCGGGAGCCACCGGCGCATTGGCTCTCGACAGCGCCTCGAGCGTCCTCCGGGGCCAGGCCTCCCAATCCCCCTGGTCAGATGCCGCCAAGGCGACATGGTCGAGATCGGGCACCCAGATGGTGCCTGCCACGCGCTGACCTTCCCGGGTGAGCACGGGCTCTACCACTCCCTGGACACGCAGACGGCAACCCGCGAAAAAGCGGGGCTGCACGTGCTGAGGGTCCAACACTTTGACGATGAGCGCCCCGTTAGGCCCGGCCAGCCGAAGGTCCGGGTGTGAGAGGTCAGCCGAGACCGACTCAATCCGGCCTTCAACTGAACCAAAGAGGAAATGCTGATCAGTGCCAAAGGGTTGGTTCGGGCGCATGTCAGCCTGGAAGGTGAGAGGACCCAGGTGGGTCAACTCAGGCTGTTGGACGCTTGGGGTGCCACGCCCGAGTTGCAGCCCTCCGGAGAGCCGCACGCGTTCTCCCGGTTGGACTTGGATATCGGAGGAATTCGGCTCGAAGAACTGAAATCCGCTCTCATCCAGGAACCCGAGGGTGCGCGATTGGGGCGTCCAAGCCACCGCGACCCCCTCCAGGCGCATCCGGATGGGCTGGGGCGGCCTGGTTCGCACTGCGCTGAGCCAACGCAGGCTAATGACAGGCAGTTCGTCGCCCGGTAAGTATTGCCATTGTATCCAACTGGACTTGTTGGTGCCCCCGGCCGCCGCAAAATCCAACCACTTGGTGCTGGCATTGCCGTCAAAAGCCGCCGTGGCCAGTTCCATCGGCGCGTTCTCCCCTTGGGCGGAGACCACGATGGAGACCTTGCCGTTGCCGTTGCCCTCATCCGAGGCATAGATTGGCTCGATCTCCGCCAGTTGCACGCAGGTGGCCCCGCCAGGTAGTCCTTCGGGAACCCGCACCGAATCGATCTTGAGCCGGTACCAGGCAAAGCGGGCCGGGTTGGCCAACATGAAGACCCGTCTTTGGAAGCGGGTGCTGAAGCTCTCGTTGTGACGCGTTTCCAGCGTCGTCCAGGTCCTGCCCCGGTCATTGGAGCCTTCCAGTCGCCAGTTCCGGGGGTCGCGGCACGGGAAATCGTTGGCCGAGGTCAGGGCATAGCCGATCAACGTCCGGATCGGGTGCGTCGCCTGGTCGTCCAACCGGGACAGGATTTCCGGCCCTCGCTCGCCCAATGGATTTCGAGCGGCAGCGCGCTGGGCTAGGACGCGGTATTGACTGAGATTCGTCACCAGCACCGCCGGGTCGAGCGTGTACTGACACTGCAGCCAGCATGCTCCCGTCGCGTCGGCCAAACCGTGCCAGCGGGTGTCCGGATCGTTGTCGAAGGCCTGCATCGCGGGGCGCATCACGGGGTCCTCCCTGGAACACGAGACTGCGGCATACAGGTCGGCCTCGCGCGCCACACCCACGACCGGACCCAGCAGTTCCAATTCGGCCAATTGAACCGAGGTCGGCCGGTCAATGTGCAAACGGTACATGCCAAAGGCGGCCCGGTTTGAAATCGGATAGACCCGTCGTTGAGAACGGGCCCGAAACGACTGATTAGTCTGGACGTCCAGCAACTTCCAGGTCCGCCCGTCGTCATTCGACCCCAGCAACCTCCAGTCCTTGGGGTCGTCAAACTCGCCGTGCGAGGCCGAGGTCAGGGCGTATTCGGTCACTACTCGCCCCGGCCCGGCAAGGCCCGCTTGGCCCAAGCCGGGCAAGTTCCCCAAAAGCCAGCCGGTGAGCAGGAACGCCAAGCCCCTGCCCACGGACGGTCTGCACATCTCATAGCCAAACTTCATAACCATCGGCTCTCTGCTCCCAAGGTCCTGTCTGCGCCCTGCCGCCCTGGAGCCCGCCGGGGAGCGGCCACGCAGGGCAGCAGCGAATCGGGCCTCCCCCGTTGCCGCATTCCCAGTGCCAGAGTCAGGAACAGTCCCGCACTCGACGCTATCAACGGTTGAGCCCGGCTCAGCGGGCCGGCCCCGCAGGAACCCGTAGGCCGCGCGCCCTGACGCGGCGCCCCTTCTGTCGCCTCGTGTAGTACCCCGTTATCGGCCCGTTCCGGGGAAGACATGAGGAAAATCCGCCCCCGGAAAGGGGGGCGGGCGCAGGCGAACTCGCGAAGTAAGGCCTCAGAAGGTGTGAAAAGACCGATTTCTGGCGCCAAGGACCGCAAAAACCTTCAGAATCCCCAGGAAAACAGAGAGAAGTTTTCGGGGCGGTTGTCCGTTCTGGCATCTTCTCACACCTTCTCAGTGAAGGCGGACACAAAGTCCCCGTGCCGACCCTGACCCCGGCCCTCTCGGTCCACGGTCCGGGGCGTGGGAATCATCGCGCGTCGCGTAGCGACGCAGTGAGGGTAGCCGTGGACCTCGGTCCACGGTTCAGGGAGTGGGAATGGTCACGCGTCGCGTAGCGACGCCTGACAGCTCGCGGTTTTCAGGCGTCGCTACGCGACGCGGTTGAGCTTGGGTCATGGGTCCGTGGACTGGAAGTCCACGGCTACCATCGGGCACCGCTACGCGGTGAGCCGGGGCTACGGAGAATTCTCCCTCTCCCCATCCGATGGGGAGAGGGTCGGGGTGAGGGGAGCCTCTCTGGCTCAGGTCTTCCAGTGCGTGCCGCCGCTCATTCCCAGAGTCTCTCGGGATAGTCGCCCTGTCGGATGAGGCGGCGGATGTTCTCGACGACGCGGGGTCGGTCCTGGCGGTAGGTGATGCCGAACCAGGAGTCAGGGGTTCGCAGCACCTTGAGCCGTTCCTGGCCCCGGCTCACGAGCGCGTTGACCACGGTGGGGATGAAGAACTCCGCCTCCTCATCGTCGGGGTGAGTCTGGAGGAACGAAGCCATCTCGACAGAGAGATGAGCGAAGATGGTCGGGCTGAATCCCCACATGTTGAGGGAGACCGTCTCGGTGCCTGTGAGTGGATGGACCGCTCCGGAGGGGTCGGTGTGCTTGACGGCGTCGCCGTCCCACTCGATGCGGGTCAGCTCGACAACCTGTTCCAGGAGATCGTCCGGGGTTGTGCGGCAGACGCCGCGCGCCACATGGCCGAATTCGGAGAGGGTGTTTCTGAGCACAAACCCCACCATGGCATAGTCGCGGCTGCCGGAGAGCAGGTGGCGGGCGAGCAATTCGTAGGAGTGGCGGCCGTAGAAATCGTCGGCGTTGATGACGGCGAAAGGTCCGTGGAGGGCCTGGGCGCCCATGAGGATGGCATGGCCGGTGCCCCAGGGTTTGCGGCGATTGGGAGGCGGCGCCCAGCCAGACGGCAGCTTGTCCAGTTCCTGGAAGACATAGTCCACCGGCAACCGGCCCTCGAAGCGGGAGCCGAGGATCTCTCTGAAAGGCCGTTCGATGTCCCGGCGGATGACGAAGACGAGCCTGCCAAAGCCGGCTCGCAAGGCATCATAGATCGAGTAATCCAGGATGGTCTGGCCATCGGGCCCGACCGGGTCGATCTGTTTCAAGCCGCCGTAACGGCTGCCCACGCCCGCAGCCAGAACCAGCAGTGCCGGCTTGGCCGGCGTTCCTTCAGCAGCGCTCCAGTCTTGGTCCATCTCATCCTGCGCGCGGCTAGGGCCGCCAGTGCAGGACTATATTCTCACCGTCCAGGGCTCGGATTTCAAATGAAATCCCCTCAGCGATGCCATGTGAGCGTGACCAGAGAAATCCCGAACATCGAGACGGCCACACCCAGCCAGAGGCAGAACGAAGCGACGTAAAACGGGAGCGAAACCCACTCAACCAGGCCCGGCATGGCGCGTCTGGCCCGGTCGCGCACCCGCCAGGCCAGAAACAGCCCGGCCGGCAACGCCAACGGAAAGGCGAACGAAAGCAAACTGATGATCAAGGCGAACCGGGCGTCCGCGTGCAGCCGGCGAGCGACATCCGCGCGGTGCTCACGCCGCCAGCGCGACACCGCATTCCCAGGCGCTCCGGCAAAGACCGGCTCGGCAACGACATCAATAATCTCCTCTGAGGCGGCTTCACGACAACTTAGACGGGGAACGTGTTTCATAGCTGCCAACAATGGGCACGTTCCCGGACTGCATTCCCTGTACCAGGCCTCTCCAAGCCCTGTTTTGCCTCAATTCTGGCCGCGGGTGTCCAGGACCGTCCTGTTCCTGGACAGCAACTGCTGAGCTCGCCCACAGGAGCGCGGACACCCCGTCCGCCTGCTTTGGCGGCCAGGGCCGCGCGGACGAGGCGTCCGCGCTCCTATCCGATGGCGCTTTTCATTGCGGCCAGCCCAGTTACCCTGGACAGCCTCCACGCGCTCACGTCGTGCCGGCGTGTTTCATGATGGCCTGGGCGGCCAGGCCCAGGCCCGTGAAAAACCCAGTATAAGCAAACCAGATGCCGAAGACGCAAGCGGCGGCCTTGACGAAAGAAATGCCGCTGAGCCGGGCCAACCCGGCCGAGCGGACCGCCAGGACCCAGAAGGTCATGATGTTGACGACGCCCAGGAGGTTGTGTACGGGGTTCTGAGGGTCGTATTGCTCGATGACCAGCAGCTTCAGGCTGGCGTCGGCAAAGAGATTGTTGAGCAGCAGGATGAGCAACATCTTCAGAACTGAGTCCAGGACAGCAATGACGTTGGCCAACCCGACGACCTCGACCGCTTTCATGTAAGAAAGGCCCCCCTTGAAGATCTTGTCGCCCACCAACCAGATGAACAAGCCCCAAACGAACGGGACGACAAACCCCATGACCACAGGCCAGGCCGCAGCGCCGGCTTTGGTCATGATTCCGGCCATTCTTGCCCCCATCTCGCGGGCCCGCTCGGCCTGCTCGGGCGGCATCTTGGCCTTTTCGATCCGCTGCTCGGTGGATCGCTCCATCATCTCGGTGAATTGCTGCGCGAGGGCAGGTTGCGAGAAGATGATCGCCGCGCCCACCCAGCCTGCCAGAATGAGCAGCAGGCCCGGCACCAGCCAATTGGCCACGCAGGGCGGCGAATTCCTGAGCGCGTCGAAGGCCTCGCTCGGGGCCGCGATGACGCCGGCCATCCGGCCGGCCAGCGACAGGGTCGGTTGCAGCGGAGGTTCAGGCCGCTCGTCCTGGGTTGAAGGGGGTTGTTCCATAATGCAATGGGTTTAGACAAAGTTGGCCACGGCTGGCCCCCAGGATGCCGGAACTGGGCCAATTTGTCCAGCGGTGGAGAGTCCGCGGTGTTGCTTTTCGAGCCATTGCTCGCGGCCCCGCCGGTCGCAACGCGTAACGCTATCCTGGAACGAATCAGCCGGTTCCGAGAGATGGCCGGGTCGCCGCTCCAGTCGGAATCGAGGCCCAGTATGAAGCTCGGCGGCGTCGTGCGCGACCCTGAGGCCCGGCCCATCGCTTCTGCCCTTGTGAGCATCCGGACGGTCGTCCGCGACCAGGTGGGCCAGTTCGTGGAAGTGGAAGTGAACTCCGCCACCACCGGCGTTTCCGGCCAGTGGACCAGCGAGGGCGTCTTGCCCGATTACAAATCCCTCACCTTCAAACTGAGCCGCGCGGAATTCATTTCCGCGGAATACTCCCTCCCTGAATCGGGCAAGCCTGGGCCGGGAGAGGTTTCCCGGGCCGATCTCCTGGCCCTCAAGGCAGTCATGGAGATGAAGCCCAGCGCGAGCCAGCGGAGGACGGGCAGGCGTTTGTGCCCTTAACTGGCTGTCCGGCATGGATTCGAACCATGAAACAGGGGGGTTGCTTCGTTGCTCATAGGTGCATCGTTGTGCGCCGTCATGCCGTTACCTATACGATAGACGCCCTTTGTTTGCAAGCATTTTCTTGCATCCAAGCGCAAATAAGTGAAGAAAAACCTGTGCGGCACTGTGCGGCAACCATGCCGTGTGCGGAAACTGTGCGGTAAGCCCAGCAGGCCGAAAACTGTGCGGGAAGTGTGTCAGAGCCGGGGCCTTGCCGATCTTCCGCCCAGGGCGTCGCCGGTGTGGGCGGGCAAGGGGATTCTCGCCTGCGCGGCACCAGTTGCGCGGGGACCATGGCGACATAGCAGCCTGCCGGCTCGAATGCCTGCCAGGGCCATTCCCGCAAGGCGGCGCGGGCTTGTGGCCCCCGGGCCTGTCAAGGACAGCGGACACTGGCAGCGGATGCGCCAGAAGCCATGCAGCAACGCGCCCGGCGGCAAGGCGGGCCATCCTGGCGAGAGTGGCCACGGTGGATGCTGACCCCCGGCGGCTGTCGAGGCGTGACCTGCCGGCCAGCAGCGCCGTGCCAGTGCCGCCCCTGGGGGGACGGCGGGGCGCCCCCCCGGTGCCTATGGAGTTCCTTTTTGCCGAAGACCGCGCTTAGCAGGCCGGGCAACCCCTTTTGGGCGTGGGGTCTCGACGATACGGTGGCCCACGAGCGAGACACAGCCCGGTTTTTGGAGGTTTTATTTGATTGTCAATCTCGCCGATTCCAGGTAACAACGGGCATGACGCTCAACGTTACGCTGAAGGTCCCTGACGGAATTGTGATCGCGAGCGATAGCTTGATGACACTGACCGAATGGATCAGCAAGAAGATCAACATTGATTCCAAATGTCCAAAATGCGCTGAGCTTATTCAGCTCAAAGACGTTCAGATCCCGGCCTTCTCCGTGCCAAGCTCATCTTTCCCGTATGCGCAGAAGTTGTTTTCTATCAACGCGAGGCTGGGCTTGGCCGTCTATGGCGTCGCTCACCTGAACGGACGAAGCATGTATAGCCACATCATGGACCTCACCGGTAAGCTCCCAAAGCCTGCCGAGGGCGAGGACTATGTTGAGATCGTCAAGAAAGCCGTTCTCGATTACTTTGACAACCAGATCGCTTTGGAGTGCACCAAAACCGGATTCAACTTGGCCTTGCAACCGGACGACTGGTTCCCATTCGGATTTCAGTTGGCTGGGTTTCACCGGGACGCCGCTGGGGAGCCGACACCCAAGGTATTCTGGATTCGAATGGGGAAGAAATCGGATGCGCAGCTTGTGAGCGCGCCGGCCTTCTGCACCGGCGTTTTCGAAGTCGTCACCCTCTTGTGGCCAGGCGGGATGTTGACCGCGAATGTCACCGCGTTTTCTTTGCAGGACGCGATTGACTATGCAAGGTTTCTGATACGGACGACCTCTGAGTACCAGAGGTTTTCGGGAAAATGGCAGACGGTCGGGGGTGAGATTGATATAGCCTTGATCACGAACCGGAACGGATTTCAGTGGATCGCACAGAAACCGCTTTATAAAATGTTGGAAGGACCGATATAAGAGTATGAACGCGAGCTTTGCGTACTTTGAGGGCCAAGAAGCCCAGGCTTTGGTGTTTTACGAGCGAAGGCTGCGAGAGACGCAAGACCCAGAGGAACGCCGGAGGTTGGAGCGGCTTGTCCAGGAATTGCGCGCGGTTGTGGAAGAAACGAAGCAGCCGTTGCCCGATTTCTCACTGTCGGCGCTGTCGCTTCGATGCGTTCAGCCCTAGAGCCCTCGCTGTGTAATTGATGTCTGTTCCGCCCGGCGGGCGAACCGCACTCGCAGCGCGGGGCAGACGGGCAAGACCCCCTAATAAACCAAAACGAGCACGGTCGCGCTTTCCGCGGCCCTCACCACATCCTCGAGTTTCCGGTCCCTGGGCGGCGTGGGGCTTTTGATCTTTGCGGAGATTTCGGGCAGGGTTTCCAGGAGGACGTTGAGCACCGAGCTTTTCAGTGCGTAATTGACATTTTGGGGAAGAGAGCCGGTGCTGTGAGGCGCGGCACGGGAGGCTCGGCGCCCAACTCCCCCCCGCGACGATTTTCGGGGACGCCCTGGGCCTCGCCACGGAGAGAATTCCGTCAAAGCTGGCGCAACAATTCGGCTGGGCGAACCCCCAGCGCCTTGGCAACCCTCAGAAGCGCGTGGAGGCTGATCCACTGCTCGCCGCGTTCGACCTTGCCCAAATAGACCGGGTGGAGATCAGCCTTTTCCGCCAATGTCTCCTGGCTCAGGCCGGCTTGCTTGCGGCAATCCCTGATCGTGGTGCCAAGTATCTTGATCTGTTTGTTGCGGAGCACGGTCCGCAAAGGAATCAGGAACAGTCGGAATCGAACACAGCCAACATGGGTGTATTTTGCGCTTGTGTTCTTGGCCAACCCTCCCCAAGATTGGGCTCGTCCCTCGGGTTTTGCCGCGAATTCAGAAACGTTAATCGCTTGTGAAACTGGAAAAGCTTGGCTGGAGTGCCGGCGCAAGAGTTTGTGCGGCAGCGTTGCTCTTTTGGGCTATGGGCCGGCATCCGTACGGCTACTACAAGCTCCTCCGGTGGGTCGTCTGCGGAGTGGGCGCCTACATGGTCTTGGAGGCTGCGAAGTCGAAAAAGGAGGGCTGGGCAATCACGTTTGGGATTACTGCCCTCCTGTTCAACCCATTTGTACGCGTCGGGTTCGACCGTGACACGTGGCCGTGGGTCGATCTTGCGGCGGCGATCCTGTTCGTGATCTCCCTGGCTCCCCTTCGGGGGAGGGACTGACAGGTGCGAGAACAAGCGTGTAAGCCCAAACAACAACCCTTCTACTTTCGGCCATGGCCACAACATTTGATGCTTATGAAGCAAGCTATTAAAGCAACAACCTCAGCGGTGGGCTCAATCTTGGTGGTCGTCGCGCTCTTGCTGATCGCCGACTTGCTCATCTTTGGAATCGGTTGGATCTCTGGGAGGGTTCTGCCGACGCTGAACCTGATCGTGGAAATCCTCTTTGTCGCCCTGCTCGTGGTCGGGCTGCCTTTACTGTTTTCCCGAAAAACGCGCGGCTATGTTGGCATCGGTTTTCTGTGGTGGAGTTATCTTTGCGGTCTCAACCTGTGGTTGCTCTGCCTCTTGGTGTGCCTGAATCTCTGGGGCGTGACTGCGGCAGTAGCAGGGCTTTGCCTGGCGGGCGTCGGCGTTCTGCCCGTCGCCCTTCTGGCTGCGCTGTGCAAGGCGGAATGGCTTATGCTCGGGGCCATCCTCTTTCAGCTTGTTCTGACCCTCGGCGCCCGGTTTGGCGGGGTCTTTTTGGTGTCGAGATCCAGCCTCTCGGACGGATTATGAACCTAAGTACTCGTTGGCATAAATAATATGACGTATTATTGTTTGCCTTTCTTGAGCGAATGGAGCAAACTTGGCATATGCCTGGTCGCATATACCATGCCAAGATATAGCCCATATCCCATCGTCCTGACGGAACACGAAAGGACCGCTCTCGAAGACATGGCCCGAAAATATACGTCACAATATTTTCAGGTCGTTCGAGCCAAAGCCATCCTCCTGGCCGCCAAGGGCCTGCGCAACGACCAGATCGCCCAGAGGGTTTCGTTGCCCAGACAGAGCATCAGCAAATGGCGCAAACGGTTTTTCGAGGAGCGATTGGACGGCTTGGACAATCTTCCTCGTTCCGGGCGCCCGCCCGTTTTCCCCCCCTGAACTGGTGATCCAGATTAAAGCCATCGCGTGCGAACTGCCCCATCAACAGGGCCTGCCCCTTTCCCGCTTTAGCCGCCAGGACTTGGTCCGAGAAGTCGCCCGCCGCGGTCTGGTGGCCAGCGTCAGTGGCCGGACCATCTGGCGCTGGCTCGATGAAGACGCTATCCGGCCCTGGCAGCCTCGCAGTTGGATTTTCCCCCGCGACCCGGATTTTCAAATCAAGGCGGAGCGGGTGTTGGATCTCTATCAAGGATTGTGGAACGAGCAGGCATTGGGAGCCGAGGATTACGTCCTTTCGGCCGATGAAAAAACCAGCATCCAGGCCCGCCTTCGGCTACACCCCACTTTGCCGCCGCGACCGCGCCAAGCCATGCGCGTTGAGTTCGAGTATGAACGTGGGGGAGCTCTGGCTTATCTGGCGGCTTGGGATGTACGGCGGGCCAAAGTGTTTGGCCGTTGCGAAGCCACCACCGGCATCGAACCCTTCGGCCGGTTGGTCCAACAGGTGATGGAGCAGGAGCCCTATCGCCATGCCCAAAGGGTCTTCTGGATCGTGGATAACGGCTCCTCCCATCGCGGGGCCGCCGCGGTGCAACGGCTCCAAGGCGCTTATTCCAACCTGATCCTGGTTCACTTGCCCGTTCATGCCAGTTGGCTCAACCAGGTTGAGATTTACTTTTCGGTCGTCCAGCGGAAGGTGCTCACGCCCAATGATTTCTCTTCCTTGTCGGAAGTGGCGGATCGCCTCTTGGCTTTCCATCGATTCTACGAACAAATCGCCAAGCCCTTCGAGTGGAAATTCACTCGCGCAGACCTCCAAGAACTGATGAGCAAGTTGGCCGGCCAGACTTCAACCGCCCTGGCCGCTTGACCATGAAAAATACGTCAACGAATTTATGCCCCAGAGTACTAAGTCGGGACGACGCGATCTGTGATACTGGCGGCTCGCTTGCACCACCGGCCAAGCGCGGAACTGGGAATCCCGCGTTGACCGAGTAGTACCGGTAGCCATCAGCACTACGCCGCATCCTCGCAGGAAGTGCCAGGAGCCGAGCGAAGTTCGGCCAACTTGGTGGGGGTGCCGCCGCCGGATGCCGGAGAGCTTCCCGGTGGCCGGTGGTACACGCGGGGTCATTCGGCCATGCCGGGAGCGCGGCGGCGTCCTGGAGTGCGACCAGGACTACCCTGGCCAGGCTGCCAGCAGCGAGGTCGGGGTAGGCATGAGCGGGTTTCCGCCGGTCTTTCTCCACTTTTGCCGGCCTGTGAACGGCTGTTCAGTTGAACCGCCGCCTAATGTGGTTTACGGTTGGGCATGCCGCTATTCGATTCCGCAAGCGCCCGCGAAGCCCAAAGGAAATCCGCTGAGTCACGACGCGCTAATCGCGTGGGAGGCGGGCAAGCGCAACCGCAATCCGCCCCGCTACACCCCACTGCTGATGGGTTTGTGAGCGCGTGTCGCGCGCGTACGCAGGCGCAGATCAACCGACTGGATGACATGATTGACGCCATGCTCTCGGGCGAGGCGGCGAAGCTCGATGGCCAGGCCATTGACCGGATGGCGTCCGCCAAGTCCCGCCTCTACGAGATTGAGCGCGTCCTTGCGGGGCGCCCGACTCCCGGTTCGCTCCGTCCAACCGCCGAGAAGCCAAGGCGCGGTATTGGGGCGAGGCTCGAAGGCTTGTGACGATTCAGACGCGAAAGGAATTCCCTGGTCGGGCAGACGGGGAGCCTGCTGGTTTCTTCGGCTCAACAGGGGGGACTGGGCGGCAGACCTCGCAACGGAAGCCGTAGCCGCGCAGCAAGGTTTTTAGCAGCCCGCGAAGCCGCTGGGCAGGACTGGCCCGCCAGTGACCGGGGACCGCCCGGATTGTCAGAACGTAGGTGTCGCCAGTCTGCCGTTCCGCCGGCACTCTGCCACTGCCATACCCTAAAGGGATATGGCAGAGTGGCGGTGCCTCTGTGCCAAGTGCGGATTTGGCGGAATTGGCAGAATTGGCAGGGTGGGGTTTATTCACGCTTTTCGATGACGGGTTGCCACTTCCCGCCAACCTTGCTTTTCAGGACTCTCCCGGCGGCGAGAAGTTCCCTGCGGAGCCGGTAAAACGTGCGCTCTGACGTGCCGTGTTCCTCGCGAGCGGCTTTAATCCAGTCCTTGTTCCTAAGCCCCTCTGCTGGCAGGACTTCGAGCAGGGCTTGGGCCTCATGCTCCGGCTTCTTCCCGCCAGCTTGCTTTAGGTCCTCGGGGTTCAGGTCCTTCGCAACCCTCATCAGCGGGAAAGCCCACTCGACAACGAAAGGGGGTTGCTCCGGCAGGTTGCGCAGAATCAGGTCCACGGTGAAAGCGCCCTCGACCTTGTGTTTCGTGAGCGTGATGATGGTGTCGGCATCGCGTGTCCAAACGCCACTGCCGCCGATTCGGTCAATCGCTTCCTTGCCGGCCTGGTTGCCTTTGGAGAAGTGCGCAGCGTAAAAGACAGCGGCGCCAGTCTCGACCGCCAGGCGCTCGATCTCGTTGCACAACTCGCCAATGGCGCCTGCGGAGTTTTCGTCCCGCCCGCCAAGGCCCTTGTAAATCGGGTCCAGGACTATCAAAACGTACGCGCCCGCCTGGATTCTGGCGAGCAGGCCCGGAAGCAGCGTCCCGAGCGCGGCGCCATGCCCGCGTAGCGTCCAAACGTCAAGGTTGCCGATGGCCTCGATGCCCTTGGCCTCGCACAGCCGCTTGATGCGCGCACGGATGAAGGCACGCGGGATCTCGAAATTGATGTAGAGAACGCGGCCATGGCGCGTCTCGAATTTCCACCACGGCAGCCCGGCCGCAACGCTCGTTGCAAGGTCGAGCAAGATCCAGGTCTTACGGGCCTTGCTGCTGCTCCCCAGGACGGCCTTGAGTCCCTGGTGCAAGACGGCCTTGATAATCTCCGGTGGGAGCGTGGCCGTTTCATCGGCCAGGAGCGCAGCGGCATTGTCTATCGGCGGCAAGGTGGATTCAGAGGAGGCTTGATCGTCCGGCGTCCATTCGGGCGCGCCTTGCGCCAGATCGTTCAGATCGGCAGCCTGCCCGCCGGCAGCGAAGAAGTCGGCGGCATCCTTGACCGGCTTGCCGTCGAGGTCCGGGAGTTCGATCACCTTCACGCTGGCGGCAGTCCCCTGGAGCTTGGCGGCCACGAGTGCAGCGTGTCTGCGGCCCGCCTTGTCCTTTTCCGCGACAACGACAACCTCGGCGCCGCGCAGCGGTTCGGACATTGAATCCGGCCACTTGGAATCGTCTGGCGTTGACAGGGCGCCGCCCGCGTTGCACGTTCCGACGAAGCCTTCCCGTTCCATCGCCAGGCAATCCTTCTCACCCTCGCAAATGAAAACGGGCCTGGCGTCCTTCACGGCTGCGATTACCTGCGGCAAGCGGAATAGCACGCGCCGCACTCCTTTGACGTTCCAAGCCCCGTCCGGCTTGCGCTGGCGAAAGTCCTTCGGCTCGAATCTGACAACCTCGAAAAGCACCTTGCCGGCTTCATCGCTGTAAGGGTACGTGCCCACAATGACGCGCTTTCCGTTACGTGCCGGCTGGCCGTTGAACAGGTCCGCCAGGTTCAATCCCAGGGCGCCGCAGATTGCCTCCGGTGTGCATCCGGCGTGACAGTGAAGCAGGATTCGCCCGTCCTCGCCTTCCCTCACGCTGAGGCTGGGGGACTCGTCCTCGTGGGCCGGGCAGCGGGCCTGCCAGCCGCCGGCGGTCTTAGTGACGCCTGAGAGACGAGACAGGAGGGCGGCGGCGTTCATTGCGCGGTCTCTTTGGGCACCAGGGCCACAGCGCACGGCGGCAGACTTGCGGGGCCGGCAGGCTTGACCGCAGGACGGGGCGGTGGTACCTGTGCGTTTGTCCACTATTCCAGCCCCGCCCTTGCCGGGGCCGGCGTCTGCACCGGGGGCGCTCACGCGGCACCTCCTCGCTGATGCCTCAAGAGCGCATGGAGGAGGGTGGGCCAATGCCACAACAGCCGGCGTGAGCCTGGCATACGGATTGCGGGGACGAGACCGCGCGTCAGCCAGGTGGCGAGCGTCCGGCGGCTGATCCGCAGCCGTTGCAGCACCTCGGCGGTGGTGAGCAGTGCGGCGTCACCGCCGCTGGTCCCCGCCGGATCGGTCGTCGTGCTGCCCCCGGCAGGTCCGGGCAGCGTGTCCGTAGTGTGCGACATGCGGCCAGTCTGCATCACCAGCCGCAGCCTGTCCTACCCCCAGATCGCTGGGCTGTGGGGGGAGTGGCTCAGCGGCGGCGTAGGCCGGCGTAGTCTTTCAGCGCCTTTTCGAGTCGGGCAAAGGCCCGGTCCCGACAATCCCACTCAACGGCCCGTTTTGCTTCGACCAGCTTCTTCCACTGTTGGGGGTGGGCCAGACCAGAGGCGCGCGTGCCCAGCGCCAAATCAAGGAAGTGATCGTAAGCCGTCTCATAGGTGCGCCAGTACTCGCGAACAAACCCCCGTACGGCATTGCGCCACTGGGGAAAATTATCTTTGGTAATTGGCAAGGCCAGGTCCGCGCACTTTCTCTCCCAGTCTGTGATCTGGATGAAGCCGCTTGGCACTCGATAGTACGTCACACTAACGGGCGCTCCCCATAGGTTTGTTTTTCGGCGCGTGCTCGGTTGCACGCTGGTGACATTGTTGTTGAGCAGTAGTTGAACGAGGCCGCCAGTCACTTTGCACTCATCCACGGCCCAGGCAACCAGGCGGAGCCAATCGCTGTAGCGCCCGAGTCTTTGGCCTTTGGCTGTGAAGGATCGCTGCCCGACACGCAATCGGTCAACGCGTTCGGAAGCGAGATCAATGTCCTGTTTGTTTTGGCTGAGTAGCACGGGCCAGCGGTCGCATGTCTCGGCAACCTTGCGGAGCAGGTCTGGTTGTATTTCCTGCAAGGTCTCAAGTTGGCGCGCCAGGTCATAGGCGCGGTGAACAAAGAAGCTCAGGGCTGTCTCATTGCCGGCGGCGGCCCGGAGGAGCACTTGGCCAAGCGCGTCCGTGGCCTGGGGCAGAAGCTCTTCAAAGGAACGGCGGTCTATGCCCTTGGCGATTTCCTCCGGTGAGCGCAGCAGTTCGCTTGGCATGTTCCAATCGAAACCCCGAAAGCGAGAAGGGCGGTAAAGATACTCCTTCTCACTGGCGGCATAGACCTTGCGGAATTTGCCCGGCGCTATGCGCTCGAAGTCTTGTTGCGGGGGCTGCGGATTCTCCTCTGCGTAGCCGTTGTCGCGGAACCAAGCCAGATTGTAATAGCCCGGCTGTTGGTGCGCGTACCGCGGCGGGCTGGCGGGAGTGTCGGCGGCGGGCTTGGGTGTTTCGTTCATACTGCCTCTATCAGTTGCCCGCCGGGGGGTGATAGAGGCACTGCCCCGGCAGGACTTCCCCAGCGGATCAGGCCGGGGCGAATTGTCACTCAGGTTGACGGCTGCACGGCGGCTTGTCCAGCGGCCAGTGTGATCACGTTGGCGGGCCGGGCGGGCGACACGGCGAACCACGCTTGCGCCTGGTCCTTTGTCGCCAGGGCCTTGTAGTGCTTGTGGATCATGTCCGGGCTGTTCCCGGCTTCCTTGGCGGTCAGGCCCTCATCGGCGTGCAGGGCGTAGTGGTAGGTGATGAACGCGTGCCGCAGTCCGTTCTCGCGGTTAGGGACTTTCACGGCCTCGCGGAGCGTGGCCAGGCCGATATGGATCATATCGTAGGACTTCGGCCAGATCCGCCCCGTCCGCCCGCGATACGGTTCGAGCCATTGGGCGAGGGAATCACAGACCGTGATGAGCCGGCGGCTTCGGGTCTTGGATTTGCTCGCCTTGACTTCGATGTAGCCCGGAGTGGCGAAACACTCCTCCCAAGTCAGTCTTATGATCTCCCGCCAGCGCATTCCAGCCAGGCCAGCCAGGAGTATCATCGGGCGCAGGTCCTCGTCGGCCTCGTCCGCGTTGTCGAGCAGGAGGCGCAGTTCGCCGGGCCGGTAGTATTCAATGTCGCCCGGTTCGTCCTCCTCTGCTTTCATCCCGCCGGCCTCAAATAGTCTATGCGTTGCGGCCAGGTAGTCCTTTTCCATGCACCAGCGCAAAAACAGTTTCACGATGCCCCGGCGTTCGTTCCGGGTCTTGGGCGAGGCGCCGGTGTATGCCGACATGTAGGCGTCCAAGTGCTGCTTTTCCAGGTCGCAAACAGCGTGCCCAGGGAATGCCTTGGCGAATTGGCGAAGCCAGATGGACGTATTGTAATGGTGCTCGGGCGAAATCTTTGGCCGCTTGCCCTCCCTCGGGGCCACGGTCTTTTTCCTGCGGTCCTCGATTATCTCCTCCACCGCCTCGGCCAGGTCCTTCCGCCTCACTGTGGCCACAGTGGACAGAAAGCCGTCCACGGCCTCGCCCAGGCTGTGCCCGTCGAGCTTCCCAGCCGCTTCCCAGTATTCCGACACGGCGCCCAGGAGGGAAAGCCGCTTCCCGGTCTTCTGGTAGAACCGGTCAAGGGTTTGGAGCGCGGCCAAGGCATCGGTGGCTTGCCCGCCAGTCAAGGCGGCAGCCTGTGAGCCGTTGGCGATCTCGCGCACCAGTTTGTCAGCGGCGGCCTTGGCCTCGCCATAGGTGCGGTAGCTGGCCATGCGCCGCTTGCCCGCCACGTAGGCGCAGACGCGGTAAAAGGCGTAGTGCTTCGATTTGCCGTAGATCCTGGCCTCGGCCTTGCGGTATCGGACTGTTTTCGGAAACCTCACGTTTCCACTCTCAGATTCGGGCGGATTTTGTGCGGAATCTGTGCGGGACACGCCGGACTGCTCATTTTCGCCTGAAAAACTGGCTGTCCGGCATGGATTCGAACCATGACAAAGAGCTCCAAAGACTCTTGTGCTACCATTACACCACCGGACAAGATCGTGGACCCGCGGCCGCCTTCGGGCCGCCGGTGCCCGAACGCCAGTCAAAGTGTCATCAAAGAGACCCAGCCGCAAGCAAATACGAACCCGAGGGCGGGGAGGGCTGTAGGACAAGAATCTCTACAAAATGGATTTTGCCAGGCTTTCGTCACAACGAGTGTTTAGGAGTCCGGATACGAACTGGCACGGACAACATCGAGGCCGTCGCGTCAGGCCGGATCTTCGTTTCCTTGTGTTCTGTTCCTGTGGCCAGTCGGCGGGACGTGGGGAAAGAACAGAAGGGAACGGAGGAAACGAAGGATCGAAGGCCCGGATCAGCTCTGAGGTCTGCGATCCGGAGGCCCAAGAAGAACTCTGTGTCACACCCGATTTGTCGATGATGGCGGTTTCGATGTGGGTATTGAATTAGGGTTGAATGCGGCGGCGCATCTGCTACAAGAACCCCCATGAAGATCAACCGACGCCACTTTCTGAAATCGGCCGGGCTGGGGATGGGCGCGCTGGCGGCGCAGGCGGCGCAGGCCGGCGGGGCGGCCGGTGCCACCGGGCCCGGCTTTCTGGCGGGCGCACCCACAATGCGCCTGGGCCTGGTCACCTACAACCTCGCCCAGGACTGGGACATCCCCGCCATCATCAGGAATTGCGAGGCGGCCAAATTCGAGGGCGTCGAACTGCGCACCGGCCATGCCCACAAGGTCGAGGTCAACCTCTCGAAGCAGGAGCGCGAGACGGTGAAGAAGGCCTTTGCCGATTCGAAGGTCCAGCTCATGGGCCTGGGCAGCATCTTCGACTACCATACGCCCGACGCGGCCAAACTGAGCAAGGACATCGAGGCCACGCGCCAATACATCGTCCTGGCCCAGGACGTTGGCGCCAGCGGCATCAAGGTGCGGCCCAATGGGTTGCCCAAAGAGGTGCCGGTCGAAAAGACCCTTGCCCAGATCGGCCGCGCGCTGGGCGAGTTGGGCGACTTTGCCCGCAACCATGGGCAGGTGATCCGGCTGGAGGTCCACGGCGCCGGCACCGCCTTCCCGCCCTACATCAAGACCATCCTCGATACGGCCAACCATCCCAGCGTGGGCGCCTGCTGGAACTCGAACGCCTCCGACCTCGCCGGCCAGGGCTGGGACTACAATTTCAACCTGCTCAAGGACAAGATCTTCTCCGTGCACATGACCGACCTGTTCCAGGAGGAGTATCCCTATCGCAAATTGCTCGCCGGCCTCAACGGCATCCATTTCCAGGGCTTTTGCCTGGCGGAGATCCCCGCCAGTTCGGACCCGGTGCGCGTGATGAAATACTACCGGGCCCTGTGGCTGGCATACCAGGGGCTGCTGTAGGGCGACTGGCGGGATTAAACCGCTTGGTGCAACAAGACCATGCAAGTAGCGTCCGTTCCAAGCGCGCCGCTATCTGGGAGCTTTGTCGCAGCCTTTGTCGCAACCTTTGTCGGGGAATGGCTCATTCGACAAAGGTCGCGACAAAGGCCGCGACAAAGATCCAAAACCCGCATGGGTGTGCCAATGTTGGTTTTTCTGATTTAGCTGGGACTTTTGTCGCAGCCTTTGTCGCAACCTTTGTCGGGTTGGCTATGCCTCGACAAAGGTCCGGCATCGGCGCTCCGACGGTCATTTTGCCGGCGGCCCTTGGAGTCATTCGAGCTTCCGGCGAAACATCCCCCTGGGGTCGGCCAGGTTGAATTCGGAGAGGTCGAGGCCGGAGCCGGGGCTGCGGGCCTGGGCGAGCCGGAGTTGGGAGCCGATGCGCTGGGCGGCGGGCTGGGCAAAGTATTTCACCATGCCTACGCTGACCTGGGCCTGGAAGATGATCACCAGGAGGCATTGGTTGTCGATGGCCAGGACCAGCAGGCTGAACTGTTCGCCCTGCTGATACAGGCTGTTGAACTGGGTCTCGCGGACCAGGCCGGCGATGGTCTGGTTGGCCATGAAGGCGCCGGCGGCCAGGGCAGCGATGCTGGTGAGGTCGAACTGGCGTGTGTCGCCGCGGCTGCTGATGAGGAAGCCGCCCAGGTCGGTGATGAGGGCGGTGGTGGCGTCGGTTTGCGCCAGCAATTGCTGCAGCTCGGCCTCCAGCCGCAGGACGTCCTCCTCCACCAGTTGGGGCAATGTGGCCATGTCAGGCATACTGCGGGGCGCGCTGGCTGATGAACTTGTGGAGCAGCAGGCGCGTGATCATGTTGAGGGTCTCGAAGACGCCTTCGCATCGGTGGGCGCTCGAGGTGAAGGCCGGGACCAGGAGGTCGCGGTTGTTGAGCAGGAAATCCATGTACTCGACCGGCGCGGCATTGGGCAAGTCGCGCTTGTTGTACTGCAGGACATAGGGGATGTCCGCCAGGTCCAGCTTGAGAGTCCGGAGGTTCTCCTCGAGGTTGGCAAAGCTCTCGACGTTCTCGGCCATCTTCTCATACTGCGAGTCGGCCACGAAGACGATGCCGTTGACGCCCCGCAGGACCAACTGCCGGGTGGTGTTATAGATGACCTGGCCGGGGACGGTGTAGAGTTGGAACTTGGTCTTGAAGCCCTTGATGGACATGGCTTCGATGGGCAGGAAATCGAAGAAGAGGGTGCGGTCCGAGCTGGTGGCCAGGGAGACGAGCTTGCCCTTGTGTCCGGCATCGGTTTGGACATGGTCGTGGACCTGGACGAGGTTGGTGGTCTTGCCGCCCATGGCCGGGCCGTAATAGACGATCTTGACCTGGAGTTCCTTAGTGGCCTGGTTGATGAGGGCCATAATTCATTTGGGTTTGTGGGCCAATTCCGCGGCCAGGGCGGCCAGTTGTGACGCGGGCAGGGCCGCGCCCGCGCAGCCGAAGGCCGCAAAGAAGATCGAGTTCACACGGAAGATCTTCCACGGGGTGCTGCCCACGGTGAAATTCAGATTGTTGAGTTCACCCATGCGCAGCTCTTTGATGCACTGGCTGACCCTGGCGAAGATCTGCGGCAGAAACGCCGCCAGGGTGTCGGCATTCAAGTCCGGTCCCAGCCGGCTGGCCACCAGCAGCCCGTCCGGCAAGCCGATGAGCGCACCGGCCACATTGTCCAGGGCCGCCGCGCGGGAGACGATCTCGTTGGGCGTCGCGTGTTTGGCGGCGAAGCGGGTCCCGGCATTCGGTCCGCGCCTGGCCTCCTCCGCGCGCTGCCGCACCGTATCGGCCGCATCATCCCAGGTGTAATAGTTGCTGTTGGCCGCCGCCGGGGCCGCTGCCGCGGGCGCCGGCGCGCTGCCGGCCGACCCTGCCTCCGGCTTGGGAAAACCGAAAAACAGGTTGGGAATCTGCTCGTCAATGGTGACCGCTTGGCGCGATTGGCTGGTCTGGCGCTGGCGGGCCAGGAAAAGCGGGGCGATGAGCGAGAGCGGCACCTCGACCACCAGGCTGTCCGCCGGGGAGGCCGACGGCGGGACCGCGGGTCGAATCCAGGACCGCAAGGTCTTCCAACTGAAGGCGACCCGGCCCTGTTTGAGCGCGCACTCGATCGTCTCGCCAGGCAGGGCCACCTTTGCCTCGACCAGGTTCAACTGAACGATCTCGCGGCGCACCGCCTCGGGCCAGCCTTCCGCCATGGCTGCCAGGCCCAGGACGAACGACTGAGGCGGTTCAACCGAGGCGCCCCGGGGCGCCGCAGGCAGCACACTCAGGCCACGCTGCACTCGGGGCGGGGAACTCAATCCGGGCGGGGTCGGGGGCGCCATCGGAGCCGCCGCAGACGGCGCCATCGGGATCGCCATCGGCGTGCCCCCAAGGGGGTTGCCCGGGCTGCGGGGCGCCAGGGGCGCCATCGGGGAGGGCAAACCGGCGTGGTGCGGCGGCGTGCTGGGAATCGCCAACAGCGGCCCTGGTTCCGGCGCCAGCTCCGGGGTGAGTGTGCCGTCCCGGACCGCCACCGGCTGGCCCTGGGCATCGAACGGGCTGAACACCTCCTCGGGCAGGCTCGACCTGCTTTTGACCGCGCCGGCGCAGAATGAAGGCGGGGTTCAGACGGCAGAGGATCTCGCCCAGTGGCAGCGTCACCAGGATGGCGTCCCGGTCGGCCTCCTGCGCGAAGACCTGGGGCACGGCCCGGCGCAAGGCGCCGAAGGGAATCTTCACCACACCGCGCGCCAGTTGCGGGAGAATGGCCTCGAGCGAGATCGGAACCGTGAGGTTGCCGGCGTCTCTGCAGCGGACACGCGGGTGCAACTCCAGCGGCAGCCCATTGAGGATCGCCTGCAAGGGCAGCCGGAGGCTGCTGCTATTGCCTTCGCCATTGCCGTTGCCATGGCCCCCGGGACGGCCGGCCGCGTGCAACGGCCTCGGAGACTCGAGCTCGACGGCGGGCCGCGAGACGGGCCGGGGCTCTGGCGGGTCCTGGGCCGTGGCCGGCGCCGGGGCCAGCCGGGCCAGGACGCTTTTGAGAAAACCCAACATTTTACGGCATCAGGTTCGTAGTGGTCATCGCTGACATTTCCGCGGTCCTGGGTGCAGGAACTGTGCCAGGGGCGGCGCAGGGGCGCCCCTTACCATGAACCGCGGCAAGTCCGAAGGTTCTGGACTGCGCCAGTCCTCCGGCGCTTTCGCGTCCCCTGGTTCCCAAAAGCGCCAGAGGACTGGCGCAGTCCAAAACGCTTCGCGCCCGGCGAGGCCCGTCCGGTTCGTGGTCCCAAGGCGGGATTGCCGAATCAGGCCTGTCCCATCAGTGGACTCGGTGTCCCACGGTTGCGCCGATGGGACGCGGGATTTGCGCCATGTCGGCGAGTCGTCCGGGAGCAACCAGCACGTCCGCCCTGGTTTTGGGGGTGCCTGGCCAGCCAGGGTGCAAACGGAACGGTATTTGCTGTCAAAACGAGGACCGGGCCTGGCCGTTCCAGGAACCCGGATTGAAACCGACATTGTGTTGGCAGTTTATGCGTAAAGTCACTGGCCAGCGCCCCAAAATCCTGTTGGTGGATGATGAGCCGGCGCTGCTGGAGAGCTACCGGGAACTGCTGGGCCAATTGCCGAGCCGGCCTGAGATTCACACCGCCAGGTCCGGCCGGCGCGCCCTGGCCCTGCTGGAGTCCGAGCCGTTCCGGCTGCTGCTGTGCGATCTGAGGATGCCCCGGATGGACGGCCTGCAAGTGCTCTCGGTCGTCCGGCGCAAGCATCCGCAGTTGCGGACGGTGGCGTTGACCTCGGTCTTGGACGAGCAATTACGTTCGAGGGCCTACGCGCTGGGCGTGGACATGTTCTGGCAGAAGCCCGTCAGCGAGGACGAGATCCGGATGTTTCTGGAGTGTCTGGAGTCGTTGCTGGGCCCCGAGATGGAAGGGGGCTTTCGGGGCGTGCAGAACAAGAGCCTGGTGGACATCATCCAACTGGAGTGCCTGTCCCAGAGCTCGCTGGTGCTCCACATTGCCAACGGCGCGCTCGCCGGCCGGATCTGGATACAGGACGGCCAGGTCATCGAATGCCGAGACCGAGGAATTGAAGGGGGAACGGGCCTTCCAGCAGATACTTTCCTGGCGGGCGGGCCACTTCGGAAACCCTGCCCCCGGACCCGGCCCGCCCTCGGGCGATTTCAAAGCCCTACAACGGCCTGCTCCTGGAGTGCGCCCAGGCCTTGGACGAAAGCCGGACCGCGCCCGGGCCTGAAGCCGCGCCCGGGCCCGCACAGGCGAGCCCGCCGGGTCTCTCGGAAATCGAGGGCCTGGAGTTCGTGCTGGCCTTCGAGCGGGGCGAATCCGACCCCAAGGTTGCCCGCGGCCTGGAGAACCCCAAACCCATGGCAGCCTGGGCGCAAGTGAGTCTGGCGGGCTTCCGTTCCCTGGGCGAGCGGCTCCGCGCCGGCCCGCTGGAACAACTGGAGGGCCTGGGGCCCCAACGCCAGGTGGCCCTGGCCGGCCAGGGCGACCTCGAGTTCTGCGTCGGCTGGAGACCCACCCTGGCCGCAAGCCGTGTGCGAACGTTGATGAACAAAGTCCTCTCCCTATGGGCCTCTTGAAATGTCTTGCCAAACCGCCGCCCAATTTGCTGCGCCTGCCCTCGGGCAGCTTCACCGTCGATTCCCACGGCAGCATCCTGGCCGCCACCCTGCCTTCCAGTTATCCTCGAGCCCTGATGGGCGAGATCGCCCAGCAGGTGCTCAGCACTTTTCATCAGGCGGGGGCGTCGCAGTTGCCGCTCGCCCAAATCAGCGTCCACTATGCCAGCCTCAAGATCACTGCCCGCGCCCTGCGCGGCGGTGCACTTGTCTTTCTCGCCCCAAGGGCGCCCTTTGACCCATCCACTCCGCGTTGATTGCCTTTTCTCCCTATGCACACGACCAAACTGGCTCAACTCATCAACCAGATGGAGAACTACCTCGAGTGCTGGAAGCAGTTCAACAGCTTCCTCAACCTCGGCCGCGAAAAACGACTCGGCCAGGAAGAAGAAACCCAGTTCCTCGAAGTCAAGAGCGTGCTCATTCAACAACTGGAACTCATCCTGTCCTCCATCGAGGTCGGCTCCCCCACGCGCGAGGAGGTCCACGCCCTCATCGGCAACGCCCCCTCCTTGCGCTATCTCAGTGAGTTGAACGACGGCGCCCTGCGCAACCTCGAAAACCAGTGGCACAAGATCTACATCGGCTGGCACGCCATCCTCGGCCAGTTGAAAGTCCGCCAACGCACCCAGGAGCACAAACACGCCTGGGCCGCGCTCTTCGGTTGAGGCACCAGGGACGAAAGAATTCTGTCTCACACCCGGGAGGGTGCGACGCCAGACAATTTGCTTGCTCCCGCGACCCTGCCGCCCTATCCGTGTCGCTCGTATGAACACGCCCTCTCCACACGCTCTCCCGGCCGTTCGGATCGCACTCGGACTGTTGGTCTCCCTCACTGCCGGTGAGGCCCAGGTGACGCCTCCGGCCACGCTGGTGCTCACTGAGGCCGACAATGGGACCACGGTGGGTGCGGTCGTTGGGCAAGCGATCCAGGTCGATCTGCGCGGCAACCCGAGCACGGGCTACGCCTGGGTGCTGGCCGGCACCAACGGCGGCTCGGTCCTGCCCAACGGACCAGTGGACTACACCCAGGATCCGGGCGGCGGGGTGGGACGTGGCGGCACCTTTGCCTTTCCGTTCCTGGCGGCGGGAGCGGGCGATACGACGCTCTCATTTGAGTATCGACCACCGGGAGGGGGTGCGCCTCCCCAGAGCTTTACGGTGACGATCCAGGTTGCCGCGGCGCCGCCACCGCGGCTCTCTATCAAGCTGGTCCAGACGGCCGCGATTATTTCCTGGCCCATGGCCTCGAGCACCAACTTCTTCCTGGAGGGCTCTCCGGCCCTTGACCCGCCGCAGTGGGCGGCGCTGAATGTGGCGCCATTGCCGGAGGGCACCAATTACACCGTTACACTCGGGGCCGGTGGCAAGGCACTCTATTTTCGGCTCCATCACCTGTGAGGCGGCTGGAGGATGCGGTGGTGGATGGGGGGGCATTCCGGCACCACCCCGCCGGCTGCGGCGAAATGGGAGTGCGCCCGTCCTCGGGCGCAGCGACATCCGCAGCCAGGGCAGCGGTCAAGCATTCCGGCGCGCCTGCCCGCTCCATCGCTGCTGCGCCCGGGGACGGGCGCACTCCGGGGGGCAGTTTCGGGATACGCCCAGGATGCGGTGGTGGATGGGGCTGCGCTCGACAAGCGGGGGCGGCTCCTATATTCTGCGGTTATGGGTCAGACAGCCGCGCCAGAACTCCTGCCCGGAACCATCCAGGAGGCGGAAGACAAGCCCCGGTCGAACCTGGAGCCCGGCTACTTGGTGATCTGCTGGAACGACCCGGTCAACTACATGGATTACGTGACGCACGTCTTCCAGGTGGTGTTCGGCTGGGCGCGGCAGAAGGCCCAGTTCCACATGCTGCAGGTCCACGAGCAGGGCAAGAGCGTGCTGACGCGGGAGAGCCTGGAAAAGGCGGAGCACTATGTGCACCAACTCCAGAAATACAGCCTGCACGCCACGATGGAGCAGGACCAGTGAAGTGAACCTGATACGCACAACCAAGACGCAGCTCCAGTTTCACCTGGCCAGGCGCGAGAAGCAGGTCCTGCTCAACCTGCTCCGGCTTTATCCGTGCCTGCCGCCGGCCCACCAACGGCTGACCCGCTCCGGGCGGCTGCCCGAACCGGAGGCCAGCCAGCGGTTGCTCGATGAGGCCCTGGCCGAACAGCGGGAGCAAAACCGGGGCCACCTGCAGGCCCTGCTGGCCGACCCCGCGCGGCTGGCCCAACTGGAAACCGGCTGGCGCCTTTGCCTCTCGCCCGAGGACCTGGAATGGCTCCTCCAAATCCTCAACGACATCCGCGTGGGGAGCTGGGTCAGGCTCGGCTCGCCCCAGGAACACCTCGACAAACTCGACCAACACACCGCCCCGCACTATTGGGCAATGGAGATGTCCGGCCATTTTCAGGCGGAATTCCTCGAGGCCCTCAGGGGCGAGACCGGCCAGCCTGGATGATTGGAGTGATGGATTAGTGAATTGATGGATTGTTGGCCTGCCACCCATGCGGCCGGCGCCCGCGATACTGGGAAACCCTGAACCCCGAACCCCGAACCCTGAACCCTGAACCGTGAAACCGCCCCCCATGCACCCGGCGATACTGGACAAACGGTTGAGATTCCCCGACCCGCGCCGGGCGGGCCCGGAGGGGTTGGTGGCGGTGGGGGGCGACATGTCGGTGGAGCGCCTGTTGCTAGCCTACCGCTCGGGACTCTTTCCGTGGACAGCGGACCCGCTGACGTGGTGGTCGCCCGATCCGCGCGCTATCCTCGAACTGGAGGGTCTGCGCGTGTCGCGCAGCCTGGCCAAGGTCATCCGGCGGGCGACCTTCGGGGTCACCCTGGACCGGGCCTTTGCGGAGGTGATGGCGGGGTGCGCGGCGCCCGGGCCCGGACGACGGGAGACGTGGATTACGCCGGAGTTCATCGAGGCCTATACGGAACTGCACCGGCAGGGCCACGCCCACAGTCTCGAATGCTGGCAAGGAACCGAATTGGCCGGGGGCATTTACGGCGTGGCCATCGGCGGGTTTTTTGCCGGTGAATTGATGTTCCACCGCGCCAACAACGCATCGAAGGTCGCCCTTTACCATCTGGTCCAGCACTTGCGCCGCCGCGGCTTTGCCCTGTTCGACATCCAGATGCTCACCCGCGTGACGGCCCAACTCGGCGGCACCGGCATCCCGCGCGAGCAGTATCTGCGGCGCCTCCAGCAGGCGGCGGCACTGGAGGTCGCGTGGCAACCTTGAACTGAAAAATGCGCCCCAACGTAATGCCTCAGTAGAGGCGGGCCGGCAGAGCGGGCTGGCCCCTCACCCCGGCCCTCTCCCCATCGGATGGGGAGAGGGCGAATTGTCCGCAGCTCCCCGAGGAACCAGAGATGCCTGGAGGATCGAGAGGCTGCCGACGCTTCTCCCTCTCCCCTTCGGAAGGGGAGAGGGTTGGGGTGAGGGGTCGGCTGGGGATTGCGCATCCTCCTTCACTGACCGGTTACGCCGCAACGCCGCGCAACACGGTCCTGACGGCGCGGCGCTAATCATTGGGTACCCAGCCCTTGCCGGGACGATATTCCCGGCTGCCGGACGAGGTGCTGCAACCGGCGGCGATGAGCGCCGCCACCAACACGAGCAACAGACAAAGCTTTGACATGCCCGGAATTTAGTCCAGATTGTGCCTGCGGTGCAAGCCGGAGCCACAACGGGCATATGCCTGAGAAACCAATGTTCTTGAAGGGCCAGTTGCTTCTGGACAGCGGCCAGTTGCGGGGCTCGTTTTTTCAGCGGACCGTGGTCCTGATTTGCCAGCACGACGCCGAAGGGGCCTTCGGCCTGGTGCTCAATCGGGCAACCGGCAACAAGGTGGGCGACGTGATTGTAGCCGACCTGCCTGAGATCCTCAAGGAGTGCCCGCTTTATCTGGGCGGCCCGGTCCAGTCCTCCGCCTTGAGCTTTCTGCACAGCGACACCTTCATGCCCGACGGCAACGTGATCCCGAACCTGAGCCTGGGCCATTCCCTGGATTCGCTCATCGAGATCGGCGAATCCTTTGCCCCGACCCGAAAGGTCCGGCTCTTCGCCGGCTACGCCGGATGGAGCCCGGGCCAACTCGAAGACGAGATGAAGCGCAAGGCCTGGCTCACCCATCCCGCATCGCTCGAACTGGTCTTCGACCCGGACACCGAGGGGCTGTGGCAGAAGATCCTGCGCCAAAAGGGGTGGCAATACAAATTGCTGGCCCAGATGCCGGAGGACCCGTCGCGGAATTGAACGGAATGAAAACTCTGTCGCAGCCTTTGTCGCAGCCTTTGTCGGATTCGCCATTTTTCGACAAAGGTCGCGACAAAGGCTGCGACAAAGCTGCGCAATCGGAGTTGTTCCGACAGGCCCTCAGGCCTTCAGCGACCGTATCCCGGCCTGGGCTTCCTCGAGGGAGAGCAGTTGGGCCTTGGGTTCGCGGCGGAGCTTGAACTCGACCTTGCCCTGTTCGAGGGTGCGTTTGCTGATGGTGAGCCGGGCGGGGATGCCGATGAGGTCGGCATCGCTGAATTTCTCGCCGGCGCGGGCGGGGCGGTCGTCGAAGAGGGCCTCCAGGCCGGCCTGTTGGAGGTGCTGGTAGATCTGCTCGGCTTGGGCGCTGACGGCGGGGTCTTCGAGGTTGAGCCCGATGAGGTGGACATCGAACGGGGCGATGGCGCGCGACCAGATGATGCCTTTGTCGTCGTGGTTCTGCTCGATCCAGGCGGCGGCCATGCGGGAGATGCCGATGCCGTAGCAGCCCATGATGACCGGCTGGGATTTGCCCTGGGCGTCGAGGTAGCGGCAGTTCATCGCCTCGGAGTACTTGGTGCCGAGCTTGAAGATATGGCCCACCTCGATGCCGCGCGCGGCCTGCAACCGGCCCTCGCAACGCGGACAGCCTTCGGCCTCCCTGGCCAGCTTGAAATCGCCGAACTGGGGCGGAGGCAGGTCAGGCCCGAAGTTGACGTTGATGTTGTGGTAGTTGGTCTGGTTGGCACCGCACTCGAAATTGACGCGGTTGCCGGCGTATTGGTCGGCCAGGATACGCACCGCAGGAGGCAGGCCGATGGGCCCGGCATAACCGACCTCGGCGCCGGTCAGTTTCTTGATGGTCTCGGGCGAGGCGAGGCGCAGGACCTTGCAGCCCAGGAGATTGGCCACCTTGGTTTCGTTGACCTCGCAATCGCCGCGCACCGCCACGGCCACCGGCTGGTCGTCGGCCTGGTAGATCAGCGTCTTGGTGGTCTTCCAGACCGGGATGTTCAGGAATCGGGCCAGCGGTTCTACGCCGATGAGGCCCTCGCCCAGGACGGCCTGCATGGCCTTGGGCTCTGGGTCCTGCGGGAATTCTTCGAGCCGGGATTGGGCCCGTTCCTGGTTGGCCGCGTAGTCGCAGCGGTCGCAAAAGAGGATCGTGTCCTCGCCGTTGTCAGCCAGGACCATGAATTCCTGGCTGCCGCTGCCGCCGATGGCGCCGGGGTCGGCCTCGACGGCGCGGTAGCGGAAGCCGATGCGCTCGCAAATCCGGTGATAGGCCCGCCGCATGGCGTCGTAGGCCGCCTCCAGGCCCGCCTCGTCCGCGTCGAAGCTGTAGGCGTCCTTCATGATGAACTCGCGGGCGCGCATCAGGCCGAACCGGGGCCGGATTTCGTCCCGGAACTTGGTCTGGATCTGGAAGGCGCACTTGGGCAGGTCTTTGTAGGACTTGACCTCGCGCCGGAGGACATCGGTGATGACCTCCTCGTGGGTCGGCCCCAGGCAGGCGGTGGCGCCCCGGCGGTCTTTGAACGAGAACATGATGCCGTCCACCGCCGTATAACGCTCCCAGCGGCCGGACTCGACCCACAACTCGCGCGGCTGGAGCGCGGGCAGGAGCAGTTCGACGCCGCCGGCGGCCTCCATTTCCTCGCGCACGATTTGCGAGATCTTGCCCAGGGTGCGGTGAAGCAGGGGCAGATAATTATAGACGCCGGCGCAGAGTTGCTGGATGTAGCCGGCCCGCAGCATCAGGGCGTGCGCGGCGGTCTGCGCGTCCTTTGGCGCCTCGCGCAGCGTCTTGCCCAGAAGTCGAGACTGTTTCATGTGCGCCTATCCAGTGCCCCAAAAAGGCCCCCGCCGCAAGGACAGAGTGGGGGGAGGGGCGAGGGACGAGGGACGACGGAGGAGGGACGAGGAAGAGAAAAGGGGCCGGTGTTCTGGCGCATAAACACGGATCGCCCAGGAGCGGGGCAATCCAACTGCCTTGCTTCCCCCGGAACATTGGATACAATGCCCTCATGAGCTACAGAACGGTGGAAGTCGAGCTGGAAAACGGGCGTGTGCAGCCGTCCGGCCCGGAATCGCTGCCGGCCAAGGCCCGTGCGCTTCTGACCATTCTGGCTGCTGAGCAGCCCCCCGACTCGGAAAGGGCCGACGGCTCGCTCGCCGAGCGTGTTGCGGACCTGGTCGGCATCGGCCGCGGCCAGTGCACGGACCTCTCGACCAACAAGGCCCACCTGGAGGACTTCGGCCGATGAATCGGCCATCTGCACCCTCGATGGGCGGCTCCGGTTCTTCCGAAAGAACCAGCGAGAGGTGATTCCCGTTCTCGCACCTTTCTCCCAGTAGCTGGGCAACGTTGAACTCGCTGGAGGTCTGGCCGGTGTGCTCGCAGGGCCGGCTCTCCAACCACCTCCTGAGCCTGTCCCGCCCCTTGTTGTCCACGGCGGCGCTCCACAGGCCGTGATGCGAGAAGGCCACCTTCACGCAGAATTGGCGGCATTCGTCAATCATGCATTTGCTGCCGTGCTAAACTCGCAAATGCACTGACACGCTGTTCTGGTTCCTTGACATCGTGCGCGTAATTCGCCAGCGTGCGTTGGCGCTAAGAATTGTCCTATGTCTGAGAAGCACCAGTTGCAGTTGCTACGGACGTTTCAGAATCTGGTCCGGCGACACGGCTCGCTCCTGCGGCCGGAGGCCTCTCGCAACGGCGAGCGTATGCCCTGGGCAGACGTGATGGAAGGATTTCTGGCGGTACAGCGCCGGACTGAGTTGGAGGAGAGACGGTGTGCCCCGGCTCGGCGTGCAAGGTGGGAGATGTTGCTGCATGGGCATGATCGGGCTCGGCGCGACTGGGCGGCGCGCCAGAAAAAAACCGCTGACGATTTCAACCTGCTCGATGTCCTCGAGGCGACGGATGACGAGCTACGTCATTCGGCAATGTTGGCTTGGCTGCTTGAACACAGGATGGAACATGGCGGGACGCATGCGCAGGGAAACCTGGGCTTCCGGCTCTTCTTAGAGGAACTGGGATTGCCGGCTGAATACGCGGAAGACGCTTATTGGGTCCGCCGTGAGGTGGTGGGTGACACGTCCAGGGTCAATATCGAAGTGGCCGCCCGCGGACGCTTCATTATCCATATTGAGAACAAGGTGCGGGCTGCCGAAGGTGACAACCAAACAGGGCGAGAGTGGGAAGATTTAGGGAGGCGGGCTGATGCGCTCGGCGTCAAGCGATCTCGAAGGGCCGGATCTCCAGGGGACTTGCACGCCCTGTTCCTCACTCCTGAGGGCAGAACGCCCACAAATCGCAATTTTCAGGCCGTAGCGTGGAGCCGCATCGCGCGGGTAGTGGAGAATTTTGCAATGAAGGCCGAGGCGCCGGATGTCAGGTTGTTTGCGGCGCATTACGCCAAGGCGCTGCAGAAGTTCGTAGTCATGCAACCCAAAATTGAGGAGAATTGATATGACAAACCAACGATTTAGGGACCACGAATTGTTTTTGCTGAAAAACTGGGCCAACGCTCGGTTGCTCGAAGAATCAATGGAGGCCGTCCGCGAGCAATACGAAGAGGTGTTTGGTGACGTGCTGGATGCGGTTCAGAAGGAGCACAAGGAGTTGGAGAGCCGAGCCATCCACAACAGCCTTGCGGACGGTGGCTACGTTGGCATTGCCAAGCAAACATGGGCATGCCACTGGCCTGGCTGGGAGCCGCCTGGGCTCTGGGTTGGGGACATCGCTCTGGAGAACCTCGTGTCGGAGGACGGGGACGCTCCCGAGGCGTACATCAAGGTGGAATCGTACCGATGGCATGCAGGTGGACCTCAAACGAGCGGAGTGCGCACTCCAGAAACGTGCTGGAAAGATCCTGAGCGAAAAGGAGTTGAAGCGGATGCGGGTCACGGGTGCGAAAAGCAAGATCTACTACAGTTACGAACTGACGGAGTCGCGCAAGGAATTGTTGGAGCTTCTGGCCAACGATTTGGACCAGTTCATCGAGCGAATGGTCGCCCATTTTGAGACGCTTGCGGGGTTCATCCCGGCGTTGGATGAGATCTTCGAAAAAACCACGCGCAAACGGAAATGAGCCAGTGGGATTCTGACAGAAACGTGCCGACGAGGCGTCCGCGCTCCTGTGTGGCGATCTGGGAAGCGCCACCGGGGAGGGGTCGAACCAGAGGTCCAAGGCTTCTCTGGCGTCGCGCACGGCCTCTTGCTCGGTGTCGCTCGCGGAGGCGCACCCGGGCAGTTCCGGGAAGAAGGCGGCCCAGCGCCCGGTCTGTGGATCCAACTCCACTACCAACCGAGGCTTCATGCCTGTCAGCCCGGGGCCTAGCGGCGGGACAGGCAAGCTCCCTTAGGGCGAGATAAGTTCTCGCGAGTACTTTATTGCCGGGTGCCCGAGGGTTGCGGCATCATCCGTGACATGGAACCCGCGCCAGACGCGAACGACCAGCCGAGCCATACCGTACACGACCACTTTTTCCGGGAGGCCTTCGGCAACCTGGCTGCCGCCGCCGACTTCCTCCAATCTCACCTCCCGCCCGCCCTGACGGCCGCCATGGACTGGTCGAGCCTGGAATTGGTGCCTGCCAGCTTCATCGACCAGCACCTCCAAGCCCAGAGCGCCGATTTGCTCTACCGTGTCCGATGCGGTGGGCGCGCTTGCCTGATATACTGCCTCTTGGAGCACCAGACCACAGTGCCGGCGCACATGCCTCTGCGGTTGCTGGGCTACATGGTCCGAGTCTGGCAGGAGGAGTGCGGCAAGCCTGAGCGGGCGCGGGGCCAGCCACTGCCGGTCATCATTCCGCTGGTGCTTTACCAGGGGCCGGGGACCTGGAAGGTGTCGGCCCAATTCCTGGATGGGGTGGATTGGCCGGAGGGGCTGCGGGGGGTGTTGGAGCCGTTGGTGCCGAAGTTCGAGCACGTCCTGGTGGACTTGGGCGCGGTGAGCCTGGAGGAAGTGCGGGGCAAGCTGGCCGCGCGGGTGCTGTTAGGGCTGATGAAGGCGGCGCGGGCAGGGCTGGCGATGGAATGGTTCCGGCAGGAGTTGCCGTATTTGATGGAGATGATGAAGCAGGAGAACCTGGCGGGGCTGGTGCGGACGGCGGCACGGTATTGGTTTTGCACGACGGAAATTCCACCCTCGACATGGCAGGAGGAAGTGCTTAAATTGGAGGCGGGTCAAGCGACCCGATCATTTATGAGTCTGGCAGAGCAACTGATACTGGAAGGCAAACGCGAAGGGCTGCTGGAAGGCAAACGCGAAGGGATACTCCAAGGGCGGATTCTGGCGTTGCAAGAGGTTCTCGGCCTGCCGGCCAGCCCTTTGGAGGAGTTGTCGGCCATGGAGCTCGGGCAGTTGCAGGAACTGCTTGGCCGGCTCCAGGCCCAGCTTCGTTCCCGGTCGTGAGTCCTGGCGGGTAGCCGTTGCGACGTTCTTGAAAACCAGAGATGCCGCTGTCGGCGGCCTCCGTTTCCCCCTGCGCCATTTGCGAGATCTTGCCCAGGGTGCGGCGGTCTGCGCGTCCTTTGGCGCCTCGCGCAGCGTCTTGCCCAGAAGTCGAGACTGTTTCATGTGCGCCTATCCAGTGCCCCAAAAAGGCCCCCGCCGCAAGGACAGAGTGGACAAAGGGCCGAAGGACGAGGGGCGAGGCGGCCGACGGCCTGCAGAGATAGGAGCGCGGACGCCCTCGTCCGCGCGTTTCTCCTCCGTGCAACGCGCGGACGAGGGCGTCCGCGCTCCAATTCGGAGCCCGTCGGCACTCTTGACGCGGACAGGGGTTTCGTTATAGAAGGCGGGATATATGAAAACACCCCATGGTCAGGTTTTTTGGCTGGCGGTTCTTGTCCTTGCGGGAGGCGCGGCGGTCGCGGCGGCGCAGGCGCAATCCAATGCGGAGGGTTTCGTTCCGATTTTCGATGGCAAGACGTTGAAGGGCTGGCATGCGAGCGCGCGGACGGGGCACAGCGCGGCCAGCGGGCACAAGAGCGGGGGCCGGTGGGTGGCCGAGGACGGGATGATCGTGGGGAGCCAGGACATCCCCGGCAACGGGGGCATCTTGATCACGGACGAGCAGTTTGGCGACTACGAGGTGGTGCTCGAGATGAACAATGATTTCGGACCGGACAGCGGTCTGTTTTTGCGGAGCACGGAAGACGGGACGGCATACCAGGCGATGATCGATTATCATGCCCGGGGAAACCTGGGGGGCATCTACGGCGAAGGGCGGCTGGGAGGCAAGCCAGCGGTGCTGAATTTCACGTTCACGGACAAGGTGACGGTCATCGTGCCGCGCACCAACTCGCCCGTGGCCTTGCCGGTGCTGGTGGAGTCGTGGCCGTTTTTCTGGCGTCATGGCCAGTGGAACGAGATCCGGGCGCGCATCGTGAACAACCCGCCCACGATCACGACCTGGGTCAACGGGGTGAAATTCATGGAGTGGACGGAGACGCAGAAACGGCACCCGGACGCCGGCGGCATTGCCCTGCAGGTACACGGGGGCGGCGATTTCACCAAGCAGTTCGTGCGATACCGGAATATCCGGCTCAAGAAACTGGGCGGCGTGGCCGCGGACAAACCGTAGAGCATCCGGGCACTGGCCGGATGGGTCGGACGCGTCGGGCCGGTTTGCGCGCCGGGCGCGATTAGAATTGTCGGTCAGCCGCCGGCGCCCCTTTGCCCCGCAGGGGCTTCCGAGAATAGCCCGGCGTTTCAACGCCGGGTTAGCGGACCCGAAAAGCAGGTCCGTCCCGAAGGGACGGTTGAAAGCAAGGAGCGTTCTCAGCCGTCCCTTCGGGACGAGGATCCCTTTCCTGGCCTCCCCGGCGTTGAAACGCCGGGCTATTGTCAGATGTCCCTCCGGGACAAAACTCCCAGGCCACATGCCCGAGGCTTTTAATCGCAGCCTTCCGCCCCTCGCCCCTCGCCCCTCACCTTGCCAGCCTGGCGCACACGCTCTCGATGATGGCCAGGGCCTCTTCGGCCTCGGCCTGGCGCAGGTTCAGCGGGGGCAGCAACCGGAGGACCTGCGGGCCGGCGGGGATGGTGAGCAGACCGGCCTGATCGAGGAGGTTGGCGAAGCGGACTGACTGCGTCCGGGCCGGGTCGCCGGGCAGGTTCGGAACGTTGGGGGCCAACTCGACACCGAGCATGAGGCCCAGCCCGCGGACGGCGCTGATGAGGGCCGGGAATTTTTCGGAGATCTGCTCCAGGCCGGACTTGAGGAATTGGCCGAGCTGGCGGGCGTTATCGGGGAGTTTGTCGCGATGGATGACTTCGTTGAAAGGGGTCAGCCATAGTTTGGGTTGTTTTAAAAGGGGTCAAAACTATTGACACAAGGGCCGGCTACGACGGTGTTTTTGCCTCCTAAACTAAGACCCCTTCACGTGCGCCCGGCCCACCTGCCCCTCCATCCGAAGCTCGATTTTACCGAGGTGGCATCAACTTCCACCGTGTCAAACAACAGACCTCACTAAATCGGCCGGTTTCCCTCTTGGAGAACACCAAAACCAATTCCAACAACAATCGCAGGAGGTCTCCCCACTTTTGGGGAATCCCCCTTGAGTTGCAACGACTTACGCACTGGACACGGGAGATGCCTTGCGATTGTCCGGGGAAACCGGTTTGGGGTTCTCAGGACGGTAACGTGCCGGTTTTACTGAGGTCTGAACAAAAACCGTCCCCGCAAAAATCCCCCGATTTTACCGGCGCCGTAGCGCGTTGTTGCGGGTCGCGTTGCGGGTCCGGCCTCAAGAATCCCCCGGTTCGATGGGCCGTGTAGCACTGTAGCAGGTCCATACCCCCCGCCCCCTAGACCAGCCGGTCCGAACATGCCGCCCGGAAAATTAGGCGCGCCCTGAAAGGGCGCCACAGGGCTCTGGCGCCCTTTCAGGGCGCGCGGCCCGGGTTTTTGGCGAAACCCCAGGGCATCGGCCTGACGGGCTCAGCCCTGGGCCAGATTCTGGCGGCCCGTTGGGCCGCGAGGCAGAGCAGGAAGGTGGCCGGAAAAGGGATCAACCCATAGCGTGGTTCGGCAGCTCACTACTGAATTCTCGATGTCGGATGCTTCGTCCAGATCGGTCACGCTTTTTGACAGCGAAGGAGTCCGTCCCGGAATTCCGATTCTTGCTCACCGCAAAGAACGCAAAGAACGCAAAAGCCAAGGGAATCGAGGCGTTTCTTTGTGATCTTTGCTTTCTTTGCGGTTGATTTTGCCAACGGCTCTTGGACCATCCTTGGAATCTCATATCGCCGCCGCGGGTTATTGCTTGCGGATAGTCGCCCCCATGGCTTTTAAGGTCAGCGGCCGGTCGATCGTCAGCGCGGACGCGGCGAAGGTGTTGTCCGAGCCGGCCTTGAAGATGAGCGTCGCGCCATCCGGCGCATTGGCCAGGGCCTCCTCGATGCCAAGGTAAGGAGCGGCCGGGGAACCATGGCCCGAAACAGCCGCCCCGACGAACTTCACCACGTTCATGGGCGCCATCTGAATCGTCATGTCCTGGTTTTTCGGAAAAACCTGGTCCAGCGAGTACCAGGATGAATTGGTCGCACCCCAGCCCAGATTCATGAGAAACTGCGTGGGACTCGTGCCCTGATTGTAGCCATGGGCGACCCACGAGTGGCCGCCGGCTTGGGGAGGGGGGCCGCCCCCACCGATCCGCACAACCCGAAGCCACTGCATTTCTTCCACCATCCGGGGCGGGTCGGCCGTTTGGCAGAACTGGGCGTCGGGGTCGTAACGGAAGTTTATTGAACCGCCAAGCCACAGGCTTCGGCAGCCCCTCGCCCCTCGTTCCTCACCACTCGCGAACCGCAGCTTATTGGTAGATGGGGTCTGTCGGCCGGGGTTTAGGCCCTGTGGCTGGCGGCAGGGCCAGCGCCCGCTTCAGCGGTCCCTTGATGGCCCCAACCAGGCTCCTTTTGAGGGACTGAGAGGGGACCGGTCGCCAGCGTGGGAATCGTATAGGTCTTGAGCGATGAATCGTAATAAGCCGGGTCACTTTGGGGCAGGATGAAGGGCTTGCTGCAGTGACCGTCGGCGGATACGTGCGCCAGGAAAGGGCGATTGAACAGAGGGCTGACGCGTTTGCTGCTGAAAACCACCCAGCGGCTATTCGAGGACCAACTCAGCCAGGACTCGCACTCGGGCGAATTGAGTTCGAGTTTGCGCCAGCCGAACTCCCCGTTGGTTTTGGAGGAGCCGAGATCGATGCCGTAGAGGTCGCTGCTCGGGTCGTAAGTGGGCCAGCAGCCGGACGCGGTGCCGCAAAAAAAGAGCCAGCGGCCATCCGGGCTGATGCGTGGCTGGGCAATGCTCAGTCCCAGCCGGCGGCTGGAGAGCACGATCTCCGGCTCGCCCCAGCGGGCCCGGGCGGTGTCATACGCGATGCGCATGAGGTCGTAGCTCGTCCTGGCATAGGCCCCGGTCAGTCTGTTGGCGGGGTTGGTCAGAAGGTTGGGTGCGCTGCAATAGTATAGATAGGCGCCGTCGGGCGACCAGGTGGGAAAGGCCAGCAGGCGTGTCGGGTCACCCGCTGGGACCCGGGTGACCGATTCGGCTCCCAGCCGCCACGCCCCGAGCCAGCCCTCCAATTCGCCAATCTCGCGCATGTCCCCTCGCCGGGCGGTATGGAGCAGGAGCCGGGGTTGACTGAAGGCAGAGACCAGGATGGGGGCCGAGGGGTGCCAGGCAGTAAAGCCGGCCAGCCCCTGAATGGCTGTGGGCGCGCCGTTGCTGATCACCAGCACGCTGTGTTTGTACACGCTGCTCCGGATCAGGATCGTGCCGTACTTCGGGTCGTTGTTTCGCAGGGCATGGCAATGACAACACTCGTTGGCAAGACGCCGATTCTCGAGCAGCGGAGTTTCTGTGAAGCTCTGCAGATCCCGTTGGTAGAGTCCCATTGTGTGCCAGGAATTGTGGCTGGGGTGGATCTTCCGGTAAATCAGGACAGGGTCGATGGGCTCGGCCGCTATCCAGTTGGTAAAGGCCGGAAACCTGCGCCACGGCTTGTCCGCGCAGCGCACGCTCACCTCGATGCGCAACGGACTGTCCCGGTTGGCGTTGAGCAGGCGGCGCCAAGCCGTGGCCGAGGGCCGGATGATTGGACTGCTGGAGTAGCACCTCGAGGGGCGAGCCTGTCTTGCCGCGCAGGCTGACGTAGAACGATGAACCCGGCTCCTGAATGAGGAAGGTCAGCGGCGCGATGTTGGGCGGGATTGTGATGTCCGTGTAGTCCGGGTGGATATGGAGTGTTTGCCCCGGCGCGGGCCCCTCGGCGGCAAGGGGCGGGTTGGCCCGGAGCGATGGCATTGTGCAAAGGAGCGCGGCCGCGACGACGAGGCCGAGCGTAGAGGCCCAACGGCGCGGTTCAGCGCTGCAGGAGGTAGTAGTAGCAATAACTTTCGCCATAATCGTCCTGGAGCCGGGCGCGAGCGGCTGCTTCGTTGCCCCGGCACTCCTGAAAGACCCGGAGCAACTGGTCCACGCGCTGCTGCATCTCGGGGCCGGGCAGAGCGGCCTGGACGGCTGCATTCTGGCCCTGCCCCCGCCTCCACAGGGCCAGGGCCTCCTGCCACAACGGGGAGAACTCCAGCCCGTCGAAGTTCCGCCGGTACGGCAAGGCGCGGACAAAGCCATCCAGGTCCTTGGAGAGCAGATACCACGTCATCAAGTACTCGAACGCCATGCGGTTTCGGCCGTTGGCGGCCAGCAAGAGCCGCAATTGGGCCTCGACCCCGAGTTGGGCCGCGGTGTCTTGCAGGACCATCAGCCCTCTCAGGCGCATCACTTCCGCATCGGTGGCCAGGGAGGGGTCGGCCGCCAGACGCCCCAGATACGCACGCGCCCAGGAGCCATGAAAGGGGACGCGGGCGAGTGCCTCGAGGTAGATCCGCGCGGTGGGGATGTTCCCGATCGCCAGGTTCACAACCGCCAGCCGTTCCAGGAGCATAGGCCGCTCGCCCCAAAACTCGACCGCCTCGGCCAGATGGTGCAGGGCCTGGTTGACGAAGCCCAGGTCCAAGTAGAGCTGAACCTGTTTCCAGTGGCCCAGCTCTTTGCGGTCCAGCAGCAGCAAGTCGTTCGGGTTTCGCAGTCGAGGGAGCCGCTGGACCAGTTGGTGAGTGTGGCAGGCGGCCTGGGCAGCCGTAGCGGCCACGAACGGGTTGCGCAGACAGTCTGGGGCCACTGCGAGCGCCTGCGGCCACATCTGGTGGCAGGCAAAGTAATCGACCGCCAATACCGAGTGCAGTTGGCGGTCCTGTGCGGTGTAGAAGACGCCGGTCACGGCAATCGCTGTCCCGGCCGCTTGCGCCAGCGGCGATCTGCCCATTCGTGCGGTCCCGGACAACAAGGAACCGAGCAGGCGGTTGGATGAACTGGCCTGGCGCACAATGCGTGAAATGCATGGGACTGAGATCCGTCGGGCCAAGCCGGCCAGCCCCAGGCCGGGCAACAGCAGAAAAAGCAGATACAGAGGCGTCAATCCGGCCTCAAGCCCCGTGTGGTGCTCGGGCGCAATCGGCTGCAGCGATTGCCAGGACTCGCTGGAAGCCAGGCCGAACAACAGCCCGCCTTCGGCCCACGGCACCGCCGCGCCCGCCACCAGCAGCAGCAGAGGCCACCCCCGGCCGCCACGCCGCCACTCCAGCAAGGCGGCGGCGAGCGCGAAAACCGGCAGCGCGCCCGCAGCCACCGGGTACAGCAGGGCGCTCAAGACCAACACCACTCCAAGGCGCAACCAGGCCCTGGCGGCGCCGAGGCCAACAACAAGCCAAAGTGAAAGCGAGACCATTGCCAGACTGGTGACCGCCGGCGCGTAGTGGCAATAGCTGGCATAAAGCCAGAGCAAGAGCAGGGGCGCTGCGGAAGCTGCCAATCCCGGCCAGCCCAGGCCCACGGCGTGCGCGTAGGCTTTGGCTGCGCAGAAAAGCACCCAGGCCTGGCCGGTGAGGACCAGTGCTCCCAGCCAGGAGTGGTAAAGGGACTGCATCAGGAAGCTGGCGACATACTCCCCACCGCCTCCGGGGTAGGGGAGCAACTCCCGCGCAAAATCCCATCCCCAATAAAAGACGGGAAAGTCGGGTATCTCACCTCCGACGTGGTAGATGAGTTTCACGTCCACGCCCCGCCACAGACAGACGTAGAACACAACGAAGAAGACCGTCACGGAAACGAGCCCGCTGAGACTGTGCGAGGACCACCGGCTGCGCGCGCCGGCTGCCGTGGTCTGGCGCCGCGCGCGGCCGCCACGCACGGGCTTTGGTCGCGCACACATCGGGCCTGGAGCTATTACGCCAATGATGGATAGTCCCTGCTTAAAGTCAAGATTAACCGCCTTGCGGGTGTAAGGCCGGGCGTATCTCGCGGGTACCACCACGCGAGAGAGGACCGCGGGACCCCGCTCAGTAGGCCGCCATTACCCGCGAATCAACCGGCCAAGATCACGCCAGGGCAATTCTCGGTCGTCCACCGTGATGACTGGCTCCTTTTTCTGGCAAAAGCACCGGTGACGATGGGGCAATCTGGCACATTTCCCCTGGGCGTTGATTGATTGCAGGGAGGGTGAAGGTCAATTTGGTGGGAGCCCAAGCGAACTTCAACGGTGACGTGTTCTTGCTGCCGAGCCAAATTCCTCTCCAATTGGTGAGGATTTTCCAGAAGAATCCCAAGTTTGAGCACTACCTGGCCCGAAATTCAGGAAGTCAAACCCTCAGGAGCGCACCTCGGAAACGGATATGCATTAGCAAACATGAATAAATAATGCATTATGGACAGTATTACTGATGTCTCCATTTGATACTGCCATTTGATGCTACTCGCTCAAAAATGGGTCCGTTTCGGAGCAAAATGGGGTCGAACACGGACCAGTCGGAAGTGGAGATCAGGCCGGTCAGTATTGATGATTGCTCGTGTGTCCGGTTGAGTCCCAATTGCGTTTGTCACACCCGAAACAAGCGCGCTAGCCAGGCTACGCTACGCTCCGACAACTGTCCGAATATTTTTGGAACGGGTGTCCGAATTCATCGGAATGCGCACCTTGGAGTTGACCAGGGAAAACCACGCCAAATTCAATGCCCGTCACGGGGGCGATTTGGTGGTGTATCCCGACGGCCTGACTTTGGCCGCAGCCGAGCAAAGGAGCCTGGAGGCGGCATGGCGGGGAGCCGACCCGGACACCGTCGCGCGCGTGATGCGGGAGCACGGCCTGCAGCATCCGCGCCCGCGCATGATCTTCCCTCCGGAGTTTCTGAACCATGACCAAGGCATCGCCGCGTTCTCCAATCCGGACGAGGGCCAGAAGTATTTGCCCCGCTTCAATCAAATGCTGTCCGGGTTGCGCAAGAAGAAGGGCGCCGGCTTGACCGACGAGGAGATGGACGCCCTGAGACACCTCATGACGGACGCGGCGATCAGCCCGGCGTTTGTGCGAGGGTTGACGAGCGAACACGGGGCCGAATCATTGGCGGAGGCCTTTCTGATACGGAACGCGCCGCCTGAATTGGCCCTTGAATTTCTTTTGCGCCGGCACAAAGGACAGTTCTATCGCAAGCGCTCTCCCACCCTTTCGCTGGCGCAGGGGACAGCAGAACCAGCCGAGCGCTAAGCCGTACCCAGTCGGAATAGGGCTCACGCAAAGCCGCAAAGGAAGGAGCCCAAACCGCCAGCCCCAGCCCTCTTCACAAGCTCGACGTGCCCAAGGAGCGCGGGGTGAACCATCCCCGCGCCCAGCGCGAGGGCGGGCGACAGCCCGGCGATTGCCTGGGCCGGCTGGGACCGCCTCCAGCAGGCCAAAGCCCTGGCCGAGTATTACGTGGACGTCGGCTAAAACCGCGGCTGGCCTCCCGAACAGCTCCGCCCCCTCCTCACCGCCCTGCCGCGGGGGCTGCTGGCCGCGGCCTGCTTGCCGGGTCATGGCAGAAGCACACGGAAGAATTGGTGCGGGCCGGCGGGGGTGGTGGTCCACGGCGAAACCGCCGTGGTATTGGTGGACCACGGGCCGGTCAGGGCACTGGCCTGGAGCAACAGCCCCAGGTTCCAGGTGATCACCACCTTGTCGCCGGCGGCCGCAATTGACAGCTTCGGCGATGTGGCTGCGCCGTAGTGTTGGGCAACCTGCCCGGGCGAGAGCGCGTACCCATAGACAGCCACTTCATCGAGGTCGCCGTAGAAGTACGTCCCTTCGCCGGTGGGGTCGAACGCCGTCGTCTTGCCGATGCCCTGGTCGCTGGTATTGCCTACGTTGACGGAGTTGTTGGGGGCGAAGGTGCCAATCGCTTCCATGGAGTTGGTTGCCAATTGGCCATTCAGGTACAGGTTCTTGCTGCCGGTGCTGGCGTCAAACGTGGCGATGATTTGGCACCAGGCCTGGGTGGTAGTGGCGCCGGCCGTCATCATCCTGACGCCAGAGGTCTTGTGGCCGGTGTCAAACTCCCACTGGTCGGAGGTATTGGCGGACAGGTAATAACCGTAGGCCCAGCCGCTGGAGGTGGTGCGAGAGGCGAAGAGCGCGCGTTCGCTCCCGGCGCCGTAGGGGTCCGGTCTGGCCCACAATTCCACGCTGAAGCCGGTGAACGGATTCAGATCGGCACTCCAGGGAACGAAGATGCCGCTGTGAGCCGGAAAGTTCATGCCGGCGCCATCCGGAAAGTTCACGGCCGTGTCCGGGTCGCCGAGGATGGCCCCGGCCACGCCCTGGTTGAGGCCCTGGTCGTAGGTGCCATCGTGGCCGCCGGCGAGGTCATAAGCGGTGGTATTGGTTTCGTCCAGGCGCCAATATGCCACCGGCATGTCACGCACAACGGTGGCGGCGTAGCTGCCAGACGCTGGCACCACCGTCAAGCTGGCGGCCGGACTGGTCGCCTTGCCCGCGGCATTGGTCACGGTCACGCTGTAGTTGCCGGCCGCGGAGGGTTGCAGGTCATTGAGCGTCAGGCTGGCATTCGTGGCGCCGACGATAGGCGTGGAGTTAAACTGCCACTGGTAGGACAGCGGCAGCGAGCCGCCCGCATCGACAGTCAAGGTCGCGCTGGCGCCTTGCAACCGTGTCCCCGACACCGGCCCCTGGACAATGCTCGCTGGGGCGGTGACGATCTCGACGTAAGCGTCGCTGCTGGTGCTGGTGCCGCCACTGTTTTTCACCTGCAAAACATAATCGCCGGAGTCGCTGATGCGCGCAGGCGAGAGATTGAGGGTGGCGTTGGTTTGGCCAGAAACGGGCGTGCCATTCTCCAGCCACTGATAAGTGAAAGGTGGGGTGCCGACAACGAGGGCGCTCAAGGTGACCGTGCTGCCATCGAAGTTGGTGGCACCCGCTGGCTCGGTTACAAATGTGGCGGCAATCGCGGGTGGATTCGTCCCCACGGCGGCGAGCCAGTGCGCCTGGATGCGGTCGGCCGGCAGGGCGTTGGTGTAAATGGCCGCCTCGCAGAGGCTGCCGAGCCAGGGATAGGAGGTGCTGCTAATGGTAGTCACTGCCCGCCGAACCGGCTTGACCTCCAACACGGCGGTGGTGCTGACGGCAATCAGGACGCCATCCAGGAAAATCTGTTTTTTCTTGCCGTCGAAGGTGCACACCAGGTGCTGCCATTCGCCTTGGGCAAACACAGTGTCCGAGCCCAGGCCGTTCCAGGTGGTGAAAACGTCGGAGGATTGGAAGACGTTCCCGCGGGCCCCGTTCCAGCTTGGATCCCAACCGTCCCACATATAATGCACCCACCCACGTGTGTCGCCCAGCACAGGTTCATCGCGGAACCAGAGCGGGCAGCGAATGCCACTGGAGCCCGGATCTTCGTTATACCAAACCTCATAGGAGAAGGCGTTTGTGGTGGTCAACCAGGGGCTGTAGGGCAGAGCAATGAGTCCGCCACCATCGAAGTTCATCGACGAGCTGTTGCCACCGATGACTGGTGAATCACTGTTGAGAGCGAGAGTGCCAGTGTTAGTGCCGTCCCCCGCCGAGCCGATGAAGCCCAGGTTGGTAGTGATGTTGTTAGCCGGCAAGGCGCCCAAACGCCAGTAGCCGGCCGGATTGTCAGCCAGGACGGTGGCCGGGTAATCGGCCCAAGCAGGGGCCGCGGCCAATAGTCCGAGGAACAAAAGGAGGTTGATTTTCATGCGTTCTCTCGGTTTTCGATTTCGTGCTTGGTGTCGTTCAAACGGTCTGCCGCCAACGGGATGGCAGGTGGCGTACCGCGGGGATTCTACCACCACCGCGCCGCCGCCCGCAATAACCTGATCGAAGTATTTTGGCCTCATCCGACAAGTTTGTGTTTTTGACGCAAGTTGTTGATTCCCAGGCAGCGGAATGGCGAGGCCCCACAATCTGGATCCTGCCTTCGACTGGCAGGGCCCGCATTGGTCGGTCTGAGTCCCGCCCGGTACGGCATTATCGGGCACAAATACGTGCGTAACAATGACTTGGGTGGCACACGGCGGCATGAGGCCGGCCACCATGAGATCCTGCCGAGTCGGCTTTCAATGACCCAGTAGTGCCGTTTGAGCTGGAGCATTCCCAGGGCCTGCAACTGCTCCAGCGTCAGGCTGCTCAACAGAAACACCACTTCGCGGGTCCATTCGCCCCCGCGTTTGACTCGGGTTTCCAGTCGAGCCGCCAAGCGGGCACCCGGAAAGCCCACCTGGCTGGGGTTCACTTCCAGGCATTGCAGGAAACGAATTTCCAATCGGCCCCGATTGTGCTCGCGCCTCAAGACTCGGGTGCGCGGGCTGGCCTGCCTGCCGGTAGGCAGGCCTGAGGGGGGAAAGGCCCGTTTTTCAAACAGGTCTTGCAGAGTCGCTTGGAGGGTCGGTTGGTTGCCCTTGACCGTCATGAGGTAATCGCCCCCTTGCTCGTAGAGGATCTGTTGACCGGTCTCCACCTGGGTGTGCGCCGCGTCGCTTAACACGATCTTGCCGGTGAGGTCCAGGCGCTTGAGCACCTGGCGGGCCGCCGGGATCTCGTTGCTCTTAGCCTCGGTGATCATCCCGGCCAGCGGATAGCCCAGGGCTTGGGCACGGCGAAACTCCGGCAACTCCCGCCGCACCGAATCCATCAAACTGCGGATTTCTTTGACCGGGGTCGTGCAGTGCGCCCTGGCTGCGGCCTCCACCATCGCCCACTCGGGGGGCAATTGCGGCGCGCGCAGTTTGAGGCAGGCCTTCTTGACCAGTTCCCGCACCCAGATCTGCTTTGGGGCATCGTGCTTGATGTAAAAATCGGCCGCATCGCGTTTCCAACCGGCCGTTTTGCCCAAGTGCAACCAGCCGCTGACCTTGTAGGCGGTCCCCTGATAGAGCTGCGGATCAACAAAGCTCTCCACCAAAGCCAGGGGATGTCCCCACCGCCCCAGCCAGTCTTGGGACAGGGGCTCCAGCATCAGCTTCATAAAGCGGCTGATGAGATTAGGACTGTGACACTCCGGCAAGACCAGCAGCCGCGAGTTGTTGGCCAGCAGCGGGCGCCGCCGCCGACACTGTTCGGAATCCCAGCCGATAAACTCGTCGCGGTCCTTGATGTGAAAGGCCGCCCCGCTCCAGGTGGCCAGCGCCAGCCACCGGCCCTTGTAGGTGGCGACGTAGCGCAACTGTTCGCCCACCAGCGTGGCTTCGTGCAGGTAATGGTGCTCGACGATGAGTTGGTCACACCGAGCCGTATCTTTGGGTGCAGCCAACAATCGGACCTGCAGATGTTCGAGGATCTGCTGCTCGTCCGGCGAAAGGTGTCGTCGTTTTGATTTTCCCATCCCAGCACTGTAAAAAAGTGCGGAGGGGATGTCCCGCAAAAAGTGATAACCCCTTCCCCCACAATGGCGCCCTTACCAGGAAAGCCGCGCCCTAGCCAACGGTTCGGGCAAATCGAACCTGCTCTCCTTTTTCAAGCTGTTGAACTTCGCGATGACTGGCGCCTTGCAGGTGTTTATCGGGCGAGCCGGCGGTGCCCGCTCTCTGCTCCATTACGGCCCCAAGATCACTCCACAGTGCAGCGCCACCATGACGTTCGAGACAGGCCGTGGGCGTAACACTTATCACTGCCGCCTCTTCCATGCCGCCCCGGACACCCTCATCTTCGCCGAGGAATCCATTCGATTCCAGCCCGCCGGCGAGTCCTTCGAGCGCCCGCTGACAATGCTCGGAGCAGGCCATAGAGAAAGCGCGCTGCTAATGCCGGAGTACGCCGCAAACCCCACCGTGAAGTTCTTTCGCTCCATGCTTCCCCGGTTCCGGGCCTATCAGTTCCACGATACCTCCGCAGAGTCGCACCTGAGGGGCAGGGCCGCAATCGAGGACGCCCGGTTCCTTTACGCAGATGCGGGAAACCTGGCACCCGTACTCCGTTTCATTCAAACCAATCATCCGCACGAGTATCAACGAATCGTGGAGACGATCCGGCTGGTGGCCCCTTTCTTCCAGGACTTTGAACTCACACCCCTGAGCGACAACGACCAACAGGTAATGCTCCGCTGGCGCGCCAAGAACTCGGAATACGAGTTTGGCCCCCATCAACTCTCCGACGGGACGCTCCGCTTCATGGCGCTGGCGACCTTGCTCCTCCAACCTCGGGATGTCCTGCCGGCCATGATCATCATCGACGAACCGGAACTCGGCCTCCATCCCTATGCGATCAAACTCCTCGCGTCCATGCTCCAGGACGCCGCCAATTTTACCCAGATCCTGGTTGCGACTCAGTCGGCCGCCCTCGTGGACTTGATCGAGCCAGAGGACGTCATCGTCGCCAACATGGAGGATGAGGCCTCCACTTTCGAGCGGCTAGGCACCGGCCGGTTGGGCGATTGGCTTGACGAGTACACCCTTAGCGAGATCTGGGAGAAGAACCTTATCGGAGGGCGCCCATGAGTTGGATTCGGCTCTACCTCACGGTCGAGGGTGAAACCGAGCTCAAATTCGCCAATGAGACCCTCAAGCCGCATCTCGCCAACTTCGAGGTGGAGGTGCGCCCGCGCATGGTGCTGACTAATCGCAAACTAGGCGCCCGCGGCGGCGCCCCGGGTTTCGAACGCCTCAGGCGCGACATTCTTCGCCTCATCAGGCAGGACGCCCACCCCGAGGCGCGCCTCTCTACGATGATAGATCTGTACGCTCTGCCCAGCGACTACCCCGGGTGGAAGGAGGCGAACAAGAAGACCAAGCCCGCCGAACGCGTGGCGGAGTTCGGGATCGCGCTCGCAAATGAGATCTCCTGTCCGCGGTTCATCCCCTACCTTCAGCTCCATGAGTTTGAGACGCTGCTCTTCTGTGGCCTTCACCAATTGTCCTCTCGCATTGAGGACAGCGCCCGGGAAGTGGGCAAACTCCAGGAGGAGGTGGCTTGCTTTGAAACGCCGGAGGACATCGACGAGAACCCGGCCACCGCCCCGAGCAAGCGGCTGATCAACCACGTTCCACGATATGAGCGACTGAAGGTTCTCGTCGGAGCGACAGCCGCTGGCGCAATCGGCGTGCCAACCCTCCGGGCCCGGTGCCCCCACTTTGGCCAGTGGTTGGCTCGATTGGAGAGCCTCAAGACAGCCGCCTGACTTTGACCTCTGCCAAGGGGAGGTCTGCCCTTCGGCCCTGATGCTGGAGCAGCCCTCTGGTTTGGCGCTCGACCAGAGTGGCATGGTGGCCTCTCCCACTCACCAGCTCGGCGTGGGTGCGGGTCTCGGTGATTGCACACCCACTTCTCCTGTCGAATCGGCAAGTGGTTCCATATGCCGGCAGTTTGAAAATGTTGGACGAACCGATCGCCCCCATATTGAGTCCTGCGGGTCCGGGAGGCAATTCGTTTCTGGTGATGCCCGGGCCGGCGCGTTGTCACCGGATTGTAACAAAACCGACTTATGTCCGTAACGCGCCTATTGGAGGTTTTCGGCGGTCGAGTGAGTTGAACTATCAGCACGAACCTAAACCAAGACATCACCTCAATGAAGAAATCAAGAACCTGCGCGGCAGTGATGACCGCCGCGCTCGCCTCGGGGGCCTGTGTCGGCAACCTCCACGCACAATCGGCCGGCGCCCTGATCGATAAGCTGGTCCAGAAGGGCATTCTGACCGAGAAGGAAGCGAAGGAACTCCTGAGCGAGACTACCCAAACCAACAACCCGCCCAGCGGCTCGAAATGGCGGATAGACAAGGCCATCAAGAGCATCGGCCTGTATGGCAACCTGCGGATGCGCTATGAATACCGGGGCGCGGAAAATGCCCCCGGCTCGGGCGCCTTCGGCAACGCCTTTTACCGGGAGCGGTTCCGGTATGCGGCGCGCGTGGGAATCCGGGGTGAATTGTTGGACAATTGGTATTACGGCCTGCGCGTGGAGACCTCGACCAACCCGCGCTCGACATGGGTCACCTTCGGGAAGGTGGGCGGGACCGCCAACAGCCCGGGCACCCCGTTTGACAAGGCCAGCAACGGGGTCAATGTGGGCCTGGCTTACCTGGGCTGGATGCCCAGCGACTGGTCCGACATCACGTTTGGCAGGATGCCGATGCCGCTCTATGTGACGCCGATGCTCTGGGACTCCGACCTCACCCCGGAAGGCGCGGCTGAGCGGTTCAAGTGGTCCCTGCCCCCGGTGGACCTCTTCGCCAACCTGGGCCAGTTCATTTACCAGGACACCGACCTGGACAACCAGTTGCCCTCTGGCGACACCTTCATGCTGGCCTGGCAGGTCGGGGCCACTGTCAAGCTGGCCAAGGACATCTCCCTCAAGGCCGCCCCGGTCCTCTATGTCTATACAGGCAAAGGCGCCGCTCCCAGCCTCCTGCAGCGTTACACCGGCGAGGGTGTCGGCGGCCTCAACCCGGCTAGCAGCGTCCCGTCCAACCAGAGTGGCCTCAACGACCTCACTGTGCTGGAGGTCCCGGCCGAGCTCAATTTCAAGCTCGGCAAGTACGGGACGCGCCTCTTTGGCGATTTCGCTTACAATTTCGACGGTGACGCCCGCGCGCAGGCCGCCTTCGACGCCACTCACACCACCGGCTCGCCCAACCCGCTGCCGCACGTCTTCAAGGGCCAGGACAAGGCCTACCAACTGGGCGCGGGCTTCGGCAACCTGGGCCTGGTGTATGGCACGACCTCCAAGAAGAACACCTGGGAGGTCCGCGCCTATTGGCAGCACGTCGAGCAGTACGCGGCTGACGTGAACCTGCTGGACTCGGACTTCTTCGAAGGCCGGGCCAACCTGCAGGGCTTTTACAGCGCCTTCGCCTACAGCTTTACGGACAATATCATCAGCACCTTCCGCTACGGCCTGGCCTCGCGCATCAACGAGAGCCTGGGCACCGGCGGCAAAAATCCGGATATGCCCGAGCTCAACCCTATCCGCAACTACCACATCCTGCAATTGGACCTGACCTGGAGATTCTGAAATGAAACTAACGCTCTCGGCCTGCATGGCGTCGGCCTGCCTGTTGGCGGCCCCGTCGGGCGCGCCGGCCCAATTGCTCATCAACGGGGCCGGCGCGACCTTCCCCTATCCCATTTACTCCAAGTGGTTCGATGATTACGCGAAGGTGGACCCGTCGGTCCGATTCAATTACCAATCCATCGGCTCGGGCGGGGGACAGAAACAGATCCTGGATCAAACCGTGGATTTCGGCGCGTCCGACAGCGCGATGAGCGATGCCAACCTGACCAAGGCCCCGGGAAAAATCCTCCACATCCCCACCGTGGCCGGCGCCGTCGTTGTGACGTATAACCTGCCCGGCAGCCTCCAACTCAAGCTGGATGGTCCCGCAGTGGCCGACATCTTCCTGGGCAAGATCATCCGCTGGAACGATCCCCGGCTCGCGGCACTCAACCCGGGCGTTAAGCTGCCCAACGCGGACCTGGTCGTCGTCCACCGTTCGGATGGCAGCGGCACCAGCTTCATCTTCACCGACTACTTGAGCAGTATCAGCAAGGAGTGGGAACGGCGCGTGGGCCGGAACACTTCCGTGAGATGGCCGGCGGGCATCGGGGCCAAAGGCAATGAAGGCATCTCGGGCCAGGTCAAGCAAATGTCAGGCGCGGTCGGCTACGTCGAGCTGGCTTACGCCCACCAAAACAACCTCCCCTGCGCCCGCATCCGCAACGCAGCCGGGACGTTCGTCAACCCCTCGATCGAGTCGGTGACCCAGGCCCTGGCTGCCGCAACGGTCCCGGACGACTTCCGGTTTTCCATGGTCAACCCGCCCGGTGAAGGGGCCTACCCGATTGCGGGCGCGACCTGGCTGCTGGTCTATGAGCGGCAGAAAGACACGGCCAAGGGCCGCAAACTCGTCGAGTTCCTGACTTGGGCCGTGACCAAAGGCCAGGCCATCGCCCCCAGCCTGGATTACGCCCCCCTGCCGCAGACCCTCCAAGCCCGCGTGCTCGACCGGGTCAAGAGCATCAAAGCGGCTTCGGAGCACGCCAATACGAGGTGAGTCTGTCGATGATCCGACCCGTGGCCCGCAAGGTTTTGGAGTGCGCCAGTCCTCTGGCGCTTTCTCGTCCCCAGGGTCCAAAAAGCGCCAGAGGACTGGCGCACTCCAAAACGCTTCGCGGCCGGCGATGCCTGTCCGGTTCATGGTCCCCGGACATGATGTCAAAATCGTCCAGCCTTTCTACAATGCCGGGGCTCTTGTCAGATAAATCGGACCCTGTGCGGATGCGGTGCAATCCGGAGGGTTGCCGGAAGGCAGGCGGGGGTCGAGGCGACGCGGCGCCGCGTTAAGTCACTGGCATTCTGGAGGAAACCTGGCATCATCGAGCCATCGAAAAAAGGTCGGAGATTGGACGGGAGCCTTAGAGCATGGAGCATCAGGCGCATCAGAATGTCGAGGGTGGGACCCTAACCAAGCCGCGGGGAGGCCCCGCGCTGGCGCGCTCCACGCCCTCACGCATGGCCGTGGGGGACCCTGCGTTCAAGTGGCTGACCCTGCTGATGGCGCTCTCTGTCTTTGTCTTGATTGTGCTGATCGGCTACGAACTGACGAGCGGCGCACAGACGAGCCTGCGCAAGTTTGGCTGGCGGTTTCTGACCGGCGCCGACTGGGACCCCGTCAGCGAGCAATTCGGCGCGCTGCCCTTTATTTATGGCACCCTGGTCTCGTCGGGCCTGGCCCTGGTGCTGGCGGTGCCGCTGAGCATTGGGAGCGCGGTTTTCCTGACGGAGTGGGCGCCGAAATGGTTGAGCCGGGTGCTGGGTTTTTTTATTGAACTGCTGGCGGCGGTGCCGAGCGTCATTTTGGGCCTGTGGGGCGCATCGGTGATGGTTCCCTGGCTGCGGGCGTGGCTGTATCCGGGGCTGCGGGCCACGCTCGGGTTTCTTCCCTTGTTCCAGGGGCCGATCTTCGGGGTGGGCATGCTCTCGGCCGGCATCATCCTGGCGATCATGATCCTGCCGATCATCACCTCGCTTTCGCGGGAGGTCCTCCGCTCGGTCCCCGGCCTGCAGCGGGAGGCGGCTTATGCCTTGGGGGCAACACCCTGGGAAGTGACGCGCATCGCCGTGCTCAGTTATGCGAAAAGGGGCCTGCTCGGGGCGGTCATCCTGGGCCTGGGCCGCGCCCTGGGCGAGACCATGGCCGTGACCATGCTCATCGGCAACGGGCTGGGCATCTCCGTCTCGCTCTTTGCCCCCGCCTACACGCTCACGAGCGTGGTCGCCAACGAGTTCAGCGAAACGCCGCCCGGCCTTCATCTGAGCGCCCTGTTCGAGGTCGGCTTGGTCCTGCTGGGGATTACGGTGCTGGTCAATGCCCTGGCCCGGCTCCTGCTGCGGGCCTCGTTGGTTTCCACCCCGTCGCAATGAACGCATGAAGACCGGCTCCTATCGCTGGCGCAAGTTCAAGAGCCGCTTCGTGCAAGCCCTGGCCGGCCTCTGCGCCCTGCTGGTCGTCCTGCCCTTGGGGCTGGTCTTCTACCATGTCCTGAAGTCCGGCATCGGCTCGGTCAACTGGGCCTTCCTCACGCGATTGCCCAAGCCGGTGGGCGAGGCCGGCGGCGGCATGGCCAACGCTATCGTCGGGACGTTCGAGTTGCTGGGCCTGGCGGCGTTGCTGGGCGTGCCGGTCGGCGTGTGCGGGGGCATCTTCCTCTCCGAGTCTGGTCTGGGCCGGCTGAAGTCCTGGGTCCGGTTTGTGGCCGACGTCCTCAACGGCGTGCCCTCGATCATCTGGGGCATGGTGGTCTATGCGCTGGTGGTGGTGCCGATGGGGGGTTCTTCGGCGCTGGCGGGCGGGGTGGTGTTGGGGCTGATGATGGTGCCGCTGGTGATGCGGACCTCCGAGGAGGTCCTGTTGCTGGTGCCGCAGGGCTACCGTGAGGCGGCCCTGGCCCTGGGCATCGCTCAATGGCGCACCATCCTCCAGATCGTGGTCCCCACCGCGCTCCGGGGCATCGTTAGCGGCATCCTCCTGGCGCTGGCCCGCGTGGCGGGCGAGACCGCCCCGCTCCTGTTCACGGCCTTTGGCAACCGCTATTGGAACCATCATCTGTCCGAGCCCATCGCCGCCCTCCCCTTGCAAATCTTCACCTACTCTATCTCACCCTACGACAACTGGCAGCGGCAGGCCTGGGCCGGCGCCTTGGTCCTGCTTCTCATGGTCGCCGGCATCAACATCTCCGTCCGCCTGCTCACCCGCGAACGGCTGGGCAAATGGCTATGACCGAAGCAAGACCCATCGTCCCCTTGCAAATCCCGGCGCCGCTGCCCGCCGCCCGGGCGCCGGCCCCAGGCGCCCCTGCCGCCTTGGCCGTTCGCGACCTCTGCGTTTCCTTTGGCCCCAACCGCGTGCTCAAGCAAATCTCCCTGGACATCCCCTCTCACGCCGTCACCGCCATCATCGGCCCCAGCGGCTGCGGCAAATCCACCTTCCTGCGCGCCATCAACCGCTTGCACGACCTGGTCCCCTCCGCCCGCGTCCAAGGCCAGGTCCGGCTCTTTGGCACCGACCTCTACGGCCCCGAGGTCGAGCCCGTCCTCATCCGCCGCCGCATCGGCATGGTCTTCCAGAAATCCAATCCCTTCCCCACCATGTCCATCGCCGACAACGTCACCGTCGGTCTGCGCTTGAATGGGATGCGCAACCGGTCGGACCTGGCGGAGCGGATGACCCAATCCCTGGTCAAAGCCGCCTTGTGGGATGAGGTCAAGGACCGCCTGGGCGCGCCCGCCATCAGCCTCTCCGGCGGCCAGCAACAGCGTCTTTGCATCGCCCGCGCCCTGGCGGTCTCTCCGGAGGTCCTTCTCATGGACGAGCCCGCCTCGGCCCTGGACCCGCAGGCCACCGCCCGCATCGAGGACTTGATCCTCGAGCTCAAGAAGGACTTCACTATTGTCATCGTCACCCATAATATGCAGCAGGCCGCGCGCGTGTCCGATTTCACCGCGTTCCTTTACCTGGGCGAATTGGTTGAATACGGCGCGACCGCAAAGATCTTTACCAGCCCGGAGAAACGCCAAACGGAAGACTACGTCACCGGACGATTTGGATGAAGCCGGCGAATCAGGCTCCAAGAGTATGCAGCACTTTGAAAACGAACTCGGCGGGCTCCGGGAGAAGCTCTTGACGATGGCCAGCTATGCGGAGGCCGCCGTGCGCGGCGCGGTGCAGGCCGTGGCGGAGCGCGACTACCCGCTGGCCCAGCGCATTCGCGAGGACGACCGCGCCATCGACCGGCTCGAAGTCGAAGTGGACGAGTTGGCCATCAAACTCCTGGCCAAGGCCCCCCTGGCCGGCGACCTGCGCCTGGTCACCGTGGCGATGAGGATCTCGCAGAACCTCGAGCGCGTCGGTGACGAGGCCACCAAGATCGCCAAACGCGCCCGCGACCTGAGCCAGGAGCCTCCCTTGAAGCTGGCCGTGGACATCCCCCCAATGGCCGACCTCGCCCTCCAGATGCTCAAGACCGCCCTCGATTCCTTCGTCAACCGCGACCCCGCCGCTGCCCGCGCCGTCATCCCCCGGGACAAGGAGGTCGATGCCTTGAACAAGGAAATCCATCGCCTCCTGGCCGCCCGGATGATCGAGAGCCCGGATACCATCTCGCGTTGCCTCCACCTCATGGTCGTCGCCAAGAGCCTCGAACGCATCGCCGACCACGCCAAAAACGTGGCCGAAGAAGTCGTCTATTTCTGCGAGGCCCAGGACATCCGCCACCCCGCCAGCACACGCCCCGAGCCGCCGCCTCAATAGGCTGGCCGCGGGCTGTTGGCGCAGGGCTCGTGCAAGAATAGAGGCCGAGATTGAGGCGTGATTCTCACCTTTTGAAACCCGATTGGCCTTACACCGGGGTTCATGAGCTACAGGACGTGCCTTGGTCACTTGTTTTTCATCCCGGAGGGATGCCTGAGAATAGCCCAACGCTTCAGCATTGGGTAATGGGCCTGAAGCGGTCGAGTCCCGAAGGGACGGTTGAAATGCAGGGCCGCTCAGCCGTCCCTTCGGGACTGGACCGTTTTGGGGCACGCCAACCCAATGCTAAAGCATTGGGCTATTCTCATGTGTCCCTCCGGGACAGAATCCAGGGGAGTGCGCGGCATTCCCGCGTTTTGGCTGCGTCCGCCGACAGGAAAAGCGGAATTAATTCTGCGAAGAACCTAAATCGAACCACGCAACATTGGCACAACCTTTGTCGCAGCCTTTGTCGGGTCCTTTGTCGAGAATTGGGGCCTTCGACAAAGGTCGCGACAAAGGCTGCGACGAAGGTCTAGCCGCATGGGTGTGCCAATGTTGGTGGCTCCGATTCCTCGACCGATGGCCCACGGTCCACCCTCTCCCCATCCGATGGGGAGAGGGCCAGGGTGAGGGGAAACCCGGCGGCCAAACTCCGCCACCTGTCCAAAAACTCACTCGCGCCCTGGGCTCTGGGCACCCCCGCCCCGGGCGAGGCTCAGGTCGCGTATCTTGATGTTGCGGAAAGAGACGTCGCCATTGTGGTCCTGCAGGAGGAGGTGGGCCTTGATGCGCGTGCCAAAGCCGGCGACGTTCCTGAATTTGCTCCGGGCGACGGCGGCTTTGACGGCATCACTGCCCAGTTCGTACTCGAGGACCTTGGTCCCATTGAGCCAGTGCTCGACGTGGTTGCCCTGGACGAGGATGCGCGAGAGGTTGATCTCGCCGGCCGGCTTGAGTGGCAAGGGAACGGTCGGCCCGAGCACATCGTAAAACGAGGCGGTGGCGTGTTTGCGGTTGCCAGACAGGCCGTCGGGCTCGCGCGCGTCATCGATCATCTGGTACTCGTGCCCGATGGCCGAGGGGCGCGATTCGGTGATGAAGTACTTGACGCCGCTGTTGGCGCCGGGGCCGACCTTCCATTCCCACTGCAGATCGAACTTCTCGAACTGGGCCTCGCTAATAACGTCTCCGCCGCCCTTGCCCAGGCAGTGCAGCCACCCCTCCTCGACCGTCCAGCCTTTGGCCGGGAAGCTCTGCTTTTTGAAGCTGCGCCAGCCCGTGGTCGTCTGGCCGTCAAAAAGGAGATGCCAGCCCGCCGCCTTTTCCTGGTCGGTAAGCTGGTTGGCTGTCGCGCCCCAAACCAGTCCCGTCCCGGCCGCCAGCGCGGCCAGGACCCAGCCCCATCCCGGCACACAAGTTCTTTTCATGGCCCTATTTCAAGCCGGGCCGCCTCCCGCTGGCAATCAAAATCAGTCGAGTTGAGTAATGCTCGAGTGATGGCAGGAGCGTCACAGGGGCAGACCCCTCACCCCGGCCCTCTCCCCTTCGGAAGGGGAGATCCACGGGTACCTTCACAGCGTCGTTCCGCCAGGCGCGCGCTGCCCCCGGCTCACCGCGTAGCGGTGCCCAATGGTAGCCGTGGACTTCCAGTCCACGGACCTATGGCCCAAGCTCAACCGCGTCGCGTAGCGACGCCTGAAAACCGCGACGCCTTCAGGCGTTGCTACGCGACGCGTGACTATTCCTACGCCCTGAACCGTGGACCGAGGTCCACGGCTACCTTCACTGGGTCGCTACGCGACGCCTCTCCCTCTCCCCTTTGGAAGGGGAGAGGGCCGGGGTGAGGGGTCTGCCCGGCACTCCGTCAATGTGCGAACCAGCCCATCGAGCCTGACTCTGGCTGTGTTCGCTGGAGATGACGAAACGGAAATAGCTGTCGCGGGGGCCGCCGGGGTACTGGACCAGCGGCGGGTAAATCCCGGCGGCCAGGAGGGCGTCTTTCAAGGCCGCAGCCTCGTGTCTGTTCTTGGGGACGTAGCGGACAATCGGCCCGGGCGCTGCGGGCAGGGCCCAACCCGCCTGGCGCAGGCGGAGCTTGACACAGGCCTGGTTCTGGATGAGGCGCCGGCGCATCCCCGGGTCCGCTGCCAGGAGCCGGATGCTCTCGAGCGCGGCGTTGGCCATGGGCAAGGGCACGGGGGTGCTGCCGACGAAGAGCGCGCTGCGTTTCAGAATGCGGCGGCGCAAGGCCGCCGTGCCCAGGATCGCACCCCCATAAGCCCCAAAGGCCTTGCTCAGGGTGATGGTCTGGATAAAACGGCCCTCGCGCCGCAGGCCGGCGTGCTCGATCGTTCCCTTGCCCGTCGCGCCCAGGACGCCTGCCGCGTGCGCGTCATCCACCAGGAGCCGGGCGTTGCCGGGCAGCACCGCCAGGTAGTCCGCCAGCGGCGCCGCAGTGCCGTCGCGCGCGAACATGCCGTCGGTCAGCAGCAGCAGTCTGGCCCCGCGCCCGCAGCGGCGAACCAACCGCTCCAGGCCGGCGGCATCGCCGTGCTTGAACTGGAGCACCGGGCAGCCCAGGAACCGCGCAGCATCTGAGAGCGACGCGTGCGAGGCCCCGTCCAGGAGCGCATGGGAAAAGTCCCCCGCCAGGGCCTGGGCGGCGATGAGATTGGCGATGTAGCCCGTGGGCGTGAGCAGGACACCCTCCGCATCGAAGAACCCGGCCAGCCGCCTCTCCAATCGCTGATAGAGAATGTGATTGCCGGTGGTCAGCCGCAACGCTGCCACATTCAGGCCCCAGCGCTGGGCGCCCGCCTGCACGGCCGCCACCACTGCCGGATGGCTGGACAGGCGGAAATAATCGCACCCGGAAAAGCAGGACAATTTGCGGCGGCCAAGGCGGACGTAAGTGCGATCCATCTGTTGCAGCGGCTCGGGCTCAATCATCACAGCCACTTTATAAACGAGCGCGCGGCCTGTGCAAAAACAAATTACGAATTGACACGGACCCGATCAATGCCGCCGCATCAGGCCGCCTCTTCGTTTCCTTCGTTTCCTTCTGTTCTGTTCCTGTGCTCAGCCGGCGGGATGCACGAAAAGAACAGAAGCGAACGAAGGAAACGAAGGATCGAAGACCCCGATCAGCTCTGAGAGCTGCGATCTGGAGGCCCCAAAAGAATTCTGTCTCAGACCTGTCCTGCGCGCTCGAGGAAGGATCCGATTGCATTTCTCTCCGGGTTCCTTTAGTAAAAGCCCATGAACTCGCCACCGCGGGGTTCCATTGATTCAAGGCCAGGCAAATGGCTGCCGGTATGAATTCACGGCTTGGGCCAGCCGGCTGGCGGTCGCGGCGCGGCACGGGCCCTCTGTTGGCTGCCGCCGTTTTCCTGGCAGGCTTGACGGCCCTCGGTCAGGAGGCATCGCATCCGTTCCCCTCCAACTCCCTTTCGGGCGCCGTCTATAATATCACGATGGTCACCGACAGCGCGCCCGATCTGACCGACATCAACAGCTACCTCCGTTCGATCACCTCGCAGTACGGCAGCCCACAGGAGCAGGCGATCGCGATTTGGCGCTGGTCACAGCGGTTGCGCAAGCAGACTACCAACCCCATCGAGGATGGCCATTTCGTGCTCGACCCCATCCGCATGTTCAACGACTACGGCTATTGCAACTGCGGGATCATCTCGGGCGTCAACGACGCGCTCTGGCTGCGCATGGGTTGGAAGGCCCGCTACGTCCAACTCGGCGATCACACCGTCTCCGAATGCTCCTGGGATGCCGGGAAGACCTGGCACATGTTCGACAGTTCGATGAGCTTTTATTGCTTCAACGACCGCGGCGAGGTGGCCTCCGTGCGGGAGATCGAGCAGAACCCCCGATTCTACCTGGAGAATTTCGCGCCCGAGTGCGGCACCAACCCCGTCCGCTCTCCGGACGACCACCGGGGCTGGCGTTGCGCCTCGGACCACCCGGTCGAGTACAAGCGGACGCTGGCCAACGGCTACGATTCCTTCAAGCCGCCCAACGACATTCAGGAAGCCAACCTGTACGCACAGTGGGGACATCGTTACGTCCTGAACCTGCGCCCGCGCGAGTATTACACCCGCTATTTCCATCCGCTGGCCGGCGGCGGGGTCCGCACCTTTCGGCCGGTGCGAGGCAACCAGGACGTGGACCCCAACGGGTGCATTCATGCCAACGGCCAATGGCATTACGCTCCAGATCTGCGTGACCCGGCAACGCGCGCGCTCGTCTTCTCCGAATCCGGCGTGAAGTGGACCCGCGAAGGCGTTCGGCCCCTCCGGGAAACCGGTTCGGTCGTGTTCAAGGTCAGTGCCGCCAACGTCGTCACTTCGGCCAGAATCCGGCTCGGCGGAACCAATGCCTCGGTCTCCATTTCACGTGACGCCGGGATTACCTGGCAGGGCTTGGCTGCCCCCTCCGGTGAAGCGGAGTGCCTGGAGCAGGTCGCCGGGGTTACGGAGTATCTGGCAAAGGTCGACTTGAGTGGAACCAATGCCCTGCTTTCATCGATTGTGCTCGAGACCGTCACGCAACTCAACCGGCCCGCGTTGCCCCGGTTGACTCGCGGCCCCAATCGTATCCAGGTCCGCCTCGGTCCCCAGGTCCAGACCATCCAGTTCCAGCCTTCCATCGTCGGCGGCAATCATAAACGGACCGTTTGTTCGGAGAAATCCCTGGATGTCGATCCCCAGCCGGATTTCTACAAGCCGACTCTCCGGCCCGCGGAAAAGGCAACACCCTGTTACGCCACTTGGAAAATCGAGACGCCCACGCCCATCACCGACCTTGTCTTCGGCGGCACGGTCTGCGTCAAGTCGGCCAAGGATCGCGTGACCCTGCTCCATTCCTGGGACGGACAGAACTACGTCCGCGACTACCAGAAAGCGGACGACGCCATGCCGTACGACCTGATGGTGAACTGCCCCGTGGTTTCGGTGCCCCCGGCGGCCCGGACCGCGTACTTGCGGTATGAGTTTGAAACCGAGCAATTCGCCAGGCACTACTTCGGACCCGGAATCCAGATGGCCGCGATGACGGTTCACCACCAACCCCGTGCCACGGGCTTCGTGCCCATCGAAGTGACTTTCTGCTGGACCGAGCACCGCGAATCAGGCGACCTGGAGCGCCGGCACACCGAGTTGGTGACCTCGCCCGCGCGCCAGTACACCTTCAACGTGGGCGGCTTCCGCGACCCCGCCATGAACTGGGTGCGGATGAATCTCCAAGGCTGCGGACCGGATGGAGACAGGGCTGGATACGCCGACGGACAGGACGTGGGACCTGGCGCTAAACCGGACTGGGTCCGCTATCGCTGGGGGAAGAACCTGGCCCTCGGCCGGCCCTACACGATCGTCGGGCTGCAGGACGCGCGCAACCCCGATGGCGGCGGTGATCTCACCGACGGGATCATCGCCCCGCCAGATACGTACGTTTCGGTCAAGTACATGCCGACTTATGTCATGTTCGCCCGGGACGTCTCGCCCGTCATCACGCTTGACTTGGGCAGTGAGCAAACCGTTTCCGCAGTCCGCATTCACGCAGGACAGGAGGGCGGCTTCCACCTTTCGTTTCCGGATACCATCAAGGTGGAGACCTCTTCCGACGGCAACTCCTTCGCCCACGCGGGCTCGGTGGGATTCGGGCAGGTCTTCGACCCGCCGGCCGATTACGTGCCGTGGGAACTGGACCAGGCCGCCATTTTCGATGATCTGCCCGCGGGTGGCCGGTTGGCCTACGCCTACCGGATTCTATTCCACAGCCCGGTGCGCGCCCGGTATCTTCGCATCACGTGTGCCGGCCGCAAAGGCTGGGGGATGCTGCTCTCGGAGGTGCAGGCCTTCGATCGCGTCAGCATGGAAACGAATGTCCCTCCGCTGGTGGTCCTGCCGCCCGCCAGCGGCCCCGGCAACTGACAGGCCCGAGTGAGCACATTCGAACCGAGAATAACATGAATCGATTCCGCCTGCTTTATTACGTGCCGTGGGCGCATCCCGACACTGCCCCCACCGCCGGGGGCCGGACCGGAGTGCGCCCGTCCTCGGGCGCAGCGACGTCCGCAGCCAGGGCAGCGGCCAAACACTCCAGCGCGCCTGCCCGCTCCGTCGCTGCTGCGCCCGAGGACGGGCGCACTCCGGGGGCAGCGTCACGATGCGCCCACGTTTCGTCAGCCGCCTTGATATGGCTCAGTCTGTTGGTGAGCCTGCACGCTGGCCGGGCTGCCGAGAATCTCTTGAAGGATGGCGGCTTCGAGCAGCGCCTCGACCAGCCTGACGAGCAGGGCAACCCTTTTTCACAGGCCAGCCAGGGGTTCGCCAAGGTCGCTGCACTTATCGCCGAGGCCAAGGCCAAGGGCCTCGACGTGCTCTATTGGCAGGCGGCCGCTATCCCGATGCGAGTCGGCCTGGATGAACGCTGGAAGAATTTCCCCGACGAACGCCCCGAGACCCTCCGGTATGTGGACAAGCGCGGCCCGGAGCTCGTCCAGGAAATCACCAGCGCGCTGGCGGGCAAGACCCAACCCCGGCAGGCGCCGCCCAAGCCTGATTTCACCCGGATGAAGCTCAGGGGCCGCAACTTTTGCGAAGGCGATGTTCCCACGTTCATCTATAGCGTCCACAGCGGTCCCAGCCCGGAGGCCGAGCCGTTCTTCGCCTCGCACACCACGTGGGTTTACACTTGCATGGCCCCGGGCGCCGACCGTTTCAATTACAAGCAAATGCCCATCTGGGAGGCCTTCAACCGCTATCCGGACACCCACCGCGTCTGGGACGGCGGCTGGTGCGGACACATCATCGCCGACAAGTGGTCCGGAGGCGTGAGCGGCGCCAACTGTGTGATTTGCCTGGAAAGCCCCCACACCCGCCGGGCCTGCGTCGAGGCCTATCGCAAAACCCTGCCGCCTCAATTGCAGAGCAAGACCCGCCTGGTCAGCCTGTTGGATTACGAGTACTTTTACATCTGCTACTGCGATCTGACCCGCGACCTGTTCCGCGCCTGGCTTAAGGAGCGATTCGGGACCGTCGGAAAACTCAATGCCGCCTGGGACACGCGCCACAACGATTTTGACGAAGTCCAACTGCCGGACTATCGCCAAAGAGAACCCAATGACGCCAAGCGCTATGACTGGCTCGATTTTAACCTCTGGCGCTTCACCCAGTTCATGAAATGGGCCAAAGCCCAGCAGCGCCAGATCGATCCCGACATCCCCATGGCCACCTGCGCTCCCCACTACAACTTCACCAAGGAGTGGGGCGAGAGCGGCAGCGACGTTGAAGCTTTGACCCAGGAGGTCAATGACTTCTGCATCAACGAATCGCCGGCCTCGACCAAGTACGTCGATTTCCTCCGCTCGCTCAGCGATAACCGCAAGGCCATCGTCGAGGTTGAAGGCAGCGAATACCGGAACACAATGGCCGGCTTCCTGCACGGGTTGTCGGCCCTCTCGCTCTACTGGGGCTGGGCAGATAAACCGGGCGATGGCGGGGCCGTGCTTTATGGCCGCGGCAGCCGGCCTTGTACTGCACCCTCCAGGAAGCGGAGCGGTTCCTGCGCACCGGCCTGGACATTCGCCGGCTCCGCAAGGAAATCCTTGCCTTCCAACAGGACCTCAGGGCCCCCGTAGCCTTGCTCTACTCGAAGGCCTCGCTGCTGCAAGTGCCCGAGACCGGCGGCGACAAAACACCTTATCTGCTGGAGTTGGACCGGACCTACGATGCGCTGCTGGAGATAGGCGTGCCCGTTGATTTCATCACTACCCGGCAGGTGCTTGCGGGCAAACTGGCGCAATACGGCGTGCTGGTCATCCCGGCCGCAACCTACGAGCAGCCCGAGGTGGTTCAGACGGTGCTGAATTTCGTCCGGGGCGGCGGGCAGGTGGTCCTGGTTCCAAACAGTTGGTTCTTCGACCAGTACAACCGCAAACAGGATTACCTCGGTTCGCTGAACATCCGGGTGAGCAGCATGAAGGCCCCGAAGCTCGTTGCGGGCCAGGCCAAGACCGGCCTCCAGCGCGATGCCAGTGGCGAAGAAACGGAGGCCCCGTTCCTGATGGGGCTGATTGTGGACACCGTTGTCAGCGATGTGCCCAAGGCCAAGATCAAGACGGCCCGAGCCGCCGTCTTTCACGAGGAAGTGGAGTTGCAGGGCGCGGGGGTGCGGCACCTCCTGAAGGTCGGCGGCGACAACCGGGTCCTGGCCACGTTCCCTGACGGTCAACCGGCGATCGTCCAGGTGCCGCTGGACAAGGGTAACCTCTACTACCTGGCTATACCGCTGATGCCCGAGAGCATGGCCGTGCTAATGGGCGCCATCCTTACGGATCGCGGCGCGCAGAGCCCGCTCCGGTTCGTGGCCCCGGACGGCCGGCATGTCAGCCGCCTCGAGTACCGCGCCGTCCAGACCAGCGAGGGCTGGCTGGCCTTTGTCAACAACCTGGACCGCCAGCGCGACCAGCACGTGAAGCTGGCGACCAGCCTCAAGGTTGCCGGCATCCGCAACCTGACGCTGGAGGCTGACCTGGCGCCGAGTTTCACGGTTCCAGCCGGCGAAACCTATATTTTGAGGCTCACGCAGTAGCTCCTGATGAATCCGGCCAGCACGAACCCTCCCGCGCACGCAACTGTTCAGGTGCGGACGCGTGGGGCAGCCCTCCGGGCTGCCGGTTGCAGGGGCCTCTGGCCCCGAGCCTCGCAACTGCAAGGGACACGGAGCCGGAGGCTCCGTGAACCGGCAGACCAGAGGTCTGCCCCACAGTTACGCGCAAACCAGCACTCTGGCGCAGGATCATCGACACTCCCGCGGAAACGCAGGACCAATATGAAGCCCTCCTCAGCCAATTGTCGTCGGATTGTGGTGGCATTGTCAGTCTCGCTCGCGAGTCTGTTTCATTGCCTGGACACCGGGGCTGCCGCGACGCTCGCCATCGAAAACGGAACGCTGCTGGCCCGATACGATGATGCCGCCCAGAGCTTTTCCGTGACCGAGAAGGCTTCCGGCCTGAGGTTCATCGCGGAGGGCAAGCTCGATGGGGCCGCGGGCACCGCCCGGATCGAGTCCGTCAAGGACCCTGTGTTCGGCGCCGGCAAGCGCATCCTGGTGGAGCGGGCAGAGGGGGGTGTCGTCTCGCTCCAACTCTGCCACGGCTTGCCGTTCCTTCTGCTCCGCGGCGAAGTGTGCAACCACAGCCCCGCGCCGGCGGACATTTCGCGCGTTGCGCCGGCCAGTTTCACGCTCGATTTGGGCCAACCGGCCAGCCAACTGCGCACCGTGGGCACGGCGGGGCTGACCGCGCCGGACCAGAACCCGGGCAGCTATCTTTTCCTGACTTTGGCGGAGCCGGCAACACGGCGGGGCGTAGTGGCCGGCTGGCTCACGAGCGATCGGGGGAGCGGGGTGCTCTTCTCGGAAGTCCAGGAGGGCCGCGTCCGGTTCAAGACCCAGCTCGACTACGGCCATCTGCGCCTCCAGGCCGGCGAATCCGCAAGCCTGGAGACCTTGGCCATCGGCCTTTTTGAGGACGCGCGCCTGGGGCAGGAGCGTTTTGCCGCTGCCATCGCGCGGCAATACCGCATCCATCTCAAGCTGCCGCTGGCGGGGTATTGCACCTGGTACTCGAACCCGCACGGCGGCGCCGCAGACGAGAAATCCATCGTGGAGTTGGCGGACTTTGCGGCCAGGGAACTCAAGCAGTTCGGATTCTCCTTTGTGCAGATCGATGACAAGTGGCAGGACGGCAAGGAACGGAACGGGCCCGCCCGCCGTTTTCTGCGCGCCAAACCCGACGGCCCGTATCCCCACGGCATGAAACCCGTCGCGGACCAGTTCCAGCAGCTCGGGCTGACGGCGGGCATCTGGTTCCTGCCCTTTGCCAGCGATTACCAGGACCCGGAGTTCAAGGACCGGCAGGACTGGTTTGTGCGGCGCGCCGACGGCAAGCCCTTCGAGACGCCGTGGGGCAATACTTCCCTGGATCTCACGCGGCCAGAGGTCCGGGCTTACCTGGCTGAGATGGTCCGCACGATTCACGGCTGGGGCTACAACTATTTCAAGATGGATGGCCTATGGACCGGCACCGCCACCGAACAGATTTACGTGAACGACGGCTATCGCGACGACCACATCGGCACCAACGCGCCATTCTATAATCCCAGGAAAACCAACCTCGAGGCCTTCCGCGACGGCTTGAAGCTGCTGCGCCAGGCCGCCGGCCCGGACGTGTTTTTCTCCGGGTGCAACGTGAGCCAGAACATGCGCACGCTGGGCGGCTGCCTCGGCCTGGTGGACTCGATGCGCATCGGCCCGGACAACGGCCAGCGCTGGGGCGACTACCGCCAGGAGATCGCCCGCAACGGTTCCGGTTCGATCATCACCGGCCCGGTGCGGGGCACGCGACTCTACTTCCTCAACGGCCGGGTCTGGTGGAACGACCCCGACCCCAGTTACGTTCGCGCTTCCGTCCCGCTCTCGCAGGCGCGGCTCATCACCTCGTGGGTCGCTTTGAGCGGCCAGTTCTATCTCAACAGCGATTGGCTTCCCCAACTGCCGCCCGAGCGCCTGGACATCATCAAACGCACCATCCCGGCCCACGGGGCTACGGCGCGGCCCGTGGACTACTTCGATACCGTCATGCCCCGGATTTGGCTCGTCACGGACACGCGCCAGGCCGTTCGCCGCGACGTGCTGGGCCTGTTCAACTGGGAAAACGAGGACCAGGCCATCGCCTGCACCACGGCCAAGGCCGGCCTTGACCCGACAAAGAGTTACTTTGCGTTCGATTTTTGGGCCAACGCCCCTGCCCGGTCTTTCTCCGGAGAATTGAGTTGTGAAGTGCCCGCCCAATCCTGCCGGGTCATCGCCCTGCACGCCGCGGAGGGGCATCCGGTGCTGGTGAGCACCTCGCGGCATGTCTCCCAGGGCATCCTCGATGTGAGCGGCGAGAAATGGAGCGGCTCCGCCAAAGTGCTCTCGGGCACCAGCCGCGTCATCGGCAACGATCCGTATGAGCTGCGCATCGCCGGGCTCGAAGACGGCGGCAAGGGCTGGAAGCTGGTCTCGGCCAGTGTCTCCTCTGCTGACAAGGCGGCCGCGGTCACCGTTGAGCCCAAGCCAACGGCTCCCGGCGAAGCGGGTTGGCTGCGCGTGGTCATCCATTCGAAAGAGAGCCGCCCGGTAAAGTGGTCGCTCAAGTTTACGTCCGAGGCCGGTCCGGCTTCAGGGAGGTGACTCGCCGGTTTTAATTTCACCGGTGCCCAGCCTCAAGCTTCATCCAGTCATCACGCAGAATTGCCAGGAGAACCACGTCCTCGAACACGCCCCACTTTCGCACCCGTTGACGCAACAACCCCTCCCGTTTCATGCCTGCCTTCTGCAACACCCGGCCGGACGCCGGATTCCGGACCATGTGGTGGGCGTAAACCCGGTTCAGTTTCAACTGCTCAAAAGCGTAGCGGATGACCGCCCGCGCCGCTTCGGTCGCATAGCCTTTGCCCCAGGATTCGACTTCAGTCCAGAAACCCATCTCGGCCTGAGAGTGCTCGGTATCAATCTCGCGCAGGCCCACCGCTCCCATGAGCCGCCCCTCTTGCCTGGTCGTGATGCCGAAGACGAGTTCCTTTCCCGCGCCGGCTGGGCCGGCGTGGGTGGCGATCCATTCCCGCGCCTGGTCTTGGGAATAGGGATGGGGAATCGAAATGGTCGTGTCGGCGATCTCGCGGCGCCCTGCCAACCGGGCCACAGTCGGCGCATCCTCTGGCGTCAGCGGCCGCAGCACCAAGCGTTCAGTTTCCAAGATGAGTTGTTGCATCATGTTGCCATCCAGAGCTTACCACATCCTGTTTCAACTTGACCGCATTTCGGACAAGGCCCCATCGTCTCGAGGAAAACGCGTTGGCATGAAAACTCTCCTCAAAACCGCTCCTGTCGCCCTCGCCGCCGCTCTGGCAGCCGCGCTGTGCCTGCCGCCTCGGGCGCGGAGCGCGGACCTCCCGAGCAGCAACACAGTCCAGCCTCCTCCCGCCTACCCGCTCAAGAAGAGCGCCAATGGACGCTACCTGGTCGATTCCAAAGGCGCGCCGTTCCTCGTCGCGGGCAACGCTCCGCAAGCCTTGATGGTCAAGTTGACCGAAGCCGACGCCGACCTCTACTTCTCGAACCGGGTGGCGCACGGGTTCAACACGGTCTGGATCAATCTCCTGTGCCGCCCAGGCACCGGCGGGCGCAAAGATGGCGCCACCTACGACGGCATCCTTCCCTTCACCACCACCGACAACCTGTCCGCTCCCAACGAGGCCTACTTCGCCCGGTGGTACAGACCCAAGCCGCGGGCACCTTTTCCACGATCAAAGGCTCTCCGTTCCCCAATTCCGGCCAACCGTATTTCATCCCTCCGGGCAACAACGCCGATGGCAACGGTGATTGGCTCCTGGTTCTGGAGGGCCGTTGACAAAGTCGTAGCGCAGGTTTCCAAACCTGCTGTATCGCCGATTTCCAATCGGCAGGGCGTCGGCATGTCGAGCGCCCCAGGTTTGCGGACGGCCTGCGGGTTTTGGAAACCCGCGATACAGCAGAGCCTTTTGCAAAACGAAAGAGGAAGGAGACAAAGTCGATCCAGGGTTGGACGTTGGGAAGGCAGGTGTCTATTCATTGAACTGGCTTGGCGCCCCGCTTGGAACGAAAACGGCCCGCAAGCCGGCAGGCAGGGGTTCTCAGGCGATACGCCTCCCATCACGCCCCTGGTGGAGCGCGGGCCATTGGCATGGAAAGTGGGGATGTCAACACAAGCGAGCCCAGATGCCCAAGGTGGCAACCGCCAAGACTCCGAACATCAAATGGCACATGACCTTGGCGGCTCCTCGCACATGCACCGTCCGGGCCCCAAACTCCTCTTTCGCCGGCCGTTAACTCGCTCGCTGGCAGTGCGCTGCTTATAGCGTTGGCGCTCCGCCGGATCCAGCGGCACGAAGCCCTCCCGTTCCTTGGGATCAATAATTGGCACGTGTCCCAAGCCCCGACAAAAGTCCTTGATGAAGTGCGCGTCGTAGGCCGAGTCCATCAGTTCATAGAGCGCCTGAACCCGTTGGGCGCTCTGCTGCGCCAGGGGAATAGCAACCTGACTATCATGCAGGCTGGCACTGGTCAGCACCGCACCGATGGGAATATCCCCGTCAATCACGTCCAGGTGCAGTTTGTAGCCTCGCCACCAGGTCTTGTAACCCTTGGCATCGGTCTTACACCCTATATCGCATCCCCGCGGCAGGTCGGCCAGGTTCTGCTCCAGCGAGCGGGCCATCTGGATCTCCAGCTTCGTACAAGGCGGGCGCACCTCACCTTTCTTCCACGGCCAGGCCTTGCCAGGGGGCGGAGCAACCATCTCCGGCTTGGTCGCCTTGCGCTCCGGCACACTAATGGCCGTGCTGTCCCGGCTGATGTGCCCCACCAGCTTGGGCCGACAGTGTATCTCCACCAACGCCGCGTGGATTTGCTGCGGCAATTCGTCGGCGGCAAACACGCTAAAGGCCCGCGAGAAAGTCGAGCGCTCCGGCAACTGGCCCAAGCTTTCCCAGCCGCAGAGCCGCCGCAGCGTGGGGCGAGCGTTCAAGGCATCGATCAATGCTTCGGTCGTGGCAAATCCATAAACGGCTTTGGCGATAAAGGCGTGCAGCACCCAGACCCGCTCATGGGGAGGTCGCCCCTGCCCACATCCCTCGTAACGAAGCAGAAAACGTCCCAAAGGCAGCAGCGAAATTACCTCGACAAATTGCTGGTCCTTGGCCCCCAAGGACCCGAGTTCCTCGGTCAAAACCGGGAAAAGTTGGCGTTGGAGGTGTTGCCACAGGTCAGGCAGGTCAGGCATATGCGTGGTTTGATCCATCTGCCGACCAGATTATTCAAGAATCCTGCAACTTTCCGACTTTTGCAAAAGGCTCAGCAGAGCCTTTTGCAAAACGAAAGAGGAAGGAGACAAAGTCGATCCAGGGTTGGACGTTGGGAAGGCAGGTGTCTATTCATTGAACTGGCTTGGCGCCCCGCTTGGAACGAAAACGGCCCGCAAGCCGGCAGGCAGGGGTTCTCAGGCGATACGCCTCCCATCACGCCCCTGGTGGAGCGCGGGCCATTGGCATGGAAAGTGGGGATGTCAACACAAGCGAGCCCAGATGCCCAAGGTGGCAACCGCCAAGACTCCGAACATCAAATGGCACATGACCTTGGCGGCTCCTCGCACATGCACCGTCCGGGCCCCAAACTCCTCTTTCAGCCGGCCGTTAACTCGCTCGCTGGCAGTGCGCTGCTTATAGCGTTGGCGCTCCGCCGGATCCAGCGGCACGAAGCCCTCCCGTTCCTTGGGATCAATAATTGGCACGTGTCCCAAGCCCCGACAAAAGTCCTTGATGAAGTGCGCGTCGTAGGCCGAGTCCATCAGTTCATAGAGCGCCTGAACCCGTTGGGCGCTCTGCTGCGCCAGGGGAATAGCAACCTGACTATCATGCAGGCTGGCACTGGTCAGCACCGCACCGATGGGAATATCCCCGTCAATCACGTCCAGGTGCAGTTTGTAGCCTCGCCACCAGGTCTTGTAACCCTTGGCATCGGTCTTACACCCTATATCGCATCCCCGCGGCAGGTCGGCCAGGTTCTGCTCCAGCGAGCGGGCCATCTGGATCTCCAGCTTCGTACGAGGCGGGCGCACCTCACCTTTCTTGGGCCGCCAGGCCTTGCCAGGGGGCGGAGCAACCATCTCCGGCTTGGTCGCCTTGCGCTCCGGCACACTAATGGCCGTGCTGTCCCGGCTGATGTGCCCCACCAGCTTGGGCCGACAGTGTATCTCCACCAACGCCGCGTGGATTTGCTGCGGCAATTCGTCGGCGGCAAACACGCTAAAGGCCCGCGAGAAAGTCGAGCGCTCCGGCAACTGGCCCAAGCTTTCCCAGCCGCAGAGCCGCCGCAGCGTGGGGCGAGCGTTCAAGGCATCGATCAATGCTTCGGTCGTGGCAAATCCATAAACGGCTTTGGCGATAAAGGCGTGCAGCACCCAGACCCGCTCATGGGGAGGTCGCCCCTGCCCACATCCCTCGTAACGAAGCAGAAAACGTCCCAAAGGCAGCAGCGAAATTACCTCGACAAATTGCTGGTCCTTGGCCCCCAAGGACCCGAGTTCCTCGGTCAAAACCGGGAAAAGTTGGCGTTGGAGGTGTTGCCACAGGTCAGGCAGGTCAGGCATATGCGTGGTTTGATCCATCTGCCGACCAGATTATTCAAGAATCCTGCAACTTTCCGACTTTTGCAAAAGGCTCAGCAGGTTTGGAAACCTGCGCTACGCTGGCGCCCTTGGCGCAATGGCGCGGCGAGCGACTTTGTCAATGGCCCTGCCTGGTTCTGGAGGCCAATGCGAATCGGTATTGACGGAACCGCCTCCGTTGCAGAACACTCCGCCCATGTGCGCGCATCAGAGCCGGTTGGCCCGCCTTTGGCGGAGCTTCGAGTTCTTCCTCATCTTTCTAACGGCCGTTGGCCAGGCGCTGGGCCAGGAGGCGGCACGGACCCAGGAGGGCCTCACCGAGCAACCGCGCCATGGCCTCCTGACCAGTGCAAAAGCTGATGGCAGCGCCGACACCACCGCCGCGATTCAACAATCCCTCGACGAAGCTGCCAAGACCGGAGGGCCGGTCTGCCTGCCGCCAGGCCGGTTCCTGGTCCGAGGCAGCCTGAGGATTCCCCCTGGCGTGACGCTCCAGGGCGTCATGGAATCGCCGGTCTGGAGTGAGCCCTTGAAAGGCTCAATCATCCTGGCCACGGGTGGGCGCGGGCAGGAGGATGGGCCGGCCCTCTTCGAGATGAACCATTCCTCCGCTGTGCGCGGCCTGACGGTTTGGTATCCCGAGCAGAAGACCACCAACATCGTCCCTTACGCCTGGACCTTCCACCTTCAGGGCCACGACAACACGGTCGAAAACGTCACGCTCATCAATTCCTACAACGGCATCCGCATCGGCCCGGAGGGCAACGTCCGGCACCGCATCCGCAGCGTGTACGGCTGCGTCCTGCGCCGCGGCATCTTCGTGGACACCTGCAGCGACATCGGCCGCATCGAGAACGTTCAGTTCCACTGCCATTGGTGGTCGGCCCCGGAGGTTGGAGGAGACTGGAAACCCGTGCATGAGTTCATGTGGAAGAACTGCGAGGCATTCATCTTTGGCCGCACGGACTGGGAGTATGTCAACAACACCTTCGTCTTTCCGGTCAAATACGGCTACCACTTTATCGCGACCAAGTCGGGCGCTGCCAACGGCCAGTTTTCGGGCATCGGCGCCGATGAATCCCAGGTGTGCGTGAAGGTGGACGAAATCCAGCCGATGGGCCTGCTGATCTCCAACGGCCAGTTCGTCTGCATGCACGGCGACCAGCGCATCGAGGTGCTGGTGGAAAAGACCTGCGACGGCTCGGTCCGGCTGGTCAATTGTGCTTTCTGGGGGCCTGCGCGCCAATGCGTGGTCTCTCACAGCCGCAGCTTTGTTTCCTTGTCTGATTGCTACCTCAGCAGCACCGGCCGGGAGAAAAACCCGGGGATGTTCCTCGTCGAAGCGGATGGCGGGCGGTTGCAGGTGCGCGGGTGCAGCTTCGGCACGGATGAGCCGGGCATCGCTTTGCGCAGGGGCCTCAAGCACGCCATCATCACCGAGAACAATGGCGTGCGAGGCGTCGAAATTCTCAATGAACTTGGCGCTGAAGCCGTCATTGCGAACAACGAGCCACAGCGCAACGGCAAATAGAGAGGGTTGGAATAACCTCCCACTCGGCGCTTGCGATTCCGGCCAAACGGGGCATAGTACTGGTGTATGGGCATGACCGCTTTCCCCGAATGGGTTCAGTCTCAGAAACTGGTCTCCGAACTCGCGGAGCGACTGGGTGGCGCCTTGAACGAGGCCAACGCCCGGGCCATCCTCGCCGTTGAGTTGGGCGGGCCCACGCCGGAACGGCGGCGCGAACTGGCCGAAAAGGCCAACGAGGGAGTGCTCAGCGCCGAGGAATTCGCCCAGTACCAGACCTACGCCCAGTTGCGCGGGTTGCTGTCTATCCTCCAATCCAAGGCGCGTCTCCACCTGCAGCCTCGGAGCCCGGCATGACGGCGGGCGAGCGCGAGGCGGTACGGCAGCGCGCAGGTGGCCGTTGCGAATATTGCCATCTGCCGGATTTCGCGATGGCCCCGGAGGATTTCCATGTCGAACATGTCATCGCCCGAAAGCATGGAGGCGAAGATGCCATGGAGAACCTGGCTTGGTCTTGCATCTTCTGCAACCTCTACGAGGGCCCTCACCTCGCCAGGTTCGACCCCGATACCGGGAACCTCACCCGCCTATTCAATCCGCGGCAGGATCGCTGGGAGGACCACTTCCGCCTCGACGGTCCCCAAATCCTCAGCCTGACCGCCGTCGGCCGAACTTCGATCTGGCTGCTCGAGATGAACTCCGGCATTCTCCTCGGCCTCCGCGCCAGCCTCATGCGCGAAGGTCGTTGGTGAAAAAAATTGTGGTGGGCGGCGTCCCGGTAGAGAGATTTTCACGTTTCGCCTGGGCCGGAGGACGGTTGCCGTGAACGTCCTGTCGGCCAGAAGCGTTTGACGCTGGTCTCGTGGCGAAAAGCAGCTCGCCAAATGGACTTGGAAACACCTGGCTGTCGCCCTACTGTTGCACGACGACCAGGCACACGGCAGCCCATGGGCAGAACCGTTTTTGAAAAGTTGCTCTACCGCGGCGAAAGCGAAACACTTGATTTCAAGGTAGACCAGTACAGCTTCTCCGGCCCAGGCGTGACTGAGGAGGACAAAGGGGAATTGCTCAAGGACATCCTGGCCTTTGCCAACGCGTGGCGCGATACCGAAGCCTTCATTTTGATCGGGGTTCATCAAGGACAGGGCGTGAAGGCAAGCCCTCTTGGGATCACCAGGCACTTGGAGGACACCGCCTTGCACCAATTCACCGATAGCAAAAACGCAAAAGCCGGTTAGGTTCTCTTATGAAGTATTTCGTGCAGATGGTAAGGAGTTCGGCGTCATAACGATCCCGGTTCAGGAACGACCGCTCTACCTGAAAATGAAATACGGAAAGCTGGAAGGGCAAGTCGTGTACATCCGACGGGGGAGTTCAACAGGGACTGCAACCCCGGATGAGATCTCCGAGATGGGCAGAAAGTGGTTGCCCGCGGCCGTGTTCGAGGTGCGCACTACTGTTCAGTTGATAATGCCGGCTCCGCCTGAAGGCACCCTTAAACTTCACGCCTCTTTATTTAACATAGGAAAAGCAACCGCTTACGATACGGCGGTTATCCTCGAGCACCAGCCGAACCCTGGTTCCCTGCATTTTGAGAATAGCGTTTGGGAATGGAAGCGCGGGGCACCTGATCCTACGCTTTTGTGCAAACACTCGGTTCATCCCGGCATGGAGCAGGTCCTTGCAAATTGGCAGTTGGGCTCCGCGGAAGTTCCCAGCGAAGATATCATCAATGTTCCCTATGGGAAAAAGGCCGATCCACAGAAACTCGCCGTACGATACCGCGGCGAACCGGTATCAATGCGGCTCCACATCTTCGCTCGTGACCAGGCTGAAATCCATGGCTTGGTCCAATACTCCATGAAGGAGATCGAGGCAAAAACTGCGAAGCGGTTTACTTGCAGTTCGGTTTAGCTACCTTTTTTCGCGCATCTGACGGTCTGCAAACTCCTCAAGTCCTGGTGACCCCGCTCTGGTCTCATGACCTCTCCCCGCGTCAAAGGTTCAGTGCAAGTCGGGCCGCCATGAAGGGTGCGAGGAACGCGGGCTTGACGCTCGCGCCTTTTGCCCGCACTTTTCCTTCGATGAAGACGATCACGGCGCGGCAGGCTGGGCGGCAATTTGAGAAGTTCGCAAAGATGGCCAATGGCGGCGAACGCATTCTCGTCACCCACAATGGCCAGCCTTGGGTTGTCCTCCAGGCACCGCCGCGGGCCAAGCAAGCCCCGCTCGCTGGCCAATGGCCGGATTACCCGGCCCATTGGCGGCAGCATTTCCCGAACGGTTTCACTCGCGGACCAACGGCCACGGAGCTGCTGGCCCAAGACAGGGAAGATCGATTTTGACCAGTTCGTTACCGGTGATCGCCAGCAGCACCAGTTCGCCCTGGCGGCGGGATACTCCTCGGTCCTTCTGCCGCCATAATCAGCGGCATTTTGCCCAACCCTGTGAACGCCGCCAGGAATTCCCCGGTCCAGGTCCATAGCGCAACATGCTGGTCAGGAAGCGGCGACGGCAGGAGGCGCCGCGATGAGTGGCGCAAGGTCGGGGGCGAGATTCTTCCACTCGGTCTCGTTGAAAGTGTAGATGCGATCCAGGGCCTGTTTTCGTGCCGCTGCCAGGAGCAGCAGGTCATAAATGCGGGCAAACTACGTTCATGGGCGCGAGGTGCACCCCAGCGATGACCGCATCAGTTCGTCATCGCGTTCGTCGCGCACCAATCGCACCCAGCCGGCCTCAGGCGCACCCAGTTGGCCCGTAAAGACAAGCAGACCATCTCTGACGGCCAGCGCGGGCGGGCGTTCGAAAGCGGTTGGTCCTGCATTCATCGCGCGGCGATGTTCCCGCAGGCCGGCGAGAAACTCCAACACCAGCCTTCGGTCGGTCTCCGGGAGGGATTCCAACTCATTGACGACCGCTTGAATGGCTTCTTTGCTCATCGTTCAAAGCGTAGCAGATGAGGGTTGCCGCATCAAGGGTTCAGCCCGAGCCGGGTTCGATTAACAGCGCCGGGCCTGTGCCTCGGGAGTTTTGTCCCGGAGGGACATCTGACAATAGCCCGGCGTTTCAACGCCGGGGAGGCCAGGAAAGGGACCCTCGTCCCGAAGGGACGACTGAGAAAACTCGCTGCTTTCAGCCGTCCCTTCGGGACGGACCTGCTCTGTGGGTCCACTTACCCGGCGTTGAAACGCCGGGCTATTGTCGGAAGCCCCTTCGGGGCAAAGAGGCGCCGTGGGCTGACAGACAGTTTTAATCGCACCCGCGCGATCCGCCTGATGGGCCTACAGCCCGGGTTTTCCGCGTTCCGAGGCGATGGTCCAGTAGATCGCGGCTTGGATTACGCCGCTGGCCGGCAGAATGGGAATGTCATAGCCCGGGACGGTGACGCAGCCGTCGGCGAGGGGCCAGGCAGGGGTGATGTAGAGGATGTTGCTGGCGGGTTCGGGCGGTTGGGCGGGCTGAACGTCGAAATAAACGAGCTTCACTCCCAGCGCTTTGGCCTGGTCGATGAGTTTTTGAGGGGCGAACTGATAGCCGACGTAGAGAACGAATTGTGGAGGGTGGCTGGCATCGAGCAGGTCTTTATCCTCCCAGGCTGGAACGGCGGCAAGAGTGCCAAGGGGCAGTGAGCGCGGATCCTGCGCGTGGCGGGGAAACATGTGGCCGGTGACCAGTGTTGTCGCCGAGGTTGCCTGTTTCCACCAACTGGCTGCCTGGAGGATCTTGGGCATTTGGGTGTCGCCGATCTGCGCCAGCATCCGTTCGATCTGGTCCAGATATGCCCGCCCCAGCACGCCGGCAGGGATGGGCTTGATGGCCAAATCGTCGTGGAACCGCTTGCCTTGGTATTTCTTTCCCCGCTCGGGGCCTCCGGGCAGGCCATAACTTTGGTAGAGGACCGGCATTTTGCCCAACCGTGTGCATGCCGCCACGAATTCCCCCGTCCAGGTCCACAGGTCGATGACGTTGGCGACCGTATCGAGAGGGAAGTGGTTTCTGTATAGTCCGGCCGGAGAGCTGAACTTGATTACCGTCGCGCCTTTCGCCTGACATTGATCGAGGAGCGTGAGGTCTTGAGGACCCAGTGAACCCGGCGCGGCATAGAGGATTACGTCGCGGTTGGCGGGGAGCCGCTGGCCTAACGGAGCGATGGCCATCAAACCGCCGGCGCGGCCGCAGGCCTCCGCGATGAAATCGGCCTGCGGGCCTGCGACCCAGAGATTTCCTCCGGATACGAATTCATTGGCGGCGCGACTCGCGGATGTCGCGAGCGTTGCCAGATTGGACCTGGTTTGCACGATTGTGCTCTGGAGGCCGGATAGATAATTGTCCGCCGCCGCCGCGGAGGTCCAGTGAGCATGGCATAGCAGAATGGCCGCAAGGACGGGGATCTTGTTCATCGGGTGAAGTTTGGAGTCATGACCTGGGATACACAGGGTGGCGAGAGTTGGTCAAGAGGAACGTGGTGGGTCGAGGAGGCTGAGCTTGACTCAGGGAGGGGTGTCGGGCCAACAATCCCCGGATATGAAGACGATCTTGATGAGATTATTGCCGTTTGTCCTGGTGGTTTGCCTGGGGTTTGCGCGGCCGTGCGCGGCGGCGGAGGATGCCAAGGAGGCGGGCTGGGTCTCGTTATTCAACGGCAAGGATTTGAGCGGGTGGGCGCCGGTACACGATGTGACATTCGTGGTGACCAACGGGAACCTGCGGTTGGTTCGATGGCATGGGCTGGCTGCGGACCGAGAAACAATACACGGATTTCGTGCTCGAGGCCGAATGGCGGGCCCTGGTGCCGGGTTACGACAGCGGCTTCTTCGTCCGGGCCGGGTTGGAGGGCAAGCCCTGGCCCAACGACGGCTGGCAGATCAACCTGGCGTCGAGCGCGCTGGGCGCCCTGGTCAAGGGCTACAAGACCGTGGTGCCGGCGGAGACGCCCCGGATGCCGCTCAACAAGTGGGTCAAGTTCCGCATCGAGGTGCGCGGCAGGAAGATCACCCTGGACGTTAATGGCGAACGCGCCTGGGAATTCAACGAACTGGACGCCCAGCGCGGCTATATCGGCATCCAAGCCGAGCGCAAGTCGTTCGACTTCCGCAATATCCGGGTCAAGGAACTGGGCGGCGCGGCGGCCTCCGCAGCCAATTGATCGCCCGTGCAACGACGAATTCGTCATTTCCAGTCTCACTTCAGGAACGTTCGGGCTGCGGGCGTTTCCGGGTACTGCCTCCGAGCGGGGAGGGAAGCCCACCCCCCTTCCCCCCTCCCATGCGCTCGGCGCGCATGGGAGGGGGTGATCCATTTTTGCCACGTACCCAGGGCGGCGGCCCGTCCCGCTCCGAGCGGGACGGGCCTTGCCCTGGGCTATTATCTACTGCCCCTCCGGGGCAGAAGAGTGCCGCGCTCCGCGCGGGCAAAGGAATTCGGGGGCGGTGTCGGCATGCGCCTGCCCCATGCTCCCGCCCCTGCCTTCTTAATTTCCTATGAATGACCCTTCCTTCAACCCGGGTCCCGCTCCCACCACCCCGGCCCATTACCACACCGGCGGGCAAGGCCAGGGGAGCGTCCTCTACATGACGCTGCTGAGCTTGGTGGCAGCGCTGGGCGGGCTGCTCTTTGGGTACGACACGGCGGTGATTTCCGGGGCCATCGAGTTGATGAGGGCGCATTTCGATTTGGACGCGGTCCAGAAAGGATGGGCGACCGCCTGCACATTGCTGGGATGCGCGCTGGGGGCCGCGTTGGCCGGGTTCCTGAGCGACCGCTGGGGGCGCAGGAACATGCTGATCCTCTCCGGGGTGTTGTTCCTGGGCTCGGCCCTCGGCACGGCCTTGCCCGGGAGCCTGACGGGATTCGTCGTCTTCCGCGTCCTGTGCGGCCTGGGGATCGGCGCCGCCTCGATGACCAGTCCGATGTACATCGCGGAGATCAGCCCGGCCCGGATTCGGGGGCGGATGGTGTCGGTCAACCAGTTCGCCATTGTGTCGGGGATGCTGCTGGTCTATTTCGTCAATTGCTACATTGGGCAGCAGGGGGACGCGGCGTGGAGAGAGGCCAGCGCCTGGCGCTGGATGTTCGGCTCGGAAGCGGTCCCGGCGGTCTTGTTGCTGGCCCTGTTGTTCTTCGTGCCCGAGACGCCGCGGTTTCTGGTGGCCAAGGGCCGCGTGCAGGAAGCGCGGCGCATCCTGGATCGGGTCAATGGGCCGACTGCCGCAGGGCAAGCCCTGCGCGAGATCACCGAGGCGATCGCCCACGAAAGCGGCGCCTTCCGGGAGCTGTTCAAGCCGGGGCTGCGTGTGGCGCTTGCCATTGGCATCGCGCTGGCCGTCTTGCAGCAGATCACCGGCATCAACGTCTTTCTCTACTACGCGCCGACCATCTTCGAAAAGCTGGGCGCCGGCGCCAATGCCGCCCTGTGGCAGACCGTGGTGGTGGGCGCGGTGAACCTGCTCTTCACCGTGGTGGCCATCTGGACGGTCGATCGGTTGGGGCGCAAGCCGCTGATGATCCTCGGCTCGCTCGGCATGGGGGTTTCGCTGGTGGCCATTGGGCTGGCGGCCTGTTTCCAGAAGACCCAGTTGTGGGTGCTCGCCTTCATTTTGGGCTACATTGCAAGTTTCGCCCTGGCGGTCGGACCGGTGACCTGGGTCATCCTCTCGGAGATGTTCCCCACCCGGATTCGCGGCCGGAGCATGGCCGTGGCGACCGTCCTGTTGTGGCTGGCGAATTTTGTCGTGTCGCAGACTTTTCCGATGATGGACGACAGCCAGTGGTTGGTAGAGCGGTTTCATCATGGCTTTCCTTTCTTCCTCTACGCTGGATTTTGCGTGGTGACCATTTTGGTGGTGTGGCGTTTTGTGCCCGAGACCAAGGGCCAATCGCTCGAGGCGATCGAGAAGCATTGGGTTGGGCAGGGCGAGGAAATAACTTGAGCAACGGCATTTGCCTCACCTGCGGTCTGTGCTGCAACGGGGTGATCTTCGCCGATGTGAAGCTGCGCCCGGGGGAGGCGGCGCGGCTCAAGGCGGGCGGCCTGGCATCATCTGCGCCAGTGCCAACGGAGCGGGGCGGGCCCTGCAAGCTGGCCCAGCCGTGCGCCGCTTTGGAGGGCTGCCGTTGCCGGGCCTATGCGCAGCGCCCGCGCCACTGCCGGGAATTCGAGTGCCTCCTGCTCAAGAACGTCCAGGCGGGCCGCCTCGACACAGCGGCAGCCCTGCGCGTGGTCCGCGCCGCGCTCCAGCGCGCCGAAAAGGTCCGTGCCCTGCTGCGCGCCCTGGGCGACACCGAGGAACAGACGGCGCTCTCGATCCGGTTCCGCCGCATGACCGGGCGCCTGAAACAACTGAGCCTCGAAGACCACACGGCGGACCTCTACGGCCAACTGACCCTGGCCGTCCACGACCTGAATCTCCTGGTGCGGGAGGCCTTCTACCCAGGATAGCGGACTTTGGGGTTTTGGTGTCTTTGTCGCAGCCTTTGTCGCAACCTTTGTCGAGTCGTCGGAATGGCCTGGTTTCGACAAAGGGTTCGACAAAGGCTGCGACAAAGGTTCCGACAAAGGTCGTGAAAGTCAAAGGCCGGCGCAGAAGTCCAAGGCGTGGCTGGGCGTCTGGTCGGGGCTGGTTGGTGAGGGATGCCCGTTTGGATGGAGGTCGCCGGACGCCCAGCACAATCCTTTTCGCAGAAGCGGGGCAGGGGAGCAAGGCGGCAGTACCCAGGAAATTCCCAGGGGGCGCAAATCAGCCCCCGCCGATGGCGCCGCGTCAGGCCGCCTCTTCGTTTCCTTCGTTTCCTTCTGTTCTGTTTCCGTGGGCCGCCGCTATTTCCCTTTACCTGGTGCCGATTCAATGGCAAAAGGGCGGCTCATGCGAATGTCTCACTGGCTCGTGCTGGCGGCCACGCTGCTCGCCGCGCCCGGTTGCGCCCCTGTCAAGGACCGCGTCTGGGCCTCCCCGGCGGCGCCGACCTGGCCCGGCAAGCAGCCGGACGGCTCGGTGCTGTTGCCCAACCAGTGGTCGCTCCGGCCGGCGGCAGGCAGGTGGAGTTGGCTGACTTCCCCATCAACATCGCCGTACACCCGGGCGGTCAATACGCGGCGGTGCTGCACAGCGGCTACAGCGCCCACCAGGTCGTGGTGGTGGACGTGGCGTCGGCCAAGGTGGTGTCCCGCACCCCGCTACACGAGGCCTTTTACGGCTTGGAGTTTTCCAAGGACGGTCACCGGCTCTATTGCAGCGGGGCCGGGGACGAGGTCATCCATGGCTACGATTTCCAGGATGGCGCGTTGCGCAACGAGGCGCCGATTGGGCTGCGCGACGCCCAGCAGCGCGGGGTGCCCGCTGGGCTGGCGATTGACAGCGCAGGCCGGACGCTCTTCGTGGCGAACGTCTGGGGGCATTGTGTGAGCCGGGTCGAGATGGGGCCGCAGCCGGTGGTGACTGACATCCTGCTGGGGACGAACGTTCCGGGTGCCTGGGGGGCCCAGGCCGTGCCGTCACCCGATTTCGACACGGCCGCCGCAACCAAACGGGCCGAGGCCGCGCTCTACCAGGCCGATGCGAAGGATTCACATCCTTATGCCTGCCGGCTGGACGAGAAGCGCGGCTTGCTTTACGTGAGCCTGTGGGCGCAGGCGGCCGTGGCGGTGATCAATGTGAAGTCGCAACGGGTGACGGCCCGCTGGCTTACGCAGGAGCATCCGTGCGAGATGGCACTGGACCGCTCAGGCAGGCGGCTGTTCGTGGCCAACTCCAGCCGGAACACGGTAACCGTCTTCGATACGGCAACGGGCAAGGCCCTGGAGACGATTTGGGCTGCCCTCTATCCCCAGGCGCCGCCCGGCTCCACGCCCAACAGCCTGGCGCTGGCGCCGGACCAGAAGATGTTGTTCGTGGCAAACGCCGACAACAACGCCGTGGCGGTCTTCGACATCAGCACACCTGGCAAGAGCCGCTCGCTCGGGTTCATCCCCGTGGGCTGGTATCCGACCTCGGTGCGGGTGACTCCGGACGGCAAGCATCTGCTTGTGGCGAGCGGCAAGGGTTTGGAATCCAAGGCCAACCCCCTCGGTCCGCAGCCGGCGCCCCGCGCCTCGAACGCGCAGTACCATCGGGCGGCTCTTCAACGGCGCCCTGGGGATCATCAACCTGCCCGCCCGCAACCAGTTGGAACGGGAACTGGCCGCCTGGACCGCCCAGGCCCGCGCCTGCAGCCCGCTCAGGCCCGATGCCTCCGTGTCCGGGCCGCCCCGCCGCCCCGGCAATCCCATCCCCCTCCGGCCCGGCCAGTCCAGCCCCATCAAATACTGCCTCTACATCATCAAGGAGAACCGCACCTACGACCAGGTCCTGGGCAACCTGCCCCAAGGCAACGGCAACCCCAACCTCTGCCTCTTCCCCGAGCGGGTCACGCCCAACCTCCACCAACTGGCCAAACAATTCGTCTTGCTGGACAATTTCTATGTCAACAGCGAGGTCAGCGCCGACGGGCACGAATGGAGCATGGGGGCGTATGCAACGGATTTCGTCCAGAGGATGTGGCGGCTCAGTTACGGGCACGACCAATCGGGCAAATATCCTTACCCGTCGGAGGGCAACTTCCCCGTGGCCTGCCCGGCGGGCGGCTACCTGTGGGACCGGGCACGGGCGGCGGGTGTCAGCTACCGGAGCTACGGCGAATTCATCCAGAATGGCCGCACTCCCGACCAGCCCGGCACCACCCGCATCCCCGCCCTTCGCGGCCACTTCGACCCTTATTACCGGGGTTTCGACCTGGACTATCCGGACGTGAAACGCACGGCCCGATTCATCACCGAGTTGAATGGCTTCCAGGCCCAGGGCGACATGCCGCGCCTGCTCATCCTCCGGCTGCCCAACGACCATACCCACGGCACCACCCGGGGCAAACTCACCCCCACCGCCCTGGCGGCCGATAACGACCTGGCCCTGGGCCAACTCGTCCAGGCCGTGAGCCACTCGAAATTCTGGCCCCAAACCGCCCTGTTTGTCGTCGAGGACGATGCCCAGAACGGACCCGACCACGTGGACGCGCATCGCACCACGGCCTATGTCATCAGCCCATACACTCGGCGCGGGGCGGTCGATTCGACCCTCTACTCGACCACCAGCATGCTCCGGACCATCGAGCTGATCCTCGGTCTGCAGCCGATGTCGCAGTTCGATGCCGCCGCCACCCCGATGTTCAATTGCTTCCAGGACAGGCCCGACCTGAGCGCCTTCCAAGCACTCCCCGCCAATGTCGATCTCCAGGAGCGCAACCAGCCCATCGCCTGGGGGGCAGACCTCCCGATGAATTTCGCCCGCGAGGATGCCGCCGACAACTTCCTCCTCAACGAGGTGGTCTGGCGCTCCGTGCGCGGCCCGCACAGCCCCATGCCCGCCCCCGTCCGCGCCGGCTTTGTCTTCCCCCACCCGAGGGAAGAAGACTAACCCAGTTCGAATCATACCGCGCCGGGGTCCGCTTGTCACGCATGCTGCACACCCAAGTCCTCGCTTGACCCGTTTTTTAGGAACCGCGGAACACACGGAACACACGGAAAGGGGGCCTTTTTTTCTGTGTATTCCGTGTGTTCCGTGGTTCTCTTTGCTTTCGGGATTGGCACGGAAGCTGAGGATGCCGCGGAAAAGGAGTCACCCATAGTTTGGTTCGTTATTGTTCATTCGTTTTCACCGGCTCAGAAGCCGTTCTCCTGACCGCGTACTCTGCGGCGCAGGTATGAACCCGCTACACTGCTACAAGGCCCATGGAACCGGGGGATTCTTGAGGTCGAACCCGCTACACGACCCGCAACAACGCGCTACAGTGCCGGTAAAATCGGGGGATTTTTGCCGGCGCGATCTTTGTTTGACACGGCGGAAGTCGATCCCACTTCGGTAAAATCGAGGTCCGCATAGCGGACGAGCTGGGCTGGCGGTGCGTGAAGGACGTCATGAAAGCTTAGGCAACCGGTCCGAGCAGGAATACTGAATACTGTGTGAGTTTTCCGGCCAGGTGCGCCGGCCATCGGGGCGGGGGGGTGTCAGACAGAATTCTTCTGGGATCTCCAGACGGCACCTCGCAGAGCTGATCTGGGGCTTCCATCCTTCGTTTCCTTCGTTTCCTTCTGTTCCTTTCCTGCATCCCGCCGGCTGAGCACAGGAACGGAACAGAACGAAACGAAGCCAACAAAGAGGCGTCCTGATGCGGCGGGATTGATCCGGTCCGTGCCAGTTCGTATTTGGGCAGATGATCAGGAGGATCTTGGGGTGTGGGGCTCAGCCGCCGCTACGCGACGCAGGCCCTACCCTGGCGACTCGGAGGAGGCGGCCAGGAGGTGGAGGGGCCGGCAGGCGATCAAGGCGCCACAGCCATTTGCGGGCAGGAACTTTCCAGAAGAGCCCCTTTTTCGATACAAGAGTTGCCAATACTAAGTTCCGACCCCTTGTCCTTGTCGCGGGGGCTGAGATGAACGGGTGAACGTTCGGACGTTGCTTGGACCACCAGCGGCGGCTAGACTCCGCCGCATTGATCGAACAAAGCGCTCAACCAAAGCGGTGGCTTAAGGTCCTGGGCCTCAGCGCCGCGCTCGTGGCGGCGGTATGCTTGCTGCGGCTGACGGTCTTTCGTCCCGTGGCGATTCCGGTGACGGTCCATCTGGTGGAGGTCGGACGCGTCGAGCACACGGTGGTTAACTCGAGGGCCGGGACCGTCCAGTCCCGCCGGCGCGCGGGGATCGAGCCCGGGCCTGGCCGGGTTGGTGAGCGAGAAGGCGGTCGAGAAAGGCTCGCAGGTGAAGCGAGGAGACGTCTTGCTGCGGCTGGATGACAGCGAACACAAGGCGCAGGTGCAACTGTCGCTGCGCTCGCTGGAAGCGGCCAAGGCGGTGGCGGAGCAGGCGCGGCTGGACGCGGAATTGGCGCAGCAGGAATGGAAGCGGACGCAGATCCTGGCCCGGGACGATGTGGTCTCGGCCACCGCCCAGGATCAGGACCGGAATCGAACGTTGGGCGCCGCGGCGGCCGCCCTGGCGGCGCAGGCGCGCATCGGCGAGGCGGAGGCCTCCCTCGACCTGGCGCGGGCCACGCTGGCCAAGACGGTGATGACCGCCCCCTTTGATGGCGTGGTGCTGGACATCACCGCCGAAGTGGGTGAATGGATTAGCCCTTCGCCGCCCGGAGTGTTCATTCCGCCGGTCGTGGATTTGATCGATGCGCGGGCCCTGTATGTGAGCGCCCCGATTGACGAGGCCGACGTGGCCCGGATCGCCGTGGGGTTGCCGGTCCGGATGACTTTGGATGCCTTCCGCGGACAGTCATTCGCCGGCACGGTGACGTACGTTTCATCATTTGTGGAAACGCGCCAGGAGCAGAACCGGACCCTCCGGGTGGAGGCGGATTTCAAGGACTCGACCCTGCCACCCAACCTGTTGCCCGGACTCTCCGCGGACGTCGAGGTGCTCCTGGAGGCGCACGAGCAAGTGCTGCGCATCCCGACATATGCCTTGCTCGAGGGCAACCGGGTCCTGGTGGTGGAGGGTGGCCTGTTGGCCGAGAAAAAGGTGGCCACCGGTTTGCACAACTGGAATTTCACCGAGATCACCTCCGGGCTGACCGCGGGAGAAAAGGTCGTCGTGTCGCTCGATCGGCCGGAGGTGAAGGCCGGCGCCCGGGCCGTCATCGCTGCGGAGGTGGCAAAGTGATTGAGCTAGCCGGGATTCATCGCACCTACGTCGTGGGCGGAAGCCCGGTTTACGCGCTCACGGAAGTCAACCTCCGGATCGAGCGGGGCGAGTATGTCTCGGTCATGGGCCCGTCCGGCTCTGGCAAATCGACCCTCCTGCACCTGCTGGGGTGCCTGGATCGGCCGACCGCGGGCTCCTACAGGTTCGCGGGCCAGGAGACGGCGCGGTTGACGGAGTTGGAGTTGTCCCGCCTGCGCCGTCACCAGATCGGGTTTGTCTTTCAGTTTTTCCATCTGGTGCCGCGGCTGACGGCGGCGGGAAACGTGGAACTGCCGATGGTGTTCGCCGGGATTCTGCCCGAGGAGCGGCGGCGGCGGGTCCAAAACGCGCTCGCGGGAGTGGGCTTGACCGCGCGGGCCAAGCACCGCCCCGACCAGCTCTCGGGCGGGGAGCAGCAGCGCGTGGCGATCGCGCGCGCGGTGGTGATGAGTCCCGGGCTGCTGCTCGCCGACGAACCCACCGGCAATCTCGACAGCGCCTCGGGACGGGAAATCGTCCAGCTCATCGAGGAGATGAACCGGCAAGGCCTGACGCTCATCGTGGTGACGCATGATCCGCGGATTGGGGAACGGGCACGGCGCCGAATCCATTTGGCCGATGGCGAAGTCGTTTCGGATGAGCGGACGGAGGGCGCCGCCGTCCCGGCCGGGGCGGAGGCAGGCTCGCGGCAGGCCCTATGAGGTTCCTCGATCTCTTGCGGTTTGCCAGCGGCGGTTTGCGTGGTCATCGCCTGCGGACCTCGCTCTCGCTGCTGGGCGTGGCGATTGGGGTCGCTTCGGTGGTGCTGTTGACGAGCTTGGGCGAAGGGGCCCGCCTCTACGTGATCGGGGAGTTTGCTTCGCTGGGCGCGAACCTGCTCATCTTCATTCCGGGCAAGACAGAGACCAAAGGCCTGGCGCCGCTGGTCAGCACCGCCCCCCATGACCTGACGATGCAGGACGCGGCCGCGCTGCTCCAGCGCGTGCCGACAATCCGGCGGGTGGCGCCGCTGGCCGTCGGGACGGCTACCCTCCTGGCGGGGGAACGCAGCCGGGAGGCCGCGGTGATCGGCGCCACGCACGACATCCTCGAGATTCGGCACCTCAAGATGGCCGGCGGGCGGTTTCTGCCCCCGGACCTGCCCGAGGCCGCGCTCTGTGTCATCGGCGCGAAGCTCCAGCGGGAGCTGTTTCCCGATCAAAATCCGCTCGGCCAGTGGGTGCGGATCGGGGAATGGCGGTTTCGCATCATCGGCGTGACCGCCCCGCGGGGCACCTCGCTGGGGATGGATATGGATGACGTCGTCGAGATTCCAGTGCAAACCGCGCTGCGCTTGTTCAACCGGAGCGGCCTGTATCGGATTTTGGCGGAGGTGGGCTCTCATTATGAGATTCCCAAGGCGGAGCGGGCGGCGTTGGCGGTGCTGCGCGACCGCCATGCGGGGCAGGAAGACGTGACCGTCTTGACGGAAGATGCGGTGCTCAGCACGTTCAATCAAATCCTGCGCGCGCTGACGGCGGCGCTGGCGGGCATCGCGGCCATTTCGCTGGCGGTGGCCGGCCTGGGCATCATGAACGTGATGCTGGTTTCGGTCTCCGAACGGACGCGCGAGGTCGGTCTGCTCAAAGCGGTCGGGGCGACCCAGGCGCAGGTGGTGGCGGTCTTCCTGGTGGAGGCCGCCGTCCTTTCGACCGTCGGCGGGAGCCTCGGACTGGTGATGGGCCTGGCGGCGGGAGGCGGCTTGCAGCGGCTCTATCCGGATTTCCCCATCCACCCGCCGGGTTGGGCGATCGGGGCGGCCCTGGTCGTGTCTTGCGCCGTGGGACTGCTCTTCGGCATTCTGCCGGCCCGTAACGCGGCGCGCCTGAATCCGGTTGAGGCCTTGATGAGGCGCAAGGCATGAGCTTCAAGGATCTGCTGCGCCTGGCTTGGCAGTCCCTCTGGTTTCACCGCCAGCGGTCCCTCCTGACCATGCTGGGAATCGTGATCGGGATCGCGTCCGTGATTCTCTTGACCTCGATTGGCGAGGGGACACGCGCTTATGTGATGTCCGAGTTCACCCAGTTCGGCACGACGGTCGCGAAGGTGGCCCCCGGGAGGGTCCAAACCACGGGCGCCCCCGGCGCGTTGGGGATCACCGTGCATCCTTTGACGCTGGAGGACGCCGCGGCGCTCGAGCGGGTCCCCGGAGCGGAACGCGTGGTGCCGGTGGTGTATGGGGCGGCGCCGGTGGAGCGGGCCGGCAAGACCCGCAATGTGCTTGTTTATGGCGTCACGTCGGCGGCCCCCTCCCTATGGCGCTGGCGCGTCCGGGCCGGCCGGTTTCTGCCCGAGATGGAATGGCGGCGCGGCGCGCCCTTGGCCGTTTTGGGCCCCAGACTAAAGCGCGAACTCTTCGGGGACGAGACTTCGCTCGGCCAGCACGTGCGCATCTCCGGCGAGCGCTTCCTAGTGCTCGGGGTGATGGAATCCAAGGGCCAATTCCTCGGGTTCGATTTTGACGACACCGCCTTCATCCCGGTGGGGGAGGCCCGGCGGCTGTTCAATCACCTCGGCCTGAACGAGATCGATTTCTCGATGCCCAACGCCTCGCTGATCGACCCTGTGGTGGGACGTGTCCGGAGCCTGCTCATCGCGCGGCACAATAAGGAGCAGGATTTTACTATCATCACCCAAACCGGCATGTTGGAAAGTCTGGGGCGCATCATCCGGATCGTGAGCCTGGCGGTGGGCGGGATCGGGGCCATCTCGCTGCTCGTGGGTTCGATTGGCATCCTGACCATGATGTGGATTTCGGTCAACGAGCGCACGTCGGAGATCGGGCTGGCCCGGGCCATCGGCGCCACCCCCACGCAAATCCTGCTCCTCTTTCTGAGCGAGGCCGCGCTGCTGTCCACCCTGGGCGGCGTGCTCGGTCTGGGTCTGGGCATCGGGCTGGCCCACCTGCTGCATTTCTACGTCCCGGCACTCCCGGTGAAGACGCCGCTGGAATTTGTGTTTTTGGCCCTGGCGGTCAGTCTGGTGGTGGGACTCGTCAGCGGCTTGCTGCCCGCGCGGCGCGCGGCCTCGCTGGACCCACTCGTCGCGCTAACGGCGGAATAAGAACTGCGGATTTGTTGTCGCCCGATATGGCGGGGTAATTCGAAAAGAAAGAAAAGGGGTCAGCCAAAACTATTGACACAACGGCGGGTTTGGGGCAGCCTTTCGGGATGCCGCGCAAGCTGCGAGTCCAGTATCCGGGCGCCATCTATCACGTCATGAATCGGGGCGACCGCCGCGAAGACATCTTCGAGGACGATAAAGACCGTCACCGCTTTCTTGAGACCCTGGGCCAAACTTGCGACAAGACGGGCTGGCAGGTCCACGCCTATTGCTTGATGTCCAACCACGTTCATCTGGTGGTCGAGACGCCTCAGCCCAACTTGGTCGCCGGCATGAAGTGGTTGCTGGGCACTGGGGGACAAAGAGTTCAAAGGGGAGTTGTTGGCGCAGGTGCACGAGCGGCGCGGCGACCATTATGGAGCTGAACTGCGCGAGGCCGACGTCGCGCATGCGGAGCATGTCGTGGTGGAGGAGCTGCGTCGGCGAGGCTGGAGGGAGGCTGAACTGACGCCCCGGCGCAAGGGAGACCCCGAGAAGGTGGAGATGCCCTGGCGCTTGCGCCGCGAAACTACCATGACAAAAAGGGGTCAAAAAGGGGTCAGTTAATGAGATTGATTCCGCAGAAAAACCCCCTGTTTTTGGAGATAAGCGGAGGTGCATGAAAAGTGTCGGGAATTCTTACGCGCTAATTTGGTCTGTACGCGATTTGAATGACCGAGGGATACATCAGACATGGTCTTTTTCACTGTCTCTTTTTGATCAGAGGGGTTTTTCAGCAGAATCAATGTAAGGGCATGACCCCTTTCCCCTTAGGCGCCAAAGGCGCCCTTGATACCAGCCGGCGGCAACGCCCGGCCAACCCGGAGGGTTGGCAGAAGGTAGCCGGGGGTCGCCGTCCAGCGGCAACCCCCGGTTGAGGGCGTCGGTGGCCCTGCACCCCGGCGGGGTGCCAGAAGAGCACACGTTGGCGGCGGGCGCCTTCTGGCATCCCTCTGGGATGCAATCCCTTGCCGTCGCGGCACCGGGGGTCTCGCTACGCTTCGACCCCCGGCTACCTTCTGGCATCCCTCCGGGATGAGAAATGTCCTTCGGAAATCCGTGACGCCCATCAGATCCGCTTCATGAGGGCACCCGAGGATGTGGGTAACGACAAGGACTTCCAGTCCATGGTTTGGGGCGTGGGAATGGCCGCGCGTCGCGTAGCGACGCCTGAGGGCCTGGTGCTGGCCAAATCGAATCCTGTTGTCGAGCGTCGCTACGCGACGCAGGTGAACCTGGGCCATGGGTCCGTGGACTGGAAGTCCACGGCTACCTTCAAGCACCGCTACGCGGTGACGCGGGCTGGCGGCACGCCCAGTATTGGTCGTCGGATTCCTTGGCCTTCATCACTCCAGACAGGAACTTTCCGGATGAGCCGGAAAGGGGGCCTTTTTTCTGTGTATTCCGTGTGTTCCGTGGTTCTCTGTGCTTTCGGGATTGGCACGGAAGCTGAGGAGACCTGATTCCACTGCCCGGCGTCGCGCGTTCGGGTTTGGGCGCGGATTTGGGGGACTCCGGGGATGGTCCCTCGGTGAAGGCGGAGAAGGAATCTCCGGCGGAGCCCTCACCCCACCGTTACGTTTACTGCGCCAGCACCACCCGGTAAAACCGCTGCGCGGCCTGCCCGGCGGGGTCCGAAGCGGTTTGGCTTGAGGAGGTGGCAGTGATCGGACTGCCCAGGGCATTCCAGGTGGGTTGGGCCAGATCGGTCTTGTACTGGACCTGATAGACAAGGCCCGGGACCGCGTTCCAGGTGAAGAGGACCGTTGACCCGGCCAGCACGGGGAACTGGAGCGCCGGCACAGAGAAGGGCACGAGGCTGATGTCATCGAGGCCAAAGTACTGCGGGTCGTTCCGGAACTGGAACTGGAGGGTCGTCGAGGTGCCAGCCGCCGTGACCAGGAATTGCACATTGGTCCAGCTCACTTGCGGCATGTCGTATGAATCGAAAAGGTTTGTCGCCGCCCCGGTGCCGGCGTTCCAGGTGATGTGGAACTGGTTGGGCGTGTCGCCGGTGAAGGGGTTGGCCATCCAAAGGGAGAGCAAGTAGGACATGCCGGGGGCGGTGGCGACCGTTTGGGAGAGGGAGCCGAGCGAGCCGCTTTGGCCCAGGAGGGCGCCATAGGTGCCCGAGTGAACGACGGCCGGCCTGGAGTGACGGCCGGTTTTGGTGCCAACGTAATTATAACCGCTGTCGCCGACCAGCGTCCAATAGGAGAAGTCGCCGGTCTCAAAATCGCCGTTGGCGATCAGGTTCTGGCCGATTTGGACGGTGAACTGGCGGCTTTGGACGGCCCCGCTGGATTGGTTGGTGAACGTGATGCTGGCCGAATAAACACCGGCTGCCAGGCTGGCGGCAGCCCCATTCAAGGCCACGGTGACGTTGGTTTGGGGCGAATCCGGCGTGAGCGTGCCAGAGGTGGGCGCGGCATCCAGCCAGGGCGCGGGGTTGAGAACCGCCCAGCTCAGGGCCGCAGCGCCCGCGTTGGTCAGGGAGAAGGTCTGCGCGCTCACGCTGAAGGGGCCGCCTGTTGCGCCGCTGGCCGTAAAGCCCGCTGCCGGGCTCACGCGCAGGGCGTCGGGCGGTCCGGCCAGGGCATTGATGAGACTCAGCCCGGCGGGCGTGCCCCAACCGGTACACAAGTCGTAGCCGGCGACCGCCGGGAATTGGGCGCCGCTGCTCGGGTCATAATTGTTGCCGGTCTTGATATCATGAAACGCCGCCGAATATTGCGACCCTTTGCCAATCGCGTAGAGTGCCGGGTTCAGGAAGCCGACGGTCGAACCGCCCGCAGCCAGGGCTTGCTGGTTGACCAGGGCGGTGAACCCCGCCCAGAGCGGCGCCCCGCAACTGGTGCCTCCGAAAGGGCCCGACTTGCCGTTGCCGTAGGTCACCCAGACGCCGTCGGCAATGAGGGCGACATCGGGGATGTTCCGGCTGGTCGTCGAGCCGTGATTGGCCGACATGCTGATGCCCTGTTGCCAGCTTGGGATCAAGTAGAGCGTGCTGATCCCCCCGCCGCTGGCGCCCGAAGATCCTCCGGCGGCCGTGTTCCAATTCCAGACCTTTTCCGACACCCATGACCCGCCCGGCCCGCTGGTGGTCAGGGTCGTCCCCCCCACGATCGTGATGTAAGGGTCGTCGTCCGGGGCTGGGATTGGCCCCACATACGCCCCGTTATCGCCCGATGCGTTGAAGAACGACTGGCCCTGCGCCGCGAATTGCCGGAAGATCTGGTCCGTGGTGGGCGTGGCGGGGAAGTCCCAGGAACAGCTCAATTGCTTGGCTGCGTTCTGCGTCGCCATTCGGCTCAGAAGATCGTCGCCGTTGCTGTTGAGCGAGGCTTCATAGACGATGACCTTCGAGACCCCGGGCGCCATGGCGATGGCCATCTCGATGTCCAGCGACACTTCGCCATTGCCGCTGTAAGGGCCGGTGGTGGGGACCCCGTTGAACCCGTCCACCAGCACGTACTCCACTGGCACGCTCGGGATGCCGGATTGCGTCTCGTAGGCGCTGATGTCACTGGCATAATAACCGTCGAATTCAAGCAGTCCAATCGCCTGGCCGGTCCCGGTGAGGCCCACGCCGGGGGCGTAAGCGGCGCGGAAATCGTTTCCCCGGTAGTTGCCGCCGGGGCCCGAGCCGCCCTTGGGAGCCGCATTGGCCTGGTCGAGCGGAACCGGCCGAAGATCCCGCGGGCGCGGCACCCGGTAATTGTCGAGGCCGCCGATGGCCAGCACCGGGACCTCCAACTGGAGCGACGGCTCGACCGCCGGCGCATAAAACGTCCGCGCCTCCCGCGGGTGCGGATAGAGGCGCAGCGTGATCTGGAAAGCCCGTTCGATGCCGGACGCCAGCCCATTGACGCTCAGCACAACGCGGTTGGGGTGCAGTTCGCTCACACGGAGGCCGTTGGCCTGCGCGAACCGGATCAGCGCCTGGTAATCCTGCTCGGTGGGACCGAACCTCTCCGCAAACTGTTCGGCCGTCAGGTAATGGTGGTACTGGGGGCTGGCCGGGTCATAGAGTTCCTGCAGCAGCGCCGCCAGCGCGTTGCGGTTGCGCAGCGGCAGCCCGATTGCCAGGTTCAACCGCGTCGAGCCATCCAGCCTGCCCACGGATTGCACCTCCGATTTCGCCACCGCCGCCGGCACGTGGCCCCGCAGCACCTGCCTGTCCAACGCGCGGCCCGGCTGTGGAAAAACCGCCAAAGACAAAAAAACCGCAGACAAAAACACCCCAACCCTCCGCTCACCTCGGTTTCTCATAATGTCTTGATTCGGATGCGCGCAACTCGCGTCTCGGATTCTCGTAATGCCGCCGACGCTCCGGGGGTTGACTTAGCAACTCGGGTGCCAAGTGTCAACCACTGGCAGAATCCGTTGCGAAACAAGGAATTGCCGACCGCACCGGAGTTTCCGACCGGCTTGCTCGTGGCCGCGAATGGGAACCAGTTCCCAGATGGGAACCAGTTCCCAAGCTCCCGCAAGAATGTGCGGTGTGATTAAGACCGTCAGTCAGCCCATGGCGCCTTTTTGCCCCGAAGGGGCTTCCGACAATAGCCCGGCGTTTCAACGCCGGGTCAGCGGCCCCGACGAGCGGGTCCGTCCCGAAGGGACGGCTGAAGGCAAAATCCCTTGACACAGCCGGCTCATGGGGTTAAGCGGTTGATCCAGACACGCCAACCGTGGACTCGTGATCTCCAACAGATCAGGTTATGAAGGAATCCCATGCTGCCCGCGCGGTCCGCTCGTTTACTCTTATCGAACTGCTGGTGGTGATCGCCATCATTGCCATCCTGGCGGCGATGCTGCTGCCGGCGCTGGCCAGCGCCAAGAACAAGGCAAACAGGGTGCGATGCACCAGCAACCACCACCAAATCGCCCTCGGCTTCCACATGTACGCCAACGACAGCAGCGACCTGTTTCCAGTCTATACGGATTGGGGCGACTGGGGCGGCAAGACCGGGGTCATGACGCTCCATGGAGGGCACTACCCGGCCGAGAAGCGGCCCCTCAACAAGTACGTGCCGGCTGTCGAGGCCTTCCACTGCCCGGCCGACAAGGGCGATTCCCTCTGGAAAGACCTTTTCCCGCCCAATATTCACAGTTGCTACGATGGCTGGGGCAACAGCTACCTGGCGGTCTGGGCCTTGGAAACGATGCGGATCAAGCATGTGACCGGGGACTCGCTTGCCGCCGCCTCAGACCCCGCGAGCAAGCCGATGAAGATGAGCGAGGTGGCCGTGCATCCCTCCAACAAGCTCATCGAAGGAGACTGGCTGTGGTGGGCGGACCGTGACAAGAACGACCCCTGGAGCCAGTGGCACAATTACCACGGCCAGTACCGGGTGAACGTTCTCTGGGGCGACGGGCACACGGAGTTCTTCATGTTCCCCAAGGAGACCTACCAGTGGGATTATACCGGCCCGGCCCCGGATCCGTACTTCAAATGGTGGTAGATCAGCCTATTTCAAACCCGATTCACCAGTTCTTTTTCGATCTGTTCGAGGGTCTTTCCCTTGGTTTCCGGGACGCAGAGGTAAATGAAGAAGAAACCGGCAAAGCAGATGCCGGCATAGAGCCAGAAGGTGCCGGCCATGCCGATTTGGCCGGTGAGGATAGGGAACATGAAGGTGAGGATGAAGCAGGCGATCCACAGGGCGGAGACGGCGACGGAGACGGCGGCGCCGCGGATGCGGTTGGGGAAGATCTCGGAGATGAGCACCCAGGTCACCGGGGCCAGGGACATGCTGTAGCAACCCAGGGCTGAGAGGGTGAAGAGGAGCACAGGCAGGCCCTTCATGGCCAGGGCGTAGGCGATGCCGATCAGCAGGTGCGAGAGCCCGATGCCCGCGCAGCCGATGAGCATGAGCAGGCGGCGCCCAAAGCGATCCACCGTGCCGATGGCCAGCATCGTGAAAGCAAAGTTAATCGCGCCCGTGATGACGATGTTGAACATGACCTGGCTGTTGCGGTAGCCGGCCGACTTGTAGATTTCCTCGGCGTAGTTGAAGATCGAGTTGATGCCGCTCCACTGCTGGAGCACGGCCAGCGCCATGCCCACCAGGAGGATCTTCTTGAGGCCGGGTTCGAGCAGGTCGCGGAAGCGCACGCGCCGGACCTCGTCGGCGGCTATGGTGCCCTGGATCTCGAGCACGGCCTGGTCCGACCAGGCCTGGCCGCCGATGCGGGCCAGGATGCGGCGGGCGCAGTCGGTGCGGCCATTCTTGACCAGCCATCGCGGGCTCTCGGGGATGAGCAGCGCACCCACGAAAAACAAGACCGACGGGGCGGCCACGGCCGTGAACATCCAGCGCCAGCCGCTGGCGATGTTCCAGGCCTGGCGCGCCGCCTCGGCGGCCGCGGCGCCGGCCCCGGCATGGGGCAGCTTCACTGCGAGCCACCAGTTCACGACCTGGGCCGCGAAAATGCCCGTCACAATGGTCAATTGGTTGATGGCCACCAGGCGCCCGCGCAAGGCGGCAGGCGCCACCTCGGCGATGTACATGGGCGAGAGGTTGGAGGCCATGCCGATGGCCACGCCGCCCAGAATGCGCCAGGCCACGAACCAGTGGAGGCTGGACGCCCAGCCGGTCAGCACCGAGGACACCGCGAAGAGCACCGCCGCGCTGACCAGCAATCGCTTGCGGCCGAACTTGTCGCTCAACCCGCCCGTCAAAAGCGAACCCAACAGGCAACCGAGCAGGGCGCAGCTATTGACCCAGCCGCTGAGGGCCTTGTCGGTCACGGCGCCGGCAACGCCATTGGCCGAGACGGTGTGCGTGATCCCGAAAAAGGGCTGGAAAAACAGCTTGGCGCCCCCGATGACCACCCAGTCGTAACCGAAGAGCAGGCCGCCCAGAGCCGCGACAAGCGAGATCATCCAAATATAGCCGACGTTCAGGCGGGCCGTGTCCTGCCCGGGTCCGGGGGTGCTGGTTGCCGTTATCATCAGTCTGTGACGCGCCCCCAGTGTACCAGGCCCGCCGGGGAAGGGAATCTTTTACGGCCGACTCAAGTGAGCTTAGGAACGGCCGATAAGAGAGGTGCGGCTTGAACGAACCGTGGCACGAATGGGGCTGCGGCCAGCCTTGGAAGGGTTTCTCGTTCAGGCAGGCACGGCGCGAACCGAGCCACGGCGAACCGGGCACCATGGATGATGCCGGGTTTTCAGGCCGGAACGCGCTGCGAACGAGCTACCCGGGTGGAGCTGGTCTCCGCCCGGGTCCGTGTTTTAGAGGGCGGTGCAAGACTTTTCCGCTAAAGCCGGTCAGGCCGCTTGCCGATATACGAACTGCAACAGTAGAACATTATGGCAAGCGTTTCCTCCACTTCATCGGGCACCACCACCGATCTGGCCATCGCCGGGCTGGCCTCCGGGTTCGACTGGCAGAGCTTGGTCACCCAACTGGTCCAGGCCGATCGCGCCCCGGAGCAGGTGCTCCAGACCCAGCAGAGCACTTTGCAGCAGCAAAACCAGGCCCTGAGCAGCATCAAGACCGAACTGGGCGTGCTCCAAAACTCGGTCACCACCCTCAAAGACCCAAGCTTGTTCGACAGCCGGACCGCCACGCCTTCGGATAGCACGCTGGCCTCGGCCACGGCCGCCGCCGGGACCGCCCTGGGCACCTACAGTTTCAGTGTCACCCAGCTTGCCAGCGCCGCCTTGTTGCAGGGCAGCCCGCAGGCAGGGGGGGGCCTCAGCCCAACCGATGACGTCTCCACCCTCGCCTTGAACACCGCCCCCTTCGCCACGCCCGTCACCGCAGGCACCTTCACCGTCAACGGCAAACAAATCTCCATCGCCGCCACCGACACGCTCAAAAGCGTCTTCGACCAGATCAGCAGCCAGACGGGCGGGGCGGTCACGGCCGCCTATTCGGCGCAGAACGACCAGATCACCCTCAGCAGTTCCAGCACCATTGTGCTGGGGAGCGCGACCGACACGAGCAACTTCCTGCAAGTGGCCAAACTGAGCAACAACGGCACCGGCACTGTCGCCAGCTCGGCCAAGCTGGGGGCGGTCAACATGAGCGGTCCACTGGATCAGAGCAACCTGGTGGTCCCGGTGAACGACGGCGGGGCGGGCGCTTTCACCATCAATGGCGTGACCATCAATTTCAGCGCCACCGCCGACAGCATGACCAACGTGATTAACCGGATCAACGACTCCGGCGCGGGAGTGGTGGCCGGCTACGACGCGGTGAACAACCGGTTCACGCTCACCAACACGAGCACCGGGGACGTTGGCATCAGCCTCCAGGACGTGAGCGGCAATTTTCTTGCGGCCACCGGCCTGCTCGGGGGAAAGCTGGTGCGCGGGAACAACCTCCTTTACACGGTCAACAGCGGGCCCCAGCTCTCCAGCCAGACCGACACGATCTCGGCAGACACCTCCGGCCTGACCGGCCTGAGCGTGACCGCTCTGAACAAAGGCCAATTCACCGTGTCCGTGGCCGCGGATACCGCCACGATCAAGAGCGCCATCACCGGCTTCGTCCAGGAATACAACAAGGTGCAATCCGTCATCAACACCCAGACAGCCAGCACCACCGATGCCAGCGGCAACGTCACCGCCGGCCCGCTCACGGGCGACTCGGAGACTGAACAACTCAGCGCCGCATTGCGCAACCTGGTCAACTCGACGGTCTCGGGCCTCTCCGGCACGCTCTCGCGCCTGGATGGCCTGGGCTTCACTTCCAACGGCCAGGACAATTCGCTCTCCACCACCGATTTGAGCGGGCTGGATTCGGCGCTGGCCAATAACCTCTCCGGCCTCAAGGCCCTGTTCACCAACAGCAGCAGCGGGCTGGCGGTGCAATTCAACACGCTGCTGACCAGCACGATTGGCGACAACGGCTCGCTGACGGCGCACCAAACCACGCTCACCAACGAATCCAATGACATCAACACGCAGGTGAGCAACATCGAGAAGCAGGTGCTGGTTTACCAGCAGCAATTGACCGACGAATTCGTGGCCATGGAGACGGCGCAGTCCCAGATCAATCAACAATTGCAGTACCTCCAGGACACTTTCGGCGGGAGCACGACAAGCACCGGCACCATCGGCTAAAGTTTTTTTCCAGTCTGCCGATAACCTCGGCAACAGAATGAAGAGGCGGCCGGCAGCCTTTAAGAGCCGGCAAGGAAAACGGTGGATGCCTTGAGTTCCGCCTCGCGGCAAGGATGCCGCGAAACAACAAAACCCCCCCCGGGGTGACTCACGGAAGGAGTCAATATGGTAATCAATACAAACATCGCGGCTGAAAACAGCGCATCGCTGCTCGCCGCCTCGTCTGCCAACCTCGCCAAATCCCTGCAGCGCCTCTCGTCCGGCTCGAAAATCATCTCCCCCGAGGATGATGCCGCCGGCCTGGCGGCCTCGATCAAGTTCGACGCCCAATCCGCCCGCATTGGCGCGGCCTCCAACAACATCAGCAACGCCATCTCCTACACCCAGACCCAGGATGGTTTCCTCCAGCAAGTCTCCAACGCCCTGAACCGGATGAGCGAACTGGCCGTCAGCGCTCAGGACGTGACCAAGACCGACAGCGACCGGTCCTTGTACGACCAGGAGTTCCAGCAACTGGGCAGTTACATCAGCAGCGTCGCCTCAAAGGACTTCAACGGGGTGAGTCTCTTCGACAACACCACCAAGAACGTCACCATCGACAGCAATGCGGCGACCTGGGGGATGAGCGGGATCAACATGGGGGCCGGCACGGCCTATGCCACGGCCGTGGCCGACAACATCGCCACCTCGGCCACGGCGCCCACGGCGCTGACGGACGTCAAATTGGCCATCACCGCACTGGCCTCGGACCGCGCGACCATCGGCGCCAGCCTGGCGCGCCTGAACTACACCAACGAGCAGTTGACCGTCCAGAAGACCAACATTGACGCGGCCAGCAGCAACCTCAAGGACGTGGACGTGGCCCAGGAGAGCACCAACTACGCCAAGCTCAACATCCTGGTCCAGTCCGGCACGGCCATGTTGGCGCAGGCCAACGCCATGCCGCAGTCCGTCCTCAAACTCTTGGGCGTCTAGGTCGGTTTCGGTTCCAAACCAAAGCTCCTCTGAGCAGGAGCGACCGGACGGCGTTGGGGGCGCCGTCCGGTTCTTTTCATGGCGCAGGTTTGGAAATCTGCGCCGCAGCCTGGGCTCGCCCAGCACCCTCGGAACCGGCCAGTGGACGCTTCCAGATCGGCACCACGCGTTTCATCTCCTCGATGAGCCATTGGCAGGCGGCAAAGGCCTCGCCGCGGTGCGGGGCGACGATTTCGACCCAGAGCGAGGGCTCGTTCACCGTCACCACCCCGACTCGATGTGCCAGACGCACCGATTCCACAGGCCAGCGCCTGGCCATCTCGTCGAAGAGCCGTCCGAACTGGCGCTCGGCCATCCGCTGGAAAGACTCATATTCAAGGGCCGTGATGGCCGCCCCTTCCTCGCTCCCGCGCACCAGGCCCACAAAGGACACAACCGCGCCCATGGCGCTGGACGCCGAGCGCCGGGCCGCCAGGGCCGCCTCATCGATCGGTTTCTCGGTCAGGATCAACTCCCGTCTCATCTCGTCGCCCCCCCAGTTCTTCGTTCGAGCCTCTGCCTTCGTCATTCGTCATTCGTCATTCCGTTCTTCCGTCTTCCGTCCTCCGTCCTCCGTCCTCCGCCTTCCGCCCCGCGCCCCTCACCCGCCCTGCACCGGTGGAAAGAGCGAAATCTCATCGCCCTCCTTGAGCACGCAACTGCGGTCCTGGTACTCCAGGCCCACGGCCGTCAGGGTGGACTTCTCCATGGCGCCCAGCTTTGGAAATCGCGTGGCCAAGGCCCTCAGCAAGTCGCCCAGCGTCGCGCCGCTGGGCAGCGTCTCCTGGGTCCGGGCGCAGCCGGCCAGGTCCTTGAAATAGGAATAGAAGCAAACCGTGACGGACATGGCCCATAAAAGTAAGCGCGGTCCGCAAGCCGGGAAAGCCAAAAGGGACGGTTCGACCGGTCCGACGGGTCCGACCAAATCTAACCACCCAACATTGGCACAACCTTTGTCGCGGCCTTTGTCGCCTCCTTTGTTGACAAGCGGGGCATTCGACAAAGGCCGCGACAAAGGCCGCGACGAAGGTCCAAAACCCGCATGGCTGTGCCAATGTCAATTGTTCCGATTTACTCCTACGCTGGCCCTCTGCCGCAGGCCGCCCTCAGGATGCGCGCCCTGGGCCGGCCTGGCCGAGGGGTCTATAGATGTGGGGGCGCAGCACGCCCACGAAAGGCAGATTGCGGTAGCGCTCGGCGAAATCCAGCCCATAGCCCACTACAAAGAAATCGGGAATTTCGAACCCGGCATAGTCAGCCTGGATTTTCTCGACCCGGTGGGCCGCCTTGTTGAGCAGAACGCACGTGCGGATGCGGCGTGGTCCCAGGGCCGGAGTTTGGCCCGCACCCGCCAGAGCGTCTTGCCGGTGTCCAGGATGTCGTCCACCAGCAGCACGTCGCGTCCGCGCACATCCAGCCGCAATTCCTTCGTGAAGACCAGGTCGCCGGATTCGGTGCCGGCGCCGTAACTGGAGACTCCGATGAAATCCAGCCGCAAGGGCAGCGACAAGTGCCGAATCAAATCCGCCAGGAACAGGACCGTGCCGTTGAGCAGGGAGACGATGACCAGCTCGCGTCCTGCGAAATCGCGCTGGATTTGGCGCGACATCGCCCGGATGCGGCGCGCTATCTGGCCCTCGGTAATGAGGATGCGTTCCAGGTCGTTGCGCCAGCGCGGGGGCACGCCCGCGCTCGGGTCCGGCCGCAAGAGAATGCCGCGTCTTCGCACAAGACCGGCATACTAAGGCCCCCGCCCCGGTTGCCGAGCAATTTCTTTTGCGAAGGCGCCGCTAAAGTCCTGCGCCGCCCTGCCGATAGATCACCAGCAGAACAGGCGGCCGGCAGCCTCAAAAGCCCGGCAAGGACAACGGCGGGTGCCTTAAAATCCGCCTCGCGGCATGGAAGCCGTTAAAGAACAGAAAATCCCCGCTAGGGGTGACTCATGGAAGGAGTCAGTATGGTAATCAATACAAACATCGCGGCTGAGAGCAGTGCCTCACTGCTGGCGGCATCGTCCTCCAACTTGGCCAAATCACTGCAGCGCCTCTCGTCCGGCTCGAAGATCATTTCGCCGCAGGACGACGCCGCAGGGCTCGCAATGTCAATTCATTTCGACGCCCAATCCACCCGCATCAGTGCGGCCTCCACTAACGTCAGCAACGCCATCTCCTACACTCAGACCCAGGATGGCTTCCTGCAGCAAGTCTCCAACGCCCTGAACCGGATGAGCGAACTGGCCGTCAGGCGCAGGACATGACCAAGACCGACAGCGACCGGTCCTTGTACGACCAGGAGTTCCAGCAACTGGGCAGTTACATCAGCAGCGTCGCCACAAAGGACTTCAATGGCGTGAGTCTCTTCGACAACACCGCCAAGAACGTCACCATCGACAGCAATGCGGCAACCTGGGGGATGAGCGGGATCAACATGGGGGCCGGCACCGCCTATGCCACGGCAGTGGGCGACAACATCGCCACCTCAGCCACGGCGCCCACGGCGCTGACGGCCGTCAAATTGGCCATCACCCAACTGGCCTCGGACCGCGCGACCATCGGCGCCAGCCTGGCGCGCTTGAACTACACCAGCGACCAGTTGACCGTTCAAAAGACCAACATTGACGCGGCCAACAGCAATATCAAAGACGTGGACGTGGCCCAGGAGAGCACCAACTACGCGAAGCTCAACATCCTGGTCCAGTCCGGCACGGCCATGTTGGCGCAGGCCAACGCCATGCCGCAATCGGTTCTCAAGCTCTTGGGCTACTAGGTTGGTCCCACAAGAGCCCCTCTGTGCAGGGGCAGCCGGACAGCGTCGGGGGGCGCCGTCCGGCGCTTTTTTTGTGCCTCAAGTCCTCGCTCAGCCTGGCCGATAGATGAATTGTGCTGGTCCGAGCTCTCATCCTGGCGGCGCTGCTCCCCGTGTTGGCGGGCGGGTGCTCGACGCCTCCCGCCCTGCGGCGGGCGCTGGTTGCGCCCTACAAACCTGTCAATGTCTATCAACGCCAGCCCACCCTGCCCCTGGCCATCCGCCGCGTGGCCGTCCTGCCTGTGGCGCGCGATGCCCAGGATGCCGACCAGGAGGCCGGGGCCAGATGCTCGAGCCGCTCTGGCAGGCCGAGTTGGTCAAACGCAAACTCTTCGAGGTCGTCCCCGTCTCGCCCGAGGACCTCCGCGTCATGACTGGGCGCGCCGCATGGTCGGCCGAAGACAAATTGCCCCTGGACTTTTTCCAGCGTCTGGGCCAGGCCACCGGCTGCGACGCCGTCCTCTTTGCCCGGGTGACCGCCTTCCAGGCCTATCCGCCGCTGCGCACCGGCTGGCGGGCGCGCCTGGTCAATTGCAGCCACCGCCTGACCTGGTGGAGCGTGGATGAGATGTTCGACGCCGGCGCCACTGCGGTGGCCGTCGCTGCCGAGGCCTACGCTCGAGCGGATTTGAACCTGCCCAACCCGTTGCTCAGCGACACCGGCGTGTTGCACTCGCCCCGCCGATTCGGCCAATACACCGCCTCCGCCGTTGCCGGCACGCTGCCGCGCCGCTGACGTGATTTTGTGCTAAAGGTCCCCCGGATTCCGCCGATAATCCGGGCAAGAGTGTCCGCCTGCCGTATCCAGTAGTTTAGTTATGCGCGTGAACCCGAACAGTGAATTGCCCGGCGCGGCCCAAGTCCCGGCCCGCGCCCCGGTGCAGGCGCCGGCTCTTGGGCAGGACCATCTGGCGCTGAGCCAGGCCGAGGGCCTGAACCGTGCCTTGGACCAGACTCCAGCGGCGCGGCCCGAGGAAGTGGCCCGCGCCCAGAGCCTGGTTCAGGATCTCTCCTATCCGCCCATGGTGCTCATTCGAAAGATCTCCTCGCTCCTGGCCATTCACCTCCAGGCCCCAGACCCCTCTCAAAGCTCGGTTTGACAAGGCACTCTGACCATCCGATACCCCCACCCCCATGTATCCGACGAATCAGTCCGTACTCCCGCATTGTCTTCGCTCTTATCAAGCCGTGGCGGCCCAAACCGCATCCCCCGGCCAGTTGGTCGTGATGCTCTATGACGGCGCCATCCGGTTTCTCGAACGAGCGCTGGCGGGCTTTGAGCACGACGACCCCCTCGAATTCAACCGGACGATCAACAACAACATCCTCCGCGCCCAGGAAATCATCAACGAGCTGGATGGTTCGCTGGACCTGGCCCAGGGCGGCCAACTGGCCGCCACCTTGCGCGGACTCTATAACTACATGAACCGCCAGCTCATGCTCAGCAATACTCGCAAGACCCCGGATGGCATCCGTGACACGATCCACCGCCTGGCTGTCCTGCGCAACGCCTGGAGTGAGATGCTGCGTCGAGGCAACGCCGCCGCCCCCGCCGAGCGGTTCGAGCCCTTCGCGGCCGTGTCCTGAGCGTGCCTCCCGGATGGACCTCCAGGAGCAAGGATGAATCCCGCTGCCCAACTGACCCGTCTCCTGGCTGAGTGGCATCGCCTGACCCAACTCGAGGGCCAGGCCATCCTGGGCGATGATTGGCGCGAGGCCGCCCGGCGCCAGCAGGAAAAGGCCCTGCTCTGCCCGGCCATCAACCAGGCCATCCAGGAGGTCTGCTCCATCCAACCCGGCGCCGACGCCATCACCGGCCCCTTCGGCCCCGCGGCCCGCAGGCTCGCCGTCCTGGAGGCCCGCAATCTGGAGGTCCTTCGCGCCAAGTGCCACCGCAAACGGGCCGAACTGGAAGGCCTGGGCCAAACCAGCCGCAATCTCCAGGGCGTGCGCCGCGCCTACGGCGGCCCCGGCTCCCACCTCTGGCAGTCCTACTCGTAGTTGGCCCCGGCGCCTTGCCTTGCCGGCCTGGCGGACATAGAATGAAAAGTCATGAAAGCCGCGTACATTACCCAAACCGGTCCGCCCGAAGTCATCGTTTATGGCAACGTGCCGGACCCCAAACCCGGGCGCCGGCAATGTCTGGTCAAGGTGGGCGCCGTGGATGTGAACCCGATCGACACCTACATTCGCAGCGGGGCAGTGCGGGTGCCGATGACGTTCCCGTTCATCCTGGGCCGGGACCTGGCCGGGACGGTCATCGAGGCGGGAGCGGGCGTCAGGGGCCTCAAACCTGGCGACCGCGTCTGGGCCACTAGCCAGGGGACAGAGGGACGGCCGGGGACCTTCGCTGAATTGGCCGCCGTGGAGGAGCGGTGGTTGAACCCGACCCCGCTTGGGGTGAGCGACCAGGAGATGGCTGCCCTCTCACTCGTCGCGGTGACCGCGCAGCTCGGCCTGGTGCGCTATGCCAACCTCAGACCGGGCGAGGTCCTCTTTGTCAATGGCGGCACCGGCGGCGTCGGTTCGTGCGTGGTCCAGATGGCGAAGATTCTCGGCGCTCGCGTCATCGCCACGGCCGGCACGGAACAGAAAGTCCGCGCCTGCCGCGAATTGGGCGCCGACCTGGCCATCCATTACAAGACCGAGGATGTCGATGCCGCCATCAGGGGTTTTGCCCCTGGCGGCGTCAATGTCTGGTGGGAAACCCTGCGCGAGCCGGACTTCGAACGCACCATCCCGTTGCTGGCCCTGCGGGGGCGGATGATCATCATGGCCGGACGCGAGGCGCGCCCCGTCTTCCCGGTTGGACCCTTTTACGTGAAGGATTGCTCCCTCCACGGCTTCGCCATGTTCAATGCCGGCGCCCGTGAGCAGCGGTCCGCCGCCAATGCCATCAACCGCTGGCTGGCCGAGGGCAAGCTCAAGGCCCGCGTCAACCGCGTCCTGCCCCTCTCACAGACGGCCGACGCACACCGCTTGCAGGAAGAGAGCACCCTGCGCAAGAGCGGGGCCCTGGCCGGCAAGATTGTGCTCAAGCCGTAAAAAAAGCTAAATGCTGAAGGCTAAAGGCTAAAGGCTAAAGAAAAGGCTAAAGGCTAAAGGCTAAAGGCTAAAGTGCCGAAGGGGGGCGAGAAAAGGCTGAAGGCTAAAGGCTAAAGGCTAAAGGCGGGCCTTGCTTCGTCCCTTGTGTCGCTTGGGTCCCTTTTGTCCCTGAAAACCATGCTTCCTCAGAGACGCAACCACTTTCCTCTCCATTCCTGCCCCTTCGGCACTTTAGCCTTCAGCCTTCAGCCTTCAGCCTTTTCTTTTCGCCCTGTGCGTCCAAACGCACAGGGGTGTGCGTCCAAACGCACAGTTGGCAGGACAAGCATCGATGATAGAAGGACATTAGTGACCACGCATGCTGGTTGTGAGTGGTCCAAGACGGGGCTGGGGGTGTAAAATACACGCCTGGCAACTGGGAATTGAACTGGCATCCCCCAGCCCCGCAAATCCTCCCTCAGACTGACCTTGGAGGCAGAAGGTTCCTCCGGCCTCGCGCAGGGCGATGCGTTCGGGCTCGATGGCGGCCCCCAACTGTTGCACCGGTTTTTAAATGCCAGGATGGAGCACACAAAACCGGTGCCTGAGCCCAAGCCGGAAACCGCGCGCAAGAGGATTGACAACGGACCTGGGGCTACTACTCTGTTGCAGAGCTTCTCACGAAGGTCGTGTGGAGTTTGACAAACGAGCCATGGCAGAAAAAGACGATTATCTGGTAGATATTTTGGTGGACCTTGGCTTGGTCACTCCGGACCAGGTGGCGGCGCATCGCACCGAGGCCCAGGCCGCCGGGGTGGGCGTGGTCGATTTGATGGTGGCCAACAAGGTCATCCGCCCTGCGGATGTGACCCAGGCCAAGGCGGCGCATTTCGGGGCGGAGGTGGTCAACCTGGCCGACATCAAGATCGATGACGAGGTCATCGCGGCGGTCCCGCGCCACATCGCGCGCAAGTACCGCGTCGTGCCCGTCTTCAAACACGAGGACAACCTCACCGTGGCGCTGTCGGACCCCTCCGACCTGGACACGATCGACAGCCTCACGCACCTGCTGCACGCCCAGGTGGATTTGCGAGTGGCCTCGGATGCGGACATCGAGGCCGCCCTCAACAAATATTACGGGGGCGACAGAGGGGGGTCGCGCGCCATGATGGCCTCGGACCCCAAGCTGGCGCAGACGATCAAAGAGCTGACCGAGGAACACGTCCAGGTCGATGCCGGCGCCGCCGCCGACGGTTCGGTCGTGGATGCCGACGCCCCGCTGATCAAGCTGGTCAACGGCATGATTACCGAGGCCTTCCGTATGCGCGCCTCGGACATCCACCTGGAGCCCCTGCCCAAGACCTTCCGCGTCCGCTACCGCATTGACGGCATGCTGCACGAGATCAAGCCCCCGCCCAAGCGCCTCCAGGCCGCAATCATCAGCCGCCTCAAGATCCAGTCCAACATGTCCATCTCCGAGCACCGCGTGCCCCAGGATGGCCGTATCCAGACCAGCGTCGGCAACAAGCTCATCGACCTGCGCGTCTCCTGCCTGCCCACCAATCACGGCGAGAGCATCGTTATGCGTATCCTGGACAAAGAGGGCCTGCGCCTGGGCCTGCCGGAACTGGGCTTTTTCACCGACGACCAGCAGACCTTCGAGCGCCTCATCGGCCTGCCCGACGGCATCCTCCTGGTCACCGGCCCGACCGGCTCGGGCAAGACCACCACCCTTTACTCCTGCCTCCATTTCATCAACCGGCCCGACCGCAAGATCATCACCGTGGAGGACCCGGTCGAGTACATCCTGGCGGGCATCAACCAGGTGCAGGTCAACGAGGCGGTGGGCCTGACGTTTGCCGCGGCCCTGCGCTCGATCCTGCGCCAGGCCCCCAACGTCATCATGATCGGGGAAATCCGCGACCTGGAGACCGCCAACATCGCCATCAATGCCTCGCTGACGGGGCACCTGGTCTTCTCGACCCTGCACACCAACGACGCCCCCAGCGCCGTGACCCGGCTGATCGATATCGGGGTCAAGCCCTTCCTGGTGGCCTCCTCGACGCGCGGGCTGATGGCCCAACGGCTGGTGCGCCGGGTCTGTAAACAGTGCGCCGTCCCCACCATGCCCACCGAGGCGGAGATGCGCAGCCTGGGCCTGGACGCCACCAGTAGCCAGGGCGCCAACTTCGTCAAGGGCAAGGGCTGCCCCAACTGCAACAACACCGGCTACCGCGGCCGCTTTGGCATCTTCGAGATCTTCATCATCGATGACGAGGCCCGCAAGCTGGTCTATGAAAAGGTGCCCTCCTCCGTCCTGCGGGCGCGGGCGCGCGAGATGGGGATGCGCACCCTGCGCGAGGACGGAGTCCGAAAAGTGCTGGCGGGCCTGACCACGCCCGATGAGGTCATCCGCGCCACCATCGGTGACGAGGCCTAGGCGTGAGGATTCTGCTTCACGGCGGTCCAATTTCCTGGTTATCATGACCTCCTGATTGAACGGACGCGCGCATGTCGTACTCAATGTCTGATTTATTGCAGTTGGTGGTCTCGGAAGGGGCCTCCGACCTTCACGTTGCTGTCAACACGCCCCCCACCATCCGGGTCCACGGCATCCTCCACCGCGTCGAGGGCCCCGTCCTCAAGCCGGAGGATTCCGAGGACCTGATGCGCAGCATCACCTCCGAAGACAACATCCAGCACGTCCGCGAGCGCGGCGGCGCCGACTTCGGCTTCGCCTTTGGCGACCTGGCGCGGTTCCGGGTGAGCGTTTTCAAGGAGAGGGGCAATTTCGGCATTTCCATGCGGCAGATCCCCAACAAGCTGCTGACGATGGAGCAGATCGGCCTGCCGCCTTCGGCCAAGGAACTGCTCTACAAACCGCGCGGCCTGGTGCTGGTGACGGGCCCCACCGGGTCGGGCAAGACCACCACCCTGGCCTCGATGATCGATATCATCAACATGGAGCGGGACGAGGCGCACATCATTACCATCGAAGACCCGATCGAGTATTATCACACGCACAAGAAGGCCCTGGTGACCCAGCGCGAGATCGGGGTGGACGTGCCCAACTTCGCCGAGGCGCTGCGGCGCGCGCTGCGGCAGGACCCCGACGTGATCCTGGTCGGTGAGATGCGCGACCTGGAGACCATTGATGCCGCCATCACGGCCGCCGAGACGGGGCACCTGGTCTTTGGCACGCTGCACACGACCGGCGCAGCCAAGACCATCGACCGCATAGTCAACGCCTTTCCCAGCAACCAGCAGGAGCAGATCCGCATCCAGCTCTCGACGGTGCTGCAGGCGGTGATCTCGCAGTTGCTCATCCCGCGCGTGGACAAACCGGGGCGGGTGGCGATCTTCGAGATCATGGTCAACACCCCCTCCATCGCCGCCCTCATCCGCGACAACAAGACCTTCCGGGTGCAGTCGGACATCCAGACCGGGGCCAAGTACGGCATGGTGACTCTCGACAGCTTCCTGATCGATAAATACCTGGCCGGCATGATTGCGCGCGAAGAGGTCGTGACCAAGGCCCAGGACCCGGTCACCATCCAGGCCAAACTCCAGGAACTGGAGCTTGCCCAGGCCGTCGGGGCCGAAACCGCGGGCCTGGTCGAGGGCAAGACCTGACCCCAATAGACCCCCTATGGCTGAGGAAATCTCCAGTCCCCTCCTGGCGCTCGTCAAAAGCCAGGCCCTCATCGATGACCTGCAGCATGAAGAGGTGGCCGCCGAGTTCAAGCGCACCGGCAAACCGGTCATGCAGATCCTCCAGGACTTCGGGGTCATGGATCTGGACACCATCCTGCAGATCATCGCCGACCACTTCGCCACGCAGGTGGTCGCGTTGCGGGAGCGCGACCTGCCCCCCGACCTCATCCAGAGCATCCCCGCCAAGACCGCCCGCATGTACCAGTGCCTGCCCGTCGCCCTCAAAGACGGCGCCTTGCAGGTCGCCCTGGTCGACCCCTTCAACGTCGGCCGCATCGACGAACTGAACTTCGTCATCAAAAAAGACCTCCAACTGGTCGTCGCCGACCCGGCCCAGGTGGAAAAGGCCATCGAAAAATACTACCCCGCCGGCGAGGCGGGCGGCGTGGAGACAAGCGACAGCTTCTCGGAGTTGCTCAAGGAACTGGGCGCCGACAAGGAGATCGAGAAGGAAGTCACGACCGCCGTGGCCAGAGACGACAAGGCCATGATGGAAGACCTGGCCAACCAGGCCCCGATCGTGCGGTTCGTCAACCTGGTCCTGTTCCAGGCGGTCCAGGACCGCGCCAGCGACATCCATTTCGAGCCCTTCGAGACGGACTTCCGCATCCGCTACCGCGTGGACGGCGCCCTCTACGAGATGTCGCCCCCGCCCAAGCAGTTGGCCCTGCCGGTCATCTCCCGCATCAAGGTCATGGCCAACCTCAACATCTCCGAGACCCGCATGCCCCAGGACGGGCGCATCAACTATTCCCTGGGCAATCGCTCGGTGGACCTGCGCGTCTCGACCCTCCCCACCCAGTTCGGGGAATCGGTGGTGTTGCGCGTCCTGGACCGCAACGCCGTGAGCCTCGAACTGGAGGGCCTGGGCTTCCCGAAGTACCTCCACGATTACCTCTCCGAGGCCATCCAGCGCCCCAACGGCATCTTGGTCGTCACAGGCCCGACCGGCTGCGGCAAGACCACTACCCTCTATTCCTGCCTGCGCCGCGTCAACACCATCGACTCCAAGCTCCTCACCGCCGAGGACCCCGTCGAATACGACATCGAGGGCATCATGCAGGTGGCCATCCACGAATCGGTCGGGCTGACCTTCAGCCGGGCGCTGCGCTCGTTCCTGCGCCAGGACCCGGACATCATCATGGTCGGGGAGATGCGCGACCTGGAGACGGCCCAGATCTCCATCCAGGCCTCGCTCACCGGCCACCTGGTGCTGACCACCCTCCACACCAACGACGCGCCGGGCGCGGTGACCCGCATGATCGACATGGGGGTCGAGCCGTTCCTCATCTCCTCGACGATGGTGGCGGTGGTGGGCCAGCGCCTGGTCCGGACCATCTGCAAGAGCTGCCGCACTCCCTTCGAGCCGACCGAGAGCCAGTTGGCCCTGCTCAATCTCTCCCCGCACGACCTGGGCGACAAGGTCTTCTACTACGGCCGCGGTTGCTCGGTGTGCAACGACACGGGCTACCGCGGGCGCAAGGGCATTTTCGAGTTGCTGACCATCAACGACGCCATTCGCGCCCTCATCAATGAGCGCGCCCCGACGGTGGTGATGCGCCAGAAGGCCATCGAGATGGGCATGATCCCTTTGCGCGAGGATGGCTTGCGCAGCATTTTCGAGGGTGATACAACTATCGAAGAAATTGTCAAATACACATAGCCGGAGGAACGAGTATGCCGAGATACAGTTACGTGGCGATGGATGCCCACGGCAAGGAAACCAAGGGCACCCTGGAGGTCGCCAGCCAGAACGAGGCCATCGCCCGCGTCAAGGAGATGAACCTCTACCCCACCAAGATCGTCGAGGTCGACAAGCCCAGGCAGAAGGGCGACAAGAAGGCCAAACCCGCCGCCGCCGGCAAGAAGAAGGGCGGGGCGATGAACATCAACATCAAGATCCCCGGCCTCAGCGGCAGAGTCAAATCCAAGTCCCTTTGCACCTTCACCCGCCAGTTGGCCACGCTGGTGAACGCCGGCCTGCCCCTGCTGCGCGGCTTGCGCGTGCTCGAAAAACAGGAGCGCAACCCCTCCCTCAAGGGCATCCTCGGCAACCTGGGCATGGCCATCGAGGGCGGCAGCACCTTTTCCGAGGCCCTGGCCCAGCACCCCAAGGTCTTCAACCGCCTCTTTGTCAACATGGTCAAGGCCGGCGAACTGGGCGGCGTGCTGGAAGTCGTGCTCACCCGCCTGGCCGAATTCATGGAGAAGGCCCAGAAGATCAAGGGCAAAGTCATCTCCGCCATGTTCTATCCCGTGGCCGTGCTCACCGTCGCCACCTGCATCATGTTCGTGCTGATGACTCTGGTCATTCCCAAGTTCAAGGAGGTCTTCGCCGGCCTGGCCGAAGGGAGGCAGTTGCCGGCCTGGACCCGCTTCGTCATGGCTTGCAGCGACATGGTCAAGAACCACATCGTCTATACGGGCATCGGCGTCGCCTCCTTCGTGGTGCTCTTCCTCCTGTTCAAGAGCACCAAGTTCGGCAGGCTGGCCTGGGACAAGTTCAAGCTCAAGATGCCGATCATCGGCCCGGTGATCAGCAAGGTCGCCATCTCGCGCTTCACCCGCACCCTGGGCACGCTGGTCAGCAGCGGCGTTCCCATCCTCCAGGCCCTGACCATCGTCAAAGAGACCGCCGGCAACGTCATCGTTAGCAATGCCGTCGCCTCCGTCCACGAAAGCGTCAAGGAAGGCGAGACCATCACCGCCCCGTTGGAGGCCTCCAATGTCTTCCCCCCCATGGTCATCAGCATGGTGGACGTCGGCGAACAAACCGGCGCCCTGCCCGAAATGCTCCTCAAGATAGCCGACACCTACGATGAAGAGGTGGACAACGCCGTGGCCGCCATGACCTCGCTGCTGGAGCCGATCATGATCGTCTGCCTGGCCGTCATCGTCGGCAGCATCGTCATCGCCATGTTCCTGCCCTTGATCAACCTTATGAACACCGTCGGCGACACCAGCGGCAGCAAGGACAAGGACTAGGCCCGGAATCTCAAAAATGTTAGGCTGGCTCACCCCAAGGGTGTTCCTGGGCCCGGCGCAGCGCCGGTTGGGGACTCGGGGCGTGCTGGTCTTTGCGTATCACAAGCTGGCCCCGCCCCCGCCGGCGTCCACTGACCCGTTTCTCTATCTGGCCCCGGACCGGTTCGAGGCGCAACTGGCTGCGTTGGAGCGGGACGGCTGGACCTGCGCCACGCTGGCCGAGGCCCTCGCGACCGGGAGCAATGCGGCGCGCACGGTGGCGCTCACCTTCGATGACGGCGCCGCCAGCGTGTTGGAGCATGGGCTTGAGGCCCTGGCGCGGCACCGGTGCCGCGCCATCCAGTTCCTGGTCCCGGGCTTTCTGGGAGGCCGCAACGAGTGGGACGTGGCCAAGGGCGACGTGCCCGAAAGACTCATGGATGAGGCGCAGGTCCGCGACTGGCTGGCGGCGGGACATGACATCGGCTCGCACTCCATGACCCATCGCAACCTGCGGCACCTGGGACCGGCCCAGGCGCGCCAGGAGATCGCCGGGAGCAAGAAGGCCCTCGAAGATCGCTTCGGCCTCGCTATCGAGCATTTCTGCTACCCGTACGGGTCCTGGAATCAAGCGGTGCGCAACCTGGCAGCCGAGGCCGGTTACCGAACCGCCTCCACCCTGCGCTTCGGTGTCAACACCCCGGAAACCCCCAGGCTCGAACTGAGGCGCATCTTTGCCCTCTCCACGCTCGACCTGCTCGCCAAGGCCCGCCACCGCTTGGCCAGGCGCGTTTAGTCCACAGTCCAGAGTTCACAGTCCAGAGTCCGGCAAGCGCGGCAGGAACACGCGTCCGGTGAGAAGACTGTGGACTGTGGACTCTGGACTGTGGACTTACCGGACGGCTTGCCGGTTTCGCCAGAGCAGGTAAAGCACCGTGCCCAGGCACAGGGCCATGACGGCGAAGGCCAGGACCAACGCAAGCGTTTTCAGATAGTTTGCCTTGCGAATCGTCAGGGCCGTCCGTTGCCGTTCCGATTCGATGAAAACCGCGAACTCCTTGTCGGCCGAGATGACCGTGTCCAGGTCGTCTCTGAGCTTGAGGGTGAGCCAGGAGGGAGATGCCGCACCCGCGCGCCAGCCTGCCGGGAGCTTCTGCAGGGCCTCGGCCTCGGCCCTGGCCAGCCCGCAATGGTTCCAAAAGGGCGCTTGCTCCTGCGTCCAGAGACGCATCAGGCCCTGGTTCAACGCCACGGCCTGAATCCGGTCCCACAACATTGGCCGCAGAAGGTCCGCCAGCGAGAAATCCGTGAACCCCTCGCTGTGCACCAAACCCTGTTGCTGTGCCACGGCCAGCCCAACGGCCCCGAGCAAGACCCCCTGCGCGCTCTCGGCCACCTGGAACTCCGTGATCCGCCGGGCCAGGTCTTCCACGGCGAAATTCATCGAGGCCCACAACCCCGCCAACTGGCGGAGGTCGTCCAACGTGGCGCGCCGCACGCGATAATCGGGCGAGCTCATCCGGCCCAATGTAGGAGCCGCCGCACCGCTTTGAAAGCCAGAAATAGTTTGCGGCTGCGCCGCACTGAGGCATTGTAAAGCCAAAATGAACAAACAGCGGAACCGGGCCAGGAATTGGGTCACGCTGTTGTTGGCAATTCTCCTGGGTTTTTTCATGTTGCGCTACTTCGAGCACAGCCAGGTCTATCATCCGGAACGAACCCTGAGCGCGAGCGGCGCCGAGCTGGGCCGGCCGTTCCAGAACGTGTCGTTCACCGCGAGCGACGGAGTGGAGTTGCACGGCTGGTTTTATCCGGGCGATACGAACTTGCCTCGAGCGCGCCTGGCGGTTTTGGTTTGTCACGGCAATGCCGGCAACATTTGCCATCGGCTCGGGCTTTGCCAGGGGTTGCTGGCGGCCGGCGTCAGCGTCTTTGTGTTCGACTACCGCGGCTACGGCCGGAGCGAGGGCCGGCCCTCCGAAGAGGGCACCTACCGCGATGCGCAGGCGGCGCGGCAGTGGCTGGCGGACAGGGGGTTCCCCGGCGGGCAGGTCATCGCCTTCGGCGAATCGCTGGGCGGAGGCGTGGCCAGCGAGTTGGCCCTGCGCGAGCCTTTGGGCGGGTTGGTGCTCCAGAGCACCTTCACCAGCATCCCGGACCTGGGTGCCGAGTTGTTTCCGTGGCTGCCTGTCCGCTGGCTGGCGACCATCCGCTACGATACCCGTGCCAAACTCCCGCGCATCAAGGTGCCCGTCCTGGTCATGCACAGCCGCGACGACGAATTGGTCGGGTTCCGTCACGCCCAAACCAATTTCGCCGCCGCCAACCCGCCCAAGCTCTTCTGCGAACTCAAGGGCACCCACAACGACCCGCTCGGGGACCGCCGGCAGTTCCTCCGCGGCCTCGAGCAATTCCTGCCGATGGTGGAAGGCAGCGCGGCCAAGCCCTGAGGCGCGACGAGCGGGGACCTTCGTCGCAGCCTTTGCCGCGAACTTTGTCGGGCTGGCGATGCATCAACAAAGGCGGCGACAAAGGTCGCGACAAAGGTCCCGCCTCGGAGCTTGCCCGTTAGGAGCCGTCAAGAAATAAAGGTGGCAAGATGCCGCAGGGATTTTGGCGGCTGGCAAGGCGCGAGCGAGGCGCATATCCGCATGGATCTGTAACGAGCGAGCAACGCAGCCCGCAGCCAAAAGAACAAGGCAGGTTGCCACCTTTATTTCTTGACGGCTCCTTAATCTTGCCAGCCGCCCCAAATGCCCGTCTGGGCGGGGCCATTCGGGCGCTGCTCAGCCCGGGGGCCAGCTCATGTTGCGCCCGCCCAGGATATGGCAGTGCAGGTGCGGCACCGCCTCGCCCGCCGCCGGCCCGTTGTTGAACACCAGCCGAAAGCCCGGCCCGCTCAGCCCCAGCTTGTTGGCCACCTCGGCCGCCTTGAGCAACAAGTAGCCCAGGATTTGCTCGTCCTCCGCCTTGGCCTCGGCGATGCGCGGAATCGGCTTCCGGGGGACGATCAGCACGTGGACCGGCGCCTGCGGCTTGATGTCACGAAAGGCCACAACCAGGTCGTCTTCATACACAATCGTCGCCGGGACCTCGCGGGCGGCGATTCTCTCGAACAGGGTCTTGCTCATAAATCTGTTTTCGTGTTCAGCCGGCTGCGGCGGAATCCATAGAGAAAATAGAGGATCAGCCCGGCGGCCATCCAGCCGAAGAAGCGGATCCAGGTCACCAGCGGCAGTTCGCACATGAGGTAGCCGCAGCAGGCGATGGCGCCCAGGGGCACCCAGGGCACCAGCGGGGTGCGAAAGGGGCGCGGCCGGTCCGGGTCAATGTAGCGCAAGAAAATGATGCCCAGGGCCACGAGGGCAAAGGCGAAGAGGGTGCCGATGTTGGTCAGTTCCACCAGTTCATCGATGTTGAAGACGGCGGCGCAGGCGGCGACGAGGACGCCGGTGATGATGGTGGTGACGTGCGGGGTACGAAAGCGGGGATGGATCCGCGCCGCCCACGCGGGCAGCAGCCCGTCACGGCCCATCGAAAAAAAGATGCGCGGCTGGCCCGCCTGGTAAGGCACCAGGGCCGAAGTCGTGGCGATGACGGCCCCGGCGGCGATAACGACGGCGGTCCACGTCATCCCCAGGGAGGAGAAGACGCGCGCCAGGGGTTCCTCGTTGCCCAGGGTGTCCCACTTGGCCATGCCGGTCAGAACGGCAGCAACGGCCACATAAACCACCGTGCAGATCACCAGGCTGGCCAGGATGCCCGTGGGCATGTCCCGCTGCGGGTTTCGCGTCTCTTCCGCCGCCGTCGTGATCGCGTCGAACCCGATATAGGCGAAGAAGATGATGGCGGCCGCGCCGGAGATGCCCTTCAGCCCGTTGGGCGCGAATGGCGTCCAGTTCTCCGGGCGGACGTAGCAGGCCCCGAGCACGATGAAAAACAGCAGGATGCCCAGCTTGATCACCACCAGCGCCGTGTTGAACCGCGCCGTCTCGCGGATGCCGACCAGCACAACCCAGGTCACCAGGGCAACAATGCAGAAGGCGGGCAGGTTGAAGAGGATCGGCACGCCCAGGAACCGGGGCGCCGCGTTGAAAATCCGGGCATTATCGAGCACCGCCTGGCCCAGTGCCGCCAGGTCGCGGTGCGCCGCCTGGGCATGGGCCACCTGGCCCGCCGCCCGCGCCGTCGAGGTGATATCCGTGCCCAGCCAGGCCGGCAACTGGAAATGGAAGGCCTCCTGGAGCAGGCCCTGGAAGTAGCCCGACCACGCGGTCGCCACGGCGGCGTTGCTGATCGCGTATTCGAGGATCAGGTCCCACCCGATAATCCATGCCACCAACTCTCCCAGCGTGACATACGCGTAGGTGTAAGCGGAGCCGGAGACCGGGACCATCGCGGCGAACTCCGCATAACACAAGGCCGCAAAACCGCAGGCAACCGCGACCATCAGGAACGAGATGATCAGGGCCGGACCCGCGCCGGGCTGATGAAGACTGCCGGCCGCCGCCGGGCCGATGGTGGTGAAGACGCCCGCCCCGATAATCGCCCCCACCCCCAGGAGCGTGAGTTGCACCGGCCCCAGCACCCGTCGAAGCTGGTGCGGCCCCTCGGTCGTCTCACTCACCAGCCGATCCAGCGGCTTGCGCCGGAATAGTCGAATAAGGTCAGTCACGGTCGTGAAAAACGCTGATCGAGATGCTTAGAGGCGGTCGCGGAATTAACCGCAAAGAACGCAAAGATCGCAAAGAAACGCCCTCATTCCAGGCTCTCTGTGTTCTCTGCGATCTCTGCGGTTAATTTCGCCACCGCCTCCTAATCTTGGCCCTGCTTCCACCCGGCGCAAGTCTAAACCCAAACCCCCTTGCGCCGTGGGCGCTTATGTGGGCGTCCGGATAAGGGCGCAACCGGGTTGTCGGCCGGCGAGGCCCCCTCAACTCTCCTGGCTTGCGCGGGGAGCGCCTTATGGAGCGCGGCGGCAAGCGGCGCCGGGCGCATCTTGAGGCTACCACCACGGACGAGCGAGGCGCGGGTCACTAGCGCAACAGCCCGAAGGGCTTGTTATCAATCAGCCCAGGGTTGCGCGGAACGCGCTACCCTGGGTGTCGGGCCACCAAATCCTGGAAACCCTGAAGGGGTTTCATCAGCGATGCAACCCTCTCCATGAAGCCGTGAGGAGGCCCGCGAGGTTTTGGACTGCCGCAGTCCAAAACCTTCGGAGTTGGTGTCGGTTCCTGGGGAGGCCGGAACCCTGCCCAGGGACCTCGGTCCTGTTGCGCCCATGCAGGGCGCAGGAATTTCTGTGCCGGTAACCTGGGCCTCCGCTCGCAAGCTCGCTCCAGCCCAGGCTGTCACATTTCGGGCCTTCAGCCCGAGGAAGAGCGGAGTCCGGGGGCAGTCCGGATACAGCCTTGCGCCGTGGCAGGATTCGTGCTTTTGTCCCTTTTGACTATGGACCCGGATTGGGAGCGGTTGGCCGCACTGGCGGAGGAGGAGGTCGAGGCGACGCTCTCGGACCTGCCGGCGCCGCTGCAGGCGCGGGCGCGTGCGGTGCCGGTGACCTTGGAACGGCGGCCCAATGCGGCCCAGCGCCGCGACGGCATCGAGCCGGACACCCTGGGCCTGTTCGTCGGCCCGGATTTCGGCGGCGAGCCCCTCCGCTGCCCTGCCGCTGCCGCCCCAAATTATCCTCTTCCTGGAGAACCTCTGGGACCAGGCCGAAGGGGACGAGGACCTCTTCTGCGACGAGGTCCACACCACCTGCCTGCACGAACTGGGCCACTACCTGGGACTAGACGAAGACGACCTGTGCGAGCGCGGACTGGAATAGGAGGGCGGACCCCTCACCCCGGCCCTCTCCCCACCCGCTGCGACGGCGCGACAGCGCGGCGAGTCGGATGGGGAGAGGGGGAGTTCTCGGCAGCGGCTCGAAGAAGCGGAGGCGCCTGAAGGTTCAAGAGACTGCGGACGCTTCTCCCTCTCCCCTTCGGAAGGGGAGAGGGCCGGGGTGAGGGGTTTCCCCGGGGAGCCGCTCCCGCCTCCACTGGGGCCTTGCTCCGAACAGGATTTTCCCCTTTTATTCGCCGGGCCGGCATGTTAGGGTTATGGCAGTCATTAACAGAAAAGAAAGAGAACTGATAGACACACTGAATTGAAAGCACTCATCGAGACCCGGAACCGGCGGACTGAACGAGTTTTCCTCGTTGGAGTCGAACTGAAATCCCGAACCGGGTGGGAGATTCGCGATTCACTGGAGGAACTCTCCGAACTGGCCACAACCGCCGGGGCCGAGGTCGTCGGCGACGGCCTTCAAAGAATGGCCGCCCCGTGCGCCACCACCTACATCGGCAAGGGCAAGGCCGATGAGTTTGCCGCGCACTGCCGTTCTGCCGAGGTCGATACGGTCATCTTCGACGACGAGTTGAGCCCGGCGCAGAGCCGGAACCTGGAGAAGGTCTTCAACTGCAAAGTCCTGGATCGGACCTCGCTCATCCTGGACATTTTCGCCCAGCGCGCCCGGACGCGGGAGGGCCAATTGCAGATCGAGTTGGCCCAACTCCAGCACCTGCTCCCGCGCCTGACGGGTTTCTGGGGCCACTTGTCGCGCCAAAAGGGCGGCATCGGCATGCGCGGCGGCGAGGGTGAAATGCAGTTGGAAACCGACCGCCGCCGGGTGCAGGACCGCATCGCCCGGATAGAGCGGCAGCTCGAGGCCGTGCGCCGCCAGCGGACCACACAGCGCAACGCCCGCCAGCGCAATCATTTCGCCCTGGCCTCGATCGTCGGCTACACCAACGCCGGCAAGTCCACCTTGTTCAATACCCTGACCGGCGCGGAGGTCCTGGCCGAAAACAAATTGTTCGCCACGCTGGACCCAACCACCCGGCGCCTGCGCCTGCCCACAAACCAGAACGTGCTCGTGACCAACACTGTCGGGTTCATCCGCAAACTCCCCCACGGCCTGGTCGAGGCCTTCAAGGCCACCCTCGAGGAGGTCGCCCAGGCCGACATCCTCTTGCACGTGGTGGATGTCAGCCACCCGCAGGCCGAAGAGCAGATCCGCTCGGCCGACGCCGTGCTGGGCGAGATCGGCGCCCAAGGCAAACCGACGATCATGGTCTTCAACAAGATCGACCAACTCAACGGCAGCCGGGACGTGCCCACCCGCTTCCAGGAGCATTACCCGCATGGCGTCGCCGTCTCCGCCGTCACCGGTGAGGGCAGGATGGCCCTGCTCTCCGAGTTGGGAAGCCAGTTGCGCCCCATCCGCGAGTTCCTCGAGCTCTCAGTCCCCCACGACCAGCCCGGCGTAATCGCCCGCCTCCACGAGGTGGGCCAGGTGGTCGAGCGCCATTACGATGGCCGGACCGCCCGGTTCAAGGCGCGCATCCCCCCGCACCTCCACGGGGAGTTCGCGCCGTTCTTTGTGCGCGAGTTGCAGACCGCCTGAATGGGCGCATGAACGGCCTGCGCATCAAGGACCAGCCTGCCAGCGAACGGCCACGCGAGCGGTTGGCGGCCAAGGGGCCCGAGGCCCTCAGCCATGCCGAGTTGATTGCCATCCTCTTGCGGACCGGCCTCAAGGGCGCCAGCGCGGTGGACATCGGCAAGCTCCTGGTCAACAAATACGGCTCGCTCCACTCTCTGGCCCGCGCCTCGCTGGACGACCTCCAGACCATCAAAGGCATCGGCCCCGACAAGGCGGTGACCCTGGTTGCCGCCTTCACCCTGGCGCGCGCGATGGCCGAGGAACTGCGCGAGGAGGCCCCGCTCCTGGACACCCCGGAGGCCGTCGCCAACGTCCTGCGCGAGGACAACCGCCTGCGCCAGGTCGAGACCTTCCAGATCCTCCTGGTCAACACCCGCCGCAGGCTCATCCGCGTCGAGGCCCTCTCCCAGGGCACACTCGACACACTCCTGGTCCACCCGCGCGATGTTTTCAAATCCGCCATCGCCGCCGGCGCCGCCGCCGTGGTCCTCGTTCACAACCATCCCAGCGGCAACCCAACCCCCTCGGAGGCCAATATCGCCGTCACGCGCAACCTCATCCGCGCCGGCCAACTCCTCAAGATCAATGTCCTGGACCACATCGTCCTCGGACGCGCCACCCAGGAGCGCGCCCGCAACTTTGTCTCCCTCCGGGAACTGGGCTACTTCGCAGGCTCCTCCTAGCGAGGCTGGGCCTCAGACCGTGGCTCGGGCATCCTGCCCAAGCCCTCACGGGCACGATGCCCGTGCCACAAACTTGACCTGTCTGCATCACGTTTTGAAATTCAAGGACTCTAGGGGTTCCACACGATGCGGTAGAACCGAACGCTGCCGCTTGAGCGGGGCGGGTTCTCATCTACGTACATCCCGTACGCGCCCGTCCTGCCCAAGCCCGTGGAGTTCTTGAAGGTGACGCTGTCCGAAACCTGCAGGGCGTCGTGAATAGGGCCGCTGAAGAAAAACAGGAATTGGCCGGTGGGCAGCACTCTGGGTCCCCACAGCAGCGGGTACTGGTTGCTCACCCAAACCCTGACCGGCGGTGATGACATGACGTTCCCCTGCCGGTCAATGGCCTTGGCCACCAGATTGTACGGACCCTCGGCCAACCCCGGGTCAGGGAGCCAATAGAATGCCCCCAGGGGCGGATTGGTTACCGTCCCGATGAGGTTCGTGTTGGCGAAATACTGAATCATCGCGGTCGAGCCCGGCTCGGCAACGGAGGCCAGCAGCCGGTAAGCGATATAGGGAGGAAATATATGGCCTTGCGATGGCGCGTTGAGCGTGACCGGCGGGGGGGCGTTCGTCCAACCTCTGACGGTAACCGTCCCGGCAACATCCCCAGCCGGGCCGGGGGTGGTTTTATAGGCGTAAAAACCGGAGTTGGTGAAGGCAAATGCGAAGGCAGATCCCCCGAAGACCGGTGGAGTTCCCCACTCACCATCGTAGCTGCGAATATAAATCGCCCCCCCGTAGAAGTTGGTCCACACGACCGTGTCGCCCACGTTGACGGTGAGGTCCTGCTGCATGACCGGGCCAGTGCCAGGGTAAACGAGGTTGGTGACCATCGCAGCCGCGCCACGCTCGGCGGCACCCAGCAGGGCCAAGAGCAGGCACAGCAAGCCGAGAGGGCCGATGGCGGCAGGCCCCCGCGGGCGTGGAACCGGCCCGTACCGCGGGGCAGGCGCGATTACCTTGGTGCTCGCTTCCCCGCCGGCCACGTTCCCGCCCGGCCGCTCCGAGCAACATTCCGTGCAGTTCATAAATCACGTCATGCTCAGCCTAATAAGCCACCTTTTGGATGTAAACATCCATGAAATAATTCGTACCCTTGGGCGGGCAATCGAAAAAGGGTCAGCCATGTTATGGGCTGCACCGGATTGCTCCAGTTAGCGCCGTTATTTGTAGAGCACATGACGAACGTGTTCAGGTTGCCCGTGACCGCGGACAGCCGCGGCGATTCAAGGCAGATCTCGCAGTATTTTCATGGCACGTGATGCTCGCTTTTCCCGACCATTGATCGCCGGCCTCACTTTAGCCAGCCGTTCCAAAAATAAAACCGGTTCGTCACGGCGGGATAGGGAGCCGTCTCATCCACAAACACTCCGGTGGAGCCATCCGGGATGGTGATCCCCAAGCCCCACTTCGTCGAGCCGGAACCCACTGATTGCAGGCCGTCGGCCGAAAACAGTGCCGTCCCACCGACGTACCACCCGCTGAAAAACAGCAGGAACCGGCCGCCAGGCAACAGGTGTGGCCCCCAAATGCGCGGCTCGTCCTGAGACGACACCCGCACCGGTTTAGACACGGTCTCCACTCCCTGCCGATCCAGCGCATTGGCGGTGAGCAGAAACTCGCCTTGCTGCGCATTGGTCCACAGAATGCCGTAGGGCGGACTTGCGGCCGTGCCAACCAGGTTTGAATTCACGAAGTACTGGATCCGGGCGACGTTGTCAGGGTCCGCCACCGAAGCCTGCACCAGCCGCGAACCAATTAGGCCTGGCCGCACGAACACCGCCCATGGGAAAACGGCGCCATCCACCGGCGAGTTGATCGTGACGGCCGGGGGCGCGCCCGCCCAGTCGCTGACCGTGATGCTGCCCACGACGCTGAGCCCCACTCCGGGCGGCCACTGCAAGCCAGTCCGATAGGCATAGAACCCTGGGTTCGTGAAGGTGAACGCGAACGAGTCTCCCGGATTGGGCAGGGCGGCCCCCCATTCGCCTCCGTAGCTCTCGACGTAATTGGTCGCCGGGGCGGCTTGTCGATTCACCCAGACGACGGTGTCCCCGGTGTTAATGGCGATGTTCTGTTGATCCCAGGGAGCATAGATGGAGGTTCCGGGCGCCGTTCTCAGGGTCAGGTAGTTTGTAATGGTCGCAGCGGGCGCAGCCCAAGACACCAGTGAGAGTCTGGAATGCCAGGCAAAGGAAGGAGGTTGCACGCGCTGTCTTGGCCTTCCATGCGTGTACCGCCCGTTCACGCCCAAACGCAGATGCGCCGCCGATGGTCGCTGTCGTCCCGCTTGTGCCCCAGGTATGGCCGCACGGCATCCTCTCGCATGTCGGAGTATGGTGTGGTTTCACAGGCCGATCGTGACTCCGTCAATATTTCACTCTTTCGACGTAGATGTCCATCTGCCAGGTCGGATTATTATACGGCGGGCAGTCCGGGTTATCGCCGGTGCTGGTGGAATTGTCCGCCCAGGCCGGATAGAAATATCCGCCACAGTACGCCAAACCCGTGTAATCGTAGTGGTCCTTACCGTTTGGGTTCGCCTTCGTCGCGTTCGACGGGTCCCGCTCCAATGGAATGTTCGTTGACCAGGTGCCTCCGCCATTGCTGCTCACCGCTGCGTAGAACTTCGTCTTTACGTTGTTCGTCTCCTCCCGGCAATCGTACCAACTCACGGCCACCCTCCCACTCGCCTGATCTGCGGCTATGCGCGGGTCGAAGTGAGTTGCTGTCGCATTTGTTGTGTTGACCTGAAGGGGAGGCCACCAGGTCGTGCCGGAATTGTCAGAATACATCACAAAAGTGCTCAGGTTGCTCGTGAGCGCGCATCGCCGCGGCGACTCAAGGCGGATCTCGCGGGACCCTCCATCAGTGCTTTATCCAGAAGTTCCAAAAATAAAACCGGTTTGTCACCGCCGGGTCGGGAAGCGTCTCATCCACAAACACTCCGGTGACAGCATCCAGAAGGAGGACTCTGTTGAACCCAGTTTGTCGAGACGGTACCCACAGATTGCAGGCTGTCGGCCGAAAACAGAATCAACCAACCGGTGGGCCACCCGCTGAAAAACAGCAGCACCCGGCGGCCAGGCAACACGTGTGGCCCCCAAACGCTGGGCGCAGCCAGGGACAGGACCCTCACCGATTTGGACACCGTCTCAACTCCTCGCCGATCCAGCGCCTTGGCGGTGAGCAGAAACTCGCCTTCCTGCGCATTGGTCCACAGAATGCCGTAGGGCGGACTTGCGGCCGTGCCAACCAGGTTTGAATTCACGAAGTACTGGATCCGGGCGACGTTGTCAGGGTCCGCCACCGAAGCCTGCACCAGCCGCGAACCAATTAGGCCTGGCCGCACGAACACCGCCATTGGGAAAACGGCGCCATCCACAGGCGAGTTGATCGTGACGGCCGGTGGCTCGTCCGTGCAGGCGCTGACCGTGATGGTGCCCACGACGCTGAGCCCCACTCCGGACTGCAAGCCAGTCCGATAGGCATAGAACCCTGCGTTCGTGAAGGTGAACGCGAACGAGTCTCCCGGATTGGGCAGGGCGCCCCTCCATTCGCCTCCGTAGCTCTCGACGTAATTGGTCGCCGGGACGGCTTGTTGATTCACCCAGACGACGGTGTCTCCGGCGTTGATGGCGAGGCTCTGCTGATCCCAGGGGTCTCCGAACGCCACCCTGAGGGTCAGGTAGTTTGTGATCGTCGCAGCGGGGGCGCGCCAGGGTACCAGTGGGAGCTGGAGCACGAGGCAAAGGAAGCAGGTTGCACGCGCTGCCTTCGCCTTCCACGCGTGTACCGCGTGTTCACGTCTGGAGGCAGGTGCGGCGCCGTCGGCCGTTGTCGTTCTGGTTCTGCCCCAGGCAGGGCCGCGCGGGATTCGCTCGCATTTCGGAATAGGGTGTGGTTTCACAGGTGGATGGTGCCCACGCTAATATTTCACCCTTTCGACGTAAATGTCCATCTGCCAGGTGGGATTAGCATAAGGCGGGCAGTCCGGGTTATCGCCGGTGCTGGTGGAATTGTCCGCCCAGGCCGGATAGAAATAGACACCGCGTCACCTGCCGAAGGCCATAAAGTAGAAGCGCGCCGGCACTGTGCCTCCGCGTACGGTCTCGTCCACGTACACGCCCGGTTGTATGACCGTAAAAGCAAACACGTCGTTGGTGGCCCCCCTCAGCCTCTCGGTGGCGGCAAGGAGCACCACCGTCCTGGAGTTGATGCCGTCGTGGAAAAACAGCATTTCGCCCGTCGGCAGCCGCCTGGGGCCCGCACCGGCAGGTATGGGACGAAGGTGATGTTGACGGGCGCGGACGATAGGACCACCCCGTTCTTATCAATGGCCTTGGCCACGAGCGCGTACGTGCCGTCATGCGGGCCGAACCATGGAACCCAAAAAGGGGCCATGGACCCGGCCGTTCCGATGCCGATGAGGTTTGTGCGTACATAGTACCTGGATCTGCACGATATCCTCCGCATTCGTCACCGAGGCCTGCACCCCGTCCGGCTCACTGTAGAAAACGGAGCCGTCTAACGGCGTAATGATCGTCACAGCGGGCGGCGCGCCTGTCCATGCGTCCACCGTGATCGTTCCGGGCATCAACTGCCCCGGGCCACAAGCCACCCCGGTGCGGTAGGCGTAAAAGCCCGCGTTGGTGAAAGTGAACGAGAAGGAGTCGCCGGGGTTCAGCGTAGGGCTGCTCCACTCGCCTCCATAGCTCTGGACGTAATTGGCTCCGGCCTTGTTCAGCCACACGACCGTGTCCCCCACGTTGATTCTCAGGGAATACTGCGACCAGCAAAGGTACCCGAGAGGCCCAGGCCGAGGAAGTTAGTGATGGTCGCAGCAGCCGCGCCCCCGCGCAACCCCACGAGCGTGAGCGCGAGCAGGAAGACCGGCAAGGCGGCCCTCCGCTCGGCCCCCCTGGCAAATCGGGCGCATCGTTGCGCCACAGAACAATCAGGTCTCATAAACTAATTTACCCTCCGCGGGGTTTCCCGCGGTCCAGGCCATTGACAGGCTCAGTATTTTACCCTGCTGACTAAGATGTCCATCCCGTTGGTGCCGTCCTTGTTGTAGGGCGGGTTGTTCGAATTGTCGGCCCACGCGGAGTAGAAATACCCGCCGTAATATGCCAAGCCCGTGTAGTCATAATAATCCACGTACTGCGCTGAATAGTGCGGTGGGGGGCATAGGACCACAACTGGGTCATTCGTCGCGCACGATTGCCCCGGCTCCAGGGCAATGTTCGAGGACCAGTGGAGGCCGCCATCGGAACTTACCGCGGCGTAGAATTTGGTCTTGACGTTATTGGGGTCGTCACGGCAGTCGTACCAACTCGCAGCGACTTTCCCACTGGTCTGATCGAGGGCTATGCGCGGGTCGAAGTGGGTTGCCGTTGCGTTTGTCGCGTTGACTTGAACCGGAGCACTCCAGGTCGTGCCGGAATCGCCAGAATATATCACAAAAGTGTTCAGGTTGTTTGTCGCGTTAGCGGGGCGATCGGTATAAACCATGTAGAGGCGCCCGCTATATTGGCCGCCCGTGCGATCCCACGCCAGGCCGGGCTCGACATCGCACCCGCGGTTGGGGGCCGCGGGCGGGGTTTGGTACTCTCCGGCGTTGCTCGTGACGTTCGTCCAGATGTGGGGGAAATTCGTGTAGTTGGCCAAGCCGTTGGGGTTAACGCTGATGCCCACGGAAGTTGGGCCGTTGTTGCGGCCACATTGGCACACGACGGCGACCTGACCCGTGGGCCCGATGGCGATGTCCCCGTAGGTGAAGCTGTCAGTGCCTGGAACGAGGCAAAGCGGCGTCCAATTGCCGACTTGGCCAAGGCCGGCCACCGCAGCCCCGGCGACAACCGAACCCGTGCGAAAGAAATCGTAAGCCGTCAGCCAGACGGAGGACGGTGCGGTTGACCCGCCAGGACCGGTGGTGATCGTCGGCTGATCCAGCAGGTGGCCGGAGTCCGAGAAATTGGTAATACTGGTAAAACTGTTGCCGCCGTTCGTGCTCACAACCACCGCGATTCCCCATGACAGGCCATTATCGCAAACATCGCTGTTGGTGATGTAGCTCACGAACAAATTTCCGAACCGGTCGAATGCGGCCGAAGGATCACAGAATGAATTTGTGAAGACGTACGTCGCCCAGTTGGTTCCGCCGTTGGTCGAAGTCATTCCGATAACCCCGTGGGTATTATCGCCGGGGCCATTAGCGGCGACGAAGATGTTTAGAGGGTTCACGGGGTTCACGGTAATGGCCGGTTCGCCCTCGATGCCGGACATTTGGGAGGCGTCGGCCAGATTCAGCTCGTTGGGCGTGCCGCAATCGGCGGTCATGGAGCCGGAGACGGTGCCGGCATGGGTTGAGACTGGGGTGGCTACGTTGCAATATGTGTCGCCCGACAGATACAGGGTGTCGCTGGGCATGTTGACGTAAAGCCCGATGCTGCAGTCCTCAAACGTCGAGGAATAAACCGCGGCGTTGTTGCTGCCGGGGTTTGCGTCGCACTCGATGGCATATTGGGCCCATCGGAACAGGGCATTCTGCACGGTGACCATCGTGCCGTTGTAATAGAGCCAGAGCGCCTGGCTTGCCGCGTAATGCGGAGCCGCTGCGCTATTGGTGATAACGTTCCCGTAGGCGTTGTCGTCGGCGGAGGTGAAGATCACGGGCGCCCCGCTGCTGGGGAAGCTCACCGGCCCGTAGGCGATGAGCCAGACGTTGCTGGCGAATTTGAGGCAGGCGTTGTTCTGGAAGGTGGCTGTGCCCGGCCCCTGGTAAAAGTTGCCGCTGATGTGATAGGTCGTCCCGTTGGTGAAGGTATAGGAGCTGGCGCTCCCGGACAGCGTGACATAGTCGAGCACAACCCCAGGAGGTCGGTAGCGACCGGAGGCGAGCACGATCGGGTGGTCCCGCCAAGTGCGGCCTGCTGGCGCGGGCAGCAGTTGGCCGCGGGCGGCCAACTCCACGGCCTTCGGGCTGGTTGGCGAGAGCGAGGCGTGGGAGAGCCCCCGGAAGGAAGACAGCAGATCGGCATAATTGATCTCTTCGACGAGCACCTTCTGACCGGCGATGGTGACGAGGCTCTTGGCCGTCGGAACGGAATTGGTATCCGAGGGACTCACCGGCCGGACAGTGGCGGCTTGGCCGTGGGGCGGCAGGGGCGCGGCACCGAAGGCGAACGCCGCGCCGACGGGGAACCAACACTCGTTGAAGATCAGGATATGGTCCACCAAACCGGAGCCGAGGACGGCCGGCCGCTCCTCCACTGGATCGGGCCATTGGTCAAGGGCCGTCCACATCTGGAGACGGCAGGTGGCGCTCGACAGGCCGAAGGACTCCGGAGGCGGAGGGGCCTGCTTGAGCACCAGGTTCTGCTCGAAACCGTTCTTGGCCCAGACCAGCATCAGGTCGGCAGCCGGGCTGGACAAGACATTGGTGAAGACGATCACATTGGGCGCATAAAGGAGCCCCGGGCTAGGCTGGACCAGACCTATTTGGGCGACCTTGCCCGAGGCCGAGTCCGAGTAATAGAGGCCGACGGGATGGGACTGGAAAAGTTGGCCGGACGGCGTGGTCAAGGTGATCGCGCCGGCAACGGTGATGTCGCCGCTGAAGTTGGCCGTCACCTGGCCATGGACGGCTTGCGCCCCGGTGGGGGTGGGCTCGATGAGGTCCTGGGATTCGGCCCATTGGCCCTGGGCGCCGTTGGCCACCCAATAATTCATGCCGTCGCCCAGTTCGGTATATCCCTGGACTTGCGGCGTGACCTCGCCGGTGAGGCTGTCGGTGACCATCACGGTGCGCTGCCATACCCGGTAATATGGGCCGAGGTCGGTCACGGTGTAGGGCGGGTTGGAGGAGTCCTGGGCGGAGGCGGGCAGGGCGGCCAGCATCAAGCCGGCGGCGCAGGAGATTACAAAGCCAAGGTTACGTTTTCTGCGGGGGGGGGGGTAGAGCTCTCATAGTCACAAACTCACGGTCAACGGACAATCACAAACATTCACTAACATTCCGAACATGCGTAGCTTATGGTAGTTGCCGCAGCGGTCAAGACCTTTTTTGTGACATTGCGGTGACGCGCGACCTCATCCGCAACGGGCAGATCCTCCAGATCAATGGTACCACCACGGCATGAACGGCGAGGCCCAACGCTGGCATGCTTGACGCATCCCGAAGGGATCGGAATCACTCAGCCCAGGGTTGCCCCGCCCTTTCGCAAGAAAGGGCGGGGCTACCCTGGGTGAGCCGCCGCAATCGCCCGCAACCCTGAAAGGGTTGCATCGCTGCTGCTGAAACCCTTTCAGGGTTTGAGCGTTTGGTGGCGTGACACCCAGGGTAGCGCGGTCCGCGCAACCCTGGGCTGAGTGATGGCAAGCCCTTCGGGCTACTGAGTTGGTGACCCGCGGCTCAGTCTCCGGTGGCGGCACCGGCCAGATGCGCCCGGTGCGCGTCAGTGCTGTCCCAAAACCTCGGCTAAGGAATCCTCTTGTGGCAGATATACAGGGAGAATCGGACCTGCTCAGTTTCCGTGCCCATCGAGAGAAAATGAAGAACCACGGAATACAGGGAATACACGGAAAGAAGGCCGTCTTCCGTGTATTCCGTGTATTCCGTGGTTTAAAAATCGTTAGAGGAGGATTTGGGGCTCTGGTCCTCTCTTGACGGCCTGGCGGGGCGAATCCAAGCTTGGCTCCCACAGGTTGACCCGCTCGGTGTGAGCGATGATTTTAAGACGTATGAAGAATGCACATAACCTATTTGACACGTTGCGGGAATTCGAGCTCGGCGGCGGGGGGCGGGGGAGCTTCTATTCGCTGCCGCGGCTGGAACAGGCGGGGGTCGGGGCGGTATCCGCGCTGCCGGTCTCGATTCGGCTGGTGCTCGAGTCGGTGTTGCGCAACTGTGACGGGCGGCGGGTGACGGAGCAGAACGTGCGGGCGCTGGCCAATTGGAAGCCCGGCGCCCGGCGCACCGAGGAGATCCCGTTCGTGGTGGCGCGCATCGTCCTGCAGGATTTCACCGGCGTGCCGTTGCTGGTGGACCTGGCGGCGATGCGCTCGGCGGTGGCGCGGCTGGGCAAGGACCCGGGGCTGGTCGAGCCGCTGGTGCCGGTGGACCTGGTGGTGGACCACTCGGTCCAGGTGGATTTCTTCGGGACGCCCGAGGCCATGCAGCAAAACCTGGAGATGGAGTTTCGCCGCAACGGCGAGCGTTACCAATTCCTGAAATGGGGGATGCAGGCCTTCGACACCTTCAAGGTCGTCCCGCCCGGCATCGGCATCGTTCACCAGGTCAACCTCGAGTACCTGGCCAAAGGCGTGTTGTCCTGTCCCTCGACCCCCGCCCCTCGTCCCTCGTCCCTCGCCCCTCGTCCCTCGTCCCTTTATTACGCGGACACGCTGGTGGGCACCGACTCCCATACTACGATGATCAATGGGCTGGGCATCGTCGGCTGGGGCGTCGGGGGCATCGAAGCCGAGGCGGGGATGCTGGGGCAGCCGGTCTATTTGCTGGCGCCGGACGTGGTGGGGGTTTGCCTGACCGGCTCATTGCGCGAGGGGGTCACCGCCACCGACCTCGCCTTGACGGTCACCCAGTTGCTGCGCCAGGCCAAGGTCGTGGGCAAGTTCGTCGAGTTCCACGGCCCCGGCGCTGCCGCGCTGCCGGTCGTGGACCGGGCGACCATTGCCAACATGGCGCCCGAATACGGGGCGACGATGGGGTTCTTTCCCATCGATGCGGAGTGCGTGAATTACCTCCGCGCCACCGGCCGCAGCCCGGAGCACTGCCAGACCTACGAGAATTATTACCGGGCGCAGGGCCTGTTCGGCATGCCGGCCAAGGGCCAAATCAAGTACTCGGCCGAACTGGAACTGGACCTTGGCACAGTCGTGCCCAGCGTGGCCGGACCGCGCCGGCCCCAGGATCGGATCGAGCTGCCCAAGCTCAAGCACGAGTTCCAGGCCGCCTTGGTCCGGCCCATTGCCGAAAACGGTTTCGGCAAGCGCGCGGAGGACCTGGAAAAGGGCTTCGCCGTTGCGGTGTGCGATGGTTTTGCGCCAGGCGGCGGCAGCCAGGAACCGGCGTCGCCCACCCAGGCACAGGCCCGCAATACCAACGCCTTCACCGAACTGGAGATGGCCAACAACCGGCCGACCCCCCACTCGGCCACCGCCACCACGCGCCAATGCGACGCGCGGATTCGCCACGGCAGCGTCCTGATAGCGGCGATTACCAGTTGCACCAATACCAGCAATCCCTCCGTGATGCTGGCGGCGGGGCTGCTGGCCAAAAAGGCGGTCGAGCGCGGCCTCCAGGTCAACCCCCTGGTCAAAACCTCCCTGGCCCCCGGCTCGCGCGTGGTCAGCGATTACCTGGCCAGGACCGGTTTGCAGAAATACCTGGACCAACTCGGCTTCAACCTCGTCGGCTACGGCTGCACGACGTGCATCGGCAACTCGGGCCCACTGCCCGCACCCGTGGATGAGGCGATCGCCAAGTACGACCTCGTCGCCGCCGCCGTTCTCTCCGGCAACCGCAATTTCGAGGCCCGCATCCATCAGAACATCAAGGCCAACTTCCTCATGTCCCCGCCGCTGGTCGTCGCCTTTGCCCTCGCGGGACGGGTGGACATCGACCTGGCCAGCGAACCGATCGGCAAGGGAAAGGACGGACTCGAGGTCTTCCTGAAGGACATTTGGCCGACCTTGCAGGAGGTGCGCGACCTGGCACAGTCCGCACTCAAGCCGGAGGTCTTCCGCCAGCTTTACCGCGACTTCGCAGCCCAGAATCCCAAGTGGAACGAGATCCCCGCCCCGGCCGGCGGCGTCTTCCAGTGGGACCCTGCCAGCACCTACATCCAGGAACCGCCGTTCTTTGCCCATTTCGGCCTCCAACCCGGGAAAATCGGCGAAATCAAAGGCGCGCGCGCCCTCGCCATCTTCGGCGACAGCGTCACCACCGACCACATCTCGCCCGCCGGCAGCATCAAGAAGAGCGCGCCAGCCGGCAAGTACCTGCTCGAACACGGAGTGGCGTTCGAGGACTTCAACAGCTACGGTTCACGCCGGGGCAACGACCGCGTCATGACGCGCGGCACCTTTGCCAACGTGCGCATCAAGAGCCTCATGGTGCCCGGCACCGAGGGCGGGGTGACCCGGTGCTTTGCCCGGGCCTGTCCCGGCGCCCCGGGCGAGGCGGTTGCTATCTATGACGCCGCCATGGCCTACCAGAAAGAGGGCACGCCGCTGCTGGTGATTGCCGGCCAGGAGTATGGCACGGGCAGCTCCCGCGACTGGGCCGCCAAGGGCACCGCCCTCCTGGGCGTCAAAGGTGTCGTCGCCCAAAGCTACGAGCGCATCCACCGCTCGAACCTCGTCGGCATGGGCGTGCTGCCGCTCCAGTTCAAGGAAGGCGCCGGTGCGCTCGCGCTCAAGTTGGACGGCGCCGAGACCTACGATGTCCTGGGGCTGGGTCCCGGGCTCAAGCCGCAGCAGGAGTTGACGCTGGGCATCACGCGCGCCAACGGCCAGACCCAGACCGTTCCCGTCACCTGCCGCATCGATACGCCCATCGAGGTCGAGTATTACCAGCACGGCGGCATTCTTCCCTACGTGCTCCGTCAATTGGTCGCGCGGTGAGGCGGGGTGCAACTCGGAGGGTTGCCGGGGCGGAGGCGGCCTCGAAGCTTGCGCCTCCACGACCTCACCCACCGCGACGAACGGCACAAACACCGCGAAATCATCCAATCGCGCCACCCCTTCGCCCCCGAAGGCGATGGCGCAAATCGTCAAAGTCAGTTTGTCGCCGATGCCAAGAGACACACCGGGGCGGTAGTGCCGCCGGCGAGCGAACAAAAGGCGTTTCTTGCGGCTGCAAAGACGGAGGGTGTGGGACAGAATTCTTCTTGGACCTCCGGATCGCAGACCTCAGTTGATCCGGGCCTTCGATCCTTCGTTTCCTTCGTTTCCTTCTGTTCTTTTCCTACGCCCCGCCGGGTAGCCACAGGCACCGAACAGAAGGGAACGAAGGAAACGAAGATGCGGCCTGACGCGGCGCCGACGTATCGACGCTACGCGGGTGAGGACCGGGCGTTCTCACTGTGCCCGCGTCCGGTAGAACCGGCGCGGCGAGTTTGGCGGGAGGGGGTCGCTGAAGTAAAACGGGCTGGCGCCGACGGTGTTGGTGACCAGGTCCGTCCAGTTGACCAGGTCGGTCGAGGTCTCTACGACCACAACCTGGCCGGCGCCCGCGCTGACATCGAAGCCGAAGCGGTTCGAGCGGACACCGAAGCTGCCATCGTTGAGCAGGATGCTCGGGGGCGCCGGTGCCGCGTAAGCGGTAAAGGCAAGTGTGCGGATACAAATCGCCCCGGCGGCGTTGGTGGCTTCGAGCCGGAAGACATACAAATCCGCCACATCGGGCGTGAAGGTGGGGTTGCGGACGTTCGCGGCCGAGAGTGCAGCCGATGAAGCGGACGGCTCCCGGATGAGGCGCCACTGCCAGGCCACGGCGGTTTGCGGGCTGGTGTCCAGTTTGCGCAATTGCCCGACCGGCCCGACAGCCAGGTCAATCGTCGGCGCATCCGGGCAGGCGACACCGCCAATCCGAATCGTGCTGTTGTAGGTGTCTGCCACATAGACGTTGCCCGCGCTGTCCACCGCTACGCCGCGTGGGTAGTAGAACCGCGCCGCGCTGCCTGTGCCGTCGGCGCTGCCCGAGCCTCCCGCCAGGCCCGCCAGCGTGGTGAAGGTGTATTCCTGGGCTGTGGCCTGACTCGTCGCCGCCATGGCCAGGGCGGCCAGGAACACGGACGCTGATAGACTCGTCGGGATGCTTTTCATGGGACGGCTAAGGGTTGAGGGGCGAGAGAAATGACGAATGACGAATGACGAATGACGAAGGGGGGAACTCCACATGCTGCGAAAACCCGGGACGGAGGTTCGGGGATGGGCCAGCGGGGGTGCGGGGCGTGGGGGGGCGAGGCAAAGGGGCGCGGCATTCCCCTGTGCAGCGGGAGCCTGGTCAGTTTCCCAGACCTCGTTGTGGCCCGGTCCCTGCAATGCCCACGCGCGTTCATTTGCCGCCCGAGGGGCGCCCTCCGCCAACAAAGCCAAGGGGCAGGCGGCGCCTGGCTCGGCCCACTACTCTACTACTACTGGCTTGTGGCAACGAGAAAAGAGGAAAACGTGGACCTTGTCAATGCATTCCCGCCCGCCGGGATGAGATGGGGCGCATTTGGGCAGTACCACCAACCGGGCGGAAAACGAAAGGGCGCAACCCGGGCGCGCAGGGTTCATCCCGGAGGGATGAAAGACGGTAGCCGGGGGTCGAAGCGTGGCGAGACCCCCGGTTGGGCGGCGATGTGGGTCTGCATCCCGGAGGGATGCCAGAAGGCCACTTGCTGCATGCGTCCGGGCTTCTGGCACCCCGTTCCGGGGTGCTGGCCCTTCTGGCTCTGAACCGGGGGTCGCGCCGACGCCGCGACCCCCGGCTACCATCTGGCAACCCGCCGGGTTGCCCCGAGGCCCGTTGCTCTTGCCTGGACATGGTGGTACTGACGAGATGCGCCCGATGAGATGTCGCCTCCACCGTATTCTTGCATCACGTCGGCGCTGTGCCTTAGAATCGCTCTTGCCCGCATGATGACTCTCCGCCAACTCGCTGCCGAGCCGTCCACGCTGCCGACGCGCACAGCGTGGTATCTGGCCGAGCTGGGCGAAGCGCGCGGCAGACAGGAGTTGTTCACGCGCCAGTCGCCCCAGAAGCTCAAAGTGCTCCGGGAGCACGCGATCATCGAGAGCGCCATTTCGTCCAACCGCATTGAGGGCGTCGAGGTGGACCAGTCCCGCATCGGCACACTCATTTTCGGGAGACCGGCGCTTCGGGATCGGGACGAAGAGGAAGTGCGCGGCTACCGTGACGCGTTGAAGCTGATCCACGAAACCGGGGCGGGGCTCCCGATTTCCGAAGCGACCATCAAGCGCCTGCACAGGTTGTGCCGTGGCCAGATCTGGGATGCGGGGGCCTACAAGGCAAGGGACGTGGACATTCTTCAGACCTACCCCGATGGGAGGACGCGCGTCCGGTTCAAGACCGTCCCGGCGGACAAGACCCCGGCCGCCATGGCGGAGTTGGTCACCCATTGGGACCGGGTCCTCGTTGAGAAATGGGTGCCCCCGTTCGTGCTGCTTGCCGCGCTCAACCTCGATTTTCTTTGCATCCACCCTTTCCGGGACGGCAATGGCCGAGTCTCGCGCCTCCTCTTGTTGCTCGCCTGCTATCATTGCGGCCTGGAGGTGGGCCGCTACATCAGCCTCGAACGGCTCATCGAGCAGAACAAGGAGCGCTATTATGAGGTCCTTGAACAGAGCTCCCGCCGCTGGCACGAAGGCAAACACGATTCCTGGCCGACGATCAACTTCCTCCTTTTTGTTCTTACCGAGGCGTGCAGAGAGTTCGAGCAACGGGTCGCTCAGATCAAATCTCCGCGTGGCGAAAAAACCGCAATGGTGCTCTCCGCGATTGAGCGCCAAGCCGCCCCATTTCGCATCGCCGACCTTCAGGCAGGATGTCCAGGGGTCAGCGTGGATATGATTCGCGTCATCCTGAAGCGCCTTCAGCGGGACGGCAAGGTCCGAGCCCCTGGGCACTGGCCGGGGCGCGCGGTGGACCAAAACAGGAAACTAGGTAATGACTCGGAACTAGGTAATAAACTAGGTAACAAGCGGACCGGTGGAAGCGGCACCTTCGGATCCCTCCCCCACGAACCGGCGCCTAACCCGCAAGGTTTTGGACTGCGCCAGTCCAAAACGCTCCGCGCCCGGGTACGCCCTTCTGGTTCATGATCCCCGTGCATGATTCCATAACCGTGCGCGCTGCCCATCATTCCGCCCGGAATGATTCTGCCCAAAATGATTCTGCCTTTTCTGCAGGGCGCAGGACAGAATTCTTCGCTGCCGCCTAAAGGCGGCGTTCCGCCGCCAACCGGAACGCCGCCTTTAGGCGGCAGGATGGGCGCTCGAAGAAATCGGTCGTGCGCCCTTTTCTGCAGGCCTGATTATTTTGCCTTTGACGCAGTTCGGTACAGATCGTCTCCAAATGGGACGGCCGTGTCCTCCCAGACTCTGTTGGGGCCGGCGGAGCGGATGAGCACTTCGGTGTCGGAGAAGTAGAATTGGAGCGGCGTGCCCCACGGGTCCACAATCTCCCCTTTTTCATTGAGTTCGCTGTGATTGCGGGCGGTCAGGATGACGACCTTTTTCTCGCCGCGGCCCAGGAGGTCTTTAGTGATGCAGGCATTGTTGCCGGTTGGGTAGTTACCCGTGAACTCCCGGTATTGTTGCAGGCTCAGGATGAGGTTGTCGGCCACGGAATTGAACCTGGCGACGTTGAGATCGAGTTGGCGCTGGCTCCAGGTCTTGCTCGCCCACAAGGCGCCTGCGAGGCCTGCCACGACAACCAGGATGGCAAGGGCTTTCTTCATACAAGTGGGGGTGCAGCAGGAGGGATGCCGGTACTGGCGCGCACGACCAGTTCGGCGGGCAAGGGTTTGAGGTCTGGGCGCTGGCCGCGCAGGAGTTGCTGCATGGCGGCCACCGCCGCCGAGCCGAGGCGGTACTTGGGCTGGCGGACCGTGGTCAGGGGGACCTGGAAATAGTCGCCGAAAGCGACATTGCCGAAGCCGGCCAGGGAGAGGTCCTCGGGGATGCGCAGGCCATGCTGGAGGAAGACCTGCGCGCAGCCCAGGGCAACGAGGTCATTGACGGCCAGCACGGCGGTGGCGGGGGCGGACTCGGCGAGCATTTGGGCTGCGGCCTTGGCGCCTTCCTCGGGCGTGCGGCCCGCCTGGAAGACGAGCTTGTCGTCCACGTCCAGGCCCGACTCGCGCAAGGCGCGGCGATAGCCCTCGAAGCGCTGCTCGGCCCAGGGTGTGGCCGGGGGGCCGGCCAGGAAGGCCACGCGCTTGTGGCCCAGCTTGAGCAGGTGGCGGGTGACGGCGTAGCTGCCGAGCAGGTCGTCGGCCTCGACGCAAACGAACTGGTTGCAGAAGGGGGCCGGATGGCCCAGCAGGACGGTGGGGACGCGCCGTGCCAGCAAATCCTGATAGACCCGCGCCTCGGTGGCAATCCGATAGACCGGGGCAATGAACAGCCCGTCCACGCGCCGCGCCAGGAAGCGGCGGATGCAGGCATCCTCGCGCTCCGGGATATTGAGCGTGTGGGCCAGGAGCACGTCGTAGCCCATTTCGTAGGCGCGCTCCTCGACGGCCAGCACCAGCCGGCTCAGGAACGGGTCGGCACAGGAGGCCACTGCCAGGCCGAAGAGCTTGGTCGTGCGGTTGCGCAGGCCCTGCGCGGTTGAGTCGGGCACGTAACCCATTTGCTGGGCCAGCAGCTTGAGGCGGGTCTTGGTCTTGGCGGAGACATCCGGGGCGTCCCGCAGGGCCTTGGAGACGGTCATCACCGAGACCGCCGCCGCTTGCGCAATGTCTTTGAGTCGAACCATAGTCTCACATCGTCGCGCCCCGCCAGTGCAGCTTGCGCCTCAAGGTCTCACAAAACGAACTGCCCGCCAGTTGCATGAGCCGCACCGTGCGGCGGCTGCGGCGCACCGTGATCCGGTCGCCCACCGCCAGTTCACTCATCACCTGCCCGTCGGCGCTCAGAATCGTCGCCAGCCTCGGGCTGACCACCGTCACCTCGATGGTCGCGCTCAGCGGCACGATCAAGGCGCGGTTGGAGAGCGTATGGGGACAGATCGGCGTCAGTGCCAGCACGGCGGCGGTCGGAAAGACCACAGCGCCCCCGGCCGCCAGGAAATAGGCGGTGGAGCCGGTCGGCGAGCTGACGATCAGTCCGTCGCACCGGTAGCGCGTCAGCAAGTCGCCGTCCACGCGCACGTCCAGTTCGATGAGCCTGGAGAAGATGCCGCGGCTGATGACCAGGTCGTTCAAGGCGGTCTGCTCGATGGTGCGGCCGCCGCACCGGGCGGCGGCCTGGAGCAGGACGCGGTTTTCGAAGCGGAATTCGCCTTTCCAGACGTGCTCCAGGGCCCGGGGCAACTGGTCGGAGGGGACCGCCGTCAGGAAGCCCAGGCTGCCGATGTTGATTCCCAGCAACGGCGTGCGCGAGCCGGCTATCTCGCGGGCCACGCGCAGGATGGTGCCGTCGCCCCCGAAGACCAGGAGCAAATCCACCTGGCGGGCGAGCGTGGCGGCGTCCGTGGCCAGGGCCGCTTTGATCTTCGCCAGTTCCGCGGTGGCGGGGTCGCTGTAGAGCTTGCGCCCGGCCGCCAGCACCAGGCGCGCCGCCTCGCCTACGGCGTCGAAGGCCTCGGCCTTGTCCGAGTTGCCGAGCAGCCCCACGTTCTTGATCGTATCAGGCAGCTTTTTCAAGCAGCACCAGGAACTCTTTATTGCCCGCCAGCCGAGCACCGGGGACTCCGTTACACTGCGCCAATGCAGGCTGGGGAGGCCCGCCACAAATTCCGCCAGCTCGCGCAACACGCGCTGGTGGATCGCCGGGTCGCGGATCACCCCGGCGCCCCGGTCTGCCTCGGCCTTTCCGGCCTCGAATTGTGGCTTGACCAGCGCCACTATTCTACCGGATGGCCGCAACAATGCAACGGCAGGCGCGATGATTTTGCGCAGCGAGATGAACGAGCAATCAATCACCACCAGGTCAACGGCGTCAAACGGCGGGGGGAAATGCGACGCAGTCAGTTCTCGGGCGTTGATCCGCTCCATCACCACCACGCGGGGGTCGCGGCGCAGTGTCCAGGCCAGTTGGCCCCGGCCTACGTCCACCGCATAGACCCGCGCCGCCCCCCGCTGCAGCAGGCAGTCGGTGAATCCGCCGGTCGAAGCGCCCAGATCGAGCGCGGTCAGGCCACGGACCTCCAGTCCAAAACATTCCAGCGCGTGCTCGAGCTTGGCCCCGCCGCGGCTGACAAACCTCTCCGGCGCGGCCAGCTCAAGCTGGTCCCCAGGCCGGACCGCATCGCTCGCCTTGCGGGCCAACTGGCCGTTGACCCGCACGCGCCCCCCCAGGATGGCGCGCCGGGCCTGCTCCCGGCTCGGACTCAGCCCCCGCTCGACCAATGCCTGATCCAATCGGCCCATAAGAATAAGAATACTCTGCCGGCCTGAACCGCGCCATCCAGGAGTCGGTTGCTGGCACCCCCGGCGGTGTCGGACCGGTCGGACCGGTCGGACCAGTCGGACCCTTGCCCTTGCCATCCCCGCCGATGGGGGCGAATCTAGCGGTGATGCCGATCGGAATTTCGACGCCCCTGATTCCTGCCCCGCGCCCCTGTGAATCTGCACTATGAAACCTGGGGCCACGGCCCGCCGCTGGCGGTCTTGCACGGCCTGTTCGGCTCGCTGGACAACTGGCACAGTGTGTCCAGGGACCTGGCCGGACAGTTCGAGGTGCTGGCCATCGACCAGCGAAACCACGGCCGCTCGCCCCACAGCCCGAAAATGAGCTACCCGCTGCTGGCCCAGGACTTGCGCGAGTTCCTCGAGCAGCGCGGCCTGGGCCGCGTCTCGGTCCTGGGCCATTCGATGGGCGGCAAGACGGCGATGGAATTCGCACTGCGCTGGCCCGTGTGCCTCGACAAGCTGATCGTCGTCGAGATGGCTCCCAGGGCCTACCCGGCGCTCCACGACCCCATGCTCGAGGCCCTCCTGGCCCTGGACCTGGCGGCCTGCCCCGGCCGCCAGCAAATGGAGGCCGCCTTGGAGCCGGCCATCCCGAGCAAGACAACGCGCCGGTTCCTGCTCAAGAACGTCGAGCGCGACCCCGGCAGCGGCGTCTTCCGGTGGAGGATGAACTTGCAGGGCATCTCTGAGAATTATCCGCGGCTCTGTGAGCCCTTGGCGCCGGGCCGCAGTTGCGCCCGGCCGGCGCTCTTTCTCCGGGGTGGCGAGTCCGATTACCTTCGGCCGGAGGATTTTGAAGGGATTCGCAGCCTCTTTCCCAACGCCCGGTTTCGCGCGCTGGCCGGCGCCGGCCACTGGGTCCATGCCGATGCCCCGGAAGAGTTCCTGCGGATAGTCCGGGAGTTCCTGGAGGAAGATGCTTAGAGACAGCGGCGAAATTAACCGCAAAGAACGCAGAGAACACAAAGAGCCCGGAATCAAGGCGTTTCTTTGCGCTCTTTGCGTTCTTTGCGGTTAATTCTGCAACCGCCTCTTAATTGTTTCCTTACTTGACTCCATATGCCCGGCCTTCGACAATTCAAGCTAGAGTTTCATCGGCTCTGATGAGCGCAAAACGAAGCAGTATGGCCAAGCAGAAGGTTAGCAAGACCGGATCCATCTCTCGTCCCCATGAAGAATCTCCTGCTCTGGCCACCTCGGGCAATCCATCCACGGGCGGGGACGGTGCCCTCGGGTCCCCGGCCCGGGCTGCCGGCCCGGCCAAGCCGCCGCGGACGCCAAACCCCGCCCGCAAGGTCGCGGGCAACGGCGGTTCCTCCGGCGCGGCCCCGGCCAAGCCCCCCACTCCGGCGGAGATGGCCGACAAGGTCAGGGAATTGGTCCGCCTCAGCCAGGAGCAGGGCTACCTGACCTACAACGATATCAACGACGCGCTCCCCGAGTCGATGCTGGCGCCCGAGGACCTCGACGAGATCTACATCCAGTTGCGCAACCTCGACGTCGAAATCGTGGACCAGGCCGAGGTCGACCGCATCAAGCAGCCCGAGCCGGAGGAGGAGGAGGAGCGGTCCCGGCTCGACATCCTGGACGACCCGGTGCGGATGTATCTCAAGCAGATGGGCCAGGTGCCCCTGCTCACCCGCGAGCAGGAGGTCGAGATCTCCAAGCGCATCGAGGAGGCCGAGACACGGCTTCGCAGCCGGGTCTGCAGCCTGGGCTTTGCCGCCAAAGAACACATCGCCCTGGCGCAGAAGCTCATCTCCGATCCCCCCAAAGAGCGATTCGACCGCGTCATTGTCGACAAGAAAATCGACAGCCGCGAGGCGCATTTGCGCGTCCTGCTCAAGCTCATCAAGACCGTGGGCGAACTCGATGCCGAGGTGGACCGGGAATACGCCCAGTGGCAGGACAGCGCCCCGTCTGCGGAGCGGGACAAGCTCTTCGGCCGGCTTCAAGAAGCAGGACCAGAGGCTCCAGGCCGCCTTTGCCAAGTTCTCTTACAAGCAAAAGGTCATCGAAGAGATGGCCCTGGTGGCCCAGAATGTTTTCGACAGATTCCAGTCCTGCTCGCGCCAGCTCCGGGCGCTGGAGGAGCAGCACAAGCCGGCGGGGCACCAGGGGCACCAGGGCCTGGTCCAGGCCGAACGCCATAAAGTGCGGGCCCTGGAGGAGTTCGTGCGCATGCCCCAGGCGGAATTCGCGGCGGTTTACAAGGACCTGGAGTTCGCCGCAGCCCGCGCCCTCCAGGCCAAGACGGAGATGGTCGAGGCCAACCTGCGCCTGGTCATCTCCATCGCCAAGAAATACACCAACCGCGGCCTCTCGTTCCTGGACCTCATCCAGGAGGGCAACATGGGCCTGATGAAGGCCGTCGAAAAATTCGAATACCGCCGCGGCTACAAATTCTCGACCTATGCCACGTGGTGGATACGCCAGGCCATCACTCGCTCCATCGCCGACCAGGCCCGCACCATCCGCATCCCGGTGCACATGATCGAGACCATCAACAAGCTCATGCGCACCCAAAAACGCTTGTTGCAGGACTTCGGCCGCGAACCCTCCCCCGATGAAATCGCCGATGAGATGCAGATCCCCGTCGAGCGCGTCCGCGCTGTCCTCAAGATGGCCCAGCAGCCCATCTCCCTCCAGTCGCCCGTCGGCGACAGCGAGGACACCAGCTTCGGTGATTTCATCGAGGACAAGAGCACCGAAAGCCCTTCGGAGATGACCAGCTTCAGCCTCCTCAAGGACAAGCTGAGCGACGTCCTCTGTAGTCTGACCGAGCGGGAACGCAAGGTCCTGGAGTTGCGCTTCGGCCTGGGCGACGGCTATTCCCGCACCCTCGAGGAAGTGGGCCGCCAGTTCAAGGTCACCCGCGAGCGCATCCGCCAGATCGAGGCCAAGGCCCTGCGCAAGATGCGCCACCCCACCCGCATCCGCCAACTCCACGGCTTCCTCGAAATCCAGCACCAGACCGCGCACACCGCCGTCGAGTAGTGCGGCGGCCCTCCGGAATCCGGGCAGGGACAAAAGGGACAAAAGGGACAAAAGGGACGCCCGGACGGCGGCGCGTGGGCAGCGCCAGAGATTAAGACCGATCTTCAGGGCCATTCGTCATTCGTCATTCGTCATTCATTGCCATCGCCCCCTGTCTCTGGCATGTTCAGCCCGCGAGTCTATGAAGAATGCCTTGCTGGCAGCGGCCCTGCTGTGCGGCCCATGGCCGGGGCGAGGCGGCGAACAGGACTGGTTCGTCCCGCTGGGACCCCCGCCGCAAGCCGCGCCCCGGCGCATCTCGGGAGGCGAGGCCTTTCCTCCACTGCCCCTGCCGGCCACGCCCCTGCGCCGCACGGAACGCAAACGCGAACCCAGTCCGCCCAAACTCGCCGCCAAAGTCATCTGGGGCCAGAGCGCCTCGTTCACCTATGACAACGGCACCAGCACCAAGGTGGCCGATTGGAACCTCTGCCCGGGCGACCTGCAACAATTGATGAAGCGCGCCAGCGAGCGCCTCGGCACCGCCTACGGCAGCGACAGCCTCAGCCTGGCCTCCTTTGACGGCGACCCTGCCAAGACCCCCGTCCTGTTCTTCAGCGGCGTGCGCACCATCAAGTTCGCCCCGCACGAACTGGAGAGCTTGCGCGACTATGTCTTGCGCGGCGGCATGATCCTGGCCGACAGCATCGCCGGGTCGCCCTACTTTTACGATTCGTTCCGCGCCGCCATGGAAAAGGCATTCCCGGAACTGCGCTGGCGCCTGCTCCCGGAGGATCACCCCGTGTATCATACCCTCACCGACGTGTACAAGGTGAGCTACCCGAAGAACCTCAACTCCGATCGCCCCTGGCTGGAGGCCCTTTACATTTATTCGCGCGCCGGCGTGGTGCTCTCCAAGTACGGCCTGGGCTGCGGCTGGGACGACCACGAGGTCCCCCTGCTCAAACAGGCGGTGTACTACGACGTTGACTCGGCCAACCGGCTTGGCATCAACCTCATCGCCTACGCCGTGGGTTACGCCCGGGTGGGACGCCAGGAGGCCAAGCCGGAGCTTTACGGCGCCCTCGACCAAAAGCACCCCACCGACGAGTTCATCTTCGCCCAGGTCAAGCATGAGGGCGCCTGGAACCCTCACAGCGGCGGCGCCAGCCGCCTGCTGGAGGAACTGCGCCGGACCACCGCCCTGCGCGTCAGCCTCAAGCGCGTCGCGGTCGAGCCCGGCAAAAACGACCTCTCCCATTTCACCTTCCTTTACCTGACCGGGCTGGACGATTTTCACCTGGACGCCGATGCCCTCTCGGCGCTGAAGCGGTTCCTGGAGGGCGGCGGGACCCTCCTCGTCAACAACGCTCTGGGCCTGCAGACCTTCGACCAGGCCGCCCGCCGCGAACTCAAGAGGGTCCTGCCCAATGCCGATTTGAGCCCGCTTCCCCCAACCCATCCCATCTTCAGCACTCTCAACAAGGTGACCGAGTCCAAATACACGCCCGCTGCCCTGGCCCAAAAACCGGGCCTGAACCAACCGTGGCTGGAGGGCATCTCCCTCAAGGGCGATCTCAAGGTCATTTACAGCCCGTTCGACCTGGAGGCCGGATGGCAAGGGCTGGATTATCCACTGGCCCGGGCCTACGAACCCAACTCCGCCCTCCAATTGGGTGTCAACATCATCATCTACGCCATGACTCACTAAGCAACCGAGGGTCGAGGGTCGAGGGTCGAGGGGAGCAGGCGCCGCCCATCACTCGTCCCCCGTCCCTCGCCCCTCGCCCCATGCCAACACTCGTTTATCAATTCCAGGACCAGGAACACCGGTTCGCGTTCATCAACCATGCCACAATCGGGCGCGTGCAGGGCAACGACCTCTGCGTGCCCTGCGAATTGATGTCCGCCCGCCATGCCTTCATCCTCCGCGCCGGCGAGGACTTCCGCCTGGTGGACCAGGAGAGCAGCAACGGGGTGCTCGTGGACGAGCAGCGGGTCTCCTCGGTGACCCTTTGCGACGGTTCGCGATTTCGCCTGGGCGCGGTCGAGTTTGTGTTCCATGCGGCAACCGAGGGCGGCGGGGCCGGGGTGGTTGCGGGACTGGCACAGGGGCCTGTGTCGGCGCAGGTCCCGGTGGCGGCCGGGCCGCCGCCCGCGGAAACGCACGCGCAGCCGGCCACGGCGCCGCCATCGCGGGTCGAGCACGAGCCGCCCGTTGTGGGAGAGCCGTCCCCGGTTGCTGCGGCCCCGCAGACTCCCGAGCAGGTCATCGCCCGTTTCAAGACCGCCCGCGAGCGCATTCTGGAGGAGATCGGCAAGACCATCATCGGACAGAAAGAAACCCTGAACCAGATGCTGGTGTCGCTTTTTGCGCGCGGCCATTGCTTGCTGATTGGTGTGCCGGGCCTGGCCAAGACGCTGATGGTCAAGGTGCTGGGCAGCGCGGTGGACCTTCAGGCCACCCGGATTCAGTTCACGCCCGACCTCATGCCCTCGGACATCACCGGCACCGACATCCTCGAAGAGGATTCGCTGAGCGGCAAACGCCGCTTCCGTTTCCACCGCGGCCCCCTGTTCACGAACCTGCTCCTGGCCGATGAAATCAATCGCACGCCGCCCAAGACCCAGGCGGCCCTGCTCGAAGCCATGCAGGAACATCGCGTCACCATCTCCGGCACCGGCTACGACCTGCCCGAGCCGTTTATGGTCCTGGCGACGCAGAACCCGATCGAGCAGGAGGGCACTTATCCGCTGCCGGAGGCCCAACTCGACCGGTTCATGTTCTGCATCCACCTCACCTATCCGAACGCGCAGGAAGAACAGCAGGTGATTCTGGAGACCACGCGCGACGCCCAAACCGTGCCCAACCGCGTCCTCAATGCCGCGCAAATCCTCGAACTCCAGCACCTGGTCCGGCAGGTGCCCGTCAGCCAGCACGTCGCCCTCTACGCCCTCAATCTCATCCGGGCCACACGCCCCAACCTCCCGGGGGCGCCGGACTTCATCAACCGCTGGGTGCGGTGGGGCGCCGGCACCCGCGCCGGCCAATACCTGCTCCTGGCCGCCAAAGCCCATGTCCTGCTCCAGGGCCGCTTCAGCGTCTCCTGCGCCGACATCCGGGAATATGCCTTGCCCGTCCTGCGCCACCGCATCTTCCCCAACTTCACCGCGGCCAGCGAGGGCGTGAACACCGACCAGATCGTGGGCAAGGTGGTCGAGGCGGTGAAAGAACCCAAGTACTAATGCCAGTTATCTCTCTTAGCGCAACCGACGCGTCCGACCGGTCCGACGCGCCGGACCGGTCTGACCCGTCTGGCTCCGCGCCCAGGCTCCGCGTTCATGGCCACCACCTATAAGTTCCTGCCCGCCGAGTTGGCGGACCGGTTGCGGGGGCTGGGATTGAGCGTGCGCAAGCCGGTCGAGGGGGCGCTGCAAGGGCTGCACCGCTCGCCGCATCACGGCTCGTCGGTCGAGTTTGCCGAGTACCGCGAATACACACCCGGCGACCCGCCCAACCGGATGGACTGGGCCGTTTATGCCCGCACGGACCGCCACGTGGTCCGGCGTTACCAGGAGGAGACCAACCTGCGCGCTTACATCCTCCTGGACACCTCGGAGAGCATGGCCTTCGGCAACCTGGGCCTGCACACCAAGATGGACTATGCCTGCTTCGTCGCTGCCGGCCTTATGTGCGTGCTGCTCGGCCAGTCGGACGCCGCCGGACTGACGCTCTTCGGCGAGACGGCGGGCAAATCGTTTGCCCCGACCGGCTCGCTCGAAGGGTTGCGCCCGATGCTCCTGGCCCTCGAAGAGGTCAAGCCGGCAGGCCGCACCCGCATCGACCGCGCCTTGCACCAACTGGCCGAGCAGATTCAGCGCCGCAGCCTCGTCGTCCTCATCTCCGACCTCCTCCAGGACCCGGCCCAAATCGCGCAAGGCCTCCAGCATCTCCACCACAATAAACACGAGGTGCTCGTGCTCCAACTGTTGGATGGCGCCGAGCTCAACCTCAGTTTCAGCGGCCTGGCTGAACTGCGGGATCTGGAAACTGGCGCCCGGCTCCCCATCCAGGCCGACGAAGTCCGCCAGGCCTACGCCCTGGAGGTCCAGAAGTTCCTCGATGAAATCCGCCGCGCCTGCTCCAGTTGCCTGGCCGCCTATCGCCTCCTCGACACCCGCGTCCCCGTTGAAGAGGCCCTCCGTGCCGCCTTCGGGAAGTTATGAACCCTGCCCATGAGCCGGCGAATAGCCCGCAGGGTTTTGGACTGCGCCAGTCCTCTGGCGCTTTGGCCCGGAGTCAGACGGGTCCGAGGGCTGGCGCAGAGCGAACGCCTCGCCCTGATGTTCACGTTTCACGTTTCACGTTTCACGTTTCACGTTTCACGTTTCACGTTTCACGTTTGACATGGCCGGCCTAACCGCTCTCAACCCGTTCTTTCTGACGCTGCTGCCCCTGGCGGGGGTGCCGGTCATTTTTCACCTCTTCTTCCGGCTCAAGAAGCAGGCGCGGCCGTTTCCGACACTCATGTTCTTCGCGCGCCTGGACCCCAAGCTCAACGCGCGGCGCCGGCTGCGCCAGTGGTTGGTGCTGCTGCTGCGCACGCTCCTGATCGCGCTGGTGCTCCTGGTCTTGGCCCGCCCCGTCTGGTTTGGGGTCGGCCGGCAAGGCTCGGTCGCGCTGTGCCTGGTGCTCGACAACTCCGGGTCCATGAGCGGGGCGGGTGACGGCGGCCAGACCAAGCTCAAACACGCGCTCAACGCCGCGCGCAGCCTCATCCTGCAATTGCGCAGCCAGGACAGCGCAGGCCTGGTGCCGGTCGTGGACGACCCGGCGGCCCCGCTCCCGGCAGGGCTGACCCCGGACAAACCGGCGCTGCGAAACGCCCTCGATGGCCTCGTCGAGACCGAGGCCGGCGGCAGCGCCGCTCGCGCCATCGAGCGGGCAGTGGCGATGCTCGAAGGCAGCGCGGCGTCGCATTTCGAGCTCCATGTCCTGACCGATTTGCAGGAGGAGAAGTGGGGCCAGACGCCGGTGGACCTCCGGGCGCCGCGCCGCGGCACCCGCATCGTCGTCCATCGCATCCCTTCGCCCCGCGCCAACCGGCCCAATGTCTCGCTGGCTGGTGTGCAAACGGCCGCCAGGACGATGCGTGCCGGGCGGCGCCTTCCGCTGGAAGCCCGGCTCATCAATCCCACCGGCGTCGAGGGCCGCATCCGCCTCAATTGGCAGGACGACGCCGGCCGGCACGGCAGCCAGGAGCTTGCCCTGCCTCCCCAGGCCGATCAGAGTGCCACCCTCGCGCTCCAGGCCCAGGACCCTGGCTTGCGCTGGGTCGATGTCTGGATCGAAGGCGACGAGTTCACCGCCGACAACCGCGCGCCGGTGGCCTTCTGGTGCCCGGAAAAGCGTCCGGTGTTGTTCGTCGGGACTCAGCCGGAATTCGGCCTGTTGCCGCTGGCGATGTCGCCCGTCGGCGAGGGCGCGCTCTCCGGGCTGATGCCCTCGTTCATCGAGGCCTCGGCCCTGGCTGGCAGCCTGCGCAGCGGGCCGCCGGGCTTCGCCGCGCTGACCTGGGAGACGATGTCCGGCGCCGGCGCGGGCTTGAGATGGGCCGCGCTCAGGCAATTCCTCGATGCGGGTGGCAGCGTCCTCCTGGTCCCGGCGAGCGCGTCAGCCAGCCTTGCAGGCCGCCCCGATTGGGTCGGCATTTCCGCCGAGCCGGCGCAAAACGCGCCTGGCGGTTGGGCCCTGGCCGTTCTGGCGAAGGCGCACCCGATGTTCAACGACTTGCGGGACGAAAAGGGCGAGGTCGCATTGCGGAATGTGAAGGTGTTCAAGTTCTGTCCGTTGCGCGGCGCAGCCACCAACACACCCGTGCTCGGCCTGGAAGACGGCCGGGCCGTGCTGGTCGAGCAGGCCCTGGGCCGCGGGCGCCTGCTGGTCTGCGGGCTGGCCTTCGACCCCGCCTGGAGCACGCTGCCGCTCAAGCCGGGCTTTGTGGCCCTGGCGCAGGGCATGGCCCTGGCCCAGAGCGCCTCAGCCACGAACGTCCTCTCGCTGGTGGCCGGCGAGCCGCTTCGCTCTCCCGGCTCCGCCTCCATCCGGGTGCAGTCGCTCGTCGGCAGCCCGTTCGATTGGAAGGGCGGGCCCGCCCAACTGACGACCCTGCCGCGCTCCGGAGTCTATGCCATCCACAACGGCAGCCAGACCACTTACGCCGCAGTCCGCGCCGCTGACAAAGAGGGCCGCCAGAAATTCCTGGCCGGCGAGCGCGTCCCCGCCCTCGGCAAGCTCCCCTATAGCGTCCGGGACTTCGCCGGCCCCGAATCGCTGGTCTCCGACTTCCGGAAACTGGAACGATCGCTGGACCTGGGGCCGCTGCTGCTCGCGCTGGCGTTTTTTTGCCTGATCGCAGAAGGCATCCTCGCCAACCCGTTGCCGCTCCGCGCGCGCCGTGGTCCTCGCTTCGTCCCGGCGGCAAGCCGGGCGAGTCCCGCGAGTCCGACGGGTCAGACGAGTCCGACGGGTCGGACCAGTGTATTCGGTGGTTCGCTCCTGGCTTCGGTGGGCACGGTCCAGTGGCACCCCCGGCTGGGGGGCATCTGGTGCAGTCTGATCCTCATGGCGGCGGCGGCCTGGATCTGGGTGGTCTATCGGCGGCTGGAGCAGCGGTTGGGGCCGCCCAAGGCCCGCTGGCTCATTGCCCCCAAGGCGGGCGCTTTGCTGTTGCTCTCGCTGGTGCTGTTGGACCCCGTCTCCGCCATCCACAAGCCACAGCCTGTCCGGGGCAAGCTCCTGGCCCTGGTGGACTGCTCCTCGTCCATGGACGTCGCCGACGATTACCACCAGCCGCGCAAGGCGCGCGCTCGCGCCATCATCGAGCAGTGGCAAAAGGCCCTGCCCGAGGGGGTCCAGCTCGATCGAGCTCGAGTTCGATACCTCGATTCACAAGCCGGGTGCCTCCCCGGGCGCCGCAGTGCGAGAGACCGACCTGGCCGGCTGCCTGCTCGGCCTGGCTGAGCGCGCGGACATTTCCTCGTATCTGGAGGCGGTGATGCTCACCGACGGCGGGGACGAGCCGATCGAGAGCGCCGCCCTGCCCAAGGTCCCGCTCTCGTTTGTGGGCATTGGGGCCGATCCCGCCAGTTGGAACGACCTGGCCCTGAGCGACGTGCAGGCCCCTGCCATGGCGGAGAAGGACGTGGACTTCGAGGTCACCGCCGATCTTCAGGCCCGCGCCGGGCACGGCCAGGGCTTTGCCCAACGGGCGGCGCGCGTTCGGGTCACGCTCGAACATGCCACCTCCAGCAACACCTGGGAGCGGCTGGCCGAGCGGGCGGTGGATTTGTCGAACCTGCGCGCGCGGGCACGGCTGCCGGCCCGGAGCAGCCAGACCGGCCTCCAGCGTTACCGCGTTTCGGTGGAATCCCTGGCCGGGGAACTCTCCCTGTTGAACAACTCGAGAACCGTCGCGGTGAATGTCCAGAAGAAGGCCCTGCACGTGCTCTATTTCGCCAGCGAACTGGGCCAGGAGTTCAAACTGCTGCGCAACGAACTGGGCCGCGACCCGGGCCTGTCGTTCACGGCCCTGCTGCGCACCGCGCCCAACCGTTTCACGCTCCAGGGGGATCGCTGGGCCGGCGACGAAGCCCTTGGCGGCGGCTTTCCCTCGAACAAGAGGGGCCTCGAACCCTACGACGCCGTCATCATCGGCTCGTTCCCGGCCGAGGAATGCGCGCCCCAACAGGCGCAGGCACTGATGGATTTCGTCGAGGGGGGCGGCACGGCGATCTTTCTGGGCGGCGACAAATCGTTCGGGCGTGGGGGTTACGCCCGGACTTCGCTGGCCGCGCTCTTCCCGTGGCGGCTCTCGGAGCTCGAGCCCGAGCCGGAGCATGGCGCCTTCCCGGTTGGCGTGCCGCCCATGGGCCTGGGACATCCCATCCTCGCGAGCGTCCAGGAGGCCGTGGCCGCCGGCGGCGCCACGCTCGACAGCGTGAACCTGGTCCAGGAGCTCAAGCCGGGCGCCACCGCCTTGCTCGATGCCCAGGTCGGCGCCAGACGCCTGGCCGTCATCGCCCTGCAGCCGTTCGGCAAGGGCAAAGTCCTCGGCATCGCCAGCAACACGCTCTGGCGTTGGGCCACCCAGCCGGAACCGTTGCGCTCCGCCTACGGCCTGTTCTGGCGCCAGGCCATCCGCAACCTCGCCGGCCGGACCGAGGGCGGCCAGAACCTGGCGGTGCGGTGGGACAGGGACTTCTATCGCCCCGGCGAACAGGCGCTGGGAGAGGTCCGGGTCCTGGGCGCGGCTGCCGCCGGTGTGCCGCATTTCACAGCCACGCTGACGCCTGAACGGCCCGGCGTGGCGGCGGGCGCGCCCGTTGCGCCGGTGAGCGTTGAGCCGTTGCCGGGCCAGGCGCAGGCCTTTCAGGTGAAATTGCGCTTCCGCGAGCGCGGCCAATACGCCTTCCGTCTTGTGGCCTCGCAGGCCGAGCGCGTGCTGGAGACCTACGAGAAGAGCTTCGCGATCGCGCCCCGCGCGGCCGAAAGGCTCGAGGCTCGAGTTGGACGAGACTTTTCTCAGGCAACTGGCTGCGCGCGCCGGCGGGGCCTACTACCGCGAGGCCGACTCGAGCCAATTCCTCGAACGCCTCAAAGGCAGGCAGTCCCGGCAGGCCGCCCTCCAGGAGTCTTCACTAGTCGAGGCCGGCCCATGGTTTGCCGGGCTGTTTCTGGGCGTCCTGGTCTGCGAATGGATCCTCCGCCGCCGCCTGGGCCTGTTCTGAAGCGCGGCGTGTCCTGTCCTTCGGGTCCCTTTAGTCCCTTCAGGGCATGCTGTGTCCAATAACTAGACACGCTCTTAAGACAGTTACCTGCACCCTGCGTGGCGAAGCCCCTGGAGTGCGGGGAGATGGAGTGCGCCCGTCCTCGGGCGCAGGGACGTCCGCAGCCAGGGCAGCGGCCAAGGGCTCCGGCGCGCCTGCCCGCTCCGGTGCTGCTGCGCCCGGGGACGGGCGCACTCCAGACCCCCCGGCTGGGGACGGCACGGCCTATGCTACCTTTTCAACCGGGAACACCGAAGCCACTTGCTCCGGTGTGCAAGCTCTGGATGCCGGGGTTGGTGTTCCCGGTGCAGTGCTAGTGACTGTTGGTTCTCATGGTTCCGGATCGGGCAGGCCTTCTCAGGCCGGCCCGTTCTGCTTGCCGGGGGCAGGGGGCCGCTGACAAAGTTGTAGCGCAGGTTTCCAAACCTGCTGTATCGCCGATTTCCAATCGGCAGGGCGTCGGCATGTCGACCGCAGCCGATTTGCGGACGGCCTGCGGGTTTGGAAACCCGCGATACGGCAGGTTTGGAAACCTGCGCTACGCCGGGGCGCGCGCCTCTTATTGCTTGGACTTGGCTTGCAAACCGTGGTTACCCTGCAACGGGTATGGACGAGAGCAATTCATTGATCGAGCAGCGCAAGGCCAAGCTGACGGCGTTGCGAGCCCGAGGCATCGACCCGTTCAGGAACAAGTTCGCGCCCACGGAAAAATGTGCCGAGGCGCGGGCCAATTATGCCGAGGGCCGCGAGGTGGCCGTGGCGGGGCGCGTCACCGCCCACCGGGACATGGGCAAGAGCCTCTTCATCGATGTGCGCGATCAAAGTGGGCGGCTGCAGGTGTACGCCCAGAAGAACGTCTTGGGGGACGAGCAGTTCGACGTTTTCCGGCACCTGGACCTGGGGGACTTCATCGGGGCGCGCGGCACCCTCTTCACGACCCGGACGGGCGAGATCTCGGTCCGGCTCAGCTCGTTCGTCATCCTGGCCAAGGCGCTGCGGCCGCCGCCTGAAAAATGGCACGGCCTGGCCGACACCGAGATTCGCTACCGCCAGCGATACCTCGACTTGATGGCAAACCCCGAGGTCAGGGACCTCTTTCTCAAGCGCAGCGCCATCTTGCGCGAGATCCGCAACTTCCTCAACGACCGCGGCTACGTCGAGGTCGAGACGCCGATGATGCAGGCCATCCCCGGCGGCGCGGCGGCCCAGCCTTTCGTCACCTATCACAACGCCCTGGGTTGCAATTTCTACCTGCGCATCGCCCTGGAACTCTACCTCAAGCGCCTGCTGGTGGGCGGGCTGGACCGCGTGTATGAACTGGGCCGCAATTTCCGCAACGAGGGCCTCTCCCGCAAGCACAACCCGGAGTTCACTATGCTGGAGGCCTACCAGGCCTACGGCGATTACCGCACCATGATGGAGTTGGTCGAGTCGATGATCGCCCACGTGGCGCAGAAGGTCCTGGGCACCCTGGTCATCGAGCACAAGGACGCCCAGGGCAAGGTCGTCCGCACTATCGACCTCAAGCCGCCCTGGCGCCAGGCACGGTACAAGGACCTCGTCCGGGAAAGGCCGGCCTCGACTGGTTCGAGGTCTGCCCTGCCGAGCGCCGGCGCCGCGCCGAGTTGCTCGGGGCTGAGATCGGCCCCGGCTACGAGGATTTCGAGGTCACCGGCGCGGTCTTCGAGAAGCTCATCGAGCCGACCCTCATCCAGCCTGCGTTCGTCACGCACCTGCCCAAGGAGTTGGTGCCCCTGGCCAAGCTCTCCCCGGACGACCCATCCACGGTCGAGGTCTTCGAATGCTGCATCAACGGCCAGGAGATTGCCCCGGCCTACACCGAGCAAAACGACCCCCTGGAGCAGCGCGAACGCCTCGAACACCAGGCCGGCGGCGAACAGCAGAAACTGGACGAGGACTTCCTGGCCGCCCTGGAGCACGGCATGCCCCCCGCCGGCGGCATGGGCATGGGCATCGACCGCCTTTGCATGATGCTCCTGGGCCAGGAGAGCATACGCGACGTCATCCTCTTCCCGCAATTGAAGCCCGCCAAAGGAGGGCAAGGAGACCCTGCCTGATTAGCTATGAGACTCCGTGTCCCTGGCATCCCCGAAAGTCCGGGCCGGAGGCCCGGACAACCGGCAGACCGGAGGTCTGCCCCACATTGGACCCCGCTATGAAAACTCCCCCCTGTTCGTTTCACGTGCTCCTGACTATTTGTGCTGTGGGTGCCATGGCCTTGTCCGCATTCTGCGGCGATTTCATGGAGGACCTGACCCGGCTCAGGGAGGGCCGCAGCCGCCGGGCCACGTCCACCTTCCGCGCCGGCCCCGATGGCAAGTACGACCCCAAGGCCGAGCCCAAAGGCGATTACGACGAGGCCAGCAACCGGGACAACCGCACGGTGGCGCCCGGCGCCACGACGGTGTTGCTGGATGAAAAGGGGCCCGGGGTGATCACGCACATCTGGCTGACGTTCCTGGGCCCGAGCCGCAGGATTGGGCCAAGAACGGCTCTGCCAATCACCAGGAGATGTTGCTGCGCATGTACTGGGACGGCAATCCGCGCCCCGCGGTCGAGGCGCCCGTGGGCGATTTCTTCGCCAATGCCTTCGGCAAGCGCAGCGAGGTCATCAGCCTGCCGGTCCTGGTCGAAGACGCCGATGCGTATAATTGCTATTGGCAGATGCCGTTTCGCAAGTCGGCGCGGATCGAGATCGTCAATGAAGGCGACAAGCCCCTGAGCCTGCTCTACTTCAATATCGATTGGCTCCAGAAAAGGAGCCTGCCGCGCGACACGCCCTATTTCCACGCGCAGTACCGGCAGGAATACCCGGCGCAAAAAGGCAAGGATTACCTGGTGCTCGAAACGCAGGGCCGGGGGCACTATGTCGGCACGGTCCTGAGCGTGCGCACGCGCAGCCCGGCCTGGTTCGGCGAGGGAGATGAAAAGGTCTATATCGATGGGGAGGCCAAGGCCTCGATCTGGGGCACCGGCACCGAGGACTATTTCCTGTGCGCCTGGGGTTTGAAGAAGTGCAGCACGCCCTATTTTGGCGTGCCGTATTTCGACCAGTGGGGCATTGTGGGCAGCCATACCAGCGCCTATCGCTGGCACATCCACGACCCCTTCGTCTTCCAGAAGGGCATCAAGGTCGCCTTCGAGCATTTCGGCTGGATAGCCCCCGATGAGAATCCCCAGCACCGGAGCACCAGTTGGAACGAGCGCGAGGATGATTACTCGAGCGTGGCCTTTTGGTACCAAACCGGCGCGCCCACCTTCAGCGCCCGCGCGCCCCATGCCCGCCAGCGCCGCCTGCCCAGCCTCGAGCGCGTCATTGCCTTTGCCCGCGATTTCGACAACACCCTCCACCACGGCCCCGGCAACGCTGTAAAGCAACAACTGGACCTCTACCCCGGCCCCCAATTGCTCTACAAACCGGCCCAGACCCAAGGCGCCTGGCTCGAAATCCCCTTCGAGGTCAAACGCAAAGAGCCGCTTCGCCTGCTCCTGAACATGACCCGCTCTTATGACTTCGGCCAATACCAGGCCTTTCTCAACGGGGTCAAAGTCGGTCCGGTGCTGGACTGCTACAACGAGAGCATCATCAACGAGGAATTCCATCTCTTGGACTTCTGGCCCGACCCCGGCCCCTACACTTTGCGCCTGGAATGCGTGGGCAAGAACTATCGCTCTGCCGGCTTCTACCTGGGCCTGGAATCCGTGCGCCTGCGCGAGCGCCGTCCGCGCGTCGAGCAGTTCGGTTTCGACAAAGACAAGGATTGGCGGAAGGAACAAGTGCTCTACCAATGAGCCGGACCAGTCAGACCAGTCCGACGAGTCCGACCGGTCGGACCGGCCAATCAGAAAGAGCCGGTATGTCGTGCGGTTATTGGCGGCTGTTGGTCATGGGGGCGTATATCGGGGCACTGCTGGATTGCGCGGCACAGGAAGGGCGCTCGGTCCGGCTGCGCATCGAGAAGGCCGGAGACAGCCCCTGGCCGGCGGCGGTTGGGGTAGTCCAGGTCTGGCCCACTGCCGGCGCCTCGGGCAGATTCAGTCTGTCGTCGACGGATGGACACCCCGTGCAGGCGCAGACGGTCTTGTCAGCCATTGGCGAACCGACGTTGATTCGGTTCAACACGGGGGGCGGGGCCAGCGCCTACTACGTGGACTTCAGCACCAATGCGGCAGCGGCGCCCGGCAGTTGGAATCCCGAGGCTGGGGTGCTGCTGGAGACGCGCGCCTGCGCCGAACAACCGCTCAACACGCTGGAGCAGGTCCGTCGAGCGGCCAACCAGGCCGGGCCCGCTTACGGACGGAGTTACGTGCCCAACGTGTTCCTGGGCATGAACCCTCACGGCCCCAGCGGGCGGTATGTGGCGCTCTGGAGCGGCTGGTTCAACGCCCCCCGCGCCGGCGAGTATAGCTTCGCCACCGCTTCGTCGGACGCCTCGTGCCTCGAGGTGGATGGACACCTGGTGGCAGACTGGCTGGGGCGTCACGGCCCGCACGGCGGCCTGCAGGGCCAGCACAGCGGCCGCATCCAGCTCAAGCCCGGCGTCCACCATCTTGACTACCTCCATGTGCAACTGGGCGGCGAGCCTGCCGCCGTGGCGGCTTGGAAACCGCCCGGGGCAGACCGCTTCGAGGTCATCCCCGCCTCGGCCTTCCTGCCCGTTGCTCGTTTCCAGGTGAGCGGCGTTGAGCCTCCGCCCTCCGCCCCCAACCAGACCTACTTCGAATGGCAGACCCGCGACCACTTTGTCCTGGGCGACTCCCCGGTGGTCCGGGTGCGGTTCCGCGTCATCCAGCCGGCCCAGCGCCGCACCTACAAGTGGCAATTCGACGACGCCGACGAGGCGGACGGGGCCGTAGTCCAGCATTTCTTCCTTCAGGCCGGCACGCGCCAGGTCACTCTGGCCGCCTGGGACAAGGGGAGCTGCCTGGCCAGCAACAGCGTCCGCCTTCGCGTGCATCCAAATTGGCTCCAGCGCGAGGAGTGGCGGCCGGAGGTCTTCAATGAGGCCAAGAACGATCTACTGAAGCGGAACCTGGGGCGGGCGCCGGCGCGCGACCTGCTCGATGCCCTCGATTGGGCCGATCAACTGGAGGATTGGCAGCTCCTGGTTCCGGTGGCCGATGCGATTTTGAGGCGCGCCGAAGAATTCAGCGCCGCGGCCTACGGCGCGACGTTTTTCAAGCTGGGCCTGAGCCTCCAGCACCAGGGTGACCGCGGGGATGGCCTGGCCCAGGCCGCCCTGCGTCTGGCCCTGACCCCGCAACGGACCTCCTCGGCCATCAGCGAGCGGGCGCGGCTGCGATTGGCCGACCTGCTCATTCACGCGAGCGGGGCCTTGGACGAGGCGGGCCAGTTGCTCGAGGGCCTGTCCGGGGCAGGGCTCGCGGGTGAAGAACGCCGGCTGTGGAAGCTGCTGCAGGGCGACCTGCTGCTGGCCCGCAGGGATGTCCAGGGCGCTCGCAAGCTCTACGCCACCCTGGGGGATGCCACGCCAAAACCGGGGGTCCACACGGCCCTGGGCCGTGCCGCGCGGTTGGAGAGCGCGAGCATCTGGCTCCAATGCGGAGAATTCGATGCAGCCCAGCACGCGCTGGACTTGCTGGCCTTCGAGGCGCCCCTGGAGCGCTTGGCCCTGGACACCGCCCTGCTCCGCGTTCAGGTTAGCCTCAAACGCAAGGAGTTCCAGCGCGCCTTTGCCGCCAGCCAGGCCCTGGTGCCCGCCGCCGGCCATGACCCGGCCAAGGCGAACCTGCTCTGCTGCGTGGTGGAATCTGGCCTTGCGCTGGGCAAGAGCGAGCCCGCCCGGAGGGCCCTGCAGCAACTGCTCAAGGAATTCCCGTTCAGCGAAGCCGCGGCCATGGCCAAGAGCATGGCCAGGTAGATCAGCGGCGGTAGAAGCTGGAGCCGGATTTCCTGGCGGACGCGGTGCGCTTCTTGCCTTTCGGGGCCTTCTTGGCCCTTGGGGCCTTCTTTGCCTTTCGGGACTTCTTGACCTTCGCCTTCTTCTGCTTGGCCCCGGCGAGCGTCAAATGCTTGGCAGCCGGGCCGTGGTGAACCGTGGTCCCGAGGCCCTCAGCCAAGCCGGACAACGGGAGAGCTCGCCGCCAACAAAAGGGGAATAAAATAGCGCATACGATTTCGTTACCGGGCACAGTTATACGCGATTGCGACCCCAAGGCAAATCAAATCTGCGCCGCAAGGCCTCACGGAGCGACACCGTGGGCAAACCCCTCACCCCGGCCCTCTCCCCATCGGATGGGGAGAGGGAGAATCATGCGTAGCGTCTTGAAGAAGCGGAGACTCCAGGACGTTCCAGAGATTGCCGACGCTTCTCCCTCTCCCCTTCTGAAGGGGAGAGGGCTGGGGTGAGGGGTTGGCCGGTGACTCTGCGCGGTCACTTGACCAACTCGAACTTCTCCAGCATGGCCAATAGCGCCGCGTTGAACTCCTTGGGCTTTTCGCCCATCAGCCAATGCCCAGTGCCCTCGATCGTGAGGTAATCGGTCTTGGGAGAGCGCGACCGGGCGAAGGCCTCGTATTCGGGCGTCCACCTCGGGTTCCTGGCATTGATGACCAGCACCGGGACGCTGGCCTGGCCGAGGTCCCAGGCGGGTTGCCCCGGCTTGAACATCCCGTCCATGGCGCTGCTCAGCACGTATTGCGGGGTGGCGAGCACCTGGGCGAGGACCCAGTCCCGCAACTCTTCGGTGCCGGGATTTGGGAACATGGCGGCGATGAACTTCCTTATGTACTCCCGGTAGTCGGGGGCCCGGAATGGCGCGATGAACTCCTCGAACTGCTCGGGAGTCCCCTGGGCCGGCGCAAGAACCCATCCACGGCCACCAGCGCGGCTGTCTTCTCCGGCGCCTGGGCATAGACCCGGCAGATGACCGGCACACCCATGCTGTGCCCGACCAACGTCGCCCGGCCCACGCCCGCGTCGCTGAGCACCGCCAGAACCCCGCTCGCCAGAAAGTCCATAGTGTATGCGGTCTCCGGCTTGTCGCTTTGCCCGTGCCCGGGCAGGTCAACCAGGATCACCTTGGCCTTGTCTTTGAGCGCCGGGATCTGCTCCCGCCAGAACAGGACATTGCCGCCCCAGCCGTGGATCAAGACGACAGCATGGCTGCCTTCACCGCCGATCAAGTAATGCACGCGGTTGGTGCCAAAGGGGGCAAAGCGCGACTTGCCAAAATCCAGTTCCTTGTTCGACAACGGCGAGGCTGCCAGGCGCGCCTGGCTGGCGAGCAAAACCACCGCGAGAGCGGCCGGCGCGAAAATGCGTGTCACGATGTTCATGGCTGATTCAGGATGGAGTATCCTTCACCCGCGCCAGAAGCGCCAGCGCCATTTTGGAAACTATTGACCCGGGGTCTAATATGACTTGCGTCACATGAGCGACTTGGCAAGCCAGGTGGAGAGAAACATCCGGGGGCGCGGCCTCCTGGAGGATGGGCGGTCCATCGTGGTGGCGGTGTCGGGGGGGCTGGATTCGATGGTGCTGCTGCGGGTGCTGCACCAATTGGCGCCGGGGCATCACTGGCAGTTGACCCTGGCGCACCTGAACCACCGGCTGCGCGGGCGCAGCAGTCAGGCCGACGCGCGGCTGGTCCGGCGCGCGGCCGCCGGCCTGGGGCTGCCGCTCGTCACCGAGGAGGCGGACGTGCGCGCGGTCGCCCTGGCATCCGGACTGTCGCTGGAGATGGCGGCGCGGAAGGTGCGGCACGATTTTTTGGCCAGGGCGGCCCTTGACCTGGGGGCGGCGGCCGTGGCGCTGGCCCACCATGCGGACGACCAGGTCGAGTTGTTCTTCCTGCGCCTGCTCCGGGGCAGCAGCGGCGAGGGACTGGCCGGGATGAAGTGGCGCAGCCCCTCGCCCAGCGATCCGCGGGTCATGCTGGTCCGCCCCTTGCTCGACCAGCCCAAGGCAGCCCTGCGGGCCTGGGCGGCGGCCCAGGAGGTCCCTTTCCGCCAAGACGCCAGCAACGACCTGCTGGTTATCCCGCGCAACCGCATCCGGCACCAGTTGTTGCCCTTGCTCCGCCGCCGGTATCAGCCCGCGCTGGAGCGGACGGTCTTGCGCGCGATGGACATTATCGGGGAGGAGGCGCGGTTTGCGGCTGAGGCGGCCCAGCAGTGGCTCCAGAAGGTGGGGTGGAAGGCCCAAACGGCGGTGGCCACCCTCCATGAACCGGAGCCAAAGCCGCCAGGTTTTGGACTGCGGCAGTCCTCTGCCGCTTTTACTTCCCCAGCGCCTAGAAAGCGCCAGAGGACTGGCGCAGTCCAAAACGCTGCGCGCCCGGGGACGCCCGTCCGGTCCATGGGTCCAAGGCGTGTCCGGCCTTCGGACCTGGAGAGGTTCCAGGACCTGCCGGTGGCAGTGCAGCGGCGGTGCCTGCAATGGCAACTCCTGGCCCAGGGCGTCACCGCGGATTTTGAGTTGGTCGAGCGCCTCCGCGCTCGGCCCGGTTGCCCGGTTTCGGTGGGTGGGCAGCTTTGCGTGGTGCGTGATGCGGCGGGGCTGGTGCGGTTGGAACAGAGCGGGCGCGCGGCCTTCCTGGCGGGGAGACTGGAGGTGGAGCTGGGTGGAAGGGCGGGGGAAGTGATGTTCGAGAAGGCGCGCCTGAGCTGGCGCATCCGCCGCGCCACGGCGGTGGGCGGGCCCAAACGGCGGCGGGCCGGAGAGGAGTATTTTGACGCCGACCGGGTGGGCACGCCCGTGGTGGTGCGGCATTGGCAGCCGGGCGACCGGTTCCAGCCCATCGGGATGGCGGCGCCGATGAAACTGCAGGACTTCTTCACCAATGAAAAGATCTTGCGCAACCGGCGTCACGAGTTGATGGTAGGAGTCACTGCCCAGGGCGAAGTGTTCTGGGTGGAGGAGTTGCGCATTTCGGAACGGTTTAAGCTTACACGCTTCACAAAACGCCGCTTGCAATGGCGTTGGCGGCCGTTATAAATGGTGCATTGCGGCCTTGGGGCCTGAATGCTAGTTTGGCGCAACCGATAGCGAGTAATGTCAGACGACAATAGATATAGCAGCGACGATGATAAGAACCCGAAGCGGGCGGGTGAATTCAGGGTGCCCCCGCGGACCTGGCTTATTTGGATACTGATCTTCGGCGGGATCATCATGCTGGTGCTGTTCAAGCAGAACCTGGACACGCCCGGGGAAAAGCTCACCAAGAACCAGTTCTGGCGGTTGGTGGACTCCAACCAGATCGTCGTGGCGCGGATCACCTACAGCCCGCAGAGCAGACTCGCTGAACGAGGTCGTGGGCAAGTACGAAAAGACGGACGCCGAGGGCAGGAAGGTTTTGGCCCCCTTCACCGCGAAGATCCGGTTGACCCAGAAGTTGGAAGACAGCCTGATGGGCAGGCCAGAGTTCGACGTGTATGAGCCCAATACGATGCTGCTGAGCATGATCTGGAGCGTCCTGCCGATCGTCGTTATCGCGGCCCTGATCTGGTTCTTCTTTATCCGCCAGATCAAGATGGCGGGCAAGGGCGCCTTGAGCTTCGGCAAGAGCAAGGCGCGCCTCCTGGCCAAGGAACGGAACAAGACGACCTTCAAGGAGGTTGCCGGCATCGATGAGGCCATCGAAGAGGTCTCGGAACTGGTCGAGTTTCTCAAGGACCCAAAGAAGTTCCAGCGGCTGGGCGGGCGCATCCCCAAGGGCGTGCTCATGGTCGGTCCTCCGGGGACCGGCAAGACGCTCCTGGCCAAGGCCATCGCCGGAGAGGCCGACGCCGCCTTTTTCAGCATCAGCGGCTCCGATTTCGTCGAGATGTTCGTCGGGGTCGGCGCCAGCCGCGTGCGCGACATGTTCGAGCAGGCGCGCAAGAACACCCCGTGCCTGATCTTCATCGACGAGATTGACGCGGTGGGGCGCAGCCGCGGCCACGGCCTGGGCGGCGGCAACGACGAACGCGAGCAGACCCTCAACGCCCTGCTGGTCGAGATGGACGGGTTCGACACCCAGGAGGGGATCATCATCATCGCCGCGACCAACCGCCCGGACGTGCTGGACCCGGCGCTGCTGCGCCCCGGCCGGTTCGACCGCCAGGTCACCGTCAATCTGCCCGATGTGCGCGGCCGCGAGGCCATCCTCAAGGTCCACGCCAAGAACGTGAAGCTGGCGCCCTCGGTTGACCTCTCCGTCATCGCGCGCGGCACGCCGGGCTACTCGGGCGCCGAACTGGCAAACCTGCTCAACGAGGCCGCCCTGCTGGCGGCCAGCCAAAACAAGAAGGCCGTGAGCATGCCCGAGCTGGAGGAGGCCCGCGACAAGGTGCGGTGGGGGCGCGAGCGGCGCAGCCTGGCCATGACGGACGAGGACAAGAAATTCACCGCCTGGCACGAGGCGGGCCATGCCCTGGTCAATGTGTTGCTCCTGCACACTCACCCCCTCCACAAGGTGACCATCATCCCGCGCGGCCAATCGCTCGGCTCGACCATGTCGCTGCCCAAGACCGATGTCCTGAGCCGGCGCCGCAAGGAAATGGTCGACCTCATCACCATGACCATGGGCGGCCGCATCGCCGAGGAGATCGTCTCCGGCGACCTCTCCAGCGGCGCGGCCGGCGACATCCAGCAGGCCACCAATATGGCCCGCGCCATGGTCACTCAATGGGGCATGAGCGATCGGATGGGCATGATCCAATACGGCAGCGATGACGAGTACGTCTTCCTGGGCCGCGAGGTCACGCGCGCCAAGGCCTATAGCGAGGCCACCGCCCAGGAGATCGACGCCGAAGTCAAACACATCATCGATGAGGCCTACCACGTCGCCAAACACCTCATCACCACCAACCTCGACAAGCTGGAACTCATCGCCAAATCGCTCCTCGAATTCGAGACGCTCGATGGCACCCAGGTCGACGAAATCGTGCGGACGGGCAAGTTCACCCCGCCGCTGCCTCAGCCCAAAGTCGAAACGACGCTGGGCGCGCCCGCAGGCACACCCCTGCCCGAGACCCCCAAGCCCGCCCCGCCCAAATTGCCGGGCCTGGGCTCGCCCTCGCCCGCGCCGGTGTAGCCAGAGGCGGAGCGTCGGAGGGTGCATCTCATATTGGCGATTCGACATTTGCTCCCAGGGTCGGTAGCCTATCGGGATGCTGATTGCGCCCTCGTTGCTCGCTGCGAACTTCGCGCGCCTGGCCCGGGAAGTCTCGCGGGTCAACGCCTCCGGCGCGGACTGGCTGCACCTGGACATCATGGACGGGAATTTCGTGCCGAACATCTCGTTCGGCCCCGTGGTGGTCAAGGCCCTGCGCCCGCTGAGCCGGCTCTTCTTCGACGTTCACCTCATGTGCTCGAAGCCGGCGATTCTGCTCGAGCCCTTTGCCCGCGCCGGGGCCAGCCAACTGAACATCCACGTCGAGCTGGGCGAGACGGTGACGCCGCTGCTCTGGCAGATCAAATCGCTGGGCAAACGCATCGGGCTGGTGGTCAACCCACCGACCTCGGTCGGCCTGGTCCAGCCTTTTCTGGAGCAGATCGACCACCTGCTCATCATGACGGTGAACCCCGGTTTTGGCGGCCAGTCCTTCATCTACGAGATGCTGCCCAAAATCCAGCAAGCGGCCGCCTGGCGCCGGGAGAGGCACCTGGGCTATACCATCGCGGTCGATGGCGGCGTGGATTACCAGACCGCACCTGAATGCGCCCATGCCGGGGCCGACACATTCATCAGCGGCACCACCCTGTTCGGCGCCCACAACCTCCGCGCAGCCGTCCGGAAGATGCGCCGGCTCGTCGAAGCCGCCCTCAGCCCAGCGCCAACGGCGCGGCCCCATTCCAGCCTGGGGCAACGCCCTGCTCGCGCGCGTCGCGGAGCGACGCAGTGAAGGTAGCCGTGGACCTCGGTCCACGGTTTACGGCGTGGGAAGGGGCCCGCGTCGCGTAGCGACGCCTGAGGGCCTCGGGGTTTTCAGGCGTCGCTACGCGACGCGGGCACGCTTGCGCCATAGGTCCGTGGACTGAAGTCCACGGCTACCGTCAAGCACCGCTACGCGGTGCGCGCGTCGCGGAGCCACGCAGTGAAGACTGGCGACGGCCCTCCCTCTCCCCATCCGATGGGGAGAGGGCCGGGGTGAGGGGTCATCCCTTCCAGGTGCGGCCCACGGATTAAAATCCACATCGCGATATAACGCGCCCGGGAGTGGTTTTAGAGGTGGATGCGATAGAACTGCGCCGGGGTATTGGCCGGGACGGTGTACGAAGGCGCCGAAGCGCCGGTGACGGGCGTCCAGACGGTCTGAGCGCCTTTGAATTGGCTTGTGGATTCCAGCGTGCCGGCCTGCCAGACGAGCATGATCTGGGCGCCGGAGCGTACGGCCGCCAGTGTAACGGGCCCGTAAGTGTCGAAACTCTGGTTCCCGTTTTGAGCGGCCGAGTAAATGCTCTCAACCTCGAACCTGCCCAGGGCGCGTTTCCAGACGCCAAGGTCATCGAGGTTGAAGGTGCCACTGAACGTAGGCGATGTCGCCGAGGGATAAATGCCCGTGGGATCCTGGCCGATGGTGACGGGGTTTCCGGTGTAAATGGTGCCCAGGGCGGCAATCGAGCGGGAGTCAACCAACTGGCCATCGACATAGCTCGTGGCCACTTGGGCGTCGCGGTCGAAGACCACGGCCACGTGGTGCCAGGTCCCATCGTTGATGAGCGGCCCGCCGACCGGGTCGGCAATGATCGAGCCGACATCCACACCCACGGCGGTCCACTCGAACTTGCCGCCGTCTTCGCTCAGGACCCAGCCCTTTTGGTAGGTCGAGTTGACGGCGTTGCCGATGATCGGCAGGTCATTAAATGCGCCGGTGTATTTGAGCCAGCACGCCACCGAGGTGCTGTCTGTGGCGGCGAAGTCGAAGTCATTATTGTTGTCCACCACGGTCAAGTAATTATAGGTGCTCGAGGCTGACGGTGGTCGTCAGTTGGACCCCTTGGCCGAGTTTGCCGGGGACAAACACAGGATTGCCCACCGCGCCCGCATCATTGCCCTGACCGGAGGAGTCGGCGTAGGTGCCGTCGAATTTGAGGTGCAGTATCAGGTTGTTGGTCGCGTTGGCGAACAGGGGCTTCGGCAGGACGAGGAGAGTCACCGCGGCGCTGTTCGTAGAGCCATTGGCGTTGGTGACCGTGACCGAGTAAGTGCCCGAGTCGGTGTAAGCCGCACTGGGGAATGTGAGCGTGGCAGCGGCCGCTCCCGGAATCGGGGCGGCGCCTTTGAACCATTGATAGGCGAAGGGCAGGCTGCCGGAGGCCTGGACGCTGAAGGCCAGGCTGTCGCCCACCGCCGCGGTCCTGGAGACCGGTTCCTGAACGATCCGCGGCGGCGTCGTGGTGCCATAGGCGCCGGCCGCGTAGATGGCGGTGATCGCGTCGGCCGAGAGTGCGTGGTCATACACCGTCACGTCGTCCAGTCCCCCGATCAACTGATCGCCGGTTGTGCCCAGCCGGCTGAAGCTCTGGCGCGGGAGCGCCACGGTATTGGGATTCGAGTCAACAAGGAGGCCGTTGGCGTAGAGAGCGGTGCCGTTGGTTGCTGCCACAAACACCAGTTGCACCCAGTTGCTGGCGGGGGCGGAATAGGCAAAGGCGTAATCGGCCACACCGTAGGCCGTGAATCCCGCGTCGCCCGTGTTGTCCCACTGCTCCAGCCGCAGGGAAGTGACCGAGTCGTTCAACAGCGCGGAGGAGGCAACCACCGGGTCCGGACGATTGACCCAGAAAATAGCGGTCCACGGGACGGGAATGCTGGCGCCGCCGAGAATGACGGCACCGCCCTGCCCGTCGAATTGGACCGACGTGTCGCCGGGGCCACCGGAGGGCACACCGCCGGGCAGGCCCAGCGTCACCCCGTTGGTGTAAGTCCCATTGAGGCGTCCCATGCTGTCAAAGGCCGTTGTGCCCGAGGTCTCGTCAAACCGCCAGTAGTTCACCGGCCGGTTCGTCACCACCGCTTCCACGTAAGAGCCAGGTGCAAGGGTGGCGAGGGTCAAGCTTGCGCTCGCACTGAGGATTCCCCCCGCGACATTGGTCAAGCCGACAGTGTAGCTGGCGGCATCCGCTGCGCTGACGTTGGTGACAATGAAGGTTTGGTTTGTCGCCCCGACGATGTTGGTGCCGGCCTCCGTCCACTGGTAGGTGATCGGCGTCGTGCCGGTAGCTGCCACAGTAAAGCTGACATCAGCGCCGGCGTAAACGGACACAGGTGCTGGTTGCTGGGTAATCGTCGGAGGTACTGCCGGATTGATCGTGACGGCCACCACGCCGCTGGTCACGGTCCCGTGGGCGTTGCTCACCACCACCTTGTAATTCCCGGTGTCGGCGGCCGTTGCGCCGGTCTTGGTATAGATCGCATTGGTGCCCACCAGCGTGTTGCCCTCGAACCATTGAAAGCTGAGTTCGGCGCCATAGACATCGACGGCGATGGTGAAGGTGGTCGTGGCGTAGATCGTGCCCGCAGGGGAGAGGATCGGCGTATCGCTCACAAAGGCAGGGGCGCTCTGATCGCCCGTCGCCGTCAGGTAGAGGGTCATGATCTGGCCGTCCATGAGGGCCTGATCGAAAGTGGCCATCTCGGCAACGTACCCGGCGAGGAAGTCGCCATTGGGGTTGCCCAGACTGGTCATCGGGAGGGTGATCGAGGCGGGGTTGGAATCCTGCAACGAGCCATTGATGTAGAGCAGCGTCTGGGTGCCGTCACCGACGTAGGCCACGTGAGACCAGACCCCCGTTGACAGGACGGGAGTGAAGTTGTAGTCAGCCACGCCATAGGCGGTGAAACCCAGATTGCGGGGCGGGGGCGTCGCGCCGCTATACTGTTCGAGCTTGATCCCAGTGGCAGCGCTCCACAGCAGGGCCGCCGAGACGCCGGGCGCGTCCTGGCGGTTGACCCAGAAAACGGTGGACCAGGGCGTCGGGACATTGGGCAGGCCGATCCGCATTGCTCTCTGTGTGCCATCGAACACCAGGGCCTGGTTGGCCGAGGGCAGCCCCGGGAAGGAGGGCGAGGTCAGGTCCGTGGCGGCGGGTTTAATGCCATACTCGTACGCGCCATTGCCGGCGGCGCCGAGCGAGCCGAGGTTGGCCGCGGGGGGAACCGAATTGGTCTCATCAAGGCGCAGATAAAGCACCGGCTGCAACGCCTGAACCTGGGCGGGATAGGCCGAGCCGTTTGTGGTGCCCACCGCGTAGTGCGCGGCCACCTGGCTGGCCGTCAATACGGTGGGATAGACCGCCACCTCGTCCACACTCCCGTTGAACCAGTAATTGCCGTTGCCCTCGGTCGCGCCGGAACCGACCCGCACGGGCCGTTGCGACCCCACGGTCCCGACCGGGACATACGTGATGTTGGTCCCCCGCATCACCAGCGCGCCGTTGATGTAGAAGGACATGAGCAGGGTTGAGGCGTCGTACGTGCCGACCAGGTGGGTCCAGGCGCCGATGACGACCGGGCCGTTGGTCGTATCGGCCTCGAGCGTGTTCCAACCGGTCCCGTTGCCGGTCCAGAATCCCCAGGTGTCCGTTGCTGTGGCATACAGGATATAACCCGCAGTTATGCCGGTCACGCTCTCACGGGAGGTGACCGGAGATCGATAATTGCCCGCGCCCCCTTGCACCTTGGCCCAGCATTCGACGGTGAAACTCGAGGGGTTCAGCGAGGCGTCGAAAGGGACGTCTATCTTGGTGTACGACCCTTCAAAGCCGGCGGCGGTGTCGCTGCTGCCGAACAAGGCGCCCGGTTTGCCGGTGATGGCGAGCGGGTCGTCGTAGGCGCCATTGCCCGCCGCGCCAAGCGTGCCCAGATTGGTTGCGGTGAAGTTGAACAGCCCGGATTCGCCAAACCGCCAGTAGGTCAGCGGTTTCAAGGCCAGCACTTCGGAGGGATAATCGGCCAGGGCCGTCAGGCCCGCGCCGCACAACGCAGCCAACGCAACGGTGGCCGTGAGAAACGTGTGGGAGTGAGAAGGTTTCATAGGTTCTGTCTTGTTTCCTGCTTAAGCTTCCTCCCTGCCTGGCGGCGGACCCGCTTCGGCCGGGCGAACTCACCTCCCCCGAGCGCGCGGACCGGATACAGTGTTGCCGGCTGCCAGCGCACGAGCGCTGCAAAGGAGTTTGACACATTATCTGTACGCGCTGCGAGGGATAAAGGCAAGTTCTAAAACAGCCCCGTCCGGAACTCTTTATCCCCCGGCCCGTCGGGCCGCAACAAGGCGCACGCCGGGATTGGCCGGCCACGAGGCCGGTCACCCTGGAACATTCCTGATATCGCTTCATGCCCCCAGCCTGATGCACCGCACGTTGTCGAGCAAGTGTCGCGCCTCGGGCCGGCTCAGCCCGCTACCACCATAAGCCCGTAGCAAACAGGTCGGCACGCAGTTCGATCCGGTCGGGCGTGTTCATCTGAAAGAGCGCCGCCGTCGCACGGCCGGCAGGAGTGAGGCCGATGATATGCCCCTGGCGCAATTCGAAGTGCTCTTGCCACCGATCCTTCCGGGGATGAAACAGACGCGTCAGTTTGCCCGTTTCCGGGTCGTGGCCAGTCAAGTTCGTGCCCTTGTGCAGGTTGCACCTGTGGCAGGCGAGGGCCAGATTCTCGGGCGCGTCCCCGCCGCGGTGCTGCCGGGGAACAATATGTTCTGTGTGGAAGGGCACGAAGGGCTGGTGATCCTGGCGCAGCCGGCAGGTACTCGCACCGATGACCGGCACGCTCCTTGACCAGCCTGCGCAATTCCGCGCGCATCACGCCGCAGCGTGGCGCGCCAGCCACAGGCGCGCCTTGGCCTGCAGCACCGAGATCAGGTCTGCCGCGTGCACGTAGGTCTCGTATTCGGTGCGCTCGGCGGGTGTGAGCAGACCTTCGTTGCACCTCTCGGCCAACTCTCCAATCCGCGCTTGAACAGCCTGGCTGGCCCTGAGGTCCAGGAGGGCCTGCGCCACTTCACGCGAAAAGGCCCGTGTCACCGGTTCGAGCATTTCATCCAAAACTCCACTGCCGCTGTCCGACATGCAAACAGGCTACCACAATGAATGGGGCGAAGCGAAGCAATTCTTGGCGCCGTCGATTTACAATTTCCGGGACGCCCGTTAATGCGGTTTGGCCTCGACCGCCTCGCGCGGGGTCTGTGGCTTTCCGAAAGGGCAGGCCTTTATGCACACCCCGCAGATGCGGGTGGCTATGGCGGGCATGGCGCTGAAGCGCAGGGTCTGTTCGACGCAACGCTGGAAATGGAGCGCGTGGTCGCGGCTGGCGTAGCGGCCGGCTGTGCGGACGTTCTTGATGGCGGAGGCGGGGCAGGCGCGGGCGCATTTGTCACAGGCACCGCAGCGGTCATTGAAAGGTCAACCGGTCATTCCTTGGGGAAATCCCCCGCCGTCACGACCACGAGTTTGTTGGGATCGATGTGTTTCCTCAAGGCGGCGGCAACCTGCTCGGGCGTGAGGCCCTCGATCTTCTGCTCGAGTTCGGCCTCGTAGGTCATGGTGCGGCCGAGGTGGCGCAGGTTGGCCAATAACCCGGCGAGGGCCGCATCGCCGGAGCGGGCGATCTTGCGGGCCTGAAGGAGGCCCTGTTTGGTGTCGGCCAGTTCCTGGGCGGAGACGCCGTCGCGGAGCAGGCGCTCCAGCTCTTCCCGGGCGGCATTGACGACGCGCGCGATGTTGGCCGGATTGCAGATGGCGGACAGGGTCAGCGAAGCGCGCTGGTCCCAGGAGGAGACACTCAGCCCGGAGCTGACGGAGTAGGAGAGGCCCTCCTGCTGGCGGATGCGGTTGCCCAGGCGGGAGGAGAGGGCGCCGCTGCCCAGAATGTAGTTGCCCACAACCAGGGCCGGGTAGTCCGGGTCATCGTCGCGCACCGGGAACAACAGGCCCGCGATATAGGTGGCGTTGGCCTTGTCCGGTGTGAGGATTTGGTGCCGGGCGCCGGGCACATCGTCAACGATGGGTGTGGGGACGCGGGCATAGGGTTTGGCGGCCGTCCACTCCCCAAGGGCTTCCTTGAGGATCGGCAGGCAGGCCTCGGGGTCGAAGTCGCCCACGATCGTCAACTCGCCTTCCTGGGAGCCGAGATAGTCGCGATAGAGCATGACGACCTGGTCGTAGGCGGCCTTGCGCAGCCGTTCGATGGATTCCTCAACGGTAGGCTGGTAGCGCACGTCGTTGGCCGGGTAAGGGCTGAGTTCGCGTTGCAGGAGGCGGGGCGCGAGCATGCTCGGCTCGGTGCGCATCTGCTCCATCATGGCCAGGCGCTCGCGTTTGAAGACCTCGAACTGCTCGGCGGGCAACGCCGGCTCGCGCAGGACCTGGCCCAAGAGACGCAGCACGTCGGGCAAGGTGTCGCGCCGGGCCTGGATGGAGAAGCTCACGGCGCCAGCCGGGCCGCCCGCCGGGCCTGCCCCACGCCCGCCCCGTCCGCCCCGGCGCCCGCCGCCCCCGCCTCCGGCGCTGAGCGTGGCCTTAAGGCGATCCAGTTCGTCGCGCAGTTGCTGGTCGGTGAGCTTCCTGGTGCCGCGCAGCATCAATTCGGGCAGGAACCCGGCGGCGGTCTCCAGGCCCTTGAGGTTTTCCTCGTTGCCGTAGCGAAGGGTGAGTGTGAGGTGGACTTCATTGCCGCGCGATTTCTTGGGCAGGAGCGTGGCCTTGATGCCCTCGGGCAGGTCCAGGCGCTGGACGCGCGCCTCGATATTGGCGGGCGATGGGTCGAAGGCCTCGCCCTGGGCGACGAGGGCGCGGCCCTTGTAATCGGCCACCAGGGTCTGGATGGGCGGGGCAGGGGGGACTTCGATGCGCTCGGCCTTCTGGCTGGGGATGAAGAGGCCGACCGTGCGGTTGTTGCGCTGCAGATAGCGGGCGGCGGCGGCCTGGACGGCCTCCGGGGTGGCCTGTTCGATGCGGTCGCGGTCCAGGAAGTAGAGGCGCCAGTCGCCTTGCGCGGCCCATTCGCTGAGCGAGATAGCGATGCGCCTGGTATCATTGGCCGCCTGTTCGCGGGCCTTGAGAAGTTGCTGGCGGGCACGGGCGACCTCCTGGGCGGTCACGCCTTTGGCGCCCAACTCCTCGACCAGCGCGATGAGTTGGTCGCGCACTTCCTCGAGCGAGCCGTCGCGCGAAACCTGGGCCTCGATGGTCATGAGGCCGGGGTCGTGTTCGGCGCTGGCATAGGCAAAGGCGCTGACGGCCTTCTTGGACTCGACCAGGGCCTTGTAGAGCCGGCCGCTCGGCTGGGTCGAGAGGATGTTGGCCAGCACCTGGAGTGTGGCCGAGTCTTCGTGCGGGCCCGCCGGGATGTGATAAGCCACGGCCACCACGCCCACCTCGCCGACGCGCCGCAGGGTGACCGTTCGCTCGCCGTCCTGGGGCGGTTCCTCGGTGTAGGTGGCCTTGAGTTTGCGCTCCGGCCTGGGGATGGGGCCGAAGTATTTTTGCACCAGCCCCAGTGCCCTGGCCTCGTTGAAGCGGCCTGCCACGACCAGCACGACGTTGTCGGGCTGATAATACTTTTTGTAAAAGGCGCGGAGGTTCTCTACGGGGACGCGTTCGATGTCGCTGCGGTTGCCGATGGTTGGCTTGCCGTAGTTGTGCCAGTGATACGCGGCGGCGGCCATCCGCTTGCTCAGCACGCCCGCGGGTGAGTTCTCGCCGCGCTCGAATTCGTTGCGGACGACGGTCATTTCCGAGTCCAGGTCCTCGCGTTTGATGAGGCTGTTGACCAGCCGGTCGGCCTCGAGGTCGAGGGCAAATTCAAGGTTGTCGTCCGTCGCCTCGAGCGTTTCAAAGTAATTGACGCGGTCGCTGGAGGTGCTGCCGTTGAACTGGGCGCCGTGGTCCTGGAGGACTTTGGGGATCTTCGGGTGGCGCGGGGTGCCTTTGAAGACCATGTGCTCGAGCAGGTGGGCCATGCCAGTCTCGCCATAGCCCTCCTGGCGCGAGCCCACCAGCACGGTCATGTTCACTGTCAACTCGGACTTCGAGTCGTCTGGAAACAGCAGCACGCGCAGCCCGTTGTCGAGCCGGTACTCCGTGATGCCTTCGACGGAGGCGCCCTTTTCCGGCGAGTCAGCCCCCAGAACCAATCCGAAACCTGCAAAGAGAGAGATGCCGATGATGGGGTAAGACGCGAGCTTGAGCATGACCCAGAGTGGCTGGGGGCGGGGGGGGAACACAAGCCTTTTCGGGGGCGAAAAGCTGCGGGCGGAATGAGGAATGACGAATGACGAATGACGAATGACGAATGAGCAGCGATGTGCGCTCCGGCGAGTGACGATCCGACGACGGGCTGGTCTATGATCACGATAGGGCAGGAGACGCATAGTCCGACTGGTCAGACAGGTCAGACTGGTCGGACGGGGCGTTGCGCCCGGGGCGCTGAATTGAACATTGCTAAATGGGAACTGTCCGCTTATAGAGTGGCCCGTTGAACTTTCGAACGAAGATCATGGTGGGTGAATCTCAATTGAACCTGCTGGCGCGCGTGCGCCGGGCAAAGGCGGCGGGGGCCTGGGCGGTGGGGTTGGCGGTCTGGATGGGGTGGATGGGGGCGGCGCAGGGGGCGCTGCAATTCGATGTGTTTTTCGGCTACGGCGGCATCGTGCGGGAGGGGAGTTGGTTTCCGCTGGCGTGCGAGATCAAGAATGACGGCCCGTCATTCAAGGGGGAGATCGAGGTGGGTTCGGGCACGTATAGCAAGGAGCCGCAGGTGCAGCGGGTGCCGATCGAGTTGCCCACGGGCACACTCAAGCGGGTGTTTATCCCGGTCTTTTTGGGCAGCCGCGGCTACAGCGCCTGGGACTTGAGGCTGCTGGACGAGCGCGGGCATGTGCGGGCCGAGCACCTGGGCGAGCGGCCCAACCGGAGCATCTCGGCGGACACGCCGTTGCTGGGAGCCATGGCGCGCACGCCGGGGGGCGTCCCGGTATTTCGTCCCCTCCTCTCCGCCTCGCAGTCCGCGGCGTCCGACCTCCAGCCGCTCTCGGCGCTGTTGCGGCCCTCGATATTCCCCGACAACCCGCTGGTCCTGGAAGGGCTGGCTTCGATCTATCTCAACTCGTCGCAGGCCTCCGAAATCAAGGTGCCGCAGGTGGACGCACTCTACGCCTGGCTCAATGCCGGCGGCCATTTAATCGTCGGCGTCGAACAATTGTCGGACATCAATTCCACACCATGGCTCAAGGGGCTGTTCCCGTGCGAACTCAAGGAGATGAGAACGCTCAAACCAGCCCGGGAACTGGAGGCCTGGCTGGCCAGCCCGAGCGGCTTGCCCAGCGGCAGGCTCCGGGCCACCATCATGTCCACTCGCTCCCGCGGCCGGCCGGGCGCGCGCGTCGAGGGCAGCGCGGCCTTCACCGGCCTGGAGCAGGACCTGGCCTTCGCCGGGGCCGAGGTGCTCGTGGCAGCGGGGACGGTGGTGGACGGGCAGACAGTGCTCTCCTGCCAAGAGGTGCCACTCATGGTCACCGCCACTCGCGGGCGCGGGCGCGTGACGGCGCTCCTGTTCAGCCCCGAGCGCGAGCCGTTCCGCTCGTGGAAAAACCTGCCGACATTCTGGACGAAGCTGGCCGAGGTGCCCGCGGACTGGTATGCGACCGGGCCGCAGCAGCAGGTCTATTACGGCGGGGGAACGAGCACCGACGGCATCTTCGGCGCCATGCTCGACAGCCGCCAGGTCCACAAGCTGCCCGTCGAGTGGCTGCTGGTCCTGCTGATCGTCTATCTGGTCGTCATCGGACCGCTGGACCAGTACTGGCTCAAGCGCATCCACCGGCCCATGCTCACCTGGATTACCTTCCCGTGTTACGTGGTGCTCTTCTCGCTGCTGATCTATTTCATCGGCTACAAGCTGCGCGCGGGCGAGTCCGAGTGGAACGAACTGCACCTGGTGGACGTGCTGCTGGCCGGCGACCACGCCGAGTTCCGCGGGCGCACCTACGCCACCATCTATTCGCCCTCCAACCAGCGCTACATTCTGGAGAGCCAGCAGAAGTACGCCACGCTCCGGGGTGAATTCGCCGGCATGGCGGCCGGCGGCGCCTCCGACGAGAGAATCAACCTCCTGCACAAAGGCGACAGCTTCAAGGCGGAGGTCTTCGTGCCGGTGTGGATCAGCAAGCTCTACGTGAGCGATTGGTGGCAAACGGCCGAAGTGCCCCTGAGTATCTCCGTCACGACCACCCCGGCGGGCTGGACCGTCAGCGTTGCCAACCAGACCGATCAAAAGCTGGCCAATGCCCAAATCGCCATCGAGGACCGCCTCTTCGCTTTGGGCGACGTGCGGGCCGGGGAGAGCAAGAGCTTCAACGTGGCCCGGGAGCGGGGCCGGGGACTGCTCGAATTCCTTTCGGGCTACGGCAGCCAGTTCGCCGGTGCCGCCCACTCGCGTGGGCGCGCCTTCGCCTCGACCGAAGCCGGCCGCATCAACGACCTCCCAACCGGCAGCATCGCCGCCTCCTTCCCCTCGCTGCTGAGTCTGGGCCCGGACCGCTTTTCGCGGTTCATCTCTCCCGCGGGCCTTGATGTGAGCCCCGTCGTCGAGCATGGCGGGGCGATGTTCTTCGCTTGGGTGGAAAACTACTCCCCCGTCAAGGCCATCAACCAGTTCTCCCCGCGCCGGTTCCACCAGAATACGCTCTGGAGGGTGGCGACGACCGTCAAATGATGTGTGGACTGTGGACTCTGGACTGTGGACTAATCTATGAACGCTCCTCCTCCTCCGATCGAAGCGGTGCAGACGTTCGGGCTGACCCGGTTCTACGGCGTGATTGCCGCCTTGTCCGGGCTCGACCTGACCGTACACAAAGGCGATCTGTTCGGGTTCATCGGCTCGAACGGGGCCGGCAAGACGACCACCCTGCGCATCCTGGCCACGTTCCTGGCGCCTTCCTCCGGCCGGGCCCAGGTCCTGGGTTATGACGTCGTCAAAGATGCCGACTCGGTGCGGCATGTCATCGGGTACATGCCCGACTTTTTCGGTGTGTACAAGGACATGGAGGTGACCGAGTACCTGGACTTTTTCGGGGCGTGCTACAAGATCCCGTCCGTGCAGCGCGAGAAGACCGTCAACGACGTGCTCGAGTTGGTGGGATTGAGCGAGAAGAAGGGGTCGCTGATCGGGGCGCTGAGCCGGGGGATGCAGCAGCGGCTGGGCCTGGCGCGGGTGCTGATTCACGACCCGCAGTTGCTGCTCCTGGACGAGCCGGCCAGCGGCCTGGACCCCCGCGCGCGCATCGAGATGATGGCCGTGCTCCAGGAACTCCAGCGCCTGGGCAAGACGATTATCATCTCCTCTCACATCCTCAGCGAACTGCAGACCCTCTGCAACCGCGTCGCCATCATCGAGAAGGGCAAGCTCATCTACAGCGGGGCCGTCCAGGGCGTGCGCGACCAGATGGCGCAGGGGCGCGTCCTCTGGGTGCGCGTGTCGAGCGACCCGGCCAAGGCCATCGAACTGCTCAAGGCCCGCCCCGAGGTCGCGGAAGTCACGGCCAGCGACGGCGAGATCAAGGTCACGCTCAGCGGCCATGACAGCGACCACAGCATCATCGCCGACGTGCTGGTCCGGGGCGGGGCCAGGTTGATCGGCCTGCGCGAGGACGAGATCGGCCTGGAGGAGGTCTTCATGCGCGTGACGCGCGGGGAAACCCAGTGACTGAGGCCGGAGGGCGGAGGACGGAGGGGGAAATGACGAATGACGAATGACGAATGACGAGGGCGGAGGACGGAGGACGAGCGAGGCGAGCCCGCCTTGGCCGTGCCGAACATGAGGCTGTGCGCCGGGTCCAATCGTCACCGCGTAGCGGTGCCTGATGGTAGCCGTGGACTTTCAGTCCACGGATCTTGACCCACGAGGACGTGCGTCGCGTAGCGACGCCTGAGAACACAATTGGCCGTGGCCGATGGAACATATCAAGAGTCGCTACGCGACGGGCGATCCCCCCGGCGCCCCAAACCGTGGACCGAGGTCCACGGCTACCTTCACTGCGTCGCTACGCGACGTGCGCAGCGCGGCGCCGATCTGGAGGAGATTTATACACAAAGGCGGGGCGGCGTTGTCTATACTTGGAGAGCCGTTATGCAAAGTTCCGTTAGACCATGGTTCAGACGCTGTCGGACACCGGGCACTGCACGATGACGTTGCACGATGACGTTGCTGCCGATCATCGAGCGCGAGTTGCTGGTTCGGGCGCGGAGCCGGGCAAGCCGGCGGCTGCGCCTGGGGGCGGCGCTGGTCGGGACGTGGGTGTGCGTGCCGTGGCTCCTGTCGGGCGCATCGCTCACGCCGGTCAACGGCGGGGATCTCTTTCGCGCGCTGGCGGGCGCGTGCTTCATCCTCTGCTGCGCGGGTTGCTTGTTCACGTGTGATACCGTTGGCTCGGAGCGGCGCGAAGGGACGCTGGGGCTGCTGTTACTGACGCGCGTGCGGGCTGTGGACGTCCTTTTGGGCAAGCTGGGGTCAAACGGGCTGGATGCCTTGTCCGGGTTGGTGGCGCTGCTGCCGCTGTTGATGATCCCGGTGCTCATGGGCGGCACCACCGGCTGGGAGGCCGGGCGCAAGGGCCTGGCCTTGCTCGACACCCTCTGTCTGGCCCTGGCGGCGGGCCTGTATGAGTCGGTCTCGCACCCCAAGCAGTTCCGGGCAGCGGTGGGGGCGGTGCTGCTGGTGCTGGCAATCGTGCTCCTGCCGGCCATCTCATGGGAGAGGACCGCGCTGCCGCATTGCTGGCCCCTGTTCAGTCCGCTCTCGGCGATGATCTGGGCGGGCGACGTCGCCTATCGGTCCTCCCCACTTGAGGTACTGGGCCTGTTTGGCCCTCGTGCAGGCGGAGGCCTGGGTCTTGGTGGCGTTCGCCAGTGATCGCCTGCGCCGTGCTGTGAGAGAAGCGGGCGACGCGCAAATCGAGTCCGCGGCGGCCAGCCGCCGGAACGGTCGCCGCCCGCCGCGGCCGATTTCCGCAGCGGAGAATCCCGTGGCATGGCTGCTAGGGCGGCAGGGGCCTAAACTCGGAAGCTACAGCATCGGTGTGCTCGAGGAAAATCCCGTGGCATGGCTGGTCGCGCGGCAGCGCGGTCTCCGGGCCGCTATATGGGCGGCGGTTGCGCTGAGTCTGATCAACAGCCTGGCCTGGGCTTTCCTTTCCCGGATGTTCCGGATTCCCTTCTCGCCCGGGTGGCCGTGGAGTGCGCTCGCGGGACTGCCCTGGCTGGCGCTGCACCTGCTGAGTTGGTCGCTGTTTGCCTGGGCTGCCAGCCGGTTTTTCATCGAGGCCCGGCGGACGGGCGAACTGGAGATGCTCCTCACGACGCCTTTGGGCGCCGGGCAGGTGGTGGCGGGGCAATGGCGCGCGTTGTGGCGCTTGTTCTTCGTGCCGGCGCTGGTGTTGGCGGTGATGGGCAGCGTGGGGACCTTCCTTCCGCTGCTGGCTCTTCGCTCCCGCTCGGGCTTGGCGCAGCCGGAGATGTCGTACGTGCTAGGCCTGGTGGCTTTAAACCTCTTGCACCTGGCGCTTGGCCTCGCGGCGTTGTGCTGGCTGGGGCTGTGGTTTGGACTAAGGTCGCGCAGCCAGGCCGGCGCTGTCATCCGGACCATGGCGGTCGGCCAGGTTGTCCCGTACTTCCTCAACATCTGCGGCATGCTGCTGGTTTGGCCGCTTCGGGCCTTTCTTTCTCGCCTGAGCGGTCCGTTGCCGCTTTTCGTCGATTTGTCGGTACTGGCTGCCCCAGATCGCAGTCCTCATATATTCTCTCTGCATGATCCGCTGGGCCAGGAACCGATTGCGCCGGGAGTTGACCCGCTTCGAGCCGAACCAATTCACGCTGCGCCGCCACAGCGTGGCGCCTTTGCCTTCAGCCTTTAGCCTTTAGCCTTCAGCCTTGCCCATCATGACCCTCCTTCCCATCGTCCATCGTGAGTTGCAAGTGGCTGCGCGGCGGCAGGGGACGTATCGGGCGCGGTTCTGGCTGGCGCTGGCGATGGTGGGGCTGTGGTTGTTGCTGCTGCGGTTTGGCCAAAGCACGCTTCCCGCCTCGCAGCAAGGCCAGTCACTCTTCCGGTCCAGCGGGGTTCTGGCCCTGCTCTTCGCGATGGTGGCCGGGGCCTTCCTGACGGCGGACTGTTTGAGCGAGGAAAAGCGGGATGGCACGCTGGGCCTGCTGTTCCTGACGGAACTCAAGGGCTACGACGTCGTCCTGGGCAAGCTGATCGCGACCTCGCTGCACGGGTTTTACGGGCTGCTGGCCGTGTTGCCGCTGCTGGGCCTGCCGTTGCTCATCGGCAGCGTCACGGGCGGTGAGTTTTGCCGCATCGCCCTGGCGCTGACGGCGACGCTGTTTTTGTCGCTGTCCATCGGGATGCTGGTTTCGGCGCTGTGGCTGCGGAGCCGGCAGACGATGACCTGGACGCTGGTGATCCTGGCGCTGGTGGCGGGCTTGCCGGCGGGCTTGTGGTGGCTTCTCTGCGCCTGGCAGGGGGGCCTGGCTCCGCAGGTCCTGCTGGCGCCCAGCCCGCCCTATCTCTTTTGGGCCGGGCTGGAGGCCAATTACGCCGGCGCGGCCTACTGGAGGTCGTTGCTGACGGTTCTGGTTTTGGCCTGCGGCGCGCTGGTGTTTCCGAGCTTGTACGCCCCGCGCGCCTGGCGGGAGACCGGTGAAGCGGAGGAGGCCGAGCCCCGGGCTTGGGGCGGATGGCTGGGATTGCGCTTCGGGCCGGTTCGCAGCCAACCGGCCCACCGGGGCCGGTTGGAAGCCAACCCCTATTACTGGCTGGCGGGGCGCGACCTGACTTCCCAATGGGCTGCGTGGTGCCTGCTGGGTCCGCTGTTCGGCATCTGGGCGTGCCTGGTCATGGCGAGCCTTGCTCTGGACATCCGGACCAGCGCGTCATTCAGTGCCCTGCTTTGGGCGATCATCGTAACCGCTTATGGGATGCACCAGGTTCTAAAGTACTTGGTAACCATCGAGGCCTCGCGCCGGCTCTGCGAGGAACTCCGCAGCGGGACAATCGAGCCGTTGCTGGTGACCCCGATCTCCGAGGCGCAGATTGTGGCGGGGCAGAGGCAGGCGCTGGTTGGCTTGTTCGGGCGGCCTGCCGCCCTGGCAGTGGTCGCCAACCTGGTCGTGCTGCCGCTCTCGGTCGGATTCTATCTGGCGCGCGATGATTCGAGCGCCGCCTGGTTGTTCGGCCTGGCTAGCATCACAGGGATTGCCATGCTGCTGTTTGATGTCCATGCCTTGAGCCTGGTGGGGATGTGGCTGGCTATAAAAGGGGTGGGGCATCGGCGGGCGGTCTTCGGCGCCCTGTCGCGGGTGATGTTGGGGCCGTGGCTGGCGATAGCGATTCTGCTGCTGATGCGCGGGCTGGGGGCCAGCCTGGCTTTCGAGAGCCTCATCTGCTGGTGGGGCGTCAGCGCCCTGATTGACCTGAGCCTCGCTAACCGGGCCAAAGAGGAACTGCTCAAGGGCCTGCGGGACCATGCCTCCGAGCCCGCCGCACCCGAGACGGCGCCGGGGCCGGCCCCGGAAAACGCGGAGCCGTCCGGCGCGCCGGGCAGCCGCGATCTCCGGCCCAAGGGGCCGGCAGAACCTAGCCCAGGGCTGAGGCCGCCAGGCCGATGCCCTGGGACAGGCCCGCGCAAGCACGGGCGCGCCCTGAAGGGGGAATGGCACTTACTTAGTGCCTAAAACTTTGGCGCTTAGGCGCTTGCGTTGATGGGGATGAGGTGCCCTCTGGAAGATAATCTTGCGGGACAGCCGCTCCATGTCACGCAACAGCCCCCGCACCTGTCGGTAGTGGTTAACCGCTTGGCGCATCTGCTCGAACTCCTCCTGGGTTAGTGAGACGGTGATCGTCTTCTGCGCGACTTTGCGCGTCCACTGGTAACCGGCACCTCCGCCCGAGCGCCGCGTGCGGTCCTGCACCGAGCCCTGGCTGAGGTAGCCTATTTGGCTCAAACGGCGTCGCAATTGCTCGTATTGCCGGTCCCAGGAGGCGGTGCCCTCATACAGATTTTTGTTCATCGGCCTCAATTTTAGCTTGCCGGTCAAGCATAGTCCAGTATATATACTGGACATGCACACGCCCTTTTTCCCACCCTGGCGCTCTCGCCTGGCCCGCTTGGGTTCCCGCACCGCCCACGCCTGCCGCCAGGTCCGCGCCTATACCCTCTGCCAACTGGAAAAGTGCTTCTCCTCCTCGGTACCCCAGGAGTGCTTTCCCAAGGCCAAGGCCTCCGCCCACAAAAACTGCCGCGACCGCGACTACACCCGCTGGCGCACCTTCTGGTGCATGGTCTGGCAAGCCCTCAACCCCGACGCCTCCGGGCGCGAGGTCGTGCGCCAACTCCAGGCCCTCTTCCTCTTGGAAGACGGCCCCCAGATCTCCCCCGAGGACGGCGCCTACTGCCGCGCCAAGGCCCGCCTGCCGCTCAGGCAATTCCCCAAGGTTTTGGCCGCCACCGCCCGGGCCGCCGACAAGCAAGTCCCGGCCCTGACTCAACTCCAAGGCCGGCCCCTCAAGGCCGCCGACGGCTCGGCCCTCACGCTGGCCGACACGCGCAAAAACCGAAGGGCGTATCCCCCTCTGCAGTGCGCCGACAAACCCAGCTTCCCCAAGATGCGCATCGTCGTGCTCTTTTCCATGCTCAGCGGCGCGATCCTGGCCATGGCCCAAGGCAGCTTGGCGCTCTCCGAACTGTCGTTGTTGACGCTGCTCAGCAGCCAATTGGTGGCCGGGGATATCCTGGTGGCAGACCGCGGCTTCGGTTTTTACGCGGTCCTCGCCTGGCTCAAGCACCTTCTGAACGTGGACTTCATCGGGCGGTCCACGCGCCGGCTCGATGGGCGAAGGCGCCTCCGCCGCTTGGGCAGAAACGACTGGCTCTTCGTGTGGGGAAAACCCCAGCGCCGGGCTCCCTGGCTGACGCTGCTCCAATGGATTGGCTTGCCCAGCCAGTTGACGGTGCGCGTGGTCAAGGGCAGTTGCTATCAGAAAGGCTTCCGCGTACGCCAGGTCAAACTGGTGACCACGCTCTTGGACCCAGAACTCTACCCCGCCGAACAGATCCTCCGCGCTTACTTGCGGCGGTGGCGCCTGGAGATGTGCCTGGATGACCTGAAAACCACTCTGGAAATGGAGACCCTCCGCGGGCGCAGCCCGAACATGGTTCGCAAAGAGGCCTACACGCGCCTCATCGCCCACAATCTCATCCGTGGCACCATGGCTCAGGCCGCCACCGAACATGAGGTGCCCCTGGAGCGCATCAGCTTCAAAGGCTCGCTGGACGCAATCCGGCACTTTACCCAGGCCATGGCCCAAGCCCGCTCCAAAAAGAAACGCCGCCAACTGTGGTCCGATCTGCTCGAAACGCTAGCCGCCGATTTGGTCCCCGAGCGGCCAAACCGACGCGAGCCGCGCGCCGTCAAACGCAAGAAAAACAAATACCCGCGGCTCAACGCACCCCGCCGCAGGTTCCGCGATCATCTCAAACGTCACACGCGCCGCACCAGGGCCCGTTTGCGCAAGCTCGGTCTTATGTAAGCGCCATTCCCCTGCAGGGGCGCCACAGGGCTCTGGCGCCCCTTCAGGGCGCCCGGCCCGTTTCTGTGGCCAACCCCCAGGGCATCGGCCTAACGGCCTCAGCCCTGGGCTAGGTTCTGGCGGCCCGTTGGGCCGCGACAAAGGTCCGACAAAGGTCCCGACAAAGGCCGCGACAAAGGCTGCGACAAGGCTCCCCGCTCGTGAGGAAAACCACTTGGCCTTGTCGAAATAGTCTCGATTGGCCAACGTGCAGGCAGATTGCTCCAACGCGGTTCCGGTTTGCGGAAGGCAAGCCCGAAGGTTTTGGACTGCGCCAGTCCTCTGGCGCTTTCTCGTTCCCACCGTGCAAAAAGCGGCAGAGGACTGCCGCAGTCCAAAACGCTTCGCACCAGGTGGAGTTCGTCCGGTCCAAGGTGCCCATGCGCTATCTCCAGATCGTGGCGCCTCCCCATGACTGTCCTTCCGGTCATCGCACGGGAGTTGCGCGTGGCGGCACGACGGACCTCGACCTACACCCTGCGGATGAACGGGGTGGTGGCGTTGCTGGCGGTCTGCGTCTGGCTCGCCTTCAGCCCGGGTGTCAACTGGAACGACGGCGGCGCCGTTTTCGCTTGCCTCCATGCGGGGACGTTCGTGGCGATCTGGGTCCTGGTGCCGCTGGTTACGGCCGATTGCATCAGCCGCGAACGGCGGGAGGGGACGCTGCCGCTGCTGTTTCTGACGCCGCTCAAGGCGCGCGACATTGTGCTGGCCAAGGGACTGGCCCACGGTTTGACGGCGTTGAGCTTGTGGCTGGCAGTGCTGCCGGTGGTGACGGTCCCGTTCATCACGGGAGGATTAGGCCGGAGGGAGGCGCTGTATTCGATACTGGTCAATTTCAGTTCCATCCTGCTGGCGCTGGCGGCCGGCCTGGTGGCCTCGGCGCACAGCAAGGTACACGGGCGCGCGTTGATTCTGGCGGGCTGCCTCGCCTTTGTGTTTTGTCTGGGTTTCATCCTGAGCACCGGCGTTGTCTGGCTAGGGGTCTTTTGGGGCAAGGCACCCGGCTCCAGAAACAACCTCCTGGCGGCATTGACCGACCTGGGTGAAATGGTTGGGCGCGGGGCGGCGCTGGTGCTGGGTGCGGGGGGCACCTGGCAACGGCCCGGCTACTTCAGCCGGCTGGTGATGCTCGCCCTGGGGATCAGCACGGGCCTGTCGGTCCTGGCATTTTGCGCGTTTTTCGCTCTAGCTGCCTGGAGGGTCAAGCAGGTCTGGCGCGAGCCGCCCCCGTCGGCCCGGCAAGTGTGGCTGGAGAGGAAACTCTGCACCCCGGTTCTCTTCCCGCGGGTATTCCGCTGGTGGATGGGTTGGGAGCTCGAACGAAACCCGGTAGGCTGGCTGGAACGGCGGAGTTGGAGCGGGCGGCTGGTGTCCTGGGGCTGGCTTGGGCTTGTGATCCTGTTCTACACCTATGCCCTGACGAACTACAACGTGTTCAATCAGGGTTCTTTAGGCGCCCTGGAGCGAATCCTGGCGTGGTTCCTGGCCGGCAGCGTCGCACTGAGCGCGGCCGGCAGTTTCCGGCGAGAGCGCGAGAGCGGCCTGCTCGAGCCTGCTGCTGGTGGCCCCGCTCAAGGAATGGCAGGTCGTGGGCGGCCGGGTGCGCGGCCTCTGGGCCCAATTCCTGCCCGCAGTCGCCCTGCTTCTTGGCCTTTGGCTCTATTGCTCGGGCTTTACGGAAAACGAGGGTCAATGGCCGTTCCTCCTATGCTTTGCGGGGACCTTCCTGACCCTGCCGGTCATCGGCCTGTATTATTCGCTGGTCAAGCGCGCCCTGCTGTGGGCCTTCCTCTGGACCTTGCTGGTGGGAGTGGCGTTTCCGGCGTTCCTCGCGGAAGGGGCCCGGCTGATCGATCTGAGGTTCCAGACCGTTGCCAGCCCGGTCTATCCGCACGACCTTGCTATTGTCTGGCTCTTCACCCCGATCCAGGCGGCCCTGGCAGCCATTATGGCTGGACGGTTGCACTCCGCTCTGAAGGGCCGCAGTTTCGCCGTTCAAGGGACGGGGGGGTGAAGCGTGAAACGTGAAACGTGAAACGTGAAACGTGAAGCGTTTTGGACTGCGCCAGTCCTCTGGCGCTTTTCAAACCCCGGCGGACGCCAAAGCGCCAGAGGACTGGCGCAGTCCAAAACCTTGCGGGCTTCCACAGTGTCACGGGGACGGGTGCGACTAAGACTGTCGGTGAACCGCTGGCGCCTCTTTGCCCCGGAGGGGCATCCGAGAATAGCCCGGCGTTTCAACGCCGGGTGAGCGGCCACAAAAAGCAGGTCCGTCCCGAAGGGACGGTTGAAAGCAAGGAGTGTTCTCAGCCGTCCCTTCGGGACGAGGACCACTTTCTTCGCCTCCCCGGCGTTGAAACGCCGGGCTATTCTCGGATGTCCCTCCGGGACAAAACTCCCATGTCGGATGCCCGACACTTTTGATCCCGCCCCACGGAGACGGCGCGCTTGCCGGCGGAACAGGCTGTTGTTAGAGTCGGGTTCGAGGCATGACCTTTTTGCCCATAGTGGATCGGGAGCTTCGCGTGGCGGCACGGAGGCGGAGCACCTTCTGGCTGAGGGTGAGCGCCGCGCTGGTGGGTCTGTTGATCGGGGGCGGCCTGATGCTCCTGAGCCTCGCTCGGCGCCTTCATGGCTTCGTCCATGGGGAACGTCGTGTTCGGCACCCTCACCTCGCTGGCGCTGGTGGTATCGCTGGCGGCGGGGCTCTTCTTCACCGCGGACTGCCTCAGCGAAGAGAAACGCGAGGGCACGCTCGGGTTTTTGTTCCTCACGGATTTGAAGGGGTATGATGTAGTGGGGGGCAAGCTGCTGGCGACGTCGCTGCCGGTGATCTACGCGTTGATGGCAGTCATTCCGATCCTGGCGGTCGCGTTCCTGATGGGGGCGGTTTCGGGGATGCAGTATTTGAAATCGGCGCTGGCGCTGCTCAACGCATTGTTCTGTTCGCTGGCGGCGGGACTCCTGGTCTCGGCCCTGAGCCGCGACCCGCAGAAGGCCATGGGGGGCACAGTGGTGTTGCTGCTGTTGCTGGTCCTGGGCGGGCCGATAGCCGACGCGATTTATTGCAGCGCGCAAAACCGGGCGTTCACGCCCCTGTTCAGCCTGGCCAGCCCTGGCTATGTCTTCAAGCTGGCGCGGGACTGGGGGCGCAGCCCGTATTGGCTGGCGCTGGGGATCAGCGATGGCGTCGGCTGGGCCATGCTGGCGGGGGCGTGCCTGGCAGTGCCGCGCGCCTGGCAGGAGAAGGCGCGCAGAGCCAGGAGTTCCCGCCTGGGCTACTGGTGGCGCTACGGCGGGGCCAGGCGCCGCGGCTTGCTGCGCCGCAGGTTGCTGGAGCGCAATCCCATCCTGTGGCTGGCCTGCCGCGAACGCTGGCAATCGGTTGGCATCTGGACCATCTCGTTGATCATCGCGGGCGTGTTCATGGGCCTCATCGTGGGCCGGGCGCCGGAGGAGGCCTGGCCAATCTGGAATTCGGTGGCCTCGCTGTTTGTGGCGCTGTTGTATCTCTGGATGGCCTCGCAGGCCGGCCGTTTCTTCATCGAGGCGCGCCGCAGCGGGCTGGTCGAGTTGCTCCTGGCATCGCCCGTGTCGGTGAAACAGGTGGTCCAGGGCCACTGGCGCGCACTCCTGCGGATGTTTGGCCTGCCCGTGGCGATCCTGCTCCTGACCCAATGGGCCGGGAGCTTGCTGGCCTTTACCCATGGCTGGGGGGCGCTCGGCCTGTCGCGCAGGCCTCACCTCCTGGCGGCCTTGTTCACCTCCGGGGCCTCGACGCTCTCCACCTCGGCCAGCCTGGCGGCGCTGGCCTGGTTTGGCATGTGGATGGGTATGACCTCGAAGAACACCGGCTATGCCACTCTCAAGACACTCCTCTTCGTCAAGGTCATTCCCCTCCTGGTCATCTATTTCATCACGGCCTGTGCGAGCGTTTTCCTGGTCTTTCTGCCGCAAACCCGCGCGCTGATGTCCGCCGCGGCAACGACCAGGACGGTTACCAATGCCTCAGGCGGGGTCACCGTTGTCGTGAGGTCCACGGCGGTCACCAATGCGTCCCCCGGCAACAGCGGCACCGCCGCAGCCGTGAGGACCACGACGGTCACCAATGCCACGACCGGTAATAGCGGCACCGTCTTCGCCGTGACGACCACGGCCTCCGTCCCCGCGGCTCCCTTTATTCAAATCGCGGTCCTGTGGACCTGCCTGTCGGCAACGTTGAACATCGCACTGGCCATCGGGCTCATCGCCTGGGCGCGCAAGAGGTTGCTCAACACCTTCCGCCGCCAAGCCGTGCGCAGCCTGGTCCCGGTCTATTCACAGCGGCCCGCCCGTGCGGCGCCGCCCACGCCGGCGCCGCTCAAGGCCCCGCCCCTGATAGCCGCGCCCCCGGTCATTGGCAAACCACGGGTGTGAGGAGGCAGCCGTGCAAGAGGACTTCGAGGCTGGGAAGCAATCGGTCAGTGAAGGCGGAAACGGAGTCCCCGGCGAACCCCTCACCCCAGCCCTCTCCCCTTCCGAAGGGGAGAGGGAGGATTCTGGGCAGCGGCTTGAGAAGACCGAGACGCCTGGAATCCTCAGAGACTGCCGACACTTCTCCCTCTCCCCTTCGGAAGGGGAGAGGGACGGGGTGAGGGGTCTGCCCGGGGTGTCACCCCCGCCTTCACTGCGGCCTTACGCTGGGAACCAGGGCCGGACTTTCGGTGAGGGACAAAAGGGACAAAAGGGACTTAAGGGACTTAAGGGACGGGCTGCTCTCCGGGCCGCTGGGCTTGGGGTTTTGTTATGACTTTTCTGCCGATCGTCGCTCGGGAGTTGCGCGTGGCCTCGCGCAAGCGGGGGACATTCTGGGGCCGCACCGGGGCGGCCCTGGCGGTGGTCGTGGTAGGGACCTGGTCGTTCCTGCTGAGCGGCCAGGCAGCGCCCTCGGATGTCGCCCTGACCCTCTTCGGCATCATGACGGGCAGCGCTGCGCTGTATTGCCTGTTCAGCGGGCTGTGGTCCACGGCGGATTGTCTGAGCCAGGAAAAGCGGGAAGGCACCTTGGGTTTGTTGTTCCTGACGGACCTGCGCGGCTATGACGTGGTCCTGGGCAAGCTGGCGGCCACCTCGCTCAACGCCTTCTACGGTGTGCTGGCCATGGTGCCGATGCTGGCCGTGCCGATGTTGTTGGGCGGGCTGACTCCGGGAGAGTTCGGCCGGATGGCGCTGGTCATTTTGGACACGCTCTTTTTTTCGCTGACGCTCGGCCTGTGCGTCTCGGCGGCGAGCCGTTCGGCGCGCAAGGCCGTGCTGGCCACGTTCCTGCTGATCCTGGTCTTTGCGATTATTCTGCCGATCTGTTCGGCCTGGATGACTTTCCTGGGCAAATCGCCGCGGCTGACGGAGCCGCTGTTGCTGCCCAGCCCCGGTTTCGCATTCGGCGCAGCCTTTGATAGCTCTTACAAGATCATGTCCAAGGCATTCTGGTGGTCGATCGGGGTCATTCAGGGCCTGGGCTGGGTTTTCCTGGTGAGTGCCAGCGTGGTGGCGCCGCGCGCCTGGCAGGACCGGCCCGGCGCCGGCCTGGGCCTGCGCTGGCGCGAGCGCTGGCATGAGTGGAACTTCGGCGAGCCGGGCGAGCGCACCGCCTTCAGGAACCGGTTGCTGGACGAGAACGCCTATTTCTGGCTTGCCGCGCGGGCGCGGTTGCGCCCGGTGTTCGTCTGGGGGGTGCTCGGGTTGGTCGCGTGCGTCTGGGCGTGGGGCCTGGCCAAGTACCACACTCAATGGCTCCTGCCGGCCATGTACCTGCTCACCGCCGGCTTCCTGAACGCGCTCCTCAAGTGCTGGGCGGCCGCTGAGGCGGGCCGTCAATTGGCCGAAGACCGCCAAGCCGGCACACTCGAACTGATCCTCTCGACTCCTTTGACCGTGCGGGACATCCTCCACGGCCAATTCCTGGCGTTGCAGCGCCAGTTTCTAGGGCCGGTTGCCGTGACGCTCCTCGCATTCCTGGTCTTCCTGGCGGCGACGTTGTCCGACACCCTCGACGACGGGCAGCGCGCCTTGACGATCTCGGCTCTATCTCTCGGGCATGGTCAGCCTGGTGGCGGACGTGGCGGCCATGCACTGGACGGGGTCATGGCTCGCCTTGACGGCCCGCAACCCCCAGCGGGTGGCCATGGGGAACATGGGCCGTGTCCTGGCGCTGCCCTGGCTCGGAATGGCCGCCGCCCTCCTGCTCATCGTCTTCTCCGCCGCCTTCGGCTACGAGCCCCAGCCCACGGCCCTGGTGGCCCTCTGGCTGGCCCTGGGAATCACCACCGACATCGGTTTCGTCGCGCGCGCCCGCTACAAGCTATTCGCCGAGTTCCGCCAGGCCGCCGCCGAACGATATGTTGCGCCCCGGGCATTCTGGAGCAGAATGTTTGGGAAATGAGCTGAGGAATGGAATGATGAATGACGAATGACGAATGACGAAACGGACTGAAGGAAATGACGAATGACGAATGACGAATGACGAATGACGAAACGGACTAAAGTGACAACAAGCGTCATTCGTCATTCGTCATTCGTCATTCGTCATTCGTCATTCGTCATTCGTCATTCGTCATTCGTCATTCGTCATTCTCTTGCCCCTGGCGGCGAAAAGGCTTTGAATTGCCCGACGTATGACACTTCACCCCCTTCTCCTGGGCCTGGCTGTGGGCGGCGCGCTGCTGACTCGAGGCTCTGCCGAGGACCGCACGCAGGCGCGCTCGATGGTCATCACACGCCATGGGATTGTGGCGACCGAGCATCCGCTCGCCTCGCAGGTCGGGGCCATGATCCTCGCCCAGGGCGGCAACGCCGTGGATGCCGCCGTTGCGGCCAATGCGGCGCTGGGCGTCATGGCGCCGATGGCCAACGGCATCGGCGGCGACATCTTCGCCATCGTCTATGAGGCCCGGAGCGGCAAGCTCTACGGCCTCAACGCCAGCGGTTGGGCCCCCGCCGGGCTGACGCCCGAATTGCTCCGGAGCAAAGGAATCTCGCAAATGCCCCAGAGCGGGATCCATTCGGTCACCGTGCCGGGGGCGGTGGACGGGTGGACAAAGCTGCTCGGGCGTTTTGGGCGGAAGCGCCTGGCGGACGTGCTGGCCCCGGCCATTGGCTATGCCGAGAAGGGGTTCCCCGTGACCGAGATTCTTCGAGCTCACTGGGTGGACTGTGAAAGGAAACTGCGTCAGGACACCAATGCCGCGGGCACCTTTTTGTTGCAGGGTCAAGCGCCCCGGCCGGGCGAGATTTTCCGCAACCCCGACCTGGCCTGGTCCTACCGGCAACTGGCCCGGCACGGCCGCAGGGCCTTTTATGAAGGCGCTATCGCGCAGCGGATTCTTGCCTGTTCCAGGGCCCACGGCGGCGCCATGACGGCCGAAGACCTGGCCAGGTTCTCCAGCGAGTGGGTCGAGCCGGTCTCCACGACCTACCGCGGCTGGACGGTCTGGGAGATGCCGCCCAACGGCCAGGGAATTGCCGCCCTGCTCATGCTCAACCTGATGGAGAGTTTTCCCATCGCCGATTACGGCCCCGGCTCCGCCAATGCGCTGCACGTGATGATCGAGGCCAAGAAACTCGCCTACGCCGACCTGCTGCGCTACGACTGCGACCCCAGGTTCAACCGGGTCCCGGTGGCGGGCCTGCTCTCGAAGGCCTACGCTCGCGACCGCGCCAGGCTCATCGACCTCGACAAAGCCCGGCCCCAGGCCCAGGCCGGCCAACCGCCCATGGGCACCGACACCACGTACCTCTGCGTCGTGGACGCCGAGGGCAACATGGTCTCCTACATCCAGAGCAACTACAACTCCTTCGGCTCGGGCCTGGTGCCCGGCGGCGCTGGCTTCGCCCTGCAAAACCGCGGCGGCCTCTTCAGCCTCGACCCCCGCAGTCCCAACCTGCTGGCCGGCCGCAAGCGCCCCCTCCACACCATCATCCCCGCCTTCATGAGCAAAGACCAGGTCCGCATCGCCTTCGGCATCATGGGCGGCTGGAACCAGGCCCAGGCCCACGCCCAATTCGTCTCCGACATCGCCGACCACAAGATGAATATCCAGGCGGCGCTGGAGGCCCCGCGCTTTACCAAACAGACCGTGCCCGGCTCGATGTCCAAATCGAATGCCGCGTCCCCGCCGCGGCGCGCGCCGCCTTGGCGGCCAAAGGACACCAACTGGAGGTGCGCGGCGACTTCGCCGCCGCCGTGGGCGGCGGCCAGGCCGTGATGCGCGATTTGGCCCAGGGCGTAAACTACGGCGCCTCCGACCCCCGCAAAGACGGCGCGGCCGTCCCGCAACCGTGAATGGGGGGGACACTGAGGTGAAAGGCCTCATTGAAGGCAGGAACGTCACCGGGGCAAACCCCTCACCCCGGCCCTCTCCCCTTCCGAAGGGGAGAGGGAGAGACGTTCGGCAGTCTCGGGAGCTTCCAGGTGTCTGCGCTTGCTCAAAGCGCTGCCAAGAACTCTCCCTCTCCCCTCGGAGGGGAGAGGGCCGGGGTGAGGGGTCTGCCCGCGTGACGCTCGCGCCTCCACAGAGGCCCGGCACATCTCACTCGTAGCGCAGGGCCTGAATCGGGTCGAGGCGGGCGGCCTTTAGGGCGGGGAAGAGCCCGGCGGCGACGCCCACGGCGGCGCTGAAGGCGACGGCGACGGCCATCGCCATGGGAGTGATGACCGGGGCGTTGGCGGTGGGGCTGATTTCTTCGAGCAGGCGCACGAAGCCGCAGGAGGTGACGACCCCCAGGGCGGCGCCGAGCAGGGCGATGACGACGCTCTCGATAAGGACCTGGATGAAGACCGCCAGGCCGGTGGCGCCAACGGCCTTGGAGATGCCGATCTCGCGGATGCGCTCGTTGATGCTGGCCAGCATGATATTCATGATGCCGATGCCCCCGACGATGAGGCTGATGGCGGCGATAATGCCGCCGCTCATCCGGGCATTGCGAATCTGCCGGTTGATGTTCTCCAACTGGGTTTCCTGCGTCTGAAACCCGAAGTCCTCGATGCCGCGGTGGGTGAGCATGAGCACGTTGCGGACCTGCTGCAGGGCCGGCTCCATCTCGTCCAGGGACCCCACTTTGATGTTGATGTCCGTCAGGCGGTTGTCGGGCACGCCATTGGTATCGCCAGCGGCGCGGAAGCGTATCCAGGCCGTGTTCAGCGGCATATACAGGGTGAGGTTCTTGCGCCAGAATGCCCAGTTGCCCCGCCCCCAGCCTTTGCGCCGGGTCGGGCCGCTTTGGACTGCCTGGGGCTGTCTCTTGGCCAATTCACGCTGCTTCTTCTCCTGTTCGCCCTCGTAATGGGCGAACATGCCGACGATGGTGAAGGGCTGGCCGTTGAGGTCGATGACGTTGCCAATGGGCACGATTTCCTGCCCGGTTTGCTCCGGCGACCCAAACAACTCGTCGCGAATGCCCGTGCCGATGACGCACACGGGGTTGGCGTTTTCCTCGTCAAGGTCGGTGAAGAACCGGCCATATTCGAGGGTGTGCAGGTTCATGTCCAGGACGGCCGGCGAGACGCCGACCGTCTCGGAGGGCATCACGCTCTTTTCGCCGTGCGTGGCAGTGATGCCCCAGATGGCCATCTGGGGCGAGATGAGCCGGAGCAGGGAGGCGTTTTGCCGCAGCGCCTCCACGTCGGTCATCGTGCGTCCGGGGGCCTGGTCCGCCAGGTGCTCCTGGTCCACCGGCACGTCCTCGTCCTGGACCAGGACCTTGTCCGCGCCGCCCATGGCGATCATGGTCTCTTTCATGCCGTTTTCCATCCCCTTGATGATCGCGGCCATCCCCACCAGGCTCGCCACCCCCAGGATGATCCCCATCATCGTCAGCAGCGAGCGGAACTTGTGCGCCCACACTTCCTTGAGGCCGACCACGATGGTGTTGAGGAGGTTCACGAGAAGGAGGCGTGAAACGTGAAACGTGAAACGTGAAACGTGCCGGGCAGGAGGCTACTCATATCTTAGCGCCTGGATCGGGTTTAAGCGCGCGGCCTTGACCGCCGGGAACAGGCCGGCGAGGACGCCGATGAGGGCGCTGGCGCCGAAGGCCAGGGCGAGCGCACCCAAGGTGACGATGGGGGCGTTGCCGGTGGGGGAGAAGTGCGAGATGAGCTGGACCAGTCCATAGGAGGTGGCCAGCCCGGCCAGGCCGCCCAGCAGAGCGATGACCATCGATTCGACCAGGATTTGGATGAAGATGTCGCCGGTGGCGGCGCCGACGGATTTGCGGATGCCGATCTCGCGAACGCGCTCGGAGATGCTCGCGAGCATAATGTTCATGATGCCGATGCCGCCGACCAGCAGGCTGATCCCGGCGATGAGGCCGCCGCTGAGCCGGGCATTGCGCACGAAGGTCTTGATTTGCTCGGCCCAATCCTCCTGAGTGCGGAAGGAAAAATCCTCGATGCCGTGATGGGTACACATGAGCACGTTGCGGACCTGCTGGAGGGCCTCGGGAAGCACGTCCACCGAGGCGACCTTCAGTTCGAGGGCCGAGAGGCGAGGGTCGCCTGTTGCCCCGATGGGCATGCCATTGCCGGTGCTGATGGCCGCGCGGGTGGCGCCGGCCCGGAATTTCATCCACACCGTGTTGAGCGGCAGAAAGACCGTGGCGTTCTTGAGATAGAAAACGAAACTGCCCCCGCGCCGGCCCCAGCCGCGATTGCGCGCGGGACCGGTCTTTTGCCGCGCGGGGTTGGCCTGGGCAGCCTCCCGCTCCTTGCGGTCCTGCTCGCTCTCGTAATGTTGGAACATGCCGATGACGGTAAAAGGGATGCCGTTGATGAAGAGCGTTTCGCCCACCGGGTTGATCCCAGAGCCAACCTCCTCCGGCGAGCCCCAGAGCCTGTCCCGGGTGGCGGTGCCGATCACGCACACGCTCCGGGCCATCTCGTCATCCAGTTCGTTGAACATCCGGCCGTATTGGACGACGTGCTCGCTCATCTCCAGGGCCACCGGCCAAACCCCGGCGCAGTACCAGGGGCGAAACCTCTTGCCGTTGGCCGAGAGCGTGGCCCAAAAACGCATCTCCGGCGAGGTCCGGGTCACCAGCGGCGCGCTCTGCTGCAAGGCATAAACGTCGTTGATGGTCACCCCGACGGCCTCGTCGGTGAGATACCGCTGTTCGGGGGGCAGGTCCTGGGCCTCGATGCGCACTTTCTCCAGCCCGCCGATGGCCACCAGCGCCTCTTTGGCCCCTTTCTCCATCCCCGCCACCAGGGCGGACATGGCCACCAGGCTCGACACCCCCAGGATGATCCCCAGCATCGTCAGCAACGAGCGGAACTTGTGCGACCAGATTTCCTTCAGACCCGTCTGCACCGTGACCAGGGCCTGTTGCGACGAGTGCCGCACCTCCTCGGGGCCGACCCCAAGGAAGGTCCCGGCCGAAGGGGCGGCGGGCTGGCCGTTGCAGGATTGCACAGGGTTTTGCTCCATGGTTGCTGGTCAGGCTGGGCGTTCAGCGTCCTGCACAGGTGCGGGACCAGGTTTGGAGTGAATGTTCACGCGGGGTGGACTTCGAGCTTTGTCCCGGAGGGACATCCCGAAAATAGCCCGGCGCTTCAGCGCCGGGTACGATGTTCCAAAGAGGCCGCGTCCCGAAAGGGACGCCTGAGGCTCAGTGGCTGATGTATGGCATGCGGCTGATTCAGCCGTCCCTTCGGGACGGACGCAACGTTAAAGGGCTTGTCCCGGCGCTGAAGCGCCGGGCTATTATCGAGATGTCCCTCCGGGACAACCACTGATCGCAAGCCAGGTGACATCTCGAAAGGTGCGGACAAGGCCGAGGCAAATGCGCAGATGCGCACCTCAAGAGTTACGACGGCGAAAAAGCGCGAGAGCCTTTTGGACTGCGGTCCCGATGGATCGGGACCGCTTTTAGGTTCGGGGCGGCACGAAAGCGCCAGAGGACTGGCGCAGTCCAAAACCTTCGGGCCTTCACCGCCTTCGGCTTCCACGCAACTCTCGCATCGGGGTTTCATGGAGCGGCTGGGCTCGGAGTGTGCGTGGGGGGCGTCGGCGGCGCCACGCGAGCCAGGCCCGCGAGGGCCGGGTCGGTCTTGAGGGCGATCTTGCCGTCGCGAATCTCGATGCGCCTGGGCGTGACTGCCGCAATCTCCGGGTCATGCGTGACCAGCACCATGGTCCGGCCCTCCTGGCTGAGCTTGCGGAAGAGCTGCAGGATGGTGTCGCCGGTGATCGAATCCAGGTTGCCGGTCGGTTCGTCGGCAAAGACGATGCGCGGGTGGTTGACCAGGGCGCGGGCGATGGCGGCACGCTGCTGCTGGCCGCCGGAGAGTTGGCTGGGGCGGTGCCGGGCGCGGTTGGCCAGGTCCACCTCTTCGAGGGCGGCCATGGCCCGCTGGCGCCGTTCCCGGCCTGAGATGCCGCTGTAGATCATCGGCAGTTCCACGTTTTGCACCACGTTCAACTTGGGCAACAGGTTGAAGAACTGGAACACGAACCCGATCTTCCGGTTGCGAATGGCCGCCAATTGCCGCGGCGAGGCAGCCTGGATCATGGTGCCGTCGAGGCGGATCGTCCCTTTGGTGGGTGAATCCAGGCAGCCCAGGATGTGCATTAGCGTGGATTTGCCGCTGCCGGACGGGCCGATGATCGAGATGAATTCACCCTCCTGGATGTCCAGCGAGACGTCGTCCAAGGCGCGGATTTCCTCCTCACCCAGGCGGTAGATCTTGCTGACGTTGCGGAGTTCGACCAAAGCCATGAGGGCTCACTTGGTGGGGGCGGCGGCGGCTCCGCTGCGCGGCGTTGCGGGCGGGCTGCCGGTGGTCGTGGCTGCGGCGGCGGCGGTCGTGGCGGCCGGGCCGCTCCTGGGCAAGGCCTCGGCGACCGAGGCCGCTCTGGGCAAGGCCGCCGTGGCCGCCTTTGTGGCATTGGTGGAGGCCGGGGCTTGGGCTCGAGGCGGCGCCGGGCCCTTCTCCCCGCCGGGGCGCATACCGGCCAGTTGATGGTTTTGTTTTTCGCGCTCCTCCTTGGGCAACTCGAGCGACACCACCTCGCCTGGTTTCAACCCGTCCTGGATCTCGGCAAAGAAGAAATCGGAGACACCTACCTTGACGTTGCGCTTGTCGAAGGCCTCGCCGCGCTGGACATAGACGAACCGTTCCATGTCAAGGGTATCGGGATTCTTCTCGGTAAAGACGGCCGAGATGGGCACGGCCGTCACGTTGTCGGCCGAGGCGACGGGGATCTTGACGTTGGCGGTCATGCCGGGGCGCGCGCGCGGGTCAACATTCTTGAGCACGACTCGGGCCGGATAGCCTTTGATGTTGTTCTTGATGACGGATTGGGGTTGTATCCGCTCGACCACCCCGGTGATCTGAAGGCCGACCACGGCCTCGATGGTGACATCAACGGTTTCGCCCTGTTTGATGCGGGGCACGTCGGCCTGGTTGACCTGGGCATTGATGATCATCGAGTTGAGGTCGGCGATAGTGAGCACCTCGGTGCCGCCGTTAAAGCCATCGGAGCCGGAGACTGCCTGGCCCATCGAGACGGGGCGGGTGAGGATGGTGCAATCGAAGGGGGCCTTGACGATGGTGTAGGCCAGTTGCTCCTCGGTGATGGCCAGGGCGCGCTGGGCGCTTTCGAGGGCGTTCTTGGCCAGTTCGTCGGTGGTCTTGGTGTCGTCATAGGTTTCCTGGGAGATGAGCTTGTCGGCCAGGAGTTCCTCCGCCCGCTTGAGGTCCCGCGCCGCCTTTTCCAGGCTCACCTTTGCCTTGTCAATGTCCGTCACGTTGGAGGCGCGCCGCTGCTGCAGTTCCTTATCGTCCAGCTTGAAGAGCAGGTCCCCTTGCTTGACGCGGTCGCCCACGTCCACCGGCAGGAGGACAATCCGCCCGGTGACCTGCGGGCGGACGGAGACCTGCTCAGCGGGGCTGATCTCGCCGGCGGCGGTCACGGAGAAGTTGATGCTGCGCAGCTCCGCCACGGCAGTGCTGGGCCGCCCGGCCATCGAGGGGTCCGGGTGGGTCTTCTGCCAGTTCTTCCAATACGCGTAGCCGGCCAAACCGGCTCCCGCTATGACTGCCAGGGCAATCCACTTCTTCATTTCGATTAGGAGAGCCCAGATTAACCGCAACGACCCCCTCCTGCAAATGCAATCGCACAATCAGGGCTTGCTACTTTGGCCCTAAAACGGTTTGTTCGGGGCCGCAGTTTTAGACGCAAATGAAGCCGGCGTATTTAATTATTCTGCTGGTCATGAACCTTTTCTGGGCTGGGGTGTATTCCGCCAACAAGGTCCTGGGCGAGGAGCATTTGGGGAGCGGAGGTGTGGTCACGTTGCGCTTCGGCCTGGCGGGGCTCTGCCTGCTGCTGGCCTGGCCATGGCTGCCGGGGCCGGCCCCGCGCGGGCGCGACCTGCTCAAGACCTGTCTGATCGGGTTGATGGGCTACGTGCTGGGGCAGCGCCTCCAGGTCTATGGCAACCAGATGGGCACCGCCGGCAACTGCGCCGTCCTGATGGCCCTCGAACCGATTTTGACCTCCGTGGCGGCCGCGGCCTTCCTCCGCGAGCATATCGGGCCGCGCCGCCTCGCCGGCTTTGCCCTGGGCCTGGCCGGCGTGGCCGTCCTGAACCGGGTCTGGCGGACCGATTTCCAATGGACTGGCTTGGCGGCAAGCCTGATCTTCGTTTGCTCCTTCCTCTGCGAGGCGGCCTACTCGGTCATCGGCAAGCCCGTCGTCGCCCGGGCGAGCGTTATGAAGATGCTGGCCATCTCGCTGCTGGCCGGCACGGCGGTCAACCTGTTGATCGATGGACCCGCCACGCTGGCCGCCGCCCGGTCTCTCTCCCCCCGGGCCTGGGCCTTGCTGGCGATGCTCTCGGTCATTTGCACGTCGATCGGCTACAGCGTCTGGTTCATCGTTATCCGCCAATGCCCCATCAACGTCGCCGCCCTCACCATCTTCGTGCAATCGGTCTTCGGCGTCCTGCTGGCCGCCCTCTGGCTGGGCGAGCCCCTCCACTGGGGCCACGCCCTGGGCAGCGCCACGATAGTCGCGGGGCTGGTTTTGGGACTCTCAAGGCAGGTGGGCAGCGGCGCAGCCGCGGGGGGAGGGAAATGACGAATGACGAATGACGAATGACGAATGACGAAAGGGACCAAGGGACTGGGGGAACGCGGGGCATTTCGTCATTCGTCATTCGTCATTCGTCATTCCTTTCTCCGGCACTGGACGTTGCCCGGCGTCCCGCGTATGCTCTGGCCGGTGGAAAGCATTTTAGAACGAGCCCTGGGCCAGAACGGCGGGCAAGCGGCGATGACGGAGAAGCGGGACTTGCTGGCGCGCCTTCTGGGGCGGTTGGCGCACGAGATCCGCAACCCGCTCAGTTCGCTGGACATTCACGTGCAGTTGCTCGAAGAGGACCTCGTCACGCTGGCGCCCCATCTGCGGCAGCAATTGACCGCGCGCCTGGACATCATCCAGGGGGAACTGCACCGCCTGGAGAGCATTGTCGAGAACTTCCTCCGGCTCAGCGGACCGTCGGCCCTGGATTTGGAGCTGGTCGAGATCATCAAGCTGGTCACGCACGTTTGCGAGCTGCTGCGTCCGGAGGCGGCGGCGCGCGAGATCGAGATCGTTGCCTCCGTCCAAAGCGGGCTGCCGCAAGTGATGGCCGACCCGGTCCGGCTGATGCAGGCGCTGTTGAACCTGATCATCAACGCGATGCAGGCCGTCGAGCGCAAGGGGCGCATCGATGTGAGCGGCAGCGTGGCCGGCGAGACGCTGGAGGTGGTCGTCCGCGACACCGGCCCGGGCATCCCGGCGGACAAGCTCGCCTCCATCTTCGACCCGTATTTCACCACCAAAGCCGAGGGCAACGGTCTTGGCCTGTGGATTGCCCAGCAAATTGTCGTGGCGCACGGCGGCGCCCTCAAGGCGCAAAACGCCCCGGCCGCGGGCGCCCTGTTCACCATGACCCTGCCCCTGCGCCGGTGATGAGGAATGACGAATGACGAATGACGAATGACGAATGACGAATGACGAATGACGAATGACGAATGACGAATGACGAATGACGAATGACGAAAATCTCAGATTTCAGATCTGAGATCTGAAATCTGAGATCGCGCGTCTGGGCGCTGGACTGTGGACTGTGGGCGGTGGACTGTGGACTGTGGGCGGTGGACTGTGGACTGTGGGCGGTGGACTGTGGACTGTGGACTGTGGACTGTGGACTGTGGACTGTGGACTGTGGACTGTGGACTGTGGACTGTGGACCGTGGACTGTGGACTGTGGACTGTGGACTGTGGGCGGTGGACTGTGGACTGTGGACTGTGGACTGTGGACTGTGGACTAATAGGTGGACAAATCAAAAATCAAGATTTTGGTGGTTGATGACGAGCAAGGGCTTTGCGCGGGCATCCAGGAGGCCTTGCGCCGCGAGGGCTACGTGGTGGACGCCACCACCGACGCGGCTGCGGCAGCGCGGCAGGCCGAGGAGCGGCTTTACAACCTGGTGATTTCGGACATCAAGATGCCCGGGGCCAGCGGCCTGGACTTGCTGAGCCAGGTCCGCGCGCGCACGCGGGACACGTTGTTCATTCTCATGACCGCCTATGGCACGGTGGAGAGCGCGGTCGAGGCGATGAAGCAGGGGGCCTACGATTATCTGCCCAAGCCGCTGGACATGAAACGGCTGCGGGCGCTGGTCCAGAAGGCGCTCGAGTTCCAGGCCGTCGTGGCCGAGAACAACGAGCTGCGCCTGCGCTTGCAGACGCGCTCGGAACCGAGCCTGCTGGTGGGCGAGAGCGAGCCGATGCGCGCCATTGCGCGGCTGATCGAGGAGGTGGCCAACAGCGACGTGACGGTCCTGATCGAGGGAGAGAGCGGCACAGGCAAGGAGATCGTGGCCCGCTCGATCCACATGCTCAGCGCGCGGCGCGACAAGCCGTTTATCTCGGTCAATTGCGCCGCCCTGGCCGAGCAGTTGCTCGAGGCCGAGCTCTTCGGCCACGTCAAGGGCGCCTTTACCGGGGCGGTCGCCAACAAGCCCGGCCGCTTCCAGTTGGCCGATGGCGGGACGCTCTTCCTGGACGAGATCGGCAACCTCTCGCCCAAGGGCCAGGGCGACCTGCTGCGCGTGCTGGAGGACAGCGCCTTCCGGATGGTGGGCGGTTCCGAATTGATCCGTGTCAACGTCCGCGTCATCACCGCCACCAACAAGCGGCTCCAGGAGGCGGTGCACCAGGGGAAGTTCCGCGAAGACCTTTTCTACCGTGTGCAGATTGTGCCGGTGGTGATGCCGCCCTTGCGGGAGCGCGCCGAAGACATCCCGCTGCTCATCGAGCGGTTCTTCGAGCATTTCTGCGCCAAACACAAGCGCCGCCGCAAACGGATGTCCGCCGAGGCCCTCCAACTCAGCCAGCGATTCCCCTGGCCCGGCAACGTGCGCCAACTGCGCAACGCCATCGAGCGCCTCGTCATCACCTGCCGCGAATCCGTCGTCCAGGTCGAGCACCTCCCCGATTTCCTCCGCGACTATGACCGCAAGACCACCACCTTCACCGTCCGCGCCGGCACGCCCCTGGCCCAGGTCGAGAAGATGCTCATCCGCCAGACCCTGACCCATGTGACTGCCAACCGCGAGGACGCCGCCAAGGCCCTGGGCATCAGCCGCCGCGCCCTCCAATACAAGCTCAAACAATATGGGCTGCTCGACCTGGAAAACCCGGCGCGGCCCCAAGGCCGCGGGCCGCTGCAAACCAGCCGCCCGGAGGGGCAGGGGACTGCCCCGCAAGCCGAGCCCCGGCCCGGCCCGAGGCGGATCCATCAGCCACACCGCAAGGGACCGCCACGGGCCTGTAGAAGGTCGGAGGGCGAACTTCGTCCTGAGATTCTCTCCCCGTCTGTGCACACACCAGGCCCAAGCCGGTGCAGGAATTGCGCCGAACCGCTCCCCAGGGCCGGGGAATCAGTTTGGGAAGGGGCCGTGGAATTCAATGCAAGTCACTGTGCATAAACCTGTTACATCATCACTACAGCTCCTGGCACAGCCCCTGCTCTCGGACAGGCCGGTTGCTTTTGTTTGAGAGCAACCGAAAAAACGAAATCTAAAATCAGCTTAACAGTCCAGTCCATTATGAGCGAAACAAATACTCCTGCTACAACGAACCCGACGCCCTGCGCCTGCTCCTGCTCCGCAGCCCCGGCCACGCCGGCTCCCGTCCAAGCCGCCCCGGCCCAGCCCCCGGCGCAGCCTGCCGCCGCCCCGGCGCCTGCCACCCCGAAGCCTTCCAAGCGCGGAGCGCGCAAGCGCTAGTCTGCGGCAACGTTCGTTTCCAGAAGCATCGAAGTGCTTCCAGAGCCATTCAGGAGGAGGGTGGGACGCCGCTAAAGGCATGCTGAGAGTTAACTCAAGCTGGCGCTGCTCAGGAGGAACGGCAGCGCCAGCTTCTTTTTTGTTTTCGGGGATGTTGTCCGTTCTGGCATTTCTTCACACCTTCGTAGCGGCGCCTGAAAACCGCGAAGCCTTCAGGCGTCGCTACGCGACGCGCGAGCATTCCCACGCCCCGAACCGTGGACCGAGGTCCACGGCTACCTTCACTGCGTCGCTCCGCGACGCGCGCTGCGTCCGGTTCACCGCGTAGCGGTGGCCGATGGCAGCCGTGGACTTTCAGTCCACGGACCGGCAGTCCAATCTCCCCCGCGTCGCGTAGCGACGCCTGAAAACTGGCGCCAAGGGCCGCATGTCCCGTGGTCCCGTGGTCCCGTGGTCCCGTACATCCTTGCCCTGCACGCGTTTGGAGTTTGGCAGTGCAAACACTGCACCACGGCCTGAGTAAGGCCCCGGGCCCGGCCATGACGACGCAAGCATGCTCGTTTTATCTCATTGTGATTCAGTGGCTTATGTCGTGATGCCCCAACCTGGTACGCAACTAGCGTCTAGCCGGACCTGTGAATGTTGTGATCCAGAGCCTGTTGAAACTGCAAGCGCTCGAGTTCGGGGACGTCACCGGCAAGGGCATTGCATCTCAGATCGCTGAATTGCGCGCGCAAATTCCATCGCCGGTCCTGGCGCACTATGACCGGTTGCGCGTCCGGGGCAAGAAGGGGGTGGCCATTGTCCGCAACCATGTCTGCACAGGCTGCCACATGCAGCAACCCATTGGGAAGATCACGATTCTCATGCGGGACGAGGACGTTCAGTTGTGCGATAGCTGCGGTCGTTACCTCTATCTGCCCGGCCCGGCGGAAAGTGAATTGGTCGAGCGCATGGCCAGCGCCAAACCCAGCGGGAGCGAGCAGGCCCCGGCCAAGCCCGCCCCCAGGCCTGCCCCCAAGCCGCGAAAGCGCAAGGAGCCCAAGGCCCTGGCCAAGGCCCTGGCCACCGCCTGAGCTTCGTGGACTGAGCCAGAGCCGTCCGCACTGCCAATCCTGGATTTCTCTCGCATGCCACTCGATGCGACCATTGCCGTTACTGTCCCGGCCACGCTGGCACAATTCACGCGGCGGACCCTGGTAGTGCCGGAATTGCGCGACCGCGACACCGCCGGAATCATCAGCGAGTTGAGCCAGGTCTTGCAGCGCGAGGGGTGCGTGACGGATGTCCTGCCCTTCTACCACACCGCTCTGAACCAGGAACTCTTGTCGAACTCCGCCATCGAGTGCGGGCTGGCCCTTCCCCACGCCCGCCTCAACGGGGTGAAACGACTGACCTTCGCGCTGGGGCGCACGCCGGAGCCGGTGATATGGGGGGCCAAGGGCTCGTGGCCTGTGCAGTTTATCTTCCTCCTGGCGGTCCCGGCCACCGATGCCGCCGGCTATTTGCACCTCCTGGCCAGCCTGGCGCGCCTGGGCCAGCAGCCCCAGATACTCGATCAACTGCGCGCCGCTGAGAGTGCCGAAGCCGTTCTGGCCGTGCTCGAGGGGATCAGACTGCGCCAAGGATGACGCCAAGGGTTGACCAGGACAGGGCCGGGCACGCCGGCAGCCGGCGCGCGCAGGCCCCGAAGGGCGCGTTGCGTCTCTGCCGGAGCGCGGACAGTGCCCTCGCGCTCGGGATCGAAATCCCGCGGCAAAAGCGGCAGAGGACTGCCGCAGTCCAAAACGCTTCGCGAAAGGGCGAAGCGCCACGGAAGTCGCGCCAGCGTCTTGGACTGCGGCAGTCCTCTGCCGCTTTCGTGCGGGGAATGCATTCTCATTTCGAGTGGCGCCGAGCTCCTCGACCCTCGACCCTCGACCCTCCCTCCTTTTGAGTTCCAGCCCATGGCTCTGCTCCTGAAACTCGCCCTGTGCGCTTATGCAGCCGGCGCGGCCGGCAGCTTGCTCTGGTCCGGACGCCCCAAGACGGCCACATGGATGGGCTTCGGCAGCGCGGCGGCGGCGGGCCTGTGCGGGCTGGCAGCGGCCATGGCGGGCCTGGCCCCCGGCGGGAGTGGCGGGACCCCGCCGTTCGACCTGTGGCACTCCTCGATCCCGTATGTGAAGCTGACGCTCAAGCTGGACCCGCTGGGCCTTTTCTTCGTGCTGATCGTGTCCGTGCTGGCGGTGGCCTTGTCGGTCTATTCGCTGGGTTACGTGCGCGGCCTTTATGGGCGCAAGAACGTTGGCGTGCTCGGGGCGTTTTACAACCTGCTGCTGCTGGCGACGACGCTCGTGTTTTCAGCCGCGAACGCGTTTTTCTTCCTGATCGCCTGGGAGATCATGGCGCTGAGCGTCTATGGCCTGGTGAGTTTCGAGCATGAGAAGACCGAGTCTCGAAACGCCGGCGTGCTCTTTTTTGTCATGTCGCACCTCGGAACGGGTTGCCTGATCCTGGGTTTCCTGCTGCTGTTCCAGGCCGCCGGGGACTTCAGTTTCGAAGGGTTCCGCGCGGCGGCCCCGGCGATGTCCGCCGACAAGCGCAACGCGGCGTTTCTGTTGTTCCTGTTCGGTTTCGGTGTCAAGGCCGGCATCGTGCCGTTGCACGTCTGGCTGCCCGAGGCCCACCCGGTGGCGCCCAGCAATGCCTCCGCCGCCCTCTCCGGGGTGCTGATCAAGACCGGCATCTACGGTCTGACACGCGTGCTGTTCGATTTCATGGGCACGCCGCCCAACTGGTGGGGCGTCACGGTCCTGACCATCGGGACCGTCTCCGCCGTCCTGGGGGTGCTCTATGCCCTCATGGAGCACGACCTCAAACGGTTGCTCGCCTATCACAGCATCGAGAACATCGGCATTATTCTCATGGGGCTGGGCGCCGCGTTGATGTTCCTGCACAGCGGCCATCCCATCCTGGCGACGCTGGCCCTCATCGCCGGGCTCTATCACACGATCAATCACGCCATCTTCAAGGCACTCCTGTTCCTGGGCGCGGGCGCAGTTGTGCAGTGTACTCACACGCGCAACATGGAGGAGATGGGCGGGCTGATCCGCCGCATGCCCGCCACCGCCCTCTGCTTCCTGGTCGGCTCCGTGGCCATCTCGGCCCTGCCGCCCCTGAACGGTTTCGTCAGCGAATGGCTCACCTACCAGTCGCTCTTGCAAGGCTTCGGCACGACCAGCGACCTGGTGCGGGTGCTCTTCCCGCTGAGCGGGGCGATGCTGGCGCTGACCGGCGCGCTGGCGGCGGCGTGTTTCGTGAAGGCCTTCGGCATCACCTTCCTGGCCCAGCCGCGCAGCCAGCAGGCGGCCCAGGCGCGCGAGGCCTCCCCGACGATGCTGGCCGGGATGGGTTTGCTGGTGGCGGCGTGCCTGTTCCTGGGCCTGATGCCGGGGACGTTTGTGACGCTGCTGGATCCGCTGACGCGCCAACTGACCGGGCGGGAGTTGAGCGGGATGCTGAGCCTGAGAGGCGGCCTGGTGCTCACCAACGGCCGGGAGCTGGGAGGCAGCGTTTCGACCCTGGGCATGCTCCTGATGGGACTTTGCCTGCTGCCGGTGCCCTTGGCGTTGCGGCTCTTCTTCGGGAGCAGGAGCCGGGTCCGCATCGGGCCGACCTGGGACTGCGGCCTGCGGGGCCTGGCGCCCTCGATGGAATACACCGCCACTGGTTTCTCCAAGCCGATACGGATGATCTTCAAGGCCCTGTTCCGGCCCCGCCGCGAGGTCCAGCGCGAGTACGATTACTCGCCCTACTTCGCCACAACGCTCCGGTTCGAGAGCCATATCGAGGAGGCATTCGTCACCCGCATCTATCGGCCCCTGAACCGCGCCATCCTGCGGTTCGCGCGCCGGCTGCGCGCCCTTCAGGCCGGGAGCATCCAGGCCTACCTGATCTACATCTTCGTCACGTTGTTGGCGCTCCTGCTCTTCGCGCTATGAGTGCTCTGTTGTCCCTCCTCTGCCAGACCGTGTTGCTGCTGGCGCTGGCGCCGCTGGTGAGCGGGTGCATCAGGAACTGGAAGGCCAAGCTCCAGAACCGGCGCGGGCCCCGGCCGTGGCAGCCGTGGCTGGACCTAGCCAAGTTTCTGCGCAAGGACATGGTCATTTCCGAGCATGCCTCCTGGGTCTTTCGGGCGGTCCCGTACGTGATGCTCCTCTCGACGCTCCTGGCGGGGCTGATGGTGCCGCTGGTGAGCGCCTCGGCCCCGTTGCGGGTCTTCGGCGACGCCCTGGCGCTTGTGGGCCTTCTGGCCCTGGGCCGCTTCTTCCTGGCCCTGGGCGGGCTGGACCCGGGCAGCGCCTTCGGCGGCATGGGCAGCAGCCGGGAGATGACCATCGCCGCCATCGCCGAGCCGGCGCTCATGCTGGCTATCTTCACCGTCGCCATCACGGCGCACTCCACCGACCTGAGCCAAATGCTGCTGGCCGCCCAGGGCCCGACCTGGAGACTGCTCAACCCGGCCCACGTCCTGGCCTTTGCCGCCCTGTTCATCGTCCTGCTGGCCGAGACCGGGCGCATCCCCGTGGACAACCCCTCGACGCACCTCGAACTGACCATGATCCACGAGGCGATGCTCCTGGAGTACTCTGGCCGTTACCTGGCGCTGATCGAGTGGAGCGCCTCTATCAAGCAACTGGTCCTGATGGCGCTCCTGGTCAATATCTTCTTCCCCGTCGGCATCCCGGCGCTCCTGACCCCCGCGACGCTGGCGGTGTCGTCCGCCTGGTTCCTGGCCAAGCTGCTCATCCTGGCAGGCGCGGTCGTGCTGGTGGAAACCACTAACGCCAAGCTGCGGCTGTTCCGGGTCCCCGACCTGCTCAGCACCGCCTTCATCCTGGCCACGCTGGCCTTGCTCTCGACGTTCCTCTTCCAGTGACCTTTCTATGAACCCGCCCCCATCCGAGCTGGCCTCCCAGTGGATAACCCTGCTGGCTGCGGCAATGCTGGTCATCCAGCTCCTCATGGTCGTGCAGCGCATGCTCCTGACCACCATCCGGCTCTTTGCGCTCCAGTCCCTCATGCTGGCCATGATTGCCGCCATCATCGCTTACTTCGATAACGCCGCGCACGTCTATTGGGTCGTCGCTCTCACCGTGGTGGGCAAGGTCTTTTTCCTGCCGTGGCTGCTGGACCGCCTGGTGCGGCGCATCCAGATCGTCCAGGAGATCGAGCCGCTCCTCAACTCGACCGCCTCGATGCTGCTCTGCGGCGCCCTCACGCTCCTGGGCTATATTGTCGCCCGCCCTTTCACCTCGCTCGAGCGGCTGGGCAACAATACCCTGGCCACTGCCATCACCCTCGTCTTGACCGGGTTCTTCCTCATGTTCAACCGGCGCAAGGCAATCACCCAGGTCCTGGCACTGCTGGCGGTCGAAAACGGCGTCATGCTGGCGGCCGTCGCGCTGACCACCTACGGCATGCCGCTGGTCGTCGAGGTTGGAATCTTCTTCGACCTGATGGTGGCGGTGATGGTCCTGGGCATCCTGGTCTATCGCATCCGCTCGACCTTCGCCTCGATGGATGTGGGCAAACTGAGCCAGTTGCGAGGATGAACCGAGTGCGGAGTGCGGAATGCGGAGTGCGGAGTGTGCCAGTGGGAATGTTGGGCTTGGATTGGGGTGCGGGCAATGACGAATGACGAATGACGAATGACGAATGACGAATGACGAATGACGAATGAGGACTAGCAACTCCAGTGTCGCAGCCGGATGGCCCCTCACCCCGGCCCTCTCCCCATCCGATGGGGAGAGGGAGAGCAGCGGGTGCGTCCGCAGTTGCTCCCTCTCCCCATCCGATGGGGAGAGGGTAGGGGTGAGGGGCCGCCCGGGCGGTGCGGCGGACGAGTTTGGAACATTTGAATTTCGGATTTCGGATTTGTTTCGGATTTCGGATTTCGGATTTCGGATTTCGTGGCTGGGAGGTGGTGCCCCATGCTGACGGTTCTGCTGATGGTTCCTGTCGCGGCGGGTCTGCTGTGCCTGGTGCTGCGCTCGGTCCGCCTGATGGAGGCGGTGAACGTGCTTGGCTTTGGCGTTGCGCTGGGGTTGGGCGTGCGGTTGCTGGGCCTGGTCCTGGCCCGGCAAGTGGTCACCGAGTGCGGCGAGTTCTTCCGTGCCGATGCCTTGAGCGCGTGGATGGTCCTGCTGATCGGCGTGGTCTCGCTCGGCAGTTCGCTCTACGCGGGGCGTTATTTCCGGCGCGACCTGGAGGCCGGCACGGTCACGGTGGGCCGGGTGAAGGAGTTCTTTGTGCTCACGCCGCTGTTCGCGGCCGGGATGTTGCTGGTGGTGCTGGCCAATAACCTCGGGGTGATGTGGTTTGCGCTGGAGGCGACCGCCCTGTCGTCGGTCCTTTTGGTGGCGCTCTACAATCGGCAGACCTCGCTGGAGGCCGCCTGGAAGTACGTCATCCTGGGCAGCCTGGGCCTGGCCTTGGCGCTCCTGGGCACGGTCTTCACTTATGCCGCGGCCATCGACCAGCACAACGCGTCGGCGCTGCCCAGTTTCAACTGGTCGCATCTCATGGCGATAGCGGGCCAACTGGACCGGCCCATGATCAAACTGGCGTTCGTGTTCGTGCTCGTCGGTTACGGCACCAAGGCCGGCCTGGCCCCGATGCACACCTGGCTGCCCGACGCCCACAGCGAGGCCCCTTCGCCCACCAGCGCCATGCTCTCGGGCGTCTCGCTCAAGGTCGCCCTTTACGCCCTGCTCCGCTTTCACATCCTGACCACCGCTTGCCTGGGTTCGGCCTTCAGCGGGACGATGCTGTTGGTCTTTGGCCTGGCCTCCATGTGCCTGGCCGCGCCGTTCATCCTGGTCCAGACCAACCTCAAACGGCTGCTGGCCTATTCGAGCCTCGAACATATCGGGCTGATTTGCGCCGCCATCGGCCTGGACTCGCCCCTCACCGTTTTCGGCGCGCTCCTGCACATGGGCTATCATGCCCTGGCCAAGCCGGTCCTGTTCTTCGCCGCGGGCAATATCCACCAGAGCTGCCACACCCTGCAGATGCGCCTCATCGGCCCAGGCATGGCCAAGGTGCTGCCCGTGACCGCCCTCTGCGCCGGACTGGCCGGGGCGGCGGCCATTGGCCTGCCTCCCTTCGGCCTGTTCTTCAGCGAAATGACCGTGCTCAGCGGCGGCTTTGCGGCCGGCCACATCGCCGTCACCACGCTCCTGCTGGCGGCATTGCTGGCCTCGTTCTGCGGCATCCTCTACCAACTGACCCGCATCCTGCTCGGCGCCCCCAAACGGACGCGCCCCAGCGATGCGGCCCCGCTGGATGGTGTCCCGGCGATGGCCTTGATGCTGGGCGCGATGCTGGTCTTCAGCCTCTGGCTGCCCGGACCGCTGCACAGCGTAATGCGCCAGGCCGCGACAATTATTCGGGGAACCGGAGCAGGAACCTGGTGAACTGACCCGTGAAACGTGAAACGTGAACCTTTTTCCATGCCCAACGCGTTATCTATCGCTTTTCACGTTTCACGTTTCACGTTTCACGGCTCTAGACAATTGGGGTGTTGTCCCTTCATGTCTCTTTGGCCCTTGCACTTGTGAAAACCATTGACCGGCATCAAGTCCTGCCGACGCTCCAGCCGGCCCTGGCCGACCTGACCGAACGTTTCGGCCCGCGCCTGGAGGCCGTGCTCCCCGCCCGCCCCGACGAGGTCTATTTTGTCGCGCAAATGGACCTGGTCCCCGGCTTTTGCGCCCAGCTCTACAAGAAATGGAACGGGCGCCTGGCCGGCCTGTTCGCCGACAACGCCCGCGCGGAGACGGGGATGTTCCACCTGTATTACGTGTTTGCGCTGGATGCGGCGCACGGTTTTTTCATCCTTCGAACCGCGGTCCCGCCCGACCAGCCGCGATTCACCTCGCTGGCCAACGCCCTGCCGGCCGCCAATTGGCAGGAACGCGAGATCCAGGACCTCTTCGGCCTGAAGCTGGAGGGACATCCCAACCCGCGGCGCTGCGCCCTGCACGACGACTGGCCGGAGGTGTGCCCGCTGCGAAAGGATTTCGACCTCAAGACCAAGCTGCCTGCCTTCCGCGGCGAACGGCACAAGTTCCGCGAGGTCGAAGGCGAGGGCGTCTTCCAGGTGCCGGTCGGTCCCGTACACGCCGGCATCATCGAGCCGGGGCACTTCCTGTTCAGCGTGGCCGGCGAACCGGTCCTCTACCTCCAGATCCGGCTCTTCTATACGCACAAAGGGACCGAGAAACTCTTCGAGAACCTGCCCATCCCGCACGCCGTCTGTTTGGCGGAGAGCATCTCGGGCGATTCGAGCTTCGCGCACGCCACCGCCTTTTGCCACGCGGTCGAGCGGGCCGCCGGCATCGAGCCGCCGCCCCGCGCCCGCGCCCTGCGCACTGTCTGCCTGGAACTGGAGCGCATCTGCAACCACATCGCCGACATCGGGGCCATCGCCACGGACGTGGCCTTCGTGGTGGCCAATGCCCACGCCATGCGGCTCAAGGAAGGTGTCCTGCGCCTCAACGAGCAGTTGACCGGCAACCGCCTCCTGCGCGGCATGGCCTGGCCGGGCGGCGTCCGCTTCGACTGGACCGCGCCGCAAATCCAGGCCGCCGCCCGCTTTGTCACCGAGCTGCAGCCGCAATTCGATTCCTTGGTCGGGCTCATCCGCGACTCCTCCTCGACCCGCGATCGGCTCGAGACCACCGGCATCCTCAAGCCGGAAATCGCCCGCGACCTCGGCGTGGTCGGCATTGCCGGGCGCGCCTCGGGCTTCGACCACGACCTGCGCCGCGATTTCCCCCACGCCGCCTATGGAGATGTGAGGTTCACCGTGCCGGTTTATCAGGAAGGAGATGTGCTGCGGCGCATGCAGGTGCGCATCGATGAGGTCCAGCAGGCCCTCTCGATCATTGGGCAACTGCTGGCCCGCCTCCCGGACGGCCCCGCGCGCGTGCCCGTGCCGCCCCTGACCCCAGGCGCCGCCGCCCTCGGGTTTGTCGAGGGCTGGCGCGGCGAGATCTTCCACTGGCTGCGCGCCGCCCCAAACGGCCGCCTCGCCCGGTGCAAGATCAAAGACCCCTCGCTCCAAAACTGGCCCGCCCTGAGCGAGGCCATCCTCGACAACATCATCCCGGACTTCCCCGTGGTGAACAAAAGCTTCAACCTCTCCTACTCTGGAACGGACCGTTGAATGCTTCGCACCATGCTAACCCCGGACTTCCGTCAGACCGGCCAGACGCGTCAGACCTGTCAGACCCGTCCGACCGTCCGTGCCGGAATTTGAAATCCCCATGTTCGACATACTGCGCAAGAGTTTGAGCACCGGTTTGGTCACGACCCGCTACCCGGCCATTCCGGCCGAGGTCTCGGGCGCTGCCCGCGGCCGGCCGGAGATTGATTGGCCCAATTGGAAAGACGCACGCGCCGCCGCCGCAAGCTGCCCCACCGGCGCCCTGGCGTGCCTGGAGGGCGCTGCCCGGCGGACCGTGAAACTGGACCTGGCCCGGTGCATCTTCTGCGGCCTGTGCGCCGAGGCCGACGCCGCCATCCGGATGACGCCCGCCTGCGAGTTGGCCGCCCGCCGACGCGCTGACTTGGTCACCACTGCAACCTACGGCCTGGCCCGCGACGGCCTGCAAGCCGGGTTGGTTTGCCTGGAGCCGGCCTCGGGCGGTCCTCAGGGGCGCACCGCCCCTGCGGCGCGCGCCGGAGACCAGGCCGCCGCCTCCTGCCCGCCGGCCGAGCCGGCGCGGCCCGGCGCAGAATCCTTGGAGGCCTTGGGCGCCGAGCTCAAGACGCGAATCCAGAGCGTGCTGGGGCGCTCCCTGCACATCCGCGAGGTGGACGCCGCCTCGTGCAACGGCTGCGAGGTCGAGATCGCCGGCCTCAACAGCCCCGTCTATGACATCGAACGGCTGGGCATCCATTTCGTGGCCTCGCCGCGCCACGCGGACATGCTCCTGGTCACGGGCCCGGTCTCGCGGAACATGGAACTGGCCTTGCGCAAGACCTACGACGCGACGCCCGAACCGCGCCTGGTCGTGGCGGTGGGCGCCTGCGGCTGCAGCGGCGGCATCTTCGGCCAGAACTATGCCTGCATCGGCGGCGTGGACAAAGTCATCCCCGTGGACGTTTATATCCCCGGCTGCCCCCCCAATCCCCACGCACTCCTCCACGGCATCCTGACCGCCATCGGACGATTGGCGTAGTGGGCCGTTTCATAAATAGAGCCTGTCCCAAAAGGCACGCGAGTCGGGGACCTTTGTCGCATCCTTTGTCGAAACCTTTGTCGGATTGGCCATTTCTCGACAAAGTTTTCGACAAAGGATGCGACAAAGGTCCGGAATCAGAGCTTTTGGGACGCGCTCCAAATGCGCCGGTTCTGGACTGGCGCAGTCCAAAACCTCGCGGGCTTCGACAGATCTTGCTGGCTGACCGCCGCAAGAATCCCTGAAACAAACCCCCCATCCCGGGGGTTGTGCAAGTAGATGAATATGAAGCCATCGAGTCATGCAAGTCCTTTGCTTTCAGTTGTGTTTCAGGCATAGGATCGGCCCCGAACCCTCGCGGGCAGCCAATGACCGATGCACAACCATTCGAGATGTTCGTGCGCAACTACCAGGACATGGTGTTTAGTACCGCGATGCGTTTGCTGGCCAACGAGGCTGAGGCCCAGGACATCGCCCAGGAGGTCTTCATCAAGGCCTACGACCGGTTCGGAGAGTTGCGCGACAGCCCGACGGTGGGCGGATGGCTCAAGAAAGTGGCCACCAACCTCTGCCTGAACCACCTGTCGCGCTACCGGGCCCGGTGGAGCTTCTTCTCCGAGATGCGCTCCGGCGGCGGTGAGGACGAGGAAAGAGAAGTCGAGTTTGCCGCCCCCGACAACCTCGAGGAGGAGGTTGCCCGCGACGATTGCCGGGAACTGGTCGAGGCGGCGCTCCAGTCCCTGCCGGCAGCCCAGCGCGTCCCCCTGGTGCTCTACCACCTCGAGGGCCTGCGCTACGAAGAAATCGCCGCCAAGCTCCAGGTCTCCCTGGGGAAGGTCAAGACGGACATCTTTCGCGGACGCGCCGCGTTGCGCAAGAAACTGCAAAAGCAGTTGGCGGGAGGGGTTGGGGCGGCGTGAGGAACGCGGAATGACGAATGACGAATGACGAATGACGAATGATGAAGCCGATAAACAGATTTCGCAACTGTCCAGGTGGGGACGCGTGGGGCAGACCTCCGGTCTGCCGGTTGCAGGGGCCTCTGGCCCCGAGCCTCGCAACTGCAAGGGACACGGAGCCGGAGGCTCCGTGAACCGGCAGACCAGAGGTCTGCCCCACACCTGAACAGTTACCAGATTTCAATGAACAGCGAGTACGAGAAAAGATTGGAAGCGGAGATTGACGCGGTGCTCGAGGGGTTGCCGGATCGGCCGGCGCCCCGAACGCTCTTGCCTCGAGTGATGGCCGCCATCGAAGCGCGCGCCGCCCTGCCGTGGTATCGCCAATCCTGGCAGACCTGGCCGGCGTCCATACGGGTCGTGTGCCTGGTGGTCTTGATCTCCGTGTTTGGCGGGATCTGCCTGGCGGGCTGGAAGCTGCCGCAGGCAGACGCTTACGCCTCGACGGTGCGGGAGGTCGGCCGCTGGCTTTCGACGCTGGGCGCTGTGTGGGACTTGTTCAGCACGCTCCTGAATGCCGTGGTGCTCATGGTCAAACAACTGCCGGGACCGCTCATCACCGGGTGCGTGGTGGCCCTGGCGCTCGCCTACGCCCTGTGCATCGCCCTGGGCGCCGCCTGGATGCGCCTGGCCTTCCCGCGCCGCTCACCCTGAAACGTGAAACGTGAAACGTGAAACGTGAATAGGCTCCAATGACCTTGGATTTTATTGACTATGAAGAAAGCAGGACATTTAACACTAGCCCAACGTTCCAAGAAACCCACGAGGCGCTCCGTCCTGGCCCAGTCGCTCGCACTGGCCGCCCTGGTGGCATTCTGTCCGATGGCGCTGCCCGCCTGGCAAACCGGCGCCGGGCCCGGCGGAACAGCCTCCGCCTCGGCCCAGGCCGAGGCCCCGGACACCAACGCGCCCCCCGGCGCGCCGGCTGCCGCCGCGGGCAACCAGCCCCCTCGAACCGAAAAGCGAAAGCCCGCCCGCATTGACCGGCAGGCCATCGTCGTGACCGGCAGAGACGCCGAACTCAAGGCCGATGAGTCGGCCGAGGTCATCGTCGTCCTCGGCGGGTCAGCCAAGGTCCACGGCAAGGTGCGCCAGTATGTGGTGGTGATTGGCGGCGACATCGAAGTGGACGGCGAGGTCGATGACAACGTTGTGGCCATTCTGGGCAGCGTCCGGATAGGGCAGGGGGCGGATTTGCGCCGGGACGTCCTCTCGGTGATGGGATCGGTCAACGTCGAGCCCAAGGCCACGGTTGGCGGGGACGTGACGGTCGTGGGGGGCCAGTTGGACGTGGCGGAGGGGGCGGACGTCAAGGGGGAAAGGGTCGAGTTGGGCATGAACCTCGCATGGCTCAAGCAATGGATACGCCAGTGCCTGTTCAAGCTGCGTCCGCTCTCCCCGGAGGTGGGCTGGGTCTGGGTGGTGGCGGGGGCGTTCTTCCTGTTCTACCTGCTGGTTGCCGCCGCTCTGCCTCGGCCGGTGCGGGCCTGCGTGGAGGTGCTCAACGACCGCCCAGGCACCACGATTGTGCTGGGCATTCTGGCCAAGCTGCTCGTCCCTATCCTCTTCATCATCCTGGTCGCCACGGGCGTCGGTTTGCTGATCGTGCCGTTTCTGGCCCTGGCCCTGTTCGTTGGCGTGCTGATCGGCAAGGTGGCGCTGCTGGAGTGGGTTGGATTGAGCATCGGACACCAATCCGGCGTGCGGTCGCTGCAGCGGCCCTTGCCCGCCTTCGTCATGGGCTCCATCATCCTGACCCTCTTCTACATGATCTGGGTGGTGGGCTTGCTCGCCTACATCGGTTTCGGTATCTGGGGACTGGGCGTCGCCGTTACGGCCGTGATGGGCCATGTGCGCCGCAAGCGGGCGCCGGAGCCATCAGCCCCATCCCAGCCCGCAGCGCCGGAGCCGGCTCCTGCAACCGCAGCCATGGCTGCGGCAGCCGCCCCGGCCTGGACGTCGCCGGCCATGGCATCCGCTCCGGCCTGGGCGCCCACCTCACCGTCACCGGCGCCGGCGGCAGCCGCGCCGCCCGCGCCTGCATGGACGCCGGCGGCGTCCGAGGCGGCCCCCGCCCAGGCCGTTGAGCCTGAGCCGCCCCAAGCGCAGGCCATGCCGGCGCCCCCGGCAGCCCCGCCCGAGGCCCTCATCTACCCCAGGGCCGGCTTTTGGGACCGCATCGGCGCTGCATTTCTCGATATCGTGGTGGTCTCAGTTCTCGATCTGTTCATTCCCGGACCCTGGTGGTTGCTCTGGCTGATCGCCCTCGCCTATTTCGCCGGGATGTGGGCTTGGCGAGGGACGACCGTCGGCGGCACGGTAGTGGGTCTCAAGGTCGTGCGCCTGGATGGACGGCCGATGTCGTTTATGGTCGCCATGGTGCGCGGCCTTGGGGCTGCATTTTCGATCCTGGTGATGGGCCTGGGTTACCTGTGGATTGCCTGGGACGCGGAGAAACAAGGCTGGCATGACCGCATCGCCGGCACCGTCGTTGTGCGCCTGCCCCGCGGCACGCCGCTAGTGTGAGGGGAGGGGAAAGGGCCGAGGTGTCCGACCGGTCCGACCAGTCCGACGGGCTTTGCACAAAAAGCCTCCGTTTGACCTGACTTTTTGTGCAGGTGCCTATTCTGCACAAAAAGTTGATTTAGCAATCAGAGAGTGGTTCGACCAGGCTCATGGCTTTTCATTCTGATTCAATCGGTAGTGTCTTGATAAAACCGGCCAGTCTTTCCGCCTCGTTCTTGGTCAAGTCAGCAGGCAAATTGAAATCCACCTTGGTTTCCGGTCGGAGATGGAATGAATGAGTGAGCATCGCCTCTGAAACTTCTTCTGCCTCACCCGCCTCGATTTGCGGCGCTTCACCCGTAGCCGCACGTCCTGCGTTAATCATGCTGGCGCTCCACACAAAGCGCGAGGGCCATCCCCTGCGCCCGGTGACAAAAGTGCCGCATTTCAACTCTGTCAACTTACGAAACAGGTCGATAATGTCGCCTCGTGTTAAATCCTGTTCTTCGTTCTGAAGAATGGCAAGGATGCGGTCAACTTTCGTCTCCGTCTGGTTATTCGTTCGCTTGGCGCAGTGGTCAAGGAATGCGCGTGCGCTCTTGTTGGAACCGTAAAGTTCCTTTAGCCCTTCGATGTTCAATTCATCACTCATAATGGCCTTTTGGTCTTTTAGGGTGCCATTTTAATCGTGGAGTCGAAAATGTAAACAAAAATCTCAATCCGACTTCGGCCCTCTGACCCGGAAAACCGCCGAGCACTTCGGGCAGCCAATCGTGGCGCTGGCTTTAATCCAACCGGGAGCGCAGTTGAACTCGTGCCCGCACTTCGGGCATTTGACGACTGGGGTGCCTTCGTTTAGCGATTTTTCAGGGCTTTGAGACACTATTGGTGAACGGCAAAGGGGGTTTCTTCTCGTGTTCTGGCTGATTAGCCGCCGACAGAACAGCGGCAATGGCTCCGACAGCCAAAAGAGTGGTTACACCAAGCTGAAAACCGTGGCTCCAATGCCTCAACACAGTACGATTCCTTTTGCTGACTTCTTCAATTTCTTTAAGGATTTCAGAAGGAAATGTTATGCCTGCCGCCTCCATCATACCGTCACGAAAAAAGAACGAAATCTTGTTGTCAAGGTGCTGCGCTCGCCACAGTCCGGAAAGCCACATCCAATGTAGTAAAATAATCATTGCCACGGCTACGACAATAACAATAACGGAGCATTCAGACCATTTAGACGGTGCAATTCCCTTCCCGGTCAGAACTGCGCCAATGAATGCTGCGAGTGCCGTCCAAAGGGCAAGGCAAAGCTTCCACTCAACCTGTGCTCTCCACGCATACCTCTCCATTGCAGATTTTCGTAGCAGTTCCAGCGCCTCTAACCTGTTCTTGGCTTCGACGGTCATACGTTTTCAGGTTTTGGTCCAGTAGTTAAACGAAAGATTGAATTATGAAAAAAATTGACACGCAGGTCGAACCAGGAAAAAATGGCGATTGCATGAATTTGTTGCCGCTTTCTCAGCTTCAAGATGTTCAAAATAGGGCGCTGCTCTGTGCCGAAAAAGCGCGGCACCCGCTGTGGAAACGTGCGCTCATGGATTTGGCGTCCGCCGCCAGCCATGTCCGAGGTCTTGAGGCTAGATGCACGGTCAAAGTTAATCAAACTGTTGGCAGCGCGGACACTTCCAATCGGTGCCCGCTGGACGGTCTGGATGACAATCATTATCCAGAGGGTCATACTCGTGCCAATCGTGGCATTCCTGCTCAAAAGCAGCTTTCGGCGACGGAGCATAAGCGGCGCTGAAAAATTCATATTCTCGGATGTGCTTCTTGAGACGGTCGTTTAAGTCATTGTCTGAACGACCAACGTAGCGAATTACAAGCTCACCGTCATTGCGCATTGACCCAAGACGATAATTGCCGGGAGCAACGGTAGAAAACTCGGCATCTATGTTCTCCGCGTTGAGCGGGAAGGGGGCTTTGAAGATTGCCATATATGGTCAGATTGTTCATAAACTGATATTTGTAAACAAAATTCTCTCGGCTCAGTTCGCTGCGGCGAGCAGGCGCGGTTCGCCGGTTTCCGTTTCCACCGCTCGCGGTGCCCTATCCTCGGTGGAAAAATTAGGCCTGATGCCCAGTTCATAAATTGCGCTGATGAGGCAGCAGATGTTGTGGCAGAGCACTTTGCACAGCACTTCGTTTTTCATGGCGCTGTCGGTTTTGCTGCGCACATGGTCCCCGAACTTCGCCTTAATCATGCTCACGGTGCTCTCCACGTTCGACCGCTTGTGGTAGTGGGCCAGGAACTCGGCGCGTTTGAAGCTGAAAAAGTGATACATCTTTTCCCACAGACCGCCGCTTGTGCCCGTAGCTGAGACTTTGAACGCGATGAACGGAATCGCTCTGTGGCTGGCAACCACCTTCGTATTGTTGACGCTGGAATAGCCCTTGTCGGCGCTCACCTCCGCCATTTCAAAATTCTTGCCGGTGGTTTCCACGAGTGACGGCAGGATTTTGGTGTCGCTGGCGTCCCGTTCGTGAATCTCAACCGCCGTCACCACGGTGGTCTTCACGCCGCACATCATGTGGCACTTCACCCAGTCATGCTCGTGGCGCACCACACCATATTTTTGGTCAAACCAGCGCACGAAGCGGGAGGTCGTAAAACCGGTCGAGTCCACGGCGAAATCGGACTCGACCGCTTTCAGCGGCAGGCTGCTTTGGGTGATGAGGCCCGTCAGCACCGGCTCAAGCGCGGGATTTTCGAGGTAGTTGAAGATGCTGTTGTAGTGCGGCAGTTCCGAGATGCAGCCTTTCGCGTGGGCGTCTTTCAGGTCGCTGATGAACCGCCGACCGGAAAAGGTCGAGTAAATCTTGAACGTGACGGCGAAAACGGCATCAGACAGCAGGAGCCGGGGCCTGCCCTTAGTCTGCACCTGGTTTTGGATGCCGTCGCACAGGCCGCGCAGGAGGCTCTGGAATTGATGCTTTTCGTTGGTCTGCGCCTCATTATACGCTGGCCAGTCCTGCGGGTAGGTGGTCTTCTTCGTGGCCGTCAACGTGACGGTTTCGGTCACAGTCTCGGTGCCGTCGCCGTTTTGCTCGCGCTGGACCACGTATTCCGCAGCGAAGATGTGCTTGCATTTGCAGGCGCGGGTTTCGTGGTCCGGGCAGGTGCAGGTCGCTTTGTCCGGGTCGAGATGCACGGTGTATTTTCCGTTCCCGGACTGGGAGGGCACAATCCAGTCACCGTTCTTTTTGGTGATTTTTGAGAGGGCCGCGATAATCAAGCCTCGTTGCTGCCGTGGGTCGTTAGTGTTGTCTTTCATATATTACTATTGGGAATATACCATAGATAACATACAAGCCAACAAGAAAATTCCGGTATATTTCAAGTCGGCTCGCGCTATTGGCATCGCTTAGGCTATACTCTTTAGTAATATACCCATTGACATACCCACCCTAAAGTTGTAAATTTGCTTCATGCCTAAAGTGCAGATATGGGGATTCCGGTGTGAACGGTGCGGCCATGAATGGGTGCCACGCGAAGGCGTCGAGCACCCGCAGGTATGCCCCAAGTGCAAAAGCCCTTACTGGGACAAGCCACGACGAGACGAAGTGAATCCAGAGCATCGTGTGACCTGTAGCCGGAAGGCTCACGAACTTGACCAAAAGACGGTTGAATACAGGCTGGTCAGAAATGACAAGCCGAAAGACGGCTTTGGGTGGTTTTGGGCGAGTGACCTTGGAGACGGCACAATACAAATCGTGATAAAACCTGCCAATGGTGAGGCGGACGAAAAACTTGTGCAATCCGAAGCGGACTGCATCAGGACTCATCCAGGAAAATACCGCTTTAGCTGCTTTTCGCGTTCGTAACCGATGTAACCTGGCAGGAGATTGGCGTCGGGCGGCGGTTCGAGACGAGAATCGTAAAGCACTTTACCCGTTTCATCTTCAACGTGGGCAAAGCAGTCGTCCAGCGCGAGTCTGTCACCCGGCACCCCACCCGGCGAATAGGCCCTGATGTATTTTTTGCCGTCGCGGTCCACTTCGCCCACGAAGAACATGCGTGAATCGCTCACGACAATTCCGATGCCGCAGCCCTTGGGGAGAGGATTTCCGAACCAGTCCAAAAGCCTTTTTGGTTCTGCCATGCCATAAAGAACCGATTTCGTGCTGATTTTTGTCGTTGAGTTTTTTGTTTACACTCTTAGGCAGCACCGTTTGGCGAGGACGGGTTGAAGTCTTCGGCTTGAGCGGCCACCCCAAGCCCAAACGCTGCTATGCCTGGAGTCACCCCGAAGGGCCAGACAACCAGGACGAGCGGTTTGTGCCCGTGCTCCAACTGCCCCCGATAAAAGACCCCCAATCGGCGGTTAAAGCGGCGATTGTGAACGACTTCCGGCAGGGGAAACATTAAGTGGATGCAGAACTGACGAAGCGCAAGATTTCTTCCCGTGGCACCCCGCATTGCTTGAGAACAATTGCCACATACCCTTGTGCAAAAGAGCGGTGCGTTGTCAGAATAACACGTTGCGTTCCGCCCTTTTTGCGGTATATTTCTGTTCGCAAGGTGCAACCAGCGAAAGTGTAATCCAGTTCTCGGAGCTTGTTAACTAAGCACGCCCTGGAAATCGTTTTGCATTCTGCGCTCAATGTTGTAAGGAATGTCGAACTGAGGGCGTTCCGGTTTCTTGGGCATTTTGCCTTCCACCGTCCATTTGTGCTCTCTGAGAAACATATCCAACTCCTCGCGCTTCAGTAAATCCGTGAATAACGCATTCAGAGATTCCTCGATAATCTCATGAAGCTCAGCCACGGTTTTCCCTTGGACCGATATGTTCAGCAGGTCACAGACGCCGACCCAGTAGCCAGACGCCCGGTCTTGGAATATAATCCAGAGAAGCTTAGCGTTTATTCTGACGACCTTCATCTGCATTTCGAGTAGTTCTTTTGTTCACGTTTCACGGTTGCTACGACACTACACGCTCAAACCTTTCATCTCAAGCTAAATTCCTGCATTCCACAGAATTTGACCGTTCCGACGTTCGCACCATTCATTTATTGCAAAGCAGGAAATGTGCCGCCAACGCCCTTCCCACCCCCTACCGGTGCAATATTTGCACAAAATTCAAATTAGAACACTACGGTCGAATGCCCGTTTTTGGGCAGAATCCTGACTTTTTGTGCAACCGGGCTTTTTTAGGCAAAGCCGGTCCGACGCGTCAGACTTCACCTCCGGCCAATGACCCGGTAATAGCGCTGGCTGCTGGCGGCATTGACGATGTCGTTCACCGTGAGGACTCCTCCCGTTCCGGTCAAGCAAGCGAGGTCGGTGGCGGCGGACCAGGGCGTGGCGAGGCTGTCCTTGACCTGCACGCAGTAAGGCCGGCCTGGAGCGCTGTCCCAGGACAATTGAACGGTGTTGTTGGCGAAGGCAAAGTTCAACGTGAGCGGCAGCTCGACGAGGGCGAAGTAGATGTCTTCCTCCCCATTGAACGTGGCCGCGTAGGCAATGCACGCCGCCGCGTCGAACGACACCATGCCGATGTAATCGCCCATCTTGTGTTGCCGCGGGGCGCCGGGTGGGGCAACGGGCCAACCCACCGAATGGTCGAAATTGGTGGTGAGGGCGGTGTTAGGCGACCAGGTCAGGCCGCCGTCCTGCGAGAAGGCGTAGAAGAGTTGGGAATGGGTTTGAGCGGGGTCGTTGCGAGTATCGTTCCAGCAGGCATCGAGCCTGCCATTGGGCGCAACGGAGAGGGTGCCGAACCAGTGATAGGCGTTGGCAGTGGGGGAATCGTCATTGACGCGGACCGGGGCGCTCCAGGTTGCGCCGCGGTCCAGGCTCCGGGCGAACATGACGTTGGCCGGGTTGCCAGTGCCGGTGACGGTGCTCAGAACATAGACGTTGCCGCGCGTGGGGCCGCTCGATTGGTCCACGGCGACCCAAGGCTGCCCGAGGAGTCCGTCAGGGTTTACCGGGCCGGTGGATGTGATGTCGGGCAGGCCACCGCCCAGGTTGACCTCGGTGGTCAGGTCGAAGACCGGCGTTGCCGCCTGGTTCCAGGCATTGGTCGAACGGTTCAGCCAAAACGTGCTGCCGTCCCACCCGAACATGTAAACCTCCCCGCCGGGCCCCACCGCCAGCGTGCCCCAGTAGGGATACTGCGGGATCAAGATGGCATCGAGCCAGCTCTGGGCGCCGTCGGTGGAGCGGGTGAAGATCTTGTTGGGATTGTCGTTGGCATAATTGTAGGAGGGGCTCCAGGCCTGGTAGAGATTGCCGCGGCCGGGGCCGGAGGTCGTGTCAATCGCCATCCACGGCTTGTCGCCGCCCTCTGCCAGGCCCATGAATTGCCAGTTCATTCCGCCGTTGGTGGACCGGAACATGTCGCAGTGATAGCCGTTGGTCAGACCCACCCCAAGGTAGTAAAAGGTGCCGTTCGCATCCGAAGCCAGGACCGGGTCGCTGCGAAAGATGCCGGGCTCGACCACACCGGGGAAAGTCCAGTTCAGGCCGCCGTTGGTCGTCCACGCCCATCCGCCCTGGCGAAAGTCGCTCGTCACGTGATCGAACTGGCGCCAGCCGATAGCCATCCGGTTCGGGTTGGTCGGGTCCACGCACACGGTAGGCTCGTTGGCCGCATCTCCCACGATGTTGTTGCCGGCCGCATCCACATTGACCTGGACACTGTCGCTGCGCAGCCCGGGAACCTGGGCCGCGGCGGCGATGGCTGAAATGGCCCAGAGGCAGACGACCAGGCGAGTTGAGGTCAATTTCATGTTGACGCCAAACTACGCCATCCACACCCGCCAGACAAGCCGGAGGGCTGCCCCCAAATTCTCGCCCAGGCATTTTTTAACCACGGAATACACGGAACACACGGAAAGGGGCCTTTTTCCGTGTATTCCGTGTATTCCGTGGTTTATTCTCAGCCCTGCCCCTGCGCGTCCTCCTGCCCCCGCCGAGCCAGAGGCTGCCGTTTGCATGACCTCATTTCCTGCTGGCGGCGGAGCAGGTCGTCGCGCTCGGCGTCAGTGATGCCGGGCTGGTTGATGCGCTGTCCTAGCGCGGCCACCTCACTATCGATGAACCGATCGCGGAGCCGTTCCAAAATCCCCCGCTTGTCCGAAAGCGACGGGTCTCCCTTCAGGACTTGCTCGGGATCCTCAAGCTCCCTTCGAAGGGCGACAGCTTCGGTGATGAGGTTGCGCGTCTCCGGGTCGTCGAATCTGTCCAGGAATCCAGCGATACCTCTCCAGGAACCGTCGCGATGTGAACCGATGCGCTCCTCGATGACACGTCGGACCACCGGATCCCTTATCCATCGGGAGTCGAGGTGGTCCGCAACCCAGCCAACCAGGTCGTCGCTCCTGAGCAATAATCCCAGCAACCATCCTTCCAGGCCCGACGCTCCCGCGTTCCGCTGCTGCTGGGCCGCCTCTTCAACCGGCGGCTCTTCCGCCCCGGATGCCGGCCTTGTCGCCCGCGCCATCTTTCTGAACTCGGCCCGCACGGCGTCGGGCGCGACCCCCAGGCGCAGGGCGGTCTTTTGGGCATATTTGTCGATGAGCACCCCGTTGCCGGTTTTGTGCACGGCCTCGGCCATGGCGCGCAGCACCGACAACCGGCCCCGGTCGGTGGCGACATCGTTCGAGCCGCACAGGCGGTTGAGGTAATAATCGAAGAACCCCTCTGCCCGTTGGATCAGTTGCCTGAAGGCCTCGCCGCCGGAGGCCCGGATGAAGCTGTCCGGGTCGTGCGGTTCCGGGGTGACCGCCACCCGCACCGCCAGCCCCGCCGCCAGGAGATGGTCCAGCGAGCGCGCCGTCGCGTTTTGCCCCGCCGCGTCCGAATCGAAACAGAGCACGACCTCGTTGACGTAACGTTTGAGGATTCGCGCATGGTCGGCCGTGAAGGCGGTGCCCTGCGGAGCCACCACGTTTTGCACCCCGGCCATGAAACAGGCGATGAGATCGAGCTGCCCTTCGCAAACGATAGCGTAATCCGCCTCCACCAACGCCCGCCTCGACTTGTCGAGGCCAAAAAAGACCTTGCTCTTGGTGAAGATGGGCGTCTCCGGCGAATTGACGTACTTGGCGGTTTTTTCGTCGCCGGACAACACGCGGCCGCTGAAACCGATGACCCGCCCCTGCTCGTCGCAGATCGGGAAGATGAGCCGGCCCCGGAACCGGTCGTAATAATGGTCGCTCCCCTCCTTGCGCAGAATCAGCCCCGCCTTTTCAACCAGGCCCAGGTCGTGGCCCTTGCTCCGGGCCCAATTGACGGTGTCGTCCCAGGCCTCCGGGGCGCAGCCCAGGCGGAAGAGCTTCACCGCCTCGGGCGGGACCCGGCGTTTGGCCAGGTAATCCCGCGCCACCTGCCCGGCCGCCTCGTTGGCCAGCGCGCTTTGCCAGCGCTGGGTCAACTGCTCATGGACTTGCAGCAGCCGCTCCTTCAAATGTCGCGATTGCTGCTCCTCTCCGCCCCGCTCGTACTCCAGCGGGATCTTCGCCCGCTCCGCCAGCCGCCTCACCGCCTCGACAAAATCCACGTTCTCGTACTCCTTGACGAAGGTGAAGACGTCCCCGCCCTTGTGGCAGCCGAAACAATGGAAGGTCTGCAGCCGCGGGCTCACGTTGAAGCTCGGGGTCTTCTCCCGGTGAAACGGGCACAGCGCCACGAAATTCGCCCCCGCCCGCTTGAGCGGAAAATACGAGCCGACGATATCCACAATGTCGCTCGCAGCGCGGATTTGCTCCAGCGTCTCTTGCGAAAACAGCCCGGCCATGAGTTAATCAACCGACTTTGATATAGCGGGCGGCGCCGCTGCCGCAACCAAAAAGAAGGGACCACGGGACGGGAGGGAATGACGAATGACGAATGACGAATGACGGAAGGGACCAAGGGACCGCAGGAACGCGGGGCATGTCGTCATTCGTCATTCGTCATTCGTCATTCGTCATTCGCCGCTCGGCACTTAAGAGGCCACGTTGAACTCGCGCAGGTGATGTTCCCGGTGATCCGGCTCCGTGCGTTCGATGAGCAGGAAATCCAGGTGGTCGTGGATCCAAGGTCCGACCAACGATTTCTCGAAGATCGAGGCCTGGACGGAATGGAGGGTGGGAAAAAGGTCGCTGCCGAATTCGGCGTTCTGGAAATCCTGCATCCGGCGGACATCGACAGCGGTGAAGCAACGGGCATTCAACAGGGCCAGGACTGCCAGCAGCACGCACGCGTGGCGGACCATGCCTGAGACCATGCCCAGGTAATATTCGCCGCGTCCAAAAATATCGCTGCCCAGAAGTTTGCCACCCACCGCCCGCTTCAGCAGGACGAAGAGGCAGGATGATCCCGAGCCCGCTCGCCATGTAGGCCACCAGGTAACCGGAGAGCCGCCCGAACAGCCCGGTCCGGGAGAGTTCCTCGCCCAATCCCCGGTAGAGGGTGGCCGAGCCGAACAGGACTGCCAGCCATTTCAGCACGTCCAGCAACTCCCCCGACATCCCGCGCCGCCGACCCCTGCACAGTCCGCTCACCAGGACGGCCAGGAGCAACAGGTCAAAAAAACCGATGGGCAGGTTCATAAGGCCACTAATGCACACTTCATCGGCCTTTTGTAAGCGAGTTTCGTACCACCCTCCATCACAGGGGCGCACGACCGACTTCTTCCGGCGCCCATATCCTGCCGCGTTTGGGCGGCGGGGAAGAATTCTGTCCCGCCCCTGGTCGCTCGCGGCTGGATTGTGGATTGTGGACTGCCCGTCCTCTCCTCCCTCCGCAGTAGCACTGCTACGGAGGACGGGCGCAGTAGCTCTGCTACGGAGGGTGGATGGACTGTGGACCGTGGACTGATTTGCTTTGACCTGCGTCCTTGCTTCCGTAATGTCCCTCGGGAAATGACCAGCGCCCAGACCGCCCATTTGAGCCCGGAGGCCAAGGCCTCGTTGCCGAGGCATGTGGCCATCATTATGGACGGCAACGGGCGCTGGGCCCGTGAACGGAACCTGCCGCGCATCGAGGGCCACCGGGCGGGGGCGGAGTCGGCGCGCGTCATTATCCGCACCGCGGGCGAACTGGGCATCAAGTACCTCACCCTCTATGCCTTTTCAGTCGAAAACTGGAACCGGCCCAAGGAAGAGGTGGATGCCCTCATGAAATACCTGATCCACTATCTGAAGACCGAGACCCCCGAGTTGAACAAGAACAACGTGCGGTTGGAGATCATCGGCCAGGTCTATCGGCTTCCCGAAGCCGTGCAAGAGCACCTCAGGAAGTCCATCGCCACCCTCTCCAGGAACAACGGCCTGACCCTCATCATGGCCCTGAGCTATGGCGGGCGCACCGAGATCGTGGACGCCGTCCGCAGCCTCGCCAACAAGGTCCGCGCCGGGCAGCTTGACCCCGACAACATCACCGAACAGGTCTTCGCCCAGCACCTCTACACGCGCAACCTCCCCGACCCCGACCTGCTCATCCGCACCAGCGGCGAGATGCGCGTGAGTAATTTCCTGCTCTGGCAGATCTCCTACACCGAATTGGTTGTCACCCAGACCCTCTGGCCCGATTTCCGCAAACCCCAGCTTTACGCCGCGCTGGAGGAATACAACCGCCGCCACCGGCGCTTCGGCGGGATCTGAGCGGCTTCACTCCGGGAGGAACAGGAGGGAACAGAGGTTCCTGACCCAAGCGCTCGGATTCCGTGCCTTTGTCGCAACCTCTCTCGCAACCTTTGTCGAACAATCGCCGATTCGACAAAGGTTTCGACAAAGGTTTCGACAAAGGACCTGGGGAATTCAGGCGGCCCCATGCCTCGGTTTTCTCTGTTGCCTGCGCTTGCGGTGTTGTGTCCTGTTTCAGGACACCCAAACCGCCCGTCTTAGTGCAGGCCGGTCCCGGTGCCGGGCCTGCCGTTGGGCCCCAGCAACTGGGTGCGGTACTCGGTCGGAGACTGGCCCAGGATCTTCTTGAACACCCGGTTGAAGTGGGTCAGGGACTGGAACCCGACCTCGAAGGCGATTTCGCTGACGCGCAAGTTCGGATTGATCAGGAGGTTCTTGGATTTCTCGATGCGAACGCGCGAGAGGTAGTCGGTGAAATTGATGCCCGTGGCCTTCTTGAAGATCTTGCAGAAGTAAAAGGTGCTGGTGTTGACGTGCCGGGCAACGTGCCCCAGGCGGAGGTTCTCGGTCTGGTGCTCCTGGATGTATTCGCGGGCGCGCGCGATGATGGGCGGCTCCGCGTTTTCATTCTGCACCAGGACCTGGTTGCTCAGCATGGCCAAGTGCTGCGCGAAGATGGTCAGCAGCTTGACGATGGCTTCGTGCCGCTTGGGCGGCACCACGCGGGTCGAGAAGTAGGCCCTGCGCAATTCCTCGATGTCCACCGCCAGGCCCCAATGGGCCATTTGCCTGACCGCCCGTTCGAACTGCGAGCGCGTCGGTTTCTTGCGGAAGATCTGCCCCGTCTGCAAAAACCCAATCAAACGGTCCCCCAACCGCACCGGCACGGCCGTCTCGCTCAGGCCGTTGGGGCAGGAGAGGCTGCTCGGCTCGTAGGTTGCCGCTTCCGACAATCTCTCCTGCACCTGCAGACAGGAGGCGCACGCCCGGCTCTTCTCCGAGATCAGCGAGCAGAACGGCCCTTCATTGCGCCGCCCGTGATGCGGAAGCTGCCAGCTCTCCACCGGCCGCAGCGCCACAGGCATGCCCGTCGCCTCGGCGAACGCCCGCTCATATTCCTGGAACACCTTCGAGCTGACCAGGGCCTCGACGAGGCCCCGGTCCCCGTTGGGGGAGACCCCGTTCCGGGCCTTGGGCAGCAGGGGCTTGGACCCGCCCAGGGCGCCCAGTCCGCGGCCGCTCCGGCGCCGCACGGCGGAGGCCGCGTGGCTCCCCAGACCATTAATCCCACTTCTGGTCTCTAAAGGTCGCCTTACATATGTTGTCTGCATGACGACAATTTAAGATAACCCCGCCCCCATGGCAATCATAATCGGCCACGCGCATGTTCAAATCCGGCGGCAGGGCTTGCAGCAGCTCGGCGACCGTCCTGGATTGTCCGGGCAGGACCAGGCCGGGGGCGATTTGGGCCAGGGGCTGGAGCACGAACCGCCTCAGATGGGCGCGGGGATGGGGCAGGGTCAAGCGGTCGGTGGCGCGCACCTGGTTGCCAAAGGCAACCAGGTCAAGGTCCAGGGGGCGCGGTTCGTTCCGGACCTGTCTTGGGCGGCGTCCGAATTCCCGCTCCAGTTGCTGGAGCCGGGCCAGGAGCGATTCCGGGGTCAGGCCCCGCCGCGGGGCAAAGCCGGCCACTGCGTTGAGGAAGAGGGGCGAGCCGGGAGGGCAATCCACCGGCGTGCTTTGCCATAAGGCCGAGGTGCGCACGGCCCCGCTGGAAAACTCCCGCAACCGCCCCAGGGCCTCGAGCAGGGTGCGCCTGGAGTCCCCGAGATTGGCCCCCAAGGCGACGAAGACCCAGCGGGCGAAACCAGACCGCCGATCCTTCAAGGCTGCTCGCGTCGGACTCGCCCGACCTGTCAGACCGGTCAGACTCGTCCGACCCGTCAGACTGGCCGGACGAGGGCGCGACAGCGTTTTGGACTGCGCTTGGCGGCGGGTCATGCACGGCGGCCTACCTGGCCCTGAGTCCAAGGACATCCTGCATATCATAGACCCCCGGGGGTTGGCGCACGACCCAGGCGGCGGCGCGCAAGGCGCCATTGGCGAAGGTCTCGCGGCTGGAGGCCCTGTGGGTCAACTCGACGCGCTCGCCCAGGCCGGCAAAGAGGACGGTGTGGTCGCCCACGACATCGCCCCCGCGCACCGAGTGGATGCCGATCTCCTCGGCGGTGCGTTGGCCGACGATCCCGGCGCGGCCATGGCGGGCCGCCCGGTCCAGCGGCTGGCGCCGCACCTCGGCCAGGATCTCGGCCAGCGTCCGGGCGGTGCCGCTGGGCGCGTCCCGCTTGAGGCGATGGTGTGTCTCGATGATTTCGAGGTCGAATTCCGGACCGAGGATCTCCGCCGCCCGGCGCGCCAGCCAAAACAGGGCGTTGACGCCGGTGGAGAAGTTCGAGGAAAAGACGATCGGGATTTGGGCGCCCAGTTGCGTGATGCGCGAGCGGTCCTGGACCGAATGGCCGGTGGTGCCGATGACCATGGCCTTGTTGTGCCGGGCGCACAAGGCGGCGAAGCCCGGCGTGGCGGTGTGCGAACTGAAGTCAATGACCACATCGGCCGGCTCAAGCGCCGTGGCGAGGTCGTCGCCCTGGTCGATCTGGCCGACAATCTGCAAGTCGGGATGGTGGGCGGCGCAAGCGGAGAGGGTCCGGCCCATGAGGCCCTTGGAGCCCGTGATGACGGCACGGGTCATGGCCTGAGAATGCCGCAGGCCCTCAAGGTGGCCTGGAGGGCGTCGCGGTTGCGCGGGCTCATCGGGACCAGGGGCAGACGGTATTCCTCCTGGATTTGGCCGAGCATGGCCAGCGCAGCCTTGACCGGCACAGGATTGGTCTCGATGAACAGGTCCTTGAACAGCGGGTAGTATTTCCGGTGCAACTCAAGGGCGGTCTTGGCATCGCCGGCGGCAAAGGCCCGGACCATTTGGGCGACCTGGCGCGGGATGAGGTTGGAGGCCACGCTGATGACCCCCTGTGCGCCCACCGCCATGAACGGAAGCGTCAGCGAGTCATCCCCGCTCAGGACCGCGAAGCTGGCCGGCAGGACGGCGCGCAATTGGCTGACCCGGTCCGCGTTGCCGCCCGCCTCTTTGAGCCCAACGATATTCGGGCATTCCTGGGCCAGGCGGCGAACCGTCTCGACCCCGATCTCGACGCCGCAACGGCTGGGGATGCTATAGAGCACCAGGGGAAGGCGCGTCTGCAGCGCGACCTGCCGGAAATGCTCAAAGAGCCCTTCCTGGCTCGGCTTATTGTAATAAGGGGCCACCTGGAGCGAACCGTCGGCCCCGGCCTTCTCGGCCTCCTGCGTGAGGTAGATGGCCTCCTTGGTCGAGTTGCCGCCCGTGCCGGCGATGACCTTGATCCTGCCGGCCGCGAATTTCACCGCCAGCGCGATGATCCGGATGTGCTCCTCGTAATCGACGGTGGGCGACTCGCCCGTCGTGCCCACCGGCACAACGCCGTCCACTCCCCCCTCGACTTGGGCCCGAACGAGGCCCTCGAAGGCCGCCTGGTCCAACTGGCCGTCTCGGAACGGCGTTACGATTGCTGTGTAGGTTCCTGTGAACATGATTTGCCTAAGTCGTCACAAGATGCCCACTCCCGCCCGGTTTGGCGAGCCTGATTTTCTGAATCCTCACTTGTGCATTGACCTGGGTGCGGCAGGTTATTTTACTGGTTTTATGCGTGCATTGCCCGTAGTGGTTTCAGTGCTCATCGTGCTGGCCTGCGGTTGCGCCGGCAGCAAGCACCCCGCCGGGGCCGCCGGCTTCCCGGACGTGCAGGGCGGGAGACAGAAGCTCATCGTTACACCGGAAACGACGCCGATTGGCAAGGTCGTCAAGGCCAATCCCGCCGGGCGATTCGTGGTGCTCAATTTCCCGCTCGGCCGCTTCCCGGCGATGGGAGAGCGCCTGAGCCTCTATCGCCAGGGCCTCAAGGTGGGTGAGGTCAAAGTCACAGGCCCCCAGTACGAAGACAACATCGTGGCCGATGTGGCCGCAGGCGAGGCCGCACTGGGGGATGAGGCGCGCGCACCCTGAGTGATGAGGGATGTCTGGGGGCTGAGGCGACCTTCGTCGCAGCCTTTGTCGCAACCTTTGTCGAAGACTGGCCAATCCGACAAAGGCTGCGACAAAGGTGCGGGCCACTACCCCTCGCCTTTGGCCTGGCCGCCGCCGATCGGTTCGCTCATGGGTCTGGCGGTCTTGGAGAGGACCTGCTTCTGGTAGGGAGAGTGGAGGTTGAAATAGATGCCGCAGAGCGGGCGGGGGCTCTCGTTCTGGCTGAGGATGACCGTGATCTGCCTGTCCAGGGCGATGCCGTGGCGGAGGTGGGGCCCGCGGTTGTCGTAGGCCTTGATGGCCTTGTGCAGGAGCGAGATCAGCGAGGCCTCGAAGTCCTCGGGTGTCTTATCGATGCAGACGACGTATTTCTCGAATGTCGCCATGGCTTCGGCGATCTCCGGCCTGAACGTTTCGACTGTCACAAAGCTCAGAATAATGGGGCTTGGTGTAAAAGTGAAGCCAAAAGTAAAGCGAAAGTAAAGCGAGGCTCATGCTTCCCCGGGCAGGGTCTGGCCCGCACCCGGGTAGAGGTGGTGATAGTCCACCGCCTGAACCCCCACGATGGCGGCCACGCCCAGGACGTTGTGCGCGTTGGAGCCGCGGGAGACGTTGGCGGCGGGCCGATCCAGTCCCAGCAGGATCTGTCCATAGGCGTTGGCCCTGGAGACATGGCGCAGCAGTTTGCTGGCGATGTTGCCCGAATTGAGGTCAGGGAAGATCAAGACGTTGGCCCTGCCCCCGAGTTTGCCCTCCGGCAGCTTGCGGGCCGCAATATCGGGCGCCAACGCCGTGTCCGCCTGCAGTTCGCCGTCAAAATCCGCCTCCATCTTCTTGTCCGCCGCCTGTTTCTCGGCCAGCGCGGTTGCCGCCCGCACCCGGCCTGCCGACGGGTGCATCGAGCTGCCCTTGGTGGAAAAAGAGAGCAGCGCCACCCGGGGCCGCACCCCGAGCAGGTGCCGCGCCAGTTGCGCCGTCGAGACCGCGATGTCCGCCAGTTGCTCGACCGTCGGATCCGCAATCACCCCGCAATCCGCCATGAACAACACCCCGTTCTCGCCAAAGCGCGAGTCCTCCACCTCCATCACCATGCAACTGGAGGCCGTGGTCGTCTGCGGCGCTACCTTGATGATCTGAAAGAGCGGCCGCAGCACCCCCCCGCTAATCTGGTTGGTCCCGGAGACAAACCCGTCGGCCTGGTGCATTGCCACCATCATGGCCCCGAAATAATTGGGCTGGAGCATCGCCTCCCGCGCCTCGGGGCCCTGCAGCCCCTTGGACCGCCGCAACACCTCGAACCGCTGGGCAAAGTTCTCCAACTCGGCGCTCTCCGCCGGGTTGATGATGCGGATGCCCTCCAGCGAGACGTTCAACGCAGCCGCTATCTCTTTGACCCGGCCCCGCTCCCCCAGCAGTATCGGCGCGCCCAGTCTCAACGAATAATACTGGCGTGCCGCTTGGAGCACACGCGGCTCCGCGCCCTCCGGGAAAACAATCCGCTTGGGATGTCTCTGCAGTTTCTCGATGACGCTGCCAATGAATCGCATGGAGCTTTAAGTAGCTTAGAACCCTCCAAATCGCAACCGGCAAAGGAAAAGGCTAAAGGCTAAAGGCTAAAGGCTGAAGGCTAAAGCACAGAGGCGGAAGGGAGGCGCCATCCCCTGTTTCTTTCGACTTTAGCCTTCAGCCTTTAGCCTTTAGCCTTTAGCCTTTACCAATGAACGAGCGTCCAATTCTCCAATGGGAAGGCAAGTTCCTTCGCGTGCTGAGGCTCGGCCGATGGGAGTATGCCGACCGCGTCGGCACGACCGGGGCCGTGGCGATAGTCGCCGTCACTGGTGATGGCAAACTGGTGCTGACCGAGCAGTACCGCATCCCAGTCGGGGCGCGGGTCATCGAACTGCCCGCCGGCCTGGCCGGCGATGTCCCGGCAAAGGCCACGGAGGGCGTCGTCGAAGCAGCGCGGCGCGAGTTGCTGGAAGAGACCGGTTACGAGGCGGGCCAACTGCACTGCCTGGTCTGCGGCCCGCCCTCCGCGGGCCTGGCCTCGGAAATCGTCACCTTCCTGCTCGCCACCGGCTTGCGCCGGGTCACAGTCGGCGGGGGCGACAGCCAGGAGCAGATTCAGGTCCATGAAGTCCCGCTCGCCGAGGTTGACCGATGGCTCAACGAGAGGATGGCCGCCGGAATCCTGGTCGATCCGAAGGTGTACGCAGGTCTCTACTTCCAGGGCCGATGGCCGAACAAAACTCCGGGTGAATTGTTGATATAGCGTCTGTCACTGTGTTGCCTGGCGGCCAAGGCGCGGAGCTTGCGTTATCCTGAGCGCCGGGCAAATTAAGCTGACGCAGATGCTGGATTCATGGCGCCAAGTAGTACGCGCGAGCCGGCGGAGACTCTTGGGGTCTCGGCTGGGCGTTGCAATGGCCGTACTGTGCGCATCCCTGCTTGCGACCGTGGCCGGCGCCGCGACACTCACCGCCTCGCTGGATCGCGACACGATCACCCTGGGCGAGAGCGCCACTTTGTCGCTGGCCTTCGATGGGGGCGCCCCCGGCCAGGCGCCAGCCGTGCCAAACATACCGGGCCTGCGGCTCGTTGGCCCAGGGACCTCGCAGCAAATCAGCTTCAACAACGGCGTGATGGCTCGCTCGATCACATACAGTTTTGAAGTCACGCCTGTGCAGGCAGGCGACTTCACCATTCCATCCATTGCCGCCGTCGTGGACGGGACCCGGCTCACCACCCGACCGCTCAAGCTCACGGTGCTCAAGCCGGGCGCGCCCACGCCAGAGGCGATCAACTCCGGCTCGCAGCCCGCCTTTCTCAAGCTGGCCCTTCCAAAGCAGCAGCTCTACCTGGGCGAGCCCGCAATTGCGGAAGTGGACCTTTATGTGCGCGACGGCGTCATCCCGTCTCGTCCGCAACTGGGGCCGATCTCGGCCGAGGGCTTCAACGTCGGCCAGCAGTTCCGGCCGGGAGCGCAGCGCAACGTGCGGATTGGGCCGGCGGTCTATCATTGCCTGCCGTTTCTCTTCACCCTCAAACCGGTGAAGACCGGGCTGCTCAAGTTCGGCCCCGTGACGTTCAACGAGGTTGTGGAATTGCCGTCGCCTGCCGGGCGCCGCGATCCCTTCTACGAGCGGTTCGGCTTGCGCAGCCCCTTCTCGGAGGGCGAACAAAAGCAAATGGTTCTGGCGACCGAGAGCACCAACGTGCAGTGCCTGCCTTGGCCCAGCCAGAATGTGCCGCCCGGTTTCAAGGGCGCCGTCGGCAATTATGCGATGAGCGTCACCGCCGGTCCGACCAACCTGATGGCCGGCGATCCGATCACTGTGCGCGTGCGAATCGAGGGGCGCGGCGCCCTGGACGGGCTGGCCTTGCCCGACCCGCCCGGCGGGTGGCGGGATTTCAAGGTCTTCCCGCCTACGGCCAAACCGGTCGAGACTTCGGACCCGTTCGGGCTGCAAGGGGCCAGGGAATTCGAGCAGATCGTCGTGCCCCAAGGCGCGGAGGTGAAGGAGTTGCCGGCGTTTTCGTTCAGCTTTTTCGATCCCGAGGCCCAGAGCTATCGGACGCTGACGCACCCTGCGGTGCCGTTGGTGGTCCGGCCGGGCGGTTCGGTCGCCGCGCCCACGATCGTGGCGTCCGCGCGCGCCGGCCAGGACGCGCCGTCGGCGCAGGACATCGTCCACATCAAACCACGCCTGGGGCTGGTGGCGCAGGCCGGTCCTCCGCTGATCGGGCGGCCTTGGTTTGTCCTGTTGCAAGCGGTGCCGGTCTTGGGCTGGGTCTGGGCGCTGGCCTGGCGCCGGCGCGCCGATCGGCTGGCCAACAATCCGCGCCTCCGGCGCCGCCGGCAGGTGGCGCAGGTCATTCGCGACGGCCTGGTCGAACTCCGCCGCCTGGCGGCCCAGAACCAGGCGGAGCCGTTTTTTGCCACCCTCTTTCGCCTGCTCCAGGAGCAATTGGGCGAGCGCCTGGACCTGCCCGCCTCGGCCATCACCGAGGCGGTCATCGAAGAACACCTTCGCCCGCGCGGGGCGCCGGAGCAGGTCAGCGCCGCAGTCCACGAGCTGTTCCAGAGCTGCAACCTGGCGCGCTATGCGCCGGTCAGGAGCAGCCAGCAACTGACGGCGATGGTTGCCAAACTCGAAGCCGCCCTGCGCCAACTCCAGGCCCTCGAGCTATGAGAGCCGCAGCAGCGTCCAGCCACGCCGCGCAACCGGCCCATTTCCGCGAACCGACGCCGAGCCCGCAAGGTTTTGGACTGCGGCAGTCCTCTGCCGCTTTCTCGTCCCCAGGGTCCAAAAAGCGCCAGAGGACTGGCGCAGTCCAAAACGCTTCGCGCCTGGCGAGGCCCCTCCGGTTCATGGTTCCAGTGCTCATCGGCCTGTTGCTGCTCGCGCCATTGCTCGGTTGTGCGGCGCTCGGCGCCGAGGGGCCTCGGCAGGCCGGCTTCGAGGCCGCCAACAAGCTTTATGAACAAGGCAAGTACGCCGATGCCGCAACGGCTTACGAGAGTCTGGTCCGGAGCGGCCTGACCTCGCCGGCGCTCTACTTCAACCTGGGCAATGCCTTTTTCAAATCCAGCGAGATCGGCCGCGCGATCGCGGCCTATCGCCAGGCGCAGCGGCTGACCCCGCGCGACCCGGACGTTCGGGCCAACCTCCAGTTCGCGCGCAACCAGGTGCAGGGACCGACCCTGGGGGTCGGGCGCTGGCAGCGCTGGCTGGGGCGGCTGAGCCTGGACGAGTGGACGCTGCTGGCGACGGGCGCCGCCTGGCTGCTGTTGCTGCTGCTGGCGCTCCTGCAATGGCGCCCCTCCCTCAAGTCCAGCCTTCGGACATTTGTATGGGCGGTGGGGGCGATGGCCGTTGTGCTGGCCGCCTGTATGGCCCTTGCCCACTACCAATCCCGCGCCATTCGCATCGCCATCGTCGTGAGACCCGAGGCCGTGGTCCACGCCGGCTGGTTCGAGGAATCCAAAGAGGCCTTCACGGTCCACGACGGCGCGGAACTCCAGGTGCTGGATCAGCACGACGAATGGCTGCAGGTCGCCACGGGTCCGCTCAGGCAGGGGTGGCTGCCGCGCGAGCAAGTCGTGATCGAGCGGTGAAGCAAGATGGTCGAGGGTCGAGGGCCGAGGGTCGAGGGGCGAACAAGGAAGGGCCGCAAGGTTTTGGACTGCGCCAGTCCTCTGGCGCTTTTTGGAGCCTGGGAATCCGAAAGCGCCAGAGGACTGGCGCAGTCCAAAACCTTGCGGCTCATACTTCACATTTGACTTGCTTAACCTTGCGGGCGTGGTTAAACGAGGCGCGATGACGATCATCACCGACGAGCACTGCACGGGCTTTTCGCACCCGGGCCATCCCGAGCGGCCCGAGCGCGTCGGCGGGGCGCTCCGGCGGCTGCGCAACCAGACCGGCCTCGCCATCCAGTGGAGCAAACCGGGCCCGTGCGACGAGTCGGTCCTGCTGCGCGCCCACAGCGCCAGGCACCTGGCCCGGCTGGAGGAGCCGGAGGATTTCGATGCGGACACGCCGTATGCGCCGGGCATCGGGGACTATGCCCGCGCATCGGTCGGGGCGGCGCTGGAGGCGCTACGGCTTGCGCGGGCGGGCCAGGGGGTCTTGAGCCTGATGCGGCCGCCGGGCCATCATGCGACGCGCCACCGGGCGATGGGCTTCTGCTACCTCAATAACGTGGCCGCGGCGGTGCTCGAGGCCCTGGCCACCGGCACGCAACGCATCGCCGTCTTCGACTTCGACGTCCATCACGGGAACGGGACCGAATCGATCCTCCTGAACAAACCGGGCGCGGCGGTGTGCTCGATTCACCAGTTTCCTTGCTATCCGGGCACCGGGACGCGCAACGTGGGCAACAATTGCTTCAATTACCCGCTGCCGCCGGGCACGTCTCGGGTCGAACATCGCCGGGTCCTGGCCGACGCTCTCGAGCACCTGTTGGGCCTCAAGCCCGAACTCATCGCCGTGTGCGCCGGCTTCGATGCCTACGCCCGGGACCCGCTGGGCCAGATGGGCCTCGAGGCGGAGGATTACTATTGGCTGGGCGGGCGGCTGCGGCAGCCGGGCCTGCCCGTCTTCAGCGCTCTGGAAGGCGGCTACAGCAGCGACTTGCCGGAATTGGTGCTGGCCTACCTCAAGGGGGTGGAAGGGAAATGACGAATGACGAATGACGAATAACAACGGCCGATGACCAACTACTGATTCGTCATTCGTCATTCGTCATTCGTCATTCTCTGCCCTCCTCAGATGTTTTCTCCCATCGTCGGCGGGGGCTGGTAGGCCAGTTGGCTCTCGGGGGAGAGGGGGGCGGTCTCTTTGGCCAGGACGCGGTATTGAGGGATTTGGAAGGAGACCTCGGTGCCGTCCGCCAGGCCCTGGTGAGAGTATTCTTCCTTGGTCATGCGGGCGCGGAGGGTCAGGCCGCTGGGCAGCTCGAGTTCGACGCGCAGCAGCACCCCCAGGAAGAAGGTGTGGCGCAGCACGGCGTGGTAGCGGTATTGAGTCAGGTCGGAGGAGATTTGGACAGCGTAGGGGCGGAAGCCGATGCGCAGTTTTTGGCCTTCGGCCAGTCCGTGGGCCGGGAATTCCAGCTCGCCGGCGCAGGCGGCGCCATTGCGCACCTGCAATTCGAGGATGTTCATGGCCCCGATGAAGCGGGCGACGAATTCGTTGGCGGGCTGGTCATAGACCTCGCGGGGCGTGCCGACCTGTTCGAGCAGGCCGCGCGAGAAGATGACGATGCGATTGGACACCTCCAGCGCCTCCTCCTGGTCGTGCGTGACGAAGATGGTGGTCAGGTTCAAGTCGCCATGGAGCCTCACCAGCCACTCGCGCAGTTCCTGGCGGATCTTGGCGTCCACCGCGCCAAACGGCTCATCCAGCAGCAGCACGTCCGGCTTGGGGGCCAGGGCGCGCGCGATGGCCACGCGCTGGCGCTGCCCCCCGGAGAGCTGGTGCGGGAAGCGCCGCTCCAGCCCGTGCAGCCCGAACAAGCCCATGAGCTCGGCCGTCCGTGCCCGGATGTCCGCCTGTTTCCACTTCTTGATCTTCAGGCCGAAGGCGATGTTTTTTGCGACGTTCATGTTCTTGAACAACGCGTAATTCTGGAACACGAACCCGATGTTGCGGCGTTGCACCGAGACCTCGTTGACACGTTGCCCCCGGATGAAGATGTCGCCGCCGGTGGGCATCTCCAGGCCGGCGATCATCCGCAGGACGGTCGTCTTGCCTCCGCCGCTGGGCCCCAGCAAGGCCATCAACTCCCCCTCCTTGACGGAAAACGTGACGTCGCTCACGACAACAATGTCGCCGAACCGCTTGGTCACGTTTTTCAGTTCGATGCTCAAGGGAGGGACGAGAATGACGAATGACGAATGACGAATGACGAAGCGGCGGGAGGCAGACGAGTGAACCTCCGCCCTCGCCCCTCATCCCTGGCCAGATGTCCTTCGTCCTTCGTCATTCGTCATTCGTCATTTACTCCTGCCGCTCTGCGTGGGCGTAGGCGCGCGCCTGGCGCCATTCCAGGAGCGTCTTGAGGCCCAGGGTAAGCAGCGCCAGCAGGACCAGCAAGCTGGATACGGCGAAGGCGGCCGGGGCATTGTATTCGTTGAAGAGCTTCTCGACGCGCAAGGGCATGGTATCGGTCTGCCCGGCGATGTGGCCTGAGACGACCGAGACGGCGCCGAACTCGCCCATGGCCCGGGCGTTGCAAAGGATGATGCCGTAGAGCAGGCCCCATTTGACCGAGGGCAGGGTGACGCGGCAGAAGGTCACCCAGCCGTTGGCGCCGAGCGTCAGGGCCGCCTCTTCCTGCTCGGAGCCGGTGGCCTGCATCACTGGGATGAGTTCGCGCGCCACGAAGGGCAGGGTGATGAAGACGGTGGCCAGGACGATGCCTGGGGCCGCGAAGATGACCTGGACGTCATGGGCCTGGAGCCACGGCCCCAGGAAACCCTGCCGGCCAAAGAGCAGCACAAGCATCAGTCCCGCCACCACGGGCGAGACCGAGAAGGGCAGATCGATGAGCGTCACCAGCAGGGATTTGCCGGGGAACTCGAATTTGGCTATCGCCCAGGCGGCGGCCAGGCCGAACAGGACATTGAGCGGCACGCTGATCGCCGCCACCCACAACGTCAGGCGGATGGCCGCCCAGGAGTCCGGGTGCGCCAGCGCCTGGCGGTAATAGGCCCAACCCCGCGAGAGCGCCTGGGCAAACACGTTGGCCAGCGGCAGCAGCAGGAAGACAGCGCAGAACGCCAGGGCCACCGCGATCAGGAGCCACCGGGCCGCGGCCGGCTTTTCCATGCCCCGCCTGGAGGCCTCGATGCTCGGTTTTCGCGCGGATGTTCGCATCTGAGATTTGAAATTTGAAGTTTCAGATTTCAAAGGGTCACGTTTGCGCCTGGCGCAGAAAGCGGCTGGTCCATTGTTCGAGCACGTTGATCAGGGCCAGCAGGAGGAACGAGACCACCAGCAGCACGACCGCCAGCGCCACGGCGCCCGCGTAATCGAATTCCTCCAGGCGCATGACGATGAGAAAGGGGGCAATCTCGGTCTTGAACGGCAAGTTGCCGGAAATGAACACGACCGAGCCGTATTCGCCAATGGCGCGGGCGAAGGCCAAGGCAAACCCGGTGACGACCGCCGGGAGCACCGTGGGGGCGATGACGCTCACGAAGGTGCGGAGCCGCCGGGCGCCCAGCGTGGCGGCCGCCTCCTCGACCTCGGGCTCCAGGCTCCGCAAGACCGGTTCGAGCGTGCGCACGGCAAAGGGCAGCCCAACGAACGTGAGGGCGATCACCACGCCCAGCCGCGTGTACGCCCCTTGAATGCCCAGCGGCACCAGGTAACGGCCCAGCCAGCCGTTGGCGGCAAAGAGGTTGGCCAGCGTCAGCCCCGCTACGGCGGTCGGCAGGGCAAACGGGAAGTCCACGATCGCATCGATGAGCCTGCGCCCCGGGAACCGGTAACGGACAAGCACCCACGCCAGCAGCGTGCCGAAGACGGCATTGGCCACTGCCGCCAGCAACGACGTGCCAAAGGTCAGGCGGTAGGCGGCCAGCGCCCGCTCCGTGGTGGCCAGGCGCCAGAAGTCCGCCCAGGATAGCCCCAGCGCGCGCCACACCAGCCCGGCCAGCGGCACCAGGACCAGCGCGCTCAAGTAAAACAACGTGAAGCCCAGGGTCAGGCCAAAACCGGGCAAGGCGTTGAATTTCTTGTCATTCATCGCCGGTTGCCGAGCAGTTGGTCATACACGCCGCCTTCGCTGAAATGGATTTTTTGCGCCTTCTGCCAGCCGCCAAAGACCTCATCGATGGTGAACAGGTTGAGCTTGGGAAAGGCGGCGGCGTGCTGCTGCGCGATGGTTTCGAGGCGGGGCCGGAAGAAATGCCGGGCGGCAATCTCCTGGCCCTCGGGCGAGTAGAGGTATTCGAGGTAGGCCCGGGCCACGGCGCCGGTGCCGTGCTGCTCGACGAGCTTGTCCACCCACGCCACCGGCGGCTCGGCCAGGATGCTGAGCGAGGGGAGCACGATCTGGTATTGGGCTTTGGGGGATTCCTTGAGGCAGAGCATGGCCTCGTTCTCCCAAGTGATGAGGGCGTCGCCGATGCCGCGCTGCACGAAGGTCGTGGCGGCGGCTTCGAGCGCCGGAGTCGAGGATCGGCACGTTCCTATAAAGCCGGGCCACGAACTCGCGCGCCTTGGCCTGGTCCTGGCCGTATTGCTTCAAGGCAAAACCCCAGGCCGCCAGGTAATTCCAGCGGGCGCCCCCGGAGGCCTTGGGGTTGGGCGTGATGACCGACACGCCAGGCCGGACCAGGTCGTCCCAGTCTTTGATGGCCTTGGGATTGGCCTTGCGGACCAGGAACACGATGGCCGAGGTGTAAGGCGAGCTGTGGTAAGGCAGGCGCCCCTGCCAATCCACTGGGAGCAGTTTGCCTTTTTCGGCAATCGCATCGATGTCGTATGCCAGCGCCAGCGTCACCACGTCGGCCGGCAGTCCGTCGATGACCGCCCGCGCCTGCTTGCCGGACCCGCCGTGAGACTGCTGGACCGTCACCGTGTCGCCTGCCTTGGCCTGCCAATACTTCGCAAAGGCGGCGTTGAACTCCTGGTAAAACTCGCGCGTGGGGTCGTAAGAGGCGTTCAGGAGCGTGATGTCCCTGGCCCGCGCTGGGGCCTCCGGCAAGACCAGGAAGGCCAGGAAAAAGATCAGCAAAACCCAGGCGCTTCCCGATAACGGCACACGACGCCCGGTTCGCGAAGCGTTTTGGACTGCGCCAGTCCTCTGGCGCTTTTCCGACCGCTGGGAGGGACAAAGCGCCAGAGGACTGGCGCAGTCCAAAACCATGCGGGCTTCTCGGGGCCTCCTGGCTTTCTCCATTTTCTTCTTGCGCATCTCCATGTTCTGTTCCCGTCGAGAGGCAATCTGGCAGAAATACAAGCTGATGCCACATATTTCTGGTCCTGACTTGACGGCGGGGCCGGGGCGGGCCAGTATCCCGGCAAGTCTAAAAAAGCTCATCCTTATGAAACGATTGCTCTTGAGTATCTCCGCCGCCGCGTTGTTCTGGACAACTTGCACCGTCCTGGCCGCCGACGATTCGGCTGCCCTGGCGGGAAAATGGTTGGTCAAGAAGACCAACGACCAGGGCCAGAGCTTCACTCAAACCATCGAGGTCAAGAAGGACAAGTTCATCTTCCAGATCATCGGCTCCGACGATCAGGTCGCCATTCATGCCGAGGGCGACATTAAACTCCAAAAGCTCGGGCCGTTCAACTCGATCCGCTTCTCTCACATCCGCGGCGGGCAATCGGCCGACAACCTGGATGACGTCGACGACGAATACACCCTCATTTACGTCCTCGATGAGGACACCTGGTCGGTGGCGATGAATTTCGACAAACAACACGACCAGCAAAAGCCGGGCGTGGACGTTTACAAGCGCGTCAAGGCAACCGCGGCGGCCAAGGCGGCCAAATAGATTGGAAAGCAAGGCGCAGCGAGAACGGACCAGGGAGGGAGTGAGGACCGGAACACTCGGACGAGGCGTCCGCGCTCCTATGGAGACCTTTGTCGCAGCCTTTGTCGGCACCTTTGTCGGATTGGCCATTTCTCGACAAAGGCGCCGACAAAGGCTGCGACAAAGGTCCGGAATCTGAATTTTCGGGGCAGGCTCTGTGCAGCGGTGCCTCCGGGCGCACCGGGACAGTGACCCCGCAGCAACGTCACTTGCTGGCCGCCGCTGCGGCTTCGCCCTTCTTCCAGGTCCGCTTGGGGGCTTTGACAATCAGCCCCTTCTTGATGGCGCGGGTCGAAACGCGCATGTAGCGCACCTCGCCGTCGACGATGGCTTTGACGCGCTGCAGGTTGGGCAGAAAACGGCGCTTTGTGATGGCGGTGATGTGTGTGCCGATGCCGCCGCTCTTCTTGGCCTTGCCACTCCGCCAAATGATGCTGCCCTTCATCGGGCCCTTGCCTGTCAGTTCGCAAATTCTCGCCATACAAGTCCTGTTCTCAATCCAAAGACCCGGAACCATAGCACCTGCCCGCCCCAGGGCAAGCACTTTTCCCCGCCCGGGGCAGATAAAAGGGGGCCTGTGCGTCCAAACGCACACTTGCGGCCGGCAGGTCTTGCTGGTAAGTAACCTCCATCCGCGCGCCTTGGGCTTGCGCCGTTCTAAAGCAGTGCGAGATTCATCCGATATAAATGACAGCGTGATGGTTCCTTCGGCATGAGTTCAAATGTATGGACCTTGTGGATCTGATTAAAGCGACAATCTTTTGCGGAATCATGGCCTTCCTCTGCTACAGCTTTCCGGTGCTCGGCCAGGCCGTGATCATCGGCTTCCTGGCCCTGATTTGGCTGGGCTACGTCCGGACGACCCTGGTGCGGCTGCGGCGCAGGTGAGACGGGCCGTTTCGTTCACCTGCTGATGCCGCGCTGGCTGGCGCGGACAAAGCCGGCCAGGTGCTGGAGTTCGGGCAGGGGCGGCAGGTCCTGCTCGATGCGCGCCAAGGCCGCGGGGATGGCCAGCCCTTCCCGGAAGAGGATCTTGCAGGCCAGGCGCAGGGCGGCTTGGGTCGCCCGGGGCACTCCGTGGCGCTGCAGGCCCACTTTGTTGATCGAGCGCGTCTCGGCGGGGTTGCCGTCCGTCACCATGAAGGGGACGACATCCTGCACGACCTTCGAGCAACCCCCAATCATGGAGAGCTTGCCGATGCGGCAAAACTGGTGGACCGCCGCCAACCCGCCGACCACCGCGTAATCCTCGACCACCACATGCCCCCCCAGCGTCGCGGCGTTGGACATGATGACGTGGTCGCCCAGGGTCACGTTGTGGGCGACGTGGGAGTAAGCCAGAAGGGCGTTGAACGAGCCGACCCGCGTCACCTCACCATCCCCGGTGGCGCTCTGGATGCTCACGCACTCCCGGATGATGTTGGAATCGCCGATCTCGGTCCGGGTCAGGCCGCCCTTCCATTTCAAGTCCTGGGTGCGCAGGCCGATGCTGGCGAAGGGAAAGATCTCGTTGCCCCGGCCCAGCCGGGTATGGCCCTCGATGACCACGTGCGAATGGAGCCGGCAGCCGTCTCCCAGTTCGACGTGCTCCCCGATAACGCAGTAGGGGCCCAGTTCGCACTCCTGGCCCATCCGCGCCTTGGGATGGACAACCGCTGTGGGGTGAATCCTGTTCATCCGTGGTTGAAATGGCGTTGGCCGTGTGATTGTCGCGGGTCGGCCCTCAGGCCAGGGCGTCCGATATGATGAACGTCACCTCCGCCTCGCTCACGACCTCGCCCTGCACCCTGCAGAGGCCCTTGGCCTTGCCGATCTTGCCCCGGATCTTGCGCAACTCGACCTCGATGAGCAGAGCGTCCCCGGGGAAGACCGGCTTGCGCCATTTCACCTGCTCGGCGGACATGAAATAGGCGATCTTGCCGGGGTCTCCGACGCGCTTGTACATCAGGATGCCGGCTGCCTGGGCGATGGCTTCGAGTTGGAGCACCCCCGGCATGATGGGGTGGCCCGGGAAATGGCCCTGGAAGAAGGGCTCGTTGGAGGTCACGTTTTTGAGGGCGGTGATGAAGTTGCCCTCGATCTTGAGCACCCGGTCCACCATCAGGAACGGGGAGCGATGGGGCAGCAGGCGCATCACGGCGGCGGTGTCCATGGCGTCGGCCTCGGGCGGGGGCGTTTGGGCGCGGGCATCGGCCTGGGGCGAGGTCTTGGCCGGCGGGCGGGGTGGGGCGCCCATGAAGGCCTTGTGCGTCTGCGCCAGGATGCGGCGGACCAGTTCGCAATTGGCCGCGTGGCCGGGCTTGACGGCAATGAGATGGCCCTGGAGCGGCCGGCCCAGCAGCGAGAGGTCACCCAGGATGTCCAGCATCTTGTGGCGCACGAACTCCTCGGGATACCGCAGCGGCTCGTTGGTCAGCACGGCATCGTCGCGGATGACCACGGCGTTCTCAAGGCTCCCGCCCTTGATCAGCCCGTTGCGGATCAGAAACTCGATCTCCTCGAAGAAGCAGAACGTCCGGGCGTGCGCCAGCTCGCGCTCCCAGGTCTGCGGGGTCAACTCGACGCTGTAGTGCTGGGTGAAGCGCCCCTGCTTGTCCGCGCTGGTGCAGGTGAGCTTGAAACCCTCGTCGGGGAACAGGGCCATGACCGTGTCACCCATCTTGAGCTCGATCGGGCTGGTGACCGTGTAAGGGTCCCGCCGTTCCTCCTGCGGCACCGTGCCCGCCCGCTGCACCATGCGGCAATACTCGCGCGCGCTCCCGTCGCCTATCGGCGGCTCATTGCTGTCCAGCTCGATGACGGCGTTATCGATGCCGCACCCGGCGAGCGTCGCCAGAACGTGCTCGACGGTATGGACGCGCGTGTTGCCCTTGGCCAGGGTCGTGGAACGTTCGGTCTCCGCCACGTTCTCGATGCGCGCCTCGATTTCGGGCGCCCCCTCCAGGTCCACCCGCCGAAACCGGATGCCGGTGTTGGGCGGCGCCGGCAGAAACGTCATGGTCACCCGGTTCCCGCCGTGCAGGCCAATGCCCGAAAAACTGGCGGGGCCATTGAGTGTTTGTTGTTGCTGCACGCGCCGATTAAACAAGCCGGCCCCGCTCTTGGCAAGAGGGGAGATGCGGGGCAGGTTCCGACGGAACGTGAAAGGTGAAACGTGAAACGTGCGCCGAGGATGTCAGTGAGAGGGGGAGTGGGGAATGACGAATGACGAATGACGAATGACGAATGACGAATGACGAATGACGAATGACGAATGACGAATGACGAATGACGAATGACGAATGACGAATGACGAATGACGAATGACGAATGACGAAGTGGCGACGGCGCGGTCCCTTTCGTCGCTTGTGTCCCTTTTGTCCCTTGGTTCGTTTTTCGTCATTCGTCATTCGTCATTCGTCATTCTTCTTCTCGTCCCTTTTGTCCCTTGGTTCGTCATTCGTCACTCGTCATTCGTCATTCGTCATTCTACCTCCCGCCCTCATTGACGCCGACCGGGGGCCAAGTTTACCTTCTGGTCATGGTCAATTTGACTGAAACCCAGGCCCCGGGAACTGATCTCGTCCCGGTGCGCCGGCCCGTGCCCCGCGCACAGCTCGACGCCCTGTCGCGCGAAATCCTCGTCCTCAAGAAGCAGCTTAACGCCGTCATCCTGGCCCACAACTACCAAGTCCCCGAAATCCAGGACATCGCCGATTTCGTCGGCGATTCCCTCGGCCTCTCCCAGCAGGCCGCCCGGACCAAGTCGGAACGTCATCGTCTTCAGCGGCGTCCACTTCATGGCCGAAACGGCCAAGATCCTCAACCCGGACAAGCTCGTGCTGCTGCCGGACAAAGACGCCGGCTGCTCGCTGGAGGAGAGTTGCCCGGCGGACAAACTGGCGGAGTTCCAAAAGACCAATCCCCGCTTCTACACCATCACCTACATCAACTGCAGCGCCCAGGTCAAGGCCCTCAGCGACGTGATTTGCACCAGCGGCAATGCCGTCCGCGTCGTCCAGGCTGCCCCTGCGGACAGGGACCTGCTCTTCGTGCCGGACGAGAACCTGGGCGCCTGGGTCATCGAGCAGACCGGGCGCCCAATGACCCTGTGGCGCGGCAATTGCTACGCCCACGTCGAGTTCCGGCGCGAGAGCCTCCTGCGCCTTCGCAGCTCCTTGCCGGACGCCAAAGTCGTTGTCCATCCCGAATGCCTCCGCGAGGTGCGCCAGCTCGCCGATGTGGTCTGCTCGACCGAGAAGATGATCGCCTACTGCAAGACCAGCCCTGCCAGCCAATTCATCGTCGTGACCGAATCGGGCATCCTCCACCGCCTCAACAAGGAGTGCCCGGGCAAGCAATTCATCTGCGCCCCCGCCTTCGATGCCCTGCGCGCCCCCACCGACCCCTGCCGCTGCAGCGAGTGCAAGTTCATGAAACTCAACACCCTGGAAAAACTCCGCGATTGTATGAAGCGCCTGGCCCCCAGCATCGAATTGAGCGCCGACCTCATCCGCCGCGCCCGCCTGCCCATCCAGCGGATGCTGGAAATCTCGGCGGCCAAGGGCGCCTGAGGATATCCTTATCCAGAGCCAGGGACGCGCGTCCCTACTCGCGAAGCGCCTGGAGTGCGTCCCGATTCGGCATCGGGACGCTCTGGCGTTCGAACGCCGCAAGACGTGGGTTCGAAGAGCGGCGGCATGCGCCGCACTCCACGCGCTTCGCGAAAGATCGATGCGCTGGGGCGCGATTAAGACCTTCAGTCAGCCCACGGCGCTTTCTTGCCCCGAAGGGGCTTCCGACAATAGCCCGGCGTTTCAACGCCGGGTGAGCGGACCCAAGGAGCAGGTCCGTCCCGAAGGGACGGCTGAAAGCAAGGAGTGTTCTCAGTCGTCCCTTCGGGACGAGGGCCCCTTTTGCGGCCTCCCTGGCGTTGAAACGCCGGGCTATTGTCAGATGTCCCTCCGGGACAAAACCCCCGAGGCGCATTCCCGACGCTTTTGATGGCACCTGATGCAGAGTCGATTACAAACAGAGGTGCGAATTGGACTTGCCAGTGCGATTGCATTATGATATCAACATGATAGCGATGAACATATGAACTGCCTGCGCCAATGCTCTTATGAACACTCCTGATACCTCCACTAATCGTGAGCGAGTCGTCAACGTCCTCAACGGCTGGGTGATGCTGCCGATTGTCGTGGTCCTCTTTCTTGGGGCAATTGCGCTGTTGATTTACTCAATCGTGGCTGGAGTCAGGGACATGGAGCACCCGGTGTGGAGTCTATTGATCATCTCCATCCTGGTCGAACTCGCCTCCATCCTGATGTTCTTCGGCTTTTTCGCATTGCAGCCGAACGAGGCGAGGGTGCTGGTCCTGTTTGGCGCCTACAGGGGCACGGTGCGGACCCCGGGTTTTCATTGGGGCAACCCATTTTACTCGAATGGCCCGGCAGGCCCGGCATGTTCGCGCAGGGCCTGGCCGAGGCGGGCGCGGCGGCGGGCAAGCCGGCCGGTATTGCAGCAGTGGCAGCAGGGTTCAAGCGGCGGACCCGATTCAAGTTTTCGCTGCGGTCCCGCAATTTCAACAGCGAGAAACTCAAGGTCAACGACAACCGGGGCAACCCGATCGAGATAGCCGCCGTGGTTGTCTGGCGGGTGAACGATACAGCGCAAGCGGCCTTCGACGTTGACGATTACGAGAACTATGTGCGGGTGCAGAGCGAGTCGGCCATCCGGCACCTGGCCAGTTCGTATGCCTACGACTATGGGGAAGAGCACGAGGTGACGTTGCGCAGCGGGATGGACGAAGTGTCCCAGGCGCTCAAGCAGGAATTGCAGGCGCGCCTGGACAAGGCCGGCGTGCAGATCGAGGAAGCGCGCCTGACGCACCTGGCTTACGCGCCGGAGATCGCCCAGGCGATGCTCCGCCGCCAGCAGGCCGAGGCCGTGATCGCCGCCCGGCAGAAGATCGTCCAGGGCGCCGTCAGCATGGTGGACATGGCCCTCAAAGAATTGGCCGCCAAGCAAGTCGTCGTGTTGGACGACGACCGGCGGGCGGCCATGGTGAGCAACCTGATGGTGGTGCTCTGCGGCGAGGCGGAGGTACACCCGGTCGTGAACACGGGGACCCTCTACACCTGAGCTGGGCATGGCTGGCCGCAAACCGTTCCTCCTGCGCATCGACCCGGCGCTCTGGGCCGACCTGGAGGCCTGGGCCAGGGACGAACTGCGCAGCGTCAATGGCCAAATCGAGTACCTCCTCAGGCAGGCGGTCCAAAAACGCAAAGGCCCCCGCGCCGCCAAGGCGCCCGCGGCAGGTTCCAGCCCCGATGAACACGGATAAATCTTGATATGTGGCCCTCGAACCAGAGGGGCGTCGCCGGGCGCGAAGCGTTTTGGACTGCGGCAGCCCTCTGCCGCTTTTTGGACCCTGGGGACACGAAAGCGGCAGAGGGCTGCCGCAGTCGGAGGGCGGCAGGTCTTTTTGGCGCAGGCGGCGTTGCTCGCTCCTCACAGACCCGTGGAGGGTATGCTCGTCGCTCGCGCCTTGCCTGCGCCAAAAATCCCTTGCCGCGAACGTCATCGTATTTATGTTCATGACCACTAAGCCCGGGGCCGGCGTTTCAACGATTGTTGAGCAGGGCGGCTCCGTAGTCGCGGTTCATTCTGGCGATGAAGGCGAGGCTGATTTCCTTGGGACAAACGGCCTCACAGGAGCCGGTAACCGTGCAGTTGCCGAAGCCCTCGGCGTCCATCTGCCGGACCATGTGGAGGACGCGGCGGTCTTTTTCGGCCTTGCCCTGGGGCAGGAGGTTGAGGTGGGAGACCTTGGCCGCCACGAAGAGCATGGCGGAGGCGTTCTTGCAGACGGCGACACAGGCGCCGCAGCCGATGCACGCCGCCGCGTCCATCGCGCTGTCGGCGGTTTCCTTCGACACGGGGAGCGCGTTGCCGTCGGGCGCGCCGCCGGTGTTGACGGAGATGAAGCCGCCGGCTTGGATGATGCGGTCCAGGGCGCTGCGATTGGCGGCAAGGTCTTTGAGAATGGCAAAGGCCCGGGCGCGCCAGGGCTCGATGATGATGGTTTCGCCGTCTTTGAAGTGCCGCATGTGGAGCTGGCAGGTGGCGGTGCCGCGCTGGCCGCCGTGCGGAATGCCGTTGATGACCAGCGAGCACATCCCGCAGATGCCTTCGCGGCAATCCGAATCCAAGGCAATCGGTTCCTGGCCGCGCTGGATCAGCCCTTCGTTGACCACGTCGAGCATCTCCAGAAAAGACATGTCCGGCGAGACGTCTTTGGCCTCGCAGGTCTCCAATTGGCCGGGAGTCTGCCCGTTTTTCTGCCGCCAAATTCTCAGTGTCAGGTTCATGCCAAAGTCGTCATTTGTAGCTCCGCGTGCTCATGTGGACCTCTTCATAGACCAGGGGTTCTTTGTGCATCACCGGGGGCCGGTCTGGACCCTGGTACTGCCAGGCGGCCACATAAGCGAAATTCTCGTCGTCGCGCAGCGCCTCCCCATCCGGGGTTTGGAATTCCTCGCGGAAATGGCCGCCGCACGATTCGCGGCGGCCCAGCGCGTCCAGGCAAAGCAGCTCGGCAAACTCCATGAAATCAGCCACGCGGCCGGCGTACTCCAGCGCTTGGTTGAGTTCGCCGCCCTCACCGGGGACACAGACATCGTTCCAGAATTCCGCGCGCAGTTCGGGGATGCGTTTGAGCGCCTCCTTCAAGCCGGCCTCGTTGCGAGCCATGCCGCATTTGTCCCAGAGCAGTTTGCCCAACTCGCGGTGCAGCGACATGGCGGTGCGCTTGCCCTTGACTGATAAGAGCCGCGCAATGAGGGCATTGGCCTGCTGCTCCGCCTTCTTGAACTCAGGGTGGCTGGCGGGGACCTTGGCCGGCTTGGCGGAGACAAAGTAGTTGCCGATGGTGTAGGGCAGGATGAAGTAGCCGTCGGCCAGGCCCTGCATGAGCGCGCTGGCTCCCAGGCGGTTGGCGCCGTGGTCGGAAAAGTTGGCTTCCCCAATGACGAACAGGCCGGGCAGATTGCTCATCAGGTTGTAGTCCACCCACAGCCCGCCCATCACATAATGCGCCGCCGGGTAAATGCGCATCGGCGCCTGGTAGGCGTTCTCGCCCGTAATCTTCTCGTACATGTCGAAGAGGTTGCCGTAGCGTTCCCGGATGACCGGCTCGCCCAGCCGCTGGATGGCCTCCGCAAAATCCAGGTAAACCCCCCGTCCGCCGTGGCCAACGCCGCGCCCGCTCTCGCAGACCTCTTTGGCGGCGCGGGAGGAGATGTCGCGGGGCGCCAGGTTGCCGAAGCTCGGGTATTTGCGCTCCAGATAGTAATCGCGGTCTGGCTCGGGAATGGCGCCGGGCGGCTTGGGGCAATCCTCGACGCGTTTGGGGACCCAGACGCGGCCGTCGTTGCGGAGCGACTCGGACATGAGCGTGAGCTTGGACTGGTGCTCACCGCTGACCGGGATGCAGGTGGGATGAATCTGGGTGAAGCAGGGGTTGGCAAAGAGGGCGCCCTTTTTGCAGGCGCGCCAGGTGGCAGTGACGTTGCAGCCCCTGGCGTTGGTGGAGAGGAAAAAGACGTTGGCGTAGCCGCCGCTGGCCAGCACTACGGCCTCGGCCGGGTGAGAGGTGATTTCGCCGCTAACCAGGTTGCGGGCGACGATGCCCTTGGCTTGGCCCTCGATCACCACGAGGTCCAGCATTTCCATGCGCGGGAACATCTGCACGGCTCCGCAGCCGATCTGCCGGCACAGGGCCTGGTAGGCCCCCAGGAGCAGTTGCTGGCCGGTCTGGCCGCGGGCATAAAACGTCCGCGAGACCTGAGCCCCGCCGAACGAGCGGTTGGCCAGCAGGCCGCCATACTCCCGCGCGAAGGGCACGCCTTGGGCCACGCACTGGTCGATGATGTTGGCGCTGACTTGGGCCAGCCGATACACGTTGGCCTCGCGCGACCGAAAATCTCCGCCCTTGATCGTGTCGTAAAAGAGCCGATAGACACTGTCGCCGTCGTTCTGGTAATTCTTGGCCGCATTGATGCCGCCCTGGGCCGAAATGCTGTGGGCCCGCCGCGGGCTGTCCTGGAAACAGAAGCATTTGACCTGGTAACCCAGCTCGGCCAGGGACGCCGCCGCCGAGGCCCCCGCCAGCCCGCTGCCGACCACGACGACCTCGAATTTGCGCTTGTTGGCCGGGTTGACCAGCTTCATCTCGAATCTGTGCTTGTCCCACTTGGCAGCCAGCGGGCCCGAAGGGATGTGTGCGTCCAATTTCATAGGGTTCAAGTTATTTTGCATCGGCTCCTTCATTTTCCGTAGCCGAGCAGAATCGCCACTGGGATCGAGATGTAGCCCGCAAATACGAGCACTGCAACCCCGCGCGCCAGGTTGTCCAAACAGCGCCGGTAGGCCTCGCTTCTCCAGCCCAATGACTGCAACATGCTGCTGGCCCCATGGCTCAGGTGCAGGCACAGCAAACCGATGCCCAGGATGTAAAAACCCGACACCCACCCGTTGCTGAAGCCGAGCACCATCATCCGGAAGACGTCGTGCCGCTTCTCCGAATCCATCAGCCCCACAAAACCCCGGCCGGTCAGATTCACTGCCTTCACCTCGCTCGTGTAATGGAGGATATGGTAGATGACGAAGACCAGGATAATCAGCCCGCTCATCAGCATGTGCCGCGACGCCCAGGTCGAGCCCACAGACACATACCGGGCGTAGCCTTGCGGCCGGGCTGCCCAGTTCTCGACTGTCAGCGTGGCGGCGGCCCACAGATGCACCCCCACCATGAGCAGCAGGGCAATCCGCGCCGGCCAGAGCACCTCGATGTTGGATTGCAGGAAATGGCCGTAGCGATTGATCGCCTCCGGGCCCAGGAAGATCTGCAGGTTGCCCGCCAGATGCCCCAGGACGAACAGGAACAGGATGAATCCCGTTGCCGCCATCAGGTACTTTTTGCCCACCGACGACAGGAAAAGGTTCGTGAATAGTTTCATCGGCAAAAACACCGGGCGCCGCCCCCGTTTTGCTCAAGGCGGCGCAACAGCAAGAATCTGATTTAGAGCTTGGTCTCTCCGACCGTCTTTCGCACGCCGGCGGCCGTTTTTTGGAGCATGACCCGTTCGTCGTGGGTGAGCGTGATCTCGCAGATGCGCTCAAGTCCCTTGCCGCTGATCAGGCACGGCACGCCGAGGAACAGGCCGCAGATGCCGTATTCGCCCTCGCAGAGGGCGGCGCAGGCCAGGATACGCCGTTTGTCCTTGAGAAAGGACTCGGCCATGATGATGGCGCTGCAGGCGGGGCTGAAGAAGGCCGAACCCTTGCCGAAGAGCTTGACGATTTCCGTGCCGGCCTCGCGGGTGCGGACTACCAGCCTCTCGATCTGCTCCGGGGTGGCCAAGTCCTGGAGCGGCACTCCGCCGACCGTGGTTAACCGCGGCAGCGGCACCATGTCGGGGCCGTGGCCGCCCAGGACCGTGCCGGCGACATCAGCCACCGAGACGCCGAGTTCCAGGGCGATGAATGCCCGCCAGCGCGCGGTATCGAGCGTGCCGGCCATGCCAACCACCTGGTGTTTCGGGAAGCCCGTGAGCTTGTAGAACGCGTAAACGATCGCGTCCAACGGATTGGTCACAATGATACAGAAGGCCTTGGGCGCGTACCGCTTCACGCCGCTGGCAACCTCGGTGATGATCTTGAGGTTGATGCTCAGCAGGTCCTCCCGCGTCATGCCCGCCTCGCGCGGTTTGCCGGCCGTGACGATAACCACGTCCGCACCGTCGATGTCCTTGTAGTCCGACGAAGCGATGATGCGGGCGTCGTAGTTGCCATGGGGCGTCATCTCCATCAGGTCCAAGGCCTTGCCTTTGAGTGGATTCTCAAAAGCCGGAATGTCAAGGAGGACGACATCCCCCAGTTCTTTCTGGATGGCCAGCAAGGCCAGGACTTGGCCGATTTGACCACCGCCGATGAGCGCGATTTTCTTTCTCATAATAGGAGCTTCTTTTTCTGCAATTCGATACGGATGAACAAGTTGCCCGCCCGTGCCGGGCGGAGGAAACAAATCAGCCCGGGGCGCGCGCCGTTTCCGCGGCCGGCTTTTTGTCCCGCTGTTCGATCGGCACATAATGATTTTGGGCGGGACCCATGTAAATCTGCCGTGGGCGGTAGATGCGCGCCTTGGGATCGTCCATGATCTCTTTGACGTTGGCGATCCAGCCGGGCGTGCGGCCAATGGCGAAAATGACCGGAAACATCTCCAGCGGGATGCCCAGCGCCCGCATGATAGTGCCGCTGTAAAAGTCCACGTTCGGATAGAGCTTATGCTCAACGAAATAGGGGTCTTGAAGCGCGGCCGCCTCCAACCGCTTGGCGATATCAAGCAGGGGGTCGCTGATATGGAGCGCCTCAAGCAACTTGTCGCAGGCATTCTTGATGAGCTTGGCCCGCGGATCGTAGTTCTTGTAAACCCGGTGGCCGAAACCCATCAGGCGCTTGCCGCTCGCTTTGTCTTTGGCCGCCACGATGAACCGGGAGCCGTCGTCGCCGGCCCGGTGGATTTCTTCCAGCATTTCGATGACTGCCTGGTTGGCGCCGCCGTGGAGCGGGCCCCACAACGCGCACACCCCCGCTGCCGCGCAGGCGAACAAGTTGGCCTGGCTGGAGGCGACCATCCGCACCGTGGAGGTTGAGCAGTTCTGCTCGTGGTCGGCATGGAGCAGGAAAACCAAGTCCAGTGCCTGCGCGGCCTCCGCCGGCGGGACATAATCGTGGTCAGGCTCCGAAAACATCATGTGGAGAAAGTTCTCGGTGTACTTGAGGTCGGATTTGGGGTAGATGATCGGCAGCCCTCGGGACTTGCGATACGAAAAAGCCGCGATGGTGCGCACCTGGGAGATCAGCCGGGCCGCCTGCACATCGAAGCGGGCCGCGTCCCTCCGCCCCATCAACCCTGGGTAGAAGCAACTGCCGGCGTTGATCATTGAAGAGAGCATGGCCATCGGATGCGCTGTGGATGGGAACCCCTCGAAGTGATATTTCATCAACTCGTGGAGAGTCTGGTTTTGCGTCAAGACCCCCGAAAACCGCTCTAGTTCCGCCCGCAGGGGCAAATGCCCATAGATGACAAGGTAGGCCGTCTCGATGAAATTGGATTCCTTGGCCAATTCCCCAATGTCAATGCCCCGATAACGCAAGATGCCCTTTTCCCCGTCAATGAAGGTGATCCGGCTCACGCAGGAGCCGGTGTTGCCGTAGCCGTCGTCCACCGTGATATGACCGGTCGTGCTGCGCAGGGTCGAAATGTCGATCCCTGCTTCGCGCTCCGTGCCTTCAATAATGGGGAGGGTGTAAACTGCACCGTCGATTTCTAGTTTGGCTGATCTGTTCATAGGCTCACTTAGGTTGAAGTTTCATTGGCTTTACAAAGCTGCTCTATCCGGCACAACTGCCTGGCTTCCGAGGAGGCGGCCATATTCGTGCCCTTTGCGGAGGGCGCGGAGGTTAAGATCGGCGCTGTCCCGGGGCACCAAATCGAGGACCGCTTTTTCCATCGCTGCGCAGGAAACCAGCGCGGTCACGCCAGCAAAGAAGCCGGCCATGACGACGTTCAGCGCCAACCGGCGCCCTAGCTCTTCGGCCAAGCGGGTTGCCGGGATGCCCAAGGCCCGCGCACCTGGGGGCGCATCCGGCAAAACCGGAATCAACTCGTTTTCGTATAGCACGAGGCCCCCGGCTTTGAGCTGGGGAACAAACTGCCTGGCCGCGTCCAGCGACAGGAGGAGCAAAACCCCCGGATGATGAACATACGGATAGCCGATCACTTCATCCGACAGCGTGACTTGAGCGCTGCACGCGCTGCCCCGCGCTTCGGGCCCGAACGATTGGATCAAGGTTGCGTTTTTCCCGTCATAAATTGCCGCAGCCTTGCCGATGATCATCCCGCAAAGGATCACCCCCTGCCCGCCCAACCCACCGATACGGATTTCATGCTTTGCCATAGACCGCCCCGTATGACTTATACTTTTCTCCAAACACACTCGAATAATGGCTGTCCATCAACTCCAGCCAAGTGGGCCGCTCGCGGTCGACGAACTTGCCGACGACAATGTCCCCCTGGAACGAGAGGCCTGCCTCCTTGGTGTCGGCGCCGTTCTTGAGGATGCTCTTGGCCTTGTAATACTTGAGTTGATCGATTCCCTCGCCCAAACGGTTGCGGCGCGAATAGAGCGTCGGACAAGGGGAAAGGGCTTCGATGAAAGCGAATCCCTTTTTGGCCAGCCCTTCCTTCATGGCCAGAGCGAGCTGTCGAACGTGATAGACCGTCCAGCGAGCGACATAGACCGCCCCACACGCATCGGCCAGAAAGGGGAGGTTGAAGGGGTCCTCGAAGTTTCCAAATGGCATGGTGGTCTGTATGGCGCCGACGGGCGTGGTTGGGGCGGCCTGCCCACCGGTCATGCCGTAAGTGTAGTTGTTGACACAGACGACCAGAATATCCAGGTTCCGGCGGGCGGCGTGGACGAAGTGATTGCCGCCAATGGCAAACAGGTCGCCGTCCCCGGAATAGACCACGACTTTGAGGCCGGGATTGGCCAGTTTCAGGCCCGTGGCAAAGGGGATGGCGCGGCCGTGCGTGGTGTGAAAAGAATCGAGTTTCAGATAGCCGGCCACCCTTCCCGTGCAGCCAATTCCGGAAACAACCGCCACCTGGTCGAGGTTCAGGCCCGATTGCCTCAGGGCCCGCACGAAGCAGTTGAGGGTGGTCCCAATTCCGCAACCCGGACACCAAAGGTGCGGCAGCCGGTCCCGGCGCAGCCAGGGCATTAACGGGTTTTCGGGTGTGGCATCCATTCAGACCTTGAGGATTGAACATGATTCATCGCGCCGCCTGCAAAATGCCCTCCAGGATGGATTCCGGCTCGTGCACAGTGCCGCCTGCATGCGGCACCGAGAGGACGGCAGCCTTTCCAGCCACGGCCCGCTCCACCTCCAGCACCATCTGCCCCAGGTTTAATTCCGGGACGACGAAGGCCTTGACCTGGCCGGCGGTTCTTCGCAGCAAGGACGACGGAAAAGGCCAGGTGATCACCAACCGCAGGTGTCCCACCTTCACACCCCGCTGCCGCGCTTGCTCGATCGCCGGCCCGGCCACGCGCGAAGTGATCCCAAAGGACACTAACACGATTTCGGCGTCTTCCAGGTGGTCGGTTTGAACCTCGACGAGCCGTTCCCGATGATGACGGATTTTGCTGACGAGTCGCTCCACCAGCTTCTTCTGGGCCGCCGGATCCATCGCCGGATAACCCTGCTCGTTGTGAGTGAGGCCCGTGATGTGGATGCGGTAGCCGTCGCCGGCCTTGACCATATCCGGCACCAGCTCGCCATCCGTCTCGTAAGGCTTGTATTGGCCCGGCGGCTTGTGGGTCCAGCGCCGCTCGGCCACTTCGATCGCGTCAGCCTCGGGAATCACCACCCGCTCCGTCATGTGCCCCACCACCTCGTCCATCATGAAGAAGACCGGCACGCGATAGAGCTCGGCGAGGTTGAAAGCCTTGATGATCAGGTCGAAGCATTCCTGCGGTGAATTCGGTGCGAGCGCAATCGGCTCGTAGTCGCCATGCGCGCCCCACTTCACCTGCATCATATCGCCCTGGGCCGGGAGCGTCGGCAGCCCAGTGGAGGGCCCGCCGCGCTGAACGTCCACGAAAACGCAGGGCGTTTCTGTCATCGCCGCGAACCCGACGTGTTCCATCATGAGCGAAAGACCCGGCCCGGAGGTGACGGTCATGACCTTCTTGCCGGCCCAAGCCGCGCCCTGGATGGCGATGGACGAGGCAATCTCATCCTCCATCTGAATGAAGAGGCCACCGATGAGCGGGATGCGCCGGGCGAACCTCTCGACGACTTCCGTGGAAGGGGTGATCGGATAGCCCGCCACAAACCGGCAACCCGCCGCCAAGGCGCCTTCGCAAGCAGCCTGGTCGCCGTCCAGGAAGTGCACGCCCGTCATAACGCCCCTGGGATCCGCTTTCATAGCACAGCCGAGTGGTTTCGCTTTTCCAGGTCCTTGAACCTGGCCCCGAAAATGGCAAAGTCAGGGCAGTAAAGGCCGCAAAGATCGCAGCCGGAACAGCCTTCGGGCCGCGCCAGCACCGGGAAATGATAGCCCCTGGAATTGAAGTCACCAGCGAGCTCCAGGCAATGGGAAGGACAGAAATCTACGCAGTAGGCGCAGCCCTTGCAAATCTCCATTTGAATGAAGACGGTGCCCCGGCCGGTCCGTACAACTTCTACACAAGGCATAAATCCAATCCTCCGCCCGTGTCCGCAACGATCTTGAGCAGGACAAAACGCTTCCTGCGTGGCAAAGAGTGGTTAGGTGCTGGAAATGCATGGCACGCGCCTGACTTGGCGGAGCCGGACGAGACACCATTGGCCGCACAGATTCTTGCCATAAGCTTTCAGCATCGTGCCTACACAACAAGCCCGACACATTAGGAATCGTTTTAACGTTATCGGCCAGCCCGCGCAAGCTTTTTAATGTTCGTTTAATCTGCTTCTTTGAGTGGGATGTAACCTTTCGGGGCCGCGACCCGTAATCTCTATTGAAACGGGGCCTCGACAGGCCCCGGCATGGACGAAGAAACGACCTGTACAGTTTATGAAGACGAACCTCAAGGGACGGATTGTGGGGGCCGGCTGCCTGCTGATGGCCAGCGCCAGCGCGATGGCGACGCCATTCCAGCGGGGAGACCTGCCGGCGGACACGGCGTGGGCCGTTCATGTGGATTGCGATCTGCTGCGCACCGGCACGGTCGGCCAATACCTCCAGGAGGAGCTGCGCAGGCCGGAAGTGCAGGCCAAACTGGCTGCGTTCCAGGCCCTGTTCAGCTTCGATTTGCAAAAGCAACTGCACGCCTTGACGCTTTACAGCGCCAGCATCGACCCCAAGGACGGGGTGCTGGTCATCTATGGGGACTTCGACGCCGCGCATCTCTTGACCCTGGTCAAGGGCGCAGACGATTACGAGGGCATCACGCATAACCAGCGGGTCATCCATAGCTGGATCGACAAGAACAAGAAGGGCCACCCCCACATCTACGCCGCCCTGCAAGGCGGCCGGCTGCATCTTCGGACAGCGCCAGGCCGCCGTCGGCACAGCCCTGGACGTGCTGGACGGCGCCGTGCCCAGCCTGGCAACCGACAAGGCCTTCCCTGAATTGGGCGGCTCCGCCGGCGGCACTTCCATCCAGGGCGCCACCCGCAGACTGGACTTTCCCGCCTCCGACCCTAACGCGCTCCTGTTCCGGCTTTCAAAGCAGATCCGCATCGAGATCGGGGAAGTCCAGGGACAAGTCACCGCCAGGCTCACGCTCCAGGCCAACGATGAGACCGTGGCCGGGCAAATGGCCGCCGTCGCCCAGGGCCTCGTCGCCTTGGGCAGGCTGGCCAACAAACCCGAACTGACGAAACTCCTCGAGGCGGTCTCGGTCAAGCAGGCGGGCGCGTCCGTGGTGGCCACTCTGAGTTTGCCTGCCGCCGAAGTCGTGAATATGCTCAAAGCCGATGCCGAGCGAAAGGCGGCCCGGAAGGCCCAGGAGAAGTGACTCCGGGCCGTTGACAAAATCGTAGCGCAGGTTTCCAAACCTGCTGTATCGCCGATTTCCAATCGGCAGGGCGTTGGCATCTCGAGCGCCCACGGTTTGCGGAGGGCCTGCGGGTTTGGAAACCCGCGATACAGCAGGTTTGGAAACCTGCGCTACGCTGGCGCCCCTGGCGCACAGGCGCGCCGAGCGACTTTGTCAATGGCCCTGAGAAGTGAGTCCGGTGGCGGCGACTCAATGGGCTTCGGAGTATCGTCTGACCGCTCGAGACACGGATTGGCTCAATGACTGACTTTTCAAACTGCACCGATGAAGACCTGGCCCGGCAGGCCCAGTCGGGCGCGCTGGAAGCGTTCGAGGAGTTGGTCAGCCGCTACGAGGGCCGGGTCTGCCGGTTCGTGAGCCAGTTCTGCCGCAGCGACGCCGATGCCCGCGACGTGACGCAGGACACCTTCGTCCGGGCCTGCCAGGCCATTCGCCAGTTCGATCCCGGCCAGGCCTTTGCCCCCTGGCTCTTCACAATCGCGCGGCGCAAGTGCATCGATCACTTCCGGGCCGCGCCGCGGCAGGCGGGCACCCAGGCGCCGGAACCGCAGGACCTCAATGACCCGGCGGAATTACTGGCGCAACGGGAGGAGCGGCAGGACCTTTGGCGACTGGCGCGCCGCCGCCTGCCCCAGGCCCAATACCAGGCCCTCTGGCTGCGTTATGCCGAAGACCTGAGCGTGGCCGAGATCGCCCGCGTGCTCCGCAAGACCCGCACGCACGTGAAGGTCCTGCTCTTCCGCGCCCGCCAGACCCTTTGCCTTGAACTGGCCACCGCCGCCCGCACGGCCGGGTCGAGGCACGAGGGTCGAGCGCCGAGGGAACGCGGGGCTGCCGCCCCCCGCCCCTCGTCCCTCGTCCCCCGACCCTCGACCCTCGGCCCCTTAACAAGCCGAACCTCTGACTACTGACCTCCCATGAAAACCTTGGCGAAGTTCCGCATTTCCAATGCCTTGGACCGCGGCAAAGCTCTGCCGGCCTCGCTGGCCCGGCAGGTCGCTGCCTCGGACGAACTCGGGCGTTTCGCCGAGGGCTGCGCCGGGTTGGGCCGCGCCCTCAAGGAATCAGCCCCGCCGCCGGCCGCCCCGGCTTGGCTCCATGGCTCGATCATGGGCGCGGTGCGCGCGGCCGCGCGCCCGGCGCCCGGACTGGCGGCGCTCCGATGGGCGCCCGCGGCGGGCCTGGGGCTGGCCCTGGCGCTCGCCTCGGCCGTGGTGGTGTGGACGCGATCACATTCGGTCAAGCCGCCGCCGGGCGCGCCCATGGCGATCACCCAGGCCCTGGGCGCACCCGGCACAGCCCTCGAACTGGGCGGCCGGGTGACCCGCGCCGTGCCCTCCGGGATGGTGGCGCCGCTCTCCGACGAACTGGAGCGGCTCAACCGCGACCTGGACCAAACCGCGCAGTTCCTGCTGGCCAACCTGCCGTAGCGGGCACCGACGCGGCGGTTCCCTGGGGCTGCAGTTGTATCCAGACCGATGCATGGCGGTCGCCCTGTCCCGAAGGGACACTTGAGAATGTCCCAACGTTGCAACCTCACTCATTACCCACGTTTTTTCCCGCGCTCATTGAGGGCACCTAATGGGATCCATGGTTTTCAGGCCAAAGGCCTGACTCATACCAGCCCAGGCCAACGCCCTGGGAACCGCCGCGCAAAAGCCATTCTGAGCGCTGAAGGCGCGACTCATTCTGCCGAAAGGGAAAGGGGTCCGTAAATGAGATTGTCATGAGTCCAGGAGGGTCCATCGGGCGGGGCCGCCTTCTCTCCATCCCCCCTTGAATAGTACACTGCCATGGCTGACCCCTTTCCGGCACCGGTCCCTCGGATGTCCATGCGGAATATTTGGTGAGCCGGACTCATATTGTAAGAAAGTATAGATGTGACCCCGATTCCCATGACCATTGTAAAAAAGTATAGATGTGACCCCGAATTAGAATTACTGGATGTGACCCCGAATTAGAATTACTGCGAATTACTGCCCCGAATTACTGATATAGATGTGACCCCGAATTACTGATAGAATGACCATTGTAAAAAAGTATAGATGTGACCCCGAATTATTCCGACAAATTACTGATAGAATGACCATTGTAAAAAAGTATAGATGTGACCCCGAATTATTATTGTACCATTGTAAAAAAGTATAGATGTGACCCCGAATTATAGATGTGCCGAATTATAGATGTGACCCCGAATTATTCCGAATTATTGGCGTTCGTGACCCCGAATTATTGGCGTTCGCCAGGGTTTGGAGCAGGTTGCCGTGCCGGGAAAAGCCGATCTGCCGGTGGAACCACAGGCCGTGGTCATCGAAGACCGGGGTTTGGGGCAGGGTGTAGTAAGCGGCGTTGGCGTTAAAGCTGTTGTGATAGCCGGTTTTGCGCAGGGTCCGCACCACGGTCATGTGGCAGCAATGCACGCGCTGGCGCAAGGCACGCATGGTCGCGACGCCCAGACGACGAAGCTGTTGGATGACGGAGTGTTCGGCGCGCGTTAAGTCCGTAGCCATAATGTTATTGTAAGTGATTGACTGGGCCATTTTAGGGCGTTATTCATCAAACACAATGACATTTTTAGGTGCAACCGTGGCGGCTATTCTTCAAAAAGGCCCGAAAAACACGGATTCCCCTGGACCTGAAAAGTTAAACTATGTGAGCCCCGTTAAGACCGACCCCAGAAACAACCCTGATTACGGGGGATTTTAAGGCAACCGTTGTTCGGAATGATACCCCCTTCGGAAGGGGAGAGGGCTGGGGTGAGGGGTCCCCCGGGGACTCCGTCTCCGCCTTCACTGACGATTGCCTTCTTCCATCTTCCCTCCGCCCCGCCCCGGGGTTATTCTGGGGGGCATGGACATTTACGATCACCCAACCTTCCGGATGGCGTGCCAGCAGTTTGACCTCGTGGCGGACCACCTGCAGATCCCGGAATCCGAACGGGACCGGCTCAAATTCCCGAAGCGCTCGATCACCGTCGCGCTGCCGATTCACCGGGACGATGGCTCGACACGGGTCTTCGCGGGCTACCGGGTGCAGCACCACCTGACGCTGGGGCCCACCAAGGGAGGGTTGCGCTACCACCCGGACGTGACCCTGGGCGAGGTGGCCGGGCTGGCGATGTGGATGAGTTGGAAATGCGCCCTCATGGGCCTGCCTTACGGGGGGGCCAAGGGTGGCATCGCCTGCGACCCAGGGAAGATGTCGCGCGATGAGCTGGAGCGGCTGACCCGCCGCTATACGCAGGAAATGATCTCGTTCATCGGCCCGCAAGTGGACGTGATGGCCCCCGACCTGGGCACCAACGAGCAGGTCATGGCCTGGATGATGGACACTTATTCCGTCCATGCCGGTTACAGCGTGCCCAGCATCGTGACGGGCAAACCGGTCGGGCTGGGGGGATCGCTCGGCCGCCGCGAGGCCACCGGCCGGGGCGTCGGCTACCTGGTCAATCGCGCCGCGGACACTCTGGGCCTGGACGTGAGCAAGGCGACGGCGGCGGTGCAGGGCTATGGCAACGTGGGGTCTGTCGCCGCGCTCTCGCTGGCCCGCTACGGGGTGAGGATCATCGCCGTAACGGACGCCTCCGGCGGCGCCTACAACCCCGAGGGACTCAACCTCTGGGACCTCCAAAAACACGCCGCCTTGCACCAGACCGTCGCCGGGTTTCCCCAAGCCGAGCCGATCACCAACGATCAACTCCTGGCGCTGCAGTGCGACATCCTGGTGCCTGCGGCCCTCGAACGGCAGATCACCGGCGCCAACGCCGCCACGATCCAGTGCCGCATCCTGGCAGAGGCCGCCAACGGCCCCACCACGCCCGAGGCCGATGCCATTTTGAACCAGCGCCCGGAGGTGTTCATCGTCCCGGACGTGCTCTGCAACGCCGGGGGCGTGGTGGTCTCTTACTTCGAATGGGTGCAGGACCTCCAGAGTTTCTTCTGGAGTGAAACCGAAGTGGTGGACAAGCTCTTCCGCATCCTGGAAACCGCCTTCACCCAGACTGTCAGCCTGAGCCGCAAATCCAAGCTCCCGATGCGCCTGGCCGCTCTGAGCCTGGGCATCAAACGCGTCCAGGAGGCCAAGCGCATCCGGGGGTTGTTTCCTTGAGGAAGAGCACTTCGATCGCCGCGGGCAGGCCCAGGGACAGCTCGTCGAAGAGGCCGCGGCAGGCGCGCTCGGAAAGCCGCAGGGTGCGGGCGGCGGAGTAGATAAAGCCGCGCGTGGTCTGGTGGGCGTAACCGAGCAAGCCCTGTCGCAGGGGCAGCGAGTAAATCGCCAGCGTCAGCCCATAAACGACGGTGTGCCAGCCGTGGGCCTGGCCGGTCTCGACGGCGCGGCGGTAGCGTTGGAGCACGCGCAGGTCGCGCAGTGGCCGCAGCTTTTGGAGTTGGCTTTGGCCGACGCGGCGGCTGGGTCCGGCGAAGTCGTGCAGGAGCGGTTCGCCGGCCAGCCGCTGGTCCAGGGCCACCAACTCGCGCACCCCGTTGAACGAGGCATAGGCATGGGCGGATTGGATGGCCGGCAGCTCGAATGGCAGAAGGACTTGCCCCTGGTATTCCTGGAGGAAGCGCCGCAGCGAGCGCAGGTCCCGCACCGGCGCCAGCCGCAGCAGCAGCAACGCCGAGCAGAGGCTCAGCAGCCCGTCGGTCGAGCCTAGTTGCTCGGCCAACGGATGCCAGTCCCCCAGCCATTCGGCCGCGTCGCTCAGCGCCACTTGTGTCGGCTTGACCATGCTATGCACCGGCGCGACGCCCGATCCCCGCGACCGGGCGGCTCGCGCCATCGTTTTTACGGTGTACCGCCCCCCGTGCGAACGCCAGCAGTAAAAGTTCAAAAGCGAAGATTAAAACCTTGCGCGTGCAGCCCGATCTGCTTAGACTTTGGGGTGTCCCCTTTTGCCTGGGACAAAGACTCGCTATATTCCCCGTGCATGATAGAAGTAACGATATGAGCGAGTCCGTTGACCTGCGGCGAATCCTGAAGAACTGGCCATACGACGCGGAGAAGGAGACCCGGATGGTGCCGGGCGATGACGGGCGGCCGATTCTGCAGGTGCGCACGCCCCTGGGGATCGAGCAATACGAGCTGGACGGGCGCCCCGATGGCGCCCGGCCCCATGGCAAGGAATCGGCCCTCGATCATCATTTGGAGCGGCTCGAACAGGCCAAGGCCGGCGGACGCGAAGCGGAGTTCGACTTGGGGCCGCGCGACTGCGGCGAGCTCTTCAACGAAGGCACGCTCTATTACTTCCGCTATGTGCGGCTTTTCCAGCTCAAGGACTGGGCCCGCACCGTGCGGGACACGTCGCGCAACCTGCGCGTGTTCGATCTGGTCCATCGCTACGCCCGGCGCCAGGAGGACCAGCAGTTCCTCGAGAAATGGCGCCCCTATATCGTCCGCATCAACGCCAGCGCCGCCGCGATGCAGGAGCTGGAACACAATGCCTTCGACAAGGCCCTGGGCTTCGTCAACCAGGCCATCGCCCGCGTCGAGGCCCTGGCCGAGCTGGACGACGAGACCTTTGCCTTCGAGCGGGAGCGATCCTTGAGCGGGCTGCGCGAGCTGGCCGCGCAGATCGAGAAAAACCGCCCCCTCTCCGAACTCGAACAGTTGGAACACCAGCTCAGCCGGGCCGTCGAGCGCCAGGAATTCGAGCGCGCCGCCCAGTTGCGCGACCGCATCCGCAACCTCAAGAAACTGCGGCAGTGCTGAGGGGGGCGTATCCTGCCTGTACCACCCACAGGCGCAGGAGCTGCGGACGCGCCCCAGGGCTGTACGCGTGCGCTGCAACCCGGAGGGTTGCCAGATGGTAGCCGGGGGTCGCGATTCTGTCGCGACCCCCGGTTAACGGTCTGAAGGGTCCTGCACCCCGGAACGGGGTGCCAGAAGACCGCGCTGCGTGCGGTGCGCCCGTTTCTGGCATCCCTCCGGGATGCAGGCGCACCCCTGCGCCGAACCGGGGGTCTTGCTTCGCTTCGACCCCCGGCTACCATCTTCCATCCCTCCGGGATGAAACTGGCGGCCCGGAGCCAGGTCAGGAATTCCTCTCCGTGTGGTGGTACATCTCGGATACGCCCGTGCTGAGAGGCACCGTCCAACCGCGGCGCGCCCCGGGCACCGTCCAACCTCCTCTCGACTTCCCCGCCTCCGCCCCTTATCCTGGGCGCATGATTCAACGGTATTCGCGGCCCGCCATGCGGGAGATTTGGAGCGAACAGCGCAAGTTGGAGATCTGGCTGCAAATCGAACTGCTGGCCAGCGAGGCGCTCTGCGCCGCTGGGCTGGTGCCCAAAGCGGACCTCGCACAAATGAAGGCGCGCGCCGCCTTCAGCATCGACCGCTGCAAGGAACTGGAGCGGACGCTCAACCACGATGTCATCGCCTTCACCACGAACGTGGCGGAGAACATCGGGGCGCCGGCCAGCCGCTGGCTGCACTTCGGCCTGACCAGCAGCGACATCATCAATACCGCCTTTGCCGTGCAGATGGTGCAGTCAGCGGACATTCTCATTGCGGACGTCCAAGCCCTGCGGCAGGTGATTGGCGCGCGCGCCAAGGAGCACCAGTTCACGCCCATGATCGGCCGCAGCCACGGAATCCATGCCGAACCCACCACCTTCGGGCTCAAGCTGGCCCTCATGTATGACGAGTTCGGCCGGGCTTTGGAACGGCTCCAGGCCGCCCGCCGGCGCGTGGCGGTGGGCAAGCTCTCGGGGGCCGTCGGGACCAGCGCCCACCTCTCCCCGGAAATCGAGGACGCCGTTTGCCAAAGGCTGGGCCTGCGCCCGGCCCCGATCGCCACGCAAATCGTCCAGCGCGACCTCCACGCCGAGTTCATCGGCACGCTCGCCCTGGTCGGCGCGAGCGTCGAACGCTGGGCCACCGAGTTCCGGCACCTCCAGCGCACCGAAGTACTCGAGGCCGAGGAGTACTTTGCCAAGGGCCAAAAGGGCTCCAGCGCGATGCCGCACAAGCGCAACCCCATCACCGGCGAGCGCCTCGCCGGCCTGGCCCGCGTCCTGCGCGGCAACGCCCTGGCTGCCCTCGAAAACGTCGCCCTCTGGCACGAGCGCGACATCAGCCACAGCTCCGTCGAGCGGATCATCTTCCCGGACTCCTGCACGCTCCTGGACTACATGCTGGCAACCCTGGCGAAGCTGACCGAGGGGCTGCTGGTCTATCCCGAAAACATGAAGCGCAACCTGGACTTGTCGCTCGGCCTGTGGAACTCGCAGACCGTTTTGCTGGCCCTCATTCGCAAAGGGCTGACCCGCGAGGCCGCCTACGACCTGGTCCAGCGCGCCGCCATGCTGACCTGGCAGGCCAAACACGCCGGCCGCAGCGACGCCGATTTCCTGGCCCAGGCTCAAGGCCGACCCCGACGTGGCCCGGCACTTCCAACTGGGAGAACTGGAGCAACTCTGCTCCCTGGACTTCCACTTCAAGGAGGTGAAGAACCGGTTCCGGAAGCTGGGGCTGGAGTGAAGCCCCGCTGCTCGCGGGCGAGGGCGCGAGAGCGAGAGGGCGCACCCCGGGGAGTTTTGTCCCGAAGGGACATCCGACGATAGCCCGGCGTTTCAACGCCGGGGAGGCCACAAAAGGGACCCTCGTCCCGAAGGGACGACTGAGAACACTCCTTTCAGCCGTCCCTTCGGGACGGTCCTGCTCCTTGGGTCCGCTCACCCGGCGTTGAAACGCCGGGCTATTGTCGGAAGCCCCTTCGGGGCAAAAAGACGCCGTGGGCTTGACACGGCCCAGCTCGGGTGACTAAATGCATTTCAAATGAGCACCAAGCTGAGCGGCCTCTCCCATCCTGTGAATGGCTCCAGCCTGATCGTTTTGGCTGCCCTCGCCCTGGCCTCCACCGCTCTAGGCGCCGAGCCGGCGCGGCTCAAGCGGGCCGAGAGTTTTTTGGGCGTACACTTCGATTTTCATGCCGGCCCGGACTGCACCGAGATTGGCAAGAACACGACACGCGAGATGATCGAGGATGTCATCGCCCGGGTGCGCCCGGATTACCTCCAGATCGACTGCAAGGGCCATCGCGGGCTGTCGAGCTACCCGACGCAGGCGGGCAACCCGGCGCCGGGATTTGTGGGCGACCCGCTGTGGCTCTGGCGGCAGGTCACCGCCGAGCACGGCGTGGCCCTCTACATGCACTACTCCGGCGTTTGGGATTCCGAGGCGATTCTCCGCCACCCGGATTGGGCGGTCATCGATGCCAACGGCAAGACCAACGCAAATGCGACCTCGTTCTTCGGCCCATACTCGGAGCGGCTGCTGGTCCCACAGCTCCGGGAATTGGCCGGTGTCTATGGTGTGGACGGGGCCTGGATCGATGGGGAGTGCTGGGCCTCGCTCCCGGATTACAGCGAAGGGGCGCTCAGGGCGTTTGCTGCCGCCTCCGGCCGGCCCGACGCGCCCCGCAAGCCCGGCGAGCCGCATTGGTTTGAGTTTCTCGAGTTCAATCGCCAGGCCTTCCGCCGCTACTTGGGCCACTACATTGACGAGGTCAAGAAGACCAACCCCGACTTTCAATTCTGCAGCAACTGGGCCTTTACCGACCACATGCCCGAGCCGGTCAGCGCCCCGGTGGATTTCCTCTCCGGCGACTACAATCCCGAGGACAGCGTCAACTCGGCCCGCATCTCGGCGCGCTACCTGGCCCGGCAGGGCAAGCCGTGGGACCTGATGGCCTGGAGTTTCACCCGGCAGCGGGGCCGGGGCGGTGATAACCAGAAGAACGCGGTGCAATTGCAGCGCGAAGCCGCCGTGGTGCTCGCCCTGGGCGGCGGGTTCCAGGCCTATTTCACCCAGAAACGCGACGGCTCCGTCCGCAGCGAGCGGATGCCGGTCATGGGCGAAGTGGCCCGGTTTTGCCGCGCGCGCCAGGCCATCTGCCATCGTGCAACCCAGGTGCCGCAGATCGCCCTGCTCTATTCGACCGCCGCCCATTACCGGCAGATAAACTCGATGTTCGGGCGCGACCCCTCGCCTTTCAGCGGCACGCTCCAGGCCCTGCTCGAATCCCAGCAATCCGTCGAGTTGCTGGGCGAACACCACCTCTCAGGCCGCATGGCGGAATACCCGCTCATTATCGTCCCGGAATGGGGATACCTCGACCCAGAATTCAAAGACGAACTGGTGGCTTACGTCAAGCAAGGCGGCAACCTCCTGCTGGTGGGTCCGAGCGCCGCCGCCCTGTTCGCGCCCGAGCTTGACATCGTGCTCGAGGGTGGGCCGCCTGCCAAACCGCGTTTCGTTGCCCATCACGGCAGCTTCGCCCCCATCCAGGGCGCGGTCTGCAACGCAAAGCTCGGCCCCAATGCGCTCGAGTTCGGCCGCCTGCACCTGACCGCTGACCTGGATTCGCCTTCGCAACCCGCAGCCTCGATTGCCCCGCTCGGCAAAGGCCGCATCGCCGCAACCTACTTCGATTTCAGCAAAGGCTATCTCGACTCGCACAGCCCCCAGTCCCGGCAATTCCTGGCCGAACTGGCCGGCCTGCTCTTCCCGGAACCCCTGGTCCAGGTCACAGGCTCAGCCGACGTTGACGTGGTCGTAAACCGGCTCGGCGGCAAACTGGCCATCAATCTGGTCAACACCTCCGGCCCGCACCGGACCGAACCGCTCGTCGAGTCCATCTCCCCCGTCGGACCGCTCCATGTCATCATCCGCCAAAAACCCAAGCCGGAGCGGATCACGCTCGAACCTGCCGGCCAGCCGCTGCCTTTCGAATACATCTCTGGCGAAGTCCGCGTCACCGTCCCCCGCGTGGACATCCACGAGATTGTCGTGGTCCAGTAGCGAAAATCAATGGAGTGAAAGGCAGAAAAATGGGGGCAGAAAAATCAAGAGCATCTTTTCTCACCTTCATCTTTCTGCCCCCATTTTTCTGCCTCAATCCGCGGATTTCCCGCGTCCTCCGTCACAGTTCCCTGAGCATCTTTATCGCCTCCTGGGAGAGCACCTCATCGGCTCCGGGCGCAAAGGCGCTGCTCTGGACCTCGTATCCGCCGTCGGGGTAGCTGGGCCGGGTGGGGAGGTATCCGGCCGCGCCGTTGCAGTGGGTGAACACGAAGGTGTGCGGGAAGGGAGATGCCGACTTGATGGCCTTGCCGATTTCATTGAAGACCTCCCCGCCCAGGCCCACGAAGCCAATATCGCCCAGGCGCCCGACGGTGATGTTGAACGGGGTGGTCGGGCTGGATTGGGCGCCGCCGCGCGCCTTGGCGGGAAGCTCGACGGTCTTGAAGCTGGTCTTGATTGGAGCATCGTTGGGAAGGTAGCTGCGAATGCCCTCCAGCACCCGCGCCACTTCTTCGCCCAGGAACGTGCCCAGCAGGACCGGCTCCGGCACCCAGCCGTTATTGGTCTTGAAATCCGGCCGGATGCGAAACCAAGGGTCAATATCGCCCGAGGCCCCGGCAAACTCCGGCGCGACCACCTCGGCCCCGAGATAGTTTTCGAGAAACTGCGCGGCCAGGCCGTGGACATCGCCGCTGATGGCGTAATTGCCCGGCCCGAGCAACGTGCTGTGCGTGGAATAAGCGAAAAGGACGCCTGCCAACCGGGCCTGGTCCTGGTTCTGCCCGGGCCGCGCCAGCTTGAGCACCTGCACCTCCCGGTCCGTGAGCACCCCGGGGTTGCGGCCCAGCACGATCTGCGTCTTGCCGTCGTTGCCTTGGACCACCTCGCGGCGGTTGGCCCCCACGGGGCACGAGCCGAAGCCGGCGCCCACCTGGACCGGGCCCAGCCGGTCCAGGGCAGTGCGGACTGCCTCGACCAGCTTGCCCTGGAGCGTCCGGGTGTATTGGACGTTGTTGGTGTGCCCCTTCTCGCTGTTCAACGTGAGATTGGGCGCGCTATGCGTGTGGATGGCGCACAGGAACAACTCGGCGGGCTTGAGCCCGTTGGCCTCCAGAATCGCGTTCCGCAACGGCTCCGCCGTGCCGTTGTAGAAACCACAATTATCCAGCGAGACCAGCACCAGCCTCTGCCCGCCCTGCTCGAAGGCCGCCACACGCGTCGAGAGCGGGTCGTGTACGCCCCGCGACAGTTCCTTGCGCGACGCATAGCCCGCCATGGTGACAGGCTGCTCCGGCGTAACGTCCACCCGCGCGCACCCGGCCCGCAGCCCTTGCGCCCAACCCGCGCTCCAGCCGGCAAAGACCAGAACGCAGACGCACATGAGCGCCCAGGCGCGTGAAAAAGAGCGATGTCCGCAAGATCTTATCTGGCAGTCCAATGGTTTCATGGCGCGAGAGTATTCCCGCCCAGCCGGGATTGCAACAGAAGTCAATGGGAGGCGGAAGGCAGGCGGTTCTGATTTAGGATTGTGGGGCAGACCTCTGGTCTGCCGGTTCACGGAGCCTCCGGCTCCGTGTCCCTTGCAGTTGCGAGGCTCGGGGCCAGAGGCCCCTACAACCGGCAGACCGGAGGTCTGCCCCACGCGTCCCCCTCCGAAAGAGTTACGGATTCGTCTGCCTCCCCCAAAAAACAGAAACGGCCGGGTGTTTCCCGGCCGGCTCTGCCACATTCTACACTGAGAACTTAAATCGTCATCCGATGCGGCGCCGCAGATTTACGCCTGCCAACCACACACGGTTTAGCTACTGCGTTTCTGCATCTTCAGCACGCCATCATCATACCAGAGATGCCGTCCCCCGCCAGTCACCAGTTCTGGGGACACGGGCGCGCAGGGGAACAGGCGCTATCTGAGGAGGGACAGAAGGGACAAAAGGGACGAAAGGGACGACCTAATCGGTCAGCAAGGCGGAGACGGAGTGCCAGGCCGACCCCTCACCCCAACCCTCTCCCCTTCCGAAGGGGAGAGGGGGACGGGCCGGCAGTCTCGTGAATTTCCAGGCCTCTCTGGGTCTTCGAGCCGCTACGGAGAATTCTCCCTCTCCCCATCCGACTCGCCGCGCTGTCGCGCCGTCGCAGCGGGTGGGGAGAGGGCTGGGGTGAGGGGTCCCCCGGCGCTGTTGCTCCCCGCTTCACTGCGGCATTAGGGGCGGCGTGCAATTGCCTTGTCTTGGCGCGCGCCAGCTCGGTATCCTGCGGCACGATGTTGGACAGTTAGCCGCCGGGTCATGATCGTTCCTGAAAGCCGCCGGGTTCGCAAGGGGCACAGCAGAGCTACGCGCCGCGCCCGGGTCCCGCGCGCCGCGGGCGCGGCCGCCACCCGGAACCGTGCAGTCCGCCGCTCGTCCTCGCCCTCGGTCATGGTCCTGGGCGTCGGCAGCTTCGCGCACAGCACGGCCCAGATCCTCAAGAGGCCGGCGCCACGGTCTCGACTTACCTGACGCGCGATTACGGGCACTACGGGCCCTCCCTGGCGGGGCCGGCTTACTCGCCCGGCCAATTTCCCTCGCCCGCTCCCCTGCTGCGGGAGCGAGCGGTGGACCTGGTCGTGCCGATGTCCATCAACTGGGCCCAGGCGCCGTGGTGCGCGGAATTGCTGGGGCTGAAGGTCCCGATCTTCTGCCCCACAGGCAAAGGCATGCTCATCGAGCGGGAACGCAACCTGGCGCGCCGGCTTTGCCGCAGGTTCCATGTCCCTTTTCCAGAGGCCCACCTGGCGCGCAACCGCCTGGAGGCCGAGCAACTCCTGGAGCGGCACCCGTTGCCCTTCGTCATCAAGAACCCCCTCTGCTCGCCCACCAGCCCGATTCACACCATCCTCTGCGAATCCGCCGCCGACACCCGCTCCTGGCTGCGGCACATCGATTACGCCGAGGGCGTTTTCCTCCAGGAATACCTGGGCCGCCGCGAGGCGGGCCACATCGGCCTGATCAGCGGCGGCCAGTTCTACTCCCTGGTCACCAACCAGGAATACAAACGCGCCTTCGCCGGCGACCTTGGCATCCTCGCCGGCGCCCCGCTGGGCGGCCTCGTGGAAAAAGACCCGGCCGACAAATACGGCCTGGCCCGCCAACTCCTGCACCCCCTCATGCCCTGGTTCCGCCGGGTCAATTATCATGGCCCCATCCAGGTCACAGCCGTCCAGCGCGACGGCACCTGGCACGTCATCGAGTACAACATCCGCATTGGCGTCACCTCCGGCGCCATGCTCCTGCGCCTGCTGGCCAATCCCCTGGAGACCTTGCTGGCGACCGGCCAGAACCGGAGGCTGGCCCCGCGCTTCCGCGACGGGCCCAACTTCGGCTGTTCGCTCACGCTCGCCGGCTATGGCTATCCCTATACCCAAATCCAAGGCCCCCGGGTGCCTGTGGAAATCAATGCGCCGCTGGATTGCGATTTGTGGTGGAACGAGGTTGCCGCCGACGGTCACGGCGGGCTCGTGGCCACCGGGCACCGCCTGGCGGATGTCATCGCCTTGGGCGCGTCCCTGGCCGCGGCCCTGGCCGCGGCCTACGCCAATATTCGCAAGCTGCGCAGTCTCGGCAGCTATTTCCGGCCCGACATCGGGCGCACACTCTGGCCGCCCGGAACGGAATAACGGGGCTGTAATTCGATCCAACTCTCAAGATGAGATCATCACTGGAAAGCCCCTCACCCCGACCCTCTCCCCATCCGATGGGGAGAGGGAGGACCGGCGCCCGCCTGTGGACGAATCCCGGCGCGTTGGAGCTTGCCAGAGCCGCGCTTTGCTGCTCCCTCTCCCCGTCCGACGGGGAGAGGGCCGGGGTGAGGGGTCCATTTCGCGCGCCACTACCATCTTATGACCAATCCTGACCTCATGACACGGCCCCAGCCACCGATTGGCGGTCCGGCCGGGGCGCATCCCGGCACTACCCCCGCCACCGAGGCCGAAGGGCCGGAGCGCCGGCTTCAGCCCGCTTTGGACGTCCAATGTTCACAGGGGCCCAAAGGGGTGCAGGTGCGCGCAAAGCCGGCTGAAGCCGGCGCTCCGGGGGCGGTGTCGGGATGCGCCCGTCCGGCTATGCGGGCCCCCGTTCCAACGCCGCCGGGTGAAACCCAAATCCCCGCCCCGGAGCCCGTCGCGCCCCGTCCTTCGGATCTGCCTGCTGCACGAGCGGTGGCGCTGCTTGATTCCACTCCCATCCCCCGGCCGGCCTGGGTTGAGATCGACCTGGCCCGTCTCCGGCGCAATTTCGAACTGATCAACCGCCAAAAACCCGGCCCGCTCAAGATACTGTCGGTCACTAAAGACGAGGCCTACGGCCACGGGGCGGTGGCGGTCGCCCGGGTGGCGCTGGGGTGCGGCGTGAGTTTTCTGGGGCTGAGCACGGTGGAAGAGGCCCTGCGCCTGCGCGAGCGTGGCATCCAGGCCCGGATGCTGTTGTTCGGGCGACCGCCACGAGTCCGAGCTGCCCTGGTGTGTGGCCCACGACCTGACCTGCTGCGTAAGCGAGGCGCGGTCGGTCGCCACGCTCGGCCAATTGGCCGCTGGAGCCGGCAAGCGCATCCCCGTTCATCTGAAGATCAACACCGGCATGAACCGCTACGGCGTGCGCTGGGACGAGGCCGCCTCGCTGGCGGCGCTCATTGGCTCGACCCCGTCGCTCTTTCTCGAAGGCGCCTTGAGCCACTTCGCGCAATCCGATGAGGCCGACAAGACCTTCGCCCTGGCGCAACTGGCCCGCTTCCAGGAGGCCCTGCGCGCCATAGCGGGGCTTGGCCTGGAGGTGCCGCTGCGCCATCTCTGCAACAGCGGCGGTTTCCTGGATCTCCCCCAAGCCCACTTCAACCTGGTCCGCCTGGGCATCCTGCCGCTGGGCGTCTTTCCCTCGGCCGTCTGCCGGCGCATTCCGGGCATTGAACCGGTGATGACCGTCAAGGCCCGCATCGCCGCTGTCCAGCAGTTGAGGCCGGGCGAGAGCGTCGGTTACGGCATGCGCTACACCGCCTGTGATTGCCGCCGGATAGCCGTGCTGCCGATCGGTTACGGTGACGGCTTCCCCCGCGTGCGCAACCAGGGGTGCGCCCTGCTCCATGGCCGGCGCGCCCCGATTGTCGGCGGTGTCGCCATGGACGCCCTCACGGTGGACATCACCGACCTGCCCCAGGCCAGGCTCGGGGACGAGGCCGTGCTGATGGGCCGCCAGGGCCAGGAGGAGATCTCGGTCCACGAAGTCGCCCGGCTCAAGAACTCCGTCTCCTATGACATCCTGGCCGGCTGGCGGGGGCGCTTGCCCAGGGTGTTTCTCGATGGGGCTGCTCCAGTGCCTGGGGAGCCTCCACGATTTTGAAATCATGCACGCGGACCATGAACGGTACGGGCGTCGCCCGGCGCGAAGCGTTTTGGAGTGCGCCAGTCCTCTGGCGCTTTTTGGACCCTGGGGACGAGAAAGCGGCAGAGGATTGGCGCAGTCCAAAACCTCGCGGGTTCCGTCGGTTCATGCGCAGGCGCGGACTGGGGCCAACCCAGCTTAAATGATGAAACTCCTCTTTTCCGAGGCCAAAGCCGATTACGCGCACTACATCTTTCCATACGCGGTCTGGGCGTTTCCAGAGGCGGGCGAGACGCCATCGGACGTGTTCGGCCATGGTTTTCTGCCCTCCTCACGCAACCTGGACCGGTTTTATCTCTGCCGCCAGGTGCGCGTTGCACTGGGTCAATTTCGCCCCTCCTCCGAGAATCGCCGCATCCTGCGCAAAGGCCAGGGCCTGGCCGCCGCGCTGCTCGCCCGGAGGGACTTTGATTATACGCCCCAACGGCGCGCCTTTTACCTGGCATACACGGACGTGAAATTCGGCAAGGGCGTCATGTCCGGCGAGCGCCTGGACGCCCTGTTCCAGGGCACCATCATCTCGCACCTGTTGGTTTTCACCGATGCCAGGTCAGGGGCCGAAGTCGGCACGGTCACCCTCTACCTGGAGCCCCCGGCCATGGCGTATTACTACTATGCCTTTTACGACCTGGCTTACTTGAGCCGGAACCTGGGCATGTTCATGATGACCTGGTCCGTGGCCGAGTTCGCCCGGCGCGGCTTTGATTTTCTCTACCTCGGTTCCTGCTACCGGCAAAATGCCCTCTACAAGACCCAGTTCCGCGGCGCCCAGTTCTTCAATGGCGTTCGCTGGTCGGCCAATCTCGACGAGCTCAAGTGCCTGGTCGGCCGGAGCGAGTCGGACCCCGCTCAGCACTTGCTGGAGGACGAAGCCTACCGCCGCACTTATTTTGACGACCCCTTGCCCGCATTGGCTGCGGACAGTCCGTTCGGAGGCAAGACGCGGGGGAAATGACGAATGACGAATGACGAATGACAGAATCGTGTGCAAGACAGTCTCCTGATGATTCTGCCAAAAATGATTTTGCCAACAATGATTTTGCCTTTTTCGTGGGCCGGACGAATTAGGTCTTCCCAAAGCCGGTCCAGTAGGTTATAATCCTGCCCATGACACATTCGGAACCTGGCCTGTCCTTTTGCCGAAACTCGGCACCGTCCCGGCCACCGCGCGCCTTTACTCTCATCGAACTGCTGGTGGTGATCGCCATCATCGCCATCCTGGCGGCCATGCTCCTGCCGGCCCTGGCCAGCGCCAAGGAGAAGGCCCAACGCATGAAGTGCGTCAACAACAACAAAGAGATCGGCACCGCCACGCAGATGTACGCGTCCGGCAACCTTGACAAGATGCCTTACCCCAATTGGAACGCTCCGTGGGTGGACAATCTCGGTCGCCCGTTGCCGGGCTGGCTTTATACCCCAACCAACAGCTCCGTGCCCAATCCCCTGGTCGAGCCTTTCAAGTCAAATCCGACACTGGCCTACGCAGGGGGCCTGCTCTGGCCTTTCCTCCAGAACGTCACTCTTTACCGTTGTCCACTCGACCTGACCAATGCCCCCGGGTTCAACCAGCGTCCGAACATGCTCTCCACCTACGTGCAGAACGGGGCGATCTGCGGCTATGGTGGCCTCGGCCCCAGGAGCTACAACCAGGGTGACTTCCGCCAGGATGCCTTCATGATGTGGGAACCGCAGCCGCCGGCCAACAACCCTGGCTACGGCTATAATGATGGCGCCAGCTACCCCGACCCGAACACAGACGGCGGACTGGGCACCCGCCACGGCAAGGTCGGCGGCATCGTGCTGGTCATCAGCGGCAGTGTCCAGTTCGTCCAGTACAAGACCTGGGCCAATGAGGCCAAGGACGTCTTCAAGAACCGGCTCTGGTGCAACCCCGGCACGGCCAACGGCCATTAGGGACGATTCGGCTGCGGCTGGGCCGCGCCAGCCCCGATGCAAAACCTGGTCGAGGATTTCCTGCAATACCTCAGGCACGAGCGCGGGCACGCAGAGCACACCCAGCGGACTTACGCGGCCCTGCTGAATAAGTTCGTGGCTTGGGCCGGCAACCAGGGTCTGCCGGATTGGAAATCGGTCCAGTTGCGCCACCTCATGGCCTTCCTGCAACACGAACGCGAGCGGGCCGCGGCGGTTGGCCGCCCCGCCGGGCGCTTGAACGGCGAGTCGGACGGGTCGGACCGTTCAGACGCTGCACGCCGCGGCCCCGCCCGGCGCCTGAGCAGCGAGAGCGTTTATTTGGAGATTGCGGCGTTGCGCGCATTTTACCGCTTTGCGGAAAACGAGAAGCTGCTGCCCGCAAATGTCGCCGAGAACCTGTCGCTGCCACGGCGCTGGAAGCGCCTGCCCAAGGCGCTGACGGCCGATGAGATCCAGAGACTGCTGCAAGCCGAGGCGCCCGACACGCCGCAGGGCCTGTGCGACCAGGCGGTGCTCGAACTGGCCTACGCCTCGGGCCTGCGCCTGGCCGAATTGCGCCAGGTGCGCCTGGAGCAACTCCACCTCGATGCCGGCTTTGTCAACGTGATCGGCAAGGGCAACAAAGAACGCGTGGTGCCCGTGGGCAGCAAGGCCGTCCAGGCCCTGAACCGTTACCTGGAGGCGGGCCGGCCAAAGCTGGTCACGCCCCGCTCGCCCGCCGCGGTCTTCCTCACAAAACGCGGCACCGCCTTTGCCCCGGTGACACTCTGGCTGCGGATCAAACAGCGGGCCCGCCGCGCCGGCATCGCCCGCAATGTCACCCCGCACATGCTCCGCCACAGTTTCGCCACCCACCTGCTCGACCATGGCGCCGACCTGCGCGTCATCCAGGAATTGCTCGGCCATGCCAGCATCGGCACCACCGAGATCTACACTCACGTCGCCGGCGCCCGCCTGCGCGAGGTCCACAGGAAATTCCACCCCCGCGCCCAATGAGCCGGCAATCCTGGGCTCCTTATGACGGGGGCGATTAAAACTGTCGATCAGCCCACGGTGCCTTTTTGCCCCGGAGGGGCTTCCGACAATAGCCCGGCGTTTCAACGCCGGGTGAGCGGACCGAATGAGCAGGTCCGTCCCGAAGGGACGGCTGAAAGCAAGGAGTGCTCTCAGTCGTCCCTTCGGGACGAGGATCCCTTCTGCGGCTTCCCCGGCGTTGAAACGCCGGGCTATTGTCACCTGTCCCTCCGGGACAGAACTCCCGAGGCGCATGCCCGACGCCTCTCATCGCAGACCCTTATGCCGCGCCTTGCTATTTCAACGCTCCTGACGGCCCTCCTTTTGGCCCACCCAGCTTGTGCCTTTCAACCGGTCAAGCTGGCGCCATACCCGCAGAAGACCCGGACCTTTTTCAGCCTCGATGACGCCGCCGCCCCCGTCGCGTTGCGGTCTGACCCGCCCGCGCTGCCGCTGGGCGGCATCACGGTGCTGGCCCGCGCCTCCGACGGCGCGATCTGGCTCGGCACCACCCAGGGCCTTACCCGAGTGGCCTTTTCGGGCCCAGAGGCCGACCGTTGCCAGTACCTGGCCGGGCGCCGCTATCTGCCCGACGACCAGGTGCGGCAAATCGCGCCCGATGTCTGCGGCGGCGTCTGGGTGCGCACCCGCACCGGCATCGCTCACGTCCAATTGCGCCCGATGACCCTCGAGCAAAAGGCGGCGCTCTTCGAGGCGCGGATTGGGTCCCGCCACGATCGCTACGGCCTGGTGGCCGATTGCCGCCTCACCCGTCCGGGCGATACCTCGGGCTTTGAACTCGCCGACAACGACAACGACGGCCTCTGGACTTCCATCTACGCCGCCGCTGAGTGCTTCCGTTACGCCGTTACCCGCTCGCCCGAGGCCCTGGCGCGGGCCCGCAAATCCGTGGCCGCCATCCTCTTCCTCGAAGAAGTCGCCGGCGCCCGCGGCTTCCCGGCCCGCTCATTCATCCGCAAGGGCGACCCGATGCCCCAGGGAGGCGAATGGCACTGGACCGCCGATGGCCGCTACTTTTGGAAGGGAGACACCAGCTCGGACGAAATCGTCGGCCATTTCTTCATCTTCGGCATTGCGTGGGACCTGCTGCCGGACGCCGAGCTCAAGGGGCGCATCGCCGCCACCGCCACGCGAATCATGGACCACATCCTGGACCACAACTACACGCTGGCCAACCTGGATGGCAAACCCACCACCTGGGGCTGGTGGTCGCCCGACATCCTCGCCCGGCAACCCGATGAACGCGCCCTCAATTCCCTCCAGTTGCTGAGCTTCCTGAAAACCGCCGCCCATATCACCGGCCAACCGCGCTACCAGGCCGAATATCGCAAGGCCGCCTTTGATTTCCACTACGCCGACTGGATCACGCGCCTGAACGAATTCCGCCAGGAACTCAATTACTCGGACGAGGAACTGGCCATGCTCCCCTTCTACGGCCTGTTCCGCTATGAAAAGGACCCCGCGCTGCTCGGGGCCTATCGCCGCGCACTGGACGAATGGTGGAAAAACATCCGGCGTGAGGCCAATCCGCTCTGGACCTTCATCTATCTCCTGGGCCGTCCCGAGGCAAGGCTCGACCTGGCCTCCGCTGTCAGGACACTCTACCGCGCGCCGCTGGACACCATCACCTGGGCGGTGCGCAACTCACACCGGCAGGACATCGCCTGGGCTCCCGGCCGCGACCGCTTCGGCTCACGCGAGGCGCTCACGCTCCTGCCCCCCGATGAGCGGCCCGTCATGAGGTGGAACTCCAATCCTTTCGTTGTGGACGGCGGCAACGGCGGCCACCAGGAGGACGACGGCGCAGCCTTCCTCCTGCCCTATTGGCTCGGAAGGCACCACCACTTCATCAGAGGACGGTGACCGGCCAAGGCCGACCCCTCACCCCGGCCCTCTCCCCACCCGCTGCGACGGCGCGACAGCGCGGCGAGTCGGATGGGGAGAGGGAGAGTTCTCGGTGGCGCTTTGAGCAAGCGTAGAGGCCTGGAAGCTCCCCAGGCTGCCGACGCCTCTCCCTCTCCCCTTCGGAAGGGGAGAGGGCCGGGGTGAGGGGTCTGCCCGGCACTGCGTCTCTGCCTTCACTGATCGATTACAGGCCGGAAATGTTCCCTACGGGGCCTTGGGCATCAACTCGCCTACCATAGACCGCTCTTCTTTCAGTTCATTGACGGAGGCGTCAATGCGGGCGCGGCTGAATTCGTTGATTGGCACGTCCTTGACTATCTCCACCTTCTTGCGCGCGGTCCGGGTCGGGAACGAACAGAGGAGCCGGGCTCGACTCCGTAACTGCCATCCGAGCAGAGGGCGATGCTGTGCCAGTCGCCCTCGGGGGTGGACTCCAGGAGAGAGCGGACGCAGTCCACGATGGCATTGGCGGCGCTGGCGGCACTGGAGGCGCCGCGCGCCTTGATGACGGCGGCGCCGCGCTGCTGGACCGTGCTGATGAACTGGCCCTTGAGCCAGGCCTCGTCCGTGATGGCCTGAGTGGCCGGCTGCCCGGCGATGCGCGCGTTGTAAAAGTCCGGATATTGCGTGGCCGAGTGATTGCCCCAAATCGCCACGTTGGTGACCGCCGTGACCTCGACGCCGCTCTTTTTGGCAAGCTGTGATTTGGCGCGGTTCTCGTCCAGGCGGGTCATCGCGAAGAACCGATCGCGGGGGATGTCCGGCGCGTTGCTCATGGCGATCAGGCAATTGGTGTTGCAGGGGTTGCCGACCACCAGGAGACGCGCGTCGGGCGCGGCATTCCTCTGAAGCGCCTGGCCTTGGCCCACGAAGATCTTCCCGTTGATGCCCAGCAGGTCTTTCCGTTCCATGCCCGCCTTGCGCGGGATGCTGCCCACCAGCAGGGCCCAGTTCACCCCGCGAAAGCCCTCGTCCAGGTTGGCCGTCGGCACCGCCCCTTTGAGCAGCGGGAAGGCGCAATCCTCCAGTTCCATGGCCACACCCTGCAAGGCTGGCAGGGCCGGCTCGATCTCGATCAGGTGCAGAATGACCGGCTGCTTGGGCCCGAACATCGCCCCCGAGGCGATGCGAAAGACGAGTGAGTAACCGATTTGGCCGGCGGCGCCGGTCACGGCCACGCGAAGCGGTGATAAGCTCATAGCATAATTATTATTCGGATATCGTTGGCCCAATATGACGCCAGCCCCCCCCGGCAATCAAGCCCCTTGTTCGTCATTCCTCATTCGTCATTCGTCATTCGTCATTCCGCACTCCGCACTCCGCACTCCGCACTCCGCACTCCGCATTCCTACGCGGCGCCGTACTGCACCCGGCTTTGGATGAATTTGGCATCTTTGTCGCAGCCTTTGTCGCAACCTTTGTCGAGCTCAGCCGGGTTTCGACAAAGGTTCCGACAAAGGCCCCGACAAAGGTCCTGAAAGTCACTCAAAATCCGGCGCAGTACCGCGGCGCCGGCGCCTTCACAAACCTCGTTTCCCTCAAATAAATCGGTTCGATGTTCTCGCCGGCGAGGAAGTCCGAGCGGGCCAGGGCCAGGCCTCCCAAGGCCGCCGCGTGGGGAAAGACCACCCGGCCGCCGGGAAACCAACGGGTCACCTCGGGGCCGATGACCGTCACGCCGCCGGCTCCAGCCTGCAGGCGTTGCTGCACCTGGGCCATGGAGACGAGCCGCAGCGGCTCGACCTCCCGCAGGCCGGAGGCGCTGATTTCGTAGCCGGCCAGGTAGAACTCGTTGCGCTGCGCGTCAATGACGACCTCCACTCGTCCCGAAATCCCCTCCGCCTGCGCCTGCGCCGCCAGGCACTGTGCGCTGCCGATAGCCAGCAGCTTCACGCCGCGCGCAAACTGCCAGCCCTGCGCCAGCGCAATAGCCCCCCGTATCCCAGTGTACGAGCCGGGGCCAATCCCGACCGCCACGCACTCGACCTGCTCGAGCCCGACGCCCGCCTGCCTCAACGCCGCCTCGACCAGGCCAAACGCATCCGTGGACCGGTGATCCGTGCCGCCGGTTGCGGACTGACAACTGCCGAGCAGGCCCGGCCCGCCGCCCGCCGCCTCCACCACCGCCACGCTCCGTTGCGGCGATGAAAACTCAATCGCCAAAATCTTCATAGGTAATGCGCCGCTCCGTCTCGCTTACCGTCTCAATCCACACCCACCGCGCAGGAAGTGCGGAGTGCGGAGTGCGGAGTGCGGAGTGCGCACTCCGAACTTCCTCCGCCCTCCGCCCTCCGTCCTCCGCCCTCCGCCCTCCGTCCTCCGCCCTCCGTCCTCCGCCCTCCGTCCTCCGTCCTCCGTCCTCCACACTCCGCATTCCGCACTCCGCACTCCGCACTTCACAGAGTTTCTCCGCCCACTCGATCACCGTCACCCCTGCCGGGTCGAGATATTCCTCCAGCCCGGCCGCAGCGATCTGCTCCGGGGTCTCCAGCCGGTAGAGATCCAGGTGAAACAGGCTCAGCCGCCCGCCCGGATAGACGTTGACCAGCGTGAAGGTGGGCGAATGGACCCGCGCGGTGATGCCCAGGCCCCTGGCCAGGCCCTTCACCAACACGGTCTTGCCCGCGCCCAACTCCCCGGTCAGGCCGATGACCAGCCCGCTCTGCGCCTGGCGGCCCCACTCCTCCCCCAGGGCCTCGGTCTGGGCGGGGCTATGCGAAATGCGTGTAGCCATGAGCCGTCAGCGGGCGCATCCCCTGCTTGTCTCGAATCGCCAGGCCCTCCTTGCCGGTGATCTTCCCGATGCAGGTCAGCGGCAGCGCGGGGAACCGCTCTTTCCACGCATCCCGCAACGGCACCGCCTGCCGCGCAGCGACGGTGAAGAGCAACTCGAAGTCCTCGCCGTCGGTCAAGGCGGCGGCCAGCGGCGGTTTGGCCGACAGTTGAGTCTTGGGGAGCAGGCGGGCGGCGCGGCTGATCGGAATGGCCGTCGCCAACAATTCGGCGCCCACCCGGCTGGCCTTCAGGATGTGCCGCAGGTCCCCGGCCAGGCCGTCGCTCAGGTCCAGCATCGCGTGGAGCTGGAAATGGTCGGCCAGCCAGCGGGCCTCGGCCAGGCGCGGCTCGAATTCAAGGTGTTTGCCTGCCAGCGACCCGCCCAGTTCACCCGTCACGAAGATAGCATCGCCGGGTTCGGCGCCGGAGCGCAAGACGGCCTTGCCGCGCGGCACCCAGCCCAGCAGGGCCACCGAGACGAAGATGCGCTCGGGATTGGACGTCGTCTCGCCTCCGACAATGGCGACCTCATGCCGTCGCGCCAGGGCGTTCATGCCGGCGTAAAGGGCCTCGACGCAGCCCGCCTTGAAGTCCCGCGGCAGACCCAGCGTCACCAGGGCCGCGGTAGGCGTGCCTGCCATCGCGGCAATGTCGCTCAAGCACCGGCCCAGCGCCTTGTGCCCGGCCTTTTCCGGGGGCGTGTCCGCGGTGAAATGAATCCCCTCGACCACGGCGTCGGTTTTGAACAACAGGAACCGGTCTGCCAGGCCCACATCGAGCACTGCGCAATCGTCCCCTGCGCCCACCACAACCGATTTGTTGCCCGGCAGTGAGCGCGTCAACCGCCCGATGAGGTCGAACTCGTTCATTTGGCCAGGGAGAGCAAGACGAATCCCAGCGCGTTGAAGGTGGTGTGCGCGGCGATCGGGGCCAGCAAATTGCCGGTCCATTCATAGATGGCCGTTAGGACAAGCGCCAGGACCAGCAAGGGCACGAAAACCGCCAGGTTCGCATGGATGGCGGCAAACCCCAGGGCGCTGCACCAGAGCGCCAGCCGCGGGAAGCCGGCCTGCTTGAGCCAGGCGTAGAAAATGCCCCGGAACAGCAATTCCTCGCCCAGCGGCACCAACAGGATCGTCATGGCTCCCAGGGCGGCGCGCGCGGGCCAGGAGACTGCCTGCTGGATGCCCTTGACGGCCGGCTGCACCTCGGGTTTGACGCCCAGGCCCGGCAGCCGTTCCAGCGCCGAGGCCGAGGCCCGCTGCAGTTCCAATCCTACCGGCATGAAGAGGGCCGCGGCCAACGCCCCCACCAGGAGCGCGCGCCCCGGGTTGGCCCGCAATCCAAAGGCCTCCCCCCAGCTTGTCCGGTGCTCCCGCAGCAGCCGCCCCACCAGCACCAACGCCGCCCCTTGAATGCTCACCATGCTGATGAGCATGTGGCGCGTCGAGATTTCCCCGGCCCCCGCGCGGCTCTCAGTCCAGGCGCTCAGGATGAAACCCGCATAAAACACGCCCATCGTCCCCACCAGCCGGCGGATTATGTTCTCCAGCCGCCAAGGCCGCTGCAGCAGGACCAGCGCCGCAGCCAGGCACACAAACGCCCCGGCGGCCGCGAGGTAAACCCATTTACCCCCGCCCTTGGCGCCCGTGCCCGCGTAATGCAGCACGCTTTCCAGCAGCGAGCCGCCGCAAAAGCACGCCATCATGCTCAATACAAGGCGCACCACCGCATCCGGCCTCCAGGGTTTCGCCGAAATCATCGCCCCGCAAGCTACATCAGCGCCCGATGAGTGACACGGAAAAAGAGGCGGGATCGGTGGCGACAGGCGCAGGGGCAGAAAATGACGAATGACGAATGACGAATGACGAATAAAGAAGAGCCTCCGTCATTCGTCATTCGTCATTCGTCATTCGTCATTCGTCATTTTGCGTTCCTGCACTCGGAGGGCTATGGTGGGGGCGGTATGGACCCCATGAAAACCGCCCCCGCCGCGCACACCAACCGGCTGGCCCTCGAGAAATCGCCATACCTCCTCCAGCACCGGCACAATCCGGTGGATTGGTATCCCTGGGGCGAGGAGGCCTTTGCCAGGGCGCGCCGCGAGAACAAACCGATCTTCCTGAGCATCGGCTATTCCACCTGCCACTGGTGCCATGTCATGGAGCGCGAATCGTTCGAAGACCAGCGCCTGGCCTCGTTTCTCAACGCCCACTTCGTCAGCATCAAGCTCGACCGCGAGGAACGTCCGGACATCGACCGCATCTACATGACCTTTGTCCAGGCCTCCACCGGCCAGGGCGGCTGGCCGCTGAATGTCTTTCTGACGCCCGACCTCAAACCCTTTTTCGGCGGGACCTATTTCCCCCCGGACAACCGCCACGGGCGGCCCGGCTTCCTGGATCTCCTGGAGCAGATCCGCCAGCTCTGGCAGGCCCGCCAGGGCGAGGTCACCGAGTCTGCCGCGCTCATCCACACACAACTCCGCCAGGCGACCGCCGGCCCGCCGCGGCCCAGCCTCGTGCCGACCCCGTCCATCCTTCGACGGGCGGGCGCGCTGCTCAAAGAGTCCTACGACCCGCGCCACGGCGGCTTTGGCGCCGCCCCCAAGTTCCCGCACCCAAGCCAGCCGCGCCTCTTGCTCCGCTATGCCAAGCGGTTCGGCGACCCCCAGGCCGTCCGCATGGTCCTGCACACCTGCGACCGCATGGCGGCCGGCGGCATCCACGACCAATTGGGCGGCGGCTTCGCCCGCTATTCCGTCGATGCCCAGTGGCTGGTCCCGCACTTCGAAAAGATGCTCTACGACAACGCCCAGTTGGTCCAGTTGTACCTGGATGCAGCGCTGGTCAGCGGCCGGCAGCGCTATGCCGAGGTTGCGCGCGGCATCCTCGACTATGTGCTCCGGGACATGACTCATCCGGAGGGCGGTTTCTATTCGGCCGAGGATGCCGACAGCGAAGGCCACGAGGGCAAATTCTACTGCTGGACGCGCCGGGAACTGGCCGGGCTGCTCGCGCCGGAGCAATACAATGTGGCCGTCCGCTATTTCGGCCTGACCGAGGAGGGAAACTTCCTCGACCACAGCCACCCGGAGCCGTTGCCCAACCAGAACGTCCTGAGCGTGGTGGATGACGATTTGACCGCGCCGGAACAGGCCCTGCTGGCCTCGGCCAGGCGCAAGATGTTCGAGGCTCGCTCCCGGCGCCCCCGGCCGCACATGGATGACAAGGTGCTGGTCTCCTGGAACGGCCTGATGCTCGGCGCCCTGGCCCGGGCCTCGGCCGTCCTGGACGATGAAACGTATCGCGCCGCAGCGGAGAAGAACCTTGGCTTTCTGCAAGCCAACCTCTGGGACGCCCCGAGCAAGACGCTCTACCACGGCTGGCGGGATGGCCGGCGAGACAACGTCCAATTGCTCAGCGGCTACGCCTTTCTCCTGTCCGGAGTGCTCGACCTCTACCAGGCAACCCTCGCCCCCGCCCACCTCGATTTTGCCCTCGCGCTGGCCGAAACCATGCTGGACAGATTCTCCGATTCCGAGGGTGGCGGCTTCTGGCAAAGCCCTCCCGGCGCCGCCGACCTCATCCTCCGCGTCAAAGAAGACTACGACGGCGCCGAGCCCGGCGGCAATTCGGTCGCCGCCCTGGCCCTGCTGGAGTTGGGCACGATTACCGGCCGCCCGGAGTTCATGGGCGCGGCCCGGAAAACCCTGCGCCTCTTTGCCAGCCGCCTTGACCAACTCCCGCAAGCCGTCCCCAGCATGCTCCAGGCCCTCGATTTCTCTCTGGACGAACCCGCGCGCTTCGTCCTGGCGGAGGACCCGGCCGCCGGGCCGGGCCCGCAACGCCGCGCCCTGCTCAATGCGGTTCACTCCCTCTACCTTCCCAACAAGGTCGTCCTGGGCAACGCCGGCCCCGTCGAGCCCTTTGCCAGGACGCTCTCTCCTCGCGGGGACCCGACCGTCTATCTCTGCATCGGCACTGCCTGCCGCCCGCCAACGACGGACCCGGCGAGGATCAAGGAGCTGGCGGGGGCGTAGGGTCTCAGCGCCGCGCGACCGTTGCGAGAGGCGCGGCCGAAGTCGCGAAGCGTCTGGAGTGCGCGGCATTCCCGCGCTTTGACGTTCGGACGCCACGGGACGTGGGTGGGTTCACTGGCGCCAGACCTGTCGTGCCGGTTTTCTCTCAGGCGCGGACCTCCGGCCCAAAGGGCTGGCAGAGCCCAGCCCAGGGCTGAGGCCGCCAGGCCGATGCCCTGGGAACATGCCCACGGAAGATTAGGCGCGCCCTGAAGGGGCCAGAAGGCTCTGGCGCCCTTTCAGGGCGCGCGGCCCGGGTTTGTGGCGAAACCCAGGGCATCGGCCTGACGGCCTCAGCCCTGGGCTAGGTTGTGGCGGCCCGTCAGGCCGCGAGGCAGAGCCGCAAACGCGGCTCATTCTCTCAGTTGGCGCGGCGACGCAAGGGCGACCGGCAGAAGGTGCGGATAGCATGGCGGCTGCGGCGCGAAAGCACGAGGACATCGAAATGGATTGCGCAGCGGCTTAAGCTGGGGACGTGGACGCACGTTTCCAGTTACCTGCTGCTAAAGCGGAGAGAAGGTGAAGAGTGTAAATAGTCTTGACCCACTGCTTTTTCGACTCCTTTTTGCGTTGCAGACCCTGCAATTACGGCGTTGCCACGTTGACCCGACTTGGCATATTGCGCGTATGCCAAAATGGGTGAAGATCGGGCTTTGCGTTTTTCTGCTGGGCCTTGTTGGCGGCATCGCCTGGCTGCTTTGGCACACGCGCGAGCCGGCTTACCATGGCAGGCCGTTGAGTCAGTGGCTGGACAGATTCAACCAGGGTGTGAATAAGGGTTGGCCACACAAGATGGAGGGGACTACGGAGGCCATCCGCGCCATGGGGACAAACAGCCTGCCCTTTCTTCTGGATTATATCGGGCACCAGGAGCCGTGGATCACCCGCGTGGGGATTGACTTGTTGCGCCGGCAGCACCGGGTAAAGCTCCCGTTTTACGGTGAGAATCCTTACCGCGAACCATCGCTGATGGCCCTCCATATATTGGGTTCGGAAGCCGCCCCACTGTTCCCCGAGCTTCTCAAGCTCGCCGAGAATCCACTCACCTCCTATGAGGGCACAAGGGCCTTGCTAGCCATTGGAACCACCGCCATTCCGGCCTTGGAGCGAGTCTGCCGGAGCACCAACTTTAACGTAAGAGTTCTAGCCCTGTGGCAGATTGCCTCCCTGAGGGCCGTGCCTCGCGATCACGTATGGTGGGATTGGAAGATTGCCCCGGCAAATGGCCGAGGAATTTTCGTGTTCGGGAGTGGCCCCGACCCTTACGGGCTTCGGAACGAAATGCTCGCCCTGCTCAAGAGTCCCGCCCCTGCAGTTCGGCGCGCGAGCGGTGATGCTCTTGCGACCTTTACTCGGCCTGCTGCTCGAGGAGAGCCGGCGCAGGTGCTATCAGCCCTGAGAGAGGCCCTGAACGACACGAACTCCGACGTGCGGTGCTCCGCAGCACGCGCCCTGAAACAAATCGACCCCACCAGTTCGGCTGATGTCGGGAAAGGGGTCGGTGAAAACTATTGACACAATACTGCCTCTTCCGGCGAGGCCGCTATTTTGGGCGCTCGACGGCCCAAAGCCAGCCGCCGGCGGTGGCCAGGTAGAGAGTGCCGTTGGCCACCACGGGGGAGGCGAAAATCCTCGAGGCCGAGGTTGACGCGATCCAGGACATCGAGGGCCTTGCCCGCCTTCAAGACCCAGAGATACTTGGCCGTGGGCATGTACACCCTGCCGTCAGCCACCAGGGTGGAGGCCCACGTCTCGGATTGGGTCTCGTGTACCCAATAGCATTTTCCCGTGGCCGCATCGAGGCAGTGCAGCCGGCCCGCCACGTCCGAGATATAGGCCAGGCCATCCGCCACCGAGGCTGTCGAAAGCGTCCGGTCCAGCCCTTGGTAAAGCCACACGCGGCCCGAGAGCGTGAGGTCTCCGCTCCCGCTGGCGTCAATGCAGTGCATGGCGCCGCGCCCGCGGCCGTGCTCGGGGTCGCGCCCCAGGGCAACATAGATGCGGTCGTTGAACAACACGGGCGTGCCGATGATCTCGCTCATCCCCACGAACGTCCCATCATGCAGGTTGAGCGTGCCCTTGACCCGCTTGTCTCCCAGGCAATAGTAGGTGACCGGCTCGTCGCCCGCTGTGGCCTTGTATTCCGGCGGAATGCAGTCATACCACCAGATCGTCTTCAACCGGACCGGCTGCTCCGGCACGGACGCCAGTGCCGCCAGGGCATAACAGCAGCCATCGCCGGCCCCGAAAAACAGCAGCTTCCGCCCGCCCACCGTTCCCAGCGAGAGCGACGACCATTGCCCATGGAGCAGGCGGTGCGCCAGGCGCAGGTCATCGGTGGCCACCAGCCGCCCGGTGCGCTTGTCCAGGACGAGAACGTTGGGCGCGTCGGGGGCCGGGAATTTGCGGTCCTTTTCCTTTTCCGGTTCGCTGAACGAATTGCGGTCGATGCCGTTGGACGTTGTCACGTAAAGCAAATCGCCGTCGATGACCGGCGAGCCGTTGGCCGTGTCGCAGGGAAAGACGCCCGCCCTCTCCTGCATGTCGAAGGTCCAGATGGTGCGCGCCTCCCCCGGCTCCGTCCCGGAGGGCGGGTTGACGTCCAGGCACACGACCTCGAAGCGCTGGCTCACGAAATAGACGCGCCCGCCATCGATCGCCGCCGTCGAGCAGACGCCCATCTGCGGCGGGATTTCGTGGATGCCCAGGTTAAAGCCATCAATGTCCTTCGGGAATTTCTTCGGGGGCGCCTTCCATTTCCAGAGGAGCTTTCCGGTCGCCGCCTCCAGGCAAGCGAAGATCCCGTTGCCCTGCTCCATGCCGCCCACAAAAACCTTTCCTTGGGCGATGGAAGGTGTGGAATAAAGCGCGTTGCCGAGCTTGATTCCCCACCGGACGTTTCGGGCCGTGGCCGGATCGATCGTGCCGTCAGCCCTCTTTTCCCCCGGCGCAAACGAGTCGGGCAGGCCCTGTTCCGACGAAACCATGTTCTTGGCATCGGACCCCGCCCATTGGGGCCAGTCGCCGGCGCGCACGGCGTGCGCGGCGCAGGTCAGGATGACGAGGCAGTAGAACACGAAGGCGCAACGGCGCATGCAGAGAGCATACCCCGTCTTCTCTGCACCGCGATAGTCCAAATTGCTCGCGGCCTGCGAAGGTTCTTACCGCGGATTTCACGGATGACACGGATTCTTTTCCATCCGTGTTATCCGTGTAATCCGTGGTCCATTCCACTTTGGGTTGCGGCTGCGCTTCTCTGCGTTCTTTGCGTCTCTGCGGTTTCATTGCCCGTCCGAACCAGCCTGGTGTCCCCGTCCGCACCATCTGTCGGTGTCCCTGTTTCTGGTGTTGTCGGCCCATGAGCTGAAGAGACTCAGTGGCCCGCAGGCTTCCCCCAGGCCGGCTCGATCTTGTCCAGCGCCTCTATGGCCGCCTGACGGAGATTCAAGTTCCTGCACGTCGCGTGAGTCTCGGCCGATGGTGCCGGCCGCTATTCGGGCGATTCTCCTCAGCATGGGATCCTGGTCCCGAAGAGCCGTTCTTATGAGTGATGGCAGCGCCGATTTTGCCTCCGGCCCGAACCCCAGCAAGCCGGCAATCGCGTTTTCCCTGATGTGACTTGTGGGAATCGGCTCCCATCGGGCGAGGCGTTGTTTAGCACGGGCGGGTAGTTTGCCCCACAAACTCGACCACGCCCTGGTCCAGGGAGTATCCCTCTTGCCGAGCGCCGCAATCAGATACGGGATCGCTTCCGGCCCAACCCAGGCAAGCCCGGTCTCCAATTGCCCGCGATTGGCAGTCCTGATCCAGCGGCTAATCTTGATCCCTTTATAGGCCGGCTCCGATTTCCCTGGCAGCAGGAGATAAAGACCACAAATGGCCACCACGACAGCCGCTCCGTAGAGGAGTGCCTTTTTCATTTGCCGGTTTGGGCGTCCCGCTGATCGGTCCCATTAAGGGCGCGCAGCGCCCTGTTCGCCGCGTGTCGAGCGGCCACGGAAAACGTGCGCACGCGCTCGATGCTTGGAACGGCTGCTTTCGCCGCGGGTCCCATTTCCTCCATCGCCTCCAGTGCGTGGACCAGTTCCCTATCGGTTCCTTGTCGGTCCGCGTAGTAGGTGGAGGGGCGCTGGCGCAAGCCGCGGGCTGAGTATTCGGGCGCCTCGGTGGAATCGAGCACAGCGACGAGGGTCGGCAGGCTCCTCTTTGGGTCGCGGCTGATTCGCCAGATGGCCTGGGCCGCCGCGATGCGCATCCACGAACTCCGGTCCTGGAGCCGCCGCTCCAGCGCGGGCAGTGCTTCCACCGCGGTCCTGCCCAGCTCACCGCACAAAATGGCGGCGGCTTCAGTTCCACCGAGCATCATGCCGGGCGTCGCCTCCTGGCGGGCCCCCCACATCAGTCCAGCTTTCCCCATGCCATGCGATTCGCTTTCCAGGCCCGCCAGCAGAATCGGAATGGCTTCTTGAACCGGTCCTCCAACCCTCACCTGCGCCGCCGCGGCAACCAGGCGGAGGTTTAGATCGCTGTTCGTGAGCAGCGGCGTGATTGCGGGCAACGCGGGTTTTGCCTCCGGGCCGATGGCCTGCAAGGCGCGAAGTATGTCGACCACGAGGGCCGCCTGCCCGCCCGCCGCGACCCGGTCTCCAGTCGGCTTGCCCAACACCAGCCGTTCTGCGCTCTCCTCTCGCAGGCGGGCTGCCAGGGCAGGGACCGCTTCCGAGGCCACCGGCCCCAGACGCTGGAAAGCCAGGAGCACGTCATGTAGATTTCCCCCGGCCTCGAACAACTTGACGATCTCGGGTATTGCCGGACGGGCAGCCTCCCCGCAAAATCCCAGGGCCTCCACTACGGGCTCCAGCACCGCCGGCTGCACGGGTCGGGACCGCAAGCTCGTCACCTCGGCAAGCAGATAAGGAACAGCGGCGGGGACGGGCACCCGGGGCATTTGCAGATACAGGGCCAAGTCCCGGCGAGCGAAATGGTTCGTCTGTTCCCACTCGGCACGCCAAAGCTCGAAAGTCTCCGGGGCTTGCGGCGCAACATTCAATGCGGCCACCAGGGCAACCCCCCGGACCATCAGATTCGTCTCGATCCGCGCGAGAGCCAGGATGTCCGGCAGGGCCGCCCCGGCTTCTCGGCCCAGGAACTCAAGCCCCATCAGGGCCGTGCGCCGCACCTGCCAGTCGGGCAGGGGCTGCCGGCCCTGCAAGATCCACGGAAGACGATTCCACCGATCCAGCCTCGACTGGAAATCTCGCGGCGATTCCGGCTGCTGGCGAAGCAAACCCACCAAGTGGGGGACGACGTTTGTGCCGAGCTTCGCCACCAGATCACGACGCATTTGGGAATTGAAATCAGGATTGCGCGCAATCCACTCCCGGAACGGCAGGCCATCTACCTTGAACCCCTCCGTCCGAGTAGAAAACCAGACCCACACGATCGCCCCTGCCGCGACCGCGACGAACAGGCCCGCCCAAAGCACCCGCAGCCATGCCAACTGCCGTTTCCTTCCGGATTCCTGGTCCATTCCGGGCATGGCATATCAAACACCCATCGGTTCGGCAAGTTCCATGCACAGGCTCCCGGCGCTGTTGGAGGGATACCAGGGCCCACAACAGGCGCATCCCGCCTTTGTCGGTCTTCGACAAGCCGGACAACTGGAGCGTGCCATCGGGAGGTCCGCAAGGTTTTGGACTGCGCCAGTCCTCTGGCGCTTTCGCGTCCCCAGGGTCCGAAAAGCGGCAGAGGACTGCCGCAGTCCAAAACGCTTCGCGAATTCGGACATGCACTCCAATCGACCTTCGACCAGGAATGACGCGATGCGAAGGCAAGACGGATCATTCGATTCTGCGGTATTGATTGGGGCGCCCAAGCAAGGCAGAATGGCCTGGCGTATGAACACGCCATTCAATTATCGCACCTCCCGCCGCGAATTTCTCAGGGCCTCCGTCCTGGCTGGCGGGGCGCTGGCGACGCTGGCGCCTTTTGGTTTTTCGGCCGCGCCGGCCCCAGAGGCAGCTTCCGCGTCCCCAACGCGCAAACTCAAGAAGGGCATCATGTGGGGCACAGTGGGTCTGCCGGGCACGGTGCTGGAGAAGATGAGGGCGATCAAGGAGGCGGGCTTCGAGGGCACGGAAATGAACAGCCACATGGACCAGGAGGAGGTGCTGCGGGCGCGCGACCAGACCGGGTTGGTCATCCCGAGCGTTTGCGGCATCCGCCACTGGAACAAGCCGCTTTCGGACCCCGACCCGAAGGTGCGGGCGGAGGGCCTGGAGGCGCTCCAACAAACGTTGCGCGACGCCAAGCGCTACGGGGCCTCCTCGGTGCTGCTCGTGCCGGCAGTGGTGACCAAGCAAGTCAGCTACACCGATGCCTGGACGCGGTCGCGGGCCGAAATCAGCAAGGCCATTCCGCTGGCATCCGAGCTGGGGGTGAAGATCGCCATCGAAAACGTCGGCAACCAATTTCTGCTCAGCCCGCTGGAAGCGGCGCGTTACGTGGATGAATTCAAAAGCCCGTTCGTGGGCTGGCATTTCGACGTGGGCAACTGTCTCGGTCTCGGCGGCTGGCCGGAGCAGTGGATTCGAATTCTGGGCAACCGCATCCAGAAGCTCCACATCAAGGAATTCAGCCGCAAGCGGCGCAATGAATCGCAGCCCAAAGGGCCGCCCGTGGCACTGTTGGAAGGCGACAACGATTGGCCGGCGGTGATGAGAGCGGTGGATGAGATTGGCTACACCGGCTGGGCGATTACCGAGCAGCCCGGAGGAGACACCCGCGACGGATTGAGAGACCTGGCGCAGCGGCTGGGAAGGATACTGGCCTGTTAGACGCGATACGATGAAGACGTTGAGCAAACGCGAGGTGGTTCGATCGGTGGTCGAGGGCAAGCGGCCGCCCTACGTGCCATGGCACTTCCAGTTCACCAAGGAACCCTGGGAAATGCTCCTGGCCCATTTCGGCGGCGAGGAGGCGGCCGAACGCGCCCTGGACAATCACATCCTCGAACTCGGCTCGGCCATCGGCTTTTTCGACGACCTCGGACGCGACCGCGCGCGCGACGTGTTCGGCGTCGTGTGGGACCGCACCGTGGACAAGGACATTGGGATCGTCGAAGGCTGCGTGCTGCCGGAGCCTTCGCTCGCCGGCTACCGCTTCCCCAATCCGCTGGACCCGCGCTTCTTTGCCGACATCCCGGCCAAGCTCGCCCTCTACCCGGATCGGTTCCGCGTCTTTTATCTCGGGTTCTCCCTCTTCGAGCGCGCCTGGACCTTGCGGGGCATGGAGAATCTGCTGCTCGACTTCATCGAGCATCCCGGCTTCGTCCGCGAACTGTTCGCGGCCATCACCGACTACAACCTCGCTCAGGTCCGGGCCGCGCTGCGCTACGACATCGATGCCGTCTATTTCGGCGACGACTGGGGCCAGCAACACGGCTTGATCATGGGCAAACCGCACTGGGACCGGTTCATCAAGCCGCAGCTTGAGCGGCTCTACCGCCTGGTGCGCGGCGCCGGCAAGCTCCAGATGATCCACTCCTGCGGCGACGTGGACGAGCTGTTCGACGACCTCATCGCGCTGGGCCTGAACTGTTTCAATCCCTTTCAGCCAGAGGTCATGGATACCGGGGCGCTGCTGCGGAAGTACCGCGGCCGGGCTCGCCTTTCATGGCGGCCTCTCGACGCAACTCACCTTGCCGCGCGGCACGGAAGAAGAAGTCCGGCAGGAATCCCGGCGCTTGCTCGCCCTGGGCGCCGAAGGCGGCTACATCTTCGCGCCGGCCTACGCCGTGGAGAGCGACGTGCCCGCGGCAAACATATTCGCCTTCATCGAGGAGGCGCAGGCGCAAAGAAAAGGGTAGCCAGATTAGACGGTGGAAATAAATGAAGGTAGCAACCTGCCTTGTTGTTTTGCCACGCAGCTTCGTTGTTCACTCGTTGCAGATCACTGGATATGCGCCTCGTTCACGCCTCGCTGGGCGCCAAAATCCCGGCGGCATCTTGCCAGCTTTATTTATTTCCACCGTCTTAGTGTCGGCCATTTACAACCAGGTCCGGAGGTTGGCGCGGATCTGCCCGGCGACGCCGTCGGCTGGGTGGACATCCCGGAAGGTATCCAGGCCATCCGCCGTTCCAACGGCGAATACCTGGTCCTGGTGGAGGAGGATTGGAAATCCAAGATCCTCATGTATCAGTGGAAACCGGAGGCCTCCTCAGCCAGGTAGCCGCCGAGCTGCTAAACTCGCCGGAGAACCGGACATTTAGCAACTTCCCCCCTTCATTTTCGCCTTCAACTGGCGATTTGCGGAAGAACCTGCCCCCTCAACCAGGCTGGCGCGATTTTGCTCTTTCAATGCCACCAGGGTTTCTGTAGAGGTCTTTTTGGCATGGAAACTGAGCCTGCCACACCGACCTGCGCTCCGCCAGGTGTGCCGCCTCCTGGGCACGATCGCGCAGTGGTCACGTTGCTCTCTTCGGATGTGACGGAGTCCACTGCACTCAAGCAGGCCCTGGGTGACCGTGCTGGAGTAGCCCCGCTCCAACAGCACCACGGGGACGTGCGCCGAGTGCTGCGGGACCTCGCAGGCGGAGAGGCGGCGGAGCGAAAGGAGGCTGGAGTGCAATGAACCCGTCCCTCGAAGAAGCCCTTCTTGCCCTGGCGTTAATGAAACCGGCGGCGGAACGCGCAGCGTTTCTTGAACGTGAGTGCGGCGGCGATGCTGGTTTGCGGCGGCGCATCGAAGAGCTGCTGGCGGCCCACGACAGCCCGGATTCATTCCTCGAACCGCAGGCGGCGGCGCCAGCCACCGAGACCGCGCTTGTGCCGCCAGAGGAAGGCCCCGGCACCCAGATCGGCCGCTACAAGATCCTCGAAAAGATCGGGGAAGGCGGGTTTGGGGTCGTCTATGTGGCCGAACAGCGGGAGCCGGTCAAGCGGCGGGTGGCCCTCAAGATCATCAAGCTGGGGATGGACACCCGGCAGGTGGTGGCGCGGTTCGAGGCGGAGCGCCAGGCGCTGGCGCTGATGGATCATCCGAACATCGCCAAGGTGCTCGATGCGGGGGCGACGGAGAGCCCTCACCCGGCCTCCGGCCACCCTCTCCCATCCGATGGGAGAGGGGCTGGGGGTGAGGGCGGCCTTCAGTACCTCCCCGCCGGCCGCCCCTATTTCGTGATGGAGTTGGTGAAAGGGATTCCGATTACCAAGTACCTGCGACCAGGAAAAGCTGGGGACGCGGGAGCGGCTGGATTTGTTCATCCAGGTCTGTCACGCGATTCAGCACGCGCACCAGAAGGGGATCATCCATCGAGACATTAAGCCCTCGAACATCCTGGTGACGCTGCATGATGGGGTGCCGGTGCCGAAGGTGATTGACTTCGGCATCGCGAAGGCCACGCAGCAGGAGCTGACGGAGAAGACCGTCTATACGCAGTTCCAGCAGTTCATCGGGACGCCAGCCTACATGAGCCCGGAGCAGGCTGAGATGAGCGGGCTGGACATTGATACGCGCAGTGACATTTACAGCCTGGGGGTGCTGCTTTACGAGCTGCTGACCGGGAGCACGCCGTTCGACACGAAAGAGCTGCTCGAGTCAGGGCTGGATGGAATGCGCAAGATCATCCGGGAACGCCAACCGGTGCGCCCTTCGACTCGGCTGCGTCAAACCGCTCTCGCGTCGTCGTGGTCTCCCCTCGCCCCTCGCCCCTCGCTCCTTCCCGCTGACCTCGACTGGATCGTGATGAAGTGCCTGGAGAAGGACCGGAGGCGGCGGTATGAGACGGCCAACGGCGTGGCGCTGGACATTGAGCGGCACCTCAAGCACGAGCCCGTGGTGGCCCGACCACCGAGCGCGGCCTACCGCGTCCAGAAGTTTGTCCGGCGCAATCGGCTGGCGGTAGCGGCAGGGAGTGCGGTGTTGGCCGCGCTCGTTGTTGGGTTGGGCCTGTCAACATGGCTGTTCTTCAGGGAACAGCACGCTCGGCGGCGCGCGGTGACCGCCGAGCAGATGCAAAGCCAGTCGGCCCAGGAGGCCCAAGAGAACGCGACGAAAGCCCAATCCGAACGTGAGCAAGCGGAACTCAACGCCTATGCGGCAGATATGAACTTGGCACAGCAAGCCTTGCTGGCCGACGACCTGGGCAAAGCGCGATCGCTGCTCGACCGTTACCGACCCGGCTTGGGTCTGGAACGCTTGCGCGGTTTCGAGTGGCGATACCTTGCGGCACAGGCGGCGAGCGACTACGCCCTCAGTGATACGTCTTCCCCGCAAAGTGTTTTTTCTCTAGCCTTGTCTCCGGACGGACAGGTGCTGGCCGTCGGTCGGCAGAGGAGCGTCGAGTTGTGGGACCCGGCTTCGTTGAAGCGCATTGCCACGCTGGAGACAAACGTCATCAGTGCGTCTGGTTCGCTTGCGGTTGCGTTTTCGCTCACCGGCAGACTCCTTGCTGCGTCCGCGCCGCGTGTTGGCATCCGGCTTTGGCAACTCGAACCGCCGCGAATTGTCGGAGAGTTAGTTCATACCAACGGGGCAACATCCTTAAGCTTTTCGCCTGATGGCAAACACTTAGCCTCGATGGCGTTGGTGCACTGGAGCGCCCCCGTTGAATTGCGGTTGTGGGATCTGGAGAACCGCCGGACTGTGAGCCCTGACCGTCATTTTCCCCCCTCGGGTGAATATTCCAGAGTCTGTTTTTCTCCGGACGGACGCCACTTGGCCGTCGGCGGCGGTTCTGGCCGAATCACGATCCTGGATTGGGCTGCCGACCGCGTCCTGGTGGAGATCCAAGCCCACACTCAAGCGATCACGAGTCTGGCCTATTCGCCAGATGGCAAGCTGCTGGCCTCCGGAAGTTTCTTCTCAGCCGATGATATTCGGCTTTGGAATCCAGCCACCGGCGAACCCGCCGGCTCACTAGCGGGGGGCCACCACGGTTGGATTCCCGTCCTCCAGTTCTCCGCTGACGGCCAGCGGCTGTTTTCGGGCAGCGCTGATCAGACGATCGGCATCTGGGATGTGCCGACACGCCGTTTGACGCGGAGACTCCGCGGTCACTTGGATGAGATTTACAGCCTTGTTTTTGATGCGGGCCGGACCAACGTGATCACCGGGTGCAAAGACGGAACGCTGGCGCGCTGGGACATTGACCGGGTGCGGCAGCACGTGCTCCGGTTGGACCTCCCCGGAAACAACTGGTCGCCGGTTTTCGCTGGGAGTGGATCGTCCGTTGCGATGCTCCATGGGCAGGGTGCCGTGGCTCTCTGGCACACCAATGACCCCCAAAGGCTCTCGGTGATTGCCGCCCTTGGCACCGATAACACCGCGCTGGCCACAGCCTTGGGCCGCAGGCTTCTGGCTTGCGCAAACCCTACGGGCTCAATCCGGATCTGGTCACTGCAATCGTCCAGCCTGGTCACCAACCTCGTGGGCCACGGGGTGGGGGTCGACGGCCTGTGGTTCTCCAGGGGGGAGGACTTCCTGCTGGCGTGGAGTTCGTCATGGATTTCGTCAGGCCGCCTGGCTACGATTTGGGATGCAAACACCTGGAGTAGGCGCTTTTCCATTACGGAGACCAACGGCCCCGGCGCCGGCTGCGCCGCCTTATCGCCCGACGGGCGTCTGCTTGTCCGGGGGTTGGAGGACGGCCGGGTCGAGTGGTGGGATGCCGTCCGTGGCCATCGACTGGAGCAAATCCCCTGTCACCGCCAAGGTGTGCGTGGGCTGGACTTCTCTCCGGACGGGAGCACCTTGGCCTCCGCCAGCCAGGACGGCACGGTTGCGCTTTGGGACGTCAGGACCCGCCGTTGCACGGCCCACTGGAAGGCCGGTTTGCTGGGCATTCATGGTGTGGCCTTCTCGCCCGACGGCGCCCGGCTGGCGACGGTGCTCGGCGGCGGAAACGGGGCGCGGCTGTGGGATTTGAGGACTCGGCGGGAGTTGCTCACGGTGGAAGCGCCGCGCGGCGAGTTTTCAGTAGCGAAATTCTCGCCGGACGGTGGCGCGTTGCTATGCGGATCAGGTGGCGGCCACTGCTACCTGTGGCCGGTGCCTTCCTTTGCCGAACTTGACGCCGCACATTGAAGGCAGAGTGGCGGTAATCCCGGACGAAAGTAACGGGCCGCGCCTGCTCGCTCAGGGCGGATGAGGTAGGGTCTTCGACCGCGTGGCGTTTTCCCCCGTAGCAACTGGCTGATAGCACGGGGTGCCTTGCATAGCCACCTCCGCCTCTGGCGCGCGCCATCTTGGGAGGAGATCGCGGCGGCGAAGAAGGCCACGGAAGTAAATCGGGGTCACGGAAGTAAATCGGGGTCACGAAGTAAATCGGGGTCAGTCACGAAGTAAATCGGTAAATCGGGGTCACATCTATACTTTTTTACAATGTGACTCCGGGTCACGAAATGCTCCCGATCAGCCCCGCACTTTCGCACTTTCCCGCTTTCTGATTCCAGGAAATCGTAAATCGGGGTCACATCTAAGGAAATCGTAAATCGGTAAATCGGTAAATCGGTAAATCGGGGTCACATCTATACTTTTTTACAATGTGACTCCGGGTCACGAAATGCTCCCGATCAGCCCCGCACTTTCGCATTTTCCCGCTTTCTGATTCCAGGAGGCCAGCATGTGCGCCGACCGGACCGGTTGCGTTTCAAGCCGCAACTGCAGCGGCTCTACGGCCTGGTGCGCCGCGCCGGCAAGCTCCAGATGATCCACTCCTGCGGCGACGTGGACGAGCTGTTCGACGACCTCATCGCCCTCGGCCTGAACTGTTTCAAGCCCTTCCAGCCAGAGGTCATGGATACCGGGGCGCTGCTGCGGAAGTACCGCGGCCGGCTCGCTTTTCATGGTGGCCTCTCGACGCAACTGACCTTGCCGCGCGGCACGGAAGAGGAAGTCCGGCAGGAATCCCGGCGCTTGCTCGCCCTGGGCGCCGAAGGCGGCTACATCTTCGCGCCGGCCCACGCCGTGGAGAGCGACGTGCCCGCGGCAAACATATTCGCCTTTATCGAGGAGGCGCAGGCGCAAAGGCAGGCGCCGCCAAATTAGGAGCGTCTCGGCCAGGAGGTCAGAATCATTGCGCGTGAGGCCGAACCCGGGTTTGCACACGACAGAATTCTTCAAACCCAGTGATTTGCAAGTATTTCGGGAGCCTTCGTATGTGAGGCCCATAGGTACACCGCTTGGTGCTCTCCCTGATGCCGGGCCTGGCGTTGGCACTCTGGCGTTCAGGCCGAAGGCCTGGTTCATACCAGCCCAGGGCAAGGCCCGCCGGAGCGCAGCGCAGGCGGGCCGCCGCCCTGGGTCCACCGCCCATTCTCTATTCTGTGGCAGGCCAAAGCGAAGGTTTCATACTGCACACTCATTAGGGCGATCTAAGACTGGGCCTCGGTGGGTTTCAAACGAACGCGCATTTTGATTTGTTCGACTACTTGCGGACCCGGCCGTTCATACATATATTCATTCCTTTCATTCAGCAGGACTCCCTGGAGCAAGCCTTGCTGGCGCCAATAGCCCACCAGGTTGGGCCTGGTGCCGATCAACGCCGCGATGGCGCGCGAATCCAAGAGCCCTCTGTCCTGCAACCGTTGGTGGCGGGTCTTGAAATGGTGGCAGCGGCACAAGCTTCCAACGAGTTTCGCCGAGAACGGGCGCTTGAGCGAAGAGCAACAGCCCCTCTGGTTAAGCTGCGCCGCCAGTTGTGCTTCGGTAAACTGATCCAGCAACTGGTCGATCTCGTGCAAGAGCCCCGGTTCGGTGAGGCGCGCTTGGCCACCCCTGAGGGGCAGTGGCAGGTTCAAGCACCGGGTGGCGCCGCCCTTGAAACGGACTTGCACGCTCAGATCCTGGCCGCGCAGCAGGGTTACATCCTCCAGGAGCAATCGGGCCATGCGTTTGCGGTCCTTGTCGGTGGTGGTGGGTGACTGCCATAATTTGGGGAAGTCGCAGGCCAGGTTCAGCACTTGTGCCCGTTGCTCTTCGCTCAGCTTGTGCTGGTCAGTCTGGCGGTGCTTCTCGTATTCCTGTTGGGCCTGGGTCAAGGCGCGCAGTTTGTTGTTCCAATCCGCCTCCAAAGTGTTGGCCACCAGGCGGTTGTTGGGGTCCACGCGCATGTAGCGAAGCTGGGCCTGCTCCGCCTCATAACTGGCCCGCTGGACTTGTTGTTGGCGCAGACGATCCACGTCCTGCAGGCGGTTTTGGAGCTCCTGTTGCACGTTCAAAGCGACCTCCAGGGAAAGCGGCGCCACGCTTTCCAGAACCAGCTTGCTGAGCGCCTGGTCAATGGCAGGCCCAGGTATGTACTGGCAGAGGGTTTTTCCGCTCTCAAGGCATTGGCGTTGGCAGAGGTAAGCGGGCACCGGCCGGCCCTGGCGCTGGTGGTAATTCACGGTCATGCGCCCCCCGCAACGGCCGCACAGGACCAGTCCTTGGAGCAGCGCGCAACCTTCTCGGGCGGGACTTTGCCTGCGGTCGGCTCCATAGGCCTGGGCATTGCTGCGGATCCGTTGCACGTTTTGCTCGTACTGCTCCCAGGTAATGTAAGCCGGGTGGGCGTCTTTAATGAGCACTCGCCATTGGTCGGCCGGCAAGCGCCGGCGGCGGAAGCAGCGCTGTGGGCGGTGTCGCCGTCCACCACGATGATTTGGTCTTCACCCCAGCCCAGCGCCACGGCGCGTTGCCGCAGCGCATATTGACGGTGGGCGCTCTCGCCATGCTCGAGCACCCGCCGCAAAGTGGATTGGCGCACGTAAAGGTAAGCGGTTCGTTTCAGATGCTCGGGGGTGACTTTGGGTTCGGGGTTCATAAAGAAAGGCCCAGGCAACGCAGGGTCCTGTTGGCTAGAAGCACCGTGGCCTGGGGGGTGTTGTTGAGCGAGGGATTGGGGGTGGGGGCTGGCTGGGCCCGCTGGCCGGCAGGGCGCAGCGGATCCTGCCAGGCGCGCATCCAGCCACGCATACCCTGCTGGGCGAACACCACCCATGCCCAGGCTTGGGGGTGGAGCGTGGCCTGGGAGCCCAGGGTGTGCGCGCGCAAATCCTCGTAGCGTTGGGGCCATTGTGGCGAGGCCGAGGTCGGTCATGGATTTTGGGGTGTTGAGGGCGGTGGGTTGTGTCGCCCCCTTTTTTCTTGGTGGCCAACCAAGGCGCGTTCAATGCTCCGGGGATGGATGGTGAGCCGGAAGCGTTGCTGGACCTGTCGGGCCCACTGCTCCGCCGAGATCGCCGGTTGCTGGGCGCGCCTGGCTTGGAGAAAGCCCAAAACCTCGGGGGTGAATTTATGAGCGGTTTTGGGTCCCGGCTTGCGAGGCACCAGACCCTCCAGGCCCTGGAGGGCGAAGAGGTGTTTGGTTTGGTAAACCGTGGGTCGCGACAGCCCGAAATCTCGGGCGGCGCGGCTCAAGGACCAGCCTTCGGCGCGGAGGGCGCGCAGGGCCTCATATTTGACTTGAAGGAGGTCGCGGGCATCAAAGAAGCCGCCGGGGACAAAGAGGGGGTGGCGGACTTTGTTGGGGTGGGGATGCAGGGTATGGCTGGTTTGGAGGGCTTGGTGCTTGGCGTCGTGGGATGGAGCCGTTGGCATAAAGGATGGGGGTGGGCTTATGTAAACTAGTTTATGTGAGTATAGTGGCGTCTCCGGCTCCGTGTCAACCCTATTATTTGCCTTATTATAGGCGTAACAATGCACATCAACCGCCCACACCCCAAAATCATTACACATATTCTTCTTTACAGCATTCACATATTCCCCTTTACATCGTTGCGGCTTAAGTCCGCCACCAGTTGCGCCAGCCCAAGCAGGTCTTCCACCCGTGCGCAAGCGCGCCCCTGCGAGAGGGTCACAAACGGGTCGGCCGGTCCCAGGCTGGTCCAGGCTTCAGGCAATGAAATCAACTGTCCGGCGTCATCATGGAACCAGACCCGACGATCTCCCCAGCCCTGTCCGCGGCGCAGTAGTCTATACCCCCGGCCACGGAGCGGGTGATAGGGGTGCGTGATGCGAAAGACCTGTGCCAGATCGTCGCAATCAGGCGTAGTTGACAAGCTTGACCAAGGCCCTGCCTCCTAGGGATGAAGCGCGCCTTCAGCGCTCCGGTTGGCTTTTCGTGGCTTTTCCCAGGGCGTTGCCCTGGGCTGGTATGAACGACGCCTTTGGCGTCCAGAGCACGCGCCGCCGGTTCCGGCATGCACCCGAAGAATTCTGTCGTGCGCCCCGGGCGCGGTCTGCCTCGAACTTTTGGTTGCCGCCGCTGCGCGCTAAAAAGTAATCTAGGACAAACACGGGACCTTTTATGTCGCCTTTTCTGGGTGAACTCATCGGAACGGCCCTCCTGCTCCTGCTGGGTGACGGAGTGGTAGCCAATGTGATCTTGAAAGACACAAAGGGAAGCAACGGCGGGTGGATCGTCATCGCCTTTGGCTGGGCCATGGCGGTCTTCGTGGGCGTGCTCGTGGCCTCGGCAGCGAGCGGGGCGCACCTGAACCCGGCGGTGACGCTCGGGTTGGCCGCCGCCGGGAAGTTCGCCTGGAAGGGCGTGCCCTCGTATCTGCTGGCACAAATGCTCGGGGCCTGCCTGGGCGCGTGCCTGGTCTGGCTGCAATACAAATCGCACTTCGAGGTCACCGACAACCGGGACGCCAAGCTGGGAGTCTTCTGCACGGCGCCCCAGATTCGGGCGCCGCTTTGGAACTTCCTCTCCGAGGTCATCGGCACCTTCGTCCTGATGTTCGCGGTGCTGCGCATCTCCAGTCCGCAGGGGGGACTGGGTTCGCTGGACGCCCTCCCCGTGGCGCTGGTGGTCCTGGTCATCGGTTTGTCATTGGGCGGCACGACCGGTTACGCGATCAATCCCGCGCGCGATCTGGGGCCGCGCCTTGTACACGCCCTGCTGCCGATTCCCAATAAACGGGACAGCGACTGGGCCTATGCCTGGGTGCCTGTGGCCGGGCCGCTCATCGGGGCCCTGCTGGCGGCGGGCATTCACAGGTTGGTTTCCTGAGACTGGAACAATGAAATTGCCCAATGCGCACCTTGCCGTCGTGGAGCAGGTGAAGATTGCCGGGTACCTTTTGAACGCGGCCCATCCCGATAACGGCGGCAAGGCGGATTTCTTCCTGGCGCTGGGTTTCCGAACGGGCGGTTGGCACAACCTGGCTACTGCCTTTCGCAAGCTGGCTGCGGAATGCCCTGTCACTAAAAAGATGGAATCTCCTCACGGATTAAAGTACATTGTGGACGGCAAGATCGAAACGCCCGCCGGCAAAAGCCCGGGGGTTCGGACGATCTGGGTCGTTGACCAGGGGTCGGAGACCCCGCGCCTGGTGACCGCATATCCATACAGAGACTGAGAACGAGCAATATGAAAGAGCACGAGCGGATAGTCCTCACGACCCCTGTCCCGGCGCAAGGGCTGGAAGCCGGCGACGTTGGCACCATCGTTCATGTCTATCGGGACGGCGAGGCCTGCGAGGTCGAATTCCTCACCTTGGATGGCCGGACGGCGGCCGTGGTGACACTGGAATCGGGCCAAGTTCGCCGCGTCGGCCGCCGCGAAATCACGCACGCCCGGGAGTTGACGGCTGCTTAGTGGGCCGTTTCAGAAATACGCTAACGTATTCGGCGGGTCTTTTTCGCGCAGACTTCGTTGGTCGCTCGTCACGTATCACTGCGGATATGCTCCTCGCTCCCGCCTCGTCTGCACGAAAAATCCCTCGCCGCCTACGTCAGCGTATTTCTGAAACGGCCCACTTAGTTTGCCAGGCGGCTGTCCACCGATTGGTTTCCTGAGCCACGTTAAAACCGATAGCCGAGTATCAGCTTCGCTATCACCTCATCGGTGCTGCGGGTCAGGCCGAAACCGACGCCGAGGTTGAACTCGACTTTGGGTGAAAGGTCCAGGTCAATGGTGGGGAAGATCTGGTGCTGCTGTGCGGGCCAGGCATCGAAGCGGCCGACGGACCCCAGGCTGCTGTAGTATTCCACGCCCAAGGCTACCCGTTTTGTGATTCCGTAACTGACCTTTGCGCTGGGGGCGAAGGCGAAGCCGGCGCTTCGAGTTCAAGCCGCGGAGCGACTTCTCGAACGCGGGATTCAACGCGGCGTACCAACGGCCCCAGGTCTTGTCGAAGATCGGGCGCAGCTCCCAGGTCCAGGCGTCTTCGGAAAAAGACGGCCGCTGGTAGCCCAGCTCCGTCGAAAGGCTCACGCCCACCGGCAAATGCCACTCCTCCGGGGCGCGCACGCGCGGCCGAATATGGTCGCCCACCCATTGCCAGCCCTGGCCCGGTTGGATGCTGCTGAACACATAGAAGCCGGTCTCAAACCAGGGCGTGAAGCCGTGTGTGACTTCCAAGGTCTCGTGAAAAGCATGGTTCGAGGGCAGCACGCCATTGATCTCATTGCGCTCGCCTTGAAACGCGTAATTGCTGTGCAACTCGACCATGGTTTGGCGCGCCGGCACTGTCTCCACCCCATACACCTGGATTTCGTAGTTGTCCTGGCCCAGGCCCGTGGATGAAAAAACCAGGCCCAGTGCCAAACCGGGGAGCAATCGAATGACCGCGCCTCGCCCCATGAGACCAGGAACCATTACCGCGCACGTTCCGCCCGCCGCCGGCCAAGGTCAAGCGTTTTCCAGCAGGCAAAATCATGATGGGCGGAATCATGACGGAGAACCGCCTGCCTCTGCTCGTAATGATTTTGCCCGCAATGATTCTGCCTTGCCTGGGCGCAGTTCCTCTTGACGGTCTCTAGCTGCGCGGTATATCGGAGGGTCATGAACCGGCCCCGAACCAGAATCTCCATGGCGTTCAAAGGAACTGGAATTGTGCGGTGCCCGTGGATCTTCTTGGCTCTCACTGTGTGTTGCCTCGCGGCGGTCGCGCCGGCCCGGGCGGCTACCGCCACGCCCGAGGAGATGCAACAGATGCGGCAATGGTTGGGCGGGCACTCGGGGGAAAAGGGCCGGCCCCCCTTCTCGTTTCTTCTCGACGGCAAGCCCTGGAGCGGACGGGGCGTGGAGACGGCCAAACCCGCCGGGCCGCAACGGGTCGAGCACGAGACGGTTTTTGAAGGCTCCAGCCCAGGGCTCCGGATTCGATCCGTGCTGGCCGAGTACCAGGACTTCCCGACCCTGGAATGGACAGTGTATCTCAAGAACACAGGCAGCAACGACACGCCCATCCTTTCGGACATCCAGGCGCTGGACACGACCTTTGAGCGCCAAGCCGAGGGCGAGTTGACCCTGCGCCACTGGGCGGGCAGCCAGGCGACGATTGACGATTATCGGCCGTTTCAGACCGGGCTGGGGGCCAAGGCGGAAAAGCGGTTTGCCTCGAGCGGCGGCCGCGGCAGCGACGGGGTATGGCCTTACTTCAACATGGACTGGGGCACGGGTGGCATTATCGCCGCTGTCGGCTGGCCGGGCCAGTGGGCGGCGACGTTCGCGCGCGACGACAAGACCGGCCTGCGCATCCGCGCCGGGCAGGAGTTGACTCACTTCAGGCTCAAGCCCGGCGAAGAGGCGCGCACCCCGCTGATCGTCCTGCAGTTCTGGAAGGGCGGCAACTGGGTCCGGGCGCAGAATGTCTGGCGCCACTGGATGCGGGAGCACAACATCCCTCGCCTTAATGGCCAACTGCCCCCGCCCCTCTTCCCGGCCTCCAGCGCCAACCAACTCAGCGAGATGCAAAAGGCCACCGAGCAAAACCAGAAGCAGTTCATCGATGGCTACCTGGCGCGCGGCATTCACCTCGATTTCTGGTGGATGGACGCCGGCTGGTACACATTCCGTGAGGGCTGGTGGAATGTCGGCACCTGGGAGGTGGACCGCAACCGCTTCCCCAATGGCCTGCGCGCCGTCAGCGATCACGCCCACCAGAACGGGGTCAAGACGTTGCTCTGGTTCGAGCCGGAGCGCGTCACGCCCGGCACCTGGCTCTACGAACATCACCGGGAATGGCTGCTCGGCGCCGACGGACAGCAAAAGCTCCTGGACCTCGGCAACCCTGCTGCGCGGCAGTGGGTCGTCGAGCACGTCGAAAAGGTCATGGCCGAGGAAGGCATCAACATCTATCGCCAGGATTTCAATTTCCCCCCGCTCGGTTATTGGCGGGCCAATGACGCGCCCGATCGCCAGGGCCTCACGGAAATCCGGCACGTTTGCGGGTATCTTGCCTTTTGGGACGAATTGCGGCGCCGGCATCCCGGCCTGCTGATCGACACGTGTGCCTCCGGCGGGCGCCGCAACGATCTCGAAACTCTCCGGCGCTCGGTGCCACTGCACAAAAGCGACATGGAATACCCCAATCTCACTGCCAAGCAGACCCAGCTCTATGGCCTGGCCTTCTGGGCGCCGTACTTCGGGGCGCCCATCTACCCCGCCGAGCGCGTGGACGTCTATGGCTTCCGCAGCGGCATCGCTCCCATGACCGGCGCCGGTTACGACACGCGCCGCGAAGACCTGGACTACCCCCTGTTGCGCCGCCTGGTTGGGCAGTGGCGAAAAGCGGCGCCGATCCTCCTCAACGGGGACTATTATCCTCTAACCTCCTGGAGCGCCGCCGGCGACGCCTGGATGGCCTGGCAGTTTGACTGGCCTGAAAACAACCAGGGCGTCGTGCAGGCCTTCCGCCGCCCGGACAGCCCTTATGAGTCCGCTCGGTTCCGCCTCTGCGGCCTGGGCGCCGCCGCCCAATACGCAGTGACGGACCCGGACCAGGAACGGACGTTCCAAATGACTGGCCGTGAATTGATGGAGACCGGCTTGCTCGTGACGCTCAAGAACCGTCCCGCAGCGGGGCTCCTCACGTATAGGCGGGATTAGTCCAATTAGTCCACAGTCCACAGTCCACAGTCCACAGTCCACAGTCAACGCTCCGGATGTCAGATTTCAGATTCTAGATCTCAAATTCCAGCGTCCACAATCCACAGTCGTAATGCCTCGGAGAAGCAGCGTGGGCTCTGGACTGTGGACTGTGGACTGTGGACTGTGGACTAAGGTTCCGTCCACTTGCCGTGCTCCTTGATGAGGTCCACCAGGCGGTCCACGGCCTGGGCCTCGGGCAGGTTGAATTTGATGGGCGTCTTGCCGACGTAGAGGTTGACCTTGCCGGGGGCGCCGCCGACGTAGCCGAAATCGGCATCGGCCATCTCGCCGGGTCCGTTGACGATGCAGCCCATGATGGCGATTTTGACGCCCTTGAGATGCTCGGTGCGCGCCTTGATGCGCGCGGTGATTGTCTGGAGGTGAAACAGGGTGCGGCCGCAGGAGGGACAGGCGACATAGTCGGTCTTGAAGGAGCGGCAGCCGACCGCCTGCAGGATATTGTAGGCCAACCGCAGGGATTGGCCGGGGCCGGGTTCGCACCGCACCAGGATGGCGTCGCCGATGCCATCGGCCAGCAATGAGCCGACGACGACCGGGGCGCGCAGCAAAGCGAGCTTGGGTTCGAGCGGCGCCGGGCCGGGTGCGAGGGTGTCTTTGAGCAGGATCGGGTTGGCGCGGCCCATCTGGTTGAGCCTGGCGGCCAGCAGGCGGAACGCGGCGATGGCCGGCAGCGGCGTGCCGTCTCTGACCGTGACCAGCCGGCTATCGGTCGCCAGTTGGAAATCCTTGGTCGGATCAATCTCCTCTGCGGCCAGGTCCTCATAGACCGCCTCCGGCTTTACGTCCGCCTTCGGGCTGAGCTTGGGGGCGACCTGCTCCCAGACAGCGCGAGTGACCACGACGCGCACGGTCTGCTGGCCGCCGCATCTGACGCCGCCGGGCAACTCGATTTCCGGCGCGCGCCGGCGGGAATAGGAAAAGGGATCGAACGGCCAGGCGCGTGACGCCGCCTCCGCGCCAGGGACGCTGCCGGCGGCCGGAGCGGACCGGGTCAGCAACGGGATCTGCGCCAAAAGATCGCGGCAGACCTCGATCTCGAGCGGGGAATCTTCCGTGAGCGAGACGCGAATCGTGTCGCCCAGGCCGTCGCACAGGAGCGAGCCAATGCCGATGGCGCTCTTGATGCGGCCGGCCTCGCCCTCGCCGGCCTCGGTCACGCCCAGGTGAATCGGGTAGTTCCAGTCCGGGCCCTCCTGTTCCAGGCGGGCCGCCAGCAACCGGTAGCACTGGATCATCACCTTGGGGTTGCTGGACTTCATCGAGAACTTGAAATTATGGAAATCGTGCTTGCGGGCGATGCGAGCAAACTCCAGAGCGCTTTCGACCATCCCCAGGGGCGAGTCGCCGAAGCGGTTCATGATGCGATCGCTCAACGAGCCGTGATTGGTCCCGATGCGCACGGCGCGGCCCAAGTCGCGGCAGAGCCTGACCAGCGGCGTGAATTTCTCCTCGATGCGCGCCAACTCGGCCGCATACTGCGCGTCGGTGTACTCCTTGACGGCGAATTTCTTGGAATCCGCGTAATTGCCGGGGTTGATGCGCACCATCTCGACCCACCGGGCCGCCTCGAGGGCCGCCTCGGGTTTGAAGTGGATGTCGGCCACGATCGGGACGTTGCACCCGCGCGCGCGCAGTTGGGCGACGATGTTCCTGAGGTTGGCGGCGTCGTTGACCGTGGGCGCGGTGATGCGCACGATCTGGCAGCCCACCGCCGCCAATTCGAGCGTCTGCCTCACACACTGCGCTGTGTCCATGGTGTCGCAAGTGAGCATGGACTGAACGGCCACGGGGCGGCCCCCGCCCAGGATGACGCCGCCGCGCGCCGGGTCGCCGACGACGACCTCACGGGTGGAACGGCGCCGGAACAAGAACGGGGAGTCGCAGAAGCGCATGTCAACCCTTGTCCGCCGGCTTGGGGGAGAACCTGATGTCCGGGGGTTTGTCCTTGCTGCGTTTCCAGGGGAGGTCCTGCACGTCGTAAAAGGCGATATAGAGCATGAAGCCAATGAGGAGCACGGCGCAGGAGGTCTGGATGGCGCCCACCAGGCGTGCGCTCATGGGCTTGCGCCGGACCCCCTCGATGAGCGCCAGCAGGATGTGGCCGCCGTCCAGGACCGGGATGGGCAGCATGTTCAAGAGCGCCAGGTTGACGTTCATCAGGACGCTGAACCAGATCGCCAGCCGCCACCCCTGCTCGGCGTTGAAGAGGCGGTAATAGACGTCCATGATCTTCACCGCCCCGCCCAGGTGCTGGGGTTTGATGTCCGACTTGGGGGCAAAGAGCGCCCCGAAGGTCTCCAGCATGGCATTGACGCTTGCCCGGACCTGCGCCCACGCCCCGGGGTGGACCAGGGTGGTTTTGCCGTTGGCATCCCAGGTGATGCCCAGGCGCGGCTGCTCGCCGGGTGGGCTGATCGGCTTCTCGGGAGTCAGGCTCGCCGCAAAGCACTTGCCTCGGCGCTCGACCGTCAGCGTGAGCCGCTGATCCGGGTGGTCCTTGATGTAGTCGGCCAGGTCCGCAAAATGGAAGAGAGGCACCCCGTTGAGATCGAGGATAGCGTCGCCCCGCTCCAATCCGGCTGCCGCGGCCGGGCTGTTGGGCTTGACCTCGGCTATTACCGAAGACTCGGCGGGCAACCACTTGACCGTGCGCAAGCTCTTGCGCTGCCAGAACTTGGTCTCCTCTTTTGTGGGGGGCACCGCGAAATCGAGCACCTTGCCATTGCGCTCGACCCGGACGGGGATGGTCTCCCCGGTGCTCCGGACCACGCGCCACATCACCGTGTCGCCCATGCCCATGAACTTCGTCACCGGCTTGCCATCCACCTCCAGGATTCGGTCTCCAGGCCGCAGCCCCGCCTTGTCAGCCAGCCCGTCCTTTTCCACCCACCCGATGGTCGTTGTGGTCTCCGCCTCGCCCACCGGGCGGCCCACCACCATCACCACCGCCGCGAAGGCCAGGGCCAGCAGAAAGCTGAAGAGCGGGCCTGCAAAGGCCACGATCACCTTGTCCAGCGGCGAAATCGTCGGCAGTCCGGAGATGTCCCCCGAACTGTCCCCCTTGCCTTCGATGACCTCCATCGTGGCCATTTGCGGCAAGGAAACGTAGCCCCCGGCCGGGATCGTTCCCAGGGCATATTCCACCCCGCCGACCTTCTTCTTCCAGACCGGCTTTCCAAACCAGATCGCGAAGCGGTCTATCTTCAGGCCCCGCCAGCGCGCGGCCAGGAAGTGCCCCAACTCGTGTACGAAGATGAGCAGGTTGAAGAGCAGCAGCACCTCCAGCGAGATCACGATTATCTTCAAAATGGACATATTTCACCGGCAACTCGGCCAAAAACGAACGCCCGCAATATAGCAGCCGTTGTGCCAGGGGGAAAGGGGGAAGTGGCCAATGACGAATGACGAATGACGAATGACGAATGACGAAAGAGACTAAGGGACCAAGGGATCAAGAGACTAAAAGACCATGAGACCGTGGTCTTTGGGTCTCTTGGTTCTTTGGTCGTTTAGTCATTTGGTCCTTTTCGTCATTCGTCATTCGTCATTCGTCATTCATTACGCGCCTGCTTCCTTGCCCACGCATCGGCCTCCAGCAATTGATCCAGAGTGGGGTGGTCCACGACTCGGTGCCGGTCCATCACGCGGCGGACGCACAGGGAGATGTCCGGGAACCCGATGCGCCGGTTGATGAAGGCCTGGACGGCGACCTCGTTGGCGGCATTGAGCACGGCGGGAAGGGTGCCACCGGCCTCGCCGGCCTTGCGGGCGAGGGTCAAGGCGGGGAACCGCTCCGGGTCGGGTTCGGCGAAAGTCAGGGTGCCGAGCTGGGCCAGGTTGGTTTGGACACGGTTGCTGGGGGCGCGGGTGGGATAGGTCAGGGCATACTGGATGGGCAGGCACATGTCCGGCGTGGAAAGCTGCGCCAGCATCGAGCCGTCAACGAACTCGACCAGTGAGTGGACAATGCTCTGGGGGTGCACCACCACCGACACCCGGGCAATCTCGATGTCGAAGAGCCATCGCGCCTCGATCATCTCGAGGCCCTTGTTGAAGAGCGTCGCCGAGTCAATCGTGATTTTCCTGCCCATGACCCACGAGGGGTGTTTCAAGGCGCGCTCGACGGTGATGCGGGGGAATTCCTCGGCCGGTGTGGAGCGGAACGGGCCGCCGGAGGCGGTCAGCCAGAGCCGCCGGATCGAGCCGGGCGGTTTGCCATCCAGGCATTGGAAGATGGCCGAGTGCTCGCTGTTGACGGCCAGCACCCGCACGCCGTGTTGGCGCGCCTGGCTCATGACGATCTCCCCCGCCATGACCAGGATCTCTTTGGAGGCCACGGCCAGGTCCTTGCCGGCGCGTATGGCGGCCAGGGCCGGGCGCAGGCCCGCGGTCCCCACAATGGCGACCAGCACGATGTCCGCCTCAGGCATCGTGGCCAGCTTGACCAATCCCTCGGCGCCGGAGCAGACCTCGATGCCCTCGCCCAGGGCCGCGCGCAGCCCCGCTTCCTGGGCGGCGTCGCCAATCGAGACCGCCGCCGGCCGGTGTTTGCGGGCCTGCTCCAGCAGCAGTTTGGCGTTGTTGCCCGCCGCAAGCCCGACCAGGCGGATCTGCTCCGGGAGGTCCTCCGCCACCTTGATCGTGCTCGTCCCGATCGAGCCGGTGCTGCCAAGTAAGACGACGTTCTTCATGAGGCTGCGTTACCTGGCCGTCAATACGTGCCGCAGATACAGATACATTATCGGGGCATTAAACAACAGGCTGTCCAGCAAGTCGAGTATCCCTCCAATCCCGGGGAAGAGGCGCCCGGAGTCCTTCACCCCGGCCTCGCGTTTGAACAGGGATTCGATCAAGTCGCCCACCACCGCAGTCACGCCCAGGAGCAACCCCAGAACCGCCGCGTGCAGGGTGTTCATGCCGGGCATCTTCGACCCGAGAAAGTGGACGAAGATCAGGCTGGCCAGGACCGAGCCTGCGATGGCCCCGCCAAGCCCCTCCCACGTCTTGCCTGGGCTGATGCGGGGGATCATCCGGTGCCGCCCGATGAGCGAGCCCACCGCATAAGCGCCCGTATCGCTGGACTTGGTCAGGAGCACGAAATAAAGGACGTAATAGCGGCCATCGAGGCCCGGGAAGAAAAAGAAGTTGATCTTCTGGATGAAGTTGAGCAGCCACGGCACGTACATCAGCCCGAACAACGTCACGGCTATGGCCGCCAGCCCGGCGGGCTTCGAGCGCGACAGGAGTTGGCGCAGGCACAATCCGAGCACGAACAGGATGAGAAAGCTCGTCTCGAAATCGTTGACCCGCGCCGGGGAGCCGCTCGTCCCCACCACCCCGGTCAGGTTCAGATACGTGCCCGCCATCAAGAGCAGGCCGCCCAGGATGCCCCAGCGTTCCCAGCAGGCCAGGCCCCGCCTGGCCGCCAGCCCGTAAAACTCCCCCAGCCCGGTCCCCGCCAGCAACACCATGACCGCCAGGAAGAAGTAATTCGACACCGCCCGGTGGCTCGAAGAACAGCCCCGTCAGGACTATCGTCCATAGCACCACCGTGCTGAGCAGGCGCCGGAGAAACACCGCCAGCTTGGAAGGCCCAGGCCTGGTTGCGTCAGACATTCCGGCGAAAGGTAACCCCCCACCCAGCGGTGTCGAGCCAATTCCAGCCCGGGGAGCGGCCGACGGGCGCATCCCGACACTGGCCCCGTAGCGCAGACTTCCAAGTCTGCTGAGCCTTTTGCAAAACGAAAGAGGAAGGAGACAAAGTTGATCCAGGGTTGGACGTTGGGAAGGCAGGTGTCTATTCATTGAACTGGCTTGGCGCCCCGCTTGGAACGAAAACGGCCCGCAAGCCGGCAGGCAGGGGTTCTCAGGCGATACGCCTCCCATCACGCCCCTGGTGGAGCGCGGGCCATTGGCATGGAAAGTGGGGATGTCAACACAAGCGAGCCCAGATGCCCAAGGTGGCGACCGCCAAGACTCCGAACATCAAATGGCACATGACCTTGGCGGCTCCTCGCACATGCACCGTCCGGGCCCCAAACTCCTCTTTGAGCCGGCCGTTAACTCGCTCGCTGGCAGTGCGCTGCTTATAGCGTTGGCGCTCCGCCGGATCCAGCGGCACGAAGCCCTCCCGTTCCTTGGGATCAATAATTGGCACGTGTCCCAAGCCCCGACAAAAGTCCTTGATGAAGTGCGCGTCGTAGGCCGAGTCCATCAGTTCATAGAGCGCCTGAACCCGTTGGGCGCTCTGCTGCGCCAGGGGAATAGCGACCTGACTATCATGCAGGCTGGCACTGGTCAGCACCGCACCGATGGGAATATCCCCGTCAATCACGTCCAGGTGCAGTTTGTAGCCTCGCCACCAGGTCTTGTAACCCTTGGCATCGGTCTTACACCCTATATCGCATCCCCGCGGCAGGTCGGCCAGGTTCTGCTCCAGCGAGCGGGCCATCTGGATCTCCAGCTTCGTACCAGGCGGGCGCACCTCACCTTTCTTGGGCCTGGCCTTGCCAGGGGGCGGAGCGACCATCTCCGGCTTGGTTGCCTTGCGCTCCGGCACACTAATGGCCGTGCTGTCCCGGCTGATGTGCCCCACCAGCTTGGGCCGACAGTGTATCTCCACCAACGCCGCGTGGATTTGCTGCGGCAATTCGTCGGCGGCAAACACGCTAAAGGCCCGCGAGAAAGTCGAGCGCTCCGGCAACTGGCCCAAGCTTTCCCAGCCGCAGAGCCGCCGCAGCGTGGGGCGAGCGTTCAAGGCATCGATCAATGCTTCGGTCGTGGCAAATCCATAAACGGCTTTGGCGATAAAGGCGTGCAGCACCCAGACCCGCTCATGGGGAGGTTGCCCCTGCCCACATCCCTCGTAACGAAGCAGAAAACGTCCCAAAGGCAGCAGCGAAATTACCTCGACGAATTGCTGGTCCTTGGCCCCCAAGGACCCGAGTTCCTCGGTCAAAACCGGGAAAAGTTGGCGTTGGAGGTGTTGCCACAGGTCAGGCAGGTCAGGCATATGCGTGGTTTGATCCATCTGCCGACCAGATTATTCAAGAATCCTGCAACTTTCCGACTTTTGCAAAAGGCTCTGCTGTATCGCGGGTTTCCTAACCCGCAGGCGCGGCGATTTCCGGCGCCCTGCCGACTGGAAGTCGGCGATACAGCAGGTTTGGAAACCTGCGCTACAAACTGCTGTGCCCCGCCAAATGGGGGCAGTGCCAGGATGCGCCCTTGCGGAAAGGAGGCCTGGGCTCCATGCTCCTGGGTTTGGCAGCGCAAATGAGCAGCTATCTCAAGGGCCTCGATTATTCCGTGGTGCAGCAATGCGTACGCTGCGGGTTGTGCCTGCCGGTCTGCCCCACCTACGCCGCCACGAAAATCGAGCGGCACAGCCCTCGCGGACGTATCTCGCTCATGCGCGCCATTGCCGATGGCCGGCTGGAGCCGGGCCGGACGTTTGCCCAGGAGATGTACTTTTGCCTTGGCTGCCTGGCCTGTGTGAGCGCCTGCCCCGCCGGGGTGGATTACGCCCAACTGTTCGAACGCGCCCGCGCCGAGGCCGAGACCAGCCGCGCGCTCGCCTCGCCCAGGCGCAATCTCGTTCGCGCCTTTGCCCTCCGCTGGCTATTCATGGACTTGGCCCGCCTGCGCCTGGCGGGCCGTCTGCTGCGGCTCTACCAACGGCTGGGCCTCCAAGGGCTGCTGCGCCGAAGCGGGGCCTTGAAACTCCTGCCCAGGCGCTGGTGCGAACTCGAGGCCATGACCCCCGCCATCCAGCCCCGCTTCTCCGCCGGCCTCATCGCCCCGGTGACCCCCGCCCGCAGTTTGCACCCCAGTCCAGGCCCAGACGGAGGCCATGGGCTATCCCCTCGCCCCTCGCCCCTCGCCCCTCGCCCCTCTCACTACCGCGTTGCCATGCTCACCGGCTGCGCGCAGGACCTCCTCTTCAGCGACATCAACCGGGACACGGTCGAGGTCCTGGCCCGCAACCGCTGCGAGGTGGTCACTCCGCCCAAACAGCTCTGCTGCGGCTCGCTCCACGCCCACAACGGCGAGTGGGAACTGGCCCGGGCCCTGGCCCGAAGGCAACTGGACCAGTTCCCTCCGGAGCAGTTCGACGCCATTATCAGCAACGCCGGCGGCTGCGGCTCGCACCTCAAGCACTACAGCAAGCTCCTGGCCGACGACCCGGCCTGCCGGGACCGCGCCGCGCTCTGGGACAGCAAGGTCAAAGACATCCACCAGTGGCTCGTCGAAGCCGGCTTCGACCCTCCGGCGGCCGACAGCGCCCCGCCCCAAGTGGTGACTTACCACGACTCCTGCCACCTGGCTCACGGGCAGGGGGTCGTTTCCCAGCCGCGCGCCATCCTGGCCGCCATTCCCAACCTGCGCCTCGTCGAGTTGGCCGAAAGCGCCTGGTGCTGCGGCAGCGCCGGCATCTACAACCTCATCCAGCCCCAGATGGCCAACCAACTCCTCGAACGCAAACTCAACCACATCCAGTCCACCGGCGCGCACGTGGTCGCTACGGCCAACCCCGGCTGCCTCCTCCAACTCATCAAAGGCGCCAAACAGCGCGGATTGAACCTGCGCGTCGTCCACCCCGTCACCCTCCTGGCCGAGGCCTACCGGCGGGGGGTAGGGTGAAACGTGAAAAGTGAACCGTGAAAAGTGAAACGTGAAAAGTGAACCGTGAAGTTTGAAATCCTCAATCGGCCTTTTTCGGAACTCAGCGCGTATGAAAACATTCTTCCGAACCTCCTGGCTGCTCTTTGGCCTTTGGCTTGCAGCCCTTCGGGCTTTTGCCGCCGATAGCGCCGGCCCCGCCCCGGCCACCCGCGCGGGCTGGGTCAAGTCCGGCGCCAACCCGGTGCTGGGCGGGGAGCTTGGGACCTGTTTCGATGTTGCGGTGCTCCGGGAGCAGGACGGCTATCGGATGTGGTTTTCGTGGCGGCCGCGCAAGAGCATCGCCCTGGTGGAGAGCAAGGACGGCATGCACTGGAGCGCGCCGCGCATCGTGCTCGGACCAAACCCCGGGACCGATTGGGAAGCGGACATCAACCGCCCTGCCGTGGTGAAGGGGCCGGACGGCTATCACCTCTGGTACACCGGCCAGGCGCGCGGGCATTCCTGGCTCGGCCATGCCACCAGCCCCGATGGCCTGGCCTGGAAACGCGCGGGCGGCCGGCCCGTGCTCGCCCCGGACAAGCCCTGGGAAAAGCTCGCCGTCATGTGCCCCGATGTGATGTGGGACGAGCGGGAAGGCGTCTATCGAATGTGGTATTCGGGCGGCGAGCAATATGAGCCGGACGCCATCGGCTACGCGACCAGCCCCGACGGCAACACCTGGACCCGGCGCGAGGACAATCCCATCTTCAAGGCCGACCCGCGCAACCCCTGGGAGCAGCACAAAGTCACCGCCTGCCAGGTCGTGCGCCGCGGCGCCTGGCATTACATGTTTTACATCGGGTTCCACGACGTGGACCACGCCCGGATCGGCATTGCCCGCTCGCGCGACGGCCTGAGCGGCTGGGAGCGACACCCGGCCAACCCCATCATCAGCCCCACACCGGGCGCATGGGATCATGACGCCTGTTACAAACCCTGCGCCATCTGCAACGGCCGCCGCTGGCTGCTCTGGTATAACGGCCGCCACGGCGGCGTCGAGCAGATCGGCCTCGCCACCCACGACGGCGAAGACCTGGGGTTCTCAACTGGAGCCCATCCCAAAAACTCCACCAGCGGGGGACCTTCGTCGCAGCCTTTGTCGCAACCTTTGTCGGATGGGCCATTTTTCGACAAAGGTGCCGACAAAGGCTGCGATAAAGGCCCGGAATCAGCGCTTTTGGGACAGGCTCCACCTGCTGCCTGCCCATGAGCGCGTGCCGCAAACCCGTGCAAACCCTCAAGGTCCAGCCCCCGGCGGCGGCCGCCTCTCGGGGACGCCTCTTCTGCCGCCCCGGTTTCCTGTGCCTGTTGCTCGGACTGGCCACTCTGGCGGTTTACTTGCCCGTCGCCTGGAACGGCTTCGTCAACTACGACAACTCCGATTACATCACCGCCAACGCACACGTGCTCGGCGGGTTGAAATGGGAGACGGTGACCTGGGCCTTCACGACCGGGCACGCCAGCAACTGGCACCCGTTGACCTGGCTCTCGCACGCCCTGGATTGCACGCTCTTTGGCCAGCGGCCCGGTCCGCAGCACCTGGTCAGCGTGGCGCTGCACATCGCCAACACGCTGCTCCTGTTCTTTCTGCTCCGGCGCATGACGGGGTCCTTGTGGCGCAGCGCGCTGGCCGCCGCGTTCTTCGCCTTGCACCCGTTGCACGTCGAGTCCGTGGCCTGGATTTCCGAACGCAAAGATGTGCTCAGCGGCCTGTTCTTTGTGCTGACGCTCACGGCTTACGTCATCTACGTCGAGAAAACGCGTCCCGCCAACGGCCGGCCTCCGGATGCGGCGCCGTCTGGCCGGCTCTGTGGCGGCCCCGTGTTTTGGTATGGCCTTTCGCTCCTGTTTTTCTGCCTGGGCCTGATGAGCAAACCAATGCTGGTCACCGTGCCCTTTGTGCTGCTGCTGCTCGACGCCTGGCCGCTCCGGCGGTTCCCTCGCTGTGGCTCCCTCGCCCCATCCGATGGGGAGAGGGCCGGGGTGAGGGGCCGGCCCGGCATGGGGCGCGCAGTCGGGTCGGTCGCCGCTTCCCCCTCACCCCAGCCCTCTCCCCATCTGATGGGGAGAGGGAGCAGTCACGGCCGGCCCTCCCCAATTCCAGCGCGCTCGGATTCGTCGAGCGCCGAGCGAGAGTCCTCCCTCGCCCCATCCGATGGGGAGAGGGCCGGGGTGAGGGGCCGACCCGGCATGGGGCGCGCAGTCGGGTCGGTCGCCGCTTCCCCCTCACCCCAGCCCTCTCCCCATCTGATGGGGAGAGGGAGCAGTCACGGCCGGCCCTCCCCAATTCCAGCGCGCTCGGATTCGTCGAGCGCCGAGCGAGAGTCCCCCCTCGCCCCATCCGATGGGGAGAGGGCCGGGGTGAGGGGCCGGCCCGGCATGGGGCGCGCACTCATCGAGAAACTCCCGTTCCTGGCCCTGGGCGCGGCCTCGAGCGTGGTGACGTTTCTGGTGCAGCGAAAAGGAGGCGCCGTCTCGACGGCCCTGCCGCTGGATGCGCGGGTGGGCAACGCGCTGGTCTCCTACGTCCGCTACCTCGGCAAGACGCTTTGGCCGGCGCACTTGTCGGTCCTCTACCCACACCCGGGCCATTGGCCTTTGTGGCAGGTGATAGCGGCCGCGTGCCTGCTGGCGGGTGTGTGTGCGGTGGTGCTGTGGCGGGCCCGGGCAGTGCCGTGCCTGGCAGCCGGTTGGTTCTGGTTCGCGGGGATGTTGGTGCCGGTGATTGGCCTGGTCCAGGTCGGCATCCAGTCCATGGCGGATCGCTACATGTACCTGCCGATGATTGGGCTGTCGCTGGCGCTGCTGTGGGGCGTGCCGGAGTTGGTGCCGCAGCGGCTGTGGCGGCCCAGGCTCGGCGCCGCCGCCATGGTCCTGGCCTTGGGCGCCTGCGCCTGGATGTCCGCCCGGCAGGTGCGGTACTGGCACGACACCGAGGCCCTCTTCGCACGGGCGGTCAAAGTCACCAAGCGAAATTACCTTGCCTACAATAATCTGGGCTTTTACCAGTCCCGCCAGGGGCGGCCTGCCGAGGCGATGGAGAATTACCTGCGCTCGCTTGAAATCAACCCGCGTTATGAAGACGCGCTGAACAACGTGGGCTATGCCCTGGCCGGCCGGAAAAAATACGCCGAGGCGATGAGGTATTACGAAGCCGCGTTGGCCATTCAACCCAATCATCCCGAGGTCCACAATAACCTCGGCAATGCCTTGTCCGAGTTGGGCCGGATCGACGAGGCCATCACGCACTACTGGATCACCCTCGGCCAAAAGCCCGACCATGCCGATGCCAACAACAATCTCGGCATCGCGCTCGCGATGAAGGGCCAGCTCGACCAGGCCATCCTCCATTTCCGCAAGGCCATTCAGTCCAACCCGGGCGACGCGAGCGCCCACAGCAACCTCGGCAACGCGCTGGCCGTCCAGCACAACCTGGACGGCGCCATCCAGGAATACAACCTGGCCTTGCGCCTCCGACCCAACGATGCCCAGGCCCACAACAATCTCGGCAATGCCCTGGCCGGCCTGGGCAAGCTCGATGAGGCCATCGCCCACTACCACGATGCGCTTCGCCTCAACCCCGACAATCCCGAGGCCCACGCCAACCTCGCCGGCGCCCTCGCCTCCCAGGGCAACCTCCCGCTCGCCATCGAACAATTCCTGGCCTCGCTGCGGTGCAATCCCAACAGCCCCGACACCCATTATCACCTCGCCCAGGTCCTCCTCAAGCAGGGACGGCGCGACGAGGCCGCCGCTCATCTGGCGGCCGCCCTCCAACTCCGGCCCGGATTCCCGGAGGCCAGGAGGGACTTGGAGGCGTTGAGGGCGGCGCCCGCGCAACGCTAAAATCAGATCTTCGGCACCACGTATGGCTTTCGATACTCGCGCCGGGCAAGCGCGTCGGCTTGGTGCGCAAAACCGTGGACAAACCGTTCCCGCTTCGCGTCGAAGGTCACCCAGGGTCCGAGCGTGGCCGGGGTGGCGCCGAGGTCAATGCCATTCTGGCCCAGATAGTCGCGGCAGCGGTCGAACGCGTCTGATAGCTCGCGGCTCGCCCGGGTGGCGGCGCGAATCTCCTCGATTGGCGACTGGCTCCCGAGCCGGTGAGAGATGTTCGCCAAGTGGCAGCAGGCCGCGGAGAGGTGTCCCTGCAAGGCCTCGGCGGCCAGGTCGCCCGCCTTGCGGCTGCGAACGGCGGCCACGAAGTTGGCCAGGTGCGTGGTTTCCAGCGTCCTGGAGCCGCCGTCGTCCGGGATGTCCTTGATCTTCTTTCCCTGGTTATCAAAGAGCGCTGCGCCGGAGGCATCGCCTGCGAAATAGCCGCCTTCGCAGTCGATGACGATCCCGTTGGTCTCGTTTCGGAACTTGCCGATGGCGTCCCGGCCCTGGGCCTTGCGCACGTTGCGGACCTCGCAGATCACCGGCGCGGGTGCGTAATTCAAGAGCGCAATCTGCGTGTTGGCCGTCTGGCCGCAGTCATCGAAACCAAGACGGCCGCCGATGCTCATGGCGCGCGGGGGCGGTTGGTTCTGGCCCAAAGCCCAGCGGCAAAGGTCTATGACATGGATTCCATTGTTGCCCATCTCACCGTTGCCTGTGGCCCAGAACCAGTGCCATTCGTAGTGCAATTGCTTGCGCATCAGCGGCCCTTTGGGAGCCGGACCGCACCACAGATCGTAATCCACCGTCGCCGGCACGGGCGTTGGCGCGCTGACCTTGCCGATGCCATCGCGAGCGCGATACACCAGGGCATGGGCATAACGTATGGCCCCGAGCTGGCCGCGGCGCAGGTCCTCGAAGGCCTGGCGCAGGAGCGCGCTCGAACGATTCTGAGTGCCCACCTGGACCATGCGGCCGTGCTTCCGCGCCGCCGCCACCATTTGCCGTCCTTCCCAGAGGTTGTGGGCAAACGGCTTCTCGACGTAAACGTCCTTGCCCGCCTGGCAGGCCCAGACCGTTGCCAGGGCGTGCCAATGATTGGGCAATGCGATGACTACGGCATCAATGGTCTTGTCATCGAGGACCCTGCGGAGGTCCGTGTGCGTGGCGACCGTTTCGCCCCGCTCCTTGAACGGCTGCGCTTCCCGGTCAAGAAATGCCTGGTCCACGTCGCACAGCGCGACGATCCTCGCGCCCGGGACCTCTCGAATCCGGGGGATGAGCTGATGACCGCGCCCGCCGACGCCGCCGACCGCTTTAGTGTCCCCGAGTCCCACGACTGCCAGACGGATCGTATCGTTGGGTCCTTTGGCTCGGGACGAACGCTCGGCGCCGATGACCATCTCCGGCATCCCCAGCGCCAACCCGGCCACTGTTGTGCTTTTCAGAAAGCTCCTGCGTGTGATTGGTTTCATATTTCTGCTCATGATGGGCGAGTGAACGAGTTCATGGCCCGCAGACTACCGCAACGAGGCCGGCAAGCAAGGCAGACTTCATCGCCCCGTCAATCCCGCTGGCGAAAATCGGCGATGCGGTGGAACGTCAGGTAATTGGCGTCGTGGAAATTGTGGGCGCCGCCTTGGGCGTCGTCCCAGGCGGTGCGGCAGACGGCGATAATGTCCGGCCCGTCGAACTGCCAGTCCACGTATTGGAACCCGTGCCGCGCCGTGTCGGGATGCTCCAACAGAATGGAATGCACCTTCCAGCCGCCGACGAGGTCCATGGAGTGGACCAGCGCCAGGGTGTTGCGGACCGAGGCGGGAGGTCCGGCCTTCTCGAAGGCCGGCGGCACGATGGTCGCGAGGGACCAGTAAAGTTCGCTCACCGCATCGAAGCGAACCGTGAACTTCTTGGCGCCGCCCGGCAGTTCGACGAAGCCCGTGGCGGGATCGAACGCGGCAGTCTTGCCATCACGTGAGATCGTGACCAAGGCGGCCCGCTCCGGCAGATCGGGGGCATCCACGCGCAGCAGGTCGGCGACTTTTCCCTCCGTGGTCACGATGGCATTGCCTTCGAGCCAGCCGCCGAATTTGCCGTTGAGCCAGTTGGTATTGCCCGGGAGAAAACTGCTCGAGGTCCAGTTGGCGGCATCGAGGAGGTTGGCATTGGCGGGCGCGGAGAACATGACGGCGTGGTAGGTGACGCCCCAGCCTGCCGGGGGCTCGCGGTGCTCGAAGGCGCGCCAAAGACGGCCGTCGTGTTCGAGGACCGGCACCGGCGCGCAGTGAAACTCGGCCTGGGGGCTGAGCAAGCCGGACTTGGCGTCCTCGGGCGATGTCCAGGCAAACCCGCCATCGGTGGAGCGCCGGATGATGGCGTGTCCATGGTGCCTGTCGGTGCCGATCAAATAGAGCGCCCCGCGGTGCGTGAAGAGCGTGGACCAGAATTGGCCGTCCACCCGGGCAATGTTGGTCCAGGTCTGGCCGCGGTCGCGCGAGGCGAACACCTTGGTCACTGCCCGGGTCAGTTCGCTGCTCCGGGGGCCAAATTCATCGTGCGAGGCGATGTAATCGGTCTTCGAAACCACGGCGAGGCTTGGTGAACCGATGTAGATGCCGGAAGCAGCGGGGCTGTGATCGATGATCACGCCGGGCACGTTGGCCGCGCCGGCGGCCCAGGGGCAAATCATCAGCGCCACGGCCCACAATAGAAGGAGCGGCGAGCCCCAAACTCCGGCCCAACGGGCCGGCAGAACCCAGCCCAGGGCTGAGGCCGCCAGGCCGATGCCCTGGGACAGGCCCGCGCAAGAGCCGGCGCGCCCTGAAGGGGCGCAAGAGGGGCTCTGGCGCCCCTTCGGGGCGCGCGGCCCGCCTCTGGGCCCTAACCCCAGGGCATCGGCCTGGCGGCCTCAGCCCTGGGCTAGGCTCTTGCGGCCCCTTGGGCCGCGAGGCAGGAAACCGAAGGTGGCTCATTCCCTCTAAAGTCAGCTTACACTGTGACATTTCCCGTGGATGCCGGCTTAACATCACGCCCAGTTACGCCCGAATCCCGTGCCGAAAACAAGGAAATTGAAAGGTAACTGTTCAGGTCGGGACGTGTGGGGCAGACCTCCGGTCTGCCGGTTGCAGGGGCCTCTGGCCCCGAGCCTCGCAACTGCAAGGGACACGGAGCCGGAGGCTCCGTGAACCGGCAGACCAGAGGTCTGCCCCACACCTGAACGGCTACCTTGAAAGTTTCATTGCGCCTCTGCCGGCATTCATGCCATCTATCGGTATGAGCGCGCCACAACCGTCGCGGAGATGAGTCCCATCGCCCCCAATCCGCTGCTCGGGGTCGGCCTGCACGCCATCGGCGCGGGTCTTTCAGCCAACTGTTATTCACCCCAGAAATACGTGAAGCGCTGGTCCTGGGAAATCTACTGGCTCACGCAAGCCGCGTGGTGCTGGTTCCTTTGGCCCATCATCGGCGCGCTGCTCACGATCCCGCAGCTCTGGCGGGTGCTTGCCGAGGCGCCAAAGGATCGGATGCTTTACTCATTCCTGATGGGGGTTGCTTACGGGGTGGGCGGCACGGCCTTCAACGTCTCCATCCGCTACATCGGGTTCTCCCTCACTTACGCCATCGCGGTGGGACTCTCCAGCATCCTGGGCACGCTCGTGCCGCCGCTGGTGCGCGGGCAGTTTGCCGAAATCATGTCCCGGGTTGGCTCGGGCTGGGTGTTTGCGGGCGTGGCCGCGGGGGCGATTGGCATTGCCGTTTGCGGCGCGGCGGGCCACTTCAAGGAGCGGGACTTGAAAGCCGGAGCTGAGGGCGTCGGCGAGTTCTCGCTGGTCAGAGGTTTGTCGCTTTCGCTCCTGGCGGGCGTGCTCTCGGCGGTTTATGGATTCGCCTTGGAAGTCGCCGCCCCGGTGGCGGACATCGCCGAGCAGCACGGCGCCGGGATTTGGAAGGGCAATGTGGCCTACATTTTCGCCAACACCGGCGCGTTCGTCACGGCGGCACTCTACAGCCTCTACCTGGCGCGCAAGAACAAATCGCTCGGCGAACTGGCCCGGTTGCGCCCCGGTGAAGAGCAGGCCAGCCTGCGCATGAATTACGTCCTGGCGCTGCTCACGGGCACGTTATGGTACGGTCAATTCTTCTTTTACAACCTGGGCCACGTCCGGCTGGGCAAGAATTACGCATTCTCCAGTTGGGCCATTCACATGATCATCCTGGTGCTGATCAGCAACCTCGTGGCCATCTTCTTCAAGGAATGGAAAGGTTGCGGCGGCCGCACCAAAACCAGCATCAGCTTTGGCCTGGCCGTGCTGTGCGCCGCCATCCTGCTGCTGACCTACGGCAATTATCTGGGGGAATCAACGCTGATTTACCGGCCGACGACCAGAATATCGAGCAGTCCCGGGCCGCCACCGCCACCTCTCCGGCCGCCACCAGGCTGGTTTCCACCCGCCGGAGGAGTTGTCGCCGAGGAAGCGCCCGGAGCCGGCTCCGTGGTGATCAACACAATCTGATTGTTCTTGGTGTCCAGCGTGCAGGTCTTGGCACGCGGCTTGGTCTGCACCGTCTGTTCCACCTCGAAGGTCGTGGGGCTGGTTTCCTTGATAATCGTCAGTGTCCCATCGCCCTGGGAACTGAAGGCCTCCATTGTGTTGGGATTAAAGCCGCCGCCGTCCGTGCCTCGGCCGATTGGCAGGGTAGCCAGGATCTTTCCATCATCGGCGCTGAGAACGACGCACGTTTGCGGGTCGTGGCACATGGCAAAGAGAATGTGGTTTTTCACGTCCAAACCCAAGCCGCCCGGCCCGCCGCCTTTGCCGGCCAGGCCGTAGTGCGCCGTCACCTTGAGAGTCTTCACGTCAACGACCGCGATGTTGTCCTTGTCCTCGATATCCACGTACAGGCGGCCCTGGCCGTCACTGGCAGCCTGTTCAGGAGCGCCCCCCAAATCAATCGTGCCGACAACCGTGCCGGCCTTGCCGTCAATCACCGTGGCGTTGGGCGGGCTGTGGCTGAAAACATAAATCCGTTCGGTCAGGGGCTCGAAGAGAATGCCGTCCGGCCGCCCCTGCACCTCGATGGTCTTGAGGGTCTCGAGGGTCTTGGCATCCCACATCACGACGGGACTGCTGCTGCAGAAGCCGTGCTGGGACTTGGGCTCCACTGCGACGCCGCGCGCCCGGGCATTGGGGATGGCCCCAGCCGGCTTGAGGCTGTCCAGGTCAAAGACCAGGACCTGATTGCCCCTCGCAACATACAGACGGCTGTTGTCGTTGTCCGCATAGACGTAATCGATCCCGCCTGTGCCCATGGTCTGGGTCGTCTTGAGGACTCGGTAAGGGCTTGAGGCTGACGGCGTTTGGGCAAAAGCCACCGAAGCGACCGTACTCAGGAGAATTGCGCTCCCCCATTCCAGGATATGTGCTTTCATTTCTCTCGGCCTGATTGATTTTGGCAAGGCAGCCCGTTTGGAGCTGCCGCACCGTGTTGTGTTGAGCTGAATATTGAGAGACCAGACGCGCCGGCAAGACCTTTGGTTACATCGCCCGGCATCGATGGGGTGGCAGAAGACGACTAAGGCAAGGGACGCATTGTCCAGACTATCCAGTCGGTCTGAAACTCCGGCCCAAAGGGCCGGCAGAGCCTAGCCCAGGGCTGAGGCCGTCAGGCCGATGCCCTGGGAACATGCCCCCGGAGGATTAGGCGCGCCCTGAAAGGGCGCCAGCGCCCTGTGGCGCCCTTTTCAGGGCGCGGGGTCCGCGTCTGCGGCGAAACCCAGGGCATCGGCCTGACGGCCTCAGCCCTGGGCTGGGTTCTGGCGGCCCGTTGGGCCGCGAGGCAGAGCAGGAAAGGCTTGCCCAGATCGCGCCCCTGGCCCTGCTTCCACAGGATCCAACCAAGCTCCGCCAGAACCGATTGCAGCAGATCGTTTCTACGGCAGCACGATGCGGTAGAACCTTCGAGGCGAAGAAGTGGCCGAGTCGGAGGCGGTCAGGGTGCCGCTGATCGCGGTGACGGCGCTTCCCAAGTTGTTCCACGCGGCCGTAGTCAGATCGTCGGTGTATTGCACCTGGTAGGCAAGGCCGGGGACCGTGCTCCAGGTCAATGAGATTAGGCCGTGGGTTTCCGTCACCGCCTCCAGCGCCGGCGCCGGCAACGGTTGCACGCTGATGTCATCCAGCCCGAAGGCGTTCTGGTCATTGCGAAACTCCAACTCCAGAGCGGTGCTGGCCCGGGTCGCCGAAACCGCGAACTGGAAGTTGGTCCAGGCAAACTCCCCCAGGTTGGCCCCATTGAACAGGGTCGTTCCGTTCCAAGAGGCGATGAACTCATTGGGCGTTCCGATGGCCGGGTTGTCCAGCCAGAACGAGAGCAGGTAACGTTGCCCGGCGGTGGTTGGCAGAGTCTGGGAAAGGGAACCCAGGGAACCATTTTGGCCGAGAAACGCGCTATAGATGCCGGAGTGGACGAAGATCGAGGCATTGACCCCGGGAACAGGGTTGTTGCCGCCGTGCAAATCGGTGCCATCAATGCTGATGGCAAAATTGTTGCTGCTCTCTCCGGAAGACTTCCAGTACGTGAAATCACCGGTCTCGAAGCCGCCGTTTCCCGCCAGCAGGGTGAACTGGCGGTCCTGCCCGACACCATCATTGAGATTCTTGAACGAAACGGTCGTGGCAGAGATGCCGATGAGCAGGTTGCTGGCGGCTGAATTCAGGGCCACGGTGACAGTCGCAGCGGGGCCGCCGGGGGCCAGGGTGCCGCTGGCGGGTGAGACATTCAACCAAGCGGAGGTGTTGGCCAGAGACCACTTCAGCGAGGCGGCCCCGATGTTGGTCAAGGCGTAAGTCTGCGCCGCTACGCTGAACGGACCGCCCACCGGGCCTTGGGCGTAGAACCCCAAAGGCGGCGTGATGAGCAGCGGTTCCGTCGGCGGGGCGAGCAACGCCTCGATCAGCCTGGTCCCGCCGTTGGGGCTGCCCCAGCCCGTGCAAAGGTCATAGCCGCGAACGGCGTGGAACAGGGCCGGGTTGTTCGTGCTGGTGTTGTGCCCGATCGTGATGTCATGGAAACAATTGGTGTAGCCGGCGCCTTTGCCAATTGCGTAGAGGGCGGGATTCAGAAAGCCGACCGGCGGTTTGCCGCTGGCGGCGGCCTGTTCGTTGACCAGCGCCGTGAAAGCGGCCCAGAGCGGCGCCGCGATACTGGTCCCAACCTTGGCCAAGGATTGGCCATCGTCGGCCATTACCCAGGCATTATCGGCAACCATGGCCACATCGGGCACATTGCGCATGGTCGTGGAACCGTGGTTCAGGGACATGTCAATGCCCTGCTGCCAATCCGGGATGGGATAGATGCTGCTGATGCCGCCGCTGCTGCCGCTCCAGGCGACTTCCAGCGCCCAATTGTGCGAACTATCCGTCAGAAGCAAGGTTCCACCGACAACCGTGATGTACGGATCATCGGTCGGCTGGTCAACGAAGCTGCCGAACGCTCCGTTGTCGCCCGACGCCAGGAAGAATGACTGGCCTTGGGCCGCGAACTGCTGGAAGATCTGCTGCGACGTGGTGTCTATGTCGAAACCCCAGGAACAACTCAGTTGTTTGGCGAGGTTGTCCGTGGCCATGCGATTGAGCAGGTCATCCGCGTTGGGCGCGGTCGGGTAGGGCGGGGCTTCATAAACGAGCACCTGGGAGAGGCCCGGCGCCATGCTGACGGCCATCTCGATGTCCAGCGCCACCTCTTCGTTGTTGTATTCGTTAACTGGATCGGTGGAGGGGACCCCGTTGAACCCATCCACCAGGACATTGCGCAGCACGACATTCGGCAGCCCGGCCTGCTTTTCATAGGCGGCGATGTCCGCCGCATAGTAGCCGTCCATCTCGAACAGACCGACTGTCTGCCCTGTGCCGGTGAGCGAGAGGCCCGGCACGTATGCATTCCGGTAGTCGTTGCCGAAATAGGCGCCGGAACCGTCCGGCGCGGAGCCGCCGCGCGGGGTGGCCCCGAGAGGCCGGCCACGTGGGCCGGTGGCGGACCCGCGGGTGCGGCAAGGTGTAGTTGTCCAGACCGCTGATGTGCAGGACCCGCAGCCCTTTGTCCACCGAGGGCTCGGCCTCCGGCGCGAAAAAGGTGCGGGCGTCCTGTGGGTGCGGATACACGCGCAACTTTACGTGAAAGGCCCTTTCTACATCCGCAACGGCCCCCGCCACGTCCACCAACATCCGGTTGGCGTGCGTGCCCGTGACCGCCAGGCCATTCGCCTTCGCGAAGGCGATTACGGTCTGGTACTCCGGTTCCGTCGGGCCGAAGGCCTCCGTGAACTGCTCCGGCGTCAGGTAGTGACGAAAGCCGCCGCTGGCCGGGTCGTAGAGCTGGCGGAGCAGGTTGGTGAGGCCCTCCCGGTTGCGCAAGGGCAGCCCGATCGCCAGTTCCAGGCGCTTCGTGACCGCCAGGCGGCCGACCGGCTCCAACCGCGCCGCCGTCGCCGGCACGTGCCCACGCAGAGTTTGACGTTCCGCCGCGTGGACGCCCACGGCCAAGAACCAGAGCGAACAAACAACCACACATTTTAAATGATTGCGCATAGTGCCTGAGTCGCCGTGCGCGCCCCGCTGGCCAACTGTCCCGGAGGGACACATGAGAATAGCCCAATGCTTTAGCATTGGGTTGGCGCGCCCCAAAACGTTCCAGTCCCGAAGGGACGGGTGAGCGGGGCTACATTTCGGCCGTCCCTTTGGGACTTGACCGCCTCGGGCCCACCGCCCAACGTTTCTACGTTTGTCATTACCCACATCTCTCGCTGCCCTAATTGAGAGGATCTCATGCTTCCATGGCCCTCAGGCCAACGGCCTGACGCATACCAGCCCAGGGCAACGCCCTGGGTTTTCGAGCCGTTTTATCTTCTTGCAGGCCAACGGCCTGCCTCATCGGGTTGATTGGGCGGGTTGACGGGGACCGCTCTCCACGGGCCAATGGAACGTCGCCGAACCCCAATCCCATGGCACTATGAGTCGCGCTTTCAGCGCTCAACATGGTTTTTGGCCGATAAACCCAGGGCGTTGCCCCCGCCGCGCCGGAGCGCGAGCGAGGCGGGCTGGGCTGGTATGAGGGACGCCGTTGGCGTCCCGCACCGGCGCGGGGCGCTCCTCGGCTTGGCTCTCCGCGAGGCGTCCCTTGAGCCCAGAACTGGAATTGATACGACCGGGGAAAAGATGCGGGTAATGACAAGCGTTGAAACGTTGGGCCATTCTCGGATGTCCCTGCGGGACAGCACTCGGGCGCGTTCAGCCTGCTTGCGAGGAAATCTAACATCGTTGAACTCCTCATTGATGCTGCGCAGGTCATTACTGGCTTAAGCGGAAAAACTGCTGTGTGCCGGTGATGGGGTTCGTCACTGCGTTCAGACCGTTCACGACGACCGGACCCGGTAAGACTGGGGTCCAGACCGCCGGTGAAACAAGGTTCGTGGTGGATTGCAAGGTGAACCCGGTGGCATTGGCCGGCCACGTCAAAATAACATTGCCTGCGGAAGGGATGATGGTCAGTTCTGGCGGTGCGATCGGCAACGAAAGACTGAACACCGTGCCACCGCCGAAACTCCCGCCAGAAGAGCCCGTTCCATACAGGGTATTGCCCGATAAAACCAATCCGGCCAGCGGATGAGCTCCGTCACTGTTGAGATAAGGTCCAGGATGGGGAGCGGTCGCGGTGAAGCTATACAGGGTCGCAAAACCCGTGCCATCGGTGTTGAGGGCGAACACGGTGCCGTTGCCACAACTGCCGCCATTAAACGCCGTCCCATACAGGGTGCTGCCCGACAAAATCAAACAGGCAACAGGATTCGCTCCGTCGCTGTTGGTTCCAGTATAAGGAGCAGAGAGTGGCTTAAAAGTATGCAGGGTGCCAAAACCTGTGCTATCGGTGTTGACCTTGAACACCGTGCCATTGCCCCAACTGCCACCATAATAGGCGGTCCCATACAAGGTATTGCCCGATAAAAGCAATCTGTTAGGCGAAACAGCTCCGTCGCTGTTTGTAATGTGAGGATAAGAACCGGACCCTAACACGAAACTATGCAGGGTCGTAAAACCCGTGCCGTCAGTGTTCAGCTTGTACACCGTGCCATTCCCCGAATTGCCGCCAAAAGATGCCGTCCCGTACAGGGTGTTCCCCGATAAAATCAATCCGCCTTCCAGCGTACCTCCATCCGTTCCGCCAGTGAAATCATACAGAGTCGTAAAACCCGTGCCATCAGTGTTGACCTTGAACACTGTGCCATTCGCCGAACTGCCGCCAAGCTCTGCCGTCCCAAACAGGCTGTTGCCCGAGAGGATCAATCCGGCCTGCGGTTCAGCTCCGTCGCTGTTGTTATAAGGCGCAGAAGCCGGGAGTGCGGCGAAACTATGCAAGGTCGTGAAACCGGTGCCGTCCGTGTTCACGGCGAACACCGTCCCATTGCCCCCAGTGCCACCCAACGCCGCCGTCCCATACAGGGTGTTGCCCGATAAAATCAGACCGCCATTCGGGTCCCTTCCGTCGCTGCCGCCAGTGAAATCGTACAGGGTCGTAAAGCCGGAGCCATCGGTGTTGACGGCGAACGCCGTTGTGCTCGAAAAGCCGTCGCCATACGTGGTCCCATACAGCGTGTTGTCCGATAAAATCAATTCCCTATGCGGCGAAGCTCCGTCGCTGCCGCCGGTGAAACTATACAGGGTCGTGAACGTCTGCGCCGTCACCGGTCCAGCCAATGCCAAGTCGAGAGCCGCGACCAGTGCCGGCATGACGAACCGATTTGTAATGTGAGTTTTCGTGGTTTGCCTCTTATAGTCAGGAATTAACCGGGCTTCGTCTTTTCGTGTGCGAGTCGCTGTTTTCACGTATTTCGCATGTTTCATGGTTCCACTGCTGTTTTTACCGTCATACGCTCGTCTATGTCAAAACCGCCGCACAATCTGGTGGCTGCCCGTGCCATCATTGCCCAACCAGTCAAGAGCAGGTTTCGCGGAGCGTCAATCCCGAGTCCCCACCACGCGGCGCCGCAGCCCCGAGCCGTGTGGCGCAAGAGCCTGGCAAGCGCGTAAAGCCTTGAGGCGCGGTTCATTGACCCTTTGGCAGCAGCCGCACAATCCAGTGTTCACCTGCGGCATCCGAGGCGCCGCCGGTGACTAACAGGTTTCCTGCAGCGTCGGTGGCCACTCCCTCCGCTATGGCGCCTTGGAGGTCATCGATGGTTTGCCAGCCAGATGAACGGAGTCTTCTCACGATCCAATGTCCTTTACCCAGCGCATCGATGGCAGATCCCACCACAACGACATTTCCGGCGGAGTCTGTTCCGCAGCCAAGAGCCTCGGCGTATTGGTTCGGTGCATAGGTATAAGTGTCCGCGGTTGACCACGTAGTGCCGCCATCGCCGCTGATGCGGGTAATCCAAGCGCAATAGCCGTTTGTCAAGGTCCCGCCCTTTGTTCTCACGACCCCAGTTGCTATGAACTGCTGTCCCACCACATAGATGTTTCGCAAACTGTCACCGCACACTCCGTGGGCGGTCGCATTGGGGATAGGACCATCGACAGTCACCCAGGTGCCCGCATCACCAGTAATACTCTTTCGCACGAGCCACGGTCCGGGATAAAAATACTGGCCGACAACAAAAACTCCTTTGCCCGGCACAACCGCAACGGCACTGGCTACCGGGCCTTCCACGTCGTCCACCAGGGTCCAGGTTTGGCCCCCATCGCTGCTCTTGCGCACCAACCGGTGAAGAGTGATCTGGGTTGCGGCATGTTTCCCGGAACCCGTTACTCTTACACCATGACCTCCACCGACAACGTAGATGTTGCCCGAATCGTCTGTGGCAAAGCCTGTTGGCCACACCCATTGCCCTGGACTGTACTGGTATAGGCTCCCATCCGGCTCATACAGGGTGGACCAACTTTGGCCGCCGTTTGAGCTTTTCCGGACGTACCAAAAGGCTTCCCCTGGGGTAGCGTCTGGCCAGAGTTGGCCCACGGAGTACAAAAAGCCGCGGCTGTCATAGCCGCAGTCATAAATATCGGAACTGTACTGGCTCGGGTTGAAACCAGGGTCCAGCAAGGTATCGTCGCTTAAGCCCCAGACGGCCGACAGATCGCCCTTGGCCAATTGCGAGGTTTCGCTGGTGAGGGCGATGCCGTGTCCGACTCCAGAGGCGTCGTTTGCGGTGCCGGCGGTGAACACCTGGCTGACCAGGTCTGCCGCTATGCCGCGGCTACCCGCGGGCTCTCCGACTGCAAGCTGGTAATCCAGGACCGTTTGCCAGGTCTGGGCGCGAACAGCGTTGGTTCCCAGCAGCGCGGCCAGCGCCGTTAGGCAGGCCAGCCATTTCGTGAGTCTGACTGTTGTATTTGTTTTCATGGTGTGTTTGATGGTTTAGTTTTGTTTTGTTGTTTTGTGGAGCAACGGCCTGTCGGGGACGTATTCATTTCGGCGGCGTTCCCTTCTTCTCCACAAGCTGCTTCAGGTGCTCGCGAATCTCCGCGGCGGGCGGATTATCTCCGGCCAGTTCGAGGGCTTTCTTGAGGGTGGCTTCGGCGTCGGCCAGTTCGCCGCGCTGGAAATGCACCCAGCCCAGCGTGTCGAGATCATTCGCGTCCTTCGGCGCGGCCTGGACGGCGCGGCGGGAAAGGGCGAGGGCTTCGTCGAGCTTGAGGCGGTGCTCGGCCAGAAACCACGCGAAACCGTTGCACACGTGCGGCTCGTCCGGGCTCATTGCGAGCGCCTGCCGGAAGAATTGTTCCGCCTCCTCCACCTTGCCTTGGTCGCCGCACACGGACGCCAGGTTCACATAGGTCTGGAGCTTGATGGAAGCCGGCGCGCGTTCGAGGACGGCACGAAACATTTTCTCCGCTTCCGCGAATTGCCTGCGCATGGCGTGGAGGATTCCGAGATTCATGCAGCAGCCGAGGTTGTCGGGATCAATCTCCAGCGCCTTGCGATATTGCCGCTCGGCTTCATCGAGCCGCCCCTGGTTGCGCAACAGTTCTCCGAGATTGTTGTTGGCGGCGGAAGAGCCAGGCTCAATCTCAAGGGCCTTCCGATACATCCTCTCGGCCTCGGCGAACTGGCCTCGCAGACCGAGCACAATCCCCAAGCCGTCGAGGGCGACGGCATCGTCAGGCTCGATCTCGAGGGCCTTTCGGTAGAGCGCTTCGGCCTCATCAAGCCGGAGGCCGCGTTCGCGCAAAAGTGTGGCCAGATCGACGTGCGCGCTGTTGTCGCTGGGACCCAGCGCGATGGCCTTGCGGAAGGCGGCCTCGGCGTCATCGACCCGGCCCAGCTCAAGATAGACCTTGCCCAGGACTGTGCGGGCAGTCGCGTGGGCGGGTTCCAATTCGACGGCTTTGAGCGCGGCTGGCAAAGCGGCATCCGTCTGGCGGGCGCGCAACAACACCTCAGCTTTTTGCGCGAACAGGTCGGCGGAGAGCGGATTCAAACGCAGGCCGGCGTCCACGGCGTTGACCGCATCGGCATAACGCTCGACCAACGTGTAGGCGTCTGCCAGCCAGTGCGCGCTCAGCCACCAGGCGGGCGCCAGCCGCGCAGCCTCTTCCAGCTCCTGCAAGGCCCGGTCAAAGTTGCCGATGCTGCGCAGGGCCAGTCCCAGACTGAAATGATAGAGTGCCACCGGCGGGTCAAGTTCGACGGCGCGCCGATAATGACGGATCGCTTCGCCCATCTCCTCCTTGGCCTCGTGAAGGAATGCGAGGTTGTAGCGAACGGCGGCGCAATCGGGAAAACTGCCGAGCAAGCGCTCCAACGCGATTTGTCCGGCGGCGGTTTGGCCTGGGGCAATCCGCTGCCGGGGTCCGGGGGCAATCAATTGCCACGTCGCATCGAACAACTGCTTCTGCACGTTGGCCGGGACGCCTGGCAGCGCTGGGGCATTGGACGGCGCGGTGGGCGTCAGCGCGACGGCCCTTTCCTGGCCGGCGCGCTGGAGGCTCAAAGTGATGGGCTGGTGCAAACTGGAAAGGATCGCGGCGCGCACTTGCCACTGGTTCGTCACCGGCTGGCCATTCACCGCGCTGATCACGTCGCCGACCTGCAGTCCGGCTTGCTCGGCTGGTGAGCCGCGCCAGACCCGCGAGATGCGCGCGGCGTTTGACCGTTGAAGCGGCCCTCCGGCTGCCGCCGGTTCGCCCTGAGATTCGCCCGCCAGGTTGATTCCGATCCAACCGGCCGGATAGACCAAGTCTTCAAAGGCGTCATGCAAAATAAGTTTTGGATTCGTCACCGCCAAGTACCTGGTAGTGAGCCGAAAGGTTTTCAGGCTCGCGATTCGCTTCGGCTCGGTCGGCGCGGTGTCGGCGGAGGCCTGGCTTTCCGTCAGTGCGGTGGCCTCGACTTTGCCGAAGGCATTGAAGAACTCCACGGCGCCTTCTTTGACGGTGAGGACAGCGACCAAACGGGTTGACGGTTGAGAATTGAGAGTTGAGGGATGTGTCTTCTGCACTTTCAGACCAAACTCGGTTCCCTTCACGGCCGCGGTCGCGACGGGCGTTTGGACTGCAAACTGTGACTGGCTGGTGGTCTTCTGCACTTTGGCCCAGACCTGCCCGAGAAGGAGCTTAACTTCGGGCGGGCGCGAGAGTGCCAGTGGCCAGGCCGGAGCGGACTTCGGGGTCCGGATTTCCTTCACACTTCGCACTTTGGACTTCGGAATTTCTATGGTGGTATTAAAATTCAGGCGCAACGTCGTGCCGTCCTTGAACTGAATCTCGGTTTTGTCAGCGTCGCCCGTTTCGATGCGGTCCCCCAGCCAGACGGTGGTGGAGAGTGAAGCGTCAAGGCTAGAGTGTTGGCCTGCGTGCCGGACCTTGGGCGAGCCAACGACTGCGGCGAAGTGGCCGATTTCGATGCGTGGACCCTGGGCCGCTGTGAAATAGAAAAAGAGCCCGACGCCAAGCAGGACGGCTGCGGCTGCGCCAAAGGCGAATCGGCGAATGGCTGAAGCGGTAAGAGGAAGTTGCGGAATTAACCGCAGAGAACGCAAAGAACGCAAGAACTGAGGGAATTGAAGCTCTTCTTTGTGATCTCTGCGTTCTTTGCGGCTAATCCTGCCGCCGACGCTAAAGAATTCACGCCACGATTGGATGAAACGGCGAAGTGGCGATGGGGCGATGGGGCGGGTCGTGCCTGGCTCGCGCTGGGCGGCCTGGGGAGAGACCGTCTCCTCCAACACGCGCGCTTTCAGTTGCGCAGGGCCAATGCCGCCCACCGCCGCGAGGATTGACTGCTTTACGCGCTGCTTCTGCGTCTCCGGCCGCAGCATGGAGCGCAGCAGGCGATCCAGCTTTCGTTGTTCCAGGACGTAGCGCAATGCCTCTGGCTCGCTGGCGAGTTGCGCCTGGATCTGCGCACGGGCTTCCGCATCGAGGGCGTCTTCGAGGTACGCCGCTAAAGTGTCGCGGTCGATCATGTCGGCTCCTTGGCAACGGCGCGCTCGATACATTCTCGGAGCTGCTGGCGCAAGCGGCACAGGGTCGTGCGCACCCAGGCCAGGCTGCGTTGCAGGCGTTGGGCGATGTCCGCCGTGGAATGCTCGTCGTGATATTTTAAGGTCAGCAACTGGCGAAGGGGCTGGGGGACTTTTGCCAGACAATCGTCGAGGGCTTCGACTTCGCGCGAGCTTTCGCCCTCGTTTTCGGCAAGTGCCATCTCAATCTGCCGATGCTCGGCGTAGTTGATCCGGTTTCGTTCTTCCCGGCAGTAGCGCTCGATTTCAGCGCGGATTTTGTTGCTGGCGATGGCGCACAACCAGGCGCGAACGGCCGTGCCCACGGTGAATTGGTGGATGTGATGGTAGGCAAAGACGAACGTCTCGTGAGTGATCTCGTCCACCAGGTGGGATACGGGCAACCGCAGCGAGATGAAGGCATGAAGGTGATCCAGGTGGTGGTCCACCAGGAGCCCGAAGGCTTGGGCGTCGCCGCGCTGCACGGCCTCGACCAGCGCCGCGTCGTCCGGCTCATCCCGCCTTATGTCGGTCGTGACCATATCGGTTTCTGCCCGATCTATAGGACTTCCCCCCCGCAACGTTACAAAATAATCCGCGACAATCGGAAATCCTGGGGGGGAGTGTTTCAGGCGAGGGAGAATGGGATTCCATAAACACCTCTACCCATTAACAGAACAATTGCAAACGCAGCCGTTGAACCAGAACGGGGTCAGAACAAGATTGCCTCACTATTCTCGGATTTTTGGCTGGAACAGACTCTCTTCCAATGTGCCGCTCACGGCTCAGTATTGAAAACTCACCACTTCGTGAATGTCCTGGATGAGCACTTCAACCTTGCGGCCCGAGCGATGCAGTTGGGTGGAACTGTTAAACGCCTTCGCTCGCTTGGGCCGGTCGAGCAGTGTGATGGTGGCGCGATAAAGCGGCGCGTCCTCTATGAGGCCAGGCAACACGTAGGGCCGGTTTTTCACGGGCATCGTTTGCGGCGGCGCGTTGTAAGCAACGAAATGGACCCGCAGGGTGCGTGTGGCCGGGTCGTCCGTGACTACCGTTTCGACGTTCGCAGGCGCGGTGACTTCAACGCGGGGAGCCGGGTGAAGAAAACGCACAGCGTTGCGAAGCAGCTTCCGGTCCTCGACGAGATGATGTTCGCTGGCGGTCGCAAAGTCTGGGGAACCGGCGAAGGTCAGCACCGTGCCATTGCCCAGTTGGTTGAGCAGGATGGCCGGGCCCACGGGAGCCTCCGCGCTCATCGGCCATTCCGTGCCCTCTTTGCCCTGCTGCTGACGCACGGTGCGATACGGCTTCATCAACTCACCGACCGGCGCTGCGGAAGCCGCCTCATAGACGACTGCGGGGCCTTTGACCAGCAAGGGCCAATCCAGGCGTCCGCGCGCTGCAAACGGGCACTTGCGAGTCGAGGCCTGCGAACTGGGAAAGCGCACCCAGTTGTCCAGCGAATCCAGTTGGCTGACGAATCGCGCACCGGTCAGCGATTCGATGCAGGACTTGCCCCGAACCCTGCCCCAGCGATCACAGCAACCGCTTAACCCCGTCACAACCAGGTTGCCTCCTTCACTGACGTAGCGACGGAGCAGTTCGACCTCCGCGTCAGACAGGATGCCCACGTTCGGCAGCATGACGACAGGGAACTGTTTGAGGGTCCGCAGCGTGACGTTCTCGTCGAGAATCACGCCCCAGGGGATGTGCTCATAAACCAGCGCCTTGTGGGCTCCCAGGAAGCTCTGGAACCAGACCTCCGGGTTCTCCCGCCCGACCCAATCGCGCGTGCGGCTGCTGAAGTAGAGGCCAACCTCGGCGACGGGCTGTTGGCCGAAGTGCGCCCGGCGCGCGAGCGCATCCGCACACGCCTCGCCGATGCGCTCGTAGGCGAGCGGATCCAGGCCTCCGTCGAACGCCGTCTTGTCCACGACGGTCACAAACGCGCCATGAGCCAGCAACGTGAGCAATTCCCAGCGCAAGTCCGCAAGTGGGCGCACCGTCTGATTGTGGTAAAGCCGCGCGTCCCGTGAGATGGCCACTTGCACCGGCCGGCCCGGCGTTGCGGCGCGGTAGAACTCAGCGTTCAGCCCGACGGTCATCGCGCTGAATCCCCACATGCCGGTTTCGCCGGTGACAAAGTCGCCGTTGTTGGCGTGGCGCACCGGCAACTGGCCCACTTCCCACGAAAACGGGGGGTTGCCATGGTAGTTGAAGTCCACGGACGCTCCCGGATTCAGCGATTTGATGTGGGCGCAGAGCGACTGCTCGAAACGGTCGCTCGCCTGGTAGCGGAATTCGAGCATCCGCTCCCAGTCTTGGTCCCACAGGACGCCATGGGGCATGGCCCTGCCGAACTGCTTTTTGAAGAGCGCCTGACAGTTCGTGCACCAGCAGCCGTAAGGCGGGCCGAAGCCTTGGTCGAGCATGTTGATATGGAAGCCGTCGATTCCGCAGGCAAGTTGCTCGGCGACGATTTGCTTCATCGCCTGGAGATAGCCGGAGTTGAGGCAGAAGCGGTTGATGGGCGTGCCGTCCGAGCCGCGCATTCCCCATTCGGGATGCGCTTCCAGGAAATGACCGGCCTGCTGAACGACACAGTAAGCGATCACAGGCAACCGATGCTTGCGCGCCTCGTCCACGGCGTCGCGCAGCGGGTCGCGTGTGCCCAGACCCGGCGCCTTGGGCAAGACCTGCGAGTCGTAGTAGGCAAAATCCCCATCGCGCGCCCAGAGCACGACATATTCGCAATGGGCCGCCACGGCCCGGCGGACAATCTCGCGTCCGTCAAACCGGGCACAGTAGCGCACATCGTTCGGGTCGCTATAGCCGAACTGCGCGCCGGTGGGGCCAACCTCCAAGCCGACGAGGCTGCGCTGAAACCACGGCGCTGCCGTCGCGGCGTTTCCGCGAGGGAACCCGCCGAGAACCGCAAATGTCAGCAATGCCAGATGAGCCAACCGTTGATCCATAGGCGCTGAGTTTGACCAAACAAACGTGGGAATGCAAATACCGTGGCGTCTGTGAGGAGGAGGGGCTTCTCGCTGGGCGTAAATCGCTTGAGTCTTTCCGGCGCTCAAGAGCGAGGCTTGGCGGCCAAGTCCGCAACCTCGATCCCTGTAAATGCCAGACAATCGAAGGAACGTCAAGCTGGACCAAGAGTTGACGCCGCCTCGAAACCGGTTAGGGTACCCGTGGGAATGACTGCCAAAATCATTGCGATGAACATCCGGCAGGCGACACGGCAGTATGAAGCATGGCTGGCCGGGCACGTCCGCGTGGTCAAGAGCGATCTGGGCGCCAAGCACGAGTTGATGGCGCAGGATGCGTTTTCATTCCTCCGCGCCACGTTCTACCGCTGGGTGCAGCTCTTCCCGGCGCTTTGTCCGGAGCCCGCCGGCGCACCCGCGGTGCTGGCGGTCGGGGATTTGCACGTCGAGAATTACGGCACCTGGCGCGATGCCGAGGGCCGGCTGGTGTGGGGCATCAATGATTTCGATGAGGCGTTTGCGTTGCCGTACACGATTGATCTGGTGCGGCTGGCCGCCAGCGCATGGCTGGCCATCGAGGTTGGTCATTTGTCGTTCGCCCCGGCCGGGGCTTGCGCCGCGATTCTGGAGGGTTACACGGAAGGCTTGGAGGATGGCGGTGAACCGTTCGTGCTTTCCGAGAAGCATCCCTTGCTGCGCGAAGCAGTCACCAGCCGGCTGCGCGATCCGACAGTCTTCTGGGAAAAACTCGCGGCCCTGCCAACGATGCGGCCTGTGCCGGCGAGGGTGATGGCGATGCTCAAACAGGCCATGCCGGAACGCGGCCTCCCTTTCCGTGTGGCGCATCGGCGGGCGGGGCTGGGGAGCCTGGGCCGGGAGCGGTTCACCGCCATTGCCGAATGGCGCGGCGGCAACATCGCGCGGGAGGCGAAGGCGTTGCTGCCGTCGGCCTGTGTCTGGGCGGCTGGATTGGCGAACACCGAGATCTATTATTCGCGGATGCTGACAAACGCCGTCCGCGCGCCGGATCCGTTTCTCGCGGTGAATAGCGGGTGGGTGTTGCGGCGGTTGTCGCCGGACTGCAGCCGGATTGAGTTGTGGCAGTTGCCGCGCAGCCATGATGAAGAGAAGCTCCTGCGGGCCATGGGGCGGGAACTGGCGAACGTCCATTTGGGCACGAGCCGGGCCGTGGCAGCGCTCCGGCGGGATTTGCCGCGGCGCAAATCGAATTGGCTGCGCCAAGCCGCCGAGGTGATGGTGGAGGCCACACTCAAAGATTGGAAGAAATGGCAGGAACAATGAAGAATGGCTTGCGAAATGTGCTTATCTGACCAGGGGTCGCTTCCGGCCGGATCAGGGCAGTTTACGACGACGCATTGGACGGTCGTCCTCCAAGCGGGGGAAGGCGGATCGGCCGAGGCGCATGAGGCCCTGTCGAGGCTCTGTCAAACCTATTGGCCTCCCCTTTATGCGTTTATTCGGAGGGAAGGCTACGGCCCGCATGATGCGCAGGACTTGGCGCAGGAATTCTTCTATCGTTTTCTGCAAAGAGGTTCTTTGGCCGATGTGAATCCCCGGGCGGGGAGGTTTCGTTCCTTCCTGCTGGCTTGCCTGAAGCACTTTCTGGCGAATGAACGAGAGCACGCCAGCTCGCAACGGCGCGGCGGCGGCCGCCCGGTCATCCCCCTGGAGGGCGGCGAGGCCGAGACGCGGTATTCGCTGGAGCCCGCTGACAATATCACGCCGGAGGTCTTGTTCGACCGGCAGTGGGCCTTCACGGTGCTGGAGCGGACGTTGGAGGCGCTGCGGCAAGAGTGTGGCCGACAGGACAAGGGAGTTGCGTTCGAGGAATTGGAGGGCTTTCTGCCTCGTGGCCGGGGCAGCGCCTCCCGAGTCGAACTGGCAGCCAAACACGGCATCAAGGTGAACGCGGTCAATGTGGCGATTCATCGGCTGCGCCAGCGCTTCGGTGCTCTGCTGCGCCAACAGGTGGCCGGGACGGTTTCTTCCGAAGGCGAGGTGGATGAAGAAATCCGCTACCTGATCTCGGTTCTGGGTGCGTGAGACAGTTCGCCTGTAAGGTTTGCGCACAATTCCGTCTGTAAGGAATGGCCGTGGTTTCTGAGAACAAATGCAAAGAGTGCGGCGCGGTCATCCCGAGCGGCAGCCCGGGCAACCTTTGTGGGAAGTGTCTGCTGAGCCTGGGGCTGGAAGCGGCGCAAGGGGTGATAGATGCCACCGCCCTGGACGGTGAATCTGAAGCCCAGGCCCAAGCCGGCAGGTTGGCGGGCAACTCCATCGAGCCATCGTTGCAGGCCCCCGGTCCCGTCGAAACGGTCGTGGTGAATCCTCCGCCGACTGAGGGACCTGGCGATAAGATCGGCCGGTACAAGTTGCTTGAGAAAATTGGCGAAGGCGGTTTTGGGACGGTCTATGTGGCCGAGCAGAAGGAGCCCGTCAAACGCCGCGTCGCGCTCAAAGTCATCAAGCTCGGCATGGACACCCGGCAGGTGGTGGCCCGATTCGAAGCCGAAAGGCAGGCCCTGGCGCTCATGGACCACGCCAACATCGCCAAGATCTTCGATGGCGGCGCAACGGCCTCCGGCCGGCCTTATTTCGTCATGGAGCTGGTGCGGGGCACTCCCATCACCCAGTATTGCGACGCCAACCACCTGCCGCCCTTCAAGCGGCTGGGGCTGTTCATCCAGGTTTGCCGGGCGATCCAGCACGCACACCAAAAAGGGGTCATCCACCGCGACATCAAGCCGTCGAACATCCTGGTCACGCTGCACGATGGCGTGCCTGTGCCCAAGGTGATCGATTTCGGCATCGCCAAGGCGACGCAAGCCGACCTGACGGACAAGACGGTCTATACCCAGTTCCAGCAATTCGTGGGCACGCCGGCGTATATGAGCCCGGAGCAGGCGGAGATGAGCGGGTTGGACATCAACACGCGCAGCGACATCTACAGCCTGGGGGTCCTGCTCTACGAGTTGTTAGTGGGCGCGACACCCTTCAACCCCAGGGACCTGCTGGCCCGGGGGCTGGACGAGATGCGGCGGACCATCCGGGAGACGGAGCCCATACGCCCCTCAACCCGGCTGCGCAGCATGACGCAGGAGGAATTGACGACGGCGGCGGAGCGGCGCGGGGCCGACGCGCCCAAGCTCATCGGCCTGCTGCGGGGCGACCTGGACTGCGTCGTGATGAAGTGCCTGGAGAAGGACCGGACCCGGCGTTACGAGACGGTGAACGGGCTGGCGATGGACATCCAACGCCACCTGGACAACGAACCGGTGGTGGCCCGCCCGCCCAGCGCGGCTTACCGGCTGCGGAAGTTCGCCCGGCGGAACAAGGTGACGGTTACGGCCGCGGCCATTGTGGCCGCGGTGCTCGTGTTGGGCATCTTTGCGAGCACGTGGGAGGCGATCCGGGCGAGGCGCGCGGAACGGACGCAAACCCGTTTGAGCGGAGAGGCGCAGAAAGCGCAGGAGCGCGAACAGATCCAGGCCCGCAGGGCCCGCGAGCAACTCCTTCGTTTATCGGTCGCCAATGGGGTGCGGCTGGAGAAGGAGGGCGACTTGACGGGGGCGCTGCTTTGGTTTGCCCAATCGCTGCGCCGCGTCGAAGGAGACCCGGACCAGGAGCGGGTCCATCGGCTCCGGTATGCCTCAGTCCTGCAGCATTGTCCGAAACTCATCCAGGTCCTCTCCCACACGAACGGTGTTCAGTGCGCCGTGTTCAGCCCCAACGGAAGGTCGGTCCTCACGATCAGCGATGATGCCAGGGTTTGGGATGCCGCGACCGGCGAGCCCGTCACTCCTGCCTTCTGCCACACGCCTTCAGTGGGCTGCCCTACCGCCTTCAGCCCCGATGGCACTCGCGTGGTCATCCTCGGGCCGGACGCGAACACGGCGCGGGTCTATGACGCGCGCACGGGCGAGCCGATTACCCCTCCCTTGGTGAACAGCAACGCCCTCTATCATGCGGCGTTTAGTCCGGATGGCCGCCGCGTGGTCACGGGTGGCTGGGATACTCGGGTGCTGGTGTGGGATGCGGACTCGGGTGCGTGTGTGCTCCCGCCGCTCCGGCACCAGGGCGTTGTGACCCAAGCCTCCTTCAGCCCGGATAATCGGCGGATACTCACGGCCAGCTTCGACGGGACCGCGCGCCTCTGGGATGCGGCGACGGGCCTGGAGCTATGCCCGCCCCTGTGCCATGAAGATGCGGTCCGGGACGCCGTCTTCAGTCCGGATGGCCGCTGCGTCGCTACGGCGAGCGTCGACCAGACGGCTCGATTGTGGGATGCCAATACAGGCCAACCGGTCGGTCAGCCCCTGAATCACCCTAAAGAAGTCTATCACGTCTCCTTCAGCCCCGATGGGCGCCGGCTGCTCACCAGCGGATTGGAGGAAGCTCGCGTCTGGGATCTCTCCACGGGGAAGTTTTTGACTTTCAAGCACGTCTCGATTACAGGCTGGATGCGGTTTCCTCTTTTTAGTCCGAACGGGAAGTTCCTCATCTCGGCCGACAGCGATCACAGCGCGCGGGTCTATGATGCGTTGACGGTCCAACCGCTCGGCCCGCCTTTGCCCCATAATGGGCCAATCACTCACGCGGCTTTCAGTCCTGACAGCCGCCAGGTTGTCACCGCCAGCGCGGACGGCACGGCGCGCATTTGGGAGATCAACCCGCCGGACGCGCGCGCGGTGTCATCTCCATCTCGCAGCCTGGTGAACCGGGCCGCTTTCAGCCCCGACCGCCGGCGTTTGGCCATCGCGTCCGGTGACGGCACCGCGCGACTGGTCGATGCGCTCAGCGGAAAAGCTATCGGCCCGGTCCTTCGGCACGATGGACCCGTGCTGCACAACGGAAACCCGTTCGGCCCGGTCCTTCGGTACGATGGACCCGTGCTGCACATTTGCTTCAGTCCTGATGGCCGCTGGCTGGCCACGGCCGGACTCGATGCGAGCCTGCGAGTGTGGGACGCGGCCACGGGCCTGCCCGTCGGCTCCCCTATGAACCAGGGGGACTGGATTACGGAGGGGATGACGAGACTCTGGCTCAACGAACTGTCCGTCGGCTCCTCGATGAAGCAGGCCGGCTGGGTTACCTTTGCCTGCTTCAGCCCTGACAGCCGGCGAGTCTGCGCCGTCGCAGGCCAGCGGCTGCAAATATGGGAGCCCGCCACCGGCCAGCCAACGACCCTGTTGATGGAGCATAGCGCCCTGATTGAATACGCGGCGTTCAGCAGCGTCGACGGGCGCCTTGTTAGCGCTTGTGCCGACGGCACTGCGCGTGTTTGGAACGCGGAAACCGGCGAAGCCATCACTCCCGTCTTCAGACACGAACAGGCGGTGTTCCACGCGTCTTTCAGCCCGGATGCCCGATTCGTCGTCACGGCCAGTTGCGACCGAACCGCGCGGGTGTGGGATGCCAAGACCGGTGAATTGGTGATGGTGCCGCTTTCGCATGACACTGCCGTGCAAGCTGCCGCCTTCAACTCCGCCGGGACTCGCATCTTCACGCTAACCGAGGAGGGCCTTTGCTCCTGGGACTTGCCGTCGGAAGCTCGGCCCGTTGAGGATTTGGCGCTTCAGGCCGCGGTCCTGGCCGGCCGCCGCCTCGACTTCACGGGCAGTTTCTCGGACCTCACGCCCGAAGAGAGTCGCGAAGGCTGGCAGCGGCTCCGCTCCAGGCACCCGACCCGGCTCTATCCTCGCGAGAGGATCGGTCCGGCGGAGGTCGGGCCTGGGAACGCCGAGGCTGGGAGATTTCTCGAATCGTTGGAGCTGACTCGCCGAACCCCCGAGCGGCATGCGCAGGCCCGCCCTTTCTGCGTCGATCTTTCGGCCGCCGTCAATCTGCATCTCAATGCCGAGCTGCGTAACATGGCTCGTGGGGGAAGCCTCCCGACCCTGCCGCAAGGCCGGCAGAAGTTTGGCGAGACCGAATTCGAGATCGGCCCCGGTGTCGTTCAATTTGCCTGCCAGTATTTCCAGTTGATGGGCACCGAGTTCCCCCAAAAACAGTTCCTCGGCCTCAAGGTGGGCCGCAAATGCCGCACACTGCATTTCCTTCATGCCCGGCGGTGGGGTGATTTGAAGGCGGCATTTCTGGCCAGCTATCTGATCCACTTCGCCAACGGGCTAACCTGGGAAATACCGGTGACCAACCAAAACCAAGGCAACGTGAGATACAGCGGGGATGAACCCGGGGGGGCCAAGGGATCGATCGTCGCCTGGAGGGGGACAAACAGTTTGGGTCAGGTTCGGCTCTTCCAAACTTCCTGGGAGAACCCGCTGCCGGAAGTCGAAGTGGAAAGCATCAACCTCGTGTCCGGCATGAGTTTCTACCCGGCCTTCCTGGCAGCCATTACCGTTGAATAGCTCGCGTCTCCCGCGAGGGACACGTGCAGACCCGCGCCTCAAACGAGCCTCCGTCTTCTCTGCGTCCTCATCGGAGTGACACCCCGCCGGTGATGAAACCGGCCGCGCGAGATTTCCTGTAAGGTTTTCCAATTTTTCCTGCTGTAGAGGATGACGGCCATGAAACTGTGGCCATAACAAACAACAACTTCGGAGCTTGGCTTCCGAAAAAGAAAGAAAAAGCAGTATGACAAGATTCAGTCTATCCAAAGTCCTCGGGGTCGCTCTCGGATGCGCGGCCCTCGTCCTCAGCAGCGTTTCCCTCAGCGCGGCACAGATCCGCGCCAATGCCGGAACGACGTTCGTCCTCTACCCCACCGCTGATCCAACTGTGTTGACGCACACGGTGGATGGCGTCGTCCAGGTCTCGCTCATGGGCAACTGCACGGTCCATTTCGATGTCGTAGTGACGGCCAAAAGCGCTGAGCTCTACGCGCTAAAGGGTTCTCTCACCATTACCAGTGCCACCGGGGCTGCCACCCTCAAGGCCGATGTCGCAGGGGTTGGAACAATCGATCCGGACAATGGCAATTTCCTCAACATCCATTACAAGGTGGTGTTTACGGGTGGCTCAGGCGCATTCGCGCATGCGCACGGTCAGGCCGAGATCAATGGTTTCGCCTATTTTACGACCCAGGGGCTTGTCCAGCCCGCGGGCGCTTACGCCACGGGCAAGGCAACCTGGACCATGAAGGGACAGGTGGAGAAGAACTGACAACCTGCCTCAAGAGATCCCGTGCGGAAACGACCCAACCCTGCCAGGCGGGCCGCCCCCCGCCTGGCAGGGCGGACATGAGCGGCCCCCACCACCAAAGCCAGAATGTGTTTACAAAGCCGGCTCCAGGATGTGCACTTCCTCTTGGGAGAACTAAGCCAGCTCGAACAAAGCGATCCGCTTTTGGCCAACCGCCTCGATCTGGATCACATCGGCATCATGGGATGGTCCTTTGGTGGCGGCACGGCGGCCGAGGCCTGCCGCACCAATGGCCAGATCAAAGCCGTGGGATTGCTGGACGCCTACCTGGATCCTCTGCCCGACCTGCTGAGCCTGGGACTCCAAAAGCCATTCCTGGCCATGAATAGTCCCAGTTCCGGTTTGGCGGGGAGCAACCTAACGATGTTGTCAAGTGGTTTGCGGTCGGTTGTTGTCCCGGAGGGACATCCCGACAATAGCCCGGCGCTTCAGCGCCGGGAGGCGGTTTAGTGTTGCGTCCGTCCCGAAGGGACGGTTGAATCAGTCACATGTCATACAAGAGGCATCGGATTGAGTGCGACGAGCGCTATTTGTGGGATTGAGCTTCAAGCGTCTCTTCGGGACGCGGGTTCCTTGCGCGTCGTACCCGGCGCTGAAGCGCCGGGCTATTCTCGGGATGTCCCTCCGGGACAAAGCTTCAGGGCGACCCGGCGTGAGCATTCCCGTCAAACTAGCCCAACACCTGAACAGTGATCAACAGAACGGCATGCGCACCTGGCTCAGATACGTCCTCCTGGCGGTGCTGGCGTGGGCAATAGTCAACTTCACCACCACCGCTGCCATCGGGCACCCGCGGGCGTATTACTCGAAATATATGCCCGCGTTGCTCATCTTCTTGCTTTTATCTTGCTCGGCGGCGCCTGCTGCGCCCATAGTCAGGCATGACTGCCCGACAACTAAAGGTCCTCGCGCTCCTGGCCCTCGGCATGGCCGGCCTCCAATCACCTTGCCTCGGCGGTGAAACACCCTCGTTGCGCGCCAAGTGGGAAATGCCCGCCAAGTGCGACCCCTTCGCTCCCGTCCGAATCCAGGATCTGAAGGAGGAGCTGCGCCAGACCGGCTACCGCCTCGTGATCGCCATTCATCCCGACCGCCCCGCCGATGCCAAAGGCGAACCGCCGCCTCGCGACCTCTTCCTCATCAACGCCGACGGCACCGGCCTCAAGCAACTCACCAAAACGCCCGATGTCGACGAGCGTGTCCCGCGGACCTCGCCGGACGGCAAAATGTTCACCTACAACTACGGCGATTACCTGGTCGATGTCGCCACCCTCAAGACCCGCGAACTCTACGGCGGCTATGTCTGGGCTCCCGACAGCCGTGAAACCATCGACTGCGGCAAAATGGGCATCACCTACCACAGCGTCGAGACCGGCAAGAAGACCCGGACAACCCCGGTGGCCCGCAAGGTGGATATCGTCGATCTCACGCCCAACGGAGAGTGGTTCATCTTCGAGCTTCGGAATTACCTGGGATGCCAATACACAATCGATTTCCTCTCCGCCGCCGGGGGCGAAATCCGCAAGCTCCCCAACCACGCGATCCGTGAAGGCGAATGCCACCCGGCCTTCTCGCCCGACGGCAAGTGGCACTGCTGGAACGCGGGGGGGAGCCTGGCCATTCGAAAGTTCGACCCCTCCTTGCCCGACGGCACCGACGGGAAGGTCGTCACGCTGCCGCGGGAGCCGATCGGCCAGGACCCGTGCGGGCGCTGGTCGCACTGCGGGCGCTACATCGCCTACGTGCGGATTCCGCACGCCGGCAGTTGGCGGGTTCACAGCCCCATTTGCATCGTGCGGGTGGCGGACGGCGCCACGATCACCCTCAGCCCCCCGGGATGGCTCGGCCACCACTGGGACTACGATTGGCTGCCCCCCGAAGAATAAAGCCGCCGATGAACAGTGCCTATCTCCTTCTCGGTTTCGCCGCGTTGGCGGGCGGTTGCGGCGCGCGGCCGGAGAAGGCCGGCGAGCAACCTCGGCCCTTGGCGACCGCCAGTGGGATCGAAATGGTCGCGGCCCCAGCCGGTTCATTCGAGATGGGCTCCGCCGACCAGGACGAACCCGACCAAAAGCTCCACAAGATCTATGTGAGCGCATTCCTCATCGACAAATACCCGGTAACCCAGGAGGCCTATGAAAAGCTGATGGGCAAGAACCCTTCGCTTTGGAAGGGACCGCGCAACCCGGTGGATCAGATGCGTTGGCCCGACGCGGCCGCGTTCTGCAACGCCCGCTCCCGGGCCGAAGGGTTGCGGCCCGCCTATGACACCAACACCGGGGCGTGTGATTTTGATGCCGACGGTTATCGCCTTCCCACCGAGGCGGAGTACGAATACGCGCTCCGCGCGGGCTCGGCGGGCGCCGGCTATTGGTTTGGAAATTCACCCGAGGATTTGAAGCGCCATGCGTGGTTCAAGGGGAACAGCCCGCGCGGCTCGCATCCTGTGGGCGAAAAACCGCCCAACGACTGGGGCCTGTGTGACATGGTTGGCAACGTCTGGGAGTGGTGCAATGATTGGTACCAGGAGGACTACTATCGGCACAGCCCCGAGCGGGACCCGCGCGGCCCGGCTACGGGCCAGAACCGCGTCGTCCGGGGGGGCTGCTGGAATTCGAAGCCCGACTGCTGCCGCGCCGCCTACCGCTATTATGAAATGCCCGCCTACACCGACATCTGCTTTGCCAAGGACCTCCACGGCCAGATCGGCTTCCGGTGCGTGAGGAAACCACCCGCCAAGCGCCGACGACCAACGGCTCGTCTTCGATCCGGCGACGATGCGCGTGGCACAGTCAAGAAATCGCCTCATCCTCGCTCCACAACTGCAGTTGACTCGAGCATTGTTTGTTGGGGTTCATGTGGCCGGCAGTGACGAAAGTGACGCGTCCCGGCACTGGCCTTGGCGTCGTGGGGGCGGGGCCACGGCGCCCGTCAGTCCCGCAGCCGCCGCGTGTAGATGAAGAGGTCGTCGCCGGGCCTGTCGGTACCTCGGGGATGACAGCGGTGCGGACAAATTGCCGGGACTCGTAGAGGCTGCGGGCGGCGGCGTAGGCAGGAGTCGAGGAGGTGTAGATGACGATGAGCCGGCCGCCCTCGGCGCAGGCAACGCGGACGGCCTCGGCCAGCAGGGCCCCGCCCAGGCCGCGTCCGCGCGCCTCCGGCAGGGTGCAGACCCAAAAGAGGTCCCAAGTGCCGTGAGTCAGCGCTTCCCAGCCGAAACAGGCGAACCCGGCCATCGAGCCGTCGAGCCAGCCCGACAGGAATCGGTAGTTGTCCGGCGTCGGTTTGGACAGGGCCTGGCCGAACATCTCGTCCACGCACTGGGCGTCGCTTGGCCCGAACAAGCCGGAGTGAAGCAGGATGTTGCAGATGCCCGGGCGGTCGGCGGGGGTGGAGGGGAGGACCAGGGGGGTCATGGCGGGGAATTTGAAATTGGAAATTTGCGGGCGGCGGCCATGAGGACCAGGCGCTCGAGCAGGGCGCCGTAATCCCAGCCTGCGGCGCGGGCCGTGTCGGCGAAGCCGCCGGTCTCGCTGAGATCGCAATTGGCATTGACATCGAGCACCAGCGGTTTTCCGTCCTGCAGCCGCACATCGATGCGACTGTAATCGCGCAGGCCGCAGGCCAGGTGCGCGCGCCGGGCCAGCCCGGCCAATTCCGAGGCGCTCTGCGGGCAGAGCGGCGCCGGACAGGTGGGCAGTGTCTTGAGATAGGCCTCTGAATGGGGCAGCCACTTGGCCTCGAAGGTGCAGAGCCGGTCACGCGCCTCCGCAAAGGCCTCGTAGCGAATCACGCTGATGCCCAGCACCTCGAGGGCCTCTAGCGGTCCCCAGAGCGAGATGGCGTATTCTTCGCTGTCGAGGAATTCCTCGATCAGCGCGCCACCGCGCCCCGCGTATTGGCCCAGCACGGCCTGGGCTTGGGTTCGGGCCTGGGCGAGAGTCCAGACCACGGAGTCGCGAGTGATGCCGAAGGAACAGTGCTCGCCGGCGGGCTTGACGATGGCGGGAAAGAGGGAGAAGTCGAGCGACTGGGCGCAGGAGACCTGCCGCCAGCGCGGGGTGGGCAGGGCGGCATCCTGGAGAAGCCGTTTCATCGAGGGCTTGAACTGGGTCTGGTGCAGGGCCTTGGCCGGGCTGCCGGTGAAGGCAAAGCCGCGCCGTTCCAGTTCGCGGGCGACGGCCGCGTAATAAGAGGCCTGGTGCGGCGAGCCTTCGCACAGGTTGAAGACCAGCCACTGGTCCGGGTCGAAAGGGGCCAGGGCGGCGGCCAGGTCGGTTTGGACCTGGGCAGTGGCGATGGGCCAACCGCGCGCGGCCAGGGCGCCCCGGACTCGACGGATCATCCGGCGCGTGTCGGCGGCATCAACCGGGAGTGTTTGCTCATCGATGCCGTAAAGCAGCAGCAGAGGCGGGCGTCTCATCCTGGGTCGGGCTCACTGCAAGCGGCAGCGCTTGAGGGCGGCGGTCAGGACGGAGGCGACCAGTTGGGCATGAGTGAGGCCGCTGGCCTTGGCCATCATGGTCATGTCGCTGCGCGGGGTGATGCCTGGCAGGGCGTTGATTTCCAGGATGTAGAGCTGGCCCTGGGGCGTGAGCCGGAAATCAACCCGGCCATAATCCCGGCAGCCGGTGACGACAAAGGTTTCGATGGTCAGACGCTTGACCTTGCGGGCGACCGCCTGGGGCAGCGGGGCCGGACAACGATAGCGGAAGAGGTGGTCGAGATCGTTCTTGTGCTTCGAGGAATAGACCGGCAGGAGGTCCGGCGGGTAGCCGGCGAAGTCCACTTCCAGGACGGGCAGGACCTGAAGGTCGCCGTTGTTGCCGACGACGCCACAGGTCAATTCCCGGCCGGGGATGAACCTCTCGACCAGGGCGGGCTGGCGGTAGCGGCGCAAAATCCTGTCCACCTGGGCGCGCAACTGGGCGTGGTTGTTGACGATGCTCTCGTTTTGGACTCCCATGCCGGTGCCCTCGTGGGAGGGCTTGACGAACAAGGGAAAGGGCAGCAGGCAGCCCAGCGCCGCGTCCGGGCACTCCAGGACCTCGAACTCCGGCGTGGGCAGGCCGGCGGCGGTGAGCAACCGTTTGGTGGTGGGCTTGTCCTGGGTGACGGCCGCGGCCAGCGGGGCCGGGCCGCTGTAGGGCAACCCCAGGGCCTCCAGCAGCGCGGGCATCTGGGCCTCCCGGCTCTCGCCTCCAAACCCCTCGCACACGTTGAAACAAAACTGCGGCCGGACCCGGCGCAGCCACTCGATCACCGCCAAATCCGGAAAGCCCTCGTGTACCATCGGCTCGCACCCGGCGGTTCGAATCCCCGCCTCGTAGGCCTCGATGTACTGGGCCGCATCCACCTCGGCCGTGCAATCGCGCGGGGCATTGGCCGGCAGGGCGTAATTCCCGTTGGTAGTATTGACCAGCAGCGCCACACGCGGGCGCCTATTCGATTTCGCAGACATTTTCTCGGCCCCGGAGATTCGCAGACCCAGACCGGCCAGGCAACAGAAAAAAAGAGGTCTCAGTGATGGTTGAGCGCGTGCACCGCCATCTCCTTCATGATGATGGCTCCGTGGATGAGGGCCAGGACCAGCAGGGCCACCCCGGAGATGTGCTCCATACGCAGGAGGGTTCGTTGACTGAACTTCCCCTGGCCCAGGGAGACGACCCAGCTCAGGACCAGAAACCAGAGACCTGTCCCCAGGGCCACGCCCGCCACGCAGGCCAGCTTGCCCGGCCAATCCGGGGAAACCCATTCGCGGGAGATGAAGTTGGCCGCCAGGATGATCCACCAGACCAGCACGCCCAGGTTGCCCATCACCCGCACCAACCCGGACATGAAGGCCGAGTGCGGATGGAACCGCTGGCCCAGGCGCGCCTCGATTCGGTTGGCCGTCTTGCCCAGCGGCACCGGGTCTGTCTGGACCGAGCGGGCCATCAGGAATTTCACTCCCAGGAAGAGCATGAAGACGAAGCTGAACAACTCCATCGCCGCCTTGACGTAGCCGCGCGTGAAAAACGAGGCGAACCCCGTGAACGCGATGAAACAGTAGATGACCTCCATCGTCGTGGCCCCCAGCCCAATCAGCACCGCCCACTTGAAACCCCGCCGCGCTCCCTCGTTCAGAATCGTCAGATTGACCGGGCCAACCGGGATGGACAAGAGCAGCCCGCTGATAAGCCCCGTGAATGCCGCCAACACGATGGGGTACAGGTTATCCATGCCTTGCGACGCCGAACCGGTCCGCACTCATAAGCTCAGCCATTCAGGTCCCTCAAGTCTCTTTCAGGTTTCCTCAACTCTTGCCTTCCGATCTCATCAAAACAGGCGCGCCGCATCCCCCGCCTTGGCGCGCCGAGTTTTGAGTCTGCTCACCCCGGTGTCAAGACCGAATGGCGCGCAGGCGCGGCGCCGCCGCCCGCAGACCACGCAGAAGAAGGCCCCGACAGATTCAGGTTTCCGCGTGCTCTGCGTGTTCTGCGGGCCACGCTCCGCGGGGGGCGCGATTAAAAGCGTCGGGCATGCGCCTCGGGGCTTTTTGTCCCGGAGGGACATCTGACTTGTGAAGAGTCAGGTCTTTTTTGTGAAACTGGCCATCTGGATTTTGCATTTTCTTCAGGGCGCATGACGGAATTCTTCGGAAATTGAGTTTTGGGCGTTTTTTTGTTGCCTAGTATAGATGTACATATATATTCATTGCCATGAACCATTCCATCACTCCTCAAGCCCTCCTGGACCAAATCCTCAATATTCGCCGCATGGAGCACGGCTCGCTCTCCGTCATCGGCCATGGCCCCAATGGCCCTTACTATAACCTCAACTCCTGGGAGGATGGCACCAACCAATGCCGCTACATCCCGCAGGACAAACTCCCCGAGGTCCAGCAAGCCGAAGTGCTGCTGCGCACGGCCGTCTTCAAATCAACCAACCAACTGATGGGGTATCTGTTCCAAATGCTGGCCGATCGGATCGATGCCGCCTACCAGCCCAAACCGGGCTATGTGCGCAAAGGCCGCGTGGAGGTCACCCTCGATTGCATCTTCGGGTCTTTCACGCTGGAGCGCGATTACTACTATCACGAGGGCAAGCAGTTGGGACATTATCCAACCGATGCGGCGCTGGGCTTGGAAGGCGGCAAGACGCCGGCACTGGCCCGGTTGGTGTGCTTGGAAGGAGCCGATGAAGCCAGCTACCAAAAGGCCGAGGAGCATTTGAAAGAGACCGGCGGCATTCACATCTCGGGCCGCCAGATCCAGCGCCTGGTACAGCAAGTCGGAGCCGCCGCCCAGACTTGGCAGGAGCGAGAGGCGTTAAAGCCTTTGCCGGGCACCAAGCCCGTGCCGATTCTCTATATCAGCGGGGACGCGACGGGCGTGCCCATGCGCAAAGAAGAACTGGAAGGGCGAGCGGGCAAGCAGCCCGACGGGAGCGCCAAAACCCGCTCGGCCTACCTGGGGTGCATCTTCACCCAGCATAAAACCGATGAAAAGGGTCACCCGGTGCGGGATTACGAATTGACCACCTACGTGTCCAACATGGGGCCGTTGGAGGATTTTGGTCCGCTCCTGCGCCAAGAAGCCATCCGGCGAGGCCTGGGCCAAGCTAAAAAAGTCGTCTTCCTCGTTGATGGGGCCAGCGGCCTGGAGAATACGGGCCGCCTCAATTTTAAGGACGCGATCCAAATCGTTGACTTCTACCACGGCGCCGACCATGCCGGCGATGTCGTGGAGGCTATCCTGGGGAGCAAAGAACACCCGGAATACAAAGCTCAGCGCAGCCGCTGGGTCCGGCGCCTGCTCGGCAACGGTGTGAAAAACCTCATTAAGGAAACCCGCCAGGAATGCGCCGGCAAGCCGCAGGCTGAGGCGGTCGAGGACGAACTGGGCTACTTCGTTCACAATGTGAAACGAATGCAATACAGGACCTTCCGTCGGCAGGGCCTTTTTATCGGCTCTGGGGTCATCGAGGCCGGCTGCAAGACCCTAATCGGCTCCCGCTGCAAGCAATCGGGCATGTTCTGGGGCGAACCCGGTGCGGAAAACATCCTGGCTCTACGCTGCATCCATTCCAGCCGCCGGCTGGATCAGTTCTGGAAAGAGCGGCTCAACGCTCAGGCTGCCCGCAACGATTGCCTGATGCTGGCCGAACAGCCGAAGAATTCTGTCGTGCGCCCCATCCTATTTGGGGATTGACGCCCCATTTGATTTCATCCAGAGTTGGCCGATAATTGCAAAGAATCGCAAAGTTTTACGACTCAACTCACGCCAAAATCAGAGGGGGCGAGCGCGGAATTTCGCGCCAGGCCATGCGAGATGTGGTAAATTATCACACGAAGAGAACTCAGCAATACCGAGGAAACCACGGCGGAATGGTCTATCGGTTCTCGAAGTGCGTTGGTGACGAGACACTCGTGGTGATCGCTGAAGTGAAGAAAGACGAAGCCTGGATCGTAAGTTGCTTTCAACATTAGGCAACATGCAACATACTCGAAAAGTTCAGTTTCGGGCGCCTGCGAGGGCGGTCAGGATCGAATTTGATCCACAGGTCAGGGCATGGTATATCCGATTCAAGAATGCCAAGGTCGCAAGGACAATATCCGAGGAGGCGCCCGGGTACGTGTACGCCATTGATTTGGACGCGGCAGGCGTGGTAATTGGGTTTGAGATCCTCGGCGTTCGCGAGTTCAGTATTGATATGCTGCTGAAAAACTCGGCAATCGACTTTTCGCAGACCGACTTTAGGCGGGCCAAGTTCGTCCCTGTTCCCCACGAGAATTTAGTTGACTCTTGAGCCAAAAGGCGATCTGGTTGGTGGCCAATAAGGCTTGTTCGTTGCCCCCGCGCCTCTGCCGCAATCGCCACTCTGGCGAGGTCGCCTGGTGTAATCTCGGGCTGCCTTGTGCGACTGACGATCTGGAGTCTGCTGATGAAGAAAGGAACCTGATGTGAAAAGCCACGAACTGTCGGATATTCATGGATGGGCAGAGCGGAGCGGTAATGACGAGAACGCGCGCTGTCGAGGGGCGCTGCCCGCGAAACTTGCGCTGGTCCTGCTCGTGGCCGGGTGCGGGGCCTGGGGATGGGCCGCGCAAAATGATATGAGCACAAGCGGGGGCTTTGAATTGGCCTCGGGGGTGCCGGCGTGTGACCGGGCCTGCCAGAAGGCCCGCCGGGTCATCGCCGACGATGTCCAAGGCGGCAAGTTCCTGGCCGGGCAGAACTGGGCCCAGGTTTGGACGCGCGACACCTCGTATTCGGTCGAGCTGGCCTGCGCCCTGCTCCATCCGGATGTCTCCCGGACGACTCTGCTGGGGCTGACCCAGTCGGTCGAGGGCATCGGCCAATGCTGGTTCCAGGACAAGTGCGGCCATTTCGCCGGCTGGCCCAACCTCACCGACGCGATCGTCGGCGCCTCCGGGGCGTGGTCCTTGTATCTGGTCACCGGCGAGCGCGAGCTGTTGCGCCCGATCTACGAGCGGACGCTCCGCAGCCTGGCACGGGCGGAACGGGACGCGTTCAGCCCGCAGGCCGGCCTGTTCAGCGGCTGCGCCAGTTTCATGGAATCCAACAGCGGCTACCCCAAAAAATACGCCATGAAAGGCGAGATGCTGGCCCGGACCTTCGCCCTGAGCACTTGCCTGCTCTACTACCGCGGCTACATCGTGGCCGCCCAGGCGGGCCAGGCCCTGGGTGAGGATGTCCAACCCCTGCGCAAAAAGGCCGCCAAGCTCAAACAGGCCATCAACGCCCGCCTCTGGCTCCCGGACAAAGGCTACTATGCCTATTTCCTGGACGAAGAAGGCAACACCAATCCCCGGATGGAAGGACTAGGCGAGGCCCTGGCCATACTCACCGGCGTGGCCGATGCCAAGCGGGCACGCCAAATCCTGCGCTCGACGCCCACGACCGCCTGGGGTTTCCCTTGCCTGTGGCCGCAGTTCGAGGAATGGCGCGACTACAAGCGCGACTTTGCCCATTATTATCACAACGGCATGATCTGGCCTTTCGTCCAGGGCTACTGGGCCTTGGCGGCCTCACGGGCGCGCGATGTGCAGACCTTTGGCCGCGAGTTGGATGCCCTGATCAAGCTCTCCGAGAAGAACGATACGTTCATGGAACTCTACCGCCCGGAGGACGGCGCCCCGGACGGTTCTCCCCGGCAATTGTGGAGCGCATCGGGTTTTCTTTCGATGATCTATCACGGCCTTTTCGGGATGGATTTCAAGGAAAACGGCATTCGTTTTGCGCCGGTCGTCCCCGAGCGCTTCCAGGAGCTGACGCTCAGCAATGTGAACTACCGGGCCGCCCGGTTGCGGATTGTCGTCAAAGGCCACGGGACCGCCATCGGCCGCTTCACGCTGGACGGCAAGACGCAGCGAGAGCCTTTCCTGGACGGCGCTTCCGCCGGCCCGCACGAGATCGAGATCACCCTGAAATGACAAGGCCCTCCCCACGGCTCAGCCATGCCGAACTGCTCCAGCTCAAACGCTGGAACACACCGACGATCTACAACGGCTGGGAGCGCATCACCGCGCGCAACCCCGCCGCCGAGGGCTTCAACCCCGAGGAGACGCGGGACTTCATGCCCCATCTGGGCCCGATGGTCGGCTACGCCCTCACCGTGGTCATCGAGCCGGGCAACCCGAGGCACCGGCAGGACCTGCCCGCCGCCTGGACCGATTACCGCCGCTACGTGGCCGGCGAGCCCGGCCGAAGATCGTGGTCGTCCAGGACCTCGACAAGCCGCGTGTCCTCGGGGCCTTCTGGGGCGAGGTCAATGCGAACGTCCATCGCGCCCTGGGCTGCGTCGGCACGATCACCGATGGCGCCGTGCGCGACCTGGAGGAGATGAACAACGCCGGGTTCAAGGCCCTGGCCCGCCGCCTCTGCGTGGGCCACGCCTTCTGCCACCCGGTCCGCTGGAATTGCCAGGTCGAGGTCTTCGGACGAACCGTGCGGCCCGGCGACCTCATTCACGCCGACCAGCACGGGTTCCTGGTCATCCCTGCGGAGGACCAACCCAAGCTCCTGGAAGCCGCCGATTTCATGGACGCCAACGAGTGCCGGACCCTCATCCCCGCCGCACGCGCGACGGCCGGCGCCGGCGTCCAGGCCGCCCTGGCCGCCATCGAGCAGGCCGCCGCCCAATTCGACAAGGCCGCCCGGTCGAGGTTCAGGAGACAGGGCCGGCAGCGCGGGCGCCCCGTCCCCGCGTTATCCACAGCCAAGTCGGCGCGGAAGTAATAGCCGATAGCCAATAGCCGATAGGCAATGGCCGATAGCCGACAGGCGTGTCAAAAGTGCCGCAGGATTTCCGTCCGTTCCAGCTTGGTCAAATCGGCGGGAACGTTCTTTTGGATCTTGGCGCGGACTTGGGGCTCGAGTTCCTCGACGAGTTGGTGATTGATCTCCCGGCTGGCGGCCAGCAGGCAACACTCGATCTCCTTCGGCCGGGCCAACTCGTTGAGCCGCCGGGCGAGTTGCCGCACCAGGCGCCGGCGCGCCTCCAGTTCGATATTGTGCCGCTCGCCGTCGGACATGGCGCCGGCGCCGTTGGCCGTGGCCGTGCGGCGCGGGAAACGCCCGGCCAGGTTGCTCACGCGGTCGACCAGCTTCCCATGCGCCTGCGGATTGTCGAACTGCTCGAGCAGCTCCAGGCGCGGCGCGCGATTGAGGTGATTGTCATCGAGCCGGAAGGCCTTGAAACGCCCGAGGTCAGCAACTACGACCAATGTATTTTTCATAGTCACATCTGGCGGCGGAACGGGACGGCGCCCGCACTGCGGCGCCGCCTACGATTCAGGATAACACAAGTCCGCCCCGTGTGGAACAGGACAACTGAAAATCCCTTTACATTTCAGGGGCGCGGGGCCATATTGGCTGCACAATCCCGTAAAGCCAGCGCGTAAAAGATTGCGGCCCTCGACTGTGAAGCCGTTCTTCAGAGCCGCTGCCGTGAACCTGGTCCTGTGAAGGCGGGGGCTGGACCTCGTCCCGGGGCCGAACCGAACGGAAAAGCACACATGAAACCATACCTTCTCACAATGCACCGGAAACGATCCCTCCTGACACATTGGTTATCGTGCCTGGCGGGCGCCTCACTCCTTGGAGTTGGCGTCCCGGCACACGCAGATTACCCCGCCACGGTCCTGGGTGATGGGCCGCTGGCTTACTACCGGTTCAGCGAGGCCGGCTTTGTCGCCGCCACGCCGGCCTTTCATAAACTCCGGCACCCTCGGGTCGGCCGGCAGCGGAGTCCTTTCCAACGTCTTCGGCGGCCAAGCCGGCGCGCTGGTCGGCAGCACGGACACCTCCTGCCGGTTCGTGAACCCCGGCTGGAACGCGGGCTATTACCTCTCCACTGCGGATGTCCCCAACAATTCCGCTCTGAACCCGAACGGACCCTTCACCGTCGAGTTGTGGGCCAAGCCGAGTTCCGCCGCCTCGGACCTCTTCGCGCCCGTGTGTTCCATGGACGCGACGGCGAACAGCGGCGCTGCCCGCTCGGGGTATCTCATTTATTACGATGGGGCCAATAACAGGTGGTCCTTTCGAGTCGGCGCTACCAGCGGTTATGTCGGCAACATCGCTGGCGGCACCGCCACGCCGGGCGCATGGCAGCACGTGGTGGGCGTCTATACCGGCTCGGGCGTGGTGCTTTATGTGGACGGCACCAACGCCGCCTCGGGGAGCCTCACCGGCACCTTCATCCCCAATACCACCCAACCGTTCCGCATCGGCGCGACCACGATACCCAACCGCGGGTTCGATGGCTGGATCGATGAGGTGGCCTTCTACGGCTCAGCCCTGGATGCCAATACCATCAAGGCGCACTATGACATCGGCACCACCAATGGCGCCGGTTACGCCGCCCAGATCCTCGGCGCGTCTCCAGCCGGCTATTGGCGCTTGAATGAAGCCGGCGCGGCGCGCAGCGCCGCGAACCTCGGCAGCGGCGGGTCTGCTCTGGATGGCGTTTATCTTTACTGGTCCTCGGTGGTCTCGGACCTGAAGGCACCCGCCTATCCCGGCTTTGGCGCTGCCAATACCGTTGCCGAATTCCCCGGCACCAACGGCTGTGTGGTGTTTCCCCCCCTCAACCTCAATACCAACACGGTGACGATCGAGGCCTGGGTGAACCTCAATGGGGCGCAGAGCCCCTGGTCCGGGTTCGTCTATAGCCGCGGCAACACCGCCAATGGCCTGCACGTGGGCGGCGATGGGCTGGAGTTGCACTATACCTGGAACGCAAACAACGCCGACACCTACAACTTCGCCTCCGGACTCTCCATACCTCCCAGTGAGTGGGCCTACGTCGCGGTGGCCATCGACCCGAACGAGGCCCGTTTGTTCCTCGGCACCAGCACCGGTTGGACCGTAGCGACCAACGCCATCCCACACCTCAGCGAAGGATTTCTTGTTTCCGGCTTCATCGGCGAGGACCCCTATGGCGGCCGCTTCGTCAATGGAATGATAGACGAGGTCGCCGTTTACGGCCAAACCCTCACCGAAGGCCAACTCCACACCCATCTGCTCAGCGCCTTTGGCAGCAACACACCGCCTGTCCTGGTTATCAACCCGCCGGTCCTCACAGGCAGCCTCTATGCCACCACGCCGTTCATGTTGACGGCCGACGCCTATGGCGCGGCTCCCCTCTCCTTCCAATGGCGCGCCAACGGCATTCCGATTCCGGGCGCGACCAACCTCAGCTATGGCAAGCTCAGTGCCGCGCTCGGCGATTCCGGCAATTACGATGTCATCGTGAAGAACGCCTACGGCGCCATCACCAGCCAAGTGACGGCCGTGACGTTCGTCACACCCGTGGCCCCAACCATCACCCAGCAACCGGCCTCGCGCCTGATTTACCCAGGCGGCTTCCTCACCCTCAGTGTCGCCGCCGACGGCACGACGCCCTTTAGCTACCAGTGGCAGCACGCCGGCACCAACCTGCTGGGTGCAACCGCCGCCACGCTCACGGTGACCAATGCCGGCGCCACCAACACCGGCAGTTACACTGTCACCGTGACCAATATCGCCGGCAGCGCCCCCAGCACCGCCGCCATTCTCACCCTCGACATCCCCAAAGCCAACAGCTACGAGGCCACCCTCATCAGTTACGGCCCATTCGGCTATTGGCGCCTGAATGAAACCACCGGCGACATTGCTTACGATTACATGGGGGGCAACGACGGCCTCTACACGAACGTCACCCTCGCCGCCACGCCCGGCGCTCTTTTGGGGGAGAACAACATGGCGCCCACGTTCGACGGCAGCAGCGGCTATGTCGTCATCCCGCCCCAAGGCACCCTCGAAGGCGGCGACTTGGCGGCTGTGACCTCGGCCACCTTCTTGTGCTGGATGAACCAGACGACCCCTCAGGCAAGCTATGTGGGCGTGCTGGCCATGCGGCCGCTCTCGACCGGCCTTTACCTCAACAGCGACGATACGCTCAACTACAGTTGGAACGACGACGGCAATACTTGGGGTTTCAACTCCGCTCTGATCCCGCCCGACACCGCATGGGCCTTGACGGCCGTTGTCGTTGAACCCAACCAGACCACCTTCTACCTTGGCACCCCGAGCGGAGTGGCCACCGCGGTGAGCACGTACGTCCACCCAGCGGCGGCGAACTTCACCACCGGGCCATTTGCCATCGCCAAGGACATCAACTACGCCGCCCGCTTTTACAGTGGTTCGCTGCAGGAGTGCGCCATCTTCACCAACGCGCTGACGGCCGACCAGATTACGAAGCTCTGGGGCTTGGGTTTCTTCGGCGCCCAAACCCCGCCCTCCTTTGTCGTGCAGCCTGCGTCGCACGCAATTAACGCCGGCGCCTCTCCTCTGCTGGCGGCCACGGCCCAAGGCTCCATACCCATAAGCTTCCAATGGCAACGCGCCGGCACCAACATCCCCGGCGCCACCACGGCGACGCTTTCCCTCACGAACTTCAGCGCCTCCACGGCGGGCGGTTACGACCTGGTCGTGAGCAACCTCGCCGGCATGGCCACCAGCAGCACCGCCACCCTCACTGTGCGCACCGTGACTCCCAACACCTATGAGGCGACTGTCGCCTCCATGGGGCCCCTGGGGTACTGGCGCCTGAACGAGACCAGCGGCACCACGGCCTTCGATTACGCCGGCGGCAACGACGGCCTTTATGAGAACGTCACCCTGGGGGCGCCCGGCCCGCTGGCCGGCGATTCGACCTCCAAGGCCGGGACCTTCGACGGCAGCACCAGCTTCGTGCGCATCCCGCCCGCAAATAACCTCATCGCCAGCGTCCTGACCAACGTGCCCGAGGCCACGTTCGTCTGCTGGATGGACCAAGCCGCCGCCCAAGGAAACTACAAGGGCGTGCTGGCCATGCGCCCGCTCTCGACAGGCCTTTACATCAATGGCGACGATACCCTCAATTACAGTTGGATGGACTCCTCCGCCACTTGGGGCTACAACTCCGGCCTTGTGCCGGCCATCACGGCGTGGACCTTCGCGGCCGTCGTCGTTCAAACCAACCAGGCCACCTTCTACATGGGGACCAGCAGTGGATTGGCCAGCGTGGTCAGCTTCGACACCCACCCACCGGCCAACTTCACCACGGGGCCGTTTGCGATTGGCCAGGACATTAACTACGGTGGAACCGACGATCGTTACTTCAACGGTGAGCTGGCCGAGGCGGCCATCTTCACCAAGGCGCTCACCCCGGACCAAATCCAGACACTCTTCCTCAGCGGCACCTACGGCGCCGGCGTCGCGCCCTCCATCCTCCACCCGCCCGCCCCTCTGACGGCCGTCGCCGGCAGCCCGGCCACACTCTCCGTCACCGCCCTGGGCAGCGTCCCGCTGGGCTACCAATGGCGGGACAATGGCACCAACTTGCCGGGCGCCACCGCCGATTCCCTGGTCATCTCCAATGCATCCTCCGCCGACACCGGCAGCTATAGCGTCGTAGTGACCAACGCGGCAGGCTCCGCCACCAGCGCCGTAGCCCAACTCACCGTCCTGCCCGCGCCCACCTTCGCCAACCTCACCAACGGCCTGGTGCTGCACCTCAAATTCGACGGTGACCTCAAGGATTCCTCCGGCCACGGCAATGATGCCACGGCGTCCGGCTCGCCCACCTTCGTCACCGGGCGCATCGGCTCCAAGGCCATCCATGTCAACACCGACACCAACAGCGGAACCTTCAACTACGTCTCCATCAGCCCCTCGCCCGATCTGAGCTTCACTGAGACCAACAGCTTCTCGGTCTCCTTCTGGGTGAATTACACCGGGCTTCCCAACGACCTGCCGATGATCGGCAACTCCGTGAACTCGACCTATCAGTTGGGCTGGGTGTTCACCGATGACACCGGCAAGATCGAGTGTTCTCTGGTCAGCACGGCCAACGCGGGCACCTACGTGGCCGATCCGCTCGTCAACAGCCCCGTCACCGACAATAGCCAGTGGCACCTCGTCACGGGCATTTTCGACCGCACCCTGGCGGTGGCGACCGTTTATGTGGATGGCGCCCTGGCGGGCACCTGGCCTATTGATGGGCTGGGCACCCTTGACCAAGGCTACAACATCACCTTGGGTCAGGACCCCTCAGGCACCTACATGGTGGATGGCACGTATTCAATTGACGATGTTGGGATCTGGCAGCGGGCGCTCAGTCCGTACGAGGCGGCCGCCATTTACGCCGCCGGCCAGCGCAACCTGAGCTTCGACGTCGTCGGACCGCCCAACGTCAGCGTCAGCCGCTCGGGCGCCAATATCCAGGTGAGCTGGAGTTCGGGCACGTTGCTGGAATCCACGAACGTCAAAGGCCCCTACACCCCGGTGCCCGGCGCGACGCCGCCGGTCTATAACACCACGGCACTCGGCTCGGCCATGTTCTTCCGGGTGCAGCAATAGAGCCGCAGCTCGGGCTGAACAGATCCAAGGGCCAGTCGGCCAGTGCCGGCTGGCCCTTTTGTTCGGGGGGCAGGCTCTGTGAATGGTTTTGGCTTGTGAAAGGGCCGGGCCTGGACTTCAATCCTGGGGCCAACCGAATGAGCGATTCGATGCGAATCCTGATAACGGGCGGAGCGGGTTTTGTGGGGTCGAACCTGGCGCTGGGGTTGCGGCGGGCGTTTTCGGGCGCGGCGATCCTCTGCATGGACAACCTTTACCGGCGCGGGTCCGAATTGAACGTGCCGAGGCTGGGGGAGCAGGGCGTGGCCTTCTGCTGGGGCGACGTGCGGGACCAAGGGAGCTTTCCACCCGGTCCGTTTGATTTTCTCATCGAATGCTCGGCGGAGCCTTCGGTGCTGGCGGGGCAGGATGGAGGCGCCGAGCTCCTGCTCCAGACCAACCTGGGGGGGGCCTGGCATTGCCTCGAAAAGGCCCGGCTCTGGGGCAGCCGGTTGTTGTTTCTATCCAGCAGCCGCGTTTATCCCGTGGAACGGATGGAGCGCCATCCGTGGCGGGAGCAGCCAACGCGATTCGCTTGGGAAGACCAGGGAACCGCGGGGATCAGTTCGCAGGGGGTGCGGGAGACGCTGGACATGAGCGGGGCGCGCTCGCTCTACGGCTACACGAAATATGCGGCTGAACTCCTGGTCGAGGAGTACCCGGGCGGCGTGGGGGCTCAAGGCCGTCGTGGACCGGTGCGGGGTGATAGCCGGCCCCTGGCAGTTCGGCAAGGCCGACCAGGGCGTGGCGGCGCTTTGGGTGCTGGCGCATTATTTCGGCCGCCCTCTCAGTTACATCGGCTACGGCGGCCAGGGCAAACAGGTGCGCGATTTCCTCCATATTGACGATCTGTGCGATCTGGTGGTGGAACAAGTAAAGGAGTTTGATCGTTGGGAGGGCTGGTGCGGCAACGTGGCCGGGGGCCTGGCCAACAGCGCCTCGCTCTGTGAACTGACGGCCCTGTGCCGCGAGATCACCGGGCGGAACGTGGCGGTCAAACCGGTCCTTGAGAGCCGGCGCTGGGACCTGCGGGTTTTCGTGGGGGATTGCCGGCGGCTCTTCGAGCGGACAGGCTGGCGGCCCCGCCGGGGGGTGCGCCAGGTCGTGTCTGATCTTGTCCAATGGGCGGGCCAACACGAGCGGCTGCTCGGGGGGCTGGAATCCTCGAATTTCAAAACGTGATGCAGACAAGTCAAGTTTGTGGCACAACATTGGCAGACTCATGCGGGTTTTGGACCTTTGTCGCAGCCTTTGTCGCGGCCTTTGTCGAATGGGCCGCTCCTCGACAAAGGCCGCGACAAAGGCTGCGACAAAGGTGGTGCCAATGTTCCGTGGTTCGATTTAGGTCCACCCTGTTGTGTTAATGTCCTCCGACCTCACACCTTCGGAACTCCAGGCCCTCTACCGGAACCGGTTCGGCGATGGGGCGGGCTACCGGCTTGCGGTTTGGCGGGTCCTGATTTCGGATTTCTTCGCCCCCTGGCTGGGGCAGGCGCACGCGGTGTTGGACCTGGGCTGCGGTTATGGCGAGTTCATCAACCAGGTGAGCGCCCGGGAACGTTACGCCATGGACTTGAACCCCGACGCCGCGCGGCACCTGGACAGCCGCGTCCGGCTCCTGGCGCAGGATTGCTCGACCCGCTGGCCGCTGGCCGACCATGCCCTGGACCTCGTATTCACCAGCAACTTCTTCGAGCACCTGCCTGACAAGCCGAGCCTGGCCAGGACCCTGTCCGAGGCGCGGCGCTGCCTCAAACCCGGCGGCCACCTCGTGGCCATGGGGCCGAACATCAAATTCCTGCCCGGTCAGTACCTGGGATTTCTGGGACCACTGCCTGCCGTTGACCGAGTTGAGCCTTGGCGAGGCGATGCGGGCGGCCGGCTTTGGCCTCGAGCGCGTGGCGGGCCGCTTTCTGCCCTACACGATGAGCCGGGGAGGACGCTATCCGCTGGCCCTGCTGCGGCTCTACCTGCGGCTGCCGCTGCTCTGGAAGATCTTTGGCAAGCAGTTTCTGCTGGTTGCGGTCAATCCTGAAAGGCCTAATCCATCCAAATGTTGAGATCTGACCCCAATGTCCTCCATCCCGGAGGGATGAAAGACGGTAGCCGGGGGTCGAAGCGGAGCGAGACCCCCGGTTCCGCGATGGTGTGCGTCCGCATCCCGGAGGGATGCCAGAAGAGTAGGCAATCACAAGGTGAAGCACCTCTGGCACCCCGTTCCGGGGTGCGGACGATCATCCTCGGTGACCGGGAGTCGCGGCGGCGCCGCGACTCCCGGCTACCTTCTGGCAACCCTCCGGGTTGCCCCTCTGGCCCCCAATGAATCCAAACCCGCCAGCCGCCCCGCCTCTCCGGTTGCTGAGCGTTGTCATCCCGGCGCGCGACGAAGCGGAGTGCATCGCGGCAACCGTCGAGCACCTGAGGGTCGAGCTGGAGTTAAGCCAAGTGCCCTACGAGATTGTGGTGGTGGACGACGGGAGCAGCGACGGCACGTGGCAGGTGCTGGCGGCGTTGCAGGCAAAGAACCCGGCGCTGCGCCCCGTTCGAAACGACGGCTCCAATGGGTTCGGCCGCGCCGTCGCCCGGGGGATCGATGCGGCCAGGGGCGATGCGGTCGTGGTCATGATGGGCGACGAGTCCGATGATTGCCGGGACGTGGTCCGCTACTGGAGAACTCTCAACCAGGGATGGGACTGCGTCTTCGGAAGCCGGTTCATGAAAGGCGGCGGGGTCATCGATTACCCCTGGCTCAAACTCCGAGTCAATCGCCTGGCCAACCTCTTCATCCGCTGGCTCTTCCACATCCCGCTCAACGACACGACCAACGCCTTCAAGGCCTATCGGAAGACCGCGCTCGACGGCTGCCGGCCGTTTCTCTCGCCGCACTTCAACCTGACTGTCGAGTTGCCTCTCAAGGCCATCGTCCGGGGCTACACCTGGACGGTCATCCCGATTACCTGGCGCAACCGGCGCACCGGCAGCCCCAAGCTCAAGCTCAAGGAGATGGGCAGCCGCTACTTCTTCGTTTGCATGTACGTCTGGCTGGAGAAATACTTCAGCCGCGGCGATTACCGAAAACCCCCAACCAAGCCGCCAGTCCAGCGGCAATAGTCAGTGGCCAGCGGACAGCGGGCTGTCGAATCTGCTGTCTCAAATCTGAAATGTGAAACGTGAAACGTGAAATGTGAAACGTGAAACGTGAAACCTGGACTGTGGACTGTGGACCGAGGACTGTGGACTGTGGACTATTGAGCCAGGACGCGGTAGAAGCCGCTGGCGTTGGTGGCGGGGAGGTAGGTGGTGATGATGCCGCCGGTGCCGTTGTTGGTGGACAGAGAGAGCCAGTCGGCATCGGTGAGCCGGTCTTTGAACTGGATGATATAGGTCCGGTTGGACTGGCTCAGGAATGAGAAGGAGAAGCTGCCGCCTTGGAGGATCGGGCTGGAGAGGCCTAGGTTCAGGGGCAGGATGGTGAGCGCGGCCTGGGCCTTGGCGGTGCCGACGGCATTGGAGACGGTGACACTGTAAAGGCCCTGGTTGGCCGGTTGGGCGCTTTGGAGGGTGTAGGTGGGGCCAGTGGCCCCGGGGATGTCGGCGCCCAGGAATGCCCACTGGTAGGCGAGGTTGTCGCCGGAGGCACTGACGGTGAAGGCGGCACTTTGGCCCTGGGAGACGGTCAGGTCGGCGGGCGCCGTCAGAATGGCGGGCGAGGCCAGGACCGTCAGGAATGTCAGGAGCGTGGCTGAGGAGTCCTGCACCGGATTGTGGATGGTCACTGTGACGGTGTATCGGCCCTGGTCGCTGGTCTGTGCGGCAGGGATATTGTAAATGGGGCTGTTTGCGCCGATGATGCTGACGCCATCATGGGCCCATTGGTACTCGATGGGTGAGAGGCCGGTGGCATTGGCCTGAAGCGCCACGTTCTGGCCGACGGCGACGGCGGGGTTGGTGGGCTGGATAAAGGGATAGGGGTCGACAGTGAGAGTGGCGATGGCGCTGGTGATGCCCCCGGCCCCATTGGTAATGACGACGTTGTACCAGCCGGCATCCTCCGGGCGGACGGAGGGCAGGGTGTAAGTGAAATTGGTAAAGACCTGGTTGGTCATGGCCGCAGGGTCAGGGATATCCAGTTGCTGGAACTGCCACTTGAAGAAATTGGTGGTGTTGCCGTCGGCGGTTTCGCCGCTGGCGAAGACCTGGAACTTGGCGGGAGTGGTCTCGAAGACCTCGGCACTGGCCGGTTGGACGGCAATGGAAGAGACGATGCTCAAGGAGGCGACGCGGCTGGTGACGACGCCCAGGACGTTGGAGACAACGACATCGTAGTAACCCACATTGGTCGTATTGAGGTAGGGCACTGAGTAATTGGAGCTGACCTGGCCGGCGATGTTGGTGGGGGTGATGGTATTGGTGCCGTAGTAGCGCCACCAATAGTAGAGCCTCAACGTGGCCTCGCCGGAGGCCTGGATGGACAGACCGGCGGGGTTGCCGTTGGTCTGGACGGCATCCAGGGGTTGCTGGATGATGGCGGGATAGGTGGCCAGTTCGAAGGCGCCGATATCGGCGCCGCGACCCAATGGGCGGGGAGCGCCGCGCTGGTCGATGGGTGGGAAGAAGGCGTTGGTGCTGATGGCGTCAATGGCAGGGCTGGCGTTGGACAGGGCCATGGTCATGGTATAACCGCCGTTGGCGCCCAGCGGGAAGAGCAATGGGTCGATCCTCTTGAGAGTGTGGCTGCTGGTCCAGGCGCCGGCGTTGTCGGTGCTCAGGTTGTAGCCGCCGTCGGTGATCTTGCCGGCGACGGCGAAGACATTGGTGCCGTTGGAATTGAAGGGGGCGACGAAATTGGTCGAGAGGATCGAGTTCAAGACGAGGAAGGTGCCGCCGCCGGTGGCCAGGCCCCCGCCCTGGCCCACGCCATCCTTGTTGGGCTGGGGCGGGATGCCCGAGCCGTTGGTTCCGGCCGCGCCCCCAAAGGCGGCGCAATTGGCAATCGTGCAATTGACCACCGAGACCACCCCGCTGCCATAGAGCGCGCCGCCCGCGCCGTTGCCCCCGGCGCCCCCCCTGCCCGCGGCCAGGACGCCGTTGCCGCCCAGGCCCCCGGCGCCGCCCCAGACCATGTTCGTGTAGAACGTACAGTTGGTCAGCGCCCCCACGCCCAGGCAGCACAGGCCCCCGCCCATCCCGTTCGGGCCGTTGTTGCCGTCCATGCCGTTGCCACTGAAAAGGCTGCCGCCCCCGGCGCTGTTGCCCCCCTGGGCCGAGTTGGCGTAAAATGTGCAGTTGACCACCTGGTCGGTCGAGACCCCATAGACGCCCGCCCCCAGAGCCGCACCGCCGGCACCCCCGCCGCCGGCCAGACCCGAAATCCAGCCCGCGCCGCCCGCGCCGCCCTGGCCGCCTGAGCCGCCTACCACCTTGTTGCCCACAAAAGTGCAGTTGCTGGCCAGGAGCGTGCCCAGGCCCAGACTATAGACGGCGCCGCCGCAGGCCTCCGCGCCCGCGCCGCCAGAACCCCCGTTGCCCCCGGAGTAGAGACCTGCGGCCCAACCGTCACCGCCGTTGCCCCCGGCCCCGCCGTTGCCGCCCTGGGCGCTGTTGGTCGCCACCAGGCAATTCAACAGGACCAGGTTGCCCAGGTTATAAACAGCCCCGCCCAGGCCGGGCGTCCCCGAGTAGCCCCGGGAGCCGTCGTGGCCGTTGTTGCCCGAGCTGGTAGCGCCGCCCAGTCCGGCGTAGCCGCTCAGTCCCACCGCCTGGTTGTTGACCAGTGTGCAGTTGGTGAGCGTAACGGAGGCCCCGTCCAGGATGTAAAAGGCGCCGCCGTTGGTGGTGACACCGCCGCTGATGGCCAGGCCGATGTTGCTGAACGTGACGCCCGGGTGGACAAAGAAAACCGGTCCCTGGCCGCCGCCATCGATGCTGACGGTGAAGTTGTTGGCGCTGAGGATCGTGTCCTGCACGATTTCAATAGGAGCCGTCAGGACGATGCTGCAGTTCTGGGTGAAATAGACAAAGCCGCCCTGCCCCAGCGCAACGTTCAGGTCAGACTCCGTGCACCCGAACACCTCGCCGGCCGCGCGCGCCGTCCCGGTGCTGAGCAGGCCCGCAGCCAGCGTGGCACAGAGCAGGCCCACGAGCCGAGGCAGCCGATTTCGAGGCGGGGCCATCCGGGCCGGCGCCCGGAGCAAAAGGGAGTGTAGTTTCACGGATCGGTTTGGGCTTTCGGATTAATGGAGGTCCTGGATCTCCTTGCCCTTGAACTCCTTATCGAACTTCTTGAGCCGGTCGTTCTGCTCGACCTGGAACTCGTGCGCGGCGCGCCGGACATCGGGCATTTTTTCCTGTTCGGATTTGGCCGCCATGGCCGCCACGTCAGGCGTGGGCAGGACCGTGGGGCGGATCAGGACGACCAGCTCGGTGTGGGTATTGTCGGAGCTGCTGCTGCGGAACAGGGCGCCCAGCACCGGGATGTCCTTGAGGACCGGCACACCGGCGTGGGTGGAGCTCTTGCTGTCGTCGATCAAGCCGCCCAGGATGATCGTGTCGTGGTCGCGCACGGCGACCTGGGCGTGGGCGGACTTGGAACTGGTGATGGGCACGTCGCCGACGTTGGCGATGGTGACGGTTCCGGCGACGCTGTCGATCTGCTGGTCGACGTCCATCACGACCAGGCCCTCCTGGTTGATGAGGGGGGTGACGGAGAGGGTGACGCCGATGGGCATCTGCTGGATGGAGGAGTAGCCGCCGTAAGCGCCGCCGCCGTAGTAGCTGCCGCTCGGATAGGGGCGCGACTCGCCGACGAAGATGTTGGCCTGCATGCCGTTGGAGGTCTGAATCCGAGGACGCTGAAGGACGCGGGCCTTGTTGTCATTGGCCATGGCGGTGACGGTCACATCGAGGTCGCCGCCCAGCTTGGCCAGGTAGCTGAAGCCGCCGGGCAGGCTGCCGGCGGCGTTGGTGGCGCTGCCGCCCAGGAAGCTGCTCGGGTTGAGCATATTGCCGTTGTTGATGGCGCCGATGCCGTTGTAGGAATTACCGATGCCGTGGGGCCGGTCTTCCTGGTAGCTCACGCCGATGTTCTTGGAGGCGCCGATGGTCACCTCCAGGATGACACTCTCGATGAGCACCTGGGGCAGGACGATGTCCAATTCCTTGATGATGCCCTTGATTTTCTCCATGTCTTCGCGCGTAGCGTAGATGAGGAGGGAATTGGTGCGTTCGTCGGCGATGATCTTGGTCTGGCCGATGATCTGCATCTCGCCTTGGTTGGCGGAGCCGGCGTTCCTCATGATGTTGCGGATGCGGTCGGTGAAGCTGGCTCCGCCGGCGGCCGGGGCGCCGGGGGCGCCGGGTGTGGCCGTGGCGTACGTGACCACCCCGGGTGTGGCCGCGCCGTACGGGTCACCCCGGGCGTCATGCCGCCCGAATAACCGCCGTAGCCCCCGCCCATGCCGCCGTAACCCATGCCCATGCCGCCCATGCCGCCCATGCGGTTCATGCCGCCCATGCCGCCCATGCCGCCCATGCGGTTCATGCCGCCCATGCCCCTGCGGCCCATCCCCCCGGCCCCACCCACCCCCGCCCCGCCGCCCCCGCCGCTGCTCAGGCTGTTGAGCACGCTCGCAATATCCGACGCGATGGCGTATTTGATCGGGATCACCTCCGAGGCGAACTCCGAGGGGATGACCACGTCAATCCTCTTGACCATCTCGACCATGCGCTTGACGTTCTCGCTGAAGTCGCGCAGGACCAGGATCTGGCTGCTGTCAATCGGCAGGATGGGGTTGGGGACGGTGCTGGCAAAGGACTGGATCGCCGGCATCACTTCGCTGGGCTTCACGTTGGTCACCTGCATCACGTAGGTCACGTACTGCCCGATCTCGCCCAGGCCGCTTGGGTCTTTGAGAAAACTCGCGGCGGTCCCCGGCGCGTTGGGTGAGGGCACCGCTTTGACGAACTTCTCTCCGACATTGACCATGGCGACGCCGTTCATGCCCAGGACCGCGTCCAGGGCCTCGATGGCTTCGGCCTTGGTGATCGCAGTCTGGGTGGTCAAAGTGATCTTCGTCTGCTCGGGCAAGGTCGCCCGCAGGATGGTGCGATTGACCAACTCGGCGTAGATCGTCAGCACCTGCGGCAGGTCGGCGGCGCGAAAATCAATCATCTTTGCGGCTATGGTATCGTCCGCCGAGGAGGCGGCGGCCGGCGAGGGAACGATGGCGGGCATCGGTCCGGGGGGAGCGCCGGCGGGCGCCGCGCCCGGAGCGGGCGGGCCTGTCGGGACAGGCGGCTGCTGCGCCCGGCCCAGGGGCACGGGCGCGCCGGGGCCAACGCCCGGGGCATTGGTCCTGGCCGCCATGGGGACGGCGCGCGCCGGACTGCGCACGGCGGAGGGTGCGGCGGTTGAAGGGGTCGTCGAGGGTGCCGGGGGCGCCGGGGGCGGGGGAGTTTGCGCCCACAAGCCGAAGCTGGCGAGCATTAGGGTGATGAGGATCGTTTTCACAGTCATCTAATTGAAGCGGTTGCACGGTTGGAGCCCGGGGCCGCCGGTTTGGGGCCGGGCGCGGCAGGTTTTTGGGCCTTCTGGTAATCGGCGATTACCTTGACGCTCACCATGAGGGCCTGGTGCGGGGCGTCGGGGCGCAAGGTCAGGTCGCGCACGCGGACCATCGAATTGCTGGCGCCCAGGTTGAAGAGGAAATTGACCACCTGCTCCTCGCGGGCGGTCAGGCCGATGGTTTGGGACTTTTGGAGGAAAAACGGGTTGTTCGTGCTCTCGGTCACCCGGGAGGCGCTGCTGAAAGTGATGCCGCACAGGGCCGCCTTGGTCAGCACCTCGTTGGCAAAGTGGATCGACTGTTCCTCGGCGGGCACCACGTAGGCACCGCCGCCCATCAGCCTGGTCATCTGGGCTTTGAGCGTTGTGGATTGGGCGATCTCGTCATTGTACTGCTGGAGCTTCCTCAGCGCCATTTCCCGCCGGGTCGAGACGCGCTGCCAATCCGAGAAGTGCGGCACCACGAACCAGGCGTTGAAGACCACAAACAGCATGACGCCCACGCCGACCACCAGGCGCTTCTCGAACGGGCGCAGATTGTCCAGGTAGGTCTTCATTGGGCCTCCACGCGCTTGAGTTCGAGGGCCAGGTTCCAGTTGGCGGTCTGCCGGTTGACGCCCATCATGGCCGTGAAGCTGAGGCCCTCGCCACTCCGGCTCGACGAGTCGAAGAGGAGCTGGCCGTCCTTGGTGTATTTGCGCATGGCGGCCTCGAGTTGGATCAATTCCTTTTGTTGATCGGCGGGGGCGCTGCCATTGAGGCTCAGCCGCTTGCCCTCGTTGAAGTTGAAGCCATCGAGGGTCACGCTTTCAGGCAGCAGTTCGGCCACGGCCTTCCAGCAATCCAGGGCGGCATAAGTGAGTTCCTCGTGGACTTTGAGGACGCCGTAGCGGGCGCGGATCTGCAGGGCGTTGGTGTAGGCAGGGGCCAGTTCGGTGACGGCGTCCTCGACGCCGTGGGTGCGCATGAGGTTCACCTGGAGGGCCACCAGGTAAATGACCACGCCCAGGATGTAGATGGCCCCCACGGCGCCCAAACCGCCCATCCAGAGCCGGTCCGTGAACTGCTGCTGGTAGCGCGTGGCGTATTCGACCGGGAGCAAATTGGCCTGCGCCTCGGACTGCGTGGCGCGGGTGGCGGTCATGGCGGCCAGGTCCAGCGGCGGCACAGGCGCGCTCACCTCGATGGGCTGCTCCAGCCCCGCCCGCAGGATCGGTTCCCATTCGGCCGCCGCCGCCTCGTCGGCCACCAGGTGCCAGCGCGGCTTGGCGGTGAGCCAGCCTTCCATCTCCCCGGCCCAGGCGATCTGCAGCAACTGCTCCCTCAGCCCCTCGGCACGGTTGGTTGACGGCAGCGTTATGAATCCCAAGTTCTGCAGCGTCCCCCCATACCACCACGCCGCCAGGGCCGTGCTCACGGCGCCCGCAGCCGCATTCGGATAAATCCAGACCCCGTCCTCGCTCACCGGCGTGGCCTGCAACTGGTCCAGCGAAGGCATCTCCAGCCGGTCGGCCGCGAATCCCTGGCCCTCGAGCTGGCCCAGAAACTCCTCGACCACATTGCGCGCCGCGATCAGGACAATGATGGTCTGCTGGCTCTCGCGGACCTGCGGCAAGACGTAGATGCTCCAGGCGATCTGGTTGATCGGTATCGGGGAGAGCTTCTCCAACTGCAGCTCGACCATCGCGACCGTCTCGGTGTAATCGCTCACCGGGAATTGGGCCACGCGCACAAAGACCTGGTTGGCCGGCAGCCAGGCTATATTGAGCTTGCGCTGGAAGAGCGAGCGCCAGTCCTTGGCAATGAGGCCGGGCAACGGTTGGCCGGGCGCAAGGGCTGCCTGGCGGTTCAAGGCGAAGCTGCTGCCGCGGGCGTTGAAGTGCCAGAGCTGGCGGCCTTGCGCCCCGATCTGGAGCACGTTGCACGAGGCCACAGCGGCAGCCGAGGTCTTGCGCCGCGCCATCCGCACCGCCATCGAGGAGGGCGTGCCCGCCGGCACGACGCCCGCCTGCCTGGCTTTGAAATAGCGAACCAGGAGCAGGGCCCCGAGGATCGTGCCGAAGGTCAGGCCCGAGAGCATCGGATAAAAAGAGGGTTTGGCCTGCCATCGGCGCAGGGTCTCCAGGAGTTGGGAGCCGGTCTTGGCTTTGGCAGGGGCGGCGGCAGGGGCTGGGGCCGCGCCTTTGGCCACAAGGCTGCCCTTGAGGCCGGGGCGCGCCGTCAGCACGGGGGCGTTGGTCCCGGGACCGGCGTTCAAGCCTGGCCTTGCGCCTGGTTTGGCTCCCTGGGCGGAGCGCAGCCGGGCCGCCGCCGCTTCCGCGGCGGGGTTTGTGGCCGGGCCGGACCGAGGCGCCCCGCGGGCGGCGGCCTGAGCGGGCGTGGTTGGCGCGCCGGGTCTGGCGCGCGGCCCGAGCGCGGGGGCGTTGGTGCCGGCTGGGGCCTTGGTCCCGGACTGCGCCCCGCCATGAAAGACGCCGCCCAGCCAAAGGGCCAGGCCCACCAGCGCCGCCCCCGCCGCCATCAGCCCCAGTGTTCGTTGCGCGCTCTTCATGCCGGCAGAACTCCGTTTGCTCACTCCGCTTTGGTGTCATCCATCAGCGCGTCGAGGTGCTCCTCGACTTGAGTGACGCGCAGGACCTCTTCGATGGTGGTCGAGGCGGAGCGGACCTTGTTCCAGCCGTCGGTGCGGAGAGTGCGCATGCCCAGTTCGATGGCCTTGGCGGCCATGGTCGAGGCGGGGGCGCGGCTGAGGATGAGGGGGCGGAGCTGCTCGTTGAGGATGAGCAGTTCATAGATGCCCATGCGCCCCTGGTAACCAAGTTGGCGGCACTCTTCGCACCCGGTCCCGTGCCAGAACTTGGCCGTCTGGATTTCGGCTTCCGGGAACCCGATGCGGCGCAGGTAATCGCGCTCGACCTTCTCCTCGGTCTTGCAGTGGGGGCAGATGGTGCGGACCAGGCGCTGGGCCATGACCGCCTCGACCGAGGAAGCGACCAGGAACGGCTCGATGCCCATATCGATCAAGCGCGTGAAGGCGCTGGGCGCGTCGTTGGTGTGCAGGGTGCTGAAGACCAGGTGCCCGGTCAGGGCGGCCCGGATGGCGATCTCGGCCGTCTCCAGGTCGCGGATTTCGCCCACCATGATGACGTTGGGGTCCTGGCGCAGGATGTGGCGCAAGCCCATGGCGAAGGTCAGCCCGATCTCGGGCCGGACGGCGATTTGGTTGATCCCCTTCAGTTCGTATTCGACCGGTTCCTCGATGGTGATGATGCGCTTGTGTACCGAGTTGATCGTGCTCAGGAAGGCATAGAGCGAAGTGGACTTGCCCGAGCCGGTCGGGCCGGTCACCAGGAAGATGCCGTGGGGCTTGACGATGATCTCGCGAATGGCCTGTTCTTCGAGGGGCGAAAACCCCAGCTTGTCCAGGCTCAGGAAGATCTTGCCGCGCGTCAGCAACCGCAACGACACGCTCTCCCCATACACCGTCGGCACCGTCGAAACACGAATATCGATCTCCTCGCCCTTGATGCGGACATTGATGCGGCCGTCCTGGGGGAGGCGCTTCTCGGAGATGTTCATGCCCGACATGACCTTGATGCGCGAGATGAGCGCCGCCTGGAACCGCTTGAGCTGTGGCGGCATGGGCGTTTGGTGGAGAATGCCGTTAATGCGGTAGCGGATGCGCAACTCGTCCTCGGCCGGCTCGAAATGAATGTCCGTCGCGCGGTCCTTGAAGGCCTCCCAGATGACCTGGTTGACGAATTTGATGACGCTGGCCTCCTGGTCGCTCTCGGTAATCTCCTTGTCCGCCGGCAGATCCAGGTCCATCAGCATGTCTTCGCTCTCGTCCATCTGGCCGAGGGTGTCGGCGCCGACCCCGTAGAAATTCTTGAGCGCCTTCTCGATTTCCACCTTGGCGGCCAGCGCAAACCGCACCGGGCCGCGCGCGTCGAATCGGACCGCGTTGAGCATCGCCGTGTCGAACGGGTTGCTCACCGCCACCTGCAATGTGCCGTCGGTCACCTGGGTCGGGAGGACCGAGTATTGAAAGGCGACCTTGGTCGAGATCCGGGTCCGGGCCTCGGCGGGCACCTTGAGCTTGGGCAGGTCCAGGTACGGCCACTGCAGCGCCTTGGCCAGGTCCTGGAGAAACACATCCTCCGTCAGGCCCCGTTCCCGGCACACGAACCCCAGCAGCGATTCCTGCGAACCGCCCTGCACGGCCACCCGCCAGGCCCGCGTCCACTCCTCGAACTGTCCGGGAGTCGCCAGGCCCATCCGGGCCACAAATTCTCGAAATGACACAAAAGCCATTTGTCTCGTCAAGTCATCGCTAGTCTTCTGAAACAAACCAGACTGGAAAAAGTTGCGCCCAGGGGCAAACTATTTGCAGGGTCACATTCCGTTTGACACCCGGGGCGGCAACGCGTTTCATCCCCCTAAGTGCAATAGACACACAACCATGAAAGCCATTGTCCCTCTGCCCTCACGCCTTGCCGCAAGAACCTCCCCTGCCCCCACAAGGGCGAATTTCCTCCTGGCCGCGGCCACGCTCCCCGCCTTCCTGCTCCTGGCCGCCACGGCCCAACCGGCCGCCGCGGCGGTGACTCCGCCCCCCGGATTCACCGCCTTGTTCAACGGCCAGGACCTCACAGGCTGGCGCGGCGGGGAGACCTTCGACCACCGCAAGCTCCTGGCCATGACGCCCGAGGGGCGCGAGGCGCAAATCGCTAAGTGGACCGAGCAGATGCAGGGCCACTGGACGGTCGAAAACGGGGAACTCGTCAACGACGGCCAGGGCGCCTACGCCACCACGCAGAAGGACTACGGCGACTTCGAACTCCTGGTCGAGTACAAGACGGTCCCGCTGGCCGATTCGGGCATTTACCTGCGCGGCTGTCCCCAGGTGCAGATCTGGGATTATACCGAAGCGGGCGGCAAGTTTTCTCTGGGCGCCGACAAGGGCTCGGGCGGGCTTTGGAACAACCGCCCGGGCTCGCCCGGCAAAGACCCGCTGGTCCTGGCCGATAGGCCCTTTGGACAATGGAACACTGTGCGGGTCATCATGGTCGGCGCGCGCGTGAGCGTCTGGCTTAACAACAAGCTGGTGGTGGACCATGCCCTTCTCGAGAACATGTACGACTACAAGGTCCCCGTGCCCCCCAAAGGCCCCATCGAACTCCAAACCCATGGCGGCGAAATCCGCTGGCGCAATATCTTCATCCGCGAAATCGGCTCCGATGAGGCCGACCGCATCCTGGCCGGCCATGGCGAAGAGGGCTTTCAATCCGTCTTCAACGGGCGCGATTTCACCGGCTGGGCCGGGCCGACCAATGAATACGAGATCGTCGACGGCGCCATCCAATGCCGTCCCAACAAAGGCGGCACCATTTACACGACCGGCGAGTATGGCGATTTCATGGCGCGGGTCGAGATCAAGCTGCCGCCCGGCGGCAACAACGGCCTGGCCATCCGCTACCCGGGCCACGGCGACACCGCCTACGTCGGCATGTGCGAATCACAGGTCCTGGATGACAACTACGAAAAGGCCACCGGCGAAAAAATTGACCCCCGCCAGGCCCACGGCTCGGCTTATGGCATGGTCGCCGCCGCCCGCGGTTACCAGCACCCTATCCGCGAGTGGAATTTCGAGGAGGTCACCGTCAAAGGCCCCAAGATCAAAGTCGAACTCAACGGCACCGTCATTCTCGACTGCAACCTCTCCAAAGTGACCCAGTACATGGCCAACTCCGCCCACCCGGGCAAGGACCGCACCAAAGGCTCCTTCGGCTTTGCCGGCCACAACGACCCCGTCGCCTTCCGCAATATCCGCATCAAGCCGCTCTGAAGCTAAAGGCTGAATCGTGGAGGCTCTCCACCCTCTGCGGCGCTTGCGCCACGGCGGAGATGTGGCATTTTCAAGAGCCACGAAAAGCGCGGCTAAACTATGGATAAACCAAAAATTATAGCTTACCTGAAGCCCGCCTGCGGCTGGAGCCGGGGGGTGCGGGCCGTCTTGACCAAATACGATCTGCCATACGAGGATCGCGACATCCAGAATGACCCGGCCCAGCGCCAGGAAATGGTGGCCCGGAGCGGGCAGGAGCTCAGCCCCTGTGTGGACATCAACGGCCACGTCCTGGCGGACGTGAGCGGTGACGAAGTGGAGACCTACCTTCTGGCCAATGGCCTGGTCGGGCCCACGGAGCGCGTGGCCGACGCGCCCACCAACCGCTGCGGCTGCGGCGGCTGAGCGTCATTGTCCCTTGTCTGCCTTATGTCCCTTTAGTCCCTTTGGTCTCACCGCCTTGCGCTGGACGCGCCGCAGGCGGTGGACTGGGCACGACGATGCGCACGGTGCGAGTTTGTGAGGGCACCGGGGCAGGAGTGGCGGTCGGGCCGGGGCGCGCCTCGGGAACCGAGGCAGGCCTTGGACCGGGGGCAGGAGCGGCAGCGGGCGGGGGCTTCGGCCCCGGCACGACTATGCGCACTGGGGGAGCTGAGGCGGGCGCAGGCCCAGGCGCAGCGCCGGGCACTGCCCGCACAGCCGGCGCCGCAGGGGCCGGGGCCTGGACCGGCCGAGCGGCCGGTGCGGGGGCAGGAGCGGGCGCCGCCCCGGGACCCAGCGCCACGGCCCGCGCTGCCGGCGCAGCGCCGGGGATGGCCCGCGCGACCGGTGTCGCCGGCCGGGCCGGCGGCGGCGCAGCGGGGGTTGCGACAGGGGCCGCCGCCGGCGCTGGATCGGCGACGTAGAGCAGTTCGACTGCGCCCAGGTGGATCGTCTGGCCCGCCTCCAGCGTCGCCTCCCGCGCAAACACGCGGTTAATGTAGGTGCCGTTGGTCGAATTCAGGTCCTTGATCACCGCCGATTGCCCCGTCACGACAATTTGGCAGTGAGTGCCCGAGACGGAAAGGTCGGTGAATTTGAAGTCGTTGGCCGGCCCGCGGCCGAGGCGGTTGAGCCCGGGCTTGACTCGATTTCCCATGCGGCAGGCGAGCCGGGGTTGACGAGGAGCTTTGGCATAAATGTTGAGCGCATCTTATTCCTGCGCCCGGGGGATTGTCGAATAGAATCTGCTCCGGAAGCTCAAGGCGGGTTAAGGATTGACATTCCGGGCCAAAGGAGTATGCCATCGACCCGTGGCAAAGTCTTGCGCAGCAGTCCCGGCCTCAGCGGCAACGGCGCTCTTGGCGCTGCTGTTGTCCCTGTGCGGGTGCAACGCCCGGTCCGAGGCACCCGGGCAATCCACCAACCGCGCGCAGCAGGCCAGCTCCTCTGAGGGCCTGCGCCGCATCCGCGAGCCGGCCGTCGCCGGCCTCTTCTATCCGGCGGACGAACGGGCCCTGGCAAAGGCCGTCGATGCCCTGCTGGAGAACGCCCCGCGGCACCAGTTCCCGCGCCTGCGCGGGTTGGTCTGCCCGCACGCGGGCTATGTCTTTTCGGGCCAGACCGCCGCGATTGGCTACAAGACGTTGACGGGGCACGATGTGCGGACGGTGATTGTGTTGGGTCCCAGCCACTATGCCTTGCTGGAGGGCGCCTGTATAACCGATGCCCAGGGCTACCGGACCCCGCTTGGCGTGGTGCCGATCTCGGAGAAGGCGGCGGCCCTGGCCGCGGTGGCGCCGTTTGCCCTGGAAAAACCGTGCCGCGTCCAGCGGCCCGACTGGTGGCGCCAGGCGCCCAAGGCCGCACCCGAGCCCGGCCAGGACACGCCCGAGACCTGGGAGCACTCCGTCGAGGTCCAGGTCCCCTTCCTGCAGCGCGTCGTCAAGGATTTCAAGCTCCTGCCCATCGTCGTGGGCATGGCGGACCCCGAGAAGATTGCCCAGGGCCTGGCGCCAATACTCGATGATAAAACAATTGTTGTTGCCAGCTCGGATTTAAGTCATTATCACCCCTACGATGCAGCCAAAGATCTTGACACCCGGTGTGTCAAGGCCATTTGCAACGTGAACACCGATGACATGAAATCCCAGGAGGCCTGCGGCAAGCTGCCGATTCTCTCGCTCATGCACCTGGCCAAGATCAAGGGCTGGAAGGCCCAACTCCTGGACGCGCGCAATAGCGGGGACGTCTCCGGCTCCAGAGAGAGCGTAGTGGGTTATGCCGCCGTGGCCTTCTTCGAGCCGGGCACCGAGACCTATGACGCGACCGAGAGAAAGTCGCTGCTCGAACTGGCCCGCCGCACGTTGTCCAAGGCGGCCGCCGATCCTGCCGGGCCGGGGCCTGTCCTGGACGCCGGGAGCTTTTCTTCGAAACTGGCCCAACCCAAGGGCTGCTTCGTCACGCTCACCAAGGGCGGTGTGTTGCGCGGGTGCATCGGCAACATCCTGCCCAAGGACGCCCTCTACCAGGCGGTCATGGAGAACGCCCGCAACGCCGCGCTGCGCGACCCGCGCTTCGATCCGGTGCGGCCCGAGGAGGTCTCCCAGATCAAGATCGAGATCAGCGTCTTGACCGTGCCCGAGCCGCTGGCCTTCACCTCGCCCGACGACCTGCTGGCCAAGCTCCAGCCGCACCGGGACGGCGTCCTGCTCCGCATCGGCTCCCGCGCCGCCACCTTCCTGCCCCAAGTCTGGGAGCAGATCCCGGGCAAGGTCGAGTTCCTCGACCACCTCTCCCAAAAGGCCGGCTGCAACCCCTCGGCCTGGCGCGGCAAAGACACCTCCGTCTCCATCTATCACGTCGAGTGTTTCCAGGAGAATTGAGGTCGCCGCGGCGCGGCGCCGACGGAAAATCCGTGCCCAATCCCATCGCCGGGTGTACAACACCGTCATCCTTTTGCGCAGGCGCTGACCTCCGGCCCAAGGGGCCGGCAGAGCCCAGCCCAGGGCTGAGGCCGCTAGGCCGATGCCCTGGGAATGGACCTCCAAGAACAGGTGCGCGCCCTGAAGGGGCGCCAGAGCGCTCTGGCGCCCCTTCAGGGCGCCCGGCCCGCGTTTGCGGCCAAAACCCAGGGCATCGGCCTCACGGCCTCAGCCCTGGGCTAGGTTCTGGCGGCCCCTTGGGCCGCGAGGCAGCTCAGTCTGCCTGAAGTCAATTCACAACGCGACATTTACCTTGCACACTTGCTTAGAATGCCCAGGTGATCGCCCGTTGCCCGAGGCCTCGGCCCGGCTCCTGCTTTTTGCCCTCTTGGCGCTGGGCTTCTCCTGCGTGATGACGCAGTTGGCGCTGATGCGGGAATTGCTCGGCGCCTTTTCGGGCAACGAGATGGTCCTGGGCATTGTGCTGGGGCTGTGGCTGCTGCTCATGGGTTTGGGCGCGGGCTTGGGCCGCTTCTGGACGAGGCTGCGCGACCCGGCGTCCATGCTGGCGCTTTTGCTGATCTGGCTGGCGCTCCTGCCGCCGGCCCAAGTGTTTCTGGCGCGCTCCTTGCGCAATGTCATCTTTATCCGCGGCGCCGCCATTGGCGTCGGCCAGACCGCCGCAGCCGGCCTGGTCCTGTTGCTCCCGTACTGCCTGGCCGCCGGCGGCGCGCTGGCCCTGGGCTGCACCCTGCCTCGAGCGCCGGCGCGGGGCCGTTGGCGCCGGCCAGGGCTATGTCGCCGACAGCCTCGGCAGCATTGCCGGGGGCATCCTCTTCGTTTGCGGGCATTCCCTGGACCACATCGCCCTGCTGGTCGTTCCTGCGCTGGTCAATCTGCTGGCGGTTCAGGCGCTGGACTTGCCTGTGCCGGGTCGGACCGGTCGGACCGGTCCGACGGGTCTGACGCGTCGGACTCGGCTCGCGTGGTTGCTCGGCCTTGCGCTGGTGGCGGCGGTCCTCTTTCTGGATCCGGACGGTCTGTCCACCCGCCTCCAGTACCCGCAGCAGCGCATCGTGGCGCGGGCCAATTCCCCTTACGGCAGGCTCCTGCTGACCCGCTCCGAAGGGCAGCTCAATTTTATCGAGAACGGCGTGCCTCTGACCTCAACCCGCGACGAGCAGCACATCGAGGAGACCGTCCATTATGCCCTGGCCCAGCGGCCCGACGCCCGCCGGGTGCTGCTCGTCTCCGGCGCCGTCTCCGGAACCGCGCGGGAGGTTCTCAAATACCCGGTCCAACGGATCGATTACGTCGAACTGGACCCGCTCATCCTGGAACTGGGCAAGAAATATCTGCCCGAGAACCTGGCCGACCCGCGCCTGCACATTATCAACACTGATGGCCGGCTCTTTATCAAACAGCGGCCGGCGGCCAGCGCAGAGGCACGAGCGGCGAGGGACGAGGGCTACGATGTCATCATCCTGGATCTTCCGGCCCCGGCGACCGCCCAACTGAACCGCTTCTACACCGTCGAGTTCATGGCCGAGGTGAAGCGGGCCTTGGCGCCCGGCGGAGTGCTCTCCTTCTCACTGGGCGAGTATGAGAACTACGTCAGTCCGGAGCTGGCCCGGTTGCTGGCGTCGGCGCACGGCACGGTAAAGACGTCCTTTCGCCACACCCTTCTGATTCCGGGCGGCCGGGTCTTCTTCCTGGCCTCGGACGGGCCGCTCTACCCGGACATTGCCTCGCGCCTGGAGCAGCGCCAGGTCCAGACCCGCCTGGTCCATCGCCATTACCTGGACGCCATGCTGGCGCCGGATCGGATGGCGGACCTCGAGCGGGCCGTTGCGCAACCGGCGGCACTCAACAGGGACTTCAGTCCCATCCTCTACTTCTACCATCTCCGCCACTGGATGAGCCAATTCAATACCCGCTTTGGCCCGCTCCAGGCCCTCCTGCTGGCCGCGCTTGGCTTTTACCTGGTGCGTTTGCGCCGCGCCGCCCTTGTCCTCTTTGCCTCCGGCTTCGCCGGCTCGGCCCTCGAGTTGGTCCTCCTCCTGGCCTTCCAGGTCCTTTGCGGGTCGGTCTATCACCAAGTCGGACTCATCGTCACCGTCTTCATGCTCGGCCTGGCGTGCGGGGCGTGGTGGGCGAACCGGGCCGCCTGGGCCTGGCAGCAGGCGCCGGTTGTCGAAAGCGGGGTCGGGGCGCCGAGGGGCCAGGGGCCGAAGGTGAAGGGCCGGCCTGTGTGCTCAGGCGAAGAGGCGCAGAGAGTTCCACAGCTTCTGGCGTGGCTCTCCGCCGCCATTGCCGCTTATTCGCTCTGTCTGCCACTGATCCTGCCGGCGCTGGGCCGCTTGGGCGGCACGGCCTCCGCGGTGCTGGCGATCAAGACTGTCATTGCCGCGCTGACCTTCCTGCTGGCCGCCCTGGCCGGCGTCCAGTTCCCCCTGGCCATCCGCCTTGACCCGGCATCGGCTCCCTCGAGCCTGTCCCGCCTTTACACCGCCGATTTCCTGGGGGCCTGCCTGGGCGCCCTGCTCTCCTCGACGCTCCTCATCCCGCTGCTGGGCCTGTCCGGAGCGTGCCTGCTAACCGCCGCTCTGAATGCCCTCGCAGCGGTCGTGGTCGGAAGGGTCGGACTGGTGCGGTGATGGCGGAGACTGCCTCCCCGGCGGACCCCTCACCCCAGCCCTCTCCCCTTCGGAAGGGGAGAGGGAGAAGCGTCGGCCGTCTCTTGAACTTCCCAGCATCTCTGGTTCCTCCATCGGCTGCGGAGAATCCTCCCTCTCCCCATCCGATGGGGAGAGGGCCGGGGTGAGGGGTCTGCGGCGTCAGACCAATCTTTGACAGACCGGTTACAATGGCCCCCGTGATGAGCAGGTTTAACATCCTCTGCCTGAAGCTGGTCCGGTGGAGCGGTTGGCTGCTGCTGCCGCTGGTGCTGCTGTTCCTGTTGAGCGGCTACATCATGGACGGCCGATACGGCCTGAGCCGGTTGCTGGATGAAAAGGCGGCGCTGACCTTTCACCGGATGCTGCATTGGCCGCTAATCGTTCTTGTGCTGGCGCACAGCCTGCCGGCGGTGTATCTTGCCGTGCAGCGATGGGGTTGGATCAAACATCGCCAGGCGCCGTGAAAATCCCTGAACCAGACCCGCCGGAGCGCCCGGGCGGCCAGACACGCCGGCACACCGGCCTCTCCCGCCGCGCGGCGATCGCTTTGGGTTCGGCGGGCGCCGCCGGGCTGGCGGGGGCTTCTCTGATTGACCTCTTTTCCAAGTGGCGCAACGCGGAGGCCCCGGCCGACATCTTCAAGGGCGACGCGCCCCACGCCGAGGTGTGGGAACTCTGGCGCAAGCGCGGCTGGGTCAAGGAGGCCTCCCACTACTTCAAGCTCGGCCGCAACGTGCAGTGCAAGGTCTGTCCAAACAACTGCCTGCTCGCGCCGGGCGACCGCAGCCATTGCCGGAACAAGGTCAACCAGGATGGCGTGCTCTACACCATGGTGTATGGCAATCCCTGCACCTTCCACGTCGATCCCGTCGAGAAAAAGCCCTTGTTCCATTTCCTGCCTGGCAGCCGCACCTTCTCCCTGGCCACCTCCGGCTGCGTCTTCCGCTGCCTCAACTGCCAGAACTGGGAGATCTCCCAGAAAAAACCCGAGGAGACCAAGGACCCGCGCGGCCCCGAGTTGCGCCTGCGCCCGCCCCTGCCGGCCGGCCTCTCCCTCAGCGATGTCGCCCGCCTCAGCCTCTTTCCCGACGATGCCGTCGCCGTGGCCGACGCCCTCGCCTGCCCCTCGATCTCCTACACCTACTCCGAACCGACCTCCTTTTACGAATACACCCTGGACACCTGCAAGGCCGCCCGCCAGCGCCATCTCAAGAACATCGTCGTCAGTTGCGGCTCGATTGAAGAACGCCCTGCCCGCGACCTCTACCAGTTCGTGGACGCCGCGCACGTCAACCTCAAGGGCTTCGACCAGCAGATTTACTCCAAGCTCAACTCCGGCCGGCTCCAGCCCATCCTGCGCACCCTCAAGACGCTCAAAGAACTGGGCATCTGGTTCGAGATCATCAACCTGATCGTGCCGACTTACACCGACAACCTGGCCACCATCCGCAAGATGTGCGCCTGGATAGCCAAAGAGTTCGGGCCGACCAACCCCTGCACTTCTCCCGCTTTCATCCCGAGCACAAGCTGGCGTACCTGACCCCCACGCCCGTCGAGGTCCTCCTCAAGGCGCGCGACGCCGCCCGCGCCGAGGGCCTCCGCTACGTTTATATCGGCAACGTCCCCGGCCTGGCCGACGCCGAGACCACCTTCTGCCCCAGTTGCAAAAAGCCCATCATCCGCCGCGACATCTTCGCCGTCACCACCCTCGATTTGGCCGCCGGCCACTGCCGCTTCTGCGGCGCCAAGATCGCCGGCGTCTGGCAAACCGGGCCGGACCAGAAATAGTTGCGCCGCGCCGTTCGGCCGGTGGACGCCTGCGGGGCGAGTTTAGTCTCTCAGCGCAGTTTTAGCGAGCCGGTCTGACGCGTCGGACTGGTCAGACCGGTCAGACTTTATCTCATAATCCCCGAGCAGTTCGTCCGACAGACTGGCGCGAGCCACATTGGTGAGTTTCATCTCGGTCTTGCGCAACGTGGCAGCCGCCCCGCTGGCTTCGCTGATGTTGCGCACGCCGCTGCGAGCCGCCTGGACCATCTGGTCGGTCAAGCGGTGGTCGTGGGCCAGGAACCGGCGGCAGAAGACGACCGTGGCATCATACACGGCCTCAGCGACCTTGTAGCTGCGCAGCTTGCGGTAGCCGCCATGAGGCAGAAACGGGCCTTGGGGCTGGTTCATGGCTGGTGATTGTGCGGGGTGCGTGCAGAAAGCGCACGCACATTCGTCTGACCGGTGACCCCTCTGACTCGTCTGACTCGTCTGACACGTCGGACTTCCACTTTTCGGACATCGCTCGGACCGTTGTTACCAATACGACACAGGACCGACATGGGGAGTTCACACGCATATTATAAGTTGGCTGGGAGTATGAAGCCTAGAGGTTTGAATCGTGGCGCCAAAGGCCGGGCGCGCATCGCTCTGGTCCTGCTGTGCGCCGCGGACCCGGCCCTGCCCAACCCCGTGGGCATGACGGTCGCCCACGGCACCGCCACGGCCGCGCAAAACGGCTCGCAACTCAACATCACTGCCTCCCAGAACGCCGTCATCAACTGGCAGAGCTTCAACATCGGCTCGGGCGAGACCACAACCTTCCATCAGCCCTCCTCCATCTCGGTGGTGTGGAACCGGATCTACGACGCCAACCCCTCCCAAATCTGGGGGACGCTCAACGCCAACGGATTCGTCGTGTTGATGAACCAGAACGGGTTTTACTTCGGGCCGAATTGCTCGGTGAACGTGGGCGGTTTCGTGGCCGCGGCGGCCGCGGTGACGCCCCCGCCCGCCGCCGGCGGCGGCGCGGTGTGGAGCTACCAGGGTCCGCCGCCCACTGCCAAGATCATCAATTTCGGCCAGATCAAGACCCAAACCGGCGGCTCGCTCTTCCTCATCGCCGAAGGCATCGAGAACCACGGCTTGCTCTCGGCCCCCGACGGCACGCTCGGCCTCTATGCGGGCAAGCGGGTGCTCATCTCGGAGCGCCCGGACGGGCGCGGGCTCAGCGCCAGCGTTCAACTGCCCGCCGGCGCCATCGATAACTCGGGCAGGCTCGTGGCCGACGCCGGGACCATTGCCCTCCACGCCCAGGTCGTCAATCAAAACGGCCTGCTCCAGGCCAATTCCGTCCGCAACCGGCAGGGGGTCATCGAGTTGGTGGCCGGCGACACAATCAACCTCGGCCCGGATTCGGTCATTCGCGCCAACGGCGACACGGCAGTCGTGAGCGCGGGCGGCCAGGTTGCGCTCAAGTCGGGCGGGAGCTTCACCGACGACCCCGCCTCGCGCATTGAAGTTCGCGGCGGGGCGCTGGGCGGCAGCGGCGGCGCGGTCGAGATCTCCGCGCCGGGCATGGACCAGGTCTCGGGCCAACTGGACGGAACCGCGCAGCCGGGCTGGCTGGGCGGCCGGTTGACGTTCGACCCCCTGAACATCGTTTTGGCAACCAGCGGCAGCGCCAAGCCCTCGGGCACGGTGAACTCGGGCGACGCCCCGGGCGCGGGCACACTCCGGCTGGACGTCAACCAGGCCTTCAAGGGCTTCTCGGATATCCTCCTGCAGGCCACTCACGATATTTCACTGGATACCGGCACGGTCTGGGACTTGAACGCCAGCACCGGCATCAATTCGCCCGGCAGCCTCCTGACGCTTCAGGCCGGCAATAACATTGTCTTCGGAAACAACTCCCGCATCGTCTCGAGTTCCGGCTGGTCGGTGAGCCTGGCTGCCGGCGTGGATTTCACCTCCCCGTCCCTCGCGGTCCGGCCGGGCATCGGCGGCATCTATCTCAACGGCGGTCCTCCCAACGCCCAGGGGATGGCGCCCAATTTCAACGGGGCGATCGAAGTGGCCGAGGGCAATCTCACCTTCCAGGCCGGACACGAGGTGCTGGTGGGCAGCGGCTACGTGCGGACCGTCAACGGCGGCAACATCTCGATCAGCGCCGGCGACGGTGACGTCAATGCCGGCACCAACCCGCAGACTTACGATTTCACCTCGGACGGTTACAGCGTCAGCGGCCTTGGCCTGGGCGGGATTGGCACCGCCGCCGGGGGCAACGTGCAGATTGCGGCCGGGCGCGACATCCTGAGCGGCGGGGGCAGCATCGGCGCCTTTGGCCCTGCGGCCGGCAACGTGGACCTGAGCGCCGGGCGCGATATCAAGGGCAGCTTCATGGTCCGGCAGGGCGTTGGGACGCTCACCGCCGGGCGCGATGTGGGCGATGGCGCTACGCCCGCCAGTTTCGGGTTGGTGGCCGGCGGCTGGAAGGTCAACGCCGCGCGCAACCTCTATGTCAACGAAGTCTATAACCCGAACGGCTCGCTCAACCCCAACCGCGCCAGCTACGGGCCGCGCGTGACCTTCCAGTTCGACTATGCGCCGGATGCCTTTGTGGACCTGGTGGGCGGCCACTCCGTTCAACTCCTGGGCGACAACCTGGCCAGGACGGCGGACAACCCCGGGCGGCCCCCGATTTATGCGCCCATCCTGAATATCGAGGCCGGGGCCGGGGGCGTCTTGCTCGGCAACGATGTCGTCCTCTATCCTTCGCCCCAGGGCAGCTTGAGCATTCAGACCACCGACGGCGGCCCCCTGGGCAGCCTGGCCGGCCAATTCCACCAACTCATCGTCTCGGATAGCGGCAGCCCTGATTACACTACCTTCGAGGCGGGCCACGCCGGCACGCCCTTGCACCTGGGAGGCAGCGGGGGGGGCGTCCATTTGAACATTGACGGCGACCTGGACAATGTCTTCCTGCGCTCCCCCGAGGCGGCCGACGTGCATGTTCACGGCAATGCGCTGAACTTCTCCTTCGAAGGCCAGAACCTCTCCCGCAACGATGTCACGCGGCTCCAGGTGGATGGCGATTTGACCAGCCGGAGCAACCTGACCTTCGTTGGCCTCCAGAGCACTCCGGATCTGAGCGTTCTGACCGACCCGGGCATCACGATGAATCCCGGGCTGGGCGGGCGGATAAGCTACAACCCGGCGACCCACCAACTGGGCATCCAAGGCATCATGACGGCGGCCGATCTCGATTTCCTGCTGCACCCCACTGTCTATGTGCTGGACCCGATCACTCATCAGCAGGTGCTGGACGCGCAGGGCAACCCGACTTTCGCCCCGGCCACATTCACGGCGGATACCGCGGCGCTGCAACAGCTCTATGCCGCCACCCAGGACATCCCCAGCTCGCCGCTGGCGCAGGGCGGCCTGCAACTGGGCGGGCCGGGCGCGTTCCAGATCGTTGCCCGCAACCTGGACCTGGCCACCTCGGCCGGCATCCGTTCGGTGGGGCCGCTGCTCAATCCAGCCCTGGCGTCCATCTCCATCCAGGGCGCCAACCTCAATTTGAGCCTGGCGGGCAACCTCAGTATGGCCAGTTCCCAAATCGCCTCGTTTAACGGCGGGAGCATCAACGTGACAGCCCTGGGCAGGATGGACATCGGCGCCCAGGACAGCCTGACCAGCGACAAGACGCCCAAGGGCATCTACACCGGCCACGGCGGCAACGTGAGCGTACACGCGGCCGGCGACATCCTGGTCCAGGGCTCGCGCATCGCCAGCTACGACGGCGGCAACGTCACCGTCATCTCCGACAACGGCACCGTGGACGCCGGCGCCGGCGCCAAGGGGTTTTTCAGCGTCACCACCAGCCAGTTGGACCCGGCGACCGGCCAATACGAGAACCGCAATGACCGGTTCTTTGGCAGCGGCATCATGGCGTTGACCCGCACCGATTCCAACGCGCGTGTGGGCGACATCACCATTCAAGCCGGCGGGGACATTCAGGCCAACTCGGGCGGGGTGCTCCAACTGGCCTTCAACAAGGCCGGCCAGTCCGGGGCGCAAGTGACGCTGGACGCGGGCGGCAGCATTCTGGCCGGCGCCTCCGGCGTGCTGGGCCGCGATGTCTCCCTCAAGGCCCAAGGCAGCATCGAAGGCGTCGTGGTGGCCAGCCAGAACATCGTCATCCAGGCCCAACAAAACGTCGCCGTGACCGCCCTGGCCGGCGGCACCGCCTCCGTTTCCGCCGGCCAGAACATCTCCGGCAGCATCGTCGGCGGCGGCAGCGTCAATGTCGCCGGCTCCGACATTAGCGCCTCGGTCATCTCCACCGGCGGCTCGGCCACCACCAGCGGCAACACCGCGGCCGCCGCCCTCGGCGCCTTTTCCGGCGTGACGGCGGCCCCGGCCCAGAAGACCGTCGAGTCCGCCGACAAGACGGTAGCTTCGCCCGCCATGGCCCAGGCCGAAGAGGAAGACGAAAAGAAGAAGCGCCTGGCGGCCAAGGCCCCCGCCCTGTTGCGGCGAGTCGGGCGCGTTACTGTGATTTTGCCCTCGAAATAGCAACTCGATATGACCCCGATTCCAATCACCCCGTTTTTCGCCAGCGCGCTGGATTTCGCCTTCAAGAAGGCGACAACCGAAGGCAAGATCTGCATCGGCGTCCTGATCATCGTCTCGATCTTCAGTTGGACGGTGATCATCACCAAGTCCCGCCAGCTTTACCGCGCGCGGAAGATGGGCAAGAGATTCTTCGCCTCCTACCGCTCGACGCGCGACCCGCTCGAAATCGCCCGGCATGGCGAAGAATTCGATGGCGCACCCGCTTATGAGCTTTACTACGCCGGGGCGGAAGAGACCGAGTATCACCTGAAGCACAACCCCGTCCGGGTCGCTAAAGCCAAAGCGGCCGTTATTGGAGGGGACGGCGAGGCGGAATCCGACGACGACGCGCCGGCCACTGCTGCCAAGATCAGCCAGGCCTCGTTCGATTCCGTGCGGGTTACGCTGGAACGAATCGCAAGCGCCCAGGCCCTGTCGTTGGAAAAGGGGATGATCATTCTCTCGACTGCGGTGGCAGGCGGGCCGTTCATCGGTTTGCTGGGAACGGTCTGGGGCGTCATGGAGACGTTTTCGGGCATCGCCAAAGCCCAGTCCGCCACTCTGAATGCGATGGCGCCCGGCGTGGCCGGCGCGCTCATCGCCACCGTGGTCGGGCTCTTCGTCGCCATCCCGGCCATGTTCGCCTATAACTACATGGTCACGACCATCCGGGCCATCACCCAGGAACTGGACGGCTTTGCCACCGAATACGCCACTGCGATCGAGCACAAGTATGTCGATAACCGTTCACTGGTCGAGGAACTCCGGGAACTGCTGGGGCCGAAGGCCAGGCCGGCCGCCCTCCCGGAACCGGTCTTCACCGAGTAGCACACCTCCATGAAGAAGTTCTCCAAGAGCGAACACGCGGCCCTGGCGCAGTTGAATATTACTCCGCTGCTGGACCTGGCGTTTGTGCTCCTGGTGATCTTCATCATCACGACCACGCCCGCCGTGAACGACCTGGACGTGGACCTGCCCTCGGCCGCAAGGCGTCCCAAAGACCCCAAAGCCAAGATCAACTACGTGACGGTCCAGAGCACCGGCCGAATGTTCCTGAACCGGGATGAGGTGGACCTCCCCGGGCTCAACGAGAAAGTGATCGCCATGCGCATGGACGACCCCGATCTCAGCATCGTGATTCGCGGCTCGGCCCGCACCAAGTACGCCCAAATCGTGAACGTCATGGACATGCTCCAGCAAGCCAACGTCCTCAAGGTCAATCTGGCCACTGAACCCTTCCCCGATGGCGCCGCCCGAAAGGAGTGAATTATGGTTCCCCGCAAAAGGCACAATTCGTCCAGGGTCAATCTGACCATCTCTGTCATCTTCCACAGCATCCTGATAGCCGGGATCTTCTTCCTGGCGGCCCGTGAGGGCTACCTGGGCAAGACCCTCAGGCAGATCACCGTGACCATGGTGCCCAAGACCAAACCGCCCGAGCCGCCCAAGGTGAAACCGCCGGAACCCAAGAGCGAGCCCGCCAAGCAGCCCGCGGCCACCCCGCGCCCGACGCTGGCGCCGCCGCCCCTCCAGACTGCCTCCGCCGCGCCGCCGCCCTCCTCTCTGGCAGCCCCGCCCCCGGCTGCGCCACCAGCCGCGGATGTGCCGCTCGTGCAATTCACTGAAGGCGCCAAGGACGTCAATACCAGCTCGGACCCCATCGCCCTGTATAAGGGCCTGGTCGAGCACGCCCTGCGCTCGCATTGGGAGCGCCCCGAGGATATCGCAGACGAGACGTTCGAGGCGGAAGCGGAGGTGAGCATCAGTCCGACGGGCCTGGTCAGCGGCTCCCAGTGGCTCAAAGGCTCGGGCATTGCGCGCTGGGACGATTCGGTCAAGTCTGCCCTGAACAAGACCAAAGCCATCGGCAAGGCGCCGCCCAAGGGCTTTCCTGGGAGTTTCATGGTCCGCTTCGATGTCCAGAGCGAAGCGACCGAAGGGGTCATGCCCCTGAGCATGCAGTGAAGAAGTTCTCCAAAGGCCATCACGGTTCGCTCAACGAACTGAACATCACGCCGTTGCTCGACCTGGCGTTCGTCCTGTTGGTGATCTTCATCATCACCACACCCCAGTTGTCGAACGACCTGGAGATGAATCTGCCCTCGCCCAAGAAGACCAACACGCCGCAGCCGCCCGCCAAGCTCAATCACATTGTCGTGGATTCCGCCGGCCGAATCACCTTCAACGGCGAGCCGATCCAACTGGCCGGCCTCAAGCAGACCCTGGTCACGATGAGGGCCGGCGACCCGGACACGGCCGTGGTGGTCAAGGGCGCGGCGGGCGTGGAATACCAGCGCGTGATCAGTGTGCTGGACCTCCTGCAGCAGGCCAATATCACCAAGGTCGGCCTGGCAACCGAGACGGTGCAGTAGGGCGGACCCCTCACCCCAACCCTCTCCCCATCGGATGGGGAGAGGGAGAATTCTCCGCAGCCCGCTCGAGGCACCAGAGATGCCTCGAAGTTCAAGAGACTGCCGGCGCTTCTCCCTCTCCCCTTCGGAAGGGGAGAGGGCCGGGGTGAGGGGTCTGTCGGGGACTCCGTCTGCGCCTTCACCGGTGGTTGCGCCGCCGCGCTTGACCTGGGGGTGCCACTCCGCTACGTTCGGCATCAGAGAATAAGTTTTATGTCAAACTTCCTAGTGCCAATGGTGGTTGAACAGACCGGGCGGGGCGAACGCGGCTATGATATTTACTCGCGGTTGCTGGTGGACCGGATCGTGTTTTTGGGCACACCGGTCGATGACATGGTGGCCAACCTGATCATCGCCCAGTTGCTTTTCCTGCAGATGACCGATCCCAAAAAGGACATTCATCTCTACATCAATTCACCCGGGGGCAGTGTCACCTCCGGGCTGGCCATTTACGACACGATGCAGTTCCTGACCTGCGACACGAACACCTACTGCATCGGCCAGGCCGCCAGCATGGGCGCCGTGCTGTTGTGCGGCGGCACCAAGGGCAAACGCTACGCCCTGCCCAACTCCAACATCATGATCCACCAGATCCTGGGCGGCGCCGAAGGGGCCGCTACCGACGTCGAGATCCGCGTCCGCTACATGCTCCGCCTCAAACAGCGCCTCAACAGCATCATCGCCAAGCACACCGGCCGCTCCATCGAGCAAGTCGAGAAGGACTGCGACCGCGATAATTTCATGTCGGCCGAGGAGGCCAAGAGCTACGGCCTGGTGGACGAAGTGGTCCAGTCCCGCAAGGAGATCACCACTCTGGCCGAGCACGCAACGTCCCTGGCGGACAAGAGCTAAGTCAACCCAACCCAACCCACAACCCAGACCAAGCCCAGCAGCGTTCGTTTCGATGGCACGGCCAACCAATATCACCCTGTGCAGTTTTTGCGGCAAGTCTCACGCCGAGGTCAAAAAGCTCATCGCCGGACCCGGCGTTTACATCTGCGACAATTGCGTCATTCTCTGCAAACAAGTCCTGGACAAGGAACTCGCCTCCCAGACGCGCAAACAAAAACCGCGGTTCGCGGTGCCCAAGCCGGCCGAACTCAAACGGCAGCTCGATCTCCGTTGCGTCGGCCAGGACCATGCCAAAAAGACGCTGGCCGTGGCCGTCCACAACCACTACAAGCGCGTCCTTCAGGAACCGCCCGAGGCCCCGCCGCCCCAACCCCCGGAGAGCGCCGCGCCGCCCGACCCCCATGCCGGGGTCCAAATCGAGAAGAGCAACATCCTCATGATCGGCCCCACCGGCTCCGGCAAGACCCTCCTGGCCCGGACCCTGGCCGAAATCCTCGACGTGCCCTTCGCCATCGCCGACGCCACCACCTTGACCGAGGCCGGCTACGTGGGTGAGGACGTCGAGAACATCATCCTGCGCCTCCTCCAAAACGCCGATTACGATGTCAAACGCGCACAACGGGGCATCGTTTATATCGACGAAATCGACAAGATCGCCCGCAAGACCGAGAACGTCTCGATCACGCGCGACGTCTCCGGTGAAGGCGTCCAGCAGGCCCTGCTCAAGATCCTCGAAGGCACCGTCTGCAATGTCCCCCCGCAGGGCGGCCGCAAGCACCCGCAGCAGGAGTACATCCGCGTGGATACCACCGACATCCTGTTCGTCTGCGGCGGGGCCTTCGTCGGCCTGGAGCGCCTCATCCAGCGGCGCATGGGCAAACACGTCATGGGCTTCCAGGCCATGGAAGCGGGCATCAAGACCGCCTCGATCAACCGCCAGGAGATCCTCCAATACGTCGAGCCGGAAGACCTCCTGAGCTTCGGCTTCATCCCGGAATTCATCGGCCGCCTGCCCATGGTCACGGTGCTGGCGGAGTTGACGCAGCCCGAACTGGTCGCCATCCTCACAGAGACCAAGAACGCCCTGATCAAGCAGTACGCCAAGCTCATGGCCATGGAAGGCGTGGAACTGGAGTTTTCCCAGGACGCCCTCAAGGAACTCGCCGCCCAGGCCCTGAGCAAGGGCACCGGCGCCCGCGCCCTGCGCAGCCTGCTCGAAAGACTCATGCTCGATGTCATGTTCGATGTCCCCAGCAGCGACGACATCCTCCACGTGTGCATCACCCAGCCAGTCGTGGCGGGCCTCTCCAAGCCCGTCATCCGCCGCAGGCACGACCGCGCGGCGGCCTGAGGGAGGAGGCAAGGCTGCCGATTTAGCCCGGACCTCCCATGGGCTATTCTCATGACTGAATGGAACATTCAATCGCGGGCGCACCACTGCGCCGGGTGCGGCGGCGCCTTTGTCGACCAGGCCGTCTATCACACCCTGTTGTTCGACGAGCGCGCCCAGTTCCGGCGTTCGGACGTTTGCCAGGCCTGCTGGGAGCGCCAATTCAGCCAGGGCGCCCGCGAGCGCAAGGGCTTTATCTCTTACTGGCAGGGCGTCTATGAAGCCCCGGCGCCGCGCAGCGAACCGATCCAAAAGGAGACCGCCGAATCCCTCCTCCGCAAGCTCATCGAGCTCGATGACCCGCGCTTCATCCCCGCCGGCTACATCCTGGCCGTCATGCTCGAACGCAAGCGCCTGCTCAAGATCAAGGAGCAAACCGTGCGCGAAGGCCGGCGCGTCTTCGTCTATGAGCATCCCAAGAGCGGCAACCTGTTCACCATCCTCGATCCCGGCCTCCAGCTCAACCAGTTGGAATCGGTCCAGCGCGACGTGGCCGCGCTCCTCGAACAGGGCTTGAACCCGCCCGCCGCGGCCGAGGCCCAAGCCGCCGCCCCCGCCCCAGCCCAACCGGCCCCGGCGCAAACCGGCGCGCCGCCCGCCCTGCCGCCCCCCATCGAGCCACCCCCCGACAACTCCGCAAACCTGATCCCATGAGTCCCGATTCTCCAGCCCCTGGTCCCGATTCTCCAGCCTCCGCAGCGGCGCCGCCCCAGCCAGAATATGAGGAACTCCAGGCCCGCCTGGCTTACACCTTTCACGACTCCGCGCTCTTGCGCCTGGCCCTGACCCACCCCTCCGTGGCCCACGAGCACGGGCTGCCCCTCCAGACCAATCAGCGCCTGGAGTTCCTCGGCGACGCCGTCCTCCAACTCGTCCTGAGCCGCCAATTGTATGACGCCTTCCCCGGTTTCAGCGAGGGTCCCCTCACCAAGGCCCGCGCCAAACTGGTCAACCGCCGCAGCCTGGCCGATTTGGCCCGTTCCTTGGGCCTGGGCCGGCACCTCATCCTGAGCCGGGGCGAAGAAATGCACGGCGGCCGCGAGCGCCTCTCCGCCTTGGCCGACACTTATGAAGCCCTCCTGGGGGCCATCTTCCTGGACGGCGGTTTCGAGGCCGCCCGTGATTTTGTCCTTCGCCAATTCGAGGGCGCCTACAGCGGCCTGGCCGTCGTTCCCTTCCTGGACAATCCCAAAGGCGAATTGCAGGAACTGCTCCAGGCCTCCTCCCCCCAGGCCCCTCAATACCAGGTCCTCTCCTCCTCCGGCCCAGACCACGACCGCCTCTTCGAGTGTACCGTCCACCATGCCGGCGTCGAACTGGCCCGCGGACGCGGCAAGAGCAAGAAGGCCGCTGAAAGCGAGGCCGCTCTGACCGCCCTGCTCAAACTGCGCGAACTCAAAGACAAGACCAAGAGATCACGGGACCACGGGACCAGGGGACCACGGGACCACGGGACTGCGGGACCACGGGACCAGGAAGGCACAGGCGCCTGACCGGCTCCAAACAAGCGATGTCCAAATCGCGTCCCATTTGTCCCTTTAGTCCCTTTAGTCCCTTTAGTCCCTTTCTATGAAAACCCTCTTTGAGCAATCCTCCAAGCCCCTCATCGGCGTCGTCCATCTCCGGCCGTTACCCGGCTCGCCGCGATGGGAAGGCGACCTGGAGGCCGTCATCAATTTCGCCCTGCGCGATGCTTGCGCCTACGAACAGAGCGGTGTCAACGCGTTGTTCATCGAGAATTTTGGCGACATCCCGTTCACCAAAGGCCCGGTCGCCACCGAGACCCTGGCCGCCATGTCCGCGGCGGGCCGGGCCATCGGCACCGCCGTGAAAGTGCCCATCGGCTTCAACGTCCTGCGCAACGACGCCCGGGCCGCGCTGGCCCTCTGCGCCGCCTGCCGCGGCAGCTTCATCCGCGTCAACGTCCACACCGGCGCCATGCTCACCGACCAGGGCATCATCGAAGGCAACGCCTATGAGACCCTCCGCTACCGCCGCCTCGTCTGCCCCCAGGCGCGCATCTTCGCCGACGTCCACGTCAAACACGCCGTGCCCTTCAACAACTGGACCATCGAAGATTGCGCCCGCAACACCGTCGAGCGCGGCCTGGCCGATGCCCTCATCGTCTCCGGCAAAGGCACCGGTCTCCAGACCGACCTCCAGGACGTCCAACGCGTGCGCCGCACCTGCCCCACCGTAAAAATCCTCCTCGGCAGCGGCGTCACCCCCGCCAATGTCCGCGATTACCTCGCCCTGGCTGACGGCTTTATCGTCGGCTCCTCGCTCAAACTCGACGCCCAAGTCGCCAACCCGGTCGACCCCAAACGCGTCGCCGCCCTGGCCAGGGTGATCCAAGCGGGCGGGTGAGGGGGCCGAGGGGCGAGGGGCGAGGGCCGAAGGCGGAGGGGCGATCGATGTGTTTTCCCTCGACCCTCGGCCCCTCGCCCCTCGCCCCTCGACACTCGGCACTTTCCTTCCTGCCCTCCTTGCGGCAGAGTGTGAGCATGGCATTCACAGGGCCGCTCTTGAAACTGCTCGATGTGACCCGCCGCTACGAGGCGCCGGACGGGGCCGAGGCGCTGACGGTGCTGGACGGGGTCTCGCTCGATGTCAGGCGCGGGGAATCGCTGGCCATCGTCGGGCCATCGGGCTCGGGCAAGAGCACGCTGCTGCAAATCATGGGCACGCTGGATCGGCCCAGCAGCGGCCAGGTCCTGCTCGAGGGCGAGGACCTGGCCGGGCTGGACGAGCCCCGGCTGGCGGCGGTGCGGAACCGGCAAATCGGCTTTGTCTTCCAGGCCCATTATTTGCTGCCGCAATGCACCGTCCTGGAGAACGTGTTGGTGCCGTCGCTGCCCTGCACAGACGCCGCCATCCGCAACGGCGCGGGGCCACGGGCTGAGCGCCTGCTCAAACGCGTGGGCCTGGGCGAGCGCCTGGCCCATCGGCCCGGCCAACTCTCCGGCGGCGAACGCCAGCGCGCCGCCGTCGTGCGCGCCCTCATCAACCAGCCCCAACTCCTGCTCGCCGATGAGCCCACCGGCGCCCTCGACCAAACCTCCGCCCGCCAACTGGGCGCGTTGCTCGTCGAACTCAACAAAGAGGAAGGCGTCACCCTTATCATCGTCACCCACGCCCGCGAGTTGGCCGAACGAATGGGACGGGTGCTCGAACTCAAAGGGGGGAAGTTGGTATGAAAGGAATTCATCCCGGAGGGATGAAAGAAGGTAGCCGGGGGTCGCGGCCTCGCCGCGACCCCCGGTGGCGGGCACAGAGGGTCCGCATCCCGGAGGGATGCCAGATGGCAACTCCGCTAGCCGGGGTATTTCACTGGCTCTTTGTAGCGCAGACTTCCAAGTCTGCTGTATCGCGGGTTTCCAAACCCGCCGGGCGCCCGAGCGATGGGACACCCTGCCGACTTGGAAGTCGGCGACACAGCAGGCTTGGAAGCCTGCGCTACCGGTTCTCCGTCGCTCGCGGCCAGGTAACTTGTACCACTCTCTGTCAACTCCTTGTTTTTTTGAAAGAAGTTTTGGTTGCGGCTCTGCCGCGCTGGGAAATATCCCGGCTAGGCAGCGCTCGTTTCTGGCACCCCGTTCCGGGGTGCCGGGCCTTGTCGTCGTCCACCGGGGGTCGCGGCAACGCCGCGACCCCCGGCTACCTTCTGGCAACCCTCCGGGTTGCCCCATGCCCATGACCTTCAAAACCCTTATCCGGCGCAGTCTGCGGTTTCACGCCCGGGCGCACGCGGGGGTGGTGCTCGGCGCGGCCATCGGGAGCGCGGCGTTGATTGGGGCGCTGCTGGTGGGCGACTCGGTGCGGGAGACGCTCAGGGAGCGGGCGCTCGAACGGTTGGGCGGGATCCACTTTGCCGTGAGCACCGGGGACCGGCTTTTCGACAGCGCCTGGGCTGGGCGCGCACTCTCCCGGTTCGACAGGCCGGGCTGGCTTTCCTCTCCCAGGGTCTCTGGATCTTCCAGGTTTGTGCTTCCCATCCCGGTGGCGGTAAGGCCGATGGCTCCGGTCGGCAATCCTCAGCATAGCCCTATCGACGAACTGTACGACGGGTCCGCGCTATCGCTGTCGGGCGTGGCAGCGAGGCAAGACGGCGCCGCACGCGTCAACCGGGTGAACGTGATCGGAGGCGGTCCCGCCTTGCCCTTCGGCGCATATCTCTCGGCACGGGCGAAGGTCAAGTCTGCCTTCGCCGCGACCGGATGGTCTGGAGCCCTGATTAACGAGACCCTCGCCCGGCACCTGGACGTCCGGCCCGGCAACGAAATCATCCTGCGGGTCCGCAAGCCCAGCGCCCTCGCCCTGGATGCCGCCCTGAGCCCGCGTGATGATAACTCCGTGGCCCTGCGCCTCAAGGTGGGCGCCATCCTGCCGGCGGACCAGTTGGGCGATTTCGCCCTCGCCGCTCCGCCGGCGCCCCCTGCCAACCTGTTTCTGTTTAAGGAGTTCCTGGCCGATAAACTCGGTGTCCGAGGTCATGCCAACCTCCTGGCCTTTGGCCCGGTGCTCGTGCCCGAAGCGAGAGAACACGGGTGGTTATGGCGGCAGCAACTCAACCTGAGTTTTTGGTTGATGATGCGGGCACACCGAAACCGCGCCAGCCTGACTGCACGCCTCGGGAGGTTTCTCTTGCCAGAGAGCAAAGCCCGCGCTGTCCCCGATGAGCTCGCTTTACCGTGTCTGGAGGCCGGGCTGGCGAGCCTCTGGCTGCCGGAAGACGCCGGGGTGGTTGTGCGCGCTATCGAACAACCCCAAACGGAAACGGGTGGTGAATACATCCGGCCCTGGATCGAGATCGCCAGTTCGCGGGTCTTCCTGGATCCGCCCGTCGTCGCCGCAGCCCTTACGCCGCGCTCCAGGGTGCTGACGAACACTCTTCCCGGCGTGTTCATGCTATTCCCTTTCCCCGATTTCTCCTCAGACTCCACCAACGACGTCGCCTTCGCCCGGTCCTTCATCCCCAACGGCTTCGGCGTCCTGACCTACCTGGCCAACGCCATCCGCGCCGGCGAGCGCCTCACCCCCTACTCGATGGTCACCGCCGCAGGCGGGCCATTCCTGCCCGCCGGCATGCGCGACGACGAAATCCTGGTCAACCAATGGCTCGCGGACGACCTACAGGCGAGGCCCGGCGACACGGTCGCACTGAGCTACTACGTCGCCGACTCCGGCAGCCGGTTGACCGAGCGGACCAATTCGTTCCGCGTCCGGGCTATCGTCCCGATCAAGGGTCTCTATGCCGATCGCACGCTCATGCCCGAATTTCCCGGTCTGGCCAAGGCCGAATCCACCCACGACTGGAACACCGGCTTTCCGCTCGTGTACAAGCTCCGCGACAAGGACGAGGCCTACTGGAAACAATACCGCGGCACGCCCAAGGCCTTCGTCACGCTCGCGGCCGGCCAGGCCATGTGGGCCAACCGGTTCGGCTCGCTCACGGCGATTCGCTACCAGGTGCCCACGAACTCTTTCGCCAGCTCCTGTCGCCAGGCGGTTTATCGCAACCTGGTCGCCAATCTCAAACCAGCCGACCTGGGCTTTCGTCTCGAACCGGTGCGCGAGCAGGCGCTCAAGGCGGCAGCGCAATCCCAGGACTTTGGCCAGTTGTTCCTCGGCTTCAGCTTTTTCCTGGTCGTGTCGGCGCTGCTGCTGATGGCGCTGCTCTTTCAATTTGGGCTGGAGCAGCGCATGGCTGAGGTCGGCACGCTGCTGGCCCTCGGGTTTAGCGCCAAACAAGTGCGCCGTTTGCTCCTGGCTGAAGGCGCGGCCCTGGCGCTTTTGGGCGGCGTCATCGGTGTCCTGGGCGGCCTGGCCTACGCGCGGGCCATGCTCTGGGGCCTGGCCACCGTCTGGCGCAATGCGGTCGGGACAACCTCGCTCCAGTTTCATGCCTCGCCCCTCAGCCTGGCAATCGGCCTGTTCTCCAGCACGGTTGTCGCCACCCTCACCATCTGGCTCACCCTGCGCCGGCAGGCGCGACGCCCTGTTAAGGAGTTGTTGGAGTCCACAGTCCACAGTCCACAGTCCATAGTCCACAGTCCACAGTCTGCACGCCGGGACTTGTCATTCGTCATTCGTCATTCGTCATTCGTCATTCGTCATTCCGCACTCCTCACTGGATTGAGCCTTCTCTTCGCAGCGCTGGCGGTCGTCGTTTGGGCGCTCGCAAGCGGCGAACGGTCGAACGCGGGGGCGTTTTTCGGGGCGGGGACGTTGTTGCTGATCTCGGGGCTGGTCTTTCTGGGGGCCTGGCTGGGGGCGCTGGCCCGCGCCGGCAACGCCGCACGGCTGACGGTGTCCGGGTTGGGCGTGCGCAGTTGCGCGCGGCGCCGGGGGCGCAGCCTCGCCACGACGGCATTGCTGGCGTGCGGCTGTTTCGTCATCGCCGCCATCGGTGTGTTCCGGCTGGACGCGAGTCGCGATGCAGCGCAGCGGACATCCGGCACGGGCGGGTTTGCCTTGCTCGGCCAATCCACGCTGCCGATCGTGCAGGACCTGAACACGACGGCCGGGCGCGAGGCCCTCGGCCTGGGCGCGCAGGACCTCCAGGGCGTGAAGGTCGTGCCGTTCCGGCTGCGCGAGGGGGACGACGCGAGTTGCCTGAACCTGAATCGCGCGCAACGTCCGCGCCTGCTGGGCGTGAAACCGGAGTTGCTGGCCGGACGGTTCACGTTCACGGGCGCCGCCAAGGGCTATCCCAGGCGCCTGGGATGGAGGTTGATACAGTCCACAGTCCACAGTCCACAGTCCACAGTCCACAGTCCACAATCCACACTCGACACCCGACACTCGACACTCGCGGCTGACGAGGTGAGGGCGATCGGCGACGCCAACTCGATTGAATGGGCGCTGGGAAAGAAGCTCGGCGACACGCTGGATTACACGGACGAACAGGGGCGGCCATTCAAGGTCCAGCTTGTTGGCGCGGTGGCCAACTCGATCCTGCAGGGCAGCCTGGTCATCGATGAGGCGGATTTCGTCAGGCGCTTTCCCAACGAGAGCGGTTACCGGATGTTCCTGATCGACGCCCCTTCCAATTCCGTCCGGCAGGTGTCTGCGACCCTCTCGCGCGCCCTGGAGGACGCGGGTTTGGAGCTGACGCCCGCGGCCGGGCGCCTGGAGGCCTTCAACGCCGTGCAAAACACATACCTGGGAACGTTCCAGGTGCTCGGGGGCCTGGGTCTGCTGCTGGGCAGCGCCGGGCTGGGGGTGGTAGTGTTGCGCAACGTGCTGGAGCGGCGGGGCGAACTGGGCCTGCTGGTGGCCGTCGGTTTCCGGCGGCGAACGCTCCAGGCCATGATGCTGAGCGAGCACGGGGCGCTGCTCGCCCTGGGCCTGGGCCTGGGCATCCTGGCCGCCGCCGTGGCCGTTCTGCCCTCGGTGCTGACACCCGGCGCCCGGTTGCCCTATCGGTCTCTGGCGCTGACCCTGGGTGCCGTGTTCCTGAACGGGGCCCTGTGGACCTGGCTGGCCACGCGCTACGCCCTGCGCGGCAATTTGCTGGAGGCGCTCCGGAACGAGTGACTTGGACAGGTCCGAGCGCCGGGCCCGGCCGGGCGCCGCCAGGCGCGCAGCGTTTTGGAGTGCGCCAGTTCTCTGGCGCTTTTTAGACCCTGGGAAGGTGAAAGCGCCAGAGGACTGGCGCAGTCCAAAACCTTCGGATTAGCGGCGGTCCATTGAGAAGTCCCCGCAAGAATCGGGTGGGCGATGCGGCGGCATGGGGCTAAGGTTCTCGCATGAGTGCGAGCAATTACGAGCGCATCGCCCGGGTCATTCGCTACCTGGACGCGCATTATGCGGAGCAGCCCGGGCTGGCCGAGTTGGCGGCGCATGTGGGGCTGAGCCCGTTCCATTTTCACCGCCTCTTTTCCGATTGGGCCGGGGTGACACCCAAAGACTTTCTGCAGTCCCTGACCCTGGCCAACGCCAAGAGGCTCCTGCGAGACGGGAAGAGCGTGCTCGACACGGCGCTGGCAGCCGGGTTCTCAGGGCCCGGACGCCTGCACGACCTGTGCGTGACGCTCGAAGCCGCCTCGCCCGGGGAAGTGAAGTCCGGCGGCACGGGCTGGCAGATTGTCTTCGGTTTCGCGGACACGCCGTTTGGGGAGTGCATTTTGGCCGAGGGACCGCGCGGGGTCTGCCACCTCGGGTTTGTCGAGGGGCGAGGGGCGAGGGGCGAGGGGCGAGGGCCGCAGGCGGAAGGGCGATCAATGTGTCTTCCCTCGACCCTCGACCCTCGAGCCTCGGCCCTCGGGGCGGCCTGGCCGGGGGCGAAATTGCGGCGCGATGACCGGACCGCAGCGCAATTGGCGGGCGAGGTCTTCCGCCGCGCGCCGCTCCGGGACAGAGACAAACAGCCCGGGATTCGCGCCTTTGTCAGAGGCTCCGCCTTCCAGGTCCGGGTCTGGAACGCGCTGTTGCAGGTGCCTCCCGGCGCGCTGGTCACTTACGGCAAACTCGCCGCCGCCATCGGCCAGCCCGCCGCCGCCCGCGCCGTTGGCTCCGCTGTCGGGAGCAATCCCCTGGCCTATCTCATCCCCTGCCACCGCGTGATTCGCCAGACCGGCCTGATCGGAGACTACCGATGGGGACAGTTGCGCAAACGGGCGATGCTGGCGTGGGAGGCCCCCCAATGACACGTCACCGCGTAGCGGTGGCTGATGGTAGCCGTGGACTTCCAGTCCACGGACCCATGGCCCAAGCTCGACCGCGTCGCGTAGCGACGCCTGAAAACAGGTTTCGCTCCGCCAATGCCACGCAGTCAGGCGTCGCTACGCGACGCGCAACCATTCCCACGCCCCGCACCGTGGACCGAGGTCCACGGCTACCGTCACTGCGTCGCTACGCGACGCGCGCGGTTTCGGTTGCGGTTGCGCGGCCCTCGGCGCCAGGCTCGCGCCAGTGAGAAATGCAGGGCGAGATTGTAATGACCGATTGCCTCCGTTCCGCGTATATCCTCATGTGAAACTCGACATAAAATAGAAGGGCTAGGGACACGACATGAGAACCTGGGGAATGAATTCGAGCGAGGGCCGGATGGTGAGTCCCCTCCGGCGCAAAGCGCAAGACCTGGCACCGCGGCCGAGCGGGCTGCAGATGGTGAGTGCGCACGAACTGCGGAGCCTCCATGAAGCGCTGGGGCGCGGGCAACTCCCGGCGGACCTGGAGGCCAAGCTGCGCGGCCTGGCCAAGGGCGGCCTGGCCCATCAGTTCATCGAGCAGCATTGCCGGACCATAGCCGCCTTGCTCCTGGCGGTCCGGGACGGTTCCTTCAACGAAGCGGGGCGGGCGGAGTGCGAACGGCTGCTGCGGCTCCTGGCCTACGTGCGCAAGGACGACGATGCCATTCCCGATTACCGGCCCGACGGATTCCTCGACAACCAGCAGGAGGTGCGCGCCGTCATCACAGACCTCGACGCGCTGCTCCGGAGCTTCAAGGCCTGGCGCCTGCGCTACCAGGTGCCGCAGTTGTGGGCAGAGGGAGCGCGAGGGACCAGGCTAGGGGTCACATCTCAACATTTGACATTTGTCGCAGGCTAGGGGTCACATCTCAACATTTGACATTTGTCGGACAAATGTCAAATGTTGAGATGTGACCCCAATGCTTAAATGTCAAATGTTGAGATGTGACCCCAATGCTTAGAGGTGTGACCCCAATGCTTACGGCGGAGGGAGCAAGACGTAGCTCGGAGCAGAGTAGAGCGTCCGGCCTTGGGGCGCCAGATACCTGGCGACCAGGGCTATCTTGTCGGTGCGCGGCTGATCTTTGCCCCAGGCCAACGGGAAGAGATAGCCCGTGCCCACGGTGGTCCTGAAGGTGTAAAGGGCCAAGTCTCGAGCCGGATAGGACCACACGTGCCGGCAGCGGTTGGTCTGGTCGAAAGCATCCCTGACCAGGCCCTCGAACATGAGGATCTGCACGGTCCCATCCCGGATCGGTTGCGTCTTGGGGAGGTGGTAATCAACGGCATAGACCTTCACGGGAATACCGTTGACGCCAAGCTGCGATTGCAGGTTGACCGCGACGGGGCTCGTGACCAGGTCCAGCTCATCCAGGTGCGATGCGGAAGAGGCGACGGAGGCCGACGGGGCGGAGGTGCCGCAGCCCGAGAGGAGGAGGACGAGGGACAGGAGTAATGAATGACGAATGACGAATGACGAATGACGAATCAGAAGGGACCTAAGGGACCCAAGGGACCTAAGGGACGAAAGGACGCCCGCCTCGGCAGACAAAGGCGTGCGCAGCCTGGCCAGACAAGCATGTCCGCGGCCCCATCCGCTTCTGGATTCGTCATTCGTCATTCGTCATTCGTCATTTCCCACCCTTCTTGTCGTTGGGGAGGGCGACCGGAGCGTTGGTTTTATTCTCGGGGAAGAGGGGTTCAAGGATCCGGCGCTCCATGCCCTGGGTCCCGAAGCTCTTCTGGATGGAGGAGTTGTCCAATTGCTCGCGGGTGACGGAGAGGGCGGAGTTGGTCGTAGCCATCGCCTGGCCATTGATGAGGACCTGCGGGGTCAGGAGGATGAGCAATTCGGTGCGAATGGTCGTCTTGACATTGCTGCGAAAGAGGGCGCCCAGGAGGGGAATCGAGCCTAGAACGGGGAAGCGTTTGCTGTTGAGTTCATCGGAGGTGCTGATGAGGCCGCCGATGAGAATAGACTGGCCGCTCTGAACGGTGACGACCGTGCTGGCGGTGCGCTGGTTGATGATGGGGATATTCACGCCGGAACTGACGTTGACCGTGGCCGCGCTCAACTGGGTCACTTGCGGGTTGACGCTCATTTTGACAAAGCCATCCGGGCTGATGGTGGGAGTCACGGTCAGGGTGACGCCGACATCCTGCATGGCGTAAGTATTGGCGGTGTTGCCGGTCAAGCCGATGACCTGGCTGCCGTTGACCACCGGGACCTGCTGGCCGACCTTGATCTGGGCCTGCACGTTGTTGAACAGTCAGGATCTGGGGACGGCTGAGCACCTGGAGGCGGTCCTCGGTCTGGAGGGCGCGGAACAGGAAGTTGAAGTTGTCGCCCGAGATAGCGGAGCCGAAGCCGCCGAAGTTCTTGAGGGCATCGGCCACGCCGAAGTCGGTGCCGGTCTTGGTGCTGGGATTGCCGCCGGAGCTGTAGGTCCATTCGACGCCCAGTTCGTCGCCCTTGGTGAGGGTGACCTCGGCCAGGAGGACCTGGATGAGGACCTGGCGCTGAGGCTGGTCCAGTTGCTCGACCAGTTCCTTGATCTGGGGGAAGTTGCGCGGAGCGGCCGAGATGAGCAGGGTGTTGCTGTTGGTGTCGGCCACAATGGTCGGCCGGCGGTCGAGCAGTTCCTGGGTCATGACCTGGGCCCCGAGAGCGGCCACGAGCAATTGCGCGTCTTGGCTGAAGAAGTTCTGGAGCGAGGTCTGGACCAGCAGCGCCTGCGAGTTCTTCACACGATAGACCTCGTACTTGCGTTCCTGGGCCGGGCTGGCATCCAGGGTCTCGATGATCTCCGTGGCGAGGTCAACATAATGTTCGGTGCCCCCGACGATCAGGCTGTTGCTGCGCAGGTCCACCGCCACCGTCAGCGCATTCTCTTCCGCCGTTCCGATCACGGCCGAGGCGCCAGCCTCGTCCGGGCCCGCGCCAAAAGGGTCGAATTCGGCGGTGTCTCGGACCATGTTGTATTGGATGGTTCGGTTGTTGCTGGTGGGCTGGCTGGCGGACTGGCCGAAGGTGGATTGGAGATGGAAGAGGCTGGTCAGCACGGTCATCATCTGCCGGGCGTCGGCGCTCTTGAGGGCGAACACCTTGATGGTGGCGACCTGCGGTGAAGCGGCATCGAGCCGGGCAATGAGCGGCTGGAGCAGTTTCATGTATTCGACCGGGGCGGCGATGACCAGTGCGTTGGCCCGTATGTCCGGGGCGATGAGGATGGCCTCCTTGAGGGCCGAGGCGAGGAGGTCCTTGCCGTCCTGGGTCTGGCCGACGAACTGGAGCAGGGCCTGGCGGCTGGGGCTTTGGTTGTTCAAGGAGGTCGGCTTGGTATTGAGGATGGTGGTCAGGATGGTGGTCAACTGCGCTGCCCGCGCATTGGTGAGCGCGAAGATGTGGATTTGATCCACCTGCGTCACCTGGTCGGTGTCCAGTTTCTTGACCAAATCGGCAATGCGCCGGATATCGGTCTGGCCGCCGGAGACGATGACCGCATTGAGGCGCTCGTCAACATTGGCGGTGACGGGCGAGACGGAGCCTGGGCCGCCGGAGCGGTACAAGGTCGTGATGGTCGTGGCGACCTGGCGGGCGTCGGCTTTGACCAGGGGCATGACTTGCACTTCCATCCCGGACTCGGGCTGGACGTTGTCCATTTGGGAAATGAGCGACTCGACCATGAGGAGGTCGTCCGGGGTGGCGCCCACGACGAGCTCATTGGCCCAGCTATCCTCGACAATCGTGATCGGGTCGGGTGTCTCGCCGCGTATCGTCGGCGGGCGCTTGGCGAACAATTGAGTCAAAGTGGACGAGAGCTTGGCGGCCGTGGCCTGCTTGAGCGTGAACACCTTGAAGCTGGTCCGGGCCAGGACTTGCTCGGCGTCCAGTTGGGAGACCATCCGCTCGACGGCCGCAAAGACCTCGCGCCCGCCCGTGACCAGCAGTGTGCTGGTCCGGTCATCGGGCGTGACGGTGACGGGCATGCTGCGCTCGGTGGTCCCGGCGGCCGACTCACCGGAGCGTTTGGCGCTAAAGAACTGCTGGAGCACGGTGGCCAACTGCGAGGCCTTGGCGTGCTTGAGCTGGAAGAGGCGGATGTCGGCGGCATCCGTATAGTTCTGCGAATCGATTTGCTTGATCAACTCCCTGACGACCATGAGGTTCTCTGGACTGGCGGAGATGATGAGGGTATTGGAGCGCGCATCCACTGTGACCGCGATGGCATCGCGGGCGGTGCGGCGGGAGCCGGCGGCCATCATGCCCGGCCGATAGACACCCTGGTCGATGAGCGAGCGCAGCATGGTGGCCGCCCGCTGGGCGTCGGCCTGTTTGAGCGTGAAGGTCTGGATGAGGCCCTCCTGCGCCACCGGCTCGACATCGAGCTGGGTGATGAGGTTGCGGGCGATGTCGAGGTTCTCGCGGTTGGCGGAGATGATGAGGGCGTTACTGAGCGGATCGGCCTCGACATAAACCTGGTCCTGGGGCATCGGCGGCTGGCCTGGGGCGACGGTGCTCTGGCGGTGGGCGGCAAACACGCTGGTGAGCATGGCGGCAACCTGGGACGAATCGTTGTGCCGCAGGCCGATGATCGTAATCGAGACGGCGGGATTCTGGGGCTCGCGGTCCAGCTTTTCCAGCAGCACGTCCAGCACCCGGTTGTCCTCGACGCCGGCGGACACCAGGAGGCTGTTGCTGCGCGGGTCGGGGATGATGACCGGCCGGTTGCGCCGCGCCTCGGGCGAGCGCGCGGCCTGGGCGCGCTGGCTGAAGAGGGTGGTCAGCGCCAGGCTGAGCGTCTGCGCCGTGGCGTGCTGGAGCGGCACCAGGCGAATCTGCCCGGCCAGGGACACGTCCTCCTGGTCCAGGTGCTCCAGCAGGTTGGTCACCATGGTAAAGACTGTTTCGTTGCCCGCGACAATCAGCGAGTCGGTCCGGTCGTCCACGGTGACGTTAGGCCGCTCCTCGGGCCGCATTTTCGAGAAACCGGGCCCCTGGTAGAGCTCGGTGATCAATCGCTGGAGCGTGGCGGCGTCGGCATACTTCAACGGGAAAACCCGCACGTGGGCCATGGCAGGGACGGTGTCCATCATGGCGATGACGGAACTCAGGGCCTTGAGATTGTCGGCGGTTGAAACCAGGACCAAACGGTTGGCGCCCTCCTGCGAGCCCTGGAGCGGGTCGGCCAGGATCTTGATCGGCTTGGTCAGGTCCAGGATGATCGGTTCGCCCTGTTCATTGTGGAGCTTCAAGCGGCGGACCTGCTCCTGGAGTTCGCGCGCCTCGACGGTCACTTCGCCCTGGGTCCCCGGCCGGAGCATGCCCTGAAGGATGCCCGCAAGCTGGGGGGCATTGGCGTTCTTGAGTTGACAGAGCAGCACCTCGGCCTCCGCGTAATTGGCCGCGGCATCCAATCGCTTTATCATCGCCTCGATTTGGTCGAGCACGTTGCTGCGGGCGACCACGAAGATGGCCTGGCCTCTCGGGTCGGGCGCCACGGTCACCGGCTCGCCGGGGCGGGCCATGCGGAATTGGGTCATGACCTGGGTGAGCAACGGCTGGAGCTTCTCGGCATGGACATTCTCCAGCGGCACCAGCCTGAAACCGAGCTGGGCATTGAGGCCCGCCACATCGAGTTGCTTGAGCAGCGGCTCGATGAGCGAAAAGTCGTTGGGATGAGCGCGCACGATGATGCTGCGCGTGCGCGGTTCGGCCACGACGAGAATCCGCGCGGGCGGCGCCGGGATGACCGGTTGTCCGGGCGCTTGGGCCTGGGCGGCCCTGCGGCCGCCACGGCCACCGCCGCCGCCGCCGCCCAGGGCCGGCTGGCCCTGGTCGGGACGAAACAGCTCGTTAAAGGTCCGGGCAACCACGATCGGGTCCGCCTCGGAGAGCGCGTAGATGCGCAACTCGGTGTCGTGGCTGGCGGCGGAGCGTGTCAGGTCGCGGATGATGCTCTGAATCTGGTCCAACTCGTGTACCGGCCCGGACAAGAGCAAGGCATTGGAGGCCTGGTCCACCGCCACGACGACCTCGGGAAAAAAAGGGGCGGCCGAGGGCGGGTTGGCGGCGGACAGGGCCTCCATGGCGGCCCGCGTGTCGTTGGTGAGCGAGGCCGGCGCGTTGCTGCGGGTAATCGAGATGGGCGCCATCCTGAGAACGGTCTTGTCCTTGGGCCGGGGAGGGAGGCGATCGACGAGCCTGATTTCACCCGTGGCAAGTTGCGAATAGACATTGGTGAGCATGGCCGCCATCTGCGCGGCGGGCACTTTGTCCAGGGCCACCATGCGCACCTGCAGGGTGCGATCCACGGCGGCCTCGTCGTAGCGCCGGATCATCTCTTCGATGGTGGGGAAGTCCTCCTGCGGCGCGATGACCGTGAGGGTGTTCGAGTAATAGTCCGCCTCGGCGCTCACACGCTGATCTCTAGGCCGGTCCGAGAAGAGGGCCTCCAGTTTGGAGGCCAGTTCGTAGGGGTCGGCATTGACCAGGGTATAGAGGTTCATGCTGCGGTCGGGGCGTTTGGGGGCCGTGTCCAGGGTCGTGAGGAGCTTTTCGATGATCTTGAACGACTCCGGGGCGGCAGAGATGACGAGGCTGTTGGAGCGGTCATCCACGGCCATGGTCACCGGCACCGTTTGCGTGGCGCGGCCGAAGCGGGACTGGCTGCGGGTGAGGGCCTCGAGCATCTGTCCCAGGACGCGCGAGACCTGCTGCGGGTTGCCGTTCTGGAGCCGGTAGATGTGAAACTCGATGTCGCCGTTGGAACTCTCCCGGTCCAGGTCCTGGATGATCTTCAATATTTCTTCCACCTCGGAGGGCTGCCCCTCGATGATGAGGCTGTTGGAGGACATGATCGGTGTGATGGTAGTGCGCCGGGTCTTGTTGCGCGTGTCCCGGCCTTCCAGCGCCTTGTTGACCGCCTCGGCGACGGCCTCCGGCTTGGCCTTGCTCAGGTGCACCGTGCGGATGGTCGAGGAGGGGTCGGTCCTCTCCTTGTCCAGGCTGGTGATGAGTTGTTCGGCCAGGCGCAGCTTGTCGGGCGGGCCCTGGAGGACGACGGCGTTGAGGGCGGGGGCCGTGGCGATGCGCAGCTTGCCGTAGTCGGTCACGGCGCCCATGGTGTTCACGAAGGCGCCGCGCGCACGGTTCGGATTGGGCGGCGCCTCCTCGTGCAGCATCGTGTCCAACAACTGCACCATCTGGTCCGGGTCGCAGAACTTGAGCCTGAATGTGCGAATCTCGGTGGCCACCTCGACCGAGGCGCGGAGTTGTTTGATCAGTTCATCGATCTGCGTGAATTGCTCTTTGGTCGCCGCGACGATCAGGGTGTTGGAGGCGGTATCGGCCTCGAACCGCGGCTGGGTCACCGGGCCGGGCCCTTTCTTCTGCCAATCCTGCCGTTCGGCGAAGAGCCGGGTGAGGCTGGCGACCATCTCGGTGGCCACGGCGCCGGTGAGTTGGTAGGTGCGGACCTCGAAGGCGCCGCGCGTGGGTTCGGCATCCAGCGTGAGGATGACCTCCTCCAGGTGCTGGAGCAGCGCGACGGGGGCCTCGACGACCAGGTTCCGGTCATTGGCGCCGGCGGTGACGATGACGCGCAGGCGCGGGTTTTCGGCGCGGAACTGGCGGCTGTAGAGTTGCTGGAGCAGGGTGGTGATCCAGGAGGCCGAGGCGTAGTTGAGGCTGAAGGTCTTGAGCTGGCGGTCGGATTGGTCCGGGGCGACATCCAACTGCGCGGCCAGGTCCTGGATGAGTTTGTGCTGGGCGGCCGTGGCCGTGATGATGAGGCGGTCGTTGTAATCGTCGGGCAGGATCATCGCCTCCAAACCCGACGCCTCGGGGAGGCTCCTGGCCTGGTCCTGATAGAGCGGCCGCATCTTGGTGACCAGTTCGCTGGCCGGGCATGCACTTGACCTGGATGATGCGCATCAGGCGCTCGGCCGGCTGGTTGGAGTCCAGTTGCTTGAGCAGGTTGTCGATCACCTTGAACATGTCGGCCGTGGCGGAAATGATGAGGCTGTTGGACCGCTCATCCACGGCCACCGTGGTTGGCGGCTCCGGGTCAACCCGCCCCCTGACGGTTTTGCTGCGGGACAGCGTATCGAGCATCTGGTTGAGCGTCCGCGAGATCTCGCCGGCGTTACCCTTCTCCATGTGGTAGATGTGGAATTCGATGGTGGCGCTGGAACTCTCCTCGTCGAGTTGCTGAATCACCTGCATCACCTCTTGGACCTCGGCGGGCGGCCCATCCACCAGCAGGGTGTTGGAGGCGCTGACCGGGAGGATCAGGCTCTTGCGGGTTTGGCCGGGCACGGTGCGGCCCTGCAGAATACGGGAGACCGCCTCGGCGGTGGCTTGCGCCGGGGCCTTCTTGAGGCGCACGGTGTGGAGGGTTGACATCGATTCGACCTGCTCCTTGTCGAAATCATGGATGAGCATCTCGGCCACGCGCAACTTTTCCGGCGGACCTTGGATGACGATGGCATTGAGGGCGGGAGCGGTGGTGATGCGCACCTTGCCGACCTCGGCGATGGGCCCGCCGCCCAAGGGGGAGTTGCGGTAGCGGCGGTATTGATTGGCCGGCGCCGGACTCTGATCCTGGAGCATCGTCACCAGCAACTGCATCATCTGGCCGGGGTCGCTGTACTTGAGCGTGAACGTGCGGACCTCGGTGGCCACTTCCACCGAGGCGCGCAGTTCCTTGATCAACTGATCGATCTGGTCGAACTGCTCTTGGGTTGCCGCCACGATGAGCGAGTTAGAGGCCGGGTCCGATTCGAACTGGGGCCGTCCGGCGCCGGGGCCACCCCGGCCCGGGAGGTTGGAATAAAGCCGGGACAGCGTTTGGGCCATGTCGGCGGAATTGGCCTCGGACAGTTGATAGGTGCGCACCTCGATCGGGCCTTTGGTCGGCTCGACATCCAGCACGGCAATCGCCTCCTCCAGGCGCTGGATCATGGCGGGCACGGCCTCGATGAGGACGGTCCGGTCGTCATTGGAGGCGGCCGCCAGCACTCGCAGCCGGGGGTCATCCATCCGGAATTGCCGCCCATAGAGCTGCATGAGCATCTGGGCGATGGAGTTGGCCGAGGTGTATTTCAGGGTAATGGCCTTGATCTGGCGGCCAAAAGGGAGCGCCCCGCCCTCAGAACGGTTGGTGCGGCTGCCACGGTCGGTCGCGCCATCTCCATCGAGGCGTTGGACCAGCTTTTCGATCTCCTCCAATTGGCTGGCGGCCGGCGCGGTGACGATCAGACGGTCGCTGGCCAGATCCACGATCAGGTGGGCCTTGGTGGCTGAGGACGCCGCACTTTCCCCCTCGGCCGCTACCGAGGGCATCGCCTGGCGCAGCATCCGCGCCATCGCCGTCGCCGAGATGGATTGCGGGGTGAAGATCTTCACCTCGCCCGCCTGCACGCCGCTCTTGTCCTCGAACTGCTTGATCAACGTCTCCGCCAGGCCGATGCGGTCGGCCGGGCCGAAGAGCACCAGCGTGCGCGAGGCCTCGTCGAACACCGCGGTGACATAGTCGGTGGGGTCGGCCGGGATCTGATGGTAGGTCTTGGTCTGCTGGTTGAACTCGACCCGGCGCGGGGCGGTGGCGATGCCAAAGGTGCGGTTGATCATGTCCACCAGGACGACGCCGGAGGCATTGCGCAGGGTGAAACTGCGCATCTGCCGCTGGACCGGCGAGGCGGTATCGACTGCCGCCAGGAGGTTCTGGATGCGTTTGATGTTGGCCAGGTGATCGGTCACGATGAGGCCGCGCCCGCGCGAGAGCGGCGCGATGGCGCCCGCGTTGGAGAGCATCGAGCTGATCGACTGCGCTATCTCCTGGGCATCCAGGTTTTGGAGCGAGAGCACCACCGTTACCACCTCGTCCGGCTGCACATCATCGGTCTTTTCCACACCGCGAAAGATGCGCAAATTCATTTGCGGCAAGTCCTTGAGCGGGACCAGCCGCAGGTAGCGGCCCGATTCCATGAGCATGACGCCTTTGAGCGAGAGGACGATGTTGAGCGTTTCGAGGGCCTCGGGATAAGTGTAAGGCTTTGGGTCGTTGAAGGAGAGGGTCCCGTCGATCTTCGAGTCGGTGATCAGCGGCTTGTTCACCATCTGGGCGAACCGCGTGACCACGTCCATGTAGGGCAGGCCATCGAACTGGAAGCGAATGTTGTGGTCCTCCAGCTTGAAACCATTGGTCCCCGTGGCCGGGTCGGTGGCGAGGGCCGCCACGGCATTGGTGGCTGGAGCGGCGGGTTCGGTGGCGGGTGCCGCCACGGCATTGGCGGTTGGCGCGGCCGGGACGGCAGCCGGAGTTGCGTCCGGGGCCACGGCATTGGTTTGCGGCTGCGGATTGGCGCCGCCCGCGCTCTCCGCCGCCATGCCAAGGCCGGCGCCCAGGAACAACAGGCCTGATGCGATCAGCGCTGTCCCGGAGGGACAGTTGATGAAACTTAATAGTGTCCGATTGGTCAGGTTCATAACAAACTCACTTTAAAAGGTCATGGTCGCTTGAGTTGGGCCGGGAGCTGCTCCGGGGCGATCTGGTATTGGGTGGACAGCGTCTGGCCGTGCTCGACCGCCCAATAGTTGGTTCCTATCTTGAGCACCACTCGGCTGTTGGAGAAGAGGCCCGGCTGGCCCGGCATCGGCAGGGTCCGGTAATCGATCATCACCACTTGCCCCCCGGCCAGGGTGTCGCCCGCCTTGAAACTGGAGATCTTCATGCTGCCCTGATCGCAGACGTGGACTTCGGCCAGGCCCTGCCACTCGGAGAGGGAGACGACCCTCAAGGCATCCAGGGGGGAGCCCTGTCCGGAGGGGGGCGGGTCCGGGGCTGCCGGCTTGGGGATGTAAGGGCGGAGCAGGTCGCGCATGACGATGCCATCATAGGCGCGGCGCTGCGGACTATCGAGCGCGAAGTTGGGCTTGAGGTCCGCTTTGGGGGTCTGCCCCGCGACCTCGATTATCAGCGTCAGGTAGCGGAAACGGACCCGGACCCAGCCCGGGCGCTCGCCGGCCGAGAGGGCGAGGTTCTCCAGCCGATGGACCTGCGGGGTTTGCTCGAGCACGAAGAGCAGGTCGACCACCTTCGAGAGCGGGCCTTCGCCCTGGACGCTCCAGCCCACTTCCTGGGCGCCTCCCATCTTGCGCGGCCCCACCGGCATGCGGCTGAATTGCGCTTCCTGCAGCCCCAGCAGCACGATCTGGTCGGTGAGCATCTTGCCTGCCGCCGCCGTGGCGGTGTCGGCGTCACGCCCGAACACGCGCGGCGCCAGGCCCTTGAGATAGTCCTCCGCCACAGCACAGGCCCGCCGCTCCTTGTCGAGATGGTCTAAGGTGGCCAGCAGGACGTCGGTCTTGTCCTTCAGGCTCTTGAGCGGCTTGGCAAAGACGCTCCGGACAACGAACACGCCCGAAAAGAGCGCGACCACCACGCCCACGGTCAGCAGCAGGTTTTTCTCGCGCTGCTTCATGGCCGCTTGCGCTTTCGTTTCGGCTCGGTCGGGCCGGGGTTCTCTGTCGGACCGGCGTTGCTTGAAGGCGCTACTCCGGGGGTCGCGGGCTGAGGGTTGAGCACTGTTCCAACCTCGCGGTCTGCGCCGCTGGGTCCTGGCGCCACTGCGGGGGGGCCGGGCGGACGCTTGAGGGCTGCCCCGGAGTCGCGGCCTGCACCGCTTGCTTCCGGCATTACTGCAGAGGCGCGGGAGGCACGCTTGGGGGGCTCGAGCGAGCCGTCATCGGCCGGCCGCTCCGGCGCTTTCAACGCCACTGTATTGGTTTTGAGCTTGTCCGGCAGTCTCAGCTCGAGGCTGGACGCGAAGCCGTAGCCGTAGCGGTCCGAGAAAGGAGTGACCGCCAGCGGTTTGAGGTCATAGCCGGCCTCGCGCAGGCGCTTGTCGATCTGTGCCAGGATCTCTCCGCTGCGCGCCTGGATGGAGAGGTGCAGCACACCGCGCGAGCCAGTCAGGACCGAGCTGGCATAAACATCGGTGCAGCCGGGCAGCAAGGCATTCAAGTAGGCGTAGTGGTCGAGCCAGTCCCGCTTGTCGAGCACCCAATCGTGAACAATCTTGGCCCTGAGCCGCATGTCGCGATAGACGTTGCGGTTCTTGGCCACCTGGTCGATCCGGGCCTGGATCCGGGCCATGGCCTTGCGGCGTTGGTGGATTAGGCCGGCGCGCAGCCCCCAGGCCGCGAAGAGCAGCACCGCCACGGCCACGCCCGCGCGGATGAGCAGCGTGCGACGCCGGTTGCGGGGCGCCGGGGGGCGCTTGGGGTGCAAAAACTCAAACGGCCAAGGCTTCTCATCCTGCGCGCTCAGGGCCAGGCCGAGCACCGTCAATGCCCCTGCCCCGTCCTGCGCGACATCCTCCTGCGCCGCAGCCAGGATGCCTGCGTCACCACCCAGCGCGCTCAGCGGATTGACCAGGCGGCAGGGCAGATTGCAGCGTTGCGCCAGCGCATTGACTATAGCCCCTTCCCGCCCGCTGGCGCCGGCGACCAGGATTTCCTCGACCGCCTCGTGGCGCTCGGGGCCCCGTAGTTGTGCAGGCTGCGCACGACCTCGATGAGAATCGTGTCGAGCAGGCCGGCCTCCAGGCCCGGAGCCGGCGCGGCTGTGGCAGGCGATTGGTCCCGAGAGACCCGCGGTTTGTTCCGCTCGAGCGCCGCCCCCGGCTCCGGCCCGGCCTCAGACGCCGCCACCGCCTTGTCCCGCCCTAGCGGCGCCGTCCGGCTGAAGGCCAGCGATTCACCGGCAATGACGTCGATGAGGACCTCCTCTTGTCTGAGCGACACCAGGGCAACGGTCCGGGGCCTGTTCTCCAGGCGGCAGGCGGCCAGCCCGCGCAAATTGGCATAGGAGTCCAGGCCCAGCGCGGCCAGCCTGAAGCCGGCGGCCTCAGCCGTGCGCCGGCAAAGCTCGACCACGTCCTTCTTTACGACGGCAACCAGCAAATCGAGCACGGCAGGGGCAGGCGAGGGCTCCGCCGGAGGTTGCTCGCCAGGACCAGTTGGCAGCGCCGGAGGAGCGGCCGGGCCGGGACGCTCGTCAACCTGGAAATCGATGACCGCGTCCTCGGGCCGGAAAGGCAGGTCCTTGCTGATTTGAAAATAGACCATGGCCGCCAGTTCTGCGGGCGTTGCGGGCTTTGGCAGCGAGAGTGTCCGCAGGAAGACCAGCCCCCTGGGAATGCCCATGACCACCGCGCCCGGCTTGAGCTTGAGCTGCTGGAGGGCCCGGGCCAGCGAGGCCCCGGCGGCTTGCGGATCGAAGTCCGGCTCTGCCAGTCCCATCGCGCCATCGAGCCGCTGGGCCGCAAACTGGACGATCTCGGCCTTGTCCCCGCGGCGGGCCGCTTGGGCGGCGCGGAGTGTGGGTCCGTCCCAGTCCAGCGCAATAATCGGCCCCCTGGACTTGATCGGGAAGGCCGGGCGCGCGCTCCACCGGGCCTGGAGTCGTTCGGCTGGTTTGGTCAGGTCGAGTTTGATCACAAGCGGTCTCCTGCTAGATCGAACCACGCGACAATGGCACAACCTTTGTCGCCTCCTTTGTCGAGAAGCGGGGCATTGGACAAAGGCCGCGACAAAGGCCGCGACGAAGGTCCAAAACCCTGCGGCCCTGGCGACGGTCCATAGAAGGGCTGCCCTGCCGACACCTGCTCCGAGGCCGTGGGCTGGCTGTCCTGGTCGGCCGGGACGTTGGGGTTGAAGGGCAGCCCCAGGCGGCTGACATCGCGCAGGAACAGCAGAGCGGGCGGTTTGGCAACCGCATCCACTATGGCCTCCAGGATGCAATAGTTGCCGGCCGGAATGGCATAAGCCGCCACCAGGAAATGGAATTGGCTGGGGCGCGTGGTCAAATAGGGGGCGACCTGTTTGAAGGCATCCGCATTCAGAAGCCCCTCCTGGTAGAGCCAGGCGGGGGTCTTGCCCGCATCCGGGCTCAGCCCCACGCGCGCTGAAACGATGGCTTCGGCCAGCGTCTCATTGAGCCCCGGCAGCGCGGCCAGGACCTTGGTGGAAGCCGTGTTCAGGTTCACCAGGCCGGTCAGCTTGGCCTGGTTGGTCGCCGTGCAACGGTCCAGGAGAATTGCCAACTCCTCCGCGCTGAGCGGCGAACTCTGCTGCGCTTCCTTGCCTTTGGCGTCCTTGGACTTGACGGCAGCGTCCAGCAGGTCCGCCGGATTGGCCAGCGGCGGCCCGTTCTGCCGGAGCACCTTGAGGAAGGCGAGCGTCGCCTCGGACAGGCCCAGGCTCGAAAGGTCGCCCTTGTTCACATCGATGCGCGGCCGACCTTCGTTGTCCTGGTTCAAGTCGTAAGTGGAGACTGTCAACAACTGGTTGAGCCCTATGTTCTGCTGGCTGTCCGGGTCCGGGCCCAGCACCGCCGCCAGGCTGTCGGCTTGCGAATCCGCGCGGCCGGTGAGGTTGGTGTAGTTGCCGTAAAGCAGCGGGGCGGTGAAACCGCTGACTTGCATCAACTCATCCAGGCAAGCCAAGGGGCGATTGGCGTCCTGCCCCGCCACAGGTGCAGCGGCCAAGTCCGCCTGGTTCGTGGCTGAGGGCGGTCCCGGGCCAACGGCAGCGGCGCGGCCCGCCCGGTTGGTGGCCGGGGGCGGTCCCGGGCCAACGGCAGCCTGCTGGTTGGTATCTGAGAGCGGTGGCGAACTCGCTCCGCCCCCCGCGGCGCTCAGCAGGCCCTGCGCCAGAGGGGCGGTCAGGTTCGGCAGCGCCTCCAACATCGATTCCGTGGCGTGATAGATATTGATCTTGCTCGCCTCGTCGGTCAGGCCGAAACGGACTCCGCCCGATTCAGTCACCGAATAGACCGAGAAATACCACTTCTGCACCCCATCGTCGTAAACGAGCTGGTCGCGGAAGGTGGCCGGATTGTCCTGCCATTGGCTGGCTCCGGAGGCGGCGTCCGCCGCCGCGAGCAACGCCCGCCAGACCCCGCTCATCGCCGCAGCCCGGACCTGGTCACCCCGCGCCCCCGCCGCCGCAGCCGTGTGTTCGGTCGTGAGCACAAACAACAGGCTGGTCGCCACCATCAACGCCAGCATCACCACCACCAGGACAATGATCAGGACAAAGCCCCTTTTCATCCCGGTCCCTCCTTCCCTGCCGTGGCGGCGTGGCCCGAGGTGACGCCGGCTGGACTGTTGGGCAGCGCGATGACGCGGCGATAGAGTTCGAATGGGTATTCGTCCGCGGTCAACTCAGGCGGCAACGGGTCCACCCCCAGGCTCACCTCGATGCCAAGCGGCAGGTCGGCGCCGCTCCAGGCCTCCAGCCAATTGGTGCCGTCATAGTAACGGAAGCGCAGGAACTGCAACTGCTCGATCGTGACGCCCCCGCCGGGCGTTGCGGTCCCGCCCGCATCTAAAGGGGCTTGGTCCGCGTTGGTCGAGACCACACTGGTCTGCCTGGACAAAGCTCCTTCGGAACGGATCAGCCCGGAGGGGCTGCCATTGGTGCCCTGCCCCAACGAGTAACTGACCAGGCGAAATGGCCAACCCCCGGTCGCAGAGGCTGAGCCGGTCGCGTTGGTCCATGCCGAGGGGAGGGGAAAGTCCAGCCTCACGAATTGGAGGTTGTCCGCGCCGCCGCTCAGCCCCTGCTGATACGTCTGGCAGCGGCGCGCCCCGCTCAACTCGCTGCTCAGCCGCTCCATCACCAGCCGCGCCGCTGAAATCTTCGCGTTCTCCTGGAGCAACTGCGTGCGCATCAATTCGCATTGGCCGTAGAAAAACAGGACGACCATCAGGATGCCGGCGGCGATGCCGATGGCCAGGATGACCTCGATGAGCGTGAAGCCCCCAAGCGTGGCGGGGGAAAGGGGCCATGCCCCTTTCATGAACCGGCCCCCAGCCCGCCAGGTTTTGGACTGCGCCAGTCCTCTGGCGCTTTCGCGTCCCCAGGGTCCGAAAAGCGGCAGAGGACTGCCGCAGTCCAAAGCGCTTCGCGCCGAGCGGCGCCCATTCGGTTCATGGTCCCCTTGCGCGATCTCAAAATCGTGGAGGCTTTCCATGAACCGAGGTTCACGTGATGTCAACGGATTCAACCACATTGCAGTGACGCAATCAAAGACCCGGGCCAGACTGGGGGGCGCTCATCGCGGATTGAGGCTGCGAATCAGAGGGCCCGCTGCCCGGGACAGACCCGGCAGAGGCGGGCAGCAATTGGGTCAACCGGCAGACGATCGGCTCGGTCGCATGGCGGACAATGACTTCCACCCGCTGGAGCGGGTTGGCGACGTCTGCCAGGTCGGCCACTGGCTCGACCACCGTCTGCCAGGTCCATTGGTCGAACGGAGGCTCGAAGGGATTCGGTCCGCTGGATTCGGCGGGCTGGATGCCCATCTGGATCTCGGCCAGGACCGTGGCGGCCAGATTGCCCGCGTGGGCATTGAGTTTCAGGCGCTGGGTTTCATCCACCGCCGCGCTGAGCGCGCCCGTGATAATAGTGGCCGCGACAACAAAGAGGACCAAGGCCAACACCACCTCCAGGAGGACCGCCCCGCGGCAGGCGGGGCGCCGGCCCGGCCTCCGTTCTTCACAGGCAATTCGGTGAATCGGGCGCACGGTTCGACTCGATTACCTGCTGCTCTCCGGGGGGGTGGCTCGACGGTCTGTCTGCTGCGGCTGCGTCTCTGCGCCCGCCTCCTTGTCGGGCAGTTCCACGCGACTGATCGAGCCTGTAAAGCCCTCGATCTTCACGACGATGCGCCGGTCATCCACCGAGGCCCGGTCCGCCAGCGTAATCTGGGCGGAATCACAAGAGCCATTGGGGTTAAACGTTATGGATGCGGGCGCGAAAGGCTCGGCATCCAGGGGGCTGGCATCCAAAGGGCTGGCATCCAGGGAGTTGGCATCCACGGGGCTGGCATCCCCCGTCTCATCAGGGTCCGTCGCTTCATCGCCGCCCGGCTGCGGGTCCGCATTGTCGGCCAACTTGACGGTCTCCACCCCGACCATCTGGTTGACCTGGTCGATGCCCCATTGGCTGGCTTGGAAGTCCTGGAACACATCCGGTTCGCCCAGCGGGTCGGGTTCCCAGGTCAACTCCACGTGGTTCAGAGCGGTGAGGGAAGGGGCCTGGTTGGTATCCTGGACGAAATTGATCCGTACCCGCTTGCCGGTCTGCGCGGCCTCGGCCCGGGCAAACCGCAGCAGGGTCTCGAAACGGGTCGAGCCCTCGGTCAACCCCGGCTTTTGGCTCAAGGTGTCCAGGCTCAGCACCGCCAAACTGGTAAAGAGCACCAGCAACGACATGGTCAATAGCAGCTCGACCAGGGAATAGCCCTGGCGGCCGCGCCGCGACTGGCCGTGTTTATGTTCGTGCCCGTTTAACATTGCCCAATCAAGAGTCTTTGGTCACTTGCCTGTGCTGCCGGTTTTGCCGCTGCCGCTGCCGCTGCCGCTGCCGCTCGTGTCGTCCAGCACCGTCTTGGCGTCCTTGCCCGTGTTCTTGTCGTCGAAAAGCTTGATGTCGTCGTCGGTGTCCGGGATGCCGTCCGGCCCCAGCGAGTAGAGCTTGTAGTCCGGCGTGCCGGGGTCGGTCGTCAAGGTCTTGTCCACCAACTCATACCGGATCTTGTTGCCCCAGGGGTCTTCCAGTTTCGTGCCGGGCTTGAGGTATGGTCCTTGCCATTTCTCTCCCAGGCGCTCGTTGTCGAAGTTCGGTTTCACCAGCAACGCCCCCAACCCGCCCTGATCTTCGGTCGGATACGACCCGATATTAAGCCGGTAAGTATCCAGCGCCGACTGAACCTGGTTGAGCAACAACCGGGTCGTGTTCACTTCAGCCCCTTTTTGCTGAGGCAAGACATACACCACCAAGGCCCCCGCCAGCATCAAAATGATGACGATGACCAGGAGTATCTCGATCAGGGTAAAACCTGCCGCCGGCCTCGCGGGCCGCATGGCCCGGAACTTTTGCTTCAAAACCATATTGTCAAGAAATAGTGTAACCCTTTTGAGACGGTTTTCAAGCCCGGATTATTCATCCGGGAAACAAATCCGCACCAAAGCCGTCAGGCCGGCGAGCCGGCTTTGAGTCGCTTCTGCGATCTTTATCGTTGCCTTTCTCTCAATCTTGGTCGAAAACCGGCCATTCGACAAGACTTTCGACAAAAAAATGCCAAGCTCATCCAGGGTCCTGTGCAACAGGACGCCGGGCTCATTTGGCGCTAAGCGTGCTCGCCATTGTGAAGATAGGCAGTAGCAAGCCCAGTGCCAAAAAACCGATTCCCGCCGCCACCACGCACAGGATGACCGGCTCGACCAACCGCACAGCCTGGTCCACCTGCCGGTTGGTCCGACGTTCCACAGTGTCGGCAATGTGCAAGAGGACCTTCTCCAACTGGTTGGACTCCTCGGCCACGCTGATCATCGCGACAACCTGTTCCGGAAACATCCCCCCTTGCGCCAGCGGTTCGGTCAGGGGCTGGCCGGCGCGGACGTTCTCGGCCGCCTCCGCCACCCGTTCGGCCAGCAGGGGGGAGCCGGTCGAGTCTTTGCTGATGCTCAGGGCCTGGAGCATCGGCACCCCGTTGGCCAGCATCGTCCCCAGGATCCGGCAAAACCTCGTGATCGCCACCATCCGCAGCGCCGTCCCCACCACAGGCACCTTGAACCGCCATCGCTCCAGCCAACGCCGTCCGGCCACGCTCTTCAGACCGGACCACAGGAGGCTGACCGCCCCGCCAAGGCCCAAGACCAGCAGGTACCAGTACCCCCGCACCAAGTGGCTCAACGCGAAGAGCAACTGCGTCGGCACCGTCTTGTGGACCGCGCCGAGCAGCGGCTCGAATCGAGGGACAAAAAAAACCATCGCGCCGAGCATCACCACCGTCCCGACGACCGTCAGCAAGGCCGGATAGATCATAGCCCCGGCGACCTTGCTGCGCAGTTCATCCAGGCGCTCCAGGAACTCCGCCAGGCTCCGCAGGACCTGCTCCAGGAAGCTGGCCCGTTCACCCGCCTGGATCATCGCCGTGTGCAAGGGCGAAAAGACGCGCGGGTGCTGCCGCATCGACTCAGTCAGCGATTTGCCGTCCGCCACCGCTGCCTGGACCTCCTTCAAGACCTCGCACAGCCGCGCATTGACCGTCGAGCGCACCAGCGAATTGAGCGCCCGCAACAGCGGCACGCCCGACCCGAGCAAGTCGCCCAGTTGACTGTACATCACCCCCAGGTCCCGGCTGGGAATCCGCCCTGCCAGCCGCTTGCGCTTCTCATCGCTCGTGCCCCCCATGTTGCGGATCGCCACCGGGAACAGCTCCCTCTCATCCAACACTCGAAGCACCGCCGCCTCGCTGTCGGCGTTCAGGGTCCCCGTCACCGTCTGGCCTTGCGCGGACCTGGCTCTGTATTGGAATTCACCCATGGCTGTCTAGACTGCGGTGCATTTGAGCACCTCCTCGATGGTCGTCACGCCCGCCCGCACCTTGCACCAGCCGTCCTCGCGCAGGAGGCGCAGGCCGCTGGCGCGCGCGGCCTGGACGACCTCGAGGGTCGGGGAGCATTTCATGACCTTCTCGGAGATGGCATCGTTCATGATCATCAACTCATAAAGGCCGGTTCGCCCGCGATAGCCCGTGCCGCGGCAGGTCTCGCAGCCCTGGCCCTGATAGAGGACCTGGCCGGGGGCCAGCGTCAGGTCGGCAGGGCAGCGGACCGAGCCGGGCGGAGAGGGGGACTTGCACCCGGCGCAGATCTTGCGGACCAGGCGCTGGGCCATCGCCCCGATGAGCGTGCTGCTCACCAGGTAGGGCTCGACCCCCATGTCGATCAAACGCGTGGGCGCCGAGCCGGCATCGTTGGTGTGCAGGGTCGAAAAGACCAGGTGCCCGGTCAACGAGGCCTGGATGGCCGCATGGGCGGTCTCCAGGTCGCGAATCTCGCCGATCATCACCACGTCCGGGTCGTGGCGCAGGATGGCCCGCAGCCCGCGCTCGAAGGTCATTCCCACCTTCTGGTCCACGGGGATCTGGTTCACGCCCTGGAGGTGGTATTCGACGGGGTCTTCCACCGTGAGCACCTTCAGTTCGGGCCCGACAATTGCGTTGAGGGCGGCATAGAGTGTCGTGGTCTTGCCGCTGCCGGTCGGGCCGGTGACCAGGATGATGCCGTGCGGGCGGTCGATCAGGCCCTTGAACGAGGCGAAGGTCGGCTCATCCATCCCCAGCTCGGTCAACGTGAAGAGCACGCTCGCCTTGTCCAGGATGCGCATGACAATCCCCTCCCCGAAAAGCATGGGGATGACGCTCACGCGCACGTCGATCTGGCGCCCGCCGATCTGGAAGTTGATGCGCCCGTCCTGCGGCACCCGCCGTTCCGCAATATTCAGGCTGGCCAGGATCTTGATGCGGCTGATGATCGCCGCCTGGAATTGGTGGATCTGCGGCGGGACCGAGGCGCACTGCAAGACGCCGTCGATGCGGTAGCGGATCGACAACTCGTGCTCGTAGGGCTCGACATGAATGTCGCTGGCCCGTTCGTGGACGGCCTCGACGATGATCTCGTTGACCAGCTTGATGACGCTGGCCTCCTGGGCCATCTCCATCAGGTCTTCGCTGCTCTCCCCGCTGGCGCGCGCCGCGGCCAGCCCTTCGGTGCCCACCATCTCATCGATCGTGTCGCCGCCCACACCGTAATGCGCCTTGATCAGCTTCTCGATCTCGTCCCGCGTCGCCAAAAACGGCTTCACCTGCAGCCCTGTCAGCAGCCGGATATCGTCAAACACGCTCAGGTCGAAGGCATCGCTGGTGGCCACGCCCAGCCCGCCGTTCTCCCGCGAGATCGGCACCAGCCGCTTGCGGAAAATGAACTTCGTGGGCAGCGCCTGCCGCGTCTCCGGGTCAATGACCACCTCGCTCAAATTGGCCAGCGGGATATTCAGGCACTCGCCCATCACCTCCAGCACCTGCCGCTCGCTCAAAAACCCCAGTTGAACAATCGCCTGGTCCACCCGCAACTTCTGCGCCTGCGCCGCCGCCGCCGCCTCGCGCAGTTGCTCCGCCGTCACCAGGCCCTTGCTCAATAGGATGTCCGTTATGCTCATCGCCGCGTTCCGCCGCCATTATTACAGTGATCCGCCCGCCGTGGCAAGCGGAGGGTCGAGGGTCGAGGGAAGGACACCCGGCACCCGGCTCTCGTCCCTCGCTTCACGCCAGGGAAATCGACGACCGGGCCAAACGAAAATTCACCCTCTCCCAATCCCCGATCAGTCAATGCCTCTTGTAGAGCGCCAGGAAGGCGCCCAGGAGCACCAGGGACAGGATGATCACCAGGGAGATAAAGCGTCTGAGGGCCTTGCGTTTTTCGTAGATCATCAGTGCCTCCGGCGGTGCCTAGCGTTTGCGGTAGAGCCCGAGGAAGGTCCCCAGGAGCAGCAGGAAGAGGATGCAGACCAGGAGGATGAAGCGTCTGCGGGCCTTGCGTTTCTCGTAGCGGAGGGGTCGCAGGCCCTGGATGCCGCCGGCGGCCAGGTAGCTGATGAGCTTGGGATTGGTGGCCGCGGGGCCCTGGAACCAACTGCGGATGCGGCGGAGCAAGGCGGGCAGGTCGTATTTGCGCACACCCAGGTCGTTGTAATGGTCGAGGGTGTTTGCCGAGTCGGCATGGGATTCGAGGCGGCTAGGGTCGACGTTCCTCGAAAATGGGCTCCTGGGCGGGCGTGGCCTGGGCCGGGGGTGGGGCGGCGGGGGTGTGGCTGAGAGTATTTCCGTGAGGCAGGGCAGTCGAGCGGAGGCGCGGCTGGGTCTGGGGGTTGCGCTGCAACAGGGCGTCGAGCCGTTTGATCTCGTCCTGGACGTGAGCGATCTCGCGTTTCAGGACGCGGGCGCGGGCCGAAAGGGGGTCGGTTTTTCTTTTTGGCCAGGCCATAACGACGGGCGACTCAGCGGCGCAACAATAGGGCCAGCACGACCAGGGTGATGGCGACGACCACCGCCAGGGGCCAAGTGATGGCAAAGCCGAGCCGGCACAGGTCGCTAAAGGTGTAGGTCTCCAGCAGGGTGCGCGGAGCGTTCCGGGCGGCGGGCGCCTCCGGGGAGGCCGACTGCGCCTCACCCGCCAGCACCGGGAGCTTCAGCCGCGAGGCATTCCACTCCATGCGCGCATTTTCCAGCGTGGTCAAGGCCCGAGTCAGTTCGAGGTTGAAGTTCTCCCGGGTCCAGGTTTCCTCGTTGATGGCTTGGACCTTGGCCAGGGCATCGCGCAGGTCCACAAGGGCCTTGGCCATCTGCTCGGCGTCGCGGCGCGCGGCGAACTCCGCCTCTTCGAGCAGGCCCAGCCCGCGGGTCAGGCTGCGGACCATCTCGACGCGCCCGGTCTGGAATTCCGCCTGCCGGCGGCGGGTCTCCTCCAGCACCGCCCGCTCGCGCTCCAGTTGCTCCTGTGCGCGCCTCAACTCGGCCAGTTTCTGCTGCGCCTCGGCCACCTTCGAGTCCACCTCCTCGCGCGTGGGGGCCCGCGGCTCGGAACCCGGGCCAGGCAGGGGGGCGGAGCCCGAGGTCTTGTGCGCCTGCAGATCGCCGTCGATGAACTCCGTTGCGTCGTAATCCGAAGACATGCCTGGAGTCTAGTCAGCCGGCACGACGATGTAAAGGCCGGCAGCATTTGCCCTTGTCAGGCCGCATGGGCCGCCCTACACTCAGACCCGTTGGCCCCTGAGCGACAACGCATGACATGATCGAACTGATTCAGTTTCCCTGGAGCCCCTTCTGCATCGTCCAGCGCCGCATCCTGGAGTTCTCCGGGATGCGCTTTAGAATCACCAATATCCCCAACGGCGACCGCTCCCTGGTCTGGCGGCTGAGCAAACAACGCTATTACTGCGTGCCCATCCTCCGGGACGGCAAATCGGTCATCTTCGAGATCAACGACCACTCGCAGGTTATTGCCAAATACCTGGACACACGGCTCAAACTGGGCCTGTTCCCCTGGGAACTCGAAGGGGTGCAATCCATCCTCTGGCGCTACATCGAAACTGAGGTCGAGGCGGTCGGTTTCAAGCTCAACGACATCTACTGGAAGGAGTTTGTCCCGGCGCCGGACCGGCTGCTGTTTTTGCGGCACAAGGAGCGCCGGTTCGGGCAGGGCTGCCTGGCCGCCTGGAAGACCCAGCGCAAGGCCCTGCTCTGCCAACTGGAGCAACTGCTGCTGCCCTTCGAGGAGATGCTCCTCTACAAGCCGTTCCTGCTCGATCAACGCCCGCGCTTCGCGGACTTTGACCTCTACGGCATCCTGGGCAATTTTCTGCACTCGGGCCATTACCGCCTCCCGGCAGCCCACGACCGGCTCCGGCAGTGGCACAAACGCATGACCGCGGCCCAACTCAAGCCCTTTGCTCGTGAAAAAGAATTACATTCTTGACACCAATGTCCTCCTGCACGATCCCAACTCCCTCCTCAAGTTCGAGGACAATAACGTCCTGCTGCCGATCGAGGTCATCGAGGAGATAGACCGCTTCAAGCGCGAGTCCAGCGAGCTGGGCCAGAATGCGCGCACGGTCTCGCGGATGCTCGACGGCTTTCGGAGCGTCGGGCGGTTGAGCGAAGGGGTGGCCCTGCCCAACGGGGGCCACCTGAGAATCATCTTCCAAAAGGCCAAATCGGCCCGCAACGGCCACGCCCTGTTCAGCGACAACACCGTGGACAACCGCATCCTCTCGCTGGCCTTCAGCGTCCTCAAGGCCCAGCCCCGCGGCCAGACCGTCCTGGTGAGCAAGGACATCAACCTGCGCATCAAGGCCGACGCCCTCGGGCTCCAGGCCGAGGACTACGAGAATGACCGCGTGCTCATCAAGGACCTCTATACGGGCATGATCGAACTCACGGTCGGCCCGGATCAGATCGCCGCCTTCCGCGCCGCCGGCCTGATGGAAGTCAACGGCGGCCAGCACTACGCTCCCAACGAATACTGCACCCTGATCGAGCAGACCAACCCCAAACGCACCGCCCTGGCGCGCGTGGACACCAGCGGGACCCGGCTGCTGCCCATCATCGACTCCCGCGACGGGGTGTGGGGCATCAAACCGCGCAACCGGGAACAGCACTTCGCCTTCGACGCCCTGCTCGATGACCGGGTCAAACTGGTCACCTTGATGGGCAAGGCGGGCACCGGCAAGACCCTCCTGGCCATGGCCGCCGGCCTCAAGCGAACCGTGCTCGACCGCGAGTACCGCCGGCTGGTCGTCGCCCGCCCGACCATCTCGATGGGCAAGGAGCTGGGTTTCCTGCCCGGCTCCCTCGAAGAGAAACTGGCGCCCTGGATGCAGCCCATCCACGACGCGCTGGAGATGCTCAGCGACCTCAACATGGGCCACGAGCATCGCCGCAGCGCCGACCTCATGCGCTCCGGCAGCATCGTCGTCGAGGCCCTCAGCTACATCCGCGGGCGCAGCATTGCCAACCAATTCATGATTATCGACGAGGCCCAGAACCTCACCCCACTCGAAGCCAAAACCATCATCACCCGCGTCGGCCACGGCACCAAGGTCATCCTCACCGGCGACCCCTACCAGATCGATAATCCTTACGTCGATTCCTCCTCCAACGGCTTCAATTACGTCGTCAGCCGCTTCCGCACCGAACCGATTGCCGCCCACATCGAGTTGCAAAAAGGCGAGCGCTCCGAACTGGCCGAGCTGGCCGCCAATGTCCTGTAGGCGGAATGACCAATGACGAATGACGAATGACGAATGACGAATGACGAATGACCAGGCCCAGCACCCGGCTATCCGTCATTCGTCATTCGTCATTGCTGATTTCTGCCCTTGGCATAGGGGGGGCTTTGCCCTATATGGTTCGGCCGTGATCGGCTTTTTGAGATTTATTGGCCTGTTGAACGCTGCGGTGTGGTTTGGCGCCGCCGTTTTCCAAACGTTCGGGGCCGGGCCGGCCCTGGCCTCCAGGCAAATGCAGGAGCTGCTCACGCCCGGCAACTATCCCTACTACTCGGTGGCCATCGCCCAGTTGGTGGACCGGCGGTATTTCCAATTGCAACTGGTTTGCTGCGCCGTGGCGGTGCTGCACGCCGTGGCCGAATGGCTCTATCTGGGCCAGGTGCCCGCGCGCTTCTGGCGGTGGTTGTTGCTGGGCCTGCTGGCCGCCAACCTGGCGGCCGGCCTCTGGCTGCAGCCCGCCTCGGGGGCCGCCCACCGCCTGGCCTACGGGCTGAGGACCCCTCCCGAAACCCGCAAATCCGCCCTCCGCGAATTTCGTGCTTGGCATGGTGCGGCGGAAGTGCTCAATTTCATGGTGGTCGGCGGGTTGGGGGTTTATCTATGGCGAATGGCCAACCCGCCTGATTCAACTCGGTACGTGAGCACCACCAAGTTCCGGAGTTGACAAACAATAGACTCTAACTTTATGATTAGGATGAGATTGGGTTGCCGTCAGGGCGGCCCGGACCCAGTAAGTGTATGATTTCTAACGATCGCCCCTCGCCATACGGCCACCGCTCCTACGGCGCCGCCCCGAAGCCACCGGTTAACGAAGATACCCTGAAGTCGGACAAGGTTCAGATCGAACGCAAGACGTTCGTCTTCGCCTTGAAAGAGAACTCCCGCGGCCGGTTCCTCCGCATCACTGAAGATGTCGGCGGGCGGCGGGACACGATTATCATCCCGGCCCCCGGACTGGAGGACTTCAAGAAGCTGCTCGACCAGATGGTCAAGTACGCCAACGAGACCCCGCCCAAGCCGGATTAGTGCTGGGCGGCCCTGGGGACTCCGTCCCCTACGCCGGCTGCGTGTGGGCTGTGGCGCGCCGCCGGGGCTTGACGCGCGGGGCGTCGCCCCACAGCGACTCCAGGTCGTAACGCTCACGCACGTCCTGGCGCATGACGTGGACGATCACATCGAAGAAGTCCAGGACGACCCACGCGGTTTGGAGTGTGCCGTCCACGGCCCTGGGCCGCAGATCGTGCTCTTCGCGCAGCTTGTCGGTGATCTCGTCCACGATGGCCCGCAGGTGCGGTTCGCTGGTGCCGGAGGCAATCACGAAGTAATCCGTGACGGACGACACCTTGCGCACGTCCAGAACCGCGATGTCATCGGCCTTTTTGTTGTCCGCCAGTTCCCGGCAGAGCAAGGCCAGTTTTCTCGAATCCATCTGCCGCAATATAGTGCCAGGTCCGTTCAAAGATAAAGCCGATTGTTGCGAAGGGCCTCGGCGACGGCGCCGGGCACCAGCGCCTCGATGGGCAGCCCCGCCTTGACCCGCGCCCGTATCTGCGAGGAGGAAACGCCCAGCGGAAAACCGCTCAGCGTGCTCCCCTCAAACGGGGCGGGCAGCGCCCCCTGCCCCGGCTCCGGCGCCCCGCCGGGCCTGGGGATGACGACAAACCGCACCAGCCGGGCCAACTCGTCCGCCTCGCGCCACTTGGGAAGCTGGGCCAAGTGGTCGGCGCCTACCAGGTAATAGAGCTGCGCCTCAGGAAAGCGGCGCGCGTAGTCGCGAACGGTCTCCACCGTGTAGGAAATCCCGCCCCGGCGGATTTCCTGGTCATCCACTTCGCACCCCGCCTGGCCGGCCAGCGCCAGCCGCAACAGGCGCAACCGCTCGGCCGCCGGGGCCGGCGGCTCTCCGGTTTGAACGGCGATTGCGCCGCCGGGATGAAAAAAAGACGCGCCAACGCCAACTCCTCCCGCGCCGCCTGCGCCACCAGCAGGTGGCCCAGGTGGACCGGGTCGAACGAGCCGCCAAAGAGCCCCAGCCGCATCATGCCAGCTTCCCACTGAACTGGCACACTCGTCCGGCTTTGCGCTCTGCCTTGATTTCAAGCCGATAACGCACTTGCTCAGTCATGCTTCAATTATGCTCTGGCGGGTCTCGGGGCGTCAAGCCCCCGATGGCAAGGGGTGCGATGAAAACCTGGACCTTTGTCGCAGCCTTTGTCGGGGCCTTTGTCGAAAAAGAGCCCATCCGGCAAAGGTTTCGACAAAGGCTGCGACAAAGGCCCCCCACTCGGGGGTTTTGGGACCGGCTCTAGCTAGAGACCCCACCCTACGCCTCGAAGCAGGGGCGGGAGGAGTTGCAACTGCGCTTGTGGACCGGGCGGTCGTCTTTGCCCACCGCCGTCTGGGTGAGGTTGCACCAGTAGTGGCAAGGGGAAGACTCGCGGTCCGGCTGTTCGGCCAGGGCGGCCTCTGGGGTCGGCTCGAGGTAGATTCTTTTTGTCCGAAGATGTTTGCAGAGGGCCTGGTTCATGCGGTCAGCCTTTCAACTGGAGGAGCGCGCGGCGGATGAGGGCGTGGGCCAGAGGGACTTTGTAGCCGTTGTGCGCGAGGGGCTGGGCGCCCCGGAGGATCAAATCCGCCGCCTGCGACACGGTTGGTTCGTCGAGGGTCCTGCCTTCCAGGAAGGCGTTGGCGGCGGCGACCTGGTGAGGCACGGGGGAGATGCAGCCCAGGGCAACGCGCGGTTGCTGGAGTTTGCCCTCGGCCACAACTGCGGCGGCCGCGCAACTGACCAGCGCCCAGTCAAAGGCCTGCTTGTCGCTGACCTGCAAATAGGCGCTCCGGGGGCGCGCGGTTGGGATTTCGACGCGCAGGATGAGGTCGCCGGGGTTGAGCGAGTTGTGGCGGGTCGGATTCTCCCAGGCCCCGGCATAGAGCTCGGCCATGCTCTGGCGTAGCGCCTGGCCGCCGCGCTGGACGATGGCCGTGGCCTCAAGCGCCGCCAAGGCGACGGCCAGGTTCGACACGACCGGGCTGATGCAGGTATTGCCGGAGAAGAGGGTGTGATAGCGGTTTTCGCCGTGGCGCGCATAGCAGAGGTCGCCCTGTTTCTTGAGGCAAACCGTATCGCGCTGGCGGTAGTACCAGCAGCGGGAGTGCTGCGCGAGGTTGCCCCCGAGGGTGGCGACGTTGCGGATCTGCTGCGAGCCGACCTCCGCGGCGGCAGCGTGCAGGCCGGGAAAGGCCCGCTTGAGCTCAGGGTGGTCTTCGATTTGCGCGATGGTCGCCAGCGCCCCGATGGTCCAGTGTTCAGGACCCGGCTCGATGCGGTTCAGACCGGGCAGGGCCTTGATATTGACGAGAATCGTGGCGTCGGTGAGGTACTCCTTGAGCCGGCCCGAACAGGTCGTTGCCACCGGCCAGGTAGTGGCCGTTGTCGGCGGCCAACCGGGGAGCGCTTTCGGGTGAGGGCGCGGTTGCGTAGGCGAAGGCTTTCATGGTCAGGCGGCGGAGGGTTTGGGCACCTTGCCCAGGGCGGCCAGGACTTTGGCCGGTGTGATGGGCAGGCTGGGGACGCGCGCGCCCAGGGCATTGGCAACGGCATTGGCGATGGCGGCGGCGGTCGGAATGGTCACCGGCTCGCCGATGCCGATGACGCCGCGCTCGGGCATGTTGAGGAGCACGATGTCAATGTCCGGCACATCGGCCAGGCCGGGCAGTTTGTACGTCTCGAAATTCGGGTTGAGCACCACCCCGGAGAGGTCGTCCATGACGCGTTCTTCATAAAGCGCGTAGCCCATGCCCATGATGACGCCGCCATTGACCTGGCTTTCCGTCGTCAGCTTATCGATGATCAACCCGCAGTCCTGGGCGACGGTGATCTTCCTGACGGCGACGAAGCCGGTCTCGGTGTCCACGGCCACCTCGGCGAACTGGACGCCGCCGGCGCCCTCCGAGGAAAGCCCTTCCTGCCATTGGCCGTGGACCACCAGCGGACTGACCCCGAGCTGCTTGCAGGCGGCGAACCAGTTGGGGCCGCGCGCGTCGCTCACCCCGGTCTGGGCCTGGAGTTGGCGCAGCGCCTGGGTGCAGACATCGAAGACAGTCGGGGCGACCGAAGGGCAGGTGGTGCTGCCGCCGCTGCCCGGGCCGGGTGGAAACCGCGTGTCGCCCACCTTCACCCCAATCTGCTCCGGCTTGAGCCCGAGCACCTCGGCGGCGACCACAGCCATCACCGTGCGGGTGCCGGTGCCCAGGTCTTGCACACCCATGCGCAGCTCGATGCTGCCGTCGGGATTGATTTGGGCCTCCCCTTGCGTGCGCCGGCTGCCGCCGCCGCCCCAGGAGGCGCTGCCGCAGCCGACGCCCACCTTGACCGGCCCGGGCGAGCTGCCGGGCGGCTTGTATTTCTGTTTCCAGCCGAAGCGCTCGGCGCCGGCCTTGTATTCGCGCTGGCGGACCGGGTTGGGATCGTTCTTGATCCGCAGCTCCAACGGGTCCAGTCCCAACTTCACCGCCAGCTCGTCCATGATGCTCTCCATGCCGAAGGAAGCCGTCGGGTGGCCGGGGGCGCGAAAGGCGCGGGCCGAGCCGGCGTTGACGGCCACGGTAGCTTGCCGGACGCGCACGTTGGGCACCTTGTAGATGTAAGGGGCCGGGAATTCAGCGCCGCCGCCCCCGCCCTCGGATGCCGCGCCGGCGCCGATGCCGGCAGTGCCGTAAGACTCCATCTCGTAGGCGTGCAGCGTGCCGTCGGCCTTGGCACCGAGCTTGATCCGTTGAACACTCGACGGCCGGTTGCCGACCGCCAGCGCCTCCTCGAAGCGCGTCAGCATCAGCCGCACCGGCGCCCCGGCCGCGCGGGAAAGCCGCGCCGCCAGCAGCCCTTCCACCCCGGCGCCGAATTTGGAGCCGAAGCCCCCGCCCATGTGCTCGGTGATGACCCGCACGCTGCTCTGTTCGAGCCGGAGGCCGCCCGCCAAACCATCGCGCACACTGCTGATGCCCTGGGTCGAGGCCCAGGCGGTCAGGCCCTCGTCCGTCCACGAAACGGTATTGCCGTGAGTCTCCATCGGCTGATGAAGCAGCACCGGGGTCGTGTAGAGGCCCTCCACCACCGCGGCGCATTCGCTAAAGGCCCGTTCCACGTCACCCTCCTGGCGGGCGCCGGGCCTCGAGGCGTTCGCCGCCTCGGGCCAGACCCTGGGCGAGTCGGGCTTCCTCGCTTCGTCCTCGTGGACCACAAAGGGCAGTTCTTTGGCCTCCACTTCGATGGCGCGCAGCGCGTCCAGGCAGGCCTGTTTGGTCGTGCCGGCCACCGCGGCCAGCTCTTCGCCGTAGAAACGAACCGTGCGCTCGCCCTCCTGCACGGTCAGAGCGGCCTTGATGCCGGGGACCTTGAGCGCCTTTTCCAGGTTGATGCGAGCGATCCGGGCGGCGGGCCATTTCGAGCGGAAGATCATGCCGTAGAGCCAGCCTTGGGCCTGGATGTCGGAGGCATAGCGCGCGCGCCCGGTCACCTTCACCGGCCCATCTACGCGGCGGGTGTCCCGGCTGATGTACTTGGTTTCGGCGGGCCAGCTAGTGCTCATGAGTCATCGTATTTGTGTTCAGGACCATTAAATGGAACCACGTAACTTCGGCACAACCTTCGTCGCGGCCTTTGTCGCGGCCTTTGTCGAAAAATGGCGCATTCGACAAAGGCCGCGACAAAGGCCGCGACAAAGGTCCAGAAACCGTATGAGTGTGCCAACGTTGGTTGTTCCGATTTACGCATGGTCAATCACCTCCCGTCCTGGCGTCGGCAGCGCCGGAGGCGCGGAGGGCGGCGCTGAGAATGCGGGGGTGAGTGCCGCAGCGGCAAAGGTTGCCGGCGCAGGCGTGCCGCACATCGCCGGCGGTGGGTTGCGGATTCTTATTGAGCAGCCCGGTCACGCTCATGACAAAGCCCGGCGTGCAATAACCGCACATGAGGGCGTCCGTTTCCAGGAAGGCCTGCTGGACCTTGGTCAACTCCCCGTTCTTGGCCAGGCCCTCGATGGTCGTGATGGAGCGGCCCTGCGCCTCGATGGCGAGCATCATGCAGGAATAGATAGGGGCGCCGTCCAGGAGCACCGTGCAGGCCCCGCACGTGCCGCAATCGCAGCCCTCTTTCGAGCCGGTCAGGCCGGAGTGATTGCGCAAGGCCTCCAGCAGCGTGACCCGCGGCTCCAATGAGAGCTTGAGGGTTTGGCCGTTCACGTTCAGGGCCACCGGCACCGCCCCCGGGCAGGCCGCCTTGTCGGCGCCCGCCTCCTCCAGTTCCGTGGCGACAGCCTCCGCCTGCGCGGCAGCCGTCGCCACGGCCGTCGTGCCCAGGCTCTTTAGAAATGTCCGCCGGGACCATGCCCCCGCCTTTGCTGGCTCTGAGTTTTTCATCGGCCGATCGTGTGTCGCTAAGTGCAAGATTACAAACGGGCGTCCACCGGCCTTACCATCTTCCGCGCGGCCCACTTCGTCAAGTGACACCCGCGCAATGCCCCGGTGCAATCGAGAAGTGATGGTCAAACAACAGCTTCATGCGGTGAGAAGGCGATCATGGCGTGCCGCTCTTTGTCGGCCGCGTAGGCCAGGCAGGCGCGAATGTCCTCCTCGGTGAGGTCAGGATAGTCGTCAATAATTTCCCCATGGCTCATCCCCGCCGCCAGCCAGCCCAGGACGTCCCCGACGGTGATGCGAATCCCTCGGATGCAGGGTTTGCCGCCCCGCTTGCCCGGTTCGATGGTGATGATTTTGCGATAGTCCACCATATTTGTCAGGAGGGCAACCCGGCCCGCCGCGCTTCACCAGCCCGCCGGACACGTCCCCAGCGAGTCCGCCGCCGCGCTTCGGCGTTCAACTGCCGCCGAGGGCGGATGGTCTCTGCCCAGTCCACGGAGAGTAATGTAGCCGCGATCCGGCTCGCGGCCAAGAACAAAGCTGCTGTGTGGTCACGGGAGGGCGTATCCCAACACCGGACCCACCGCCCGGGGGCCGGACCGGAGTGCGCCCGTCCCCGGGCGCAGCAACCTCCGGAGCCAGGGCAGCGGTCAAACACTCCAGCGCGCCTGCCCACTCCGTCGCTGCTGCGCCCGGGGACGGGCGCACTCCGGGGGCACTGTCAGGATGCGCCCGCCAATAAGCAGAACGGGCTGTCCCTCGGTCCCGGCCTGAGTATAAGGTCTCTCGCATGATGTTACGACGGACCTTTCTGAGACAAGGCGGACATCAACCGTCTCATCGCCACCAACCGCGACTTCATGTGGAACCAGCAGGTCTCCCGGGCCAAGTTCCAGCGGATTGACGGCGGTGCAGCCGACCCGCGCTGGAGAAACAACCCCGGCGTGCTCTGGACCGCGCTCGTGCCCTACGACGCCACGTTGCAACGGGTCTTCCTGGCAAACCACCGCCCGGACAATTGGGGCGGCTTGAGTGTGACGCCCTGGTTCTTGTCACTTTCCCCGTCAGCTTGAGCGTGGCGGCGGGCCCCTCAAGCAGCCAGCACCCTCGATGAAGGGCTCCCGCAGGCCGAGCGACCCAAGCTGCGTGATCGGCTTGCCACCGGTACGCGGCAGCGCGAAGCCACTGAGCCGCCAGCAGAACCGCAGCCCGAGGCTCCCACGTTGACCACTCGGCCCCCGCCTGGTGGGGTGCCGGCGCTGCCGGATTCTCTGAGCGGTCCTCGCGAAGGTGGTCCGAAGCGGGGAGCATGGCTCGGTGACCGGGGCAGCTGAGTACCTAGTTTGACCCGGAGCGACGGGTCGGTTTCGCAGTCGTCAACTATGGCGTTGTAATGGGCCAGCAGAGCCGCCAGAGTGACTTTGCATACCTCGGCCTTGAAGAGGCTGCGCTCGTAAACATTCGCCGTGAGGAACTAAACAGCGTCCAGCACGTCAACTCGATCCTTTAGCTCGAAAGTTTTTAGGATGAACTCGGCAGGCCGGACAGCTTCGCCAAGGGTGATTATCAGTGGTTTGAGTCCTGCCCTGATGTTCTCGGCGCATTTCCTGACGAGCGCTTCTGTTGGATGCGTGGTTACGTGGATGACGACGGCTTCAAGCTGGTAATCTGCGTGGCGGTCGGTCGAATGGTCGGCAACTGAAAAGCCGTGGTGTTCAATTTTGCCTGGACCTACCACGAGGTCGAGTTTAGCACCGACAAGATGCTGGAGCATGGCACCCACGTAATCCGTACCCCCGCCTGTAATTTGGAGTTCGCCGGCCTGGGCGAGTAAATCGTTGATGCTAGCGCAGAGGGACTTGCCGGCGTCTATGCGAAACACGATCTGCCGTTTCTGAACGGCGCGCCCAGCACTGATTCGTCTTCTCACGCCACGCGTGAACAGGCCTCGCTGGAACCCTCGTTCCTGCAGAACGCGATCTGCCTTTGCGGCAACGAGCTCAAAGCCACCGAGAGCATTGATGGCTTCTTCCTCCTCAGGCGAAAGGGGAAATGGTGTGTTCAAAGGCGATGACCGCCGCTGGGGCGGGAGGTGTTGGGCCGCGGCAATATAGGGCATGGGGGATTCAACTCTTGCCTGAAATTTCCACCAGCTTATCCCCACCGCTGATGAGCTGGATGGCCCTCGGTAGGGTCGTTTTTAAGAGGCTGCACAGTGCTGAGTTGCTGGTGTTGCCGCAGGTGAGCCAGATCACCGACGGAGGTGGGCCGAGCCGCTCCACCATCTCGGCGAAGTCCGAGTCTTTGGTCATTACGATGGCGTTGGCTCGGCGGGCAGCGACAAAAATGTCTTTGTCCTTGGCATTGCGCAATCCGAGCTCGCGCACTGATTGTGCGGGGTGGCCGAATTTGGCTGCGATCCATGCGGCCACTGCCGGGGAGATGTGGGCGTCGACCCAGATCATGGCGCGACTAAGATTGGATGGTTTAGCTTGCGGCTGGCGTACTTGAGGCAGGCCTGAATGTCTTCGAGCTCGAGGTCGGGGAGTTCCCCCAGGACCTGTTGAGGAGTCAATCCGTTTGCCAGCAGGTCCAGGACGTCAACCACACGGATGCGCATGCCCCTGATGCACGGCCGTCCGCCGCATTGTTCCGGATCAATCGTTATGCGATTCATACCGCCAAATTAGTCCAGCGCCGCCCTTGTTGCACGCACAATTGCTCGGGGCGGCTATGGGCCGGAGACGGCCTCACGGCTAGGAGGGACCATCGCGAGGTCGCGCGAATGATCCACAATGCGCGCGGGCATGATCTAAACCGTGGTCAACCAGGAGACATGAACTGTGGTTCTTTCCTCGTGAAGCGGAGCGCGGTCGAAAGAGGGTTACAGTAAATTATGTGAAATGGTGATTCTCGAAAGTTCTTGACTACGAAGAGGAAGAACCGGCCTGCGAGCGCCGAAGCCATTTCGTATTCTTTTGGCGTGAGGGAAAGGCCGCCGCTTCGCTCCGCGAGGCCTTTGACCTCCACAGCAAGGAAATCGTCGGGGGTAGGAGGGTGAAGGCGGAAGTCGTACCCACAGCCTACTCGGGTGGTGTTCTCGAGCGTGCAGTTTTTGAACTGCCAGAGAGTTTGGAACACCGATTGGAAATAGTTTTCCGCCGCCAAGCCCGTAACGAGCCTCCTGGCAAACAAGGACTCTCCCTTTGTCAGGTCGCGCTTCGGCTCCAGCTCGCTCCAGGCACTCTCGTCGTAACCAGCAAATGACTTTATTAGTGCAGTGAATGTCGCGAGGTCCAGGTCTTTGTAGTCCTCAAAGACTTCTAGACAATACGCGCGCGTTGGGCGCTTGTGCCACCCCTTCCGCTTGTTCGGAAACAGCGGGTCGAATTCATCGCGGTAATTCTTGATTGAGGCTGGCTTGTGGCCTAGTGCGTAGCCGATAACATTGAACGCTTCGATGAAGCTGTCGAAGCCAAGTTCGTTGAGCCCAACGGTGTCGTACTTCGAGAGGTAAAGTCCGGTGAGAATCAGTTTCTCTCGCGGTGCGATTTGGTGCGGATCGAGGAGCATGGATGGTGCTTTCTGTTAGTTCGCGCATTGTCAACACTGGTCCGAGGTAACGGGGAGCCGAGCGCCGGGGAGCCCGTGGCGGGCACCCGCCAGCCGGCTTGGCGCAGCAAACGGTTGGTGCTGCGGTCCCGCGCTGCATTGCGGGAGATTTTGTTCTGCCAGTGTTCCCGATTACCCTGAGGCATTCTGCAGTGCCAGCGGCAGCCATGCCAGAAGCAGCCGTCCACGAAAATGGCCAAGCGTTGCCGGCCAAAAATGAAGTCAGGGCACCCGGGTAAGGGTTGGTGTCTGCGCCAACCGGTGAGGCCCGCTGCGCGGAGGATGGCCGCGAGCCTAAGCTCGGTCGCTTTGTTGCCGCGCGAGCGGATGGCGGCCATCACTTGGGCACGCTTCTCTTTTGTGAATTGGTCCGGCACGCTGTCAACGTTGCGCAACCCTCGCATGCGGCGCGGACGATTGCACCACAAAAGTGTCGGCCCCCATCCTTTGAAGCGCCCGTGGGGATTGACGCGGCCGCGCCAGTTGAACCAGAAACAACCGGGGAAGCCTGATCCGCTGACTCGATGAAGTGGTTCGGTGTGGCCGAGCCGATCCAAATCCAGGGCGTTACCTCTCTCGGCGGCTCGGCCACGGGCCGGACAGGAGGGGATGGCGGAGGGCCATCTGATCACAGCCCGATGGAATCTTCGTTGCGCTGGCCGAAGCAGTTGCGGAGGGCCTCGCAGAGGCGGATGATCCGGAGTTCGTTGTGGTCTTTCAACTGCCAAAGCCAACCGCCGAAGGCCCTGGGAATTGCGCTTGAGCTCGGTCGAATCGAATCTTTTCAGTGCAACCGGCGGTGGGTTTGGTTATGAGCATGAGCGCGAAGGCTGAGGCGATTTTGGAACAGTCTGAGGGACTGCCCCCGGACGAACAACGGGCGTTGTGCCGGGAATTGGAGCGGTGGTTCGCCGTAAAGCCGGCCTGGGAACTCTACGGTCAACCACTGAGGGACGAGGACATTGCCGAAAGCGCCCTCGTCACCTTCGCGGCGCTCGACGAGGAGGAAAAGCGTGCCCGCTCGCGGTGAGGTCTGGCTCGTGGACCTGGGGGTGATCGAGAAGGTCTGGCCGCCTGTTGGACCAGGTTCAAGGTAACCGGACGTGCCTTGCTCACTGGCCTTTCATCCCGGGGGGATGCCTGAGAATAGCCCGAACGCTTCAGCGTGCGTGGTGGGGCTTTTTTGAGAACCACGGAACGGAATACACGGGAAAAGGCCCTCCTTCCGTGTGTTCCGTGTATTCCGTGGTTTCTCTATTCAGGCGGGGATGCTGACGTGGAGGTCATAGGTTCTGTTGGGCTGCGGGTTGGTGAGGTGGTTGGCGGGCAGGGGGTGGCCGTCGGCGGTCACTTGGGTAGCAGAAATGCCAGGCTGGCGGCGGATTTCGACATGGAAGGTCGCGCCGCGAAATTCGCGGGTGACGTTGGCGTGGTCCCAGTGTGTGGGCAGTTGGGGTTGGATGACCAGGCCTTGCCTGTCGCCCCTGAGGCCGAAGAGGCCCTCGACGAGGCAGCGGTAGAACCACGAGACGGTGCCGGTATTGAACAAGTGGCTGGAGCGGCCGGCGGTGCGCGGGTGTTGGGAATAAGCCCCGCGGTAGTAATTGGGGATATAGACCGGCAGTTGGCCGCGCCGGCGGTAGTCGGCGGCATCCGGGCCGGGGATCATCTGGCGCAGCAGGCGGAAGGCGCGGTCGCGCTCGCCGACGGTGTAGAGGCTGCAGATGTAAAACGCGGCGGCGTGGTTATAGACCGAACCATTCTCGGCCGAGCCGGGGAATTTCTGGGTGACGCGGCCGATGTCGTCGCGCATGGCGGTGAAGGCGGGGCCGAGGAGCATGACGCCGTAGGGGGTTTCGAGGTGCTCGGCTACGGCCTGGAGAATGAGGCGGCGCTGCGCTTCATTGGCGGCCCCGCTGAGAATGGCCCAGCTTTGCGGGTTGAGGAAGATGCGGCCTTCCTTGTCTTTGCTGGCGCCGAAGATGACACCGTCGTCGGTGATGCCCCGGGCGAACCATCGTCCGTCCCAAAGCCAGGTGTTGACGGCCTGGTTGATCTCGAGGGCGCCGGTCCTGAATTGTTGCGCCAGTTGGGGGGCGTTTTCATCCGCGCAGATCTCGGCCCAAAGGTTCAGGGCGTAGGCCGTGGCGAGCGAGAGCCAGCCGGAGACGCCTTTGCCCTTGTAGCCCACCATGTTCATGGGGTCGCACCAGTCGCCCTGGCCGATGTAGCTCAACCCGCGCTGGTCGCGGGCCTGGAGCAGCCAGCGCATGGCGTGGGTAATCCGCTCGAAGGCAGTGAGGCTGCGGCTCTGGGCGTCGGTCACTGGCTCGCGCAGGATGGCATAGTCGTTGGTTTCGTCCAGGTAGGCCTTGAGGCAAACGGGCAGCCAGACGCAATGGTCGGCATGGGGAATCCGGTTGATGTATTTCAAGGTTGCGCCTTGGGCCAGGAGGATGCCATCGGGCATGGCGCCGCCGGCTTCCTGCTGGCTGAGTGCGCGCAGGAACGTGGCGCGGGCAACCTGGGGTTGGATGTAGCTCATGCCCATGTTGTCCTGGAGGTAATTGCGGGTCTGCGGATCGGTCGTGAGGCGGTTGACGTCGCCATGATAGAAGACCTGGCGCGGCAACCAGTGATTGACGAAGTTGTCCAGGACGGGGTCCGGGGTTTGGATTTTGAGGCAGCCTTTGCCCTGGGCGATGTGTGCGGCGTATTGGGCGGCGGCGCGCGCGAAGCCTTCGGCGCCGAGGTGCTTGTCGCGCAAGGCGATTATCTCCGCATCGTCAAACGCCGGACCGAAGATGAAGCGGTAGTCCTCGCCCCGGCCGGGGGCCAGTTGCAGGCGGTATTGCAGGACGGCCAACGGCGTCTCGTAGAGGGCGTCGCCTTTGGAGAGCTCTGGCTGCTGGGCGCCGGTTGGATGGTGCAGACCGCCTTCGCCTTCGAAGGCCTCCTGTCTTGCCTCCCAGGCTGCCGGCGCTCGATCCGCGAGGAAGAACGTTTTGTCTTTGAAACTCCTTTGGCTGAAGTAGTCGTCCACCCGTTGATAGGGGGTCACGCAGGCGGCGACGATGCCGGCCAGGTCCGGGCGGTATTGGGCGCACTGGTTCATCCAGCTCATGTAGCCTATGGGAAAATAGGGGTAGAGACTCAGCTTGCGCGGGCGGGCGGAGCGGTTGCGGACCTGCACGCTCCAGAGTTCGACCACGTCGTCGGCGGCGAGCCCAACAACGATCTCCAGAGCGACGCCATCCTTCTCGATGCTCCAGCGAATGTCACTCTTGCCCACGGAGAACGTGAAGCGATCGAGCGGGGCGCGGACGGGTTCGTAAGGAGCGGAAAACAGCGCGCCGGTCTGCTCGTCCTTCACGTAGAAGAAGCGGCCGGGGTGGTGGGAGTAATAGGGTTGCTCCGGCTGCATGAAGGACCTGGCTTCGAGGTTGGGGGCGTAAGCGTATTTGGCCGGCTCCGGCTGCATGAACTGGGCGACGGCATAGCCGCGGCAAGTGATCTGGAGCAGCATGCGCCGGTTCCACAGGAAGCCTGCAGCGCGGGGAAGGTCCAAGGGGTTGTCGAGCTCGAAGCGCTCGCCGTTATGGGTAGGTTGCAGCGCCGGATTACTCATTAACTTGGGCCGGTTTGGCGGTTGCCGAAGCGGTTTTTCGCTGCTCCAGGTGGGTTTGGATTTGGGACAGGGTCTTATTATCCAGCTTGTAGAAGATCATCACCGCTGCGGCCAGGAACGCGAACAGGGCGGGGATGAGCGACATCAAAAGGATGATGCCGGTCTGAGATTTGGGAGTCTGGGCGACGTTGGCCACGTAGCCGAGGCCGGTAAATACCCAGCCCATCGTCACGGCCGCCAGGGCCGTGCCGAGTTTCTGGGAGAAGGTGGCGGCGGCGAAGGTGAGGGCGGTCGCCCGGCGCCCCGTGCGCCATTCGGTGTAGTCGGCCGTATCGGCATACATGGCGAAGGCCAGCGGCGATTTGGGGCCAAGCACAAGGCCCATGGCGATTTGCAGGGCGAACATCGAGGCGATTTGGTCCTTTGGAACAAAGAAAAACACGATGGACAGAAGGCCCGTGGCGCTCATCAGAATCATCAACAAGACCCTTTTGTCCAGGAAGCGCGTCAGCAGGGGTGTGAGCGAGGCGCCGGCCGCTGCCGCCATCGTGTAGGCGGCCACGAGCGTTCCCGCCAGTTCGGGGCGCCGGACATAATATTTGCAGTAGTAGGTGGCAGTCGAACTGCGCAGCGTGATCGTGATCATGATGATCAGCGCCAGGACGAACAGGACCATCCAGGGACCGTTATGGGCCAGGTCTTTCACATCCTGCCAGACGCGGGTCTTTTGAGCGGGAGGCGGGGTAATGCGCTCGCGGGTATTGAAAAAGGTCACTGCGAAGATGCACGAGGCGGCAATGCCCCAAAACATCATGGTCGGGGGCCAACCCAATCGCGGGTTGCCCCGGCCCAGCCATTTCACCAGGAACGGCGTGAGCGAGGTCACCAGCGTGCTGCCAGTGAAGGCGAAGATGAAGCGCAGGCCGTTGATGGTGGAGCGCTCCTGAGGATCGCCCGACATGACGCCCGAGAGGGCATTGTAGGGGATGTTGATGCCGGTGTAGCAGGTCATCATCAGGAGGTATGTGCCGTAGGCCCAGAGCAGTTTTCCGCCGCCGCTCAGGTTCGGCGTGGTGTAAGTGAGGACGCCGGCGCAGGCCAGGGGCAGGGCCATCCAGATCAAGTAGGGACGGAACTTGCCGAAGCGCGTCCGGGTGCGGTCCGCGGCGGCGCCAATGACGGGGTCGGTGAAGGCATTGACCACTTTGATGGCAAAGAGCATGGAGCCCGCGGCGGCGGCGGAGATGCCAAAGACATCCGTGTAGAAGATCATCAGGAAGGTGGCGATATTGGCCCAGAAGAAATTGAACCCCATATCGGCCAGACCGTAGCTGATCTTCTCACGCCAAGGTATATGGCGGGCTGCCGAGGTTGCGCCGGCAACGGTGTTCACGGGAGCGCCTGGTTCTTATTCGCCCCAACGGCTTAGTGGTATCTCATGCCGCCCGGTTTTAGCATGGCCGCCGGGTCAAGGGCAAACCCTCTATTTCCTCAAGGGCTGGTATGAAGGATGCCGTTGGCGTCCCATCCCGGGCGAATAATCCTCTGCGCCAGAGCGTCTAATTGTTCAGGGAGTCCGGAGGCAAACCCCGCGGAGAATCGATGCATGATAGACCCACGGCGAAACGAAATCCAATCTGCTGCGGGAGTGCTGGGCGGCGGCACGGAGGCGCGATCACTCCTGGCCGAATTGGCTCAGTTGAAAGCCACGCTCGCCGGCAACGAGATCCAGCGGCGGGTGCCGCAGAGCCGGCAACGCTATTGGAGCAGAATCGAACGAGCCATCACCCGGAAGGGGGCCGCTGCACGGCACTTTGAGTGACTTTCGCGGCCTTTGTCGCAGCCTTTGTCGCGGCCTTTGTCGAACCCCGGCTCCGCTCGACAAGGGCTGCGACAAAGGTTGCGACAAAGATACCAAAGTCATGAAATATCCGCATTTAGTCGCAGTGGCCGGCACCCAGGTTTTGCTGGCTGGCTGCGCGTCAACCCTGAAGGTCTTCCGGGTTCACACGGTCCGCCCTGACTATGAAGTGGGGTTTCTCCGGGCCCTGTCCAGTGTGTTTGCGCAGGGCGTCCATCACGCGCTTGACGAATTCCGGCGAGTCGTGCGGCCCCTGGATGTAAAGCGGCTTGCCCTCCTGGCCGAAGGTGAAGGTCGTGCGGCACTCAGTCGAATCGATTCCGCTCAGCACATGGCTGGCTCGCTTGTAATCAGGGTGCGGCTCCAGACCGAAGCTTCGGGCGTAGGCGATGGCATCCTCGATCAGCTTTTTCGCGCAGGCTGGAGCGAGGGGCTCCCTGCCCTCCCGGAAGACGCGGTCCAGGAAACTCTCCCAGTTGGCAGCCGGCATCCGGGTCATGAAGGCGTCCTTGACACCCAGGCAAAAGGCATCCACGAGGAAGACCCCCACTGTCATTATGCCGCCGGCGCCGCTGGCCTTTTGCTGGCCGACCACCACCTCACCCATGCCGCTGTCCGGGTCGAACATCTTCAGCGACCGAAATGCCTCATAGGTTTTCTTTGACATACTTCTTGCGAGTGCGGGGCGTCTCTTCGTTGCAGCCCCCGTCTGTCCTGAACGAAACAGGAGGTTGCTCGCTCTCGAGGCCCTGAACAATTCTCGGACGACACACTGCCATGATCATGCGCCTGGTTTCAAGAAGAACTACCGAGCTCCAGGGTCCGTCTTGAGGAACCTGAGCAACTGCTCGGTTACCTTCCGGCAACCGGCTACGCCTGCGTGCATGCGCAAAGCGCATCGAGGTGGCGGAGCTCAAGTCCAGAGACAAGCTGCCGGGCCGCCGCGGCACGTTGCCGGGCACCCAAGGGAGCTTCGCCGCCCTCACGCCGGAGAGTCTGATCCTCACGGCCTTCAAGGCCGCCGAAGCCGGCCGGAGACTCGTCGCGCGCAATTGACTCGCGCAAGCTGTGAAGAACCGCACTCATAGCAGCGCGGTTTTTCCTGCTTTGCCAGCCCCGGGCTTCCTGGTTACTCTATGGGATGCGAATCTTATCAGGCATCCAGCCCTCGGGCGCGCTGCACCTGGGCAATTATTTTGGGATGATGCGCCAGTCGCTCGCCTTGCAGGAGCAGGGCGAGGCCTATTATTTCATCGCCAACTACCATTCGATGACCTCGCTGTTCGACCCGGAGCTGCGGCGCCGGAACACGCTGGACGTGGCGCTGGATTTCCTGGCCTGCGGGCTGGACCCCAAGCGAACGGTGTTCTTCCGCCAGTCCGACGTGCCGGAGGTGACGGAATTGACCTGGCTGCTCGGGACGGTCACGCCGATGGGCCTGCTGGAGCGGTGCCACTCTTACAAAGACAAGCTGGCCCGGGGCATTTCACCCAACTTCGGCCTGTTTGCCTACCCGGTGTTGATGGCGGCGGACATCCTCATTTACGACTCGAACATCGTGCCGGTGGGCCGCGACCAGAAGCAGCATGTGGAGGTGACGCGCGACATCGCCATCAAGTTCAACGAGCAGTATGGGCAGACGTTCGTCGTGCCCGAGCCCCAGATCCAGGAGGCCACGGCCGCCATTCCGGGCACGGACGGCCAGAAGATGAGCAAGAGCTACGGCAATACCATCGATATCTTCGGCGAGGAAAAGGCCCTCCGCAAGCAGGTCATGGGCATCGTGATGGACAGCCGCACCCCGCAGGAACCCAAGCCCGACGCCGATAAGAACCTGGCCATCCAGTTGCTCAGGCAGGTGGCCCCGGCCCAGGTGGCAACGGATTACGAGGACCGCCTCCGCGCCGGCGGACTTGGCTACGGCGACCTCAAGAAGACCCTCTTCCAATACTACTGGGAGCACTTCGCCGCCGCCCGCGCCAAACGCGCGGAACTGGCCGCGAACCTCGGCTGCGTCGAGCAAGTCCTCCGCGACGGCGCCACCCGCGCCCGGACCAAGGCCCGCGAGGTCCTCGCCCGCGCCAGGAAGGCCAGCGGGGTGGAGTAACGGCGGCGCAGGTGCAGCGACGCTTATCCCCAGGATTTGCGGCCGAACTCAGCGGCCCGCCCCGGCCGAGTGCTGTCCCGGAGGGACACCCGACAATAGCCCAACGTTTCAACGTTGGGTACGAGCGCCCAAACCCTCACAAGTCCCGAAGGGACGGCTGAGTCGGGGACGATTTCAACCGTCCCTTCGGGATTTGTTGACCTTTGTTTGACTAAACCCAACGTTGAAACGTTGGGCTATTCTCATAGGTCCCTCCGGGACGAGCATGAAGTCCTGGTGACATCAGGTGCAGCGACTGCGCCAGCACTGGCGAGAGATGCAGCGATTCGACGGTGACTTCGGTACGGCCAAGCAAGGTTGCCTGCGAGGAGCGGCCGGCTTCGAGTTCGACGAGGTGAAGCCGCAAACGGTCGGGCAGTTTGCGCCCATGGACTCGGTCACCAGTCCGCCCGTCATAGCTAACCAGGTACTTGATTTCCCGGTAATTGAGCGATTCCAGCACCTCGATGAATTCATCGAAGAGCACGCCCCGCAGATAGCGCGGGTCGCGCTCGCCGCAGACGCCTTGGTACGGAGGATCCAAGTAGATTAGGTCGTCTTGCGTGGCTTGGGCCACCACTTCCCGGTAATCGAGCGAGAGGCACGTGGTTCTCCCCCGGAGCAGGTGGGATGCGCCAAAAATGTGTCCTCGCATCGTTTCCGGGAGCGCGCCCCTGCGGCGGTTGTCCGGACTTTGATTGAACTCACCGTTGGCGTTATAGCGCACGGCGGCCTTCACGCAACGGGCCAGCAGGTAGAGCAGGCGATCCGGGCGCGCCTTCCGGTTGAACTCATCCCGAATCCTGTCGTAATACTGCCGGCGATCCTGGTGTTGTGCGCGCCAGATCGTTTCGTACTGACGGGCGAGAACCTCGGGCGAGTCGATAATCGCCTGCCACAGATCGATGAGCGGTTTGTTAAGGTCGTTGATGATGTAGCGTTCAGCGAGTGCCTGCGCTGACGCAGCGAGCGTGATTGCGGCAGACCCGGCAAACGGCTCGATGAGTGTGGCGACTTTGCCCGGAAAGCAGGCGAGAATGGCCGGGGCGAGATTGCGCTTGCTGCCCTGGTACGGGATGGGGTGCGGCACTCTCATGGCACCAAAGCGGTCCGAGGCGCCCGCGGGCGTCTGCCTGCACCGTGCAACCGATTCTCCCGATTCCGCTTCTGGATGGTTCACTGGAGAGACAATATGTTCTCGGCTGGCCCTCGGCAAGCCTGGAGTGCGGAGCGACGGAGGTTCGAGGCTGCCGGGCCCATCCCTGGCACTGGGCCAACCTACCTCTCCGGTTCCAGCTTCCGCAGTTGTTCCACCAGGTCGGGGTGCAACCTGGCCAGGTTGGTGCGCTCGGCGGGGTCGGCTTCGATATTGGCCAGGAACCATTCTTTGTCCCGGGGGTTGAGTCTGCCGCCGGCCTCGTCGTTGGGGGCGTGCAGGAGTTTCCAAGGACCTTGTCGAACGGCCCACTGCTCGCCCAGGCGCCAGTGGAGGACCTCGTGCGGGCTTGGGGCGGTCTGCGAGCGAATGACCGGCACGAGGCTGCGCCCGGTGAGCCTGGCTTTGGGCAACTCCACGCCGCACAGTTCGGAGAGGGTCGGCAGCCAATCGCAGCCATGGGCAACCTGGTCGCGGGTCTGGCCCTCGGGCAGGTGCCCGGGCCAGGAGATGATGGCGGGCAGGCGGATGCCGCCCTCGAAGAGGCTGAACTTGGCCCCCCGATAGGGGCCGCTGCTCCCGCCGCCGAAATGGGCGCGTTCCTCGACCGAATGGCCGTTGTCGGATTGATACACCAGGATGGTCCGCTGGCGCAGGCCCGAGTCGTCGAGGTGCTGCACCAATTGCTGGATGCGGTCATCGAGGGTTGAGACGAAGGCCGCGTAGAGGTTCCGGGGGTAGGGCACGTTCCGGTCCCGGTAATAGTCGAGCCACTTCACGTCGCCCTGGTACGGATAGTGGGGCATGTTGATGGCGAAATAAATGAAGAAGGGGCGGTCGCGGTGGCCCTCGATGAAGGCCTTGGCCTTTTCCACCATGAGGTCGGGGAAATAACGGCCTGGCAGCCGAACGCGGCGGTTGTTCTGCCACAGGTCATGTCGGTTTGGGCCGGCCCAGTAGCAGAAATGGGTGTAGTTATCAATGCAGCCGCCCATGAAGCCGAAGGAATAGTCGAACCCGTGGTCCAGGGGCCGATGACCGGCGCTGGAGCCGAGGTGCCATTTGCCGATGTGGGCGGTCGCATAGCCGGCGGCGCGGAACATATCGGCGAGGGTAACCTCGGTGGCGGGCAGGCCCGGGCCGGTCAAGGCATCCAGTTGGTCGGAGGCCTCGGTGGGCGGGGCGGCGCTGTTGTTGGGGATGCCGGCCAGCCACGGGTAACGGCCAGTGAGCAGGGCGGCTCGGGAGGGCGAGCAGACCGGGGCGGCCGAATAGAACTGGGTGAACCGCACCCCTTGCGCCGCCAACCGATCCACGGCGGGCGTGGCCAGGTCCTTCGCCCCATAGCACCCGGCATCGATGCTCCCCTGGTCGTCGGCCATGATGACGATGACGTTGGGCCTCGGGGCCGGATCGCACAAGGCAGGGAGGACGCCCAGCGCGAAGGAGAGCAGGGTGGCGCGGAGAACACGGGTGAGCAGGCGGCCGGAGGAGGAGCAGGTTTTCATTTGGTTCGCAGAGGGCGCGCGTTTTGGGCGAGGGTAGAGCGAGCAAAGGCGTGAACAAAGATTTTTCCAGCCAGATTCAACAGAAGGAAACGGAGGAGCAAGGCGGGGCTTGGGGACATCGGGACAACAGACGGTCTTGCTGTGGTGGCGCGGGGAATGCTATGTTGCCGACATGAAATTGACCGCTGTTTTTGAGCCTGCCAAAGAGGGCGGCTACACCTGCTTTGTCGAGGAGATTCCGGCTGCCATTTCTGAGGGAGAGACGCTTGAGGAAGCCAAGAGGAATTTGCTCGAGGCGCTCAAGCTCGTCCTTCAGTGCTATCGCGAGATGGCGGAAAACGAGGTCTCGCCGAACGCGGTGCGCGAGTCAATTCAGTTGGCAGATGCATGAAGCTGCAGGCCCTGGAACGGCACCTCCGTCAGCACGGCTGTGTCTTCCACCGCCCAGGCGGGTCTCACAACATCTGGCGCAATCCAGGGTCCCGCAAGCTTGCGAGCGTGCCTCGTCACCGTGAAGTCAAGGAGAACACGGTTCGGGCCATCTGCCGGCAACTCGAAATCGCCCCACCTTGACGCGGCTGGCGGCACGCGAATACTGGCCTTCCCTGGTGGTTGTGTCGGGATACGGCCGGTGGGATTGTCGCCCTCGATCTTCGGTTGCAAAAGGGCCGGGGGATGTCCAGGATAGCCTTCTCTGGCCCGATGCTCCCCTGGTCGTCGGCCATGATGACGATGACGTTGGGCTTGGTGGGTTGCTCGCAGAAGGCAGGCAGGACGCCAAGGATGACACAGAGCACAGTGGCGCACAGAACACCCTTGAGCGGGCGGTTAGGAGAACAGCAGGTTTTCATTTGGTTCGCAGACGGCGCGCGTCTTCGGCAAGGGTAGGCCCGGGGACGGGGATGGACAAAGGTTTTTTCTGGTCAGACCGAACAGAAGGAAACGGAGGGAACGGAGGAGGCGCTGCCGGGCACCCGGCAGTCCGCGGCTCACCATGGGCGGTGTGAAAAGCAGAAAGCCGACCCTGTGTTCGTTTCCCTGGGTGGGATCCTTACGGCGCGAGCACCACCCGGTAAAACCGCGGCGGGCCGTTCGTGACGGAGTCGGTGGCGCTCAGCGTCGCTCCAGTTGCGGTGGCGGCGCTGCCCAGGTTGGTCCAGTTGCTCGAACTCAGGTCGGAGGTGTACTGCAACTGATACGTCCCTCCAACCTCCGTGCTCCAGGTCAGGCCCAGCGTGCCGTTGGTTAGGCTCACAGGTTGGAACACCGGGGCCGCCGGCACCACAGTCAGCCGGAAAACCGTCCCGAATCCGCCTGCGCCGCCGCCGTAGGTCGTGCCATAGAAACCGCCGTCGCTGCCCTGCACCAGCCCGGCAAGGGGTTTCGAGCCATCACTGCCGCCGGTGAAGGAATACAAGCTGGCCAGCGCCCCATTGGGGCTGATCTTGAACACGGTGCCCGAGTTGTTCGCGCCGCCAGCGGAAGTCGTGCCGTAGAAATCGCCGTCGCTGCCCTGCAGCAGCGCGGCAAAGGGATTTGCGCCATCGTTGCCAGCGAAGGAATGCAAACTGGCCAGCGTCCCATTGGGGCTGATTTTGAACACGGTGCCATAGCCCTGGAAGCCAGAGCCGTAAGTGCCGCCCCATTCCGTCGTGCCATAGAAATTGCCGTCGCTGCCCTGCACCAGCCCCGCCACGGGCGATCCGCCATCCTTGCCGCCGGCGAATGAATACAAGGTGGTCAGCGCCCCATGGGTGCTGATTTTGAACACGGTGTCATTAGTGAAGGACGGCAAAAACAGATCGAAGCCGGAAGTCGTACCGTAGAGATTGCCGTCGCTGCCCTGCACTAGCCCAGCGCGGGGAAATGCGCCATCGGTGCCGCCGGTGAATACGTGCAAGGTCGTCAGCGCCCCACCGGGGCTGATTTGGAACACGGTGCCATCGCCGCCAGGCAGGAAAGCGAACTTGCCGCCCCCGGATGTTGTGCCATAGAAATAGCCGTCGCTCGCCTGCACCAACCCGTTGGGGTTCCAGCCATCAGTGCCACCGAGGAATGAGTAAAAGCTCGTCAGTGCCCCAGTGGTGCTGATTTTGAACACGGTGCCATAGCCGTAAATGCTGCCGCCGCCGCCAGAAGTCGCGCCATAGAAATTGCCGTCGCTGCCCTGCACCAGCCCGTTGGGATAGGCGCCATCATTGCCGCCGGTGAAGGAATACAAACTAGTCAGCGCCCCAGCGGGGCTGATTTTGAACACGGTGCCATGGGCGTTCGTGCCGCCAGATTCAGTCGTGCCATAGAAACTGCCGTCGCTGCCCTGTACCAGCCCGTTCGGACCCGCGCCCTCATTGGCGCCGAAGGAATACAAAGTGGTCAGCGCCCCCGTGGTGCTGATCTTGAACACCGTGCCATCGCCAGCCGTGCCGCCGCCAGAAGTCGTGGCATAGAAATCGCCGTCGCTGCCCTGCACCAGCGCGGACGCATACCAGAGGCCGGCAGCCAGCGTCGTCAGCTCTCCGGCAGGGGTCATTTTAAACACCGTGTCACATGCCGCGCCATAGAAATTGCCGTCGCTGCCCTGCACCAGCGCGGCCCCGGGATATGCGCCATCAATGTCGCCGCCGCCAAATAGGTGCAAGGTCGTCAGCGCCCCATTGGTGCTGATTTTGAACACGGTGCCCATGTCCATCGTGCCGCCGCATTCAGTCGTGCCATAGAAATAGCCGTCGCTGCCCTGCGCCAGCCCGGGAAAGGGCTGACCGCCATCATTGCCGCCGGTGAAGAGATGCAAAGTGGTCAGCGCCCCATCGGGGCTGATTTTGAACACGGTGCCAAACTGGTGCGTGCTTTCGAGCTGAGTCGTGCCATAGAAATTGCCGTCGCTGCCCTGCACCAGCCCCTGGGGACAAATGCCATCATTGCCGCCGGTGAATGAATACAGATTGGTCAGCGCCCCATAGGGGCTGATTTCAAACACGGTGCCTTCGTAGTACGTGCCGCCGAATTCAGTCGTGCCATAGAAATTGCCGTCGCTGCCCTGCACCAGCCCCTGGGGAAACCCGCCATCATTGCCGCCGGTGAAGAGATGCAAAGTGGTCAGCGCCCCATCGGGGCTGATTTTGAACACGGTCCCAAACTGGTGCGTGCTTTCGGCGTGAGTCGTGGCATAGAAATTGCCGTCGCTGCCCTGCACCAGCGCGCCGCAGGGATATGCGCCATCATTGGTGCCGCTGAAAGAATACAAAGTGGTTAGCGCCCCATTGGGGCTGATCTTGAACACGGTGCCAACGCCCTGCCTGCCGCCGCTGGAGGTCGTGCCATAGAAATTGCCATCGCTGCCCTGCACCAGCCCCTCCCTGGTGGGACCTTTCCCGCTGGTGCCAACCCCAAATGAATGAAGGGTGGTTAGGGCTGCGCCGGGCTGGGCACCGAGGGCCGGCAGCAGGAGCGCGGCTGCACAGAGCAGTCGCCACCTGCTCGCGCAGGCGGCCCTCAAACGGGTGGTCATCGTCTTTGGGCAGGTTGTTCTGGCAGTTGAAGTTTGTGTTTTCATAGTCTTTGACCTTGTGGATTGATAGCCGAGGGAAGTTGCTCTCTGAGGCGCCGGCTCTCCATTGACGCAGCGCGTGTGAGGGGGAATTGAAAAAGCCTTCTTGGTCTTCCTGGTTTGCCGAACAGGCGGCCAAAATGCCGGACGCGGGTATAAAATCCACAGTGGTGAGCACCCGATGCCTGCTCGCCCGAAGCGCATCTCGCAATTCCCGCCGTCAATTCCATAATCACCCGGCACCCGAACAAAACCGTCACGAAACCGGCAAACCCAGACGCCCCAACGCTGAGTACTACCCTGTCACCCTGTTCCCAAATCAAAAATCCAAGGGGGTGTCAAGCCGAATCTCTTCTCAATCTGCGGTTGCAAAAGGGCCGGGGGATGTCTAGGATAGCCTCCTCCGGCCCGGTGCGCAGGGGCCGGTGGCCATGGCTGAGTATAAGGTCAGATTCGAGGTCTTCGAAGGCCCGCTGGATCTACTCCTTTATTTGATAAAGAAGGAGGAGGTGGACATTTACCAGGTGAACCTCACGCGCCTGGCGCAGCAGTTCATCGAGTATATCGAGACGATGCGGTTGCTGGACCTTGAGGTGGCCGGGGAGTTCCTGGTGATGGCGGCCACGCTGATGTACATCAAGAGCCGCGAGCTGTTGCCGGTGGATCAGCAGGTGCAGCCGGAGGACCAGGACGACGGCGAGGACCCGCGCTGGGAATTGATCCGGCAACTTGTGGAATACAAGAAGTTCAAAGATGCGGCGGCCCAGCTCCAGGCCCTGGAGGCGCGGCAGGAGAACGTCTTTCCCCGGGTCCCCCCGAGGCTGGAGTTCGAGTCCGAAACCTCCGCCCGGCAGGAGGCCTCCATCTTCAACCTGGTCAGCGCCGTCAGCGCAGTCCTGCAGCGGTTGGGCCAGCGCGGGGACCAGCGCGACATCTTCGAAGACAAATGGACGGTCAGCGAGAAGATCCAGCACCTGATGCGCGCCCTGGGCGAGCAGGCGCAGTTGAGATTCTCGGACCTCTTCGCCGGCGTGGCCAGCCGTTCCGAGATCGTCGTGACCTTTTTGGCGCTGCTCGAGTTGATTCGGCTCAAGCAACTGGTGGCCGTGCAGGAAGAACCCTTCGGGGAAATACTCATTCGCCGGGCGCCCGCGGGTGCGCCCGAGGCCGCTTGGCCCGCCCCCGAACCCGGGCCCGAGGCGGGTACGACCGTCCCCGCAGCCCCGCCCGCGGCATTCTCGGCCCCGGCTCCGCCCGGGGAGCCCTCCGAGCCAGCCGCCGGACCCGACTCCCTCCCCGCTTAGACCTCTAACCAGCCGCCGCATGGAACTGAAACTCATATTGGAAGCGATCCTCTTCTCGGCGCAAAAGCCGCTGAGCTTGAAAGAGATACGGGACGTTTTTGCCGGCGCGCCCGAGCACGCACAAGGGGATGAACGGGCGCGGGCCCTCAAGAGGATCAAGGAGGCCGAGGTGGTCGCCGCGCTGGAGGCACTGCAGCGGGAGCACGAACAGGGCGGGCGCAGTTTCCGCCTGGCGTGTGTGGCGGGGTCGTGGCAATTTGTAACGGAGCCGCAATACGCCCCCTGGCTCAAGGCCCTGGTGGGCCATAAGGCGCGGGCGCCGCGGCTCTCTCAGCCGGCCCTGGAGACCCTGGCCATCGTCGCTTATCGCCAGCCGGTCACACGGGCGGAGGTCGAGCAGGTCCGGGGCGTGGCGGTCGATGGGGTGATGCAGACGCTGCTGGAGCGCGGGTTGATCGACCCGGCAGGCCGGGCGGAGGTGGTCGGCAGGCCGATGACTTACGGGACCACGCCCGCCTTCCTCGAATACTTCGGCCTGCGCAGCCTCGAGGATTTGCCTGCCGCCGACAAACTCCGGCGGGTGCCGACACAGAAACCGGAGGGGTTGGCGACCGTCAAGGCCGGCCTGGCAACCGCGCCGCCGGAGCAACTGGCATTGCCCGCGGAAGCTGACGCCGCCAAATCGGAGGCCGGAGGCCGGAGGCCGGAGGCCGGGGAGCAACAGGCATTGCCCGCGGAAGCTGCCGCACCCGTGGGTGGGCTGCCTCCGCCCGGCCCCGCCCCGCCGGAAACCAACGAACCGGGAGCAGAGAACCCACAAACCTCGAGCATGCATATCCTAGAACACCGCAAGGCGATCGACAAGTGCGACGCCCAGCTCATCACGCTCCTGAACGAGCGCACCAAGCACGTCCTGGCCATCGGCGAGATCAAACGCAAGGCCGGCGACAAGGTCTATGCCCCGCACCGTGAGCGGGCCGTGCTCAGGAGGATTTCCAGGCTCAACCACGGGCCGATTACCAACGAGTCGCTTCAGGCGATTTACCGCGAGGTCATGTCCAGCGCCCTCTCGCTCGAGAAGACCCTCACCATCGCCTACCTGGGCCCGAGGCCACATTCACCCACCAGGCCGCCATCCAGCGTTTCGGCTCCAGCCTGCATTATTTCGCCCAGAAGACCATCAGCGACGTCTTCACCGAGGTGAGCAAGAGGCGCGCGGACTACGGGGTGGTGCCGGTCGAGAACTCGACCGAAGGGGCGGTGACGCACACGCTGGACATGTTCGTGGACAGCGACCTCAAGATCGTGGCGCAGATCGTCCTGCCGGTACAGCATTGCCTGTTGAGCAAATGCCGCCGGTCGCAGATACGGAAGCTCTTTGCGCATCCCCAGGCCCAGGCCCAGTGCCGCGGCTGGCTGCAGGCCAACCTGCCCCGCGTCGAGACCATCGAGACCTCCTCCAACGCCCGCTCGGCCGAGCTGGCGGCCACCGAGAAGAATTCCGCCGCCATCGCCGGCGTCCTGGCCTCGGAAAAATACGGCGTGCCCGTGCTCGATTATGACATCCAGGACAACGTCGCCAACGCCACCCGGTTCCTGGTCCTGGGCCGGCAATGCACCCCGCGCACCGGCAACGACCGGACCAGCCTGGTGTTCAGCGTCGCCAACCGGGCCGGCGCCCTCTACCGGGCCCTGGCCGCGTTCCGCCGTTACCGCCTCAACATGACCAAGATCGAGTCCCGCCCCAGCAAACGCAAGGCCTGGGAATACTTCTTCTTCGTCAATTGCGACGGCCACCTCACTGACCGCAAGGTCTCCAAGGCCCTGCACCTGCTGGGCGAGCACTGCAGCTACGTCAAGGTCCTCGGCTCCTATCCCAACCTCGAATAAGGGACCGCCGTAAGTCACTCAAAGCGGGAGCAGCACCGCAGTCGGACCCCTCACCCCAGCCCTCTCCCCATCGGATGGGGAGAGGGAGCATTCTCCGTAGCGGCTCGAGGAACCACAGGCGCGCGAAAAGTTCAAGTGACTGCCGGCGCTTCTCCCTCTCCCCTTCGGAAGGGGAGAGGGCCGGGGTGAGGGGTCGGTCGGGGACTCTGTCCCACCTTCACTTCTGACCGGTTACGACCCGCCCCCCATCCCTTCCGTGGCTTTTGTCCCTTTTGTCTCTGTCAAGTCCCGGCCGCCTGACGGGCCTTGATCGCGGCCCGGGCCAGGCGGAGCCGCGCGTAATCGTAGCGGCCACCCAAGGCGTCGAAGACCGCCGAGAGGCTGCCCAAGCCCAGCTTCTGGAAGGCGGCGGCCACTTCGCGTTTTTGCTCGGGCGTGAAGAAGGGGGTCAGGTCGAGTGATTCACCGGCCTCGATGGCCTCGGCAAGATGGCCGGAGATCGTGCCCGGGGTGAGCGCGCGCCGGCCGGCGATCTCGTCGAGGGACAGGCCGGCGCGGTAGAGGCGGAGGGTCTCGCGCGCCGTGGCGCCCAGGTCCGCCCGGCCCGGGAGCGGCGCGCCGGGGGCGAAGGAATCCTCGGCGAAGATCTGGCGTGGATTGGTCTCCAGGTGCGCGGCGACCTCCGCGAGGAACACCGCGCCGAATTCCTGGAGCTTCTTCTCGCCAACGCCGCTGATGCGCGCAAATTCCCGCTCGTCGGCCGGGTAATCGTGGGCCATCTGCCGGAGCGAGACGTCGGAAAAGACAATGTAAGGGGGCACGCCGCGCTCGTCGGCCAATCGCTTGCGAAGCAGGCGCAGGCGGTCGAACAGGGCCTCGTCGCAGGCTATGGCGCCGGTGCGGCGGGCCTCCGGCGCCGGGGCGCTGACCGGTTTGGTCAAGGTGATGGGACGGCGTTGTCTGAGGGCGGCCAGGCCCTCGGGCGTCAGGTCCAACACGCTGAACTTCTCCGAGGTCTGGCCCAGGTAGCCCAGGCGGATCAACTCCCGCCCGATGGCACCCCACTGGGCGCGGTTGTGCTCGGCGCCGATGCCGTAAGTGGAGAGGTGGTTGTGGCCCCAGCGCCGGACCTTCTCGGTGTCGGCGCCCGTGAGGACCTCGATGATATGGTTGAGGCCCACGCCGAAGCGGGTCTTTTCGCGGACGCGATAGACGCACGAGAGGAATTTCTGGGCGGCGATGGTGCCGTCGAAGGTCTGGCGCGGGGAGAGGCAGTTGTCGCAGCCGGCGCAATTGTCTTGGGCGAAGGTCTCGCCGAAATAGGCGAGCAACTCGCTGCGGCGGCAGCCGGAGCACTCGGCGTAACGGACCATCTGCTGCAATTGGGCGCGGGCGATCTGCTGCTCCCTCGGATCGGGTTTCTCCTCGATGAAGGCGCGCTGCTTGACGACGTTGCCCGGGCTGAAGAGCAGCACGCAATCGCCGGGCAGGCCGTCGCGCCCGGCGCGCCCGGTCTCCTGGTAGTAGCCTTCGATGTTCTTGGGCAGGTCGTAATGCAGGACGAAACGGACGTTGGGTTTGTTGATGCCCATGCCGAAGGCGATGGTGGCGCAGATGACGCGGACCTCGTCGCGCAGGAAGAGATCCTGGTGCTCGGTGCGTTCGGACGCCGTCAGGCCGGCATGGTAGGGCCTGGCCTTGACACCGTCTTCGTTGAGGCGCTGGGCCAGGCTCTCGGTGGTCTTGCGCGCCTGGCAATAGACGATGCCGCTGTCCTTGGGCCGGGCGGTGACGAAATCCAGGACCTGCCGGTAAGGCCCGTGCTTGGCGAAGACGCGGTAGGTCAGGTTTGGCCGGTTGAAGCTGGCGATGTAGCAGCCGGGTTGGCGCAGCTTGAGCAGGGTGACGATGTCCTGGCGCACCCGCTCGGTCGCGGTGGCGGTCAACGCCATCATCGGCACCGAGGGAAAGAGCGGGCGCAACTCGGCCAACTGGCGGTATTCGGGGCGGAAATCATGGCCCCACTCGCTGATGCAGTGCGCCTCGTCGATGGCCAGCAGGCCCACCCTCCACCGCTGCAGGTCCGAGAGAAAACCCGGGAGCATGAGCCGTTCCGGGGCGGCGTAGAGCAGCCGAAACCGCCCGTTGTGCAAGCCCCGCAGCCGCTCCCGCGATTCCCCGGCCCCCAGCGACGAATTCAGGAAGGTCGCCGGCACCCCGCCCGCCTGGAGGCTGTCCACCTGGTCCTTCATGAGCGCAATCAGCGGCGACACCACCGCCGTCAGACCCTCCCGGGCCATGGCCGGCAATTGGAAGCAGAGCGACTTGCCGCCGCCCGTCGGCAGCAACGCAAAGACGTCTTTGCCCGCCAGCGCATCGCGGATGATCTGCTCCTGGAACGGCCGAAAGGAGGTAAAGCCGAAGTACTGCTTCAGCAGCGGGAGCAACTCTGGAACCGTGTCTTGCATCCCGGGGACTCTACACGGACTTTCAATCAAATTGAAGCTGCCTTCAGGCGGCAGCGAAGAATTCTGTCCTGTGCCCGGTCGCAGTGCAAAATCGGAAAAAGCCTTGTCAAGCATCGGCTGTGGGCTAGAATGGTCCTGTTCGCTGTGACCGCGGTTGTGGCAGGCGCAGCTTTTTCGGAGGGCGGGCAGGATTGAAACCGGCGCGAAGAAGCAGGTGTGCTGTTTTGGCTCTCGGGCTGCCGGCGAACCCGATGCTGATACCAAATGCAACTTCACTCAGTAACCATGGACAGGATGAATTCCAGTGTGTCGCAGTCAGGCCTTGAGCGCGGGCGCAGTGTTGAGTTTTGGGAGCAGCCGCAGGCTGGCTCTCGCGTGCCGGGCGCGGCAGGCGCGGGGCGCTCTGCCCGGCAGCAAGGGGGGCGGGGCCGGCGCGGCCCTTGGGCTGGGGCGGCGGTGGCAGCGATGCTGGTTTGCGCCGCCGCCTTTGAACCGGTCCAGGCGCAAGTGCCGGGCACGGGGCCGTTCGGGGTTTACCGGGAGCTCTGGCCGGGGCTCGACCCGTCGCTGGGCGACACCTTGGATGCCCTGACCAACACGCTTTACAACCCGAATTGGCCCGATAATCCAGACCCGAATTACACCCAGGTCTATACCAATTTCGAGGCGGGCGTAAACACGGGGATGTACTACTACGGCCAGCGGATGCGGGCCTTTGTGGTGCCGCCCCTGAGCGGGAGTTGCGTCTTCTGGATTGCGAGCGACGACACCTCGGAGCTGTTCTTGAGCAGTGACGAGACGCCGTCCAACAAGGCCCCCATCGCATGGGTCAACACGTGGACCAGTTCCCGGGAGTGGACCAAGGAGCCCAACCAACAGAGCGGGCCGCTCCCGCTGGAGGCCGGGCGCCGCTACTACATCGAGGCCATCATGCAGCAGGGCGGGGGCGGCGACAACCTGGCGGTGCGCTGGCGGTTGCCCGACGGCACGATCGAGGAGCCAATCCCCGCCGTCGGCTCGACCGGCACGCGGTTGATTCCTTTCGACGGGGGGGACACACTGCCCTCCATTTACCAGCAAACGGCCAACCCGACGGTGGTCGAGGGGAACAACGCGCGCCTGTCTGTGCTCGCCATCAATCACGCGCCGGTCACCTACCGCTGGCTCCTGCAAGGGACCAACCTGCCGGGCGCCAGCGCCACCAAACCCTTTTACGCCCTCACCAATATCCCCATGTCCTACAACGGCCTGGCCTATTCCTGCGCCGTATCCAATGCGGCGGGCACAACGATCAGCGCGACGATGGTGCTGACGGTGCTCCGGGACACGAACCCGCCGGCGGTGGTGCGGGTGGTCAATGTGGGCTCCACCAACGTCGTGGTGGTTTATTCCAAAGTGGTCGAGCAGGCCAGCGCCGTCAACCCGCTCGACTACACCTTCACCAACGGCTTGCGCGTGACCAGCGCCACACTGGGGGCGGACAACGTCACGGTGAGCCTCAAGACCCCGCCGCTGGTCTATGGCAGCAACTATGTGCTGGTCATCAACAAGGTCCGCGACCGCGCCAGCCTGCCCAATACCATCGCCACCAACACCACCGTGAGCTTCGTGGCCTCGCCCTACACGCCGATGGACCTGGGCCGCGCCACGCTCCCCTCCACCGCCCTGCTGGTGGCCACCAATGCCCTGGATATCTCGGCCGGCGGCGGCAACCTGGGCGGCAGCGCCGACCAGTGCAACTTCAATTACCAGGTGCGCAGCGGCGACTTCGACATCGCCGTGCTCGTGGCGGGCCTGACCCTCGGACCCCTGGGCCAAGGCGGGCCTGATGGCGCGCGACACCCTGGACCCGAGCAGCCGGTTCGTGGCGGCGCTGACCACGCCGTCCATGGTCGGCTCGTTCTTCGAATGGCGCGACCCGGCGGGCAGCCTGGCCAGCGTGACGGGCAGTTTTCCGGGCAATTTCCCCAGCGCGTGGCTGCGCCTTAAACGCAACGGCAACATCTTCACGGGCTTTGCCAGCTACGACGGCCAGACCTGGACGCAATTGGGCAGCGCGGCCATCGGCATGCCCAGCCAGATGTACTTCGGATTGGTCGTGAGCAGCCACAACACCGCCCAGTCTGCCCTGGCCCAGTTCCGCGACATGGCCACGGTCAGCAACGCGGTGGTGGCCGTCGTGCCCAACCCCCATGAGCCGTTGGGGCCGTGCAGCCGGAGGACTCCTTTGGTGATCTCCGAGATCATGTGCAAACCGGCGCCCCGCGCGGACCTCTACAACGTCGAGTACATCGAACTCTACAACTCCAATCCCTGGTTCCAGGACATCAGCGGCTACCAGGTGCTCGGGGACAACATGAGCTACACCTTCCCGCCCAACACGAGCCTGGCGGGCGGGAGCTTCGTGGTCCTGGCCGCCTCGCCCGAGAGCATCCAGGCCGTCTATGGCATCACCAACGTGGCCGGGCCTTACCAGGGGAGCTTGAAGGCCGCGGGCACCCTCCAGTTGTTGGATGGGCAGGGAGCGGTGCTGCTGAGCATCCCCTATTCCAATCTGGCGCCCTGGCCCGTGGCCGCCGACGGCACCGGCCACTCGATCGTCCTGTCCAACCCGACCTACGGCGAAGCCGACCCGCGCGCCTGGGACATCAGCGACGTGGCCGGAGGCTCGCCCGGGCAGAATGAGGCCTTCCGCCCCTCTCCGTTGCGCGATGTTGTCATCAACGAACTGCTGGCCCACTCGGAAAACCCCGCCCTCCCCTGCTTCGTCGAACTCTACAACCACAGCAACCGGACCAACGACCTCTCCGGTTGCACCCTGACCGACGACCCGTCCGCCAACAAATTCGTGCTCCCCCAGGGCACCCTCATCCCGCCGCGCGGCTTCCTCTCTTTCGACCAATCCCAACTGGGCTTCACCCTCAACGGCGCCGGCGGCACCGTCTATCTGATCAAGCCCGACGGGACCCGCGTCCTGGATGCCGCCCAATTCGAGGGGCAGGCCGACGGCGTTTCCTTCGGGCGCTGGCCGGACGGGGCCAAGGACTTCTATCCGCTGGCGGGGCGGACGCCCGGGGCGCCCAACAGTGCGGTGCGCATCGCGGACATCGTCATCAACGAGCTGATGTATTTCCCGCTCAGCAACAATGATGACGACCAATTCATCGAACTCTACAACAAGGGCACCAACACGGTGAGCCTGGCCAATTGGCGGTTCGTTGCCGGCGTGGGCTTCACCTTCCCGCCCTCGGCGGCGCTGGCGCCGGACGGCTACCTGGTCATTGCGCGCAACCTGACCAATCTGCTGGCCAAGTACGGGAACCTGACCACGGCCAACACGCTGGGCAACTTCACCGGCAAGCTCTCCCACCGCGGCGAGCGCGTCGCTCTGGCCATGCCCCAGCCCCTGACCGTCATGACCCCCCAGGGCGCGGTGACCAATACCATCTATGTGGTCCAGGACGAGGTGACCTACGCAGCGGGCGGCCGCTGGGGCGATTGGGCGCGCGGCGGGGGCAGCAGCCTCGAGTTGATCAATCCCAACTCCAACCATCGCCTGGCCTCGAATTGGGCCGACAGCGACAAGGCGGGCAAGTCCGCCTGGACCAACCTCGAATACACCGGGGTATTGGACCTGGGCGCCAACTACAGCGGGGGCATCGACCACGTGCAGGTGGGCCTGCTGGACGTGGGGGAATGCCTGGTGGACAACATCGAGGTGCGGCCCGGCGGCACTACTGGGCCCAACATTGTGGCCAACAGCACCTTCGAGGCGGGCCTGGACGGGTGGACCGTGCAGGGCGATCATTTGCGCTCGGGCCTGGAGAGCGCCGCCGGCCTGGGCGGTTACCAGAGTTCCCAGTCGCTGCACTTGCGCTCGAGCGACTCGGTGTGGACGCTGGCCGATTACGCCCAGGGCGACTTGACCTCGACCGCGCTTGCGCCCAATCAAAAGGCAACCTTGCGGCTCAAGGCCCGCTGGGTCCGGGGCTGGCCGGAGGTCCTGCTCCGGCTGCGGGGCAACTGGCTGGAGGTGACGGGCCGGATGCCGGTCCCGGCCAACCTGGGCACGCCGGGCATGCGCAACAGCCGCTACGTCACCAATGCCGGGCCCGCTATTTATGACGTCAAACATGCCCCGGCCCTGCCCCAGGCCAACCAGCCTGTGGTGGTGACGGCGCGTTTCCACGATATGAGCGGGTTCACGCCCACGCTCTTGTATCGCGTTGACGGTGTCACCAACCCGGCGCCCAGCTATCTCTCCGTGCCGATGGTGGATGACGGCACGGGCGGCGATGCCCTGGCGGGAGACGGGCTTTTCAGCGCCACCATTCCCGCGCAACCGGCCGGCACTGTCGTGGCCTTCCTGGTCCAATGCCGGGACGCGGCCGGCGCCGCCACGGTCTTCCCGGCCGATGCCAAGGACAACTCGGGCCTGCCGCGCGAGTGCGTGATTGGTTTTGGCGACCCGGTGCCCTCCGGCAGCTTCAGCCACCAGCACGTGTTCATCAGCACCAATTGGGCCGATCGGTGGGCCCAGTGGGGGGGCGTCTCCCATGAAATGTACGATTGCACCTGGGTCGATGGCGGGGGCCGCATCATCTATAACCTCGCCGCCCGTTATGCGGGCAGCCCCTACCACCAATACCTCGACTCACCGGTCGAGACTGTCGGCGGCATGCACTGGTCCGCCCCGCGCGATCAGATGATCTACGGCGTTGCCTCGCTCAACAAACAGCACGTGCCGGGCAACAATGCCCTGGACGACGATACCCTCCAGCGCGAGCAAACCAGCTTCTGGATGGCGCAGCAGATCGGACTCATGGGAGAGAATCGGCGCTACTATGTCTATTATGTCAACGGCGTCCGCCACGGCCCCCTCATGGAGGATGCCCAGACGCCCGACGCCGACGTGCTTTCGGAATACTTCCCCAACGATACCGGCGGGCTGCTCTACAAGAATCACGTCTGGTTCGAAGGCGACGTGTTGCTGCAGCCCTACGGCTACATGCCCTTCAACAACTTTTCCTGGTGTACGCTGGGGAGCTACACCACCCCCATCAACGGCCTGACCAACAAGTTCCAGTACAAGCTGGCCCGCTACCGGTGGATGTGGTGGATCCGCCAATATCCCACCTCCGCCAACGACTTCGGCGCGGTGTTCGACCTGATCGACGCCGCCAATACGCCGACCGACAGCCCCGCCTATTATGACCGCATGGAGGCCCTGGTGGACACCGAGCAATGGCTGCGCTTGTCGGCCATCGAACATGCCACCGGCGATTGGGACTCCTTCTTCACCCAAAACCAGTGGAACATGTACAACTACAAGCCCACGCAGGGCAAATGGACCGCCATGAAGTGGGACTGGAACATCACGCTGGGCGGCGGCACCTCGACCTGGGGCCGGACGGCAGCGAACTCTTCGAGTACGGCTCCAGCGACCCTATCATGCGCCTCTTCCATGAGTACCCGCCCTACCAGCGGGCCTATCTGCGCGCGTTCCAGGACATCGCCAACCTGGCCATGAACAATGCCCGGGTGGACCCGCTGCTCGATGCGAAGTACGCCGCCTTCGTGGCCAACGGCTTGACCGCGACCAACTTCAACGGCATGACCGTCGCGGACCCCAACTCCGCGCTCAAGGGCTGGATAGCGACCATGCACGATTCACTGCTCCAGGCCATCACGAACCATGGTGTGGCCAATGTGCCGTTTGCCGTGAACTCGGTGACGGTGAACAACAACCTGGCCACCCTCAGCGGCACGGCGCCCCTGGCGGTGAAAACAGTCTGGTTCAACGGAGTGGCCTATCCGCTGACCTGGCCGACGGTGACCAACTGGACGGCCACGGTGCCGCTCCAACCCGGCACCAACCTGTTGAACGTTGCGGGAGTGGACATCCATGGCCAGACGGTGGCCGGCGCGGCCGCCACGGTCTCAGCGGCCTTCGTCGGGGCCATGCCCTCGCCCAGCGGCCTGCTCGTCATCAATGAGGTCATGTGTAACCCGTCTGTGCCCAACGCCCAGTACGTCGAACTCTACAACCGCTCGCCCAACATCACCTTCGACTTGTCGGGCTGGCGGTTGGACGGCCTGGGCTACACATTCCCCGGCGGCTCGACGCTCGGCCCGATCGGCTCCTGGTGCTGGCCGCCAACCGCGATGTCTTTGCAGCCGCCTACGGGGGCTCGAACCTGGTCTTTGACACCTTCAGCGGGGCACTCCCCCCCGCCGGGCAACTGCTCTCGCTCATCCAGCCCGGCGCGGACCCGAGCAGCGACCTGGCGGTGGCCCAGGTGCGCTATGGCAGCGCGGCGCCCTGGCCCGGGTCGGGCGGCGCTTCCGGCTCGTCTCTGCAGTTGATCAACTCGCGCCAGGACAACTGGCGGGTGGGCAATTGGGCGTTTGTCCGGACCAACACCAGCGCGGCCCCGCGCTGGATCCAGGTTACCGCCACCCTGCCCGCCACCTCCTCCACCTTCCTCCTCTACCTCGGGTCGGCCGGCGATATCTATATCGATGACGTGCAGTTGGTCGATGCCAACGGCTTCAACCGGCTGGTGGACGGGGATTTCGAGTCCCCGCTGGCCGGGGCCTGGTCCATGAGCCCCAGTTCTCCCGCTCGCTCCTGAGCACAACGGTCAAATACTCGGGCAATTCGAGCCTGCACCTGGTGGCAACGGCTCCCGGCAACAGCACCGGCGCCGCCCTTTACCAGACCATCAATCCGCCCCTGACTCCCGGCCAATACTGCACCCTGAGTTTCTACTACCTCCAGACCACCAATGGCGGTCCCCTGGTGGCCACCCTGGCCTCCTCCGCCAACGCGGTGGTCGTCAATCCCACCCTGCCCCGGGGCAGCCTCGCGCAGGCCACACCGGACGCGTTCAACAGCGTGGCCGATACCTTGCCGGCCTTCCCCCCGCTCTGGCTCAACGAACTCCAGGCCGACAACCTCACCGGCATCACCACCGCCGCCGGCGCGCACGCGCCCTGGGTCGAACTTTACAACCCCAGCTCCAACGCCGTCTCTCTTGCCGGCCTTTGCCTGGCAAACACCTATTCAAACCTCACCCAGTGGGCATTCCCCGCCGGCTCAGTCATCAACCCCGGCCAATTCATGACTGTCTTTGCCGACGGTCAGACCGGCCTTTCCAGCCCCAACGAGTTGCACGCCAACTTCGTCCTCTCCAGCGGCAGCGGTGCCCTCGCCCTGAGCCGGCTCTACAATGGTTCGCCCCAAGTCCTGGATTATGTCAATTACACCAACATCGGCCCCGATCACTCCTACGGCTCCTGGCCTGACGGCCAGAGCTTCTTCCGCCAGGAATTCGGCCATGCCACGCCCGGGGCAACCAATGACGCTTATGGCTCCGCCCCGCTCTCGTTCGTCTCTTACTCTGCCCCGGGCTCGGTTTATGCCCAGGACTTCGATTCGCTGCCCAACCCGGGCCTGGGTTCCATCAACGCCAACAACCCGGTGACCATCAACGGCGTCGTTTATTCGCTGGCCAACCCGTTTGACTTCACCGCGCCCCCAATGGCCGCGGGCCAGAACGGCGGCCTGGGCCTGCCCGCCATGAGCGGCTGGTTTGGCTGGGGCGGCGCCAGCTCCCGGTTTGGGGCGTCACCCGGCGACCAAACCAGTGGCGGCCTTATCAGCTTTGGCGGGCTCAACAGCGCCAACCGCGCCTTGGGCCTGCTCGCCACCACCGCAACCGGCCCCACCGCCTTCGGCGTCCGTTTCATCAATGCCACGGCCCAGGTCCTGGACCACATCAACGTCCAGTTCACCGGCGAGGTCTGGCGCCAGTCCGATGAGCCCAAAACCCTGGCCTGTTACTATATGGTTGACCCCGCCGCCACGCTCTCTTTGCCGACCGATGCCACCGCCCTGCTCCCGGCCCTGGATGTGGCGTTTCCAGCAGGCCCGGCCTACGCCGGCGGCGTGCCTGTGGACGGGAGCCTGCCGCTCAACCAAACCAATCTGAGCGTGACCGGCCAGGCCATCGCCAATTGGCCGCCTGGCGCCGCCCTCTGGCTGGTCTGGGAGATGAGCGACCCGGCCGGAAAGGGGCAGGGCTTGGCTATCGACAACCTCGCCTTCTCAGCCAACTCTGCAGGCGCCGCCACCAACGCCGCGCCCAAGCTGGGCGGCCTCCGCCTCGGCGCCGGTTCGCTGAGCTTCTCCTGGCCCGGCGCGCAAGGCGCTGTCTATCGCGTGCAGTACAAAGACGCCCTGGATGCCCCCGAGTGGACCTCCCTTGCCCCGGACCTGACCGGCACCGGTGACCCGCTCTCCATCACCCTGCCTGTCACTGCCAACCCCCAGCGCTTCTACCGCGTCCTGCTGATGCCGTAGGGGGGGAGTCATCCCAGAGGGATGAGAGAAGGTAGCCGGGGGTCGAAGCGCAGCGAGACCCCCGGTCAAGCGGTGACGTGCGTTTGCATCCCGGAGGGATGCCAGAGGCTCACCCGCGCGGACGCTCCTTTCTGGCACCCCATCCGGGGTGCAGGGCCCTCGAACGCAGTCAACCGGGGGTCGCGGCGAGGCCGCGACCCCCGGCTACCTTCTGGCAACCCTCCGGGTTGCGGAGCGCCACCGAAGGTTGCTCCCGGGCGCATCGCATCAGTGCCACCATGCCACGAACGACCGGGCGCAACCCTGGCATGCCGGATCCATCCCGAAGAAGGTGTGAAAAAATGCCAAAACAAACAAAATCCCCGAAAACACCCCTCTGTTTTCCGGGGGATTTTGAAGATTTTTGCGGGCCTTGGCGTCAGAAATTGATTTTTCCAGACCTCCCGAGGGATGGAAATCACTCAGCCCAGCAACGGTGTTGCGCGTAACGGGCTACGCTGGACCGCCGACCCAAGGCAAGCCCGAAACTGTCATTTTTCTAGGATGACCATTTCCCCGGTTTCCCTTTCCCCTGACCGGCTGCTTTTCCCACTTTCCCACGGTGTTCTCCTGGTGGGCCTCAACCAGCAGACCGGCGCCCATAGGCACCTGGAACCGAGAATGACGCTGCTCCGGGCAAACTGGCAGCAGCGGCGGGGCCTTAAATCGGCCTTAAATTGGGGTGAATGGCTGTTGACCGTTCCCCAAGTGGTCGAAGACACAATCACCGGCCAACGCGGACAAGCGCGATTAGCGGTTTTCATCAGAAAAATGACAAATGAACTTCGGCTGCGATTCTGCTTTACACAACATCTGAATTGGCTTAAGTCAATTATATGGCGATTGGAGAAAACGTAAGACACGGTCACCCACGGAGGCACTGGCCGCCAGCGACCTAATGCCCGTGCGGGACTGATTCAGCATATGGACTTTGACATTAGCAAGATCTCCGAAGGCGTCTCTAAGATTAAGTTCCCTGGAGGGGTCGTCGGCAAGGTGTCAACGGTTCTCGTGGTGGTTTGCCTTACGGTAGGCGGTCTTGGGGCATTATCTAGGAACCAATGGGTCTTGGTTGGTGCGATCGCGGCGATCATAGGCATTGCGTTTCCGGTGCTTTGGCGATTGATTACCTTCGCCAATAATAACCCCCAGGCTGCCATCTTAGGGCTTGTGCAAAAATAAAGGCCGAGATTGAGGCGCGATTCTAACATTTCGAAACTCCGATTGGCTTTAGACCCTGGTTCATAAGTAACCGGACGTGCCTTGCTCACTTGCTTCTCATCCCGGAGGGATGGCTGAGAATAGCCCAACGCTTCAGCGTTGGGTGGTGGGCCCGAGGCCGTCAAGTCCCGAAGGGACGGCTGAAATGTCGGGCCGTTCAGCCGTCCCTTCGGGACTGGACCCTTTTGGGGCACGCCAACCCAATGCTAAAGCATTGGGCTATTCTCATGTGTCCCTCCGGGACAGCGATCCATCGGGACGCTTTGGCTGTGTGCGCCGACAGGGAAATCGGAATTAATTCTTGCAGGGACTCTTAGAGGGGGCTGAGTTTATTATGCATGAGCGAATTCAGACTCGGGATGAAATCAGCACCCCTTCTGCCCCAGCCCACCACCCTACCAGAGCTCGCCCCAAATCACCCACTTATCGAGGACGATAAAACGGTGCCGTTACCCGATCCCCTTCCGGACGCGGCAACGGAAGCGCCCAAGCCAGCGAAGCCACCGAGCAATGAGTGATCTCTATCACATTTACATTTCTCCTAAATCGGGAGTAACGCGAGCCCAAGTTGAACAAACACTCAACCTCGCTGTTGACTGGTTTCGTTACCATGAGCGTTGTTACGTTGTGCTCACCACGTCGGATGAGGAAAAATGGCTCAAACGGCTAAGGCCGTTTGTTGAACCCACTGGAACGCTGTTCATCTGTAAGTTCGACCCATCGCATTATCAGGGCTGGATGGTGAAGGACTTTTGGGAGTGGTTCCAACCCAAAGTAAAATCCGGCCCCTAAGCGAGTGCTAGTTTCATGAGCCTCCATCACCCTGAGAAACTGCTTACCGCTACAACTCGGCAGTTTAGGATTGTGCCCAATACCGAAACCCTGGGCAGCCAACAAATCGCCTTTTACGTCCACAGTGTGTGTTTTACCCAGATAAAGTCAGGGTCGTGAATATTAGGGTCGCACCTTAACATTTAGCAATAGCTTCGCGTTCGCCCATTCCGCTGGAGCGCTTTGCCGGCGCGCGAGGCGGGATTCAAACCGTTTGGTGGCCATGGCCACGGCGGCGTGCTCCTTGAGCCCGTCAACTGCGCCAGCTCATCGAGCTTGGCGCCTCACAGCTTCCGGCCCACGTAGAACACGATGTCCCGCCCGGCGTCGCCATGCCGGTCCCGAAACGCGCTCCACTTTTCGCCCTTGGCTATTCCCACGCGCCGGATCACCTCCCCCAGGCCCGGTCAGGCCTCGCGCACGTGGCGTGCCGCCCATTGTTCCCACTCATCCCTGAATACAACTGCCCCGCAGGGAGCCGCCGCCCGGGTGGCTTTCTCGGACATGGTTGCTTTTTTTTCTCGCACCCTGCAGGCATGGTCCGGATGCGGCCGAGGGCGGACGCGCTTCTTCGGCCTTTAGCCTTTAGCCTTTGACGACCCTCACGGCCTTGGCCAGTCTCTGGACCTCGTCGGGGTCCACTTCACCAGGCATGAGGGTCAGGGCGTTGGCAGCGCCGGCGGCGCAGGCCCAGCGGCAGGCCCCGGCCAAGTCCTCGCCGCGCGCCAACCGCCAAACCAGCCCGGCGGTGAAGGCGTCTCCGCAGCCGATGGGGTTCACCACTTCGATGGCCGGAGGGAACACCCGCCAGAAGTCCTTGCCATCAAACGCCAGCGCCGGGTCTTTCCCCGCGGTGACCACGACCCGTTGGGCGCCCCGCCGGCACAACTCGCGCATGGCGGCGGCCACGCCGGCCTCATCTTGGAGGTCCCGCGCAACGGTGCCTGCCAGTTCCAGCCGGTTAGGCTTGACAAGGCCCGGCCCGGCCTCCAGGGCCTTGGAGAGCGCCGCGCCCCGGGCATCCACCACCGAGAGGGCCCCGGCCTCGCGCGCCAACCGGGTCACCCGGGCATAAAAGTCCGCAGGCCCGCCCGGGGTGAGGCTGCCGGACATCACGACCGCCGTGCAGGTCTTGAGGCGCCGCCGCACGACCGTGCGGAGCCGCTCGTAATCGGCCGGCGCGACGGGCTCGCCCTCCTGGACCAACTCGGTTTGCGTGTTTGCGGACTGGTCGATCACGGTGGCGCACTCCCGCGTTTGGACGGCCACGTCCACGAAGTCCAACTCGATCCCCTTGGCCTCGAGCAGGGCCCGCAGGCAGCGGCCGCGCTCGCCCCCCAGGAAGCCCGACGCCACGGGGTGCTCGCCCAGGACCTTGAGCACCTTGGCCACGTTCACCGATTTGCCCGCAGGACCGTCCAGCGCCCTCACCGCACGGTTCACCGCGTTGGGCGTGACCTGGCGCAACACCAACACCCGCTGCACCGCCGGGGTTGTTCCAAGGCAGAGGATCATACCGGGTCGGGCACCACCCGAAAGACCTGTTGGATCTCGGCCGGGATGGACCGCGGCCGCCCGCTCGCGGCATCCACGAACACCCAGTCGGTCTCACCCTGGGCCAACACCATCCCGTCGCCAACCCGGATGAACTTATAGCGGCGCCGTGAGCGGACCTTGCGCAGCTCGGCGACCCAGGTCTGCACGATGAGCCGCTCGCCGGCAAACGCGGGGCTCAGATACTCGATCCGGTGCGTGCGCACCACCCAGGTCGCCCCCGCCGCCCGCGTCAGCCGCGCGCACCCAGCCGCCTCCGCGTGGCGTATGGCCGCCTCCTGCATCCATTGCACGTAGGCCACATTATTGACGTGCCGATTGGCATCCACCGCCGCCTCCGGCACCTCGAATTCGAACTGATGAACTCCGTCCATAAGAGAGGGTTGGGCTATTGTCGGACGTCCCTTTGGGACAGGCCCCAGGCCGAGGACAGATGCTCGTTGTGCCTCGCCTCGAATGGTCACAGTCATTCTGGCGTGCAGGATAGACCGCAAGTCCGCATTGTGGCAACCACAAGCGCGCTCCCACAGCTTGACGGTGACACCCGGCAGGTGTCTAATTTTGACTATGACAGATGTGACGTCAAAAGTACTGCACCAAAAGACGGGGCAATTGCTCGACCGCGCGCGGCAGGGCGAGCGGTTCCGCATCTTGCGGGAAGGGCGTGCGGAGGCCTTTCTAATTCCCGCAGCGGAGGCGATTGACCCGGAGTGGAGAGAGATCATGGCAGAGGTCTGGAAAGCCCAAAAGGCGCCAGGCCCAAAGCGCCCAAACCCCATCTTGAAGGAAAGAAAGGCGCGCAACTATGCCGCTGGTTCACGCTGGGGCCCGGCTGCCCGGCCGCGCCGTTGCCAAGAGCCGTTGCCGAGGGCAATCACCGAGAGGTGGAACGTTGATGCTCCAGCCTTCGCTCCTGGGGACTGGAAGATGAACATCTGATGCTGCTGGTCGATAGCAACGCCTGACTGAAATTGTACTGGCGGCTTGCCCTCCCCGCCATGTTGGAGGAATCGTTCGCGGTCGTCAGAGGGGCAGTCGGGCCACGACATTCTCCCATTCTGCCGCGTCGGAGGCCTTTGCCACGAGCTCCAGATCGGTGACATAGAGTCCAACCTGGTTTCGGCGTTGCCGCGCAAAGATGAGGCCGGCAAAGGGACGCTTTTGCCGCTGCCAGTCCTCCGCCATGACACGGAAGCGAACATCCTGTGTTACCAGCACGCGACCGAGTCGCGTCGCCAGCGCGAGGAGCCTCTCGTCCGCCAGCCTGTTGGCGCCTTCCTCCGTAGCGGTGAGCACCTCCACGCCGCGCCGACGCAATTGCGCGGTAATAGCACCCGGGACATGCACATCCATGTAGAAGGCTACCGGCATCCCGGACTGTTCTTGAGGGTACGCAGCCTCTCGACCACGGGGGGTTGCTTCTGGTTGTTCGCCTCCTCTATCAGGCGATTCTCCTCTTCGATTTCGCGGTCGACTTCCTTTTGGTGATCGAAGTAGTAGGCCAAGGCGGCGTAAACTTCCGCGCGTTTGAGGTAGCGGTACTGACGGACAATTTCATCCGGCGACAAGCCGCAGTCGAGGTGGTCGCGCACGATCATCGAAACGCGTGTCCTCGGCTGCCCATCGAGCCGCGCTGGCTCTCCCGGCCTCTTCACCACGTGCGGATAGGTCAATTCCACAGGCACACAGCAAGAATCGCAGTTCAGGCTCGGGCCGTCAATAGTGCGGATGACTCTCAGGCTCCCCCGCTCGGGGCGCCCCGCGGTTCCGCCGGCAGGCGCACGGTGAATTCCGAGCCTTCGTTGACCTTGCTGGACACGGAGACCTCTCCGCCGTGGGCCTGCACCACGGCCTTGACCAGGCTCAGGCCCAGGCCCAGGCCCCGTTGCGAGCGGCTCTTGTCGCCGCGGTAAAGCCGCAGCCAGATCTTGTCCTGCTCCGGAGCGGGGATGCCGATGCCGGTGTCGCGGAAGGCCGCCACGGCCGCGCCCGCCTGCTCGCGCACGGAGAGGGTCACCCGGCCCCCCTCGGGCGTGTACTTGATCGCGTTGTCGAGCAGGTTGGCAAAGACCTGGCGCACGCGGATGCGATCCACCGAGGCGAGCACGGGCAGGGGTGTCGAGCCGTTGGACGGCAGGCCCTGGGGCAACTCGGCGCGCACGGCGACTTTCTTTTCCTCGGCCACGTATTGGTAGAGTTCGATGACCTCGCGCGCGACCTGGCAGAGGTCCACCGGTTCGCGGTGAAGTTTCATCATCCCCGCCTCGGCCTCGGTGATGTCCATGAGGGTGTTGAGCATGCTCAGGAGGCGGTCGGATTCCTCGACGCAGTCGGCCAGGGCCTCGCGCGCCGCGGCCGGTTCGGCGCCGGGGGCCAGGGCGACTTCGGCGGTGCCGCGCAGGCGGGCCAGCGGGGTGCGCAGGTCGTGCGCCACGTTGTCCAGCGCCTCGCGCATCGCCCGGATGAGGGCCTCGTTCTTGTCCAGCAACCCGTTGAAGAGCCGCACCAGCTCGTCCAGTTCATCCTCGCTGGCCTTGCGTACGGGCACCCGCGCGCTGAGCCGCCCGGTGCGGATGATCGAGCGGGCGGTGGCCACGACCTGGCGGATCGGCTGCATCGCGCGGTGGGCGAAGAAGGCCCCCGCCAGGAAGCTCAACACCACGGTGACGGTGCCGACGACCAGGAAGCTGCGCCGGACCGGGTTGAGCAGGGCCTCGCGGCTGTTGGTGATCCGGCCGACCTGCAGGACGGAGCCGTCGCCCATTTGCCCGTAGGCGAGGGTGAAGTCGCGCTCCTCGTTCTGCGGGATGCGGATGACGCCCTGGCGCAGCAGCCCCGCCCAGCCCGGCACCTCTTTGAACGTCACCCAATCGGGGGGCGCGTTCAGGTAGGCGGTCATGCCGAAGGGGCTGATAAGCTGCACGAACAGGCTCTGGCGCGCCTCCGCCGGCTGGCGCTGCACCCACGTCCGCAGCGCCCCCAGCCCTCCGCCGTCATAGACCGTGGCGGCCTCTTTCCACCTGGCCTCGAGCAGCTCTTTGTCTTTGCTGCCCACCGCCGCCGCCAGCAGGTAATAGGCAAATGCGAACAGCGCCAGGCTGCTCAGCATGAAGAGAAACGCATACCACAGGCTCAGCCGCACCGCGATGGTCCGGCCCAAACCCATGAACCAAGCCCTAAGCCGGCCGAAGAACATAACCGACTCCTCGGATGGTGTGGATCATCGCCTTGTCCCGGTCCACCTTGCTGCGCAGCCGGTGTACCAGCACGTCCACGACGTTGGTTTGCGGGTCGAAACTGTAGTCGAAGATGTGCTCGAGGATCATCGTCTTGCTGACCGGCCGGTTGGCCTGGCGCATCAGGTACTCCAGCAGGGCGAACTCCCGCGGCTGCAGCTCGATGGCCTCGTTCCCGCGCCGGACCTCGCGGGTGATCAGGTCCAGCGTGAGGTCCCCCACCGCCAGCCGGGTCGGCTCGGGGGCCTGGGTGGCGCGGCGAATCAGCGCCTGGATGCGCGCCAGCAACTCCGAAAAGGCAAACGGCTTGGTCAGGTAATCGTCCCCCCCGGCCTGCAGGCCCCGCACCCGGTCGTCCACCGACGCCCGGGCGCTCAGGATGAGCACCGGCGTGCGCCCCCCGCGGCCCGAAACTGCTGCACCAGACCCAACCCATCGAGCTTGGGCAGCATCACGTCCACTACTGCCGCGTCGTAGGCGATGGCCTGCGCCCGCGCCAGCCCCTCCTCGCCGTCCGCAGCCAGATCCACCGCATAGCCGCTCTGTTTCAGGCCGTTCAGAACAAACGAGCCGATCTTCTTGTCATCCTCGACCACCAGTATGCGCATCGCCGATCTCCAATTTGGCCGACCAGCCGGGAATTGGCAACGGAAGAATACGGGGCGGGAACAGGCGGGGCGTGTCACAACACCGCGCCCGTAGCGCAGACTTCCAAGTCTGCTGTATCGCGGGTTTCCTAACCCGCAGGCGCCGCGATTTCTGGCGCCCTGCCGACTGGAAGTCGGCGATACAGCAGGTTTGGAAACCTGCGCTACAAACTACTGTGCCTCGCCAAATGGGGGCAGCGCCGGGATGCGCCCCGTGGAAACGCTCGCCATGGGGCTGGACCTCTGCTATAACTCCAGTGTGACGACGATCCGCAGGCCTAAGCACGCAACTCCGCAGCGCTCGGTGTCCACGGAAGATCACCTGGAGCGGATTCAGGAGTTGATCGAGCAAAAGGGCTATGCGCGCGTGGTGGACCTCGCATCGGCGCTCCGGCTGAGCACCTCGGCGGTATCGAACATGGTGCGCAAGCTGGCCCGGCGCGGCTTTGTCAATTATGAGCGCTACCGCGGGTTCACGCTCACGCCGCAAGGGCGCCGGGTGGCGCAGCAGGTCAAGGCCCGCGACAAAGTGCTCACGGAGTTCCTGGAACTGGCCGGCCTGGGCGCGGAGACGGTGAGCCGCGAGGTCGAGGACATCGAGCACCACCTGAGGCCGGAGACGCTGGCTGTCTTTTCGCAGTTGGTGAGCTTTTGGCGGGCGCACCCCGACCAGCTCGATGCGTTCAAGCACTTCGCCCGCAAGGCCCGATCCTGATTGGCACACTGCCCAGGCCGCGCTCCTATGGGTTTTCCCAATGTCGCGTGGGTGGGTTTAGTGAGCAATTCCGGGCCTGCTCTGGCGGCGCGGGCGGATGGGTTGGTAGTTTTCGTAACCTTTGCGCACGCCCTGAACGAGGTAGTCCAACCGCCCGCTCTTGCCCTGGGCCTCGCGCACCGTGAGTTGGCGGGGATTGACCTGGGCCACATAGAGTTGGAGCCATTCCCCGCGAGGAGTCACTTGGACTGTCAGGCCATCCTCGGCGGTGACCATGGCGTAGGTCTGGGGCAGGCAAATGACGGCCTCGCCATTGACCAGGTTGGTCGAGCCGCGCGCGAAGGTAGCGGCCTCGGGACCTTCGATTGCGACGTAGCCGATCTCCTTGTCGGGGTCGGTCGGATGGGGAGCCACGAATAATTTGAGGCCGATAACTTCGAGTGCTCCGCTGATGTCCATGTTGCCTCCGATGTCCACGTCCCCATACACGTTCATGTTTTGGAGATAGCTCTTGCCGGAAACACCCAGATCCCCGCTCACGGAAAGCTTGTTTAGCGCCTGGACCACACTCGAGGTCCACTTCAGGGCCAGTTGAGGGCCATCGCCGCCCATGGTGCCGAGAGCCCCGCCTCCGTTGCCATAGAGCACCGGCCCGTCACCAGGCGCGTTAGTGCCGAAGGGCTTGGTGCTCCCGTACCAACCGACGCCGTGGTTATGGTCGCCCGAGCCCCTGAAGTAAAGGTCCTGATCGCTGAGGCAGCCGCCTGCCTGAGGGCGCAACTGGCCATTGATAATCAGGTCCTGCCCAATGACCGCGCCGTTGGTGACGTAGAGTCCCTGCCCCACAGTGACCGCGCCACCAACGCTCAGCCCCTGCCAAAGTTGGGCCGGGCCAAGGACCCTGAGTTGTTGCGGGATCATAATCCCCGTCTGGTCCCAGTTCAGGGCGATTTGCGCAGGGGTGGCAATCCCCAATCCGCCCCCGTTCGCTCCATAGAGGACCGGACCATTGGGCCCAACATAGTCGCCAAACAACTTGCCCTGACCGTACCAGCCCAAACCGCAGGTGCGGTCATTGCCGCGCAGGAAAAGGTCATACCCGTTTAAGAACGCGTTGGTGTCGATGACCAGGCCGCCTTGGGGGAGGTACGAGGTGTTGATGCCCACGCCGCCCGACGCATGGATGACGAACTGGTTGCTGCCCGTTGAATAAAACCGGGACTGATAGGGGCTTTGTCCATCACTCCACACGAAGCAGCCGTCGTTGGCGGCATTGGCGTTGATGCCCGCGGCGAAGCTATAGGCCCCTTGGGCGCTGTTCAGCGCACCGCCCGCCGCCGTCGCCGCGTAGCCGCTCGCAGCGTTATACTTGCCGCCAAGAACGGCCGAGACAGGACCACTGGCTGAGTTGCCGCAGTTTTGGTTGCCGTCAAAGCCGCCGCCGCCGATGAACGCCCCCGGCCCGAGGGCCTGGTTGTAGCTCCCACCAGCGACAGCAGAATCGGCGCCGTAGGCCCAATTGGACTCGCCGCCGCCAACGGTGGCGCCACGATTGGTGGCGCTGTTTCCAAACCCCCCCGCAACCGTAGCGCCATCCCCCAACGCCAGATTGGGACTAATGCCCAATGCGCTGCCACCGCCGCCGACAACGGAGCCCGCGCCTGTGGCCTGGTTGGCGATGCCGCCGGCAACCGTTGCGTCCTTGCCGCCGGCCACGTTGTTGAGGCCGCCACCCACCGCCGCGCCATGGCTGGAGGCGACGTTCTGCAAGCCTCCGGCGACCACCGAGGCAACGTCGCTGGCAGTGTTGCCAGTGCCGCCACCCACGGTGGCGTAGAACGCGATGGCCATGTTGCCGAGGCCGCCGCCCACCGTGGCATAATAATCGGCTGTGTTGTTTGCCCCGCCGCCGATGGTGGCGTGATCGTTCGTGGCGCTATTGGAAGAGCCGCCTCCAATTGTGGCGTACGGCGAGGTGGCACTGTTCAACCCACCCCCGCCAATGAATGCCGAGCCGCCCCCGGCCACGTTGCCCTGCCCACCGCCGATAAACGCCAGGCCGGCGCTGATCACGTTGCTCTGTCCCCCGCCCACCGCCGCATAGGAACCCGCGGCAGAGTTCCCCTCGCCGCCACTCACAGTCGCCAGCATCGACAGGGCGCTGTTGTCCCGGCCCCCGGCCAGCGTCGTCCACGGGCCGCCCAGCACGTTGTTCGTCCCGACATTGAGCCTCTGGCCCTGGACATCCGCACCCGGGGACACCGCCAAGGCCACTCCAGAGGTGCTCGCAAACCCGGCGTTCAGGCCGCTGATGGCATAACCGACCGCCCCTATCCGCTGATCCGGAGCCATCTGTTGGAACGAGAAGTAATCGTCCGTGACGCAGAACCAGACCCGCAGCCGCACGTCGTTATTGGTGAATACCTCCGGCGGCAGCGGGGGCATGTTGGGGACATTCGTGTCGCCCAGCAACACGCAAAAGAGGCCGTTGTCCAGCGGCAGGGCGATCGAGGACGCGGGCATGCCGGAGTTGCGATCGTTGGACCAGAAGGTCTGGAAGACCATATTCGGGGGTGGCGCCGCCACGGTAATGGTCGGACGGGATGAATAATGGCTGCCGGGAGTATTGACTGTAATGCTCACCACTGCCCCGCCGGCAATCACGGCGGTGGCCACGGCGTTGGAACCAGACGGGTCCGCGATCGTGACGGCGGGCGGGCTGGAGTAACCGCCGCCCCCCGAGGTCACCGTGAAGCCGGTAATGAACCCGTTGTTCACGGCAGCCGTGGCCGTGGCCTGATTGGCCGTATTGGAGCCACCGTCCACCATGGCGAACTTGAAGTAGCCGGTGCCATCGACGTTCGTCCCGTTGGCGGTGACACGGCCCTGGTAGCTGAGGATGGACGGAAACTGAGCCGAAGCCAGGAGCACCGGGCCCAGGCCGAGAGACACAATGAGTGCGGTTGTGGACTGTTTCATGATGCGCGCGGGGTGAGTGATTGCGGTTTTCTTTGAAGGTTGAGGAGAGCAGCCAGAAAAGGCCGCGTGACCCAGGGGCAAGCTGCGGCCGTGTGGCGCCAACGGTTCACGTAAAGTACCGTAATCGGGCGGCAAACGACGCGTCAAGCCAAATTATCCTGCTGATTTTGAGGTTTTGAGGTGGCATTGTCCGCGCTTTTGGGTTAAGCATAGAGCGAATGACGGGCGATCTTAGTCAGGTGACCTCCGCAAATGCACCTCATCACGGCATTTCTTTTGGCAAGTTTGTTGGGCAGAAAAAGGCCAGGTAGTCCGCGCCGACTGCCCAGCTTTCCGGGCGTAATCGAAACGGCGCACCTGATGCCTGGGCGGGTCCGGTTTCGCGCGCCCCGCCTGGTCGGGAGGCAGCACGAGGGAGAGGAATTGAAGAGGCGGCTGGCACATCTCAACGGGGTCAAAGAGGTGGAGGTGAGCAGCATTTCCGGCAGCGTCTGCCTGAGATTTGCCGAGGATCGTCTCAAGCCGGAGCTGCTGCTGGCGGCCATTATCCGCCTGCTCGGGCTGGAGCGACAGCTCGAGCGCGCGCCCCGTTCGTGGGTCGCCCGCGAACTCCAGGAAACCGGGGATGCCTTGAACCGGGCCCTGTACGAACGGACTGGCGGCGTGATCGATTTCTATACCGCCATGCCACTGCTGCTGGCCGTCCTGGGCGTCCGCAATATCGTCGCCGGGAGGGTTTTCGGCTGGCCGCTCCTGTGGTGGGCCTATCGCGAGGTCTTCCCGCCCGTGTGGAAAGACTGATGAAAGGGAAACCTTGGTTGGGCTGGCTGCTGCGTCGAAGCGTGAAGCGTGAAACGTGAAACGTGAATGTGAACCGTGAACCCTGAACCCTGAACCGTGAACCGTGAAACCTCATTGATGTGTTCGGTCGGTGCGTGGGTGCTGCGTCCTCGGGTGGTCCATCGGCTGCCCGGGCGCTTGAGGCTGCGCATCCCGGCGCTGAAACGATTGGCGCAGGGACCGCACCCGGCCGCCTTTTCCTGGCGCGATTTGCGGATTGGCCCAAACCGAATCCCGGAGATCGAGGTGGACCTTGCGACGGGGAGTGTGCTCATCCGGTATCCGGAAGACGAGTTGACCGAAGCCGAGTTGTTGGGCTTTTTGCAGGCAGTCAGCCGCCTGGTGCTCCGGCACTGGAATCAATTCAGGGCCCTGCCCACGGAGCATCGGGTGGAGGCGCTCAAGCGATTGGCGCAGGAGGTGGGCCTGGCGACGCGCTCGCGCCTGGCGCTGAACGAGGACATCGAGATTCCCGATCATGTTTGGTCTTAAACAGGACAAGCACCGGACCTGCCGAATCCTGCACGACTTGCCGGGGCGAGTGCGGATTCATTGTCCGGGCTTGCGGCATCTGGCGGACAAAGCGGAAGAAATCCGCTCGCAGTTGCGCGCCCTGCCTGTGGTCCGCTCGGTGAGCCTGAGCGCCGTTTCGGAAAACGTGCTGGTCCGGTACGACCCGGCGAGGACCTCCACTCGAATGGTGTTCGACGCCGTCCAGTCCCGCATGAGAGACCACGCGTTGACGGTGTTCAAAGTGGAGCGCGCGCAGGCCGCGCAGTCCACGGTGCAGGAACGCCGGCTGCAGCAGGAGTCCATCCCGGAAATCCTGGCCCGAGTTGTGGCCAGCGCCGCCACCTTGACGTTCAGCGCCTTCTCCGCACCGAAGCCGCCCGCAACATTTTTCAGCCGGTTCCTGACACTGCCCGCGCTGACGAGCATGTCCCTGGCCTGGCCCATCTTGAGCAGCGGCTGGCTTTCACTCGTCCGAAGCGGCCGGCCCAACGCCGATACGCTCAGTTCGACCGCGATCCTTTCCAGCCTGCTGACCGGCCGGGACCGGGCTGCCTTGACTATCATAGGCCTCGCCGACCTGGCCGAGTTGCTCACCGCCTATACTATGGAGCGCACGCGCCGGGCGATTCGCAACATGCTCTCCACGGGCGAGGATTTAGTGTGGCGGTTGGAGGCGGATGGCCGCGAGACGCGCATTCCCATCGAGGAGGTGCGAGTCCGTGACTCTGTCGTGGTAAAAACCGGCGAGAAGATCAGCGTGGACGGCGTCGTGCAGGGAGGCGAGGCGGCCGTGGATCAAGCTTCCATCACGGGTGAGTTCATGCCGATGCGCAAACAACCGGGCGACCGCGTGTTTGCGGGAACAGTCGTCAAGGCGGGGCGCCTGACGATCCGGGCTGAACAGGTCGGTGACCAGACGGCAGTGGCCCGCATCGTTCACCTGGTCGAGGAGGCAACCGGCCACAAAGCCCACATTCAGGCCTTTGCCGATCGCTTTTCCGCGCGGTTCATCCCGGTCAACTTTGGCCTTTCCGGGCTGGTCTATGCCGTGACCCACAACGCGGAGCGCGCCCTGAACATGCTGATTATTGACTACTCGTGCGGGGTGCGGCTCTCGACGGCCACGGCGCTGTCCGCCGCCATCGCCACGGCCGCCCGCAATGGCGTGCTCATCAAAGGGAGCAATTACCTGGAGGCCTTGGCAGAGGCCGATACAATCGTCCTGGACAAAACGGGCACCGTCACCGAAGGCCGTCCGCAGGTGACCTCGGTCTGCTCCCTTACGGCCGGGGTCGGCGAGCGCCAAATCCTGGAGCTGGCCGCCGCGGCGGAAGAAACCTCCACCCATCCCGTCGCCATCGCCTTTGTGGACAAGGCCCGCCGCAGCGGCTGGCCGATCCCGGCGCACGGGCCCACCCAGGTCTTTGTCGGGCGCGGCGTGCAAACGACCGTGTCGGGCAGCGCGGTCAGCGTCGGCAGCCTGCCTTTCATGCGAGAGCGCGGCATTGATCTGGCCCGCGCGCAGGAGGCCACTCAACGCCTGGTCCACCGCGGCGAGCAAATCGTCTATGTGGCGCGCGGCGGCCAACTGCTTGGCCTGGTGGGAATCCAGGATACCTTGCGGGAGGACATGAAGAAGTCACTCAATCGCCTGCGCGCCCTGGGCATGGACGATGTCATTCTGCTCACCGGTGACATCCGGCAACACGCGGAGTTGGTGGCGTCGCGCATGGCCATGGACCGGTATCATGCGGAGGTGCTGCCCGAGGAAAAGTCCGATGTGGTGCTTCGCCTGCAGCAGAAAGGCCCGCGCGTGGTGATGGTGGGCGACGGCATCAACGACGCTCCCGCCCTGGCCTGCGCGGACGTGGGCATCGCCATGGGGTCCAGCCGGACGGATATTGCCATGGAAGCCGCAGACATTACCATTGCCAGCGATGACCCGCTGATGATCCCGAGCGTCATTCGCCTTTCGCAAAAGACGATGGGCATCGTGAAGCAGAATTTCGCGACAGCCATCGGCGTGAATACCACGGCGCTGGTGCTGGCCGCCCTGGGCAAGGTGCCGGTGGTTTGGGGCGCGGCCATCCACAACGCCACGACGGTCGCGGTCGTGTTGAATTCACTGCGGCTGCTGATGCACGACATGGAGCGAAGCCGATGAACACCCCAGGAACTCCAACCGTGGCGATTGAACACGAACTGCCCGGCCGCTTGCGGGTGAGGCTCTCCCACGCCCTCAAGGACCTGCCTCAATTGGACCGGATGCTCCAGGAACACCCAGGGGTGGGCCAAGTCCAATACACTCCCATGACCTCTTCCCTGCTGGTCCGCTACGATCCCCAGGAGGTCTCGGCGGAGGAGATTGTGGTGCGCGCGGCGATCGCGCTCTCGTTGGAACAGAATGTGGCGGTCCGCGTCCTGTCCCGCCCCCGAGCGCGCGAGGTGACGGACACTGGGTTTTACGCCGGGGTGAGTTTGCTCGCCGCGCTGGCGGCCCGCGTCCTCCGTCCGTATCGGGTCTTCGTCCCCGCCGTCAACTGGGTCGCCAGCCTGGCCACCGCGGGCGCGGTCCTGGAGCACGGCTGGCTGGAGTACCGCCGCAAGGGCAACTTCGATCCGGAGGTGCTGATGGTTACCTATCTGTTGACCGCGCTGCTGCGCGGCAATGCCCTGCCCGCCGCCCTGTTCACCTGGATTGCGACCTTTGGGCGGCACCTGGCGCGCTTGCCCGCTCCGGGCGTCGAGGTCCGTCCCAGTGAGATTGGCCGCAAAGGCAGGCAGCGGCAGGTCGAGGTCGTCGTTGTTCCGGACCGCGCCCCGCAGGACAAGATGGCTTTTTTTGGCTTGATACCGTCGATGGTGATGAATGCGTTGACGGGGACCGGTCCCGGACCGCATGCCAGCCTCATCGATGACATCAAGCGAGTAGCGCAAGTACACAACCAGGTGCTGGAAGGGATTGGGGGCTTCGCCCAGGGCATCCCGTTGCGCATCCGTTACACCGAGACCGGCCGGCGTTCCCTCCCCAACGCCGAGCGGCTCACTGGAGGGGGAGGTTAGAGAGGACTGCAGATTATGCCCATTGCTCCACAGATTAGTTCGCAGCACGTCACCGGCTTTGTGGTCGGACTGGGAGTCGCCGCCGCCGGTTTTTACTTCTACAAAAAGAATCAAAAGCGCGTGGATGACTGGCTTCGGCATCAGGGGATTGCCCTGCCGGCGGCCGAAGCCAGCGACTACCAGGCCATGACACTGGAGGAACTGGTTAGGGAAAAGGAACGGCTCGAGGACCTCATCGCCGAGCGGGAACATGCCGCAGCGCAGCAAGCCACAAAGCCGCGTGGCCGGCGCAAGCGCCCCGCCGGCCAACCACCTCGCGCCGAGGCCAAAGCGGCCTGAGAGCCCGCTCACTTGCCCCGGAGCACGAGGACCGGCACGCGGATGCTGTGCTGGACGCGGCTGGCGGTGGTGCCCGGAAACAGGTCCGCCGCTCGTTGAACCAACGTCTCGCGGCGCTCGAACGCCACAGCGCGGAAATGCCGCGCACGCGCGCATCTCATCTTTGTCGCGCCCGGCCGAAGCGAGCGATGGGAGCGCGCGTCCGAATTCGCGAAGCGTTTTGGACTGTGGCAGTCCTCTGCCGCTTTTCGGACCCTGGGGACGCGAAAGCGCCAGAGGACTGGCGCAGTCCAAAACCTTGCGGGCTTCCCGACGCCGCGCTCCAATTGCCTGGCTTGGCGAGGGCCGACAAAGGTGAGATGTGCCCGCCGCGCACTCCAAGCGCTATTTGCCGTCGATCTCGCCGGATGCTATTCTTAATCTGGCGAAGATGATTATACATGGTTTACCGCGTTCCTCCCTGGTCCCCATCCTCATGGCCTCACTCATGGGCGGGCCTGCCAACACACTGGGCGCCGATGACGTTCAGCCGCTTGCGGGCGGCATTGACGCTCTTGCCCTGGACCTCTACGGGAAGCTCAAAACCACCGACGGCAACCTCTTCTTCTCCCCCTACAGCATCTCTGCCTGCCTGGCCATGACGTGCGCCGGCGCGCGCGGGGACACTGCCGCGCAGATGGCCCAGACCCTCCATTTCAGCACGGACCAGGCCCAACTCGCCTCCGCCTTTGGCCAACTGCAAGGGCAACTCAACGCGGTCGAGCAGGACCCGGGCATCCAATTGAATGTCGCCAACGGCTTGTGGGCGCAGCAAAGTCATCCCTTCCTCCCGGCGTTTCTGGACATCGCGAAGACCGCGTATCAGGCAAACCTCAACCAGGTGGACTTTCGCACCCAGGCCGAACCTGCGCGCCAGGAGATCAACGACTGGGTGGGCCGCAAGACCGAAGGCAAGATCACCAACCTGCTCCAACCGGGCACGGTTGATCCAGCCACCCGGCTGATCCTGGTTAATGCCATCCACTTCAAGGGGCAATGGGCCCGGCCGTTCAACAAAACGAATACCACGACGGCGCCATTCTCGGCCGCACCCGGCAGACAGGTCCAAGCCGCCCTGATGAACCTGACCGCCGACTTCAACTATGCCGAGGCCCCGGGACTGCAACTGTTGGAACTCCCCTACGCCGGCGGCGGCCTCTCGATGGTCGTGCTGCTCCCCACGCAAATCGACGGGCTCAAGAGCCTGGAGGGGACGCTCAATCAACGGACACTCGACGGCTGGCTGGCACAAGCCCGCCGGCAGAAGGTCAAGGTGTTTCTGCCCAAATTCAAGCTCACGGCGCAGTTCAGCCTCGCAAGAACCCTCGCGGAGATGGGGATGAGTGACGCTTTCTCGCCCACGGCGGATTTTTCCGGCATGGACGGCGCACGGGACCTCTTCATATCGGCCGTCCTCCATAAAGCCTTCGTGGAGGTCAACGAGGAGGGGACCGAGGCCGCCGCGGCAACCGGCACTGTGATGAGGATGCTCGCCGTCAGGCCCCAGCCCACACTTGTTTTCCGCGCCGATCATCCCTTCGTCTTCCTCATTCGCGACACCCGTTCAGGCAGCATTCTCTTCCTGGGCCGAGTGCTCGACCCGAGTTAGTCCACAGTCCACAGTCCACAGTCCAGAGTCCACAATCAGCCAACGGTCGCCTCTGTCCATATCTCGGCCCGGCACGCATACCGTGGACTGTGGACTGTGGACTGTGGACCGTGGACGGTGGAGGGCGGACGGAATCGCAATGGGGTCGGTTAATGAGATTGTCATATAGGGACTTTGATCAGAATAGTAATTCTCATTAACTGACCCCTAGACGCAATGGGGTCGCAATGGGGTCGGTTAATGAGATTGTCATATAGGGACTTTGATCAGAATAGTAATTCTCATTAACTGACCCCTTTAAGAATAGTACATTCTCGATTCCGCAGAAAAACCCCCTGTTTTTGGAGATAAGCGGAGGTGCAGGAAAAGTGTCGGGAATTCTTACGCGCTAATTTGGTCTGTACGCGATTTGAATGACCGAGGGATACATCAGACATGGTTTTTTTCACTGTCTCTTTTTGATCAGAGGGGTTTTTCAGCAGAATCATTCTCATTAACTGACCCCTTTACTTTACGCCAAGAACAGCGACCACCAGCAACGCCAGCACCACATTGACCCGCGTCCGCATAACGGCAGTCTGTCCGAGCGGCGCAAGGGGGCAAGCAAATACCGCAACCCGCTTACGGGTGCGCCAGAAGAACGGCGGGATTGACGCGGTTGAGGAACAGCGAAATACTATGCCGGTTGCGCCATGCCAAGAAAGACACGAGAGTTGATTGCTGACTTGGGACAGGCGGGTTTCGCCCAGGTGCCGGGTGGAAAGGGTTCGCACCGGAAGTTCCGTCACCCGCGTCTTCCTGGTGCGTTGATCTTGAGCGGCAAAGACGGCGCCGATGCGCACCCATACCAGGAGAGGCAAGTGCGCAACGCTATACAGGACGCGAGCCGATGAAGACCGAAGACCGTTACCTGAAATTCGTTCGTTGGAGCGAACCGGACAACCTCTACGTGGGATACTGTCCCGACCTCTTTCCGTGGGGCGGCGTTTGCCACGCGGCCACGGAGGAGCACGCTTACAGGGAGTTGTGCTCGCTCGTTCGCGATGAACTTGTGGATTTGCAGCGCGCGGGCATGGACCTTCCCATCCCCAACACCCGCCCCATGCGCGACGCCGCACCCGCGTGATGCTTGGAAAAAGGCTGACCGGCGGCCCCTTTCGGTAAATGAGATTGTCATAATTCCCGATCAGGATAGTACATTCTCATGGGCTGACCCCTTTCCGGCCAGAGCATCGTTAGCGCATTGACGGGGATTGGCACACGCACACCCTGGAGCACTCGGAGAGCCGTCTGGAGCCGTGTGGGCCACGGCTTTGTCGGCTTTGAGTTCGTCCACACCAAACGACTGCTAAATATTTCGCATTTTGTTGTTGACACCTCGTTCCAGGATGCTAAGCTTTTAACACTTTAAGATGAACTTGGAACGGGACCTCAGCCGCCGCGAACGCCAGATCATGGATGTGCTCCACGCCAGAGGCGAAGCCACCGCGGCAGAGGTCCTCCCCGCCCTGCCCGATCCTCCGGGCTACTCCGCTGTCCGGACCCTGCTCCGCATCCTCGAGGAAAAAGGCCATGTGAGGCATCGTCGCGAGGGAGCGCGTTATTTTTATGCCCCGCGAACCTCGCCAAAGGTCGCCCGTCGTTCCGCGTTGAAACGGGTGGTCGCCACGTTCTTCCAAGGATCGGTGGCGCAGGCGATGGCGGCGCTCCTGGAGGGCGCCGACACCGAGCTTTCGGATGGAGAATTGATCCGACTGCAACAGCTCATCAAGAAAGCGAGAAAGGAAGGCCGTTAGCATGAATTCATGGACCGCAATCGTGAGGCATTCGCTGGCAGACTTCCAGCTTGCCGCCGGGTTTCTGGATGCATTCCTCAAGAGTTTCGTCATTCTCATCGTCGCCGGCGGGGTCTGCCTTTTGTGGCGCCGAGGCGCCGCCTGCGCGCGCCACTTGGTGTGGGTTCTGGCGGTGGCGGGATTGCTCTGTTTGCCGGGCCTTTCGGGCCTGATGCCGGCGTGGCAGCGGCCGCTTTGGACGGTGGGGACGCGCGCCAATTCCGAAAACGAACTCACACTCACCCTCGAGTTCGCGCCGGCCAGGGCAAGCACAGCCTCCGCCCGCCAGGCGCCTGCCCCCGAGTCCGCTGAGGCGGCTCCTGCTCTTGCCGCGCCTCAAGGCGCCGGAGGACAACGACTGGCGACTCGTCTCCACACCGGTTGGGCAGCCTCCGTCCTTGCCGTCTGGATGAGCGGAGCGGTTATCATTCTGCTCTCGGTGGCGGTCGGGCGCTTTCGCCTCCAGGCCCTCCGCCGCGGCGCAGGCGCGCCCTCCAATGCCGACTGGCTCCCGTTATTGGGCCTGCTTTGCGAGGAGTTGCGGGTTGGGCGGCGCGTGACTTTGTTGCAGTCTGCGGACGACCCGATGCCGGTGACCTGGGGCTGTTTGCGGCCGGTCATCCTCCTGCCGGCCCAGGCCGATGAATGGTCGCCGGAGCGGCGCCGGGTCGTGCTGCTGCACGAGCTGGCGCACGTGAAACGGTGGGATTGCCTGACCCAAATGATGGCCCGGCTGGCCTGTGCAGTTTACTGGTTCAACCCACTGGCCTGGGTGGCGGCGCGGCGGATGTGCATCGAACGCGAGCGGGCCTGCGACGACCTAGCCCCAGTTTACGAGTTATTTCAAGGGTGCCTCGGAATTGGTTGTCAACCAGCAGGTTACAACCTGGCCCCTCTATGCCCTAAAACGGCGATTTGGGGGCTCTCAGTTCGAGTATCTCCATCAGCTTTGCCTGGATTTCGTCCCGCTTGGTCAGCACCGGCTGCTCCGTGGCCGGTCGGCCTGCGCGGCGGGCTGGGTAAACATTGATCACCTCCTGAATCCGGCCCAACTTCTCCAGCAGACCGGCCATGGATAAGCGCACGCCCGCCTGCCGTGCGCGGCGCCACACCAGGGTCGGAGCAGTACCGCAATAGTACAATAGAGTCCATGGACTTGGATCTTGCTCTCGGTCCAGTGGTGCAGTGGCCACCAGGCGCCAATGTGCCGGTCCTTCATTTCGTGGAAAATCTCCTCGATGACAAATTGGCTCCGGTAAGCGCGAATTACCTGGGCGTCGGTCCATTCCTTATGACCGGTGATGAGCAGCGTCTTGCCCAGATACGTATCGGCCAACTGTTGCTGCGCGGCTGGGTCCGCCACGTAAGCCAATTGGAGCACGCCCGCCGCCGTCCGCGAGACGGTGGTCTTGAGCAACTGGCCCAGATGCTGACGGTGAAGAATCTGGTCGCACTTGCGCTGGACCGATTCGACGCTCGGCAGGGTGCCTCCCTTAATGAGCCCTGCGGCACGGTCTTGGAGGTTCTGCCGCACTTGGGCCAACTGGCTCAGCGCGCGGGCCAGGTCGTTTTGCACCGTCGCCCATTGGCTGGCAAAGAGGTGCTCGTTGTAAGTGACCACCACCGTGCGCTCCTTGCCATAGACCACCAGTTGGGTGTGCCAGCTTTTGGTGCCTTCCAGGCCCGGCTCGGTGGCGGCCTGCCAACGGGCGTCCTGGTTGGAAATCCGCATCAGGTCGGGATGCTCGTCCAACTTGACCGAACCGACGTAGGGCAGTCCGAGTTGGTCAATCAAGCCGAAGTTGTCCTCGGAGTTGTTGCCCTTATCGAAGATGAGCGTCGGTTTGACCGTGGCCCAGGTCGAACCGGCCCGCTCCACCAGCCAGCGCTGAAACCTCGCCAGCACTTGCGGGAACTCCTTGGCGTCGTTGCGGTTGCCCTCATAGACCTCGTAAAAGAGCGGCAACTGCCCGTCGGTGGAGCAGAACAGGGCATAGCTGACTTGCCGCAGATTGCACCGGCCCTGCTTGTTCTTGCCGCGTTTGGCGACTTGGCACTTGAGGTTGAAGGTGTCGATGAAGGTGTAGAAGTTGGTGCCGTCATAACAAATCTGCGAGAGCGGGATTTGCTCCCGCTGCAGGACGCCGCCGATGAGTTGCTGCCAGATGGCCTGGGCGGTGAGCGGCTCGATGCGGTCCATGTGATCCCAGAAGCGCGGGGAGGTCAATTGCGCCGCCGACGCCTCGGGCCATAAACGCGCCAGGCAGGTGCGGCCAAGCCAATCCCACATCGCCTGCTTGCTGACCGGGTCGTAGGCACGGTTGATGGCCGCCAGGCGGATGTAGTCGCCGGTGCTCAGTCCCTGGTCGCGCTTGGGGCATAGTTGATCGACCAGTTCGGCGACCCGGGCACGGCGCGTTTCCTGCCAGAGGGCCAGCGGCAGGGCCCAGTCGAGCACCTGGGCGTATTGGGGAGGGGGGCCGGTGCCCGCAACGGCTTGCGCGATATCCTCGGCTTTGCCGAGGTATCTTTGGGAGAGGCGGCGGCATTTGCCGTTTTTCCAACCCCAGAGGGAGAGATAGTAGTAGGTGTGGCCATGAATGTTTTTGGCTTCGAGGCGATGCATAGCGCGCCGGACATGCGACGCGCATATTCAGGGCATAGTTACAGAAGATTGTCAAGCATAATATCTCATTTTATAGGGAAATATTGACGGTATCTGGGCTTGTGTTTTAGGGCATAGTGAGGAGGACGCGCAAACATTTGGGTCAGAAGGCCTTACACAGAATGGGCTATGCTAACTCGTAAACTGGGGCTAGGTCGGTCGCCACACCCGTGGGAAAGTTGAATCGGGCGACGCTCCCCGTGCCATCCGCGCTACCCGGTTGCCCTGCCAGCCCGGCCAGGGTCGTGACCACACCCGCGGGGCTGATCCGGCGAATCGTGTGGTCCGGGCAGTCCGCCACATAAACGGTCCCGGCGCTGTCCACCGCCACTCCCGTGGGCTGCTTGAACTGCGCCGCGCTCCCCGTGCCGTCCGCACTGCCCCATTGGCGGGGCGTGCCCGCGAAGTTGGTGAAGGCATACTGCTGCGCCACAGCGGCGGGCAACCAGCCGAGCAGGGCCACGCCCCAAACCGCCAATCCGGGCATCGTACAAATCTGCTTGATCTTCATAGAGCCTCCTTCCGTATCACTGACTTTTGTCTCCAGGTTATTTGCGGGCCGCCAATCGAAATCCCAAGCAGTGTGCCTTGGCAGGCCAGTCTGCATGGCTCCGCAGGAATTGACCGACCGTCCGCGCCGAGTATGAGACTCCCCCCGGATTTAGTCAAGACGCTTTGGAGGGGCCATTTCGACCAGGCGCAGGACAGAATTCTTCGCTGCCGCCTAAAGGCGGCGTTCCGCAGCCAACCGGAACGCCGCCTTTAGGCGGCAGGATGGGCGCTCGAAGAAATCGGTCGTGCGCCCCTTCGACCAGGGTGTGAGACAGAATTCTTCGCCCCACAGAATTCGCGCAGGTGTTGGAAGGATATCGTGCCCAGAGAGCTAGACACTGGTCCGGCTCCGCTCATCGCGTAGCGATGATACGAAGGTAGCCGTGTGGCTTCAGCCCACGGAAAGGCGTTTCAGCCAGAGGGGTCGCGTCGCGCAGCGACGCCTGAGCCGCCCCTCCCCTCGGGGCCGCAGCCCGTTTCAGGCGTCGCTACGCGACGCCGGGGCTTCACCGGCACCTCGACCGGGGGCTGAAGCCACCCGGCTACGATCAGGACACCGCTACGCGGTGAACAGCGGCCCCCGCAACCCCCGATGCATCGGGGGAGGTCTGCCCCACCGCTCCCCACCTGAGGGCGCATCCCGCCACCGCCCCCACCGCCGGGGGCTGGACCGGAGTGCGCCCATCCTCGGGCGCAACAACGTCCGGAGCCAGGGCAGCGGTCAAACACTCCAGCGCGCCTGCCTCCTCCGTCGCTGCTGCGCCCGGGGACGGGCGCACTCCGGGGGAAGTGTCTGGATGCGTCCCTACCCGAACAGTTGCGAGAATTGTATTGTGCATTGGGGCGATCGGCGGCATACGTGGATCGTGTTGAACAACCCTCACTTTTTGGCATGGTCATGAGAACCCGGCTGAGGATTATCGCGCTGGTTTGCGCCGCGCTCGCGGCGGGTTGGGCTGGCCTCGCGCGCGCAGGCCAATCTGCCGCAACCGAGCGCCCGAACATCATCATCATCCTGGCCGACGATCTCGGTTGGGGTGATTTAAGCTGTTACGGCCACCCCAGCATCCGCACGCCCAACCTCGACCGTCTGGCGGCAGAGGGCATGCGGTTCACGGACTTCTATTCTGCCGGCGAGGTTTGCACCCCGAGCCGGGCGGCTTTATTGACCGGACGCTACCCGATCCGCAGCGGCATGTGCGACGACAAATACAGGGTCCTGCGGCGCGTCTCATCCGGAGGGCTGCCTGCGGGGGAAATCACCATCGCCCAGGCCCTCAAGAACCACGGCTACAGCACGGCTTGCATCGGGAAGTGGCACGTGGGCAACTATATGAATGACCCGGCGCACCACCCGCGCCGCCACGGGTTTGATTATTACTTCGGCCTGCCCCATTCCAACGACATGAACCCCACCCCGGCGGCGCCCAAAGGCGCGACCAGCCGGCTGGACCAGGAGCCCGAGTGGTGGGCGGCGCCGCTCTTCCGCAACGAGCAACTCATCGAGTGCCCGGCCAATCAGACGAGCTTGACCCGCCGCTACACCAAGGAGGCGGTCCGGTTCATTCACGAGCATCGGGACGGGCCGTTCCTGGTTTACCTGGCGCACACCTTCCCCCATGTCCCGCTCTTCGCCTCCGGGCAGTTCAAGGGCCGGAGCCGCCGCGGGCTTTACGGCAACGTGGTGGAGGAGATTGACTGGAGCGTCGGCCGGGTCGTCGAGGCCTTGCGCCGCGAAGGGCTGGAGCGGAAGACCTTCCTGTTCTTCACCAGTGACAACGGGCCCTGGCTGACCCAGGGCGAGGCCGGCGGTTCGGCCGGCCCGTTGCGTGAGGGCAAAGGCTCGACCTGGGAGGGCGGGATGCGTGAGCCGGGCATAGCCTGGTGGCCGGGCCGGATTCGGGGCGGGGTGGTCACCCGCGAACTGGCCTGCACGATGGATCTGTTTGCGACCAGTCTCAAGCTGGCCGGGGCCGGACTGCCCGCGGACCGGGTGATCGACGGCGTGGACCTGGCCCCGATCCTGTTCGAGACGGGGCCGGGCCAGCGCGCGGTTTTCTGCTACTACCGCGGCACTCAGCTTTACGCCCTGCGCAAAGGGCCGTTCAAGGCCCATTTCACCACCCGTTCCGGCTACGGCGCAGACGCCGCCGTTTCACATGACCCGCCTTTGCTCTTTGACTTGGGCCATGACCCGGGCGAGCGCTTCGATGTGGCTGCCAGCCATGCCGATGTGCTGGCCGACGTTGCCAAGGAAGCCGAGCGCCACCGGGCGACCCTCACGCCGGTCAAATCCCAGCTCGAGGAAGCGGTGGCCGGTGATCGGTGATCCTAAATCCGGCAGTTCAGCTTTTTCAACCACGGATGGACACGGATAAAGACGGATAGGGAAATGCCTGGAGGGGCCCACGCCATGGGTGAACGCCTCCTGTTCCATTTCCTCTGTAAATCCGTGTTCATCCGTGTTCATCAGTGGTTGAGTTGCCGTTTTGAGGGTGATAGCCTGTGCTGTATGACGACGAAGAACCCGTTTCCGGGGATGAATCCCTTCTTCGAGCAGGAATGGCGGAGTGCGCACACGTCGCTGGTCGTGTATCTGGGAGATGCGCTGCAGGAACGGCTGCCCCCGGATCTGAGGGTGCGCCCCGAAGGGGAGGAAGTCGTTACCATCGGCGTCGGCGGGCCTGGAAAAACCTACCGCCCGGGTGTGAAGGTCTGCGAGCCGTGGACCCCGAAGGAACCCAGCGCCACCGAGGCGCCGACAAGGCCACCCGAAACGCCCGGCACCGAACCGATTCGGGTCGTTCTGGACCAGGAGACGGAGCGTTGGCTTGAGATTCGCGATGACAAGGGCCGGCTGATTACCGTGATCGAGTTGCTCAGCCCGAGCAACAAGCTCGAATCCACTGGCCGGGACGACTACCTTCGGAAATGTCGCGACTTTATCAGCGGCGGGGCCAATCTGGTGGAGATTGACCTGATCCGGAAAGGCGCTTGGGTCTTCCCCCAGGCCGTTCGGGATGTCCTCCAACACGCGGGCGCTTGCTACGCGGTCAGCGTCTTTCGGGCGGCGCGCCGTCGCGAGCAGGAAGTGTATCCCATCGGCCTGCGCCAGCGGCTGCCTTGTATCCGCGTTCCCTTGCGCCCGGCCGATGCGGACGTCGTTGCGGACCTGCAACCCTTGGTTGACCAATGCCACGAGCGGGGCCGCTACCATTTCCTGGAGTATCGGCTGGCGCCCGAGCCGCCACTGGCGCCCGAAGACGCCGCCTGGGCCAACCAACTCCTTCGCGAACACCAGTTACTCTGAACCCCGGGCTTCCGGGCGCAGGCAGGTCGTTGGCGGTCCGGTGGCCAGCCAGCCGGCGGGCAGGGGAGAGGGAGATGCTCCACACGGCTCGTCTGATCCTGAACGTGAAATCGAATAAGCCGCCCTGACGCGGGCAGCGAACCGTTTCATTGCCGCTGGGGCGGGAGGGTGATAGCCTGGGCTACATGACGACGAAGAATCCGTTTCCGGGGATGAATCCGTTCTTCGAGCAACGGTGGCGGGGTGCGCACACGGCTCTGATCATGTACCTGCGCGATGCGTTGCAGGAACGGCTGCCGCCCGATCTGGTCGCAGAACCGGAGGAGGCATCTGTCACACTCGGCACCGGCCAGTCGCCTGTCACCTACCTCCCGGATGTGCAGGTCCGCGAGCTGTGGAAGCTGAAGGAACCCAGCGCCACCCAGGCGCCGCCCAAGCCGCCCGAAATGCATGCCACCGAACCGATTCGAGTTTTCCTGGACGAGGAGACCGAGCGTTGGCTTGAGATTCGCGATGACAAAGGCCGGCTGATTACCGTGATCGAGTTGCTCAGCCCGAGCAACAAAGTCGAATCCACTGGCCGGGACGACTACCTTCGGAAACGTCGGGACTTTATCAGTGGCGGGGCCAGCCTGGTGGAGATTAACCTGGTCCGGAAAGGCGCTTGGGTTTTCGCCCAGGCCGTTCGGAATGAGCTCCAACACGCGGGCGCCTGCTACGCGGTATGTGTCTTCCGGGCGGCGCGTCCGCGCGAGCAGGAAGTGTATCCCATCGGGTTGCGCCAGCGGCTACCTTCTATCCGCGTTCCCTTGCGCCCGACCGATGCGGACGTCGTAGCGGATCTGCAACCCTTGGTCAACCAATGCCACGAGCGGGGCCGCTACCATTTCCTGGACTATCGGCTGGCGCCCGAGCCGCCACTGGCGCCCGAAGACGCCGCCTGGGCCAACCAACTCCTTCGCGAACACGGTTTGCTCTGAACCTCCGGCTTCTGGCAGAAAAATGAGATGGCAGAAAAATGGCTCTTTTCCATTTTTCTGCCGGACGGTGTTTTTGTGCCCCCATGCTTGCGCCTTTCTCGCCGTCAACCGCCGAGGCCCGCAAGGTTTTGGACTGCGGCAGTCCTCTGCCGCTTTCGTGCGCGCTGGGGTTGGAAAAGCGGCAGAGGACTGCCGCAGTCCAAAACGCTTCGCGGCTTCCGTCGCCATGCACTAGCCGGTTCATGGTCCGCATGCACGATTTCAAAACCGTCGAGCCTCTCCATGAACCGTCGCCAAGCCCGCAAGGTTTTGGACTGCGGCAGTCCAAAACGCTTCGCGGCTTCCGTCGCCATGCACTAGCCGGTTCATGGTCCGCATGCACGATTTCAAAACCGTCGAGCCTCCCCAGGAACTAAACGCCTCTGCCCGGCACAGCCTCCGGGCTGCTTGACACACCGGCGCCGGACGATAGCATTCGGCCCATTGAATTGAATGTCGGCCATAACAAGCCTCCCTTTATGCAACACTCCTCCAGACGGAATTTCTTGCTGACACCGAATTGGCGCTTGGCCCTGTGTGCCGCGGCGCTGGCGCTCGAACGCGGCCGTGGCGCAGAACGATTTGCCAGTCGTCCAAAAGGTTTTTTTGCCGCCCAGCCTGCACATGGGCAACACCGGGATCTCTGCGGTCCAGCCCATCGACGAGGCCGCCTGGATCTGGCACCCGCAGTTCGGGGTGGCGTCGGCGGCGGCGCACGCCGACATCTTCTCCGGCGGGTGGCGCGAGCCGGTGTTGTTGCGTTTTCGCAAACCGTTTGAGGCCGCTGCCTCGCCCCTGCGCCTCCACGTCAGCGCCGACGAACGCTTCGAACTGTTCCTGGATGGTCATCGCATCGCGCGCGGCCCCGACCGGTCGGATGTCGAGCACTGGTCCTACGCCACCTATGACGTGACGCTTGCGCCGGGCCCGCACCGCCTGGAAGCTCTGGCCTGGAGCATCGGCCCTTATGCTCCGGTGGCGCAGATGTCGTGGCGCGGCGGCTTCGTGCTCAAGGCCGAAGGCGATTACGACCGGCAGTTGACCACCGGCACGGCGGCTTGGGAGGTCGCCCGGCTCGACGGTTGCCAGTTCACGCCCGGGGTGTTCTTCGTGGGGGCGCAATTGACCGCCCGCGACTGCGGACCGCAATGGAAGGAGGGCGACTATGTGAGGGCGCAAATCGTCCGGGCAGCGCTCCACAAGACGCCTTACGGCGAAAGCGCGGCGGGCTGGAAGCTCTTTCCCACGACGCTGCCCGATCAGATCGATCGCGAGATTAGCGCCGGCCGGGCCATGGCGCTGGGCAGCGGCGCCCTGGGACCCGATGACACGGTGAGCGCGGAGGCGGCGCGGCACCCGGATTTGCCCAATTGGCAGGCGCTCATCGCGGGCACCGAGCCAATCGTGGTCCCGGCAAACTCGGAGCAGTTCCTGCTCTGGGACCTCGAAAACTATTACTGCGCCTATCCGCTCTGTGAAGTCAGCGGCGGCGCGGGCGCCAGGCTGGCGTGGAGTTGGGCCGAGTCTCTCTATCTTCCCAAATCCGAGGCCAAAGGCCGGCGCGATGAGTTTATCGGCAAGACGTTCCGCGGCATGACCGACACATTCCTTCCGGGCGGCGGGGCGCACAAGCAATTCACCACGCTCTGGTGGCGCGCCGGCCGCTGGTGCCTGATCTCCATCCGGACCGCCGCCCAACCGCTGACCATTCACCGGCTCGCGCTGGACGAGAGCCGCTATCCCTATGAGAACGAGGGCAGCTTTGATGGCGGAGACCCCGCCCTGACAGGGGTCATTGCGCTGGCGGTGCGCGGCATCCAGATGTGCGCGCACGAAACTTACATGGACTGCCCCTTCTACGAGCAACTCATGTACGACGGCGACACGCGCCTGGAACTGCTCACCACCGACGCGATGACGCGCGACGAGCGGCTGGTCAAGCGCGCCCTCGAGCTGTTTGATTTCTCGCGCCGCAATTGGGGCTTTGTCAATGAGCGCTATCCCTCATATTTGCCCCAGCACTCGCCGACCTTTTCCCTGATCTGGGCCCTGATGCTCCATGACTATGCCTTCTGGCGCAACGAGCCGGGGTTTGTGAAGGCGCGCGCCATCGGGCTGCGCTCCATGCTCGAGCACTTCGAGCCTTACCTGAACGGCGAGGGCCTGCTCGAGAAGCTGCCGGGCTGGCCGTTCATGGACTGGGTCCCGCAGTGGTCCGTCGGCAATGCGCCCGACGGCGTCGAGGGCATTTCCTCGCTCAACAACCTGCTTTACGTCTATGCCCTGCGCGAATCGGCCGCCGTGGAGGATAGCCTGGGCGAGCCGCTCCTGGCGCAGCGCCTGCGCGCCAAGGCCGCCCGCACTGCCGCCGCCGTGCGCGCCCGGTTCTGGGACGAGCCGCGCGGCCTGGTGGCCGATAACCTCGCGCACACCGAGTTCAGCGAGCACGGCCAGTGCCTGGCCCTGCTCAGTGACACGCTCACCGGCGGCCAGGGCCAGCGCTGCTTCGAGCAATTGCTCGCTGCGCCCGACCTGAAACGGGCGACCATTTACTTCAGCTTTTACTTGCTGGAGACCTGGCAGAAATTCGGCCGCGGCGACCTCATTGTCGAACGGATGGGTTTCTGGAAGGACCTGGTCAGCCAGGGACTCAAGACACCGGTCGAGATGCCGGGCGACACGCGCTCGGATTGCCATGCCTGGGGCAGCCACCCGCTCTTCCATCTGCACGCCAGCGTCGCCGGCGTCCGCCCCGCCTCGGCGGGGTTCCGCACCGTCCGCATTGCGCCCCAGCCGGGCAATCTGCCGAGGATCATCAGCCGCACGCCTCACCCGGATGGATTCATCGCGCTGGACCTCGCATTCGAGGGCGGCCGCTGCCGCGGGAGCATCCAATTGCCGCCGGGCATCACCGGCACCTTCGTCTGGCGCGACAAAGAACAGAAGCTGGCCGGCGGCGCTAATGCGATCCAGTGAGTCATGCCTTCTTGCCCTTGTCAATCAGACCCATCCGGCGCAGAGTGTCCGCATGAATGAGACTAATCCCGGTCCGGTCGGGCTGGCTGTCACGCCCGAACCACCGCCGTTGCGCGTGGACGAGCATGGCGTCATGCGCGTTGGCCGGACTCGGGTGACGCTGGACACATTGGTGGCGGCGTTTCAGCGCGGCGACACGCCGGAAGAAATCGCGCGTAATTACGACGCGTTGTCGCTCCGCGAGGTTTACCAGGCGATCGGTTATTACCTGGGGCACGAGGCGGAGGTGAACGCGTATTTGGAGCGGCGCCAGGCCTCGCGGACCGCAGTTCGGGAACAAGCGGAGTCACGGCATAATCCGAACGGCATTCGCGAGCGATTGCTCGCTCGCCGGAGGCAAACGGCCTCGTGCAAACGAGCATTCCTGAACAGGAGAAAACAGAGACAACGGAGATAAGAACTCTGTTTCCTCCGTTGCCTCCTGTTAAAGACATGACGACCTGTTTCTTGAACACCACACTGGTTCGTCCGTGGCCGACGTTCACGCAGTCGGCGCGCAGATTAAGCGAAACAGGCGCCTGACCTGGTTCCGATGAGGCTGTAGCCAGGGACGAGGAGAACGGTAGCGAAATCTATCTGCTCCATGACGTGCTCAGCAACGACCAGGAGGACCCCGCCACAAAGCCAGCCAGCAAGCTGGATTGGCAGGAGTTCATGGATGGGCCATCAGAGCGTGACTAGGCCGTAATCGAGGGCCTGGTGGAAGGCAAGCCGCTGTCCAACCCGGCTCCTAAGCGGCACCTGAACAACTCGACCATGATGTATCATAAGCAGCGGTTAGCTCAAGCTATAGCCAGCTTTATGGGCGCGGATAGCCTCGTCGAGGTCCGGCGCAAGCCAAGATGGATGGATTGCCTTGCCGCCACTCGTGAGAAGATGGCCTGCCGGGAAGAGAGAAGGCACCTGTAGGCGGTCACCACCAATCAACTCCATGTAATCAACCCCTCAACCTCTAACATCTGCTGCCGCGTGGTCCTGCCTGGCCTCCCCTGGGTTGGACTGGGTAGCGGTGCTGGAGGTTTGGGGGGAGCAGCGGGTTTAATTCCCGCCTTTAGCTATCAGCCGTTGGTGGTCGATGAATCGCCCTCATCTGCAATAAACTCCATACCCTCTACATCGGCTCCTGTGGCTCTCTCGATGGAGGGTCACGGGCGTCGGTGTAGAGGACGTGGGGGAGCAGCGGGGCCTTTAGCTGTCCCCTTTAGCTATGAGCCTGTCGTGCCTAAAATTCAGTCAGTCGCTCGCCTGATTTCTGTTTGGTGTTGGAGCAGGTCGTTTTAGCTGCGTTCGTCAAAAAGGGGAATAGGCGCAAAAACAATTTCCTTAACAGAGGTGGTTTTTGGAATAATGGATTTCGCTTCTTTAGAAAAGCCGTTGCTGTCCCGTATTCCTTGCCCTCTACAACTCGAAGTGTTTCATGTTCAATATCTTCGCCTTCTCCCAGCTTGCTTGTCCAAACACCGTTGGGCAACATACGAGCGGCATGCGTTGGTATTTCGTCATCATCAACAAAAATAGCAACCTTCTCAAATCCATTCTGAAATCGAGCGTTTTTGCAGACGTAATACCCTTCCGTTGCGAATGCCTTAATAAACTGTTCTAAACTCGTCGGGTCAATTTGGTCCAACGCAATGGGCCAAAATGCCGTCGGGTCATCAACCGGCCACCACCAACTGTTTCTCTTCCCAGCTGCCCAGGCAATGCAGTTATAATTCTCGTCCCCAAGCGCCTTAGTGCGGTCGCTAGAGCATTTGAAATTTGCCGTGTGGGCATTTTCAAATCTGCTCGGTATCCAGGAACAATCTCTCACGATGTTCGTTAGATGTAATTGTTTTTATACCCCCATTGCAACCATGCGGCTCTGGCGTCCTCGGCGTCCTTCATTCCGTCTGCAACATCGGTTCCGGCCATGAGTTTAAGGGCATAAAACCAGCGGTCTGGATTTTTTTGCAACTCATTTAATACAAGCGCCAGGCCGGCGGTTCCCATCGCTATTATCCTCAGATAGGCAGGATGTGCGAAAACCTTCGTGAGCGAGGAGTGGAAGAATGTTTCTGCCTTCCAGCGTTCTACAAGGGCATGAAACTCGTTCGCTAATTCTTCAGTGCCAGCACATTTTCGATGTGTCGCATTTACGTTCTCCAGTTGACGAAACACCAGTCGTCCTAGCGGCAAGCTCTGGAGTTCTACATCGGCCGGTTGTTGATACAAAAGGTCTGAGATTGGAGGTTGAACGTTGGCCTCAGTCATCGCTTCTGGATAGAAACCAGGCAGTGCAAAAGCAAGCGCAGCGACGGACATATTGTGAAGATTGGAATTCATTTAACTATTTTACCTGTGGCTGAGTTGCTTGTTGCTTCTTTGCTCTTTCGACTAATGCTATGAAATGACCCAGATTTTGATAAACTGCTTTAGCTGCCTCCAACGGGAGGACGACATCAATATCGACCTCCCGAGCTACCTGATAACCAGGTGGCATCGTAAATTTTGCGTCTGGTTTCCACGTTCCATTAGCGTCTATTTCCTGTGTAACCGCAGCAGGAAGGGGTTCAACGTCTCTGAACAACGAAAGAACTATATCCTGGTTCCCGTTTATCCTGCCCCAGGCTCCCATCACATAAAGCGTGCGAAAACCCGGAGTCTTTATGAAGGCGAATGTCACCGCCTGCGAAGTCGGTGCCTCTGGAGCTGATTTTTTCTCTGTCTCGCTCATGTTTCAGGCTTTCGTTTCCCGCGTCGTTGTCTGGACATTCAGTCAAACCGAGGTTACTAGTCAGGTCCGGTGTTTGGGCAGCATTCGGCTATTCCGGCTCTTTACAGGCCAGAGGGTTGGCAACGACTTTGAAGATTGCCGATCCCGTCTGCTCGCCGTCATCCACGCTACTACGGCGCCTAGGGAGAGCTCGTTCCTGGTCGCATTCATTGTGTTCAGCCGTTTGCCAGACTTTACCCTGCAGCGGCCAGGCGTCAACCTCAATCCTGCGTATAAACGGCATAACCAGGTCCTCGCCGCCGCCCGCCCCCATCGAACCCTCGCCCGTATGCCCTCAATGTCGAACACCGTTGGCTCCAGAGAGACTTTTATCTCGGTCTGCTGTGCCTGGAGGTGGTCTTGAGCAGCGAAAGGTTGGAGGCCTCGCGGACGCAGCGGTCCAGGCCAGTGGCGATTGAGAGGATGGAGCCAGAGCCGGGTCCTCGTTTAATGGCTGGCTGCTGAGGCGTAAACCGGCCCAAGAGCGATTCTGGCGTCTGGGAGGCATGAAGGGGGAGCCGGGAGGAGGGCGAGGGCAGGCAGGGGCAATGGGCAGTCCGGGAAGGCCGGGACCGTGAAAACCCAATAAAACATGGGGGTTTATCCAATTAACAACATCTGGCCCTGGAGCCGGGGCGAATTGGGGCGGTAATCATCCGGGGCGAGGTCCTCGATGCGCTGAATCTTGCCGTCCAGAAAGCCCCAGCCCAGAGGAGTGTAGGCGACGAAGCCGACGCCCAGTTCCCGGAAGGCGGCGGGCAGGATTTGGTCCTCCGGGTCGCGGCTCTAAGTGAACTTGGGAAAATGTTGGCAAGAGAGAGTGTCACAATGCGGTGGTGGAGATGCGCCCGCAGACCACGCAGATCACGCAGAATTGAAGGGACGAATGCGAGTTTCTGCGTCATTCTGCGTGATCTGCGGGCATTGAGCCGCGAGAAGGCGCAGAAGACGCAAAACATGAAGGACCTACGCAGTCGAAGCAGAATGTCCTCGTTCGGCATCGGCGTCCAGCCAGCGAAGGAAGTCGCGAAAGAGGCTGGCCAGGGCCTTGGGGGTGAAATGGGCGTTGAGGCCGCTGGGGTTGGGCAGCACCCAAACCGGGGCGGCTGCGAGCCTCTCCGGCTGCAGGCCGGCGATGGCCGCAGGGCGCTCGAAGGCAGACCGGTAGGCGCCGATGCCCAGGACTGCCACGACCCGGGGCCGGCAGCGCTTGACCTTTTCCTCGAGGACTCGGGCGCCAGCGAGCAATTCCCTCCGGCTGAGATGGTCGGCGGTGGCCGTTGCACGCTCCACGAGGTTGGTAATGCCGTACCCCAAGGGCAGCAACTGGCGCTCCTGGTCCGGGCGGAGCAAGCGCTCCGTAAAGGCCGAGGCGAAAAGCGCCGGCCAGAAGCGATTGCCGGGCCGCGCAAAGTGATGGCCTGCCCAGGCCGAATAGAGGCCCGGGTTGATCCCGCAGAAGAGGACTCGCAGACCGGGGCCGATGACATCCGGCACCGTCCGGCCCGCTGCGGCGAGCAACTCGGACCGCGTTGGCCTCCCGTGGGTTGAACCGCGCCCGCATGGTTTCTCTGGAGCGATCACGACCAGTGGATCAGATTTCCTCGTTTCCATTGCTTGCTCCTTTGTTCTTCTTTGGTCTCCGGGTAATTCTTGCACGCAACGGCCCTTTTTCCCAGGGAATTCTCGCAGAAGAACCCAAACGTGGGAGAGGGCAAACGAGACCGGTCTTTGGCCTGCGGATCGGTGCCGGATGGATCGAGCGCCCTGAGGCTTGAATGCGGCCTTGACGCGCGGTCACAGAGTTCTTAGATTTCAGTCGAATGGCAGTTGCAAAGACCAATGCCAAGCCGGTCGCGCGCCGAATGCGGAGCCAGCGCCAACTCAACGGCGCCGAACTCGCCCTGCTCTTGCGCAAAGCCGATTCGGCCAAATCGCCCGGGGAGAGGAAACGCCGGCGGCGGGAGTTTATGCGCGGCTTCTACGGCGACTCTCGGGCTGACGCCTATGCCAAGAGTTAGGCGGACAAACGTTCCGCCCGCACTGCTGGCCCATTTGATCGACCGACGCGCCAAGTGGGGTGTTTCTTACGACGAGATTGCTGCGCTGGCAGACTGGCTGCAATCCAACCCGGAGGTGCCCATTGGCAGGTGGTTTAAAGATTTCTCGACCTTCGTGGTCTGCGGTGAGGGGAACTGATCAAGACCTTTCTGCCCAAAGGGCGGCTGGCCGAAGGTCAAGAGGTCTTTTAGCCTGAGCACAGCGCCAATGCCATGCAAACGATTATTGCCCGACGTGAATTCCTGAAAACTGCTTCCGTGGTGGCGGGCGGGTTGGCCTTGGAGGGCCTTGCGAGCGCTGCACCGCCCGGCGCAGCCGGCGCATCGCCGGGCCTGGCCGTTGCAGACCTGCCCAAAGGGTCCGCTCCGCCGCCGGTCCCTTTTCCACATTTCCCGGATAGCCTGCACGCGTTCGTTTGGCGGAACTGGCCGCTGGTGCCGCCGGAGCGGATGGCCCGGGTCGCGGGCGCCCGCGCGGCGGACATCCTCCGGATGGGACACGCCATGGGTTTGGGCCGCCCGCCCCGGATTACCCGCGAGCAACAGGCCCGTTCCTACATCACCGTCATCAAGCGGAATTGGCATCTGCTGCCTTACGAGCAGTTGCTCGACCTTCTGGGTTGGACGCCGGAGCAATTGGCCTACACGTTGCGTGAAGACGATTTTCTCTTCGTCAAGCTTGGGAACCTCAAGCCCCGGTGCCCTCGGCTGGCCTGGCGGGCGCCCGCGCAAAGCGCCCTGGAGCGGGAAGGCGAGATGGCGCGCATCCTGGCGCAGGAGCTTGGTGCCGCTCCAGCACAGGCCGGCGAGCCGCTCTTTGGGTTCATCGCGAGGCTTTCACGGAAGCCCGCGGGGGCGTATCCGGACACTGCCCCCGGAGTGCGCCCGTCCCCGGGCGCAGCAGCGACGGAGCGGGGAGGCGCGCCGGAGTACTTGACCACTGCCATGGCGGTGGACGTCGCTGCGCCCGAGGACGGGCGCACTCCCACCTCGCCGCAGCCGGTGGGGGCGGTGTCGGGATGCGCCGAGCCCGCAGGGCCTGGCCGCCCGCTGCTTTCTGAGGACCTCAAGTTCTGCTATTCCTACTTCGCTCCTTACGGAAATCCGCTGCTGGGAAAGGAGTTGGACCCATATCCGGAGGGCTACCTCGCTCAACTGGCGCAGGCCGGCGTGAACGGCGTCTGGCTCCAGGCGGTGCTCTACAAGCTGGCCCCGTTCCCGTGGGAACCGGACCTGAGCGCACAGCACCGGACCCGGCTCAAGAACCTGCAGGGCCTCGTGGCCCGCGCCCGCCGGCGCGGCATCCGGGTGTTCCTCTACCTGAACGAACCGCGGGCGATGCCGCTGCGGTTTTTCGAGGGCCGCGGGCAGGCTCAAGGGTGTGGTTGAAGGCGATCATGCCGACCCTTTGCACGAGCCGGCCGGAGGTGCAGCGCTACCTGGTCCAGGCCGTAGCCGGGATTTGCCGGGCCGTGCCCGATCTGGGTGGTTTCTTCAGCATCACCGCGTCCGAGAACCTGACCAATTGCTGGTCCCACGGCCAAGGCGCCCGGTGCCCGCGTTGCGCCGGGCGCCGGCCGGGGGAAGTCATCGCCGAGGTCAACAGGCTGTTTTTCGAGGGCATCCGCCAGTCCGGCGCGCCGGCCCGGCTCATTGCCTGGGACTGGGGCTGGAGCGAGACGTGGGCCGGCGAGGCCATCAGCGGGCTGCCCGACCAGGCCGCCCTGATGAGCGTGAGCGAATGGGAGCTCGCTATCGAGCGCGGGGGCGTCAAGAGCGAGGTCGGCGAATACTCGATTTCGGCCGTGGGTCCCGGGCCGCGGGCGCGGCGGCACTGGGGCCTGGCACAGAAGCGAGGGCTGAAAACCATCGCCAAGATCCAGGCCGGCAATACCTGGGAGCTTTCGGCGGTGCCCTATATCCCGGCGGTGGCAAACGTGGCGCGCCAGGCAGAGCAGTTGCGTGCCAGCGGCGTGCGCGGTTTCATGCTGGGCTGGACACTAGGCGGGTTTCCCTCGCCGAACCTGGAGGTGGTCTCGGAGACCCTCGCGTGCGGGTCGGCCCAGGAGGCGATGCGGCGCGTAGCGGAACGGCGTTTTGGGGCCCGGCTCGCCCCGGACGTGGTCAGGGCCTGGCGTGGCTTCAGCGCCGCGTTTTCAGAATTCCCCTTCCATGTCGGGGTGCTTTACTCCGGCCCGCAACAGCTCGGTCCGGCCAACCTGCTCTGGGCCGAGCCAACCGGCTTGCCGGCCACGATGGTCGGGTTTCCTTACGACGACCTGGAGGCCTGGCGGGCGGTCTATCCGCCGGGGGTCTTCATCGGGCAGTTGGAGAAGGTCGCAGACGGCTTCGACGCCGCGTTGGCGCAACTCCGGGCTGCAGTGGCCACACCGGGAACCGGGACGCCGCCGGAGCCGGCGCAACGGCGCGCCTTCCTCCAGGAATGCCGCGTGGCCGAGGCCGCCGCAGTCCACTTCCGCAGCACGGCCAATCAGGCCCGGTTCGTCCTGACCCGCCGCGCCATAGCCGCGGCCAAGCCCGCCCGGCCCTCCGCCCCACAACTGGCCGTGCTCGAGCGCGTGCTCCAGGATGAGATTGGCTTGGCGCGCCGGCTCTACCACATCCAATCGAGCGATTCCTCGATCGGCTTCGAGGCCTCCAACCAGTACCTATTATGTTCCCCAGGATCTGTTGGAGAAGATCCTCAACTGCCGGGACCTGCTGGAGCGGTGGCTGCCACGGTTGCGGGAGGGGGGAACGTGAAACGTGAAACGTGAAACGTGAAATCGTGGGGAGCCTTCTTTGGCTTGGGCAAGAGCATCGGGAGCGTGAACCGGATAGGGGCTGCGAGGCCGCGAAGCGTTTTGGACTACGGCAGTCCTCTGCCGCTTTTTGAAGCCCTTGGGACCCGACAGCGGCAGAGGACTGCCGCAGTCCAAAACCTTGCGGGCTTCGGCAGTTCGTCGAGAAACGAAAGGGACAAACGGCAGCACGGGAGAGGAAGTTTTTTACACGGCTTGGCGAAGCGTGTATTCTCGGCCGATGAAAGTTGGATGTCTTCTGGCGCTGTGGCTGTTTGTGTGGAACCAGGCGGGCGGCGCTGCCGCGCAGTGGGAACCGGTCGGACTGTCGGGCGGCGGGGGGATGTTCAGCCCGGCGATCTCACCTGCGGACCCGAACCTGATGATGATCAACTGCGACATGAGCGGCGCCTACCTGAGCCGGGACGGCGGGCGCAACTGGCAGATGATCAACCAGGCACAACTGCGGAGCGACACTCAATGCCGGCCCGGCTTTCACCCGTCCAATGTGGACATCATTTATGCCTCGTCCGGTGGGCAGCTTCGTGTGAGCCGCAACGGCGGCCGGACGTTTTCCCGGTTGGGCGATCTCAAGGAGGGGTTGCAGGGGGAGATAGCGATCAACCCTGCCGAACCGGCCATGCTGCTGACGGCAACGTGGAGCGGCCGCTGCTGGCTTTCGAGGGACGGCGGCAAGACCTGGTCCGCATGTGCCGGGCCGCCGGCCGGCTCATCGGCTTCCATTTCGACCGGACGCAGTCAGGGCGCGTGGTTTTCGCCGCAACCGAGAAAGGGATTTGGCGGTCGGACGACGCCGGGCAAACGTGGTCGGACAAGACGCAGGGACTGCCGTGGAAGGAGGTGCAGGGTTTTGCCGGCGGTTCACAGGCCGCGGGCAGCGTGGTGATGCTCTACTGCGCCGTGAAGAGCAAGGCGGAGAGTGGCGTCTTCCGGGGCGGGCTCTTCCGTTCGCATGACCGCGGCGAGACCTGGGAGCCGGCGATGGGCTCGGGCCTGAACACCGAGACCAAACAGGCAGACCAGTGGGCTTACGGCCCGATCTCGCAATACGAGCAACTGCTGGCCACCGACGCCCGGCCGCTCACGGTCTATGCCTTCAACACCAGCACCGGCTTCCATCCGCCGCACAGCGACACGGTCTATCGGAGCGATGACGGCGGGCAGACCTGGCGCGCCAGCTATTTCATGGACCCGCGGTTCGAGCGCTACAACGTGGCGCCCGATTACGGAACCGCCTCGACGGGCCAATCGTTCAAAGGCGGCGAAGCGCCCTTCGGCGTGGCCATCTGCAACACCGACCCGGAGCGCCTGATGCTGGTGCGCAACGAGTGCCACGTGACCCACGACGGCGGCAAGACCTGGTTCGCCGGCCACACTTACCCGGCACCCGGCCAGAAACCCGCGCCCCGCTCCGCCTGGGCCTGCAACGGCCTGGTAGTGACCACGACCTGGCACTACTACATCGACCCCTTCGAGACCAACCGCCATTACATCGCCTATACCGACCTCGGCTTGGCCCGCTCCCTGGACGGCGGCCGCAGTTGGGCCTGGTGGGACAGCAAGTCCTGGGCGCCCTGGCGCAACACCTGTTACGAAATGGCCTTCGACCCCGAAATCCCCGGCAAGATCTGGGGCGCCTTCTCCGACGTACACGACATCCCCAATGACAACATCATCTCCGAGCGCCACGGCCATAATCACCCCGGCGGCGTCTGCCTCTCCCGGGACTTCGCCGCCTCCTGGAAAAACGAGGCCCGCGGCCTCCCACTCAAGCCGGTGACCTCCATCGTCCTCGACCCGGCGAGTTCGAAGAACTCGCGCACGCTTTACGCCGGGGTGTTTTCGGAAGGCGTGTTCAAGACGACCGACGATGGCCGGACCTGGACGCTCAAGAAAGAGGGCCTGGGGCACCCGGACAACATGCGGGTCAGCCGTGTCTTCCTCCACCGGGACGGCACCCTCTTCGCCATGATTTGCGCCCGGCGCCCCGCTCCCCGCAAACCCCTGGCGCCCGAGGGCGTGGGCCTCTATCGGTCGAAAAACGGCGGCGACACCTGGCAACGCATCAGCCCCACACTACCCTGGCTCTATCCCAAGGACTTCTCGGTCCATCCTCGGGACAGCAACCGCATCCTGGTGGGGACGTGCGACGCGGCCTGGGACGACAAGTCCGGCGGTTTGTGTGCCACCCGCGACGGCGGCACGACCTGGCAACGCATCGGCCGTGAGGGCCCGCAGACCTTCGGCGGCTACTTCCACCCGCAGCGCGAGGGCTGGATCTACATGACCCTCACCGAGGGCGCCCCCGGCGCAGGGCTCTGGCTCACACGTGATGAAGGCCGGACCTGGCAGGCGCTCGAAGGGTTGCCCTTCGCCAACGTCCAGCGCGTCGAGTTCGATGCCTCGAACACGGCGACCTTGCGCGTCACGACCTTCGGCGGCAGCGTGTGGCGGGGAAGAAATGACGAATGACGAATGACGAATGACGAATGACGAATGACGAATGACGAATGACGAATGACAAATGACGAATGACGAATGACGAATGACGAATGACGAATGACGAATGACGAATGACGAAAATGGAGCGGAGCGCCCTCCGATTTCGTCATTCGTCATTCGTCATTCGTCATTCCTCCCTCCGCGTCCGCCGCAGGATGGCGGAGAAGATCAGGTGCAGTTCCCTTGCCTCTTTCCAGAGCGCTCGCGCCCGTGGTTTGAGCTCGGGCACGGCCCGGACCACCATGCGCAGGTGGAACTTGGTTTCGCGGGCCTCCTTGCGGCAGGTCCCAATATTCTTGCGGAACTCATTGCGGGAGTAGGCGTCGTCCGCCTCGCAATAGTTCGCCCCTACGCTCGTGCCGGCGCCAACGAGTTGGTCGATGAGCCGATTCGTCACCGGTCCCTTCGGGATGGTGAGCGCGAAGTCAACGATGGCTTCGCCGAAGTTTGCGGTGCGTTCTTCAAGGTCGTACACACGCTGCTGATTGTCCGGCGTTTCTCGCAGCACCATCCCTCCACTCCCTGCCTCTTGCCAGAACAGCTCCTCCGCCACCTTAGTTCCCAAGCCGCCACTCACGTTTTCGTTCATAATGCATGATGCTGCACGATTCACCCCCGTCTTTTCGTCATTCGTCATTCGTCATTCGTCATTCGTCATTTCATCGCTCTTGCGATGACGTTCCACCACAGGTCGCGCAATTCGGCGACGTCGCAGGTCAAGCCGCCGCCAGGGGTCTGGATGGAGAGGGCGATGCCGCCCACGGCGCCGATGAGGGAGGCAGGGATGCCGAGGATCTTCGCCTGGGCCAGGACCTTGCGGGCGTGTAGGGCGTCCACGGAGATGACGATGCGGGCCTGGGCCTCGCCAAAGAGCACGGCGTCCAGGCGCGGGGCGGAAGCGCCTCCGAGGGCGGCGAGGGCGTTGGCCAGGTCGAGTTGCGCGCCGAGCAGGCGCGGGGTCTCGCGGGCGATCTGATGGGAGATGCAACACTCTGCCAGGGCCACGGCCAGGCCGCCTTCGCTGCAATCATGGGCGCTCTTGACCACGCCGGAATGGATGAACGCGCGCAAGGCCAGGTGCAGTTCCTTCTCCTGCTCCAGGTCGCACCGGGGCGGGGTGCCGGTCTTCAAACCGTGGACCCGTTGCAGGTAGGCGGAACCACCCAGGCCCAGCAACGGGTCGGCGGCGTCCAGGATGTTGCCCAGCAGGACGATGGCATCGCCTTGGTCCTTGAACCATTGCGTGGTGATGTGCTCCGGTTTCTCGATCAGGCCGACCATGGCGAGCGTAGGGGTCGGGTCAATCGGGCCATTGGGGCTCTGGTTGTAGAGGCTGACATTGCCGCCGGTCACCGGGGCATTGAAGGCGCGGCAACCGTCGGCCAGGCCGCGCACGGCCTCGCGCAACTGCCAGAAGATCTCGGGGTTGAACGGGTTGCCGAAGTTGAGGTTGTCGGTCGTGCCGAGCGGGACGGCGCCGGCGCAGGCGAGGTTGCGGGCGGCCTCGGCCACGACCAATTTGCCGCCCTCGTAAGGGTCCAGATAGACGTAGCCGGCATTGCCGTCCACGGTCAGGGCGATGAGTTTCTCGGGCGTGATGGTTGAGGGCGGAGGGCCGGCCGGGATGGCTGCCTCGCCGGCGGATGCGCCGGGCGGCAGAGAGTCTTGCTTGATGCGCAGGACCGCGGCATCGGACCCCGGGCAGACCACAGTGCCGTCGCGGACCATGTGATCGTATTGGCGATAGACCCAGTTCTTGGAGGCAATCGTGGGCCAGCCAACGAGGGCCTTGAGGTCGGACGCGGGGTCCGCGGTGTCCGGGAGGCCGGCCAGGGTGAAGGCGCGGGTGGTCTTGAGATAGGCCGGTTCGCGGGATTCGCGCTGATAAACCGGGGCTTCGTCGGCGAGCTTCTTGGCGGGGATGTCGGCGACGATTTGCCCGTGGTGGCGCACCACCATGCGGCCGGTGCCGGTCACGCGCCCGATCTCGGCCCAGGGGAGGTCCCACTTGTCGAAGATGCGTTTGACCTCTTCCTGGCGGCCGTCCTGGACGATGATGAGCATGCGCTCCTGGGATTCGCTGAGCATGATCTCGTATGGGGTCATGTTCGGGGCGCGCTGGGGGACTTTGTCCAATTCGATCTCGATGCCGGTGCCGGCGCGGGCGGCGGTCTCGCAGGTCGAGCAAGTCAGCCCCGCGGCGCCCATGTCCTGGATGCCGGCGACGGCGCCGGTGGCCAGCAATTCCAGGCAGGCCTCGCAAACGAGTTTCTCCATGAAGGGATCACCCACCTGCACGGCGCCGCGCTGGACCTCGGCGGATTCCTCGGTCAGGTCCTGCGAGGCAAAGGCCGCCCCCGCCAGGCCGTCCCGCCCGGTGGCCGGGCCGACGTAGAAGACCGGGTTGCCGACGCCGCTGGCCCGTCCGCGCACGATTTGTTCGTGCCGGAGCACGCCCAGGCAGAAGGCATTGACCAGCGGATTGCCCTCGTAGGACTTGTCGAAATAGACCTCGCCCGCGATGGTCGGGATGCCGAAGCAGTTGCCGTAGTGGGCGATGCCCGCCACTACGCCGCTGAAGAGCCGCCGGTTATTGGCAAGCGCCGCATCTTGCGTCCCTTGTGTCCGGGCGTATCCCATCACTGCCCCCGGAGTGCGCCCGCCCCCGGGCGCAGCAGCGAGGGAGCGGGCAGGCGCGCCGGAGTACCTGATCGCTGCCGTGGCTGCGGACGTCGCTGCGCCCGAGGACGGGCGCACTCCCATCTCGCCGCAGCCGGTGGGGGCGGTGTCGGGATACGCCCCTTCTGTCCCTTCTGCCCCTTGTCCAAGATCGCTGATCGGCCCGAAGCGCAGCGAGTTGATCGAGCAGATGGGCCGGGCCCCCATCGTGAAGATGTCGCGAATGATCCCGCCGACGCCCGTGGCCGCGCCCTGGAACGGCTCGACTGCGCTGGGGTGATTGTGCGACTCCATCTTGAAGGCGATGGCCAGTCCGTCCCCGATATCGACGATGCCGGCGTTTTCCTCGCCGGCGCCGACGAGGATCTTCGGCGAGCGGGTCGGGAATGTCTTGAGCAGGGGGCGGCTGTTCTTGTAGGAGCAATGCTCGCTCCACATCACCGAGAAAATGCCCAGCTCGGTATAGGTGGGCTGGCGGCCCAACAGGGCCTGGAGCCGCTCGTATTCCTCGGGCGTGAGGTTGTGGCTCCGCACCAACTCGGGGGTGATGGGGGGGTCGGTTGGGAGATCCCGGTTCATACGGAGTCGGACCTCCGAGTGTCGAGGGGCGAGGGGCGAGTGTCGAGTGTCGAGGGGTGGCCGCTCTGTGTGGGTGCGGGAAGGGATTCTTCGCTGCCGCCTGAAGGCGGCGTTCCGCAGCCAACCGGAACGCCGCCTTTAGGCGGCAGGCTGGGCGCTCGAAGAAATGGGTCGGGCGGCCCCTCTGTGTCGCCTCGACCCTCGACCCTCGACCCTTGTCCCTCTCGTTCGAGCGCCGCGATCATGCTCTCGAAGACGAGGCGGCCGTCGGCGGAGCCGAGGATGGGCTCACTGGCGCGCTCGGGGTGAGGCATGAGGCCGGCGACGTTGCGGGCCTGGTTGCAGATGCCGGCGATGCTCTCGAGCGAACCGTTGGGGTTGGAGGCCGGCGCAGGCTCGCCCTGGGCATTGACGTAGTGCCAGAGGACCTGGTCGCTGGCCTTGAGCTGGGCGAGCGTGTCGGGGTCGGCAAAAAAGCAGCCTTCCCCATGGGCGATGGGCAGGCGCAGGAGTTTGTCCTCGGGGACCTTGTTCGTGAACGGGGAGTTGCGGGTGGCGGTCTTGAGGAAGATCGGTTCGCAGCGGAACTGGAGGGAGCGGTTGCGGAGGAGCGCGCCGGGCAGCAACCCGGCCTCGCAGAGGATTTGAAAGCCGTTGCAGATGCCCAGGACCAGGCCGCCGTTGGCGGCAAAAGTTTGGACGGCCTGCATCACGGGGCTGAACCGGGCGATGGCGCCGGTGCGCAGGTAATCGCCGAAACTGAAGCCGCCGGGGACGATCACCGCCTGGGCGTCGCCGAGCGAGCGTTCCTTGTGCCACAGCAGCCGGGCCGAATGCCCCAGCACGTTGCGCAGCACGTGTACCGCGTCCTGGTCGCAATTTGACCCCGGGAATTGGAGAACGGCGAAATTCATTCTGACTCCTAATCCAAAATCACTCGATTTCAAACCGGTAATCCTCGATGAGCGGGTTGCTCAGGATCTTGTAGCAGGCATCGTCGATCTGCCGCCGGGCGGTCTCTTTGTCCTGGTCCGCCAACTCGATCTCGAGGTATTTGCCCACGTGGACCGGGCCGATGCCGGCATAGCCCATCTGGGTGAGGGCGCCTTGAACGGTCTTGCCTTGCGGATCCACCACGGCCTTTTTTGGCGTAACAATAATCTTGGCTTTCATCTCGGAATGGCCCGGCGTTTCCTGCCGCGCGCCGGACAAGAGCTTGGCCGAGCCGGGGCAGGAGATCCAGATCTTTTTCGCGGCTTCAGCGGATGGGGGTGCGGGACAAAATAGAAACCATTACACCTGTTCATTTCCGCCTATTCGGCGTATTCCGCGGTTCATTCTTCTTCGGAGCTCTGCTAGCCTCGCCGGCCATGAAAACCGATCTTATTCAAAATTACTTCAAGGCGGCCAGGTTCAAGCTCGGGCTGTTGGTCAACTTTGGCCATTATCCCAAGCTCCAAATTGAGCGCATTGTGGCGGAGCGGGGCCGATACGGCTATGGCATCTGAGGGCAACCGCGGAATACGCGGAATACGCGGAAGACAGAGCCGCTCAGCGATCCCGGGGGGGACTGGCCGGAGTTGGGGGCAGCCCCGTTTCATTGCGGTTGCATCCGCATAAACACAGTCACGGAAGGGAAGAAACAACGCCTGCCTTTGTCTCTTCAACGGAGGTTACTTTTTTTGTGCGGCACCAAGCGAATGGGGGCGGGGCCGGAAGAAAAGGGGTCAGCCATGGCTCATTTTCTTGGCCGACAAGCTGCTCGGGGTGAGCACCATTCACGTGAACTACGGCGCGAGACAGCGGAAGCGAAGGCGGAGCGGATTGTCCCTGAAGAATTGCGCCGGCTTGGCTGGGAGGACGAAACCGGCTTGGGGAGCCGGCCCAAGGGTGATCCTGCCAAGCTGGCCATTGCGGCACGCCTGCGGCGGGCGACAACGCTCCCCATCAAGGCCATCGCGGCTCGGACGCCGCTGGGCACATCGAAGAGCGCGAACGCCCGGCTGCACGGGTGGATGGGGCAGCCTGTGCCATCCGATTCATCACACGGTGGGAATTTGAGGTAAAACGAACCATGCTCTGGGTGAAGCCTTTTCTCCGAGGTTGGACGTCCACCCTGGTCCCTCTGAAGGCCGAGATCGAGGCGGCGGGGCAGCCGATCAGTGATTCCCCGAAGGCGCTGAAAGCCTTCCGCGAAATCTGGGCCTTGGCCGTCGAGGAGGGCCGAACCCAGCATGAGGCCATCGCCTCTGATCTGCGCGAGAACGTGAATGCCGTAGCCACAGAAAATGAGCGGTTGGAGGGGATCGCCCTCGCCGCGCAAAACCGTGCCGCGGAGCTTGAGCAGGCAGTCTCGCGCGCCGAGGCGGCACTCAGCCGCGTCAGAACGAAGCAGGGGCGGGCGCCCAACCAAAGCCAAACCGCCTTGGAGCAAGCCACCGCCCAAGCGGCACAGGCAGTGCAAACGCTTGCCGAGCTGCAGGCTACTCGGTCCGCCGAACTGGCAACCCTGCAAAGCGAGCTCGCCAGGGCTGTGGGCAGGGCCCACGAGCTCGAATTGAAATGGGTCCGCGCCCAGGCGCTCCTAGAGGCAAAAGCCACGACGTGAAACAGGCTTGCCATCCCGGGGGCTGGAGAATTAGTATAAGCCCATGATTTCCAACCACCAGAATACGCGTAATCTTCACCGCCTCAATGATTTGCGCTGTTTATTCCTTGTTTTCCCCTGGACAGCCTTTGACCAACCCCCGCGGTTAAGATCGCAGCAGTTTATGCATGAATTGACAACCAAACAACCTCCGTGTCTAAAATGAGCGCGCACAACCTATGCCCGGCAATGGAACAATGGATCTGAAGGCTGAACTCCAGAATTTCGGCGTAAGCAGTCGTAACACCCGGCTGTTCGGCCAGCACCTGTCCTCAGACCTCCTCGATTATCTCGACTTGCTTCAACCGCGTAGCGGCGACCCGTCCGGCGCGCGTGATGTTCTTCCTGATGGCGTCGCTGAGAGCCAAGGTCGGCCCCTGCTCTTTTTCGTAAACGAAACTGATCTTGCGCAATCTCCACACGAGCAACAAATCAATGTGCTCCGCCGCAAATTGGCCTGCCGAGGCGACCGGGCGTATCTCGCCCGAATTCGCCCAGGCGAATTGAGTGTAGTTCCGGTCTCCCTTGAGGAGAGAACGCCTGATTGGAGAGTTTATAATTCAGGCACACCTGAGGCGATCACCTTTTTCACTCGGCTCGCTCACGGGCATTACGACGGAGAAGGAGAACCCAACGAGGCTGATTATGTGTTCTCTGCAATGTTCCGCCTGGTCTGGAGCGTTGCCAACCGCCTCGCAGAGCTGAGGCTGAAGCGTTCCGATGTGCTCTCAGTGATGGGACGCGCTCTCTTTTTTCGCTTTCTCAAGGACCGTCAAGTCGTTTGCGATAAAGACTCGCCTCGGATTGCCCCAAGAGCTACCGCCATTACAGACTGTTTCACGACTCCCGAGAACAGTGCCGCCACATCCGCCTGGCTTGATAAAACGTTCAATGGCAATCTTCTTCCTCTCAGCGCCCGGGGCAACACGTCCTATTTCCACGAAGTCGGCCAGCGGACGGGGGGCCGTCTGTTTCTTCACCTCAGCGCTATCATCCGCGGTGACGACCCATCCGGGGATTCGGGATATCAAGCCACATTGCCCTTTTATTGGGGCGCATATGATTTCGCGCACATTCCCATCGGCTTACTAAGTCAGGTTTACGAGCGATTCGCGTGGAAATGGGAGCATCAGAACGCCAAGGAGACAAGTGTCCACTACACTCCTCGAAATATCGCCGCAACAATCATAGACGACGCTTTTGCGAAACTTCCAAACGCTGAGAAGTCGCGCATACTCGATCCGGCTTGTGGCGCAGGAGTATTTCTAGTCCTCGCCTTTCGGCGCCTTTACCGCGAGCACTGGAAACAAACAGGCCAGCGGCCGGATACCAAGGCAATCCGTGCAATTTTGGAAAAACAACTCGTTGGCTTTGACATTAGCGACTCTGCTCTGAAACTAGCTGCGCTCAGTCTGTACCTCACCGCCATCGAACTTGACCCACAGCCCGTGCCACCTGAGAAGCTCGGCTTCATTGACCTTCGGGGCTCGGTGCTTTTCAATTTCCGCCGTCACGGCATCGATCCGTCGCAAGGACCGGTTGCCGGCAGTCTTGCGGACCACGTAGGGAACTCCTTTGACCGCCAATTCGACCTCGTTGTAAGCAATCCGCCCTGGACGCGATTACCAAAAGAGGAAAAGTCTCTGGCCAGACAATTCACAGCTCTCAGTAAGGCAATAATCGCTCGGAGAGGTTACCCACTGATAGCCGATGAGTATTGCAATCCGAACCACGTTCCGGATCTCCCCTTTCTTTGGAAGGCGACAGAGTGGTGCGTTCGGGGCGGCCGCATCGCTCTGGTGCTCCCTGCCCGCACGTTGCTAAAGCAGGAGGACATTCCTCGGAAAGCCCGTGGCGCTGTATTTGAATTGCTGGAGGTCACTGGGCTATTAAACGGCGCTAACCTCCGCAAAACAGAGGTGTGGCCCGACATGGATCAGCCGTTCATTTTGTTCTTCGCCAAAAACCATCCCCGCCGCCCTGGACGACTTTTGCGATTAATAACTCCCTACACCGATGTTAATCTGAATGGCATCGGAGAGATCCGCATTGATACTGAATCGGCAGATGCTGTTGATCCAGATGCGACAAGATCTCGGCCCTGGCTTTGGAAATGTCTGTCTATTGGGACAACGCTCGATGCGGATGTCGTCTCCAAAATCGAGGCGTCGGGCCGCAGACCCCTTCTGGACTACTGGAATGACCTCGGCTTTGTCACCAGCACTGGCTATCAAGCGAAACCGCTTCAGGAACAAAGATCTGCAGAGGCGCTGAAAGTTCTTCCTGACATTCACTCTCCGAAGCTGGAAGCATTAAGCTTACCGCTTCCAACATTCATAGTGGACGCCCAGCGATTCAACTTGTTTTCGCACGATACGCTCTGCTGGCCCCGAACCAGAACGAAAGGTGACGAGTTGAGGGTGTACCGCGCTCCTCTAGTCTTGGTGCGAGCCGCACCGCCCAAAGATCGAGAACTCGGCAGAGCTTTGTTGAGCCTGGACGATGTAGCATACAACGAAAGTTATTATGGCTATTCGTCCGTGCCTACTGAGCAAGGGGTTTTGGTCGCCCGTTACCTCCACCTGCTCGTTCATTCGAGCATGTGGCTTCATTATGCGCTAGCAACGAGCGCCGAAATCGGCGTTGAACGCCCAAAGTTTCATAAGAACGATTTAGACAAGTTTCCGGTAGTCCCATTCGCCAGCCTGTCGCATCAGAGACAGAGAGACATGATCGGGCTTTCGACTCGGCTTGTCGCGGAAGACATGCTGGTTTTTAACGACATCGATTCATTCTTTGCCCAGGTGTATGGGCTGAACCCGTTAGACCTTGAAGTAATCAACGACACGTTAGAAGTGCGCGACCCAAACGACGAACTTGGGTTGCGCGCTAGCACACGGCCGACGCCGCAAGAGTGTTCACTGTTCCAACACCGCCTGGAGACACTCCTGCGCCCGTTTTTCCAAGCGATCGGACAGGAGCCACGTGTTGAACTTTGGAGGCCGAATGGGGCCTTTTTTCAGATGGCAGCCCCATTCGGGATGTTGCTGATCTCCACGGCCGAAAGTCACATGCGTGCTCCTGATAGACTGTTCTGTGACGTGTTACTCAAACTGGCCGATGACACCGGGTGTACGCAAATTATACAACAAGCCCAGTGCGGCATTGTCGTTGGACTTCTGAACCAGTATCGCTATTGGACCCCAAGTCGAGCACGGTTACTTGCCGCGAAAATTGTCCGCGCACATTTTAGTATTTTTGAGGGCTAACCAATGAATCTGGGCATGTTTGACGAGAGAACCGATGTCGTATTCCAACTGCCCCATCCGCCCATTTCGTTGGCGTGCTTTCTTATCGTCGAATCTGCCTTGTGCACTGCGTGGTTGTTAATGCGTGAGAAGCCGCGAATGCCCTTCGACCTTGATAGTGCAGATGAAGACGGTGTTACTCAAGAGCTTTATGAGCGACTTTATGATGAGATCTTTGGTCGCGGCGTCGTTCCAGGATTCGATAGCGCACTGTTTGCCTCGGTCCGTAGGGGGCCAAAAATCCGCAACTTTGACGGCGCCCACCCCGATAAGATGCCTGACTTGCTTGTGGAATTTGTGGATCGACCGTCAGGGGTTATGAACTCCCAATACGGTTTGTTTATCGAGTGTAAGCCTATAGACGCGCAGCATTCGCTCACCGTGCATTATTGCATGAAGGGCATATTACGGTTTGTCAAAGGTGACTACGCCTGGGCCATGACCTCTGCACTCATGGTTGGCTATGCTCGCTCGGGCCACCAACTGTTTCCGGAATTATCGGACGCGCTGCAAACACGCTCTGCTGAGCTTCCAAACTCTAGCCCTGCGCGTGTATGTGCTCGATCAAAGGCTGGTGTTGCGAACGAAATCGTTTGCATAACCGAGCACGCTCGCACCTTCAACTATATCGAAACTGGCCAAGCCGCGCCTCTTATCCTGCTTAGGCATCTTTGCTTGAGGCGAGATTGAGTCTTACGCATTCTCCACTTGAGCCTCGCACAAAAGAGATTCTGTCTGAGTGTGATAAGGGACCTCAGATGTCCTCAAGCGCCCGTTGCATCATCCTGGCAGGCCACATCCCTGGCGGCGGCCTTCTGGAAATCGGATCTGTTGCTGCGGCAAGTGCTGTGGCCAAAGCTGGGCACGTCCATTGCGTCGTCACGGTCTTCGCGACTCACGACCGACTGTTCAACGTGGAACGCGCAGTGTTGGCGCCGGGTGACACGCCCGGGGCGTGGGGCCGATCCTGCCATGGGCTTTTAAGGCGGCGGCGGGGCGCCGGTGGCCAGGGCGACGGCGGCCTGAGCCACTTTGCGGCTCAGGACCAAACCTGTGAGCGTGGGGTTGACCGAGCCGACGGTCACAAAGAGGGATTGGTCCGCGCAAAAGGCATTGGTTATGTGGTGAAAGCGGCCATTCGTATCGGGCACCGAAGTGTTGGGGTTCGTCCCCATCCACAGTGTCCAGCCTCATGGTACGTTGTGCCCAGGCCGTCCCGATTCTGGCTGGTGATTTGGACGTCATCCAGGCAGTTCCAACGGGGTCAAGACTACTAACACACTGGCGCTCTCTGGCGTATGGTCCTGGTCATGCCGCGCAGATTACGAGTTCAGTATCCGGGCGCCATCTACCTCGTTATGAACCGTGGTGATCGGCGCAAAGCTATCTTCGAAGATGACAGGGAAGGTTGGCTTGGAGGTTTGCCCTCATTCGGGGCAGGCGTAGTTGTGAGGTCCGCGCGGATGGGGGAAGGGATGGTGGGGAGGTTTGGGTGGAGCGGGGGTCGGATGGTGGGGAGGTTCGGGTGGAGTGGGGGTCGGATGGTGAGGAGGTTCGGGTGGAGTGGGGGTCGGATGGTGGGGAGGTTCGGGTGGACCGCGGTGCGAACGGTCATTACTGGCATAACTGCCGGGAACGACCCGGGAAACAGCCAGGGCAATCTTGGCCGCGTTGGACGGAGCGGCAGCGACCGCCGCTTCGGCGATAGCCTCCGCCTGCTCGGGGTGGAGTTCAGCGGCTGTTCCGGCGGCAATTGGAGCCATCTCGGGAACGGCTTTCGAAATACAGTTGACGATGGCACAGACGCTGGCAGGCCTGGCCTCTAACGCGGCCTTGACGACGTTCACTGTGGTAACGCTCCAATCGCGGGCCTTTGCTTTCTTGACCAGCACGGCCGCTCTTGCCGGCAATTCTGCCGGAGGTACCTGGCTGAGGACCACAGTGTACGGATTGACTTTTTGAGCGTCAGCGGCGACTCCACTCAGAGGGCCAAGACAAACAAGACCTAACAGAATCATCGCGATTGGTTTCATAGCGTTGCCCTATTTCCAACAGTTGACAGGAAAATGCTGTTTGCCCCGGCGCCGGTCCTTGGCTGGCACAAAGTTGGCGTCACGCCCAAAGCCGAGATCGACACCGGTCCGGTCCGACAACATCGAGATCCATAGAGCACACTACATGCCAAGCACGATAGTGATGTCCCAGGGCACCTACTTCCAAGGCATTCCGAATGCCATGCAGACCAGTGGCAGAGTCTTTCAGTCGCGACTTGGGAAATAATCCCCGATGCGATCGGGAACTAATTCCAACTCCGCCGCGACAGACGCCGCGCTGCCTGAGCCTGGAGCGGACGAAATCTCTGGGCGTTCCTTGGCGGATCAGAATGGGAGTCTTGCGGTGAGACCCTGTGCTGAGTGATTATAAGCCCTTCGGGCTACTGCGTTCAGAGCGCGATTCTGTCGGCGATCCGTACTTCGAGCCGGTTGCAGAAACAACCGCAAAGAACACAAAGAACGCAAAGGCCGAGGGAATTGAGGCGTTTCTTTGTGATCTCTGCGTTCTTTGCGGTTAGTTTTGCCACCGGCTCTAAGTGATTGCGATCCCATCGAGATGGAGGCTGGCGCGATCTGTGGAAGCTGCGCCCGCTTGGCGGTGCAGGCCCTAAGCGCGCAACCGGCACGGGTGATTCATTCCGCACTCCGCACTCCGCATTCCGCACTCCGCGCACTCCGCACTGGATTTAGCGGGCCTCGCGGACGCGGAGGGTGTAGCGCATGGCCTGGTTGTTCATCGAGACGAAGGTGACGCCTTGCTGGGCGTTCTCGTCCAGGAAGAGGTTCTGGAAGGGGGTGCTGTCCAGGACAAACCCCTGGCCGTCTTTGAACTCGCAATTGATCTGGACCTGGATGCGGCGGTTTTCGCGGTTGCGGAGATTGGCAGCGACCTGGAGGCGGCCGTCGACCAGGCGCTGGGGCTCCAGGCCCGTGCAGGTGACGGATTTCTGGGCACCGTGGTCGAAGAGCACGAAGCTGGAGCTGTTTTCGAGGTCGTTGACCATGGTGTTTTTGGGGGCGTAAGCGCCGTGGTCGCTGGCGCACCCGGAGAAGAGGGCCAGGACGGGCAGGAGCAGGAGCGAAGTGAAGAGATTCTTTTTCATAACTTTTGAGGTGTTGATGACTGGTCGCTGACAAAAATGACTTTGTCCTTGCCATCGGCCGGCACGTCGAAGGAGAGGGTCTTGGCCAGGCCGGGGATGGGGACGCCGTTGGGGTCGAGGAACTGGACGGTGGCGGTGTGCGGGCCCGGGGGCAGAGGCAGGCAGGCGAAGCTCAAGTAATGGGGCAGGTTGTCCCAGGCGCGGGTGTCGGCTTGGGGGGTGGCGGCGGAGGAGACGATCTTGCTGATAATGCCGGCGGCGATGAGGCCGGCGCCCACCTCGTTCATGGTGGAATCGCGGCCGCCCCCGGCCAGCAACGTGCCGGCGCCGCCCAGGATGGCAACGTCCCCGGCCACGTCGGTCGAGGTCTTGAAGACGGCCTTGTTGCCCAGGATATGGTCCATGACGCGCCCGCCGCGGGTCATGGCCTGGAAGCCAACGTCATCGGTGGGGGAGACGGGGACCTGGAGGGCATCGAGGGTGAGCAGGGCGGACCTGACGGGTGATGGGGAGACATGGAAGCAGAGCTTCTCCTGGTATTGGCCGGCGGCGTACTTGGCGGGGCCGGGGCCGAATTCGAGGAAGAACAGGACATTGTCCTTGGGGTCGTACGGGGGCAGCTTGAGGCCCTTGGCGTTGGCCTGGGCGCGCTTGAAGGCATCCGAGCCGTCGCCGCCGAGCTTGGTTGTGGCCAGGCCATCCAGGTAATCGGGCAGGACCCAATCGCCGGCGTATTCGTGGTTCTCGGTGTCGCTGTCCTCGACCTCGGCGCTGCGGAAGCAGGCACGGGCATTGTCCGGCTCGCCATCCATCCAATAGAGGATGCCGCGATAGATATAGGCCATGGACCGCTCGTAAGGCTCCCCGATGAAGGTCTTTTTGGCCTCGGCGTGGAAGTAGCCGCGGGCCTTGCGCGCGTTGGGGTCGGGGCCAAAGATGCCCTGGAGGCGCGTCAGAGAGTCGTCGAGGTATTGCTTGGCCAGGTCGAACTTGCCCTGGCGCATGGCGGCGGCGGCGGTGCGGTATTGCCAGAGCAACTTGTCGCGCGGCGGGCCAAATTTAATGGCCTCGGGACCATCGGCCATGATGTTGCCAGTCAGGACCACCGGGTGCGCGGGTTCAGTGGCGCATCCGGCCAGCGCCAGGCACGCCGAGGCCAGGGCGAACCAGGAGAACGGCTTCATTCTAACGATAAGATGGGCAGACACGGTTGGTTTAGCGATGGGCGGTATCCGCCGAAACACAATAGCCAATAGCCAATAGCCAACGCGCCAGGTTTCGAGCCGGCCGGTTTAGCGATAGGCCGCATCCTCCAGGCCCTGCTTCTTGATTCCCTTCTGGTCCATCCAGACCTTCTCGCTGGTGCGCGCGTCAATCAGCTCGAAAGAATAGAGCACATAATCGCTGGTGCCCGCCCCGGTGCGTGTGGTCATGCTCTGCAACTTGCCGGTGAGGATGAAATCGGCGCCCTTGAACTCGACGGGACGCGGGTCGGCGCTGGCGGTGACCTGGCCGTTGAGCTTGAGCTGGCGCTCCCTCTCCAGGGCCGCCATCCGCTCGCGCGCCAGGAAGATCACCTTGCCCATGGCCTTGCTGGTCAACTGGCCCTCGATGCGCGTCAGGAAGATCTCCTTATTGATGGGGAAGCGCGTCTCGTTGATGACCGGGTCCAGAACGATGTGCGGCACACCCTGGGCATTGGCGATTTCCGGTCTCGCGAGGATGCTCCGGGCCATGTAGTCGGTTACCGTCTCCAGGTCCTGGGATTCGATGCCGGTGCCGGCGACAAAACCCCGCTCGTCGGCCCGCATCTCAGTCACCGGAACCCCGGACGGGTTGCGCACGCCGGAGGCGCAACCTGAGAGAACCCCGGCCACGGCCAGGGCTGTGAGAGGAGTGCGATATTTGGAGAGGTCCATATTTATATCAATTGCTGTATTCTAAATCGGTTCAGTGTGATTCCACGCCTTTGCTTTGACGTTCCAGTGCCGGCTTTATTCGCCGCGCACTCAGCCACAGGGAGCAATCTGGAGGAACCGGGGAGGGTACGCAACCAAAAAACGGGCGGAGCAAAATCATTTGACTTCCGGAAAGAGGCAGAATCATTGGTGGCAAAATCATGGGAAGAGAGGCCTGCCCGGCTCAAAGGTCATGGGTTTTCGGGCGCACTGGCTTGAAGGCAGAAAGATGGGGGCAGAAAGATGAATTCAATCCATCTTTCTGCCCCCATTTTTCTGCCTCATGCCTTCGCATCAACCTTCGCATCAATCCATCAATCCATCAATCCATCTTTAGGCGCGTCAGGGGCTGAGGCTGACTTTGAGGCGGTAGAAACGGGGGGATGGGGCGAGGGGCTCGGAGATGGTGACGGGGTTGCCGGTGCCTGGGATGTTGTTGGTGAAGGTGGTCCAGGTGTTGGTGGGGGCGAGGCTGTCGAGAGAATCCACGGCATAGATGCGGCCGGGGTGGGTGCTGAAGGTCAGGAGGCAGGATTGGTTGAGCAGCGAGATGGCGCTGAACTTGAGGAAGTCCTGGCTGTCGCGAGGGTTTGTGCCGGCGATGTACTCCTGGTAATTGGTGAAGCCGTCGCCGTCGGGGTCGCCTTGGGGGCCGTTCAGGCCTGTGGGGTCGGTCGGGTCGAGGCCGTAGGCCAGCTTCCATTCGTCGGGCAGGCCATCGCCGTCGCTGTCGACGGTCGCGGCGCCCTGGTTGAGGAGGCCGGGTGTGGGGGCGGCGGCCTCCCAGTTGGCCGGGTCGTCGCCAAAGACGGCGCTGGCAATGCGCTGGAGGGAATTGCCTGTGCCGTCGGTGCCCGCGGGCCAGGGCGGTTGGCCCGAGTATTGGACTTCGTCTGCCAGGACGTAAGGCACAAAGCCCGGGCTCGGGTCTGCGGGGCCTTGCGGGGTGTCGGGGAAATAGAGGCACAGGCTCTCACCCTGGTTGCCCAGGTGCCCTTGATAGGGGCCGAAGATGGGGGTGTTGGTGTCCACGCCATAGAGCTTGCGGAACCAGTCGAGCGAAGCGGGGTCGCAATTGGGGTCGAAGCTCACGACCAGCAGGCAGGCCAAGGGCGGGAGGGTGGCGCCCTGGGGGAAGGAGAAACTGACAGCGCCGCCCAGCCGCCAGGTATTGGTGGGATAGAGCGGGTCGAAGAGCGGGGCGGCCTGCGGGGTAATGTTGCGCAGTTCGACGTATTCGTCGGCGGTATCTGCGTCCGGCCCAAAGGGGGGCGGGGCGTACATGAGTTCATTGATGACGATGGGGCCGACCTTGGGTCCGGCGTTGGGCAGGCCCAGGGTGTTGCGTTTCTGGGCGACGAAGTGTTCGAGGCCGTCGCTGGACACGTAGCGGCCGAAGGTGACGCCGTTGGCCTGGGCGCCGAAGCTGAAGCCGTGGCAGTAACCGGTGATATTGGTGCCGTCGCCCGAGAACAGGTAGAGCTCCTGGCCCAGGGAATTGAGCCGGAAGCTGTAAGGGCCGTTGTTGTTGAACTGGTCCTCGGTAAAGACGGTGCAACCGCCCGGTGGAATGACAGTATTGGCCGGGATGCAATACTTCAGGGGCTCGGAATGGCTGTCAGTGAGGAACCATCCGCCGATGGGGGCCGGGCTGGCGGCGGGGTTGAGCAGCTCGATGCTGTCCAACTGCGGCGGGTCGGTGTGTGTGAGGGCCTCGTTGAGCACGACAGGCGGGATGGAGGGGGGCGGCGGATCGGCGCGGCCGGGCGAACCGCCCCACTCGGTGCTGGGCCGCCAACTGGCGGGATTGGTCCAGGAATAGAGAGGGGCGTTTTCGTTGCGGATGACGAGGGAAAATCCATGATGCGCGGTGGCCGGGTACCAGGCGGCCTCATAGGCGAAATCCAGGATCGGCTCCTGGAGGGGGCCTTGAAGGCGGAGGTGATCGCCGGTGTTGTTGAGGGCGCCGGTGTACTGGCCGGCGATGTTGGTGACCTCCGGGTAGCGGGACTGGAAGGCGGCCAGGTTCCTGACCAGGACCAGGTACTGGCCTGGGCCGAGGCTGGTGATGGGATTCGCCGCGGTGAAGGTGAAGGAGATGCCGTCGGTGAAACTGGCGCCCAACAGGTTGAGCGGCTGCGCGCCGGCATTTTTCAATTCGATGAACTCGAACTGATCGTTGTCGATGTTCCCGGAGGGCGCGGGCGGGGGATCGTACATGATCTCGGTCACGACCAAGGGCGGCGTGGCGACGATGAAGGTGGCGGCCGTGGGCCCCGACCAGGAACTGCTCAGGGGCGGGTTATTGGCGCCGGTGAGGTTGTGGTGCAAGGCATTGTAATTGCGGGCGAAGACGCGGGCGTTGTTGGCCAGGGTGAGGGTGGCCGAGTTGAGCGCGGCCAGGGCCTTGGGCGAGACCGCGCCGCCGGGCAGCCTGGGGTCGGTCCCGTCGAGAGTATAGTAAATAGTGCTGTTGCTCTCGCGCGTGGAGGCAGTGAGGGTGAGGGAGTAACCGGGGGTGATGGCGCCGCCATTGCCGCTGAAGACCGGGGCGTTGAGGAAGTTCGAGTCCATGAAATCCAGGCGGTTGGAGAACCAGTATTTGGTGAAATCCACTTCGCCCTGGTAGGTGCCCGGCGTGGGGAAGGTGTAGGTGAGGCCGTCGCCGGAGACGGCGCCGGAGCGGGGGGAGGTGTCCGAACCGTCGCTGCCGGCCCAGCGGGCGGCGTCGCGGGGCGCCGCCTCGCGGACCTGGCTGGCGAGAGAGTCGATCCTGGCCATTATGTTGGTCGCGTGATAGAGCGTGCGGCGCAGCGTCTGGTAACGGTCGATCCAGCGCTGCCAGAAATCGGGGTCTTTGAAGAGAACGCCGTACCAGGGGTTGTCGAAGATGGCGGCCGGGTTGAACATGTCGGTGCCGTTGTCCCCGTCGGCCGAGCGCCAGCGGCGGGGGTTGAAGCCCCGGGCGTCGTCGTCGGTGCGGGTGCCGAAGCAGCGGTCGAAATCCCAGAGCGGTCCCAGGACGAGCGGGCCACTGCGCGGCTTGTTGAAATAGGTGCTGATGCGCAGGGCATCAACGTTGAAGACCAGCGTCTGGTGGAGGTGATAATCGATGCAGGAATCCAGGTCGATGCAGGGGGCGTAGCCGGTCGCGGGGTTGGTCCAGTTCGGGCCGTTGAGCGCTGAATAAAAGGCGCTGAACCAATTGCGGATGTACTGCAACTGGGCGGCGCGTTCCGGCGCGGTGATCTCGAAATAATCGGGGTCCAGATACCAGCAGTAGGCCCCCGCCAGGTAGTCCTGGACGCCGGGGTTGGCCTTGTCGATGCTCAGGAGATAGCCGCCGGTGACGTTCGGAGCGTTGGTGTCCGTGGGCTGGAGCGTGGGGATGTCCACGCGGTTCTTGCCGATCTTGATTTTCTCCTCCAGCACGTAGAGGCCGCCGTAATCGGCCAAGGTAATCGGCCCGGCCGCGCCGGAGCCGACCTTGAGAAACACCTCGACGAACCGGGTGCGGGAGCTGTAATGGCCCAGGTCGCGATAGAGTCCAAGGGCCAGCGGATTGTGCATGAGGCATTTGTCGTACTTATCAATGCCGTAAAAGATCCAGTCATTGTCCGAGGGCATGCCAAGCAGTTCGACATTGCGGTTGGCGCCGTATTCATCCTCGGTCTGGACGCGCAGGTTGGGTTTGGGATTCCAGAATGTGGCCTGGCCGCGCCGATGGAAATAGCCCTGGACGGCGAGGTCCGGGGGGTTGAGCATCGAACTGCGGCCCTGGCTGCGGGTGTCAAAGACCTGCATGGTCATGAACTGATCGGTGGTGGCGGCCACGGGCCCTCCGCCCATGTCGTGGAAGATGATGATCGGCAGGTCGGAGGTGAAGGTCGCGGCGTCGGCCGCAATCTGGAGGTAGGTCTCGTTGTGGAGCGGACCGGGGAAGAGATTGGTCTGGGCCGAGAAGGCGCGCGCGCGGACCTGGACGCTGGAGGAAATGGCCAGGGGCTGAGTGTAGCGGGGAGAATTGGCATCCGGGGCGTTGGTGATGGTGGCGAGCGAACCGTTGTTGATCAACAGGTAGCGAATGACGGCGTTGGTGTCCGCCGTGCTCAGGGCCAGCGTGAAGGGCTGGCGGAAGGTCCGGCTAACAACCGAGAACTGGACCTCGGGACCGAAGCCCGGGCCGAAAGTGGAGTTGGCCGCGCCCGGGGTCGGCTGGACGAAATAGCCGGTCATCGAGGGATCCAGGCGATCGCGGCCGTAGGAGACATCCGCGTACTGCGCCGGGTAGGAGGCGAAGGCCGAGAGAATGGTGGCCCCATCGGAATACACCAGCGCCAGGTAACTGCCGGCGGCGGTCGAGAGTTTGAAATTGGTGTGCAGCGGCGCCGCAGGGTCGGTGTGGTCCAGGCCGGAGGCCCAGACCAGCAGGTAAGCGCCGGCCTCGAGTGTGACCCCGCCGGGGAAACGCCACTTGCTCAGCGTAGCGGGGTCGTCGGTCAGGTACCAGCCGTCCAGGGCGACGGGCTGCTGGCCGGCGTTGTAGAGTTCGATCCAGTCGGCGTGCTGGCCGGCATCGTCCACGATGGTGTGCTTGTTGTCGGCCATGAACTCGCTGATGATGACCGACCGGTTGAGCGCGGAGGGATCGAGGGTGTAGCTCCAATTGCCGCCGTCGAAGCGGTTGGAGCCGGCGCACAAATCGGTGATAGCCTGCGCGGGGCTCCACGCCGCCAGGACCGTTCCCACGGGCGGTTGCGGGAAGTCAAAGACACACACATCCGGGGCAGCGACAGTCAGGTTCGCGGCGGGCAGACCGTTGATCAGCAGGTCGCTGGCCTGGACGCCCGCGACGCCCTTGGTGAAATGGACCTCGATCTCGCCCAAGGCAGCCACCGTGGCGCCGGGCGCGGGGATCACCCGGAGCACGGCGGGCGGGTTGGTGTCGCGCAGGACAGTCAGAGTGGCGACGCTGCTGGTAACGGAGAGAGTCACGCCGCCGACAAGGTTCCAGGCCACGGCCTTGAACTGCGCCCCATCGCTGCTCAACGGCGCCGAAGCGATGGTGAAGGTGGCATTGGTGGCGCCGGAGAGAGCGGCTGCGCCTTCATACCACTGGTAGGCAGGGGGCGGGATGCCCCGGGCTGCGACGCTGAAGGTGGCCGGGGACAGTTCGAGAACCGCCTGGCTTTGAGGCTCCAGGGTGATGGCCGGCGGCGTGGGCCCTTGAATGGTGAAGGCCTGGATGCCGTCGGCGGTCGCCATGGCGTAAAGGGCCGCGCTGTTCCCGCTAATCTCGCCCCAGGTGACAGACCCCGTGCTGTGCGCATCGGCGGGCAGCGTCCCGGTGGTGGCATTGGCCTGGCCCAGGAGCGCCGGCGCGGCCGGGTCGGTCATGTCATAAAGGCTCACATGGTTGTCCACGGTGCTCAGGGCCGCCATCAAGGGGACACCCGCCACGACCGCGAAGCTCAGTGCCCGTTCATCGGCCGAGGCCAGGGCCGGGCTGGCCACCAAGGTGCCGTTGCTGCCTGAAAAGCCGGTATAACGCAGGGCGCTGCCGGCCCCTCCTTGAGTGCCGGCCACATGGCCGGAATCGGCGAAGGCGATGCCCAAACGGAAATCGCCCGCAGCAGGCGCAACGCCGCCAAAACTCACCGCCGTGGCCGTGCCGGCACTCGGATCGATAATCGCATAGCCATTGTTGCCCGCCACACTCGGCGTGCTGCCGAACCCCGCCGCCAGACGCGTCGCCGTGCCGCTGCCGATGGCCGCCAGGGTGTCTCCCACTCGAACGCCCGCCAGCGGCAGGCCGCTATAGACCACCTCCGGCAGTGTGCTGGAAAGCTCATTCGCCCACCGGTAAACGCTGAACGGCGGTGTCCCCACCGCCAGGTTGCCCACATAAATGGCCCCGTCCTCTCCCACGGCCACCATATCCACATTGAAGGTGCCGCCCGCAACGATGCCCGCCCCCAGGTTGAGCGCCCCCAACTCGGACCCCGTCTGCGCATCCAGGATGCGGACCGTATCGCCGTTGCTGCGGCTGACCAGGTAGAGGTGGTTGTTGCCGTAAGCCAGGCCCCGCTCCGTGTCGCCGCTCGTCAGGTAGGAATAGGTGCTGCCGTTATATCCATTGGGCGAGAGCCAGCCGTTTTGGCCGAACGTGGTCATGGGCGCAATGCTGAACTGCGCCTGGGCAGACAGGGCCAACGCCAGCCAGAGAGCCGATGCGCCGAGCCGGGAGGCAGGTTTCATGAATGCAGGATACTGGGATAAAGGCGAACGCGGACCCATACAAATCAAGCTCATTGGCAGCCGATGCTCCTCCTGATGGCCTGGGGTGTCAAGAGGGGAGTGTCGAGGGACGACGGGCGAGGGAATCCGGAGTGGCCGTCCCTGGTGCGATTAAAAGCGTCGGGCATGCGCCTTGGGGGTTTTGTCCCGGAGGGACATCTGACAATAGCCCGGCGTTTCAACGCCGGGGAGGCCACAAAAGGGAGCCTCGTCCCGAAGGGACGACTGAGAACACCCCGTGCTTTCAGCCGTCCCTTCGGGACGCCTGCTCCCTGGGTCCGCTCACCCGGCGTTGAAACGCCGGGCTATTCTCGGAAGCCCCTGCGGGGCAAAAACGCGCCGTCGGCTGACCGACCGTTTTAATCGCACTCGGCCGTCGCTCCCTCCTCGTCCCTCGCCACTCCGTTCTGAAGCTCTGTCAGCGCAGTATAAGTAACAGTTGTGCCCCCGCCGGGCTTTATCGGCGGACTGCGCCTCTCTGCCGCACGTCGGTGTTGGACAATCGAGGTCGGATATGGATAACCATTTCGGTTTTAGACAATAGTTTTGGTTTGAAGGCAACGGCTCGCGCATCATTGACTTGAACCAAGAAGTAAAAATGTCAGAGTGCCTGCCAATCACAGTTCCGCGACTCTCGGATTTCGCTGCGCCCGAATCCAGTGCAGCCTCCGGCCAACCTCGGTCCAGCTACGGGAGGTGAAAAGTGAAAGGAAGTCTCCTGACAATGAAAGAATGGGAAGAGGTCGCGCGCGAGGCGGACTTCAACCCCGGCAGGATGGCGGCGCTGTGCTCGATCTCCGAGCGCCAGTTGCAGCGGCTTTTCCAGCAGCACCTGCGGTGCACGCCCAGCCGGTGGCTGCGCAACCTCCAATGCCGGCTGGCCAAACAACTCATTGCCAAGGGCTATTCCAACAAGGCGGTCGCCACCGAGTTGAAATTCTCCAGCCAGTCCCATTTCTGCCGCGAGTTCAAGAAGGTGTTCGGCATGTCGCCCCAGACCTTTGCCCCCGCCCACGACAGCAGCGCGCCCTCTTCCCACAGAATCTCCCGCGAAAGCTGGAGCGCCCTCGACGCCGCACCCCCCAGCAGGCATGAAAGCGTGTCGAGTGTCGAGTGTCGAGGGAACCCGGAACGGCCGTTGCCCGCCCCTGCGATGTCCGATGACTTATGAACCACGGGTTAGGAGTATCTTATTCTTATCCTAAAGATTGCACGATCTTATCCACGGCCGTCCCGGGCACTGGGACAGCAAAAGAGCGTAACTGGGGAGCAATGACATCGCTTTTAGACAAGAATGTCGCGCAGGGACAATCAATGTCGCCCTCGGACAACAATGTCGGTTTTAGAACATCCTTTTCATTTGCCTGGATCTCTGTGGTTGGGGTTAATCGCAGGCAAGGGCGCAGGTGCCGCTCGAAACGTGTTATGAGCGGGTGCCGAAAACCGGACGCGCTAACGTAACGACCAGAGTGTCCGACCCTGACCAAAGTAACCGAACGACCTAATATGAAGAACAACACCAGCAAGACTCGAAGTCCCCGCGCGTGGGTTCTGGGTGGCCTGGCATCCCTCATGATGTCACTGCCCGTCTTGGCACAACACATCTCGCCCGCGACTTCGCCCAATGTACCCATAACGATCATCGGCGCATCGCCCGTAGTCTTCACCGCGGCCTCGCCGTACCCATCGATTATCGATCTGACGGGGGCCGGCATCAGCGGCCCGATCGAGAAGGTCACGGTGTCCGTGACCCTGACGCACAATTACACGCGCGACGTGGGTCTGCTCCTGGTGGGTCCGGACGGGACAAGCGTGGTGTTGATGAACCACGCCGGCACCGGCCCGGTCCCCAAGGACACCGTGCTCACCTTCGATGACCAGCACGGCACGGCCATTGGCCCGACTGCGGCCCTGACCTCCTCTACCTACCTGCCCACGGACCTGAGCGGGCCCCCCCGCGAGGACTTCGTGAACGCGAGCGCCACCCCAGACATCTCAAAGGGCAAACCCCCGCTGACGGCCAACTGCGCCACCACTCTCGCCGCGCTGATAGCAAATCTGCAGCCGGACCCCACCAAAGGGCCCGCCAGCGTCAACGGGGCCAACGGGAAATGGGCGTTGTACGTCCAGGACGATTCCTACGCCAGTGCCGGCAGCATCAGTTCCTGGTCGATCAATATTTACACGGGGCCGTCGTGGAACACACTCTCCGCGGATACGGTAACGCTCTCGGAGAACGACGGCTCACAGACCATCAATTTCACGCTCAATGATTACACCATCCCGTCGGGCGGGTTCAAGGTCACGCTCGCGGACAACAGTGGCACACAAAAGACGTTGGCCACGATTAGCCCCGGCACTTTCGCTAACCTGAGCGGCACGCTCACGTTCACGCCTGTTCAGAACGTGTACGGCACCAACGTGCCCGGCGCGATCAGCAGCACCCCGCTCGTCTTGACCGTGGACGACCAGCTCGGTCTTCCATACAGCACGTACACCACGAACATTAACGTGCAGGTCGCCCACGTGAACCAGCCCCCCTCCTTCAGCAAGTTCCCCTCTAGTGTGACGCTGAACCAGGGTCAAATGAGCGCGGTCTTGACCGCAACCCTGTCCGACGCGGACTTTTCCTTGACAACCGAGCCGCTCGTGATTACGGTTACATCGGACAACCCCAGCATCGTCTCGGCGACCGATGTCTTCCTGGATCCCACCCAGCCCCTGAATGCCCAGGGCGACCGCACCTTCACGATCATCCCGAACGCCGACGCGGTGGGCTCCTGCAATCTGACCTTCACCGTCACGGACACCAGCGACGTCGCGACCACCCACCTGACGGCGACGGCGGTCTTGCCGGTGACCATCAACGCGGCGCCGCAGCAGGTCAATGGCAACCCCGCCCCCATCATTCTGAGCGCGAGCACCGCCACGAGCAAAATTACGCCCAGCGGCGTGGCCGGCGTCATTGCCAGCAACACCGTGGTGGTCAACGGACTGAGCAACGTGGATCCCAAGACGCTGCAACTTCTCCTGACATCCACCAAGGGCGGCAAGGTGGTGACCCTGCTCTCTCCCAATGCGGCCTATACCGGCACCACGACGAACTTCTCGCAGCTCGTGTTTGTCAACGACAATAGCAGCAGCGTCACCGCCCTCCCCGCAGGCGGCACTTCCACCAGCCCCCTCCTGATTTATGCCCCCAACCTGAACAACGTCGTGGGTGACTCGCCCGACAACACCTGGACCCTCACGGCCGTCAACGGCGCGGCCGCCTCCGGCACCTCGCAGATCGTCAACGGCTGGGTGATCAATTTCTACATCGCCCCAATCATCACCTTGAGCACCTCCAGCACGACGTTGACTGAAGGCGACGGCGGGAACAACAGCCTGGTCGTTACCTTCTCGGTTTCTGACCGAAACGGGTACTTCCTGACCAACAACAACGTGAACGCTTACAATGTCAGCGTCGCATCAACCGCCGGCCCCTCCGGCCTGATCGGCATCACCAAGGTGTTCTTCAACCCGACAAACCAGGCCGACACCGGCACGGCCACTCTCACCTCCCTCTACGCGGCCAACACTGTGCCCCAGTTCGGCACCAGCACCATCACGGTGAGCGTGACCGACAACAATGGTTTCACGGGGACGACCAACATTACGGTCAACGTGCCCTTCCAAAATCACCAGCCCAGCGTGACCTTCGTTCCCAAGCAGCTTCCCTATGCGGGCGTGCCCACGGACCCGATTCCGTTCACGGTGAGCGACGTGGACGCCCCGAGCCAGACGCTGACGGTCACGGTTTCCGCGGACAACCAGAAGTTCCTGCCCAACAGCAACATCATTCTCACGCAGGTGAGCACGGACCCCACTAAGAATGCCACCACCTATACATTGGTTCTGTACCCGGTTGGACCGAGCGCCGGCTCCGCCAACGTTTTCATCAACGTTGACGACGGCTCTGGAAAGGGCAACAGTTCGGCCAGCACCAGCTTCCCCTTCATCATCATCGGTCCCGGCAATCCTCAGGCTGCGAACCTGACGCAGATCAATATTCCGGTCAATAGCGCCGCAGGCCCCTATCCCTCGACTGTGACCGTCAGCGGCCTGATTGGAACGGTGAGCAAGGTGACGGTGGACCTGTTTGACCTGGAATTCAACCAATACCTGAATGGGCTGCACATGTTGCTCGTGTCTCCGGACGGCACTCATTTCGCCGAGCTCATCAGAACTCTGGGCGACCGCACCCTCAACACCGCGGGCAACACCCCAAGCGCGACCTTGATCCTCGAGGATGGGGCGCCGAACCTGCCCACCGGGTCCGGCCTCGGGGGGCTGGTCTCGGGGACCTTCGCCCCGACCCAAGGCTCTGGCCCTGGCAGCGTATATCCGCCTTACCCGACCGCCCAAAACAACAAGGTTCCGATCGGCCCCTACGGCACCTCGCTCTCCGCCGCCTTCAACGGTCTGAGCGGCGCCGCCGTCAACGGCACCTGGTCGCTCTATGTTTATGATGACAGCTCTAGCGGCAAAGGCGCGCTGCTCAATGGCTGGCAATTGAGCATCATCACCCTGCCCAACGTGCAGCCCATTGGCAACACCAACATGCTGGAGAATAGCGGGACCACCACGATCCCCGTGCTGGTGGGTGACCTGGAGGCCGGCGTCGGCATCACCGTCAACACGATCGTAACGCCGGTGGGCCAGACCGTGGGTCCCGTCATCACGGCCACCCCCAACGAGGACAGCAGCGGAAACTGGACGCTGGCTCTCAAAACGCTTCCGTTCGTGACCGGCACGAACCAAGTCGAGGTATCGGCTCATTTGGGCAACTTCACTTCCCCTTCCCAATTCTTCTTCGTTACGAACGTGCCCACGGTTTTGCAACCGGTCATTATTGAAGGGGCCATCTCGCCGATCACCCTTAACCGCGCCTCCCTGGGGACCACCACCTTCCATGTCTGGGATCCTCAAAACACGGCCGTGAGCGTCGCCGCCTCTTCGGGCGACGTCGTCCTTGGGGGTGGCGTCAGCTCCAGCATCGGGCCCTCGTCCGGGACCACCAATTTCGTCGGCGGCGGCACCTATCCTTACTACCCGGTTACGATCACCGTTCTGCCGGCCAGCGACCTCTACGGCCCTGCCACGGTGAGCGTGACCGTGTCGGATGCCGCGACACCCGCCCAGAAGACCTCCACCTCATTCGCCGTCACGGTGAACAAGGGCGGCCCGTTGTTTGCCAATCTGGACACCTCGCCGCTCAGCCCGATTCTCATTCCGATGGGCTTCCCGTTGTCGAGCAATGCCTATACCACCAACTTTTCTGGCGCCATCATTGGGGGGTTCCCCTCGACCATCACCGTTGCCGGCCTCCAAGGCGGCTACATCAGCGGCCTGGAGGTAACCTTGGTGGGCCTGCGGCACCCGTCCCCCGGGGACCTGGACGTGCTGCTGGTGGCCCCCGACAACAAGACCGCCGCGGTGCTGATGGCCCACGTGGGCGACGGCACTCCCACTCCCGCCGGCGGTGTCCGCCTGACCTTTGACCAGGTCAACGGCGCCACGCTTGTCCCGGGCAATCCCCTCGTCAACGGAACGTACCTGCCCTTGAAGAATAACGCCTCCGGCCTCCAGTTCTCGCTCCCCAAGGGGTTCAACGTTGCCACGCCCTACGGCTCGGACCTCAGCGTGTTCACTGGTCTGAGCGGCGCTAATCTCAACGGCACCTGGTCGCTCTTTGTCATGGCCGATAACCTGGGCGCCTTCAACCCAAACGGCTCCATCAATAATTGGCTCCTGTCCATCCAGACCAGCCCGGGTGCGGCGCCCATTGGCCCACAGACCACGTTCGAAAACGTTCCCCTGGTCCTCACTATCCCCATCCTCAGCGACATGACTAACGATCTCTCGTCATTCTCGCTCTCGGGCACCAGCGCGAACGATGAGCATAATTATAACACCAACTTTTTTAACGGCAGCTATGCGAACAGCTTTAATGTGCGCGTGGTCCAGAGCGCCAGCACCACGACCCTCAGCCACACGAATCTCACCAACGGCATTTGGCAACTGACAGTGACACCAACGCCCAATTTCCCGTCCTTTGAGGTCGCCGCAAACCCCAACGCCTTCCCCACCAATGTAAATGTCACCGTCGATATCAACCTGACGGCAACGGACGGCAATTCGCCTTACCCGATATCGTTCCCGTTGACGGTTCTGTGGTCGAACATCCCGCCGGTGATCACTACGACAACCCCGGCAGTGGAGGTCTCCGAGGGAACACTTACCACGCTCTTCCATTTCTTCTTCCATGATCCCGACTCGCAGCTCCATAAGAGCGGCGTGTCAGTGTCCGCCCGCCCGTATGACGCCAATCCGGTCAACGCGCTCTTTATCACCAACCTCAGCAACAGCAGCATTGCCGATGACATCTCCCAGGGAACCTCCGATACTCAAGTAGATACTACCGTTGGGCTGACCGTTGCCCATGGCACCAATCTCATCAACTTCTCTGTCACCGACGGCAACACCCTGACGACGCTCACGGTGACGCAGATACTCGATCACGTGTACCAGGCCCCGCTCATCACCGGCCTGAAGTCGGGCTATACCTTCCTCAACGGGGGGCCGACCCTGCCAATCACCTTCACGGTCAGCAGCATCGAGGGCGTGGACCCCTCTGCTATCACGGTGACGGCCACCTCCGACGCCCAGAGCGTGGTGCCCGATGCCAACATCAGCGTGTCGTCCCCCGGCAAGGACGGCACCACGACCATCGTGTTGACCCCGCTTGGCTCGGCCGTCGGCACGGCGAATATCACCGTCACGGCCGCCGACCCGACGAAGGCCTCCAGCCAGACCAGGTTCGCCGTGCTCTTCCTGGCGCACCCCGGCTTGGTGGGAACCGGCCCGATCAACATCACGCCCAACGGTGTGACGGCCATCCCGCTCCAGACCGCGAACCTGGTCGGCAATGTCTATAATGTGCAGTTGGAATTCAAGGAATTCGGCGCCTCCAATCCGAACGATGTGGACATTCTGCTGGAGAGCCCGGACGGGACGGAGGTAATGGTCATGTCCGGCGCCGGCGGCACCGCTGCCGTTACCAATCTCGACCTGCTCTTTGACCCCACGACCATCAAGGCGCAGCAGATCCCGCCCGCGGGACCGCTGCAGGGCGGCACCCCGTACCTGGCCAGCTACTATAGCGGGACCAGCCGTCTGCCGCTGCCCGCGCCATTTCCGGCCCAGCCGGCCGGTGGCTATCAGGCCACCTTGAGGGCCTTCCAGGACCAGGCCACGGCCAACGGAACCTGGACCCTCTACATCAATGACGCGAAAACTGGCGAATTCGAGGCCATTTCAGGCGGCGTTTTCCTCAACGTCATCACCCGCCCGGTGCTCAGGTTCAATCCGGCCCCCGTGGTCATGGGCGAAAACGCTCCCTTCACGGTGAACTACACTGTGGCCGACGCGGTCTACTCGGGCACTTTTGCCACCAACCTGACGGTCGCGGTGCTCACGTCCGACAACAAAGGCGTCATGGACGTTTCGGGTGTCTCGATTACCCAGCCCGACCAGAACGGCAATGGCACGGTCACACTGACGCCCGTGTACCTGGCTAGCGGCACTGCGCACCTGGTGTTCACCGTGACGCGGCCCAGCGACCTTGTTAGCCAGCAGGTGACGCTGACCACTACAGTCACGACGCAGAACTTCCCGCCCATCATCTATCGCTTGGTGCCAAGGAACACTGGGGCGACACAACCGATCAATGTCCCAATCGTGATATTGGACCTCGAGGGCCTGGGGAACCTGACTCTGACCGCGGCGGTCGAGGTGGCCAGCGCGCCCCTCCTTTCCAGCATTTACTTCCTGGACACCGGCACCAACACCATCACGGGCCTGACTCAAATCAACCCCGGGCAGCAGCCCCCGCTGGGATCTCCCACGCTGCACATCGTGCCCGCCCCATTTGCCCACGGCACGGCTTTGATCGACCTCACGGTGACCGACCCGATGCCGGGGGTGTCCACCAACGTCGTGACCGCTACCCTACAGGTGGGTGTCGGGCAGGTCTTTGTGCCGCCGGTTGTCACCAACCTGTTCGACCTAACCCATCAATCCGTCACGGCCGGCAGCAGCACCGTGCTCTCGTTCGCCGTCAGTACCCTCCAACCCGAATGAGAGCCCGACTAACCTGACGCTCAAGGCAACCTCGAAGTCGGACACCCTGGTGTCAAACGTCAACATCGTCGCGACTGCGCCCAGCACCAACCCCGTTGCCGGGGCGGGCACCTGGACGGTCACGCTGCCCGCCAATCGCGGGACCCTCGGCATCGACCCGATCACGGTCACGGCCACCGATGTGACCGAAGGTCTCCAGAGTGCCCCGGTCACCTTCAACCTGACTGTGAGTCCGACTCCGGAGCACAGCTACACCAATAGCACCTACATTACCATCAACGATGTCACCAACGCCGCACCCTATCCGTCGACTATCGACGTCGAAGGCCTAAAAGGGAGGGTAAGCACAGTGAAGGTCACGCTCTATGGGTTCAACCACAGCTACCCATCGGATGTTGGGGTGCTCCTGGTCAATTCGGGGCCCGTCAATGGCGCGACCGAGAACGTCGTACTCATGAACAGGGCTGGCGATGGCACCCCCATCTGGTGGCCCACCAACACGATCAACCTGACCTTCGATCAGAACGCGCCATCTGTCATCCCGGTAACAACGGCGCTCGCCACGGGCAGCTATAGGCCCGCCGATTATAAGGCGCCTACCGTCCCGGGGTACAACTTCTTCCCCGGCCCAGGCGTGCCGCCGCCCAATGGCCCCTACGACACGGATCTCAGCAAGTACCAGTACACTTGGCCGGACGGGGTTTGGTCGCTCTACGTCGTGGATGATACGCCCAATGACGTAGGCTCGATCACCAACGGATGGGTCCTGACCATCGTCACCACCCCGCGGATGATCACTTGGCCGGGCGACCTGACCATCGCGGAAAGCGGCTCGGTGACCGTGCCCTTCTCTATCGGGGACGACTCGAAGAACCCCACCGGCCCCCAGTTCGTATGGAGCTATACTCCCAAGAACACCACGACCAACACGTTCAACGCGGCGCTGTTCCCCAACGCCACCAATGTGACCGTGGCCGAGGTCCCGGACGGGACGCACATGAACTATACGATGACCATCACTCCGGCCGCCAACCAGTATGGGACCAACATCATCACGCTGGATGGGACGGACATCAACAACTTGGTGGCCGAGAGGAGCTTAGAGGTCTCGGTGCCGCACACGCCGCAGCCGCCGGTGCTCGTGCTCGATTACGGCACCAACAACGCGTTCTCCATGGCTGCAGGCGGCGCGACAAACATCCCGGTGAACTATTTCGACCCGGAAGGCCAGGTCGCGACCCTCTCGGTGACCCTTTCGAGCAACCCGGACCTGCTGCCGGCCTCCTCGTTTGAAATCACCCCCAACAGCGTGATCGTACGGCCCTTCGCCGCCAACTTCGGCCAAGGCGTGGTCACGCTCATGGCGACAACGCCCGACAATCGAGCCTCCGCCCCGGTCAGCTTCACGATCAACGTGACGCCGGTGCTCGACCTGTTCGGCAACGGAACCTACATCAACATCCTGGACGTCTCGCCGGCCAACCCGTATCCGTCCTCGATCACTGTGAGCAGCGTCGAGGGCAAGATTCTGCGGACCCAAGTGACGTTGCGCAACCTGATGCACACCTATCCGCACGACATCACGGCCGTGCTGGTCGGCCCCGGAGGCCAGAGATCCTCCTGATGAGCCGGGTGGCCCAAGGCGAGATGGGTCCCCCTGTCCCCGCGGGGGTCGACCTGACCTTCGACAGCACCGCCGACCCGCTCACACAGAGCCTCCCGCTGAGCGCCCCGATTGTCAGCGGCACGTTCGCCCCCACCTCCTACAATCCAAACCCGGTGCTTGACACCAGCGCCCTCCCGCCGCCTTACGGCAGCGATCTCAAGGTCCTCAACGGCACGTCCCCCAACGGCTCCTGGAGCCTGTATGTGCAGGACGACGCCCCGCACAACGTCGGCGCCATCACCAACGGCTGGACCATCAACTTCGTCACCGATGCCCCCACCATCCAGTTTGTCGGGCCACAAAGCGTGCTGGAGAACGGCTCGCTGGCGGTGAAATTCCACGTCGGCTCCAACCTCGGGGATTCCGCGACCAACCTCCTGGTCGCCGCCACGCCCAGCCTGGAGAACCCGGCTGGCCTGTTGACCAAGGGCACGCTGTCCACCGTGGGACCTGACACGAACGGCCTGGTGACCTTGACCCTGACGCCGGCGCTCAACCTGCCGTCGGCCGCTCCGGGCTGGACGGTGGGCGCCAATGGCACCGCCCTGATCACTCTGACCGTCGCGGAGGTGACGAACGTCAGTTTCGTCAATTCGTTCTCGTTCCCGCTCACGGTCACGTACTCCAACCAGCCTCCGTTCTTTGCTGGCCTGGCCAATACCAATACGGCGGCCAACGCCCCCATCACAATCGCGTTCACGGCGGGCGATGTGGACACCCCGGCCAAGAGCCTCAATGTCGGCATCCAGGGCATCACCGACAATACCGGCAGCAGCATTACGCTCAGCAATGTCGGCAATAACGCGTTCCTCACGCTGAATCCGAACGGGGTTGCCGGCTCGGCCAGCGTTATCGTCACGAACTTTGACCCGATCAGCCAGATGACGGCGACCGGCCACGTGATCATCACGGTCACGGCCCCGACGGCGCCGACCATCGATCCGATCAATTCGAGCAACGTGGTTCACGTGGCGGTCAACACGGCGCTGTCCCTCACGCTGGGCGTTCACGACCCATCGGTCCCGGATGTGTCAACCCTGAGCTACACTGTCACGGGCCTGCCTGCGAACCTCGCCGGAATCAACTTCAAGCCCGTGAACGGCCAGATCACCATGAACATTCTAGCGCTGAGCCTGGTGGGCAACGCGGCGGTCACCGTTACGGCCACCGATAGCTATGGCGTGGCCGGTTCGCAGACGTTCACCCTCTATGTGGACCCGCCGGTGCCGCCCGTCCTGGCTCAGATCAAGTCGGTCACTGTGGCCAAGGACCAACCCGTCCCGGTCACACTCGGCATCACGACGAACGGCACCCCACTCAGCGGCATGGATGTGAGCTACGCCGTGGTTCAGCCGGCCAACGCAACCGTCGCTATTTCGCCGACGAACAAGGCACTCGCCGTGGTCACTCCGACGTCTCGGCTTCCTGGGCAGTGTCAGCATCACCGCGACGGTGACCGACCACTATACGCCGGTCTCCAAGACGTTCCAGGTGACCTGGATCGTACCCGCCCCGCCGACCTTCTCCGGCACCATTGCCCCGCTGTCCCTTGCGGCCGGTGCCAACGTGAGCCTGGCCCTGCCGATCCAGCCTGGCGACATCCCGCTTGCCTCGCTGACGATCACGGCGACGCCGGCCGACACCACCATCGTCACCACCACCGTCTCGGCAGATAAGACCAGCCTGTTGGTCAAGGCCGGCGCCAAGGTCGCCGGCACCGGCGTCACGGTCTCGGTGAGCGATGGCTTCAACCCGCCGATCACGCAGACGTTCCAGGTGACCGTCATCGCGCCGACGCCGCCGGCTTGGGCCACAATCACCAACAACATCGTCACTCCATTCAATACGCCGGTGACCTTTGACCTGCAGGTGACCTCGGTCCAAACGCCGATCAGCAGCCTCCAGTTCGCCGCCGTCATCGAGACGAACGTGGTGAGCAGCGTGGTCTTCACCAACACTGGCACCAACGTTACGGCGACCATCAACCTGGTGACCAACGCGGTTGGCTCCGAGGCGGTGTCGCTCAGCATGTTCGACGGTTACACCAACCAGGTGCAGCAGACCACAGTCACCGTGCTCAAGCCGGCGGGGCCGGCCTTCTCCGGCACCATTGCCCCGGTCTCGCTCAAAGCCGGCGCCTACATCAGTGTGGGCCTGCCGATCGCCCCCGGCGTTATCCCGCTCGGCGCGCTGACCGTCACGGCTGTGGCCGCTGACCCCACCGTCGTGACCCCCACCGTCACGTCCGATAACACCACCCTGTTCCTCCACGGTGGCGCCAAAGGCGGCGTCACCGGCGTCACGGTCACGGTGAGCGATGGCTTCAACACGCCGGTCACCCAGACGTTCCAGGTGACCGTCCAGGCCCCGCCGCCGCCGGCGCCGCCGGCCTTCTCCGGCACCATTGCCCCGGTCTCGCTCAAAGCCGGCGCCTACGTCAGTGTGGGCCTGCCGATCGCGCCCGGCGGTATCGCGCTCGGCGCGCTGACCGTCACGGCTGTGGCCGCTGACCCCACCGTCGTGACCCCCACCGTCACGTCCGATAACACCACCCTGTTCCTCCACGGTGGCGCCAAAGGCGGCGTCACCGGCGTCACGGTCACCGTGAGCGATGGCATCAACACGCCGGTCACCCAGACGTTCCAGGTGACCGTCCTGGCCCCGCCGCCGCCGCCGCCGCCGGTCTGGGCCACAATCACCAACAACCTCGTCACGGCCTACAACACACCGCTGACCCTCGACCTGCAGGTGACCTCGGCCCAAACGCCGATCAGCAGCCTCGAGTTCACCGCCGTCATCGAGACCAACGTGGTGAGCAGCGTGGTCTTCACCAACACCGGCACGAACGTTACCGCGACCTTCCAGGTCGTGAGCAACGCAACCGGCTCCGAGTTGGTCACCCTGAGCATGAACGACGGCTACACCAACCAGGTGCAGCAGTTCACATTCACCGTGGTCCCGGCCGGGCCTCCGACACTGGCGACTATTGCCCCGCTGCAGTTGACAGGCGGCTCCGAGGTGAGCTTCGGGGCTCCCGATCACGCCCGGCTCCATCCCGCTCGGCTCGCTCACAGTCACGGCGGTGCCCGCTGACACTAACATCGTCGGCGTCACCGTCCCGCCTGGCAATACCAGCATGTTCGTCCTGGGCAAAGCAAAAGGCCAAACCGGCGTCACGGTTACCGTCAGCGATGGCATCAATCCTGCCGTCGCGCAGACGTTCCAGGTCACGGTCGTCGCCCCCAGGCCGCCCACGCTGGGAACGTTCCCGAATGTTCAGATGATTGTGGGTGCGTCCACAAACGTGTCCGCGCCGCTGACCGCCGGTGCCATCCCGGTCAGCAAGCTGACGTTCACCGCCTCATTTGACCCGTCGGTGCTCACCAACGTTACCTTCTCGTATGACGGCACCAACCTCACGGCCCAGATCACGGCGGGCACCGCGGCTGGCTCGACCACTGTGACCGTCCATGTGAACGACGGTTACACCGATGTGTCGCAGCAATTCACAGTGCAGGTCAGGACGGCCGGCGCCCTGGTCTTGGGACCGATCGCCGATCAGGCAACCGTTGCGGACGTGCCGGTCACCATCGTGCTGAATGTGACCTCCCCGAACGTGGACCTCAACCTGGTTCAGTTCGCCGCCACCCACACAAATACCACCCTGGTCACGGGTGTGGCCTTCAGCCACGTCAATGGCAACGAGCAGGCGATCATCAGCCTCGGCAGCAAGCAGGCGGGCAATGACTACATCACCATTACCGCCAACGATGGCTTCATGACTGTCATGCAGAGCTTCGCGCTCCACGTGACGGGTCCGGTGCTCCACGTCAGCCTCTCCAACGGTACGGTGGCCCTCAGTTTCAAAGGGGCTCCGGGCGATGTTTACACCATGCAGACCGCCACCAGCCTGCTCGGGCCGTGGAACGATGTCGGCACACTCACGGTTGACGCCAGCGGCAACGTCAACTACACCGCTACGGTGGGCGCCGGTTCGGGGCCACTGTGGGTCCGCGCCGTGCTCAAGTAGGCGCCTGACCTGAGTTAGAATTCAGAAACCGCCTGTGGCCTGGCCACAGGCGGTTTTTTTTAGAAAAAAGCCCTTGACTTATGAGGCCCTTTACTTTATATATTCAGTTGAAGGTACGCAGTGTGTTCACGTTGGCCTATGTACCGAAGTGACGCTTATGGAAAATGCGGCGTTTTTGGACAACAGCCAGGCTGGATCCGGGCTGGGCGTCTGTCGGAAGTAGTGCCATCAATGCCCACACGGGAAAGGTTCGCGAATGATTCAGAAGAATCCTGCAGACGCTGAAGACGCCCTGGAAGTCCAGGGGCCGGCCAAGGATTGGGAGCGTCTGGCCAGAGAGGCGGAGTTCAGGCCGGGGGCCATGGCCTCGCTCTGCTCGGTTTCAGAGCGTCAGTTGGAGCGGATCTTCAAGAAGTACCTGAACTGCACGCCCAGTCATTGGTTGCGGGAGTTGCGGTGCCGGCTGGCCAAGGACCTGATTACGCGGGGTTACAGCAGCAAGGCGGCTGCGGCGGAGCTCAAGTTCGCAACGGATGCTCACTTCTGCCGCGAGTTCAAGAGGGTCTTTGGTGCCTCGCCGCAGACCTTTGCGCCCAACCGCATGGATTATATGAGCGTGGCCCTGCTGGACCGCGATGCGGCCAATGGGCGCTTTGCCATGTCCTGGCAAGAAGCCAGCCAGGCCTCGGGCTGAGGTCCTGGTGCCTGCGCGCGAAGAAATGGCTGGACCTTTGTCGCGACCTTTGTCGAAGACCCGTCGGCCCGGCAAAGGTTGCCAGAGAGCCTTCCGCTCCCTACTACCGGCTCCTGGCCGGGTCCTTTCGATAGTGGTAGCTCTCGCCCCAGGCCATTACGATGGCGGGATACCGTGACCTGAACAGCCGGTTGTAGGTCTGGGTGTAATCCTCGCGATGATCCACCGTGTGCCCCATTTCGTTCTCGTGCCCGGTGATGACCAGTTCGGGATTGACGCCGCGCAAGGTTCGGTCCAGGGCATTGCCCCAGCAATTGACCAGCAGCACATCCACGGCGTGATCGCGGCCGACCTGGGCTATCCAGTCAAAATCGCTGCCGGGTCCCTCAGCCCCTGACTGGTCCCCGGTTTGCACCACGGCAAATCCGTCCGGAGTGGCCACCAGGTGCACGTTGTTCGTTACATCCTCGCCCTGGTGGCCGGGGTAGGCCACCACTTCGAGCGCCTGCTTGCCGTTTTGAATCGGGATGGCGTGCAGGCCCTGCGCGCTCCGTTTCGGATACGTCAGCCGGCTTGCTAAATCGGGCACGTCCGCCCACAGGCCCACGGGCGCCATCACCGGTTTGCCCGCCTTCAGAAACAATCGCGCCACCTCCGGATCCGCGTGGTCCTGGTGCAGGTGGCTGATGAACGAGGCGTCAGCCTGCGCCACGAGGCGCTCAACCCATTCCTTGGGGACCGAAAAGCCCGGGGCGGCGCCGCCCGGCAGGCCCCGCACGATATCAAACGCAAAGGAAGCCGCCGGCGAGCGCGCCAGAAAACCCATGTTATACAGTTTCCACACGCGCAGACCCTCGGTCACTTTGCCCTGCTCGATCTCGACCATGGCCCGCTCCAGCCGCCGCCGATAAAAGGCCTGGACCAGTTGCTTGCGCGGGGCTGATTCGATGTGAAGAATGTCGTCCAACCGGATCAGAGCCGCCCTGCGGACCGGGTGTTCGGCCAGCGCCGGCGGGTAGTGCTGGAGGATGTAATCGACCCACTGCAGTGACCGGTCGATCCACTCATCCGGAGCGTCCTTCAACTCCGGCGCGCTCAGCAGGCGCCGGGGCGACGAAACGAAACCCGGCGTCGAGTCCGGCTGGGCAGGCGCGGACGCGGCCCCGCCAACGACGACGAGCACCAACAGCAGCAGCAGTTTTCTCATCGGAGCTTGAGCATTCCCCAGAGCCTAATGAGGCGGCCTCCAAATGGCGAGACAACTTTTGCCAGTCGGCACAGTGAGCTTTGACAGAACTCTGCTGCGGCAGGTGGAGCGCAACGATAAAGCTGGAATCGGCGGAGGCCTTCAAAAAATGTCTGTCCAGCAGCCCTGGATTGTCATACACCGGTACACCATGAAACGCAGAGTTGAGATACTGAGCCTGGCCCTCCTGGCGTTGAGTGGCCCGCCGCTTTGGGCTGGCGATGTCCGCCCCGCGCGCATTGAGGAGGTGGAAATCCGCGACCGCGCCTTCTACGTCAACCGCAGACCTTTCTTCCCGTTGATGGCCTGGCTGCAGGACGCCAGGAATTTTCCACTGCTCAAAGACTGTGCGATGAACACGACGGCGGGGTATTCCGGCGGCTCCAGCGGCACAAAAAGCGTGGCCGAATACCTGGCCCTGGTGGAACAAGCCGGTTTATATGGGGTCATGCCGTTTGACCCGCGGCTCAAGGGCGGTCCGGCGCTCTTGGGTTACATCCATGATGATGAACCGGATTTGCTCCACCAGGAGAGCGACGCGGTGGGTTATGACATTTACCCGATTTACGGCTGGAACAAACCGGAATGGCTCTGCCTGGGCCATGACGCGACGGAGCGGCTGGTGCAAATAGCCGGGACCCGGCCCGTCTATGCCTGGATCGAGACCAGCAAAGGCGGCCAATGGACGGGCGACCTGGACGGGCAAAAGGATGTCAAGCCCGAGCACATCCGCGCCGAAGTCTGGATGAGCATCTGCCGCGGAGCGACCGCCATTGGCTACTCGGATGTGTTTGCCCCTCTGGCCGTGCACATCTACCGCCTGGCCCTGGCGCCTGCCCGCACCAGGTAAGGCAGCTATAGATTGCCGGCGACGAGTATGTCCATTGCCGATCTGCGAAGAGAGTACACCCTGGGCGGGCTGCGGCGGCGGGATCTGGAGGCCGACCCGATCGTGCAGTTCCGGAACTGGTTGGCCCAGGCCAGCGGCGCGCGGGCCAGCGGGCGGGTGCGCAGGTTCGTCATCAGGCTCTACAAGGCGCTCTTGCTGGCCGCAGGCTCCAGCCCGGCCGACCTCACCGCGATGACGCTGGCCACGGCGGACAAACAAGGCCGGCCTTCGGCGCGGGTCGTCCTGCTCAAAGGCGTGGACGAGCGCGGCTTCGTCTTTTACACCAACTACGGCAGCCGCAAGGGACAAGAGCTGGCTGAGAATCCTTACGCCTCGCTCGTGTTTTATTGGGCGGACCAGGAGCGACAGGTCTGTGTCGGGGGCGAGGTCCGCAAATTACCCGAGGCAGAATCCGAGGCCTATTTCCGGTCCCGCCCTCGCGGCAGCCGGCTGGCTGCCTGGGCCTCGCATCAGAGCCAGGCAATCCCCGAGCGGGCGTCGCTCGAGACCCAATGGAAGGCGTGCGCGGCGCGCTACCCGGGCCAGGAGGTCCCTAGGCCGCCGTATTGGGGCGGCTATGTGCTGGCGCCCGCGCGCATCGAATTCTGGCAGGGCCGCCCTAACCGCCTTCACGATCGCTTTTGCTACACGCGCCAGGCGGATGGGGGTTGGCGTATCGAGCGGCTCGCCCCGTAGCGCGCGACGCAGCCGGGCATGGGGCCCGGGAACCTGGGACGGCTCGGGCTGCCCCCGGAGTGCGCCCGTCCCCGGGCGCAGCAGCGACGGAGCGGTCAGGCGCGCGGGAGTATTTGACCGCTGCGCTGGCTGCGGACGTCGCTGCGCCCGAGGACGGGCGCACTCCCACCTCGCCGCTCCGGCCCAGGCCATGGGGTCAAGTGCCCTCGGGCGCGTCAGCGAGTCTCCCGGCGGGCCAGGACGGCGCCGCCGGTGATGCCGGCGCTGTCGCCGAGCTTGGAGGCGATGATCTCGACGCCTTTCATGGCCCCGGGCATGGCATAGTCCTGGGCGGTTTCGACGATGACGCCCATCATCTCGTCGGCGAGGGCCTCGATGACGCCGCCGCCCAGGACGACGACCTCGGGGTTGATGATGTTGATGAGGTTGGCGGTGGCGATGCCGATGTATTCGGCGGCGCCCTCGAGGACGCGGTCCACGAATTTGTCACCGTGGCGGATGGCCTTGCGGAGGTCGCCGCTGCGCAGGTTGCTCAGGTCGTTGCCGAGCATGTCGGTCAGGAGGGTCTTCTGGCCGTCCTTGATGCCGGCCTTGATTTGCTGGAAGATGGCGGTGCGGCTGGCCAGGGCCTCCAGGCACCCCTTGTTGCCGCAGCCGCACTTGGGGCCGTTGACTTCCAGGACCATGTGGCCGATCTCCCCGGCGGTATGGCCGTGGCCGCTAAAGAGTTCGCCGTTGAGGATGAGTCCGCCGCCGATGCCGGTGCCGACGAAGATGCCGATCATGTGGCGGGGCTTGGACTTGAGTTCGGCCACGTAAACGCCCAGGGCGGAGATGTTGCAGTCGTTCTCCACGAAGACCGGGACATCGAGTTGCTTTTCGAGGGCCTTCTTGAGGGGGACGTTTTCCAGCCCTCGAGGTTCGGGGCGAAGATGACCGTGCCTGCGGCGAAATCCACGGCGCCAGGCGCGCCGATGCCGACGCCGGCCACCTGTTTGAGGGACAGGTCCGCCTCGTCCACGGCATCCTGGACGCACCGGGCAATGCGCTCAACCACAGCATCCACCCCCCTTGAGGACTTGGTGCTGACCTTGGCCGTGCTGAGGGATTCCAGGGAGTTCTTGAAGACGCCGCAGAGGATCTTGGTGCCGCCCAGATCGACCCCGACGAAATGCTCTTTTTTCACATTGGCTTCGGACATGGCGCGGGAGAGTGGGGGTTAAGCGTGCAGGTCATTTTCCGGCCAGGACGGCGCCGATCTTCTTGCGCAGGTCGGCGTTGATGGCGTCGGCGGAACGCAGGCCGTCCACGATGGTGAAGCCGTAGGTGGTCTGCAGGTGGCGGAAAGTCTGCTGCATGGCGGTCTGGTATTTCATGAAGCTGTCGAACATGTCGCGAGACAGGCCCAGGTCCATGCCGCTTTCCCAGTAATCGAGGGCGGTGTTCTTGGCGAAACTGCGCTGAACCAGTTCCTCGGGGGGGACGTTGAGGTAGAAGACCGCATCGGGTTCGGGGGCGATGCCGTAGAGGTTTTTGAGCCAGGCCTCGTCCATGCCGCGGACCATGTCGCGGGCCATCAGGGTATAGATGTAGCGGTCGGCCAGCACCACGAACCCGGCCTTGAGGGCCGGCAGCATGATGTTCTCGATTTGGTCGGCGAAGTCGGTGGCATAGAACAGGCTCAGGGTGGTGCGGCTGAGGATGTTGCCCTGCTGGGCCTGTTGGAGTTCCTCGCTCACCAGGGTCGAGCGTTTCAAGCCGACCTGCACGGTGGCGTGGCCGCACCCCTCCAGCCACTCGACCAGGAGCGCGATCTGCGTCGAGCGCCCCGAGCCGTCGGCCCCTTCCACCGCGATGAGCTTGCCGGCCAGTTGGTCCAGATCGACGTTCGGGATGCCGTGGCCGTAGAAACGCCGCGGGGAGGGGTGGGGCACGACGATCTGGTCCTGGAGGAGCCGTTTCATTCCGCCACCTCCTCCTGTTCCTTTTTCGAGAGCGGTGTCCTGGCTGCGCCGCCAGCGGCGCGCCGGGGCGGCAGGGGGCGTTCGGCGCGCCGGAACCCGGCCAGATCGATCCGTTGGGCGATCAACTCGCGGATGACCGCCTGCTGTCTCTCCACCAGTTGATTGGCATCGATCACCAGGAAGTTGAACTCCGTGCTCATCGCCAGGTACTGCTCCAGCATCCGGCCCTGGAAGATGCGGAAGCTCTCGTACGGGTCGCGCGAGAGCCGCAGGTCCATCCCCGCCTCGAAGTACTTCAACTGCGGCCGGCCCTCCAGGATGCGCTTGAGCGACACGTCCAAATCCGCCTTGAAGAAAAAGGTCAGGTCGGGCAGCGAGGCGAAACTGTAGATGCCCCGGACCCACTCGGGCGGGCAGCCGCGCACCACGTCGCGGGCGTAGGCCGTGAAGATGTAGCGATCGCACAGGACCAGGTAACCGGCGCGCAGCAGCGGCACCAGGTGGCGCTCGTAGCGGTCCGCGAAATCCGTGGCATGAATGAGGCTGAAGGTGGTCGGCGTGAGCAACTCCCGCTTCTTGCCTTTGCTGGTGGCCGACTTGACCAGCTCCGAGGAGTTCCACTCGCTGAAATAGACCTTGAGCCCCTGCAACTCCAGCCAGCGTTTCAACAGGTAAATCTGCGTCAACTTGCCCGAGCCGTCCAACCCCTCGACCGCGATGAGCCGGCCCGGAAAGTTCTGTTCAGCAAACGTCTTCATCTCTGCACCGGCAACAGTAGAGCTTCCTGGCGGCAAGACAAGGATTTTGAGGGGCGGCAATTCTTTTGGGGCCCTGCGGCATAAATGCGGCGTCCCGGCCGGGTTCGGGACGCCGCATTTATGCGGCAGCGAGGCGCCGAAGCGAGAATGGCCGGGCTGCGAAAGCCAAAATGAGAATTGCTGTTCCGTCTCAGGCAAGTCTGGCAATATGAGCGTCACCATCCCATATTACGGCTCCCGACGCGAAAAAGTCAAACGGGTCGGGCGCGCCGGTCGGGCACGCCGGTCGGGCACGCCGGCGTTCAGGCCGAAGGCCTGGTTCATACCAGCCCAGAGACCCAGGCAGGCGTTGTTTGTTCCCTTCCGGGATTGTATCTATGCCGATGCAACCGCAATGAAATGGGGCTGCCCCAATGCCGGCCAGCCCCCCCCGGATCGCTGAGCGGCTTTGTTTTCCGCGTATTCCGCGTATTCCGCGGTTGCCCTCAGGTGCCATGGCCGGCGAGGCTAGCAAAGCTCCGAAGAAGAATGAACCATCGAGTAGAGCAGAGGCGCGAACATGATTAGGCCAATGACTTCCAGTGTATCGGCCCTTTCGGGCATCGTGGCAAACGGTCATCAGGCCATTCACTTCGTTTCCTCTGCCCCCTCTAAAATTCCGTACGGTGGGTTTTCCCCAGTACCGGCTTCAAACCCGCCTGACGCCACGGCCACCTTCGCGGGCGTGCTACCGCCCGCTTATAGGCCGTCACCGTCGGTATCTCCGTCCCCGGCGGTTGTTCCGTAGTCGGACTTGCGTCCAAGCGGCACCGAGAACTTCTGACCACGACCGCGGGTCCAGTGGCCCTTGGCTCCCCAACCGGTTGTGCTGTCCGGTCGGCTCGTCGCTTACTATGGCCACATGTGCGCCTCTGTTGGCCACCCAGCGGCTTATGCATTATTCCGCCAGGCTGCGGGACCAACCCGCCAGCCCCAGAGGGTCCCCAATTTACTCTGCCAGTCCTTTCACCCCATGCCGCCGCCCGTACTCCGGTGACTCCAACGATTGCCTGCGACGATGCCTTCATCGTTGGTTGTGCCTTCGCCGTTTTCGCACCGGTTCGGCAGTCACAAATCCCACGAATCCGGAACCCGTGGGTAGCGTAACGAAGCTGCAGCTTTCGCTTTATGCTACGGCCTGGAGGTGTTGCTCGCCCTGCTCCGGCCAGGACTTTTACGACCGAGCTTTCGCGGGTCGGGTCGCCCCTTCCCGTGTCGGTTATCACTGTATGGTTCATCGTCAGTTACCATCGCCGGACTTCCACCGGCTGGACTGGCAGCCTTATGGGCTGCGAGCGAAATACGCGGAAATGAACACGTCTAATGGTTACTATTTTGTCCCGCACCCTTCGACTGACAGCACGGGCGGGGCAGCCACAATGGGACCCTGCCGCGCCACGTAGACCGCCTGGATTTCCCTAAGACCCTGGCCGAGGCTTGCCAGAAATCGGGCTGGCAGGTCCATGGCTACTGCCTGATGCGCAACCACTGCCATCTGGTCGTGGAGAGGCCCAACGCGAACCTGGTGGCGCGGATGGCGTGGCTACAAAGAGAAGGAGATCGCCGGTCGGCTGCATCTGGGCACGGCGCGGAGCGCGAGCGCCCGCTTGCACACCGCGATGCGGCGCCAGACTCCCGCTGCCTCAGCCCAAGGCCACTTGCCAATGTGAGAGAAAACGTGCTTTGTAAAGGCTTGACCCCTTTCCTTGGTCATCCGGCGCACGTTGTCGTAACTGAAACAGATGCCCTTGTTGAGCCGGTCCAAAGTGCCAATTGTCCAAATGACAAGTCCTGACCCCAATGGTTTACGAGAGCGCCAGTTTCCCCCTGCTCAGGGCCATGAGGAAACAAACACCCAAGGATCCGGCCCAAGATTGTCCGGGAGTTTGAAGTGGCATTGGCAAAATAGAGGCTTGACCCCCACTGTGCCCTTGAACCCAACGCAGACTGCCAGGAAAAACAGCGGTCCCATCCTCGTTCTATTCACCGCCGCCATTCAGGTCCTTCGGGTTAACCAGCCGGACATCGGGCTGAGAAAGCCGGCGCCGGACGGATCCGGCGCCAGCAGTTTCGACATCTAACAACGTTCGTCACGGACCGACCACAACCGAGGAGCTGGTGTTCGCCTTGATGCTCGTGGCTGTAGTATCGGTGGCCGTAATCGTCCAAGTGCCCGTGACTCCAAAGTAGAAGTAATTGTTGCTTGTACCTCGAGAAGGTTATGGTCCCGTTTGCCAGCGGGGCATCGGTTGGCAGACTGGCGAAGCTATCGTTCGAGGTAATGTCCACCGTGTCCGAGCAAGTGGTGGCAATGTGCCACGTGGCATCGCAGGCATTGACGGTGACGTCAAACGGGGTGCCCGCTGTCTGCGGAAGGGGCGTGCCGATCTTGCCCGAGGCGGTGCCTGGCGCGTTGGTCTCGCCGGGGACCAATACCTGCAGTTGTGTGGCAACCCGCTTAACCAGAGCAAAGAACGCCGTGTTACCCGGTGGCAGATCGCTAGTGCTAACCAACTGCTGACTGAGCGCCTGCTGACTGGCATTAATCGTCGGAATGGCGGCATAGGTCTTGACATCGTTCCAAACCGCGTTGGCCCCCAGGCTGCTGCTCTCTACCAGGGAGAACCCGGCTGCCGGAAGCGTCCATCCCACCCAGTAGGGCGCGCTCGAAGGCACAAGGAGCACACTGCCGCGGCCGATCGAAAAAGAAGCGTTCCAGATATTAGTGTTCAACGAGGTATCAGCCAAGAAATTATCGCTGACGGCCGACGGCACATTGGATATGGCGAAGCTCGAATAAACCACCGCTTGACCGAGGGCGCTGGTGGTGTTTGCCACCATGCCCAGATATACATTGAAGCCGTTCGTTTCGGCAAACTTGGTCACGTTGTAAAGAGGGAAGATGAAGCTGCCCGTCGTGCCATCGGGGGCGATCAGCGTGAAGTTTGTGTCGGAGGTGAACTGGACGGTCCAAGTGCCTAAAAGCCCCGCGCTCTGGACGTTGCCCAAATAGCCGCTCTCTAAATAGTTCGCGGTGACCCCATCCCAGCTTCCCGGGGCATTGGTGAAGGCGGCGCCACCCCAGAACATCTGGTTGTCATTCGCATCATTGACCTTGTATTCGAACTGCATTTCGCCGCCGCCGTTGCCCGTGCTTACGACCGATACGACGGCGCAATTCGGTTCAGTCCAGTCCGGCGCGTTTTCCTCAGCGGACGCATTCGGAGCCAGAAACAACTGGGCCGCAGTATTGTAAGCGACGTTTGTGCCGGCCGGAAAGCCCTTTATCGTATAAGAGTAGCTGACCGGATTGGCGGCGCTAGCGCGGCCCACCCAGGACAGTCCATTGGTCGCGACCAGCATCACCTCCTGGCGGTCCCAGACGGAATTCTGTTGCGTAGTGGCAAATGCGTTAAGTCCCTGAACCGCTTTGACCAGCGGCGTCATCGTCGGCGGCGGGATGACGCCTGCGCCCACGAGTTGGACATTATCAATCCAGAAATCCGAGCAGGCCGGAGGGTTGTTGGGGTACCAGTCATAAAAACCCCAGGCCGTGCCATTAGGAGGCGGAGCCTTGGCATCGTTGAAGTCAAAGGTGTTCGGTATCGGGATGGAAATTTGCTGCCAGCCCTGCTTGGCAGGAATCGGGACACTGCCGATTTGGGCGCTGTCATAATTCCAGGAATAAAGATAGATGGGGATGTCGACGTTAGAAGAGGTGTTGATGTTGACCAATATGTCAAAGCTCAGGGCGGAGTACCGAGAGAAGTCCACTGCACTGCTTTGGTTCGCACCCAACCAAGTGTTATAGCCGACGTTGGGACTAATAAAGTCGCCGAGGCAGATATTGGCGGCTCCGGCGGGGGCGTTCGAGGCAGTGTTCCCAGGCAGGAAAATAGTGACATGGATGGAGCCGGGGATGCTGCTGCTGGAAGAGACCGTTGGATCAAACACCTCGGTAGCGATGCCGTCGGCCCCTTGATACCCATGCCAAAACGTGCCCCAGTCGAGGGTAGTGTCAGTCGGGTCGCCACCAGGTTGGATGGCGCCGGGGGGCAGGGCGATGGTGGCGGTTTGGGCGTTTGCTGCGTCAGGCCAGCAAGCCAGCGTCAAGCCGAACACGACGCTGAGAAGTGTTAATGATCGTGCTGTTTTCATAACAGATTAGGTTGATGGTTTTTGGTGTGGTTTAGGCGAAGCAGGGGAGAATGGTTGGCGGCTGGAGGGAGGTCCAGTTCGTGCTCAGACCCGAAGCCGGGGAAGTCAAGGCCATTCTCTTTGGAGGCCATGCTATAGAGCGAGCCAGCGCCCGCCTTGCCAGTGCCAAAAGCCCGGACTTCATCTGTCTATGCATTGTTATAGTCGGCGAATTATCCTTAGATGATCGGACAGTTGCCGACGACGTTAGGTCTTCACCTTACATTCCAACCAAGGAGTGATTTTATAGAGGAAGCCCAACTCTATGCTCTCCATTTCTTGTCAAATACTAACCGCTTTTTGCCCCATACCCATTCTGTCAAATCTTCCGGCCTGCCAAACATCGAACCGGCATCCGCATCCTTCCGCCTGGAAGCGCCTAGCGTCGTGTGGCCCTAAACTCCCGGAGTCGAGTTGGCGTTGATGGCCTTGGGGCTTGAGATTATCTGCGCCCCACCCAGCCTCCCCTCATAATCGGTCAGGACGCGGTTGATGTCGTAGCAAAGGTCGGTGGCGATTAGCACTTCAGCTTGAAATCGAGGCCGCCAATTATGTGAAGGACCTCCCGGGCACGACGCCTTGCCCTCCTTCGGCGGCCTTCTCCTGGCCAGCGTGTCACCCTCAGCACAAAGTGAGCAGCACGAAGAGCAACACCTCACAGTCCGTCGTGAATCGCTGCGTTCGGGTGCTCGTGTCAATCACCAGGTCGAAGCTCTGGCCGCAAAAAGGGCACTGAATGGTCTCGGTGACTTCCATGTTTGGTCGTCATTGATAACAAATTGGTTTTTTGCGCGCCCGCACGTACTGAACGCTGCGCGGGTCAGATGTGATAGGACGCTACTGTCATTTACCTCGGCCCAAAGGATGTCTTTGCTTTCCACCGCTTCACGCACAGCAACCCGAGCCTTGCTCACAGCATCGCAAATGAATCGCGACACTTGCTCTGCCCTATCCCAATCCTCAATTAGCTTAAGCGGGATTGGATAGTCCATCTTATCACACTTGACTGCCGATGCCGCCGCGCCGCTATCATTTTGGTTTGGCGTTTCCGCAGCGGAAGGCGGCGGCATCGGTGTGGGCATAGGACTCCGAGCTTGGACCTCGGAGCGAATAGCGGCAGCCGTCACCGGGCCGGCCTTGGAAACAGAGGCGATGACGGCCGCTTGGTCGCTGGCGGGAGCCTGAGAAAGCTCTCGCACCTGGCCCTCGTTGGCAACAATTGTTGCCAAAGGTGGGGGCAGTGCGGCCACAGTCTTAGCTGCCGAGATGGTATAGTTAGCATATGCCCTGGTCCACCCCCACCTCTCCCGGCAGTAATCCTCGAATGTGGCATAGTTGGCGCGATACAATCGGAACTCGCGGGTTTCCGCTAAAATTGATAAGAAATCACTGCCATCCCATAGAAATCTGAAAAAAACGGTTGGAATGTTTCAGGAAACGTGCCACAAGGCAGGCGAATGAAATACCAAAACGTTCCAACCGCGTCAAACTTCACCGTTCTCCGTCAGCTTTGCAACTACATTCCGCCGCACTTGGTGCCCAAGTTAGCTCGGGAGACCGGCGTCGATGAGAAGACGCGCACCTTTGATGAGTGGAGTCACATCGTCAGTCTTTGCTACGCGCAGGTGACCCATAGCATCGGCCTCAATGATGTGTGCGATGCCCTGCAACTGAATTCGGGGCCCTCTCGGCGCTTCGGGGTGCGACGCCGCCGACGCGCAACAATCTGTCGCACGCGAACAAAGTGCGCGATGCGGTGATGGCCGAGAAGCTCTTCTGGGCAGTGTATGCCTATTTGGGGGACCTATCGCCCAAGTTTGTCTCTGGCAAGTCGGCGAAGCGGTTTGCCCGCCGATTCAAGCGGACGATTCACCTGGTCGACTCGACGACGATTGAATTGATCGCCTCCTGCATGGACTGGGCCAAGCACCGGCGGCGCAAGGCCGCAGCCAAGTGCCATTTGCGCTTAGACCTGCAAAGTTTTCTGCCGCGCTTTGCGATTATCGACACCGCGCGGGAGGCCGACGCGAAACGAGCCCGGGAACTCTGCGCCGGGATTAAGGACGGCGAAATCGTCATATTTGACAAGGCTTACATCGACTTTGAGCATCTCTACGATCTGGAGCTCCGCGGGGTAGTGTGGGTCACGCGGGCCAAGGAGAACCTGCAATACGAGGTGGTCCAAGCCTACCCGGTGAAGGCGGGCGGCAAGGTGGTCTCCGACGAACTGGTCGGGCTGAAGAATCCGACCTCGCAAAAGGCCTACCCCGCGCTCATGCGGCGGATCGTCGCTTGGGTTGAAGTGGATGGCAAAGAGCGACTGATGACCTTCCTGACCAACCAGTTGACCTGGAGTCCCGAGAGCGTGGTGGAGTTGTACCGCTGCCGCTGGCAGATCGAAGTCTTCTTCAAGCAGATCAAAGGGACGCTGCAGTTGGCGGATTTCCTGGGCACCAGCGCCAACGCGGTACGGTGGCAGGTTTGGACGGCACTCTTAGTCTATTTATTGCTGCGCTACTTGGCTTTCCTCTCGGACTGGGCCCACAGCTTTAGCCGGTTGTTTGCCGTCGTACGCACTGGTCTGTGGCGCAAATGGGACTTACTCAAGCTCCTAGCACGCTATGGGACAGCCGGGGGCAGCTTCCGATACCTGGCACGGCCAGAACAAGCATTTTTCCCTGGATTTGTCTAAAGCTGTGGGACAGCCGAGTTTCCCCGGCACGCGCAACCCACACCACCTACCAAAATGACCTGAAATTCTTAAAGTGCTTCCGCCGTGGCCCGTTGAATTCCTTCGGAAAACCGCAGGATTAGGGTGGGGTTTTGTCCCTTATGGGATGCCAGTGAAATGAAAACCATTCCTTATCGTTGCGACGACTCCAGGCACAAGGCGCTGCTTGGAGTGGCGCGTTCCACCGGAACGAGCGTGCAAAGATTGTTTGATAATTTTGTCACTCACGTCATCGCTGAACGTCAGCCGGAAGCCCGTTTTTTGGCCCGCCAGAAGCGCGGGCATCCGGAACGGGGACAGAAGATGCTCGCCGAAATTCGCCGGCGCATCGCCTCTCGCGGGAGGACCTAACCACGTGCGTGCGGGGCTGAAAATGACCTTGCCAGGGCTGCCGCCAGGTTTCGGCCCTTCCCCCTCGCTGTCGGCGGGGTGATTGACCCGCCACTCAACCATGCGGTGCTGGACCAGCCAGGAATTGACGCACTGGTTCAACGAGGCCGCTGGCGTATTCTTCGTGTAAACCCAGCGAACCCGGCACGGCCAATGGCCGGCGCGGGCACACGCCGGCCAACGCAGCCATCTCCGCAGCCGACTTGCGTGGAGTGTCATCGCAACAACCATAGCATAAACCGGGTGTTCAGGTCGCGGGGATGGCGTGGCTACAAAGAGAAGGAGATCGCCGGTCGGCTGCATCTGGGCACGGCGCGGAGCGCGAGCGCCCGCTTGCACACCGCGATGCGGCGCCAGACTGCCGCTGACTCAGCCCAAGGCCACTTGCCAATGTGAGAGAAAACGTGCTTTGTAAAGACTTGACCCCTTTCCCGTTGTCGTAACTGAAACAGATGGACTTGTTGAGCCGGTCCAAAGTGCCAATTGTCCACATGACAAGACATGACCCCAATGGTTGCAGCAGTAGTAGAGGCCAGCGTTACCAGTGATTTGGGGTTGCGGGGCATGCCCAGCTATTTTGCGTTTCTGATTTGTTGAATGACTTCCTCCACTTCCCCTCTATACTCTTCGTTACCGGTGCGGTGACTATAATGTGGCACCCTCCATACGGCATACTTCATGCCTAGGTTTCTATTAGCAATTTCAAATGCATCACGTCCGAACACTATCAGGATCGGCCGTTCAACCCCAAGGTCCCTCACCTCGGCGTCAAACGAAGCGATATTCTCCTTTTCAAAGCTCCTATGCTGTCTCAGGTATGCCATCATCTTGCCGGAGACCTTTTCCTCGAAGTCCTTGATGATGTCCGTCATGTAAGCGCCCCATAGTGCAGTTCCTTTGAGGGCATATCGAATCTTGTAGTCCATGGAGCCGGGTCGCTTATCATGGAAATTGCCAAACGCGAATTCAATGAGGCGGGAGATGTTCAGGCCGACCAACACTATACGTGGGTTTAGCTCCTGAAGCAGCGCATCGCCTTCTTGGACATCGAACATGCTGAGGTCGCCAACGTTCTCTTTGGGTCTGCCGCCGTCCGCCCACACTGCCCAACTCGCATAATTACCGTGGTTCTCCTTGATTCGCTTGAATGTGGCATAGTCAATCATACTTGCACAGAACCATTGATCATGGCGCCTTGCCTCCCCAGCACGCCCCCGAATCACTTTGACAGCCTACTCCACCTCCGCGCCATATTGTGTCCCTAATACCATCTCGTCTTCATTCGGCCTCTCGATAGGCTTACGCTGTCAAAATAAATCCTGACGTCCGAGCCGCACTTGCAGGGATTATCCGGGCATCTTGATGGAGAACCGTAATAAGCATAGGCTCGATACTCCCATTCACCTTGGGCATCGGAGTAAAAGTTTAGTGCGTAAGACTGCCAGCCTTTACGTGACAGATCACTTACCCTCACGTAGCATTGCTGCACAAGCGCCTGCGGGCGCTCATGGCCCGTCTTGTCTATTATATCAACGGTCTTGTTGACATCGAGTTTCAAAATGACGTAATCATTCAGGATGTCTTCCGGACTTGTGAAACCCAGCCCGAGAATTCTAAATGTTGCTCTGTAGGTACCGGGTTCCGGGAAGTCGTTTGTGTAAGGACCATAGAAAACGGCATCTCCCCTGGATGGTATCGGAGAGGCGTTCCCCGAAGCCTCTATGGGGTATAGTTTTCGGTCGAACTGCCACACAGGATGGCCGACATCAAATCCATCGACTGTGGGAACGTAGCGACCGCATAGGCATCTGAATTCTCCTTCGACAAGTGGGCTGTCGCTTGTGACGGTCTTCGTAGCACAGCGATACTCCCTAAGTAGTTGTGATCGGTTTGACCTGTATTCAGCCAGCGTCCGCAGGGCCGAAACGAGCGCCGCACCGCAAAATCCACCGAAAACAGCATAGAACCCACCATTCATGGGCGCATCTTAGAATCTCTCCGGGTCCTGTCAAGTCCCAATTCCAGGCCGCCTCAACACCTCGGAAAACCATTGGGGTCATGTCTTGTCATTTGGACAATTGGCACTTGACGCCGGGGTTCCGGGATGCTTCCATTGGCCCATGGCACGCGCGTTGCGCATCGAAGGGACGGGCGGGCGGTATCCCGTCACCGCCTGCGGCAACGAACGCGAGGACATCTTCCGTGATGACGCACACCATTTCCATTTTTTCGTATCCCGGTTAGGCCGGCTACCGGCCGCCGCTGGCGTGGGTGTGGCGCGGGCCGCTGGCCCGGTTATGTGGCGGCAACAGACCCCAGGAGCAGTGCGCGGCGATTCGGAACGACACTGAAGGGGCGCTGCGCCAGGGCGGCGTCGAGCCACCTTGGGCGCGCGTGGCGGGCGGCCTGGCGCTCGGGAGCGAGGCTTTCGCGCTGCGACTGAGGGGCGAAGCCCGCGGCAACCCGCGTGAGCAAGCATGGCTCCGGAGCGCTCCCGAGGCGTCGGCCTGGCGGAGGATCCTCTCCGCCTTGGAGCGAGCCAAGGGCGAACGCTGGAGCAGCTTCGCCGAACGGCATGGCGACTGGGGCCGCAACGCGGCGCTGTGGCTGGGGCGGCGAACCGCCCGTTTTCATTTAGCCGAGCTGGGCAAGTTAGCTGGTGGTTTGGACTACGCCGGAGTGAGCAAAGCCCTCGCCCGCTTTGGCCGGCGCCTCGAAGCCGATCCCCGCCTGCGAGAAGAAATAGCCGCAATCCAGGACCGATTGTCCAAATGACAAGTCATGACCCCAATGGTTTTCTAGTGGCGGGGAATCATCAGTTTTCTGGTCGGTTATTGTAAGAAAGTCGAGGCCGGCAATTATATGAATGGCCACGCCAAGGTCGCTGGCTCCGGCACCGTCTCCTTGGCCGCCGTCACTCTCAGCAAAGAGCCAACAGCATGAACAGCAAAACCCCCAACAACGCCGCGGCCAGCCCGAAAGCTGCGGCCTTATTGTGTCTGTCCCTCAGGAGCCCGATGGCACTCAGCAGCACACCAGCCGGAATCGTCAGGAACAGGGCCAGCCCGCCAAGGGCTGTAATGGGGGAACCTCAGCCAGAAGGTCGAAAGACGAGCATGATGGCCAAGCCTGCTAACGAATAGATGGAAAAGGCAAGACCAATTCGCCCCAACGCCTCTCTTCGGCGTGGTCGCAGTCCAGCAATGACCGGCGGTGCATTCTCTGGTTCACTCATGAGACCGACGACTTTTGCGTTAGCGGAGAAGATACTGCGCTCGCTCAAGTGTCGAGTCAAAACAAAAATGCTGGGCCAAATCGGATGGGAGGAAGATCAGGCAAACACTCACCCCTGTCCCTGCACCCCCACGCTCAGGACCTCCCCCGGCTCACATTCCGCAACCACCTCAAACGGCCGGCAGCACACCTCGCAATCCGTCGTAAACCGCTGCGTTGGGGTGCTCGCGTCGATGACCAAGTCGAAGCTCTGGCCGCAATAGGGGCACTGACGGGTCTTGCTGATTTCCATATTCTGCTGTACTAAAAGCAACAGTCGACCAAGCCGCAGGGAATTCAACAGTTTCGACTAAGCCCATAAAGAAAAGGACAGGGTTTTCGGTTTGACATAGCCGTTCTCTGCTGCCAACATGCGGTCGAGTATGAGTGGGACGAAAGTTCATGCTTTCGCTGAGGCGAGGCTGTCCGACCTTCTTGAGGCGCGCCGTCAAAAAATGCTCCAGGAGATCCAAGGCGAACCGGCGAACAAATTGCTCAATTTCAATGAATCCGACTACGTGAAATACTTGGCCGACAAGTATCGGCTTGAACCAATCACGCTCGATTTCGCAGCACTCCAGGTTTCTCAGACTGAAAAGGTGATTCCTGTTGACCAACACCCTTGGAATTTCGCCTGCCGTCACATCCCTATGCCGAGGTCCGCCTATCCTCGGCAAGTGATCACGTTTCACATTCCTTACACGGGCGATGCTGGGCTCTTGAGGTGTCAACCCTCAACGTACTTGACCGGTGGTGACGTAGAACTTGACGTGTCGGGCAAAGAAATCCGATTCGACCTGATTAACTGGGGCAACGATGTCCAGCAGTTGAAAACCGCACAGGCGTCAGTAGTGGAACGGCTTCGTAAACAAAGCGAGTACCTATTCGCAGACGTGGAGCGCTTCAACTCTAATTTGGAAGCGCAAGCACGAGGAGCAACGTCCGCCCGAAAGGCCCATTTGCTCAGCCAATTGAGCCTGGTCGAATCCCTCGGAATCCCTCTGCGCAAAGCACCATCCGTTCCTCAGACTTTCGCGGTGCCTATAGTTCCTAAGAAACTAATCGTGAAGCCACCCGCTCCTGAGGCGTCATATTCGCCACACCCGACGTTGGATCAGGCAACTTACTGGAACATCTTGTCGATCATTCACGAAACGGGCATAGCGATGGAGCGGCACCCGAGCACGTACACGAACAAGCAGGAGGAGGATCTGCGGGATTTTCTGCTGATGACCCTCTGCACGCACTATCCGAACACGACAGGCGAAACCTTCAACAAGAAAGGCAAGACAGATATACTTGTACGATATGACGGGACCAACGTCTTTGTGGGTGAATGCAAGTTCTGGAAGGGGATCAAAGCGTTCCATGACACGATCGACCAGATCCTCGGCTACCTGACTTGGCGAGATTCCAAAGCTGCCATTGTGTGCTTCGTGAGCAACAAGGAGTTAAACCCCGTGCTCGAACAACTAGCAACAGGCACGGCTCAACATCCCTGTTTCGTTCGGACGGAGGAGAAAAAGACAGAAAGCTGGATTCGCTTTGAATTCCGGCTCAGGAGCGACCCGACCAGAAACGTCCACCTCGCCGTATTGTGCTTTCACTTTCCACCGGGCCCATGAATCGAACGTGGAGTGGTCACTGATAAGAATTTGGTTTTTGCCGCGCCGACGGTTTTGACGCTGCGCGGGTGAGGGAGAATTGGTTTTTGGTCTCCCTCACTACGGTCGGATGCTGCCAGAAGAGGACCCGAGGGTCAAGAGGAACGTTTTGCCGGTTTTTGATGGTTTTGGCGCAACATGGGGGGCGCTGGCGCGTGCTGGGGCCTGAGGGTCGGCTCAGCGGCTGAAAGTTGCGCGGCAGGGATACCGGCTCTGTGGCGAGGGAGCCGGGAGGAAGCCGCTGCCGGGTAAAGGCGCGCCTCCGAACCGGCCTTCCAGAGGATGATTCTCAATCCGTGAGCACGTTTTCGTAGTCGGGGGTCGGATCCACGTCGTCACAGGGTTCGTAGGTATAGGAAAGGGGTCAAGCCCTTACATCGTGCATTTTGGAGTGACAGCACGGGCGGGGCAGCCACAATGGGACCATGCCGCGCCAACTGCGCATTCAGTTTCCGGGGGGTGCGAGACAAAACAGTAACCATTAGACCTGTTCATTTCCGCGTATTCCGCGTATTCCGCGGTTCATTCTTCTTCACAAGATCATTCTGGAACTCAAGGCGGTGAGCGAGTTGGCAGACGAGCATCGGGCGCAGGTGCAAAACTGCCTCAAGGCAACCGGGTTGAAGCTCGGGCTGTTGGTCAACTTTGGCCATTATCCCAAGCTCCAAATCGAGCGCATCGTGGCGGAACGGGGCCGATACGGCCGTGGGACCTGAGGGCAACCGCGGAATACGCGGAATACGCGGAAAACGTAACTGTTCAGGTGTGGGGCAGACCTCTGGTCTGCCGGTTCACGGAGCCTCCGGCTCCGTGTCCCTTGCAGTTGGGACGCTCGGGGCCAGAGGCCCCTGCAACCGGCAGACCAGAGGTCTGCCCCACGCGTCCAGACCTGAATAGTCACCGGAAAACAAAGCCGCTCAGCGATCCCGGGTGGGGATTGGCCGGCATTGGGGCAGCCCCATTCCTTGCGGTTGCATCCGCATAGATACAATCACCGGAGGGAACAAACAACGCCTGCCTTGGTCTCTTCAACGGAGGTTGCTTTTTTGTCCGGCACCCGTTTCCGGGGTTTCCGGGTGCCGTGTGCCATCTGGTGGGTCGTGGGGATCGGGGCGAGGACATTCACAAAGACCCGCCATTGCCGCTTCGCGGGCGGCCAAAATCCACCCCATCGGTAGCCGGCCCAGCCGTAAAAACTCCGCACAGTCCGCGCACTCCGCGCTGTCCTTAGACAAGAAGGGCTGGCGCGCGGCAAACTGCGCGCAAAAAACCATTGGGATCATGTCTTGTCATTTGGACAATTGGCACTTGACGCCGGGATTCCGGGATGATTCCATTGGCCGGTGGCACGCGTGTTGCGCATCGAACGGACGGGCGGGCGGTATCACGTCACCGCCCGCGGCAATGAACGCCAGGACATCTTCCGTGATGACGCAGACCATTTCCATTTTTTCGTATCCCGGTTACGCCGGCTACCGCCGGCCGCTGGCGTGGGTGTGGCGCGAGCCGCTGGCCCGGTTATGGGTTTGAGTTAACTGGCGGTTTGGACTACGCCGTAGTGAGCAACGCCCTCGCCCGCTTTGGCCGGCGCCTCCAAGCCGATCCCCGCCTGCGAGAAGAAATAGCCGCAATCTTGGACCGATTGTCCAAATGACAAGTCATGACCCCAATGGGTTTGACCAATGGGTTTGGTTTGAGTCAGGCGGGCGTGTGACAGAAATTATTTAACCGCAAAGAACGCAAAGAACGCAGAGAGAAAGGACAGCAGTGGGCCGGTTGGCGGCTGAGCGGCGCCCGTGCTCAAGGCGAACTTGCGGATTTCGAATTTGTAAGAGCCGAAGTTGATCAGGAGGCCGTGCTCCAGGCGAGAGGACTTCAAATAACCCAGGACTTGCGCTTCGTGCTCGTTCGCCAGGGCCTTGACCGCTTTCAGCTCTACGATGAGTTCACCCTCCACCAGCAGGTTGGCAAGGTAATCGCCAATGAGCGTGCCATCCTCATCATAGACCTTGATGGGGTGCTGCTGTTCGACTGCCAGACCCGCCTTGCTGAGCCGGTGAGCCAGGGCGTTCTCATACACTTTCTCCAGGTGACCGTGCCCATGGTACACGTGAATGGCGTATGCCGTCTGCCGTACTTGGTCGCTTAAGGCTCTGATGTCTTTCATAGTGATTTCGGTCTATTTAACAGCAAAGAACGCTGACAGAGAACGCAAAGAGGAAACGGAAATCTTTCTTCTTTGCGTTCTTTGCGTTCTTTGCGGTTAAAAAATCCGTCCCCAGGCCCACCCTCACTTTTTCATCAGGAACGTCTGCGCTCCTTCGAGGTTGTCGCTGTTGATGAGATCGGCGTCGTCGGCCAGCAGCTCGCTCCAGAAACTGATAAGAATTTGGTTTTTGCCGCGCCGGCGGTTTTGACGCTGCGCGGGTGATGTCACGGCCGGCTAGGTTGTGGACCGGACCATCGGGGCCGAGGGCGGGAAATAAACCGCGGACTACGCGGAATACGCGGAAATGAAAAGCCCCGCCAAGTGGCGGACCTCTTTGGTTTTTTCGCGTGTTCCGCGTGTTCCGCGGTTCACTTCTTTGGGGAAAGGGGTCAAGCCCTTACATTGTGCATTTTCGAGTGACAGCGCGGGCGGGGCAGCCACAATGGGACCCTGCCGCGCCAACTGCGCATTCAGTTTCCGGGTGCCGTGTACCATCTGATGAGTCGTGGGGATCGGCGCGAGGCCATTCACAAAGACCCGCCATTGCCGCTTCGCGGGCGGCCAAAATCCACCACATGGATAGCCGGCCCAACCGCAAAAACTCCGCATTGTCCGAACAGTCCGCGCTGTCCGTGGACAGGAGCGGTCGAGGCGGGGCATAGTGGCGTCCATGAGAAATTCCAGCTTTCAATCCCTCCAACTGGACCGCCGCCGCGCTGACCGCATCGAAGCCGAGGCCCAAGCCAGGCAAGCCCAAGCCGGCTTCCGTGCCCGCATCCTCCACGCAGCCGGGCAGCAATCCCTCTCCGAGCTCCTCGCCTCTGGCGACCCGGCCCTCCGAACCCTGGGCGCTGAATTCTCAAAATGCCTCGCCGCCGAGGAGAGGAAACGTGGAACGTCCACCATCCGTCCCGATAGGATCGGGGCTACGGAGGACGAGTGAAACGTGAAACGTGAAACGTGAAACGTGGAACTTAAATCCAATTAAAGTCAATTAAACCGTGCGACATGCAAACTACACCAACAAAACTGCAATCGTCATTGCTGAACGCGGAGCAATCCAGATTCAGCCCTGTGTTTCGCCACAGGTATTCCACGGAAGCAGGCGCAGGGCGCGCAGCGCCCTTGGGTCTGAAGCCTTCCGGACAATGTAGCCCAACCGGTAGTCTCGTCCGGGCAAGCGCTAGAATCGGGTGACATGGTCAAGTCAGTTGAACGCTCGTTAAGCATCGTTAAGGCTGAAGAGCCGCAAGAGACTGGTTCAAGGCTCTGGCCAAACAGGCACGCAGTCAGGCTCGGGCTCTGGTTTATGGCCCGACGCGAATGTCATACTGCCGGTGTAAAGAGCGGACCTAAATCACCCCTCGTGACGGTTGCGGAACGTGGAAAAGCTGCCAGCCCCGCCCGGTCGGAACCGGGCAGACCTCACCGCAAGGCGGGTCTGGTGGGCACAGCATTGGGAGGACCGAACAAGCCAAGGCCGGCGGGTAATCCGCCGGATACGCCCACGTCGGTCTGGTCTCGCTTGGCAAGAGAATAGGCAGAACCCTCGTGAAGAAGGAAAAGCAAATGACGGTTGAGCAATCAACTGATGCGTCCTTCCACCGACCCGTTTGCTGGAAGTCCATTGTCTGGACGACCATCCAAGGGCAGGTGCGACGGCTGCAAATGCGTATTGCCAAGGCAGTTCAACAGGGCAAACACCGCCGGGCGCAAGCCTTGCAGTGGCTGCTCACACACAGTCGCGCCGCCAAGCTTTTGGCGGTGCGCCAAGTGACCACGAACCGGGGTGCTAAAACCCCCGGTGTAGATAAGATCCTCTGGCGAACGGACCGACAGAAACTCCGAGCGGCAGATAATCTCCAACGTCACGGATACAGAGCCCAACCCCTGCGCCGCGTTTACATCCCGAAGAAAAACGGCAAACTCCGCCCCTTAAGCATTCCCACCCTGCACGACCGCGCCATGCAGGCGCTCTACGCGCTGGCCTTGGCCCCCGTAGCCGAGACTCGGGCCGACCCGTACTCCTACGGCTTCCGCCAAGGTCGCTGTTGTGCCGATGCCCTGGCGCATGCTCACCTTGCGCTCAGCCGCAGGACCTCCGCCACGGAGGTTCTCGAAGGGGACATTCACGCCTGTTTCGACGAGATTAGTCAGCCCTGGCTCTTAGCCCATGTCCCGATGGACAAATACGTGCTGGGCCAGTGGCTCAAAGCCGGCTACTGGGAAAAGGACCAACTGTTTCCGACCCGCGCGGGCACGCCCCAAGGCGGTATTATCTCCCCAATCCTGGCCAACCTCGCGTTGGAGGGCATGCAGGAGGCCATCCGCCAGGCGGCGCCCCAACCGGCCGATAAAGTCCACTTCATACGCTACGCCGACAACTTTATCGTGACGGGCGCAAATCGGCAAATACTCGAACAGCAAGTCAAACCCGCCTTGACGGCCTTCCTCGCCCAACGAGGTCTGGCACTCTCAGAGCAAAAGACCGTCATCACCTCCATCTATCAGGGGTTTAACTTCCTGGGGCACACCGTGCGCAAATTTGGGGACACCCTCCTGATGCGCCCCGCAAAGAGTAGCACCCAAGCGTTGCGGGACAAAATCAGGCTCTGTTTCAAATCCGCCTTGGGCCTCAGTCAAGAGGCGCTCCTCCGCAAACTCAACCCCATTCTTAGGGGATGGGCCAATTACTACCGGAACGGAGCCGCCAAGCGGACCTTCGACCAGCTCGACTGTTATGTCTTCCGTAAACTCTGGCGCTGGACGCGCCGACGCCACCCCACCAAATCGGCGGCCTGGAGAACGCATAAATACTTCTCCGCCGCCGGGAAAAAGGGGCTTTTCAGCGTCCGCCTCCGTAAGGCAGGGGGCGAAAGCCGTGTGCTCACGCTCTACCGGATGTCCAGCACCCGCATCGAACGCCACATCAAGGTCAAAGGGGCAGCCAACCCCTTTGATCCGCTCTACACGGATTACTTCGCCAAACGCCGGTGCTTTGCCTGGCGTGTCCGGGGGTGCCAGGCTGTGCCTATGGCAGCCTTCCCCGCCTCCGTGAAGGCGTCGTCACCGACATCGTTGGACCGAACTACCGCCGCGTGCCCACGCCCTGGCGCACCGGTTAACGAGGCCCGAGCCGTATGACGGGAAACTTTCATGTACGGTTCCTAGAGGGGGGCGGGCCGGCAACGGCCTGCCCCCACTCGACTCTCCAAGGCTATGAGCCGTATTGGCGCGCCGCTATTTCAGCAATTCTCATTTTTGGGCCCTGCCGCATAAATGCGGCGTTCCGGCCGGGTTCGGAACGCCGCATTTATGCGGCAGCGAGGGGCCGAAGCGAGAATGGCCAGGCTTCGAAAGCCAGAATGAGAATTGCTGTTTGCGGGGCGGGGGAAACGTGAAACGTGAAACGCGGAGGGACGCGGTGCGTGGGACGAGCGCCGAGGGACCTTTCGGCCCTCGTCTCCCCAAGGCCCGAGCCTGCGGCTCGGTTTCACGTTTCACGTTTCACGTTTTTCTGCCGTGTGTATGCTCATCGCGCCGCCCAGCAGTTTGATGACGCGGACGTTCTGCAGGCCCAGTTCGCGCATGCGGCCGGCCAGGGCCTGTTGCGCCGGGTAGTGCAGCAGCGACTCCAGGATATAGGCATAGGCGCCGGCGTTGCCGCAGAAGACCCGGCCCAGCAACGGGACCAACAGGCGCAAGTAGCCAAAGTAGAGGCTGCGCCAGAGGCAATTGTCGGGCTTGCCGAAATCCAGCACCAGCAGCCGCCCGCCAGGGCGGGCCACCCGCTGCATCTCGCGCAGCCCGCTCTCCCAGCTTGCCAGGTTGCGCAGGCCGTAGCCGACGGTCACGATGTCAAACGAGCCGTCCGCAAACGGCAGCCGTTGCGCATCCCCTCGCACGAATTGCACCAGCCCCTCCGTCCTTCGTCCTCCGTCCTCCGCCCTCCGTCCTCCGTCCTCCGTCCTCCGCCCTCCGTCCGCCGCCCTCTGCCGCGCCACATCGAGCATCGGCGCGCTGAAATCCAGGCCCACAGTCTCGGCGCCGCGACGGGCCAGAGCCAGCGCCAGGTCTCCCGTGCCGCAGCAGACATCCAGGGCGCGCCGGCCGGGTTGGGCGTCCGCCAGCCCAACCAGGCGCCGCTTCCACCGGCGGTGCAGGCCCAAGCTCTGCAGGTCATTGAGCAGGTCGTAGCGGCGGGCGATGCCGGAGAATAACTCGTTCACCTTGGCCGCGCGCTGCGCGCCCGGGTCGTAGTAGGTGGAGTTGTGGATTGGCATGACGGACGTTGAGGAGTATCCAAACGCCGAGGCGGAGTGTCGAGGTTGGAAATGACGAATGACGAATGACGAAAGGGACCGAAGGGACGCGGACTACTTCGTCATTCGCCATTCGTCATTCGTCATTCGTCATTCGTCATTCGTCATTCGTAATCCGCAACGCGCGACCAGAAAAAGCTTGCCCATCGTCCGTGGGGCCGGAAATGCTGGAGTACAGCATGACGACCAGCTACTTCGGCGCGGGGGATTGGGCGGTCATAGGCTTGTATTTGCTGGGCATCATCGGATTGGGGCTGTGGTTTGGCAAGGACCAGCACAACACGCGCGACTACTTCCTGGGCAGCAAGAGCGTGCCGTGGTGGGGCATCGGCCTGTCCATTGTCGCGGCCGAGACCAGTGCGTTGACGATCATCGGGGTGCCGGCGATGGCGTATGGGGACGACATCGCCTTCGTGCAGATGGTCATCGGCTACGTCATTGCGCGCATCATTTTGGCTGTCGTCCTGGTGCCGCACTATTTCAAAGGCGAGATCTATTCCCCATACCAACTGTTTGGCAACGCGTTCGGGCCTGCCGCCCGCCAGACCGCCGCGGGCTTTTTCCTGGTGAGCGAGACGCTGGCGGCGGGGGTGCGGGTGTACGTGGCCAGCATCCCGGTGAACCTGATGCTGGGAGACAAGCTGCTGGGTTGGGGCACCGGCAACCCGATCCTCGGGGCCATCCTGTTGTTCGTGACGCTCTCGCTGGTCTATACGTGCGTGGGAGGGGTCAAGGCGGTGATCTGGACCGACGCGGTGCAGTTTGGGCTGTTTGTCCTGGGGGGCGTTTTCGCGCTCTGTTATATCCCGAGCCTGGTCGAGGGAGGCGCCAGTGCCGTGCTGGCCAAGGCGGCGGCAGCGCACAAGCTGCACTGGCTGAACCTGGCGCCAGGGCCGGGGACCTCGATGGTGAAATTCCTGCTGGGGGCGCCTTTCAATCTCTGGATGGGCGTGATTGGCGGCACGGTGCTGGTGATGTCCTCGCACGGGGCGGAGCAGTTGATCGTCCAGCGGGTGCTCGCGTGCAAATCCGTTGCGGACGGCCGAAAGGCGCTGGCGCTGAGCGCCGTGCTCATCTTCCCGCTCTTCCTGGTCTTCCTGCTGGTGGGCGCCATGCTCTGGGTCTTTTACCAGGGCCATCCTTTCCAAATCCCCCTGCCCGAATCGCGTCCGGGCATCAAGGCCAACGATTTCATCTTTCCCATCTTCATGATGACCCAGGTCCCGCACGTGCTCAAGGGCTTCCTGATCGTCGCCATCCTCTCGGCCGCCATGTCCTCGGTCAGCTCCGCCCTGACCTCGCTGGCCTCGGTCTCCACGATGGACTTCGTCCGGCACCTCCTGCCGCAGCGCAGCCAGGCCTTCTTTCTCCGGTTCAGCAAGCTCTCGACTGTGTTGTGGGCCGGGGCGCTCATTGGGGTGGCCTATCTGGGCCGGGAGGTGGAGTTTGTGTTGAACGCGGCCTTCTCGTTGCGGGGGCTGACCAGCGGGGCATTGCTGGGGGGCTTGGGCCTGGCGGTGTTCTGGCCCAAGGGCCGCGCCACCCCGGTCGTCATCGGCATGGTGACTTCGCTGGCCGCCATGACCGCCATCCAGGTCCTGCCCAGGCTCGCCCTCACCCGCGAGTGGTGGATGAAAACCATCGGCACCGAGGTCTTCTGGCCCTGGTACACGCTCATTGGGGCGGTGATCACGATCGGGACGGCGACAATCGCGGCAAGGCTGAAGGCTAAAGGCTAAGGGCTAAAAAACAGTCCACAGTCCACAGTCCACAGTCCACAGTCGGGGAGCCGAAGGCTCAGGGGCGAGGCTCGAGGGACGAATGACCAATGACGCGAGGAGTCTGCGCTCTGGATTACGCTTCGCTCGATGGTCTTTGGAGTGTGGACTGTGGACTGTGGACTGTGGACTGTTTTTTAGCCTTCAGCCTTTACTTCCTGAGCGCCCACTTGACCCATTCGACGATCCTTGGCGGCTGGCCGGTGCGGAGGATGCCGATGCGGAAGATGCGGCCGGCCATGAGGAGGGCGATGAGGGTCGAGGCCAACAAGAGGACAAACGTGCCGGCCAAGTCGATGAAGGGCGGGTCGGCGGTGGCGCGGTTCATCATGATGAAGGGGGTGTAGAGGGGGATCCACGACAGGACCCGGGCCAGAGCACCGTTGGGGTCCTTGGGGATGAAGGTCATCGTCATGAGGGGGACCATCATGAGCAGGGTCATGGCCGCCATGTAACTCTGGGCCTCCTTGAGGGTGTTGCAGACGCTGCCGATCGAGAGGATGAAGGCGGCATACATCAGGAAGCCGAGCAGGAAATAGACCGCAAAGAGCGGCACCAGGTTCGAGGTGCGCAAGACCAGGAAGATTTGGCCGGCGAGTTCGGAGGCGCCGCCCGATTTCCAGCTCAGGATGCCAAAGAGCGCCCCCATCCAAGCCCCGACCATGGTCAGGCCGACGGCGGCGATGCCCACGAGCTTGCCCATCATCAATTCGTTTGGCGTCACCGAGGAGAGCAGCACCTCGATGATGCGATTGGATTTCTCCTCGATGGTGTTGCTCAGGAGCATCTGCATGATCGAGAAGATGGCCACCCAGAGCAGATAGACGAAGCCGCTGGGGGCCCATTGGCGGATGATGTCGGCCGTGCCGACGGCCTCGCGGCCCTTCTCCTTTTTGGGATTGAGATTGGCGAAGGGGACATAGGTCTGCTCGATTTGGCGGATGGCGGCGCCATCCATGCCGCGGGCGAGGAACTCGCGGCGGCGGATCTCGGCATTGACAGCGCGCTCGACTTCTTCTCGGAGCCGCGGGTCGGAGGCGTTGGCCGACCAGTATTGAATCGGATGATTGGTCGTCGAGGAAGATGAGCGGGTGGCCGGCGCCCGGTTTTGGGGACGAACGACCTGGTCTTGGATGTCGCCGGGGATGAGGATGGCGGCGGCCAATGGGACGCTTGTGCCGCCGGCATCGATGAGTCTCTCGTTGCGCAAGCAGGGCTTGAGGGCTTCGGCAATCGAGGCGGGGTCGGCATCGGCCTTGATGCCCGGGGGGAGCGGGACCTGCTGAAAGGGGCGGCGCGGCTCCTGGAAGGGCGGGGCGCCGGGCCGCAGCCTGGGCCGGAGCTGGGCCAGAAAGAAATCCGCGCCGCCCTTGGCGATGAAGTCCTCCAGGGATTGGGCGTCGCCCTCGTTGAGGTCATCCAGCGGCGAGGCGGCGCGCGCAGCGGCCGGGTCTGCGGGGGGCGCCAGGTTTTTCCGGGCGTAGTCCTTGAGGGCTGCCAGCACCTGGCGCTGGTGCGACTTGTCCAGGGCGGCCTGCACGGCCGGCGCCAGGTTGCCCGAAGGGTCCACCAGGACAAAATAGCGGATCGGCGTGGCCCTTTGTTCGAGCAGGATGGGCACCTGGATCGAGAGAAAGATGATGACCGGAAACAGGAACAGGCCCAGCCAGAAGCCGCGGGTCTTGGCGTTCTCGGCATACTCCCGCCAGGCTACCAACAATGCGTTTCTCATCGGGACAGCACCTCCTTGGCGTCCGGGCCCACCAGGTGTATGAAGACCTCGTGCAAGGTCGGCTGGGATTGGTTGAAGCTCTTGAGGCGGATGCGCCGGCCGAAGCAGGTCTGGAGGATCACTTGCGGGTCGGAGTTCTCGCGCAACTCCACTTCCCAACAGGTCGAGGCCGGGGGACCGGCCTGGGCCCGGGCCTGGCCGTTGGCCGGCAGCGCACGCACCGTGCTGACCTCCGCCAGGTCGCGCAACGGGCCGATATCGTCCTCGGTCTCCAGCCGCACGCGGCGCGGCACCGTCCGCCTGGCCTCCGCCAACGAGCCGTCGAAGATCAGCCGGCCCCGGGCGATGAGCAGGATGCGTTCACACAACCGCTCGGCGTGCTCCATGACGTGGGTCGAAAAGAGGACGGTGCGCTTGCGGCCCGCCATCTCGCGGATGAGGCCCTCCATAACCTGTTGATTGACCGGGTCCAGCCCGGCGAAGGGTTCGTCCAGGATAACCAATTCAGGGTTGTGGGCCAGCGCCGCCAGTATCTGCACCTTCTGGCTCATCCCTTTGGAGAGCGCGTCGGTCGGTTTCTCGGCGAAGTCCTTGAGGCCAAACCGTTCCAGCAACTGGAAGGCGGCCTGTTTGGCGGCCTGGCGGCTCAGGCCCTTGAGGGTGGCGAAGTAGGCGATGATGGCCCAGGCCTTCATCTTTTTGTAGAGGCCCTTTTCCTCGGGCAGGTAACCCAGGCGATGGCGCACCTCCAGCGCCGAGGGCCTGCCCAGGACCGTGATGGTGCCGCTGCTCGGCTTGAGGATGTCGAGGATCATCCGCAGGGTCGTCGTCTTGCCCGCCCCGTTCGGGCCCAGGAAACCGCAGATCGAACCGGGCGCCAGGCTGAAGCTGACCTCATCGACGGCCTTGAAGCCGCCAAAGAACTTGGTGACCCTGCGCAATTCGAGCACGGCGCCAGGCGGGATTCGATTCAAGTCAGGTTCGCTCACAGTTGAGGTTCATCCGATGACGACCAGGTGCATGGACTCGGGCAGGCTGGCGGCGACGCGGGCGACGACGTTGCCCTTGAGGAGGTTGACCAGGGCGGCGCGCCGGCTGCCGCCCAGGACCACGGTGTCCACTCCGAACGTGGCCGCGATATCGATGATGGTGTCGGCCGGCGAATCGCTGATGCTGTAGAGCTTGTTGACGTGCAGGCCCTCGCTCTCGGATTCGAGCCGGGTGAAGAGGGTCCGCGCCTGGGGGTCGTCCTTCCAGTTGCCGGCCATGTCGATCGTGACCGCCACCTCGCGGATGTAGAGGACCAGCAGTTGGGCGTCGCGCACCCGCGTCTCATCCAGGGCGAACTGCAGCGCCGGGGTCCAACCGCGCGCGGCGACCAGGAGCGACTGGCCGAGGAATTCCGGATGGGAACGGGCGGAGGCGGGCCATGCGGCGGCGCCGTGGTTGGCGGCCGGCATGGCGGCCGGGGCGAGCGTGCGGCGGCGCAACGTCGCTTCGCGCAGGGCCAGCCCCACGGCCAGGACAATGAGGACGAACAGCAGGGCCTCCCGCTTGCTCCAGGCTATCGTCAACCAGATCGCCACCAGCAGAAAGAAGGTGCCCTTCATCGTCAGCCGCTGGTGGCCCTTGAGGTCAATCTGCCGGGCAAACGCGCAGGACCCCAGGTTGATGGCGATGGCGCCCACCACCCCGATGGCGTAGAGCGAGGAGAGGCTCTCGACCGACTCGCTCAGGTTGAGCACCAGCACGGGCAGGATGGTGGCGACGATGAGCGCCACCCACGGCACCCCGAAACGGTTGAGCTGGATGAACGGGTCGGGCAACTCCCCGTCATGGGCCATCACGTAGAGCAAGGCCACCATGCCGGTCAGGGCCGTGTTGACCGCCGAGATGAGCAGCAGGCCAAAGACCCAGCCCACCAGCAGCCCGAACCTGGGCCCGATGAACTGCTCGCCCATGTAGCGCAGCATATCGTTCTCGTGCGTCAGCGCCGCCACCGGCAGGCACATCGCCAGGACGCTCAGCAGGGCCGTGCCGATGACCACGTCCAGCATCACCGCGATGATCGCCCGCCGGGCCGCGATGCGCACCGAGGGATGCTCGAGCGTCGCGTTCGGATCCAATTGCATCACCCCGGTGCCGCTGGCCGCCACCTCGACGCCCGACAAGGCCAGGATCATGTCCACGAACTTCGTCCAATTGTGCGGCAGGCCCCCCTTGGCCATCTCGACGTGTACCTGGCTGATGTGCGGCATCCCGCTCGCGACGAGCGTGATGACCACCAGCACCGTCGGCACCGCCAGCCAGATCGCAATGCCCCCGGTGTGTTTTGGACCCAGGAAATTGACCGCCCCGATGATGAAAATGGTCGTGATTGCCCACTCCTTGGCCTGGATCGGGTTCGCAATGCCCAGGTAATGGAAGGCGTCCAGGCAACTCAGGGCCGCCGTGACGATGAAATCCGCCAGCAACAACAGTCCGCCTATGGCGGCCAGGCGCCTGGAGTGCAGCCCGGCGGCCGTATAGACGCCGCCCCCGTTGGGAAAATGCCCGCAGACCCAGATGTAATTGACCCCCACCAGCCCCGTCACCAGCGTGACCGCCAGCAAGTGCGGCAGCGCCGCATAGCCCACCGCCGCCACCCCCAAACCGATGACGTAGGCCTTGCTCGTGCCCCAGTCGCCATACAGCAACGCAGCCGCTCGGACCCAACCCACGTTCCGGGGCCGACCTACGGTACTGATTTCCATAGGGCCTGCTTACCGCCGCTCTAAATCGGAACTCACGACGCACTTCAATACCATCTATTGCGCAAGTTACAAGCTTGATCGCCCACCCCATCGGTATAGCCTGCAGGTGACCGAGGCCCTCATTTCCCGGCCCAAAGGGCCGCCAGAGCCTAGCCCAGGGCTGAGGCCGTCAGGCCGATGCCCTGGGTAAAGGGTCCGCGAAATCACCCGCGCCCTGACAGGGCGCCAGAAGCCAAAGCTCATGCCGCAATCGCTCGCCAAAATCTACACCCACCTGATCTTCTCTACGAAGCACCGGGAACGTTGGCTCACCAATGATATCCGCGTGGACCTGCACGCCTGCCTTGGCGGTACGCTCAACGGATTGGCTTGCACACCGATCGTCCGGGATTGAGGACTCTGGCGCCCCTCCAGGGCGCAGGCTCCGGCTCCGGGGCGGAACCCAGGGCATCGGCCTGGCGGCCTCAGCCCTGGGCTAGGCTCTGCCGGCCCTTTGGGCCGCGATGCTCCGCAGTTGCTTTTTGGCCATTCTCTGCTAATGGATCGCCGTGACTGAGCCGAGTCTCCTGCTCCTCATCCCGGCCTACAATGAAGAGCGCCGCATCGAACCGGTGCTGCGGGATTATGCCCGCTTCTTTCAGGAGAATTACCGGGGCAAGTTCCAGTTGGTGGTGGTGCTCAACGGCTGCCGGGACAATACCCGGGGCGTCGTGGAACGGGTGGCCGCCGAGTACCCCGCCATCGGCTTTCGGGAATTCCTCGAGCCGATCGGCAAGGGGGGCGCACTCATCGAGGGGCTCAAGCTGGCCCCGCTGGCGGACCTCATCGGTTACGTGGATGCGGACGGCGCCACGCCGCCTCGGGCCTTTCACGACTTGGTGGTGCGCAGCGGCGAGGCCGATTGCGTCATCGGCTCGCGCTGGCTGCCCGGGGCGGTGCTGCACGTCGAGCAAAGCAGCAAGCGGCAATTTGCAAGCCGGGTCTTTCACGTCATAGTCGAGTGGCTCTTCCACATGCACATCCGGGACACGCAATGCGGAGCCAAAGTGATGCGCCGGCAGGCCATCGAGACCATCCACTCCGCCCTGCGCATCGCGGACATGGCGTTCGACATCAACCTGCTCTACTCGCTGAAGCACGCCGGCTACACGGTCCTGGAGGTGCCCACGGAATGGACGGACAAGTTCGGCTCGAAGGTGAAGCTCTTCCGGACATCGCTGGCCATGTTTCTTTCGGTGGTGCGCATTCGGCTGATTTATTGGCCCAGGATTTACAAATGGCTGCGGCCGTTGCGGCCGCTCGAGGGGTGGGTGTACCAGAAACTGCTGCGGGCGCCCCAACCGCTGCCGGGGCCCGACAGGCGCGGGGAGGCTCAGGAGCCTGAAGGGTGACGAGCCTCCCCACCGCCGCAGTGCAAAACGCTTCGCGATTGCCGCCGCGCGTCCAAATCCGGGGGCCAGGGCTGCTACGTCAAGGCTGCGGGCGCGGGCGACGAGGACGCGGCATCGCCCGTGTTATCGGTCCAGGTGAACCAGGCGCCCAGGGCCAGGAGCACGAGGTTGCAGAGGCCGACGACTTGGAGGACCATGACGAGCCTCGCGTCGAGGACTTGGCGGACCATGATGAGCCTCGCGTGGGAACAGACCCAGACCAGGCCGAAGACGTAGCCCATGGCCAGGACACAGAGCCACGGGACGATGCGGAAGGCGGAGCGGGCAAACAGGGCGCTGACCAGCACATTGGCCAGGCACAAGGGGACCATGGCGGCGGCGTACCAGGGCAGCAACAAGGAGGCGGCCGCGACGTACTTCTGGCCGTTGACGATTTGGACGACAATGGGCCCGAGGACGGACAGGCCAAGCACGCCGAGGATCGACAAGAGCGTCGTGCCGGCGAGGACCAGGCCCAGGAGATTGCTCTTTTCGCCCCGGACACTGGTGTGAACCAGGCGCGGGAACATGACGGTGGCCAGCGGGACGACGACCCACATCAAGGCGCGCGAGAGGGTGCCGGCGCTCCCATAGAAGTTGACCTGGTTTTCGGGGAAATAGGCCTTGACGAATAGCGTGTCCCCCGTGAACAGGAACTGGACGACGGCGGAGCCGATCACTAGAGGCAGGACTTGGCGGCCGAGGCCGCTCCAATCCAAAGGCCGAGCAGGGGCAAGCCAGAGCGAACGGGTCTGCCAGATCGCGATGAGGACGGCGAACACGGTCCCGAACAGGACCCCAACCATCATGCCCGCTGCCAAGCCGCCGAAGATCATCACCGCCAGGGTGGCGACGCCCAGCCGGCCGATGCCGTTGCTCATGACGCTCCAGCCCAGCCATAAGAAATCCTGTTTCCCCTGTAAGACGCCCTGAAACAAGGGCAGCCAGAGCGCAAAGAGCAGAACCAGCACGGTGATCCAGAGCCCGGAGTGGTTGGTGACCTTGAAGCGAGCCATGATCGGGTCTCGCAAGACCCAGACGACCGCCACGCCCATCAGCCACAACAGGAAGGTCCCCAGCCATACCCTGCGGGTCATGCCGGCCAGCTCGGCTTGCTTGTTCGTCGCCAGGGCCTTGGCCGTCTGCTGGGCCATGACCATTTGCAAGGGAGCCACGGGAATGCTCATGACCAGGGCCAGGTAAGCGACGAACAGGCCGTATTCGCCGGGGCGGGTCCTGTGGGACAGGAAATGGACGGCCCACATCAAGGCGCCACTGGCCACCGTGGCCAGCATCAGCCAGCCGCTATGGCGGAAGAACGTGGCGCGGTGCTCCGCTTCGGTCATAGGCTCAGGCCGTGAGCCGGTTTGTGCTGCGAGCATAGTTCTGCCATCTATTTGCCGGCCTTGATGATGCTGGAGTCCAGCGACGGGCCGAGAACGGGGAGGCGCTTCTTGAGCCGTTCCAAGAGGTAGATTTCCTGCCGGTGATTCTGCAACTCGGGCGTGCGGACCAGCCGGGCAGCCTCCAGCGCCGCTCTCTGGATCCAGAATGGGTCGGCCCGCTCGCCCTGGAAGAGATTGGTGCCATAAAAGACTCCCAGGGTACTTGCTCAGGGCGGCCTCGAGGAGGGCCTTGCGCTCAGAGCCGGTCTTGAGCGGCTCGGCCATTTTTTCGAGGACGGCACCCTGGCCGACCTGGGCCATGCTGCGGGCGCTGGCGTCCGCATTAGTGGAGGTGATGACTTGCTGGTAGGCCGCCAAGGCATTGGTGAGGCCCTCCGGTTGATGGGTCAGCGCGGCCCACTGGAGCTGGCAATTCGCCTCCTGGCCGTAGGCCAGGAAGACCTGCCGGTTGGTCGGATAGTCCCGGCAGATGCTGCGGAAGACTTTAATGGCGATGGCATAGTCCTCGACCCGGTTGGTGGAGTCCTGGCTTATCAAGGTGTCGCCGTAGGCGAACATGGCCTGGAAGCGCAAATTGGCGGGGCAATTGGTGTCGTTGATGAGGCCCAGGAAGTGGGTGATGGCATCAGGCCAGTTGGCCCGGGTGGCCAGGGCGGCGCGGCCGGCCATCATCCGCGCCTGGTATTTGAGTTCCCAGGCCCACGGCGGGAGGTTGGTGTCGTCGAGGATCAGTTTGAAGTAGCGTTCGGCGTCCAGCCAGGTGGGGTCCTTGAAGTAATAGCTGCCGAGCCACCAGAGGGCCAGGGGTGTGAATTCATTGGTGGGGAAGTGGGCCACGAAGTTGGTGAAGAGTGTGAGGGCATTGGTTTGGTCGCCGGCCAGCGAGCAATCCAGGGCCAGGCAGGTACCTGGGCCTGGGGCAGCGCGTCACACTTTGGGAAATGCTCCACGAGGTCGGTCAATACCTGGATGGCTTCGGGCAGCTTGTTCTCCAGTTCGAAGCTGCGCGCGATGGCCAGGCGCAGCCGGGGCAGGAGAGGCCCGGCGGGCACCCGTTGCGCGGCGGCGGCCAGGATTTGCTGCGCGCGGGCCGGATCGCCGCTGCGGCTCATCGCCTGGCCGGCGAACAGACTGGCCCGTTCGGCGTGGAAGCCGTCCGGGAACCAGGCCAGGATCTTTGCAAGCGCGTTGGTGGCGGTGGCTAGGTCCCCTGCCTCCAACGCGGCCCTGACCGCCTGGTAAAGGGCCGGCTCAAAGAGGTTGGTCCTGACCTCCGGCAGGCCGCCGTAGCGCTCGACGATGGCGGTGTAGTTGGAGATTGCACCGGGGAAATTCGTCTGTTCGAACTGCGCGTCGGCCAGTTTGAACCGGGCGGTGGCCTGGTCGAGGCCATTGGTCAGGTGCTCGAGGGCGTTGGTGCATGCCGCCTGGCATCCCGCCCAGTCTTGTTGCTGCCACAGGCACCAGGCCAGGTCCAGTTGCCCCCGGCCGGCCAGGGGGCTTTGCGGGAACCATTTTTCCAGGTCGCGAAGGGCCTGCACGGCGCGCTGGAGGTTGGTGCTGGCGGGCAGGGTGTTGGCGGGCAGGACGGCAGCGAGATTGGTTAGGCGCAGTTCCCCCACCAGGAGCAAGGCGAAGTCGGCGGGCGGCGTGTTGGTGACGCGGTCCGAGAACTCCTCCAGCCGCTGCACGGCTTCGGCAATCCGGTTGCTGGCCACCAACAGCCCGGTGATTTTGTCCAGGGCCTCGAGCTGGCGCTCGGGGGGCGCGCCCGCCGCCAGGTTATTGGTATAGGCGCCGATGGCTTCGTCGGGCCGGCCGAGTTGCTCGAGCAGGCGCGCGTGGAAAACGAAGCTCTCGGCCAGGAGCCGTTGGTCAGTCGTGGCCGCCGCCGCCGCGAGGAGGTTGGTGGTGTATTGGAGTGCGTCCTGGGGGCGTGCCTGAGCCAGCCGGATGCGGCGGAGCAGGTCCTGCCATTGCCAGTCCAACCTGGGGTTGCGCTGGACCTTGCCCCAGGGCTGGAGCACCGAATCAGCCGAGGCATAATCCTGCCGGGTGAAGAATGCCTCGGCCAGGCGCAGGTAGCCGCTCTGGACCTGGTTGGTGGCGGAGTTGGTGCGTGCCATGCTCTGGAAGACGCCCTCGGGTTTCTGGAGCAACTCGATGACGCGCGGCCACTGCCCGCGTTTGGCCCACGCCGTGGCTTCGCCAACGCTCGCCTCCAGGCAGCGGGTCGAGTTGGGGAACCGGCTGACGAGATTCGAGAAGGCGGAGCCGGCCGCCGGGTAGTCCCCCTTTTGCAGGCAGGCCTGGCCCAGCGAGAACAGGTATTGGTCGCCCCATTCGCCCGCCTGGCCCTGGTGGGCGAGCAGCAGGTTGATAGCGCCGGCGTAATTGGTCATCTCGTACCTGGCCTGGGCCTGGTAAAGGTAGGCCTGCGCCAGGCGCGTCGAATTGGTGAACTTGAGGGCGAACTCGGCGAAACCGGCTTCGGCCAGTTGCCAAAAGCCGTCGTGAAGCTGGTTGCAGGCCGGATTGAAGGCGGCGGCTTCCCCCGGGACCTCTGCGCCAGGCAGCAGTCCGGGGGCGAAAACCAGGACCAGGCTCAAGCTCAAAGCGCACCGGCGCAACACGACCATAACAAGATCATTCTAGACTGGCGGGGGCAGGTACGAAAAGCTCGAAATGCCAGGGGAGAGCAGAGGGGGCAGAATCATTGTTGGCAAAATCATTTAGAGGCAGGTTGTTTCTTAATGATTTTGCCAACAATGATTCTGCCTGGACGCGGGGGTCAACGCTTCCTGTTGTAGCCTGGCTGCGAGTATTTGGCGGCGGCCAGGGCGAGGGCGCGCTCCTGAAGCGGTGGGTCGGGGGAGAAATCGAGCCATTGGACAGGCGGCTCGAAGGGGGCGGCCGCGCGCATGGCCAGGTGCCAATCGGCCCGAGCCAGGCCCAGCGGTGGCGGTTGGACCGAGCCCTGGATGAGCAGGCCCTGCCGGGTGCGGCGCTGGGCGGCGCCGGCGATCTTGGCTCCGCCCCAGAGCAGGTCTGAGGCCTCGTAGCCGGCGAAGCACTGGCCGGCGGCGGACTTGCGGGCGCAGGGGGCCAATTCGACGCTCAGGCCGAGCCGTGAGAAGGCGGCCTGCATCCAGGCATGGAGCGCGCGGTAGCTCTGTGTTGCGCGCAGGGCGTGCCAGGGATTGCCCGCAGGGAATACCAGGCTGTAAGTCCAATCGGCATCATGGGGGACGATTCCACCGCCCGTGGGCCGCCGCACCAGCGGGCGCAGCCGGGTCAGACGCCCGACCTCCTCGTGCCGCTGGAAATATCCGAAGGAGGCCGCCGGCTCGGACCAACTGTAAAAGCGCAAGACTGGCCGGCCCAGGCGCGGGCCCGCCTCCAGCAGTGCCTCATCCAGGGCCATGTTGAAGGCGGCCTCGCCCGGGCCCGACTCGATGAGGTAGGCCGTGGTCATCTGGCTTTCACCCCCATCCGCGGGCAGAGGCATTTGTTCGACGGGTCGGACGGGTCGGACGGGTCGGACTCACGCCCGCTCCAGTGCAGCGGGATCTTTTCACGTTTCACGTTTCACGTTTCACGTTTCACGTTTCTTCACCCCCACCCGCGGGCAGAGGGACTCCAATTCGCAATGGGGGCAATCGGGTTTGCGGGCATTGCAGCGGTTGCGGCCGTGGAAAATGAGCCAGTGACTGAAGAGGGTCCACTGGTCCGGCGGGAGCAGTTCCATCAGGTCCTGTTCGATGCGGGCAGGGTCTTGAGCCGTTGTCAGGCCCAGGCGCTGCGAGAGCCGGGCCACGTGCGTGTCCACCACGACACCGCAAGCGATGTTGAAGGCATTGCCGAGCACGACGTTGGCGGTCTTGCGGCCGACCCCGCTCAGGGCGGTCAACTCTTCCATCGAACGAGGGACCTGGCCGCCATGGCGCTCGACCAGGGCGCGGCAGCAGGCCCGGATGTTCCTGGCCTTGTTGCGGAAGAACCCGGTGCTCTTGATGGCCTCCTCCAGTTCGGCCGCGGGGGCCTGGGCAAAGTCGGCGGCAGAGCGGTATTTCTGGAACAGATCTTTGGCGACGAGATTGACGCGCTTATCGGTACACTGGGCGGAGAGGATCGTGGCGATGAGCAGTTGAAGGGGATCGGAGTGCTCCAGGGCGCACCGGGCATCCGGGTAGGCCTCGGCAAGGAGGGCCACGATCTTTCTAAGCCGGCCGGTCTTTGCGGTTTTGGATTCGCGGGGCATGGAGGGCAAAGGCTGAAGGCTAAAGGCTGAAGGCTGAAGTGATTGCGGGGGCCTATTTCTTTTCGACGGCTGGCGGGGCGTTGGTGGCTGGAGGGGCGGGTCGGGCGGGCGCGATGTAGGACGGGGCGTTGGGGCCCAGGACAGTGGTGCTCTTGGCGAAGCCGGGGAGGGAGCGATCCAGCCAGCCGTGCCACCAGGAAATGGCCAGCAGCAGGGTGGCAGCCAGGGCCAGGTAAGATTTCCAGGGGTGGTGTTTGTCGGCGAACAGGTCGGTGAGGTCGCGTTGGGCGCCTGCAGGAAGGCAGGCGACGCGGGTCAGAGAGGCGCCGAAGGGCACATTGATCCTGGCCTTGGCATTGACGGCCCAACCGTTGGCATCGAGGATGGGGCCGAGGTTGCGCCGGTGCAGCTTGAGCCAGGCCACAAGCATCGACGGGCCGGAGATAATGAGCATGATGCCAACCACTCCCAGGGGCATCAGCCATTTCAGGCTCAAGAAACCCATTAGGATGCTGCCGATCATGCCGCCCACGCCGGCGGCGCCCACGCTCAAGGCGGCGATGAGACCAGGGTCGATCTTCGTGGGCGCCCCAGGCGTCGGACCCTGGGCCGGCGCGGTCTGGGTTTTGGCGGCGGCTTGGCTCAGCCGGGTGAGGGTCTCCTCATCGGTTTCGGCGGCGTGCTTGGCTATCTGCTCCTGGATCGCGCGGGCGGCCTTCTTGTATGGGGCCCAGAAGGCCTGGCGGATGCTGATCGGGTTGTCCACGATCCGGGTGATCGTGGCGTCCCAATCCCGGCCCTGGCGGTCGTAGAACACGCCGTTGCGGCCAACCATCAAGTTGTCCGAGTCCCCGTCGGTGAAGGCGGCGACGATCTGCCTGGCTTCGCCGGTGCTCTTGCGGAGGCAGTCGCAATAGGCCAGGTAAGTCCCGGAGAGGCCGGCCATGGCGGCGTGTTTGGCCCCATCGGCCACGGTGATGCACAAATCGCAGCTCCGCTGGTCCAGGTAGAGCGTGCCCGCCTGGAAGATCGCCTTACCCTGGCGTTCATAGAAGTCGCGGAAGCAGACGAAGTTGTTGACCAGTTTGTAAAGGTCCCTGTAATAGCGGGTCAGACGTTCCACGGCGGCGATGGCATTGACCTCGGGCTCCAGGGCCTTGTCTTTGGCGATGAGGGCGGTGATGGTTTGCCTGCTCGTTCCGGCGAGGACCTCGCGCACGCGCGGCAAGCCGAACTTCTCGACGCTCACGGCGGGCTTGGACTGGGTCCAGGCCTCATAGGCCGCGAATTTTCGGGTGATGGCCGCCCAATCCGATTCGTCCAAGGCGGCCTTGCCGTCGAACATGGGGTTGACCACTTTGGCGACAAAGCCGGCCATGGGGCCCGTCCAGGCCGGGTTGAGGCCCTCGGTGAGTGAGAGCGGTTTGCCAGGCGCCACCTGGGCCAGGGGGAACCCGGCGGTGTCGGCGCAACTCAGGGACAGGTCCTTCGCGGCCAAGGCATGGTAGGCCTCTTCCTCGGGGTTCAATACGTTGACGGCGCGCGGATCGAAGGCAGCCAGCCGGCAGCGGACAAAGTAATCGTCCACCTTGGGTTGAATCGCCTTGAACGCGGCGGCCGCATCGGTCGAGTTGCCCAGCGGCAAAATCGTGCTGTCGGCCTCAGCCTGCCTCCACCAATCCGAATAGGCCTGCGCTTGGGCAAAGAACAGGTCGAGCTTGTCCTGGCTGACGCCGGGCTTGCCGCTGCGATCCGTCTCGGCGCCCAGGCACGTGATGATCTCCGCAAGCACCGTCCGCGTGGCCTCGTCCTGCCCCGAGTCAACCGGCACGATGCCGTCCCCGTTGAAGTCGGTCTGGGCGAAGATGCTTTCGGTATCGAGCGTGTCCTCGATGGTGATGGCCGTGGCGTCGGGTTTGCGGAGGTTGCGGAGGATCTGGCGGGCGGAGGCCAGGAGTTGCCGGCCTTCGGGGGTGGCGTCGTTGATGGCGCTGAGCGGCAACTGGGCCGAGCCCCTGGAGCAGGTCATCGGGATTCTTGAGGCAGTTGCCCGCCCATTTGCAGGCCGCGATGACCTCGGGGGCGCGGATGCGCCCGTCATGGTCTGTGTCCACCATCGCGAGGGTCTTGGAATCGAATTCCAAGCCCGTGGTGGGGCACGCCAGGGCCACCCAGAGCTTCTGGTCCAACTGGTCCAGGGCCAGCAGGTCGGCCCCGGTTTCGAGCCGGACCTGGTCAAAGCCGCCGGCGCGAAAGAATTTCCAAGCGTGGCTTGAGTCCATCGATCCAGTCGGACGGGTTGTGAGAATCAGTTTTCCGTGGCAAGCAGGACGCCCTCCTTGAGCACGGTTTGAAAGAAATGATCGCCAGAGGCCTTCTTTTCGTCCAGGCGGGAGGGGCAGATCGGGACCAGCGTCAATGAAGGACGCGGCCAGATCCCCCATATCTCGTGACGGAAATCCCTGGCGGCCTCCAATTGACGCTCCGCGCCGTCGGCCACAATGCACAAATCCAAGTCGCTGTCGGGCCGCGCCTGCCCGCGAGCGTAGGAGCCGAACAAATAAACCGCACGGACGTGCCGCGCGCGGTTGAAGGCCTCCAGGCATTTGGCGAGGGTTTCTCGCTGTGACCGCAGGGCAGGTGGTAAATTGTCCAGCAGCAGTCTCATTACCCAAAGTCTAACATCGGACCGCGGCGCCAGACAAGGCGTTTCGTGTTGCGCTACGGCTACGAGCCTGTTCCAGATACGAATGGCCCAACCCCGGTTACACGCATTCCGGCTCCTCGATCTCGCGCGGGGCGGGGGCCAGGGGCGTGCCGTCTTGGGCTTCCGGGTACTCGAAGACGCGCCCCTCGTAGTTGCGCACGAGGACGCGCTCGGAATTGCGGCTCAGGATGTAGTCGGGGTTGACGGGGACCTTGCCGCCGCCGCCGGGGGCATCAATGACGTATTGCGGGATGGCGTAGCCGGTGGTGTGGCCGCGCAGGCTCTCCATGATCTGGAGGCCCTGGCGAACGCTGGCGCGCAGATGGGCCGAGCCCGCGATGAGGTCGCACTGGTAGAGATAGTAGGGTTTGACGCGGCACATGAGGAGCTTCTGGACATGGACCTTCATGACCGCCGGGTCGTCGTTGACCTTGCGCAGGAGGACCGATTGATTTCCCAGGGGGATGCCGGCGTCGGCCAGGCGGCCCAGGGCGTCGCGCGCCTCGGTGGTCAACTCGCGGGGATGGTTGGAATGGATGCTCACGAAGAGCGGGTGATAGCGGGCCAGCACGGCGCAGAGCCGCGGGGTGATGCGCTGGGGCAGGAAGATGGGGATGCGAGTGCCGATGCGGAGGAACTCGACGTGCGGGATGGACCGCAACTGGCCCAGCAAATAGTCCAGCTTCTCGTCGCTCAAGAGCAGCGGGTCGCCCCCGCTGAGCAGGACATCCCGGATGCCGGTTTGGCGGCGGATATAATCCATCTGGCGCTCGAACTGGGGATGAAAGTCGTAGCCGGAGGCATTGCTGACCAGGCGCGAGCGCGTGCAATAGCGGCAATAGGCCGCGCACCGGTCGGTCACCAGGAACAGCACACGGTCCGGATAGCGGTGGACCAGTCCGGGCACGGGCGAATGCGCGTCCTCCCCGCAGGGGTCGCTCATCTCCCATGGGGCGGTGTGGGTCTCCTCAACGCGCGGGATCACTTGCCGGCGGATGGGGCACTCCTCGTCCGCCGGGTCGATCAGATTGAAGAAATACGGTGTCAGGGCCAGCGCCAGCTTCTGATTGGCCAGGGTGGCCCCGGCGATCTCCTCCGGCACCAGCGTCGGCATCAGGCGCTGCAGTTGCTCCAGCGTGGTAATGCGGTGCTGGAGTTGCCAGTGCCAATCTCCCCAGTCGGAATCGGCAACCTGGCTCCAATACCCTCGGCCTGCTGAGTGGAATTCCTTGAGAAAAGGCAGAGGGCGTCGCGATGGTGGCTCGTCGCTGCTCCCGGATGTCGTGGTGCTAGTCTGCATGTGTTCCCTACGTTTTTGACTATAGATGTGATCCGCACGGTGTCAAGCGGGGGAAAAAACAAGGTGGGACGCTCACCCCGTAGCGGTGCCCGATGGTAGCCGTGGACTTCCAGTCCACGGACCCATGGCCCAAGCTCAACCGCGTCGCGTAGCGACGCCTGAAAACCCCGAAGTCGTCAGGCGTCGCTACGCGACGCGCGGCCATTCCCCCGCCCCAAACCGTGGACCGAGGTCCACGGCTACCTTCACTGCGTCGCTCCGCGACGCTCGCGCTGCCCCCGGCTCACCGCGTAGCGGTGCCCGAAGGTAGCCGTGGACTTCCAGTCCACGGACCCATGGCCCAAGCTCGACCGCGTCGCGTAGCGACGCCCGAAAACCGCGAAGCCGTCAGGCGTCGCTGCGCGACGCGCGGCCATTCCCACACGCCGAACCGTGGACCGAGGTCCACGGCTGCCTTCACCGCGTCGCTCCGCGACGCCCGCGCTGCCCCCGGCTCACCGCGTAGCGGTGACCGAAGGTAGCCGTGGACTTCCAGTCCACGGACCCATGGCCCAAGCTCAACCGCGTCGCGTAGCGACGCCCGAAAACCGCGAAGCCGTCAGGCGTCGCTACGCAACGCGCGGCCATTCCCCCGCCCCAAACCGTGGACCGAGGTCCACGGCTACCTTCACTGCGTCGCTGCGCAACGCGCGGCCATTCCCACACGCCGAACCGTGGACCGAGGTCCACGGCTGCCTTCACCGCGTCGCTCCGCAACGCACACATTGCCCCGGGGATTCCGCGGCGGTGGCGCGAATCACTTGCTGGCGGCGCGAGGGGCAGGTTTCCACTGCCTCAGTTTCCAGTCTATGGTGACTTTGACGAAATCGCCGCTCTTGAGGCCGATGCCCAGGATGGTCTTTTCCACAGGGCCGACCTTGAAATCGGACATTTTCAGCGGCACGGTGCCGGTGATCTGGAGTTCCTTCCCCTCCTTGCCTTGGAGCGGCAGGATGTTGACGGGCATGGAGATGGGCTTGGTCACGCCGCCCACGGTCAGATCGCCCTTCACATCGAAAAGGTAAGGCGCGTCCTTGGCCTTGGCCGCTTCCTTGAGCACAAGCTCACTCAGGCGAAAGGTGATGTAGTCGAACTTGTCGGCCTTGAGGTGGTCGTACATGACGCCGTCCATCGCGTCGCTGTAGCTCCTGCCGTCGGCTTCTTTGCTCTTGAGCGAGCGGACACTGACATAGACGTTGGTGGCCTGGGCCTGGACCTTGCCGGGCGTGACGGCCTGGCCGGGCTCGATGGGGAAACCGGGCCGAACCTCGAGATGGCCCGCGATGGTGGTGCCCTGGACAAACCAGACGGTATGAATGGCGTTGGCGGTGCCTTCAATGCGCACCTTGCTGCCGGGTTTTGCAGTGTAGGTGAGCGTCTCGTCGGCCGCCTGGACGGCGACGGCTGCGGCCATGAACAGCGCGAGCTGGGCTGCGATGAGTGTTGGTTTTTTCATGTGTAGTCGTGTTTCCAGAGTATTTGATTCTGTAGGATAATGACGTTGGAATTATGAACCTAATTCATACAAGTCGGGCGGGATGTCGACGCGCCGTGCGCCGAGGATGGCCTCGTTGGCCTTGATGGCGGTGACGGCCGCCTGGTAGCCCTCGGTATAGCCGGCTGCGGGCCGGTGACGGACCTCTTTGGCGAGGTTCTCGTGGAGGCCCTCGACATCGTCTTTGCCGTAAGCCTCGATGTAGTCCTTAGTGGTCTGGATGAAGTCAATGGCGTTGAGGGCAAAGGTCTGGAGGGCCGCATAGAGGGGCGTAGTGGCAATCAGGGGCGGGGCCTGGGCGCCCGCGGGTTTGGGTTTGCTGGCATCGACCGCCAGGGCGATGCCGGTGTCCTTGTAGAACTGGTCCTTGGCGGCATAGACCTCCCAGCCGAAGAGGGGGGAATCCACTTCCTTGAACATCCAGGCCTTGCCGTCGCGGAACAGGACGGCGGCGCTGGTGCCGTAGAGCACTTCGTAAGCCCCCTCGAAGGAGTTGCCCAGCGTGGCGTCGTAGTTGAGGCAGACCCCGCCCGGAAACTCGAACGTGGCCTGGATCGTGTCCAACACGTCCCGGTTGTCTTCGGTCCAGACCTTGAGCGAGCCGAGCCCCAGACCGATTTGGGTCTGGCGTTCAGGTGCAGAGCCACCTCATCGACGGCGTGGCAGCCGACCTCGCCGACCAGGCCCAGGGAGGTCGCCTTGTTCAGCCGCCAGTTCATCTCTTTTTCGCGCTCTGGATTCGAGGACTGGGTGTACCAGCTTGTCTTTTTGTGCCACTGGGCGCGGGCCAGGATATTCTGGCCGATATTGCCGGCGTGGGTGAATTTTTGAATGAAGAGTTGCAACGGGTCGGAGCGGGCCTGCAGGCCGGCCTGGAAAACGTATTGCTTGGCGGCCCGGGCGGCCAGGGCAATGGCGCGGGCGTCCTCGATGGTGTTGGCCAGGGGCGCCTCGCAATAGACATGCTTGCCGGCCTTGAGGGCCTCGATTGCGATGTCCTTGTGTTTGTGCGTCGGGGTGGCGACGATGACGGCGGGGATGTCCGGGTTCGCGAGAATGGTCTTGTAATCGGCGGTCGTGGCCGCCTTGGGGAACTCCTTGGCGCAGCGCCGGACCGAGGCCGGGTAGGTGTCGCAGATAGCGGCCACCTCGGCCTGCGGCAGGCAAGCCAGGGCGCTGAGAATCTCCCGCCCCCAAACGCCCAGGCCGATGACGGCGAACTTGAGGGTGGGCCCGGTGACGGCTGGTTGGGCAGCCTGCTCTCCCTCCGCCTGGGCAGACAGCTCGACCCCGCCCAGCAGGGTCATCAGCGTGGCGAGCGACCCGCCCCTGAGAAAATCCCGCCGGTTAAAATCCGCCGGTTTCATTTCGTTCTCGTTCATAATTCCCAGATCACTCGACCGCCGCCTTCTGGGGGCGGGCGTCCATTTTCTCCAGGCCCACGGCCCACTTGATCCCGTTCAGGATGAGCTTCTGGTAGGCCTCGGCGACTTCCTTGGGGTTCCTGCGGTCGGGCCAGGTCGGGTCCCAGACATCTTCACGATGGCCCAGCGAGGTGTAGAAGACGCGGCCCTTGCCGTATTCCTTGCACCAGGAGACCGGGTAATAGCCGGGGCTCTTGTTGTTGGGGTGCTTGTCGAGCGAGAGGAGGTCGTGGTAGGTGGAGCGATCGTAGTTCTTGAACTGATAAGATCTCGTCGAAGACCTTCCAATCGGCCGGGAGGTGGCCGCAGATGGGGCATCCCTGGTCCCTGTTGAGGGCATCCACGGAGACCTGGGCCTCATGCGTCTTGAATTCGGCGCCAATCATATCGATGTACCCGGGGAAACCGTGGAACGTGTCGGTGGCCGAGTGCATGCCCACAAAGCCTTTGCCGGACTTGACCCAATCCAGGAAGGCCTGTTTGTCGGGCAGGGGCAGGTTGCCGGTGGTGTTGGCAAAGATGACGGCGTCGTAGTTCTTGAGCGCCTCGGGGCTCATCTTCTCGGCCAGGACGTCCTCGATGGCCTTGTTCACCTTGGCGGTGTCGGGCCGGCCGTTCTCGCCTTTGAATTGCGGGTCCTTGGGCTCGACCCGGGCATACTCCACAGTGAAGGTGCCGGTATCGGCGCCCAACTGGGCAATGACCTTTTCGGCGGTTGGGATTGAATCGTGCCGGAAACCTTTGGTCACCGTCACGACCAGGACCCGTTTGGGGGCGGTCTGGGCCGCCGCGGCCAGCCCGAGGGCGCACAGCGCCCCTGCGAGCATTACTTTGCCGGAGAGAACAGTATTCATAGTTTTCATACTCTTTACCAACAGCTCAACGTCTATTTGTCAATCGTGAGACTCGTTCACCACCGATGAAATTCACTTTTTGCCTTGCGGTCAAGCTTCTCTTGCGGGCAAGGCCTCAGTGCAGGCCGGAGCGGCACGGGGGCCGACCCCTCACCCCGGCCCTCTCCCCTTCGGAAGGGGAGAGGGTTGGGGTGAGGGGTCCGGGCGGGACTGTCCTCGCCTCCACCGACCGCTTGCTCTTGCGGCGCAACTTCTCTTGCCTGTTTCCGGGCGCGGCCCTAAGCTGTCCCTGATTCAGGTGAATCCAATGGAGTCTAAGTACGTCGAGAACAAATCGGTACTGGGCGCGCTATACGGGCGGGCCGGAGGCGGCGTTGCGCGAGTCGCACGCGCGGCGGGCGACGGAGTTTGCGGACGAGGCGGAGTGGTTCCGGTGCGTGAAGGAGGATTTCCCGAAGTACCTGCCGGTTCTGAAAGAGCATTGCGGGATCGAGTTCTTCGGGCGCATCCTGGAGATCGGCGCCGGCGGCGCCTGGCTGAGCGCCGAACTGTCCAAGCAGCCCCGGGTGGTCGAGGTCACCGCCACCGACTTTTCCCCGGCGCTGCTCAAGGAGCAGGCGCCCCGCGTCTTTGCCCTGCTCAACGCCAACACGGCCAAGATCACCCGCACCCCGGGAGACTTCCACCAACTGGATTTCCCGAACGACCACTTCGATTTCGTGGTCAGTTCCGCCGTGCTGCACCACGCCACCAACATCGTCCAGGTCCTGCGCGAGGCCAAGCGCGTCCTCAAGCCCGGCGGCCAATTCGTCGCCATCCGCGAGCCCGTCTGGCCACTGGTCAAGATCAAGTCCCGCGCCAAGATGCTCCAGAAGCTTGTGGCCACGGGCGTCAACGAGCGCTTTTACACCCTGGCCGACTACAAGGAGTTCTTCCGCCAGGCCGCCCTGCCCATGGAGGTCAAACCGGTGAACCTGGCCCACGGCTTCAAATACTACGTCAACGAGATGGTCAATGGCCTCACCCACGCCCGCTATGCCTTTGTGGGGACCAAGAGACCACGGGACCACGGGACCACAGGACCACGGGACCGAAGGGAAGAAAGGGACTAAAGGGACGAAAGGGACTTAAGGGACCCTTTTCGTCATTCGTCATTCGTCATTCGTCATTCGTCATTCGTCCCTCCGCACTCCGTTGCCGTTCCCAAAGCTTGGCGTATTTGAGGAACGTGTAATAGGCATAGAGGCCGGCCAGGACCAACCCGTAGCGGCCGTCGCGGAAGCCTTGCTGGAGCAGGAAGATGCGCAGGAAGATGCCGGCGGGGCTCAGGAGCATCCGGTGAAGGGAGGCGCGTTTGCCGGCCTGGGCGTAGCGTTGGGCCATGAGGGTGGAATAACGCTGCAGTTTGGCGGTGGCGATTTCGAGGGTGTCCCAGGGATATTGGAGGACGTGCTGGCGGAGGTAGCCCAGGCGGCCGTCGAGGGTGTAGCTCTCGTGTACGGATTCGTCGTTGTAACGGAAGTGCCGGCGGTCGAACAATTGCGGCTGGCGGTAATCCGGGTACCAGCCTGAGTGGCGCATCCAATGGCCCAGGAAGTGGCTCTTGCGCGGGACATGGTAGGCCTCGGCGCGGGGGGCCGGCAGTTCCCGGCGAATCTCCTCCGCCAATTCGGGGGTACACCGTTCATCGGCATCGATGCTCAGGACCCAGTCGTGCCGGGCGGCGGCCAGCGCCAGGTTGCGCAGCGGGCCGAAGCCGCAGAAGGACTCCTGGAGCACCCGGGCATGGTACTCCCGCGCGATCTCGACCGTCCCGTCCGTGCTGAAGGAATCCATCACCAGGATTTCTTCTGCCCACTTCACGCTCTCCAGCACGGCCCGGAGCTGCCGCGCTTCATTGAGCGTGAGGACATAGACCGTGACCGGCGGGCCAGTGTTCATCCCGCAAGTTGTTACGCCCGCTTTGGAGGGCGGGCAAGATAAAGTTCAAATGACGAATGACGAATGACGAATGACGAAGGGGCGGCGCGGATCCTCCGGAGGCATGTTCGTCATTCGTCATTCGTCATTCGTCATTCGTCATTCACCGCCGCGCTGCCCGGCGAAGAAGGCGCGGAGCAGGGCGCGGCACTCGGCCTCGCGCACCCCGCCCGTAATCGCGCACCGGTGGTTCAACGTCGGAAACTGCAGCAGGTTCAAGGCGCTGCCAGCCGCCCCGGCCTTGGGGTCGCTCGCCCCGAAGACCACCCGCGCCAGGCGCACGTGTACCGCCGCCCCGGCGCACATCGGGCACGGCTCTTTGGTCACGTAGAGCGTACACCCCGTCAACCGCCAATCCCCCAGCGCCTCTTCCGCCTGCGTCAAGGCCAGCATTTCCGCGTGAGCCGTGGCGTCTTTGAGCAACTCGACTTGATTGAAGGCGCGCGCAATGATGCGTCCGTCGTGTACCACCACCGCCCCGATGGGCACCTCCTTCGCCTCGAGTGCCCGCGTCGCCTGGCGCAAGGCCTCGCCCATGAAGTGCGTGTCGCTGTGAAGATCAAGGATCAGAATCGTCCATGGCTCAGGGGGAGGAGTGCCGAGGGTCGAGGGACGAGGGTCGAGGGCCGAAGGCAGGGGATCGTCGATTCCATAAACCAGGCCGTCCTCTCTGAGGTAAGTCGTTTTGGCCGGAGGGGTTTGGGGGGCGTTTCGCAGGGTCTCGATCGAGCTTGTCAGTATCCCGATGATTTCATCGAGGAGCCTGAGTCGTTCCTCCTCCAGCGTCCACTCGTTGCGCCCGTCCGGCCCGCAGTGGCAGTGCGCGGCGAAGAAGCCGCCCCGGTGTTGCCAGAACCAGGGCCAGATTCGTTCCCGGTCCGTCTGCGGCAGGGCCAGCGCGGCCATTGCCTCGCACGCGAAGAACTCGAAGCGCCCCTCGCGATGGGGCGGGGGCAGGCAGGCCAGCCTGGGTCTGACCTCGAAGAGGAACATGAGCCAATGACCCTGCCCCGCGTAGCCGTGTTCGCTGACCAGACCGGTCAGGCTCAGGTCGCCGGGCCGCAGGCCCAGGCCCAACTCCTCCTGCGCCTCACGGCAGGCGCAGGCATAAGGCGACTCGCCCGTGCCGGTGCGCAGTTTGCCCCCGGCAGGGCTCCACAGGCCCAGGTTCGGCTCCTGCGCCCGTTCCATCAGCAGCACTTCATCCCGCTCGTTGAAGCAATAGAGCAGCGTCGAAATCGTGTAGGGCAGCGGGGCCATCGTCATAACACCAGACAACACACTCGGGGCGATGGGCAGCGAACACAAGACGAAAGGCGGGATGGGCGTGGGCTCCGTCAATGCGCAGCGCGGTGCCGAATGACGAATGACGAATGACGAATGACGAATGACGAACATGCCTCGCGCAGACCCGCACCGCCCCTTCGTCATTCGTCATTCGTCATTCGTCATTCCAGCTTTCGTCATTCGTCATTCCTCATTCGCCATCCTTGACACACCGGGCGTGGTTATCGCACTCTGGGGATGCTCAACGGATTGGGTCGCGATAGAGGATCGGGCTGGTCCTGCGGCGGAAAGCTTGAATGTTTGGCCTTGGCAAGAACAAGCGCAAGAATAAAGACAGAAAACACGAACGGTTCTATCTTCTGCCCGGCCAGGGCGGCAGGGCGAGAATGCGCAAGCAGCGGATGATTATGAGGTGGACGATCGCCACCGGCCTGCTCTTTTCGTTCCTGGTCGCCTGTCTGCTCTACGTCATGCACCACCTGCAGTACCGCCGGTAGGAACCGCGGGCGCAAATCAGGCCCTTGTCGCACGAAGCCCCGGAGGGACCCCTCACCCCGGCCCTCTCCCCTTCCGAAGGGGAGAGGGAGAAGCGTCGGCAGTCTCTTGAACTTCCAGGCATCGCTGGTTTCTGGAGCGGCCGCGGAGAGTTCTCCCTCTCCCCATCCGATGGGGAGAGGGCCGGGGTGAGGGGTCTGCCGGGGACTCTGTTTCCGCTTTCACCGATTACGCCCGGCCTTTTGTTTTCAATTGCGAGCGGCGCGGCCCGGGTATATGACAGGTTCATGACTCGCTTGGTTATGACGGCGGCTTGCGTCGGGCTTTGTGTTTCGTCCGGCCTCGGGCCCAGTCTCAGACTTCGGCAGCGGTCCCCGATCTGATCCTGCACCATGGCAAGGTGGTGACGGTCGACAAGGGTTTCTCGATTCATGAGGCCATCGCCATACAAGGCGAGCGCATCCTGGCAGTGGGGTCGAACGCGGAGGTCCTGGCCCGAAAAGGGCCTGGGACCGAGACCGTGGATTTGGCGGGCAAGATGGTGGCGCCCGGATTCATCGATTGCCACACCCACCCGCTGGAGTCCAGCCTGGTGGAGTTCGACCATCCGATTCCGCAGATGGATTCGGTGCAGGACGTGCTCGACTATTTCAGGGCGCGGGCCAAGGCGGTCCCGGAGGGGGAGTGGATTGTGCTCAGGCAGGTCTTCATCACGCGCTTGCGCGAGCAACGCTATCCGACCCGCGCCGAACTGGATGCGGCCGCACCCCGTCATCCCGTGGTCTTTGCCACCGGCCCGGACGCGATGCTCAATACGGCGGCGCTCAAGCTCAACGGCATCAACCGCAATTACCAGATCCCGGGCGGCGGGCCCGGGCTGGTGGAAAAGGACCCGCAGACGGGCGAGCCGACGGGCTTGCTGCGCACCTTCGCGCGCTTTGTCAAGGTGCCGGCCGTTCGGGCGGCAGCCGACCCGGAGGACCAGGCGCGATGCCTGGCGGAGCTGTTCCACGACTACAACTCCGTGGGCATCACGGCGGTCTGCGAGCGGGACGCCTATCCCGATCAGATCCCCATCTACGAGGCGGTGCGCCGGAGCGGCCACGCTACGATGCGTGTGGCCCTCTCGCATCACGTGGATTCGGAGGGCGACCTCGACAGCGTTCGCGCCGCCATCCGGCGGGTGGCGGAGCACCCGCTGTTCCGGAACAAAGACCCGATGCTCCGCATCATTGGGATCAAGACTTACCTGGACGGCGGCATGCTCACCGGCAGCGCCTATATGCGCCAGCCCTGGGGGGTGAGCGCCATGTACGGGATAACCGACCCCGCCTACCGGGGCATCCGGTTCATTCCCCAGGAGCGGCTGATCGAGATGGTGCGCGCGACGGCCCAGGCCGGCCTCCAATTCACCGCGCACAGCGTTGGCGACGGGGCCGTACACGCCCTGTTGGATGCCTACGAGGAAGTCGGCAAGGACTTGCCTGTGCGCCCGACGCGTCCCTGCGTGTCGCATTCCAATTTCATGAGCCGGGAGGCGGTCCAGAAGGCGGCGCGGCTGGGCGTGATGCTGGACATCCAGCCGGCCTGGCTCTACCTGGACACCCGCACGCTGGTCAAGCAGTTTGGCTACGAGCGCCTGCGCTATTTCCAGCCGTTGCGCAGTATCTTCGAGGCGGGCGCGGTGGCCGGCGGCGGCTCCGACCACATGCAGAAGCTGGGTTCGCTGCGCTCGAACAATCCCTACAACCCGTTCCTCGGCATGGCCACCACGGTCACCCGGCAGGCGCGGTGGTTTGAGGGCCGGTTGCACCCGGAAGAGGCCCTCTCGCGCGAGCAGGCCCTCCGCTTCTATACGATCAACAGCGCCTCCATTATGTTCCTGGACGACCTCGCCGGCTCGCTCGAACCCGGCAAGCTGGCCAACCTGGTCGTCCTGGACCGGGACCTGTTGACCTGCCCCGACAATCAAATCCTCGGCACCCAAGTCCTGCGGACGTACCTCGGGGGAAAACTGGTTTACGGCGCCCCCTCGAGGTCCCAGGCGCCCCCGTAATCTGTCCGACCGGTCCGACCAGTCTGACCAGTCCGACCGGTCCGACGCGCCTTTCTACTTTCCGACAACAAACTTCTCCTGCGCGCCTGCGGCGCGGTAGAGGGCGGCGGCGGCCTCTTCGCAACCGTTGGCGGGGCCGGCCAGCATGATGGGCCGCGGGGCGAGCAGGCCCATGGCTTGAGGGACATCGCACACGCGGAGCACGTTGAGCAGCGCCGGGGCCACGTTGTCCATATGACTGGGCGGGACACGCGAGAGCGCCAGGCCGGCGATGTCCGGTTCGAGCAGGGCCGCGTAAATCGACCAGACGGCGCCCGGGCCTTCGCCGGCCAGGAACACGTCGGTTTGCGGGCCGTGCAGGGCGCGCAGATACCGCGCGGCGGCGGCCAGGTCCCACACGCGGCCGCTGTCAACGGTCCGCCCGAGCAGGAAATGCGAGCGGGCAACGTAGTTAGGCGGGTTCTTCTCCGTCCAGTGGCTGCTGCCGATGCCTCGAGGCTCGCAGACATAGATGGCATCGTGCTCGCCGGCCAGGCCGTCGAGCCAGGCGGGCGGGAGGTCGTCCAGGCTGGAGTTCACCGCCAGCAGCCAGACGCGAGTCGCGCCGGCGGTCGGGAGCCGCGCCGCCCGCAGCGCAATATGGATCGGGCCTTCGGTCCCCAGCTCAACGACGTTCCCGACGGCGGTCCCGAGGATCCTGGCGGGCGGAACCCGGTCGGGGAAATGGTGAAAAGTAAGCCGCCGCAGCTTGGCCAGCCGCGCCGTTTTCCAGGCCTCGAACTGGCCCGGCTCGGGTGTTTCGGCCCTTGCCATCGGCACAAACTCGCGGTCGATGCGGGAGTTGATGGCGTCGGCGGGCAGGTCGGAGTCCTGGGGGAACACCCGCAATTGTTCGGGCGGGATGGGATGGGTTGCGTTTGGGCCGCTGGAGACCAGGTCCACCTCGCTGTCGAGAACGGGGCGGGGGTCGTTTTTGAACTGGATGTTCATGAAGCGAAATGCGGCCTGGCGGATGTCCTGCCGGTAGGCATGGCCGCCAACGCTCACGACGGCATCCACCAGGTCACCGGCGCCGAAGAGGCTGTAGAGCCGCTCGAGCCGGTTGATGACCCGTTCATTGCCGTACATGGGGAAGATAGTGTCGGCATCGCTGTTCACGAACAAGAGGGGCCTCGGGGCGATGAGCCCGGGGATGCGCGCCCAGGGCCATTGAAAGGTGTTGTAGAGGAACATGCAATCGCAATGGCCGTTGATGACGCGGCTGGGCACGTAGGCCAGCAGGTCGCTCAGGCCGCTGACGGGCACGGCGGCTTTGACGCGCTCGTCTGCGGCGGCTATCCAGAAGGTTGCCGCGCCGCCGCCGCTGATGCCGCTCACCCCGATGCGCTCCGGATCGACCTCGGGACGGCCCTGGAGGTAATCAATGCCCCGCACGCCATTCCAGCATTCCACGCCGGCAGGCGTGTACCCTCGAGAGAGCCACCACCAGCGGCCCTCGCGGTAGGTGCCGTGATGGGTGCAGGTTAGCTCACCCAGCTCGATCGTATCCAGGACCAGGCAAAGGTAGCCGTGGCGCGCAAACCAGATGCCGTGTGACTGGTAGGCGGTCTTGTTCCCGTTCCGGCCCATCCCGGAGTGTCCGCACACATAGAGGATAGCCGGGCAGCTTCTCGCCCGCCGGGCTCTTGGCCGGCCGATAGAGATTTCCCGTGACGTAAAGGCCCGGCCGGCTCTGGTAATGAAGCATCTCGACCACATAGTCTCCCCGGTCGAGGGTCCGGGTAACGGCCGCCCGCAACGGCCCCTTTTCCAGCAGGGGCCACAGGCCGAGCATGTCGAAGTACTCCTCCTTGAAACGCGGACGCGCCCCCATCCAGTCCGCGGCGGATTTGATGTCCGCGGGAAAACCCGCCTCGATCTTCTCGGTCTCCTGCCGAAGATCAGGCCTGGATCATCGCGTCCCCGGGCGCGGCGCGATCCGGCTCGTCGTAGGTCTGGGCTAAAGCGGCGCATGGACAAAAGAAGCACTGGGCTGCGAGCAGGAGCAACGATGCGGCAGCGGTCTTCTTTGCGGCACGTGGGAGGTTCTGGGAGTTCATATTGTCATGCAGTGGAGGGTCATGGGCGGGTCCGATATTGGGCCGAGCGGAGCGGGGCTGCAACCAGAATCCATGTGCATCATGCGCAGCAGTTCGGCCGTGGCCTCATCGGACATGAGGTTGACCTTGCCGAGGTGGCGGGCGTCGATGACGGCCTCGGCGGTGGCTTCGAGGACTTCGAGGCGGTCGTAGGCATCGAGCACGCTCGAGCCGCAGACCAGCACGCCGTCGTTGTCGAGCAAGGCGATGGGCTGCCGGGCGGAGACCCGCTGCGCGAGGGCGGCGGGGTCCCGGAACTGGAGGCCGAAGGGGATGCGGGCGATTTGGCGGAGAAAGACGAAGCTCTCCGGGATGGTGCGGCAGTCCAGGAGGGCGCCGGTGACACTGAATGCGGTGGCATTGACGGTGTAGGCGTTGACGATGGCCTGGATGGCGGGGTGGCGCTGGTAGATGGCCTGGTGGTTGCGGCTGGCCCGGCTTGGGGCCTTGCCCGCCTCGGCCGCGCCGTCCCGCACCAGCACGATGTCGTCCGGCTCCACCGTGTTGCGGTCCACGCGGTAGGGGGTGATGAGGAACGAGCGGGCGTCCAGGCGGGCCGAGAAACTGCCTTCCGTGCTGATGAGCAGGCGCTGCTGGCAACCGCGGCGGACGAAATCGCACAATCAACGCCGCACCTCCAGCTCGCGCCGCTGGGCGCCTTTGTGCTCGAAGGCGGGCATGGGGACGAATGTGCGGCGAGGCAATTCGACCTGCTCGAGTGTGAGGTAGTTGACCGTGCCGAGTGTCTTGGCCGTGATGATGGTCTTGGCGGTGAACTCAAGCGTCTCGAACCGCTGAAAGGCCTGCTGCAGGGTCTGGCCGCCCACCACCACGCCGTGGTTTTCCATCACCATGCAGGAGCCGCCCCGGGCAAAGGCCTCGGCCACGCTCGAGGCCAGGGCCTCGCTGCCGGGCAGGGCGTAGGGGGCAAAGCCGGCCTCGCCGCAGACGTGCTCGGCCTGGTGGAGCAAGCGGGTGTTGGGGACCTGGCCGCAGATGCTGAAGGCAACCAGGCCTACCGGGTGGGCGTGTACGATGGCGCACAGGTCGGGCCGCGCCAGATAGACCGCCCGGTGAAATGGAAACTCAGACGAGGGTTTGTGGGCGCCCACAACGCTCCCGTCGGCCTTCACGCACACGATGTCCTCCCGCCGCAGCCCGCCCTTGTCAACCCCGGCGGGCGTGATCCAGATGGCGCCGTCGGCCTGCCGGATCGAGATGTTCCCCCGGAACGTCGTCGTCATCCGGTAGCGGTAGATCCGCTCCATCGTCCGCAGAATGTCCTCCGCGGGGTGAACCGGTGGGCTTTGTACGCTCATGAAAGCAGAATAAGGGAGCGGCGGGCAGATGCCATGAAAAAGGGAGCCAACTCTCCGCACGGGGCGCATCTGTCCAGTACCACCACGGCATGAGGAGTCACGCCCAACGCTGGCAAACCTGATCCATCCCGAAGGGATCGGAATCACTCAGCCCAGGGTTGCCCGGAACGCGCTACCCTGGGTCGCTCCACCTCTGATCAACAACCCTGAAAGGGTTGCATCGCTGCTGAAACGCTTTCAGCGTTTTGAGGGTTTGGTGGCCCCACACCCAGGGTAGCGCGTTCAACCCTGGGCTGAATGATCAAAAGCCCTTCGGGCTACTGAGGGGGTGCCCCGCGGCCCTCTCTCCGCCGTGGTGGTTCTGTCGAGATGCGCCCCTCCGCGCGTCAGCCGCCGCCTGCTGCCCTGCGAGGCGCCTCACTGGGCTCCGCCATCGAGGTGCTCTCATTATAGGGGCCAACCCCGCGTCGGACCGGCCAAACAGAGGGAGCCAGTGCGGTCACTTGGACGAACAGCATCCGGGCAAAAATGGCATTCTCCTGAAACCCTTCGCCACGGAATAGCGGGCATGCTATGGATTGACCCCATCTCCTGGCCCGTAGCACCTCCTGCGGCCTGCGGGGGGCGGATCCGGACATTGCCCCCGCGCGCGGCCGGATGCGCCCGCCTGCGCGTTCAGCGCTCGTTCGGTATTGACCATGGTGCCTCAGTTGTTTACAATGGAAACATGAGCACGAAGACGGCGACGCTCGGCGTGAGAATGCCGAAAGCCACCAGCGAGTCCATCCGCCAAATTGCCCAGAGCCACGGGCGCACGCCCAGCGACTTGCTGGCCGAGTATGCCGAGGAAATCGCGCGGCAGCACCGTTTCTGCCACATTGAATTCCGCCAGACGCCCCTCGGCCGGATGGCGTACGTTGAAGGGACGCGTTGCGCGGTGTGGCTCATTTGTGATCTGGTGCGTCAGAATGGGAACAACATCGCCCGAACCGCGAAGCGCCACCAATGGCCCGAGACGAAGGTGCGCGCGGCGATGAACTACGCCCGGGCCTATCCCGAGGAACTCGAACCGTTGATCGAGCGGGCGGGGAACATGACTGAGGAAACCTTGCGTCAGTTGAACGCAGCGTGACATGCTGCGCCTGCTCACCGACAGCCACGTACCGCCTGCGATTGCCAGAGCCTCCCGCAAATTGGCGGCGATCAACATCACTGCCCTGCGCGATTGGCACGCCGGCAGCTATTTGCACGAATCCGATGCGCGGCTACTGGCTCTGGCTTGGGAGGCACGGCTGACCCTGATCACCTACGACGTGAATACTTTTCCGCTGGCGGTAAAGGATCGCTTGCAGGTTGGTCTGGCTCACGCTGGGGTTATTTACGTTTCCCGCCGGTACCGCCAAAATGCGATTGGCGCGATTGCCAAGGGCCTGGTGACGTTGTGGCGGGCCGAGAAGGACTTGGACTGGACGAATCGGATCCGGTTTCTCGATTGAGTGGGACCTCACTTGAAAAAGGGGGGGCCGCCGTTAGCCTGGCTTCGGTTGACGCAGGGCACAGCATGGCGCCAATGTGGTGTCCCCGAAATGGAGCCATTTCGGCGACACCACACTAGATTGCTTTATGGCAACGGCAACCATTGCACTGCCACCCGAGCGAGAGCAAACCGCCGCGAATCTTCGCCGTTGGGCCGAACTGCTGGCGGACCGGGGTTTGGCAGAGTGATTGGGCTTCGGCGAGCTTATCGGCGGCGATCCAGATCATCGCACCAGCTGATTCGCGCCCCGGCGCGAGGTGATCCGCCCCGGCGCAAGGGCCAGGTCAAACCTCGATGCGTCCCTCGAAGACGAAATCCCCCGGGCCGGTGAGGCGCACATTTCCAAAACTCCCGTTCGTGTCCTCGAAGCTCAGTTCCAACGAGGCTCCGCCCTGGACCTGGACGGCCACCGGCAACTTGAATCCGTGCATGCGGGAGGCCACCAAGGCCGTAAAGGGGTAAAGGGGTCGCCCACCTGGCTATAAAGGGGATCACCCAGTTAATGAGAATGTACTATTATGACAACCTCATTAACTGGGCGACCCCTTTTCGCACCTTGACGAGCCAGAACATTAGAAGGATGCCCGAAAAAAGGACCAAAGCGATTCGCTCCTTGGCTTCGGGCTTTTCTCTTGCTTCTGTATCGCTCATCAGGGTAGTTTTTCGGGGTGTGCGTCCGGGGCGCCACTATGAAGCGAGTTGCCCGGTGGATTCATGGAGTTCAATATACAGACGGCTCGTTGTATGTTCATTGTTCGACACAGCTATGAAACGCTTTCTGTTATGCTGCATCCTCGGAGTGGCAACCACCGCGTCATCCCTTTCCGCCCACACCAACCTCTGGGATGAGTTGTTGGACGTAGTGGTCACACACATCGAGCGAGACGGCCCTGACGCTGATGCCGCTCAGTTCATCAGCATGGCGCAAGGTCACTCTTGGGCGCGCCGCGAGGAGATGATTAAACGTGTCGGTCCGTTTCTGGCGGACACGAGCCCCGACAAAGTTGCTGGTGCAATCGAGATTCTATACCGATTTCGCGCGTATAGCCCGATGGAGTACCTCGGGGGCTTTGAGTCGGAGTCGAACAACGCGGCCTTCTTCGCGGACTTGGACAAGCAGGTGTATCCGCGCTTCGATCATTTCCGCAAGCTCAAGAGTGACCGGGTGTATCATGCCCTTGCGCTCTACCTCGGCGTGTCGCGCACCCCTCAAGCGAAGGGCGAACTGCTAGGGATCGCGCGCAGCCCTTTTGCAGTGGGCGCAAAGGAGCAGGCGCTAATATGCCTCGCATGGCATCGCGATCCAGCCGACATGGACACATTGCTGCCGTTCATGATGGAGGACTCACGGGCTGCCCGGCTCTTGCCGTACCATTTTCGAAACAGCTATGGAAAGCTCTCGATCCCGTCATTGGTGAAGGCCATACATGAAGGCAAGTCCGACGTGACTCGACAAGAAGCTGCATTGCAGCTCGTTTTCTTGGGCGTGGCGGAAGGATTTGATTATCTGCGAGACACAGTGTTGAAGGATCCGAAAGCGCTCGATCGCATCAAAGGATGGGCGTTTGATTATCTCTCATTGGCACGTGGCGTGGTTTCCAAAGAGGATGTGGCTCGCCAGATTGACCGCAAGAAAGAGGCCTTGGCAAAGAACCAGCCTTGACCGGCCTGCGTGGCGAACAAGTCGCCGGACACTCAAAAGGCTGATCCTCAAAATCTGCAGATCGCGACAGCTCTGCCCTCACCGGTTCTTATCGTGCTAAAATGGAGCGATGCGGACAGCCAAAAGGCAACCCGCTGCCCGTTCCAGCGTGCGTCCGAAGAATTCTGTCGTGCGCCCGACGAAAGGGACTCAAGGGACAAAAGGGATGCGAGGCCTCCGTTGTTCTTCCCTCGGACGAACTTCTCTCCGCGTCTCCGCGTCTCCGCGTCATTCCTCCGCCGGGGCGAAGCCGCGGCGCAGGCAGTTCTCGGTGATGACGCGCGGCACCAGGAAATTCTCCAGGTATTCGCGTCCGCCGGCTTTGGTGCCGCCGCCGGACATTTTGAATCCGCCAAAGGGCTGGCGTTCCACGATGGCGCCGGTGACAGTGCGGTTGAGGTAGAGGTTGCCGCAGATCAACTCCGCCTTGACGCGTTCGAGGTTGACCGGGCTGCGCGAATAACAGCCGCCGGTCAGGGCGAACTCGCTGTCGTTGGCCAGCGCCAGGGCTTGGTCGAAGTCCTTGGCCCGCGTCACGGCCAGGACCGGGCCGAACATTTCCTCGCGGAACAGGGGGCTGGCCGGGGGCACGTCCGTGAAGATGACGGGCGGGACGTAGCAGGCCCTGGGGTCGTCGGGCACGACGCCCTGCCAGGCGAGCCGCGCTTCGGCTTTGCCGGCGGCGATAACGGCCAGGAGGCGCTGCTGGGCGTCGCGGTTGATGACCGGGCCGATGAGGGCGCCCGGCTCCTCTGCGGGGCCGACGCGCAAGGAAGCGGCGGCGGCCACGAGGCGCTCGACGAACCTCTGGTAATTGTCCTGGAGGACCACCACGCGCGAGAGGGCGCTGCACTTCTGCCCCTGGTAGCCAAAGGCCGAGGCGATGCAACCCACGACCGCCTCATCCAGGTCCGCGTCGCTGTCGACAATGATGCAGTTCTTGCCGCCCATCTCGCAGACGATTCTTTTGAGATTCGCCTGGCCCGGAGCGGTGCGCCCGGCCGCCTCCCAGATACGGAGGCCGACCTCCTTCGAGCCGGTGAAGGCGATGAAATCGACCCGAGGATGGCTCACCAGATGGGCGCCCACGCGGCTGCCTGGCCCAGTGAGCAGGTTGGCCACGCCGGGCGGCAGGCCCGCCTCGATGAGCAACTCCATCAGCCGGGCGCCGATGACCGGCGTCTGATCGGAGGGCTTGAGGATGACGGCATTGCCGGCGACGATGGCCGCAGCGGCCATGCCGGTGAGAATGGCGAGCGGGAAATTCCAGGGCGCGATGATCACGCCCACGCCGCGAGGCCACCAATGCTGGAAGTTGGATTCGCCGGGAACGGCCTGCGTGCGCTGGGGACGGCCCAGGCCGCGCATGACCCCCGCGTAGAAGTTGCAGAAATCGATGGCCTCGGCCACGTCGGCATCGGACTCGGTCCAGTTCTTGCCCGCTTCGAGCATTTCCAAGGCGCAGAGGGCGGCCTTGTCCCGGCGGATGAGTTGGGCGGCCTGTTCGAGGATGGCGGCCCGCTCGGCTGCGGGCGTGCGCGCCCAGCCGGGCTGGGCCGCGCGGGCGGCAGCCAGGGCCAATTCGGCCTGGGCCACCTTGCCCTCAGCGGCATAGCCGACGACTTCGTCCTGGTTGGCCGGGTTCAACGAGGGCAGCCAATCCGGGGTCGAGACGGGGCAGTTATCGATGACCAGCGGGCAGCGCCGGCCCAGGTTCTGGCGCGCATCGCGGATGGCGGCGAGCATCTTCTGGCGTTGGGCCGGGAGGGTGAAATCGGTGTGCGGCTCGTTTCGGAATGGTTGGACGGCGGGAGCGGGAGCGGCGGGAGCGGGGCCTGGGGCCGTCCGCCCCAGGCCGCCCGCCGCCTTGGCGCGCGGGTCCTCCAGGAGGTCGCCGCGGCTTGCGCCCTTGGCGAACTTGTTGGCCAGGAACCCTTCGTTGGAGGTGTTCTCCAGGAGGCGGCGCACGAAATAGGCGATGCCGGGGAGCAACTCGCCCACGGGGCAATACTCGCGCAGGCGGCAATCCACTTTCAAGACGGCGTCCTTGATCGGTTCGGCCATGCCGTAGAGCATTTGAAACTCGATGCTGCGGCGCTCTACCCCGAGGCGCTCGGCCTGGGCCAGGGCATAGGCGATGCTGCGCACGTTGTGCGTGCCGAATGCCGCATCCACGGCGTCGTCGTTCTCCAGCAGCAGCCTCGACAGGCCCTCGAAGCTGGCATCGGACTCCGCCTTCTGGGAGAAGACCGGCACGGGCCAGTGCCGCTGCCCGGCCAGGATAGTCTCGTAATCCCAATAGGCGCCTTTGACCAGGCGGATGGTCAGGCGGCGGCGGCGTTCGCGCGCCCAGGCCATCAGCGCGCGCAAGTCCGCCTCGCAATCGCGCAGGTAGGCCTGCAGGGCCAGGCCGCAGGCCGGTTCCGAGGCGAACTCGGGCTCGGCGAAGATCGTCGTGAACGCGCGCAACGTCAGGTTCTTGAGGGCATAGCTCTCCATGTCGAAGTTGATGAAGGCGCGGAGTTCCTTGGCGCGGCGGAGGATGGGCCGCAGGCGCGCCGAGATTCTGGCGATGGCGGTATCGGGGTCGGCGGGGTGGATTTGCGAATAGAGGGCGGAGAGCTTGACCGAGAGGTTGAGGTGCGGGAGCGGGCCCCGGGGAGAGAGATTGCTCCGGCACGGGTGCGGCCATTTGGCGGTCTCCAGACCCAGCATCTCCATCAGGTTCAGGTAACGTTGCGCGTATTGGTCCGCCTCCGCCTCGCTGACGACCGCCTCGCCCAGGCTATCCACCGTGAAGGCAATGTCCTGGTCGTGGAGCCGGCGCAGCGTGGCCGCTATCTCCTTGTCATCGTTGCCGAGCATGAACTGGCGGGCCATGCCGGCGACCTGTGACTTGACACCGGCGCCCAGCAGCCAGCCGGCGCCGCCGGCCGCCTTGAGGCCCAGCCGCAACGCCGGAGAGAGGTGCGCCTGGTTCTGGCCCAGGTACTCCTGCAGGTGGCGCGCCACCTCGCCCGAGGAGGTGAGGGTCGGCAACACGTCCACGAAACGGAAGAACTGCGTCTTGAACCGCTCGTCGCGCATGGCCCATTCCATCATGGTGCCGTAAAACCCCTTCTTGCTGAACAATGAGGGCGGCTCGGCCGCGTCCATGAGCGTGAAAAGCTGCTCGCCCAGGCGGCGGACGGCGCCCTGGAGGTCCGTTGGCGGAGGGGCACCCGCCTTCGGGTACTCCAGTGTCGGCAGCAGTTGATTCCATAAACTGAAATATGCTTCCACGCGGCGAGCAAGCAAGGGGAAAGAGGGGTGCCTTCGGCGGCACGACCGTCCGAGGAACAATAGAACCTGGGAACGGCGATGGGCCCGAATCCATCCCGGAGGGATGAAAGAGGGTAGCCGGGGGTCGAAGCGCAGCGAGACCCCCGGTCTCGGAACGCTGTGCTTCCGCATCCCGGAGGGATGCCAGAGAGGTGCTCGGGCCAGGTGCGCATGCATTCTGGCACCCCTCCGGGGTGCGGGATCCTGCCCGCCACCGACCGGGGGTCGCGGCGCCGCGACCCCCGGCTACCTTCTGGCAACCCTCCGGGTTGCGGCGCACCACTGCCGGAACCGGCGGGAAACCGTTGACCTTGCTGCCGCATCTACTTATGCTCTGCGCCATGAAACTCAACATGACGCGGCGGAATTTTCTGAGGACCTCGGCGCTGGGAACGGGGGTGTTGGCATTGCCCTCCAGCAGGCTGGCCCTGGCTTATGCGGAGAACGACAAGCTCAATGTGGCGGGCATCGGCGTCGGTGGCCAGGGCCGCGGGGACCTGGACACCATTGCCGGCTCGGGTGCGGACGTGGTGGCGCTCTGCGACGCGGACCGGACGCGCGCCGGGGACGTTTATCCGAAGTATCCCAAGGCAGCAGCCTTCACGGATTTCCGGCGGATGTTCGACAAGATGGGCAAGGAGATCGACGCGGTGTTGGTGGCGACGCCCGACCACACGCACGCGGTGGCGGCGGTGGCGGCCATGCGCCAGGGCAAGCATGTTTATTGCGAAAAGCCGCTCGCCCGCACGGTGCGCGAGGCGCGAGTGATGCGCCAGACAGCCCGGCGGCATGGGGTGGTCACGCAGATGGGCAACCAGGGCAGCGCGGAAAACGGTTTGAGGCGCGGCGTCGAACTAGTCTGGGCCGGCGCCGTCGGCGAGGTGCGCGAGGCGCACGTTTGGTTTGACGGCGGCAACGGGCCGCAGAAACGGCCCACGGAGCAGCCGCCGGTGCCCGCGACGCTGGATTGGGACCTGTGGCTGGGACCGGCCCCGGAGCGGCCTTACCATCCGTGCTATGTGCCGGCAAGCTGGCGCGGTTGGCGCGCCTTCGGCAGCGGGATTGTCGGCGATTTCGGCTGCCATACGGGCAACCTCATGTTTCGCGCCTTGCGCCTGGAGCAATTGTGGGACCCGCCGGGCGCCGCTCCCGAGCGCATCGTCGTGCGCGTTGAGGCCAAACCCTCGGAGGTGGACCTCGAAGGCTATCCCTCGGCGATGGTAGCGGTGGTCGAGTTGCCGGCGCGCGGCCAGTTGCCGCCGGTCAAGCTGACAGTCTATGCCAAGGACAAGCCTGCCGAGGAACTCCTGCTGGATCACCCGCGCGGCGGCTGGGGCGATCTGTTGGTCGGCAGCAAGGGCTCGATCTATTCGGATTGTCCGTGGAACACCCGGTTCGCCCTGTTGCCCAGGTCGAAATTCCAGGGCTTCAAGAGCGGCCCGCCGGAAAACCTGCCATCCTCCTCCGGCCACCACCGCGAATGGGTCGAGGCCTGCAAGGGCAAGGGCAAGACATTCTCCAGTTTCGACATCGGCGGCCCGCTGACCGAGTTGATGCAACTGGTCAACCTCGCCACCCTGGTCCCGGGCCCCATCGAGTACGACACCCTCAGCGGGCGCGTCCTCAACTCCGAGCCGGCCGCTCTGCTGCTTCATCGGGAGTATCGCCAGGGGTGGGAGATTTGACTCGAATGACAAATGACGAATGACGAATGACGAAGAGGGAGTGGCTGGGAGGCCGCAACGCGAACGTCCCTTTCCTCCCTTTTGTCCCTTTTGTCCCTTTTGTCCCTTGCCGAAGGGACAAAAGGGACGGGATCCCTACGCTCCGCTGCTGCACAACCCGCGCATCACCAGGAACGTCGTCCCCAGGAGGATGGCGGCGCAGACCACGTAGGGCACCGGGGGACTGTAACCCAGGAGCGGCGTGGCGAAGAGCGGCCCGAGGATGCGCGCCAGGCTGCCGGCGCTTTGAGCGACCCCGAGGGTCGCCCCTTGCTCGCGGGGGGGCGTGAGGTTGGAGAGCAGGCCGAACAGAGGCGGGCGGGTGAGGCCGGTGCCGACCGCCAGCAGGGCCAGGGCCGCGAGCATCGCCACCCAGGGCAGGCCCTGGTGCCGCAGCAGCACGCCCCAGGAGAGCCGCGCGACGCCGCCGATGAACGGCAGCCAGGCCATGCTGGCCGCCGTCAGGACCAGGCTCACCGCGATGAGCTTGGGCTCACCCAGCATCTTGACTAGCCGGCCAATCGCCCCGCCTTGCACGAAGGCCCCGATCAGCCCGCAATACACAAAGAGAGAGAAGACGGTCGTGGCCGATTTCTGGTCGAGCTGGAGGTCCAGGTGGAAGTTTTCCGTGACCAGCAGCGGGAGGGTGCTCTCGAAGCAACTGAAGCAGAAGGTGGCCAGGAAGAAGACGATGACCAATAGCCCGATTTTCGGCTGGCCCAAAGTGTGCAGCCATTGGTCCAGGTGCGGTCTTTGGGCCACGTGCTCGGAAGTCGGCTTGAGGCTCTCGACGAGAATGAAAAAGGCGAGGATGAAGTTGGCCCCGCACATCGCTGCCGCCAGCCAGCCCGGCCCGGATAGGCCCAGGGACTTGAAGCTGATGAAGCCGATGGCCGGGCCGAAGATGAATCCGAGGCCGAAGGCCATGCCGATGAGGCCCATCATCCTGGAGCGCTGCTCGGGGGGCGAGATATCGGCGATGTAGGCCTGGGCGACGGTGATGTTGCCGCCAAAGAGGCCGGCCAGCATCCGTGAGAGGACCATCACCCCGAGCGCGGCGGCGTGGTTGGGCAGCCAGGTGCTCAGGGCAAAGAGCACATAGGAGGCGCAAGCCCCGGCGGTGCTCAACAGCAGGATGGGCCGCCGCCCATGGCGGTCCGAGAGCCTGCCCCAAACCGGCGAGAAGATGAACTGCATCGCCGAGAAGGCGGAGATGATGACGCCGATGATCAGGCCCTGTGCCCACACGGCCGTGACGGTATCCGGCACCAGGAGCTTGCCGTAAAGCGGCACCATCGGCACCACGATCCCGAACCCGACCAGGTCCATGAAGACGGTCAGGAATATGACCAGCAAGGAGGGCTTTCTCATGAATCCCGTGGCGGCAGCGCCCCCGCGCCGCCGGGCTGCAGTTCCAATGACATAGCCAGAGTCTATGGGCGCATTGGCCGCCGTCAAGGGGGCCGGTGAAAGGAAGACCTTGTCGCAACCTTCGCGGCAACCTTTGTCGCAGCCTTTGTCGCGACCTTTGTCGGACTGGGCGCTATTCGACAAAGGCCTCGACAAAGTCTGCGACAAAGGCTCGGAATGCGAGTTCCTGAAAAGGCTCTGGGCGCAGGATCGCGCCCCGCTTTAAGATTGCATCGGCGGGCCGGTTGGCGCAGGATGGCGCAGATATCGGTGACAGGGGACGGAGATGTCCGCCGGCGCCGCGTCAAGTGTGAATTCAATCCAGACTAACATGCCTCCTCTCAAAATAACCCAGACGCGCGACACTCGCCGCCGCATCCTGCTGGTGGACGATCATGCCGTGGTGCGCTACGGCATAGCGCAGATCATCAACCGGGAGGCGGACCTGGTGGTTTGCGGCGAAGAGGAGAACGCCGGCAACGCGCTGAGCGCCATCGCCAAGGTGAGGCCCGACCTGGTCATTGCGGACATTTCGCTCAAGGACAGCAGCGGTTTGGAGTTGATGCGCAACATCAAGGCGCAGTATGAGAAGCTGCCGGTCCTGGTGGTCAGCGCCCACGACGAGTCGGTTTATGCGGAGGTCGCATTCCGGGCCGGGGCGATGGGCTACGTGATGAAGGGCGAGCCGCTGGAGAGGGTGGTGACCGCCATTCGCCGGGTGCTGGGAGGCAACCTTTACGTGAGCGACGCCCTGGCTGCCCGGATGCTCGAGCAGCAATTCCGCGGCAAGACCAGCCCCAAGCAGTCGCCGGCCGAGAACCTGAGCGACCGCGAGTTGGAGGTCTTCCAGATGATTGGCGAATGGAAGAAGACCAGCGAGATCGCCGCCGAACTCCACCTGAGCATCAAGACGATCGAGTACTACCGCGAGCAGATCAAACGCAAGCTCAACCTGAAGAACTCCGCCGAGTTGACCCAGCGCGCCACATCGTGGGTGCAGCGCGAAAACCCGGCGTGAGTTGACAATCCCGCAGAGCATGAGTGCCGCGCAGAGAGGAAAACAGGTTGAAGAGGCGAACCGGCCCGCTCGACCGGCGGTTTCGGTCCTGGCCCCGGCAGGAGCGGGGGCGCCGTCCCGGGCGCAGGCGGCGGAAGCGGGCCGCAAGGCCGGCCTGCGCATCCGGCTGCTGGTGGTGGATGACCACCCGGTCGTGCGCAAAGGGATCAGCTCCTGCCTGGCCTGCCAGCCCAATTTCGAGGTCGTGGGCGAGGCGGGCGACGGCAAGGCCGCGCTCAACAAGGCGCGGGAACTGGCGCCCGACATCGCGCTCCTGGACCTGGACCTGCCCCAGATGGACGGCCTGGCGGTGACCGAAGTCCTGCGCCGGGAACTGCCCAACATCAAGGTGCTCATCCTCTCGATGCACAGCAACTCGGAGCACGTCCTGCGCATCCTGCAGGCCGGCGCCCGCGGCTACGTGCTCAAAGGCGCCTCCGCCGAGGAGTTGGTGCAAGCCATCCAAACCGTCCAGGCCGGCGAGACCTTCTTCAGCCCCGAGGTGGCCCGCCTGGCCCTCAACCAGTTCGTGCGGGGCGCCGGCAAAACACCCGCCGGCGAACTCACCGACCGCGAGCGCCAGGTGCTCATCCAAATCGCCGAAGGGTTGACCAACAAAGAGATCGCCACCCGCCTGGAGGTCGGCGTCCGCACCGTCGAGACGCATCGCGAGCGCATCATGCGCAAGCTCAACATTCACAGCATCGCCGGCCTCACCAGGTACGCCATCGCCAAAGAGTGGGTCACGCTGAGGGAGTGAGAACCGACATCTAAAATGCCTTGAGCCGGCGGGGCGCGCTACGGCAGAATCAGAGGCGCATGCGAGTGCTGTTGACGACGACTCGCTCCTGGCATCTGGAGCGGACCGCCCTGGCCTTTTCGGCGAGGCAGGCCCTGGCGGGCCTCTGGATGGCGGACCGCAACCGGCTCGGGACCCCGTCGGCGGAGTATCGGCGCTGCTGGCCCTATCACTTGGCGATGAAGCCCTTTTACCACTTCACCCCCCAGATCTGGCAGGAACGCGCGACCTATTGGCTCATCGGCTTGTGGCGGGCCTGGCTGCAGGCCGGCTTGCGCTCCGCCCGCTGCCCCCAATTCCAGGCCGCCCAGGGCATCGTCGGCTTCGCCAGCGAACTCTTCGACGGCGCCGAACGGGTCGGCGCCCTCAAGGTTGTCGATTGTCCCAACACCCACCCCACAACTTACTTCGGCTTTTGGCAGCGCGAGTGCGACCTGTGGTGCCCGGGGGAAAAGGTCCCCATCCCCCGGTGGATGTTCGCCCGCATGAACCGGGAGATCGAACGGGCGGACCTCGTCATTGTGCAGTCCAAATTCTGCAAGGAATCGATGGAACTCAACGGCATCCCCGCCGGCAAGGTGCTGATCAACCCGATGGGGGTGGACTCGGCCGTTTTTCAGAAACGGACCGCACTGCCGGACAAGCCGCGGTTTGTGAACGTCGGCACGATCTGTCTGCGCAAAGGCCACCAATACCTGTTCCGCGCCTTTCAGATCGTCAAGGAACGTCTGCCGCAGGCCGAACTGATTTGCGTGGGGGACTACAAATGCGATTTTCGCCGCGAGCGCCCCAAATGGGAAGGGAGCTTCACCCATTATCGGCAGCTCACCCATGCGGAGCTGGCCCCGCTGCTGCGTAACTGCACCGCCTTTGTCTTCCCCTCCCAGGAGGAGGGCATCGCCCGCTCGCAAGTCGAGGCCCTCGCCTCCGGCCTGCCCTTGATCGGCACCCATGAGGGCGGAGCCACGACCCTGGTCCAGGACGGCGTCCAGGGCCTCATCGTGCGCGGCCGGGACCCCCAGGACATTGCTCGGGCGATGATCCGGCTGGCGACCGACCCGGAGTTGAACCGCCGGATGGGCGAGGCCGCCTGGCGCAAGGGGTCGGTCCAAAATGCCTGGCAGGACTACGGAGACCGGCTGCTGGCAGAATACGAACGGCGGCTGGGGGCGGATCAGCCGCAGGTGAATACCCACCCGTCAGACCCTTCCGACCTGTCTGACCTGTCCGACTCGTCCGACCCATGACATCCTCAACACGGCGGGTGCAACCGCCGGATTCAGCATTATGATTCCGCTTCATCGGCCCGCGTTCGGTCTGGGGAGGGTCATGGCCGCGTGCCTGGGCGCGACGGAGGGCCGGAGCTTGAGGCGGCTGGAGCAGGCCCATACGGAGGCGAGCGGGGGGGCGTGGGCGGTGTGGCTGCCCTCGGCCAGGGCCGGGATCTGTTGGGCGTTGAGGGCCGCAATCCAGGCCCAGGACAACGTCATCGGCCCGGCGTTCACCTGCTCGGTCGTACACGAGGCCATGGTGCGCTCCGGGGGGACGGTGCGTCTGCTGGAGCCGGGGCCCGGAGATTTCCTGATGGACCGGCATGCCATCGCCCAACGGGAGAACGGGGGCCACGGCCTGGTGCTCTGTGAGGCATACGGGCACACCTACGACCTGGCCGAGTTGGAGCGGGCGGCCCCCTCGCAACCGGCGGTGCGTATTGTGGACATGGCCATGTCCGTGCCGGTCCCGGCGCTGTTCCAGAGGTTAGGGACCAAGGATTTTGCGGTCATCAGTTTCGGCAACGGCAAGAGCATGTATGCCGGCTGGGGCGGGATGGGCTTTGCCCGCGAGCGCGCCCTGGCAGAGGCAGTGCGCGAGCAGCGCGACCTGGCGCTGGCCCGCGCCGGTTCGGGTTCCGGTGCTGGTGGCGCCGGTCTGTTCGCCCGCCGCACGCTGCGGGTGGCCCTGCGCACGGCCGCCCATTACCCCTCGGTCTATGCCCTGACGTGGCGGCTTTATTATCGGGGCCGGCCCCTGCTGGCGCGGGCGGCGCGGTTGCCGGGCCGCAAGCGCGCGCCGGAGCCGGCCACGCCGCCGCCGGCCAGGCTCCCGCCGGAGTGGTCGGACGACCGGACCTGCGTGGCGGAGTGGAGAGCGCCCTCGACCCACCTGGACCGCGCCCTGGCGCTGTGGAACCTCGAAGGAGCGCCGGCCTTTGACGCCGCCCGCCTGGCCCTGGCGCGCCGCTATGAACAGAACCTCCAGGGGGCCAAAGGCATCACCCGCCCCAAATCCTCCCCCACGGCCTTGAGCCATTACACCGTGCGGGTCAATGCGGCCATCCGCAATGCCGTCAAACAGCGCCTGTGGCAGGGCGGCATTTATACGATCTCGCTCTGGACCTTCCCCCCGCACCTTGACCGCGAGCAGTTCCCAGCCACCTTTCGTCTCAGCTCCGAGGTCATCAACCTGCCCCTCTCGCCCTGGATGAGCACCGAGCACGTGGACAGGGTATGTGAGCTGCTGGTGAAAGCCGTAGATCTGGGCTCGGGATGAAGATCTTCAGTCACCGCGTAGCGGTGCCTGATGGTAGCCGTGGACTTCAGTCCACGGACCCCCGCCTGAGGACCACCCGCGTCGCGTAGCGACGCCTGAAAACAGGATTTCATCTGCCATCGCGAAGCCTTCAGGCGTCGCTACGCGACGCGCGATTCTTCCAAGGCCGCAAACCGTGGACCGAGGTCCACGGCTACCTTCACTGCGTCGCTACGCGACGCGCGTGCTGGACCGCTCTGAGGATCAGGACCTTTGTGTGCCACCTCTGCGTTCTCTGGCAGCTTCATAGGCCTTTCGGAAATTCCTCGCCATCAACTCGGGCGAGAGATAGGCGCGGGCGCGGGCGAGGGTTTCGGGTTCGACCAGGCCCTTGCCGAAGAGCGGGTCGGCGGCGGCCGCGCGGATGGCCTGGATGAAGCCATCGAGGTCGCCGGGAGCAAACAAGAGGCCGTTCTTGCCTGGAGTCACGTAGTCGGGGATGCCGCCGGTTTGGGCGGCGACGACCGGGAAGGCCGGCGACAACGGCTTCCTTGACGGCGTTGGGGCTGACATCGGCGCGGGTTGGCAGGAGGAGCAGGACCGGGGTTTCGAGTGCCTTGGCGACCTGGTCGGGCAGGAGGAGGTGCTGGACGTTGACCTGCTGCCAAAGGGCGGGGGAGACCATCGGCTTGAGGGAGTCGAGGTAGTGCGCGTTGCCGCTGCTGATCAGGTGCAACTGGAAGGGGAAGTCCAGGCGGTCCAGGGCCTGAAAGAGCAAATCGGTGCCCTTGCGCAGGCCCAGCGTCCCGACCGAGATGAGGCGCAACGGGTGGGTCTGCGGCCGGCGCTGCACACGGAAGAAGGCCGGGTTGGGCGCGTGCTCGGCCTGTTGAATGCGCATTTGCGGATAGCGGGCCCGGAGGTACTGGACGGCGTAGTTGGATTCCGTGGTGACCACGGGCGCGCGCCGGAAGCAAGCGCGTTCCAGCCGCTCGATGAACCGGTCGTAGCGGGGCATGGGCACCCGCTCCTTGTACCAGGCGAAAAGGCCCTGGACCGTCATGACATAGGGCAGGCCCAGGCGATGGGCCACGAGCGGGGCGCCCTTTTCCATGCCCCAGGCATGGACCAGGTCCGGCCGGGTGCGGCGGCACACCCGCCGGATCAGGAGTGTGTCGAGCCAAAAGAGCGAGCCGACCCGCAGCCACGGCGGGGCCTTGAGCACGTGAAACCTCGTCCCGTCGCGCTCGAAGGAGAAGGAACGTTCGATCCGGTGCCGCAAGACGATCACCTCGATGCGAAGGGCCGGGTCTTTCTGGAACTCCGACAGCAGGACCATCTGCCAGGTCGCCCCGTGCCGGCGCGGCGAGGCCCTCAACGGCTCCGGCACATCCGGCAGCCATTCCACCGGGTAATCCGAGAGCCAGGCGACGGTTAAAGGCGCGTCAGGCATAGGGGGCGGGCGGACCTTTGTCGCAGCCTTTGTCGCGGCCTTTGTCGAATGCGCCATTTCTCGACGAAGGTTGCGACAAAGGCTGCGACAAAGGTGCCAATGTTGGGTCGTTCGATTTAGAACTGCCGCTCATATTCCTTCGGAGTTTTGGGGCCGGGTTGCGGGCGGTGCATCCAGTAGCTGGGAGCCTGGCGGTCAAGCTTGAGGCGCAGGAAGTCCTTGCCCAGCACCCGCGCGGCCAGGCCGATCGGGGTGATCACCAGGAAGAAAAACGCGGTCAGAATCACATGCGAGACCACAAAGCCCAGCGCGAGGGCCAGGCCCATCCAGCCCAGATAGACCGGCTTGAGGGCCTTGGGCAGGGCCAGGCCAAACGCCAACAGGCAGGCGCCTGGCGTCAGGAACCAAGGGAAATATCCCTTGCCGCGCGCCCACATCACCAGGCCCAGGACGGCAAAGACCCCGCCGACTAACAACCCGAACTTGCGCAACTCCCGCGCGCCGGTCTTGAGTTCTCGAAGGTCGGTGATCATCGGGCATGGCTCAGGGTTCAAGGTTCATGGTTCAGGGTTCACGTTCTGTTTGAGTTCTTGGAGGTCGTTGATCATCGCCCAAGGTTCACGTTTCACGTTTCACGTTCTGTTTGAGTTCTCGAAGGTGGTTGGACATCACGCACTCCGCGGGCGCCCCGTCAATCCAGTTCAAATTCCTTGAGCCAATCGATGTCCTTGTCGAGCGGCTTCTGCTCGGTTTTTTCCAGCAGGAAATTGCCCAGCACCAGGCAGTCCATGTTAGTGCGCATGAAACAGAGGTAGGCGTGCTCGGGCGTGCAGACAATCGGCTCGCCGCGCACGTTGAACGAGGTGTTGATGATGAGCGGGCAGCCGGATTTGTCGGCGAAGGTCTTGATGAGGCGGTAAAAGAGCGGGTGGGCGGCCTCGGTGATGGTCTGGACGCGGGCGGAGAAATCAACGTGGGTCACGGCCGGGATGGTTGAGCGCAGGGTCAGGAGTTTTTCCAGCCCGAAGCGGGCCTGTTCGGCGGCGGAGAGTTGGCGGCGCTGGCGCCGGGCCACGGGGGCGATCAGGAGCATGTAGGGACTTTCGCCGTCCAAGTCGAAGTATTCGGAGACCCGTTCCCGCAAGACGGTGGGGGCGAAGGGCCGGAAGCTCTCGCGGAACTTGATCTTGAGGTTCATCAACTCCTGCATTTTGGGGGAGCGGGCGTCGCCGAGGATCGAGCGCGCCCCCAGAGCGCGCGGGCCAAACTCCATCCGGCCCTGGAACCAGCCGATGACTTTGCCCGCCTGGATGAGGTCGGCGACGCGTTCGGGCAACTGCTCATCGCTCAGCTCGATGAACGGGGCCTGGCGCTGGGCCAGGAAGCGGCGAATCTCCTCCTTGGAAAAGCCGGGGCCCAGGAACGAGCCGCGCTGGGCGTCGGTCCGGCCATCGGCCTGGCGGGGCTGCTCCAGGTAATGGTGCCAGGCGAGCAGGGCGGCGCCCAGGGCGCCGCCGGCATCGCCAGCGGCCGGCTGTATCCAGATATTGTCGAAGACCGCCTGGCGCAGGATGCGCCCGTTGGCCACGCAGTTGAGGGCCACGCCCCCCGCCAGGCAGAGCCGCCGGCACCCGGTCTGCCGCCGCACGTGCCGCGCCATCCGCAACAGGATCTCCTCCGTCACATCCTGTATCGAGCGCGCCAGGTCCATGTCCCGCTGTGTCAACCGCGATTCGGGCCGCCGCGGCGGGCCGCCCAACAGCCGCTCCAGCCGGCGGTGGGTCATGGTCAGGCCTACCCCGTAGTTGAAATAGCGCATGTTCAGCCTGAACGAGCCGTCCGCCTTGAGGTCCAGCAACTCGCGCAGGATGAGGTCCGCGTATTTGGGCTCGCCGTAGGGGGCCAGGCCCATGAGCTTGTATTCGCCCGAGTTGACCTTGAACCCGGTGAGGTAGGTAAAGGCCGAGTAGAGCAGGCCCAGGGAATGAGGAAACTGCAATTCGCTCTGGATTTCCACCCGGTTGCCGCGGCCCACCCCGAAGCTGGTCGTGGTCCATTCCCCGACGCCGTCCACGGTCAGGAACGCCGCCTCGTCAAACGGGGAAGGGAAAAAGGCGGCGGCGGCGTGGGACTCATGGTGTTCGGCAAAGATGAGCTTGCCCTGGTAACCGAGTTCCGTGCGGATGAGGTCCTTCATCCAGATGCGTTCGCGTATCCAGAGCGGGATGGCCATCAGGAACGAGCGCAGCCCGGCCGGGGCGTAGGCCAGGTAGGTGTGCAGGATGCGGTCGAACTTGAGAAACGGTTTCTCGTAGAACGCCACCACGTCGAGGCTGGCGGCGTCGATGCCGCCTTCGAGCAGGCAGTAGGCGGCGGCCTGGCGCGGAAAGGCGGCGTCATGTTTCTTGCGTGTGAACCGCTCCTCCTGGGCCGCCGCCACCACCGCGCCGTCGCGAACGAGACACGCCGCGCTGTCGTGATAAAATGCCGAGATGCCGAGGATGTTCACTGGTTCAGTGGCCTACTGTTCTTATTGAATGATCCTCCGGCGGGCAAGCGCAAAGCCTGGGCGTTATCAGCAATACGCCATTGATTATTTTCAGGATGAAGACGGGAGATTCACCGCGGCCAGCTTGCCCCGGAGCGCTTGGATCGCCGCGGACTCGTACGCCGCAAACGTGGCCGCGTCCCGTTGAACTTGAAATCCCTAAAGAAGTTCGGCTCAAGCTTCGGATCGGCCAGGTCCGGATCGCGAAGGGTATGTTCAATCCAGGCCACGGACCGGGTCAGCCGCTGAGCCGCTTCCTTCCGGTGCGTGTTGAAATCCGCCGGCAGCCCCTTCTCCACGGCGGCCAGTTCGCCCAGGATCCAATCTCCCCGGCGTTTCAGATCCAACAACAGCTTTTGGAGCAGACTCGCCATCAAATCCGGCGCAGCCGTCGAAAGGCCGCGGAAGCCGTCGCGTCTGCCGCTTCGCAAACAATGTCCAAGACTCTGAACGCCGGTTCGCGCAGCGCCGCCCCCTTCGCCAGGTCATCCACCACTCCCCGCAGTGCAGTGATCGTCTCCTGCATCTCGCCTTTCGCACGCTTGCGCAGCCGCTCCAGCACGTCGGCCGGCACCTGCGCTTGGTCGGCAGTCCACGGCTTGCCCTCGTCCTGTAGCGCCGCGACCAGCGAATCCAGTAAAGACTTCAGGTCCTGCCGGGCCTGTTTGACCGTCTCGTCAGTTTCTCCGTTGCCGACCCGGCCCAATAAATAGCGCCGCTTAAGAGTCAAGACGGCGTCATTGAATTTCCGCGCGAACTCCGCGTTCAAAGCGTAGTCGTGCGCAATAATGGATAACTCGCTCATACATTAAACTCCTTTTTACCGCAACAGTCTGTCAGTCGAAATGGACCATTGAAAGCTCATCCATTTCCTTTTTCCTTTTTCGTTCCAGGGCGAGCGGATTGTCGCGATTCCAGAAGATCAAGCAAAGCGTCCCAGTCCTTAGGAGAAGCGATCTCTTGAGCCCGCTGAAAAAACCGGCGAGCTTTTTCACTTCCCGCCAGCTTCGCGAGCTCAGGTGGCAGCTTGTTTGCCAACTGGAGCAATTCCATCGCGTCAACTTCCAGAGCTTTCGCTAAATCACGAATCGTTTCGACCCCCGGCAAATAGTCCAATCGGTCGTTCTCGATCTTCGATAAATACGTAAAATCCACCCCAGCCGCCTCAGCCAACGCGCGAAGCGTCATGCCCTTTTCCTGGCGGAGTTCCCGCAGTTTAGCACCAAATCCCGTTTGCATCATGAGCGAAACATACCAAATGTTGACTTGAAGTCAACACCAATATTGAGTTTTTTTGTAACTACTCAGGTCCGAGCGGGGCCGGGTGAACAGCGGCGGAGAGAGGCCGCAAAATACTTTGATTTTGTACGGGACTCCCCCAAATCCACCTGGTAATCTGGGCGCGTGCTCGAAGCCGAAATCATTCAAGGCCGCAAAATCAGTAACGTCCAGATCGGCGAGATTAGGGCCTTGATTGAGGCCCATCCGCTTTGGAGCCGCTGGCGCTTGTCGCAGGTGTTGGCTCAGCGATGGCAATGGTATTCGGCCTCCGGCCAGCTCAAAGACATGGCGGCTCGGACGCTGTTACTCAAGCTGCAGCGGCGCCAACTCATTGCACTGCCGGAACGCCGGCGAATGCCGGTTGGACGAGGTCCGCTGCTGAGTCTCGAGCTTTTTGACTCAGTGGTTCCTGAGCCGATCCGGGCGGACTTGTCTTCGCTGCTGCCCCTGGAGGTGCAAGTGGTCCGCCCCAGGCATCCGGACTATCCTCGGTTTCAGCGGTATTTGGCCCGGCACCATTACCTGAGCTATGGCGGCCCAGTTGGGGAGAACCTGGGCTATTTGATTAGGAGTTGCGCGGGAGCGGATCTGGCGTGCCTGCTCTTTGGAGCGGCGGCCTGGCAGTGCGCGCCTCGCGATCGGTGGATCGGTTGGTCGGCCCAGCAACGGGCTGCCGGCTTGCCGTTGATCGCCAACAATAGCCGGTTCCTGATTTTGCCTTGGGTTGGAGTCCAGCGTCTGGCCAGCCACATTCTTGGTCGAATCGCCCAGCGGATCGATGCCGACTGGCAAGCGCGCTACCATCATCGTCTTTACCTGCTGGAGACCTTTGTGCAACCGGACCGCTTCCGGGGCACCGCTTACCAGGCGGCCAACTGGATTCGGGTGGGCCAAACCCGCGGACGAACCCGCCAGAATGAGCGGCACCGGGACAATCAGGTCCATGCGCCTTGCAAGGACATTTACCTTTATCCTTTAACTGCAGATGTGCCTGGCCAACTCTGTGATTAAAGACCGCAACGGGCTCATGGCGTTGGGCCGGGCCGACTTGGCTGGATTGGTCGACTACACTTTGGAGTTACAAGCCGAGAATGCCCGCCTGCGGGACGCGGCCTCCCAGAATAGCGGTAACAGTTCGCGCCCTCCTTCCACGGACGGCCCCGAAAAGCCCAAACCCAAGAGCCTGCGAAAAAAGTCCGGGCGCCCCTCCGGCGGTCAACCCGGCCATCCCGGTCGCACCCTCCAACCCAGCCAAAAGCCCAAGCACATCCAGATTCATCCGCTGCTGGAGTGTGGGTGCGGCGAGGATCTTTCCCAGGAACCGGCGGTGGATTTTGAGCCTCGCCAAGTCTTCGACTTGCCCACGCTGACCTTGGAATGCACCGAGCATCGAGCTGAAATCAAAGAGTGCCCCATCTGCGGGCGAACCTGCCGGGCTGATTTTCCGCTCGACATTAAAGCCCCGGTCCAATACGGGAAGAACTTTCGCGCCTTGCTGACCTACCTCTACGACGCCCAAGAGGGGGCCAGCCGCCGCATCCGCGAAATGGGCCAGGAGATGTTCGGCTTTGCCGTCAGTGAAGGCACCCTGCAAAGCGCTCGCCAAGAACAATACCAGGGGCTGCAACCTTTTGAAGAGCGCCTGGTGGAAATCCTGCCCCAAGAACCCATTCTCCACGGCGACGAAACCAGCGTGCCCATCAACAAGGTCACCCATTGGCTGCACGTCATTTGCACGCCCCTGCTGACGTTTTTGAGCGTCCAACTCACCCGAGGCAAAGAGGCGATGCAAGCCATGGGCGTCATCCCCCGATTCAAGGGTTGGTTGATGCATGACTTCCACGCCAGCTACTTAACCTTTGAGAACTGCCTTCACACCTTCTGCAAAAGCCACCTGATGCGCGAATTGGTGTTCCTCTTTGAGCAACACCACCAACAATGGGCCAAAGACCTTTACGACCTCTTCCTGGAGATGTTGAAGTGCGTCAAGGATCGAAAGGCTCGGGATGCACCCTTGACGCCAGCCGAGGTGGACCGGTGGTATCAGCAATACAGGAAGGTAATACGCGCTGGCCGCCAAGCCAATCCGCTCACCCCGGAGCAAATGAAGAAAAAGCGCCCCAAGCAATCCAAAGAACAGAACTTATTGGATCGGCTCCAGGGCTGCGATGAATGCATTCTGGCATTCCTGTCGAACTTCACATTGCCCTTTACCAACAACGAAGCCGAACGCGACTTCCGCATGATCAAGGTCCGGGTGGAGATATCTGGCTGCTTTCGCACTCTGGAAGGCGCCCGTTGTCACGCACGCATCCGTAGTTACATCGCGACCCTGCGCAAGCACGGCCTGCCGGTGCTCGAACACCTCCGCAACACCCTCGACGGTCATCCCTTTCTGCCGGTGGGATCCAAAACGCCCTGAGTAGTTACGTGGGCTATTGGCCGATGCTCGAAGGCAGCGGCGGGACTGTGACGGACTTGACGGTCGGCGCTGACCCGCTCCTGCTCGGCGGCGGCACTGCCACCAACCAGCCGGCCTGGACGACCGCAACGTATCCATTCCGCGCCCTGACCAACACCGTAACCGGCGCCAGCCTCACCATTGCCCTGCCAGGCAGTGATCCCAATGGCCGTCCTTTGACTGCCAGCATCATTCAATTGCCCGCTTACGGTTCGTTGTATCAGACCCCCGATGGCCTCACCCTGGGCGCGCCGATTACTCACACGCCGAGCCTGGTGACCGATGCCCAGCGCCGGGTTATTTACGTTCCGCCCGCCGGGCTCAACGTGCTCGACCGTTTCCGCTACACCGTCAACAATGGCTTGGCGGATTCCGCCCCGGCCTCCGTTGTGCTCAACGCCATTTTCAATCCCAATTCTATCCTGACCATCAACGCCCCAACCAATGTCACGCTTCTGGCGGGCGCATCTTCCAATCTCGTCATCCAAATCACCGCCGATTATCCCATCCTGCAGGCGGACTTTGTCCCAACGAACCCCCCGCCGGCCTTCGTTTCCGTGGCCTCGCGCAGCTTTGGCCTCCTCGGCACCAATGGCACCGCCACCGTGACCCTGCAACTCAACCCGCTCCACGATGCCGCCGGCAGCTACGTTCTCAGCCTGGGCGCCGTGGCTCAGAACGGCGCCAGCGGGGTCGTCAACATCCCGGTCACCGTGTTGCCCAACCCAGCCCTCACCGCCACTCACTGGACAAACGCCGTCAGCGGCAACTGGAGCGACGCCTCCAAATGGAGCGCCGGCCTGCCCACTAACGGAACGGTGGCCGTCATTGACGCCGTCGGCACCTACACCGTCACCCTGGACACTTCCGTCTCCGCCTCTGGCATCGTCCTGAACCAGGGCAATGCGGTCCTGAGCATTCCAACCGACCGGACCATCAACGCGCCCATCGAACTGCGCGCCGGCCAGTTCGCTCTTACCGGAGGCACGCTCACTCTTAATTCGCCCCTGGTGAACCTGGGCACGATGCGCTGGCCCAGTGGTTACAACACCGTGGCTCTCCAAGGCAGCGGGTGCGTGGAGAACGAGGGCTTGTGGGAGGTCGGCGGCTATGGGGGCGGCTGGTATAACGAATCGTGGGTGCGAGTGCCGGTGAGTGTGACCGCCGGGGCCACGCTGCAACTGGACGACAATGCCCGGCTGGCCTTTGGGGCCGGCTCCAGCCTGGGTATGGCGGGCACCCTCCTAATCGGCACCAATGCCCAATTGCACTTCGACAACAGCACGCCGGCGCGTGACCTGACCTTCCTCCCCGGCAGCGCCTGGTCTGGCCCGGGCACGACACTCATCGATGGCACTAATCGGGTGGTGATCGCCGGCAACGTGACTTTGGGTGGCGGCCTCTTGAGCCTCGTCGGCGGCAGCGTCCTGGCTGGCACGAACCTGTTGACCATCGCCAACGGAGCGACGCTCCAGCTCGATCACTCTGCAACCTTCCCCGGCTCAGTCACGGTTGATGGGACGCTCACGCTGGCTTCGAGCGGTGTGACCTTTGGCATCCAGGGCACGCTCACGCTGGGCGCTTCCGGCACAATCAACAATCCGGGCGCGATTCTGGCGGGCGCCTTTGCCGATAACGGCGGCGCCATCAACGGCAACGCCCCGGCCGGCCATCCGCTGGCAGTGCGGATTATCCGAGTGGCTCTGGCCGCGAGTTTGGGGCAGAGCGAGGTGAGAACTCCTTTCCCAGCCTCGTCGGGCTTGCGAACGGTGAATTTGGATTGTCTGGGAGCGCCCGGCCAAAGATTCATCCTGGAGACCTCGCTCGACCTTCTCCAATGGCGCCCCATCACAGCGAATTTCCTGGAAACCTCTCCCGGACGCTTCCACATTTCCGCTCCTGTGCCCGATGCGCCCAGGCGTTTCTTCCGCCTTCGCATAGCAACGCCCAATTAGCCTAAGTGGGCCCGGAGGGCCGAAGGCCCGCAATGTGAAAGCCTGGGGTGAAGCGCGCCGCGCGCAGCCCCAGGTAAGGGCCGAAAGAGACCTTTCCTCCCTGTAGGGGCGGAAGAGGGCTTTTTCAGGCCCTTGGGGCTCTGCCAGCTTCTTCAACTGCCGTTTTTAGGATGAAGCAAGGGTGGGACTGAACCTAAGGAGCGGTCTCTGCTCTGAGGCGGCCGGCGTGGGCATGAAAAAGGCTTGCATCGGCGGCCGAGAGTGCCATAGTGCCTCCCATTAGAGGAAGCGCCCGGCTACTGGACGTGTGCGGACGTCCTTTTCTTTGTTTCCAGCAGTGATCGGGCGCAAGATGCATGCGATGAAAAAAAGAGCCGCATGGAACCTGGTGGCAATGCCGCTGAACGACGGCGGGACGCTTCTAGTGCCCCTGCCCACCCTTCAGACTCGCTACTCATGCGCGGCGACTCGATGGAGCCTATGACAAACTGGAAAAACAAACTCCGGGCCTTCCTCCACGACCCGCCGAGCAAGGCGTTGGATCTACCCAATCACGAGTCGTTCGCGTTGACGCTTTTGCGGCAGGCCGGGTTCTCTGAGGAGGAAGCCCAAGGGTTCAGTCGTGAGCCGGATTGGGCCGCCAGCGCTGCCGACCGTCTTCCGTTCCCGTCTGGGCAGGCAAGCGGCGTTCGTTGCCATTTCGACGGCGTTCGTAACCGTTTTCACCATCCCCTTGGCCCTGCCGCAGCGCGAGACGCTTTGACTTTGCCATTCCAGAGCGAGTTTGTGACGAGCGACCTGGCGCACGAAACCGACCAGTCAGTTCAACCGGTCCTCGCCGGGTTTGGGGACATTACGGATGACTCCTCTGACCCCTGCGGCCTACGATGGCGCGCCCGATTCTTCGCCCACTGGCGTCTCTGGCAAAAGCACGCGGTTGAACGTGATTACCGCTTCGCCTTTCTTCCCGCAGACACGCGAATTCCCGACCACACCATTTGGACCCACATGCAGGTGGTTTCCGCCCTGGCCGGCTGCGCTGATCAAGCCGTTGCACACGCCGTGCCAGCCCCCGCCTTCCTCAAGTTCCAGCTTGGGCCGGTGCAGGAGTTCATTGCCGCCGCCCGCAGCATCCGCGACCTCTGGAGCGGCAGCTACCTGCTCTCGTGGCTCATGGCGGCTGGAATGAAGGCACTTTCAGCCGAAGTCGGTCCCGACGCCCTCGTCTTCCCGAACCTGCGCGGACAGCCGATCTTCGACCTCAATTGGCGTAACGAGCTTTGGAGCCAAGTGAGAATCGGCAGTCGGACTGTACGGGATTCGCTCGGCTGGCACGACCCCGAAATCCTCATACCCAATCTGCCCAATGTCTTCCTCGCCGTGGTGCCGGCGGACCGCGCGGCCGACTTGGGCCGCAAAGTGGCGGACGCTGTCCAGGCCGAATGGGAGAAGGTCGCCGCCAGCGTCTGGACCGAATGCGAAAGGGCCGGCCTAACCCAGGACGAGGGCGGCATCAAAGCCGACGACCGCAAGGACCGCTTCAATGCCCAGACTGGTCACTTCCTTTCACTCTCCTGGCAGGCCACGCCTTGGCCGGAGTCGCTGGAAGACGCCTTGAAACTCGCCGACGGCTTCGGCGCCGAAATGCCGATTCGGAAAGCCCGTGAGCGCGTGTCGGCTGTCGTGGGAATGGCGACCCAGCAGATGCCGGTGGACCATCGAGATGGCCGCTACTATGTCGGAGGTAAACGCGGCCCGAAGGAACAGCTCAACAACATCGGCCTCGGTTGGTCCGTCATTCTTGCCTTCAGCAGTTGGGCGCTCGATGCCGTCCGGCAAACGCGGCACTTCCAGGCCGCTAACAGAGGCGGCTGGCGAACCGGCACGTTCAATAACAAGGACGCTCTGACCGGCCGCGATGAAGCGGTGGCGGGCGGGAGCACTTGGGCGGAAAAGGCCGAGAAGCTCGGCGGCCCATGGAAGTCTCTGTTCAAACACGATGACTGGTTGAGCGCCGCAACGCTGGTGAAGCGGCTGTGGCATCTCGCCCATCTTAAGGCCGTTTGGGGGCTTGAGACCGGATCAGATAAGTTCCCGATGCCGAACACTCGCAGCCTTGCTGCCCACGATCCGTTCGGCCGGGATGATGATCCGGGCAACGAAGAGGCCGAAGCCACCGATTCCTCCGACAAATACTTTGCCGTCCTCGCCTTCGACGGTGACGAGATTGGCAAATGGGTGAGTGGGGAGAAGACGCCGCCGTTCTCCAGTCAATTGGCGGAATATTTCGACGGCTCCAGTACCCAGCGAGTCGGGTCCAAGTCCTATTTCGAGAAACCCGAGTTCAAGGATTTCCTCAAAGGCCGGCGCCCACTCTCGGCCAGCTACCACCTTCAGTTCGGTGAGGCGCTAAGCAACTTTGCGCTGCTCTGCGCCCGCCCCATCGTCGAGGCATTCGACGGTCGGCTCATCTACGCTGGCGGCGACGATGTTGTCGCGCTCCTGCCGGCCGACACAGCGCTGGGGTGCGCCAAGGCTTTGCGGTTGGCTTTCAGGGGTTCCCCAGCGGTGAGAGATTTTCTCCAACAGCACGCCCGCCTGCTGCGCGCGCGCCATGAGAGCCAGCAGCAAGGAGATCGCCAAGCGCCAGCCGTGCCCGACTACCAGAAGCGTGCGTCTGAGGGCTGCTTGCTTGGTTGCGAAGCCCCTGGGTTCGTCTGTCGGTTGGACCAGGTGGACCAGGAGAACCGCCCCATCCCCTTCCTTGTCCCTGGCCCCGCCGCTGACTGTTCCGTCGGCATCGCGATCGGGCACTTTAAGGCACCGCTCCAGGACATTGTCCGCGCCGCCCAGGATGCCGAGCGGCGTGCCAAAGGGCAACTCGGGCGGAGCGCCGTCGCAGTCACCCTCTTCAAGCGCTCCGGCGAGACCATCGAATGGGGCACGAAATGGGAAAGTGGCGGATTGGATCTCTACGATGCCATCGCCAGTGCTCTGGACGCCGGGACACTCAGCGGCAAGTTCCCTTACCGGGTCGTTGAACTCCTCGATCCTTACCGCACCTCGGGGTCCGGCCTTGCGAGGCTGGACGATGCGAACGGCTTTGATGCCGCCACGGTGATTGAGAAGGAATTCGCCCACGCCGTTTCCCGGCAGTCCGCACCTGGGCAAGCCGAGATTGTGCGAGCGGACCTCGGACCAAAATTGACAGGGTTCCTTACGAAGGTAGCCGAGGGCTGTGACAAGCCAACGCCAGCCGGCAAGCGCGCCGCGGACTCGAAATGCCAACGGTTGCTGGCTGAATTGATCGGTCTTTGCCAGACCGTCGCCTTTGCCCATCGCACCCGCAACGAACAGGATGCCGAATCATGAGTCAGCCGGCCAAACCAGCGACCCGTGGGGCAGACCTCGGGTCCGTCAATTCTTGCAGTCTCCGAATCCGATGCCAGCCACTGCACGCTCGCGGCTGGCCTTCCGAGAAGGCCAGAGCCGTCAGGCCAGAGACTTGACCCGCAGAATCCCCCGCTATGAACACCATCCTCCTCCAACCCACCGATGTGCTGTTCTTTCGCGACGGGCGGCCCATGACCGGGTCCCTGGCCGGCCACGGCGCTGCTTGGCCGCTGCCCAACGTCATCAACGCCGCTTTCCATGCCGCGCTTCATCGGGCGGACTTGGAGACGCAGACCGGTCAGAAGCTCCACCGGCACCGGCGCGGACGCAGCGGGCACTACTTCGAGGAACGGGACCGCAAATTCGGTTCTTTGCTTACCGCCGGACCCTTCCCTGTGGATGGCAAGGACCGCTGGTTCTTTGCTCGCCCGGAAGACGCCCAGCAAGACGGCTCGCTGAGGGTGACGTTGCAGCCGGCGCGTGGCCACAGAGCGCATGGCGAGTGGGCCGGCAGCAGCCTGCCGGCGCCTCTTTGCTACGCCATCGCCAATACGGAGCCGCCCCGCAAGGAGAGGGGTGCTGAGTCGTGGATCAGTATTCAAGCCTTCGAGGCTTACCTGCGCGAGGAGCCTTTCACTGAGCGTTCTCATTTCCTTTCCGACGAATCCATCGCCGACAAGGAAGCCAGCCTGGGCATCGCTATTGACCCTGAGACGCAAACCACCGGCCAAGGGAGCGCAGCCGGGAAGATTTACACGGCGCACTATCTGCGGCTTCGCGAGGGCGTTCGGCTGGGCGTGCTCGCGCAGGCCATGGACAAGCTGAGTGACGGCCACATGGAGAGCCGCGACCTGCTCCAACTGCTGTTCAATGGCCACCCGACTCAGATCGTCGTCGGCGGGCAGCAGCGCATGTGCACAGCCCAATTGAAGCCACTTCAATCGCCCCCCCTGCCGCGTGGATTGACGAATGGTTTTCGTTCGAGCGATGATGCCTCAGCCAAACGCTGGCTGGTGAAGTGGGTCTTGCTCTCGCCCGCCGTCTGGCCAGAGATCCCGGCTGGAAAGTCCCAGCGTAGCACCGAAACCTGCTTCCATCCCGGCGGGTGGCTGCCCAACTGGATTTGTCCCGAGACGGGCGCAGTGCTCCTCCGAACCGTGGACGAGACGGAACGTCGTCGCCGCCGCAACTTGAACTACGCTGGCAGGGGCTACGCCACGGACGAGGGGAACGCCCGGGAGATTCCTGCCCGCCTGGCTGCCGCCCTCGTGCCCAAACCTCTGGTCGTCACGGGATGGGCGCTGCCGAACGCGTCGGACCCGGAGCGTGATGCCGATGGCGGTGCCAAATCCGCCCATCTCGCCGTCCCCGCTGGGGCGGTTTACTACTTCGAGGCCGAGTCGCCAGAGGCTGCCGTTGCCCTCGCGAACGCTCTCAACTGGCACGGGGCGGCCGACGGCACGGAGATCAAGAACCGCCGCAGCACCCTGCTCGGTGAAAAAGGCTTCGGCCTGGGCGTCTGCGGCACATGGCAATTTTACGAAGACGTCGCGGGACGTCCAAAGACGTGAATGACCGCCAACCTTCAAGGCAAAATGCAACTATGAATCAGTCCAGAATTCTCTATCTGTTTACGCGCACACCCCTCCACGTGGGCGCTGGCTCAAGCGTGGGCGCTATTGACCAGCCTATCATCCGGGAGCGGCACACGGGCTTTCCCGTGATTCCAGGCAGCAGTCTCAAAGGGGTCCTCCGCGACACCGCCACTCGCGACAAGGGCACAAATGGGCACGTGGCCTCCATTTTCGGCACACAAGAAGACGCCGGGCGCGTGTCAGTTGGAGAAGCCAAGCTGCTGGCATTTCCAGTGCGCTCCGCAAAAGGCAGCTTCGCGTTCACGATCTGCCCGCTTACGCTGGAGAGATTTCTGCGTGAGCACGGCCCTCTCGGCGATCTCAAGGTTCCGTGCGAACCCGAGGATATGAAGTGCCTGGCCGGGGACACCGTGACCATCTCGCGCAATGGACAGACAGGCGTTGTCCTGGAGGAATACCGCTTCAATCGCGCCCCCGGCGACGCGGGCAAGTTCCCGACCGAGTGGGAGACTGCCCTGCTCGGGCTCCTCGACGACCCGGTTCTGGCAGGCCGGCAAAGGCCGCTTCGTCCTGCTGAGCAACGGCGACTTCGCCCATTTTGTGAAGACCGCCTGCGAGGTCAGCCAGCACGTCGGCATAGATCCGCAGAAGGGCACGGCCAAGAAGGGGGCTTTGTTCAACCTCGAAGCCGTGCCAGCCGAGGCACTGTTCTTTGCCCCTCTGGCGCTTCTGGCCCGTGCGAGCGCCGAACTCGACAAACTGGCCGACCTCTTTGAGCAAAGGCCGGTGCTCCAATTCGGCGGTGACGGCACCACCGGCCTGGGCTTCTGCACGGTGAAACTCGGCTAAGGAGGATGAGACTATGAAGAATCTCGAACAAGTGCGTGCTGCCAATGCCCTGGCCTATGCCAAGGCCGGGCAGAGCACGCGGGGCCAGCATGGCGGCAATGTTCTCAAGAAGCTCCCGGCCTTAGTGATGAGCAACGGTCTGCTCGCGGCGGGCGCCTTTGCATACGCCCAGAAGGCCGACAGCGGTTGGCGTACTTGCTTTGACCATATCGCTATACACCTTTCGCATCCCGAAATCGGCATTACGCCCGGCCAGGACAACCTCGATAAGTTGATGGATTTCCTTTCCGGCAAGTCCGACAGCCAGGTGCTCAAGCTCGCCACCGAAGAAACGCTTGCGTGGTTGAGCTATGCCCGGAGGTTCGAGCAAGCCCCGGAAAACGGAGGCGACGATGATTCCGCTGGCTAAGGATGTTGCTGCGCTGGTCGGCGAATGGGCCGAGGGTGTCGAGAACCGTTCTCTGCTGCACGAGAAGTTCGCGCTGCCAAAGGTCTGGGACGTGGGCGACGGGGGGAAACTCAACGACGCCGGGCGTTGGAGCGTTCTCCGCATCGTGACCCGCGGCGCGGACCTGCTGCGCGGCGACGCCCAGCGCCTTCGGCGCGAGGCGTCCGGGCGGAATGTTCGTCCAGATGTTGCCGAGCGAAAAGAGCGCGAGGCACACGTGGCAGAGAAGATTGCGAACATCGGACGGGTCGATTCGGCGCTGGCCAGAGTTGGGAGCGCGAATGCAATCCGGTTTCTTGCGGACATCGGCAAGTCGTTTCAGGGCCAAGTGGTCACGTTCGAGGCAACCCTTGGCTCGCGGATGATGGTAAATCTCGCCGGGGGCGTCGTCGAGAACGCGGGCATCGCCCTGGACCGTTGCTTTGGTCTGCCGCTGATACCCGGCAGCGCCGTCAAGGGCATCTCGCGGGTGCAGGCCCTGTGGGAGATTCACGAGGCCACAGGCCAGGAAAAGCTCCGGCTGTTGCGCCTGGCCATGCTGCTCTTCGGCTTTGGCGCGCACGACCTCAAACCGAAAGGCGACATCGGCTGGGCTGGCGGCGCGCAGCAAGTCAAGGACATCGCGGTGGAAATCGGCGCCCAGGATTTCAAGGGTTGCGCCTGCTTCCTTCCCGCGTATCCCACCAGCACGCCCACCCTGGTTGTGGACATGGTGAACCCGCACTACCCCGAGTATTACTCGGGGCGCAGACAGCGCGCGGAGGACAACGAAAGCCCGATTCCGAATTACTTCCCCGCGGTAGAAGCCGGTTCTTCGTTCGGCTTCGCCGTCCTGCTCAACAGGGTTCCCCAGGACCCGAATCTTGCCGCCGCTGACCTCTTGAACCAGGCAAAGGAGTGGCTCGAACGCGCCGTGACCCGCAAGGGCGTCGGCGCCAAGACAGCGGCGGGATACGGGTGGTTCGAATTGGGCCGGCGGGAGGTTTCTGCTTCTGTCGCGCCTGCGTCCAGCCCGCTCACGGCCGCCACCCCAAGTGCCGCCGAGCTGGCCTCTCCAGCGGAGGGGATCATCGCCCGGTTCAAAAGCCTGAACAGCAAGGACAATTTCCCGGCCGCCCTTCCACAAATGGCTGCCTTGGCGGCCGACGCGGAATTGAGGCGCGCCTTCGAGGCGCTTATCCCTGCCAACGAGCGCGCCCGGTTGCGAAAGAATAATCCGTACTGGCAGGCATTCACCTCCGGCAGGGCCGGCGCCGACGGTCGGAGAATCCTCGCCCGCCTGGGCCTCAAGCTCACTTGAACCTATGAATTGGCAACGCGACATCGAAGTGCTCACTCCGCTGTTTAATCGGGGCGCTTACCAGGACACGCCTGAACTCCGCGTGCCTTCCATCCGCGGCATGGTGCGCTGGTGGTTTCGGGCGTTGGGCGGGACGCCCGACGAGGAGAAGGAAGCCTTTGGCGGCATGACCCGGATGGGCCAACGCCTCCGGGGACAGGTCAACGCCTCAAGGCTGGTCTTTCGTGCAAGCCGGGTCCACGCCCAGCGAGCCAACCCAAATCCGCCAACCTTGCCTCACAAACAAGGAGGCCAAGGCAGCCCCCAGGCCGCCTTCGCACCCGGGGCCACGTTCCACCTGGAAGTCTTCACACGCTTTGGCGCTCTCAACTCGAATCTGGAGCACAAAGTGGAGAACGCCCTTGAAGTCTGGTTGCTGCTTGGGGCCATCGGCCTCCGGGCCAACCGCTCCGGCGGCAATATCTGGCCGGCTGACAGCACAGCACCGGCGACCGCGCCAGCGTTGCGCACCCGCCTCACCGCACTCGGCTGCCCCTGGCCCGTCATGCTGGCAGCACTCGAAGTCGGCTCGACCCTCGACCAAATTCGTGCTGCGGCCACCGACACCGTCATTGGCGCAGAGCGGGTTTTCGGCTATGCGAGGGGACGTGATCGCCAGGCATCAGCACTGAAATTCAAGATCGCGCGACTGGAGAACCGACTGAGGCTCCTCGTCTTCGCTCCCGATCAACGGGTGCTGGATGAGGCGAGACAAGCCCTGAAAGGCCATCGTTCCAAGCCGGAAACATGGACAACGATTGATGCATGACCCCCATTTCCCTTGCCTCCAAGCAAATCTGGCCACAGGTGCTGGCGGTACTCCACCTCCGGCCGCAGCGGCTCGTTCTGGTCCATTCGGCGGAGGAGTCCGAGTCCAAGCGACCCGCTGAGCGACTCAGGGCAATGCTGGAAACGATGGATAAGGGCCTTCAATCGGCGCTGGCACGCACGCTGGGAACCTGGTTCCTGCCAACCGTAAGCATCCTGTGAACCATCTCTTCATCTTCACCGTCGGCACGGGAACGGCGGGAAAGCATTCCAACGTCGCGTCCGGGTTGGCCAACACCATCCGCCAGGTCCGGCCCCGCAAGTTTTGGCTTGTCCCCAGCGCCTCGGAGAATTCCACGCCCGTTGCTGACCTCGTCAGGGAGGACGTAGCTGCCCTGGGCAGTTTCGCGGCTTGGTCGGAATCGGCGCCTTACCACGCAATCCACGATCCCAAATCTGAGGCATGAGTTTCGGGACTTGCGGCGGGCAGCCACTTTAGCTAGCTTAGCTAACCATGATTACGGTCAACATGCATGAGGCCAAGACCCGGCTATCCGAGCTGGTCAAGGCCGTCGAAGAACACAATGAGACGGTCGTCCTCTGCCGCGATGGCCGCGAGGTGGCGGAAATCCGGCCTCGGGCCAAACGTCGCTCGGTGCGCGACCTCACGCCCGACTCCCGGTTGTGGGTCGAATTCGCCCCCGGTTACGACGCGTGCGAACCGCTTTCCGAAGCCGAATGGCCGGCCGAGTTGCGATGAAGGTGTTGCTGGACACTTGCGCGCTCCTGGCGCTGGCGCGCGGGGACTTGCCCGAAAACGCCGCGCTTGCGCTCCGCGCGGCGCCGGAAGCGATTGTGTCGGCGGTCAGCCCTTGGGAGGTCGCTATCAAAGCCGCCTCCGGCAAGCTCCAACTCAACCAACCGCCGGCCCAGTGGTTTCTCAACTTGACGCAGCGTTACCGTTTGCGGGAACTCCCGCTGGATGCCCGTCTGGCGTGTGCCGCCGCCGCCCTGCCGTCGATCCACCGTGACCCGTTCGACCGGGTTCTTGTGGCGTTGGCCCAAGCTCATTCGCTGGCGATTCTCACCTCGGATCAGAACATCCCCAAATACCTCGGCGTCAAAGCGCTCTGGTGAACGACTCCCCAACACGCATGCCCTCCCACCACCACCTCCTCACCGTCGGCATCAGCCTCCTGACCAACTTCGAGAAGGCCAGACAGCTCTCGCAGGCAGACGCGTTGCGCCGCGGCCAACAGATCGCCCGGTTCCTGGCGGAGAATCCGAAGGCCAACTGCGCCGAAATCAACTCGCTCGACAGCCGCACCGGCTTTCTGGGCAAAACCAGGCCGGACTTGGCCGTCAGTCTTGTTTACTCGCAGACCGAAGCCGGAAAACTCTGCGCCAAACTCATCGAGAGGTTTCTCAAGACCAAAGGCGTTGCGTCCACCCGCCTGCAATTGGCAGCCATCGACCTTCCGAGCCAAGACAAGGCCGACCCTAAAGTAGCGCAGCGTCTGGCTCAAGGGGGCCTGGAGGATCTACGGACCAAGCTGCTGGACCATGTCACCCGGTTGCGCCGAAATGCTCCGGGCGTCGTGATCGAGTTGAACTGCACCGGCGGTTACAAGGCCGAATCCGCCGTGGTCTACGAACTGGGCCGCGCCTTGCGTCTGCCCGTATATTACCTGCACGAGAGCTTCCAGGTGGCAGTTGAGTTGCCGTGATTTCGAATGACGCCCGTTGATTGCGCAAGCCGCAATCGCCAATCACCAATCGCAACTGAGAAATCCAAGATCGGAATGATCCTCCTGTCCCTCGCCTCCAAACAAATCTGGCCGCAGGTGCTCGCTGTCGCGCACCTCAAGCCTGATCACGTATTCCTCCTGCACAGCGAGGACGCGACCGAGTCCAGAGGCCCCGCGCAGCGGCTCAAGCGATTCTTCGACAATTCCGGGCTTGTCTCCAAAGGCAGCACGCGGCTGGAGCCAATTCCCGATTCGGACTTCGACGCCATCGAGCGCCGACTGGATGATCTCCAGCGGGACCACCAACTTCCGCTGGCGGATTGCCTGGTGAACTTCACCGGAGGCAACAAGCTCATGGCGACTGCCGCCTTCCGCTGGGCCGCCCGCCACGCCCGCGCTTTCTACCTCGAACGCCGCAACCAACTCACCTGGTTCACCGCGCCCGACGGCAAAATGGTCACCCGCACCGAACAACTCGACGGCCATCTGACCGACGCTCTTGACCCTGTGGCGCTCCTGCGGTGCCAACTGGATGCCTCAGAAGTCCAGCGTTCCGGCCAGACGCTCCTCCTCAGTGAGGCTGGCCAGCGCCTGGCCGAGGGTGATTTCTTCCGCCGCATTCAGAGCGGCAACGACGCCCGCCCGTGGCTACGCGGCAGCGGAGACGCGGATCGTGAGGTGAAAACCGGCGACCCCCTGGAGTTCGCCACTGCCGCAGTGCTGTTAAGGCTGGGCGTAAAGCGCGTCCAACGCAGCCTGCGGCTCAAAGTGAAGTCGTCGCAGCAGACCGGCACGCGCCTGCCGCACGCGGAGATTGATCTGCTATTCACTTGGGGCGGGCGCCTTTGGTTGGTGGATTGCAAAGACCGGAAGTCGGCGGAAAACCTGGCCGACAGCTTGTGCCGAATCCTGCCGCGGCTTTCGCCTCAGGCGGCTGAACTTCTGCATAGCGTTCGCGACGAACTCTTGATTGGCCAGACCAAAGCGATGAAGGAGGACCTGCTTGCGGTACGGGAAGCCGGTGGCCTCCTCGGCAACGTGGTCTGCGTGCGCAAAGCGGAGTTGCCCGAGGAAGTTGTCCAATACGCCAGCAACAACGCCATCGCGGTGGTGGCGAAGCGGGAGTTAGTGGAGGGCTTTCGGAATTTGCTATTCCCCAATCGCCCCGCCGATCCCAAGCAATTGGCGGACCTGGCGGCGCAGTTCCGAAAATCCTGAAGCAGCCACGCAAATCCGCACTTCGCTTTCCACATTTGAAATGATCCTCAACCTCTCGGAACTCTACGCCGCCACCGGCACGGCCAAGCTCGCTGATCTGCCCGCCTACGACGAACGGGTAAAGGAACTGGTCCCGCCCGGTGACGATGTCATCCTGACGGGCAATGCCCCAGTCTGGCTTTATCTGCGCCTGGCGCACTCGCTCCACGGCCGCGCCCGAAAGCTCTTTTACGATTCGCCCGTCACGGGGCCGGTCGAGATTTTCAACCATGACCCCAAATAGCGCCTGGCTCCTGGCCGGCAGGCGAGGACATCCGCGGACATCCCAGGGATTTCCTCGGCGGCCAACGTGTGGTTGAATGCAATCATGACAAACCAACCGGAGAGCAAGGCGCCCGAACCATGAAAACACCCACGACAAAAGTTCTCGCGCGTCGAAACCCACACCCAGCCCGCGTGTCTGCCGCTGCCGCGCCGCAAGGCGAAACCATTCTCCTGGCCGTCACCGGCATGTCGCCCGCCATCTTGACGGAAACGGTCTGGGCCTTGGCCCGAGAAAACCCGCCCGTCATTCCCGAGCGCGTTGTGGTCATTACAACCCTGCCGGGCAAGGCCCGCATTGAGGATGAACTGTTTAAGCCGTCGCCTGATTACGGCAACCGCACGGTCTGGCAGGCCTTGCGGGACGCGGTTTTCCAATTCGCAGGGGGCAGCCTTCACCTCACAAAAGCGAAGTTTGATGATCTCCTGATTTTGGATGACATCCGGCTCATCGCCAGCCGCGACGCCAAACTGGGCCGTTCATTTCCGGTGGAAGATATTCGCACCCCGGCAGACAACGAGACCGCCGCCGATTTCATTCTCGATGAAGTGCGCAAGATCACGGCCAATGCGGACACCGCGCTCATCGCCTCGCTGGCGGGCGGGCGCAAGACGATGGGGGCGCTGCTCTACGCCGCGCTGTCGCTGCTGGGCCGTCCCCAGGACCGCCTCACGCACGTTCTGGTCAGCGAGCCGTTCGAGGATCCCGGACTCGCGCCGCGTTTCTACTTCCCCGCCCAGCCGGAAACCCTGCACCAGCACCGCACCGGTGGCGTGCACACGAGCGCCGCCGCGCGCATCTGGCTGGCGGATGTGCCTTTTGTCCGGCTGCGGAAACTCTTTCCCGCACAACTGGGCCGTTATCCCGGTTCGTTCAATGGCCTGGTGCAGACTTACTCCGAGCGGATTCAGCAGATCAGCGGCCCCCCCGAAATCGCGCTGGGAGACGCCGGGTTGACGCTGGCCGTGCAGGGCCTCCAGGTGTCCCTGGCGCCACGCGAGTATGCGCTCCTGGCGTTTCTGAGCGAACGCTGCCGCGATGGTCTGCCGCCTTATGGCCAGCAGAAGGATGCCTTGAGTGATTTTACCGCCTGGCTCGCCGCCTGGGGCAAACGGTTTGGCCCGCTCACGCGCCAGCGCGAGGCGGCGGAAAACTGGCGCAACCCCAGTGAGGATGATCTGCGCAAGCAGGTTTGTTCCCTGCGCGGCAAATTCAGGAAGGCCCAACTGGGCCTTTACGAGCCGTTTCTTCTGCCGAAACTCGGGCGCGGGGCCTTCGGGATACGCGTGCGCGTGGTCCCCTGACCCCACGCAGGGTTAACTCCCGGACGTTTCAGCACGTCCAAACCCGGCCGCTTCCCGAGGAAATGATTTATCTTGCCGGCATGAATAAATGCGTGACGTTTAAAAATGCCCACGGCCTGCATTAACCAGCACGATTGCCGCGTAAGCCTCAAGAGCGAACGCTTGGAGGTTTTTGGCCGCAATGAGGAGACCCAACGCGATGAGGTTTTGCGAGAGATTCCCATTCGCGACCTTGACCGCCTGATCCTGGCCGAATCCGTGCACATCAGTTCCCCGGCCCTGGCTGTGCTGTTGCGTTCCGGCATTCCCGTGAGCCTGCTTGGCTGGGATGGCCAGTTCCTCGGCGGTTTTCTGCCGACGGCCAAGGCGCACGGCCTGGCCCGGCTCCGGCAGTACCAACGCACGCTGGACCCGGACTTTGCCCGCCAAATGGCCGGCCGCATCATCACGGCCAAGGTTTACAACCAGCGCCGGGTCCTCCAGCGCCTGCTCGCCTCCCGCGCCGACATGGGCCAGGCGCCCGCGCCTGCTGATTCCGGCGCCACCCCCGCGCCCGGTGCGCAATCCCAGACCGAAAACCAGAATTCGCAAATCCAAAACGCCCTTTCCTGGCTCGATGCGCTGTTCCATCCCATCAGCCAAAGCAAGACCATTGACGAACTCCGCGGTTATGAAGGCGCGTCCACAGCGCGGTACTTCCAGGCATGGTCGGCTTTTCTGCCGGCCCAGTTCCCTTTCGAGCGCCGGAGCACCCGTCCGCCGCTGAATGCGGTCAATGCCTGCATCTCTTTTGGCGCCACTCTCCTCTACAACGAGGCTGTGGCCTTCGTCCACACGCACGGCCTTGACCCCTCTCTGGGCCTGCTCCACTACACCGAGGACGGCCGCTGGTCGCTGGCTCTGGACCTCATCGAACCCTTCCGCCCCGCCCTGGTCGAGGCCCTGGCCCTGGACCTCTTCAGTCATCAAATGCTCGATGAGAAACACTTCGAGCCGAGAAACGGGGGCGTATATCTGAACGATGAGGGCCGCAAGAAATTCATTCTCCAATACGAGCGCCGCATGGAGCGGCAGTTCTTGAGCGAATGCGCCGGCCACCGCACCAGCCTGCGCCAGCAACTCGAAGACCAAGCCGTCATGCTCAAAGCCGCGCTCGAACAGCCCGAGAAATTCGAGCCCTTCCTCATGAACTGATGGCAAACCGATGGACAGACCCCAATTCAGCCGAGAAAACGGGAGATTGGTGGGGGCAGGCTTTCCCCCGGGTCCCCTATGAGAGCAAGCCGCCAGGAGAAAACGAAATGGTAGCCGTGGTGGCATACGACATTTCTGATCCGAAACGGCTCGCCAAAGCCGCCAAAATTTGCGAGGACTTTGGCGTGCGCGTCCAATACAGCATCTTCGAGTGCCACGTCGACCAGGAAGTTTTCAACGAGTTTTGGCTCAAACTCCTGGCGGTTATCGACGAGGATCAGGACCGCCTTGTCGCCTACAAACTCGATGCGCGCTGCGCCAAAGAAACCGAAACCGCCGGGACCATGGTATGTTCGGAAAAGGCGGTTTGCTACCTCGTATGAAGCCTCTTCAGGTCGCGAGATTACCACGCCCAAAAGCCGGCACCTGCCGACCTGGATGGCAAACCATTGCGGGCACTGAACTTACGCCGAAAAACTCAAAAAACAAAGCCGCCGCAGCAAGATGTGGGCCATGGAAATTTCCGCCTCGTGACCCAGCGCGGGCTTGCGCCCTTGCGCCCCAATGGGTTACATACCCGAAGGCTGGAACGTGGTGAACGCCGAAAGGCAATGGTGACGCCTCCGCGCGGCCATTGATGCCGGCGGCACTGCCGGAGGCTGGAACGTGGTGAACGCCGAAAGGCAATGGTGACAATCGGCCGGCCAGCGGCATCTGGGATTCGAGGAGGGTGGCTGGAACGTGGTGAACGCCGAAAGGCAATGGTGACCCATGGAATCGCTTCCCTCTGATGATCCGGTACTGGTCGGGCTGGAACGTGGTGAACGCCGAAAGGCAATGGTGACAATCGGCCGGCCAGCGGCATCTGGGATTCGAGGAGGGTGGCTGGAACGTGGTGAACGCCGAAAGGCAATGGTGACACCGATTCAGCCGGTGGACGCCCCGCCGGGCGTTTCGGGCTGGAACGTGGTGAACGCCGAAAGGCAATGGTGACCTCCGGTCGCTTTCTGGGGCTTTCGCCCCTGTTTTTCAGGGCTGGAACGTGGTGAACGCCGAAAGGCAATGGTGACGCTGGCCGCACTGCTCGCACCTGCCCGCCGCCCGCGGCTGGAACGTGGTGAACGCCGAAAGGCAATGGTGACTTTCGAGCAGTTCGTTGACTGCCCAGTGAGGCATGCTCGGGCTGGAACGTGGTGAACGCCGAAAGGCAATGGTGACCCGATGCCCTCAACCAACGGCATGTCGTCCAAGTGGTGGCTGGAACGTGGTGAACGCCGAAAGGCAATGGTGACCATGTCGCGCCAGTCGCGGTGTTTGGCAAAGGCCGCTTCGGCTGGAACGTGGTGAACGCCGAAAGGCAATGGTGACTTGACTGCCCACCGAGGCATGCTCGAATCATCCTCATGGCTGGAACGTGGTGAACGCCGAAAGGCAATGGTGACGTCTTCATCTGTCATTACCTTTCTGGGGCTTTCGCCCCGGCTGGAACGTGGTGAACGCCGAAAGGCAATGGTGACTTGAGGAGGAATTTCACTAGTTCACCCTCTGTGCCGAGGCTGGAACGTGGTGAACGCCGAAAGGCAATGGTGACTTCGCCCCTTTCTGGGGCTTTCGCCCCTGTTTTTTCGGCTGGAACGTGGTGAACGCCGAAAGGCAATGGTGACACGCCGGGGATTACGCACCCCGGCCCGCGTCACAGATGGCTGGAACGTGGTGAACGCCGAAAGGCAATGGTGACTCAGCATCCGACACAGGACAGTAAACCCCAATTCTAAGGGGCTGGAACGTGGTGAACGCCGAAAGGCAATGGTGACCCCCCGTCGCGGGAGGCCCTTGCGACTTCTGTTGCGGCTGGAACGTGGTGAACGCCGAAAGGCAATGGTGACTCCGCCAAGGGCCCGTTGGTTTCCCCGTCCAACTTGAGGGCTGGAACGTGGTGAACGCCGAAAGGCAATGGTGACAAAACGAACCGCTAATCTGCGCTCATCTCCGCTTATCCGGGCTGGAACGTGGTGAACGCCGAAAGGCAATGGCGGCATAAACCGCTAATTGGCGCTAATGGACGCTAATCTGAGTGGCAGTGACCGGAAGGCGCAAAGGCAGTGAGGACATCTGCTGGACGTCCGCTACGCCGGACTCGTCCATGGTTCCAGTGGTGTTAAGGCCGCAACGGAGTGACGACTGCGATAGCCGATGGGCAATAGCCAATAGCCGATGAGGTTGCCGTGACCGGAAGGCCCAGGGGCAGTAGCGGCAGATAGCCGATAGCCGATAGGTGATTAGTTGGAGTGGCCGGAAGGCCGGAAGGGAGTGGCGGCAGCCTCGCGAGCGCCAGGGGGTGGTCAGGGTCCGGTTGCAGGGGGAGGAGGCTGAAAGGGGTGCCATGTACGCAAGCGAGCCTCGATGCCGAAAAACCGAAGGTGAGAGCCGAAGGAGATTACACGGCAAAGAACTTCTTCACGCAGAAGGGCCTGGAATGTTTGGCCAACTTGCTGGATATTTGGTGAAAATCTGAAAGAAAACATGTCAAGATCATTCACACTTTTCCTGCCGGCCACCGCTCGAATTGTCATGGGGCTGATGTTCTTCGTCTTCGGACTGAACGGATTCCTGCACTTCATTCCAGAACCCAAGACGCCGATGCCCGAGGCGGCGGGCGCCTTTGCCGGAGCGCTGATGAAAACGGGATACATGTTCCCCCTGGTCATGGGAACGCAGTTGCTCGCCGGAGTGCTGCTCCTGCTAAACCGTTTTGTGCCGCTGGCCTTGGCGCTCATCGCGCCGATCATTGTCGGCATCGCCACGTTTCACATCTTCCTCGCGCCGTCAGGCCTCGGTCCGGGCCTTGTCGCGCTGGTGCTGGAACTTTATCTCGCCTGGGCATATCGAAACGCGTTTGGCCCCATGCTCGCCATGCGGACAGAGCCTGCGAGCGCCAAGGCGAGCAATTAGGCGGTGGAAATAAATAAAGGCAGCAAACCGGGGGCGTCGGCGATCCAGGCCGGGATGAGCGACGCCGCGAGGGTGGAGCGGAACGAGTAATCGTCCAGACGGGTCAACGGCACCGTGATGAGGTTGTTGGGCAGGTATTGGCTGAGCTATGACTGGTGCTATGCCGACTTGGCCGAGGAAGCGCTTCCGCTTATGCGTCATGCCTCCGGCAGTTTCCACTCGCCGCGGAAGGGGCGCGGTTGCAAGCTGGCGTTGGGCGCGTGATCGTTTAGAAACCGCTCGGCTTGTGGATCCCATTGCAGTTTGCGGCCCTGTTTCACCGCGATTAAGGCAAGCTGGCACAGTGTGTCGGATCGCACGGCGGTCTCGATGTCGCAGATCGCCCGCCGGCCGTTCCTGATAGCATCCAGAAAATCACGGGTGTGATCGCCGCTGATCGGCAGCTTGATCGGCATCGCGCCAACCTTGTTTTTCGGGTCCTCGAGGAACTTTTCCTCATGGGCCGTGATGTCGCCGCGCACCACATAGACCCAGCCCGAACTGCCCACGAAACGGAGTCCGTTGGTGAATCCCAGCGTGCCGTCGCTGACAAACACCACCGGGGCCGCGTTGGCGTACTCGAAGCGGACCCGCCAGCGCTCGATGGCATCGAAGGCGCCCTCCTTGGGGAATTCGCCTGTGCCTTCCACCGCGCTCGGGCCCGTCGCGTCCGTCCCGTTGCCCCATTGGGCGATGTCCAGGTGGTGAATGCCCCAGCACGAAATCATGCCCAGCGAGAACTGGGTCATGTTCTCGTGGTTGTCGCGCTGGAGCTTCGCCTCATGGAAGGGCGTGAACGGCGCCGGGCCCACCCAGCGGTCCCAATCCAGATAATCGGGCACCGGTTGTTCGGCAAAGGCGGGGCCGTGCCTGCCTCCGGGCACCGAGACCTGGATCTCCTCGAGCTTGCCCAACCGCCCGTTCAGCGCCAGTTCGCAGGCCAGCCGAAATCGCCAATCGGATCGCTGCTGCGTGCCGAACTGGAAGACGACGCCCTGCTTGCGCACCGCCGCCCGCACCCGCCGCGCCTCCTCGAATGACAAGCCCATCGGTTTCTCGTGGTAAATGTGCTTGCCGTGCAGAACCGCGTCGAGGGCCGGCACGCTGTGCCAGTGCACCGGCAAGGCCATGAGCACCGCATCAATGGAACGGTCCGCGTTCAACTCTCTGAAATCGCTGAACACCTTCACGTCGGGGCTGCCGTAGGCGGCGGCGATGTGGGCACGCGCGCTCTCGATGTTGCGCCGGTTCACGTCGCAAATCGCGGTCACCCGCGCATCTGCTTTGCCCAGGAAGTTGCGCATGTCCGGCTGTCCTTGCGCCCCCACGCCCAGGACACCGACAGTGATTTTGCCGGACGGCGGTGTCTGACCATCAGCCCCCAGCACATGGGCCGGTGTGCACAAGGGAGCCGCGCTGGCGGCCAGGATGGATTTGAGGAATTGCCGCCGGTTCGGCGCGAAGCACTTGAGGGCAATGGGATTCATGTCAATTCTCTGATGAGTGCCGTGTCCAGGTCCAAGGCCCAGGGTGGGAGCCAGCCGGCGATGTTGCTGAGCGGCAGGACTGATTCGTCAATATCTATCCCGAGGGCATCCCGCATGAACCCGCGGCGCGCTTGCACGCGCTTCCATAGGTCCGGGAACCCTTGAGCCAGTTGCCCCCGCAATCGCGCGTCGGCCAGGACAATGCCGTCTTCGCCATTGATATAGCAAAAGGGGCCAAGCGACACCGGAATAATGTCCATCTGCAGCGCCATGCCCGAGCGCAGCCTGACGCGGCTCTCAGCGGAGAAAGGCGAATGGAGCCATTCGTCCAGGTGCAAGTAATGGCCGGGATTGACGGCGAAGCGGTAGAGTTTGCCGTCCCGGACATCCTCAACGGCGCGCGCCACGGCGCCGGCGCTCGCACCGACCCGAACGTTTTCATACCAGGTGGCAACCACATGGAAATAGTTCGTGGCCAATGGCAGATAGAACTCGCGCAGGGCGCCGGCCAGATCGCCAGGGCCGGCAGCAATCATGCCGGCGCGAGAGGTCAGGGCCCCTTGGACGCCAAAGCCGACAGTATAGGGATCGCCCCGCTTGGCCCGTTGGGCCGATGGGCTGGACAGGCCGCGCCGGGCTTTGTCCCCAAAACTAACCATGCGGTGACAACTGAGCGGCAGGCCGCGCGTATCAAGGTGTTTTTCCAATTCGCACTCGGCCAGGCCCGGGCGGAGGTGGCGCAACAAACTCAGGACACCTTCCGAAGTCACACAGGAGGCGTATTCGAACTGGGCGATCTGGGCCGGCTCATTGATGACTCGCAGGCCGTCGCGAACGTCCATGAAAAGCCCGTTGGCATTCACGACGCGCTTTGGCTTGCCCGTCAGCTCGCGCAGGAGGTCGGCAAGGTAGGCCGGCACATCGAGCGCCAGCGGGCCTCCTGGAAGCAGCTTGTCGTCAAAATGCTTCCAGCCGACGCACCCGATGCGTTGAGCGCGGCCGACGCCGAAGTCTCCCAAAATCTGCCTCAACGGCCGCGAGGCATTCCGTGGCTGACCCATGAGACTGAACTCCTGGAATAGTTCGACCTCCAATCCGAGCCCCTGGGTGTCAGGCAGGTATCCCAGGCATTCATTGCCGACTAGAAGCTTGCGGCAACCTTCGGACGACAGCAGCAACAGCGCTTCTTCAAAGCGTGGATCAAAACCGGTCAGATAAGCCAGGTTCGCGCAATGCTCCCGGTCGGCATAGACGACCAGCGTATCCTGCTTTTCGGCGCGCAAGCGCTCCACGGTCCGGGCCAAACGCGTCCGATACAGTTCGGCCGGAATGTCCGGACATGCGCGAGCGCGCCCGAAGGACGGGAGCGCGACGCGCCCGGTGGTGATCGAGGTGCCTTTCATGCCCCGACCATAATCCGAAAGCTACAGCAGCGGCAAGTCACTTTGCATCGCGGTGGGCGGCAGGCCGATCCGCGCCTCCCGCCGCAGCGCCCAGTGGTGCCTCGATGATTGGGTCTAGCCGCACCAAAGGAACAGGAGTCCCGCAGGGACGGCTGGAAACGACGCCCAGATCACGCTGTCCAATGGAGGAACGCTTGACCTCAGTCCGCTTGGCTCCAGAATGACGCCGGTGACTGTGCATTGGAAAATGAACTCGACCATCAACCACTCCTTCCTGGCAAGCTCATCATCAAAACCATGACCGTCCTGCCCCTTGTTGAGCGGGAGCTGCGCGTGGCCGCCCGCCGGCGCGGCACCTATTGGACGCGCTCGGCCATGGCCCTGGGCGCAATCCTCATCGGCGTCCTGGTCTTCGTATTCTGCCTGGGCATGCCGGCGCAGAGGACCGCGCAATACATCTTTCAGGGCCTCGCCTGGCTGCTGATGCTTTATTGCCTGGTTCTCGGGCGCGCCACCACTGATTGCGTGAGCCGGGAGAAACGCGAAGGCACGCTCGGCCTGCTTTTCCTTACGCACCTGAAAGGCCACGACGTGGTCCTGGGCAAACTGGCCGCCACGTCCCTGGGCGGCTTCTACGCGCTGCTGGCGGCGGTGCCGGTGCTGGCCGTCCCCCTGCTCATGGGTGGAGTCGCCTACGGGGAGTTCTGGCGCATGGTCCTCACGCTCATCAATACATTCCTTTTCTGCCTGGTCCTGGGCGTTTTCTCCTCCGCCTTGTGCCGGGAGCATCGCCGGGCGGCGGCCCTCAATTTGAACTTGCTCCTGTTCCTGGCGGCGGTTCCGCCTGCCGCCGCGTGCGTCCTGTTCTATTTCCACCCCGCCCGCGGCCTGCCCCCGCAACTCTTCTTCTCATGCCCTCTCTACACGTTCTATCTGAGCGCCGCGGCGCGCTACGGGGTCGAGCAGGAGCATTTCTGGTGGTCCCTGGGGGTCATTCACGGTCTTACGTGGCTGTTTCTCATGCTGGCGAGTTGGGCCGCCCGGCACACTCTGCGGGAGCGCCCGGAGCGCCCCGGCAGGAACGCTTGGCGCGGGTTCTGGCGCCGATTGAGCTATGGGGGTGCGCGCAAACAGGCTGCGTTCCGCCACCGGCTGCTCGACATCAATCCGCTTTACTGGCTGGCCGCGCGCGCCCGTCTCAAGCCGCTCCATGTCTGGGTCTTCCTGGCCCTGGCGACCGGATGGTGGCTCTGGGGCTGGGCGGGCTATGGTATCTATTGGTTCGACCAGAGCGTCTGCTTGTGCACCGCGATTCTGTTGAACTCCACACTCAAGGTGTGGGTGGTCATCAAGGCCGGCCAGCGGCTGTCGGAAGAGCGCGAGGCGGGAACGCTCGAACTGCTGCTGACGACGCCGCTCAGTGCGGGGGAGATGCTTCGCGGGCAATGGCTGGCCTTGCGCAGGCAATTCCTTGGGCCGGTGCTGGGGGTCATCGCTGCAGAATCATTGCTGATGCACTCATTGTATCCGCGCTACCTGGGCCAGGTCGCTGTCGCCTTCTGGCTGGCGGGCACTATTATGCTGGTGGCTGACATCGCTGCCTTGTGTTGGGTCACGATGTTGGCGGCCCTCAAGGCCAGGAGCCAGCACCGCGCCACCGCCACCGCCATCACGCGCATTCTCGTGCTGCCGTGGGTCCTTTGGTGCGTTGTGGTTGGGCTGGCAAACCTTTGGATTTGGCTTTTTGCGCCGGCCGGTCCCGGCTTGATGCCAAGCTGGCGATACTGCCTGGGCTGGTGGTTTGCTTTGGGTTTGGGCATTGACCTGCTTCTTCGGGTTGAGCGCCTGGCGGGCGCTACGCTGCCGGTTTCGACAACTCGCCACCCATCAGTTCATACAGCCACGCGTCGTCCCGTGGCTCGAAGCCCCTCCCGCCGCCGGCGCGAAGGTGGCGGCGAACCCGCCTGAGAAGCCAACGGGCACTCTTCAGGGCCAACCGCCGCCCAAGCGCCGGCTGAAAAGACGCGCGGCCCTCGCCGGCCTGGCAGTGGTCCTGCTTTTGGCCGGCCTCATCTCGATGGTCTGGATCTCGCGCCGCGGCCCCCCGCCGCCGGTGCTCGTCTATCTGGCCCAGAGCAACGCGCCGCCGCGATTCTTCGCTGACTGGGCTGGCACCCTGCTCATTCTCCCGGACGGCTCGCTCTGGCGCTGGGGCCAGTCGGGAGGAAACTACGTCGGAAAGGCCCCGGTGCCGGAACGGGTCGGCACGAATTCTGATTGGGTACAAGTGGCGTGGGGCCAAGACTGCTGCGTCGGGCTTCGCACCAATGGAACGATTTGGGAATGGTTGCCGGCGGCGATCTCAGCGGCATCCCGGAGCAGGTGCGCACCGCAGAGGCCCTCCGCTGGCCTGATTCCGCCTTGGCCTCCAACGGTGTCCGAGACACAACCGCCTTCTTGGACCTGGAGCATGGCTGGACCAGCGTCGCCGTCGCCGTCGGGCCGAGGAACGCATTCGGCGGCGGGCCGGCTACTCCATTCGCCGTCCGCCGGGACGGGACCCTGTGGAGCTGGCCCTTGGACTCAGGGCCCCGCCATGCCAAGCTGGTCCGGGTGGGTGGCGACCACGACTGGGCCGCCGTCGGCGGCGCGAGCCTCCGCCTGCGAACCAACGGGACCCTCTGGGTCCAAGGACACTTCTATCGGCGCCTCTCTCCCTTCTCAGGCCAAGAGGAAGACGCGCTCTCGCCGGTGCAAGTCTGCCGGGAGACCAATTGGCTCGCCTTCGGCTCGGGTGAACTGGCTCATGCCTGGACCGCCTCCGGGGAGTTGTGGAATCTCTCGATGTTGTCGCCGGACGCCCAGGCCCCAGCGGCCATGACCTGCCAACTGCTCACCTCGAACTCCGCTCCCGGCCGCCACGCCCTGGTCTTTTTCAACGAAGGGCCGCTTTACGAGGTGTGCCCCAACGGCACCCTCTGGCACGGAGGTCCTTCAGCAATGGCCCTTGCACCCTCCGGCTCCTTCGCTGCCTGGCGCCGCGTCGGGAAACGTTCCGACTGGGTCTCCATCTGGGGCTGTGGCCGCACGGCTTTCGGTTTAACGGCCGACGGCACCATCTGGACCTGGGGAGCCGACCTGGGCAGAGACCCGGCGGACGATCTCTCAACCAGGTTCAAGTTGCTGGAGTTTCGTATCCAATCACTGTTCAGGACCCGCCGCTGGGCCGTCGGGCCCGTCATGGTGCCCTACATCCAGAAGGAACCGCGCCCCTTGCTGCGCCTGCTTTCAACGAACCGGCAGAACGGCGAAGGCAGAAAAATGGGGGCAGAAAAATGATGAGAAATGAGCCGATCAAGCGATTTGCGCTTTTGGTCTTGTTCCAAGCGCATAGGGACAATGCCACGGAGCTGATCGTTGCTCCCTCAACTGAACGAGGGGCGGCCATCAAATACAAAGTCGGGGGCACCTGGCATGATTTTTCACCTCCGCCTCCGGAGATACTCCCTGGTGTCGTTGCCGAGTTGGGCAGGTTGGCAGAGTTGCCCGAGGGAGGGGCATTCCCGAGGGAGGGCGCCATTGACGTGCCGTTCTCGGGAGTTCGCCTAAGATGGAGAATCGGGATGGGCAGCACGGACGAGCCCTGTATTCTGACCCCAACGGAAAGCCCTTGACGGCCCATTCGTTCCGCACCATAACCCGGCGTGAGCGTCGCCCATGACGAATCCCCCACTGCCCGCCTTGCATGGGAAAACGGATGGCGAACGGCTGCGGCCCTGGCAGGAGCAGCAGTCGGGTTGGTGCTCATCCTGGCTGCCCAAAAACCAGCACATCCGACGCTCGCGGCCACCACCACCGAACCGCCCTCAGCTCCAGCCGCAGCAGCTACTCGAGGAGTCGTTCCGACACGGCAGCCAGGCCAATACGGGCTGCGCGTGCTTGCCGGAGACTCGGTCGGACTCGATCGTCAGATAACTCTGACTGCGCCGACGGAGGGCGCTGTCGGGCTGTATGACCTGGGAACTATTGCGGTCCCGGCGGCTGGTTCGGGGATGGTCCGGTGACCGGAGCACCGGTCTTCGGGCGAGCGGTTCACAGGGCCTCGCTTCACCACGGGGACTCGGCTGCCTTGCCTCAGTCGCCATGGAACGGGCGCCCGGCCTTGTAGAGCGCCAGGCGTGCCGCCATCGCCGCCCGCGAGTCCTTGGCGAACCCGTAGAAGGACAATGGAGTGCCCGACGGTTTCTTTCCAGCGTCCAGGTCTGCAATCACCTTCTCCTGTGTCTCGACTGCTTTCGAGAAGTCGCCATGCTCCGCGTAAGCCGCCGCCAGCACTTCCAGGTTCTGATCGCCTTTGGCCGCGAACTCGATCGCCTTGGCGCCGTCTCGATACTTGGCGTCGGATGCGGTGGCCAGTTGCCAGGCCCAGCACAGCCATAGCTCGCCAATGGGCGCGATCTCCTGGTAGCGGGCGTAATCCTCCTGGGCCTTCCCATATTCCTTTAGCGCCTGGTAGGCCTGGCCCCGCCGAAGGACGATCCGGCAGCTGTCGGCTCCGGGCTTGGCGCGCTCCGGGTCGAGCCGCAGGGCCTCGTTGTAATCGGCCACCGCCCTGGCGTAATCCTTCTTGTTCTCCTGATAGACGCGTCCACGGTAATGATGGTCCAGCGCCAGTTGCTTTTCTTTGCTTACGCGGGAGAAGTCGGTATCGCCCTCGATAATCCGAGTGTAGTCGGCCAGGGCCTTGTCTGGCTGGCGCAACTGCTCGTAGCAGCGGGCGCGATTGTGCAGGGCCGAGCAGTCGCGGGGATCGAGGTCGAGCAGCCGGCTGTAGTCCGCGACCGCCTTGGCATAGTCTCGCCCAACCATGGGCAAACCGCCATCATAGAGACAGCCGCGGCTGAAGAGGGCCTCAGTGTGATTGGGGTCCAACTCCAGGGCCTGGTTGAGATCGGCAAGCTCTGCCTGGTATTCATGGGCCGAATAGTGAGTCATGGCCTCCTCATAGAAATCGCGGGCGGTCTCCCGCCGCGTGTCTCCGTTGGAGATGCGCAGGCTGACCCTCCTGACTCCCGCTGCCTGGGTTGCATCCCACACCGTCACAACCTTCTTTAAGGAAACATTCTTGTCCACCCCGACAACCAGGCTGAGCTCGGGGTTCTTTGCCACTTCGGACATCAAGCGGTTTTTCAGTTCTTCAACAGTCACCGGTGTTTGCCCCAGAGTTATTTTGCCTTGGGCGTCAATGTTGACGACCAGGACCAGGGACTGGCGGACGCGCGCATTGCCGGCCATTGGAGCCGGCAGCGGGGCAGGGTTAAGCGCGGGCGACTGCTTGCCGGAGCCGGTAAAGGTGGCGCAACCAAGCCCCACCGCCACCAAGGCGGTCGCCAGGCACGCGCGCCAACTGGAGTTCCGATGGTGTTTAATCAGGAGGATCCTCCGCTTGAACTCGTGTTTGCTGCCGATCACCGGGACGGCACTGGGGAAAACCCGGTTGGCGGCCGAAAAACCCTCCAATAGCTTGATCAACAGCCGCCCATAGCCCGGCCACTCGGCCGGTTCCAATCGCTGCACCACCATCGCATCGCACACCAGCTCCCGATCGGCGCGCAATCGGCGCAGCCCAAGCCATACTAACGGGTTGAACCAGTGCAGGAATTGCACCGCGACCAGCAGGAGATTGAGCAGCACATCCTGCCTCCGGACGTGCGCCATCTCGTGCAGGAAGACCAGCCGCAATTCCTGGTCGCTCAACTGGCCCAGCACGGCCTCGGGCAGAAGCAGGCGGACGCGCCAAAGGCCGAACACGGCCGGGCTGCTGAGTCGAGCCACGGCCATCAACGTCACCGGGCGGCCAACCCCCATCACCTCGCGCGCGCCATCCAACAACTCGAGCAACCGCGCGTCATCCGGACGGCGTCCTTGCCGGATCAGCCGGTGCCATTTGGCGTAACGCCAACCCGCCAGCAAAACCAGGAGGAGCAGGCCGCTAACCCAGCCGAGGCCAAGGACCTCGCCAATGGAGCGGCTCGGTCGGTGACTTGATGCAGCCGCGTCGAGCGGCGGTGCGGCCCTGGACGCCGCGGGAAGCGCTGCCCGCGTCGGCTCCGCAACCATGGGCGCGGCCCCGCCGGGCGCGGCGACTTGGGCGGCCGACACGAGGAGGTTCTCGAGACTCAACGAGCTCGGAGGCGCGGCGGGGAGAAGGAGGCGGCAGAGGATGAGCAGACTCAGGGCATACCGCAGCCGGGGTGTCAGCCACCGGGCCAGCAGTTTCTGCAAAAGCAACACGAGCACAATCAGCAACGCCGCCTGGACGGAGGTCTTCCATGTCCACGCAAACAGATGCTGGCCCAGGGTGATGAGGTCTTTCATGGGGTTTTCTCGTCGAGAAGGTTCTTGAGTTCCTGGATCTCCTTGCGCGTAAGCCGTTCCCGCTGCAGAAAGCACGCGAGGAATGGCGCGATCTCTCCGTCGAACACCCTGGCCAGGAACGAACGGGTCGCTGCCAGCCGGCACTCTTGCTCCGTGGCCACCGGCTTGAACACATATTCCCGTCCAGGCTTCTCAGTCGCCAGGGCCCCTTTCTGCACCAGCCGGCTGAGCAAGGTGTGGATCGTCTTGGGCTTCCAGGCCGCTTCACCAGCCAGCGCCTCGACAACTTGCCGTGCGGTGGCGGTTTTCAGCGGCCAAATCACCTTCATAACGGTCCATTCCGCGTCTGAAATCCGAGGCAACCTGTTCCGGTCAATTTTGTGCTTCAGAGGTCTGAGCAAACCGCCACCCTCAAAAAGGCGCTTTCATAAGTCATTTGTTAGCAGCTAGTTGCAATGGGACTGATTTAAAAAAATCCCTGGTGGGTTTTTCGCCGGGCGGTTTCATGGTAAGAGTTGGCCCGAGAAAGAGATCTTGCTATGGACAACGTCGGCTTTGCGGGTTGGCAGCCAGAGAAGTCGATCAACGTGGTCAGCGCTGAGGGCATGACTCGGGTGTTCGTGAAGGGCCAGCCGTATATGAGTTGGCAGTCGGGAGATGAGGGGTGCCTTCGCCTGGCGATGGTGCAGTTATACCAATGCGGCTTGGGAACCGAGGAAGAGTTAGCGGCCGCGTTTGGTCGGCATGTCAATTCGGTGCAGAGGTACTTGCGGAATTTGCCAGCGAGGGAATGCGGGGATTGCTGTCCGAGCACAGTGGTCCCAAAGGCCGCTGGAAGATCACCGCGGCGGTGCGGGCCAAGATTTTGCTGATCGTTTTGCGGGAAGGAATCTGGGAACTGGAAGCGATTCAGCAGCGGCTGGCGCAGGGCTGGCGCGAGGTGATCAGTGTGCCGAGCATCCAGCAGGTCTTGGAGGAGAATGGGCTGGGGCAACCGAAGGTCGGGGGCGGGGATGGCGGAGGGGTCCAAAGTGAACTTTTTGATCTCGGGGATAAGCAGCAGTTGCTACTGAAGCTGGGCGAGGATGCCGACGCACCTGCCCCGGGCTGCCGACTACTCCCGGCCCAGGAAACAGAAAACGGGGTCAGCCAGCGCCGGACCCAGGGAGGCGAGAACGGTGGCCAGCCGATGGGGATAGGGTCCCGTCGGAGCTATTCCTCGGCGCAGCGGGTCTATTTGGATCAGTTGGAGCAAGGAGCTTACAACGCCTATGCCGGTGGGTTGCTGTTTACACCATTATTGGCGCGTTACCATTTTCTGCCGACTTTGCAAAAGGGGATCACGATTCCGACCGATGAAGGCTACAGCTTGGAAGAGTTAGGTCTGACACTTTTTTACTTGGATGTGTTTGGGTTCCGGTCGCTGGAAGATTTTAAGCGTGCTTATCGTGAGGAGTTTGGCGTGTTGATGGGACGCGCCCAGAGTCCGAGCCTGTTCACGCTGAGGCGGTTTCTGCACAAAGTCAGGGAGTTGGGGCGGGGAGAAGCTTTGATCGATGAATTTGCCGTGGCGTATTTGAAGTCTGACCTGGCGGCCTGGGGAGTGATGTACATTGACGGACATTTCATGCCGTACTATGGGCTGCATCCGATCAGCAAGGGCTGGCATGGCGTGCGCCAGGTGCCGATGAAGGGCAGCTACAATTTTCTGGCGGTCAACGAGCACTTCACTCCCTGGCTATTCCTGATCCGGTCGTGCTCGGAAGACTTGCTGCAAAAGATCCCCGAGTTGATTGAGAAAGCCAAACGGATCGGTGAGCAAGCCGGAGTGAGCCGGGAGCGGCTGGACAAGCTGATCGTGTTGTTTGATCGGGAGGGTTACAGCGCGGAGCTCTACCGCTACCTGGAGGGCAAAGATCAAGGGGAGGGCAAGCGGCGGGCGTTGTTTATCAGTTGGGCTAAGTATTCCGATAAATGGGTGAACGATCTGGCGGAGGAACAATTCAACCAGTTGGCGCGCGTGACCTATGAGATCCAGAAGGCCGAAGCGATCCCCTATTTGGAGACCACGCGCACGATGAGCAAATACGGAAAGATTCGCGCCGTAGTGATCCAGAGCGGCGCGAACAAAAAGCGGTCGGCGATTTACACCAACGGCAGCGCGGAAGAAATCGGGGCGGAACGGATCGTGCAATTGCTCTGTCGGCGCTGGGGAGAGGAGAACGCCATCAAGGAACTGTTGCACCAGCACCTGATCAACTACACGCCGGGTTACTTCGCCGAGGAACTGGAGAAGCAACCTCTGGTGGACAACCCGCAGGTAAAGGCACTCAAGCAGCAGCGGGCAGGTGCGGTCAGTGAATTAAATCGCCTAAAGATTGAATTAGCCAACCACCTGCTGCAGCGGCCGGCCAACAAACGCCGGAGCCCACCCCGAAGCCAAAAGGAGGTTCTGGACAACATTGCGGTGGTGGAGAGCACGATTCTGTTAACGGATCACCAACTGGATAAGCTGCGGCCCGAGATCCCCTTTGATGAAGCCCATGCTGGGGAAAAGCTGCTCAAACTCAACCACGAGAAAAAGCGATTTCTGGATTGCATCAAGGTCTTTGCCTGCAACCTCAAAGCCGAGATGTGCCGCCGGTTGTTGAAGCATTATGATTGGGAAAAGGAGGTCTTGCCGGCGCTAGCGATGATTGTGGAAAGAACGGGCTACGTGAAATTGGAGGGAGGGCAGTTAGACGTCACCTTGAGGCGATTCACGGACCGGGAAATCGATTACGCCGCCCGGCACCTTTGCGAAGACCTCAACAGCATGCAGCCTGTGACCGTGGACAGGTTCCATCTTCCGATCCGTTACCACGTCCAATAGCTGACCCACCAAAGATTTTCTTAAAAATCGCGAAAAGGTGGCGGTTTGCTCAGACCTCTGTGCTTGGTTCCGAAACCCATAAGCGACTTCTTACACTTGTAGGACGATAATATCCTACAATTGTAGGATTGCAAGCGAAAAATGAAGAAAAATGCGCAGGGGTCGTTCTCTCCATTTGGCCCCTGCCGATCCAGTGAGGTTGAATCCGCCCAAATCTCCTCGAATGGCTTGGGTTCATAGACACCCAGGTTGTTTACCAGGATGTCGAGCTCAGGAAACGGCGGCTCGTCTCCGTGGTCCCCTCTGCCTTGGCGAGGTCCACCGGGAGCGATTCGAGCCTGGCCGCCGGGACCGCGGTGCGGATTCCTGCCGTGGCATCGGCGACGCGTTCTTCGCTGCGGCCATTGACAATGACCCGGGCGCCTTCGGCCGCGAGGGCCTTTGTGATGGCCAAGCCAATCCCAGCCGTGGAGCCGGTCACAAGAGCGAGTTTGTCTTCGAGGTGCAGTTCCATGGTTGGAATTTAAATTGAGCGGATGCAGCCGTCCAGGACGCCCGCCGGATCCGCAAGGCCTCATTCGCGTTTTTCAATCACTTGCCGAGCCACGAGCCGCCGGGAGTCTGAGGCCTTACACAACTCGATAAATACCAAAAAGTGAGAAAGAAGTGAGAAAGCGAGATCCTTGCCAAACGCCATTTTATGAGTGCCTCCAGAGCGGTTTCAGCACGTGCCAGCCGGGGCGATCTCGAGTGGTGGGCCCAGAGGGATTTGAACCCCCAACCAAGCGATTATGAGTCGCCTGCTCTAACCCCTGAGCTATGGGCCCAACAAATTGAAAATCAACGATTTGCAACAGCGGAGAAACTGGCCTATTGACAATCTGATACTGTGATCTGATACTGGACACGTGGAAACCAACCACGCACAGCGAACGGCAGAGAACACCGAGAGCCAATCCGACTGGGTGAAAACCCCCGTCGCCAATCTGCTGCGTTACAAGTCATCAGGCACCTATTTCGCCCGAGTTCGGATTCGGGGCAAGCTTTTTCGACAATCCCTCAACACAGACGTGATGAGCGTCGCCAAACTGCGCCTGGGTGATTTCGTCAAAGAGAAGCGTGAGGAAATCGGAGATGATTCCACCATCCAGTCCGGCAAGATGACCGTGGGTGATGCAGTGGCCATCTTCCGGCAACACCTCGACAGCCAGCAGAACATCAAGGAGGGTGCCAAGGTTTATCGGCGCAAGTGCCTGGAGGCCCTCGTGAAGTCCTGGCCTGATCTAGAAGCAAAGCCGGTCGGCAAGGTCAGCAGGAATGACTGCCTGGCTTGGGCCAGGCGCTTTGCTGAGAAATACAGCCCAAGCGTGTATAACAACACCGTAGGGACGCTCCGGATGATTCTCAACGTGGCAGTGGAGAATGGGGCCCGTGCGCAGAATCCGGCAGAGCGCATCACAAAAAAGCGTGTTAGCCAGCGTGAGCTTGTCCTCCCTTCGCCGGCGCAATTTGAGCTGTTCCTCGCAGCTATTGACACGGCTGGAGCATGGTGCAGCCGATATTGCGGTGACCTGGTTCGCTTCTTGGCCTTCGGCGGATTTCGTAAGACGGAAGCTGCGAGCATCACTTGGGGAGATTGTGATTTCGAAAGTGGCCGAATTCGTGTGCTGGTGACGAAGAATGGTAAACCCCGTTCGGTCCCGATGATTGAGGACATGAAGGCTTTGCTTGGACGCCTCAAAGCCATGCAGCCAGAAGCGCAACCGAGCAACCGGGTGATGCGAGTCCGGGAATGCCAGAAGGCCATGGACCGAGCGGCCAAGGTCATCGGTATGCAGCGGATTACCCACCACGACCTCCGCCACCTGTTCGCTACCCGGTGCATCGAATCCGGCGTGGACATCCCCACCGTCTCCAGGTGGTTGGGGCACAAGGATGGCGGTGCTCTGGCCATGAAGGTCTATGGGCACCTCCGGGACCAGCATTCCGTGGAGATGGCGCAGAAGGTGACGTTCTCGAAGCCGCAGCCGGAGAATCTGGCACAGATGCCTGACCGGAAAGGGGGATGACCGGCCGGCGAGTAAGCTTATTCCCGTGTTCTTCAACCACGAAGTCGTGGCGCGTCCTCTGAACCCAGAGACCCTATGGAAGGGGTCCAGAATGTGCAGGGCGCTGGCCAACCGCCGCTTGACTGTTGCCAGGCAAGGCCGCGACATGTCCGAACAGACATGCCGGATGCCCGAGCAGCCTTCCTCTCGCTCATTGCACCATAACTGCCGTCAGACCCGTCGGAGGATCCGGTCTTCCTGCCGACAGATTCCCCGGAGGAGCCGGTCTTGCGGCCGACAAACCGGGAGAAGCTCGGGTTACCGCGGAGAAACGCGGAGAAGCTGGGGGCACCTCAGAAAAACCCCGAGAAGCTGGGGCTACCTTCGACAACCCCATCGGAGGAGCCAGTCCAACTAAGAACAATCTCGGAGGAGAGGGCCTTTTTTTTGCCTCACCGATGTCGGGGTTAATCCGGTAAAATCCCAAGGCATCCCGATAGTGAGAACCAGCGATGCGACCCACGGGCTTGCTGCCACCTGCGTCATGCGTGGAAAGCGGTATGGGTGCCGGGTGCGCCAGCCGAGTGAGCGCCTGGATGCTGTGGGAAGAGGATGAGCGCAGCCAGCCACGCAACTCATGCACTGACGGGACAGAACTTCCGAGCAGATCGAGGTCCTCGGCCGTTTGTGCCCATATCCTGCCAACCTCACGCGGGATCCAGGTGACATCTAACTCCCTCGCGCCTCCCTCCGTCGTACCAAAGGACACAACTCCTCCGATGGCTTCACGCGCTTTCGGCTCGCTGGTGGTGATGGTCGCATCCGTACCGATGGCCGGCGTGCTGGATCGCGTGGCAATGCCGCCCGCGGGCTCACTGCCATCAGAGGATTTCGGCGCGATCTCCCCACTCTCCTCCCTCGCGCGAGGCCAGATCCCTCCAATCACCTCATCCAACTTCGGCTCGACGGTCGCAATGATCGCAGAACCAGGCGACTCAGCTCCAATAATCCGTTCCGGTTGAGCTGTTGTCCAAGTAGGCTCGGTCTCTGGAATGTCGCTGTGCTGGATGATCAGTAAACCCAGCAGGATCGCGAGCCCGATCGGCACTGCGAACTTCGCAATCCCGTCGCCTGCCAGCAGATTTCGGACTTGCCTCCATAGCACCGGCGCCTTCTGCCGCAAACCGCAGGAGACACAGATCTCGGCCAGTGCGCACAGTCCTCCAATGAAGCCAATTGCGCAACGGCCGACATTTCTCACCAACCGAACCCAGCCGGTCTCCCGTCCGTTCCTGAACCCGTCGGATCCAAAGAAGGCGGCCATCCCCGTCAACACCGCCCCTATCATCAGAACGACGCGCACGGGCCACCAACCGGAACCGAACAGGAGCCTGAAGAGAACAGGCGGCCTGGAGCGCTCAACGAAAGAATCGGGGCGAAATAAATCCAAGGCGTACTGTCCAGCCGCCTCCGGGTCCAAGCCGTAGTTGTTCATGCCGTCCCGCCAAAACCTCCCCAGTTGCTTTTGGAACTCGGCGGATTTGCCGGTCCGCTCGGGCTCATCGAGGTCCGATTTTTCACAAGTATCGTCGGCCACCTGTCGAAACCGCAGCCGGATATGCTCTGGAATATCCTCGTTTGCCATTGTTACTCCGTGGCTGGTGATGGGCGCAGTTTCCGGCCACGCAAGGTTGCCGCATCGTCTGAGTTGTCAGCGAGCAACGAAACCTGGGCACTCCCTTGGTCTGTGATTGCATATTCCGCGATCTTGGGTTCAGTTGGTTTCTCCTCTGAACTCACCAGTCCCGCATCCTTTAGCTGCGACAGAAGGGCATAAATGGCGCTAAAACCGGCGTTCTTTGGAGCATACCCGTGCTTTATCAGCGCCGCGACAATCTGCGCTCCATCCATTGGTGCCTGTCGCGTCAGGAGCTTCAAAATCTCCGTCTTCATCGCGCTGTCCGTTAACTTGCGCACAGCTGGCCGATCTATGCTGAGTCGCCGGTCCAACTCTTCGCATTGGTCTTGCGATAGCGCGTCTGTGCGAAGGTGTGGGGCGATGCGCGCCGCAACTCTTACCACCCATGCGTGAAAGTCCTCATCGGACATATTATTATTCATAATCATCCTTGTCATTGCGAAGCCTCAAAATGATGCGCTTCAGTTCCGTGAGTGCGCGCCTCTCTTCGTAAGTCATGCTACCGAGGGGAATGCCCAGTTCGCTGCCAACAACTTCCTGGGTCTTATGTTCGAGATAACGGGCTTTGATAAGAGCGTGTTGTTGGGGATCCATCTGGCGAAGCGCCTCATCCAGCAACTCGTCTTCGGTCATTCCTTCGGGGTCAGCGGGGGGATCGTGGACCACCAACGCTGGCGGCATGGCGTCGGACCGAATCTCTTCCAGGGGGACCGGTGCCTTTTGTTGCTGGGCCATGAGGTTCAGGTAATTGTTTTTGGCGATTGTTCTGAGATAGCCCCGGAATTTCGCAGCCTTGGAGGGCTTGTCACGTTTTTCCCACATTTTGGAAATCGCTTCCCGGGCCGCCACCTTCACAACGGACTCGGTCGGATTGTGGGCGATGCTGTATATGGCGATCGTGGCCACTCGGCCCATCTCCTGGTAACAAGCACTCCAGGCTTCTGGCGATCCCTTTCTCAGGGCTTCGAAGTGGCTGTCGATTTCGTCCACGCGCCATTTGTAGCCCAATAACCCAACGCCGACAACCTGGGAGGGCGAAATATTTCCAAAAAAAGAGTTAAGAAAGCGGTGGGGTCTGCGGTTAAGGATCATACCCGATCCACGCCGCCCTGCTGGCCGCACATGAGCTGATGCAAGAATTGGCGACTGCAATTCAAAAAGTTTTAAGAAATTCAGGGAGGTCGGCGTTAAGAGGGGTGAAAGGGAACTATGAGAGTACCTAAAAACACCCCAGAGCGCCTTGCCTACTCGGCCCGGGAGGTCGCGTCCATGTTGAATATCAGCACCAAATCCGTCTACCGGCTCTGCCAGCGGGGCCTGTTGCGGCGGTCCAATGCATTGCGGACTTTGCTTATCACCCGGTCGTCGGTCGAGGAGTTTCTCAAATGACAGTGATTCAACCAGGACGCGCACGCTATGACAATGACTAATAAGAGCGTACATGGCGCGCTCGGCATCCTGCTCAGCCTCGCCCTCGCCGCTGCCGCCGCCTCGCTTTGGACCCGGACCCTGGCTGCCTCCCGGTCTGCCACTTCATTCTCAGCCGCGCGGGTCTGTTCGATGCAGTCGGCGCAACCCGGCAGAGGGCGGCCATTCAAAGCCGGGGACCTCAACGAGCTAAACACGAATTTCGGGGGCGGCCTAGCCGACACGCACCGCCAGGGGACACACAACGAGCCGGCCGGTCAACCACGCGGCGCCGGGCGAGAAGCGAAGGCCGCGCGAACACAAACATAGGGTACTCATGATCATTAAATCCACAACAAAGGCGACCGACCTTGTGCCAGAGGGGGAGCACGACAGTGAACTCACACTGCCTGTGTACCGGGGCGAGGGCAAGAAAATCATTCTCCCCTTCGCCGTCATGCACAACGGCAAGCAGGTGAGTGTGCCGAAGGAAGATCTCGCCTCATTCGACACTGGACCGCTTCGAAAGGACCTGGAATTGCTCCAGGGCCGGGAGTTCACCACGAAAGAGATCGAGGAGGGCGTCGATCCGGCGAAGTTCGTGGGCAGGAAGTGCCGCGTGCTGGTCGTCCACAAGCGCACCTCCGGTCGTAAGATGATCGCCGTGGTTTCCGCGCTCCTGCCGCTGGCGGTGAGCCCGGCCAAGCCAGTTCCCGCAGCGCCGCCGGCCACCAGTTCGCAGGCGGAGCCGCCGGCGACCGTCTAGCTGCAACCTTCACCTCGGGCCCCGCCTGAGCGAGGCCCGGCTCCTTCAACTCCAGTTCAACAATAAGGAATCGTCAATTGAGCGCCCCGCCGTGGCAGTGCAACAAAGACCGGCGCCAGCATAAAAACCAACAGGCATAACCGACACTGACCGAAATGAATAACCCCGGGCGCGATATATGAAAAGGAAGGCTGCAAAGCATCCCGTCACACACAGAGAGAAGGCGTCGCCCACTTCCGGCGCCAACGCCGGCATCGTCAACACCAACCCTTCAGTGAGCGCAGGCGAAGCCAAGCCCACTCGGAAAGCCGAAGGCGAGACTGTCACCGCTAAGCCGGCCTCGACCGCCGGCGAGTCAGCAGCGGTCCAGGGGAGCACGGGTAAAGAAGCCGCGCCATCGACCCAGTTAACCAACCACCAGCAGTGCTCAGTTGGCCAAGACCCACCTGAACCTGCGCTGAGCCTCGTCATCACCGACACTGACATTGTCGTGGCGGATGACGCCCATTCAGCAGAACCCAGCCCTGAACCCCTAACCGCTCAGGAACGGTTGGATCTGCGCCGCTGCGAAATTGTGATTGAGGAGAACATGAACGCCTGGCAGGCAATGGCGGGGGCCCTGTCCGAGGTGAAGGCTAGACGGCTGTACCGCGAGGACCACAAGTCATTCAAGGAATATCTCGCCAAGCGGTGGAACATCAGCCGTTCGCACGCCTATCGGCTCGTCAATGCCCACAAGACAAGCGAGAAACTGTCTCCCACGGGAGACACCGCCATTCCTGCAACAAACGAACGCCAGCTTCGTGAACTCGTCAAGGTCCCCGAAGACAAGCGGGCCGACGTGCTCAAGGAAGCCCAAAAGAAAGCCGGTAAGGGCAGGTTGACAAACCGCCACATCAGGCAAGCGGCTCAGGAGCTGAGTAGGGAAAACAGCCCCCAAAACGGGACGTCGGTGCCCTCCACTGCGGAGACGCCTAAACGTATCGCGGCCAACATAATCAGACCCGCCGAGGTCTTCCGCGATGCAAAGATCCTCCCCTTGGGCGAGTTGAGCAAGCTGGCAGAGGCCGTTCATGCCATTTTCCTTGATCCATCGCGGCACGAGGAAGCGAAGGCGTTGCTGTTCAAGCTGAAGGAAAACCTCCGGCTCTACGCCGAATTGGAAGCGAAGCATCCTGGCGAGGTGCCGTTGACGCCGCGTGCAGTCGCGCAGCCATCGCCGGGCCAACCGTCACCAACCGATTAAGCGCACTCGCAGGCTGGGGGGTCGCTAAGGTCGGCGCCCTGGCCTCTCACAGACGAACTCAATTAAGACGCACGCCACAGCAAAAGCCGGCCCCCTGTGGCAGTGCAGCAAAGACCGGGGCCAGCATAAAAACCAAGAAACATGAACAACATAGACGACAACGAAAAGGCGGTGGCTCGGCTTCGGGCCTCCAAGGCACAGGCCCTTAAGGAGCTTCGCCAGCAGGGTAAGGATGCAGGGATCCACTTTGCCTTGAACGACGCTGAGTACCTGGACCTGGAACGGCTGGACCGGTGGCGGGATGAATGTGGCAGCAATTTCCCCCTGGTCCTCTCGCACACCAGCTTCAAGGAGATCGCGGCGCTGATGGCAAACGAGCCTGAACCAGAAGACGATCATGCAGATTGGGCCCGTGAAAGGTGGGGGGACGACATCAATCAACAGGAGTGGGTTGAAGCCTTCGTGTCCGCTGCACTGGCCAAGTACCAGGAACTGAAAGGGAAGCTCTGAAGTTCGCGTTGCCGCATTCAACGACATCAGCGGCGCCATTCTGCCCTTAAACACCCAGAGAAGACACGATTTCAAAACAAGCGCCTATCACACCGGCAATAAGAAGCCGCTCGGCCGGATCAAACGGGCGGCGACACAACGAATACTGCACGCCACAATATGAAACACAAACGACAACACCACAAACACCCGGGCCACGTAACACCAGCTCCAACACCAGACACTCAAGCCCAGCAGATAGAAGCAGTCCAAAGCTCCAGTGCCGCCGGGAACGCCGAACAGCAAGACCTCGCATATAATCTGTATAAGGCGTCCTGCTTGTTCCGACAGGCATACAACAGCTTCATCCTCGCTCTGCTGTGCGGCGCTGAATGGAATACTCCTGAGGAGCTAGCGGCTCGCGGTTGGACATTGGTCGATACGGGATTCACCGTAACCCCACCAGGTTCGACAGGCGCTCCGGCCATTGCAATCCAACAAGTCCACGTGGAGAAGGGCAGAGGAACCGCCCTATTCTACCTGCGGCCACCTCACGGAAAGGGAATCCTCGTACCTGTTGAGGGAGACATTTATTCAGAGGGCACCCTCTACTACATGAATACGGCGGAAAAGATTGCGTTCACTCTTTTGCAGCAACAGGGTGGAGACCAAGCCCCGGCCGTGACCAATGGGGCGGAGGAACTGAACTCATTTCTGGACTTCTGCAAAGCGTGCTTGGTTAGCCACCGCACCCTCTGCCCGGGGTGTCTGGTCAAGATCAGATGGGGGAAGAACAAGGCCTTCGGGACTGACCGATTTCGGGTGCGCGACCTGTTCTCGTTGGAAACGGACCAGCCAGTCCCGCTTTGTCTGCTGTTCCGGGTTCACGACGACCATGGCGTTCTGCTGAACTGCGACTTTGAGACTGTGCAGGGACAATATACAGCCGCCGCCGAGAAAGCGGCGCCGGGCACCGATCTGTTCGAAAGCGATTGGATCGATGGCCTCTTCAAGGAAACCCACAATGCTCACATCTACAGAGGCCCGCGACCATAAACTGGCTCGCGCAGGCCATGCACGGAAGATCACAACGAAACAATCAACAACACCCATCAAATGAATCAACCAAATCAATCTAATCAAGCCGGTCCGGACGCAGTCCCAGTTCACATTGAACAGTTGCGCGCCGCATTGCTAGTCGACCTGAACTCCGGAAGTACGGACGAGCAGCTCGACAGGCTTTTCGGCGTTCAACCTGAGTTGGGGGAACGTCTCCGCCATGATGGAAGAGACGATAGCACCGATGTCTGCAACCAATACCTGGTTGCCCATTACCGCCGGATGCAGCGCGTTCCAATCGCGCCTCCTATCGCCACGGACGTTATGCTGTTCGTTCACGAGCAATGGGTCGAAGCGGAATTGCAACAAGAATCACCTCGGCTTTCGGTTTTGCTCAAATATTGTCAGATGAGCTGTGGCGCCCCAGCCGCTGAGTACGAAGGGTTTCTGCACCGGGCGCGCAGTCACCCCAGCATCGTCAAGTTCTTTGCGGCAACGGCCTGCCTGTCTGAGATGCGGTCCTATTCCGGGCCATACTTTCAGGTTCCTCCCCTGGTGGAATTAACGGTGGACAGCGAGTGGATCGTGGAGTTCGCGCCACTGAGGGAGATGCTCTTAGGCTTTGGGGGCAAATTCTTTCCACCGGTGGTCCAGATGGCTCAACTTATCCCGCCGATACTCCTGAGGCAGATGTCGGCGATGGGGCGGCGTTTTCCGGGGTCGGACGCTACGTTCGTTCCCACCAACGAGGGTATTTGCCAGGGCGATCCGTATGCTCTTGCGAAGCGAGATGATCTTGAAGTGTGGACCGGATTCGCGTTGGGCGTGGACATGTGGGAGCCCCATTCGTGGATCGTGCGCAATAATCACATCCTCGACATGGACAGGTCAAGGATGTTCTACTTTGGCTTCAGGGTTAACCCTCAACTCGGGCTTTTCGCGCCACGGTTGCTACACGCCCACACCGTGACTCCTCCGTGCTCGCCGTGTTAACGTCCAACACCGAATCATCCAACGAAACAGAACCGGCAATAGCACAGCATCTGCCCAGTGCAACGGACAAGACCACAACCAATGAACGATCTATGACTACAGACGACATTATGAGCACCGGCCCTGCCGACGAGCCCGGCAAACAATCGTCGGCCAATCAAGCGGCGCCGGGCAACGACAAGGTCTTGCTGCTGGCGGTGGGCATGGTTGGCGGAAAACTCGTGATCACGCCCCTCGACCTTGAGTTCGAAACCGACGATCAAAGCCCATTGTCAAAAACGGAGCAGACTCTGTTCAAGAGGAGCCAGGCCACGTTCGACCAACATCGACATGGGTTCGAGCAAGCCCTCCAGGCGCTGCATTCCATGTTCGCCGGGAGGCTTTACCGCGAGAAGTTCTCTGGCTTTGGACAGGTACTGTTTTGCGCTCCACGGCATGTCCATCCCGGAGAAGAAGTTGACGGAGCTGAAGACCAAGGCGAGCAAGATTGGGTTAACGGGAGGCCGCAAATGACGCACATGGTGACCTGCAGCAACGCCATTTTATACCGCCAAAACCACTCGAACATGAACATCACAATTGCACACGAGGGAAGGCAGAAAAGCTTCGCGTTAAACCCCCAGATCATCAACCGCCGCACAAAAGTCCGACCTGATGGAGCGACGGAGCACTCGATAACGCTACAGGATGTCAGCCATTGCGTGGTGGCCTTCTGCCGATCCAGGCCAGGGAGCATGCGCTTGGCAAGGAGCATTCGTCTGGGTATGCGGCCCGAACTGCGGGTCGCGGACACGTGTTTAGGTTTGGCTGTCCTGGTTCACCCCATGGGTTGGCCGCAAGCAACGCCACCGGAATATTACTTGGCAAAGGCAGACGGGCAGGTTGTGCGAGCGGCCGGAGTTTACGTACCTACCAAGGCAGCCGAGGTCTTCCCCGCGACTCCAATCAAGGCGTTCAGCATCGTGCCCAGGCTTCCAGACGTTCCTTACGAGTCCGTCCGATACCAGGATGTGCGCCAAGCGTGGATGAAGGACGAGAGGGTTGGTCTGGGCTTTGAGTGCGACAATCTGGAAAGGGGACTGTGCAGGATCGCCATCGTGACAGCATCCAAACAAACAGCCTTTGACCTTGCTAGCGATTTACGGCGTCAACGAGTTCGAACCTTACGCGTCAATAAAACGGTCCCGGCCATCTTTCAGGAACTTCAGCCGTCGCCCCGGGAAAGCAGATTGCTCGTGGACGGTTTGACTAATCTCCGGCAGAAACAACAACGGGCGCTGGAGCAGATTGGTCTCACACTTCTGCCGAACGGTTGCTATCTGACGAGCATCTTGCGATGGGAACACGCCAGGATACTCGCCTCGGTGGGTTTGTTCTAGGGAATGCTCGCGAGGCGCACGGCCCGATGCGCCCCGGGGGCCAGCAAACAATTCGGGCATCCACATACTACATATCAAACAAGCAAAACGATGAAAACAAAACGTACGAAAGATACAACCACGGCTCCAATGGCGGAATCAACCCCGTCAAACAAACCAGCCACACCGCAATCCAGCACACTTCAACCCATCGTGTCCAGCATCGGGGAGTCTACGAAACAGAAACCCACAGCACCCACGATCACAAGGGAAACTCTGACCTCTAGCACGGAGGAAACCGCGCCACAGACCTACGCCACACCTGCAGAATCAGAGAAAACCTCCTCCGGGACTTCAGACTTGGTGCAATTCGAGGCCGTTGCATGCGTATTCCAAGAGGGCTTTTTAATCGATTTCCCTGCAATACACGTGATCCCAACAATTCCGACGTTTCGAACTCGCCGCCGACATAAACATGGGAAGGACGCACTGACGGTACCAATCACAATATTCTTCCGGCTGAAAAGGTCCGATGCTGACAAGGTGAGCGACACGGCACTTGGACGTATGCTGCGATTGGAACTCGCCCGATCGCCGCTTACCTGGAAGGTTTATAATGTTTCGAGGGAGGGCTGATATTGACGGGATGCATAGAAGACGCATTCCCGTAATATGCTCACGCAAGGCCCGATCAACGTCGCACCACGATACTCTCGGGCAGGAGAACAGAATTGTGAAAACAAACAAATCGACATCGAAACACCTAAAGGCCACAACTCCAGGAGCTGAAAGGATCCGAAAGAGAAAGCTCTCGCGGACAGCCATGGCGAGAGAGCGCGCACTAAAGTTGACCACTGCGCCTGCGGGAACGTCTCCGACTGACGAGGACTCCTGGTCATTGGAAGCGAAAGGACGCCCTGATCTTACCGAACTGAAGAATCTCATCCTCAAACGTGCTGGCCTTCGATTTCAGCGCAACGAGTTCCTGTGCATAGAGTTTAGTCTTCACACGACGAAACGCTTGCTTGAGGAAGGCCACTTTTTCCCTGGGGAGAATGCGCTTCTGTTTCCTCAGGAAGACAGCCAATGTCACGTGTATTCTGCCCTGCTGGGTGCTGATCCTCGCGCAGAACGATGGACGGGCTTTGCTCTCAGCAGTGATGGTTGCTGGCGCTCGCACTCCTGGGTCGTCCGCAAAAAGGACAGGCGGCTGATCGAAGCAACACCTGTTCCTCGCACGATGTATTTCGGCGTGCAGATCCCTATCCCTGCCGAGCATGCCGAGATGTATGCCGCTGAACGCGTTGCGGAGATGCCAAACGTTAAGACGCTGTTCGAGGACCAACTTCCAACTGACAGCCCTAATCATCCTTCCATCTAATTGTATAAATCGCGGCCACTCTGTTTTCCTCCGTTGCCACCCCAGAACCGTCACATTGCCCGCAAGAGGTTTCTCTGCAAGATCTGCGCGTCAGCCAATGATTCAGATTTCCACGGCGGACACGGCCCGGTGCTCGTCCTGGAACATCCTACAATTCGGGCATCCAGATACTAAATGTCAACCAACCAAGACGATGAAATCAAAACGTCCGAAACCGGCAACCACGGCTGCAACGACCGAATCAACTCTGCCGACCGAAAGAGGCGCACGGCAATCCGGCAAAACTGAGCGGACGGTGCCCAACATCACCGAGTCTAGCGAACAACAACTCGCCGCACATGCAACGACAACTCTGACTCCGGCCTCTTCGACCAGTGAGGCAACGCCACAGACCCATACCACGATTAAACCGCCGGCCGAGGGGCCGACCGAAAACGAAACCTGGGAATATATCACCGCCGAGGCGATTCTGTACTGCGAGGGACTTGGCTTCGATGATTACGAAATAGACGTTGGCGAGGCATTTCCGATTCGTCTCCAAAACGCACACGATATTGTCGCGCAGATGGACTATTCCAGGCCCATTGTAACGCTCGTGCCAATCCAGATACATTTCAGAATGAAGAAGGCCGATGCCGACGCTGTTGACAACGCTACACTTTACCGGATGGTGAAAGACGAACTCTACCGTTTGTCCAACGAGTTGCCCAATCTGGCGCCCAACAGTATCGCGGGTTGGGAGATCCTGCAGTTTGTGACAGCGGTTTCCTTGTCAGATCTCGAGTGGTCTGACGAATCCGATGAGGAGTACACAGAGGACTCGCGCGTCATTGCATTGATCCCGCAGGCATCTCCGCGTAGCCCCCAAGCTGATCATCAACGCTAGGAATGTGCCGTGAGCCATTTCGAACCGCATCGCCAACCCCGGCCGCTTCACTTTGCCCATCAGAATATTGCCGCCGCTGCATCTTTAAGGATGCCCGGTGCGGCTCGCGGCGTCATCAGAAACATGAGCATCCCTGACACATTATGAAAAAACAGAAAGCAAACATTAACCAAGATCCGAGCAAAACGAAACCGGCCAAAGTCTCCAAAGAGCCGGCGCCCGAAATGCTCCCGAATTCAATTCCGATGTCTCCCGCAGACCTGCAAGCCTTGTTTGACCACCTCACCAGGGACGGAGTGCCGGAATGCGACCACACGTTACGGGAGGCCCAGGCGTTTCTCAAGAAGCGAAAACTCAAAGACGAGCCCATCGTCGCATGGCTTCAGCAACATGGCGGCTATTGTGATTGCGAGGTCACACTCAATGTGATTCCTGACTTCGAGGATTACCTTGACAACGTTGAGGACAACGGGCCCCGTCATTTCCTGAAGGGCCGTCCGAGCACTAAACAAAACGCGGTCAAATCGCGGACGGCCGAGGGCATTGGCAGCAACCAGCAACCCCCGAGACCGAAGGGAAAAGAGACCGGAAACCAAAGCGCCAATCCTACTCAACCCCGGCGCCCGAAAGCGGGCAGTGAGCCGCAGGCGCAGATTCCGGCGGGCCACGACCTAAAAGTGATGGAGAAGGTCGCCAGGCAGTTGGAATGGGCCATTGCGCGTGACAAATCGAAACTCCGTCTGTGCCGCGAAATGATCCGCAAGGCCAAGAATGTGCGGTGATACATTTCGAACGGCTTCCAGCAAGCCCGGCCGGTTCATTCCGCCCAGGGCTCAGTGGGGTCGAACCTTCTTGGCGCGCAGCGCCCGACGTGCGCCATGGCGATCAAGCAAGCTCGGGCATGCAAAAACAAAGAAAACACATACTATGAAACCCAAACGAAAAGCACGACAGACTGACCAGCCAATCCAACAATCCCCCACGGCAGGCCCTTCAGCCTCTGCCTCACCGACCGACTCAGCACCTGACATCGCCCAAGAGGCGTCGCAGACCGATGTGACAAGTTCGAACACCGGGAGCAAAGGGACCACAACACAATGCTGGGCATATTTCAGCGTTGCGGCGGACATGCACTACTGTGGACTTTCCTGTGATGACGATCCCCAAGATGTAGGGAGCGTGTTCCCGGTTTCGTTGAAACACAGTTATGATATCGGGGCGCAGGTGGACGACGACAGGGGCGACATCACAATCATGGTACCGAGTCGGATCTCGTTTCGGATGAAGAAGGCCGATGCTGATCGGGCGACCCCTGCCGCCCTTAAACGCAAGCTCAAACGCGAACTCCGCCACTTTTATGCGAAACGGGAGGATCTGCCGCGCCATGGGGAGGGGCGACACATTGAGATCTTTGGGTGTCTATTGGCGAAGCCTAAAGGCCGTATAATGCGCGAAGCCGATCAAGTGTACGATGAACGCGTAGCCTGCCATCGCACCGATCAACCGGACTAGGAGGCACCGCGGCGAGACCTAATTCACAATTACACCTCCGACCAGCGGAAAGTCTAATTGTATAAATTGCCAGAAGCCCTGAATCCTCAACAGGTTCAGGGCTTTCTTCTTGCCTCCACGTTTCCTCCTATCCGCCTCTTGCCTCGTCCTCACCGCAACACGCTCTCCTTCAATTCAGCAACGCACCAGTCCCTCTTGTCCGAACTCACCGATTCACCAGCGGCCTTGCTCTTCGTCCCAAGTTGAATCTTAAAGATAACGAAAGGGCTTGACACATTTCGCAGACTTTGATAGGCTTACTTATAGATTCAAAAACGGAAGAATCCTGCCGCGAGCCAACCTCAAATCCGGCAGCGGGGCACAAACTCTAACGCCCCAAACAGTACACCCCAAGATCAAAAAGCGTGTCAGGACCGGCCAGTTCGTATTTCTGGCCAGCTCCTAAACAGCCAAGCGTGTGATCTGCTTGCGAGAAGCCGGATGCGATAGTTCTGGCAAGTTAGAAAGATCAACCCCACAAGGGTTTAGACAAAGATGAAGGATAATTCAAAAGATATTGTAATTGGCGAAGAGCCAATCCTCCAATTCGGCTGCCGTTTCGACGATGTGGACGAACTCACCAAAACCTACCTCATAGCGCAAGGCGGTGAGGAAGAAGTCAATCAGTCCCCCCTCAGCCCAGACGAAAAGGCGCTGCTGGCTGAATACGAGAAGGAGATCGATGACGGCTTGGAGGGCTTTCTCCTGGTCGGCCAGCGGTTGTCCGAGATCAAGGCAAAGCAGCTTTTCCGGGCCACCCATCGCTCCTTTGACCAATACTGCCTCGACAGGTTCGGGTTCGGGAGAATCTACGCGAAACGGGTCATCAATGCCAGCAAATGCGTCGAAAACCTCAAAACCGTGCCAATTGGCACGCTTTGTACCCCGGTCAACGAGGCGCAGGCCAGAACTATAAGCAATCTGAGCCCCAGGACCAGGTCAAGGTTGCAAAACGCACGAAAAAGAACATCGGGGATCGTGAGCCGACAACAAAGGACTTCGAGGACGCCAAGAATGAGGTGATCGCCGCTAAAGGCACCAAGACCACCAAGGCCAAGGCTGCCGAGGTACACGCGGCAGAGCCCTCAAATGTCGTACCGGTGCCTGAACCACCTGCTGGCCCACCCGTCATCCGGTCCTTCATGTCACCGGCGGAGTTCCACAAAGGCGTCCCACTTCCATCCCTCAAGGAGCTGACCGACGCAGCCATCACGCTGAGCAACGTCAATTGGGACCCGGCAAAGAAGCCGGAACGGGAGAAACTGTTGCTTAAACTCACGAAGTGGCTGCCTTTGTACGCGGCCTGGGAGGAAGCAACTCTCGGCGCAGATCAACACGAGGAGGCCGCATGATGAGAATCCCAACACAGGCCATCTCCCCAGCATTCACTTCGGGCAACACAGCAATCCCATCAACCAACACGACTGGAGCGGGAACGCCCAGTCATAACCAGAAAGCACATATTATGATTACAGCACAAGTTCCACGAGAGGTCAGTTTCGAGCTGCCAGAAGGGCGGTATCGAGCCTGCATCTCCAACCTTAAACCATTCGTCAAGCAAAACGGCCAGGGCGCGCAGGATTGGCTTCGCGTTTTGTTCGAGGTTCACGTACCCGGCCTGTCAGAAAGGGTCAACACGATGGCAGGGAGGAGCTTCAAGCTGGACCTCAACCCCGGCAGTGAACTGAGAAATTGGTTGACCGGGCTCTTGGGCAAGCAGTACTTCACCCAACACTCAGGGCAACAGGTCAACCTCGACTCTCTGCTCGAAAGGGAGTGCGAGGTGGACTTGGAGCACTTTCACGGCAAAGGCTACGACAAACCTCTCGTGGTCGTCGCGAAGCTTCACCCACCGACCTCCAAAGGGCCTGACATTCAAAGGGTCGAGGAGGGTAAAGACTAATCGAGGACCTTCAACCTGGGCGCCGCAACCCATAGGCGTCCAGGTTGAAAGCCAATCGGTTGAAGACAATGAGGGAGCCGGTCTCCTGAAGGCTGGCGCTCTCCAACCAAAGGCTCTCAATGAACAATATCAACAATACAATTGCACGATCCGAATCGAAGCAAACGCGCCCAATCACCAGTATGCTGCTCAAGTTGGGGAAGACCCTGCCGAAGGACCCCAAGAACTCCCAATGGATGGACGTGGAGGAGATCTGCGCTATCTGTAAGGAACGTGGAATTCAACTCAATGGCGCCTTCCCCATCCCGAAGGATCTGGAACCCGCCCTGAGAGACCTGTTCGAGAATACGGACGAGATCTGCACGGACGGCATCAACATCACCGGATTTCTCAAGAGGGTGAAATGGGACCTGGTATTCGTGCTGCGGTTCTTTCCAGATGTCCACCCCGGCAATATCGAAACCGTTGCCGTGAAGGAAAAGGAGAAAGTGCAGGCAGAGTGAATTCCATAGTGCTGGTGGAGGCGGTTGTGCCAGGTCCACCAGCCGCAGACTCTTCCACGTCGAGAAAATACTTATTACAACAACTCGATTTGTCTTGCATGTTAGTGTGAGTTTGTTAAGATTGAATTATACAGTTGTAGTTGCTTCAAAGTCCTGCGCAAATCCAAAGGAGGCTTCAAAGGGACCACGCTGAGACGGACAGTTACATTATACGCGATATGACAGGCAAACCAGTTTTTAGGCCGGCGGCTTTCTTCCCGTTCCTCTTGGGGTTTTGTCCACCTCAATTGTCATATCGCGGCGGGTTGAAAAGCCGCTTGCCTTTTTTAGTTTGAACGAGTGAGATTATGAAAACCAGTAATAACGTTAACATTTTAAGGCAGGAGTGCCCCTTGCCCAACCTCATGCAACTGGTGGGCCTGGGACAATACGCGAAATCCAGGTGCGCCTCCCCATTTAGCCGTGATCAAGAGGCGCTGTGGTGCATGTTTCAATACCAGGGACGTTGGATGTACAAGGACTTTGGAACTGGGGAGCTTGGCGACGAGATTGGATTGCTCGCCAGGATACACAAGCTGGATCCACACAAGGACTTCAAAGCCGTTCTGAAGATCTACCAGGACATCGTTGAACCCAAAAACAAGGGCAAAGGCAAAACCAAGGCGTCTAAGTCCAAGGTGGCTGTATGCTCAACGGCACCAGCCCAAAAGACTAAACCATATATTCCTGAATTCGGAAGTGGCACGTATGAGCAGATTGAAAAGCTCTCCCAACTGAAGGGAATATCCGTTGATGGCCTCTTATTCGCTCAGGAACGGGGTGTCCTGGTGTTTGGTGCGCCGTGGGGTTTCGAGGTGTATGCTGTCCGAGATCGAGGCGGGCGGTTGGTTGAGGCTCGGTGCTTGGATGGCCGCAACTTTGGTGCTTCTGGAGGTCTGCCGGTGAGGGCAAGCCAGGTCTTGGATGGCAGCCAGATGGATTGGCCGCTGGGGATAATGGAGGGCCGGAACTGCGAGTGCCTGGCTCTGGTTGCCGGTTCGATTGAGTTCCTCACGTTGCATCAGTACGTGGTGAACGAAAACGCACAGGGCAGGGTTGCTCCGATAGCCATGTTGTCCTCTGCGCATCCAATGACTCCGGAGGCCTTGCAGCATTTCAAGGGTAAACACGTTCGGATTTACGCAGCCGTTGACAAGGCAGGTATCGAGGCGAGGGACAGATGGGGTAGGCAATTGCAGAGCGCCGGAGCCAGCAAAGTCGATTTGTTCAACTTCAATGCCTTCAAATCACCCGAGGGCCGTGCTGTGAAGGATTTGTGCGAGTTCAACCGGCTGAAGTTAGGGTGTAGTGATTTTGTAGAAAGGACCATTTTGCCATGAAGATCGACGTTGCGGTGCTCAAGGAGAAGTGTCCACTGCCTGACCTCTTGCGTCGGATTGGACTCGGGAAGTTCGCCAAATCGAGCTGCCCTTCTCCATTCAGGTCAGATTCCAAGCCGTCATGGGGTATCTTTCAGCGCGATGGCCACTGGTATTTCAAGGACTTCGCCACCGATGAAAGAGGAGATGAAATCAGCGTGTTGGCCCGTCATCTGAACCTCGACGAGAGGAAGGACTTCAAAGCCATAGTCGAGCAATACCGGGAGATTGCCAGCCAGGACTCGACGTTACCAGCCGCTCTGCCCAATTATGTAAAACCACCTCAAGCCAGCGAAACGGAGGCCCAGAGACCCGATTGCGGCCTCTTTTCCCCTGGTACGACGGAGCAGTTGACGGCATTGTCAGCATCGAGGGGCATTTCCATGGAGGGGTTGCAGTGGGCGCAGGATCGACAGGTTCTGGTATTTGGGCGTTGGCATGGCGGTGAGGTCTATGGGGTCAAGGATGGTCCCGGGCGCGTGATGGAGATTCGTAAGCTGGACGGCAGCATGTTCGAGGCTGTTGGCGCGCTGGCGGAGCGGAAGAGTCACGCGGTCAAGGGAAGCCAGAAGAAGTGGCCGGTCGGAATCCAGGAGGCCGCAGAATGTCCAATGATCGTTTTGGTGGAGGGTATCCCGGATTTCCTGGCAGCGCATCAGGTCGTAATCGAGGAAGGCCGCCAGGGGTGTGTGGCTCCCGTCGGCATGTTGTGCGCCAGTGTGTCCATCGCCGAGCAAGCACTGCCAATGTTCAAGGGCAAGCACGTGAGATTGTTCCCACATGCGGATGAGGCAGGCGTCAAAGCTGCCAAGAAGTGGTCCGAGCAACTGAAGGCGGCGGGCGTGGCGAAGATGGACTTTTTTGATTTTGCGCGGGTAAAAGTTGCTCCAGGAGAGCGCGTAAAGGACTTGTGCGATTTGATTGGATGGCGAAAAGGCCATCCTGAGTATGAAAGCAAGTTAGTAGCATGAGTGAGATTGTAAAGAAATGTGAGGAACTCCTTACAATGGAGTCTGGGTCAGTAGCGGTACAGCCAGAGGCGAAGCCTGTTGCTGGGTCCAATCTGCCCAAGGTGTATTTGCCAGCGGACGGCAGGAATATGTCCGATTTTGCATCCCAGGTCGGCAGGATCATGGGGCCCAAGAAAACCTGGTTCTTGAAGGGCGATCTGGTCGTTGAGGTTCGAGAGATCCAAATGACCAAGGAAGTGCGCAGCAATGGGTTTCATCCTTTGATCCCGGCTGAAGTGATTACGGCGATCGAGGATCATCTCTTGACTGGTCGTGATTCCAAGGATGCTGAGGACGGGGTGGTGTTCGTGAGAAGGAGCATGAGCCGTGAAACTGCTACGGCCCTGCTCGCGTCGCCCCAATTCAAGCGTGAGCTGCCCAGAATAGACAGAATCCTGGATGTGCCGGTGCCCTACATGCAGGATCGCCAATTGCTCTTTGCCAGCACAGGGTATGATGACAGGCTGAACACCTTCTGTCCGGCCGTCAACCTGGGAATCACCCCTTTGGGCCTTGAGAAGTCGAAGGAATGGCTGGCCGAGCTGTTCCATGATTTCTGCTTCGCCAACAGGGATTCAGCCATCGTGGCCATTGCGCGCCTCATTACGCCGATGTGCCGTGGTTTGATGGGTTGGACTTCCCGCCCGCCAGTCTTCATCTTTGAGGGAAACCGACCCCGAGCAGGGAAGGACTATCTGGCCGGCTGCACGAGTGTTCTGTATGAGGGCCATGCGAATGAGGACGCCCCGCTTGATTCAGAACGTGAAGAGACAATTAAACGCATCGGCGCCGCCTTGTCCTCCGGCCGCAGGTTCATGCACTTCGCCAACTGCAAAGGCCATATCAATAACGCCGGCTTCGAGCAGGCTTCCACCGCCAAGGTCTTCAACTGTCGAAAGCTGGGGTCCAACGATAGTGGCGCCGACCTGAAACTGCCCAACGAGACCGAATTCAGCATCTCGGCCAACACGGGGTTCAGCTTTTCCGAGGACTTCAACCTCCGGTGCCGTAAAATCAGCCTCCATTATTCAGATGAGGACGCCAACAGCCGCAGATTTGGTCATCCAGACCTCCACGGCTGGATTTTGGAGCATCGCCAGGAACTGCTCAACGCAATAGCCGGCCTGATCCAGGTACTGGCACCAGAAGGGTTGTCCAGCAGGAGAGACAGCGTTCACGAGTTTTCCGGAATGGGCCAGGGTGGTAGGGGGTATCCTGATGACCTGTGGCCTGGGTGATCCTTGTGTACCCCAACTCGATGGCACCATGACCACCGACACGACAACCGCTGAAATGAAAAAGCTGTTCCAACTCGGCTTTCAGGAAAATCCCAATGAATGGCTGACCAGAAACAACCTATATCAACTGGTCCGCGCACCCGATAGTGAGCCTGTTTGGGTGGCTGGATTTGAACGAACGCAGCGGCCAAACCAGCTTTGGGATGAGATTGCGGTCATTCATTGGACGCTCGCTTGGCGGCATCTACCTCCAGATGAACAACCATGATGCACGCCGCCCAAAGTATCGATTCACCCAAGAACAGCCTCCCGCACAGGAAAACATGGCTGCCGCTGTGCTGGGAAACCCCCAGACCCCCTGCAACCAGGAAGACAAATGGTAACCGTTCACGGGTTTCGACGCATCGCTTGAGCACATGATCTGAGCAGACCGTAGATTTTGCTGGCGTCACAGAGCGACCCTTGTTAGGGTGCGTGGCTGTGGACCAGGATTTAGTGATTAGGCGCCGGGTTATTCGGCAAGCCGACCTGCTGCTCATCCAACAGTTGATTGAGCAGGAGGGATCCCAGGGACGCAGCCATATTTCCAATCGCCTCTGCGAGATTTGGAACTGGCGACAAGCCAGTGGGCGCTTTCGTCAGATTGCCTGTCGCAACCTGCTCCGTCGGCTGGAAGCGCGCGGGCTGATCGAGTTGCCTCCCAAACTCCGTGAGGCTCGACGAGCAGGTTATCGCAATCGAACCTCGACACCCGATCTCCTGGATTGCAGGCCGTTGACGGGCAGGCTGCGAGAGTTCCAAAACCAGATTGGCATTCAGTTAGTCCAGGAATCCAACCAGTTGGCCCTCTACCGTGGACTGGTCGGAACGTATCACTACCTGGGCTATCAACAGGCCACTGGAGCGCAACTCAGATATATTGCTTACTTCCAGGACCGGCCGATTGCCTGCCTGAGCTTTGGTCCGGCCGCCTGGAAGATCGGGGCCCGCGATCAGTTCATTGGTTGGTCGGCGCAAGCCCGGCAGCAAAACCTTCGGTGGGTGGTCAACAATGACCGCTTCGTGATTCTTCCCTGGGTTCAAATCAAGTGCCTGGCTTCGCATCTATTGGGCCGGACCGTGCGCCAGCTTCCGGGCGATTGGTCAAGGGTTTACGGTCATGATCTGGCTCTGGTCGAAACGTTTGTGGAAAAGCGGCGCTTTGCCGGGACAGCCTACGCGGCGGCCAGTTGGATTTGCGTGGGGCAAACCCTGGGACGAGGCCGCAATGATCGGACTCACGACCAGGCCGCCCCCATCAAAACGATCTGGCTGCGCCCGTTGCGAGAGGATTTCCGGTCCTTCCTCTGCCAGGAACAATAGCCATGGGCTGGTTCATCGGAAAAAAACGACTGCGCCAGTTGGAGGAGGAAAATGCCCAACTCCGCCAGGACAAGGCGCGCCTGGAGTCGCGGGTGGCCCAACTCCAAGCCGAAAACGCCCGGCTCATGAATCAACTGGCCGCCGCCCGCAAGCATTCGGGGAACTCCTCCAAACCGCCCTCCAGCAACATCGTCAAACCCAATGGGCAGCGGCGCCAGAAAAAGTCCAAGCAACGCATCGGCGGGCAAAAGGGACATCCCCAACACCAGCGGCCCGCCTTTGCTCCCGATCAAGTCGATCAGCGGATCCCCTTCCGCCTCAAACAATGTCCGGTCGATCCCTCCCACCGGATTAGCCCGGCGGAAGGGCCGGAGCACCAACGCACGATCCAACAGGTCGAGTTGGTGGAAAAACCGTTCCGAGTGGTCGAGTATACGGCTTACAGCATTTGGTGTCAGGACTGCGGCTGCTATCACCAGGCCCCTTTGCCCGGGCCCATCGTCCAGGCCGGACTGTTCGGCCCCCGCTTGACCGCCCTGGTCACTTATCTCAAGGGCCGGCTGCACGGTTCTTACAGTGGGATCCGGGATTTTCTGGGCGAGGTGGTCGGCGTGTCGGTCTCGCGGGGCTATCTGGCCAAACTCTGCCACAAGGCCACTCAGGCCTTCGCCGCACCCTACGGCCAGCTACTGGCCTTGTTACCGCGGCAGAGCCACCTCAACTGCGATGAAACCGGACACAAAGACAACGGACACCGGTTCTGGACCTGGTGCTTCCGCGCGAGCCAGTTTGTCGTCTTCAAAATCGAGGCCTCGCGCGGCGCTGAGGTTCTCGAGCGCCTGCTGGGCCAAGAGTTCCAGGGCATTCTGGGCTGCGACTATTATGCCGCCTACCGCAAATACGCCCGCCAATGCTCGGTCCTGGTCCAGTTCTGTATGGCGCACTTGATCCGGGACGTCAAATTCCTGTGCGAATTCCCCGAGCCCGGCGTCCAACGCTATGGCAAAGGGTTGTTGGCGGGCCTCAAGGCCCTGTTCTGGACGCTGCACCGCAGGGACCAACTGAGTGCCCGCGCCTTCGAGTCGGAGCTGGCCGCCGCCCACGACCAAATCTGGCGCGCCGCCCTGTCGGGTTCGGGCGGCCCCTTTCACCGGTTGATATGGAACATGGCCGAGCGATTTTACCGCCATGGTGAAGCCTACTTTCAATTCATCACCACCCCGGGCATCGAACCCACCAACAATGTGTCGGAACAGGCCATGCGCTTTGTGGTGATGGATCGGCACATGACCCAAGGCACCCGTAGCGCCCGAGGGCGGCAGTTTTGTGAGCGACTCTGGACCGTGCTGGCTACCTGCTCGCTACAGCATCGCTCCCCCTTTGATTGGATTTGTCAGGCCCTGAGCGCTTGGTTCAAAGGACAGCCGGTTCCTTCCCTATTAGCCGATTCCTCCTGACTGACGACTTGAGGTGTGAACGGTTACGACAAATGTCAAGGGTGTCAACCACGTCTACCTCTACAAGCGCTAAGCGTTTTTTCAAAAGATCAATGCGTAAGCGTAATACGTGGCAGGGGGGCAGAGGTTGCGAGCGTTGACATGGATGCCAAGCTGGATGAGCAAAAGGCTGTTTCCCTGGTTGCCGAGGAGGCGAACGGCAATCTCAGGTACGACGAGACTGGTTGCCCAATGCTCCCCGACAGCCTGAGAGCGACTCAAGCCCCGGTACAGCCAAGCCCTTTGCCGGTTCTGGACTTCCGTACGCACCTGGAAAGGGTGATGCACTCGCTGAATCCCCTTAGATACCCACCCGTCGAGCAACCCATTTCGTGGATGGCCTCCCGCTATTCCGGCGGTATCGATCTAATGACTCATGATTTTCGAGGGAGAGGCGGATCTCACTCAGGTTCGGCCATAATGCCATCCCTTGTGGGTGGGGGCCCCTTACCTCACACTGCCTCTCCCTCGACAATCAACCCAACGTCCGCATGAAAGCACTCGATGATCCCCCGATTCAGCACATCGACTCAAGCACAGTTCGAGGTGACACGGTATGGACGATAAACCCACCGCCGGTGACCATTCCTGACGTTCCTGATGGGCCTGAACGAATAGGCGACGATGGGGCTGATGCATTACCCCATCCGCCGCCGATGTCCTCTGTGGTTTGAGATCCCCTCTGGCTTTGAGGTTGTCCCCACACTTCGTGTCTGGACGGCCTCGGAGCCTTGGGTGGATGGACCAACGGAGGCAGGGTGGAGTGGTGGAGCAGTTTCCCAACATCAAACGTATAAGAATCGATCACCTCGTTGGCAGCCGGGACCTCAAAGAGCCAAGAGTTTGTTGATTTTCTCTCAGGGTGGGGTGGTGGAGCATTTCCTGAAGTTAAACATATAAAAGACAAAGAACATCACCTGGTATCCCCCCAGCCCCAGCAAATGTGCGGTTTATATACGATCAATCTTGGAAAAGTGCTCCACCACTCCACCCTCTTGCCTGCCGTGATCGTCGTCAGCAACATCACGCTGCTTTTACACGTTTGATGTTGGAAAAGTGCTCCACCACTCCACCCTGACGGCCCCTCTTGATCGCCGCCAAGCATCCCAACCCAACTACGGCGCTCAATCGTGCTCGCCTTGAAGCGTGGGAAGGCAGCTCGACAACCCTGGAGACGCGCCTGGTCAACCCGCCCAGCAAAATCATCCACGAGGCAAGAAAGCTCCTCACCTGGCAAAACTCGTGTGGTACTTACCTGGGCCGTCTTGAGGACTCAGAAAATGAGCATATTGCCGGTAGAGCGACCAGCCACAGACGCAACGGCCAAACAGTCTGGACGACTCAACCACCGAGATGCCCTGACCAGGTAATCAAACCTGCCAATGCTGAGCCAGAGCAGGATCTGCCACGTCCACCGGCCTGATCGGTGAGTTGAGGCGTCCATATTCAAGGGGGGTTCAGGGTTTTCCCTCGACCGCCCCCTTTCATATCCGGGTGCCAGGCCAAAACCGCGACAAAACGCGCAAGAGTTCCCCAAAACGCCGCGCTTGAAATCAGTCTAAGCAAGCTACAGAAGGTAATCCTGGAGCAGGGGTGATTACTGAACATCGGAGTTTCCGCTCAGGCCCTCGACGTGCCTGAAGGGTTGGAACGTCCCTCGAAAAACCGTCGCTGCTCCTCCAGAGTTGCCGCCCAAGCGAAATTGTCTGGTAGTTCTGTAACGTAATTCAGGCGCGTCTCAAGCAGAGCTATATGAATGATACACAGTGAATTAAACACCGCGTCGTTTGTTCTATCGCCGACAGCTTCGACGTATTCGAGTAGCTTGCCAATACCGCTCATCCCGTAAGTATGTTCCTTGAAATCGCGAAAACTCGCCTTATCCCCACCTTCATCAAAAGAATAGGGTTTCACCGTGTGGGCGCAGTCGTTTCGGAGTTTCCGCAAGATGTCATAGCAGCACGCTGCCTCAGCGGAAATCAAACCTATTCGGTGAGCCATTTCGATTCGCGAAGCAAAGCTGCCCAGCGGCCCCATGCTCCCGAACAGTTTATCCTCCTTATTCCGAGGGCGTTTCAGACACTTTTTCAAAAGACCGCAAAGAAGTTCATCTACGTGGGCACCCAAGATTATGATTCTTCCCCGCTGCGATTCAGTCTTCAGGGCTTCAAAAAACGGGTCCCCCGCACAATTTGTGGGTGAAACATCTGGACACGTGTTCAGTTCGGAGGGTTGACGTTGGTGAGTTGGGCGGTCGTGGAACATCCCGCGGCACGCTCCGCGACGAATCGAGCGGCCTAACGGCCGGAGAAGGACTTCAAGCAATTCCGGCGCGGCCAGGGTATGGCTCCGGGCGGGGCTGTCAAGGTATTGCTCGCCACGTGCCCTCGTGCCCTGCTGCGCTCCACCTTGACAGCCCCGCCCTCCGCCATGATGCGCCGCTAAGGAATTGCTGGTGAAGGTGTGCTTGGCTCGGAGGGCTGCCCAGCGCCACAAAGCGATAGCTGATCTGCCTGGCTTGCGGTAGCCTGCGAGATGTGAAAAGCACGCCCGCCACCGAGCGGCAGACCAGCTATGCAATTGAAGGTTAAGACGGTTCTCAACGACATTCAACACTTTGTGGGCTTCGTTTACCAGGACATCCGCTTGTGCCGGGACCGCCGAGGCCGTGGCCAGCGGCTCGAGATCACCCTCCAACCCCATGGCGGCATTCCCGCCAAGTGCTCCCGGTGCCTGCAGCCAGTCCCCGGCTATGATCAGTTGCCCCAGCGGTCCTGGCTGTTTCCGCCGATGTGGGGCGTCAAGACCTATTTCCTCTACCCCCCGCGGCGGGTCAATTGTCCGCAGGACGGGGTGGTCGTCGAGCATATCCCCTGGAGCCAGGGCAAGCGGCCGGTGACGACGGCGATGATGGGCCTCTTGGCCCGGTGGGCCCGGCGGCTGTCCTGGAAGGAAACCGCCCAGGCCTTCCACACCAGTTGGGAGGCCGTCTACCGTTCGGTGCAGTGGTTCGTCCAATGGGGTTTGGAGCACCGGCGCCTGGAGGGTGTGGAGGCCATCGGAGTGGACGAGATCCATTGGGGCAAGGGCCAGAAGGCCGACAACTTCCTGACGGTGATTTACCAGATTGACCCCCACTGTCGGCGCTTGCTGTGGCTGGGTCGGCGGCGCACTCAAGCCACGTTGCGGCGGGGCTTGGCAGAATTGGGAGCCCCGGTGGTCAGCGCTCTGAAGTATGTGTGCAGCGACATGTGGAAGCCCTACCTGAAGGTGATCGCGGCCAAGATACCGCAGGCGCTCAACGTGCTGGACCGCTTTCATATCGTGGGGCACCTCAACGAGGCGGTGGACGAGGTGCGCCGGGGCGAGCAGTCGCGCTTGCACGGCCGGCCCCTGGCTCAGCGGCTCAAGGGCATGCGCTGGCAGTTGTTGCGCCGGGGCAGCCGGGTGCGGGGCCGTGCCCGCTCCAAGCTCAACGCCCTGTTGGCCAGCAAGCTGGCGACGGCACGGGCCTGGAACCTCAAGGAGAGCTTCGACTACCTTTGGCACTACCGTTCTCCGATCTATGTGGTGGCCTATCTGGGTTATTGGTGCGCTCGAGCCATGCGCAGCCGGCTCGAACCAATGAAGAAGGTGGCCCGGATGCTGCGCGCCCATGAGCCGTTGATCTTGAATTGGTTCGAGGCCAAAGGTGAGCTCTCCAGCGCCGCCGTCGAGGGCCTGAACAACAAGATTCGAGTGGTAACCAGACGATCTTACGGCTTCCGCACCTATCCAGCCATGGAATTGGCCCTGTATCATTGCCTTGGCCGCTTACCTGAGCCTCGACTTACCCATACATTCTGCTGACCAGTCCAAAAAACGTATGCACCCGCTTCTCCGCCTCTTGCTGGCTGGTACTCTTTGGGGATGTCATTTCTTCTGGGGGTTCATTAGTTTTTCGTGGCACGTAAGGTCAGGCCGTTTGCCTCACACGAGGACGGACCTCACGCTGCGCCTTCATCAGGGTCGAGGTTCAAGCGAATAGTGCCCCCACGACCGTCAGGGGTCATCCGAACGGTAAATCCCTGATTCCGATACCAATCAGGCAGATGAGGGGTATCTTGGAGGTTCTGAGGATGCAACATTCCCGTGATTTGTCTAAACCTTCCGCTGAGGCGGGCTTGGTCGATAATGAGCCGAAGAAATGCGGCTCCAGCACCACGCCCTCGGTAGTTTTGTGCGGCGGGCTGCGATGCGGCAGGCTGCGGTGCGGCGGGCTGCGGTGCGGCGGGAGGGGCAGCGATGCCGTAGATTTCGATATTCCCAAGGTACAAGTTCTCCCCGTGGAATTCACAATTCGCCTCCCCAATCTCCCGTTCTTCGAGCAGGAGTCGCAAATCCCAACCGTCATCCAAGCGCATAAAGCGCACCGAGTAGGTTGTTCCCGCGTTGTCCTGTATCGTGTGCCGCTCTTCCGTAAAGCCTGCCAATTCTTCGTCTCCCATAGTGTCGTCCAAGGTTAAAGGTCAATATGCGCCAAAAAAATCAGAAAGCCCCGTGAAATCAAGCGTTTTCGTGGGTTGGGTGAATTGTTGACAACCATCACGATGACAGTGTCCCCGTACCCGGCGTTCACCTCGACTTCAACCGGGTACGCCTCGATGCCGTTGACAGCGGCAGAACAGACCTTGGCCAACATGGGGGAAGTGTTGACTGAGGCGGGACAAAAACGCAATCGGGAATTCCGCGATCTGCAGTCAGGAAGTGTTGGCGGAGGGGCAGTGCATAGCCTTCACCGGCAGTGACGGTGTGGATTTAGCCAAAGGCGTGTCACGAAACCGGCGTCCGACGCCCTCGCGGCCACGAAAACACGGACAGACGGCGTTGCCAGTCGCCAATTATCAAATCACCCGTGTAGCGTTAATACCCGGCGACGCGGCAGAAAAGCCAATTGGGCAAGATGTAGCGCATAACATCTGGGTGTTTGGCCTGAGCGTTAGGCACCAACTGGTCTTTCTTTGTTTTCAGGGAGGCAGGTTTGGTATGTCTTGCCGATGGAAGACCGTGTTTTTCACCCCAGACGCCCTTTGGGAAACGCCAGTCCATACCTCTCTTTTTCTCAGGGGGGCAGTGCAGCATGTTCTGTATATCCGGAGAAGTAAAAATTATAAGGGGTAGTAAGGGAGGAGTGGATTGACTCCTTTGCCCAGCCAAACATAGGGAACTTGCCTCCCTGCCACCACCAACCCCAATTTGGTTTCCAGGGACAAGATTTGCCAAACTTGCCCCCCTGCCTCTACCAATCCTGTCACGTGGTTTCCTGGGTGGGATGTTCGCGAGTCGCCTCCCTGGGCTATTTCTTCCGCTTCCGGACGAACCGATCAAGTATTGGCTCACTGATTCTTGCCACCGCCAGGAGTTGCCCTGCGACATCATCAAGGACTGTGCTATCCTTGTGCAGTTGCCAGAGCACCTCCGGCCTTGCCCAATTTGCAGCTGGCGAACGCATCTCAATCCTTGCCTCCCACCAAGAATGTGTGCGCGCCGATGGTTGTAGCCTCCTGACCGCATCCAACAACCCCAGGCAGAAAGGTCGTCTCCCAACGAGCCTTTTGTCCCGCGCCACACCGAACACCATGTCTTCGCCATGCTCACCAAATTGTAATTGAATGGCGTACTCGTCTTCCCAAGCAGGCTTCCGAAAATCGTAACCGGCATACGTATCAACGAAACAGTTTCCCCATCGCTCGGACTTCCATCCCTTCAACTGCTTCATCAGCCGCAAATCCAGGCGATTCAAGAAATCGGAAACGATCTCCCCTCTGGCTTCTGACCATGCTTCCCCGACTGCTGCGGCGAGCTGAAGGTTGTGTTCACTCTTCAAAATATACTTTTGGATGGGGTCATTTTTCATCTGCTGCCTTGTCTTGGTCGTTCTCCGAAATCCGTTCCAATACCGATTCGATGTAAGCTACGAAGTCCGATATGAAATCACCAATGCGGCGCGCTTCACAACGCTCACGACATTCCTCCAGCCAAGCGCGAAGCTCATTGTGATAGCTCCAGCAGTGCAGCCTCCCGTTCAGTTGCTGCTGCCTCAGCGCCACCGGATCAAGAGATTGAGGTGATCTGCCGTCAGGGGTCAGGTAAATCAGAGTGCTTTGGACCTGGCCGCCTCGTGTGCATTTGTCGAGGTGCGCCAGGTAGTCCTTCACCTGTTCCGGTTGCTCCAGAGAATCCACCTTGTTTTCGATCGCCAGCAACGCCCCGGCCTCGACCAACACATCCATCCTCCGGCGGTATTTCAGGATGCCGTGGGTGGGAGCCTCACGCTGAACTTTGCCATTCTTCGTGAGTTTGGCATCTGAGCCTAGACCCACCTGTTTGAAGAGCAGCCGCAGAAACAGATCGCCTTGGCCGTGGTTGCCTTTGGGATCAAGCAGACACGCCAAAATATCCGACAACTTGTTCTCATCCGGCTCGATCAGGTCAAACACATTGAATCCCGTCGCGTGGCGCTTGTCCATACGGCGCTGTTTCGTCTGTGCCCGTTCCACCCGATGGCTGATGACACCGAAGAATTGCTCCACCTCGGGAAGACCCAGCGACGGGCGCCTAGGAGCCAAACACCAAATGCGTTTCTGACTGTTCCGTTCGAGATCTGATATCAGCAAAGAACTGTTCCAGTTCAGACCTGCTCACAGGGTAGCGCGATGAGCCACGAATTACTGGCGAAGCGACTGTAACAGTAGTGCTCACACGAGGCATTATGGCAAACGTGAGCGAGGCGTCAAGCGGCAAATGTGGCACAGATGGGACGGTTGTCTTCCAAGCTGGGGTCACCGAATTCACTCCGAAAAGAAAGTTGCATTTTCTTTCACTTTTTTCTTGTACTGCTCCATCATGTCTGCTAAACTAATTGTATAAATGAGTTAGGCACCCACACCCGCTGAACCACGATCCAGCAGCCCTGCCCAATGTCGAGGCAGACCAGGCCAAGCAGCATCGAGCCCAAGGTGCAGGAGCCACATCACAAGGAGTAGATTATGCTTTTATCCGTAGAACCACGAGACAACGTTGCTGGATTGATTTCTCCCATCGTGGTGTGCGGGTAGAAAACAAGGGCTCGCAGTTGGAGTGGTGCCCTTCTGCGAGCCCATCCACCAATCTCAACACCAGCACCTGAAAGAACGCACGCCATGAACACCTACCCTCCCTCTTCTCAGCAATCTAAAGAACCAGGTCAGGCCATCGCTGAATTGACAGCACTGCCTTACCGCGCGTACCAGTCACCTTCAAGAAACGAGAACACCTTGATCATGCTGCCTCCCCTGCCTGACACATCCAACTGGCCTCTTCCGAGACCAGTTCTATGTCCAGGTCCAGGTCCCCAACCACAAGAATCAAGGGCCATTGTCAGGATAACAAGCCCACCTCGAACTCAACCAGATATTGAAGACCGCCTGATTACGGAGTTTCATGACCAAACCCAGCCTTGGCACATCGATCTTCCTCAACTCCTCATCAACCTCGGCCAAAAGCTGATCGAACATGAGCAAGCTGACAAGTGGTTGACCATGCCCCAGGTTTCAGAGTTCTGCAGGCGATACCGGCTCAACTGGAAACACCAAACCACCAAGGCCAAGGATCTTCAGCGGTACGGCATGGAGTATTTCGCAAACCACACAGATATTATGGGCGGTGGTGTCAAGGTGGAGTACAGAACCGAATGGAACGAGAACAAGACCCGCGAGATCCTGTTCCTCCAATTCCGCAAGCTCTATCCTGACGGAACCTGCAATTAACCCTCAATCAACGAATATGAACATGATCCAATCGAACGTAATGGCCCACGACGCCATAATGACACCCCCACCAGCAGCCAAAGGCACGACCCCTCCAGAGCAGGCAGGGATCAATTCCGACCTTGAGTGCCGGATGGGAGTGCTTGAGCAGTTCCAGAACATCAGCGACCAACCACCTCAACTTCCAGATTGGATCGATGAAACCAGAAAGACCAGGGCCGAGAAGCGCCTGGATGCCAGCTTGAGGAGAATGGAAATCGAGCAAAAAGCACGACTATTGGCAGAAACTCAACAAAGAATCGCAGAAGCCCGGCGCAAGTTTGAATCCCGTGAAGGTCGCAATGATGAGGAAATCCCCAGAGTTCCATCGAGCGTAGAAGACATGTTCCAGGCAATGAAGGCCAGGGAGGAACTGGTGGCCATGGAACGCGAGCAAAAGGAGGAACTGCTGGCGAACACACTGGAATCGCTTGGGCGGCAGTTCGGAGACAATTGGCCGCTAACCCTCAACAACGCAGAGACCTCAAAGCAACCAAGAAGGAGCAATTAAATCCATGAAGCCTGAATTGCGTACGCCAGCCCAAGCGAAGGAGTTGGAGACGGCCCGGAAGTTGTGGCGGGAGTCTGAGTGGCGTTTGGGGTTCCTGAGAACGGAAACCGGCACTACGACTCCCGAACCAAATGACGAGGAGATTTTGCAATGGTATCACCTACACCAGAAGTAATCCACGACCAGCTCAGCGCGGCCAGGTTGCAGCTCAAGAAGTGGCAACCTGACCCTTGGCCGCTCATGGATTATGCCATTGACCGGAAGCCAACCACGCCCTCCGAATGGTTCAGCAAGATGTTTCCGGAGCAGAGCAGGATCTATGGCTGCGGATTCATCGAGTTGGTGGAGGATCGAGCTGACGGCCTGAGGAGAATGAACCCCCTGGCACAAAACCTCGACTTCCTGGCTTCCATTCTGGGTGGCGATGAAAAGATGGGGCACAAGGTCATTTATCTGGAGGGCGAGATGCAGTGGTACTATCTCGATCCAAAGGACGGGCTCTTCAAACCCACGAGCGACGAGAAATTAGCCAATCTGCTTCGTGCCCTGCTGATCCGTTGCGCCGAAGAGCTACCAGATACCGTCCACAAGCTCAACCTCTTTCTGGAGTTCCGCTCTGACAAAACCATCCGGGCTGTAATTCACCGGGCCAAATCAATCCTCGCGGCCGACCACACCTTTTTCAGCGTCGACTCCAAGAACCAAAGGCAGAAGGGGCCGGAAATCCATGAGCGGCTGGCAAGGGTATTCGTTGAGCAGGTGTTGGAGAGGCAGCCAGGTGAGTTTTTGACTTTGAGCAACGCCTACCTGATTTTCACCGAGTTTCTGAAGTCGAAGAGCATGGTGCCGGTGAAGAGGACCGTATTCAAAGGGATGTTCTGTCCCTTGGTTCGTGAAACCTTCAATGTGGGCCTTCGACATGACATAATCAACCCAGAAACCCAGAAACAAGGGGACGGCTGGAAAGGGATCCGTGCCCTCCATCTTGAAGCCGGCGTGGTGGGTGCGTAAAATGCCCGCATTGTATAAACCCGCCGTCCCGATTACCCCGATGATCCACAAATCGCACGCATTAGTACCTGGGGGGCATTTGAACGGGCCTGATTATGTGAACGTACCGGAAGGAGGTCAAAACGCTTCCTGGGGCATTTGGGTATCAATCAAGGGCAAATGTATAACAACGGCTTATCTTTAAGTTTCTCCGGCATCAAGACCCGAGCAGAGAGCCCGAACCGTGAACCTGTTGCTGGCGTCCGATTCACCTGCAGCTTTTGTCCGGTCTTGCCTAGTTGTGAGAAGGAATGCGGAGTTGGGGGTGGCCGAACTGTGCGCGCATTATCAAAGTTGGTGGCGTTTGAACAATGTCAGACCATTTTCATCGAGACCTTTTACGTTTCACGCGAAGGAGGAGATTGAAATTGGGATGGGATTGAAATTGAGACATGATTTGGAGGGCGGAAATGGTAAGGCGAGAAGAGGTTGGCGTGGATTGGCGCTGGTTGGGCATGATGAGGTCGAAAAAGTCGACAAAGGGTCCTCTGGGTCCGTAGCGTGAATCGGATGGGAGAAGATCACACACATTCGACTCCAAGGGACTTTCCCGCGCTTCGCTCTCGAACCCCCGCCACGAAGGCAAGATGCGTCCTCGGTCATCGGGCAATCAAGGCGGGCCAAAGCACTAACACGGCTACGGCTTCCCCAATCACCAAGAAAGTGGTTCACTGCTCAAAAAGCCGATAAAACCGTTGCGGCACATTGGGCGCGGAATCCGTCACCGTTTTCGTTGTGCCGTCGCCCGCAACGCTGGGCAAGTTGTGCCAATTCAAAGCCTCAAGGGAATCGACATATTGCACCGTGTACGTTCTTCCCGGTTCCGTTTGGAACGAGACCAGAAAGCTGTTTCCGACTTTCATTGGGGCGAAAATGGTGGGCGCTGGCCAGATCCAAAAGCCGCCTTGAATGGAGAAGCGGCTGCCCCTTGGCGCGGCGGCAAGAGGCTGGGCGACGGTGCTGCCCAACTGAAACTGGCTGCCGGTGCTGAACGTTATGCCGCCACCAGCTATCACGCTCCGGGCGATGGTGAAGCGGCTGCCGCTTTGAGCAAGAGGAGTTCCCGAAAGCGAGATGACGAGAAGCAGGATCAACATTTTCATGATCGCAACCTAATAATAGACGACAACTCTGCCGTGCGCGCCGTAACCGGGGGGCAGGAGAACAAGAGGCACCTGCAACCCCTCCACATAATTATAATAGCCGCCAGCACCACCGCCGCCCGGCACGGTGCCATTCCCCGGAGGCGAGAAAGCAGCACCGTAGCCTAGAACATAATAGAGTGTTCCGCCCGCGCCGCCAAGGCCCCCGCACCCCGCCGCCCCACCATGGCTAACCGCCGGTTGAGGTAACGATGCTATGGGTGTGCCATCGCCGCCGGTTATGTTCAGAGTAGCATTAGTGCAGGAGCCTCCTATTCCTTGATAGGGTGTATAATGCCCGCCTTGGGCAATAATCAAACGGTCGAAACCACTATCGCCGCCAGAACCGTCCGGATTGCCGCCAGATCCAACAACAACCGAATGACTGGATCCGGGCGTGACATTGAGCACCTGTTTACCATACCCACCACCCCCGCCGCCGCCGCCGCCGGTCCCATTATTGGTATCGGCAGATATGCCACCACCGCCGCCGCCCCAAAGTTCGACAACGATCCTGGTTACGTTCGAGGGAACAATAAATTCGTTTGTTCCAGGAACATCAAACACTTGCATGTCAGGTACAGTTTTGGGAGGGGTTACATTGGGGAGATCGCTAAGCATAGCAAAGTTGGTGCTGCTTAGACCGTCCAATAAAAATGCATTTCTTGCAGAAGCCACGGTGCCAGTAACTTTTGTTCCACTTACGCTAACAATTTTGGCATCGGTTACAGAGCTGTCCTGAATGTTTGCTGTCGCTACCGCATTGGTAGCAAGATTTGCGTTCGTGACTGCGCCATTGGCAAGTTGAAGTGTCGTCACGGCACCGCTCCGAATGTTCGCCGTGGCTACGGCGTTGTCGGCCAATTGAGCATTCATAATTGCGCCGTTTGTCACGGTTGCCGCAAGTGCCGCAAACTGGGCATACGGCGCTGGCAACACCTGCACGCGCGGCGCGAGCGTTTCGCTGTCGCTCCCGCTTTGCACTGTGATGTCCAGCCAACGCGCGCTGCCATTAAACGCACCCGCGCCAAAGTCAAGGTTCACGGAGAAAAGTCTGCCGGCGAGCGTCGAGGTGTCTGTAATGGCGGTGCCAATTTAACGTCCGCCGCTCGCGGCGTCGTAAAGTTTGAAGATTATCGTGTAAGTGCCGTTGGCGTTCGTGCCGCCGTCGCGGAGTTGGCCTTGGTAGGTGAAGGCCGTGGTGCCCTGGGCGAAGGTGGTTGAGGTGGAAAGGTTGAGGCCGGCGAACGCAAGCAGCGCGATCACTGCAATGGTGCTATTGGTTTTCATAAACGTTGGGTTCAGCTTAGGAGTTGCGGAAATAGCAGGGACATGGAGTCAGGCGCCAAACTTTGGCATAGAATGTGAAATCGTGAGCGCTCGATACATGCTCGCCCAACACAGATCTCTCAATTCCCGCTGCCAATTTCATAACCCACTGGCCACCGAACAACACCGTGACCCAATCAGTCAACCCTCACGGCCCATCGGTGACTTCTGCTCGGTGACCACCCGACTTCACCACCAATCGAAGAACGTGTCGAGGAAAATGTTTTTCGCAGGTGTTCACGGGCGTGCGCATATCTCATGCCAACCAAGCCAATGGATGTTCCAGCCGGTCCAGAAGCCCCAACCAAATGTCCCCAAAAACCCTGATGCCCCCGGTCGATCGATCCCGGTTCACGCCAACCAAACCCAGGTAAAGTTGATCGGCCCAGCCTCCCGGTTCAACTGATGACCATAGCCCAGGAGACGCCGACCTGGATGGAGAAGGCGTGAGAGATCCGACACGATATCTGCCAGGGTTCCCAAGGTCTTCACTGACCACGGGCGGAATATGGCGTTGCTCCGGCAGTCCCCCGTTGCTCCTTCACCTTCGCCAGCCTCTCGCGCCATTCCTCCTTGCATCGGCGCCCCAAGTCCAGATGCGTCAGCCCATTTACCACGCACCCAAATCCATATTTTCCAATGCCATAGATCCTCAACAATGCCGGCGCTCTCCAGCCCCATCTGTCGGCCGGGCCATCCAGGCACATGTCCATCAACTCCTGTAAACTCATCTGCTGCTTCCCGGTGCCCACGAAATGATCCAGCAATCTGTTCTTTGTCGCCCCATTCAACCCAATCGCATCAGCCAGGTCATTCACTGGCCACGGTTTCTCTGGGTCGTCTACAAGGCGAATTCCCTCCCGCAGCTTGGCACGTCTTTCGGCCATGAACCTGTCGGCTGCGTCTCGCTGCTCAAGCTGTGAAATCCGATTTGGGGACAACCTGAACCGAAGCGCAACCTCTCGGCGCGGAACTCCCTCCTTCCGCATCTGGAGGATTTGTCGGTTGCGCTCTGGAATTGGGATCATGGAAGAAATCCTCGCCGCCGTCACAATTTGCGCTTCGGATCCGCATGTGGCAGGGAGGCTGGGTCATCTGGGACTCCCGTGACCAGGATCATGTTGCCGGTATAGCCCGCGAAGGCCTGGTGAACGAACTCCAGCCAGTATCCCAGCCATTTGCCGTTCTTCAGATAGTTTCGTAGCGGATGGGCAGCACCAGATTCTGAAGACAAGCGGCGCTGAAGGAAGTCCTCCCATGTGCGGCGAGAGCTGTCCCTGAACACGTAGGGCGTGCTCATGGTCACTGACCGGCTGCGCCCTTCGACAAACGGAGGCAGCACTCGGACGTACCAGATCTCCCCCTTGCGACCTGCATACCCACTGCTGCTCCAGCATCGAACTTCCTGTTTGCCGGCGATGTCCCAGAGCTTCAACCCCTGGGCGTCAACATCCAGCACCTCGTAGAATGAACAAAAGGAAGCGTTCAGCGCGACCATGGCCTTCTGAAGGTAATCGAATGTGCCCACGTGCTGGAGGTAGTGGGCGAACACCTCGCCGAGGGTCATTCCGGTGGAGTCGTCTCGCGCATCCAAAACCATCCACCCGGCGAAGAAGGCCGACGTGACCGGGCTCATCGGCGGGTAACTCGGCATGTACTCCTCCTGAATCTCGGCGATCAGGTTGTTGAATGGAATCAAATCCGGGAAGCCCAGAGCCTGGCCGGCGAATTCACTGGCCGTATTGAGAGCGGCGGCGTAGGCGTGGAAACTGGGGTCTCCGGGTTTGGTGTCGGCGTAGGTCCCCTCTTTAATGGACCTCAACAGCTCCAGGTCGGTTTCGCTCTCCTCGAATGTGAACCGCTCGCTGAGAACCTCTCTCAGAAGCCGCTCGGCCCTTCGGTTTCGTCTGCTTTTTGGCTCTGGCATAAATGTCAGTTCGTTCCAGTTTCGGTCTGCGGCAAGGGCGTCGTCGTTCTCGGTCCTGTCAGCCAAAACGGAGGTTCACAGGGCTTCGACCATGTCTGATGCACCCCAGAGATCCGTGAAGACCGCCTCAGCCTCGCCATCCGCCTGCTCCATTCCCCATTACACCTTTCACCGAGATCCGATTCCGTCAACCCTCTGACCACCGACCAGAACCCTTCCAGCCCAATGCAGCAGATGTTGAGTAGGTGGGTAATCACGTAACCCGGTTTCGAATGCTTCTCCTCCGATATCGCCAGGTCCATCAGCCCTCGCAAAGAAACCTCCGGGACCTCTTCGCGCTCGAAATGATTGATCAGGGCATTTTGGGTGATGGTTTTGAGCCGGAGAGCCTGGATGACGTAGCTCGCCTTCCATTTCTTGTCGAGGTCATCAGCCTTGCGAACGTTTTCCAGCAGTCGGCAACTCCTCAGGGAAAGGGCCTCCTCTGTTTCAAATTTGCGAACGATGCCCTCAACCGTTTCCTCCCACAAGTCCAGGACCTCGGCGATTTCCCGAATGGACTCACCGGCCTCCCACATCGGGCGAATCCGGCTGTTCCGCTCCTGATATTCTTTCCTGGCTTTTTTCATGGCAGGTCCCAAGGGCATCTCGTCGGTCTCGTCAGGGAACATCAGGACTTCGCTCATTCCTTCGGCTCCTTCACCTCCAGCCTCGGTCTTCGGTGAATCTCTTCCTCTGGCGCAAATTCAATCCGCATCCCCCAGCCTGCAAAAGTGCAGATCAGCTTGCCAAATTCGTGCCAGGTCAATTCCTTCCCATCAATCTCAATCACCGGCTCCCTCTCCCTGTCCTTTTCCACGTCGTCAACCACGCACCTGAGCACATCACCCCGAGGAGACCACTGATTGCAGGACGGGTGATATTTGATTTGAGGCGAGCCCAGGGGAGGTTCGATGGCCACGCATTTGTTGTTCCTGACCAGTTCAGCTTCGGCCTTGAGGATGTCGTTGTAGAGGTCGAGAATCTCCTGATCTGTCATCTCCTTCATCCTGGGGCCGATTTGCAGGCTGGTTTCGCCAAAGGCCGGGTCCTTGTACTTGATGTGGGCGTGGATGTCGTCGCGGGTGATGGTGACTTCCTCAAGGCTGTAAACGATGGGGCGCGGTTTTCTCATTCAGGTCCTCTCTCGGTCGGCGGTCTTCATGTTGTGGTGTCGAGGGAGGAGCGTACACCATCCGCCTTCGATGGACAACCAGATTCAGGACATTTTGGCCCTTGAATTCTCCACCGGCCGCACCAATAATTACCGGCAAGTATTATGAGCACCAAAGATGAACATTTGTGGGATGGGGAGGGAAATGAAGCGGGTGAAGCTTTTGATCTCAAATACGAGGAGTGGGAGCAGCGGGATTGGATGACCTGGCTGGCAGAGAATCTGGTCTTTCCCTTCAAGGCGACCCGAGAGGAGAATATGGATGACGCCGAACTCCAAGAGGGTGCCGCCGGAGACCTCTTCGAAGTGGGCCACGCCATGCAGGTTCTGGGCCTGGAAGACGAAGACGAAATGAAGGGCATCATCGTGGAGGCCAAGGAGAAGGGGCAAATCGGTCACCTTCCCCTGGCGGATCTGGAGGTGAAGCCAAAGACCGACAAGAATTACTGGCCGGTCAGGGAGTACGTTGTCTGGTTTGCGAATCGGTGAGATCCAAGAAAGCAGCAAAAGGGCAAATGACGTTCGAACTGAATCGAGAACTCTAAGGTTTTATGCCACGCAGAAAACCATCCAAGTCCCCGTATGAGAGCTTCTCCGTCAGCCAACTCAAGGGAATCAGCTTTCGCTTCGAGGACGACGTTTACGAGTACGCCTGGTTGTTGCTGAGGCTTGACGACGCCAAAGGGAAAGGCACCAATTCAACTCACCGCCACACCCTCTATGGTCTTGCCCGTCACTATGCATCGTTGGCAGATCTACCGGAATCTCAGGTCTTGGCGGAGTTCGAGCGTCGCAAACTGCCCTTGCGAGCCTGTGTGGACTTCGATTCCAAGTCGGCGCCCGCAATCAATCAACCAGCTCAATCTCCTGATGAACCAGGCGCCGAAAAGCGGTGATCCAGTACTACGCCACCGCCCTCACCACCGCCCACATACATCGGAGATCTTGCACTTCAACCGGGCACAACTCTGCTCCAAGGTCTTCGGCGTCCTTGCATTCCCATCTGCAAATGTGTATCGAGGGTGGGTTCAGCAGCAGAACAATTATGTCGGCAAAAACCAGGTCAAGTAGAGAAGGTGCAGGAGGCAGGCAGAGGTCCGGCCCACACAGGGTTCGCCTGTACCAGCTGGAGGTCTTTCTCATCAGCGGCCCCGTCAGCCCAAAATTCGCCGACCGTGTGATATCCCGCACGATTCTGATCCGTGGTGACCAGACCTTGGAAGACCTCCACCACGCGATCTTCGAGGCATACGCCCGCTGGGAAGAGCACGGTTACGAGTTTCAATTCGGCAAGGGACCAATGGACCCGAAAGGGTTAACTTATGTGCTCCCCACGGCCTTTGAGGTGGGACTGAGCAAAGGGAAGCGGCCAGCCGGACTGGTGGACCTGACGATAATCGAGTCGTTGGGGCTGGAGGTGGGGCGCAGCTTCGGTTACTGGTTCGATTTCGGAGACGACTGGTGGCACCAGATCAATGTCAAGGAAATCAAAGACACCGTACCGAGAGGCCACTATCCCAGAATCATTAAGGGGCAAGGTGAAAACCCACCGCAATACCAAGAGGAAGAGGAGACGTAAATGATGGCGAGCGAATGCGTGGGCGACAAATCCTTGTTCAAGGCAAAAAGGCGAACGTGATTATGAAACCACAGAAGATTTCTGAGATGGTCCTTGATTTCGCCGGTGATTACCTGAGATTGGGTGAAACACCGGACAACAGGCGGAACCTTTTGAGATCGGCTTGCACGGCGTGGAACATTGCCTGCGCCTCCGAAGAAGGCAGGAAGGAATTGTTGGACCAATTCCTGGCTAATTACCGGAGGCTGAATCCTGCCGCGGATGTCGAAGAATGCCGCGGTGTGCGCCAGGACATGGAGTTGTTGATCCAGGAGAAGCTCAAGAAATACCGCACCGTCATCATCCAAATCGTCGACTGTGAACTGACCGTGGTTGATGGAAAGGACCACATTCTCGTCGCGTCTTTCAGACCAAGCCGATGATCATGTGAACTGTCCATGGCCCTTTCGCAAATGCCGACATTGTTGAATTGGGATTGGTTTTTGAGGTTTTATGGGCAAGGCGGTTAATCTCGATAAACTGAAAGACGACATGAAGCGTTGGCCAAAATCGTGGGCTGGCTTTGACTCCGACATTCCGATGGGCAGGGAGATCGTGAAGACCATGCAGCCCTTTATATTGGCGATGGTGGAGGATCATCTTGCGCACACCACCATCAACCGGCACATGGGCAATCTCTGGCTTTTGGGCGGCGGGGTTATTGCGCGGGTCCAAACAGATCCCGAACTGAAGGAGTTGACTGGCGAGAAGTTGATCCTGCGATTTCTGAATGAGGAGGGCGGCCCATATTCCAAACACCTCGACACTGAAGAAGAGCAAAAAGCATTCGACGCCACTTGCAAGAGGCTCTACCGGCTCCTGAGCCAAAGGCGGCCACGGAGAACCCCGCGTAACTAACCGTCTTTTGCCCACCTGACGGCCCAGCATCGCACGCATTTGATCTCTGCGGCGTTTTCTCAGGCCCGACCACCTTCCAGAGTGCCGGCTGCGATCACGACGCCTCTCGGATCATCTGGCGAGCAGCAATGGACAATTATACAATAACCTGATATGTGCATCCCCCGCATTAGCAGCCCTATTTGCGACTCAATAAAACGAGCCGCTCACCGAGCGGCTCGCTCGCCAGTGAGAGCACTTGGGTCAACCTCTCACAACTCATATCCCAACGGACTCCGTGTCCGACGGAGAGTCCCTCGAACGATTCGCTCTGAGCCGCAGAGTGAGAAGGGATACTCCCTCGAGACAGCCTCGCACCATGTCGAGAACGAGACTGCGACAATCCGTCCTGACTCGCAGGGGAGAGCTTCGGCTTGGGCTCAGGCCTAGGCTTCGCGTCCGATGGGGGCACAGCCTACTACGGGCCTCCTGCCTGGCCAGCTTTGTCACTGCTTTAGCAACCAGAAGCCGCGTTGAGGGGAGTTCCTGCCAAGTCAGATCCCACAACGTCTTTTCGCCAAAGTGCCACCTTCCTTCTACCCTGTCAGCAATGATGTAATACCACTCCCATTTGCCTTCGGCCACTCGCCGTCTTTCTTCCCACTCGATTCTCGTTCCATCTTTCATTTTTCGTGTGTTAAATTGTTCAACCGCTTTCTTGTTTTCATTTCCTCCGCAGGCTTCGTGCCACTGGCTTCGAACGTCCATCCGCCTCCCTGTCTTTTCATCTTTGAGCTTGAATTTGAACAAGATATGACTCGTGGCTGCAATTTCTCCTCCGAGAAACTGACCCCTGATGGGGGGCCCTTTGACGATCCGGCTCCGCAGTCTGGCGACGACAATCGCCGCGGTCGCCAGTGCGTGACTCCATTGCGGAGCTTCAGCTATGTTTGGCAGGCAGCTCCTGTATCTTTGGCAACTCGAAATCAACTTCGACCAAAGGAGCTCTGGTGCCGGCTCCTTGCACCGACGCAATCCCAAGCGTCCCGAGATGCCCAGTGGCAACGAAGCAGTGGCCCTGAGCTTGGCACTAACAACGAACCGGGGATTGGGGTCAGCCTTCCGGGGAAGGCGATCCCCGATGGCGGCACACCGCAACATCACAGATGCCCATTACGGAGCAATAAAGGCTTACCGCCGCCAAGTGCCGTTGCGTGGCATAGAAAATGCTGTGGACCGAGATACTGCCTGCGGGCATGTGGTCAGTGTGAAGCGACCAAAACGTCGAAGTATGCGCAAACAGTTGTTAATGCGTGCATCCCGCACGGCGCTAGGAGACGGCGATCTATCAAGCAGGGGTATCTTCTTAAGGCCCTTTGGCCAAGCTGTCTTGGGCTCCTTCTTGCTTGCCCATAAAAGGTTGTGGCCTCAGACTGGCATTGCAGCAGTTGACGATGGCGCGGACGAAATGTGAAGCGTAACAGGCTTCGATTACTCTTGATTATGAATTCGCCGAATGTATCTGAACACAACTTGGAACTGCATCGCCCAACTCACATTCGAGTCGGAACCGGGAAGCTGAAACATTCAAGCCCATCCCCGTTGGAGGATGGGGAGAGCTTGGCAAGACAATGCATCGAGGCCCTAGCCTGGATTCCCACGGATAGGCCTGACCTAACCTTGAGCAGCCTCCTCGGCCAGCCTCACCCTGTATTTGCCATGGATCTTCCAGAATGACGTTAGTCGTACTATGAATATATAGATATTGTCCACTATGTCATAATGCCCGCCGATCGACTCCTCGCTCTGGCCAGACGCTCCGATCCCTACGGATTTGTCCCGTTTCACCAGAAAAATGCGCCATGGCACCCCTACAGGTTGTATTTCCGCTTGACAACCCCACCATATATGACATAGTGGAGACGTGTTTAACAATAAACACAAAAAACTAACCGATCTGGCCCAGGCTTTTCTCACGCCGACCAACTCCACCCACCGCCAATATGAGGCCCTCCGCGCCTTCTTCGTCGAGGGCCTCCCTTCCCAAGACGCCGCCCGCCGCTTCGGCTATTCGCCGGGCAGTTTCCGCGTCCTGGCCTGCCAGTTCCGCCAAGAGCCAGACCGCCCCTTCTTTTTGCCTCCAGCCAAGGGACCTCACCGCGCCCCTAAATCCGACCCCTGGCGCCTCAAGATTGTCCAGGCCCGCAAACAAAACCTCTCCATTTACGACATCAGCCGGCTCCTGCAGGAGCAAGGTCATCGGCTCAGCCCGGTCTCCGTAGCCCATGTCCTCAAGGAAGAAGGCTTTGCTCGCCTGCCGCGACGGGCCGATGAAGAACGGCCCTCCCACCCCCATCCCGAAACCGCCCCGGTCGCCGATGCCCGCCTGCTGGATTTGTCCGCGCACCAGTTCCGCACCCAATTTGGCGGCCTGTTCCTGTTCGTGCCCTACCTGAGCGCCGTGCCCTGGGAGCGTATCCTGGAGCAGAGCCAGTTCCCCGGCACCCGGCAGATCCCCGCCGCTCACGCCATGCGCTCCCTGTTGGGGCTTAAGTTGCATGGCTCGGCTCGTCACAGCCATGTGATGAGCGACGTGTTCGACGCCGGCCTGGCCTTGTTCGCCGGCCTCAATTGCGTCCCCAAACGTTCTTTCCTCACCGAATACAGTTGCCGGATTGATCCGCCGTCTTACCCCAAACTCATGCACCGCTGGTTTGATGGCGCCCGTCAGTTGGGCCTGCCCCGCGGCGAGTCCTTCGATCTGGACTTTCACACCATCCCTTTCCACGGCGAGGATGCCCTCCTGCAAAAGCATTACGTCTCCAAGCGCAGCCGCCGGCAGAAGGGCCTCTTGGCCTTTGTGGCCCAGGATGCCGACACGCACGTGTTCTGCTATGGCAATGCCCAGGTGCGCAAGGAGAACCAGAACGAAGAGGTGCTGCACTTTGCCCGCTACTGGAAGGAGCGGACCGGCCAGTGGCCGCAGGAGTTGATTTTTGATTCCAAACTCACGACCTATGCCAACCTGAGCTGGCTCGACAACCAGGACATCGAGTTCATTACGCTGCGGCGCCGTTCGGCCGCCATGCTCCAGGAAGTGCGCACCTGGCCCGATTCGGCTTGGCGCCGCATCTCCCTGGAAAGCATCTCCCGCCTTTATCGGGAGCCGCGCATCGTCAACCAGCGCATCGAGTTGAAGGGCTACCAGGGGCCCATCCGCCAGATGATTATCACCGATTTGGGCCACGAGGACCCCACCTTTCTGCTGACCAATCAATTGCGGCGCTCGGCCCCCAAGCTCATTGGGCGTTACGCCCGGCGCATGATTATCGAGAACAACATCCAGGACGGCATCAACTTTTTCCACATGGATGCGCTGTCCTCGGCGGTGCCGATGAAGGTCGATTGCGATCTGCAATTAACCCTCATAGCCAGCAGTCTCTATCGGCTCTTGGGAGTTCAAATCGGGCAAGGCTATGAACGAGCCAAATCCCGAACCCTGTTCCGGGACTTCGTGGATGCAACGGCAACGGTGGCCATTAGCGCGGAGGCGATCACCGTCCGCTTTCAGAAACGGGCCCACAATCCGTTGCTGCTCAACGCAGGCTTTAACAAGAAGCAGGTCAAGGTCCCCTGGTTGGACAATCGAACCCTCCGGTTGGTCTTCGGCTAGAGCGGGCCAACGGGAAAAAAATGTTAGGTCGCGTCCCATGCATGGGAATCCAGGCTAGGCGACACCTCCCAGTTCCCGCCTCGTCTGTTGGTTTTTCTGCCCACCCAACATTTCAAACCATACAGGCCGGTCGTGATTGGAATCCGGAACAAGTTAGCTGAACTTGGATTTGGCAATACCCCCCTCGTAGGGGCTTCCGTTGCTGTTTGTGTTTTCGATGATGAATTTCATGAGGAGGGCGCTTTGCTGATCGGTCTCGGCTCCAAGCTCATCAAGGCCGTCACGGCGACTGGGATCGACGCCCAGAAAGATTGGAGGATGGGGGTTGACAAACTGCTCGACGGCTTGGGGCTCAATGCACAGAAGGACCTCAACCCCCGTGGAAATCGGTTCATGTTGACCTTCCTACCCGGTCTTGACGAAAGCGGGGATTTTAGAAGTGACAGAGCGGGTGAGATCATGGATGAGCTGCGGCAGCGGACCCACGCACGCTTGCCCATGTTTGGAGGAGTAGCATGCGGCGGCCTTAACTACGGCCAGGGCACGCTTTTCGAAGGGGACAACGTTTATTGTGGAGCCGCTGTCGCCGCCCTCGTGGATTGTGACATTGCGTACGGCATCACCTTGGCGTTGGGCCTAGCTGAGACTAAAGAAGTCTTGCGAGTGAAGTCGGTCTCCGATGACGGGCACGCCATCACCGCCTTCTGGGACGGTGATCTCAAGACGGTCATGGGGCGCCTGCCTTCAGACTGCTTTTTCCGAGAAAGGCGCGATTATGGTGATTTTTTCGTTGTGCAGCCAAGCGTGCTGGAAGACCGTGTGCTGCTTAGGCGACCAGTGACGGAGCGGTCTGTTCTTCATGTCATGCGGCCAGACCCTAAGGGCCTGAGTGAGGTGGGCAGCAAGGCTATGAACCGCTTGATGCAGCGTGCCAGGCTTCGGCCCGGCCGAATAACGGGCCTGCTGGGCATTGGTTGCGTGGCCAGGTACCGCCTCCACAAATCCTCCGGCTTCAATATCAAATCGGAGGTTCAGCGGGTCAGAGATCTTTTTCCCGACGCAATTTTCGCCGGTTGCTACATGGGGGGGGAAATCGGCTTGGACTCGCTCGGCCGTTCTGTACTGGGCAATCAGAGTGTATCCCTCGCCCTCTTTGCGGACGATATCCGCAGCCGCTCTGAAATCTCGATTGGCTTCGATGTGCTGGCCAGTCACGCGAAATTAGCAGGGCTAGCCCACTCACTGGACATGGCGGTACAGCGGATTCTTCAAAGCGTGCAGGCCGCGGGTTATTCCGGGGCGATGCTTTCGTTGGTGCTGCAGGATGGGGATGCGCGGTGGATCGTAGCGCGCCACGCCTTGGGAGAGGCTTGGCAAAAGAAGGTTTTGCCGCTGACTCGCCGGAAGTTGCCGGGATATGACATACTCGCGCTTGTCGCCGAACAAGGTGTCCCGCGTTTTGTTGCCGACTCCCGCAGGCCCGACGAGCAGTGTGATCTTAAAGCCGTAGAACAGGGAGCGATTCTTAGCCAGTACATTATTCCGCTTCATAACGGCAAGACCCAAACGCTTGGCCTTCTCCAGGTGGACCTAGGCGACATGCGGGACACGGCGAAACTGGGGGAAGAGCAGAAGACATTCCTCGACGCTCTGGGGGACATGGCTGCCAACCTACTTGCACGTGTCATTCACACGGAAGAGTTGGACATTTCGCGCCAACTCGATCATGTTTTGGTAGAGTGCCTGGAATCCGACACACACGAGCAGGCCGCGGTTCGATTCATCCAGGCGGCAGCCCTTATTTTGAGGGCGGATGGGCATGTTCGGCTCCGTGAACCCGGCACCACTCAGTTGCGGCTGGTCGGCGGTGTCGGCCAATACTTCGATGTAGCGGCAAAAGAACGTGTCACAATCGATTTGAACGACCGTTCCCCATCCACCAACGCGGTTCGGCTGAACAAGATGGTTCTGTGCAATGACGCCGAAAACGAAGAAGACGCTGCTCTCATGCGCGAGAGATTCAAGGACGGTCCCCTCGGTGAAGCTTGCCGACAAATTAAGTCCTTCGCCAACTTCCCTATTGGGCTGACGGGGGACGAAGCCAGAGGCATGATAAATTTTTGTTCCGATGAGAAGTGGTTTTTCACGCAGTCTAAACTCCGGTCAATTCAGAATATCGGCGAGCGGTTAGCCTTGCTGCTCGACCATATCGAACGCAAGGAGGTGGAAAGGCGAAGTCGATCGGAAAAAGATTTTCTTCTCGACATTACACCTCGGATGCAAGAACGTCTCGATCTGCACGCCGCTCTCAGGGAACAAGTTGACAGAATCAGGCGAGCATCCAATGCTAACGTCGTCTCGTGTTTCCTTTGGGATGAGGATTTGCAGCGTTATATTCTGAGGGCGGAAGAAGGATGGCACGATAAACGATGGCTCGATGCGGCTTGGTATGAAAAGGGCAAGGGCATGACCGGCAGTTTAGCCACAACTTTTGAGCCGCGCTACATCCCAGACCTAGTAGAATTCAAGAAGCAGATTCACGAAGGGCCCGGAAAGTACATCACGGAGGTATTTGGCCGGGAGCTGACCGCGAGCGAAACTTGCGAGGTTATTGCCCTGCCACTTAACTTCCGTGGCCGGTCCCTTGGCATCGTCACGTTGTTCCGTAGAAGATTATTGACCTTCTCCACCCAACCGCCCGGATTTACGACCGTGATTCCGGCTATTCTGAAAGAAGCGGCGGAGAAATTCTCGGCCTATGTGTACGCACTGGTAGAGCACGAAAACGCTCAGGCAGTAAGTATCGAGTCTCAACGGCTCAATGAGGTTGACGCCTTGCTGCTTGTCGAACTCCCACTCCGCGACAAGCTGTCAAATGCCATGACTTGTATCGCGAAACAGTACTCTGCTGTGTGCTGTTCGACCTACGCTATCGACCGGGCGCAGTGTCCACCTGTGCGCGAACGCTTGGCGTTCGCCGGGGCCCTCGATGGATCCGTTCCGTGTCTTCAGGAAGGAGGATTACGCGCGCTCCAGCAAATTCTTTATGCCCAATCATCCTCAATACTGCGACGCCCTGTAACGCCCGATCAGAAGAACCCAGAAGCAGTTAAACTGGACAAGGGCGTGCAGCGAATCTGCATTCCGATCAAATTCGGCAAGGAAACACTGGGCGTACTGGACGTCTGCTGGAATGACAGACTGCCAGCGGCTCATGTCCGGCTCAAGCCCTTCGAGGATTTGGCCGAGCGCATTGCCACGTGCATCCGTGCTCATCAGTTCCGCCGGGAGCGTGAAGTCTCACTGGCTGCCGCGAAACGGTCGGAACGGGCGTTAGATGGCTTGGCGCTGGCCCTTCGCAAAAGCTTTCACGACATATCGAAATGCGCGTTGAATGTCCAGGCCCCTTTGACCCGTCTCGAGCGGCGCAACGCCACAGCGGAGGAACAGGAGATAATTCGCTCATGTCGGAAGGCGGGCAGAACTCTCAAGCATATTCTCCAAAGGGCTCGAGATGTCGGTAAGCGGCTTGCCAAGCCTAAGAGGGATTGGTGCCAGATTGAAACATTATTGCACGAAGCCTTAGGTAAGCATCTCAAGGAGGCTAAAAAGGCTAACGTCCATATTGATTGCATCCCGCGTGACACGCGAGCCTGGGTCAACGCGTCTCAAATCATGGAAGCGTTTGAGAACGTCATCGAAAACGCGATAGAAGCAATGCCAGCCGGTGGCCGCCTAACTGCTTGCCTGCGGGTTGCAGGAGAACAATGCGAGGTCCTATTTTCAGATACCGGAAAAGGCATGGAACAATGCGACATCGACTTGCTAATGGGGCAATTCACAGATGAAAGCAGATCGGCCGGCGGCATCGGAATGGGGCTTTTCCTGACGCGGCTGGACCTGTGAAAGCCACGGCGGTAGTCTTAAAGTGGTCTCGAGTCCCGAACAAGGGACGACAGTCACTGTGTCCTTTCCACTCCAGGAATATCAGGATGTGCTATGAAAACGAAACCAAAAATGCTGATTGTCGAAAACGAAAAGCAACCGCGCGAAAACTTACGAGAGCTTTTCCTAGATCCGCCTTCTGACTTTGTTGCCGCATACGGAGTTGGTGGATTTGATGTGGAGACTGCCTCGACCGGTAGAGACGCTGTTCGTCTTCTTAAGGATGCCGCGCAATCCATGGAGCCGTACTATGTGATGCTCTTAGACCTGGGCTTGCCAGCTAAAACTGGAGGCAAGGAGAGGCATCAGGTCGGACTGGGACTTTTGCGGAAGCTTGACAGGCATGCGTGCCTCACTGTGGTTATCGTCTCTATCCACGACGAAATTCCCACGTTTAACGCGCTCCTGGAGGCCGGAGTTGCACACTTCGTGAGCAAGCCATACGAGGAGGAAGAAGTATTCCGAGCGGTGGCCAGTGCCGCGCGGGACGCCCAGGAGCGGCTTCGGCATCGGTGGGAGGCTTTTAAGGGTGAGCATCAGAAATGGCGTGGAGTGCTGGATTGCGCTCTGGTCGCTGACCGCATGGCGCTCGTGGTGACGGAAGGAACTGCTCTGGTGTTGGATGGGGTGGATGGTCTCGCTCGTCAGCTCCAACGACGATATCAATTGGACGCTCAATTGGATCGCAACGACCCGGTTTGTCAATCGGTGGAGAGCCTGCGTCAGGCAGCCCTTGCAGTATCTACGGATTGTGCTCAAGCGCGGGAAGTGTACCACCCGATCTCAGGACCGATGGAATGCATCCGGCTGGATGAGTTGATGGGATCGGTTGTGGACAGCTTCTGGGATGGGTTGATCGCGCACAGCCTGACAGTGGAGGTTCATCGGGCCGAGGGCGAGACGGTGCATACCTTCCCTCAAGGCCTGGGATTTGTCTTCAGGGAACTTCTCTTTCACGCGGTGGAGACATCGCCTGACGGCTCCACATTGAGGATGGATCTAACACGGGGCCCGGACGGTACGACTTGGGAGTTTCGCTTGTCGGACAATGCCGCGCCATTGGACGAGACCACTCGTCGGCTGATTGAAGGGGGTGAGCCGTTTGGCCGGGATCAATCTCGGTACCACGGCCTTTGCTTGGCTCAGCGGGCAGCCGAAAACATTGGTGCGAAGCTTCTTGTTCAACCGGGCAAGGCCGGCAACACCTTCAACATCCGCATCCCAATCACAGCGCATGACCAGATTGCTCATCGTAGATGATAATGCGCGCGACCAAGAGCGCATCAGAACGTTCCTCCAAAGCAGGGAGTTCGAAGTCCTTTCCGTGGCTGATGCCATCGAGGCCTTGCGATTGCTCGAATCGTCCTCGCCGCCGATCCAATTGGTAGTTCTTTTGTGGGAACTGCCAGGCGAGCCGGGAGGCGCAGAACTGCTTACGACAGTACGGCGCAGCCATCCCGAGGTTCCTGCGCTGGTGGTCAGCGGTCTGCTGGATTTATCTCGCGCTGTCGGAGCTCGAGCTCTGGGAGCCCGGGACTTTCTTTTAAAGCCATTGCAGCGCGAACGCTTGGTCGCAGCCGTTGAAGCGGCGGTATTGCCCGAAAAGGACCCGGGCTCCTACGCCAACTCAATCAGACGATCAAGGGCCAATCCTCCTCGCTACGCGCTGCGCTTGCCACTTTGGCACGCATCATTTCCCAGTCGGAGGAAAATGTTCTGCTAGTAGGCGAGAGTGGGACGGGCAAGGAACTGGTTGCGAAGGCTATTCACGATTTGGGTGACCGACGCCACCAACCATGGGTCCCTGTCAATATGGCTGCCATCCAGCCTACCTTGCTGGAAAGCCAGCTTTTCGGCCACGAAAAGGGAGCCTTCACCGATGCCAAAAGGGATCACGTAGGTTATTTCGAAGAGGTTGGGGCTGGGGTGCTCTTTCTGGACGAGATCGGTGAACTGGATTTGGCGATCCAAGCTAAGCTTCTCCGCGCCATTGAGGCCCGGGCTTTTCGCAGGGTCGGAGGCGGCCAAGATCGGGCGTTTCGTGGCCGTGTGGTGTGCGCAACCAATCGTAACCTGGCCGAGGAGGTTAAGGCAGGGCATTTCCGTGCCGACCTTTATTTCAGAATTGCGACGCACGAGGTGCACCTACCCCCTCTGCGCCAGCGGGGAGAAGACGCTAGGCTGTTGGCCGAGGACTTCCTCCAAAGGCGCCCAGAGAGCAAGCACAAGAAGTTGGCGCCGGAAACCAAGGCCATCTTGGCTGCGTACCAATTTCCGGGCAATGTGCGCGAGCTTGAGGATCTTCTGCAGCACGCCCTTGTCAATTGCGACGGCGAGGAAATTCTCCCTTATCACCTGCCAATCCAAAGCATGCAGGACCGTCAGATTCGTGAGACTAGCACTGCGGCTCTGGATACGTTGGCCTGGCCGCAGGGTCTGTTCGTGATGGAGCAACGTGACGCTATGAAGATGATTGAAGACGCCTTCAACAGAACCTACCTCGTCCGTAGGTTGGAGGAAAGCCGGCCACAAGATCGAGCGCGCCGCAAGGGCTTCAGGGTGGAAGGACGACAAGAGCTTCCGCCAGAAATGGGAGCAAGCCGGGCTGCCTCCTCTCTCTAACCGCAAGTGAGGTCCGATGCCTACTTCTCCTCCGTATAAGGTGGTGATTTGTGACCCGTGTTCTGAGCGGGTACGGTGGCTCGAAACGCTGTTGACCAACCACCATGCCACGCGCCTCGAAAGGATCGAGAACTGGGAAGAGTTGCGTCGCCTCGTGCGAAATCAAACGCCCCCAGGATCAATCGATCTCGTGATAATGGGTCAGCCGTCGCCCGGCGAAGCTCCCCCGCTGCCAGAACGAGTGATATTAACACTGCCGGAACTCAGCCAGACCGCGCACGTGATCGCCTTCGCAGACAACTCGCAGCTATTCGACGCAACGAGTCGGCGCCGCCGTGGCCTCCACGTGCTCGATCAGGTTACAGTTCACGATTGGCACGTGGACGAAAACAGACTAACTGGCATTTTGACAGACTGCCTGGTGCCGCAGCAGCCCTTACCTCGGGTCATCTTGCCTGCGCCGCGTGACCTGATCCTTGACGAGATGATCAGCTCACTCGCTGAGGACGGGAGCCTTGAGCGGGGCAAGACCGTCCTTGCTCTTGTGAGTCGGGACCTTTGGCCATGCCATTCGGTGCAGGTAAAGCGGATGGCCCAGGGTGTTTCCGGAGCCAGACTGTTTCGAGTGGACATCAGCCCGGCAGCACGGTTGGGGGGCTTCGCTCTGAAGCTGGTTTGCGCGAAGGAGAAATGGAAAATCGAGAGTGAGATATGCAACTGGAGTAAGATAGAACCGGTTTTCACGCACTTTGGCCTGCAACGTGGTGTCCCGGCGATTCAGGTTCCGCTAATTCCGCTGGCGGACCAACCGCTTCTTGTCAACGAGGCTGGGTGGTACTCTGTCGCGTACCAATTGCTTGGCGGCCCGGCGGGCGAATTCCTGAGTTTGGAGGACGCTTACCGGCTTAGTGCCGCAGAATTGGCGTTGCGTGCAGCCGGAAGAAAATCTGAAGCTCATGCGAGTTCCTTGGGTGAATTCACGATTACTCAGGTCCTGGCTCGTCTCAGGAAAGCCTGGTATGATCAGGCAGCTCCCTACCCAGGTCCTGACGCCTATCCGACCCTTTGGAGCGCGACTGATGGAATCTGTGGACGGGTGCTCACGCCTCCTCCGTATCAGTTAACGTCGAAACAGAAGGCGAATCTGCTGGCATCCCTCGAGTCTCTGGACCGGCTCGGAAAACGTTTGTTGCCTATAAGGTGGGATTCCGATCGTCGCGGGGTCGCCTCTTGGCTTAGCAGCGGTCCGCCTGCCGGGAGTCGCGTACTCCAGTCGAAACCCTGGCTCGTTTCTCCCGTTCACGGTGATTTGAATAGCAATAACGTTCTTTTATGGCTGGACGAAGCGCAGCCGTTCCTTATTGATTTTGCGTGCTTCCAAGAGCGCGGGCACATGTTGCAGGATTTCGCCCGCCTCGAAATCGAGGTGAAGTATGCTTTAATGGATCGCCAGGAGGATGCACCGGCAGCGTTTGACTTGGACCCAGGTCGGCTTGATCTTTGGCTGCGACTAGAGGATGCATTGCTCGCTCCCGGCTGGGAATCAGACCTGCGACTGGCTGTGAATTGGGCCGGGACGTCCATCCAACATGCGGTTGGTCCTGTGAAATTGATACGCTTCCAGGCGAAAGAGATTTGGGATCTCCGTAGTGCTCGCCTGGATACCGATCCTGGCTTCTGGTGTGAGTATGCTGCCGCTCTCCTTTATCACACGTTGAGGGCAATCGGGTACGACTCGCTGTCGCCGTTTAAGCGGCTGCTCGCCGTGGCCAGCGAGCTCACGATTAATCAGCTATGTCAGTGCCGCCCCAGCACCATGATTGTGTCCGTTGCTGCGCATTTGCCCAGGCAATCCAGGCCCTCCCCCGTGAGCATGGCCAGATAGAAGAAAACGCCAGGTGCTGGGAGGCGCTCACTGCCTCCCTGTATATGAAATACTCGAAGGAACTTGGCCTCGGTTTACGCCGTGCGCCTTCCGCTGCCATGAAATCCCTTCCCATGCCAGCACTCACCAACGCCGCCGTCTACGCTCTCTTTCTCGATTAATCACCCAGCACAAGTGGTTTCGTAAAGGGGTGGTGATAGGAGGAACGGTGGCATTGATTTTGTTAATTTGCCTCGCCCCAAAGAGAAAGGCGCAACACCCCCGAAGAGCATCGTGCCTTTCAAAATCAAGAACTCTACAGCTTCGACCTCCCCGCCTTCCTCGCCTTGGCCCATCTCGCCTTCATCGCTTCTGAGAGTGCCTTCCTGTGGGCAGCACTTCTCTCCCTCTTGGGCTTCTCGGCCGGCCGCTCGGGTTCTGCCACTGCCTTCGCGCCCTTCTCCGCCATCCTCTTCGCCGCCCACCTCGCCTTCTGAGCAGCAATGATGTTCGCACGACCCTCTGGACTGAGCTTCCGCCGCTTCTCCCTCCTCCCATTCTTCGCCGGTTTTGCTGTCGTGGCCAGTTCAGGAGCAGTCTCGATCCTGGCCATCCTCTTCCGCCTCTTCCGCCTTCCATTCCTCGGCTTCACAGGTGCTTCAGTGGCGGCAGGAGCAGGGACTTCGCTGCCCAGGATTTGATTGAGTTCGTCCTGCAGTCCCAAGATCTGCTCCTGGAGATCGGCTGCATTCCGGAGTTGTTGGGGTGTCAAATTGCTGATGTTCATACGGTAGGCTTGGGGTTACTTGGTGCCCAGGATCGCGTCTTTGGCTGCCTTGGCGACACGGAACTTCACGACTCGCTTGGCAGGGATCTTGATGGATTCGCCCGTTGCAGGATTCCGACCCATCCGAGCCTTGCGATTCACCAGGACCAGCTTGCCCAGTCCAGGAATGGTGAACTTGTTCCTGGCATTCTTGTAGGCCAGGGCCACCAGAGCTTCCAGCGTTTCGGTGGCTTGTTTTTTGGTGACTCCGACCGTTTCAGCCAGAGATGTTGTGACCTGAGATTTGGTTAATGGTTTTGCCATATATGCGCGCAATGTGGCTGGAATCGTTGGAAAGTCAAGCGTCTCGTGCAAATCTGGGTTGAAGTGGATCAGACGAAGCCCCAACCTTGTCCTGAATGTGAAACGCGGGCTGTCGTTTCGTGTTGGGTGCCTGGTTGAGTTGGCTTTGGTCGTTCTTGCCGTGCTCTTGGGCTGGACAACCTCGCCGAAGTGAGCCAGACTCGTCGCCAGTCGAAAGAATGCCCTGCACCATGGAACGAAACAACACAACCGCCGAGAGCTGAATGAAGAAGAAGCTGATTCCCGATGACGTGAAACAGGAGGCATTACGGACCATTGCCTGGTTCAACAAGACCAGGCTCCAAGGCACGGATTGCGCATTTGCCACCAGATTCCAGGGGAAGTTCCTCTACTTGGACCGTGAGGAGTTTGGCCAGGTTCAGCCGATCTGCCGCTTGGAGTACCTTGGTGGCAAAAAGGGTTGGGCTTTCGCCATTTACAAATACAGCACAAGTCGATACGACCCCGAGGAGTGGTTGTTTCCTGGCTCTGAACTGGTCAATGGAACGATAATGGGTGCGATGAAGGCCAGCATGAGGGCGTACCAGTGAAGGGGCTAACGGAGGTTGCTCCAAGACGATTATGGGCTTTTCCGGCGTTCTCTCGGCCATCGCTTACGCAAGAAATCAATCGCTCTCGGTGTCTGCATCCAATACTTCCCCTGCCGCTTCCAATACCAATAAGCCTGGTCCTGACCACCCAAGGTGACATAACGCTCGTTGGTTCCCTTGGGTTTCCTGTGCCTGGTTCTGAGAAGTTCAGTGGCGACCAATGGCCAGTACTTGATGGCCAGGTTCAACACCCTGCCGGCCTCTTCCACCCTGCCCAATTGAAATAGCGCCAGAGGACGGCCATATACCAAATCCGGCAGACCATCCCCCTTGTATTGTCTGCACACCGACAGCACCCCTTCCGGTTCATTCAGGGCAAAATTGCATTCCACCACCAAGCCGCGAGCGCCCTGGTTATCATTCGGATTCAAGGTCAGAATATTCTCGAAAACTTCCAGCGCGTCTTCGATCTGGCCCCTCTCCAGGAGCTGCAGTCCAAGTGAATGATACAGGCGAAGGAAGGGCCTATTCGTGACCCAACCCCATTCCAGTCGATCTTGCTCCATCGAGAAGTGCGGCGGGAAGAACTGCATCGCCATCGCCACGCCCTCTTTGCGGATCTGAAACGCTTCCTCCGTCCTGCCCATCTTCTCCAAGGTCAACGCCAGGTGATGATAGGCGTCGATGTGCTCAGGATACTCACAGGCCAAATCCCGAAAGATGATTGCCGCACGGTTGGGGTTCGCGTCAATCCAGTTCGATTCCCTCCTCCAACCGGTCATCAACCTCCTCGGTGACGCGTGGCAGTCTCAGGGTCCACTCGTGCTTTTCGATCTGCTGCACGATAATGATCGGCCCGGGCTGTGACGGTTCGGCTGTTCTTCGCATGCCTCTGAGATAACCCTGCTGAGAGGGGGGTGTCAACCGCAGTGCTGAGAACTCCTTGGCCTGGCCTGCTGAAAGACCTCGAAATGTGGGATAATTGAAGGGTACCAGGATCGGCCCTCAAGAGCCAATCCCCACCCCGCCCGCTCTCCTTTGGATGCAGCGGGCCTTTTCGTTTCAACCCCTTCACCCCAAAAGATTATGTCCCCAAGATCCGCGTGGTTATTGCAGCAAGAAATTGTCCCTCGTCTCAAAAGCGCCGTCCCTCAAACCGTCCCCTTCATCGGTTCAGAGGATGCGGAGGAGTTGGTCCAGGATTCAATCGCCATGGCAGTAAAACTCCTGCACAACGTCGACAAGGCCTGCAAAAAGGTGACCCCAGGAAACATCGCCTACTACACCATCCAGCACATGAAGTCCGGCAGAAGGTCAACCGGTTCGAGTGTGTCGGATGTCATGGCCACAGCAACTCAACTGAACGGCCGCACCAGGTTGACCAGTCTCGAAGAAGTCGCCAGCACCATCGAGGAAGCCGGTGAGGAAATCTTTTTGTTTCACGACGTTTTGAGCAACGATTCCGAAGACCCGAGCACCCGAGCAGCCAGGAAGATGGATTGGCAGGAATTCGTCGCTGCATTGCCTGACCGAGAGCGCAAGATGGTAGAGTTTGTGGCCGAAGGAAGGTCGCTCAGAAACGCTGCTCGTGCCTTCAAATGCAGCAGTTCGGCCGTCCAGAGCAGCAAACGGGACCTGGCGCTGAAAATCCTGGACTTCATGGGCCCTGACATCCTGGTTGAGGTCCGCCGTTTGCCTCGATGGAAACAAGACATCCAGACGGCGAGGGAGAAGATGGCCTGCCGAACTGAACGCCGGCATTGATCTCCCTTCGTGCATTTGCACCTTCCACTTCACACCTCTCCTGATTCTTGGAATTGGGAGGGGTTTGGGGTGCAACCTCTAAACATCATCCCCACTCCCTACACCTGCTGTTTCATAGTCCTGCCCAATCGCCGGGTGGAACTATGGCAGCGGGTGTAGGGGGTGGGGATGAGGACCATACGCACGTCCTGTCGTTCAGCTATGAGGTCGTGGCGTGGATGATGGGCTGCCGGTTATTGGCATTGCGCGGGCGATGGCCCTTAAATGTGGATCATGGCGGGTTGGGCTTCGTGGCGAGGCAGGACTGAAGACGTTTTAGGTCCGCGTTGTTATGCTGGACAACGGTGTTGATCTCCATGACCGTCATGGTGCGAGGGTCCCGCCAGGTCCAGTGTTCGACATGGCCGTCAGCGAAGGAAAAATCGCAGCCACGATTGTGCCAGGTGGCCGGCAAATTCATCCACTCGTCGCCTTCCGGGGCAAGACCGTAACATCCGTCATCGATGCTGTTTTGGTGCTCGTCGAGAAAGACAAACGCTCGCGCAGGTGGCGGCTGGGTGATGTCGGTCGTCTTGTAATTGACGTGGTATCCCTTTTGACCAAAGTACACCAGCCCGACGTCGACGCCGAACTCACCCATGTAACAATTGATGGAGTAACTGCGCACGCGCAGATAGGTCACGCTGCCGATGACCGAACGGCCCAGATCGCTCGGACAGCGATAAATGGCGGTACTCGCATTGTAACGATACAGCAGGCCCTGGGCAATCAGGGCGGCGTTCGTGGACTCAGGATCATTGTCATTCATATAGCCCAGAATCCAATTTGTTGCCCCCGGATTGTCACTCACCCCGTTGGGGACCAAGAATTCTCTATTATCCAGCGGATACATCAGCCAGCAAAGCTGGAGTTGTTTTAGGTTGTTCAGGCAAGCCGTCTGCTGGGCCTTGGCCTTGGCCTTTGTTAGCGCGGGCAGCAGCATGGCTGCCAAGATGGCGATGATCGCGATGACGACGAGAAGTTCGATCAGGGTGAACGCTGGTCCACTGGTGAACCTGCTGTCAGGTCGAAAACTGCTGACCTGATCCAATCTCCGGCAAGGCCGTTTCATAAAATCCTGTGTCAGCAAGATTAGACGCCTCACGGGCGACGAAGTCAAGAGGAATGAACCGCAGAGAACCTGCCCTCCCGCCTCACCCAACCCCTCCCCCCAATCAGCTTCGCCCCTTCAAACCGGTATAATCATCTGAATTGCCTCGATCGAGGCGGGTTCGTTTTCCCCATCAACCGGCAGGGGGTATGCCACGACCGAAGCACTGTTCTCCTGAGATTCGCCGTTTTCTGGTTTCCGTCCTGCACCATGAGGCCAGGAAGAAGGGGAAGCCGATGACCGGCCTGGCGAATCAACTTCTCCAGGACGGTCTCAAGGGCACCGAGGGCTGGAGGAAGGCGGCGGAGTCTCTGAAGTCGCTTCGGCTCCAGGAGATCGAAACACCAGAACTGGACCCTGACACACCTCCCCCTGCACCTGCCTCTTCTCCTGCGGCTGTCAAAGGTCGTGGGAGGAGATGTGGGTGTGGGAGTTGTGAAGAGACCGGTCACCTCGTGCTTAGCTTTCAGAAAAGGCCATTCTGTCCACGATACCTGTGGAACCTGAACAACGCCTACAACCTCTCCGTAGAGAACCCCGAAACAATCCCAGACTGCTGAAGCTCACGGCGGGCTAAGCCGGTAGAGACGGACGGGATAATTAGCCGCATCTGGATCGCTGAAATCGGAATGACCATTGGTCAGGATAAGGGTTTGGATTGGAGACCAGATGGGGTTGGCTAGATTCGTGCAGGCCACCACAACGACCGAAATGTCCGCGGCGCCGGTGACGGTGAACCCAAATCGATTGCTCTGCACACCGAAGCTCGTATTGAGGACTTGTATTTGCGGATTCCAAAGCACCGTCGGATGATCGTTAAACGTCGTACCCCAGCCCGTGCTGCAGGGCGAGTAATAGCCCATTGCGCTGCTGGCGCCCAAGAACACATTCTGACCAAGGACGGGGGCGTTTCCGTAAAAATAGACTCCCGTCAGGCTGGAGCAGTACCAAAATGCATAGTCCCCGATGTTGGTGACGCCGCTTCCTATCGTGACGTTGCTCAGGTTGGTGCAACCATAGAATGCCCACCCTCCAATGCTGGTGACGCTGTTAGGGATCGTGATGCTGGCCAGACTGAGGCAGCTCCCGAATGGCTCAACTCCAATGGTGGTGATGCTGTTAGGGATCATTATGTCGGTCAGCTTGGAGCAGAACTCGAACGTATAGTCGCCGATGGTGGTGACGTTTCGTCCTAGGGCGACGCTGGTCAGGTTACTGCAGCCCCAGAACGCATTGGTTCCGATGCTGGTGACACTGTTAGGAATTGTGACCGTGCGTAGAGTCGTGCAGCTTTCAAACGCCTCGTCCGCTATACTGGTCACGCTGTTGGGGATCGTGACGCCGGTCAGGCGAGTGGCATAGAACGCGCAATACCCGATGTTGGTGACACTGTTGGGGATCGTGACGTTGGTCAGGCTGGTGCAACCAAAGAACATGCTAAGCCCGATGCTCGTGACCCCGTTGCCTATAGTGGCACTCTTCAGGTTTACGCACGCCTCGAACGCCCCGTCTCCGATCGTGGTAACGCTGTCGGGGATTGTGACGCTGATGAGGTTCGTGCAGTAGCCAAATGCCAACCTCCCAATGCTGGTGACCGGCATGTCATGAATCATGTCAGGGATAATCACCACGCCTCCCGAACCGGTGTATCCTGTGATTGCTGTCGTGCCCTGGTTGATCGTGTAACTAAATTGGGCTTGTGCCGCGACAGGTGCCGCCAACAACAGCAAGAGCAGCAGCCTTGCGGCCCAGCCAGTTCTCAAACGCATGGCCGTCGTCTTCGTGCAGCCTGGTCTCGCAAGGCTTCTTTTCGTAGTGGTAACGGCCATGCGAAAGGGCCGTTCAGCCAGGAGAAGCCCAGGAATTGCCGATAACCACGAGATGATCGTTTTCATGCCAACATCTTCGGCCTCCGGCAAGTCAACCCACTTCATGCGGGCCAGGCTGCCGAAAACTGAATCCATCTGGTGTTTTATGCCGTTTGCCGGAACTCGTCAACGAAAAACATTCCGCATAAGGAATGCCAAATCGTTCAACCTCTCCCCATGCGGCAGACGTTGGACCATCAACTTGCGATTTTTCTCCGCAAAAGACGGGGAGAAACCCCCTATTCTGCTTTCGCCAGAAAGCTCGGAATCACGCCGTCGAGCCTGTTCCGTCTTGAAAATGGACAGCAGAGCATCACCCTCAAGACGCTCCAGCAAATCATGGACCGGCTGAAGTGCTCCTTGTCCGACATGTTCCCGCCTCAGCAATGACGGCTGACAGTTGCTGCTGATGGGGGTTGTCGGGTTGGCAGGTTCGGCCGCCAAGATTTCACCAAGGGCCCCCTGCCTCACCCTCGGTTTCTGATCCCCCTCTGCGAGTTTGAGCCGTCGAAGCGGTATAATCATCTGAATCCATCCCAAGGATCGATTCAAAGATCAAGCCGGAGGACACATGCCCCAAAAGCACTACACCCCACCCCTGTGCCGTTTCATCGTCAGCGCCTTGTACCACGAAGCCAAGGCCCGGAAGATCCCCATGACCCGACTCGCCAATGAACTTGTCGAGGCCGGGTTGAAGGATTCGCCGGGCTGGAAGCAGGCTCAGGTGCAGGAGGCGATGCGGATGGGGGAGGGGGTAACGGAGTACCGAACGAAGTAAACCGCGACATCAACCACAACCACCGCAGGCCCAGTTCTTTCGAGGACTGGGCCTTTCGATTTTCCTCTTTTCATCATCAAAACCCAAAAGAAAGGACAAAAACCACATGATCACACTCGAATGCAATTATTCCAAAAAGCTCGGGCTGCCGGGCTATTCCTCCCACCAGTTCAGCATCACCCTCAAGACGGAAATCGCTGACCTGGCGCAAGTACAGGCCGAAAGCGCCAGGCTCTACAAGCTGCTCCAGGAGGGCGTCGACACCAGCATCAAGGAGACCGGGTATCTGCCCGCCAATGCGAACGGCAGAGGCAACGGTCAGGGTCAGGGCAGCGGCAATGCTCAAAACCAGGCCGGCGAGAATGGAGCCTGGAACTGCTCCCTCAAACAACAAAACCTCATCCAGAAGATCGTCGGCGAGAACAACCTGAACAAGAACGAGGTCGAGGCATTGGCCCAGGAGCGGTTCGGCAAAGGGGTCAAGGCCCTCAACAAGCTCGAAGCGTCCGGGCTCATCGAAGAACTGCTCGAGAAAACCGGCCAGAACAAGGGACAGGGGCGCGGCAGGTTCCAAAGCCGTTTCCAGAGGGCAGGTGGAAGATGATCGCTGCCCCTGAAGCTGCTGCCGCCCTTCAATCCTCCTCCCGATCCATAGAAGCGCAGATCCAGATGCTCCAGAAAACGGTTTCTGCATCTCGGCTCACGACTTGGCTGTCCTGCCGGCTCAAGTTCTTCTTCCGGCACGTTCAAAGGATTCCAAAGCCCAAGACACCTTCCCTGCACGTCGGTTCGGTTGTGCATGTGGTGTTGCAGGCGTGGAATATGGCGCGGTGGAGGAGACAGCCCTTTGAGATCGCACGGTTCAAAAAGCTGTTCGACGAGGGGTGGGCAGATCAACCGGGCAAGATCAACTGGCAGGACGAGGAACCGGCCCAGAAGAACACAGCCTGGTCACTGCTGGAGACGTACTTCGCCGAGACGCCCATAAAGGCAAACGAAATGCCGGAGGCCGTGGAAGTGCCAGTGGAAGCGGATCTGTCGAGATATGGCCTGCCGACGTTGCGTGGAGTGCTGGACCTGGTGCGAGCCGGAGGTCGGATCGTGGACTTCAAAACCACTGCCAAGAGCCCGAGCGCACGAGACGTTATCCACCAGCACGAGACTCAATTGTCGTGTTATTCGGTCCTGTACAGGGAGGCCACAGGGCACAGGGAATCGGCAAGGGAGTCGCATCACCTGGTCAAAACGAAAGTGCCCAAGCTCGTCATCACCTCGTTGGAGCCAATGAACGAAACCCAGCAAGTTCGGTTGTTTCGGATCATGAATTCGTATGTCGAGGGGTTGGCCAGGGAGGACTTCGTTCCATCTCCAGGTCTCCAGTGCGCCGGTTGTCAGTTTTTCAACGAGTGCAGGCTCTGGGCTTGAGGAGGAACCACCATGCCGAACCTAACCCCGCAACTCAAACACACCGGCCTGAACGAGAAGCTGGAAATCTACCGGGTCACGAGCGCCAGGTGTCACGAATGGCATGGGGACCGAGATGGGCAGGGCGGTTCTTGCCTGTACTGGTCCCTGACATTGATGGGCGTGCTGCTGGAACGTGGGTATCGCGCCCTGATTCAAGCCGGCGGCATGTCCTGGCCAATTCTGCCGCCAGGAGAAGACGACGGTAAGAGTCCGACGCACTTCAGCTACGAGTGGTCCCCATGGCGAGAGGAAAGCCAGGCCGCCCTGAAATTGGGATTGCTGCCGGAGATTCACGTCTGGGTCGGCCTGCCTGATTCAAACGAGTTGCTGGACTTCTCCACGAAGTACCTGCCCCAACAAGCCGCCAAGGAAGGTCTGGTGTGGCGAACAAAGCCTCCACCAGACTTCCTTTGGTGCGGCCCTTCTGAACTGCCCGATGGCGTCATGTACAAACCAGACCTCGGCGCCATCGGGTTCATCCTTGACCGAATCAGCAGAACCAAAATGGAGGTGACATCATGGTCTGGATGAGCTGGCGGCCGGAAATCCCTGACCCGGAGACATTCTGGGAGGAGTTCGACCGGCGCATGGATGAGCAGAAAGACGAGGCCATTCTCAGAAGATGCGGATTGCGTGAAAGACCATCCCCGCCACCAAACCTCAACGTAACGAGAAGAACAAAGAAAGGAGATCCCAATGTCAAACTGGTGTACCAATAGACTCACGATTAGAGGGCCAGAGGCGGAAGTCCTGGCCTTCAAAGACAAAGCGGTAGGACATTCGCCTTGGAGCAGACCGGAGGAACTGGTCAACGTCGAGCCGAACGTGCTCAACTTCCACAACTTGGTGCCCATCCCTGACGAAGTTCTGGCGGCCGGTTATGAGGCTGCCGGATATGATTGGGAGAAGGAGCACTGGGGTTGCAAGTGGGGAGCAAACGATACTCGGATTGTTGATGAGTGGGAAGGCGTGGTCATGTACGAATTCAACACGGCTTGGTCTCCACCCTCTAAGTTCCTGGAGGCTGTGGCGAAGAAATGGCCAAACCTCCTTTGCATCCTGGAGTACGAGGAACTTGGTTGTGCCTTCAAGGGCCTGGCCAAATTCCAGGGCGAGCATCACGAGGACCACTGCATCAGCCTGTAACGAAACCACATCAACCACGAGAGCCGGATTCCTTCAACAGGGTCCGGCTCTTCACTTTTCACACTTCAAACAGAAAGAATAATGAAAACAGAGAATCAACATCCGTACCCGTTCACGATGGAGCAGTTGAAGGCCCTGACACCCGAACAGCGCCAGGCCATTGAGGCTGTGGCGGAATATCTCTCGGAAGCCAGCATATCGACAGACGACTTGACCGACGAGGAAATCAGTGACATCTTCAACCTGCTCAGATCCTGCGAAGGTTGTGTCCCGAGTGAGGAGGCCGGCGAAGACCTGCTCAACTCCATCCGCAAGAAGTTCGGCGCAGTGTACCAGGTAGGGATGGAACTGGCCGAAGTCGAGTTGAAAGAGAAGAAAATCACGGACTTCAACTTCTGCTACGTCATCGACCCCAGCTACGAGGACGCCACACACATCGCCATCGTGGACTATGACAAGCCGATCTGTTACCTGCACGAGCACATCAAGGCCTGGCATCTCAGCTTCGCCACTCTCTCCGAACTGGCCGAAGCGGTCTTGAAGGTGAAGAAGGGCCTGGTGGAGAAGGTGGTCGAATTCATCTGCAAGGAGATCTTCGTGATCATGGACGGTGGGCTGGTCCATGAAATAGTGAACCTGCCTCCGAACATCAACGTCACGGTCCTGGATTACGATACCGAGGGCGTGGAGAAGGAGAGGTTGGAGATCAGTCCCGTGGATGGCCAGTTGTGCGTGATCAACAGGTGGTAAACGCTTATGCATCAATTCATCATCGAAGCAATGGTCAAGGCGCTGAAACCGACCTTGAAGAGCCCCAGGAGAGCGGAAGAAATCCTCGAGAAGTTCTGGGCCGACAAAATGGCTCTGGTCTGGGACGTTCAGGATGTTCACACGGCTGCCAACGAAAGGGAGGTGGCGCTGACGAACCTGGAAGCCGTCAAGGTCCTCGAGGAACTGCATCATCACCACAACAAGCAGTACGGCATCAGATGGGAGGACCTGACCGCCTACATCGAGGAATACGCTCTGGGCCGGAAGTTGACCAAGGCAGAACTGAAGCGGTTCGTGGAGAAGAACATCCTCACCATCGACCGCAAGGACAGAAAGCGCCGATAACCCCCATCAACATCAACCCCCAACTACTTGCGGGCCGGATTCAGTGCAAACCTGGGTCCGGCTCGTTTCATCTTTCACTTCCATGGAGAACAACGAACCCAAGAAAGCGCCGTCAAACACACCTCACGAATTCAAGGTCATGCGGGTCAGAGAATGCCCGTTTCCCCCAGAGTTAATCGACACTCCAGAACGTGCGGCCGAGTATTGGAAGCAGAACATCACCAAGGCGGACTGGTATGACGAGAGCAAAGAGGCCGTGGTGGTCTTGATTCTCAACACCCGGCGCAGGATCATCGGCCACAATCTGGTCACGCTCGGCAATCTGGACTCCTGCTCCGTTCATGCCCGCGAGGTCTTCCGGCCAGTCATCGTGGCAGCCGGAAGCGCCTGCATTCTGATGCACTGCCACCCCTCAGGAGACAGCACCCCAAGCGAAGGCGACATCAAGGTGACCCGTGAGCTGATTCGAGCCGGTCAACTGCTGAAAATCGAAATCCTCGACCATGTAATTGTTGGCACGGCATTCCATTCGTTACGGGAGTTGGGCCACTTCACCGGATGACCAAAAATGACCGTCGACACGGAGCCCAACAACAACGCGAGCCAGATTCATTCACGTGGGTCCGGCTCGCCTTTTTTCCCTGTCTTCAACTCGTTTTCTCGTTTCCTGAGTGCTTGAAAGAACATGTCCGGTATCAGCTTTTCGAAGGGGAGCAACCGGTACTTGGGAACATGCCGCAAAAGGCGTGTCTTGTACTCGGCCTTGACCACGCTGAGCAGTTCCAGTTCTGAGGTCCACTCCTTGGGGATGGCAAGCTCCTTCTCCCCGATCTTCCTGAAGAAATCGTTCATCTCCTCGACCAATTTCTCTGTGTGCGTCATGCGTTTCGGCAGTCAACCATACCCCGAAGGCACACCGAGTCAATCCACGATTCCACTTCCACCATCATCAACCAAGAAAGGAAACATCAGCAACATGAATGCAACGATTAGCAAACCACAAACGGAGCGCATCACCCTGTACTACCGCGAGGGTTCAAGCGACAAGGTGTATCAGGCCGCCATTGAACCCGAGGGCGAATTGTTCGTCGTCAACTTCGCCTTCGGCCGCCGCGGTTCCACCCTGAACACCGGCACGAAAACACCAGAGCCAGTGGATTTCGAGACGGCCAAGAGGATCTACGACAAGCTGATCCGGGAAAAGAAGGCCAAGGGCTACACCGAGGGGCCGGAAGGAACCCCGTACCAGCACACGGCAAAGGAGGATCGCGTCACCGGCCTCTTGCCTCAATTGCTCAACCCGATTGACGAGGATGAAGCCAAACGCCTGCTCAAAGACGACCACTGGGCGATGCAGGAGAAGTTTGACGGTCGGCGTATGCTGGTCCGGAAGAACCAGGCAGAGGTCCACGGCATCAACCGCAAGGGCCTGCTCGTTGGCCTGCCCGAAACGGTGTTCGGGTCGGTCAGGAGCATCTCCGGGAGCTTCGTCCTCGATGGCGAATGCGTGGGCGACCTGTTCTTCGCCTTCGACCTGCTGGAATGGGACGGCGAGGATCTCCGGCCTCTGCAATATCAGCGCCGGTTGATCAAGGTCTCCAATCTCCTCAACCGCCGAGGTTTGCACTACATCCGCCTGGCTGAAACGGCTACGGACCCGGCCAACAAGGAGAGGCTGTTTCGGCACCTTCGGTCAGAGAGGAAGGAGGGCGTGGTCTTCAAGCGCCTGGATGCCCCCTACACTCCTGGCCAGCCCGAACAGCGGCGGTCCCCAGCTCAAGCACAAGTTCTACGCCACCTGCTCTGCGGTCGTGGCCACCATTAACGAGAAGCGGAGCGTCGAACTCCGTCTGCTCAATGGTCAGGGCTGGAACCCTGTTGGCAACGTCACCATTCCGGTCAACTCCCAGGTGCCGGCAGTGGGCCAGATCGTCGAAATTCGCTACCTCTACGCCTTCAAGGAGAGCAACGCCCTGTACCAGCCCGTCTACCTGGGCCTTCGGAAGGACGTTGAAATCCATGAATGCGTCCTCTCCCAGCTCAAGTACAAGGCTGGGGAAACCAAGGAAGCCTGAAAACCGAACCAAATTGGTGCGGTTTTGACCTCTGAACCAGAAAAAGCGTGCCAATTGGCACCATTTCCAGCCAGCCATGCCCCTAAAAGTGTGGCTGGCCTCTTGGGTTTCATCGCGGATCCGAGGAGAATTGGGTACGGTGGGGGAAGCTGATCAGGCCCCATTCGTCTCACAGTCCCAGTTTCTTCACGACCGCCTCGGTCTTTTCCAGATCGTAGCCGAACCACCCATCCACGATCTTTCCATCTCGGCCAATGACGTAAGTCATCGGATCAGCCCCCAGATCGGGCAGAGCCAGATACCGGTTCATCGCCTCCCTCGCCGCCGGTGAAATGTCGAGAATGATCGGAAACGTCACCTTGTTTTCCTTGAGATAATCCAGGGCGATCTTGCGACTATCCGCCACGTTCACTCCCAGGACGACCAGTCCTTTGTCATGATACCTCTCGTACAACTTCTGGAGACTCCCTGTCTCCTCCCGGCAGGCCGGTCAGCCACACCGCCACTTGTTGAGCCAGACAATCTGGCCTCGAAAGCTGGACAGCTTGAGCTTGCCCCCGTTCAGCGCAGCCAATTCGAAGTCCGGGGCCGTTGTGCCAGGTTTCAGAAGACTCTCCTCGATGTCTGGCATCTTCCACTCCTTCCAGTCCTTGGGCGGAGACCAGGCGAACCGGTCATTTGACATCTTCGCATCCACCGCCACGTCCAACCACGATTCTTCCCAAACAGCTTCCCTATCCAAGACCCGAAGCACCTCCTTCAACTTGCGTGGCAGCCGGTCTTTCCTTGCCAGCCATAGCTCATAACTCCGCTGATGCTTCATGATGCTCACCTCGATCCCATCGCACACTTCACCCCCGATGGTGTTCGTGCTCAGGCTGCGGACTCCATCAATGTAGGCCTGGAGCGAATCGGTATATCCATGAAATGTGCTCGGCTCGAGGATCATCATCAGCCCCAGGTGGGCGACCTCGTGCCAAATCGAGTGCCTCCCCACAGGTGTGCGTACCTTCATGAAAAACTTCTTCTGATACTTTTCGTAGTCCTCGGCATACTTGCCGCTCCGTTCCCAGCCGTAGCGATACTTGCCCTCCGGCCAGTATAGCCAGAAGTAATCGCCATCGCCGACGAGGATGCCGCCGGGTTCCTTCTTGCCGATGCGTGTTATCTCGACTCGGGCGTAGTTGGGCTTCTTGAGCCAGACCCGATAGGTGAGAGACGTAAAAGACCGCCCTTGATACTGCATCCCATGCTCGCCGGTCCATGACAAGGTCGTCGCCTTACGCATTGCCTGGATCATCTCCCGGTAGAGCTGGTGTGCCGCCGGGTCGTCCTGAAACACAGCCTCAACCGTATTCGTCTGCTGCGGCCAGGCACGAAGAACACTGAAGCAAAGCGCCACCGCGAGCCCCAGCTTCATCCATACGTTTTTCATGGCATCCCGGCCGGTTTCGAGAAGTGTGTTTTCACGACAAACCATAGTTGAACCTGCACTTCCTGACTGAACTTTGGCCAGCAGAATACATCGTGAGGGACCTGTCAAGCCCCATTCTTCAGAAATCCCTGCCGGATTCCCCAGAGCCACGTCCTCGGATGACCGGCCACAGCCACCCAACCTTCCAGTGGTCCCCATTTCCCGCATTCGATATCCACCTCAACCCCAACAGAAAGGAAAAGCACACATGAAGTCTGAAATCACATTGGCCGCGTCGGAGCTGAAAGAAGCTCTGCCCGGCCTCGCCAAGATCATCGGCCGGTCCAGAACCCTGCCGGTGCTCCAAACCGTTCGCATCAACCGCAACAAGGAGGGCGTCGTCACCCTCCACGCCACCGACCTGGATTCCTTCGTCACCTACACCGCCAAGGGAACGCAACAGGGCCCGGCCGAGGAAGTTCTGGTCCCTGTGGATCAGCTCACGAAGGCCATGAAATGCTCCTCCCCCAAAGAGGACATCGGCATCGTCCAGGAGTCCAAAGAGAAGGTGAAGCTGCGGTACAACATCGCCGGCAACCTGGTCGAGCAAACCATCACCACCTTGCCTGTGGACGATTATCCTCCGGTTCCTCGCATCAGGCAACCCGGCGTTCAACTAGAGCCGGGGTTTGGCCAGGCATTGAAGGAGGCCCTCCAGTGTTGCAGTGACGATTACACTCGGCACATCCTCAATGGGGCTTGCCTCGACGTGACCGACAAAAAATTCCATCACATCGTCGGCACCAATGGCAGGATGTTGTTCTCGGCAAACTCCTTCTGCTTCACGTTGGAGAAGTCCGTGGTCATCCCGGACTCAAAGTTCCTCTCGTGGAGCGATTTCCTGGACGAGCAGCCGGCCTTTCTGAGCGTGGAGCCGGGGCTGGAGGCGAAGGAGGCCAAAGATGGAAAGCCGGCAGTGGAAGCAGCGCCGGGTTGGGTGAGGCTCGAATCTCCTCGGTGGACCTTCATCGCCAGGGAAATCGAAGGCACGTTTCCGACTTGGAGACAATGCATGCCGACCCCGAACAGCAAATGGACTGAGGTCTTGTTGAGCGAGGAGGCCATCAAACAGCTCATTCAGGTCGTCCCCAATCTGCCCGGCGCCGATCTCCCCAACTGCACGATTCGGTTGCGGGTCGAGCGTTATCTCTTCGTTGAGGGGCAGAACAAAGATGACCAGGTATGGACCAGCGTTCCGGTGCAGTCCGTCAAGGTCACTGGCAACCCGGTCACCATCGCCCTCAACCGCGAGTACCTGCTCAAGGCCCTGCGCTTCGGGTTGAACAAACTCGAAATCGAAGACTCCCTGACGCCGATGATCCTCTCAAAGGGCGGCAAGAAACTGGTCATCAGCCCTCTCAACCTGGATGGAGGCACAGTCGCCGTCGCCAAGCCTGCACAGCCAACCGCAGAAGCCACAACGCCGCCGTCGAATCAAACCGCGCCCCAGGAACAACCAGGGTCGCCAACCCAAGAAAGGACTGAAATGCCCAAGAAGAACACCACAACCGAAGCTGCCGAGAGCCAGGGAAGGCAGGAAAACACCGCCAAGGAGACCACCATCAGCACTACGGCCACCACGGTCGCCAAGGAATCCGAGGCCAATACTGCCAACGCCAACGCCAACGGCAGCACCGCGGCCACAACCAACGGCAGCACCTCGGCCATCAAGTCCCTGGTCGAGCAGGTGGACCAGATCAAGGACAACCTCAGGGCCGCCATTCGGGATCTGTCCAACATAGTCGACACCGTGAAGGCCGCTGAGAAGGAGAAGAAGACCACGGAGAAGGAGATCGAAGCCGTCCGTGCCAAGCTGCGCCAGATCCAGAACGTGAGCATCTGAGTCCGGGCAGAGCAGTCAACCAGAGCCAGGCATCTTCAACGGGTGCCTGGCTCTTTTCGTGTCACTTCACCCGCAACCTCAAAATGGAGAAAGACCAAACTGTCAAAAACATCTGTTTCGCCGTGGCCGCTCTGATCGCCATCTACGTGTTCTTCGCATTGCTTCCCTACCTGGTGATTTTCCTGGCTCTGTGTGGAGCCTGGTATCTGTTCCAGGAGCACGAGAGGAGCAAACGGAACAATCACCACAACTGCCACCGTCGCCATCACCGGCACTGGCACTGGCACTGACCACGGCACCCTCAACAACCGCAACTTCAACCGCAACAAAAGGAATCAATCGAAAATGGACAACAACAACGACAACAACGGCCTTCTCTCCATACTCACCAGGGAAGGCGTGCTCTTGAAGGTGAGTGTTTCATATTGGCGCGGTCACAAGAAGCTGCGCCCGGAAGACATCGGGCTGGAACGGAAGAACCTCTCTGACCGCCTCATCAGCCTGGGCCACAAACGCCTGCTGCCCAAAGATGCGCTCGCTTCGCTGGCACTCATCGAAGGCCGTGCTCATGCCCTGGTGGAATCGAACACATTTCCCTTCCTGAACGGCCTGGGTCACTTCCTGCCCAACTCGAAGCTGGCAGAGGTGACCCGAAAGCTGAATGAACTGCAAACCGAGTTCTGGGCGGTGAAGAAAGCCTTCCTGGAAAAGTACTCCTCTCTTCGTCAAAGTGCGTCGAAGGAGTGGAGGAAGATGGCCGAGAAGCTGGTGAAAGACCCGGATCAACTCGTGGCCACCATCGAAGCCTCCTTCCCGTATGCAGGCCAAATGGACAGGTACTACGGCTTCGACATCCAGCTCTTCCAGATCGCCCTCCCTCAACACATGGCCGCTGAACTGGTCTCCGCCTCCGAACAGCAGGCGGTAATTGAAGCCAGACAGAGAGCAGCGCAAGAGGCCGGCCAGAGAATCCGCTCAGGGGTGGAATCGTTCGTGGCTGATTGTGTTGCGTCATTGAGGGAGCAGACAGCCCAACTCTGTGAGGACATGCTTTCGAGCATCAACGGGTCTGAAACCGGAGTCCACCAGAAAACCCTCAATCGCCTGGTCCGGTTCATCGATCAGTTCAAATCCATGAACTTCGTCAATGACCGAGTGATGGAGCAGCAGTTGGAGGGCGTGAAGAAGGAGCTGCTCTCCAAGACGGCCGAAGAGTACCCGGGATTCTGCTGTGGCCAGGGCTCGACTCAAAAACGGGCTCTCTCAACTGGCGAACCAAGCTCGAACTCTTGCTCACCAGGACGCCACTGAGTGGGTCAATCGGTTTGGTGAGCTTGGGAGGAGGAAATTCAATCTGGCTGCATGAAAGCAAATCAACTCGTCCAGAAGCTCGGCCAAAAGCTCCTCGGGCAGAAAGTCAACACGCCTGCACTTGGTGAATATCCAGGGGGTGTGGCGACCGTGATTCAACTAGCGCCAGATGAGAATGCGCCTGAGATCGCCTTCCAGGTCAGCTTGCCTCATTACGGAGACATCGGAGTATTTGAAACCGAGGACGTTTCGTTGCTGGTGGACAAATTCACTCCGCCCAAACTCCATGAAAACTGGCGAAACTGACAACAGCGAAGCGGGCCGTTTTGTATGGAGACGCTGCAATGCTGGCTGGTGGGACCTCATACGTGGTGGTCAATATGCGGGCTGGAGTGTTGCCCAGCAGTGTCGAGTTCGCTGGGTGAGAGGACGCCCATGCCAATACGACTGCGGCTGGTACGTCTTCAACGACAGCACCGACCAGATGATTGGCCCGTTCAAAACACCCACGGCGGCGAGGGGTTCCTGCCCGCTCCTGGGATAAACCAAAGCAATCAAGGGGATGGGGACTGGGCTGGACTGTCGCAGGTTCAGCCCGGTTCCATCTCCAATCTTCACACTTCACGAAAGGAAAACGAGAACATGGCCGACTACTTCACCAACTTCAGCGTGGTCATCAACTTGGCGACCGAAGCACAACAGGCGTATGCCCTTGCCCTGGCCCACAAAGCCCACCACGCTCAACAAGGCGAGGGATTGCCTGACGACATCCCCGAGATCCTAAAGGACGCAATCGAGGACTGGCAGTTCGAGACGGAGCCTGACGGTTCTGCCACGACACACGGGATTTGGCTGCACTCCATGTATGGCGGCGTGGATGCCGTGTGCGCCTTCATCCAACATCTGCTCCAGAAGTTCGAGCCGCAAGGCCGCGTGACCTTCGAGTGGTCGCACGACTGCTCCAAACCACGCACGGATGCTTATGGAGGTGGAGCCGCCGTCATCACCGCCCAGGAGATCAAGACGATGAACACTGCGGACTGGTTGAACGAGCAAATCGCCCGGCTGCCAGCTTTGAAATCACCCGCACCATAAGCCGTAAACCACAAACAACAATCAAAGGGATGGGGACTGGGCTGGGCTGTCGAAGGCTCGGCCTAGTTCCTGTCCCTGATCAGTTTACGCTTCATTGACCGTTCGCAAGCTTCAGAATCCACTCTCCATCCGGCATCCCCTTCCAATCAGAAGGCACAACAAGAGAATCCCAACCGGCACGGCCCCAACGGTTATACCGGCTAACGCTGGATACTTCGGCTGCTCTCTGCGGCGAAGTCCGATGATCCCAGCCAGCACGCCGAGGACCGAGACCACGACACAGAGCAACAGGCCTAGAATGGCAGGGACGAAATTCTCATGTGGGCCGGTGGCGACGATCCCGCCAGCAGCGAGCGGGCTGGCGACAGAGAGCCCGAGCGAGGTCCAGCCAAGAAATGGCCTTACCCGCTTTTCCTCCTCAGCCAGGCCTCGCATATCAAAAGAGGCTTGCCTGTTCTCGCATGGCTTTTCGTGTTTCATGCTCCAAGCATATCCCAGAGCCATTTATGCCCGTAATTGATAATACTGATGCCTGCATTGCTTTTGTCAATCATTTCGTTCCATCCGTCTGAACGTTCAGGAATGTGGAACATCAACCAAAAACCTAAAATGAGTCACTTCACCGAAATCAAGACACAGATAAAAGACATCGAGGCCCTGCGCTTAGCCGTTCAGGAGATGGGGTTGACCCTCCTCCAGAACGCCGGAGCCAGGGGTTATTACGAGAACAAAACCAAAGGCGACTTCGTAATCCGGCTCAAAGGCCCGTACGACATCGCCCTGAACAAGCAACCAGACGGCAGCTACGCTCTGACTGCTGATCTTTGGCAGGGGCACGTCGAAAAGGAGGTTGGCCAGAAATACGGCAAACTCCTCCAGCTCTACGGCGTCCACAAGGCCAGCATCGAAGCCAGAAAAAAGGGGTTGTCTGTTCTTCGAAGGCCACAACAAAACGGCGCCATCAAACTCGTGCTCATGGGGGTATAAATGACAAAGACCATCGAAATCACCATCGGGACCACAGGCGAAATCCAAATTGACGCCGTTGGGTTCAAGGGGCCTGACTGCGAAAAGGCGACCAAGTTCCTGGAAGAGGCGCTTGGAGTGGTGGGGAAAAAGGTCAAGAAGCCCGAGTACCACCAGCGCAGCAACAGGACAACCCAACAGAAACTCGGAACATGAACACGAAACCAGCTGCCGACATTTTGCATGGTGGGGTGTTCAAACCGCCATCGAACCAGCCAAGCCCGAGCCCAGAACCGCAAGAGATTCGTTGCTGTTGGACGCGCTGTAAACGGAAAGCGGTCTCCTGGAACCCGATCTTTGGAAAAGTCTGCTCTAAACACGCTCCCTTGGCTGGCGCGTCCAGCAAAAAACGAAATCGGCGATTGCGTACAGATGCAAAGGGTGGGTTTCAACAAAGTGGGCGAGAGCGATGGGCCGACCCGTTGAACCGCTCGTGGATTCAAACTCTAAACCCAATATGGCAAAGAAAGCACACAATCGATCGGTTTTCACACCGGCACTGAAACGCGCGGAGAATGACCTGTTGAAGTACCTGGAATCGTCCTGCTACCTGGTCGTTTCACATGACGGCTATTGGGGCAGGGCAGAGACGGTTGAAAAAGGTGCCCGGAACTGTCTGAAGCAGGGGGCGTCTCGAAAAGGAACCGCCTCCGTGCTCCTGGTTCTGGGGGATGAAACCGCGGAGATCAACGAAGCCGGGTACATCATCCGGGATGCAGGCTCTCACAGCGTCACGGTAATTGAACAGATCAAACTCGGTTCACTCGTCAAGAACATCAGAAAACCCTGAACGGATTCCGCCTTTGATCAACCGCAACCGAAAGCAGCAGACACAATCACACAATATGCAATCGATCAGAACCCCGGACTGCTGGCTCAATGCGTCCGCGTCTCGCAGCTTCGCCCAGTTCGGCGGCACGCTGGGCTGGTATTCGCGGCCCACGCAACTGCCCAAAGAAGCCCGGCGCATCTCTCCGTCCAGGCTGCCGCTGTGCATCCGGACCTGTGTTGACCTGAAACATGTCGTCCACATTCACAAGCTGCGCTGCGGAGATCGGCCCCACTATTACTTCACCGACACGGACGGAGACATCCAGCACATGGCCTGATTCAGGCCGATACAACAACGACGAAAGGAGAAAGAACAAAAATGGGCTTAACCATTCACTACTCATTGAAAGCCAGGGGCAGTGACGCCCGGGCTAGAAAACTCATCCAGACACTGCACCAGAGCGCCCAGGACTTGCCCTTCAAGGAATTGGGCCAGGTCGTGGAACTCTTTGGCGAGCAGTGTGATTTCAACAAGTGCGATCAGGAAGACCCGCTGCGTTGGCTTCTAATTCAGGCCACAGGCAGCGTGGATCTTAGCCATAACTGTTCTACCGACGTGCTGCCGGCTCGGGTCATCGCCTTTACCGCTTGGCCAGGTGAGGGTTGCGAGGAGTCCAACTTCGGTTTGTGCAAGTACCCGGCCGCCATTGAAACATCCAGGGGACCACTGAAAACAAAGCTGTCCGGCTGGCACTGGAGTTCATTCTGCAAGACCCAGTACGCCAGCGATCCAAACTGCGGTGGTGTGCCCAACTTCCTGCAATGTCACCTGAGCATTATTGCCTTGCTCGACAAGGCCAAAGAGCTGGGCTGCCTGGCGGAGGTGAATGACGAGGGCGGCTTCTGGGAACAACGCGATCTTCAGGCGCTGGTTCAACAGATTGGCTCTTGGAATGAAATGGTTGCCGCGTTCGGTGGAAGGTTAAAAGACCGGACCGAGGGCGGCCCGCTTGAGGTCGAGTCGGCCATTTCCCGATACCCGGACTTCGAGCAACTGGAAGCCGCTGGCCAACACAAACTGCCGCCTGGATATGAGAAGCTCGCCAGGCTCATTGGGCACGTTGGACGGGAGGTGCCCGCAACATGTGTCAGCGGCGGCGGGAACGCGGATGAAAAGCGCCGGTTCCAAAATCTGAGCGGGCGGAGGGTCGAAAAGCAAACAACCGGCAGCTTCTGCTGCCGGTTTTGCGACGGAACTGATAGTGGAGAACCGGATCACGTTTGGATTTGGTCTTTCATGCGAAAGCTGGTGCCTTCGACGACAACCGTCTCGGCGTGATGGAGGAGCCGATCCAGGACGGCGGAGGCCAGCGTGGCGTCATTGTTGAAGATGCTGGCCCACTGTTTGAAGGGTTTGTTGGTAGTCACCACGATGGAACCGCGCTCGTAGCGCTGGCTGATAACCTGGAAGAGCAGGTCGGCGCCATGCTGGTCGATGGGCAGGTAGCCGATCTCATCCAAGATCAACAGCCGGGGACGGAGGTATTTGCGGAGTTCACTTTTGAGGCGGCTGCTTTTCTGGGCGGCGCTGAGTTGGTTGATGACATTGATGGCGTTGGCAAAGAGAACCGAGTGGCCCTCCAGACAGGCCGCGTAGCCGAGGGCGGTGGCCAAGTGGGTCTTGCCCAAGCCAACGTTGCCCAGGAAGATGGCGTTGGCGTTCTGTTCCAGGAACTGCAGGCGAAAGAGGTTCTGCACCTGGAGCCGATTGATTTTCTTAAGCCAATCCCACTGGAACTGTTCGAGGGTCTTGATGACCGGAAAGCGCGCGGCCTTCACGTGCAGGGCCACGGCGCGCTCCCGGCGCTGCTGGTATTGGCCGTCGATGAGCCGGGCCAGGTATTCGGCGTGAGTCCAGGGCTGCCGGGCAGCCTGCTGGGCCAGGTCGTCGTATTGCGCCTTCAGGAAAGGCAGTTTGAGGTAGTCGAGTTGCTGAGCCAGGAGGGAGGGGTTCATGGTTGGGGAGAGGGCGGGTTGGGGTCATAGGGACTCAAGTCGGCCGGGGGCAGGTCCAGTTCCAAGAGGTCCTGCCGGCGGGTCAGGTGCAAGGGCGAGGGCGCCACGGCGTGGCGCTCGCGTTGTTCCAACAGGTTGGCGATGTATTCGCAGCCGTACGCATCGAAGGTCAGGGCGTCCTGGAGGGCGCGGGCCACTTTATCGGGGCCGTAGAGTTGGCTCAACGCAACGATCTTTTGGATGTGATGGGGAGCGTTGAAGCGTTTTTCCCGGAGTTTACGGCCGTAGAGTTCGGCCTGCGGTCCCAGGCTCAGGAACGCTTGCAGGCAGGTTTGGTCGCGGGCGCGGTGACGCTGCGTCAGGAGTTCCTGGATATGGTCGGGGTTGCGGATGTCCTGGCGGCGGTCGTAGCCGCGCAGGTGGGTAGCGATCAGCTTTTCGTGGTGATAGCAGAGCACTTGGTCAGGATAGATTTTGAGGCTCAGTTGCTGGGAGGCATAGAGGTGAGGCACGGTGTAGCGATTGGTCTCAAAAACGACGCGGCAACAACTGTTGGCGCTGGTGGGCCGGACGACTCCGCAGTCATAAGGACGGAGCGGCAGGGCTTTGAGCAGGGGCTTTTCCTGAGCAAACCGTTCCAGGGGTTTGACGTGGGTCTCGCCGTGGATACGCACGTTGGCCACGGTATCCTGCCACTGCCGGGCGGCGGGATTGACGGCCTCGAAGGAGGGGATCTGCAAACCGCTCAGGAAGTTCTTTTTGACGTAGCCCACGCCATTTTCCACGCGCCCTTTTTCGTTCGCCTTTTTGACCTGGCAGGCAACGGGGACGAAGCCATGGTGGGCGGCGAAGTCCAGGTAGCGCGGGTTGAAACGGGCCGCAGCGCCCAGCGGATGTTCGAGCACCCCAACCTTGAGATTATCGATCATGACTTTAGCGGGGATGCCCCCGAAGAACTCGAAGGCATGGCGGTGGCAGGAGAGGAACTGTTCCATGCCTTCGGAGAGGGTAAACTCCACATAGATGAGGCGGCTGAAGCACAGGACCATCACGAAGAAGCTCAAGCGCCGTCTGGTAGAGCCGACGGTGACGGAGCCGAAGCTGCCCCAATCAACCTGCGCGCATTCCCCCGGGGCAAACTCCAGCGTCAGGAAGGCGGGTTTGCGCATCGGGCGCACCAGGCGGACAAACTCCTTGAGGATGCTGTAACCGCCAGCGTAGCCCTGGGGTTTGAGTTCCTGGAGGATTTGCTGAGCGCTGTAAGGATGACGTTCCAGCAGGCCAACAATCCGGCCCTTGAACGCGTCGAGCTTACTGGGGCGTTTGCCGCCTCGGCGTTGGTGATAGCTGGTCTGCTCCGCCCACTTGGCAACGGTTTTGGGGTCCAGTTGAAGTTCCACCGCAACCTGGGCGGCAGTGAGATGCTTTTCATCCAAGAGCACTCGAAGCTGGCAGAAGGTGGGGTAATCGATCATGGCCGACCTCCCGCCAAGGCCCGGCGCAGGATGTCGCCCACGCACTGAGCTTGCTCGCTGCGAGGTGCGTCCGGGGCCACCGGCTCGGAGGAGACCTCCGGCAGGGCCAGCACCTGGTAGAGAGGTTTTTGATAGGCGATGAGCCCGGCCCGCTCCAATTGCTGACGCGCTGAGGCCAGTTCCAACGGATCCAGCTTGAGCTGCCGCCCCAGGGCCGCCTCGGAGTAGTAACTCAGGCCTTGGGCGTCGCCGACAGTGACCAGGAACAGGTAGAGAGCCCAGGCCCGGTGGTCGCAGGTTTTCAGATGGTGGTGACGAATCAACCGGTGGTCCACCCAGCTAAAACTGCTGGGGACCTCACGGAGCCGATTGGGTCGGAGGAGACGTTTGATGATCATAATCAGAACATGGTTTTTCGTTGCGTTGCTCTGGAAGCACCCGCCCCAGAATGATGCAACCCTGTTCTATCAGGCGGCGGATCAAAGGCTGGATGTCATCTTGTAACGTACTGCCCGCAAACATCGAGAGCAGTCCGATAAACGCGGGCTCCTGTGCCAGGCAGAAATCTTGTAACGTACGGGCAGAGGTCTCGGTACGTTACGAGATGTCTGCTCGGGGTTAACCGCTTCTGCCTCAATTGGTTGAGTGCCTTCAGACGCAGGGGTTTTCCGCTTCCAATACCCTGGATGAGCCTTGCGCCAAGCCCGCACCCGGTCGGTGCCTTCGCCCTGCCGAAAGTGCGAAAGATTTTTGGGTTGGCGATACCAGCGCCGCTGGCTGGCGAGCTTGCTGGCCCGGCGGCAATCCGGTTTTTCGCAGTAGCGTTGATGCTTCCGGTTCCGGTAATCCGGGAAGAAAAACGCGTTGCAACACTGGCACTTACGTCGCTTGGACTTTGGGCTCATCGCGCCCCAACAGCAACACAGCCGCCGAGCGGATCAAAACAAAACAATCGGCCCGAAGAAGAACCAAGGCGAAGAAGCAAGAAGAGCTCTCAGGAGAATAGCCGGAAGAAAAGACCAGGGAAGAAGAAGGGAATTTCAAACCAGCGGTTTTCCGGGAATATCACTCCGCCGCTGGCAGCGAAGCCGGAGACGAAACCATGTTTCGTCTCTTCGGCCGCGCCGCATCTCGTGTTCTCCAATGGCGACCCTTTACGGGCGGTCAGACGCCTCCAGTTTGGACACGGTTGAAGATGCTCGGGCTCCGGAGTTTCTGCATCGCCCGGTCGCAATCGTCCGTGTCGAACCGCACGAAGCGCCCCTGTTTGACGAACGGCAAGATGCGCCGCCGCATGAGGCTTGTAATCGTGCGCACGCTGCACTTTAAACGCGCGGCGATTTCGCGTTTAGTTTTCCAGCTTTTCTCCTGACGAGGAATGATTTCATCTTTCATGAGTCTTTCGTTTGCCGGAATTCTCGACGCAGAGTCCTCATGGAGGTCCGGCCCGGATGCCCTATGGAGCGTCGGTGGAGAAGGAAGCGGATTTGCCTGGGTCGGAGCGCATCCTGGTCCACTGCACTTGCAGAGCACATCCAAGCAAGGTGAAACGACTTTCGTGTCGTCGGGCCATCCTGGGCCGGCGCGAAGATGGTCAGAGGGGCTCGCCAAGCCGCAAGGGTTGCAGAGCGGTGGAATGACGGCGTCCGGAAGCCGGCTTGGTGTTCAATGGGCGGTGAATCCAATGCGGTTGCGGCCCGGAATCGATCCAGGGGCGTCAATCTCAGCCCATGACGGCCAGCTTTGATTACTGAATGAGTTCCGGCTGCCGTGGTTCCCTCAAAACCCGAGCCAGCAAGTTCGTTCCCTTGACCTCCTCGTAGCGCTCCTGGAGGTTCGGCCGCGTCGCGAGAGGCGGATCCACGAGTGAGGGAGTTTTTTCGCAGGAGACCTCTGCTCCTGTGATTGCCTATCGACTCGCTTGACCAAATCGTTTGAGCAGGCCCACACTGGTGACATCATGTCATCGGAACCATTCAGGGAAGGTGGCCCGCACGACATTCGGCGGATAGGGCAAGACCGTTATGAGATGTCGGTCAGCCTGCCTGTGGACCAGGACGGGCGAACGGCTCGCGAGTGCCCGCGTGCCGACTGTTCTCCTGGGTTCTTCAAGGTGAGGGGTGGGACCGGTGTTAAAAACCAAGCCGAGGCATTCTGCCCTTACTGCCGTGCCACCGGAAAGCCGACAGACTTCACTACGAAGGAGCAACTTCGGTATGCGAAAGAGCTTGTAGAGGCCCAAGCGTGCGAGGGCGTTGAACGGATGATGAAGGAAGCCCTTGGTCTCGATTCCCAGGGGCGCCGCCAGTTGGTCGGTGGGTTTCTGAATGTCAGCATCGAGATGAAGTCGCCCCCGAAACCACACGTCTGGCGGCCGTGGGAAACCATCCTCAAACGCGATGCCGTGTGCCCCCGTTGCCAACTGGATCAGTCGGTTTACGGTTTGGCTGTGTGGTGCGCGGATTGTGGGGCAGACATTTTCTCAACGCATATTCTCGGCGAAATGAATGTCATTCGAGCGATGTTGGCTGATGTGCGACGCCGCCGAGATCTGCTCGGGGAACGCGCCGCCGCGAAAGATGTTGAGAACGCATTGGAAGACCTGGTCTCGGTCTTTGAGGCGGTGTTGAAGATTGATCTGCAGCGTTTTATGCGCCTTCATGGTGTCCTCGATTCCGAGGTTGATACCAAAATGCGCCGTATCGGCAGCCGGATGCAATCGGTATCCAACGCAGAGGCCATCGTGCCAGACCATTGCAATGGGACTCAGTTGTTCAGTGGGGCGGTGGTGCTTCACGGGCTCGATCTCGTGTTTCAAAAGCGCCATCCCATTACGCATAACCTCGGTGTAATTGATCGCAAATACCTTGAGCGTGTTCGGAGCGGTGAAATGGAAGGGCGGGAAGTCCGCGTCGGACAAGAAGAGGTTCAGCAGGCAGCCGACGCCGTGTTTCTCGTGCTGGAGGACCTGCACGTGCGTTTGTTTCCAGACTCGGTCAAGGCCGCCGGCCCTCCTCCACTGAGCACCAAGCCCTGACGAACCATGGTCTGGGCACCAGGACGAGAGTTTGCTTCATGCGGCCGTTGTGAGGGCTGCGCGCTTACCCCGACGCACCCTGAGGCATTTGGGGAGACTGACGCGGGCCTCGGATTGACCGAAAAAAGAGTCAAAATTGTTGTTGACAAGCGTTAACCCTTGGGGTTAATTATCGTGGTGACGCGTGGAAATCTCATTCATTAACGCGAAGCTCGCCAAAGAACTGGCGGACGAGCAAACGATCCTCCGGAAATACGGGCCGGATAACGGGCGGCGGATCTGCCTGCGGCTGGCCCAATTGATCTCGGCAGAAAATCTGGAAATTCTTCGGTTTTTGCCCCAATTGCGGGCTCACGAGCTTGCCGGCGACCGCGCCGGGCAGATTTCCGTGGACGTGAAGCATCCGCGCCGTCTGCTGCTGATGCCGGACCACGCCCAGCTTCCCCGCAAACCCGATGGCGGGCTGGACTGCAAGCGCGTCACCAGGGTGAAGGTCCTGGGCATCATCGACACACATTGAACAACATGAACACGACATTCGAACCAAATTTTGTGGTCCCGCCGGGGGAAACGCTGGCGGAGGCCCTCGAGACCCTGGGCATGACTCAGGCCGAGCTTGCCGGGCGGATGGGGCGGCCTCTGAAGACCATCAACGAGATCGTCGCTGGTAAAGCGATGATTACCGCCGACACGGCGCTGCAACTGGAAAAGGTGCTCGGGGTGCCGGCCTCGTTTTGGACCAACCACGAACGCGTCTATCGCAACGCCCTGGCCCGGCGGCGCGAAACCAGCCAACTGGAACAGCAACTGGACTGGCTTGGCACCATGCCCGTCAAGGAACTCGTTCGTGTCGGTTGGGTTGCGCCAGCCGCTGGACCTGTGGGTCAACTTCGCGCTGTCCTGAGCTTCTTCGGTGTGGCGGGGGTCGAGGAATGGCGGGCGATTTGGGAAAGCCCGGAGGCCGCTTTCCGACAGACACGGGCGTATGTTGCCAGCCCTGGAGCCACTGCCGCCTGGCTCCGAAAGGGAGAAATCGAAGGCCAAAAAGTTGATTGTGCTACCTTCGACCAGGGCCTTTTCACGGAAGCGCTTCGCCAAGTGCGCGGCTTCACGTTCAAGGACCCGGCGGAGTTCGTTCCTGATCTCCGCGAGCAGTGCATGCGAGCAGGCGTCGCAGTGGTCTTCGTCCCGCCTTTGACCGGGGTGCGCGCTTACGGTGTCACCCGGTGGATGCATAGCTCCAAGGCTCTGATCCAGATGAGCCTGCGGGGCAAGACGGACGATCACCTGTGGTTCACGTTCTTTCACGAGGCCGGGCACGTTTTGAAGCATGGCAAACGGGCCGTGTTTGTCGAACAGGGCGAAGAGGAAGCCGCAGTCCGTGACCCCCGGGAGGCCGAGGCGGATGTCTTCGCGCAGGAATGGCTGATTCCCTCGACCGACTACGAGCGATTCTGCGCGAACGGCGATTTGAGCGTCGCGGCTATCCGGCGATTTGCCGGCAGGATCGGCCTGGCGCCCGGGATCGTGGCCGGGCGTTTGCAGCACGACCGCCGGATACCATTTTCGCGAGCCAACCAGCTTAAGCGCCGATTCGATTTCGGAAACTGAGACTACCCAAGGCCATTCATGCGTTCTAGAGGCAGTCAAACGATCACCACGGTTGACACGAAAGAAACCAGGCGATTGCGACGAGCCATCCGGGTATCCCTGAAGGCACAGGGATTCACAATTGGCGAGGATGGGGTGTCATTTCGCCGGAAGAAAGACAAGCGGAGCATCCGGAAACGCCATGGACATGCTGTGGCCAAGCAGGCCGAGCTCGCGGCCCCGACCCTCTCACCGCACGAAGACAGGCTGCTCAGTTTTATCGCCTCAGGCTCCGAGATTGACCCGACTCAAATCAAACCAAAGTTAGTGCAAGTCGAACCGGATTCGGAACACTCGCGTTTGTTTCGCTACGCGTGTCTGCATTGGAGCATTCCGATCTCTGAGGGTTACGGGAGGCGGCTTCGCTTTCTGATCTTCGATGAGAGCAACGGTAAACTCATCGGGTTGTTTGGACTCGGAGATCCGGTCTATTCCATCAAGGACCGGGACCGTTGGATCGGCTGGAGTGCAGAAGCGAAGGCCGAACGGCTTTACCACGTAATGGATGCCTGCGTGCTCGGAGCGGTCCAGCCGTATTCTCGCCTGCTGGGAGGAAAACTGGTCGCGTTGGCCATCTCCACAAATGAAGTCCGCGAGGCATTCGCGCTCCGTTATGGTGGCCGAAGGGCGCTGATCTCAAAGAAAAGGCGAGATCCCCACTTGGCGCTCATCACGACCACTTCGGCGCTTGGCAGGTCCTCGATTTACAACCGGGTGAAGTATCGCAAGCGGCTGGTGATGGAGAGCGTGGGCTTCACGAGCGGCTGGGGCGAGTTCCATTTTTTCTGACGGTGTTTACGAGGACTTGTCCGATTTTGCGGCCAGGCACTGCGCCCCGACGGCGAAGAACGAAACCTGGGGGACGGGTTTCCGGAATCGTCGCGAACTGGTTCGCAAAGCCCTCTCGAAACTCGGCTTCTCTCAGGAAATGCTGAACCACGGCATTAAGCGTGAGCTGTTCGTGGCGCCACTGGCCAAGAACACGCGCCCGTTCCTCAAGGGAAACACGGAAACCCCGCGCTATTTCAGTAGGCCTTTTGACAAGACTGCTAAGTTTTGGCGCGAGCGATGGTTGCTGCCGCGGGCCGAACGCGACTCGTCTTATCACGACTTCGACTGCGAGGAATGGCGGCTCTGGAAGAAAGAATCTCATGCCCGAAGACAGCCAAAGCCCGTTTAGCGACCTGCCTGCCGCGCTGGTTGATGAGGTCATCCTCTGCTGACAGGGCATCGGGAAACGCCTTCTCCAATCGTTCGAGCAAGTTCGCGCTGACCGCCAGAAGCGCCGAGACCAACTCGCGGCGGCCCGGCTTCTGCGCCGGGAGTCGGAGCTTGAAAACCCGCACATTCCCACTTGCTGCGGCGTGGACGGCTCCTACGCCGTGGAGCGCCTGCTGACGACTGATCTCGCGGCTGCGGCGGCAGTCGCTGTCGAAGGCCTAACGCCGCCCTCGGAAAAGCGATTCTGGCCTGAACCCAGGCATCAGGCCGTGGTCGAAGCCGAGACCCACAATGACACGACCAGCACGGTCTTGCGGGGCCTGATGATGACGATGGAGTTGGGGCTCGCGGCCCAGGCGCCTCACGACCTTGTTTTCCTGGATGGTTCAACGACCACGCCGGTGATCTACCTTAATCAAGCCCTGAGTCGCGCCAATGCTCCATACGCGCCCACATTCGGCGAAACGCTCAAGCGGCGCGCAAAAGATGGATTGGCTGCCTACCTGGCGATATTGAGGTCGGAACGATCAGACAAGTGCTGGGCTTTCTGCCCGAAATATGCGACCACTCGGGAAATCGGCATCGAGATGGATTGGCCCGTGTCTTACGATGACCGCGGGATGTTGACGATGTTGCTGGAGGCAGGCGAGTTCACGGACGCAAGAGGTCTCCAGGAACCCGAGTCTCCCTGGCATATCAACACGAGCGCCGTTCCGGAGTCTGACCGGGACGAGGCAAAACACCTGGAAGAGCGCGTTGTCGCCGCTCTGGAGGACGTCGCGGTCATTTACTATAAGCCGTCTCGTTGGTCCCCGGCACTGCGCCTCGAGGTGAGCCGTCATGTAGCGGAGAATAGGAGCCGGCTAGCAGCCCTGCTCCAGGGCGTGAAACTCCAGTCTGCATGCCCCGCCATAATGGAGCCATACCCCCTTTACCTGGCCGACCGGATGGTAAAATCGCTTCCAGGTGCCATCCCAGCCTTCCGGCAAGTCGCAACCCAAAGCATCGCAGCCACTTACACGGGCAGCTTGGATGAAGTCTTTTACGGAATGCACGCCTATCGGACCGAAGGAGGTGCCTGAGCACGGCTTCGGCGTTTAGAACGGCCCTTGTCGGGTGGAATCGGGGCGTGAGCGCAGGCGAGGATCTCGTCGCCACAACGGCTCGCGCAGTGTGAATTGCCAGGCTGTTATAGGAAGGATTTGCTCAGATCCGGGCAGCAATGTGGGAAGCCATAGAAACGTCCGGCATGCAGAGAGACCAGACCGATCAGAGCCGAACCGATGCTCAGACTCAGGGGAGCACCCCATCAGGTGTTATTGAGCAGAGGACGACCGACCAGGTCGATGGCCAAGCGGCGATTGTTCCTGGCGGCACAGCGAAAGCGTGGCAGATAGGAGGTGGCTTTGTGCTGGCGGGCAGCATCCAGGGCACAGAGGCCGATGACCAGGTTGCGCAAGGCACCCAGGTTTTGCGGGCCGTGGCCGGTGCGGACGGTGCAAGCATCTTCGCCGAAAGTGACATCGCGCACGTAGTGGACCGACTCGATGCTCCAATGGCCACGGCGAAAGGCCTGCAATTGCGCCGCATCCATCTGCGCATTGGGGCGGCTGCTCAAGACCAGTTCGGCCTCCTCGGTAACGCGAACGGCTTTGAGATGGTGAGTAGTGCGCACGATGACGGCGGCTTGGAGGGCGTGTGGGAAGCCGCACTGTTGGGGTGTGACTTCAAAGGGCCAGACCTCGCGGGTTTCATGCCGTCCATGGCCTTGGTCAATCGTGATGTGCTCAGGGGGAAAAAACGCCTTTCGGCGCGTGAGACAGGCGGGCCAGTTTGTCGAAGAGCTTGGGTTGATTGGCTTTGACGACCAGGAGGTAGTCAGCCTTTTTTTCCTCGACCACATGGTCGGCGGTGGCGGTCTGAGTATTGAGCGCGTCGGCGCTGACCAAGGTGCCGCGCAGGTCCAAGTCCCGGAGCAGGTCCTTGAGGGTGGGTATTTCATTGGTCTTGGCCGGGATTTGGATTTGGCGGCAAAAGAGTTGGGTTTGGGTGTCCAGGGCGCCGAAGAGTTGGATGCCTTGTCCGTTGATTTTGGTGGCGGTGCGGGCACATTTGCCATCGACGGCCAGTGCGGCGATGCCCGCGTTCTTGAGGTGGGAGCGCAGCCAATCGTTGATCAGCCTGTCCAATTCTGTCGGGTCCAGGCGCTGGAGGATTCGGCGGATGGTCGTTTCGCTGGGAGGGATGAACTTGCGGGTCTTGCGGCAACGGCAGGCGCGCAGGCTGCGGAGTTGGTTTTGGTTGAGGGACTGGGAGAACTCGCCGATATTGATCAGGGAGTTGTTGCCCGCAATCATCGCGGCGGCAGCAATGGCCACAATGGAGGCGACGCGGCGATGGCGCCAACCCCGGTAGCGGCGGGGGTCGTGGAGTGGGGCCAGGGCGTGGAGCAAGCTTTGGGTTTGTTTTCCGCTCAAAGGATATTCCTGAGGCGGGGCTCTCGGCGATAGGGCGCCCAAGCTGCCGGCATGAGCGGAGCCGAGAGGATCTGGCGGGCGTTGCGGACCAGCGGATACACGAAGATGGCTTTGGGCTGCTGGTGGAGTTGATAGAAATCCAGGCGGGAGCGTCCCCAGCCTTTGGTCACGCCGATTTCAAACCAATTGGCGGCACGATAACAGGTGCCTTCGAACCGTTTGGGGTCCACATAGGTTTCGACCAAGGCGATGGGGTGGCCGTAGTGTTCCAGCCAGTCGGCACTGAGGCGCTGGAGGTTGAGGCTCAGGCAGTGGGAAGCCAGGTTGGGCGAGCGGCCTTTGGGCCTGAGCAGCGCGAAGCGAGCGTTGCAGGCCAGCAGGTGGCGTCCGGCCTGTCGCTGAGCGTCGGTCCAGCCGATCCAGGCATCGCGGGGCCGCAGATGGAAGGCGGCGCTGGACCAACCCAACAGGCCGATCCATCGCCCCTTTTTCTTGATCACATAGCGAAGCGACTCGCCGACCATGCGATGCTCTTTGAGGTAATGGTGTTTTCGGATCAGTTTGTTCCACCGAGCTTCCTCCTCAAGGCTCTTGACCAACTCGACGGTGATCGTCTTATCGGTGGTCTCTCGGAGGATTTGGGTGACGAGGTCCTCAGGTTTGGAGGTCCGTTTTATCTGTGCAGGACAAATCATGCCGCCGAGTTTGGCAGCCTCGGGGGGCTTTGTCCAGTCCCACGTTATATCCAATTGATCAGCAACAACTTACGCAATGATCCGCCGAAGCCGTGCCTCGGGGCGGGCGAGACGGCGGCGACCTTCGACCTGAGCAACACCACGGCATCCCCGGGGCTGAGCCTGGCTCCCGATGTGAACCCGTCGGTGTATGGGCAGGCTGTGACTCTCACGGCGACGGCGACGCCGGTTGGCGGGACAACACCGGCGGGCCAAGTGGTATTTCGCGACGGGACCACGGAACTAGAGAGGCGGAGCCTCAGACCGTGGCTTGGGCATCTTGCCCAAGCCCCCACGGGCAGGATGCCCGTGCCACAAACTTGACTTGTCTGCATCACGTTTCGAAACTCAAGGAATCTAGGCAGCGGGACGCTCGTCGGCAGCGCGGGCAGCGCCTCCGCCCGTTTCAGCACCAGCGCACTGGCGGCGGGGATGCACACCATCACCGCCGAGTGCGCCGACTCTTCGGGTGTGAGCGGCTGCACCAGCTCGACCGTGCTGACGGTGAACCCCGCGGTGCTAGCGGCCACACCCAATAACTGGGGCCGGCAGTACGGGGCACCCAACGGGCCGACTCATCTGGATGTGTCGCACTGGCTGGACACCGGGGTGCAGGTAGTGGTGGGCGGCACGCCCGGGCAGGTCTATCAGATCCAGGCATCGGATGACCTGCTCCACTGGACAGTGCTGGAGACCGTCTCGGCAGGCCCGACCGGGGCAATCGAGCTCCCTGGACGCGGCGGCGCGCACCCGCCCGTATCGGTTCTATCGCGCGGTGCCGCAATAGCATCCGCGCGGCCCCGGGCTGCACAGAGCCCTTAACAGAAGGAAACGAAGGTAACGAAGAACCAAGGCAGCTTTCCGTGAAGCGTCGCCAAGCCCGAAGGTTTTGGACTGCGCCAGTCCTCTGGCGCTTTGGTACGCACAGGGGTCGGAAAAGCGGCAGAGGGCTGCCGCAGTCCAAAACGCTTCGCGCCGGGCAACGTCCGTCCGGTTCATGGTCCCCAGCCACGATGTGAACATCTTCGAGCCTTCGTTCCCTTCGTTTGCTTCTGTTCCCCTTTTCAGCGGACTTGCGCGCGGCGCCGCCGCATGAGAGACTAATGATTCGGTTTGGCGGATGGGATGATTGCAGATTATGGCGCGAGTGAGCGAGAGCCCGGACATGAAAGAAACCGACCCGTACCTCGAGAAGTTCGAGCGGTTTGAGAAGGAAACCAAGCAGCCGGCGTGGCTTTTTCCGTTGCGCAAGGCCGGCCTGGCGCGTTTTGCCGAGATGGGTTTTCCGACCCTCCAGGATGAGGACTGGCGTTTCACCAACGTGGCGCCCATTGCGGGCCTGCCGTTCAAACCGGTCTTCGAGACCTCCCTGGACGGCCTTACGCCCGGGAGCATCACGGGGTTCACCTTCGGCCGGATGGCGGCGGCGCGCCTGGTCTTTGTGGACGGCCATTACGCGGCGGAGCTGTCGTCGCCGGGCCGGCCCCGGCCCGGGGTCGCCCTGGGCAGCCTGGCCGCCGCGCTGGGGAGCGATTCGGGGGCGCTTGAAAAGAATCTCGGGCACTGGGCGCAGGAACAGGCCGGGCCGTTTGCCGCGCTGAACCTGGCGTTCTTTCAGGACGGCGCGTTGGTCCAGGTCGCGCCGGGCAAGGTCCTGGACGAGCCGATTCACTTGCTGTTTATTTCGACGGCCAAAGAGGCCGGGGCGACCTCGCACCCGCGGAGCCTGCTGGTGGCCGGGGCCGGCAGCCGGGCTACGGTGCTGGAGAGCTATGCCAGCCTGGGCGGCGCGCCCTGTTTTGCCAACGCCGTCACCGAACTGGTCCTCGAAGAGGGGGCCTCCATCGAACACTGCAAGTTCCAGGACGAGGGCCCCGGCGCCTTCCATATCGCCGCCCTCCACGCCCAACTGGGCCCGCGGTGCAACCTGCTCTCTCACTCCATTGCCACCGGGGCCAGGCTCTCCCGCAATAACATCCATGCCACCCTGGCCGGCCCCGGCATCGAGTGCGTCCTCAACGGGCTCTACCTGACCCGCGGCGACCAACTGGCCGACCATCACATGGTCGTCGAGCACGCCGCCCCGCGCTGCGCCAGCCACGAATTCTACAACGGCATCCTCGACGGCCGCTCCAAGGGGGTCTTCCACGGCCGCATCCTGGTCCGGCCCGACGCCCAAAAGACCGATGCCAAACAGACCAACAAGAACCTCCTGCTCTCGGAAGAGGCAACCGTGGACACCAAGCCGCAGTTGGAGATCTATGCCGATGACGTGAAGTGTACCCACGGCGCCACCGTCGGCCAACTCAATGAAGAATCCGTCTTCTATCTGCGCAGCCGGGGCCTGGGCGCCGAAACCGCCCGGCGCATGCTCATCCATGCCTTTGCCGCCGAGATCACCGAGCGCATCCGTTGCGCGCCCGCCCGTCAGGAATTGGACCGCCTGGTCTGGGAGCGGCTCGAGGCCAACCCACGCGTGGCGCAGAAAAAGTAGAGCACGCCCATGTTCGACAACCTCAACGACCTGTATCAGCAAGTCATTCTGGACCACTGCAAGCACCCGCGCAATTTCCGCGAGCTGGGCCATCCCACCTGCTCCGCCCAGGGCCACAACCCGCTCTGCGGCGACCAGTTGAAGCTCTACGTTGCCCTGGAGAACGGGCTCCTCCAGGACATCAGCTTCGTCGGCTCCGGTTGCTGCATCTCGAAGGCCTCGGCCTCGCTCCTGACCGAGTCGGCCAAAGGCAAGACCCGGGACCAGGTCGAGAAACTCTTCGCCCAGGTGCGCGAGATGGTGACGACCGGCCGGGTGGAAGGCGAGGTGGGCAAACTGGCCGTGTTCGCCGGGGTGCATAAGTTCCCCGCCCGCGTCAAGTGCGCCATCCTCCCCTGGCACGCCCTGATGGCCGCCCTCAAAGGCCAAGGCCAGCCGGTGACGACGGAGTCGGAAGAGGCATGACCTGGAAGCGACAGGCAGCCCCTCATCGGCTATATTTCCAATAGTTATGAATAGCGACAAGACGACCACATTGACCCGCGACGTTGAGGCGGCCATGATCCCAATCGGGTCAATGGTCAAGCTCCAGAAAGGCGAGCGGGCCCACATCACGCAGTCGCTGGGGGGCAGCTACACCGTCATCGTCAATGGAAACTTGTTTCGGATCGAGGGCAAAGACGCCGACGCGCTGGGCCGGGAGAAGGCGGCCAAGGCCGCCGGTTCCGGCGCCCCGGTGACCCAGGAACAGCTTGAAAAGGAGATCTGGAACCAGTTGCGCTCCTGCTACGACCCGGAGATCCCGGTGAACATCGTCGACCTGGGCCTGGTTTATGACTGCCACATCACCCCCCTCGGGGCGTCCAGTTTCAAGGTGGAGGTGAAGATGACGCTCACGGCGCCCGGCTGCGGCATGGGCCCCATGCTGGCCCAGGACGTGCAAAGCCGCCTCCTGGGCCTGGAAGGCGTCGAGGACGTCGCCGTCGAGTTGGTCTGGGACCCGCCCTGGAACCAGGCCATGATCAGCGAGGCGGCCAAGCTGCAGTTGGGCTTGATGTGAGGCGAGGTGATGTGACATGTCCTCCGTGCCCCTCCAAGCTGAACCGATGCCGGACTGGTCCGCCTTGCGGGACGACTTTCCGATCCTGGACCAAAAGGTCCATGGCTGGCCGCTGATCTATTTCGACAACGCCGCCACGACCCAGAAACCGCGGGCGGTCATCGAGGCCTTGTGCCGCTACTACGAGCGGGACAATGCCAACGTCCACCGCGGCATCCACGAACTGAGCAACCGCGCCACCGCCGCCTTCGAGGCCGCCCGCGCCCGGGCCGCCGCATTCATCCACGCGCGCAGCCCCGAGGAGATCGTCTTCACCCGCGGCACCACCGAGGGCATCAACCTCGTCGCCCAGTCCTGGGGCTCCAAGCACGTCGGGCCCGGCGACGTCCTCCTGCTCACGGAGATGGAGCACCACAGCAACATCATCCCCTGGCAACTCCTGGCCGAGCGCAGCGGCGCGCGCCTGGCCTTCCTGCCCGTGACCGGAGACATCGGTCTGCTGGACTTCAGCCGCCTGGACCAACTCCTGACGCGCCAGGTCAAGCTCCTGGCCCTGACGCACATCTCCAACTCCCTGGGGACCATCAACCCTGTGGCCGAACTGTGCGCCCGCGCCCGCGAACTCGGCGTCACCACCCTCGTCGATGCCGCCCAGAGCGCCGGCCACCGCCCCCTGGACGTGCAGGACATCGGCTGCGATTTCCTGGTCTTCTCCGGCCACAAGATGTGCGGGCCCACCGGCATCGGCGTGCTCTACGGACGCCAGGAAATCCTCGAGGCCATGCCGCCTTACCAGGGCGGCGGCGAGATGATCCTCAACGTCGAGTTCGACCACAGCACCTGGAAACACGCCCCGCACAAATTCGAGGCGGGCACCCCCGACATTTCCGGGGCCGTCGGGTTGCACGCCGCCATGGACTACCTGGACCGCATCGGCCGCCAGCGCATCGCCCAGCATGACCAGGAACTGGGCGCCTATGCCTATGCCCACATTTCCCGCCTCAATGGCATCCGCCTCTTCGGCCCGCACATCGGGCGCGCCGGCCTGGTCAGCTTCCTCCTCGACGGCGTCCACGCCCACGACCTTGTCACCGTGGCCGACCAGCGGGGCGTGGCCCTGCGCGGCGGCCACCACTGCAACCAGCCCCTCATGCGCAAGCTCGGCGTCGAGTCCACCGCCCGCGCCAGCTTCTACTTTTACAACACCACCGACGAAATCGATCGCTTCTACAAAGTCCTGGTCGAGATACAGAAGTTCTTCGGAGGGTGAGGCTGCGGAAATTTGCGCATTGCGCGCGGGGCGGAGCGGGTATAGTCTGGACGCTTTAGAACGATATGAATCGCAAACCGCACGTAGGCATTGTCGGCGCGACAGGCGCCGTAGGCATCGAGATGATCCGGACCTTGGAGAGGCGCAATTTCCCGGTGGGGAAGTTGACGTTGCTCGCCTCGGCGCGCTCGGTGGGCAAGCGCCTGAGCTTCGGGGCGGAGACGGTGCCGGTGAAGGAGTTGACGCGGGATGCGTTTGCTGGGATGGACCTGGCGCTGTTCAGCGCGGGGGCCGCCATCTCCAGGGAATACGCGCCCCTGGCGGTCAAGGCCGGGTGCGTGGTGGTGGACAATTCGAGCGCCTTCCGGATGGACAACCAGGTGCCGCTGGTCGTGCCCGAGATCAACAGGGCGGACATCAAGGAGCATCACGGCATCATTGCCAACCCGAACTGCACGACGGCCGTCACGCTGATGGCGCTCTACCCGCTGCACCGGGCCTTCGGCTGCAAACGCATTTTCGCCTCCAGCTACCAGGCCGTCTCCGGCACCGGCGCCAAGGCCATCGCCGAACTCGAACGCCAGGTCGCTCAACTGGTCAAGGGCGAGCCGGTCACGCGCTCGGTCTATCCCCACCAGATCGCCTTCAACGTGCTGCCGCACGTGGACGCCTTCCTGCCCTCCGGTTACACAAAGGAAGAGATGAAGATGGAGAACGAGGGCCGCAAGATCATGCACCACCCAACCTTCCGGGCCAGCGTCACCTGCGTGCGGGTGCCCGTGTACCGCGCCCACTCGGTCGCGGTCAGCGCCGAGTTCGATAAACCCGTGTCGGTCCAGGCCGCGCTCGAGGTGCTCCTCAAGGCGCCCGGGCTCGAACGTCATCGATAACCCGGCCAAGTGCCAATACCCGCTCCCGCTCTGCCAGGCGGAGAAGGACAACTGCGCCGTGGGACGGCTCCGCAAAGACTGCGCGATGGACAACGGCCTGTGCTTCTGGGTCTCAGGTGACCAACTCCTGCGCGGCGCCGCACTGAACGCTGTCTTGATCGCCGAGGAACTGCTGCCCAAGTGAAACGTGAAACGTGATGCGTGAAACGTAATGCGTGAAACGTAATGCGTGAAACGTGACCTCAACGCGGTCCGTGTTATCCCGGCGGGTGCGTCGCGGAGCGACGGAGTGAAGGTAGCCGTGGACCTCGGTCCACGGTTCGGGGCGTCGGAAGAGCCTCGCGTCGCGTAGCAACGCCTGACAGCGTCGCGGTTTTCAGGCGTCGCTACGCGACGCGGTCGAGTTTGGGCCATGGGTCCGTGGACTGGAAGTCCACGGCTACCATCGGGCACCGCTACGCGGTGAGCCGGACGCAGCGTGCGCGTCGCGGAGCAACGGAGTGAAGGTAGCCGTGGACCTCGGTCCACGGTTCGGGGCGTCGGAAGAGCCTCGCGTCGCGTAGCGACGCCCGAGGATTGCGAGGCTGCCACGGGGACTCCAGGGGCGATTCACAAACGCAGAGACGCAAAGAACGCGGAGATCGGTGCCGTCTGCCTTGTCTCATCTCTGCGTTCTTCGCGTCTCTGCGTTTTCATTGCGCCTGCGAATCCGCCTTGTGCTCCCTACTCCGCCCTTCCAGTGAGGCCCGCCAGCATCACGGCCACGGCGTCCAGGTCGGCTCGGGGCGGGTGGTTGGGGTCGGGGGCGTGATAGCGGTTGAGCATGAGGCAGAAGGCGAAGCGCTCGCCGGCGGCGGAGGTGGCGTAGCCGGAGAGTGAGTGGGCCCAGCGCAGGCTGCCGGTCTTGGCGCGGACGTTGCCGGCGGCGGGGGTGTTTTTCATGCGGTTCTTGAGCGTGCCGTCCACGCCGGCGACGGGCAGGGCCTGGAGGAAGGTCTGGGCGCAGGGGTGGCGGCTCATGAACTGGAGCAGCGTAACGGTCGCATTGGGGGTCGCGAGATTGTCGCGGGACAGGCCGGAGCCTTCTTCGAGGAACACCTCGCCGCGCTTGATGCCGGCGCGGGCCAGGAACTGGTTGAGCTCGCGGATGCCCAGTTCCTCCGAGGTGCGGCCCGGGGGCGTGTCGGCGGCGCGCTGCCTCTCGCCGACACAGTCCAGGAGTAGGTCGGCGTAAAGATTCTGGGAGGGCTTGAGGACTTCACGGGCCAGGTCGCGCAGGGGCGGGGATTCCACCGCCCCGAGTTCGACCATCGCGCTGGAGTTCATCGGGCTGGCCTGGCGGTCCAGCCAATCAACGGTTCGCAGCTTGCCCTCGAGGGCGATGCCGTGGCGGGCCAGGGCCTCTCTGAACAAGGCGACGAACAGGGCGGCCGGGTTGTGAACGGTCAACTCCTCGGTGGAGGCGGGGTCTTCGAGCGGCACCTGGCCGGAGACATAGACCACGTTCTGGCCCGGCAGGCGGTAGAAGCTGAGGCTGCGCCGGCCCCCTTTGGGGACTGTCTCGGTTCGATTGCTGATGGCCAGGAAGCCGGCGGCGGCGGCCGAGAGCGTGAGCCGGCAGGGGACGCCGTCGCGTTCGCCCGGCCTGAGGGCCGCCTCCAGGACATTGTCGTTAATCGTGAGCGCAGAGAGCTCCGCGCCGTAGCCGTATTCCTGGTCGTCCCAGGCCCAGCCGGAGCCGAACTCCGGGCCGCGCAGGTAACTGGCGTCCCCGACCAGGTCGCCGGTGATGCGCCGGACGCCGGCATTGGTGAGGGCGGCGGCCAGGGGCGCCAGGGCGTTGAAAATGTCGTTGCCATGGAACCGGGCATTGAGGGTTGGGTCGCCGCGGCCATAGACGATGAGGTCGCCCGGCAGCGTACCGGTCGAATCGGGCTTGGCGTTGGCGAAGAGGGAGGTCCGAATGCGGCAATCGGGGCCGAGGCGGTCCAGGGCCAGGGCCACGGTGTAGAGCTTCGAGTTGGAGGCCGGGCTAAGGAGCTTGCCCGCGTTGTGCTCGAAGAGGGTCTTGCCGGTGTCGAGCGACACGATCTTCACCCCCCACAAGGCGGCCGCAAACCTGGGCTGTGAAATGCAGGCGGCCAGCCGTTCCTGCAGTTGGGCCGGCGTGGCGGCAGGGGCCTGGTCCTGCCCCGAGGCGGCGCCCGCCGCGAGCAGGCCCGCCAGGAGAATGGCTGGAAAGTGCGCTCTAGGAGCCTGTTGAAATACCCCCCCGACCCCAAAGGTCGCTTGCGTTTTGGACTGCGGCAGTCCTCTGCCGCTCTTTGAGCCCTGGGCAAGCAAAAGCGGCAGAGGACTGCCGCAGTCCAAAACCTTGCGGGATTCCGACCGGTTCGGAGCGAGGGGTCGTCCTTCTGCAGTGCATGCCCGCGGGCTCCCAGTAGTTCAACAGGCTCCTAGGCTTCATGCACACGTTCAATCTGGCGCTGCTGCGCTGCGGCCAAAAACAGCATGACGCTGTCCCCGTGTCTGAGCCGCTTGACCTCGCGCCACGAATCCGGGCGGCTGAGGGTGTCGCGTTTGGCGTGGCCGAGGACCAGGAGGCCCTCGGGAGCGAGCAGGCGGGGCAGGTCCGGGTTGTCCAGCAACTGCTGCGCCCAGGAGTCCGAGCGCCGCCCCACGTTCTTTTCTCCGTAGGGCGGGTCCGCCAGGACCAGGTCATATCGCTGCCCGGCGGCGGCCAGTTGGCCCAGGACCGTGAAGACATCCTGCACGCGCACTTGGAGGGTCTCCGCGGCCAGGCCCGCGGCAGCCAGGTTCTGCCGCAGGATGTCCGCGTGGCGCGCGGATTTCTCGACGCAGACGGCCGAGGCGGCGCCGCGGCTCAGACACTCCAGGCCCAGCGCACCGGTGCCCGCAAACAGCTCCAGCACCCGCGCCCCCACCACCCGCCCGCCCAAGCTGTTGAAGACCGCCTGCTTGACCAGGTCCGGCGTCGGGCGGACCGCCAGGCCCTTGGGCACTCTCAGAATCCGCCGCGCAGCCTTTCCACCCGTGATTCGCATAGACGTGTCGAGTGTCGAGTGTCGAGGGGCGCGTGTCGAGCGCATCCTGACACTGCCCCCGGAGTGCGCCCGTCCCCGGGCGCAGCAGCGACGGAGCGGGCAGGCGCGCTGGAGTGTTTGACCGCTGCCCTGGCTCGGGACGTCGCTGCGCCCGGGGACGGGCGCACTCCGGTCTGACCCCCGGCCGTGGGGGCAGTGTCAGGAAGCGCCCCGCGTGTCGAGTCGAGATTTGGGATTGCGCATTTCCCGGTTCCTGGCTACTGACATTGACTAACATGAAATCCAACACAGCCAAGTTACAGGTGCCCGATGTCCAACCTAAAGCCGCATTGAGCCGGCGCCGATTTCTTGGCGGCACGCTGGCCGCCACGGCGGCAGCGACTTCGCTCGGCCGCCTGGCGAGCCTGGGGGCCAAGCCCGGCGCGGCGGCGGCTGCGCCCCGCCAGTTCGCGCGCAAGCTCAAGCTGGGCGTGGTGGGCAACGGGGGACGGGGGAGCTGGATAGCGGGGCTTTTCAAGAAGCACGGCGGCTACGAGATGCACGCCGTGGCCGACTATTTCCCGAGCGTAGCCGGGCAGTGCGGCGAAGCGCTGGGCGTGGACAAGGCACGGCGATTCTCGGGCCTGTCGGGCTACCGCCAGTTGATGGAGAGCGGAGTGGAGGCGGTGGCCCTGGAAGTGCCGCCCTACTTTTTCCCTGAGCAGGCGCGCGCGGCGGTCGAGGCCGGTCTTCATGTCTATATGGCCAAACCGGTGGCGGTGGACGTGCCCGGCAGCCTGCAGATCCTCGAGGCGGGCAGGAAGGCGGCGCAGCAGCACACGTGCTTCTTGGTGGACTATCAAATGCCCACGGACCCGGCGAACCTCCAGGTGCTGGGGCGCGTGCGCAGCCCCGGTTTTGGCAGGATTGCCCAGGTGGACACGATCGGGATCAGCGGCGGCTTTGCCGACCCGCCCAAGACCGCCACTATCGAGAGCCGGCTTCGCGGCCTCGTCTGGGTCAACGACATCGCCCTGGGCTGCGACAACATCGGCAACTACGACATCCATGCCGTGGATGCCGCTATCTGGGTCCTGGGCCGGCGGCCGGTCGCCGCCAGCGGGGCCTCGCGCATATGCCGCTCCGACCCGCACGGCGACGGCCGCGACGTCTGCTCGGTCGTCTTCGAGTATGCCGACGGCCTGGTCCACAACCATTTCGGGCAGGCGCTCAACAACTTGGTGCCCGGAGAACTGAGCTGCCGCGTCTGCACCGAGAAGGGCTTTGCCATAGTCAACTATTGGGCCAAGGCCCAGTTCCGCTCCCCTGACGATGCTTACTCCGCCCCGGTGGAAAACCTCTACGAGGCCGGCGCCATGCGCAATATCGAGACCTTCTACAAAAATGTCACCGAAGGCCGCTGCGAAAACGAGACCGTCCAACGCGCCGTCGACGGCGTGCTGACCTGCGTGCTGGGCCGGGAAGCCGCCGCCCGCCAAGCGCGCCTGACCATGGAGCAATTGCTCAAGGAGAACAAACGGCTGGCGGTGGATTTGAGCGGATTGAAGGCATAACGCGGCGGAGGTGGGAATGACGAATGACGAATGACGAATGACGAATGACGAATGTATGAGGGCCAGCCTCACTCCTCGCTCATGAGGTGCAGGAGCGAGCTCCTCACGGTCAGGGCCAGCAGGTCGTTGACGACGTCCAGGACGATGAATTTGCGCACCTGGCCCCAGATTTCGGTTTCGTAGGCCGCGCCGATGTGCAGGAGGAGGGAATCGAGCATCTCGCGGGTGTCATCGCGAGCCAGGAGGCGCTCGAAGCCGCGCCGGATGGCGGGCAGCGAGACCTGGACGATGTTGGTGTGGTCGAGCACGGCCTGGAGGGCGAGTTGGAGGAGCAGGCGCATCTCCTCGGAGCAGAGGCCGGCCTGGCCTGACGTGGCGCGCAGGATGGCGCGTTTGGAGAGGAGGAGGTAAAGGGCGCGGAAGCGGATTCTCTGGGTGGGCGGCTCGATCCAGGGCTCGGGACGGAGCGCGCCGAGGACCGTGGTGGCGGGGTCGGTGGGATTGGCGAGGCGCTCGGCCAGCGGGGTGCCCATGACGCGCTCGTCTTCCCACCAGCCGGGGATTTCCTCCAGCTTGCAGTGGGCCTCACGGGCCATGCGCTGGTCAAACTCGCGGACCAGGCGCAGTTCTTTATGGAGATAGCTGTAGCTGAGTGGGGCCAGGACGGCCTTGCGCAGGCGCAGGGGCAAGGGGACCAGGTCCGGCAGGATCAGCCGGACCTCCAAGAGGCCGCCATGGTGCTCGATGGCGGCGCGCATGCAGAGGTCCCAGCACCCCTCGATGCGGGGCAGTTTCTCGTGCAGGTTCATGCCCGCCAGGAGCGAGACGGCCTCGGTGTGCGTGACCTCGCGGGTCAGCAGCGGCGTCAGCCCGTGCCGGCTGGCCAGCCGGTAAAGGAACTCATACGGAGTGAGGTTCTGCCCGGCGGTCTGGCGGCCAAACCAGCCGGAGAGTTCCTTGAGGGTACACCGCCACAGGACCTGCTCCTCGACCTCGTGGATGGAGCCCAGCCCGTTCTCATACAACGCGTAGGCGTAAGCGCTGCGCAGCATGGCGCGGCCGCGCGGCCCTTTCCATTTCCCGTATTCCTGCTCCAGTTCCCAGGGCTTGAGCTGATCGCAGCCCCAGCCGAAATACTCCGGGGCCACCCGGCGCAGCGCGGTGAAGCCCGAGACGCCAAACCTGGAGAGGATCTGCGGCGAGACCTCGTCAAAGAGCCGCGCCCAGCACCGGTACGAGCGGGCCGTCTCGTAGTCCAGCCCGCCGTCCTGGCCAAAGAGGGCGGGTTCGGCGGCGCGGGCGTGGTCCATGACCGTGCGGGCAACGCGGTCCAGCCCCTCCCAGATGGCCTGGCGGCTGTCGTGGCAGATGCGCTGGGGCCAGGCGGAGACCCGCCCCAGGACCTCGTCCGGGAGGTTGCCGCGTCCGAGCAACTCGATGCACCGCGCCAGCACCGCCCGCCAGTCGAAGAGTCCGCTCTCGCGCAGCAGCGAGGGGGCTACGCGCACGCCGAGCGACAGGAAGGCGTCTTCCCAATCCACGCGCGCGAAGGCGCCGATATTCCAGCGGGGCTGGTCGTGGTCGAGGGCGACCAGGCGCAGGTCGTAGCGGATCTTCCAAAGCGCGGCGGTAATGAGCAAGTCCGCCGCGCGCTGGTCGCTCAACTCCTGCCGGAGGGTCAGTTTCCAGGGCCGCACCGGGGGGTCGTCTCCCCGGGTGATGCCCGGGAAGGCCACCTCGGGGACCAGGCTGGAGCGGATGAGGCGGAATCCGGCGCTGCGGAGCAGGTGCCGCAGGTCCGCGTTCTCGATGTCGGCGCAGGTGCGCAACCCGAACTTGTGGCAGAGCAGGTAGCGCAGATACACCGGCGCGCGCCGCTCGAAGATGCCGTGTTCGCGGGGCGAGAGTGTGGCCAGGGCGGCGGGCGGCGCCCGGTGAGAGAGCGGGCAGAGCAGCGACTTGGGATAGGAACCCAGGAATCCCTCGACCCTGGGTCTGACGGAGTGGAAGGCGGTGAGGATCAGCAGCGCGTCATAGTCCGGCTCTTCCTGGATGTTGGGCACGCCGGCCATAGGGCCGGCAATGCGAAAGACCCGCTCGAAGTGCGGGATTTCGGGAGGTTGCGCCGCTGCCCCGTTGCCCGATTTGCACCGGTGTTCCGCCTCAGCCAAAGGGTAGCGCCCCGAGATGACCCGCGCCTTTTCCAGCAGCAAGGCGTCGAACTCGGGCAACTCGATGCAGGCGCGCGCCTCGTCGGGAGCTGGGGCCAGCAACCAGGGGACCGGCCAGCCGTAGCGGCCCAGGCGCGTGGTCGGCGCGGCAAGCGGCTGCAACGGCCTGGCCTGCGCCTGCGCGGCATCTGCCATCGCATCCGTGTCCGCAATGCCAACCGGGGCCTCCTGCTCATCGTCGCGGCTCGCCGTTGGCATTTGCTCAGAGTCGGTCCATCCGGCCATGGCCACCTGTTTTATCATAGTCGCCCGGGAAAGTCACCTTTTCAATTGATGATTCTCCGAAAAGAGTTGTTGGCATTTAGGCCGGATGTGATATAACCGTACAATACGAAACTGTTCAGCTTGCAGAAAATGAACAACCTAACTCGTGTGCTCTCGCTCTGCGCGGCGCTGCTGGCGGGCTTGTCCGCCCAGGCGCAATACCCCATCCAGCGGCCGGGCGGCGGTCTCTACACCGCTCCTTACAGCCGTCCCTACGGCGCGGCTTACGGCGCGCGCGCGGGCATGACCAACATCACCGTCACCCCGGCCCGGCTCAGCGGCTATGTCCCGGACGACAAATACAAGCTCCGCAGGGGCGACAAGGTCAGCCTCCAGATCCTCGAGGACCGCGAACCGCCGCTGAGCCTGACGGTGGCCGATTCCGGGGAGTTGGAGGTGCCGTATATCGGGCGTATCTCCGTCACCAACAAGACCTGCAAGGAGATCGTGGGCGTGGCGAAGGTCGAGTTGGAGAAGAAGTACTATCATAAGGCCAGCGTGATCCTGGCCCTGGATGAGGCCAACAAGCTGTGGGGGCGGGTCTATGTCTTTGGCCAGGTCAAGAACCAGGGGGCCCTCGAGGTCCAGATGCACGAGAACATCACCGCCTCCATAGCCATCCTGCGCGCCGGGGGCTTTGGCGACTTCGCCAACAAGAAGCGCGTCCTGATCATCCGCCGCGGCCCCAACGGCACGGTTCAGAGAATCGAAAAGAACATGACCCAGGTCATCGATGAAGGCCAGATCGAAAAGGACGAGCCCCTCCAGCCGGAAGACATGGTGGTCGTGCCGTCGAGGGCCTTCAGCGCCTGAGTTGCCTGCCTGGCTTTGTCCTGAGTCTTTCGACGACACATACGGTAATACGGCCATGAATCTCAACGATCGCCCCGCGCAAAATCGCTCGGCTGAAAAGGCCCACTTCCTGGCGGGCTTCCACCGCTACAAGAGCCTATTGATCAGGAAATGGTGGATTCCCGCGATCTGCATGCTCACCGGGCTGGTGAGCATTTGGTCGCTCTCCTGGTACGGGCCGCCTGCCTACAGATCCGTCGGGCGCATGATCGTGAGCACCAAGATAAACGCCCAGGAGACCTCCGGCTTTACCGAGGAGATGAACAATTTCCTGGGCACCCAGGCCAGCATGATGCAAAGCGACAAGGTTGTGCGGCCGGCCTGGCAGTACGTGAGACAGAGGTACAAAGATTCGTCCGCCGAGGCTTACGGGCGGCGTGGGGGGGTGCCGCTCAAACTCAGGGTTAGCGTCACCCCCAAGACCAGCATCTTCGTCCTCACCGGCACCGGATTCGACGCCGATGTCACCAAGCTGTTCGTCCAGTATTGCATGGACCGGTTCGTAATGCTCAAGAATGAGATGCGTGAGCAAACGTCCGACCAGGCCATCTCGGCCCTGGCCAAGCAAAGAGACGATCTGGAAAAGGACCTGACCGCGCTCGACGCCGAACAGGTCGCCTACGCGGGCACCAACTACGAGGTCCTCTTCGAGGAGCAGGGCAGCAGCGTCGGCCATTATATCAGCGCCCTGAGCCAGCGCCTGGCCGCCCTCCAAAGCGAACTGGAGCTCCTGCAGTCGCTCAACCTGGACGAGAGCCTGCAACGCTGGCAGGAAATGGGCACCGCCCTGCCCATCGTCGATGACCTCAACCGCAATGGCGTCTTTCCCCAGGGCAGCTCCAGCAGCGTCAGCGAACTGGCCACCGACTATCTGCGCGCCAAACAACAGATGCTCCTGCTCCAGGCGGACAAGGAAGAGCGGGCCAAGGACCTGCGGGAAGAGCACCCCCTGATGGTCGACATGAAAGAGGAGATTGCCCGGCACCAGGCCCTCCTGGACATCTATCGCCTGCAGGGAATGGAGCAGTTGCAGAGCCGGACCAACTCCCTGGCCCTGCAGATCAGGAACCTCGAGCGCGAACTGGGGGATTGGAACAAGAAGGCCCTCGATGTCAGCCGGAAACTGGCCGAATACCGCCGCCTCAAGACCAAAGTCCAGCGCTTCGAGAACCTCTACGATCGCATGTCCATCAGCATCGAGACCTTGGAAGCCAACAGACAGGCCACCCCGGAAACGGTGAGCATCATGGAAAACGCCTCGGAGGGTGTCGAGGACCGCCCCACGGTCTCCCGGCTCATGGCGGCCGGCGGGTTCGTGGGCCTGCTCTTGGGCCTGGGCATGCTCATGCTCATGGATCGCATGGACGACCGCATGGCCTCGGCCACCGAATTGCAGGAGATGTTCGACGAAGAGATCCTGGCCCAGATCCCGCGAGAGGGGTCCGGGCGCTCCCGCGAGATCAAGCTCCTGGTCCCCGAGGACACGCGCCATTCCTACGTCGAGTCCTACCGCAACCTGCGCTCCTCCCTGCTCTACATGACCGAGGCCGAGAAACGGCCCAAGACCCTCCTGCTCACCAGCTCGGTCCCCAACGACGGCAAGTCGGTCACCGCCTCCAATCTGGCCATCACCATGGCCAGCGCCGGCTCCCGTGTCCTGCTCGTGGACGCCGACCTGCGCAAGGGCGTCCTGCACCACCGCTTCGGCCTCCCGCCCGGACAAGGTCTCTGCGAAGTCCTCGCCCAACAGGTGGGCTGGAAAGACGCCGTGACCGCCACCCGCTACCCCAACCTCTCCATCCTCCGCCGCGGCGCCACCAGCCACCATTCCAGCGAACTCTTCCTCAGCCCCGCCATGGACAAGCTCATCGAGGAGCTCGCCGCCGCTCATGACTTCGTCCTCTTCGACACCGCCCCCGTCATGGCGGCCGACGACGTCACCACCCTCGCCCCCCGCATGGATGGGGTCGTCTTCGTCGTCCGCGCCGAACACACCTCGGCCCGCGTCGCCCAGGCCGCCCTCCAGTTGCTCTACCAGCGCCAGGTCCGCATTCTGGGCATGGTCTTCAACGCCGTCCGCCCGCGCAGCGGAGATTACTATTACTATTACAAGTATAAGGACTACTACAAGAGCTACCCCAGCTCCGGCGACGGCGAAGACCACAAACCGCGCCAGGAAAAGGCGCCGGCCTGACCGCTGGTGCGCACTCAAGACGATGATGGCGAAACGGCCTGCACTGGTCTCAGGATGGGGCGCAATCGAGACTCTCCAGAGAGGGGCCGAAAGATCCCTTGCGCCCCTGAGTTGGGGGCGGTTTCTCGACACGACCTCTGCTCGGTGCTGCTCGACTCACTGACCCAAATTCAATCTGCGGTTGCGGGCGCCGGTCTGTAGTAGAGGATCTTGGCGTGAGGATAACGGCGCCATGCGCGATCGGTCGTGACCACCGTCAGCCCGTTCTGCCGGGCGGTGGCCACGATCATCTGATCGTACGGATCCTCCACCGGAAACGCGGGCAAAGCAACGGAGTCGGCCGCAATTTCCGGCGTGAGAGGAAGAAGGACCAATTGGCTGGTGAGGGCCGTTTTGAGCCAAGTGAGCGTCGGTTGGCCAAGATCAAGCCTCCCACGAGCGGCCTTCCACGCCACCTCGCGCAAGGACACTACGCTGATTCCCACCTGGGCTTCGGCGCTCAACGCCGCGCAGCAATCCTCCGGCAGCGTTTGGGGTTCGCGCGAGAGTCGCAGCCAGATACCCGTGTCCAGGAGATAGCGCATCGCTTACCATTTCTCGCCGGTCGGTTCATCCAGATCGGCAGGCAAAGCAGGGCCACCCGCGGTGGCCCCAATGAATAAACGACGTTCACTCCAAGGCGTCACCCGAGCAACCGGCTGCCCCTCCGAAACCAACTGGACCTCTTCGCCCGCGGCGACCCACCGGAGGATCTCTGTCCACTGCCGCGGCACTTCCTGAACACTGGCGGTTTTCATAGCAGCAACATGGCGCCCGGCTTGGCCACTGGCAAGCCTGCAGGTGAATGCGTCATGGCACCTGAGGTCAGCGTTCCCCTGTTGCGGCGCGGGCCAGGAGCACCTTGCGAGTGGGCGCGTAGTTGGCGGCGAACTGCCGGCGGTAGTCTGCGAAGGCACCGGCGGCGATGGCGGCGCGGACCTCGTCCATGACCTTGAGGAAGAGCCAGGTGTTGTGCAGGCTGAGCATGCGCAGGCCCAGGATCTCCCCGACATTGAGCAGGTGGCGCAGGTAGGCGCGGGTGAAGCGGCGGCAGGCAAAGCACTGGCAGCCCTCCTCGATGGGCCGGAAGTCGGCCTTGCAGGCGCCCGCCTTGATGCTGAGGGTGCCGTTGCGGGTGAAGGCGGTGCCGTTGCGCGCCACGCGCGTCGGCAGCACGCAATCGAACATGTCCACCCCGCGGGCGACCAGTTCGACGAGTTGCGCGGGCGTGCCCAGGCCCATGGCGTAGCGCGGGCGGGCGGGCGGCAGGAATGGCTCGCTGAGCTCGATCGCCCGCATCATCTCGGGCTCGGGTTCGCCGACACTGACGCCGCCGATGGCGTAGCCGTCGAATTGGAGGGCGGCCAGGGCCTGGGCGCATTCCCGGCGCAGGGCGGGGTCGGTTCCGCCCTGGACGATGCCAAAGAGCAATTGGTCCGGCGGGCGGGGCTGGGCGCGGCATTGGGCGGCCCAGCGCAGCGTGCGCTCGACGGCCCCGCGCAGTTCGCGCGGCGTGCTCGTGTGGGGCGGGCAATCATCGAAGACCATCGCGATGTCCGAGCCCAGGGCGCCCTGGATGGCCATCGCCTCCTTGGGCCCCAGGAACAGGAGCGAGCCGTCCAGGTGGGATCGAAACTCGACCCCGTGCGCATGGATCTTGCGGATGGTGGCCAGGCTGAAGACCTGGAACCCGCCGCTGTCAGTCAGCAGCGGGTGCGGCCAGCCGATGAAGCGGTGCAGGCCGCCGGCGGCGCCGATGATCTCGACCCCGGGGCGCAGGCTCAAGTGATAGGTGTTGCCAAGGAGGATCCGGGCGCCTATCTCGGCCAACTCGCGGGGGTCGAGGGCCTTGACGCTGCCTTGCGTGCCCACGGGCATGAAGACCGGGGTGTCCACCGCCCCGTGCGACGTGGTCAATCGCCCCAGCCGCGCCTTGGAGGCCGGATCGGTTTTGAGCAACTCGAACATCGAGTGTCGAGTGTCCAGTCTCGAGTGTCGAGTGTCGAGCGTTCAATCCAACTCGACGGCCAGGCCCTCGCGGGCGGCCTCCACGTCGAGCGTCCCGTTGCGGGCCGTCACGAGCCGGCGGGCCCGGGCGGTCATTTCCGCGATCTTGTCGTCGTCGTGGCTCGGGTCGAAATGGAACAGGAAGAGCCGTTTGACCTGGGCCTCCAGGGCCAGGGCCACCGCGTCGTCCAAGCAGGCGTGTCCCCAGCCCGTGTGCTGCGCGTATTCCTGGGCATCGTACTGGGCATCCATGATCAGCACGTCCGTCCCGCGCAGAAACGCGGCCATCCGCCGGTCCTTGCCCCGCGCCTCCTCCAGCGCCTTGGCGTCCGGGACGCCGCCGGCAAGGCCGGCCAGGTGCTTTGCCTGGTAGGGCTCGTTGTCCGGGAAATAGGCGACCGAGCCTTGCGGCGTGAAGAGACGGTAGCCGACACAGAGGCCCGGATGGTTGGCCGGGCAGGCGCTGACGTTGAGGGCGCCGACGCGAAACTCGAAGTCTTGCAGCTCCTCGATTTCCACAGTGGCGGGCACGTCCCTCAAGCCGACGGGGAAATAGGGCGTATCCATCTGGCTGTAGAGGGCGTCGCCCAGGCTGTGCGGAGCGCCTCGGTAGCCAAGGATGCGCAAGTGATTGCGGGGCTGGTAAACCGGCAGAAAAAAGGGCAGGCCCTGGATGTGGTCCCAGTGGGTGTGTGTCAGCAGCAGGGTCAGGTGCAGCGGTTCATCCTGGAACTGGTCCATCAGCGCCCGGCCCAGGGGACGCAGCCCGGTGCCGGCATCGAGGATGATGATCTGGCCGCCGGTGCGGACTTCCACGCACGGCGTGTTGCCCCCGTAACGGACGGTGGTTGGGCCGGGGGTGGGCACCGAGCCGCGCACACCCCAGAAGCGCACCTGTGTCGTCGGGGCGCACATGGCCGGGAGCTTGGTCTTCATCGCCGATCGGGTTCTGCTGGCAGGGTTACTGTAAGGGCGGGGCTGAAAAAGGAAAACCCAAACCGATGCGCGTGGGTGTGAGACAGAATGCTTCTTGGGCTGCCAGATCCCAGCTCTCAGAGCTGATCCGGGCCTTCGAGCCTTCGTTTCCTTCGTTTCCTTGTGTTCTCTTCCTGCGTCCCCCCGGCTGGGCACAGGAACAGAACAGAAGGAAACGAAGGAAACGAAGAGGCGGCCTGACGCGGCGGCATCGTTGTGGTCCGTGCCAGTTCCTCTCTGGATTCCTGGAGATCCTCTGTGATGAAAGCCCAGCAAAATCCATTTTGTGAAGTCCACCGCACATTGCACTCTGTTGCAGGCCAACGGCCTGCCTCAAGAAGCTCCCGGAGGATGAATCGCGCTTTCAGCGCTCCAGATGATTATTGGCGGCTGTTCCCAGGGCGTTGCCCTGGGCTGGTATGAGCGACGCCTTTGGCGTCCCGAGCACGCACCGCCGGTGCCGTCGTGCAGCAGAAGAATTCTGTCGTGCGCCCCCAGTTTTTTCGCCCACTTTTTTCTTCTTGGCTTTCAAAGAGTTGTAACATATCATCGCGGCGCAAGCTTGACGGGGAGACCTCTCTCCGCATCATTGCCGCCTTTTATGAAAAAACGGGATAACCAACTGCCCAATCCGGCCGGCAGGACGAGGACCGCCAAACGGGCCTCGAAGGAATCGCCGGTGACACCGCCCGCGCAGGAGCAAGCCGCTGGCCGAAGCGCAGCGGAAGCCCCAGCCCGGCCGCAGCCCAAAGCGCCGCCGCCGCCGCCACCACCGGCCCCGGCCCCGCCGCCGCCCTCCGCCCCGCCAACCCCCGAAGCCGCCGCCGTGGCCTTCTCGCTCTTCGAGCCTCACGCGAAACAGGTGTGCCTTTGCGGCCAATTCAACAACTGGTCCCCCAAGGCCAACCCGATGGCACGCCGTGGCGACGGGCATTGGCTGGCCACCCTCGCCCTCAAGCCGGGCCGCTACGAGTATAAATTCCTTGTCGATGGACAATGGATGGCGGACCCCGAGGCGAAGCAGAGCGTCTATAATATCCACGGGACGCTCAACTCGGTCGTGGAAGTCGTCCGCAAGTGAATAGTTGGTGAATAACTTTCCCTTGCCCGCGGCAGGGAGACGGCTTAGATAAGGAACGGCGAGGCGAGACGCTGGGTCCGAGTACCGGCTTTGAGATCCATGTGCCGGGGCGTCAGGACATAATCCCGCTTGCGGGAGCGCCAATCTCTTTAGCGCCGCCTCGCCCTTTGTTTTTTTCAAAAGGCAGCTTGCATTGGGCCGCGTTTTGATTATCTTCCGCCGCTCCTGTCCCGGAGTGCCGGGCAATCCAGTTCAGCATAGCAGTATGGCAACAGCAAATGACCTTCGCCGTGGCATGGCGATAAACTACAATGGTGACATCGTGGTGGTGTTGGACAGCCAGCACCGTACGCCCGGCAACCTGCGCGCCTTCGTGCAGGCGACCCTCCGCAGCATCCGCACCGGCAAGTCCTCGGACGTGCGGTTCAGCTCGACCGAGCGCCTCAACGTCATTCCCATGGTCACCCGCAAAATGGAATTCAGCTACAAGGACGGGGAGGACTTCGTCTTCTCCGATCCCGAGACCTACGAGACGGTGACGCTCTCCCCGGAGACTGTCGGCGAGGCCAGGAATTACCTTGTGGAAAACGGGCCGGTGACCGTGACGTTCGTCGAGGAAAAGGCGGTGACCATCGAACTGCCGTCCAGCGTTGTGCTGACCGTTACCGATGCCCCCGGGGGCATCCGCGGCGATTCGGCCAACAATGTCCAGAAGGCGGTCGTCCTGGAAACCGGCATCACTGTCCAGGCCCCGCTCTTTATCAAGACGGGCGAAAAGATCAAGATCGATACCCGCACCGGCAAGTACATGGAGCGGGCGTGAGAGGGTCGTAAGGGGTGGAGACAAGGAAGAAACGGCGCCATAGCGGGCCGCAGGCGCGGCGGTTCCCTGGCGGGCGCAGTTGTCTCCAGGCCGATGCACGGAGGCTTTCAGGACCTTTGTCGCGGCCTTTGTCGAAACCTTTGTCCAAATCCGGCTGAGCTCGACAAAGGCTCCGACAAAGGCCGCGACAAAGATACCAAAGTGATTTCCAGGCCCCGGCCGCACGAATGCGGCGTTCCAGGAGCGGTGTCGGAAGCGCCCTCTTTTCTTCCGCTCTGGAAAAGGGTTTGACAACCGTGGCCCGTGGTCTTAAATGAGGTTGACGCATGAGAAGCACCCCTATGTTGGCATGATGCCTGGCATTTTGCCATTTCGGGGGGTTCTACCGGAACCGACCAACAGACCCAACGCAAGCGAAAGGAACGCTATGTTACGTCCCCCACGATGTTTCCAAACTGGCCTGCTCCTGATGGCAGCGGCGCTGCCGTCCCAGGCAGGGAATTTCTCGACCGACTTCAACAGCAGCCCGCCTGCCCCGCCTGCAGGGACGGCGGTTTATGGCAACGCGGTTATCGAGGGCACCGGCGGGGTCGGAGCCTCCGGCTGCCTCAAGCTGACCAAGGCGGTCAACAGCGAACAGGGCAGCTTCGTCCTGGATGACTTGGACGGCGGCGCGCAGATTTACGGCTTTGATGTCTCCTACGATCTGCTGCTGGGGGGCGGCACGTTCAACTCCTGCGGACGGCATCAGCCTCTGCTTCGCGCCGGGCCTGCCGGCCGGGGCCTGGGGCGAGCGCGGGACCGGCAGCGGCTGGATCTTCTTCATGGACACTTATGACAATGGGGCCGGCACGGAGACTCCGCGAGACCCTTCGATTACCGTGGTGTACGGGGGCACGCCGCTGGCGACGAGCCTCGAGACGATTGCCACGATCACCACCAATGCCTTTGTGCACGTCCACATCCGCCTGAATCCGGATGGCAGCTTGCTGTGGGAGTACCGGGGGCGAACCATTTTCACCAACCTGTTCGTTGGCGCCTACCAGGACTGGGTCAACGCCGGCTCGGGCGGCCAGTTTGGCTTTGGGGCCCGCACCGGGGGCCAGAACGAGAACGCGTTCGTGGATAACCTCCAGATCACCACCTTCACAACCCCGATGGTCGGCATCAGCCAGCAGCCGGTCTCGCAAACATTCCTGCAGGGCGACAATGCCTTCTTTGACGTGCGCATAGCCAATACCAATAACGTTGCTTACCAATGGTTCAAGAACAGCACTGCAATCCCCGGCGCCACCACCCAGACCCTGACCCTTACCAACGTCCAGGCCGCCGACTCCGGCAGCAAATACAAGGTCACGGCCACCGGGCCCAATAATGCCGTCACCAGCACCGAGGTGACGCTGCCCGTGGCGAACCTCACGCTGCCCTCCACGCCTCAGCTTTCGTTCAACTTCGACGACGGCCTCACCCCGGCAGGGACCACCGTCCTCGGCTCGGGCACCGTCAACACCTCCGGCGGCGTGAGCAACTCCGGCTGCCTCGAGTTGACGACAGCCCAGAATTCCCAGAACGGCGCTTTCGTGATTTCTGACCCAAACGCCGGGGCGCCCGTCTATGGCTTTACCGCGCGTTTCAAGAGTTTCGTTGGAAACGGCACGACTCCGCCCGCCGACGGTTTCGCTTTTGCCTTCGGCAGCGATTTTCCGGCCGACCCAACCACCGCCTCGCCCAACGATTATGACAACGGCAACGGCCTGGGCACGGGACTGGTCGTGTCGTGGGATACGTACAATGCCGATTCGATCTACGGGGTGAGCCCCCGAACCGAGCCTGTGCCCGCCCCATCGATTTCGGTCCACTACGGCGGCCAGCTCCTGGGCACGGTCCAGGAGCCCCTTTCCTTCATGATGAGCAATCTCAACCCGGACGGGACGCCGGCTTATGACGACACGGTCATCCAGTTGAATACGGACGGCACACTCAATGTGGTCTATCGCGGGGCGTTCGTGTTCGAGAACCTGCCGGTCCCGTCCTTTGCTTCGATCGCCGGCGGCAGCTTTGCCTTGGGCGCGCTCACTGGCGGGCTGAACGAGGACGCCTGGTTCGATAACCTCCAAATCACCTCCGTCACCACCCCGGGAGCGGTTCGCATCACGACCCAGCCCCTGAGCCAGACCATCCTGATCGGGCACGCGATGACCAATACCGTCACCCTCAATAATGCCTCCGGCATTACGTATCAATGGTTCCGCGGCAGCGTTGCCATCACGGGCGCCACCAATAGCGTCTATGTCATCCCCGCCGTCGCCACCAATGATTCGGGCGCAGTCTTTGCGGTGCAGGCCACCCGGTCGAGTGTCACCGTCACCAGCGCCCCGGCAACGTTGACGGTTGCCTTCCTGGCGCCCCCGGCCAGCCCCCAATTCTCGTTCAATTTCGATGACGGACAGGTCCCGGCCGGCACGGGCGTTTATGGCAATGCCTTCGTCACCAACAGCGGGGGCGTGGGCGATTCGGGCTGCCTCCACATGACCGATGCGGTCCTCAGCGAAAACAGCGCTTTTGTGGTGAGCAATCTCGTGTTCAACGGCGCGCTAGTCAGCGGCATTTCCGTGGCGTTTGATGTGCTCGAGGGCGGGGGAGCAGCCCGCCGGCGGACGGCTTCAGCTTCAATTGGGCGGCGGGCCTGCCGGACGGCGTCGTTGGCAGCGCGGAAGCCGGAACGGGCAACGGCGTCTCACTCTGCTTCCGCATCTATGTGGGCAACGGCAATGCGGACAATCCGCCCTCGCCTTACATCGGCATCAAGTACAACGGCGCGTTTGTCGCCTCGACCCAAATCCCCGCCGTCCAGCTCGACACCGGTTCGGGTTACCGCACGATGCTCTTCCGGGTTGACCCGGACGGCAAGGCCTACCTGGCCTATGGCGAGCGGGTCCTTTACAACGGGCTGCAACTGCCCAACTTCACCTTCATCGCCAACAGCAAGTTCGGCCTTTACGGGCGCACAGGCGGTGCGGACGAGAACCAGTGGTTCGACAATATCCGCATCCAGGCGACCAAGAGCAGCGGGCCGTTGTCCGTCGCCACGCAGCCTGCGGATGCGACCGTCATCGCCGGCAAGCAGGCCACGTTCACCGTCGGCTTGAGCGATCCCAATGGCGCCAGCTATCAATGGTACAAGAACAACACCGCCATCGGCGGCGCCAACGCCTTGTCTTACACCACGCCGCCGACGGCGCTCACGGATAATGGCGCCCTGTTCAAGGTCGTGGCCACCGGCCCGGGCGGCACGGCCACCAGCAGCAATGCCCTCCTGACGGTCGTTGCGCCCATCACCATCACCAACCCGATCGTCACCTATGACTTCAGCGATGGCGTGGTTCCAGACGGGACCACGCTCAACGGCGGCGGCGGCGGCGGCTATATTACCCCAGGCGTCCTGCACATGACCGATGCCGTCAACAGCGAGGGCGGAACCTTCATCATCCCCGATTTGAACTCCAATGAAACGGTCAATGCCTTCACGGTGTATTTCTCGGTGAGGATTGGCGGCGGCACGGTGCCCCCGGCCGACGGCGTTAGCCTCTCGTTCGCCAGTTCAAACGATGTCCCGGCCAATGTCGTGGTGAGCGAGGGCGGCATCGGCACCGGCCTCATCGTCATTTTCGATTTGTATAATGGCGCCAATCCCTACTTCGGCATCACCTATAACGGAACGCCTCTCGTGGTCGACTACGTCCCCTATGCCGCGATGGAGACTGGCGACAACTACGCCGACACGTTCATTCGGCTCAACGCCAACGGGACGGTCAATGTCCAGTTCAATGGCAACGTGCTCTTCAACCAGGTTCCTCTGCCGGGCTACAGCGCCGCCGCCGGCAATGAGTTTGTCTTCGGCGCCCGCACGGGCGGACTCAACGAGAACCAATGGATAAACAAGATCGAGATCGCCACGACCACCGGCCTGGCGCCGGTGCCCATCAGCTTCAGCGCCGGGCCGACAGGCCTGCGGCTCACCTGGAGCGGTCAGGGGTTCAAGCTCCAATCCACCGGCAGCCTCAAACCGCCGATCCAATGGACCGACGTGCCCAGTGCCTCCTCGCCCTTCACGGCGCCGTTGACCGGCTCCGCGCAATTCTATCGCCTGGCGCCGCAATGAGCGCCGGCTCGGCGAAGCGGTTCACGGGGTTCCCAGCCCCGTGAATCCGTCACATCCGGGCACGGCTCCCGCGCTTTGGCGTTCGGCCTGTCCTTCCACGACGCCCTGCGACAGATCGCCGTTCAATAAAACGGCAAACTCCTGCCCAGGAGGGCCCGTATAGCCAAGGGCAAGGGCCGCGGGAGGGCACCGCGCAGGCCGCCCCCGGGTTTTGTCCCGGAGGGACATTTGAGAATAGCCCAACGTTTCAACGTTGGGATGCGGGCGAACATGCGCAAAGTCCCGAAGGGACGGCTGAAATCCTCCGGCGACTCAGATGTCCCTTCGGGACTCGGAGTGCCTGCGCATCCAACCCAACGTTGAAACGCTTGTCTTGACCCACATCCTCACGTGCCCTCATGGAGCGGGTCTGATGGCCCTCAAGGATCTCCGAAGCACGTTTCTCATCCCGGAGGGATGCCAGAAGGTAGCCGGGGTCGAAGCGTAGCGAGACCCCCGGCGCCCCGACGGCAAGGGATTGCATCCCAGAGGGATGCCAGAAGGCGCCCACCGCCCACGTGTGCTCTTCTGGCACCCCGCCGGGGTGCAGGGCCACCAACGCCCTCAACCGGGGGTCGCCGCCGGACGGCGACCCCGGCTACCTTCTGCCAACCCTCCGGGTTGGCCGGGCGTTGCCGCCGGTTGGTATGAAGGGCGCCTTTGGGGGCTAAAAGTGGCCGGCTCATCAGGCATTTCTCCCGCCTGGCGTGGTCGTTAACGGAGAAACTTGCCGACGAAGGGCGAGGTCTCGCCGCGCCTCAGGAAATGGCCGGAAGGACCTTCGCCCAGAAACTCGGCGAACCACGATTCATGCTCGATCTCTTCGTTGAGGATGGCTTGAGCCAGGTCGTAGGTGCGATGGTCCTTGCCGGCAGTCAGGTTGCAGATGTGCGTGTAGCCCTGCACCGCGCAACGTTCCGCGCCCACCAAAACCTTGAGCATGGCCGTGATGTCCTTTGGGTCGGCCGGCAATCTGGCCGGCGGACAGGCCGAGGCATCATGAAAGACTTTCATGTCGTCCGGCAATTTGCCGCCCAGCTCGTAGATGCGAGGAACCAGGGCTTCGAAGTGGTTCCGGTCTTCGATGCGGGCAGTCTCCGTGATTTCCTTGAGGCCTTCGCCTTCCAAACCAATCAGGTTCACACGCAGGATTGTGTAGTAATAGAACGTGGTGAGTTCGGCCGCGGCGTTCCGGACCAGCAACTCCACCAACTGTTCAACGTTGATGCCTGCCTTCTCCACTAACTGTCGGGCAACTTTCGCCATAGTGTTTTCCTTTCCCATGGTCCAAGAGATTGCGGCGGGACGGTTCACTCCGCAATGCCCTTCCTGGCATAGTTGGTCTTCCCGCGCAACTCGAGGCTCGGCTTCATTATAGCTGCGCCAGCGAGCCCTTTCAAGCCGTTAAAGTTGAAAAGATAATTGCTCGGTGCTTGAGCGCCCACCCGGGCAAACAGGCTCCAGGTGACCGACAGGCTTTATCTCCCGGCCCAAGGGGCCGCCAGAGCCCAGCCCAGGGCTGAGGCCGTCAGGCCGATGCCCTGGGTACAGGGCCAGCGAAATCAATCGCGCCCTGAAAGGGGAATGGCACTTACTTAGTGCCTAAAACTTTGGCGCTTAGGCGCTTGCGTCGATGGGGATGAGGTGCCCTCTGGAAGATAATCTTGCGGGACAGCCGCTCCATGTCACGCAACAGCCCCCGCACCTGTCGGTAGTGGTTAACCGCTTGGCGCATCTGCTCGAACTCCTCCTGGGTTAGTGAGACGGTGATCGTCTTCTGCGCGACTTTGCGCGTCCACTGGTAACCGGTACCTCCGCCCGAGCGCCGCGTGCGGTCCTGCACCGAGCCCTGGCTGAGGTAGCCTATTTGGCTCAAACGGCGTCGCAATTGCTCGTATTGCCGGTCCCAGGAGGCGGTGCCCTCATACAGATTTTTGTTCATCGGCCTCAATTTTAGCTTGCCGGTCAAGCATAGTCCAGTATATATACTGGACATGCACACGCCCTTTTTCCCACCCTGGCGCTCTCGCCTGGCCCGCTTGGGTTCCCGCACCGCCCACGCCTGCCGCCAGGTCCGCGCCTATACCCTCTGCCAACTGGAAAAGTGCTTCTCCTCCTCGGTACCCCAGGAGTGCTTTCCCAAGGCCAAGGCCTCCGCCCACAAAAACTGCCGCGACCGCGACTACACCCGCTGGCGCACCTTCTGGTGCATGGTCTGGCAAGCCCTCAACCCCGACGCCTCCGGGCGCGAGGTCGTGCGCCAACTCCAGGCCCTCTTCCTCTTGGAAGACGGCCCCCAGATCTCCCCCGAGGACGGCGCCTACTGCCGCGCCAAGGCCCGCCTGCCGCTCAGGCAATTCCCCAAGGTTTTGGCCGCCACCGCCCGGGCCGCCGACAAGCAAGTCCCGGCCCTGACTCAACTCCAAGGCCGGCCCCTCAAGGCCGCCGACGGCTCGGCCCTCACGCTGGCCGACACGCGCAAAAACCGAAGGGCGTATCCCCCTCTGCAGTGCGCCGACAAACCCAGCTTCCCCAAGATGCGCATCGTCGTGCTCTTTTCCATGCTCAGCGGCGCGATCCTGGCCATGGCCCAAGGCAGCTTGGCGCTCTCCGAACTGTCGTTGTTGACGCTGCTCAGCAGCCAATTGGTGGCCGGGGATATCCTGGTGGCAGACCGCGGCTTCGGTTTTTACGCGGTCCTCGCCTGGCTCAAGCACCTTCTGAACGTGGACTTCATCGGGCGGTCCACGCGCCGGCTCGATGGGCGAAGGCGCCTCCGCCGCTTGGGCAGAAACGACTGGCTCTTCGTGTGGGGAAAACCCCAGCGCCGGGCTCCCTGGCTGACGCTGCTCCAATGGATTGGCTTGCCCAGCCAGTTGACGGTGCGCGTGGTCAAGGGCAGTTGCTATCAGAAAGGCTTCCGCGTACGCCAGGTCAAACTGGTGACCACGCTCTTGGACCCAGAACTCTACCCCGCCGAACAGATCCTCCGCGCTTACTTGCGGCGGTGGCGCCTGGAGATGTGCCTGGATGACCTGAAAACCACTCTGGAAATGGAGACCCTCCGCGGGCGCAGCCCGAACATGGTTCGCAAAGAGGCCTACACGCGCCTCATCGCCCACAATCTCATCCGTGGCACCATGGCTCAGGCCGCCACCGAACATGAGGTGCCCCTGGAGCGCATCAGCTTCAAAGGCTCGCTGGACGCAATCCGGCACTTTACCCAGGCCATGGCCCAAGCCCGCTCCAAAAAGAAACGCCGCCAACTGTGGTCCGATCTGCTCGAAACGCTAGCCGCCGATTTGGTCCCCGAGCGGCCAAACCGACGCGAGCCGCGCGCCGTCAAACGCAAGAAAAACAAATACCCGCGGCTCAACGCACCCCGCCGCAGGTTCCGCGATCATCTCAAACGTCACACGCGCCGCACCAGGGCCCGTTTGCGCAAGCTCGGTCTTATGTAAGCGCCATTCCCCTGAAAGGGCGCAAGACTCTGGCGCCCCTTCAGGGCGCGGGGTCCGCCTCTGCAACGAAACCCAGGGCATCGGCCTGACGGCCTCAGCCCTGGGCTAGGCTCTAGCGGCCCTTCGGGCCGCGACGAGGCGCACGGCGGTATTGGCCGGCCAAGAGGTCGGTCACCCTGGAACACCTGACCCGCCCTGCGGTTGTTCTTGTCCGTCATCGGGCAGCATTGTATCTTGACCTTGTGTTGCAGTGTCCCGTTGCAAGGTTAAGTCTGGAGGTGCTCCTTGGCTGGGTGGTGCTGTCTCTGGCGCTGGCCGGCGCGCGCGCCGCGCTGGTGCTCACCGTGCAACCGGCGGGCAACAGCGGTTTCGATGTGTACGCCGACGGAGTGCTGGCTGCGCCCATCCGGTTGGCGGCCAACGGGGCCATCGTGGCCGGCCAGGTCCAGACCAATGCCTCGGGCATTGTCCTTTCCGGCCTTCGGGCCAAAGACCCGCAAGCGGTGAGCTTCGCGCCGGGCGACTTTGTGAGCGTGACCCTGCCCGGGGCCAACGCACCCAATGTGCCGGCGGTCTGGGAACCGGTGGTGCAGTTCCGCCTGACGGTGCAAACGTTCAACACGAACCGATGGCTGGGATTGTTCCCGAGCGGCCCGGCCCCGTTTCACTTTTTGATTTGCTCGATGCCGGGGGCCAAGGTTTGGCACCAACTGGGATGGCTCAATGCCACGCCTTTGGCCGACCCGTTCCCGCTCCTGCAGGACGCACACGACGGCTCGCCCGAGCTCTCCTGTCTGTGGAACCGCAACTGGAGTTACATCTGCCCGGTGGGCGGGCACCCGATACCGATGATCGGCTTGTGGGACCCGGCGGCGAGCCTCTACGTGGGCTATGATTTCCAGGGCGCCCGAGTCGCCGACGGCTCGGAACGTTACGTGGCCACGACCTATTGCTGGCAGCAGGACACCAGTGCGAATTTCGTCACGCTGGCCTATCCATACGGCGGGGTCCGCTTTGGCCAGCAGGCCTATCCCGCAGGCGGAGAAGTGCTGGCTTCGTGGTTCAACCTGGAAATCGACAACCAATTGCCGGACACCGAGGACCCCAATGAGCGGTTTCAGGAGCGGCTGTTCGCGCGCTACACCAATTCGCTGCCGGCGGTGCCGGCGCTGAACGACCTGGGGTGGATTCCGGGTTATGCTCACTCGGCGGATTTCCCACAGGCCCCCGGCCTGACGCTTTACAGCAGCGGCGACGGGCCGCCGTACCGCCCGACCAACAGCGTGGTGCTTCGCGGCTGGACGGGCCACCGCGAGATGCCGGTGGAGAGCGCGGTGGACCACGGGAATTGGGGCGCCATCGCCGGCGCGCGCGCGCAATTGGATACCCTGCTCACCAACTACGGCAAGGTCTTCACCGCGGGCGGCGAGACGTGTCTCTATTGGGACAAGCCGCTGGTTGGTTCCTGGAACGCGAATTGGGGCGGCGGCGCGGTCACCACCCTGCACAATTCCGAGGGGTGGTACGCCGCGCGCGTGCTCGTGGAACTCTATCGCTATGACCTGCGGCAAGGCATTCGGGACACCAACTATCTCCAGGCCATCGAACGGGCTCTTCAACTGGGCCAAGCATTTCGTCTGGAGCCGGAATGAATTCGATGATGTGCCGTCGTCTCCCTTTGCCATCGGCTCGACGCTCTGCTGCGCGTTTCTGCTGGATTACTATTTCACCTTCAAGGACGACCCGGCGCGCGGGGCCAATGCGGCGCTGGCGCTGCGCCTGGCCGGCAACGTCACCTGGCGCTACCTCCAGTGCTGGGCCATGGATTCGGATCGCGCCGATGGCATTGACGGGGCCTTCCTGGCCGAACCGAACAGCGGGCGCGATTGGGCGGCGTTGGGCTGCGCCAACGAAGTGAACTGGAATATTGACGCCCTCACGCAGGTCTATGTCCATACCGGCGATGCGCGAATGCGCTATTATTTGCGCGGGATGCTCCAGCGCTGGCCGGCCCTTTACCGGCCCATTTACGAGCCCTCCATCGCCCAATACGGGAGCGATGCGCTGACCGAAGGCTATGGGTTGTTTGATGGCGCCGGGCCGGGCCGCGGCAACCGCTACGATTACGGTTTCACCGAGCCGCTCCCGCTCAATGAACCCATTGGCGCCTCGAGCCTGCGCGTCGTAGCCGGCGCCCGCGCCTGCATCGGGTTTGGCAACAGCAGCACCAGCCGCGATGTGGCCGACTACCGCACCGACGGCAACGGCAACTGCTCCTTGCGCATCGTCTCGGCCACCGCCGCGCCATTCGATGCCAGCTTCTCTTATCCGTTCGTGGATATCTCGCGCCTGCCGGTGACCCGGCAGCGCGGGACTCAACTCATCACGCTGGGCTCCAACCTGCTCCGGCACCCGGCGCAGTCTCCCAGTTCGCTCTATTTCGTGCAGGTCATGAACGGCGACCTCCTCACCGTGGGCACGCTGCCAACCAATGCGCCGGTGGTTCCATCGGCCACACCGCTGGCCTATGACGATTCGGACGTTGGGCCCCGAACCAACGGTTTCTTCATCTCCGCGCCGCTGGCAGGGGATTATCTTCTGCCGCAAGACTGGGGCGATCCACACTCGTTGGCGGGGTTGGTTGCCGGCCAGCACTGGTTTTTTGGGGTGCCCTATCGGCAGGGGCTGCGCGCCGCGACCAACCTGGCGGCCGCCAGCGCCCCAGGGGCCTGCGCTGCTGTGATAGCGTATTCGCCGCCCGAAGCCCAAACCTTGACTGCGGCCCCGAAGCTGGTGCTCGATGATGGCACTGCGATGTCATTGAGCGGGCAGCCGGTCATGGCCTGGCGCGGGTGGCCGATGCTCTTTAACCGCATGGTGCTCCTGGACTACGGCCTTGTCCCGCCCGGACACTCCGTCCGGCAAGTGGACCCTGCCGGCACTTTGGCCATGGGCCTGACCGCCTTCACGGGGACCCAAAGCGCCTGGCAACCGGTGCAAACCGCTCTGTCCAATGCCGCCGCAGCCTTTGCCCTGGAGGAGCGCCAGCGCCAGATGCTCCTGGCGTTCCAGACCAACTTTAGCGGGTTGCCGGCTGGCAAGATGGCCCTCCTGCCGCTCAGCACGGAGGGCGCCGCCGCCAACTTTGCCGCCCTCACCGGTCTGAATCTCAAGTGGCGCGCCCTGACTGAAGCCGAATTGGTGGACGGGGTAACCTTTACCGCCGCGCGCTTTCCCCTGGCCTTTTACCTGGGCGGCGAGAACTACGTCAAAACCGTCGTCGCGCAGGCCGATGCCAAGGGCGCGGTCACGCGCTACCTGGCAGGCGGGGGCACGCTCGTGCCGCTGGCGACGGGACCGTTTCCGTTTTATTACGGCTACGGCCCCAATGACCAGGCAGGCCCCCCGGACCCGCTGTTGCCCCAGTTGGGCTTGCCCCTCTACAATGCCTTCGAGCAAGCGCCCCCGAATTTGAGCATGGTGGTCTGCACCAACCAAAGCCTGCTGCACTCGGCGCCCTCGGTTTTCCCGTTTCCGCCGGGCGACCCGCGCCTCCGCTCGGTGGACCGCAGCCAGGTTTCCAGCGCCCATCGCTACGTGCCTTGGATTACAGTGACGAATCCCGCCGGGCTGAGCTACGGAGATGCCGCTTGCTTTATCGAATTGGGCTCCGGACCCGCCCAAGGCGGCAAGATCCTGTATATCTGGTCCACACTCCTCTCAGGTCCGCAGGGCCAGGCCCTGATGGCCGATGCGCTCAGTTGGATTCTCAATGCCACGTTCCGGCCCCCGGGCGCGCGCATCAACTCCATCCACCGGCAGGGCGCCAGTTCGCTCTCGCTCGGGTTCGATGCCCTGGCCAACCTGGATTACGAGCTTCAATACCGTGCCGGCCTTGGCCCCGCGGCCAATGGCTGGTCCCTGCTCCAGGAATTCGGCGCCGCGCCTGCGGACCGCTCGCTCCTGTCCACCAACTCGACCGCCGCCCAGTCCCGCTTCTTCCGGCTTTGGGTGAGACCCTGATCCGCACGCCGCCATGTCACGCGATGGCTCCAGTTCTGTCAATGCTCCGGGCTTCGGTTCAGGGCCTTTCCCGAAAGCTCTGATTCCATGCCTTTGTCGCAGCCTTTGTCGGCACCTTTGTCGAGAAATGGCCAGTCCGACAAAGGTTTCGACAAAGGCTGCGACAAAGGTCCTCCACTCGCGACGTTTTTGGGACAGGCTCTATTCAGGGCGGCGCGGACGAGGCGTCCGCGCTCCTATCCGGCTGCTGCCGCTGCTGCTGACTGCCTTGATGCTTTGCCCGGCCGCGGCTTGGGGCGGGGTCCTGATCTCGGAGTTCATGGCGATCAATCAGACGACGCTCGCCGACGAGGACGGGTCGTCTCCGGATTGGATTGAGCTTTACAACTCGGGCACCAACGCAGTGGATCTCGGCGGCTGGTATCTCTCCAACCAGGCAGCCACTCTTGCGCAATGGCGGCTTCCTTCGACAAACCTCGGGCCAAACGCCTTTCTGGTCGTCTTTGCGTCGGGCAAGGACCGCGCGGTGCCGGGCGCGCCGCTGCACACGAATTTCAAGTTGAAGAATTCGGGTGGCTACCTGGCGCTGGTCATGCCCGACGGCGTCACCAAGGCGAGCGAGATTGTCTCCTATCCGCCGCAATTCGCGGACATCTCGTATGGCTGCGTGATGACGCAGCTTGGAGCGGGCGATTGGGCAATCACCCAACCGCCAGTTTACCTCTATCCGCCGACGCCCGGCACCTGGAACAACAGCGTCGGCTCCGCGCGGGCGCCGATGCCAGTGACCTTCTGGCCGCCGGCAGGCGTTTATGCGAGCAACACACTCTGGGCCGCCCTGGCCGCTTTCGATTCGGATTCGATTCACTATACCCTGGACGGCTCGACCCCGGGCACCAATTCCCCCGTCTGCACCAACGCCATCCGGTTTTCCACCGACGCGGTCATTCGGGCGCGGGCTTATCGGGATGGCCTGCCGAGCGAAGTCAGCGCCGCCAACTACATTCTGATTAGCCCCAGCCTGACCAACTTCAGCAGCAATTTGCCGCTGGTGGTCGTTGACACGCTGGGGCAGACGATACAGGACGTCTCGAAGATCGGCGCGTATGCGATTTTCATCGAGACGAACGGCCCTGCCGGCCGCGCAACGCTATTGAGCCCCGGCGACTACGTGGGGCGGCTGGGCATTGGGCTGCACGGCAACTCCTCGCTGGGCTTCCCCAAGCTGCCCTACAAGATCGAACTGGATGGCGAAAACGGCCAACAGGTCAACCAGCAACTGCTCGGGCAGCCGCCGGGCAACAACTGGGTCCTGTATCCGCCGTACTCCGACAAGACGTTCCTGAACAATTTCCTGAGCTTCGAGTGGTTCGAGCAGATGGGCCACTACAGCGTGCGCCGGCGCTATGTCGAACTGTTCTTGCGCAGCGCGCCGGGCCGGCTGACCTACGGCGATTACCTGGGCATCTATGTCCTGCTCGAGAAAATCCGGGTGAGCCCAAGCCGGGTGAACATCGCGAAACTGACGCCGTCGGACAACACGCCGCCCGCGGTGACTGGCGGCTATATCTTTGACAAGAACAGGATAAAGCCCGGCAAAGTGACCTTTACAACCTCCAGCGGCCAGGAGCTGATAGTGTATCGGCCCAAGACGCCCACGCAGCCCCAACACGAGTACCTGGCCGATTACGTGAACGCCTTCGAGGCGGTCCTCTACGGCCCGAACTGGCGCGACCCGCTCTGCGGGTACGCGAGTTATATCGAGTCGGATTCCTTTGTGGATTTCCATTGGATCACCGAATTCACCAAGGACATTGACGCCATCCGGCTCAAGAACTTCATGAGCAAGGACCGCAACGGGAAGATCCAGGCGGGACCGATCTGGGACTGGGACCTGAGTTTGGGAAACGCCAATTACGCGGAGGGGGGAAAGACCAATGGATGGTACTACCCGCTGCTGAGCGATAGCGACAACCTGTGGCTGCGACAACTGCGCACCGACCCGGATTTCCATCAGAAGATCATCAACCGCTGGGGCACATTGCGGCTGGGCGTGTTGAACGTGACGAACATCTTTGCGCGCATCGATCAGCTCACCAATTATCTCTGGGAGGCCCAGGCCCGCGATTTCATCCGCTGGCCGCGCCTGGGCATTTATGTCTGGCCCAATCCCAACGGGGCAGCCGGCGGTTGGGACGTGGATTACGCAAGCCCCGCGACTTACGCCGGCATCATCGGCCAAATGGGAAAGTGGCTCCTGGGCCGTTATCTCTGGATTGACGGCCAATTCGTGCCCGCGCCCGCTTTGGCAACCAACGGCGCGCTGCTTTCGATGAGCGCGCCCCTGGGTTCGGTGTATTACACCCTGGATGCCACCGACCCCCGCGCCGACGGCGGGGCGCTCAGCCCCTCCGCGCGCCTCTACAGCGGCACGGTAACGCTCACCAATAATGCCGGGATTTTCGCCCGCGCCTTTTGCACCAATGCCTGGAGCCTCCCGCCCGGGCCCTCTATCTGGAGGCGATGCCCTCGCTGCGCATCACCGAAATCATGTATCATCCCGCCCCGCCACCGGCCAACAGCCCCTTTGCGGCTGCAGACTTTGAGTTCGTCGAGATCCAAAACACCGGGACCAATACTATCAACCTGGCCGGGGCGCGCCTGAGCGGCCCTATCAATTTCACATTCGCCCCGAGCCAGTTGACGCCGTCGGGCGCCGACGCCACCAACGATTTCGAGGGCGGTCCCAATGCAACCAGATTCGTGGCCTCCACCTTGGGCAGCCCGCCAGGACCCTATCTGACCAACGACGGCCCCTCCGGCGCTCTGCTCTGCCTGCTCAACAGCAGCACCAATCCCGCCCGAAATCGCCTCGCCTTCAACCAGACCGGCGCCGGCAGTTGTGACCGGGTCATCGCCGATTTCGATTTTCGCGCCTCCTGCAAGCCCTCGACGGTTGTTGCCGGCAACCCCACCTCCCAGAACTTCGACACCGCCGGCACGCCCTACACCCTGACCCACAGCGGAACTACCGCGCCGATCGTGTTCCCGGCCGACTCCGGTTCCACCGGCCGGTTCCTGCGCCTGGTGCCGGCCGACGGCAGCGAACTGGGCGTAATCGCCTTTAACCAAAGCGCCACTGGCGCATGGAGTTCGGTCGTCGCCACGTTCGACTTCCGCATCACGCCGCCTGCGGGCGCCGTGCCAGCCGATGGGCTGGGCTTTGCCCTGCTCAACACGGGGGTCTATGGCGCCAGCGGCGCCGGCCCCTTCTTCGGCGAAGAGCCAACTTGACCGGTTCAATTGGCCTGGGCTTCGATGTCTATAACAACGGTCCGACGCCCCAGGAGCCCAACGCCAATCATATCTCACTGCACTGGAACGGCGCGCAGGTGGGCAATGCCTTCATCCCCTCGTTCCACATGGCCAATGGCAAGTTCCATCGCGCGCAAGTCATCGTCTGGTTCGTGGCCAGCCATGCCTATGTGACGGCCCGGCTCACCCCTGACATCAACGGCACCCCCGGGCCGACCGAAACGGTCCTGCAAAACGCGTTGATCGTGGGCGCCGCCCCTTATCCGGCGCGGGTGGCGTTTGGCGCGCGCACCGGCGGGTTGTGGGCGACGCATGACCTGGACAATGTCACGGTGCAGTTCACCCAGAACCAGGCCGCGGCAGCGGGCGTCTCGCTGTTGTTTTTGCCCGTCTCCCGGTTCGGTCCGAGCGGTCCCGGCACCACGTTGGCCACCTTCACCGATTGGCCGCTGGCCCCAGACACCCTCGCCCTGGACCTGGCTTTCAACCCCTGGAACCTTGCCAACAACGTCTCCCTTTATTGGAATGGAGCACCGGCCGGCAGCATCACTCTGCCCGCCGGCACGCTGCAGCTTGGCGACGGAGTCTTTCATCATGCCCGCCTCCAACTCGATGCGTTGGGCGGCGGCGCCTGCGCCACGGCCACGCTCACGCCCAACAGCCTCGGCACGCCCGGCGCGCCCGTGAACGTCTTTTCAAACCTGTTCATCCCGGGCGTCACCCTGGGCAACAGCCGCCTGGAATTTGCCGCCCGCAACGGCGGGCTGGCCGCCAAACTCGATTTGGACAATGTCCAGGGCGCCTTCCAGGCCCTGGTTCCTTTGCTCCTGGACCCGGGCCAATCCATTGTCGTGGTCCACAACCTTGCCGCCTTTGCCTCACGCTACGGCACGGGCGCGCGCGTCGCGGGCCAGTTCTCCGGCTCGCTCGACACTGCCGGCCAGCCGCTGGTCTTGCTCGGTCCGGTGGGCGAACCGATTCTGGACTTCAGTTGGGACCCGGCCTGGTATCCCATTACAGATGGCGGCGGCTTTTCGCTGGTGGCGGTTGACCCGAACGCCCCACTGGTTGCCTGGGGTCTGGCCGGCAATTGGCGGCCCTCGAGCCGAGCTCGAGGGTTCGCCCGGCGCCGCGGACCCGCCCCCGCCCCCGGCCACGTTGACCGTCAACCGGCTGCCTGGCTGCGAAGCACTCGCTTTGGCTTGGCCTGCCAGCGCCGGGAACTTCAGCCTGTTCTGGGCCGCCTCTTTGTCGCCTCCAGCCACCTGGCTGCCAGTCCCCAACACCCCAGTCCTGTCCAGCAACCAGTTCGTAGTGCCCTGGAATGCGCCAACCAACCGCGCCTGCTTCTTCCGGTTGGGGCAGTAACAGTTGAGGGCTTCGCGGTTTTCAGGTGTCGCTACGCGACGCGGGGGAGATTGGGCCGCGGGTCCGTGGACTGAAAGTCCACGGCTACCATCGGCCACCGCTACGCGGTGAACCGGACGCAGCGCGCGCGTCGCGTCGCGACGCAGTGAAGGTAGCCGTGGACCTCGGTCCACGGTTCGGGGCGCAGGAATGGTTACGCGTCGCGTCGCGACGCCTGAGGGCTTCGCGGTTTTCAGGCGTCGCTACGAAGGTGTGAAAAAATGCCAAAACGGACAACATCCCCGAAAACGTCCCTCTGTTTTGCTGGGGAGCTTGAAGGCGACCGGTTTCACGGTTTCTTGTTGGAGAGCAGTTTGCTGGGAGAGGGGATTTCCGAGGCATCCCAGCCGCCGCCAAGGGCCTCGACGAGTTGGACGCTGGCGGTCATTTGCTGCACTCGAAGGTTCACGAGGGTTTGCCGATTGGCCAGGTAGGTGGTTTGAGCGATGATCACGTTGAGGTAACTGTCAAGCCCCTGTTCCCATCGAATCGTGGCCAATTTCAAGAATCGCTCGGAGGAGGTCACGGCGGCCTCCTGCTGCTGCACCTGGTGGGCGAGGATTCGCAATGCGGCCAGGTTATTCTCGACCTCCTGGAAGGCGGTCAGTACGGTCTGGCGGTACTTGGCGACTGTATTCTCGTAGTCGGCCCGGAATTGTTGGACCGTGGCTTTGCGCAGGCCGGCATCGAAGATGGTCTCGGCCAGGCCGGCACCGACCGACCAGAAGCGGCTGGACCAGTTGAACAGGCTTGAGGGTGAGCCGCTTTGAAGGCCTGCTGAGGCGCTCAATGTCACGTTAGGGTAGTAGGCGGCCTTGGCCACGCCGATGCGGGCGTTGGCCTCCGCGACACGGCGTTCGGCGGCAGCAATATCGGGACGCCGTTCCAGGAGTTGGGAGGGAACGCCCCAGGGGGCGGGGGGCGGGCTTGCGTTGAGCGGTTCGACCGGGATGGAAAGGGCGGCAGGGGGTTTGCCGATCAACAGGGCGATGGCGTGCTCGAGTTGGGCCCGAAGGATGTCCAGGTTGGTGGCCTGGGCTTCGGCGGTCGCAAGCTGCGTCTGGGCTTGGGCAACGTCCTCGTCCGAAACCAGGCCGTTGTCGAGCTTAACCTGGGTCAACTGGAGTGACTCCCGGTAGGCGCGGACGGTGTCATCGTACAACTGCTTGAGCGTATCCTGGGAGTGGAGCTGGAAGAAATCGGCGGCCAACTCCGCCTGGGCTGTCAGGCGGGTGTTTTCGAGGTCGGCGGTGGTGGCCTGGGCTTCAAAGGCATTGGCGTTGACGGTGTTGCGAATCCGGCCCCAGAGGTCGAGTTGCCAGGAGGCATCCAGCGGGAGCGAGAAGTCGGTGACGGTCGAACCCCCGCCCGCGGCACCGGCTCCGAGAGCGCCGCCCCTGGACCGGGTCACGTTCGGGCTGGCGGCCAGCGTCGGGAACAATTGCGCCCGCGCCTCCTTGACCATGGCCCGGGCTGAAAGGAAACTGGCGAAAGCGGCGGCCACGTTCTGGTTGGAAACGGCGACCTGCCTCTTCGAGGGCATTCAATTGGGGGTTGTTGAACACTTCCCACCACTTGCCGCGAATGACGGCATCTTTGGGCTCGGCCACTTTCCAGATATTCGTGGCGTCGGGGCTTTGCGGGGCGAGTTCCTTGTACGCGGCGGGGGTTTGCACCGGCGGCCGTTGATAGCGGGGGGCCAGGTTGCAGCCGCCCGTCAAGAGCAAGGCCAGCAGCCAGGCGGCGGAGGCCGCATGCCTTGGGATCATGAACCAGAGTGGCCTCGCCTGGCGCGAAGCGTTTTGGAGTGCGCCAGTCCTCTGGCGCTTTTTGGGCCCTGGGGACGAGAAAGCGGCAGAGGACTGCCGCAGTCCAAAACGTTGCGGGCTTCGCTTGGGTTCATGGAGAGCCCCCTTTGGCTTCTGCCAATGCATTGGGACCATGAACCGGTCAGGGGCCCCGAGGCTGCGAAGCGTTTTGGACTGCGGCAGTCCTCTGCCACTTTCGCGTTCCCAGAACCAGGGACTGAAAAGCGGCAGAGGACTGCCGCAGTCCAAAACCTGCGGGCTTGGGGTCGGTTGATGGAGACGGGCCGGGTGGTGTGTCCCATCCCACTTCCCACTGGATGAGGGGTTCAGCATATTCAAAGTCATTTGGCCGTTGCGCCATCGGCTCCCAAGGCGGGGTGCGGGGCGGCGGGCGTCGGCCGGCGCCGCCACGTTTCCCATCGGAGCCGCAAGCGGTCGATCTCCAAATAGACCACCGGTGTCGTATAGAGCGTGAGCACCTGGCTCACGAGCAGTCCGCCCACGATGGCGATGCCCAGCGGGCGGCGCAGTTCCGAGCCGGCCCCCCTTCCCAGGACCAGGGGCAAGGCGCCAGATATGGCGGCCATGGTCGTCATCATGATCGGCCGGAAGCGCAGGAGGCAGGCCTGGTAAATCGCCTCGACCGGGCGTTTGCCTTGCTCCCGCTGGGCGGCCAGGGCGAAGTCAATCATCAGGATGGCGTTTTTCTTGACGATGCCGATGAGCAGCACCACGCCGATGAGGGCGATGACGCTCAGGTCGGTGTTAAAGACCATGAGCGCCAGGACCGCGCCGACCCCAGCCGAGGGCAGGGTGGACAAAATGGTGACCGGATGGATGTAACTCTCATAGAGGATGCCCAGGACGATATAGACGGCCAGCAGGGCGGTGATAACGAGAATCGGTTCGCTGGCCAGCGAGGTCTGAAAGGCCTGCAAGGTCCCGGCAAAGCTTCCGTGAATCTGGGCTGGCAGGCCGATGCGCTGTTGCATCTGTTGCACAGCGCGGACGGCATCGCTCAAGGCCACGCCGGGGACAAGGTTGAACGAGACGGTCACGGCGGGAAACTGTCCCTGGTGGCTCACCGTGATGGGGGCGGTGTTTGGCTCATAACGAGTGATGGCGCTCAAGGGGACCTGCCCGCTGCTGTTGGTCGAGTGGAAGTAGATGTCACTCAGGCCTTGCGGGCCCTGCCAGAAGAGGGGATCGACCTCCATGACGACGTGGTACTGGTTGAGCGCCGTGTACATGGTCGAGACCTGCCGCTGGCCGAAGGCGTCATAAAGGGTATCATCGATGGCCTGGGCGCTGAGGCCCAGCCGGGAGGCGGTCAACCGGTCATAGACCAGCCAGGCCTGCAACCCGTTGTTCTGCTGGTCGCTGTTGACGTCGGTAAAGCCCGGCAGTTTGCGCATCTCTTGCAAGACCCGGGGCCCCCATTTGACCAGGTCCTCCAGGTTATCGCTCTGAATGGTGTATTGAAACTGGGCGTTGCTCTGGCGCCCGCCGATGCGCAGGTCCTGGCCGGCTTGCATGAAGACGGTGGCGCCCGGCACCTGGGCCAGTTTTGGACGCAGCCGGGCGATGACCTGGCTGGAGCTGATATTGCGCTCCCCCACCGGCTTCAATCCCACATAAACGAAACCGCCGTTGGCCGCGCCGCCCCCGCCCGTAAAGGCCATCACGTTGGCCACCGCCGGGTCGGTCTTGATGAGGCTCACGAAGCGGTCGGCAGCCGATCGCATGGCCTGAAACGAGGCGTCCTGCGCCCCCATCATGCCGCCGAACACCGTGCCGTTGTCCTGCTGCGGAAAGAAGCCCTTGGGCACCCTGATAAACAGCACGACATTGAGGGTGACGGTCAGCAGCAGGACCGCCATCGTGAGACCCGGATGCCGCAAGACGCGGCCCAGGCTGCGCTCGTAAAGGCCCAGCAACCACGCGAAGACCTTCTCGCCCGCCCGGTAGAGGCGCCCGTGCTGCTCGTCGGCCTTGGACCTGAGCAGCCGCGAACACATCATCGGCGTCGCCGTCAGCGAAACCCCCAGCGACACCAGGATGGCCGCCGAGAGGGTGACGGCAAACTCCCGGAAGAGGCGGCCGACAATGCCGCCCATGAGCAGGATGGGAGTGAACACGGCGATCAGCGAGATGCTGATGGTCATGACCGTGAACCCGACCTCGCGCGCCCCTCGGAGGGCCGCCTCCATAGGGGTCAATCCGTTTTCCAGGTGGCGGGTCACGTTTTCAATCACCACAATCGCATCGTCCACCACGAAGCCGGTCGAAATCGTCAGGGCCATCAGCGAGAGGTTGTCGATGGTGTAGCCGCACAGGTACATGATGCCGAAGGTGCCGATTAACGAGACGGGCACAGCCACGCTCGGGATAAGGGTCGCCCGCCCACTGCGCAGGAAAACAAATACCACCAGGATGACCAGCCCGACCGAGATGGTCAGGTTCCTTTCCACGTCGTGCACCGAGGCCCGAATGGTGGTGGTCCGGTCCATCACGACTGTCAGGTCGATGGCCGACGGGATGGAGGCCTTGAGCGAGGGCAGGGCGTTGCGGACGCGGTCCACGGTCTCGATGATGTTGGCGCCCGGCTGGCGAAAGACGATCACCAGCACGGAGGGCTGGCCGTTGACAAACCCCGCCGCGCGGATGTTCTCGGTCGAGTCCTGCACGTCGGCCACGTCCGAGAGTTTGACGGCCGCCCCGTTGTGAAAGGAGACGATGAGCGGCCGGTAGTCCGCCGCCTTGAGCAACTGGTCGTTGGCCCCCAGGTCCGTGGTGCTCAGGGGGCCGGCCAACTGGCCCTTGGGCATATTGGCATTCTGCTGGCTGAGCATCGAGCGGACATCCTCCAGGCCCAGGCCCATGGCGTTCAACTGGGTCGGGTTGACCTCAACGCGCACGCCGGGCAGGGAACTGCCGCCGACGCTGACCTGGCCGACGCCCTGGACTTGGGAGAGCCGCTGCTGGATGATGGTCGAGGCGGCATCGTAGAGCTGGCCCCGGTTATAAATGGGCGAGGTCAGGGCCAGGATCAGAATGGGCGCGTCGGCAGGATTGACTTTGCGATAGGTTGGATTGCTGGGCAGGTTGGAGGGCAGAAAGGCGCGGGCCGCATTGATGGCGGCCTGAACATCGCGGGCGGCCCCATCAATATTGCGATTGAGGTCGAACTGCAAAGTGATGGAGGTCGTGCCCAGGTAGCTGGCGGAGGTCATCTCATTGACGCCGGCGATATGGCCCAACTGGCGCTCGAGGGGGCGGCCACCGCTGAGGCCATGATCTCGGGGCTGGCCCCCGGCAAGCCCGCGCCGATCGTGATGGTCGGGAAATCGACCTGCGGCAGGGGCGAAACGGGCAGGAACCTGAACGCGACGGCGCCGGCCAGGGCGATCGCTGCCGTCAGCAGCGTCGTGCCCACCGGGCGCCGGACGAACGGGGCGGAGAGGTTCAACAGGGTTGGGGGGTTAAGGGGTTAAATGGGCGGAGCAACGCCCCGGCATAGCGCTTGCCGTCGGCGAGTTCTCGCGGTACACTCCTGCCATGATTGACGTGCGAGCAGACAATGGCGTGGTCCGGCTCACCTTCCCGACCGATGGCATGACTACGGACGAGGTCAACGAATTCGTGAGCTGGCTGCGCCTGGAAAGCATTGCTTGTCGCAGCAGACTCACCGAGGAAGCCGCCCGGCAACTGTCCGAGGAGATTAAGGCAGATTGGTGGCGCCAGAATGAGCGGCGTTTTGGCAAATAAGGCGACCTGTGGACCCCGCACGCATCGTCGTCGACACCAACATCTTGTTCGCATCGCTGTTGCGCCACCAGGTCAGATCCCGACAGGTCTTGCTCTGCCGCGCAGGTTGCGTTTTCTAAATGTGATGAGCCCGGCAGCAGCGTGGTGGCTGCCGGGCGCCGGACAAAGGGGGCGGAAAGGTTCATGACGACGCTCCGGCGGGAGCGGCCTCCACGGTTCTTCGGGCACCGGCTCGCGACCTGGCCATCCTGAGGGCCAGGCGCTCGAAGAACAGGTAGATGACGGGTGTGGTGTACAACGTCAGCACCTGGCTGATGAGCAGCCCGCCCACGATGGCGATGCCCAGCGGACGGCGCAGTTCCGAGCCGGTCCCGCTGCCCAGCGCCAGGGGCAAGGCCCCCAGGAGCGCGGCCATGGTCGTCATCACGATGGGCCGAAAACGGAGCAGGCAGGCCTCGTAAATCGCCGCCGCCGGCTCCTTGCCTTCCTTGCGTTGGGCGTCCAGGGCGAAATCGATCATCATGATGGCGTTCTTTTGCACGATGCCGATCAGCAGGATGATGCCGATCAGGGCCACGACGGTCAGCTCCAAGCCGCACACCAGCAGCGCCAGAATGGCCCCCACTCCCGCCGAGGGCAGCGTCGAGAGGATCGTGATGGGGTGGATGTAGCTCTCGTAGAGGACGCCCAGCACGATATAGACGGTGATCAGCGCGGCCAGGATGAGGAGCGGTTCGTTGCGCAGGGAGGCCTGGAAGGCCTGGGCCGTGCCCTGGAAGGCCGATTGAATGCTCAGCGGCATTTTGAGTTCGGTTTGCACCTGCTCGACCGCCTTGGTGGCGCTCCCCAGGGAGGCCCCCGCGGCCAGGTTAAACGAAAAGGTGGTGACGGGAAACTGCCCCTGATGGTTCACCGAGAGCGGCGCCGTGCCCTGCTCCAAATGCGTGAACGCGCTGAGCGGCACCTCGCCGCCGCTGGCCGAGCGGATGTAAATATTCTGCAGTTTGGCCGGGCTCAGTTGGAAGTCCGGCATCGCTTCCAGGATCACGTGATACTGGTTCAACTGGGTGAAGAGGGTCGAGACCTGGCGTTGGCCGAAGGCGTCATAGAGGGTGTTGTCAATGGCCTGGGGCGTAATGCCGAGCCGGGAGGCGGTCCGGCGGTCGATGACCAGGCGTGTGGATGACCCCTCGGCTTGTTGGTCGGTGGCCACGTCGCGGAGTTGCGGCAGCCCCTTGAGCCGCTCCAGCAGCCGCGCGGTCCAACTGTTCAGCTCTTTGGCATCGGGGTCCTCCAGCGTGTACTGGAACTGCGTGCGGCTCACGCGATCCTCGACCGTCAGGTCCTGGATGGGCTGCATGTAAAGCGTGATGCCGTCCACCTCGGCCAGTTGGCTTTGCAGGCGGTGCATCACGGCCGTGGCGTCCAGAGTGCGCTCCTCCAGCGGTTTGAGGTTGATGAGGATGCGCCCGCTGTTCAGGGTGGTGTTGATGCCATCCACGCCGATAAAGGAGGAAACGCTCTGGACCGCCGGGTCCTGGAGAATGACCCGGGCCAGGGCCTGTTGCTTTTGGGCCATGGCGGCAAAGGAGATGGTCTGCGGCGCCTCGGAGATGCCTTGAATGACGCCGGTGTCCTGCACGGGGAAAAAACCCTTGGGGACGACCACGTAGAGAAAGATGGTCAGCCCGAGCGTGCCCGCGGCAACGCACAACGTCGCCCCCTGGTGTTTGAGGATCCATCGCAGCGTCCTGCCATAAAAGCCGATGATCCGCTGGAGCACATGTTCGGAGACGCGGTAGAAACGTCCTCGCTCGGCGTCCGCTTTGTGGCGCAGCAGCCGGGCGCACATCATGGGGGTGAGCGTGAGCGAAACGACCGCCGAGATCAGGATCGTCGCCGCCAGGGTGATGGCGAATTCCCGGAACAACCGCCCGACGATATCGGCCATGAAGAGCAGCGGAATCAAGACGGCAATGAGCGAAACGGTCAGTGACATGATCGTGAAGCCGATTTGCTCGGCGCCCTTGAGGGCGGCCTGGAGCGGAGGCTCTCCGGCCTCGACATAGCGCGCGATGTTCTCGATCATCACGATGGCGTCATCGACCACGAACCCGGTCGAGATCGTCAGCGCCATCAGCGTGAGATTGTTCAAGCTGTAGCCCAGGAGGTACATGGTGCCGAAGGTGCCGACCAGGGAAAGCGGCACCGCCACGCTCGGGATGACGGTCCCCGAGAAGGTCCGCAGGAACAAGAAGATCACCATGACCACCAGGACCACGCACAGCATCAGCGAGAATTGGACATCCCGCACCGAGGCCCGAATCGTCGTGGTGCGGTCGGTCAGCACGGACACCGCGATGCCGGCCGGGAGCGTGGTCTTGAGTTGGGGCAAGCGGGCCTTGATGCGGTCCACGACCTGGATGATATTGGCGCCCGGTTGGCGCTGGATGTTCAGAATGACCGCCGGGGTGTTGTTCATCCAGGCGGCCTGTTTGACGTTCTCGACGTCGTCAATCACGGTCGCCACGTCCGCCAGGACCACCGGCGCGCCGTTGCGGTAAGCGATGATGACCGCGCGGTAATCCTGGCTGGTCAGGAGTTGGTCGTTGCCGTTGATTTGATAGGCTTGGCGGGCCCCGTCGAAGTTGCCCTTGGCCTGGTTGAGGCTGGTCTGCTGCAGGGCGGTGCGCACTTCCTCCAGCGTGATCCCCATGGCGGAGAGGGCCGTCGGATTGACCTGGACCCGCACCGCTGGCTTCTGGCCCCCGCTGATGCTGACCAGCCCCACCCCGGGCAACTGTGAGATTTTCTGGGCCAGCCGCGTGTCCGCCAGGTCCTCGACCTGGGACAAGGGAACGGATTTTGAGGTCAGCGCCAGAGTCAGGATGGGGGCATCGGCGGGGTTGGATTTGCTGTAAATGGGCGGGGCGGGCAGATCGGGGGGCAGATAGGTCTGTGCGGCATTGATAGCGGCCTGGACCTCCTGCTCGGCAACGTCAATGTTGAGGTTGAGCACGAACTGCAGGACGATGACCGAGCAGCCGCCGGAGCTGGTCGAGGTCATCTGGTTGAGGCCCGGCACCTGGCCGAACTGGCGCTCCAGCGGCGCGGTGACCGCCGAGGCCACGACATCCGGGCTTGCCCCGGGGTAGAAGGTCACGACCTGGATTGTGGGATAATCCACCTCCGGCAACGCGGAGACGGGCAGTTGTTTGTAGGCCACCGCGCCGGCCAGCAAAATCGCCGCCATCAACAGCGACGTCGCCACCGGCCGGAGGATAAAGGGGCGCGAAGGGCTCATTTGGGCTTCTGTCCCTGGCTGTCTCGGGGCATCTCCAGCGCCAGCTTGGCGCTCTTGCCACTGCCCGGCTTGGACGGTTCCGCCGGCTTGCTCACCGCCACTTTCGCGCCCTCCATGAGCCGGTTGAAATTGTCCGTTGCGATGACCTCACCCGGCTCGACGCCGCCCACGGCGGTCATCGTCTCATTGGCTGCGCCCAGCGAGACGGGCCGCATCGTGACGGTCTGGTTGGTCTGAATGACGTACACGAAGGGCCCCTGGGGGTTGCGCTGGATGGCCTCGGTCCGAACCAGCGTCGCGTCATGTTCCGTCCGGAGAATCAGTCTCACCCGGACGAACTGGTTGGGGAAAAGACAATTGTCCTCGTTGGTGAACATCGCCTTGATCTTGAACGTCCCGGTGCCCACATCGACCTGGTTGTCGGGCGTCAGGACCGTCCCCGTGGCGATCTTCTTTTTCTGGTCACGATCATAGGCCTCGACTGAAAGTTTTTGGCCCTGGCGCAAAGGCTCCAGGACTTGGGGCAGATCGTCCTGGCGGACGCTGAACACCACGGTGATGGGCTGGAGCTGTGTGATCACGGCCAGGGGATTGGTATCGGTGGCATGGACAATGTTGCCCGGGTCCACCAGGCGGAATCCGACCCGTCCGGAGATGGGGGCGTTGATGTGGGAGTAGGTCACTTGCAGCTTGGCGTTATCTACCTGGCCCTGGTCGAGCTTCACGATCCCTTCGTATTGATGGACGGTGGCCTTTTGAGTATCGAGCTGCTGCTTGGGGATCGACTTTTCGGCCTCGCTGTAAGACTTCTGGTAGCGATCCAAATCGAGCCACGCATTTGTCAGCAGGGCCTGGTCTCGGGCCAACTGCCCTTCGGCCTGAGTTAGCTGGGCTTGGTAGGGACGTGGATCAATCTCCACAAGCGGATCGCCCTCGCGAACCATTTGGCCCTCGACGTAGCTCACGCTCATGAGCTGCCCATCCACCCGGCTCTTGACCTGCGCCGTATAGACCGGGATCACCGTGCCTATCAACGCATCGAGGTAAACCCCCATGTCCCCTTTTTGCACGACCGCCGCGGGCACCTGCACGGCGGGCAGGGTGGCCCCGGCTTTGGCTCGGTTTGCCTGGGCAGCGGGTCCGTGGTGAAGCAGAAGAAGGGCGATGACAGCCAGGGCTAGGCACACAATGAAGGCCAAGGCCCAGCGGGGCCGCTTGGCGGGGGCAGATGGCCCCGAGACCGAACCGGGCGGGCCTTCGGATTTTGCCGCGTTTGGTTTCAATTCAGGATTGTTCAATGGAATCGCTCCTTGTTCCTCTGCAGTGTGAGTGGTAAAGCGGCAATCGCCCCCATTTCTCCCCCAGGAGCACTTTGGGCTGTTGGCCAGTCATCCTCATGAGCCGCTGCTGCGCATCTGCCTGTCGTTGTGTTCAGACCCTCCCCGAACCGCATGGGTTCCGGCGATGTGATGGAGCCGCAGATGACCGGGATGGACCAAGCCAGATGCGGGATGAAAACCCGGCCGGGAAAACGGAGAGCAACCACGAGTTCATAATTCGTTGGCCCACAGGGTTAACCCAAAAGGGCGCGGTTTGTAAAGCCCCGACTCTCGGATCTGGCGCTGAGGGGTGTATCTCGTCAGTACCACCACCTCCGGTCAGGACCGGCGGCTCGCAGCCGAGCCCCAGCACACGCTCGGGGCAACCCGGAGGGTTGCCAGATGGTAGCCGGGGGTCGCGGCTCGCCGCGACCCCCGGTTTGCGGCCAAAAGGGGCCTGCACCCCGGAACGGGGTGCCAGAACGTTGCACACCTGGCGCAGGCGGCCTTCTGGCATCCCTCCGGGATGCACACCCACACTGCCGCCGAACCGGGGGTCTCGCTGCGGCTCGACCCCCGGCTACCATCTGTCATCCCTCCGGGATGAGTTCCTGGGCCATGGGCACTCGCCCTCACTCATGGCTCGCATGGTGGTACTGACGAGGATGCACCCCCCCCCGATGCCTATTGCAGGATTGACTTCAATCTCCGCTTTGGTAGTACCTTTGGGTATGACAAAATCGGTTACAGTCAGTGTCAAGATCCCTGCGCGGATTTTGGAGCACATCCCGCCACCTGGACATGGACGCAGCGGCTTCATTGTGCGCGCCATCGAGGAGAAGCTGGCTCGAAAAGAAACCGCGCCATGGGAACCAACGACGGCGTGCGGGCGCAGGCTGGCAGCGCTGCTGGAAAAAGGCAAACACGAGCGCGGCCCGGACTTGACTCTGGAAGAACTGGAAGCTGAGATTCGAGAGCGGCGTGGAGGTGTCCGATGGTGACTTACCTGGACAGCGGCGTTTTGCTTGCCGCGTGGAAGAATGCGGAATTGCGCCCGGCCGCCCTGCGCGTCCTTGAAGATTCGGAGCGCGAGTTCGCCACCTCGCAACTGGCAAAACTCGAATTGCTGCCCAAGCCGGCTTTTGAGAAGCGCCCTGTTGAGACGGCCTTTTACCAATCCCACTTCGCGGAAGCCGCGTTGCAACCGCTCGACGAACAATTGGGCGACGACGCGCAGGCCCTCGCCGAAAAATACGGCCTTGCCGCCGTGGATGCGCTTCACATTGCCGCCGCTCTGCGGTTGGGAGCCCAAGAATTCTACACCTCCGAGAAACCTGGCAAACCGATGTTCCGTGTGAAGGAGTTGAAAGTCATTTCGCTCCACTCACTCTAAGGCTCTCTCGCTTGATTGTCCCGCTCTCCTGTCCGAGCGGTTTCTCATGACTGATGACCGGAAAGAAGATGTGGATTCCTTGCCGGAGGCTCCTCCGGCCCCGGATCCGGCGGCGCGCCCGCTCCAGGGAGAACCCTGGCGCTGGTGCCCCCGTTGCGGCCACGAGCTGCAGAATCAGAAATGCCACCTGCGCTGCCCCCGCTGCCACTACTTCCTCAGTTGCTCGGATTTTGACTGAGCGCAACGGCCAATCCAGATACAAACTGGCACAGCCCCGATCGATGCCGCCGCATCAGGCCGCCTCTTCGTTTCCTCCGTTTCCTTCTGTTCTGTTCCTGTGCCCAGCCGACGGGATGCAGGAAAGGAACAGAAGGAAACGGAGGAAACGAAGGATTGAAGAGCCAGATCAACTCTGGGAGCTACGACCTGCGGGTCCAAGAAGAATTCTGTCTCACGCCCCCTTGCCGGCGCCGCTCGTGCCGGCATCCACCTGACAACCCGGCCGGTTTCGTGTAGATTCCGGTGTAACGGAAATCGCAGATTCAAGATGAAGACCGCCGTGACCGGGGCGTTTGGCTACTCAGGCCGCTGTATTGCCGAGCGATTGCTCGACGAAGGCCACGAGGTCATAACACTGACCAACTCCTTGGGGCGGGAGAACCCGTTCGGCGACACGGTCCGGGCGTTTCCTTTTCATTTCGCAGAGCCCGGCCGGTTGCGCGAGTCGCTTCGGGGCGTGGACGTGCTGTTCAATACGTATTGGGTGCGGTTCGAGCACCGGCTCTTCTCGCACAGTGAAGCGGTGCGCAACACGAAGGTCCTGTTCCACGCCGCACAGGAGGCGGGAGTGCGGCGGATCGTTCACCTCAGCATCACCAACCCGGACCTCAAGTCGGACCTGTCCTATTTCCGGGGCAAGGCCGAGGTGGAGTTGGCGCTCAAGGCCCTGGGCGTCTCCTATTTCATCCTGCGCCCGGCCGTCCTGTTTGGGAAGGAGGACGTCCTGATCAACAACATCGCCTGGTCCCTCCGCCATCTGCCGGTCTTCGCCGTCTTCGGCTCCGGAGACTATAAGCTCCAGCCGATCCATGTGGATGACCTGGCGGCGGCGGCGGTTGAAAAGGCAATGGGTGGGGCGGATGAAATCGTCAACGCCATTGGGCCTGAGACCTTCACCTACAGGGAACTGGCGAAGACGGTCCGGCGGGCGCTGGGCCTCAAACGGCTGATCGTCGGCGTCCCTCCCGCCCTGGGGTATTGGGGCGGACGGGCCCTGGGGCTGCTCGTGCGAGACGTCGTCCTCACGCGCCAGGAGATCCGCGGCCTGATGGAAGGCCGGCTCTGCGTGGACGCCCCGCCCCTGGGCGCCACCCGGCTGACCGCCTGGCTGGACGAGCACCGCGCCACGCTCGGCCGCCACTACGCCAACGAACTGGCCCGCCGCACCAGCCAGACCGCAGGCTACCGAGCCTATTGAGGTTCAATGACCCTCAGGCCCGGCACGGCGCCAAAGATCAGATCATCAGATTCTATGCGGTCGTCAAGACAACCGGCGGGACTTCGCGACTTTGGCTGCGCGCGCCGAGGAGGCGGAGGTATGTGCCCGGGCTCGGACCGGGCGCCGCTCACACGGCCACACCCTCGTAAACGGCCTTGAGCGGCAGCTTGAAATCCAAGGACGCCAACCGCAGGACTTCATCCGGCCCTCGCAGGATGGCCGGTTGCCAGCGGTCCGCGCGCCGGAAGACGCTCACCTCCATTCTCTCCTGGGCCACCAGGACATATTCCTCCAGGGTCTCGATTTGCCGATAGCTGAGGAATTTCTCGCGGCGATCGATGGCCTCGGTGCCCTCGGACAACACCTCGATAATGACTTTGGGAAGGCGCTTAAAGTAGCGGTCCTGATCGCGCGGGTCACAGGCCACCATCACGTCCGGGTAATAAAAAACGTCCTCGCCCGCCAACTGCAGACGGACCTTGCCATCCGACATTTGGACCCGGCAAGCCGTGTTTCGGAGATGATTGCGCAGCGCGAAGGCAAGATTCATCGCGAGGGCGATGTGTTCATCGCTGGCGCCGGCCATCGCATAGACCAAACCCCCGAGGTATTCGTGGCGCACCTCGCTGTACTGCTCGGCGGCCAAGTAATCCTCGACGCTCATCCCTTCGGCCCGTCGCACGGCTTCCATTCGCGCAATCATCGCCCATCCGCATGCCCTTGACAAGGGATGTTTCTTGCACAGCCCTTAGTACCGGGCGGACCACCCGGCAAACGCCATGACGGGCCTCACTGGTCCTTGTCTTTCTCCTTGTTCTGCCGTTCAGCCTTGATTTCCTGTGCCTTGGCCTTTGCCTTGGCGATAGCCGGGAGTGCGACCGCCGCGGCAATGGCAGCCGGGGCAACCGAGGCCGCCAGGAGCACTTTGGCCGGGTGCTGATTGCCGTTGCCCACCAGGAGCCAACCCTGGTCGGTATTGCCCCAGACATCATAGCAGCAGGACACGTTGGCCGAGGTCAAGAAGGAGTGGAGCCACGCTCTCTGTTTGTCGTCCGCATTGCCCGCGGCGCTCAAGGCGCGGCTTTGGAGCATGCCGACGGTTTCTCCCAGGCGCCGGCTGATGAAGCAGAACTTGTTGCCCTGGTCCGGGACACCCTGGGCCAAGTGGAGGAATTCCGGGGTGGATTTGAGCCCGGGCTTTTGGCCGGCCTGGACGGCCAGCGCCTCCTCGATGAGGGTGTCGGTGGTCGCGACAAGGAGGCAATCGCCGGTGCGGGCGATGCTGGGGCGCAACGGCAGGGGCAGCGGCAGCGGGATGGACACCGTGCGCATCTTGAGGCCGGGCCTGTCGGTTGACTCGACTTGCTGGCCCGAGTCCTTGAGGGCCTTGTCCACGCGGTCGAAGATCGTGTTGTCTTTGACCTTCAGGACGAGCATCAGGCCCGGTTCGGGGATTTCCAGGGGCTCGGGCAGGGGGACCGGGAGGGTGAGTTTCTTGGTCTGGTCCAGAGTGAAAACCAGGCCGTATTCGCCGCCGAGCGAGGCGAGCACCTGGTCCCACTGCAGACCTGTAGCCATCTGAAAACCGTCCGACACGTGCCTGAGCAACTCCTCGGCCTGGGGGAATCCCGACTGGGCGGCCTCCTTCTCGATGGCGGACCAAACCATGGCCAGGTCGCAGTCCGAGAAGGCGGCCAGCACCGTGTTTGTGGGGAGCAGGCCCAGGCCCGACAGGGGATGCACCGTCTTGCCGAAGGCCGTCCAGAGGAAACCGGAGCCCTTGCCCTTGTAATGGTGCAACAGCAGCTTGCCGTGGTAGAGGTTGGTCTCCAGGGCGACGGAGTTCATGCCCAGCCCGCTGATGTCCTCGATGCCGCTGTGCTTGATCACGCGCGTGGCGATGTCGAAGCCCTTGTTGATGTTCTCACGGCTCTCGGATGTGACGTTGGGCATGGCCCCGAATAGGTTGCGCAAGCCGGAGATCTTGCCGGAAATGCCCTCGAGCAGTTTTTCGGTGCTCAAATAGAAATAAAAGTCGCCGCCCGGGTCCAGTTGGGCAGTGACCTCCTGGAAGCTGTTCTTGTCGGCCGAGGCCAGCTTCTCGGCCGCCTGGCCTTGCTGGCCGCTCAAGACTGCCGAGCCGAGCAGGACAGCCGCGAGGAGAACACCGACCGCCAAGCGGTTTCTTGACGGTTTATCCGTGGGAGAAGATTGATTATCTGTTTTCATAGGGCTCATGTTTGGCAACGTTTCGGCCATGATAGACGCAGGCGGCACAGGGTCAATGTCAGAGTCGCTATAAATTGGCCGGCTGTTTGGAATGAGGCGGGGCGCAGAAGCGGCAGCGCCTCAGTGAAGGCGCGAGCGCCATCGCGGGGAGGCCCCTCACCCCAACCCTCTCCCCACCCGCTGCGACGGCGCGGCAGCGCGGCGAGTCGGATGGGGAGAGGGCGAATTCCGGGCGGCGGCTTGAAGATGCGGAGGCGCCTGGAAAATCCAGGGACTGCCGCTGCTTCTCCCTCTCCCCTTCGGAAGGGGAGAGGGCGAATTCCGGGCGGCGGCTTGAAGATGCGGAGACGCCTGGAAATTCCAGGGACTGCCGCCGCTTCTCCCTCTCCCCTTCGGAAGGGGAGAGGGTCGGGGTGAGGGGCCCGCCGGGGACTCCGTCTCCGACCTCACTGGTCCGTTGCCAGAAGCGAGCTTCACAATTTGAGGTTTCGATTTACACTCCGGCCATGAAGCACATTCGATATTTCCTGGCTCTTGCCGCAATGGCGGCCGCTGTGGCCTCGACGGTGCCCGGGTCCCCGTCCCGCTGGAGCAAAGGGGGTCTCCGTGACGCCGCAGTCCTCGTTGCGTTGCGGGTCCTGGAAGCAACCCCTCCGACCTCGCCCAAGCCCCCGTGAATGGCTCCAGAGGGTGGGTGCCACGCGGGCAAATCAGCCCCGCAGCACGTCATAAGTTCCTCAGTCGGTAGAAGCGGCAGCGCCCAGGGGCGTGGACGATCACCTGCTGTTGGAGGCAGGCGGAATTCAAGACGGGTTGCGCCGACACATCCGTCCAATTTGGATCGCTCAGATTGGCGCTCTGCTGGAGGACAAACGGCATCAACGGCACGGTCCAAGAGAGGAGAAGATCGCTTCCAGACCGGGTCGCGCTCAGGACAGGTTTGGGGATCGTCTGAGAGGTGTAGATACTCCCCCCGCTCTCGGCAGCCACCAGCCTGCACCCGTCCGCGGAAGAGGCAACGGAGACCCACGCCAGGTTTGGCGCACTGTTTGAGACCCAGCTCGCTCCTGCATCGGCCGAGCTATAGATAGAGGGAGTATATGGAGAGGGAGAAGCGACCGCCACCAGTCTGAAGCCGTCTGCGGAGGAGGCAACGCCCCGCCAATAGTTGCTCGGCGCGCTGGTCATCGTCCAGGTGCAGCCGGAATCCTTGGAGACATAAATGACCCCGGGGGAGCCGCCTAACATGATGTCCCAGTCCCAGGGACCATAGGTTGCCGCCACCAACTTGGTCCCATCCCACGAGCTGGCCGCGGACCACCACGTGGTGTTGGTGGGGGAAAACAAGGCCCAGGTGGCGCCCCCGTTCGTGGAAGCAGCCAGCGTGGTCCCGGCCGCTACGAGGGTGGACCCGTCGGCTGACCATACGCAGTCACGCCCGTTCGTCACCGGCGCTGCAGCCCAGCCCATACCCGAGTTCGTCGAGGTCCAAACGCCCCAGTAACTGCCTTCGTCCGAGACCGCCGCCAATTTGGTCCCATCTCCCGAAGCGGCCAAAGACTCCCAGTACCCGGTAAACGGGTCCGTGCTGGTCCACGTGCCACCCGCATCGGTCGAAATGAAGATTGGGACGGCGAACTTTCTATCCCCAGGAATCCAACCCGCTGCGAAGATGCTGGCTCCGTCTGCCGACAGGGCGACGTAACTCCAGTTCAAAAAGGCTAACGACCCGTCTGGGACGTTCCTTGGCGGCATGGAGGTCCAAGTGGCTCCTGAGTTCGTTGAGCTGAAAACGGACCCAGGAAAGCAAGTGCCCCACTCGCTGCTCAGGCCAAACGCGGATGCCACGAAGCGGCTGCCGTCCGCTGAACACGCGATGGAAGTCCAATTCGTCAGGGGGGCTTGCGTCAGCGTCCAAATTTGGGCGAAGGCCAGATGGGCCGAAACAAACAGACCACCGACCGCAGCCGCGGCCGGCAGCAGGCATTTTGCTTTCATAAGCTGGAACCCGAATTAGTTGGCATTTCTATCAGACGCCAGGCGACCACATTCGGGGCGGCATGCGCCGCTGCCGTGACAAGGACCGCCAAGCCGACAAGAAACGATTTCATCTGGACCTTCGTTGCACGAGATTTATCACAGTCGGCCAATCAGTGTCCAGCAGCCATTGTCCGTGCGCCGGCCACCGGGCGCAACTGGACTCTGCCCCCCTTTGGCAGGGCGCACCAGTTCGTAGCGCAGGTTTCCAAACCTGCTGTATCGCCGACTTCCAGTCGGCAGGGCGCAGGAAATCGCTGCGCCTGCGGGTTGGAAACCCGCGATACAGCAGACTTGGAAGTCTGCGCTACCGGGGCAGTGCCCCGATTGCGCCCCTGGCCACCGACGGCCCGGGGCTGGCACTACCACGTGTTGGCCGGGTCGCCAGTGCGCTTGGTTCCGCAACGGAACATCGGCCAAGCGGTGCTGCCGGGGCCCACGTCGCTCCAAAGGGCGTAGAGTTTTCCGTTCTCCGAGCCAACATACAGCACATTATTACCACCAATGACCGGGGAGGAAAAGACACCGCCGCCCGTGTAGTACGGCCAAGCGGTGGATTTCGATGGAGTTCCGTCCGGATTCAGTGCGTAAACTCTCCCCTCGAAAGAGCCCCGTAGATCGTGTCCACGGCGGTGGAGACCTCGCCGGGGACACCCATGAGCCACAATATCCCGGACAAGGGCACCACCCGGAAGCCGCTTCGCCCTACGGTTGGCGTGTGCGGTAGTAACGTGTTGAGTGGTTGCCGGCGTCCGCATCAATGAACTGCGCCAAGCCGTCGTCACCGGCGAGCGCCTGGCCGATCTTCAGCCAGTTCTGGGCGGACAGGCTCTCGCAGGCCTCGATGTCGTAGGTGACGCCAGGAACACCGGCCAATCGGATGGTGGCGGTCCCTCCCTGGACGGATACTCCCAGCATGGTCGCTCCTTGTCCGTTGACGCCACACAACGCCAGGCTGTGATCCCATCCCGCCGCGATGGCCGTCACACCGCTCAAGCCCGCGGGCACGGTGCTCTGGCCATTATCGTTGTTTCCCCAGGCCGCGACCGTTCCGTCCTGCTTCAGCGCCAGGCTGTGATCCCCTCCCGCCGCGATGGCCGTCACGCCGCTCAAGCCCGCGGGCACGGTGCTTTGGCCAGACCCATTGTATCCCCAGCCGACGACCGTCCCGTCCTGCTTCAGCGCCAGACTGTGATACTCTCCCGCCGCGATGGCCGTCACGCCGCTCAAACCCGCCGGCACGGTACTTGCGCCATACCCGTTGTTTCCCCAGGCGACGACCGTCCCGTCCTGCTTCAGTGCAAGACTGTGATAGCCTCCCGCCGCGATGGCCGTCACGCCGCTCAAGCCCGCGGGCACGGTGCTTTGGGCAGAGACATTCAATCCCCAGGCGGCGACCGTCCCGTCCTGCTTCAACGCCAGACTGTGATACTCTCCCGCCGCGATGGCCGTCACGCCGCTCAAACCCGCGGGCACGGTGCTTTGGCCAATAAAACCAGCGTCCGTCGCCCAGTAATTGTCGCCCCACCCGAGGACCGTCCCATCCTGCTCCAGCGCCAGGCTGTGATAGCCTCCGGCCGCGATGGCCGTCACGCCGCGCACGCCCGCGGGCACTGTGCAATCCCCGTAGTCATCGTTTCCCCAGGCGGCGACCGTCGCGTCTTGCTTCAACGCCAGACTGTGATACCCTCCCGCCGCAATGGCCGTCACGCCGCTCAAGCCCGCGGGCACGGTGCTTGCGCCATCGTCACCGCCTCCCCAGGCGGCGACCGTCCCGTCCTGCGTCAAGGCCAGACTGTGAGAGCCTCCCGCCGCGATGGCCGTCACGCCGCTCAAAGCCGCGGGCACTGTGCTTTGGCCCTCCGAATTCCATCCCCAGGCGACGACGCTGCCGTCCTGCTTCAGCGCCAGACTGTGATAGTCTCCCGCCGCAATGGCCGTCACGCCGCTCAAGCCCGCGGGCACCGTGCTCTCGCCAGAGCCGCTGTAGCCCCAGGCGGCGACCGTCCCGTCTTGCGTCAGTGCCAGACTGCGGTGCCATCCCGCAGCGATGGCTGCCACGCCGTTCAGGCTTCCGGGCACGGTGCTTTCGCCATAGAAATTTCCTCCCCAGGCGACGACTGTCCCGTCCTGCATCAGCGCGAGACTGTGAGAAATTCCCGCCGCGATCGCCGTCACGCCGGTCAAACCCGCGGGCACGGTGCTTTGGCCATAGTTGGGAATCTCTGAAGTCCCAGGTGTACCCGCACCCCAGGCGACGACCGTCCCGTCCTGCTTCAGCGCCAGGCTGTGATACCATCCCGCCGCGATGGCCGTCACGCCGCTCAAGCCCGCGGGCACGGTGCTTTGGCCACTGCTATTGTCTCCCCAGGCCACGACCGTCCCGTCCGGCTTCAACGCCAGGCTATGCGATGCTCCGGCGGCCACCTTCGTGAAGGCGGCTCCAAAGTCATTCAAGGGAAAGACCACTTGGGCGCCCCATCCGGCCACTTTTCCCGCGGCCCCCGGTTCGGGCTGGCAACGTGTGAAGGGCCGCCACTGAGGCGAGTATGCCCAGCAACCGCGCTGAGCGCGAAACCGCCAACCCGCCTCGAAGGCTGCGGCCCCGCCCCGTCCCCGTAAGCGCCGCAACTCCCGCCAGGGCCAGCCTGCTCAGAATCCGCCAGGCCCCCGCCTGGGGCACCCTTAGTCGCCCCCCAAACTCCAGGCTCCCACTGACCAACAGGTTGGGGGTGAGCCCGAATTCGTCCGCAACTTTAGCAGGGCCGGCGCGATTCAGCCCGGCTGGAGCCTTTGTCATGCCTGTTCCATCCTCTTTCATAACCTAGCCAAAAATCCGTGGGTTTCAGATCAGCTTACGGACAATCCGGCGTTGCAGTGACGCCCCGGGTCTGCCACTACCACGTGTTCGCCGGGTCGCCAGTGCGCTTGCTTCCGCAGCGGAACATCGGCCAAGCCGTGCTGCCGGGGCCCACGTCGTTCCAAAGGGCGTAAAGTTTTCCGCTCGCGGAGCCAACATACAGTATATTATTAGCACCAATCACCGGGGAGGAAAAGACATCTCCGCCAGTATAGAAGGGCCACATGGTGGACTTGGAGGGAGTGCCGTAGGGATCGAGCGCGTAAATCTTGCCGTCCCTGCAGCCGAAAATAATCGTGCCGCCCGCTGCAATGGCTGGCGAGCTGTCAATCTCGTAACCCGCCGTGTACGGCCATTTGTACGGCAATGTGGATTTCACCTGCCCGCTTGCCGGATCCAGAGCATACATCTTGTAATTCTGGGACCCCACGTAAACCGTTCCGTCGGGCCCAAGAGCGGCAGAGGATTCGATGGCCGCGCCCGTATTGTACAGCCACTTGAGGCTTCCATTCGTCAGGGCGTAGATTTTTCCGTCGAAGGAGCCGACATAAACGGTCCCGTTGCTCGCGATGGTGGGCGAGGCATAGACGTAGCCGCCCGTAGTGTACGGCCATCCGGGCTTGTCGGTACCGTTCGTGGGATTCAGTCCGTACACCTTCCCGTCCATGCCGCCGATGTAAACGGTTCCGTCTTGGCCGATGGCGGGCGAGGAGTAGAGCGTGTTGCCGGTGGCCCTGGACCATTTCAACGTGCCGGAGGGGTTGAGCGCGTAGATGTGGTCATCGCCGCTGCCGAAATAAACCGTGCCATCCGTGCCGATGGCCGGGGACGAAAAGACGTTGCCAGCGGTGGGGTAGCCCCACGTGCAAGTCCCGTTCGGGTTCACGGCAAACAGCACGCCGTCATAACAACCGGCGTAGATTGTGCCGTCCGGCCCTATGGCCGGCGAGGAGTAGAAGCTCCAGTTCCCATAAAAGCCCGGGAAGCTCCATTTCAGGGTGCCATTGGTGTTGATCGCATAGAGGCAGCAGGCCGTAGAGACGGCGCCGACGTAGATGGTCCCATCACATCCGATAGCCGGCGAGGCCTTCTCCGTCATACTGTCAAACACACCGCGAATGATTTCCATCTCGCGCCCGGAAAGGTCCAGAGAGGTGGCGACTTGCTTCCATGCGTGTTGGCTGAGCATCGCGGAGCCAACATTTGAAGAGCTTCCTTTGGAGCGCACCTCCACGGCGCCGCCTCCTTGTGTACTTGCCGCCCAGCCGTCTCGGCCTGATGCTTGTGGACGCGCTCCATGCCGGCCCGATGGGGATGATGCGGCTGCGGACGGGTCGGCGTGGGGGGGGCGGAGAAGCACGAGCGAAGCACCGGAGATGCACGCTGGACCTCCTCTATGGGATCGAGGCGGCGGATCCCATTGCCCCAGACTGGTCATCTCACCCGGATGAAACATGCACCCACCCATTAACTGTGGTCCATTAACACGTTCTGCGCCGCGAATGTCAATGCCTGTTTGTGACAATTAGGCAACAGCAGGCTGGCGTCTTGTGAAGAAATGACAAAAAGCCAACAACTGTTGAGAGGGCCGGGGTGAGGGGTCCGACCGGCACTCCGTCTCTGCCTTCGCTGACCGATTACCCCTGGCTTCACAAATCGACCATTCTGTTTACACTCCGGCCATGAAGCACATTCGATATTTCCTGGCTCATGCCGCAATGGCGGCCGCTGTGGCCTCGACGGCGCTCGGGGCTGACGTGGCCGGCGCGCGATCGAGCGGGGCCGGCTACTACCGGTTCCCGGCCATTCACGGAGACACGCTGGTCTTCACTGCCGAGGGGGACTTGTGGCGGGTGGGCATCCAGGGCGGCACGGCCCAGCGGTTGACCAGCCACCTGGCGGAGGAATCCTGCGCGGCGATCTCGCCGGACGGAACGACCGTGGCGTTCTCGGCGTTCTATGAGGGGCCGCTGGAGGTCTATGTCATGCCGATCGAGGGCGGGTTGCCCAACCGGCTGACGTTCCAGGCTGAAAGGGCCTTTGTTGCGGGCTGGACAGCCGAGGGGAAGGTCCTGTATTCGACCCTCCACAGCTCGACGCTGCCGGATTGGCAACTGGCCACCGTGGATCCCAAGACCGGCCTGACCGCGCTGCTGCCCCTGAGCCAGGCCAGCGACGGCGTCTTCGATCCGGCCGGCAAGACGCTCTATTTCACGCGGCAGCATTTCCAGGGCAGCAGCACCAAAGGCTACCAGGGCGGCACGGCGCAGAGCCTGTGGAAATTCGCCCTGGACGCCCCCGAGGCCGTGCCGTTGACGGCGGATTTCGCGGGCACCAGCAAAGGGCCGATGTGGTCGCAGGAGCGGGTCTATTTCCTGACGGACCGGGACGGGACGATGAATATCTGGTCGATGAATCCCCAAGGAGGGGACCTGCGCCAGCACACCCGGCATCGCGGCTGGGACATCAAATGGGCCTCGCTGTCCGAGGGCCGAATCGCCTGCCAACAGGGCGCGGACTTGCGCATCTTCGAGATCGCCTCGGGCAAGGACTGGCTGGCGCCGATCCGGCTGGCCTCCGACTTCGATCAGGAACCTGGAACTCTGGCTGTTGAATCTCCAGGAACACAAGAGCCGGCGCATCGCCGTCTCCAAGATGGGGGCATTTGCGGACCTCCAGTGGTCCCCCGACAGCCATTGGCTGGCTTATGTCGCCGAGGCGGAGGACCTTTACAGCCGGATCTTGATCTATCATGTCAATGACGGGGCCACGACCGCCCTGACGAGCGATCGCGTCAACAGCCTCTCCCCGTTCTGGAGCCCGGACGGCAAATGGATTTACTTCCTCTCCGAGCGGCACATCGAGTCGGTAGTGGCCAGCCCGTGGGGCCCGCGCGCACCGGAGCCGTTCTATAACGAGGCGGTCAAGCTCTACCTGGTTTCGCTCGTCAAGGACGGCCGCTCCCCGTTTGAGCCCAGGGATGAATTGCACCCTGGCGACAAGGAGAAAGAAAACCGATAGCTGGATCCTCTAGAGTCCTTGAATTTCAAAACGTGATGCAGACAGGTCAAGCTTGTGGCACGGGCATCCTGCCCGTGGGGGCTTGGGCAGGATGCCCGAGCCACGGTCTGAGGCCCTGCCTTGCTAGAAATGAAGGGCGTAAGTTGGGCTGGAGCGATCGGCATCCATCACGCACCACAAGTTAAGCGGCCCCAGGGCCCGCCAGGTACTTGATGAACCGCGCGCTGCCGTCGGCCATGGCGTAATCGGAACCGCCCGAGCGGGTTCCTGGCCCCCGCCCGGCATGGCGGCCTTGTTCGAGTTCCGTTTCGTCGTTGCCCAGCACGACGCCCGGGAAATCTTGCGACTGGCCCGGTTCGAGCAAGTCCATGTAATAGTGCGGAGAAGCGGACTTTTTCTCGCCCAGGACGATGGTGTCCGAGGGATGAGGGATGACGCTGAGCTTGAGACAGGCGGTGCTCGAGGCGGCCATGTAATCATTAAAGTCCTGCTCACTCAGAGTTCGTTTGAAATAATCATTCCAGCCGTTGATGATGTAACTGCGCGGAGCGGCATCGGCGGGGAAGCTGTTGGTGTCGGTGCTTCCGGTGGCGGGCGTCTGCGGGCCGTCGGTGGGGCACCGCAGAAGCTTGACGGCCCTGTAATTATTATAAAAGGCGGCCGGCCATCGGGTCACGGAGGAGCGGGGCGGGAAATAGCCCCGGTTGTCGTCCGTGTACATGACCCCCGCCGTGGCCAGTTGTTTGAGATTGTTGATGCAGGAAATGCGGCGGGCGGTTTCCTTGGCCCGGCCCAAGGCGGGCAGGAGCATGGCCGCCAGGATGGCGATAATGGCGATCACGACCAGCAGTTCAATCAGGGTGAACCCGGAACGGGCGGCCGAGGGGGCAACCCTTGCCCCCCGCGCCTGCAAAACCCGCATCCGCCGGGTTGCCCGTGATGGATGAGCGATGCAGTTCATACTTGTAAGCTGCCTGTCGAATAATCCGGGCCGACTTGCGTCTATTCAGGTGCCAATGACAAAAAAGCAGTGTCTGCTCCTTGCCTTGGCCGTTTTGGGCCTCGGGCTCGTGCTGTACGTTAATAGAGACTGGTTTTCCAAGCCTCCTATTCAAATCACGCATCGCTTCCATGCCTTTGCCGACAGCTTCGCCCGAGACCCCGGCACCGTGCCGGTCCTCTTCGAGTTCAATCGCCGGCTTAAGTTGACCTCCGTGAGCGTGGTCAACCTCGCCGCGTTCCAGACGAACCGCCAGACGTTGCCGCTCTGGCAGTTGAAGAGCGACTCGAGCTCGGCGCCCACCAAAGGCTTTCTTTACGGCATGGCCATCCCCGGGATGCGGCCCGTGCGCCAGGGCAGCGTCGCCGAAGCCCCGGAGGTGGGCGTGCAATACCGATTGCTGGTCGAAGCCCGCTCCCTCAAGGCCCACTACGATTTCACTATCGAACTCCCAAGGCAATAACCATGCATTTGGGGGCGGTGTCGGGATGCCCCCGTAATTGTCAGCCTTTTGCGTTTCTGCTTGCCGCAAGCGAAAGTGTAGGACACAATCATACAGAAGATGAACCTGCTTTTCATCGAAGCTGCCCGGTTCACCGAGCGGGTCCAGGCGCTCAGGGCCGAAGAGGACCTTTGGAGGCTGGAGGATCAATTGTGCCGGGACCCCGAAGCTGGCGATGTCATCCAGGGCACGAGCGGCTTTCGCAAGGTTCGTATGAGGCTGCCGGGGAGAGGAAAGCGCGGCGGGTGCCGGGTCATCTATCTTTATGTGAGATCAGCGGCGCGCATCTACTTCGTCTATCTCTATCCGAAGAACGAACAGGTGGACTTGAGCGCGGATCAGAAAAAGGACTGGTCAGCAGAATGTATGGGTAAGTCGAGGCTCAGGTAAGCGGCCAAGGCAATGATACAGGGCCAATTCCATGGCTGGATAGGTGCGGAAGCCGTAAGATCGTCTGGTTACCACTCGAATCTTGTTGTTCAGGCCCTCGACGGCGGCGCTGGAGAGCTCACCTTTGGCCTCGAACCAATTCAAGATCAACGGCTCATGGGCGCGCAGCATCCGGGCCACCTTCTTCATTGGTTCGAGCCGGCTGCGCATGGCTCGAGCGCACCAATAACCCAGATAGGCCACCACATAGATCGGAGAACGGTAGTGCCAAAGGTAGTCGAAGCTCTCCTTGAGGTTCCAGGCCCGTGCCGTCGCCAGCTTGCTGGCCAACAGGGCGTTGAGCTTGGAGCGGGCACGGCCCCGCACCCGGCTGCCCCGGCGCAACAACTGCCAGCGCATGCCCTTGAGCCGCTGAGCCAGGGGCCGGCCGTGCAAGCGCGACTGCTCGCCCCGGCGCACCTCGTCCACCGCCTCGTTGAGGTGCCCCACGATATGAAAGCGGTCCAGCACGTTGAGCGCCTGCGGTATCTTGGCCGCGATCACCTTCAGGTAGGGCTTCCACATGTCGCTGCACACATACTTCAGAGCGCTGACCACCGGGGCTCCCAATTCTGCCAAGCCCCGCCGCAACGTGGCTTGAGTGCGCCGCCGACCCAGCCACAGCAAGCGCCGACAGTGGGGGTCAATCTGGTAAATCACCGTCAGGAAGTTGTCGGCCTTCTGGCCCTTGCCCCAATGGATCTCGTCCACTCCGATGGCCTCCACACCCTCCAGGCGCCGGTGCTCCAAACCCCATTGGACGAACCACTGCACCGAACGGTAGACGGCCTCCCAACTGGTGTGGAAGGCCTGGGCGGTTTCCTTCCAGGACAGCCGCCGGGCCCACCGGGCCAAGAGGCCCATCATCGCCGTCGTCACCGGCCGCTTGCCCTGGCTCCAGGGGATATGCTCGACGACCACCCCGTCCTGCGGACAATTGACCCGCCGCGGGGGGTAGAGGAAATAGGTCTTGACGCCCCACATCGGCGGAAACAGCCAGGACCGCTGGGGCAACTGATCATAGCCGGGGACTGGCTGCAGGCACCGGGAGCACTTGGCGGGAATGCCGCCATGGGGTTGGAGGGTGATTTCGAGCCGCTGGCCACGGCCTCGGCGGTCCCGGCACAAGCGGATGTCCTGGTAAACGAAGCCCACAAAGTGTTGAATGTCGTTGAGAACCGTCTTAACCTTCAATTGCATAGCTGGTCTGCCGCTCGGTGGCGGGCGTGCTTTTCACATCTCGCAGGCTACCGCAAGCCAGGCAGATCAGCTATCGCTTTGTGGCGCTGGGCAGCCCTCCGAGCCAAGCACACCTTCACCAGCAATTCCTTAGCGGCGCATCATGGCGGAGGGCGGGGCTGTCAAGGTGGAGCGCAGCAGGGCACGAGGGCACGTGGCGAGCAATACCTTGACAGCCCCGCCCGGAGCCATACCCTGGCCGCGCCGGAATTGCTTGAAGTCCTTCTCCGGCCGTTAGGCCGCTCGATTCGTCGCGGAGCGTGCCGCGGGATGTTCCACGACCGCCCAACTCACCAACGTCAACCCTCCGAACTGAACACGTGTCCAGATGTTTCACCCACAAATTGTGCGGGGGACCCAGAAAAAGGCGCTAAAATGCATCGCTCGCAGGATTTATGAAGAAGCCAGGAAAGACCCATCAGTTAACCGCTGATGAATTCGCCGAATTGAGAGCAGGCGCTGAGGATGCCTTGGCGCACGCAAAGGGCAACAAGACCACGCTGCGTACTCGGTCGGTCGCTCTGCCACACAAGCCGCGCGCCTTTAGCCCGGCGCGCATCCGCTCCATCCGATCCCGCTTGAACGTTAGTCAGCCAGTGTTCGCAAGGCTGCTCTACGTGACCAAGGATACGGCCGCCAAGTGGGAGCAGGGCGTGCGGCGGCCGTCGGGCTCGGCTTTGCGACTCCTCGAAATCGCGGAAAAGTGGCCAGAAATGCTGGTCAACGGCTGATTGCTCATCTGCGATCTAGGCCCGCGGGCCGTTGACAAAGCAAAGAAAGGCGCGCAGTGTGCTTTGCGGTGCATTGTCAGCCCAAACCTGGCCCTGGAGGCCTCTCTGCCAAACGGGGGCAAGATTCCATCGGAGGGAAGAACCTGAATGGCGCGGCTGGGCCAGGCGTCTAAACAATGGCTGAAATCGGAAGGGAAAGTCCCGGGAAGACCCGCAGTGAGAACGTAACGCGAAAGGGCCCGTGGTATGAAGACCTGGCCGAGAACTTTAGTAATCCTGTTGGCGTGGAGTTGCGCGGTGACCGGTGGGAGGGCGGCGCCGGACGCGGGTGTGGAGGCCGCCATCCAGGCCATCGAGCAAGCCCCCGACCCCTCGGCTGCCGTGGCCGCTTATGCGAGCGGCTTTGGCTTGGACCGGAGCAATCCGGCGTTGCACGAGGCCTATGTCTCCCGCATGGTCGAATTGGGCCTGCCGGAAATGGCCTATCACCAGGCCCAGACCTTGACCACCCTCCAGCTCACCAACGGCCTGGCTTGGGGTGTGGTCGCCTATGTGGACGCCCGGCGTTCTCGAATGCCCGAGGCCATCCTGGCCATCAACGTGGCCGGCCAGTTCGCCCCGGACAATAAATTCGTCCAGCACACCGCAGGCGAACTCGCCGCCTGGTACGACCTCAAGGCAGACAAGGCCAAAATACCTGACAAGACCAAAGACGGGTTGGCCAGGGTCCGCGCCCTGCTCGATAAGCGCCCCGCATTCACCGAGGCTTACGCCATGGCCCAAAAGGCCTACCAGGCTCAGGCCAGCGCCCCATCGGAACCGGCCCAAGCGCCCGCAGCCCAAGCAGCTCCCGCTCGAGCGGCGCCGGTTCAAGCCGCGCCGGCCCCAACGACCCCGGCCCCGGCGCTCCCTAATGCTCCTCAAGCATTGTTGGCCCCCCAGGCGGAAGTGGATCAAATTGCGCCACTGGGCTATGCCCCCCCGGCGGCGCCTCCGCCCGATTATTACTATTCCAGCCCGTACTATTATCCGGACTATCCCGGCATCTACGATTGGAATCCGGACTTCTGTTACGATTGGGGTCCGGGGTGGGCGTGGCCCACGCCCTGGTGCTGGTGGCAGCCGTGCGGGTTCTGGGGCGGCTGCGCCTTCTTCCCGTTCGGGTTCGCGTTCGCGTTTGGCGACTTTGACGGCCATCGCTTCGGCCACGGCGATCGCTTCGGCCATGGTGACCGCTTTGGCCATGGCGGGGGCTTTGGCCACGGACGCGACCCCGGGTTTTGGCACGGCGACCCGCACGGGCGGAACGGTTTCTTTGGAGCACCGGCCCGGCCGAGCAGTTCGGTGACTCAATTCGCGCGCGCTGGTTCAGCGGCTCGTCCCGCTTCAGTTGACGCTGCCGGCGGCGGAGCCACGGCCTGGTGGAGCGGCGCGGGCCAGCACAGCTCCCTCGCCACAATGGGCACGAGAGCCGCGCAACCGGGCATTGCCGGCCGGAGCGCGACGCCCACGACGCCCCTTGCGCGTTCCTGGACCGGCAGCTCCAGCGCATACCGGGCCGCCCCGGCCACGCGCGGCGCATGGACCGGCCAAAACTACTCTGCCCGCAATTACGCGGCCCCCTCCAGGAGTTGGAGCGCTCCGAGCTATCGTGCTCCTGCCTCTGGGGCGTCCCACTATGCGGCGCCTGGCGGAAGCTCGTTCGGGGGATATGGCGGCTGGCATAGCAGCGCCCCAGTGGGCGGGGCGTCTCGCTCCTTTGGCGGAGGCTCCTTCGGCGGCGGGTTTCATGGTGGCGGAGGCGGTGGCGGATTCCACGGCGGCGGAGGGTTTGGCGGTGGCGGGCACGGCGGCGGCGGACATCGTTAAGCACGAGGGCCGAAGGCCCGCAATGTGAAAGCCTGGGGTGAAGCGCGCAGCGCGCAGCCCCAGGTAAGAGCCGAAAAACACGTTTCCTCCGCCCTGTAGGGGCGGAAGAGGCCTTTGTGGGCTCAAGACGAGTGGACAAACGATGTTGGCCAGAGATTGGGACATGAGCGGTGACGGCCTTACAGGGCTGTGGACATTCGCAACAGTGCCTGACCTGGGCCTCCGCTCGTCGGACTCGCTGCAGCCCAGGCTATCACATTACGGGCCTTCGGCCCTGATTTCCTGTCTCGTCCCTCGCCCCTCGTCCCTCGTCCCTCTATTTCCTCGCAAAGTCTGGCGCCAGGGCGGGATAAGGCGGCAGACCCCAATCCAGCCTTCACGTTGAGTTCTCCCGGCTATCCTTCATTCACGTGGACCTTCACCCGGTTTTCGGATGCCGCTGCCCAGGTCAAAGAGGCGCGCATCTGGGGCGGTCTCCACTTTCGCAATTCAGTCAACGTGGGGGGCGACATGGGCGTGCCGCTTGGACGGGCTCCGCTGGGCTCCGGCTGATGGCCTCAGTGAAGGCGGGGGCGACACACGGCGGGCAGACCCCTCACCCCGGCCCTCTCCCCTCGGAGGGGAGAGGGTGGGTTCTCGGCACGGGCTTGAGGAAGCGGACGCGCCTCGAAGTTCCAGGGACTGCCAACGCTTCTCCCTCTCCCCTCGGAGGGGAGAGGGTGGGTTCTCGGCAGCGGCTTGAGGAAGCGGACGCGCCTCGAAGTTCCAGAGACTGCCGACCCTTCTCCCTCTCCCCTCCGAGGGGAGAGGGCCGGGGTGAGGGGTCTGCCGGGGACTCCGTTTCCGCCTTCACCCATTGCCCCGGTTAAATCCTTGTCTGGCGCACGGGTTCCGGTTATACGCCGGCATGACAAGATCCGCTTCAGCCGGCGCACTGGCTCTTGGGCTGCTGGTCCGGACGGCCGCCGGCGCCATCCCCTGGCAGCACCCGCTCTACCTGGCCAACGGCGGCTACTGGCCGCAGCGCGTGGCCCTTAGCATCACCAACGGCTCGGCCGGGCCCGTGGCTGGCGAGCCGTTCGGGCCTCTCGCTCCCAGGTCTGGCCGGCGCGCGTGTGGAATCGCTGCGCGTCTGCCGCGCGGACGGCGTAGAACTGCTCTTCGACTTGCGCGATAGTCGTGGACTGGCCAAACGCGCGGGGGCGTTGGGCGCGGAGGACCAGCTCATCGTGCCGGTCGAATGTCCTGCACACTCGGCAACGACCCTGCTTGTCTATGCGGGCAACTCCGCGGCGTGGGCCGTGCCTGATTTTCTGCCCGGCCGGTTCGCCGAGGGCGCCGGCCGGGCGCGTCGCGCCGGTTTGGGCGTGTCCATCGGCGAGGTCGAGAGCCTGCAGCTCAGGCCCGCGCAGGCCATCACACCCAAACCTGGCTCGGATTGGCTGAACTGGGCTGAGGTGCGAGTGCGCCGGTTCAGCGCAGAGCCCGGCCCGGCGGGCCTGGTCCGGGTGAGCTTGCGCCGGGCGCTGGCCCGCTTGCCGGGTCTTTCCGGGGATTCCGCGGCCTGTGTCGCGTCCAGCGACGGTGTGGAGACGGCCTCCTACGGTTTAGGGCGGGGCGCGGATTTGCTCTTTAGCGCAACCTTGCCCCCGCTGACCGAGTCACTTTTCCAGGTCGGTTTCCGCACGGGCTCGCAACTGGACGCCACGGCGGCCCTTGAAAATTACGCGCGGCTTCTGGCCAGCAGCGCAAACCTGGTTGCCAACGGCAGCTTTGAGAGCGGCAACGGCGGACCAGACCAGTGGCGCAAGCCGGCCCAGGGCGGCCCGCAACGGGTCACGGCCGGGTTCAGCACGGATGCGCGGTTCGGGAGCCGGTCACTCGAATTGACGGTGCTGGAGAACCCCAAGGGCGATTGGCTGGGCTGGGACTTGAGCGAGATCCCCGTCAAGCCGGGAGCAACCTATCTCCTGAGCGGTTGGCTCAAGGCCATCGGGCTGCAAAGCTGGGCCGCCCTCCACGCCCATTTCCATGAGGCCCGCGGCGCCTTGACCCGGAGCGGGGCCATGGTCAGCACCCAACCCACGGTGAGCGGCAACTCGGATTGGGTGAACTCGATGGGCTTCTTCCAGGCCCCGCCCGATGCGGCCACCCTCCAACTCCACTTGACGATCAACACGCAGGGCACGCTGCGCCACGAGGGCATTGTCTTGTGCGAGGTGGTTGACGGGGAGGTGGGGCGCGTCCACTGCGCCGCCGCCCAGGCTGCCGCTCCCGGCCTGCAGGTCTGGGAAGTCAATCCGCTGGTGAAGGTGTTCCCCGATACTCCGCCGCAAGCCCAGGCACGGGAGCTTTCCGTGGAGTTGGCCCGCAGTGAATACCAGGCCTTTCAGCTCGCCCTCCGCCCTGCCGCCGCCGGCACGACCCACGTGAGCATCGCCCTTTCTCCGCTCAAGAGCGCCGACGGCAGCCAACTGCCCCCGGTCAAGATCGAGCGCGTGGGTTTTGTGCCCGTGGATTATCCCAGCGCCTATTACTCGACCGATGTCCCCGAGTGGTGCCGCAAGCTGCCCCGCGGCGCCGGCGCCACCGACGGTTGGGCCGGCTGGTGGCCCGACCCCCTGGCGCCGGGCTCGGCCCTGGACCTTGCCCCCGGCCAAACACAGCCGGTCTGGTTTACCGGTACACGCGCCCAAGACTGCTGCGCCGGGCAACTACCAGGCAGAGGTGAGCTTGAACGCCGCCGGCCAGGACACCGTCAGAATTCCTGTGACCGTCCGGGTGCTGCCTTTCACGCTCCCCGAGCAGGGCCGGCTGCGCGTCATTTTCGATTTCCGGTTCGGTCCAGGCGGCGGTTTTGGCAGCGGCGCCGCCTCGAACGAGGACCAGCGCAAATGGCTTCGCTTCATCGCCGAGCATCGGCTGGGCATCGATGGCATCAATCCTCCTCCCGAATTCAGATACCGCGAGGGCAAGGTGACCATGGACGCCGCCCAGTTCGACGAGATGGCGCGATTCTGCTTCGACGAGCTGGGCATAAACGTGGCCTACACGCCGCAGTTCTTCTATATGTTCGGCTGGGCGTATCCGCCCAAAAAGCTCTTTGGCCTGGAGCCGTTTACGCCGGAATGGACCGCCGCCCTCCAGCAGGCCTACCGCCTCTTCACCGAGCACCTGCGCCAGAAAGGCTGGCACGACAGATTCGTCTATTACGTCTCGGATGAGCCGCATTTCCAGCACACGTTCGTGGTCGAACAGATGAAGAAACTCTGCGCCCTGGTCCATGAGGTGGATGCAACCATCCCGATCTACTCCAGCACCTGGCGGCACTGCGCGGCCTGGGACGACTCGTTGGATCTCTGGGGCATAGGCCAATACGGGTGTTTCCCGGTGGAGGAAATGGAACGGCTGCAGCGGGCGGGCCGGCAGATGTGGTTCACGTGCGACGGCCAGATGGCTACCGATACCCCGTTCCTGGCCACCGAGCGCCTGCTGCCTTACTACTGCTTCAAGTACGGCGTGCGCGGCTTCGAGTTCTGGGGCCTGGCCTGGTGGACCTACAACCCCTGGCAGGTGGGCTGGCACCAGTTCATCCGCCAGAGCGATGAAGGCAAGAATTACTACTGGGTCCGTTACCCCGACGGCGACGGCTTCCTAGCCTATCCCGGCAAGCCGGTGGGCGTGGATGGCCCGGCCAGCACCATTCGCCTCGAGCAAATCCGCCAGGGCCTTCAGGATTATGACGCCCTGGCCCTGCTGGCGCAACTGGCGGACAAAGCCAAACAGGCCGGCCGAGCCGACGCCGGCGCACAGAGCGCCCTGGCCATGGCCAGGGACCTGGTCGCCATTCCCAACGCCGGCGGGTTGCGCTCGACCCAGCTCCTGCCCGACCCCGACCGCGTTCCCGCCATCCGCAAGGCCGTCAATGCCGCGCTCGTCCGCCTGGTCCCCCCGCCGCCGGCGCCGCAATAGACCCAGGGGCGGAAAACAGTCCACAGTCCACAGTCCACAGTCCACAGTCCACGGGCCGCAGGCCACAGTCCCCCGGCGCCGCAATAGACCCCGGGGGTGGGGGGCCGGACCGGAGTGCGCCCGTCCCCGGGCGCAGCGACGTCCGCAGCCAAGGCAGCGGTCAAGTACTCCGGCGCGCCTGCCCTCTCCGTCGCTGCTGCGCCCGGGGACGGGCGCACTCCGGGGGCAGTGCGGGCCAGCTTGGGACGCCAACGGCGTCATTCATACCAACCCAGGGGCGTTGCCCTGGGCTGGCATGAGCCAGGCCTTCGGCCTGAAGGCAACGAATACGATCCTGCTCCTTGGGTCCGCTCTGGCGGAGCCTTCAAGAAGGTGCTATAATGTTGAACATTACCAATGAACTGGCAAAAGGCTGATACCTATGATGCCCTTGCATCGCACGCTGCCCATCGGACAAAGACTGATCCTATGAAAACCGAGAACGACGGCACTGTGCCCTGCCTGGCGCCCAAACGCATCCTGCTCGTGGACGACCATCCCCTGGTGCGCGAGGGTCTGGCCCGGGTGCTGGCGCGCGAACCCGGCCTGGTGGTGTGCGGCGAGGCGGCCGACCGGAAGGGCGCCCTCCAGGAGATTGCGCTCACCCACCCCGACCTGGCGACCATTGACCTCACGCTCAAGGACTCTTACGGCCTTGACCTGATCAAGGACGCGCGCCTGGAGTTTCCCCGGCTGCTCATGCTGGTGGTCTCCATGCACGACGAATTGATGAACGCGGAGCGGGTCTTGCGGGCGGGCGCCTCGGGTTACGTAACCAAGGAGCAGGCCGCTACAGACCTCGTCGAGGCGGTGCGCCGTGTCCTGCGGGGTGAGTTGCACTTCAGCCCGGCCGTCCTCGCGCGGTTAGCCTGCCGGTTCCGGGCGCATCCGCGCGCCGGCGCTGCCCCCGCCCTCGACGGCCTCACGGACCGCGAGATGCAAGTCTTGGATTTGATAGGCCGGGGCCTGGGCCGCCGCCAGATTGCCGGCCACTTGCACCTCGATGTGAACACGATCGAGACCTACCGCGCCCGCATCAAGGAGAAGCTCGGCATCAAAGACGCCCTGGAACTGCTGCAGTACGCCATCCGCTCGAGCCGCGCGGCAATGGAGGCGCATCAAGACATCTGATGAATTAAACTGCACGGAAACCCAGGGCAACGCCCCCAGGACAGGGACGCGCGAGGATTGCCAGGGCTGAAAGCCCGCTCCATCGCCCGCTGGCGCGCCCTCGACCAAGCCATCGGCAGCGATGCCAACGCATGGGGCGGGCTTTCAGCCCTTTGCCACTTTTCCGGTCATGACCTGGGCCGTTGGCCCAGGCTGGTATGGACCGCGCCGTTGGCGCTCCAGGCGTTGGCTCGGATCACACTTGCCGAATGGCGGTCCCGGGGCAATCTTGAAGGCCAATTAGATGTGTGTTCATGACCACTAAACAATGGATCAACTTTTTGTCACGCTGAAACACCGGTTGGTGGAAGCCGCGCCGGCATCCTGGCAGCCGGTGCTCTCGGCCCTGATTTCCACCGCCGGGCTCATCGGGACCTTTGCCGCCCTGTTCGCCCTGACGACAGTTGTCGAGCGCAAGGGCCTGGCCCGCATCCAGAATCGCTACGGTCCCAACCGGGTTGGCCCCTGGGGCCTGCTCCAGCCTCTGGCCGACGGGCTCAAGGCCTTGACCAAGGAGGATGTGGTCCCGCGCGGGGCGGACCGGGTCGTGCACTTCCTGGCGCCGCTGGTCCTGGTGGCGCCGGTCTTCCTGGCGCTGGCCGTCCTGCCGGTCGGGCGGAATATGGCGGCCGTGGACCTGGATGCCGGGGTGCTCTTCTTTTTCGCGGTCGGGGCGGCAACCGAGTTGTCGGTCTTCATGGCAGGCTGGTCGAGCCGGAACAAGTACTCGCTGCTGGGGGCGATGCGGGCGATCGCCCAGATGCTCAGCTATGAAGTGCCGCTGATCCTTTCGGCCACGACGGTCGTGATGATGGCCGGCTCGCTCTCGACCGTGAGAATCGTCCAGGCCCAAGCCGGCTACTCAGGGGGATGGCCGCATTGGTTCGTCCTGACGCCCTGGGGGCTGGCCGGTTTCGTCTTGTTCCTAATCGCCGCCACGGCCGAATCCAACCGCTCACCCTTCGACCTGCCGGAAGGAGAATCGGAGATCGTTGCCGGCTACTACATCGAATACTCCGGCTTCAAGTTCGCCCTGTTCTTCCTGGGCGAATACGTCGGTCTGTTCGCCGTGAGCGGCCTGGCCATTACGCTCTTCCTGGGGGGTTGGCAGGCGCCGTTTGCCTTTCTGACCTGGGTGCCGTCCTGGCTCTGGTTTTTCGCGAAGCTCCTGGCCCTGATCGCGTTGTTCATCTGGGTGCGGGGGACCTTGCCGCGCCTGCGTATGGACCAACTGATGAACTTCGCCTGGAAATTCATGCTGCCGATGGCGCTGGTCAATGTCCTGGCTGCCGGCCTCTGGCGGTTCGTGCGGCCTGCCGGGGCGCGCTGGCTGGTCTGCTCGCTCCTGATCGGGGGCGCTTATGTCGCCCTCGGCCGCACCCTCTCCGAACGGCGCGGGTACGCCAGGAGGAGCTATCGGTACGGGGAGTGAGCGGCAATGACGAATGACGAATGACGAATGGACCGAATGCGGAGTGCGGAATGCGGAGTGCGGAATGAGCAATGACGAATGACGAATGACGAATGGACCGAATGCGGAGTGCGGAATGCGGAATGCGGAATGTTCCGGTGGGAAAGTCGGGTCTGGATTGCGGCGCGGGGAATGACGAATGACGAATGACGAATGACGAATGACAATTCACGTTTCACGTTTCACGTTTCACGAATAAGGAATGACCGATGAACGCGGTGTTTTCTTTGCTCGGCATCCTGACGCTTTCCGGAGCGGTCGCGGCGATGGTGCTGCGCAACCTGGTGCATTGCGCGCTGGCGCTGGCGGTGGCCTTTGCGGGTTTGGCAGGGCTCTACGTTGCCCTGGGGGCGCCGTTCGTCGGGTTTGCCCAGGTCCTGATCTATCTGGGGGCGGTGGCGATTCTGATTGTGTTCGCGATCCTGCTGAACTCGAGGCGGCGGAGGGGCTTCGCCGGCAGTCTTTTCTTCCTCGTGGGCAGTCGGGGCGGGGATTGGGCTGGTCGTGTTCGGCGTGCTGGGCTGGAGCATCCTCCGGAGCCGGGCGCTGCCTGTGGGGACGGGGCCGGCCCGGCGGCGGCCGTGAAGCAGATTGGCGACCAGTTGATGACGCGCTACGTCCTGCCGCTCGAAGTGCTGGGCCTGCTGCTGACCGCCGCCCTGATCGGGGCCGTGGTCATAGCCATGCGCGAAAGGAACCCCAGATGAAGCGCACAAGGGACAAAAGCGACATAAGGGACATAAGGGACCCAAGGGACGCAAGGGATGGACGCATCCGAACCACTCCGCCCTCGAGGAGTGTGAAGTTTCTGTCATTCGTCATTCGTCATTCTTCATTCGTCATTGCTCATTCCGCACTCCAATGACCTCCTATCTCCTTTTGTCGGCCTTGCTCTTTAGCGTGGGCCTGGGCGGGGCGCTGACGCGGCGCAACGCGATCAGCGTGCTCATCGGCATCGAGCTCATGCTCAATGCCGCCAACCTCAATTTCATCGCCTTTTGGCGGTATGGGCCTCATCCGCAGGCGATGACCGGCATCATGTTCGCCCTCTTCTCGATCGGGGTGGCGGCGGCCGAGGCGGCGGTGGGCCTGGCGCTGGTCGTCGCCATCTACCGGCACTCGAGGACGGCCAACCTGGACGAGATCAATTCGATGAAAGGCTGACCCGATCGGTGAACTGGATCGTCTCAAGCTGCGGGCTGATCCCCCTGCTGCCGCTGGTGGCAGCGGGGGTGAGCGCGGTGCTGCCGCGGCGGCGGCGCAGGTGGGCCGCGGCGCTGGCGGTCGGCTCGATGTGCCTGGCGCTGGCGATGTCGTGCGTTGCCTTGGCGCACGTCATCGGGCGTTCGGGGCTGGGGGAGGTGGGGCGGGAGTATCTGAACTTCCCCTGGTTTGAGTTTGGCGACTCGGCGTTGAGGCTGGGCTGGGTGCTGGACGCGCTCTCGGGGGTCATGCTGGTCATGGTCGCGTTTGTCGCCCTGCTGATCTTTGTCTATAGCCTGGGCTACATGGCGCAGGACGAGAACTTCACGCGGTTTTTCTGTTTCCTGTCGCTCTTTGCGGCGGCAATGTTGGGCCTGGTCATCGCCAATAGCCTCCTGCTCCTGTTCATGTGTTGGGAGTTGGTGGGGTTGACGTCGTACCTGCTGATCGGCTTCTGGTATCACAAACCGAGCGCGGCGGCGGCGGCGCGCAAGGCCTTTATCGTGACGCGCATCGGCGACCTGGCCTTTCTGCTGGGCATGGTGTGGCTCTACGCGCGCAGCGGCACGCTGCTCTTTTACGACGATGGCCGGGGCTGTCTGGAAGGCCCCGTGGCGGACCAACTCATCGCGCACGCCACCCGCCTGGGCCTGACCGGCTCGACCGCCATCGGGTTGCTCATCTTCCTGGGCGCCATGGGCAAGTCGGGCCAGGTGCCGCTGCACGTCTGGCTGCCCGACGCCATGGAAGGGCCAACACCCGTCAGCGCCCTCATCCACGCCGCGACGATGGTGGCCGCAGGCGTGTTCCTGGTCGCCCGGGTCTATCCATTGATGGCGCCTTGCCTGCCGGTTGTCACCTGGGTCGGCGCCATCACCGCCGTCTTTGCCGCCACGATCGCCGTCGCCCAGACCGACATCAAACGCATCCTGGCTTACTCGACCATTTCCCAGCTCGGGTTCATGATGCTTGGCCTGGGCGCAGGCGGGGTGGCCGTGGGGACGTTCCACCTGGTGACACACGCCTTTTTCAAGGCGCTGCTGTTCCTGGGCGCCGGTTCCGTCATCCACAGTTGTCAGGAGGAACAGGACATTCGTTGGCTGGGCGGTTTGCGGCGGCTCATGCCCATCACCTTTGCGACCTATGCGGTCGGCATGCTGGCCCTGAGCGGCTTTCCGCTCCTGTTCTCCGGGTTTTGGAGCAAGGACGCCATTCTCGAGGCCGCGCGCGGCTGGGGCGGGTCGCAGTGGCCATTCTATCTTGGCTTGTGCGGGGCGCTGCTGACGGCCTTCTACATGACCCGGCAGGTCATTCATGTCTTCTACGGCCACTGCCGGCTGGCATTGGGGGCGCCTCCCGGCACTGGCCTCCGGAACGCCGCATTTATGCGGCAGCGGCCTGGAGATCCAAGGAGTCTGCCGGCTGAAGCCGGCGTTCCGCGGGCAGTGTCAGGATGCGCCCTGGCAATGGGCGGGACGACGCGGTCCGGGCAGCGAACGGTCGAACATGCCGGCCCGCGCGAAAGCCCGCGCGTCATGACGGTCCCGCTGGTCATCCTGGCCGCGTTCTCGGTTCTGCCGGGTGTGTTCGGCACGCCGGCCTGGCCATGGTTCCAGGGCTTCCTGGAGGGGCGGCCGGCCTTCTTCGAGCTGGCCAGGTTGATCGAGCCGGGCCTGCTGGCACTGCTGGCGCTCTCCAGCGCCATCGTCCTGGCGGGCATTGGGTTGGGTTACTGGCTTTACGGCCGCAAGCCGCTCAGCCAACCCGGCGAGCCGGATGCCCTGGAGCGGCTTCAACCCGAGCTCTTCGCCTTGCTGCGGAGGAAGTATTTCGTGGACGAGATCTACGACTGGTCATTTGTGGCGCTCAACGCCCGGTGGGCACGGCTCTGCGATTGGCTGGACCAATGGCTCTGGCGGGGCATGGTGCAACTGGCCGGTTGGGGCGTCGTGGGTCTTTCATGGCTCAACCGTCTGCTGGATGAGCACGTGGTCAACCCGGGCTTCGATGCGGCGTGCCGCGGGGTGAGCCAGGGCGGGGGCCTGGCGTCGCGCCTGCAGGACGGCCGCGTCCAGCATTATCTGCGTGTCCTGGGCGTGGCACTGGCGGCGCTCATCCTGTTCTTGCTTTGGGGGTGCGGCGCCTCATGAACGGATTTCCATGGCTCAGCGCGCTGACGTTTCTGCCGTTTGCCGGCGCCATCGCAGTCATTGGCCTGGGTAAGGGCCGTGAGCAACTGGCGCGGCGCCTGGCGCTGGGTTTGGCGCTTGCGGCGCTGGGTTTGGCGGCGGTCTTGTGGGGCCGGTTCGACCCGGGCACTTGGGCGGTCCGGGGCGCGCTCCAGTTCCGGGAGCGGCACCTTTGGATACCGGCGCTGGCTGTCGAGTATCACCTCGGCGTGGATGGGCTTGGGTTGCTCATGGTCCTGCTGACGGCAATCATTGTGCCGATGGCGATGCTTGCCTCGTGGCGCATCCCGGAGCGCGTGCCCCTCTATTTCGGGCTGGTGCTTTTCCTCGAGTCCGGGTTGTTTGGGACTTTCACCGCCCTGAACTTTTTCCATTGGTTCATCTTTTGGGAATTGAGCCTGGTCCCGGCCTTCTTCCTGATAAGGCTCTGGGGCGGCTCTTTGCGCGCCCATGCCGCCACGCAGTTCTTTGTCTATACCATGGCCGGCAGCGTCGCCCTGTTGCTCGCGTTCCTGGGCCTCTACCTGGGGACCGGCACATTCGATTTCATCGAACTGGCCGAGGTGGGCCGGACCGGGGGACTGGTCCCCGCGCTCGAAACCGGGCTGGGCTGGTCGGGTCCGGCGGTCGAGCGCCTGTCCATGGCCCTTTTTGCCGGCGCGTTCCTGGGTTTCGCGGTGAAGGTGCCGGTCATCCCATTCCATACCTGGCTGCCGGCAGCGTATGCCGAGGCGCCTACGGGCACGACGATGCTCCTGACCGGCTTGATGTCCAAGATGGGAGTCTATGGATTCCTGCGCATCCTGCAGCCGATCTTTGCCGAGCAGATGCGCCAGGTCCTCACGCCCTTGCTCTGGCTGGCGGTCTTGACGATCCTCTTTTCAGCCGGCGCCGCCTTTGCGCAACGGGACCTCAAACGCGTCCTGGCCTACTCTTCAATCAATCACCTTGGCTACTGCCTGCTGGGCGTCTTTGCCCTCGCCGCCCCGGCCTTCCAGGTGGCCGCCCCCGCAACCCAGCGCGCCGCCGCACTGGACGGTGTCCTGCTCCAGATGTTCAATCATGGCCTGACGGCCGCCACCCTCTTCTGGTTCGCAGGCTTCATCGAGCAGCGAGGCGGGGGACTGCGCGGCCTGGACGACTTCGGCGGGCTGCGCAAGGTGGCGCCCGTCCTGTGCGGCTTGATGGGCATAGCCCTCTTCTCGTCGCTCGGGCTGCCCGGCCTCAATGGATTCGTAGGCGAATTCCTGATTTTCAAAGGTGTCTTTCCCTTGGCCGCCTGGGCGGCCGCGCTCTCGATGCTGGGCCTGCTGCTCACCGCCGTCTTCATTCTCACGATCCTCCACCGCGTCTTCTACGGGCCGCTCGATGAGAAATGGTCGAGGCTGCCCGACCTGAGCCGGGCGGAGCGCCTGCGGGTGCTGCCGGCTATCGGGCTGATGTTCGCCTTGGGGCTTTGCCCGCAACTCGTGCTGGGGGTTGTCAATGGCACGGTCGTGCGGATGGTGGAGGGATTGAGGTTATGACAGTTAATCATGCTCGCATGGACGATCTATAGCTCGTTTCTGGGCGTGATAGCCCTGATGCTGGCGCCGCGCGGCAATGCGCGTGCGGCCAGGGCCATTGCCCTGGCTGCGGCGATCGTGGGCTTCCTCATCGCCGTGGCGGGCGTGGCGCAGGCCAGGCCCGGGGGGATTCAGACGGTGACCCGGGTGCCCTGGATTGCGTCATTAGGCATCGAGTATCACCTGGCTGCCGACGGGATCACCCTGTCGCTGCTGCTGCTCACGGGCCTGGCGGCCATCGCGGGCGTCCTCTTCTCCTGGAACATCGAGCACCGGGCAAAGGAGTTCTTCGCCTTTTACCTTGCCCTGATTGGCGGGGTCTATGGCGTGTTCCTCAGTTTCGATGTCTTCCTGCTGTTCGTCTTTTACGAGTTGGCCATTATTCCCAAGTACTTTCTCATCGCGATCTGGGGCTCGACGCGCAAGGAATACGGGGCGATGAAGCTGGCGCTCTATTCGTTGGTCGGGAGCGCGATGGTGCTGATCGGGTTGCTGGCGGCCTACGTGATGGCCGGGTCCAGGACGACGGACCTGCTCGAATTGGCGGGCGCTGCTTTTCCTCAGGCCTTTCAATTGTGGGCTTTCCCGCTCACGTTCGTCGGGTTCGCCATCCTGGCCGGGCTATGGCCGTTTCACACCTGGGCCCCCACCGGGCACGTGGCCGCGCCGACGGCTGCCTCGATGCTGCTGGCAGGCGTGGTGATGAAGCTCGGCGCCTACGGCTGCCTGCGGGTGGCCATGACCGTCTTTCCGCACGGCCTGGACCCTTGGGGCTATGGGGTCCTGGGCTTCGGCTCGTGGCGCGACGTGTTCAGTCTGCTGGCGGTGATCGGCATTGTCTATGGCGCGATGGTTGCCCTGGTGCAGGCGGACTTCAAGTTCGTCATCGGTTACTCCAGCGTGAGCCACATGGGGTTTGTGCTGCTGGGCCTGCTGACGCTCCAGCCGGCCGGCCTGAACGGCTCCGTGCTCCAGATGCTCTCGCACGGCATCCTGGCCGGGTTGCTCTTCGCCGTCGTGGGCCGAATGGTCTATGACCGGACGCACACGCGGGATTTGGCGCGGCTGCAAGGGATGCGCCTGGGCCGGTTGATGCCCTTCGCGGCGGTCACCTTCATCATCGGGAGTTTGGCGGCGATGGGCCTGCCTGGGTTCAGCGGTTTTGTGGCCGAGTTGCAGGTGCTGCTTGGGGCCTGGCGGGCCTTTCCAGTCCTGGCGGTGGTGGCCGGGTTCGGCATCCTGGTGGGGGTCGCCTACGCGCTGCGGACGCTGCAGTTGGCCTTCCTGGGCGAACGGGCGCCGGGCCCGCCCCAGGCCCAGGAGCAGGCGGAACTGGCGCCGATCTCGGTTCCCGAACGCATCGGCGCCGTTCTCCTGATAGCCGCCTCATTGTTCATTGGCCTCTTCCCGCAGTGGATCATCGGCCTGGTGGCGCCAAGCTTCGGCTCGCCCCTGTTCCACGAGTTGCTCAAGTGAATGATGCCATGAAGACCACCAAACGCGCGCAGCAGGGCGCATTCCGACACTGCCCCCGAACCGGGAGAGCAGCCCACCCCCCTTCCCCCCTCCCATGCGCTCGGAGCGCATGGGAGGGGGAGATTTGTTCTTGCCGTTTACCCAGGGCGGCGGCCCGCCTGCGCTGCGCTCCGGCGGGCCTTGCCCTGGGCTATTATCTTGCCGCCCCTTCGGGGCTCCAGAGTGTTGCGCTCCGCGCAGTGAGGTGGAATTCGGGCGCGTTTTTGGGGCGCGCGCGGCACAGCGGACTGTGGACTGTGGACTGTGGACTGTGGACTGTGGACTGTGGACTGTGGACTGACCGATGAGCTACCTGGGCCTCTTGGAGTCGGCCGCGCCCGAGACGATCGTCGTCCTGGGGGCGCTGGCGGTGTTGGCGGCGGACCTCCTGGCGATGCGGGACCTGGAACTGCGCTACCGATTGCTCATCGGCGCGATGATCGCCTCGGCCGGGTGCGCGGCCGCGGTGGCGTGGATGCTCGTGCTGCCGGGCGACGCCCATCTGCTGGAGGGCATGCTGGTTGTCGATCCGCTCATCCGCCTGGTCAAAGGCGGCCTCCTGGTCCTGACGATCGTGACGCTCCTGCTCTCGGTCGAAACGGACTTCACTGAGCACGTCGGCGAATACTACGCGTTGGTCCTGTTGGCGGCGGTGGGGATGATGTTCCTGGTGAGCGCGGAAGACATCCTGATGATCTTCATTGCCCTGGAGTTGACGAGCCTCAGTCTCTATGTCCTGACCGCGTTCAATAAACACAACATTGAGTCGGCGGAGGCGGCGCTCAAGTATTTCCTGTTCGGCAGCATGGCGGCGGCCTTCACACTTTTTGGGTTGAGCCTGCTCTACGGGATTGCCGGCTCGACCAACCTGGGCGAGATTGCCCGGGCGGTCGCCAGCAAGGCCGTCCGGCTTAGTCCGGGCGCGGATGGGTTGGTGGGGACGCACCTGGATCCCCTGCTGGCGGGGGCGATTGTCATGACGGTCATCGGCTTCGGGTTCAAAGTCGCGGCGGTGCCATTCCATTTGTGGGCGCCGGATGCCTACCAAGGCGCCCCGATACCCAGCGCGGCGTTCATCGCCTCGGGTTCCAAGGTGGCGAGCTTTTTCATCTTGGCCAAGGTGATGTCGCTGGGTTTTGCGGGCGTGGAGGGCAGTGGGGCGTGGCGGGGATTTGCCGCCGGGTGGGTCCCGCTGCTGGGGGTGATTGCGGCGGCATCGATGGTCCTGGGCAACCTGGCGGCGCTGGCCCAAACCAGCGTGCGGCGCCTGCTGGCCTATTCGGCCATCGCCCATGCGGGCTACATGCTCCTGGCCGTCATGTCGGGGGCCGGCCCCGGCCTGGCGCCGCTCCTCTACTATGCCTTCACTTACGGCCTGAGCGTGGTCGGCGCCTTCGGGGCCGTTTCCATTGTCCGACAGCAGTCGGGCGGCAACCGTTTAACCGATTTCGCCGGGCTGGGCCGGCGCGCCCCGGTGCTGGCCTTTTGCACGCTGGTGTTCATGCTCTCCCTGGCCGGCATCCCGCCGCTGGCCGGGTTTTTCGGGAAGTTCTATGTCTTCAGCGTGGCGCTCGGGGCGGGGGCGCCGCAACTGGGGTTGCTCTGGCTGGTGATCCTGGCGGTCGCGATGAGCGCCGTGTCGCTGTATTACTATCTCCAAGTGCTCAAGCAGGTCTATGTCGTCGAGACCCCGGGCATGCGCTGCCCCGGGCGCGCGCCGGTGACCCATTGCGTGCTGGTCCTGCTGGCCGCGGCCGTGGTCGTCCTGGGTTGCGCGCCGGGCCTGCTGACCGGGCCGCTCGCCCAGGCGGTGCGGTCCGCGGGGCTGTAGCTTGGGGTCACCACTCGGTTTGCACCTGGAATGCGGCTCGGGGCTCGCGATGCGGGCGTTGGAGGCAACCTATGCGGCGCGCGGCCCCCCGCAAATAGGGTTCTCACCCCAAGTGTCAGACAAACCACGACAACAAAATCGGACACGGGCGGATAGGAGGACTTTGAGATTTGAGGAGAATCTGGCCTGCGAAGCGGAAGCGGGCACTCGGTGCGGAGTGCCTGGCTTGGCGACGACGATGATGAAGCTGCAGATCCCTGGACGCGATTGCACCGCGGTGTTCAAGACGGTCCTCCTCCTGGCCGGCTTGGCCCTGCCCGGCATCGGCTTGGCCGGACACGACCTGCCCTCGCCCAAGCACGCCAACCCGCGTGTCGGCCCCCCTCCGGCCAAGACCGTCAAGGTCACGACCCGGAGGGAAGGGGCCGTGACGCATTTCTATGTCGAGAATACCGAGTTCTGCGAGATCACCATGACCTTCGAGATGGCCCTGGTGAACCTGAAAGGCGAGGCCCCCTTTCCCCGCACGCTCACGTTCCCGGCCCGGCGGGTCACCGAGGCCTTCTCACTCTCCCCGCTCAAGGCCGGCCAACCCTGGGAATACAGCTATACCAACTTCTTCAAGCTCGGCAGCAATTGCGTCCGCCATAACGAGGCCAGCGTCTATCTGCTGCCTTATGCCCCAGGCGCCGAATACAAGGTCACCCAGGGCTTCAACGGCAGCTTCAGCCACACTGGCGCCAACCAATACGCCATCGATTGGAAAATGCCCGAGGGCACGCCCGTCCGCGCCGCCCGCGGCGGCGCGGTCGTGCGGGTCAAGGACGATTCCAACACCGGCGGGTCGAGCATGAAATACGACCCCTGCAACAATTACGTCCTCATTCGCCACGACAACGGCACCCTCGGGCACTATTGCCACCTGCAGAAGGGCGGTTGCGTGGTCAAGCCCGGCCAGACGGTTGCCGCGGGCCAGATTATCGCCCGCTCCGGCAACACCGGCTTCTCCAGCGGCCCCCACCTCCATTTCTGCGTCTATCGGACCAAAGACGGGCGCCAGCGCGAGAGCATCCCGATCAAGTTCAGGACCGAGGAGGGCCTGGTGGTCACGCCGATCGAGGGCCACAGCTACCGGGCCGCGCCAATCCAAAGCGCGAGCGCCTTCCCCCCAGGCAGCCTCCAGCCCACTTGGCAGACGGCGATGGCGCGGTGAGCCGGCCTCTCAGGCAAACCCCTGGACAAACCGGGTTGCCCTTTCGAGCGGGGGATTCTACTTTCACCCCCGTGATTGCACTGCTCGACTACGGCTCCGGCAACCTGCGCAGCGTCCACAAGGCCTTGCTCAAGGTGGGCGCCCAGGTGCTCGTGGCGCAACGGCCCGAACAGATGGCCGAGGCCCGGGCGGCCGTCCTGCCCGGGGTGGGCGCCTTCGACGACTGCATCCGCGCCCTCGAACGGCAGGCCCTGCTGGAGGCCACGCGGCAGTTCATCAACTCCGGCCGCCCCTTCCTGGGCATCTGCGTCGGCTACCAGGCCCTTTTCGAGAAGAGCGAGGAGTTCAACAGTTGCGCCCCCGGCCTCGGCCTCTTCCAGGGCAAGGTCGTCCGGTTCTCGGAGGCCGACGGCCTCAAGATCCCCCAGATCGGCTGGAACCAGCTCGACATCATCCGCACGGATTGCCCCCTCTACCGCGGCGTCGCGCAGTCGAGCTACGTCTATTTCGTCCATAGCTTTTTCCCCAAACCCGCCCAGGCCTCCATCGTGGCCACGCGCACCACCTACGGCCAGGCCTTCGCCTCGTCCGTCTGGCGCGACAACGTCTTCGCCACCCAGTTTCACCCCGAAAAGAGCCAGAAGGTCGGGCTGCAATTGCTCCGGAACTTCGTCGAATTGGTGAGTGAATGACGGGTTGACGCAGAGCGCGGTTCATCTTAAGATGAACCTGTTATGCACGCGTTGATAAGCGCCAAAGAGCTCCGGGCCTCGCTGCCGGAGGTGGTCGAGAAGGTGCGGCATGGCGCGCGGTTCACCGTCTTGTACCGCAGCCGGCCAGGCATTCCAGATCGTGCCAGTGGAGGCTGCCGTTGTTGCGAGGCGTCCGTTGGAGGACGAGCCGCTCTATCGGGCCAAACCGGTCGGGCGCTCGAAAGACGGCAAAACCGCGGCGGAGCACGATGCGGCGCTCTATGGGTTAGCATGTTGACGGTCCCCGTTGTGAGAAGGCCCGGGCGATCTTCTTTCGTTATCGCGACAAGGATTTCTCATTCACCGACTGCACCAGCTTCGTTGTCATGCGCGAACTGAGGCTACGCGAGGCTTTGACCACGGACCGCCATTTTGCGCAAATGGGCTTCGTGATGATGCCTTGATCCGGCGATCCGAGGTCCCTCCCTTGACTTTGGCACAGACGTGCTATCTTGCATGGTTCGCACCAGGTGGCGGCATTACACAGAAAAGAAAATCATAACGTTACGGAAAACTGATTGACTCGGAAAGATTATGGCATACGAACTACCCCCTCTTCCCTATCCCAAGGAGGCGCTGGAGCCTTACATCGATGCGTTGACGATGGAGATTCATCACGACAAGCATCATGGCGCTTACGTGACCAACGTGAACAAGGCCATCGCCGGCAAGCCCGACTTGGAGAAGAAGAGCATCGAAGACCTGCTCCGGGGCCTGGACTCTGTCCCGGCGGACATCCGGACGGCCGTGCGCAACAACGGCGGCGGGCACCTCAACCACACCATGTTCTGGAAGCTCCTGGCGCCCAAGGCGGGCGGGGCGCCCCCCGGCAGGCTCGCCGAGGACCTCAAGGCCGCCTTCGGCAGCTTCGAGAGCTTCAAGGAGAAGTTCGAGAGCGCCGGCCTGGCACGCTTCGGCAGCGGCTGGGTCTGGCTGGTCCTCAACCAGGGCAAGCTGGAGATCGTCTCGACGCCCAACCAGGACAACCCGATCATGGGCAAGGCTCTCTCCGGGGCCCAAGGCAAACCGATCTTCGGCTGCGACGTTTGGGAACACGCCTATTACCTCAAGTACCAGAACCGCCGCGGCGACTATCTCAAGGCCTTCTGGAACGTCGTCAACTGGCCCGAAGTGGTCAAGAACTATGATAAGGCTAAAGGCTAAAGGCTGAAGGCTAAAGTAAAGGCTAAAGGCTAAAGGCTAAACTACGGAGCTCGAGCGCGGAAGGGCCGGCGCGTCGGACCGGTCGCTTATAGTGAGTACCATCACGGCGTGAACGACCGGGCGCAACGCCCGCAGGCGGAACCCATCCCGGAAGGGATGGGAATCATCGCGCGTCGCGTAGCGACGCAGTGGAGGTAGCCGTGGACCTCGGTCCTTGGCATTACCCACATCCTCGGGTGCCCTCATCAAGCGCATCTGATGGGCGTGACGGATTTCCGAAGCACATTTCTCATCCCGGAGGGATGCCAAAAGGTAGCCGGGGGTCGAAGCGTAGCGAGACCCCCGGTGCCGCGACGGCAAGGGATTGCATCCCAGAGGGATGCCAGAAGGCGCCCGCCGCCAACGTGTGCTCTTCTGGCACCCCGCCGGGGTGCAGGGCCACCGACGCCCTCAACCGGGGGTTGCCGCTGGACGGCGACCCCCGGCTACCTTCTGCCAACCCTCCGGGTTGGCCGGGCGTTGCCGCCGGCTGGTATCAGGGGCGCCTTTGGCGGCTGAAACTGGCATGCTCCTCAGGCGTTTCTCCCGCCTGCCCAGAAGGGGAACTGATATGGCCGGTCAGGAGATGTGGGTAACGACAAGGACCTCGGTCCACGGTTCAGGGCTTGGGAATGTTCATGCGTTGCGGTTTTCAGGCGTTGCTACGCGACGCGGTTGAGCTTGGGCCATGGGTGCGTGGAGTGGAAGTCCACGGCTACCATCGGGCACCGCTACGCGGTGAGCCGGGGGCAGCGCTCGTCGCGGAGCGACGCAGTGAACCTTCAGCCTTTAGCCTTCAGCCTTTAGCCTTTCCCCTTCCCCCTCTGCCCGATGTCGGCAAGGAGTTGCTCGAACCAGGGGGTGTCGAGGTTGAAAGGCTTGCCGCCTTTGACTCGGCCAAACTCGATGGGGCGCAGGATGCCTCCCTGGTCTTCGTCGTGGCCGATAACGCCCGGTTCGCGGCGCAGGGCGCATTCGACGGCCAAATCCACGCACGATTTGATGAGGCGGAGGTTGTCGGGGTTGGCCGCGGCGGCGCGGGAGTAATAGCCGCTCTTTTGCACGAGGGTCTTCTCGGCCCCGATCATCCTGCCGAACTGGTTGCCGAACCATTTGCCGGGGTTGACGGCGTCCAGTTTGACATGGCCGAAGGCGTCGCGGGGGATTTCCTCGCCCTTGGCCTGGAGTTCGGCGACGATCTCACCCACGCCCGCGCCCTCCGAGATGAAGAGGTTCACGGCATCGACCGTGTCCATGACCTTGCGCAGGCGCGCCGCCTCGGCGGCGAGGTTGATTTGCATTTCCGGGATGAACACCGCGTGGATATCGAAGCACCGGCGGTCCAGGCCCAGGGCCGGCAGCCACTCGCAACGATCGAGCATGGCGCGGTAGGCCCGGGCTGTCGCCGCCGTCAGCCAGCCGCAGTTGCGGCCCATGACCTCGTGGACAATGAGCATGCGCGGGTTGGCGTTGTTCTCGGCCACGACATTCCAGAAGTAATGGGCGCCCTGCTCAGCGGCCGTCCAGGCCCCGAGCGATTGCTTGATGGGATAGACGTCATTGTCGATCGTCTTTGGCAGGCCGATGACGGTGAGGCCGTAGTTGGCCTTTGCCAGGAAGGCCGCCAGGTCGGCGGCCGCCGCGTTGGTGTCATCACCGCCGATGGTGTGCAGCACGTCCACCTTGTCCTTGATGAGTTGGTCGGCGGCAACCTGCTGCGGGTCCTGGCCCGGTTTGACCAGGCCGCGTTTGAGGCAGTCCTTCACGTTGGTGAGCTTGACGCGGCTGTTGCCAATGGGCGAGCCGCCGAAACGATGGAGCACGGCCGCCTTGGCCCGGATCTCGGGTGTGACCTTGTAGCTCTCCCCCAGGAGCAGGCCCTTGTAACCGCCGCGGTAGCAAATCATCTCGATGCTCGGGTCAATCTCGGTGTAACGCTCGATCAACCCGCCAATGGCAGAACTCAGGCACGGGGCCAGGCCGCCTGCCGTCAAGATCGCGACTTTCTTCGGTTTGTTCATTTTACGTTCAACGTGCGCGCGATCCTATGGCCCCACCGGAAAGCGTCAAGGGACAAAAGGGACCAAAGCGACATAAGGGACATAAGGGACAAGGGGTGCGCCTCACCAGGCATCTTCTGCGAATGATTCTGCCTCTCCTCCCGCCAATGGTTCTGCCCCCGGGCCGGTTCCACCTTGCCGCGCAGCGCTCCTTGCGGCTAGATTAGGCTCGACTTTATGACCAGTGCGGAAATACGACAATCATTCCTGGACTTTTTCAAATCCAAGGGGCACACGCTCGTGCCGTCCTCGAGCCTGATGCCCGATTCGCCGAACCTGCTTTTCACCAACGCCGGGATGAACCAGTTCGTGCCGATCTTCCTGGCCCAGCGCGCGCCGGACGTCTCGAAATGGGCGGGGGCCGTGCCCGGCCTGGACAGCCGCGCCGCCGACACGCAAAAGTGCATCCGCGCCGGCGGCAAACACAACGACCTCGAAGACGTTGGTCTGGATACCTACCACCACACCTTCTTCGAGATGCTCGGCAACTGGTCGTTCGGCGATTATTTCAAAAAGGAGGCCATCGCCTGGGCGTGGGAACTCGTCACCGAGGTCTGGAAGTTCCCCAAGAACCGCCTTTACGCCACGGTCTATTGCCCCGACAAGGCCAAGGGCGACCCCAGCGAGTTCGACCAGGAGGCCCACGACATCTGGGCTGAGAAATTCCGCGCCGCCGGCCTCGACCCGGCCGTCCACATCGTCCACGGCGGCAAGAACGACAATTTCTGGATGATGGGCGACACCGGCCCGTGCGGCCCGTGCAGCGAACTCCACGTGGACCTCACCCCCCGGGGCGACACCCAGGGCCGCCTGGTCAACCAGCCCACCGCCCAGTGCATCGAGATCTGGAACCTGGTCTTCATCCAGTTCAATGCCAATCCCGACGGCACTTTCTCGCCCCTGCCGGCCCGGCACGTCGACACCGGCATGGGCTTCGAGCGCGTCACCGGCATCATCCAAAACACCAAGAACTTCACCGACTTCAGCCGCGTCATCTCCAACTACGAGACCGACATCTTCCGCCCGCTCTTCGACAAGATCGAGAAGCTGAGCGGAAAGCAGTACGGCTCAACCCTCCCGGCCCAGGGCGCCCTGCGCATGACCGAGCCGGAGAAGATCGATGTCGCCTTCCGCGTCATCGCCGACCACATCCGCACGCTCAGCTTCGCCATTGCGGACGGCATCATTCCCTCGAACGAGGGCCGGGGCTATGTCCTGCGCCGCATCCTGCGCCGGGCCGTGCGCTATGGCCGGTCGCTTGGTTTCCACGAACCGTTCTTCTACAAGCTGGTGGACGTGCTGGCCTCTACGATGGGCGGTGTTTTCCCCGAGCTCCGCGCCCATAGAGACCACGTTGAGGCGGTCATCCAGCGCGAGGAGCATGCCTTCAACAAGACGCTGGACCGGGGCATCGAACTGTTCAACGAGGTCGTCGCCTCGCTCCCCGCTGCGGCAAGAATGAGGCGCGACAAGGAAACGCCGAGGGCGGACGAAGGCAAAGAGATCCTCATGAGGCCGGAGTTTCCAGCCGCCCAGGCCTTCAAGCTCTACGACACCTACGGTTTCCCGCTCGACCTCACCGAACTGATGGCCCGCGAACGCGGCCTCGTCGTGGATGTTCCTGGCTTCGATAAGCTGATGGACGAGCAGCGGGCCCGCGCCCGCGCCGCCCAGAAGAAACAAGTCATCGAATTGTCCGAAGTCGAGACCAGCGCCGCGACTCAATTCGTCGGCTACGACAAGCTCGACACCCGCAACCGTGCTCGACGTTGTCGACATCAAAGGCAGGACCGCCGTCATCCTCGACACCTCGCCGCTCTACGCCGAAATGGGCGGCCAAGTCGGCGACATGGGTGAACTAGAGCACGACAGCGTGGTCCACCGTATCGTCGACACCCAAAAAGCCGGTGACGCTTGGCTGCACTTTGTCGAAGTCCACAGTCCAGAGTCCACAGTCCACAGCCCACAGGCCTCAACCAAGGGCCAGGATGTCGAGTTGCCTGCGGTGGGGGACAGGGTGGAATTGGCAGTGGATCGTCCGCGCCGCGCCGCCATCCAGCGTCACCACACCGTCACCCATTTGCTGCATTGGGCCCTGCACGAGGTCGTCAGCCGGGACGCAACGCAAAAGGGCTCCTATGTGGGGCCGGACAAACTCACCTTCGATTTCGCCAGCGCCCCGCTCACGCCCGCCCAGGTGGCCGACGTTCGAGCGCTTGGTCAACGAGCGCATCCTCGACAATGCCCCGGTGAGCTGGGTCGAGGTCAAATACAACCACATCAAGGACCGCAAGGACATCAGGCAGTTCTTCGGCGAGAAGTACGGCGACTGGGTGCGCGTGGTGCAGGTTGGCGGCGAGCCCACGAATTTGAACGGCTACTCGATGGAACTCTGCGGCGGCACGCACGTCCGCGCCACGGGCGAGATCGGCCTCTTCCGCATTGCCGCCGAGTCGGCCATCGCCGCCGGCATCCGGCGCATCGAGGCCGTTTCCGGGCTTGAGGCCTACCGCCGCGCCACGGACGAATTGCAACTCATCCGCAGCATCTCCGGCAAGGTCAATTCGCCCGTGGGCGAGCTCGAGAAGAAGATCGACACCCTGCTCGCGCAGCAGAAGGAACTCGAAAAGCAGCTCAAGGCCGTGCAACAAAAACAGGCCGCCGAGACCGCCCGCAGCCTGGTTGCCAAGGCCCAGACCCTCGGTTCCACGCGCGCCATCATCGAGGACCTCGGCGCCGCCGACGGCGACTTCCTGCAAGCCGTGGCCGACGGGCTCAAAGGCCAGTTCAAGGGCGTGGTCGTGCTCGGGGGGGCCGCAAACAAGGCGGTTGCCCTGCTCGCCACCGTTTCGTTCGATCTGACCAAACAATTCCAGGCCGGAAAGCTCATCCAGGCCATTGCCCCGATTGTGGGCGGCAAAGGCGGCGGACGCCCCGACAACGCCCGAGGCGGAGGCAAGGAGGTGAGCAAACTGGACGCGGCGCTGGCCAGGGCGGGGGAGATCATCAAGGGCGGGGCGAAGTGATGGACTGGGAAATGACGAATGACGAATGACGAATGACGAATGAGGTCCAGAAGGTGATTCGGGCCCCGGCTGAAATCTAAATCAAGGTTGTGTTGGCCCACCCGCTGTGCCAAGCTACTCTCGATGAGACCGACTGCAGCCAACCGAAGCTATGTCGCCCGGGTTCACCGCATTTTCCGCCGGTTGCGCGGAGCGCGGGGCATCGACGAGGATGGGTTGATGCAACACGCCATGTTTCTCGCAAAATCCCCTGACGAACGATGCCGGATCAGCATCCAGACAGCCCGCTCGGCGCTTTCCTTGCAGCGCTCCGGGAAGCGCAGAAAAGACCTGATGGTGCTACCGATCCTGGAGCAGAGTCTCCGTCTGGCGCGCCGCCTCAAATCACCCCGGCGCCCACGCAAACAATCCGGCGCATAATCGCCGCCGCCCATCAGGCCGAGCTCCCGGACAACGCCAGGTCCCTCCCGCGCGGCACCCGTTCGATGTGATAGACCAGGAAGTCGTGCAGGAATTGCCGCACCTCCGTCGCTTGTGGCCCGGTCGCCTTGAGACGCGCGATTGCCGCCCAATCCTCGTCGGTCAGCGCCTTGACGATGTCCCTGGCCCCGGCACTCAGCCGGGTCTGGGCCAGGTCGGGCGCAAGTCCCAGCTCGCGCAATAGCTTGAGTTCGAATGCCAGGACGGTGCGGGGCTGGGGCGGTTGGCGCGGCAGCGCTTCGAGCAGCGAGCGGAGCAACTCGAAGACCTCCGGCAGCGGCGTTTCGGTCTCGGTCGTCTGCTCGATCAACTGGGCGCAATAGGCGGCCTGCCGGAAATGCCCCAAGTCCTGCCGCAGCGCCCGGTGCGTTTGGCGCAGGCTCACCTCCCTCAGCGTGTGCAGGTCTGAGCGGCGGCTCCGGCTGAAGCTGAACTCGGCCAAATAGAACAGATCGAGCGTTCCCCGGAACGGGGAGGCGGGCCGCCGCGCTCCTTTGGCCACAGTCGCCAGCCGCCCCTGGGCCGGTGTGAGCCAATGCACGATCAGGCTCGTCTCGGTCAGCAGCCGCGTCCTGAGCACCAGCCCGATGGCGTTCTCAATCACCGCCCCGGAATGTAACGATCTTGCCCGCCGGCTCAAGCTCAAGCCGGATCGGCGCGGCGATTCCCTGAACCGCAGCCAAGCCCGCAAGGTTTTGGACTGCGCCAGTCCTCTGGCGCTTTCGCCTTCCCAGCAGTCCAAAACGCTGCGCGCCCTGGTTCGTCCCTCCTCCGTCCTTCATCCTCCGGTTTCGTCATTCGTCATTCGTCATTCGTCATTCCGTCTCGCTTGACTTCGCCCATATCCCCCCTGTTTAATACCGCCGGTTCTGTGGGCGCCACGCCTGTCCCGCAACACGATACACTGCGATGAACTCAACGCGATACAATCGTCACCCGGCTCTGCTCGTGAGCGTGGGCCTGCTGGCCATTCTCTGTTTTCAATCCCGGATTTTGTGTTTGGCTGATCCCGATGTCGCAGCCAAGGTGGTGGCCGCACCGCCCGCCACGCCGGGCACTGCGCTCTACACCGCCAACCGCCAGCCGCTGACGCCCAGCCCCTTGGTCAAACTGCCCATCGGCAGCATCATCCCCAAGGGCTGGCTGCGGTTCCAACTCCAGCTCGAGGCCGACGGCATGACCGGCCATCTGGAGGAGCTCTCGCAGTGGTGCAAGTTCCAGGACAGCGCCTGGGCCTCGCCCAACGGCCAGGGCAAATTCGGCTGGGAAGAACTGCCCTATTGGCTCAAGGGCTACGGCGACCTGGGCTACGTGCTCAAGGACTCGAAGCTCATCGCCGGTGCCCGCAAATGGATCAATGCCACCCTGGCCAGCCAGGAGCCCGACGGTTACTTCGGCCCGCGCGCCAACAAGACCGGCCTGGATGGCTACCCCAACCTCTGGCCCCACATGGTCATGCTCAACGTCCTGCAGTCCTTCTACGAATTTACTGGGGACGAGCGCGTCATCCCCTTCATGACCAAGTACCTCAAGTGGCTCAACGCCCAGCCGCCCGAGACCTTCGGCCGCGGGTATTGGCCCAAAATCCGTTTCGGCGACACTCTCGAGTCGGCCCACTGGCTCTATAATCGCACCGGCGGGGCCTGGCTGCTGGATTTGGGCAGGAAGATCCACGACAACATGGCCCGCTGGGACTCCGGCGTCATCAACTGGCACAACGTGAATATCTCCCAGGGCTTCCGCGAGCCCGGCGTCTATTACCAGCAGGCCCACGACGAAACATTCCTCCGCGCCGCCGAGCGCAACTACCAGACCGTGATGGGCCTCTACGGGCAGTTCCCGGGCGGCGGGTTCGCCGGCGATGAGAATTGCCGCCCGGGCTACACCGATCCCAGGCAGGGCTTCGAGACCTGCGGCATCGTCGAGTTCATGCACAGCTTCGAGATGCTCGCCAAGATCTCCGGCAACCCGCTCTGGGCCGACCGTTGCGAGGAGCTGGCCTTCAACTCGCTGCCGGCGGCCCTGACACCCGACCTCAAGGCGCTTCATTACCTGACCTGCGCCAACCAGGTCCAACTCGACCGGGACAACAAGTCACCCGGCGTCGAAAACGGCGGCACGATGTTCTCCTACAGCCCCTACGCGGTTTATCGCTGCTGCCAGCACAACGTCTCCCACGGCTGGCCCTATTTCGCCGAGGAACTCTGGCTGGCCACGCCCGACGGCGGCCTCTGCGCCTCCCTCTATGCCTCGAGCGAGGTCACGGCCAAGGCCGGCAGCGGCTCCAACGTCACCCTCGCCGAAGACACCGACTACCCGTTCGGCCAGAGCGTCGAACTCAAGCTCGCGGCCGCCCAGCCAACCCGCTTCCCGCTCTACCTGCGCATCCCCCGCTGGTGTTCGGGCGCCTCCGTGGCCCTCAACGGCCAACCGGTCAACCTCGAACCGAGGCCCCTGGCTTATGCCGTCCTGGACCGCACTTGGAACGACGGCGACCGCGTCTCGCTGCGCCTGCCCATGCGCGTCTCCCTGCGCAAATGGGAGAAGAACCAGAACGCCGTTTCCGTGGACTACGGCCCTCTGACCTTCTCGCTCAAGATCGGCGAGCGCTACGTCCGCTACGGGGGCACGCCCGCCTGGCCGGAGACAGAGGTCTTTCCCACCACGCCTTGGAATTACGGCCTGGCCCTCGATGACCAGGACCCGGCCAAGTCCTTCGAGGTTGCCCAGAAGCCCGGCGCCCTGGCACTGAACCCATTCACGGCAGAAAGCGCGCCGGTCGAAATCCGCGCCCATGCCAGGAAGATCCCCGCCTGGAAACAGGACAGGCTTGGCCTGGTGGGCAAGCTCCAGCCCAGCCCGGTCAAGTCCGACGAACCCGTCGAGACCGTCACGCTCATCCCCATGGGCGCTGCCCGGTTGCGCATCACCGCCTTCCCGGTAATCGGCCAGGCCGCCGACGCCCACACATGGACCGCTCCCAAAGCGCCCCCGGTCTTCGCCTCGCACTGCAACGAAGGCGACACCGTCGAGGCCATGATCAACGGCCTGGAACCCAAGAACTCGAACGACCACTCGATTCCCCGCTTTACCTGGTGGTCCCATTGCGGCACCGCCGAGTGGGTCCAGTATGATCTCGGCAAGGCTCGCAACGTCTCCGCCGTGGAAGTCTATTGGTTCGACGATACCGGCGTCGGCAGTTGCCGCGTGCCCGCCTCCTGGAAGCTCCTCTACCAGGAGGGCGAGAGCTGGAAGCCAGCGGCCGATGCCTCCGAGTACGGCGTCAAGGCCGACGCCTATAACCGTGTCACCTTCAAGCCTGTCCAAACCACCGGCCTGCGCCTGGAAGTCCAGCTCCAACCCAATTTCTCCGGCGGCATCCTCCAGTGGAAAGTCAAAGAGTGAGGACCGGCGGCCGTGTGACGCCGGCGCTCTTCCGGCGCGCTCGTCCCTTTCGTCCCTTATCACTGCGGCTCTGCTCATCGCGTGGCGATGATATGAAGGTAGCCGTGTGGCTTCAGCCCACGGAAAAGGGTCTTAGCCAGAGGGGTCGCGTCGCGTAGCGACGCCTTAGCCGCCCACGCCCTCGGCGCCACAGGCCGTTTCACGCGTCGCTACGCAACGCAGGTGATTTCTGGTTGTGGCTCCCGTGGACTGAAGTCCACGGCTACCCTCAGGCACCGCTACGCGGTGACAAGCGGGCGCGAGACAGGATTCTTCCCACGCTGGGTCTGATTTGTTTTAGCCTTTGTGGTCAAATTACGACAGAGTTTTCGGAATTTGGGCGGAGGGTGACTAGACCTATCACTCTGGCAGCCAATACGTTATGCGGTTCCACCTCTCGGTTGGCATGGCGGTTGCAGCCACGCTCGATTGGTCGCCGCTACCGCCTCACTCGAACCATGATCAGGGCACGGGCAATCATAGTGTGTTCTGACCGGGAACGCGACACGACACTCGAGCAGCAATGAAAAAGATCGAAGCAATCATCAAACCATTCAAACTGGAAGAGGTGAAAGACGCCCTGGGCGAGATTGGAATCGAAGGGATGACGGTGACCGAGGTCAAAGGGTTCGGCCGCCAAAAGGGGCACACGGAGATTTATCGCGGGAGTGAATACACGGTGGACTTTCTCCCCAAGATAAAGATTGAGTTGGTTCTGGCCGACAACTTGCTCGAGAACGCAGTAGGGACGATTGTCAAAGCCGCCAAGACGGGCAAGATTGGCGACGGCAAGGTCTTTGTTTCCACGGTCGAGGAGGCGGTCCGGATTCGCACGGAAGAGAAGGGCGAGGCCGCGATTTGAGGCCGGTCGCGGGGTCATAGATCTCCAGGCAACCCTAACCATAGCATTCCATTACAAGACACCCATGAAAAACCTCCTTCTCGCGCTCAGTTTGGCGGCGGTCGTGCTGTGCGGCGGTCCGGCGGCAGTGCCGGCGGCCGCGGCAGAACGCTCGGTAGCGGAGCGGCTTGATGATATCGAGGCCTATATCAACAACGGTTCGCGCAACGCCAGCACCAACGGCACCTGCAAGATCCCCGGCCCCGGCCCGGGCCATAACGGCTGGATGATGACCAGCTCGGCGCTGGTCCTCTTCATGACCCTGCCCGGCCTGGCGCTGTTCTATGGCGGGTTGGTCCGCCGCAAGAACGTGCTCTCGGTCCTGGCGCAATGCCTGGGGATTGCGGGCCTGGTGACCATTCTCTGGTGGCTGTGCGGCTACTCGCTGGCCTTCCATAGCGGGGAAACGTCCAGGGGTTGGTCCATCGTGGGCACATTGGATTGGAGCTTCTTGAAGGGCGTGGACTGGACGCCCAACGCGGATTACGGGGCCTGGGTGTCGCACTCCGTCTATGCGATGTACCAGCTCATGTTTGCCATCATCACCCCGGCGCTCATCATTGGCGCCATAGCCGAGCGGATGAGATATGCGGCGATCCTCCTGTTCGTCGCCGCGTGGATGTTCGTCGTTTATTTTCCGCTGGCGCACATGATCTGGGGCGTGGACGGCATGATGAACGGTGTCTGGAACGCGAAGGCGCCGATTCGCGCCATCGATTTCGCGGGCGGCACGGTGGTACACATGTCCTCGGGCTGGTCGGCCCTGATTCTGTGCCTGGTCCTGGGCAAGCGGCTGGGTTTCGGCAAGGAACCGATGCCGCCGCACAGCATGGTGCTGTGCATGGTGGGGACTGGCATGCTGTGGGTCGGTTGGTACGGCTTCAACGCGGGCAGCGCCGTTGGGGCCGACCGGATAGCGGCCAATGCCTTCACGGCCACGACGCTGGCGACGGCGGTGGCGTCCTTCACCTGGGCGATGGCCGAATACATCACGCGGGGCAAGCCGAGCGTGCTGGGTTTTTGCTCCGGGGTTGTCGCGGGGTTGGTGGTGATTACGCCGGCGTGCGGGTTCGTCACTTCGACCGGGGCGGTCATTATCGGCGTGGCGGCCGGCCTGGTGCCTTTCTTCGCTTGCTGGAAGATCAAGGCCTGGTTCGGCTATGACGATGCCCTGGACACCTTCGGCGTCCATGCCGTGGGCGGGACCTTGGGGGCATTGCTGACGGGGTTCCTGGCCAGCGCGGCCGCCAACCCGAACCTGGCCAATAACCTGGCAGAGGTTGGAAACAAGCTCGAGGCCGCCAATCCCGCCACCCAGAATGGGTTGGCAGACCTCGTCGCCCATGGCCAGCTTTGGATGGAGCAACTCAAGGCCATCGGCGTAACGCTCTGCCTGGCCGTTGTCGGCACAACCATCATTGCTTACGCCCTCAAGGTGGTCATTGGCCTGGGCGTGTCGCCCGAGGTCGAAACATCCGGGCTTGACTTGGTCGAACATGGCGAGGAGGGTTATCACTCAGCGGGCCAATTCTAGGCATAGAAACAGGATTTAGCGGGGCGGTGGTCCCAGCCAACTCACTCCACAGACGCAGACGGACGGGCCCCGCGATAGCAGGAAAAACCTCAGTACAGCATAATCAACCAAAGAAAGAAATGAGCACACCCAAGAGCGTAATCGAATTAGCCAAGAAGAACGGCGCCAAGATGCTCGACATCAAGTTCGTCGACACCTTCGGCACCTGGCAGCACTTCACCTGTCCGATCCGGGAATTGACCGAAGAGGTCTTCACTGAGGGCCTGGGATTCGATGGATCCAGCATCCGGGGATGGAAGAGCATCGAGGCCAGCGACATGCTGGCGATGCCCGACCCGGCCACCGCGTTTATGGATCCGTTCATCGCCGAGCCGACCCTCTCGCTGACCTGCACCGCGGCGGAGACGGGCACGCGCGAGCTTTACACCCGCGACCCGCGCGGCATCGCCCAGCGCGCCGAGAAATACCTGGCCAGCACCGGCATCGGCGACGCCGCCTATTTCGGCCCGAGGCGGAGTTCTTCATCTTCGATAACGTCCAGTTCGACCACAAATCCAACGGCACGTTCTACGCCATCGATTCTGATGAGGGCATCTGGAACACGGGCCGGGACGAGGCGCCCAACCTGGGCTACAAGCTCCGGCACAAGGAAGGCTACTTCCCCGTGGCCCCGGCCGACCAACTGACCGACATCCGCACCGAGATGATGCTGGTGATGGAGCAGTTGGGCCTTGTCATCGAAAAGGGGCACCACGAAGTCGCCACCGCCGGCCAGGCCGAGATCGATTACCGGTTCGAGACCCTGCTCAAATCGGCGGACCAGATGATGGTCTATCGGTACGTGGTCAAGAACGTCGCCCGCCGCCACGGAAAGACGGCCACGTTCATGCCCAAACCGCTCTTCGGCGACAACGGCAGCGGCATGCACACCCACCAGAGCGTTCTGGAAAAAGGGCAAGCCCCTCTTTGCCGGCAACGAATACGCCGGCCTGAGCAAGCTGGCCCTCAACTACATCGGCGGCCTCCTCAAACACGCCCATGCCCTGTGCGCCTTCTGCAGCCCTACCACCAACAGCTACAAGCGCCTGGTCCCAGGCTACGAAGCCCCCGTCAACCTCGCCTACTCCTCCCGTAACCGCTCCGCCTGCATCCGCATCCCCACCTACAGCGAAAGCCCCAAGGCCAAGCGCCTGGAATACCGCCCCCCCGACCCCGCCGCCAATCCCTACCTCGCCTTCGCCGCCATGCTCATGGCCGGCCTGGACGGCATTCTCAACAAGATCGACCCGGGCGAGCCCATGGACAAGAACCTCTACGAACTGCCGCCCGAGGAGATGGCCAAGGTGCCCCAGATCCTCGGCAGCCTCGAAGAGGCCATCACCGCCCTGGAGAAAGACCACGAATTCCTCCTCAAGGGCGACGTCTTCAGCAGGGACTTTATCGATATGTGGATCGCGGCCAAGCGCAAGGAGCACGACGCCCTGCGCCTGCGCCCGCATCCCTATGAGTTCTTCCTCTACTACGACGTGTAGCAGAGGACGCTCGGGGTAAGTCCAACGGCGCGGACGCAGGTCCGCGCCGTTGCCTTGCCGAGGGGCGAGGGGCGAGGGGCGAGGGGCGAGGGGCGAGGGGCGAGGTACGAGGGACGAGCGTATGTGCCAGGTAGCACTGCGGGAGAGGCAACCCGGAGGGTTGCCAGAAGGTAGCCGGGGGTCGCGGCCTCACCGCGACCCCCGGTTGAACGCGTCGAACGCCCTGCACCCCGGATGGGGTGCCAGAAAGGAGCGTCCGTCCGGGTGAGCCTCTGGCATCCCTCCGGGATGCAAACGCACACCGCCCTTGAACCGGGGGTCTCGCTGCGCTTCGACCCCCGGCTACCTTCTCTCATCCCTCCGGGATGAACCTGGGAAGCCGGAGTCACGTCCCGTCGCTTTCCCCGGGCTGGTGGCGATGTCGAGATGCGCCCCCTCGCCCCTGCCGCTGGCGCCCGTCTCAGGGGCAGGCCTGGCGGTTCGGCACAACGGCCAGTTCGGCCTCGTGCCGGGGCGCAATCGGCTCGCCACGGGGTTTGAAGGGCGGACTTGCCCGCAAAAAAATATGCCACCGGCGCCCGGCGCGCCTTGGGGCCAATTGGGCGCGGGTGCGGGCGTCCAGGAGAACGCGGGGTTTGTCCAAATCGCCTGCTCGCAGAAGCGCTGCAGAGTCGTGGAGGGGCAGACGCTGGCCGAGGCAGCCCGTCTTTGGAATGAGCCGCGGTTCTCTCAAGCCAAGTGAAGCCGACCTCCGATGTTGTTGCCTGCGTTTCTCCCCGCCGCTGGTGCCTATGTCCGGGCTGGCCTGGCGGTTCGGCACTGCCGCCGATTCGACCTCGTGCCGGGGCGCAACCGGCTCGCCACGGGGTTTGATTGGGCTGCCTTGCCAAAGGGAGGCCGCGGCGGGCGCCGGGCGGTTTATAGGCCGAGACGGCGCGTGCCTGGGCCGGGCCAGGGCCGTGCTACGGCACGTACTTCACACGGAAGAAACCGGTGTTGCCGCTTGCGTTGACGTGCTGGGTGCTTGTCGTCGAGCTCGGGGTGAACGGGCTGCCGAGACTGGTCCAGGCCCCTCCCGCGACCGGGGCGAACTCCAGTTGGTAATTGTCGTAAGGCGACAGGCAACCCAAGTCCAACTGCAGCACAGGAGTCACCAGCGGGCCAAAGAACATCGCCGTTATCCGCATGGCAGGCTGCGTAATGAACGGCGGTTCGATGACGATGATCGGCGCGGTGTAACCGGACCCCGCAGCCAGAACGTTGACTGCGGTTACGACTCCATTGCTGACTACGGCAACGGCCTGCGCCCCGCTTCCATCCCCGATGATTCTAACGGTTGGCGCATTCGTGTAACAAGACCCGCCATCGGTAAGGGTTGCGCCAACCACAAACCCGTTCACGACCGTCCCTGTGGCAGTGGCGGCGCGAGGACTGCAGGGGCGCGAAGCAGGCACTGACTCGATGGCGTAAAGTTCTGCCACTTCGGTAAGCGACAACGCACGGTTGTAAAAGCGCAGATCGGCCATGCTTCCTTTCCAAGGGGCCGCCAGGGGATTCCCCCACTCGTCCCAGCCATTGCCAACGACGCCGATCCGAGGTGATGTGTCGCCAGGAACAGGACTTTGGAGCCCTGAGGTGTTGGTGAGCACACCGTTGAAGAAAACGCTCACTGTCCCACTGCCGCCCCCCCGTCCGCGAGCGTGAGCGCAAGCTGATTCCAACCGTTGGTGAGACCATAGGGAACCTCAATGATGTCCCACATGCCATTCCATGCGCCGAAATGCAGCATCTCGTTCGGAGTGATGTCTATACCGAAGCAACTGCCTGGTCCTTGACGCCCCTCGTTATAGAGGGATGGCCAGGGATTGACAGTTGTGGGCTGCAGGGCGTACACCCAGGCAGACCAAGTCCAGTTTGTCTGGCCGGTGATCAAGGTCTGATTGACGATGCCATAGGATGACATGCCGTCGAAAGAGGCGGCTGGGCGCATGTCCCCGGCAGAGCCAACGGTGGAGAACACAACATTGCTGAGGGTTAGGTCCAGGCCGTGGCCGCTTGCGTCTTTGCCGTCATCCGTCAATGGGTAATACGCGACCAGGCCGTTGGTGAGGAAGCTCGGTGGGGGCGCCGCCTCGGTGATCGAGAGACTGTTGACGGTCACCTCAACCTCTTGGTTGCAAAACGTTGAGGTGTCGGTCCATACACTTGCGACTATTTGATAATCTCCTGAGTAACCTGATGCTGAGCCGAGAAGAACCCAGGACGCACTATTGGAGTTATAGTAGAACCCTGAAAGCGTTCCTCCATTGATCACCAGTCGGATCATTCCGCTTTGGTCAGTTGTGCTGGCGTAGGTGAAGGGACCTCCGCCAGATGGATAGAAGGTATAAGCGTTGCCCGACGAGTAGGTCGTATCCTCGCGCAGCATTCCACCTGCGCCTACACCTGCCCCTACTAAGCCACATCCAAATCTAAGACCACTTGCAGAAGGCCACACGTTCAGCGAATAGTTCATCTCGATGGTGAAGTCACCACTGAGTGAAAATGTTGATAAATAATGCGCAGACATGTTGTATGCATAGGTAGGGTCCGGGATCGGTCCTGGCTGTGCATCGGCAGCGAAATTCACCTGAAAGCCATTCCCATTGTTCACATTATTCACCTGCACGCCCTTGCCATAGGCATTCAGGCTCCACGCACTACTGTCGCCGAAGTCGGCAAGTGCAGCCATGGAGACATTGCAGGCCAGTAGTGCTGAGAACATTGTAGGAGCAACGAAACGGGTGATTGTAGAATTGAGACCAGTTGTTTTCATGGACGCTTTCATTTCGTCGGGAAGCCAAAATGTCCATAGCAACTCCGGTAAGCCTCAAGCCTCAGCGGGATGGGCAGTAGTCCCCGGCAACCACACAGACTTTTTGTGACGCCTACGGTTTTGAACCTCTTGCCAAGGGAATGCAAGCGAAATCCACCTGTCTCCCTGCCGCCGCGTCCACAGGCTCCGCCATCCCGCCGTCCCTGCCGGTCCGGGCTTGGCGCCGGGCATTCCCACTGAGTCGTGGCCAGGTCTGGACGCGCGGCAAATCGGGGCAGCCTTTGCGCGAGGCTTTGCCTTGGGGCGTCTGAAGGGCGGGGGTGGCCAAAGATGCCGGACGGGCGCCGGGCGGTTTGTAGGCCGAGAAACGCGCGCCCGCACCGGACCGGGGCAGGGGCAGGGGCAAACTGGCGCGGGCGGTCCCCACCGTCAGCCCGCTGTTGCCGGACCTCAGCCAGACGGGCGCCACCTCAATCATTGTGTTGACTTGCCGGGCTGCAACCGATAGAGCTTTCGTCAATCAAACAGATTTTGCGTTTCGGTTGAGGCTTTGTTCGGAAGCCGCGAATTTCTCAATGCAGAGGACGCTCGGGGTAAGTCGCACGGCGCGGACGCAAGCCCGCGCTGTTGCCTTTCCGAGGGGCGAGGGGCGAGTGCATGAGGGCCGAAGGCCCGCAATGTGAGAGCCTGGGCTGGAGCGAGTCCGACGAGCGGAGGCCCAGGTCAGCCACCGTCGCGAACGTCCCCAGCCCTGTAAGGGCGTCACCCCTCATGTCCCAATCTGTGGCCAACATCGTTTTCACCCCGTCTTCAGCACCAAAAGCCCTCTGCCGCCCTTACAGCAGAGATCTTTAGGGGGCAGATAATTTGACATTTTGGAGGTTGGCCCGGTTGGCCATTTACCTGAAGCGGAAATCGAGCTTGAAATTATGGAGCCAAGGGATTCGGGGATCGATCCCTTCCCGCGCCAGTTTTTCGGGCAGGTGCTCATAATGGCTCTGTAGCAGGGAGGCATTGGGCGGCGTTGTAGAGCGTCACGACAATGGTTTGCTCCTCGACGCGAACGTCGCCTTCGAGACCCTCAAAGAGATTGCGGGCGAAGTGAGTGGCATCCCACTGTTGGAATGGGTCGCCTAAGCGCTGGCGCAGTTGATGAATAGCCGCTTGGGCCACCAGGACCATGCTCAGATGACCATAGCGAATGTTCAGGTTGAGTGTTCCGGCGCGATGCCAGCCCAGCGCCTGATCGAATTTAAAGAATTCCTCGACGCGCCAGCGCTGCGGATAGTCCTTGGTCAGAGCGGGGACCTGGGCCAGAACGGCCGTGCTCAAAAACCCTTGGTAGTGGAGATCTTCTGGGCGCACGCCGTTGCGCTGGACGTACTCGTAGTAAGTCGCCTCGGGTTGGGTCTTGAAGTGAAAGGGCTGGAGGCTGGTCGCGTAACCGGGCCAGTGCTCGGTGAAGGCAGCCTCGGGAACCTGGCGCCAGCGTTGCACCGAATTGCCGCAAATCGGCTTGGCGCAGAGCAGGTCAAAGAGGTTGTCCTGCCGCACAGTGGAGAAGAGTTCCTCGGCATAGTGTTCCTTATCGGACAGAACCAACGGTTTGTTCTGGGCGCCCGGGGCTACCCCCAGAATGTCGGCTGCCATGCGCAGCAACTCGGGGCTGGCCTGCGTCACCGATTGCGCCGAAGAAGCTGAGGGTAAAGCACACCGGCTGGCCGGTGTGACAATCCAACAGGAAAAAGGTCTGCGCCATTTTGGCTGGTTTTTCTTGGGAGCTGAAGCGGTGCCGGCGCATCTGACGCTGGCTGTAGCTGGTCATGCGGTGCGGGTCCAGAGCCAGCAGGGTGCCCTCGAAATGTTGGCTGGCGCGGCGCAATTTGCCCAGGGCGATTTGGAGTTGTTGGGCTTGTTGGACAGTGTGGGCCTGCAACAGTTCGTGGATGGCCATGTCGGTGGGCACGAAGGGCAAGCCATTAGCCAACTCGAAGCCCTTGTGCGAAAGGGTGCGCCGCTGGCGATAGGAGCACAGACACATGGCCGCTTCATTGACCAGGTGCAAGGCCAGACGGGGCTCGACCCGTTCGGCCGGCAAGCCCGACCAGCCACACATCAGGTCCCAGGTGCCCAGACGCAAGTGCTCCGGCAGCAGGAGCCAAATACCGATTTGATTGCCGGAGATTTTGTCCGCCAGGGCTTGGCGGATCTGTCGCTCCAGGCTTTTGGGATCGGCGGGCAACAAACGCTGTTTTTTGCGGGTGCGCTGGGCCTGGACAAACTGAGGTGGGTTGGCGGGATTAAGGGCGTAGAGTTTTTTTTGCATGCCCTAATCGGCGATGATGCGTTCGACGCTGCGGGTGCTGATCGCGAGGTGTTGCTGCCGGATTTTCTGGGCGATGACGGCGGCCGAAGAGTCACGATCCAGGTAGCGGCAGCGGACGACCAATTTGATGATGTCGGCGGTGCGGCGGTAATCGGATTTGGGTCCCGGGGTTTGCAGGAGCAGGCCCTCGGCGCCTTCTTTGTAGAAGTCGGCCAGGATTTGGTAATAGCGTTGGCGGGTGAAGCCGTATTTTTGAGCGGCTTTGGAAGGGCCCAGTTGTTCGCACTGGCCCTCCAGGAGCATGGCCAGGCGGCGGCAGATCTCGTCATCGTCGGGGACCAGGAGGGAGCCGCCTGGGCCCGTGAAGCTGAGGTGATCTTCGGAGAGAGAGATAATCATGGAGGAAGGGTAAGAGGAGTGGGGGGATATGTCAAATAGAATGTGGCGGTCTTTCAGGCACTTAGGGAAGCTAATGGCAGTGATGATGTCGTAAAACGTGTGCGAATATTGGTATTTATGAGCGAAGGGGTCTCTGGCAGAGAGAGCCTTGCCGCCACATTTCATTTGACACAATGACCAAGCCCAAAAAGAGGGACAGGTTCTGATCTACTCATGTGTCAAATTATCTGCCCCCTAAAGATCTCTGCCAGCAGGGCTGCGTAGTAGAGCGCGCTGCCCAGGAGGCTCGGCGCGGCCACATAATAGCAGGCCCCCGCCCAGCCGGCCATCCAATGGCTGCTGCTGGGTGCGATTAAAACTGTCGGTCATCCAACGGCGCCTTTTTGCCCCGAAGGGGCTTCCGACAATAGCCCAACGTTTCAACGTTGGGTTGGATGCGCCGGCACCCCGAGTCCCGAAGGGACGGCTGAAACGCCGGAGGACTTCAGCCGTCCCTTCGGGACTTTGCCCATCTTCGCCTGGATCCCAACGTTGAAACGTTGGGCTATTCTCAAATGTCCCTCCGGGACAAAACTCCCGGTACGCATGCCCGACGCCTTTGATCGCACCCGCTGCCGACCCGGATGCACTCCATGAGAAACCAGCCCGCATGGTTGAACAACTCCGCCACGGCGGGAAACCACGGCGTCGTCAGCAAACTGGCCAGGTTGCTCACCAGCACCAGGGCGCACAGCGGCACGGCTGTCAGGTTGGCCGGCGTGCCCACCGGCGTCACGACATGGAGATATTGTTTCCCATTTAAACCAGCGGTTTTCCTGGCATTTTGCGAACTTTCAGGAGTTGCCCTGAGAGCAACTACGAATGGTTGGACCTCAGTGATTTATTGATTAAGACGTTCGCTAACTGCTTTGATTTCATATCTTTGACTTCCTGATACAAAACGTGCCCCCACCAATGATACCCTTCGCGGCGCATCGTGCGCGACGAATTCTCTTTTGCGCTCCCGTCAAACCAGCGTTGAGTTCATGGGGGGCTCACGTCTGGGCGCGTTATCTTCGGTCCCGACGACGCCGAACCGGTTTTAGGCGTGACCGCCCTTGAATCGGTGGGCTCTCGGGTGGACGCCGCCAATCGCCCCCTCAGGCGAATGCCGGCCATACCGCTGAAATCAGCCCTGCGGTTCGTTCAGGAGCAGGTGTGCGGTTGAATTAACCGCAAAGAACGCAGAGATCACAAAGAGAGACATCGGTTGCCTCGGCCTTTGCGTTCTTTGTGTTCTATGCGGTTAACTCTGCCACCTGTTCTAAAAAGGGGGCTGCCCCGGTTCACCCCCCCGGCGCCGCGGCGGTTTTCGGAATCTGGGCTGCCCCGGTGAGCCTGAGCCCGCCCATGGTCGTTAGCTCCCAACGGCCGCGCCGGAGTTCGAGGGTCGTCGCCCCTTCCCAGCGCGTATACACGACTGGCACCTGTCTCCTGCCCAGCCGTTCGCAGAAGCTCGGGCGCGCTCGCGCGGAGGAGGGGAATTCCGAGTCTGCCACCACGATGAGGCGGGGCCCGATGGCCTCCAGCAGGTCATCGCCCAGCGCCTCCAGCGCGCCCGGCAGTCCCGTCACGACGATGTCGGCCCGCAGGGCAGGCAGGACTTGATGAGCAATAGGCATGGTGAGTTCCCTTCTGATGCCGCGATTATCCGCAGGTTTGAGCTTGACGAGAGGCCAGTGCCGAGTAAAATCGGGCAAACGGGTCGAGCAAATGAGCGCGAGCGTAAACCAGTTCGCCCTTGGCCACGCAGGCTCAATAAACCAGCGGTGCGGCAAAAAGCAGACTTCTATCAGTCAAGGCAATAGACCCAAGGCTATAAACCGACTATGAAAAGACTAGCATTGGCAGGCATTGTAACCCTGGCCTTCGCCCTGGGTGGTTTTGCCCAAGGGATCATTGACCTGGACAATTCTGCCGGGAACTACGGCTTGTGCGTCAATGGATCGGGCGGGAGGAACTGGTACTCCGGGACGTTCGGCATGGAAGTGTGGGAACTCAGCGGGGTGAGTGCCATTCCGCTTGGTATCAACTTCGGCCCTTTCGAGCTGTTTGAGGGTTCTGGCGCAGTGGCATACTACCACATGGTAGGCGCTGGGTTCAAGAAGGAGGCGACCTTCGCCAACCAGGCGACGTGCGGGTCCGCCTCCTTTTGTTTGGGTGAATGCGACATGCCGGATGTCAGCCCTGCAGGCAGCCAAGTCGTCCTTGCGCTTGTCGCGTGGAACACCTCGGACGCAAGCTTCAGTGCCATGCTCGCCAGGTGCGATCCGAATACCTGTGCTGGTGTAGTCGCCTTCGTCAACGCCACTGGTGACCCCACGGCCAGCCCGCCTGGCACTCCCCAAGCAATCACGGGGTGGGACAGCGTCGGCGCCAACCTGGTCATGATGCCACTGGGCGACCGTAGGGGCGACTTGCAGGTCTCGATTAGTCCACCCAGCGTTGTCAGTGCCGGAGCGCAGTGGCAGCTGGATGGTGGGGAGTGGCAGAAAAGCGGCACAATACTAACCTGCCTGCCGTGCGGCCCCCAGCATACAGTAGCTTTCTCGAGTGTAACAAACTGGATCACGCCCCCAAGCCAAACCGTCAGTATTTATGCACCGGGGACAGCCACAGGAACCTACATGCCAGTCTTTAATTACACCACCAATAACGGCGCAATCACCATCACGGGATACACTGGTCCTGGCGGGTCCGTGACCATCCCCAACACTATCGATGGGCTGCCGGTCACCAGCATCCGGGATGGAGCGTTCTACGGCTGCACCAGCTTGACCAACTTCACGATTCCCAACAGCGTCACCAACATCGGAGTCGCTCCGTTCCAGGACTGCTGCAGCCTGACCGCGATAACGGTGGATGCTCTCAACGCCTTTTATAGCAGTGCGGGTGCGGTCTTGTTCAACAAGAGCCAGACCACGCTCATTCGATGTCCGGGGGGCAAAGCCGGGAACTACACGATCCCCAACAGCGTCACGACCATCGGCGACTTTGCGTTTTATGCCTGCGGCAGCCTGACCAGCGTTACGATTGGCAACAGCGTCGCCAGCATTGGACGGTGGGCGTTCAGTTCGTGCACCGCCCTGACCAGCGTCATGATTCCGAACAGCGTCACCAGCATTGGGGACGGGGCGTTCACTGGTTGCACCAGCCTGACGAGCGTCTATTTCCAGGGTAACGCTGCCAGTGCTGGCTCGTCTGTCTTTGACGGTGACACCAAGGCGACCGTCTATTATTTTCCTGGGACCACGGGCTGGGGTCCGACTTTTGCGGGTCTTCAGACTGTGTTGTGGAACCCGCAGATGCAGACCAGAAATGCCAACTTCGGCGTGCGGACCAATCGCTTTGGATTCACTATTACCGGGAACAGCGGCCTCATGGTCGTGGTGGAAGCCTGCACGAATCTGGTCAATCCAAGTTGGACTCCGGTGCAAACCAACACCCTCAACGGCAACTCGCTCTATTTCAGCGATCCCCAGTGGACCAACTATCGAAATCGATTTTATCGTTTCAGCATGCCGTGAGGCAGAGGAGCAGCATCCACAATGGACATTTCACCCCCACATTTGCAGGCAGTGGCGCTTGGGGGCTTGGCGGAGCTCTGTGATGCTCGGGCAGCGATCGGAAGAAAGTTATGGGCTTGATACTGGAGCACTCGATACTCCTCGGTCATTTGTTCGCCGCCGTGGTCCGGGTTAGGGATGAGGCGCTGGCGCTTGGGATCCACGACGAGGTCTAGTACCTCTAGCGGCACCTGGCCCAAGAGGTTGGGGACATTCTGGGGCACTTCGATCACGTCGAAGGTTTCGCGCCGGTCCATGAGTTCGAGTTCGACCGGCTCGTACTTGAAGTGGATGGCGTCGCCGTTAGTGGTGAGCGAGCGGACCGCATCGGTGCGGGTCAGGCCCAGCTTCTTGATCACCGATGGCTTGAGATAAAGGCGGGTGGCGCCGGTATCCACCAAGGCCTCGACCTCAACCGCGCGCGGCTTGCGCTTGGCCAGCTTGAGCCGGCGGAGAATGATGTCGCTGTAGTTGGTCAGCTTGATTTCGAACGATGACTTTGCCCATGGTGTCGCTCTGTTTCACAAGGGAATCTGTGCCCGCAGGCAGCGGGTGTCAATCGCCTTCGGCTGGTTCGCGTAAGGCCTCAGTGAAGGCCGGAGCGCCAAGGGGCAGACCCCTCACCCCGACCCTCTCCCCTTCCGAAGGGGAGAGGGAGAAGCATCGGCAGTCTCTTGAAGTTCCAAGCATCTCTGGTTCCTCCAGTGCCTGCGGGGAATTCTCCCTCTCCCCATCCGATGGGGAGAGGGCTGGGGTGAGGGGTCAACCGGGGACTCCCTCTCCGCCTTCACTGACCGGTTACTGGTTCGCTGGCGCGTGCCTCTTGCCCGCGGGCGTCCGGCGGCGGCGAAGGGTTCGTCGTGCGCGCCTTCCACCGGCCACGATGGAACTCAAGCGTGACCGCCCCGCTGAACCGCGTGTAAATGACCGGGACGCCGCTTTGTCCCAGCCGGGCGCGCAGTCTGGGGCTGGCGCGCGCGGTGGCAGGATACTCCGAGTCTGCCACCACGATGAGGCGGGGCCGGATGGCCTCCAGCAGGTCATCGCCCAGCGCCTCCAGCGCGCCCGGCAGTCCCGTCACGACGATGTCGGCCCGCAGGTCATCTCTGCGGCCCAGCAGGGCATTCTGGCCGGGCCGGCCCAGGTCCGAGAGCAGCAGGACCCGCGTGCCCTGCAAGTCGCCTCTCAGAACCATCGTGTTGTCGTCGGCCTGGGGGAAGCGATCCCCCGCCTCGGGATGAAGGACCCGCCACGGCCCCAGCCGCCCGCCGCGACTCAGAATTTGCACCCGCCCGGGCGTCTGGCCGAACGTGGCCACCGCGCGCCGATACGCCGGCGAGCGAAAGCGCACCGGGCTGACCCAGACCTTCCGGGCGGAGAAGAGGCCGGCCAGCGTCTCGGCTCCGCCGATGTACTGTGAATGGCCATGGGTCAGGAGCAGGTTCGGCAGCCGGTTGACGCCTTGAGCGCGCAGGAACGGCTTGGTGAGCCATCGCACGGAATTGGTCGAGCCGCAATTGATGAGCAGATCATTCCTCGAACCGGGGGCGTCGAAATAGATAGCATGCCCGCCCCTGAGCGGCAGGATGGTCAGGCGCATCGCGCAGCCCGCCTGCCAGGCCTGCCAGGACCAGCACGCCGCCCCGAGGCCCAGCGCGGCCGTGCCCCATACGCGAATCCTGGGCCGGAAGAGCCAGCCCGTGGCCGCCCCCAGCAGGGCCGCGTAGTAGAGCGCGCTGCCCAAGAGGCTCGGCGCGGCCACATAATAGCAGGCGGCCGGCCAGCGGGCGAACCAATGGCTGCCGACCCGGATGCACTCCATGAGAAACCAGCCCGCATGGTTGAACAACTCCGCCATGGCGGGAAACCACGGCGTCGTCAGCAAACTGGCCAGGTTGCTCGTCAGCACCAGGGCGCATAGCGGCACGGCTGCCAGGTTGGCCGGCGTGCTCACCGGCGTCACGACATGGAAATACCAGGCCACCAGCGGCACCGAGCCGACCCACGCCGCAAAGGACGTCAACAGCAGGTCCCCCAGATAGCGCGCCGGGGCGCGCGCCAGGCGCCGCCAGCGGGGCAGCAATTCCTCCGGCAAGAGCGGGTCGGGCGCCACCAGGCGCGCGGCCCAAAGCCGCAGCGGCGGCAGCAGCAGGATCAGGCACAGCACCACCAGGAACGAGAGCTGAAAGCCCGCCTGGAAAAGCTGCTCCGGTTCCCAGGCCAGGATGAGCCACGCCGCGGCGTGCAGCGAATTGAGCAAATCGCTCGGCCGGTTCAGCACCCAGCCCGCCAGCACCACCGTCAGCATCACCGTCGCGCGAATCGCCGAGGCCGGCCAGCCGGTCAGCGCGACATAGGCCCACATCAACGGGATCAGCACCGCCCCGCTGAGCGGGCGTGGCAAACCCAGGGCGCGGAACAGGCCGAAAAAGATCCCGCAGAGGATAGCCATGCGCAGGCCGTCGACGGCGAAGATGTGATAGGTGGCGGCGCGAACGAAAGGTTCGGAGACCTCGTCGGTGAGCGCCGTTTTCCAGCCCAGCGTCAGGGCCCACTCCAGGCGGAGGGACTCGTCCTCGACCGGCAGGCCCCGGGCCAGGGCCTGGCGCGCCCAGGCCCGGAAACGGTCGGCCAGCGGCGGGCGCGGCGGCGACTTCGAGCACCTGCCAGTCCTGCTCGGAGCCGGCCTGCAATTGATAATAGATCCCGGCCCCCTTCAGGTAAGCCCTGTAGTCGAACAGGCCCTCCGCCTCGGGCCCCTTGGGCAGGGCGGCCACCCCGGCGATTTCGAGCGTTTGGCCGCCGAACAAATGCTCGAGCGGCCCCGGCGTGCTGACGGCCATGCGCCCGCTCGCCGGCTGCCACGGCCCATGGTTGGTGCTGAGCGCCGTGACCTCGACGCGGGCGAGCGTGTGCCACACCTCCGTGTCCCTCCGCTCGAACACCCGCAGCGTGGGTGTCTGGACGAGCGCGCCCCGGACCGAGACGATGGCCGGCTGATCGCCGAGGAGCCGCCGGAGATCGTTTGGAGAAAGCACCGCCCGGCGCAGCGAGAGGTCCGTCCAGCCGGCCAGGAAAGCCAGCAGGCAGAGCAATGTGGGCCGTGCCCGCGCCCAAGAGAGGGCGGCTGCCGCCAGACCGAGGCTCGCCCCCAACAGCGCCCAGGGCCTCAAAGGCGCCAGGTCCCCCGCCAGTATCCCGGCGCCGAAGAGCAGGGCGACCAGGACCAGCGGCCGCTTCATGGCCGCATCAAAACAAGGCCGTGAAGCATAATCAATCAAAAACCCCCGAGGCCCACGCGCGAGCCTTCTAATCGCACCCTTCGCTCTGCTATCATTTGAAATGCGGCGGGATAAGGTGCAGGTTGATGAAATCATGTCGAATATTGGGCCTAATGGTCGAGAAGAGTGGATCCTCCGCCAGGCGCAAGAGCGGCCGCCCGCTGAACGGGCCGCCTTCCTGGACGGCGCGTGCGTGGGGGACCTCGCGCTGCGCCGGCGTATGGAAGGGCTGCTGGCCGCCCCCGAGGGGCTGGACACGCTGCCCGCCACCCAGGCCGGGAGCGCCCGGCCCACGACCGAACTCGATCTGGCGGATGGTCCGGACGAAGCCGTGGGCCAGACACTGGGCCGGTACAAGTTGCTGGAGCGAGTCGGGGAGGGTGGGTGCGGCGTGGTCTATGTCGCCGAACAGACGGAGCCGGTCCGGCGCCGCCTGGCCCTGAAGGTCATCAAGCTGGGCATGGACACCAAGGCGGTCGTCGCGCGGTTCGAGGCGGAGCGGCAGGCGCTGGCCATGATGGACCATCCCAATATCGCCAAGGTCCTCGACGCGGGAACCAGTGAAAGGGGCCGGCCTTACTTCGTGATGGAGCTGGTCCGGGGCATTCCGATCACCCGGTATTGCGACCAGAACAACCTCCCCACCAAGCAACGCCTGGACTTGTTCATCAAAGTCTGCCAGGCGATTCAGCACGCGCACCAGAAAGGCATCATTCACCGCGATATCAAGCCCTCCAACATCCTGGTCACGCTGCACGATGGGGTGCCGGTGCCCAAGGTCATCGACTTCGGCATTGCCAAGGCGACGGAGGGCCGGCTGCACCGACGCAACGGTCTATACGCAATTGCAGCAGTTCATCGGCACTCCGGCCTACATGAGCCCGGAGCAGGCGGAGATGAGCGGGCTGGATATCGACACGCGATCGGACATCTACGGCCTGGGCGTGCTCCTTTATGAACTGTTGGTGGGCAGCACCCCGTTCGACGCGAAGGAGTTGATGGCTTCGGGCATTGACGGGATGCGCAAGACGATTCGGGAGAAAGAGCCTTTGCGCCCCAGCACGAAGCTGGCGACGTTGCAGGGCGAGGAACTCACGACGACGGCCAAGCGCCGTTCGGTTGACAGGTCGAAGCTGATACATCAGCTCAAGGGCGATCTCGATTGGATTGTGATGAAGTGCCTGGAGAAGGACCGGACGCGGCGTTACGAGACGGCCAATGGCGTGGCCGCCGACCTGCAGCGGCATCTTGACAACGAGCCGGTGGAGGCCGGCCCGCCCAGCACGATCTACGTTCTCAAGAAGTTCATCGTCCGCAACAAATGGCCGGTAATGCTCAATGCGACGGTCGCGGGGTTGACCTTCGCCGGCCTGATCGGCACGAGCATCGGGCTTAGGCGCGCCACCGCGGCCCGGATTCAGGCCGACCGGAATGCCGCGCGAGCCGGACAACTGGCGGACGAAGCCAAGAAGGCGGAAGCATCCGCGCTCAACGAAAAGACGTTCGCGCTGCGCCAGGCCTACTCCGCCGGCATGCTGAGCGCGTCGGACGCGCTGGAGCGCGGACAGATCGACACGGCGCGGCATTACCTGAATAACGCGCCGGCGGCGCTGCGCGGCTGGGAATGGCGGCACCTCTTCAGCCGGCTGGACATGACTGCACGCGTCCACGACCGCCCGCGATCGTTGCTCTCGCAAATCCATGTGCTGCCGGACGGGCGCTCGTACTATGACGTTGGCCAAGAACCTACGGAGGGCATCCGGCGCTTTGACATCGAAACGGGCCAGTTGCTGGCGACGATCCCTATCGGCCGTTTCTGCTGGCATTCCTGGCTGGTTGCGGGTGGAAAGCAACTGGTCGCGCAGGTCAGCGATAAGGTGGGGGGCCCCGTGATAGTCGAGGTGTGGGACCTGGAGCGCGGCACGCGACTCTCGGCCCATCCGGTTCCCGCCCTGTTCGAAGCTGCGCCGGACGGCTCGCGGGTCGCCTACGAGCAGGGGCAAAAGATTCATATCATGGACTCGAGATCGGGCGCGACGCGCGTGTCCCCGACGGCCGTCTGCATCGCCTCCGTCGGCCAGCCTCCCATCATGTGCTTTCAACCGAATGGACGGCGTTTGGCCGTTTGCAGGTCGTTGGGACAGGTTGCGTTGGTCGACACGGACTCCCTGGAAATCCTCAGTGCGTTCGAACCCCACAACAATGTGATTCAGACCATGGTGTTCAGTGGCGATTCCCGGTTGCTCGCGACTGGGTCCTTGGACCGCACCATACGGGTCACCGACGTCGCCACGAACCCTCCTGCGGCGGTGGCGACGCTGCGCGGTCACGCCGGCTGGGTCACGCGGTTGTGCTTCTCGCCGGACGGAACGCTGCTGGCCTCGTGGGGTGCGGATCGGACCCTGCGTCTGTGGGATCCACGGACGGGGCTCCTGGGGCGTGTTCCAGGCCAGTGCCTATGGCGCTGAGCTGAGTTTTCTTCCCGACGGGCAGACTCTGATCAATGGCGATCTCAACGGAGTTCGCTTCTGGGACGTTCGGTCGCCCGACACCTGGGTCCTTCGCGGACACCGCAGCTACGTCTACCCGCTCCTGTTGTCGCCGGACGGGGCGACGATTTACTCCGGCGGCTGGGACGGCTTCGTCGGTCAGCCCGGGAGCCTGCGCTTCTGGGATGCCGCCAGCGGCGAACCGATCGCCGCCACGGGGGCCGCGAACTGGTACGTTCGCGCCGCCGCGCTCTCGGCGGATGGCTCGCGTCTGGCGATCTCGGTCTGCGCGGCCAACGGAACGTTCAGCCGCATTGACATCCTCGACACCGCCACGGGGACGACTGTCGCTTCCGTCCCCGAATTGGGCGGGAGTCCTTCGCCTATTCCGATCGATTCGCTGGCGTTCGACCCTGCCGCTCAGAACGTCGTATGGATTGACTACCTCCAGGGCGTTGCGCACATTGCGGACGCCCGGACGGGCGTCATCCGAAAATCGCGGGGAGTGTCCGGCGGCAGCGACATGAACGCGCACGTCGCGTGGAGTCCCGACGGCGCAACCATCGCCGCGTGCAACGCGAGCGAGCCCACGCTCGACCTCTTAGACGCAGCCTCGCTGGAGCCGGTTCGCCGTTGGCCGCACGGTCACGGCGGCGTGCTCTGTTCCGTGGCTTTCAGTCCCGACAGCCGGCGGCTCCTGACGACCTCGGACGATGGGATCGTGCGGGTCTGGGACGCGGCGACCGGCACGCGGCTGCACGACCTGGTCGGACACGCCAGTCGCGTGCTCTGCGCTGTGTACAGTCCGGACGGCAAGCGCATCGCCAGCGGCGGCAACGACAACAACGTGCGCATCTGGGACGCCGAGACGTTCGAGCCGGTGGCGCGGCTCGGCGCCCACGAAGACTATGTGTATTCGCTGGCGTGGCGGGCCGACAGTCAGCAGCTCATCTCCGGTTCGGGCGACCGCACCGTTCGCATCTGGGACACGCTGCCGCTGAAGGACCGTGTGCAGGCGCGGCGCGAGCGGCAGGCCATCCTGGCGCAGGTCGAGCCGAGGGTGCAGCAGCTCTTCGCCGAACTCGGCGACGCCGCCAAGGTCGTCGAGCGGATCAAAGCCGACGCGTCTTTGAGCATGCGCGCGCGACAGGTCGCGCTCCAGGCCGTGCTGCGGACTTCGCTCGGCCAGACTCGATGACCAGACCTTTTCCCATGTAGGGCCTCAGTGAAAGTGGGAGTCACGGGGCCAGACCCCTCACCCCGGCCCTCTCCCCTTCGGAAGGGGAGAGGGAGGGTTCTCGGTGGCGCTTTGAGCAAGCGCAGACGCCTGGAAGCTCCCGAGACTGCCGACGCTTCTCCCTCTCCCCGTCGGACGGGGAGAGGGCCGGGGTGAGGGGTCTGCCCGGCACTCCATCTCCGCCTTCACTGGCCGATTACTTTTCCCATCTCACGGCCGCCAGAGGGCGCGCCAGAAGTTCATCGCGGCCCCGGAGGGCACGAGGTTGGTGAGGTCGAGGGTGTTGCCGGAGAGAGTATAGGCGGCGGCGGCGCTCCAGGCGGCTAGGTTGGGGGAGGTCTGGAGGACGTAACGCACATTGGGCTGGGCCTGCAACTGCAGTAAGATCTGGCCGTCCTAGTGGGCGAGCGCCGTCAACTGCGGGGCGGCCGGGGCCAGCGTGAAGAGCGTCAGCGACAGGGGAGCAAAGCTGTAGTCGAAGGTGGCGCTGGCCGGGGTGAAGCTGTTCGTGGCGATGTCCTGGGCCGGGGCGGGGCCGTTGGTGCGCGCGGCCTCGTCCTGGGGAGTGCCGAAGGACCGAAGGGTGGCCGTAGTCCCTGGCGTGAAGCCGGCCAGGGAGATGCGGGCATTGAAATTGGTGGTTGTGTCTTTGTTGAGGACGAGCAGCGAGACGGCGCCGGCGGCGCTCCGGGCTCCGTAGGCGGCGAGCAGGGGATAATCGCTTGTGGCGTCGAGGATGCTGTCGCCCGGCTGGGCGAAATAGTGTGCCAGCTTGGCGGCATAAAAGGGCGGGTAGATGGAATCGCTGCCGGAATGCACCGGCGCGGTATTGGCCAGGTTGTGCGTGCCCCAGCTCCAATCCTGGAAACCGTTGACCAGGTGATCGGTGTAAATGGGCAGCGGGGCCTGGCCCCGAGCCGGGACCGCGACGGCGAAAAGGACGGCCACGCCAAGGGCGCGGCCCAGGTGAGGGAGAATTCGAGCGAGCTTCAAGAGTCAAATCTGGTTCAACGTGTTGGTCACCGTGATGTCCTGGACCTTCACGTCCCGGTTGCCGGCCAAGTCGATGCCTTGCTCCCGCACGACCGTCTCGAAGAGGTGCAGCCTTGGGTCGCCGCTCTTGACCACGATGTGCCTGGCGGCCGGGTCATAAGTGAACCGGTCCCATGGCTGGCCGTCGCGGAGGACCTTCTTTGGTTCGGCCGGCAGCGGCGCCGTCCAGTTTCCATCGGTCTGGCGCTGCCAGCCCTCGATCAGGTCCGCCCCGCTGATCGTGACCCGCTCGCCCGTCATGGCGCGGACCGTTACGCCCGGCTCCTGGGCCGCAGCGTCTCGCGATAGACGCCGGCGCGCAGCAGGATCGTCTCGCCCGGTTGCGCCACCGCGCAGGCCCTGGCCAGGCTCGCCAGCGGCACGGCCGGATAGCCCCATGCCGGCTCGTCGGCCGCCGCGGGATGGCGGGGATCGACGCAGTACACGTTGGGATACTCCAGGGCCCCGATCGTCACGCCGCCCTTGCCCGCGCCGATAGCCGGGCTGCCTTTCTGCAGGCGGAAATTCCGTTTGGCTGCCCCCACAAAGAGCGGGTCCTGGCCGTTGAGGTTGTTCTGGCCGGGGGCCGGCGAGGTCTTGAACGTCAGGTTGTACTCGATTGCCGGCCTGGCCGCAGAGAAATCGCTGTCCCCATCGACAACGGCCCGCTCGGCGTCGCAGAGGATGTTGTTGCGGATCTGGCCGTTGGTGGATTCCTTGCCCCGCAGGCCGATGGCGGCCCACCGCACCGTCGAGATGGTGTTGTTGGCTATCGTCACGTCCAGCGTCTGGATGATGTCCGGGCCCCAACCTCCGCTCATCGTCGGGGAATTGGCCGACACGATGTTGCCTCGGAACGTCCAGCCCCGGACGCTGCCGATGTGCGGGGCGCTTTCCACCATGCACATCTGGTGGAAGTCGAAACAGGTGTTGCGCTCGAAGACCAGGTCCTGCGCGATCTCGTCGTTGACCGTGAACGTCTGGAGGCAATCGACGTGGGCGACCCGGATCTCCGAGGAGGTGCTGCCGTGAAAGTAGTTGCAGCGCTCCACGCACCCCTTGCCGAAAAACCTCGAGTAATCGCAGTCGTCGTACCGATTGCCCGGGGAATACATGAACAGACGGTTCACCTCGTTGTTCTCCACCAGCCAGTCGTCCCCGCCCAAAATGAAGCCATATTCGCTGTGATAGACCTTGTTGTAGGCGATGTGGTTGTGCGCCACCGCCGAGTAGTCCCGCGCGTTGCCCTCGGGACCCGGCCTTCCGACCGTCCCGGCGACCCCCACCCTCATGTCGTGGACGTAGTTGTCCAGCACCTCGCAGTGGCTCCCGCCCAATTGCACCGCCACGGCCGGCTTCTGGGCCGTGATCTCGAAACCCTCGACGCCGATCCAATTGGCCTGAAGGTCGAATCCGCCCACCACAACTGAGCGCCGAGGCATCGCCCGCAGCGTGATCGGCCGGCCCTCCGCGCCGCTGGTTCTGACCTTGAGCCGCTCATCGTACTGGCCCGCCATGACAAAGACCATGTCGCCCGGCCCGGCCATGCCGGCCGCGTGCTGGAGGGTCTTGAAGGGCTTTTCCTCCGTTCCCGGGTTGGTGTCCGCCGCCCCGGGCGCCGCCTGGTCCACCACGTAGCTGGCCGCGCGCGCCCGGCCGGCTGCGCACACCGCCCAGGCCGCGATTATCGGAATGAAACCCACCGCCATGATCTTCTGCTTCACCAGGGCAGTGTCATTGGGGCTGTGCCCGATTGCAAGGCACAACCGTCCTCGGCCCGAAATGTGAAAGCCTGGGCTGGGGCGAGCTTGCGAGCAGGGCCGTTGACAAAGTCGTAGCGCAGGTTTCCAAACCTGCCGTATCGCCGATTTCCAAATCGGCAGGGCGTCGGCATATCGAGCGCGCCCGGTTTGCGGACGGTCTGCGGGTTTGGAAACCCGCGACACAGCAGACTTGGAAGTCTGCGCTACGCTGGCGCCCCCGGCGCACAGGCGCACCGAGCGACTTTTCCAATGGCCCTGAGCTTGCGAGCGGAGGCGAGACCCAGGTTATCTTCTTGATTTTCCCGTGGGGAAGGCGGAAGCTATCCATCGCTGGAAAAGGGGTGCTGCCCTGGCCTGGTCGGAGGGTTGGTGAGCCCAACAGTCCTTTCCTGTGCGATCATGAGACCGGAACCTGATTTGGAGCCACAGATGAAAGCCAATCGTTCGATAGTCGTTATTTACGAGGAACCCATCAGGCGCCGCCACGCCCTGGCGTTTTGCGACCAGTTGGCCGAGCGGTTTGCGCACCGTTGCGTTTTTGACACGGCCTGGTTGTCCTTCTCGCGCGTGGGGCAGACTCTGGAGGCCGAAGAGGCTGCCCGGAAGGCCAGGCAGGCTGATTGGATCATCGTTGCAGATCGCTGCGGATATGCGCCTCCTTCACGCCTCGCTGGGCGCCAAAATCCCGGCGGCATCTTGCCACCTTTATTTATTTCCACCGCCTAAAGTCCGCGCTCCGGGCCGCTGGTTTCCTTCTGTTGAATTCAGGGCATCGAGGCATGCAGAGGCGTCCCCGCGCTCAACGCCCGCTCGGTCTTGAGCCGGAGTTGGCCGCAGGCGGCGTCGATGTCGAGGCCTTTCTCGAGCCGCAAGGTTGCGCCGACGTGCTCCCTGGAGAGGGCGTCGAGGAAGGTCTTCTGGGCGGCGGGTGAGGGGCGCTGCCAGGGGAGGCCCTGGACTGGGTTATAGGGAATGAGGTTTACCTTTGCGTGGAGCCTTCGGGCCAGGGCGGCCAGGGGCCTGGCCTGGTCCGGGTGATCGTTGACGCCCGCGATGAGGATGTACTCGAAGGTGATGAGCCGGCCCTGTTTTTGGTGGTAGTATTGGGCGGCAGCCGCCAGGTCGCGGAGGGGGTACTTGCGGTTGACCGGCATGATGCGGTTGCGGATTTCGTCGGTGGCGCCGTGCAGGGAGATAGCCAGGCGGAATTGCAGCGGCTCATCGGCCAGCTTGCGGATCTGCGGGGCCAGACCGCTGGTCGAGAGGGTGATCTTGCGCGCCCCGATGGCGCCCCCCCAGGGGGCATTGAGGATCTTCAGCGCCTTCATGAGGTTCTCGTAGTTGGCCAAGGGCTCTCCCATGCCCATGACGACCAGGTTGCTGACCAGGCGCGAGTCGGCGCCGGGGCCGCCCTGAAGCGGCGCCGGGGGCTGGCTCGCTTCGGGTGCAGGGGCGCGTGCCTCGGCCGCCTGCCTTTGGTTCCAGACCTCGACGGCGATGACTTGGTTCACGATTTCCTCGACGCGCAGGTGGCGCTTCCAGCCGGCCAGTCCGCTGGCGCAAAACTTGCAACCGTAAGCGCACCCGACCTGGGTGGAGACGCACAGGGTGTGGCGGTCGCTGGGTTCTCCGTAAAGGGCAGGGTTGGCGGGGATGAGCACGCTCTCGACCAGCGAGGCGTCGTCCAGCCGCCAGAGGAACTTCTCGCTCGTGTCCCTCGAGCCCTGCCTGCGGACCAATTCGAGCGCGTGGAGGGTGAACTGGCCCCGCAGTTGTTCGCGCAAGCCCTTGGGCAGATTCGTCATCGCTTCCCAGCCGGTCACCCGATGGACATAGAGCCATTCGAGCAACTGGGAGAGACGATACGCCGGCTGGCCCCAGGCCCGGAACCAGGTTTCCAACTCTTCGGCGGTTTGCGCTCGGATGTCCGTCAACACAACTCGAGCTTAGTCCATCGGCAACAGAGAATCCACTGTTCCGAACCTTTATCGCAACCTTTGTCGCAGCCTTTGTCGAGCTCAGCCGGATTTCGACAAAGGCTGCGACAAAGGCTGCGACAAAGGTCCTGACATTCACTCAAAGTCCGGTGCAGCAGACTTCCGGCCCGGAGCTTGCGGGACGGGGCCAGTTGGCGCAGAGTGGAGGGGTTCTGATGAGACGCCACTATGAATGCACATCCATTGGCTGGAAAACCTGCCCCGGCTGAATTGCTCATCAATGTCTCCCGGCTCGAGCGCGACTATTACGAGCGCCAACCGGATCCGGCCCAGGCGCAGCAATTGGTCAGTTTCGGCACCAGCGGGCATCGGGGCACGCCGTTTGAGGGGACGTTCACCGAGGCGCACGTGCTGGCGATCGTGCAGGCGGTGTGCGACTACCGGCGGTTGCGGAACATCAACGGACCGCTCTTCATGGGCAAGGACACCCATGCCATCTCGGGCCGGCAGAGCGCACGGCCCTGGAGGTGCTCGCGGCCAACCAGGTCGTGACCGTCATCCAGCGCGACAACGGTTTCACCCCCACGCCGGCGATCTCGCGGGCGATCCTGGCCTGGAACCAGGGGGGCAACGACAGCGTGGCCGACGGCATCGGCATCACACCCTCGCACAACCCGCCGGGAGACGGCGGCTCGAGTACAATCCGCCTTCTGGCGGGCCGGCCGATACGGACGTCACGACCTGGGTGCAAGACCGCGCCAATGAACTGCTCAAGGCAGGCAATCGGGAAGCAAGACGCATCCCGTACGAACGCGCCTTGAAAGTGCCCACAACCAGCCAGGCCGATTTCGCCGCCAATTACACCCGCAACCTCGGCTCTGTCATCAATATGGATGCCATTGCCGCCTCTGGCATCCGCATCGGCGTGGACCCGCTGGGCGGCGCCTCGATACATTACTGGGAGCCCATCCGCGAGCGCTTCGGCCTCAACCTGAGCGTGGTCAATCCCAAGGTGGATCCGACCTTCTCCTTCATGACGGTCGATCAGGATGGAAAGATCCGGATGGATTGCTCCAGCAAGTGGGCGATGCAAGGGCTGGTGAAACTGCAGAAGAGCTTTGATATTGCCTTCGCCACGGATCCGGACGCCGACCGGCACGGCATCGTGACCCCGTCACACGGGTTGATGGACCCCAACCATTACCTGGCTGCCGCCATCCATTTCCTCCACACGCGCCGGCCCGGTTGGCCGCTGACGGCGGCGGTGGGCAAGACGGTGGTGAGCAGCGCGATGATCGATCGGGTCGTGCAAAGCGTCGGCCGGCGGCTGGCCGAGGTGCCGGTCGGCTTCAAGTGGTTTGTCGGCGGCCTGCACCAGGGCAATTATTGTTTTGGGGGCGAAGAGAGCGCGGGCGCCAGTTTCCTGCGCAAGGACGAGACGGTCTGGACGACAGACAAGGATGGGCTGCTGCTGGGGTTGCTGGCGGCGGAGATCCGGCCCGCGCGGGCCTTGACCCGCAGCAGTATCTGGAGAACCTGGCGGCCATCCTGGGCCGCACCTACTACAGCCGAATCGATGCCCCGGCTGCGCCGGAGCAAAAGCGAGCGCTCCAGCGGGCCACCGCGGACTCGCTGGCCGCGCGGGAATTGGCCGGAGACCCGATCGTGGCCAGGCTCAACCGCGCTCCGGAGAACGGCGCGCCCATTGGCGGCCTGAAGGTGGTCACGCGATTCGGCTGGTTTGCCGCCCGCCCTTCCGGCACGGAAAACCTGATCAAAGTCTATGCGGAAAGCTTCAGGAGCCCCGGGCACCTCGAGGCCATTCTGAAGGAGGCCCGGGAACTGGTCCGCAGTATCGGGGGATAGGGGCGAGGGGCGGGAATGACGAATGACGAATGACGAATGACGAAGTGCCCACGGCGGCCCTGCCCGGCCTATGTGTGGGGGCGGGGGGTATGGACCTGCTACAGTGCTACAAGGCGCATGGAACCGGGGGATTTTTGAGGTCGGACCCGCAACACGACCCGCAACCAGGCGCAACCGCCTCGGTAAAATGGGGAGATTCTTTCGCGCGGGATATTTGTTTGACATAGTGGAAGTCAATTCCAACTCGGTAAAACCGAGCGCTTTCCGGGGGGTGGAATGCGGGCGGGGATCGGGAGAGGCCGCGGCGAGGGGCGAAAGGGGCGAAACGGGGCGAGACGGTGGAAAAGGAGCTGCCACGCCCCTCCATTCCTGCGGTATGGAAAAGTGTGGGGCATTCGATCCTGGGGGTTTTTCTCCCGGAGGGAAATTTGAGAATAGCCCAAGGTTTCAACCTTGGGATCCGGCCGAGGATGGACCGAGTCCCGAAGGGACGGCTGAACGTGACCTGCCGTTTGAGCCGCCCCTTCGGGACTCGGGTTGCCTGCGCTCCCAACCCAGTCCCGCTCTGAGCGGGATTGGGCTGTTGTCGGAAGCCCCTCCGGGGCATTACGGCGCCGTCAACTGACCGACAGTTTTAGTCGCAGCCCAGCCGGTCCAAACCACTGACACAACTGCCCGGCGACAGGCGTTCCGGCGGGAATCCCAAATCGTAACTATTCAGGTGGGGACGCGTGGGGCAGACCTCTGGTCTGCCGGTTGCAGGGGCCTCTGGCCCCGAGCCTCCCCACTGCAAGGGACACGGAGCCGGAGGCTCCGTGAACCGGCAGACCAGAGGTCTGCCCCACACCTGAACAGTTACCCCAAATCCAAACCCCGGAGCATCGTGCCCGAGGCGTGCATCATGTTTGGTGGCCGGTTCAACTCAAGCCAGAAAGCGTCATTTTTCTAGGACCCCTGCACGAGGCCGAACGCAGCCATTCACTTGCATCGGTCTTGCTCGGGACGGGGTTTGAGATAAGAACGCAACCGCGCGAGTTCGGCCTCGGTTTGAGCGACCTCGGCCACCGGCAGCAACTGGTGGCGGGCAGCCGAGTGGAGCAAGAGTTCATGGGCCTGCAGCAACAGGCGTGCTTTGGGCACGTTGAAGCCGACCAGGTCTCGGCTGTTCCGCGCGACGCGTCCATCAATGGCCGAGGCACGCAGGAAATCGAGTAGATTGCGCCTGTGCTTTTTCTTGTTGCCTTGCTCGTCGCGCTCTTCCGCTGTGCCCAACAGTTCCATGAGCATCGGAAAAGCACATCCAGGCTTAATTCCTTCGAACTGGTGCGCCTCTTGTGCGACCCGCAGCAACGTGCCGAGAGGCAGCAAATGCTCCGCCAACGGGCCCTTGTCCTCTGGCACCGGCTTGCCCGTGAGTTCACATTCCTGCCTTGTCCAGGCCGCGGGCGGGGCGCGTCCGGCGGCAATAGCAGCCAGATAGCTCGCGGTTTCGGGATAAGTGTCTTCCTCAATGCCCGCGAGCAACGAGCGGGTGATGCTCTCGACCGAGGTGTCCGGTCCCCAACCACCTTCCACCAGCCGACCAACCCGGATTTCAAAAATAAGATGGCTCCATTCCGGCGCCACCCAGCCAAACAGATCCCCGTCCTGGCGCAAAATGGGCAGATAGTACTCGCAGACGGCCAACAACTCGGCATCGAAACCAGCGGCCAGAAGATAATCCCGCATGTGGCTCAAGGCTTCCACATTATAGCTGTGAACGTCAAACTTGCGCAGTGCCGCCGCGATCTCCGGCAGCAGGTGCCGATAACCACAGCGATCAAATTCCTCCATTGCCGCCCAATAGAAGTAACCCATACCGGTTTCTTTGGTATGAGGAACGGTCCCGGCGATGCGGTGGAACATCTCGGGCAATTCGCCGGGCTGATGGCGGGCAATGGTGTGGAAAACCTCAGACCAAAGGGCCGCTTCCGGCGGCAGGCTGAACAGCTTGTCCAGCAGCGCGTTTATCTCCTCCAGACTGGGGCTGGACAGCTTTTCGAACTCGTCCCAAATCTGCTTGAGCTTCTCGTCCACCTCAGGGGGTGCTCCGGGGACTTCCTGGGTGTGCTTTTCAAAAAGAGACTGTGAAAACTCGTCCCCCTGCGCCTCGGCATCGATACCAAAGTCATTCTCCCGGTGGGTTTCGGCAGCGAGAGGCTTGGCAGAAGAGGCCTGGGTTGGCGCCACCGGCGCGGCCGAGACCGGCGCGGGTTGGAGCCGCGGGGCCGCTTCGTGGACCAGGGCTTGGTCTCCAGCCAGACAGCACTTCTTGTATTTCTTGCCACTGCCACAAGGACACGGCTCGTTACGCCCGGCCTTCAGCCGCTGACGAGCTGCCGCGAGCGCTTCGTTTGGGTTGGGGCTTTCGCTTGCCATAAGTTCAACGCATTCCGCCTCAACCCAACACGAGGAGATCCAGGGCGGCAAAGCGGCGGTAGGCCTGGTCACAGGTGACGAGCCGCGTATGGCTTTCGGTGGCCAACGCCGCGAGGAACGCGTCGGTCCAGAGCGCATGGGACGGCGAACCGGAGTTGGCCAGGCTGCCGAACGTGGCGTCCAGCCCTGGGCTCAGCATCTGGGTGGCCGGTGCTCGGCAAGATCGTCAAGAGCCCGCTGGCTTTCTCAGGGAGCTTTTCCGGTTCCCGGGCGATAATTCGGCCGTGCTCGATCTCGACTTCAACTGTCACGTAACTCATGCCAGGAGTTTAGTTCGCTGAACGCCACTGGCCAACCGAATTCTTCCGGCTTCCCGTAACCGCGGAGACGAGACGGCTGCACGGGAAGAAAACTGGATCGCACTTCCCCGCCGTCTCCGTCATAACTCTCCCCATGTTGGCCAAGGTCTGTTCGGCGGCCGCCAACGGCAGCGAAGCGTATCCGGTCCAGGTCGAGGTCAATGCCGGGTACGGCGATACGATCATCGTGATCGTCGGCCTGCCCGCCGCCGCCTGAGAATCCCGCAACCGGGTCATGACCGCCCTCAGCAAGTGTTTGTTCACGGCCACTCGCCACGTTGGTTGAGCAAGCTGGCGAGAAAAGCGCGGTCGAGCGCGAGGTGAAGGTTTGCGGGTTGGGCCCACTGACACCTGCCCAGCGGACACCTGACCCCACCTGCGGTTTTATCCACTCCCCTGGCCCGCGCGGTCGTTGAGCACTTTCTGCCTTGCGGGCGGATCGTCGAGCCGAGCTCTGGCAACGGCGCCTTCCTCCGGGCGCTACCCAAGGGCGCAGATTGGTTCGAGATTCAAAACGGCAGGGACTTCCTCAAGGCTGAGGGGCGCTGGGACTGGGCCGTCGGCAACCCGCCCTTTTCCCAGTTCCGCGCTTTCCTCCAGAAGGCCATGCAGGTCGCCGACAAGGTGGTCTTCATCGGGCTGGCCCCCGCGTGGTTCGTCCGGGCCCGCCAGGAGGACATGCGGCAGGCGCGGTTCGCCCTGGTGGAGCTGTGCGCCCTGCCCATCCCGCCGGACTGGGCCCCAGTCCGGCATCGATCTCACCGCCGAATGGGCGCGCCGAGGATGGCAGGGCGCCATTGCCCAAACGCGGCTTCAAGCGTGAGCGCCGGGGAAGCGCGACCGGAGGGTGGTGAAACGGCCCTGCCCCAGATCCCGACACCAGCCCAATCTATGGTCTGACCCCATCCTCATGTGGATGCCATTGCCGCCTCTGGCATCCGCATCGGCGTGGACCCGCTGGGCGGCGCCTCGATACATTACTGGGAGCCCATCCGCGAGCGCTTCGGCCTCAACCTGAGCGTGGTCAATCCCAAGGTGGATCCGACCTTCTCCTTCATGACGGTCGATCAGGATGGAAAGATCCGGATGGATTGCTCCAGCAAGTGGGCGATGCAAGGGCTGGTGAAACTGCAGAAGAGCTTTGATATTGCCTTCGCCACGGACCCGGACGCCGACCGGCACGGCATCGTGACCCCGTCACACGGGCTGATGGACCCCAACCATTACCTGGCTGCCGCCATCCATTTCCTCCACACGCGCCGGCCCGGTTGGCCGCTGACGGCGGCGGTGGGCAAGACGGTGGTGAGCAGCGCGATGATCGATCGGGTCGTGCAAAGCGTCGGCCGGCGGCTGGCCGAGGTGCCGGTCGGCTTCAAGTGGTTTGTGGGCGGCCTGCACCAGGGCAATTATTGTTTTGGGGGCGAAGAGAGCGCGGGCGCCAGTTTCCTGCGCAAGGACGAGACGGTCTGGACGACAGACAAGGACGGGCTGCTGCTGGGGTTGCTGGCGGCGGAGATCCGGGCCCGCGCGGGCCTTGACCCGCAGCAGTATCTGGAGAACCTGGCGGCCATCCTGGGCCGCACCTACTACAGCCGAATCGATGCCCCGGCTGCGCCGGAGCAAAAGCAAGCGCTCCAGCGGGCCACCGCGGACTCGCTGGCCGCGCGGGAATTGGCCGGAGACCCGATCGTGGCCAGGCTCAACCGCGCTCCGGAGAACGGCGCGCCCATTGGCGGCCTGAAGGTGGTCACCCGATTCGGCTGGTTTGCCGCCCGCCCTTCCGGCACGGAAAACCTGATCAAAGTCTATGCGGAAAGCTTCAGGAGCCCCGGGCACCTCGAGGCCATTCTCAAGGAGGCCCGGGAACTGGTCCGCAGTATCGGGGGATAGAGTCGAGGGGCGACAATGACGAATGATCCCGCTCAGCGGGAACGAATGACGAAGTGCCCACGGCGGCCCCGCACGGCCGATGTGTGGGCGCAGGGGGTATGGATCCGCAACACTGCTACAAGGCCCATGGAACCGGGGGATTTTTGAGGTCGGACCCGCAACACGACCCGCAACGAGGCGCAACCGCTTCGGCAAAATGGGGGAATTCTTGCGCGCGGGATATTTGTTTGACATAGTGGAAGGCAATTCCAACTCGGTAAAACCGAGCGCTTTCCTTGAACAGTTCGTAGGTCTCGCTACCCCCGGCTCTCGGCGCACTCGGGCAGCGCCTGACCGCAAAACCGGGCTCGCCGGGCCCCGCCGCTGCAATCGCGAACTGAACCGGATGCCCCTCTACGGCTCGCAACTCCACTGCGAAGCCGAAAGCACCGCCCCTAAAGTCCAGATGCTGCCACCACCACCACCCAAGCACTGTGAAATTCATTGCACCAGATCCCCCTCGGAGACTACACTCATTCCACTGAACGACACGAACGATTACGACAGTGCCACAAAAGAGTGAATCAAACGGTTACGAAGCAGCTAGGCTTTTCCACGCCACCGAGCGAGGGAAGATCTTCTTCGGTGACTCGCGGTCGCTCTTCCGGGACGAGATTCAGCCCAAATCCGTTGACCTCATCATGACGAGCCCCCCGTTCGGCTCGTCAGAAAAAAGGACTATGGTAATGTTGACGCCCACGACTACGTTAACTGGTTCAAACCCTTTGGCGCGGCCTTTCACACAGCCTTGAAGCCCGCCGGCTCGCTGGTGATTGACATCGGCGGCGCCTGGATCTCCGGCCAGCCGACCCGCAGCCTGTACCACTACGAGCTCCTGATCATGCTCTGCCGGGAATTCGGCTTTCACCTCGCTCAGGAGTTCTTTTGGTGGAACCCCGCCCGCCTGCCTACTCCAGCCGAGTGGGTAACCGTCCGCCGCATCCGCGTCAAAGACGCCATCAACTGCATCTGGTGGCTTTCGCCAACACCTTGGCCAAAGGCAAGCAACAGGCGCGTCCTCCAGCCCTACTCCGACAGCATGAAAGTCCTGCTGGAAAAGGGCTACAAGCCCATGCTCCGCCCGTCCGGCCATGACATTTCCGACCGCTTTGGCACAGACAACGGTGCTGCGATCCCCCCCAACCTGATCGCCCTCGCGCACACAGAGAGCAATTCCGCCTACATTCGCTACTGCAAGGACAAGGGCCTCACCCCGCACCCGGCCAGGTTCCCCAGCGAGATCCCGGAGTTTTTCATCCGCATGTTGACCGACCGAGGCGACCTGGTCGTTGACCCGTTCGCCGGCAGTTGCGCAACCGGAGAAGCTGCCGAGCGCACCGACCGCGACTGGCTCTGTTGCGACATGGTCGAGGACTACCTTGCCGGCGCCATCGGCCGCTTCCAGAAAAACGCCAACGGCAGCGGCAACGGGAAGGCAGACAAGCCCGCCAGAAATCAGGAAGACACCTCCTACCGCATCTACAAACCGGGCACCATGTGGACGACCGCAGACCATGAGCTGCTGCCGGCCGACGGTGGCGCCAAGCGCCAGATAAAGCCCCCGAAGGCCCCCAAGCAGGAGCCCATCACAAAGTACCCGCCCCATCACTCGGGCTCCGCGCAAATGCTGCTGCTGGAGCAGCACAAGAGCACCCGCCCCCGCAACGGAACCTCTCCGAAGGCTCGCCCGGCCAAACTCAGGAACCATGCCTAACGACACCGGCGCCGACCCCACCGCCAAACATATAAGATGGAGTGACCTCCCCTTCGGCAGCGAGTTTTCTCCCTCACAGATAGAACTCCCGACTGTCCTTGAGTTCGCCCACCAGCAGGGCGGCGACTGGAGAACTTTCGAAGCAGCCGTCAAAGCTAAGTACTTCGCTGCCAACCCGACCAGCGAGTACAACCGCGGCAAGCTCGCCAACAATTGCAAGCTGGGCATGATCGCGTACGGCATCATCAACCGCGACGCCAGCCTCACCGAATTTGGTAAGAAACTCCATTCAACCCGCACTGACCCGGTAGTCCTCCACGCTGAGCTCGCCCGCCACATCCTCCTTAACCTGCACGGCATGACCCTGGTCCAGTGCGTTCAGGACATCCAAGCCTCCGGCGAATGCGTGGACCTCATCAAGCTCCGCGAATGGCTGGAGGAGAGAGGCATTCATTTCCCGCGCGGCGGCAAACACCCGAGCATGATGCGCCTCTGGCTCGAAAAGGCCGGCGTCTTCACAAGCGGTTGGAATGTCAGCCCCACCAGGCTGAAGGAACTCGCTGGCGCGAGCACCGAGGAGGTCGAGGCCCTGGCCACGCTCAGTCCCGAACAACGTGCCTTCCTCAAGACGTTGGCCAACATGGCTGGCCCAGGTCCCTTCGCCTCTAACGACGTTGAGAAACTCGCGACCGCCACCTACGGCGTCCACTTCAACGAGAAGGCATTGCCCAAGCAGGTGCTGTACCCGCTAGAAAAAGCCGGATTCGTCACCCTCGAACGCGGCACCAAAGAGGCCGGTCGCGGAGCCAAGCCTTTCCTAGTCCGCGCCACGGCCAAGCTTCAAAAGGAAGTCCTCACACCACTGCTCGAGCAGTTGGAGAAACAGACCGCCTCAGACTTGCGCCCGCTCTTGCGCAAGTCCATGCACGAAATCCTTCACAGTCTCAGCGCCAAGGACAAGCACACTCGCGGCCTGGCACTGGAGGCGCTCGCCTTCAAACTCATGCGCCTCCTCGACATGGACTACGTCGCTACCCGCCTACGCGGCGTGGCGACCGGCGGCGCCGAAGTGGACCTCATTTTCCAATCCGCCCGCCTCGTATTCTCGCGCTGGCAAATCCAGTGCAAAAACACTACTCGAGTCACCCTCGAAGACGTGGCCAAAGAAGTCGGCCTCACCCACATGCTCAAGAGCAACGTCATCGTGGTTGTCAGCACCGGTGAAATTGGCCCTGGGGCCAAGGGTTACGCCAACAAGGTAATGGGCGACAGCAACCTTTGCATAGTCCTCATCAACGGCGGCGACCTGAAAGCCATCGAAGCTAACCCGGCCGCCATCGTCGACGTTTTCAACCGTGAAGCCGCCCACGCGATGAAGCTCAAAATTCTCGATATGTAGCGATGTCGCACACCGCCTCAGGAGGAGAAAGCGGGCAATGCCAAACAACTTTCAAAATGATCCCGTTGCGATTCTCAGAAGCCAAGTTGACCTCTCGCCCTATTCGTTCGCAGCTGGCTCGCCCCGCTGGCTGCTGGCGTTAGGACACTACCCAACCTCCTGCCGAGCTAACGCGGTTTTGGATTACGCTTAACTTTGCGCCATGAGCACGGCTGCTCAAACCAAGATGGAATGAACCTATGAGTGCCGAAACCGCGCGATTGCTGGTGGCGTTTGATAAACTGCCGCCCGCGGAAAAAGAGGTGTTCTTAAGAGAGCTTTTCCGGAGGCTGCCGCCAGTTGACTCTGGCCCGCTGGAGGACGAGGTGTTGGCACGTGCGGGCGACGATCTGGCGGCCATATTGGAAGGCGAAGAAAATCACGCCCAGATGCGGTGAGGTCTGGATGTTTCTGTGGCCAAAAACCCAGGGCATCGGCCTGGCGGCCTCAGCCCTGGGCTAGGTTCTGTCGGCCCTTTGGGCCGCGCGTCAGAAGCAGGGCGGGCCGGATGCCTGCCCCACGTTGAGCTTAGTAATCCATGTCACCCATGCCGCCACCGTGGCCTCCCGGCATCGGAGTTTTTTTGTCCTTCTCCGGGATTTCGGTCACCAGGCATTCGGTGGTCAGGAGCAGTCCGGCGATGGATGCCGCGTTCTGCAAGGCAGTGCGGGTGACTTTCTTGGGGTCCACAACGCCAGCCTTGACGAGGTCCTCGGTACTGGTTGGTGGAGACGTTGTAGCCTTCGTTGCCCTTGCGGCGCTTGACTTCCTGGACGACCACAGACCCCTCGACGCCGGCGTTGTTGGCCAGCTCGCGGGTCGGGTACTCGACCGCCTTTTTGACGATCTCGACGCCGATGCGCTCGTCCTCGTTCTCGGGCTTGACGTTATCGATGGCCCCGAGGCAGCGGAGCAGGGCCACGCCGCCGCCCGGAACGATGCCTTCTTCGACGGCGGCACGGGTGGCGTGGAGGGCGTCTTCGACGCGGGCCTTCTTCTCCTTCATCTCGGTCTCGGTGGCGGCACCGACGTTGATGACGGCGACGCCGCCGGCGAGCTTGGCCAGGCGCTCCTGGAGCTTCTCGCGGTCATAATCGGAGGTGGTTTCCTCGATCTGGCGGCGGATCTGGTTGACGCGGCCCTGGATTTCGGAGCTCTTGCCGCCGCCTTCGACAATCGTGGTGTTTTCCTTGTCGACGACGACGCTCTTGGCGCGGCCGAGGTCTTCGAGGCTGAGGTTCTCCAGCTTGATGCCCAGGTCTTCACTGATGAACTTGCCGCCGGTGAGGATGGCGATGTCTTCGCACATGGCCTTGCGGCGGTCGCCGAAGCCGGGGGCCTTGACGGCGCAGACGTTGAGGGTGCCGCGCAGCTTGTTGACCACCAGGGTCGCCAGGGCTTCGCCCTCGACTTCCTCGGCGATAATCAACAGCGGCTTGCCCACCTTGGCCACTTTCTCCAGGAGCGGGAGCAGGTCCTTGAGGCTGCTGATCTTCTTCTCGTAATTGAGGGTGTAAGCGTCCTCGAGCCGGCATTCCATCGTCTCGGCGTTGGTCACGAAGTAAGGCGAGAGATAGCCCTTGTCGAACTGCATGCCTTCGACCACCTCGAGCGAGGTCTCGATGGACTTGGCCTCTTCGACGGTGATGGTGCCGTCTTTGCCGACCTTGTCCATGGCGTCGGCGATGATCTCGCCGATGGTGGAGTCCCAGTTGGCCGAGACGGTGGCCACCTGCTTGATCTCCTCTTTGTCTTTGACCTTCTTGGCGATCTTGTCGAGATGCTCGACGCTGGCGGCGACGGCCTTCATGACGCCGCGCTGGATGCCGATGGGGTTGGCGCCGGAGGTGACGTAGCGCAGGCCCTCGCGGAAGATGGCCTCGGCCAGCACGGTGGCGGTTGTGGTGCCGTCGCCCGCCTCGTCGCTGGTCTTGCTGGCCACTTCGCGCACCATCTGGGCGCCCATATTCTCGTAGGGCTCTTCCAGTTCGATCTCCTTGGCCACCGTGACGCCGTCTTTGGTCACGGTAGGAGAGCCGAATTTCTTGTCCAGCACCACGTTGCGGCCCTTGGGCCCCAGCGTGGCGGTGACCGCCCTGGACAGTTTGCTAATGCCCCGGAGCAGGGCCTGTCGGGCTGTGTCCTGAAATATCAGTTGTTTTGCTGCCATAAGAATTGGATTGGTGTTTTATGGTTGAGAGTGAGTGTGATTATTCGAGCACGGCCAGGAGGTCGTCCGTGTTGAGGATCTTGTAATCCTTCCCATCGAGCTTGATTTCAGTCCCGCCGTATTTGCTGATGAGGACGCGATCGCCCTTCTTGACCTCGAATGGGACCTTCTTCCCATCGTCATCGGTCTTGCCCGTGCCGAGGGCGATGACGATGCCTTCCATCGGTTTTTCCTTGGCGGTATCAGGGATGATGATCCCGCCCTTCTTGACTTCCTTCTCTTCGACCGGCTCCACAAGGACCCGATCGCCCAAGGGTTTAACGTTTAGTGCCATAGGTTTTTCGTTTTTCGTTTGTTTGTTGGTTCTGCTGCGAATCAAAATCCCGCCGCACTCGCCGCGGGAAGCTTCTTCAGGCCGCCGCCGGAGAAACTCCCCCCGGCCGCGGCTCCAAATTCGTTATTTCGCGCACGTCGGCGGCCGCCCGGCTCAACGCGTCCCTGACTCTTGCCGGGAGGCCCGGCAGGTCGCCGTCTTTGTGCCAAGCCAGGGCCTTCACGGAAATGATCGGAGAGAATTGCTCGCCGTAAATCGCCCGCGCCGCGCCGAGCATCTCCGCTGCCCGAACACCGTGCATGAGGAGCGCATAAATGTCGAGGTAGTCCTTGGCTTCCGAACGGCTCTGAATCACGGCCATTTTGCAGCCCGCAATGTCCCGCAGCGAGGCCACACGCACAACCCCATCCTCGGTCATGTCCGGCTCGTCCACGCGGCGCAGCGACACGCCGAAGAAGGACAATTTCACAGGGGCGGGCCGGTGCACGACAACCGTGAGCGTGTTGGGCGCCATCTGCCGGACCACCGCGCCTTTGAGCAGCGGCAGTGCGTTCAGGAGTTGGTCCGGGACGACCGGCGCATCGGCGAAAAAATCGAAATCCTCGGATTGCCGGTGGCCCAGCCGCAATGCCAGCGCCGTGCCGCCGTACAACACAAACCGCGGCGGCACCTGCTGCAGTTCCGGCCACAGCGCGCGTTGGGCCTCGGGCAAGGCCGGCAGTGTCGGCGCTAGACTCATGTTCTGTTTATGTCAAAGAACGGCGGGGCGCCTCGGCCTCCGGGAGGCCAAAAAAGGCCCGCCAATAGCCCCACGACCGCCCGTCAAAGACGCCTGCCTGGGCATTGAGCAAAGCATCTTTGAAGGCGTCCCAGCCATAGACATCCTTGGCCAATTGCACCTCTTCCCAGGTGCCCAGCGTCATTACCTGCGCTAAAAAACGGCGCGGATTGGCCAGCGAAACCTCCGGCGCCTGCCACCAGAAGAGTTCCTTGGCCACACGTTTCAATTCCTCGCTCGCCATGCGGAAGGTCCTCTGGTGCCTCAGCTCTTTTTCTCATCCACCACTTCGGCATCGATGATCGGCCCCTCATCCTTGTTGGCGTCGGCCGTGGATTCACCGCCGCCGGGCTGGGCCTGGCCCGGGCCCTGGCTGCGGGCGGCGCGGGCCTTTTCGCCGGCGGCCTTGTACATCTCGGCGGAGACGGCCTGCCAGGCCTCGTTGAGCTTCTCGCTGGCGGAGCGGATGGCCGAGGCGTCGCCGCCCTTGAGGGCCTCTTTGACCTCGCTGATAGCGGCCTCCATCCGGCTCTTTTCAGCGCCGGAGATCTTGTCCCCGCTGTCCTTGAGGAACTTCTCGGAGCGATAGACGGCGTTGTCGGCCTCGTTGCGGGTCTCGATTTCCTCGCGCCGTTTGCGGTCATCCTCGGCGTGGGCCTCGGCGTCCTTGCGCATCTTCTCGATCTCGTCCTTGGCCAGGCCGCTGCTGGCGGTGATGGTGATCTTCTGCTCCTTGCCGGTGCCCAGGTCTTTGGCGCTGACGTGCAGGATGCCATTGGCGTCGATGTCGAAGGTGACCTCGATCTGGGGCACGCCGCGCGGGGCGGGCGGGATATTGGTCAAATGGAACTTGCCGATGGTCTTGTTGTCCCGGGCCAACTGGCGCTCGCCTTGGAGGACGTGGATCTCGACGCCGGGCTGGTTGTCGGAGGCGGTCGAGAAGATTTCGGATTTCCGGGTCGGGATCGTGGTGTTCCGCTCGATGAGCTTTGTGAAGACCCCGCCCAGGGTCTCGATGCCCAGGGAGAGGGGTGTCACGTCCAGGAGCAGCACGTCCTTGACTTCGCCTTTGAGGACGCCGGCCTGGATGGCGGCGCCGACCGCGACGACCTCGTCCGGGTTGACCCCCTGGTGCGGGGGTTTGTTGACCAGGGTGCGGGCGGTGTCCACCACCTTGGGCATGCGGGTCATGCCGCCGACCAGGACCAGCTCATCGATCTTGTCCGCAGTCGTGCCGGCATCGCGCAGACAATTGCGCACGGGCGTGATGGTCCGCTCGAAGAGGTCGTCGCACAATTGCTCCATTTTCGAGCGTGTCAGCTTCATGCTGATGTGCTTGGGCCCGCTGGCGTCCGCCGTGATAAAGGGGAGGTTGATCTCATAGACCTGGGAGCTGGACAAGGCGATCTTGGCCTTCTCGGCCTCTTCCTTGATGCGTTGGAGGGCATCGGGTTGCTTGCGCAGGTCCATGCCGTTCTGGTGTCTGAACTCGTCGAGAATCCAGTCCATGATCCGGCCGTCCCAGTCGTCGCCGCCCAGGTGCGTATCGCCGTTGGTGGCCTTGACTTCGAACACCCCGTCCCCAATCTCCAGCACCGAGATGTCGAACGTGCCGCCGCCCAGGTCGTACACTGCAATCTGCTCGTCCTTCTTCTTGTCCAGTCCGTAGGCGAGCGAGGCGGCTGTCGGCTCGTTGATAATGCGCAGCACTTCCAGGCCCGCGATGCGTCCCGCGTCCTTGGTGGCTTGGCGTTGCGAGTCGTTGAAATAGGCCGGCACGGTGATGACCGCCTGGCTGATCTTCTCGCCCAGGCGCATCTCGGCGTCTGCCTTGAGCTTGGCCAGGATCATCGCCGAAATCTCCGGGGGGCTGAACTGCTTGGGTTTGCCCTCCACCTCCACTTCCACGCAGGCATCCCCGTTGGACCCGGAAACCACCTTGTAGGGCACCCGCTTGCGTTCCTCCTCCACTTCGGAGTACTTCCGCCCCATGAAACGCTTGATTGAATAGACCGTATTCCTGGAGTTGGTGACCGCCTGGCGTTTTGCCGCGTCGCCGACCACGCGCTCGCCACTCTTGGTGAAAGCCACAACCGACGGGGTCACCCGCCGGCCTTCGGAGTTTTCCAGCACTACCGGCTCGCCGCCCTCCATGACTGCCATGCAGGAGTTCGTTGTGCCTAAATCAATGCCAATTACTTTTGCCATAAATGCTCCTGGATATGATCACCCAAATCAGAGTTTCTTTGAGCAATGGCGATGCCATTGTGCAACAGGTGCAGGTGATGATGTGTAAGTGGCTTATAGCGTGTAACTTATAAGTTTGTTCCCATTCCATTCCACGTCCGGAAAGGTGTGACATATGTGACGTTTTGGCGCAGTTCGCGGACTCATGGCGAGCCAGACTGGCACAGGCGAATGACGAATGACGAATGACGAATGACGAATGACGCGTGCAGAATGGCGCCCGTTCTGAGCGCTTTGTTATTGGGTGCCATAGCGGTAAGGCAGATGCCGTTCTCAAAGGGGCTGCCTCCCGATGAACCACCAGAATTGTCCGGTGTGGTTCGTTGACATGGAACCGCGTCCCACGGCCGGTTATGGCATTTGTTTAGGTGGATTCGAGAAAATGCGTTTGGGCGAAGATTTTTGAAAGATCCGGGGATCCGCTTACGTACTGTACTGCAAGGACACTGATTGTCCAGGAAGGGAATCACCGGTGGTTTCAGAATGTTGGCATCGGGTTCAAACGACAAGAACGATCGCTTGCTGCCTTGCGGGACTGGCGGCCGGGGTTCCGCAGAGGGCGGTGGTGAGGAGGTGTGCAACTCCAAGGTGTGCCGCGAGTTGGTCAACCGGAAGGTGAACCCCTGGACTCTGGCGCTCTTCCGGCACCTCACGGGAATCCCCTTGCACGTGACCTGGCACGTTCCGGGGGACTTTGATGCCCCGTCAAGGCCGCCCGCGTTGTGTCCAACCGCACGCCGCAGGCATGCCAAGCACGGCCGCACGCAGAGCCGCTGCACGGAATGCCTGCGGCGGAACTGGCGACTCAGATCGCTGGACGGAACGCCGAGGCGGTTTCGGGGCCGGTGCGGCGCCAGTTGCTGCTGCGCCGGCGTTGCTGCCGGTGAAATGCTCGCGGTTACGCTGGTCTTGCAGGCGCGGGGCGGTGGGCGTCGCTTTGACCGGGCGTGCGCGCTATTGCGGCTATGGCTGCGCGATCTGCAAAGCGCTATGGATGCAGAGAGACTGCGCCGCCAACTGAGGCACACGGAGCGGCGACTGCGCAACCAGGCGGCAGAGACGAGTCGGCTGCGCTGTGAACTGCACCGCCGGGCGCCTGCGCTCGAAGGAGCGCAAGCAGAGGCCCCGTCCGCCACGCACAGCGCGCAGATCGTGCGGGCGATGCTGGGGTACATTCACCAGCACGATCGGCATCCCATGAGCCTCGGCAACGCCGCGGCAGCCCTGAATATGAATGCCGCTTACCTCTGCGCGCTCTTTTCCTCGGCGAGTGGCCTCACAGTCCACACTTACCTCGACGAGCTGCGGTTGGCTGAGGCGAAGCGCTTGCTCCGAGACCCCAGGGGCCGCGTCTGCGAGGTTGCCGCCAGCGTGGGCTACAGCAGCGAGGGCTCTTTCTGGCGGGCCTTCAAGGCCCACACCGGTCTCTCGCCGCGCGAGTGGCGGGAGTCCTGACCGGCTCGGCTGTTCGGCGCGGAGCGCCGCTTCTGGGGCGGTGGGCGAAACCTGTCCTTGCTCTACCGACGCAGAAATCCATCTCCGATCCCGGGTCCAGCCCTGCCGTTCCAAAGAAGTGTGAGATATTCCAAAGTCTTGCCTATTGCGCAATGGCGCGGCTCATGGTGAGGTCAATCTGCAGGTTGTGCCTTCGCTCGGGGCACCGTGCAGTGCGGCAGGCGGAGCACGGTCTTTAGGCCCACGCCGAGGGGCAGCGGGTCAGGCCACGGGAGCCGGGGCACGGCAATCTCAGTCGGAGAAAGGCAGCAACGGTTTATGAGAAGCACATTCCGTTTAGCGGTGTTCAGTGGCGTGCTCGTCAGCAGCGCGCTCTTAGTTTCCCGGTCGCTTGCCCAGCAGGGATCCGGCGGCGCGAACGCCATTGCCTGGTCGCACAGTGCCATCGGGCGCGTGGCGCAGCCAGGCTCGTTCAGTCAAACGGGGACTGCGCTGGCTATTGCCGGGAGTGGTGCGGACATTTGGGGTTCGGCCGACGCGTGCCAATATGCGAGTGTCCCTTGGGAGGGGGACCTGGAAATTGTCGCAACGGTGCTGAGCCTCGACAAGCCGGACCCCTGGGCCAAGGCCGGACTGATGCTGCGCAACACCCTCGACGACGTCTCTCCGCAGGTGATGCTGGCGATAACGCCGGAAAAAGGCGTCACGCTCATTCGACGAAGCAGCATCGGTGGCCCCAGCGAGGACGACGCGTACCAGTCGATGCGCTTGGTGGGTGTCGGGGGTACACAGACCTACCAACAGCGCGGGTCGGGGGGTGTTGACGCGGCCACGGGCTCAATTGCCGGGGCGGCTTTCCCGCATTGGCTGAAGCTCATCAAGCAGGGAGCAGTCGTGAGAGCCTACCATTCCGCTGATGGCCAGCAATGGGTTTGGCTGGGCACCCTCCAACACGACTTCGGCAAGCAGTTCTACGTCGGCTTGGCTGTCACCAGCCACGATGACACCCAAATCTGCCGGGCGCGGCTCTCGGGCATCCAGTTCTCGACCCCCTCGGGGTCCCCGGCGGCGGCGGCCGTCCAGGGCGCCGGCGATGGGCTGGTGGGCAGCTGTTTCTCGACCCGAGACCAGAGCGGCGCCCCCACCTGCTGAGTCGATCCGGTTGTTCTCTTCGATTGGGGGCTGGCCGCGCCCATGCCCGGTGTCGGCCCGTATTGGTGGAGCGCCCGGTGGGACGGGGAGCTGCAGGCCCAATATAGCGAGCCTTATGCCCTGCAGGTCGTCAGCGACGACCGGGCAAGGGTTTGGCTGGACGGGACACTGCTCATCGATGAGTGGTATGATCACGCTGCGTCAGTATCCAGCGCCATGGTCAACCTCGAGGCAGGAAAGCATTACGCGCTTCGTGTGGACTATTTCCAGAATCGGGGCGGTGCGACGCTGAAACTGCTGTGGAGCAGTCCCTCGACACCCCAGCAGATCATCCCGCAGAGCCAGCTCTATTCCAAGACCAGCGTCATGTCTCCGCAGGACCTTCAACAGATGTATCAAGCCGAACTGGCGCCGCAACCCGGCGCGGCCAGCAGCGAGGCGTGCCCGCCGGGTTGGTCGCGCGCCGACGTTGGGCTGGTCGGGGTGGAAGGCCAGGTGCAGGTCTCAAACGGCTCCTGGGCTGTGAGCGGGGCTGGGGCTGACATTTGGGCAAACGAGGACGGTTGCTGCTTTGTTTTCCAGCCGCTGAGTGGCGATGGGCAGATCACCGCCCGCGTCCTTAGCCAGCAGGATACCGATCCGTGGGCCAAGGCCGGGATCATGATTCGTGAAGGGCTTGGGGCGGACGCCCGCCACCTCATGCTGGCTGTGACACCAGAGCAGGGACTCGGCTGCCTGTACCGCCCGGAGCCGGCTGCTGAGACGACGTTGGACGATGGCGGGGCCTTCTCCGGCCCGCTTTGGCTGCGGCTGGTGCGGAGCTGCAGTCAAATAAGCGCATTCCAGTCCAGCGACGGCACGAATTGGGTGTGGGTAGCAAGCGAGGAGTTCGATTGGGTCAGCAATGCCCTCGTTGGTCTCGCCGTGAGCAGCCATGACAATTCCACTCCAGGAACCGCCACGTTCGATCAAGTGGCGGTCGAGCCGGTGGCCTCAGGCCCAGGCGCGCAGCCCGAATTGGGGACCGGAAACGGCCTTAACGCAACGTATTTTGACGGCAGTACCGGCGCCATCGTCAGCCGGATCGACCCACAAGTCAATTTCGACTGGGATTTCGGGTCGCCCGCCCAGGGAATTGGACCGGAGAACTTCAGCGCCGGGTGGAGCGGTTGGATCGAGGCGCAGTACGACGAGATCTACGCGCTGCACATCCTCAGCGACGACGGGGCCAGGCTGTGGCTCGATGACCAGCTTCTGATCGATGCGTGGACAGACAGGGCGGCCCAGCAGAGCTCCGCGAGAGTCTCATTGAGTCCAGGCGTGAAGCGCGCCTTGCGCGTCGAGTACTACCAGCGCTCGCGCGAGGCGATTGCCAAGCTGCTCTGGAGCAGCCCCTCGACCCCGAAGCAACCGGTCCCTTCGACGCAACTCTACGCCGACTTGGCCTTGGCCGCCCCAGGGGGCGCAGGCGGCCAGGGCGGCACGGCGGCTGCGGCTCTCGCCGCCGGGTTGCCTGTGGCGAGCGCCGCAGGGGGATCGGCGCAGAGTGCCGGCGGCGGTCCGACCAACGGAGCAGTTCCGGCGAACACTTACACCTCGATCGTGAACGTCCTCGAAATCCCTGGTGCTGAGGCCACGGCAACACTGGGCCGCTGGAAACAGGAGGGCAAGGGGCTGTACGCCGTGGACCGCCGTGGCTATGTCGAATACGCCCTCATCGCCCCGGCGGCGGACATGTACCGCCTCGAAATCGAGGGCGCTTCGCATAACCCGGATGACATCGATCCCGGTTTCTGGTTGGCTATTGCGATGGACGGGGAGCTACTGGAGAACCTCTTGCTCGACGTTCCCCCGCACCAAACGGCGACAGTCCATACCTTGACCCCGTTCACCAAGCCGGGGCTACATCGGGTCCGCATAGCCTGGGACAATGCCCGCAAGGGCCGGTCCCTGGAGTTGCTCGCCGTCCGCCTGCAGAGCCTGCAGGGACCCAGCTCCGGCGGGGACGGGCTGAAGGACTGGGTTGTCGCGCAACTCAAGTCGGCCTGCGGCGTCGAGACAGCAGAGATTTCCCCCGGAAGGCTGCAGGGCGCCACCTCTCCGATGTGCGTCGAGGGCCGGGGGCGCTTCCTGAGCATGATGGAGATCCGCACGGGCACGGGTCTGGCCGCGGCCCAGCCCGGGGCCGGGGATCGCTGGTTTGCCGACGTGCCACTCCTGGCGGACAAGCTGGCCTCGATCAAGATCGCCTACCAGAACGGCGGCCTCCAGGAGCGCTGGCAGGCCGAATGGATTGCGACAGACGTGCTGGCCGGCGGCAACATTACAATTCGCCGGGGCGATTCGTTGTTGCTCGCCCTGGGGGCCGACCGGCAGCCTGGCCGCATGGAGGTGCACGGGGTGACCAATTACACCCTCGCTGGCGGGCAAGCGGCTTGCCACCACTTTGAAAAGGCCGGCACCTTCACGATTGCGGTCGCCTCCGGGAGCAGCAAGCTGGCCGCCAGCCGCCCCGGGTTGACGGTGCGCGTGGTCCACGCGGGCCTGGGCGGCCCGGTCGCGGCCTGGGTTGGAAAACCGAGGACTTGGGCTTGTCCGAGCCTGCCCCAGGGCGTCGTTTTGGACGCGGCCCCGCTGCTCAACCTTCAGGCGAGCAGGCCGGGCGGCTACCAGATCTGCGCGCTCACCAGCGGCGTGCAGTGCGTGCTGGCGCGGCTGGGGACAAATGGGCCGGTGCTGGCCCAACTCCCGGTCCAGGGATTCCAGATCTATTCAGCCGATCAGACCGATTTCGAGGTGACGAAAACCTACGCCGACGGAACGGATCTCATCGAGATGGGTCTCGTGGCGAGCCCGGCTCTCCCGGAAGTCCAGGTGCAGGTGGCCCTTGTCGTGGGCGGTGTGGTTTTCGACGACGGCACGGTCGTCAAGCGATTGGCGGCGCGCGACTTCGATGCCCTGGGCCAGTACACTGTCCGCTTCCTGCGGCCCGGGACCTCGAAGACGTCAACCTGCCACACGCTCAAGGGCTTCCAGGGCACGATCTTCCTTGGCCAGCGTTAGCCAGGGGGGCAACCGGCAACCCCTCGCTGTTATGAAAGCGAAATTGTTCATGGGCCTGGCTCTGGGCGCTGTGGCACTGGCGGCCCTCGCACTGTGGGCGTTGCGCCGCCCCGCCAGCACGGACCCTTCGCCGGGGAATGCTTCCCGCTCCGCCCGCCTTGTAGCGCAGAGCAGCCGCGTGGTCCCGGCGCGAGCAGGAGCAGCCGTCCCCGCAGCGAGCATATTCTCGGCCAGGGAGTTGCGCGACGACAACATCTACCGGCAGGTTGACGGCTTGAGGCGGCGCGGCAAATCGCTGACCGCCGGCGAATGCAAGGGGCTTTACCAATTTCTGAAGGAGCCATTCCTCAATATCCCTCCCCACCGCCTTGCGGGCATCGAGAATGAAGTCCTGCACATCCTGCGGGGCCAGGCCAACCTGGCCGCCCCCTGGGACCGCATGCTCGCGGACCTTGTGGCGGACAAGAGCGTTCCCCACGTTGTCCGGGACTACGGGCTCCAGCACCTCTTCAATGTGTACGAACAACTCCGTCGCGAGCAACCCGGCGCGGCGGGGGCCGACGATTTCGACCGGATGGAGAGGGTTTTTTGGAGCGCCACCAGCGAGACCGAGTCGGAGATGGCCGGGACTGCTCTCCTTGGCCTCTCTTCCCTTCTGAGCGACGGGATGACGTCGAACTACACGGCCTCCGACGTCGCCTCCGCGGCCCTGGGCGTGCTGGGCGCCGGGGAGGCCACCCAACTTAGCCGGCTTACCGGCCTGCAGGTCTGCGCCCGGCTCGGGGTCCGGGAGGCCCTGCCGGCCGCTACCCAGCTCGCTTCCGCCCCAAGGCCGATCCCGGTCCGCTGCTCGGCCATCGCTGCCGTGGGCGAACTGGGAGGAGAGCCCGAACTCGCCTTGTTGAACGGCCTGGCCGGCGAGTCCGACCCCGCCATCGCGGTTGCCGTGAACCAGGCTGTCCACCACTTAACCACCCGAATTCGAAGCTCGCATTTATGAGGAACTACAAGTATCTTTGGGCCATTATGTCTGCCGGATCAGTATGGCTATCATCGTCCGCCTTGGCGCAGCAAAACCGATGCACGCCGGCATGGACATGGGAGTGGGATCCGGCACCGTCAGCCTCGCAGATGACCATTGTGTCGGCCACGCCAGCACCGCCGTACTACACCAACCAACCGATCACGATCACCGCCTCTGGCCCGAACTGGACCCCGGCAAGTCAGGACGAGTACGACGCTAACGAGTGCGTGCAATACCACACGAACCAAACGCCGGTTGGCTCTTCCATCACTAACTGGTGGGCGTTTCGCTACTCCAACGTGCCAATCGAGCCCCATTTCGGGTTCGGGCCTGTCGGCCACTTTTTCTGCCACGGACGCATATGCCAACGCCCAATTGAACTTCTATTCCAGCAACTACACCGCCGCCCATGGCCTCCAGTTTAGCGACACGAGGAGCGTCTCGACGTACATCACCGCGTACAAATTCGTCCATGAGACGGAGGAACTGTGCCCAGACGACCCGGCCACCCGAAGGGACATCGGAGCTGGAGAGGTTGTCAACCTTTCGATCCAGCCCGGCCCAACGAGCACTACGTGGAAGCTTTCGGGCGACACTAACGTCGGGGAAATCCAAGACACGAGCAGTAGCGAAAACCAGTTCAGCGCGTTCCAAACAGCAGGCACGGCAATCATCACGGCGACGACGTCCGACCGCGCGGAATTCAGTGTTTCCCTTAAGGTGTGGACGCCCCAGGGGCTGGTGTTCGAGGGCGACAGCACGAAGGGGCTGCAGGGAAGTGTTCCGGGCATTAACTTCGGGTGGCAATATTACGTCTCCTTTTCAGCGTTCGTTTACGTGTACCCAGATTTCGTCAACTTCAATAACCTGATTCTGCAAGAGGGAGGTTGCAACACCGTAACGACAGGCTTTGCCACAAACAAGACTTGGCTGAACCACACTGCCGATGGCCCATGGTATCCGGCAGGTGTGTGCCCCATACCCGGCGAGGGCACTCTCCTAGCCAACGAGGATGGCATCGCGCAGGACACTCAGTCCCAGCCGTACGTTCCTAATTGGGGCAGCACCGTGTGGCCGATTCCTTGGTTTTGGACCATCGGGGGCAGTTGGCCGGAGGTGGAATTCCCGGACCTAGTCGATGAGGAGGGGGTTATGACAACGACGAGCGGGGTGACGACTTGGACCGTCAGCAAGAACCACCAGGTTACTGCGGCCATCAGCGACACATCAGGCGGGCCCTATTGGGTGCAAATGCAATGAAACATCAAGCACAAATGAAAGCGATCATCGTTCTATCTTTGCTGACTGCGTGCGCCAGCGCAATGTACGGGCAACCGACAAATGACGTTGCCATCTATACCACGCTTGGCGACCGGGGATCCGAGCTTAAAAAGCACCTGGACTCCTATGACGCGACCAAGGACTATAGGGAGCTCGAGTGGGTGGCCACCCCTCCCCCGGTTGCCACCACGACCAACCGGTGGACACTGGACGCGAAATTGTTCCTCGACATTGAACTGCTCAGTCGTAGTCTCGCTGGTATTGACAATACATTCGACGAGACGAAGGTCACGATCTACGGGAACTCGGCGAGACCCCCGACCGACGCAGCCGAGCGGCAAAAGTACGACCAGTGGTGGGCGGAGAACCAGAGGCTCAGGGCGCGAGCCAACAACAACCTAGCGCTGAAGAGAATAGCGAGGAAGAGCCAGCACCAACTGGGCTTCTTCCTAGAAGGGATGGCGCGGCGCGGTGAATTCGAGCGCCTTGGGGTGCTAACTAATGCCATCGCCGTCAAGATCAGGGACCCCGAAACGCGAGACCAACTGCTGAGGGGTGTTGAAGCGGCGGCCAAGAAGCCTTGGCGTGCGGCACCCAAATAGGCCGGACTCGAAGGCGTGCGGGTCTCCTCGCTAAGCAAGAGGGGGCTGCGTGATGGCGGCGGCTTCACGGGCCAACTCAGAAGGTGTCGTCAGCGGGACCGTGAGGGGAGCCCAGTCCGGATCATCGGTATGACTTCCAGCAGCTCGGATGTGCGGACGCCGCTGGCGACAACGCATGGCGCAAGCCCGGGAAGGGAATTGCATGGCGATCCGCATGGCTGCCTACATGAGCGGGGGTTCCGCCGAACAGCGGCGCCGGTCCATCGGAGTCGGCGCTATACCGAACCGCTGCCGGTTGGATTGGCCAGGTCCGTGCCTCTGCGCCGGGCCATTGTGGTGGGCGTCAGCCTGCTCCTCGCGGCTGCGGCTTGGGCCTCCTTGAACCCCAGAGCGCCGGGGTTACACATTGGCGCCCTGGGGGCTGCGCAAGGCGCGCTATATTTCATTCTGCTAGCGATGGGGCTGCTCAACCTGCTGCTCTACCTCATCGGCAGCGCTCTACCCAATGGGCAGAAGTTCTCTGCAGCCTGCTTCGAGGATGGCCCAGCGGCGGCAGGCCGTGTGGCGCTCGTCATGCCGATTTTCCACGAGGACACCGGAAGGGTCTGCGAAGGCGTGCGGCTGACGTGGCAGAGCGTCGAGCGCCTGGGCTTGGACCGGCAATGTGATTTCTATCTCCTGTGTGACAGCGAAGCTCCGGAATGCCGGCGGCGGGAAGAGGTGATGTACCGGAAACTATTGCCGAACTTCGCGCCCGAAGCCAGCGGCAGCGGCCGACTGTTCCTGCTCAGGCGGCCCGACCGCCGGAATTTCAAAGCCGGGAACATCATGAACTTCCTGGACCGGCACGGCGACAGCTACGATTTCATGGTGGTCCTGGATGCCGATAGCGTCATGCTGGGGGAAACCATCCGGCGCCTCATCCTGAGGATGGAGAACGAGCCTGGAACTGCGGTCATTCAGACGGTGGTGGTTCCGATGGGCTCGGTGACCCCCTTCGCCCGGGCGATGCAGTATTCGACCGCTCGCTGCCTGCCGCTTTATGCCAAGGGCATGTACTGGTTCCTGGGACCGGACTCGGTTTATTGGGGGCACAACGCGTTGATCCGGATTGACCCGTTCAAGGCGCATTGCCGGTTGCCGACCCTGCCGGGCAAGCCGCCGCTGGGCGGGCCGGTGCTGAGCCAGGACATCGTGGAGGCCGCGTTCCTCGGGCGAGCGGGTTGGGAGATCGCCTGGGACGTGGAGAGCGGCGGCTCGTTTGACGAACTGCCGGCAAACATTCTCTCTTACGGCCGGCGGGACCGGCGCTGGTGCCAGGGTAATTTCCAACACTCCCGGTTCATTTTGGCCCCCGGAATGAAGCTGGGCCACCGGCTCTATTTTGCCAACGGGATCTTTGCCTACCTTGGCGGGCCGCTCGTGCTCGCCCTGATTTGGATCGGCTTGGCCCAGGCATGGAGAGCGCACGCCCAGCAGGCCCAACCAGCGCTGCTGTGGGCGTCTTTGGCCTTGCTCTGGATCCAGTTGCTCACGCCGCGTTTGTTGGGCCTTCACCGGGCCTGGAATGGCCGGAATCGCGAGCCGGCCGGGACCAAGTCCAGCAGAGGCTTGTGGACGGAGATCGCTTCGACCGCGTCCGAGCTCTTGCTGAGTCTTCTGCTCGGCCCGGCGCTTTTCTACCTGCACGCGCGGTTTGTCCTCGAAATCCTCACGGGTGGCCAAGTGTCCTGGAACAACCAGTCCCGCGACCCGCGCCAGGGGACTTCATGGCGCGAGGCCTGGCGGGCCTTTTGGCTGCCGACGGGTACTCGGGGTCCTGGGGGTCCTGGCAGTGCAACGGGTCGGGTTCCCGCTGGCCCTGTTCCTGGTTCCAGTTGTGGCGGGCTGGCTGCTCTCCGTGCCGCTGGCCGTGTGGACGTTCGAGCCCATCGGCCGGCGAGCGGTTGGTGCGGCTTGGCCTTTTCCAGGACCTGCTCAGTGAATCCGAGGCGAGCCAACTTGGCACAGGTAAGTGCAGAGTGCGGAGTGCGGAGTGCGGAGTGCAACAGGGCGGGAGCCTGAGAAGCGAGGGGGACAAGGAGCCAATGACGAATGACGAATGACGAATGACGAATGACGAATGCAGAAGGGCGTCCGTTCTGGGTGCTTTTGTCGCTTTAGTCGCTTTCGTCCCTTTTGTCCCTTTGGGCTTGGGCCTTGCCAGCGGTGGCAGATATGGGACAATCTCTGTGCAAGACGCCGCCAGTGCGAATATGAATGTTCATCACCTGGAGCTCTTTTATTACGTTGCCCGCTATGGAGGGATAACCGAGGCCGTGCGCAATATTCCTTACGGCATCCAGCAACCGGCCGTGAGCGGGCAGGTGGCGCAGTTGGAGGAGTTCCTGGGGGCAACGCTCTTTCAGCGCCGGCCGTTTGCCCTGACGCCGGCCGGGCAGAGGCTCTACCAATTCGTGTATCCGTTCTTTTCGAACCTGGACGCTGTAGCGGCGGAGTTGCAAGGCGGCCAGGCGCGGCACATCCGTATCGGCGCCTCGACGCTGGTGCTTCGGGACCACTTGCCGATGCTCTTCGAGCGAGTGCGCAAGAAGTACCCGAGTTTCAAGGTGAGCTTGCGGGAGGGCTACCAGGCCGAGCTGGAGGCCCTGCTGCAGAAGGAGGAACTGGACTTGGCGGTGACGGTGATCGAGAAGAAGTCGGCGCCGGGCATTCACGCGCTGGCGCTGATCGAGGTGCCGTTGGTTTTGTTGGTGCAGAAGAGCCATCCGCTCACCTCGGCGGAGCAGCTCTGGCGGCGCGACAAGATCGAGGAGGCCCTGATTTGCCTGCCCGCGATAGAGGCGATCTGCAAACATTTCCAGCAGGGCCTCTTGCGGGCGGGAGTGGACTGGTTCCCGAGCATCGAGGTCAGCTCGCTCGACCTGATCGAGACTTACGTGGCCAATGGGTTCGGCATCGGGCTGTCGGTGCTGGCGCCCAAGGCGCAGTTCTCGCCCCAGGTCCGTGTGCTGCCGCTGCCGGATTTCTCTCCGATTATCGTCGGGGCGCTCTGGCGGGGCAAGTCTGGCGCCCTGCTCCAGGCCTTTCTGGCCGAGATGCAGGCGCATGCAAAGCAATTGGCGTGAGCTGCCGCCGGGTCCGCGTCCGCGCGAGGTCAAAGCTGCGACGGGCGGAAAGGACAAAAAGGACCCAAGGGACAAAAGGGACGCGATGACACCGGTCTGCCGGGAGGTTGGGAAAGGAGATTCTGTTTTCAGGCCGGCGTCCGCGCCCCTTTGGCGTTGGGCAATCCCAAGACAAAAATGCCTTAAAACAAGACACACGGCGGCCGGGCGCGCGCCGAGCGTCGAGGGGCATCCGCTCCGGGTTTTCTCGACCCTTGGCGCTGGAGGCACGACCCTGGACGCTCACAATGCGCGAGGGCGGCCAAAGGTGGCAATGAAATTGCTAATGGGAGGCATTGGACCACTGCCGCGATGAGCGGACAAGCAGGAGTGGTCGCGAGCGAGAACCGTCATGTGCCTGTCAGCGCCAGCAAAAAGCCGTCGAACAGCCCGTGGCAGCGCCTTCACCTTGGCGGAGGTGGTGATCGCCGTCGCGGTGCTGGCGCTGGTGATGGGCAGCGTCATTCTCTCGTACATCCAGACGTGCGATCGGGCGCAATGGTCGGGCTACGCGCTGGCAGCGCAGGGCCTGGCAATCCAGCAACTGGAGCAGGCCCGCGCGGCGGCGATGGACCCCAACGGCCCGGTCTGCGAGTTGACCAACATCGCCCCAAGCGGCACTACGACCAGCGCGGCCATCATGGATCTCCCGGTCTCGGGCACCAACTATGTCTGGGCCACGAATTACGTCAGCATCAAGGTCATCACCAATTCAATCAATCCCCCGGTCAGCTTCTACATGGTGCGAGTGGACACGGTCTGGCCCCTGGTGCGAAACGGCGTCGTGCAGTATGCCAGCAACTCGGCGGCCTGCTATTACACGGAGGACTATTGAACCATGAGAGCGGGGTGTCATCCAGAGCGGGGTCGCGGGGTCGCTGCGCTCCGCGCCGGGGCGCGCCGGCGCCGGGCCATGACCCTGATCGAGTTGGTCGTGGCCAGCGCCGTCTTCAGCCTGGCGGTCCTGGGGTTGGTCTATGTGCAGATGTTCATTATGAAGTATAATGAGCTGACCTTGAGCAAGGTTGGGGCGAGCGAGATGTCGCGGATGAGCTTCAACAACCTGGTCAACGACGTGCGGACCTCGTGGACCTGGGCGGTCGGCACCGGCGATCTGAACAGCTTCACCCCGGTCGCCAACGGCAACCCGCAAATGGGCACCGCCCTCCAGCTTAGCCCCACCCAGGACACCAATAAATACGTCCGCTACTTCTTCGCCACCAGCCTCACGCCCAACGTCACCAATTTCATGCTCTGCCGCATGACCAACGGCATGTCCACTTACACCGTCGTGGCCCAAAACCTCACCAACAACCTCTATACGAACATGTTCGTTGCCGAAGACTACCTGGGCAACATGCTCACGACCCTGCGCTACAAGTTCATTATCCACGTCGTCCTGGAGTTCTGCCAGTACCAATATCCCCTGACCGTCGTCGGTCCGGGCTATTATTACGACAACTACAAGATGGAGTTCCGCGTGGCCTCGCACAACCTATGAGGCATATGACAACCCGAACCCGAACCCCCACCCGCCGCCGCTCGGGCGGCTACGCCCTGGTCATGGTCCTGTCGGCGGCAGCGGTGCTGCTGCTGGTGTTGGCCTCGACGATGCTTCGCACGGCGAGCGTGGCGAGGACCAACGACCGCAACCGGCAATTCACCACGGGCCTTTACGCCGCCGAGGCCGCCTGCGAGAAGGTGGTGGCCCGGATGCGCAGCGATTACCGCAACGGCGCCTCGATTTCGAACAGCCTGTCGATCTACCGCGCCATGGTGCCGAACACGGGCGAGGACCCTTACTGGGGCAATTTCCAGTTTTCGGACGGGGTTGGCAATGCCAACAGCACTTATGTGAATTGCACCTCGAACACCATTTATGCGATTCTGACGGGGCCCTACGCCGGTCTCAACGGGTGGAAGACGGTTTACCGGGTGCTCTCGAACGTGACGCAGCCCAACAGCGCTTACAATATCACCAATGCCTGCCAGCAGGACCTCGAGTGCAACGTCGTGCCGGTGTTCCAGTTCGCCATCTTCTATAACAGCCTGCTCGAGTTCACCTGGGCGGCCCCGCTCACGGTCCGCGGCCCCGTTCACGCCAACAGCAGCATCTTTCTCGGGTCGAGCTGCGCCCTCGCCTTCTACGCCTTCGCGAGCTCCAGCAGCGTCATCACGAAAACCAATTGGGGCGGCTACACCATGAGCCAATTCACGGGCGCGATCACGTTTGCAACCAACCTCTACGGCGGCTACGCCACCAATTACCCGGTCCTGACTCTGCCCATCGGCACCAACAACACACCAGAACGCCGTCCGCGAAGTCATCAACATGCCGCCTGCGGGTGAAAGCCCCACCTCCACCATGGGCTCGCTGCGCTACTACAACATGGCCGGCATGGACCTGCTGGTCAGCAATACCACGGTGACGGCCATCATCAAGAACTGCTCGACCGATCCCTCGCCCATCACGATCAACAGCGCCACCAACACCTCGAGCCTGGCCACCAATTTCCCCTTTCTCACGATCTCCAACACCTTTACCGATCAGCGCGAGGGCAAGACGGTGAGCGCCTCGCAGATCGATATGGGCAGCCTCAACACCTGGGCTTCCACCAACTCCTCGATCAACGCCAAGCACACCACCAGCAATCCCTTCAACATCCTTTACGTCGCCGATAACCGCACCGGCGGCACCAATCTACTCTTCGCCGTCCGCCTCACCGACGGCCTGGCGCTCCCTCCCGGCACCACCCCGAACGGCTCGCCGAGCGGCTTTAGTGTGGCCACGCCCAACCCGCTCTATGTTTGGGGCAATTACAACTGCACCAACGCCGCCTACCTCAACACCACCAACACCACGGCCACCGTGCCCGCCTCGCTCGCCGCGGACACCCTGACCGTTCTCTCGCCCGCCTGGCAGGATTCGCAGAGCAGTGGCTCATTCAATTCCCGCGTCGCCTCCAGCACGACCCTCAACGCCGCCATCATCGCCGGCGTCGTCTATACCGCCGGCTCGACCGGCAACTCCCCTTTCAGCGGCGGCGTCGTGAACCTGCCGCGGCTCCTCGAAAACTGGGGCAACGGCGGCTCGACGACCCTGACCTTGAACACCTCGATGGTCAACCTCTACAACAGCGTCCGCGCCACCGCCCCCTGGCAGACGCCCGGCGTCTATTACTACGCCCCGACCCGCAACTTCAACTTCGACCAGAATTTCCAGAGCCAGAACGGGCTGCCCCCGGGCACGCCCATGGTCAATTACATCTATCGCCAGACCTGGACCGTCCCCCCGCCCAACACGACCAACTACTATGTCGGACAATAATGGCTTTTGGCGCTCTGCGCTCGCCTTGTGCTCCTGCCTGCTGATCGGCTCGGCCCGTGCCGGCGAACCCGCGGACAAGGCCCCCGCCAAACCGCCGCCGCTCCAGGCCCAGGTCAGGACGGACTGCGAGGCGGGGTCGGTGCCGGCGCGCCGCGCCTTCGTCACGGCGGGGACAAACCGTTTCGCGTTCAGCGTGCCCGAGGGATTCCGCCTGGAGGCATCAAACCCGGAGTTGGTCTCGCTCGTCAGCGCGGATTACCATTCCTTGCTGACCTTCCGTGTCGCCGCGCCCTGTGCTCCGGCGGCCCAGCAGCCCCAGGCCGCGGCCTGGCGCCAGACGGTGCTCGACCAGCATCCCAAGGCCGCCATCCTCGCGGAATTCACGCTCTCGGCCGCCAACCGCTCCGGTCCGGCCTTCGATGCGGCCTGGAGCACTGCCGGCAGCCTGCCGCGCTGCCAGCGCGTGGCCTTCATCCCCTCGATGGTCGGCACTCTGGAATTGAGCCTGGTCTGCACCCCGGAGGCCTTCGAGAAGGGCCGCTACGACCTCAATTTGCTCCTGCTCACCTTTCGCGCCAGCGATGCCCAAGGCAAGCTGGACCTGCCGCGGTTCTCCAACAAGTTCTGATCGGGACAAGTTATGTCCGTATTGTGGACAACCGGAATTGGGGGGGGTTGGCCTGGGGGCGGCGATGCTGCGGCAATCCAGCCAACAAGCCGCCTGGGGCAGGGCGGATGGAGTATGGCACGTGGTTTGCAGCCAGGCGCAGAGGACTGTTGAATGGACCATGGGTTTGCAATTATTTAACCGGAACGGGAAGAGGCGGGACCACCTGGTGTCAATCGACCTGGGCGGGCGGACGACCAAGGCGGTGGAGTTGCGGCGCAACGGCGCGGGTTTTGTCCTCACCAGCTATGCCTTGCTGGACGCGCCGATCTATGAGAAGGGCCTCTCGGCCGATTTGCTGGCCGAGCACCTGCGCAATGTCCTCCAGGCCCTGGGCAGCGGCAGCCGTTCGGTCACGCTGGCCCTGGGCGTGAGCGACTCGGTAGTGCGGCACGCGGACCTGCCGGGCATGCCGATCCAGGACATGCGCCAGGTGCTCAAGAACAACAGCAAGAATTATCTGCAACAGGACCTGCCGGGACACATCTTCGATTGCTGCGTGCTTCCCTTCCGCGCCAGCGATAAGCCGGGCGACAAGGCCAAGCCGGGACCCAACGGGGCCAGGTATCGGGTGCTGGTTGCCGGCGCCAGGAAACAGCTTATCGAGGAGATCCAGGCGGCGGTCAAGGCCGCCGGGCTGGTTGCCGATGCGATCGTGCCGGGATTAGTGGGGCCGGTCAACGCCTTCGAGCTGGCCATGCCGGAGGTTTTTTCCCGCGGGGTCATCGCCCTGGTGGACCTGGGGTTCAGGAACACCACGATTTGCCTGCTGCAGGAGGGCGAACTGGTCATGAGCCGCGTGGTGGCCCTGGGCGGGGACAAGCTGACCACCGGCCTGGCGGAGGCCCTGGGGATCAGTTATGCCGAGGCCGAGGGCATCAAGGTCGGCATGCCGGGCGAGGTCCAGGCGGCCCTTGAGTCCCTGGTCCTGCCCCTGGGCCGCGAGCTGCGCGCCTCCGTCGACTTCTTCGAGCATCAGCAGGACAAGCCCATCACCGGGGTCTTCATCACCGGGGCCTCGGCCCGCTCCGAGTTCATCGTTCGCGCGCTCCAGACCGACTTGGCGGTCGAGTGCAAGCCGTGGAACCCGATGACTTTTCTCCAGCCCGTCCTGTCGGCCCCGCTGGCCGCCGAGCTGGAACCTGCCGCGCCGCAGTTGACCGTGGCCATCGGCGCGGTCGTCCCTTCCTTCCAGCTCTAGCTTATGCCCATTTGCCTCAATCTGCTGGCTGAAGCCCAGGCCCTCGAAGAAATGCGCCGCCGGGACCCGGTCAAGCGCGCGATCTGGATTGCCGCCTCTGTGGTCTTTTTGGTCCTGGCGTGGGGCGGCTCGCTCCAGTTCAACGCCTTGTTAGCCAGGCACGAGGTCGGCCGGATGGAGGCCAGGCTTGCCATGCACACCAACGCCTATCGGCTGGTGCTCGACAACCAGAGGAAGCTCGGCGATGCCCATACGCGGCTGAGCGCACTGTGCCAACTCTCCACAAACCGCTTCCTCCAGGGCAGCCTCTTGAACGCCTTGCAGCAGGCCACCCTCGATGATGTCCAGCTCACTCGCTTCCGCTCCGACCAAACCTACGTCCTGACCGAGGAGGTCAAGCCAGGCACCGATCCCGAGAACCGCTCCACCCTCCTCCGGGCTGCCACCGCCACCGAAAAGATAGCCCTCATTCTCGAAGCCAAGGACACCAGCAGCTCCAATCCCGGCGACCAGATCAACAAATTCAAAAAGGCCATTGCCGAATGCCCCTATTTCCAGAGTGCCCTGGGCAAGACCAACGAGCCGCGCCTGGCTAATCTCTCTCCTCCCCGCAACGGCCCCGACGGGGCGGCCTACGTCGCCTTCACCCTCGAATGCCGGTTTCCGGACAAGACCCGATGAACAAGCTGCCGAAGGAAAAACGCAACCGCTTGGTGCTGGTGGCTGGGATGACGGGCCTGGCGCTGGCCGTGCTGTGGACCGTCTTGATCGGCCCGCTCAAGGCGAACCTGCGCGCGTTGGGCAGCCGCAAAGCCGCCGTGGCGCACAAGCTCCAGCAGGTCAACTTCGCCATCAAGAACGCCGACCATATCGAGGCCGACCTTGCCGAGTCGAGCGCGGCCCTGGCTAAAATCAAGGCCGGCATGGCGTGCGGCAACCTCTATTCCTGGGCCATCAACACCGTCCGCGATTTCAAGCTCTCCTATCGCGTGGATATCCCCCAGTTCGGCCAGGTCGAGGGCCCTCGGGACATGACCTTGCTGCCTCAATTCCCCTACAAGCAAGCGGCCCTCACCATCAGCGGCAGCGCCCTCTTTCACGACCTCGGAAAGTTCCTCGCCGATTTCGAAAACCATTTCCCCTACCTCCGGATCGCCAACCTCAGCCTCGAACCGATCCCGGCCCTGGCGTCCGCCGACCAGGAAAAACTGGCCTTCAAAATGGACATCATCTTCCTGGTCAAGCCCGATGCCGGTTGATTTGCCCGCAAGGTCTATGTTCAGAATCTCCAAGCGCGCCTCGGGTCCCGGCTCATCGGCCGCCTTCCTGCAAGCCCTGCCTGATATGTCCCGCTGGCTCTGGCTTGTGCTGCCCGCCTGGCTCCTGCACGCCGCCGTTGTCCACGCAGCCAGCACGCCCGCCCCGGCCGTTCAGCCTCCGACCAACAGCAATCCCGTCGCCGCCATCGCCTCCCCCATCCCCCAATCGATCTTTATCATTCCTGCCAGCCCAAAAGACGGACGCAACCCCTTCTTCCCGCGCTCGACTCTCAACTCCCCGGTCGTCAAACCCAAGCCGTTGACTGTGGACACCTCGGCCGTGGTGCTCAACGGGCTGACCAGCCCGCCCCGGCCCACCGCCATGATCAACGGGCGTACCTTCGAAAGGGGCGAAAGCGGCGAGGTCAGGCTCCCGACAGGCGCCAGGGTCCGCATCCAATGCCTGGAAATCAGGGCCGATGCCGTGGTGGTGGTGGTCGGCTCCCAGCGCTGCGAGTTGCACCTCCGCAAGGCGCTCTAAGACAGTCCACAGTCCACAGTCCACGGTCCACAGTCCACGGTCCAGAGTCCACGGTCCACAGTCCAGAGTCCACAGTCCACAGTCCACGGTCCAGAGTCCACGGTCCACAGTCCACGGTCCACAGTCCACAGTCCAGAGTCCACAGTCGGAGAGCGGAAGGGCGGAGCTCTACTTCACCGGATATCGGATGACTTTCCCCTCTTTGTCGCAGCCTTTGTCGCGACCTTTGTCGAATTGGGCCGGTTTTCGGCAAAGGTCGCGACAAAGGCAACGACAAAGGTTGAGAAAGTCACTCAAAGTCCCCCGCAACAGGGTGGATCTCGGAAGTCTGGACTGTGGACTGGCCTGTGGACTGTGGACTGAACTTGTCCCATCGATGGACATCCTTTCGGCGCAATGGTCACGTTTCTTGGCGCGCGGGTTTGCGGAACAGGCCCTGGACGGGTGTTGGCACCATGGCTGCTAAGAGGTTTGAGACCGGACACCGGGTTGGGTATGGCCAGTCAATCGAAATCAACGTTGTGATATGAAAGTTCGAGTCAGCGTCCCTGCAATCATCGGGATAATGCTCTGCAATCTGGCCGGTCTGGCCCAAACCAATCCCGTGGCAGCCGAGGCCACCGAGCCGGTTGTCCCGGCTGAGACTGGCGCCGGGCCGGCCGCCGCGGCAGACGCCACCAATGCCCCTGCCCCGCGCGGGGCGCTCATCCCGCTCATCGTGATGGACGAGGTGCTTCTGACCGACGCGATCGGGAACCTGGCCCGGCAGGCGGGCCTGAACTATCTGATGGACCCCAAAGTGGGCTTCGGCCAGCCCGGGCCGGACGGCAAACCGGTAGCGCAGCCCAGCGTGACCCTCCGCTGGGAGAACCTCACCGCCGAGCAGGCCCTGAATGCCCTGCTCAACAACTACAGCCTGCAAATGCTCGAGGACCTCAAGAGCAAGGTCGCGCGCATCACTATAAAGGACCCGGCGGCGCCGCCCCTTCTGACCAAGATCGTGCAACTGCGATACGCCAGCCCCACCAACATGCTGGCCAGTGTCACGGCCATCCTGCGCGACACCAAGCAGCGCAGCCGGGTCCTTGCCGATGTCCGCACCAGCCAGTTGGTCGTCATTGCAACCGAGCCGGAGATGGACGAGGTGGACCGCCTCATCGAAAGCCTCGACTCGCCCACCAAACAAGTCCTCATCGAGGCGCGGCTGCTGGAAACCTCGGTTAACCCGAGCACCACCAAAGGCGTGGACTGGACGGGCACCCTCCAGGGCCAGAATGTCTCATTCGGCAACGGCGTCATGTCCGGCACCAGCACCACCACCTCGCCCGGCTCGCCCTCGACCACGACCCTGCCGGGCGGACGCCAGATCACCTCGATGCCCGGCTCGAGCACCAGCACGATCCTGGATTCGGTGTTAGGCAACGGCGGTTTTGGCCTGAGCACCGCCAGCGGTCTGTCTCCCGCCACCGGGTTCCTCAACGCCAACGGCGTCCGCGCCGTGCTCTCGTTCCTGAACACTTATGCCGAGGCCAAAATCCTCTCCTCGCCCCGGGCGGTCACCCTCGACAACGAGACCGCCACCATCGAGGTCGGCACCATGTTCCCTATCGTGAACACTACCGCCGGCACGGTCAACGTGGCCGGCGGCTCCCAGATCACTTACACCAACCTGACGGTCCGCCTGGAGGTCACCCCTCGCATCTCCGCCAACAACTACGTGCAACTCAGGGTCACCCCGACGATTCTCAGGCTGGGCAACTCCGTCAAAACCACCGTCGGCGACGCGGTCAGCATCGTGTATGAGTTCAACAAACGGCAGCTCAACACCACGGTCATGATCCCCAGCGGCAACACCCTGGTGATGGGCGGCCTGATCGAGGACAACATTCAGATAAACAACACCAAGGTGCCCGTGCTCGGCGACATCCCCGGCCTGGGACTCCTGTTCCGCAACGACACCAAGACCCGCACGAAATCCAATCTTATCGTCTTTCTCACCCCAACCATCGTGAGTGAACACGATTTTCAGCCAGCCAAGGCCGGCTGATCTCAGGACACCGGCCCCCAAGCAGGACTTCCTGGAGCCGGACTGGGGGGCTTGGGACAGCGGCAAACCCAAAGACTGGAGCAAGCCCAAACCCCAGAAGGAGAGCCCGACGGACTCCGCACTCGACCAGGGCCCGGTGCCTCAACCCAGCCCGACGATCCCTCCACCCAGCCCGACGATCCCTGCCCTCAGCCCGACGATCCCTCCCCTCAGCCCAACGATCCCTCCACCCAGCCCGACGATCCCTCCACCCAGCCCAACGATCCCGGCGGACGTCAAATGAACCGGAATTGCAGCCTTTTGCTTATGAAGGTCATACTCATTCCGCTGTGTCTGCTGATCTCCGGCCGGCTCCTGGCCGGCCCGGTCTTGCAGACCGTGACAGGCGGCCCCGCCCAGTTCAACCCGCGCTATTACGGCTACGCCGATGGCCCCACCGCCTCCATGGCGCAGTTCGATTTCCCGTGCGGCCTGGCACTGGATCCCTCGGGCACCTTGCTTCTTCGTGGCCGATTTCACCAACAACGCCCTCCGGGTCATATCCAATCCCGGCGATAAGGCCAACAGCTTCACCATGACTTTTGCCGGCACCAACGCCGGCATCAGCCACCCCGTGGCTGTGGCCGTGGACAGCGCGACCAATGTGTACGTCTTGAACCAGGGCAACGGCACCGACGGCACTGTCCTCAAATTCAACGCCTCCTACTTTAACAGTGACAGCCTAGTGCTCCTGGAAGGGGGGCCTATGGCCTCCGGCCTGGCCAATGCCACGGCCCTGGCTCTGGACGGGCTTACCAACCTTTACGTCACGTACAACACCAACAGGATTCTGTGCATCACTCCGGCCGGGAGTACGAACCGCCTCATCAAGGCCGCCGGGGTTGCGCTGCACGGCATCACGGTCCTGGACAACGGGTCGCTGGCGCTGACCGATGCGGGCAATCACGGCATCTGGGTGTTCAATCCGGCCACCGGCGCCGCCTCGCAACTGACGGGTTTTCACGGGGCGGATGATTGGAACGGCCCGGCCAGCGTAGCCGCCTTCAACCATCCCGAGATGATAGCCAAGGCAGGCGGCAATGTGTTGGTCGTGGCCGACCGCGGCAACCACAAGGTTAAATTCGTCAGTCCCTCGGGGGAAGTGAGCCGCCTTTACGGTGTCAGCTCCAACTACTGGGTCCAGGGCAGCGCCAGCCAGGACATTTTCCCAGGCTGGTGGGATGGCCCGGTTTGCTCGATGGATACGTGGGGTTGTCCCGAGGCGCGCGAGCCCTTCGGGGTGGCCGTGGCCCCCGATGGCTCGGTCTATACCAGCGAGGTCTATTACCACCTCATCCGCCACACTACCGGCGCCGGGTTCACTGGGCCCCAGCCCGGCTATTTGCCGCTCTTCAATGGTCTGACGGGCATTGCCCTGGACAGCGAGTTGGAGCACGTGTTCATCGCCGATACCGGCAACAACGCGGTCGAGGTGGTGGACCTGAGCCTCAACCAAACAACCACGTTCCTGCAGGCCGCGCAGGGCATGGCGCAGCCGGTGGACGTGGTGGTGGATGCGGTGGATACCGTTTATGTGCTCAACCAGGGCAGCGGCGCCAACGGCTCGATCCTCCAGTTCGATCGCTTCGGGAACCGGCTGGCGACCAAGACGAGCGGCCTGGCCTGGCCCTCCGCCATGACCATGGACAGTTCCGGCAATTTCTATGTCGCCTGCCGGGACGGCGCCATTCAACGGTTCGATGTGTCCGGCCAGAGCAAGACCCTCGCAACGGTCACCGGTGGCGCGGCGGCGGTGCAACTGGCCGGCATTGCGCTGTTCGATGATGGGACCATTGCGGTGAGCGATGCCGCCAATCATGTGCTGTGGCAAGTCGATCCGATGCACTATGCTGTCAGCCTCTTGACCGGGTCGAACGGCGTGCCGGGCAGCACTTTGGGGGGCACCGCTTTTGCGCGGCTCAACCAGCCCCAGCGGCTGGCTCGAGGCGCAGGGCGACCTGCTGGTCCTGGCCGATGGCGCCAACAACCGCCTGGTGTTGGTGGATCACGCGGGCTCGGTCACCAACGCCTTGTCTTCCACCAACTCGTTGGTTTGGTTTGGCCGGCCGGGTGACCCGCATCCGCCGGGCGACTCGGCCTTTGTGCCCATGCGCGGCCCGGCCGGCGTCGCCATCGGCAATGCCGGCGCAGTCTTCGCTTCCGAACCGGCCAACAACGCCTTGCGCGAGCTGCTGGCGACGGGCCTGGTCAATGGGGGTCTGGGCGGCGGCGGCACCAGCACCAACACCAGCACCGGCACCAGCACCAACGTGGTCGTCCCGTTGCCCGTGCTCGATCCAAACTCGACCTGGGGCTACTACCCGATGGGCCGGAGCATTGGTCTCTCCAGCCCCTGCACCAATGTCTATTACACCATCAATGGCACCGAACCGACCCTGCAGAGCGCCCGGGTCGCCATGAACGGCATGACCGGCGTCATCCACTGGTTCAATCTGACCAACGACCTGAGCGGGTTGCGGGTCAAGGCCTTCCTGGGGACCAATTCCAGCGCGACGGTCAGCGGCCAGGCGGCTCCGTTCAACAACATCGGCATTCCGCTGACTTCTGCGGGCGGTTTCATCCCTGCCGGCATCGGCTCGACCGTTGTGGTGCCGGTGGTCGTCAACCTGCAGCCCGGCGCCCAGGTCGAGTCGTACCAGTTCCGGGTCGAAATCTCACCCAACGACCCGTCCTCGCCCCCGATCACCAACGGGTTCCGTACGCTGGCCATCAGTGGAAATGACTTTGTGCCGCTGGTGACCGCAGTTCAAGGCAACGCCAGCCTCGCTCTGCCGGGCCAGCCGTATAGCTTTGGCCCCACAAACGGCCTGGCTATCTCAACCGTTAACAATGGCCGCTTCTATTTCCAGAGATTTGCCGCCGTGTCCATGCTCGCAGTGCCTATCCCATCGAGCGCCAGCTCCGGCAACTCCTATTCCCTGGCGCTGACCAATCCCAGCGCCACCTCGGACGGCCTGAATGGCGCCGTCCAACTCTCCCCGCTCCCGCCCGTCACCATCCTGGTCACCAACATCCCATACACCGTCGGCGATTCGGCTGCCGCGGCCGGCAGTTGGTACAACGCGGGCGGCTTCGGCGACTCCAACCTCGACAACGCCGACGTGAACAATGCCTTTTGCGCCGCTGCCGGCCTGCACGTGCCTTACCCCTTCTCGGATGTCTTCAACGCCATGGACGCCTTCCCGCCAGATGAGAATGGGTTCGTCGGGGGCGATGGCCAGATTCGGTTCCTGGACTGGCAGATCATCCTGCAGCGGTCTTTGGGCTTGGACACCCATAACTGGGCCCGCGCCTGGTCCCCGGGCGGCGTGCTCACCAATTTCACCGCCTCGCTCGCGCGGCCGCTCGACAGAACGCCGGAAGCCGATCCCCTTGCCCCCTGGAGCCGCCAGGCGCTGGTCGGGGCCGTCTCCCTCGGCCAGGCCGTCCCAGGGACCGCCGTGGCGGTGCCCGTCTATGTGAAGATGGCCGATGGCGCGACCCTCTCCGGGCTCCAGTTCCGCGTTGTGCTCACCTCGACCGACGGGGCGCCTCTGCCGGCCCAGGCCCCGGACATCGCCCTGGCGGCGGGCGTTGCGGCCCCTTCGCTCCAACAGGGCTTTCAGCCGGGCGAGATGGCCTTCGGCTGGTCGCTCTCCAGTTTTGAGTTCCTGCCGCGGAGCAGCAACTTCCTGGGCCACATCACCTTCACGATCCCGGCCGGCGCCTCGGCAGGCCAGGTCTATTGGCTCCGTTTCACCAACGCCGATGGCGCACCCGACCTGCTGACTCAGTATGACCTGGAGACCCGCTCCGCCTCGGTGACGGTCGCCGGCGCGGCCATTCCCGCCTCGATTTGCTCCGATGAATGGAAACTGCACTACTTCGGCAGCCTCACGGACCCGCACGCGGCGGACCTGGCTGACCCGGACGGCAACGGCGTGCCCAATTGGATGGAGTATCTCGCCGGGACCAACCCGCTGGACGCCGCTTCCAAACTCCAGTTCAGCTCGGCCGAAAAACGGGTCGTCGATGGCCAGGCCCAGGCCGTCCTGCATTGGCTGACCGCTCCGGGCCGGGCCTACGAGGTCCAGTGGACGGCCCAGCTCTCCGGGGGCCCCTGGAACACCCTGGGCACCGTCTCGGGCGACGGCGGGCTTGCCGCCTGCGCGGACACCAACGCCGTGGGCACCGCTCGCTATTACCGCCTGCGCGTGTTGCCCTGACAGCAGCGCCACCGGTCATGAAGCTCCCGACATCTTTTGAGCATGAAACCTGAAATCCAAAGCTTGAGGTCCGAAGTCACCAACCTTCTTCGGGGCCTTTGTCGCGGCCTTTGTCGCCTTGGCCACATTTTCGACAAAGGTGGCGACAAAGGCTGCGACAAAGGTCTGGAACTGCGCCGCCTTGGCCTCCTCGCGTTCCTTTTGGCCTTGACCTGCGGCGCCAACGCCCAAGTCACCGTCATCACCCTCACGACCAATGGCCTGAGAGAACCCTTCGCGGTTGCGGTCAACGCCAATAACAATTTCTACATTACCGACAGCGGGAACAACCGCATTGTGAGAATCGATGCCAGCACCGACGCGGAGACCACCTTGGCCGGGATCACGGCGGATCCCCCGGCAGCGACAACGGCCCCTCCTACGCAGCGCACTTCAATAATCCCCAGGGCCTGCTCTTTGCCAGCCTGGGCGGCGCCAACGGACTCTTGGTCACCGACTCCGGCAACAATCTGCTCCGGTTCGTGTCTTTGCCTGACGGCACGGTCACCACGCTGGTCGGCCAAACCACTCCCGGCCCCGCCATCGATGCCGCCGGGACAGACGCAACCTTCCGCTTCCCGAACGGCCTGGCGCAGGACAACCTGGGCAACGTCTATATTGCGGATTGGGGCAACAACGCGATTCGGGTGCTCAACCTCAACGACCCCCTCCTGGGCGTGACCAACCTCGCGCTCAACGGGACGAGCTTGTATCACCCTACCGGCCTGGCCTTTGCCGGCACCAACCCGGACGGCACCGGCCTGCTCTGGGTGGCCGACACCGGCAATCAAACGGTCAAACTCATTTCCCTGACCAGCCCGACGACAGGGAATCTTGAGACCTACATCGGCACGCCCGGCCAGACCGGCACCAACGATGCCCTCTTCGGGTCCAACGCCCGCTTCAATGCCCCCAGCGGATTGCTCTGGGTTAACCAGGTCGGTCTGCTCATCAGCGATACCTTGAACAACTCGATCCGCCTTGCCACCAACAACCCCGCCCTGGCGCCCGCCAACTACAGCGTCGTCACTTTCGCCGGCTCGCCGGGACCGGCCAACGGCGCCTTGTTGGATGGGCCCGCTTTGTCCGCGCAATTCAACTCGCCCGAGGGCCTGGCCAGGGACGTTGCCAATAACGGCTTTCTGGTGGCTGACTTGAAGAACAATGCCTTGCGCCGCATCCAGAATGGCCCGCCGTTGCCGCCCGTCTCCCCTCCGGTCATAGGGTGGGTCAATTTCGCACTCAGTGACTCCGGCAACTGGGTTTCTGTGTTGCGCACGGCCCAGCCATTCCTGCTCAATAATCCGTCCGCGATAGCAGTCACGGCCGAGGCCGGGGTCGTGACTCACTTCACCTGGGGACCAACTCCTCCCACCTCCCTCCAAGACACGATTCCCGACCCCAGCGCCACCGTGGGCAGCACCGCCCCCCATTACGAGGATGGCCTCTTCGCAAACGAGGTTCCCGAAACCCTCGTGAGCCCCGCCCCGGATGTGACCGTCAAGGCAATCAGTATCCAGACCGGCCGCAAGAACAGCCCTATCGCCTCGGCCAGGTTCCAGTTCAAAGCCGCCAACCCCCAGATCCTTGGCAATAATGCCGCCTCATTCAGCCTGACCGACCTAACCACCGACGCGCTCGTTTGGTACACCATCGATGGCTCCGATCCAACCGATGGTCCGCCCAGCCTCGGACCCCTCACCGATCACGCCAGCCTCTCTCTCTATGCCCCCACCAACCTGGTCTTCAAGACGCGCGCCTTTCGCCCCGACTTCCAGGACAGCGACATCGTCACCAACCTTTTCACCGCTGCCAACTTCACCCCCAACAGCATTACGTTCGGTTTTGCCTCCGGCGAGGCCTCCAGCGATTTCGTCGCCTCGCCCGGCCAGGCCTTCTATGCGCCGGTCACCCTGACCCTGCTGTCCAATACCCCCATCTACAGCCTCCAGTTCAATATCACTGTCACCAATGCCGGGAATAATCCGGGCCCCCGGTCGCTCCGGGCGCCTGCGGCTTCGAGAGCTTCCTCGAAAAACCCGACCCGGCCAACAAGGGTTTCTACCTCCGCATCCCCCCGGCCATGCCCTTCACCGGCCTCTCCGACTCGCCCCCGGGTCAAGTGCCCGCGAACCTGATCTTCGAGTACGGCTCTGGATTGCTTCAGGACCTCAGGTTCACTAACTCCAGCCTCAATCTCCTCGGCGTAGGTTGGCTCGAACGCAAGGGCTATACCAATCTCTACGACACCACCAGCCAGGACCTGGTTAAATACTCTCAACCCCACGATACGGTCTTCGATGAAACCGGGGGCCGCGTCGTTGTTGGCGGATACACTTTCAAAGTCCCGGGCAACGCCACCAACGGCCAGACGTATCAAATCCAGCTCGGGCGGCCCTCTGCCACTTCGGACGGCATCGGCGCTCCCGGCTCCGAGGTCCTCATTGTTACTCCCACCAACGGCCCCATTTCGGCCATAGAGACCGTCACGGTCGGCCAGCGCAGGTACATCGTCGGCGACTGCGCCCCGTTCCGCTGGTTTAACGCGGGTGACTTCGGTGACACCAACCTCGACAATGCCGATGTCATGCAGGTCTTCGAGTCCGCCGTCTATGCCGTTGACACGCCTCCCCCAGGCAGCGACTTTTTCGACAGCATGGATTCCTGCGGCTACACCTTTTCGGACCTGGGCCACGGCTACCTCGAGCAAAACGGGCTCGTCACGGGCGCCGCCGAATGGAACCCGCTCTTCGACGGCGACGATACCTGGATCAACCACATCGCCTTCGGGGACGGAGTGCTCGACGTTTGCGACGTCTATGTCACCTTCCGCCGGTCCCTGGACCCGAGCCTTACATGGTTCCAACGATTCTGGACTAACGGCGTGCGCGCCGCCCAATTCATCGGCAATCCTCCCCCGCCGCCCCCAACCAACCCCCCGTTCAAGGCCCGCATCGCCCCCTCCGTCAATTTCGCCAGTGCCGATTTTCTCGCTTCCCCCGGCCAAACCCTGCAGATCCCCATCACCGCCCAGGTTTTCGGGCCTTATCCCCTGCGGGTCTTGATGCTGGGCCTAGCCGTGGACCCCCTGGACGGCTCGCCCACCTTGGACAGTCCCATCCAGTTCACGCCCAACCCCGACCTGGGCTCGCCCACTCTCGTCTCTGCCCAGTCCCCCGGCGTTTACGCCGCCACCTGGCTCGATGCCACCATCCCCGGGCTCTCCGGAACCGCCTCCCTCGGCACCTTGACCGTCCAAATCCCCGCCAACGCCCCTACCAACGCCGCCTACGCCATCCATTTCGACCATGCCTCCGCCTCGCCCAACGGCTTGGCTTCTTTCCCCAAGCAGACCGTGACCGGCCTGATTACGCTCTCAGACCGCTCCGGCTCCTCCTTTAATGACGCCATCCCGGATTCCTGGCGCCTCCGTTACTTCGGCACCACCGGCAACCTCCTTTCTCAAGCTGCCGCCGATGCCGATGGCGATGGCGCTGACAACTGGCACGAGGACCTCGCCGGCACCGACCCCACCGACCCCAACTCCTGCCTCCGCGTCTCCACCCTCCAACCCCTCTCCGCCCCGGGCACCAACTGCATTGTCCGATGGCCCAGCGTCGCCGGCAAACAATACATCGTCGAATCCTCCCCCTCCCTCTGGCCCCCCAACTGGAGCCCCGTCTCCACCAACTCCGGCTCCGGCGCCGACTTGGAATTCCAAGACACCTCCAGCGGGACGGTAAGCTTCTACCGCGTCCGCCTCGCCCAGTGACTCCGGGCCCCGCCGCATCATCGCGGCCGGGGGAGATGGCAGAAAAATGTGACGGCATAACAATAAATGCCTGCACATGCTCCTGCCCGGCCCAAAGGGCCGGCAGAACCTAGCCCTGAGGCCGCCAGGCCGATGCCCTAAAAGGGGTTCTGAGCCCCTTTTCTTCTCTTTTCGACGGCTGACCCCTTTTCGCCGACCCCCAACCCAACGCTGATAAGCCCAGCCTCCCGCCCCCAGCCGAGCAACTGCCGCCGCTCCCGAAACACTAAATCACCTTGACACGTAGTTTAACTCCTAGTAGGGTGCTACGGAATGAAAGCCCGCGAAAACCAGAATTTTCTGTCTCTCTACTTCGAGCCCCGCGTGGTTGAAACCGCAGTCGGCGAGACGAACCCGCACACAGATGCGGGCGCTTGGAAACGCGAGAACGAAGTCCTTAGGGCAGGTTCCCACGCCGCGCCCGGTGGCGCAACTGATGGCCCGGTGGGTTATGTCGCGAAGGCCAGCCACCGTGTTGGACCCTGCCGCAGGCCTGGGAAGTCTGCTCCACGAGTGCCACCGCCTGGACCACGACGCAAAGTTTGTAGGGGTTGAGCGCGACTCGGAGACGCTGCTGCAGGCCAGGAGCGCAGCGCCTCGTGGTACAAAACTTGTCCTTGCCGACTACCTCCTTTCCGACACCGGGCAATTTCAGGGCATTATTGCCAACCCACCCTACGTCAAAGCCCACCGGCTCGATTATCCCAAAGGCACTTGGCGCACCTTCGAAGAGCGCCTCGGCACGCCCTTGGACCGCCTGACAAACCTATACGCTCTGTTTCTCCTCAAGATCTGGGAGGACCTCGCGCCACAGGGCCGCGCTGCCGTAATCCTGCCAGCCGAATTCCTCAATGCCAACTTCGGCGAGGAGATTAAGGAACGACTGCTGAAGGCCTTGCGGCCACCCGGCATCGTGGTCTTCAACCCCACGCTGAATCTTTTCGACCAGTCGCTGACAACCAGCGCCATCGTTTTTCTTGAGAAAGGCCGCCCCAAATCGGCTCCCTGCAAGCTGATCAAGGCCGACACTCTTCCGGAGGCGGAAGCATTTCTCTGCGCCCTCGTCACCGGCTCGACTTCCGGCCTGGGCAACATCTGCCGCAACCTGGACTCTTTCAAGCCTGGCGGCAAGTGGCTCAATGCGCTGCTGAACGCCCCCCTCGTGGGTGAGAGGGTCACCCTGCCGAAAGTTATCGGTGACTACTTCGATTGCCGGCGCGGAATCGCCACCGGAGCGAACGACTTCTTTTGCCTGAGCAAGTCCGGCCTCCACGAAAACGGCCTCGACCTGGCCCATGTGGACCCCTGTATTGCAAAGGCGACGGATGCCACAGGGCTCGTTTTTACCCCGGAGAAATTTGGCGCCCTCGCCGCCTCTGATCGCAGGTGCTATCTGCTCAACCCGCGCCACAACGGCCCGAGCCTGGCTGCCTACCTCCGGATCGGTGAACGCTCGGGCATTCCGAAACGTCATCTGCCGAGCCACCGGCCCGTGTGGTACTTGCCAGAGAACCGCCCGGTGGCAGACGTATGGGTTGCGGTCTTCTCGCGTGAATCAGTCAAATTCATCCTCAACACTTCGGGCGCCAAAAACCTCACGTGCTTCCACGGACTTTACGCGAAACCAGGCCACAAAGCCAAAGCGCCCCTTGCCACCCTTTACCTTAACAGCTCATGGGGGCGAGAGGCATTCTCGCAGGTCAACCGCTTCTATGGTGACGGCTTGAACAAGCTTGAGCCCAAAGATGTTGAAGCGCTTCCCTGTCCCGTGCTACCCGACCCACCGAATGAACAGGCGGAAGCAATTGTGCAACGGCTGACTCAGCTTGACTTGCTCTCCTTATCCGAGCGCAGCGCAAGAATTGATGAGATGCTTCCAACACTTATCAACCTGCCCGCCCGCCAACGCTCCTAAGGGAAACTGAATTCCACGAGGACGCGGCGCATATTGGCTGCGTCGAGTACGAATCCGCCACCCTGTGGTACGACATACGCGTCATGCCGTCCCAACGCGGTCACCCGGTGCTCGGCGGCGAACGTAGGCAGATCCGTGCCGCGCCCCACCTGCACACCCGCCGTAATTGGAAGCATGATAGTAGCCTTTTCCTGACTCTTCTCTGGTGTCTCAATAGTGTAGCCCTCGCCACTGGCGATAGCCTCGAATATATCGAGGAAGTTAATCGCAAAAATCGAATCGAAAAACACCTGGCAATAAGCCTGCGGCACGCGATTTCGCTCCAACCACCGGAACACGATCACTAGGTCCTCAACCTTCACCGTGAAGCTTGGTGTCTCACGTCCGGAAGCATTTCCCGCCTCGCGCTGCTGTTGCCGGACGGCCATATAAGTCAGCGCCTCGAACTTGCTCGACCTGACCTCTATAGCAGCGTCCGCCTGCTGCACAAGAGCCTCAGCTTGCGCTTGTGGCCGCTCAGAAAGGTCTGCCGCTACGCCGAGCCGTGCCGGGAATAGAAGCAAATCCGGCCGCTTTCCCGTTAACCGCGTCTCCTCGAGTCCAGCGAAGTAGCGCCCCCTGAATTCCGGGTGTCCCGCTGCGATGCGGTCAGTATTGCCGTACTGCGCCACGGTCCAATCCGGAAAGGCCGCACGAAGCGCACCCGTGAGCATCCGCTCAGCCCAATCCCCCATGGCCCGGTTTGCCAGGAACTCGGAGCGCGCGTCCGTTGGCACCGTTGGCCTCCGCTGCGGCCGGGCCCCAGCGCCGCCAAAAGCAAGGCGGTCCGCGTTTATCCCGTTTTCTGTCAAATGGGCAACAACGCCCTCCAGCGTACCCTGCAAGTGTTGAAAATACGCCTCGTTCATCGTTTCTTCTCGCTGAAGGTGAACAAATCCCGAACCTCCACCTTGAGGACTTTCGCGAAGGTCTCCAATCCTCCAACAGAAGGCGCGTTCACGCCGCGCTCGACCAAGCTGATAAACTCAACCGAGCAGCCGACACCTTCTGCCAACTGTTCCTGGGCGAGTTCCCTCGCCCGGCGCAGTTCCGCGATTCGGCGTCCGAGTTTTTTCTGAAGCATGTCGTTTAACTACCACCCCTGGCGCTCCCATGCCACGGAGCTAAACTACGGGTGTCCGCTCCTAGCGCGTGGCCTTGCAACTCCTGAGTGCTCCCGGAGGCCGCCCTGATGCGCAGCCTAAGAGGGGTGAAGAACGAGAGACCGCGAAAGGGGTCTCAGTATCATGCGGTGTCTTCGAAGGGCACCCCCCGGCAACCTCCTTTCTCAAGCTGCCGCCGATGCCGATGGCGATGGCGCTGACAACTGGCACGAGTACCTCGCCGGCACCGACCCCCACCGACCCCAACTCCTGCCTCCGCGTCTCCACCCTCCAACCCCTCTCCGCCCCGGGCACCAACTGCATTGTCCGATGGCCCAGCGTCGCCGGCAAACAATACATCGTCGAATCCTCCCCCTCCCTCTGGCCCCCCAACTGGACCCCGTCTCCACCAACTCCGGCTCCGGCGCCGACTTGGAATTCCAAGACACCTCCAGCGGGACGGTAAGCTTCTACCGCGTCCGCCTCGCCCAGTGACTCCGGGCCCCGCCGCATCATCGCGGCCAGGGGAGATGGCAGAAAAATGTGACGGCAGAAAGATAAATGCCTGCACATGCTCCTGCCCGGCCCAAAGGGCAGGCAGAACCTGGCCCAAGGCTGAGGCCGCCAGGCCGATGCCCTGCTGCACCAGACTTTGGATGATTTTGGTGTCTTTGTCGCAGCCTTTGTCGCAACCTTTGTCGAGCTCATCCGGATTTCGACAAAGGTTTCGACAAAGGCTGCGACAAAGGTCCTGAAAGTCACTCAAGGTCCGGTGCCGTAGGCCTCAGCCCTGGGCTGGGTTCTTGCGGCGCGTGGGCCGCTTTGCACACCTGCTCAACTGCCCGGGCGCGGTCGCGCGGTGTTGAAGGGGATGTAGAACAATCGCACGCGGCTGCCGGCGGGGCCGGCTTGGTGCTGGTAGAGACCGAAAAAGGCGGAGACCCGGGTCGAGTCGGCGGTGGTCTGGCGTCGGCAGAAGTTCCAGAGCAGAGATTGGCTGGCGGCGCCGGTCCTGGGGTTTTTCTCGGCGCGCCAGAACGAATAGAGCGGGGCGTATTCACGCTCGATGCTCGGGTTGTCGGGGAAGAACGGTTCGAGGATGCCGAGGACCTGGAGGCGGCGGTTGCCGCTGGCTTCGCGATGGAAGGTGAAGAAGGGCCAGAGGTCAACCCGCCGGCCGGAGCGCCCGGTCTCGGTGCTCCTGGTGATCTGGTCGGAGTAGAGGAAGAACAGGATGCGGGTGCGGCGGCGGTCCAATGGAGGCGCGTGGATGCGCTGTAGCTTATAGACGGGCCAGAGATAGAAATCGCTGAGGAGGTTCGAGTTGTAGGAATGGCTGTAAAAGGGCCAGACGCGGGAGGTGTATTTGCCCCGGCCGCGGGCGAACTCGACCAGGGGCCAGGGGGCTTGCCACTCGCGGTATTTCTTCTCGCGATCCTCGATGCGGGAGAAGAAGGGCCAGAGCACGGTAGTGGAATCGCGCTTGGGCGAGCGCAGCGTGCTGTAGGCGGGGATGAAACCCATTTGGTGCTCGGGATTGTCGCAGCCGATGCCAGAGTGCTGGTTGAAATAGATGGGCCAGAGCACGAAGCGCTTGTCGTGGCCCGGAATGGTCTCGACTTCGTTGAATCCGTTGGTGCGGGTGCTGATGTCCTTGTGCTCGTGGCCGGTGAAAGGCCAAAGCTGCCATCCGCGCAAGCCCCGCCCGTGCCGGAGGTGGAACAATGGGTAGAGATAATTGTCGGTCACCGCGTCTCCTTTGCGGGTCTCGCTGTAGGCGGGAAACATCACGTAGTAGATCTCGTCGCGAAACAGGCGGTTTTTCAGATGCCCATAAAAAGGGCCATAGGCGGTGTAGTCCTGGCTGGGGTCCGACGAGCGTTGCTGGAAATAGAGCGGGAAGAGGGTGATGCGATGGCGTTCGTTCTCGTGCTGGGTCGGGCCGCCGGCGAAGCTGAGGAGCTGGAAGAAATGCCAACGGTACTGCCTGCCATAGCGGACATACGACATTATCGGGTAGCCAAACCTCCATTCGCTCGAATCGGTTGCCGGATCGCTCGTCCCCCAGCAGAGGGGGGGCAGCGCCCAGGTCTTGCGCGACTCCTGTTGTTCCTTTTGGAAAAACGGGCCGGCAACCTCAGTGGCTTGGCCGGGCGCCAGCGTGAGGCTGAAATGGTCGTAGAGCGGCCCGGCATGGAGGGCCTCGCCAGCCAGCGTGGGCAGGGGAAGGAGCAGGAGCAAAGGAAACAGCGATAACGTTATTGGAACCTCGTTTCCCACTGAGAATACCCTCCTGAGATAAGTATTGACATTAAACCTCATTGCTCTAAGCTCGTTACAGAATTGAGGTTGTTGACCTTGGTTCCTCCCGAACCCAGCGTCGATCGTGCATTGTTGGCGCTGGGTCGCTTCATCTTGGGGAGGCGTGGTGGGGGGACTCTGGAGGCTGGGGTGGCTGTAAAGCAGGCTCAGGAGCGCCGGCAGGGAGGTCAGGCCGGCTATCATGCAGGTGGCCAGGCCGGTGGACATAACATAGCCCAGGCTCTGGAGGCCCTGGTGCTTGCCCAGGACCAGGCTTCCGAAGCCGGCGATGGTCGTCAGACCGGAGATGAACACGGCCTTGCCGGTGCTCCTGGCCAGGATGCCGGGGGTTTGCTCCTCCGCGTAGCGGTTGAGGATGTGGATGCCGTTGGTGACGCCAATCCCAATGACCAGCGGCAGGGTCATGATGTTGGCGGGGTTCAGAGGCACATTGAACAAGCCCATCAAGCCCGCCAGCCAGAGCGAGCCCACAGCCACAGGCACCAGGGCGAGCACGATCGAGGAGACACTCCGGAAATGGAGCAGGATCAAAAGGACAATGGCAGCGAGCGAGTACTCGGCGGCCTCGACGTAGCTCTGCTTGAGCAGGCTGGTGTATTCATAGAGCTGGACGGGCGTGCCGGTGACGTTCGGATCGATCTGCCGCAATTGGCTGATGAAGGTCTGCTGGTTTTCGCGTTTCCACACATCCTCCTTGGGATTGACCATGAGCAGGTACTTGCCCGTGACGCCCACGAAGCGATCGTGGAGGGCCTGGGGCAGGTCTTCGACCCGCAATGGCGCGCTGCTGTTCTGGTTTTGGAGGGCCTGGAATGTGTCGTGGATGTCGTCGAAAAAGGCCTGCTGGAAGGCGCTGAGTTTTTGGGTGTTGGCTTCGAGGCGCTCGGGGCCGCCGGCCATGATCTCCTTGCGCAGGTCGCGGACCGCGCTGTGCAGCGAGGCGATTTGGCCCGCAATGGCGGGCTCGTTGGTCTGCACCTCGGCGTAGATGTTGCCCAGATAGCCGGAAAAGGAATAGAGCGTCCCGCTCAACTCCGTTATGTTGACCGGGTCGGAGGCGGCCTCAGGGAAGGCGATCGAGCAGAGGCTCTTCTTGATGTCGTCCACCAGGGCGAGCTTGCGGGTCTGGTCTCCAGCCATGAACCGGGTGAGGGAATCAATGCCGGAGACGGAGGAAAGGTTGGTAATTTGGCTTTCGAGGGCGATGGCGTGTTCGAGGTTGGTCGCGATGACCGCGGCAAAGAGGACCAACTTGGGAGTGGCGTCGAAGAGTTTCTGCTCTAACTCGACCGCCGGGAGACCCTTGCTCTGCATGTGGAGCAGGTTGTAGTCGAAATAGACCTTATGGACCTGTGTGGCCGCCAGGCCGCAGAGGACCAGGATGACGATGAGGGTGCGCAGTGGTCGCCGCAGCCAGAGGTTCTCGATGCGGGCCCGGCGCGCATCCTGGTCGCCCAGGGCGTGGTCAATAACGTTCTGCTTCCCGCGCAACAGGAGCACTGGGAGCATGGTCATCATGGGGATGAAACAGACCAGCAGTCCAAACCCGCAGATGAGGCCCATCTCCTGGATGCCCTTGAAGTTGGTGAGGATCATGGCCAGGAAGGCGCCGGCGGTGGTGAAGGTCCCTGTGAAGATGCCCTGGCCGGTAAAGACCATGGCCTTGGCCAGCGCCGCCTGTTCGGAGCGGCCATGGCGCAGTTCCTCCTCGTAGCGGGAGATGAGATGCACCCCATAATCGATGGCCAGGCCGATGAGGATGGGGACGAAGGTGATCGTCAGGATGTTGAGGTGGCCCACCGGCCAGGGCAGGAACGTGAAGGCCAGCGTGTAGGCCAGGCCCACCAGCAGGCAGAGCGTGGCCTTGACCGGCCGGCCCGTCTCGTTGTAGCCATAGATGAAAATCAGGGCGCAGATTAGGAGAGAGGCGGCGCTGGCCAGGGAGGCGTCCTTCTTTGCCTGGGCCATCTCATCGTGGTCGAGCACCGGTTCGCCGGTGAGGCCCACATTGAGGCCCGGCACCTCCAAGCGGGTCTGCTCGACCAGCGCCCTCAGGCGCTCAACCGCCGCGTCGTTGAGCTCCTCGGTCGGGGCCTGGGCGGTCACCAGGAAGATGCGGCCCTTGGCGAAGGTGATATAGACATCGTGCTCGGGGTCATTCGTGGGATTGAACAGGGCGGTCACGCCGGGCGAGGGGGGCGTGCCCGCGCGGCGCAACGAGTCCCGGGCCTGGAGGACAATCCGCTCCAGGGCGGGCAGGGCTTTCATGAGCGCCTCGTTTTCGGCATTTTGCTCGCGTTTCGCCGTGCGGATCTGGGCGTTGATCATGTTGAAGAGCGAGACCAGGTTGGTCGTCTGCGCGAATTGCCGGATAAACGGCCGGTAATCCAGCAGCGTCTGTTTGAGGTCGCCCAACTCATCCTCTTTTAGAAACATCAGCGCCTTGGAGCCCAGCATCTTCAGGTCGCCCTTATAGAAGACGTCCTTGAACAGGTTGGTCTCGCCATCGAGCCGGGCGCCAAGCCGCTCGACGAATTGGCGGTTCTTCTCCGCGCTCTCGCTCTCCACCACCACCACCAGGTCGTCCTGGGTGGGGAACTCCTTCTTGAACCGGAGGAAATTCTGGTGGTATTTCTTGTTGGAGCCCACCAGGTCGTCGCGCTTCATATCGAAGGCCTGGCCCCAGACGAGGCTCTTGACGATATAGACCGCGCACAGGGCGCAGACCAGGACCTGGGACCAGACAATCAACCCGCGCCGGCGCGACACCGCGCCCGCCATCCAGGCCAGACCCAGGGCCACGGGATTGTCGTCGGTCAGCCGCCTCACGCCTTCACCGCCTCGTCAGGAAACTCGGCGTTGGAATAGACCTCTTTGACGTCGTCGTGGTCCTCGAGGGCATCGATGAGCCTGTTGACCCCGGACGCCGCCGCCTCGTCGGCCAAGGGCACGGTGACGGTGGGCAGTTCGGTGATGACCGCGGCATCGGCCTTGATCCCCTTGGCCTCGATCTGCTTGTGTACCGCCTCGAAATGGGCCGGGTCGGTGGTGATTTCGTAGCCCTGCGGGTCGGCCTTGAAGTCCTCCGCGCCGGCGTCCAGGGCTATCTCCATCAATTGGTCCTCGTTGGCGGCCTCGCGTGAGAGGATGATCTGGCCCTTGCGATGGAAGAGACGGGAGACCGACCCCTGGGTGGCCAGGGTGCCGCCGTTCTTGGTCACCACGCTCCGGATCTCCGAGGCGGTGCGGTTGCGGTTGTCCGTGCTGATCTCGATCAACAGCGCCACGCCGTGCGGCCCGAACACCTCGTAGGTCAGGTCCTCGAAATTGGCGGTCTCGCCCCCGCCCGTGCCTTTCTTGATGGCCCGCTCGATATTATCGTTGGGCATGTTGGCCGCGCGGCACTTGAGCAGCACCATCCGCAGCCTCGGGTTCATCCCCGCGTCGCCCCCGCCGATCTTGGCGGCGATGGCGATTTCCTTGCTCAGCTTGGAAAAGAGCTTCCCCCGCTTGGCATCTACGGCCCCTTTGAAGTGCTTTACCTTTGCCCATTTGCTATGTCCAGACATGTTCGTGCTCCGTTCACTGGTTAATAGAATATCCGCTTCGTGCCGCTGCTGGCAACCCGCACGCCAGCGCCCCAGCCTCTGTCCTCTGTCCTCCGTCCTCCGTCCTCCGTCCTCCGTCCTCCGTCCTCCGCCCTCCGGCCCAGACACGCTCACAACAACCCAAATTGAACAGGATCTCGGCCTCCGAGAAAAAGGCTTATTTTTGTCTCTTGCCTGGGCTTGCCGCCCGGGGGCCTATGCGAGTGGAGCGAGCCAAAGCGCGGGCATGCCGCGGAGTCCAAGGCTGTTGACAAAGTTGTAGCGCAGGTTTCCAAACCTGCCGTATCGCGGGTTTCCAAACCCGCGGGCCGTCCGCAAACCGGGGGCGCTCGACATGCCGAGGCCCTGCCGATTGGAAATCGGCGATACAGCAGGTTTGGAAACCTGCGCTGCGACTTTGTCAATGGCCCTGCCGCGGAGTCAGTGAAAATGGAGTATTTTGTTGACGGCAGACGGGGCGTGTTGGAGTAATGACAATCTGATGTGAGTGGATGAGAGCGCAAGAAGACCAGAGTGTGGGCCAGGCGGACGAGGTGATGGACCTGCAGGTCACGCTGGACCTGGACCGGGGTTGCTTCCTTCTGGAGTGGCGCCGGCCCGGGGCTACAGAGGCGGCAGCGCGTGGCGAACTGACCGCCAAGGCGGAGCATGCGTACTTCTGGATTCATTCCGTGAAGCTGACGGTGGAAGCAGATGGAGAAGTGGCGCGTGACGGGTGCAACAGCCGGGGGACCTCGCCGCGGGCGCTGGTCAACCGGCTGCGCAAGCGCTTTCCGGTCCCGGACCAGCGGGTGCGAGTGTGCGTGAGCGGGGGCGGGACCGGGTCGGTGGAGACGATAGCCCTTTCCCCATGGGCAGATGCGTGGAGATGGCTGGGGCAGCAGGTCCAGATGTATGCCCGCCTGGTGGAGGCCCCGGCAGGGAGGATGGACGATGAGCAAGGTGGCCGGATGGCGGCGCGGATGCTGGCGCGCGGCTGGTTGGGGGCGCGGTTGGACGGGCTGTTGCACGGACGCGGTCCGGACTCGCCTCCGGCTGCGGTCGAGGCCGGGTTCGAACTCCGGGTCACGGTTCAATTGGTCCAGGAGCACATCCGGTTGGACTGGCTGAGATTGCCGGGCGGGAGCAAGGCGGCGACAGGCTGCGTGGAGGTCACCGACCGCAACGAGTTGACCTGGACTCTCGAGACGGAGGGGCGTCGGGAGGTCATCCACACCAACCAGCAACCCGGGTTCATTCGCGAGGCGCTGGACCGATGGCTGGGCCGTTTTCCGATGGCGCCGGGGAGGCTCACCGCTTTCAGCGTCGGATTGGACGGGCGGGGTTCCGAGCGGCTCCGGCTGCCTCCTTCCGGCACGGGAAAGTCGCCGACGGATTGGATCGCGAAGGAGGTTGAAGGGATGGCCGAGGCCCTGGCGGCTCGTTTCGGGCCCAGCGATGCGATAGCAGGCGTGATGGAGGAGCTGGCCGCCGAGGATTTCGCCCATGAGCAGCGGAGGATGGAGCGCCGGGAGCAGAAGCGGGCGCAGGAGGAGGCGCGCCGACGCGAGGCCCTGGCGCGCCTGGCCGAGGAGCGGCGCCGGCGCGAACAGCGCGAGCAGGAACGCAAGGCGGCCCGGAAGGCGGCCGAAGCGAAGGCCCAGCCTGCCGCCCAGGCCGCGGCGCCAAGACCAGTGGAGCACCCGCCCCTGCCGCCGGTGCCGCTCCACATCGAGTTGCCGGGATTGGAATTCCAGGAGACAACCTTCCCGCTCTCCGGCCTGGACCAATACGCTTTGCGGGAGCGCGCGGCCCTGTGGTGGGTCTCCAACCAATCCGACAACCTGCTCTGCCTGCCCCATTGCCGCATCGAGCACCTGGATTACCAGGAACGGACGGCGCTGCGCGTGCTGGGCCCGTTGCGGGGCCGCGCCTTGCTCTCCGACGAAGTTGGCCTGGGCAAGACCATCGAGGCGGGCCTGGTGCTCAAGGAATTGCTGACTCGGGGCTTGGTCAAGCGGTTCCTGGTCCTGACCGTGCCGTCGCTGGTGGACCAGTGGGCAGAGGAGTTGAGCGACAAATTCGGCCTGGACACCGCTACCACGAACCAAGCGGCGGCGCGCGGGGACGGCAGCCAGTTCTGGCGCGAGAACAAGGGCATTATCGCCAGCCTCCACACGCTCAAGCAGCCGGCGCAGCTCGAAATCGCCCGGCAAGAGCACTGGGACATGTTGATCGTGGACGAGGCGCATTATCTGCGGAACCGGGAGTCGCAGGCCTGGCAGGCGGTCAGCGCCCTGCCGCGCCAGTTTCTCCTGCTGCTGACGGCTACGCCGGTGCAGAACTCACTGGAGGAACTCTACAACCTGGTGACCCTCTTGCAGCCGGGGCAACTGCCCACCCCCAAGGAGTTCCGCGCCCGGTTCATCGACCCCAAACGCCCGCGGCAGCCGCGCCAGCCCGAGGAACTGCGCCGCCTGCTGGGCCAGGTGATGATCCGCACCACGCGCGCCACGGCCGGCCTGGACCTGCCGCCCCGCCGCGCCGAGACGGTCCTGTTCGAGCCGGGCCAGACCGAGCGCGGATTCTGGGAGCGGTGGGAGGCTGAGTTTCGGGCCCGGCTGGCGCAGTTGAACGCCAGCCAGGCCAGCCTGTGGGGGCGGCTGCTCTTGCAGGCGGCCGGCAGCAGCCCGATGGCCTGGCGCGAGGCGGTGCAGAAGTTCCCGGACCCGGCGGCAGCGCGGGAGTGGAGCCAGCAGGCCCCGTTGGAGGAAAGCTGGCGGCGCAAATGCGAATTATTGGCGCCGCTCACGCGCGGCGAGGGCGGGTTGGTCATCTTCACGCAGTTCCTGGAGACCCAGTCGGCGCTGGCCGAGCAACTGCGGCGCGCGGGCGTCGAGGCCTTCGTCATCAACGGCTCGACCCCTGCGCCCGAGCGCCAGCCCATCACCGAGGCATTCCATCGCCAGGGCGGCGCCGGCCACGGCGGCGCCCTGCTCTTGACCCGCAGCGGCACCGAGGGCCGCAACCTCCAGTTCTCGCACCGGCTGGCCAACTTCGACCTGCCATGGAACCCGATGGAGATCGAGCAGCGCATCGGCCGGCTGCACCGCCTGGGCCAGAAGCGGCCGGTGCAGATCTACAACTTCGTCCAGGCCGGCACACTCCAGGAGCACCTGCTCCAAATCCTCCAGGAAAAGCTCAACTTGTTCGAGTTGGTCGTCGGCGAGACCGGCCTGGTCCTGGGAGAGCGATTCAGCAGCGATGAATTCGCCGAGGAAGTGCTGCGGCGCTGGCGCGAGAGCGACGGGCGCGTGGCCGAGGCGCTGGCGGGGCTGGGCGAAGAACTGGCCGCCGCGCGCGACAGCTACGGCGAGGTCAAGAAGCTCGATGAAACCCTCTTCGAGCAGGACTATGAATCAATATGAAGCAGGCCAGGACAATCCACCAGGCCGCGAGGGTCGAGGGACGAGGGACGAGGGGACGGATCTCTGCCCCTCGCCCCTCGTCCCTCGACCCTCGCATCCGAATACTTGGCGACTCAGTGCCTCTGACCCGGTGCCTATGAACCTCAATCGCCTCCCTTACGACCCCGCCGCCCTGGCGAACTTCTACGAGGAAGGGCTCGGCGCCCTGGGCGCGCTGTGCGAGCGGACCTGGCACAATCGCCTGGAGGTGGTCGCTCAAGGCGAGCCCGGCAAGACTCTGGAACCCGGACGGCGGGCTGCACGAGGTCGAACTGGAGTTTGCGCCGGCCGACGCCATGAGCGCGCGCGACGCGGCGCGGGAGGTCTTTCCGGGCTGCCCGTTGACGTTCAGGCTGGCCGAGGCGCTGCGGCCGGCCCCGCTGCCGCTGGAGCGGGTGGCCTTGGCGGGGGAAGGGCCGGACCGTCCGCCGGATGAAGCGGTGGCGGAGAAGCTCTGGCGCGCGCAGTATCCGAACACGGCGCGCTGGCGCCTGGCGGCGCCGTTCAAGGCGGCATTCCACTTTTCGCTGTTGGCGCTGGTGCGCTGCGAGATACAGGCTATAGACCAGCACTGGTCGTTGCGGCGGTTGGCCGTGGCGCTCGACAACGGCCAACCGGATGAATCGCTGGCGCAGGCCATCAGCTTCGCGCAGGCGCAACCGGAGGCGGAGGAGATCCCGTGGCCCGGGCCTGACCCGGCCCGCTGGGCGGCCCTGCTCCGCGTGGCGCTCGAGGCGGACCTGGCCGAGAGCCTGGGCGCAATCCGAAGCCGGCAGGAGAATTACCTGCGCCGCGAGTTGGACCGCATCGATGAATACTTCCAGAACTACGAGCGCGAACTGACCGCCCGCGCCTCGCGCGGCCGCAGCAAGACCACCAAGCTCAAGACCGCCGACCGCCTGGCCGCAGCCCGCGCCGAGCACACGCGGCGGCGCGCCAACCAGGTCGCGCGCCACGAGATCCGCGTGCAACCGCACTTCGACGCACTGCTCCTGACGGCCGAGCGGGCCTGGAGCGGCACTATCCGCGTGGAGGCCGCGCACCAGGCCCAGACCCTCGAGGCCCAGTTGCTGCCGCGCGCCCGGAAGTGGTTCAGGGCGCTGAATCAGTGACACGGAAATGAACCCCCCGATCGAGGACATTGGCATTATCGCCGGCAACCGCTCGCTGCCGTTGATCTTTGCCCGCCAGGCCCGCCAACTCGGGGTCAAACGCCTGGTCGCCGTGGCCTTCGTTGGCGAGACCGACCCGGCCCTGGCTGGATTGGTGGACGAGATCGTCTGGCTCAAGGTAGGGCAGCTATCGAAGCTGATCGCCGCCTTTACGCAGCGCCAGGTGCGCCACTGCGTGATGGCGGGCCAGATCGCGCCGCGGAACCTCTACGACATCCGTCCGGACCTGCGGGCGATGGCCCTGCTGCTGCGGCTCAAGGAACGAAACGCGCACACGATTTTTGGCGCGGTGGCCGATGCCCTCAAACAGGAGGGCGTCGAGTTGATCGAGGCCACGCCCTGGCTCAAACCGTTGATGCCGGGGGCCGGGTTTGAGCTCGGGCCGGGCCTGACGGCGGCGCAGCGGGCCGACATCCAGTTCGGCTATCGCATTGCCAAGGAGGTGTCGCGCCTGGAGATCGGCCAGACCGTGGTGGTCAAGAGCGGCACCGTGCTGGCGGTCGAGGCCTTCGAGGGGACCGACTCATGCCTGGCGCGGGGCGGCGGCCTGGCCGGCATGGACGGCGGGGCGGTGGCGGTCAAGACTGCCAAGCAAAACCACGATTGGCGCTTTGACATCCCCTGCGTCGGCCCCAACACACTCCAGACGTGCGCGGCGGCCGGGATTGCCGTGCTCGCCTTCGAGGCCGGCAAGGCCCTGGTGCTGGAATTGGAAACTTGCGAACGCCTGGCCCGGCAGCATAAGATTTGTCTGACGACGGCGGGTTAAGGAGCCGTCTGTGGATTTTGAACCAGGACATTGGATAGACCGACACCATGCTCACCTCGCACGAACTGCTGGGTTTCATGTCGCCGAACCTGGCGCTTGAAATCATCACTTACGCCCACGAATCGGACAAGCCGCTCTACCGCGCTGCCCTCAACGCCGTCGCCGAGGCGCGCAAGCTGCGCCCGGTCTATTTCGAGCGCCAGCCCCGGACCGAGCGGCACAACGCCATGCTGGTGACCCTCACCCGCCCTGCCCTGGACCTGGTCACCGGCAATCTCATCCGCGCCTGGCTGCTCAAGAAGCACAACGCCATGCTGGTGGATTTCCTGGACGCCCTGGCCATTCCCCACAAAGAGGGCGTCGTCGAGGACCTGCCCAAATCCGTGGACGACGCCAAACTCCAGGGGGCCGTCGACGCCCTCCTGGCCAAATACCCAAACGAGGTCGTGGCCGTCTATCTCAATGCCTTCAGCGAGATGAACGAGGTCGAGTGGCCCAACCTCAAACAGATGCTCGAGGGCAACCCCCGCCTCCAACTCGGAGGGTGAAGAGGGGCGAGGGGCGAGGGGCGAGGGGCGAGGGAAGAAAACAAAACGTCCCGGCTGCGATTAAAAGCGTCGGGCATGCGGCCCGCGAGTCTTGGCCCGGAGGGACATTCGACAATAGCCCAACGCTTCAGCGTTGGGTTCTGGCCTGCAGAGGGGGCAAGTCCCGAAGGGACGGCTGAAATTGGCTCTCCCTTCAGCCGTCCCTTCGGGACTCGGCTCGCCTCCGTCTTCAACCCAACGCTGAAGCGTTGGGCTATTGTCGGGACCCCTTCGGGGCAAGGAGGCGCGACCACCGAACCGACAGTTCTAATCGCACCCGAACATCCCTCGCCCCTCGTCCCTCCCGCCTTGACACTCGACCCCCGACCCTCGACCCTCAGAATATGGAACCGAAAGCCGATATTGCCGTCATTGGGCTGGCTGTAATGGGCCAGAACCTGATTTTGAACATGAACGACCATGGGTTTACCGTGGCCGCCTTCAACCGAACGGTCTCCAAAGTGGATGACTTCCTGGGCAAAGAGGCCAAAGGCACCAACATCATCGGCGCCCATTCCCTCGAGGAGCTGGCCGGCCTGCTCAAGAAACCACGCCGCGTGATGCTCATGGTCAAGGCGGGCGCGGCGGTGGACGAATTCATCGAGCGCCTGCTGCCGCTGCTGGAGCCGGGCGACATTATCATTGACGGCGGCAATTCATTGTTCGAGGACACCATTCGCCACACCAAACACGTCGAGTCCAAGGGCCTGCTCTACATCGGCACGGGCGTGTCGGGCGGGGAAGAGGGGGCGCGCCGCGGCCCGAGCCTGATGCCGGGCGGCTCGCCCGCCGCCTGGCCGCACGTCAAGGACATCTTCCAGGCCATCGCCGCCAAGGTGGAGGACGGCACGCCCTGCTGCGATTGGGTGGGCGAGAACGGCGCCGGCCATTATGTGAAAATGGTCCACAACGGCATCGAATATGGCGACATGCAGCTCATCTGCGAGGCCTACAACCTGATGAAAACCGGGCTGGGCCTGGACGCCGAGGCGATGCACCGGGTCTTCGCCGAATGGAACCAGGGCGAACTCAACTCCTACCTGATCCAGATCACACGCGACATCCTCGCCTTCAAGGACACCGACGGCCAGCCGCTGGTGGACAAGATCCTCGATACCGCCGGGCAGAAGGGCACCGGCAAATGGATGGTGAACTCCTCGCTCGAACTGGGCATCCCCATCACGCTCATTGCCGAGGCGGTCTATGCCCGTTGCGTCTCGGCCCTCAAAGAGGAGCGCACCCTCGCCGCCAGCAAGCTCAAGGGTCCGCGCCCGCGCATTCCGGGCGACCCGAAGAAGTTTTCCGAGGACATCCGGCGCGCCCTCTACGCGTCCAAGATCGTCTCCTACGCCCAGGGCTACATGCTCCTGGGCGCCGCCGCCCGGCAGTATCAGTGGAACCTCAACTACGGCGGCATTGCCCTGATGTGGCGGGGCGGCTGCATCATCCGCAGCGTCTTCCTGGGCAAGATCAAGGAGGCCTTCGACCGCAACCCCAAGCTGAGCAACCTGCTGCTGGACCCCTTCTTCCGCCAGGCCATCAGGCAGGCGCAACGCTCCTGGCGCACCGTGGTCGCCGCCGCCGCCCGCAAAGGCATCCCCGCCCCGGCCTTCAGCACCGCCCTGGCCTTTTTCGATTCCTACCGCAGCGAGCGGTTGCCCGCCAACCTGCTCCAGGCCCAGCGCGATTACTTCGGCGCGCACATGTACGAACGCCTGGACCAGCCGCGCGGCCAGTTCCTTCACACCAACTGGACCGGCCACGGCGGCGCCGTCGGGGCGGGAACGTACTCGGTGTAAAGGCTGAAGGCCAAAGGCTAAAGGCTAAAATGACGAGGCTCAAACGCCGAATGACAGGTCCACCCGCTCGCCGCAGCTGGGACAATCAACGGATCCCTTTGAAGGTGGGTGTTCGATGTTCACGCCGCAGGCGGGGCATTGGGTCTTGAGGTGGGTGGCGGCGGGTTGATTCGATAGATCACTCCCACAAAATCGGCATTTGATAGCTTCTCGTTGAATCAATTCCGCGCAAAAGGGGCATTTCTTCTTTTGTGATTCAAGTGAGGGCGGGGGAGCGCTCATTTTAGGCGTGCCGTAGGCTCGAAGCTCGCGTCCACAGCCCTTGCAGACGGTGGCGCTGTCAGGAACCCCACATTGGCAGAAGGGGCACTTGCGCGGATAGTCGAGGAAGGCGGCGATAATCCAGCCGAGCGGGCCGAGAAAGAGGCCGAGCCAGAAGCCCTCGCCAGCCCTGTCTTTGTTAGTGCCGATGGCGTACCCGATGGCGCCCCCGATGAGCGCCCAGAAAATAAGCCCAGTCAGCACAGCGACTTCATCCATAGTGGAGGAGAAAACAGAATCGGATGCCGGATTTCATAGCATCGATTCTACGCCTCGTGGCTAAACTCCACAAGCCTCTTTTCCGATGGAAAGCGGATGGCCCACCACCCCGTTCTCGAAAGAGATTGCGTCGCTGAGGCAGGTCGCGTACTTTCAATCACCTATGACGCGGGAAATGATCCAGAAGGCCCTGGCGCAAAGACCCTTCCGGCCCTTTTCGGTTCGCCTTACCGATGGCCGCTTGGTGCCGATCAAAGGAGAGGACAGTGCTGCCGTTCACCCTAATGGTGAAACCATGATTGTCTTCGAGGAGGGAGGGTATCGCATCATTGACATCCCTCTGATAACGGAGTTACAGACCGCCTGAGCCAGAACGTCAACTCTTCTCCAGCATCGCGGCTATCGTCCCCAGGGCGCTGCCCTCGAGGCGGTTGTTGACGAAGACAAGCGTCTTGCGGTTTGAGCCGGCGGCCTGGCCTTCAGGGATCAAGGTCCGGCCGGCGGCGCGGCCCGAGCCTGGTGCCGGGCGGCTCGCCCGCCGCCTGGCCGCACGTCAAGGACATCTTCCAGGCCATCGCCGCCAAGGTGGAGGACGGCACGCCCTGCTGCGATTGGGTGGGCGAGAACGGCGCCGGCCATTATGTGAAAATGGTCCACAACGGCATCGAATACGGCGACATGCAGCTCATCTGCGAGGCCTACAACCTGATGAAAACCGGGCTGGGCCTGGACGCCGAGGCGATGCACCGGGTCTTCGCCGAATGGAACCAGGGCGAACTCAACTCCTACCTGGTCGAGATCACCCGCGACATCCTCGCCTTCAAGGACACCGACGGCCAGCCGCTGGTGGACAAGATCCTCGATACCGCCGGGCAGAAGGGCACCGGCAAGTGGATGGTGAACTCCTCGCTCGAACTGGGCATCCCCATCACGCTCATTGCCGAGGCGGTCTATGCCCGTTGCGTCTCGGCCCTCAAAGAGGAGCGCACCCTCGCCGCCAGCAAGCTCAAGGGTCCGCGCCCGCGCATTCCGGGCGACCCGAAGAAGTTTGCCGAGGACATCCGGCGCGCCCTTTACGCGTCCAAGATCGTCTCCTACGCCCAGGGCTACATGCTCCTGGGCGCCGCCGCCCGGCAGTATCACTGGAACCTCAACTACGGCGGCATTGCCCTGATGTGGCGGGGCGGCTGCATCATCCGCAGCGTCTTCCTGGGCAAGATCAAGGAGGCCTTCGACCGCAACCCCAAGCTGAGCAACCTGCTGCTGGACCCCTTCTTCCGCCAGGCCATCAGGCAGGCGCAACGCTCCTGGCGCACCGTGGTTGCCGCCGCCGCCCGCAAAGGCATCCCCGCCCCGGCCTTCAGCACCGCCCTGGCCTTTTTCGATTCCTACCGCAGCGAGCGGTTGCCCGCCAACCTCCTCCAGGCCCAGCGCGATTACTTCGGCGCGCACATGTACGAACGCCTGGACCAGCCGCGCGGCCAGTTCCTTCACACCAACTGGACCGGCCACGGCGGCACCGTCGGGGCGGGAACTTATATTGTCTAAAGGCTAAAGGCTAAAGGCTAAAGGCTAAAGGCTAAAGGCTGAAGGCTGCAGGCCGTTGGCCTGGGAAGGGTCCGATCCGAAGAGCGATTGACCAGGGCCTTGGCCTCGTGAAAAATCGTGGCTGTATTTGAGGGCTGCTCACTGTTCGCCGGCTGGCTGTGGAATCACAAGCACCTGGCCGCTGTGGTTGGTGCCCAGGAAATACCCGGCGGCATAGTCCTGGTTTTCGAGGACGATGCCTTTGAAGGCGATTGATTTGGCGGTTGCAGGGTCAACGATGCTGCCACTGAAGGAACCGGCAACGGTGCTGAAGGAGAGGCTGAGCCGGTTGGTGCCCCGGTTGGTGACGCGGTTGCTGGCGTCCAGGGTGATGAGATTGGTGAGGCCATGGGCCAGGTTGCCGCCGGTGAGGATGAGGAGGGCGTTGGTGGTTGCCAGCAGGTTGGTTCCCCGCTGAGGCAGGGCGTAGGGCGAGGCCGAAACCGCGTCGTGGAGGGAAAGGCCGGCCGGGTAGAGCTTTGCGGACGGGCTGTTGGGCTTGAGCCAGGTGATGTCGCCGGCCAGACCGGGGGCGGGGTCGGTCGAGAAGGCCAGCCAGCCCAGGAGCATCCCCTTGCCGCCGTAAAGCGACGTATAAAGCGGCCAGTTGCCGCCGCGGGAAATGGGGACCGCTTGAGTGAGCGGTGTCCCATCAGCCAGCGAGCCCGACAAGCGGACGGTCCCTGCGGCGTCCACCGCGACGGCGCCCCAACTGTCGCCGGCGGCATCGGGCAGGGCGCCTGAGCCGGGGATGACCATCGAGTAGAGGCCTCTCTGGGGCGCGAGGTTCGAGCGGGCGTTGAATACGGCGCGGTCCCCGGCCAGGTCCGCCCTCCAGGCGCTGTTGCTGACCGAGCCGGTGAGGTGATCGGTGCCTTGGGTCAAATCCAACTGCAACGACAGGGCCAAGGGTTCCAACCTCGCCCGGGGAATTGTGGCTCGGCCCAAACCAGTGGGGTCAAACTGCCCGCTGAAGGGATAGCGGGCGCCGCCCAGTTGCAAGGAGCCGGTGAACTTGCCCAGGTAGGTCGCGGACAGGGTGAAGAAGCCGGCACTGTCCGGGCTGACCATGTTGGTCTGGTAGAACAGGCCGTTGTAGGCGCCTGCGGCCGGCGCGAAGGGGCTGGGGACGAAGACCGCGCTGTTGGTTTGGGAGCTGATGCCGACGATGTTCACGGCGTAGGCCTGGAAGATGTTGGTGCCCGGGGCCAGGTTGAGGGTAGCGGTCCATTTAGACCAGCCGTTGGCCGGGGTGGCCAGTTGCCAGCCGGAGCCGTTAAGTTGAAAGAAGACGCGGGCCACGGTGGTCGTGGCGCTGGCCGTGCCAGTGACGGTGATGGCGGTCGAACTGAGGTAGCTGCCCTGGGCAGGACCGGTTATCCGCAGGACCGGTCTGCCCGCGCCATAAGAGGCAACCACACTCAGCGCGATGGGGCTGCTGGTGATGGAACCGCTGGAGTTCCATACAACGAGCGCGTAAGTGCCCGAGTTGGCCGGGGTGGAGTTGGTAATGGTAAGGACGGGTGTGGTTGTGCCGGAGAGGTTGCCGGACTTTCTGGCATAGTTGGTGTTAAAGAACCATTGATAGCTCAAGGGCGCCGAACCGCCCGCGTCAACGCTCAAGGTGACGGTCGTTCCGCTCTGCACGGCCTGGTCGGTTGGCTGGGTGATGATGAACGGGGCAAATCCGGACAGTTGGAAGAGAGCGCCGGCATTGCCTTTGCCGCCCACGAGCGTGACGCCGTAGAAGTTGCCGTCCGCGCCCTGCACCAGCCCGCCATAAGGAGAGGCCCCATCGGCGCCACCCTGGAATGAGTACAAGACACTCAGAACGGCATTCGAGGGGTTGAAGCTGAAGACAACGCCCAACCCGTGAGCGCCGCCGGCGGTGGTGACGCCGTAGAGGTTGCCGTCGGTGCCGCTGGCAAGTTCTGCGAACGGTGCTGCGCCGTTCGTCCACCCAAAGGAGAGGAGGGTCGAGAGGGTGCCGTCGCGCGCGAGGCTGAACAGCGTGCCGTAGTCGGCGTTGCCGCCGCCGGCCGTCGTGCCGTAAATCTGCCGGTCGGGTCCCTGGAACAGGGCGGCCTGGGAGCCGGCGCCGTTGGTCTGAGAGAAGGAGACGAGCGAGGAAAACGCGCCGTTGGCGGGGACCAGGCTGAAGAGGGTGCCGGCGTTGAACAAGCCGCCGCCGGCCGGGGTGGTGCCATAGAGATTGCCGTCAGCGCCCAGGCTCAATCCCCCGGCCGGGTAAGCGCCGGTGTTGGTGCCGTCGAATGAGGCCAACAGATTCACCCCCGCGGTAAGCCTGAGCGGCAAGATAGGGCCGGCATCGGAGGTCGGCCGGGGCGGGCGCGGAGGGGCGACACCGAAAACGGCGCCCAGGTTGAAGAGGCCGCCGGAGGAGGCGGTGCCGTAGAGGTTGGTATCGGCCGGGTTCTGCACCAGGGCGCCCTCCGGTTGGGCCCCGTTGGTGCCGGCGAAGGCGGCCAGAGTCGTGAATTGGCCTATGCTATTGAAGGCGAAGACGGTGCCGAAACCATTCGAGCCGCCGGCCGAAGTCGTGCCGTAGAAATTGCCGTCCATGCCCTGGACGAGCCTGCCCAGGGGCTTGGCGCCATTGGTGCGGTCGAACGAGACCATGGTGCTGAGCGCACCGGCGGGAGTCAGGGAGAAGGCCGTGCCCTGGTTGTAGGCCCCGCCGGCCGAGGTGGTGCCGTAGAAATTGCCGTTGGTGGCCAGGATGAGCGAGGCATAAGGCTGGGCGCCATTTGTCCCGTAAAACGTGACCAGGGTCTTGAGGGTCGCGGCTTTGGCGGGGAGGCAGCCAAGCGCCAGGCAAAGGAGGAGGCTCGCCGCGGGCTGAACGGGAATTGGAACGTGAAACGTGAAACGGGAAACGGGAAACGTGAAACGGGAAACGGGAACGCGAGTCTTCATAGTCAAGTCTGAACGGGCCTGCGCGCCTTTGCGCTTGACTGCTCTTTTACGCCCTCACCCGCAGGGGGCACAAGCCGCAAAATCGAAATAATCAATCCTCAATCTGAATTTTTTCATTCACAGGCAGGGCCGGGTCCAATATAAGATGGGGAGCAGCAGGATGGAACGTGAGATGATGGCGCCGGTCTGATTACTGCCTGACACAACAATTATGCCGTGGATGGAACAACTTCAGTCTGCGAACTGGAGCGAAGTGGTGTGGGTGGTCTTGTGCGCTTATAGCCTGGGCTGCCTGGCCACGGGGTATTACCTGGTCCGCTGGCGGACGGGGCAGGACCTGCGGGAGGAGGGCAGCGGGAGCCTGGGGGCCAGGAACGTGGGGCGCGTGTTGGGGCCGGCCGGATTCACGGCCACGCTGGCGGGCGACATGGCCAAGGGCGCGCTGGCGGTGTGGGTGGCGCGGCATTTCACCCAAGACGAGCGCCTGGCCGCCCTGGCGTTGCTGGCGGTGGTGGCAGGCCACGTGTGGCCTGCCCAGTTGCGGTTGCGCGGCGGCAAGGGCGTTGCGACGGCGCTGGGCGGGCTGATGGTCTATGATTTTTACCTGGCGCTGGCCTTTGGTCTGCTGTTTGCCGCCGGGTTCGCGGCGTTGCGCCGGACGGTGCTGCCCGGGTTGCTGGCCTTCGCCTGCCTGCCGCTGGTCAGCCTGTATTGGGCGGCGGACCCGGGCCGCCTGCCGGACCCCGCCCGGACGGCGTCGGTGCTGCTCCTGGCTGTCCTGGTCCTGATCGCCCACCGCAGGAATATGATGGCCGAGCTCGCCCGTTACCTGGAACGTCGCAATATTCATCCCAAACCGAATCGACCTGAATCATGAGTTCACGAGACCCGTTGGTATTCAAATTTGCGGCCGAGGAGTGGGAGTTCGAGCAGATCCACCGGCTCAACTACAAGACCTTCGTCGAGGAGATCCCGCAGCACCGGGCCTCGCCCTCGCACCGGTTGGTGGACAAGTTCCACGCGCAGAACACCTACCTGATCTGCCTGTGCGGGCGGAAGCTGGCGGGGATGCTGGCGATCCGGGCCAACCGGCCCTTCTCGCTGGACCAAAAGCTGCCCGGGCTGGATAGCTACCTGCCGCCGGGGCGGAACGTGTGCGAAATCCGGCTTCTGGCCGTCGAGAAGCAGTTCCGGGGCGCCCAGGTCCTGCAGGGGATTCTGGCCTTGCTCTGGCAGCACGGGATCGAGAAAGGCTACGACCTGGCCATCATCTCGGGCACCACACGCCAATTCAAACTCTACCAGCACCTGGGCTTCGTTCCATTTGGGCCGCTGGTGGGAACCGGCGAGGCCCAGTTCCAGCCGATGTACGTGACCCTCCAGACCTTCGAGCACACGGCGCGCGAGTTCCTGCGCTCCGCCCCCTCCAGGGCCTTCCAGCCCAGCGCCGTCAATTTCCTCCCAGGCCCGGTCGCCGTCCGCCGCGAGGTGCGGCGCGCCTTCGAGCAGGCCCCGGAATCGCACCGCGGCGAGGCCTTCGCGCGGGATTTCCAGGCCACCAAGCAACTCCTGTGCGAATTGGTGCGCGCCGGCAATGTGGAGTTGTTGCTGGGCTCGGGCACGCTGGCCAACGACGTCGTGGGAGGCCAACTCGCGGTGGAAGGCGGGCGCGGCCTGGTCCTGAGCAACGGTGAATTCGGGGAGCGGCTGATCGACCACGCCCGCCGCTTCGGCCTGGACTTCGAGGCCGTGCAGGTGCCCTGGGGCCGGCCCCTGGATCTCGAGGCGGCGCGAGAGCGCTTGGGCAGGCTCCCGGCGCCAAGCTGGGTCTGGTGCGCGCATTGCGAGACCTCGACCGGTGTCCTGAACGACCTCGATGGCCTTAAGGCGCTCTGTGCCCAATTCAACGCCCGGCTATGCCTGGATGCGATCAGTTCCATCGGCACTCTCCCGGTCGATCTGAGCGGCGTCTCTTTCGCAACCTGCGCCAGCGGCAAGGGCCTGCGCTCGTATCCTGGCATTTCCATGGTCTTTTACCATCACCGGCCCATTGCGTCCCCGTCGCCGCGCCTGCTGCCTCGCTATCTGGACCTGGCCTGCTATGCCGGCCAGCCGGCGGCCCCCTTCACCTTCTCCTCGAACCTGGTCCACGCCCTCCAGGCCGCCTTGCGGCGCGTCCCCTGGGAGCACCGGTTTGCCGAATTGCTCGAACGCTCCGCCTGGCTCCGCGCCCGGTTGGCCCAACTCGGTTTCGAGCTGCTTGGTTCCAATACACGCACCTCTCCGGCCGTGGTGACTATCGCCCTGCCGGAGCATTTGAACTCCGTCAAGCTCGGCGGCCTGCTCCAGGAATCCGGCTTCCTCCTGAGCTGCAACAGCGAGTATCTCCGGCAGAAAAACTGGATTCAAATCTGCCTCATGGGAGAGTGCTCCAAGGAGAGGCTCGTCGCGCTCCTCAACGCCCTCAAGCGCCTCGGCCTGCGGCGCCATCCCGGCCTGCCTGTGGCGGCAGAGGCCTAAGCCTCGCGGCCCAAGGGGCCGCCAAGGGGAGGGGTCAAACCATAACTTTTCACTTTTTGACCTCCTCCGGCTCGGTCTTGCGGCGCAGATACAGCTTGTTGTTCAGGCTCTTCCAACTGCCCATGTGCAACCGCTCGGCGATTTGGCGGACGGTCACGAGGAGGGGTCAAACCATAACTTTTCACTTTTTGACCTCCTCCGGCTCGGTCTTGCGGCGCAGATACAGCTTGTTGTTCAGGCTCTTCCAACTGCCCATGTGCAACCGCTCGGCGATTTGGCGGACGGTCAAGGTGGTCTCGCGCCGCAACCGCGCCGCCAGGGCCAGCTTTGCCGGGTCGCCCTTCAAGTGCCCCTTCAAGTCATCCTGGCTCCATCGCAAACGCTTCAACTCCTCCGCAACGATGCGCTCCCCTTTGGCTTCGGCGCTCTCACGCCTCAACTTCCCCGAATGCTGATCACTCAGGCGCGCGTCCATCTGCTCCAACAGCTTGGCGCGGAACTCCTCGCTGCCCAGACACCAGCCGCGCTTTAGTGGTTTCCATTGGGCCGCATCGTCCTCCTCGGTGCGGCGGCGCTCCATCTGCCGCTCAAACTGCTCTCGTCCGCAAGCGGTGTCTTTTTGGATCCCGTGTTCGCCCAGCAAGCGGTCCACCCGCATCCAGCCCGGTCGGTGTTCCGGCGCGGCCAAATACCAAGCCAAGCTGCTCCAGGGATACTCCAACAAGCGTTCTTCCCTACCCAACAGCCCTGCCCGGACCGGATTCAGATGCACGTAGTCACAGGCCCTGCGCAGATACCCGTTGCCGCTGCCCTCGACCACAATCGCCTTGTAGCGTCCGCTGAACACGTGACCGGAAAGCTTGTGCCGGCCGTTGAGCCGGATGGTATAGCTGCTCAGCAGCCAGCGCATTCCCGCCACCAGATTGGCGTTGGGCGTTTCGACGACCAGGTGGAAATGGTTGCGCATCAGACAGTAGGCATGGACCTGGAAACCGGTCTTCTGGCAGCACTCGGCCAGCGTCTTGAGAAAGTCCTGCCGGTCCACGTCATCCAGGTAAATGTCTTCCCGGCGGTCCCCACGGCTCAAGATGTGGTAAATCGCCCCGGGGTATTCGACTCTGATTTGCCGCGGCATCGGCAACACTCTGCCCGTACCCCTGGCCTCCCGTCAAGTGAAAAGTTATGGTTTGACCCCTTCATCCTTCATCCTTTTTGACCTCCTCCGGCTCGGTCTTGCGGCGCAGATACAGCTTGTTGTTCAGGCTCTTCCAACTGCCCATGTGCAACCGCTGGGCGATTTGGCGGACGGTCAAGGTGGTCTCGCGCCGCAACCGCGCCGCCAGGGCCAGCTTTGCCGGGTCGCCCTTCAAGTGCCCCTTCAAGTCATCCTGGCTCCATCGCAAACGCTTCAACTCCTCCGCAACGATGCGCTCCCCTTTGGCTTCGGCGCTCTCACGCCTCAACTTCCCCGAATGCTGATCACTCAGGCGCGCGTCCATCTGCTCCAACAGCTTGGCGCGGAACTCCTCGCTGCCCAGACACCAGCCGCGCTTTAGTGGTTTCCATTGGGCCGCATCGTCCTCCTCGGTGCGGCGGCGCTCCATCTGCCGCTCAAACTGCTCTCGTCCGCAAGCGGTGTCTTTTTGGATCCCGTGTTCGCCCAGCAAGCGGTCCACCCGCATCCAGCCCGGTCGGTGTTCCGGCGCGGCCAAATACCAAGCCAAGCTGCTCCAGGGATACTCCAACAAGCGTTCTTCCCTACCCAACAGCCCTGCCCGGACCGGATTCAGATGCACGTAGTCACAGGCCGTGCGCAGATACCCGTTGCCGCTGCCCTCGACCACAATCGCCTTGTAGCGTCCGCTGAACACGTGACCGGAAAGCTTGTGCCGGCCGTTGAGCCGGATGGTATAGCTGCTCAGCAGCCAGCGCATTCCCGCCACCAGATTGGCGTTGGGCGTTTCGACGACCAGGTGGAAATGGTTGCGCATCAGACAGTAGGCATGGACCTGGAAACCGGTCTTCTGGCAGCACTCGGCCAGCGTCTTGAGAAAGTCCTGCCGGTCCACGTCATCCAGGTAAATGTCTTCCCGGCGGTCCCCACGGCTCAAGATGTGGTAAATCGCCCCGGGGTATTCGACTCTGATTTGCCGCGGCATCGGCAACACTCTGCCAGTACCCCTGGCCTCCCGTCAAGTGAAAAGTTATGGTCTGACCCCTTCACCTTCACCTTCACGCACCACGGCATGGCAGCGGAGGCAGGCGCCGCTGTCGGCCATCATGGTCAAGGACGTTCCCAGGTCGGGGTCGGAGACATAGGCGTGGTCGTTGTGCATGACCTCAGTCAGGGGACGCATCTGGCTGGCGCCCGTGCCGGGCAAGGCCTCCGAGGGGTGGCAGCGGGCGCAAAGGACCGGGAGGCCATCCGCGACGGCCGTGGCGATCAGGCCGGCCTGGTCATAACCGACTTCATTGAGGACGTTCGAATAGAGGCCGGTGCCCAGGTAATGGTGGTCATGGCTGCGGAGGATGTTGAGCTTGTAGTCCTTCTTGGAGTCGGTGTGCCAGGCCCAGCCTTGCGGGGGACGCGCCGCAGCTCGGGCGCCCGAGCCATGGCAGGCCCGGCAGTCCATCCCGTCGGAGACCGGCAGAACAACCTGCGTGCTGGCGATGAGATTGCTGGCGCTGTCCCGCGCGACCAGGCGCATCAGGGGAAAAGAGTTCTTGGCGCCGGCGTCATCATACGGGGTGAGGGGGATGCCGTAGGCGCTGAACTGGTTCTGGCCGGGCTCAAAGACCATGGGTTGGGGGACGTTGGTCGGGCCGGGCATGGAAAAACCGGCCGGCCCCTCGTCCACCTGCAAGGGCATGTTGAAAAGGGCCTGCGCGTATTGATCAAAGGTGCCCTTGCCTTGGGAAGTGGTGTTGATGGAGCCATTGGGATCGGCAACGGCTTCGTAGGTCACGGAGATGCCGGTGGGGTCCCTTACCAGAATGCCATTGGCGATGAGCTGCGCGTGAATCGTGCTGTAGGGAGGCGAGAGAACAAAGATGGAAGCGTCGTCACCGTCGGTCTCCCGGAGCCCCGTCTCGCTCCAGCCGACGAGGGTGGCGTTGGTGGCCGCGCGCGAAGACCCAAGGCCGAACTGTGCAAACAGGATTAGGATGACCAGAACCTGTCCAAAAACCACTTTGTCCGGCACTTTGTCGAAGAAATGGCCGGACTTCGACAAAGTGCAAGACGAAGTGCCGGAATTCCGGCTTCTTGGACAAGCTCTGACTCGAGTTCGATACAGGTGCAACAGGCAATGATTGTCCATAGACCTTGGCCTCAGAACCATACGCTTGAACCCACGGTCACGATGTTGGCGTGGGGATAGGCGCTCTGGGAGGTGACGCCATCCAGGCCAATCATTTCGTAGCGTTTGAAGGCGGCGTTGATCGAGAGCCAGGACAGAACGCGCACGCTCACCTCGGCCCCGTAGGTGAACGATTGCAGGCGCGAGAGCCGATAGTCCGCCGAGTAGTAGGTTGGAATCGGGGTGGGATTGGCGGGGTTCGAGGGGTCGCCGGGCAATTGAGTCGCGTAGAAGTCGGCGGCGCTTTGCTCGTAGTATCGGAACAGGGGTGAGACCAGGACGCGTGAGCCGGCCTTCTGGTGCCAGGCAACGCCGATGGTATGGGCGAAGATGCCGAACGAATCGGCATAGAACCGATAGGAGCCTTCGGCGCTGGCGCGCAAGGGCTTCACGTATTGCAGGACCGAGCCGAAGACGGTGTAGCTTTCGCGGTAGTTGGGGCGTTTTTCCGCGAAGAGGCTCGGGTTGTTGAGGTCGGCTTGAGGGTAGGCCTCGAAGAGCACGCCCCGGTAAGGGTCATTCAGATAGCCCGAGCTGTTGCCGAAGGTGAAATTGGCGGTCAGGACCGTGTTGGGCCCGAGCAATTGGTCGGCGCCGATAAAGACATCATCCGTAATCTTGTGCTGCTCCCTGAAGATGTAGGTCGCGGAGTTGGGAATGATGGTGTCCGAATCATGGGCCCAGCCCAGATTCAGGATGGTGTTCTTCTCGTTCAGGTCCAGCGAGTAGTTCAACGCGCCGCCGTAGGAGACGTAGTCGTGCTCCGAGCTGTAAGAGAACTCCGGGGTCAAATGGTGCGGGCCGTAGCTCAAGGCCGCATCCATGACCCCCGCCCAGCGCTTGTCCCGCATGAATGCCGTCGGCACACTGTTCTTGAGCGGACCCGCCGGGGGAAACGGGGTCTTGACCTGCGAGGGGGGCGGAGCGCCTACCGGCGTGTTGCCGGAGATGGCGTCATAGATCGCCTTGCCCTTGAGCGTGAGCCATGGAGTGGCGGTCTTCTCGAAAAGCCAGGACTGAGTCTGGACGCCGATGCGCCCGTGCTCCTCCTGGTAGTTCTCGAAACGGTAGTCAACATGGTCCTCGCCGCCGGCGCGGTTGAGTTGCAGCAGGTAAAGGCCGGCGGCCAGACCCCACCGCACCGTGCCTTGGATGACTTTCTCGTTCATCTGAGGACTCTCGGCTCGTCAATTGCACCCGCAGCCGCCGCCGCCCACACCGCGCCCCCCGGAGGCGGCTTCGCGCGAGAAGAAGATGTGCTCATCCGCTGCGGTTCCCAGAGGGTCGAGGTCCGCGCTCATGATCGGGTCGGCCAGCCCGCCGCGCTGCCACGGTTTGACGTGCTGACAGCCGGTGCACAACACAAAGCCCGCGGCCGCCAGGGCTGCCAGCAGAAGCCATTTCGCCTTCATTTGCCGAGCAGGGATTCGATCTGTTGCTCGTATTTCTTCCGGGTTTCAGCCCCGCGAAAGCTGGTATGGGCGAACCGGACCTTGCCCTCCCCGTCCAGCAGGAATGAACTGGGCATCGTGGCCACATCCACGCGGGCCACCAGTTTTTGGGCGGCATCGCGCACCACAGCGAACGAGACCGGGTTCTTTTGCAGGAACTTGTCCATGTCCTTCTTGTTCTGGTCCACGCTGATGGCAATAATGACCAGGCCGCGGGGGCCGTACTTTTTGTGCAGTTCTTCCATTACCGGGAACGATTGCTTGCAGGGGCCGCACCAGGACGCCCAGAAGTCCACTAACACCACTTTGCCCTTGAGGTCGGCAGGGCAATCGCCCTCCAGGCCCGCTGCGCGCAGATCGGGGAAGGGGTCGCCCGTCTTGAGGCTGGCCGTGCCGGCCTGGGCGCTCGGGCCAACCAAGACCCACAGGGCCACCGCCAGGCCGGAAAGCCCGGCCAACCGGCGGCCTGCAAAGACCGCCCTGCTAAGACGTGGTGTAAGCATAGAAACCTCGAGTGTCGTGGCGGGTGCTCTGGGTAATGATGCAGCCTTCGGCGCCCGGACAAAGGCTGATCAGTTGGACGCCCTCGGTGGGGCCCAGGACAAAGGCGGTGGTGGAGAGGATGCCGGCGACGGTGCAATGGGAGGCGATGACCGACACTGAGAGACTGCCATTGTCCACCGGGCAGCCGGTCCGCGGGTCAAGGATATGGCCGTAGCGCCGGCCGTTGTGGACAAAAAAACCGCGCAACGTCGCCGGAGGTCGCCACGGCATGGTTGGTGACGGCCACACCTGTCCAGCAGCGAGCCAGGTCTTTGGGGTCCTGGAGGCCGATGTGCCAGGGGCCTCCGCCGGGAGGTTGGCCGTGGACGCGGACGTCCTGCCCAAAATCCACGAGCACATCCGGGACCCCGCCCTCCAGGACGAGCGACAGGACACGGTCGACGGCGTATTCCTTGCCGACGCCGCCCAGGTCCAGCCCCATGCCCGGCTCCGGCAGGAAAATCGCCCCGGGCCGCCGCTGGACCTTACTCCACCCGACAGATTGGCGCGCCGTCTCGATGGCCTCAGGCGACGGCACAACGGCGGGCCGCGCTTTCCAGTTCCACAACCGCAGCAGCGGCAGAGCGGTCGGATCGAACACCCCCCGGGTGAAGAAAAACATGTCCTGGCAAAACCGCAACAGCAACTCGGTCTCCGCATCGATCTCGACCCAGTGTTTGCCCGCCGCATCGTTGATCCGGCTGATGAGGCTCTCGGCAATGAAACGCGAGTAGCGCGCCTCGAACCAGCCGACCCAATCGAGGACCTGCTCTTGGAGCCGCCGGGCCAGGGCGCTGTCGCGGGTGCGGAAGTTGACCCGGCACAGCGTGCTCATCGCCTGGAAGGAGAGCTGGTGGAAATCTCCGGTGCAGCGAAAGTCGGCAGACCGTTTGACGCGCTCTTGCACCACGCGCGTGGTGTCCGCGCAGATGGGTTCCGGGATGGTTCGGCTCATCTCATAGTTGCTGCGGTTTGGCTCTTGAGCGCCATTGCGCCCGGATCTTGGCGCAATGCCGCATTGTGCATACAATTGCCCAAATGGATAATATGTCAAGTCCCCTTGCCCTCCTTCGTCCTTCTGCAGGGTGTTGACAATGCTCCCTGAGGGCGGATGGTAATTGAGAAACAGGTGAGCGTCTGGAGGATGCCGGAAAGGAGTGGCGATGAAGAAGTTGTTCGTGGCGATCGTGCTGGCTGGGTTGGTGGAGGGGTGCGCCTGGCTTACGGATGGAGACCGCGGGGCCAACTCGGGAGGGACCACCGCGCGAGGCACAAGCGAGGTGAGCACGGGGGCGAATGCCGGGATGGACAGGGGCGTTACCGGCAGCGAATCAGTGCCACCGCCTTAAGCGCGACGGGGCAAGGGGCGAGTGACAAGCTCACTGGGTCCGCTCGGGGCGCATCTGGGCTTTACCACGGTGGGGCAGACCTCTGGTCTGCCGGTTAACGCCTCCTCGGGAGGCGTTTCCGGTACCACGGGGCCGGAGGCCCCGCTCACCGGCAGACCAGAGGTCTGCCCCACGCGACTTGCCCGTGCAATTGTGGGACAATCCGCATGCCCCCTGTCCCATCGACACTCGACACGAGCGCGACTAAAACCGTCGGTCAGCCCACGGCGCCTTTTTGCCCCGAAGGGGCTTCCGACAATAGCCCGGCGTTTCAACGCCGGGTGAGCGGATACAAAGAGCAGGTCCGTCCCGAAGGGACGGCTGAAAGCAAGGAGTGTTCTCAGTCGTCCCTTCGGGACGAGGGTCCCTTCTGTGCCCTCCCCGGCGTTGAAACGCCGGGCTATTGTCAGATGTCCCTCCGGGACAAAACTCCCGAGGCGCATGCCCGACGCCTTTAATCGCACCCCCTCGGCCCTCGCCCCTCCCGCCTGCCCCCCCGTCCGCTCACCGCGGCCCGCTCTGGCTTGGGAAACCGACGGCTTGGGCCATGACGATGCGTTGTTCGGGCTTGAGTTTCATGGCGGCGGCCAGCGGGGGACGGTCCAGGTCGAAGACGACGGTGGCCAGTCCGGCGGAGGCGCAGTAGAGATAAACGTTCTGGCTGATGCAGCCGGCGTCGAAGTCGGCATAAACGGGGCGCATCTGGTCTTGGGCGCGGGTGAAGCGCGAGAGGTCGGCGACGTAGATCAGCACGAGGGGGGCGTTCTTGAAAAAGGGCTGGCCGTTGCTCCGGGAGCGCAGGTCCTGGGCGGAAAGGGTCCGCAACTGGTTGGCCTTGGCATCGTAAAGGAAGAGTCCCTCCGGCAGGGCGGCGTAGAGGTCGATGTCCTGGGCGTTCATGGCCGAGGGGGCGGTGCGATGGCCGGTGTCGGGGCGGTTGATGCCGAAGCCGGCCCAGAGGAGGTTGGCCAGGAGTTGGGGCGGGAGTTTGTCGGGCTTGAAGTCGCGCGTGGTGCGGCGTTCCTTGAGGGCCTCCATGAGCGGTTTGCCACCTTGGGTCTGGGGCGCCGGCAGCGAGATCGTTTCGGGTCCTTCGGCCCGGAGCGTGGCTGGAGGCAGGGTCAGAGTCAGGACCGTGAGACAGAGGAGATTTCGGCGCAGGGTTCGCATGGGGACTGTGTGTCAGGAAGAGCCGCTCGCGTCAATCCCGATCACAGGCGGCCTTTGTCGCTGCCTTTGTCGCGACCTTTGTCGAATCGGCTCCGCCAGTTGTCTTCGACAAAGGTTGCGACAAAGGTCGCGACAAAGTTCCCGAGAATCTGCTGGTCAAGAGGGCCGGGAAATGTAAAACCTATTGACTGGCAATGGGCTCTTGGGACTGCCGGGTCCTGTTGGCAGGCGGCCGTTTGAGCGATTGAGTTGAACTATGTGTGCAAGTGTTCTGGGTGCGCGCAAGCGCGAGGCGAGGTCGAAGCTGCGGCGCAAGCGCGGTCTGGCCGAGTCTGGCATCGTGGTGCTGCCAGCCGGGGCGGAATCCATGGAGAGGGTGGCTTGGTCGCTTGTGGACCTGGGCGATGCGGCGCGGGTGGCCCTGTCGCTGGCGCCCGAGGGACGGGGCGCCTTCGGCGAGCAGGCGCGCGAGGTGATGGTTGCCCTGCGAGCCATCCTGGCCCGGCAACCGGCGCCCATGACCGTCACGGTGCAGACGGTCTTCCTGCAGGCGGCGCAAGATCAGGCCGAGTGCGAGGCCGTCTTTGCGGCGCATTACGGCAAGGATTTGCCCGTGACCAACTTCGTCACCCAGCCGCCGTGTTGCGGAGCCGCGCTGGCCCTGGAGGCCTGGGCCATTGGCGGGCAGGACGTGCGCCTGGAGCGTTTCGGCACCCAGGCCCTGGCCGTGAGCTATGACAGCGTCCGGTGGCTGCATTGCGGCGGCATCCGGGCCCAAGATTCGCTGGAGGCGGCCTATCCGCAGGCGCTGGAGGCCCTGGCGAGCACGAAGCGTGTCCTGGCCCGCGCCGGGTTCACTTTCGAGCAGGTAGTCCGAACCTGGTTTTACCTGGGGGGCATCACCGAGCCGGAGGCCGGCACCTGCCGCTACCAGGAGCTGAACCGGGCCCGGACTGATTTCTATCGCAAGTTCCGTTTCGATTCGGCCGGCCTCGGGCGCAACGGCCCCCGGCGCGCTTACCCTGCCAGCACGGGCATCGGCATGTCCGGGGGCGGCCTGGTGGTGAGTTGCACCGCCCTGGAGACCCGGCGGGACGACGTGCTGCTGCTCTCTCTGGAGAATCCGCAGCAAACTCCCGCCTACGCCTACCACACCAAATACTCCAGCCACACCCCCAAGTTCTCCCGCGCTATGGCCCTGCTCCTGGGCCACTACATGACCACCTGGATCTCCGGCACCGCCAGTATTGTCAGCTCGGAAAGCCGCCACGGGGGCGACATCGAGAAGCAGACCGAGCAAACCATTGATAACATCGAACGGCTCATCGCACCCGACAACTTCGCCGCCCACGGCGTCAGCGGGGCCGGCGCCCGCCTCAGCAACGTGGCCAAGCTCCGTGTTTATCTCAAGGCCGGCCAGGACCTGGAGAAGTGCCGGGCGGTCTGCCGGCGGCGGTTCGGAGCCGTGCCGGTCATTTACGCGGTGGCCGATGTCTGCCGCCCGGAGTTGCTGGTCGAGATCGAGGGAGTCGCTTTCTCGCGCTGCGAGCCGCCGGCCAAGGGTGGCAAACGCCCAGCGTGAAGCGGGGCAGCGGGACATCGCTGAAGGAACGCGCGAGCCGCTCGGGCAACCCGCACACCTTCTGAAGGCAATGAAATCACAGAGAGACCAGGAACACAGAAAGGGACCTCCGGCAAGTCCGCCGGTCTCCAGGGCTCTCCCGCGCCCGCTTTCACCCGATTGTCCGGATCGATCCCCCGCCGTCGGCCCCTCGCCCCTCGCCCCCCGCCCCCCGACCCTCGACAGCCTGCCGGACCTGATCGACTCCGAAGAGCAGTTGGAGGAGGTGTTGACGCGGCCGGGGTCTGAGTTGGTGGAGTTCATCAGGAGGGTTGCCAGCCCGCTGCTCATCCTGGGGGCCGGGGGCAAGATGGGGCCGACGCTGGCGGTGCTGGCAAGCCGGGCAGCGGCTGCAGCCAACCACCCCCTGGAGGTCATCGCCGTCAGCCGCTTCAGCGACCCGGCCGCGCGGGCGTGGCTGGAGGCGCGCCAGGTCAGGACGATTTGTTGTGATCTGTTGGACGCCGCGGCGGTCCGCAGCCTGCCCGAGGCGGAGGCCCTCCTCTACCTGGTGGGCCTCAAGTTCGGGACGGCACATGACCCGGCTGCGACCTGGGCCATGAACACGATCGTCCCGGTGCGGGTGCTCGAACGCTATCCCGGCGCGCGAATCGCTGCCCTCTCGACGGGCAACGTCTATCCGCTGACTGGCGTGGCCGCGGGCGGCTCCACCGAGACGGCGCCCCTGACTCCCCTTGGGGAATACGCCAATGCCGCGGTCGGACGCGAGCGGATCTTCGAGTTTTGCTCGCGCGCCGCCCGGACACCGGTGGCGCTGCTGCGGCTTTTCTACGCGGTGGAACTGCGTTATGGCGTTTTGGTGGACATCGCCCGCAAGGTCCACGCCGGCCAGCCGCTCGAACTGGGCGGCGGCCACTTCAACTGCATCTGGCAGGGCAACGCCAACGCGCTGGCCCTGCGGGCGCTTTGGCTGGCAGAGGCGCCGCCCTCGGCCTGGAACCTGTGCCGTCCGGAGGTCTTTTGCCTCCGTGCCGTCGCCACGCGGCTGGGCCAGTTGCTGGGGCGCCCGGCCCGGTTCCTCGGGGCGGAGTCGCCCACGGCGTTGTTGGGCAACCCGGCCCGGCTTTGCGCCGCCCTGGGCCCGCCCTCGCTCCCACTGGAGACGATGCTGCGCTGGGTGGCGCATTGGGTGAAACGGGGCGGGCGCAACCTGGGCAAACCCACCCATTTCGAGGTGCGCGATGGGAAATATTGAAGAAAGGCTAAAGGCTGAAGGCTAAAGGCTAAAGGCCAAAAGCGCGCATTGGTTCGTCCCTTTCGTCCCTTACGTCCCTTATGTCCCTTTTGTCCCTCAAGCCGAGCCCTCTCCCGAGACACCCCCAAGCTCCACTGCCTCCGCGCCGCCTTCGGCACTTTAGCCTTTAGCCTTTAGCCTTTAGCCTTTGGTGGGGTACGACTATGAATTACGAGAGACTCAGGGCGCGGCTCCGCGCGGGGCTGGTCATTCCGGCTTGTCCCCTGGCGCTCAATGCCCAGCGCAAGCTCGATGAACGGCGCCAGGTCGCGCTGTTGCGCTACTATTTTGCCGCAGGCGCCGGCGGGCTGGCGGTCGGGGTACACACGACGCAGTTTGCTATTCGGGACGCGAAGGTGGGCCTGTTGCGTCCGCTGCTGGAGCTGGCGGTCGAGGCGATGCGCCGGGCCGGACCGGGATTGGCGCGCATCGCCGGGATCTGCGGCGCCACCGGCCAGGCGGTTGCCGAGGCGGAATTGGCGCGCGGATTGGGTTACGAGGCCGGCCTGGTCAGCCTCGGGGCGCTCAAGAACGCCGGCGAAGAGCAACTCCTGGCCCATTGCCGGACGGTGGGCCAGGTCATACCGATCTTCGGTTTCTATCTCCAGCCGGCGGCCGGGGGGCGGGTGTTGCCCTATCGATTCTGGCGGCGCTTCGCGGAGTTGGACAACGTGGTTGCCATCAAGATTGCCCCGTTCAACCGCTACCAGAGCCTCGACGTGGTCCGCGCCGTGGCCGAGGCCGGCCGCGACGATATCGCGCTCTACACGGGCAACGACGACAACATCGTGATGGATCTGTTGACGCCGTTCCGTTTTCAGCGCGGCGGCAAGAGGGTCGAGCGGCGCATCGTGGGCGGTTTGCTGGGACATTGGGCGGTTTGGACCAAGCGGGCCGCCGAACTCCACCGTGAGTGCCGCCGGCTGGCGCGCAGTGGCGAACCGATCCCGCCGCGCCTCCTGCGCCGGGCGGCCGAAGTCACCGACGCCAACGCCGCCTTCTTCGATGCGGCCAACGGTTACGCAGGTTGCATTGCCGGCCTCCACGAGGTCTTGCGGCGACAGGGCCTCTTGCGAGGCATCTGGTGCCTCGACCCCGCCGAGACGCTCAGTCCCGGCCAGCAGGAAGAAATCGAACGTGTCTGCCGCGCCTACCCGGGTGCCAACGACGACCAGTTCGTGGCCCAGCACCTGGATGAATGGCTCAAAGGCTAAAGGCTAAAGGCTAAAGGCTAAAGTGCCGAAGGCGGGGCGAAGGCAGTGAGGCGTGGGGGGCGTCTGAGGAGAGGCCTCGGCTTGAGGGACAAAAGGGACATAAGCGACATAAGGGACAAACCAACGCCCCGCATTCGGCCCTTTAGCCTTTAGCCTTTAGCCTTTCCCCTTCACCCTAAGGCCGGGTCAGCGATGGCAAATTGGGCGAGCCGGTCGGCGGCGGCGAGGTTGTCTCCCAGGTACATGCGGGTCAAGGGCCGGAGCGGCGCGAAGCCCAGGCGCCGGGCTGCCGCTTTAGCCGCCTCGTTATCGTCCGGAACGTCCCAAATCACGGGCCGGGCGCCGGCAGGCTCCAGCAACGCGGTGATGAGCCCGAGAGCGCCCTGGGCGCTGGCGCACTCCACCGGCCCGAGGTAATCGGCGTTGGCCCCGCTGCGCAGCAGGCCCCAACCGGCAGCAGACTTGCCTGCGGGCCAGACCAGGCCCTTGGCGCTGTCGCGGGCCAGACTGCGGAGCAGGCGAGGCCGAGGCGCGCCAAAGGCGGCGGCATCAATTTGCTCGATGACGTTCCAATCGGTCTCCGCCAGACCCCGCGTTTCGGGCAGCCGCCCGAGTCCGGCTGGCAAGGGCTGGCCCTGGCCCTGCTCGCAGGCAGGACGTTGCCAGCGCGTCAAGGTCCACTCCGACACAAAGCCCAGCTTCTGGTAGAGCGGCAGCCCCGCCGGCGTGGCGTCCAGCTTGGTGCACCGGACGCCGCGGCCCTGGAGGTATTCTATGGCCCGGCGCATCAACCGGGTGGCGATGCCCCGGCGCCGGTGCTCCGGATGGACGAGCATCATGCCGATCCAGGCCAGGGTCTGGCCGTAGGCGATCGTGGTCACGGTGCCGGCCAATTGGCCGCCGTCGAGCGCGGCAAAGCACCCCTCCGGCTCCAGTTCGAGCATCCGGCGCCAGTCCTCGGGGGTTTGGTTCCAGCCAACCAGCCGGCGCAAATGGTCCGCGCCCGGCAGGTCGGCCTCGGTCATCACGCGCAACTGGGCGTCGCTCATTTCACGCCCGCGGCTGCGGCGGCCTCAGGGTCGATCTTCTTGAGGGCGGCGGGGACCGCCGTGCGGATGTCTTTGGAACTGCGGTCTTTGAGCAGCTTGATGAGCACCGGGACAGCCGCCTTGGCCTCAGCGCCATAGTCGCCCAGGGCTTCCACCACATCCGGTTGGCCGCGGCCCAGGCTGTCGACCGCACCCTCGATCAGGGCGGGAACTGCTACCTTGGCCTCGGCCTGAATCCTGACCAGCGCGCCCGCCGCCGCGCCCAATAGAGGCTCGTCCCTGCTCCTGAGGGCCTTCAGGAGCGCCGGAATGGCGGGTTTGGCGTTCGTGCCGAAGAACCCCAACTGGCCCACCGCCTGGCCGCGGCGTCCATAGGAAATCAGATACTCGATCTGGACGCCCGGCAGGCTATTGAGTTGCTCGACGAGCGCCATCCTGAACCTGGAGTCGTTGGTGTCACAAAACATCTGGTTCGTCAGGTACGGGATGATCTCGCCGTGCAGCACCGCGATGGCGCGGTTGCTCGCGGCGGCGACCGAGTTGGTTATCTGCTCCGACCAATAGTACGCGTTTTTTCCCTGGTAGAGTGTGTCCTTGGTGCCAACCGTGAGGGTAAGAACCCAAATCCCGGCCGCCAAAACGCAAAGGCCCCCGAGGGCGTAACCGAAGAGTCGCAACGCCTTCTTCATTATAGTTTGGTGATTGTCTATGGCTGTTTTCGTGTCGGGCAGCGGGGATTGTAGCCGACTTGGCCCGGGACGCCAAGACACAATTTCCCCAAACCCGTTCTGGACAGCGCAGCGCGCTTAACATAAAGAGGTTGGCGAAAGATCGGACCATGAGAAACGTCTTATTGTCGCGGGAGACCCCGGGCCGGATTGCCCCGTGGGAGGCGGTGCTCGCCGGGCTCGTCCTGGCCTTGGGCGCCTGGTGCAGCGGCGCGCAAGCCGCCCCGGTGACCCCGGTGATTCCGTGCGCCGCGCGGCCATTGCCGCTTTCGGCGGTTCGTCTCACCGGCGGCCCGCTCAAGCACGCGCAGGACCTGGATGCGAAGTATCTGCTCGCGCTCGAGCCGGATCGGATGCTGGCCGGATTCCGTTTGCGGGCCGGCCTGGAGCCCAGGGCCAAGGGCTACGGCGGATGGGACTCAGTCGAGGGCAAGCAAGTCACCGGCCACATCTGCGGCCACTACCTGTCCGCCGTGAGCCTCATGTGGGCGGCAACCGGCGACGCCCGGTTCAAGGAGCGGGCCGATTACGTGGTCAGGGAGTTGAAAGAGGTCCAGGACAAGAACGGGGACGGTTACCTGGGCGCGCTCGCCAATGGCAAGGAGCGATTCGCGGAGGTCGCCCGGGGAAACATCCGCTCCAGCAGCTTTGACCTGAACGGCCTGTGGTCGCCCTGGTATGTGCTGCACAAGACCTATGCGGGCCTGCGCGATGCCTATCGGTTCACCGGCAACGCGGCGGCGCTGGAGGTCGAGACCCGATTCGCGGCCTGGGCCAAGGAATCCTCTCGGGGCTCGATGATGCCCAGGTGCAGCGCATGCTCAACACCGAATTCGGCGGCATGAACGAGGTCCTGGTCAACCTCTACGCGGACACCGGCGACCGCCGCTGGCTGGACCTGAGCTGCCGGTTCGAGCACCGCGCCTTCACCGACCCGCTCAAGCGCCACCAGGACAACCTGGCCGGCAAACATGGCAACACCCAGGTGCCCAAGATGCTCGGGTCGCTTGCCCGCTTCGCCTGTGTGGGCGACCCCGGCGACGGCTATGCGGCCGCCTTTTTCTGGGACCGGGTCGTCCAGCACCACAGCTACGCCACGGGCGGCCACGGCAAGGACGAATACTTCGGCCAGCCCGATCGATTGAACGACCGCGTGGATGGCCGCACCTGCGAGACGTGCAATGTCTATAACATGCTCAAGCTCACCCGGAGGTTGTTCAGCCTCCGGCCCGACGCCTATTATGCCGATTTCCAGGAGCGCGCCCTCTTCAACCACATCCTGGGCTCGCAGGACCCGCAGGAGGGCTGGGCGTGCTACATGGTGCCCGTGGGGCGCGGCGTGCAGCACGAATACGAGCGGAACATGCTCGACGGCGGCTTCACCTGCTGCACCGCTACCAGTATGGAGAGCCATGCCCTCCACGGCGACGGCCTCTATTACGAGTCCGGCGACAAGCTATGGGTCAATCTCTATGTCCCCTCGATTGCCCAGTGGGATTCGGCCGGTGTAAAGCTCGAAGTGCAAACCGATTTCCCGGAAGGCGAGTCGGCCACGCTCAAATTCACCGTTGCGGCTCCCAGGCAATTCACGCTGGCACTGCGCCGGCCATTTTGGGTCGGCGAGGGTTTCGTAGTGAAGGTGAACGGTTCGACAGTGCCGGCGCAAACCCAGGCCGAACCGCCCAAGAATGCCCTCGCCCGCCCGCGCAACAACCCGGCGCCCGCAACCCCGCCCAAGGCCGGCTCCTATGTCGAGATCAAACGCCCCTGGCAGACCGGCGACAAGGTGAGCGTCACTTTGCCCAAGATGCTTCGCCTGGAACCGGTCCCGGACAATCCCCGCCGCGCGGCCATCCTTTGGGGACCGCTGGTGCTGGCAGGCGACTTGGGCCCGGAGGAGGCCCGCGGCAGGCCGGGCGAGCCCGGCAGCGCAGCGGATCACGCGCCGGTCCTGGTTGCAGCCGAGCGGCCCCTCGCCCAGTGGCTCAAACCGGCGCCCGGCAAGCCGGGCTGTTTCCGCACCGACGGCGTGGGCAAAGAGCGCGACGTGGACTTGGTGCCGTTTTACCGTCTGCACCGGCGCACCTACGCGATTTATTGGGACCTGGTCACCCCGGCGGAATCAAGGAAGTGAAAAAATAGGGCTCGAAGAACTGCGCCCGGGGGGATTATCTTGTGGCCATGCAGGACGATGAGTTGCCAATAAAAGTGGTGGGGCGGAAAGGCCGGCCAAAGGTGGATGTCGTCCGCATCGATCCCCTGCAGAAATTGGCGAACGAGCTGCGCAAGGGCCGGCCATTCATGCCCAAAGGGGTTTGGCGGTTCAAATCCTTCGACGAAGCCGACGCATGGAAGCTGAAGATGCTAACGCGCCCCAGGAGCCCCGATTCCCAAGGCTAGACGATTTGCTCTTCCTCTGCCGGTGTTTGAACGAGGCCGGCGCGAAGTACCTGGTCATTGGCGGTTGGGCGGTCATCCAGCATGGGTTTGAACGCACCACCTCGGACGTGGACCTGCTGGTGGACGCTTCTCCGGACAATTTCGAGAGAATCAGGGCTGCGATGCTCAAATTGCCCGATGGCGCCATCCGGGAGGTTCGACCCGGAGACCTCGATGAATTCATCGTCGTCAGGGTGGGAGACGAGTTTGTGATCGATTTGATGAAGCGCTCGTGCGGAATCGAGTACACTGAAGCCAGCCGGGAAATCGATTGGATCAAGGTGCGCGACGTGGTGATCCCTTTTGCCAGCGCCGAACTGCTCTTGCGGACCAAGCTAACCCATCGTGAAAAAGACGCGCTGGACCGCGCATTCCTGGCTGAGTTGCTCAAGCGAAAGGCAAAACGATCCTGAGCCCATCCTTATCCTGACGCCGGGCGCACCCCGCCAGGATGGCCCGACGATTTTGCACCGCACCTGGCGAGTCTTGACGGGGTTGGCCGCGCCTGCGATTTTTCAGTTGCTTGGCGCAAGATTTCCCAATCATGGCGACAAGCGAATTATTCGCTCGAGTCTTGGCCGCTCCCGCTGTGCAGTCTCTGTCACGGCGCCTGGCGCAGGGGGGAGTATTGTCCTGCGAGGGCGTGGCTGCAGGGGCCCAGCCGTTCCTGGCCGCCCTGTTGCGCCAGGTCTTCCCGCGTCGCCCTATCGCCATCGTTACCGGCAGCCTGAGGGCGCAGGAGGTCTTTCATCAGGATTTGACGACGTGGACCCAGTCCAGAGTCCAGAGTCCACAGTCCAGAGTCCAGAGTCCACAGTCCAGAGTCCACAGTCCACAGTCCAGAGTTCAGAGTCCAGAGTCCAGAGTCCAGAGTCCAGAGTCCAGAGTCCAGAGTCCAGAGTCCAGAGTCCAGAGTCCAGAGTCCAGAGTCCAGAGTCCAGAGTCCACAGTCCAGAGTCCAGAGTCCACAGTCCAAGGACCGGAGGACGGAGGACAGAGGACAGAGGACATGCGAGAGGGGATGGAGGATGGAGGATCGAGGGCAGCGGGGACTGTGGACTGTGGACTGTGGACTGTGGACTCTGGACCGGACTGTGGACTGCGCCCGTTGTTCTACCCGGCCTGGGAGATTCTCCCGCACGAAGACCGGCTTCCGCACGCCGACGTGATCGGCGAACGGCTGGAGACATTGGTTGCATTGTTGGGTCGAGCGCGGAGGGGGGACGGCCAGGCCCCGGTCGTGGTCGCCAGTGTCGTTGCCCTGCTTCAACGCACATTCCTGCCCGAGGCACTGGCCGGCCGCACTCAGGCCTTGGCCAGGGGCGACCGGCGCGACCCGCTCGACCTGGTCGAGTGGCTCGAGGAGCAGGGCTACGAGCCTGAAGCCCAGGTGACGCAAAAGGGCGAGGTCGCCTTGCGCGGCGGCATCCTCGACCTCTATCCGCCAACCAGTCCCTGGCCGGCGCGCCTTGAGTTCTTCGGTGACGAGTTGGAATCGCTCCGCTACTTCGACCCGCTGACCCAGATGTCGCGGGAGGAGATCGAGTCGATTGTCCTTCCCCCGGCGGGCGAGTTGGGGATCCTCAAGCGAGTGCGGAGTGCGGAATGCGGAGTGCGGAGTGCGGAATGCGGAGTGCGGAATGCGGAGTGCGGAACGCGGAACGGGGACCGCGGAGCCGTGGGAGTGCCGAGTCGCGAGGGCGTAGGGCAGGGGGGATGGGGCCTGGGGACGTTGGTGGATTATCTGCCGCCAGAGACGATTTTGCTGCTATGCGAACCGGAGCAATTGGCCGAACAGGCCCAAGAGTACGCCCGGCAGGTTCCCCCCGGCGACACGTTCTATGTTTCCTGGCCTGAATTCCAGCGGCAGGCAGAGGCCAAGGGAATGACCGTGGTGAGTCTTGCCGAGTCCTCCGGACAAGGTGCAGAGCGCGGGTCTGACGGGTCTGATGCGTCCGACCCGTCCGACCTGTCCCGCAGCACTGGCGAGGCGGGAGCCACATTTCCACCGGGCGCCGTGCCGGTTCGCTCTGCCGGGCCCGGCGAAGCGGGGCCGGCGATTGAGACCCAGGGCCTCCAGTTCCAGAGCTTGGATGTCTATCGGCCGATGCTGGAGCGCGCGCCGGAGCCGCCGGTGGCCGAGGCGCAACGCCGCGAGTTCTTCGCCCAACTGCACCGCTGGCTGCGCCAGAACTACGCCGTCCACGTCTTCTGTAACAACGACGGCGAGCGGCAGCGTTTCGCAGAGATTTGGAAGGAATACGGGCTGGATAGTCCACAGTCCACAGGCCACAGTCCAGAGTCCACAGTCCACAGTCCACGGTCCACAGTCCAGAGTCCAGAGTCCACAGTCCAGAGTCCACAGTCCAGAATCCAAGGACCCGAGGACGGAGGCCAGAGGACAAAGGACGCGGGAGAGAGGATGGAGGATGGAGGATCGAGGGCAGCGGGGACTGTGGACTGTGGACTGTGGACTGTGGACTCGGGCCGGACTGTGGACTGTGGACTGTGGACTGTGGACTGTGGTACGTTGTCGAGCGGCTTTCTGCACGACCCCTCGAAGGTAGTCGTCGTGACGGACGCCGAGATTTTCGGGCGTTACAAAGTCCAGCGGCCGCGCCGGCTCAAGTCGCCGCACGCGCAGGCGACGCGTTCGGCGCTGGACATCGATTTCACGGACCTGAAGGAGGGTGACTATGTGGTACACCTGCAGCACGGCATCGGGCGGTACGTGGGTTTGCAGGTGCTGCCGTTGGGGGCCGGGGCCAAACCGACCGAAGGGCCGGCGGCAACGGCCAATGCGGGCCAGGAATGCCTGGTGATCGAATACGCCCCGGGGGACCCGGCCCAGCCGCCGCCCAGGCTCTACGTGCCGGTGCCCGAGGCGCATTTGGTGAGCAAGTACGTCGGCGCCGGCAAGGCGCGGCCGCCGCTCAACACGCTGGGTGGCACGCGCTGGCTCAAGGCCCGCGTCCAGGCCGAGCGCGCCGTGCGCGACGTGGCCGGCGCGTTGCTGGCCATCCAGGCCGCCCGCGAGTCCCAGCCCGGGCATGGCTTCGCGTCGGACGCCCCGTGGCAGCGCGAGTTCGAGAGCGCTTTCATCTACGAAGAGACGCCCGACCAATTGGCCGCCATCGCCCAGACCAAGAGCGATATGGAGCGCCCCAAGCCGATGGACCGGTTGATCTGCGGCGACGTCGGTTTCGGCAAGACCGAGGTGGGCATCCGGGCGGCGTTCAAGGCGGTCCTGGGGGGCAAACAGGTGGCGGTGCTGGTGCCGACGACGGTCCTGGCGCAGCAGCACTTCAACACCTTCCGCGAGCGCCTGGCCGATTACCCTGTCCGCGTCGAATTGCTCTCGCGCTTCCGCTCGCGCGGCGCCCAGCAAAAAACTCTCCGCAACCTGGCGGCCGGCTCCGTGGACATCGTCATCGGGACCCATCGCTTGCTCCAGGCGGATGTGGCCTTCAAGGACCTGGGCCTGGTGGTCATCGATGAGGAACAGCGATTTGGCGTGATGCACAAGGAGCGGTTCAAGATGCTGCGCAAATTGGTCAATGTGCTCACGCTGAGCGCCACGCCCATTCCGCGCACGCTCTACCTGGCCCTGTCCGGGGCCCGCGACATGAGCACTATCCAGACCCCGCCCCACGACCGGCTGCCCGTCCAGACCATCGTCACCCAATACGACGAGCGGGTGATTCGCGACGCCATCCAGCGCGAGCTGAACCGGGGTGGCCAGGTCTTTTTCCTCCATAACCGGGTGATGACCATTCTCAGCATGGCCCAGAAGCTCCAGGCCCTGCTGCCCAACGCTCGGATTGTCGTCGGCCACGGCCAGATGCACAGCGAGGAACTGGAGCAAGTCATGACCCGCTTTGTCAACGGCCAGGCGGACGTCCTGCTCTCGACCACGATCATCGAGAGCGGCCTGGACATTCCCAACGCCAACACGATTATCATCAACCGCGCCGATCGTTTCGGACTGAGCGACCTCTACCAACTCCGCGGGCGGGTGGGCCGCTACAAACACCAGGCCTACGCCTACCTGCTCCTGCCGCGCCATGCCCGCCTGTTGACCGACGTGCGCAAACGCATGAGCGCCCTCAGGCAATACTCGACCCTCGGCAGCGGCTTCAAGATCGCCATGCGCGACCTGGAAATCCGTGGCGCCGGCAACCTGCTGGGCGCCGAGCAGAGCGGCCATATCACGGCCGTCGGCTTCGAACTCTACTGCCAGCTCCTCAAGCAAAGCATCGCCAGCCTCAAGGGCCAGAAGGTCAAGCCGCGCGTCCAGGTCGAGGTGCGTTTGGATTTCCTGGCCCTCAACCCAGGGGAGGAGGGACGGAGGACGGAGAACGGAATGACGAATGACGGAATGACGAATGACGAATGCGGAGAACGGAGGACGGAGGACGGAGGACGGGTTCCAGCCTCCGAGGGATGGCCGCACGCTGCTCCCTCGCCCCTCGCCCTTCGCCCCTCGGCTTCCGCCTGCATCCCGTTCAACTACATCTCCGATGCCCGGCATCGCATCGAGATCTATCGCAAGCTGGCCCAGGCGACCGAGACCTCGGCGGTGGCGGAACTCGAACGGGAGGTGCGCGATCGGTTCGGCCCGCCGCCGCCGCCTCTCCAACGGTTGCTGCAGGTTGCCGAACTCAAGGTGCTCGCCGCCCAGCGCGGCATCACCACCCTCGAAGTCAAGGAGAACAAGCTGATGCTCACCCGCAACAACGACTACGTCATGGCCGGCAGCAAGTTCCCCCGCCTGACCCGCTCCGGCGCCTCCGCCAGGCTCAAGGAAATCAAGCGGTTCCTCCTGGCCCTTTAGGGCCGCTGGCAGAATTAATCATCCGGCAGGTCATCGACCAATGGCCGCCCCAATCCCTGCCCGCCGGGGCCTGATCGGGCGGGCGCATCCTGACCCCCACCACCGGGGGCCGGACCGGAGTGCGCCCGTCCCCGCTGCACCTTACACGCATTTTTTTCCGCTAGACAACCTTCGCGAATTCCGGCAGAAGATGGGGATGCAAGAGCCAATCGTCGTCTGCGGGCGCGAATTTCGCCCTGAAGTTGTGGAACACCTCAACCAACTGGCCCGGCAGGAACCCGAGCCTACGGGTAATACACTGGCCCGGGAGGCCTGTGGGCTGCTGGCGTGGTATCGGCCGGACGGGCGGCTGGCCTTGTCCAGTGCCAAGGTGGCGCTGCGCAAACTGCAGAAGCGCGGAATTCTGGTGCTGCGCCAGGCCAGGGGCAAAGCCCGACATCGGTTGCGAGCTAGCGGCCAGGAGCTGCCACCCTTGCACGGGGTGCCGCGGCGCGTCGATCAGATCCAAGGGCTGCGGCTGCATTTGTTGAGCGGGCAGGAGGACCCGCTGCATGGGCTGTGGAACGATTTGATTATCGCGCAGCATCCCTGCGGCGACGCCCCGCTGGTGGGAGCCCAACTTCGCTACCTGATCGGCAGCGACCATGGCTGGCTGGGAGCGCTGGGTTTTGGACCCCCCGCCTTTGCGTTAGCCTCGCGCGACCAGTGGATTGGCTGGTCCACAGCGGCTCGTTTGGGCCACTTGCGCGAGGTAATCGGTTTATCGCGACTGCTCATTCGCAAGGAGGTGCACTGCACCAATTTGACCTCCAAGGTGTTGAGTTTGGCCCTGGCGCGGCTGGCGCAGGATTGGCAGGCGCGTTATGGGAGCCGACCGCAGTTAGTCGAAACCTACGTGGATCGCTCCAAGTTCACGGGGCGGTGCTTCAGCGCGGCCAATTGGTTGCGGGTGGGAGTCAGCACGGGGCGTGGCCGGCTGGGCCCAGACAGGCCGGTTAAGAGCTTGAAGGACGTCTGGGTGTTCCCAGTGGATCAGAGGGCTCGCCAGCACCTACAGACCGAAGTGCCGCCGGCGCTCAGCCCGCAGCACCTGGAGCAAAGTCTGGCGCAGGAGGATTGGTGCGCTTACGAGATGGCGGGACTGGATTTAGGCGACCAGCGCCGCCAGCACCGCGCCGTCAAAATCCTGGAAGCCCGTTGGCAGCAGCCGCAAGCCAGCTTCTACGGCAGCTTTAGCTCCTGGTCTCCGGCCAAGGCGGCCTATGGGTTGATCGAGCACGAGAGCCAGGAAATCAGTCTGGAGCGGCTGTTGGAGGCGCACCAGCAGGCGACGCAGGCCCGCATGGCGGCCGAGCCGCTGGTGCTCCTGCCGCAGGACACTACCGGGCTTAACTACACCGGCTTGGAGCAGACCACCGGCTTGGGATCCTTGGGCGAGGAAAAGGGCCGTGGTCTGTGGCTGCACACCCTGCTGGCCTTTCGCCCCGATGGCGTGCCCTTGGGCGTGCTGGATGCCCGGTGCTGGGCGCGGCCGCCCCAAGGCCCCTCGGACCCCTCGGGACGAGGCCGCAACGCCAAATCCATTGATGAAAAGGAAAGCTATCGCTGGATAGAAGCTTTTCAGCGGGCAGGCGCGGCCGCGCGGCGCATGCCCCAAACGCAACTGGTAGTGATCACCGATCGCGAAGGGGACCTTTACGAGTTGTACGACGCCACTCAGATTGGACCGGACAACCTGCACGCGCTGGTCCGTGCGCAGCACGACCGCAAGCTGGACTGCCACAAAAAACTGTGGGCTTTCATGGAAAGCCAGCCGGTAGGCGAGACCCGTGAGCTTAAGCTGCCGCGGCATCGGGGCCAGCCCCCGCGCACAGCGCACGTGCAGGTGCGGTGGTCCTCCGTAACCATTGAGGCCCCCGCCGTGGGTTGCAAGAAGGGTTGGCCCTCGTTGAGCCTGTGGGCGGTTTGGGTGCGCGACCAACCCCCCAGCGGGCGCCGAGCCCATTGATTGGATGCTGTTGACCGATATGCCGATCACGACCGCCCCACAGGCCTGGGAGAAAGTGCAATGGTATTGCCGTCGCTGGGGCATCGAAGAGTGGCATCGCGCGCTTAAGAACGGCTGCGGAGTCGAACACCGGGAATTTAAAACCGCCGAACATCTTCAGCGGGTGCTGGCCTTCGATTTGATCGTGGCTTGGCGGGTCTTGGCCTGTGTTAAACTGGGGCGAGCTTTGCCGCAACTGCCCGCCAGCGTTCTGTATTCGCCGCAAGAACTACAAGTATTGCAAGCGGCGCTAAAAAAAACTTCAGCCGAGAAGAGGCATCGCGTCTGACCCTGGGCGAAGCCAACAGACTAGTCGGCAGACTGGGAGGCTATTTGGCCAGAAAAGGTGACGGGGAACCGGGCGCTGAGAGTATCGGTTGCGGCCTGCGCAGGTTAATGGACTTGTCGTGGGGCTGGCGATTACAACGACAGGCAACGGAGGTTGCGCGATGAAAATGCGTGTAAGGTGCAGCGTCCCCGGGCGCAGCGACGTCCGGAGCCAAAGCAGCGGTCAAACACTCCAGCGCGCCTGCCCGCTCCGTCGCTGCTGCGCCCGGGGACGGGCGCACTCCGGGGGCAGTGTCGGAGGCGCCCTGCCCCGGCTGGTTCCAAACAGCCGCCTTGACACCCTATAGCGTTGGTGCAACATCGGCCCCGTGTGATAAGATCCTTCCAGAGTGGTCTATGATCTCGGGAATCGATCAACCCAGGCACGCCTATGACATCCTCAACGTGCAATAAAGCGGCCGCGCCGCCCTCGTGGCGGAGCGGAGAGCATTCTGAGTCGGGCGCGCCTTCTCCGGGCGGCAGCGCAGAGGATGATGACGAAGCCGATACGGAGCGGCGGATGTCCCGCTCGCAGCAGGCGGACCTGCCGGGCTGCCTGCGTTTTATCTGGGCGGGCCTGGCCAAGAACCTGCAGACCGGCGGCATCGTCCCCTCCCAACGGTTTCTCATCGCCAAGATGATCGCCCCCGTGCCTGTGGATTACCAGGGCCGGATCTTCGAGCTGGGGGCCGGCACCGGGGCGCTCACGTTGCGGTTGGCAGCCCGCTGCCCCGCCGCGCAGATCCTGGCCTGCGAGGTCAACCCGGACCTGGCGGAGCACAGCCGGCGCCGCATGGCCATGGCCGGTCTGCAACGCCGGGTGACGGTCTTTTCGGGCCCGGCCGAGCAATTGCTCTCTACCGCAACCCAGCAAGGCTGGAGCAAGCCTCATTACATCATCTCCGGCATCCCTCTGGGCAACCTTGCCCGAAAGCAGGTCCTGGCCCTCATCACCGCCGTCCGCCAGGCCCTGGCCCAGGGGGGCCTCTACATCCAGTTTCAGCACTCGCTCATCGACCGCAGGCACATCCGCGCCTGTTTCAGCAGCCTCCGCACTGTGCCCGCCTTCCTCAACTTTCCCCCCGCAGTGGTCTATTACGCCCGGTGCTGAGGCAGGGCCGGATGTCAGGCATGGGGTTGGGACGCCCGCGTTCAGGCCAAAGGCCTGGTTCATACCAGCCCAGGGCAAGGCCCGCCGGAGCGCAGCGCAGGCGGGCCGCCGCCCTGGGTCCACCGCGCATTCTATTCTGTTGCAGGCCAGCGGCCTGCCTCATAAAGCTCCCGGAGGATGAATCGCGCTTTCAGCGCTCTAGACGATTATTGGCGGCTGTTCCCAGGGCGTTGCCCTGGGCTGGTATGAACGACGCCGTTGGCGTCCAGAGCACACACCGCCGGTTCCGCCGTAATTCTGTCGTGCGCCCGCAGGAAACGCACTTTGCTCTTTGAACTTCCGCTGGTTGGCCCTATAACCAGCGGGTGACCGAGCCGGCAAAGCCATTGGCGCTGACAATTGACGCCGCGACCCGCTACTGCGCGGTCTGCGGCTGCCCGGTCCGGCATTCCGCGTCACCCGCGATGCAGAACGCCGGCTTGGCCGCGCTGGGCCTGAACTGGCGCTACTTGGCCTTGGAGGTCCATCCGGAGGACTTGCGGGCCGCCTTGGACGGGGCCAAGGCCATGGGCTTTGTCGGCCTGAACCTTACCCTCCCGCACAAGTTGCTCGCCCTGGGGATGATGGACCTGCTGGATGCCTCGGGGCGCGAGTGGGGCGCAGTGAACACGGTGCGCTTCGAGGGCCGCGACCCGCAGGGGGCCTGGCGTCCCCTGGCCGGCTGGGCGGACAGCCCGGCGCCGCGCGAGGTCCGGGCACACGGGTTCAATACGGACGCCGATGCCATCGCCAGGGCGCTGAGCCAGGACCTGGGCGTGGCCGTGGCCGGGGCGAGTGTCCTGCTGCTGGGGGCCGGCGGGGCTGGGCGGACCGCCGCCCTCAAGCTGGCGTCCGAGAAGACCGCCCGGCTCTTTCTGGTCAACCGCACCCGCAGCAAGGCCGAGGCCCTGGCCCGAGAGGTCCGGGAACATTACCCGGCTGTGGAGGTGACACTGGGCTATCCCTCGGGACCGGTGGAACTGGTCCTCAATGCGACTTCACTGGGCCTGGGGCCGAGCGAGCCCTCGCCGCTGGAGGAAGGGCAGTTTTGCCTGCGCCGGGCCGCGGCGGTCTATGATATGATCTACCGTCCGGCGGAGACGGCGTTGCTCCGCTCGGCGCGGGCGGCCGGTTGCCGCGCCGCAAACGGCCTGGGCATGCTCCTGTATCAAGGCGCCAGGTCTCTCGAATTATGGACCGGCCGCGCCGCCCCTGTCGCCGTCATGCGCCAGGCGCTGGAGCAGAATGTATATGGACATGGCAATGTTCTCCCGCCTCTTTGACCCGGCCGTCTGGTCCGCAGTGCCGTTTGGTTTCTGGGGCGTCCTGTTTTTCGTCTTGGGCGCGGTGGTCGGCAGCTTCCTCAACGTGTGCATCTGCCGGATGCCGCTGGGCCAGAGCATCATCTCTCCGCCATCGCATTGTCCGCACTGCCGCTACTCGATTCCCTGGTATCTGAACATCCCGCTGGTGACCTGGGTCTATCTGCGGGCCAGGTGCCGCAACTGCGGCGCTCCCATTTCGGTCCGCTATTTCGTGGTCGAGTCGCTCACCGCCCTGTTGTTCCTGGCCTGCTGCATCGGCCCCGGCCGGGATTCGCTTCTGCTGGCCCTCATCTATGCCGGCTTCCTGGCCAGTCTCATGGCCGGCAGTTTCATTGATTGGGAGCACATCTTCGTTCCCGACCAGATCACGGTCGGCGGGATGGTGGCAGGCTTCCTCTGCTCCATCCTGGCGCTGGCCTTCCACCAGACCCATTCGATCACCGATGCAATGAAACAGAGCCTCCTGGGCATGGCCGTGGGTGCCGGCATCGTCTATGGCATCGTGCGCCTGGGCAAATGGTTCCTGGGCCGCTACCGGGTCGAGCTGCCTGCCGAAACTCGAGTCTTCTTCACCGAGACCGCCCTGTGCTGGGGCCAGGAACACCTGCTTTACGAGGACCTGTTCTATCGCCCGTCTGACGTGATCACACTGCAGGCGCGGACCCTCGAGATGGCGGACCGCTGCTACAAGGACGTGCCGGTGCGGCTGAGCCCCTCCAGGCTCACCATCGGCAGCGATGAGTTCGATCCCGAGGGCGTGCCCCATCTGGAGGTGGTCAGCTCGGAGATGGTCCTGCCGCGCGAGGCGATGGGCCTGGGCGACGTCAAGTGCATGGGCGCCATTGGGGCGTTCCTGGGCTGGAAGGCCGTCTTCTTCACCTTGATGCTCAGCTCGGTCATCGGCTCGATTGTGGGGCTGAGCCTCATCGCCCTGCGAAAGCACAAATTGACGCGCCTGGCCTACGTGCCCTACCTCTCCGCGGCCGCCGCCGTATGGGTCTTGGGCGGCGGGCGCCTGCTGGCCCGATGGTGGCCGCACTGAGCCAACCCGCTCCGGGCCGCCAGACCCATCTGACCCGTCCGAGCCGCCCGGCTCCTCCGACCCGCCCAAGTCATCTGCGGCTCCAGTTAGAGCGGCTGGAAAAACTAAGATGTTTGGTGCAACAAGGCGGTGGATGTAGGGCCTTTTTCCACGAGCGCCGTGAGTCCGGACCTTTGTCGCAGCCTTTGTCGCAACCTTTGTCGAGTTGGCCATGCCTCGACAAAGGCCGCGACAAAGGTTGCGACAAAGGTCTGGATGCGGAGCTGCGAGGTTAATTCTGCCAGCCGCTCTCAGGCGCACTGGGCCTTGTGCCGCAGGGCGTGATCGATGAGGACCAGGGCGGTCATCGCCTCGACGATGGGGACGGCGCGGGGCAGGACGCACGGGTCATGCCGGCCCCGGCCTTTGAGGGTCGTGTTGCGGAACCGTACATTGACGGTGTCCTGCTCGCGCATGATCGTGGCGATGGGTTTGAAGGCCACGCGGAAGCAGATGGTTTGGCCGTTGGAGATGCCGCCCTGGATTCCACCCGAGCGGTTGGTCGTGGTGAAAACCCTGCCGTCCCTGGCCCGGTACGCGTCGTTGTGCTGCGCGCCGGTGAGCAGGATGCCGCCGAAGCCGGAGCCGATGTCGAAGCCCTTGGAGGCGGGCAAACTCAGCATGGCCTTGGCCAGGTCCGCCTCCAGGCGGTCGAAGACCGGCTCCCCCCACCCGGCCGGCACGCCTCGCGCAACCCCTTCGATCACGCCGCCGACGGTGTCCCCCGCCTTGCGCATTCGCTCGATGAGACGGATCATCCTCTGTGCCGCCGCCGCGTCCGGGCAGCGCACGATGTTGGATTCCACCTGGCCGGCCTTGACCTTTTCCGGGTCGATGGCGGCCGTGATGCGCTGGACCTGCTTGACGTAGGCGAGGACCTCCACCCCGTAATACTCGCGGAGGAGCTTCCTGGCAATCGCGCCTGCCGCCACCCGCCCGACGGTCTCGCGCGCGCTGCTCCGCCCGCCGCCGGGCCAGCTCCGAATCCCGAACTTGGCCTGGTAGGTGTAATCCGCGTGCGAGGGCCTGAACTTGGTTGCCATCTCGGTGTAGGCCTCGGGCCGCGCGTCCTCGTTGGCGACCCACAGGGCTATGGGCGTGCCCAGCGTTTTGCCTTCGAAAGTGCCGGAGAGGATCTGCACCGTGTCGGACTCCTTGCGGGGGCTCACGATCCTGGACTGGCCGGGGCGCCGGCGATCCAGCTCAGGTTGGATGTCGGCCTCGCTCAACTCCAGCCGCGGCGGGCACCCATCCACCACCACCCCGACACCCTTGCCGTGCGATTCACCCCAGGTCGTGATGCGGAAAAGATGGCCAAAGGTGTTTGCCATGACCAGACACTGCGGGAAAACCCCTTGCAGGTCAATGCGATCCGCGTATTCGGAACCGGGGGGCGGATCCCGACACTCATGCGGTCTTTGGACCTTTGTCGCTGCCTTTGTCGGAGCCTTTGTCGAATGCGCCATGTCTCGACAAAGGCTGCGGCAAGGGCTGCGACAAAGGTCGTGCCAAAGTCACGTCGTTCGATTTAGCCCCGCGGCACTCGCGTCCGCCGGAGCAATGCCGCCAGGCAGCCCAGCCCGGCGATCAGGCCGATGGCCCGGCCTTCCGGGACGGGCGAGTACCTGGTACTCGAGGTGAAAAGTGTCTCCCCCCATGGAGGCGCCCGGACCGGCGTGGGCGAGATCCCCCAGGAGGGGCACATTCAGCCAGGTGGACCAATACGCACTGCCACTATCGTTTTCCAGCGACACGGCGGGGAACAGGGCGCTGCCGGCAGGCCGGAGGTCAGCTTTGCTGAGCGTGCCGAGAAAGGGATCGAACTGGGGAAAGCTCACTGAGCCGATTGCGGGCGTCTGATTTCTCGCCCCGGGCGAGGTCACGGCTGGCGAAGGGGTGATAGGCAGCAATGCCGCCCCCGATTCGCAGGCAACCAGTGCCAGCGCGGACGCCGCGGCGCATAACAGACTGCGAACCAGCATGCTTTTCACATTGTCGCGCCCATCGTGCATGAATTGGCCGGCCCTTTCTAGGGGATTCGGGGACATCCATAGTCAGTTTTGGGACATTGACTTTGGCAGGGCGAAGAAATAACTTGAGCAAGAGGAGCGCGAATCGTGCCAAGTTGTGCTTGTAAAGGCGGCGCAGGCGTTTAGAATAGCGTCATGGCTCACGGCCTACAATTGTCGCAACGTTTGACGCAATCGCTGGTGCTGGCACCGCAATTGCAGCAATCGCTGGCGCTGCTGCAGGCGCCCACCCTGGAGCTCAAGGCCCTGGTCGAGCAGGAGTTGCAGCAAAACCCAGTGTTGGAGGAGGCCCCGGCGGCGGAGGTGGAGCAGGCCGAGAAGGAGGAACGCGAAACGCCCAAGTCCGCCGAGACGGCCGATCCTTCGGAACCGCCGGCCGACTTGAACGTGGACCCGGCGCTCGACAAGGGCAACGGGGAGCCGGTGGACGATTTCCAGGCGGAGTTCGAGCGCCTGGTGCAGATGGACCAGGAATGGCGCGAGCATTTTGCGCAGACCAACCTCCCCTCGCGGAGTTCTGCGGAGGACGAGGAGAAGCGGCAGTTCATGTTCGATTCCCTGGTGGCCGGCACGTCCTTGCAAGAGGTCCTGCTGGAGCAGGTGCGGGAGTCGGCCCTGCCGGAGCAGAGCTGGCCCGCCGCCGAGATCATCATCGGGAACATTGACGATTACGGCTACCTGGCGGCGACCCAGGAGGAGCTGGCGCAGGCCACCGGCTTGCCCCCCGAGGAATTGTTAAAGGTGCTCAAGGTCATCCAGTCCTTCGACCCGCCCGGCGTCGGCGCCCGCACCCTTCAAGAGTGCCTGCTCCTCCAACTGGAGCGCTGCGGCCAGCAGAACACCCTGGACTATCGCATCATCAGTGAATTCATGGACGCCCTGGGCAAACGGCGCATCCCCGAGATCGCCCGCTTCACCGGCGCCTCCATCGACGAGGTCCAGGACACCCTCCATCGCATTGGCCGCCTGGAGCCCCGCCCCGGCCGCGCGTTCCTCCCGGACAACGACCAGTACATCCTCCCGGAGGTCTTTGTCCAACAGAGCGACGCCGATTTCGTCGTCACCACCAACAACGAGCACATCCCTCACCTGCGCATCAGCAACACCTACAAGGACCTCATGGCCCAAGGCGGCAACACGGCCGAGGTGCGCAACTACATCCGCGAGAAGATCCGCGCCGGCAAGTTCCTCATCAAGAGCCTGCAGCAGCGCCAGCAGACCATCCTCAACATCGCCAAGGAGATCGTCAACCGCCAGCGCGACTTCATGGAAAAGGGCATCGCCTTCCTCAAACCCCTGACGATGGTCCAGATCGCCCAGGTCGTCGGCGTCCATGAAACCACCGTCAGCCGCGCCGTCTCCGGCAAGTACATCCAGACCCCGCAGGGGATCTACGAGATGAAGTTCTTCTTCACCGCAGGCATCCACACCGCCAACGGCGACGGCATGTCCAACACCAGCGTCAAGGACATGATCGCCGAAATCTTCAAAAAGGAAGACCCCACCAAACCCCTCTCCGACCAGGAAGTCGTCCACATGCTCCGGGAAAAGGGCATCGCCATCGCCCGCCGCACCGTCGCCAAATACCGGACCGAACTCAACATCCTTCCCTCCAACCTGCGGAAGGTGTACTGAAACGAGCGCATGCGCTCAGGCACGCCCGCTGTTCAACCTCTGCGCGCGCAGCCGTAGTAACGCCAACAGGTCGGCCAGGTTGACTAATCCCTCGGCCTCCCGCTTCTCCTCAGGGCTGAGCGCAGAGCCGGCGTCCTGCCTGTCGAGTAACCGCTGCAGTCGGTGCTGCACGCCTTCGGGGAGCCGAAACCGCGCCAAGTCACCGGGGACTTCCACTTCCACTTGGATTGATTGGGGCATAACGTCATTCTCGATTTTGTCAGCCCACTTTACCCCTTCGCAGGCGTCCGGTTCAAGCTAAACCCACTGTCGGGCCGTGCTTTTGGGCAGGAGAACCGCGGTGACGACGGTGTTTCCCACACGAGCTCTTGGGCTTGATACCCTTGCCGGGATGCGTATCCTCGGCGCATGTCTGGCATCCGCAACTCGTTGCGCGCGCTCGCGCCCATTGTGTTCACGCTGCTGCTGGCGGGGGCTTGCGGGGGTGGCCCGGTGGATTTCGGGCGGCAGGAGCTGGCGGGGGCGTTGGACAAGGCCGGGTTGGCTGGGCGGGCGGGTGACATCCTGGTGAAGGTGGGCGCGTCCGGAGCTGCGGAGGGTTACACGATCACGTTGGATGGGCGGCGCGCGGTCATCGAGGGCGGCAACGCAGCCGGGGCGATGTACGGGCAACTGGAGATGGCGGAGCGGGTGCGCTTGCGCGGTGCGCGGGCCTGGGAGAAGGGCGTGGTCAAAGGCCGGCCGTTTTTGGAGGACCGCGGCCTGAACGTCTTTTTGACCTTGCCCTGGGATTACCGGGCCAACCAGACCGATTACTCTCCCCAGGCCCTGGTGGATGGGGAGCGGTGGTGGTTTCAGAATGACGATTATTGGCGGAGGCTCTTCGACTCGATGGCGCGGCACCGGCTCAACTGGCTGGACTTGCACGGCATGTGGGACGTGAGCGTGACCGACGCGCCGAACCTCTATGCCTATTTCATCCAGAGCGAGCAGTACCCCGAGGTTGGGGTGGCGCCCGAGGTCAAGGCGAGCAACTTGAGACGGCTCAACAAGGTCATCGACCTGGCCCACGAGCGGGGCATCAGGGTCAGCCTGATGGCCTACGAGGCGCAGTTGCGCACCCCGCACAAGCGGGACCTGCCCTACCCGGACACCGAGCAGGCCGCCTACCAATACACTCGGGAAGTGGTCGCGAAGATGATCCGCCAGGCCCCGCGACTGGATGCGATAGCCTACCGCATCGGCGAGAGCGGCAAGGGCGAGTCGTTCTTCCGCTGCTACCAGGAGGCAGTCAAGGCCAGCGGCAGGGACATCCCCCTGCTCACGCGCTCCTGGCTGGCCCGCAAGGGCTTGGTCCTGCCGTTGGCCCAGGCCAGCAGCAATTACCGGGTCCAGATCAAGTACAATGGCGAGCAATGGGGCGCGCCCTATTTGGTGGCCGGCGGCCGGATGGCGGGCTGGTACAGCTACTCGTTCGAGGACTACCTGAGTTACTCGGGCGCGAGCCCGGCGCTCAGGATGTGGCCCGGCAACCCGGCCCCGGAGGGCGGCCCCTGGCCGCCCGAGCCCTATAGGCCCGTTTGGCAGGTCCGGGCCAACGGCACGCACCGCATCTTCCCGTTTTACCAGCCCGACTGGGTGCGGCGGACGGTCAGGAGCATGCGAGTGGGCGCCGCCTCGGGCTACACGGTCGAGCCGCTCAATGCTTATTATCCGGATTCGCCGCGCTATTACGTGGCCAACCCGGATGACCTCTACACCAAATGGATACTGGAGCGTGATGAGCCCTATCTCATGCTCTGGGGGCGCTGCGGATATGACCCCGATACGCCTGAAGCGGCGTTCGATTTATGGTTCGCCGACACCTTTGGCGCCCAAGGCCAGGCCATTGCGGGGGCCTGGAAAATCGCCAGCCGCATCATCCCAACCGCCTACATGGCGTTGAGCCTGGGCCCCGACCACCGCAACCACAACCCGGAGATGGAGTTGGGCGGCAACGTCGCTGCGTTCATCGCGGGCGAGCCCTTCGACACGTTCGCGGCAAAATCCATCAAGGAGACGCTGGCGCTGGAGGCCGTGGGCGGCAAGGACGGACGCGTGCCCAATTTCGCTTACGCAGCGCGGCTCGCCGGCTATGGCGACCAGGTCCGTTCGGCCCTGGCCGGCATTACTGACACGGGGCTTCGAGGGCCTCCGCGCTCCGATGGAAAGAGCTTCGCTGCGCGATGCTCATGCTCAGCCACCTGGCGGATTATTACGCGGGGCGGTTCACATCGGCATACTGGCAGGCCCGCTCCGACCAGGAAGGCGGCCGCTACAATGGCCAGGCCAGGGCGGCCCTGGCGCAGTCGCGAGCCGCCTGGGCGCAGCTCAGCGATTCGCCCGAGGCCGGTTATTACAAGCCGTTCACCGAGCGCCTGCGGATGCACACCAACCAATATCATTGGCGCAGCCAGTTGCCCGCTCTCGACCAGATGATCGCCCATGCCTCCCCGCCTGGGGAGTCACGTCCGACCGGTCTGACGAGTCTGACCGGTCCGACGAGTCTGACGGCCCTGACCGGTCCTCCCCCCGCGCCCAACTCCGCCGTCCTGTCCTGGACCGCCGACGGCGCCGAGATCCTCTGCCGCTTGCCCGCCCAGGGCCTGAGCCGCGCCTGGCTCCTGTCCAAACCACTGCCCAGCACCACCTTCTTCCACAAGGCCCCCATGAGAAAAGTGGGCAACTGCTTCGAGGCGCGATTACCACGGATGAATTGCGGGCACCAATTGGCGGCCGAGGTCGAGTTTGACGGCCACCTGGCCCGCGTGCCGCGTTGGGAAGATGCAGACCCCTACCTTGTCGTGCCCAGCCTGGCCAAACCGACCCCGCTCTATTACAGCAGCCAGGAGGCCATGGCCTACCTGAAGCCCGAGGTCCTCACGCCTGAGAAGTACGGCACGCTCCTCATTCCGACCCGAGGCTATCGCTTCTTCAGGCATTTCGACCAAGCCACCCAGCGGAAGATCCTCGACCCGGTCGCGCGTGGCATGCGCCTGGTCGTCCTGCAGCAGCTCTATGGCGAGAAAACCTACGCGCTTGGGTGGTTGCCGGTCGCGCCGCGGGTGGAGGCGCGCCAGGCCGGCCAATTCGATCCGGGCAGCGCCCTGGGCCTGCCTGCCGTTACGGCGCCCGGCATCCTCTCGCAGGCGTTCCTGCCCACCCCGGGATGGGAGGTCTTCGGCAATGGCGGCGTGGCGCGCTACAAGCTGGGCAAAGGCGAGATCTGGCTCATCCAGGCGCGCGCTTTCCAACTGGCGCATTACCCCGAGGCGGCGCGACTGCTGGCCAAAGTGGTCAGCCTGGACCCCTCCAAGCCGGTGGTGCTCCTGGACCACTGTGGCGAAGGGGCCGACACCACCTCCGCCCTGTTCACCGACCTCATGAACGCCCTCGATGTGCCGTTCCTGACCCTGGGCGAGGTCATCGCCCTCGAGCAGGGCATGGATTCGTTCGCCAAAATCCCAGGCAAAAACCCATGAAGCTGGTTGCCGATCCTGTGGCCTGGACGTGGTTTGCCTTGCTGGGCAGTGCGTTGTTTTGCTTCATGCGGCGGCGCCGCCGGCGCGCCTGGTGGCTGCTGGCGATAGCCCTGGCGGGCAGCGTCTTTCAGGCCGCCGAGGTTCCGGGGCGCTTGATCGCCGGGATGGAGCGCCCTTTTCTCCCTCCGGCCCCCGGTCAGATCGCCCCTGCTGACGCCGTTATCGTGTTGGGCGGCTCGCTGACGCCCTTCGAGCCGAGTTACCTGCGCGTCGAGTTCTGCGAAGCCTCCGACCGCCTGCTCACCGGGATTGGCCTGGTCCGGGACGGGAAGGCGCCCGTCCTGGTCGTTAGCGGCGGCGGCGAGGGGCAACCCGCCCGATTCGCGGAGGCCCCGGCCGCCATGAAGTTCATCGAGCGTTGGAACCTCGTGACGACCCCCATTGAATCTTTGGGCGTTTCACGGACAACCCACGATGAAGCGGTTCACGCGGCGCGGTTGGCTTCTCAAAAGGGCTGGAAGAAGATCATCCTGGTCAGTTCCGCCCTGCACCTGAGGCGGGCCGCCGCCACATTCCGAAAGGCGGGGCTCGAAGTCGTTCCGGTGGGGTGCGATTTCCGCGTCCTCGGCTTGCTCGAGCCGGGGCGCCAGCGCCGCTTCAACCCGGTCCCGTCTGTCTTCACTGTGGTGAGCTTCCGGCTCTGGCTGGAGGAAGTCCTGGGCTTTGCGTATTACCGGCTGCGCTCCTGGGCTTAAGGACTGGGGGGCGTAAATACGATGACGCATTCGGCGGTCCTTTTTGGCGCGGACTTCGTTGCTCGCTCCTTGCAGACCGCTGCGGGTATGCTCGTCGCTCGCGCCTCGTGAGCACCAAAAATGCCTCGCCGCCTGCGTCATCGTATTGACGCCCCCCAGCACTGAGTCAATGGCAGTTGCAGCCGTGGCCGCACGAGGCCTGGGCGACGTCCAACTCGGTCGGCAGACGGCCCAGTTCGAGGGTCTTGGTCACATACTGGCTGATGGACTTCTGCACCTCGTGCAGTTCTTCCTGGGCATCCAGAAACCCGCGCGCCACCGGGTTATCGAGCAGTTGATCGCGGTGCCGGTTGAAATCGTCGATCTCCTCGTTGCTCAACGGCATCGAGAGCTGCTGTTTCTCTTGCAACGCCTGGCCCTTGGTGACCAACCCGTCGTACTGGGCGCGCGTGGTCGCATCCCCCATAAACGCGTCGAGCCGCTGGCGAATCAATTGCATGTTCGGTTGGTCCAGGATCGTCTGGCACAACTCCTTGGTCTTCTGGAGAACCGGCGAATCTTCGCTTGTGATTTGCACACTCAATTGGGTTCAATACACCACACCCCGGCTCTAAAAGCAAACCCCGGGTCGAAAAGGAGAGTGGCCGGGGCGCAAGCCATCAGTGAAGGCGGGAACATCACAGGGGGCCGACCCCTCATCCCGGCTCTCTCCCCTTCGGAAGGGGAGAGGGAGCGTTCTCACTAGCCCCGGCTCACCGCGTAGCGGTGCCCGATGGTAGCCGTGGACTTCCAGTCCACGGACCCATGGCCCAAGCTCAACCGCGTCGCGTAGCGACGCCCGAAAACCGCGAGGCTGTCAGGCGTCGCTACGCGACGCGGGCGCGTTCCCACGCCGCAAACCGTGGACCGAGGTCCACGGCTACCTTCACTGCGTCGCTACGCGACGCGCGATGATTCCCACGCCCCGGACCGTGGACCAAGAGGGCCGGGCTGAGGGGCCTGCCCGGCACTCCGTCTCCGCCTTCACTGACCGGTTACAACGGCCAGACGATTCATCATCTGCCCAAGAAACCATTTGACTGTTCCGGCGCCCGCTGCTAGTGTGGCCCCGTGAACAAGAACCTGGACCTGCTGCTGCTATCGAGCGCGCTGCTGCTGAGTGGCGCGGCAGTCGGGTTCTAGTGTCCCTTGGAGAGCTGTAAGAACCCCACTGCCGGACGGCGGTGGGGCTTTTGTTTGCCCGGCCGCCGACGGCGCCAAAAATGAACCTCAATCGTCATAGCCATGCTTAAGAACCCATCCACCAAGTACCGCGCCTTCCCGCCGGTGCCCTTGCCCGACCGCCAATGGCCCAACCGGGTGATGACCCAGGCCCCCGCCTGGTGCAGCGTCGATCTGCGCGACGGCAACCAGGCCCTGGCCGTGCCGATGAACGTGAGCCAGAAACTCGAATTGTTCCAGGCCCTGGTCAAGTGCGGGTTCAAGGAAATCGAGGTCGGCTTCCCATCGGCCTCGAACACCGAATTCACCTTCAACCGCCGGCTCATCCAGGAGCACCGCGTCCCGGAGGACGTCTGGGTCCAGGTCCTGGTCCAGGCGCGCGAGGACCTCATCGAACGGACCTTCCAGTCCCTGGCGGGCGCCAAACGCGCCATCATCCATCTCTACAACTCGACCTCGCCCGCCCAGCGGCGCATTGTCTTCGGCATGTCCCGGCCTGAGATCATCCGGGTGGCGGTGCGCGGGGCGCAACTGATCCAGGAGCGGCTGCCGCGCCTGGCCGGCACCCAGGTGCGGCTCCAGGTACTCCCCCGAGAGCTTCAGCGCCACCGAAGTCGAGTTCGCCCGGGAAATCTCCGAGGCGGTCATGGACATTTGGCGGCCGGCGCCCGAGCGCAAGATGATCCTGAACCTGCCGGACACGGTCGAGGTGGCCACGCCCAACGTCTATGCCGACCAGGTGGAATGGATGTGCCGGAACATCAAGGACCGGGATTCACTGCTCATCAGCCTCCACACGCACAACGACCGCTGCACCGGCGTGGCGGCAACCGAGCTGGGCCTTTTGGCCGGCGCCGACCGCGTCGAGGGGACCCTCTTTGGCAACGGCGAGCGCACCGGCAACCTCAACCTGGTCACCGTGGCCCTGAACCTTTACATGCAGGGCATCGATCCGAAACTGGATTTCAGCGACCTCAATGCCCTGCGCGAGGTCTATGAGCGGTGCACCGGCATGACGGTGCCTCCGCGCCAGCCTTATGCGGGAGAGCTGGTCTTCACCGCCTTCAGCGGCTCGCACCAGGACGCCATCAAGAAGGGCCTGGGCGAATGGGCCAAGGAGGGCGGCCGCCGGCCCTGGGACGTGCCTTACCTGACGATCGACCCGACCGACATCGGCCGCCAGTACCGGGAGGTCATCCGCGTCAACAGCCAGTCCGGCAAGGGCGGCGTGGCCTACCTGCTGGAGACCGAGTTCGGCATCGAACTGCCCAAGGAGATGCAGCGCGAGTTCGGCCCGATTGCCAACAACGAGGTGGACCGGCTCGGCCGCGAGGTCAGTGGCGCCGAGTTGAAGGACATGTTCTGGCGCGAGTACATCGAGCGCGCCGCCCCCTGGCAGCTCGAGGGATTCGAGACCGAGACCAAAGACGGCGCCGTCCGGTGCCGCGCCCGCCTCCTGCGCGAGGGCCAGCCGATTCGAGCTCAGCGGCCAGGGCAACGGCCCGCTGGCCGCCCTGGTCCACGCCTTCGCCTCGGCGGGCGTGCCCCGCTTCGAGATCGCCCACTACAGCGAGCATGCCTTGAGCGCCGGCGAAGAGGCCTCCGCCATCGCCTACATCCAGATCCGCCAGCACGACGGCCCCACCCGCTGGGGCGCCGGGGTCGATACCAACATCGAACTGGCCTCGGTCCGCGCCGTGCTCAGCGCCCTCAACCGCTGCAGCGCCCCGTCCCAGGATGGGTGAACACCCTATGGCAAAGGCCCGGCCCACACTCTAAGCTTGGCTCCAAAACCAGATCGACTTATGGCGGAATCATCCTCGGCATCCTCTGGGCCTCAGCCCCAAAAGACCAAACGCCCGCCCAGCGCGGCATTCATGAAACCGGTGCAGCCGGATGAAAAGCTCGCTGCTGTCATCGGCAACGACCCCGTCCCGCGCACCGAAGTCACACGCAAGCTCTGGGATTACATCCGCGCTCACAACCTCCAGGACCCGGCCAACAAGTCCCAGATCGTCGCCGACGACAAGCTCAAGCAGGTCTTCGACGGCCGCGACCGGGTCACCATGTTCGAGATGACCAAGCTGGTCTTCAACCACGTGGTGAAGTGAGCGGCCGCAGTGAAGGCGCGGGTGTCACGGGGGCAGACCCCTCACCCCGGCCCTCTCCCCTTCGGAAGGGGAGAGGGGGAAGCGTCGGCAGTCTCCTGAACTTCCAGGGATCTCTCTGCTTCGTCCAGTGGCTGCGGAGAACTCTCCCTCTCCCCTTCCGAAGGGGAGAGGGTTGGGGTGAGGGGTAGGGCGGGGACTCCGGCGTGCCGGGCCGGTCCGAGCTGCCCCGGACGCCCTGCGCTATTCCCAGATCTGATTGTAAAACTGGACAATGTCCCCCGGGTCCTTGGCCTCTTTGAACTTGATGGCGGAGCGGGGGTGCTCGTTGAGCAGGCCGGTGAGCATGTAAGGCAGGTCAAAGCCCCACATCAGCTTGGAGCGCAGCGGTTCGATGGTGTCCTGGACGCAACGCAGCACCGGCAGCAGGTTGTACTTGGGGTTGTGCAGAAAGCCGATGAGCAATTCCATCGGCGTATTGCCCGCGCCGCGGCCCAGGCCCGCCATGCTGGCGTCCAGGAGGTTGGCGCCCAGGACGATGGCCTCGATCGTGTTCGAAAAGGCCAACTGCAGGTTGTTGTGCGCGTGCATTCCCACCTCCTTGCCCGCCGCCTTGCAGTAGTGGAGGTACTTGCGGACCAGGTACTGCACCTGCTCGCTGTAGAGCGTGCCGAAGCTGTTGACGACATAGATGGCCCGGGTCTCCGATTTGGCCAGCAATTCCAGCCCCTCATCCAGTTCATACTCGGGCACCGTCGAGACCGCCATCAGGTTGACGCTCGTCTCGTAGCCCTTGTCGTGGGCGTCTTTGACCATCTCCAGCGCGGTGGGGATCTGGTTGATGTAGGTCGCCACGCGGACCATATCGATGACGCTCTGGTTCTTGGGCAGGATGTCCTCGTGGTAGTCGGTGCGTTCCGCGTCCGCCATCACGGAGAGCTTCAGGGACGTTGGGTTGTCGCCCACGATGCGCCGGAGGTCCTCCTCGGTGCAATACTTCCAGGGGCCGTATTCGCCAGGCACAACGATCTTGCGCGAGGCCTTGTAGCCCAGCTCCATGTAGTCGACGCCCGCCTCGACGCACGCGCTATAGACCGCCTTGACGACCGCGTCGTCGAACCGGTGGTTGTTCATGAGGCCGCCGTCGCGGATCGTGCAGTCCAGGACCTTAATCTCGGGGCGATAGCCGACCCATCGGCCCGCCGGCGTCTCTTTGGATTTGTTGGTCTTCGCAGGCATGTTTTCGCCTAATCATAGTGGTGGCCCCGGCTTTTTCAACAAGAGATTTGACCCGGGATGGATTTGCCAAAGGGGCCAGAGCGATTTAGAAATTGCACCTGGGAATGGATCAAAATGCGAGCAAAGCGAGCAAGCCGGTCCGGATGCGCCGCTGGCTGGCTGTGGCCGCGCTGGTCGTGGCGCTGGCGGCCGTCTCCGGCTGCCAGACATTGAGCTTCTACCGGCAGGCCATCCAAGGCCAGTATCAACTGGTCACCCGGGCGCGGCCGATCCAGAAGCTCCTGGCGGAGCCGCAAACGCCCGGCCGGCTCAAGGAGCGGCTCCAGTTGGTGCTCAAGCTGCGCTCGTTCGCCGCGCAGACCCTCAAGCTGCCGGTTGATGGCCACTACCGGAAATACACGGACGTGCACCGTCCGTTCGTGGTCTGGAACGTCGAGGCGGCGCCCGAGTTCTCCATGCAGCCCAGGACGTGGTGGTATCCCCTGGTCGGCAGCCTCGAGTACCGCGGCTATTTCTCCGAACGCGGCGCGCGCGACTACGGGCGTTGCCTGGAACGAAAGGGCTATGATGTCTATATCGGCGGGGCCCAGGCCTATTCCACCCTCGGCTGGTTCAAGGACCCGGTCCTCAGGTACCTTCATCTTCGAGCCGGACGCCGACCTGGCCGAGGTCATCTTCCACGAACTGGGCCACCAACGGGTCTTTGCCCGAGGCGACACCGATTTCAACGAGGCCTTCGCCACCACCGTGGGCCAGGAAGGGGCGCGCCGCTGGCTGCGCGCCCAGGGCCAGGCGGCCGCTTTCGAGCAATACGAGGCCGAGTTGCGGCGCAACGGCCAATTCGTGCGCCTTATCATGAATGCCCGCACCCAACTCGAGGCCCTCTATGGCGACAAACGCACCGAGTGGGGCAAAGTCACGGCCACCCAAGAGAAACACGCCGTGGCCCGCGAACAACTCCGGCGCGACAAACAACGCATCTTCGAGCGCCTCCAACTGGCCTACGCCCAACTCAAGGCCTCGTGGGGCGGGGACGCCGAATATGACGCCTGGTTCGCCCGCGCCCTCAACAACGCCCAGCTTAACTCCGTGGCGGCCTATTACGACCTGGTCCCCGGTTTCCAGCAACTCCTGGCCAGCAAAGGCGGCAACCTCGAAGAATTCTACCAGGCCGCCGAGCGCCTCGCCAAGATGCAGAAAAAGCAGCGCCACCAGCGCCTGCGCAGCCTGGCGGAAACGGGCGCGGGCCCGTCTCTGAACGAGGGCCGTTGACAAAGTTGTAGCGCAGGTTTCCAAACCTGCTGTATCGCCGATTTCCAATCGGCAGAGCGCCGGCATGTCGAGCGCCCCCGGTTTGCGGACGGCCTGCGGGTTTGGAAACCCGCGATACAGCAGGTTTGGAAACCTGCGCCACGCTGGCGCCACTGGCGCAAAGGCGCGCCGAGGGACTTTGTCAATGACCCTGGCCTCTGAAGACGACGCAATAGGCCGGCTTGACTTTCGTCTCAACCCTCTTACGATGGAGCGCATGCTGAACGACGCTACCTGGTGCGGGGAGGATTAGCGCGCAACGGAGCCCCGGTTCATGGGCAACCTTCTGGCCATTTTCTTTTGGGAATCGTTTTTGAGCTTGCTGTTCGTGGCGGCGACCGGGGTCCTGGTCTGGCGCCTGGCGGTCGGGCGCGAGGGGCCCAAGGGCTGGGGCTGGCTGCTCGGGTGGTCGGTCAAGGGGCTGCTCCTTCCGTTTCTGTTCTGGGCGTTGATGAACCTGGGCTTATCGTGGGATTTCCACGCGTTCATCCCCGAGATCCAGGCGGCGCAGAACAAGGGCGGCGACTGGCTGCCGGTCTATCTCCAGTTCCTGGGCAAGGGCCTCTTCATCCTCAGTGCCGATTGGGCGGCGTTGACCCTGGGCTGGGCCGTTTGGCGCACCGGAGACGCACTCGAAGAGGCGGGGCGCCGGAACCTCAAGTCCCTGTGCTGGACCTACGGCCTCGGGCTTGTCCTGCCGGCCGGAGCGCTCCTGTGGTGGGGCGGCTTGCCCCTGCTTGGCTGCGCCGCCGCCGTCATCCTGGTTCCCATTGCGGCCTATGCCCCCGGCATCGTCAACGCGCCAAAACTGCCTCCGCTTTACAGCCGCGCCGTTGCCAGGATGAAACTCGGCAAGTACGCCGAGGCCGAGTGGGAGATCATCCGCGAACTGGAGAAGTGCGAGGACGATTTCGAGGGCTGGATGATGATGGCCGAGCTTTACGCCAACCATTTCCACGACCTGGCCGAGGCCGAGCGGACCATCCTCGAACTCTGCGGCCAACCCATTGTGACGCCTTCGCAGGTCTCCGTGGCCCTGCACCGGCTGGCCGATTGGCAATTGAAACTGGCAGGCAATCCCGAGGCGGCGCGCCGCGCCCTGCAGATGGTCTGCGACCGTTGCCGCGGCACGCACCTGGCCCACATGGCTCAGCTCCGCCTTAGCCAGTTGCCCGGCACAGTGGACGAACTGCGCGAACAGCAGCACGCCAGCCCCATCCACTTGCCGGCCCTGGGCGACCAGTTCGACCAGGCCCCCGCCTCCGACTCCAAACTGGAGCGCCGCAAAGCCGCCACACTGGCCAATCACTGCGTCGATAGGCTCATCCGCGATCCCAACGATGTGCCGGCCCGCGAAAAGCTGGCGCGGCTCTGCGCCGAGCACCTCGACCAGGCCGGCCTGGGCCTGGAGCAATTGCGGCTGCTGCTCGACATGAGCGGCCCGACCGAGTCCCAGCGCGCCGAGTGGCTCGGCCTCATGGCCGCCTGGCAACTCAGATACCGCCACGATGAACCCGCCGCCCGAGATTGCCTCCAGCGCCTGCTCCGGGAATTCCCACACTCTCCCCAGGCCCTGGCCGCCACCCGCCGCCTCCAGTTACTCGACGCCCAGCACAAACAGCAACAGGCCGCCCACTCCGCCCCCGCCCCAAGGACCATCCGCCTCAGCGACCCAACAGATGGATGAGTGGATGAATGGATTGATGGATTGATGGATGAATGGCTAAGCCCATCGGTCCACCAATCCATCAATCCATCAATCGGTGCCTTAAAGGTTGGGGGCGTAGGCGATGAATTCGCGATAGCGGGTCAGAATGCTGCGCAGGGCCGCCACCAAGGCAGCCTCCTTGAGATACGTGGGCGCCGCCTGAGGGGTCTCGAGGGTGATCTCGAAGGGGCGCGGGCTCACGCTGGGCGGGGCGCGGAGCACCCCCGGGTAACCCTCGCGGATGATCCCGCGGCGGGCGCGAAAACCATCGATCTTGTCGTCGCCGTTTCGCGGCAGAAACTGCTCCGCCGCCTGCAGCGCCGGCTCGACCAAGTGCTCCGTCAGCGTCGCGCCATGGGCAAAACCGTAAAAACCATGGCTGGCGCTGTCTGTGTGCAGCGAGACGATCCCATGAAAGGAGTGCGACACCAGTTCGGATTCCAGCAGCTTGACCTCCGGCTCGCTCGACCCTCTCCAGAACTCCCGGTTCAGGTCCTTGCCCGCTCGCGAATTGCGGGTGCGGTCCTCGAACCCGGTCGGGTTGCAGATTGGATAGACAAAGAGGCAGTAGCCCGCAGCCAGGTCCGGCGCCTGCTCCAGCAAAGTCAAGAGCCGGACCAGCGCGTAAGCGCCCTCGGGCTCGTCGCCATGGATCCCGGCAAAGATCCCGATGCGCAACGGCTCGTCCCCTCCTTTGGGGCCGACAAACAGGCAGCGCAGCAGCCGGCAAGTTTGGCCACACGACTCGAAGCTGGCCCCTCCATCCAGGATGAGGTTCACGGAATTGGCCGCCAGGGCCTCCAGAGGTTGAGCAATCCGGGCCGGCGAGCGCCGCGGCGGGGCGGGCGGAGCCAAAGCCGAGAGACTGTCTGCAAGTAATGGCATATCAATTGAGTACTTCAGTTCAAACTGGGGGCAAAGCTACGCCGAATAGTGAGTATGTCAACAAGAATAGTGTACTATATCCCCTTTAGAATGCCTGCACCATAGCGCTGAATCGTCGGAGGCATACGATCGGATGCGTGCCGTTTTCATGCTCGACATGGTATTCAGAGCATTGTCAACTGAGAGTTGTGATGACCCAGAAACGCAATGCGGTGTCGGCTTGGACAACTTGGGCGTTTCATCGCAAACTATAATCTGTCGTGAGGATGGACCATTTAACCGAACTGGAATTCACTGCTGGATGGAGTCGAATGCGCAGGGCGCGCCATCCATCATGACGTAGGCTCCCCGTATGATAACGTTGAACTCACTTGCCCTCGAAGGCTATAAGTCCATCAGGATCTGCCTGGATCTCAGCTTTGGCAAGCTTAATGTTCTCATTGGCGCCAACGGTTAGGACGCGTCCTTTCATCCTGCTAAGTCCAGCACCGCAGGCTCTTTGGCAAAAATCAGCGCCTGGAGGCGTTCGCGACCGCCACGGGCTGAGAGGAAGCGCTGCCGGAAGCTCTTGGTGTTGAATTTCGATTTGGGGTTGTGCTTGCGCGCTTTGTCAACGGCGGCATTGGACAAGCTGAGCACGACCCGCCGGAGCATGCCCAGCACCAGAGCGGAATTGGGGGTTCGCACCCGACTCAAGTCCTCCTGCATGGTAATGTCCAGGCAGTGGTGGAGTCGGCTTTCAATGACCCAGTAGTGCCGTTTGAGCTGGAGCATTCCCAGGGCCTGCAACTGCTCCAGCGTCAGGCTGCTCAACAGAAACACCACTTCCCGGGTCCATTCGCCCCCGCGTTTGACTCGGGTTTCCAGTCGAGCCGCCAAGCGGGCACCCGGAAAGCCCACCTGGCTGGGGTTCACTTCCAGGCATTGCAGGAAACGAATTTCCAATCGGCCCCGATTGTGCTCGCGCCTCAAGACTCGGGTGCGCGGGCTGGCCTGCCTGCCGGTAGGCAGGCCTGAGGGGGAAAAGGCCCGTTTTTCAAACAGGTCTTGCAGAGTCGCTTGGAGGGTCGGTTGGTTGCCCTTGACCGTCATGAGGTAATCGCCCCCTTGCTCGTAGAGGATCTGTTGACCGGTCTCCACCTGGGTGTGCGCCGCGCCGCTTAACACGATCTTGCCGGTGAGGTCCAGGCGCTTGAGCACCTGGCGGGCCGCCGGGATCTCGTTGCTCTTAGCCTCGGTGATCATCCCGGCCAGCGGATAGCCCAAGGCTTGGGCACGGCGAAACTCCGGCAACTCCCGCCGCACCGAATCCATCAAACTGCGGATTTCTTTGACCGGGGTCGTGCAGTGCGCCCTGGCTGCGGCCTCCACCATCGCCCACTCCGGGGGCAGTTGCGGCGCGCGCAGTTTGACGCAGGCCTTCTTGACCAGTTCCCGCACCCAGATCTGCTTTGGGGCATCGTGCTTGATGTAAAAATCGGCCGCATCGCGTTTCCAACCGGCCGTTTTGCCCAAGTGCAACCAGCCGCTGACCTTGTAGGCGGTGCCCTGATAGAGCTGCGGATCAACAAAGCTCTCCACCAAAGCCAGGGGATGTCCCCACCGCCCCCGCCAGTCTTGGGACAGGGGCTCCAGCAAAAGTGATAACCCCTTCACCCGCAATGGCGCCCTCACCTGGAAAGCCGCGCCCTAGCTTTTTCGCCGGGGAAATGACCGGTCAGACGGCCCTGCCGAACAATCGGCCAACCACAATGAGCCAGGACGAAAACCGCAATTCGGAGTTGAACGCGATGGCACCGCGCGCAGGAACGCGCCGCATGGCGCGTTCCTGCCGGGTTTCCGGGCCCCGGTATCGCGGTTCCCTCGCGCGCGGACTGCCGGGGCGGGGCCCTGTTGATTACTGGATCAGGAGGAAGAAGGTAGGTTTGGACGGGAGCGGAATGGTCACGGTATTATGGAGGTAATCCACCCCAGGCACTGGGGTCCAGGAGGGGTTGGCCAGGCTCGTCGCGCTGTTCAGGACGAAGCCGGTGAATACAGCGGGCCAGGACACCACCAGGTTGCTTCCTTCGGCGACTGCGCTGAGCGTAGGGACGGCGACGGGAATGCCGTAGGGGCCCGCGCCGCCCAAAGCCATCATCTGAGCGTCGCTGAGCTTGCCGGCGCTGACCTGGATGCTCTTGACATAGATCGAGCCGGTGTGATCGTCGCCGCTGTTGTTGGGGCCGTCGTTGTCGCCGAACAATATCACGTTGGCCTGCCAGGCGCGGCGCGGGGCGTCCAAGCCGTTGGCGGAGCTGACCCAGTCCTGGGCCTTGACACCGTTGACCCATTTGGTGATCAGGTTCTCCGAGAGGTCCGCTGCGAAGGCCAAACGGTGCCAGCCGTTTGTGATGGGCCCATTGTTCATCGTGTAGCCCCCTGACCCTGGCCCATGTCACCGTTCTGCAGGAACAGGCTGCCGTCCGTGCCATGAGGCTGATTGGTATTCTGGCATTGGAAGAAGGGGATGGTGCCGCTGGAATAGTACATGTCATAGATAATTGTGTACTGGTTGACCAGCTTGCCGCCGCCGTTGGGCGGGATGTTTGGAGTCACGATGAAACCATAGTTGGCCAGGAGGGGGGTGCCATCCGGGAAACCAGGCACATACATGACCTCGGCGTCGGCGCCGTTAATCTTGGGAATGCCAAACGAACTGCACGTCCCAAATTGGACGGTGGCGGCGGTCTCTCCGTTGGTGCCATCGAAGTACTCCAGGTCCGCGCCGACGGTCGCTTCCAGGTTGGTCCAGTTGAAGTCCCATTGGCCGGTGACGCTGGTGAAGGGGACTACCTGAGGGATTTTGCCCGCGGATGGCCCGCCCAGGAGCACCATTTCGGCGTCGCTCATCTTGCCATTGCGGACCTGAATGCTGTTCACGTAGATCGAGCCGGTGTGATCGTCGCCGCTGTTATCGGGCCCGTCATTGTCGCCGAACAAGATGACGTTGGCCTGCCAGGCGCGGCGCGGGGCGTCCAAGCTGTTGCCGGAGCTAACCCAGTCCAGGGCCTTGACCCCATCCACCCATTTGGTGATCAGGTTCTGCGAGAGGTCGGCCGCGAAAGCCAGGCGGTGCCAGCCGGGGGTGATGATCCCATGGTTCATCACATAGCCCCCTTGACCCTGCCCCATCCCGCCGTCCTGAAGGAACAGGCTGCCGTCGGTGCCATGAGGCTGATTGGTATTCTGGCACTGGAAGAAGGGGATGAGCAGGTTGTCCCAGGGCACGTACATGTCATAGATAATGGTGTATTGGTTGACCTTGGTTCCACCGCCGTTGGGCGGGATGTTTGGAGTCATGATAAAACCATAGTTGGCCAGGAGAGGGGTGCCATCCGGGAAGCCGGGCAGATACATGACGCGGGTGTCGCTGCCGTTGATGAGAGGGATGCCAAACGAGCTGCACGTTCCCCATTGGACGGTGGAGGCGGTCTGGCCGTTGGTGCCATCGAGGTATTGCAGGTCCTGACCGACCGTGGCGGCCAGATTCCCATTGAAGTCCCACTGGCCCGTGACCTCGGGCACTGTCGCTCCGGCAACGACAATGGTGAAGGACCAGTTGTTGGTGAAGGTCTTTGGCGTGGGCGAGGTGTTGTCGCTGTAAACCAACTGGACATTGTTTGTGACCGTGGTGCGCAAGGCATTGGGGTAATAAGTCACGGTGGTGAAGGCGTTGGTCTTGCCGATGGAGTTTGGCGTGACTTGAGTGCCGTTCAAATAGAGCTTAATCGAGTTGGTCGCGACCTGCAGATCGTCGTCGCTGAGGATTACCACGATGGGAGCGCTGGACAAGAAGCCTTGCCCGCCAGGCGAGGGATGCACCTCGGCCACATAGGGCTCTCGGGGGATGGTGCTGACGCGGTAGGCGGGGATCGAGCCCGACGGGTCGTTGATCAGGATATTGGCTCCGCTCTCGGGGTCCACATAGTACCAAGCCAAATCAGCCTCCGACGTGTTCTCCCAATGGACCAGCCGGAAGGGATAAACCCCGGAAACGGGGGCGACAAAGGTGAAGGTGTTGGTGTTGGCTCCCACGGTGAAATTGGAGGCGGTGCGCAAGTACTGGCCCACCAGGGTGGAAAAAGCGTCGCGCGGATTGGCGCCGCAAAACAAGGCATAGCCGTTGTCGGGCGGTGTATCAACACGGGTCTCCCCCACAGCCACGCCAAACACGTACGTGCCCGCATTGAGCGGAAGATATGCCAGCACGTCGTCGGCAAAGTTCACCGAGCTTCCATTGGTGCCGGGTATGCCTGGGAACGAGTAGGCGTTGAAGGGCAGAATGCCGGGGTAGCCGGGGGGATTCGCGGTGCTGAAGGCGATGGTGCCATTATTGGCCTCATATTCATCGATGAAGAAACTGCCGTTGGCCTGCGCGCCGGGCCCGGTCAAATCGGCCTCGTTCCCAAACGGGACCCCGTTGGTAGGATTGAGAAGTGTGCCATCCAACTGTTGCCGCGCCCGGGCCAGGTCGTTTTCGAGCGAAACCCAGGAGGGAGCCTGCGCCACGCGATAAATGAAGCCCGGGGTGTTGGCCGAGCCGACGGGGCCGACCGCGCTGGCGGGCAACGCGATATAAGGGCCGACATCAAAGGAGGTACTGGACGCCCAAGGAGTTGGTCGCGCTGTCCCGATAGCTCAGCGCGACCACGTTCTCGAGCCTGAGGGGAGCAAAGCCGGCACCTGATATGTGATGGTAGTCGTCGGAGCGGAGTAGGCCACACTGGGCGTGACCGTCGAGCCGTTGAGTTTCAGAACAATCGTGTTGGTGTTCACGGTGGCCGTCCCGTCATTGAGGACGATCTGGATGAGCGGCGTCGGGGAAATGGTCGAGCGACCGGGGAAACGCAAATCATCGGTGGGCGCCACCGATACGGTATAGGGGCTGGGCGGCGGCCCAGTCAGGATGCCGCTGGCAACCGGTCCTCCCAGACTAGCCAGCAAACCGGCGGGCAACATCTGGTCGTCGAACTGGAGGCTGGCGATGTAGCCGGGCCCCGAATTGGTGTTCGGATCGTCGAAGAGGAAGATATCGCTCGAGATAGAGAACGTCCCGTTCAACGCCGGAAGGCGCCCCCCCGCTCAGCACGCTGGCGCCGTCAATGAATACGGACAGCCCCGAAGAGGCGTCCGTCAGGTCCACCGCGATCGCGACGCGATGCCAGGCGTTTGGGGTGAGGCTGCCGCCAGTATCGCCGGCACAGCCGACCGCGCCGCTCGAGTTGACAAAAAACTCGCCTCCAAACCCGTTGTAATCGGTGCCCAAAAGGGTGTAGGTCTTGCCTGAGGGGGGCGTGTTTGTAAACAACACGTCCAGGATCACGGTATATTGATTGACATAGGCGCCGCCACCGTTGGCATTGGCGCCGACCGGCACCATGTAGCCGCCGAAGCCGGTAACGGCCTGGGGGAACCGCATGACGTTGGTCGCCTGCCCGCCGATAGACGCGATGCCAAACGAGGTCGTCGATCCAAATTGTGTGCCCGAGGTTGTGGCCTGGTCGGCGGGAGTTATCGCCTGGCCGATGGCGGCGTTGATCAGCGTATAGGTGAGCGGGTTATAATTCGTCTCCTTGAAATCCCATTGCCCGGTGATCGCCGCTCCGGCCGACAGAGCCAGGCCGGCGCAGAAGCAGAGGGGGAATGCGCGGGTGAAGTTTGGTTGCGGTTTCATAAAAACTGATTATTGCCTGTTTGGAACGCCACGCTGACCGATAGCGCGGCGCGCCTGAGTTAAAGTTATTCTTCGGTCTGGTTCATCACTTTAACATAATGCCACGACCGGACGAAACGTCAAGCCACGTCGACGAGCCCGGCCGGCACTACGGATTGTATCGGTAGCACATGGCCGACGCCGTGCGCTTCGAGACGCAATTGGGTCTATACCGGCGTCACGCGGGGCAAGAAGCTGGTGGTGGTCGTTGGCCAGCGGAAGGCGCTCGCGATGGCCGTGAGGAACAACCGGACGGAGCAGCGGTTCGTCGCCATTGACCATGTGGGCAAACGGCTCATCGACTACCGGCTCCTGAAAAGGCCGGGCCCAAAAGCGGTTCGTTCACAGATGGTTACCGTTGACGATCTGGCCGCATTTTTGAAGGCTAACGCAGGCCGCTTAATGGAGCGAGCCTGACCAGCGCCGCCTCCCAATTACCCGCAAAGCCTGTTAGAGCGCCAGGAGGGTGAGTCGAGACTACCATGAGGACTTGCAGAGCGAGGGCATACGTTGCTGGTTTGCTCCAAAGAGACCCGAGGTTGCACAAGCCCCGGCCCCGGTTGCCGTGGCGGTTCCATGACCGGCGAACCATTCTGCAAGTGCAACAACTGGCTTGGCAGCGCCATTTGCCGAGGAGCGCGTTCAACGTCTGGCCGCTCGCGGATCGGGATCGTAAAGGCCAGCCCTGGAGAGGCGGCAAAAACCAATGGTGCCGATGGCGGTTCAGGTTGCTGCAACCCCTTCTCGGAGCGCGATCAAGCCCGACATGAGGCAGCCCAAGAATCCCCCAAGCCGAGCTTGTCTTTCGGCTTCCGCAGGAGCAGAATCTTCCGGCGTGTCGCCCTGGGGGAATCGCTTTCTTGCGGAAGAACTTGAGGCGGGTCGTAAGGGCGGCTTCCAGCCAGGGCGTGACTGATTCTGGTCAATCGGTTCCGAGGTTGTGGACGATGGCGACAAAGGCAAATTCGGTCACCGGGAGCGGCTGCGCGAGCGGTTCCTCCACGGCGCGGTATCCTCGCGCACTGATGAGGCGCTGGTTGAGCTGTTGTTGACCTACGGCGTCCCTCAACATGACGTTCCATCCGACCTGGCCACAGCACGCTACAGAGAGGTCCTGGAGAACTTGGAGAGATGACACACGGATCAACTGTGTCTACGCCGCCCAACGAAAAACGGCACAGCACGCCAACGGCTTCTGACAGCACGGACAGAGCAGGGGCGGGATCGGCGCTGGGGTGGACGAAACCTCGATGGTGGACGTGCCGTTGATGAGCCATGTGCTCCGCGCCCTGCCTGCCAACGCCAGCCTGCTGCTGGTCGGGGATGTTGACCAGTTGCCCTCGGTCGGGCCGGGCATGGTGCTCCGGCACATCATTGACAGCGGGCGTGCGCCTCGGGGCGGCCACCAGCCGCCCACCACGCCAGCCGGAAGACCTCCGTTAGCCGCACGACCGGCCCCACCCCGCTGGGCTTACCCTGAGAAAGCGAAAAAGCGAAAAAGCCGGCTTGCCCGGCCGGCCTTGGTTGTGGCAATACAGAGGGGTTCCACTGTCGTGTGACAGCGTTCAGACGTTTGGCAGTCCCAGCAACAAGTTTCAGAGCGAGGCAAATCATGAAACACGAGAGCAACATGAGCGGCGGTCCAGCTCCCGCTGGCCAGGAAGTGTCACGGAGGACCTTTGTAAAGAGTCTGGGTGCAATTGGGGTGGGCAGCGCCTTCCTTTCCCCCGGCGCGACCCGCCCGGCCCAAGCCCAGTACGGTCCGACGAGCGTCGATGGGCTTTCCCCCAAGCAACTCACCGACATGTACACCTCCATGCTCGAGATTCGTTTGTGGGAATCCAAAGTCAAAGATTTGCTCCTGTTGGGCGGCTTTCGCGGCGTTGCTCACCTGTATGTCGGGGAGGAAGCTGTTGCGGTGGGCGTGTGCAGCGCCCTGCGCAAAGACGACTACATCGCGAGCAATCATCGTGGGCACGGCCACCTGATTGCCAAGGGGGGCGATCTCCGTCTCATGCTGGCGGAGATCACGCATAAAGCCACGGGCTACTGCAAGGGTTATGGCGGGTCGTTGCACATTACCGACATGAGCCTGGGCATCCTGGGCATGAACGGGATTGTTGGGGCGGCGCATCTCTTCGCTGCCGGGGCGGCCTATGGCATTCGGGTGAAGGGAACAGAGCAGGTGGCAGTCAGCTTTGGCGGGGACGGTTCCATCCAAGGCAACTTCTTTTCCAGCGCGGCCAACAGCGCCGCCGTCTGGAAGCTCCCCTGGATTGGGGTCATCGAAAACAACAACTTCCAAATCTGGGTCCGGGCCTCAGACGTTTATGCCACCGCAGATTTGGCGCAACGGGCGGCGGGCTATGGGATCGAGGGGCGCGTGGTGGATGGCAATGACGTTCCTGGCGGTCTATAACATCGCCAAGTACGCCGTGAATAAGGCCCGTGCCGGCGGCGGTCCGACTATTATCGAGTGCAAGACCTATCGCTGGTATGACCACTATGGCGCGGGCGGCGCCCGGGTGGGGGTGGACGGGGCCTTCGGCCTGGGCTACCGCTCCGACCGCGAATTGCGGGACTGGATGGCCAAGGACCCCATCCCGCGGTTCCGCAGGTTCCTGGTCAGCGAGAAGGTGCTCACCGAAGAGCGGGCCGATGAGCTGGTGGCGGAAGTTCGCCAAGTCGTCGAGGAGGCCGCCAGATTCGCCGAAGCGCAGCCGGTGCCCAAGCCGGAAGACGGTCTGCTGAACGTCTTCGCCAAAGGCGCGGTCCCGCTCCACACCAGTTAAGAGGAAGGGAGGCCACTGCAATGCCAAAGAACATGAACTATGCAATCCTGGAAGCCATCCAGGGTGAAATGCGGCGGGACAAGCTGTTGACGCTCTTTTATGAATACCAAACCCCGGCGGCCGGATGGGAGAACCGCACCATCAACCTGGAATCGGAGTTTGGCCGCTGGCGGGTGCGCTTCTGCGCGATCAACGAGCAGTGGATCGTCGGTGGCGTGCTGGGCATGTCGTTGAGCGGGGTGCCTGCCATCGCCCATATCCCAAGCATGACGACCTTCATCCCCTACGAACTGATGTTCAACCATGCGGGGAAACTCCGGCACATGACTGGCGGCCAGGCCTCCTTCCCGATGGTCCTGTGGGCGGACATGATGGGCCGGCAGCCGTTTCAGGCCGGCCAACACGCCGATGCGGGGCTGGAGTCTTCGTACGCCCGGCTGGCGGGCCTCAAGGTGGTGATTCCCTCGACGCCCTACGATGCCAAGGGCCTAATGATCTCTGCCATCCGCGACATGGACCCGGTCGTCTTCTGTCACTACTCCATGCCCTCGTCCGGCCCGGAGGTCCCAGATGAGCCCTACACGGTTCCAATCGGAGAGGCGGTAATCCGGCAGGAGGGGACCGACCTTACCATGGTTGGCTACGCCCCCCAGACGGCGCAGATAGCCAAGGCAGTCGCGCAACTGGAGCAAGAGGGGGTCAGCGCGGAGTTCATCGATCCCCGGACGCTGGCGCCCTTGGAGGGGGTCATGGAAGCCATACTCAAGTCCGTGAAGAAGACCGGCAAGCTCCTGACTTCCGACGACGGGTCGTACAGCTTCTGCAATTGCGCCGAGATCATTGCGCGCGTGGCCGAGGCTGTGCCCGGAGTCAAGGTCAAGCGGTTGGCGTTCCCGGATGCTCCCCCGCCGGGGGCGCCCAAGATGATCAACTACATGCGGGTGGATGCGGCCAAGATCGTGGCCGCCGCAAGGAAGCTAGTGAGGGGTTAGTGGTTCGACAGCCTCACTAAAACCTAACGAGCGCGCACGCTGCAAATGGCGCCAGCTTCGCGGCCTCGCCTTCGAGCGGAGTCCCGGAGACCGCATCCCGCCAGCCACCCTCACCCGCCGGTCGGCTCTGGTTATTCTCCAGCATTTGCACGCAGCTCAGTACGAGCGGCTTGCACTCAGGAGTTTATGCAACTGAGATCTCCCAAATCAGTTGGATTCGGTGTTCATTTCAACGTAAACGATTCCTGCTGCGGAAAAACCTGCTTGTCCCGGGTTCGGGCAAGGGCGTATTTCTTCGCTCATGAAACAGCCATTGCCCTCCGCGGTTAAAACTGGTTCCCACCCCAGCTCTGCCAATCTCTCCCGCCGCGAGTTTACGCCGTGTAGCGGGGCGGCACTGGCGGGGTCGGCCCTGGCCGACGTGGCGGTCCCGCTTGTCCATGCGGCGGCCGGGAACACCATCCGGCTGGCGTTGATCGGATGCGGCGGGCGCGGCGGGGGGCGGCAGCCAACGCTTTCGATTCGCCCAACGGCCCGGTGAAACTCGTCGCGATGGCCGATCCCTTTGAAAACCGGCTCGCCAGCGCGCACCAGGCTCTCTCCGCGCAATATCCGAACCACGTGGATGTGCCCCCGGACCGGCGGTTCACCGGTTTCGATGCCTACCGCAAGGCTATCGATTGCTTGCGCCCGGGCGATGCGGCCATGCTGACCGGTTATGCGGGGTTTCGTCCACGGCAACTGGAATATGCGGTGGAGAAAGGCGTGCATGTCTTCATGGAGAAATCGTTCGCTGCCGACCCGCCCGCGGTGCGGCGCGTGATCCAAGCCGGCGAGGCGGCGGAGAAGAAGAATCTCAAAATCGCAGCGGGTTTGCAGTGCCGCCACTCGCGTAACCGGCGCGAACTCATCCAGCGCATCCGGCAAGGGGAGCTGGGAGACCTGCAAGTCATTCGCGCCTACCGCATGCAGGCCTGCGGCTGGCCCAGCCTCCGCTACTACAGCCGGGATTTGCGCTGGCGGCCTCAGGGCCAACTCGGCCGCTTCGTCCGGGTCAACCGTCATTTGGTCAAACGTCTCGCTCTGATGGCAGACCTCGCGCGGGCGCAGTATGGGACGTCCGCGTGGTGCCTCAAATCTCCACCAGGTTTACCGGAGAGAAAGAGTCTCCGATTCCGCCGTGAACCTCGCGCAGGCCAGCCGGCAATATGCCCGCACGATCTCGATGCCGATACTGTTCCGGTTGGCTTTCGCCGCTGCCAGCAACGTCGTCCCTGAGCCGGCGAACGGGTCCAGAACGATGTCCCCGACAAAACTGAACATGCGCACGAGCCGTGAGGCCAGCTCCAGTGGGTAGGGCGCCGGATGCTCGCGGGTGCTTGCGCCTCTGAGTTTCCAGGTCTGCTGGAACCACTCGCGAAACTCCGCTTTTGGGATTTGGCTTAGCTCACGCTGCTCTTTTGTCGGCTGGCGATACCCGCCAGGTTTTCGCTGCATCAGGATAAACTCCATGTCGTTCTTAATGATGGCGTTGGGCTGGTACGGTTTGCCGAGGAATTTACTGCATCGGTTGGCCTCGAATGCGGCATTGGAAATCTTGAGCCAAAGGATCGGGTTCAGGTTGTCGAAACCGATTTTCCGACAGGCCACGGTGATGTCGGCATGCAGGGGCATCACCAGATGGCGGCCATGTTCGCGGCGTGAAAGGCACACATCTCCGACGACGCAAACCAACCGGCCGCCCGGAACCAGAACTCGGTAGCAGTGGCGCCAGACCTTGTTCAGCTCCTCGATGAATTGGTCGTAGTCTTCGATGAGTCCCATTTGACCCGGGTGGGGCTGGTATTGTTTCAGCGTCCAATAGGGCGGGGAGGTTGCCACGAGGTGCACGCTCGCGTCCGCGAGAAACGAAAGGTCGCGGGCATCTCCGCAGACCAACCGGTGTTCAGTTTTGCCGGTGGGGGAGGCGAGCGGGAAATCCGGGAAGTCGATATTCGTCTTTTGCATCGGCTGAAAAGAACCGAAAAACTTCAGGCCTCCTGGATGAGGCTGAAGGCTGCTTCTTGTCGGGGTGAGAGCCGTGGGCGTCATCGTTGTCTATGGTCCCAGCGAACCCTGAGGCGGCTGCGGTCCAGCCAGAGCGTGCGATTTACTTCGCGAACGGGTGTTTTTGTCTCTTTGCGTCGCATGGTTTTTCGCCTTTCTGCTTTTGTTGTTTCTGTGATGCCGCCCAACTACGAGTGGGCCAGTGTTTCGGGTCTTCCTTTTGATTGGGGAGCCGAGGTCCCCCTCCGCGCCGGAGGAAACCGTGGGGGGCAACGCACGTGCCGAGAGCGGTGTCGGCAAAGAGGTGGCGTGGCTGTATCCGTGGGCAAGCCTGCCGGCATCCGATGGAGTAGCCCATGAAGCGGATAGGGGAAACGCGGCCAGGCGGGAACCATCAAACTCACCGCAAAATCCGACGGCCTCAAGACGGCCAGCGTAACGATTAGAGCCAGGCTGGCGGACTGACTCCACCCGGGGCCGAGGCCTCCTATTCAAACTGGGCCCATCAATACTCTGCCAGACGTTGGCTGTGAATCATCTCCGCCAGGTCGCCAACGCTCCGAGCAAACCGGTGGTGCTTTACGACGGTGATTGCCGCTTTTGTGTGCTCTGGGTGCGGCGATGGGCGCAAACTTGCTGAGGGAACATACCATTGTGCGCTCGGGTTTTGCGTGAGCCCTTCAGCTTTGCCGATTGAAGGTTCTCTGTTAGTCTCAGCACCAAACGTTGTGATCGATATGGATTGGAAGCGCCTTCTGGCCTACATCACCGGACCCGTTGAGGGCCACGTTTTCAGGGCGGTACTGTCGCTGCTGGCTCTGACCTGTCCGGCCGCCGCCGCTGAACCACCCCTCCAATACACCACCGCCGCGTGGCCGCCCGTGGGTCTCGGCAACCTCCGGGCGCGCCTTACGGTGGCCGAAAGAGCCGACGTAGTATGGGCTCGCATCCCCTGGCGGCGCCGGGACTCAAACCCCGGACACAAGGACACCATCGTGGTGGACGCCACCACGGGAAAGCGGGTCGCGAACGTGGTCCGAGTCAGCGTGTCCCGCGAATGCGGCAACCTGCTTTTCCAACCGCCAACGGCCCCCGGCCAATATTATGTTTATTACCTGCCTTTCCGGACCGCCGGACAATGGTATTTCCCCAGCACACTCTACCTGGCGCCCACCAATACGGCTGAGCAGGCATGGTCCGCAGCCTGCGCCGCAGCGGCGGAACAGATTAACGCGGGCCAATCACCTCCACTGCCTGCGGCCCAAGTGCTGGAAATCCAGGCCATCGATGACTTTCATCGCTTCGACCCGATGGAGATCATTCCGACAGCCCAAGAAATGAAACAGTTCCTGGCCGAGCACGGCAGCCGGCCTTTCCTGGTGTTTCTCGAGGACCGCCGTTACCCGATCCGGATGACGCAGGAATTGCCCCTGCGCTGGGTGCAAAGGGGCCCCGCCCAGCCGTTCGCCGGGCAGGCTTGCAGGGGTGAGTTCTACTCCTTCCAGGCCGGCGTGTATGCCTGCGGCCAATCTCTCGAGAACGTGGCGGTCACTTTCAGCGATCTCACTGGAACCGACGGAGGCCGGATCCCGGCCGCTGCGTTGCGCTGCTTTAACCTGGCGGGCACCAACTGGCTTGGAATGCGGGTTAGCAAGTCAATCCATGTCGCCAAAGGGCTGGTCCAAGCGCTCTGGTTCGGTCTCCAGGTCCCGAAAGAGGCCCCCGCCCAAACGTATCGGGGCACGGCAACATTCGGCGCCGGCAACGTGCCCGCCTTCCCCGTGAAGTTCGAACTCAAGGTATCCGAGCGCGTGCTGGCGGACGCCGGAGACAGCGACCTCCCACGCCAGTCCCGGTTGCGCTGGCTGGACTCGACTATCGGCCTGGATGACGAAGTCTTCGCCCCTTACTCGCCGGTAGCCGTGGAGGACCATACGGTCGCCGTTTTGGGCCGCAAGGTTCACTTTAGTGATTGCGGGTTGCTCGACAGCGTCATCAGCACGTTCTCGCGGAACATCAACGCCCTGGACGCCCCGGCCCGGGAACTCCTCGCCGGGCCGATGGCTTTCGTCGTCGAGACCCCTGCCGGATCGCTCGACTGGAAGGGAGGGCGCCCCAGAATCCTCACACAAACCACCGGGGCCGTCACCTGGGAAGCGGTGTCGGCTGCCGGGCCGTTAGCGCTTGAATGCGTGGCCAAGATGGAGTGTGACGGTTACATCAACTTCAAGCTGGCGTTGCGCGCCAGCCAGACTGTCGATCTCAAGGATGTGCGCCTGGAAATCCCGCTGCGCCGGGAACTGGCCACCTACATGATGGGCATGGGCTGCAAAGGCGGCTATCGCCCGGCCTCCTGGCAGTGGCAGTGGGACCCGGCCCGCTCCAATAATCAACTCTGGATCGGCAACGTGGACGTCGGTCTGAGCTGCAAGCTCAAGCATGTCGAGGACCGCTGGGACTTGGCGAACCTGAAGGAGTCGGGGCCCTATCGCGACTGGAGCAACAACGGCCGCGGCGGCTGCCGGGTGGAGGAGGCCGGCGACCGGGTGGTCATCCGGGCCTACACCGGCCCACGCAAAGCCGAGCCAGGGGAGGTCCTCCATTTTAACTTAGGCTTACTGGTTACGCCGGTGAAGTTGCTGGACAAAGCTCACTGGCATTGGCGGTACTTTCACCGGGAAAGTTCGAGCCCCATCCCGGAAATCGCCGACACCGGCGCGACGCTCATCAACCTGCACCAGGGTGACGCGCTCAACCCCTACATCAACTATCCCTTTCTCACACTGGACAAGCTCTCGGCCTATACGCGCGAGGCGCATGCCCGGCAAATGAAGGTCAAGCTCTACTACACCATCCGCGAACTGAGCAACTATACGGCCGAGTTCTGGGCCTTGCGCAGCCTGGGCACCGAGGTCTTCATCGACGGCCCGGGCTTTCATCTGGCCGATCAGTTCTCGGAAAACCGGGCCGGCCAGCCCCTGCCAAAGACCGGTGATTCCTGGCTCTGCGAACATGTGGTCAACCATTATGTGCCGGCGTGGCACACGCCCCTGGGCAACGGCCGCATCGATGCGGCGATCGCCACCACCGGCCTGTCCCGCTGGCACAATTACTACCTCGAGGGCCTGGGTTGGCTGATCCGCAACGCGGGCATCGATGGCCTCTACCTCGATGGCGTGGGCTATGATCGCGAGATCATGAAGCGCGTGCGCAAGGTCATGCAGCAGTCCCGCCAAGGTTGCCTGATCGATTTTCACAGCGGCAACAACTACCATCTGGAATACGGCCTGAACAATTGCGCCAACCAATACCTGGAGCTGTTCCCTTGCATCGACAGCCTCTGGTTCGGCGAAGGATTTGATTACAACGAGTCCCCCGACTATTGGCTCATCGAGATCGCGGGGATTCCTTACGGGCTTTTTGGTGAGATGCTGCAGGATGGCGGCAATCCCTGGCGCGGCATGTTGTTTGGCATGACCGGCAGGCTGGGATGGGGCGGTAATCCGCAGGCAATCTGGAAGGTGTGGGATGAGTTCGGCATCCAGGATGCCAAAATGTCCGGTTTCTGGGACCCGCTGTGCCCGGTCAAGACCGGCTTGACCAATGTCCTGGCTACGGCATACGTCAAAAAAGGCAAGACCCTGGTCTCGCTGGCGAGTTGGGCTGCTGATACAAACAAGGTGCGCCTGGCGATCAACTGCGCAGCGTTGGGCCTGGACCCGAACAAGGCGAGCCTCTACGCGCCCTCCATCCGGAGTTTTCAGCCAGAGGCAATATTCAAGCTCGGCGACAACATCCCGGCCAAGCCGGGAAAAGGCTGGTTGCTCCTGCTGGACGAAGCAGAGCACAGGAAATGAACGCCAGGGCCAACAGCGAGGACTTCTCCGAGCCCGGACCGGAAGGGGGTTGCACCATCAGGCAGTTGCAGGTTTTCGGCATGCCATGAACTCAACATGGTCGCCCGAGAGCGATGTTTCTTGGAAGGGCCCGCCTTGCCCGGCCAGTTGAAACATTGAGCTTGCGCCCGTTCTGCGGCGCCACGCAGAATGGCGTTCCACATGACTACCGGCACACTTCACCCCGTTCACGAGGCCCCACGCAGCTTCCGGCCGAGCATCAAGGGCACACTGCTCGGCAGCGCTATTCTGGCGGCGCTGGCAGTCTCTTTGGCCGGCCACGCGGCGGAACCGCTCGAACCTCTTTGGCGGGTTGGCCAGGCCGACCAGCGTGCCACTGAGTTTGCCCTGGCGCCCACAAACTACACGGCCTTCCTGCAACGGTTCGGCAGTCCGGATCAGGCCTATTACGTTGGCCTGTCCAGGCCGGAGAACGACTGGCCTTACATTCTGCCCGGACCACTGGATGGCTGGGGCGGCAGCAGCGGCAACGGACGATGGGATCAAATGAACACGTTGCCGGTCGGGTTCGTGCTGGCGCAAACGGCGGCAACGGGCCAATGCGCCCTTGCTATCAACGTCGCAGAAACACCGCCCCAACACCCGCCCAGGTTGAGAGTCACGGTCAATGGCGCGGTGTTTGAAGAGGAACTGCGGCCGGGCGGCAGCGATGACTCTCCGCGCGGCAACATGATTTCGGCCAAACCGCAGGTGGTTCGGGTCGAGTTTCCGGCCTCGATGCTGCGGCTGGGCTACAATGAAATCGCGCTGCGCATTACGGCCGGAAGTTGGCTGATGTTTGACTCGCTGCGTCTGGAGACCCCGGCGGAGTTCCGGCTGGCTCCGGCAGCGAGCACCATTATTCGCTCCGTTTCGACTGCCCCATACGCGGTGTCAGACAACAAAGAGTCACCCGCCACCCTTCGAGTAGAACTGTTCCGCGCGGGCTCACGCGGAAAGCTTAAGGTTGAAATGGACCACGGTGAAACGCAGGAGCCGGAGATCGAACCCGGCTTGCAGGTCCTTGAACTTCCGGCGCCGGCCTCGCCCCCCGGCGAAATGACCCGTGTCCGCTTGAGCTCCGACGGCCAGTCGCTGGGGGAAACCCGGTTGGCCCTGCGAGCCTCCGCCCTCGCAACGCCGGCCGATTACGTGGACGTCTTCAAGGGGACGGCCCATTCGCGGTGGATGATCGCCCCGGGACCGTGGATGCCCTTCAGCATGGTGAAGATCTCTCCGGACAACCAGACCCAAGGTTGGTGCGCCGGCTATGAGTATTCGATCGAAGCGATCAACTGTTTCAGTCACATTCACGAATGGACCATGGCGGGGCTGGGCATGATGCCGACGGCCGGGCCGCTTCGCACAAAACCCGGCCTCGACGGGGCCGGCTACAGTTCCCGCTTCGACAAGGCCACGGAGCGAGGTGGCATCGGCTTTTATGAGGTGCTCCTTAAGGACAGCGGCATTCGCGTGGAGCTGAGCGCGACGACGCGGGCCAGTTTGCAGCGCTACACTTTTCCGGCGAGCGACCAGGCGCGGGTGCTTTTCGATTTCCTGATTCCGGCGGAATACCAGATGCATGTGCTCGGCGCCGAAGCGCGCCGCACGGGCCCTGCTGAGATTTCGGGGACCATCCGGACCGCTGTGCCAGAGCTCCCCTACAACGGCGATCAGCACTACGATCTGCATTTCGTGGCCCAATTCAACCGCCCGTTTGACAGCCTGGGCGGCTGGCAAGGCCAACGAGTCGTTACCAACGCCCAAGACCTGAAAGAATCGGGCCATTGCGGCGCATTCGCGGAATTCAAGACGGGCGCCGGCGAGAAGGTCCTGGTGCGTACCGGTATTTCCCTGGTGAGCGTGGCCAACGCCCGGCTCAACCTCGAGCAGGAGATGGCCCAGCCCTTCGGGTGGGACTTCGCAGCCGTGGTGTCGAACCAGCGCTGCGTCTGGAACCAGTTGTTCGATCGCGTGGAAATTACGACATCCGACGCCCGGGAGAAAAGCCGGTTCTATTCCAACCTTTACCGCGCCCTGAGCGGCCGCAACACCTGGAGCGACGCCAATGGGCAGTGGACCGATCCCGATGGGCGCCGCCAGAAGCTCGACGACCCCGACACGGTTATGCTGGGTTCCGATGCATTGTGGACGACCTTTTGGAACCTGAACCAAGTGATGAACTTGCTGGCCCCCGAGTGGTCCGCGCGGTGGACCAAATCGGAACTCCAACTCTATGACAAATGCGGCTGGCTATCCAAGGGCCCGGGGGGGTTGAAATATATCAGTGTGATGGTGGCTGAGCATGAGATTCCCCTCATGGTCGCGGCCTGCCAGCATGGGGTCAAAGGCCTGGACGCCAGGAAAGTGCTCGAGGCGGCTCTAAAGATGCAAACGAGGCTTCCGCAGTTGTATCCCGCCGGTGGCGCCGTCGGCAACGAGAACCTCGAGAACTACCTCAAGTATGGCTACGTCGCCGAGGACGGGCCGGTGGTGCAAGGCCCTGTCAAAGGCGAATGGCGCAAATCCTGGTGTTCCAACACCTACGAGTACGCCTACGACAACTGGTGCGTCGCGCAACTCGCCCTGGCGCTCGGACGCAAGGACATCGCGGACCAGTTCTTGAAACGTTCGCGGAGTTGGCGAAACGTCTTCGATCCGGAGACCGGATTTGCCCGGCCGCGCAAGGCCAACGGCCAATGGGTCACTCCGTTCGATCCGTATCGGACGCCAGGTTTTGTAGAAGGCAACGCATGGCAATACACGTGGTTTGTCCCGCAGGATGTGCCGGGCCTGGTCGAGGCCATGGGGCGCGACCGATTCATCAGCCGGCTAACCGAGGCCTTCGAGAAGTCCGCCCCCACCCGCTTCAACGCCGCGGGCGAACGTTTTGCCGACTACCCTATCAATCAGGGCAACCAACCGACCATGCACGCTGCCTGGCTGTTCAACTGGGCCGGAAAACCTCGGATGAGCCAGGAGTGGGTGCGGGCAGTTTTGGGGGCCTACTACGGCCATAACCCGGCCGATGCTTACCTTGGCGATGAAGACCAGGGCCAGATGAGTGCCTGGTTTGTGATGTCTTCGCTCGGCTTGTTTCAAACCGATGGCGGCTGCCGGGTCAGTCCGATCTATGAAATCGGCAGCCCGCTCTACGCTAAAATCGCGCTCCATTTCTCAGAGCACCACTACGGCGGCAAGACCTTCACTATCGTGGCCCGGAACTCCTCACGGCAGAACCGGTTCATCCAATCCGCCCGGCTTAACGGCCAGCCCCTGAACCGCTGGTGGATTCGGCAGAAAGAAGTCGTGCAAGGGGGACAATTGGAGCTCGAACTCGGTCCCACCCCTGACACGGAATGGGCTGGGACGTGCCTCCCGCCGGACTGACCGTTGCCGGCTATCCCAGCCGCCGCTGGAGTTCCTCCAGCGAGAGGCCTTTGGTCTCGGGAAAGAACATCAGCACCAGGACGAACTGGGCAGCCATCATCGCGGCGAAAAAGGCGAAGGCATAAGCTCCCGAGGCGCCCGCCACCACCGGGAACGACCAACTGACTCCCAGGTCCAGCACCCACAACAGAATGCAGGCCGCCGCCGAACCGGAGGCGCGCACGGCGTTGGGAAGCACTTCGTTGATGCAGACCCAGACGACGGCCCCCTGCGAGTAGGCGTGCGAACCCACGATGCCCATCATGGCCGCAAGGACAATCCAGCCGTGAGCGTGGGTCTGGAACACCCAGGCCGCCAGGCCATGGGAAATCATGAATGTGATGGAGCCGGCCAGCAGCAGGGCTTTGCGGCCCACGCGATCGATGAGCGCCATCGCCACCAGCGTCATGACCAAATTAGTCGCCCCGACCATCACTGACAACATCAGGGCGCTGTTCTTGTCCGAGCCGGTCATGCGGAAAATGTCGGCCGTGTAGTAAGTCACGGCGTTGATGCCATCGAGTTGGTTGAAGGCCGCTATCATGAAGGCGAGCAGCAACGGCTTGAGGTACTTGCGCTGGAAGAGCCGTTGATGAGCGCCAGCCATCTCCTCCCGAAGCGAGGCCTCGATTTCCCCCAACTCGGCTGCCGGCTCGCCATGGCCCAACCGGACCAGCACGGCCCTGGCTTCGGTGGACCGCCCCTTCTTAACGAGCCAGCGCGGGCTTTCCGGAATCACGGCCGCCGCCAGCACAAAGACCACCGAGGGAACCGTCATGACGCCGAACATCCACCGCCATACAGCGGGATTGTCAGCGCCCACCAGCCGGGCCACGACGTAGTTGGAAAAATAGGACAGTAGAACACCGATAACGATATTCAACTGGCTGACCGCAACCAGCACCCCGCGCCGATGTGCCGGGGCGATCTCGGTGATATAAACCGGACAGACGACCGACGCAGCCCCAACGGCCACACCCCCCAGCCAGCGGAACACCAGCAAGGCGTACCAACTCCACGCCCCGGCACAGCCGACCGAGGAGACCAGAAACAACCCCGCCAGCAACCCCAGCACGCGGCGACGCCCCCACCAGTCCGCCGGGCGCCCCGCCAGGAGCGCGCCGGCCATCGTGCCAAACAGCGCGCTGGACACGGTGAATCCGAGCGTGTTGTCGTTCAGCTCGAAGACCGTCCGCAACGACGCCGTGGTGCCGGAAATGACCGCTGTGTCGAATCCGAACAGGAATGAGCCCAACGAAGCCAGGAGAGCGCTCGCGAGCAACCTGCCGCTGCCGGCCCCGGCTTGGGGCGGTTGGAGTTCGTTCTCGCGGTGGAGCGCGCTGGTCGCCATGCCTGGCACGACCTTAGCCGACCCCGGCGAGCAAAGGCAAGCTGGACGCGGCAGGGCTGCCCGCCTCTGCCTGCTTCTGCACAATGGCTGAAACACGAGGCCTGCCATTTCCCTCAGCTTTGTCGGTGAAGTCCGAATCCATGTGCGCCAATCCGAGGAAGGCCCTGGCGATTTTCTCAACTCCCTCCCTGGTCAATCTGGTTCTCAGCTTGCGGCCGCTGATCCTGCGCGGATATTTGAATCCGCCCAGCGCCATCGCAGACACCTCCTGGATCAAGCCCGGCAAGACCTCCTGGGATTGGTGGAACGGGTCCCAGGCCAGGGGCGTGGCGCGGTGGACGGGCACGACGGTCTGGGTCCGCCCAGCGGTCATCAGACAGGCCCCGCTGTTCCTCGGCGAACGTTTGCCGGGCAGATACGGGCTGTCCAGGCGCTTGGCCATGACGCCTTCCAAACCCAGGCGCATGGCCTGCGCGAAAAGCTGGCACCCGTGGGTACGCACTCCTTCGGGCACCAGGACCCCCGGCAGCGGGAACCGCGCGATGAAAGCTTGCAGCGCCTCGCGCCGAAGGCTGAAGGGCGAGGCCATGAGCCACTTGCCCTTCAGATAAAGCAAATCGAAAACCATGTAGGTCGCCGGGCTGATGCGGCTCACAAACTCGATCCGCTGGCGGTTTTCCAGGAGCGCTCGCTGTTGGACCTGCCGCAACGATGGCCTGCCTTCCTCCAACACCACCAACTCCCCGTCCAGGACAGTGCCTGAGGGCAGCTGCTCCAGGCAGGCCAACTCGGGGAACTGGAACGTGAGGTCCAACCCGCGGCGGCTCTGCAACCGAACCCGCCCGGCTTCGACCAGGGCCAGGCACCGGATGCCGTCCCACTTGATCTCAAACACATGGTCTTGGGAATCAAACGGGGCCTGGGCCTTCTGCGCGAGCATGGGGGCAAGAACGGGGGCCAGCATATTTCAGTTGCGGATTCGGCGCAGCCAGGGCCGGATCAGGAACGAGAACGCCTCGGCCTTTTTCACTTTGCTGAGCAACAGCCCGGGCCTGCCCGCCGGCCAGATGAAGCTCACCTGAAAATACGCGCCGTGGCCAACCACGCCCAGGCAGTCCCTCTGGACGGGAGGCCCCAGCGCCCGGACGATCTCGTGCATTTCCGAGCGGAGTTGCCTCCGGAGCAGGTCGTCGGCCCAGGCATCGCGCTTGGGCGCCGGTTTGGTCAAGAGCAGGTAGGTTTGAGCGGCCAGGGTTGCGCGCAGCCGAACCTCCCAGACCTGGTGGTAGGGCTGCTTCTCGACGGAGCTGACCCGGAACCCGATATGGGTGAGCCGCTGTTTGAGCAGCTCATGGTAGAAAAAGTCGCCGGAGTGATAATAGGCCCCGCACCGGCTCAGGATCTTTTCCAGGGCCTTATCGTTGACTGGCGGCGAGCAGGCGGGTGAAATCACGGGCCGTTTCATGGGCGCGGGTCCAACGCGGGAGGCCGGAGCCGACCTCCCGAGCGGGGTGCGTTAAGCTGGCGGGTTGAGGGGACCGACCTGGTTCACGCGGCCAGCGCTAGTCGCTTGCGCCCGTTCCTGCGCAGCACCGGCTGGGGCGTCGCCTCGGCTTGCGCCACGCTCTGCCGCAGCGCCTCCATCAGGCTGGCGACCTGGCCGGCCGGGCTGCGCGGCACCAGCACCGGGGCGGTGCCCTCGACCTTGGCCTTGATCAGGTCCAGCACCGCAGCCTGGTAGCGGTCCGCGAAGTTAGCCAGGTTCAACGCGCCGGACTTGCTCTCGATGAGCCGCCGGGCGAGCACCACCTGGGCGGCATCCGCCGAACGCTCGGCAACGTCCTCGAAGCAGGCGGCGGCGGGCCGGACCTCGGCCACGGACCGCAGCGTGAAGCAGACAAAGCCCTTGCCCAGGGGCTTCAGGGCCAGCGGGGTTTCCTTGCCGCCGAACACCTGCCCGAACCCATCCCGATGCGCAATCGCCGGCCAGCTCGTATTCGCCGCGCGGACTTCTTGAGCTTGGTCCAGGTCGCGCCGGTACTCGTTGCTGCCCCAGGCCACGGTGGGAGCCAGGAACTTCTTGAGTTCGGCTTTGAGGCCGGTTGGCTTTCGCCGCTGCCAGCAACGTCGTCCCTGAGCCTGCGAACGGGTCCAGAACAGTGTCCCCGACAAAACTGAACATGCGCACGAGTCGTGAGGCTAGCTCAAGTGGGTAGGGTGCCGGATGCTCCAGGGTGCTTGCGCCGGTGAGTTTCCAGGTCTGCTATCGCCCCGGCGCGCTTCACGGGGGTCTGTGACCGGGGTCAATTGGATCCGCCTGGGACTGACCACCGGCCGGGAACACAACGCGCGCACCAGTCGGGAGTCCCATTTGGCCCGGGCGGTTTCCGGCCTCGTGCCTTCCGGTTGTGCTTGGCTTCTTCGCAAATGCCTCGTACACCGAGGCAAACGCTATGCTCGAACCAAATTCACTATGAACTCAAACGCGTCGTTGACCTCCTCCGCTACCAGCCGCCGAAGCTTCCTCAAGACCTCCGCCGCGCTGGCGAGCGCGGCCACTCTCGGCCAGCTTGGCATTGAACGCGGTGCTCACGCCACCGGAAGCGATACCATCCGGATCGGCCTCATCGGTTGCGGCGGACGCGGCACCGGGGCTGCCCGCAATGCCCTGAACGCGGGCAAAGACATCCGCCTGGTTGCGCTGGCCGACATCTTCGACGAACGCCTCACGGCCGGCCTGCAGCAACTCAAAAACGCAAGGCCGGACCAGGTCGAAGTGAAGGACGACCATTGCTTCATCGGCTTCGACGCTTACCAGCGGCTCATCGGCAGCGGGGTGGACGTCGTCTTGATCGCCCCCGCCTCCCATTTCATTCCGGTCATGCTCCAGGCCGCCGTGACCGCCGGCAAACACGTCTTCTGTGAAAAGCCGCACGGCATCGACATGCCTGGGCTCGAAGATCTCCGTGGCCGCGTGCGAGGCGGCGAAAGCCAGGGGGTTAAGCCTCGTGTCGGGCCTCTGCTGGCGCTACGACCTCGGTGTGCGCGAGACGATGAAACGCGTTCACGACGGAGCCATTGGCGACATCGTCGCCATCCAGGAAACTTACGTCAGCACGCCCTATATCGTGCGCGACCGCCGTCCGGGCCAGAGCGAAATGGAATACCAGATGTGGAATTGGTACCACTTCAACTGGCTCTCGGGCGACCAGACCGCCCAGCAGCTCATTCACAGCCTGGACAAAGCCTCCTGGGCGCTGGGAGACAAGCCTCCCAAGCAGGCCTGGGGCATGGGAGGACGCCAAACCTGCCTCGCCCCGAAATACGGAGACCAGTTTGACCATCAGTGCGTCATCTTCGAGTATGAAAACGGCGCGCGGGTGTATGGCTTTTGCCGTGACCAGGATGCCTGTTACAGCAAGACCGCCGACTATATTCTCGGCGCCAAGGGCCGGTGCAACCTTATAGATTGCACCATCCAGGGAGAGCAGCGCTGGCATTACGACGGGCCGCGCCCGGACTTCTACGACAACGAGCACCGGGAGCTTTTCGACTCGATCCGCTCGGGCAAACCCATCAACAACGGGCATTACATGTGCCTCAGCAGCGCACTGGCGATCGTGGCCCAGATGGCCTGCTACAGTGGCCAGTTCGTTCTTTGGGAGGAGGCCGTGCAATCCAAAAGGTCCTTCTCGCTGCCCCGTTACGGTTGGGATGTGGAGCCGCCTCTCAAGCCCGACCCCGATGGCCGTTATTCCACGGCGATGCAGGGCCAGGCCGAAATGGACAAATGGCAGATGTAACGCTGCCGGCAATGCCCTGACATTTATGCACACAAAGCCTTACTAAATATACCCTTGCAGTTTATGAGATGACGTCATCAAAACCGTTTTACGGACGGAGTTTCCTTCAACGGGCGCCTTGCCGTCAACCGCCGAGTCGCCGATTCGCTCTGGAAGGTGGTGGAGCCGACAGGGCTTGAACCTGCCACCTTCGAATATGCCAGCTTGAACATGAATGCCAAATGTCCCAACGCAAAAACCGTGAACGCGCAACGCTGCACCTGCACCTACGCGGGCTGCCCCAGGCACGGACACTGCTGTGATTGCCTGCACTACCACTTGAGCGAGCGCCAACTCCCGGCGTGCTGCTTTCCGCCCGAGGTCGAACGCACTTACGACCGCAGCTTCGAGCGGTTTGCCCAATGCGTGAGCGGGCGCGCGTGACGGTTCTCGGGGCGCCCGGCCCAATCGGCATCGCGCTGATGGGCCACAAGCTCCGCCAGCAGGCCGACGAGTGGCCAGCGCCGCCCGGAGCCGCCCCGACCAACGTGATGGCCCCGACCATGGCGGGACCGACGGCACGGGTTTTACGACCCTGCATAGCTTCACTTCGTTGCCATACCGAATGACTTGGTTCGATCCAGGCGCGGGTCTAACTGTTACTGGTCCAGAAACGTAGGTTGGAGAAATGCTGACAGAAGTCCACGTAGAGGGGTTACTGAGCAATCCGTGGGATGCACTACAGAGGGACGGCCCCTCACCCCGGCCCTCTCCCCATCCGATGGGGAGAGGGAGCATGCTTGGTTGCCGCAGCCTGTAGGGCAAGTTGACGACCGGGTAATAAGCCTAACATCCCGGTCGTTATGCCAGCCCTCGCCTGCGCCGACGGTTACCGTCCCTGGGAGCATCACCGGTCCTCCGTTGAAGGTGACTGTCACTGTGCGGGTTTGCCACATTTTTGGCCCCGTGCCCAGGGGATCAACCAGATTCACCGGGGCACCCCCCACGTAGGCGTAAAGGTTGGCCGAACCGCTGGAAAAACCGACTGGGTCACGCGCCGTCCAGCGTCAAGTTGCCGACTTCGTCATAGGCATACTGCGTGGCCTGACCGTTGAGCGTGCGCGTGGCAAGGTCTCCGTTGGCCGTGTAGGCATAATCGGCATTGACAATGGACGATTGACGATGCACCAACCGGTCCTGGACATCATAGGTGGAGATTTCCTGTTGCGCGCTTCGAGTGGCGTTCGTGCAGTTGCCGTTGGCGTCATAGCTGTAGCTCGCCGTTGTCGCGCCATTCTGCGTGACGTTGGTTAGCCGGCCTGCCAAGCCTAGCCGATGCTGCATTCACGGTCTCCGGATAGGATGCCCCCGAGGATCACCATGCACGCCGGCCGAGTCGAAACGCTGGTCCGATAGGATAGATCTGGTAGCACCAGTGTATGGATTTGGTTGACTGCTGCAAAACATGTCGGACGAAACCGTGGATTTAGGCCAATACTGATGGATTTGTCGGCGAGATGCGCCGGATCCAGGTGCCATGGCGGCCAATCTGCTCCGACAGCCTCTCCTGCACGTCCCCGGCGGAATAGTTACGAATTTTGGTTGAGCAAAGCGCGCAGTTTTGGTATCCGACGAGTTGAGTGAATGGCCGAATATGAACGAAGCATCGGGCATGGGGCGTCGCGAGAGCTTGGTCGGGGAGCTGCGGGGCTGCTGGGAACGGCTGCCGAACAAGGGGCTGTTCGTGACGTTGCTGGCCGGGTGGGCGGCGTTGTTCCACTTCGCGGGCAACTCGACGCTGGGCTACGTGCGTTCGCGGTCGTTGTTCGCGTTCATGCTCGATGCGTATGGTGAGCTTTTGGTGGTCCCGTTGGTGGTGCTGGGGCTGTATTGGTGGAAGCGGAAAGAACTGATGGGGCTGACGCTGGGGTTGTGGCCGCCGGGACTGCTGCTGATCGGCCTGGCGGCGGCGCTACACGTGTTCGCGTTCCTGGTGCAGCAGCCCAAATTGTCCATCCTCGCCATGTTGGCGGGGCTTTACGGAGTGATGGGGCTGGCCTGGGGAGCGGCGTGGCTGAGGCGCGGTTTTTCCCCGTTTTTCCTGCTGGTCTTTTGCGTGCCGCTGGGCGAGGTGGCGCAGCCGGTGACGTTTCATCTGCGGCTGCTGACTTGCCAGTTGGTGGACTTTGTGGCCAACTATCTGCTGGCCATTGACGTGCAGCGGCAGGGCACGGCGCTGATGAACCAGGCCGGCCACTACCAGTACCAGGTGGAAGCGGGGTGCAGCGGGATGCACAGCCTGATAGCGACGGTGGGATTGGCGCTGGTGTTTGCGTTCGTCTGGTTTCGGGCGTGGTGGAAGCGGGCGGCGCTGGTGGCGGTGGCGTTTCCGTTGGCGGTGCTGGGCAACCTGGCGCGGATGCTGGCGATCATCATCGCGGCGGAGATGGGCGGCCAGGCGGCCGGAAACAAGGTCCACGAGGGCGGTCCGCTGGGTGTCTATAGCCTGATGCCCTACGCGCTGGCGTTCGCGGGCCTGTCGCTGGCGGGGCACTGGCTGCGGGAACGCCCCGCCGAGAATGGCGAATCCGGCGGCCCTGAGCCGGAGGGCAAGACGACATGGACCGAACCAAATGGATAAGCCTGGCGGCGGCGCTGGCGATAATGGCTGCCACGATGGGGACATTGGCCTACGCGCGGGCCCACCAGAGACTGGGCCGGCCTGGGGTCAAGACCAGCCCGCTGGCCGACGGCCGGCGGATGCACGTGGAGTTGCCGGAGCAGGTGCTGGACTACAGCTCGCGCGAGCTGGAGATGGACAAAGTGGTGGTGGATTTTCTGCCGCCCGACACGAGCTTCGGACAGCGGTTCTACACCGCGCCGGACCGTTTCCAGGTTCGCGCCAGTGTGGTGCTGATGGGGGCGGACCGGACGAGCCTGCACAAACCGGAGTATTGCCTTGTCGGGTCGGGGTGGCGGATAGACGAGGGCAAATCGGCGGAGGAAAAGGTGCGGATCGAGCGGCCGCGGCCCTACGATTTGCCGGTGATGAAACTGGTGACGACGATGGCCAACTCGGGCCAGGACGCCAGCGCCGGGTCGCGGGCGCTGTATGTTTATTGGTTCGTGGCCGACGGGGAGTACACGGCGCGGCATTCGCAACGGATGTGGTGGATGGCGCGGGACCTCTTGCGCACCGGAGTGCTGCAACGGTGGGCCTATGTGGCCTGCCTGGCCACCTGCCCCCCGGGCGAGGAAGGGCCGACTTTCGAGCGGATGAAGAAGTTCATCGCCGCGGCGGTCCCGCAGTTCCAGTTGACGCCGGGCGTTCGGCCCGGGCCATGATCAAGCTCACCTCGCCGGGGCCGGTGTTCAAGCTCAGCGCGGACCCGCGGGTGAGGAGGTTGGGGCGGGGGTTGCGCAAGTTCAGCGTGGACGAGTGGCCGCAGTTGGTCAACGTGCTGCGCAGGGAGATGAGCCTGGTGGGGCGGCGGCCACTGCCCGTGTATTTGCGGGAAAGGCTCCACGACTCACCGCGCTCCCAGGTCTCTAAATGTGAACGGGTTTACATCTCGGTTTCACATGTCCATTGGTTTAAGCGGTTGTGTTTGCCTGACGATTATGCGGCGGCCACCGTAGAAACCATTTGCAATGAGTTTCTGGTGCTGCCTGCGAAACTGGCCAAGCACGGAAGCCGGAATGTGCTGCAGCTTCCCAGCGATTATCACCACCGCGAGATTTTCCTGGAGGCCGTCCGGAAGATCGAGGCGCTGTGGTTCCCCGAACTGGCGGAGGGAGAAAAACTCGGTCTTGTGAGTAGCCGCCGATAGAAATGTGCGATTTTTCGGGAGTTTCACCGAACTCCGGCACCGGCGGTGCCTTTTTGAGATTGACTGACAAGTCTTGAGCTTTATACACTCACTGCCATGAACGTTTTTGTCACTGGGGGAGCCGGCTACATCGGGTCGATTTTGGTGGAGAATTTGCTCAACGCCGGGCACGGTGTGACGGTTTACGATACTTTGACCGGGGGACACCGTGCTGCAGTCGATCCCCGCGCTCGGTTAATTTTGGCTCGGCCGGAAATGCAGAACGATACCGTTTCGGCCGTCAAACTGGCCGCGCCTCAAGCCATTATTCACTTGGCAGGCAGTGCGCTGGTCGGGGAGTCAATGACGAATCCCGGCAAGTATTTTCGCAACAACGTCGTCCAGGGATTGCAGGTGCTCGATGCTGCAGGTGCTGCAGGTGTAAAAAAGTTTGTCTTCAGCTCCACTTGCGTCACTTACGCCAACGGTACGCCAGATCAGGTGCCTCTGACGGAGGACTCGCCTCAACGCCCGTCGAATCCGTATGGCGAGTCAAAATTGATGTTCGAGCAGATCCTCCGGTGGTATCACCAGATTCATGGCTTGGAATTTGTGGCATTGCGTTTTTTCAACGCGGCGGGCGCTAGCCAGAATTTCGGCGAGCATCATCGAGTGGAAACCCACCTGATTCCGAATGTGCTTAAGGTCGCGCTCGGGCAGTCGGCCCACTGTCAAATCTCCGGCACCGATTATCCAACGCCGGACGGCACCTGCATCCGGGACTACATCCACATCCGCAACCTTGCCCAGGCGTTCATACTCGCACTCGAGCCCGGCAGACAGGGATTTTACAATCTCGGCAACGGCGATGGCTATTCCGTCCGTCAGGTAATCCAATGCTGCGAGACAATCACGGGCCAGAAAATCAAAACCATTGAGAAACCGCGCCGCCCTGGAGATGCGCCGCGACGCGTCGCCTCAGCGGAAAAAGCCATCCGTGAACTTGGCTGGAAACCAAAACATCAGAGTCTCGAAAGCATCGTCGCGGCCGCCTGGCAATGGCACAAAGCTCATCCTCAGGGGTACGCAGACTGAAGCTGAGCGGGTATTAACTTCACGGTGATTTGCAAGTAGGACCGCTGGGCTGCAGTGGCTCATCGTGATGAGCATTGCGAGCCGGTCATGACCCTGCTCTGCGCCGACAAACCCGATCCGTTCTCCAAATGGCCCGCCGGTAACAATGCCTGCGGCCAACCCTGTTTCCTCCCTTGATATGAAAAATGCTCAATTCCGCGACGGTGACAAAACCCTCTTCCAGTTCAGCCGGCCCGTTCAGTCCCGCAGCCGCACGACGTACCAGGCCTGCGGCCCTTCGGCCACTAGTAACGTGGCGGTCGTGCTGGCCACCAGGTCCGCCCCCGTCCGCCGCTGCCAATCCGCGAGCGCAGTCTGCTGCGAGGCCAAAAACGCCCCCCCAACCACAAGGTAGCGAATGTGCCGCTGCCGGGTCGCCGCGCCTGCATCCGCGAGCAGCACATGTTCCACCCGCCGCTCGAAATACGGCCGCCACAGTGAAATGTCGATATCATTGCCGTCGGCCAGAAACCCCACCACCCTCAATCCGGGCGGCAGCAGCGCCCGGACGTTGGCCAGCGGGTCGGAGCGAGCGGCGTACACCGCATAAACATTGAGGGCCCGCGCCAGCAACCGGTGCCCGGGATGGCTGGCAAGCGCCCTTGACAAAACCGCTTGGGCCGGCCACAAAGGCCGGCCCGGGGTCAGGACCAGAACCAGGAAGGCGAGGCCCAGCGCCGCCCCCGCCATGACCCGCCACCAGCCCCGCCGAACGATCTCCGATTGCCGCGGGTTCAACAGCAATAAGGGCAGCAGCAAAGGGTAGTAAGGAGAAATGAGGCGCGCCCCGTCTTGCACACCCGACTTGGCGCAATACGCCCCCAACGCCACCCACGCAGCGACCATCACGCACCAGCGGAGCCGGGTCGGCAGAGCATCCCTCCCGAAGACCGGGGCCGCCGCCTCCGCGACCTGCTCCGGCCGGGACATGCTCCGCCGCGTCGCTGGAATGAGCCGGGCCAACACCTGGAACTTCGTGCAACGCGCCCCCGCCAGCCCCGCCAGGAAGGAGACCAACACCAGCACGCTCAGGCCGAAACCGAACCCCGCCCAGTCTTCCGTCGGCAGTTCTTTAACCTGTTGAAACCCATTCTCGAAATTCGCCTCGAGCGGCCGCGCCAGCGCCGGGGGCAGGAGCGACAGGGCGGAGCTGTTCCACCAATTCGCGGCCGGGAAGATGGGCGGCACCAGGTTATGCAGCAGGAGCAGCAACGCGTTCCCCCAGAGACCCACCCACGGGTTCTTCATCTTCATGCCGGCGCGTTCAAGCCGCAGTCCCGACCAATCGCCGCAGTAATGCAGGTTCAGCGCCGCCGTGGGCAGGAACGAGACCGTGGCCGCCAGGAGCAACACCCCCCCGTGGCCGCCTCGCTCGGCTCAGGGGACGGTTTTGATCAGGATGTCTTCGGTGCGGCAAACGTTGGGCCAGGCCTGGACGGCGGCGGGGAGCTTCTCGGGGTAGCGGGCTCGTTTTCGTTTGCTGCCGGGATTGCAGGCGGCGACGGCGTAGCGGACCGGGGACTCGCTGATGAGGACCAGCTTGTTGTAGCCGAGAGACTTGAGGCGGTTGAGGTCGGCTTCGTTGTCGAGGAGATCGAACAGTCCCTTGGGTGTGGGGCCATTGGGTTCGCTTTCGAGGATCGGCACCCAAAGCCCCTTGCGGCCGGAACGGAACAGGACTTCGCCGCCCCAGATCGGGTCGCAGGTATAGACCAGGAGTCGGTCGCCCGGGCGGGTGTGGCGGAGGATTTCGGCGCTCATTTGTTGTGGGAAATAGTCATAGTCGCCGGCCACTTTCATGGTGATGACGCCATCAACGGCGGATAAGGCAAGCACCGCACCGGCCAGGGCCAGGCGGAGGGCGGGGACGGGCATTTCCCGGGCCCAGAAATCCTCCCAGCGGGCCAGCGTGGCTCCGCACAACATCGCCACGGCGGGAGCGCACATAAGGTAGTAGTGCCGATGTTCCAAGACCAAGTGCGTGAAGACAAAAGTGGTTGCCAGGGTGGCCAGGAGCCAGAGCTTCGGGAGCTGGTTGCCTGCGCGGACCAGGGCCAGGACCAACAGCGCGCTCAGCGGCAGCGTGCCCATAGTGGCATGGAGAAAGCGCCAGCCGCCCTTAAGCCAAGGCCCGGGGCTGAGCCGGTAGTGCCAGTCGCCGAAGAACCAGTGGACAATCCAGGGGCTGTGGGAGAGACGCAGTTCGGTACAGGGGTAAAGCGCCTGGGCGGCGAGCGAGTCGGTGTATCGGGTCCACAAGGCAAAGGCGGCTGCGGCTGCCGCCCCGGCCATTGCGAGCAGGGCCCACGGGCGCCACGCGCCGATGCCATTGACCAGGAGCAGGCACACAGCGCATAGTCCGGCGGCAAAGAACAGCGGCACCTTGAGCAGCGCGCTCAGGACCCCGAAGAGAGTGGCCGGCCACCACCACCACGCGTTGCCGGTGCGGATCATTTTGTTGACGAAGAAAATGAACCAGAGCATCGCCGTCAGGCAAAGGCCCTCGGTGGCCGCTTCGCCCGCCATGATGACAATCAAGGGTTCGGCCAGGAAAAAGGCCGCGGCCCAACCGGCCGCGCGCTCGCCCACGTATTGTCGCGCCAACTGGAAGAAGGGCCAAAGGCAGGTGGCAAAGAACAGGAGCGATACCAGGCTGGCCAACCCGTACCAGGTCGAGTGCGCGAGCTTGAAGGCCAGGGCGGCCGCGGCTTGCCAAACCGGTAGTTCGAGGGCGGTGGGCGTGCCGGTCGCGTTGAAGCCGACAATGACGGGGCGCAACAGGTTGATCGAGCCGTGGGCGTACTCGAGTGCGGTGCCCAGGTGGGTGGCGCGATAAAGGGATTTGCCGAGCCGGGCGCCGCCGAGGTGGAAGGCGAAGATCAAGCCCAACAACACGAGCACGAGCGGCCACAACCTCGGCCTTTTGGTTTCACTCAATTGCACTCTACCCGGCTACAAAACCCGCGGCGTGATGTCAAGGAAGTGCGGGAGGGCCAAGTGCGGTGGGCCGGTGCGTAGAGCGTGAGGGCATCGTGGCACTTGCCGCGCTCGACGCTCGCACGCTTCACGCTCCACCCCCAAGCAATCAGATCCCGGAACTTGTTTTTGCACGAGCCCTTAGACAAACTGGACTTCATTTCATCATAGCCCTATGGCTTGGTCCGCGGCGGTTTGGTAGGCGCTCACTGTTTCACGCGCGGTGCGATCCCAAGAAAACGACGCCGCTCGGGCGTGCCCTTTGTGAATCAATTCTTCGCGCAGGCGCTGGTCATTATGTAATGACGCCATCGCTGAGGCGATTTCCTCGATCGAGTAGGGATCCACCAGAAGAGCGGCGTTGCCGCACACTTCCGGAAGGCTGGTCGTGCGCGAGGAGAGTAAAGGAGTCCCCGTCGCGAACGCTTCCAAGGCGGGATAACCGAAACCTTCCCACAGCGATGCGAAGACCGCGAACTCCGCCGCCGCATAGAGCGACGAGAGATGCTCGTCGGGAACATAGCCAAGTTCGACAATGAAATCTTTGAGCCCAAGTTTTTGTATCGTGCGGTCAAAATCCCTGGCGCTCCAGGTTTTCATTCCCGCAAACACCAACCTGGGTGCGTTTGCCACGGAACGTCGGAACTTGTCGAAGGCCTCGAGTACGCGAACCGGGTTCTTGCGCGGTTCGATCCGGCCGACCGTGATGATATACGGCTGCTCCAATCCGTATCGGCTCGCAACTTCCCTGTGTGCCGCTAACTTATCCATGGGGTGAAATCCTCCACCGCAACCGTCGGGAATCATCCTCACGCGCTCCCGGGGAAGGCCACGTACCGAAGTAAGATAGTCGTAAACATAATCGGACACGCCAATAATGAGCCGGGCCTTCTTAAACCCCCGACGAAAGAGAACCCGCATCCGCAACCCTAGCCCAAAAGGATAAAAATCGGGGCGCTCCATCACTTCGGAACCGTGGTGCGTTAAAACGTATGGAACGGAGGTAAACGGCGGCGGAACAAACAGGGCGTGAAACAAATCCAGTTGCGCACGCGCCATCGCTTGAGGCGCGTCCCAAAGAACTCCTCGGTACCGATTCACCGGCAGGACGTGGTAATGGAAGTTGTCCGCGAGCGGACCAAGGATTTCTCGAACTCGTGGATCCAAGCAAAAGATATGGTATTCGTTGCAGGAGTTGACCCGGGCCAAAGCTTGGATCAAGTTCGTTTCATAGACTTCCAGACCGCCGACTTTACGGCCGATCTCCAGAGTGAACAGCCCGATTTTCATGGTTCGTCATTGTTAACGCGCCTGGCAGATCCTGGTTTGTCGGTGGCCTCTGAATCCGTAGTCGATTGGATTTGGGCGTAGATCGCGAGTTCGTCCTCGCATGCTTTCGATGGGAAAAGCGCGCGGCACGTGCGGAACGCCGTCACAATGTCCGAGAGGGGGGTACGACAACGCAGATACTCAATTTGCTTGCGCACTTTGATGGCGAAAAGCTTCTGGTACTCGGACGTACTGGTGAGGAAGTCCTGCTCGTGGCGAAACAAGATTTGCACCGGGTCACTCAGGCCGGGCTTGGCCCTGAGTATCTGGCGTTGTTCCGTCGTATAACGCTCGATCCAGTCGAGAACCTCGGGGCGCGGACCAATGATGGTCATCTCGCCAACCAGGACGTTGAGCAACTGCGGCAACTCGTCAAACTTCCAACGCCGGAGAAAGCGGCCGACTGGCGTAATCCGGGGGTCGGCCTTAAATGTGAGTGAACCTCCGGTCTTCTCGGCGTTCCGACGCATCGTCCGAAATTTAATCATGCGGAAGGGCACGCCATTAAGTCCCGCGCGCGACTGCATGAAAAAGATTGGCCGCCCATTGCTGGCCCACACCAGGAGTGTTATCAGGGCAAGCAGCGGACTCAAAGTGATCAGTGTGATCGCCGCGACCAACAGATCGATCAATCGTCTAGTCATTGGATTTCATCTGCAGGAGAACTTTCGTGGCTCCTGAACTTGCTTTGGCTGTAGCGGTACGGATTGCTTGCTTGTAATCTTTCAGCGGGTAGCGATGGCTAATCAATCCATCCACGCTCAATCTCCCTTGCTTGATCCAGTCAATGACGAGGTTGAAGGTATGAAGCTTGCGACCCTCGTAGTGCTCCCAGCCGTGGCCATGCGCCCCAATCACGTTCAGCTCGCGGAGCCAAATCACGGAGCGATCAAGTGGCGCGGGCCGGGGCACAATCCCCTCCAGCACAACCGCGCCTCGGGGCCTGGTCCAGCGCAACGCGTGGTGCAGCGTTTCCCCGCTCCCGACCGCGTCATAAACGACGGCGGCTCCATAGTGCAGAAGGCGGTTGTTCCTTCCCGTCCCGAAAACCTCCGTCCCGAGTTGGGCGGCGAGTTCCTCGTAAAGGCAGCCGGATGAATATTGTAACACCCCATGCGCGCCCATGGCTCGCGCCTGAACTGCTTGGTGCGAATACTTTGCGATGGCGATGATGTGAATCGGGATCGCCAAGGCTTTCAGGGCGAGAATCATGCCCAAACCGATGGTCCCGCATCCAATCACAATCACTGGATCAGCGGCCTCAGGAAGCCGGCGCAGGACCGCATGAGCGCTACAGCCAAGAGGATCAAGCAGCACTGCTTGGTCATCCGTAATGTCGTTGGGAATGGGGATCAATTCCGACTGGTGACGGACCATACTCTCAGACCAACCTGCCCCATGGGAGAGTTGCGGAATGAAACCATCCCGACGCAGGCACAAGAGGGGTAGCCCCTGTTCACACATATCACAAGGCTGCGTCTGCTCCATTGCGGCACAGGCTGCGCCGGGCACCAGAACCACCCGCCGCCCGAGAGCCCAGTTCTTGACCGCTGATCCGAGTTCAACCACTTCCCCGACAACCTCATGTCCGAGGCAAAATGCTTGCCTAAGGCTCGGCTTGCGGGCCATATTTGCGCCCTTAAAGGAGAACCGTAGTTGAAGGGTGTTGAGGTCAGTCCCACAAATGCCCGCCAACCGACTGCGAACGCGCACCCAGGACGGGCCGGGCAGTGGCTTTGGCGAAATCTCTTCGAGACAGACGGGCCCTCCGCGAAAGAGAAACGGCCGCCCCCGCCACCGCTGGTAAACCAGAGCTAGCAGGACGCGACTGGCAACCGGACGAAAAACGATGCCTTGCACTTGGGTTTCAGTTTTTACCCCCGCTCGAAGTTGCCCGGCCGGGGCGAAGCAACTGTAGGCCGATCAGCAGGATGAAGTGTGTCGTCAGCATCGCTTTCGCCAAGAGCCTCTGCGGATGGAATTTCCCCAACTGGCAATGCTCGACGTACGCCAGGTAAGCACCGTCGTGAAAGGCTTTGTTCATGCGCAGGCGTTTCGCGAAGGTATCCGTGCTGCCGCCTTTCCCTTCGTGGTGCACAATTCTGGCTCGGGGAACACAAAAGATTTGATACCCATGCCGCTCGATCCGCCCACAGAATTCGGCGTCGACCCAATAAAAGCGGAAGCGCTCGTCCATGCCACCGATCTCCCGCGCCAAGTCGCTGCGAACTACCAAAGAACACGCGGAGAGGATTTCCGTCCGAAACGGCTCCGCCCCATGTTCTTGTCGGCTCTGCATGTATTGGCGATACCATCAATTATTGGGAAACCGGCGAGACAGCCAGGAACGTCGGCCAAAGATGCCGTTCATGATGGTCGGAAAACGGCGCACAACCCCCTGATCGGAACCGTCCGGATTCAAGATGGAACCGCTTGCCGCTCCAACTTCCGGGTGAGCATCGAGAAATCGAATCAACTCTTGTAACGCCCCCGGATAGATCACGGTATCGCTGTTCAGGAACATGGTGTAACGCCCGCGAGCTTGCTTCAGGCCGACATTATTCCCTCGTACATAACCAAGACCCTCTGGAACCGTGGTTACCTTCACGGCTGGCCAAAGTCTCCTGGCAACCGCAACGCTCTCGTCAGTCGAGTTCCCGTCAACCAAAAGCAACTCGACGGAAGTTTCTCCGTGCGTCTCGACCAGGCTCTGCAAACAAGCGGCAAGATAAGAAGCAGAATTCCGATTTACGATGAGAATGGTGATGGCCGGCGTTGGCCTCGGCGGTCCTGCCTTTTGCTTTCCGCCTAATTCTTGTTCAGCCATAAGAGTAGAGTTGGATTCAGCGGGCTGGAGTAAAGCCAAATTCTGTTGGGAGTTGCAACGAATCGCCAGTACACATCCAAGATTTGACCAAGCGGCTGCAACAAGTGGGGCAGACGGTGCCACCCAAAATGACCAGACACGCTGAGCGGAACCAGCGATTCAAATCCCGCTGCCCGGACCAGTATGGCCCGCGCCTCCGGAAGCGACAGACAATGCCGCGCCCGAGTTCCGTGCAGCCAGGGCCCGTTCTTGGTCAGGTCCACAGGGCTCGATCAATTGCCCATCGCGAGGAGGAGCGCCCCCCCGCGCCGGGTAACTCGATACAGTTCCTTGGCCAGCGTGATCCGAGCTTCCCATTCAGACGCCAGAACGGGAAACCGTCCCGTAAAAACAAAATCATAGCTCGCTTCGCCAAACGGAAGTTTCAGGTCTGTGGTCGGCGTGGTCATTTCGCAATTGTGGCCGAGTTGGCACAGCCTCTGCGCCTCCGAATCATCGTCTGGAGCAATCTGAAGACAGGAGACGGACCGGTCTTTCGAGAAGCGTCGAGCAAACTGCGGCAAGAGAAACCGTTCAACCCAAGCGGCCCCCGGCGAGGTCGTGCTGTCAATTCGGTTCTCCGCTCTGATCATGATGAACCAGTTTAACCAGCGCCCCGCTTCCGCGTCAGGAAGTATTGGTACTCGCGCATTGAGTTCACGTTTACAAACGGCCCAGCCTCGATAAACGCGAAGCACGAGCCGCGGGTGAGTAAACCTTGAAGCCATGTTTCCAATGGCTGTTCACGGTATTCACCGAGGTGTCTGCGCAAGTCATCAACCAACTTCGCGTGAAAGAAGACGGAGCCGGTCCAGTATCGCACTTGCGCTGAGACAATCTGCCCAGGTGGAAATGGCCGGTACGAGATCGCGCGAACGACAGTTCCATTGCAGGCTACCGCTCCGGTTCCAGAACCCGCCCGGGACGTTTCATCGGTCCCCGTCAGCAGGAAACCGTCAACGGATGAGTCTTGCGCAAAGGCCCCAGAAAACGAATTAAAGGCTGCTTCTGCAAAAAAGATATCGCCCAGGCAGACAAGATACCAACCGGCCGAGACAGTTGATAAAGTCTCAGCCAGCGCCGGGAGAGGGCCGAGGCGGGTGCTCACGCACGCGACCGCCTTTATTTGCGCACCTGGGCATTCGTTCTTTGCACGGTAGGCATCCAAAAAAGCCGCGACCACGGAATGGTTTTCTGGCGAACAGCAGACCGTTACCCTGTGAATTCCTGAGCAATGCAACTGCCGCATTAGGCGAGTCAGCAACGTATGCTCACCTGGAAGTGGGAAAAGGCATTTGGGCAGCTTCCGGCCGAATTCCCCGAATCTCGATCCCTTGCCGCCAGCCATAATGACCGCTCCCACCTCCGCACTAGGAGCGCCGATCTTCAGGGGAGTGAGCATAACTTCTCAGCGACTTCTGCCACCGCTTGCTCGATTCCTAAAAGCACCGCTTCGGTCATCCGACTATGAATCGGAAAGGAAATTAAGGTTTGCCAGACCCACTCCGTCACCGGTAGCGCAGCCTCGGGAGCAAAGCCGGTGAACCGATAGAGCGGAGGATCAAAATAAGAACGAACTCCGACGCCACGCGATTTGAATAGGGCTAGCACTGCGGCGAGGCCAAGATGTGTCGCAGGCGGGCAACAGACACCTAGATTCTGGAAGTTCGTATTCACATTTTCAGGGATGACCTGCGCTTTATAAACGCCCGGAAAGCGATCAAAGCACTCCATCAGGCGATGCCCGTAGGCGCGCCGCCGCGCCAGGGTTTCTGGAAAATGCTGCAACGAGTTCCTACCGATGACCGCTCTGATCTCGTCCATTTTGGCATTGAATCCAGGTCTTGCTTCTGCGGCAACCGGCGCCAGGCCGTGACATCGTAAACGCCTCGTTAGGGCGATGATGTCCGGATTGTCCGACACGATCAGGCCACCTTCAACGGCGGGGAGCGTCTTTGTGGCATGAAAACTAAAGACCTGCACGTCAGGTTCCTGCGAGATTCGCAAACCAGCTACTTCCGTCCCAAAGCCGTGGGCATTGTCATACAAGAGTTTTGCTCCGGCGCGATCGCAAAGCTTGCGGATCGCGGGGAGGTCGGCCGGCACGCCAAAAACATTCACCGGCAACACACAACGGACAGCGGTCTGCTGCGCCAAGAGCTCGGCCAAATGTTTAACGTCCAGCGTGAATGAGCCGCCTTCGATTTCACAGAACACAGGCTCAAGGCCGGCCTGGACGACGGCGTTTAAGGTTGCGATGTACGTGTAGGCCGGAAGAATGACTCGGCCGCAAGGAAGAGAAAGCGCCTTGAGCGCGAGCAAGAGTGCATCCGACCCACTCGAAACCGCTACGGTTTCTTTGACGCCTAAATAGTTGGCCAGCGACTTTTCAAATTCCTGGACATGCCGCCCATTGTTCGTGATTTGCCCCGAGGCGAGGAGTCCGGCGATGGTCTGCAACCCCTCTTCATCGACCTCAAAGTAGGGTCGGATACCTGGAATGTCCGGGTCCATCACTGATATGAAATCGTTTTTACCGCTTCGAACTGCATCCACATCCACGACTTTTTCCTTGAGGTTGGTTTTGTATTCACAGAAGACTGCTTTCTCTCATTTCGTGCTGTAATTGCTGGGTGAGCAAATGCAGGCGCTTGTTCGAGATTGCAGGATCCCCTGGCGGGTTCGGGACAAATGCAAGGTCGTCCCAGACACGTCGAGCCGACCACCGCTTTTGGCTGACGCTTTCACCAGCCCAAACATCCGCAGTGCGGAGGTCTGTCGCCCGTCGCGAATAGGTCCTCCGTGCAGACCGACTCAACTTAAACTACCACCAAGGCAATTGTTGTCAAATGGAATGTGGACAATTGTGAGTAAATTCCTCAACGCAATTGCCAACGAAGTTGATCATGTCACGAACACGCAGGCCTTTGATGCAGAATGACTTGCGACGCCAAACGGCCCTTTTTCAACCAGGCACCACAGCCCGGGGGCAGGCAGGCGAGCGGCGGCGACGGGCTTCGAGCCTCCAGTGGCGTTGCCGCCGGTCGCCACTGCGTAACGGACTCGCCTGCCTGCCCCTGGGCTGTGCCATTTTGACCCACGAATTGTGGCTAGCCCAAGTTTCGCACTCTCAGGGCATGACCTGCATTTTTCTTCGGAAACTCGAAGACAAGGCCGCACAGGTCGGCCACACAAAAGTAACTCGGGCCAGGTTCAGATCATCAGACTCACCTCCTTGATATGGATGCGCGGCGAGGGCTGCGCCGGCAGACTCCAGCCCAACTGCGCCAGCAGTAACGCCTGCGCCGGTTCGGGCTGTGTAATCCGCGGCAGACGCATCATCCGCCCGTCCGCCAATTCGAACCGCACCATCCACCAGCACAATGCGCCCCAACTGGTCCAACACCGACCAGGGGGTCAAGCTGGGCGCCACCCGCGCCGCTCGCTTCTTCAGGCACACGCGCAGGCAGTAGCCCAGAAAGGCTACCAGCACCTGGGCCTCGACCCGCTCCGGCAACCGATGCCGGATCGGAGGAATCTTCACCTCGCTCTTGAGCACGCGGAAAGCCGCTTCGGCTTCGGTCAATTGCACATACGCTCCCTGCCGCCGGCAGGCCAACCGCAGGAACAATATACCTGGGTCAAGCACCAGCCCGGAGAGTGCGCGCAGGTGCAGAAGTTTGCCACGGTGCGCTGGAAGAACGATGGCAACCTGATGTGGCGCTACGCCTACGGGGCCTGCCGGGCTGGGGAAAAGGACACTCCGCCAGCGGTCTTTGAGCGCCATCACCTGAAGGGGGCCAAGGAGCAAGGCTTCAGCGATGTGCTCAGCGGCCTGGATTTGCACCATCCCCCGTGCCTGGACCTCATCGCCAATCAGGCCTTTTACGCAATTGCGATGCTGGCCCACAACCTGTTGGTTAGCCTCAAAGTGCTGGATGTTCCTGATGATGCGCAGAGTTGGCGTGTCCCCACCATCATGCGGCATCTGTTGACCGTGCCGGTCAGTGTGAGTCGCCACGCCCGGTATGAAGTGGCGCGCATCTGCGTTCCGGCAGGCTGGCTGCGGTGGTGGCGGCTCTTTGTGGACAAATGGCTACCCAAGCGCAAGGTCGGCCGGCCGGTATTGGAGGTGGTGGACTCGGGCTAGCGGAAAACCTCCAGTCCAACTGCTGCAACTCGTCCGGCTGACGGGGAAGGTGGGGTGTGTTTACGCGCCGTCCCGCAAGCGGGCGGACTTGTCAATCGCGTCGCTCCGCAACCAAGACTGCCTTTGGGAGGCATAAGGAAGCGTAGTCCCGGCGTCTTTCGCTTCGAGATTACCCGGCTTGCCCGGCACCTTCGTCCCCGCACGAAGTGCCGCGGCCTTGGCTAAGGATTCAGGTGTGTCGGCGCGCCGTGCCTTTGCGCTTGTCGGGCGGAGGCTCGTTTGATAGTAGTATTCCATGTGTCTGAGGTTGCGCGTGGTGGCCAAGTGGGTCTCTCTTGCGGTCATCATTCTGGCGAGCATCGAAGCGGCTTGCCAGGTGGCTTACCGCGTACGCGGCGGCGGGTGGTATTCTGCGGCTCGCCGCGCCTCCATGCACGGAATGGTCGAGTTGCACCCCTATTTTGGGGAGTGCCTCCTTCCAAGCATCTCCGGGCACCGCAACGGCGTCCGGTTCACCCATAACTCCTTTGGATGTCGCGGACCCGAATTTGCGCGCCCGAAACCACCGACTGGCCGGGTTCGGATAGTGGCGCTCGGGGGGTCTTCGACATACTGCGTCGGCGTCTCGGACGATGAGACCTGGGAGTTCTTCCTCAGCAGGCAATTGGGGACCAAGTACGAGGTGATTAACATGGGCGTGCCGGGGTACGCCAGCTCAGAAGCGCTGACGCAGACTGCTTTGCTTTTCTCTGACATCCAGCCGGATATTGCGGTCTATTACCTGGGCTGGAACGATGCACAGCTCCAGCACGTGCGCAACCTCTCGCCCGATTGGTCGGATTCACACGGCAAGTGGCTCATGGCCTTCGGGCTGAGTGGCCGCTTTTTCGAGGAGCGCACCGCGGCAGGTTACTGCACCAAGAGGCTGATCTTCCGCCTCGCCTTCCCTGGGATGGACGGGAATGCGGTTAAGCAGAAGAGCCTTAGGGGCACGCCGGATACCCTCACGGATCGCATCGACCAGCGCGCGCTGGGCCTTTACGAGCGCAACCTCTCACTGATCGCCGCGCTCTGCCGGAAGCAGGGCGTGCGGGCGGTTTTCGTCCCGCAGCTGCTCAACTACGAGGCTCTCACGTCGGAAAAGCCTTACGGATGGCTCCCGTTCGTTCGCGACCGCGATCTGAAGAAGGTGATGAGCGCGTATAATGAGAGCATGGCCAAGGTCGCCATGCAGGAAAGCGTGGAGTTTGCCCGCGGGATACTCGGCTTGAGGTGGGTGGCCTCTGACTTCATTGACCAAGGACATCTCTCCCGCGCCGGGAACCAGCGTTTCGCCCGGGCACTCGCGGCCTGTCTCACCAGCACTACCGCACTCGCCCCCCAAGCCCCAGCCCCATGAGCGCCCCAGTGAACATCCTCGGCATCTCGGCATTTTATCACGACAGCGCGGCATGCCTCGTTCGGGACGGCGCGGTGGTGGCGGCGGCCCAGGAGGAGCGTTTCACGCGCAAGAAACACGATGCCGCCTTTCCGCGCCAGGCGGTCGCCTACTGCCTGCGCGAGGCGGGCATTGGCGCCGGCGGCCTCGACGTGGTGGCGTTTTACGAGAAGCCGTTTCTCAAGTTCGACCGCATCCTGCACACCTACCTGGCCTACGCGCCCGCCGGGCTGCGCTCGTTCCTGATGGTCATCCCGCTCTGGATCCGCGAACGCATCTGGATGAAGGACCTCATCCGCAAGGAACTCGCTTACGAGGGCCATCTCATCTTCGCCGAACACCACGAGTCCCACGCCGCCGCCGCCTTTTTCCCCTCCCCGTTTGCCGAGGCGGCGTTCCTGACCGTGGACGGCGTCGGGGAATGGACCACGACCAGCTTCGGCGTGGGCAACGGCAACCGGGTGGAGATACGGGGTGAATTGCAGTTTCCGCATTCCCTGGGGCTGCTTTACTCGGCCTTCACCTACTTTACGGGGTTCAAGGTCAACTCGGGCGAATACAAACTCATGGGCCTGGCCCCTTTGGTGGCGTTTGGCCTGGTCCTGCCCAAGGCCCTCAAGCCGGTCTATGTTGGCTGGATGGCCCTGGCACTGGCTCTGGGCTTTGTCGTCTCGCACGTGATTCTGACCGCGTTTTTCTTCCTGGTGATCATTCCGATCGGCCTGGCCGCGCGGCCCTGGGCAAGGACTTCCTGCGCCTCAAGCTCGACCGCCGCGCCCCCAGCTACTGGATGTCCCGCCCGCAACCCGGCCCCAAAACTCCGAAGGAATATGAGCGGCAGTTCTAAATCGAACGACCCAACATTGGCACCTTTGTCGCAGCCTTTGTCGCAACCTTCGTCGAGAAATGGCGCATTCGACAAAGGCCGCGACAAAGGCTGCGACAAAGGTCCGCCCGCCCCCTATGCCTGACGCGCCTTTAACCGTCGCCTGGCTCTCAGATTATCCGGTGGAATGGCTGCCGGATGTGCCGGAGCCGTTGAGGGCCTCACCGCGCCGGCACGGGGCAACCTGGCAGATGGTCCTGCTATCGGAGTTCCAGAAAGACCCGGCCCTGCGCATTGAAGTAATCGTCTTGCGGCACCGGATCGAGCGGTCCTTTTGCTTCGAGCGCAACGGGACGGTGTTTCATGTTCTGAAAGCCCCGCCGTGGCTGCGGGCCAGCTCGCTCTTTTGGGTCAACACGCTGCTCATTCGGACGGTGTGCCGGCGCATCCGGCCGGACCTGGTCCATGCCTGGGGCATGGAAAAGGGCGCGCCGCTCGTGGCCCATCGCCTGGGCCTGCCGTATGTCATGACGGTCCAGGGCCTTTTCGCCTGGTACAAAGAGCGGGTGCCCATGGCGCGCTATGAGCGGTTCATCGAGCGGCTGGAGCGCGCCTGCTTCCGGCGGGCGCCCGTGGTCACTACCGAATCCACCTATGCCGTGCAGTACCTCCGGGCGCGCTATCCGCAAATGCGCATTCAACAGGCCGAGCACGCGCCCAACCCGGCCTTCTTCCGCGTGCAGCGACGGCCACAGATCCAGCCCTTGCGTCTCATCTCGGTCGGCACGCTGGGCCTGCGCAAGGGCACCGATTTGCTTTTCCAGGCCCTGGACCGCCTGCGGGCCGAGCTGCCCTTCCAGTTGCGCCTCATCTGCAGCGGCAACGTGGAGTATCTCGATTCCCTCAAGCCGATGGTCTCCCCCGCCCTCTGGGAGCAGGTCAACGTCGAGCACCTCCTCCTGCCCGACCAGGTCGCCCAGGCACTCGAAACCCCCGTCCTGCTCCTCCTGCCTACCCGCGCCGATGTCAGTCCCAATGCCGTCAAGGAAGCCGTCGTCGCTGGCCTCCCGGTGGTCGCGGCCCAAACCGGCGGCATCCCGGACTACGTGACCCCAGGCAGCAACGGCCTCTTGTTCCCTCCCGGCGATCTCCAGGCATTCATCCAGGCCATCCGCGCGGCTGTCGCCCACCCGCTCTTCGGCAAAGGCCAGGTGGAACCCGAAACCCTTGCCCGCGCCCGCAGCTATCTCTCGCCGGAGCTGATGGCCAGGAACTTCCGAAGGGCATATGAAGCCGCCAGAGAAGGCAGAAGTGGCAGACAAAGATCCTGATCGTCAGAGCCGTCCAGCACGCGCGTCGCGTAGCGACGCAGTGAAGGTAGCCGTGGACCTCGGTCCACGGTTTGCGGCCTTGGAAGAATCGCGCGTCGCGTAGCGACGCCTGAAGGCTTCGCGATGGCAGATGAAATCCTGTTTTCAGGCGTCGCTACGCGACGCGGGTGGTCCTCAGGCGGGGGTCCGTGGACTGAAGTCCACGGCTACCATCAGGCACCGCTACGCGGTGACTGAAGATCTTCATCCCGAGCCCAGATCTACGGCTTTCACCAGCAGGCTCACATACCCTGTCCACGTGCTCGGTGCTCATCCAGGGCGAGAGGGGCAGGTTGATCACCTCGGAGCTAAGACGGTAGGTGACTGGAAACTGCTCGCGGTCCAGGTGCGGGGGGAAGGTCCACAGCGAGATCGTATAGATGCCCTGCTGCCAGACGACCGAGCAGGTGAATGCCGGGCCGATGACGTTGTCCCGGTTTTGGATGGCAGCCCTCAACGCCCAACAAATGCCTGCCCTGGCCGACGGCAGCCACACCGCCCACGCCCCCCCGCTCGCCTCCGTGTAGGCCGCCTCCAGCCCCCTCAGGCTGCGGCCTTCGGTCGCGCCCAGGGACGCCCCCAGGACCCTCCCCAGGCACAACGCAGGGCGATGAAGGGGAATCATAGGTCGGACCGGTCAGACTGGTCGGACTTGTCAGACCGGTCGGACGGGTGGGCGTTGATCGGCGGTTTATTGGCCGCCAGGCGGCGTTGGTACTCGACCAGCAGCCGGTCCCCATAATCCTGCCAGGTGTTTTGGACCGAGCCCTTGCGCCAGGCGGCTTCGCCCATTCGGCGGTTCAGCTCCGGGTCGGTCGCCAGCCGGAGCATTGCCCGCGCAATATCCTGCGGGTCCCGGCCACGGACGATGAGGCCCTCGACACCGTCTTGGACCAGGGTTGTGGCCCCGCCCTGGTGGGTGCCGATCAAGGGCAGGCCGGAGGCCAGGGCCTCGACTTGGGCTCGCGAAATGCCCTCTTCCTGGGACGGGAAGACAAAGGCGGTGCAGGTGCGCAGCAGCGGCGCCAGCTCCGCACGGGTGAGCCGCGGATGATGGGTAAAGCTGCCTTCCCATTTGGGGCGCTCGCGGCGAAAGTCGCATTTGTAGTCTCCCACGCAAACCAGTTCGGCCTGCGGCAGGCGTTTCTTGACGATTTGGAAGGCGCGGAACAGGTATTGGTGGCCTTTGCGCAAGCAAATCGTGCCGACGTTCATAAACCGCGGCTTGTCCGGCAGGGTGGTCCGTTTCTGAAACACGGCCCGGTCCACCCCCATTGGGTTAACCAGCACCTTCCCGGCGGGGATGCCGTTGAGTTCCATCGATTCCTTGCAGAACTTGGACTGCACGATGACGAGGTCCGCCCTTTCAATCTCCCGGTTCATGCGGGCGAACATCCACCTGGGGATGGGGACCTTTTCCCCCGGGCACCACAGGTCACACTCGCGCTGCCAGAAACCGAAGTAGGTCGTGGGATGGCTATTGGGACAATCGACAACCTTCAGGGCGCCGACCCGTTCGGCGCCGTCAAAGAGTTCGCTGGCGAAGCCGACGATGCCCTGGGCGGCCTGGAATTGGGGGCAGCGGGCGGAGCGCAAGCCGGCCCGCAACCAGGTCCGCCAGAAACCAATGAGCCAATACGTCGCGCGTTCCTGCCAGATCTGGGGCGTGAAGTGGTAAAAGGGCTTCATCGCCAGGTGGTAGGGCCAGCAGCGCCGATACTCCGCCTGCGGGGCTCCAAGCCGGTTGCGGTCCGCCATCCAAAGGCCCGCCAGGGCTTGCCTCGCCGAAAAGGCCAGGGCGGTCCGCTCCAGATGCCAGGAGCGAGTCGTCGTCAACAGCACTCGCATGCGCCGCCCAGTCTGGAGCAGCGCACCCGGCTCGCTCAAGGCATTTCAATAGTTGAATTGCGGCTGGCCGCTGCTGCGTAAAACATAGCCGGTGCGTTCGAGGTACCAAGCGTAGTCGTTGCGTCCTGCGGCATCGAATGAAACCCACTGCGAGCTGATGTCCCATCCGGGCACGACAGTTTGCCGACCGGCACCGGCAGCCTTCTCCACGCCGAGTATGCCGACAGTCTGGTCGCCGCCGCCACGACATGGTCCTCCTTTACGAACGTGACCCTGAGCAGCGGGACGCAACTCTGCTTTGACCTTTCCCAGCCGCTGCCCGCGCAACGGTTTTACCGCGCCTGGCAGACAAACGGGCCGCAGCCCGCCCTGGACATGAGCATGGCCGCGGAGATTCCGCTGACCGGGACGGTCGGGAGTTCGGTGCAGATTGATTATATCAATGTCTATGGCCCGACTAACGCCTGGGTGACGCTCTTAGGGATCGTGACGCTGGTCAGGCTGGTGCCTAAAAACGCATTGGTCCCGATGCTGGTGACAGGCAGTCCGCCGATAGTGCTGGGGATCGTCACCGCACCTCCGCCAGGTCCGCCGCCGTCCCGAGGCGGGGGACCCCCAGGACCACCCGGCCCGCCGCAACCGGGCCTGCGCTTGGGCGGCATCGCCGTCTCGTCGTCAATTTGCAACGGATTCGGCCTTCTGGAGCGTGGTCAATTTCATCAGCGGGCTGCCAATAAAACAGTCCGCTCCCTTCGAGGTCGTTCCAATCCACTTCTACACCACGCTCTCCGACGAGCAGTTTGCCATACTCGCGGAAAGCCTGTTCGAGCAAGCGGTCGTCCAAGGGACAGGCAGCGTGACTGACAAGGCCGATAACGCGCAGGCTGCCTCGGAGTGCCCGAAGCTCGCGATGGATTGCAACCTTCCGGGACGAAACTGGGAGGCAGGCGTGGAGAACCACGGGCCTGCGCCACAAAAGGAAAGCGCTGGCGCTGGCCAGGGAATGGGAGCGTGAGGCCAAGAAGCGGGCGGCTCAAGCTCCCCTGCCGCGCAAGCCGACAATGCGGGTGCGCCCAGGCAGCGGCGAACGGGAGCTTGGCCTTTTGACCCAAAAGGAAGTCGCCGCCATTTTACGCATTTCAGAACGTGCAGTCCGCCAAATCGAAATCAGAGCCCTTCAGAAACTGCGGCTTCACCCGACTCTCAGGGCTTTCTGGCGCGAGTGGGAGACAGGCGAAATCGAAGAAGCGGCGTTTCGGGGTTCAGGCCAGTGGGCATTGAGCCGGGCCGAAATCGCCGCCGTTTACGCTTTGGCACGGACACCCGAAGAGCGCCAAGCACTGAGGAAGCTGTTCGCTTTGACGCAGGGCACCGGGCCATAAAACTCGACTGGCAGGCCGGATTAAGCGCGTTCTAACGCCCCGGCCAAACTGACGGCGCAGTCTGCACCAATTCCGGTTCGCTCCTGGTTTGTGTCAGATTTGCTGGCTTGTGCAAGCAGCCGTCCAATCGTCCGTGCTCACGAGCACCAGCAACCTCATCCCTCCGGCTGGTGCGTCCCCGCTTAAAGCAGCACAACAGGGCCTCGTGGCCAACTGCCCCGCTACGGGCAGTGACGTGCCTTGGCGCTGCCTCTCGGACTACTTCGCTCAGCACCACCGGATGTTCGAGGAGACTGAACTTGCCGCGCTCCTCGAACCTCGCCGGATTTTGGCCCCGCCCGGCTACCATTCGACCAAATGCGTCAGCGCCGGGCTGTTTGCGCTCTTGCGGAACCGGGCCTTGAGGGAGGCTACGGGACTCCCGCAGGTTCCCACCGAGGTCGCCGCCCACGTCATCGCCTACCAGGTCATCCGGCATCGTGTCCCGGTCTATTTCATCGACGAGGCGTTTGTCCGCGCCGTGGCGGCAACCGACCTGCCGCACGACTTCACCCTGGACGACCTCCACTGGCCGATGCCCGCGATGGTGGTGCGGTTCCCGGCGCGGTTCATGCAGGAATACCTCGGGCGGGATGTCTGCTATGTTTACGCCGCCAACTGCGATGCCGGGGACTACTCAGCGCCCGCACTGCCGGGCTGCCCGGCCATCACCGTCCCCAAGTCCAAGGTCGCCTGGCAGTTCTACTCGTGGCAGAACGGCAACCTGGAGAGCTTCGTGTCGTCCTATTTCCGGCAGGACCGGGTGGACGAGACCATCCAGAATTACTGCTACACGGACTACACCGGTATCAAGGACGAGGCAGGCATTGCGTCGGACAAGGAAATCACCGACCGGCTCTCGGCGCTGATGCTCAAACTGCTCGTGATCCTGAACACACGCCCGCAGTTGGTCGAATCGGGCCGGTGCGTTCGCCCACAAAAGATAAAGCACGGGCGCGTGAAGCACTGTGAGTTGTGGTCGCCAAACCTAATTGGCAGGTGTTACCGGACAATCCGCGAAGGCCCAGGCGGCGGCACCCACGCCAGCCCACGTGTCCATTGGCGTCGAGGCCATGTGCGCAGCCAGCCGCACGGGCCGCACTGGTCGCTTCGCAAGCCCGTATGGGTCGAACCGGTCCTGGTGGGGCTTCAGGCCGGGGCGGGCGGCTGAGAAAGGCCAGCGAGTATGACGCCGGAACAACGCGCACTGGCGGACGCCGTAGCGGCAGAGCTGAAGCTCGCGGCGGCTCCTGGTTTCGAGCAGCACTGGGCGCGAGTTTTCGACCTGCCGGATGGCGGGAGGTTGTTCTACCACCTCCAGCTCAGCAAGCACCTGACACGGGCGCGCTTCGAGGTCCGGCAGATCGAGCGCGAGGACAATCACGCCGACGTTTGGGTGCTGAAGGTCCGCAGGGGCAAGGTGCCGGTTGGCCGTGAAATCGAATGGACCCAGAAGCAGGTCTGCCCCGTGCATGGGGAAGTGGCGCGGGAGGACCTCCTCAAGGCCAAGCTTGAAGGCACCGGGCCCGTGTTGGTGCCGCGCAGCGACAACGGCAAGGTTATCGGCCTCCTGGAGGCCCTGCGGCAGAGCGTAGCGCAGGCCGACTCCAAGCCCCAGCCCAGGCCCCACCCGCAGGCGCGGAAGAACGGGCACAAGCGGATGGCTCTGCTACTCCTGATTCTCTTGATAATCCTGGCGGTCCACTTCCCGTTTTTCGGCGGGATGCTGGCCCTTTTCTGCCTGGTGGCCCTCTGCGACGCCGTCTTTCGACCGGCCCCGGCCAGCCGACGCAGGGTGTGGAAGGTGCTGATGTGGGTATTTGCGATTCCGTTCACCCTGAGCCTGTTTGCCGCCGACAGCGAGGCGGTCCCGGAGGCCGTCCTCATGTTCATGGCGCTTGGCTGCCCGGTCCTGGCGCTTATCTGCGCGTGCAAGGCGGGCATCTTCAAGGACGGACGCAAACCGTAAACCACCCAAACCACCGATCGTGGCCGACAGGGGTGTGAGCGACGCGGCCCTCGCCCCCGCGCATCTCCGGGGCCGCCCCGGGCCTCAAGGCACCGCCGTAAGGCATCGCCGTTGCGCACCGGCGAAGCTACGGCGCGTCCGGGCACGCGAGGGCCTATGCTGACATCATCCCGGTCTGCTGAAACGGCCCACGGACGCGCTTTCTGGCCAGTTCAGCCTTCTGATTCACGTCAACATTTTGTTGAGAATCAATGACTTACGCGAAATCGGCGGAGGTTGTATTGACACCTATCGCCTCCTGTTTCCAATACTGCGTACATAGATTTCCCCGCGAAAAGGGAGGGTCACTAAACCAGATCCCCGCGGCTTTGTCAACGCCACGAATTCATTATCGGAAGCAGTATTGTCCCCCTTGAGACCGAAATCAAGCAAGAGCGGAGTGCGGAGTGGGGAATGACGAATGACGAACCCCTCTCTTTTCCCCTTGCCATTTTCGAGCGGATCTGAGATACATGGGTATATCCAGTTGCCGGTGGGGCGCTTCGAGCGCGCCGGCCGTGTATGGCCAGGGACAGGATGAAGTTGTCAGATTATGAAACGACCGAGCCTGAACTCAATCTGCAAGGCTGCCGCGGCTAGCGGCAGGAGAGCGTTTACGTTGATCGAGTTGCTGGTGGTCATCGCCATCATTGCCATTTTGGCGGCGATGCTCCTGCCCGCCCTCGCCAAGGCCAAGATCAAGGCCCAGAGCGCCGAATGCGTCAGCAACCTTCACCAGCTTACCCTCGGCTGGACTCAGTATGCCGGCGATTACAGTGAGATCCTCGTCCCCAACTGGCTGGCGGACAAGCGTGCCTGGATCGATGGCGTCCTCGGCGATGTCAGCAGCCTGCCGGGGGCAACAAATATCATCGAGATCAAAACGGGTCTCCTATTCCCCTACAATCCCAATATCGGAACCTATGTCTGCCCGACGGCGCACCAAGGACCAGCCGAGATTGCCGGCCACCCGCGCCTCTGCCGCAACTACTCGATGGAGGGCCGCATGGGCGGGGCCGATGCCGTGACGGCGGCGAAATACGGGGTGTCCGACACTACGTGGGTCCTGGGCACTTCTTTCCCCCAATACAAGAAGATGACCGAGGTACTTCGCCCCTCGCCGGCGGAAGCGATGACCTTCGTCGACGAGAGCATCGAAACGATCGACGACGGCTACTTTGCCGTAAACTACGCCAGTGAACCAACCACCTGGCAGAATTCTCCGACTGTTCGCCACGGGCAATCCTGCGTTTTCTCGTTTGCCGACGGCCACGCCGAGCGGTGGAAGTGGCGGACGCTCAACAAGGACCAGAACCTCGATGCGTCCTCCTCCGGACCTCCCAACACGCTGGTGGACCCTGAGGCGGCTTCAGTTCGTCGTGTTCCGGACCTCGACCCAGCCTTAGGGCGGAGGACGGAGGCCGGAGGACAGAGGCCGGAAGGCGGAGGACGGAGGCCGGAGGACAGAGGCCGGAAGGCGGAGGACGGAGGCCGGAAGACAGAAGTCGGAAGACGGTTGCCCGCGTTCAGCGTTTGCCCTGATTTCAGGGGCCAAAACGGTGTCATCCTTCGCTTCCCCACCACCTTACCCAGATTTGCTTTGGGTTGGCCCCTTGAGGCGCTGGCGCGCATCCCGAAGGGATGAAAATCACTCAGCCCAGGGTTGAACGAAGCCGCGGCCCAAGGTTCGTTGGGCCATCCTTGGGGGTACTGCGGAAAGTCCTGGATTTGCCTTTGACTACGGTCTGCGGTCGAGGCTTTTGGGGACGGGCCAGAGCCGTGCCAACCTGCGCCAGTCCCGGTGCTGACGGGGCGGCAGCGTCGTCGAGGCTCCGGGATTGGCCACTGGCCAGTTGGGACGCTCAAGCGGGTGCCACGCGAACAAAGCGCGGGGGTGGGAGTTGGCCCCCCAGCCGGAACGAGCAGTGAGGTGGTCCAGGGCGTGGTTTTCATGGCGGCCTGATGGTGCGGCGGACGCCGAGGGGGGAGCCGTCGGGCAAGTGGATGACGTTGTCCCATGGGCGCCAGGAGCCGACCAGGACCAACCCGGTGCCACAATGCGGACAAAGCAGGCCTGCCTGCCGGACAGGCAGGGGTGTGGGCTGGGCGGAGACTCCTTGAGCGGCCAAGGCCGGGTCAGTCGGCGGGCTGGAGGTCGGAGGCTGCCAAGCGGCTTGCTCGGCCGCCGAGAGTAAGGGCGGTATTTTGAGCAGGGCTCGGATGCGGTTGAACTGGGCGCGTCCCCCTGGATGGAGCCAGCCAAAGCGGCGGACCCGATGGAATCTGGGCGGCAGGACGTGCTGGAGGAAGCGGCGGAGGAACTCGAAGGGGGCCATGTCGATGTGGCCCCAAGCCCCCGTGGCACTGTGGCGGAAGGGCCAGCGCAAGCGTCCGTCAGCCAGCAATTGGAGTTGGCGATTGCCGGTGGCGGTTTTAAACACGTAACGGCTAAGGTAGCGCAACGCCTTTTGGCCCCTGCCGACCGGAGCGCTGTGAACGACCCAGCGTTGCTGCCAGAGGTTGGCCGGGAGGTCATCAAGGGCCTCGGGCATCTGCTCTTGGAGTGCCTGGTGGTAAAGCGTGCGGCAGCGATCGCTCAGGGCTTTGACCGGCAACAGGAACCGAGGGCGGCTGGAGATCCACTGGCGCTGGTCCGGGCTGAGGCCCCCGCCGGGCACCAGGTAGTGGACGTGGGGATGGTATTCGAGGGTGCGCGTCCAGGTGTGGAGCACGCCCAGCATACCGAGGGTGGCGCCGAGGCGTTTGGGATTTTGAGCCAGATCCTGCAGGGCCTGGGAACTGGCGGCCAGGAGCAGGTCATAGCCCTTTTGGGGGTGAGAGCGGATCCAGCGGCGCAAGCCGTTGGGCACGGTGAAGGTGACCAGGAAATAGTTCACCGGCAGCAACAGGGCGCTATTCTCATCAAGCCACTGCTGGGCATCCTGGCCGCCGCACTGCGGGCAGTGCCGGTCGTTGCAGGAGTGATAACTGAAGTGGCGGTGGTCGCACTTGGGGCAACAGTACATCGCCCCGCCCAGGGCCGGGGTGCGGCAAGCCAAGAGGCGTTGCAGCACCCGGCACTGGCGGGTGGGCATGGCAGCTCCGAACTGCTCCAGATAGGCCGGAGCCCATCGGCACAACACTTCGTGGACGGATAAGGAGCTGCCGCTGTCCTGAGCGGCTGCGGCCATTGAGAGGCCGCCTAGAGGTCGCCCATGAACTTGTTAATGCGCTGCTGGTGCTGAGTCTGACAGAGGGTGGTTAAGTGGGTGTAGATGACGGTGGTGACGGGGCTGTGATGGCCGAGGTTGACCTGCAATTGGCGGAGGTTTTCGCCTTGCTCCAGCAGGTGGGTGGCATAGCTGTGGCGCAGCGTATGAATGTGGGCCGCCTTTTTGATGCCGCTGGCGTGCAGGGCCAGACGGAAGGCTCGTTGCAGCGTGGTGCGGTTCATGGGCTCGGTGGCGGTAAGAGCGCCCAGACCGCTGTGGCCTTTAGCTGGGAAAAGCCATCGTGGATGGCGGTGGCTGCGCCAGAGTTCGCGCAGCAGTTCCAGGGTGCGCTGGGGCAAGGGCACATAACGGTTGCGGTTGCCCTTGCCCGCCCGGATGTGCAAGAACATCCGTTGGGAATCAATGTCGCCGACTTCCAGGTTGACGGCTTCGCCCAAGCGCAGGCCACAGGAGTAGATCGTCGTCAGGGCGACCCGATGGTCCAGAGGGGCAACCCGGCCGATAATCGTGCGCACCTCGGAGGCCGAGAGGATAACTGGCAGCTTGAATTGGGGCGTGGCGCGCACAAACTCCAGTTCCGCGGGCCAGGGCCGCTGGAGGGTTTTCTCCCAGAAGAGTTTGATGGCACACAAAGCCTGCGTGGAGGTTTGGCGGGCCAAGTGCCGCTCGGTCTTGAGATGGATGAAATACTGGCGGAGTTCCTCGGCGCTCACCAAGTCGGGTGAGCGCTCAAAGTAATCGGAGAGTTGGCGCACACAGACCCAGTAGATCTCTTGGCTTCGGGGCTGGAGCGGCAGCAGAGCCAGGTCATCGGCAAAGCGGTTCAGGATTGCGTGAGGAGAACTTTTTTTATATGCATAGCTGCGGTACTACAAGTTAATGGTGACGGTTTGCCGTGCGTCAATGCACGGCGAACCGTCATCAGTCTGTGGGAGTTCCGACCATAGGCCAACGCAAAACCAGCCCTCCAGCCTGCGAACTGCGGAGCCGCAGCACTTCCGTCTTCTCCGCCGCGTAGCGGCTTCGTTCAACCCTGGGCTGAGTGCTTGCTATCCTTTCAGGATGAGGGCGTTTCACGCCTCACGTTTCACGTTTCACGTTTCACGTTTCACGTTTCACGTTTCACGTTTCACGCCTCACGTTTCACACCTCCGCCGTCAAAGCGGTTTCCCCGTCAGCCTCTGGTATGCCTCCAGGTACTTCGCTTGGGTCCTGGCCACGACCTCCAAGGGCAAGGCGGGGGCAGGCGGGGTCTTGTCCCAATCCAGCGTTTCGAGGTAATCGCGCACGAATTGCTTGTCGAAACTCGGCTGGCTCTTGCCGGGCTGGTACGGCTCGGCCGGCCAGAACCTCGACGAATCGGGGGTCAGGACCTCATCGATGAGGAGCAACTGGCCGTCGAGCAGGCCAAACTCGAACTTCGTGTCGGCGATAATAATCCCCCGCCCGCGGGCATAGTCGCGGGCGAACTGGTAGAGCCTGAGGCTGGCGGCGCGGAGGCGCCCTGCGAGGTCCGCCCCCACGATGGCCGCCGCGCGGTCGAACGAGATGTTTTCATCATGGCCGCTCTCGGCCTTGGTGGCCGGTGTGAAGATGGGTTCGGGCAGTTCGGAGGATTCCACAAGGCCGGGCGGGAGGTGGATGCCGCAGACGGTCTGGCTGGAGCGATACTCTTTCCAGCCCGAGCCGGCGAGATAGCCGCGCACGACGCACTCGATGGGCAGCGGCGCGGCCTTTTTCACGATCATGCTGCGGCGCGCCAGTTGCTCGGTAAAGGGCCGGAGATTCTCCGGCAACGGCGTGTTGGCGTGCCAGAGCAGGTGGTTGGGCTGGAAAGGGGCGGTCTGCTCGAACCAAAAATAGGAGATCTGCGTCAGCACCTCGCCCTTGCGCGGGATGCCGTTGGGCATAATGCAGTCGAAAGCAGAAATCCGGTCGCTCGCCACCATCAGCAAGCGGTCGCCCAAATCGAAGATCTCCCTCACTTTGCCGCTCTTGATTTTCTTGATGCCGGGCAATTCCAGGTGCAGCAGGGTCTCGGTTTCCATGGACTAACTATCGCGCAGAGGGCGAGAGGGGAAAAGCAAAATTGTCGGGTCTTCAGGCCGAAGGCCTGGCTCATACCAGCCCAGGGCAAAGCCCCATTGCACCCGACTTCCGATGACTTTGGTATCTTTGTCGCAGCCTTTGTCGCAGCCTTTGTCGAGCTCGGCCGGATTTCGACAAAGGTTTCGACAAAGGCTGCGACAAAGGTCGTGAAAGCCACTCAAAGTCCGGCGCGGTAGGGCGGTGCCCCAGGAAATGATCCGACCCAGCGCCTGGAGCGCCAACGGCGCGGCCCATGCCATCTGCGTCCGGCTCACCGCGTAGCGGTGCCCGATGGTAGCCGTGGACTTCCAGTCCACGGACCCGTGGCCCAAGCTCGACCGCGTCGCGTAGCGACACCTGAAAACCGCGAGGCCGTCAGGCGTCGCTACGCGACGCGGACCCGTTCCCACGCCTCAAACCGTGGACCGAGGTCCACGGCTACCTTCACTGCGTTGCTCCGCGACGCGCGCGCTGCGTCCGGCTCACCGCGTAACGGTGCCCGATGGTAGCCGTGGACTTCCAGTCCACGGACCCGTGGCCCAAGCTCGACCGCGTCGCGTAGCGACGCCTGAAAACCGCGAGGCCGTCAGGCGTCGCTACGCGACGCGGGCCCGTTCCCACGCCTCAAACCGTGGACCGAGGTCCACGGCTACCTTCACTGCGTCGCTCCGCGACGCGCGCGCTGCGTCCGGCTCACCGCGTAGCGGTGCCCGATGGTAGCCGTGGACTTCCAGTCCACGGACCCGTGGCCCAAGCTCGACCGCGTCGCGTAGCGACGCCTGAAAACCGCGAGGCCGTCAGGCGTCGCTACGCGACGCGGACCCGTTCCCACGCCTCAAACCGTGGACCGAGGTCCACGGCTACCTTCACTGCGTCGCTCCGCGACGCGCGCGCTGCGTCCTGCTCACCGCGTAGCGGTGCCCGATGGTAGCCGTGGACTTCCAGTCCACGGACCCGTGGCCCAAGCTCGACCGCGTCGCGTAGCGACGCCTGAAAACCGCGAGGCCGTCAGGCGTCGCTACGCGACGCGGACCCGTTCCCAGCCGCAAACCGTGGACCGAGGTCCACGGCTACCTTCACTGCGTCGCTCCGCGACGCGCGCGCTGCGTCCGGCTCACCGCGTAGCGGTGCCCGATGGTAGCCGTGGACTTCCAGTCCACGGACCCGTGGCCCAAGCTCAACCGCGTCGCGTAGCGACGCCTGAAAACCGCGAGGCCGTCAGGCGTCGCTACGCGACGCGGGCCCGTTCCCACGCCTCAAACCGTGGACCGAGGTCCACGGCTACCTTCACTGCGTCGCTCCGCGACGCGCGCGCTGCGTCCGGCTCACCGCGTAGCGGTGCCCGATGGTAGCCGTGGACTTCCAGTCCACGGACCCGTGGCCCAAGCTCAACCGCGTCGCGTAGCGACGCCTGAAAACCGCGAGGCCGTCAGGCGTCGCTACGCGACGCGGACCCGTTCCCACGCCTCAAACCGTGGACCGAGGTCCACGGCTACCTTCACTGCGTCGCTCCGCGACGCGCGCGCAGGGCGTTGCCGCAGGCTTGACTCTGGTCACCCGGGCCTGCGCCGCTCCCGCTGGGCGGCCAGGAGCGACAGGAGCACCGAGAGCAGGATGATCCCGGCGACAACGGCCAGCGAGACGGAGGTGGGAATCTCGAGCTGGATTCCGCGCGGGGGCAGGTCGTGCGGGTCGAGCAGCATTTTGGTCCCGATGAAGACCAGGACGACCGACAGGCCGGCCTTGAGGTAGCGGAAAGAGCCGATGGCGCCCGCCAGGACGAAGTAAAGCGAGCGCAGGCCGAGGATGGCGAAGACGTTCGAGGTGAAGACGATGAAGGCCTTGGTGGTGACGGCGAAGACGGCGGGCACCGAATCGAACGCGAAGACCAGGTCGGTGGTTTCGATCATGAGCAGGACCAGGGCCAGGGGCGTAAGGGCCCGTTTGCCCTGCCAGCGGGTCACGAATTTTTGCCCCTCCAGCGCCGGTGTCACGGGATAGAACCGGCGGACAAAGCGGATGACGCGGTTTCTCTCGGGCCGGACCTTGGGCTGCGTGAAGATGAGCCGGATGCCGGTGAACAGGACGAAGGCGCCGAGGGCGTAAAGGACCCAGTGCAACATGGCGATGAGGGCCACGCCCACCCCGATCATCAAGCCCCGCATGAGCAGCGCCCCCAGGATGCCCCAGAACAGGACCCGGTGCTGGAGGGCGGAGGGAATGCCGAAATAGGCGAAGATCAGCGCCATGACGAACACGTTGTCCATCGAGAGCGACAGCTCGATGAGATAGCCGGTGTAGAATTGGAGGGCCTCCTTTTGCCCGCGCAAAAACTGAAGTCCAAGGCCAAACAGCAGCGCCAAACCGACCCACAGCGCCGTCCACGCCAGCGCCTCGCGGGTCTGGACCGCGTGCGCGCGGCGATGGACCACGCCCAAATCCAGCGCCAGAAACCCCAACACGCAGGCGATGAAGCCCGCCCAATGCCACCAGCCAATTTCTATCCCCGCCCCGCTCACGTCACCGCCGGGCCGGTGCGTTGGCCCCGAGCGGCGGCGATGGTCTCGGCCGCGACCGGGCCGGCGCCGATCTGGGGCCGCAGCCCCTTGTGCCACCACAGGACCAGGGCGCTGGCGATGTAGATGCTGGAGTAGGTGCCGGTGACGATGCCGATGAGGAAGGTAAAGGCAAAGTCGCGGATTTCGCCCCCGCCGAAGATGTACAACGAAGAGGTGGCGATGAAGACCGTGCCTGAGGTGATGATCGTCCGGCTCAGGGTCTGGTTGAGCGAGAGGTTCATCACGTCTTTGAACGTGCCCCGAATCCCCAGCTTGAGGCTCTCCCGGATACGGTCGAAGATGACGATGGTATCGTTGGTGGAGAAGCCGATGATCGTCAGGATGGCGGCGACCGAAGTGGCGCTGAACTGGCCTCCGGCCACGCAATACAGGCCGATCGTCATGAGCACGTCATGGATGACGGCCAGGACGGCGCCGACGGCAAACGAGAACTCGTAGCGGAAGGCCACATAGACCAGGATGCCGAAGAGCGAAAGCAAGGAGGCGATAATGGCCGAGCGGGTGATGTCGCTGCCGACGGAGGCGCCAACGTGCTCGCGGCCCACAGCAGTGAAGTTGCCGGGCCAGAGCTTCTCCAGTGTGTTGGTCACGACACCACCGGGGTCCGAAAGCGTATCCAGGCGGAGAGTCTCGGCGCCCGTGCCCAGGTTTTTCTGAGACTGGATTCTGGCGTCCTTGACGCCCGCCGTCTCGAGGGCACGGCGAACCTCGCCGACTGGGATCTTCTGCTTGAACGAGCAGGTGATGGTATCGCCGCCAACGAAATCGCGGCCGAAGGTGCTCATACCGCGGTAAATGCCGACGCCGACGCCGAAGGTAATGATGACCCAGGAGGTGATGAAGGCGGGCTTGGCCAGCTTCATGAAGTCCAGCTTCAAGTGGGAGGGGATGAGGTGGAACATCTTGATGGCCTTGAGCCAGCCGCGCTCGACCAGGAAATCGAAGATCATCCGCGTGACCACCAGGGCGGTGAAGAGGCTGGCGGCCACACCGATGGTGAGGGCGACGCCGAAGCCCTTGATCGAGCCTGTGCCCATGAAGATGAGGATGACCGAGGAGATGAGGGTGGTGACGTGGGAGTCGAAGATCGTGCCAAACGCGCGGGCATAGCCGGCGGCGATGGCGCCGCGCAGGGACTTGCCCTTGGCGGATTCCTCACGGATGCGCTCGTAGATGAGCACGTTGGCATCGACGGCCATGCCTGCGGTCAGGACGATGCCGGAAATGCCCGGCAGGGTAAGGGTGGTGCCGATGGAGCACATGACGCCCAGCAGGATGATGATGTTGAAGATGAGGGCGACGTTGGCCACCATGCCCGCGATCAGGTAGTAGAGGAGCATGAAGGCGGAGACGGCCAGCACGCCGACCACACAGGCAATGATGCCGCTGTGGATGGCGTCGCGTCCCAGGGTGGGATCCACCTGGCTCGAACTCATGAGTTCGAGGGGGGCGCGCAACGGGTTTTCGAGGGCGTTGGCCAGGTCCATGGCCTCTTTAATGTCGAACTGGCCGGTAATCTGGCCGGCGCCCGTCTCGATGGGCGTTCGGATGACCGGGGCCGAGAGGAGCACGCCATCCAGCACGATCCCCAGGCGGTGGCCCACGTTCTCGCGCGTGAGCGCGCCGAAGATATCGGCGCCCTGGGCATTGAGGGTGAATTCTATTTCCGGCTCAGCCAGGTTGCCCCGCCCCACGAAGGCCCGGGAGATGGCGTCGCCCTTCAAATCGGGGCGTTTCTTGACCAGGAGATTCTCGACCTCCTGGCGCCCGTTGCGCCGCTCCTTGAGCTTCATCAACTCATAGCCCGGCTCGGTGATCTGCTGGGCAATCAGTTCCTGGCTCTTGGGGTGGACCATGCGGAATTCCAGATAGGCGGCGCGCTTGATCGAATCGATGGCGTCCTGCTGGTTGGCGGCCGAGAGGCCGGGCAGTTGCACCAGGATCTCGTCCTTGCCCTGGGGCTGGATGAGCGGCTCGGCCACGCCGAAGCGGTCCACGCGCCGGCGGAGCACCTCGACCGCCTGCGACAGGGCCGCGCCCGTGTCCGCATTGGTCAGCAACTCGGTCTTCATGCGCACCAGGAACGAGGTGCCGCCCTGGAGGTCCAGGCCCAGCCGGATGCGGCCCGCCGCCTCGCGTTGCAGGCGGTTGAGAATGAAGGCCGTCGGGTGGTCCTCGTCCTTGGCATCGAAGAACATGAAGTAACGGGTGATGTCATTGGTCCCGATGGCCTCCCTCAGGTCGTCGTAGGGCTTGTCCGGGGCCTTTTTCTGCAGTTGCAGGGCCTTCTGCATGATCCCTGCGAAGGTCGCATCATGGTTCCGGGCCCGTTGACGAAAATACTGGATGAGGTCCCGTCCGCTGGGCGGCCAGACTTCATAGATCGACCACAGGATGACCATGGCAACCAGGAAAACTCTCCAAAAGCTATTGCGATTCATGAGAACAAACCAAACTAAGATTCACTGGCCTCGCCGCTCCGTTCGGTGATTTCGGCGATGGCAGATTTTGTGATTTCCAACTTCGAGTCGGCGGAGCGCACGTTGAGGGTCTTTTCCTTGACGGTGATGACGACGGCGACGACGCCGCCGCTGGTGATGATCTTGTCCCCCGACTTGACCGTCTTGAGCATCGCGGCGTGTTCCTTGGCCTTCTTCTGCTGAGGCCGGAGCAAGACGAAATAAAACACGACAAACAACAGGAGCAGCGGCACCATCCCGGTCCAGGGAGGCGGCCCGCCCTGCTGGCCTTGCGGCGTCCCCGCCACCGCCAGCATCGCGCTGAGGTTTGTCAAAATCATACTACTAAATGAGCCGTTAACTCTACGGAAGCAAGAACATTTGGCAAGCTTAACCGAACAAATGATTTTTGCCATCAATGATTTTGCCGATAACGGTTCTGTTTTGCCTTCGAAAGAAGGTTGAAAATCGGCCGGGGTTGCCGCAATCTGGGGGCGATGAACAAAGTCCCGGTGCGGCTTGTGGTGATGGCAGCCCTGGTGGTGATGGCAGCCCTGGTGTGGTTCCTCGGCTGCAACAACGCAGCCGGGCCGACCGCGTCCATGCCCACCCAGGCGCAGCCTAAACTGCAGACCATGAAGCTCTACCTCGGGGCCTCGGAGATCGTCGCCGAACTGGCACTCACGGAAAGGCAACGGCAGACCGGGATGATGTTCCGCACGAACGTGGACGAGCGCGCCGGCATGCTCTTTCCCCTGCCCTACACCCAACAGGCCTCTTTCTGGATGACCAACTGCCCGCTCCCGCTCTCGGCGGCCTACATCGACCCCGACGGGGTCATCCTGGAAATCCATGACCTCCAGGCCAGCAACAATATCCCAGTCACTGCCGCGACCGACAATGTCCGCTTCGTCCTGGAAACCCCCGAGGGTTGGTTCCAACGCCACAACATCGGCCAAGGCACAGTCGTGCGCACCGAGCGCGGGCCGTTGATGCAGACGTTCTTCCCGCAGTGAGCGCAGGGTGACCAGATCTGCGTGCAAGAGCCTGCCGATGCAAAGAAGCGTTTGCTGCCATTTCCATGGCCTTTACGGAGTCTGCCGGCCAGCGCGGTGGGCTTTCTTGCGCTGGGTTATGCTTATGTCTGGCTGCGCCTGGGGCCTTCGGTCGAGTATGGGTCTGCGGGCGTGCCATTCTTCCTGAGCCGCTCGTTCTTCGGCCAATACGCCGCGCTTCCAGGGGGACTGCTCGACTACGCTGCCGCCTTCCTGGCCCAGTTGAACTACTACGACTGGTTGGGCTCGCTGGTATTTGCCGTATTGGGCTGCCTTTTGTTTTTGGGGGCCCGGGCGGTGTTTTGGCGCCTCAACGGGCTGGCCCCGCTCAGTGGAGGGTTCGTGCCGGTTTTCCTGTTGTTGTGGTTGCGGGGCCGGAGCGACGGCCATGCCCTGGCTGCGGGCGTGGGCTCGTCACTGGCGCTCTGGCTGGCCGCCGGCCACATGGGCCTGCCCTGCCGATGCGCGTGGCTGCGCCTGGCGGCCTGCTGGCTGGCCGCCGCGCTAATGGCCTGGGCAACGGGTCTGTGGCCTTGCCTGCTGTTCCTGGCGCTGGCCTGTGGGTTCGAGTTGGCGGCTGGTTCAAGGATAGTGGCGCTGGGCTCTCTTTTGGCTGCCGTGGCCGGCCCGTTGGCCATGATCGCTCTGGCCGGCCTGCCTGCCTGGCGCGTCCTGAACCCGTGGGGGACGGGAACCTCGTTGTGGCTGACTGCGGCCCTCTTCCTGTGCGTGCCGCTCACGGCCAGTGTGCTGGCGCTTCTGCCCAAGCCGCCGCCCGCCCCCGCACAGAGCGTCACCCGCAAGGGCCGCCACAAGGCGGCAGCCCCGGTCCCCTTCCGCCGGCGGTTGCTGCAGCCCGGCGTGAAACGCGCGTTCGCAATCGGCCTGTTCCTGGCCGGATGGACGGCGGTGTGGCTTGGCCACAGCAATTGGCAAAGGGCCTTCGAGCGGATCGACTACTACGCCGCCCGCAAGCAATTCGACAAGGTGCTGGCCGTGGCCGCCCCGCTGCCGGCCTTGGACGCCGCATCCGCAGTGCGCCTTCAACTGGCCCTTTACCATGCCGGCCGCCTCACGCAGGACCTCTTTGCCTTCCCCAACCACCTGGCCTGGAGACTGCTCCCCGGGCTCGATTTTGAACTGCCGGCCTGCCGCGCCCAATGCGACACGCTCATGGAACTGGGACAGGTCAACGAAGCCGAGCACCTCGCCCATGAGGCCCTGGAACTGGAGGGTAACCGGCCCAACCTCCTCCGGCTGCTCGCCAGGGTCAATATTCTCAAGAATCGCCCCCAGGCCGCCGCAGTATTCTTGAACCTGCTGGCGCAGGCGCCTTTCCAGCGCGCCTGGGCCGCCGCCCGCCTGCGCAACCTCGACTACGACCCGCGTTTGCCCGATGACCGCGAACTGGCGCTGATCCGGACGCGGATGGTGACGACGGACCTGCCTCACGACAGGGTGCCGGTCGAATCTTTTCTCCAGCAACTGCTCCAGTCCAACCCGCGAAACCAGATGGCCTTCGAGTACCTGCTGGCGCACTACCTGGTGACCCGCAACCTGGACCGCCTCATCAAGCAGCTCGGCCGCCTGGATGATTTCGGCTACACGGGCATTCCACGCCATCTTGAAGAGGCGCTCCTCCTCTACCAGCAGACCCGAGGCGGCCCAGTCGAACTCCACGGCCGCCAGGTCCGTCCCGAAACCGTCCAGCGCTTCGCCCGGTTTACCCAGGCCCTCAACCGCGCCCGCCAAAACCCCGAGGAGCGCCACGCCCTTGAGCTCGAGTTCAAGGACACCTTTTGGCTCTATTTCTATACCCGGCCCATGGAGAACCAGTAGGTAGCGCCGTCCTCGGGCCCGAAATGTGACAGCCTGGGCTGGAGCCAGCCTGCGAGCGGAGGCCCAGGTCATCGGGCCAGAATCTGGCGCGCCCTGTAAAAATTCCCGGAACGAATTCGCGCTTTGCGCCCCTGAACCTCGACACTGCGTTCCCGTCCCGCGAAGCGTTTTGGACTGCCGCAGTCCTCTGCCGCTTTTGTGTCCCCTCGCTGCCGGCGCGAAAGCGGCAGAGGACTGCCGCAGTCCAAAACCTTCGGACTTGGTGTCGGTTCCTGGAGAGGGCGCCACAAGGTCCCGGCCTTACAGCCCAGGGCTTTTCGCGGGGCGCGGGCTTACCCGGGCCTCCGCTCCGCTCCAGCCCGGGCTATCACATGGCGGGCCTTCGGCCCTGGGGCACATCTCGCCCCTCGCCCCCGGGTCCCTCCCTCTCACCCCAGCCTCGGGATGAGATGGATCTGCGGGGCCTTGATCAAGGCGGACACGGCATCGCCCTGGGGCCAGGGCCATCTCCTCTCGGGCCTGGCGCGTGAGCAACGCGGCGAGGGGCAAACCGCAGTCCAGGTACACGCGCACCATGGGGCCTTCCGGGGCCAGGCCGCAGACGCTCCCGGCCAGGCAGTTGACGAATGACGAATGACGAAAAAAACTTTTGGGGTTGGACAGCCTTTGACCAACCCCCCCGCGTAGATTGGTACAAAAAAAAGGCTGATTATGATCAATGGACAAATGGAACTGAGCCTCGTCAATGGCCGTGGCTGCCGCCCGCTGAGCCGCCGTCAGCGGCACCTGAGCCGTGCCCAGTGGTGGTTCGAGCGAATGCGCCAGGCGGTGGACCGGGCAGTGGACTGTGTGCCTGCCGCCCCGGCCCGCGCCCAGCAAGCCCTCTTGCCGGAGGCCTGCCGGCAGGCCGCCGCAGAACAACGCCAGATGTGCGCATAATTGGAGGGCGCAGGACAGAATTCTTCCCTGCCGCCTGAAGGCGGCGTTCCACAGCCAACCGGAACGCCGCCTTTAGGCGGCAGGATTGGCGCTCGAATTGGATTTCGTTCAATTTTGTGGTTGCATTCGGGGCCGTTTTTCCGTCATAAACAGGATTGTCCGGTGGCAGGACGTTTCTTCCGCGGGTTCCCCACCCTACCTCCTTAGCGTTTGCTGCCGGACGCCTCTGCGCGCATCCCGACATTGCCCCCGTTTGGCAGGGCGCACGAGTTCGTAGCGCAGGTTTCCAAACCTGCTGTATCGCCGACTTCCAGTCGGCAGGGCGCAGGAACTCGCTGCGCCTGCGGGTTGGAAACCCGCGATACAGCAGACTTGGAAGTCTGCGCTACGGGGGCAGTGTCGGGATGCGCCCGACGCCGCTACACCTCTTGTCCTGGCCGAATATCATCAACAAACCGGCCAAACCATGGTTGAAGAATGGCGGCTATGCCGCCGGAATTGAAACAGGAGTTGCTGAGGCGCATTCCGCCCGTGACGGAGTTGTTGAAGAGCGAGGCGGTGGCGCAGTGGCTCAAGACGCAGCCGCCGGGGCTGGTGACCGATTGCCTGCGGGCGGCGGTGGCCGGCGCGCGGCGGGAGCTCCTGGCCGACGAGGCGGGCCGGAGCGGGCCGGAGCAGGTCAGCGCGGAGGTCCTGTTGGCGCGGGCGGGGGAGTTGCTGACGCAGGCGACCACGCCGCGCCTGCGCGAGGCCATCAACGCCACCGGCATCATCCTGCACACGGGCCTGGGCCGCGCGGCCCTTCCAGCGCCGGTCGTGGACTCCATCCAGCGCGGAGCTCAAAGGCTATACCACGCTGGCGGTGGACCGCGAGACCGGCGAGCGGATCGAACGCGACGAACTGGTCGAGTACATCCTCACCGAGTTGACCGGCGCCGAGGCCGCCACGGTGGTCAACAACAACGCGGCGGCCACGTTGCTCGTGCTGGCGGCCCTGGCCTCGCACAAGGAGGTCATCGTCTCGCGCGGGCAGCTCATCGAGATCGGCGGTTCCTTCCGCCTCCCGGAGGTCATGGCCCAGAGCCAGGCGCGGCTGGTCGAGGTCGGCGCGACCAACCGGACGCACCTCAAGGATTATGTGAACGCCATCACCGCCGAGACGGCCTCCATCATGCGCGTACACCCGAGCAACTACCGCATCGTGGGTTTCACCACCCAGCCGGCGCTGGCCCAACTGGCGGAACTGGCGCATCGGCGGGGGCTCATCCTCATTGATGACCTTGGCGCCGGGGCGCTGGTGGACCTCGAACAATTCGGGCTGCCGCACGAACCGACCGTCCGCCAATCCATCGCCGCCGGGGCCAACGTGGTCCTGTTCAGCGGCGACAAGCTCATCGGCGCCGGCCAGGCGGGCGTCATCGTCGGGCGCAAAGACCTCATCGAGCGGCTGCGCAAACATCCCTTGATGCGGGCGTTGCGCGTGGACAAGACCTGCCTGATGCTCCTGGAGCGCACGTTGCACCTGTTCCGCAGGACGGAGTCCCTCCGCCTTGAGCATCCGACTTATCGCATGATCTGCGCGCCGATGGAGGCCCTCGAACGTCGCGCCCGGGATTTGACCGAGGCGTTGGCCAGGACCGCGCCCGCCGTCGCCACGCGCATCGAGAAGGCCGTGGCCTATCTCGGCAGCGGCTCCTTGCCCACCGAGGCGATCCCCAGCCTGGTGGTCACGGTGTCGGTCCCCGGCCTGAGCGCAGCCGAGTTGGCCCGCCGCTTGAGGCTGGACCCCGCCTGTGTCTTCGGCCGGATCGAAGACAACCGGGTCCGGCTGGACGTGCGGACCCTCACCGATGAGCAGGTCCCCCAAATCGCGGCGGCGCTGGGGCGAATCGCCCAAGGAGCATCGGGGGGAGGCAGGGGGCGTGAAACGTGAAACGTGAAACGTGGAGGCGGGTCGTGAGGAATGCTTCATCAATATCCAGAGCCGAGCGTCGAGTGTCGAGCGTCGAGGGAGCGCGGTGCGGCCACCCGGGTGCGATCAAAAGCCTCGGGCATGCGCCTCGGGAGTTTTGTCCCGGAGGGACATCTGACAATAGCCCGGCGTTTCAACGCCGGGGAGGGCACAAAAGGGACCCTCGTCCCGAAGGGACGATTGAGAACACTCCTTGCTTTCAGCCGTCCCTGCGGGACGGACCTGCTCCTTGGGTCCCCCACCCGGCGTTGAAACGCCGGGCTATTGTCGGAAGCCCCTTCGGGGCAAGAAGGCGCTGTGGGTTGACCGACAGTTTTAATCGTACCCCGGCCGCGCTCGCCCCTCGCCCCTCGCCCCTCGCCCCTCGCCGATGACCCCCGCCCGTAAGCACATCATGCTCGGCACGGCAGGCCACGTGGACCATGGCAAGACGGCCCTGGTCAAGCTGCTGACCGGATGTGAGACCGACACCCTGGCCGAGGAGAAGCGGCGCGGGCTGACGATTGACCTCGGTTTCGCCCCGTGCAAGCTGGCCGACGAGCGCGTCGTGGGCATCGTGGACGTGCCCGGGCACGTCGATTTCATCCGCAACATGGTCGCCGGCGCCCACGGGGTGGACGTAGTCATTTTCGTGGTGGCGGCCGACGACGGGATCATGCCGCAGACGCACGAGCACCTGCACATTCTCACCTTGATGGGGCTGCGCCACGGGCTGGTGGCGTTGACGAAGATCGACCTGGTCGAGCCTGAGCGCCGACAGGCGGTCATCGAGGACCTGCGGCAGTTGCTGGCCGGCACGTTCCTGGCCAACGCCCCGATTTGCCCGCTCTCGAATATCACGGGCGAGGGTTTTGACGGCTTCTTCGACGCGCTCAACCAAGTGGTGGCCTCGTGCGAGGAGCGGTCCAGCTCCGGCCTGTTCCGCCTCTGGGTCGAGGACGTGTTCACGATTCGCGGCCCCGGCACCATCATCACGGGCATCCCGACCCACGGCCGGGTGGCCGTGGGCGACACGCTGAGGCTGCTGCCGGAGGGGCTGGCGGGGCACGTGCGGGGGGTGCAGGTCTATGGCGCGGACGCCACCGAGGCGCGCGCGGGCGAGTGCGTGGCGCTCAATCTGCCGGAGATCGATCATCTGGAGGTCCGGCGCGGGATGCTGCTCAGCGCCTCGGCCGATGCGGCGCACGTCACGATGGCCGAGGCGGAGTTGCTCCTCCTGGATTCGGTCAAAGGCCAGCTCGATGACTTCGTCGAGGCCCATTTGCACGTCGGCACCGCCTCGGCCCTGGCCCGCGTGGCCATGCTCGAGACGACCGGGATGACCGCCGGGCAACGGCAGATGGTCCAGTTGCGCCTGGCCGGGCCTCTGCCGCTCATCCCCGGGGAGCGTTATGTCCTGCGCGCCAACCTGGCCTGCCCGGGACAAACCGGGCTGGTCACCGTCGGCGGCGGGCGCATCCTCGGAACCAGCAACGTCCGTCTCCGGCGCAAGAGACAATGGACCCTTGATGCCCTGGCCGCCCGGCGGGCGGTCCTGGATGATCAGGCGGCCTGGTGCGAACTGATGTTGCGCGAAAGCCGCAAGCCCCTTTCCTTCCACGACCTCCAAAAGCAATGCGCCCTGCGCCCGGAGGAGTTGACCGCCCTGCTCGATGGCCTGCGGGCCCAGGGCCGGGTCTTGCAGGTGCCGGGCGGCGGGCTGGCGCACCGGGCGGTAGTGGAAGAAACCGCCGGCAAAATCGCTCGAGGCCATTGCCTCCTTCCATACAGCCAATCCCCAGCGCGCAGGCATCCCCCCCGACGCCCTCTACGCCCAACTGGGTGAGACCCCGGAGATCTGCGGCCTAGCCGCGCAATCACTCCTGAATCGCAAGCAGATCGAGCGCCCCGGCCCGGTCCTGGCCCGCGCCGGTTGGACCGCCCGGCTCTCCGGCCATGAACAGGACCTGTCGGACCGGGTCGCCGCCGCCTTCCAGAAGGCGGGCTGGGCCGGACCCACCGCCGCCGAGCTGGCCGCCTCTCTGAACCAACCGCCGGGCCGAATCGAGACCATGATTCGCCTGCTGGCAGAACGCGGCATCCTGGTGGGCCTGGACCCGCGCACCTTCATCCACCGAGATGCGCTCCAGGCCGCCAAACAAGTGGCCCTGGGGTTGTTTGCCAAAAAACCGTCGTTTTCCACCATGGAATTTCGCGATGCCCTCGGCGTCAGCCGCAAATACGCCGTGCCGCTTGTGGATTACCTGGACAGAATCCGGTTCACCGTCCGCTCGGGCCACGACCGCACGCCCGGGGTGGAGGCGAGGAAGGCACTCAAATAAAACGGGTGCGCACATCATTTTATTGCGTTATGCTGTGAACGGTCGTCAGTTACCCCTCTCCATGAACCGAAGCAAAGCCCGCAAGGTTTTGGACTGCGGCAGTCCTCTGCCGCTTTCTCGTCCCCAGGATCCAAAAAGCGCCAGAGGACTGGCGCAGTCCAAAACGCTTCGCGTCGGCCCACGCCCGCCGCGTAATCCGGCGCACGCCAGCTTGGACGAATACTTGAAGCGCAAGCTGCACGACCCGGACTTTCGCGCGGCATACGCTGCCGAGGACAAACGCATCGATCTGGTGCCCAGAGCGGCCCGGGCATGAAGATCGACCTCGCCAAACGCCGCGTGGTGATGGAGCGTTCGCAGCGCCTGGGGCATTGCATCTGTGATCCGCGCCGTCCGTGTCCTTGCGATGTCTTCGGCGACCAGCACATCTGCCCCTGCGCGGGCGAGCGGCCGGAGCCGGCGGACTTGTCGCAACTGCGGCTCACGCAGCTTGTGCGCAATGCCGGCTGCGCCTCGAAGATAGCCCCCGCCGATCTCGATGCGGTCCTGGGGCGGCTGCCGGAAGTGAAAGACCCAGCGGTGATTTCCGGCCTGGCGGCGGCCGATGACGCCGCCATCTACCGCATTGCCCCGGACCTCTGCCTGGTCCAGACGGTGGATGTGTTCACTCCGTGCGTCGATGACCCGCGCCTGTTCGGCCGCATCTGCGCGGCCAATTGCCTGTCCGACATCTACGCCATGGGCGGGGAGCCGCGGACGGCCTTGAGCGTTCTGGCCTTCCCGTCGGAGACGCTGGATGGGGAGATCATGTACCAGATGCTGGCGGGCGCGATGGAGACCCTCTCCGAGGCGGGCGTGGCGCTGGTGGGCGGGCACAGCATCAAAGACGACGAGATCAAGCTCGGGTTTGCGGTCACCGGTGTAATCGACCCCGCCGTAGCGGCGGCGCTGGCCGCGCCGCGTCCCGGCGACCTGCTGGTGTTGACCAAGCCCCTGGGCACCGGCGTGCTGGCCTTCTGCCGCCAGGTCGGCCGCGACCACCCCGCCGGGTTTGCGGCCGCGGAGACCGCCATGGCCACGCTCAACCGCGCCGCCGCCCAGGCGATGCAAGCCGCCGGCGCCTCCGCCTGCACCGATGTCACCGGGTTCGGCCTCTTGGGCCACCTCCTGCGCCTGGCCCGCCAGAGCCAATTGACCGCCCAGGTCTTTGCCCGGGCCCTCCCCGCCTTCGATGGGGCGCTTGAGGCCCTGCGCGACGGGGTCATCCCGGGCGCCACCGAGCGAAATCGCGAATTTGTCAATGATGCCCTCTCAGTAGCCCCGGGGGTCGAGGAGGCGCTAGTCCACCTGGGCTGCGACGCCCAGACTTCGGGCGGTCTGCTGATTGCCATTGCCCCGGACCGCCTGCAGGACTTGCAAACCGCCTTTGCACAACGCGGGGTGAACTGTTTCGTCATCGGCAGGTTTCTCGAACCCTCCCAGGGCGGCATCCACCTCGTTGATTCCGCGCCGGACCCGGCCCTTCACGTTTCACGTGTCACGTTTCACGCTTCCCCCTCCGCCACCCCTGCCATGAACTCATCCTCCTCCCCCGCGTCTGACGCGCACCCGGCCAATTGCTGCGCGGACATTTTCCAAGCCGCCGCCGCTCCCACGACGGCGCCGGAGGCCCAGCGTGCCTTCGGGGCCATGATGCGGGCGGTCCAGTCCGCCGGGGCGCTGGATGCGAAGACCAAAGAGCTGATCCTCTTCGGCCAGGTGGTTGGCAGCCGGTGCGGCCCCTGCCTTGCCGCGCATTACCAGAAGGCCATCCAGATGGGTATCACCCCCGCCGAACTGGACGAGGCCGCCTGGTGCGCCATCGCCATGGGCGGCGCGCCGGTCCTCATGTTCTACCAGGAACACCGGCCAAAGTGATGCGTCGCGGAGCAACGCAGTGATGGTAGCCGTGGACCTCGGTCCACGGTTTGCGGCGTCCGAATCGTCGTGCGCCGCGTAGCAACGCCTGACGGCTCCGCGGTTTTCAGGCGTCGCTACGCGACGCGATCGAGCTTGGGCTATAGGTCCGTGGACTCGAAGTCCACGGCTACCATCGGCCACCGCTACGCGGTGAGCAGGGCGTAGCGTGCGTCGCGGAGCAACGCAGTGAAGGTAGCCGTGGACCTCGGTCCACGGTTTGCGGCGTGGGAACGGCTGCGCGTCGCGTAGCGACGCCTGACGGCTTGGCGCTGGCCGATCTCATCCTGTTTTTAGGCACCGTTGCGCGGTGGCGGAAGGCCCCGGCACCCGGCGCAACCGTTGCCCTTGAGCATAATGGCGCCGGTGGGGCAGACCTCGGCGGCGCGGCGGGCCGATGTGCGCAGGGCCTGCGCCATGGGCCTGGCGAAGGGGACGGCCGCAGCCACCTGGAAGCCGCGCCCGAGCAAGCAGAGGCCCAGTTCCTCGCCGGCCTGGGCGGCCACCTGCACGCACGCGCCACAGACAATGCACTTGCCAGGCTCGAAGAGGATGTCCGGGTGCGAGGTGTCGCGGGCGAAATGGCGGCGCTGTCCGGCGAAGCGTTGGGGGTCCACGCCGGTACTCGGTGGCCAACGCGCGCAGCCGGCAAGGGATGGCCTTGCCGCAGCCGCAGCCCATGCAGCGCCGCGCCTCGCGCTGCGCGGCCTGCGGCGAAAAGCCCAGCTCGACTTGCTCAAAGGTGGCGCGCCGCCGCTCGATGGCCAGGTGCGGCATCGGGGCGCGGGCGCCCTGCTCGATGCCGCGAAGCATTGCGGCCAGTTCGTCTTCACTGAGCCTGCCCATCAGGATGTTGACCGGCTCCGGAGCGCCGATGACCTGGCCGCCGGCCAGGTATTGGTCCAGTGAGGCGGCGGCGAGTTTGCCGGCGGCCACCGCGCGCACTGCCAGGTCCGCCCCGGTGACGGCATCGCCACCGGCGAAGACGCCGGGGAGATTGGTTGCGAGGGTCTTGGGGTCGGCGGCAATGCCCCATTTGGACAAGGTCAGCGCGCTGCCGTCCAGGGGGCCCAGGTCCACGCCCTGCCCGATGGCGGCGATCACGCACGAGGCCGCCACGGCGAATTCCGAGCCTGGAATAGGCACCGGGCGGGCGCGGCCGCTTTCATCGGGCGGGCCCAATTCCATTCGCAGGCAGGTCAGTGCCAGCTCTGCACCCTGTCGTTCGAGCCGCACCGGGGCGACAAGGAACTCGATCTGCACGCCTTCGGCCTCGGCCGCTTCGACCTCTTCCATGAGGCAAGGCATCTCGCGGCGAGTGCGGCGGTAGAGGACGCGCACGGACTTGGCGCCCAGCCGCACGGCGCAACGGCAGGCATCCATGGCGGTGTTGCCGCCGCCCACGATGACCGCGCGGTCACCCACCACTGGCGGCGGACCGTCGGTGAGCCGCTCCAGGAAATCGAGCGCCGGCATAGCCAACTCCTCGCCGGGGCAGCCCAGGCCGCGCGAGTCTTGTGCGCCGATGGCCAGGAAGACCGCGTCGAAGTCCCGGCGCAGGCCGTCCAGGGTGAAGTCGCGGCCCAGTCTTTTGCCGAGGCGGAATTGGGCGCCCTGGTCGCGGATGAGGTTGATTTCGGCATCCAGAACGTGGCGCGGGAGCCGGAAGGCGGGGATGCCGTAGCGGAGCATTCCGCCGGGCTGCAGGTGGGCATCGAAGAGGACGACCTGATGGCCCCGCCGGAGCAGGTGGTCGGCCGCTGCAAGGCCGGCGGGACCGGCGCCGACGATGGCGACGCGCCTTCTGAGTGCGGAGTGCGGAGTGAAGAGTGCGGAATGGGGAAGTCCCGTACCGGCACCCACGACATTCTCAGCGATTGGGTCGGAGGGAGGAGTTGCTAGTGCGGAGTGGGGAGTGCGGAGTGCGGAATCAGGAATGACGAATGACGAATGACGAATGACGAATGAGGAGGGGGGACGGTCTGACCCGTCCGACCCGTCTGACCCGTCTGACCCGTCCGACTCGTCCGACTGGTCCGACGTGAGGCTTTGGTCGGCGGCGAAGCGGTGGAGGTTGCGGATGGAGAGCGGCTCCTGGAGGTTGCACTGGCGGCAGCGTTGCTCGCAGAGCCGAGGGCAGACCCGGCCCAGAGAGGCCGGGAGTGTGAGGTCGTCGGTCACGATGCGGGCGGCGGCGGCGAGGTCGCCTGCGGCGATGCCGGCGATGAAACTCGGGATGTCGAGCCGTGCCGGGCACCCGGTCCGGCAGGGGCCGATGCAGTCGCCGGTGTGGTCGGAGAGGAGGAGTTCGAGGGCGGTTTTGCGCGCGGCCCGGATCTCATCCGAATTGGTGACAACGTCCATGGCCTGGGCGGCGGGCATGGCGCAGGAGGGCCAGAGATTGGGGCGGCCCTGAATCTGGACGGCGCAGAGAAAACAGGAGGCGGAGGGGCTCAAGGCCCTCGACATGGCAGAGCGTCGGGATGGCGATGCCCAGCTTGCGGGCGGCCTGGAGAATGGTCTGGCCCGGCTCGACCTGGACCGGGCGGCCGTCAATGGTGAGGCAAAGGGTGGTCACGGGAGGAAAGCCGAGGGGCGAGGGGCGAGGGACGAGGGACGAGGGACGAGGGGCGAGGGGCAGCGCCTGGTGCCCGGAACGCGCGATTCCACCCGAGTGTGGGGGTCGGACCCGTGCCTTCGGGCCCTCGGCCCTCGACCCTCGGCCCTCGGCCCTCTGCCTGAAAACTTGTACCGGCATCTCATATGGTCACTGGTTAGCCCACCGCAATGGCGTCGTACGGGCACACTTGGCGGCAGGAGTCGCAGCGGGTACACTTGGCCGAGTCAATGGTGTGGCGGGCGTAAGGGGTCATCGGGATGGCGTCCACGGGGCAGCGCTGGGCGCAGAGGGTGCAGCCGGTGCAATTATCGAGCACGCGGTAGTGGATGAGGGCGGAGCACTTGCCGGCGGGACAGTGCCCGTGCAGGTGCGCCTCGTATTCGTCGCGGAAGTAACGGAGGGTAGTGAGGACCGGGTTGGGGGCGGTCTTGCCGAGGCCGCAGAGGCTGCCCTGGGTGACCTGGCGGGCGAGTTGTTCGAGTTGGAGCAGGTGCGCGGGTGAGGCCTTGCCGGCGCAAAGCAGGTCGAGCACTTCGAGCATGCGCTTGGTCCCAACGCGGCAGAAGGTACACTTGCCGCACGACTGGTTCTGGGTGAACTGGAGGAAGTAGCGGGCGATGTCGACCATGCAGGCGGTGTCGTCGAGCACAACCAGGCCGCCGGAGCCCATGATGGCGCCGATGTCGCGCAGTGATTCGTAGTCCACGGGCGTATCGGCCAGGCGGGCCGGGACGCAGCCGCCAGAGGGCCCGCCAATTTGCACGGCCTTGAACTTGCGTCCCTGGGCGACGCCGCCGCCGATGTCTTCGACGATCTGGCGGAGGGTGGTGCCCATGGGGATTTCGATGAGGCCGGCCCGGCGCACCTTGCCGGCCAGGGCGAAGACCTTGGTGCCCTTGCTCTTGGCGGTGCCGATGGCGGCAAAGGCCTGCGCGCCATGGCGAACGAGCCAGGGGACCAGGGCCAGCGTCTCGACGTTGTTGATGAGGGTGGGCTTGCCCCAAAGACCGGATTGGGCGGGAAAAGGCGGGCGCAGGCGCGGCATGCCGCGCCGGCCCTCGACCGAGGCGATGAGGGCGGTCTCTTCGCCGCAGACGAACGCGCCGGCGCCTTCCTTGATCGAGATGCGCAGAGGATAATCGCCGCCCAGCAGATGCTCGCCCAGCCAGCCGCGCCGCCCGCATTCGGCCAGAGCGGCCTTGATCCGCCGCAGGGCCTGGGGATACTCGTGGCGAATGTAGAAGATGGCGTCGTGCGCGCCAACCGCGAGCGCCGCGATGGCCAGCCCTTCAATGACCCGATAGGGAAACGACTCGAGGATCATCCGGTCCATGAACGCCCCCGGGTCGCCTTCGTCGCCATTGCAGATCACGTACTTGACCTGGCCGGGCTGCTGGCGGACGACGCGCCATTTCTGGCCGGTGGGAAACCCGGCGCCGCCGCGTCCGCGCAGGCCCGACTGCTCGACGGTTTGGATGAGTTGCTCGGGGGAAAGCGGGGGCGTGCCGAGGGGCGAGGGTGGAGGGGCGAGGGTGGAGGGATGGGTGGGCGAGGGCGCGGCAGCGTTTTGGACTGCGGCAGTCCTCTGCCGCTTTTCCGGCCCCTGGGAGTCCGAAAGCGCCAGAGGACTGGCGCAGTCCAAAACCTTGCGGGCTTCAGGGGTTGGTGCGGCGGCTCCGAGGCATCTTGCCAGGGCGGCGAAGCCGTCATGGGCCAGGTATTCATCCAGGTCCAGCGGGTCGAGCCGGCCGAAGTGCTCCATGGCGATGTGGACCTGGCGCTCGAAGAAGGCGCGCAGTGCGGGGTCAGGCTGGGGCGCGGGCAGGGACTGGGCGCGGGGAGAGACCTCGTCCACCAGCAAGCTGTCCAGGGCGCGGGTCCAGGCCCGAGAAAGGCGGCGCAGCACGCCGCGGGGACGGAAGAGTCCCTGGACCAGCTCGCCGGCTTGGGAGACTGCCAGCCCGTCATAGGTCACACTGGGCCGGCCTGGCCTGGCGACCTCGATAACGGGTGTGCGATAGCAGGCGGCGACGCAGCCGACGCGTTTGACGGTTGCGTTGGCGCCAGTGAGCCGGAGGCCCTCCTGCAGTGCCTGGAAGACCCGGTCGGTTCCTTTGGCTACGCAACAGGAGTCGAGGCAGACTTTGATTTGGGCGCCGCCGTTTTGCGGGGCGCGGGCGGCGGGCGCGGGTTGTGCGGTGGCGGCGCGCTGGCGGGTGGCCAGGAAATCGCGGATTGCCCCCGGGACCTTCTCGGAGTTGGCGTAGCCGAAGGTCTGGTCGGCGATCCGGACCACCGGGGCGAGAGTGCAGCAGCCCAGGCAGGCGACCCGCTCCAGGGTGAATTGGCCTTGGGCGTCGATCTGCGACCCCTCGGGGATGCGCAGGTGCCGGCGCAAGGCATCTTCGACCCTCTCGGCGCCTCCCACGTGGCAGGCCGTGCCGTGGCACATCTGGACGATGTATTTTCCGGCCGGCTGGTGGCGGAACATGTCGTAAAACGAGGAGACCCCAGCGATGGCGGCGGGCGTGATTTGGCTGGCCTGGCAAACCCGGAGCAGGGCCTCGGCCGGGAGGTAGCCATAGTGGTCCTGCATCTCCTGCAGGATTGGGATGACCGCATCGGGCTGCCGCCCGATCCGCTCCACGGCTTCATCGACGAATTTCAGGTCAACCGCCATAGCAGGGAAGAAATGACGAATGACGAATGACGAATGACGAATGAGCAGATTCAGGCAGCCAGCCAAACCGCCATGGGTGCTGGTTGCCGCCGCGTGACATGACTTTTTCCTTATTCGTCATTCGTCATTGGCGTCTTGGCGCCTCGATGCAGTAGATGTTGGTCACGCCTCGGAGGAAGAACCTGTCCTGCACGAAAGCGGGGCTGGCGTGGAAGGCGTCGGCCATGTCGGTGCGGAAGAGTTCTTTGAATTGGGGCGCGGCTTCGACCACGACCGCGGCGCCCTTTTGGGTGAAGAGGTAGAGGCGGTTTGCTGCGATGCTGGGGGAGGCATGGCACTCGGTTTCGTAATCGTGCTCCCAGAGTTTCTTGCCGTCCTTGGCATTCCAGCAGGTGAGCAGGCCGGAGGTGGTGAGGGCGAAGACCAGTTCGCCGTTGCTGGCGGGGCTGGTCACATCCGGCACATTATCCTCGGTGGTCCAGACGACATGGGTTTTGGTGACGTCGCCCTGGCCGTCGGGGCGAATGGCGAGCAGTTTATCGGAGGGGCTGGCAACGAAGACCATCCCGCCGGCGAAGATGGGCGAGGGTGTGATTTCGCCGCTGAGCCCCTCGACGCGCCACAACTCGGCGCCATCCTCGGCGGAATAGGCAATGACCCAGGGGACGGCCAGCGTGATGATCTGGGACTTGCCGGCAGCCTCGATGAGGATCGGCGTTGCCCAGGATGCGCCCACCTTGCGCGGCTTTTGCCAAATGACTTGCCCGGTGTGGCCGTCCAGCTCGTAGAGTTTGGACCTGCCCTCCTCGCTGTCGCCTTGGTCCAGTTGCAGGATAATACGGTCGCGCCAGGTTGCCAGCGAGGTGGCGTGGCCGTAGGGGTTCTTGAGCGGGGCGAGGCTCCTGGCCCAAAGGACCTTGCCCTCGAAGCTCAGCGCCGCCAGGTCGGCGTTTGCGAAGAACACGTAGAGACGGCGCCCGTCCGAGGCCATGGACGCGGCGGCATAGCCGGTCGTGTCCGGAATTTCGCCCGGCTGAGTGGGGCTGCCGGGGACCTTCTCGATGGGCTGGCGCCAAAGCGGCCGGCCCGTCTTGGCATCGAGGCAGAACACCTCCCGTTTGGCGGCGTCGCCGCCCGAGAAAAAGACGCGCCCGTCCCAGACAATCGGCGAGTTGAACCCGGGCGCCGGGACGGGAGATTTCCACGCCAGGCCCGCGCCGCTCTTCAGGTCCCAGCTTGCCGGGGCATTGGTAAAGGCGGAGACGCCGCCGCCGTCGGCGCCGCGAAACCGGGGCCAGTTCCGTCTCAGTTCATTCATCGGAGCGGCATCGTTGGCGGCAGGGGCGGCGCTGTCCGGGGCGCCAAGCAATTTAGCTATCGCCTCGGGGCGCTCCGGCAGCGCGCTGCTCGAGCCGAGGCGCAGGAAAAAAAGACCTGCGCCAAGGCCGGCTCCGCAGGCGGCCACGCACCATCGGGCCAGCGCGCCCGCTCGAGCCGACTGGGTCGAGGCCTCCGGGTTAGGCTGGGGCAGAGGAGGCTGTCGCTGGTAGTGCGCGACGCGCTTGGAGGCGAGAGCAAAGAGGGCGACCGCACCCAGCAACAGCCAGACGCCCGAGTTCATTCGCGACAATTGGCGGAAGTAGCGCTGACGGAGCCGCAGATCCAGTTGGCGAATGTCCTGCTTGAGTTGCTCGTCAGCCGGGCTTTGGGCCAATTTCTCCTTGTATTGTTTGAGACCGGCCGACTTGAGCGGGTCGTCTGCCCTGGTATTGAAGTGGCCCGCGAGCATCCCCAGGCCGGCCAGCAAGGCAAAGCCCCCGGCCATCCACGCGGTCAAGCGCCAGGCGCGACACATCGAGTGCGGAGTGGGGAGTGCGGAGTGCGGGGTCATGTCAGGGGATTGGGCTTGCGCAATTGATCGGACCGGTCGGACTGGTCGGACTTGTCGGACTGGTCTGGGCGGTGGGCACGATGCCGCGCCGGAGCAATTCGTTGGGGCAATACTCGAGGCAGCGGGCGCAGGCCAGGCAGGCGCCGCGGTCCGGTTCGTAATCGGCGCGTTGGCGGCGAACGGAGAGGCTCAGGAGCTTGGCGCCGACGACGAGGCCGACCCAGGCGCCAAAAAGCCAGCCGCCCAGGCGGAACTTGTGCTGGATGGCGGCGGCCTGGGCCAGGAGGGCTTGTGGGTTTTGCCGGGCGCGTTCGAGGTCCAGGTCGTCTGCGGCCAGGGCGCCGGTCTTGGGCGGGGTGTCGCGCTCGAGCACGAATCGGTGCGCGAGACTGACGCTGGGGTGCAGGCGGGAGGCGGGAACAGCCAGGCGCCCGCCGAGCCAGGCGCCAGCGGCCACGAGCGCCGGCAACAGCAGGAGCAGCCAGGCCAGCCGCCGCCGGTCCAGGGCGAGCGTTCTGGGTTCGGGCTTGCCTGACTCGGGCCGGCGCATGGCACCGAAGGGACAGGAACTCTCGCACAACCGGCATTGGGTGCAGGAACCGGGCGTCACGCGCAGGCGCCACTTGGCAACGGAACCGGCCAGCTTGAGCAGGGCGCCGTAAGGGCAGAGGAACCGGCAGTAGGGCCGCCCGACGAACACGCCCAGCACGAGCAGGCCCGCCCCCACCAGCACCATCAGCGTTCGGCCGCTCATCCGGAATACGGGGATGAACGGGTCGTATTCGCAAATAATGAGGGCGCTGCCGGTGGCCGCAAAGAGCACCGCCCCGCCCAGATAGATGAACGGCAGGATGCCCAGGCCCTGTTCGAGCCAGAAGGGCAGTTTCACAGGCTTGAGCAGGAGCAGATCCTGCAACGCGCCGTGGGGACACACCCCGGCGCAGAAGGCCCGGCCGACGAACAACGCGAGGGCCAGCGGCAGCACGAAAAAGGCGATCACCGCCACCGGCACGGCATAGGCCGGGTCGCCCAGGGCCTGCGCTATGTTCTGCAACGAGCCAATAGCGCAAACGCAGCCCTTGCGCCAGAACCCGAAGTAGAGCAGCGAGAACATCGAGAGCGCCACCAGGCCCCGGCGCGAGCGGCGCCTATAGATCAGCCAGGTCGCCAGGCCCAGCGCCGCCGCCAGAACGGCGACATCCAGATACTGGAGCGCCAGCGCCCGCGCCGCAGGCATGGCGCTCACCGGGAGCTGATGGTTGGTCTCGACAAAATCGGGCGGGGGAAACCGCTGCTCGGCACGCGCACTGACTGGGCAGAAGAGAGCAGGCCGGCCGCCAGAGCGCAAAGGCGGAGGACGGAGGACGGAGGACGGAGGACGGAGATCGGAAATTTGAAATTGAAAATTGAAAATTGAAAATTGAAAATTGAAAATTTGAAATCTGAGATCTGAGGTTTGGAAGGCGCGGCTGACGAAGCACAGGAGGGAGCGGGCATCGCGCCCTCCGGCCTCCGCCCTCCGGCCTCCGCCCTCCGGCCTCCGCCCTCCGGCCTCGGGCTTCCGCACTCCGCACTCCGCATTCTGCACTCCGCACTCATCTAGTGGCTGATGGTCTTGAGCAGGTACGGGTGCTGGGCCGGCACACGGCGGAAGGCATCGCCGGGGCAGACTTTGGAGATGGCGCATTCGTTGCAATTGACACAGCGGTCGTGGCGGACCTGGAGGAAGAGGGAGCCGTTGCCGAAGCGGTTGCAGCCCTCGACACATTTGGCGCAACCGATGCAGAGCCGTTCGTCAATGGTGTATTCGTAATAGGGGTCCTCGACAAAAGAGCGTTTGATGGCGGCCGTGGGGCAGAGGCAGTTTTCGGCGCCGGTGTTGAGGTCGTTGGGCGAGGGCTCGAAATAGCCGGTGCAGAGCTGGCAATAGCCGCAGATGGCGAAGGCATGGACGCACTTGACGGCGGATTGTTCGAGCACGCAGTGGGTGGCGCAGTGGTCGCAGCGCAGGCACCGCTGGGGGTCGATTTGCCAAACCGTGCCGTTGGCCGTGGCGCGCCCGGCGACGACGCCGAGCAGGCCGCCCAGGCCCGTGATGGCTGCGGCGCGGGCGCCCTCGCGCAGGAATTGCCGCCGGCTGACCGGCGCGGGGCTGGAGGGTTGATCGGCCATGCTCTGCTGCCTTACGCCAACGGTTCCATCACGCGCACGTCCGCAACAACCAAGTCCAGGACATAGATGCGGCCTCCAGCGTCGGCGGCGGCGTCCAGGCCGCCCAGCGAACCGTCGGCGGTGTCGTGCAGAGAGCCGGCCCTGGCGTTTTCCGGGAATGACTCGGGCCCGGCCACGACGCTCTCGAAGGCGCCCTGGGCGGAATAGATTTTGACGCGCGGGAGGCCCTTTTCGCACGTGACGAGGCGGCCATCGGACAAGAGGGCCAGGCCGACGGGATTGCAGCAACCGCAGAAGCCCTCGATGGCGGCGGTCGGTTTGCCCCAGGACGACTCGAGGTCGCCCTGCGCCGTATAGACCTCGACGCGATGGCGTCCGGGATTGTTTACCCGCAGCAGCCCGTCCCGGCCCACTTTCACATCGAGGTAGGGGCTGGGGACGATCAGGCCGGGGATGTTCCGGCCGTTGTTCTTGTCCCCGATGCGGCCGGCCAGTTTGCCCGAGCGGTCGTAACGGAGCACGACGCGGTTGCCGGCATCGGCCACAAACACGTCGTTGCCAGCCACGGCCAAACCGGTGAACCAGACCTTCTTGCCCGGGGATTCCCAGGCGGCCTGGCGCCGGCCTTTGGAGTCGAGCACCTCGACATGGTCGCGCAGGCCGGTGTAAATGGTTCCATCGGGAGCAACCGCGATGCACCGCGCCGGGGCCGGCAGGGCCATCTGGGCCAGAGGCGCGCCCTGGCCATCCAGGACGTTCACGCCGTTCCTGGCGGCGATGTAAAGGCGGTTGTCCGGGCCCAGGGCCAGCCGGCGCGGCGCCGGGCCGGGGCAGGCAAAGCGGGCGGCCTGACGATAGCGGATGAGCTTGGGGTCGGTCTTGCTGAGCCGGTCGAGGTCATAGGCGAAGGGATTGGCGTTTGGCGGGGCTGCAGCGGCGGCGGCCAGCGAGGCCCCGCCCGCCGCCAGCCATCCGGCTCCGCCCGCGCTTTGCCGGATGAACCGGCGCCGGCTGATTCTCTGGCTTCGGTCTCTCATGTGGAACCTCCGGGCGCGGCGCCCCTGGCGGAAAGGGCTTGCGGCAGGCCGCACGAGGCGAACCGGGCGCAGCCGCCGCAGAGACCGCGGCCGGCGCAGTCCGCGCCCGCAGGACCCCGCCTCCGCGCCGCCAGACTGGTGGCGGCGGCCAACAGGGCCAGCAGCCCGCCGCGGGCAACGGCGCGTAGAAACTCACGCCGGTTCTCGGGCCTTTGCGGAAGAGCGCGCATAACAATGCAATTTATACTGGTTCGATCTTAGCACAGAGAGCTTGGGCGGCGAACAGAAAAGGGGCTACAGCAGGATTGTCGAATACCAACCCTTTTTTGTCCTGGCGAGAACCGTTTTTGTGGAATGGAGCCGAGGGGCGAGGGGCGAGGGGACGCAGCGTGGCCGCGCGTCAACCTTGCCGGGATGCGCACCCGTTGACACCCGCCTCTTGGTCCTGGTTGACAAGCGGACTGGCGCGGGTAGGCTGGGACCCATGGGCTGGATGGACAACATGTTCTCACTCACCGCGCCGCATTCATAGGCGAGGGCGGCTTTGGAAGGTAATTCCTATGAAAGGCTTTATGGCAGGCGCCCTGGGACTTGCGCTGAGCGTGTCAGCCGGGGCGGACGTCGTCTTCGAGAATGCCACGACGGATCGTGGGATTCGCTTTGATCCCGGCACTGCCGAAGTTGGAAACCAGATTTTTCTCACCAGTAGCGGCTACGTCACCAATTTCGCCATCGAGTACTGGGGCACCGGCCCTGGCGGCAGCCCCACCTTCGCCGGTGCCCTGGTCCAGATGCGTGTGAGGTGGTATCTCAACGACGGGTTGGCCGTCAACGGGTATGCCTCTCCGGGTACGCTGGAGTACGACAGCAATTGGAATACTATCATGGCAACCAGCGCCGCCACCCTCAGGTTCACCACGCCCCCTGATTTCCCGCGCGGGTTGGGCAGTTACGGGCTGTTCATCCCATCGCGTGAACTGACGGTGACGGTCCAATTCCGCGGCATGGCCTCCGGCAACCAGGCGGGCCTGGAGCTCTTCGGCCCTCCAAGCATCGGGAACGAGTACGCCGATTACTGGATGAGGGACAACTCCGCGTGGCAATTGATGGCGGACACCAACGGCCTGGCGATTACCTTCGGCATGGAATTCATGAGCGCGATACCTGAGCCTTCGAGCCTTGCGATTTGCCTTGTGGGCGGCGTGGGGCTATTCATGGCCGTTTGGCGACCCCGCAAGGGCCGTGGCTCACCGGCGGTGAAGGGGCAGTCGCAACACCTCCACGAGCTTCCGTGAAATCAGATGACGGCGCTCTTCGGTGACGTTTCCTTTTCGCTCCTCGAATTGCGCCTTGGCCAGGAGATAAATCCTGTCGCAACGAACCATCGTTTTCCAATCCAGTCCATCGGCTTCGTCGAGGGTTTCCTCGGTCGGCTTGGGCATCCGGTTCACCCGGGCCGAAGTGCAGAGCAGGGCGTTGACTTCCTGGATGTCGGCGTTCTCACAAGTCTCATCGTTGGAGAGGATCACGGCTGGATGGCGCCTCTCCTTGCTGAACGGAAACATGATGATGTCCCACTGTCTCATCGGCCCCTATTCAAGGTCCGCGGGGGGCCGAATCACCGAGGCCTTGGCCAGCTTGTGGTCTTCCTCCATCTCGGCCTTGCTGTAGCAGTTGGCGAAGTAGCCCGGCGGCCGTATGGGGATGGGGTCAATGGGTGGAACGTGCTGCAGGAGAAAGCGATCCTGGCCCCGCACGATGTACACGGCCTCGCCTTCGAGGGCCTTGTCCACCAACCGTCCCAGGTAGGTCTTGGCTTGGCTCAGCGCAAAACTGTCCGATTGGAGATTCGCCCTGGGTCTTCGTCGCAAACGGCTGCCGGTTCTCATAGGCTAATCATAGGCTGCTATCAGCCTGGTGTCCAAGGCTTTTTGGGCAAAGGCGTAAGGCCTCAGTGAAGGCGGCCGTGTAGGGGCAGACCCCTCACCCCGGCCCTCGCCCTTTCCGAAGGGGAGAGGGAGAAGCGTCGGCGGTCTGTGGGAATTCCAGGCGCGTCCGCTTGCTCAAGCCGCTGCCGAGGATTCTCCCTCTCCCCTCCGAGGGGAGAGGGCCGGGGTGAGGGGTCCGCCTTCACTGACCGATTACGCGAAGGCGAAGCCCGAGGGTTCTGGCGCCCCTGCAGGGCGCGGGGCCCGGGTTTGTGGCGAAACCCAGGGCATCGGCCTGACGGCCTCAGCCCTGGGCTAGGTTCTGGCGGCCCTTTGGGCCGCGGGGCTTACTTGAGCTCGAGCTTGACGTGGCGGCGTTCGAGGGTGGAGCCTTCGGCCTGGGCGAGCTTGGCCAGGCCGATGTTGTAGTTGGCCAGGGCCTGGATTTCGGCATAGCGCGCTGAGGTGAGGTCGCGCTGGGCGCTGAGGACCAGGAAGCTGGTGCTCTTGCCCTTTTCGAGTTTTGTCTGTTCGGCGTAGAGGGCGGCTTCGGCGTAGGTCCGGGCCTCGCGGGTGGCGTCAACGCGTTGGAAACTGGTCTGGGCGACGGCGATGGCATCTTCGATCTGGATGAGGATGTTTTGTTGGAGCTGTTTGAGTTGGAGGGCGATCTGGTCCTTGGTGGCTCTGGCGGCCTTGTAGTTGTAGCGGGCGGAGATGTTGCCCAGGGGATAGGAGGCCTGGCCGCCGATGGTCCAGAAGGGGTTGTTGCGGCCGCCGACCTGGTCCAGGGCGTCATCGAAGTTCAAGCGGCTGGAGGCATTGTAGCCCGCGCTGCCGATCAGGTCTATTTCCGGGAACAACTGGTTCTTGGAGTATTTGACCATGTAGCCCTGTTTTTCGAGGGCGAGTTTCTGCTGGAGGAGGTCGGGTCTGAGGCTGATGCCTTTGCGCCAGCCTCTCCTGAAGGCTGAACCTTTCCGGCACAGCCACCAATTGCTCGATCGGCTGGACGGAAACATGCTCCCAATGGGAGTAATCGTCGCTCAGGAGGCTCTTGAGGGCCCGCTGGCTTGTGCTCTCGTCGCCCACGGCGCCGATCAGATCGGCCCGGCTGCCGGCCGCCTGGTACTCGGCCTGTTTTTCGTCCAGAGGGGCCAGGGAGCCGACCTGGACCTTTTTCTTGTTCTGCGCCACCAGTTCTTCGGCTAATTGGAGGGCCAGTTGCTGGACGCGGATGTTCTCCTGGGCAAAGATGAGGCTGAAGTAGGCCTGCTCGACGGCGGTGATGGAGTTGATGACCTGGGCGCGCAGGTCCAGTTCGGAGACCTTGACGTTGCTCTTGTCGATCAGGATCTGGAGGCGGTTGTTGTCGATCCAGAGATTGCGCAGGAGCGGCTGGCGCAGGCTGAACAGGCCGACGCCGCCGCTGACGCTCTCGAAGAAACTGCGCGTCGGCACGGTGGAATAGTTGGTCGAGAGAAAGCTGACGGTCTTGCCGGTGTTGATGTCGACGAAGCTGTTGGTGAAGACCTGTGCCGGCCCGATACCCGTGCCGGGTTGAGTGCCGTAGGTGTCCGAGACGCGCCCGCCCAGGCTATAGGCGGTGCCCCAGGGCAGCGTGCCGGAGAGGGCTGAGCTGAAGCTGTTGACATCGGCCTCGATGCCCCCGAAAGCTCGTCCGTACTGGTCCAGGCCGCCCGCCGACTTGGAGTAATCGTGCTCGCCGGAGAGCGAGAGGCTCGGGTCGAATACGCCGTAGGCCGCGCGGAGATTCAACAGGGAGAGATCGGGGTTGAGGCGATGGATCTGCACGTCGAGGTTGTGCTCCAGGGCCAGTTGGATGCAGTCCTCCAGCGAGAGCTTGCGGAGCTGGAGGGCATTGGTCTGCACCTGGGGCGCGGCCACTTGTGGCTGGGGCGCATTGGTCTGCGCCTGCGGCGCAGCCGCCTGCGGCTGGGGCGCGTTGGTCTGCGCCTGGGGCGCAACCGCCTGCGGTTGGGGCGCATTGGTCTGCGCCTGGGGCGCAGTGGTTTGCGACAACACGGCCAGGGTAGCACCGGCCAGGACCAAACAGATTGCAAACAGTCTCATCGTGGGCGAAGTTTCAGGTTACGCTTCGGTCGGTGGAATAACACACCGCAGCCAGGAAGGTTTCAAGCTCTATTTTTCAGGCCCAGTCCGAACCCTGAATCCAGACAACCAACATTGGCACACTCATCCGCATCCTGGACCTTTGTCGCAACCTTTGTCGCAACCTTTGTCGAAAGCCGGCACCGTTCGACAAAGGTAGCGACAAAGGATGCGACAAAGGAAGTGCGGCTTCTGCGTCGTTCCAATTAGCTGGCAGCGGCACGTCTGAGCCGATCGGCCAGGGCAGACCACTCTTCGGTCTGAGGCAGGGCTTCGACAATGATGCACTGTGCCCCTGCCTCGTCGCTCCGGTGCAACTCGGCATAGAGGGCGCGGGCAAAGGCCGGCGGGTCGCGAGGCAGGACGCTCACCCGGCCGAAGGGCCTGGCCGAGGGGATTCGCGTATGGGCGATGACGTGGATTCTGGAGCTTTGGACTCCGAGGTTCGAGCCTCGGGCCCTCAACTCCTGCTCATTGCGCCAATGCCAGAGGAGCAGCCTGGCCCGCGGGGCGTAGTGCCTGCGCAACTGGCCGGGGCTCTTGAGCACGGCGCCGCCTGGCGCGGGGCCCAGCGCCAGGCGGCCGGTTACGGCCAGGAGCGCCTCCTGGTGGACCATGCCGGGGCGCAACAGCCGCGGCGGACAGACCGAGAGGTCCAGGACGGTCGATTCGATGCCGACCTTGGATTGGCCGCCATCGACGATGAGGGGGATCTTGTCTCCCAGGTCTTTGGAGACGTGCTCGGCGCGGGTGGGTGAGAGGCGGTTTGAGCGGTTGGCGCTCGGGGCGGCCAGCGGAAAGCCGCACTCTCGAATCACCGCCTCGATGAGCGGGTGGCTGGGCCAGCGCACGCCGACGGTCGGCCCGCCGGCGGTGACGATCGGGGGGATTGCCTGGGCGCGCGGCAACACCAGGGTGAGGGGCCCCGGCCAAAAGGCCCTGGCCAGCTTGCCGGCCGCCGCGGTCCACTGCGCTACGCACTCCCGCGCCATGGCGATGGAGGCGACGTGGACGATGATGGGATTATGGGCCGGGCGGCCTTTGGCCTGGTAAATGCGCTCGACGGCGCTCGAGTCCAGGGCATTTGCGGCCAGGCCATAAACGGTCTCGGTCGGCAGGGCCACGACCTGGCCGGCGCGCAGGAGTGCCGCCGCGCGCTGCACGGCGGCCGCGAACAATTCCGGCGTGTCGGTCGCCAGGATTTTGGCACGGGAGTCCATGGGCTCTCCCGGCTCACTCGTATCTCAGGGCGTCGATGGGGTCGAGGCGGGAGGCCTTGCGGGCCGGGTAGAGGCCGAAGACGACGCCGACGGCGGCGCTGAAGGAGAAGGCATAGACCAGCCACTCGGAGGGGATGAGGGTGGGCCAGCCTTTGCTGACGGTCAGCGCCCTGGAGAAGGCGACGCCGCCGACGATGCCGACCAGGCCGCCAATGGCGCTGAGGGTCACGGCCTCGGTCAGGAATTGGAGGAGGATGTCGCGCGCGCGGGCGCCGATGGCCATGCGGATGCCGATCTCGCGGGTGCGCTCCGTCACGCTGACGAGCATGATGTTCATGATGCCGATGCCGCCGACGACCAGCGAGACGCCGGCAATGGCGGCGAGCAGGACGGTCATGGTCTTGGACTGGGCGGTGACGACCTCGGCGATTTCCTGCTGGGTGCGGACGGTGAAATCGTCGTCCTTTTCGGGGGTGATGCGGTGGCGCTGGCGCAGGAGCTCAACGATCTGTTGCTGGACGGAGGCGAGCATCGAGGGTGTGGCGGCCTGGACCAGCATGTTGCGCAGGGTGGTGACTTTCTGGACGCGTTTCATGGCGCTGGTATAAGGGATGATGACCAGATCGTCCTGGTCCTGCCCCTGGACGGACATGCCCTTGGCCAGGAGCACACCAACGACGACGAAGGGGACGTTCTTGACCCGCAGGATCTGGCCCAGCGGGTCTTCGCCCGGGAACATCTGGTCGGCGATGGTCTTGCCAATGACAGCGACCTTGTTGGCGCTGCGGACGTCCTGGCCGGAGAAGGGCCCGCCTGAAACGACGGGCCACTGGCGGATTTCGAAGTACTCGGGGCCCTCGCCTTGAATGCGCGTGGACCAGTTCTGGTTGCCGGCGGCGATTTGGGCGCCGCTCTGAATTTCCGGGCAGACGCGCACCACGCCGGTGACCTCGCGCTGGATGGCCTCGGCGTCCTCGATCGTGAGAGTGCCGGCCCCGCCCCAGCCGGTGCGGGCCCCGGAGCGGTTCATGCTGCCGGACCAGACCAGGACCACGTTCTGGCCCATGCTGGCGATCTGGGCCTCGATTTGGGCCTTGGCGCCGTAACCCAGGCTCACGGTGGCGATGACGGCGGCGACGCCGATGATCATGCCCAGGGTGGTCAGGAGGGTGCGCAAGGGGTTGCGGCGCAGGGCGCGCAAGGCGATTTTGAGAGTGGCGATGATTCGCATCATACGGTCAATTGGACGGCGTGTTGGGCATCGCGCAGGCGGGAGAGTTCGCTTTGGGCCTCCAGCCGCTGAGCCACGGAGGTGTCGCTGACAATGCGGCCGTCGCGCATGATGAGGTTGCGGCGGGTGTAACGGGCGATGTCCAGCTCGTGAGTGACCATGACGAGGGTGATGCCCTGCCGGTTCAGTTGCTGGAACACGCCCATGATTTCGATGCTGGTCTGGCTGTCGAGGTTGCCGGTGGGCTCGTCGGCCAGGAGCAGGGCCGGCTCGTTGACCAGGGCCCGGGCGATGGCTACGCGCTGTTGCTGGCCGCCGGAGAGCTGGTTGGGGTAGTGGTCGGCGCGGTCGACCAGGCTGACGATCTCCAGGGCGCGCAAGGCGCGGGCGTGTTGGTCGCGGCCGCGCATGTGCTTGTGCTGGTAGAGCATGGGCAGTTCGACGTTTTCCAGGGCCGAGGTGCGGGACAGGAGGTTGAACCCTTGAAAGACGAACCCGATCTTGAGGTTGCGGATGTCGGCCAACTCGTCGCGGCCCAGGCCCGAGACATCGATCCCGTCCAGCAGGTAGCGCCCGCGCGTGGGCCGGTCCAGGCAGCCGACGATGTTCATGAGGGTGGATTTGCCCGAGCCGCTGGCGCCCATGATGGCGACGAACTCACCCGTGTGGATTTCGCAGGAGACTCCCCGCACGGCAGGCACATCCACGTCGCCGGTGCGGTACACCTTGTGGACGTCCTCGAGGGTGATGACAGCGTTCATCGCGGTCTGTGCGTGTTCATCGGTGGTTGAAGCGTCGGCCTCGGATCAGAACCTGCGGGGACCGCCGCCGCCGAAGGGATTGGCGGGCGGGCCGCCCGGCCGGGCGGCAGCCGTCTCGGTCGAAAGGATGCCGATGACGACCTGCTGGCCTTCTTCGAGTCCTTCGACGACTTCGGTCGAGATGCCGTCGTTGATGCCGACTTTGATCTGGACCGGCTTGAGCTTGACAGGCTCCTTTTGTTTGCTGTCGGGCTTGTCAGCCATGACATAGACGGTTCGAATGAGTTGGCGTTCGGGGCGGGGCTGGGCGCCGGGCGGGCGGGCGTCGGAGCCCGGGCCGCGTTCGCCGCGGCGGCCGCCACCGGGGCCACCCGGTCCGAAGCCGCCGCCGGGTCCGCCGGGTCCGCCGGGGCGAAAACCGCCGCCGCGTCCGCCGGCCTCGGCGCTGGAGCGTCCACCCTGGGCCGCCAGTTGCGGGGGAGCGTTGGTCCGGGGGGGCAGGTCGGGCGGGCGAAAGCGCAAGGCGGCATTGGGGACCTTCAGGGCCTTGGCGCGTTCGGCGATGACGATGGAGACATTGGCGGTCATGCCGGGGAGCAGTTTTCTGTCCGGGTTGCTCACCTCGATGACGCAGTCATAGTTGATGACGTTCTGGTTGGTGATGGCGCCGTAGCGGATCTGGCTGACCTTGCCGACGAAGGTTCGGTAGGGGTATGCGTCCACGGTGAAGTTGACGTGCTGGCCTTCGGCGACCCCGCCGATGTCCGCCTCCGAGACCAGGGCATCGATCTGCATCTTGGTCAGGTCGCCGGCCAACTGGAAGAGGGTCGGCGTGTTGAAACTGGCGGCCACGGTCTGGCCGACGTTGACGTTGCGGGAGATGACGACGCCGTCCACCGGGGCGAAGATGGTGCAGCGGGACAGGTCCACATTGCCGTTGGCGAGGTTGGCCTGGGCGGATTGGACCTGGGCCTTGCCCTGGAGCAATTGCGCGTGGGCGGTGTCGTAGTCCGAATCGGAGATCAGCCGGTTGGTATGGAGCGATTCCGCCCGCTCGGCCTGGACCTGGGCCAGGGCCAGATTGGCCTTGGCATTGGCCAAGTCGGCCTCCAGCTTCATCACAGCAACCTTGTATGTGTCAGGTTCGATTTCGGCGATGACCTGGTTGGATTTGACGACGGAATTGAAGTCCACGTAAAGCTTGTTTATCCGGCCTGAAATCTGGCTCCCGACCTGGACGTTCACGACGGGGTCCAACTGGCCGGTCGCGGTAACCACCTGCGTGAGGTCGCCCCGCATCACCGGGACGGTCTGATAGTCGAGCGGAGGCTCGCCTCGGCTTTTCCAGTACCACGCCCCGCCGCCGATTGCGGCCGTGAGCACGGGAACCATGACGAGTTTCTTCCAGCGCAATTTGCTTTGAGTTGCCATAAATCGGGTCGGGCCAGTTAAGGCGCCCATCAACAAGACCGCGATTCTACCCCCAAGGTTACCACGGCGGCAACCACGGAGTTGCCGGGGGGGGGGCGGGGGACGAGAGGGCCGTTGACAAAGTTGTAGCGCAGGTTTCCAAACCTGCCGTATCGCCGATTTCCAATCGGCAGGGCGTCGGCATGTCGAGCGCCCCCGGTTTGCGGACGGCCTGCGGGTTTGGAAACCCGCGAGACAGCAGGTTTGGAAACCTGCGCTACGCTGGCGCCCCTGGCGCACAGGCGCGCTGAGCGACTTTGTCTCCGGCTGAGCTCGACAAAGGTCGCGACAAAGGCTGCGACAAAGATCCCAAAGTCATCCAGAGTCGGGTGCAGTGGGGCGTTGCCCTGGGCTGGGATGAATGACGCCGTTGGCGTCGCAAGATCCGGCGGGCTTTCGTCACAAAGGCTGTCCAGGAACCCAGATACGCACTGGCTGGGACCCGATCGATGCCGCCGCATCAGGCCGCCTCTTCGTTTCCTTGGTTCCCTTCTGTTCTGTTCCTGTGCCCAGCCGGCGGGACGCAGGAAAAAAACAGAAGGAAACGAAGGAAACGAAGGAACCCTCTCAGCCTCACTGGAAAAACTCCCGCCCGCGCCAGATCTGGAACCAGCCGGTGTCCGAGTTCATCTCGACGAAGACGAACTCCTTGGCGGTGTTGCCGCCGCCGATGTCGGCGTCCCGCCAATAATCCCAATACTCGAGCTTGAGGGGGGAGACCTTGCCCGGGGCGGCCTTGCCATCGGGCGTCGTGGCGCCCACGACGAGCACCGCCGCCTGGTAGGACTCGCGCAGGTCGTTGACCCGTTTGAAGGTGTCCTTGGCGCCCGACGGGTCGTCGGTCACCTCGAAGATCCCGGTGCTGTCCTTGAGGACATCCAGAAAGTCCTGGGCAAAGGCGAACTCGTCGTAGAGCCGGAGCAACAGGGCGTCCTGCCCGCCGGCCGGGTTGGGCACCACCCGCACTCGGGCCGTGAGCACGTCGTTCGCATCGAGTGATTTCGCATTGACTCCGCGCAGGACGTAATCGGTGAACCGGAATTCCTGGCCGCCGATCTGGCGGTTGTATTCGCGGATCTCGTTCACGCTGAAATCACGGTTGGCGAAGTCGGCCCCGTTGGCAAACGCCACGGGCACGGCCGAGCCGATGCGCAGATCCAGGGGGTTGCCAAAGGCAAGACCCGCGCCGTTGCCGCCGCGGATTCGCGCCAGGAACATTTCCCACAGAGTCTTGCCTTTGTCCGGTTCCATAAAAGCTCCGCTCAGCTCCCGCCGCCCAGGATGGCGGAGACGACGCGGGCGATGACGTGGCAGAGGCCGAGGATAAAGGCGCCCATGACGATGGCCAGGGCCACGTTGCCCTTGTTGAGCAGGTCGCTGAAGTCGAGCTTGGGCGTCAGCTTGTCGAAGGTGATGTAGCCCAACACGATCAGGAGGATGGCCACGATGCCGAACGCGACCGTCGCCAGGAGGTCGCCCAGGAAGTAGTCGGGCAGATGGAGCAGTTGCATGGAGTCAGTGTGTGTGAGTGAACGGAACCAGATTCAGGTTGCGGTTTGCCAGCGTTTGAACCAAATCAGCCAGATGAAGAAGGCGCAGAGCGTCGCGGCCAACGGGACGCCCAAGACCCAGAAGGCGGCCACCCCCAGAGCAGTCGGGCGGTTGCTGTAGGCGGTGGCCACGAAGCGGTCCGAGTACATCAGGTCCCGGTCCAGCCCAGTGGGCGCGTATCCCGGATTGCGCGGCGTTTGCTGGGCCTCGAGACTGTTCGACGCGCTCCTCGAGCTGCCGGTCGTTGGCGACCAGCGCCTGGTAGCGCGCCGGGTCCATGTCATACCGATGATGGTAGGCCCACCACGCGTGGTCCTCGATCGAGCGATCCAGCAGCCACCACCAGAACAGGTTGCTGTAGGGGTCCTGATAGATCACCACCGGACGCGTGTAGTAAGACCCGAAGATCGTTCGCACCCGCCCCGGCCGCGTCACGATGACCTGCGTGTCCGGGACAAATACCCGCTGGCGATAGGCGTTGTCGCTGCGGATAATCGGCGGCGGCTTGCCCTGGTAAGAGTAAGCGGGCGCGCTCGAGGCGTCCGACGGGGACCGGGACTGGCCCTCTTTGAACCGGTTGAAATCGCGCCGGCTGGCCTCTTCCTGTTTGGCTCGAGCGGCGGCGGTATCGAAGGACATACCGCCCGGTTTCGAGAGCGGCTGCGGCTGTGCCTGGCGGGGGGCCGCGGCGGGGCTGGCGCGCCGGCCCTCCCGGTCCCCGCTGGAACCCGAACCAAACAGGCCACCCCCGCCGGAGCTGTAGCTCTTGCCGGAGCTGTAACCGTGCCGGTTGCCGTCACTCCACGTCGAGCCGGAGGAATAACTCTTGCCCCCGCCCGAGCCGAAGCTCTTGCTGCCGGAGCCGGAACTGTGGCCGCTGCCCGACCCAAAGCTGTGGCCGCTGCTCGACCCAAAGCTGTGGCTGCTGCTCGACCCGAAGCTGTGGCTGCTCGATGAGGAAGAATAGCTGTGCCCGGAGCCGCTGCTGTAGCCCTTGGCCTGGCTGCTCCAGGGGCAGCCCGCCACCAGAAGCGCCGCCGCCGCCAGCCAAATCATTGTTCGCGTCAGGTACTTCATCGCCGGTTCCTCGCGCATCATGCCACGGCTTTGGGAAATGACTATTACTTTTTGCCGGGCGATTTGTAGCCCAGGGCTTGACCCGCGCCGGTGACGACATCATTTTTTAGTCTAACGCCATGGCGCTTGAAAATGGCGCAGGCGCCGGTTAGGATTTGGAGATGAGTATATTCAAGGTCAGCGTGGTGGCACGCAACACCAAAGACGAGAGCCTGGTCAGCCCGCCGACCCAGGTGGTGGTGGACACGGGCTCGGAACTGACTTGGCTGCCCAAAGACCTGCTGGCCCAAATCAAAGTGGCGCCCGTCCGCAAAAGCAGTTTTGCCACGGCCACCAACCAGCTCGTGACCCGTGAAACCGGCTACGCCATCCTCAGGGCGGAGGGATTCGAAACCGTGGACGAAGTCGTGTTCGCGGAACCGAGCAACCTGGCGCTTCTGGGCGTGCGAACGCTGGAAGGCTTTGGCGTGATGGTGGACAACATTGCCCATCGGTTTGTGGCCACGACCAGGCTGGTCGCCGCCATCTGAGGGATGCTCCCCTCCTCCAGTAGTTCTTGGCTGGGATGGCGTCAGTGAAGAAGCGCCGGAGCACGCGGACATCAAGGCGAAGGTCCGTTGGCATGCTTGGTAGTCAAGCGAATGCCCCCATAGCTCAAATGGATAGAGCGGCGGTTTCCTAAACGTTTAGATCTGCCAGGTGCAACGCACCGATGCCCATTGCTCACGCGGGAGTGCTCGGAAATTACGCCAGAACTGAGGTTGAGCAACGTAGCGATAGGCCATCACGCCGGCGGTTGGTCAAAGTGCTCGTCTCGCATCTCGATTCCCCGTCCATCCTCGGCTTCCTCAAAACCGGTCCAAACGTCCTCAGGCACCTCGGGATGGGCTAGCCTGCGCAAATGGCGTTCCAGCACCTTCAGCGCGCCCGGGGACAACTCCCTCATCGCAGTGCGAATGATTTGAGCGCGTTCCGCCTCTGGAAGGGCTTTTAACTCGTGTTCCAGCGTGCTCGCCGTCATGTGCCGAATATGGCGGAACGATGCCCGATTTGCAAGCTTGCCGTAGCGGGCCTCGACCCGTCTCCTCCAGGCTTCCGTGCTTGACCGGCCCGCGATCCGTGCCAGACTCTTTCACCGGAAAGCGGTTCGCTGTTCGGGCTGCGCCCCCATAGCTCAAATGGATAGAGCGGCGGTTTCCTAAACCGTTGATCCCCGTTCAATTCGGGGTGGGGGTACCAATTTCTCCTTTCTCTTGCCTGGTAACCGGTTCCTTGTCATTTACGTCTTAACCTCTTAACAGGTCATCGGCTAACGCGCCAGTCGAATGCTTTCGATCCGCGGAAGAGGACGACTCGGGCCAGTGCCCGGCGCAGTGAGGGACGTTCGGATCAACCAGCAAAACTAACGCAGATCTAGCGCAACCAAACCGAAGGCCCGCTGGTGAAACCGGCGAGCGAGAAAGGACAATACAAACTCATGAGAAAGACTACAACATGTTGGCTGGGGCTGGGGCTGGGGCTGCTGTGCGCAGCGCCCGCTCACGCGAGCACGACCTTCATCGACTTTAACAGCGACCCGGTCGCCGCGGGGCTGGTGACCTCGATTACGGGCACCGGCAGCGACGGCGGGCAATGGACACCAAACGACGGCATCGGCTCGGCAACGAACTCCAGCGACGGTTACCTGCAGATCACCGACGCCGTTAACAGCCAAAGGGGCGTGGTCATCTTCCCGGACTTCGATGCCGGGGCGGTCGTCCAGGCCTTTAGCTTTGATTGCTGGGTCCGGATCGGCAACGGCGTGCCCAGCAGCACCCCGCCAGCCGATGGTTTCAGCATCGCCTATGTCCGCGCCAACGATCCCGTCTTGAGCGGCGGCAGTTTTGCCGAGGGCCCCGACTCCGAGTCCAATATGCCGGAGGAGGGGACGACCACGGGCATTTCCGTTGGCTTTGACGCGTACGCCAACGGCGGCTCCCCGCCGTGGCCGCCGGATCAACTGCCGGGCCTCACCGGCAACATCGTCGGCATAGACGTTCGTGTAGATGGCATGTTGATATTGCAATATCCGATGCCGACGCTCAACGGTACGGTGACCGACCCGACTTCGATCCAGACCGGGGCAAACGACGGGACGGGCTCGCCCGACAGCCTGGGCTGGGCCCACCTGGTGGTGAGCCTCGACACCAACGCCCTGCTCAACGTCTATTACAAAGGGGCGCACATCCTCACGAACTATGCGACGGGCTTCTCGCCCGGCCCGGGCCAGCTGGTCCTCGCGGGCCGGACCGGCGGCTACAACGAAAACCAGGATGTCGATAACATCACTATCACCACGATTCTGGCAAAGCTGGCCGTAATCGGACCTCCCACCGGGCTTCCGGACGGCGCCACGGTAGTGATCAATGATTCGGGCTCCAGTCTGGTCAATGTCACCAAGCCGTTCTCGATGATGATCAACGGGGTTACGGCTGCGGCAACCATCCAAAAGAGCGGCAGTGTCACGACGGTCGCCGGGCACCTGTATCCCAGCCTCCTGGTCCCCGGCGCGACCAACACGGTCGTAATCTCCGTCCAGGACACGCATGGCAATACGGACAGCGTCACCCGGACGTTCGTTACGGCTCCCTATACCGTCGTTCAGGGGGCGTGGGCGGCGAGCGGGGTGGGCACGCAACCCGGCTTCCGCATCCTGCCCTGGCAGTCCGGCGCCGAGCCCAACCGCGTCTATTGGATGGAGGAGCAACTGGAGGGCCTGCACGGCGCCAACGATGCCGACGTGAGCACCGCAACGGACGGCGGATTCATCAATTTCACCGGGCTCATTAACTTCAATCTAGACCCCAATGGGGGCCAGGAGGGCGACTTCACGACCACAACGGGTTATACCGACAGCCCATTCCCCGGCCTGTCCATCGCCGGAGGCGCCGGCAGCATTCCGGATACCGGCAGCGAGTCGATGATGGTCCTGGCCTTCCTGCAGTTCGCCAAGGCCGGCGTTTACAACATGGGCGTCAACAGCGATGACGGGTTCGCGGTCACGGTGGGCCCCCAGCCCCGGGACCGCCTTGCCGCGGTGGCCGGCCAGTATGACACCGGGCGCGGCTCGGCCGACACGACCTTCTGGCTCGTGGTGACCAACGCGGGCACTTACCCGTTCTGCCTGCGCTATGAGAACGGCAACGGCTCATTTACGGGCGGCAACGCCGCCAATCTGGAGTGGTTCACCGTGCAGCCCGACGGGACCAAGATCCTGATCAACGACCCGAGTTCGACCAATACGAGCGGCGTGAAGGCCTTTTACTCCGGACCGGCGCCGACGGCTTATGTGTCCCAGATCAACCCCTACCTCGGCCAGCCGAATGCCTGGCCGGATCGCGTGGTGGTCCAGTTGACGGATGCGGCCACCCAGGTCAAAACGACCCCGTCCCCCGCGCTGCTCATCGATGGCGTGGCCACCACCCCCGTCGTCAGCAAACAAGGCGCTGTCACCACCCTCTTGCTCACCCTGCCGCCGCCCGGCCTGTCCCCAGGCCAGCACACCGCCACCGTGGTCTGGAGCGATACCGGCACCCTCAACGCCAGCAATTCCTGGTCCTTCACCGTCGCCGGCCCTTTCCCCACGCTCGATCAGCGCATGGGCGCCCCGGTGAGTTCCGTGGACAAGACCAAGCCTGGATTCGTGCTCAAGGTCACGCAATTGGATCCCGGCACCGTGGGTGACAGCGGCAACGTCACGGGCGACAACGTGGAGGAGAACAATGCCCATCTGGCGGGCCTCTACTTCCCGGATTACGGCACCAACCAGGCCGATACGGTGGGCGGGGGCGCCAGCGGCATCCCGGCGGCGTTTGACAACATCTGGGACTGGACCAATGCGGTGGACTTCAACATCCTCACTTCGCCGGGCGACTTCACTTTCGATTACGCTCTGCCGGGAATTCCAGGGAACACCTCGGCGACCAGTTGGATCGCGGCCGGGTTCCAGACCTATGTGGTCTTCCCAACCGCCGGTTTCTACCGGATGGGCGTGAACAGCGACAATGGGTTCCGCATCACCCAGGGCATCGGCATCACCCGGCAGGTGCTGCACGTGACGGGCCCCGGCATCGATCAGGACATGGTCGGCGTAGTCAATGCGACGAACACGGCCGCCGGTTGGGGCGGCAGCCTGCCCACCACGCCGCTCATCGCGCCGGCCGTTTTCCTGGACTCCAGCAATGCCTGCCCCGGTTACCCTTCGGCCAACCTGACCAACAAAATCGGCATCATTGAATACAATACGTGCGGCCACAACGCGCTACAGGCGGCCTGGTGCGTCCAGACCAATGGCGGCATGGCGGCCATCATCATCAACCAGCCCGCCTATGGCCTGCCGTTTACGGAAGGCGACAGCGGCCTGCCCGTGACCATCCCGGCGTTGGTGGTCAATGGACGTTCGGCGGATGGTGGCAGCGGCGCATTTGATTTCTGGCGGACCAATTCGCTCATCGTCAACATTTGCGCCGATGCCCGCCTGAAGCTCCTCGAATACAACGCGGTCAAGTCCAGCGGAATGAGTGATGTGGACTCCGGCTTCTGGGTGCCGGCGGCGGGGGCCTATCCCTTGCGCTTGCTCTATTTCCAGGGCAACGGCGGCGCCGGGTGTGAATGGTCCACCATCCTCCCCGCGGTGACGGTGGACGGAGGCGCGCGCTCCCTGGTCAATGACACGACCGACGCGAACTCGCTCAGGTCGTACCGGGCGGTGACGGTGCTGCCCAAGATGAATACGCCAACGGTGAGCAATGGCATGGTGACTGTGACCTGGAATGGGGCCGGATTCCTCCAATCAACCACGAGCCTCAGTCCGGCCAGTTGGGCTAACGTCGTCCCGCAACCAGGGGCCAACACCTATACCACCGCGGCCAGCGGCACCCAGTACTATCGGGTGCGCGTGCCGGACCCCGTCACGCCGTAGGCGGCGGCTCCTTTGTATCCAGCGCGAGACCGGATTGGACGGCCAATCCGGTCTCTTTTTTTTGTGCGCGCTGGACGGGTGCGATTAAAAGCGTCGGTCAGCCCACGGCGCCTTTTTGCCCCGAAGGGGCTTCCGACAATAGCCCGGCGTTTCAACAGATTTCTCGGAGGGGCAGTTGATTAGACACTTTGGCTATTTGAAGCGGAAGTCGAGCTTGAAGTTGTAAAGCCAAGGCACGCGCGGATCGCCCCTTTCGTTCTCCAGCCGTTGGGGCAGGTTTTCAAAATGCTCCTTCCACAGGCTGGCCTGAGGAGCGTTGTAGTAAGTGACCAGGACGGTGTTCCCACGGACACGCACGTCGCCTTCCAGGCCGCTGAAGAGGTCCTGGGCCAAATGGACTGAATCCCATTGGTTAAAGGGCGCGCCCAGGCGCTGGCGCAGTTGGTGGATAACCGGGCGCATGACGGAATTCTTCGGAAATTGAGTTTTGGGCGTTTTTTTGTTGCCTGGTATAGATGTACATATATATTCATTGCCATGAACCATTCCATCACTCCTCAAGCCCTCCTGGACCAAATCCTCAATATTCGCCGCATGGAGCACGGCTCGCTCTCCGTCATCGGCCATGGCCCCAATGGCCCTTACTATAACCTCAACTCCTGGGAGGATGGCACCAACCAATGCCGCTACATCCCGCAGGACAAACTCCCCGAGGTCCAGCAAGCCATCCAGGGCTACCAGCAATACCAGCAACTCACTCACCAATATGGCCAACAGATCGTCGAGCAAACCCGCGCCGAGCTGGGTATCGGCCTAAAAAAAAAGCCCCGCCCCAATCCCAAGAGCCCCCGCCCCAAGTCCTCCTCGCCCAAGACCAGGAAATCCAGCAGTTGATGACCCGTTTCCTCAAGACCGATCTGGGCCACCTCGCCGTTCAGGAATTGGAATTCGAAGTGCTGCTGCGCACGGCCGTCTTCAAATCGACCAACCAACTGATGGGGTATCTGTTCCAAATGCTGGCCGATCGCATCGATGCCGCCTACCAGCCCAAACCGGGCTATGTGCGCAAAGGCCGCGTGGAGGTCACCCTCGATTGCATCTTCGGGTCTTTCACGCTGGAGCGCGATTACTACTATCACGAGGGCAAGCAGTTGGGACATTATCCAACCGATGCGGCGCTGGGCTTGGAAGGCGGCAAGACGCCGGCACTGGCCCGGTTGGTGTGCTTGGAAGGAGCCGATGAAGCCAGCTACCAAAAGGCCGAGGAGCATTTGAAAGAGACCGGCGGCATTCACATCTCGGGCCGCCAGATCCACCGCCTGGTACAGCAAGTCGGAGCCGCCGCCCAGACTTGGCAGGAGCGAGAGGCGTTAAAGCCTTTGCCGGGCACCAAGCCCGTGCCGATTCTCTATATCAGCGGGGACGCGACGGGCGTGCCCATGCGCAAAGAAGAACTGGAAGGGCGAGCGGGCAAGCAGCCCGACGGGAGCGCCAAAACCCGCTCGGCCTACCTGGGGTGCATCTTCACCCAGCATAAAACCGATGAAAAGGGTCACCCGGTGCGGGATTACGAATCGACCACCTACGTGTCCAACATGGGGCCGTTGGAGGATTTTGGTCCGCTCCTGCGCCAAGAAGCCATCCGGCGAGGCCTGGGCCAAGCTAAAAAAGTCGTCTTCCTCGTTGATGGGGCCAGCGGCCTGGAGAATACGGGCCGCCTCAATTTTAAGGACGCGATCCAAATCGTTGACTTCTACCACGGCGCCGACCATGCCGGCGATGTCGTGGAGGCTATCCTGGGGAGCAAAGAACACCCGGAATACAAAGCTCAGCGCAGCCGCTGGGTCCGGCGCCTGCTCGGCAACGGTGTGAAAAACCTCATTAAGGAAACCCGCCAGGAATGCGCCGGCAAGCCGCAGGCTGAGGCGGTCGAGGACGAACTGGGCTACTTCGTTCACAATGTGAAACGAATGCAATACAGGACCTTCCGTCGGCAGGGCCTTTTTATCGGCTCTGGGGTCATCGAGGCCGGCTGCAAGACCCTAATCGGCTCCCGCTGCAAGCAATCGGGCATGTTCTGGGGCGAACCCGGTGCGGAAAACATCCTGGCTCTACGCTGCACCCATTCCAGCCGCCGGCTGGATCAGTTCTGGAAAGAGCGGCTCAACGCTCAGGCTGCCCGCAACGATTGCCTGATGCTGGCCGAATAGCCGAAGAATTCTGTCGTGCGCCCCCAATCCTCGTCGGCCGCGTTATGGACTTGCACACCTGCACCCTAGCAGCACGGGCCTAAAGTGTCAACTAACAAGTTAACGCTTATGGGGCGTTGCCCTGGGCTGGTATGAACGACGCCTTTGGCGTCCCGAGCGCGCACCGCCAGTTCCATCCTGCACCAGAAGAAAACGCCTCTTACACGGCGGCCCACCTGTTCGCCCCGGGCAGGAACGAATTCGCCACGGCGGGCCAGGGGGCCTGCTCGGCGACGCTGACCACCACCAACTCAGCCACCCTCCCTGCCGCCGGCGCCGCCTCGTTCTGCCGGCTCCACAGGAAGGTGCTGTACTGATCAGTTTCCCGGCCCGATGGGCCGCGGCAGGCCGGAGGCCGGTGCGCGGTGATGCGCAACCGACCCCTTCCGTTCCGTTCACCAGTCCAATTTCATGGCGGCTAATTGTTGGCGGATAAGTCGCAAGTCCCACACGAATACTGCGCGCAAATCCTCTCCGGCCGTGGCTAGAAAGCGGCCGTCGCGAGAGAAGCACAACGGCGGGCCGGTATCCAAGGCAGCGAGTTCCCGGCCGTCGGGAACGGAGATGAGTTGCAGGTTGCCGTTGCGGCCGCGGAGCAGGCTCACAATGAGCCCATCGGATGAAAACGCCATGGAGCCGTACATATCGCCTGCTCGATCCCTTGGGATGGCCAGGCCAGGCTGCCAGGAAGCCACTTTCCAAAAGCGGTATTCCTGCTCCGAACCGGTGAGCAGCCACTGTCCGTCCGGGCTGAAGAGGCCAACGGCATTGCCTTTGACCGGGAGTTCCCGGACGGGCTGACAGGTGGCGGTTTCCCATACCATGACGTTGGTTCCCTTCCAGGTTCCGGTGGCGAACCACCTTCCATCGGGACTCATGGTGACGGAGGCAGCCCTGGGGTGGCCGTTGACCGGCTTTGGACTGGCAGGGTCTTGCAGATCCAGCAGGAGCAGACCCGAGTTGTCCCTGCACGCCGTGATCAGCGTGCGCCCGTCCGAACCCAGGCAGCTTCCTTCCAGACTGGAGGAAGCGAGGACAGCCATAGCCCCGACTTGCAACTCCTTGAGCGGCCCGGTGCATTGGAGAGACCATCGCTGGAGCCCGGACAGTCCGCTGGCGATCAAGCTGCGGCCATCCGGAGCAAACAGGGCAGACCTGCACTCGCTGACCTGCAGATGCGCGAGCAGGTGGTTGGCTTCCACTTCCCAAATCCGGATGCCGTCACTGGAGGCGGCCGCCAGGAGACGGCCATCCGGACTGAACTGGCCGCCCCAAAGCACGCCAGTGCGCCCGAGGCGGCGGCACTCCCTCGCCGATTCGACTTGCCAAATGCCCGCCTCGCCGTCTCCAATGCCAAATCCCACCCGGTCGTCCGAACCAAACCCGATGGGAACCCATCCGCCTGGCAGGCTGAACAAGGCCCGCCCTAACTTCGGGTCCCAAAACCGGGTCGTCCCATCCCATCCACTGGTGAGCAGAAGGTCACTCGCTTGATTGAATAGCGCCGCGGTGACCACCCCCATGTGCCCCTCCAGAACAGCTTCCAGGTTCCCCTTGGCGGCGTTGCGCAGGTAAGTGCGGCCATCCTCACTCGGACATGCCAGCAATGCCCCATCGTGGCTCCAGGCGATTAAACCGACCGCCCCAGGACTATCGAAGCGTTGCTCGATTTGCCCTGATTCCAGGTTCAAGATGACCACGGTGGGATTCTCGCGGCGCGCCACGGCCAGACGCTTGCCCGCTGGATCGTAGCTGATGGCCTGAACGATCGGTGGCAGGTCCAGGCGCCTGATTTCTCGGGCCAGCGGCAAATCATAGGAGAGGATGCGTCCATTCTCTTCCGAGGCAGTGAACTCCTGGCCGTCCGCCCGGAAGCAGACGCCGCGCGCAGCCATCGGTGCAGATACCACCACCGTCCGGTTTGATAAATCCCAAACCCGGACCTGGTTGGTTTCAGGGCCAAGGTATTTTTCGGCCAGATAGCGGTCATTGGGACTGAAAAACAGGCCAGTCCAGAAGGGTTTGCCGGGACCAGGCAGACGAAGCAATTGCTGGTGGTTAGAGGTGCGGCGGAGGACTATGGTGCCATCCGGGAGGGCGTGCGCATACCGTTCCATCCTGGAATCGAAGGCCAAGCCTCCATGAGCAAGGTCACGCATTTGGAATCGCCGCTGGACGCGCACATCGGGCAGGGCGAGGCAGGCGATAGCTTCGTTGCGCAAGTCCAAAGCGGGCCGTATGCCGGCCGCTTTACCCAAGGCCTCAAGGCTATCGAAACGGCGACCGGGCTGGCCGCTCCAGCGGTTGGCTCGCGCCTGCGCAAGATAGGAACCGTAGAGTCTCTCCACTGCATCCTGCTCCGCGCGGGCGGCCCTGCGGCGGGCATTCTCCGCCTGCCGCCATTCCCACAGCACCGCGGCGAAACCTGCGGCAGCGATTAAGATCACCGCCCCCATCAGGGACGCCAGGGCGGGCTTGCGCCGGGCCCACTTTAACACCTGCTCCGCCGCGCCGGCCGGACGCGCGTGAATGGGCTCCTGCCGCAGCCACCTCTCCAAATCGTCCGCCAGAGCATCGGCAGAGGAGTAGCGGCGCTGCGGGTCCTTTTCCAGGCACTTCAGACAAATGGTCTCCAGATCGCGATCCACCTTCGGATCGACGCACTTTGGCCTCGCAGGTTCTTTTCCCAGCACGCAACGCAACGTCTCCAAGTGGCTCGCCTCGGAAAACGGGGGACGGCCCGTCAGCAGGAAATAGAGAATCGCGCCCAGGCCGTAGATGTCCACGGCCGTGGTCAGTTGCCGGGTTTTTCCGGCGGCCTGTTCGGGCGCCATAAAGCCGGGGCTGCCCAGCACCGCCCCGGGGATGGTCGCGTGGTCCTCTGCGGTGATGTTGCGCGCGAGGCCAAAGTCAGAGACGTGCGGCTGGCCCCGTGCGTCGAGCAGGATGTTTGCCGGTTTGAGGTCCCGATGGAGAATGCCCCGCTGGTGAGCGTGGTGGACGGCGCGCGCCACCGTAGCCAGCAGTTGGGCGGCTTGCTGGTTCGAGAGCCGGGATTGGGAACCCGAAACCTGTGCGGCCAGGCTGCGGCCGTCGATCCACTGCATGCTGAAGTAGGGCTGGCCTTCATGCGCCCCGATTTCGTAGATCGCCACAAGATTAGGATGCTCGAGGCGGGCGGCGGCTTCGGCCTCGGTGTGAAAACGTTCGAGTTCGGCCTCGCTGGCGAGATGACCGCCCAGTATCATCTTGATGGCGACGGTGCGATTGAGGCTTGCTTGCCTGGCTTTATAGACCACGCCCATGCCCCCGCGCCCGATTTCCTCCAATAGTTCGTAATCCCCAAAGTTGGGACTTTGCCTGGCGTAGAGGAACGACGCCGAAATCACTTTGGCCAGGCACCGGGGGCAAAGCCCGCCCAGCAACGTGCGCGGCAGCCGTTGATTACAGCGAGGACAGTATTCCTGGACCGTCATGTTCGTCGAGACGCGGCCTGGATGACCCAAGGCCGGCACTGGGGCGGCTTCGGACGCAGCGGCCTCCCCGCCCCTCACGGTGTTGGATGCTTCCGTGCCCTGGCCCTTTCCGAGGCCGCTGCGCCCGGAGACGGGCGCACTCCGGCTGCATCGTCGAAGTCCGCCCGGCGGCTTGCCACTGCCAACGCATTAGCATCTGTGGATCTGCAGCTATAGTATAAAACAACATTGCGGCGCCCAGGTTACAGGATTCTAGCCGGCGGCGCGCCTACTGGATGAGCAGGTCCAGCAGGTAGCGCATCTCGGCATCGGCCTCGAAAGGGCTTTCGACCGTGCGGGCGACCTCTTGACGGAGCAACTCCCCGCAGCGGTGACGCAACCGGTGCACGGCTACTTTCACCGCTGCCGGGGTGAGACCGAGGGGAGCGGCGGCCCTGGCGTAGTCCTGGCCGCTGCCCTCGGTCGAGAGGAAGATCTTCAACTCTTCGAATCTGGCGCTCTGGCCTTGCCGTTCGAACTCGGAGCGCAGACTGGCAACGGCGCGGTCCAGCACCGCCAGCGCCCAATGACGGTCGAAAAGTTTCTCCGCAGTCAAATCGCCGGCGCCGCCCGCGAGCAGGCAATCCTCCGCCGCGTCCGGCTCCAGGGGCAGCGGGATTCGCCCGCCGCCGCGTTTGGCCGCGCCGGCGCGTTTGGCCTCGTTAGCGATAAAATGCCGCAGGAGAACCAACAGGAACGAACGGAATTTGCCTTTTCGGGGATCGAGGTTCCGCAGGGCATCGCGGGCCAGCAGTTGGGCAAAGAAGCCCTGGGTCAAGTCCTGGGCGTCGTGGACCTCATACCCGCCGTGACGGACGAAGGCGTAAACCGGCTGCCAGTAGGTCTGGCAAAGCTTTTCCAGGGCTGCCATCCGGCGCGTGCTATCTTCGTGGTCCGCCTCCAGGATGACGCTCCAATGGGTCGTGTCGAACCATCCGTGCCGGGGGGATGCCGGGTCAGAGCCGGGGCGCTGAGGCAACACAGCCATGGCCCCTCTTGCCGGTTGGTTCGAACCGCAGGTGTCAGATTCGCTTTTCATGCGCAACGACTCGACTGCGCCCACAGGTCCGCGCTCGTATCGGATGATAGCGATTCTCGCCGGCGCTGGCCAGCCAGTTCTTGCTGGATTTTCTGTAACCGCGATAAGGGTTTCTTGTTTCTCCTGTTGAACAGTGACACCCGGTCAAAGCCATGCAAACCAAACCTTTATTCACTACGCTGGTCCTCCTGGCGTGGTCCAGCGCTCTCACCTTGGCCGACCCGCTGGGCACGGTCTTCACCTACCAAGGCCGCCTGATGGAAGCCGGCGCGCTGGCCAACGGCAGTTACGACTTGAGCCTCTTGCTCTTCGATGCGGGCACGAACGGCGCGCAAATCTACATGAGCCAGGAGTTCACCGGCCTGGCCGTCACCAACGGGCTGTTCACCCTCCCGCTGGACTTCGGACCGGTCGCCTTCACCGGCGGGGCGCGTTGGCTGGAAATCCGCGTACGCACCCACGGTTTCGTTGGCGACTACCGCATCCTGACGCCGCGCCAACTGCTGACGCCCGCGCCCTACGCCCTCTACGCGCCCAACGCCGGCCTGGCCTCGACCGCAACCACAGCGAACGTCGCCACCACGGCCAACAGCTTGGCTAACAACGCGGTATCGAGCGCGAGCATTGCCAACGGCCAGGTGGTCAGGTCCCTCAACGGACAGCACGATGACCTGACACTGGTGGCGGGCACGAACGTCACGCTGACGCCGGGCACACAGATACTTACGGTGTCCACGCCCACCGACTGGCACGTGGGCGGCAACAGCGGCACCAGCCCCGGCGCGAACTTCATCGGCACGACGGACAGCCAGCCGCTCGAGTTCAAAGTCAATAGCCAGCGGGCTCTGCGTTTGGAACCAGGCGGGTCCAACAGCGTGAACGTGGCCAGTGGTTGGAGTGGAAACACCATAGCAGCGGGCGCGGTCGGGGCCACCATTGCTGGTGGCGGAGCGGGCAACTACTATGGGGTGCCAATGCCCAACCGCGCGGACGCAGACTTGGCAACCATCGGTGGCGGAGGGAACAACACAATCGGAATCGGCGCCTGGTACGCCACCATCAGCGGCGGCTATGGGAACACCATCGCCACCAACTCGGCCGATGGCGTGATCGGTGGCGGCGCCTGGAACTCAATCACCGGCGCTAACGACAGGTGCACTATCGGCGGGGGCGGCGAGAATGAAATCTCGGGCAACGCTGAGCGCTCTACGATTGGCGGCGGCGAATACAATCGCATCGAAGGTGGATCCGGCATGCCTACCCCTTACAGCAGCACCATCGGTGGGGGGCGGTTCAATCAGATAACCTGCAGCGAACTGTGCGCCATTGGCGGCGGTTATCAAAACCACATTGAGACCAACGTATCGTGCGGCACCATCGGCGGCGGTTTTGTGAACCTGGCCACTAACGCGTACGCCACGATTGGCGGCGGCTCCAACAACATTGCGGGCGGCATCGCCGCCACCGTCGGCGGCGGGCTGGGAAATGTCGCGATTGGCGACGCTTCGTTTGTGGGCGGCGGAGCCAGCAATTGGACTTATGACGTTTACGCCACGATCGGGGGCGGCCAGCAAAACTTCGCCAGCTACCCGTACGCCACGATCGGGGGTGGCTCTCAAAATGTCGCCAACAACTCCTACAGCACGGTCGGAGGTGGCAGCGATAACCGGGCTAGCGGCGCGTATGCGACCGTGCCCGGGGGTGTCGGGAACCGCGCGGATGGCCAGTGGAGCTTCGCCGCTGGGCATCGTGCCAAAACCACGAGCGCGGGTTGTTTTGTCTGGGGCGACTCGTCATCTCCAGACATCTGGGCCAATGGGAGTGATCAATTTGTCGCGCGAGCCACGGGCGGTTTTTGGTTCGTCACCGCCGTCGATGGCAACGGTGTGCCCACTTGCCAGGCGTATTTGGGACATTGCTCGCCATCCTGGACCATAACCAGTGATCGCAACCAAAAGGAAAACTTCAAACCTGTCGATCATCGCGCCGTGCTTGAAAAACTGGCCCGCATGCCTGTGACCGAGTGGACGATGAAAGGCGAGAAGCCCGGCATCCGTCACATCGGCCCGGTCGCGCAGGACTTCCACGCGGCTTTCGGCCTGGGCGGAGATGACGACCGCCGGATCGTCTCGAGCGACGAAACCGGCGTGGCGCTGGCGGCCATCCAGGGCTTGAACCGGAAACTGGAGGATCAACTTAAACGGCAGGAGGCGGAAAACGCCGAGTTGAGGCAACGTCTGACCCGGCTTGAGCAGTTGCTGGACGCGCTCGCCCAGCAGCCGAAAGGAGGCGACCAATGAGAAATCCGAAACAAGTCCGAAGTCCCAAACCAGAAGCGGGGTCTGTACGCGTTCCACGCAGCATATCTCACGCATCGCGCCTCACGTTGGGTTTGGCCGCGCTGCTGCTTGCCAGTCCACTGCTCCTCCGTGGCCAAGATGATTTCCGCGTTGATTGGTGGACCGTGGCTGCCGGTGGAGGCATCAGTAGCGACGGCGAGTTCACCGTGGTCGGCACCGTCGGTCAAGCGGACACGGCCCTCTTGACCGACGGCACATTTACGCTCGAGAGCGGCTTTTGGTTCGGGCGGCTTGGCCACTGCGCCTGGCCAAACGAACAGGACCTGGATCGGGCCGGCCAATGGGGATTGGTTCAACCCCGCCAACTGGAGCCCGGCAGGAGTGCCCAGCCCCTACGACACCATCGTTTTCAACGGTGGGACCATTACCTTGACATCGACTGTGACGATCCACGGCCAGTTCAACTGGTCTGGCGGAACCTTGACCGGTGGCGCGCTCACCGTCGCAAGTGATGGCGTGCTCAACCTGAGCGGCGGCGGCGTCAATTTGGCCGGCGCCCTGACCAACGCGGGTACCGTCAACTGGACCAGCGGCACTCTGGCGGTCTGCTGCGCGGGCCCGATCGTCAATCTGGCCGGCGCACTGTGGGACATCCAGTGCGACCAGACTCTCTGCCCGACGTGTTGCCTCTCACCGAGCTTTCAGTTTCAGAACGCGGGCACGGTGCGCAAGTCCGCCGGCAGCGGCACCACCTGCCTCCAGATCCCATTTTACAACGCCGGGACGGTCATCGCGCTCCAAGGCACACTGAGTTTTCAGAGCGGCGGCACCGTGGACGGGAGCTACAACGCCCTGGCCGGTGCAGCCATCAAGTTCATCAGCGGGGACTTTGTTGGCGGGGCGGCGCCCGTGCTCAACGGGCCGGGGCCGATCCAGTTCACCGGCGGCACGCTAACGCTCTCCAGCAGCGTGATTGCCAATCTGCAGATGGTCGGCGGCACCTTGGTTTTGGGTCCCAACTTCCAGGGAGGCACGATCACCAACCTGACGCTGAGCGGGGTCACGCTCAGCGGCACCAACACGGTCAGCGGCACACTCGACTGGCTGGCCGGCACGGTGAGCGGGCCGCTCACCGTGGCCCAGGGCGCGGTGCTGAACCTCGGCGGCACTTACGTGAGCTCGGGCAGCACGCTCACCAATGCCGGGACGGTCAACTGGACCAGCGGCACTCTGGCGGTCTGCTGTGCGGGCCCGATCGTCAATCTGGCCGGCGCACTGTGGGACATCCAGTGCGACCAGACTCTCTGCCCGACGTGTTGCCTCTCACCGAGCTTTCAGTTTCAGAACGCGGGCACGGTGCGCAAGTCCGCCGGCAGCGGCACGACCTACCTCCAAATTCCATTTTACAACTCAGGGACTTTGAGTCTGTTGAGCGGCTCAGTCAACTTCAACCAGGCCGACGCGTATGCGCAAACCGGTGCGACCTTGGACTTCGGGCTCTCCGGTGCCGGGCGCACCACCCCGCTTCAGGTCATTGGCAATCTGAGCCTCAACGGCACGCTCTCCGCCAGCCTCCTGAACAACTATGCCCCGAAGCCCGGGGACACGATCCCGTTGATCTCCTGCGGCGCGCTGACGAATTCATTCAACTGGCTGGACCTGCCCGTGGCGGGAAGCAACCTGGGCTGGCGCATCGTCTATGCAGCCAATGCGGTCTCGTTGCAGGTGGTTCCCATCGCCAATCTGGCTTTGCAGTGCGAACTTACTGGCGGCAACCTGGTGCTTTCCTGGCCGGCCGCGATCCAAGGCGTCTATCTTCAAACCACAGCGACTCTGTCCGAGCCGGGTTCCTGGACGACGGTCACCAATACCTCCATCGTAGTGAATGAGCAGGTGCAGGTCACCGCCCCCCGCCTGCCGGGCACGCATTTCTACCGGCTGCGCAAGCCGTGAATCCCTTGCCGTCACCCCCCCAACCAGAAAGGTTATGAAAACAAACCTCGACTCCGAATTCGCTTCGAACCGAAGCAATCCGCCGCCCGACCCCTCACCACGGTCCTCTCTCCATGAACCGTCGCCAAGCCCGCAGGTTTTGGACTGCGGCAGTTCTCTGCCGCTTTCGCGTCCCAATCTCTGGGTTCGAAAAAGCGGCAGAGGACTGCCGCAGTCCAAAACGCTGCGCGCGAGAGGGGCGCCCGTCCGGTTCATAGTCCATGCACTCCTCAGTAATGGGCGATGGCTTCGGCTGACGGCAGCACTGCTGGCGCTGGGCGCCCTCGCCCAGGCCGGCCCCTCGGGACGACCTTCACCTATCAAGCCCGGCTCGCCAGCGGGGACCAGGCCGCCAGCGGCCTCTTCGATTTTTGCTTTTCGCTGTTTGATTCGGCCAGCGGCGGAGGCCTTCTTGGCGGGCCTCTGACCAACCCTGCCGTGAGCGTCGCCGGCGGTCTGTTCACTACGACGCTCGACTTCGGCGCCGGCGCCTTCACCGGCGACGCTCGCTGGCTGGAAATCGCCGTCCGGACAAACGGCAGCGGCGCCTACCACACGCTGGCGCCGCGCCAACCGCTCACGCCCGCGCCCTACGCGCTCTGGACCCCGCGCGCTGGAAGCGTCGCTGACGGAGCCATCACCAGCGCCGCGTTGGCCGACCATGCGGTCACCGGCGTCAAAATTGCCGATGGCGCCATCCTCCCCTCGGCCTTGGGCCAGAACGGGGCGACCAACGGGCAGGTGCTCCAATGGTGCGCCGCCTCCAACGCCTGGGTGGCGGCCCAAATGGCCGCCGGCGCCACGCAGTTGCTGGGCTACAAGGAGAACGGACCTTTCGCGGTCCCGCCGCTGGCTTCGGGCAACAATGCCGTTGCCCTGGGGGAACATGGCCAGGCCCTGGGAAACAACAGCGTGGTGGGCGGCGGGTTGGACAATCTTGCCAGCTCCTGGTTCACGACCGTCGGCGGGGGATGGAGCAATACCGCCGCGGGACTGCTGTTCGGGCGCACGACCATCGCCGGCGGCGAGATGAACTTGGCGGCGGGCGATTGGGCCACGGTGGGGGGTGGCCAGCTCAATACTGCGGGCGGGCCGCTATACGGGCGCGCCACGGTTGCAGGCGGCTGGCAGAACAGTGCCTTGGGCGATATGTCCGCCATTGGCGGCGGCTCCCAGAACCTGGCCGTGGCCGGCCATGGCGTCATCGGCGGCGGGCAGTCCAACGCGATCACGACCCTCCAAGCGCCCTGGTCCGCCATTGGGGGCGGCCACCTGAACCAGATCTCGGGCATGGCCGCCACAGTGGGCGGCGGCTTCCAAAACACCGCCAGCGGCGGCGGTGGAGTCGTGGGCGGCGGCGAGTCTAACACCGCCGGGGGATTGGACGCGACGGTGGGCGGCGGCCATACAAATACCGCCAGCGCCTCGTTCGCCACCGTTGCCGGCGGCGAACTCAATGCGGCGAGCAACAATCACAGCACCGTCGGCGGCGGCAACCAGAACAAGGCCAAAGGCGATGCCTCGACCGTCGGCGGCGGCAACGTCAATGGCGCTTATGGGGATTTCGGTACGGTCGCTGGCGGCCAACAGAACAGCGCCGAGGGCACGGCGGCCACCGGGCCGGGGGGTTCCAATAACCGGGCCGTCGGGAACTACAGTTTGGCCGCCGGACAGTCCGCGCTTGCCTTCCACCAAGGTTCAATGGTGTTTGCGGATTCCCAGCCCGGCGTTTTCGCTTCCGAGATTGTCGATGAATTCTCCGTCCGCGCTTTCAACGGTGTGCGCCTGGAAACGGACGTGGGCGTTCATCTCGATGCGGCGAACCGGCCCCTGATCGTGCGGGACTATGACCCGTTTGCCAACGGCGTGCCGAACGGCAAGGCTGGCATTGGGCGCTGGGGCCTCTTCATGGAGCCCTACACGCTGGTCCTGGGCATCCCCAACACCGACGTCGGCGCCCGCTACATGGAGGTGGCCCGTTACAACCCCGACGGCACGCGGGAAAAGATTTTCGGCGTGGGCAACGACGGCGTGACAGCAGTCAAAGTGCTCACCATCACCGGCGGCTCCGACCTGGCCGAGCCATTTGAGGTTTCGGACCCTGACCAGGCCCCCAAGGGCGCCGTGATGGTGATCGACGACCAGCATCCGGGCCGATTGCGACTGAGCACCCAACCGTACGACAAGCGCGTGGCTGGCGTCGTCAGCGGCGCCGGTGGCCTCAATCCGGGCCTGACGCTCAGCCAGCAAGGGTTGACCGACAAAGGTCTGCCCGTGGCCTTGAGTGGGCGCGTCTTCACGCTGGCCGACGCTTCCCTCGGGCCCATTCGCCCCGGGGATCAATTGACCACTTCCGCCACCCCCGGCCACGCCATGAAAGTGACCGATTATGCCAAGGCTCAGGGCGCCATCCTCGGCAAAGCCATGACCGGGCTGGAGCACGGCCAGGGCGTGGTCCTGGTGCTGGTTTCGCTCCAATAGCGGGCTCAACCCATGCGACATTCACACAGATTGCACGAGGACACGCCTATGAACCCATCAGGCCTCATCGGGAGTCTCCACGGCCTTGAAATCGTGCGTGCGGGCCATGAACCGGACGGGCGTCGCCAGGCGCCAAGCGTTTTGGACTGCGCCAGTCCTCTGGCGCTTTTTGAACCCTGGCGACGCGAAAGCGGCAGAGGACTGCCGCAGTCCAAAACCTCGCGGGCTTGGGGTCGGTTCATGGAAAGACCAGCAGGGCTAATCCTCGGACTCCTGGTCGCACTGAGTCCGGTGTCCCCAAGGGCGGCCGCGTTGACGGAGCAGGCAGTGCGGGCCGGGGTGGAGACCTGGGTGCGGCAGGTGACGGCCGACGCGCGCGCGGACGCCGTTATCGAGCGCATGGAGGCCTATGCCGCCGATGGCCGGACCTTCGCCTATGTCGCGCAACTGGCCGGAGGCGGGTATTGCCTGTGCGGCGCAGACGACCTGCTGTTGCCCGTCTATCTCTACAGCCCGCAGGGCAGCTACGACCCCAACGATCCAAACAACCAAACCATCCTGGGCGAGATCAGATCGAGATTGGATGCCTTGCGGAAGGGATTGGAGCAGAACGACCCGGCACTGAAGCCGTATGCCGACGAGCTATCCCGAAGGTCGTCCTCGTGGCAGGATCTCATCAACGGCCGCCCGCCGTCAGCGGCCAACAAATACCCCAAGGGCGGTCCTCCCGAGCCCGTGAGCATAGTGCTGCCCCTGACCAGCCAATGGCACCAGGGCTCGCCTTACAACAACGATTGCCCCAATCTCACCCCCGGCCAGAACGAGCACACCCTGGCCGGCTGCAACGCGACCGCGATGTCCCAGATGATGTACTATTGGAAGTGGCCACCGGCCGGCGCCGGCGCCGTTCCGACGCCCTTTCCGTTCAAATACCGCTTCACGACGACATGGCTGGCAGAACCGTTGGCAACGGACCCGAGTGTCCCTATGGTACTCGCTGGACCAGGTTTTTCCGAAAAACCAGGACATGACGATTCAGATCGCGCCCCTGAACGTGGTGAAGTTCGTCGGGGCGGCTGTTTCGGGCCACGGTTCCCCGGCCGCTCCTTACCTGGGCATCGAGGAGGCCCTGGCCAATGCCTCGGATGGCGCGACGCTGATCTTCAAGGCCGGCTCGGACAACACCTTCGCCGCGTCCGCGCTGACGATCGACCGGCCGCTGACCTTGAAAGCCATGGGGGCGACCATCCGCAAGCAGTAGCCCGCGGCGGCGATATGAGATTCCAACGATGGTCCAAGAGCCTTTGGCAAAACTAACCGCAAAGAACGCAGAGATCACAAAGAAAGGCCTCGATTCCCTTGGCTTTTGCGTTCTTTGCGTTCTTTGCGGTGAGCAAGAATCGGAATTCCGGGACGGACCCGTTCGCTGTCAAAAGGCGCCTTTTAGGCTTGTTGCACGGCCGGTACTGAAGTACTCTAAAATGATGAAACTCCTGGAGCGGATTACCGTGGAGCCCGGCAAATGCGGCGGACAGCCCTGCATCCGTGGCAAACGGATGCGCGTCACCGATGTTCTTGATCTCTTAAGCCATGGTGCGAGTCACGAGGAGATTTTGGCGGATTACTCCTTTCTTGAACCCGAAGACATCCTGGCGGCCATCGCCTACGCTTCCCGCTTGACGGATCATGTCGTGCTCACGAGTGCGTGAATTTCCTGGTGGACAACCAGCTCCCAGAAGCCCTATGCCGCTTCTTGAACGGGCGCGGCCACCGATCCGACCATGTGCTTGGTCTGCGCCTCGAGGAAGCATCCGACATCGAAATCTGGAACCATGCCGCTAACGCCCACTGGATCGTCGTCAGCAAGGACGAGGATTTTCTCTATCTTGCGAACCGGCCGGGCGACACGGGAAAATTGCTTTGGGTGCGGATCGGCAACTGCCGGAAGCAAACATTGTTACAAGCCTTCGACAGGGAACTTCCAACGGTCATCCGGGCTTTTGATCAGGGCTTGCGGGTGGTGGAGATTCGGTAGTGCGCCGCTGAACCACGCTATGGGTTGTTCCCTTTTCCGGCCACCTTCCTGCTCTGCCTCGAGGCCCAACGGGCCGCCAGAATCTAGCCCAGGGCTGAGGCCGCCAGGCCGATGCCCTGGGTTTCGCCACGAACCCAGGCCCGGCGCCCTGAACGGGCGCCAGAGCCCTCTAGCGCCCTCTCCATGAACCTGAAAACACGCCCGTTGATTTGCAACGACTTACGCGTTTTGGGTTCATGGTCCCAATGCATGCGCAAAAGCGAAAGGAGGCTCTCCAGGAACCGACACACCTATTCCGAAGGTTTTGGACTGCGGCAGTCCTCTGCCGCTTTCGCGTCGCCAGCGAGGGGACACAAAAGCGGTCCCGATCCATCGGGACCGCACTCCAAGACGCTTCGCGCGACGGGGACGCACGGTCCAGGTTCGGGGGTTCCATGCGCGAAAATTGTTTGGGGAATTCTTTCAGGGCGCGCCTGATCCTCCGGGGCATTTCCCCCAGGGCATCGGCCTGGCGGCCTCCGCCCTGGGCTGGGCTCTGCCGGCCCTTTGGCCCGGAGAAGCAGGTGTTGGCGTGGTGGTTGTGCCAACACGCACAGTGCGGCGGCCCCGGGAAAGCAAGCGGTTCGGGATGGGAAACGAATCCCGGGTGATGCAAGCCATGGGGCGGGTCAACAGCGGGGTGGACCTCGGACTGGAGCGGCGCAAGGAGGAGTTGGCACAAGCATACGGAGATTTTGCGCCGACAGAGATCTGAGCAGGAATCAGAATTCCGGGACCGACCCATCTTCGACCCATGTACAACCCCTTTACAGTGACCGACAGTTTTAATCGCAGCCGTTTGAGGTTGACCCCTTCCCTGGGCCGAGTAAAATCCGGCAGACGGCTGAAGAAAATGAGTCCGAGTGGAAACCGATTGGCGTTTAAGCGCACAGGGTCAATGACGGGATCGAGAAGAGGTGGGCAGGACCTGAGGGCCATTTGCCACGATGCTCCAAAAGGCAGACCCACAGGAAGCCATTGGTCCAAAGCGTTTGCGCCTCGGCTCCAACTGACCACTCCAAAAGGCTAATCACCAATGAAGCCAAATCTAATCAAGCGGCTGCCGGAGATCTGGGTTACCTCATCCCTCGATCCGGACAGCCAGGTATTCCAGAAAACAGTTCGACTGCGTGGCAAGGATGGCTGGGAAACAGACGGCACCTTTCAAATAGAGAAGCTCAATGGGAACGAAATGCTGCTCAGAGTCGAGTACAATTCGAGCCGCGTTCCGGGACGAGTGACGTTTGATGCGTTTAGGGTAAGCCAGGAGCAAATCGAGCTATGGGCGAAAGAACCGAACTCTTGTGTTCTGAACATTCCGTAAACGCGGGGCAAAGGTCGGGGGCATGCCCTGGGCTTGCGCCACACGCGCTCATTGGTCTAAACGGAACACGCCTCCTCTCCAGGCGACCGGTTAGCCGCCCAGCCCCCGGTCGCGGCCAGACCGCCAAATGGGCCGCACCCTCCCATGACAACCGCCCCCTATTCCCGCTGCCCGCGCTGCGGTGCTGATTATCAAGCATCGAAGAACGCCTGCCCCAACTGCGGCACGCCCAACAGCGTCGAGGTTCTCTGCGGCCACTGCGGCCACCTGTTCGCCGCCCTCGTACAAAGGGAAACCCAATGCCCAAACCCATCGTGCAAATTCACTGCCGGGCTCGTCAACTGCTCCGGTTGCGGGGACGATTACTGGCAGGGAAGCCCGGCGTGCCCCCACTGCCACACACTGAATGAGGATTATTTCGTCTCCTGCCGAGTCTGCGGCCTCTACTTTTCCAAAATCCTGTACACGTGTCCGCAGTGCCAGACCCGCAAATCTGCCGCGCCGCAGCCACCACCAACCAGAGTCACGGACGCCCAGGAGCCGCCCACCTGCACAAGGTGCCAGCTCGCTCTGCGCCAGGGGGCGTCTCGCTGCCCAAGGTGCGGTCTCCTTACGGGCACCAACTCCAAAGCAGGTTACGTTTACGTCTTGGTACACCCCAATATGCCCGGACTCGTCAAAATTGGCAAAACTCAGCGCCCCACTGGCGAGCGCATCGCCGAGCTTTCGCAGCAGACAGGCGTCCCAGGTACGTTCCTTTTGGCCTACGAGCACCCGGTCTGCGATTGCGACGCGGTGGAGCAGTCGGTCCACAAGCACCTCGCGGCGTTTCGGTTGGAGGACAAGGAATTCTTTCGGGCCAGCGTTCAGCAGGCCATCGAGGCCATCACGCAGACCACCAGTGGCGCTCGCCCTCCGTAGCATCCGAGCCCATCAGACACCGGCAGGCCACTCTCCCCCGAGCGGACAGCGGCCTGCCAGGGAGGCCCTTTCAATCTTTGGCCAGAGCCCCTGGAGGGATCGCACCCACTCAGGGGAAGTTTCGACATAGAGCTTGCCCCAGGGGGGCTTGGCGGCCCTTGCCGCTCGGGTGCCAGCCGCTGCCCTCACCCCGAAAGTCTTCGCTTCACTTCTTACTCGTTCAACCCGGGAATGCCGCTTCGTGCGACCTCAGTTCACCGCCCGGCTTCCCTTTCTCCGGTCTGGCGGCCACTTCAAAAGTCTTGTCAAAGTGACCACCTCTCTCCCGAGGAAGCTTTACCACCACCTCACGAGTGAAAGTGGTAGCGCAGAACCCATTCCCCGGTCTCTGGGTCCTGCTCCATCAAACTCTTGCACAACTTTTTCTTTTTTCCATCAGGATAATGCGAATTAAACGTACCGCCCCAGCGCTCAATCTGCTTAACGTAGCTGACATAAGCGTCAACCTTCGACCTGCCCCTCACTTCACTACGGAGTCCGCCCATGGCCAACTATTACCGCCAACACGCCTCGCCATCAAGCCCAATCCCGAAGCACTTTCCCGAACCGCAAGGGCACCCCGGTTTACGCGACGCTTGCCACAAAGGTGAAAGAGGCTAGTCCTAAAACAAGCGCATTTACAGCCGGGGTTGGTTGAGCCGCGTTCTGTTGCGGAAGTTGCTTCACGTTGGCCCTATCCTGCCGCAGGCCGGGGCGGGGGGTGTGCGGGGACGGGGTGAGCTGGCGCGGCCGCGCTGATCGGGGAGGATCCGTCCGCTCACCCTAAGCTCTAGCGAGCAACTCGTGCAGGAAAGCCCTGGGCGTGAGGCACTGGATTCCGTACGGTTGGCCGAGATCGAGAAAGTCGTGATCGTAGCTCACCAGGTATTGGGCTTTACCGGCGATTGCCGTTGCCAGGATGGGGTCGTCCTTCGGGTCCCTGGCGATTGGCCGCAGGGGCGGGTCCTCGATAAGCTCCGAGCGCCAGGCTCAACCATTCGAGCCAGTTGGCCCAATTGATGTTGCGAAAACTTCGTGGATTTTCGTCCGCTACTCGCTCCAGGGTTACCGCCCATTCCCTGGTCAGATAAGGCGAGCGCACGGAAATGAAGCGGCGTTTGGCCAAAAGCCAGAGGACCTTTTGGGCCTCGTTGCCGCTCCAGCCGATGCCGGACACAACCCCCGATGTGTCAAGAACGGCGCGCGGCTTGGTGCTCACGCAGCAGTTCCTTTCTGACTTTGCGGGCGGTGGCCACTATTTGTTCCACTGGCGGGGCGCCAGCGTCACTGCACTTGGCCAACGCCTCGAATTCCGCTTCGAGCTGAGCGGCTTCCTTCTCCTGCTCCCGCCGGATCAGGTCCCGGACCACGTTGCTGGCTGAGGCAAATCCACCGTGGTCCTTTTTGCCTTTGACCCAGGCCAGTTGCTCCTGAGTGAGCGAGATATTCAGCGTCTGAACCATGCCACCAATCTACAGCGACTATGGAATCTTGGCAAGATCGGAGACCACCTCCTCCTGGAAGACTGTCCAGTCTGGAACGACGCGCCGGCAACGCGGGTCAGCGCTCACCACCGCAGTTCCCAGGCCTGAGCCTGGCGCGGCGCGAAGGTGGCGGGTTTCTCCGGCACGCCAGGTGCAGTCGTGACGGGCATCGAGGCGCCGGAGGTCATTTCGCAACGGACAGGGCCTGCGGGCAGGCCCCATCCTGCGGCAGGCCGGACCGAGTCGGTGATGGGCGCATCGCTGACGTTGACAAGAAGGAGCAGCAGCCGGCCTTCGGCCCGCAGCCTCCAGGCGCCGGTCAGCGGGGCATCGGTGGTCAGGACGGCTTCGCGGGGCTTGGCGTTGCGGATGCAGTCGAGGATTTTCCAATCTTCATAAGGCTCCTGGAGGATGAATCGCGCTTTCAGCGCTCCAGATGATTTTTGGCCGGCGTTCCCAGGGCTTTGCCCTGGGCTGGTATGAACGACGCCTTTGGCGTCCAGAGCGCGCACCGCCGGTTCTATCCTGGACCAGGAGAATTCTGTCGTGCCGACGTAGCGGGGCCATTGACAAAGTCGCTCCAAGCGCTTGGGCGCCAAAGGCGCCAGCGTAGCGCAGGTTTCCAAACCTGCTGTATCGCGGGTTTCCAAACCCGCAGGCCGTCCGCAAACCGGGGGCGCTCGACATGCCGACGCCCTGCCGATTGGAAATCGGCGATACAGCAGGTTTGGAAACCTGCGCTACGACATTGTCAATGGCCCTGGCCGACGCAGCCGCACCACCAAACAACTGTCTTGACAGAACAGGGTCAAACCGGGCAGATCGGGCCATCAGCACGCCCAAATGCCTCGGCGCGGGCGCGCATTGCTTGAAGAACTCAAACCGCAAAGGATTATGAGAACTCACTCAACTCATCCCCTCGGACTCGTGACGGCACCCGGTCTGGCCGCGTTGGCGGGCGCCCTGCTGTTTTCGGTGCTCCCGGTGCCGGCGCAGGCCTCCCAAGTGCCGAGCCCGGCGATTACCGGTTCGGCCAAGCCCTTCAGCGGCTCTTACACGGCGGCCAACCTGTTCGCCCCGGGCAGGAACGAATTCGCCACGGCGGGCCAGGGGGCCTGCTCCGCGCCGCTGACGACCGTCACCAACAATGGCACGTGGGTCGAGTTGGACTTCGGCGCCACCGTGAGCTTCGACCGTTTCATTGTGGCCACGCGCGCCAATACTGTCGATGTGGTGGGCACTAATGTGCTCTATGTCGGCGACAACCCGGTCCACAGCCTCAATGACACCGTCTTCACGTGGAGTTCCGCCGGGCAGAACGGCTCCGCCCCGATCCGCGACCTCGGCGCGACAGTCTCCGGCCGGTATGTCCGCTGGGAAGTGTTGAGCGCGCCCGGCTCGAGCAAGAACCTGGGCGGGCGGCATATATGGTTCCTGCGCAAGCCGGACAACATGAATGTGCTGCCGGCGCCGACGGTCATCGCGGGCACGCCGAGCTTCTACGGCGCAAACTACGCCCCGGCGCACCTGGCCGACGGCGGCTGCGGCAACGACGCCAGCGCTGAGGAATACGCCATGAGGAGCAGCGACTCCCCCTCGGGCTTCAATGTCGATTTCGATTTTGGAGAGCCGACACAAATATCCGGGTTCGATTTCCTGCAGCGGGAGGTGGACTTCTTTCCGCAGCTCAGCTTTGTCTTTGCCAACGACACGAATTTCACCACGGTCTTGGCGAGCAACACCTGGACGAACAACTCAGCCAATTACAACCTCTGGACCAGCGGCACGTTTGCCGCGGTGACCGCCCGTTACGTGCGTCTGCAAGGGACAGGCTACACCGGCGGCAACCCGGGCGGGCGGGAGGTCATCTTCTACACGCCGACGGGCCAGATGCCGTCGGCAACGCAGAATCCCCAGGGCGGGAGCTTCTATGTGGACGACCTGGTTTCGCTCACGGTGGTGGCCCGGGGCGACCCGCCGCTGTTCTACCAATGGCGCGAGGACTCGCTGCCGCTGGCCGGGGCGACCAATAGCACCCTGACTTTCCCCAGTCTCCAGGCCAGCAATACCGGCAGCTATACCGTCGTGATCTCCAATATGAGCTCTACGTGAACGGCGCCAAGAGCCTCGTCGCCCAGAACCTGGGCAGCTACGTCCGAACCGCTCCCGATTCCTCGGTGCAAAACTGGGTCATCGGCCACAACGAGAACCTCAGCCTGGACTCCGATCCGTGGCGCGGTTTCCTCGACAACCTGCGCATCTACAACCGCATCCTCTTCCCGAGCGAGGCCCAGGCCCTCTACAACCTGGCTGGCCTCCTGCCCCCAAGCTTCGAGCCCCAGCCTCAAAGCACCACGCTCTTCCTGGGCGAAACCCTCTGGCTCTCCTCCTCGGTGGACGGCTCGCCGCCCATCGCCCTGCAATGGCAGCGCAACGGGACCAATCTGCCCGGCGCCACGCTCAGCTCGCTCATCATTCCCGGCGCAACCGCCGCTGACGCCGGCAACTACACCCTTATCGCCTCCAATGCCGTCAGGACTCTCACCAGCGCGGTGGCCGTGGTCACGATCCGCCCGGTCACCAGTATCACCAACGGCCTGGCCGGATACTGGAAATTCGATGAAACCAGCGGCAGCACCGCCGCCGACTCGTCCGGCCAGGGCGACGCGGGGACGATCGTCAACGGCACCGGCGACGGCGGGCAATGGACCGCCGGCAAGGTGGGCGGGGCGTTGCAGTTCCGCGGGCCGGCTATCTCAGGCGGCGCGGCGGATTACGTGGTGGTGCCGGCCTGGCCCAAGGCCCGCAATGGGACCATGACGCTCTCGGCATGGGTCTGGGCGGACGTCCTGCCGGCGGACCGCGCCGACATCGCCTGCGGCGGGTCGGGCACGGACGGCATTGGGCAGTTTCTCTTCACTTTGAGCAGCGGCACCAGCCAGTTGGCGGGCTATGTCGAGGACGCCGCCCTGGCCCAAACCCTGGCGCAGGAGCCGCAGGTCTTTCCCACCAACTCCTGGCAGCATGTCGCCTTGGTGGCCGACGGCGCCATGCTCCACGTCTATCGCAACGGCGTGGAGGCCGCCGCCTCCTCTTACTCCGGCACGCTCTACAACCCGACCAATGCCTTGAGCATCGGCGCCCGACTCACCGCCGATGACAGCGCCGGCGAATCGGGCTGGTGGCAGGGCAGGATCGACGAGGTGGCCTACTGGGCCCGGGGCTTGAGCGCGGGCGAGATCTTCGAACTCTACGCGGCCGGCAGCGCGGGCCGGCCGGTTATGCAGGCCGATGCCTTCACCAATGCCGCGCCGCTCATCGCCCAGGGGCCGCAGCCGGCCGCGGTTTATCTGCACGACCCCTTTGCGCTGCAGGTGAAGGCCGCGGGCGTTGCGCCGCTCAGTTTCCAATGGTGGTTCGGGGCCGCCCCCGTGCCGGGAGCCACCAACAGCGTGTGTGCGAAGGCCGCCGCCGAGTTCGCCGATGCCGGCAACTACGTGGTCGTCGTCACCGCCGGCAACGGCTTGAGCGTCACCAGCGCGCCGGTGGCGCTGGCAGTCAATGCGCCCGCGCCGGCCCTGGGCCAGGGCCTGGTGCTTTACCTCAAGCTGGACGAGACCGTCGGCCAGACCGCCAACGATTCGTCGCCCAATGTGGCCAACGGCACGCTGGTCAACTTCCCCGAACCCGACAACCAACTGGGTTGCCGGCCTCTTTGGCAATGCGCTGCTCTTTGCCCAGGGCGCTCCGGCCGCCGAGGCGGTCTCGGTGCCGGACCAGCCGTTCCTGGATTTTGACGGGGAGCCGTTCAGCCTTTCACTTTGGGCCAAGGGGCCGGCGGCACAGTCCGAGAGCGGCGGCCTGGCCTGCAAGGGACTTGGCGGAGGCGACGAGGCCTTCTGCCTGGATATTTGGGGCGCGGCGTTCCGCTTCTTTGTGCGAAATTCCGCGGGCCAAGTCCCCGCGGGCGGGTCGGTCGAGCCCGGCGTGCCCCCCAACGGCCAGTGGCAGCACCTCGCCGTGGCCTACGACCCGGCCCAAGGCCAATCCAGGTTCTTCATCAACGGCGCCCTCGCCGGCACGGGCCTCACGGCGGACTCGGTCCTGAGCAACACCGACCCGCTGGACATCGGCGCGCGCCAGTTCCAGGGCGGTTACACACTCCCCTGGACCGGGCTGCTGGACGACATCCGCCTCTACAACCGGGCGATCACCTCGATCGAGATCCGCGCTCTCACCTACCAGGGCTACCCGCCCAGCCTCAGCCTCTCTTGGAGGGGCGGCCAGGTGACCCTGAACTGGGCCTTCGAGGCTGTGAGCTATGAATTGCAGACCAGCGCCAGCCTCGGCGGTACTTGGAGCACTGTGCCGGGGGTCGCCACCAACTCCGCCACCCTCCCTGCCGCCGGCGCCGCCTCGTTCTACCGGCTCCACAGGAAGGTATTGTACTGATTGCTGTTCAGATCGGCATGGGCCTGGCCGGGTGCAACGCAAGGAGAAACTCCTCACAGGGCAGACACAAGACCTCGTCGAGCTTGAGCCGATCCTTGCCGCGATAGAGGAGCGCGCGCCGGCTTTGGGGATAGTCCTCCCCAAACGCCCGGAGCCCGCGCACGTCTTCCGCGCGGACGCGGCCCGTGTTCTTCACCTCGATGGCGGCCAATGTGTTCGGGCCGTACACCACGAAGTCCACTTCCACGCCCGCACGCGTGCGCCAGAAATGCAGGCTGTCTCCTTCGTTGCGGTAGGCGATCCAGGCCCGAAGGTGCTGCGCCACCAGCCCCTCCAAAGCCGCGCCCTCGATTTCCTCCGGGCGGTCGAGCGGCCCGGCCGGACGCAACGAGCGGAATACGCCGGCGTCGAAGAGATACAATTTGGGATGCGCGGACAGCTCGCGCCTGGCCCGGCGCGTGAATACGGGCACGCGGAAGGCCAACAACAAATCCTCCAAGACCTCCAGGTAGCCCTCCACTGTCTTGCGCTCCACCTGGCACTCGCGGGCCACGTTGCTGACGTTGACCGCCTGACTGTGCGAGAAGCTCACCACCTCAAGGAAGCGCGCGAAGGCGCCGATGCTTCGCACCAGGCCCTCCATTTGCACCTCTTCCCGCAAGTAGAGCAACGCGTAGGCTCTGAGGACATCGCCGGGCTGCGGCGCGGCCAACACCAGCGGCACCAGCCCGTAACGGAGCGCAGCCGGGAGTGAAAACCGCCGGCCCAGTTCCTGCGCCATCAGCGGGTGCAGCGTTCGCAACACCGCCCGCCCGGCCATCAGATCCGTCCCCGTCCGCTTCAACTTCCGGGCGCTCGAGCCGGTGAGAATGAACTGCACCCCGCGCCGGGATTCAATGAGGGTGTGGACCACCGACAACAGTTCCGGCACGCGCTGCACCTCATCGATCACCACCGACCGCGCCGTGGGCTCTGCGGCCAGCCGCTCCCGCAGCCGTTCCGGCCGGGCCGCGTACTCGCGCTGCACGTCCGGCTCCAGCAGGTCCAGCCGCAAGGCCTCCGGGTAGCGCGTTTGAGTGAACACGGATTTGCCTGTGCCGCGCGGACCGAACAGGAAGTAGCTTTGCTCCGGCGGCACGAGAAATCGGTCAACCAGTTCCATATTGAGGCGCAAAATGGAGTTGAATGCTCCATTTTGCAAGAAGACTCTGAAGCGGCGCCGGGGTCCGCGCTGGCCTCACTTGCCCCGCGCCGTGAGGAAGTCGCTTATCCGCGCGGCGGCGTTGCGGCCGTCTCGCACCGTGTGCAGGACCTCGGTCGGGCCCGGACCAGGTCGCCGCCAGCGAAGACCGCCGGGGCGCTGGTCATCTGGTTGGCATCCACGATCAACCCGCCCCACTCATTGAGCGCCAGGTCGCCGAAACCGCCCGCGCGCGGGCAGGGCGCCGAGTCGAAGCCCAGGGCCAAAACGACCCAGTCGGTCTCGACCTCGAATTCCGAGCCTGGAACGGCGGTGAACTGGCGGCGGCCCGAGGCCTCGGGCGGGCCGGGTTCGGTGCGGACCAGGCGCAGGCCCGTCGCGCGGCCCGGCTCCCGGCCGAGCACCGCAACGGGCGCGGCCCGGAAGACAAACCGGGCGCCCTCCTCGACGGCGTTTTCGAATTCCTGGCGGCTGCAGGGCATGCCCGCCTGGTCGCGCCGATAGAGGCAGAGCGCCTCGCGCGCCCCGTAGCGGAGGGCGGCGCGCAGGCAGTCCATGGCGGAGTCGCCGGCGCCCAGCACCGCCACGCGTTTGCCGGAGACCTCCATTGCGGGCAGGGCCAGTGGGACCGCCGTGGTCTTTTGCAGGAGGAAAGGCACGGCCTGGACCACGCCCGGCAGGCCGGCGCCGGGGACCTCCAGTGGCCTGGCCTGGCGGGAGTCCAACCCCAGATACACGGCGTCGAACCCGGCGCGCAACTGCCCGAGCGTCGAGGCCGGCCCCGGGCTTGACGCCCAGGCGGAAGACCACCCCGCATTTGCGGAGCAGCTCGATGCGGCGCTCGACGATCGAGTGCTCGAGCCGGAAGGCGGGCACTCCGTTGACCAGCAACGCGCCCGGCAGCAGCGCCGAATCAAAGACGGTTACCGCATAGCCGCGCCGCGCCAATTCGTCGGCGCAGGCCAGGCCGCCGGGCCCGAGCCCACCACCGCCACGCGCAACCCGTTGGGCGGCGCAGTGCTGGTCTCCGCCTGTCCATGGGCCAGGGCGTAGTCGCACAGGAATTGTTCGAGGGCGCGGATCGAGACCGGCTCGGAGACGCCGTTGAGCAGGCAACTGCCTTCGCACATCCGCTCCTGCGGGCAGAGCCTGGAGCAGATCTCCGCCAGGTTCGTCGCCGAGCCCAGGACCGCCGCCGCCTCCAAAAACCGGCCCTCCGCCGTCAGCAGCAGCCACTGCGGTATCGGGTTGCACAGCGGACAGCCGCTCACGCAACCCGGGTCCGGGCATTGCAGGCAACGGCTGGCCTGCTCCTGCGCCTGGGCCTCATCGTAGAGCCCGTAGATCTCCAGGAAATCCGCTACCCGCTCCGACGCCGACCGCTTGGGCAAGTCCCGGCGGGCCAGCTCCCGCCACGCGTTTTTCGATTTCAAACTGTCGGTGCCGCTCGTGCTCATGCCTGGGAAGGGGTCTGCTCGGTTTTCTTAATCTGTCGCGCCCAATGCCATTTCGGGCAATGGTCTTTTATCATGAGGATTAGCCCGGGTGCAAACCAATTAACCTTTGATCAGCCGTGCCTGGCGGCTCGTCAGATAACCCCACATCACGTCGATGCCGCTGACCTGCGTGCGAACTCCCATTTCATCGAGGGAATCCATCATCCGGTACTCGAGCAACCGTTTTCCAAGCTCGACGATCTGAATATAGACGTGCCTCAACTGCCAGACTTGTCCCCCGGCCAATCCAGGGGAAGGCTCCTTCGCATGAACTCTACTGCTCACCATAACAGTATATCTTAGACGCCGCACCCCGCCACGCGTTCATTTTGAAAGCGGCGTCCGTAGCGCAGACTTCCAAGTCTGCTGTATCGCGGGTTTCCAACCCGCACGCGCAGCGATTTCCTGCGCCCTGCCGACTGGAAGTCGGCGATACAGCAGGTTTGGAAACCTGCGCTACGAACTCGTGCGCCCTGCCAAACGGGGGCAATGTCGGGATGCGGCCGTTTGTCCCTTTCGGGCACGCGATTTTTTTTGCCTCTCCCTCTCCGGGCGGGATACAGTGGGTGGACCGATCATTGATGAAGAATATCGTCTATTTCGATATCGAGACCCAGCGGTCCGCCGATGAGGTGGGCGGGTGGGACAAGATCAGCCGGATGGGGATGAGCATCGGGGTCACCTACAGCACGGGGCGTGGCGAGTACCGGATTTACGGGGAGAAACAGGTCAACGATCTGATCCAGGAGTTGCAGCGGGCAAACCTGGTGGTGGGGTTCAACAACCTGCGGTTTGATTACGAGGTGCTGCACGGCTACACGCCGTTGGACCTGCGCCAACTCCCGACGCTGGACCTGATGGTCGAGCTGCACAACAAATTGCAGCACCGGCTCTCGCTGGATTCCATCGCCATGGCGACCTTCGGGCTGGAGAAGACCGCGCAAGGGATGCAGGCCATCCTGTGGTTCCGCGAGGGCAAACTGCTCGATATAGCCGAATACTGCTGTTACGACGTGAAGCTCACGCGCCTGGTCCATGAGTACGGCGTCGAGCACCGAAAGGTCCATTACCACAATCGCTTCGGCAAAAAACTCACCGTGCCCGTGAGCTGGTGACTCAAGATTGATTTGACCAGGCCCGCCCGAGTATGGGATTTTGCCCCCAGGATTTCCCGTTCGCGATTATGGATCCAATCAGAGACTACGAAGACGTGCTCGAGGGGATCGAGACTGCGGTGGTAGGGCTCTGGCGCACCCACCGCGAAATGAGCAATTACGCCGTCATGCGGGCCTACGAGGCAGCCATCGCCCACTACAACGCCGTTGCCCGCCAGCAAGCCCCCAAACCGGCCAATCTCACGGGCTTGGATGCCTCGATTTTCGAGGCGGTCAGGGACTTCTGTGATTGGCGGCTGGGGATCGTGAAGTACGCGGACCGCCCGGAGCCCGAGCCGATGCAGGCCGAAGACCTGGTGGCGTGCCTGCGGCGGGTCCGCAAATCAGTGGACTTCTGGACCGAGCACGGCGGGCGGCAGGGCTATATGCAGCACATTCAGAAGTACCTGCAATGAAGACCTATCTTTTCTTTGGTTACATGGCCCTGCTGTGGTCGAGCCTGGCCGCGGTGCCGGTCCTGGCCGCCGAGCTATACGTGGCGCCAAACGGCAATGACCGCGCCCCCGGCACTCGGGCGCAGCCCTTGGCGAGTCTGGAGCGCGCCCGCAACGAGGTCCGCCGGTTGAGGCAGGCCCAGGCCGGGCAGGGCGTGACGGTGTGGCTGCGCGGCGGGGACTATTTGCGCACGAACGCGTTCGAGTTGGGCGCGGCGGATTCCGGCGCGCCTGGGGCGCCCGTGGTCTGGCGGGGCTGTCCGGGGGAGCGGGCGCGGCTGCTGGGCGGCCGGACGCTCACCGGCTTCGAGAAGGTGAGCGACCCGGCGGTCCTGGCGCGGCTGAGCGAGGCCGCGCGCGGACAGGTGGTCCAGGCAGACTTGCGGCGGCTCGGCATCAGCGATTTCGGCGAGATGAAGTCGCGCGGGTTTGGCCGGCCGCAGAGCCCGCGCATTGCGAGTTGTTCTTCGGCGGCCGGCCCATGACCCTGTCGCGCTGGCCAAACGAGGGCGCCTTCGAGCAGATCGCCGGTTTTCCCGAGACGGGCGGCCAGAACGACGGCCACGGGGGCAGCATCGGCGCCCTGGAGGGCGGCTTCTTCTACCGGGGCGACCGGCCACGCGCCTGGAAAGAGACCGGCGATGTATGGGTACACGGCTATTGGGCGTGGGACTGGGCCAACTCCTATGAACGTGTCGCGGCGCTCGACGTGGAAAGGCGCTTCGTCCGGACTGCGCCACCTTACGGGCACTATGGGTTCCGCAAAGGACAACGATTTTATTTTCTCAATGTGCTCGAGGAACTCGATGAGCCCGGCGAGTGGTTTCTGGACCGCAAGGCCGGCCTGCTTTACTTTTGGCCCCCGGCCGCAGTCCCGGGAACGGCTAGCCCGGCCGCTCCAGAGGTCATCCTTTCCCTGTTGAGCCAGCCGCTGGTGAGGCTGACGGACGCGTCGCAGGTCACGCTTCGCGGCTTGACCCTCGAGGCGGGGCGCGGCAACGGCGTCGAGATTCGCGGCGGGAGCAGCAACCTCATCGCCGGCTGCCTTCTCCGGAACCTGGGCGACAGCGGCGTGGTCATCGAGGGCGGCACGGGCCACGGCGTGAGGAGCTGCGACATCTTCGACACGGGCAACGGCGGGGTCTCGCTTAACGGCGGGGACCGCCGGACGCTCTCTCCCGGCGGGCATTACGTCGAGAACTGCCATTTCGCGCGCCAGGGCCGGTGGTCCAAGTGCTATGTGCCGGCGGTCCTCATGGAGGGAGTGGGGTTGCGTGCCTCGCACAATCTCATCCACGACCATCCGCATTGCGCCATCCTCTTCGGCGGCAACGACCATCTGATCGAGGCCAACGAGATCCACCACATCGCCCTCGAGACTGGGGACGTCGGTGCTATCTACACCGGGCGGGATTACACCTTCCGCGGCAACCGCATCCGCCACAATTTCATCCACCATACCGGCGGGGTCGGGATGGGCTCGATGGGCGTGTACATGGACGATTGCGTGAGCGGCGCCGAGATCTGCGGCAATGTCTTTTACCGGGTGCAGCGCGCGGTCTTTCTGGGCGGCGGGCGCGACCACCAGGTGCTCAACAATGTCTTTGTCGAGTGCAACCCCGCCGTGGCCCTGGATGGACGCGGCCTGGACCCATCGCCGGTCTGGCACGAGATGGTGGACCAGACCATGCGCCGGAGCCTGGGGGCCGCGCCGCTGGACCTCTACCGCGCCCGCTATCCGGCCCTCAAGGGCCTCGATGCCTGGTACGGCCCGCCCGCCGGGCCCGCCATCGAGGGCCGGGCCTTCCGTGGCGTGCCGCCCGAGGGCAACATCGTGGCCCGCAATATCTGCGTGGGCAAGTGGTTGGACGTGGGTTGGCGCGCCCAGCCCGAGATGCTGCGCGTGGAGAATAACCTGACCAACGCGGACCCGGGCTTCGCCGCCGCCCCGGCCGAACCGGCACGCCCCGCCGACTTCGACCTCAAACCCGACTCCTCCGCCTGGAAGCTCGGCTTCGAGAAAATCCCGCTCGCAGACATCGGCTTGCGGCAGGACGAATTGCGCGCCGCGCTGCCGAGGGACTAGAAGCCGGAGTTCACAACTCTCGCAGGAAATCCTCCAGGGACGGCGTCGTGCTGGCGCAACGCAAGGCGCGTTGCAGGCTCGCCTCGTCCGCCAGCGCCTCAATCCTAGCTTCAACCGTGCGCGGCAAAGCGCCGAACCGCGCTCTCAGCACGTCCAAAACAGCCAACCGCCGCCCTTGCAGCCGCCCCTCCTGCCGCCCCTCCTGCCGCCCCTCCTGCCGCCCCTCCTGCCGCCCCTCCTGCCGCCCTTGTTGCAGCCCCAATTCCAGCCCCTCTTCCCGCCCCAGTCGTTCGATACTTGTCACGTATGGCATAGCTTTCTCCTGTTCATATTGCAGCAAATCTCTCCGAAATTCAACCTCCAACTCGCGCGGCAGCGCCATCATCCAGTCAATCAACCGGAACAACTCCACAATCTCCCCCCTCTTCAGGCCCCGCTCATACAATCCCCGCACCAGCCCCCACTTTGCCCCTCGGCAACCGGCCATGTCCGAGCGGGTCTCCTGCGCCCTCAGCGACGCCAACACCACCACAGCCATCGGATTCTCACTCCGTTCCAGCCCCGCCCGGTCCAACTCCAGCAGCTTGCACACCCGATACTGGAACTGCAGCCGGCAGCCCCGAGCTCCTCTGGAAAGCGGATTTCCAGGCAGCATCAAACGTGGCGACCGGCGGCATGGGCAGAGTTCACACCTTGGCGGCGGTCTTCGCAAGCAAGAAGGGGCGAGAGTCGGCTCACAGTATGCCTCCGGCCTCTTTCCGGGACGCGGGCCATCAACTCTCTGTCCACATCCTTTGAATACTCGGTTCAGGGGAACCGTCGGTCGTATTCCCGTGAGACCCGAACGAGGAGTGCGCCGTACTCTTTGGCTGTCCGGTCGTAGTCCAGCCACGCAAATGGGAAGGGGTCGACGTTCGTGGCCCGGAAACGAAGGATCTGGAATTCATCGAAGGCCGGGGCAGCCCTGGAAACCAGCCGTGTTTCGGCCTCGGCTGCCTCTTGTGAGGGATGCTTATGCTTTTTCCCGTCAGTTGGCCATTCGCGGCTGCCCTCATACGAGGTGTAGTTTTGTGAGGAGTTTACGCCAACGATGCCCACGCAGATTGGATTGCCACCGGTTTTCCTGAACTCGTCAACCTGGCGGCGCAGATCGCCAATGACCCGATCAATTTGCTTGATCATCGCCTTGGCGAGGATCTTGGTTTCCACGCCAATCTCAATGTTGGCAACCTCGCCTCGCGCAACCAGCAGACCTGACTCCGTTACGGCCACCGCAGCCGGTATCAGCTCTCCCAAGGTGCCGTCTCCCCTGCGGCTTGGCCGGCCCACCGCCTTGTTGGCCAGGTTGACGACCCGCTCGTGGGCCGCGACCCTGGCCACCAGTTTCGCGGACCTGCCGAGGCCGACCAGATCCTCGTAGAGTTGGTTGGCGACCAAGTCGCCCAGGCTGGAATCCCGGTGCTTGTATTGTCTGCCTTCGAACAGGCTGCAAAAGGTGTCGAGCAGGGCGAATCTGTCCATGGGTTCTCAATTGAATTGAAGCCTGGTTCGGACGGCTCCAACTGGCAGTGGGAGGAAGGCGGCCTCACGCAGGCGTTGCTGGGCCATGGCCACGTACTTCTCCTCAATATCCACGCTCACACTGTTGCGTCCGCACGCCATCGCAGCCAGGGCCGTTGTTCCCGTGCCGGCGAATGGATCGAGCACGGTGTCGCCGGCGAACGAAAACAGCTTGATCAATCGTTCGGCAAGCGCGACCGGGAACGGAGCGGGATGACCTTTGCGTGTCGATTCGCCTTTGATGTCCAGCCAACACGACCTCAGCCACCGGTGCATCTCCTCCTTGTTGAGCATCGAGAGCACCCTCTGGAGGGTCGACGGTGACCGGTACTCGCCTCCCTTGCGAAGGAACAAAATGTACTCCACGTCATTCTTGATAATCGCGCCGGGTTGATAGGGTTTGCCGTAGAATCCCGCGCCGTTGCCTTCCACTTCGGTGACGCCATTGGCGATTTTCTGCCAGAGGATCGGTGTTAAGCAGTCAAGCCCGAGCCTTCGACAGCGCGTCTGGATGTCCGCGTGCAGGGGCAGAATGTAGTGCCGTCCTCCTCGTTTCCTGGGGATGCACACATCACCGACCACACAACAAATCCGGCCGCCGGGCGCCAGCACACGGATGCACTCCGTCCAGACCCGATCCAATTCGGAGAGGAAGACCTCGTAGTCGGCAATCGCCCCCAATTGGGCGTGGTGCGGTTCGTAAACCTTGAGGGTCCAATAGGGCGGCGAGGTCACGACCAGGTGCACGCTCCGCTCCGGCAGCCAGGACAAATCGCGGGCATCTCCGCAACGCATCCGATGGTTGGTTTCGCCGAACGGGCTGGGCCACGGCAGTTGCCTCAGGATGGCGTTGGCGCGCAGCATTTTTTCGACAGCCCCCTCCGAGTTGTCTGATGGCGGCAACTCGGCCAAGGCCTTGCTGACGGCATCGAATGTTTCCCGGAGCCGCATCTCGCCGCTGGAGGAGGGATAACGGGTCTGTGCGGCGTCACACCTCTCTCCCCTTGACTGCCTTTCTGCCCCGAGGGGTTTCATAGCGCATCAGTTCAACCGCTTCACCGGAGCATTCTTATGCCGGGCGAAGCGATAGGCAAATGCTTTTTAAGGCAGGACCACGTCTTTGAGCCGGGCGGCGGGGCGGACATCGAGTTTGACGACCTTGCCGGCGCGAAAGACGCACTCGACGGTCGTGCGGCCCGGGGCGTGGAGCTTGAAATGGACATCCCAGTTCCTGGGCCAGGCCGGGAGCAGGCGCAGTTTTTGGCCGTCGGCCTGGAGGAGCATCAGTTGGGTGGTCTCCAGGAGGTTGCCCCCATGGTTCTGGTCGGGCAGCCAATCGAAGTTGGGTCCCCAGGTGGCGGGCCAGCGGTAGGCCGAGTGCGAGTTGGCGCACTTGACCTTGAGGATGCGGGCGGCCTCGTCGGCCAAGCCCAGGAGCGCCGCGCAGTTGCCATCGTAACCCCAGCCGACATCGAGGTGATTGACCCGGGCGGCGTAAGCGGCGCGGGCCTCGTCCAGCCCCGGCTTGCCCAGGCCGAAGAGGCGGAACGGCCAAATGGCGTAGAGTTCGGGGTTCTCGCAATTCGAGCGGTGCTTGTCATAGCGCTCGGCCGGGGCGATTTTGCGGACTTTGTGGCCGTCGGACTCGGTCTCCTCGATGGGCACGGCCGGGCAGGCGGCCTTGATGTGCGCGAAGAACTCGCGTTGAGCGGGGGTGGTCAGGCGCTCAGGCAGACGGCCAAGGCGCTTCGAGAGGTCGTTCAATCCCGCCACGGTGGGCGTGTCATTGGTGACTCCGGTCCAGAGGGTCTCGACGGCCTGGGTCGGGTCGAGGAGGATCTTTTCATCCGGCCCTTTTTTGAAGCGTGTATCGAAGTACTGGAGCACGGAGACCGCCATGGGCAACACGCGTTTTTTCAGGAACTCCTCGTCCTGGGTGTAGTCCCAGCGGTCGAGCATCAAGGCGACCAGTTCGGGTCCCTGGTTCCAGGCATACTGCCAGTAGGGGCACTGGACGGCTTTGGGCTGATGGCCCGCGCGGTTCCAACCGTAATCGCCGTTGCCGTAGGTCCCCCAGACGGTCATGGTCTCGGGGAAATAACAGCCATGTGCCCCGTGGTAGAGCGCGGCGCGGGCCTCGCACAGAGGCCGGGCCGCCTCGTAGAGGCCCAAGAGCGGTTCCATCATCTCGAAGTCGCCGCCGGCCAGCATCGGGTGGTACATGTGCCGGACATTCTGCCACCAATAACAGTCGCCCCAGGCGCGGAAATCCGCGTTGAAGGGTTTGCCCATCGCCTTGGGTTCGACCGTGAAGATGCCGCCGTTGAATTTGATCGGGTAGGTTCCACGCCCGCCGCAGGCCTGGACATAACGTTGGAGCGTGTAGCCGCGCGTCACCGGTGAGAGGTTCTGCGCGTTCGAGTCATGCCCAGTGCGCAGCGGGTGCGCCTCTCCGGGAACCGCCGTGGCGCTGTCCCCATCCACGATGACCCACGAGCGTTCCCAAAAGGCGCGCCACCAGGCTGCGGTGCGCCTCAGGGCGGCGGGGCCGTCGAAGGTCCGGGCGGCGATCGCACGCGCCTCATCGAGCCAGGCCGCTGCGGCCGGGTACTGCGCGCACGGCGCTGCCACGCGCAAGGCAAACGAGCGGACCGGCGCCGTGCTCTCTATAGCGTGCCCCTCGATGGCCCTGAATCCAGGCCCGGTCATCCAGCCGCCAAACGTCCGGTGCAAGAGCGGGTCGCGCGCCTGGGCGGCCGCCGATTCCAGAGACTGGACCTTCAACGTGGACTCGAAGGCGACCGATTGCTCGTTCCGGTGATACCAGGCCACCGCCTCGGGTGTGGCGGGGGCAAACACGTCGGCCGACTCGACCAGATCGAAGGGCGCGCCGTGGAGGGTCCAGGCGCTACCCTCCTCATCGCCTTTGGCGACCGTGTGCGGCTCGGTCCGCCAGCACTGCGCAGTGGCCTTGACCGACAACGCCGAGGCCGACTCGCCCAGGCAATGCACCACCGGGTGCGCTGCATCCACGAACACGCGCAGGGACACTTTGTCCCGGCCCTGGCCCGCCGTGATCTCGCAGACGCCGTCGCACAAGCGAAGTTCCTGCCGGAACGGCACCCCGGCCGCGAAAGGATTGGGGGAAAGGGCGACCCGCACGCAGCCCACCTTGAGCAGCCGCGACACCTCGCTCAAGGAATCGCTGCGGCTGATGTAGAACAACAAATCCCCGTTTTCCTCGACCCACAGATTGATGCCCACCTCGCCGTTGCCCAGCGGCATCGAACCCGCGGCGTCCCGGCTGGGCGTCGTCCAGACCACATCGTAGGGCGCGGTCCGGTGCGCCGCCGCCAGGCCGGGGGAGTCTGCCGAGCAAGGCAAGGGGCCGAGCAGGAAACAGGCGCTGAGGAAACAGGCGAGGAAGGCAGGCAAACGTGAAACGTGAAACGTGAAACGTGAAACGTCGTTGTCCATGGGCACAATGAGTTGTCGCCGCCACCATGGGCGGCAGGACCATTCTGCGCCAGGCGCCCGGGACTGCAAGGGACAAGAATGACGAATGACGAATGACGAATGACGAACCGCTCATTCGTCATTCGTCGTTGGTCATTGCCGGCACCCCATTCTCAACCCAACATCCCCACCGGCGCACTCCGCATTCCGCACTCCGCATCCCGCATTTGGTCCATTCGTCATTCGTCATTTCCACCGCTTGCCTTCGCGGGCCCAAAGCCTGTATCGTCGCCTGCGTATGCGCTTTGGATTGATCATCGGGTGTTGGTTCGTTGGCTTGGTTTTGGGTGCGGCTGCCGAGCCGGAGGAGCCCTGGCTCAAGGAACGGCTCCAGTGGTTTCAGGACCTCAAGTTCGGGTTCATGATGCACTGGGGCGCTTACAGCCAGTGGGGGTGTATCGAGTCGTGGCCGCTGGTCGAGGAGGACAAGTGGGCGCGGCCCGATGACCTGCGGGCCTGGACCGAGCGGGACAAGGACATCAAACGCTTCCAGAGCGATTACTGGGCGCTGCCCAGGACGTTCAATCCTGCGCAGTTCGACCCGGGCATTTGGGCGCGGCTGGCACGGGAGAGCGGCATGAAATATGTCGTCTTCACCACCAAGCACCATGACGGGTTCTGCATGTTCGACACGCGCCTGACCGATTACCGGGTGACCGCGCCCGACGTGCCGTTTCACACCAACGCCCGCTCGAACGTCGTGCGCGAGGTCTTCAGCGCCTTTCGCGGCGAGGGCCTGGCCATCGGCGCCTACTTCTCGAAGGCCGATTGGCACAGCCCGGACTATTGGGACCCGGCCGCCCCGGCGCGCACCCGCAATCCCAACTACGACACCCGCGCTCACCCGGAGAAATGGCAGCGGTTCGTCGAGTTTGCCCATGGCCAAATCGAGGAACTGATGACCGGTTACGGGCCGATTGATATCTTGTGGCTCGACGCCGGCCAGGTGCGCCCGCCGGCCCAGGACCTGCAGATGGCTCGCCTGGCCGCCATGGCACGCCTTCATCAGCCGCGTCTTATTATCGTGGACCGCACTGTCGGCGGCCGCTACGAGAATTACCGCACCCCCGAGCAGGAGGTGCCGGACAAACCGCTGCCCTACGTCTGGGAGAGCTGCCTGACCCTGGGCACCTCCTGGTCGTTCAAACCGAACGACCAATACAAATCCACCCACCGGCTCATCCACCTGCTGGTGGACATCGTGGGCAAGGGCGGCAATCTCCTCCTCAACGTCGGCCCGCAGCCGGACGGCCAACTGCCGCCCGAGGCCGTGGTCCGAATGCAGGAGATGGGCGCCTGGCTCAGGCTCAACGGTGAGGCGATCTATGGCACGCGGCCCATCAAACCTTACAAAGAGGCCGGCATCGTCTTCACTCGCAAGGGCAACACGGTGTGTGCCATCGACCTGGCCCAGAACGAAACCGACGGCCTGCCCGCGCGCATCCAATTCTCCTCATTGAGACCCGTCCCCGGCTCGAAGGTGCGCCTGCTCGGCCTGAACGAACCCTTGGCCTGGCGAACGGATGCCTCCGGGCTAACCACCATCGACGTCCCCGCCTCCGCCCAAAACGCGCCCCCCTGCCGCCATGCTTTCGTAGTCAAGTTTGATGTGGCGGACTGAATCACGAATGACGAATGACGAATGACGAATGACGAATGGGAAAAACGGCGGAGCCATGTGCCGTTTCGTCATTCGTCATGCGTCATTGGTCGTTTCCAATCGTCACGCCGCAGCCACCGTCTCGATGAGGGCGGCCACGCGGGCGCTGATGCGGGCGGAGTCGGAAGGGGAATAGTCCGTGGAGAGCTTGAGGTAGGGCAGGTGCAGTTGCTCTTCAGCGAATCGGCGCACGCGCCAGGATTCCACGTCATAGGTCAGGCAGGCCTGCCAGACCAGCTCGATGATACAGTGAGGGCGGAACCTGGCGGCCAGGGAGCGCAGCGTCTCCAGGCGGCGGTCGTTGGGCGTCATGACGGAGCAGGGCAGGTGGTAATACTTGTTGGCGATGGCCCGGATCGGGTCCGGCTCCTGGCTGTCCACGTCTTCCAGGATCGGCTTGAGCCCGGTGCAGTTCTCCTGGCAAACGACCACGGCCCCGCAGCTTTCGATCAACTCGATCACCCGCTCCGCCCCGTGTACCAGGGGGACGCCCGTCACTAACACGCGGACTCGGCCAGGCGCCGGCTTTGCAGCCTTGAACCAGGCCAGGGCGGCGGCGTATTGCTCGAAATCGGCCTCGATGCCGGAGATGATGCTCTTGAAATCGAGCAATTGGCGTCCGGTCAAGGGCGGCGGGTCGGCCGCCATCAGCTCGGCCAGGTCGCGGCGGCAGCGGCGCTCGCGGTTCATCAGTTGGATGGCGGCGCGCAGCCTGGCATCCGTGATGTCGGCTTTGAACCGCTCCTCCAGATGGGCCTTGAGTTTGCGCACCTTGGCGACCCAGTGCTCGAGGGCGTCGGCGTCATCGGCCTTTTGCGGCAACTCCAGCACATACATCGGTTTGTCGGCGGCGAGCAGCTCGAACATCTTTTTCTTGCCGTCGCAGGTCGTCTCGGCCACGAGGAGGTCCGCCCAGTTCAGGAAGGGGTTCGAGCCTTTGAGGTGGTAGCCGAAGGTGGATTTGATGAGGGGGCAGAGATTGGCGGGCAGATACTGCTCGGCGGCGGGAATAGTGGCCGCCGAGCCGCCGCACAGGCACACCGGCACCGCCCCGGCGGCCAGGATTACCTCGCGCGGGGTGAACTCGCACATGATGCCGACGATGGGCAGGCCCTGGCCTCGGGCGGCTTCGGCAAAATCGCAGCAGTGGTCGATCATGTTGCCGAAGTACTCGAGGGGCCCGCAGCCCGGGGCGGCGGCCGACGGCGGCGGCGGCGCTATCGGCGCGGCCGGCTGACACGACACCGGGGCCTGGGCCCTGGACGCAGAGCAAGGGGCTCGCATGAGACACCTTGGAGCGGCCGGAGCGGGATTGTCAAGACGGAGGAAACTCCGTGCTGCGATTCAGACAGTGGGGGAAGGAATATGGTGCATATGGGCGGGGGGAGTTTTTGGCGACACCTTGGCCGACCGCCGCGGCTTGGATTCAAGATTCGGCGGAGTGGGCCACTGGCGACAGGATGGAGGGTTTTAGGCGGGTCTGGGGTTGGGTGGTAAAGTCAGGAGGTTTTGTTCCAAGGCCTGGATTTTCTTGAGCGCTTTGTCGCGGGCCGGCCCTTCCAACTGGAGCACTTCGCGGGTGAACGTCACCAGCGGCATCTGGGTGTAGGCGTAGCCCAGATAAATCACGACCCACTGCTGGTGCAGATTGAGTTGCTGGACCAGGGATTCGGGCGTGAGATTGGCCAGGGTTTCTTCGACAAACTTCCACAATTGCCACTGCCGTAGCGTATAGGTCAGGAGGATCATCACCACCTGGGCGGTGATCGCGTTGAAGCTGCGGGAACGGAAGTCGGTCAAATCGTAGAAGCATTTGAGTTGCCGATGCCGCTCTTCAATGGCGGGGCGTTTGCCATAGAGCTCGATCATCTGGAGCGGTTGGGCGGCCGGGTTGGTCGTCATGAGCGCCCAGTCATCGTGATGGCCGTCGGCGTAGTGGTCGCGGAGCAACACCACCTGAATGGGCACGGTGGCGGCGGTCCAACTGGTGAAGTCTTTGAGGGCGCAGAACTCGGTGTGCGTCCGCAGGTCTGCCGGCGAGGGCGGTGGCTGCTCCGCCCGCAACAGGGCCAACTTTTTCTGTCGTTTGGCTTCCCGGCGCCGGATGAGTTCGGGCCGTTGCGGCGGGACTTGGGGGACTGAGGGCGTGGGTTCTGGACGGCGTTGCCAGACTCCTTGAGGGGCCAGGGCCCAGGCATCGGTCCAAATATCCATGTTCTTCTTCATCGGGATAAGCACGTCGATGCCCCACTCCCGCTTGCAGCGGCTGATGCGCTCTCCGTCAATAAACCCGCGATCCAGGACCAGCCACTTGATAACGCCCTGGCCCACGCTGGCCACAAACCGGGCCACCAATTCATCATAGAAGGGGCCGACCTCGTGGGCGTTGCCAGCCACCAGCAGCGCCCCCCCGTAGAACGTAACACCCCCCGCGCAAATGCAGCAAACTGATCCATTTGTAGCACCGCTCCCGGTGCGCCCGCTTGCGCTGCTCGGGCGTGAGCGATTCATAGTCCACCGGGTGATTGTGCTCGTCGAACCACATCAGCACGCTGCCTTCATAGGCGGGGTTGTCCGGCACAAACAGATAGGAGGCGTCGCCGATGAAAATGCCGGCCGGGTCGAAAAAGCCGTATTGCTGGAAGACCTTTTGGACAGTGGTGTTAAGCCACTCCAGCCATTGCGCGGCGGGCACGTCCTTGAGGGCCTTGCGCAGGGTGTCCTGGTCGCAGGGGGTGGTGCGGTCGTAGCTGTTCTTGTCGTTGAAGCCCTGGCAGGCCAAGACCCAGCGTTGGGTTTGGGGGTCCAGGTGCTTGGTCGCCAGGTCGGGCGGCAACGCGGCCAACAAGCCCCCACAGCGCACCACCTGTTCGAAAGCCAGGAAGGAGTTTTGCTGATGGAGTTTCAAGCTGAGGTTGGCCGCCAAGATGAACCACCGGGGCACCTCCTCCTTCTTGCGGACGGTGGGCAGGTCCTGGGCCAGATGGAGCAAGAGCCGTTCTTTGAAGCAGCGCTCGAAGAAATCCCGTTCGTCGGCCTGGCCGAGGATTTCCAGGGCGTCGAACTCACCTTGGCGAAAGGCGTCCAGGACTCGTTGGGGATGATATTCGATGAAAGCCAGGTCCATCAGGGGGATCGCGCTTTGGTTTTGGGTTTGGGCCAGACCACGCTCAGGCTCTGGGCCAGTTGGTCGGCCAAGGCCAGGAGGGCCGCGGTTTGCTTGCCGAACCGGGCGCGGGCGCGCTGGTAGCGGCGCCAGGCCCCGGCCCATTGGCGGACTTGGGCGCGCTGGCCGGGTGGGACGCTGTAGAGTTTGTGGCGGCCGGCCTCGCTGCGGGTGAGGACCCAGGCGGGGTGGAGCCGGCCATGGGCGCAACGGCAGGAGGCTTTGCCGCATTTGCGGCGCATGAGGTAGAAGGAGCCCGGGGTCATGGGCTGGTCCGGGGTCATGGCCCGGAGGGTGCGGCCCAAGGCCCGGCAGGCACACCAGAGGCGCTGGCGAAGCCTGGAGGTTTTCGCCTTCATCTGTGTTTATATATATATTACTAGACACAGATTGCAAGCGCAAAATTCAAAAAAAGTGAAAAAAGATGCGGGAGGTCCGGCGGGCCCATGGGGGAGGCAAACCGTGCCGGGCGGTGACACGGGGGATGAGGGGGAGCGGGAGCTGCTGGGGCCCGGGCAGAGGGCCGGACTAATCTGTATTCTATAGTATTATAGTAAACACAGAAAGGTATGCCTGCGAGCGCCTCCGAGTGAAAAATCTGCTGGTGGGGGTAGCGGCCCTGCCAAACAAATGGTTTTTAGGCGGTTTTAGAAAGCCCTCCCCCAGTGTCTGAATCGCAGAAACTCCGTGACTTCGGCGAAGAGAATCGCTTGAACTGATGTTTATGTCCAATGTCCAATATTTGGACATGGGGAATGGACCCCATAGGATTTTGTTCGCGACTCGATGATTTTGGTTGTGGCAATAAAAATGCTGGTGTTTGGCCAAAGAATTCGATTGCCAAGATTTTGGACACGTGCTAGAATCGAGCCTTAACTGTTGGCTGAGCTTATGAATCGCATCAAAACCAGAACTGATTTCCTTTGTGCGCGCTCGTCCTTTTTGACCGGCATTGGCAGCGTTTTGAATATTCGAGGCGACTTCTTTGATTATAACCGATCCGAAGATGCAGATGCAATTGCCATCTCGGAGGATTGGCGTGCCGTTGGACGGGATATTCAGGACGCTCTTGATAAAGCTCGCGTTGAGTTTGGCCCAGTTCCTCAAGAATGAGCAATGGCTCCGAGTCCAGCGGTCCGCCCGCCATCCCTGAACCATCAAAGACCGAGCGGAAGGGGCTTGACGAGGCCCCCGAGGTTTTGGAGCCAGTTCCTGAGAAAAAGGGGCCGCAGCGCCAAATGAGCGTAATCCACGAGGAAGTATCTATTCGAGCCGGTCCATTGCCAGCTCCAAAGGAACTTGCGGCTTATGATGCGATTATTCCAGACGGCGCAAATCGCATCATGAAGATGGCCGAAGATCAAAGCGCCCACCGAATAAGGATCGAGGGCCTCGTGATCAAGAGCCAACAAAGGCAGTCGCAATGCGGGCAGTGGTTTGGCTTGATAATTGGACTTTGTGGGTTGGGTTTATCAACATATGCTGCAATCAGGGGCCAGCCCACGTTTGGGGCAATAATTGGTGGGACGACGCTTGTAGGCCTGGTTACAGCGTTTCTCACGTCGCAAGATAAACAGAAGGCCGACTTACAAACAAAGCGCGAGCAAATGAACGGTGCCGAGCGTGAACCGAGTCAAGGAGACCAGCAGCAACAAATAGAAAACCGCAAGCCCCCGCCCCCTAATGTGTAATCCGAACCACCATACCGCAGTCCAACCGAGCACCATCCCCAGATGCCCGCACGCATCGTCCAAATTAGGACACTACCGAAACTCCGATCCCACACCTTTGCCGGGCCAAACCCGGGCTGAAAGCCCGAATGTGACAGCCTGGGCTGGAGCGAGCTTGCGAGCGGAGGCCCAGGTCACCGGGCCACAACGGCCGCGCGCCGTCTAAGGGCGCCATAAGGTCCCGGCCTTACAGCCCGGGGCTTTTCGAGGGGCACTCGCTTACCCGGGCCTCCGCTCCGCTCCAGCCCGGGCTATCACATGGCGGGCCTTCGGCCCTGGGGCGCCGCGTCGGGACGCGCCCTGAGCTCTGTCCCTCGACCCGTGTCCCTCCTTACCCCCGCGCGGACCTTCTTAATCACGTTTCACGTTTCACGTTTCACGCACCCCCGCGCGCCCCCCGCGGAACTTTTTCCCCCAAAGATTGTCCAACCAGAATAGACTGGCCAAACGGGCGGGGTTATCGCACGTTCTGGCCCAGGCCATGAGCGAACTTGAGGTCATCAAATCGGCGCTCTGCGGAGCGGCCCGACGGCGTCGCTGGGCAAGGGCGTTGCGCGGGTTATGGAGCGGCTTGCTGGTTGGGGCGGTGGTTTCGCTGCTGTTGGATGGGGCCTGGCATTTGTGGCCGCTGCCGCTGTGGACGCGGGTGGCGGTGGGGCTGGCGCCGTTTCCGTTCATGCTGGCCGGGCTGGCGCTAGGGGGGTGGCGCGCCCCGGTGATGAGCCAGGTGGCCCGCTGGGTGGACCGGCGGCAGCAACTCAAGGAGCGCCTGAGCACCGCGCTCGAAGTGGCCTCGGAGCCCAAGGCGGGTGCGTGGCGCGAATTGGTGCTGGCGGACGCCGCGCAGCACGCCCGGCAGATCGACCCGCGCCAGCTCGTGCCGTTGAACCTGCCCAAAACGGTCACCCGCTGGGCGCTGGTGGTCCTGGCCCTGGTGTCGGGCCTCGGCTTTGTCCCCGAATACCGCAGCAAACAGTTCCTCAAAAGCCAAAACGACCAGCAGGTCATCCGGGAGGCCGGCCGGCAGCTTGCGGATTTGACGCGCCGCACTCTGCAGGCGCGCGAGCCTGCTATCGAGCCCAAGGCCGAGAAGGCCCTCGAATCCGCGAGCGATTTGGCCGACCGCCTCACCAAGGCCAGCCTCACCCGGAGCGAGGCCCTCAAAGACATGGCCAACGTGGCCGACAAGCTCAGGGACGAACTTCGGGAGCTGGGCAAGGACCCCGCCCTCAAGCGCCTCGAACAGGCCGCACGCGCCTCCGGCGCCAGCGACTCCGCGAGCCGCCGGCCTGCAGAAACAGATCGAATCCATGCAAAAACAGCTCGGCGCGCCCACCGGCAATCCCGAGGCGATGGACAAGCTCAAGAAGGAACTCGAGAAACTCCAGGAGGCGGCCAAGGGCGCGAACGACAAGAACGGGCTGGGCGACGCGGCGAAACGCGAGGAACTCTCGAAGGCGCTCTCGGCGTTGTCGCGCCAGGCGCAGCAGATGGGGTTGCAGGTGCCGTCGCTGGACAGCGCCATCAATGCGCTGAAGGCAAACGAGGCCGGGTTGGTCCTCAAAGACCTCCAGGCCTCGGTGACGGACCTGGAGAAACTGCGCGATATGGCCAAGTCCCTCCAGCAACTCCAGCAGCAGATGGACAAGCTCGGCAAGGACCTGGCCGAGCAACTCAAGAACGGCCAGCCCGAGGCCGCCCAGGGGACGCTCAAGAAGATGGCCGCCCAGCTCAAGGCGGCCAATCTCCCGCCGGACCAACTCCAGAAGATCGCCCAGGAAGTGGCCCAGGCAGTGGCCCCGGCGGGCAACTACGGCAAGTTGGCGGACATGTTGCAGAAGGCCGGCCAACAGATGGGCGCGGGCGACCAGGCCGGCGCGTCCCAGTCGCTGGCGGCGGCGGCCAAGGAGTTGGAGCGGCTGGCCGCGCAAATGGGCGATGCCAAGGCGCTGGCGGCGGAATTGGAGGCCCTGAACGAGGCCGCATTGGCCGTCGGCACCGGCCAGCACTGGCGGCCCGGGCAACACCAGGGCCAGCCCCGCATGGGCGAGGGCGGCGAGCCCGGCGGCGGCGTCGGCACCTGGGCCGATGAAAACGCCCAATGGGACGGCCGATGGAGCCAGCATTGGGACAACACGGGCGTCGAGCGCCCCGACACCGACCCGCGGGGCCACACCGACCGCGGCGAAGGCGAGCTAAGCGACGCGCTCAAGCCGACCAAGGTCCGGGGGCAATTCTCGCCAGGCGGCCCGATGCCCAGCATCACGTTGCGCGACGTCAGCGTCAAAGGCCAGAGCAAGATCGAGTATGAGGCCGCCGCCGCCGCCGCACAGTCCGACGCCCAAGCCGCCCTCAGCCACGAGCAGGTCCCCCGCGCTTACCAGGGCACGGTCAAGGACTACTTCGACGACCTCAAGAAGTGAATATGGAAACCGAACAAGCCATCGAATCTTTTCGCACCACTTACGGGGCCCTGCGCGCCGAGATCGGCAAGGTCATCGTCGGCCACGAGCGCATCGTCGAGGGCACGCTGATCGCCCTGTTTTCCGGGGGGCACGTGCTGCTGGAGGGCGTGCCCGGGCTGGGCAAGACCCTGCTGGTGCGCACGCTCAGCGAGGTGCTCGACCTGGCCTTCAACCGCATCCAGTTCACGCCCGACCTCATGCCGGCCGACATCCTGGGCACGAACATCGTCATGGAAGCCGCCGGCGGACGGCGCGAGTTCGAGTTCCAGCGCGGCCCGATCTTCGCCAACCTCATCCTGGCCGACGAAATCAACCGCGCGACCCCCAAGACACAGTCGGCGCTGCTGGAGGCGATGCAGGAGCACCAGGTGACGGCCGGCGGCCAATTGCGCCGGCTCATCGAGCCGTTCTTCGTGATGGCCACGCAGAACCCGATCGACCAGGAGGGCACCTATCCGTTGCCCGAGGCGCAACTGGACCGGTTCTTCTTCAAGATCCTCGTCGGCTATCCCTCCGGCGAGGAGCTGGCCGAGGTCCTCACCCGCACCACCGCCGGCGCCCGCATCGGCGTCGATAAGGTCCTCGATGGCGCCAGGCTCATCGAATTGATGCAGTTGGTGCGCGAGGTCCCCGTGGCTTCCCATGTCAAGGACTACGCGGTCCGGCTCGTCCAGGCCACCCATCCCAAGACCGAGACCGGCGCGCCCATTGCCTCCCAGTACCTGCGCTTCGGCAGCAGCCCGCGCGGCGGCCAGGCCCTGATCCTGGCCGGCAAAGTCCGCGCCCTCATCGATGGCCGCTTCAACGTCAGCTTCGACAACCTCGAGGCCGTCGCCCCAGCCGCCCTGCGCCACCGGCTCATCCTCAACTTCGAGGCCGAAGCCGAGGGCATCACGACCGACCACATCATCGCCCAGGTCCTCAAGGACGTGCCTCAAGACGCGCAGGCCGTCAATGCGTGATGAGCGGCCGAGTGCGATTAAAAGCGTCGGGCCTGCGCCTCGGGAGTTTTGTCCCGGAGGGACATCTGACAATAGCCCGGCGTTTCAACGCCGGGGAGGCCACAAAACGGACCCTCGTCCCGAAGGGACGATTGAGAACACTCCTTGCTTTCAGCCGTCCCTTCGGGACGGACCTGCTCCTTGGGTCCGCTCACCCGGCGTTGAAACGCCGGGCTATTGTCGGAAGCCCCTGCGGGGCAAAACCACGCCGTGGGCTGACCGACAGTTTTAATCGCACCCCGACCAGCCCGTGCGCGGTCCCGTGACACCCGATGCCCCCTCCGCTCCTCACCCCTGAGCTCCTGCGCCGGCTCGAGCAGTTCCAACTCCTGGCAGCCCGCCGCGCCAAGAGCTCCGCCAAAGGCGAGCGCCGCAGCCGCGCCCGCGGCCAATCCGTCGAGTTCGCCGACTACCGCGATTACGTCCCCGGCGACGACTTCCGCTACCTGGATTGGAACCTCTACGGGCGGCTGGAACGGCTGTTTCTCAAACTCTACGAAGAGGAGCGCGAACTGCCCGTGCGCATCTTCCTGGATGCCAGCGAATCGATGACGTTTGGCGAGCCGCGCAAATTCGACTTCGCCCGGCAGGTCGCCGCCGCCGTGGGCTATGTGGCCCTCTCGGGCTTTGACCGGGTCAGCGTGATCCCCTTTCCTGAGCTTGCCGGCAGCGACGGGCCGAATCGCGCCGAGCGCATGGCGGAACTGGCGGCGCGGGGCGCGTTGCGCTCGGTCCGTGGCAAGCGCTCGGCCATCCAGTTCTTCAGCAACCTGAGCGCCTTGAGCGCCGGCGGCCCGGCTAACCTGAACCAGACCCTGCGCCGGGGCGCCATCGAGGCCCGCCACGCCGGCGTCGCCATCGTGCTGAGCGATTTCCTGGACCCGGCCGGCTATGACTCGGGCCTGACGGCGCTGGTCGGGCGGGGTTTCCAGGTGGACCTGGTCCAGATCCTGGCCCCCGAGGAGTTGTCGCCGGTGACGTTCGGCGATTTGCGGCTGGTGGATAGCGAGACTGGCGCGATGCAGGAGGTCACCTTCGGCCGCTACCGGATGAAGGCCTACCGGCAAACCGTGCAGAACTTCATCCAGCGCCTCCGCGAGTTCTGCCAGGGCCGCGGCATCAACTTCTTCACCGCCAGCTCGAACACGCCGCTGGAGGAACTGCTCCTGAAGCAGCTCAGAAAGGCGGAGGTGTGGGGGTGAGGAATGACGAATGACGAATGACGAATGACGAATGCGGAGCAAAGAGAATGGGATTCCCGGGTATGCGGGGGTTCTGATCGCGGGTTTCCTCCCGAGGCGACGTGTCATCGGTTGGTGTCCGGCCGATTCGTCATTCGTCATTCGTCATTCGTCATTCCGCGCCCGGTACCTGGGACATGCACTTCCTAAGCCCAACTGCCCTCGCCTTCGCCGCCACCATCCCGGTGGTGGTGCTCTTCTACCTGCTCAAGCGCCGGCGGGTGGTGAAGTTGGTCTCCAGCACACTGCTCTGGCGGCGGTTTCTGTCCGAGACCCAGGCCAGCGCGCCGTTCCAGCGGCTGCGGAAGAACTGGCTCTTGATTCTCCAGGTCCTCCTGCTGGCGCTGGCGGTGTTCGCCCTGTCGCGGCCTTATTTTGCCGCCAGGGCCAAGCCGGCCCAGTTGCGAGTGGTCATCCTGGATGCCTCGGCCTCGATGCAGGCGGTGGATGAATCGCCCTCGCGTTTCGAGAAGGCCCGCGCCGAGGCGCTCAAATGGGTGGACAGCCTGGCCGGGAGCGACCAGATGGTGGTGTTGCTGGCTGGGGCCAATGCCGAGGTCAAGCAGTCGGCCACCAGCGAGAAGGTCCTGCTGCGCCGCGCCTTGGCGGCCTGCGCCTGCTCGGATTCCCCCACGCGCCTGCTCCCCGCCCTCAGGATGGCCGAGTCCCTCGTGCGCCACCAGAACGATGCCGAGGTCCACCTCTTCAGCGACGGCGCCGCCCCGGAGTTGGACCAGTTCGAGAGCAAAGACCGGCCGCTGCCGCTCATCTATCATCGGGTCGGCAAGGGCTCGAACAACCTTGGCATCACCGGCCTGGACGCCCGCGCCAATCCCGAGGACACCCGGCAACGGGCCGTCTATGCCAACATTGCCAATTTCTCGACCAACAACCTCGATACCGAAGTCGAGTTGTTGTTCGAGGAGCGGCTCATCCAGACGCGCCCGCTGAGCGTGCCCGCCGGCCAAAGCTCGCCCCAGGTCTTCATTGCCAACCAGGCCCGCAACGGGGTCTTCACGGTCCGGCTGACCGCCAAAGACGACCTGGCCGCGGACAACCAGGCCTCGATCGTGAGCCTGTTGCCCAAGCCGGTGAAGGTCCTGCTGGTCACACGCGGCAACCGGTTCCTGGAGCGGGCCCTGCGCGCCGCCCCCGGCGTGGACCTCGCGGTGGCCCCCGACTTGGCCGAGCCGGGCGCCGGCTACGACTTCGTGGTGCTCGACGCCGTCGCGCCCACGGTTTGGCCGAAGGGCAACGTCCTGGCGATTCACGTCCCCAACACCAACTGGGTCGAGAGCATGACCAGCGTCGAGTGGCCGCCCATTGTGGACTGGCGCAGCGCGCACCCGCTCATGCGGTACACCAGCTTCGACAACGTCCAGGTCAAGGAGAGTCTCACGGCCAAGACCCCCAGTTGGGCGGTCTCGCTGGCGGACGCGCCGCAGGCCTCGCTCATGCTGGCCGGCGACTTGGGCCGGCAACGCATCATCTGGATCGGCTTCGACCTGCTCGATAGCAACTGGCCCCTGCGGGTCTCGTTCCCCATCTTCATCGCCAACGCCGTCGAGTGGCTCAACCCGGCCAATGCCCAGGGCAGCCAGTTGCTGGTCAAGGCGGGCGAGACCTTCCGCCTGGCCCTGGCACGCCCGGAAACCAGCGCGCAAGTGACCTACCCCGGCGGCCAGACCCGCACCCTGCCCCTCGACCCCAACGCCAACGAATTCGTCTTCGGCGACACCTTCAAGCAAGGCGTCTATCAACTCCACCTGGGCACCAATGACACCGTCTTTTGCGTGAACCTCCTCGACGCCGCCGAGAGCAACATCCAACCCCGCGAGGAGCTGCAACTGGGCAAATACACCAAGGTGCGGGCGACCTCGATGCAGCGCGCCAATATGGAGGTCTGGCGCACGATTGCCGGCCTGGCCCTGCTCGTCCTGCTGGGCGAGTGGTGGTACTACCATCGGAGGACCGTCTGAGTGCGGAGCGTCCCCAGTGCGGAGTGCGGAATGCGGAGTGGGCGCGGGCGAACGCCTGAGGAAAACGGGGGCGCCCAGAAGCGGGGTCTGGAATGACGAATGACGAATGACGAATGACGAATGACTGCACACGGGGGCAAAATTGCACGTGCCGCGATTGCGCGGGCCAGGACCCTTCAGCACCGCGTAGCGGTGCGTGATGGTAGCTGTGGACTTCCAGTCCACGGATCCATGGCCCAAGCTCACCCGCGTCGCGTAGCGACGCCTGAAAATACAACTGGAGCCAGATCTGCCAGCGCCGGGCCGTCAGGCGTCGCTACGCGACGCGCGAGCGTCCGCGCGCCCCAAACCGTGGACCGAGGTCCACGGCTACCTTCACTGCGTGGCTCCGCGACGCGCTCGTTGCGCATGCTCGCGGCCGCCGTTCTGGCCTTGGCTTTCCTGGCTATTACTAGCACCCTGAACGCCGCCGGTGGCCAGGTCGTGGCCTATTGCGCGCAGGACCAGGACTTCGCCGAGCCGATCCTGCGCGATTTCGAGAAGGAGACCGGAATCAAGGTCCGCGCGGTCTATGACAGCGAAGCGGTCAAGACCGTGGGCCTGGCCAATCGCCTGCTGGCCGAGCGGGCGCACGCGCAGTGCGACGTGTTCTGGGGCAACGAAGAGATGCGCGCGCGCCAGCTTGCCGCTCGGAACGTCCTCCGCCAGACCAACGGCTGGGCCGCCTTCGGCTGCCGCAGCCGCCGCCTGGTCATCAACACCAACTGCCTCTCGCTCGCGACGGCCCCACGCTCCCTGGCACAGTTGACCAACGCCGCCTGGCGCGGCAAGCTGGCCATGGCCCTGCCACAGTTCGGCACGACCTCGACCCATTTCCATGCGCTGCGCCAGGCCTGGGGCCCCGCGCGATGGCTCGCCTGGTGCCGCGCTCTGGCGGCCAACAAACCGTTCCTGGTGGACGGCAACTCGGTGGTCGTCAAACTGGTCGGCAGCGGCCAGGCCTGGCTCGGCCTGACCGATTCTGACGACATTGCCGCCGGCCAGCGCGAGGCCTTGCCCGTCGCCGCCCTCCCCCTGTCCGAGGACATGCTCCTCATCCCCAATACCGTCGCCGTGACGCGCAATGCCCCGCACCCTGCGGCCGCCCAGCGCCTTTTCGATTACCTCCAGCGCCCCCAAGTGATCCAGCGCTTGATCGCCGCCCATGCCCTCGAAGCCCCTTCGCCCGACGCCGTCGCGGCGCCCACATTGAAACCGAACTGGGACGACCTCCTCCGCGACCTCGACCCCGCCACGGCGCAGTTAAACGAAATCTTCCTGCGATGAGCACACTAGCCACCCTCCGACCCGTTGGACACACGGCCACCGCCATCCGCAGGCCACCGCCCGCGCTCTCCGCTTTCGTCATTCGTCATTCGTCATTCGTCATTTCCCATTCCGCACTCCGCACTCCGCACTCCGCACTCGAATGAACTGGCCCCTTTTGAGAAACAGCCTGCTGGTCAGCACGCTTGCCACGCTGCTGGCGGTGGCCTTTGGGCTGGCGGCGGCGCTCTGGGCGGCGGGCCTGCCGGGGCGCTGGCAGAGGCGGTTGCTGGGGGTGGCGGTGATGGCGCTGGCATTGCCGCCCTTCCTGGCGGCCAACTGCTGGCTCCATTACCTGGGCCAGGCGGGCGTATGGCACCGGTGGCTGCCGCTGGACATCGTCTCGCCGGGCGGGACGGTCTGGATACTGGGCCTGCTGACCTGGCCGATCACGCTGCTGGCAGTGTGGGGCGCGTGGCGGCGGCTCGAACCGGCCCAATTGGAGAGCGACCCTCGGGTGAGGGGCTGGGCGCTCTTTCGGGGCCTGCTCCTGCCGCTGGGGCGCAATGCCCTGGCCCAGGCGGCCGTCCTGACGTTTGTCCTGGCGCTGAACAATTTCGCCGTGCCCACGATCCTGCAGGTCCGGGTCTTTCCCGCGGAGGTCTGGGTGCGGTTCTCGGCAAACCTCGACGCGCTGGGGGCGTTGAGTTTGAGTTGGCCCCTGGTGCTGGGGCCTTTGCTGCTGCTGCTCTGGTTCATCGGCCAGGAGATCCCCTGGCCCAGGGTCGAGGGCCCGGTGCCGCCAAAGCTCTTCCGCCGTCACCTGGGCGGACCCTGGTTCTGGTCCTGCGGCGCCCTCACGCTCTCGGTTTGTGTTCTGGCCGTGGGCCTGCCGCTCTTCCAACTCGCCGCGGCCCGGCGGACCTGGACCGAACTGCCCGGCGCCCTGGCGGCGGGCCAGGGGGCGCTCTTCAACTCGGCGTGGTTTGCCGCCGTGTCCGCCACGCTGGTCGTTGGGCTGGGCCTGGCGGCCTCCAGAAGCCATTTCCACGGCCAAGAAGTTCTCGGCTGGCTGCTCTCGCGTTTCACGTTTCACGTTTCACGTTTCACGTTTCATTTCAGAGGCCAAGAGATTCTCGGCTGGGTGCTCTGGTTGCCCCTCCTGGTTCCGGGCGTGCTGCTGGGAATCGGATTGATAGCGGTGTTCAACCGGGACTGGTCCCTGCTCTTTTACCGGAGCGCGGGCATCGTGGTCCTGGCCTTTGTGGTCCGCTACCTGGCCCTGGGTTGGAACACCATGTCCCATGCGGCGCGCGGGGTGGACCCGGACCTGACCGATGCCGCGCGTCTGGAGGGCGCCACGAGCTGGCAACTCCTGCGCCACGTCATCTGGCCCCAGGTCGCCCCGCAGGCCGCCGCGGCCTGGTACGTCGTCTTCCTGCTCTGCCTCTGGGATGTCGAGTCCATCATCCTGGTCGTGCCGCCCGGGGGCGAGACCTTGTCCCTCCGGGTATTCAACCTCCTGCACTACGGCCACAACGCCCAGGTCAACGCGCTGTGCCTCATCCTCCTGGGACTGGCGGTGGCCCCGCTGGCGCTGTGGATGGGCGGGCGCGCTGTGAGCGGCTGTCTGACGGGTCGGACCTGTCGGACTGGTCGGACACTAGCTCTGCCCGCCTTGTTACTGGGGCTCCTGGCCGGCTGCTCGCCCCCTCCCTCCTCCAACGAAGCCCCCCTCCAAAGCCGTCTCTTCAGCCGCGCGCAAATCATCGGCTCCCGCGGCGTGGGTTTGGGCCAGTTCAACAAGCCGCGCTCGGTGGCGGTGGACCTCGAGGACAATCTCTACGTGGTGGACATGACGGGGCGGGTGCAGAAGTTCTCCTCCAACGGGCTGTTCCTGCTCTCGTGGCAGATGCCGCAGACCGACCTGGGCAAGCCCAAGGGGATGTGCCGCGACGGCCAAGGCAACATTGTGGTTGTCGAGCCGCACTACCAGCGTGTAAACCATTTCACGCCGGCGGGCCAGTTGGCGGCCCAATGGGGCCGGCGCGGCACCAATGCCGGCCAATTCATGTTGCCTCGGGCAGTGGCGGTGAACTCTCAAGACCAGATCCTGGTGAGCGAATACGGCCCGGCCGAGCGGGTCCAGCGGTTCAGCCTGACGATGGCGGGGCTTGGCCGACCCCTCACCCCGACCCTCTCCCCATCGGATGGGGAGAGGGGGCAGCAAGCCACCGCTCTCGCAAGCTCGAGCGCCTCGGGATTCCTCGACCAACCATCGACGGTCCACCCTCTCCCCGTCGGACGGGGAGAGGGCCGGGGTGAGGGGAAGGAGGCGGCCGAACCAAAGCAGGTGCCCGAAACGGAGCTGCGCGGACCCGGCCCGGTCTCGTCCGCCCCGCCCTTCCTGGATGGCTTCGGCCGGCCCGGCAACGGACCCGGTCAGTTCAATCGCCCGGAGGGGTTGTGCCTGGATGCCAGCGACCGCATCTACGTGGCCGATTCCTGCAACCACCGCATCGAGGTCTTCTCGAGCGACGGCAGGTTCCTGCGCGCCTACGGCAAGGCCGGCAAGGGGCCGGGCCAGTTCAGCTATCCCTACGACATCCGCGTGGACGGCTCCGGGCGGCAGTACGTCTGCGAGTTCGGCAACAGCCGCATCCAGGTCTTCGACGCCCATGACCGGCTCATCGAGATCATCGGCGGCCCCGGCGCTTTGCCGGGCCAGTTCAACAATCCCTGGAGCCTCGCCCTGGATTCCGCCGGCAACCTCTACGTGGCTGATTCACAAAACCACAGGGTCCAAAAACTAGTCCACAGTCCAGAGTCCACAGTCCACAGTCCAGGGTCCACAGTCCACAGTCCAGGGTCCACAGTCCACCGTCCAGAGTCCACAGTCCACAGTCCAGGATGAACATCCAGTTCACTCAACCGCTTTACTTGCTGCTGCTGGTCCCGGCGCTGGCCTGGGTGTTCTGGTTCGCCTGGAAGAGCGATGTGCAGATTGGCCGTTGGCGGCGCTGGACGGCCCTGGCCATTCGCGTGGTGGTGCTCACCGCCCTGGTCTGCGCCGTGGCCGGCCTGCAAATGCTGCGCCCGGTCGAGGGCATGAACGTCTTCTTCGTCCTGGACCGTTCGGACAGCGTCCCCTCCCCCCAGCAGGAGGCCGCCAAGGAATATGTCAACACGGTCGCCAAGCAAAAGAAGCGCGGCGACAAGGCGGGCGTCATCGTCTTCGGCAGCGAGGCCAGCATCGAGTCCTCGCCCAGCGATGCGCTGGACCTGGAGAAGATCCAGGCGGTGGTCGGCACGGAACGCACCGACTTGGCCTCGGCCGTGCGCCTGGGCACCGCCGCCTTCCCCGAGACGGGCCAGAAGCGGCTGGTCCTGTTGACCGACGGCAACGAGAACATTGGGGACGCCATGACGGCGGTGCTGGCGGCCAACCAGCAACTCGGGGTGACCGTGGACGTGGTGCCGATGGGCGTCTCGCGCGCCAACAACGTCTCGGTGCAAAAGCTCCAGTTGCCCCCAAAGCTCAAGAAAGGCCAGGCCTTCGAGGTCAAGATCCACATCCTGGCCGACCAGGCCACGCCCGCCACCGTCCGGCTCTTTCGCAACGAGCAGTTCCTGGGTGAAAAACGGGTCCAGCTTTCCGCGGGCAAAAACCTCTTCGCATTCCCCCAGACGCTGCCCGAGCCCGGCTATTACGGGTATGACGTGCAGGTGGACGTCAAGGACGATCCCTTGCCCCAGAACAATCGCGGCTCGGGATTCACCATCGTCAGCGGCGACCCCGAGGTCCTGATCGTCTCCGCCGATCCGGAGAAGGACAAGCCGCTGGCGGCGGCGCTGCTGGCCTCCCAGATCAAGAACCGGCTGGTCGGCCCGGCCGGTTTCCCGGGCACCCTGGCCGAGATGCAGAGCTACGACGCCATCTTCATCAGCAACCTCGAGGCCGGCGACGCGCACCTGGGCAACGACCGCTTGAAGCTGCTGGAGAGCGCCGTCCGCGATTTCGGCGTGGGCCTGGTCTGCGTTGGCGGCGACCAGACCTACGCGGCCGGCAGCTATCGCAACACGCCGCTGGAGTCCACCCTGCCGGTGAACATGGAATTGGACAGCAAGAAGGTCCTGCCCAGCGGCGCCGTCGTCCTCATCATGCACGGCATGGAATTCAACAACGGCAATCAGGTCGCCCGCGATTGCGCCGAGGGCGTCCTGGCGGCGCTGGGCCCCTCCGACGAGATGGGCGTGCTGCTCTGGGATGGGACCGAGCGCTGGCTCTTCGAACTGCAAAAGGTTGGCAACCGCAAAGAACTGGCGGCCCAGATCGCCGGCATGAACCAGGGCGACATGCCCAGCTTCCAAGGCCCGCTCGAGCAAGCCTATGCAGCCCTCAAGAAATCCACCGCCAGCCTCAAGCACATCATCGTCTTTAGCGACGGCGACCCCACCCGCCCCACTGAGGAGTTGATGAAGTCCATCGTCGACGACCGCATCACCGTCAGCACCATTCTCATCTCCGGCCATTCCGGACCCGACACCATGGAGTTCATGGCCGAGCGCGGCAAAGGCCGCGCCTACGAGGTCAAGTCACCCGACAATTTGCCCCAGGTCTTCATCAAAGAAACCGCCGTCATTCTCAAGTCCGCCATCTACGAGGAGCCCTTCACGCCCCAGCTCCGCTCGTCGAGCGAGGTCGTGCGCGGCATCGGCGCCGGCGAATACCCCAAACTGCTCGGCTACGTCGCCACCACACCCAAGCCCCGCGCCGAAACTCCCCTCTGGACCGATAAAGGCGACCCGCTCCTGGCCCATTGGCAATACGGCCTGGGCCGCGCCGTCGCCTTCACCTCCGACGCCAAGGCCAAATGGGGCAAGCTCTGGTTGAACTGGGACAAATACCGCCAGTTCTGGTCCCAAATCGCCTCCTGGAGCCTGCGCCGCATCGAAAACGCCGACTTCAACACCGAGGTCACCGTGGACAAAGGCGAGGGCGTCATCAACGTGGACGCCTCAGACGCCGAGGGCAACTACCGCAACTTCCTCAATCTCCAGGCCCTCGTCGTGAGCCCCAAAGGCCAGAGCCAGACCGTCCATGTCGAGCAGACCGGTCCGGGCCATTACGAGGCCCGGTTCCCCACCAAGGACGTCGGCTCCTACACCCTGCACCTGCTGGACATCAAGGACGGCAAGGTCCGCGCCTCACAGCGGCTCGGCGCCAGCGTCAATTACTCCCCCGAGTTCACCACCAGCGAACCCAATCTCAACCTCCTGCGCCGCATCGCCGAGAGCGGCAAAGGCAAAGTCCTTGACCCCACCAACTTCGAACTGACCCCCTTCTCGCACGGCCGGCACAAGACCTTCCAGCCCCGCGCCCTGTGGGAATGGCTCGTGCGCTTTGCCATCCTGCTGTTCATCCTGGACGTCGCCGTGCGCCGTATTCAACTCGACCCGGACGAGATGCGCCGCATCTGGCGAAAGGTGCGGACTGCCCTCTTCTTCTGGCAGGGCGTGCCCCGCGCCCCCGAGGCCGAGGAATCCCTGGCCGCGCTCCTGGCCCGGCGCGACGCCGTCCGCTCCAAGCAGACCGCACCGGCCATCGAGCCCAGCCCCGACCTGTTCCGCCCGGAAAAAGCCCCCACCCTGCCCTTGCCCGGAACCGAATCCGAATCCGCCGCCGCCCCCGCCCCCGCCGCCGAACCAGCCCTCCAACCCGCCCAACCCGCCGCCCAAGAGCCCGCCCCCGCCTCCACCACCGCCCGCCTCCTCGAAGCCAAACGCCGCGCCCAGCAGAGAAGGAGATGATGCGGGGGACGGACTGGACGGGTCGAGTAGGGACGCGGGTTGCCCCGCGTCCCCCTCGCAGATCCCGGCGGGCGGTTTTCCCGCACCGGGTTCTTCACGACGACTCGCTCGCGCACGCGCACGGTCGGCAGGCGTCCCCATACAGCTTAATCTGACTGAGCTGTTCGAGGTCCCATTCCGCCGGGCCACGCAGACGCAGAGAGCCCCCTGCCCGTTCCACCACTCGCGGTGGTGGCACCTTGAAGCGCTGGAGCAGCCGGTCGAAGGTGCGCCAAGTGAAACTGCGCCGCTGACTCCGCCGATTCAGCCACTTGTACAGGATGCGGCTGGTTTCGCGGTGGTAGCGGTTCAGGCTCTCAGAGTTGCCTATGATTCCATAGTAATTCCAGTAGCCTTGATATTTCGCTCTCAGCGTTTCCATCAACTCGCCCAGCGGGTTATGCCTCTCGGCTTTAATCCACTCGGTGAACCGTTGCACCGCCCCCCGCAATTTCTTGCGGCTGGTGCGACGCTTGACAGTGGGCTGCCCCCGGTGGCCCCGACCCCAGGAAAACTCAAATCCCAGGAAGTCGAACCGCCCGTTGTGCCGCCCACCCCATGGCCCAAAACGTATTCGCTGCGTCTTGTCCATGGCCAGTTCCAACCCGAACTGGTGCATGCGCTCCTGAAGCGCCTGCTCGAACGCCTCGGCCTCGTGCCGATAATCGAAGCAGCACACAAAGTCGTCCGCATAGCGGAACAACCGGCTCTGCCCCCGATACCGTTTGCGCATCCGCCGCTCAAACCACAGGTCCAGCACGTAATGCAGATACACGTTGGCCAGCACTGGAGAAACGCTCCCCCCCTGGGGCGTGCCGCTCTCCGGGTGCTCGACGCGTCCGTCTTCTTCAAGGATGCCTGCTCGCAACCATTTGCGTATCAGGCCCAATAACGCCCCATCATCCACCCTGAGCGCCAGCATCTTCAGCAACCAGTCATGCCGGATGTGCTCGTAGTAGCCTTTGATGTCGGCCTCGACGATGAACTCGAACTGCCCCCGGTGTAGCGCATCGGTCAGCCCCCGCACTGCTTGCAGTGCGTCGCGCTGAGGCCGATAGCCGTAGCTGCAGTCCAGAAAGTCCGCTTCGTAGATGGCCGAGAGGATGGCCGCTGTTGCACTTTGCACCAGCTTTTCCTCTAGCGTCGGAATGCCCAAGGGCCTCAGTTTTCCGTTGCCCTTGGGGATGTACTTTCGGCGCACCAGTCGGGCGTGGTAACTCTTGTTCCTGAGCCGCCTCACCAAGTCGGCCAGATTGCTTTCGAGGTTCTTTTCATACTCCTCGTAGGTCACTCCGTCCACTCCTGGAGCCGCCTCTTTGCGCAAGGCTTTGAAGCTCTCCCGGAGACTGTCCTGGTTGAGCAGCCGGTAGAGTCCGCCAAACCGGTGCTTGGGGTTCTGCGCTGCCTTGTTGGCTATGGCCCGCAGGGAGGTTCGCCAGCCTGATTCCGTCGTTCTTACGGTGCTGGTTTCCTTTGCGGGCTGCGTCGTCGTGCCGGCCCCTTGGTCCGGGCTGGGGCAGCGTGTGCCTGGCCCCGGACTACTATGGACCGGTCCGATTCCCTGCTCTGTACCCATGGGGAGGTCTTCTTGTCGTTGGACCTCCTGTCCCGATTGGCCCCCGCAGTTGGTGCGTCGGGGGGCGGCAGGGCTTCCCAGTTTCCGTACGGCTCTTTGCTCGCGTGCCACGCTCTGCGACCCCGGCAGGTCTCCGGAGACCTCACCTGTAGCGGTCTCCTCCGTGTTGGGTTCCGGTGATGCAACACCGTCTCCACCTGCATGTTGTGGCGTTTCGGGGCTGGATTGCTTTAGCGGGGTGCGACTCCCGCTTGCGGCCTGCGAGCTTCCCTGTGTACGCTTCCAGGCAGTCGTTCGGCCTTCGGCATCCCTTGCGGGCGCTTGGGCCTGTCCTTCTGCCCGGCAACACTCGGGCTTGGGGAGCTGGTTAGGCTTTCCCACCCAGTTCTTTCGTGCTGGGGCACTGTTCATGTTTTCGTGTTGTCGTTCATGTTCAGTTCTGGAGGGATTTGCACCCTCAGAGCCGCCAGACTTTCACTGGCGCACCGCATCTGGCCGGTACCTCCGCGGGAGAGAGAGACTGCGGGTCACCAGTTCAGTAGCCCGAAGGGCTTGTGATCACTCAGCCCAGGGTTGAACGAAGCCGCTACGCGGCGGAGAAGACGGAACTGCTGCGGCTCCGCAGTTCGCAGGCTGGAGGGCTGGTTTTGCGTTGGCCTATGGCCGGGACTCCCACAGACTGATGACGGTTCGCCATGCACTGACGCACGGCAAACCGTCAACATTAATCTGTACCGCAGCTATGCATATAAAAAAAGTTCTCCTCACGCAATCCTGAACCGCTTTGCCGATGACCTGATTCTGCTGCCGCTCCAGCCCCGAAGCCAAGAGATCTACTGGGTCTGTGTGCGCCAACTCTCCGATCACTTTGAGCGCTCGCCCAACTTGGTCAGCGCCGAGGAACTCCGCCAGTATTTCATCCATCTCAAGACCCAGCGGCACTTGGCCCGCCAAACCTCCACGCAGGCTTTGTGTGCCATCAAGCTCTTCTGGGAGAAAACCCTCCAGCGGCCCTGGCCGGCGGAACTGGAGTTTGTGCGCGCCACACCCCAATTCAAGCTGCCAGTTATCCTCTCGGCCGCCGAGGTGCGCACAATTATCGCCCGGGTTGCCCCTCTGGACCATCGGGTCGCCCTGACAACGATCTACTCCTGTGGCCTGCGCTTGGGCGAAGCCGTCAACCTGGAAGTCGGCGACATCGATTCCCAACGGATGTTCCTCCACATCCGGGCGGGCAAAGGCAACCGCAACCGTTACGTGCCCTTGCCCCAGCGCACGCTCGAACTGCTGCGCGAGCTCTGGCGCAGCCACCGGCATCCACGATGGCTCTTCCCAGCTAAAGGCCACAGCGGTCTGGGCGCTGCTACCGCCACAGACCCATGGACCGCAGCACGCTGCAACAAGCCTTCCGCCGGGCCCTGCGCGCCAGCGGCATCAGGAAGGCCGCCCACATTCATACGCTGCGCCACAGCTATGCCACCCACCTGCTGGAGCAAGGCGAAAACCTCCGCCAATTGCAGGTCAACCTCGGCCATCACAGCCCCGTCACCACCGTCATCTATACCCACTTAACGACCCTCTGTCAGACTCAGCACCAGCAGCGCATTAACAAATTCATGGGCGACCTCTAGGCGGCCTCTCAATGGCCGCAGCCGCTCAGCGCAGCGGCAGCTCCTTATCCGTCCACGACGTGTTGTGCCGATGGGCTCCGGCCTATCTGGAGCAGTTCGGAGCTGCCATGCCCACCCGCCAGCGCCAGGTGCTGCAAAACCTTTTGGTTTGCCGCACCGCGGCCCTGGGCGGGGCGATGTACCTATTGCCCCAAGTGCGACCACCGCCACTTCAGCTACCACTCCTGCAACGACCGGCACTGTCCGCAGTGCGGCGGCCAGGATGCCCAGCAGTGGCTCGATGAGAATACCGCCCTGTTGCTGCCGGTGAACTATTTCCTGCTCACCTTCACCGTGCCCGAAGGCTTGCGCCACTGGATCCGCTCTCACCCCCAAAAGGGCTATGACCTGCTGCTGGCCGCCAGTTCCCAGGCCCTGCAGGATCTGGCTCAAAATCCCAAACGCCTCGGCGCCACCCTCGGTATGCTGGGGGTGCTCCACACCTGGACGCGCACCCTCGAATACCATCCCCACGTCCACTACCTGGTCCCCGGCGGCGGCCTCAGCCCAGATCAGCGCCAGTGGATCTCCAGCCGCCCTCGGTTCCTGTTGCCGGTCAAAGCCCTGAGCGATCGCTGCCGCACGCTTTTCCAGGCGGCACTCCAAAAGCAGATGCCCGAGGCCCTTGCCCTCCTGCCGGCCAAAGTCTGGCAGCAACGCTGGGTCGTTCACAGCGCTGCTGTCGGCAGGGGCCAAAACGCGTTGCGCTACCTCAGCCGTTACGTGTTTAAAACCGCCACCGGCAATCGCCAACTCCAATTGCTGCCTGACGGACGCTTGCGCTGGCCCTTCCGCCACAGTGCCACGGGGGCTTGGGGCCACATGGACATGGCCCCCTTCGAGTTCCTCCGCCGCTTCCTCCAGCACGTCCTGCCGCTCAGATTCCATCGGGTCCGCCGCTTTGGCTGGCTCCATCCCGGGGGCCGCGCCCAGTTCAACCGCGTCCGAGCCCCTGCTCAAAATACCGCCCTTACTCTCCGCGGCCGAGAAAGCCGCTTGGCAGCCTCCGACCTCCAGCCCGCCGACTGACCCGCCCTTGGCCGCTCAAGGAGTCTGCGCCCAGCCCACACCCCTGCTTTGTCCGCATTGTGGCACCGGGCTGGTCCTGGTCGGCTCCTGGCGCCCAGGACAAAAGGTCATCTCCTTGCCCGACGGCTCCCCCGTCGGCGTCCGCCGCACCATCAGGCCGCCATGAAAACCACGCCCTGGACCACCTCACTGCTCGTTCCGGCTGGGGGGCCAACTCCCACCCCCGCGCTTTGTTCGCGTGGCACCCGCTTGAGCGTCCCAACTGGCCAGTGGCCAATCCCGGAGCCTCGACAACGCTGCCGCCCCGTCAGCACCGGGACTGGCGCAGGTTGGCACGGCTCTGGCCCGTCCCCAAAAGCCTCGACCGCAGACCGTAGTCAAAGGCAAATCCAGGACTTTCCGCAGTACCCCCAAGGATGGCCCAACGAACCTTGGGCCGCGGCTTCGTTCAACCCAGGAATGTAGAGAACACGGGGGCGGACCCAACTTCTCCAAAGTCACTTCTGTATTCCCGAGTCCCGCCTTATCTCGCCCCCGCGTTCTCTACATTCCTTTTTCTGTTGCGCGGAACGCGCTACCCTGGGTCAGGCCACCAAACGCTGAAAACCCTGAAAGGGTTTCAGCAGCGATGCTTTCAGGGTTGCGGGTCGTCGTGCGCTCCTCCCCAGGGTAGCGCGTTCAACCCTGGGCTGAATGATTCCGATCCCTTCGGGATGGAGTCACCTCGCCTCTTCATTTCTCCGGTTTTGAGAGTTTCGCCGTAGCGGATCTGGCAAGGGCAGCTTCTGTCTTTTCCCAATCAGGGTCATCAGGAAGGCTATCTATGACCGGAATCGGAACCATCCTGATCTTCCGATCCGGCGTGTGCAGTTTCACGAGCCAGCTATTCTCATCAAGCTGCTGGATCGTCACCGCGGAGCGCGGCGGACATCCGGGCGGCATCACTATCCGCCTTCGATCATCAACCATCGTCGATTTCACGATGGGATATTCCCACATAACCCCGAGCGTCTCAAGCCTTACAAACCTTTTACACCCGTTTTGCGTTTCCCGGACAACTCGCGCCGGGAAGATCGGATGATCAAGGACGGGGCCTGCCGGGAATCGGCGTGGCCATGACAACTGAACTTTAGACGCTACGAAAGGCATTATGACTATGAAACGGATGACGATCAGACACTTGGCGATTTTGATGGCCGGGCTGGCGGCGCTGAGCGGTCGGGCGGCGGTGGGCACCCTCAGCGGCCCGTTCACGCATCGGAACCTGCAGGTCTTCCTGGTACACGGGAACACCCAACTGGAAGAGTTGCGCTACGCAACGTTGTCGGAGGCGCTGGGCAAGGGGTGGGTGGTGGTCAAGGAGACCGGGAACGTGCAGGAACTGACCATCGAGAACAACAAGACCCTGTTCCGGGCGCTTTGGCCCAAGCTCCTCGAGTCGGCCGTCACCGAGTCCATTACCGAGTGCCGCACCGACCGCACGTTCCAGCCCGTGCCTCCCGCCGACCTCAGGGCCTTCTTTGATACCGCCGTCTCCGGGACCGCCAAGGAGCGCCCGGTGTGGAAGACCACCCGCGTCAGGACCTGCACCACCCCGACAACCGTCCTGTTCGAGACGCTGGACCTCCAAGCGGACGGCAATTGGATCCACAAGAGCTTCATCAACAAGGGCAAGGAATCCTCGGTGGTCGTGCCCCTGGACCGCGACTCCCGCCAGCCCCGGCAAAATGCCGCGCAGCGCAGCAGTGAGTAAGGCGCCTTGGCCAAGCATGATTCAGGACGGTGGCAAACCCGAACTTGACATTTGTCACTCCGGTCCATGAGCTTCTTGGATTGAAGGAGTCGAAGGAGTTTCAAAGTGCCTGCGCGTTGCTTGCGCAGAATTTGGCGCTCTATGAAACTTCAGCTGATCCTGGCTCAGCCCCGGAAACGAGAAACCGGGCTCGAAGAACACTCCTGAAGCGAGGCTAAATGGTTTTCCCTCCGAGTCGAGCCTTTTGCTGCCGCTTGGGGGATAACCTGTGAACAGGCGCGGATAAGTCGGGGTTGATCACTTCGAAGCTGGCACCATACGATGCGAGCCATGAATCGAGCTGGCATAAATGTGGGCGAGGGCGGCGGGGCTGGCGCGGAGCGGCTGGCGTTGAATGTGGTGGAGCTTTACCAGGACTCTGAGACAGGGCTGAGGGCCAGGCAGGCACTCGAACAGATCGTGCGGCAGCTCACCCGCGCAGCGTCGAAACCGGCGGCGCGACAAAAAGCAATTTCCCATCAGTGAAGGTGCTGAGGCAATTGGCTCGGGACCTGATTGCCGCCTGCATCGCCGTTGCGGCGCTCGGTTGGGCCGCCGCTGCCGATGGATCAACCGCCAGCGTTGCGCTGGCATGGGACCCGAGTACCAACGCGAATGTCGTGGCCTATAACCTCTATTATGGGGTGGCCAGCCAAACCTATACCAACAAGGTCACCGTCGGCGCCGTGACCAATGCGACCATTACCGGCCTGGTCGCCGGGGCCACTTATTTTTTCGCTGCCACGGCATCCGACAACCTGGGACTGGAAAGCGACTTCTCGAATGAAGTCCCTTACTACGTCGGGCCCGTGCTGACGGTGACTGCGAACGCCGCGAGCAGGCCCTATGGGGCGGCCAACCCGGTCCTGACCGGGACACTGACCGGGGTGCAGAGCGGCGACAACATCACCGCCATTTACAGCACTACCGCCGATGCCACCAGCCCGGTCGGCAGTTACGCGATTACGGTCACCCTCGTGGACCCGGACAACGAGCTGGGCAACTACAGCGTGAGCACCAACAACGGCACCCTCACCGTCACCCCCGCCGCGCTGACGATCACGGCGGGCGATGCCGCGCGCGTCTATGGCGCGGCGAATCCGGCATTCACCGCCAGTTATTCCGGGTTCCAGAACGGCGAAACGCTGCCCACCAGCGGGGTGACGGGCAGTCCGAGTTTGACGGCCACGGCGACGGCCGCCAGCCCTGTTCCCGGCCCCTATCCGATCACGGCTGCGGCAGGCACATTGGCCGCAGCCAATTACAGTTTCAGCTTCGCTAATGGTCAACTCACTCTGGCGAAGGCCACGACGGTTGCGACGCTCAATTCATCCTCCAACCCGGCCCTGCCTGGCACGCCGGTTATCTTCACCAACAGTCTGGGCGTGGTGGCTCCCGGCGGGGGCACGCCGACCGGCACGGTGAACTTCCGCATCAATGGCAGCATCGCCGGCTCCGGCACCTTGTCCGGCACTGCCGCGACGTACACAAACAGCACACTGGCGCACGGCACCCACACCGTCGTGGCGGAGTATGGCGGAGACGGCAACTTCCTCGGCGCCACCAACCAATTGTCGTCGAGCCAGGTGATCAACACGCCGCCGGTTGCGGGCGCGGAAACCATCCTGCGACCCCCAACCGAAGGCGTGAAAATTTCCATCGCGTCATTGCTGGGCAATGCCACCGATGCCGACGGCGACCCGATCACCTTCCTCAGCGCCAGCGCCACCAGCGCCAACGGCGGCACCGCCTCGGAGGACGGCAACTGGACTGTTTACACCCCGGCGCCTGGGTTCACCAATGCAGACTCGTTTACCTATACGATTAGCGACGGCTACGCAACGGTGACCGGTACGGTGAACGTGAACATCCTCGTTGATACCAGCCTATCGGTGAATTTGACCATCGTCAGCCTGGGCAACGGCTCTTTCGCCGTCAATGGCGACGGCATCCCCCACCGCACCTACCACATCCAGTTCGCCGACAACCTCCAGCTCACAAACTGGCAGACCCTGGGCACGACAACCGCCAATTCGTTCGGCTCGTTCCAGTTCATCGATACCCCCGGGGCTTCCTTCCGCTCTTATCGGTCGGTATATCCTTGACTGCAGAGTGAAAGGTTCTCGCCGAAAGTCAAGCGGGCGGCCGACGTTTTTCTTTGGCCAGGCGGATCGCTAACCCCACCCATGCTTCGATCAACTTCCGCATCCCTTTTTAGTTGTCGAGACGCTGGACCTCCAGGCCGACGGCAATTGGATCCACAAGAGCTTCATCAACAAGGGCAAGGAATCCTCGGTGGTCGTGCCCCTGGACCGCGACTCCCGCCAGCTCCGGCAAAATGCCGCGCCGCCCAGCAGTGAGTAAGGCGCGTTGGGCAACCAGGGATGCGCGGCAGAAACCACCGACGCGCCGCCGAAACCGCTTGCACGCATCCTCTTTGATTCGCCGTGAGTCGGCGCCCGAGGGCCGAAGGCCCGCAATGTGATAGCCCAGGCTGGAGCGGAGCGGAGGCCTGGGTAGGTCCGTGCCCCACGAAATCGGCCCCGGTCTGTAAGACCGGGACCTGTTGCCCAGGGACCTGGCTCTTGTGGCGCCCATACAGGGCGCGGCAGATTATGATCCGATGACCTGGGCCTCCGCTCGCAGGCTCGCTCCAGCCCAGGCTTTCACATTGCGGGCTTTCAGCCCGAGCAAAGGCCCAGTCCGGACGGGGCGTCGTGAATGGGGGCACCCCATAGCATGGCTCGCCCCGTCGTGGAACTACACCAAGCTATGGGCTGACCACATAATCGGCCAGAGCAAAGCGGGAGTCATTGAAACAAGCCGTGTGCTGGCGCCAAGGCTGTCATTTCCCCAGTGCTGCGGCAACTGCGTGCTTGATCGTCGCGCCGCGGAGGTCACGAGCAATTATTTTGCCGTCGGGTCCGATGAGCATTATTTGGGGGATGGCCGTGATGCCGTAGCATTCCGCCACAACTTTTTTCGACCGATCACCTCCAAAGAATGCTTGAATCCAGCCGGCTCCTTTTGTTTTGACAAACTTGCGCGGTGTTTCGGGATCAGAATCGAAGCTCAGACTAATAAGGACGAAGCGCTGGTTTTTGCCAAACGCTTCATACGTTGCCTTCAGGTTTGGCATCTCTGCAACGCACGGCCCGCACCAGGCAGCCCAAAAATCAAGCAGCACGTATTTGCCCCGTAGATTGGAAAGTCTGATCGACGAACCGTCGAGGGTCGGAACTGTGAAATCCGGAGCGGCGTCGCCGACCTTCAGGTTTAGGACGGATTTCAGGGTTGTTTTGCCAGCATCGACAGGCGAACCATCAACATCCTTTGCGTCTGGAGCCACTACGAAGTTAAGCGGTTCCAATGTGGCTATCTGTCGTCCGTTCTGTACGACGAAGCCACGCAGAACGTAGCTGCCGGGTTCGATCTGTTCCGATGTGAACGAGCCATCTTGGTGAACCACGACATCACGAAGCCGGCTCATGCCGAATTTGAGTTGGCGGCCTTGTTCGGTGGTATTCAACCAATTAACCCACCACTCGGCGCGCTGTCCGGCCGTGTGATACTTTGCCGGCGCCAACGGTCTGAGCGGAAAGTCTCCCTTCGCGCTTATTCCACCAAGGAATGATTTATCCATCGAGTTTAAATCGAGGTTGCCAGCGATTCCATCGTCGGGTTCGATCCGCCCCACGACTGTTCGGCCATGCGTGGCAACGTCCACGTGCTTTGACTCTCCCGGATGCACGTCGACTTCCTGGAGCATCGCGGTTGACCCGAATCCGATTTTCCCGTCTCGCACGTAGATCTCTTCGACCGGAGGCACGTGGTCGAAGACGAAGCGGCCCCCTGAGTCCGTCAATGCTTCGTTGTCCATCTTGACCAAATTGGCAATCAGAGAGTCACTGCGATCCATATTCATCTGCAACGAGAGACGGTGCTGGCAAAACGGACGACCATGGTGGGTTCGGACCCCTTCGATACGCCCCCACGCTTGCAAAACCAGAACTGGGCGGTTGGTCAAATCCTGGCTTTGCGCAAGGCAGAGGCCGGTATCGGTGGCAATGACGAGGACAGCGTTTGTGCCGCTGTAATCGAAGTTGAAACGTCCGCGATCGTCTGTCCTCAAACGTTGGCTGCCTCCTTCAATCAAACTCCCCTTCAACACGGCATTTGTTTCTTGGCCGACGCAGACCACGGTGGCATTGGCCACTGGTGTGCCGTCGGCGGTTTGGACTTGGATCGTGAGCGCCCCCTTCGCGTCAGACCCAGCGGCTGGTAAACCAACCGCAGCATGGGCATCCAGCAGGGCAAGGACGATCAAAGCGAGAAACGAGATCAGCGCCGATTTGAACATTATTGAATAAGACAGACCAATGCCGACAACGTCACGGACATTTCTTGCAAGAGGATGAATCGCGCTTTCAGCGCCCTGGATGGATATTGGCGGATCTTCCCAGCGCGTTGCCCTGGGCTGGTATGAACGACGCCCTTGGCGTCCAGAGCACGCACCGCCGGTTCCATCATGAATGGGCCCCGGAAATTTGAAAACTGGAAGCGCGCAGCGAAAAATTCGGGGCAGAACGAGCTTGCGATCAAGCGCAGGCCAGAATTCCGGGACCCCTTCACAGGGCCGAAGGCCCATAATGTGATAGCCCAGGCTGGAGCGGAGCGGAGGCCTGGGTAAGCCCGTGCCCCGGGAAAACGGTCCTGGCCTGTAAGGCCGAGACCCGTCGCCCAGGGGCCTGGTTCTTGTGGCGCCCATGCAGGGCGCGGCAGATCATTGGTCCGATGACCTGGGCCTCCGCTCGCAAGCTCGCTCCAGCCCAGGCTTTCACATTGCGGGCTTTCAGCCCGAGCAGAGGCCCGGTCGGGATGCTCTCCCGATGCACCCTCGAAAATCATTTCCTCCGCTCCCCCTGTTTGCTAGGACTTAGGCCCTGCATTCTCGCGATGAGAAAGAAGTCAATTTGTGCCGAAGCATAAGACATCGACGCGAAACGGGCGCGGTGCGCCGGAGAGCAGGATGTCCGGACTGGTCCAGCTCGCCATTCATCCCAGCCAGTTCCCCGAGAATGTCGCGCGGGATTTGCTCGACTCGTTGCGGTCGCGAGAGGTCAACCACAAGTTCCACTACGAGGGCTTCAAACAGAGCCGGAAATGGCTGGCCCTGCACCAGGCCCATTCGCCGTCGCAAACGGACCCGGATTGTCAGCGGGCTTACGACCTGAGCTTCGCGGCTGCGGCGGGGCGGGTGGGTTCGAGCCGGGTCCACGTGGTGGGCCTGGGCTGCGGCGGAGGCGGCAAGGAGACCCGGCTGCTCGAACTGCTCCGCAGCGCCGGCAAGGAGGTCTTTTACACGCCCTCGGATGTCAGCGCCGCCCTGGTGCTCACGGCGCGGCAGCGGGCGCTGGCTGTGGTGCCCGCGGCCCATTGCTTTCCGCTGGTCTGCGACCTGGCCTCGGCGAGCAACCTGGCTGCGGTGCTCGACGGGCAGGAATTCGACAAAGGTGGCGACAAAGATGGCAAAGTCATCCGAGGTTCGGCGCAGTGCGCCGGCGCCGCGCGCCTGTTCACGTTCTTCGGCATGCTCCCCAATTTCGAGCCGGGCGTGATCCTGCCCCAGTTGGCGAGCGTGGTCCGGCCGGGAGACGGGCTGCTCATGAGCGCCAACCTCGCCCCGGGCCCCGATTACGCGGCCGGCGCGCGGAGCATCCTGCCGCTCTACGACAACGCCCTGACCCGCGATTGGCTCGTGACCTTCCTGCTCGACCTCGGCGTCGAGGCCAACGACGGCTCGATGCGGTTCGACATCGAGGAAGACCCGGCCGGCAGCGGTTTGAGGCGTGTCACGGCCCGCTTCCACTTCGCGCGGGCGCGGCAGGTTGAGGCGGAGTCCGAGCGGTTCGAGTTTCGGGCCGGGGACTCGAATCCGCCTCTTTTTCTCCTATCGCCACACGCCGGCCCTGGTGCGGACGCTGCTGGCGCCCTATGGCCTGGAGGTGCTCGAGCAGTGGATTACGGGGTCTGAACAGGAGGGGGTGTTCCTCGTCGGGCGGCAGGTTAGCCCGGGCGCTTCACCTCACGGTTAGCTGGAGCCTGGAAAGGGAAGACTTTGTCGCAGCCTTTGTCGCAACCTTTGTCGGATGGGCGATTCTTCGACAAAGGCCGCGACAAAGGCCGCGACAAAGGTCCTGAACCGGAGTTGCCAGTTCAAAAGACCCCCATTGTCTCGAGCACCGCCCGGGTGCGGGGCACCTCGTGGGTGCGGAACAAATCTGTTTTGCCCAGCGCGGCCAGCACGGCGAAGAACGGCTCGGCGCAACGGACTTGTTCGCCGAAGTATTCAAAGGCGTGGGGCAGGGCGTGGCAAATGGGGAAGCCCAGCGTCCGCAGGCGGAAGGTGTTGAGGAACACGGTCATTTGGTGGCGAACCCGCGTGGCGCTGTCCTGGAGGTTGCGGTAGTAGAAGCCCAGGCCCGGGTCCAGGAGGATTTTCTCGACGCGATGGCGCAGGGCCGCCTCGATCTGGCGGGCGAAGAACTCGTGCATCATCGCCACGGGGTCCGGGCCGAGATCCAAGTCGCCCACCTCGCGCACGTTGGCGCCCTGCACGTAGCAGAGGATGAGGGCCGCGTCATGCTCGGCAACCAGGCCGAACAATTCATCGGTGTGCTCGGTCCCGGTGAGATTCAGCACGTCCGCCCCGGCCGCCAGACACGCCCGGGCAACCGCAGGGTGATAGGTCTCGACGGAGACCGGGATGCCTGAGGCATGCAGGCCCTCGATGACCGGGAGGAGCTTGCTCCGCTGGGCCGCGGCGTCCAGCCGCGCCGCATGGGCGAGCGTCGATTCCGCCCCCACATCCACCACGTCCGCGCCCTGGGCCCGCAGGACCCTGCCCCGCCGCACCGCCGCCTGCGCGGTGAGGCAAACGCTCTCCCGGTACCATGAGTCGGGCGAGAGATTGATCACGCCCATAATCGCCGGGCGCGAATTGAAGCCCAGGCGCCTGCCCCCGATGGCGAATTCCTTCACGCGCGACTGCGTCGCCGCGCGGTTTTTCTCCACGAGTTCCGCCAGGTATCCCAGAGTGAGCATGGGGCAAAGCTAACGCGGTGGCTTCACTGGGTCCTCTCGCGAGCGGAGTCCGCCTGGGCGCAGCCTTTGGCAAAATCGGAAACAAACCGCCTCATCCCGCGTTCGAGTTTGGACATGCCGTAGCGCGCGGCCTCCTGCAGGGCCGCCTCCGCGGACCAGCGGTCGTGCCGGATGCGACAGCAGGCGATGATGGTCCCGGTGCGATCGCAGCCGTGCTGGCAGTGGATGAAGACCGGGGCGGGCAACCTCTCGATCAGGGCGAGGATCCTGGCCACCTGCTCGGGCGCAGGCCGGCGGATACCGCTCAGCGGCACGTTCGTGTACGCGATTCCGTTGGCCCGCGCCTGGGCTTCCTCCGCCTTCCAGGCCCCATTGGCCCTGCGCAGATTGATGATCGAGCCGACGCCCAGGCGCTTGAGGTCTTGCAATCCGGCAGCATCGGGTTGAGCGCCCCGGCAGACGCGCTCGTTCACCCGGCCGAAGTTGAGGATGCCCTCGGTGGCCGCCACGCCGCGCTCGCCCGCGCCGCAGGCACACAGACCGATCGCCGATGCGAGAAAAAACAGCAGAAAGGTCCGCGCGTATCCAAACCGAAACACGCAACATCGGCACAACCTTTGTCGCAGCCTTTGTCGCAGCCTTTGTCGGGAACGTCCCTGCTCGACAAAGGCCGCGACAAAGGCCGCGACGAAGGTCCAAGACCCGGCTGAGTCGGTCAATGCTGGTTGTTCCGATTTAGGCCGCGCCACGTTCAGATCCCCCATCCCTCCCGGTAATGGTGCTGTATGAACTGGGCGGCCGGCGGGCAGTTGGGCGCGCGCAATGCGGGCGAATCCCACTGGAGCTTGCTGCCGGCGCGATAGGCGACGTTGCCCAGGAGCACTGTCTCGGTGAGCGCGCCCGAGTAGTCGAAGCTGCACGTGGTCGGTTGGCCGGTCTTGCAGGCGCGTATCCATTCGGCATGGTGGCCGATCGAGTCGGGGATCGAGGGCTGGGGCGCGACGAACCCGGCGAAGTCTTTTTCCGGCAGCAGGAGGCGGCGGTCGTAGTCGGCCAGGAGCATCCCCTTGTTGCCGATGAAGAGGACGCCGCTCCTCCACTTGGCGGCCAGGTCCGGTGCGAGCACATCCGGGGACGGGTGCCTGCCGCCGTGATACCAGGTGAGCCGGACCGGCGGCTGGGACTCGCGGGCCGGATACTCATAACGCACGATGAGCCAAGGCGGGACCGACTCCGGATGGACGGGCGGCCCACCGAGGACTTCCACGGCCAGGGGCGCGCGCAGGCCCAGCGCCCAATGCGGCAAGTCCAGGTAGTGGCAGCCAAAGTCCCCCAGCCCGCCCCCGCCAAAGGCCCACCAGTTCCGCCATTTGAAGGGCAGGTACTGGGGACTATAAGGCCGGTAACTGACCGGGCCGAGCCAGAGGTCGTAGTGCAGGGCGGCGGGCGCGGGCGGCGTGTCCTTGGGCACGTCCATGCCGCCGTAGCTCACGTTGACCCACACATGCACCTCGCCCACGGCGCCGATGGCCCCGCTGCGGACCAACTCGACCACGCGCCGGTAATTGGTCCCGGCGTGGATCTGCGTGCCGATCTGCGTTGCGCGTTTGGCCTGGCGCGCCGCCTCCATTACGGCCCGGCACTCGGAAACCGTGCGCGTGAGCGGCTTCTCGCAATAGACGTGCCGTCCGCTCCTGAGCGCCGCCACGGTGGCCACCGCGTGCGTATGGTCCGGCGTCGCCACCACCACTGCCTCGATGTCCTTCTGGTCGAGCAACCGGCGGAAGTCGTCGTATTGTTTCGCCCCGGGGTGCTTTTGCGCCGCGGCAGCGCGGTAGGTGTCGTCCACGTCGCACAAGGCCACGATGTTCTCGCTGGAGACATTGCTCAGGTTGTAGGCGGCCTGGTTGGCCGTGCCGATCATCCCGATGTTGAGCTTTTCGTTGGGCGAGCCTCCCGCGCCCGAGACGCGCGCCAGGGACGCCCCAGCCATCCACAGTCCCGCGGCGCTCAGCGTGCTTTGGCGCAAAAACCCACGGCGAGTCATCGAAAGGCTATTTGTATTCATAGGCTGCGCTCAAAGGTAGCGTGCGCCTCTCGAAATGGCGATAAAATTCTGGTTTTCAGCGGCGCCTGGCGGAGGACCGTTGACAAAGTCGTGGCGCACGTTTCCAAACCTGCTGTATCGCCGATTTCCAATCGGCAGGGCGCCGGCCTGTCGAGCGCCCCCGGTTTGCGGACGGCCTGCGGGTTTGGAAACATCAGTGGATTAGCCTTGGATATCCCACCGATTGGGCCAGGATGATGACCTGGTCCGGCCCGGCAGGGTCCCGCTCAGGGGCGCGGCATCGAGTCGTGGAAGCCCTCGGCCGCCGCGTGGGGCGGGAGCGTGACCACCAGCAGCCAGTATTGTTCGATGGAGTGGATGACCCTGAGGAACTGGTCGAAGTCGACTGGCTTGGTGATGTAGCAGTTGGCGTTGAGTTGGTAGGCGCGCAGGACGTCCTGCTCGGCGCGGGAGGTGGTCAGGACCACGACCGGGATGGTCTTGAGAAGCGGGTCGGCCTTGATTTCGCCAAGGACCTCGCGGCCGTCTTTGCGCGGGAGGTTCAAGTCCAGCATGATGAGATCGGGCCGTGGCGCCTCGCTCCATTTGCCCCGGCGGTGAAGGAAATCGAGCGCCTCAACGCCGTCCTCGACGATGCTCAGGCGGTTGTGGATTTTGGCCTCTTTGAGGGCCTCGACCGTCAGCTCCGCATCGCTGGGACTGTCTTCCACCAATAGGATCTCAACGGGACGCAAGTCAATTTCTCTCATAAAATGTTATGCCTTGGGCAGCTCGATCCAGAAGCGGCTGCCGATGCCCGTCTCGGACTGGACGCCGACCCTGCCGCCCATCTGCTCGGCGAGCTTGCGCACGATAGCCAGGCCGATGCCGGTGCCCTCCTGCGCATTGGTGCCCCGCTGGAACATGTCGAAGACGCGGGGCTGGAAGTTTTTGGGGATGCCGATGCCGTTGTCTTCGACCCAAATGCGGACGGTGCCGAGTACGGAGGACGGAGGCCGGAGGTCGGAGGACGGAGGCGGGAGGTCGGAAGACGGAGAGCCAAAGGCGGAGGGCGGAGGACGGAGGACGGAGGACGGAGAGCCGAAGGCGGAGGGCAGGGCGCCGAGCGCGGGAGCAGAATCGAGCGACGGGGGCTGACTCCGACCTCCGACCTCCGACCTCCGACCTCCGACCTCCGACCTCCGACCTCCGTCTTCCGCACTCCGCACTTCCTCGGCCCGGACGCGGATTTGGGGTTGGACGCCGGGCCTGGTGAATCTGACGGCGTTGGCCAGGAGATTGGAGAGGCACTGGGTGAGGCCGGCCTCGTTGGCCAGGACGCGGGCGATTGGGGGCTCGATGCGGATGTGGGGTTTGAAGGGCTGGAGGTTGGGATAGGATTCGATGAGGTAATGGAGCAGGGGGACGGGGTCGATGGGTGCCAGGGGCAATCGCTGGCGCACGGCCTGGCTGTAGCTCAGGGCGTCGGTGACCAGGCGGTCCATGCGGCTGGCGGTCGTGCTGAGGCGGCGGAAGAAGTCCTTGTTTTGGGGGGATTGGCACTCGCCGCACTCGGAGAGGAGCAACTGGCTGAAGCCCTGGAGGGCGCGCAATGGGGCGCGCAGGTCATGGAGCAGGGCATAGGAGAAGTGCTCCAGTTCCTGGACGGTCTGGCGCAGTTCGCGGGTGCGTTCCTGGACCAGGCGCTCGAGGTCATCGCGGCTGCGGGCCAGGGCCTCTTGGGCCTGCTTGCGCTCGATCGCGTAACGGATGGCGCGCGCCATCAGGCGCCCGTCGGCCTGGCCCTTGACCATGTAGTCCTGGATGCCGTGGCGGACGGCCTCCAGGCCCACGGCCTCATCCTCGGTGCCGGTCAGCACGACCACGGGCAGGTGCGGCGCCGCCGCGCGCGCCCGCAGGAACGTCTCCTGCCCGGTGCTGTCCGGCAAGGACAGGTCCAGCAGCATCACGTCGTAGGAGCGCCCGCCCAGGCCCTCGACCGCCTGCGCCAGGGTCTCCGCCACCACGATTTCAAACCGGTCAGGGCCCCCTTCGCTCAGAGACTCCCGCAGCAGCGCGGCGTCCGAGGGACTGTCTTCGACCAACAGGACTTGCAGCGGACCGGCATCGCCCAAAGTCATACAACCGCATCCCTTTTACCCGCAGTCTCGGGGATTGAGAAGTAAAATGTGGAGCCCTGGTCCGGCTCGGACTCGACCCAAATGGCGCCGCCATGGCGTTCGACGATCTTTTTGCAGATGGCCAGGCCGATGCCGGTGCCCGCATAACGCTTGCGGGTGTGCAGGCGCTGGAAGATCTGGAAGATGCGCTCGAAGTACTGCGGGGCGATGCCGATGCCGTTGTCACGCACCGAGAAGACCCAGCGGCCCTCCTGTTTTTGGGCCTCGATGCGGACCTCCGGCGGGCGCTCGCTGCGGAATTTGACGGCATTGCCGACGAGGTTTTGGAAGAGCTGGATCATCTGGGTGGAGTCCACGGGCAGGGCGGGCAGGGACCCGATGGCGACCTTGGCATGGGCCGCCTGGATGCTGGCCTGGAGGTTTTGCAGGGCTTCGTTGACCAGGCCGTTCAGGTCGGCCGGGGCCAGGGCGCTGGCGCGCGTGCCCACCCTCGAGAAAGCCAGCAGATCCGTGATCAGCCGCTCCATGCGCATCGCGCCGCCAGCGGCGCCCTCGATGAATTCAAGGGCCTTGGCGTCCACCTGTTTGGGGAAGCGGCGCTGGAGCAGCCGCACGTAACCGCCGACGGCCCGCAGCGGCTCCTGCAGGTCGTGCGAGGCCACGTAAGCAAACTGCTCCAGGTCCCGGTTCGAGCGCTGGAGGTCTTGGGCCGTGCTCTCCAGGGCCTCCTGGGCGCGTCTGCGCTCGGCGATTTCCACCTGCAACCGCGCGTTGGCCGCCTCCAACTCCCCGGTCCGCTGTTTGACCAGCACCTCCAGATGGTCGCGATGCCGCGCCAGCTCCGCCTCCGTCTGGAAGCGGTGCACGGCCTCGCCGATGAGCGGGGTCATCGATTCGATGAACTGGACCGAGGCCGGGGGGAACTGGCCGGGGCGGCTGTCCGCCAGGTGAATGACGCCGATGACCTTTTCACGATACGCGATCGGGATGACGGCCAGCGAGGTGAAGCCGAACTTCATGCAGGTGCAGCGGTAGCTGCTCAACTGCCCCGGTGAAAGGGCCTTCATCAGGCCGATGGCATCATCACTGCGCAAGGAACCGCCCGGGGTGAGCAAGGGCCGGTCGCTCTCCAGCAAGGCCCCTGAGATGGCTCGAGTGCACAGGCAATTGTCGTGCTCGAGCGAGAGCCTTTGTTCCAGGTCCAGGAAGCCCCGCTCGAACCCGGCCCAGGTTTCGTAGGCCAGGTCCCGCTTGTCGGCCAGGCGGATGCCCAGGGCCCGGCAGCCGCTCCACTGGCGGATGATTTCGAGCACCGAATTGAGGTAATCGCCGGCGGTGGTCTTCTGGGCAAAGAGGGCCAGGAGCGCGCTGGTGACTTCCCGGCGCCGCTCGGCCCGTGTGCGCTCGGTGATGTCGCGCGCCGCGGCAAACACACCCTGGACCTGGCCGGCCTCGTTGCGATAGACTGTGGCGTTATAGAGCACCTCCGCCGTGCGTCCGGAGGTGTGGCGCAGAGTCAGCGGGTAGTCCCGGACCTGGCCTTGGGCGATGACGGTCCGGTAACCTTCGCTGGCCTTGTCCGGCTCGGTGAAGTAGTCCGAGAAATCACTGCCGATGAGCCGCTGGCGCCCCACCCCGGTGGCCAGTTCGGTGGCCTGGTTGACGTCGGTGATCTTGCCCTGCGGACTGATGGTGACCAGGGGATCGAGGCTGGCCTCGATCAGGCTGCGGGCGTAACGCTCGGCCGAGTGCAATGCGGAGGTGCGGGCCGCCACGCGTTGTTCCAGTTCCTGCCGGAGCACCTCCTCCGCCTGCGTGTGCGCCTGGCGCAGCCGGATGCCGGTGATGCCGTAAGCCAGGTCCTCGGCCAAGTCGCTCAGCAGCTTGACCTCGTTGCCGCAGAAGGCATCGGGATGTGTGGCATAAATAGTGATGGCGCCGAAGGCCTTGCCCTCGGCCAGCAGAGGAAGGGCCAGCGAGGAGGCATAGCCGCGTCTGAGCGCTTCCTCGCGCCAGGGGGCAAACCGGGGGTCGTTCTGCATGTCGCGGCAATGAGCCGGCTTTCCGGTGCGGATGGCCGTGCCGGTGGGGCCGAGGCCCCGCTCGGTGTCGCTCCAGGTCACCCGGAGGGATTCGAGGTAGCCTTCCTCGAAGCCGGCATGGGCGACGGGCCGGACGGTCTTGGCCTGGTCCCGCTCGGCATATCCGATCCAGACCATGGCGTGGCCGCAGTCGCGGACGATGATCTGGCAGATCTCATCCAGGAGCCCCGGCTCATCCTTGGCGCGCATGAGGGCCTCGCCGCTGTTGGTCAGCGCCTTGAGCGTCCGGTTCAACCGGCGTGACTCCTGCTCCTTGAGCTCGCCCTCCGCCAGGGAACGGGCCAGTTTGACATTGCTATAGCTCAGCTTGGAGATCATCCCCGCCAGCTTCAGGAAAAAGCCCATGGCCCGGTCGATAAACTCCCGGCTCAGGCGGGGAACTTGCTCGAGCGCGGCCAGGTACTCCGCTTCATCGAAGCCGTACTGCCTGGCCTGCGCCCGGAACAAGTCATAGTCCAGGGCCTCGCCCTCGAAGAAGAATTGGCTCGCAAAGAGATTGCCCACATGCCGGCCGCCCACCACGATCGGGGTCGCCACGTCCCACATGTTGTTCTTGCACTTGTAGAGCCTGAACTCGCCCGGGGGGACGCCGGCCGAGAGCAGCGTGTTGCTCTCGGTGCAGTGCGCGCAGCTCTGGGGATTGGCCCGGTGGAACCGGGTGCAGACCTCCTGCCAGCCCACGCTCACCAGCACCTTGCCGTTGAGGTCGATCACCGCCATCGGGATGCGGGCAAAGTGGTGAAAGTCGTTCATGAGCGACTGGATCGACTCGACATCGATGATGTCGGCCAGCTCGAGGGTCGCGGTGTCTCCCGCCGGTGAAAGGATGCTCTCCAGTTTGAGCCGGACGCGCTCTTCGCTTTGGCGGAGGGCCTGGGCGTCCTGCTGGCGGACGGCGTCGAGCCGGACCTGGGCCTCGGCCTGGTTGGCGCGGGCCTGGGCGCGGCGCATCGCCTCGGCAATAACGGAGACCATCGTGCAGCTCAAAACGAACACCGCGATGGCCACCCAATCGCCGGCATCCCGGATGGCGAGCCGCCGCCGGCTCAATCCAGAAGTAAGCAGCCAGGAGGGCCGAGACGAGCGTGGCCAAAAGGCCCGCCAGCAATCCGCCATAGAGGGCGGCGAGTATCACCGCCGGATAAAACGTCAGGAACGTGGCGCGGGTGCCCAGGACCTGCAGGAACTGCAGCCGCACTACGGCCCCGGCACCGGCCAGCGCGACGGCGACCGCATACCGCCGCCAGCCCCGCCCCGGCGAGCCGCTGCCAAACCCGGCCACGACCGCCGCAACCGAACCAACCGCCCGGCGCACGCGTTCAGACCCTGACTGTTTTTGATTGGCCATGGACTCTCATCGTTCCGACCCCTCGCGTTCCGGTGAACCCGCTCCCCCGGGGCTAGACGCCGATAGGGCGAGTCTGAGTTTACTGGAATGGCCCGGGGGCGATCAAAGCAAAAACCGATGTAAGGCCTCAGTGAAGGCAGGAGCGTCGCAGGAGCAGACCCCTCACCCCGGCCCTCTCCCCATCGGATGGGGAGAGGGAGAATTCGCCGCGGCGTCTTGAGGAAGCGGAGACCCCAGGAAATTCCAGAGACTGCCGAGGCTTCTCCCTCTCCCCGTCGGACGGGGAGAGGGTCGGGGTGAGGGGTCCGCCGAAAACTCCGTTTCCACTTTCACCGATTCCGCGCCGGATTTGCCCTTGCGCGGGCGGGGCGATGGCCCATTCTTTTATGGATGGCTCGACGAACCATAACCGACACGCTGGCCAAGCCGGACGTGGCGCTGGAGATGACGCTGCGGCCCTCGCTCTTTTCGGAGTTCACGGGGCAGGCCAAGGTCAAAGAGCGGCTGGAGATCACGGTGGCGGCCGCCAAACAGCGCCACGAGGCGATGGACCACGTGCTGCTCAGCGGCCCGCCCGGCCTGGGCAAGACCACCCTGGCCCATATCCTCGCCAAGGCCATGGGCGCCAACCTCAAGAGCACCAGCGGGCCGACCATCGAGAAGGCGGGGGACCTGGCGGGCCTGCTCACAAACCTCGAGGAGGGGGACGTGCTGTTCATCGATGAAATCCATCGCCTCCAGAAGACCATCGAGGAGTACCTTTACCCGGCCATGGAGGATTTCAAACTGGACATCATCATCGACCAGGGCCCCAACGCGCGCAGCGTGCGGTTGAACCTGCCGCGCTTCACCCTGATCGGCGCCACCACACGCAGCGGGCTGCTCACCGCGCCGCTGCTCACCCGCTTTCCCATCAGCGAGCGGCTGGATTATTACCACGCCGATCAGCTCGAGCAGATCGTGGTCCGCTCGGCGCGGTTGCTCAACGTCGAACTGGAGGGAAAGAGCGCCCCCGAGATCGCCCGCCGCAGCCGCGGCACCCCGCGCATCGCCAACAACCTCCTCCGCCGCGTCCGCGATTACGCCCAGGTCAGGCACCAGGGCCGCATCACACCCGACGTCGCCGACAAGGCCCTGGCGATGCTCGAGATCGACGAGAACGGCCTCAATGAGATGGACCAGCGCATCCTGGAGACCATCATCCTCAAGTTCGGCGGCGGCCCGGTCGGCCTCGGCTCGCTCTCCGTGGCCATCGGCGAGGAACCTGACACGCTGGAGGAGGTCTATGAGCCCTACCTCATCATGGAGGGCTACCTCAAGCGCACCCCCCAGGGGCGGGTCGCAACGGAGCTGGGCTACAAGAAGCTCGGCCGCAAACCCGGCCACGCGCAGGGAGAACTTTTGTAGAAAGGCTAAAGGCTGAAGGCTAAAGGCTGAAGGAAAAAACCTCCGGAACGTCCAACACCCAACGTTCACTTTGGTCATTTGGTCTCTGCCTTTAGCCTTTAGCCTTTAGCCTTCAGCCTTCAGCCTTTAGCCTTTAGCCTTTGCTATGTCTCGGGCTTGCCTGACGAGTTCCCAATCGAGAGTCAGATTGCCGAAGCGGAAGCGGGGGACGCCGCTCTGCTGCTGGCCGAGCAACTCGCCCGGCCCCCGCAACTTGAGGTCCTCCTCGGCGATGCGGAAGCCGTCGGAGGTCTGCTCGAGCACCTTCAGGCGCTGTTGTCCGTCCCTGCTCTTGGCGGCGGCCACAAGGATGCAAAACGAGTCATGCGCTCCGCGCCCGATGCGCCCGCGCAACTGGTGGAGCTGGGCCAGGCCGAACTGCTCCGCGTTGTCGATCAGCATCACGGTTGCATTGGGGACATCCACCCCCACTTCGACCAGCGAGGTGGCCACCAGCACCTGGATGGCGCCGGAGCGGAAACCGGCCATGACTTGGTCCCTCTCACGGGTCTTGAGCCGCCCGTGCAGCAGCCCCGCGCGAAACGGCGCCAGCGCCTCCCGCACATTCTCGAATTCCTGCGTAACCGCCTTGAGCCCGCCGGCCCCGGATTCCTCGACGCGCGGATAGACCACGTAGGCCTGGCGGCCCTGGCCGAGTTTTTCCTTAACGAAGGCCCACACCTTGGGCAGCTTGTCCGCCGCGCGGACGAAGGTCCTGAGCCGGCCGCGGCCCGGCGGCAGTTGGTCCAGGGTCGAGACATCCAGGTCTCCGTAGAGCGTCAGGCCCAGCGTCCGGGGGATCGGCGTGGCCGTCATGACCAGCAGATGCGGATAGCGGCCCTTGTGGACCAATTGCTCGCGCTGCGCCACGCCGAACCTGTGCTGCTCGTCGATGATCACCAGCCCGAGGTTTGGCAGCTCGAACCCGGCCGTCAAAAGCGCGTGCGTGCCAATCGTGAGGCACACCCGGCTTTGGACTGTGGACTGTGGAGACTGTGGACTGTGGACTGTGGACTGTGGACTGTGGACTGTGGACTGTGGACTGTGGACTGTGGACTGTGGACTGTGGACTGTGGACTGTGGACTGTGGACTGTGGACTGTGGACTGTGGACTGTGGACTGTGGACTGTTTTTGCGGCTTCCGGTCTGCAACTCCACGGCAATGCCCAGCGGCTCGAACCATTGCTTGAAGTTGGCGAAATGCTGTTCGGCCAGGATCTCGGTGGGCGCCATTAGGGCGGCGGCATAGCCGCTCTCCAGGGCCATGAGAGCGGCGCAGGCGGCTACCACGGTTTTGCCGGAGGCCACGTCGCCCTGGAGCAGGCGGCGCATCGGGTGGGGCGCGGACATGTCCCGGCGGAGGTCGCGCAAGACGCGGGTCTGGGACTCGGTCAGTTTGAAGCCGAGCCGAGCCAGGAACGGCTTGATGAGGTGGTTGTCGCCGGCACAAGGCAGGGTCTGGGACTTGGCCAGGAAATTTTTGCGCCGGAGCTGGATTGCGAGCTGCAGGTCCAGGAATTCATCCAGCGCCAGCCGTTGGCGGGCCAGCTCGGCATCGGACTCGGCCTCCGGGAAGTGGAGCAGGCGCACGGCGCGGGCGTGGGTGGGCAGGGGAGTATCGGGCGTGATGCCGAGGCGTGCGTGGGGGATGGCGTGGCCGGCCAGGCCCGGCCACGGTTCCGCAATGTGCGGCTCGGCGGCCGCCAACGTTCGCCACACCAGGGCGCGCAGCCAGCGTTGGGTCAGACCCTCCGTCAAAGGGTACACCGGGGCAATCCGGTTCACGTGAATGCTGCCCTCCTCGCCGCCTTCGACAACCTCGGTTTCCGGGTGGTCCACCGTGCGCGGCTTCAGGCCGGCCAACTTGCCGAAGACCACGACCTCCTGGCCGGAGGCAAAGTACTTCTCCATATATGGCAGGTTCCACCAGCGGCAGTGCAGCCGCGCCGTGCCGTCATCGATGATGACCTCGACGATGCACTTGGTGTGATGCGCAAACCACTTGGTCCCCAGCGCCACAATCCGCCCGCGGGTGATGGCGGATTCGCCGGGCTCGAGTTGGGCGATGGGCCGGAACCGGCGCCGGTCTTCGTAGCGCCGGGGCCGGTGCAGCAGCAGGTCGGCGACGCTCCGGATGTCAAGCTTGGCCAACAGGGCGGCCCGTTCCGGCCCGACGCCGTAGAGGCTGCTGACCGGCCGGTTCAGGGGCGAGCTTTCTGGATGGGGGGCCACCGCCGTCATCTGGACAACCCTACAAAGGGCCGCAGGCAAAGTCCATGAACGAGTGCCGCGCTTGGGTAACCGGTGAAGGCAGAGACGGAGCTAAAGGCTAAAGGCCGGAAGGGACATATGGGACATAAGGGACATATGGGACAGGCCACGCTCCTGCGCTCCGCCTGCTTCCGGCCTTTAGCCTTTAGCCTTTAGCCTTTCCAAGGCGGCTCTGGCATCGGCGTTGTCCGGCTGGCACTGGAGCGTTTCGCGGAATTGGCGGGCCGCCTCGCTGAAGCGCCCGGCCTTGGCCAGGGCGATGCCGTAGTTGTAGTGGGCCTCGGCCCAACCGGGCATGAGCCGCACTGCCTCAGCGAAATGGGCGAGGGCATCGGCCGGCCTTCCCGCGCGGGCCAGCTCGAGCGCCAGATTGTAGCGGGCCTCGGCCATATCCGGCCGCGACTCCACTGCGCCGGCGTAGTGAAGCAGGGCCTCATTGTGGCGGCCCTGCGCGGCGAGCGCAATGGCCAGGTCGTAGTGGGCGAGCGCGCTGGTCGGCTGCAATTCGAGCGCCTGACTGTAGAGGGCGATCGCCTCGCTGGCCCGGCCCTGGCTCGCGAGCAGTTTGGCCAGGTTAATCCGCGCGCCCACGTTGTTGGTGTCCAGGCCCAGGACCGCCCGGTATTGGGCCATGGCGCCGGGGACATCCCCCTGGCCGGCCAGCACCACGGCCAGGTTCACGCGCGGGGCGCTCAGGCGCGGCGCGGCGCCCAGAGCGGCCTGGAACTCGCGAATTGCCTGGGCCGGTTTGCCCTGCGCGGCCAAGAGCAGGCCCAGCCCGTTGAGCGCCTCGGCGCAGTTGGGTTTGCGGGCCAGGGCCTCCCGGAACAGCCGGGCGGCCTCGGCACTCCGGCCCGCCTCTTCCTCAAGCGTGCCGAGCTGGAACCACGCATCCGGCTCGTGCGGCATCAGCCGCGCGACCTCTCTCCATTGCGCAGCGGCCCCGGCGCCGTCCTCCGCCGCCTTCAGCAGCCATGCGAAATTGGCCCGCAGCATCCAATCGTCCGGCGCCAGGGCGATCGCGGCCCGATACTCGGGGACCAGCTCCCTGGGCGCAATCGGCGTCGCCGCCAGTGTTTGCGCCAGGCGCCTGTCGCGCTCTCGGAAACTGCTTTGCGACGCAAATGGCGGCTGCTGCAGCCGCAAACGCATCCCCTGCAGCACCCGCCGACGATCGAAATCCGTGAAACCCAGCCGTCGCGCCACCTCCGCCTCGCTCAGCAGCGGCGGCAGCCGGACGCCATCGGCGGTCCCAAACACCTCCCTCTCGACCCACGGCACCAACAGCGCCGCCAGGGCATAATTGCCGCTGAAGTTCAGGTGCACGTGGTCGTAAAACAGCTCCTCGCCCGGGAGGCCGCCGCTCGAGTCCAGCCCCAGCTCCCGCTGGGCATCGATGAGCGTGACGGGCGCTGTGGCGGCAGCCCTTTGACGGATGAGGCTGTTGAGGCGGGAATCGGCGCGGAAGCGGAGCGTATCCAGGTCGCAGGCTAGTTGGGCATCGGCCCTGGCGGCGGCGGTCTGGCCCAGCGCCAGTTCGCATCGCGCCCGGCGGAAGGCCAGCTCGGCGTAGTCCGCGTCAATGTGGGCCGCCTGCGCATAGGCGGCCAGGGCATCTGCGGGGTGTCCCTGTTCCTCGGCCTGGGCCCCGCGCGCAAGGGCCTGGTCCCACTGGCCCTGCTCGGCGGCGCTCAACCCGGGGCGGTGCTGCGAGGCAAAGGGCGGACTGTCCCGCAGATTCACCGGCACGGTCGCCACCAGCACCTTCGCGCCCGCCCTCTTTCCGCACTCGATGATTTCGGAGAGGTTCCGGGCGAAATGGCCATAGACCTTCTCCAGGCGCGGCTCGCCGCGCCGGACCTGCTGCGCGAGAAACATCTCCATGCCCTCCCATTGCCCCGGCCCGGAGCCGGAGAGGCCGCGCTCCAGCAGTTGGCCCAGCCGCGTCTTCTTCAACTCCAGATTCGCCCGCACCCACCCCAACCCCGGCGCCTGCCGGCCGAAAACCGTCCCGGCGCCGAACGGGCCGATGACTTCGTTGTTGCCGGCATAAATCACCCAGCAATCCCCCGCGCAGCCCGCGCAGTCGCGGGCGATCTCAAGGAGGACGTGCGAATTGATCGCCGTTATGGCGGTGTTGATGACCTCGACCTTCCGCTCCGGGTGCCGCGCCTGCAAGAGCCGCTCCAACTGGCGTCCAAACCCGTAGGCCGGCTCCGGGTCGCCCATCGCCGCCGACTCCCCGAACAGGAAGATGCGCACCGCGCCCGCCGGCTTTTCCGCCGCCATCGACAACGGCAGGGGCGAACGCGCAACCGCCGCGGGGAAAAACCGCCAGCCGAACTTGCGATTCTCGATCAGCACCGGCCTGCCATCGAGCCGGGCTTTCAGGAAAAACGAGGTCGGGTAGCCCCAACCCGCCAAGCGCAGCCCCAGCTCGACCAACGCCAGCATCACCCACGGCGCCAAGACCATTCCCAGCCGCAACCACGCGCGCCTTGACGGCCCCCCCAAGGGCCCTCCTGGCTCCGCCCGTGGTGTAGGCTGCTGGGGCTTCATTTTCGAGCCCAGGCTAACAGGCCCTCCGAAGCCAGTGAAGGCCAAACTGAAAGCGGCAGGAGACTGGCCTCCTGCTCAACGTCCTCCTGGTGTTGCTCCTCCTGGCGGGCCTGGCGGCCGTCGCGTGGTGGGCCTGGTGCATGTGCCTGAGGTGAGGCGAGGCAGCGTGGGAGCATTGGGTGAGGAACGACCCGCTCTTGTGTCGCGCAGCGACACAGTGACGGTAGCCGTGGACCTTGGTCCACGGTCCAGGACGCTGGAAGAACCGGGCGTCGCGTAGCGACGCCTGACTTCGAACCGGGTTTTCGGGCGTCGCTACGCAACGCGACCGAGCTTGGGCGAAGGGGTCCGTGGACTGGAAGTCCACGGCTACCATCCCGCACCGCTACGCGGTGATGGAGGTTACAAGAACCGTGCCAATTCTTTACAAAACCGTGACAACCTGGGAGGTGGGAGGGGTCCTGGAAAACTGACATTGTCGCTCTGCCTGCCTGTCCTCAAGTACCATAACCCGGTTGTCAACGCCGGAACAGTCATTTTTCTAGGACCCTTCCAGGAACATGCGAAAATGCGGGATTGAACCCGTTTCGCGGACTCACATTGTAAGAAAGTATAGATGTGACCCCGATTCCGCAGTGTTGTAAGAAAGTATAGATGTGACCCCGATTCCGCATTGTATGACCCCGATTCCGCATTGTAAGAAAGTATAGATGTGACCCCGATTCCTGACCCCGACGTTTCGCGGACTCACATTGTAAGAAAGTATAGATGTGACCCCGATTCGTCCTACCCATTGTAAGAAAGTATAGATGTGACCCCGATTCGTCCTACCCGTGACCCCGATTCGTCCTACCCCGATTCGTCCTATGCCGATTCGTCCCCGATTCCGCAGTTGATGACCCCGATTCCGCAGTACGCCCCGATTCCGCAGTGCGTGACCCCGATTCCGCAGTGCGATTCCGCATGGACCGATTCCGCATGGAAACTACGCAAGTCTATCTGCACGCGAATCTCGAACTCAAGGAGCAGGCGTTAGCCAAAACGGAGCCGTTTCACGGGCGGCCAGCTCGTTATCGGCCAAACGACCGACTGCTGGCTTTCCTCCAAAGCCTCTGATGTAACTGTTCAGGTCCACGTGTAGAGCGCGGTCGGAGCGGGGGCGTCTCGCCCCTGCGTTCGTCGCCGCCTGCCGCTACGAGCAGGGGGCGAGGACACCCCCGCTCCGAGCGCGACCTGAACAGTCACGACCTGTCTATGCCGTCGCCTGGTTATCGCCGCCGACTCGACCAGCTTCCTGTTCCGCGGCGGCACCGCATTTCATCACGGACCGGGCGCAGAGGTTAACCAGGAACGAGTTCATCTCCGGCTCCGCCTCGCGCTCGACGTAAAGGATGGCGGAGGTCGCGCACATAATGGCGCTCTTGTCCCCCGCGGCGGCAAGTTCCTTGCGATACGCCCTCAATTCGGCAACCAGTCGCCGGATCCGCTCGGGCGTGAAGATGCCTTTGGTGATCTCCTGCATGGCGGGGAGATAGAACTGGTCAAAGGCCTTTTTTCTCCGGGCCCTCGAGGCCTTGACCCCGGGCTCCAGGGGCCCGATTTCCCCCATCATGGCTTGGAGCTTCTCGAGGAGGAGCGCTTCCCACGGCTGGATCTCTTCCGCGCCTAACAGGAGGCGGGCCGAATCCTCGCGGTTAAGCAGATCAACCGCCTTGCGGGCCATGAGCTGGAAGGTGTCCCCAGAGGTGGCCTGCAACTCCGGATGGGCATCGAGCAGGCGCTGCCAGCGCGCTGCGCTCTCGGGATCCGCCATCTCCTCGTCCAGCCACCTCTCGACCTCTTCCGGGTCCGCATCCGGGCCAAGGTGGAACCCTGCCTCCTCGAGCACCGCGTCCCTGCTCGCGTCTTGCTCGGCGCCCCAGGCCTCCAAGCCGTAGAGGAACATGCGCCCAAGAAACGGGTTCGGGTCATCCGTCTCCTCAGCGGTCATCTGGGCGCAGAACTCGATCATGAGCGCGTCCAGGTGGCGGCCCCGCTGGATATATCCCCGCATGAGCAACAGCAGGCGCAAGGCGAGCTCGTTCCGGCGCTCTTTGGTGGCCAGGAAAAGCAGCGCTTTGCGCAGCAGCTTGCCCGTCTTTCTCGAGGCGCCATCGAGTGCCGGAACCCCCACCTCGGCGAACGCCCTCCTCAGATCCGCGGCCGTGAACCGGAAAGGGGCGAACGCCGCTTCGGCGAAAAGCGCCTTTGATTGGCGCTCGTACGCCGCCGCGTCATGGCAGAGCCTATCGAACTCGGCGTGGTACGGCTCCAGCTTCTCCGATGCGGCCTCGATCTCTTCCTGGTGAGCCAGGTAAGTCAGCAAGGTCTCGTTATCCTTAAACACGCGCCGGAGCTCCGGGTCGCGCTTGAACAGGCCCGAGCGGCTCGCCATTTTGAAAGCCTGCGCGAACTGCTTCAGCGCCCCGGGTGCCTCACCCCAATCCAGCGCCGCCTCGCCCCAATCAGGGAGCGCCTCGGGGGTTTCGTCCGCCATTGGCCCCGTCCCCTCGGGCCCTGGCTTCTCGTCCGCCCCCGGACGAAGCGGCTCGGCCGCGCGTTCGACCGAGGCGGAGACCATCGAAGAGAAGTGCGCCTGCTCGTCGATCGGCAGGTGGCACCGTTTGTATTTCTTTCCACTCCCGCAATAGCAGGGATCGTTGCGTCCGGGTCTTGCGCTCATAGTTCAATCTATGCACCGCCGGCCCGCATGAGCGGCCAGAGAGGAATCCGCCGCCACCGCCGGCCCAGCGCGCCCAAGCATCGCATCGCCCACGCGGCGTGCAAGGGCAAAGGCTACACGGGGAAAGGGAAAGGGGTCAGCCATAGTATGGATTCCGCTGAAAACCCCCTCAATTATTTCCTCCTTGGTTTGGCGGGAGGGGCCTCCAGCCGGACCAACCGGAGATCCGATCGCCCCAGGAGTTGCCATTGGACCAGTTCCCTGGCTCGAAGGTCCAATGCGGCCGCCAGCGGCAGGGGGATGTTCACGTAGAACCGTGGGGGCTGTTTGCGGGATTTAATGACCTGGACCTTCATCACATATTCGGCTTGCATTTCCTTATGCTACCCCATAGGGTAGCCGCATGTCCAGCGCCAATCATTGGTCTTGGGGAGCCCGGCTATGAGCTTGCCCGACTTCTCGACCCAGGGGGAGCTCTTCTCTACGGCGGGGCTCTCGGCCAGCATGTTCGCCCCCACTGACCGCTACCGCCTCTTTGCCAAAGTGGTTTACCCGCGCCTAGTGGCGGCTCGGGCCACTTTGGAAAAGTGCTACTGTCTGGAGAACGGGCGTGTGGCCCTGGAGCCGGTCTTCATGCTGGGCACCAGCATCCTTCAATACCTGGACGGGGTGCCCGACCGGCAAGCCGTCGAGATGCTCCAGTACCACGCGGGGTGGAACTTTGCCTTGAACCGGCAGTTGGGCGATCCGGTGTTCCACCCCACCAGCTTGGGCAATTTCCGCGACCGTCTGGAGGAGTGCCGGCAGAGTGCCTTGGGCTTCACGACAATTTTGGACGCCTTGGAGAAAGCGGGTTTGGTCTCTCGGCAGAGTCGTCAGCGACTGGACTCCACCCAGATGTTCGGGCGGGTAGCCAAGATGAGCCGGCTGGACTGCGTGCGGGAAAGCTTGCGGCTGGCCCTCCATGAACTGGCGGAGGCGCTGCCGGCCGATGCGCGCCCACGCTTTTGGGTCGGGCTGTGGGAACGCTATGTGGAGAGCCAAGTGGACTACCGGGCCAGCGCTGAGACGCTGGGACGCAAGTTAGCGGAGGCGGGCAGCGATGCGTGGCAACTGCTGGAGTGGCTGGGCCAGCCCGAGCCATCGCGGGCGGCGGCTGGACCCCAGGTGGAGTTGTTGCGGCGGGTTTTTGCCGAACAATTCGACGTGCGCGCT
>CAVVMW010000007.1:0-234569 GCA_963749495.1 uncultured bacterium
CAAAGAAGGCGTCGTGGTGCCAGGCCCCCTCGAACCGCATCGCCCGCAGGACGAGGGCCTGGGCGACGAAGCAGGTCGAGGTGTTTGCCCGGCGATAGGCCTCGCTGCGGAACTCTTCGGGGACCCATTTATCGGGAGGCAGATGTTCGTAGGGACCCCAGGGATTGCCCGCCCTGACGAAGTCGCGCCCAATGCCGGTAACCTGGTCGATGCCCGAATGGCCGGTGAAGACGACCTTGGCGCCGGTCCAGCAATCGCCGTAGGCAGTCTGTTCGTCTTCGCCGAAGTGGGCCTGGGGAAAGCTCCGGTTGATGTTGGCCATGGCCTCGTCGCCGAGCATGGCGCCGGCGAAGACGATGGGGAACTTGCGTCCGGACCCGTGGCCGCCGTGGGCGGCCCAGCCGGGATGGCCGTGGCGCACCAGGCTGTAATGGTTGATGCCGATCTGAACGACGTTGATCAGCAGGAGTTCCTTGTCCTCGGGCCGGTGCCGGCGCAGCAGGCCAGGAGGACGGCGTCGGCAAGGACTTGGGCATACGCCTGGGCGTAATTGGGCATGCTCTCCTGGGGCACGTCGAAGGAGAAGAAACCCGCGTCGCACCAGGGCCGCTGGATGAGTTCGGCGAACCTGGCGGGGTCCGGAGCTTCCTTGGGCTGGTCGAAGCGCGGCAGCAGTTCGCGTTTAAGGTGGCGGGCCAGAAAAATCCCGGGGTCGTGGCCACAATAGCCTGGACGAAAGGCATCGGCCGGCAGCGGCTCCGCGACGCAGGTGAGCACGGCGACGACCTTGACTGGGCTGTTGTCGCCCTCGCCGCGCACCGTCCCGGGGTGATAGGTATAGGTCACCTTTTCGCCCCGGCGGAGGCTGATGCTGGAGGCGAGGCTGTCGCCCGGCTGCATAGCAATGGGCAGGCGCGCCCGATGCTCGGGATGATAATAATTCAGGACGCCGGAATCCCAGGCCACCTCCAGCCGCGCTGGCGCGTTGAGCATCGAGCCGTTCCGACAACGTTGTTCGAGAGGGACCTTCTCGCGGCCATCGAGCTCATCGTCGGTGACCTCGCTGCCATAGCGCGGCGCCGGGTCAATCCTGATCACATTCACCGGCCCGACCACGTACCAGTCGCCGTTGATAAACTGTCCCACGCGGGCCGGTTTTTCGAAGGTCCACGTGATGCCGTATTGCGACACGGCTGTTTTCAGCGGCAAGGCTTCCGAACTCGGTTGCGCCAAGTCCTTTCTCAACTGTTCCAGGCCGCGCAGGTTCTGGCCCAGCGTAACCTCCGCATCGCCGCCTTGCTCGGCGATGAGGCCGATGGGGCCGCGCCAACCGCTTTGTTGGATCGTCCGCAACATCGCCAGCTCGTGGTCACCTTGCGACGGCGGGATCAGGCGCTCATCGGCCACCATACCGGTCACGTTCACCGCCACGACGTACCGCTGGATGCGCTTCCAGATGGCCGGGAAATTCGCAACGTCCGCGTGACCGTGGCTGAAGTTGTACACCATCCCCACGCCGCCTACGTCGAGCTGTTTCAGGCGCTCGATGACGGCGGCTTCGTTGTCCGGTTGGCCGAACCAACCATTGTGGTTGTACAGCTCGACGGGGCAACCGTAAGGCGCGGCCAGCTCCACGATTTTGCGAATCCGCTCCGCCTCCTGCCCGATCCGCTGTCGTTGCTCCGCGTCTGTTTTGGTGGGACTGCCGGAGCCATGACCCACAACTGGGGATGGATGGTATGACGCTTGATCACTTCAAGGATAAGGCGCGCGTTCGGGTCCCCGGCCTCCGTCGGGAACCACCAGGCCACCAGGTTGATGCCGTGTTTCTTGAGCGCCTCGATCTCGGCGTCAAACGTCGGCACATGCTCGGCACGCCAATCGTAGGCGAAACTCCTGAAGCCGAGCCGCTGCAGCATCTCGGCCCGCTGCTCGGGCCCGCGCTTGCGGGCATCGAATGGCACCACGCACCAGGCCGTGAGGTTTTGGGGATCGAGGAGGTCCGGCAGGCCGGCTGAGTCAGCCGGAGCGCCAACCGGCGCGGCCGGACCCTGGATGGCTACAACGACAAGGCAGGCCGCGGACAGGAGAAGATATGGTTTCATTTCACCTCAGACACGCTCTCAGGTTCATGAGATATGCGTTTTATGATAGTTCGCGACCATTGAACAGACATTTCAGTGACGCTTCCCCTTCCGAGAGCACGGTGATCGCCCCCTTAATTCGCGGCCGGCGTCAATTCAACGAACTCGACGGCGCCGGGCCCCAATTCCACATCGACAACGGCCGGATTATCGTGGGTCCTCAAAGCGCGCCATTCCCGGGCGGACTGGCAAGGCATCTGCGGTCTCACACGCACGCGAGCAACGGCGGCGGCGTCTGTCACCGCCGGCTCGCCCGGTTTCTTGGTCACTCCCGCATTGTTGACGAGCTCGATCACCCATCCGTGTGGAGTTCGGTTGATCTGGAACTGGACCGGGTCGCCCGACACCTCGACGGGAAGATGCTGCTGCACCAGGCTCCGGAGCCGGTCGTTCGAGACGGCGGCGGGCCGGCGCGTTACCGGGTTGGTCCACGGTTCGAGCACTTCCACAGCCCCTTGGCCACTGAGACGGCGAAACTCGGCTGCGCCCAAGACCTCGCGATGGCGGGGCGACAAGAGGAGCCGGCTGCCTCGGCGAAGAGCATTATCCAACTCGCTTAAGAAGGCCGTGTCGAATTCGATGTCCCCCGCCAGCAGTATCACCGGGTAGCTCGCCAGGATCCCCGGCGGAACACTGGTGAGCAGGACATCGAACACCTCACCGTAGGGTGTTGGCCGCAGGTAACTGAATTCAGGGTTGTTGGGGAACGGGTTGGTGTGAATGTGGTCGCTGCCTGGGAATAATTGGAAGTCGAACAAGTCGCAGACCTCCCGGTCGCCGGCCGTGGGCTCGAGGATGCCCCACGGTTTGTCCATATAAGCGTTGTAGCCGGCCAAGTGGTCCAGGACTATGGCGATCGGCATATAAGGCACGCCCCGGTCGTGGTGGCGCATAAAGTCGAAGACCTCGACGGCCTTGCGGCCATGCGAGGTCAGCGTCCATGGCGGCTCAGGCTTTTCGAAGAAGCTCGCGATGCTGTTCTCCGGGGTGACCATGGCGGCCCCGGCAAACCAGCCGTGCAACCACATTCGCTCGTAAAAGCTCAGCGAATGGCCCGCGTCCAGGCCGCGGGCGCCGCCGCCTTCGTTCCGCAACGGGCCGCTGGTCGTGCAGGCCCCGGAAAGCCACGGGCTTACCTGCACGGACCAGGGCTTCTGCCATTGCCGGGAGGCGCCGCGGGCAAACGCGAGTTTCGACTGGGTGAAGGCAATGTTCTCGCCCACCTCCAACCCGATGCACCGGGCGCCCCATTCTCCGGCATAGGCTTCGTAATGCGAATGGCCCGTCACGCTGATCACCCGCCCCAAAAGGTCGCGCTGCCGGCTCTGGAAATAATCCCGCATCACCTCGTAGCACTCCCTGCGACCGGCGGGGCGGCGGTCGTAGCCGGCCAGGCCCTTGGGTTTCATCAGGTGCTTGAACGCGTCGAAGTCCCGGCCAAAAACCTCGCGCCACCAGGATTCGTTGTTGGCCAGGTTGTGGAAGTAGTAGCCCCATTCGCCCAGTTGCACCGCGGTAAAGAGTCCCGCCCGATCCATGGCCTCCAGCAACGCCAGGTTCTCGGGGCCCAGCACGGCATGTCCGCCTTTGATCTGCATTTCGCCGCCGGAATAAGAGACGACCGGCCAGCCCACGGTGGCGAGGTAATCGAAAATGGGCTTGGAGGCCGGGCCGGTGCCCGGCCCGGGATCGAAGCCGTTGCCGATTCGCCGCTCACGCATCACACCGACCAACTGCCGAAGCGTTTCCAGGTCACCGGGCGCACCATACATGCTGAAGACGAACTCGTGCTGGCCGGGCAAGAGACGGACCTGCTGAGGGCCTTCGGCGAGCGTCCGAAAGTCCGGAAACGGGAGGCTCGCCCCCGGAGCCGTGGGCAGGCCTGGTGATCCGGCGGCCTTCAGGGACTTGGTTTGCACTCCCGCAACGGGCCCCCAAATCGTCTGCATCAGGTCAAAGATTTCCGGCTCTGCGGTCATGAGTTCGGCGCGGTTGAAGGGGAAGAAGTCGTTCAGGCCGAAGTAGGCCTCGGTCATCTCCGCGAAGAATTCCTTGTGGTCGGTCAGCGCATAGTGGCGGGTGCGGGTTCCGTCATACAGCAGCGTGCCCTCACCGTGGCCGCTCCGCTTGAAGTCTTCGTAGGCTTTCAGGATGCCGGGCTCCTCGAAGCCCAGCACCTGGTCGTGATAGGCATGGGCCAGTTCGTGCAAGACAACCCACGGCTGCTGGTTGATATTCCGCGGCGTGGGCAAATCGGCGGCCACCGGAACGTGAACGCATTTGGCGAGGTTGGTCGAGTAGCCGTTATCCCGCAGCCACTCGGCGCTGGGGTGATACTGCATCGTGCGCAGCTTGCCGTGGCTCAGATCGAGCACGATGGTCACCGCCTGGAGCTTTTTCAACGGCTCCGCGGCCATCACCGCCTTGATGTCGGCCAGCCTGGACTGCAGGAAGCGGAGCGCCCGCGCGCCGATGGCATCGTCGGGAGGGGCCAGCAGCCGATCATCCACTTGAACCGTCCAACCTTCGACATTGCGCACGGTATGCGACACCGGCATGGCCGGCTCAGAATCCGGAAGCGCTCGCCCTCCCTCGACAAGCTCGTCTTCGAGGCGGCCGCGCGAAAGATCCTGCTCGCTGAGGTGCGGACGTTCGTCGCCGGAGCCGGGCTGCGCCAACTCCTGGGCGGCAAGAGCCATGGTGACGAGACAGGCCGCCATGGTGAAGGTCATCCGGGGCCCGGCAAAAAAAGAACCGGTCGGGTTCATCCGCAAGGCACTCAACTGCAGTGTTTGCCGCAAAAGCTCTGAATCAACCTGCACTCCTCAAGGGCTCTTCCCGAGCGCTCCAGGTCAGCGCAGTGTTTTGACAGCAATAGATCGAAATTATCGCAGAGCCTACTGTGAACGCCCCCAACGTCCTCGCCTTTCAGGCCGTCTCGCGCCCAGGCGACCAAGGTGGTGGCGTGTCGTGCTGTCAATTCGCTGGCGACGTGAACAACGGATAGATTCTTTACTGTGCTGCTGCGTTTACTCTTCTTGTAAAACCGCTCGTACGTCGTCCCACCCGGGCACAGCGGATTATTGGCGCAATTGAGGCCCGCTTTGAGGTCCTCCTTCTGGAGCGCTTTGCAGAGCAGCTCCTTGAAGCATGACCAGACCTTGTTCGGCAGATCCCGCGTCCAGTGGCACGGACCGACTCAGGTCTATCGCGTCAACCGCCGCAAAGGCGTAATCCCGCGAACTCCCTTGTCGCTCAAACGCGTACGCGCGCAGAAAGAGCCGGAGAGATGACCATGGATCCGTTTCGTAGCCCGAACTGTCTTCCCATGCCGGACGCATGAAGCACTCGACATAGAGGCTCGCTATTCTCTCAAAGGCGTCCAGCATGGTTCCTCGCATCGGTTGATCTGGGGTTTACCGCCCGCGGCCTAGGATCCCTCCTCCGGGAGTTCCTCTACCCAGCGCTGCCAGATTTGACCGAGGACCCGCACGGTGTCGGGCAACAGACGGAGCGGTTCCTCCACCATTTCCCACGCCACCTCGTGGCCGTAGCCATGTGCAAATCGGTGGCGAAAGCGCAGGTACTTCCTGAGGCGGTCCGCCAATTCCGGCCTCAACGCCGCACCCAGGCCTTCGGCAGCCAAGAAGTCCTCGAGGACACGGACGTGGGATTCAGGCCCACCAGGTGGCCGGACTGCAAGGTAGGCATAGCGTCGCCGGCACAGGTTTTCCAGGCCCGTGGACAGGTCCGCCACGTATTTCGCGCCAGCCGCCGCGTGCCAGGGCTTGAAGTCCTCCCTGGCGGCAGCCAGCAGCGGTGTCACGACCTCCGAGACCCGTTGCAGGCGGGTCAGTTCCAAAGCGATGGCCCCGGCCAAGTCAGCCCTCTTCATAAAGCACCCTGGCCTCGGCCTGGATGAGATCGAAAAATGCCGGGTCCTCTTCGCGGCTCACCAGATCGAAAGAGCGCCGTAAGAGCTTGTAAAGGGCCAGGTCCGCGTCCAGCAGGCGGCGCAGCGGAATACCCTGCACGGCAAGGTCAATGTCGCGGGCGGCCTCGGGAGTATGCAAATAGCTGCCGAACAGCAGCACGCGTCGGGCTCCGTAGCTGCGCAGCGTTCGCACTGCGGCCTCCAACTGCGCGTCGGCTTCTTTCATTTCCGCGCAAAGTAGCACAGCTCGCCGCCGCTTTGAAAGGCCAATTTCTTCGCGGTCACTGCACGGCACTTGCTCCACAAGTGCAGGATGGCATCCCCGCCAAAAGGTGCTCTCAAAGTCCGTTGGCCGCCACCAAGGACCGGTTCGGCGTGCGTGAGAGTCCCTTCGGCTGCATACAGCCATTCCACGTTCATCTGCCCCGACGCAGGCCCAAGGTCCACTGTCACCTCTCCTCCCTGAGGCAGATAGACCAAGTACTCCCTGCCCGGATCGGCCAGGCAAAACCCGGTGGAGGCGACTTCGCCATGCGGCCGCATGGAAGCCAGATTCATGTAACCGTTCACACCTCAAGTCGTCAGTCAGGAGGAATCGGCTAATAGGGAAGGAACCGGCTGTCCTTTGAACCAAGCGCTCAGGGCCTGACAAATCCAATCAAAGGGGGAGCGATGCTGTAGCGAGCAGGTAGCCAGCACGGTCCAGAGTCGCTCACAAAACTGCCGCCCTCGGGCGCTACGGGTGCCTTGGGTCATGTGCCGATCCATCACCACAAAGCGCATGGCCTGTTCCGACACATTGTTGGTGGGTTCGATGCCCGGGGTGGTGATGAATTGAAAGTAGGCTTCACCATGGCGGTAAAATCGCTCGGCCATGTTCCATATCAACCGGTGAAAGGGGCCGCCCGAACCCGACAGGGCGGCGCGCCAGATTTGGTCGTGGGCGGCGGCCAGCTCCGACTCGAAGGCGCGGGCACTCAGTTGGTCCCTGCGGTGCAGCGTCCAGAACAGGGCCTTGAGGCCCGCCAACAACCCTTTGCCATAGCGTTGGACGCCGGGCTCGGGGAATTCGCACAGGAATTTGACGTCCCGGATCAAGTGCGCCATACAGAACTGGACCAGGACCGAGCATTGGCGGGCGTATTTGCGGTAGGCGGCATAATAGTCGCAGCCCAGAATGCCCTGGAACTCTTGGCCCAGCAGGCGCTCGAGAACCTCAGCGCCGCGCGAGGCCTCGATTTTGAAGACGACAAACTGGCTCGCGCGGAAGCACCAGGTCCAGAACCGGTGTCCGTTGTCTTTGTGTCCGGTTTCATCGCAGTTGAGGTGGCTCTGCCGCGGTAACAAGGCCAGTAGCTGGCCGTAGGGTGCGGCGAAGGCCTGAGTGGCCTTGTGGCAGAGTTTGGCCAGATAGCCCCGCGAGACCGACACGCCGACCACCTCGCCCAGAAAATCCCGGATCCCACTGTAAGAACCGTGCAGCCGGCCCTTGAGATAAGTGACCAGGGCGGTCAAGCGGGGGCCGAACAGTCCGGCCTGGACGATGGGCCCGGGCAAAGGGGCCTGGTGATAGCAGCCGCAGTCCTGACACCAAATGCTGTAAGCCGTATACTCGACCACTCGGAACGGTTTTTCCACCAACTCGACCTGTTGGATCGTGCGTTGGTGCTCCGGCCCTTCCGCCGGGCTAATCCGGTGGGAGGGATCAACCGGACATTGTTTGAGGCGGAAGGGGATCCGCTGATCAACTTGATCGGGAGCAAAGGCGGGCCGCTGGTGTTGGGGATGTCCCTTTTGCCCGCCGATGCGTCGCTTGGACTTTTTCTGGCGCCGCTGCCCATTGGGTTTGACGATGTCGCTGGAGGGCGGTTTGGAGGAGTTCCCCGAATGCTTGCGGGCGGCGGCCAGTTGATTCATGAGCCGGGCGTTTTCGGCTTGGAGTTGGGCCACCCGCGACTCCAGGCGCGCCTTGTCCTGGCGGAGTTGGGCATTTTCCTCCTCCAACTGGCGCAGTCGTTTTTTTCCGATGAACCAGCCCATGGCTATTGTTCCTGGCAGAGGAAGGACCGGAAATCCTCTCGCAACGGGCGCAGCCAGATCGTTTTGATGGGGGCGGCCTGGTCGTGAGTCCGATCATTGCGGCCTCGTCCCAGGGTTTGCCCCACGCAAATCCAACTGGCCGCCGCGTAGGCTGTCCCGGCAAAGCGCCGCTTTTCCACAAACGTTTCGACCAGAGCCAGATCATGACCGTAAACCCTTGACCAATCGCCCGGAAGCTGGCGCACGGTCCGGCCCAATAGATGCGAAGCCAGGCACTTGATTTGAACCCAGGGAAGAATCACGAAGCGGTCATTGTTGACCACCCACCGAAGGTTTTGCTGCCGGGCTTGCGCCGACCAACCAATGAACTGATCGCGGGCCCCGATCTTCCAGGCGGCCGGACCAAAGCTCAGGCAGGCAATCGGCCGGTCCTGGAAGTAAGCAATATATCTGAGTTGCGCTCCAGTGGCCTGTTGATAGCCCAGGTAGTGATACGTTCCGACCAGTCCACGGTAGAGGGCCAACTGGTTGGATTCCTGGACTAACTGAATGCCAATCTGGTTTTGGAACTCTCGCAGCCTGCCCGTCAACGGCCTGCAATCCAGGAGATCGGGTGTCGAGGTTCGATTGCGATAACCTGCTCGTCGAGCCTCACGGAGTTTGGGAGGCAACTCGATCAGCCCGCGCGCTTCCAGCCGACGGAGCAGGTCGCGACAGGCAATCTGACGAAAGCGCCCACTGGCTTGTCGCCAGTTCCAAATCTCGCAGAGGCGATTGGAAATATGGCTGCGTCCCTGGGATCCCTCCTGCTCAATCAACTGTTGGATGAGCAGCAGGTCGGCTTGCCGAATAACCCGGCGCCTAATCACTAAATCCTGGTCCACAGCCACGCACCCTAACAAGGGTCGCTCTGTGACGCCAGCAAAATCTACGGTCTGCTCAGATCATGTGCTCAAGCGATGCGTCGAAACCCGTGAACGGTTACTCCTTTTTCAAGAACTCCAGTAGTGCCCAGGTGACGGCCGTTCCCCAGGCGGTGAGTCTGGCGCCGCCGATCAGCCAACCGCGTGCGCCACACTCCCTCCGTTCGTCCTCCCGGTAGGGGCGCGGCCGGATCTCAATGAGGCCCAATTGCTGCTGCACGAACAGGTTCCAGGGAGGAATCTCGCCGTGGATTCCCAGCCTGGACGTGGAATCGTAGAGATCAAAATTCCGCCAACGGTCGCTCAGTTGGCCCAGGAATATCGGCACCGTTTCAACGGCCGGCTCCTCGACCCGCCTGCGCTCACCGCCCAGCACCGATGATTGCGCCTGGAACAGCAGGGCCTCAAGCAGGGCAAAGTACTGCTCGGTGGGGTTCAAGTTTGGCCAGAATTCCAGGGCCATGGGGCCCGGAACCAGGCGTTTGCCCTTCACCTCAACCAAGTCCATCACCCGGAGGAGGATAAAGAGCCCCGCCAGGTTCGGGTAATCCTGGAGCAAGGCGCGTCTCAAGGCCAGCTTGATGGGATGGCCGACTTTGGCGTTGAGTTCTGGCAGTCGGTCGGCCGGAAACGTTGCGTTGCGGCCCTGGGTGACGATGCCCCGAGGGCCAACAAACTCAAGCAACATGCCGATGTCCTTCAGAATCGTGCCGGGATTCCCCGGCACGATATGGTGTTCGGTCAGCCGTCGCTGACATTCCTCAGCCAAGCTCTGCCACCGTTCCCTGGCCCTGCTATCAAAGGAGTAGAGATGAAACATTGCTACCCATTCCCCTTATAGGTTGAGGACCAGCCAAAGAGCGCCCGCAGGCGTTGCGCGGGGTTGAATTTGAACACGCAGGTCGGGCCTCCCGGTCTCAGGTAGAAACCGCCCAGGCCGGGCAGGGTGACCTTTTGGCCTTTTTTGAAACATTGGTAAAGGCTCTCGATCATGGCGTCCAGCCAGGCGGAAGCGGTCTGCTCGTCGCTCTTCATTCGCCTGGCCAGCAGCTTGGCCAGATCGGCTTTCTCGATACGGTCTTTCATTGTCAGGTGTCTCTTCGTTACCGAACGCCGGGCTTGCGGCAAGGGGCCGTGCGAGGGGAGGCGCTCGTGCCGTTTACTCCCCGAAATCCGACCGACGCTCGGGTGGCCGCTCAGCGTTCTGGCTCCGCTTTGCCTCCCGGCGCCAGAATCTCGCCATGTCCATGATGGCCGGGGCGGAGGCGCGGACAAGCCCAAAGGGCGAACGGGAATCGAAACGTTCCGCGTAGTCTTTGGCCGCCTGATAGGCCCAAAAGGCCGCTTCATGGGGGGAGAGGATACAGCGAAGGGCCTCTTCAACCACCAGCAGGCGCTTGCTCTTGATGAGGCGTACCGGCCCCCAGCGCGACTTCTTGTATTCATTCTGGAACTCCTCCAATTGCCTCAGCAGGTCCCATAGAGGTGATTCAATTGCGCGGCGGCGGGTTGGCCGGTGGACTGCCAGCATCTTCCGAGAAAGGGAGAGCAGACGCCTCTCCTGAGGGGAAATACGGCCCTGCATACGCGAGGGGCCGCCCGCGAGGTTGACCAGGTAGCGGGCAAAGCTGGCGGCCACTTTGTGGTTGGCGCAAACCGTTTTGAGGCAGGTGAGGCGCGTGACGGAGAAGCTCTCACCGCGTTTGAGCTCGGGGGCGAGTTGGCTCAGCCGGTCGCAGACTTTGACCAGCTTGGCGGCCTCGGCGGGTGGTGCGTTCTTCACGTGCGGAATCATGGCGCTTGCTGCAGTGTTATTCAAGCGAGGGAGCGCAGAGCGAGCCATCAACACCGTGCTTCTCGACCTAATTCGTGGGCTTCAGCGCGCCCCAGTCCCTTCCGACTCCTGCAACGCTGGCTGAACGGTGACCGGCTGAATTCCGCGTTGATTCCCCCTCTTGGGATTCACCCGCCAAACAAACAGCCATGAACAAGGTCATTCCCAGCGAAGTCCTCGATGTGCTCAAACAGTCACGGTGCGAGGAAAACAGACTGCACCTGCCACGCCATCTGCCCCGGGAGCTTTACGTCCAGACTGCCAAGATCATCGAACTGCTCGGCGGCAAATGGAACCGGAGCATCGGCGCCCACGTCTTTGACGGCGACTGCGCCGAGCGCGTGGATGAGGCGGTGATGGCTGGCGAGGTCACCGATTTCCAGAAGCTGTACCAGTTCTACGAGACGCCGCCCGAGTTGGCCCGCCGCATGGTCGCTTTGGCGGACATACGTGAAGGCCACAGGGTCCTGGAACCCAGTGCCGGCAGAGGCGCCATCCTGAAGGCGATGCCGCACACGGTCCACCGCACCGCGGTGGAATTGAACTCAGCCTTGGTCGATCTGGCGGCCCACGCCCAGCGCGTCCATTACGGCGACTTTCTGCAGTGCAACGGGGAATTCGGCGTCTTCGACCGGATCGTCGCCAACCCGCCCTTCCGCAGCGGCCAGGACGTTGACCACGTGCGCCACATGTATGACCTGCTCAAACCCGGTGGCATTCTCGTCACGGTCATGTCGCCCGCCTGGCAGTATCGGACCGATCGCAAGCACGCCGGGTTCCGCGCCTGGCTCGATCAGTTGGAGCACGAAGTGGAAGAACTGCCGGAAGGCACGTTCAAAGCCAGCGGCACCAATATCCGCACGGTGCTGGTGAAGATCCGCAAATGAGATCACCGATCACCAATCGCGTGATCCTGCACTCCGGCGGCGCCACATCGCCGACTTTCGAGCTTTACCAGCGTCGCAGTGGCCGTTGCCGGCTCTGGACCTATTATTTTGACCAGGACGGTCAAGAGAGCGAGACCATGGCCGTGTTCCGGGAGCCAGATTGGGCCAAAGCACGACTGAGGGCCAAAGATCTGCTCAAAGCAGCCCTGGGCACGGGCCTGGCCAAGAGGCGGAGCCGGATTACCGGCGCTCAGCACCGAGGAACCTCGACACGCAACCCCCGACGGGCCAATGAACTTTGAGGTGAGAAGACACGGGGCTGAGGAATTCACGCGCGTTCTCCTGCGCGCCTGGCGTTGTGACCCTCGCGAAAAAATCCGATTCCGCGTTGAAATCACCGGCAAGCAGGGAATCCTGCTTCTTGACCCCAGGATCAAGCAGGTCCGCAGGAGGACCAGAACTCGACCGGACCAGACCCTCACCACGTCCGACGGTCTCCTTTACGACTTGCCCGCAAGAGACCCGGAAGCATTGCTCGGCGGCCTGGCCTCGTTTACAGGCGCCCCTTCGGCTCGGATCCGGATGCTCTCCCGGCCAAGCAACGTGGAGATTGCAGCATTGAACCGAGTCGAACTGCACGCCCTGGCAAAATTCGCTGCCGGCAAGAACTGGCGCGCCTTGCTTCCCCTCATTTTCCCTCCGCAATCGGAGTGGCGTGCAAGCGTCTTGTTGGACAGCGGGCGGGGTCGTTTTGCGCGATGCTGTGTCTGGCTGCCCGCTGCGGAAGTCAGGAGGCTCGTGCTCGAAAGGCCTGAGAGCGCAGCAAGCCTCCTCGCCGTCCGGTCCCCTGGAGTCGAGGCGGAACTCCCGCTGGAAGAGAAGCCGAACGCCATAGGGTCCGGCTTAACGCCGGCAGCGTCGGCACAATCATCGCTGCAGAATTGTCCGCGCTGCAACGGCCAGACTGAACTGAACGGAGATGGAAACCTGATTTGCCATTTCTGCGGCCAAGTGTTCCGTCCGAATACTGCGACAATACCGGTGGCCGCATGAGTTCCCGACAATCCCAGTTTCCTCGGCCATCGAGGTCACTCTTTCAACGCCGGTAAAAGCCCTTCAAACAAGAGCGCATGAAGAACCCGCGCCACTTTGTTGTGACCCTCTCCCACCGGGACGGCTTCACGCCGGGTTTAATCATCGCTCAGAAGGGCGAGGAAAAACCAGGCCCTGCGCAGGCGATTAAGCTGCTGCGAATGGACATTGAGCCTGGTCGGGAAGAGTTCATCGAGGTCGTCGAGGTGAAGCCTTTCCTTTTGTCGAAGCCTCGGATCAAGCGGGAAATGACTGGAGACCAACGAGCCCGGCTGATCGCCAAGTGGGCCTCGCGGTTCTACGACATCACTGCGTCCTGGAAGGGCCCGCTCGGGATGCAATTGGCGTACCTGTTCGTGGCGATGGCCCGCGGCAGCCACGTCGCTTTGACCCGAAATTCCGCGCTGGTCCGATTATTGCGCCAGGAACCCGTGCCCGCGAACGACCCCGTTTGGAGATTCATCCAGATTGAGGAGTAAGCGCCCAGGGGGCGTTACCCGTTCTGCTTGGTGGCTCCGCTCGACCAGTAAACAGGCATCTGCGGCCAAGGGCGGTCAACTCATTGCCGGGGCGGGGATGGCCGGCGCCCGGTTCTCGATGCGCAAGCCCTTTTCATCCAGCAGGGCCTGCTCCCCGGGCTTGAGCAGGAGCAGCTCGCCACCGTCTTTGTCGATGTAAACGCGACCGGGTTCGCGCTTGTTTAACTGCTCAACCTGCTCGGTCGTGGCCTGCAAGGGAGGCGTTACCGGATGAATGTCGCAAGCTGCCTCCAGACGCAGTTCCGTCGCGCGCAGGATGGCTTTGGTATCGCGCATCTCCGGCAGGGCCAGCTTGAACCAAGACTCGACCTCCCGAATCACAGCCTCCCGGTTCTGCGTGCCGGCGGAAACCTTGCTGGCAATGAGCTCGCCGGCGGGATTGTTCGAAGGCCTTGGCATGGGCTTCGTGCTCCTGGCCGTCCAGTTTGAGCTGCTTCCGAACCTCACGCATCAGGCGTTTGGGGGCCAGCATTTCCATCATCGCCTCACCAGTGAGCGCCAGATCCGGCTTCTCGCGGGGCACGCGCCAGAGAATCTTCTCAATCACCCCGCGTTCGGCGCCCAACTCACCCAGGGCGGCTGCATGCACGACATAAGCATTGGCGACGCTGCCCCCATGGGCCCCGAGCCACTGTTGGATTTCGCGGACCCGCTCCTCATTGGGCGCAGGTTTCGGCAATTTGACTTTCATATCTCCATTGTAAGGCGCTACGGGCGTGTTTATGGGGTCAAACTGAAAAATGTGACCCTCGACAAGCTCAGGGATGCTCTCCGAAAGGCTCAAATCGTCTTCACTGAACGCCCTGTGCCCCACGCCAACCCCGCCACGACGGCTCTCGTGGTGCAGCGAGCAGGATATGAGATGTCCGTTACCCCAACGGTCTATTACGATGGCCCAGTAGTGGAGATACGGCCGAGCGGGGGTCCCGCGATCCGCTTCCACACGAACAGGGACCCGGCCGAACTGGTCGCAGCCATGGATACTTTGGTCCAGGTGCAGCGATTGGCGGGCCGGTTGCAGCCCAAATGGGCGACACGGCAGTTAGCCCTGCTTACAGGACGCAGGCCCGGGAGTCCAGTGTTGGTTTACCAAGCCGGTTGCGCGCGCCTCGGCATAATTCCACGGCCGCCAAGTTTCAACCAAATCCACAAACATGCCGCGGTCAAAGAGTACCGGCTCGGCGCTTCGCCAAAACTGATCGCCAGAGACCTGGCCCAACTGCACCAGCAAAACACACCCAGGCGTTCCTGGCAAAGCGTCACCGATGACTGGAACTGCCGATACGGCGCCGCATTCGGGCACGAACTGACGTTGAGCGCCTCGTACATCTATGCCTGGAACGGGATGCGTTTCCTGCTGGATGGCGACGATCTGGCCCTGGACGTGTGGGCACTGGTTTGCAGCGCGGCTTTTCCCGAAGCAATACGCTTGCTGGAGTCCATCCAGGCCGTTCTGGGCAAGGCTGTGAAGGATCGAGCAAGCAACCAGAGGCCTGCCTCCGCAGCCGCCCTCCACGCCCCGCTCCCAACTGAAACCCCATCCAACTAAGAGCATATGAAAAATGATGGCGGCACAAATTCACGGCTTTCCGAGTTGAGGCGTCTGATCGATGAAGCGGATGGGGCCTATTACACACGGGGACAAGCCCGCGTGGAGGACGCCTTGTACGACCAGTGGAAGGAGGAACTCGCGCGCCTGGCGCCTGGGGACCCGCGACTCAAAACGGTCGGCGCCAGCATCCAGGACAGCCATCTGCAGAAACGGCAGCACACGATTCCCATGGGATCCCTCTCCAAAGCCGTCGATCTGGCAGAGTTCCAGAAATGGGTGAAGGGGATCGGGGCTGAGGGCGAATTGCTGCACGCCTCCTACAAGATGGATGGAGGTTCCTTCTCGTTCGAGTTCCAGAATGGGCGCCTGGTGGCCGCCATCTCGCGCGGAGACGGGTTGGCGGGCGAGGACATCACCGCCAACGCCCTCAAGTTCCGGGGCATCCCCGCGCGGTGCCTGTTTGAAGGCCGGCCCTTTACAGGATTCATGCGCGGGGAAGTCATCCTGCCGACCGAGGATTGGTCGGCCCAAGTGGACCCCGATGCCCTCTCCAACCCGCGCAACTGCTGCGTGGGCATCGCCCGCCGGAAGAACGGGCAGCAAAGCGACCTTCTCAAGGTGTTTGCTTTCCGCGCTTTCGACAGCAGCGGCCAGCCGCTATGCGCCACGGAGACAGCACAGACTCATGCCATGCGCAACCTCGGGTTTGAATACGCTCCGAGCTTTACGGGGACAGCCGAGGCCGTTTGGGAGTGGTACCTGAAAACCCAGCAGGAGCGGCCCAAGCTGCCGTACTGGATCGACGGCATCGTCGTCAAGTTGGACAACATCGCCGAGCAGCTTGCCTTGGGTGAGGCCGACCAGCGGCCCAAAGGGCAGGTGGCGCTAAAATTTGAAGCGGAAGGGGCGGAGACGATCATTCGCCGTGTGACCATCAGTGTCGGCCACACGGGATGCGTGGTGCCGACAGCCGTGTTCGACCCGGTTCAAATCGGCGGCACAACCGTTACTGCCGCGACCCTCTGCAACTGGGACAACATCCGTCAGCTCAATGTCGGCATCGGGGACAAGGTCCGGGTGATCAAAGCCGGGGACATCATTCCGCGCATCCTGGAGCTCGTGGAAAAGTCGCCGGAATCCGCCGCCATTCCAGAACCTGCGTGCTGCCCCGCGTGCCAGGGCAAAGTCGGCCGCCGCAGCAATGTCTCGGGGGACGACAGCACGGCGCTCTACTGCCTCAACCCGGAATGCTCCGCGAAGCTCTACGGGAAGATCGAGCGCTTCCTTTCATCGCTGGACATCGTCGGTGTTGGTGAGAACCTCATCCAAGCCCTGATCGAGGAGATGGCGGTCAGGGATGCGGCGGACCTTTACACCCTCAAAGATCGGCGCGATGAACTGGCCGCGCTTAGGCTCGGGAGCGGCGTCCGGCTAGGTCAGAAGCGCGCGGACAAGTTCCTCGCCGAGGTCGAGAAACGACGGCGCCTGACGCTCAGCCAACTCCTGGGCTCCCTGGGCATCTTCGGACTCGGCAAGCGGCGCGTGGCCTTGATCCAGCAAGCCGTGCCGGGCGAATTCAACACCCTCAACGATTGGCTCTCGGACAAACTGGTTCGACTCGCCGACCAGGCGGGAGTGCCCAACATCGGCCGGCGATTGCAGGAGGATCTTCTTGCCCAGAAGCCGCTCATCCAAAAGTTCCTCGGCGCCGGAGTGGAGATCATCGGTCCGGAGACCCCGGTGTCGGGCAAAGCCGCTGGATACCGGTTTTGCATCACCGGTTCGCTTTCCCAGCCCAAGAGCCACTTCGAGCAACTGATCCGGGCCAAGGGGCACGATTACACGGACACGTTCAGCAAGGAGATCACCCATCTCGTGGCCGCCGATCCGGCCTCCGGGTCCAGCAAGCTGCAGAAGGCTCGGAAGGCGGGCATCCCGGTCATTTCGGAGGCGGAACTCCTGGCGCTGCTCGGAACAGCATAGGCGCCAGGAAAAGCGCCGTGCAGGCGATCTCCAGCCACCACCACCCATGAGCGGCACCGAAAACGGATTGGTTTCATTTCCGCCAAGCACCGCCACGCGCTGCCTGGGACGGAACGGGACTATCATCGCAGTCGGCATCTATGTGGACGGTTTCGACCATAAAATCATCCTCACCCCTCAGAATTCCCGCCGCCAGATGGCGAGATGCACCATCGAAATTCCGAATGATTCGCGCGTTATCATTGGATTCATCCTGGAGCTCCTGAAGAACAGCCCCGGCACCCGCGAAGCGTTGCAGCAGGAACTGGCTCGCACCAACTCGCACTCCAGTCCAACGGCAAAAGAGATTCAATCCCGCTGACCTGGCCAAACAAGAGATGTGGTCAATCCCCTCGATTACGACCATGTCGTGGTCGCATTCTCCGGCGGCAAAGACTCCACCGCCGCCTTTCTCCATTTGCTCGAACGCAACGTGCCCAAGAGCCGGATTGAGCTCTGGCACCATGACATTGATGGCCGCGAGGGATCGCACCTGATGGATTGGCCGAGCACGCCGGCTTATTGCGCGGCCTTTGCCCGCGCCTTTGGCGTTCCTCTCTATTTCTCCTGGAGGATCGGAGGATTCGAGCGGGAAATGCTGAGAGACCGGACACCGACCGCGCCCGTCCACTGGGAAAATCCAGGAGGCTCGCTCGGACAGGCTGGCGGGAAAGGCCCTCCCGGAACGCGCCTCAAGTTCCCGCAGGTTTCGTCAAATCTCGCCGTTCGCTGGTGCTCGGCCTATCTGAAGATTGATGTTGCTGTAATCGCGCTGCGCAACCAGCCGCGCTTTCGGGGGAAGAAGACCTTGTTCATCAGCGGTGAACGGGCCGAAGAAAGCGCCTGCCGCGCCCGCTACAAGGAGTTCGAAACGGATCGAACCACCAGCATCAAGAGAACCGTGCATCGCTGGAGGCCGATCCATTCGTGGAAGGAACAGCAGGTGTGGGAAATCATGCGGAGACACCGTGTCAATCCGCATCCGGCCTACCGCCTCGGCTGGAGTCGGCTTTCCTGTCGAGGGTGCATTTTTGGCCTGCCCGGTCAATGGGCATCTCTAAAGGCGGTTGACCCGGTTGGCTTTTCACTTCTGTCGAAATACGAGCGCCAGTTTGGGGTCACCATCCATCGGCGCAAATCACTCGAGGAGATGGCAGCCACGGGGAGACCATTCGTTGGATGTGGAGATCAGCGACTCAGCGAGGAGTCCCTGAATCCGAATTGGAATCACCCCATCCTCCTGCCAGAAGCCTCATGGCAGCTTCCGGTTGGCGCTTTTACGAGGGGTGGCGGGCCTACGTAAGCTGGCCAAACACCTCAAAATCTTGAACCGACGTGAATCCGAGAAAGTCACTCTTAATCAAACAGGAAATCCGCCGCCTGGAACGCCGGCTCAAAGGACTGCGACAGCGGCTTAAGATTTCCGACCGCAACGCCGTTATTGCCCTTTATGACGGCGATGTGGATGAACGGATTGCGGTGGAAGCCGACGGGCTCGGAGGCGCCCGCGTTGTCCGCGCTGAAGGGAACTATCCCATCGATTATTCCTCCCGCGACGAAAGGCGCTTTCAAAACGAGGAAACCGCCGGGCGCGCCGCTCACTGTCTTGCGGAAGGCAACATCGGCAGCCTGTCGCAATTCGATCCGCACAAGGCCTACCCGTGTGAAGAGTGACCCATGCGCGATGTCGTCAAGCGGCCGAGCAAGGGCTGGCGACTGTATTTCCAGCCGCTTTATTGGCACCCTGGGGCGGTCAACCCCAGGTTGACCGGCATTCGGGTCGTGGGCGTCTCCCGCCGCGCGCCGGCGCCCACCGGCGCCACGCTCCAGGAGAATATCGAATTCTCCGCGCGAATCCGCTTCTCGTATGCGGGCAAGGGCAGTTCCTGCGCGGTGGCCGTGTTTGAAGACGCCGAGCCGGGCAAGCCGCACATCTACCGGATGTCGTCGCCGGAACTGGGCGAACTGTTCCGCGGCATACAAACCGGACAATTCCCGGTCAGCGCCGAGGGGATCGAGGTGCGCCTCACATTCGTCAAAAAAGGCCCCGCCGTGTTTGCCCGCCCGGTCCTTCTCTAAGCGCCGGAGCGTGCAGTACCGCGGCAGGCCGACTCTGACGCCAAACAAAAGGCGTGAAGCGAGAGGCAAGGCAATTCAACTGCCGGAAGGGCGACACGGTAATCCTGGCACAACGCAAGCGCGGCAGGCTGGTCCGCAAAGCCCTCACGGTCGTGCGGACCGTGATAAGGAACGAGCACGGACGCCCGCTGCATTTCCCGGCCGCTGGTCTTGGCAACGGAATTCCTCAGTGCCGGGCGGCAGCGAATGACCTTGAAGGAACTCGAGATTGAAGGCTCATGAACCTCTCCCTCCGCGACGCACTGGAGACGCAGACGCACCTGCTGCAACGGCGTCTGATTGGACAAGGCAAAATCTTGTCCCCGGACCTTCAAGCGGTATTTCAACGGTTCCCTGAACTCCAGGAGTTGTGGGGCCACGTTGCGCCCGAGGCGGGAAAGCCAACCGGGATCGCCGCCAGCCCGGATAACCAGATACTTGCGTTCCCAATTCTCCACGCCAGGGTTTTGCCTCCTGCGCGCAGCGCATTTCCCGACGCGGAACAGGTGATCCTGCTGATCCTGCGGAACGGCACGACGTTCTATTTTCTAAAGGAACTGTTCTCCCATCTCCACGATGTAAACAGGGAATTGCAGGGGGCCTACCTGCTCACGCCCGAGGCCACATTGTTGAACCGGTTGCCCAGCAGCCAAACCTGCCAGGGACCGCACCTGGTCGTTGCCGAAGGAGCCTTGGCCTGGGCGACGGAAAACTTCGAGGTGCTGCGAGAGACGCGGTACTGCGCCGTTCAAAGCTGGAACGAAGCGCTGGCAGCGCTGGAAAAGGCAATCCAGGAAACGAATTCGGATCGGCGCTTGGGGCTTTACCACACTTCCGTCCGTCAACTGTTGGCCCGCTTCACCTGTTTGATGCAGACCCAGGCGGAGAACTACGTTTTCAGCGGCCGGGCGGAGCTCGACAAATGCCTGGTGGATTGCGTCCCGCCCAGGAAACAGAGCCCGCCTGAAGAACCTGCCCGGCGGGTTGATTTCGATCGCGCCGTCATCTGCTACCACAAAGCCTCGAAAACGCCCGTTTTCCTGAAAAAGCTTCACCTGCCGGTGCGTCTGGAGGCGCGGCTGCGGCAAAGAATGCAGGACACCAAAGACACCTTGGAGCAGTGCCGCTTGACTCAAGGACGCTTTCCCGGGTTCAGCGAAATCACGGAAGTGGTCCAGCTAGCGGCCCAAAAGCACCTTCTCCTGGACGAGAATGGATTCAGCACCTTGTGGAATGCGGCAACGCCGATCTCCGCAGACATCGTCAAGGCCGACTACTGCGTTCCGGTGGTCCAAATGCAGTTTCCGCCGCAGGTATGGAGCACCTGTTGCCATCTGCTGCCCAAGGCAGAGGTCCAGGCCCTGATGAATGTAACTCCGGAAGAAGATCCCTTCTGCCTGGCTCCTGGTTTCCTGGCTTACCTGCGGAACGGGAGCCAAGCGTGCGGCGAAAAGGAGCCGGCGAACAGGGTTTGGTTTACGAACCTTTGCGCGTATCTCGAGCGCCGCCTGTCACCGTTGCACAGTCCGCAACGCGACGAAATCCTGGCCCTGGCGCCAACGGGACGGCCCCCATATCAGGTGGGCGGCGTGCTTCGGCGCACCCGACAAGAGCAGGCGGGCTATTATGGGCTGACTCCCGAACGCCACCCTTTTGGCCTGCTTCAACCGGGAGCCACCTGCGCGGAGACCATTCGCAAACTCTGCCGAAACCAGCCATTTCTCGAATGGAGGCTGGAACCGGACGCAGCCAGAAACAGATGAAAGCCGTATCACCGGAGGGCGAGGAGATTATCGGGACGCTGGAGATTGTCGAAGGAACCTCCTGCGCCGACGTGAGCCTCTGCCAAAATGCGAGATTGAAAGTGGATTATTGCGGGGAAACCGACGTGGACTGGAACAGCCAGCAGACCGAGACCGACAAGGGGGAACGCCTGTTCGTTTGCTCTCGGCACAAGGTGTGGCGCGAGAGCCAAGTTCTTGAGGCGACCAAGGCGCGTCGCGGCAAGGAGCCAGGCCCACGACGGCGTGGCTAGGGACTTTCCACCGACGAGCCGAACATCAATGCAACTGCAAATCCCACTCGAGCTGTTCCGTGGCCTTAAGTTGGAGAAAAGGGACCTGCTCGACCTCGCCAAGCGGACCCAGCAACCTTTTGTGGGGGTGGGCCACCAATTTCTGCCGGAACCAGACCGCCTCACCCTGTTTGAGGCCTGCCAAAAGCGCCAGAATCCCTCGAAGGAGATTAGCCGACTGAAGCGACAGTTGAGGAGCCTGATTGACGTTCAGGCAAACCCGCTGCTGAACAAGATCAAATCCGTCGGCGCGTTGAAGGAGGCGCTGGTCCTTTGCCTGGACAAACTGCCTCGTTATTGGGTGTTTCTGCGCAACAACGAGCTTCAGCACTGGCTCCCTTACGTGGTCGAGGGGGTGAGCGAAGACAACGGGGGCCGATATTCCGCGCCGCACGTCCGGCTGCGCCTGGTCGCCTGGCAGTTGGGGCAACGAAAGGAAGTCACGCTGGATTTCTTCAACCGGGATCTGCGCGGCAAGAACCTTTCCCAGATCCTTGAGGCATCCGGCGTGCGTCTGGAATCCGAGGATCTCTTGAATCGATACCAGGATGACGTTGACCGTTATCTGGTGATCCCCCAGGAGACCCGCCGACTGCTCGAGGTGTTGCGGCACGCCCTGCGGCTCCAAGATCGCGACGTCGTCTCCGGGAAGACCGGGGGCTGCCTGATCCTGCTGAAGGGTGATCCTGGTCTGGGCAAGACCCTGACGGCCCAGGTGTTCGCCGAACAGAACCACCGGCCGCTCTACGAGCTGCAATGCTCTCAGCTCGGCATCAGCCCCCCGGAAGTGGAGGAGAACCTGCGCCAAGCCCTGCTGCGCGCCCGGCGCTGGAACGCCGTCCTGCTGATCAACGAGGCCGATGTCTATGTCCGCGCCCGCGCCGACGACATCGTTCAGAACGCGATCGTCGGCGTTTTCCTGCGCCTGCTGGAGAACTTGAGCGGCCTTTGTTTCCTGACCACCAACAAGGGAACCACCATCGACAACGCTATCAGTTCCAGAGCGCTGGTTCACGTGGACTACCAGTATCCTGACCCCGGCGGGCGCAGAGAACTTTTCCGCATCCAAACCGAGATCCAAAAAGTCGACCTTTCTGACGCTGCCTGGCGGGATGCCGCCCAAGAACATCACTTGTCCGGCCGCGACATCCGCCAATTGGTCAAGCTGGTTAAGCTGCTCGCAGTCCAGACAGGGAAGCCGGCAACGGCAGAGGATCTGGTTTGGGCGCTGAGGTGGCGCCCGAACGGCAGCGCGAAAGCGGACGAAACTCCAAAAGGGTGAGCAACAAGGTTGCGAATCCGAAACCGCCTAATTGGTACCGCCGGAAAAGCGCACGCGGCCGATGGGATGTCTTCGACGGCAAGGGCAAGCTGGTGAAAGCCGATTTGACCCGGCGCGAAGCTGCTTCGCTGATTGGGGAGCAATGGGATATCGAGGGGAGGACTGTGGGATGGCTGTGAGCGCGCGCAGACCTCGCGTGTTTGAGACGGCACACGACGCGGCCCGCAGCGTTCGCGGGAAGTGGCGGGAATGGCGGGCAGCCGGAGTAACCTTTTCCAAGTTTCACAAGCCTGGGACAGCCTTCGCATTGCCCTTCGACCCCAACGATTATCTGTGGGCCGGGCCGGTGACGTTGAGGCTCGACATTCCAGAAGGCGGAGAGGTGTTCTGCCGTAAAGGGCATTACCGGCGCGGAGTGCGCAAATACCTCGGCCAGCTTAAGCGTGGCGAGCGACTCCCTCCCGTCGTATTGCTGTACCACGAGGCCTGGGACTGGACCATGCAGGACGGCAATCACCGGATGGAGGCGCTCATCACGCACCGGGCACCAACCTACGAAGCCTTCCTGGGCAAACCCAAGCGGCGCAAACCCATCGACGAATTTTGAAAGGCCGCGGGCGGCTGATCTCCAGCCGAGATTGGCTTCGCCCGGCAAACCGCAGTGCCAAGAATGCCCGTGCTGGTCCAGCCGCCCTTCAACTACACCGGTGCAAAATACCGGCTACTGCCCCAGTTGATGCCACTGTTTGATTACAGCCGGCCTGCACTGGTTGATCTGTTCGCCGGCGGCGGCAGCGTCTGGTGCAACCTGGTGCCTCACTTCGACCGCGTCATCGCGAACGACATCATCCGGGACTTGATCGGTGCGCAGCAGGCACTGATGGATGGAGACGCCATCGTTCATGAGATCAAAGCTCTTTGCGTAGCCAGAGGCGACAAGCCCGCGTACCACCGGCTGCGCGATGACTACAATCGCGCGCCCGGTGCAGCCAAATATTTCGCGCTGAGCCTGTGCTGCAACAACAACATGGCGAGGTTCAACGCCTCGTTCAGGTTCAACCAGACCTTTGGACGGCGCACCTGGAATTCATCGACGACCGAAAAGGTTTTGCGTTATACGGCGCATATCCGCCTCTACCGTTCGCGCGTGCATTTCGTCCCGTCCGATTTTGCCCAGGTCGCCGTCCCCGACGACAGCATGGTTTACGTGGACCCGCCCTACAGCAATGCCGAGGCGGGCTACAACGCCTATTGGCGCAAAGACGATGATCGGCGCCTATTTCGGCACCTTCTCCGGCTCGCCGAGAGGGGGCATGCGATCGCCGTAAGCGGGGTCCTGCGGCACAACGGCAAAGAGAGTCCTCTTCTCAACCTGCTGCTTGACGCAGGGTGGCAAACCCATTTGGTCCATTCAGATTACTCCGTGGTCAGCAAGGTCGGGCCCAAAGAAAGCCAGGAGGTGCTGCTCACAAATTATGAGCCGGCGAGAATGCCGCTCGCCGAAGCCCCCCAGGAATCGACTGAAGCCGTCCCCGCCTGAATCTATGGCCGGCGCACCCCAGAACAGCAGTGTCCAGCCCAGCAATGCCCACCGCATCGCCGAACACCTCTACCGCAAATGGAGCAAGCCAAACGGCGACTTCTGGTACGAGGTTTATTTCGTCGTCAGGAAAACCAAGGCCCACGTTGACGTCAAAGGCTTCATGGAGGATCACCTGCCCGCCATCCGGCTTGATCGCGCCCGGTTGGAACGATCCGGCAGCGCAGCCAGCATTCGCCACCAGGCGCTATTCTACACGGAAATGCCCGAGGAATACCGGAAGCAGACGCTTGGTTATCTGGCGCGGGAAGAGCCGCGCGCAGTGCTGGGCTTGCCTGACGATTTCACCGAGCCGCAGCTCAAAGCCGCTTATCGGGCCGCCGTTAAACGAACCCGCCCGGACCTTGGCGGCGATTACGGGGAGTTTCTGAAGATCCAGGCCGCTTACGAGGCTCTGACCCAGCCGCTTTCGCTGGGCCAGATGCTCAAGACCGCTCACCAGGATTCCGCGACCTGAGCCCAACCGCACTTCCAACCGTCAGCGACCTGCCCGGCCCGTTTATTCGCCAGGCCGAGAGAAATCCAGGGGAACGGTTTTCCGCGACGCGAACGAGCGCCAAACAAATCGCCGAAATGAAGAAAATCCCAGTTTGCTTCATCCGCCTCGACGGCGCACTGGTTGACGCCCTTCGGGTGGTTGAGATCACCACGGCCGCAAACACGAAGGGCGAGGCCATGCAACGGCTGACCAGGGCCCTTGAGCAATGGGTTCGCAACACTGAGGAAGGGCGCAAGGCGTGGCTTGAGAGCAGTGAGGACTTTAACATCGGGGACCTGGCCGGATACCTGAACAGTTGCGGGAAGGCGGTTCCCTCGCTTCAGAAGTATCTCGAACACGAAGGAATTGTGCGGGTCAAGAACCTATTCGTCCTCACCAACTCCGAGCAAGAGAGCTACGACCGTATCCTGGCCCTCGCGGCATAGCATGATCGCCACGACGACAAAGGCTTCCAGCGTGATCGAGCAAAGCATCGAAATCCTCGAACGCACTCGCGATGGAAACGACCTGGAGCCGTTCCATTTGTCCCTGGTGCAGGCGGCGGTCCACAACCACCTTACTGCCCGCGGCGTTGAGGCGTTCCATCAACTTTACGACACCGTAACGTCCGGCCAATACGCCAAGCCTTGGTTGGCCGGCGTAGAACACGTCACTCGGGACCATCAAGGGTACATTTACTGGAAAGGAAGCCGCGTCGAGCATTTCACCTTCTCCTTAATTGAGGTGGACCAGTTGAAACACATGACCCAGCGGCTGGCAGAGAGATGCCGTGGTGCAGCAAATGAAGGCCAACCTCGAAGCCGCCGATGCCGCGGTCCCAATGCCCGCGGAGCAGCCAGCCAGCCAGACGTAAGAGTATGAACAAATCGTTTCAGGACCTGCTCACCGCGGCCAGGACAGTGGAAAACCCGCCGCCGGCGTTGCGCACGGCGATCGAGGCGGTCGAAGAGCACCTCGACGACCCGCGCCGCGAACAAATCGTGGAGATGGCCCGTGAGAGCCTTGGCAGAGAAGGCGCGATCGAGTTCGACGATGATGCCATCGTGTCCGAAGGTTCAGACAACGGGGCTTATGTGGAGGGCTGGATCTGGTTGGACTTCAGTGGGACCCCGCTGGACAAAGCGAAAGAGGAGCAAAGAAATGAAGAGGATCCTCCTGCGAACGGTTGACGCCGCTTTGGAGAGCAGGGATCCGGCAACACTTCGGGGAACCTTCGTTCAAGAAAGGCACACCTTTCGCGGAGAAGACTATTCGGTTTACGGCCTGCCGGAGTTCGAACCTGCCCGCCTGTACTATGACGGATTTCGGCTTATTCGCCGCTGTCCATATCCGGCCTGCTCCGTGTCCGAAATGTCGAGGGGAGAGGCGAATGGCCGGCCGCGGTCAGGGCGACGAGATCTTCGCCGTGTGCATGAGGTGCGGCCACACCGAGCGACCAGAGGGCAAATCCTGATAGCGCCTCATTGTACAGGTTCATTTCCCCTGCCGCAACGCAAGAACGTTTCACCTTAAGGACAGACACAATGCCCAGAACTTTCGTGCATGGCGAATACCGAGCACCAGCTTCTGCGTTCATCGATGGTTTTGGCGGTTGCACCCGATGCACCGTCATCGAGGTGATCGAGCCAGGGGAGGGGAATCAGTTTATGCGGGGCAGGATTCGCGCCAGGGTTGACGAGACCCACGGCGGCTATGCCAAGGGAGAAATCGTGGTCATGGGACCGCACGATATCGTGCCGTGCGACCGCCTCTATTCCCGTGGCTGCCACTACTACATCAATACCCAATACGCCTGGGCCAAAGAAAAGCGCGCGCATCTGAGCAGCCAGTCCATCACCCCTGGCTGCCAGTCGTGCCTGCTGGGAGACAAATCCAAGGTGCATTCCAGCAAACATTGCCCCGGTTATCAGGGTTGATCCTGTCACATCCCGCAACCGTTTCACCATGACACGGAACCCTACCGAACTGAAACGTTACCACGTTCCACGAAGCACCAGACCGAAGGCATGGGCCTGGTGCATCGCGCACCTGCCGGAGGATTGGATACGCCGACACGGGCGCAAGCTGGTTGTCGTCATGCGAGATGGCACGACCGGCGCTGTCGTCAAAGACGTTTACCGCGCCCGCTACAACGGCCTGGCACGCGGTTGGTTTTATCCGGGGGACTACGGGATCCGCTGGGAGCAGACCTGGTAAGCGAATTTGCCCGGCAAGGGCACCCCTAACTTCGGCGGTAACAAACACCAACCGGTCAACTTACGAAAGCAATACCTCATGAAAAGCTCGCCGAAAGGCTGCTGGAGTGGCACGGCGGACAATGGAGCGCCCTCTACAGCGTGGGGTCCTGCTTGCTCGCCGAGAGCCGGCATTGGCGAGACAACCTGCCGGAAGCGGTCCGGGAGTTAAGACACACCCAGCACGACGAGGCGCAAGTACTGGCCGCCACACTGGAAGCCATGGGCAAGCTCGACAACTTCACGCTGGCATATATCGCCTGCGCATTCTGGTGCAGCAACGATGACAGCACGCCCTCCGGTGGTGACCCGCTGGAGAAGAACTATTCCATAGCGGACATTGCGTCCGAAACCCTCAATACGATGGCGAGCGACTGCGCCGCCTTTCAACGGACCAACGCGGCGCTACTCGAGGCTTCCGGGCTTGGCGCTGAAGAGGCTGGACACGATTTCTGGCTCACTCGCAACCGCCACGGCTCGGGTTTTTGGGACGAGGATATCGGCGATGTTGGCCGCCAGCTTACGGAAGTGGCCTGTGCCTGCGGCGAGTGCAGTCTCTATGTCGGTGACGACAAGAGGATTTACGGCATCTGAATTAGTTTAGACAACCCGGCTTTTGTGGCGAAAAGCTCAAACACGCCGCCAAGAAGCCTGCGCCCAAACAGGTCTATTGCCGAAAGCTTCGGATCTTCTAATTGCCAACCAGCAAATTCTCGCACAGCTTTGATATGACCCGAGACGACACCCGCGCCAAATTCCATGGCTGGCCACTGCACGAGATCCTGGCCCGCGTCGATCAGGAATCTGCGTCCTTGAGGGCGCTCTGCTGCCCCAAGCATTTCAGCATCCCTCGCGGCTTTCCCAACCCGGAGGTCTTCATGCTCTCCGCCTACACAGCGGCCAAAACTGCCCAACGCGGCCTCCAACCCTCACAGGACGTCACCATCGCCTCCCTGCGTCTGACCGCCGCGCAACTCATCCGCTACCAGGTTCCCACCTACTTCGTCGCCGCCGATTTCTGCGAAGCCCTCCTCCACACCGAGGCTCCTGACGATCTGCGCTTCGAGGAGATCCAGTTTCCCATGCCCGCCATGCTTTTCATGCTGCCCACCGACTTCAGTCTCCGCTATTTCGGCTGCCTCGTTCCCTTTCTCATGGTCGCCAGCGTCCCGGCCCGCTGTGTCGCCAGATCCCCGATTCGCATCGGTGCCTGGCAGATGCCGCCTCTGGCCGTCACCAACCCCGAACCTTTGTTCGTCGCCGCCATGCTGGCATGGGAGGCCGGCAGACCCGTGCATTACGATTCGCGCATTCCCATACCCGGCACTCAGGTCAAAGACCTGTTGGCTGCTGATATTGAACTCTTCTCGTCGGTCGGCTGGTCTGACACCACTCACGAGCAGGATAAGCGCACCGTCAACCGCCTCGCGCATCTGTCCATCAACATCCTTCTGGGCATGACCGCCGAACCGGAACTTGTGACCCGTGAGCGCATTCTGCGCGCCGCCAAAAAGAAGAACGGCAAAGTTGTCCGTCGAGCCACCTGGAAACCCAATGTTATAGGCGAACACTTCCGCATCACCTACGAGAACCCCGCGCCGACCGGCACCCATCGCTCGCCACACGCCCACTGGCGGCGCGGCCACTGGCGTAATCAACGCCATGGCCCGCAACTCCTCCTGATTAAACGCATTTGGATCAGGCCCGTTTTCGTTGGACTTGGAGCCGCGGTACCAAAAGCAAAGAACGGCTCGGTATCAGGAGCGGTGGGAGGACCTACACATGATCCTTCAGGCATGGTTAGAGAAGGGACGGCCAGCGAAACTCCTTTTCCTGCTCCGCAGATACCGGCGGCCTCCGTTTGAAGGCGGTTGAAAGGCCTGCGAAGCGCACGTTCCTTGGAGTTCCGGGCACGCCCGACAGCTTTGAGGGACTATCTGGACAAAGAACGGACTAGGCGAGGACGAGGCGGAACCAGTGCTCACTTTCGAGTAGTCCGCCAAACCAACGATCTCATGAGCCGAAGAATCATTATCCGCAGCTTGCCCACGACCGAACTCAACCGTTTTGTCGAAGTGGAAGTGTACTACGATGCGGGCGGCAGGAGCTTCCTCTCGGGAGAATTCAACAAGCGCGGCTATTACCTCGCCGTGCAGCCAGTGAAGCGGGAGGGGAACTGCAAGAGCATCCTGGCGTTTTCCGGCACCAAGACTCTGATTAAGGAGGTCAAACGGTTCTCGGCCAGGGAATTGCAGGAGGCTGCTCTCCAAGCCACGCAGTTGCCCGTTTATCAGAAGCTCCTCAACCACGTATTGGCCAAGAACAATCTCAAACTGGCCGACGGCACACCGGGCGCAATGGCGACAACAGACGCCGCCGCCGAGCAGAGCTCTCCGGCGATTCTGCTGCGAGCCGGCGGCAGCCAACCTCTTCCGGCAGCGGCCTGATCATGACGAGCGCGCGAACACCCCTTACGATCACCCTGCAACGGCAGGGAATCTCTGCGTCGCTTCGCACGCAGGCTCGCATGCTTATGACGCCTGGCCCAGGCAACTCCAACCCCGGATTCAGCCTCATCATTCAGGCAGTGCCGTCGGGAACAGCCTGGTTTCTGGACCTGGGCGTCGACGGAAGGCATGCGAGGATCTTCGCCAACGGATGCGGCCAGGAATCCGATTGGCGCCGCAACCGGGGGGCGCCTCAGCCGTTCACGGATCTCGAGCTGGCCAAGCGTGCCGCCGAAGAGGAACTGGGCAGGCGGCTCAATCGGCCCGTGCGCATCTCGTCTCAAGTGGAACTCTACTGCCCGTGCGATGCTCCCGTTTACGATTACCTCAAGAGCGATGTCGAATTCGCGCGCGCCCGGTACGATGCGCAAACCGACAGCGTTTGCAGCGTGCCCGAGGACTGCCGCCTTGTGAGTTGGCCCAAAGGCAATCTACAGCGGCCCCGGTTCCACATCCCGAAAGACGGAGCACACATTCCGGCGGATTGCCGCTGGCAAACGATCTGCCCAAAGGCACACGAAGAATTCCTCAAGGCTCACAACCAGCGGTCGGGGCCGGAAAAGGCCAAGCGCTGGTTGGCGTGGCTCATCAGCGAATACCGGAAATATGGCCTCAACTCGTAATAGGAAGCTCCAAGCGGTGGTCGTTGGAGAATACAGCCGATGGGGCTACGAGGTTCAGGTCGTTCGGGGCAGCCGAATCCTTCACTCCTACGCCGCCGGCAACCATAAGCAGGATTCTCAGCAGCGCGTCGCGTTGGGATCCCCGGAAGCCTGCAGCCTGCGTCAGGCCCGCAGGAATTGTGTTCGCACCGCCAAAGACATCGCTCGGGAGCGCCAGGCTCGATACGGAGGCGTAACACGCCACACTGAAGAGCAACCATGAAAGCGGCGTGCGCCAACTGCAATTGGGTTGGAGAACCGGCGACTGCGTTTCCCGATATTCCCGACCTGCTCCAGCGATTAGAACCCGGCGGAGAAGTTCCTTCCGGGGAATGCCCCGAATGCGGGGCGCTTTGCTATGTGCGTCCGAAAGGGCCTCCTCCAGAGAAGAAAGCCCCGAAGAAACCTTGAATCAACACGTCCATGGCTGACCGTTTCCCCATTCGATACGAGATCGGCGGCGAGATAGCCTCCCCGGTTCTGGACGCGCTGGTGGAGCACCTGCTCGCCGTCAAAATGACGCGCGAGTACGGCGGCTGCGACGATGAGGCAAGCCTCCGCAAGGAAGCCGAACGGATCAGTGGCAGCTCGTCTCTTAACGTTTACAACAGCGAAGTGGCGCCCTACATGACCGATGAGCTTGACCTGTTCCTGGTGCAGCACGGGCTGGCCTTCGTCAAGCGGACGGATGCGCGTCATGAATATGGTGGCCAAATCGGGTGGTGGCGGCCCGGGATGAAACACCTGGCCAAATGGGAATTCACCAACGCAGAGGCGACAGAAGTTCACGTCTCGCTCGAGTTCTTGAAGAAGGCCCTGGGACAGCGCAAGACCCTCCGCAAAGTGGTGGCCGAACTCGAAGGCGTCGCGCCCCATCCCGGCCCTCTGATTCTGGTGTCGCGGGCTTCTCCAAAAGGCCGCTGACCGCCGCCTCGCTCGCGCCGCGGGTAAACGCGCCCGGGGAAGCGACGCTCAACAAGAGAACGCAATGTAACCACCCGTGCGGCCTTGACGTCTGTGGAAATGCGGTCGAAGAAAAATAGCGCCGAACACAAAAAAGAATTTGACAGCGTGGCGGGAAGTGCTAAGATAACGGCAAGTTCAATGAGAACCTACATACAGACATCAGTCGAGCGCAAGGGTACCAAAGCCCCGCAAAGGACGCTTTGTGCCCTCGATGCCCTGATGTCGGCCCCCGAAAGTCATTTTGGGATCCGTAATTGGGACGCAGGGAGGGCCGGTAGGCGGTAACTTGAACTGACATAGGATTTCGAGGACCCCTACCAGGCGGAAGCAAGGTAGGGGTTCTTAGTTTTTTGACCAGAGACGAGAGCCGACAACGAGACAAACCGCCGAAACGACCCAGGCGGGCAAGAGAAGGGCATCAGCAGCTGTGGCACGAATAGATGGCCGTAAATCGGCCGACGGATCAGATCAAAGTTTGGCGCCAGCGCCAACAAGATTTCCCGAGAATTTACAATCTAAGGGCTTCGCAGGAGGTGTGCCCATAAACACCGAAAGAACCACCGTGAAACCGTGGGTTGGTATCTGACCAGATAGCAAGAGGTGTTTTGTTCTTTGTTGGAGGCGGGCCTGGCAGCCGATCATTGGGTAGCCAGGCCCGCCCGCTTTCCCCCTTCATTTTTTTTCTGCGCTTTCTATTTCTGGGCGGGGGTCCTGCACCATTTTCTCAACCGGAAACCACTGGACTTGCCAGGAAGGGTCATTTCACGACGGGGCATGGGACTGCACAGTGTGGTCGTCTCGCTGGCAGCGAGAATGTCAGGAGGGTGCGATACCCTCATGCTCCACCAATTTTGCGGCGCGCACGACCGCGCACGTTCCTGCTCGCGTAGCTCAAATTAAAGAGCGCGATCCTTCTAAGATCGGCGATGTTGGCGAGACTCCAACCGCGAGCGCCACTTTTCAACCACCAGTAGCTGAGGCAGATTAGCGCGGCTCCGAAAAAGCCGAGACGTTGGCGCGATACCAACCTGGTGGGCCATCTCGCAAGTCCGCGTAGCTCAGTTTATCGGAGCGCGAGCCCGCGAAGCTCGAGGTCGCAAGTGAGATTCTTGCCGCGGACACCATTTCCAGTCGCGCCGGTGCCCCTATTGATTCTCCCCTCCCCACTCGTGAGTGCCGGAGGGCGGGGCCGGAACCGGGCGGAGATACCAATTTCGTGTGCGGGGTGGACTGGAGCAGACCAGCGCCGGGCCCATAACCCGGACTGCGTGGGGCGCGCTACCTCACCCCTGCCGCCGATTATCCTTTTGCGGCATAGGTGTTTACAGATGCATGGCTGCCTTCCAAGCAGCGGGAGTGAGCGCGATACTCACATGCCGCACCATCGCAGCAGTCCCAGCGGACAAGTTGGTCTCATAAGCCGACCGGCCCGGTGCGACCCCGGGTGCTGCGACCAATTTCAAGGAACTGAAGGAGCCAACAGGTGTTCAGCCGGGCAAGCACAGCGCCCGGTTGCAGCGGTTCGAGTCCGGCTCTCCTTCAGCTCCTTGATTTCTGTCGGGCTGTAAACTCCAAGAGTGAAATCCCGGCTTGGCCGGCGAGACACGCCCGCGTCCTGCCACCGATTCAAAGCCGGAACAGCCCACCAATCTTCCGACGGGCCGCAAGCTTTAACAGTGAAGCAGCAAGCTTTTAACTTGCTGAACACGGGGCAGTACCGTGGCGGCTCACCAATTTCCGGGCCCTCACCAGCGCTTGCCCGTCACGGTTTCCAAGCGCGGGGCGGTTTTGGCGGGCCGCCCTCCGGAGCTCACAGCAGGAGCCAACACCCCATCGACTTTCTGATTGCCCCGTGGCGGAATTATCAGACGCGCTCGACTTTGGATCGAGTTTTCATTGCTGGTGAAAACCCAGCCGGGGCTGCCAATTTCCATACGCAGGGCGCCAGCTTGCGCAGCCGAGTCCCCAAAACTCAGCGTGGTTGGGGCAGCACCAACCCTGCGTGCGGGGCCATAGCTCAACCAGCAGAGCAACTCGTTCGCAACGCGAAGATCGGGGCGCGACTCCCCGTGGCTCCACCAATTTCTCGGCCGGTGTGCGAGCAGCAAAACAGGCGGTCCGTAAAACCGTTGCCCTCCGGGCTTCATTGGTGCAAGTCCAATCCGGCCGACCAGACCTTATTCATCGCGGAGTAGAGTAGCCCGGTCTAACTCTCTGGTCTCATAAGCCAGAACGACCCAAAAGGTTGTCGTTGGTTCGAATCCAACCTCCGCAACCATTTCCGAGCGTGAAGCCGAATGGTGAGTGTAGCATAACCAGTAATGCCCGAGATTGTGGGTCTCGCTTATGCGGATGCAACTTCCGTCACTCACCCCAATTTCAACGGGATGTAGCTCAGGAGCAGAGCGCCGGTCTGGGGGACCGGAGGCCGAGATTGCGAAATTCTCCATCCCGACCATTTTATGGGCCAACCCTCAACAGGCCAAGCGGCCGTCTCGAAAGTGACATTTCGGAGCGTGTCGCCGCGGTTGGCAGGCGTCTTCAGGGCCCCGTTAGCTCAAAAGCAGAGCGATCGGTCGATAACCGGTAGACGCTGGCGCAATACCAGCACGGGGTACCAATTCCCGTCCGCGAATGCAAAGCCAGCTCGAGCGCCCTGCCTTTCAAGCAGGCCCTATCGGATGCGAGATCCGACGCGGACGCCAATTTGCGAGTGAAGCGTATAACAGGAGCACGCAACCCAGCCAGAGGCATGGTGGAAGTGCAACTCCCTTCAACCGCTCCAAAGTTTGCGGGCATGTGGCGAAACGAGGAGACGCGCGAGCCTCAGAAGCTCGTGGAGAAATCCGTGGAGATGCAAGTTCTCCCATGCCCACCACTTTTCAAGACCCGGTGGTGTAGTCAGTCAACACGCCTGCCTCTCACGCAGGAGATCATGGGGGCGGAGCCCATCCGGGTCGCCACGTTTAACGGGGCGTAGCCTAGAAGCCAGGCACATGCTTCGGGAGCATGACCAGGCCGGTGCAAGTCCGGCCGCCCCGACCATTTATGGAAGGCGTCCGGATAGACGAGGACAGCGGCTTGAACCCGCTCGGGCTCCCTGCGGGCCTCTGGGGTGCGAATCCCTAGCCTTCCGCCAACTTCCTGTGCGGGCCGAGCGGTCCCGGGTTGCCGCTCGTGTAGATGCTCACCGGATCACGCAACGAGCCCGTGAGATATCTTGGAGGGGGACCGGCATCAACGAGGACCCTGGTTGGAAACCAGGCGCGGCTTCAAAACCGTCATGGGCGCAATTCCCATCCCCTCCGCCAATTTGTGTTCCAGAGTGGTGTCAAAGTAGCCCGCTCGCCTGTTAAGCGATGAGGTGCTGGTGCGAGTCCAGCCTCTGGAGCCACTTTATGATGGAGCGTCAACCGGACAAGCGTGCCGGGACTGTTTGCTAAGCAGATCGACCCTCGAAAGGGGCTTGTGGAGCATGTCCACGGCGCTCCGCCACGGATGAGGACCGGCACAGACGAGGAAACCGATTCGAAATCGGCTGCGGCCTAAGAACCGTCGCGGGTGCGATTCCCGCCTCATCCGCCAATTTCCATTTCACTCCCGAAAGCCTTCGGGAGTCATCTGCCGCCACGTAATTCAACATCCAGAATGCGCGCCCGATTAGCGCGTCGTTGGGGGTGAAAATCCCTCCGTGGCGACCAGCTTTGTCCCTGTACCTCAATTACCAGAGAAACTCCGTCCTAAGGAGAAGGTTGCTGGTGGGAGTCCAGCCAGGGACGCCAATCTTCCGCGGGTGTGGTGTAAGCAGTAGCACGAGACGTTGCCAGCGTTTTAGTCCGGATGCGAATTCCGGTACCCGCACCATTTTTTCGGCTCCCGTAGCTCAGGGCATAGAGCGCATCCCTCCGGAGGATGAGGCCGCTGGTGAGATCCCAGCCGGGAGCACCATCTCAAATGAAGAATGGAGAATGCAGAATGCAGAATGGGGATGACGAAACCCTCATTCTGCATTCTTCATTCTGCATTCTGCATTTTAAACGCCTCCGTGCCTCAGCAGCAACAGGACCTCCTTCGTAAAGAGGAAACCGTCGGTGCAAGTCCGACCGGAGGCTCCAATTTGAGCCGTCCAGCGACCGAGCAAGTGAACGGACACGTCTGCAAAACGTTTTGTTGCAGGGAGCGTTACCCTGGCTGGACTCCATTTCCACGTCTCCCTAAACACCATGTGGCTCGAGTGCCCGCGCCTCAAGCAATTGTCAGGACGGGTGCGGGAACTCGCCGGGACGCTGATTTCTGTGGGAGTCGCTTAGCCAGTTAAAGCACCTGCGTGACATGCAGGAGATCGCCGGCGCGAATCCGGCCTCCCACACCATGTTTTGCCCCCGAAGAATAGACAGCGATTCGCGGCCTCGGTAAGGCCGACAGCTCGGTGCAAGCCCGAGCGGGGGCTCCATCGTCACGCGCCGGTAACTCAACATCCAGAGTACGGGCCCCTTAAGCCTGAAGTTGTGGGCGAGACTCCCACCCGGCGCACCAATTCTGCGGGCGTGGCTTAACAGAAGAGCGCTTCATTCACACTGAAGAGGTCGCTGGGGCAGCACCAGCCGTCCGCACCATTCTGATAGAGCCCCTCGTAGCTTAAAACACAAAGCGCGGCGCTTCGAACCTCGGAGATGCAGGTGGAATTCCTGCTGGGGACGCCAGCCTTATGAAACTCTCAATTATATGGGCACGAGTCCAAAGTAGCCGAGGTGCCGCCCTGTCACGGCGGATATTCTAGCCGGTGCGAGCCCGGTCGTGCCCGCCATTTTCCCAGCCCGTTTACGTGATTGCGCTGCCTGGGTCCCGCAACACATTGGGCGAGCATCATGGGGATGCGGATTCCATCTGCCGGCCAAGCATAGATAGCGATGCGCGGGTCCTGTAAACCTGGCAGCAGAGTGCATGTCTCTGGGTCGGCTCCATTTGCCGGGCACGTGGTTCACGGAGAATAGCAGATCCACCTGACTTAGGATCAGGCAGCCTTGGAGGTGCAACTCCTCTCGTGCCCACCAATTTCAATCGTCCCGTAGCTGAGACACGCAAGCCGCGCTGGAAGGAGACTGGCAAAAACCGCCGGACGACCGGTGACCACCGACAGCAGATCCGAAATGCTGGCGATAGCAACTCCTTCCCTTTAATGGAGGGTGATCACGCGAGGCAGAGATTGCTCGGCTGCACGTGGCCACGGCAGTTGGGTACTCCGAGACGAGAGGTAGCCGCCTCTCCGGGACGACCATTTTATCAGGCGGGCAAGAAAACCCAATCGAGTTGCCATCACCTTTTGTGGGGGCGTGATGTAAAGAGCATCGTCCGTCTTATGAACGGAAGTCGCACTAGATGAGTGCCGTGTGTCGGAGCGTTACCGGCCGCCCCTACCAGCCTTCGCCGCCTGCGCCAGCGGACGGCGAAGGCTGCCGCGCCGGAGCGCAGCGGAGGCGGGCTTCATGCGCGATGCGCCAAGAGCGGCTACGGCTTGGCAAGCCATTTCTGCCCGTGTGACCTAAGCGCGAACAGCACAGCGCGGCGGCTTAAACCCGCAGGTTTTGCGAGTGCAAGTCCCGCCACGGGCACCATTTTTCCGGCGTGTGGTTTACCGGGAACAGCAGACCGGTTCGGCTCAAAACCGAACAGCCTTGGGAGTGCAAGTCTCCCCACGCCGACCACTTTCGGATTCGTCACTGGACAAGCGCGGCGGGGTTGCCTGGACAGCAGCCGTCCTCGCAGGCAGCACCACACGGATCCGCCATGGGCACGTGGTTAAGCGAGAATAGAAGATCCCGTCGGTCGAGAGCCGGCGAGCCTTACGCGTGCAAGTCGCGTCGTGCCCACCAACAACTTCGCCCGGTGGTGAAATAGAATCACGGCTGGCCTACACCCAGCAATCGATGGAGCGTAACCGTCCCGGACGACCACTTTATTGCCCCGTGGTGTAATCAGGAGCGCGTCGGACTCTGGATCCGAAGGACTTGGAGCAAAACCAGGCGGGGCAGCCAAACTTGGCAACTCGGCGACACCAACAAAGAACAGAACACCAGAATGGACATCATGGGCAACATATTAGGCAAGGCGATTGTGCTGGTGCTGAACCGCAACTGGCAAGCCATCAATGTGCGCACGCCCCAGGAGGCGTTTTGCATGATGGCAACGAACGTGGCCACCGGTTTGGAGATCGAGGGGGAGGACCACATCCGCCCGGTCACCTGGGAGGAGTGGATCACATTGCCCATCCGTGACCAGGACGAGGCGGTGCACACCGTTCGCGGCCGGATTCGTGTTCCGACCGTCATCGTGGCCGTGAATTATGCCAAGGTCCCGAAGAAACGCCCGAAGCTCTGTGCCAGGGCCATTCGCGAGCGCGACCGCAATCGCTGCCAGTATACCGGCCGGGTGCTCCATCCGGAGGAGGGCAGCCTGGACCACGTCCTACCGAGGTCTCGTGGCGGCCGGGACACCTGGGAGAACCTGGTTTGGGCCAGCAAAGAGGTGAATCAGCGCAAAGCCGATCGTCTGCCGCATGAGGCTGGACTGAGGCTCCTGTCCCATCCGCGTGCGCCCAAGGAGATGCCTGTTTCGGCCCTCATCCGCAACCCAGCACAGGTTGAGGACTGGAACCTGTTCCTTGGCTGAAAAATCAAACCGGCGGTGTGCCCTTGGACACCGCCGGTTCTACCGAACCGAGAATTCTGACTACCCCAGAGGCTTCGCCCAAAGCAACCTTCGCCAAAGGCGTCTGATTGAACGTGCCAATGAGCACAGGACATTATAGAAGAACGCTCGGCTATGGGCGCCACCCGTGACGATTTTGTGAAGTATCCGCGCACCCCGCACCTGTTTGGTTCGAGGGGCACGGACGACGACCGCCATTTGAGCCGCAGGGAGTCGGAGGCCTTCATCCGCGATCCCTCGCTCATCGTGGAAGAGAAGCTGGACGGGACGAACGTAGGGATTCACCTCACGAGGCAAGGCCGGATGGTGCTCCAGTGTCGCGGGCATGAGATCCGGGCTGGGATGCACCCGCAGTACGACCTGTTCAAGCAGTGGACGGTGGCGAAACGACCGGCGCTGGAGGCGATGTTGGAAAATCGCTACATCCTCTTTGGCGAGTGGCTGTACGCCAAACATTCGGTTCAGTATCGGAATCTGCCGCACTATTTCTTCGAGTTCGATATCTACGACAAAGAGACGGGCCATTTCCTGGATCTGAAGACCAGGCTCGCCATCCTGAAAGGCACCTCCATCCCCACGGTGCCGGTCATCCATCGAGGCGCGCTCACGGCGGAGCAATTGCCGCGGCTAATCCAGGCCTCGGCTTTCGACAGCCTGTTTGAAAACCCGACCACCGGCCAGCCAGACCGTCTCATGGAGGGTCTTTACCTGCGGATCGAAGCGAACGGAACCGTCACCGGCCGCGCGAAATTCGTGCGCATCGAGTTTGTGGAGAAAGTGAAGCAGAGCGAGCACTGGCAGCAGAGGACGATGGTGCCGAACCTGTTGGCCAAAGGCGCCGACATCTGGAAATGAAGACGTGGAGCGCCGTGCAGGAAGCGACCAACGCCGAGATTCTGGCTTGGGCACGATCGCAGCCTTGGGCGCGTGCCATGGCGGCCTGCCCCCAGGACCCGCAATGGCACGCGGAGGGCGATGTGTGGACGCACACGCAAATGGTCTGCGCCGAACTGGAACACGCCGGGGAATGGCCTCTGCTGGACCGTTGCTCCCAATTGAAGCTTCTGTTCACCGGGCTTTTTCACGATGCCGGAAAACCGGCAACCACCGCGCTCGATCCAGAAACCGGCCGGATCCGCTCTCCCAACCATTCGCAGGCCAGCGCGGAGCTCGCCAGGCGGGCTTTGCGCGATTTGGGCTGTGACCTTGCGGTTCGGGAAGAAATCGCCCGTTTGGTTCGGTTCCACAGCCGGCCCCCGTACCTGCTGGAGAAGCCCAATCCCGAGCGCGAGGTCATCTCGCTTTCCTGGTTGGTCAGCAACCGCCTCCTCTACCTCTTTGCCGCCGCCGACACACGTGGGCGGAAGGCCGAGGAAATGGTCTGGCCGGAGGAGCAGGTCCATCTCTGGAAATCTTTGGCAGAGGAGCACGGCTGTTTTGACCAACCGTATGCCTTCCCCAATGACCAAGCCCGCTTTCTCTTCTACCGCGACAGGCTCACCAGTTTGCACTACCAGCCGCATGAGAATTATCGTTGCACAGTCACCCTGATGTCGGGCCTGCCCGGCGCTGGCAAGGACACATGGCTGGCGCGTCACCGTCCGCAGCTTCCGGTGGTTTCCCTGGATGCGGTGCGCGAGGATCTCGACACGGAGGCCACGGCTAACCAGGGCAAGGTCATCCAAACAGCGCGCGAGCGGTGCCGGCAACACCTGCGCGCAGGAATGGACTTCGCGTTCAATGCGACGAATATCACCCGCCAAATGCGCCGGCGCTGGATCGACTTGTTTGCCGATTACGGCGCGCGCATCGAAATCGCGTATCTTGAACCCGAGTTGGCCACCATCCTTGCCCGTAACAAGCGGCGCAAGCGCCCTGTCCCCGAGAAGGTGATCCTGGATTTGAGCGGGCAGGCCGAACCCCCGACCGCTACCGAATGCCACAGTTTGGCATATTTCGGGAGCGGGTGCTGATAATCAACGATCCGTAACCTCCAGCCGGCTTCAACCGACCGCGTGGAACTCTGCGAGCTTCTTTTCAAACGCCGCATCATCCAATACCGGCGTGGCTCCGTCCGTGGCAATATCGCGGTCCAGCGTTATCCAGGATTGGCAGCCGGCGTAGGCCGTGGTCAAAGGGAGTTCCACGGCTTGAGCTAGCCGAAAAACGCGCACGGCCAGCACATGGATGGCCCGGTCTTTGCCCCAGTCAAATCTTCGCTCAATGACCTCGTCTCGCCAGATATGCTGGCCGCGCAGCGCTTCGGCCTGCGAGAGAGTTTCGAGTCGGCGTGCCTTCACCAGTTCAGCGCTGAGTTCCAGGCGAACCATTTCGGCTGAAACGGGCCGCCGGTGCAGCAGCTCATTCAACCGCGCCTGGGCGCTGGCCACCACGCACTGGCGCTGCTGGTGGTAGCGCGTGGGGAAAAGCAGGAACCGCCGATGCTCCGGCCGAAAGCCCCCGCGCCCCTCGTGAATTCCACCCTTGCGCAGCAGGAGGATTTGGTCCCCACGGCTCAGCGTATCCACGACGATTTCCCACTCTTTGAAGGCTACACGCACGAAACGAACTTAAAGCCGGTGGCCTGGAGTGTCGAGGTGAGCCGCTTGCGCGCGGAAGAGCGGTTCGTGGTTGGGCTTGCTCTGATCGGCAGCGGCATACAACGCGCGGACACGATCGCCACCTCAAGATGGAGGCCTCTCAGACCGCCAGCGACATCGGCGGGCTGGAAAACCTCAAACTCTGGCTGACGATGCGCAGCAAGGCGTTCACCCGCAAGGCCCGCGAATTCAAGCTGCCCGTGCCGCGCGGCATCCTCTTGGTCGGAATCCCCGGCTGCGGGAAGTCCCTCTCGGCCAAAGCCGCCAGCAATATCTGGGCGGTGCCTTTGATCCGCTTCGACATCGGCCGCGTGTTTGGCGGCCTGGTCGGCGAATCGGAGAGCAACATGCGGCTCGCCATACAGACCGCCGAGGCGATCGGCAGTTGCGTTCTGTGGATTGACGAAATGGAGAAGGCCTTTGCCGGCATGGGAGGCAACGGCACCACCGACGGGGGCACCAGCCAGAGGGTTTTTGGCAACTTCCTGAGTTGGATGCAGGAGAAGACCAAGCCCTGCTTCGTTATCGCCACCGTCAACCGGATCGAAGGGCTGCCCCCGGAACTCCTCCGCAAGGGGCGTTTTGACGAGATTTTCTTTGTGGATTTGCCTTCGGAGAAAGAGCGTGCGGACATCTTGCGAATCCACATCCAGAAATACGGCCGCAAGGTGGAGGACTTCGCCGAAGAGGACATCAGCCAGATGGTCGCTGAATCCGCAGGCTTTAGCGGCGCTGAACTGGAGGAGGCCGTGGTCAGCGGCCTCTTCGCCGCCTTCCACCACGACCGTGACCTGACCGGAGAAGACATCCTGAAGGCCATCAAGGAGACGAATCCGCTCTCGAAGTCGAAGGCGCCAGAGTTGGAAGCCATGGCGAAATGGGCTGAGAACAACGCGCTCAACGCCAGCCGGGTCGAGAAGGGCAAAGCCTCCGGCAAAACCGGCGCCGGACGACAATTGGACCTCTAAAGCCCAGAAGAAATCCCTGCATATTATGTCGCACGTCACCGTCATTGCCGTTGAACTCAAGGATCTGGACGCGCTCAAAGCCGTTTGCGCGGCGCTTGGATTGGAGTTGCGTGAAAACCAAAAGACCTACCGCTGGTACGGCCATCATGTTGGGGATTACCCCATCCCTGAGGGATTCACTAAAGCGGACTTGGGCAAGTGCGACCACGCCATAGCCGTCAAGGGCAACCGCGATGCTTATGAAGTCGGCCTGGTCAAGCGGGGCGATGCGTTCATTCCCCTGTGGGATTTCTGGCAGGGCGGATACGGGCTGCGCGAAAAGATTGGCGAAGGCGGCAGTACGCTCATCTCGGCATACACCAAGGAAGTCGCCGTGAGGAAAGCCCGGCAATTCGCCAAGTCCAAGGGCTGGAGCTACAGCGAACGACTGGATGCGGCGACACAGGAAACCGTGATCACCCTGAGAAAGTACTGACCATGCAGGAAATCAAGCTCATCATCGGCAAAGACGGCAAGGTGAATATCAACGTGGCCAGCGTCAAAGGGTCCGCCTGCCAGGACCTCACCAAGAGCATTGAGACGGCTCTGGGAAGAACTGAGTCCGTCCGGAAGAAGCCGGAGTTCCATCAACAGCAGGCTGCCAGCGCCAAACAACGCCTTGGCGGGTCCCCGGTGAACTGATCTCGAAAATGCCCCAGGAATTACAAATCGTAGTCCGCGAAGGCGAGATTCGGTTTATCCACCAGGATGACCTGGCCGAAGCATTTCAGGCAGGAAAGGCTGTCACCCGCCGCGCCAGCCATGTGGAGCCGGGAAACGGCGGATGGAACGTCAACCTCCGGCCGGTCAAAGGACCTGTGCTTGGGCCATTCCATCGCCGGGATACCGCCCTCCAAGCCGAGGAAAACTGGCTTCGTCAACATTTGACCCCGATCCCGAAGGAGTAAGTCAATGCCCATCTACATAAACCGCGAAGATCAACACAACAAGTATTGGCAGTACCGGGTGGAGGGCCTGAGCGTTCACGTCAGTTGGGGACGCATCGGCGGGAATTCTGACAGCCAGGTCAAAACGTTCAGCAACCCGGCAAGCCTGCACGCCTTCGTTGACGGCAAAGTGTCCGAGAAGCTCCGCAAAGGGTATCGGGAAGCCTCCGAAACCGAACTCAAGAAAGAAGCCCAGACGGCCAAATCACTGGGCATTGAAAACAAGATCAAGCGGTTGCTCTGGGTGGATCTCAAGAGTAAAACCCTGGCCCTGCTGAACAATTACGATCCGAGCAAATATATCTACGTGGAAGTGCTCAACTCCTGGAGCAAGGAGGTGACGCGGCTGTTGCTCTCACGCAGCGGGACCTGGCAGCTAGCCCGCATATTTCATAGCCCACCCGGCTTTTCGCGTTTCGGAGGATTTTTTGGAGACAAATCGGGCTGGGCGGCGCAGTTTTTTCCGTCTGGGCACTGATCAGGGCGCAACGGAGTCTTTAGTCAAACAAAAAGGCTGCCGCTGAAAACACCCCTCCCGTGACTCTTGAAACATCGACCCCATTTTTCTGCACTTAGCCCGGGGCCGGCGCCAACGCCATCAGCCGCCGGTGGCACCGCCGAAACAGCGCTTGCAAGGGATAGGCGCTGCACATCTGCACATAGACCCGGCGCACGCTCACGCGCACCTGGGCCGCGATTTTCAGCAGCTTCACACGCAGGCTCCCAGCCGTCGCCCGCTCCAACTCCGTTCCCGCCAAGCCCTGCGTGCGCAAGCGCTCCATCAACAGGTAAGCAAACATGGCCTCCCACAATCGAAACTGATTGCTGGCCATATAATGCGTGCTCATCCGGTCGGCGTGTAAATCCAGCACTTGCTGCTTGAGCAGGTTTTCCATATCGCCCCGGGCGCAGTACAGTTCCTCATAAAGCCGGGCCGGACTGAAGCGGCTCTGTTGCTCATCCTCATCCTCATCGTTCTTGAAGCCTTCGGCAGGCAGATTGGTCACCACAAACCGTGGGTTTTCCCCTGCGTTCATCACTTCGGCTTTGCCGATCACCCGGCGCTCCCGACTCCAACTGTCGAGCGTCCGGTATTGAAACTCAGCGAACTGGCGCACGCTGGCCGCACCGGTCAGACAGTGACGGGCCCGGGCTTGAGCCAGGGCCGGCCCCAGCTTCTCAATTAACACCGAGTTCTTGGCCAAGCCCAGGCAATAGTAAATCCCCCGCTGGCTCTCGCACCAAGCCATAATCTCCTGCCGGCCAAAACCGCTGTCCCCGCGCACAATAATCCGCGCCTTGGGGCAACGCTTGCGAATCGCGGCCACTATCTTCTCCAGCGCGGGCACCGCTCCGTGGGCTGCCTCGTGCTCGGCGGTGCGCAGTTGCGCCCATAGCGGGAAGTCCCCGACAAAGGCATAGAGCGGCAGATAACAATAGTCGTCATAGTAGGCGTTGAAGTGCCGCCCCTCCTGAAATCCGTGCAACCGATGGCCCATTGCGTCCAAATCCACCACGATCTCCTTGGCGCGTTTGGGCAGACAGCGCACCCCCATTTTCAGCAGGCAGGCTTCCACCTTGGCTGGGGCGTGCGGCAGTTTGTGGCAGCGCGTGTCTTTGTTATTGGATAATTCCAGCCGGTTGAGTGTGGAGGGCGCCGCCAGCGCGATGCCCCGGTGCTGCGGCAGCACCCTGTCTTGTCCCAGCGGATCGGTCTTGCCGCAGGCGGCAGCCAGCAGCGGGTCCAAGCGCAGGCGCTGGTGATCCTCAATGTCTTCGTAGCCCAGGGCCGTTCCGAAGATGCGCTGGCGCAGGAGTTCCTGCACCGAATGGTCTACCCAGTCGGGGTCACGCAGGTCGTAAAAACATTGCGCCAGTTCCGCCGTCACCCCGAGGTTAGTGTCAACCTGGCGCAGCAGCAGCGCGCCGGCATCACTGGAGAGGGCGCCGCCGGAGAAATCGGCTTGCACACGGCGAGGACCCAAGTCATCAAAGAGAATTGCTTGATTGGCAACGCACATGTAGTTAGTCTATAGGCTAGATATGAAAAAGCAAGTAAAATATTCACTCAAAGTGCAGGCAATCCGTTCCAAGGGGCAGACCCCCAAGCTCTATGTGTATTTTCCGATCCCCCTGGCCGCCGCCATTGGGCTGGAGCCGGGAGAGCAGGTCGAGTGGGAGCTTTTGAACCGAAGCGAACTATATTTGGTGCGCCCGCACGCCCCGCCGCCGCGCGCTCGTCCCCGCGCTTTGGCAGTCGGCTGAGCGTTCGACACCCTGTCGGTAACCCACCCGCCATCCTGCCAGTGGTCCAGGCCCGGTAAATCCGGCCCACCATGGCGATTTCATGCCAAATTTCGCGATCAACTATGAAATATGCGGGCTAGGGGAGGGCATCAGCGAGCACGATCGCACCATTTCATTCAGCACCCGCAATCCAGTCGTCGGCGAGGGGGAGAGATTTGCCAACACGGTTCGCCAGATGCTCCGCGACATGGCCGTCACGGTCGCCGAGGTGATGAAGACGGTCAAGTTCGCCGCGGTCGGCGCGCGGAACCTGTTCGACAACGGAGGCGGCGGCGAAGAGGCGCCGGAGCTGGCCGACATCGCCGCCCCCGGTTTTGACCGGCAGGTCATTTCCAAGTTTGCCGCCCTGGGCCAGCGTTGCCTGGATTTGTGATTCTGGCCCGGACAGGCCGGGGGATTACCGAATGGAAGCGACCAATTCAGCGGCAAACACAGACGCATGAGCAAGCAAGTCCTCCTTAACCAAGCGGTCCTCGAATTTCACGGCGCCAGCGATTTGCTCTGCGGCATCACCCAAGCCCTGGAGAAAAAGCTGGGCCAAGCGAACTGGACTGAGTTGCTCAAGCCCCTTCTCCAAGGCATCCCAGCCAAAATCCGAATTGTGGACGTCCAGCGGTCCTGGACGCACTCGCCAAAAGCCGGCCAAGACCGGAAGCAGCCGGAAAAGAGGCGCGTTCTGCGTGGGGATTACCCGAATCGGCTACGGCAGCAAGACCTTCGAGATTTCAGATGTCACCGCGGCCGAGGCGGCGAAAATCGCCCTTGAGCGGGCCGGCAATTGTGAGTTCACGGAGACGAATTCTGAGTACGAAGTCCTGTTTGTCCGCGAGAAACCGTAGGCCGTTTCAAGAGCAAAACGCGGTCGCCGGGCGGGGGCGTTTCGACCATTCGGGTGGTTCGCCATGGGCAGCAACCCGACTTTCGACCAGTTCGGCGGCATCAGAGCGGAACGCGAGCGCCTGCCCTGACTTGCCTTAAAGCAACACCAGTTGGTGCTCGCTTGGTTCGCGCAAGCTTGCCACCCCCAGTCCGAGCAACCGCAACGGCCTAGACACCAGCTTCTCCCGACCCAATAGAAAGCAACCCAGCCGGTAGATGTCGCCAGCTTCCGTCAGCAGGTCTTCGACCGTGACCTGGCGTGTAAGGGTGGTGAAATCGCCGTAGCGCACCTTCACCTGGACGGTGTGGGCGCCGAGTCGGCGGTGCTTGAGCCGGGCCGAAATGTCCGCCGCCTGGGTCCGCAGGCAGGCCCGGAGCACCTTCCGGTCATCGGTGTCCTGGAGGAAAGTTTCCTCGCCGCTGATGCTCTTGATCTCATCGCCCAGCTCCAGCGGCCGGTCGTCCTGGCCAAAGGCGAAGCCCTTCAGCTTCGGCCCGAATGAGCCGACGAGGGCACGGAGGTCTCCGGAATAGTCCTGCACATCTCCCACCGTCTCCATTCCTGCCTGGCGCAGAATCTGTTCGTTCACTTTGCCCACCCCGTAGAGCGCCCGCACCGGCAGCGGACGCAGGAACTGCACCTTGTCCTTTTCGGTGATGAGGGTTAGCCCGTCCGGTTTCTGGTGGTCGCTGGCAATCTTGGCCAGCAGCTTGTTGGCGGCAATGCCGATGGTGGCGGTCAGCTGCCGCTCCGCGGCGATCCGCTGCTTCAACCGCTGTGCCAGCGGCCGGGACCGCAGCAGGGATCCATCGGCATCCTCCGCTTGGCAAAGACCCGACAAGTCAAGGTAGGCTTCGTCAATCAACATCTGCTCCATCACCGCCCCGGTTTCGGCGACGAGCTTCATGATCTGCCGGGATTCGTCCTGGTAAGCCTCCATGCGGGGCCTGACAAAGAGGCCTTTCGGGCAGAGCCGGCCCGCCGTGGCACTGGGCATGGCCGAGCGCACGCCGAACTTGCGGGCCTCGTAGCTGGCCGCGCACACCACGCCGCGCTGCGTGGGTGGCGCTCCCACAATCACCGGCTGGCCGCGCAACACCGGGTTGTCCCGCTGCTCGACTGAGGCGTAAAACGCATCCATGTCCAGATGGAAAATGACGCGATGCATCGCCGGAGAGATTGCCATGTTTACCTGGAAGACAGAAGCCCGACCTCCGAAAACGTCAAACCCGACTATCTGGCCTGCTCAGGGAAACCGTTTAACGCCGAAGTGCGCCGGGCGGCGTTCGATAAAGTCCTGGGGATGATTGAGAAGGCTTTGTCCTGAACCGGTCCCGGCCGGCGCAGGATGTTTCGCGCTGCGTGGGGTAGGCCCGGGATGATCCTTCACGGCCAGGGACGCTGCCTGCAAGTCCGCCGGCGCGAATCCGATGACATCGCCGGGGAACGGTGCGTTATTAAGGCATGCGACGGATTCATGTTCCGACCCTCACCCGGTTCATCCGTGAGGTGCTGGGGTGCAACTGCCCGGATGAGGTTTTCCGCCGGGTTGAGGCCCAAACCGGCAGTAGCGCCGTCAAAAGCTGCTCCGCCGACTGCGAGATCCGCATCGGTGGCAGACTGCTCGTCGTTGTGACCTCCGAACCAATGGAGCGTCTGACCGTTTCCCGGATCGAGAACGTGTTCGCGGAGGGGAGGCGCGCCAGAGACGCGGGCGGTTTCAACCGCTTTCGGCTGGTGGTGCGGTCGGATGCCGCGGCGCAAGAGACGGAAAAGCTCTTGCAATCATTCGAGAAAATCTCCACCCGGGATGAGAAGACGCACCTGCACGTGCTTGGAAAACACGAGGTGCCCGATTTCTTCGAGGAAACCTACTGACTGTCGTCTTGTGTCAGGCCTGAGGGAAGATGAAAAATTGCGATTAACACGTCACGTGCAAAATCGCAAAGGTCTCCCCGCGTTTTATTAAACCCAGGAGTTGACACGCCTGGTCGGTCGGCACTGCGAGGAGTTTGATCCCACGGCGCTTGGCCTCGGCCTCCACAGCCGGCAGTATCGGCAGTTTGCCGTACACCCCAGTGCCAACAATCAGCTGCCTTCCTCCCCAGGGGATGTCCTCCTCGGCAGACAGCGGCGTGTGTCCGTATTCATCGCGAAAGCGCTTAGAGGCGCTCTTCTTCCGCTTCTTCACCTCGCCCGCTGCGATCACGATATCGTGGTCGTAACGTTCGCCGTCCACTTCGATTTCTCCGAATCCAAGGACTTCGACTTTCATGCCGCTTCCGGTTGCCGCCGCACGATAACCCGCCGCAGGGGAGTTCCGCAAGGCGCGCTCACCCGGCCCCGTGTCAATTTGACCCGCCAAATGCCCGATCGTAAAATCGCGGGCATGGCTATCCTGCTCGAAAGACTCGGCCGAGCGGCGTCCGACCCGCGTCAACTCGCCCGGAAGGCGATGAAGCATCACGACTGGTTGGAGGAACTCCTCAGGGGTCTGGACGCGGACAAGGCCCGCATCAAGTACGGCTGCGCGAAAGCGCTCCGTCTCGTCAGCGAACAACGTCCCGAGGTGCTTTATCCCCGTTTCGATTTCTTCGTCGGTCTGGACCACAAGAATAAGATCCTCCAGTGGGAAGCGGCTTTCGTCCTGTCGCAACTGGCTCGCGTTGATGGTGACGACAAGTTCCCTGGCGTCTTTGATAAATACTTCTCTCCCATCGCCGGCCCGGTGATGATCACGGCCGCGAATGTCATCCGGGGGGGGGCGCGAATCGCCCAGGCCAAGCCGCATCTGGCCGACCGGGTGGCCGCGGAGGTGGTGAAGGTGGCGCGGGCTCGATATCAGACCCGCGAGTGCCGCAATGTCGCTGTCGGCCATGCGATTCTCGCGCTGGGGGACTTCTTTTGCCTGCTCAACCATCCCGAGCCGGCGCTTGAGTTTGTGCGCCGGCAGCTCAGGAACCCTCGGCCCGCCACCCGAAAGAAGGCGGAGCAATTTCTGAGAGGCACTCCAAGCCGTGCAAAGAACCTCGCGACATAGAGGCGCCGACCCCGAAGATGAGCGTTCGTTCGGCGCCGGCCGCCTGCCTGCCCTGCGCCAGGCCACCAGCGATCTATGCTGGCTTCTGGACCATGGCTATGGCATCGCCTCCGCGACGGAATTGGTTGGAGACCGTCACCATCTGACGCGACGGCAGCGGGTCGCCATTGCCCGGTGCGCCTGTTCCGGGGAGGCGAAGGAGCGGCGTGACGGGCATCGCGTCGCCACGACGCAGTTGCGGGGCCAGGAGCTTTGGCTGGACGGCTTTAACGTTTTGACGGCGGTCGAGACCGCCTTGGGTGGGGGAGTGATTCTCATTGGGAGAGACGGCTGCTGCCGGGACGTGGCCGGGGTTTATTCCCATTACCATCAGGTGGCGGAGACCCTCCCGGCTCTGCAGGCCATAGGTCAGTGTATCTCGCAGTGGGCGGTGACCAAGTGCCACTGGTGGCTGGACAGCCCCGTTGACAATTGCGGACGCCTGAAAGGGATCCTCCACAAAGTGGCCACCGAAAGCGGTTGGCCCTGGCAGGTCGAACTGGTGACCAACCCGGACCGGGTGCTTTCAGCCACCGACCAGATCGTCTCCAGTTCAGACCACGCGATTCTGGACCGGTGCCAAAAGTGGTTTAACCTGGCTCGCCAGGTGATCACCCAACACGTGCCGCAAGCGCGCTTGGTGGACCTTGGCCTCGGCGAGCACACTCCGACAGGGGCCTGATGAAACTCATCCCGATCCAGGTTGAATGCTATGCCGGGGCCAAAGCCGACGAGACGCCGCGCCGGTTCATTTGGGAAAATGTGCCCATCGAAGTCGGTGAAGTCTTCGACCGTTGGTACCAGGTCGAAAGCAGACCCGAGTGGCCCCGCGCGGACTATTTCAAAGTGCGGGGCACAGACCAGAACGAGTATCTGCTCAAACACGACCTCGAATCCGATGAATGGTTTCTGGGTCAACGGAGGTGACCATGCGCCATGCCCTCTTGATTTCAAGTGCGATTGCCCTTGCAGTATCTTCAATCATGGGTTTCGAACCGCCCGGACCACAGAAACGGCTTGAAGCGATTGGGCCGACCAATGGGCTTCCAGCAACGCTTCAGCGCGCATTCACCCCGGACGAGGATTTCCAACCGGTCCCGGTTCCCGGCCCGCAGGATTGGCTGGCGGTTCATCGTGAGCCGGGCCAGACGTTCGACGATTTCCGGCGCTCGCAAGCCCATCGCCCCGACGCGCAGCGGCGCATCATTTATTTGCAGCCCCTGGGTGATTTCCGCGCCGAGCAAAGTCCTTCCTTGGAAATGCTCCGCCGATACGCGGCTGATTTCTTCCAAATGGAGGTGAAGGCCCTGGCGCCCATCAGCATAAGCGCCAGTGGCCTGACCAGCCGCACCAACTCTATGACGGGACGGCGGCAACTATTGACTGAGGATGTTCTGCGTTTGTTGACCGGAAAGCTGCCTGGGGACGCCTTCTGTTTGTTGGGCATTACGATGGAGGACCTCTACCCTGCGCCGTCGTGGAATTTTGTCTTCGGCCAAGCGTCCCTGAACGAGCGCGTGGGGGTTTACAGCTTTGCCCGCTACGATCCCGCCTTCTATGGCGAGCCGCGGGGGAAGGATTACCCGGCGCTGCTGTTGCAGCGGAGCACGAAGGTGCTCACGCACGAGACCGGGCACATGTTCGGACTGAACCACTGCATCTACTTCCATTGCGTGATGAATGGCTCCAATCATTTGCAGGAGAGCGACCGCCGCCCGCCCCACCTGTGTCCGGTGTGCCTGCGGAAGCTCCAGTCCAGCGTGGGGTTCGACGTGGTGAAACGGTACGAGGAACTGAGCCAGTTCTTTGGGCAGATGGGGTTTGAGGACGAAGCCGGGTGGACGGACCGCCGTCTGGAGAACATCCACCGTAGTGCGGGCAGCTAAGGGGTCTTTGGATGGTCCCCATTCACGAACTGCTGAACCGCATCCGCTGGGACCACGAATTTGGCCGCGGGACCTTCGAGATGGGCTATTTTGACCGCGTGGAGGGCCGGGTTATGGTCGTCCCGTTTCGGGAAGTAGCTTTTCCCGAAGACGACCCGCAGGCGTTCCAACTTGTAGATGCGGAGGGCCGGCGCCATCGAGTCCCCTTTCACCGCGTTCGGGAAATTTACAGAGACGGGCAGCGCATTTGGCATCGGCCGCAGGACCCAAAATGAAAAGCCGCTCTGCTGCTCGCCTCGTGGACGCATTGTCGCTACCCTGGCCCCAACCTCATCTGTGAAACTTTGAGACTTTTATGGCGGGCAAACTGGGCACCACTAGCTCCCGAAGGATGGCGTCGCGCCCACCGCCCAATCTGGAGCATGGGGTAAGGCGCAACGGCCCCTGGCCCATTTTCGCCGCCCAAAAAAGAATACACGTGTATTCTTTTCCCCTTTTTCACGGAAAGTCGCCAAACACAGGCTAAAATGCACTTCTGGCCTGTGAAATCAGGGGTGGGATGAAGGTTGAGCTAACGCGCATGAACGCCCGAAAACGCCCCAAAAAGTGCCAAAATCGGCTTAAAAGGCCGCTGCTCTACCGACTGAGCTACCAACCCAACTGCTTAAATCTTAGGCACTTACGGCGATATTCCATTCTGCACACAAATGTGCTTGCCATGCTGACTTGCCATTCTAAAACCATGGCGTGAAGAACACGGCGCAGGCAAAGACGGACCGGCCTCCTGCTGGGGATGCCCAGCAGAAGCTGAAGAACGTCGGCGAATGCCTATATCGCAGCAAATCATCCAAAATCTATTATGCCATAACCTGCGTTGGCAAGCGACAACTAAAGAAGTCGCTCAGGACGGGTGCGGGACAAAATAGTAACCATTAGACCTGTTCATTTCCGCGTATTCCGCGTATTCCGCGGTTCATTCTTCTTCGGCGCTTTGCTAGCCTCGCCGGCCATGAAAACCAATCTTATTTACCATCCAAATGGAGCGCATCGTGGCGGAGCGGGGCCGATACGGCTAGGGCAGATGAGGGCAACCGCGGAATACGCGGAAGACAAAGCCGCCCAGCGATTCCGGGTGGGGATTGGCCGGCATTGGGGCGGCCCCATTTCCTTGCGGTTGCATCCGCATAGATACAATCATGGAAGGGAACGAACAACGCCTGTCTTGGTCCCTTCAACGGAGGTTACTTTTTTGTCTCGCGCCCGCTCAGGACCCAGGGCGCGCTCAAGATTGATTCAAGAAGATGGACCGTCGTGGCCTGAAGCTTGAGGGGCTCATCGGGCGGAATCCAGGGTCCACGTGGCCGCAAGCCGATTCTCGGCAGGTTCGCTACCCGGATGTCCCTGAACCTCGGCTTGAAGCCTATTTTGCCCGGACACGGGAGACGGGGCGGCGGAGGCGCGCGGCAGTGCGCGCCAGGCCAGAACTTGCGCGGGCGGGTGTGTGAGACAGCTACCATTTGACCTTGGCCGGAGCAACTTGCGTCAATGGGCCCTGGCCCTGCGCGTGTATGTCCAGGACAATAAAGTTTTTCCGGTGAGCGCGGTGTGCGCTCCAGGCGGAACTTGGTTGTAGAGTTACCGGTTTGCCTCCGAGGCAAATTCGAGTTCCCAAATGACCGCCTCTGGGCTGCCCTCGAAGCTGACCGACAACAAGCTGCCGCTTTGTTCGCGGTGCACTGGGACTTCGCCGCCGTGCCTGGTTGCGGCTTGTGCCTTCGATACGGCCATTTTTTCCGGGACATGGACGAAGAGGGTGTATTTTTCACCCGCTACGATTTCCGAAGCGCCCCTCAATACGCTCTGCGGGCCATCCCAAACCAGGTCCTGGATCGAATGAGCGCCAGAAATGTGCCGGGAGGTGCCAATCAACTGGGGGCGGTTCAGCAGCGGGTGGATCAACACCACTCGCGTATCGTGCCCCTCAATCTCGAGTGCCATCTGATCTCGAAAAACACCCAGGAGCTTCTGGTTCCAAAAGTCAAACATGATGTAATCCCTGCCGGGGCCCAGTCCGAGTTTATCAGCGAAGGAGACACTCTTGGTCACGGGAGTGCTGCGCCAGTTCGGCAGCGCCACGACATCATAGAGGCCGGATTTCGCATTCACCTTTAGATCCAGGATCTCGGGGTAATGGTGAATGTAGTCATCGGCGCGGACGTGTTTGAAAGTGTCCCAAGCGATGTCGGTGCCGCGGCTGAAGAGGTCGATTGGCCGGATGGGCATGGTGGGCAACGTGCGCTGCAGGAGGGCGAGCCTCTCCGCGGGCAGTTCGGGCATTACACCGGCCAGAGGATAAACCACGCCGCTGAGGGCCACCAGGCTCACCAGCGTCCGCGCCTCGGCCGTCGTCACCCCAAAGCCGATCATCGGCTCCTCGCGTGTGCGCGCCGTTTCCACAACCTCCGCCGGACGCCTGCGCTTGGCCTCGCCCACGCTCATAGGCCCTCCCAGCTCCATGCCTTCGCCCGGCATGACATAGACGACGATGCGGTTGAGAAACGCGTTGGCGTTCAAGGAACTGAACAGCGCGTGCATGCCGTGCCAATTGTTGTACACGTCCTCCCCGTTGAAATAGGAATTGAAGAAGCCGATCCCGTTGAGCGGCGTGCCGGCGGGGCACCCCTCCACAAAGCTGCGCGGACCGATGACTTTGCGAATCGCCTCCAACCGGTTTCGATAGGCTGTAATGGGGTCCAGGGCTTTGGCGTATAGTCTCTCCCGATCCACGGCGGGGACGTATTTCGGCAAGGCGTGTTCGCCGTCGAACTTGTAGTATTCGAAGCCCCACTCGCCCAGGGTGGTGAAGAGGTTCTTGAGAAAACCGAGGACCTCGGGATTGGTTGAGTCCAGCGCCGGCGTTCCGTAATCCAGAATGATTTTCCCCTGCGTATCGCGCAAGTACCAGTCGGGGTGCTCCTCAACCGCCCCGGCGTAGGCGTTCGGAACCAGCCACAGACCCGGGTGCAGCCCTCTTGACCTGATGTAGCCGGCCAGCCACTTCGGGCCGTGAGGAAATTTCTTCGAGTCCCAATTCTCAATCCAGTAATGCCCTTCTTTCAAACCCCGGTCGTAACCATCGTCGATCTGGACATACTGGAAGCCGTAGGCCTTCAGGTGCTCGGCAAGCCAATCCGCATTCCGGACTACCTCCCGCTCCGTGACGTCGCTGTAACAACTGGTCCAACTGCACCAGACCATCGGAGGTCTCGGAAAAAGCCCTTCGTCAAACGGGATGTAAAAGGGCACGCCCAGGGTCTTGGTGTAATACTCCGGTATCAAGCGAATTTGCACGCTCCCGGAACAGGGCAGCGACAGCTCCAGAAGATCCTCCTGTCCTTCGGCATTCAGGAGCCGTGCCTGGTCCGGGAACTGGATCGCGACATCTGCGGAGCGGTCGAATAGGCTGTGAAAAACGGCCCCGGAGACCGTGCCCAAGGCAAAGTACATGCACTCGGGGTTTTCCCGGGGAAGCCAGGAGGGGTTCCGCGTCCTGCTGCCGCCGTAAGTGCCGGCAACCTCGCCCGTTCCCGCCCAATCGACGGGGAATCCCTCAGGGTCGAGGAGCCGGGCGATTGCGCGTTGTTTGCCGACGGGCACTTGGGCCGTCAGAACCGCATTGGGCGCGGTGCATGAGATCTTGAGGGCCAGGCGGCCCATCTCAAAAAGCCAGGTGCTCTGCGGCTCCGCGGTCGTGATCACGAGCCGGTTGTCGCCGCCCCTGCCGATGGTCCAGGCCTTGGCTGGAACGAGCTTCTGCGGTGTTTGAATGTTGAGCTGGACATGGGCCAGCAAGGGGCCCAATTGAGCATGCCCAATGACCAAGGCACTCACGCTTGGATCCACGGCTATGGTCCAATCCTCGCTCGAAACCCTCACCTCCCGGTCCGCGGCCTTGCCGGTTATCGGCTGCACCAGGACAAGGATGGCGGCGGCGCCGAGAGCAAAAAGCGACTGTTTCATTATCAGCACCACCAGGCCTGTTGAGTGATGGATTGGCCGTAGAAGAGCACCCGCACCGTCTTGCGGTCCGCCGGGGTGCTGGTGCCGAGCAGCGTCAGGGAGCGGCGCAGGTGCTCGCGCCGGCCGGGATCGGGTTGCCAGGGCGGCGGGGCGGAGTAGGAGGGGGCGGCTTGAACCGAGCTGGCGTCGCCGGGCGCGAAGCGTTTTGGACTGCGGCAGTCCTCTGCCGCTTTCGCGTCCCCAGTGTCCAAAAAGCGCCAGAGGACTGGCGCAGTCCAAAACCTTGCGGGCTTCGGCGGTTCATGAAGCGGATGGGATGGGGGTCCAGTCGCGGTCACGGGACTATTCGGCGAGGAGAGGGACGTTCGTGGTCGCAGCCTCTGCAGGCCGATTGCCGGTGTCGCACTCCTCATGTGGGCTCCCACAATTCGATTGGGTTCCCTTCCGGATCCCGCAAACGGGCAAAACGGCCGTTCGGATAAATCTGCGGGCATAAGGTGTTGAATGTCTTTCTGCTGAACGGGCAACAAGTATCCTCGGTGAACCGGCGATGCAAGGCAAAATGCTGAGAGATTTCAGCAGGGATACAACCCCTTTCGGGGTAGGTGATCAATGGGCGCGGGACCCAGGGTAGCGCGTTCCGCGCAACCCTGGGCTGAGTGATCATAAGCCTTTTGGGCTACTGAGCTGGGACCCGCGGCTCTCTCTCGCGTAGTGGTACCCGCCAGATGCGCCCTGCCGCCGCCCAGCTCGTCCTTAGGCGTTGACCCGGTGGCCGCCTGGCGGTAATCTTGAAACACGCCTCGGAAAGTGCGAGAGTTGATCCGAGACCTCGAACGAGCGGGGTTTACGGATCGCGGCGGGAAGGGGAGTCACAGGAATTTCGTGCATCCGAGAGTCGCTAAACCGGTGGGCATATCGGGAAATCCGGGCGACGATGCCAAACGATACCAGGAGAAGGCAGTGCATCGGGCCATCGAACAAGCAAAGCGATGAAAGAGAGTGCGCGTTATCTTAAGATCGTCGAATGGTCGGACGAAGATCAGTGTTTTGTCGGATCTTGTCCCGGGCTTTTCCACGGAGGTTGTCATGGCAACAACGAGAAACAGGTTTTCGAGGAGTTGTGCCAGATGGTGGAGGAAATGATCGCCTTATTCCATCAGGATCGCAAACCATTGCCTCCGCCAACGTGCGGGCGTGATCTGGCCAACCAGTTGGCGGACATGGCCTGACGAACGGAACACTGGGGTGATGCCTCGCCCCAGGCCCTGGCCGTTAGGCCCTTCGCGGGTACCGGAAGATCGCCTCGCCCAGCAGGGCCTTTTTCTTGATCGCCTCCACCTCCGATGCCTCGAGCGGCGTGATTTTCCCGGTCGACACCGAGCGCCAGACCGATTCCGCCACCCAACCGGGAATCGCATGGGTGTCACATAAAGAACCTGCTTGATATGCTCTACGGTTGTCGAGCATAATGGCCGCATGAAGAACCGGCCGGTCGAATTGACGGAAGCGGAGTGGGCGATTATCAAGGCGGTCTGGGGGAACGAGCCATGCACCGCGCCCCAGGTAGAGCAACGGCTCCGCCACCAGACCCCCTGGACCTGCTCGACCGTCCGTACGCTCATGGACCGCATGGTCGCCAAGGGGCAACTCATGACGTTGGGCCTGGTTGGCATCCTGGAATCGCGCAACGCGCTGCGCCAACACATCGAGAGATTGCTTGATTTCCGCCCGCCTCCCGCCTCCAAGGTGCCCCTCGTTTCGCTCTTGGCGGTGCTGGCATTCGCGGCGGTGGCCGTGCCGATGGGCGAGCCGCCTGCCCCGGAACGCAATCGGAGTCCCGGTGTTTCCCCCTTTTCGGCCGGCGTGACGACGAGTGAATCTCGCGGCGAGAACGGCCAAGACCCCGCCGAAGGCAACCGCAAGGCAGGCTCGTTGGTCCAAGACGGCAAGCTGCTCCATGAGATGGGCAAACTCGACGAGGCTCAAGCCCAACTCAGCTTTCGCACCATCGGTTTTGATCCGTACACTTTTGGCCAGAACTTGAGGACGAGAACAGGACTTCCCGATTCGAGCGGACCTGGAGCGGAGTTGCAGGCCTTGCGCAACCTCTTGCGCGATTACGGGGTGGATCTCACTCCACCAACGTCCGTGTTCTACAAGGGCCACCGGGGCGCAATCCTCGTTTACGCCTCGCCCCAGCAGCTTGGGTTCGTCGAGCGATTAGTCCAGGAACTCAATCCGGAACCGACGCAGGTTCAAATCGAGGCGGAGTTTCTGGAAGTGGATGCGCAGGTCCTCGAGCCCCTGCTGACACTCCTGGCACCCTACGAGGCTACGAATAGATTCGAGGCCTCGGCGAAGACCGCGCGGACGGTCATCTTGCCACCGGAGCAGGCGCATTCACTTAGAGAATTAGCCTCTCAATCGGCCGCGAAAGTGTTGAATGCAGCGGTGAGCACCCTCAGCGGCCGCCAGGGCAAGATCCAGACCGCGGACTGGCAGAGTTTGGCAACCGACATCAACCCGAAAACCGTGAGGCCGCCGGGGGTCGCGACCCGCGATGTGGGGCAAGACGGGGTGTTCACATTGGAACCGGCGCCCGTCGGGCCGCAGTTGTTTATCGATTCCGCGGTGTGTCAGAATGGCTTGGACGTGCTTCTCACGGTGATCAAGGATCTAACCCAGAACTCAGCGCTGTTCGCGGACGTGACGGTCCGAGACAGCTACACCCTGGTGCTGAGCAAACCCGTGGACACCCCGGGGCAACCCGCCGAGGGGCCGGCGACCGGCCGGAACCGATTCCTGGTGTTGGTCACGGCGAGGATTCGAGATCATGCGGGGAACCGGTTGCACACGGACGAGGAAATCCGATTCCTGTCACGGTAATCCATCAGTCATCCGTCGCTCAGGGTGCGTAGGGCACGGTTCCGTTGGCGTCCACTTGGTAGCCCCACTTCCGGATGTAAGCCTCGGCGGGGAGGAATTCGTCGCCGCTGGCTTTGAGTCTCCGAGCCAGCCCGGCTTCGAGTTCCATCTGCAAGCCGCTGTGGGCGGGCTGATTGGCTTGGTTTTGCATTTGGAACGGATCGGTCTGATTGTCGAACAGCAACCACGGCCCGGCCGCGTCGCGCACGTAAGTGTGGCGCCTGGTGCGGATGCCGCGATACTCCCGGCCCCCGTGCCGGCGTTCCCACTGGCCAAACGGGGCGGGGCAAGCGATGAGCGCAGCCCCGTCCGATGGGTCTTTGCCGCCGCACAGATAATCGCTGTAGTCCAGTCCCTCTGCGGTCCGGGGCACAGCCACGTGGCACAAACCGAGGATGGTGGGCATGATGTCTTCCGAGCCGATGGGCGCATCCAGCTCCAGGCCGCGCGTGCCGAAGGCCTTGGGCCAACTCAAGAGCAGCGGCACGCGGATCGATTCATCGTAAGGCTGCTGCTTGTTGAATTGTCCGTGCGAGCCCACCAAGTCGCCATGATCGGAAGTGAACACCACCAGCGTGTTCTCCGCCAACCCGGTCTGACGCAGGGTTTGCAGCAAGTCGCCCACGCAATCGTCCAACGCCGCGCAATGAGCATAGTAGCCGGCCAGGGCGGTTCGAGCCCTCTCACTGATGGCTGCCGGGACATTGTCGCGCAGCTTCATCCTGTCGGCCTGGTATTCCTCGCGATACTTCTGCGGCGCCGTCTGATACGGGTCGTGCGGGGGCCCCAGGCCAGAAAGAGGAAGAACGGCTTTTTGCTGCCGGCGTGATCGCGCAGGTAGCGTTGGGCATCCCGGGTCTGGGCTGCCGCATCGTAACCCTCCCACACGAGCTTCTCGGGATTATCGGAATAATAGACCGAATGGTTGTAGTCGTGGGTGCATTCCAGCGCTTTCCAGTAATCGAAGCCCTGGCGGCGCTCGCGCGGGATGAAGGCCGAACGCCCGTCCCCATTCAGATGCCATTTGCCGATGTAGCCGGTGTCGTAACCCGCCCGGACCAGGACCTTCGGCAGTGTGAGCGCGTCGGGAGAAAGCGCCACATCGTTCAGGAATACCCCGTGAGTCAGCGCGCGCTGTCCCGTGAGCAGGGAGGCGCGCGCGGGGCAGCAGACCGGCACGCTGGATAGGGCGTTGATAAAGCGGATGCCCTGCCGTTGCAGCGTGTCAATGTGGGGCGTGCGCACATTGGGATCGCCGGCGTGGCCGAAGGCTTGCGCGCGCCATTGATCGGCAAGGATGAACAGGATGTTCGGCCCGGTTCCCGGCCCGGGATCAAAACCGTTTCCGATTTTCTGCTCTCGCATGACACCGACCAACTGCCGGAGCGATTCCAGTTCACCCGGAGCGCCATACATGCTGAAAACGAACTCGTGCTGGCCGGGCAAGAGATGGACCTGTTGAGCGCCGCCGGCCAGGGTCCGAAAGTCTGGAAGCGAAAAGATGGGGCCTCTGGCATTGGCAGCGTGCAAGCCGCCGATGGGCGCCAGCATCAAGCAGAGGAGAAGGAGTCTCTTCATATTTGACGAGTGAGGGTATCAGATTCGGGGAAGAAAGCACTTCCATTCTTGCCCTTGGCCCCGCGGCTGGCACAAGCTCTCGCCATGTAACTGCACCGGGCGTCAGGTTTCTGCATCAATGCCGGCTTTTACGAGCCCTACGACCTCTGGAAACCCAAAGAGGCCCCGGAAGCGTTCTACTTCCACTGGCGCTCTTGAAGAAGCATTGAGAAGCGTTTGTCCGGCAGGAAGCCTGTCCGGTTTGGACGGTCGGTGCCGATATACTGGTGGAAATGAACACGCGTGGGCTGATGTTGCTCGAACAATACACCCGGCAAGGGGCCGAAGAGGCCTTTGCCGCCCTGGTGCGCGAGTATTTGGACCTGGTCTATTCGGCAGCCCTGCGCGCGGTCCGTTCACCCCAACTCGCCGAAGAGGTGGCCCAATCGGTCTTCACGGATCTGGCCCGCCAAGCTCATAAGATGAAGCCGAATACCCTCCTGAGCGCCTGGTTATACCGCGTCACTCGCCGCACGGCCATTGACGTTGTGCGCCGGGAATCCCGGCGCCAACGCCGCGAGCAGGTTGCGGTCGAACTGGCCGGGCAAAACTCGAGTAGCCCTTTTGAGTGGACTCACGCCGAACCGCTCCTCGATGAAGCCATGGATGCGCTGCCGGAGACCGACCGCAACGCCGTTCTGCTGCGATTCTTCGAAGGCAAGGACCTCAAAGCCGTCGGGGGCGTGCTGGGCGTCTCCGAGGAGGCGGCCCGCAAACGGGTTGCCCGGGCTGTGGAACGGCTCCGCCAATTCTTCTCAAAACGCGGTGTCGGGATCAGCAGCGCCGGGGTGGTGGCCCTGCTCTCCGCCAAGGCGGTGGAGGCCGCGCCCGCGGGCCTGGCCGCCGCCATCGCGGCCGCCCTCTCCACCTCCGGCGCTGTCCTGCGCGGCGCCGCCACTCTCCAACTAACCAAAGCTATCACTATGACTACCATACAAAAACTGGCGCTCACTGCCGCCGTCGCGGCCGCTCTGGGCACGGGAGTCTATGAAGCACACCGGCTCTCCCAAATGCGGCAACAAATTCAGGCGCTTCAACAACAACAGGAGCCGCTGACCACGCAAATCAACGCTCTGAACCAGGAACGCGATCGCCTCGCCGCCGGCCTCCAGGACGCCCAAGCTCAGCACCGCGCGGACGCCGCCGACCTGCCCAAGCTGCGCGCCGATGTTGCCCGCTTGCGCAACCAGGCGCGAGACCTGGCGCAGCCGAAACCCGCGCCAGCCGGGCTGGTTTCAGAAACGCTCGCCGCCAAAGTCGCGTTGCTCCGGCAAAAACTGGAGCAGATGCCCGGCCAGAAGATACCCGATCTCCAATTCGCGGACGAAACAGATTGGCTCAAAGCGGCTCAGCGCGTCGAGACTGACTCCGACGACGACGTGCGCAAAGGGCTGAGCCTGCTCCGCACCCTGGCGGAGATAAAGGCGGTCCCATACTTACAGGGCGCCCTGCAAGGCTACATCGCTGCCAACAACGGAACCCCGCCCACCTCCGTGGACCAACTGAAACCCTTCCTGCAGCCGCCGTTGGACGAGGCCATCCTCGATCGTTTCCAAACCATCCCTGGACCTGGCGGGCCCGGCGACATTGGACTGAGACAGAAAGCGGATGCAACCATCGATACGACTTATGACACGAGGTTTACGATCTTCCTCAAAGGCTACGGCTACCGCGCAGGAGACGGTATGATCCTTCCGGACGACGTTCTGAACGGCAGGGGCGGGATGATATTTAAGAGCAGCAGTCATTGAATGTAGCGGTCGGCCGCGCGGGGAGCGTCGAGTGGCCGACCCAGCTCCTCCGGTCCGTCTCCTGGCGGCGGAAACGCTTGGTGCCTTTGGGCTCGCACCCGGCTAATGCATTTCTGCCCCAATGAATCGCACCCATATGAAAAACCAAGCCCCAGCCGCGCGGTTAAAGGCGGGCTGTGAGGGGAGCGTAGAGTGCGGCGCGAGGGAGGCTGACGCGCGCACGGCTGCACCCTATCTTGTAACCCGCAATGCTTTGGCTTTTTCGCGGCAAGGGCCGATCGTGTAGCCGAAGCGCCGGACCAATTCCTGGAAGCCGTCGTTATCCCGGTCCTCCGCCAGCCACAGGCGTTTGAATTCCGTTTGGAGCGATTCGTACTCGTTCGCCACGGCCTCAAGCTCATCCGCCACCTGCGGGCGCGGCGCCGCCGGGTCGTTGTAGCGCCCAAGCGCCGCCAATTTGCGGCCCAAGGCCGCATAACAGCGCACGCCGAAGATCCACTGCTCCAGGTTGTCGCGATTCCTTTTGGCGTGCAGCGCCTCAGCGGAGAGGGCCGCCAGAGCAGGCGCAGCCGTATCGAGCACCATTTGCCCCACCGCCCCGGGATTCGCGATGCGCGTCAGGTCCGGATGGGTGAACGGATCATGCGCAAATTCCCATATAAAACTCGTCGCGATTTCCGATTCCTTCCCTTCCTTGTCGCGCACCCTGATGCGCTTTGCACTCACGTCGCTCGCGGCTTCGATGGAACGGAGCGCCGTGTCGTTTTGCAGCCCATAGATGACGCGGGCAACCGCCTTGCGGAAATAGTCACGGTCGAACTGCGCACCCGTCCATGCGCACGCCCCGTGGTATAAGAACGGCAGCCATTCCTCCCCGACAAAATGAAAATGGCCGGCATCGCCCCAGTCGGTCGTGATGCTCCCAATGGCCCCATGCCGAAGCCCGCGCGACACTTCCAGGTCCGAGAATTCCGCGGCCGGCTTAACCCACGGCGTCAGCCAGACGTGGCTGTAGATCCAGGCCTGGGCGAAGAAATCCAGCCGCTTCTCCTGCAGTCGCGGGTAGTCTTTTTCCCACGCCGGCTGGTAAGGACCGCCCGCGCAGTAGTAACTGCCGATGATGATGTCCTTCGGGAGCGCATCGAGCTTCGGTCCCATCCCGGCCAGGTGCCCCTGGGAATCGAGCGGTCCCTGCGCGATCATCAGGCGCCTGCCATGCCGCTTGACGGCGGCATTCAACTGCAGCACGTAGCCGAACACGAGGTCCGTCGCCTGGCTGATGGAGACGCCGTTGGTTTGTAATCCATCGATATCGATTTCGGTAATATCCACGTTGAACAATTCGCCAGGAAACGTCTCGCACAGCTCGTCGATCATGGTCGTGACCATCTGGACGGCCTCGGGTTTGCGCACGTCAAACGTCATGATCCAGGGCGCCTTTTCGCAGGGCCCTACCCGCAAATGCCGGTATTGGGGTTTGTTCAGGATATGGTATGAATGCCCGAGCGTCTGCAAGAGCGGATGCACTTCTACGCCGTTTCGAGCCGCGCACATCGCCAGGTCTCTGGCTTCGGCAGGGGCCAAGCCCTCGGGCGGTGAGATGTCCGGGAAGGCCTTGTACTTGTACTCATGCTCGATGTAGAGCTCGAGTTCGTTCATTTTCGCCTGGGCCAGCACTGAGGCCAGGCGCTTGAGCGTGGCTGGTGCGGGCACCTGACCGCGCGAGATGTCCTGCTGGGCGCCTCGGTATTTGAGGGAGGGCCAGTCGCAAATCGTCATGCCCGGCAGCACCGTGCGGTCGGCGGCGATTTGCCCGAGCGTGGTGATGGCATGGCGCATCCCCGGGATGGCTCGCGCGGCAAGAACTGCGTGTTTCGCATCGATCACGAGCGCGTAGCCCTGGTCTCCGATTTGTTCGAACAGCTCGGCACCCAAGCCGGTCGCCTCGGCAAACTGCCGGGACGTGGCGAGCAGCTCCAGCTTGAGCGTCCGCCCCGAAGTATGGCTCTTGAGAACCGGGAGCTGTACCTCCGGAGGCGGCGGCAATGAACGCGGAGGCCTGTTCGCCCAAGTCCGCTCCGTCGTGGCCCGGTCCCTCCATCACGATCCCTTTGCACCTGTTGAGTTGAAAAGAAACGCCGGGCAACGGTCGGACCGCTTTGGGCTGGGCAATAATCCACGCGTCGAGCGACGCCAGGCATCGGGCCACGGTTTGAGGATTGGTTTCGATTTCCTTTGACGCGATTCCAGCAGTCAAGCTGAACGCCGCGCAATGGCAGAGAACGATGGAAAGCCGCAGGTGTTGCACAAGCTGCTAAGATAAGCGGCTGGTCACTCAAAAACCACTAAATAATTGCCATAGACCACCGTCGTGGGGTTCGCCGCGCGGATGGCTTGGCGAATCTTGTTGGCGAGTTCCGCGAAGTAGGCCTCGTGCCATTGCAAGTATTGCAGCGAAAGAGGATCGCGCGGGTTAAGGTCGCGTTGGCGAGGAATGTCATGGCCCTTTGAAAACTCTTTGAAGGCCTGGCGCGTCGCCTCATCATAGGTGTGCAGGGCGACGGGCGAATAGCCGTCGAACCAGAACCCATCGGCCTTATATTCCCGCGCCAAATAGGCAAGTTGCTCGCAGAGCCAGTTCACCACTTCAGGATTGCGGAAGTTGACATAGTCCTTCGCGCGGGAACCGTCCTCGTTCACTCGGAGCCAGTCCGGGTGCTTGGCGCGGAACGTCTCGCTGTGCAGCGCGGATTGGACCGGCCCGAGATAAAACACCGCCTTCCCGCCGGCGTCATGTGCGATTTTGACAAACCGTCGCAGGTAGGCCTCGGCCTCGCTCACGATCTGTGCCGGGTAATCATTCGAGCGCGGCCCGACCCGGTCCCACTGGGCGAGGGTATTCACCGCCACGACCTGGTAGCCGGCCCTGAAATACTCCTGAATTTGGCGCCAATCCGCCGGCGGCAGGTGCGCGATGCGCAAATCCGTTTGCACCCAGTCCACCGGCGAACACGCTGCCGGGCCTGTCGGCAAGGAGCGCGGCGGCAGCCCGTCGGTGCTGGGATTGGGGACGCCCGGGTCCTCATTGAAACGGGGACGTTCGCCCCCGGAGCCGGGATGCGCCAGCTCCTTGCTCAGCCAATCATAGGCAAAATTCTTGAAGCCAAGCCGCTGCAACATTTCTGCCCGCTGCTCGGGTCCGCGCTGCTTGGCGTCAAAGGGTGCCCCGCACCAGGCCGTGAGGTTCTGGCGATCGAAGATCCCCGGCAGATCGGCGGAGTTGGTCGGCGCGCTGAGCGGCGCGACTTGCGCATCGAGAGGCACGAGGGCAAGGCAGGCCGCGAAAAAGAGGATGTTTGGTTTCATGTCACCAGAATACTCCTTGAGCGAAATCAGGAAACAAGCGAATTCATGGGGACGGCGCTTTAGACGGAAAGCTCCGAATTATGATCGTTGACGCTGAGAGGCTGGACAGGTGAAAGTTCGAGAAACATCAACCCAAAACGCCATAACTTCGAAAACTGAACCCTTGTCCCGCAGGAGTGTTGTTGAGAACTCGGCCCTTGCCTTCGGCCTGGGGTCGTTGATTGCGGCGGCAAAGGGCTATGCGGCTGGGGTTCACTGCACGCGGCTCACAGCGGTTTGCTGGTGATCAGTCCAATGCCGCGGCCTTTGCTGCCGCAGGCGCAATAGTAAAGATAGAACGCAGCGTTCTTCGGGTTGTAAACCAGTGAGACCTTGTGCGCGTACTGCTTGTCCACGCCGCTGGGATTGCCGCCAGCCTTGTAAAGCGGTTCCGGGTGGGCCGCCCAGTGGACCAGGTCACGCGAGAAGGCTGCCATGACGTGGGCGCCGCCGCGGCCCACGCCGAAGTAGAACATAATCCAGTGATCACCGTCCCGGAACACCTTGGGATCGGAGGCGAATTGCGCATCGTATCCACCCTCACGATTGCGAATCACCGGGTTGGCGGGATACCGCATCCAATTCAGCAGGTCGGTGGAAAAGGCCAACCCGGTCTGCTCAGTGCCGCCGTTGGCCGCGTTATAGAAGTCGAAAGCTCATGAACCACTTATCCGGCTGGCCAGGCAGTTGATAGACACAGGGGCAATCCGTGCTGTGGAATTTCTCGTGCCCAGGAATGTTCGGTTCGGCCGGGATGACATGCTCCGGCCAGTAATGCCAGCCGCGATAAGGCGCCGCCCACTTGTCGATCGTTTCCCGATCCAGGTCCCAGGCCGCCGTCGGATCGGCGGCTTGGAGCCTGACGAGCGTGGCCAACAGCAGGGAGGCGAGAATGAATGGGGAGGGTAAAAACAGGGTAAATTTCGGCCTCGGGCTGGATGCTGCTTCTGCTTCGCAAGGAACGTGGGAAGCCGCTGGAAGTTGCCCGTTGTCTTTCGATTTGTGCGCCATGGGGTACGGTTTAATCCAGGCCAGCGGCCTGCCCAGCTCTCAATGGGTGCAGTTCCGAGCTGCCGGATTTGCCCAACCCGCCTGCGGAGTCATTTACCGCCTCAAAGACAAAGTGACCAACGGTCTCGCCCTGGGGGCCATCGATACCGGTTGCCTTGACCTGGAGACCAGCGGCCTGCTCGGCTACAACACCATTTATTCGAGACGGACGCCCCCCTCAGTGCCGGGCTGCGAGCCTGGTCGGTGTTTTTGCCCGGGGCGTTGGTGGATTCCATGCTGCCTGGCGTGGTATTCGAGGTGCGGCTCCGGAACACGACCGACCAGACCCAGCGGGGCACAGTGGCCTGCTCATTTCCCGGGCCCAGTCCCCTGGAAGCCGGCAGCAGCCAATATGAGCGCAAGCCAGAGCGGGCCGGGCAATTCACCGGGGTAACGGTCAGTTCCAAACTGGCCTCCTATGCCTTGGGGGTCATCGGCCGGGAGAAGGCCCGGTTCGGCGGCGGGCTCGAAGCGGAGGGCAAAATCAAGGGGTTTTACCCCGTGCTCAAGCAATGCACCATTCGGACGGCCAATCTGCGGCCGGCCTATCCCCTGGGAGATCGTCTAATCGTGATGCCGGCGGGCAACGTCGGCACCGAATGGTTCGAGGCCCCCGAGCCCGGCTGGGCGGGCATGACGGCGCACATCGGGGGCCTTCACCTGGCGCAGTTCCGCATCGCGGAGCGGTTCGCCGCGCTGGTTGGAGACCAACCCTTCATTCAGGAATCTCCTTTTGGGGCTTGGGGTTCGTGAGTAAAATCGAGGGCATGAACAGCTATTTCGAGATCCTGGCGTGCGCATTGATCTCCTTTGCTCAATCAGGCTTCGGCGCCGGGGTGGGGATAGAATCTTCAGGAGCGGCTCGCGGCATCTACTTTTCCAAGAAGAGCTACCAACCGGCGCCGCTGCCCCGGTTTGCCGAGATGCGCGACCGGCTGCCGTCGCCCGTTTTTGGGGAAAGGCCCGAGTGGGTATCCATGTACTGGAAAAGCTGGGAACTGGCATTCAAGAACTTCCATGAGCCGGCTCCGGGCAGCAGCTATGTTTCCCAGTTTATCGATGCCGCGTTCAACCAAAATATCTTTTTGTGGGACACCTGTTTCATGACGATGTTCTGCAATTGCGCACACCCGCTGGTTCCGGGCATCGCTTCGCTGGACAATTTCTACGCCAGGCAGCACGAAGATGGAGAAATCTGCCGTGAGATCGACCGGGGCACCGGCAATGATTATGTCGAATGGGTGAACCGCGAGGGGGGGCAGCTTTTCAGCCGGTGGGGGTGGACGGGCGTTCGCAATGAGCCGGTGATTTATCAAGGGCGTCCGGCGCCGCAGCCGCCTCCCGACCTCACGCTCGACGCCTTGAACCACCCGATCCTGGCCTGGGCCGAACTGGAGAGCTATCACATCACGGGCGACCGCGAGCGGCTTGGCAGGGTTTATGAGCCGCTGGTGCGCTATTACCGCGCGCTCCAAAAGTATTTGCGCCAAGGCAACGGGCTTTATATGACCGACTGGGCGAGCATGGACAACTCGCCTCGGAACGCGTTCCTGAAGGGCGGCGGCTGCGCCATTGACACGTCCAGCCAGATGGCGCTCTTTGGCCGCAACCTCGCCACGATTGCCGAATCCTTGGGCAAGGCCCCCGAGGCAGCAGGATTTGCGCGCGAAGCCGACGAACTGGGCGCGGCGATCAATGCCCTGATGTGGGACCCGGCGCGGCGTTTCTATTTCGACCTGACGCTTGAGGGCAAACGCGCGCCTGTGAAGACGATTGCGGGATTCTGGCCGCTCCTGGCCGGCGTAGCCTCCGCCGCTCAGGCCGACGACCTCGTGATGGAACTGGAGAATCCCGCGACATTCAATCGCTTGCACCGGGCGCCTACACTGGCCGCCGACCAGGCCGGCTACGACCCGGCGGGCGGCTACTGGCGCGGGGCCGTTTGGGCGCCGACAACCACGATGGTGATCCGCGGGCTTGAACACTACGGGCGCGGCGCTTTGGGACGCGAGATTGCCCTGAATCACCTCGCCGCCATGGGTGAGGTCTTTCAGAAGACCGGGACGGTTTGGGAGAATTACGCCCCGGATGCTCCGGCCCCAGGCCGCCCGGCAAAATCGGACTTCGTCGGATGGAGCGGCATCGGGCCGATACTCTATCTCCTGGAATTTGCCATTGGCCTCAAGCCGGACGCGGCTTCCAACACATTGGTGTGGGAGGTGGCTTCGGCGAAACCGCTGGGTGTCGAACGGTTCCGATTCAACGGACACGTTGTCTCGCTCAAGGCAGAACCTGCAGGCGGCGATAGGCCGTCGCTCAAGTTGTCGGTCGCCTCGGATGGGCCCTTCAAGCTCCTGGTCCGGCACGCAGGGCAGGAGGAAAACTACTCGGTTCCCAAGGGACAAAGCGCATTTCGTTTAGACTGAAGAGGCAAACCAGGCGGCCTCAGGGCGCGTCGGACTGCACACCCAGAATGGCGCCCGGCACTGGACCTTGAGGATAGACGTGCGGCAGTTCATCCATCGCCCGGCGGCTTATTCGATAATCGCGCGCCAGGATGTCCAGGAAACCCGGATCGGGTGATAAACCGGTGGGGCCAGGGGACTCGGTAAACCAGCCGGTCACCCTCCACCCTTTGCCAACCGGTCAGCCGGTCGGCGCCCGTGAGCACGATGTGCGCCCCAGGAGCGGCCTGGAAACGGATCGGCTTTTCCGCCGTGCCGCTCATTTTGACCACGATTCGTTCCCGGTAAACACCGTCCCTGATTAAAACTACGTCCCCGGGCTCAGCATTCTCGGCGACTTTGGTGAGGCTCTTCCACGGCCGCTCCGCGGTGCTTGGCCCATCATCGCCGGCCTTCGGGTCGCGTTGGGCCACAGTGTAGGTCGTGGCTCGAAGCGAAATGCCTGTAAAGGTCAAAAGCAGGCTGGCGCACACCAGACAACGTGGGAGCATTGTAAGACAAAAAGCCAAAACCAGCCGCTCGGCGGGACATTCTGGAATCTGCATGACCAACGGGTATAGAGCCGTGCAGGGCCGGGTTCAAGCTCCGGTTCCCTTGACACGCACCTGTGCTTCAGCCAGCCTGCGCTTCCGCATGAGCAAGGTCCAAAATCATCTGGAAGGTATTGAGGCAAATCACCCAAACTGGCAGCCGTTTCTCTGCCTGCCAGGTCGGAGTGAGCGCCACCAGCGCGCACTATCTGACCATCCAAAACTGCGAGATGGCCTATTCCGGGGCCTATGGCGTCCATCTGAACGGATCTGGGCAGGATACGGGAGGACACTGGAACCCGGCCGACGAGTGCCGTTACGTCGAGGTGCGGAATTGCTATCTGCACGACGCGGGATGGAACGTGAAGGGCACGGAAGGCTACGGCGTCACCGCCAATGGCGCGGCGGAGTACCTGGTCATCGAGAACTGCCAGATCAATAACAACAGCGGCAACGGCATCCTTTATGAGGATTCGTGAACAACCTCTGGGACAAGCCTTACGAGCGTGACGCGCAGGCCAAAACGGGCGATCCCCTTTTCGTCGATCCCAAAGCCGACAGCCCGGAAGGGTATAAGCTCCGGAGCACGTCCGCGGCCCGAGGCCAGGGCATGCTCCTGTATGAAAACCCGGTGGACTTCTGGAACGGCCAGCGCCCTTATCGGTTACGACCAACCCTCGAAGGCCAGCAAGTTCGAGAAGAAAAAGACATGCAGTTGTGCGACAGAGAGTGAGTGCGGACACCACGAAACGCCGGCAAGATGGAAAGCAACATCCTACCTATGAACGAAATCAGCATCCCTCTGGAAACCCTCGCCACATTAACCGCGCTCGAAGGCCGGCCGCTCGCACGCGACGCGAGCCCGGAAACGCTGTGCGCCGACATTGGCTCGCGCTATGACTTTCTGGCCCGACCCCTCTCGGTTCAGCTCGAGGATGCACGGGTGCTCATCCGGTGGGCCGAGGAATCCAAGGAGGACGTGGCCCAGGCCGCCCGGCTCCTGGAGCGGGCTGGCCGGCGTGCGCAAAGCGGGGAGTACCGAGCGGGTGGCGGTCCTTTGCCGGCAGGCCCTGCGGTTCCAACCCTCGTTGCACGCCGCCCGGCGCGAGCTGGCACGCGCGTACGTCGAAACGGGCGACCGCGGCAACGGCCTAGCCACGCTGTGGCAGGCCCTTCGGGCGGACCCGGGTGAAGCGGGGATTGGTGTGGTCGATTTCGAAGAGGAAGACCATGCCTGGGTCCAGGTCGCCTGGACCCATGGCCGGGACCGCCACCTGGTCGGCGGCCCACCTTCTCTCGCGGAGCCCGTGCGGCTCCATCTCCTGGCCCAACAACTGCTCCGTGTCCAGTTGGAATCGGAGGCTTAGGCGGTGGAAATAAATAAAGGTAGCAACCTGCCTTGTTCTTTTGCCGCCCAGCTTCGTTGTTCACTCGTTGCAGATCACTGGATATGCGCCTCGTTCACGCCTCGCTGGGCGCCAAAATCCCGGCGGCATCTTGCCACCTTTATTTATTTCCACCGCCTTACCACGACCGGGGACGGCGCTCAATAGAACCCTTGGCTCGCATCACCTCCCGCGCGCGCGCAGCCGTTCGAGCGCGGCGGCCAGCAGGTCATCGTGGCCGGATGTGAAGGCGCCGGGCTTGGGGTCGAACCGCACTTGGGGCTGAAAGCCCCGCTCGTCCAGTGGCGTGCCATCGGGCAGGTAATCGATCCAGCGCGGCACGCTCACCGTCATGTCCAGCGCCAGGTGGATGCTTTCCGGATTGCCGCTCGACCCGCAGGTATGGTCTCCCATGATGACTGCATCCGGGTCGCCGCTCATCATGGCGACGAACGACTCGTTGCTGCTCATGCATTTCTGCCCAATCAACAAAATCACCGGGCGCTCATAGCGCCAGGGTCCGCGCGGCCCGACGCTGCGCGGGCGCAGGTCGGTCAGGTCGTTGTGACCGGGGCCGTTGCGGACTTTGCTGTAGCCATAGACGAACTCCGTGGCCAGGAACCGGCCGGCAACCTCTTGGGCCAGGTCTTCACTGCCTCCGCCGTTGAGGCGCACGTCCAAAACGAGCCCCCGCGTATCGCGCATCTCCTCGAGTGCGGCGTCGCACACCGACGGGATGCTCGCATCACTCCAACCGGAAATCGCCAGGAACCCGATCTGATCCGCCGTGGCCACCCACCGGACCACCCCGTCCTCTTTCAACTCCCCGACAAGGGCGCGGTGCGCCTCCGGATTCGAGTTGGCCGAGCGCGGGCGGTTGAACACCGGCACATTCCGGCCCGCCACCGTGAGCCACACGTGCAAATCGCGCAGCGGCTTGAGCATCGTCGCGCAGACCTGGGCAAACTCTTCGGTCGTTTTGCAGTCGAGGGCTTTAGGGCGGTATTGGCGGCGGAGTTGTGCCCAATCCACCTCGGGCCGCAGGGCGAACATCGCGTAGTCGCGGTCGAATGCCTCCCACAACTGATCGAAGGCCTGCTCCGCCAACTCCGGCGTCAATGACGGCGCCTCCTTCAGGGGCCGCCCGGCGAAGGCGGGCACGTACTTAGCCGTGCGCGCCTCGGTATCCACAACGAAGAAGCGGCGCGGACCTCCGGCGGTGTCCGCGTCCACTGTCAGGTCCTTTGGTTCCGGGATCATCGCCTGCCCGCCCGCGTGCCAGCTCGACGAGAATTTATGGGCCGCGATCCCGCGCGCCTGGGCCATCAGGCCAGGGTCGCCCGCGGCTGATGCCACGGTGTCGGGCGGGAACAGCCGGTTGATTTCCTTGGGATGAAAACGCAGCCAGACGTGGGCCACGGCCTCCGGTTGGTTTTTCACTTCGCTGGTCAGTTTGCCGCCCTCGCGCGGGATGAGCACGGCCCAAACCACCCCGTCGGCGCAATGGCCCACCGCGAGGTCCGATGGGCCCGCTTCCACGCGAAAACCGTCGCCGACGGCGAACGTGAACCGCAACACGCGGTACACGTCTGCCTCGGTGAACTCCCAGGTCCGTGCCCGGTCAGGCTGGGCATCGCCCGCTGTCAGCGTCGTGGGATAGCGGTCGAGCAAGTTGACGGATTGGCCGTGAGCCAAGAGCCCCGCCAGGACAACCAGGCACGCCAACCCGGACGTTTCGTGCCTCAGGTGGCGCGCGCTCACTTTGTCGTAAAGCTGATGCTCGACAGTTGGGCCGGCACACCCTCGGCACTGCGGAAGTTCCGAAAGCTCGGCGCGTTGATGCCGACCCGGTAGTGGTGGCCACTCTCGAGATTCACGGGCAGGACGCACGTCCTGCTGTCCTTCCAATGCGCCCTCTGACCTTGGGGGGACGGCGGAAACTCCGGCCCGCCGCCGGTCCACGAGAATCCGCCTCCCATGTCCTGATCGAAGGTCACTGTAATCTCCTTCAGGCCGGGATCCACATCTGTCGCGCCGTTCGGGGGAGACGTGGAAACGACCTTGGGCGCTCCCCCTGGCTGGCTGGCGCCGGAGGTCATAGATATGCGAGCAGGTTGCCCTTCAAACGCTCCGACGTATTCGGCCGTCTTGGCCTGGGTGTCCACCATAAAAAATCGGCGCGGACCGGATTTGGCGTCCACGTCCACCGTCATGGCCTGGGGTTCAGGGATCATGGCTCTGCCGCTTGAATAATAGCTCCCGCTGAATTTGACCCCCGCGATGCGGCGCATCTGGCTGGCGAGATTGTTGGTCCCCTCCCGGACCGTGCTGGGCGGGAACAAATGGTTGATCTCCTTGGGGTGAAATCGCAGCCAGATATGGGCAATCTCCTCCTCCGCCTCGCTGCCTTGGCGGGTGAGCTTGCCGCCCTGGGCTGGGATGAGGATGGCCCAGGTCGCGCCGACCGAGCAATGGCCGATGCCGAGCGTGGCCGGGCCGGTCTCCACCTTCAACTGGTCGCCGACCACGAGGCGGAAACGCGAGACCTGGAACAGGTCGTTCGTGGTGAAGGTCCAGGGGCGGGCGTTGGCCGACCCGAGGAGGCCCTTGGTCAGACTCGTGGGATAGCGCTCGAGCAAATCCACCGCCCTGGCCGGCATGGACAGAGTGGCGGCCAGCCCCAGCAGGGCCGCGCCGAGCGTGAGTTTTGGAATGGGATTCGTCAGGTTCTTCATGTTCAACGTTCCTTTAGTGGTTCTTATTGCAGTGTCGGAGCAGTCACTTCAATTCAATCCCGAGCTGGTGGTGCCATTGGGGCCGTGCCACCCGATGCGGCCGGACATTCGGCCGTTGCTGCCGTCGCTGATCCGCAGGAATCGTTGCTCGTCAGGCTGCGGCTCCTGCTTAAAAAAGAGCGGCTTCGCGCCGCCGCCCGCGGCCACCGGGGGCTGAAACGCGCTGTCGGCAAGATGCTGGTTCAGGTCCTGGAAGTCGAACCGGACTATCTGGCAGCCATTCGGATGGTATTGGACGATTTGCCGGGGCAGGAGCGTCTCTTCATCGATCCACCATTGCGTGAGCGTCGCGAATACAAAGTGCTCCTGGCGGACATCCCACTTTTCAAGCCGGTGGCAGCGCCGTCCTTCCAGGATGGCGTCGCTTGCCCTGACCAACTCCGCTTCCCCCAGCGCCTCCTCAACCGAGCGATCCGCCAGACCAAACGGGTCCAGGAGCGCGACTTGTTTTTCGGCCTCCGCCGCGGGCGTCTGTTCCAGCCGTTTCTCGCCTTTGTCATCCTCCGAATACAGCCAACACGTCTGGCCGTCGCAGCCCAAAATGAACGCCGCGCTCATCAACATTGGGCCGGAGATGTCCGCACACACCTGGTCCTGTCCCTGCCATTTGAACGTCGCCGTTTGGGCCCCGATGCTGGTGAACGAGTTCTTCCCCACCTGCAGGTCGATAGTCTGCACGGTCTCGACGCCGGAGTTCAACCGCGCGCGCGCCTCCTTCATCGAGGTGAGCAGCTTCTGCAAACCGGCATCCTTCGCCGCGGCCTTGGCGCGTTCCACCTGCCGGGCGTCCAGGCTCTCGGTGCTGGTTTGGTAATGCAGCACCACCGGATCGCTGGCCACCCCTTCCTCGCTATAAAACCCCTTGACCGTCAATCGCACGTCGTCATCCGGCCGCAACAACGCCGGAAAGGTGAACCGATGCGCGGTTGAATCATAGTCAAAGCCAGGCAGCAGGCTTGGGCCTTGCATCATCTGTTTGGACTCCACGTAAGGAAACATCCCCTCGGGCGGCCGCATCGGCCGATCGAAGGCCACCTCGACGAGGGTCAACACCGGTGTCGTGGCGCCCAAGGCCGGCGTGGCGCTCACCACGCGGGGCTTGCCGGCGCCGTCTTTGGACGCCGCCGGCTTGGTCGAGAAGCTCCAGCGAAACTCATTGGCGGCCACCCCGTGCGCGTCCACAAAACCGTCTCTGGGCCGGGACATGAGTTGCTGCTTGAGTTCCGGCCTCCTGCCGGAGCGTACCCACATCTCCCGGCCTTGATCATGATTGAGCACCAGCTTGTGTTGCTGCCCTGGCGTCAACCGCACCGGGATAATGAACTCTTTGTGGTCGGCTGCAACCTGGATGCCGCCATTGAGCTGAAAACCGCCCGCCTGCCATTCGAGTTTCACGTGATACGGGTTCATGGGCCGATCGAAACGAATTCGCAATTCCGTGGCCGCCTCCACGGCCTTGGCCCCGTTTGCCGGCGCGACGGCAACGACTCGGGCGCAATTCGTGTCCACCTCGGGTTCCTCAGCCGGCTGGGCGGCCGCCGGAACGCCCTGCCCGGCGAAGCCCGCCGCGTATTCCGCCGTCTGCGCCTCCTTGTCCACCATGAAGAAACGGCGCGGGCCGCCGGTGGTGTCCACGTCCACCGTCATGTCCTTGGGTTCGGGGATCATGGCGTTGTTCCCCGCGTGCCAACTCGAGTGGAACTTGGCCCCGGCGATGCCGCGCATCTGCTCCTCCAGGTCGGTCGAGCCGGCGCCCGAAACCGTGTCAGCCGGGAAAATGCCGCCGATTTCGGCCGGATGAAACCTCAGCCAGACATGCGCGATCGTCTCCTGCCCGGCCTCGGCCGGACTGGTCAACTTCCCCTCCTCGCGCGGAATCAGGACGCCCCAAACCGCCCCGTCGGCGCAATGGCCAATGCCCAGGTCCGAGACCCCAGTCTCGACCCGGAATTTCTTCCCCACCTCCAGCGAAAATCGAGTCACCTGGAAAATATCTTCCGCGGTGAATTGCCATGGCCGGGCCCGGCCCGGCACGGCATCCCCGGCGGTCAATTTCGTCGGGTACTTCTCCAGCAGGTTGATCCCCTTGGCCTGACGTTCCTCGCGCGCGTTGGTCAATGCCAGGCCCGCGATGAGCATGGCCACAGCGCACGCCGCCCAGGGCCCACGAGGTCCGGTGCCGCCCCGGGCGATGGCCCGGATGCGCTCCTTGATCTGCGCCTTGCCTTCGCCAATCCCAACCAGGCCCGGAAGAACGGCCCGCGGCTGCGTGAGCTGATCGAGCACCTTCAGCACCGTCTCCCCATAGGAACTGCGCTCCCCTTGCGGCCTACGCGACAGGGCCAGTTCGTCCGTCGCCAACTCCCGGTCCCCTCGCATCCGGGCGAACGCGAACCAGAGCACAGGGTTGAACCAATGCACGATTTGCAGGACGCCCATCAACCAGTTCAGTTCCGCGTCCCGCCGCTTGATGTGCGCCAATTCGTGCAGCAGCACGTGGCGAAGCTCCTCCGGCGAGAGGCTCTCGCGCAAACCGTCCGGCAGCAACAGCCGCTTGCACCACAGCCCATAGACCGCCGGACTTTCCACCTCCTCGGTTTCGATCACCCGCGGACGCTTGTTCACGCCCAGTGACTCGGCGCACTCCCTGAGCAGTTGGCCCACCCGCTCATCCGGCACGGGCACATAGCTGGAGAGCCGCCGGCGAAAACGCTGGTCCAACCAGATCAGACGCACGCTCAGCACCAACACCCCCGCAAGCCAGGCCGCCGCCGCCAGTCCCATCCAGTCTCTTGGCTCCGCGGACGGCAGTGCGGCAGCCCGTTCCTGCCCCGCGGGCCTTGGCTGAGCCAAACCCGCTTGCGGAATCGGTTCCGCCTGCGGACCACGCAGAAATCCCGATTCATCTCTCCCTTTCTGCGTCGTCCGCGCGCTCTGCGGCCTCGTTGCCGCTACAAAGCTCCTCTTGGCTTCCGCCTCATGCGCCGCCACAGCTTGAACGCCCACGCCGTCCGCTTGCGGGTTTGCCAATGGAGCCGGGAAGTCGGCGCGCGCGCTGGACGCCGACACCTTCGGCGTCGCTCGCGGGCGCGGCCATTTCGCCAGGTTGAAAACACTCACACCGCTGCTCGGCGCGATCGGCATCAGTAACCGTGCCACCAGCAAAAACCATAAGCCGTGGCGCCAGCCCGCCGACAGCCGGCGGCGCAACAGAAACTGAGCCAGCAGGATCATCCCCGCGATGACAGCCGCCTGCCACGTGGTCTGGAAAACCCACCCGATGAATCCTCCCATGCCAATGGTTGCACTCATATTATCGCTCCTTGTCCCGCAAAACGCGCCGAAGCTCCTCGATGTCCTCTTTCGTTAACTCCGCCCGCCGCACGAGGTGAAGGATGGCGGCCGAGGGCGCGCGGCCCAACACACGGTCCCAAAACGATTCGCTTTCCTGGTGTACGCAGGTCTCCATCAATATCAGCGGCCTGTAAAGATACCGCTTGCCCTCCACCTCCTGCGCCAGCGCCCCCTTGTTCACCAGCCGCCGCAGCAACGTCCGCACCGTCGCCAGCGTCCACTGCTCCCGCTCGTGCAGTGCCTCCACGATCGCGCTCGCCGCCACGGGCGCCCGCTCCCACACCACCGCCATCACTTCCCACTCCGCTTTGGTAATTCGGACCGGCGCTTTCATTTCACGGGGGTGATGTTACAGTTGTCACACCCCGCTTATGTTACAACTGTAACAGCAGGTCAAGCCTTTTCCTCCTCAAAACACCAACCCTTTTTTGGCAAAGAGCACACCGATTTTGCTCTGCGCCCCGGTACTCGGGCGTCTTCATGACGATTAGGAGCCTGTCGGAAGGCGTCCATGGCCTTGAGCAAGCGCTCCAGGTCAGGCTTCATCCGGGTGAGAGTTTTGCGAACAGGGGATCGTCGGCAAAGTGCTTCTTGAGGTGCGCCTGCGCCTGCGCCTCGTTCATCGGGTTGTTCAGGCTGCGCCAGGAGTCTTCGAGTTGACGCACCCGCCAGGTGATTTCTTCGGCATCGTGCGGAGCGGGATAGTCAGGATCTGTCGCGAGGCCCAGCAGATGGCTGGCGGAGCGCAGCAGCCACCTTAACTCCTGCTGGAATTCAGCCAGCTTCGCTTCCGAGGGTTCCTGTTCGATAATTTCGCGCCGTTCCCGCCTCCGGAAATCCTCACAAAGGCCAATCCAAACATCGAGAAGTTTCAGGACAACAGATGTTCCCCGGTCCCGAATCTGGCTCGGGGGGTTCGATGCCATCGCACCATTCACAAGGGCAAGATGCCAAAGCGGACATGGAATTCAAGCCGAATCCTCGTCTCCGTCATGTCGTCTTCCTGGGTTCTTCCATGCCGGTGCGCAACGAACCACGCCCCAACGGCGACGCCAACCCCGTCAAAATTCACCAACTCATTTCTTGCGATCAGCGACGGCGGAACGATCTATTCCTTCACGACCCTGATTTTGCCCCAGAGTTGGGGTGTCAATTCCGCCTCGCTTGGCACGCCGGCGGTGATGCCGGTCCGTTTGTTGCTCCAAAAAGCATCGACAACCAGATTGGCCAGGCGCACCATCCCGCCGTCACTCCATGAAGCACGGACGATTGAGGGTCATGTCCAGGCTGCTGCCGGCGCTCCTGGTGGTTCTGTTCAGTGCCGGTCTCAGGCCGTCCGCCCAGTCCGCTGAGCGTCCGCTCTACCAGGCCGAATTGATATTCCCGTTGGAGACCTGGCACAACCATGCTTCGTGCATTGTCCAGGCCCCCAATGGCGACCTGCTGGTCTGCTGGTTCCACGGCAGCGGCGAGCGTACCGCTGACGACGTGAGAATCGAGGGCGCCCGCCTCCGCCACGGCACGCGCCAGTGGAGCGCGCGCTTTACGATGGCCGACACCCCCGGTTTTCCCGATGGCAACCCCTGCATGTTCATCGACCCGCGCGGCCGGCTCTGGCTAATCTACACAACGATCCTGGCCAACACCTGGGAAAGCGCCTTGCTCAAGGTGCGGATCAGCCACGACTATCTGCGGGCGGGTCCTCCGCGCTGGGAATCCAGTGAAGTCCTTCACATCAAGCCGGGGCCGGAATTCGGGGCCGAGGTCGGGCGGCGGCTTCCAGGACTTGAAACGGAAGCGGGGGCGGGCAAGCTCAGCGACGCAGCGCGCCAGGCGGCAGAGGGCTTCCTCAATGCCCTGCGCCGGCACGCCAATGACAAGCTTTACCAGAGGCTGGGGTGGATGACACGCGCCCATCCATTCGTGCTGGAGGGCCGCCGGCTCATCGTGCCGCTCTACCACGACGGGTTCTCGTTTTCGCTCATGGCCATCACCGATGACTGGGGCCAGACCTGGCACACGAGCGCCCCGCTGGTCGGCGCAGGCAACATCCAGCCCAGCATCGTTCGCCGCCACGACGGCTCACTCTACACCTTGATGCGGGACAACGGCCCGCCGCCCAAGCGCCTGCACCAGAGTGAGTCCCGCGATCGCGGCGAGACCTGGTCGCCGGTCACCGACAGCGACTTGCCCAACCCCGGGTCGGGCGCCGAGATCATTGCCATGCGCAACGGGCACTGGGTCCTGATTTCCAACGATACCGAAAGAGGCCGCCACCAACTGGCTGTGCAAGTCTCCGACGATGAGGGCCGCACCTGGAAATGGAAGCGTTACCTCGAGCGGGACGCGCCCGGACCCGAAGCGGGCAGCTATCACTATCCCAGCATCATCCAGGCAAAAGACGGCACCCTGCACGCCAGTTACAGTTACCACCTGAACCGCCGGACTCTGCCGAAGGATGTTGATGGCGACCCGGCCGCAAAGTCCATCAAGCACGCGCACCTCAACCAAGCTTGGATCACGGAGTCCGGGAACCCATGAAACCCGCGTTCTTTCTACTACAGTGTGATGGTTCCGGCCCTCCGGACCAACGGCACGCAGGGAACCACCTGGCCGGCTGACTCGACATCGGGAACGCCAATCCCCATCAACCGGTTCCACGTGGCGCATCCGGAAGCGGACTCTGCGGCCAGCATCAATGCCGCGCTGGACCGCGGCAAAAACCTGCTGTTGACTCCCGGCATCTATACTCTGGAGAGCGCCATCCCGATCACGAGGCCGAGCACGCCCTCAAAGACAAACGAGCCGTCGCCGCCCAGGTCCACATTCGGCAGCGTGTCCCAGGCCTCCCTTGCGGTCGAGCATGGCGCGCAGCCCCGCCGGCAGCGGTTTGCCATCGGACAACACGACCCTGCCCGCAACCCGGAAGGCGGGCTTGATGGCCAGGTCTCCGTCCGTTCGCATCCGTCGTCGCCACAGGTTCGATGCCCTCGACGGCGCCATAAGCAACCCCGCCGCCTTCAGTGTGGAGGGCGTCGAAATCAACCTCTGCGTGAGGAACGGGCTGCCCCTGGGGATCAAGGACACGGCCCAGCAGCTTGTTTCTGGGGCCGAGTTTGGCCAGAGGCTGCCTTTCGAGCCGGGCGCTCACCGGCCCCTTGGCCGGGTCCACCTTGGACACGAACTGCGGCCGATAGCCGGGCGCGGCCACCAGGAGACGAAACAGGAGAGTGGGGTCGAACGACTCGATCTTGAAGTTTCCTTGAGCGTCCTCCGTGGCGCTCTTGCGGCAATCCGCATAGCACCCCGGTCAGAGCGTCCCCCGGCCCACCTTGGGGCCGGCGCTATAGACGAAGATAGTTGCCTCGGGCACCGGCGAACCGTCCTGTGTGAGGACGCGGCCGGTCAGGTTGGGCCGAGGGGCATTCGTGGAGCCCGCCAGGGCTTCGCCGGCGGCCATGGCGGAGAGCGCGAAAGAAGCAAACCAGGTTTTCACAGCACATCCGGGTAATTCAATCGCCGCCACGCTTTTACCACGGTTCGGCGGTGTCGGCAAGGACAGAAAGAATTGCAAGCTTCTGATGTCAGCCAGGCGGACATGCGTGAGACAACATTTTGAAGGTCTCCAACCATTGTCGCCGATCTTCTGGGGAGGCGTCCTTTTTTTGAATCGCAGCAAAGGCCACTTGCGCGTCATCTGGAAACTTTTGCATCGCTTCCTGAAGCAACGTCGGGTCGCCGGTGGCGCGAAAGGCGGCGAGGAGACTGGCGGCACTGCGCCGGTTTTCTTTGAGGTAAGACTCAAGTTGTTCGGGCTTCAACTGCAGCGTCTTATCTGAGTGGACAAGCTGGAGGATTTGTTTGGTGGACTGCGGATTATGCGGGGGTGGTTCAGCAGGTGTGATGGCCATCTGCATTTGCGGTGCGGGCAGGCGTGGGGTGGGTCTGGTTGAAAGAGTGGCGAATCGTTTCACCGCGTCGTTGCGCTCGCTGGTCAGTTGTTGCCGCTCGGCAATCAGTTTCTGGTTTTCGCCACGCAATCGGGCGGCTTGCTGGGCTTCATAAATAGCCAACTGGAAAGAGCTTTCTCATGGCGCAACTGTACTGCCTTTTTTGCCAGAAGGACGAAGACGGCTTCGTCTCGCCCGTCGCCGTTGAGATCGGCGCTGGCGGAGCCGATCACACTTCCGGGAGCAGGCATGGGCAGACGTTCAACGCTTCCCTGTGGCGCCTCCCGCGGCCCCATGCCTCACAGTTTTCGGTTGCGGCACGACGGGAGGAGTGAAAAGCTGCGCCGGTGAAGCCTGCGCATCTCACGGTTCTGTTGACGCTTTTTATTGGCGGCGCGCTTTCCGCTCCTGCCGCTGAACAACTGCTGCTGGAAGCGGAGAGCTTCAACGATTGCGGGGGCTGGGTGGTGGACCAGCAATTTATGGACCAGATGGGCTCGCCTTTCCTGCTCGCGCATGGCTTGGGGGAGCCGGTCCACGATGCCAGCACCGTGGCGAGGTTTCCCTCCGCCGGCCGCTACCGGGTGTGGGTGCGTACGCGAGATTGGGTTGCGCCCTGGAAAGCTCCCGGGGCTCCCGGCCGATTTCAGTTGCTCATCGATGGCAAACCCTTGGCCGCGGTATTCGGCACCGAGGGCGCGGAGTGGCATTGGCAGGACGGAGGCGTCGTCGCGATCGGCTCCCAGGCCGCAGTGGCCCTCCACGATTTGACGGGCTTCGAGGGCCGCTGCGATGCCGTGCTCTTTTCGAAAGACTTGGACTTTCGCCCGCCAAACGAGCCGAGCGCCTTGGCCGCCTTCCGCCGGCAGTTGCTGGGCCTGCCAGCCAAACCAGAGTCCGCCGGCCAGTTCGACTTAGTCGTGGTCGGCGGAGGCATCGCGGGCGTCTGCGCGGCAGTCTCGGCGGCGCGCCTGGGCTTGACCGTGGCCGTGGTCCAGGACCGGCCGGTGCTGGGCGGCAACTCGAGCTCCGAGGTGCGCGTGTGGCCCGAGGGGCTCACCCGCCAGCAATCCTATCCGCGCATAGGCGATGTCGTTGCCGAATTGGTCTCGGAAAAGAACGCCACATCCGGCAATGCCAGGCCGGAGGCGGTGTATGACGATGCGCGCAAACTGGCGGTCGTGAGCGCAGAACCCAGGCTCACGCTGTTCCTTGAGCAACACGTCAACGGGGTCGAATGCCGGAGCGGCGTCATCAATGCTGTAATCGCCCAGCACATCCGCAACGGCCGCCGCCTCCGGTTCGCGGCAAAGTGGTTCGCCGATTGCACGGGCGATGGTGAGGTGGGATTCATGGCCGGCGCCGACCATGAGATGACCCGCGAGCAACACATGGGCGCCAGCAATCTGTGGCGCGTCGAGGACACGGGCGTCGCCGAGCCCTTCCCCAAATGTCTTTGCCAGGACACCAACGCCCTGAACACCGACTTCGCCGCCGGGAAAGCACCCGCTCCATTCCCGCGATGCCCTTGGGCGGTGGACCTCACCAACAAACCGTTCCCGGGCAGGCCGGGCGCCAATGGCGGCCCTGCCGGGGAACCTCTCAAGGGCCTGGGCGAATGGTTCTGGGAGAGTGGATTTGATCGCGACCCGATAGCCGATGCGGAATGGACGCGCGACCTAAACCTGCGCGCCATGTATGGCGCCTGGGACACTCTCAAGAACGTGGACCACCTCTATCCGAACCACAAACTCGCCTGGGCGGCGTTCATCGCCGGCAAACGCGAATCGCGGCGCTTGCTGGGAGACGTGGTGCTGACGGCCGACGATTTCCGCGCCAACCGCCCGTTTGCGGACGCCTGCTTCCCCTGCTCCTGGGGCATTGACCTGCACACGCCCGACCCGGCGTATCGGAAAGGGAACGAAGGCTCGGAGTTCATTGCGCAGTTCACCCATGGAGGAAAGTATTCGTATCAGGGTCCGTATTGGGCTCCCTATCGGTGCCTCTACAGCCGGAACATCGGCAACCTGTTCATGGCCGGCCGCGACATCAGTGTCACCCACGAGGCGCTGGGCGCGGTCCGAGTCATGCGCACGTGCGGCATGATGGGCGAGGTCGTGGGCATGGCCGCCTCGATTTGCAAACAGAATGACTGCAGTCCGCGCGCGGTGTATGAACAGCATCTGGCCGCGCTCCAAGCCCTGCTGCGGCGCGGGGCGGCGAAACCCTCGGCGCAGGAATAAGTCGGCGGCAATAAATAAATGGGTTCATTTCTCAACTCGGCCTTATCCGGGCGGCTTGTCGGAATTGATCGAGCGAGGAAGAACATGGTTCGCGTTAGCGGTTTTTGGGCGCGAACGCTCTGGCGGCCATTGTGAAGTGGGCGAGTTGTGATCGTCGCTGCTGCTTCTGGATTTCTTCCAAGGCCGCGAGCTGCTCCGGGCTCAGAAGCGGCTGCAACTGGGTGAGAAACTGCCGGTCGAACTGCTCCTCCTCCCGGGCGAAGGTGTCGAGGCTTTCATCGTTGCACTGCGCGTCGTAATCGATGGTCTCAAAGTTTCGCCGGCTCAACTCAGTCGTCCAGGGAAATAGAGCGCGCGCCTCGGCCAGGGCCTGGAGCAGGCGCCCCTGTTGCTCCGGGCTCAATGCCGTGGAGGTCCGGGCTAATCGCCGGTTGAACCGGTCGATCAACATCCGGTCCTGGACGGTTTTTTCGAATTGTCGGAAGGCCGCATACTGTTCTTGGCCCAGGCAGTCCTTAATCCGGGCGGTGAAACCGGCGGTTTCTCGGTCGGTTTGCCGCGTCAGGTCCGCGCGTCTGGCCGCGTCGAGCTTCGGGTTCAGCAGCAACCTGCTCCCGTTGAGCCAGGCCGTTATTCGTTTCCGAACCAGGTCCGTGAGTCGCGCCTGTTGGTCCGGACGGAGATGGAGTCGTTGGAAGAGCGGCGCGTAGGTCCTCACGGCGGCAGCCTCCGGTCCCTGGGGTGTTAGTCGGAGGGCTTGCAGCCACGGGCTGTCCAGTATCCGGGCGAGCCATCTTGAGCGCGGCACAAGTTTGCGCAGCACACCGAGAAACAGCGCCACAAGAACGGCACAGGCCAGGGCGGCGATCACAGGACCCAGCCCGGACGGCAGCCACTCAGACCAGGGAATTTCCGATCCGGGAGTGGCGGAGGGAAGGAAGAGCTTCAGAAGGCAGATAACAGCGCCAATGATCAGCAGGAGCCAAACTGCTCCGATGAGCGGGTTGCCCATCAGAGCGTGTATCCTGGAAAGGCGTGGTGGGAACTGAAGACCGCGTTGCCGATGCACCATCCGAACAAACCAAACGATGAGCAGTGCGTACACGGCCATGACCGCAGCGCACCGCAGCCAATGCTGCTTCCAAGGTAGCACGATGCCCGCACTCGCAACCAGCAGTAGCATTGGGATCGTAACCTTGATTGTCCTGCGAATCCCATAGCGCCCCGGCATTTGGTCCATGTCCGCTCCTTCGTCCGCGCGAATCTCCAACCTTCTCCGGGTCAGGTAAGCCATTGCCAACATCTGACAGACGACCAAGGCGAAAAGCAGCACGCCGGCAGCGGTGGCAAAGGCCCAAGGGTGATGAGGAAAAAACGAGACACTAAGGGCAACGGTTCCCAGGAACACAATGACGAAGAAGCCGACCTGATATTCGGAGCATGCGCACCACGAACTTCCGTTCGCCCGGCGATTGTGAGTCATCCACCATCGTCTTCCAGGAGAAAAGAACAGCACCCAGCATGGACATCAAACCGGCCAACGCAGTCAACGAAAGGATGCTTTTCGCCCCCGCCCCACCCTTGGCCACGGCGACCCCGACTGAGGCGGCTTTGGCCGAAGTGACGGCGATGGGCAGCGCGGCAACCACGGCCACGGTAAAGCTCTGGCCCGGCGAGGTCTTTTCCAGCGCGGATTCCACAAACCCCAGTACTTCTTCCTGCAAGAGTTTTCGCCCGCGCGACAGGCGCTGCCTGACCGCCTCCTCGGTCAGTTCCAGGTGTTGCGCCACGGTCCCGATGGATTGGTGTTCCCGATAAAACAGCACCAGGGGCAGACGGTATGTTTCCGGAATCCGTTCGAGCGAGCGCCACAGGATTTCCGCTTCCTCGTGGCTGATGGCGCGTTCCACGGGCAGCGGTTCAGCCGAACGTGGTTCCGGGATTCCGTCCAGCGTTTCGGCACGATTGCTTGGCTCCTGCCCTTGCGCACGCAGGGACTGGTTGATGAGATTTCGGGCGATGCCGCAAAGCCACGCGCGGAGCTTCGCGGGTTCGCGCAACTCGGCCAGGTGTTTCCACGCGGCGAGGAAGGTTTCCTGCGCCAGATCTTCGCTTTGGCTCAGGCTGCCCGTGGCGCTGTAGGCCAGCGAGCACACGAGCGACTGGTAGCGCGAAACGATGTGTCCGAACGCCTCACGGTTGCCCGCGAGACAGGCCTGGACCAAGTCCGCATCCCCGCTCGCCGCCGGCTGTGTCATGTGGGTTGTCATCATATCGCAGTTCCAGTGGTTGAAAAGCGTCAAAGTGTGACAAAGTGTTTCTTGAACGTGGTGTCGGGCGGGATCTCCCGTTTGTTCAACCGTTCGACATAGGCGCGTTTCAGCGCGGCCACGCACTTGGCATTGAACCGGAGCGACGCCGCAAAGGCGTCCTTGGCGTTGGCGATGGCGCTGGCCGAGCTGTATGAGAGGCGGCTCGTCTCCCGTCCCGTCCTCCAGGTCTTCCGGGAACTGGGCGAAAAGGCGGACCCTCCCCTGCCGAGCGTTAACGAGTCCCGCGAGGGCCTGCTGATTCCCAGCGTGGAAGCCGAGGGATTCCGCCTCGAGTCCGCCTTCGTTGGGCCCACACCCGTCGAGCCCACCTTCCGCCCCATGAAGCCCATCTTGGCCTTCACGCTGATAGGGTGGAGGCACAACTCCAGGACGGAGGCCATCCCTGCGGCTGGGCCTCTGTTCCATCTCTCCGTATCAACGGGTATGCTGGATCAAGGGAACTGGTGCCTGCCAGGCATCCCCTGCATCACCCGACTCCTGACGAAGGAACTACAACGGCTCGTGCCCGGAGGCACGCCGCTGGACCTCTTCACCACCGCCGCCAAGCACGCCGTTTCAACCTGTAGGGGCAAAAGGAGGGCTGTTGATGCTGAAGACGAGATGAACAACAACAATGTTGGCCCGAGATTGGGACATGAGGGATGACGCCCTCCCCAGGAACCGGCGCCAAGTCCGAAGGTTTTGGACTGCGGCAGTCCTCTGCCGCTTTCGCGCCGGCAGCGAGGGGACACAAAAGCGGCAGAGGACTGCCGCAGTCCAAAACGCTTCGCGGGACGGGAACGCAGTGTCGAGGTTCAGGGGCGCAAAGCGCGAATTCGTTCGGGGAATTCTTACAGGGCTGGGGACGTTCGCGGCTGTGGTTGACCTGGGCCTTCGCTCGCCGGACTCGCTCCAACCCAGGCTATCACATCGCGGGCCTTCGGCCCTGATGCACCGCCGCGCTCCCCCGGAGGGCGAGCCCGGCCAAACCCGCTCCATGCCTGGCATTTCGGAGAGGAGCGCAGGACAGAATTCTTCGGGCGCACGATTGAGCCGGCGGCGCGTGCTCTCGACGCCAAAGGCGTCGTTCATACCAGCCCAGGGCCTCGCCCTGGGAACCGCCCCCAAAAGCCATTCCGAGCGCTGAAGGCGCGACTCATCCTTATGAAGTCCCGATTCGGAATCGAGATAGAAGGCGAACCTGACCCTGAGGTGGGTGCGTGAAAAAATAGTAACCATTAGACTTGTTCATTTCCGCGTATTCCGCGTATTCCGCGGTTCATTCTTCTTCGGCGCTTTGCTAGCGTCGCCCACCATGAAAACCAATCTTATTCAAAATTACCTCAAGGCGACCGGGTTCAAGCTCGGGCTGTTGGTCAACTTTGGCCATTACCCCAAGGTCCAAATTGAGCGCATCGTGGCGGAGCGGGGCCGATACGGCTATGGCAGATGAGGGCAACCGCGGAATACGCGGAATACGCGGAAAACAAAGCCGTTCAGTGATCCGGGGGGGGTTGGCCGACATTGGGGCAGCCCCATTTCATCGCGGTTGCATCCGCATAGATACAATCACGGAAGGGAAGAAACAACGCCTGCCTTGGTCTCTGCAAAGGAGGTTACTTTTTTTGTCCGGCCCCCCTGAGGTTGTCAATATCGTATGCGCTGAAGGCCTACATGAACCAAGCTGAAGTACGATGCCCTTCCCGCCACCGTGGGCAGGCACTCATCTCGCAAAAGTTGTCTTAGATTGGCCTTATCAGTGGTGGGCATTCTAGTCTCTCGGTGCGGGATCTTCAACCCCTTTCATTTGCTCATGTTCCCAAATTGAGTTCGTTGGAGCAGGCCCCATCGAGCAGCGACGGCTGGGACGCACGGCGCGTTTTGCGGAGGGCGGCCCATTTGCTCTCGAACTCGGCCTGGAAGAGGTCCGCAAGGCGGGTGACACTCTCGTGCTGGGTGATGCCGGAAAGTTCGGTGCGGGTGTAGTGCGGCTTCTTCAGCGCGATGGCGAAGAACAGGTAGGACTCCATTGCCGCGCCGTTGTATTTGCCTTTGCTGTCGAACAGGAATTGCTGGGGGCCTGCAGCGGCGGCGCAGAACCTCGTCGTCCGTAAGCTGGAAAAGGAAATCCACCGACTGCCACTCCGCGAGGAGGGCATGGTCCGGATTGAGTTTCCGGCCCTGGGTGAACGTGGTGAGAAAATTGTCCGGAGTGTTCGGCTTGAGGGGGAGGCCCTTGTCGCTCTTATAGCCGAGCGAGCCGAACAGGGAGGTGGCCGCGGCGGCCGCGGGTTGGTCGGCGAAGCCACTCAAGGCGGCGGTGATGGCGCGTTTGGTTTCGAGTGGGTTCATGGCTCGCGAGCTTTTTTCCGGGTGAGGCGCAGAGGTTTCCAGTCCGGGGCGGGGGCGGCCAGGAGGTAGAACTCGTGGAGTTTGCGCTGGAGGAGGCGCTTGTCGGGCAGGGCCATTTGGTATTCGGCGATCAGCGCCGGGGAGAGCGAGCGGGCGAGGGCGTATTCGACGACTTCGTTGTTCGAGGAAATCGAGCAGGTAGGTGTCTTTGAAGATGGTTTCGGCGGCGGGGTGCAATTGTGTCACCAGTGGCGACACTTTTGGGGGTGCCAGGAGGGTGCGTTCGAAGAGGGCGGAAGCGAGTTGACGCTCCAGTTCGCGTTTCCCCCAGCGTTCGCGCAGGCAGGCGCGGAGATAAAACTCGCGCTCTTCGGGGCGTTTGCAGCGGCCCAGGATGAGGAGGTTGTGCGTCCAGGGCAATTGTCTCGCCAGCGGTGAGACTTTTGTCTCGCGCCTGTAGGTTTCATAGAACTGGCGCATCCGAAAAAGATTCGGACGGGCGAAACCCCGGATTTCAGGATGCTGCCGACTGATGAAGCGAGCCAATTCGTCAATGACTGCGTCGCCCCACTCCGCCGCTTCCACCTTGCGGCTGATATACTCGCCGACTCGCCAATAAAGGTCGATCGAGCTCTGTGTTGACGACTTGATAGGCGCGGTCGCGAGCCTCCTCAATCATCGCCACCACTTCACGAAAGGCCGTCTCTTGATGGACCTGGCCAATTGTCGCACCACTGGTGCGAGTTTTGCCCCTGGGGACAATTCTCTGAACATGGCCGAGGCTTTTTCTTCGGCTTGAACGTTTGGGCTTCATGGCTTCTCGAAGTGGGCGACGAGAGTGCTTTCGCTCGGGGCGTTTGCTTCTTCCATAGGTGTTACGTGGACCCCATCAAATTGTCAATATACAGTATTTCGCTTTCAGCCAGCCGCCGACCACAGTGCTGCCAGGCGTTGCTTGTGGGCGGCGGGGTCCTATTGGCAATTGGCCATGGCGCGCTCCAGGCCCTCGATGACCTCGCGGATGGTTCCATGCTGGGTCCCTCATACCTGTTTTGGATTAACGAGTGGGGTCATGTTCCCAAGCTGAGTTCATCGGAGCAGGCTCCATCGAGCAGCGACGGCTGGGACGCACGGCGCGTTTTGCGGAGGGCGGCCCATTTGCTCTCGAACTTTGCCTGAAAACGGCTCCCCGGCGCAATCCCGGCCAACCGCAGCCTCCGCTCCCCCTCAGGCGTAAGCTGGAAAGTAACCACCGCCCCTCGAATCGAGGTCAGCACGTAACAGGCGTTCCGGTCTCGGTATTGATGGAGTCTGGGCATGCTTGAGATTTATTAGAAAAGGGCTTTACAAACGGGGCAAATGGGGCGATAAAGGTATTGCTGTGAGCAAAACTCGGCCTCGTGCCGTGAGAGCCCCAAAGGCTCCTATACTCACGGCTTTTTTCTTTTTGTGAGCAACCCTTGGTTCCACCGAGTGACCGTCCCCTTGAGTCAAAGACGGTGGGCTCGCCGGCTCCGTCAACGAAGATGTGCTGCGTTTCCACTGTGTCGTGTTCGGGTTGCCCCGCGCCATTGAAGAGGTCGCTCATTGCCAAGGGCTGGACGGGGTGCTTAGATACCGCATCAAGTGGTGGAATCGCCGTCGCTGTCGTGCGCGCCGGAAGTGAACGCGTCGGGCCAACCGCCGTGCTTGTCGATGACGCTGTCGATCTCGGCCATCAGGCGAATCGTTTCAGATAGAGCGACTACGATTCTCTGATAATGGGTGCGGTCGTCGGCGGAGAGTTGCCGGCCTCTGCGGTCTTTGAGCCATTTCTCGCACACCTGGTAGCCGCCGATGTGGAAGTGCCAAACGGCTTCGGGCACGCCTTTGAAGCCGCTGGTCTGGCCCGTGTCTATCCAGACGGTGTTCATGCGCCACGAGACTCTCTCGACTTCGGGACTGCGCCCGCCGACATATTCGGTTATGGGCTTGTCGAGTGTGGGGGACTCCAACAGGTGTAGCCCAACGAGTTCGCCGCCCAAGCGGGCCAGCGCCCGGAACACCTTCAGATCTGCGGTCAGCGGCAAGCGCGGGAAATTTATCTTCAGAAACTCCGCGTAGCGACTCCGATAGTTGGGACTGTGAAACACCGCGTAGGCGTAGTGAAAGATGTCCTCAGGCGTGAGGCTGTCGGGCAAGCCGTCCGCGCCTCCCGGTGGAAGCCGAAGGTGCCCGGCGAGCCTCTTGAGGAAGGACTCGGACAGATTCGGACGCCGTCTTCGTGGATGCCCGGCGCCGCGTCCCTTCCGGCCCGGCGCAAAGTCCAAGCTCTCCTCGTAGACGTAAAGGGGATAGGCTCGGGCCTCGCCCGTGAAAGATGCGAGAGCGCGCTTGTCAACGAGCTTGTCGGCGACCAAAATCTCCGTGAAGTCGGTCGGGTTCGTTTGGCGGGTGCAAACGAGGGCGACATTGTGTTCGAGCATGTGCTTCATCACGCTCCAGCGGCCATCACCGCGCTCAATAATGTTTGGCTCGTAAAACACGAACCGAAAATCGAAGGGCCGGTAGAAGTAGTCCCGAACTTTTTCGGGAACAGCCTGACCTTGGATCTGCCTTCTCGCGTGTGCCAGAGACCAATAAGCAGTGTCTTCAATCGACAACTCCTTCTTGAGCTCAGCAATGTCCGACCTTCGGGCTATCTCCTGAAAGCGGTCCACTAATTGCTGTTTCGAGTAGCCCACTAGAAGCTCGTCACGATGAGTCTTGATGCCACTGATCCCCAGAGGGAACATCTCTGGAATGCTAGGCCCGACCCTGTACTCGCAGGCCAACGAAAGATCTTTCGGAACGAAGAAGAATTCCGGCGACAACGCGGGGAGTGGACTCACCGCAATCTGTTTGAGGCTAACCAGTCGCTCGTACTTCGAGGACCGCTCCCCCCAAAGGTCGGCGGCGGCCATCCGCTGGGCAGACGGTGACTTGGCGAGAATTGATATCCCCACGCCGACAGTGATGTCGAACACATTTTCATCTCTCCCGCCCTCCGGGGTTGTTTCCCCTTTTTTCAGACTACCGTGGAGATTGATGACCCGAATGAGATTGAAATCTTCCAGCAGCGTTTGCCGCATCCTCCGGTGCGTTGGGCCGTCGTAGAACGCATTGTTCGTAATCACGCCCAAGACGCCGCTGCCGGCACTGTCGAGCAGGTGTTGAGAATATCGAACGAATTTGATGAAATCGTCGTCCAGGTTGATCTTCTTTTCGTCGAGGCCGCGCTTATAGTCATTCAGGAGATTCAGGATGAACGGTATTCGGTTCAGCTGGCCAAAGTTGGAGTACGGCGGGTTCCCGATCACGACCGTGAATCGTTTAGTGCGTTTGACGTGGTTAACTTCCTGGGCTTCGCGGGCGAGCGGGCCGAAGAGGTCGGCGAGCTTGGAGCCGGCGATGTCGGAGGGCGGTTCGAGGGTGTTGGTGAGATAGATGTGGAGGCGGTCGCCGTCGCGGAACTGGTAACCAGTCTCCCCGAGCTTAAGGGCCAGCTTGACGTGTGCTATCGCATACGGCGCCATCATGATTTCGAACCCATAGAGGCGCGGGAGGAGGTGATCGGGCACGTAGTCGCGCCAGCGGACGAGGATTTCGGGATCACGCCAGGTGTTGGGCGATTCGGGGTCCGGCTTGCCGAGTTCTCGCGCCCATTTGGTTTTCATGGTGCGCTCGATGACCTCGATGCACTCATTCAGGAACGTTGCCGTGCCGGTGGCGATGTCGAGGATAAGGACGAACGGTTCGTCCGGCGAAAGGCCGTTGGGGATTTCGAATACCGGCACGGCAGCGCTGCCCTCCTGCTGAGCGAGGACGCGGCGGCGCTCCATTTGCGCCGCAACGTTGGCCCAAGTGGCCGTGGAGGCGAGACCATCCTCGAGGCCGAACTCGGTTTGCAGCAGCTCGTGGACGCTCCGAACGATATAGGAGACGACCGGGCGCGGGGTGAAGAAGACCCCGCGCTTGATGCGCTGCTCAGAGTCATAGGCCTTCAGAAAGCCTTCATAGAACCGGATGACCGGATCCTCGGCGGGGTTGAGGTCGTTAAAGGCCGCCTTGATGGCCTCGGTGTTGGTGGCGCGAAGCAAGTCGAGGACATCGTTGATGCCGAGCTCGTCCACGTCGAAATGGAACTTACCGCGGTTGAGGCTGAAGAGGCTCTCCAGCAGGTTTTCGAGGAAGGGGTTTGTGATCTTCGTAAGCTGGACGAGATTCTCGGCATTGATCCCCGCCGGACGCGAGAAGCTGGCGGAGAGCAGGCCGTAGGAAACGGTCTGCGCGTACATGTCCGCAAATTGGTCCTCGGACATGTCGTGGATGAGCAGGCTGCGGACAGCGGTGAAGAGCCTGCGCATCGGGCCAGCTCGGTTTCGGCTTCGAGCACGGCGAGACCGCGTTTTCGGATGTTGGATGCAACCTCGGCCAGGCGCGCGATGAGGGCCTCGGCGGATTCGATGGGTTCGCCATAGCGATCCGTGAAAGCGCCGGACCAGCGAACGCGCCACATGGCCAAGTCACCGGAGGTCTCCGGCCACCGCAAGCAGCTTCGCATGCGGTTGGCGACCCGATCGAGGTTCATGATGGAGTTCTGATCGTCCCAGCCGAGCACGCGCAGGACTGGGAGTTGGCCCTCCTCGGATTCCGAGAAATGGGCGAAGGAGATGTTGCGGTGTTCTTCCTCGCCATAGGACGAAATGAACAGAAGGTCGTGCAAGTGCCAGGTCGGCCGGCTGGCCTTGTCGGCGGTGGCCCGGCTCTTCGTGATGAGTTTGCCCAGGATGCGCCGGAGGACGACCATGGGAAGCTTCTTCTTTTCGAAGCTGACCCAGAAGATGCCCCAGGGCTGGCCGGTGACGAGCGGGCGGAGTTGCTTGATCTCCCGGATTTTGACGGCATGCTTGGGGTCGAAGCCGAGTTCCTCAGGGCTGTACTCGAAGGTGAGGTCGTCCACATTGTCCGGGTTAATTGGCCAGTCGAGTTCATCCCGCAGGTACTTGACCAGGGAGGGGAAGGTCTTGATGGAGCGGAGTTGGTCGAGGTCGGGTTGGAGTGGCATAGGTTACCAAGTTGAGGGTCTGTGAAAGGTGCCAACGGCGTCAGTGAGTGTGGGGGGAAATTGGGACGCGGCCAGGACGCCATTGCGGATGTGTTTGTAGAAGGTGGCCTGGTTGGCCAGGACCCAACAGGTCCGTTTCTGAGGGTTGAGGACGCCGACCGGCCTTTTGAGGTCATTCATCACGAAGGTTACGGGGGCCAGCAGGTCGGAGTCGCCGCTGACGATGACGGCCATCTCGTAGCGCTGGAGGTGGCCGTCGTGCAAGAGATGAGAGGCAAGGTTCACATCCGAGCCCTTCTCGTCCATGCGGATGACGCGCACCAGGGCTGGCAGGCCCGGGACCGGCTGTGCCAAAGGCATAGTCACGGTGTGGCTGAGAAAATGGCCAAAGTAGATTTCCAAGTCCGGCAAGGTGCGGAGGGCCCGGAGGTAAGTGTCCTGCCTCGTCGGGCCGTCCGGGTCGGCTGGCAGGGCGACGATGCGCGCGGTAAAGTACTTGATGCGTTCAACGTCGTGGCGCGGCAGAAGCGCGCCGCAGAGCCGGCGCAGGTCGAGCCATCGGAAGGGCGTGCGCTTGAGGCTGCCGTAGTAGAGGTTCAGACCGTCCACGTAAACCCAGGTTCTCATGGAGAGACTTCACCGGAAAAAGCAGGAGCCGGCTCTCGCGAGCCGGCTCCGCACCCGGCCACCGAAGCGACCGGGGAGATGATGCAATAAGGTAGCCGGCAGGCGGGGGTTTTGTCAAGCACGGCGATTGGTGTTATTCCACGCATTCCGGACAGGAGTATGGCACGCTCAATCTGCTCTGCGGGGATGAGGACTGGTTTGTTCATGGATCAAGGGGGCCGGGAGCCGGTTCAACTCAATTCCATCCAGCACTTGAGGGCAGCTTTGACCCCCTGGGGGGCTTGGACTCGCTTGAGGTAGGTGTTCTTCAGGTGCGCCTCGACGGTTTTGCGGATGTCGCCGAGGGTCTTGTCTTCGAGGGCGCGGCGGCGGGGGGTGTCGGGCCGGCAGCGGATGAGGCTGAGGATCTCCGCAGGTTCTTCGAGGATTTTGGCAGAATCGAGGTGGTAAATGTACCAGGCCGTGCTTCCATTCTCCTCGCTCCAGGTGGCAGGGTCGGCTTCGCGTCCTTCATGGGCGGCGATGCCCGGGGCGGGCAGGCGGTAGCAGAAGAAGAGGGCGCGGGTGCCGGGCGTGGGGTGTTGTTTGCCGCTGAAGACGCGGCCGGGGAGAGAGTTGAGGTGGTCTTCCAGGCTGGGATTTTGCTCGAGCAGGCGCTGGTATTCGAGGTGCATTTCCTCGGTGGCCGAGGGAGTGCCTTCATAGGCCTGGTTGAACTCGCGGAGGGCCTCGAAGTCATCCTGCGGGGTAAGGAGCTTTCGGCCCTCGATGCCGAACGTCTTGGAGATGCGAAGGGCCTTGTGGGAAACGGTGCGGTAAAGGCGGAGCAGGTCGTCGAGCTCGTCCGGGGGCAGGAAGTTCCAGTAGGCGACCGTTCCGCGCAGGTCTTTCTGGTCCGGGTGGTCTTTGAGGATGCGTTTTTCAGTGTCGGGGTTGAGACGACGGTCAACGCGGCCGATGCGTTGCATCAGGCGGACAGGGTTCCAGTGGAGGTCATAGTTGATGAGGCGCGTGGCATCCTGGAGGTTGAGGCCTTCGGAGAGGACATCGGTGGAAATGAGTATGCGGATCGCGGGCTGGCCGCGGGCCGCAAGCTCGGCCGCCGAGGACTCGTTGTAGTAGGGGGCGAACCGGGCGATGACCTCGCCACGGCCACGCTTGTCAGCGCTGTCAACCTCATCGACTCCTTGAATGCCGGCGTCGGCGAGCTGCCTGCGCAGGTACCGCGCGGTGGCCATGTACTCGGTGAAGATGAGGACCTTGTGCTGCTTGAGAACGGGGTCGGATTTGAGGAGCTTTAGCAGCGCCTTGAGCTTGTCGTCGTGTGAGGGCTTGAACTTGCCAAGCTCGCCCAGGAACTCGGCGATCTGATCGAGGTCGAGAAAAGTCTCGGCAAGGATTTCCTCGACCTTGTACTCGTCCCGGGAGAGGGCTTCGACGCCCTCGAGCATTTCGTCGGAGACGATGTCCTCGTCGGCCTCCTCGGCCGGTTCTTCGCCAAAGAACTCGAGCTGGTGCTCGTGGACGTAGCCCAGGAGATCGGCATGCTGTCGCTGCCAGCGTTCGAGCCGGTTCTTCTCGGACTCGGAGACGCTGTGTTTGGTGGCCCAGGTCAGGAGCTTGAGCATTAGAGTGGCGCAGGACATCTCGAAGGCCCGAGCAGAGCTCTCGAACCGCTTGAGGAACTGAGTGCGGATCAGGGCAACCACGGCGATTTGGCGGTTTTCGGAGAGAGGATCGATTTCGGATTTCGGACCCTTGTAATAGGCCAGGGGGTAGTAAATGGCCAGGCTGAAGAGGGCTTTCTTCTTGGAGAACGCCTGCTCCAGCATAGTGAGCAGCCGGCCGTAGGTCTTTTTGATGGAGTAGGTGGCGACGTGGGGATCTTCGCGTGTGGGGAAGACGGCCTTCCGGCCGGAGGCGTGCTGATCCTGGCTGGCCTTGACGTAGGCACGGCTGCGCTGGACGACCAGTTGGCTGAACAGGGCATCATCGGCGAGGACCCTTTCGGCCTCGGCGCCGGTGATCTCGGGGAGGAGCTCCATCTGGGCCTGCTCCTCGCCGGAAACCAGCCGCTCGAGTTCCTTCTCCATCTTGCGGAAGTGGCCGGGGAGGGAATGGATGCCCAGGGGCGCCCCTTTGAAGTAGTCAGCCTGGCGCAGTGTGAAAAGCTCGATCATGTGCTGCAGGTCGAGCAGGCTGTTGTTCACCGGGGTGGCAGTCAGGAGGAAAAGGTTTTTGTTTTTGACGAGGTCGAAAAGGCGCCAGTAGCGGGAGCTACCGCGAGTGCCCGGGTTGCGGAAGTGGTGGGCTTCGTCAATGAGGACCGCGTCGGCCAGCGTAGCGATGTCATCGAGTTTGCGCTGGTAGTCCCCGCCGCGCAACAAGTCGGTGTGGTTAAAGATTTCGAGGCGGGTGAACACGCGGCTGATGTTCGGGAGATAACGGCTCAGTGCCCTTTCCCAGACCGGCTCGCGGGCGGCCTTGGGGACGATGAGAACAACGTTTCGACGGTCGCGGATGACGAGGCGTTCGATGAGCATGAGGCCGATGAACGTCTTGCCCAGGCCGACGCCGTCGCAGAGCAAGGCGCCACGGTGCTGGCGGGCGATTTTCATCAGGGACTTGTAACCGTCCTGCTGGTACTTATCGAGAACGGGGTACATGGCCGAACCACTGTTTTGTGCGCCAGCCTTCTCCCATTCATCGTCGGTCATTTCGTGGCCACGGTGGAACTCCTGCATGGCCTTGGCGTAGATGTCGAATGGGAGGTATTCCCTAATGTGGCGCTCGATGACCTTGAGCACCTCCGGGGTAAGGTCATCGGCCTCCTGCCAATGCTGTTCGTACCAGGACTGGAGCCGGGAGACGTCACCGGCAGCACGGATCTGGATGTTCAGCTCGATGTTGTCGGTCAGTCCCGGAATCGTGAAGTTGCTGGAGCCGACCAGGGCGACGGAGCCGACAACAGCAAGCCGTGGATGGGTGATGTAGGCTTTGGCGTGGAACTTTCGCTTCGCATAGACGCGGCACTGGATTTTGCCCTGGCGCAGGGCTTCGCAAATGGCGCCGCTGCCGGCGAGCATATCGTTGCTCTCCTTCTCCCTCTCCAGGCTGGCATCGAGTTTTTGGCAGGCATGTTTGCGAAGCCCGTCGAGGATGGCCTGGCGCGTACGGGCGGTGGCCTGGTCGCCCATGAGGATGCGGATGTTGTCGAGCTTCTGCCATTTGCCGTCGAGGGCAAGGAGGGAGCCGATTTCGAAGAAGCCCGTGGCGATATCGAACGAGCTGGCGATTTCGGTCCAGTCCTGGAGATAGCGAAGCCCCTTCCAGTCCGTTTCGCTGTTGTCCACGATGAACAGCTCACCACCTTTTGAAGGGGTACTCATGGCAGGCCATTGGGCTTGAGACATTGGGGCAATTATGAGGGATAAAGTATGAATTATGAAAGCGGGGCTTTGGTCATTTTGGATCGCGGGTTCGGCGCGGGAGCTTCGGACTTGAGTTGTTGTTCCACCAAGGCTTCAAAGCGGGCGCGGTCTCGCTCGACAAACCGGCTGAGTTGTTCTGGCGTGGGCAGCCCGACGAGATAGCGGGAGACGAACAGTTTGTTATCCATGCCCGCGGTGGCAAACTCCACTTTGGTCTTGTCCCGGTCGCTGCACAGAATGATTCCCACCGGCGGGCTGTCGTCTGGAGCCATGACCCGGTTCCTAAAATAGTTCACATAATAGTTCATCTGGCCCGCGTCGGCATGGCGGAAGGCGCGCACTTTCAGGTCCAATAACACGTGGCAACGCAAAAGGCGATGGTAGAAAACCAGGTCCAGATATTCATGGTCGTTACCCACCGTGACGCGGAACTGGCGAGCCTCGAAACAGAAGCCCGTGCCGAGTTCGAGGAGGAAAGCCTGCAGGTCATCGAGCAGGGCTTTTTCGAGAGCGGCTTCGTGAAACTCGGGGCGCTCGGCCAGGCCAGTAAATTCAAGGACGTAAGGATCGCGGATGAGGTCTTCGATGGTCTGGTGAGGCTCCTGGCGGTGGGCGCGCTTGACCACCGCCGCCTTGTTGGAGGAAAGGCCGGTCCGTTCGTAAAGCAGCGAGCCGATCTGGCGCTGGAGTTGGCGCTTCGACCAGTTGCCCTTGAGACATTCATTTTCGTAAAAGGCCCGTTTGAGCGGGTCATTCAGGCGGATGAGTTCAATGAGCTGAGTCCAGGAGAAACGCAGAACCGCGCTTGCGGACAAGGGTATGGCCTTGCTCCAGGATTTCCGCACCAGCGGTGCGGAAATCTCTTCGCGAGATTCCGTCACCATTGGTGACAGAATTTTCAAACTCATTTCGGTGCCGAAATTCCTCACCAGTCGCGCGGGCTTCTCGGCTCCACCATCCGGCAACTGAGGAAGCTTCAATTTCCGCACCAGTGGTGCGGAAATTGCCGAGCGAAGTTGCGGATAGATCAGGTATAGCTGACGCATTCGCTCCAACATGTCAGGACTCGCTCCGCTGACCTCGCGATTTTTCAGATCGGCGGCAAGACGCGAGAGCAACTGCGTGCCGTGCTTCGCCCGGTCCTCTCCGCGTTGCTCGAACTCCACAATATAAGCCCCAATAAGCCAATTGCGGATGACGAGGGCCTGGTTGACGGCGGCGGCGGCACGACCGAGCAATTCCTGGCTGGCCGAATCAATCGCTTTGAGGAGCTGCGTGTACTTCATACTTCATCCCTCATCCGTCATCCTTTTCTGATTCCCGGGGAGCAGATTGGAGTGTTTCCCGCAGCGCTGGCAGGAGGTCGGAGGCGATGTTGTCGAATATGCGGGGCATTCGGGGTCAGAGAAGATCGAGCGGTTCCATGGGTGACACGTCAGCCCGAGGCCGGCGCCGGCTGGCCACGCGGCGCCTGATGACTGAAAAAGATCAATCGAGAGCACATCATAATTCGCCTCTGCCCCAGGAGACTCGTTGCTCCGGCGATAGTGCCGCAGGAGCCGGGAAAATGCACGAGAAAACTCGTGGTCTCAGAGTGGCCGGGCGCGACGCGGCAACGGCCCCGGAATGCGCCGGTCCCCAGGGGTCAGCGGGCCACGACGGGGCGGACGGATTTTCTTTTTGGGCTTCGGCGAGGATATCAGAGTTTGTGATATCCTCAGGATCACAGCGCATGGACGGGACTTGCGGCACCGCCCGCGGCCGGTCTTTAAGGTCACAAATTGTGACCTTGAACGACGGAGGCCCTCCGTCCCCATTCTCCTTTTCCTCCCTTTCGCCCCTTCCGCCCCTTTCTTCCCCCTCGTGCCTCGCCACGCCCTCTCCCAGTCCCCACCCGGGACGCTGAGCGGCTCTGCCTTCCGGGTCTTCCGCGTATTCCGCGGTTGCCCTCAGGATTCTGCCTCGTAAATCAGATTGGTTTCCATGGCTGGCGAGGCTGGCAAAGCTCCGAAGAAGAATGAACCGCGGAATACGCGGACCACGCGGAAATGAACAGGTCTAGTGGTTACTGTTTTGTCCCGCACCCAAAGCGCTCGGTTCTACCGAGCTGGAATTGACTTCCACCGTGTCAAACAAATATCCCGCGCGCAAAAATCCCCCCATTTTACCGAGGCTGTTGCGCCTCGTTGCGGGTCGTGTTGCGGGTCCGGCCTCAAAAATCCACCGGTTCCATGCGCCTTGTAGCACTGTAGCGGGTCCATACCTTATGGTCCGGTTTTGAATTCTCACCCGGTCGCGATGGTCTCAGAACCGTGAGCAGGGTCAGGATGAGCGTTTCGAGCGGCGGGTTCGGCTTCATGGGGAAATCACTCAGGTTGCACTTGCCGACCACAGTGCTGCCAGGCGTTGCTTGTGGGCGGCGGGGTCCTTTTGGCAGTTGGCCATGGCGCGCTCCAGACCCTCAATGACCTTGCGGGCAGTGTCGAGGTAGGAGCGATCGGCGGCGGCCTGGGAGACGGCATTTGTCAGGGGCCTGAGTTTCTCCTGGGCCAGCAGGCTTAGGCGCGTGTGGGTCACGGCCAGGCACTGGATGGCGAGACGAGCGTGGGCGGCTTCGTAGGTGTCGGCGAGCCCATCGTCGGCGAGGAGTTGATGGAATTTGCGCAGGCGCTCGGCTGAGGCAAAGAGGGGGGCCAGGCTCGGGTTGGGCGCGGGCGCCCCGGGCGGCGCGGGCGCGGCTTGTTCGAGGTGGAGGCGCTGCCAGGCGCTGTCGTTGGGCGGGATGGGCGGCACTTGGCGGTCCGGGGATGGAGGTTCAAAGCCCAGGGGCCTGGCGCCGCCCAGGAGGATCTCGGATCGCCGCGGTTTGCGGGACTTCGGTGTAGGGGAGGCGCACGGACTGGGTGTCAAAGCCGGTCCAGGGTTTGCCGTTGAGTGTGACCCCGGTAATGGGCCCGGCGCCGATCGTGGCCAGGTAGAGCCGTTTGTCGCCGAACCGGATTGGGAACCGCTGCTCCAGGCGCGTGATTTGGGGCGGGACGTGCGGCAGCAGGGTCAGGGCGTCGGCGCGGTAGAGGGTACTCGAAGAGGCCGCGCACGAAGGCGGCCGGCGGGCCCAGCGCGTCGTAAGTGAGGTTGATGGGCTGGCCGGGCTGGTAAACATCGTCGCCGCACTTGACCAAAGGGTTGTCCAGGCGAAAGCGCTCGGCAAACGTGAGCAACCGGCGCATCGAGCGGCGCGCGTCGTCGTATTTCCCGAGCCTGTAATAGCCCAGCACCATGCGCGCCTCGCAGGTGGACCAGTGCCCGCCGTTGACCCAGGTGCCGAAGGCCCACAGGCCCTCCGGCTTCTCGTACATGTCGTCATAGGACGGGTAGTTGGGCAGGATGAAATCGTGGGGGCGCAGGCCGGGGATCGAAGCGATCTTGGCGTAAATCCGCTCCGCCTGGGCCTGGTCCACCACGCGAAACGCTATGGCGTCGTGGTTGGGCGGGGCCTCGAAATACCCGTGGCGGGCGGCGCCAAAGACGCCGTGCCGGGTCCCGTCAGGGTCCAGCGAGTTGATGAAGTAACCCTCGCCGGTGGTGATGCCGGAAAGGCCCTGCTTTGCCAAGTCGCGCCGTTGGGCCTGGAGCCTGGCCTGCTTGGGGTGGCCGGCGAGTTTTTCCAACTCCGTCAGCCGATCCAGCGCGGCGATATACGTGATCGAGAGGCCCGCCAGGTAGGCCCTGCCGTAACTGCCATTGGGCCGCTTCCAGCCCGCAAAGCTGGGCGCCAGGAGGTTCCCCGCCGGGCCGGCCAGGAAAAGATTGTTCGTCGGGTCGCGCCGGGTCTCGATAAAGTTGGCGCACCGCTCCAACCTGGGCAAGTAGCGCGCGATGGCCTGGGCATCGCGGCTGATGAGCAGCAACTCCGATTCCAGAAGCAGGCCGGCGGCGGTGAACTCCATCCCCCAATCGTGGATTTGCGTCCGCCCGTCGCCCTGGCGATAGACGATCCAGCCCGGGCGCGCCGCGTCGCACAGGCAGCCGTCCGGGGCGGCCCAATCGAAGGGCGGCGCGGCCCCGACGCGTTGGCCGTCGCCCATCTGGTCGAACCAGAGGTCTTGCGAGTGCTGGAGGAAGGTGATGAACGGTTCCTGCAAAAACGGCAGCGCGGCGTAAGTCGGGCCGTAGCTGTTCTGAATCCACCACGCGTCCCAGGTCGGCCCTTCCACCAGCCCGTTCCAATCGGGCATGTAGAGCATCGCCAGGTTCTGCAGTTCAGGATCGGGCGCGAACATCCGCCGCGCGCTCTCCAGCAGGCGCAGGTAGTCCGCATCACCGGCGCCGCCGAAGAACCTCCCCTGGAACGCGTCCGGCTCCGCCGCCGCCAGCGGCAAGCGCAGCATCCCGGCCATGAGCAGGGCTAGTAAAATGGGTTCAATTTGTCTTCGGCTTCACGGGCCGAGCCTACACGAGCGCGCGCGCGCAGGGAAAGAGGAATGACGAATGACGAATGACGAATGACGAATGACGAATGACGAAGGGCGAATGAGCGGTTCGTCCTGGGTCGTTGCCCTCCGTCATTCGTCATTCGTCATTCGTCATTTCCCTCCCTTTCATCTTGACCCAGCCGCACCTTCTCTGGGAGGGTTAGCCTCGAATATGCCGGAAACTCGTTGTCCCGGGCAGGACCAGCGGTATTGGAAGCCGGAAGACATCTTCATGGCCGCCTGCCCGCATTGCGGCGCGGAGATCGAGTTCTGGAAGGACGAACCGTTCCGGCGCTGCCCGTCGTGCGGCAAGGAGGTCCGCAACCCGAAGCAGGACTTCGATTGCGCCCATTGGTGCAAGCACGCCCCGGAGTGCCTCGGGCAATGAAACTCGCCATCTCAGGCAAAGGCGGGACGGGCAAATCGACGTTGTCGGCGGCGCTGGCCCTGTTGCTGGCCCGAAAGGGCTGGCGGGTCCTGGCGGTGGATGCCGATCCGGATGGAAATCTTGCGGCGGCGCTGGGCGCTTCGGCCCAGGAGATGGCGCGCATCGTGCCGATCTCCAGGCAGCGGGCGCTCATCGAGGAGCGGACCGGGGCCAAGGTCAGGCAATACGGCCAAATGTTCAAGCTCAACCCGGAGGTCTCGGACATCCCGGAGAGCTACGGGACCCGGCTCAACGGCATCACGCTCCTGGTCCTGGGGGCAATCGAGGCCGGCGGTTCGGGCTGCGCCTGCCCGGAGAACGTCCTGGTCCGCGCCTTGGTCGCGGACCTGGTCCTGCGCCGCAACGACGCTCTCATCATGGACATGGAGGCCGGTATCGAGCACCTGGGACGCGCCACGACCCGGGGCGTGGATGCCCTGCTGGTAACGGTCGAACCGAGCCAGCGGGCGCTGGAGAGCGCGCACCGGGTGGCGCGCCTAGCCGGCGAGATCGGTTTGCGCGACGTCCGGTTCGTGGCGAACAAGATTGCGTCGCGCGCGGACGAGGAGTACGTGCGCGGGGCCTTTCCCGGCGGCCGGATAGCGGGCGTCATACCTTGGTCGGAAGAGATTCGCCTGGCGGAACGGCAAGGCCGGCCGGTGCTGGACTGCGCCGGCCCGGAGTTGCTGAACTCGTTCGAGACGATCCTCCAGGGCTTGGCGGCCGCGCCGGAGGGGGCGCCGTGAGCGTCCATGGACCGCCGCGAAGCCCGCAAGGTTTTGGACTGCGCCAGTCCTCTGGCGCTTTGGCACTCCCGGCCCCGAAAAGCGCCCCCGATGCATCGGGGGCGCAGTCCAAAACGCTTCGCGAATTCGGCCGCGCGAGCGGCGAATAACAACCACTGAACTAACTCCAAAGGAACCCCCGTGCAAATCAAACCCACGTTTCTCGCAACCGCTATCGGCAGCCTGCCCCACGACGACCCGGCCAAGGCCTTGGACCTGGTCATGGCCAACCTCCCGGAGGCGCCCGTTTGGCCCCAACTCCCGCACCGGAGCCTCAATGAGCAAATGGAGGTCCAGTATTCCGAGGCCATCCCTTGCGCGGTCATCGACCGCCAGAAGGGCCGGATGTATTTCGACACCTCGAAAGACTACTCGGATGACTTCGCCGCCTTTTACGAGACCTACCTGGCGGCGACCGAAGCGCCGGCCGGCCAGGGCGACTTTTCGTCCATGGCCATCAGCCCCGATTTTGCCCGCGGCCTCTACGCCCTGGAGGACCGGCTCAAGGCCGAGGGGAAAAAGCGGCCCTATGTGAAGATGCAGACCACCGGGCCGTGTTCCTTCGCGCTGACGACCACCGACCAGAACAAGCGCGCCATCTACTACAACGAGGAATTTCGCGATGTCATCATCAAGGCCCTGGCCATGAAATGCCGCTGGCAGCTCCAGAAGTTCAAACCCTGGGCCGACCAGGCGATTTGCTTCATCGACGAACCGATTCTCTCCGCCTTCGGCAGCTCGACCTACGTCTCGGTGAAACGGGAGGACGTTGTCGCCCATCTCCGCGAGGTGATTGACGCCGTCCATGCCGAGGGCGGCCTGGCCGGCGTCCACTGCTGCGGCAACACCGAGTGGAGCATCCTTGTGGACGCCGGGGTGGACATTCTGAACTTCGACGCCTTCGGCTACGGCGAGACGCTGGCGATGTATCCGGCCGCGATCAAGAGCCACCTCCAGCGCGGCGGCGCCCTGGCCTGGGGCCTGGTGCCGACCTCGACCGCCATTCGCCAGCAGACACCCCAGACGCTCATCGCGCATTTCCAGAAATTGATCGACCAAATGGCCGCCGGCGGCATCGAGCGCCAACTGCTGCTCGACCAGGCGATTCTCACCCCCTCGTGCGGCACCGGCTCGATGCAGGTCCCCGACGCCGAGAGGGTGCTCCAGACCCTGTCTCTGGTTTCCCAGGACCTGCGCGCAAAACATGGAGTCTGATTCAGTCCCGAGAGGAACAGAAGAAAACGGAGAACTGGAGGATGAACAGAAGGAAACGGCCCGCTGCGACGGCGCGACAGCGCGGCGAGAGGAAACGGAGAACAGAAAACTGATGTCCTACACCATTGGCATCACCGGAAAGGGGGGCGTGGGCAAGACGACCGTCGCGGCGCTGACGGTGCTGCGGCTGATTGCCAGCGGGCGCCGGCCGGTGCTGGCGGTCGATGCGGACCCCAACACGTGCCTGGACGCCGCGCTGGGGGTCCAGGTCGAGCACACCGTCGGGGGTGTCCGCGAGGAGGCCCGGGCGCTGGCGGCCCAGAGCAATGCTCCCGGCCTGGCCAAGCAGGAGTTGCTGCGGCTCAAGGTGGCGCAGAGCCTGGTCGAGACCAGCCATTTTGATTTGATCGCCATGGGACGGCCCGAGGGTCCCGGCTGCTACTGCTTTGCCAACAATGCCTTGCGGGCTGCCCTCAAGGCCATCGCCGATGATTATCCCTGCGTCGTCATCGACAACGAGGCCGGGCTGGAGAACCTCTCGCGCCGCATTGTGCGGCAAGTGGACCTGATGATCCTGGTGGCCGACCCTTCGCGACAGGGCCTGGAGACTGTCCGGCGGCTCTTCACCCTGGCAAACGAGATGGAGGTCAGGATCGGCCAACTGGTCTTGGCCCTCAACCGTCTCCGGCAGCCGGCCTTGCCCCAGGCCGCCACCCAACTCCAGGCCGACATCGGCGCCTCGCGGCTTTTCGCCTTGCCCGACGACGACGAATTGAGACGGCTCTCGGAAGCGGGCGGCCGCCTCCAAAACCTGCCCGCCTCAAATCCACTCGTGGCAGCGATGGACCGGTTGCTCTTCGAAGCGGGCGTGCCCACAGTGAACCATGCCTACCCGTCGGACCGGTCTGACCGGTCTGACTCGTCTGACCCGTCCCACCCCTTGATATGACCCAGCCACCAGCCTCCACCGCCCGCGCCTGGAAATCCGCTGATCGGGCTTGCGACGCGGCCTCGATCCAGATGCTCGACAAGGCCATAGCGGACTGCGTGGACACGTGCTTCGCCCGCCTGGAGACCCAGCGCAACCAATGCAGCTTCGGCACGAACGGGGTCTGTTGCCGGCTCTGCCACATGGGGCCGTGCCGGATTACGCCCAAGGCCCCGCGCGGGGTTTGCGGGGCGGATGCGGACACGATCGTGGCCCGCAACTACCTGCTCGAGGTGGCCGGCGGGACCGCCGCCCATTCCGACCACGCCCGCCGACTGGTCTTGCTGCTCAAGAAAGTGGCCGAGGGGCGGGGCGGCTTTTACCGGATAGCAGACGAGCCCGCGCTGCGGAACGCCGCCCGCCTCTATCACCTCCAGGAACAAGGGCGGACCAAAGAGGCGGTCGCGCTCGACCTGGCGAACGTGTTCTTGTCCGAGTTCAGCCGGCAGGAGGAGACGCTTCAAACGTTGAAGTTGGCCCCGGTCCGGCGCCAGGGTTTGTGGCGCCACCGGGGCATCGAGCCCACGGGCATCGACCGGACGGTGGTCGAGTGCCTGCACCGGACCAACATCGGCGTGGACCACGATTACCGGAACCTCCTGCTCCATGCCTTCCGCACAGCGCTGGCCGACGGCTGGGGCGGCTCCCGCATGGCCTCGATGGCCTCGGACATCCTCTTCGGGACCCCCTCCCCCGTCCGCAGCCGCGCCAATCTCGGGGTGCTCGGACACAAGACCGTCAACATCCTCGTGCACGGCCATGAACCGGCCCTCTCCGAGATGCTGGCCATCGCATCGCAGGACCCGGCGCTGGTGGCCGAGGCCAAAGCAGCCGGGGCCGAGGGCCTGACGCTGGCGGGCATCTGCTGCACCGCCAACGAAATCCTCATCCGCCACGGCATCCCGGTGGCCGGCAACTTCCTCCAGCAGGAATTGGCCCTCATCACCGGCGCGGTCGAAATGCTCATCACCGACGTGCAATGCTGCATGCCGAGCCTGCCCGAGGTGGCCCGGGCCTATCACACGCTAGTGGTCTCCACCAGCGACCTGGCCAGGACCATCGGGACCCAACATATCCCCTTCGACGAGGCCCACGCGCTCGACAACGCCAAGGACCTGGTCCGCCGCGCCATCGCCAACTACCCGCGCCGCGACCCCGCCAAGGTCGCCATCCCGCCTGTCTCCCAACCGCTGGTCGCCGGCTTCAGCGTGCCCGCCATCAAATACATGCTCGGCGGGAGCTTCCGCGCCTCGTTCCGCCCGCTCAACGACGCCATCATCCAGGGCCGCATCAAGGGCATCGTCGGCATCGTCGGCTGCAACAACCCCAGGTCCAGGCTCGATTCCTATATCAACGCGTTGACGCGCGAGCTGGTCCAGCGGGAGGTGATTGTGCTCAAGACCGGGTGCGCCGCAATCGCCTCCGCCAAGGAGGGCCTGCTCACGCCCGAGGCCGCCCTGGACCTGGCCGGCCCCGGTTTCCGCGAGGTCTGCGAGGCCGTGGGCATCCCGCCCGTCCTGCACATGGGCAGTTGCGTGGACAACTCGCGCCTGCTGGAGGCCGCCACCGAGGTCGTGCTCGAAGGCGGCCTGGGCGACAACCTCTCCGCAGTGCCAGCCGTGGGCGTCGCCCCAGAGTGGATGAGCCAGAAGGCAATTGCCATCGGGTGCTATTTCGTGGCCTCGGGGGTGGATGTCATCCTGGGGCACCCGTTCCACATCGGCGGGTCCGAGAACGTCACGCGCTTCCTCAACCAGGAGACCCGCCAACTCTTCGGCGCGTCGTTCCATGTCTGCCCGGACCCGCACACGGCCGTCGCCACCGCCCTGGACATCATCCACCGGAAACGCGAACGGCTGGGCATCAACCGCAAGGCCGAACGCAAACTCTTCGACATGGCCGACCGCAGGGCGCTAACGGTGTGAGGTATTGGGTTATGACTCGCAAGCATATTAGAGAGCAAGCGGCGCGGTACGCAAAGTATGTGGAGTGGAGCGATGAAGACCGGTGCTTCATTGGCCGTTGTCCCGGTCTTTTCTTGGGCGGTGTGCATGGCAGCGATGAAGCCGCTGTCTATAAGGAGTTGTGCGAAACCGTGGAGGAGTGGATTGAACTGCTCGACAAGGACGGGAGCCGCTCCCGAACCCGCTGGAGGGCAAAAAATTCAGCGGCAGGTTCGTGGTGCGTCTCGAGCCCGCCCTGCATCGCCGGCTTGCGGCCAAAGCCCTCGCCGCGGGCGAGAGCCTCAATAGCTACTGCGCCCAGGCACTGTCAAAGGCCTGAGGCACGTCCTTTTTCATTGAGTCCTTGGGGCCTGTTCCCGTAGGCTATGCTCCCGCAACATGTCAAAACTGATCTGCTCCAGCGCCATCGAGGGCGCGATCGGCTGGGTTGCCAGGGCCGAGGCGAAGCTCGATGAAGCCATCGCGGCCAAGGGCGAAGGGTGCGCCGCCGGGTTCCCGGAGACGGCTTATTACCTGCCGGTGATTTATTCGTTCACGGGCGAGAAGGCGCGGACGCTGGGGGACCTGCGGGGGATTCTGAGGCGGGCCAAGGCGCTGCTGCCGGAGCGGCCCTCGGACAAGGTCTGGCTGCCCTACCTGGGCAAGGCGCTGGATGCGGGCGTGGCGGCGCTCTTTGCCTGCGAGGTAATCGAGGCCTGCAAATACGCGGTGGGGCCAAACCCGGTCGAGGGCATCTGGCTGGGCGCCGCCAGCGACGTCATCATGCGCGAACGCGGCATCGAATTCGTCGATGGCACGGCCCCGGGTTTTGCGGCGGTGACCGGCGCGGCGCCGACCAATGAGATTGCGGTCAAGCTCGCCCGCGAGCTGCAGCAGAAGAATCTCTACGTTTTCATGGGCGGCTGCACCAATGGCAGGCACTTCGCCGAGCAACTGGCCCAGGAAGGGGTGCAGCTTGGCTGGCCGACGCGGCTGGTCCCCTTTGGCCGCGATGTGTCGGCCCTGATTTACGCCCTTGGCTTCGCCAACCGCGCGGCCCTCTCGTTCGGCGGGGTCAAGCCCGGCGATTTCGCCGCCAACCTGAGATACAACAAGAACCGGATCTTCGCCTTCGTGCTGGCCCTGGGCGAGGTCACGCCCGACAAGTACGCGGCGGCAGCGGGGGCCATCAACTATGGCTTCCCCGTCATCGCGGACACCGACATTCCACAGATCCTCCCGACGGGCGTCTGCACCTACGAGCACGTGGTGTCGCGAGTGCCCCATGACACGATGGTCGAGAGGGCCCTGGAGGTGCGCGGGTGCAAGGTCAGGATTGCCAAGGTGCCCATCCCGGTCCCTTACGGCCCGGCCTTCGAGGGCGAACGGATTCGCAAGGCGGACACGCACGTCGAGTTCGGCGGCAACCGGACCACCGCCTTCGAGTTTGTGACCATGGCCGACCTGGACCAGATCAAGGATGGCGAGATCGAGGTCATCGGCCCGGACATCGATGCGCTAGAGGCGGAGTCGGCGCTGCCGCTGGCGATCTGGGTCGAGGCGGCGGGCCGCAAGATGCAGCCGGATTTCGAGCCGATCCTCGAGCGCCAGATCCACCACCTGCTCAACGGCGCGCAAGGCATCTGGCACATGGGCCAGCGCGACATCGTCTGGACCCGCGTCTCCAAGAGCGGCTTTGCCAAGGGCCTGCGCCTGCGCCATTACGGCGAAATCCTTCACGCCAAACTCCTCTCGGACTACCCCGCCATCGTGGACAAGGTCAAGGTCACCCTCATCACGGACGCCCAAGAGGTGCAGCGCCGCCTGATTGTGGCGCGCAAGACCTACGACGAACGCAACCGCCGCCTCGAGACCATGACCGACGAGTCGGTCGATACGTTCTATTCCTGCCTGCTTTGCCAGTCGTTTGCCCCCAACCACGTCTGCGTCATCACCCCGGAGCGGCTCGGCCTGTGCGGCGCCTACAACTGGCTGGACGGCAAGGCCGCTTACGAGATCGACGAGACCGGCCCCAACAAGCCCATCCAGAAGGGCCAATGCCTCGACCCGGTGCGCGGGGTCTGGAAAGGGGTCAACGACTATGTCTATCCCAATAGCCACAAGAGCGTTGACTCCTTTTCCGCCTACTCGATCATGGACCATCCCATGACCAGTTGCGGTTGCTTCGAGGTCATTTGCGCTTATGTCCCCGAGTGCAACGGCGTCATGGCGGTCAATCGGGAGTTCCTGGGCGACACGCCCGCGGGCATGACCTTCTCGACGCTGGCCGGGAGCGTGGGCGGCGGCCAGCAGACGCCCGGGTTCATGGGCTGCGGCAAGGTGTTCCTGACCTCCAAAAAATTCCTCCTGGCCGAAGGCGGCCACCGGCGCCTGATCTGGATGCCCAAAGAACTCAAGGCGCTGCTGGCGCAAGACCTAAAGCAACGCTTCCAGGAACAGGGCGCGCCCGGCCTGCTGGACCGGATCGCCGACGAGACCGTCGCCGCCGACCCCAAACAGATCCGCGCCTTCATGGAGAAGGTTGGCCACCCGGCGCTGACGATGCCCGATCTGGGCGAGGGAGGAGAGGTTGTGGCCATGGCCCCGGCCGCGGCGCCCGAGAGCCCGGCGGCTCCGGAGACAAGCGCACCGGGGACGACTGAGCCCGCGACCACTCGCGCGGGCGAGACGCCTGCGCCGCCCCACACGCCCAGCCCCGCCCAGGCGCCTGCGCAACCGCACGCGCCCACCGCCCACACGCGTCTGGCGGCCCTGACCGCCTTCAAGCCCCGCCAGGAACGCTCTGAAATCCCCGTGTGTACCGTCAAGCTCGGCGCCTTGCACACGCAAGCCGGCACGCGCGGACGCATCTGCGTCGTCGGCGGCTCGACCGCGATGCCGTTCCATCTTTGGGAAGGCCGGATGCCTCATCGCCCGCTGGTTGCCATGGAGGTCTTTGACGCGGTCAGCGAGAAATACCCGCGGGTGCTGCGCGAGATCTATGGCGGCTTGCTCGGCCGCCCGGCCGAGATGGCCAAGGCCTGTGTCGAGAAATACGGCGCCGATTTGATCAGCGTTCGGCTCGAGGGCACGCACCCGGAGAAAGGAAACCGCTCGCCGGACGAGGCGGTGGCGGTGGTCAAGTCGGTGCTTGCATCGGTGGATGTGCCGTTGATCGTGACCGGGCACAGCCATTTCGACAGGAACAACCAGGTGCTCAAGGCGGTGGCGGCGGCCTGTGCCGGGGAGAACCTGCTGCTGAACTGGGTCGAGCAGAATAATTACCGCACCATCGCCGGAGCGGCCTTGGGCTACGGCCATTGCGTCGTGGCCCAAAGCCCGATCGATGTCAACCTGGGCAAGCAGATGAACATTCTGCTGACCAACATGGGTCTCAAGCGCGAGCAGATCGTGATGGACCCCCTGACCGGGGCGATGGGTTACGGCATCGAATACACCTATTCGGTGATGGAGCGAATCCGGCTCACCGGGCTGGGCGGCGACCCGATGCTGGCCCAGCCCATGATCGTCTGCCCTGGCCAGGAGTGCGCCAAGGTCAAGGAGCTGCGCGCCACCCAAAAGGAGATGCCCGATTGGGGTGACCTGGCCCGGCGCGCGGCGCTGTGGGAATTGACCACCGCCACCGCCCTGCTTTACGCGGGCGCCGACATCCTGGTCCTGTACCACCCCGAGGCCGTCGCCGCCCTCCACCGCGCCATTGCCCGGCTCATGGACCAATGAGAACCACACCCGCTAGAAAGACGCTCCCATGGCTCTGACCGGACTGCAAATACAGAAACTGCTTCCCGGCACCAACTGCAAGGAGTGCGGCTCCAATACCTGCCTGGCATTCGCCATGAAGCTGGCGGCCAAAAAGGCCGAACTGGCCCAGTGCCCTTATGCGTCCGAGGAGGCCAAGCGCGTCCTGGGCGCCGCCAGCGAACCGCCCGTCCGTTGCGTCGAACTGGGTCCGGACCGCCGGCTCAAGCTGGGCGGCGAGGTGGTGCTCTACCGTCACGAGAAGACCTTTGTGCACCAGACCGCGCTGGCGCTCAACATTGAGGACACCGAGCCGCCCGCGAGCATCGAGGCCAAACTCAACACCGTCGCCGATTATTGCCTGGAGCGGGTCGGGGAAGAGCTGCGGTTGGACATGGTGGCTCTGACGCAGCGCGGCGCCGATGCCCGGGGCTTTGCCGAGTTGGCAGCCCGGGCTTACAGCCGGACCAAGCGGCCTCTGGTGCTGCGCAGTCCGGACGCGGGCGCCCTGGCCTGTGCGGCGGCCGCGGTCCGGGGCAGCCGCAGTCTCCTTTGCGCCCCATCACCCGAGGCGGCCCCCCAACTCGCGCGCGTGTCCAAGGAAAACGGCCACGCCCTGGCCCTCACCGCCCCCGACCTGGATCGGCTCATGGCCCTGACGGCGGAGATTAAAGCGCAAGGGTTCAACGACCTCGTCCTGCAGTTCACCGATTTCTCCCTGGCCGAGCGGTTCCAGACCAACTCGCTGGCGCGCCGCGCCGCGCTCAAGGACGCGCTCAAACCGCTGGGCTACCCGACGCTGCGCTTCGTGGACTCCGGCAACGTCCTGGACGACACCATCGAGGCGGTCACCGAACTGGCCAAGTACGGCGGCATCTGCGTCCTGCCCCAATTCGACACGGCGCAGATGGCCGCGCTCATGACCCTGCGCCTGAACCTCTACACCGATCCCCAGAAGCCGATCCAGGTCGAGCCCAAGGCCTATTCGATTGGCGAACCCAAGCCGGATTCGCCGGTCTTTGTCACGACCAATTTCTCGCTCACTTACTTCATTGTCTCCGGTGAAATCGAGAACTGCGGCCTGAGCGCCTGGCTGGTCGTGCCCGAGTGCGAGGGCCTGAGCGTCCTCACCGCCTGGGCGGCCGGCAAGTTCTCCGGGGCCGGCATTGCCAAATTCATCAAGGGCATCGGCCTGGAGCAGCAGGTGAGCCGCCGCGACCTGGTCATCCCGGGATACGTCGCCCAAATCAGCGGCGAACTCGAAGAGAACCTGCCGGGTTGGAAGGTCATCGTGGGCCCCCAGGAGGCGGCCGACATCGAGAGCTTTGTCAAAAACCGCCTGCAGGTGACGAATGACGAATGACGAATGACGAATGACGAATGCCTCGGATCTGCAGTGCTCGTCCCTTTTGTCCTCTCCATGAGCCTCCGAAGCCCGCAAGGTTTTGGACTGCGGCAGTCCTCTGCCGCTTTCGCATCCCCCGGACTCCAAAGAGCGGCAGAGGACTGCCGCAGTCCAAAACGCTGCGCGGCCTCGCAGCCCCTATCCGGTTCATGGTCCCAGCGCATTTGCGCAAGCCGAAGAGGGCTTTCCATGAGCCCGAACGCTCGTGTTATCAGGATGACCCCAGACCCTAACTATGCCGAACATTGAGTTTCTGCCGTCCGGGAGGAGGGTCCACGTTGCGCCGGAGACCCGGTTGCTGGATGCGGCCCGGCGGGCGGGCATCGAACTGGAGTCGCCCTGCGGGGGCGAGGGGACTTGCGGCAAGTGCCTGGTGCGGGTGGCCCGGGGACGGGTCAATTCGCTGAGCCCCGGCCTGTTGCCCGAGGAGGCCATCGCCCAGGGCAAGGTCCTGTCGTGCGTCACGTTTATTCTCGATGAAGACGTGACGGTCGAGGTGCCGCTGCAAGGCGGACTGGAGGGGGGACAATTCGCACCCGAAAACGAGATGCACCGGGTTAGGCAGGGGCTGTTGCCACGGCCCGATCAATTCGATCCCGTGGCCGTGAAGCGGTGCCTGCAGGTGGCCCCGCCCGCGGCCGGCAACGGATTGTCGGACCTGGACCGGCTCACCCGCGCCATCCAGCAGGAGGCAGGCAAGCAGCCGGTCGAATACGCGGTGGCGATCATGCGGCACGTGGCGGAGGCCTTGCGCGCCGCCCAAGGGCGAGTGACGGCGACGCTGTCGCGCTGCCCCGGCCGGGTCGAGGTCATCCGCCTGGAACCGGGCGACACGACCCACCGGCACTATGCCGTGGCGGTGGACGTTGGCACGACGACGGTAGCAGTGCAACTGATTGATTTGGCTGCGGCCCAGGTCATGGCCGCGCGCAGCGATTACAACGACCAGGTCGCCTGCGGCCTCGATGTGATCAGCCGCATCAATTACGCGCGCAGCCCCGAGCGGCTGGAGGAACTGCGCCGGCGCGTCCTGGGGACCATTCAGCGGCTGATCGGCCAGGCGGCGGCAAGCCAGGGCGTGGACGCATCCGGCATCTCCAACGCGGCGGTGAGCGGCAACACCGTGATGACTCATTTGCTGCTGGGCCTGAACCCGGAGCACTTGCGCCTGGCCCCCTATACGCCGACCCTGCTCGAGGTCCCCCTCCTGCGCGATGCCGAGGTTGGCCTGGGCATCAATCCCCAGGCCCGCATCCATTTCTCCCCGTGCGTGGGCAGCTACGTCGGCGGCGACATCACCGCCGGAATCCTCTGCACGGACCTGGCCACGGCGTCCGAGGAACTCAACCTGTTCATCGATATCGGCACCAACGGCGAGATCGTGCTGGGCAACGCCCGGTTTTTGATGACCTGCGCCTGCTCGGCGGGCCCGGCCTTCGAGGGCGGCGGCATCAAGTGCGGCATGCGCGCCTCGACGGGCGCCATCGACAAGGTCCGCATCGACCCGGCCACCGGCGTAGCGGCCTGGGACACGGTCGGCAACGCGCCGCCCCGCGGCATCTGCGGCTCCGGGATGATCGACCTGGTGGCCGGCCTGTTCCGCGCCGGCTGGCTCGATGCCGCCGGCAAGTTCGACCGCGCGCGCCCCTGCCCCGCCATCCGCGCCCAAGGGCGCCGCTCCACTTATACCCTCGTCCCCGCCGGGCAGAGCGCCGCCGGCAAGCCGATTTTGGTCACGGAACTCGATATCGAAAACATCATCCGCACCAAGGCCTCGGTCTATTCCGCCTGCGCCCTGATGCTCAAACAGGTGGGGCTGGGCTTTGACGGCCTGCGCCGCGTCTATATCGCAGGCGGGTTCGGCCGGTTCCTGGACCTGGAAAATGCCACGACGCTGGGCCTGCTGCCCAACCTGCCGCGCGACAAGTTCCACTACCTGGGCAATGCCTCGCTCATGGGCTCTTACATGGTGGCCGTCTCCCGTGAATTCCAGCAGCGGCAATTGCAACTGGCCCGCCGGATGACCTATCTCGAACTCAACACCGACCCCGCTTACATGGAGCAGTACACCGGCGCCCTGTTCCTGCCCCACACGGACCCGGCGCGGTTTCCTTCCGTGAGGGCCCGCAGGCGGAATGACGAATGACGAATGGATTCCGCAATCCGATTGATAGGAATCCATAATAGGCGATTGCTCTTGATTCCGCTTGACACGTGTATCATTCTTGATACGTTAGAACGTGAATGAACTCAGAGCTTCCACGCGCGGTGGTCTTTTTCCGGACGGAGACCGGCAACGAGCCGGTGCGGGAATGGCTCAAGGTCCAACTATGAGCCATCGAACCCATCGCGGAAGTGACTTGCGGGAATTCTTGAAGGAGGAGGGTGTGCTTGAGGAAGTGGAAGCCCGGGCCTTCAAGCGCGCGATTGCCCTGCAGTTGGAGCGCCTGCGCCAGGAGCAGTCGATGAGCAAATCGACCTTGGCGGCGCGCATGAACACCAGCCGGGCCGCCGTGGACCGCTTGTTGGACGCCTCGAATCCCTCGTTGACCCTCATTACCCTTGGGAAAGCAGCGCGCGTCCTAAAACGGAAGCTCAAGGTTGAACTTGTTGCGGCCTGAAGCGGATCGCTAGTGCCCTGTCCACTAAATCCTTTTAGGGCATGACATTGAAGGGATTATGCCAGCTCCACAACGGATTCGGGGGCGAGGGGATTGCGGGCAGAAGCTTATCGAATGGGTCAACCATGGTTCAGCTACCACAAAGCAGCAGAAGGGTGAGGCAGGGGGGCAAGTTTGGGAAATCCTGCCGGGCGAAACTGGCAACCCTGGAACATCACCAGTCTATTCAGAAGAAGTTGACGCAACCTTCTTCCGGCATAGAATACGCTCATGATTTCACACCGAACGGCGTTACTCACCTGGATATACGTCACCACCGCTGTTGCCGGTCACTCGGCCGTCCCGGCGGATTATCAGGGCAAGCCAAAAGATTGTTCTGGTCAATCTCAGCCAAAGTTGTATGAAGGCACACGGGGAAAGGCGACTTGGGCTTTCTCCAGCATTGGGAATTATGAGCAATAATGCTGAGTTTCTTCAAAACTTCTCAGGAGGATTATGATTACACATCGATCGTTTGCGTGGCATCCTCTGGAGCCGACCCACAATCAATTCGTTGTAGCCCGCGCAGCGGCAATCAATCTGTGGGGGGCGCAAGAACGCAATATATTATCCGTAATCCTGAAACAATCCAACAACAATAGTTATGAATACTCCTCAACTCGCCGTTAAACATCAACTCCTGAACCAAATCGCTCTGGCCGTCATCGCCGCACTGACACTGTTGTGCACCCAGGCAAAAGCCCAGATTGCCGTGGTTGATTCAGACTACATGACCATGAGCTACCAGGGAGGAATAACCTCCGCCGCCTTCAGCCAGCCAGCAACCGTCTCCCCGGGAGCAGGCGTGCTGGTCGTCGTGCTAGCCAACAACGGTGCTGGCCGAATCAGCGCTGAACCAACACAACTGTTTTGGCAGGGGCAGACCGTCAAGAAGGTCGTATCAATTGATAACGTAAATTCAGTTTACGGCAACGTCACGATCTATTGCCTCTCCAAGCCCATTGCGGGCACGGGTAATATTACCGGCGCCTATGCGGCCATCCCTACTGACAACTGGGTCTCGCTTTTCACCCTTGTCGGCGCTAGCACGGTGACTGCCCCCTTGACCGGAACGGCCAACAACGCCAATAATACAACACTCACGTTTAATGTGCCAAACATTCTGGACGGCTCTTTCGCTGTGGTGTGCGGGATCTGGTCCGAGGCCGGCGGCAGCGGTCTCGACCTCCAGGCGAGCCGTGGCGCCATGAACCCCCAGTACGACAGCACGGATGACAACACCGCCGCGGCCATGGGCACCGTGTCAGGACTCTCCGCCGGCGCGGCCTCCTTCACTTACTCGGTCAGCGCGTCTGGCGGCGCAGCTAAAATGGCCTTCGCCGGCGCCGTCTTCTACCCCGTTTCTTCGGCTCCACTATCGGCGGCGAACTCCGCCATCACCGCCAGTCCGGCCGCCCTGCCGGCCAACGGCGCGAGCACCGCGACGATCACCGTGCAGGCGGTGGACACCAGCGGGGTGGGAATGGAGGGCAGCGCCGGGACGGCAACCTTGCAGACGACGGCGGGCACCTTGAGCAGTGTGACCGACAATCTCGACGGCAGCTACACGGCGATTCTCACCTCCCCCACCATCACCTCCCCCAGCAGCCCTGCAACGGCCTCGATCACCGGCACCGTCAACGGCAGCGTCATTGGCCATCCCGCCAGCGTCGTGTTCACCCCACAATCCTTCAGTCCAGGTTTCCTTAAACTCGAGGTCTATCTCAATGCCCCGGGATCCACGGTCACTGATTTGCTGGCCTTTGCCAATTATCCGTCATTCCCGGACGAGGTTCACTACGTGCCTCTGTTTGAAATTCCTCCCGCCAAATATATCCTCGGCAACTCAGGCGGCATCGCGCTGGGCGAAAGATTGAGCGGTTTCATCGTGCCTGCCGAGACGGCCAACTATGTGTTCTACCTGAGCGCCAACGAGGCTGGACAACTCTGGCTATCCACCAACGCCGACCCGGCGGGCCTCCAATTGATCGCGCAGGGTTACGACGATTATCCCGCGTTAACCTATGATACCAACTGTTCGGCCCCGATCCACCTCGTCGCGGGCCAACGGTATTATGTCCAAGCCGTCGAGAAATCGAACGGGAGTGCGTCCAACGGTGCAGGGGGTGAGGGTGAAGAATCGATGGCCGTCACCTGGACCAAGCAAAACGAGCCGCCTCCCGCGTACCAGACCGCTCCAATATCGGGCCAGTTCCTGGCAACGTTCACGGATGCGGACACAACTCCGCCTGCGGCTGTGACCAATTTGGTGATCGACCCCAACACGGTAGGTGTTTCCTGGCTGTGGGCGCAATGGACTTCCCCGAGCGAACCCGGCAACACCAACCCGGTGGCCTATTATGATCTCCGCTATTCCACCCAGACCATTACCTCCAACAATTGGGCAAGCGCCACGCCGGCAGACACGACCTTTTTCTTCGGACAGCCCGCAGGCACCGCGCAGAAGTTCAAGGTCACCGGACTCAATCAGAGCACTACCTATCACTTTGCCATTCGCTCGACAGACGCGGCCGGCAATGTATCGGAGCTTTCCAACGTCGCAGTGGGGACGACCCTGGCGGTCAGCCTCGGCAGTTTTAATGTGTTATGGGATCTCGAATTCAACGTTGCCGGTGCCGATCCGACCGCCGCAGGCGACTGGAGAAACCGGCCAGGCAGCCTTCCCGCCGGAACCACTTGGGCCAACATCGTGACCAACGGCTGGCTGACCTGCCTGGCCTGGAACCCGATTTTGGACACGGTGCCCAAGAATGATTTCAACTATCCGTTTATCGTCGAAGAGCGATGTCAATGTCTCAACGTGGTCAACATGAGTGGGACGGGGCTAAACGGCGCCAACTTCTTCATCAACATGGATTATCGCAGCGATGGCCAGTTCTCCAAGTTCTCCTTCGCGCTGGGATTGACCGCCGATGGCACTCAAGAGTTGAATTTTGTGAATTGGACCCCGGATACGTCTACCGCCCTCCTTCTCACCAACTATACCGGCCTGTCGGCCGACTTCCATGTCATCCGTGTGGCAGTGGATACGGCAAACACGCAGTTCACAGTGTTCATCGATTCCACAAACATGGGGACCCTGACTTATTTCCGGGTACCCACCGCAAGTGACGTCGATGCCTATGCCACAATCCTGGGCTGGGCCGCGACTGCCCAGTTTGACTATATTCGGATTGGGACGCCGCTGGCCCCGCCTCCCCCGCAACTGAACATCACCCGGACTGGCAGTAGTGTGGCTATCTCGTGGCCCACCAACGCGACCGGCTTCACGCTGCAAACGACGGCCAGCCTCGCGCCGACAAGCTGGAGCAACGCGGGAAACCCCGTGGTGCAAGGGGATCAGAACGTGTTCACCACCATGGCTACCAATGCCGCCCGGTTCTATCGCCTGAAGCAATGAGCCGTCCTGCGAGTGTTCGGTAACTGGGACGCGTGAGATGAGGGTGGCAATCGTCTTGCCACCCTCCTTGATTTGCGGGCAAGCCCAAGCCCTTCGGCACCACCGGCTGAAGCACGAACTTTGCCGGTCTCCCCACGGCGCTGCGGAGTCCACAGGTCCAGACCAGCGATGCCAGCTTCGGGGTGTGGACCAATCAAAAAAATGCGAAGATCAAGTTCACCATTCCGGGCCTGGGCAAGCTGGTCCTGGTGAATCGCAAGGCTCGCATGGGCCGCAACCCTGCAACGGGCGAAACCATCAAGATCCCTGCCAAGCGAGTCGTGAAGTTTCGTATCGCCAAAGCAGCCAAAGACGCGATCCTGGGCACGAAGTAGCTCGAATTGGCATCAGAGGAACAAGAAGTGCCGAGACCCGTCAAAAGGCCCGCGAAAAGATTGTGGTTGACGCCTTCTTTGATTTGTCATGAACTTGCGCTAATCGTGGATTAGAGATCAGCAAGTGGCCATCAGGGTCTGTTGGTTTGGTGGCGATGTGGTTGGGTGGCGAGTTCGTTATGACATTGGCGGCGGGAATTGCGAGAGCGGCTTCGGGCGAGCATGCATCGCCCCAGTTCGTCTTTCCCGGCCGTGGGTGTCCGGCACGAGGGCGCGCCGGACAGGGCCTGGGGCAGATGCGCTCCCCAAGCAAGGCAACGGCTCTCCGCCAGGAAATCCGTGTTCAATCCGCGCCCATCCGCATTGAAAGAATTGGAGAAAGGAAATCCGTGAGAACAAAGCATCTCATTCAAATCGCAGCCGTGTTGCTGCTCTCAACCCTCAGCCTTCAACTCTCTACCGCCTTCGCCTCTACGAATCGTGTCGGCGTCATTACGGCAACATACACCATGACGGCCAGCGGCACGGGCGAGTGGGACTGGGGCAACTCCACGATTGGATATAGCGGCAACGATCAGCTCCAGATTCAGCTTAGCGGTATTGTAAAATACGTAGTGCTAGGGACCGAAACCAATTTGATTATCGGAAATCTGCTCAATTCAACTGGCCAGGAGTCCGCTTCGGGAAGCTATGTGCAAGACGATTGGGATTACACCCCTCCACCGGGGGCGTCACACCATGAGGGCGCCTACCTCGCCGATCCCAATTTCAATCCGACAAATGTTTGTTTGATCAAGCCCTCGGACGCTTTGGGCCAAGCCGTGGGAACGGGCCAATTCCTCGGAACCTGCGAGAGGGCTGCGTGGGGCGGAATCTGGGAAGGCACATTTGGTGTGAACGACGACGGTTCGGGGGAGCTGCGATCAATATCCTCCGTATGACGCTTATGGCGGGTGGGATTGCACCGTGCATGGCGAGTATGAGGTTCGAGATTTCCAGTTTGCCATCACAAATGCCGCGGTGCATTGGACCCAATCCTTGACGACCAATGTGGCGCTGAATTATCCCCTTGCTGAATCCGACGGCTCCGCGTCGGCCAGCGGCACGGCCAACAACACCATCACGCTGGAATATGTTCCCGACCAACTGACCGTCCCGTTCAGCGCCGACCCGACCAACGGCCTGGTCCCGCTGACGGTTCAATTCAGTTCGGCCGGCGTGGACAGCGGGGGCAGCACCATCGCTAGTTGGAACTGGAATTTTGGCGACGGCACGAACGGCACAGGACAATATCCATCGCACACCTACACCAACACCGGAACGCTTTCCAACAGCGGGACGTTTTCGGTCACGCTCGTCGCCACCAACGTCAACGGCACAGCGGTCCAGGGCATCGGCTCCTCCAACATTACGGTGTCGCTGCCGACGGTGCAGTTCACCGTTACGCCGACCAACGGCTTCATGCCGCTGTCTGTTGTTTTCACCTGCCCGGCTGTGGACAGCGCCGACAACCTCATCGTCAGTTGGAGCTGGAATTTTGGCGACGGCACGAGCTTCGCTGATCAGAGTCCGGATCAGCCGGTGTCGATCAATCATATTTACGCCCAAGCCAAGACGTTTGCGACGAAGCTCACGGTGACCAATATCTGGGGCACGCAGATCACCGCCAACGGCCCGAAGGTTGTCGTGTCGCTCCCGCCGATCTTTTTCACCGCCAGCCCGACCAACGGCCTGGTGCCGATGCCGGTTCAATTTAGCGGGCCGGGCAAGGACAGCCAGGGCTACGCCATCACCAATTGGAACTGGGATTTCGGCGACGGCTCAACCGGCTCGGGGCAAAATCCGGCGCACACCTACACCCGCACCTGCGTTTTTTCGCCGGCGCTGGTGGTGACGAACAATCACGGCGCAGGCATCGTCGCCTTTGGCCCGAAAATTTCGGCGGGGTGTTCGAGCGTCCATACGTTTGGCGGCGGCGGCGTGGGATTTGATCCTGCCAGAGGCGGCATGACCAACAGCGACGGGATTCATCCCCAGGGATTGATGCTGAGCGGTCACCGGCTGTACGGCGTGATGTCGGGCGGTGGCAACGGCGGCTCCGGAACGATCTTCGCGGTCAATACCGACGGCTCCGGCTTCACCAACCTCTACAACTTCAGTGCGTTGGCGATGGGCTGGTACACGAACAGCGATGGGGCCTGGCCGCAAGCGCCCCTGGTGCTGTCCGGCGACACGCTCTACGGTGCAGCTCCAGCCGGGGGCACCGGCAGCATGGGTGGCGGCACCCTGTTCAAGATCGGCACCGATGGTTCAGGCTTAACAACCCTCTTTAACTTCTCCAATGGCAGCACCAACGGCTCCATGCCCAACGGCTTGGTCCTGTCCGTCGGCGCCCTCTACGGAACGGCCCAGTCTGGCGGCCAAGGGTTTAGCGGAACCGTGTTCAAGCTCAACACCGACGGTTCGGGCTTCGCCCTGCTCCACTCTTTCGATGCCACTTCCGGTGATCCTTCCAGTGGGAACTACACCAACGATGACGGAGCATACCCGCAGGCGCCCCTGCTGCTGGCCGGCAACAGCCTCTATGGGACAACGATGCACGGTGGCGCTTCCGGAGGCGGCACCTTGTTCAAGCTCAACACGGACGGCTCGGGCTTCACCGTGCTCCATACTTTCACGAACAGCGACGGACTCCAACCGGGGGGGAACTGCTTTTGGCTGGCAGCACACTGTATGGGACGGCCGCCGCAGGCGGCAGTGGACATGATGGCACGGTGTTCAAGCTCAATGCCGACGGCTCGGGTTTCACCACGATTTACTCCTTTACCGCCACTTCCGCCGACCCTTCAAGCGGGAGCTACACCAACGGCGACGGGGCCCAGCCGCAAGGGGGCGTGATCTTGTCCGGCGGGATGCTGTATGGGACGACGCAGACGGGCGGTAATGGCGGCTCGGGAACGATCTTCGAGGTCAACACTAATGGCACGGGCTTCGCCACTCTTTACAGTTTCAGCGCGCTTGACCCCAGCACCAGGACTAACTTTGACGGGGCCAATCCCTGTGCGGGGTTGGTGCTGTCGGACGGCAACTTGTGTGCAACGACCTTCAACGGCGGCAGCGCGGGCGATGGGGCGCTCTTTGCGTTGAGCCTCCTCTCCGCTCCCATTCCGCTGAACGTGCAGTTCAGGGGCCATGCTGTGGTCCTCTTCTGGCCCTCAGTTTCGACCGGTTTGAGGTTGGAACAGAATTCAAATCTGGCGACGACGAATTGGAGCCCCAGCAGCTTGCCCATTTCCGACGATGGCACGAACAAGAGCGTCACGATTCCATCGCCGGCGGGAAGTTTGTTCTTCCGCCTAGCCAATCCCTGAAACGCGTGAAGCAAAGTACCTGTCACCTGAAGCCTGACGTGCTCGGTCAGATGCACACATTACAAAACTAAAGGACTTAGTGGACACCACATTAGCGGGGATCCGGGCGCCCTATTCCCCAGAGGGACAAAAGGGACTCAAGGGACCCCAAGGGACTGGCTTCAGGGCTTGCCTGCTTCGGTGGCCCCGGCGCGTTCCAGGGCCGTCTCCCGGTTCTTGCGCAAATCGAGTTTGCCGGTGCCGAGATAGGCGAAGGCCTCGATATGGAAGAACTGGTCGGGGCGGGGTTTCCACAGGTTGGGCAAGTCGCACTGGGGGAGTTTTTCGAGGCACTTCTGCAGTTGGGCCGCGGGCAACTTGTGCAAGACTGCCAGGCGTTCCCCCTTTTTCTCGTCCGGCACGCCGGTGACGAAAAAGCTTTGTTCGGTGGCGCCCGCCAGTTCGTGGAGTTTCTCCTCGACTTTGATGTGCGGGACCATCTCGCCGCCGATCTTGCTGAAGCGGTTCAGGCGGTCGGTGATCTGGAGGAAGCCGTCCTCGTCGAGGGCGGCGATGTCGCCGGTGGCATACCAGCCCTGGACGAGGACCTCGCCGGTTTTGTCGGGGCGTCCGAGGTAGCCCTGCATGACGTTGGGTCCGCGGACCCGCAGCAGGCCGGGCTGGCCGATGGGCACGGGTTGCAAGGTCTCGGGCTGGACGATGCTCACGGAGATTCCCGGCAGCGGATGGCCGATCTTGCCGCGCTTGGAGCCGACCTGGCGGAAGCCGGCGGAGCGGAAGTCATGGGTGTTGACGGCGACCGCGGGGCCGCACTCGGTGCAGCCGTAGCCTTCGAGGGGCCGGATGCCGAAGTGGTCCTCGAAGGCGCTGGCCAGGCGCTCGGGCAGTTTCTCCGCCCCGGTCATGACCACGCGCAGGCTGCCGAAATCTTCCGCTGCGCAGCCGCGCACGTACAACTGCAGGAAGGTCGGTGTCGCCAACAGGAACGTGAGGGCGTAACGGCTGACCAGCGGGCCAATCGCCTTGGCGTCGAGCGGGTTTGGATAAAAGACGACCCGCACCCCGAGCACCGCCGGCAACCAGAGCGTGCCGGTAAACCCGAAGGAATGGAAAAAGGGCAGTATCCCCAGCATCCCGTCCTTGGCGGTCAACCCGAAGATCTGCTCGAGCTGTTGGATGTTCGAGCCGATGTTGTAGTGGCTGAGCATCACGCCCTTGGGGTCGCCGGTGCTGCCGCTGGAGAAAATGACCGTGGCCAGGTCGTCCAACTCGGGTCTCTTGCGGCACCCCAACGCGCGCTCCAGCAGGCGGGCCGGGGCCAGCCAGGCCAGGCAGAGGGCCGCCAGCTTCTCCCACGGACCGGGCCGCGTCTCGGGCTTGCCGACGAGGTCTTCGAGCAGCACCACTTCGCCCGGGGGCTTGAGCTTGAGCTTGTCAAGGAAGGCGCGCGAGGTCACCACGGTGCGGATGTCGCATTGGCGGGTGCAGGAGGCGAGGGCCTCTTCCGAGACGGTGTAATTGAGGTTCACAGGCACTTTGCCGGCCAGCAGGGCGGCGAGATTCACCAGCGCGCCGGGCACCGAGGGCGGCAGGAGCAGCCCGACCATCCTCTGGCCGGCCCAGACCGGCTTGAGCCGCCGGGCCAGGAAGACCGCGCGTGTCAGCGCCGAACCGAAGCTCAGGCGGGCCGTCTGCGCATCGCTCATGGCCAGGCGAAACGGGCGATGGCGGGCGGTCCGAACGAAGGCGCGGTGAAGGGGCTGCATCGAGCCCCGGCGCCGCTGCCAGGCCTCGGCCATCAACTCCTGCACCGCCTGGCGGACCTCGACGGGCGTGGCGGCGTGCGGCAGCGGACGGCCGTAGTTGATCGTCACCGGGTAGGGGATGCGCCGGGGCAGCTTCCACAAAAAGCGCCCCTTTTCAAAACTGAAGATGCTGCCCCAAACCCCGTCCAGCGCAATCGGGATGATCGGCGCTTCGACATCTTTCATGATGCGCTCGAAACCGCGCCGGAAGGGGAGCATGTGCCCGATGCGCGTGATCTGGCCCTCGGCAAAGATGCAGACGACCTCGCCGTTGCGGATGGCGTCGCTGGCGGTGCGCAGGGAGTGGAGCATCTCGCGCGGGCGCAGTTCGGAGGAGATCGGAATGGCCCGCAGGATGCGCGCCAGCGGCTTGATCCAGCGGCGCTCGTAAAAGCCCTTGTACATGATGAACCGGATGTCCCGGTCGGTCGAGGCGATCAGCAGCAACGCATCCACCAGCGAGAGATGATTGCAGACGAACAGGGCGCCGCCTTTGGCGGGGATGTTGTCGCGGCCCAGGACGCGGATGCTGTAGATCGTGCGCGTGAGCACCCAGAGAACGAAGCGGAGCATGGCATCGGGCAGCAGCTTGACGACGTAGATCGCGCTGGCCAGGGTGAGGACACCGCAGAAGAGGAAGACCTGCCGCGACCCCCAATGGAACAGAGTGGTCAGCACGTAATGCGCGCCCGAGGCCAGGAGCATGCCCGCGAACGAGAGCAGGTTGGCCGCCGCCAGCATCTCGCCCTTCTTGTCCTTGTCGGGCCGGTGCTGGAGCAGGGCGGAGATGGGCACAATGAAAAACCCGCCCGCGAAACCCAGCAGCGCCAGGCAGACCATGGCCGACATAAGCGACATCCCGTGAAGCGCGAGCAAGGCCGAGAGAATCGAGAGCCCCACCGCCCCCAGGGGCACCAGGCCGTATTCGATCTTGCCCCCGGACAGGTAGCCCGCCGCCACGCTGCCCAGCCCGATGCCCAGGGCCATCGCGGCGCTCAGAAAACCGAATTGCTTCTTGCCGACCTGCAGGACGTAGATGCTGTAAAAGAACAGGTTCAACTGGACCAGCGCCCCGACAAAGGTGAAGTAGATGTTGCCCAGGGCCGCCAGGAACAAGGGGCGGTCCCGGCGCATGGCCTGAACGCGCGCCCAAAGGTCGCCCGCAAAATTCGGGCGGAACGCTCTGGCCGGGTCGGCGGCGCCGACGCGGGTGATGGTGAGGCTGGTGCTCAAGCCGACGAAGGCCAGTGCGATGAGGATTATGCCGGCATAGCCCAGATGACCCTGGAAGCGCTCGGACATGTCGGCCGCGGCGACGGTGCCCAGGATGATGGCGACGAAGGTGCCCAACTCGATCATGCCGTTGCCCCAGGAGAGGCGTTTCTCGGGCAGCAATTCCGGCAGCAGGCCGTATTTGGACGGGCCAAAAAAGGCGCTGTGCGTGCCCATCAGGAACACCCCCGCCACCAGGAGGGGCAACTGGTGTCCCACCAGCGCGGCCAACACCATGGTCATCACCCCCACCTCGAAGACCTTCACGCAGATCGTGACCGTGCGTTTGCTGTAGCGGTCGGCCAGGTAGCCCCCGGCCATCGAGAAGATGAGGAAGGGCGTGGCAAAGAGCGCGTTGACCAATTCCGTGATGCGATGCTCCGTGGCGAGCGTGAAGCCCGCCCCCAGGCTCATGAGGATGACGAGGTTCTTCAGGATGTTGTCGCTAAAGGCGCCCTGGAACTGCGTGACGAACAGGCTCCAGAATCCGCCCAAGCCAGCCTGGGCGGCTTCCGGTCTCTCGGAGACCATTGCGGCCGGCTCGGTCTGAAGGATGGTTTGCATCGGATCGCGTCCGGGTTCAGGTGGTGTGGTCAATGGCCGGACTCTAGCCTAGCTTCGGTGCAAAACGCCAATTGATAAATTTGGGGACAACATCAAGTAAAGCGATTATATCGAATCCTGCCCCATAGGAGGCGAAGCCATCAGGCGTCGCTACGCGACGCGTGCGCTGCGTCCGGGTCACCGCGTAGCGGTGGCCGATGGTAGCCGTGGACTTCCAGTCCACGGACCCATGGCCCGAGCTCGCCCGCGTCGCGTAGCGACGCCTGAAAACCGTAACGCTGTCAGGCGTCGCTATGCGACGCGGGAGCCTTCCCACGCCCGAAACCGTGGACCGAGGTCCACGGCTACCTTCATCGCGTCGCTCCGCGACGCACACGCTCCCCACGCTCTCACCCTCGCCGCTCCAGGCGCCCACGCTCCCGCCCCTCACGGGCGGCCACGCTCGCGGGCAGACCTCTCCAGGGCGGTGCGGATGGTGGCGGCGGTGTGGTCCCAGGAGCAGTGGCGCATCCGCTCGCGCCCGCGGCGGGCGTAGGCCTCTCGGGTCGGCCCATCCATGAGCGAGTTGAGGGCCTGGGCGATTTCCGAGGCGTCCCTCGGGTCGCGCAGCAGCAGGGCTTCGCCCTGGGCGGCCAACTCGGCGGCGCCGGTGAAACGGCCGCAGCTTATGACGGCGGCGCACCCATGGGCCATCGCTTCGAGCGGCGCCAGGGGCGAAGGGTCGGAGAGGGTCGGCAGGACGAAAATGTCCGCCAGGGCGTAATAGTCCTTCACGTTGTTGACGCACCCGGCCCAGGTAATGCGCCCGGTCAGGCGCAGTTGGGCGGCGCGTCTCTCGTAAGCGGCATGGTCCTGTCCGCCGACGACCACCAGCCTGGGGCCGCGCTCGCCCAATTGGCCCAGGCCCTCGAGCAGCGCGTCCAGGCCCTTCCTGCGAAACTCCGAGGCCACGAACAGGGCCACCACCTCGCCGTCCTTGAAGCCCAGCCTGGCCCGCCACTGGGCACGCCTTTGGGCAACGTCCGGCGCCGGGGCGTCCACCCCGGAGTGGGCGATGAAGAAGCGGTCGTCGGGAATCGGGTAGTAGCGTTGGACCTCCAGCTTCACCATCTGGGAATCGGCCACCCAGAACCGGCCCGGGGCCAGGCGCGTGTTACACCGCTCCAGCAGCCAGTGGCCCCAGATGCTCGGCCCGGTCAGGATCTTGAGCCAGGTGCGCCAGGCCCGCCTGCGTTGCCCGCGCTCGGCCCCCCAAAGCCCGCCCACGAATGTGCCGCAGTGGACGTTCATGACATCGAACCGGGCGACTCGCTCGTGCGAATAGACCACGTCGAACCCGCGCGCCAGCCGGCCCGCGCGCCAACTGAACCACCAGGCATTGAGGAAGTTGGGCTTGCGCACCGGCCTGGAGACCCGGTGCAGGGCCATCCCCGCAGGCTCGTGGTCCCATTGCTGCGTGAAGAGGTGCACCTCGTGCGCCAGGGCCAGCCGCCGCGCCACTTCCACCGCATAACGCTCCGCCCCGCCCGTGGTGATGTAGCGCCGAACCAGGATGGCGACTCTCATGGTGAGCAGCATAGGAAGGGGCGGACAAACCGGACAAGTGAAATGAGGCCGGAAGAAGGCAGAATCATGGGGAGCTGCCCCAGAGGCCCCTCCCCCAGGATTTTGCCAATAATGATTTTGTGTCTTTCCGGAGAATCATGGTCCTGCCTGGAGCCGAATCTGCTCGCCTTGCGGGCGGGGGGCCGGACATACTGTGGGACGCACAATGCGATTGTTTTTCAGGAGAATCTGGGAGTTCGTGCGCCCCTACCGAGGCCGGCTGCTTCTCGGGCTGGTGTGCGGGGTGGTGAGCGCGCTGGCCACCACGGCGCTCATCCCGGTGATCAGCCTGGTGGTCAGCCTGGAGTTCGGGCAGGGCAAGGCGGTCTCGGTGGCGGAGTTCCTGCGCGGGCACGCGCCAGAGTGGGCGAAGGGGTGGGTCCAGGGCCTGGCGGGCTTGCTTCCGGGCCTGGGGAAGCCCAACTCCAACCTGGGCCACGTGCTGATGATTGCGACAATCCCCGCGGTGATGCTGGTGAGGAACCTCTTCGCCTATTTGAACCTCTATTGCATGCACTGGGCGGCGGTGCGGGCGGTAGCGGACTTGCGGACGCGGCTCTTCGATCACCTGCAAAACCTCTCGCAGGACTTCTTCAGCGGCGCCCGCACGGGCGATTTGATTTCGCGGATCACCAGTGACACGCAGACGCTCTATGGGGTCGTCAGCAGTTCGCTGGGCTCGATGGTGACGGCCCCGGTGACGGTGGTGACCCTGCTGGCGGTGTTGCTCTACCCCGCTAACCAGCGGGGGTTGGCCCTGGCCTCGATCGTGGTGCTGCCAATTTGCCTGGTGCCGATTACAATCTACGGCCGAAAGGCCCGGAAATCCGCGCGGTTGATGCAGGGCCACGTCTCGGAGCTGACCAGCGTCATGCACGAATCGTTTACGGGCAACCGGATTATCAAGGCCTATAACCTCGAAGGGACCGTCCTCAAGCAGTTCCGGGAGGCCACCCGGAAATACATCGGCCACATGATGCGCCTGGTCCGGGCCAACGAGATTCCGGGCCAATTCACCGAGTTCCTGGGCGCCGTCGGCGTGGCCTTGGTCTTGCTCTATTCCCTAAAGATGCGCGAGGGGAGCCTGAACTCGGATGACCTGGCCCGGTTCGTGCGTTTCATCGTGGCTATCGTGCTGATGTACGCGCCGATCAAGGCCATGGCAAAGCTGCACAACCAACTGCACCAGGCGGCGGCGGCCAGCCAGAACGTCTTCGAGTTGCTCCAACGGACCAGCACGGTGCTCGATCCGCCGGCACCCGTCCCGCTCAAGGCACGGGGCGCGGACATCCGGTTCGAGAACGTTGATTTTGCCTACGGGGACAAGCCCGTCCTGCGCGCCATCAACCTGACGGTCGAGGCCGGGCAAGTGGTGGCGCTGGTGGGCAGCAGCGGTTCGGGCAAGACCACGCTCACCAATTTGCTGCTGCGCTTCTATGACCCCAAATCCGGGTCCGTGCGCATCGGCGGCACCGACTTGCGCCAGGTCGCGGTCAAGGACCTGCGCCGCCAGGTCGCCCTGGTCGCCCAGGAAACGATCCTCTTCAACGACACCATCCGCAACAACATCGCCCTGGGCCGGCCCGGGGCCTCGGACGCCGAGATCGAAGCGGCCGCCCGGCATGCCTATGCCCACGAATTCATCCTCGAGAAACCGGGCGGCTACGAAGCCCTGGCGGGGGAGAAAGGCGCCACCCTCTCCGGCGGCCAGCGCCAGCGCATTGCAATTGCCCGCGCCCTGCTCAAGGACGCCCCCATCCTGATCCTGGACGAGGCGATGAGCCAGCTCGACTCGGAATCCGAACGCGCCGTGCAGGCCGCCCTGGAGCAACTCATGCAGGGCCGCACCACCATTTGCATCGCTCACCGCCTCTCGACCATCCAAGGCGCCGACCTCATCGTGGTGCTGGACAATGGTCGAATCGTGGAGAGAGGCACCCACGCGGAGTTGCTCCAGGCGCGCGGATGCTACCGCCGCCTCTATGAGTTGCAATTCGAGACGGCGTAGGTGGCCGTTTCATAAACACACACAGATCGCCTTTCTCAGTTTGCCGGGAGCGGCTTGCCGTGACAGAGCGGGATCGAACCAGCGTTGCAGGCATGCTGGAGACGCCAACGGCGTCACTCATACCAGCCCAGGGCAACGCCCTGGGTTTACAGACCAAAAACCATTCCGAGCGCTGAAAGCGCGATTCAAGGTTGGACTATGAGGCAGGCCGTTGGCCTGCGATCGAATCAAACGGCACGACGAACCCAGGGCGTTGCCCTGGGCTGGTATGAATCAGGCCGTTGGCCTGGAAAGGCCCGGAACCGACGAGCGATTGACCAGGGCCTCGGCCTCCTGAAAAGTCGTGACTGCGCTTGTGAAACGGCCCACCTACTCGCTGCGCCTGGGGGCGTTGACCGCCGGCTGGGCGGTCGAGGTCTGGCCGTTGCCCTCGCCATTGCCGTTGCCACCGGAAGGGTCCGCCAGGACAAGGGCGGGCACAGGCCCGGGGACCGCCACACCCTGGAGGGCGGAGGCGGCCCTCTGGGAACCGAAGCAGACAGGGACGCCCTTGCCATTCCTCCATCGCTGGACGGCCTTGAGCCAGCCTTCGGCCAGCAATTCGCTCACCACCTCGAACATCTTGGCATCCCCCACACAGGGGCATAACGACCCCCGCTCGCAAGCCGGCGCCGCCCGGGTCTGGCCGCAGCCCGCATCCCTACCCTCGCAGGCCGGGGCCCTGAGTTCCAGGACCCCGGACTCGCCGCCATCAATCTCCTGCTGGACCGAACGCATCGCGCCGCCGGTCTCCGGCCTCGCCCAGACACGCTGGCCGTCGGCCAAGGTGAGCTTCACGGATGCAAACCCGAGTTTGCGCGCCGCAAAGGCCAGGCCCTCCCAAAGCTCTTCGACGGTCGCCTGCCGGCCGCCCTCCAGCTCAAGCCATCGGGTCAGGCTCAGGGCATATTGAATCTCGCGCCGGAGTTCGAGCGAGTGGCCCAGGACCCGGCCGACATCGAACCATTCGCGGCTGAAGCTGAGGTTCCCGGCACAGATCACCAGGACCAGCGCGCCAAAGCCAACCAATCCCGGCAACCATTGGCCGCGCGACCAGACCGCGGCCGCACCGAGCATGAAAAAGACCAGCGTCACCGCATAAAAGCTCAGGACCACCCTGCGGCGCGAATAGCCGATACGCTGCAGTTGGTGATGGAGGTGGCGCCGGTCGGGCCGGAAGATCGGCAAGCCCCACAATCCGCGCCGCGCGATCGCCACGCTGGTGTCCAGGATGGGCAGCGCCAGGGCCAGCATCGGGGCAGCCAGGGCCGCAAAGACCTCGCCTTTGTGCGAGTTGACCAGTGAGAACAGTCCTATTTGGAAGCCCAGGAAATAGGCCCCCCCGTCGCCCAGGTAAATCCGGGCCGGTGGGAAATTGAACCACAGAAAGCCAACCAGGGCGCCCGCCATCCCTGCGGTGAGCCGCTCGAAACTCCCGACCTCGTGCCCGACATAGGCCAGCAACACCATGAGCATCAGGCAAATCCCTGCCGCCACCCCATCGGCCCCGTCAATCAGGTTGATGAGATTGGTCATGCCCACCAGCCAAAAGACGGTCACCACGGCTCCCCAGCCGTGCAGGTCAATCGCAGCCCCGGCAAACGGGATCTTCACCATCTGTATCCCCAGGCCGAAGCAATAAACCATCAGCGCGATGAGCACCTGGCCCAGGAGCTTCTTCCGGGCCCCCAACGCCCGGAAGTCGTCCCACAATCCCAGCCCGAACATCGCCAGGCAACTGACGAGGATCACACCCCGGTGCGGCGTGGCCTCGCGGCTCTCGGCCTCGACCAGCGTGATGAACGCCTCGATGGCCAGGAACGCTGCCGCCAGCGCCATCCCGCCAAGCCGCGGGACCGGCCGCCGGTGAGCATGGTGCAGCTCGACAGATCGGCCCGAGGCCTCCGCCCGGCCCCACCGCCTCACTATCAGCGGGACCACCAACAACACGACGCCGAACCCGATCAGCCCGGCTATGAAAGGAAGCATCATCATGCGCCCATCATCCGGTCTGCGGATCCCTGCCTGCCCGGCCCGCGGTTCGCATATTGCTCAAAGCCATTGCTCTGACAGATCTGGTTCGCCTTCGAAACACGTCCGTGCATCCCAGGCTCAAGGTAGTATGGGAGCAGAGCGGGCGCAAGAATGCAAGATTTTACGAGATCTTTCGGGCGCATCTCGGCTTTGTCGGCCTCGCGCCAGCCAGGCAATTGGAGCGTGGCGTCGGGAAGCCCGCAAGGTTTTGGACTGCGCCAGTCCTCTGGCCCTTTCGCCTCCCCAGGGTCCGAAAAGCGGCAGAGGACTGCCGCAGTCCAAAACGCTTCGCGACTTCGGACGCGCACTCCAATCGCCCGCCTCGCCCCTGGTCCCTTCAGTCCCCCCGCAGGGCCCGGACAAGGCCCTGGACGGCCTCGGCGTCGGTGGTTTTCCAACTGAACTCGGGCGGGCGGAGCGCGCCGCCCATGAAGACGCGAGGGTTGCGGTGTTTCATGGCGCTGTCGACGGAGCGGCGGGCGCTCAGATGGACCTCGGTGACGCCGGTGGCAGCAACGATACGCCGGGCATTGGCGAGGGTGACACCCCCGCCGGGCATGATGAGGATACGGCCAGCCGCCTGCTTGTGGAGCGCGGCGATGAGATCAAGCCCCTCCAGGCAGGTGGCCTCCTGGCCGGACGTCAGGACGCGCTCAACGCCCAGGGCGATGAGGTCTTCCAGTCCTTGGCGGGGGTCGCGGCACATATCGAAGGCGCGGTGGAAAGTGACGTTGAGCGGGCGAGCCAGGTTGATCAACTCGGCGGCGCGCGCTTGATCGATCTCCCCCTCGGCCGTCAGGCAGCCGATGACCACGCCGTTGGCGCCGAGTTCCCGGGCGGCCCGGATGTCCTGCCGCATGACCTCCATCTCCTCGTGGGTGTAGAGGAAGTCGCCGCCCCGGGGCCGGATAATGACCTGGAGGCCAATCCTGAGGCCGTGCCGGGCCACCTGGATGCAGCCGGCGCTGGGGGTGGTGCCGCCCTCCAGCAGGTTGGCGCACAGTTCCACCCGGTCAGCCCCGCCCCGCTGGGCTGCGAAGGCCCCTGCCGCCGAATCAACGCAAATCTCAACGCGCATGGCGCCGGCTCACTCGACCGCCTCGACCCGGTAGCCGCCGGATTTCTCGTCGGCCTCCAGCTTGAGCAGGCCGCGTTTCTGCGCATCCAGCAGCAAGTCGTTGAAGGAGCGGAAGCCGTAGGCGCGCTCGTTGAAGCCGGGGTTGCGGCGCTTGATGGCCTGCTTGACCATGGAGCCCCAGATCGGCTCGTCGGCCTCGCGCTCCTGGCTGATGGTCTCGATGGTTTCCACGATGAGGTCCAGCGCCTTTTCGAGCGAGGGCCCCTTCTGATCGACCGCCGCGGGCCTGGGGGCCACGTCGGCCACCGAGACGCGGCGCCGCGCCCGGCTCGATTCGGCGCGGACCAGGTCGTCGTAATAGATGAACTCGTCGCAGTTGCTGATGAACAGGTTGGAAGTCGAGTTCTTGACGCCCACGCCCAGGACCGTCTTGGCGTTTTCACGCAGCTTGCTCACCAGCGGGGAGAAGTCCGAATCGCCGCTGATGATCACGAAGGTGTTGACGTGGCTCTTGGTGTAGCAGAGGTCGAGGGCATCGACCACCATGCGGATGTCGGCCGAGTTCTTGCCGGACTGGCGGACGTGCGGGATTTCGATGAGCTCGAAGGCGGCCTCGTGCAGGTCGCGTTTGAAGGACTTGTAGCGGTCAAAGTCACAGTAGGCCTTCTTGACGACGATGTGCCCGCGGATGAGCAATCGCTCCAGCACCTTCTGGATGCTGAATAAAGGGAACTTGGCGTCCTGGGCCCCGAGCGCGATGTTCTCCAGGTCGAGAAACACCGCCATGGTCGAATTGGAATCCGCAGCGTTCATGGTGCCTTGAAATGGTGCGCGCTGCAGGACTTGAACCTGCGGCCCCTTCCGTGTGAAGGAAGTGCTCTTCCACTGAGCTAAGCGCGCTAAACACCAGCAATCTACCGATTCCGCCCGCGGCCTGCAAGGGCAAATCCTGAATGGGTTTCGCCTGAAGAATCGCAACAAACCCCAATATAATGGCCCTATTCCACGGAATGCCAGGCTGCGGGTGGTTGCACGGAGTTCGCTCGCAAATCGCCTCCTTCAGGAATGTCGCGGATTAGTTGATCGGTAGCGATTTCCTCACCGTTTTCCCGGAGCCAGGCGCCTGACGGCGTGCCATTGACCCCTTCCTCGCAAAGGAAGGGGGGTGGGGTCAACGGTCTTACCTGCGCGACTCGGAGCGGCGTCGGTTTTCCGCTCCGTCCGGCGGCCCGAATGGCGCGGAGTGCTTACGCACACGTGGTTGGCGCCGGTTTCCAGCTTTCAGAAAGGGAGTCTTCCCCGTCCCATGTGCTCTCGGGCACAGGCTTCGATGTCCTTTTCACCAGATAGCCTCGAACGCCTAACCGGTTACCACCGCCGCCTCTGCAAGGCCATAATCGCCAACGTCCGGTGCCGGGACCTTGGTCGCCCGCAAGACCAGGTGCCGCCGGGTTCCAAGCGAGCCATCCTCGAGAATCACGCAGATCTTCTCATCCTCCAGCCATTGGGTGCGGAAGCCGCAGGTTGCGGGAATCACACCGGAGCCTGCGATCCGTCGAAGATCGCCCTGCTCCCCCCGAGGCCGCTTCTAGCCTAGCCGCCCCCGTCTGCTGGCAAGGCTTTCTGTCCGTTGGTTTGCGTCCCAGGTCTGCGCCCCCGCCGATTCTCAGCGAAGACGCGAATATCTTTCTCCCCTGAACGGAGAAAATCCAGGAAATCCACGCCCATGTACTTGCAGGTTTCGCAAAGGCTCAACAGAACCAAGTAGTCTCGGAGGCCCTTTTCAGTGGTGACTCCCCCGATGATCCGGCGAAGCGCGGCGAAGGCTTTAACAGCGTGTTCAGCGTTGTTGTTGTTCCACGGTATCCCGTCGAAACTCAAGAACGTAAAGAGCTTGTCGTGGTTCTTGTCCAACCGCTTACTGAACTTCACCGCGGTTTCGCTCTGCAAGGTTAGGTCGGCAATCCGCCCATAAAATCCATCCACCGCCTCCAGGTGCTTCCTCAAAAAGCGGGTTTTCAAGCCGTGCCGATCAACGGTTTCGATCATCGGCTTGAGCAAGAGTGTAAACATCTGTGCGACCTGTTTCAATTCCTCGTCGTAGGGGTGTTTCAAAAGATCGTCGTTCAAGTCCCTTATCAGGTGAATCAGGCACTTTTGTTGAGGGCATTGGATTGAATCGTAAGCCGGGTAAAAGTCAGACACCAAAACGCCCTTGAAGTCCCTCAGCACGGTCTGAATCAGGTCGGCCTCGCGTGTCTCGCTGAACACGTAGGCCACTTCTTCCATGTTCGCAAACACCCACACAAAACCGTCTTTGTCCTTGACGTTGATTTTGGTCTCGTCGGCGTGAAGTAACCGGCCACTGCACAGCCTCTTGACCAGGGCGTTATAGCTTCCCACGTAGTTCTCCGCTGCCTTGGCCTTGAAGTCGCCAATACTCGCGGAACTCAGATGAAAGCCAAACAACCGATTTAGTTTGCTGGCTACATGCAACTGAGGCAACCGCAACTCGATGCTGAGGTAAACGGAATATGCGATGATTTCCCGGCCAAACTTACCTTTTCCATAGAACGTTTCTTCGGGTTGAAAGACGGTTTGGCAGTTTGTACATTGATAGCGGTGGAAACGATAACGGACGATCCATCTCTTAATCCCGTGTCGCATGAATCTGAGATCGTAGAGGATTTTAGTGTACTTCGTGTGCTTGACGAACTTCCTTGAGCCGCACCTTGGGCAATTGCGCGGTCGCGGGCACTCGATGATCTTGTTCGGGGGCAAAACTATTCGCGGTGTCTTGCGGCGGCTCAGGGCGTGCTTGACCTTTACATTTGATTTTACATAGACTCGCTCGCGCTGGTAATCCCAGTATGCGGCGTCGTTAATAGTGTTCAGTTCTGGAAGGGCGAATGTGTTCCGCTTAAAACCATACGGGTGTTCGCGCTTGAGCTTCGCAGTGTTGACAATCTCACCGAGGGACGGGTTTCCGGTTCGAGGCGACCCTTGGCCCAATTCAATGAGGGCAGTCATCAGCGTTTCCAACGCTTGGCAATCCTCGGAGTTGTAGGTAATCAGGTTCTGCTTTGCCGCCGGGTCGCCCGACTCCTGCCACTCCGTCCGCCAGAGGATGGATCGAACACCGGATGCCTTCGCGCTCGACCATCTGCATCCGAGCCAAGCACCGACATCTTTAAGGCCATTTGAGTACGTGGGAAAGTAGATTTGGGAGAAAATCACCGACAGGACATTTGTCGCCGACGCGAACGCCTTGGCTATCGGCGAGCCGTCTGCTGGCCCCCCGTACCGCTCAGACATCCGTCTCAGGAAAACGGCCTCGAATCTGCCATAGTGAAGCAGCACCGGCTTTTCGATAGTCGCGAGCACAGCAAGGAAATCGCTCCACGCTTTCTTCTCGCCCTCGAAATCATCCGCCCAAAGGCTATGCTGGACGACGGTCTCGGCGGTCTTGACGCGCAGACCGATGAGGTAATAGAAATCCCGGTCGGGCAGACCCTCCACATCCAGATAGACGGGTGTCCCGTCGATCTTCAGTTCCGGCGTGCCGACGACGTGGATTTTCCTTTCCCGGATGGCGAGAGCTTTTAAGGCGTGGTGGTGTTTTTCGGGTTTGTCCCGGAGCCGCTTTGGGCGCCTGCGCGGGCGGAATGTGTACGAAAGCTGGGTAACGGTGAAGATGCCTTCGCTGTTGAATTTCTTCCGCTCCTTCTCCTTCAGGTTCGAGAGCAAGCTGAGGTCGTCCTTTTCAGTTGCCTTCTGTCTGCACCGGGCCTGGAACTCGCACTCGCCGCAATGCCGGTTCAATACGAGATCAGGCGGCGACGTGCTGGAAACCAAGGCAACGGCTTTCTCGGTTAGCTTTTGCACTTCCCCGACCAGAGCGTCGGTCTTGACCCTCATCGTGGCCTGCTCATCCCCGTGGACGATCCTGCCGAAGTCTATCCTTCGGCCCAGCGTTCCCGACAGCGCGAGAGCATCGAACCCCAACAGGAGTTTCTCCTCCCTCTCGAGCTTGTTGTTCGGCACAAAACGAATGGGGACAAATTGGGCAGCTTTGCTCTGCCCGACCGGCGGCACGCGCTCCAAGGCGTGAATGCGGGTTCCCAAAGCCTCTGTTCCTGCCAGCACGTCAACTGCTAGCCGCCACTTAGCCTGTTTCAATTCATCCGCCGATGGAGCGGTCAAGTGGTCTTGGGGAGTGTCCCGGCGCAAGCGGTCCACGCCGGCGGCACGGTAAGACTCGGCTCGTGCGCGAACCCAATCAGCGTACTCGTTCCCAGTCCCCGGTTCGCCCAGCGACCGCAGATAGCACTTGGTGGGGCACTTGAGGAAGGCCGTAAAGAGGTCCGACGTGATCTTCATAACCTGTAACCGCCGTGACGCTCTTACGTCCTCCGTCCCGAAGGCGGTTGTCAAAGCCGCAGTAACATGAAGGTTTGACCGCCGCCGTTTGGGAACGTCACGCGGGCGCGATCCCCCAGGGAGGGCGACACGAAAGGGTCATCAGGCTGCTCGGCCTCGATCACAATTGACGATGGTTCGAGGTCAGCGCCGACGGCAGTTCCGCTCGAAGCCGACGCCGGACTGCCAGCAATTGACCAGGTGTGACGGGTTCGCGCGTCATGCCAATGAACTCGTTTTCGAAAGCCTGCGCGAGGTCTTGGTCCCGCGAGAACAGAACTTCATGCACCGGGCGGTTGTGCCCGGCCAGATAACAAACAAAACACTCCACGACATCGGGCGTGAGCCCGCACCGCTCGAACATGCCGCGCAGATCGAAAAGGTCGCGTGGGTGCTGGCGGTCCAACGCTGCCACCAGTTTGCTGCCATAAAGCTCCGGCACCGCCAGAATCGGAGCGACCAATTCCGTGGTGAAAACTCGACGCGCCTCAGCGCCCATACCTCGACGCTCCACAGGCAGGACGGTGCCACGGAACACATGATTCACCTCGACTTTCACTTGGCTGTGCCCACGCCGGAGAAGCAGCTTGATCTCGTCAGCCTGCCTGGTGGACGACACTTCGGCGTCCAAGCCATCTTCGACGAGTCGGCTTCGTGTCGTCTCCAGTGCGGCCGAGATGGACTCCAACGCATTCTCACGGGACACCCGGTGGTCGGTGAAAACCACGTTGATGTCCACCGACAACCGCGGCATGTCTTCGACGAACAGATTGAGGGCCGTCCCGCCTTTCCTGGCGAAGGCAGGCGTTTGAAAGACCGTCGGCATCGCCTCGAAGTAGAAGCCGGACGGTTTCGATATAGGCTCTTTCCATTATGCTTTCAGGGTGAGGGTTGTTCCGTCTTTGAGCCGGGCGGTCCACCGGCTGTGTCCAAGTCGGCGCCCTGCGCCGTTCCTTGCGGCATCGGCCCACGGCAGGCCCAGTTCCTCCGCCCACAGGACACAGAGCCGCATCGCCTTTACGCGCCGGCAGTGCGCGAGCAGATTCGCCAAAGTGTCCGGCCGCAACGATCGGACCCCTTCCAGAATGTTGCGGGCTTCCTCGATTCCCTGGTGTATCCCCACTTCGCTCAGCATCTCGATCACAGCCCTCTCCGGCACCGAAACCAGCACGCCGCCGGGAGTCTCCGGCAGGGACTGCAATCCGAAATCCTGTGGCAGCGTGGAGGCGAACGGGTTGCGTGCCGTGTATCGAGCGCGAAACCGCTGCTGGAACCATGCGGGTATTCTGGCTTTCGCTTCTCCCCACAGCCACAACGGTTCATGCGGTGGGAGATTGTGACGGACCCCCAGCCACGCCAAGGCAGTTTTGCCGCCGACGTGTAGGCCGGGTACTCGGCGAGCCAGGAACTTCACGGAATCCTGCTCCCGCAACGTATCGTTGGGGAACATGAACACCCCTCGTCCGAGCCGCGAGAGCCAACCGGAGTTCTGGTAGTGATGCGCCAGCGCTGAGGACACGCCCAGTGCCGCCAAATCGTGATGGTCCAACGGACTTCCCCGCGGGACCGTCGTTTGCAGGCGCCTGATTAGACTAGAACGACTTGTTAAAGTCATGCTTTAACTCCAGCGCCGAGTTCAAGCGGAGACAAGGCTCTGTGTCATGGCCGACGCCAATGAAACGGCCTGCCGTGCGGTGAATGGCCTCTTCCACCCGGTTTTTCAAAAAGAGGGAAAAAACTGGCAAACAAACAACGGGATCGGGCTGGCTGCTTTGGGCGCGGCCGCTTCAGGCCGAGTTGAAACGGACTTGGCCCAGAGGAGGCAAATCCGAAAAATTGCTAATTCGGAACCGCCGCTTTTGCGCAAGGCAAAACCCATCCGACCGGCCCGGCTTGCTCTTAGAGGCCGGTTCGTGAGCAGGGGTACAGCGGAGGTCGAGGTGCGAGGGGCCAAGGAACGGATCTCCGCGCCTCGCCCCTCGATCCGAATCCTCGTGTCCGGGCACTTCTGAACCGAGGGCTACCTGGCGCCGAGGATGGCGTCCTTGGCGGCCTTGGCCACGCGGAATTTCACGACGCGCTTGGCCGGGATCTTGATCGCTTCGCCCGTGGCCGGGTTGCGGCCCATGCGGGCCTTGCGATTGACCAGGACCAGTTTGCCCAGACCGGGGAGGGTAAAGGAGTTCTTGGCGTTCTTGTAAGCCAGCCCCACCAGGGCCTCCATGACCTGCACCGTCTGCTTCTTGGAGATGCCGACCGTCTCCGCCAATGAGGCGGCGATTTGTGATTTTGTTAGTGTTTTTGCCATATGTGACGTTATGAGTAGGAGCAAAGCCAAGGGGGTTCAAGCGAAAACTGGCGGAACATCGCGATTTTTCAAAATCATTTTCAGCAGAATCATTGCTGCAAAGGCAAGATCATTGTTGGCAAAATCATTGAAAGACCTCACGGCCTCCATCGAAATCATTTTCGGCAGAATCATTGTTCTCCCAAAGACCCTCCGGCCGCGCCGCTACCGCAATTCTTTCAAGAACGCGATTTCCTTGCGGATGACTTCCGCGCGCTGGGCCTGGGGGAATTTCCCGAGGGCCTCGTCTTCGACGCACAGGTCGCCCTGATAGGCGGCCCCGCGCAGGATGGCCAAGGCGCGTTTGTAATCAATGTCGCCCTCGTAGATCGGGCAGTTGTATTGTTCGTAGCCCCAGCCCATTTCGCGCCGGACATTCTTCTTGTCGTCGGGGAAGCGGATGTTCTTGCAGTGAGTGTGAAAGACCCGCGGGGCGAACTTCTCGTAAATCCGGTATAGCTCGTCGAGCGGATAGCCGTACCAGTAGAAATTCCCGAGGTCCAGCGTCAAGCCGAGCCTGTCCGAGCCGGCGCCGCCGAAGAGTTTGTCCAGGAAGACCGGGTCATTGGTGGTGTGGCCGTGGTTCTCGACGCCGAAGCGGACGGCGGTGCCCTCGGCCAGGGAGCAGAGCTGCTTGCAGGCCTGGATGGCGAAGGGGAGGAATTGGCCGGCGCTGAGTTTGTGAGGCCACACATTGATGCGGACGGCGTTGACGCCCAGGAGCGTGGCGGCCTTGATGATGGCGCGGGCGCAGGCCAACTCGGCTTCCAGCCGCTCGTCCAGCCGGTTGGACATGCAGAAGGCGGAGATGGCGCAGCCGCTGGAGGCAAGGTCGTCCTTGAGGGCCTGGATCCCTTGCTCTGTGGCCAGGGTGTATTTGCGCTGCGGGTGGAACAGACCGGGGCAGGCCAGGTCCAGCTCGACCGAGACCTCGGTACACTCGGCCCCAAGGGCCTTCATGGCGGCCCAGCAATCCGGCTGGCCGGGCGACCCGGAGGTGCGAATCGCGGCAGCCTGCGGGCCAGCGCGTCTGCTGGGCGGCCCCGAGGGCGCGCCCCGCGGAAAGGATCCCGGCCGGCAAGGCCAGGCCGGTGGTTTTGATGAAATCACGTCGTGAAGCAAAGTGGGTCATGGGGAACGATTGGGTTGAGGGGGTTGAGGGTGAGGAATGACGAATGACGAATGACGAATGACGAATATCCCGGCCATGTGTCGTAATCCGGTCCTGTAGTCCTGTAGTCTTGTAGTCGGGTTCAGTCGGTGGGCAGTTTCGGGAACGTCTTGTGCGGCTCTTTCTGGTACCAGAAGGCGACCGAGGCGATATTATCCTTGGCGGGCAGGTAGGTGTCGTCCCCATTCCAGCCGAGGGCCTGGATGGTGACCTTGAGGTCCTGGCCGAAGCGGACCGGGTCGGCGATGTGCCATCGATAGAGGCCATAGTGCTGGCCGGGTTGGTCAACCTTGTCCGGGGGGATCACTTGGGCCAGGCCCGAATAGGGCGTCGAGAAGACCTGGTATTTGCCGGTCTCGGGGTTGACGAAGTCGTACGAGCCGCAGAAATAATCTTCGGTGCCGGTGCCGCAGATGGTCGGGAACTCCTGGTCGCCGTCGAGGTAGAACTTGATTTCGCCTTCGCCCCACCACCTGGGATTGACGGTCTCCCAGGCCAGGTAGGTGCCGACGTACTGGCCCTGGCCCTGGACGCCATCCAGAATGGTGTAGAGGCCCTTTTGCTTGAGCGGCGATTCGCGGCGGAACTGGGCGTGGAAGTAACCGGCGGCCTGGGGCACCGTGGTGAGGGTGTAGTTGATCTGATAATAGAGGACCATGTTTCTGTCGTCGGTGTTCTCAAGGGTGATCCGGGCCGATTTGCGGAAGGGCATGGGCCAGTAGCAATTGAAGGCGCTGCCCGGGTTGACGCAGATCGCCAGCGAACTGATCTGGCAGTACTTGCCCCAGCCGGAGGCAAAGAAATGGCCCACCGGGCATTCGACCGAAGGTTCGGTTTCATCGTCCCAACAGAAGCGCAGGATCAACTTGCGGAAGTTGCCGGTCGGGGTCATCCAGATTTGCTGGATGCAGCCCGCGCCGTCGATCTGGCCCAGGGTGAAGGTGCTCTTGGCCTTGATGACCACCGAGGGCGAGATCTTCCACCCCTGGCCCAGGTCGCGGGCTGCGCCTTTGCCGGTGCCTTCGGTTGCCATGCCCGCCTTTGCCTTTTCACCGGTGAAATTCTCGGGGCTGATCGAGCGGGTCTGGGCATCCGAGGTCATGTAGAGGTTGCCAAGGCCCAGGCCCAGTCCGTTATACGGGGCGGCAACTGCAGTGCCGATCGCGGCGCCGCACCACGCGGATACCGAGATCAAAACGAGGGAGCGAAGAGGCTGTTTCATCATGTTCGAATCCTGGTTATGGATTAAGCACACCGGCCGGCCCACAGGCCGCGGGACCAACTCTATTGGACCGCCAAAAGGGGCGCAAGTCTGGAACGATTCTCTGTCAACAGGCCCTGTGCCGCGCCGCATCATGCGAGGGTGCGTTTTTCGATCGCCACGCCCAGTTACCGCAGTTCGGCCTGGCTGAAGCTGTGCGTTGCCTCGGTGGCTGACCAGCAGGTCGAGGCCGAACACATCGTCCAGGATGCGGGCTCGGACGATGGGACGCTGGATTGGCTGCTCCAAGACCGGCGGGTACGGGCCTTTGTCGAGAAGGACCAGGGGATGTACGACGCGATCAATCGCGGGTTTGGGCGTGCGCAGGGTGAGATTTTGGCCTGGCTGAATTGCGACGAGCAGTATTTGACCGGGGCGCTCGAGGCAGTGGGGCGTTTTTTCGGGGAGCACCCGGAGACTGAGGTGGTTTTTGGCAACGTGGTGATGGTCAACGGCCGGGGAGAGTATCTCTATCATCGGAAGGTGCAGCCGCCGCTCAAGTATCACACCTGGACGTGCCACCTCTCGACACTGAGCTGCGCCACGTTTTTCCGGCGGCGGCTGGTGGAGGAAACGGGGCTGCTGTTCGATGGGCGCCTGCGGGCTGGGGGCGACGGCAAATGGATGGTGCAACTGCTGCAGCGCGGGGTGCGCATGGCGGCGCTGAGGCGGTTCACCTCGGCGTTCACCTGGACGGGCACGAACATGAGCGCAGGGCCCAACGCGCGAGCTCGAGAACCGGTCACTCTGCCTGAGCGCGCCGGCGTGGGCGCGCGGGCTGCGGCCGCTCTGGATAGCGCACCACCGGTTGCGCCGGCTGCTGGGGGGCATGTATCGCCAGGCGCCATTCGCCTATGAGATTTTCACCCTGGCCGAGCCCGGGCGCCGCCGGCGTTGCGAGGCGGCCCGCCCCGCGTTTCGCCCGCCGCGATGAAGCCGCAACTGCTGGTGGTTGAGCTGTGGGGCCTGGGAGACCTGGTGATTGCGACGCCTTTTCTGCGGGCGGCCAGCGAGCGCTACGCGGTGACCTTGCTGGCCAAGCCCTACGCCCAGGACTTGCAGGTCCGCCTTTGGAGCGAGGTGCGGGTGGTTCCTTTCACCGCGCCCTGGACCGCCTTCACGCACAAATATGTCTTGTGGTCGTGGCCGTGGTGGGAGATCGACGGCCTCCAAAGGACCTTGGCGGCCGAGCACTTCGAGCTGGGACTCTCGGCGCGCTGGGACCCGCGCGATCATCTCCTGCTGCGGATCGGTACACGCGCGGGTGCGCCTGGGATTCCCGCGCCTGGGCAGCCAGATACTATTGAACCGGCCGCTGGAACGGCCCGACCCGGCGGCGCATCGCTACGAGAACTGGCGCGTCTTGGCCCGGGCGCTCGGGTTCGAGCTGCCGCCCCGCGAGAAACTCGGCTTGACCCGGCTCCGTCCGCAGGGCGAGATCCTGGTCCATACCGGGGCGGGCCAGCCTGTGCGAGTCTGGCCGCTGGAGCGTTACCGGCGCCTGGTCGCCCACCTTCGCCAAGGCGGTTACCGCGTCCGGGTCGCCTGCGACCCCGACCAGCAGGCCTGGTGGCTGGCGGCCGGCGAAAGCCATGCCGCCATGCCCGCCTCGGTTGCCGAGTTGCTGGCCCTGGTGGACCGCGCCGGGGCCTTCATTGGCAACGATTCCGGCCCCGGCCACCTGGCGGCGTTTTGCGGCGTTCCCACCTTCACCATCTTCGGCCCCCAACTGGCCGAGTGGTTTGCCCCTCTCCACCCCGCCTCCGAGTGGCTGGAGGGCAAGACCTGCCCCTACAAGCCGTGCTCGGATTATTGCCGGTTTGCCTCGCCCTGCTGCATGCTCAACTCCGGCGAGGACGAGGTGCGGGGGCGGGTGGGGGCCTTCCTGGAGCGCACGTTGAGACCCTGATGGGAGGGGCGGTCGCCTTTTCTGGATGCGCGGCAGGGCCGCCGCCAGGCTAGCGCAGACCTCCGAGTCTGCTGTCTCGCAGGTTTCCAAACCTGCGGGCCAACCGAGGTGCGGACGCGCATGCCTTCAGGGACGCGCAGCCGACTTGGAAGTCGGCGATACAGCAGACTCGGAGGTCTGCGCTACGTCACCGTATTTGCGTCCGGTTTACTTAGGCAGCCCGCAGCCCGGCGGTTTCCGTCCGCCTGAAGCGCAGCGTGAGATAGAAATTGCGAATGCCCAGCTCCTCGAGCGGCAGGCGCACGACGTAATCCTGCCGCAGGCCGGCCGGGTAACTCACGCTCACCGGGTATTCGCCGGTCAAGGCGCCGCGGCCTTCACAGCGCCAGCACTCATAGGGGCCGGCGCGCCCCCGGCCCCGGCAAGTCGAGCACAGGACGCGGGTCGGCACCAGGATGCGCACCTCCCCGCCTGCCAGCGCCTGCTGGGCGGACAACGGCACGTCCACCGTCAGGCTCCGCAACTCCTCCGCCTTGGGCCGGGTGAGCAAGTCGAAGTTGCTCCACAACCGATCGAACAGTTCGTCGAATGCCGGTTGGAAGGTATCGAACGCATGCGAGAGCGAGACATCCGCGAAACTGGCGGCGGGCCCGACGGCCCTCAACGGCTCAGCCGCACCGCGCTGCACGGCACGCGCCGGGCGGCCGCGCATCGGTTCGGCGCGCGCAACGGGGCACTGTTCCGTCTGGCCGTCGTAGGCCGCGCGCCGGGCGGGGTCGCTCAGCACTGAGTAGGCCTCCTGCAATTCGAGGAACGGGGCGCTGTCCAAGCCCCAAAGGTCCGGGTGAAGTTCCAGAGCGCGCTGCTTGTAGGCGAGCTTGATTTGCTCGGGTGTCGCTTGCGGCCGGACCCGCAAGGCCAGGTAGTAGTCCTTTTTCATATGCGCTCCGATGTGCTCTGGCGCCAATCCCGCCGCCGCCTTCGCAGCAGAACCGCGTCGTCTTGCAAATTATTAGCCGTCTTGCCCTCAAAAAGCAACCGCCGGTTTATGCCGCAACCCCAGGGCCGTTGACAAAGTTGTAGCGCAGGTTTCCAAACCTGCCGTATCGCCGATTTCCAATCGGCAGGGCGTCGGCATATCGAGTGCCCCCGGTGTGCGGACGGCCTGCGGGTTTGGAAACCCGCGATACAGCAGGTTTGGAAACCTGCGCTACGCCAGCGCCCCGGGCGCACACGCACGCCGAGCGACTTTGTCAATGGCCCCGGCCGCAACCATTGACGGGACCTTTGTCAAAACGCGGTGGAGGGACATAAGGGACTTAAGGGACGCGCAGGTGCGACAGAGTCAGCCCTTGCCTGCCTCCAGGGCGCGCTCGTAGGCCCTGTTGACAAGATAGTTTGCGCCCAGGGCCTGGGCCAGGGGGTCGGCCGCGGGGGCGCAGAAGCCCAGGTGGAGGTGGCGGCGCCAGCCTTCGGCGTGTTTGAAGCGCCGGGACATGCGCCCCACCTCGAGGGACATGTCCTCCATGGCCAGGAGGCAGGAGCTCATGCCCTGGCTCAGGTCCAGCCAGCGTTGCTGGCTCTTGTGCAGTGCCAGGGCCTCGTGTTTGGTCTTGTGAACGGTTGTGGTATTGACGAAGGCGCCGGGGATGACCCGTCGGCGCAGGCCGTCGCGCAGGCCCTGGGGCATGGCGTGATAGAGGGTGAGGTCGTAATTGGCGGCGGGGCGCGAGGGGGTGGTCCTGAAATTGGCCATGCCGCGCGAGAAGGCGGCGGTGACTGCCAGGCGCGAGGTGTTGGCGTGGTCCTCCATGTAGTCCTGGGGCGAGTGCGTCAGGACGATGCCGGGCCTGACCTCGCGAATGACCGCCGCCAGGGCGCGGAGCAGTTCGAGGCTGTAAACCACCTCGAGGTCGTCGGCGAGGCTGGGCAGGAACTGGGCGCCCAGGAGCTTGGCGGCGGCGCGGGCCTCGGTGTTGCGGATAGCGCGGGTGGCGGCGGCGTTGTATTCGCTGCCGCCGCAGTTGCCGCTGGCCACGGTCAGGTAATGGGTGGCGTAGCCGGCCTTCTTGAGCAGCAGCAGCGTTCCGGCCATCTGGAACTCGATGTCGTCGGGGTGCGCGGCGATGGCAATGGCGACTTTGTTGGTCATGGTATCCGGTATTCTTTAATGGGACAAACCCATGCGACAACCTTTGGAGAAGATTGTCAAAACAAAAGCAATGGGAGTGGCGCAGCCCGAGCAGATTGAGTAGAGTCTTTGCCGGACTATGAAAATTCAGGATCTGACGGTCGGCCAGCGGGTCAAGCACCCTCATTACGGTATCGGCGTGGTCAAGAGCATCTCCGAGCACCTGGCCGACATCCGGTTTGACGACGCGACGCGCTCGCTGGACCCTGACGCCAGCGAGGTGACGCCGGCGGAGCCGAGCCTGGCCGTTTCCGGCCTCGAAGGCCCCTTGCGGCCGTTCGTCGAATCCATCATCCAGGGCGTGGTCGACCGCCTGGGTATCGAGAAGCCCGACGCCGTGGTCGCACAACTGGCCGCCCGCTGGCACAAGGGCAAGCTGGTGCTGCACCCCGCCGACCCGGCTTTGGCCACCAAGGAAGTCCCCATCGAGGTCTTCTTCCACAAGATTGTGGGCCTGCGCAACCAACTGCGGGTCCTGGAGCAGAAGATCAATGCCCATCCCACACTTACTGACGGCGAGAAGATCGAGATGGAGCAATACATCACCCGCTGTTATGGCTCGCTGACGACCTTCAACCTGCTCTTCCGAGAGAAGGAGGACCAGTTTTGAAGGAGGGCCGGTTTTCAAGGAGGACGAGTTTTGACTGGAGATCCGAAACCCTAAACCCGAAGAATCCGATAGCCGATAGCCAATAGCCAATAGCCAATGGCCGATAGCCAATAGCCAATGGCCGATAGCCGAAATCGGAAACCCGTCCAGAATGGAAGTCATTATCCAGCCCAATGGCGAGACCGCCGCCGACCTGGTGGCGCGGATAATCGCCCGCGAATTGCGCGCCAACCCGCACCTGGTGCTGGGCCTGGCCACCGGCAAGACGATGGAACTGGTTTACCGCCACCTGGTCCGCGCGCACCACGAGCAGAATCTCGACTTCTCGCTGTGCAGCACCTTCAACCTCGATGAATATGTCGGGTTGTTGCCCAGCGACCCCAACTCCTACCGCCACTACATGGATCATCACCTGTTCCGCCACGTGAATATCGACCCGCGGAACACACACCTGCCCAACGGCATGGCGGCGGACCTGGACGAGGAATGCCGCCGCTACGAGGCGAGCATCAAGCGGTTTGGGGGCATCGACCTGCAACTGCTGGGCATCGGCAAGGCCGGGCACATCGGCTTCAACGAGCCGCTCTCGGCCTTGCGCTCCCGCACGCGCGTCAAGGCCCTGACCGCCGCCACGCTGAGGCAAAACGCCCCCTTCTTCGGGGGCGAAGACAAGATGCCCCGCCGCGCCATCACCATGGGCGTGGGGACGATCATCGAGGCGCGCCGGTGCCTGCTCCTGGCCACCGGCGACCTCAAGGCCCCCGTCCTGGCCCAGGCCGTCGAGGGCCCTATCACCAGCATGGTCTCCGCCTCCGCCCTCCAACTCCACCCCCACTGCACCGTGGTGGTCGACGAAGCCGCCGCCGGCAGGCTCGCCGGCAAGGACTACTACCGTTGGATCTTCGACAACGAGCCCGAATGGGAGGAATACAGGTAGGCAGCCCAGCGGAGCTGGGGCACGAAGCCAGGCCGCAAAATCTGAAATCCGAAGCAGGTCGGACGCGTCAGACAAGTCCGACGGGTCCGACCCGGGCCACGGTGACGCAGAAAGCACTCACGCCGCCGGCTGGGGATTGAGCCGGACCATGAGGGGGATGCTGACCAGGGATTGGCTGTCGAACGTGACGTCGATCGAATAGAGCCCGGGGTTGGCGAATTTCAACTGCTGGATGTTCACGATGAAGTTGCGAGTGCCGAAGTGGAGGTCATCGGGCAGCGCCACCTCCACCGGGATGGGCGGCAGCCCGGACATGATCGAACGCCCGTCGGCATCGACAAAGTTGATGCGAAGCTGGTGCTTGCCTTCGTCGCCGCCAAAGAAGGTCACTCGCAAGGCGATCGAGCACTGGGGATGCACGGCGGGCAACTGCCGCGTGTAGATAGTGTCGAACGCGCCGAGCAGGTTCAGCTTGCCGTTGTCGTCGGTGGCCGCGTCGCACAGGACCGCAACTTGGATGTTCATCGCAATTCCGTCAACCTCGGTGCGGCCGGGTGCCGCAACCGGCCCAAGGCTTAAACCCCTTGCCCGAGCCAGACAAGCGCATTTAGGAGGCCATTCACAATAACATGGACAACGGGCGCGCCGGGATTTTGACCGCTGGCGAGGCGCGAGCCAGGAGCATACCCGCAGCGGTCTGTAACGAGCGAGCAACGAAGCCAGCGGTCAAAAGACCAAGCGAACGTGTTCATGTTATTGTGAATGGCCTCCTTAGTTGCCCTGCCAGCGCCGGCCAGGCTGGCGGGTGCGGCCTTGGGCCTCCTGGATGAGGGGCGGCGCCGTGTCGGGCACGGCGGCGGGTTGGTAGCCGATCCGCCCGTCGGTGTTGGGCAGGTCGCCGACCAGGTCCTTGAACTCGTCCAACTCCGAGAGCCACTTGTTGGTCTGGTCCAGGTGCTCCACCGTGGCGTCGATGCGGGCGGTGAGGTTCTCGGCGTTCTTGGTGGCGATGGCGTCGGCGCGGATGAGCTTGATTTGCTGGTCCAGGCGGTCTTCCTCGGAGACGACCAGTTCGAGGTTGGCGCGTGCCTGTTCGGTTCGCTGGAGGCGTTTGCGGAGGACCTCCAGGCGTTCGAGGCGGGAGCCCAGGTAGCGTTGGCGGGTCTCCAGGAGCGGCGAGGGGCCCTGGGCCTTGAGCGCCTCGATGTCGGCGTTGAGGCGGGCGGCCTCGGCCTCGGCTTGCTTGACGAGGTCGGGGAGCTTTTCCCGGCTTTCGGTCTCCAGGAATCTGCCGAGCGATTCTTCGATGCTGAGCAGGCGCAGGCAGGTCCACATCAACTCGTCGAGCTTGCGCAGGCGCGGGTCGGGGAGGGCCTCGCCCGAGGGCGGCGGGCTGTCGGCGCCGGCGGTCTCGATGTCCCCGCACACCTGGGCCAGGCGCGCGTAGCGTTCCCGGTTTGGCGGGCAAAGCGAGCGCACCAGGGCATCGCGGCGCTGGACGAACTCGGCGACCTTTTGGGCCTCGGCCGCGCGCCGGGCCGCCTCGTGGCGGCGGTCAACCCAGCCGCGGAACCAGCGCAGGTCCGGCAGGTAAATCCACCCCAGGGCATAAGCGGTCACCCCGGCGATGAGCCCCAGCACCTGCGCGCTCAGGAAACCCAGCCCCAGCGTCACCAGCCCCAGCGCCGCATGGTGCGGGCTTCTCAGAAATTCGCCGCGATAATTTGGCGCTTGGTCGTCCATGCGCGATTCTTGGCCCATTCTAAACGAAAGCCGGCCGGCGGGACAGGGAAAAAGGGAAAGGGACAAAAGGGACCTAAGGGACGCAAGGGACGAAAGCGACGGCGACCGGCCAGCCGCGGGCGAGAGGAAGGCCCATTTTCACGTCTTCTTGGTTTTCTTCGTTTTCTTCGTTTCCTTCTGTTCCCATGGTGTTTTTCTCGGTCTCCTTCGTTTTCTTTTGTTCACACCTTGACCCCCGGCGGGGCCGGGGACTCTTCCTCCAGCCGGCGGAGCAGGGTCTGGCAAAACTCGATGAACCACGGTTTGCGGCGGAATTGCTCCGGCGGCTCCGAGGGCCGAGGGACCTTGAGGATCTCGACGAGCCGGCCCGGATTGGCGGCCATGAGATAGACCCGGTCGCCCAAATAGACTGCCTCCTCGACGGAGTGAGTGACCAGGAAGACGGTCTCCTCCTGCTGGCTCCAGAGGTGGATGAGCAGTTCCTGCATGCGCAGCCGGATGCCCGGGTCCAGCGCCCCGAACGGCTCGTCCATGAGGAGGATGCGCGGCTGCAGGATGAGCGTGGCCGCGATCGCCACCCGCTGCTGCATCCCGCCTGAGAGCGCCGAGGGGAACTTTGTCTCGAAGCCCTCCAGGCCCACCTTTTTCACCCATTCCTGCGCCCGGTCCCGGCGCTCGGAGCGGGCGACGCCCCGGAGCTTCAAACCGAAGGCGATATTCTCGACGACACTCAAGTGCGGCAGCAGCGAGTATCTCTGGTCCACCAGCCCGCGGTCCGGACCCGGCTCCAGGATCGGCTTGCCGAAGACGCTCACATGCCCGCAAGTGGGCGGGAAGTGGGGCTTGAGGCCGGCGATGATCCGCAGCAGCGTCAACTTGCCGCACCCGGAAGGGCCGACAATCGTCACCAATTCGCCGATGTCCGGCGCGTCTTCCACCACGAAGGAAACATCTTTGATGGCGGTCCTGGCCTCCGGGCCTTGGCCAAAGGTCTTGGTCACATTCTTGAAGACCACCACATCGGGAGGAGGGGGCGCGGCCGGTTTCGCGGCCTGGGTTTGGGCCGGAGCGGCGGTGGGAGTGTCCGTGGGGCGATCCATGGCTCAATCATCCTTCCTGTATGGGAAAAGCAGCTCGCCGCCGATGCGCCAGAGTTGGTCGCAGGCCACCGCGATGAGGACGATGACGAGGATGACGGCATAAATGGCCTCCGTCTGGCTTCGCCGTTCCGAGGCCTCGATCAGGCCGCCCAGGCCGTATTCAGGCCGGACAACCACCTCGGCCATGATGATCCATCCCCATCCGACGCCATAGACCCCGCGCAGGTGGTCCCAGATATTGGCCTGGGCCACCGGAAACACCACATGGCGCACCAACTGCCATTGCGACGCCCCTTTGGTCACAGCCACGTCCAAAAACGCGCTCGGCACATCCGCAATGTCCTTGATCACCAGCGGCAGCAGCGCCACGAAACAGCCGATGAACAGGAACCCGATCTTCTGCGCCTCGCCGGTGCCGAACCACATCATGCTCAGCGGGATCAACACCACAATCGGCACATAAGCCCCCGCCAGCGAGAGCGGACGGAAGAAGGCGGCTATCGGGGGGAAGGTCGCCATATAGACTCCCAGCGGCAGCGCTACCAGGGCGGCCAGGCCAAAGCCGGCCGTCACCCGCAGCCAGGAATAGAGTGCGCTGCGCACCAGCCCCTGCTCGAGATGGAGCGGCACAAATGACTTGAGGACCTCCAACGGGCTGGGCAGGATCAACGCCTGGACCAGGCGCTGGGCCGACTCGCCCCGCGTCACCAGCCACCACACGCCCAGCACCACTGCAACGAACAACGCTGTCAAACCCAGGGCCCTCGAGGAGGGCAAGGCCCCGTGTACCCGAAGCCGCGCCAGCCGCACCACCAGCGTCAGCAACCCGACAAACACCACCGCGGCAATCAGGAACCGGCCAAATTCGTGCATGGGCGTTCAGGTGTGGAGGCACTCGCCTGGAGTCAGGTGGCTGCAAGCAGGTGTCGGGGGCCTGCTTTGGTTCGCTCGCCCTCTTCCCCTCACCCCTGCCCTCTCCCCATCGGATGGGGAGAGGGGGAAGCGAGGGTTGACTCTCACAAGCTCCGGCGCGCTCGGATTCGTCAACCGACGTACGCCGGTCCACCCTCTCCCCATCGGATGGGGAGAGGGCCGGGGTGAGGGGTTCGCCGGCATGGGAACACTAGGCCCCCGCCTCCAGCGGGAAGACCTTCACTTCCACGCGGCGGTTTTTTTTGTTGTGTTCGAAGTTGCTGGGGTCGGTGGCGCCGGGCACGGGGTTGTCCCAGCCGTTGCCGACGACCTTGAACTTGTTGGGGTCGAACTTGTATTTTTCCATGATCGCCTTGCGGACGGCATCGGCGCGGTCGTAGGAGAGGGCGCGGACGAGGTCGGTGGGGACGATCCCCTTTTTGCTGGCATCGGTATTGCCCTCGATGACGATGTAGGCATTGCCGAATCTGCCGGCCAATTTGCCGATCTCCTCGAGGGTGGCCGGGATGGTGGGGTCGTAGGCGGGGTCCAGGACGGCCTTGTTGGGCTCGAAGGAGATCATGACGGCCTTGGTGAGGACCTGGCCGGCGCCGGCCTCGGGGCTGAGCTTGGCCAGGGCATCGGGCCGGAAGGTGGGTTGCGAGAGGTCGCGCACGTCCTTGTAGGCCTCGGACAAGGCGGCCAGCACGTTATGGGCCTTGACCTTGGAGGCGGGGACGGTGGAGTTGACGGTGCCCAGGGACTTGTAGATGACCGAGGCGCTGTTCCACACGACCTCGAAGTTGGCCGGGTTGAACGGGTCGAGGAAGAACTTGGCGTTCTCGCGGTAGTTGGTCAGGTGGGCGTCGCCTTCGGTGATGCCGCCATCTTTGCCGATCATATTCACGCAATCGGCCTCCTTGAGCTGAAAGGCCTTGGCCAGGGCGGCGGCGGCGGTCTTGGGATCTTTGCGGACCATGTCCATCCCCTCGAAGATGCCCTGGGCCAGGCCGGAGACGATCTGGGGATTCTCGTGGAAGAAATCATTGCGCACCGCCCACACGTCGGCGATCAGATGGTTGGCCGTGCCGGTCGTCACCACCAGGCGCGTGTTCTTGTCGTGTTCGGTGATGTTGTAGATGTCGGGCGACCATCCGACAAAGGCATCGTAGCTGGGGTCGCTCACGAAAATCTTGGCCGCCGAGGGCGCATCGGCCGCCCACTTGAACTCGACCTCGCCGGGGTCAATGCCCGCATCGATGAGCAGCGACATGATGAGGTAATGGCTGGGCGAGTTTTGCGCCAGCACCACCTTCTTGTGACGGGCGCCGCCCGACCGGAAATCGTTGATATTGCGGATCTCGCCGCGCGCCACCACGCCGTCGCCGCCCGCCGACCAATCGATCTGCTGGCAGACGACCGGCACCGTGCGCGAGTCCTTCACCAGCTCCGGCGCGAACAGCGCGATCATATCCAGCGTCCCCCACAGGATATGGCTCTTGCCGCTGGCAAAGAGGTCGCGCGCCTTGACCGGGTCATCCACCACCGCCAACCGGACGTAGAAGCCGTACTTTCTGAAAAACACGCTCTGGTCGCTGGGTTCCATGCCGGCGTTGGCCACAATGATCGGCGCCCAGCCCGGCCAGACGTTGATCGGGAACTGGACGATGAGCTTGCCGTCCTTGGTCTCCTTGGTGTAAGCGCCCACACCGGAGACCGCCGGGATGCCCGACCGTTCCACCAGGGTCGCCGCGTTGGTCCCGATCAGCAGCGGTATGCTGTCCGGGCTCACCCGAGTCGCCGCGTCCCTGGCCTTTTTGACGTCGTCCACGTTGATGGACATGGATTGGGTCCTGACCTGCGGGGCGATCTTGTCCCACCAGCGCAAGACGCCGAACCCGACGATCCCCAAGAGCAGGATCGTCAAAATGATTTTGCCTCGTGTAGTCATAGTTTATTTCTCCGGGATCTTTTGGCGTTCGGGCTGCGCGGCGGCAGGCGGAGTGGCGGCGGCGGCCGCTTCCGGCGCGACCAATCCCATCTTCTTTTTGTATTCCTGGAAGAGCATGGCGCCGCGCGCCTTGCGGGCCTCCTGCTGGCGGGCGATGCCCGAGCCCATTTCCTTGGCCAGGTCCAGGGTGGCGCGCATCTGGCCCTCGCCGGACGCGGCGGATTGGCGGAGTTGCTGCATGGACTGGCCCAGCTCGCCTCCCATCATTCCCTGCAGTTCGCTGATCGAGCTCTTCATCATGCCCGAGAGGCTCTCCAACGAGCGGCCGATGGCTACCTTGGCCTTGACGGTCTCGAACTCGCGCTGGAACCGCTGGATCTCGCGCAGGCTGCCGGCGATGATTTCGGTGTTCTGCTGGTAGAGCTGCTCGAGGTTGTCCGCCTGGCCCTTGTTCTCCTGGAGGTCTTGCTCCAGCGTGGCCAGTTCCTCGGCGTAGTGGGAGCCGTTGGCCTCGTCGTTGGCGTTGGCGGCGGCCTGGAGCAGGCCCTGCAACTCCTGCCGCTGCCGTTCCTGGCGTTTGATCTGGTCCTTGAGCAAGGCGATCTGGCCCGCCAGTTGGCCGTTGGCATAATGCGCCTTGTCCGCCTTGGCCTTGGAATCGCGGATGCCGCGCTCGACCACCGCCTGGTTGATCGCGTCGGTCTCGGTCGCCTTCTCCGCCATCAGCCCCAGCCAAATGAATAATCGTTTGATTGCTCTAAACATAGCGTTTCTCCGGGTTGGTTTTGGTCTCGGTCACGGGTTAGGAGTCGTCTGCCGACAGCATGCCGCGCGCGGCTCCATCGGCCGCCGAAGCCGCTTTCACTGCGGGTGTCGAACTGGCTTTCATGTCTTCACTCAATCCGGCCGTTTCTCCCACTGTTGGCCGCGCGCACTGGCAACATCGTTACCAACAGGCCCGGGCGCTGTCAACATATCCCTGATCCCGCGCCCGCGCGCACCTACAAAAGGAGGGGCGGTTTATAGCGCGCCCGTTCTGCCGCCCTCAACGGCATGGAAGCGCATCCGGTGCAAGGTCTTGCCGCATCAGTGAGATTCCTTGCTCCCTCCAGGAACTTCCCCTTCGGCGGGCGGTAATCCGGATAGCCTAAGGCGCGAGTAGGCGCCACGCTTGTCGTCCGGATGAGGTTCGACCCCAAGGATAGTGATGTCGCCCCTGTCCGGTCCATATGCCCAAAAGATGCGGCCCGCTGCAGGAACATTGTTTTCCAGGTATGCCTCGAAAACCTTGAAGCCGTATTTGTCAGTCAGGGCGCCGATTTCATGAGTCTGGAGGCTATTATGGCGCGGGTTCTGGCTCAGGAAACCCAGCGTCTTGACCAGCCTCTTGAAGAATCTGTCTTCGTTCCGATCTAATTTCCCTTGCAACTTGCGGGTCGAAAGATCGGCCCAGATGGCGGCCATCTCAGGCATGCCCATCCGAATGTTGAAGGGCATGGCGATCGGCTAATCTTGCTGGAATGGGGTCAGGTCCACCGGGGGAGAGGCCAACCCCTTTTTCAAGTTGTCCGCCGACTGGTCCAGCATTCTCAAGACTCGAGCGGAGACCGCCCGGGGCGGGACGAGCTCCCGGGGCTCCAACAGAAAGGAACCGTTCGACAGGGCTCTGACACGAAAATATTTCGCCTTTGCGCGGCGAAGGCTGATTCGCCTCTTGGCGTCGGCAGCAACGTCATATTCTTCCAGGACCGTGAGTCCGCCCTTGTGTTTCCTCTGTTCCAGCATGGTTCGCATGGTGGCAGGATACAGTGGGATTTCCCACCAAGTCAAGGCTCGGATGCTGGTTTCTCTCCGGGGACAGCAACCGATAGGCAGCCTCGAGGGGCGCATCCGCGATTGTTTTCGTCCGGGTGTTAGGCTATATCACGTCGAGCAGAGCATTGCACTATGGAAGAGAAGCGAGCGTGCTGGGGGCTGATGCGCTGCCGGGCGTGCCTGGTGCCCACCTGGCGCGGCTGGCTGGCGCTTTTGCTCGGCTCGGTCCTGCTGGCAACGCTCGCCCTGCACCAGGTTTATCCCTTTCTGGCGGTCAATCGGCCCAAACCGGGCGGGGTGCTGGTCGTCGAGGGTTGGGCCCCGGACTCCGTGCTCGAGGCGGTTGTGGCTGAGTGCCGCAGCCATCCTTACGAGAAGGTCTTTGTCACCGGCACCCCGCTCGAGGCAGGGCGCGATGCTCTCCGGTTACAGCAATTATGCCGACATGTGCCTGGGCACCTTGCTCAAGCTCGGGTTGAGCAGCAACGTCGTCGCCGCCGTGCCGGCGCCCTTCGTATGGCAGGACCGCACTTACGCCGCGGCCGTGGCTCTCCGGCAATGGTGGCGGGCGCACGGGATGGCCCCCAGCCACGTCAACCTCTTCACCCTCGGACCGCACGCGCGCCGCTCGAGGCTGCTGTTTGAACGGGCGCTGGGCGCAGGAGTGACGGTAGGCGTGGTGGCCTTTCCGCCCTGGCATTACGACACCCGCCACTGGTGGCGCTCCAGCTCCGGCTTCAGGGACGTCACCGGCGAACTGATCGCCTATGCCTACGTCCGGGTGTTCTTCTGGAGGTTTAAGCCCGCATGAGGGGCGAGGGGCGAGGGACGGGGGGCGAGGCCGGAGTGCGCCCGTCCTCGGGCGCAGCGTCGTCCGCAGCCGGGGCAGCCGCAAAACACTCCGGCACGCTTGCCCCCTCCGACGCTGCTGCGCCCGAGGACGGGCGCACTCCGCGGGCAGTGCCAGGCTGCGCCCGTGCTGTGTTCCCTCGACCCTCGACCCTTGCTCCTCGACCCTCGGATCTTCGATTACCTATGAGCATTGAGCCTAACACCGCGCCCGCCGTGCCCTCCCGTTTCTTGCTTGGCGCCGTTGTGCTCGCCGCCGGGCGGTCGCGGCGGATGGGGCGGCCCAAGTTGCTGTTGGCCTGGAAGGGGACCTCCGTGCTTGGGCACCTGGTGGCGGAGTGGCGCAGGGCCGGGGCGGGACAGGTTGCCGTGGTTTGCGCGGCGGGGGACAAAGACGTTCCGGGGGAACTGGATCGGCTCGGTTTCCCGGGGACCGGCCGGATTCTCAACCCGGCGCCCGAGCGCGGCATGTTCAGCTCGATCCAATGCGCGGCGCGCTGGCCGGGGTGGGGGGCCGGGCTGAGCCATTTGGCAATCGTGCTGGGAGACCAGCCTCATTTGCGCCAGGCGACCTTGCAGGCGATGGCCGAGTTCAGCGCCGCCCACCCGGCGCAGGTCTGCCAACCGGCGCGCTCGGGCCGCCCCCGCCATCCGGTGCTGCTGCCCAGGGCGGTCTTTCTGGCCCTGGGGAAGTCTGGGGCGGCAACTCTCAAAGAATTCCTCGGCGCTTTCCCGGTGGCCACGCTCGAGCTGGAGGACCCGGGACTGGATCTGGACATCGACAGCCCGGCCGACTATGCAAAGGCGCTGGAATTGAATTGCGGTTGACGCGAGCACACCTGCCTGCTGCAATCGCGCCGCGATTGGAAACCACCACTACATCAACGCGACCACGCACGAGCCGTGACGAAACCCGCAAGGTTTTGGACTGCGCCACTCCTCTGGCGCTTTTGCTCTGCCTGTTTGTCCTGCCGGCCGGCGCCGTCCCAGCCTGGGCTGGAAGCAGCGCCTCCAGAGAGCAGGCGCTCAAAGAATGGCGGAACCTGACCGGGCCCGATGCGCCGCCGCCCAGGGTGTTCGTCAAGGGAGACACGATCCTGTTTTATTTTCCGACCCGTCGGGAGCCGAGGCGTTCAGCGCGAACTGGCACCGGGTGCGAATCCCCACACCGAACTACAAGGTCAACGCCGCGGTCCTGCACTGGGACCAGAAGCTGCCGCGCATGCCCCCGGGCCCGCACGGCTGGCGCGAGGCGGCCGTGATTGCGGGCGCAGAGTGGCGGCGCCTGGCCGGCGACCTGGTCGCCCAACTCACCCCCAGCATCCCGGGCCATGGGGCTTACTACCAGGCCTTTCTGTCCGACGGCGTTTTGTACCGCGACCCGGGCGGCGCCCCGCGTTTCGCCGCGCTGGGCGAGCAACCCGATGGCATCCAGATCGAGCATCGGTATTCGACCGAGGAGACGCTCGACAGCCTGGCGCGGTTGGTGGACGAGGGGTTGGCGCGCACGCACCCGGGCGGCATGCTCTTCCTCCTGATGGCCCCTGACGCCAGCCGGGTGACCCAGCCGCTGCTGGTGGACCGGCAGCGCCGCCGCTGCTTTTGCCTCACCCCGGCGGCCCTCTACGACAATACCGAGCGCGGCCTCAGCCTGGCCGTCACGGCCCAGGGCCTCAGCGCCCTGTTCCTCCAAGGCCACGGCCTGGCCCTGCTCAAAAACCCAGTCTCCAGCGCCGCCCGCCTCGGCAACCTCGCCCTGCAGACGGTCGTCCATTTCCTGCGCTTGCCCTTGCCCAAGCCAGGCACAAACGCCCTGCCCCCGCTCCAGAGCGGCCCGGGCATGGACCTGGCCCAATGGGAAAACTGGCTGGATCGCTACACCGGAACCCGGCGCGAAGAGGGCTCCATGCGCCTGCTCATCGATGGCGATCGCTTCTTCACCCGCCTCCACCAGGCCATCGCCGCCGCAACCAACCACATCCGCTTCCAGGTCTATATCTTCGACAAGGACGACGTTGCGGTCGGGATAGCCGACCAACTCAAGGAGCGCTCGAGGCAAATCGAGGTCAAGGTCATCCTGGACCGCATGGGCAGCATCGGCGCCGGGTTGCACCCGCCTGCAACCCCAATGCCCCAGGACTTTGTCCCGCCCGCCTCGATCCTGAGCTACCTCCGCCAGGATTCCCAGGTCCGGGCCCGGCCCTTTTTGAATCCGTGGTTCTCGGCGGGCCACTCGAAGGTCCTGCTCATCGATGGCGCTTATGCGTGGGTGGGGGGCATGAACCTGGGCCGCAAGTATCGTTACGAGTGGCACGACCTCATGGCGGAGGTGCGCGGGCCGGTCGTCGCGTCGCTCGAGGCTCGCTTCCGCCGCGACTGGGCCCACGAGGGTCCGCTGGGCGACCTGGCCTACGTGGCGGCGCTGCTCGACGGCCCGGCCGACGGCGCGAAGGCCGCCGCGCCCGGGGCCTGGGGCCAGTTGCGCCGCCTGCCCACCAAGACCGCCTGGAAACCCTTCGCCACAGCCGTGCTCGAATCGCTCCGCAAGGCCCGGAGCTACGTCTATGTGGAAAACCCATACCTGTTCGACCACCGGGTCATCGCCGGCCTGGTGCGCGCCCGCCAGCGCGGCGTGGACGTGCGCGTGGTGCTGCCGCACGTCAACGACCTCAAGGCCGGCGGCCGCAGCAACCTGGTCATTGCCAACTACCTGCTCCAGCAGGGCGTGCGCGTCTTTTTCTACCCGGGCATGACGCATGTCAAGGCCCTGCTCGTGGACGATTGGGCGTGCCTGGGCTCGGGCAACCTCAATCACCTGAGCCTGCACCTCAACCAGGAACAGAACCTCGCCACCTCCGACCCCGCCTTTGCCGCCTCACTCAAACGCGAACTCTTCGAAGAGGACTTCGCCCGCTCTTACCAACTCACCGAGCCGGTCTCCGTTGAGTGGCTGGATCTTCTGGCCAACCTGGTCCTGGAAAACTTCTGAGCGCCTCTTCCAGAAAAGGGACCTGCGCCGGGTTGATCTTCTCCTTGGCGGCCTCGAAGCGGAAGAAGGCGGCCCGATCCACCTCCGGGAACTGGGACCATCGCCCCGAGCCGGGCGGCCATTCCATGGAAAAGGAATTGCTCCGCACTTGGGCAGGGTCGCAATCCCCCTCGAACGCCCAGGCCCAGACGACCTTCCCGCTCTTTTGTTTGATCGGCGCCAGGGGCGCCAGGTGGCCTGGCGGCGCAAAGCCGATCTCCTCCTGGAACTCGCGTCTTGCGGCGGCCAGGGGTTCCTCGCCCGGCTCGATCTCCCCTTTGGGGATGGTCCAGGCCCCGGCGTCCTTGTTCCGCCACAACGGTCCTCCGGGATGGACGAGGAGGAATTCCGCCTCGCCGTCCCGGAGACGATACATCAACAAACCTGCGCTTGTCCTGGCCATGGCGTGGCACGGTGTGTGCCGCACGGGAACATACACGGTGTGCCGCCCCTGGGCCAGCCCTGTGCCCGGGCCGCCCTTGGCCGTAAGGCCTCAGCAAATCAGCCGCCGAGGGCGGCGGGCGGAAGGAAGTAACTTGGCTATTTGCTGCTCAAAAAGCGGTTTTTAGCTGATTTTGTAACCACCTGCCCGCCAACGTGTTGTGAAGTAGTTACTTAGAAGTGAGAGAGGGAGCAGCACTGCGGGCGGACCCCTCACCCCGGCCCTCTCCCCATCAGATGGGGAGAGGGAGAGTTCGCGGTGGCGCTTTGAGGAAGCGCAGGCGCCTGGAAGCTCGCGAGATTGCCGACGCTTCTCCCTCTCCCCTTCCGAAGGGGAGAGGGCTGGGGTGAGGGGTCCGTCGGGGACTCTGTTCCCGCCTTCATTGACCGGTTACCTTGGGCCGACTTTGGCACTTGCCATTGGCCGGCCAGGGGCGGATGTTGGCTTCGTGCTGTGGGATTATTGTCTATGACAACACTGCCCATCCGCATTGTCGCGGCAACCAGCCCGGAGCAAATCGAGGAAGTGCGCGCTCTGTTCCGGGAGTATGAGCGGTATCTCCACGTGAATCTCTGCTTCCAGAGTTTCGAGGCGGAGTTGGCGGGGCTGCCTGGGGCTTACGCGCCGCCCGGCGGCGCGCTCTTCATTGCAATTGACGGGGAACGAGCCGCCGGGTGCGTGGCCCTGCGGAAGTTCGCCGGCGGCGATGGCTTGTGCGAGATGAAGCGGCTGTTTGTCCGGCCCGAATACCGGGGACGTGGAGTCGGCAAGGCCCTGGCGTTGCGCATCCTGGAGCAGGCGATTGCCCTCGGTTATGGCGCGATGCGCCTCGACACGCTGGCCAGGTTCAAAGAGGCGATGTCCCTCTACGAGTCGCTGGACTTCAACCGGATTGCCCCCTACTACTCCAACCCGTTGCCCGACGTCGTCTATTGGGAGTTGGGATTGACAGGTCTCCGCTTCCCATGATTTTGCCAACAACGATTCTGCATTGAAGCCGGCGCTCGATATGGGGATAATGGGGGCGTTGCACAAACCTTGTTATGAACGCGCACACCCCAAATCGCCGGGAATTTCTCAAGACCTCGATGAGCGCCGCGACGGCGCTGGCCATTCTGCCGGGGGGCCGTGCAGCCGGGCCTAACGAGAAGGTCCTCATCGGCGTGATGGGCACGGGGGGCCGGGGGACTTACCTGGCGACGGCGTTTGCGGGGCGGAGGGACGCCGAAGTGGCCTGCGTGTGCGACGCGGACACGCGGCGGATGGGCCAGGCGCAGAAGGCGGTGGCGGCGGTCCAGGCAAAGGAGCCCAAAGCAGTGCAGGACTTCCGCCGCATCCTGGAGGACCGCAGCGTGGACGCGGTGGTCAATGCCACGCCGGACCATTGGCATGCCTTGGGCACGATCCTGGCCTGCCAGGCGGGCAAGGACGTTTATGTCGAGAAGCCCCTGTCGCACAACGTGTGGGAGGGCCGCAAGATGATTCAGGCCGCGCGCAAATATCAGCGTGTGGTCCAAGTGGGCACCCAGAGCCGCAGCTCGGCTTATGCGGCCGAGGCGCTCGAATACGTGCGAAGCGGCAGGCTGGGCGACCTGCGGCTGGTGCGCGTCTTCAACATGATGCCGCACAGCCCGATGAACCTGGGCGCGGACCAGGCGCCGCCGCCGGAGCTGGATTACGAGATGTGGTGCGGCCCGGCGGCCAAGCTGCCCTACAACCCCGGGCGCAGTTGGCTCAACATGTTCGAGTACAGTTGCGGCCCCATCCCCGGCGACGCTGTCCACCAACTGGATCTGGCGCGCTACCTCCTGGGCGACCCGCCCCCGCCGCGCACGGTGTCGCACAGCGGCGGCATCCAGGTGCTCCAGGACGGACGCGACACCCCGGACACGCAGTTGGCTGCGTTCGATTACGGGGCTTACACCCTGCTCTTCGAGGCCTGTCTTTGGACGCCCTACATCAACAAGACCCCCATGGAGCTGCGCGACAAGGACCGGTTGCCCAACTGGCCCTTCAACGGCACCCGCATCGAACTGCTGGGCACCCGCGGGTTCATGTACGTTGGCCGGCACGGCGACGGCTGGCAGGCCTTTGACGCCAAGGGCGAACTGGTTGCCTCGCACTTCGGCCGCCAGGGCGACCGCTTGCACCAGGACAATTTCATCGACTGCGTCCGCTCCCGGCAAAAACCCCACTCGGACGTGGAAGCGGTGCATCACTCGACGCTCCTGTGCCACCTGGCCAACATCGCCTGGCGCGCCGGCAATCGCACGCTGGCCTTTGACGCGCAGACGGAATCGTTCCCGGACGCCCCGGAGGCCAACCGCTTCCTCAAGCGCCCCGCCTATCGCTTGCCCTGGGCCGTGCCGGAGGAGGTGTGAGTATTGTCCCGAGCCCCTGCCGGGGATTTCTTCCAGACGTAGCGGAACATGGCCACGCGCAGGGCGGCGGTGAGCGGGATGGCCAGGATGCCGCCGAGCAGGCCGCCCAGCAGTGTGGTCCCGACCATGACGGCGATGATGATCGTGACCGGGTGCAGGCCAACGCGGCCACCCATGATATTGGGCGAGATCAACAGCGCCTCCAGCGCCTGCACGGTGGCAAACACGACCAGCACCAGCACCGGGTGCAGCAAATCGCCGAATTGCACCAGGGCAATGATCAGCCCGGTGCAGCACGTCGCTATCGCCCCCAGGAACGGGACCATCGTGAGCACGACCGCCATGGCGCCGATCAGCACTGCATAGGGCAGACCGATGGCCAGAAAACCGATCCCGTAGAGCGTCCCGTCGCAGATCGCCACCAGCAACTGGCCCCGAAAAAAGGCGATCAGGTAATCGTTGATCGATCTGAGCACGAAGACCAACTCCTCTTTGAACCGCGAATCGCTCACCGGCAGGTAATCGGTCCAACTCAACGAGATCCTCCGCTTCTCGAGCAGGAAATAGAACGTATAGACGGGGATCAGGGCCAGTCCCACCAGCACGCCAAACCACGAGGCGACTCGGCCGGCCTGGCTCCAAAGCCAGGGCCCGGCCTGTTGGAGGGCCTGGGCCAGCCACCCGGCGGCGGCCTGGAGTTCCTGCTGGGCGAGCGCGCCGCCCAGGAGTGAAGGCGGGGCATTGGTTGCGGCGCCGGCAAGGGTGTTGGTCGAGCCGCTCAGGGCGGGCGGGTTGGCCGCCTCGACCGGGCCGGGCTGGTTGGTGAGGCCGGGGCCGCCCGCCGAAGCGGGAGCGGCCGCCGCGTGCTGCCGCCCGAACATCGTCCGCGCCCAGGCCGGCGGATGGTTGATCCACAGTTCGAGGGAGGCGGCCACGCGGTTGGCATAGGCTGGCACGTGCGAGGCGAATTGGCCTGTCTCGTGGATCAACTGCGGCACCACGCTGCCGAAGAGCACTCCCAACAGCAAGAGTGCCCCCACGAACACGGTCACGATCGCGCGCAGGCGCGAGGTGCCTTTGCGTTGCAGGAAATCAACCAACGGGTCCAGCAGGTAGGCCAGCATGCCGGCCACGGCCAGCGGCCAAAGCACCGGCGAGAGGATCTGCACCACCTTGCCCAGCCCCCAAATCAGGGCCGCCACCAGCGCCACCACCACCGCTATGGCCAGGCCCGTCGCCGCCAGCCAGATGAGCCGCGCCTGCCGTTCAGTGGGAGGAGGGAGGGTCACAGGCCCAGCTTCCTGGACTTGTCGGCGGCGGCGCGGACGGCGTTCATGAGGGTGGCGCGCAGGGCGCCCTTTTCCAGCTCATGGATGCCCTCGATCGTGGTGCCGCCCGGGCTGGCAACCATGTCCTTGAGCGCGCCCGGGTGCAGCCCGGTCTCCAGGACCATCCTGGCCCCGCCCAGGACCGTCTGGGCCGCCAGCCGCATGGCTATGTCGCGTGGCAGGCCCGCCGCCACCCCGCCATCACTGAGGGCCTCGATGAGCACATACACATACGCCGGCCCGCTCCCGCTCAAACCGGTGACGGCGTCGAGCAGGGCTTCTTTGAGAGCGAAGGCGATGCCGACCGAAGAGAAGAGCCGTTGGGCCAGCGCGCCGTCTTCGGGCGTGGCCGACTTGCCCAACGCAAAGGCGGTGGCGGAAGCGCCCACCAGCGCCGGCGTGTTGGGCATCACGCGCACCAGGCGGGCGCCCGCGCCCAGCCCGGCCTCCAGCCGGGCCAGCGGCACCCCGGCGGCAATCGAGAGCAGCAGGTGCCGGGGTGTGAAGTGGCTGCGAATCTCGGCCAGCACGCCGGCCACCTGGTCCGGTTTGACCGCCAGGATCAGCACCGCCGCCGCTTGGACAACCTCCGCATTGGCACCCGATGTCCTGGCGCCCGTCTCCCTCGAGAAGGCCGTCCGCGCCTCCTGGCTCGGGTCGCCGGCGATGATCCCCTCTGCCGCAACCAGCCCCGCCCGGAGAAAACCCCGCGCCAGCGCCGTGGCCATCTTGCCCGCCCCAAGGAAACCGATGGTGAGATTTTCTGCCATGACCGGTACTTACCTATACAGGCGGCTAGTGGAAAGCCCAAATGTTGGCCGCCATAAAGTCATCGCGTCCCTTTTGTCCCTTTTGTCCCTTCAGCGAGGGACAAAAGCGACAAAAGGGACGGATTTCAGAACCTGTGCACGAGCTTTTCCACCAGGAACGTGCTCTCGCGCATGGCCTGTTCGCTGAAGGGCCCGAACCACTCGGCCACGTGGCGAAAACGGGCGATGAACTCCGCCTTGTCCCCGCGCTCGACCCAGCCCAGGTTCTGCTGGAGGGATTGCAGGTACTCCTTGAGCAGCGCCAGGCGCTGGGGTGTGGCAAAGACGATCTCGGCGTAAAGGGATGGGTCCTGGGCGAAGAGGCGGCCGACCATGGCCAATTCGAGGCGGTAGATCGGGCTGGACAATTCAAGCGTGCGGAGGATCGGGACGCGCCGCGAGTGGAGGAACTGGCCGAAGGCGAACGTGGCGAAGTGGCGGAGGGCCTGGACAATGCCCATGACTTCATCATGCTCCTCCGGCGAGGTCTCGACCAGGACATTGCCCCAGGTGGCCAATTGCTCGAGCAGCCACTGGCAGGCCTCCGTCTGGCGGCCCGGTGTGACCACGACGATCTGTTTGTCCATGCTCGCCGTGGCCAGCCCGAAGAGGGGATGGAGGCCGACGACAGGCCCCGGATGGGCCTCGAGCATGGCCCTCAAGGGCTCGCGCTTGAGACTGGTGATGTCGGCCAGGATGCAACCAGAGGGCAAGGACGGGGCTATCTTGGCCGCCACGGCGGCGGTGACATCGATCGGGACAGCCAGCAGACAGAGTTCGATGCCGGCCGTGAGCGTGGTGACCTGGGGCCAGTCATCCCGGTCCAGGATGCGCACGTCGTAATCCGATTGGGTGAACCACCCGCCGAAAAACCGGCCCATGCTGCCGCACCCCCCGACAATGAGCACGCGGGCGCCCGGCCGCGCCCCCCGCCGCCCCAGCGTCTGGAGTTGCCCCACCCGCGAATGGCGCAGCACTGCCCGGAAGAGGTCCTCGATGTAATCCGGGTCCAGGCCCGCCCGCACGGCCTGGGCGCGGCGCGCCGAGATCAGGTCCTCCTCGCGCGCCGGGTGAAAGGTGGGCAAATCGTGGTCTTGCTTGACCCGCACAACCTGCTCGACCACACGCCGCCTCTGCGCCAGCAACGCCACCAATTGCTGATCGATGGCGTCGATCTCTGCGCGAAGCCGTTCGATGTCCGCGGGGCCCGCCGCCGCTCCGGCGGTTCTGGATTCCTGTTCGTTCATGTCTTGGTCCTTTGGGAGGTTATCCCGGCGGCGGCGCCCGCGCAAAAAGTTTTAGGCAGGGCGAGGGGGCGAGGGGGTATCTGGGTTGTACCACTGTGGGGCAGACCTCTGGTCTGCCCCACGGGACTTGCCAATGCCATGGTGCTACAGACCCGATGCGCCCAGGGGGCGCCGTTTTCTCAAGTTGACGCCCTCCACGGCTTGTGTTTAGCTGTGATCGTGAATTTGTGCTGATTATGTTCTGATTATGATCACAGCAGACCCTCCCACCGCGAGTCATGATCAGGTGGTGCGAGACGCGATGGCGTCTGAGCCACTGAAGGGGATTACGGTTGAGTGTTTTCAAGCGATAATGAATTCGGCTGCCGCACAGCCGGGTGTTCAGCCGGACTTCGCAAATGCGTTGAGAGCCGCGGGTTGGCTTGTGGAAGCGGCTGCGTTTCGTGATCTAGAGGAGAGATTCATATCCGAAGGGACCCATCGCCCCTATTTGTCCGGTCTGATCGCCAGCGGGGAGGCCCTTGTTTGGGCGGCCAGGAAAGACGGGATGGCGGCAACAGCCTCGTCCCCCTTCAAATTCACGTTGGAGGATGTGCAGGCCACTCTCGATTCTCTCCATACGACCTTTCGTTGCGAGTGTGGCCCAAAGAATTCTCAGAAGACAAACGAGCTAATCGCCCAACTATTCGATGGCTCGAAATCCTGAAATTGAGGGGATTCTCGAAGCCTGGTGGCAATGGGAACATGGTCTGCCAAGTTTGCCAGGCGAAAAGGCCAGCTCAAAAAAGCAGCTTGATGAATTGTTGGATGTCGTGGTTGACAGGAGCCAGCGTCTCTACACACGCGAACAAATTCTCGACCACCTTTATTCTCAATACAAGGACTATAAGCTCCAGAGGAGGAAGAGCGAACAAGTGGCGGTGGCGCAATCCGCAATGAAGAAATGAACGCGCCGGAACGGGAATGAAACGGCCCGGGAGCGATTCTGTCTGGGCCACTCTTGGCCCCTCCTCGGTTCGCTCCAAGTTATCCACGATCCAGCGTTGGATCTGAAAGACACTTTCGCACCTCATCATGACCAGGGTGGGGCGTTCGAAGGCTGCGAAGCTCTCGAGTTTAATCACGCCGACGCGCTGTTCGTGCCGCCGGCGCAGCCTTTGGTTCGCCCGGCACAGCGGTTGGTGACATAATGCTGGCGAGCCGGCGCAAGACGGTGTTGTTTAAGCGGCAAATTGGAGCACGGACATGAATCGGCGCTACGACTTGGATTGGCTGCGGGTGATTGCCTTCGCCCTGCTCATGCTCTTCCACACGGGCATGTTGTTCAGCACCTGGGATTGGCACGTCAAGAACATCGAGACCAACGCGGGGTTCGACTACGTCATGCGGTTCGTGCACCAATGGCGAATGCCCTTGCTCTTCTTCATCTCCGGCTCCGCCGTCTGGTTCGCCATGGAACGTTACTCCACCTGGCGGTTTTTCCTCGAACGCCACAAGCGCCTGCTGCTGCCGCTGGTCTTCGGGATGCTCGTCGTCATCCCGCCCCAGGTTTATCACGAGCGGCTCTATCACCATCAGCAATACGCCTCGTTTTGGGATTTCTATCCCACCACATTCACCTCGGGCGGCTATCCGCAGGGCAACCTCTCCTGGCACCACCTGTGGTATGTGCCCTACATCTGGACCTACTCGATGCTCCTGCTCCCGGCATTTGCGTGGCTGCGCTCGAGCCGGGGGCGGCCGTGGCTGGAACGGGCGCAGCGGTGGATAGGCCGCCCATGGGCGCTCTTCCTGCCTCTTCATCCCCGCGGCGCTCTCGGATGCCCTTCTCAGGCCGTTCTGGCCGAACGATGCGAACAACCTCGTGTCCGACTGGGCCAACTTCTCGCACAAGCTCACCTTCTTTGCCATCGGTTTCGCGCTGGCCTCGGGCACGCGTGTCTATGACCGCATCGCGGCCCAGCGGCGCAAGTTCCTGCTGGCGGCAGTGGTGACGCTGGGCATCCTGCACCCGCTCTGGTATTCCGAGCGGCGTTATGCGCCGACGGCGGCCATGGTGGTTTACCATTTTCTGAACAATTTTCATATCTGGATGTGGCTGCTGGCCGCCTTGGGATACGGGCGGCGCTACTTGAGCTTCAATCATCCCTTCCTCCGGCGCGCCAACGAAGCGGTCTATCCCTTCTACATTTTGCACCAGACCGTGATTATCATCATTGGTTACCATCTGGCTTATGCCAATTGGAGCATCGCGGTGAAGTTCCCGCTCGCCGCCGCCGCGACGTTTCTCATCTGCTGGGCCATTTATGCCCTGGCCATCCGCCCCTGGAACCTCCTCCGTGTGGCCTTCGGCATGAAATGGCAGCGCGCCCGCCCGGCGGACGAGGCGCGGGCCAAAACCATCCCCTCGCCGACGGGGACCCAAACAGTGTGAGCAAAATGAACTGGACCCTCTCCATGAACCGACCCCGAGCCCGCAAGGTTCTGGACTGCGGCAGTCCAAAACGCTCCGCGCCGGGCTAGACCCGTCCGTTGCACGGTCCCGATGCGCGATCCCAGAGTCCTGGATACGTTCCATGAGCCTTGCCCTGTTCCGCGTCCTGAGCTTCCTGCTGCTCTTTCTCCTGTGCTCCTGCACCCATCGCGGCGGACAACTGGTTTGCCGCCAGTTCGAGGCGCCGTCGCTCGCGGCCAACCGGTTTGGGATCTCGGCGCGGCAGCAACTGGCCATCTATCTGCCTCCCTCGTATCGGGAGGGCACACGCCGCTTCCCGGTGCTTTATTTTCTGCCGAACTTCGACAACATCATCGAGCGTTACACAGGCGGCTCCTACCAGGGATTTCGCCTGAAGGAGGCCATGGACAGCCTGATCCGCAACGGCGCCGCCGGAGAGGTCATCGTCGTGGTGCCGAACGCTCATCATTTCCTGGGCGGAAGCTGGTACCACAACTCGCCCCTAACGGGCAATTGGGAGGATTACGTCGTCAACGACGTGGTCCAGTACATGGACCGGCACTTCCGCACCGTGCCGGCCGCTACGGCCCGCGGCCTGGCCGGGCATGGCATGGGTGGCACCGGGGCGCTGGTGCTGGGGCTCAAGCACCCGGACCGGTTCAGCGCCGTCTATGCCCTGAGCCCGGCGCTCTTTGATCCGGACGGTCTGAGGGACTCGGGCCTGGTGAGCCAACGCCAGCTTCTCCGATGGCAGGCCCTTCTGGGACGGTGTCAGGGCCTGGGCGATGCGGCCCGGCGCCGGACCTTCCGGGATTACGTACAGGCCCGGCTCAACAGCCCCTCCCGAGAGACGTTCTTCGAGGGGTTGAGCGTCTCCTATGCCGCCGCCGTGGCTCCCGACCTGGCCTTGCCTTACCCGCACATCGCATGGCCGGCCCCGGGCAACGCGGCGGACTCGCAGGCGGCCCTGCTTGCCCGCTATGAAAAGGGCCTGGGCGGCTGGAGCGACAAACTGGCCGCCTATCGCGCCCGGGGCATTTCCCTCAAGGCAATCACCCTGGAAGACGGCGGGGATGGGGATTTCCCTTGGATTTGCCGCGGTGTGGAATATGTGGCCGGCCTGATGCGGGCCCAGGGCATTGGCGTCAGCGTGGCAGTGCATTCCGGCGGGCATGAATTGAGGCTGGGAGGGCGCCTGGAATGCGCTATGCTCCCAGCCATGGCCAACACGCTGCAGAGCCCGCATGAGTGAGAACCACATAACGACACAGGCCGGCGCCCCGGCAGAGCGCCGGCGGGGCGGGCGCGGCGTCATTGGATTGAGCTTTGCGACCTGAACTGGGGAGTCGCCTTCCTGGTCAACCTGGAGGCCCTGCGCGAGCTGGCGCCCCTGGGCCAAGGCGACTGCGTGGCCGTGCTCAAATCGGGCGTCCGCCTCAACGCGCGGCGCAGTTACAAGGACCGCCTCCTCCAGGCCATGGGCGGCTCCTAAAGGCTGAAGGCTAAAGGCTGAAGGCTAAAGTGCAGAGGCCAAAGGTGCATGAGGCAGCCCACACGTCCTTACGACCCATGGCACCCCGTTCCCGCACTTCAGCCTTCAGCCTTTAGCCTTTAGCCTTTAGCCCTCGGCCAGTCTGGCCATAGCCGTTTCCTGCTGCTCGATGGACTGGAGGAGCCTGAACTGGGTGCGGCAGCGGTCGAGGTTGTGGCCCTGGCGATGCACCTTGAAATAGGCGTCGCCGGCCAGAAAATCCGTGAGGAAGCGGATGCCGATTTCAAAGGTGATGAGCTTGCCGGAGGCGGGCAGGAGCCTTTTCTCGGCGGGGGTCAGGAAGGCGGCCGCCGAGGCCAGGTAGCCGCGGACCAGCGCCTCGAACATCGGGAATTGCATTTTCACTTGCGACAAATCCCTCTCGTCCTCTGCTGCCGGGCTGGTCGCCGTGCGCACCATGTCGCCAAAATCGTAAAGCGCCAGGCCGGGCATGACCGTGTCCAAGTCGATCACACAAATCCCCTCGCCCGTGGCGTCGTCCAGCATGACGTTGTTGAACTTGGTGTCGTTGTGCGTCACCCGCTCCGGCAAATTCGCATCGAGGAGCAGGCTGCAAATCGCCTTGTGCCTCATGGCAAACTCGATTTCCGGCCGGGCGAGCCGGGCGCGATTGGCCGGGTCGGCTTCAATGGCCTTTTCCAGGGCGGCGAATCGTTTGGGGGTGTGATGGAAATCGGGGATGGTGTCGTGCAGCCGCGGCGCGGGCAGGTCGGCCAGGAGTTGCTGGAAGCGTCCGAAGGCCCTGGCGGCCTGGAGGGCCTGTTGCGGGGATTCGACGGCCTCGAAGGTCCGCGCCTTTTCGATGAAGATGTAGGCGCGCCAGTAGTTGCCGCGCGGGTCGCGGTGATAGGCCAGGCCGTCGCAGGCCGGGATCAGGGTCAACACGCGGCGGCTCCAGCCGGGTTGGCCGGCGGACTTCCGGCGGAGGTGCCCGATGACGCGCTGGATGTTATCCATGAGGGCCGGCGGGTTTGTGAAGATGTGATGGTTGACCCTCTGGAAGATGTAGCGCACCGGCGCGCCGGCCTGGTCGAACACGACGCAGTAGGTGTCGTTGATGTGGCCGTTGCCGTAAGGCCCCGCCTGCAAAAACTCGCCGTGGATTTGGAAATGCCGCGCCACGGCGCGGAGGTCGTGTTTCAAGTTCTTGCCCAGTGTAGTTCCTACGGCCCCGCAGAGTCAAAACAGACGCTGGGCTCCCAAAGGGGGCTTGCGTGCGGCCCAGCAATCAATAGTATTTTAGTAGTATGAGACGCCACACGCAATTGCCAGTCCCTGTGGACCCGGAAACCAAGAGTATGATCGAGGAGGCGGCCCTCAAGACGCATCTCTCCCAGGCCGCTGTCATGCGGATGGCGCTGCGCTTTGGGACTCCGGAGGTGGTTCGGCGCTTCGAAGTAGCAAAGCGTCCGCGCCGCAATTTCGCAGACTACCTCGGCCTGTTCGCCGGCGTGGTGCAGCGCAACCGGGAGCTGGTCAATTCATGCTGTGACAGTTCATGACTACTGAGAAGGGGTTGCAAGAGTCCAAGAAGGGCGCGGGTTCGCGGCTGGGATTGTTGCTGGGAGCGGGGGCCATACTGTTTTGGTCATTTGGCTCGTCGCTGGTCTTCCTGGGGGCGCGGCAGATGGGGACGTGGCCGTTTGTGGCGCTGAGTTCACTGACCGGAGGGGTACTGCAACTGGGCTGGCGGCGGGTGTATCACGGGGAATTGCGGAGCGCGGTGCGGCTGCCCTGGCGGCTCTGGGCGGTGCCGGTGTGCTGTTTTGTGATGTATGGGCTGGCCTGGCCGTGGGCCCTGTCGGCCTCGACTGCCCGGCAAGTCTTCGGGGTCAACCTTGTCAATTATCTCTGGCCGATTCTGACGGTGGTCTTGAGCGCCTGGTGGGTGCCGGGAGTGCGCCTGACGGGGCGGTTGGCAGCGGCGATGCTGCTGGCGCTGGCAGGGCTGCTGTTGGTCAACCTGCCGCAAATACGGGAGGCGGTTTTGTCCGGCACGTCGGGCGGGGTGTCTCGGGGCGATAGTCTGCTGCCCTATCTGCTGGCGTCGGTGGCGGCGGTCACTTGGGGGGTTTATTCGGCGATCCTGGCGCGGTGGCGCGGTTGGGCGCAGGATTATGCGACCAGCCCGATCGGGTTTGTCATCATCGGCCTGGTCGCCTGCGCAGTCATAGGGCTGGGCGGGGGCATGCCGGCCAAGGCGGTCCCGTCGGCGCGGGGCCTGACGCTCCTGTATGGAGCCGGACCCTTGGCAGCGGGCTACCTATTGTGGGAGATAGCGCTGCCGCGGGCCAAGGTCCAGACCCTGGGCCTCATCGCCGCCGCCACGCCGGTTTTGTCCACGTTCCTGCTTTGTTTTTTCCTGAGGAAGCCGCCTGGCCTGGAACTGATCACCGCCGCGCTCCTGGTCAGCGGCGGAGTGATCCTGAGCATGAGAGAGTAAACGTGGGCACGTCGAGCTTGAAGTCTGACCGGTCCGACTCGTCTGACCTGTCTGACTCGTCTGACGCGCGACATCCTTTACTCCAGCCGCGAGGCAAGCCAGAAGAGCCAGGCGCCCAGGGCCATAGCGAAGATGCACAATGCGATGCCGGCCAGGTCCAGGAGCCCCTCGGCCTTAACGACCACGCGCACGGCCAGGCCCACGAGCAGCAAATCGGCCACCAGCAACGAGGCCCGGACGAGCCTTCGGGCCCGGGACGGCCCAGGGGGCTGCGGGCCGGGTTGGGTCTGCGGCTGCCCGGCGCCGTTGCCGCGCACCAGCGCGGCCATGCCCGGCGAGAGGCCCTCCGGCTTGGGAGCGAGCCCCTCCGCTGCCGCCGACGGGGCCGGCGGTGGCGTCTTGGTCCCCCTCATCAGAGGGCCCAGCCCGCGGCCAAGGGCCGGTTTTGTGACTCGCTCACTCACGTGATTCACAGGATAGCCCCGGAGCCGCCGAAGGAAAAGGGGCGGATTTTCGGAATGACGAATGACGAATGGAACGAATGCGGAGTGCGGAATGCGGAGTGTGGAGTGTTCCGGCGGGGGTGTTGGGTCTGGATTGCGGCGCGGGGAATGACGAATGACGAGAGCCATTTAGTGAGCATGCGTGGTCCTGGTTACTGGCCCGTTACCCGGGTTTGCCATTTTCTCTGGTCAGGCCAGTCCTGCTATGGCATTCTGGGTATGGTTATGAATAAGAGCGCGACCTTGTCCATTAAGCTCAGTTTGGAAGAGCGGAAAGATTTGAACGATCTGAGCCGCTTCAAAGGGACGCCACCCACGGAGTTGGGCGCTCAGTTCATTGCTGAGGGTCTCCGCGCGGCGCGTTTCCCTGGTATCGAGTTCCGCAACACGCCCCTGGGTCGCATGGCGTATCTGAAGAACTCGCGTCTGGCGATCTGGCTTTTGCGTGAACTGGTCCGCCAGGCTGGCTCGGTCAAGAAGGTCGCTGCTCTGGTTGGCCGCTCCGCCGTCCAACTGCAAGGTGCGTTACTCTATGCGAAGGCTTTCCCGGAAGAGTTGGAAGCGGCCGCGCGCCTGAACAAGCGCGCCCCGGCGGCCCTCAATGAGACCTTGCCCGGTCACACGGTGTTCCGGGCGTGAAAACTCTGATCAAAACACATCGGACTATGAAAAATCGAACGACGCAGAGAGACTCTGAACCGCCGCCAGTTCATCCAGACGACTGCCGTGGCCAGCGCGGCGGTGGGTCTTATGAGCGGGGCGCCTTACGCGGCGCGGGGTCGCGTGCTCGGGGCCAACGACCAGGTTGGCATCGGGTTCATCGGGGTCGGCGGGCGCGGCTCCAGCCACGTGGGCACTGTGCAGCACCTCATCCAGGGCGGGGAGAAGCTCCGGATCGTGGCGGTCTGCGACGCCTACCGCTATCGGCTGGACGAGTCGGCCAAAGCAACGGGCGCCAAGGCCTATGGGCGGCACGCCGAACTGCTGGCCGACCCGAACGTGGATGCGGTGTGCATCGCCACGCCGGACCGGCTCCATGTGCCCCAGGCGCTCGATGCCATTCGCGCGGGCAAGGACGTTTACTGCGAAAAGCCAATGGGGCACTGGTCCCAATTCGCCCTCTCGAAGCAGTTCTACGAGGAGACCATCAAATTGAACCGCGTGGTGCAGGTGGGCAACCAGGGCAACTCCAGCCCCGCCTGGCAGAAGGTGCGCGAACTGATCGGGCAGGGCGCCATCGGGCGCGTGCAGTTGGTCACTGCGGGCTTCTTCCGAAACGGCGATTGGGGCGAGCGGATGCCCATCCCGGACCGCGAGGCCAAGCCCGGGGCGGACCTGGACTGGGAGGCCTTCCTTGGGGACGCACCCAAGGTGCCCTTCACGGTGGACCGCTTCTTTAGCTGGCGCAAATACCTGGACTATGCCGGCGGGCCTTGCACCGACCTGTTCCCGCACGTCTTCACGCCTTTCGTGAGCGCCCTCGGCCTGAAGTTCCCCACCCGCGCCGTCGCCTCCGGCGGCATCTTCAAATACACGACCTACGACCGCGAGGTGCCCGATACGTTCAACATGTGCCTGGATTACCCTGAAAAGCTCTCGATCGTCATCCCCTGCTCCCTGGCCAACGATTATCCCCCCGAGGCCGCCATTCGGGGAGACGAGGGCACCCTCACGCTTCAGAATCCAGGCGAGTGGAACATCGGCTTCGACAGCGTCACCGTCCTGCCCGTCAAAGGGCAAGCGCGCGTCTTCCCCGCCCAAAAAATGGATACGACGCCGCTGCACTGGCAGAACTTCATCCGTTGCGTGCGGAGCCGCGAAAAGCCCGTGAGCAACGTCCAGTTCGGGTTGCACGTCCAGGCCGCCCTCAACATGGCCATGCTCAGTCTCCTCAAGGAGAAGGTGGCGAAGTTCGATCCGGCAAGGCAAGACATTGTGCTATGCTAGGCGGAGCGGGCAGAATCGAACGCAGAATCATTTAGGGCAAAATCATTAGAAGAAGAGATTCTGCCTTCGTCATTCGTCATTCGTCATTCGTCATTCGTCATTCCGCACTCCGCATTCCGCACTCAGCCGTTCCCCGCCTCCTGGCCCTCCTCCACCACGACGTAGCGGCTGGCGCCCTCGCGCCAAACGCGGAGCAGGGTGGTCTTGCTCTCGGGATGCTCGGTCAGTTTCACGGCCTGGTCGGCGCTTCTGACCGGCGTGTGATTGATCTCCAGGATGACGTCACCGGGCCGGAGCAGGCCGCGGCGGCGGGCGAGTCGGGCTGGACTTCGGTGATGACCGCGCCTTTGAGGTTTTCGGGCGCGTTCAACTCCTGCCGCGCCTCCCGGTTCAGGTCGGACACTGTCACGCCGTTGAGCGTGCCGTTGTCGGGACTGGCGGGCTTGTCGTTTTTGGCCAGGGTCTCGGAGCCCGGCATTTCTTTGACCTTGACCTCCAGTTTGCGGGTCTGGCCGTCGCGCAGGATCCTCACCGGCACCGTTTCACCGGGCTGGACGCGGGCCGCCTCGAGCTTGAGGTGCCGTGGGTCAGTGACCTTCTTGCCATTGAATTCGAGGATGACATCGCCGCTCTGGATTCCGGCCTTTTCAGCCGGGCTGTTCGGGAGGACGTCGCCGACGATGGCGCCCCTGGCATCCTGGAGCTTGAATTGCCTGGCCAAGGGCGGGGTCACTTCCTGGAGCCGGACGCCCAGGTATCCGCGGGTGACATGCCCCTCCTTGACCAGGCCGGACATGACGTCGCGGGCCATGTTGGCGGGGATGGCAAAGCCGATCCCCTGGTTGCCCCCGCTGCGGCTGAGGATGGCCGTGTTGATGCCGATGAGCCGGCCCTCGACATCAACGAGCGCCCCGCCGGAGTTGCCCGGATTGATGGCCGCGTCGGTCTGGATGAAGTCCTCATAGTCCAGGCCGACAGCCCCGCCGCGGCCCGTGGCGCTCACGATGCCGGTTGTCACCGTCTGGCCGATGCCGAAGGGGTTGCCCACGGCCAGCACGATGTCCCCCACCTCCACCTTGTCGCTGTCGGCCATCGGCACAGCCGGCAGGTTGTTGGCGCTAATCTTGATCACGGCAACGTCGGTCTTGGGGTCGCGCCCGATGACCTTGGCGGTGAACTCGCGGCCATCCTGGAGGGCCACCTTCACCTCATCCGCCCCGTCCACGACATGGTTGTTGGTCAGGATGTAACCGTCCTGGGTGACGATGACGCCCGAGCCGATGCCTTCCTGGCGCGGGATGCCGAAGTTGCGCCGCGGCACCCGGCCGCCAAATTGGTCCCCGAAAAAACGCCTCATGAAATCGTCCATCTCCGGCGGCACCCCGTTGAGACTCGTGTTATGGGCCTTGGTCGTGACGAACACCTTTACCACGCCCGGGCCGACTTTTTTGACGATCGGCGCAAAGCTGGTTCGTCCGGTGGCATCGCGCGCTACCGGGCGCTCGTCCACCGCCACGTTGACGGGCGGGGTGTCGGATTCGGCTTTGTTCTTCTGGGTAAAGGCGAGGGCCGAGCCCGCCACTACCACCGCCCCGCCCAATGCCAGGGCGGACACCCGGTTGCTCACACGCTGAAATATCCATTTCATAAGTTCTTTGTCCTTTGCCAGTTCCAGTTGCCGATCTCGGTTCTGTTTCACTGCAACCGTCGGTTCCTGTGTTCCAATCAATAGACAGCACCTCCATGACAGGGGCCTTTCCCGGGGATTACAAATTTGAAAGGCCTCAGATCACGTAATCCGGGCTTTCCAGCGGCCGGCCCTGGAGTTGGCGCGAGCGTTCGCACAGCTCGGCCAGGGTCACCCGCTCGGCTATCTCCACCACCGCATCGCGGATTTCCTTCATCACGCTGCGGACCGCGCACCGGGATTCGTCCGGGCAGGAGCACTTGGCATAGAACCGCTGGCTCACGCATCGCACCGGGGCCAGCGCCCCCTCGATGTGCCGCACCACTGCCGCCAGGGTTATCTGCTCCGGCCTCTGCGCCAGCCGGTAGCCCCCCGAGACCCCGCGCTTGCTGCGGACAAAACCGCCGGACTGGAGGTCGTTGAGGATCTGCTCCAGGAACCTCTTGGGAATGTTCTGCTGCTCGGAGATGGTTTGAATCCGCACCACCGCCTGGCCCTCGTGCAGCCCCAGCACCAGCAGCGCCCGCAAGGCATACTCCCCACGCAGCGTGAGTTTCATGGGGCTACTATATAATCCACACTGGGAAACTCAAGATTCCGGGAAAAAAGTGAACCTTTTGCCCGGCTGGCGTTATTAACGGGCAGAATGAACTGCCAAACCCGAAAGGAACCATGAAGATTTGCACTTCGATTTGTTCGTCTTTGCTCATCGCGGCGGTGGGCACATTTTGCGCCGCAGGCCAGCCGTCCCGCACCGATATCAATCCTGCGCTGCTTTACTACCAGGCATTCCTGGTTGCGCCGGAGCCGCTGTCTGAGGCGGATGACGCTTACCTGTATTCGAAAGAGGGGCGCAGCCAGCCGCTGCCGGAACGATTCGGCGCGCTGTTTGAAGGCTACGACAACCAGTTCAAGCTGGTGCGGCAGGCGGCGCAGGCCACTGTGCCGTGCGACTGGGGCCTGGATTGGAGCGCTGGCCCCTCGACACTGCTGCCCCACCTGGCTCGCGCCAAGGCGGTCGCCCAAGCATCGAGGTTCCGCGTCGTGTGGGAGTTGCAGCACGATCGCCAGGCCGACGCGCGCGATGACTTGCTCGCCTCGTTCGCCCTGGCCAGGAATGTCACCCGGAACGGCCCCCTGATCTCCGTGCTGGTCCAAAACGCCATCGAGGCCATCAATTGCTCGACCGTGGCGGAGAATTTCGGACGGTTTTCTCCGGAGACCTTGCAAGAGTTGGAGGCGGGGCTGGAGAGGCTGCCGGCGCGGACCACGGTGGCGCAGTCCGACATGGGTGAGAGGGTACTTTGCCAGGACTGGCTGTTGCACAAAATAGCGGACTTGCAGAAGGCCAACCCGGGCAACGATGCCAAGGTGATGGCGGCCTTGAGTCAACTGTTGTCCAGCCCTGGCAATCCGGACCAGAGCGAGGAGGATCCCTGGGCGCAACTCAGCCGGGCTGCGGGCGGGACCAGCGATGGGGTGGCCAAGCTGGTGCGGGACGCCGAATCGTTTGTCCAGAAGATGCCAGACATCCTGGCGGTGCCCTACGGGGAGTTCGAATCCCGCATGGCGCAGGTCAAAGCCGAGGCGGCGCAAACGGCCAACCCGCTCATCTCGAACTTTGTGCCCTCCCTGGAACCAGCGCGCTTGAGGGAATTCAGAGTGCTGGCCTGCCTGGCCCAGGTGCGCGCGGCCGTGGAATACAAGCTGCACGGCGAGCCCGGATTGCAGAGCGTGGCCGACCCGTGCGGCCAAGGGCCCTTTGGCTTCCGGCGCTTTGTCTTGGAGGGCGTTGATCGCGGTTTCGAGCTCAAATCCGCGCACGACATCGGCCGCAGCAAGGGCGTGCTCATCTTTGTCGAGACAGCGGGTCCGGCCTTCCGGGTCAATGGGCCGTATGCGGGCCAGGCTATAACCAACTCGGCCTCGCAACGCTGAACTAAATCGAACCACGTGATTGTGGCAGAGCCTTTGTCGCGGCCTTTGTCGCAGCCTTTGTCGAGGAATGGCGCACTCGACAAAGGCCCCGACAAAGGCCGCGACAAAGGTCCAAAACCCCATGAGTGTGCCCATGTTGCTTGGTCCGATTTAGACGAGTGACGGTTTTTGAACCAACGTGTCTAAAGGGAAGATGTCTGCCATCAACGCAACCTTCATGAACCTCGGAACCTCAGACGCCGGGGAGTTGCTGGACCGGGCGCGAGCCGGCGATGCCGAGGCGTTTTGCGAGGTTTGCCGCGTCTATGAGGCGGGCCTGCTGCGCCAGGCCACGGCCCTCTGCCGCAACCCTGCTCTGGCCGAGGACCTGGCCCAGGACACCCTGGTGGAGGCCTGGAAGAGCCTGCGCCGCTATAATGGGCGCTGCCGGTTTTTCACCTGGCTCTGTGCCATCCTCTTGAATCGCTATCGCAATACCGTCCGCGCCGGGCGTCCTTTCCTGGGCTTGACGAGGCCCGACGAGGACGAAGCCCATGGCCGCCTGGAGCGATTGACCGATGGCCAGGCCGGCCCCGACCAGGCGCTCCAGTTGCGCGAGCAGGCCGCGCTGGTCCGCAGATGCGTGCAAGCGCTGCCCCTCAAGCACCAACAGGTCATTTACCTGCGCTTCTTCGTCAATGATTCACTGGAAGGGATTGCCGCGGCCCTGGGTTGTTCCGTGGGCACAGTCAAATCGCGCCTGTTCCATGCCCTGGACAAACTCCGGGCGATGAAAGAGCTTGGCACATTGGCGGGCCAGCTCGAAACCAAAGAGCCGAGTCTATGAAACCCTGTGCGAGAAACCGGAAACGGATTGCCTGGCTGGCATTGGGGGCGCTTGAGGCGCCCGAAGCGGAGCAACTGCGCGCCCATCTTCACACCTGCGCTCGCTGCCGCAGTTGCTTCGAGGAACTGACGAAGGTCACGGCCGCGATTCGGAATGCCGAGCCGGACGCAAGCCTGACCGTCCCCCCTTCATTTCACCGCCGGGTCGCAACTGCTCTGCGGGCGGAGGCCTCGCGCCCCTTCCGGGCGGTCCTGGCGGAGTCGCTTCGCAGGCTTGTGCTGGACCCGCGGGTCGCGCTGCCCGTGGCCGGGGCGCTGGTCGCAACGCTCGTCGCGGTGTCCGCCCTGCGGCTAGGCCCTCCGGTGGACCGTCCGGCGCCATCGCCGGTCCAAGCCCCGGCGGCGCTTCACCTCACGAGCGACCTGGCGCCCACATTGGCCAACTACCAAAGCGTGGCCAACCGCTCGCTGGACCAGTTGGATGAGCTGCTCACCCGCCAAGGGAGCAAGGGCCTGGCCCGGGCGCCTGTCTTCACCGCCTCGGCCCTGGCAATGCCCAACGGCCCGGATTGACTAGGTCTGCCGGGATCATGGCGGCGAACCCACCTCAATCTCGTAGAGCCTTGGCCCGATGATGCGGTGGGCGTAGCGGAACGATTCGACCAGCAGAATGGAAAAGACCACTACCACGACTGCGAGAATGATGGCGCTCCACCAGTGGCGCGGCCGGAACTTCTCGACCGAGGGAGCGTAGGCTATCAGGCCGAAGAATCAGGAAGACCATAATCCGCGCCAGCATGAAGGTCAGCAGAAAGACGAAGAAGACGGTGCGGGCCAGGTAGGTCTTGTCCGCCCGGTCCAGCGCAGTGGTGTCATTGGGCTCAGCCATATCGTGCATGTACGCCTCTCAGCCCGGCGCGCGCAACAGCGGAGTGAAAAGGGGTACGATGAAAACTGTCGGTCAGCCCGCGGCGCCTTTTTGTCCCGGAGGGACATCCGACAATAGCCCGGCGTTTCAACGCCGGGTGAACGGACCCAACGAGCAGGTCCGTCCCGAAGGGACGGTTGAAAGCAAGGAGTGTTCTCAGTCGTCCCGTCGGGACGAGGGGTCCCTTTTGTGGCGTCCCCGGCGTTGAAACGCCGGGCTATTGTCAGATGTCCCTCCGGGACAAAGCTCCCAGGGCGCATGCCCGACGCTCTTAATCGCACCCCTCTCACGCCGCTGTGTGCATGTCCACATAAGCGCCCCTGCCGGCACTCTGCGGCCACCCGATGCAATAGAAAAAGGCGAGCCGGCAACGGCTCGCCTTCGTCAATGAACGCCTGGACGATTATTGTTGCTCCGGGGGTTCTTCCCGATGCTCCCCGCTGGACGTGTGCTCGGGGCCTTCGCCACCCCGGTTGCCGCCCTCGCCCCCTTCACCCCGGGTGCCGCGCTCGCCCCTGTCACCCTGGCCGCCACGCTCGTTACCTTCGCCGCCGCGGTTGCCGCGCTCGGCCCGGTCTCCCTGACCGCCACGCTCGGCTCGTCGCTCGCTGCGCTCGCCTCCTTGGCCGCTACGCTCGCCGCCCCGCTCGCCGCGCTCACCGCGGTCGCTGCGCTCGGCTCCCCGCTCGCTGCCCTCGCCTCCCACGTCGGCGCGGTCACCGCGCTCACCGCGGTCTTCCCGCTCTTGAGTCCCGCCGCGCTCGCCGCCCCGATCCAGGCGATCTCCGCGTTCCCCTCGGCCTTCACGGTCTGCGTAGCTGCTGCGCTCGCCACGGTCGGTACGCTCGCCACGGTCGCCACGGTCTGCGTATCCGCCGCGCTCGCCGCGGTCACCTGCCCGCTCGCCTCGGTCGCCTACGCGCTCGCCTCGGTCGCCTACGCGCTCCCCGCGCTCGCCTACCCGCTCACCGCGGTCGCCTGCCCGCTCGCCGCGGTCGCCTGCCCGCTCACCGCGGTCACCCACTCGCTCGCCGCGGTCACCTACCCGCTCACCTCGGTCGCCTACCCGCTCGCCTCGGTCGCCTACCCGCTCGCCTCGGTCGCCGCGTCCGCTCCGCTCTGCGTGCCCGCCACGATCACCCCGGTCGCCGCGCCCGCCGCGATCGCCCCGGTCGCCGCGCCCGCCGCGATCGCCCCGATCCCGGCGTTCGCCCCGGTCACTCCGCTCGCCCCGGTGCTCGCTGCGCTCGGGTTGGCCGCCTGGTTCTTCCCGGTGCTCGCCGGTTTCGGTCTGGCCTGACATCTGTTGGTCGCGTTCGGCCATGGCGGCCCTGCGGGAGAGTCTGACCCGGCCCTTTTCGTCCACGCCCAGGCACTTGACCATGATCTCGTCGCCCAGCTTGACGATGTCCTCGGTCTGCTTGACGCGGAAGTTGGCCAGTTCACTGATGTGGACCAGGCCATCCTTGCCGGGGAGGAATTCGACGAAGGCGCCGAACTCCTTGATGGTGACGACCTTGCCGCGATAGATCTTGCCGATCTCCGCCTCGGCAGTCATGCCCAGGACGGCGTCGCGGGCGATCTTCATGCCTTCTTCGGAGACGGAGTAGATGTTGACGGTGCCGTCGTCCTCGATGTTGATTTCGCAGCCGGACTCTTCGACGAGTTTCTTGATATTCTTGCCGCCGGGGCCGATGAGAGCGCCAATCTTTTCCGGGTTGATCTTGATGGTCTCGATGCGCGGGGCGTACTTGCTCAACTCCTTGCGGGAGGCGCCCAGGGTCTTGGCCATCTCGGCCAGGACGTGCAGGCGGGCGAGGCGGGCGCGCTCGACGGCCTCGGCCATGAGCGCGTAGGGGATGCCGCGCAGCTTGAGGTCAAGCTGGAAGCCGGTGATGCCTTTGTCGGTGCCGGCGATCTTGCAGTCCATGTCGCAGAAGGCGTCTTCCCAGCCGATGATGTCGGTCAGGAGCTTGGCGCGTGAGATGCGGTCCTTGTCGTCGTGCTCGGTGCAGAGGCCGATGCTGATGCCGGCGACGGGGCGGGTCATGGGCACGCCGGCATCCATGAGGGCGAGCGACCCGCCGCAGACGGTGGCCATCGAGGTGGAGCCGTTGGATTCCATGATCTCGCTGGTGATGCGGATGGAATAGGGGTAGGTCTCGAGGGGGACCATGGGTTCGAGGGAGCGTTCGGCCAGTGCGCCGTGTCCGATCTCGCGCCGGCCCGGGCCGCTGATGCGGCCGGTTTCACCGACGGAGAAGTTGGGGAAGTTGTAGTGGAGGATGAATTTCTTTTCGCTGGCGCCGCCGGTGTAGGCGTCGAATTCCTGGGCATCCTCGCCGGTGCCCAGGGTGCAGAGGGTCACTGCCTGGGTCTCGCCGCGCTGGAAGAGGGCCGAGCCGTGGGCGCGGGGCAGGATGCCGACCTCGCTGAGGATCGGGCGGACCTGGTCCAGGCCGCGCCCGTCCAGGCGCTTGTCCTGGTTCATGATCAGGCCGCGGACGGCCTCCTTCTGGATGTAGTAGAAGGCGTCTTTGAGGACGAAGTCAGTCACCTTCTCCTGGCCGAACTTTTCGACAAGCCGCTTGCCGATCTCGTCGGTGAGGGCCGTGACGGCGGACTCACGGGCGAGCTTGCCCGGGGTCAGCAACGCGCTAATGATGCGGTCGCCGGCCAGGGCCTTGGCTTGGGCAAGGACTTCCTCGGGGACGATATTGAGGGTGACCTGGCGTTTGGGTTTGCCGGCACGGGCGGCCAAATCCCGCTGGGCGGCGATGGCGGGCTGAATGGCCTGGTGGCCGAACTGGAGGGCGGCGTTGAAATCGGCCTCGCTGACCTCCTTGGCGGAGCCTTCGAACATGACCATGTCTGTCTGGTTGCCCACATAGACCAGGTCCAGGTCGCTCTCCAGGCTCTGGCTGTGGGTGGGGTTGGCGACAAACTGGCCGTTGACACGGCCGACACGGACGGCGCCCAGGGGCCCGTCCCAGGGGATATCGCTGACCATCAAGGCGGAGGAGGCGCCGAGGACGGCGAGGATGTCCGGGTCGTTTTCGCCATCGGCGCTCAGGACGATGCACTGGACCTGGACCTCGTTGTACCAGCCCCGGGGGAAGAGCGGGCGGATAGGCCGATCGATGAGCCTGGAGGTGAGAATCTCCTTTTCGGTGGGGCGCCCTTCGCGTTTGAAGTAGCCGCCGGGGAACTTGCCGGCGGCGGCGGCCTTCTCGCGGTAGTCCACGGTGAGGGGGAAGAACTCCTGGCCTTCTTTGGCCTTGGCGGCGCCCACGGCGGCGACAATGACGATGGTTTCACCCAGGCGAACGCTTACAGCGCCGTCGGCCTGTTTTGCGAGTTTCCCGGTTTCAATAGTGATTTGTTTGTCCCCAATGGAGACGGTGGCATTTTCTGGCATATACACATGTTGACCTCCATTGCCACCGAGGAACTTCAGTGAATCCCGAATACATTCGGGACTGAACGAAATTTCTCAGCGGAATGGAGCATTTCTGGCGCGAACGTTAAAGTGAGCGATTGAGCCGTTCGCGTCAGCCGGCTCAATCAAAGTGAAATTATCCAAGGTGACCCTGTCCCGGCCAAGCCCTCGTCAGGACAGGCCATGGTCCAATATGAGTGTTACTTGCGAAGCTTGAGTTTCCTGGTGACCGTTTGGTACCGACTCAGGTCGGTAATGTGCAGGTAATCCAGCAGACGGCGCCGTTGGCCAACCATCATCAGCAAACCGCGCCTCGAGCTGTGATCCTTCTTGTTCTTCTGCAAATGCTCGGTCAGATGGTTGATGCGCTGCGTCAGCAGCGCAATCTGGACATCCGCCGAGCCGGTATCATGCTCGTGCAGCTTGAAGTCGCCGATCGTTTTCGCTTTCGCTTCCATACTTTCCAATTATCCAATCTATTCCTCGTCTAATCCATCGTCTGATTTCTAATATCGCTAAACTGTAGTTTTGAGGGGAGGCCCTGTAAAGTACTTTCCTTGGGGGACAAATTCCAACTCCGGCCCGCGCGGGAGCAGGCCGCGTTCGAAGGCGCGGCCCAGGAACCGGCCAATGGCCTGGCGCCCGCGCTCCCCGTAATCGAGGGTCCAATGGTTGACGTACATCCCCACGAACCGGTCCGCCAGGTCCCGGCCCATGTCGCGGGCGTACTGCAGGGCGTATTGGACGGCCTGGGCGCGGTGCTCCAGGCCGTAGCGGATGCTGGCCGCCAGGATGTCCGAGACCTGGCTGCGGACGGCGGGGGCCAGGCGTTTGTGGATGACGTTGCCGCCCAGGGGCAGGGGCAGACCGCCGTTCTGGCGGCCCCACCACACCCCGAGGTCCTCGCAAACCTGCAGACCCTCGTTCTGCCAGGTCAACTGGCCTTCATGGATGATCAGCCCCACCTCCGCCGCCCCGGAACGGACCGCTTGGAAAATGCGGTCGAACGGCACGACCACGTAATCGAATTGGGCGGCGGGCTTGTCCAGCCAGAGCTGCAGGGCCAGGAATGCGCTGGTCAGCGTGCCCGGCACCGCAATGCGTTTGCGGGCGATCTCGCCCCGCGAAAACTTCCGGCCCGCCACGAGCATCGGCCCATAGCCGTCGCCCATGCTGGCGCCGGTGGGCAGCAGTGCGTAGTGGCCGCTCACGCCGGGATAGGCGGCAAAGCTAATGGCCGTGATGTCCAGTTCGCCCCGTGTGGCCCGCTCGTTGAGGGTCTGAATGTCCTGCAGACAGTGCTCGAATTCGAAATCCCCCGCCGGCACCAGCCGGCGAGCCAGCCCGTAAAACATGAAGGCATCGTCCGGGTCCGGCGAGTGGCCCAGGGTCAAATTCTGGCGCGGCATGCCCGGCACGGTAGCCATCCCAGGCCCACCGGGCAAGCCGCTTGTGAAGCGCCCGGCGGCAGGGCGGTGTGAGACAGAATTCTTCTTGGACCTCCAGATCGAAGCTCCCACATCCGATTTGGGTCTTCGATCCTTCGTTTCCTTCGTTTCCTTCTGTTCTTTTCCTGCGTCCCGCCGGCTGGGCACAGGAACAGAACAGAAGGAAACGAAGGAAACGAAGAGCGGCCTGATGCGGCGGCATCGATCGGGGCCGTGCCGGTTCGTCAAGCTACTTCTTGAAGATCCCGGCTGCGCAGATGGCCAATCCGGGGAAGTGAATGGAGTGGAACGTTTCGCCCACGGCGTAGGTTGCGGCGGGCTTTTGGGCGTCGGCCTGCAGATGATAGACATGGACCAGCCGGGTCTCGGGGTCCACCACCCAAAGCTCCTTCACCCCGGTGCGGGCATAGACCCGCAGCTTCGCCTTCTTGTCGAGATAGGCATTGCTGGGGGAAAGAATCTCGACGACGAAATCGGGTGTGCCTTCAACGCCGGCATCCGTGAGCACGCCAAAGTTCTCCCGCTTGACGAAGACGATGTCCGGCTGGAATACATCGTTCTCGCTCAGATAAACGTCGAACGGGGCGTCGTAAAGCTCGCCCAGCGGGTGCTCCTCCAGGTATTTCAGCAGCATGAACTCGATATTCCTCGAATGACCTGGTGGTAACGGTTCGGGGCCGGTGACATGTAGAGTTCTCCTTCGACGAGCTGCCACCGCGGTCCGCTGTCGGGCAGCAGCCGGTAGTCTTCCTTGGTGAGCATCGGCGCGCTTACATCTGCCATGGCCGGACCTTACACCGGAGCCCAAGGCGGGTCAAGAGCCGCCGCTACAGCTTCATTGAGGGTCCGGTCGCCCAACCTCGGCACGATTAGCCGTTTGCCGCGCGCGGTACCGCGCCGACAAGCGGGGAGCGTCGGGCGGGCTACGGCCCTTTCGACGAGGAGGCCTCGAGCGGTTCCACCAGTCTGATCTGGGAGGCATTGACAATTCTGAAACGCCCTTGCTCATCGTAAAGAACCACGGTCTGCCCGTCCGGGCTCACCATCAGGTAGTCGGTATGCGTGACGATGAAAGATTGCTGGTTTCCAAGAACAATCCGAATGGGACGAAAAGGCTCAGCGTGCAGCAGTTCTCTGATCTCATCCACTATCATGCATCCCATTTTAGCCGGTGCCCCGAGCCACGGCAACCGGATTCGGCAACAAGGGACTTTCGTTCTGTTCAGGAGGCGAGGGTCTTGCTATTCAGGGAGGCCGAATGAACTACCGCGATTTTGGGCGGCTGGGCTGGAAGGTCTCGGCCCTGGGGTTTTCGCTCCATGATGAATTCGAGGCCTTCCCGGAGATCCTCGACGGCTGCGAGGATTGGAGGTTCTGCCAGATCCAGTACAACTACCTGGATGCCGAAGGTCCATGCCCTGCTCGGAGGCCCAGGCACTGCGCCGTAGCCTCCACCACCCTGCGCATGTCCTGGGCACAGACCATCAAGCTGGTCACGGCCCGGATGGTGTCGGGACCAACCGCCAGGACGAGCACGTTTTGGGACTTGAGCCGCTCGGCCAATTGCTGGGCGGGCATAGAGAGGAGTCGAAACCGGACCATGTTCGTCTCGACGGCGGCGGGGTCGGATTCCAGCCCCTGGAGTCCGGCCAGGCCACAGGCCAGCGCCTTGGCGTGGGCGTGGTCCTCGGCCAGGCGGGCGCGGTGATGGCGCAAGGCAAAGAGCGCGCCGGCGGCGATGATGCCGGCCTGGCGCATGCCGCCCCCCAGCATCTTGCGGAAGCGCCGGGCGCGCTCGATGAGACTCCTGGACCCAACCAGCGCCGAGCCCACCGGCGCCCCCAGCCCTTTGGAAAAACAGACACTGACGGTGTCGAATGGGGCGGCGTAGTCCCGCTCCGCAACGCCCGTGGCCACCGAGGCGTTCCAGAGCCGGGCGCCATCCAGGTGCATCCGCAGCCCGTGCTTGCGGGCGGCGGCCCCAACCTCCCGGATCTGCTCCAGGGACCAGACCTTGCCGCCGCCGCGGTTGTGCGTGTTTTCCACGCAAACCAGCCGCGTGCGCGGGAAATGCGGGTCCACGGGGCGCAAAGCCGCCTCGACCGCCGCGGCGCCGAAGATGCCGCGTTCGCCGTTAAGGCAGCGGCACATGACCCCGGACAGGGCGGCCGGCCCGCCCCCCTCGTAGTAATAGACGTGAGCGTTGGCTTCGACCAGGATCTCGTCGCCCGGCTCGGTGTGGGTGCGCACGGCCAGTTGGTTGGCCATGGTCCCGGAGGCGGTGTAGAGCGCCGCCTCCTTGCCGAGCAGCGCGGCGGTCTCGGCCTCCAGCGCCTGGACCGTCGGGTCGTCTCCGAAAACGTCATCGCCCACTTCCGCCTCTGCCATGGCCTGGCGCATTGCCGGCGTGGGTTTGGTCACTGTGTCGCTGCGCAAATCAATCACTGGCGAAGTCTGGTGCATCATGCCCGCAGCATCGCCCAATTCAACCCAAACCGGAAGCGGAAACGTGAAACGTTAAACGTGAAGCGCCGCGGCTCGTCTCGTGGCATCGGCTATCGGCTATCCAGCCTTCACAATATTATCTTGTATTCTCCGTATTGCGCGAAGAATTCCTGTAAGATGCTTCGTTGCAATATATTACGCTGGCGAACCGCGCCGTCTGGTGCCGGGAAAACGGTCGGTGACGGCCAGGGGAACGCCAATTCCAGCTCCCGGATCGTTCAGCGGCTGAGGATTTTTCGGCGGGCAGGCAGGGCCAGGAAATGGGGACACCCTGGGCGCGGTCTGTGACTGACCAGCGCCTCCGGCTGCCATGGTCACCAGTCTCCGCTGGGGGCAGTAGCGAAGCCGCCGGCCAAATCCACCGCACCGGTCCTGCGGGGCGGTTCTGCGAACTCCCGCCCAACACCGCCATGGGTCAACGGGGCACCGGTTTCGTAAACCTAAAACGACCCCCATCCGACTCCCCCGGAAAACGGGCGTACTCCGGCTTGAACCCTGCAAAATAAGGGGAAAATCGATGCCCGCCTGCCAGCGAGAGCCCCTAAAAGACGGGTCCATCCGGGGTTCCACAAGGCCATTTTTGGCCTTACGGGGTTCAACAAAGGGATCAACATTTCCAGCCACTGGCCGTCGCGGTGCCGACATTTCTCCGTCGCGGCTTGGCGGCGGTCTGGAAAATCGTTGCCAGGGGCAAAGTGCGGTTCCTGCTGCGTCCGGTTAGCAGGTGAAGGGGCGGCCAGGTTCACTGCCTCTGACGTCCAGCCATGCCCGGAGAGCGCCCTGGGTGACTTCCGGGACGCTCAAAACCTGTTTCGATGTTTTCCATTTCCCCCTGACCGCCAGGGTCGGCTGGGCGATGTCAACGTCCTCGACATCCAGTGACACGACCTCCCCGCATCGGAGCGCCAGGTCGTAAAGCAGGCGCAATGCGCAGCGGTCCCGGACGGCTTTAGGGGTCCATTTGCCGCGCAGTTCATCCAGCAAGTGCCGGAACCCCTGTTTCCCTCGCCCCCGCGTGTCCCGGAATGGCATGGATTTGACGTTGCGGACCTCCAAGGGCCAAGGGACCAGCCCCATAATCCGGGCGAGTTGGACCAGTGACCTCAGCGCCGCCAACCGGCGATTGACCCTGGCGGATTGCAACCCCCGTTCGACCAGGTTGGTCTTGTAGGCCAGGGCCGTGGCGTTGGCGGGGCCGTGGCCGTTGGAGAGTAGCACCTTGGCTGCTTCATCCACCGTGGAAGCCCCCATGAAAGCCTGGAAATCGGCCAAGTCCTGGGAGTAGGCTTTGACGGTGCGCTCGTTCCGGCCTGAGAGGAAGGCATGGACCAGATCAGTTTCCGTGATGGTGCCGCCCCTGGCAGGGGGCATTCTGCTGACCGGACTCAGAGCGAGTTGCAAATTCACGGTCCATATTACGGGCCGGGAATGGGTTTGGAAACCGTTTTTGTAAACAGTCTTAATCAAACCACCGTCGCTGGGCCTTGGCAAACCCTCTTAGTAACCTTCCACAAACCCTTTGATCCATTGCTCGCGGGCTTCACCCTGCAAATTCCCTGGGCATCTTGACTCTGCGAGCCCGTAGGCTGATTCACTTGTATGCGTTTGCACCGAGTGGGTTCGACGACCATAATCTTGCGCGATTTTGTGAAATGCTTCTCCCTCTGCTTTACCAGCTTTGAAGTTTGGCTCATCCGGAATCAACGCCCCGATAATGGCCAAAACAATGATGACGATGATGGTGATGCCCAAGCAACCGCCGCACCCTTTACCTGCACCGACGGCTGGTGCGCGTGAGGCTGCCGGAGCACTCTGCGCGGCGCTCCGCTGCGGTGGCAAAGGGCTCGAAGGCTGCGTCTCCTTTCTGAAACTCGGCAGTGGAAAGCCGCAGTGAGGACACGTCTTCGCTGCGGTGGAGACCTCCTTTGTGCACTCTGGACAATTAGTAAGCGCCACGCTCAATCTCCTCAATGACGGTCCATCCGAAGGCTGTCCGCCGCCACGAAGGCGGTTTTCCTCGAGGACGGACCTTCCAGTATTTCAACTTGGGCCACAAAGGCATAGTTCTTCTCGCCCGCGACGGCCTCTAATCGGGTAAGGGCCGCCTTGTAAACATCGTAGTAAGCAATCACCTTGACCGTCGTGTTCTGAGGAATTTTGAAGAGTTTCCCCTCGGATTCGAACTTTCCATCGATCTCATGAAGTTGCTGTTTACTTGGTCCGGCGATCCCGAATTTCTTGTATTGGGCCAAGTAATCCTCAAAAGCGAATTGGTCGCGCAGGACAAGAATGTCGGACCCAGAGGCATCAAAGCAGTAAGCCTTGTCCCCGACTGCTGGCAGTTGGCGCCCCCTGGCATCGACGATTTCTGGACCACGGGAGCACGCTACCAAAATGAAGGCGCTGATGAAAACGACCGACTTGGCTCCTACCACAATTGTCACATTCGTTAACGTTGCGTATTTCGGAAATACCATGTGTTTCCTTTCTTCACGAGACTCACAGACCCGTCGAAACTTCTCAGTGTGCCATTAGAGGCGCGTGGGTCTGAATACCATCGCGAGCGCTGCCCGCCACTCTCCGATATGGTCGTCTCGACACCAGTGGTTACGCACTTCGCCTCATAATCATAGACAAAGGTATCCTCGCCTCTGGAATGCTCGACGTATTTGTTCGTGATTTTGTAGCTCTGAAAAAGCGGATTGCTACCACCACCGCCGATGGTCTGCCTGAGCTGCCAGTCCACCGCCTGGCTGATGACATTGGGTGGAGGACTACCAGAACAACCAGACAGTAGGACCAGCGCCATAAGGGCTGTCACCGCAAGGGGGATTCTTCGGGTTTTCATAGGGATGCGCTACGGCCTGAGTGTGGACTTCACTTATTCGCTGGGGCAGACTTGAGAATGGAGAGCACATCCGGGTCTTTGGCGAGATCAATGGCGGTCTTCCCGAAGCGGTTTGTTTTACTCGGGTCGGCGCCTTTTTCGATTAGGAGTTTCACGACTTTTGGGTAGCCACGCTGCGCGGCGAGCATGAGCGGAGTGCTGCCGACAGCGTCAGTAGCATTGATATCGCCGCCGTCTTCCAAGTAACGAGTTGTGGTCTCAACATTGCCTAAGCGCGCGGCATTCAAAAGCATTACGTTTTTGACTTTTTGGTCGGCGAGCGATTGGGCCTTGTGGAGGTCTGCGAGGATTTCGCCAACGCGATCAGCAGTCTGGTTAGGCGACGGTGTGTTGGGGTTGTTTTTCTGGTCATGGCTGGTGCCGCTGTCGGCGGGGGCTTGTGCCTTTGGAGCGCTCTCGATCATTGCGGCGATTTCCGGGGACTGCTCCCGGAGTCGGGAGTCGTCAGAGACTCCGGTTCCCCACTTATCCTTGATCGTGGGGTTAGCTCCTGCTTGGAGGAGCAGGGCGACCATTTCCTTATTGGCGTTGCGCGCGGCGATGATGAGCGGCGTCTCCCCATCTTCGTTTTGGAGGTTAATGGGGGCGCCTTTCTCGATGAGGAGCTTCGCCAAGTCTGGCTTCTTCTGGTGTGAAGCGATGTGCAGCGCCGTGTTTGCGAGCCGATTCGTAAGGGCAACCTTCGCGCCGTGGGCCAGCAGGAAGGCGGCCATCTCCTGCTTTTCGTCCTGAACTGCGAGCATCAGCGGGGTGTTATTCTGCTGGCCAGGGAGATCAATGTTTGCCTTGCCATCGACCAATGCTTTTACCGCCTCAAGGTGCCCGTTGATGGCTGCCAGGTGTAGAGCAGTATCTCCGCCAGGTGTTGCAGCATCCACGGCCGCATGAGCGGTTACGAGTTCTTTGACTGCTTCGGCCTTGCCGTTGGCCGCCGCAAACATGAGCGGGGTTGTCTCCTCCATGCTTGAAACCCGGTTGACGCCGGCGTGAGCTGCTATCAAGGCGCGGATGATTTGGGGATAGCCACCCGCGGCCGCGACCATAAGCGGCGTTGTGCCTTCGGCACTTCGAGCATCAACCACTGCACCCCCGGTGATCGCGTCTTGCACTAATTGGCGGTTGCCTTCCGCGCAAGCGCTGAGCAACCGCTTTTCCAGATCAAAAGTGCGCCGTAGCGTTTCTGCCTGGTCCTCCTCTGGTCTGCCTTGGGTGGCTGCCTGCCACACCTTGGTGACTTCCCCGTAAATGTCTTCGCTTCTCTGGTAACGGTCTTTGCGGATGACAAAGGTTACTCTGACTGGCAACATGGAGCCGCCGGAGGATTCGGCTTTCACGAGCGCATCCTTCAACGCTTGTGCATCTGATTTTCGCCAGTAAAGGTTGGCCTCGACGCCGTTTGAATCGAGGAGTCGGAAGGCGTAGTGTGTCTGCCTGGTGTTGCTTCTGCTATCCGAGTAGCCGTAATTGAAATATGTGGAGAGCGAAATCTGTCCTTCGGCTGTAACTTCTTTATCGAGGTATTTTTCCTGATTCAGTTGAATTTCACGAAGATTTACTGTGCAGCCGCCGGTCTTTGCCCTGAGGGTGGCCGCAGTTTTGAGCAGTTCAGCGTCCTTGGCGTGGTGGTTCGCGAGAGCAAGATCCAGCGGCGTATGCCCGGCGGCATCCTTGAAATTCGGATCGGCACCACTGGCCAGGAGGGTCCGGGTGATGGCAGTGTTGCCGGATTCAGCGGCGAGCATAAGGGCTGTTTTCCCAGATGCGTCGGTAATGTTGATGTCAAATCCGGGATACAAAAATCGGCGTGCTGTTTCAAAATCGCCATTCTTTGCGGCGATGAAGAATGGGGCGTAATGTCCCCTAGCCGAGGCGGGAACGACCAGGTCCGCTCGCAGAATCTCGGCGTAGATATCGTCGGTACGCTCATAGCGCTCATTGAGAATGACGAAGGTAACCTTGGCCGTGAGTCTCCGAGCCCCGGTGGACTCTGCATTGAGGAGGGCGTCTTTGAGTGGCTGGGCTTCGGACTTCTTCCAATAGAGGTAGGCTTCCACGCCGTTTGCTTCCAGCCGGAATGCGTAGTGTGTCTGCCTGGTGTTGCTTCTGCTATCCGAATAGCCGTAATTGAAATATGTGGACAGGGACAGAGCCCCCTCGACTGTGACTTCTTTGCCGATGTATTTCTCTTGGTTTAGCTGGAGTTCACGAAGGTTGATGCCGGTTTGAGCGCCATTCGATATCTCTGTGTGCTGGGCTGACCCCTGGGGAGAAGTGTCCTGCTCCGTTTCGATGGTGACCTTCAGCCCTTCGATGTAGTAGGTGTTTTGCGCGTCGGCATACCGCCTGAGGACGCCCGTTGTGGTAACAGGGGTGTGGGAGAAATCTTTCTCAGCGAGGATCGCGGCCTTCTCGGCCTTGGTCAGGCCGTCATAGAGGATTTCAATGGAGTTGTCGGCCTGCCTGATGCTGAAGCTCTTGCGCTCATTGTGCTTGAACTCGAACGTGCCCTTCATTGTTACCGTTTTGTCGAGATAGTTCTCTGGACTCAAGAGGATTTGGTTGTAAGAAATCTCGGCGGCGGCGGTTGGCTGTGCCCAACAGCTAAGTTGCAACAGGACAATCAGGATTGCTGGTAAGGCTTGGTGGCCTGTTCTTGTTGGGTGGATCAAAATGTGCTTGCGCGCCCGCGCCTTTTTACCGCCATAGGGTTTAATGGGCTCTGAACGCGGCTTTGCTTGGCTCTCCCGCAGCCACGGCCCAAGGCAGCCAGGCTTACAAAGACCCCCAGAGGAATACGCGAATGCTTGGGCAGTTTTCATAAAAGTGTGGCGCCGTTCGTCGGGCCTATGGATAAATCCAACGCTCGCTTTCTGTCAACGCAAATAATCCGCAAATATTCCGCATACGGAATGGCACCTTCTGCATGATGCCGGTGTGCCGAGCCGATTTGACAGGCAGTTCGCCGCTTTCCTGCGGAAAAAGCAGGGTGGCACGACTTATGCGCGGTTTGCGAGGAAACTGGGCATTTCGGCATCTTCCCTCCATCGGCTTCAAAACCTAGAACAAAGCGCCACGCTCCAAAGGGTGGACCAGATGCTGTGCCGGCTGAAATGCCGACTGCGCGATGTTTTTCCGGATGACGCCGGACCGGGGCGCAGGGAATTGTAAGGGTTTGGAGAAACCGTCCATGGTATAGGGGACAAGGAGCTTGACGAGCCAACTCTCCGGGTCGGCAGGTCAGTCGCCGCCCGGGTGTCGGCTGGTTCTCCTGGAGCGAGCCGTCAGTCACCGGCGCCGAGAATCGCGTCCAGTTTGTCTTGCAACGCTTCAATTCTCTGCTTGAGGTCGGCTGCTCTGCGGAGTCGCTTTGCAGACAAGCCAATAGCGTGTGTCCATGGCGCGGCTTCATTTTTGGCTATAATGGCACAAATCTTATGGATTGCCTCGCACTTCAGGCCCGCAGGTTGTCCTTTCCCCCCTCCGAAGTACGGGAAGCACTTCGTGACAATCAAACGGGACCGTTGAGGGCCGATGGCATGCGCGCCGTCGAAGATCCACCAATTCGGGGTCCGATTGTGATGCTCCTCAAAATAACGGCGCACTTTTTCTTGGAGTTGGGGCGACGCGATTGCTGGGGCTACCGGGCCATCCTCGCACAGAAGGTCAAAAACCTTGAGCGGGACAAAGACGATCCGTGCGGTGCTAAGCCAGAGCCTCAACTTCTGACGATGTCGCCTCTGCTCAGCAGGGAATTTCCGGTGCAGGTCTGGTTGCACGAACGGACCTATCGGCTCTCCTCGGAAAAGCCGCAAAAACTGCGCCTTTCGGATTTCTCGTGTGTTTCCAGTTGTCGGCCAGCACAGCAACTCGACAAAAGCGCACTTCCGATGAACATCCGGAAAACCGCGCTCGGCTAGGCAACGAAACAGCGGGGCGAAAGTTTCGTTGTGAAATTTCCAGCCGGGGCCTTTCCGGCGAGGCGCTGGACGAGGCCAGATTGCCAGGCAGGCGGGATGGTGGACGTGATTCACCAAATGCGGATCGAACGGACTCCCAGTTCTGGTTTCCGTTCAGATAACCAGTCAAAAGAGGCCAGATGGGATGATGCACGTTGAAACCCGGGGGGAAGTTCGCATCCTTGCCCAAAAAGATGTATTTTGCTCCGCAAGGGTCGGTGCCTTGATAACCGGAGAAGTGGTCCTTTAGGGGTCTGTGAATCTTATAGGGCATGCCTCGATTAGGAGCAGACATGAGTGACGAAGTCAACCTTGATTTTAGGCTAGAGCCAACCCCACGGCACTTAGGGAGAGGTGGCCCGCGGGCGGCCCGGGCGCCACAGCCTCGGCGTCGAGGGCCTGGTCACGAGCCGGCGGGGCATCGGCGTTGAGGCGGGCAGGCAGACCGCCAGGGCGCCACTGTCGAGCCGGGCCAGCAGGCGGCCAGCGTGCTCGCCAGGGCTTTGGCATTGGGCCGGTGGCGACCAGCAGGTCGCCAAGCCGCCATGGGCCTCGCCGTCGAGGCGGTGGAGGTCGCCCGGCGATGTCAGTCCAGGGTCGGCCAGGGTGGCCGCCCTGATGTCGAACCGGAGGCGCAGGCGGCCAGGATGGTCGCCAGTGCGGACAGGCCAAGGCTGCTCTCCCGAATTGAACCGGCACGGGGCCGGCATCGAGGCGGCAGTCGCCAGCAGAGCGCCCGGCCGTGGTCAGCAGCGGGTCGCAGGGCCGGCATGGCCTCGGTGTCGAGGGTCTGGTCACCAGTCGGCGGAGCATGGAAGGGGTCAGCCATAGCTTGGGACGGCTGGAACCGCGGCCGTCACCCGTCCGGATTCAAAAAGCCTCGGATTTACCGGGGTTTCAATGCGGTCGTGTTCGAAAAAGCCTGAATCTACCGAGGTTGTAGCGCCGTGCAGCACCCTGTGTAGCACCCTGGACCTCGAAAAGAGCCTGGATTTACCGAGGTTGTAGCAGTTCAGCACCTCCAGACCCCCAAGGGGGGGGACGGGGCCGGAGGGACCAGAGGGGAAGCCAAACCAGTGACACAAGCTTGCCGTCGGCGGCAGTTCATTGCCCGCTGTTCTCAATCCTAACCGCATCTCCGCGCTCCTCACGTCCGCAACTGCCGGTCCCGCGAGCGGCATCCGGCAAGCCGATTATTACCGTCGTCCCCCCGCCCCACATCTCCCGTTCCGTTTCACGTTTCACGTTTCACGGTTCAGGGTTCAGGGTTCAGGGTTCAGCGTTCACGTTTCACGTTTCACGTTTCACGGCCCTCCCCCCGCCCCTCGACATTCGCCCCTCGACACTCGCCCCTCGCCCCGGCTATCATCGGCGCGTACCGATCGGTGATCATGAACCCTTTTGTGGTCTCTCAAACGGACTCAAGGCCTTCGGTTCGGGGCTGGCTCTGGGCGCGGCCGGGCGCCATCGTGTTCACCCTCTCCCTGGCCGTGGGCCTGGCCGCCGTGGGGTGGCACGCAGCGGCGCGCGCGAGGGGGGCGCGCGAATTTGCCCGCCTCCAAACCCAGGCGCGAGGCGCGTCCCTGCAATTGCGGCTCCGCCATGCCGTGTCGGCGGTGCAGGCCCTGGGCGCCCTGGCCCGCCAGAGCGGCGGGTCCATTCCCAATTTCCAGGGACTCGGGTCGGACTTGCTCGCCTCGTGGCCGGACCTGGCCACGCTGGAACTGCAGCCCGGCGGCGTGGTCAATGACATCGTGCCGCGCGCCGGCTATGAGCGGGCCCTGGGGTTCAACGTCCTAAAAGACCCGGTGCAGGGGCCCGGCGCCCTGGCCTCGATCCAAAGGCGCACGCTCACCGTCTCCGGTCCGCTCCGGCTCTATCGGGCAGAGCAGGGGTTGGTGGTGCGGGCGCCGGTGTTTCAGCGGGCGCGCGATGGACGCGAACGCTTCTGGGGTTTTGTGGCCGCGTTGATGCGCCTGACCGAGCCGCTGGCCGGCGCGCGGCTCGACGAACTCCAGGAGGCGGTCCAGAAGGAACTCGGCGCGGGGTCCGCCAGACCCGGCCCCGCCGCCGCCCCCCTCGGGGCCTGGATCGACAAGGCGCGGGTCGGGGTCGAGTGCTTTGGCGTGCTGCTGGCGGCCGGCCTGCTTTGGCTTGTGGCGCGCTTGATCCAGAGCGGGCACTCGCTGGAGGGTGCCCTGGCTGAGGCCAACCGGAACCTGGCAGGCGCGGCAGCGGAGCGCAAACAGGCGCAGGAGGAGTGGCGCGCCTCAAAGCAAAGCGCCGCCGCGGCGCAGAACCAGCTCAAAGAGGCCCGGGCTGCCCTTCTATTGGCCGAGTCCAAAGGCGCCCAAACGCAGGCGCGCCTGGAGGCGGCCGAGCAGGCCAACCGCCAGGCCTGCGGGGCCCTCCAGGCCAGGCTCGAGCAAGCCGAGGCCCACGCCAATGAACTGCGCGACCGGCTCGACGACGCCGTCCGCGCAGCCGGCGAAGCAGCACGCGTGGCTCAGGCAGAGCTGGGAGAGATGCGCGCCGCGCTCGAGCAGGCCCGGCAAACCGTCGTCGAACTCCAGTCCCGGCTCGATGCCTCGATCCGCGCCGAAAACGTCGCCGCCGCCCAGGCCGCGCTTGCAGGGGCCGCCGCGCAAGGCGCGGAGCAGACCACGTCCCAAGGCGGCGCAACCGCGCTCCCTGCAGTTGTTGCCGAGACTCAAGCGCCGCCCGCCGTGCCGGTCCTGGCCGAGACCCAGCCCGCTCCCGCTCCCGTTCCAGTGGCGGTTGCGGACAGCCCGTTGCCTGCCGGGGAGGCGGTGCGGCCTGACACCGCCTGCGAAGTGGGCCCGCCCTCGGTCGCAGCAGCCCTGAACGGGGCTGACGCCCAGGATGGGTCCGCCGCTGAGCCGCCTGCGCAAGTGCCGGCGCAAATGCCGGCGCCGGAGAAACCCAGGGCCGTTGCACCCCTCAGGCGCAAGAAGGCCCGGCGCCACACCACCCCGGACCTGTTCGGGGCGCAGTCTGAGACAGAGCAAACCCCGGCCGCCCCGCCGGAGAATGGGCCGGAAGCAGACCGGGCGGAGGTGAAGGCCGCCGAACGCGCCTCGCCCGAGGGCGAGGCCGAGGAGCCGAACGCGCCAGCGGACACCGGGCGCGCCCGCCCCCTCAAGTCAGCGGTCGATCCGGCGCAACTGCGCAAGGCAGTGGGCCAAATCCTGCCCCTGCTCGCCGGCCAGGACCCGGGCGCCCGGGATTGCCTCAAAGACAACCGCGCCCTCTTCCAGGCCGCCTTCACGCCCGAGGGCTATGCCGAGTTCGAGCAGTCGGTGAAGAAACGCGACTTCGCCGCCGCCCAGGAGCACCTCAAGAAGGCCGCCAAGAGGCACGGCCTGGCGCTGTAGCGCGGCGCTTACTTCTTTGCCGCCGCCATTTTCGCGCACGCGGATTCCATCCGCCGGCTGAGCTCTTCCGGCGGCACGTCCTCCTGGTGCGTGTTGCTGCTCCTCGTCTGGTGATTTTACGCCCCGGAAACTCGCACCGAGCGCGGCGCTTTGCAAACGAAAATCTTCCTGTCATATTGGCGCGCATGCGTGAACGAATTGGCATACTGACAGGCGGGGGCGATTGTCCCGGGCTCAATGCCGTGATCCGGGCGGTAGTCAAGACGGCCAGCAAGCGTGGCTGGGAGACAATCGGCTTCTTCGGGGGCTACGAGGGTTTGCTGGAGCCGCTGCGCTGCCGGCCCTTGGATTACAAGGAAATGGATGCGCTGCTCTTCGTGGGCGGCACGATCCTGGGCACCTCCAACAAAGGCCGGTTTGCCGCCAAGACCGGCCATGGCGAGGCCAACCGGATTCCGCGCGAGATCCTGGATGAGGCCAAGGCCACGTTCCAGAAGCTGGGATTGCGCGCCCTGGTCTGCGTTGGCGGCGACGGCTCCCTGAGCATCGCCCAGCAACTCTTCGAGCACGGGATGCCGATTGTCGGCGTGCCCAAGACCATCGACAACGACCTGGAAGGCACGGTGGTGACCTTCGGATTCGACTCGGCCGTGGCGTGCGCGACCGACGCTCTGGATCGCCTGCGCACCACGGCCCAGAGCCACGACCGGGTGATGGTGCTGGAGGTCATGGGCCGCTACGCAGGGTGGATTGCCGTACACGCGGGCGTCTCCGGCGGCGGGGATGTCATCCTGATTCCCGAGATCCCGTTTCGTTATGAGGGCATCTGCGAAAAGATCGCGGAGCGCGAGCGCGAGGGCAAGCACTTCACGCTGGTGGTGGCCGCCGAAGGCGCCTGCACCAAGGGCCTGGGCTATGTCACTCTGGGCGCCGCGGAGCAGAACCGCGAGGCCAGGCTCGGGGGCATCGGGGCCGTTGTGGCGGCTGAAATCCAAAGGCGGACCGGCAAAGAGACCCGGGTCTGCGTGCTGGGGCATCTCCAGCGCGGCGGCGCGCCAACCTCGTTCGACCGTGTCCTGTGTACCCGCTTCGGGGCCCACGCGGTCCAACTCATCGCCGAGGGCCAATACGGCTCGATGACCGCCCTCCATCCCCCGGACACCGTTGCGGTGAAAATCTCGGAGGCCATCGGCCGGCTCCGCACCGTGCCGCCCCAGGGCAGTATCGTCCACACCGCCCGCGCCCTCGGGATCAGCTTCGGGGACTAACGTCCGCTCTGGGCGCAGGACAGAATTCTTCGCTGCCGCCTGAAGGCGGCGTTCCACAGCCAACCGGAACGCCGCCTTCAGGCGGCAGGATCGGCGCTCGAAGGCGTGCGCCCGTCCGCCCTCCGGCGGCTCGTTTTTGGGTAGTGTCCTAATTTGCGCCGGAGCGCCTGGAGAGAACGCCAAAGAACGCGACGAATCCCAAGATGCCTGCGCCAAAGAACCAAGCCGAAGACAGGGCTGCCCCAATCAGAGCCAGAGCCAAAAACACAAGCGCAATCGCAGTCCCCGCCAGAAATGGCGCAATGGCGATTGCCGCACGCCTCAAGTGGGGTTTCCAACTGCGCTTCGCGCCCTCTTTCGGCGGCTGCTCGTTTTCAGGCACGACTGTCGTTAGCGCTTTCCGTCCCCTGGCGCCCAGCAGCCACACCAGCAACCCTGTCGCGCCTACAACGGCCCCGGCGCCAACCCACGCAATCGGACTGCTGAGCAAGTCTGAAATCCGCAAATCGCCCGGTTCCCCGCTGCCCGATTGCCATCCCGAGTCCGTTAGATACCCGGCGGCGCCGGTGAATCGGTTCACGCGGAGGTTGCGGCTACCCTGCTTGTATTCACGCCATGGAGTGGGCCAGATGAAGGCGAGCCAGAGGAAAGCGAAGACAACGGCGGCGGTCAGGGCGAGATCCCTTCTGCTGAACTTGCGGGCCATTCCGAGATTCAACGGCTGCCAAGTCGGCGCGTCAACTGGAAATTGCATTGCCCGCAGGGGGCCAATCGCGTATCTTGGTCGTGGGGGTGCTCGGAGTTGAACCGAGTGCCGGTTGGATGTAGAGCCGCCAGCACCGACCTGGCACCCCCGCCCACTTCATTTGCCCCTCAACTCAATCTCGAATCCAAGCTCTGTTGTTTCAATGATGGGGTAATACTTGTCCAGCTTCCCCATAAATTCATCCCAGGTTGTGCTCTCCGCCATGAGAATCTTGGCCCCCTCCAAGTGCGCCAGCAGCTTCGGGTGGCCGATGTCACCAGACAACCATTGAAAGTGCTTATGCTTCCGCCTGCCCTCAATCACGGGGTTTTTATCGCGCAACTCCTTGAGCACCCCAGGGGCGAGCCTTCGGTAAACGATGTTGTTCGTGTAATGCCCAATGACCTGGGGGCGCTTCATGTTTTCAGGATCGAAGGGCCAACCATGGAGCCGGAAAATCTCACGGTAAAATTCAAGCGGGAAAGTGCTTGCCCAGGCGCGAAGCTCTTTGGCGATGAACTGTTCGAGAATCTCAGCGAGCGCCCGCCTAGCGCGGGCATCTTGATACCCGGTCGCCTCATCCACAAGGGCAATAATCCCGACATGCGCCAGCGCCCGCATAAGGATCTTCGCCTTCTGCGCAATCTGCTTCTGCCGCTTTCCAAGCTTGCCCTGCTCCTCTGCATCCATCCACACCTCGCAAATCTTCGGGATGATTTCCGCCTTAATCCCGTGCGCCACGTTGCCGCTTTTGGTTCGATATTTGACCGTTATGGACTGCAGATCTCCTAAGTGCTTGTCAATAAATGGCTTGAGGGCCTCAAATGACAAAAAATGCGGCAGATCTGCAGGTTGGTCCAAAGGCCTGTTTTTGGCCACCCAACCGCTGTAGTACATCCCCATGCCCGCCATGAAATCACTTTGGGTAAGTATGCGCGTTCTGTCCGACAGAACGGAGCAAGGGAAGGACATGTCCCCGATGGGGAGAATCCCGTTATGTTCAGCCTGCTCCAAGTCCCATCTGGCCTTTGAGGCTTTTTGGGCTATGGATTTTCGCTGGTCTTCTGTCAGGGCCTCGGCGCGAGCCTTGCCCCCCATTGATTGGATCGAATCATCTGTAAGCATGTCCAAAGAATAGCAGATTCTAGCTTGCTTGCAAGCATTATTTTCATTCTTGTTGACATGCTTGCTTGACTGTGGTTTACTTTGGGGCAGATATGGCAAACACCCTTTCAAAAGACCGGAAAATCCAAGTGATTTCAGCCCACTGTGAAGATTGCAGCATCCGGGGAATTGAGCGGATGACGGGCATTCACCGGGACACAATCATGCGCCTGGGCGTCCGGGTTGGCGGGGGCTGTTTTGAGATTCTTGACTACAAGATGCGAAACCTGCCCTGCACGGATGTTCAGATCGACGAGGTTTGGGGCTTCATCGGCAAGAAAAACAAACGCGCCACCCCAGAGGAGCGCAACACCGGCGCGGGCGACGTGTGGACGTTCATTGCCCTGGACCGTGAAACCAAGCTGGTCCCCTCGTTCGTTGTCGGCAAGCGGGAAGCCTATTACGCCAACATGTTTCTTGAGGATCTGGCGAGCCGTCTAACCATGAGGCCGCAAATCTCGTCCGATGCCCTCGCGGCCTATGACGAGGCCGTCGAGCGCGGGTTCGGCTCCGAAGTGGATTACGCCCAGATCGTAAAGTCGTTTACCGTCGTCAACCTCAATCAGGATGCAGCGGGTAGGTATTCCCCCGCTGAAATGTGCGCCGTGTCCAAAAGCCTCAAAGTCGGCAACCCGCAGATCGACCGGATTTGCACGTTGCATGTCGAGAAGCAGAACCACACGGTCAGGATGCACGTCCGGCGCCTTACCCGGCTGACAAACGCCTTCTCCAAGAAGCTGGAGAATTTCAAGGCTGCACTCGCCCTTCCCTTCGCCTACTACAACGTGTGCGAGATTCACCTTGCCCTGCGGACAACTCCGGCGCAGGCTGCGGGCGTGGAGCAGAGCATTTGGACCGTTGGCGACCTGGTTGAAGCCTGTGGCGAATAGACGCGAATACCTGGACCGGCTGCAAGTCGCAATTCAGCACTTGCACAACTGCGGGGCCGTGTGGCGCGAGTCCGTGCCCGTGCATGAAGTCTTTCGCGGCAAGACCGTCTGGAGGGGCGACGTGGAAGTCTTCGACATCACCGGACACCCTAAAGCCGTGCACTGTTACGCCTGGAGCCACCCTGACGGTCCGGGGAACCGGAACGAGAGGTTTGTAGCGGCCCTGGCAATCCCGCCTGTCACAGGGCCGCAAGAGGCAGTGAAGGCCGCGATTGTCGCAAGAATCAGAGGGAAGGGATAGTACCGGCGCCCAGAGCGCGGTTGCCGAGCAGTTCCGACCGTCAAGGGGCCGATGGCGATTCTGGTTGCCATACCCAAGCCCACTCTGTAAATTCTTGCATCGAACCTGTTTTAATCTGTGTGACGCCGGCAAAATTACAACCCGAGTTTGACTACAAGACTGACGAACGCGACTGGAGCGCGGTCAAACTGCTCATGGAGGAGTTGGAGCAGGAACTTGCGGAACGGCGCAGCCATCTGCTTTTCAGAATCTCCGGGTGGTACTTCGGGCTAAAGGTCTTTAAGCGGGTCGAAAGCGAAAAGCTCGTTCTCAAAAAGCCGCTCGAACGGGACACAAGGTATCACCGGTCCATAGTGGCCTTCCTCCGAGGCTGCGGTGAAATGCTGCTCGTTGAATGGGCCACCCACCAGGAAATCGCCTCCGAAATCGCGGGCATCAGTTACGCTGATTTCGCCGCATCTGTCGAGGAGTTGAAATTGGCTGAACGAGAATGGTACGGGGACATGACAGATTCAAGAAGGACGGAAATTCTAAACAATGTCTTTGGATCAACGTGATCTCTTAGCCCGGATTCTTGCAGCAAAATACGAGTTTGAGGTTTGCGCGGAACGGGATAAGGCCAGGCTGCTGGGGAATCTCAATTCCCTTTTGGATCAAGCGATAGAAGGCACCAATACTTCCCGCTACGAGCTTGTTGAGGCGCTACGGGACCGGATGTCCGAATACCGTTCTGTTCGCCGTCGGCAGGAACGCCCATGGGCATCAATTTGAGGCATTCCGGGGGCGTTGACAGTCAGGCCGCGGATGGCCTATAACGGTCTTATGACCGATCCAGCCCAAATTAGGACACTACCCGTTTTTGCTTGAATTCGCCTGGGGGTTGAGCCAGGATTTGCCTGGCAAGCCCTGCGGGGGCGCAAGCGAGGGGCTGCTGACCGCGCTGGCGCGCGGGCCTGAACGCCGTGAGGGCATGCCGGGTGGCATGTCCGCGAGCTGCGTTCGCAGCAACCTCGGAAACTGACGAGTGGCATCATGCAAGAGTGGCAATTAATCATGCGCGAGCTGTTGAGGAATCCCACGGCCATTCTGATTTTCGCGGTGATCCTCATGGTGTTTTTCGTGGGTTTTTTGATTTTCGACCCCTTCGCGAGCCGCAGACACCGGCATCACGGCCACCGCTCTGGCGGGCGGCGGCGGAGCTTGCGCCAGCGAATCGCCCTGCCGTTTGTGCGAATGCGGGAGGTGTGGAAGGCCTTGCACGACTATGCCCGCAGGCGGGCCCGCCGCCGGGCCGAGCCGAGCGGTTGGCCGAGCAGATGCGGCGTTTCTCAAGGTAGCCGCGGGCCTGTCCCAGGAGCTTGGCGAACGGATGACCTTCTCGAGACCTTTGTCGCAATCCCGCTCAGCGGGATCGGAACCTTTGTCGGATTGGCCATTTTCGGCAAAGGAGGGGAGCCGGAGCTGTTGCCGCAGGCCCGGGCCGCTCAACGGACACTGGTTTCCGGCTGGGCCGCTTTGGGGGGGGCGGGCGCGGTGGGCGCGCGATTGAGTTCGGTCCAATAGCACTCGAATCGCTGAATGAGATGAACCATGTGCTCGAATTCGACCGGCTTGACCAGGTACGAGTTGGCGCCCAGTTCGTAGGCGCGGTCAATGTCGGCTTGCAGGTCCGACGAGGTGAAGACCACAATGAGGAGGCGCTTGAGGTCCGGTTCGGCCCGGGCCCATTGCAGGACCTCGAACCCGTCGGTTCCGGGCATTTTGAGGTCGAGCAAGACCAGGAAGGGGAGGGGGAACTCCTTGCGGTTGGCGAAGCGGCCCTGGCCGCTGAGATAGAGGATGGCCTCCTGCCCGTCCCGCGCGACCCTGAGCCTGTCGCCCAGGCCCGCTTTCTGGAAAGCGCGCTCAATCAGCAACACGTCGTTCGCATCATCCTCGACGAGCAAAATAGTCGGTTCGTTTGGCATGGCCTGCTTCGGTTCAACTGCCTGGTTGCACGCCTGCTTGACAGAATACCCTTTCGCACCGACTTGGCAACTGGGGACCTGCGGTGCGGGAAATGCCCCATTTCCTTCATTGACCGCCGCGCCATAGTGCCACGTAATGCGGCCGGTTTCAAGCGTCTATTCCGTTATGTCGAATATTACAGTGCTGCTGGTCGATGACCACAATATCGTGCGGCAGGGTGTGCGCGCCCTGCTCACGGCGGAAGGCGACCTGAGGGTTGTGGCGGAGGCGCAGACCGGCCGCGAGGCGGTGCAACTGGCCGCCCGGCACCGCCCGGAGGTCGTCGTCATGGACCTGGCGATGCCCCAGTTGAACGGCTGCGAGGCCACCCGCCAGATTCTCAAAGTACTGCCGGCTGCCAAGGTCGTCGTGCTGTCCAGCTACGGCGACAACATGCACGTCCACCAGGCCATCGCGGCCGGCGCCGCCGCCTACCTGCTCAAGCAGACCGCCGCCGGGGACCTGGTCAAGGCCATTCGCGAGGTCAAGCAGGGCAATGCCTACTTCAGCCCGGCCATTGCCAGCCGGCTGCGCGAGCAGACGTGCAAGGCCCTGGCCAGCGGCGCCCCCATCCAGGCCTCCGGCGTCCAACTGAGCTCCCGCGAGGTCGAGGTGCTCCAACTCATCGCCGAAGGCTATGCCAACAAACAAATTGCCGCCGAACTGGGCTTGAGCGTCAAAACGGTCGAAAAACACCGTCAGGCCGTCATGAACAAGCTCAACATCCACGACATCCCCGGCCTGGTCCGCCACGCCGTCACCAAGGGCATTATCGAGATGAACCGAGCGGGCGTGCCGCGCAGCGAGGGCCCGTAAAGGCTAAGGGCTAAAGGCTAAAGGCTAAAGTGCAGAGGCCAAAGCTGCATGACGCAGCCCAAAGGCTGAGTTGGGACCCGCGGTTCTTTCCCCCACCCGTGCCGGGGTCATCTCCAATTCCCACCTTTATCTCGGGGGCCGCTTTGGGCTAATCTGGGGGCGTCAGGTTTTTATCCTATGAGACCCTCGATAATTTGGCTCTACACTCTTGTCCTGCTGGCCGGCAGATTCGGGCTGATGGCGCAGGAGGCGACGCTGCGGGGGACCATCAGGGACGAATCGACGGGCGCGCCGGCTGCCTGCACCGTCACCATTTCCGACGCCAACGGGCGGGTCCTGGTCGAGAATGATTCCTTCAAGGCCGGGTTTCGCTGTCCCGGCCAATTCGTCAAGCGCCTGCCGCCCGGGCGGACGCGGATTCGCGTGACCCGCGGGTTCGAGACCCAGGCACTGAACCGGGACCTGGACCTCGAGGCCGGGCAGGAGACCAACGTGGTGTTTGTCCTCCGGCGCTCGGTCAACCTGCGCCAACGCGGGTGGTACTCCGGCGACAGCCACGCGCACATGCTGCACGGCGAGAAGACCGTGCCGGTGGACTTCGATTTCATCGCCCTGACCGCCCGGGCCAAGGACCTGCAGTATCTCTCGGTGGCCCAGGCCTGGGCGCTCCAGTCCCCCACGCCGGAGGCGCTGGAGGCGCAACTGCGGCCGCGCTCGACGCCGGATTGCCTGCTGACGTGGAACCTCGAGGCGCCCAAGAACTATTACAAGGGCGACGCGGGCCGGTGCCTGGGGCACTGCTGGAACATGGGGATGCGCGGGCGGACCGCCCAGGGCCTGGACGTTGTCTCGATGTTGCTCGAGGCCAGCGCCTGGGACTACGAGTCGAGCAAGCCAACCTTCGCCAACTTCGAATCCCACAGCCTGATCCATGCCCAGGGCGGCGCGGTCTTCTATTCCCACCCGGCGCGGTGGTGGACGGGCTCCTGGGGCGGCCAGGGAGGCTACCCCAAGCTCGAGCGGATGCGCATCTCGAACATGGCGGTCGAACTGCCTTTGGACACGCTCATCGGGCCGACTTACGACGGCCTGGACGTGATCACGACTTCCGGGGAATACGCCGCCAATGCAAAGGCCTTTGAGTTGTGGGCGCTGCTCCTCAATCATGGGTATCGGCTGGCCGCCACGGCTTCATCGGATGCCTGCTTCGACCGGCCCGGGGGCGGCGTGCCCGGCGTCCCCCGCACTTACACTTTCATGCCTGACGGCTTTTCTCTGGCCAAGGCCACGCAGGCCACGGCGGCGGGCAAGACCTTCGCCACAACCGGCCCATTATTGATAGCAACCCTGGACGGCGCGCCGCCCGGTTGCGCATTGGCGGCCAACAATGCAAAGCGCCTGCTGGCGGTCGAGGCCTGGGCCTCCGGCAGCGCCTCGGGCGGCATCTCGAGGGTCGAACTGCTGCGCAACGGCCAACCGTTCAGGAAGATGACCTTCGAGGGCCAACCCGGCACGGTCCGGGCCGATTTTGAAGTGCAAGAAAGCGAGCGCGCCTGGTACTGCGTGCGCGTTCTGGGAACGGATACCCAAAGGCAAGTTGCCCTGAGCGGCGCCTTTTATCTGGACGACAAGCCCTATGAGCCGCCGCCGCCGGTCCGAGCCCAGGTCCATGCGCAGATCCTGGATGCCCAATCCGGCCAAAGGCTCCCCGGCGCCCTGACCGAGGTCACCTTCGATGGCCCTTGCGGCCGCGAGGGCGCGCGCCATTTGCTGACAAGCGGCGAGGGGCGAATCTCCGTGCCGGGCACCGTTCGGCTGCGGGCCGAGGCCAAAGGCTACGCACCTCTCACGCTCAGCCCGTTCCTGGACTGTCCGCAGCTCGTCCAGACCGTCACCGGCATGAACGACACCGAGCTGTTGGATTGGGCGAGCTTCGAGCGCCTTCAAAGGCAGCTTGGCGACGTGGAGCTGAAGTTTCGCCTGACCAAGGCACAGTGAAGGCAGGGGCTCGAGTAACCCATCAGGGAAGGCGGTGACGGCGTGCCCGGCGGACCCCTCACCCCGGCCCTCTCCCCTTCCGAAGGGGAGAGGGGGAATTCTTGGCAGCGGTTTGATGAAGTGGAGGCGCCTCGAAGGGTCAGAGACTGCCGACGCTTCTCCCTCTCCCCTTCGGAAGGGGAGAGGGCCGGGGTGAGGGGTCGCCCTGCGGGCTCATCGCTGCACGCGGGCGCCGGCGCCTTGGATGAGCGCCTCAACTTCCTTGAGTGAGGCCATCGAGGTGTCTCCGGGCGTGGTCATGGCCAGGGCGCCGTGGGCGGCGCCATACAGGACCGCCTTGCGGGGGTCGTTGAATTTGAGAAGACCGTAAATCAAGCCGCTGGCGAAGCTGTCGCCGCCGCCGACGCGATCGAGGATTTCCAGGTCCAGGCGGTTGGGGGCCTCGTAGAACTGGCCGCCGGCCCAGCAGACGGCGCCCCAGTCATTGCGCGTGGCAGACTTGACCACGCGCAGCGTCGTGGCGACAACCTTGAGATTCGGGTAGGCGGCCAGCGCCTTGCCGATCATCTTCTTGAAGGCGCTGACATCGATGGCCGAGATGCGCTCGTCAACTCCCTCGACCTCCAGACCGAGGCAGGCGGTGAAATCCTCTTCGTTGCCGAGCAGGACATCGACGTGGCTGGCTATCTGGCGGTTGACCTCCTGGGCGCGCCGCGGGCCGCCGATGCTCTTCCACAACGAGGGGCGGTAGTTCAGGTCGTAGGAGACGATGGCCCCGTGCCTGCGGGCGGCCTCGATGGCCTCCAGGACCAGCCCGGGAGTCGTCTCGCTCAGGGCGGCGAAGATGCCGCCCGTGTGCAACCAGCGCGCGCCCTGGCGGCCGAAGATGCTCTCCCAGTCGAAATCGCCCGCCTTGAGCTGGCTGGCCGCGCTGTGGCCGCGGTCGGCAATCCCCACCGCCCCGCGGATGCCGAAACCCCGTTCGGTGAAATTGAGCCCGTTGCGCGCCGTCCGGCCGACGCCATCGTAGGGGACCCACTTCACAAATTGGGTCTCCACGCCCCCTTGCAGGATGCAGTCCTCGAGCAACCGTCCAATGTCGTTGTCCGCGAAGGCCGTGCAGACCGCCGTCCTCAGGCCGAAACAGCGGCGCAGCCCGCGCGCCACGTTGTACTCGCCTCCGCCTTCCCAGACGTTGAAATGGCGCGCGGTGCGCACGCGCCCTTCGCCCGGGTCCAGCCGCAGCATGATCTCGCCCAGCGCCACCAGGTCATAGCGGCACGCCCCGGCGGCTTTGATGTCGAGGATGCTCATAAATGGTCTGGCCAATTCAACTAATCCCGAAGGGATACAATCACTCAGCCCAGGGTTGCGCGGCACGCGCTACCCTGGGACCCAGTCCACCAAACGTTGAAACCCTGAAAGGGTTTCATCCACAGCGCGCAACCGGTCTGGATCCCGCATGTATCGCTCGTCGGAGGCGGCACACCCGAGCGCGATATAACCCTTTCAGGGTAATCGGTCACGGGCGGCGTAACCCAGGGTAGCGCGTGCCGCGCAACCCTGGGCTGAATGAATACCATCCCTTCGGGATGGAGGTCACGGACTATTCTGACCTCTTCTCCAGGCTTGGCAGGAGAGCGGTTCTGGTTAGAATCCCCGGATATGAAAAGATCTCTGGGTGCGAAGACCCTCGTGTATCCGGCGCCGGTGCTGGTGGTGGGCAGTTATGACAAGGCGGGCAAGGCGAACATGACGACGGTCTCGTGGGGAGGCATCTGCTGTTCGCAGCCGCCCTGCGTTGCCGTGTCGCTGCGGCAGGCCACCTACTCGTATAGGAACCTGCTCGAGCGGAAGGCCTTCACCCTCAGCATCCCCTCGGAGGATTACGTCTCGCAGACCGATTACTTCGGACTGGTCTCGGGGCGGACGACGGACAAGCTGGCGGCGACCAAGTTGACTGCCGTGCGCAGCAAGCTGGTGGATGCGCCCTGGGTGCGCGACAAAAAAGTAACCAAAATTTGAGCAGGCCCGCCTGCTGATTGATTTTTGTTGCTATATTGTATCTAGTTAGATACAATACGCACCATGACCGCTTCGCTTTCTCAGCTCGAAGACCGGCGCGAGCAGATCCTTGAACAGATCAAGGCTATCAACCGGTTGCGCCGCGGCTCCTTAAGCCGCCAATTCTTCAAGAAACCCCGCGCTGGCTCCAAAGCCCCCCAGGGCCCTTACTACGTGCTCCAAGCCTACTTCCATGGGCAGAAGTTCGCCGAGCGCATCCCGGCCGATCAGGCCCCCCAAATCGAACCCCTCGTCGCCAATTACAGACGCTTTAGCGAACTGGCCGAGGAGTTTGTCACCGTCACCGACCAAATCACCCGCCTGAGTCAAGCCGCCCCCGACGCAAAAAAAAACTCCAGACCGAAGTCGGGCAGGAGCGATTCCGGGAAGCCAACGCCTTCATCCGGTTAGTCCAAGGGCAGTGGCAACAGCAGGGAGTGCGCAATCTCGAGGCGGTGGAAATTGGCCTGCGCGAGGCGCTCTTCCGCGATGCCTGTGGGATTCTGGGGGATTTGCTCAACGACCCGGCGCTGCCGGTGCCCGAGGATCAGGGCCGCCCAGGCGAAAGGTGCCACGCCGGCCGGCCCAAGGAGCCGCTGACCCTCTTCGGGCTAGTGGCCCTACGGCGCAACTATTACTATTGGGCGAGCCGGGAGCAAGGCCGTGCCCCGCTGGACCAGGCGCTGGGTCTGTGGGCAGGCTATTCGCCCGGGGTGCTGCGGATCATTTGCCGCGCGGCCGCGCGCCATCCCTTCGACGTGGCGGCGGCCGAGCTCAAAGCCTATTGCGGGCTGCAGGTCGAAGGCCGCCAGATTCAGCGCATCGCTCAGGAAATGGGACCGCGGGTGCGGGCGGTCCAAGAACAATTGCCTCCCTTCAAGCATGACTCGGGCCTGATTCCCGTCATGTATATCGCCGTCGATGGCACCGGGGTTCCCATGCGGCCCGAGGAATTGGAAGGCCGTGCCGGCAAGCAACCCGATGGCTCAGCCAAGACCCGAGAGGTCAAGTTGGCTTGTGTGTTTACCCAAACCACCCTTGATGAGGAGGGATTGCCGTTGCGGGACTTTGAGTCCTCCAGCTACGTGGCAGGCTTTGAAGAGGCACCCGATTTCATGGTGCGGGCACGCCAGGAGGCCCTCCGCCGCCGTCTGCCGGCAGCGCAGGTGTCGGTGCTGCTGGGCGACGGGGCTGCCTGGATTTGGGACCACGGGGCGAAGTGCTTCCCGATGGCCTTCCAAATTCTGGACTTGTATCACGCCCTGGAACATCTCTCCGACCTGACGAAATTGCTCGAACCGGACCCTGCCGCCGCCCAGGCCCTGTGGCGAACTTGGCGCGAGCAGTTCTTGGCCGACGACGTGGAGGAAGTCCTGCGTCAAGCCCGGGAAAGGACGGGCAAACTGGCCGCTCAGACTGCTGAATCAGCAGGCAAGCAGATCGCATACTTCGAGCACAACCAGAGCCGTATGCTCTACGCCACCTACCGCGCTTTGGGATTTTTCTACGGCTCGGGGGTGGTCGAAGCCGGCTGCAAAACGGTTATCGGCGGACGCTGCAAGTGCTCCGGCATGCTTTGGTCAGAAGAGGGAGCTACCCACGTCCTGGATTTGCGCTGCGCTCTGTATGGCAACCAATTCGACCAAGTCTGGGATCGCTTAAACCAAAGCGATTACCTGCGAATTCGCGTCGCCAACCCCCCGGCTCAAGCCGAGGAAGCTGCGTAATGGCACCTAATTGTTACTATTTTGTCCGGCTCCCATGCGCCCTACATTAAGGAGTTCCCGCTGGTGCTGGAGTGCAAGGTGGTGGATATTGCCGAGATCGGGCTTCACACACAGTTCGTGGGCGAGGTGATGGATGTCAAGGCCGAGGACAGCGTGCTGGGCGCTGACGGGGCCATCGATATCAAGAAGCTCAGGCCGTTGGTGTTCACGCCGGACACGCAGGAGTACTTCGGCATCGGGAGTTTCGTTGCCAAGGTCTTCTCGGCCGGCAAGCGCATTTGAGAGATTGCAGACCAGTGCACAGACCCCTCACCCCGACCCTCTCCCCTTCCAAAGGGGAGAGGGAGCCGCCGGAGAGCCTGGCCGGGCTCATCGAGCGAGTCACATTCTACAACCCGGAGAACGGTTTCGCCGTTCTCAAGGTCAAGGCCAAGGGGCACCGCGACGAGGTGACCGTCGTGGGGTCGCTCCCGTCGGTCAACGCGGGTGAATGGCTCACGGCACAGGGCCGCTGGGTACAGGACCGGGAGTTCGGCCTGCAGTTCCGCGCCGAACTGCTCACCAGCACTGCGCCCACCACCCGCGAGGGGATCGAGAAATACCTGGGCAGCGGCCTGGTCAAAGGCATCGGGCCGGTCTGCGCTCAGAAACTGGTCGGGAAATTCGGCGAGAACATCTTTGACATCATCGAGAATCACTCGGTGCGGTTGGAGGAGGTCGAGGGGATAGGCCCCAAGCGCCGGCAGCAGATCAAGGCCGCCTGGGCGGAGCAGAAGATCATTCGCGACATCATGGTCTTCCTTCATTCTCATGGGGTGAGCACCAGCCGGGCCGTCCGCATTTACAAGACCTACGGCCAGAACGCCATCCAGGAGGTCCGGGCCAATCCCTACACCCTGGCCCGGGACATCCCCGGCATCGGCTTCAAGACCGCCGATCAGATTGCTCAAAAGCTTGGCATCCCGCACGACTCCATCTTGCGGGCTTGCGCCGGCCTGGAGCAGGTGCTCCTGGAGGCCTCCAGCCAGGGGCACTGCGCCCTGCCGTTGGATACGCTCAAAGACCAGGCCGGCAAGCTCCTCCAGGTGAGTCCGCCGGTCATCGAGGCGGCCTTGAATCGCGCCCAGGCCGACCGGTTGCTGGAACGGGAGGCCATTGGGGGCCAGGAATTGGCATTTCTGCCCGCGCTCAAGCGGGCGGAGGAGAAGATAGCCGAGCGGATAGCCAAGCTCTGCTCCGGCCCGGCGGGCCTCCCCCCGGTGGATTTTGAGAAGGCCCTCGAGTGGTGCCAGCGCAAGACCGGCAAGGAATTGGCCCCCAGCCAGCGCCAGGCCCTGCGCCAGGCCCTGTCCACCCGGCTGCTCATCCTGACCGGCGGCCCCGGCGTGGGCAAGACGACGCTGGTCAACGCCATCCTGCTCATCCTGCGCGCCAAGAAGGTGCGCTGCCTCCTGTGCGCCCCAACCGGCCGCGCCGCCAAGCGGCTCTCCCAGACCACCGGCCTGGCGGCCAAGACCATCCATCGCCTCCTGGAAGTCCAGCCCGGCCAGGGCGGTTTCCTCCACAACGAGACCCATCCCTTGCTCTGCGACCTGCTGGTCGTCGATGAGACCTCGATGGTGGACGTTCCCCTCATGAGCGCCTTGCTGCGCGCACTGCCACCCAACGCCAGCCTCCTGCTCGTGGGCAACGTCAACCAGTTGCCCTCCGTGGGCCCGGGCATGGTCCTGCGCCAGCTCATCGACAGCGCCGTGGCGCCCGTCGTGCGGCTCACCGAGATCTTCCGCCAAGCCGCCAACAGCCGCATCATCACCAATGCCCACCGCATCAACCGGGGCCTCATGCCCGAACTGCCCGGCGCGCAGGGCGACTCCGACTTTTTCTTCATTGAGCGCGAGCAGCCCGAGCGCATTGCCCAAACGGTGATCAACCTGGCCAAGCGCCGCATCCCCGCCAAATTCAACCTCGACCCCATCCGCGACATCCAGGTCCTCTCCCCCATGAACCGCGGTTCCCTGGGCACCCGCGAACTCAACGCCCGCCTCCAGGCCGAACTGAACCCGCCCCGGCCCGACGAACCGTTCATCGAGAGATTCGGCTCCAAGTTCCATCCCCGCGACAAGGTCATCCAGACCCAAAATGATTATGCCAAGGAGGTGTTCAACGGCGACATCGGCCAGATCGTCCGCATCGATCCCCTGGAACGCGCGGTCATCGTCCGGTTCGACCAGCGCGAGGTCGCCTACGACTTCGGGGAACTGGACGAGGTCTCGCTGGCCTATGCCATCACCATCCACAAGGCGCAGGGCTCGGAATTCCCGGCGGTGGTGATCCCGCTGGCCACGCAGCACTTCCTGCTCCTGCAACGCAACCTGGTCTATACCGCCGTCACCCGCGGCAAGCGCCTGGTCGTCCTGGTCGGCCAGCCAAAGGCCCTGGCCATGGCCATCCGCAACCACCGCACCGAATACCGCTGGTCCGGACTGGCAGCCAGGCTGGCCCCCCGCCAAGGGTGGAATCCGGGGATTGAGGCAGAAAAATAGGGGCAGAAAAATGAAGGCAAGAACAGATGCCTCTTCATCTTTCTGCCCCCATTTTTCTGCCAACTCACTTTTCTGCCATCTCCGGATTTCGGCACTACTGCTGCTCGGGCGGGGTCTTGGCCAGCGCGGCCTGGACCTCTTCGATCAGTTCCTTGATGCGCACGGCGTCGGACTTTCGGTGGCCGTGGCTGGTCATCGGGTCGGTTCCGCCCGAAGACTCGATGAGGATCTCAGACCAGATCAGGCCGGTCTTGATATGGACGGAGGCGACTTTGCTGATGCTGATGCTCATTTCATCCTGGCTGAACCAGGAGCGTTTACGCCGAGTGACCGACTTGTCGCTCACTTCGATGCGGGTGGGGAAGAGGAAATTGCCTCGGGTCAAACGGCTGGCGCAAAAGACTTCGGTTGGCATAACATTGAATTCCGGACCCAGGGAAGCGGCTGGCAGACAGCCTTGCCGGCTCCCCGCGCCCGTTTGCAGGTTGCCCTTGAATACCCCGCCGGGCAGCCCAGGTCAAGCCCAGGTTGACTCTGCCGGGACTTGCTCTCATCTTGTGGAAACGAATCCCATGAAAATTGAATTCGATGCTCCACTGGTTCCCACCGGCCCCAAGGGGGCGTGGTGCCATCTGCATTTCCCGCTCGACTCCGCACTCCGCATTCCGCATTCCGCATTCAAATGACCTCCCGCGAACGAGTGCTGGCCGCCCTGCGGCACGAGCAGCCCGATCGAACCCCGCGCGATTTCTGGGCCGAACCGCCCGCGTTGCGCCGGCTGCTGGCCCACACCGGCGCTCCGGATGAGGAGCGCCTGCTCGACAGCCTGGACGTGGATGTGCGCCACTTGGATGCCCCGGCCCCGCCCGAGCGCGGCCTGGGCAACGGCCTCTTCCAGAATATGTGGGGCGAGCGTTTCACCTTGGAGCCGACCCCGTGGGGACCGATGCGCCAGGATGTCAAAGGCGCGCTGGCAGGCGCCCGAAGCCTGGCCGACCTCCGGGCCTTCCCGTGGCCGGCGCCCGATTGCCTGGATCGCTCCGGCCTGCCGGCCCAGTGCCGCCGCTACTCCCGCCACGCCCTGCTCTATGGCTTCGCCGATGTCTGGCAGCGCCCCGCCCTGGTCCGCGGCTGGGAGGAGTTCTTCCTGGACCTGACCCAACGGCCCAACTGGGCCCACTTCCTCTGCCGCAAGTTCACCGACTTCTACCTCGCAGACTACACCCGCGCCGCCCAACTGACCGGCCGCCGCATCAACCTCTACCTGCTCATCAGCGACCTGGCCGGCCAGCAGGGGCCGCTTATCTCGCTGCCGATGTTCCGCCAGTTCGTCGCCCCTTATCTCAAGGAGATGATCGACTGCATCCACGGTCTGGGTGGGCTGGCCCTCTACCACAGTTGCGGGGCCATCGGGCCGTTCATTCCCGAACTCATTGGGCTGGGTGTGGATGTCCTGGACCCGATCCAGCCTGCCGGGCCGGCGATGCAGCCGGAGTTCCTGAAGGCGCAGTATGGCCGCCGGCTTTGTTTCCACGGCGGCATCAATATGCAGAACCTGCTGCCCTGCGGAACCGCAGGCCAGGTCCGGGACGAGGTCCGCCGCTACTGCAGCGTCCTGGGCGCCGGCGGCGGCTATATCCTCGCCCCAGCCCACTTCTTCCAGCCCGACGTGCCGCCGGAGAACATCCTGGCCGTGTACCGGGCCGAGTAGCAAGGGGCGAGGGACCCGACCTTTGTCGCAACCTTTGTCAATATCTTTGTCGCAGCCTTTGTCGCAACCTTTGTCGGGTTGGGCATGCCTCGACAAAGGAGGCGACAAAGGTTGCGACAAAGGAGGGAATCGGGCGCATCTCGGCTTTGCCGGCTTTCCGCAAGCCGGGCGATCGGAGCGTGGCGTCGGGAACCCCGCAAGGTTTTGGACTGCGCCAGTCCTCTGGCGCTTTCGCGTCCCCAAGGTCCGAAAAGCGGCAGAGGACTGCCGCAGTCCAAAACGCTTCGCGACTTCGGACGCGCCCTCATGCCCCTCGACCCTCTCTGTGCAGACTTGACCCCGCCGCCCGAACCTGTCAACGATAGGTCCATGTTCAGAATCCTACTCGCAGCGACAGCCCTCTCGCTGGCCACCGCATCGGCTCAAGACAGCCTCCACACCTTCAAGAAAGTGCGCCTCACCGACCAGTTCTGGGCCGAGGGCGCGGCCTTCGCGGACTTCAACCGCAACGGGCACATCGATGTGGTGTCCGGGGCCTTCTGGTATGAGGGGCCCGACTTCAAGCAGCGGCACGAGATCTGGCCCGCCAACGCCAGCTTCAAACGGACCCGCCCCGATGGCACGGTGGAAACCGTCCCCGGTTTCGAGGGGGCGCTGGGCACCAACAATGCCTACGCCGATTGTTTCCTGACCTTCGCCTACGACATGAACGGGGACGGCTGGCCGGACGTGATCGTCTATGGTTTTCCCGGCAAAGAGGTGCCCTGGTATGAAAACCCCAAGGGCCGCCCGGGCCACTGGCAGCGGCATGTCATCTTCGATGAACTGGACAACGAGTCGCCCGGGTTCATGGACATCACGGGCGACGGCAAGCCGGAGATCCTCTGCTGCTCCAAGGGGTGCATCGGCTACGCCCAGGCCGACTGGAGCAACCCCGCCGCGCCCTGGAAATTCCACGCCATCACGCCCAAAGGCAGCTACCAGCGCTACACTCACGGTTTGGGCGCCGGGGACATCAACGGCGATGGCCGCATCAATATCCTGGAAAAGGACGGCTGGTGGGAACAACCGGCCTCGCTCGCCGGCGACCCCCTCTGGATCAAGCATCCGTTCCACTTCGGCAACGGCGGCGCCCAGATGGCCGTCTATGATGTCAACGGCGACGGCCTCAACAACGTCATCACCTCGATCAGCGCCCACGGCTATGGCCTGGCGTGGTACGAGCAGGTCCGGGAGAACGGCGCTATCACCTTCCGCGAGCACCTGATCCTCAACAAAGACGCCTCCAAGAACCGGTATGGTGTCCAGTTCTCCCAGGGACATGCCCTCTGCCTGATCAATGTGGACGGCGACGGGCTGCTGGACATTGTCACCGGCAAACGCTTCTGGGCGCATGGCAAATACGGCCCCGACCCGGAGTCCGATGGGTTCCCTGCCGTCCTCTATTGGTTCAAGCTGGTCCGTCCCGCCAAGGGCCAGGCCGAGTTCCTCCCCTTCCGCGTGGACGACGACTCCGGTGTCGGAACCCAGGTCATGGCTGGTTTCGTCAGCGATCCCCAACACCCCGACATCGTCGTCGGCAACAAAAAGGGCGTCTTCGTCTTCGAGCACCAGGTCAAGGCCGTCAGCCATGACGAGTGGGAAAAGGCGCAGCCCAAACCGATAAACCCATAGGGACGGGTCCGACAGGTCAGACGGGTCGGACCGGTCAGACCAATTCAACGCCGGGCGGCCAGCGGCGCCAGCACCCGCAACCAGAGCGCCCGTTGCGGCCAGGGGGGCAAAGGGAACACCGGGCCGTCGTCGAGCGGCAGCGTGGCGATCGTGTTGAGATCCGGAGCATCACCGCGCAGGAAGACGCCGATGGGAAGGTTCAGGGCGGGGCCATCGACCTGGATTCGCACCTCGTGGTCGGGCCCTGGGATGCCGGCCAGGAACCAGATCCAATTCTCCAGATGCCCCTCGCCTGCGGCGCCGAAGGACCCTTGGGACTTCGACACGGTCACTGCCGCCTTCTTCCCATCCACGGTGATCGTGCAGGTGTTTGTCGCCACACCGGCGCTTCCCTCGCACAACACGCAAAGCTGTATCCCGCCGGCCTCCCCCACGCTCAAGCGGCCGCGCGCGACGAAAGAAACCCGCTCCTTCGCCCCGCCGTCCGGCGCAGTCCTGGAGGGGCCTGAGGCAGGCGGATCGTCTGCGGAGACGGTGCGTTCGAGGCGGGCCTCCTGGGCCGGGCTCCAGCGAACGATCGGCAGGGAATGCGCCCCCGGTCTGGCAGGCGGCTGGTCCGTGGGGACGATCTCGACGAACTGCGTTTCATCGGGCCCGAGCGCCAGGTCCAGCGGGGGCGTGCCCGGGGCCAGGCGCGCGATGACGGCGCGGCGCGGATAAAGCAGGCGCACCTCCAGGTTGCGGGTGGACTCGAAGGGTTTGAGCAGGGAGATGCTTCGCTCTTCGATCCACGGGTTGCGCAGGCAATAGACCTGGCGCGAGGCGCCCAGGAAAGCGTAGCCGTAGGCCCGGCGTTTGGCGGGGTCGCCGCCGATGGGCAGCGGTTCGCGGAGGAACTCGCGGTTATGGCGCGCCCATTTCATCAGGTCCGCGAAGAAGCTCCAGGCAGCGCGGTCCATGAACTTGGGGTTGATGTAAGAGGAGATGAACCAGCGCCCGCGCCCCACGGCCATGGCGGCGTGGTTCTGGAAGGCGCCGGGGCATTGCACGATGATGTCGAAGCACTGCAAGGCGGCGCTGGGCATCAGGAACGAGGCGCGGCCCTCCAGGTTCTTGATGTCGCGGGCGGTGGTCAGGGACTCCAGGTAGTCCGGGGCGGGGCAGCGGCCATAGGGGCTGTCATCGCCGAAAGGGCCGATGATGAACGGCACGTGCATGAGCCACCACGGGCTGGGTTGATAGCCGAAGCAGGTGGGCTCCAGGGCAATGTCCGGATTGAACCGGCGCAACTCGTCGAAGACCTCCATCAGCCCTTCGGCAATGGGCAGGCGCGACTCGGCGCCGGTCTTGTGGCCGTGGCCGGCCACGTCGCACTGCGCGATGAACCCGTCGAACTTCATGTGGGCCAGCCGGGCCTCGCGGGCGTAACCCAGCGCCGCGTTCTTGAAGGCCGCCTGGTAGCGGCCGCCCTTGGCCAGGCAGGCATTGAGGCCCAGGCCCCGCTGCGGGGTGACCTCGTAGCCCGCGGCTTCAAGCCAATGATTGTCCAGCGCGGGCGGATAGAGGCTGCTGGGCGAGATCCAGAGGCCCACGTGGCTGCCCATGGCCTCGAGGGCCGCGCGGATGGGCGCGAACCGTTGCGGGAATTGGTTGGTGTCCATCCCCCATACGGATTTCGGGTTGGACCAGCCCATATCCAGGGCGTAGGAATCGAAGAAGAAACCGGTGGGCTCGTAGAGGCCCTTCCTGAGCGCGCCCAGGTTGCCCAGCACGAATTGCTCGGAAGAAGGCACGGGCGCCGTCCACCAGTCATTGTAGTGGACGTGCATGTCCTTGGGCTTGGCCCACACCGTCTCCAGGTAGCGCAGGAAGGCGCGGCGCAGGGCCTCGGGCCCGAAGGCCTCGCGGTCTGCGCGGGAGCAAGAGCCAAAGACGGCGCTGGGCAGCTCCGTCCACGCCCGCCCCACCTTGAGATAGGGGTGCTGGCCCAGCGAGAAGGCATCGCCCTGCACGTGGCACATCGCTGAGGGGTGTTCAATCCCCGCAAACAAGGCGTCGCCGAAAACCGGTGAGGAAACCGTCTCCGGCCCCACCAACTTGAAGTGCTCGCTCCCGACTTCGAGTTCGAGCAGGCCCGCCTGCTCGACAACCACCGGTTCGCCCGGCGAGCGCAGGAACGTCCGTATCCGCAAGGTCCGCCCATCCGCGCAGAATGAGAAGACCTGGCGCACATCGAGCGAAAGCTCTGGCACGCTCGTCTCGAGTACGACCTCGTTGTCTTTCGCCCTCAACTGACTGAACCCGGTCTTCTCGAAGCTCGCCTGGCCCCGGCCCGCCACCATTAACCGCAGCCGCGGGCCGCCGATGGTCCAGCCTTGCTGGGCGGAGGTGTCGTTATAGCTCCTCCACTCATACCCCTGGCCGGTCCGAACGAAAACCGCCTCGACCGCGTTGGCCCCGCGCAGCGTTGCGCCTCCAGTCTCCTGGGCCGCACACGCGCCAACGCCGCAGGCGCACACCACCGGCACAATGCCGGCCCATAGCCACTGGAACAATCGTTTCATTCTTCAGCTTTACAGACAGATCATGCCCGGGACCTCGGTGCGACTAAAACTTTTGGCCCCGAAGGGGCTTCCGACAATAGCCCAACGTTTCAACGTTGGGTTGGATACGCCGACACCCCGAGTCCCGAAGGGACGGCTGAGACCACGGAGGATTTCAGCCGTCCCTTCGGGACTTTGCGCATCTTCGCCCGGAGCCCAACGTTGAAACGTTGGGCTATTCTCAAATGTCCCTCCGGGACAAAACTCCCGGAACGCATGCCCGACACTCTCAATCGCACCCTCGGCACTTACCGCCCGAGCAGGCGATTGACCTACTCCAAATCGAACGACTCGGGATCCCACTCGCCGCACCAATCCAGCAATTCCGCGTTGGCTTTGGCGGAAGGATTTCGCAGAGCCTCCAGGAGTTGGTCATAGCCGGGAGGGCCGCCGCAATCGTCCGGCGGACAGGCGCGGGCGCCGGCCAGGCAGAGGGGATAGCGCCGGCCAGGCTCCAACGGGAGAATTCGTTCCAACTGTATCCCGTGCAGCCAGCCATCGCCGAAATCATATTCGTACAGGAGCATCTGTCCCTTGCGGACCAGGACATCGCGCACAAGCGTGGCATCCTCGTCTTCCCCTTCGTGACCGAAGGTGCGCAGCGGCGGGCCGAATCCTCGAGGGGGCATCCGGAATTCGTGCATGTGAGCGCCGCCCCAGCCCATCGCGCGCTGAATGACGCCGTGAAGCTCGCCGAGCGTGGAGTCATCTCGCACCACCACGCGGCGCCAGATCGGCGGCGCGATGTAGCGCAGGGTGATCTTGAGTTGGAGGGCATTCGCGGCGGGAGCCCCGAGGCTTGCTTTTCGGTGGCGGGCGGTGCTGTTGCGGCTCATGCTGGTGGTATAGCACCGCGGCAGCGACCAAGGCAAGCACCGCGGGATGATTTCTGGCGCATCCCGGCGCCGCCCCCTTCCAGGAATCCCTGCCACAATTGCCTCGCGCCGCAGGCTCTCACGAGCTAAGCTCCGCTCGATGAGCGACCCCCATGCCATCCTGGTGTTGATTTGCAACGCGGATGGCCAGTACCTCGCCGACAGCGGCGGGCCAGGGGAGTTGACCCGGGACCGCACCCGCGCTGCCATTTTTGATTATCTGCGCGACCGCGTTGCCGAGCGGATCGAGGTTGCCAACCGCGTCCATGGAACTGCCTGGAAACCCGTGCTGGCGGACCCGCGCGAGGGTTTCGAGACCTGCGACCGTTGCGGCCGGCGCGTCTTCGCCTTCAATGCCTTTTTTGACGGCCGCCAGTTTCTCTGCCCCGCCTGCCGCGACTGTGCGCGCCCAGACCAGCCGTCACCGCGTAGCGGTGCCTGATGGTAGCCGTGGACTTCCAGTCCACGGACCCACGGCCGCAATTCAGGCGCGTCGCGTAGCGACGCCTGAGAAACAGACATCCAACTTGTCAGGCGTCGCTACGCGACGCGTGACCATTCCCACGCCCTGAACCGTGGACCGAGGTCCACGGCTACCTTCACTGCGTCGCTACGCGACCCAGCACGCCCCGGAGGTACTTCCCCGTGTGGCTGGCGGGCACGCGGGCGACCGCCTCGGGCGGGCCTTGGGCGACGATTTGGCCGCCGGCAGAGCCGCCCTCGGGGCCGAGATCGATGATCCAATCCGCCGTCTTGATGACATCGAGGTTGTGTTCGATGACCAGGACGGTATTGCCCGATGCGCGGAGTTTGAAGAGGACCTCCAGCAGCTTGGCCACGTCATGGAAGTGCAGGCCGGTGGTCGGCTCGTCCAGGATGTAGAGGGTGTGGCCGGTGGCCTTGCGGCTGAGTTCGGCGGCGAGCTTGACGCGCTGGGCCTCGCCGCCGCTGAGCGTGGTGGCGGACTGGCCCAGGCCGATATAGCCCAGCCCGACTTCCGCCAGCGTCGCCAGGGGGTCGCAAATCTGCGGCACAGCCCTGAAGAACGTCACCGCCTCGTCCACCGTCATGTCGAGCACGTCGGCGATGTTCTTGCCTTTGTAAGTGATTTCGAGGGTCTCGCGATTGTAGCGGCGGCCGTTGCAGGCCTCGCAGGTGACATAGACCGGCGGCAGGAAGTGCATCTCGATCTTGATCAGGCCGTCGCCCTGGCATTTCTCGCAGCGGCCGCCCTTGACGTTGAAGCTGAACCGGCCGGAGCCGTAGCCGCGAATCCGGGCCGCCGGCAGGCGCGCGAAGAGTTCGCGGATATGATTGAACATGCCGGTGTAGGTGGCCGGGTTGCTGCGCGGGGTGCGCCCGATCGGGGTCTGGTCGATGACGATGACCTTGTCCAGGCGCTCGAAGCCCCTGAGGGCGCGGTGGGCGCCGGGCCGCTCCTTGGAGCCGAAGAACTTGCGGAAGAGCGCCCGCCGGAGAATGTCGTCCACCAGCGTGCTCTTGCCGGAACCGCTGACGCCGGTGACGCAGGTGAAGGCGCCCAGCGGGATGCGCACGTTGATGTCCTTGAGGTTGTTCTGGCGCGCCCCCAGCACCTCCAGCCAGCCGCGCTCCTCGGAGGGTTTGACGCGCTGGCGTGGGACGGGGATGGAGAGCTGGCCGTTGAGGTATTTGGCGGTGAGGGAGGTTGGGTGGGCCAGCAACTCGGGCAGCGTGCCCGCCGCCACCAGTTCGCCGCCGCGCACCCCGGCGCCCGGTCCCAGGTCCAGCACGTAATCGGCCCGGCGGATCGTCTCCGCGTCGTGCTCGACCACTATGACGGAGTTGCCCAGGTCACGGAGACCTTCCAGGGTGCGGAGCAGCCGGTCGTTGTCCCGCTGGTGCAGGCCGATGCTGGGTTCGTCCAGGATGTAGAGCACGCCGACCAGGCCGGCGCCAATCTGCGTGGCCAGCCGGATGCGCTGGGCCTCGCCCCCGCTTAGGGTGCTGCTTTCCCGGTCCAGCGTCAGGTAGCCCAGGCCCACGTCCTTCAGAAAGCCGAGCCGGGCGCGAATCTCCTTGATGATGTCGCCGGCGATTTTCTCCTGGAACTGGCTCAACTTGAGACCCGCAAAAAAGCCGTCGGCCTGCTCCACGGACAAGGCGCAAAGGTCCATGATCGACAGGCCCGGGATAGCAGGTTGTTGAATCGGCTGCCCGGCGGCCTGCGGCTCGGGCAGGACCCGGCGTTCCTGGGCATCCCCGGCCCTCGAAGTCCCCACCAGCCGCACTGCCAGGATCTCCGGCTTGAGCCGCCGTCCGTTGCAGGCATCGCAGAATTGCGGGCTCATGAATCCCTTGAGCCGGTTGCGGGTGAATTCGCTCTGGCTTTCGGCGTAGAGGCGCTCCAGGTTGGGGAGCACCCCTTCGAACGGGCGGCTCACCGCGCTCATCTTGCCGGCGCGCCAGAAGGTGAACTCGATCTGGGCCTGGCCCGAGCCGTGGAGCAGGACTTGCCTGAACTCCTCCGGCAGGGACCCGTAAGGCGTCTCCAGCTTTTGCCCGTAGTGGCCGGCCACGCCGCGCAGCAGGGCCTTGTAATAGACGACCATCCGCTTGCCGCCGCGCCGCCAGGGCAGGATGGCCCCTTGTTCGAGCGACTTCTCCGCGTCGGGCACTGCCAGACCCTCGTCAAACACCAGTTTCTGGCCCAGTCCATGGCAGACCGGGCAGGCGCCCGAGGGCGCGTTGAAGGAGAAGTGTTTGGGAGTGAACGGCTCGTAGCTCTTGCCCGTAGCGGGGCTGAGATTGCGGTTGGAGTGCAGCGTCTCGATCCAGGCCGATTCGACTGTGGACTGCCCGTCCTCTCCTCCCTCCGCAGTAGCTCTGCTACGGAGGACGGGCGCAGTAGCCCTGCTACGCCCGTCCTCCGCAGTAGCCTTGCTACGGAGGGAGGAGAGGGTGGATGGACTGTGGACTGTGGACTGATTCGGACTGGATTGATGGATTGGTGGATTGATGGATTGGTGGCAGAGCGCGTCGGACCGGGAGACTGTGGACTCTGGACTCTGGACTGTGGACTGTGGACTCTGGACTGTGGACTGTGGACTCTGGACTGTGGACTGTGGACAATGCAGCGTCAGCATCACGCCCTGCCCCCAGCGCAGGGCGGTCTCGACCGAATCGCTCAGGCGCACGCGGATTTCTCATCGATGACCAACCGATCCACGACCGCCTCGATGGTGTGCCGCTCCTTGGGGTCGAGCTTGATGCGGACGCCATTGGCCAACTCGACCAACTGGCCATCAACGCGCGCGCGGACGAACCCCTCTCGCGCCAGGCGCTCGACGACGTCCCGGAACTCCCCTTTTTGGTTGCGCACCACCGGGGCGAGCAACATCACGCGCGAGCGCGCGGGCAAGGCGAGGATTTTGTCCACGATCTCGCTGGTCGTCTGGCGGACAATCGGCACGCCGGTCTCCGGGCAAAAGGGCTGGCCCACATGCGCGTAGAGCAGGCGCAGATAGTCGTAGATCTCGGTGGTGGTGGCAATAATCGAGCGCGGGCTGGAGCCGGAGCTCCGCTGCTCGATCGCGATCGCCGGCGAAAGCCCCTCGATGTAGTCCACCTCCGGCTTCTGCATCTGGTCCAGGAACTGCCGCGCATAGGCCGAGAGCGACTCGACATACTTGCGCTGGCCCTCGGCGTAGATCGTGTCGAAGGCAAGCGACGACTTTCCCGAACCGCTCAACCCGGTGATGACCACCAGCTTGTCGCGCGGGATCTGCAGCGTGAGGTTCTTCAAATTGTGCTCACGCGCGCCGCCTATCCGGATGAATTCTTTGCTCACCGGCCCGAATTGTGCCTGCTAAACAACCGGAAAATCTACCGGAAATCCTCCCCGGAAGCAAAAAGGAATGATTTGACGCGGGCTGCGGCAAAAACTAGGTTGTTCGCCGCTGGCTGGTGGTCGTAGCTCAGCCCGGTTAGAGCCCCAGATTGTGGATCTGGCTGTCGCGGGTTCAAATCCCGTCGACCACCCCATTCTGCCCGCGAGAGACCCCTTGTTGTCAGGCCGCCCATAAAGTGAGCGCTTCGCTCAGTATTTGCCTGTAAACCGAGGGCTTTAGTTCCTCCTCCACTTCGGTTACCGGGCTCTCACGCCGAGCTGCAGCTCGCTCAACACTCACAAACACCCACCCGGAGGCCTGCCTCTGTCCTGTGACGACAGCGCCTCCGGCCGGAGGGGGCCAGCGCGGAGCTCATGCAGTTCACCTTCGGGGCCGCTTTGGATTCGCCGCGGGCCGCGGATTGTGGTACGTTCCCCGGCATGACAACAACGGCCGGCCAGCCCGGCCTTTCCGTTGACGAACTATGCGTATCACCATCGATCCCGAGCGTGTCGCGCGGACCTTCTCCGAGTTTGCGGATAGCCCTGCCCTGCAGGAGAGCGCGCAACTCTTCGCCCGCAGGCTGCCCATCGCGGAGATGATCCAGGCCCTCGCGATGAACCCGAACGTGCTGCGGGCATTCGCCGCGTTTGAGAGCGTTTATCCGTCCGGAACCCTTGAACGGGGCCTGCTCGAGAAGGTCATTCTGCGGGTCTCACAAATGCACGACTGCCAGTTTTGCACGCACTCGCACCTGGACATCATGCAGCGCCTCAAGATCCTCACCGACCTTTCACCGGCGGCGCTGCACACGGAACGCGAGCGTTTGGCGATCGCATACGCCGAGTTGATTACGCTCAATTCGAACCGCGTTCCCGACGCCTTCTTCGAGCGTTTGCGCGCCGTCTTCACCGACCCGGAAATCGTCGAACTCACGTTCCACACCGGCTTCATCACGATGCTGAACCGGTTTAACAACGCCCTGCAGGTCCGTTACCGCGGCGAGTTCGACGGGGTGGAGATCCGATAGCACCGCACGATTCAATTTCCACCGCCTAAGGGCATTTCCTTCACCCACTACCATTGCTTGTGTCTGCGTGACGCCGAGCAGCGCGTCCCTGGGTATCAGACTGAAGGTCAAGGCCAGGTGCAACTTGGTCTCCCGCGTGCTCTGTCGCCGATCCAACTCTTCAAAGAAAACCATCGGTTGACGGTCGAGTTCGGGTGGGAACTGCGGCGCCAGCACCGACTGCCGTGGGGCCGACGCGAGGAAATCCCGGCGTGATTCGAAGACAACCATGCGGCAGGCGTTGGCGAGCACGAGATTGTTCGGCTCGAGGCGAAGGCCCTGGCGGATGTTGTCAAGAGCAGCGTGAAGGTCTCCCTGCCGGTAGGCCGCGATTCCCCGCCGCACCAAAGCTGCGCCCTCGGATAGAGGCGTGACCTTCTGCGCTCCTGGCCCGGAGTGCGGCTCCGACCAAATAAACGTGTTTAACTGTTTCATCGCTTCCAGGCCGGCAAGACCTGAGGGTCTCAAGCGTTACCCCAGCAGGAACCGCGGGCAGGTCGAGCATTCCCACGCGAAGCCAAGCAACCATGGCCGTGGTGGCGATCAGGAGCAGCCCGACCATCCACCAGGATCTGGCAACGCGTTGGACGAGGCAACTTTTCGCCGCACGGTGCTGCCCAAGGTTCAAGGCGCGCGCAACGTGCTGGCGGCAGTGGACACGGAACGCTTGCGACTGTTCGTCACGTTCGGTTCGATTATTGCGCGGGCCTGCTCGGGGGAAGCCGACTACGCCACGGCCAACGAGTGGCTGGCAGCGTTGACCCAGGAGTTTCAAACCCAGCATCCGCGATGTCGCTGCCTCGCTCTGGAGTGGTCGCTCTGGTCCGGGGTCGGCATGGGCGAACGACTGGGCCGGGTAGGGTCGCTGGTTCAACAGGGCATCACGCCCATTACGCCCGACGAAGGCGTGCGGACCCTGTGCGAGTTGCTCCGTCAGCCGATGCCCGCCGTGGCTTTGGTCGTCACCGGACGATTCGGCGAGCCGCCGACGCTCAAGCTGGCCGGAGCCGAGCTGCCCTTGCAGCGGTTCCTGGAACGGAAGCGAGTGCATTATCCGGGCGTGGAGCTGGTCGTGGATGCCGAGTTGTCCGTGCGCACCGATCCGTATCTGGAGGACCACATCGTCCAGAAGCAACGGATCTTTCCGGCGGTGCTTGGTTTGGAAGCCATGGCCCAGGCGGCGATGGCCCTCGCCGGCGCCGCGGACGCGCCGGTTTTTGAAAAGGTGGAATTCCTGCGGCCGGTAGCTTTATCAGACAAGACGCCACTGACCATCCGGCTGGCAGCACTGCAACGCAAAGCCGGTTGGGTGGAAGTGTGTCTGCGTTCCGAGGAAACGGATTTTCAAGCCGATCATTTCCGGGCCGTCTGCCGGTTCGGCACGGTTGACGGAGCCGATGCGCCGCGGCTGGCGCTTTCGCCTTTTGAGTCCGCAGGCCTGCCACTCAATCCGCAGCGTGATTTGTATAACCGGATTCTTTTTCACCGCGGCCGATTCTGCCGCTTGCGCAGTTACCGCCTGCTGAAAGCGAAAGAGTGCGTCGCGGAAATCAGATCCGAGGGGGGCGCGCCGTGGTTCGGGCCTTACCTGCCGGGAGAGTTTGTGCTTGGCGATCCAGGCGCGCGCGACGCGGCGTTGCACGCGATTCAGGCGTGCATCCCGCATCGGCGCCTGCTGCCGACAGCCATTGAACGGCTGGTCATCCACCGCGTTGAGCCCGGCGTGCGCGTCGTTCGGGCCAAAGAGCGCGTGCGTGACGGCAACAACTTCGTTTACGACCTGGAAGTGATGAACGCAAGCGGCAGGGTGATCGAGCGTTGGGAAGGACTTCGCTTGCACGCCGTTGAAATGGTGACGCTGCCCGATCCCTGCCCGGAATCGCTGCTCGCGCCTTATCTTGAACGCCGGCTGGAAGAGTTGGTGGTTGAAGCACCCGTGAACGTTGCGTTTGGACACGACGGGGAGCAGGATCGGTCTGTGAACAGCGCCAGGCTCATTCAGCAGGCGCTGAGCCAGGCGAGTTCACTCTGGCGGCGGCCCGATGGCAAGCCGGTGGCCTTTGGCGGCAGAGGCATTTCCGCAGCGCACTCGCAGAACTTCACGCTGGCCGTAGCGGGCCGCGGCGGAGTGGCTTGTGATTTGGAAGAACTGGCACCCCGATCGGAGGCTGTGTGGCGCGGCCTTTTGGGCGAGGAAGGATTCAGGCTGGCCGGGGGAATCGCGCGGGAGCGACCGGAGGACGTTAACACAGCCGCGACGCGATTGTGGACCGCAATGGAGTGCGTGAAGAAAGCCGGGCTGGCGGTGGAGGCGCCGCTCGTGTTTGAGCCGGCCACCGCTGACGGCTGGGTGTTGCTCCGCACGGGCTCGCTCACCGTGGCCACCTGGGTTACAACGGTGCGCGGAATGAAGAATGCGCTGGTGGCAGCGGTAGCCTTCCAGGCTTCGCTGGCGCACGGGCAACCGGCCGCGCCGGCCGGGGCGATGCTGTGAAGATGCGACCAGGCCATGCGCCACTACGAATACCGCCACATCGTCAGTTTCCAGGAAACGAACCTGGTGGGGAACGTCTATTACACAAACCACCTGAGCTGGCAGGGCCGGTGCCGGGAGCTGTTCTTGCGCGAGCACGCGCCGGACGTGATTGACGAGTTGCGTTGCCGCCTGAGCCTGGCCACGGTGAGTTGCTCCTGCGAATACTCCTCCGAACTGCTGGCCTTCGACGAGATCATTGTGCGCATGCGGCTCGCGGACCTGGTGCAGAACCGGATGCGCCTGGAGGTGGGATACAATTCCTTGGGCACCTTTTCCAAAACGTTCAACGAACTGGTGGGCGTTTCGCCGCAGGAGTTCCGCGCGATGCCCAAGCGGCTCACGGCCGAACAATTCGCCAGGGCCATTTGGCGTTACCTCGCGTCACGCAAAAAAATCTCCGGGCCGCGGATCGAGGGTGTGGTGGAGGGGCCGCGCCGGCCTCGGGGCTTCACGTTCGTCGGCACGTTCACCCGCGGCGTGCCGCTGGGCGTCCCGTTTTCGGGCACGGTCATGGCCGGCCGCGGCATCTTCTGCATCGAACGTCCTGAGATGGAGGAGTTCCATCTGCTGGCGGCGCTGGTGCCCCTGTCGGCCAGCTTCACCGACCTGGTGGCAAACATTCCCATTAGCCTCGTGGCGAGTTTGCGCGTGCAAAATGGCCGGAGCGGCTCCCATGAACGGCCGCGACTTCGGTTGCGCGCCGTGCGCCCGACCGATCCGCCGATTCTTTTGGCGCTGCCAGCTCTGCCTCCGTTGCGCGGTTGCGGAGAACGTGGCGTTACCCGCGTTTTTCGCCCGGCGGCCGGCCGCTGAGCGCCTGGCCAAACAGCAGGAATGGCTTGGGTGGACTCCCTGCCATGCCGCCGGTCTGCGCGGGACCGGTGGCGTTCACGACATTTTCAATCGAAACAGCCGTTGTCGGCGCGAACCCACGCCCCGGCGTTGGTGAGGACCAAATCGACATTCCATTTTCCTGCGATCTCATCGAAGCGCAGGGCTTTGAACAGGACCTGGACCTCAGGGGAAACATCCTCCAGGACCAGGTTGGTTCCCGCAACCGGAAATACCCTCGAGTTAGAGAACGAGGCCGGCTGGATTGACCGGAACCGGGAGAACCGGCAGATGGAGGGCGACGCGCTCGAAATCCTGTTCAGACCGCGGCACCGCGCGGCAATGGGCGTCAGAGGAACGGAAAGCGGGTCAGCGGAGCGGAAAGTCTTCCACCTTCGCACACGTGCCCGCCAGACGGAGCAACGCGCGCAACCGCTCCAGGTCGGTCTCGGCGTTCACACCCGCCCGCACCGCCTCAGGCACCGCCCCAAACCGCACATCCAGCAAGTCCAGGATGTTCTGCCGGCAGTTCATCACCTGGCCTTGTTGGATGCCCTTTTCGATGCCCTTTTCGATGCCCTTTTCGATGCCCTTTTCGATGCCCTTTTCGATGCCGATCTCAATGCCCTTTTCAATCCCGGACCTTTCTACGCTCGTTACGTATGGCATAACCTGCTCCGCTTCGAATTCATACACCTGCCGCCGGAATCGGACTTCCAGGTCCTCCGGCAGCCTCAGCAACCAATCTACCAGGCGGAACAACTCCAGGATGTCCGCCTTCTCCAATCCAATCTCATACAGCCGCCGGGTCAGGTCCCATTTCAACGCCAAGCCCCGCTGCGCGTCCTTGCCCGCCTGCTGCGCCGCCCAATTGGCCAACACTACCACGGCCGAGGGCTCCCGGCTTGCCCGCAGCCCGGCCTCATCTGCCACTAAATCTAGCAGCTTGCAGACCGAAAAGTCAAACCGTACCCGCGTCCCGGGAACCACCATCTCGTAGTGCGTCGGCCGCCAGCGCGGGTCCGCGTCCGCCAGGATGACCAGCGTGGCCACCGGCTTGCCATACACATCCATGGCCCGGTAGTTGTAGCGATAAACCCGCTGCTCGAAGGCCGGCTCTGGCCGGTGCTGCACTTCGATGTGCAACAGAATCCATTCCTCGGTCCCGTCGAGCAGCCAGACCTTGATCAGCAGGTCCACAAACTGCCGGCCCGCCTCGGCCTCGCGCACAATCTGCTGCAATTCTTTGTCGAGAAACTCCGGCGGGCGTGACCAGTCCAGGGCGGGCTCGACTGCGGGAAAGCACAGGCGCATGAATGAGCGCAGGTAGAGGCGGAGGGCCTCCTTCCAGGGACTGTCGTAATCAAACGTGGGGCTCATAGACCTGCCCGCAAGATGCCGGGAAGCGGGAAGGAAGGCCAGACCGTTCTCCGTTTTTTAGCTCCTGGCTCAACCGTTGCTGGGCGGAAATGGCCCGTAAGCGGCTCATTCATCCGCGGATGCGTCGAGACATCGAGGACGCCATTCTCAATGCCCGCGCCAATCCAGCCCCAGCCTCGCAAGTTCGATGCGCAAGGCGGCGAGGTTCCACTCGAAGACCCGGTAGCCATTGGCCAGCAACCAGAGCCGCGCCCCATCGGGGCTGAGCCAGGCGTTGCGCACGGCCAGCAACAACCGTCCATCGGCGTTCCGCGCCAGCCCGCTGCAGGACACTTGGAGACCTGCCGCCATCCTCGAAAGTTCCCGGAATACCCGCTCCGGCGCCAACTCCAACACGCTCAATTCCCGATCGCTCGGCGCCATGGTCAACCGTCGCCCATCGCGCGAAAAGCGCATCACGCGGTGCCGCCCTACACCGGTGACCAGGTCCTGGCCGGAGAACGCGTCGCAAAGCTGCAACGCCCAATCCTCGCCAATCAACGCTATCACCCGCCCGTCGGACGAAAACTCGAATTGCCGCGGGTGACGCAAGTGCCTCGGCCAGCGCTTGCTGGTCTCTTGTGGCTGGAGGCGCAAAGCCGCCGGACGGTTCCGGGGCGATATACCGCTCCAGATCGGATGAAAAGACCACCGCGCTGCCTCCAAAACCGAACGGTGACGGAAAGCGGGCAATCTCGCGCAAATCAGGCCGGGCCAACGCCGCCGCGACTTCATTGCGCAGCTCGAGCGACGGGCGAATTGCGGCCGGCTGGGCTGACATCTTCACGGCGGCCAGGCGCCGCAACTCCTCGTAAACCAGGGGCAACAACTTCTCGGCCGCTTGGGGATCTCCGGCCCCAACCGCTTCAAGCATCTGAGTCACGTGTTCCGGCGCCGTTTCCATGGACTCTTCCCCGGCCTTCGCTTGCCTCTCCGAAGAGGCGCGAATCAGTTCGGGGAACTATTAAGATTAGACACCAAAATCGGCCAAAGTGCAACTCGCGGCCGCCCGCGGGAGGCGCCCCGGCCACTGCCGAATCGCGGTGCCAGGCCAGCCCGTCGTGCCTGGGCCTGGACGCCGCTGCTGAGCCTGGGCGGACGGGCTGGATTGCCCGCCAGCGGGCCAGGCGGCCGAGGAGGCCAGAGGGCATCCAGATGGACACCTTCTGGAAAGAGCGCCTCAACACCCATGCTGCCCGCAACGATTGCACGGCCCTCGCGGAGTAGCCGAAAATGTTTGTCCTGCGCCCTTGAGTCTCTCGATCATCTGATTGCGCTGGAAAACGCGGCAGGGATTCTGCAATCCAGCAGGCGGACGGGTTCGGTTTTAGCACCAAGTTGGCCAGCGGAACATGCATCTTAAAGGTCAGGGCAGCGCTGCTCACCTGCGGCGGGGCGGCACACAGCCCGAAGATTGGGTGTCGGATTTGCCGCCGGTGCGGCTACTATAGATTAGAAGGTTGTTATGGAAGACGACGAACTATTGAGCGAATATGCCGAGCACCACTCCGATAAAGCCTTCGCCGAATTGGTGGCGCGTCATATCGATCTGGTCTATTCCACCGCGTTCCGACTGGTGGGGGAGACCCACCTGGCCCGGGACGTGGCGCAAATGGTCTTCATCGGCCTGGCCCGCAAGCCTCGGTCACTGCACAACCCCCGGGTCTTGGCGGGGTGGCTCTATCACACGACGCGGTTCAAAGCCGCCAGCGCCTTGCGGACGGAGCATCGGCAACGGCAACGGGAAAGCACGGCCATGGAACTGAACGCGCTCGATTCGGATTCCCAATCGGTCTGGCAGGACATGGCGCCGCAGTTGGATGCGGCGATGGACACCCTGGACCTGAACGACCGGGACGCGGTCGTGCTGCGCTTCTTCAAGGGCAAGAGCCTGCGCGAAGTCGGCCAGGCCTTGGGCACTTCCGAGGATGCGGCCCAAAAGCGCGTCACTCGGGCCTTGGAGAAGCTCCGGTCTTATTTCGCGCACCGAGGCATTGCCGCGACTGCCGCCTTGATTGCGGCGGAGATCTCCGCCCACGCGGTCCAAAGCGCGCCTGCCGGGTTGGCAGCAGGCATCGCCGCCACTTCGCTCGCCGGGGCCGCCGGCGGCGGAACCACGGCTTGGGCACTCAAATTGGTTGAAGTGGTGGCTGGAACAAACCTGAGAATCACCGCTACGGCGCTGATCGTCATCGCCGCCGCCACTCCGATGCTTCTGAGCCGCCACGCGGCGTCTCCCGACGCAACCTCCGCTCCCGGAACGGTTGGGACAGCCCAACCGGACGCGGACCTGGCTCCGTCCCCGGCCATCAAGCCCGCCAGGCCGGCAACCCCCAAGGAATCTCTGGTGGAGCGCATGGTCGCGGAATCGGCAACAGAGCTGACAGCGGAGCAAATCGAGGCCTATTTGCAGCAGAACAAGCGCAGCGCGGAGAATCTCCTGGCCGCCTTCCGCGTTAGCCTCGATAAGAAGTATCTCCTGGAGGCAGGGGCCAATTTCCCGAATGATGCGCGCGTGCAGTTTGCCGCTATCGCCAATGACGCGTTTCCCGGCGAAAACCGCAAATGGGTTGACGCCTTCAAGGCCACCGCGCCTGACAATTCCCTGGCGTGGTATTTCTCGGCGCTGGGCTACTTCAAATCCAAGCAGCCCAACCTGGCCGTTCGGGAGCTTTCCGAGGCCACCCGCCTGGGGTCCTTCGACAACTACGGCGAGCAAACCTGCCAGGCGGTCGAGGAGATGTGTCGCCTGGCCGGCCGCTCGCCGCTGGCGGCCAAATTCAAAGCGGCGTGCGGCAGCAGGACCCCGCCGGGCTATCTTGATAAATTGAGGGCCCTGGCCGCCGAAATGAGCCAGGTGAGACAACAATACCAGGACCAGGGGGATGCCGATTCGGCAAACTCCATGGCCGCGATGACCATGGCCCTGGGCGGCCAACTCAGGGCCAACGACGTTTTCGATGCGAGTATGGGAACCGCCATCCAGAAGAAGGTCCTCGCACAACTGGCCCCTAAAGGGAACTACGAATTCCTGGGCCGCCCGGTGAGCGAAGTGACGGGGGAAATTGACCGGCAAAGGGAGGCGACCAGGCAAGCCGTGCAAAAGAGAAACCAGGTGCTTGCGACTCTCAATGAAGCGGAGTTGTCCGATTACTTCGAACGCGAAAAGCTTTATGGCGAAGCCAAGGCCATGCAGTGGTTGGAAGCGACCTACTGGACCCCTAACCTGCCGCCGCCGCCATCGTGGTCCAAATAGTGCGATTTCAAAGCCGCCGTACCCAATTGCTCGTTCAACCAAGGAGATACCTATGAAGTCCCAAATAAACGCCTGGCTCATAACCGCAGCCCTGGCCCTGACCGCCCTCGCCCTGCCTCTTGGGTGTGGCGTGGCCGCGGCAAAGCCAACCGTCAATCCAGCCGGCAGATGGAAACTGGCTGTCGGCACCAACAGCCAGACAGGGACAGGCTTCCAACCCACGCTGAGCATCCGGCGGGAGGGCGGCAAGCTCGTTGGCGGCCTGAGCCACAGCACCAATGGGCGCGTGGAAGACCGTCCCCTTGAAGACGTCAGGCTCGAGGGGAGCAATCTCTTCTTCACGGTTACCGTTGCCTCGTCCGGCGGCGGGCCACCCATGACGCGGAAGTACCGGAGCACAATAAGCGGGGACACCATCAAGGGACAGGTCGAGATAGAGTTTGGAGGCGAGACCCGCACGCGGGATTGGGAAGCCAAACGGGTCAGCGAATAGCTCGATGAAGCACCGAACAATGCCAGGGCATCACAACGCCTTTGGTCCTCGGAGCGTGCCGTTCAAGGTGTAGAATGTCATTCCCTGGGCGCTCGCTTTGGGTGCGTTCGCCGTCGCGATGGTTCTGTCGTACCGAGCTTCCCGCGAAAGGCCTCCTGTGGACCTCCGCACTCGGTTGGTCTTGGCGTTGGACGCCCTCCTGGCGACAGCAGTGGCATTCGGGTATGCGGTCCGGGAAGGCGCTTTCACGCGCTGGGGCGACTTGCTTCCTTGTTTTTGCTTCGGGCTTTGGTGTTCAGCGGTTTTCCGTCTGCTTCCGCCAAGCATCAATGAAAGCTGCCTGTTCTTTTCCAGTGCCTCGTAAACTCAGCAGAATCCCGGTACCGTGGCGCGCGCCTGTCTCGAACTCGAACGCGAGGGGATCGTCACCGTGCGGCAGGGTTTCGGCACCACGGTGGCACAGGTCAAGAGTCTCCTGCCCCGGCGTGAAAAGCTCCGGATTCTGGCCGAACCTGCCGACATATTGTTGACCCATGCGTGCCATCTGAATGTTGGATAGGAGGACGTTATCAAACTTCTGCGTGAGCGGCATGCCGCCATGCTGTCAGAATCATACAGATGAAACTTCCATCTCCCTCCTCGGCCGAGGCCGTCATCGCCGTCAGCGGTCTGTCGCGGCATTTCGGGTCCAAGGCGGCGCTCGACGACGTGTCGCTGTTCGTCCCGCGCGGCAGCGTGCTGGGATTGGTGGGCGAAAATGGCGCCGGCAAGACCACCCTGATCAAACATCTGCTGGGCGCGCTCAAAGCCCAGGCCGGCGGCGTCCGGGTTTTTGGTCTCGACCCGGTTCTTGATCCCGTGGGTGTGTTGGGCCGGGTGGGTTATTTGTCGGAGCGGCGCGACCTGCCCGGCTGGATGCGGGTGGACGAGTTTATGCGCTACACCCAGGCCTTTTATCCGGGGTGGGATGAGCATTATGCCGGGCATCTCTTGGAACAATTCCAACTGGACCCGGCCCAAAAGATCAAGACCCTGTCGCAAGGCCAGCAGGCCAAGACGGGTTTGCTGAACGTCTCTGGCGTACCGTCCGGAACTGTTGATTCTGGACGAACCCAGTTCGGGTTTGGACCCCGTTGTTCGCCGGGACATTTTGGAGGCGATCATTCGCATCGTGGCCGAGGAAGGCCGAACCGTTCTGTTCTCGTCTCATCTGCTCGACGAAGTCGAACGTGTCGCCGATCACGTCGTCATGCTCCAGCGTGGACGCGTAGTATTGAACGGTCGCACCGAGGAGGTGCGGCGGAGTCATATTTTGGCGGTGCTGGCCTTTGCGCAACCGCCAGTGACGCCACCGGTTCTGGCCGGGGGGCACGCGGTTGCGGGATACGGTTCTGAATGGCGGGTGTTGTTTGGCGGCTCGCGGCTCGAACTGGAAACGGCTGCCGCATTGATCGGCGCCCGCGTGGTCGAGGAACGAACTCCCACGCTGGATGAGATTCTGGTGGCGCGGGCTGGCGGAAAGGGGAGTTGATTTATGAATGTGGGCAGACTTGCACGGCGAACGCCAACCGGCGCGATACTCTGGGAAATCTGGGGCAGGCACAAATTGAACTTCCTGTGGCAAGGAGTCGCTCTGGCAGCCAGCGTGTTCTGTGTCCACTGGAAAGAGCATGGCGCGCCCAAGGAAGTGCTGCCCCTGCTGGTCTCGGTCACGAGCATCTGCTTCCTGGGAGCTTATCTTCATTTGCTGGCTTGTTTCGGCTACATCGAGGTTGATGCACGGAGAGTGCAGCTCGGCTTTCCGGGCCGGCTGCTTTTGAAGCCAGTCAGCACAGCCCGACTCGTCATGGTGCCGATGTTCTTTGGCGGCCTTGTCATAGTGACGATCTTTGCGATATGGACAGAATTGGTGTTGCGGCACCTGGCCAGTATCGCCGCATCCGACCTGCTTTGGATCAGCACAGTGCTGCTGTCCTTCTTTTGGTGGATGCAGGCCCTCGCTTGGGGCCTTTCGTTGCTTAAGGGCAGAGTGCTTGCCTTGCTCATCGTGGCTGTGATTCATCTGTTGGTCGCGATCCTGCCGCTGCCGCTGATGCCTGGGAGTGCTTTGTCAGGGTGGCGGCGGCCAATCCTGGCTGCCTTGCTCGTGTCCGCCGTGCCCGCAGCGTGGTTCGGGCTGAAACTGATGCGACAGGGAAGATGGGAAGGCCCATCCCGGATTTCCATGCGTTGGAGCAGCCTGCGCTTTGCACGGGCACAGGGTCGGCGCAAGACATTTGGTTCCGCATTCGGGGCGCAATTCTGGCTCGAATGGCGAAGGCAGGGATTGCTGCTTCCCTGTCTCTCGGGCGGGGTGGCACTCCTTTTTTGTCCGATCGCCATCTTCGCCCATGAGGCGATGGTGGCTTCAAGCGTCATGTTGATCATGCCGCTCCTGTTTTCCCTTCTGTCGGCGCCCGCGTTGGCGAAGTTCGATCAACTCCAATCAAGGGTTGAACTGCCGATTTACATCGCCGTTCGTCCCATGACCAATGGCGGTTTTGTGGCGGCGAAACTGGTGATGGCTTTGGCGACGAGTGCTTTGACCTGGCTGGTCACGGTGGCCGCAATTTGTCTCTGGCTGGCGCTCGTGGGAAAGGGGACCCTGTTTTCAAAAGCTGGATTGGTCACGCCGTATGGGCCGGTGGCATTCATGACGGGATGCGTGCCGGTGTTGCTGCTGCTGGTGATCTGGACCTGGAAAAATCTGGTGGCCGGGATCGGGGCGGGTTTGACCGGACGCACCTGGATCGCGGGAACGTTCATCATCTGGAGATTGGCTCTCTATATCGGGCTGATCGCTCTGGTTGCGGCCGCCAAACTCAACGTCAGTTTCAGGGAAGCACTATTGCATTGGTTGCCCGGACCATTGATTGTGAGCTTGGCGGCGAAAATCGCCGTCTCGGTTGCCGCTTTTGTTTGGGGGTTGCGTCGAAATGCGATCACGGCCAACTGGGCCGGTTGGATTGCCGGCGGTTGGTTGGTGTGCGGCCTGTTCGTGGCCGGCTACGCGGGTCTCGTTTGTAATGCGATAAACAAACCGGAGCTGTGGGTGTGCATGGCGCTGGCGGGGTTCCTGGTTCTTCCGCTTGCCGATTTGGCGATTGCCCCGTTGGCGTTAGCCTGGAATCGCCACCGTTGACCCACGCCGCGCTCGCATTGCTGAATTAGTCCGGTCGATCCACAACCCGTCGGTGCTGGTCGGATGGCTCTACCGCACGACGCGGCTTACCGCCGCCAGCGTCCTGCGACAGGAGCACCGCCGCCGCGACTGCGAAAGTACCGCCATGGAACTGAACGCGCTTGAGCCGGATTCACGCTCGGTTTGGGAGGCCCTGGCCCCCCACCTCGACGCCGGGATCGCCACGCTCGAACCCGCTGATCAGGATGCCGTCGCGCTGCGTTTCTTCAAAAGAAAAAGCCTGCGTGAAGTGGGCCAA
>CAVVMW010000008.1:0-362829 GCA_963749495.1 uncultured bacterium
GGAATATACGAACTATACAAACCTGGTGGCCCAGCAGGACTTGGATACAGCCCAGGGGAAGGATTGGATGACCCAGGCGGCCATTGCCGGCGCCAAAGCCGAGGTTGACCGCTACCAAACGATGGTGGGCTATACGGCGATCACGGCGCCCTTTGACGGAGTCATCATGCATCGCTACGTTGATCCGGGCACGCTGGTCCAGGCCGGCACTACCTCCGATACCCAGGCCTTGCCCGTGGTGCGGCTCTCGGACAATTACCGGCTGCGGCTCGATTTCCCGGTCTCGCTGGCTTTTGTGAAGGACATTCGCGAGGGCGACCCGGTGGACGTGCGGGTCCAGTCACTGGGCGGCAAGCGCCTGAAGGGGATCATCAAGCGGTTCACGCGAAGGGTCAACGAAGACACCCGGAAAATGACCACGGAGATCGAAGTGCCTAATGCCAATTTGGAACTGACTCCCGGCATGTATGCCAAGGTGGTGCTCAGGGTGGACCGGCGGTCGCAGGCGCTGGCTATCCCCATGGAGGCGGTTCCCGCGGGTGAGACCAACAGCGTGTACGTGGTTGATGGCAAGGGTGAAATCGAGGATCGGCCGGTGACCCTCGGGGTGGACACGCCGACGCGGTATGAAGTCGTGGCCGGCTTGCAGGAGGGTGAAATGGTGCTGGTGGGCCCGCGGTCGCAGCTCACGCCCGGCCAGAAAGTCCGAACCGATCGGACCGGCCCCCTGGCCCAACGATCACCGTCCGCAGCACGAAGCATGAGGCAGCAATCAAGAAAGCCAACCGACGAACCCTGAATGAAGTCACCACTGACACCCGAAGAACTGGAGGCCTTGCGGCGGCTGGACGCCTGCACCCTGGCCAACGCCATCGAGACCTTTAAGGAGCGCCTGCGCAACGAGGGCTTTATGGACCATAGCGTCTGTTGCCTGTTTCCGCGTTTGCCGCCCATGCTCGGCTACGCGGTGACCCTTAAGATCCGGGGCTCGGCGCCGCCCACCACCGATGGAGTCTATCCCGACCGGACCGACTGGTGGGACGATATCCTCTCGCTGCCGGCGCCGCGCGTGGTGGTGGTGCAGGACATGGCCACGCGCCCCGGCTTGGGTTCGCTGGTCGGCGCCGTGCACATGAACATCCTCCGGACATTGCACTGCGACGGTGTGGTCACCAATGGAGCCGTGCGCGACCTTCCGGCCGCCGAGAGCGCCGGCTTTCATTTGTTTGCCGGGGGCGTCTCGGTGTCCCACGCCTACACTCATATTGTCGAGATTGGGCGAGGGGTCGAGATCGGCGGATTGAAGATCCAATCCGGGGACCTGTTGCACGGCGACTTGCACGGCGTGCAATTGATCCCGCTGGATCTCGCGGCCCGGATTCCATCCGTGGCCGCCCAAATCACCGCGAAGGACCAGGCGCTGATCGCTCTCTGCCGCTCGGCGGATTTCTCGCTCGAAAAACTGCGCGCCGCTATCGCCAACGAAAGGTTTTAGCCCGCTCCGCCGCTGCACCTGATTTAAGACACTCAACCATCTGGCTCTGCCCTTGCTATGTCTGGCTTTTCCCTTCGTTACCCGTATCTGATCGTCGTGGTTTGCCTCATCGTGTGCGTGGTCGGCATCACCAGCCTGGTGCGCATGCCGGTGGACCTGTTCCCGGCGATCAAAATCCCGGTGGTCGTGGTCGCCACGTTCTATTCCGGCATGCCGCCGGAGCAGATCGAGAACGACATCACCGGGCAATTCGAGCGCATGTTTACCCTCGCCTCGGGGATCGACCACATGGAGTCCCGCTCGCTCACAGGGGTCAGCCTCATCAAGGTCTATTTCCAGCCCGGCTCGAACCCGGATTCGGACGTCACGAGCATTGCCAATCTGGCCATGGCGAGCCTGCGTTATCTGCCGGCAGGCACTTTGCCGCCGGTGGTGATGAAGTTCGATGCGTCGAGTCTGCCAGTCTGCCTGGTCACCCTGAAAGGGGAGGGCCTGAGCGAATCGCAACTGCGGGATTACGGGCAATTCACGATTCGCAACCAGATGGCCGTCGTCCCCGGGGCGTCGGTGCCACCGGCCTTCGGCGGGCGCTACCGCCAGATCATGGTGTACGTGGACCCGCTCAAACTGGAGGCCCACCAGTTGAGCGTGATGGACGTGGTGCGCACGGTCAACGAGGCCAACCTCATCCTGCCGGCGGGCGACGTGAAGATCGGCCCGTTCGATTACAACGTCTATGCGAACAGCCAAATCAACGCGATGAAGGACATCGACCTGTTGCCGCTCAAGACAGTGGGTTCGGCCTCGGTGCTGGTGGGGGACGTTGGCCGGGCGGAGGACGCGTCCCAAATCCAGGTCAACAAGGTCCGTGTCAACAGCCAGGCCTCGGTCTATCTGCCGGTCCTGAAACAGGGTGGAGATGCCAACACCATCGCGGTGGTCGACGGGGTCAAGTCCGTGGTTTCCCATTTGTTGGAGGTCCCCAAAGAGTTGATCACGGAGGTGGTTTTCGACCAGTCGGTGTTCGTGCGCACGGCCATCGAGAACCTGGTCCATGAAGGGGCCATCGGGCTGGTGCTGACGGGGGCGATGATCCTGGTCTTTCTCGGCAGCATGCGGGCCACCGCCGCCGTTTTTCTCTCGATCCCGCTCTCGGCCCTGGCCGCGTTCATCGCCTTGGCGCTTGGCGACAACACGGTCAACGCCATGATCCTTGGGGGCCTGGCCCTGGCCTTCTCCCGGCTGATTGACAACTCGGTGGTGGTGCTCGAGAACATCTTCCGCCACTTGGAAATGGGCGAGCCCCCCGAGGTTGCGGCCGAACGGGGAGGCCAGGAAGTGGCCTTGCCGGTGCTGGCGGCGACGCTGACCACGGTGGTGGTCTTCTTCCCGGTGACGTTTCTGTATGGCGTGAGCCGCTTTTTGTTCACGGCGCTGGCGCTGGCGGTGGTGCTGTCCCTGTTTGCCTCCTACTTCGTCGCGATGTCGGTGGTGCCGTTGTTCTGTGCGAAGCTCATCAAGGCGCACCAGGCACACGCAGGCGGCGAGCAAGCGGCCCCAAAAGGCTTGGGCGGGCGCTTCAATGCCTGGTTCAACCGCAAGTTCCACCAGATGCTCGACCGCTATGAAGGGGCGGTGAACCTCGCCTTGCTGCGCCCAATCGCCACGGTTGTCGGCATCACCGGGTTGTTCGTGCTTAGTTTGGGCCTCTATCCGGCCATCGGCAAGGCCTACTTCCCCCGGACCGATCCGGGCCAGTTCGTCATTAGCCTCAAGGCTCAATCCGGCACCAAACTGGAACTGACCGACAAGCTGGTGGGGGTTGGTGGAGGACGTTGTCCGCGAGGCTGTCCCCAAGAAGGACCTCAAGATCATCGTATCGAACATAGGCATCACGCCGGGCTTTTCAGCTATCTTGAACCCGAACTCGGCCCCGCACACGGCTTTCGTGCTGGTGGGGCTCAACGAGGAACGCCGCCTCGACAGTTTCGCCTACATGAACCTGGTCCGTCAGCGACTCCGGCGCGAGGTGCCGCAGGTGACCGCTTACCTGCAGACCGGCGGATTGGTGGACGCCATCCTCAACCAGGGCATGCCCGCCCCGCTCGATATCCAGGTGAGCAGCCCGGACGTGCGGACGGCCCACGCCATCGCCTCGCGCCTGGCGCGGCAAGTGCGCGCCCTGCCGGGGGTGAGCGACGTGCTGGTGCCGCAGGACGTGGATTATCCGGCGCTGAAAATCGACATTGACCGCGAGCGAGCCAGCGAGCTGGGCTCAGCGCCCAGGAAGTCGTGGACAGCTTGATCACCGCGCTGACCTCCAATGGCATGATCGCACCGAGCTATTGGATCGATCCCAAGACCGGCAACAATTATCTCCTGACGGTCCAGTACCAGGAAGACTATGTGAAAAGCCTCGCCGATCTTGGCTCGATGCCGCTGCGCGCGCCGCACCTCAAAGAGCCGACGCGCCTGGACTCGGTTGTCCGCATGACCCGCGTTGCCGCGCCGACGGAGGTGGACCATTACCAGATCCGGCCCACGGTGGACGTGTATGTCGCGCCGACGGGGGAAGATCTCAGCCGGGTGTATGCGGGCGTGGACAAGATCGTGAAGCAGACGCCACCGGTGCGGGATACGGAAATCAAGGTGCGCGGTTCGGTGCAAGCCATGCGGGCCTCGTTCCAGAGTTTCGGCTGGGGCCTGTTGCTCTCGACCTTGCTCGTCTATCTGATCCTGGTGGCGCAATTCAAGTCTTGGGTGGACCCGTTCCTGATTCTGCTGGCGGTGCCGACGGGGCTGACCGGGGTGCTGCTGATGCTGGCCGCCACCGGGACGACGCTCAATGTGATGTCCTTGATGGGCATCGTCATGATGGTCGGCATTGTCGTTTCCAATAGCATCTTGATCGTCGAATTCACCAACCGGTTGCGCGCGGAAGGGCGTCCCTTGCGGCAGGCCGTCGTCCTGGCGTGCCGGGTGCGCTTGCGTCCGGTGCTGATGACCTCGCTGGCCACGCTCATCGGTCTGCTGCCGCTGGCGGCCAAGCTCGGGACAGGCAGCGAAAGCTACGCGCCCCTGGCCCGCGCCATCATCGGCGGCTTGGCGGTCTCGGTCGTGTTGACCGTGTTCATCGTGCCCTGCGCTTATTACCTGATTTACCGCCGGCTGGAGACCACCTCGGCCCAAAAAGACACGCCCCCGGAGGCGGGCGGGGTTCCACTCGCTTATGACCAAAGCCATTGACCGAGTCTGCTGGGCGGTGCTGGCCGGGCTAGCGCTGAGCAGCGCCGGGGCGGAGGAGTTGCCGCCGCTGACCCTCGAGGAAGCCCACGAAACGGCGCTGCGCAATCATCCGCTCATCAGCGTGGCCGATTTGAAGACGCTGGCCTCGCAACAGGTGCTCAAGGAGGTGCGCTCCGGGTTCTTCCCGAACCTCTCCGCCAACGCCGTCGCCGTCGGCACCACCGAGAACAACACGCGATTGTCGGCGATTGGCGCTCTGAACAACCCGGCCATCTTCGACCGCGAAGCCCAAGGATTGGTCATCAGCCAACTCATCACCGACTTTGGCCGCACGGCAAATTTGACGGGCAGCGCCAAACTGCGGGCCCAGGCAGCGGCCAACAGCGCCCAGGCGACGCGCGAACAAATCCTGCTGGCGGTTGACGGCGCCTTTTACTCCGCCCAACAAGCCCAGGCGGTGACGCAGGTGGCTCGGCAGACAGTGACCGCCCGGCAGGTGTTTCTTGAGCAAGTCACGGCGCTGGTGAGTAAAGGGGTGAAATCGGACCTGGATCTCAGCTTCGCCAAGGTGAATCTGGAAGATGCCAGGCTGCTGCTCAGCAAGGCGCAGAACGACCTGGACGCCGCCTTTGCGCAACTCTCCAATCTGCTCGGACTGCGGGAAAGCAGGGCCTACCACCTGGTGGAGGAACCGATGCCGCCGGAAGTCGCGACCAACGTGGCCGACTTCGTCGAGCAGGCCCTGAGCTACCGGCCCGACCTGCTCAGCCTGCGCAACCAGCGGGAAGCCGCCTTGAAACAGGCCCGGGCCGAACGGGATGCGCGCTTTCCGACCGTTGCCGCGGTGGGCAGCGCCGGCCTCGCCCCGATTCGCGATTCAGCTTTGCCGGACAACTATGCCGCCGCGGGCGTCATCGTGAGCCTGCCCCTCTTCGCCGGCGGCTATTACACCGCCCGGCAAAGGGAAGCCGAGCTCCAGGCGCGGGCGGCGGCGGAGAGTCTGCGCGATCTAGAAAACAACGTGATTCGCAACGTGCGCATTACCTGGCTCAACGCGCAAAACGCCTTCGACCGGTATCGGATCACCGGCCAACTCCTCGAGAACGCCCGGCAGTCATATACCCTTGCGGACGCACGCTACAAAAGCGGGCTGCAGCTCCATCGTTGAATTCAACCAGGCGGAACTCAATCTGGTCTCCGCGCAAATCGCGTGTGCGAATACCCAATACGAATACATGGTTCAGCGGTCCGCGCTGAGCTATCAAACTGGCGCGCTGCGCTAAATCGGCACAATCCCAAAGGAATCGCACCTAAAAACAGGGGGCGCGCCGCCAACGTCTTCGGCATGCTCATAACAAACGGCGCGACCGCGCATGTCAACCTCGGTCCGCATGGCGTGCTCGGCGTTCGCGAGTTGATGGATCCGGCGCGGTCGCTCTTCGCCCACATGCCGCTGGACGAACTCGTTTTCACCGCCGTGGAGAAGCAGAAAGCGGTGCAAGAAGAAACCCAGGTGCTGCAGGCGGACCTGGAGCAAATGAACCAGCACCGCGAAACACTCGTCGAATCGCTGCTCAGCGTCTGCGAGCAAGCGGCCCGCTTGCTCCATCGCGCCGAGAAATGGAGTGTGCTGCCGGACATGGCCGTCGAAATCGGCCACGAGCTGCATGTCTTGGCGCGGCGGCATGACTGGCCAGCTCGGCCAGCCGTGCGACCAGAACGCGCCAGAACCTCTACCAAAACCCGCCATTTGGCCTTGGACGGGCGTTTCGAATGCGGGCGGGGCGGCATGGCCCACAACTTAGAGACCAGGCACAAGGCCGACCACGGCAGCCGAAAAGCTCCCGGAGGATGAATCGCGCTTTCAGCGCTCCAGAGGATTATTGGCGGCTCTTCCCAGGGCGTTGCCCTGGGCTGGTATGAGCGACGCCTTTGGCGTCCGGAGCACGCACCGCCGGTGCCATCGTGCAGCAGAAGAATTCTGTCGTGCGCCCCGCCTGCCCAGGGCGGCTGGCAAGGACCCGGGGGGCGCTCTAATGGGCAATGACTTAGGAAGAATTGGCTGGCGTCGGTCCTCTGACTGTGCTGGACTGGGGCCATGTCTATTCATTTGGCCGACTGTTTCAAAGGGGGGCTTCCTCCCGAGCCCAGGCTGCTCAGCGCAATCACTCTGCGGTTGATCGACGAATCAGATCGAGATCGCTTCGATGAGTTGCTGGCAACCAAGCATTATCTAAAGAACCCCACGGTAGTGGGGCAGGTGCTGCGGTATGTGGCCGAGTATCAGGGCCAGTGGGTGGCGCTCCTGGTGTTTGGTTCGCCCGCCTTGCACCTCAAGCCACGGGATCGCTGGCTCAAATGGTCCCCGCGCCAAGTCAAGGAACGGCGGCACTTGATTGCACAGAACGCCCGGTTTTTGGTGCTGCCCAGCAGCGGTCGGTGGCCGAATTTGGCCTCTCGGGTCTTGAAACTGGTCTGTGAGCGCCTAGCCCGGGATTGGCAGGAGCACTTTGGTCATCCGGTGCTGGGGATGGAGACCTTCGTGGATCCACAACGTTTCAAGGGCACTTGCTACAAAGCGGCGGGTTGGCAACAACTGGGGCCGACCCAGGGCTATGAGCGAAACTGGCAGGACTTCTACACCGACACGCAACACCCCAAGGAACTGTGGGTGCGCCCCTTAAGCCCGCGGAACTTGGAGCAACTGCAAGCCCCAGAGTTGCCGCCCGCCCTGCTCAATCCGGCCGGCCCCCTGCCGCCCCCTTGTCCGGTGGCCACCGGACGATTGCATTCGCTCTGGGAGTGCTTCCGGTTGCACATGACCGAACCGCGCAAGCCCAAGGGGGTGCGGCATCTGTTGGCCACGCTTCTGACGCTGGTCGCCTTGGCCATGGCGGCGGGCTGCCAAGGGCCGCACGCCATCGCCGAATTTGCCCAGAGCCTCAACCACGGACAGCGCCGCCATTTGCGCTGCCGCCGCCGTCCCGGCGCGCACGCTCAGTTCGACGTACCCAGTGAGCGTACCTTCCGGCGCTTGTTAGAAAAGGTGAATGCCGATCAGGCTCAAGGCGGTGTTGGTGGACTGGATGCGCCAGGAGGATCCCACCCCGCTCAAGACGGTGCATTTCGATGGCAAAGTCGTCAAGAACGCTCGACCGGCCCCCGCCCGCCCCAAGGCGGACAACGCCCAGGAGTTGCCGGCGCCTGAGCCTTGCGAGATTCCCATCGAGCAGCAAAAGCCCAAGGCCGACAAGGCCCTGACGCTGGTCAACTTCATGACCTCCGACCAACGCCTGGTCAATCAAATCGCCGTGCCGCGGGACACCAACGAAGAGGCCGCCGTCGCCGCCCATCTGCCCCAGATGGATTTGGCTGGAGTGCGAGTCACGGCCGATGCCGCCCATACCATCAAAGCCAATTGCCGCCAACTGACCTTCAACAACGGAGCCGACTACTTGCTCTTCTTAAAAGGCAACCAGCCTCTGGCCCGGGCCAAAGCCGAGCAACTGCTGCCCGGCGCCCTTCCCCCCTCAACTCAGTGTGGTGGACAAGGGCCACGGTCGGATTGAAACCCGGCGCGTGTGGTCTTGCCTGGTTGACCCTCCGACTCTCGGTCTGGCCGGGGCCGCTCAACTGCTGCGCATCGAGCGCGACGTCCAGTTCGTGCGGCGGGGCCAGGTGGTTAAAGAGACTCACGACGTGGCGTTCCCCTTCACCAACCTCTGGCCGGAGGAGGCCTCGATCGACGAGTTGCAGCAGTTGGCCCGCGATCACTGGAGCATCGAAAATGGCCAGCATCACCGCCGCAACCGCACTCAAGACGAAGACCGCTGCACAGTGCGTGAAACCAACACCGCTCGCAACCTCTCGCTGTTTCGCACCTTGGCCATATTCCTGTGCCAAACTCACCGCCCGCACCGGGGCGGCAAGCTCTCTGAGCGGGATTTTGAGCGCCGGGTTTGCCGCCGTCCCTGGGGCTTAATCCGCCGCTTCATGACCGGCTCAAGCACAGACGCAGACTAAGAAGCAACGCCTCAACCAGAACCGCAGGCTGCTTGCGCCAAAGCGGCCATCCTCCGGCTTTGCCGTGATGGCCCCACCGACCTCGAAAACCAGCCCAGCAACGCGCTTTTTCTCAGTGAGCGCGCCGTTCGTGGAGGCTGGCGGGTTCAAAATACCCACCCGTGCCGATGCCAAAACGTGCCGCCGGACTTTGTCAATAGCCCTGCCTCGGAACGCCGGCTTTCACCGGCAGGGTCCTGGAATTTCCAGGCCACTGCCGCATAAATGCGGCGTTCCGGGGGCGGTGTCCGGACGCGCCCCGTTGTCAAGGGAAACTCAAATCCGAATTGAGTTGCCCCGGGGCGGAGGTGTGATTAGGGTGCAGCTTGAACTCAGGGAGTGTTTGGAGGATTTTTATCAAGCGTGATGGCGAAACAGCCGATTTAGATGTATGACGCACAAGCCGCTGACAAGCGAAGAGTTGACCGGGCTGATAGCGGGGCTGCACAAGCTGGCCCGGAATCTCTGGTGGACGTGGGACCAGGGCGCGCAGGAGATCTTCCAGGAACTGTCCCCGCGCGGGTGGCAGAATCTCTACCACAACGCGGTGGCCATTTTGCACGAGGTCTCCGATTATGAGTTGCGGATGCGGCTGCAGGAGCCGTGTTTTGCCGAGCAGGTCAGGCAGGTGCTCAAGTCCTTCGAGGCCTACATGAGCGACAAGGCGACCTGGGCGCATGAGCACGCGCCGCGGCTGCGCCAGGAGCCGGTCGCCTATTTCTCGGCCGAGTTCGGCTTCCATGAGACGCTGCCCATTGCCGCCGGCGGCCTGGGCATCCTCGCCGGCGACCATGCCAAGTCGGCCAGCGACCTGGGCCTGGGGTTCGTCGGCATCAGCCTCTTTTACCGCGAAGGCTATTTCCAGCAGGCGATCAACGCGAACAACTGGCAGACGGAGTATTACACGCTGCTGGATCCGAAGAACCTGCCGCTGGAGCCGGTGCTGGGAGCCGGAGGCGAGCCGCTGGTCTGCTCCGTGGACATCGGGATGAACCGGGTGGCGTTCCAGGCCTGGCGGGCCAATGTCGGCCGCGTGGCGGTGTATTTGCTGGACACCAACCGTCCGGGCAACGAGCAGCACTTCCGCGACCTGACCTTGCGGGTCTATGGGGGCGACAGCACCACGCGCATCATGCAGGAGGTCCTGCTGGGCATCGGCGGGGTGCGGTTGCTGCGGGCGCTGGGCATCAGTCCCTCGGTCTTTCACATGAACGAGGGGCATGCCGCCTTTCTGGCGCTGGAGTTGATGCGCGAGAAGATGGCCGCGGGAAAGAGTTTTCACGACGCCCTCGACTTGACGCGCGCCGAGTGCATCTTCACCACGCACACCCCGGTGGATGCGGGGCACGACCGGTTCAGCGCCGACCTGATGGATTATGCGATGCACCGGTTCCGCGCGCAGTTTGGAGCGCCCTTTGCCGAGGCGATGAAGCTGGGGCGGGTCAAACCCGAGGACAACAAGGAGCCGTTCTGCATGACCGTCCTGGCGCTCAGGCTCTCCCGCGCCGCCAATGCCGTGAGCGAACTCCATGGCCGCGTCAGCCGCCACATGTGGCACTCCCTTTACCCGGACAAACCGGTCGAACAGGTCCCGATCGGCCACATTACCAACGGTGTTCACCTGCTGGGCTGGATGAAGGGCACCGTCCGCCGGTTTTGGCGGGCCAAGCTGGCCGGGATTTGCGACCTGTCCGCAGAGGGCCCCTGCCCGCCAGCCGCCTCAAGCGCCCAGGACTGGGCCGCGGCCGTCAACTCCCCGGACTTCTGGCAGCGCATGGCCGACCCCGACTTCGTCTCGGACGAGGAACTCTGGGCGCTGCGCTACAAGCTCCGCCGCGAGATGATCGAGTTTGCCCGCCGGCGCCTCCTCATCCAGCGCCAGCGCCTGGCCCACGGCGACTTCATCGCCTTCGATCAACTGCTCAACCCCGATGCCTTGACCATCGGCTTCGCCCGCCGCTTCGCCACTTACAAACGCGCCCCGCTCATCTTCCAGCAGTTCGAAAACATCGTCCGCCTCACCCGCGACCAGGACCGCCCCATCCAGTTCATCTTCGCCGGCAAAGCCCACCCCCGCGACGACGACGGCAAACGCTACATCCAGCACATCATCCACCTCAGCAAATACAGCGACCTCCAGGGCCACCTGGTGTTCCTGGAGAACTACGACGTCCACGTCGCCCGCCAGATGGTCTCCGGCTGCGACGTTCTGGCTCAACACCCCGCGCCGCCCGCTGGAGGCCTCCGGCACCAGCGGCATGAAGGCCGGCGCCCACGGCTGCCTCAACCTGAGCATCCTCGATGGCTGGTGGCGCGAAGGCTATGACGGCACCAACGGCTTCGCCATCGGCGAGGACCACCACGCCGATTCCGTCGAGAAGCAGGACCGGACCGACAGCGCCAACCTCTACAAGGTCCTCACCGAGGAGGTCATCCCGCTCTTCTACCAGCGCGACGCCCAGGGCATCCCACGCCAGTGGATCCAGCGCATCCGCCGCGCCATGGTCACCTTGGTCCCTCAATTCACCACTGCCCGCATGGTCCGCGAATACGCCCAGAGATACTACGTCCAGGCTCCTCCTTCGGGAGAAGGCAAACCCTGGGTTAGAACCGGTATCTGAGGCCCGCCCGGACGTACGGGGCCGGGTCGAATTCCACGGTTTGATCGATGCGCCTATAGTTGATCTGGCGTCCGACCGAGTAGCCGCCCTCGGCGCTGAGGGAGAGTCCGCGCACCAGCTCATACTCGATGCCGGCGCCGAGGTGGAAGTCCCGGTAGGTGCCCAGGGCGTTGTCGTAGCGGGGTTGGCCCAGCTTGTCGCCCTGGTTGGAGTCGGCGCGGAAGACAGCGAACTTGAAGTCGCCGCCTGCAAAGAGGCTGAGTTTGGGCATCGGCCGATAAATGATGACCGGGCGGGGGAACATGAGGTTGAGTCAGTCGTGAAGGGTTGCTTTTGGCAATTCGATCCAGAACCTGCTGCCTTTTCCGACTTCGGATTCCACGCCGGTTTGTCCGCCCATCCGTTGGGCGGCTTTGCGCACGATGGCCAGGCCGACGCCGGTGCCGGGGTATTCACTTTCGCGGTGCAAGCGTTTAAACATGCCGAAGATCTGGGCTAGCGCCTCCTTGGGGATGCCGATGCCGTTGTCTTCGACCCAAATGCGGACGGTGCCGAGGGTTGAGGGTCGAGGGTCGAGGGTCGAGGGTCGAGGGTCGAGGGTCGAGGGTCGAGGGTCGGGCGCGGAATCTGGTTTGGGCATCGGACACTCCGCAGGATTCCGCACTCCGCACTCCGCACTCCGCACTTCCTGCGGATTCCGCATTGCGCATTGCGCATTCCGCATTTCCTCGGCCCAGATGCGGACGCTGGGTTTGACGCCGGGGGCAACGAACTTGACGGCGTTGCCCAGGAGGTTTGAGAAGACCTGGGTCAAGGCCGCTTCGTTGCCCATCACTACTACGTTGCCCAGGTCCCATTTGATTTCCACGTCCGGCGGCTGCAGGTTCGGGTAAGTGTCGAGTATGCCGCCCAACAGCTCGGCCAGGTCCACGGGCGCCATCGGCAACTCCCGGCGTATCGTTTCGCTGTATCTGAGGGCATCCCGGACCAACCCATCGAAGCGGTCGGCCGCCACCTTGATGCGATGCAGCCAATCCAGGGCGCTGGCATCCTGGCAGCCGGCGCACTTCTCCTCCAACATCCCGGCAAAGCCGTGGATGGTCCGCAACGGCGCCCGCATGTCATGGGCCAGGGCGTGCGAGAAATGTTCCAACTCGGAAGAGTAATCGGCCAGGGCGTCCTTGGCCTGGCCCAAGGCAACTTCCGCCTCTTTGCGCTCGGTGATGTCCTCGATGGACAGGACGATGGTTTTCGGGCCCTCGATGCGGCGGCCGCTCAGCAACATCGTGCGCCGGCCGATCGTCTCGAATTCGTGGGTCGCCTCGAACTGGTTGAACGAGCTGTTCCTGGGAAGGACATCTTCCAGCAGCTTGCGCAACGCCGGGATGTCCCACTGCCGGTTGCCCAGGTCATAGACCAGCCGGTTCTCAGTCTGCGCGGGAGTGACGTGGAAGGTCCGGTAAAAGGAATCATTGGCAACCTGCACCCGCAATCCTTCATCCAGGACGAGCAACGGCGGCACCGCCTCGATCACCGCCTGGGCGAAGTCGTGCGCCTGCTTGGCCTTCTGTTCGGCCCGTTTGAGCGCGTCAATGTCGACCAGCATCAGCACCGCGCCGTCGATCGTGTTGTCCAGCGTCAAATAGGGGCAGGCTCGCAGCAGGAACCAGCGGCCCGCCTTGTCTTGCACCTCGCGCTCAGCCGCGCTGGCGCTGTCGATGACCCCGGCCAGCAACTCTTCGAGGCCGGCAAACTCAAGATTGTGCCTGAGACTGCGCATGGGCCGGCCCATGTCAGAGGCCAGCAGGTTGAAGACCCCCTCAGCCAGAGCGGTGAAACGCCGGATGGTCAGGTCGCGCCCGACCACCAGAATCGCCGTATTGAGGTTGGCATGGAGATTGTTGAGGTCGCTGTTGAGTTGGTTCAATTCCGTGTTCCGGCCCGCGAACTGCTCGTTCAGGGTCGCCAGTTCTTCGTTGCTGGATTCCAGCTCTTCTTTGGACGTTTCAAGTTCCTCATTGACGCTCTGCATCTCCTCGTTGGCCGAAGTGGTCTCCTCATTCGAGGCCTGGAGTTCTTCATTGGCGGCTTCATACTGTTCCTGGAGCGATTGCAGATAATCCCGGGTCTCCGCCAACTCCTGCTCCAGTTCGGCAATGCGCCGCGCCGCCTGCCGCGGAGCCTCAGAGCGCGTGGACCGTTCTGAGGCGGCGGGTCTCGTGCCCTCGCGTTGCGCCGCGCCGCGCCCCGGCTCTTCGAACAAAACCAGGCAGCACCGCTCCTTGAGGTTCTTCAGCGGGGTCACCTGGAGGGTCACCGTCCGCATGCCGCTATCGCTCTTGACTCGCACGTTTTCTTTGCGGACGGTCTGGCGTTGCTTCCTGGCTTGCTGGAGGGCGGCGCGCAGCGGGAGCATCAAACCCGCCCGGGCCATCTTGAGCAGGTCGAACCCTGCCTTCCCCGGGGGCGGCTCCAGGTAGGCCCCGGTCAAGCCGCGGAACTGCAGCACTTGCAACTGCGCGTTGACCAGGACCCCGGGCGGGGCGAACTGGTTTATCGTGAGCCGGTCGGCTTCCCGCTGCGCGCTCAACTCGGGCGTGGCGCCTCGTGCCGGGCCAATCCCCCCGGCGGGCGGCACTTCGGCCTGCCCCGCGGCTTGGCCCTTCCCGAGTGGCAGATGCCACTGCGGCGTGGCTCCGGGCTTGCGCGAAAAAACCTTCAGCTTTTTGTCAACCGGCTCGAACAGGTCAGTGAACGGGCCGATGGTTTCGGACGTGCCGAGCAACAGAAACCCTCCGGGCTCCAGGGCATAATGGAACCCAGGCAGGATGGCGTTCTGCAAGGACGGCTCGATGTAAATGAGCAGGTTGCGGCAACTGATGAGGTCAAGGTGCGAGAACGGCGGATCGCTCAGCACGTTCTGCCGGGCGAAAATCACCATGTCGCGCAGCGCCTTCCTCACCCGGTAACCGCCTTGCTCCTTGATGAAGAAGCGCCGCAGCCGCTCCGGGAAATGTCCCGGGTGAAGCTCTTGGCATACAGCCCGTGGCGGGCCTTTTCCAGCAGCGCCTCGTTCAGGTCGGTGGCAAACACCTGGAGCTTGGACGTGGAGCCGGTCTCCTGGCAAAACTCGCTGAAAGCCATGGCGATGGAGTAGGCCTCCTGGCCGGTGGAACAGCCCAGCACCCAAGCCCGCACCGGTTCGCCGGATGGCCGGCCGACGAGCTTCGGAAAGACCTTCCGTCTCAAGACCTCGAACGCTTCCGGGTTGCGGAAGAAACTGGTCACCGAGATCAGGAGGTCCGAGTAAAGCGCGCCCAGTTCCTTTGTATTGCCGCGCAGGGAATCCGCGTAGCCCTTCAGTGTGCCCGCTTTGTTCAACACCATCCGCCGGGTGATGCGCCGTTCGATGGTCTGGCGTTTATACAGGGAGAAATCAACCCCCGAGTGGTTGCGCACCAGCAGCAGGATCTCCTTGAGGCCGTCCTCGCTTCCCGCACGGCGTCGGCCCCCTGGTTCGGGCGACGGAACAGCAGGTCCATCGCCGGACCCTCTGTCCGGCTCCGCTGCGGTTGGACTCGCAGACGGGGCCTTCCGAGCCCCGTTCACATACGGGTGCTTCGCAATCCGGGCCAGTTCCTGGGCGATGCCTTTGGGCGAGAGAACAAAATCGACGCAGCCCGCCGCAATCGCGTTGCGCGGCATCGAGTCGTATCGGGCCGATTCATCCTGGGCAAAGGTGAAGCCGCCCTCGGCCTTGATGGCTTCCAGACCCACGCTCCCGTCCGAACCCGTGCCGGAGAGGATGATGCCGATGGCGCACTCGCGCTGGTCCTGCGCCAGCGATTCGAAAAACGAGTCAATCGCTCGCTGCGGCCGAGCGGCATCCTTCCGCGGCTCAAGCCGCAACACGCCATGGGTCATCGCCAGGCCGGCGTTGGGCGGGATGACGTAGATGTGGTCGGGCTCGACCGCGAGGTTATTGGTGACCTCGCGCACGGGCAGGGACGTTGTGCGGGCCAACAGCCCGGTGAGTGCGCTCTCATGGGCCGGGTCCAAATGTTGCACCAGCACAAAAGCCATTCCCGTGTCCAAAGGCAGCCGCTCCAGCAGGCGCGTAAAGGCCTCCAGCCCGCCCGCCGACGCGCCGATGCCCACGATGGGAAAGGGCTCCTTTCCTGAAGCCAGGGCGGCCTGCTGAGGCCGTGGTTTCTTGCCGCGAGACAGCCGGGTGTTGTTCTTCATGGTTTAGTCCGGTTTAGGCCCTGAATGGGCAGAACTGCCCTCCCGGTCGGGTTCAACTGGGACTTTGAAAACCTGCCACATACAACTGGGTTTACTCTAGCCCCCCCTCTCGTCACTGGCAAATGAGCATTTCCGTAGTCCGCCTGAGACGGGGGCACAGCTTGACTGTACCACCACGCCCGAACGCCTAAGAGTTGGAGCGCGGACTTCAGTCCGCTTATGGCGTCCGACGGCCGGGCTGGCGCGGGTCTTTTCCGAGGCCGGTCCTCCTTCCGCTTCTTTGAACTTTGAACACATCAGCCAGATCAAGCGTGGCGTGGTGGTTGGGCGGTCTAAGCGGACTGAAGTCCGCGCTCCGGGTGGGAGTGTCTGGTGCTACTGTCCGGATGCGCCCGCCGGAGGGGCGGTTCTGCCACGCTGAGGTTACTTCGCAGCTTCGCGGGCAGGAGCCCGTTTAACCCACCAAACGAATCTGAGCGTCACTTCGTCGCCGGTCTTGATCGAGATGCCGCCGAGCGAGGGCGACGGAGGTTGGATCTTGAAATCGGTCATTTTGACGTGCGTCGAGCCGGAGAACTGAATCAGGCCGTCGGCGGTTGGCAATACGGTCACTGGCATGGTGATTGTGTTCGTTACCCCGGCCACACACAGATCGCCGGTGGCCTCGAACAGGCAAGAAGGCGAGTTCGCATCGCGAGGCGGCTCTTTGAGCGTGAGCGATGTCACCGTGCAGGTGATCCGGCGGCACGTCTCGGCGAGCAGCTTGCCGTACATGATTTCGTCCATGGCGTCGCTGTATTTGCGGCCGTCTTTTTCAACGCTCTTGAGCGAGCGCACGGGGATGAAGACGTTGGCCCTGGCCCCAATAGGGCCCGGACGCACCTCGCCGTTGGGGCGAGGGGGGAATCCGGGCCCGGCCTCGAGGCTGCCGCCAATCAGGTGACCCTCCACTTGCCAGTCGTGAACACTGGAGGTGCCCTCGATGCGGACGAGGTTTGTCACGCCCGCAGCGAACGAGATGTAGATGGCGGAACTTGCCGCCCCGGCGCCGGCTGCCGCCTCGTTGGCACCCGCGGCGGGTGCGGGCGGTGGTGCTGCGCTCTTCACTGCGGTCCGGGAAGCCGGGGGCACGGTTCCGGGAGACGCCGGGGGAGCGGTTGTCGGTGGCGGCGCCGGGGTTTGAGTCTTGGCGAGTTGCGCCAGCCGCGCTTTGCCGGCATCGAGTTCCGTTTCCACTTGCACCAGGCGCGCTTCGCTATCCATCAACGCGCGGTCCAGGCGGGCGGCGCGCTGTTGAGACAGATGCCTGGTGACGGCCAGGAACGCAATCAGCCCGGCCAGTCCGATCACACCGAGAATGCACAAGGCCCGCTTCATGACGTTCCCCGAGGGTGGCGAGTTGCCAGGACTTGTCAAGCTCAGGAGCAGGGTGGACAAATTGAGCTGAGCGGCAGAAGTTGAGCTTGCCTTCGTTCACGAAAAACGGCATGTTCACGTAACCGTGAACGGCTGAGTTTTGTGAACAAGACCAGATATTCGGGCCTGGCGCTGGAACGGGCCGCGGCTGTCAAACTGGGTGAACTGCTCGAAAGCATTCCCTGGCTCAAGGGCTGGACCGTTGAGCGCCAGTCCTCGCCGCGGGATAGCGGTTTTGATCTCCGGGCAACGGTGCCCATTCCCAGCGGGAGGACCGTCGAACTCTTGGTCCAGTGCAAGTCGGACCCCAGGCCGTCCCAATTCCCCTATGTTGTTTTGGGCAGTCAAGCAGACCCGCCACCCGTCAAGGTCTTCGCTGCGCCGTACATTTCGCCCAACATGGCCAAAACCTGCGAGGACAATGGTTGGAGCTGGTTTGATCTGGCGGGGAACTGCCATTTAGACGTCGCACGCGTCCTGTTCCTGGAGCGCAAGGGGAACGAACCGGTTCACGAACCGCCCCGCACCAGTGCCAACCTCAGCACCCCAGAGTCGGCCCGAGTGATTCGCGCTTTATTGGTTCCAGAGCACGGAGGCAAGCTCTGGACCCAGAGGGAGATACAACTCCATTGCGACCCAAACGTTAGTCTCGGGCTGGTGAACAAGGTTGTGCGGCACTTGCGGGACGAGGCCTTCATCGAAAGCACCGAGGACGGTTTTCGTCTGCGCGATCCGCTGAGGCTCCTCTTGGCCTGGCGGGACGCCTACCGCTTCGACCGGCATCAGCAACGACCTTATTTCACCCTGAAAAAGGGACCTGGCCTCCGGGACGCGCTGGCATCCCTCGAGTTCAACCACGGGTGGCCACGCAGCTTACTGCGCCTTTTCCGCCGCCGATTTCCAGGCGCCGCATGTTCGCCAGCCCAAGACCTGGCTTTTTGTCGGCGCGCTGTGGGAGGAGGAGTTCGCGGCAGCGGCGCAGGCGAAGCTGGTGGATTCTGGCGAAAACCTTGTGGTGCTCATTCCCGATGACCCCGGAGTCTTCTATCTCCAAGAATCCGACGGGGACCGTTTGGTTTGCACGAACCCGGTGCAGACCTACGTGGACCTGTGGCATTGCGGCGGCCGCGGCAAAGAAGCGGCGCAGGCCCTGCTGGAGCAGAAGCTCAAGCCCGAATGGAAGCTGCGTCACGTGCTATGAAAGAGAAGTTCATGGCGCTGGATGCATACGGCCCGGCTCAGGTGGTCGAGTTTCATCATTCCACCCATCGCGAAGGGCGCCAGCGGCAGCAGCGCCGCGCCTTCGAATTAGTGGGGCAATTCCTGTCGCTGCTCCATGACTAATCCACTCCACCTTGTTTTTGGGCCGTCGGTCCGCGGAACTCAAAGCGCGGACACTAGCGGTTGCCGCTCAGCAATCAACACGCGCTGAAGTATGCCTTCTATTTTCGACATGCCGCCGCTTGAGGAGGGCGGGCCGATAGCCAGGGGAGGATATGCATATCAGGACCATGCGGCGGCGGCCTTCTGCCTTGAAATGTTCCAAGATGAGACTGTGGAGGCGGTTTGGTGCGAGACGCAAGACGACATTCTTCTGGACAGGAGACTGAATGGGGCTCGGATTGTCGAGTTCATCCAAGTCAAGAGCGATCAGCCTAATCAACTGTGGTCAATTGCCATGCTCTGTGGACGCGAAACACGAAACGGGGCGAAGGTCGTTGGTTCGTCCATACTTGACAAGCAGCTTGCGCGCGACCGCGGTGATGAGCAGGCGCATTTTCGCCTGGTGTCGCTTCGTGATGTAAACGCTGACCTGTCAATTCTGAGGCAAGCGCCCGAGCGACGAGACCAGGCTGCCCTGGGAGCCTTGATTACAAATATTGAGGCGGAAGTGGGTGCTTACACTTCTCCAAAAGGCAATGGCGTCGATTACTGGGTCCGCAATATGCAGTGGGATGTTCGGGAGTCCGCGCAGGCCTTGGAAAACAGTAATCTGCTCGCTCTTGAGCAACACCTGAACGAGGCTCTGCGTCCCTTGACCAACAGCTTTGCAAACGCCCGCCAGTTGCTCATTCTCTTGGCTGCCCGGTCCACTGACCTGGGAGACAGCCCTGTTCCCGCCACCGACATCGCGTCCTCAGTTCTTGATCTCCAGCCACTTGTCGCAACGCACTTGGTGACGGAGGAGCGTGGTGCCTTCTCCTTCACCGTCGCGACTGTCGCGCATTGGTTTGCAGCCGAGGCGCTAAGATCCGGCGCGATCACGCCTGACGAGTTGGTGGAAAACCCTGACCGCCTCGAGCGTTGGCGTTTCCCGTTGGCAGTGTTCGTCGGCACCGGCTCGTTTACTGCGGTTTCGCTGTGCCTCGAAGTGCTGGCCCGAACACAACCCGCGTTCGCAGGCCTGATTCTCCAAGACGCGATCAGGGACTGGCATCTGGGGAGGCCGTGCCCGTTACCTCCTGCGCAGGAGTTGGCAGATCGGATTTATCGGACCGTGCTGGCGTGGCGCGAGGGTTTGGGTCCTCTTGCAGCACGCGTCCTGCCCAGTAATCAGCGACAGGAGCCGATGCGCTTGGCTGTTGTTATCGACGCTCCCCGCCACGTGACATGCTGCTGGCACAATGATACGAGTGTGCCCCAAGTATGGGGCACGGCTCAGGCGCCAGCGGGCGATGTCGGTTCATTCGAAATCTGGGGGGATGTCGCGGGAGATCAGCCGGCATGGGTCTGGCGCCAGTCACAATCGCAGATCCGCTCGAGCTTGGCCAGATTGGTTCGGAACCGAGAATTCACCTTGGATACCGGACCCCTTGCTAAGGGAATCGCCTGGAACGAGGCATGTAGGAGGACAGTAAAGTCGGGATTCCAGGACGTCAGTATCTCTTTGGAGGAGTTGTGCCAAACTCGGCCCAGATTTCCTTCCGAACAGAGTCGCGGGCATGATCTTGGACGCCGAAATCCAGAGGCTTCAGGCCGCGGGTGAGGAGTTCCTGACAGCCCCTTATCCACAGGCGGATCGCGAGCCCACTTCCGGCTGGTTGGGTGATTATTTCTCCGTTGAGCGAGCATTGGCACGGGCCAGTGCCGTTTATGAAGCTGCTATCGCAGGCTACGAGCAGATGGTGCGCCTCTGGTTTCCAAAATTCGCCCCACGCCTTAGGCACTTCGCGGTTTTGCCCGCCAGACTTGTTGGGATCGTCGTCGCTGAATCGGGACAACAACTCGCTCAGAACGCTACGTACTCATATCGTTTCGAACCCCTTCCGCGGTGCGAGCAGAGCACAGTCGAATTCCAGCTCGGAACAGAGGAAGAAGTACGCCAGTTGTTCACCGAGAGTCAGTCGGTCGCCAACGCCATCATGCAGTTTCGCCCCGAAGCCCTTGAGTGGATGGGAGTTTTCGGCCAAGGAGGTGGCATCGTCAACATTTGCCAGGCGGATGCCTGTTCTCGAATCGTTTATGGCTGGCTGGAAGACGATCTCAGTGAAGTCAAATGGCTCAGATGATTAAGAATGCTCATCGATGATTGATTCCAAACAACTCCTCACCGGCCTCCAGAAACGTGTCCGCCTACTCGACGATCACCTGCGCGGGCGGTCCAATGCGCAAGCGGAGGTAGATGGGCCGCTGCGGCGGAATTATGCGGCGGCGCGGAAGAAGGTGCTCACGCACGATACTGGCCACATGTTCGGGCTGGCCCATTGCCTCCGCTTCAGTTGCGTGATGAACGGGTCCACTCACCTGCAAGAGAGTGAGCGCGTTTTTTTGCCGCCAGAGCCGCCCGGACGAGGCGTCCGCGCTCCTATCCGACGGCGCTTCTCACTGCGACCTCGGCAGTTACACGTGATCAACAGTTGCCGCCAACGCTCGCTGATACCACGGGCGCGATGCGTTGCAGACTTTGCAGACCGACAGCATCACCGGCACTTCCACGAGCACCCCTACCACCGTCGCCAGGGCGGCGCCCGAGTTGGCCCCGAACAGGGTGATCGCCACCGCCACGGCCAATTCAAAGAAGTTGCTCGCCCCAATGAGCGCGCCCGGCGAGGCGACATTATGCTCCACCCGGAACAGGCGCATCAGCAGGTAGGCCAGCCCCGAATTGAAATAGACCTGGATGACGATGGGCACCGCGATCAGCAACACCGCGAACCACCGCGTCGTCAGGTTCTCCGCCTGGAACGCGAAGATGAGGACCAGCGTGAGCAGCAGCGCGCCGATCATCACCGGATGGAACCTCGGCAGGAAATTCTGCTCGAACCAATCCCTCCCGCGCGATTTCAGCAGGGCCGTGCGCGTGAGCCAACCCGCCGTCAGCGGGATGACGATGAACACCACCACCGAGGTAATCAGCACCTTGGCCGGCACCACCACGTTGGCCACGCCGCACAAGAACATCACAATCGGAGCGAAGGCGACCAGCATGATAAGGTCGTTCACCGCCACCTGGACCAGGGTGTAGGCGGGGTCGCCATCCGTGAGATACGACCACACAAACACCATCGCGGTACAGGGCGCCGCCGCCAGAATGATAAGTCCGGCGGTGTACTCCTTGGCCATCTCCGGCCCGATCCAGGCCGCGAACACGTGCCGCATGAATATCCACGCCAGCAAGGCCATGCTGAACGGCTTGATCAGCCAGTTGACCACCAATGTCACCAGCAGCCCTCTCGGCCGCCGCGCTATCCCGCCGATGGCGCTGAAATCCACCTTGAGCATCATCGGGTAGATCATGAGCCAGAGCAGCACGCCGATGGGCACGTTCACCTGTGAGCCCTGCCCGAACTCCAGCTTGCTCAGGGACGCCGTCATGCCAGGCAGCAGCTTGCCAACGCCCACGCCGATGACCATGCACACCAGGACCCACACGGTCAGGTAGCGTTCGAAGAAGGCCAGGCGCTTGGGAGATGAGGCCGGTCGGTCCATGGGAACGGCGAGTTAATTGCCGCCGAGAAGCAGCCGCAGCTTTTCCGGTCCAACCGGTTCTTCCGCTACCCACGGCACGAGTGCCGTTCGTGGGGAAAGCCGCTCGACAACTTCGCCAATGTAGGGGGCTTCTCCGCGTCCGCGCTCCATGAGGAGCGGATCACGCGTCCCGCTCTGCGCGAAGCTCTGGTTGATGACCCAGGCAAACGGCTCGATTCGGGCGCGGCGCAGGTCGTCCTGCAACGCGGCAGCCTCATGAACGGGCGTCGCTTCGGGCAGCGTGATGAGCAGGACGCGGGTGAAGCTCCGGTCGCGCAGGCGCGGCAGCAGGTGTTGGACCTCTTCGGGCATGCCGCTGGCCTTGCGCGCCACTTCGCGATGGTAGGCCTCCGTGGCGTCGAGCAACAGCAGCGTGTGCCCGGTGGGAGCGGTGTCCAGCACCACAAAGGCCTCTTCGCCTTGCGCCACGGTCCGGGCGAAGGCGCGGAACACGGCGACTTCTTCCGTGCAGGGCGAACGCAAGTCTTCCTGCAGCAAGGCGCGTCCGTTGGCGTCGAGGTCTTTGCCGGAGGTGGCCATGACCAGGTCCACGTAGGCCTTCGTCTCGGCCCGCGGGTCAATCCGCCCCACCTGCAGCCCTTGGATTTGTCCCGCCGCCGCCGCGACGTGCGCCGCCGGGTCGGTTGTGCTCAGATGCACCTTGAAGCCCCGGCGCGCCAGTTCCGTCGCAATCGCCGCCGCCACCGTTGTCTTGCCCACGCCGCCTTTGCCCATGGTCATGATGACGCCGCGCCCGGCCGCCGCGAGTTCGTCCACCAGAGCCCCGAGTGAATCCACTGGAAAAGAGACCAGTGAGCCGTGCCCATGAGGGCTGGCCACTTGGGTCTGTCCCTTCTGGAGCAAGGCCCGCAGAGCCTCGATGCCCACCAGGTTGTGCGGGCGCAACGGCACTTCGGTCAACGGAAGCCTGGCAAGAAATTCCCGCGTGGCCGCCAGAGATTGTGCCTCACGGCGTTCCAGCGCCAGGGCCAATGGATCCGAGTCCGCCGCCCGGAACAGCCCGTTCAGGATGAGTCGCTGATTCTGCACGCCGATGGCCGCGAGTTCCTGGCTTGTGCGCTCCGCCTCGGCGAGCGTGGCCCTCTGCGCCCGGCCCACAAGCACCATGGTTGTCCGGGCCGCGTCTGCCAGGGACGCCACCGCGCTCTGGTAGAGGACCCGCTGTTTCTCCAACCCGGCCAGCGGCCCCAGGCACGAGTTGCCCGTGCTATTGGTGTCGAGGAATCCCGTCCACGCGCCCGGCAGCGAGAGCAACCGGAGCGTGTGCCCGGTGGGCGCGGTGTCGAAAACGACATGGTCGAAGTTGGCGGTGGCGCCCGGTTCGCCCAGAAGCCGGGAGAACTCGTCGAACGCGGCAATCTCCATCGTGCAGGCGCCTGAGAGTTGTTCCTCCATGCCCCTGATTACGGCCTCGGGCAGCTTGCCGCGGCAGGGGCCGACGAGCTTTTCACGGTAGGCCCGCGCCGCCGCTCCGGGGTCAATATTCAGGGCGAACAAGCGCGGCACGTTAGCTACCGCTGTGGGCGTTGTTTGCAGCCTCGCGCCGAGCACTTCGTCGAGGTTGGACGCCGGGTCCGTGCTGACCAGCAACACGCGGCTGCCTCGGTCGGCCAGCGCAATGGCGGAGGCGCACGCGAGTGAGGTCTTGCCCACACCGCCCTTGCCTGTGAAAAACAGGAAGCGCGTCGGCCGCTCAAGAAACCGGGTCAGCGAAACGTCCTCAGCGGAGGTTCCCATTGTTTTCAGCGACAACATGAAGTCTTCGATTCCGGTTCGGTGTGGCTGGCTGTTCCACAGCAGGGATCGGCGGTGTCAGCCGGTTTGCCTTCCGCAGAGCCCGTCAGCTTGTCGGCGAGACGAAGGATCGCCTGGTGCGGTGAGTCCTTCACTCGGGCAGCCATCGACACCGCGCTCGCCATGTCAGCCTTCGAGACGCCCAAGAGCTGGGCTTGGCGATAGTGATACTTGAGACAGGGTTCGCAATTGGCGGCGATGGCGGCGCCGATGGCCACCAGTTCGTTCACCGCCGGCGAGTAATGGCTCGGCTTGGCCGCAACGAGGCCGGCCAAGGCAGCCAGTTCAGCGCGCTCCGGGTAACGTCCGCTTGCCACGACGCGTCCGTCGGCCAGGACCAGCGGCAGCGCCGACTCACCCTTGTTGGTGAGGGCTTGCTTCACCTCATCGTTTTCTACGAAGGCCGCCGGGTTTTGTGCCAGGTTGAACCGATGGGCCTCCACGCCCTGCTCCTGCAGCCACTTTAGATCCGCGCCAAACCGCGCGAGCGCTGGATCAACATTCGGGCCGCACACGCCCGTGGAGCAACACATCGCGCGCTCGTAAATTTCAAGTCGTTTCATAGTTTAGTTGGTCGAAATCACCTTGCGCTGTTCGGCGGATGCTGCCGCGGGCAGCTCCAGCAGCTCTCCGTCGGGTTGAATCAATCCGTTGATCAGCCGCAACGCCCGCTTCGCGCGCCCGGCCAGACGCAAATCGTGCGTGACCATGACGATGGTGCGGCCCTCGCCGTTTAGTTCGCCGAGAAAGTCCATGATGCTTTCAGCCGTTTCGGGGTCGAGGTTGCCGGTCGGTTCGTCGGCCAGGATGATTGCGGGGTCATTGGCCAGCATCCGCGCCAGAGCCACGCGCTGTTGCTGGCCCACGCTCAATTCGCGGGGTTTGTGGTCGAGCCGGTCGGATAAGCCCACCCGCTCCAGCAGGGACTCCGCCCGGCGTTTCTGCTCCTCTTCGCCGACTCCGGCGAGCACCAGCGGCACTTGCACGTTTTCCAGCGCGGTCAGATATGGCACGAGGTTGAAGGTCTGGAACACAAAGCCGATCTTCTTCTTTCGCAGTGCCGAACGCTGGTCCGTGGTCAGGTCGTAGAGGGAATCGTTTTCGATGCGCACCTTGCCTTCCGTCGGCGAAAGCATCCCGCCCAGCAGGTGCAGAAAAGTGCTCTTGCCGCTCCCACTCGGGCCAATGATGGCCAGGAAGTCGCCTTTGGCAATTTCGAGCGTAACATTCGCCAGGGCGGCAACGGATTTGCCGCGATGCTGGAAATGTTTGCTGACAGATTGGAGGGCAATCATGCTAAATCTCCTGCAAGGCGGCGCTGGGATCCAGCCGCGCGGCCCGGCGGGCGGGCAGGTAAGTTGCCGCCACGCAAACCACCACCGCCACTCCCACTGCCCAGAAAAGCGTTGCGAGCATTGGGAACACTGGAACCCCGGCCACGCGCGGGCCGAGGATTGCCGCCATCGCAGTGCCGAGCGTGTAACCACCCAAGCCGCCTGCTAATCCCAACCAGACCGCTTTGAGGATAAACAGTCGCAGCACCACCGAAGAACTAGCGCCGAGCGCCATCAAGGTGCCGATTTCACGCCGCCGCTCAAATACGTTTGCGAACATGTAATTGGCGATACTGGCCCCCCCCACCAGCACGATGATCGTCAGGAACAGAAGCGAAAGCCGGCCCATCATGCGGTTAGTCTTGATTTGCGTATCCACGATCTGCGTAATCGTTGCCACCTTGGCGTCGGGCAAAAGCTGGTTGATTTTCTGCACCAGCCCCTGCGAAATCTGTTGGCAACACCCGACAACCTCGATGGCGTTCACCACAGCGCCCTTGCCGGCCATTTGCTGCACGGTGTGCAGATGGGCAAACGCCCGCGAGTCGTCCACCGTCCCGGTCTGCGGCAGCACCGCATTCACTTTGAAGGGCCTCCCCATCAAGGCGACGGTTGCTCCCTCGCTCAGCTTCAACGCGGCAGCCATGTCCGCACCGACGAGGACCTCGTTGGTGGCGAGGGTTTGTATCACGCGCTTCCGCACCAGCGTTTCCTTGGCGGGTGCGGCCAGGCCAGGCACATCCGCAGCCACGCCGCAGTTCTCGGGCCGCGTAAAAATGCCCACCGTTTGCCATGCCATTTTGGCTTGAAATTCATTCTTCGGCAGAATTCCCGTCAGGACAAACCGTCGCCCGCTAATTTCCACCGGGACCGACAGCTTCGGCGAGAGGTTGTCCAAACCCTTGAGGTCCGAGGCTGTCAAGCGCGCGACGTATTCCTCGGGAAACTCCTCATTCTGCATGTCCGCGCTGTAATAGTCCTGGAGCGAGGCGGACTTGGGCAGCACCAGGATGTTCGCTCCGAGCGCATCGAGCTGATACGCCACCGCCTTCTCGGAGTAGAACGTGATGTTCTTCATCGCCACGATCACGCTCACACCCAACAGAATGGCGAGAAAGCTGGTGGCTAACTGGTTCTTGCGCTCGAAGACTTCGCGCCAAACAAGCGTCTGAAGTTTCATGGACCGGGCCCCTCAAGACTACTTGGGCGGGGGGCAGCAACCGGAGCCCGGCGCGCAGCATGCAACGGCTTTCTTTAGCGCCGCCTCCCAGCCTGCTTTGGAGGTTGCGCCTCCGACGCTCGCCACCACCATTCCGGGAGGCGCGAGCAAGGCCGTGCTGGCGGTTTTGGCCTTTGGATCGGCCTTCAGTTGGGCCAGCAGCTTCGCTTCCTTCGTATCGGCAGGGTCCACTTTCACAATTTCGGTCCCCTCCGCAAACTGCGGATCGGCCTTGAACTCGTTGACGCCTTTCATGGCAGCGTCATTTGCCTTGGTTTTCCCGTTCTGCAAGCACACGAAGACGAGCTTCCGCTCTTGCAGCGCCTTGAGGCACTGCTGCATCCCGGGGCTGGCCACGGAGTCCCGGAGCCGTTCTTCAGTCAGGTCACCGGCCTGGAACCCACCGGTGACTGCGCCATTGGGAGCAATGGCCAGAATCAGGGGCATGGGTGCCCGGCCCACACCAAACTTGGCCACGAGTTCGCTTTCGCCTGGCGCCGTGCGGTCCACCGCCACCGATTCCGGCGCAGGCGTGATCTCCTTCAGGCCTTCATCGAAGGTCTTTCGGGCCGCCCGCGTGTCGTCGTCGTCTTTCTCATAGAAAAAGGCAAACAGATACTTGTTGGCGCCAGCGGCCTGTTGCATGGCCGCCAAGCCCTTGCCACCCGGGACTTGTGGGGCCGGAGTCGAGGGCGGACTTTGATTGTTTTCCGCCGCCAGGCTCGCGAAACCGAGCGCGACGGTGATCATGCCAATAGCTGCTGCTCTTTTCATACTGTGATGTTTTGTTGTTATAACTGGTTTTCTGCTTCGAACTTCCGGCTTACCCGCAGCACCCGCCGCGTCGCGGCCAAGTGTTGTTGGCAAAATTCAACGGAACTTTCCGTGCCGTGATTTCCAGGCTGGTGACGTAATCGCTCGGCTTTGCCCCGGCGGGCAGATGAGCGATGATCTTCCGGTAAAGCGGGTCCTGCCAATCCACCATGCCGTCAACGTAATCGGACTTGGGATCGAGCCGAATGTCGCCGAGTCCAGCTTCTCTCACCATGCCTTCGGTGTCGGAGACCGGCACCGCTCCCGCCACGCACCCCACCAGGGCCTCGACCATTTCGGCCACCGCGGGCGGCAATGGCTTGAGCAGCGCCAGGTCGGACACCGCTACACGCCCGCCCGGTTTGAGCACGCGGGCGATTTCTCGCCAGACCCGGGGCTTGTCCGGCGATAGGTTGATGACGCAATTCGAGATGACTACATCCACGCTGGCATCCGCCACGGGCAGGTGCTCGATTTCGCCCAAGCGGAATTCCACGTTGTCGAACCCAGCCCGCTCGCGGTAAGCCGCGATGTTTTTGCGCGCTTTGGCCAGCATCTCAGGGGTCATGTCCACGCCAATTGCCCGCCCGGTGAGGCCAACCTTGCGCCCGGCGATGAAGACGTCGAAGCCGCCGCCGCTGCCGAGGTCGAGCACCACTTCGCCCGGCTGCAGAGCGGCCAGCGCGTTGGGGTTGCCGCAGGAGAGCCCCATGTTCGCGCCCTCCGGGAGGCCGGCCAGTTCCTCGGCCGAGTAGCCGATGTACTGGGCCAGTTTCTCGGCCTCCGGCGGCGCCGCGCCGCATGAACTCCCTCCGGAGCCGCAACACGAACTGCCGATCCGGGCGATCTGGCCGTAACCCGCGCGGACTTTCTCCCGCACAACCTCCGATTCATTGCACTCTGTTTTGTCTGTCATAAGCGTATTCCTTCGCCGCTGATGCGCCGCACCGGGCCTTGACCGGCAGGACGTTCATCAGCGGTTCTTCGTTGCGATCAAAGCCCCCGGCAGAGTCTCCACGAACTGCCGGATCTCGTCACGCACCCGCCGGTAAACCGCCAGCTTCGCCTCGCCATCAGGCATGTCTTGGGTCAACTTGGGCGGGTCTTCAAAGCCCACATGGACGACCTTGGTCTTGCCGGGAAACACCGGGCAGTGCTCATTCGCGTGCCCGCACACGGTCACTACGTAATCGAATACGACGCCCCTCAAATCCGCCAGCGTCTTCGAATAATGCCCGGACAAGTCCACTCCCGCCTCGGCCATGACCTTGACCGCGTGCGGATTCATCCCGTGTTTCTCGATGCCTGCCGAATACGGCTCGATGGTGCCGCCCTTGAGATGACGCGCCCAGCCCTCGGCCATCTGGCTGCGGCAGGAGTTTCCGGTGCAAAGGAAGAGCACTCTCATGGGCGGCATTGGCGTCGGCACAACTCCGTCGGGTCGATCTTGAGCACCTGTTTTAAGCGCCTGGCGTCCGCGACGGCTTGCTCATCCTCCGCCAGGGACGAATCCACCCAGGCCAGGGCTGCCCGGGCCGAGGCGGGCGCGTCGTCTTCCGGCCGGGAGTAATACACCCAACGCCCCTCCTTGCGCATGTTAACCAGCCTGGCTTGGTAAAGGATGGACAGGTGCTTCGACATCGTGGACGGAGCCAGCCCAAACAGCTCCGTGAGCTGGCAGGCGCACAACTCGCGCCCGCGCAAAGCCAGCACCATGCGGACCCGGTTGGCGTCCGAGAGCGCCTTGCTGAGGTTCATGAACTCGCGCATTTATTCCATTATTCGCCAAATAGCGAATAATGTCAAGAGGGACTTTTCTCCGGCCCAAAGGGCCGGCAGAGCCTGGCCCAGGGCGGAGGCCGCCAGGCCGATGCCCTGGGAACATGGCCCCCGGAAAATCGCGCGCGCCCTGAAAGAATTCCCGGAACGAATTCGCGCTTTGCGCCCCTGAACCTCGACACTGCGTTCCCGTCCCGCGAAGCGTTTTGGACTGCGGCAGTCCTCTGCCGCTTTTGTGTCCCCTCGCTGCCGGCGCGAAAGCGGCAGAGGACTGCCGCAGTCCAAAACCTCGCGGGCCTCCTCACGGGTTCATGGAGAGGGCGCCAGAGGGCTCTGGCGCCCTTTGCAGGGCGCGGGGCCCAGGTTGGTGGCGAAACCCCCAGGGCATCGGCCTCACGGCCTCAGCCCTGGGCTAGGCTCCGGCGGCCCGTTGGGCCGCGAGGCAGAGCTGCCTCCTGCGCGGTTTGAAACCGCCGGCGCCTGCCAGGGCCGGGCCCGATTCCGGGCTGACCCAACGGCGTCCTTGGCATCGGTGAAAGGCACGGAGCAAAAAGTGAGGCAGAAACGGCGCAGAAACGGCGCAGAAACGGCGCACCAAAACGGGACAGATTGCCGGTCATCTCCCGGAACCGCACCACAGTCCACAGTCCACAGTCCGGGGGCCAGAGGCCAGGGTGTCGAGGGCCGAGGGTCGGGGGTCGGGGGTCAGAACTGGCCGAGGTTGATGACTTCCATAACTTCATCGCCCATGGCGATGCCATAGACCTTTTCGCGGTTGAGGAAAGCAACGACCGAGGATTCGAGGTAAACGCCGGCGACGGCGGGACAGAGGGTTTTGCCCGCCAGCTCGGGGAAAAACTCGGGGAGCCGTTTGAGCTTGTCCCGGTATTCCGCAACCTTGGCCGCGTCGATGCGCCGCTTGACCTCGACAACCAGCAGCTTGGCAGGACCGATGGCGAGCAGATCGAGTTCCATCACCTCGCCGGACCGTGCGGGGTGCTTGCGCTTGACGCGGATGGCACAGGTCTGCGCCTCCTCGGAACCGAAGACCGTCCTGGCCAGTTGGAAACTGCAAGGGGCGACCATGTCCTCGATAAGGGTCCCCATGCTGTCGGAAATCGCGGCCAGGCGTTTATTGAAATCCTTACGGTCCTTTTCGGCCTGTTGCCTTTCCTTGTCGGCCTGTTGCCTTTCCTTGTCGGCCTGTCGCCTTTCCTTGTCGGCCTGTTGCCTATCCTTGTCGGCCTGTTGCCTATCCTTGTCGGCCTGCTGCCTATCCTTGTCGGCCTGCTGCTGCATTTCCAATAACTGCCGGTCGGTGCGGGCGTGGCCGGCACGGATTTCGGCGATGTCCTCGTGGATGGCCGCGACGACCAAGTCGGTGTGTTCAATGAACTTGGCCAAGGTGGCTTCCAAGTTAATGACTCGATCTTCCGTTACCATGGGCGGAATGTACTGCCGCCGAGGGGAAAGGGCAACCGTAGAGAGCGCGGAGGGCAGAGGGCGGAGTGCGGAGGACGGAGGGCGGAGGGCGGAGGACGGAGGGCAGCGGTCAGCGGCTCAACACACGCCGTGCCAATCAATTCGCACAGGTGCTGAGTCATGCCCAGCGCACAAAAAAACGGCCTGCGCCGAGAGGGACGCAGGCCGTGATGCCCGCATTGTTCACCAGCACGTCCAGACGGCCAGAGGCATTTCGCGCCTGCTCGAACATGCGCTGGACTTGCCGGACCTTGCCTATGTCCGCCTTGACGACCAGGGCGCGACGGCCCAGTTCGCGAATTTCCCCCGCCACCGCTTCGGCCCCTGCCCGGTCCGTATTGTAGTTGAGAATAGCCCAACGCTTCAGCGTTGGGTTTGGCTGCAGAGGGGGCAAGTCCCGAAGGGACGGCTGAAAATGGGGCACCCTTTCAGCCGTCCCTTCGGGACTCAGGTTGCTTGCGCCTTCAACCCAACGCTGAAGCGTTGGGCCATTGTCGGAAGCCCCTTCGGGGCAAAAAGGCGCCGTGGGCTGACCGGCAGATTTAATCGCACCCGGCCCGAGCCAGCCCCTCATCAACCGCAAGGCCCGGCCTACCTGTCCGCCACCGACCCCGGCCTGACCCGGCGCACCCGCCACCACGTCACCAAACCGGCAGTCGCGCAGACCATCGCACCCACGGCGACCGTCCACGGCACCCCGACTGCCTGGGACAACAAACCCGATTCAAGTCCCCCGATGGGCATCATGCCGCCGAACACCACCGCCCAGATGCCCATGACGCGTCCGCGCATCTCATCCGACACGCCGGTCTGAATGAGGGTGTTAGTCGTCGAGAAGTAGAGCAGCATCCCCCAGCCCCCCACCACCAGGCACGCCAGCACCAGCGGATACCAGCGCACCATCGCCAGTAGCAGCAGCATGGCCGAAAACAACCACAGTCCGCCCAGAACCAGCAATCGTGGCCGGACCCGGCTCCCGAAGGTTGCCACCGTCAGGGCGCCCAGGAGAGCGCCAAGGCCGTTGGCGCTGAGCAGCGCCCCGTAGCGGCCTTCCCCCACGTGCAGAATGTCCGTCGCGTATGCGGGCAGCAGGACGGAGTACGACCACCCAAAGATGCCCATCACGCCAAAGAGCAGGAGCAGGGCGCGCACGCGCCGATGGCCCGCCACGTACTTCAAGCCCTCCAGCATGTGGCGTCCAGTCGAGGCCGGTTCTGCCGGGGGCACAAACCTGGGCAGGCGCATCATCAGCAAGCCCGCGATGACCGCGACGAAGCTCAGGCCGTTGAGGAGAAAGCACATCATCATGCCCACACGGGCCATGAGGAAGCCCGCGACCGCGGGGCCGATCACCCGCGCGCCGTTGACAATGGAACTGTTGAGCGACACTGCGTTCATCAGGTCCTGGCGGCTGGTCATCTCCACCATGAACGCCTGGCGGGCGGGCATGTCGAAGGCCATCGCCACGCCGCCCAGGGCCGCCAGCACCAGGATGTGCCAGGCACGGATGTGCCCGCTCCCGACTAACGCCGCATACACGAAGGCCAGCACCATCATCCCGCTCTGGGTGAAGAACACCACCGTCCGCTTGGAATGCCGGTCGGCCAGGGACCCGCCCCACACCGAGAGCAGCAGCATGGGCAGCGACCCGACGGCGGCTACGGTGCCCAGCAGCACCTTCGAGCCGGTCAACCGGTACACCAGCCAGCCCTGCGCCGTGTTCTGCATCCAGGTGCCGGTGAGCGATACCAGTTGGCCGACGAAGAACAGCTTGAAATTGCGATGCTTGAGCGCGGCGAAGGTGTCGCGCCACGTGATGCCGCCGACAACAACGCGGCGGGGCTGCCCCGTGACTTCCTGGGGCACGCTGGCAACCTGCGCTGGCTGCTGCGATGATTTCAACGGAGCCCCGCTTCCAACTTCGCCCGGCCGTCACGCAGAATGGAAATGGCGGTGCGGGCGATCTCGCGGCGTCCGGCCAGCGGCGCCAGGGGCGGCGCACCCTCTGGTGTCAGCGGCCGCAGCACTAGGCGCCCGGGCTCCAAGATGAGTTGTTGGATCATGTTCCCATCCGGAGTTTATTCCAGGACCCCTGAACTCCGCAACATCCGGCTCGTCGGTTCACGCGTGAGGAACTGGTTGATTTCGTGAACCGCCTCGCCGCTTGCGCGAATCTCCTGTGCGCCTGCAAAAGGTGCGAGGACGTCTCGCGGACCCTGGAGCGTCTATTTGACCGCAGAGACGCAAAGGACGCAGAGATTGGCTTCGCTTGTCTGCGCCTTCACTGACCGGTCCCGCTCCCGTTTGCATCGGCGCCGGCCTGGGCTACAGTCTGGGATAACCGATGAAAACCATGAGAACACTGCCCGCCGTAACGATAGCCGCTTTGCTCACAGTCGGGCCGTTGCCGGCCCAGGACTGGGCCAAAGCCCGGCTCGAGAAATCCCCGCGCCATGGCGAATGGGTGAAAGTCAAACACGGCCAACGCGAGGTCAACTGCTTCATCACCTATCCCGAAGTCAAGGACAAGGCCGCCGTCGTCGTCGTCATCCACGAAATCTTTGGGCTCACCGACTGGGTCCGGGGCGTCACGGACCAGCTTGCCGAGGCCGGGTACATTGCCGTCGCGCCGGACCTGCTCTCCGGCGCCGCCCCGGGCGGCGGCGGCACGGCGGAACTCGGGGGCGTCGATGCCGCCCGCCAGGCCATCTCCTCGCTGCCGCCGGACCAAGTCACCGCCGACCTCAAAGCCGTCGCGGATTACGCCGTCAAGCTGCCCGCCTGCAACGGCAAAGCGGCCGTGGCCGGGTTCTGCTGGGGTGGCGCCCAGGCCTTCCGCTTCGCCGCCAATGATCCCGGCTTGAAGGCCGCCTTTGTCTTCTACGGCACGCCCCCCGCAACGCCCGAGGAGTTCGCAAGAATCCGCTGCCCCGTCTATGGCTTTTACGGCGGCAACGATGCCCGGGTCACCCAGACGGTCCCCGGTGCAGCCCAACAAATGAAAGCGGCGGGCAAAACCTATGAACCGGTCACCTACGAAGGCGCCGGCCACGGCTTCATGCGCGCCGGCGAAGCCCCGGACTCGAACGCCCCCAACAAGCACGCCCGCGACAAGGCCTGGAAACGCTGGAAAGAATTGCTGCAAAAGATCTGAGCGCTGGCCGCGCCTGGAAGGCCCTGGCAGGCGGTGCGATGACCCGGGCTTGACCGGCGCAGGGTAAGACGGCATGTTACGGTACATGACGACTACGGTGTCGAGCAAGGGGCAGATCGTTCTGCCCGCCGAGACCCGGCAGCAGGACGGCGTGAAGGCCGTGCAGAAGTTCGAGGTCCAGCGGATTGATTGCGGCGAATATCGGCCGAAACGAAAACAGCGCCGCAGAAACGAGGGCCTGGTCAAGCTGCTTTTGGCCTGTCCAGTCAAGGGCTGGTTCAAGCCGCTGGATCGGACGGAAACGACGGACGACATCAAGGGGCCGCCACTCGGACTTTCCATCGCCTGATTCGAAAGGACCTCCGCAGCGGCATCACGTATTACCAAGCAGGACACCGTGCCGATTACTCGATGGGCACCTTGTAATAAAACACCAGACTTTTTTTCAGGCTGCGGGATTCCTGGGCCAAGGCCGTTGACGAACTCGTAGCGCAGGTTTCCAAACCTGCCGTATCGCCGATTTCCAAATCGGCAGGGCGTTAACATATAGAGCGCCCCCGGTTTGCGGAAGGCCTGCGGGTTTGGAAACCCGCGACACAGCAGACTTGGAAGTCTGCGCTACGCTGGCGCCCCGGACGCACAGGCGCACCGAGCAACTTTGTCAAGGGTCCTGGATCCTGGTTCAAGGGTCGGCGGACCGGAAGTCCTTGGTTTTACCCCATCGTTGCCTTCACTCATTGCGCACCGCCACGTGGTAACGGAAGGTCCCGGCATGACGCCGCGTCCGCCCTGTCTATAAGCTCAGATGCGCTTTGAACCTGCGAAAATGAATCGGAACATGAGTATCCTGGCGCTGGTGCTTCTGGCCACTGGCGCAGCGTTGGGGGAGGCCCCGAGGGAAACTGTCCTGGACCGAAAGGTGCACGTCGAGGAAGGCGTTCTCCAAGTTCCCGACGTGGCCCCATTGTGCGACACCCTGGGGCTGGAAAAACGCCGGATTCAGGTTGGCGGCTGCCAACTCTACTGCGAGACCGAGGGCGGTGGGGGCCCGGCGCTGGTGCTGATCAACGGCGGCCCGGGCGGGACCCATCACTGCTTTCATCCCTATTTCGGGCGGGCCTCTGAGTTCGCCAGGGTGATCTATTACGACCAGCGGGGCTGCGGGCAGTCTGACTACGCCAAGGGCAGCGGTTACACGATCGCGCAGGCGGTGGAGGACCTGGACAAAGTGCGCCAGGCGCTGGGATTGGACCGCTGGGTCCTGCTGGGCTGGTCTTACGGCGGCGCGCTGGCGCAGTGCTATGCCGTCAAGCACGCGGAGCGCGTGGCTGGATTGGTGCTGGTGGGCGCATCCCCCGATGCCCTGCGCCTGTCGCTTGCGCCAACCCGGCAGTTCGAGGCCCTTTCCGGGGCAGAGCGGGAGAAGATCCGCAAGCTTTCCGGCAACCGAGCGCTGACTCTGGCTCAACTTACTTTCAACAACCACCTGAACGGGGATTGGAAGCGGCAGAACTTTTTCAAGCCGACAACCGAGCAACTGGCGCGGATGGCCCTTTACGAGTGGAAGCACGACCCGGAGTTCCGGAACAGTATCTCGCAGGACCTGCGGCACATTGACTTGCGCGGCCTGTTCGACGGCTGCCCCATACCCGTCCTGCTGATGGAGGGGGCGCAGGATCTCACCTGGGGCACCGACAAGCCTGGGAAACTGCAGGCGTGCTTTCCGGGCTCGAAGCTGATCCTCTTCGAACGCTCCGCCCATGGTCCATTCATGGATGAACCCAACCTGTTCTTTTCCGCGTTGCTGGACTTCCTCAAGGGCCTGGCCAAGCAACCCGCCGACGTCGCGCGGTGGAAGGCCCAGGTGGCGGCACGGGAGGCCACGCGGGAGAAATCGCCGGAGCACCTCTTGCGGACGCTGGGCTGGGGCCGGAAGTCCTCGGCCCGCATCGCCGGCGCCTATTCGGAGAGCTGGCTCAAAGAGATTTCGGATCCGGTCATGCTTTTGAGGCTTGGGTTCGCCCTGTACGATGCCAGGCGGAATGCGGAGGCCTTGGCCGTGTTCGAGCGAATGGAAAAATGCGGCGGAGCGGACGGCGTGGCCTTGGTGTGGCAGGGGCATATCCTTGACCTGCTGGAGAAGCGGCAGGAGGCCCTGTCGGCATACGCGAAGGCCGCTGCTCTGGATCCAGAGGTTCGGCATGACCAATATGGGATTGTACTCACCAGACAGTACGCGCAAGAGCGAATGAAGACCCCGTTCGTGCGAGTCGAAAACCATTCGGAGGACTAAAAGCGCGGGGGGTGCGATTCCAGCCGGCACGATTCGCGCCCAGGCCAGGCTCTCGGTTCGGTCTGGCATTGGGCTTGGCCCCTGTCTTGCTTGTCCTATAGTGGGATTCATAGGCCGCGTGACGCCGCCAAACACATTTGAATCCGATTTCGATGGCCAGAAATGCGGGCTGGCCTCGCCCCACCAGAAAGAGTGGGGCACAAGCCTGATCCAGGCGATGATCCGGTGGATTGACCAGCCCAGCCTGGTGCCCTTTCTGCCGTGTCTGCCCCCGGCGGAGCGCGCCGCGTTTCTGGATTCTGACATCGGTGACGGCTTCGATGGTTGGGGCGGTGAATTTGAACTCTTGAGGGGAGCGAGGAAAGGGCATAGAGTGTGGGCATGAAACACGCAGAGCGCATCACTTTCGACCCAGAGCAGTGTGGCGGGCGTCCGTGCGTCCGCCACTATCGGCTGCGGGTGAAGGACGTGCTGGACATGCTGGCTGCCGGAGTTGGCGAGAAGGAAATCCTCGAGGATTACTCGTTCCTGGAGCCGGAGGACATCCGGGCCTGCCTGGAGTTCGCGGCGGAGCAAGTGAATTATCCGGTGCTGATGAGCGCCTGAGCCCGTGCGTTTCGTTGAACGCTTCGTCCTTGCTTCTTCGGACGCGATGGATCAAACCTCGCTCGGCCTTGATTATGAAACACGCCCTTTTGGCCGCGCTGTTATTGGCCTCGGCTGCTGTTGCCGCTGTGCCTTCCCCCCGGCCCCCGAATGGCCAGGTCGCGCAGGCCCTTGAAATCAAACCCACGAGCAAAGAGTTGCAGGCTGAAAAGGCCTGGCTCAGGGAACATGTCCTGGAGTGCAGGCTCAAACCACCGCCAGCCGAACCGGCTGTGGCGGCGCCCCAGCCCGCGGAGCCGGGGCTGGATGTTCTTGCGAATAAGGAGCCGATTCATCGGACCAGCGCACTGCCCTTCTCTTTCCTCTATGGCGGGCAATCCTCCGATGATCTCCTGGCGGCGTGGCCAAAGAAAACTGCCGGAAAGAAACTGGATTCCTCGCGCACCCGGCACACATTCACTTGGACCGATAGCCGCACCGGCTTGGAGGTCCGCTGCGTTGCCGTGGAATACGGCGACTTTCCCGCGGCCGAATGGACAGTCTTCTTCAGGAACACGGGCCATGCGGACACACCGATTCTGGAGAACCTCCAGGCGCTGGACGCGAAGTTCGAGGGTGGCGCGCAGGGCGAGTTCATTCTCCGCGGCAACAAAGGCGACTGGTGCGCGCCCCAGAGCTACGAGCCCTACCAACTCACGCTCGGCCCCAAGTCCGACAACCGCTTTGCGCCCGACGGCGGCCGTCCGACCAATGGCCCCAAGGGCTGGCCGTACTTCAACCTCCAGATGCCGGGCGGCGGGCTGATTTTCGCCATCGGCTGGCCGGGGCAATGGGCGTGCTCATTCATCCGGGACGAGGAGCGCGGCCTGCGCGTCGTCGCGGGCCAGCAGATGACGCATCTGTTCCTGAAGCCCGGCGAGGAAATCCGCACGCCGCTCATCGCCGCGCTCTTCTGGAAAGGCACCGACACGGCGCGGGCGCAGAACCTTTGGCGGCGCTGGCTCCTGGCCCACAACGTTCCCCGCCTCAATGGCCGGCCGCCCCAGCCGATGATGCAGATGCAGTGCTATCGCACGTTCGAGAAGGGCGGGGAAAAAGACCTCTTCGACACCGTGGAGGAATTCAACCGGTCGGGCATCGCGGTGGAGTTGTGCTGGCGTGACGCGGGTTGGTATCCGTGCAAGGGCAGTTGGCCGAACACGGGCACTTGGGAACTCGATCCGGAACGCTACCCCAAAGGTTTCCGCCCGTTCAGCGATTGGCTGCACCAGCAGGGAAAGAAGTTCATCGTCTGGTTTGAGCCGGAGCGGGTGGGGGATCGCGAGAGCTGGCTGGCAAAGAACCACCCCGACTGGCTCCTCGGCGGAACGCTCCTGAACCTCGGCCATTCTGACGCCCGGAAATGGCTCGTCGAACACATCGACCGGATGCTGGTCGAGCAGGGCATCGATTACTACCGCCAGGATTTCAACATGGACCCGTTGCCGAACTGGCGGGGCAACGACGCGCCGAATCGCCGCGGGATGACGGAGATTAAGCACGTCATGGGCTATCTCGCGTTCTGGGACGAACTGCGCCGCCGGCATCCGGGGTTGCTGATCAATTCCTGCGCCTCGGGCGGACGCCGCAACGATCTGGAGACGTTGCGCCGGGCCGTCCCGCTCCTGCGCAGCGACTTCCAGTTCGGGCACGAAGCCACCATGCCCAACCAAGGCCACACCTACGGCATCTCAAGCTGGATCCCCTACTACGGCTCCGGGTGTTACTTTACCGACACCTACAGCGCCCGCAGCTACATCATGCCGTGCTCCGGCTACGCCGGGACCAATGCCGCCACCAAGCGCGCCTGCGAGGAGTGCCGCAGAGTCGCCCCCTTCATGCTCGGCGACTACTACCCGCTGACGCCCTACAGCATCCAACCCGGCGATTGGATCGCCTGGCAATTCAACCGGCCGGACCTGGCCGGCGGCGTAGTTCAAGCCTTCCGCCGCGACAAGAACGAATCGCCGGCGCGTGTGCTGCGCCTCAGCGGGCTTGCTCCCTCCGCCAGGTATGAAATCACCGATCTCGATGGGGCAGCGCCCAAGCGGATGAGCGGCAAAGAACTCATGGAGCAAGGGCTGACGGTGGAAATCAAGACCCAGCCCGGTTCGGCGGTGATCTTCTACAAGAGAGACTGATCGGCAGGGTGGCTTTGAATTGTCGCCGCCAGGACGACAAACAGCCGATCGCAGTGACGGCACCGGTTCCTTACCCGCTGCGAAAGAACTGACTGCTCGGGGTTCAGGCTTTCTCTCTGCAGTCTTCTCTGGACATACTCCCGCAAGGCATCCTCATCTTTCACAACCTGCCGCACCTTAATCACAGGGTGCCCGTGTTGGTATCAATAATAGAAGAACACATCATCTTCTCCCGGCCTCCGTTGGGTCGTCTCCTCGAGCACTTCGTCAACCACCTCCACCCGGTTGTTGGCGTGAGTAAACGAAAGTCAATAGCGCAGTTCTGGCGAAGTGCCCGTGAACCCAAGCCGTGCATCCAGCTCTGCCGGGCCTCGGTGGGACCGCGCCCTTCCACAGCCATTCCGCTGCCGTCCCCCCGAGTCGGATCGGGTCGGAAAAGTCCGTTGGCGTGGCGTGCAACAACTCGATGGCTTCGATGAAATTCGATTTCCCGGAGCCATTTGGCCCAATCAGCACATTCAGAGGCGTGAGGTGAATCTCCTGGCTGTCTGGCGCGAAAGACAAGAAATTCGTCAACTTCAGTGTTCTCAAAAATTGTCTGCTCATTCTGCAGTTCCTCTGTCGCGTGTTGCCACGACCCTGTCATGAATTGCCGGCACCCAATCGCTGTCCTCCCGCAGCCGCCACACGTCGCGCCCCACGTCCGACCGACGGGAATTTGCTTTTTGTCCCGCTGCCGGTTATTGACCCCGCGCCGGTGAGCGAGAATTGGTTTTCGGCCGCACTCACCATGGCCGGACGATGCCGGAGGACGACCAGGGGTGTCAAGCTCCAGGTTTTGCCGGTTTTCCCGGTTTTTTGAACGGTTTTCGCCCTCCCAAGTCAAGCATGGAGAACGGAATAAAATAGACGCGCCGGGCTGTCTCCGGTTAACTGGCGCCGACGGCAGCAACAACAAAGCTGAAGAGATTCAATATGCGGAGAAATCTGATCGTGCATCGCGCGGCTATGGCGGGCGTCGCGCGGGGAGTGCTTAAGGTTTTGGCTCTGTTCGCCCTCTGCTGTGGGATGTCTGCGGGGGCGATGGGGGCAGCGGAGGCCCCCGCGCGCGACGCGGCTTCGCCCGCAACGTTCGAAGGCGAGAAGACGATTTGGCATGGGTACGACCGCTACGACTTCCTGATGGACGAGGACACCCTCGCGATCAAGGCGGCTGAAGCGAAAGGGGATGTCCAGGGCCAGCGGCGGTGTATCGTGGTGTGCCCGAAAGCGGCGGCGCCGGGCAACCCATGGTCGTGGCGGGGCTGTTACTGGGACCACGAGCCGCAGGCGGAAATTGAACTGCTCCGGCGGGGTTTCCACATCGCTTACATCACGGCCAACGCCTCACTGAAGCCGGACAAAAAGTGGGACGCCTGGTATGAGTTCCTTACGGACAAGCATGGCCTGTCCGGCAAGCCGGCCTTCATTGGAATGAGCCGGGGCGGGGAATATGCCTACACGTGGGCCACGGCCCATCCCGACCGGGTTTCCTGCATTTACGCGGACAACCCGGGCGGCAACCGGGAGATGCTGATGAGGCTTGCAGACCTGGCCAGGAATGACGTGCCCCTCCTTCAGGTCTGCGGCAGCATCGATCCCATCCTCGGAAAGTTCGGGTTGACCATCGAGACTCTTTACCAGCAGTTTGGCGGGCGAGTCACCATGATGATCAAGGAAGGGGCCGGCCATCACCCGCACAGCCTGCGCAATCCCAAGCCCATTGCGGATTTCATCGAGCAAAGCCTCGAGCCGTCCGCCGCCACTGCGCCGGATTTCGTGGGCGCCAGGTTCACGAGGACGTGCTACTACGGTCTGGAGAATTCGTATCGCGATTACCCGGAGGAAGGAACGCGCGTCACCTGCCGCGGCCCCGGCTTTACCGAGTGCTATGACCGCTACGCCTTTGACCTCGGAGGTGTCGAGGGAACCATCGATGTCATTGTGCCCCGGTCAGCCGCCCCCGGGAAGCCGTGGGTGTTCCGGGCGGGGTTTGTCGCTCGGGACGCGGCCGTGGACCTGGCCCTGCTGGCACGAGGTTTTCACATCGTCACCGGCCCGGTGCCGTACAACGCCGACGGCCCGCTGCGCGCGCATTGGGATGCCGTCTATAAACACTTCGCCGGCCACGGGCTTTCCACCAAACCAGTGATGGAAGGCGCCGGCGGAGCGGCCGGCGAGGTCTATGCCTGGGCCATCGAGAACCCGGACAAGGTCTGCTGCGTCTATGCGGAGAATCCGGTCCTGCGCAGCAAGATGTCCAAGACGCCGCCGCTTGACCAGTTGTCCCCGCTGGCCAGGGCGGGCGTGCCGCTGCTTCACGTCTGCGGCAGCCTCGATCCCTGGCTCGACACCCAAACGCGCGTGGCGGAGAAGCGCTACAAGGAACTCGGCGCACAGCTCACGATCATCGTCAAGGAGGGCGAGGGACATTATCCACTGGCGCCAAAGGACCTGGCGCCGGTGCTGGAGTTCATCACCCAGAGCGCGTGCGGCAGCGCCCAATCGTCCGCCCCCAGGCTTCCGGCTGTCAGCGCGGCCATGCAGGCGGCCGTCGCGGCCGGCGAGGTTTCCGGCGCCGTTACGGTGGTCGTCACCAAGGACGAGATCCTCCATTGCGAGGCGACAGGCCTGGCCAACATTGCCAGCAAGGAACCGATGCAACCGGACTCTCTTTTCTGGATAGCCTCGATGACCAAACCCATCACCGGCGTCGCTCTCCTGATGTGCCAGGATGACGGCAAACTCAACGTCGCGGAGCCGGTCGCGAAATACATCCCCGAGTTTGGCGCCCTCAAAACGCCCTCCGGCCGGCCCGCCAACCTGACCATTGTCCAGCTCATGACCCACACCTCCGGCCTGGGCGAGGCCGACAGAGAGTCCGCAGCCAAGGCCCGGACGCTGTCCGAGCTCATCCCGCTGTTTCTGGCCGCCCCCGTGCAATATGAGCCGGGCGCCCAATGGAGATACACTCAATCGGGCATCAACGCTGCCGCCCGCATCGTCGAGATTGTCAGCGGCTTGCCTTTCGATGTTTTTGTCCAGCGGCGCATTCTTGATCCCCTCGGCATGAAGGACACGACCTTCTACCCCGCGCGCAAGCCGTCCGCGCATCTGGTCGTCGGCTGCAGGAAGAACCGGGCCACGGGCGCGCTGGAGGCCACGCCGCTGCCTGCGGGCTTCGGCGATGAGGGCCGCCCGCCGCTGGGCAACGGCGGCCTCTTTTCCACCGGCCCCGATTACGCGCGCTTCTGCCAGATGCTGCTGGCGGGAGGCGTGTTCGGTGGCAAACGCTATCTTAGCCCGGCGGCGATGACGTTGCTCACGAGCGTCCAGACCGGCGCGCTGCCAACCGGCTTCTTCCAGGGTCCGGTGTTCGGCGGCCGCGGCGCCAACTACGGTTCGGGGATCGGCACCTGCATTTTGCGCGCGCCGCACCCGGGCGTCGCCAGCATGCTCTCACCCGGCACCTTCGGCCACGGAGGCGCCTGGGGCACTCAGGCCTGGATCGATCCCGCGCGCGGTGTCGCCTATGTCCTCATGGTGCAACGTGCCGATCTCGGCAACAGCGACGCGAGCGAGCTCCGCCGCGCCTTTCAACAAGCCGCTGCCGATGCGCTCGCCAAGTGAAGGGCCATCCACGCGTCAGAATACAAACGGGACCATCCGCGGCGTCGTAGCCGCGTATTGCCGATATTCGGGATACCGCGCCACCAGCAGCTTTTCTTCGGAGAACATCCTGGAGAGAGCGGAGGCCACAACCAAAGCGCCCAGCAAGGCGGATGACCAGGACCAATTGGCGAGGACTCCGGGCACGGCGAACAGGCAGACTGCCGTGTAAATAGGGTGGCGGATAAACCGATACGGTCCGGTGGTGACAAGCCCTCCCGCCGTGGGATTTGCGAGAGCATGAAAGCTGCGGCGGCCAAAAGTGATGCGCGCCCAAATCATCAAGACCACCGCCGCGACCTGGGGCACCACGACAAACGGAGAAGGCGACAGGAGGCTGCGCGTGAGCAGCAGACCAACCATGCCACCCGCCATCGCCAGGTAGCCAAGCGCTGAAAGGGCTTTGAGCATGGTCCCGGATGATAATCGGAATGCCGGGATCGGAAAGCCTGAAAGCCAGTACCCGTGGACCTCGGTCCACGGTCCGCGGTACGGGAATGACCTCGCGTCGCGTCGCGACGCCTGAAGGCCCCGCGCAGTGCGGGCCAATGTGGGACGCCAAAGGCGCATACCAGCCCAGAGCAACGCCCGCCGGAGCGCAGCGCAGGCGGGCCGCCGCCCTGGGTCCACCGCGCATTCTGTTCTGTTGCAGGCCAGCGGCCTGCCTCATAAAGCTCCCGGAGGATGAATCGCGCTTTCAGCGCTCTAGACGATTATTGGCGGCTGTTCCCAGGGCGTTGCCCTGGGCTGGTATGAACGACGCCGTTGGCGTCCAGAGCACGCACCGCCGGTTCCATCGTGTACCCGAAGCATTCTGTCATGCGCTCAACCGTGAGCCCCAGCGCTTCTTACGGCTTGAGGTGGCGGGCGCTTTGGTCAATGATGGCTTGACTATGAAAGGCCCCGAAGGATTCGGCCAATGAACCTGCCGCCGGCTTTGGGCGCGGTCCTGGTGGCGACGTTCGGCTGCACGGCCGCGGCCCTCACGGGCCGTCGGGCGCTCAAGGGCTTCGCCTTCCCCGCCTGGGTGTTCACGTTCGTGGCGGCGGCCATGGTCTGGCCCGTGGCCTTCGACACCTGGCTGGGCTGCGACCTCAGGAACCTGGTGGTGCCGCTGGTCCAGATCATCATGTTCGGGATGGGCACCAAGCTGAGCGCGGGGGATTTCGCGCGGGTCTTTGTGATGCCCAAGCCGGTGTTGATCGGCCTGGCCCTGCATTACAGCGTGATGCCGCTGGCCGGCTACGCGCTGGCCCGGCTCTTCGGGTTCCCGCCCGAGGTTGCCGCGGGGGTCATTTTGGTCGGCTCGGTCTCGAGCGGGGCGGCCTCGAACGTGATCGCCTACCTGGCGGGCGGGAACGTGGCGCTGGCCGTCACCGTGACGGCCTGTTCGACGCTGGTGTCGCCGTTCATGACGCCGTTTCTGATGCAGACGCTGGCGGGGCGGATGGTGCCGATCGATGGGTTCAAGATGATGCTGGAGATTCTGAGCATGGTGATCGTGCCGGTGGCGGGCGGGTTGGCGGCCAACCGGGTGCTTTACGGGTCGAGCGCGTGGTGGGGCCGGGCGCGGCCGCTGGGCCTGCTGGCGGCGGGCGGGGCGCTTGCGGCGGCCGGGATTGCCCTGGTGCCCGGGGCTGCGCTGGGGAAGTGGGCCCCGCTCCAGAGCGGGGCGCTGGTGGGTTCGGCCCTGATCGGCGTGGTGGCCCTGGCCAAGCTGGTAGTGGGAGTGGTGGGACGCCGCCCCAACACCTGGATGGATCGGGCCTTGCCGCTGGTCTCGATGGCGGCCATCGTTTTCATCCTGGCCATCATCACCGCCCGGTCTCGCGAGAAGTTGCTGAGCGTCGGCGCGGCGCTTATCCTGGCCGCCATGCTGCACAATGCCATCGGCTACCTGATGGGCTATTGGCTTTCGCGCGCCGCGCGGTTGGACGAGATCACCTGCCGCACGATTGCGATCGAGGTCGGCATGCAAAATGGCGGCATGGCCACCGGCCTGGCCCTGGGCGTGTTGCAGAGCGCCGACGCCGCCCTGGCGCCGGCGGTCTTCGGCCCATGGATGAACATCTCCGGCTCGATCCTGGCCAGTTGGTGGCGCTGGCGGCCGGTGTGCGCCCTGGCGCCCGCGCCGACTGGCGCGGCCCGCTGCGAGGCAGAGGTGGGGGCAAGGAAATGAAAGATCTATGAAACGACGTGACCTGTTGAGATCCTTGGGATTGGGCGCCATGGCGGGCGCCATTGGCTGGCGCGGTCTGGGCCTGGTTTCGCAGGCCGAGGCGGAGGAGGTCCGTGCGCGCGTGAACACTCACTCGGAGCCCTCGCAGCTCAAGATTACGGACCTGCGGGTGGTGCCGATGTTCGGGGCGATGAGGAGCCACGTGCTGCGCCTGGAGACCAACCAGGGGCTGTGCGGTTACGGCGAGATCCGCGACGGCGCCTCCGCCACTTACGCCCTCATGCTCAAGGGCCGCGTGCTGGGGGAAAACCCGTGCCACGTGGACCGCATCTTCCGCAAGCTCAAGCAGTTTGGCGGGCATGGCCGCCAGGCGGGGGGCGTGGTGGGCATCGAGATGGCCTGCTGGGACCTGGCCGGCAAGGCCTGGGGCGTGCCCTGCTGGCAGATGCTGGGCGGCAAGTTCCGCGACCGGGTCCGCCTCTATGCGGACACGCCCAGCCGGCGCGATGCGCAGGAGATGGGCCGAACCTTGAAAGAGCGCCGCGAGCGCGGCTTCACCTTCCTCAAGATGGACGTCGGCATCGACTTGCTCCGCAACGTCGAGGGCGCCCTCTCTTACCCGCACGGACAGGGCGTGGAGCCGTTTGTCCAGTCCCGCGCCCCCTTCGCCATGAACGTGCGCCATCCCTTCACCGGCATTCGCATCACCGACAAGGGCCTGGCCAAACTCCAGGAGTATGTCCGCACCGCCCGCGACATCGCCGGCTGGGACATCCCTCTGGCCGCCGACCACTTCGGCCATATCGCCGTCGAGGACGCCATCAAGCTCGCCCAGGCCATGGACCCCTTCAACTTCGCCTGGCTCGAGGACATGATCCCCTGGGATTACACCGACGACTATGTCCGCCTGAAAAACTCCTGCAAGACACCGCTGGCCACCGGCGAGGACATTTACCTCAAGGAAGGCTTCATGCCGCTCTTCGAGAAAAAGGCCATCGCGTTCTGCCATCCCGACCTGGCCACGGCCGGGGGACTGATGGAGACCAAGAAGATTGGCGACCTGGCGATGGAACATGGCATCGGCATGGCGCTGCACATGGCCGGCTCGCCCGTGCTGCTCTTTGCCAGCGTGCATTGCGCCGCCGCCACCGAGAATTTCCTGGCCCTCGAGCATCATAATGCCGATACCACCTTTTACGAGGACCTGATCGAGGGAGTGCCCAAGCCCCTGATGGGCCAGGACGGCTGTGTGCGGGTCCCGGACGGTCCGGGCCTGGGCATCACGCTCAATGAATCGGCCATCAAAGAGTGCCTCCGCCGCAACGGCAGAGACCCGGAGAAACTCTATTTCCCGCCCACCGATGAATGGAACCGGGAGCGGGCACAGGACCGCACGTGGAGCATGAATTGACCGGGGGGCGGCGGCGCTGAGAAGGTGTGAATGACGAATGACGAATGACGAATGACCAAAATGTCTCTCACTATGAAAAGCCTTCAACCCTTGCTCGTGTGTTCTTGTGCGCTGGCCCTGTGGCTCATCGGCCCCGCGTCCGCCAGCGCCCAGCCCGGCGTGTTCACCAAGGACCATCTCATTGCCTACAGCCCCGAGTGGAAAGGCGAGCGGTTCCCCGACGGCCGCCCGAAAGTGCCCGACGAAATCCTCCAGCGGATGAAGCCGGTCTCGATCGAGGAGGCCTGGGCCGTCCTCAAGCGCCACAACTACAACAACCAGTTCGAGGGCAACTGGGTCCTGGCAGGTCCGAAAGACCCCGTCCTGGTCGGCCGGGCGGTGACGGCCTGGTTCTATCCGGTCCGGCCCGACGTGAACGGGGTGATCAAGAAGAACGGCGACAAGGAGGGCCGTGTGGGAGGGCAAAACTCCTGGGTCATCGACACGCTCGTCAAGGGCGATGTGATCGTCGTGGACCTCATGGGCAAGGTGATCGACGGCACGTTCATGGGGGACAACCTGGGCAATGCTATCTGGGCCAGGAGCGGCGGCAACGGCCTGGTCATCAACGGCGGGGCCCGCGACATCCAGGGCTGCGAGGAAATCCCAGATTTCCCCATCTTCAACCGCGGCTGGGACCCGTCCGCCATCGCCGACGTGATGCTCATGGGCATCAACGGCCCGGTCCGCATCGGGCGCGCCTCGGTGATGCCGGGCGACGTGGTGCTCGGCAAGAAGGAGGGCGTCATCTTCATCCCGGCGCACCTGGCGCAGGAGGTTGTCGAAACCTCCGAAATCATACGCCTGCGCGATGAGTTCGGCCACCTCCGCCTCCGCCAGGGCAAATACACCCCAGGCCAGATCGACCGCAAATGGACCGACGACATCGAGAAGGATTTCAGCCAGTGGCTCAAGTCCAAGGGAGAACAGGAATTGACGCCCTACCAGCGCGAGAAACTGCTCCAGGGGCGAACGTGGTGAGCGACCCATTGGCTATCGGCTATCGGCTATCCAGACTCCAACCCCTTCCCTCGCCCCTCGACACTCGACCCTGGCAAGCTGAAACGTGAAACGTGAAACGTGAAACGTGAACTCTGAACCCTGAACCGTGAAACCTCGACACTCGACACTCGTATGAATAGACGTGACATGCTCAAAGGCGCCGGGCTGGGGACGGCCGCGGCGTTGTTCGGATTGCTCTCGAGGCAGGACCGGGCTTTGGCCCAGGCCGAGGCGCGGACCGGAAAGGGGTTGCCTCCGCTCAAGATTACCAAGGTCCGGCCCATCCTCACCGCGCCCCAGCCCAGGACCCGGTTTGTCGTGGTCAAGGTCGAGACCAGCGAGCCGGGCCTCTACGGTCTGGGCTGCGCCACCTTCAACCAGCGCCCGCTGGCCGTGAAGACCGCCATCGAGGAGTACCTTGACCCGTTCTGCCATGGCCGCGATGCCGACAACATCGAAGACCTGTGGCAGACGGCCTACACCAGTTCGTATTGGCGGAACGGGCCTGTGCTCAACAACGCCTTGAGCGGCGTGGACCAGGCGCTCTGGGACATCAAGGGCAAACGCGCCGGCATGCCGGTCTATCAGTTGCTGGGCGGCAAGTGCCGGTTCGCGGTCGCCTGTTACACTCATTCCAGCGGCCGGAGCCTGTCCGCCCTCGAAGAGAGCGTGCGCCGGAACATGGAGCGGGGCTTCCGCCACATCCGCATCCAGCTCGGCGGCTACGGCTCGCCCCACCTCTCGACGGGCGCCGACTTCCAGCAGGAGGGCTTCGGCCTGCCCGTCGAGAGCGCCATGGATGCCCGCCCCTATCTCAAGGCCGTGCCCAAAATGTTCGAGCACATCCGCAGCCAATGCGGCGACGACATCGAACTGCTCCACGACGTCCACGAACGGATCGAGCCCATCGATGCCATCAACCTGTGCAAGGAACTGGAACGTTACCACCCGTTCTTCATCGAAGACCCGCTGGCCCCGGAGGCCAACGCCTATTTCCGCAACCTGCGCCAGCAGTGCTCCACACCGATCGCCATGGGCGAACTCTTCAACAACCCGCATGAGTGGGTCGGCCTGATCTCCGAACGGCTCATCGATTTCATCCGCGTACACATCTCCCAGATTGGCGGACTGACCCCCGCGCGCAAGCTCGCCGCCTTGGCCGAGTGGTTCCAGGTGCGCACCGCCTGGCACGGGCCCGCGAACGTCTCCCCTGTCGGCCACGCCGCCAACGCCCACCTTGACCTGGCCGTTCACAACTTCGGCATCCAGGAGTCCGTCCAGTTCAACGACCCCACCCTCGAGGTCTTCCCCGGCACACCGGCCCTCAAAAACGGCTACCTCTTTGTCAACGAGGCCCCTGGCCTTGGCGTGGACCTCAACGAAGCGTTGGCCAGGAAATTCCCTCTGCCCGAAAATCCAGGCTATTGGTTGCCGACCAGACGAAGGGACGGAACGGCGGTGCAACCGTAGCGCCCGAGCCCGCAGACTCCACTAACGGGCGAACATCACTCATCGACTGCGGCGCCCTCCAGTGCTTCTTCCGGGTCTCCTGGCGTTTGCCCTGCTGCAAACTCCATGAGTCGCTGCAGCTCCGCTCGCCTCTCCGTCTTTTTGCCTGGCGGGCGGTTTTTTTTTTACGCCAAGCAGCGGCTCCAGGGCGGTCCTGGCCTTTGCCTTTGTGAAGGCCTGCCGGAGAGCATCGAAATAAAGCAGTGTCCAGTTGTCGTCTCTGAAATGCTCGCTGAAGAGCGGCGACTTCATCTTTCGCTCGAAATCCCTCTCTCGTTCCTCGGGTATGACCATCGTTTTAGGCACCGTCGCCGGCAGGTTCGAGCCGTGCTGGAGTCCGCTTGTCATGGTGGTGGTGGATTCCACCTCGAAAGCCCGGACCACCTGCGCGCCGTCAAGCCAAAGCAAGTCCATATCAAGCACAGGCCGGAGGTTTCTTACGCCAGACAACGCGGCGGGCTTCGAGGTGACCAAATCGCGGAGCCGCACCTCCTCGACGAGGCCGGCGGCCGACTCGCGCTGTTCACGCTGGCCGATCCAGACCGTGTGCCCACGCGCCGCCCCGATTTTCGCCAGCAGAGCGATGAGTTCGCTGTGGCGGGACAGATGAATCCGTATTTCCTCCTTAAGCATCCAGGCCCCGCCGCTGACCTTGCGGCCATACACCTCCAGCGCCTCGGTGATGCTCGTGCTGTCTGAGGTTAGCGAGTTCGGAAATTCACGCGCGACGGTATCCCAAATCTCAGTGAAGGTGACTCGCCCCTTCTCGTGCAGGCAGCGGAACACGGTCTCCTCGACGCGCTCGGTCAGCGGCACGGCCTGGAGGCGCGCCGCGAATGCGTCGTCCGCAAACCACCACAATTTCCCCGAGGCGCCGCCCCATCTGGCTTCAACTAATCTGAAGTCCTTGCCAATGCTCTCTTCCAGGATCCTTTTCACGTCCAGGCCGGTCTGCAGCGTGCCGAACAAGCCGCGCCTGGCGAGCACGGGATCCACCTGGTTCATCAGGATGGTATAGGGCGTGGGCTCGGCTCTGCTCGCAATGACTTCGCGGCAGGTCTCGATGACGATGCGCCGGAAACGCTCCTCGCTCACCTCCTCCATCTGCCGCGCCCGCCGGGCTGTCTTGGCGAAGCGGAGGTAGAAGTCGCCCTGAGCGCTGCCGAACGGCCGCAACATCGCCTTGGCAGAGACCTGTCCCAGGGGTTGATGGTGGATATGTTCGTAATCGAACCCCGAAAACACACCCGCCCGCACCGTCGCGTTGCGCACCATGAAGGTCGGATTGTGAAATGTCAGCGTCAGATAGTTTTCCGGCCGCAGCACCCGATAGAAACCCTGAAAGCTGTTGTTGAGGAGAGCGTAATAGGTCGCGAACGGCTTCTTCTGGCGGTCGTTGCGGATTATCTCGTGGGTCACGAGCCTCTCCGTATACCGGAAATCCTCCTTCAGCCACGCATTCCACAGGTAAGATAGTTCGCCATACTGGATGGAAGCGTCGTAAGGCGGATCAGTGAAAATGTAATCAACACAATCCTCCGGCATCTTTTTCATCAGGTCGACGCAGTCATCCGTGATGATTGCAACGTCGGCTTCCCCCGCCAGCACCTTGCGCCAATCATCAGTGAGCCTCACATCGGGCAGTGCTTTGTTGGACTCGTTTTTGGCATGGATGAGGCCCTGGTGGCCTGCTATCGCGCTCTCAAATTTCTCCCAGACGTTCGCCTCCAGGCAGCGCTTGGTCAACCAGTAACTGTGTTGGGTCCAAGTTGAGCTAAAGGCGGTCTGATGGTTGCCCCCGCCCCGTTCGAGAGCCGGGCACACCCTGGTGCAGAGGTGGATCATCAACGTGAAGGCCCCGAGCAAAAACTTCCGCAATTGAGGGCTGCTCTCCTTCTCGATGGCCTCATAAAGCATAGCCGAAGCCCGGAGGTTACGCCTGGTGAAGAGGTGGTCCAAACAATCATACCGCTCTTTCTTCATGAAAGGCGTGCCATCGTCATAGTACAGTCAATTTCGTGGATACCATTCCGTGATGCGCCTGGCTTCCAGGGCGGCAACGGCATCCAGGTCCTTCTTCCTGGGTTTGCACCCGGTTTCGCAGCGGTGCTCGCAGTGGGGGCATCCTTTGTAGCGGACCTCGACCAGTTCATCCCCTTGGCGGACGAAGCAGTCGGCAACCAGGGGTTGGTCGCAATTCAAGCAATGGACGGTGTAAAGTTCCGCAATGCGGTTTTGCGCCTCTTGGCGGACTCGCTCGAAGGAGTCCTGCAGCTTGAGCGTGTTCACTGGTCGCAAAGTCAATTCCGTAATTCGAGTGGCGGCCGGATTGAGGTCGCAAACGATGGCTCGCCGCTTGTGGCGCGCCGCCTCCACCGCCGTGACGCCGCTCCCGGCGAAGGGATCAAAAACGATCTGGTGCGGCTTGGTGTAGGCCTGGATGTGTTCGCTCACGACGTTCCAGGTTTTGCGGGACCAGTACTTGTGCCACACATACATGGCCGTGTGCGGCTCGGGTGGGATCTGCCGGTTGATGTGGTCGAATCTCGGCGGAGCAATCTTGCCGATCCGGGCGTGGGCTAATTCGCGGGCTTTCATGAGGCGTCTCGGGCGACTTCTCTCAGCAATCTTTGGCAGATTTCAAATGCAGCGGCCAGACGGATAGCGCGGACCCCTTTGACGCCCCTCACCTGGGCGACCTCATTGAGCGGCCGATCCATCAAACCCGCCAGCGTGCCGAACTTCTCCATGAGCGCATTGGCGCTGTCCAGCGCCGAGTAACCCCGGCCGCCGCTCCCCAGGAGAATCGCAACCAACTCGGCGTCGGAGCACTGTGCCGCGCCAAGTTCCAGAAGCGTTCGTCCCGGTTTCACAAAAGAATTAAAGGCCAAACCGGGCGCCAGGACAAGCGGGAATCGGCAATTTCCCACTTCCACGCATCGCCCGCGCCCGCGCTATTTCCGCCTCATTTTAAATTGACAATTGCAAATTGAGAATTGCAAATCCTGAAAATTGTGAATCCGGAAGATTTGTCGGAGCGGCTGTGGCGGTTCGCGGCCAGGGTGGCAAAAGTAGTTGACGCCCTTCCGGAGACCCGTGTTGGCCGGCACGTAGCGGGTCAACTGGTCCGTTGCGGCACATCTGCCCCGGCGAATGCTTTGTCCGCAAACCACCAGAGCTTGCCGGTGGCGCCTCCCAGTTTCGCCTCCACCAGCTCGAATTCCTTTCCAACGCTTTCTTCGAGGACGGTTTTCACGTCCAACCCCGTCTGCAGCGTGCCGAACAGGCCGCGCTTGGCGAGGACTGGGTCCACCTGGTTGATCAGGATGGTGTAGGGAGTCGGCTCGGCGCGGCAGGCGATAACTTCACGACATGTCTCGATCACGATGCGCCTGAATCGCTCCTCGCTAATCTCCTCCATCCGGCGAGCGGGCCGGGCGGTCTTGACAAAGCGCAAATAGAAATCCCCCTGCGCGCTGCCGAAAGGCTGCAACATCGCTTTCGCCGACACCTGGCCCAGCGGTTGGTGGTGGATGTGCTCATAGTCAAAGCCGGAAAAGACGCCCGCCCTCACCGTCGCATTCCTGACCATGAACGTTGGGTTGTGGAAGGTCAGGGTCAGGCAGCCTTCCGGCCGCAGTACCCTGTAGAAGCCTTGAAAGCTGCTGTTGAGCAGCGCATAGTAAACCTCGAATGGCTTCTTCTGCCGCTCGTTGCGCACAATTTCGTGCGTGACGATTCTCTCGGTGTAACGGAAATCCTGCTTGAGCCAGGCGTTCCAAAGGTAGGACAGCTCCCCATACTGAATCGAGGCGTCGTACGGCGGATCGGTGAAGATGTAATCCACGCTCTCTTCAGGCATCTTTTTCATCAACTCCACGCAGTCATCGGTAACGACCGCGATATCGGCCTCGCCTTCGATCACCTTGCGCCAGTCGTCGGTCAGCTTGACCTTCCCCAACGCTTCGTTGGACTCATTCTTGGCGTTAATGATCCCCTGAGGCCCAATGAGCGCGCCCTCGAATTTGTCCCAAACGTTTTGCTCCAGGAACCGGCCCGCGGACCAATAACTGTGCTGGGTCCAGCCTGGCGAGCTGAAATAGGTGTAATGGTTCGACTCGGCAGGCATTCCGACCGGCATCATCCGCGTGCAAAGGTGGATCATTGACGTAAACGCGCCGAGCAGGAATTTTCGCATCTGAGGGCTGGTCTCCCGCTCGATGGCCTCGTAGAGCATCGCTGCCGCACGAAGGTTGCGCTTGGTGAAGAGCTGTTCGAGGGAATCGTAACGTTGCTTTTCCTTAAAGGGCTCGCCATCCGGATAAAAGAGGCGGTTGCGCGGGTACCATTCCCTGATGCGCCGTCCCTCGAGTTCCGCGGTGGCTTCAACGTCTTCCCTGCGGGGCTTGCAGCCGGTTTCGCAACGGTGCTCGCAGTGCGGGCAGGCCTTGTAGCGGACCTCGGCCAATTCATCCCCTTCGCGCACAAAACAGTCGGCTATCAGGGGCCGGCCGCAGTTCAGGCAGTGGGCGGTGTACAGCTCGGCGATCCGCTCCCTCGCGCGCTCCCGAACTCGCTCGAAGGCCTCGCGCAATTTCAAGGCGCTCACCTGCTGGAGCGTCAGCTCGATTATCTGAGTCGCGGCCGGATTGAGATCGCAGACAATCGCCCGCCGTTTATGGCGCGCCGCCTCGATGGCGACCACGCCGCTGCCGGCGAACGGATCAAAGACGACTTGGTGCGGCTGTGTGTAGGCCCGGATGTGCTCGCCGACAACATTCCACGTCTTGCGCGACCAGTATTTATGCCACACGTACATGGCCGTGTGCGGCTCAGGCGGGATTTGACGATTGATGTGCTCGAACCTCGGGGGCGTAATACGGCCGATCCGGGCATGGGCGAGTTCGGGCGTCTTCATCACGTTTCGCGGGCGACTTCTTTCAATAATCGAGCACTAAAGGTCAAACCGGGCGCCAGCACAAGCGGGATTCGACAATTTCCCAGGTCAACCCGTCGCTCGCGCCGATGTTGCTTTGGGGTCAATTGTAAATTGACAATTGCAAATTGAAAACTGCACATTCCTGAAAACTATGAACTCGGAAGATTTGTCGGAGCGGCTGTGGCGGTTCGCGGCCAGGGTGGGAAAAGCAGGTCCAATCTGCAATTTGCAATTCTCAATTTTCAATTTCAACTCCCCTATGTTCGCGCTTCTCTTGCACCAGAGGTGGTTTCGGACTTGCACCTGCGCCGCCCTGCTCGTTTCGGGGCTCGCCCCGTTGCCGCTGGGCGGCCAGCCCGTTCCGGCCTCCAGCAGCACCTGGCCCCAGCCCTACTCCGTCCAGCGGGACGAGGCGCGCGGCGTCCTGGCCCTGCGCACCTCCTTCTACACTGTCGAGCACGACTTAAAACAAGGGGGCGCCATTTCCCGCATCGCCCTCACGCATGGCCGGGCCGCCAATCTCCTGGCCCGCCCCATCGAGACACGCGTTCGCGACCAGAGCGGCGCCGTGCTGAGCAACCTCAAGGCTCCCGCCCCCGCGGTCACCCACGCCCGGGATGGCCTGCACGAGGTCGTCACCGTCGAGTGCGCCCTGGCCGATGAGCAAGGACGCGCCTCGGCCCTCCGCGTCAAGACCACCTTCGATTATCGGTGGGGCTATGTCAGAGTCCACAAAGAGTTCCTCGTTCCGGGCGGCGGCTTTCGCGCCTTGGAGGTTTGCCCGGTCTCGACCGTGCTCGCCCCCGGCCTCACCGATTACGGCTACCGGGAAGGCACCACGGAGGAGGAGGGCGCTCCGCCTTTCGCCTTCGGGAGCAACCTCTGGGGAAGGTCGCGCCCGGGCCAATCCGCAGAACCGGCCATCCAGGCGCGCTACATCCCCCGTTCCATGATCTTTGCCGACCCGGGCGTCGAGGGCCTGGAATGGTTCGCGGCCTCGGACCTTTCCCAATGGGACCTGCAACTGACTGGACGCCGCGGCCAGGGGCGGTGCCTGCTCGGTCCCAGCCGCCAGCCGCCCGGCCTGGCGCTCTCGCTCGCCCCGCTCTGGAGCACCAATGGCGCGGTGAGCTTGCCGCGCGCTTGCGTCTTCGATTTCTATTTCGCCGTCCCCCTCATCGAGGGGCATGCCCTCAAACCCTGGCTGCACACCTCCTTCAACCGCAACCAGGGCAACTGGGTTTCTCCCGAGCAGATCCGCCTCTGGCGCGACCAAGGCTACCAAACCGTCCACTGCCACAATGACGGGGATTATTACAACGACGGGCTGTTCTGGCGCGACGGCTCCTACCCGCCCTATCCGGACATGGACCGCTACGACCAGGCCCTGCGCGAGTGCCGCCGCGCCGGCATCCGCACCGCAACCTATTTCTCCAACAAAGAACTCCACCCCAGCACCCGCGAATTCCAGGAGCACGGCCCAGCCTGGGGCCGCATGAACCGCAAGGGCGGCCTCCAGCACAACTTCTACCGCCCCCAGAGCGAGTTCGGCGCTCAAATGTGCCTCCGCTCCGGCTGGCTCGACTTCCTCAAGCTCTCCATCGACCGCGTCCTCAAGAACAGTCCTCTGGACGGCGTCTATTACGACTGGAACGTCGCCCTGCTCTGCTGCAACCCGCTGCACGAGGGCCGCAGCGGCGCCAACGCCCCGGCCCAAGGCCATTGGGACATCGATGAACTGCTCAACCTCATGGAATGGACCCGCCAGCGCGTGGGACCCGCGGCCTCATCATCGTCCACAACACCACCACGCCGATGTTCGCCACCGAGAACTTCGCCGACTACGTGGTGGCGACCGAGTGGGGCTACGGGAAATGGACCGACCGCGCCCCGCCGCTTCAGGACCTGCCGCTGGAATGGTCGCTGGCAGGCGCGCGCCCCCGGGGCGTCATCAGCTACGGCACCCTCGACAGCCAGGCGCCTCGCCGCCTGCACCGGCTCTTCGCCATCGAGGCGCTCCTGGGCGGGGTGGCCCCATGGCCCGCCAGCCCGGAGACCTTCGACCTGCTCCCGCGCTTGAAACCAATCGGCGACATCGAATCCTGCCGCTTCGCCGATTGGCGAAACCAGGCCGTCAGCCTGTCAGACACCCGCTGCGCCTCCGCCATTTACAGCCGCCCGGGCGAGGCCTGGCTGCTGCTGGCCAACCTTGAAAAGGACCCCCGCCAGGTCACCTGCCGGCTCCAGCCCGACAAGCTTCCATGCCCCCTGGCCCGTCCGCTCTCCACCGCCAGCCTGGTGGCCGGGCCGGCCCAGGCCGCCGCCCCCGCTCTGGACGCCCGCCAGTTGTCCGGCCCCGGCATCCAGATCACCATCCCCGGCGACAACGCCCTCCTGATCCAGGTTCGCTAGGCCCACTAAATCCGAACAACCAACATGGGCACACACATGAGGGTTTTGGACCTTTGTCGCGGCCTTTGTCGCGGCCTTTGCCGAATGTGGATTCTCTCGACAAAGGAGGCGACAAAGGCTGCGACAAAGGTTGTGCCAATGGTTACGTGGTTCGATTTAGCTAGGCCCAACCTCCTATATGTTGGCGAAGTGCCCAAACTCAAAGCCTGTTATTCTCAAGGCAGAACCATTGACGAACTCCTTTCACGACCCCGCCACGCTTTGGAGGCGGGAGGCGGCGTCGGAGCCCTGAGTATGATTGAGCGCCGGCCAGGGCATCGAGACCTGGTAGCGGCGGAGGTACTGGTCGTATGCGCTGGTGACGGCCAGGCCGCTCAGCAGGTGGTAGCCGCCGTAGGTTTCGCTGAGCAATTGATTGGCGTCGTCGAAGGCGAGGGTGACGAGGCCAGTGGCGCCCTGGGTGACGGTGGCCGGGCGCCCGCGCCATGGGAAAAGTTATAGACCCCTTTCTGGTCGCACCTCGCGACTATTTGCCGAACCTTGCTAGTGCCTGTTCAACGTCCAGCGCCCAGACGGTACCCGCAGACCGGTTTCTGACCACCTCCTCCCACGCGTGGACGATGGTCCGGCTGTCCGCAGACCAGTAAAAGGTCCCGACAACGCCTTCCAGCAGTTTCTCCACTTTGCCGCTATCCACGTGCAGCACGAACAGCCTGTAGGGTTCCATCAACTTGGCTCCGTTGAACGCGAGACTCTTGCCATCCGGCGACCAGCAGAGCCAATCGGCAAAGTCCACCCCCAAGTCTGCCAATGTGACCATCGTGCGCGGAGGGCCCCGGTGACGGGCACCGCCCAGATCTGGCCGGCGAATCCGACGACGATTTCTCGCCCCTTAGGTGTCCAGGTGTAATTACGTGCGCAGCCGTAGGGCCCGAGCATCAAGGTCCTTGCCTCGCCGCCCGAGGCAGGGACGACTCGAAGCGCATTGGCGGAGTGCGAGGCCAGCCTTTCGGTACAAGCCAGCAGCGTTCCATCTGGCGACCACTCGAGCCAGTCCATCCCCGCTTTTCGGTCCGAATTGCGGGTGACCTGGACCGGGTGCCCCCCGCCAGCAGGGATGATCCAAAGCTCGTTCTGATGGATGGTGGCGAGCTTGGTGCTATCCGGAGACCAACTCGCAGGCAAGAGGGCATTGCCGACAAAATCGCTGTTTCGATTGCTGAGCACTTTTCTGGCGGGTCCGGTCGCGCGGCGTTTGGTGAGGGAGACAGGTGCAACCCAGAGATCCTCGGTGCTCATGTTCGTGCAGGCGGAAAGAAGCAGTCTCTTGCCGTCAGGGGAGAGTGACCGGGGGGCGACATCCCCGGGGATGGAAACGTCCCACTCGAGCTCCGATGGTTTGAGGCCGGAGAGCGGAAGAATCCAGAGGCGCGACGGCCACGGGGTTGGCTCGTTTGCTTGCCCGCCAGGGACGACGATCAGCTTGCTGTCGGGAGACCAGAACAAGTCGTGGGGGACAAGCCACAGCTCTCGACCGAGGTACCGGGAAGTGCCGTCAACGACGGAGAGTGCTTTGAGCACATTGCGCTCATGGTACGAAGTGCGGTAAAAGAGCAGGCTCTTTCCTTCGGGCGACCAGCCAAAAGGAGTTAGCCCATCCTGTGGTGGCACGACCTCAAAAGACCGCTGGTCTGTCAGCCGGGTGAAACGCAGTTTGCCTTCTATGGCCCGCAACAGCCACTGGAGGTCCGGCAACCATAACAACGGCTCGCCCTCCTCACTGACTTGCCGCGGCGTTCCGCCCTCGGCTGGGATCGTCCAACCACGGCAGTTGACCCGCAACGCGGCGTCCCCACTTTTGTAGGCAATGGTCTTGCCGTCGGTGGACCACACTGGGCTGCTGTGGAGGCCCGGCTCCGAGGTGAGCTGCCGGAGTCGCCGATCACGAATGAACAGGATATGAAGCTGGCTGTTCGTTTCGGCTTCCCGTTTCTCGAAGACGATCTGTTCCGAGTCCGGCAACCAGCTCGGACTGGTGGTGTTCGAGAAGTCGCCGTCCAGAAGCTTGCTGGCCGGTCCGGTGGGCCGCCCCGAATCTGATGAAACCGGGACGAGCCAAAGAGCCTCGTGCTGCACCTGGCAGGCGATGCGCTTGCCATCCGGTGACCACGACCCGCGAAAGGCACCGCGAATGTCCACGAGGTCAAACGCCGGGCTGCCATCCACCGGGAAAACGCGCAGATGGGTGAGTTTGCCGTAATCCAGTGAACCTCCCGGTACGCTGCTGAGCAGAAACTTCCCATTCGGTGAAATGGCGAGGTCAATGACATACTCAATGACGTCGTTCGTCCCGGAAATGGCCGCAACCCGCTTGTATTCCGGGCCGTCTTTTGGGAAGACGATCACCCGTTCGTCTGGCGGCGGCGCCTCCTTTTTCGCGGCTCGGCTGGGCCGCCCACCCGGCTTGGTGACGACGGGTTCAGCCGCCGCGGCATTGGCCGCGGCCTGGCCGCCGCTCTGCGCATCGGTCAGTGTGATCAACCCGAAGGCCGGCGAACAGCGAAGCCGCCAACACCGACCAGCGTGACGTTTTCTTGAATTGTGCGATCATATTGATCCTCCGTTTCATTTGGTTTTTGTCTTCCAGAATTCCGACCAGGCCCGGCACGGCTGCCGGGCGCGCGAGACTCTCCAGTAGTTTGATGATGGTCTGGCCGTAAGGCTGGTTCTCTTCCTCCTTCACCAGTGAAAGCGCCAGAGCGTCGCAGGCCAGTTCGCGGTCGGCGCGCATCCGGGAAAAGGCGAACCAGATCACGGGATTGAACCAGTGCGCGATCTGCACCACGGTCATCAGCCAGTTCACGGGCACGTCGCCGCGCCGGACGTGCGACAGCTCGTGCAGAAACACGTGGCGCAGTTCCGCCGGAGAGAAAGTGGCGGCCATTCTCGGCGGCAGCAACAGCTTCACCCGAAAGCAGCCAAACAACGCCGGGCTGTCCACTTCTGGAGTTTCGACCACGGCCAACGACGGACGAACACCCGCCACTTGACGGCACTCCTCGAACAGGCCAAGCACGGTGGGGTCGCTGACCAGAGGACGACGGCGCAGCCGGCGGGCGAAACCGTAGTTGCCCAAACTCAGCCGGGCCCCCAGGAACAAGACCCCTGCCAGCCAGGTTCCGAGCGCGATCCAAAGACCATATGTTGGGTAGGCACTGGTCTGCGAGGGTGGTAAGGCTGTTGCGCTGGCAGAGGCCGGAGCCGGCGGAGACTCGGTCCGAGCCGGGCGGTTGCCGGAGCAGTGCCAGGCGAACCAGGTGCCGGACTTCGAGGCAAATCCTCCTTCCCGGAAGCGTGTCCTTGCTTCCGAGAACCCCGATTCAACCAGGAATCAAATAGCGCTCCCTTCTTCGCCATTGGCTCAACTTTGGCGAGGTTGAAGACGCTGAAGGGCGTTGCCGGAGCCACCGGCAGCAACAACCGAATCAGCACCAGCCACCAGAGCGCGTGGCGCCATTGCGGCGTGAGGCGGGCGCGGAAGAGCCACTGCGCCAGCAGGACCAGCAAAACCAGCACCGATGCCTGCCAGGTGGCCCGCCAGAGCCAATTCAGACCCGACTCCAGAACGTAGGTCGCATTCATCTCACCCCTGCTTTCGTTCCAACATGCGCTTCAGCTCCTCCAGATCCGCGGCCGTCAGCCGCTGCCTCTTCACGAAATGCACGAGCAGCGGCTTGACCGATCCGCCGAAAAGCCGCTGCAGAAACAACTCGCTCTCGGCGTGGACACAGTCCTCCTCCGATACCAATGGGTAGTAGAGGTACAGGTTCTTGTATTTCTTGACGCCCAGGGCCTTCTTCTTGTGCAAGCGGCTGAGGATGGTCTTGATGGTGTTGGGGTGCCAGTCCTCGCTCTTTCCCAGGACTTCGATGATGTCGTAGGCGCCTTGCGGCGACTTGGCCCACAGGAGCTTCATGACTTTCCATTCGGCCTCGGAGATGCATGGAATCTTGGCCATAGACTTGATAGTAACTATTGATATCGTCTAACAAACTACACGTATAGTCGAAATAGTCAAGCAGAAAAATGCGAAGCGGTTTACCCCACGACTTGGGCACGCCTCCGGAGCGGAGCGTGTGGGGTTGCCGAGCAGGGGGGACCTCTCGCGCCTCGCGTGCGGGAACCGGCGGTTCTGGGGGACGCCCCAGACGCTGGGGCGCCGAGCGGCTGGCACGCTTTCTGCCCGACCGGTGCATTTGTGAAATCAGTTCTTAGTTTGCGTAATTCATTCACCGCTTGTTTTTCTTCTCCCTTCCCTGCCAACAGAGCAGGCGAACCAGGTGGGTTTTTGTGCCCATGTGCAGCGCCTTCGCGACCCAGGCCAGCGTCATGGCGTCACCCGGACGGCCGGGTCGTCACTGTCCTGGTCATCCCCGAAGATCGGCTCCTGCCGGTCGCCCGGGTTCATGACGTGATAGATTGCCCCAGGGTATTGGATGCGCAATTTCCGGGCCATGCGTCCAGACTACCCCCCACCCCCCCTCTGTCGTCTCAAAACATTACATTCTCATTGACCCCTTTATGACCCCTCGGCTCGGCTGTCCCAAGATACCCTCCTCGCGGGCGGTGGTGTCGAGGCAGGCCGACAACCCTTCCCAGTCCAAGCGCCGGGAGGCAGCCAGAGCGGGGTCCTCGGTTTGGCTGGCCAGCTCGTCATGCAGGCACAGGATGTCGTCGCTCCCGTCGGGGTTTACGACAACTTTTACAAGCAGCTTCTTGGGGAAAATGGCGGCCACAGTGACCGGGCCGACCGCCGGCTCCGGCGGTATCGTTCGCTCATGGAGGCAACTGGCTTTTGACCCGGTAAAAGGCGCCGGATGAAGTGCCGCTCAGGGGCTCGGACCAATTCGTGCTCGCGGTCGTGCTGAGGAAAGTGAACACACTCGTCCACGCGCTTGCTGCCTTCAGATCGAAGGAACGCTCGACCTGGTTCGTAATCCCGATCGGGCAATCAAGAATGTCGAACGTTATCATCCCGTTGGCAACGGCCACCCCGCTCAACAAGGGCTGCGTTGGAGCGATGCACTCGAACGAAATGTCGCTGCTCATGGCGCCGGCCCATCCCCCGGCGTATTGCCCCCCGCTCCCGTGAAAGGACTCTTCCGTGAGGGTCATCCGGGCGTCATACTCGCCGGGCGCCAGGTGGATGCCACCTACCGGCAGGCGCTCCCACTCGCCGAAGATACTTATGGTGGTCTGAGGGTAATCCGCCGCATAAGCCGGTTGGGATGTTGACGGGGTAAAAGTGCTGGTTTGAAGCGGTCCGTCCGCCGGGTCGCGCGCGCGCTCGATGGTCTTCCAGAGCACATGATAACTGCTGTTCGCTTCGAACGACAGCGCAACGTTGCCTTGGCTGTCAGTGATGAAGTACGCCAACACCCAATATCCCGTAAACTGATAGTGCTTCCCGGTCGGACTGGTCGAGTCAGCCACGTCCCGCCGGGCAAAATAGGTCGTATCGTTCGGGGTTGGCGCATAGCCAGTGCCCTTGTCGTTGAGGTTCGCCCCGTTCACCCAGCCGGCGCCATTCCACTCTTCCTGCCACCAGCGGCCCACCAGGCCGATGCGCTCGCTGTCGGCGGTTCCCGGCGTGCCCTCCAGCTTGAGCTGGTAGGCGAAATTGGGTTTCAGGTTCGTTGCTGCCACCACGCCCCGCAAGCTTTGCGCAGGCGTCTCAAACGTGACCTGCACCTGGGCCTTCGTGTAATTGTAGCTGCCGCGGTAAGCGGCGCTGTAGGCCTGGTCTGCGACATCAAGCCATCGATAGTTGCCGGTCGGAGAGGGTGAGCCGGACTCAATATCCGTCAGCGTAATAGTGGCGCCGAGCGCACTGCCGCCAGAAGCAACCAGACAGGCGCTCAACCCCAGCAAGACCCTGATTCCAGCACTGATCGGAAATTGCTTTTTTGCCGCGCCGCGAGTTATTGACGCTTCGCGGGTGAGGGAGAATTGGTTTCCGGTCCCGCTCATTTTCTTTTGATGCTGCCAGACGGGGACCAGGCTGTCAACAGGCAGGTGTTGCCGGTTTCTCGCCGGTTTGGGCGCAGCTCGGGGGCGCTGGCGCGTGGTCGCGCCTGAGGACTGGCCCAGCGGCTGAAAGTTGCGCGGCGGAGGAGCCGGTTGTCGGCCGACCTGGCCGCGGAGATCCGCGTCCGAGTAAACGCTCGCCTCGAATCCAGCCTTCCAGAGGACGATTGTCAATCGGTGAGCACGTTTTTGCCCCGCGCCCTTTCAGGGCGCGCCTAATCTCCCTGGGGCATGGTCCCAGGGCATCGGCCTGGCGGCCTCAGCCCTGGGCTAGGCTCTGCCGGCCCTTTGGGCCGGAGAGTTGTCAGGTTGGATGAAGTCTTCTCAGCGCTGGCCGGCGCTCATGGGAGTAGGCGGTTCTCCCACACGTAGCGAACGAGTTCGGCGCTGGTATCCATACTCATCTTGCCAAGAATGCGTGAGCGGTAGGTGCTCACGGTGTTCCCGCTCAAAGACAAGTCCACCGCCGCTTCCTTTACGGTCCTGCCGGCCCCGATGAGCAGGAGCACCTGCATCTCCCGATCGGAGAGCGCCTCGTGCGGGGGCCCCTCGCGCGCGGCGCTCAACTCCGCAGCCAAGTGTTGGGCCAGCGTCTCACTCACGTACCGCTCGCCCTCCAGGGTCTTGCGCACTGCCCGGACCATTTCCACCGGGGCGCTGGAATCGGCCAGGTAGCCCGACGCGCCGGCCCGGAAGGCGCGCGCCGCATATTGATGCTCCGGATACGTGCTCAGCATCAGCACCGGCAATTCCGGGCGCTGAGCTTTGATGGCCTTCATGGCCTCCAATCCGCTGCGACCGGGCAGGGGCAGGGCCAGGATGACCAGGTCCCAGCACCGGCCCAGGGCCATCCCAATGCCTTCCGCCGCGTTGCCGGCCTCGCCGAAGCTCACCCGGTGGAATTCCTCGGCCAGGACCCGCTTCAGACCCTCGCGCACCAGCGTGTGATCATCCACAATCAGTATCCGCAAACCTGGTTCTACCCGGCGCGACCGGAAGGCAACTCCGGGTCTCTCTTTGACATCAATCGCCAACATGCGGGCAGGATTCTATTCCATGTGCCCCGGCCCATCTACAGAGTTTAAGTAACATTCGCCTGTTGCAGAGGTTCAAGTCGGGATGCGGCCCAGCGGGCCGCCAGAGCCTAGCCCAGGGCTGAGGCCGCCAGGCCGATGCCCTGGGTTTCGGCACAACCGGGGACCGGGCGTCCGGAAGGGGCGCAAGAGCGCCTCTGGCTCTCCATGAACCGAAAAACGCATCCGTTGATTTCCAACGACTTACGCGTTTTGGGTTCATGGTCCCAATGCATGCGCAAAAGCGAAAGGAGGCTCCCCATGAACCTGGATTGGTCTTGGCGTCCACCCGGACGGGGAGAGCGCGGGAAAACCGCGCACTCCAGACGCTTCGCGAAATGGGGCGCGTGGCCCCAATCGCGAAGCGTCTGGAGTGCGGAGCATTCCGCCGCTCTGCTCCGAGGCATTCGCACGAGCCAAGGTTCAGGCCCTCAATGCGCGCAAGTTCTTTGGGGGAATTCTCTCAGGCTGGGCCAATGGTTGAGAGGCCCATTCCCCGTATCAAGCGAAATTGAAGTTTTTGCGAATCCCGCTTTCGCCCGCCCTGCGCAGTAGTCTCAGGAAGCGGCTGCACTCGGAGACGCGCGTTTGGCGCCGTATCACTACGATGATGCCCGCGTGAGCATTGTGCGCGGCCAGCTCCAGGAAATGCCCGCGGTTGCAGGTAACCAACACCGCCCCATGAGCGTGCGCAAAGGCGAGCACGGCAGCATCTTCGGATTCTCGCGGAAGCAGTTCGCGCAACCGGGTGGCCCTATGACCCGCCTGCGTAGCGACCCGCGCGATCGCGTCGGGCACATCATTGTCCAACAGAAAAGTCACGCCTCAGCTTCCGACATCTGGCTGGCGACGAGGTAATCGATTTCCGCCATGTGATCCTCGTAGTAGGCAAGACATTCATAGACCTGGGCTCGGGTCAATCCTGGCAACGCGCGCGTGATTGAGTCCACGGTCTCCCCGTTTTGCAGGAGCCCAACGACGTCATGGACAGCTATGCGGCTGCCCTCAAGCCGGGCGTTCCCGCCGCATACTCCTGAGGTCCGCGTGATGTAACGATAGGTCTCGACCGCTCTATTCATGTGCCAAGCATAGCCGTCTCTGCCCGTGCCTGCAACGCTGCCGTGGCAACACAGTGTGATTAAATCAGATGGGCTTGGGCATCCGGGTCCAGAGGCCTTTCTTGCCGGTGCTCTTGAGGGCGGTTTCGATGAAGGCGATGCCCGTCCAGCCATCCTCGACGTTCGCATATTTGGAGCCGTCGCACTTGAAGGGCTGGCCCGCCTTCCATTTGCGCACGTCGGCCTCGAAGCAACGATGGAGCCGGGCGTAGGCGTCGTGGAAGGCCTCCGGGTGGCCGGAGGGGATGGTGGGCTCGGCCATGAGGCCCGGGGGGACATCCTTGGGCAGGAACCCGTTGCCCGGGGTGACCGCCCCGCGCCAATAGGCGCGGTCAGGCTGGTTGGCCAGGCAGACGGTGACGGATTCGGGTTCTTCCTGGCGCCAGTGGAGGGTGCCTTTGGTGCCGGCGACGAGGATGGCGAGGTCGTTCTTGTGGCCGATGCAGATCTGGGAGGCGCGGACCAGGGCCTTGCCGCCGTTGCTGAGCCGGCAATAGGTGGTGAAGTGATCGTCCAGAGGGCGGCCCTCGACGAAGGTCTCCAGTTGAGCGGAGACCTCGACCACGTCCAGGCCGGTGACGTAGCGGAGCTGCATGAGGGCGTGAGTGCCGATGTCGCCGCCGCAGCCGGAGCCGCCGGCCAGCTTGGGATTGGTGCGCCAGGCGGCTTGCATCTGGCCGGTGGCCTCCAGGCGCGTGGCCAGCCAGCCCTGGAGGTAGCAGGAGTCAACCCAGCGGACCTCGCCCAGGAGGCCCGCCTGGACGATGTAGCGGGAGAACCGGCTGGTCCAGTGGCCCAGGTAGGTGTGCGCCACGCCGAACGGGACGTTGTGCTTGCGCACGGTCCTGACGATGTCGGCCGCCTCCTTGAGGTTCATGCACAGGGGCTTCTCGCAGAAGACGGCGATGCCCGCCTTGATCGCCTTGATCGCCGGGTCATAGTGAACGTGGTTGGGCGTGACGATGACGACGTAGTTCAGCTTCTGGTCCTCGGGCAGGCCGGCGTTGGCGGCGATCATCTCGTCGTAGGAGCCGTAGCCCTTGAGCGGATAGGGCCAGTTGGCCGCCTCTTCCAGGGCGATTTTCGGGTCGGGGAACAGGGCGGCGGCGGTCACCCGCCGCGTGCCGTCGAAATGAATCGCCTTCTGGTGCGGCTGCACGATGAAGGCGCCCTTGCCGCCGCCGACTAATCCGACATTGAGGGGTCTGTTGGGCATAGATGCTTCTCCGTTTTTATTGTGTTAGTCTTTTTAGCAGTTTGTCGCTCGATAATTTGTTTCGTCAAACCTTCGCGGGCGGCAGCATAAAGAGACGCCCCGCCCGTTTCAAGGCCGGAACGCAGATTTCGGCGGGCATTCGGGCGCGTCTCAACCTTGTCGAGCCCGGCCGAAGCGGGCGATGGGAGCGCGCGTCCGAATTCGCGAAGCGTTTTGGACTGCGGCAGTCCTCTGCCGCTTTTCGGACCCTGGGGACGCGAAAGCGCCAGAGGACTGGCGCAGTCCAAAACCTTGCGGGCTTGCCGACGCCGCGCTCCAATTGCCTGGGTTGCCGAGGGCCGACAAAGGTGAGATGCGCCCGGGAACATTCCCATCGGCTCAAATGTGCCCGAGCCTTGAAGCCGCGCCGCCGCCGGGGCTTGTCACCGTGCGGGTTTTGTAACAATGTATTCTGCGAAATATGGCAGGCAAATCGAGTTTCTTGGACAAGGTGCTGGGCCACATTGGGCGGCTGGACGCGGAGGGGCTTCAGACGGTGGTCCAGCGGCTGGCGCGCGAGCGGAATTTCCTGGAGACGCTCTTCAACACGATCGAGGACGGCGTGCTGGTGGTCGATGAGGCGGGGCGCATCCTCTATTTCAACCAGGCGGTGACACGGTTGCTGGGCTTGCAGGGGAACGTCGAGGGCGAGCCGGTGACCGACCACATTCCGGGGCTGGACTGGGAGAAGCTGGCGCGGTTCGATTTGGCCGGGGGCCAGGGCGGGGTGCGGCATGAATTCGAGGTGCTCTACCCGCGGCCGCGTTTTCTGCGGCTCTACGCCGCGCCGCTGGACGGCGAGGGGCCGGGGAGCGCGGGGGTGGCGCTGATCCTGCACGATGCGACCGAGGCGCGGCAGCAGACCTTCGAGGCGATCGAGAGCGAACGCATCCAGGCGCTGACGCTGCTGGCGGCCAGCGTGGCCCATGAGATCGGCAACCCGCTCAACGCCTTGCACATCCACCTGCAACTGATGGAGCGCGAGGTCAAGAAGCTCAAGAGCTCGGTGGAGAGGACGCCCTCGCCGGGCGCGGCGGCCGGCCCTCGTTCGCGGGACCGCGCCCGGGGCGTGGGCCTGGAGAGCGAGGCGGCGGAGATAGCCGCCCGGCTCGAGCAGTTCCACGCCGTGGCCAAAGGCGAGATCAACCGCCTGGACTGCATCGTCACTCAGTTCCTGCAGGCCATTCGCCCGACCGCCCCGCAACTCAGGCCCGCCGGGCTCAACGAGGTGGTCCAGAAGACCCTCGAACTGCTCCGGCCCGAATTGGACAATCGGGGCCTGAACGTCAAGACCCGGCTGGCCCGCCAATTGCCCGCGACCCCGATTGACCCCAACCAGGTCCAACAGGTCCTGGTCAACCTGGCGCGAAACGCCATGCAGGCGATGACTCGCGACGGCACCTTGTCCCTGGAGACCTGGGAAGGGGCGGACGGGGTTTGGGTCAGCGTGGCCGATACGGGCGGCGGCATACCGCAGGAACAGATCAATCGCATCTTCGAACCGTTTTTCACCACGAAGAAAAGAGGCTCGGGCCTGGGCCTGATGATCGTCCAGCGCATCGTGCGGGCCCACGGCGGCCGCATCGAACTGGAGAGCCAGGTCGGCCGCGGCACCACCTTCCGCATCTGGCTGCCCCTGCACGAACGCAAACCCCGCCTGCTCGAGGCCCCGATGCATGATTAAAGGCTAAAGGCTGAAGGCTAAAGGCCGAGGGCGCCTGGCGCGCGTTGCCCTGTCCCTTTCGTCCCTTATGTCGCTTATGTCCCTTTTGTCCCGCAAGCCGAGGCCCGGCCGCTAACCCCTCCAGGCTCCGTTGCACTCGCCCGGCCTTCGGCACTTTAGCCTTTAGCCTTTAGCCTTTAATTTAGCCTTTAGCCTTTAGCCTTTAGCCTTTATTCTGTGCGCCGCCAGAAATGACGCCGACGATATTGATAGTGGATGACGAGAAGACGCAGCGGGAAGGGCTCCGGGCGGCGCTGGAGGACCGCTATGATGTGTATCTGGCGGAGGACGCGCGGACGGCAATGGAGTTGCTGGAGCGCGAGGCGGTGGACGTGCTGCTGACGGATTTCCGGCTGCCGAGCGAGGACGGGATGAAGCTCATCACGCGGGCCAAGTCGCTCTCCAAGCCGCCCATCTGCATCCTGATGACGGCCTATGGGTCGGAGGAGTTGGCGGTGGAGGCGATGAAACGCGGGGCGGACGACTACATCGCCAAGGGGCGGATGCAGATCGACGAACTGGAGATGCGGATAGCGCGGGCCTTGCGGCAGCAGAACCTGGAGGCGGAGAACGTCTCGCTGCGCCAGCAGCTCGATGTGAAGTTCGGGCTGGAGAACCTGGTCGGCGAGTCGCCCGCCATGCGCGAGGTGCTGGAGATGGTGCGGCAAGTGGCGCCGTCGCGGGCGACGGTCCTCCTGCAGGGCGAGAGCGGCACCGGCAAGGAGCGCGTTGTCAAGGCCATCCACCAGCTCAGTCCCCGCGCCCGCCAGCCGATGGTGACCGTGCACTGCGCGGCGCTGGCGCCGACGCTGCTGGAGAGCGAGCTCTTCGGCCATGAGAAGGGCGCCTTCACCGGGGCCTACGAACGGCGGATAGGCCGTTTCGAGCAGGCCCAGGGCGGCACGTTGTTCCTGGACGAGATCGGCGAGATTGATGCCTCGGTGCAGATCAAGCTGCTGCGGTTTTTGGGCGAGCGGACCTTCGAGCGGGTCGGCTCGAACAAGACGCTGACCGCCGACGTGCGCCTGGTGGCGGCCACGAACAAGAGCCTCGAGGAACTGGTCAAGACCGGGGCGTTCCGCGAGGACCTGTTTTTCCGGTTGCGGGTGGTGGAGATTTGGCTGCCGCCGCTGCGGGAGCGGCCGGAGGACATCCCGTTGTTGGCGCAGGCCTTTGTGCGGGAGTTTGCCGCCGAGAACAACAAGCCGGTGGCCGGCTTCACGCCGGAGGCGCTGGCGTTGCTGCTGCGCTATGCCTGGCCCGGCAACGTGCGGGAGCTGCGCACCTCCGTCGAACACGGCGTCGTCCTGTGCCGGGGCGAGCGCATCGGCGCGCGCGACCTGCCGCCCTCGGTGCGCAACGGCGGCAGCGCCGGGCCGGCCAAGGAGCAGGCGCACCCCCTGGCCCCGCCAAGCGACCTGACCGTCAAAGAGGCGGAAAAGGAACTTATCCTGCGCGCGCTCAAAGAGACCGGTGGCAATCGCACTCTGGCGGCAAAGAAACTGGGCTTGAGCCGGCGCACCCTGCACCGCAAGCTCCACGCCTACCACATCGAGGGATTTTAACGTGGCGCCGACGATCTTAAACGGCGGTTCAGGAGCATTCGGACGCGAGGGTCGAGGGACGAGGGGCGAGGGTCGAGGGAGGGAACTCCGCCCCTCGCCCCTCGCCCCTCGCCCCTTCGAGGTCCGATTACTTATGAACCAAGGTCTAGCTACGTCGACCAATCTAACCTAACCATGCACATTCCACTACCTCAAGATATCGTTCACCAATTGGAAGTCGGCGGGGCCAACCGCTACTTCCGCATCGGGCTGCTCGTGCTGGGCCTGGCGGCGGTGACCTTTTTTTATGATTGGCGCGCCTTTAAGAACATGAATACCCAGGAGGCCATGGACAGCGCGCAGGTCGCCCGGAACCTGGCCCAGGGCAAGGGCTACAGCACGCTCTTCATCCGCCCCTTGAGCCTCTACCTGGTCAAGCGCCATAACCAGGGGACGGCGCGCCAAGCGGACATGGCGGCGGACCCTGCCCGGGTCAAGGGCGCGCACCCCGACCTGGCCAATCCCCCGGTCTATCCCGTCCTGCTGGCCGGCCTGATGAAGGTGCTGCCCTTCCATTACCCGCTTTCGCGAGGCCCATTCTGGACACGGGACGGCGCCTTCTGGCGCTACGAGCCTGATTTTCTCATCACGCTGTTCAACCAGGTCCTGTTTTTGGGGATGGTGGTGGCGGTCTTCTTCCTGGCCAGACGCCTGTTCGATGCGCCTGTGGCGTGGCTTTCGGCGGTGTTGCTGGTGGGCGGCGATTTGTATTGGCGCTTCTCGGTTTCCGGGCTCTCGACGATGCTCCTGCTGTTGATCTTCACGGGGCTGGCCTGGTGCCTGGTGCTGGTCGAGGAGGAGTCGCGCGAGCCCAAGTGGGGGCGGAACGGGGTGTTTCTGCTTGGGGCGGCTCTCGGGGTCCTGGTGGGTCTGGGTGGGCTGACCCGGTATAGTTTCGGGTGGTTGATCCTGCCGGTGGCGGCCTTCCTCATCCTGTTCTCGAACCAGCGGCAGCGCGCGGTCGTGACGTTGGCGGCCCTGGCCGGGTTTGTCCTGGTGATGGGACCATGGCTGCTGCGCAACTATGCGATCAGCGGCGCCCCGTTCGGCACGGCCGGTTTCGCCGTGCTGCAGGACACGAGTATCTTTCGCGAGAACCGCCTGCTGCGCTCGCTGGAGCCCGACTTTTCGCGGGTGTCCCTGTTCCCTTTATGGATCAAGCTGATGACCAATCTGCGGCAGATCATCCAGAGCGACCTGCCCACGCTGGGCGGCACGTGGGTCACTTCGTTTTTCCTGGTGGGCCTGCTGGTGAGCTTTCACAAGCCCTCGACGCGGCGGCTGCGCTACTTTGTGTTGCTGTGCCTGCCGGTCCTGGCCGTGGTGCAGGCCCTGGGCCGCACCCAACTCTCCGAGGCCTCGCCCGAGATCAACTCCGAGAATCTCCTGGTCCTGGCGGCCCCGCTGGTGCTGGTCTATGGCGTGAGCCTCTTCTACATCCTGCTCGAGCAGGTCGAGGTCCCCGTGCTGCCGGTGCGCCATGTCATCACGGGCGTCTTCGGCTTCATTGCCTGCCTGCCGTTGGTCCTGGTCTTCCTGCCCCCCCGCCCGCAGCCGGTGACCTACCCTGCCACTCCCTACATGCCGCCGTTCATCCAGGAGTTCGCCGGTTACATGAAGGAAAACGAACTGATGATGAGCGACATTCCCTGGGCCGTGGCCTGGTACGGCAACCGGCAAGCTGTCTGGCTCACCCTGCGCGCGGTGCCCACCGCCAAAGACCGCACTCAGCACGAGGACTTCTTCTCCATCAACGACTACATCAAGCCCGTGAATGCCCTCTACCTCACCGCCGAGAGCATGGACAGCAGGTTCGTCTCCCAGTGGCTCCAAGCCGGCGAAGAAAGCTGGGGCACTTTCATCGCCCAAACCGGCCTCATGCACAAGGTTCCGGAAGGTTTCCCCCTGGTGAAGGCCCAGGCCCTTTACTTCCCTTACCAGCTTTTCCTGGCGGATTGGGAACGCTGGATAAAGTAAAGGCTGAAGGCTAAAGTGCCGAAGGCGCGCGTTGCCCTGTCCCTTTCGTGCCTTATGTCGCTTATGTCCCTTTTGTCCCTCAACCCGAGGCATCTCGAGAGACAAGCCCATGCTCCCCTGCATTCGCCCCGCCTTCGGCACTTTAGCCTTTAGCCTTTAGCCTTTAGCCTTTAATTCAGCCTTTAGCCTTTCCGCCCAGGTCCACTCCGGCTTGGCGTACCTGTCCTGGGCCAGGAGGCGGATGCGGTCCAGGGGGACGTCAGCCAGGGCGGCCTGGGCCTGCCAGCCCTGGCGCAAGGCCGCTTTGAGATGCGAGGCGGGGATGCCCAGGTTGACCAGGAACTGGGAGTGCGAACGGTTGGCGCGGTAGTCCGGCTGCCGGGAGGGCATGAGCAGCGCCTGCTCGATTAGGGCCACGTCGAAATCGAGCAAGAAGGTGCCATGAAAGAGCAGGGCGCGCCGCCTGCGCCGCTGGGAATTGCCCGAGAATTTCAGCGCGCCCAGGGCCAGGTCGGTCTGGCCCTGCGCTTGGACTGGACGCTGAAGCAGCTCCTGGAGGAGGGCCCGGTGGCGGTTCAGGACCAAGCGGTTGGTGGAGGTGACGCTGTGGAGCGGCCCGGCCGCGTCGAGGCGCAGGCTCAGCGCATAATTGAGGCAGCCCGGCCCCTGGAGGACGGTCCCGCCCCCACTGCACCGCCGCAAGATCGGCAGACCGCTTTGCCGGCAAAACGGCACATTCACCTCGCGCTCGACCTGGTTGGCGTAGCCGACGACTACGAAGTGCCGGGCCGGCTCCCAGACTCGCAGCACCTCGCCGGCCGAAACCTTCGTCGCAGAGGTCCAGCAAAACTTCGTCGCACGCCAGGTTCTCCTCCGGGGTGGGCAAGCTCAGGTCCAGATAGAGCATCGAAGCAGAGCAAGTCGGTGGGGGAATGGGTGCGGGAACATCCGGGAGTTACACAAACCAAATCGAAGCACGCGACAATGGCGCAACCTTTGTCGCAATCTGTGTCGCAACCTTCGTCGAGAAATGCGCGTTCGACAAAGGCCGCGACAAAGGCCGCGACAAAGGTCCAAAACCCTCGTGGCTGTGCCAATTGGCTTGTTCCAATTTAGATTCGACATTCGTCATTCGTCATTTCATGCCCCTTGGTCCACCTGTCCGCCGGAGGGCCTTCGTGGTATAATGGAACGAGGGCATTTTGCCTGGCATTGCCGTGGCAGCCCGTCCACAATAAAAAGCCGCGCGGCGATTTGACAGTCGTACAATTGCGGTATAAGTCAAAGACATTTTACGGGACCATGAACGCCATGAAGGAACCCGGGACCAGGCCCGCCGGCACGGGCCGCGAGATGGGCCATAACGGCCAGACGGAGCGGGAGTGGCTGGAGTCGCTCGAGAATGTGGTTGCACATGCGTTGCGCGACCAGGGCTCGAAAGACACGGCGCGTTTTCTGGAGGGCCTCACGGGCCGGCTCCGCGCCGAGGGCGTCGAGGCGCCCCGGGTGGTCAGCACGCCTTACGTCAATACGATCCCCGCCGACAAACAGGCGCCGTTTCCCGGCAACTGGGAGATGGAACGGCGCATCAAGAGCTATGTCCGCTGGAACGCGATGGCGATGGTGGTCAACGCCAACCGGCAGCACAGCGGTCTGGGCGGGCACATCTCGACTTATGCCTCGTGCGCGACGCTGGTGGAAGTGGCCTTTAACCATTTCCTGCGCGCCCGCACTGAGGGCTTCGTGGGCGACATGGTCTTTTTCCAGGGCCACGCCACACCCGGCATCTATGCGCGGGCGTTCCTCGAGGGGCGCCTGGACGAGAGGCATCTCCACCATTTCCGGCAGGAACTGGCCGAGGGAGGCGGGCTCTCGTCCTATCCTCATCCCTACCTGATGCCCGATTTCTGGCAGTTCCCCACCGTCTCGATGGGGCTGGGGCCGCTGCTGTCGATCTACCAGGCCCGCTTCAACCGCTACTTGCGGGCGCGGGGCCTGACCGAGGGCCCGAAGCCAAGGTGTGGGCGTTCCTGGGCGATGGCGAGACCGACGAACCGGAGACGCTGGGGTCGCTCACGCTGGCGGCGCGCGAAAACCTGGACAACCTCCTGTGGGTGGTCAACTGCAACCTGCAGCGGCTGGACGGCCCGGTGCGGGGCAACGGCAAGATCATCCAGGAATTGGAGGCGATTTTCCAGGGCGCCGGGTGGAACGTCATCAAAGTGATCTGGGGTTCGGATTGGGACCCCCTGCTGGCCGCGGACCCAGCCGGCCTGCTGGTCAAGCGGATGGAAGAGGCGGTGGACGGGGATTACCAGAAGTACTCGGTCGAGCCGGGCAGCTACACGCGCCGGCACTTCTTCGGCAAGTACCCCGAGCTGCTGGACCTGGTCAAGCACTTGAGCGACGAACAGATCCACAAGCTGCTGCGGGGCGGCCACGACTCGCGCAAGGTCTATGCCGCCTACAAAGCCGCCGTCGAGCACCGGGGCCGGCCCACGGTCATCCTGGCCAAGACGGTCAAAGGCTACGGCCTGGGCGAGGCCGGCGAGGGACGCAACGTCACGCACCAGCAGAAGAAGCTCAACGAAAAAGAGCTGCGCGAGTTCCGCGCCCGTTTCGGCGTGCCGATCAGCGACGAGGAAATAGCCGAAGCGCCGTTTTTCCGCCCGCCGCCCGACAGCATCGAGACGCAGTACCTGCTGGGGCTGCGCCGGAAGCTGGGCGGTTTCCTGCCTCTGCGCGCAGTGAGCGCACAGCCGCTGGAGGCGCCGAAACTGGCCGCCTTTGGCGAGATGCTCAAAGGCAGCGGCCACTTCGAGATGTCCACCACCATGGCGTTCGTGCGCCTGCTCGGGCTGCTCATTCGCGACAAGCGGATCGGCCGGCAAATCGTGCCGATTATCCCGGATGAGGCCCGCACCTTCGGGCTGGATGCCCTGTTCCGCGAGGTCGGGATTTATTCGCCCAAGGGCCAGTTGTACGAGCCGGTGGACATGAAATCGCTCCTCTACTATCACGAGGCCAAAGACGGCCAGATCCTGGAGGAGGGCATTACCGAGGCGGGCTCGATGGCCTCGTTCATCGCCGCCGGCACCTCCTACGCGACCCAGGGCCGGTACATGGTGCCCTTCTACATCTATTACTCGATGTTCGGCTTCCAGCGCATCGGCGACCTCATGTGGCTGGCGGGCGACATCCGCGCCAAGGGCTTCCTGCTGGGCGCCACCTCGGGGCGCACCACCCTCAACGGCGAGGGCCTCCAGCACCAGGACGGGCATAGCCTGATCCTCTCGAGCACCATCCCGACCCTGCTCACCTACGACCCCGCCTTCGGTTACGAAGTGGCCGCGATCATTGCCGAGGGTCTCCGGCGCATGTTCGTCGCGGGGGAGGACATCTTCTATTACCTGACGCTCTATAACGAAAACTATGCCATGCCGCCGATGCCCGCAGGGGCCGAGGAGGGCATCGTCAAGGGCCTCTACAAGCTCCAGCCGGGCCCGGAGGGCAAGCGCCTCAAGGCCCAGCTCCTGGGCAGCGGACCCATCCTCCGCTGTGCCCTGCGCGCCCAGCAAATCCTGGCCGAGCATTACGAAGTCTCCGCCGATGTCTGGAGCGCCACCAGCTACAAGCTCCTGCGCAATGACGCCCTGCGCGCCCAACGCTGGAACAGGCTGCACCCGGCCCAGCCCCCCAGGCCCTCCTACCTCCAGCAGGTCCTCCAACGCGAGCAGGGCGTCTTCGTCGCCATCTCCGACAACATGAAGATCGTTCCGGACCAGATTGCGCCCTGGGTCCCCGGGGGCCTGACCACGCTGGGCACCGACGGCTTCGGCCGCAGCGACACCCGCGAGCGCCTCCGCCGCTTCTTCGAGGTGGATGCCGAATCCACCGTCATCGCCACCCTCTACGCCCTGGCCCAAAAGGGCCAACTCGAACCCGGCGTGGCCCAGAAGGCGATTCAGGACCTGGGCGTGGACCCGGAAAAGGCGGCGCCTCAGATCGTGTGACACACAGAATATGGACCTTAAACTTCCCCACCTGGGTGAGGGCGCGGATTCGGGCACGGTGGTCAACCTCTTCGTCAAGGAAGGCAACCCGCTCTCGAAGGACCAGCCCATCCTCGAACTCGAAAACGAAAAGGCCGTGGCGACAATCCCCTCGACCGCCGCCGGCACCGTCACCGCCATTTATGTCAAGCCGGGCGACAAGCTCAGCGTCGGCCAGCGCATCCTTTCGCTGAGCGGCGGCGCAGCCGCCCCCAGCCAGCCCGCAGCGGCGCCTGCCCCGGCGGCCGAGGCGGGGTTCCCGGAGGAGCGGATTCTCCAAACGCCCGCCCCCGAGAGAAGGCCGCCGCCCGAGACCGAGCCGGCCTGGGACCGAGCGGCCGAGGCCAGGCCCGGCGCGCAACCGAGCGCGGCCCCATCGATCCGGAAACTGGCTCGAGATTTGGGCCTGGACCTGACGCGCGTGCGCGGCAGCGCCCGAGGCGGACGCATCGTCCTGGAAGACCTCCGGGCCCACATTCAACGATTGCAGCGGCTGGCTGCGGCGCCGCCGGGCGTTGCGCCCGCCGCGCCGCCGCCGGCACCTCGACAACCGCCCGCGCCCGTCTCCCTCGACTTCTCCAAATGGGGTCCCGTGTCGAGGAAGCCGCTCTCTCCGTTGCGCCAGGTCATCGCCCGCCGGATGTCGGAGAACTGGAATGCCGTGCCCCAGGTCACCCAGTTCGACGAGGCCGACATCACCGATCTGATGGCGCTGCGAAACCGATACGCCGGCGCTTACGAACAACAAGGCGCCCGCCTCACGCTCACCTCCTTTGCCCTCAGGGCGGCCGTCGGCACGCTCAAGAAACACCCCATCTTCAACTCGAGCCTCGACGAGGCCGCCCAGGAAATCGTCTTGAAGGAGTACTATCACATCGGCATCGCGGTCGATACCGATGCCGGTTTGATCGTCCCGGTCATCCGCGACGTGGACAACAAAGGGCTGCTCGAGCTGTCCAAAGAACTGGAGGACCTGGCCCGGAAGGCGCGCGAGCGCAAGGTGGCGGCCGAGGAACTCAAGGGCGGCACGTTCACCATTTCCAACCAGGGCGGCATCGGCGGCGCTCATTTCACACCCATTGTCAACAGGCCCGAGGTCGCCATCCTCGGCTTGGGGCGCGCGGCCATGAAGGCGGTGGTCCGGCAAAAGGCCATCGAGCCGCGGCTGCTGCTCCCGCTCTGCTTGTCCTACGACCACCGCGTCATCGACGGCGCCGCCGCCGCCCGGTTCGTCGGTGACCTCGTCCAGGCCCTCGAACAGTTCAGGGAGGAGGACGTCAGGGTGTGAAAATCGTGTTTCGGATTTCGGATTTCAACCCCCGGCGGCGGCGGCTCATTCACTCGCACAGCAACTCACTGCTTATTCATGGATGCTCTCAAGACTGAACTGGTGGTTGTCGGCGCCGGTCCCGGCGGGTATGCGGCGGCCTTTTACGCGGCGGACCTGGGCAAGAAGGTCCTGCTGGTGGAGCGGGACCCGCGGCTGGGCGGGGTGTGCCTGAACCGGGGCTGCATCCCTTCCAAGGCGCTGCTCCACGCCGCCCATGCCATTACCTCGGCGCGCGAGTCCGAGCGCCGGGGCATCACCTTTTGCGCGCCGACCCTTGACGTGACCAAACTGCGCGCGTGGAAGGAGTCCATCCTGACCCGTCTTGCCGGCGGGATTGCGCAGTTGGCCAAAATGCGGGGGGTGCAGGTCCTGCACGGGCGGGCATACTTCGAGGACTCGCGCACCGTGCGCGTCGAGACCGAGCAAGGCCAGCAGTTGCTCACTTACGACCACGCGATCGTCGCGGTCGGCTCGAAATCGGCGATGCCCAGGGCCTTCGACCTGGGCAACCCGCGCATCATGACCTCGAGCGAGGCCCTGGAGGTGGAAGAGGTGCCCGGGAACCTGCTGGTCATTGGCGGCGGCTACATTGGCATGGAGCTGGGGACGGTCTATGCCACGCTGGGCAGCAAGGTGGTGCTGGTCGAGGCCCTGGACAGCATCCTGGCCGGCGCGGACCCGGACCTGGCCCGGCCGGTCATCGCCTACGCGCACAAGGCCTTCAAAGAGGTGCGGCTCCAGACCAAGGTCCTCAAGATGGCCACCAGCGGCAAGCAGATCAAGGTCCAGTTCGACCTCAACGGCCAGAGCAAAGAGGAACTCTACGACCGGGTCCTGGCCGCCGTCGGCCGCAGCCCCAATGCCGACGACCTGGGCCTGGACAACACCAAGGTCTCGTTTGACGACCGGGGCTTCATCCATGTCAATGAAAAGCAGCAGACCACCGACCCGGCGATCTACGCGATTGGTGACATCGTGGGCGGGGTGCTGCTGGCCCACAAGGCGGCCAAAGAGGCGCGGATTGCGGTCGAGGTCATTGCGGGCCAGGACAGCGCCTTTGTGGACATCACGATCCCGGCGGTGGTCTTCACGGACCCCGAGGTCGCCTGGTGCGGTTTGACCGAGGCGGAAGCCAAGGCCAAGGGCCTGGCGGTGCAGGTGGCCAAGTTCCCCTGGACCGCCTCCGGGCGCGCCCTTTCGTTTGACCGGCCCGAAGGGCTGACCAAGCTCATTGTCGATCCCGAGACCGAACGCATCCTCGGCGTCGGCATCGTCGGCACCGGCGCTGGCGAACTCATCTCCGAAGGCGTCCTGGCCATCGAGATGGGCGCCACCGCCAAAGACCTGGCCCTGGCCGTGCATCCTCACCCGACCCTCTCCGAGACCATCATGGAGGCCGCCGAGGCCTTCTACGGGTACGCCACGCATACCCTGGCGCGAAAAAGCCACGCGTGATTCAATGACGATCACGAAACAGGCCGTCGCCGACAAAATCGCCGCCTACCTCCGTCACGAGATTTCGCTGGCGGAATTGGTGGACTGGGCGGAGCGCGCAATGATGGAGGGCAAGTTCGAGGAGCGCAGCACCACGGTTTTATCCGCCGTCATTGCACGTCTTGGAGTGGCAGACGTGCGCGCATTCGGCCTGGCCTGGGAAGACTGCGAAGACCTGCTTCGTCAACTCGGGTATGCCCCCCGCGTCGAGATTGTCGCTGTTTGAGCGGGCGCGGCAACGAAGCCGCCAGCATTAAGAGGTTGCCCAACCCGGCCCCGCGCAGTGGAGAAGCCTTCGTGTGGCGGTGATTTGTCTTGAAATTTTGGTTCCACTGGTAGATGGATTCCCCGTGCTAAAAAAATTGACCCGCCGAAAGCGCACGGCGCTGTACCGATCAGCCGGCACCCCCACCGCAATCGGGGCTGCCGAATGGCCTGCTAAGGTCTGCTCCCGTGCCGACCCATGCCTTCGTACTCAGGGAGGACGGGTCCATTGCTGCTAACGGCGCGACACAGACTGAGGTCGCTCAGGCACAGACGGAACCGGAAGCCGCACCGCCGGTCCCGCCGTCTCCTCCGCACCTCGCGTACCGAGACGACCATCGCGGCCTCTGGCTGTATCACGGCAACTGCCTCGAGCTGCTCGACGCCATTGCGGCTAAATACGCGGACGGTCGGTTCGATATGGTTTTCGCGGATCCGCCGTATTTCCTCTCGAACGGCGGCATCACCTGCCACGCGGGCAAAATGGTGAAGGTTGACAAGGGCGACTGGGACAAGTCTCGCGGTCCGGAGTTGAACCACGAATTCAATCTCGAATGGCTCCGCCGCTGCCAGCGCGTCCTCAAGCCGAACGGCAGCATTTGGGTCACTGGGACCCTGCACGTCATCTTCTCTGTGGGCTACGCAATGCAGCAATTGGGCATGAAAATGCTCAATGACATTGCTTGGGAGAAACCAAACCCGCCGCCCAACCTTTCCTGTCGGTACTTTACCCATTCCACTGAGACTGTGCTGTGGGCTGCGAAAACCGAGAAAAGCAAGCACACCTTTAACTACGACCGCATGCGGGACATTAACGGCGGCAAGCAGATGAAGACGGTCTGGACTATGACTTCCCCGGGCGGTGAGGAGAAGGTGCTCGGGAGACATCCGACGCAGAAGCCCATTGCTCTCGTCGAACGCTGCCTCCTCGCCTCCACCAACGAGGGTGACACCGTCCTAGACCCATTCCTTGGTGGCGGGACCACCGCCGTGGCCGCGCTGCGCAACGGTCGGCACTGTGTAGGCATCGAGGCCGACGCGAACCACATCAAGCTTTCCATCGCGAGGGTCAAAGGTGAGGGACAGCGCACGCAAGACCTGTTCGCACCGAGGCTGAGCGCGGCTGGCAGTCTCCTCTAAAGGACCACCATGGAACGTAGCGAAGCAGTCACGCGATTAAAACAACTTGAGGGCCTCGATCTGCGCCCCCTTGCCGACAAGTACAGCGTCACCGTCTGGAGCGGGGCCAAGAAGAATAAAGGTTGGGCTGGCCACGTGCTGGAACGATACCTGGGCCTTCCGATCAACTCCGCGCAGTCACCGAATTTCGGTTCCTGGGAGCTCAAGATTGTGCCGCTCAAGCGGAACAGATGTGGCGCGCTACAGGTAAAAGAAACGATGGCGATCACCATGATCGAGGCTTACAACGTCCAGAACACGCCGTTTGAAAAGAGCCACCTTCTGTGCAAGCTGCAAAAGGCCGTCGTCTGTGCTCGTGTTTTCGAGTCACAGGAGGAGGAGCGAAGCTTGCTGGTGCGCGTGGCAACCTTCGACCTCGACAACCCGGCGGACCTTCGGCAAGTCAGGGACGATTACGAGCTGGTAAGAAGTACAATCCAAACGCGGGGCTTTGAGGCCCTCACGGGCGCGATGGGCGTTCTCGTGCAACCGAGGACGAAAGGGCCGGGCCACGGCAGCACCAGCCGGGCCTTTTACGCCCGAACCGGTTTCGTGACACACATCCTGGGTTTGTGACGCACCGACAATGACTTTCAAGGAGTTCCTTGCCCTCCTCGGCGACCAGGCAGGCCTTGCACTGCCGCGCGGTTGGGCGCAGCTCGACAAAGTCCCGCTAGCCAGACACTTTCTGTCTGCCGCCAACCGCTACTTTTACCAAACTTACGCAGCCATCGGAGCTACGCAGTTTGAAGGCGCGGAGTTCCAATACTTCTCCGACTTCCACCGCTTCTGGGAGCAAAACCATGCGAGCATTCTGAACGCGCGAATCGATACACCTCAGGCCCGCATCGCAGCGGCTGCTCTCCGGGACGCCGTCCAGGCTCACGGAGCGGAAATCCTGCGCGTGAACCGCAACCTGCACGGGCTGAACGCGCAACAACTTGCCCAAGTCCGATTCTTCACCGCCAACCAGGACTTTCGCCAACCACCGGACGACCAATTTACCATCTATCTCGAACACCCGGAGGTTTTCGACGCGGCTGCCGTCGAGGAAGACCCCGACAACTTCCGCACAAGCATGGCGTTAAACAGGCTGTCGCAGAGCGACAAACGGCGCGATTTCGCCCGTAACGCAGCGCGGTTCCTGAACCAGAACGAAATCACGGCCTTTGAAATTGCCGAACACTTCGAGAACATCGCTCCTCGCATCCGCGAGGCGATCATCGGCTTCGGAAACACCGGGTAGATAAAGGGGCGTTTCGCTCAGATGCACTCCTTATTGGCGAAATGGTTGTACGCGTGGTAATCGGCCGTCAATTCCTCGCCTTCTGCGATGTCCCGGAGCGCGAAGAATACGTAGTCCCCATCGCAGCCGACGTTGGGGGTCTCCGAGTGGTTTAAGTACCAGGGCGACGGTCATCAAGTTAAAGCTCCTGGGGCAGCCGTATGTCTGGCCCTTGTCCTTGATGATACAGAATTGGTCATATAATTGCCTGATTCCCCTCGGCAATTCAGCGAGGTCCAGATCGCTCTTTTTCATCCAGACCGACTCGCTGTCGTCTTCGTCGAACAACCTCGTTCCTTTGGGAATGTCGCGAATCGCGAAGACGCCAACGCCATGGATTTTCGACGGCATAATCCGCGCATAGACTCCTTCATGGGGGAGCTTGGTCTTCTGTTGGCGGTTCATGCTGCTTTAACTGGTTTCGTGAGACGGCTCCGGAGATCTACTTCCCACCTTGTGTTTATTGATCGGCCCACCCCGTCCAGATCCGGGAAGATCGTCGCTTCATTGATTCCACAGATGCGGAGATCCCTTCGCAGCCCGTCGAGGCTGGCAGCCGGAATAGGGATCTTAAACAAGCAATCGTTCTCCTCCCCTTCAAGGTTGTAGAGCGCGGACTCGTCGGTGCCGTGGATCGTAAAGCAGGAGTGCTGGGAACTGATCCGGCGAGCAACGTGAGTGGGCTCAATAGCGACCGCCTTGTCCGGAAGCCCGCGCATCCTCGTGAATCGTTCCGGCAGCCACCTTTGGACCTTCTTCACCCATTCGTCATTTTTAACCCCTGTCGCGCTCGGAGGGATTATCCACTCCTTGCCGATGGCCTTGTTGTTCAGCCGATAGGGCTCGAGCACCCATACCGCAGCATCTTCCTCCGTTGTGGCCGGGGCGCCATCCTCCTGCTTCGCGCCCCCCTTCACGGCGAAGTACAGAGCAATCAGCGCGCCCTCGGTCCAGTCCAGAAGGCGTGTTGCCGCTCCGAAGTGCTGCATCATAAAATACCACTCCCACTCCGAGCGCGGGTCATCGCCGACCGGCAAATTCTCGCAGAACACGGGGGCGCGCTTGATGAACTCTTCCCGCATTTCGTCCTCGACCTCCTGCGCCTTGACCTCGCTGAAGGCCAAGCTCCGATACAACGTCGGTTTCAGCGGAGTACGGTTCACCGGCTCTCCGCGAAACCACGGCCCCCACTGTCGGTCATACTTGAACCAGCTTTTCCGGTCACGGATGGCCCACACCGCCTCGAGGAATCGCGACACGTTGAACCCCCGGTCAGATTCCGCCTGTTTAGTGCCGGTGCTCATAAGCGTCGCGGCCGCGGGTAGCGAGAAACACTGTTCTTGGCCTTCGCATTCCTCAGCAACACCCTGGCACTGTACCCGGAACCCGGCCCGGCGTCAACCTCTGTACGCGCCCGACCATTGAGTGGGCAGGGCGGGTGGCGAAGTGCCGATCTGCGGGGTCAGCCCCCGGGCACAGCGGGGTTGCGTTCCCCCCCCGGAAAGGAATTGCCCAACCACCCCCGAGGCGGGTAAATTGGCCGCCATGGGTCAGTCGATTCTCACAGCCAGCGCGAGTGAGGCGACGGGTTCATTGAGGGATTTGCACGTCAGGGCCTACCGGCTCATGCTCCTGGCGCGGGTCCTCGATGACAAGTTCGCCAGCCTGTATCGCATGGGCAAGATCCATGGCGGCGTCTTTGTCGGGCGCGGCCAGGAGGCACTGAGCGTTGCCGCGGGACTGGCCTTGCGCCGCGGGGACGTCTTCGCCCCTCTCATCCGCGACCTGGCCGGGCGCCTGGCCTTTGGCGAGCCCATCCTGGACGCGGTCCGCACCTTTCTCGGCTCGGCGCTGGGGCCGATGCGCGGGCGCGATGGCAACGTGCACCGCGGCTGGCCCAAAGAGGGGCTGCTGCCGATGATCAGCCATCTGGGCGCCATGATCGCCGTCGCCAACGGGGTCCTGCTGGCGCACCGGTTCAAGGGCCTCTCCGGCACGGTCGGCGTCGCCTCGATTGGCGACGGCGGGACCTCAACCGGTTCGTTTCACGAAGCCCTCAACCAGGCGGCGGTCGAGAAACTCCCGCTGGTGGTAGTGGTGGCTAATAACCACTATGCCTACTCGACCCCCATCTCGCGCCAGTTTGCCTGCCGTTCGCTCCTGGACAAGGCGGCGGGTTACGGCATGGTGGGACACGGCGTGGACGGCACGGACCTGTCCGCCTGCCTCACGGTCGTGGGCCAGGCGGTCGCCCGGGCGCGGGGCGGAGACGGCCCGCAGATGGTCGTGGCCACGTTGCTGCGCCTGTGCGGCCACGGCGAGCACGACGACGCCGGCTATGTTGACCCGGCGTTGAAGGCATCCCCTGTGGGACGCGATTGCCTCAAGGTCACCGAATGCCAACTCCTGGATCACAATTGGGCCGAGGCCTCCGATCTCCGCGCCTGGCGCCAGGAAGCTGCGCGCGCTGTCGAGGAGGTCGTCGCCAAGGTCCAGCGCGAGCCCGCCCCCGACCCTTACCGCCAGGACTGGTGCGCCCTGGCGTCGAAACACCTGGCCGAAGGGCGGGAGGGCGACCGAGGCGCAATGACGAATGACGAATGACGAATGACGAATGACGAACAACAAACGGGCGTGCTCCATGGCGGCCATCCGCTCCCAAGCGGGGTGAGGCCGTCGCCGCATTTCCGGCACGGGCGGGATGCGCGATGCGGCCGCTCTGCCCTCTGGCCTCTGGCCTCTGGCCTCTGGCCTCTGGCCTCTGGCCTCTGGCCTCTGCCCTCTGGCCTCTGGCCTCTGGCCTCCGGCCTCTGGCCTCTGGCCTCTGCCCTCTGGCCTCTGGCCTCTGGCCTCTGGCCTCTGGCCTCTGCCCTCTGGCCTCTGGCCTCTGGCCTCGGGCCTCTGCCCTCTGCCCTCTGCCCTCGCCCCTCGTGAGCATCACCTATTTGGACGCCATTCGTGAGGCCCAGGCGCGCGCCCTGGCGGAGGACCCGCGCGTCTTCATCTACGGGCAGGACGTCGGACTTTTTGGCGGCGCCTTCAAGGCGACCAAGGGGCTGGCGCAGCGGTTCCCGGGGCGCGTGATCGACTCGCCGATCAGTGAAGATGCGATGGTGGGCCTGGCCGTGGGGGCGGCCATCGAGGGGATGCGCCCGATCATCGAACTCCAGTTTGCCGACTTCTCGACCGCGGGCTTCAACCAGATCGTCAACCAGGCCGCCACGCTGCACTGGCGGACCAATGTGCCCTGCCCGGTCACGATTCGCCTGCCCTGCGGCGGCACCTCCGGCAGCGGCCCGTTCCACAGCCAGAGCGTGGAGACCATCTATGCCCATTATCCGGGCCTGGTGGTGCTCACCCCGGCCACGGTCGAGGACGCCTACAGCATGTTGCTCGAGGCGGTCGCCCTGGACGACCCGGTCATCTTCTGCGAGCACAAGTACCTTTACTATCACTTGAAGGCCGAGCGACTGCCCACCGACGCGATGCCGGTGGGCAAGGCGCGCCTGGCCCGGACCGGGCGCGACATGACGCTGGTGGCCTACAGCGCCATGGTACACGAGGCCCTGGCCGTCGCCGAGGAATTGGCCTCGGAAGGCACCGAGATCGAGGTCGTCAACCTCCGCTCGGTCAAGCCGCTGGATACGGACACGGTGGTGGCCTCAGTCGCCCGCACCGGGCGGCTGCTCTGCGTGGGCGAGGCCTGGCCCTGGGGCGGTGTGACCGCCGAGGTCATCGCCCGCGTCGCCAGCGAAGGCTTTGGCCTGCTCGACGCCCCCCCGCAGCGGCTCAACGCCAAGGACACGCCCGTACCCTATCACCCCAGCCTCTGGGCCGCTCACCGCCCCACGGCGCGCAGCATCGCCGCCGCAGCGCGCAACCTGCTCAGGATGTGATGCGCAGAGACTGACCCACACCGCCCATGCCCTCCATCCCCATCATCATGCCCCAACTCGGGGAATCGATTGCCGAGGCGACCGTCATCCGGCTCCTGGTCCAGGCGGGCAACCCGGTCCAGACAGACCAGGACATCATCGAAGTGGAAACCTCCAAGGCGACCATGAACGTGGCGGCGCCCTGCCCGGGCCGCGTCGAGAAGTTTCTGATCAACCTCAACGAGAGCTACCCGGTGGGCGCGGTGCTGGGCTACCTGGAGGCGAGCCGGGAAGACGCCGTCCGGTTGGGCCTGGATGCGCCTGAGCCCGGACCGGAGGCCGAGAGGGCCGCCGGCAGCCTTGACACCGCCGGCCCCGGCCCCTCTGCCGCCCCCAGGCAAGGCGTTGAGCCCACCGTGCGCGGGCTGCCGGTCCCTGCCAACGCCGCCGGGGCCAGCTACATGTCGCCCCGAATGAAGGCCCGGATGGTCGAGTTGGGCCTGGGCGCGGCGGACCTGGCGGGTCTGCCCGGCAGCGGCGCCGCCGGGCGGGTGACGATCCAGGACTTCGAGAGATTCATCACCAACCTCGAAAGGCACCGGCTCAGCCAGGCCTCCTCCATGCGCGTGGCCGTCGCCGACGCCATGCGGCGCAGTTGGACGCGGCCCCTGGCGACGGTGGGCAGGCCGGTGTGTTTCGACCCGATCCTCAACCATCGCAAGACCTGCCAACCCAAACCCGGGCCCGCTCTTTATGCCTTGCGGGCGCTGGCCATTGCCCTGGCCGAGAACAGCGCCCCGGCCGGACGGCTCATCGGCAGCAAAATCGCCCATCCCTCCTCGATTGATGTCGGCTTCGCGGTCGAGGCCGAGGAGGGCGTGCTGGTGCCGGTCATTCGAAACGCAGACAAGCGCCTGCTCAAGGACCTGGTCAACCGTTATGACGAATTGATCCAATTGGCGCACCAGCGCAAGCTGCCGGCTGACGTTACCGGCGGCTCGATCGCCACCGTCACCAACTTCGGCACCTTCGGCCTGACCTGGGCAACGCCCATTCCGCTGCCCGAGCAGACCCTGGTCCTGGGCCTGGGCGCCGCCCGGCGCGTGCCTAACTGGGACGAACTCCAGGGCCGGTTCGTGCCCGTGATGGAAGCCAACTTCACCCTGAGCTTCGACCATCGCGTGCTGGACGGCGGCGCCGCCGGCCGCCTCCTGGCCCGCATCGACCAATTGCTGGCAAGACCCGAGCAGTTGTAAGTTGGGGAGGCGTCATTTCTGCGCGGCGGCGGCCGGGGCGGGGCCGGCCGCCGGCTTGGCCGGGGGTTTGTAAAGCCCGGCCTTAATGAAGGGCTCGAGGCAGGCGCCGTAACCGGCCTTCTCCATCTGCTCGACCGGGATGAAGCGCAATGAAGCCGAGTTGATGCAGTAGCGCAGGCCCGTCGGCCCGGGACCGTCGTTGAAGACATGGCCCAGATGGGAATCGGCCGTCTTGGAGCGGACTTCGATCCGCTGCATGCCGAGAGAGTGGTCGGCCCGCTCCACGGTCTCGAGGGCATCCAGCGGCCGGCTGAAGCTGGGCCAACCGCAGCCGGAGTCGAACTTGTCGAGCGAGCTGAACAGCGGTTTGCCTGAGACGGTGTCGACATAGAGGCCGGGTTTCTTCAGGCTGAAATAGGGATTCTGGAAAGGCGGCTCGGTCGCGGCGTGTTGGGTCACCTCGAACTGCATCGGCGTGAGCTTCCTCCTGAGCTCGGCGTCGGTCGGTTTCTTGAATTTGTGCATAGGGGCATTGGTCGTGGAGGCGGCGGGAGCGGCGCCCGGGGGGGCGGCGCCTGTTTGGGCGAGAGCCCGCACAGAACCATTGGAAAGGAACACGGCCAGCGCTGCCGCCGCGGCAACAGGACCTGTTGATTTGACGTTCACACACAACAATAGCCCAGCGCCGGGCGGATGCAACGGGGGTGGAACCAAAATCATGGAGCGCAAAATGATGAAAGGCAAAATCATTGGCGGCAAAATCATTGCCGAAGGGACGGCTCAACGGCCTTCCCGGCAGGCGAGCCTTGCGGGCGCAAGTTAGTTTTTCCAACCCGCTGTCACTGGTCGCCCCTTGCCCCTCACCCCGGCCCTCTGCCCGTCGGACGGGGAGAGGGAGCAGCAAAGCCCGGCTCTCACAAGTTCGAAGGCGCCGGGATTCGTCAACAGACGGGCGGCGGTCCTCCCTCTCCCCATCCGATGGGCAGAGGGCCGGGGTGAGGGGAAACCCGGCGGCGCGGGTCACCCAGGATCTACGTCATAGCCCAATTCGCGGAAGCGCTGGAGTTTGTAGAGGAGGGCACGGCGGCTGATGCCGAGGGCCTTGGCGGTTTCGGTGCGGTTGAAGTCGTGTTTGCGCAGGGCGGCGAAGATGGCCTGGCGCTCGATCTCGCCCAGGCGCTGGCTGTCGGGCGGTTCGGGGGCGGGGCCGGGGGCGGGTTCAAGGCCGGCGGCGCGGACCTGGGCGGTCAGGTGCTCGGGCAGGATGAGTTCGCCGCGGGAGAGCAGGGCGGCGCGCTCCATGGCGTTGCGCAATTGGCGCACGTTGCCCGGCCAGGAGTAGCGCGGGAGGCAATCGATGACGGCGGAGGAAAAGCGGGCGCGGCCCTGGGTAAACTCCGCGATAAAGGCGCCGGCTAGCGGGAGGATGTCCTCCGGGCGCTCGCGCAACGGCGGGATGTTCAGCTCGAACACGTTCAGGCGGTAGAAGAGGTCCCCGCGGAACCTGCCGGCCGCGACCTCCTCTTCCAAGCGCTTGTTGGTGGCGGCCAGGAGGCGGGCGTTGACCCGGATTTCGTTGTTGGAGCCGACGCGGTTGAAGCGGCCTTCCTGGGTGACGCGCAACAGCTTGGCCTGCAAGGGGGGCGACATGTCCGCTATCTCGTCCAGAAAGATCGTCCCGCCGTCGGCCGCCTCGAAGCGGCCGGGCTTTTGCCTGAGGGCACCGGTGAAGGCGCCCTTTTCATGGCCGAAGAGTTCGCTCTCCAGGAGGTTTTCCGGGATGGCGGCGCAGTTGACCTTGATGAGCGGCCCCGAGGCGCGGCCGCTCCAGGCATGGATGACGTCGGCCACGACCTCCTTGCCCACGCCACTCTCGCCGGTGATGAGGACGCGGCTTTCCGAAGGGGCGACCAGCGAGGCATCGTGGAAGACGGCCTGCATGAGGGGCTCTGGGCGACAACGTGCGGGGGCAACTGGCGCTGGGCGGTGAACTTGCGCGGGGCGGCAGTGGCCAGGCCGGTGGCCTGGCGCACGCAGGCCAGCAACTCGTCCAGGTCGATCGGTTTGGCCAGGTAGTCCAGGGCGCCATCGCGCCCGGCGCCCACCGCCTCGCGGACGTCGGCATAGGCGGTGACCAGGAGGATGGGCAGCCCGGCATGTTCCTGGCGGGCCCGCCGCAGGGTCTCCAGTCCCGAGAGGCCGGGCATCCGCACGTCGGTGATCATCATGCTGAAGCCGGAGGCGCGCAGGGTCTCCAGGGCCTGCTCGCCGGAGGCGACCGGCACGGTCTCGAATCCCTGGCTCCGCAGAAACGAATCCAGCAGGCTCCGCTGGCCCGGGTCATCATCGACGATCAGGATGCGGGGGACGCTGGGGCCGTTCTTGCGCGCTTCGGACACCATGTATCACCCCGGGTTGGGCTAGCGCTCCGACATCGAGCCGGGAGGCGCCTCGATCAACTGGGCATTCTTCTCCAGGAAGTCCATCACTTTGCCGTGCATGATCTGGTCATAGACTTCGATTAAGCCGCCGCGCTGGCGGAGGTCCTTGACGAATTTCTCCAACGGAACCCGGTTGGTTGCAGCCAGCCGGAGAAGCCGTCCGTTGATCTCGTCCTCGGAGACCTTGATGTCCTCTTTCTCGGCTATCTTCTGAATGAGGAAGGCGAGTTTGACGCGTTCCTTGGCATCCTGGGCGGCGGCGGAGTAGATCTGGTCTTTGTGTTGTTCGATCTGCTCGCGGGAGGCGCCGCGCTGCTGGCTGGCGTGGACCATGCTAAAGACGCGGTGGCGGGTCTCCTGCGCCACCGAGGCCTCCGGCAACTCGAACTGGACGCGCCCCAGCAGGGCCTGGAGCATCTGGTTGCGGATGCTGGCGCTGCGCTTGTACTGCGAGACCGTTCTCGAGGTCCTTGCGCACCCCGGCGCGCAATGCCCGGAGGTCCTCCGCCCCGTAGCCCTTGGCGAAGGCATCGTCCAGGGCAGGCAGCATTTTCTCTTTCACCTGGACCAGTTCAACGGCATAGACGCCCCGCTTGCCGGCGAGTTGCGCGGTATCGAAATCGGGGGGGAACTCGACAGTGACCGTGCGCTTTTCGCCCGCCCGGGCGCCCAGGAGTTGCTCGGCAAAGCCCGGGATGAAACCCTTGGCGCCGACCTCGATCCAAAAGTCCTTTTTCTCCGTCAGACCCATGGCGGTCGGCGCAATTTCGGTGATGGGTTTGCCCTCGCACTGGCCGGTGTAATTCACCACGGCCATGTCGCCGGCGGCCACCGGGCGATCCACGGCAAGGTAAGCGACCCGCTGCTCGCGCAGCACCTGCAAGGCCCGGTCCACGTCCGCCTCGGTCACCGAGCGGCTCTCGACGCGGGCCGGCAAGCCCTTGTAGTCCGGCAAGGCAAATTCCGGCGCCGTCTCCAGCGTGGCGGCATATTGAAAGGGCTGGCCGCGCGCAAACTGGATTTCCTCGATGTCCGGCCGCGCCACCACGTCCAGCTTCTGCTCCTCGACCGCCTGTTTGTAGGACTGGTCCATGAGCTTGGCTTTGACCTCGTCCTGAATCTCCTTTTGGTACTTGCGCTCGACCATCTCGCGAGGCGCCTTGCCTGGGCGAAAGCCCGGGAACTTGGCCTTTCGCTGGAAATCCTGGGTCACCCTCTCGAAGGTCTCATCCACCTTCTGGGGCTCGACCTCCACCTTCATCAGTTTCTTGCACGGCGCCAAATTCTCTATGGTTACATTCACAAACAAACCTTTCCGCCACTCGATCGAAAAGTCCAGCGCGCTGGCCGGGCGGCGCATCTCACCGCCATGGCCGAAGGACCGGAACGCCGGCTTTCAGCCGGCTTAGGGCGCCGCGTGTTCAAGAGACGCACCCAAAGTATCCAGGTCCGCGCAAAGCGGGCTGAAGCCCGCGCTCCGGGGCCGTGTGCGGATGCGCCCGGAGCCGGCAGACCATATCAAAGCGGGCGGGGCCGTCAACTTGAATAACTGGCGCCTTACTCTAGATTATACGCATGAAGAAACCTCGAGAGGTGCCGGTCATGACGCTGCCCAAGGCGACGCTCTTTCCCCAGGCGTTGCTGCCGCTCTATATCTTCGAGCCGCGTTACCGGCAGATGCTCTCCGACGCGCTGCACTCGACGCGGATGTTGGCGGTGGCGATGCAGCGGCCCGGCAGCACGCGCGAGGTCCCATCCCAGGTGGCCGGACTGGGCCTCATCCGTGTGGCGGTCCGGCACCGCGACGGCACCTCGCACCTCATCCTTCAGGGCCTGGCGCGCGTCGAGCTGGAGGAACCGCTCCGCTACAAGCCCTATCGCATCCAGCGCATCCGCCCCCTGGAGACTCCCCCCTGCGACAACCTCAAGGTGGACACCCTGCTGGGCAAGGTCCGCGCTCTGCTGGAGGAGCGCAATGGCCTGGGCCTGCCGTTCCCCTTCCCGGTCATGGCCCCGGACACCGCCCAGGGCGGCGGTTCGGCCCCGCCTCCGTTCTCGCCGGAAAAGATCCTCCATTACCTGGATTCACTGACCGACCCGGACCAGGCGGCGGACCTGGTCTCCTGCATGGTCTTGCCGGGGGCGGCGCAACGGCAGACCATCCTCGAAACGCTGGACGTCGAGGCGCGGCTGCGGCATCTCATCTATTTTTTGCTCGCCGAAATCCGAACCACACGCAAAGCTAACGGCCCATGAGCGACCCACAACCATCCCAAGCCGACACGGCCGCCCCCGGCCGCAGCGAGGAACTCTCCGCCCTGTTCGCGCACCTGGTCATGCAGCAATCCAACATGGCCCTGATGCTCCTGGGCAAAGCCCCCCACCCCGAGTCGGGCCAGGTCACCCGCGACCTCGAGGCGGCCCAGTTGTTCATCGACCAGTTGGAAATGCTGGAAGTCAAGACACGGGGCAACCTTGGCAAAGACGAGGCCGCCTTGCTCAAACAGAACCTGATGAACCTGCGGCTGGCCTTTGTCGAGGCCGTCGAGTCGCCTGCCCCTGCAGGCGCTCCGGGGCAAACGGCCGCCGCCCAAACGCCCCCGGCGCAGACCGCCCCCGCCTCCCCGCCCCCGCCCGCCCAGGAGGAGTCCCGGAAGAAGTTCACCAAGAAGTATTGAGCCCGGGTAAGGCCTCAGTGAAAGGGGCAGCAGCACCGCGGGCAGACCCCTCACCCCAGCCCTCTCCCCATCGGATGGGGGGAGGGAGGATCCTCGGTAGCGGCTCGAGGAAGGACAGCCGCGCGGAATTTCAAGAGACTGCCGACGTTTCTCCCTCTCCCCTTCGGGTATCATTCCGAACAACGGTTGCCTTAAAATCCCCCGTAATCAGGGTTGTTTCTGGGGTCGGTCTTAACGGGGCTCACATAGTTTAACTTTTCAGGTCCAGGGGAATCGGTGTTTTTCGGGCCTTTTTGAAGAATAGCCGCCACGGTCGCACCTAAAAATGTCATTGTGTTTGATGAATAACGCCCTGAAATGGCCCAGTCAATCACTTACAATAACATTATGGCTACGGACTTAACGCGCGCCGAACAATCCGTCATCCAACAGCTTCGTCGTCTGGGCGTCGCGACCATGCGTGCCTTGCGCCAGCGCGTGCATTGCTGCCACATGACCGTGGTGCGGGCCCTGCGCAAAACCGGCTATCACAACAGCTTTAACGCCAACGCCGCTTACTACACCCTGCCCCAAACCCCGGTCTTCGATGACCACGGCCTGTGGTTCCACCGGCAGATCGGCTTTTCCCGGCACGGCAACCTGCTCCAAACCCTGGCTGCCTTGGTGGCCAAGGCTCCGGCCGGTTGCACCGTCCCGGAGTTGGAGGCGCAGCTGTCCACGCCCGTGGCCAACCTGCTATGTCGGTTGGGGCGCGAGGGTCGAGTCGGCATTGCTCACCGTGGCCGCCGCGCCCTGTATTTGGCCGCCGATCCCGCCCAGCAACGCCGCCAACAAGCCCAGCGTCAGACTCAGACGCTGGCGGCGCCGGTCTCGGCGGTGGCGGCGGGTCCAGTCTTGCCGCCCGGAGTCAGTGCCCTGGAAGTCGTCGCCCTGCTGAGCACGCTCATTCAACATCCGCACGCCCGGGTGCCGACCCTGGTCCGGCTGCTCCAGAAGCGGGGCGTTGGCCTGAGCCCCAGCCAAATCCGCCTGGCGCAGGCCTTTTATGAGATCAAAAAAAAACGGCACCTTAAGCCTGGCGAGCCTGGCTCAGGACCTGAGTCGCCAAGCGGCTGAGCAACTGCAATCCCTGGCCCGGCCCTGCGCCTTGCCTACCTATCGGTTTGATGCCCCCGCCCAGTCTCTTCCCGTGCTCAAGAGCCGCGCCCGTCGCGTGGTCAGTGGGCAGCATGGCCCCTTGGTGGCCGTGGAAGTCATGCGCACCGACCCGGACCACCCGGAGGCCAAGCCGCAACGTTCGGCGGACTTGGCCCGCCTGGTGCCCGCGCGCTGTTGTTACGCTTTTGACTTGATCGCCCAGGTCGGCCGGCAAGTCTTTCTGGAAGGGCAGACCTTGGCCCAAGTGCAGCAAGGCCTGGAGTCCCGAACCCCCCCCCACTGCCCATCCCCTTGAGCACCCTGCAAGACTTGAAAATGAAATTCCTGTTCTACCTGGGCCAACTGCATCGGCAGGCTGCCCCTCAACTCAAGGCCTACCTGCAGCAGCGCGCCCATATCCAGTGGGTGATCAATGGCACTCTGGAAGCCGGCACCCCCGTCTTCTTTGGCGTCAAGGAAGCGGGCCAAGGCTGGCTGTTGGCCTGTCGGAAAATCCCCACCGAAAATCTCCCGGACATCCAAGCCGCGCTGCAGGCCACTGCGGCGGATTATGGGGAACCGGCCGAGATCTGGCATGATTTAAGTCCGGTCATGGCCCAGGCTTGTCCGGCCGCTTTGCCCCAAGTCGCGCACTGGGTGTGTCACTTTCATCTGGGTTGCGACGTAGGGCGGGACCTCTACCAAGCTCCGCAAGCGGCCCTGTTCAAGCGCCACGGCTTCGGCGTTTAGAACGGCCCTTGTCGGGTGGAATCGGGGCGTGAGCGCAGGCGAGGATCTCGTCGCCACAACGGCTCGCGCAGTGTGAATTGCCAGGCTGTTATAGGAAGGATTTGCTCAGATCCGGGCAGCAATGTGGGAAGCCATAGAAACGTCCGGCATGCAGAGAGACCAGACCGATCAGAGCCGAACCGATGCTCAGACTCAGGGGAGCACCCCATCAGGTGTTATTGAGCAGAGGACGACCGACCAGGTCGATGGCCAAGCGGCGATCGTTCGTGGCGGCACAGCGAAAGCGTGGCAGATAGGAGGTGGCTTTGTGCTGGCGGGCAGCATCCAGGGCACAGAGGCCGATGACCAGGTTGCGCAAGGCTCCCAGGTTTTGCGGGCCGTGGCCGGTGCGGACGGTGCAAGCATCTTCGCCGAAAGTGACATCGCGCACGTAGTGGACCGACTCGATGCTCCAATGGCCACGGCGAAAGGCCTGCAATTGCGCCGCATCCATCTGCGCATTGGGGCGGCTGCTCAAGACCAGTTCGGCCTCTTCGGTAACGCGAACGGCTTTGAGATGGTGAGTAGTGCGCACGATGACGGCGGCTTGGAGGGCGTGTGGGAAGCCGCACTGTTGGGGTGTGACTTCAAAGGGCCAGACCTCGCGGGTTTCATGCCGTCCATGGCCTTGGTCAATCGTGATGTGCTCAGGGGGAAAAAACGCCTTTCGGCGCGTGAGACAGGCGGGCCAGTTTGTCGAAGAGCTTGGGTTGATTGGCTTTGACGACCAGGAGGTAGTCGGCCTTTTTTTCCTCGACCACATGGTCGGCGGTGGCGGTCTGAGTATTGAGCGCGTCGGCGCTGACCAAGGTGCCGCGCAGGTCCAAGTCCCGGAGCAGGTCCTTGAGGGTGGGTATTTCATTGGTCTTGGCCGGGATTTGGATTTGGCGGCAAAAGAGTTGGGTTTGGGTGTCCAGGGCGCCGAAGAGTTGGATGCCTTGTCCGTTGATTTTGGTGGCGGTGCGGGCACATTTGCCATCGACGGCCAGTGCGGCGATGCCCGCGTTTTTGAGGTGGGAGCGCAGCCAATCGTTGATCAGCCTGTCCAGTTCCGTCGGGTCCAGGCGCTGGAGGATTCGGCGGATGGTCGTTTCGCTGGGAGGGATGAACTTGCGGGTCTTGCGGCAACGGCAGGCGCGCAGGCTGCGGAGTTGGTTTTGGTTGAGGGACTGGGAGAACTCGCCGATATCGATCAGGGAGTTGTTGCCCGCAATCATGGCGGCGGTAGCAATGGCCACAATGGAGGCGACGCGGCGATGGCGCCAACCCCGGTAGCGGCGGGGGTCGTGGAGTGGGGCCAGGGCGTGGAGCAAGCTTTGGGTTTGTTTTCCGCTCAAAGGATATTCCTGAGGCGGGGGCTCTCGGCGATAGGGCGCCCAAGCTGCCGGCATGAGCGGAGCCGAGAGGATCTGGCGGGCGTTGCGGACCAGCGGATACACGAAGATGGCTTTGGGCTGCTGGTGGAGTTGATAGAAATCCAGGCGGGAGCGTCCCCAGCCTTTGGTCACGCCGATTTCAAACCAATTGGCGGCACGATAACAGGTGCCTTCGAACCGTTTGGGGTCCACATAGGTTTCGACCAAGGCGATGGGGTGGCCGTAGTGTTCCAGCCAGTCGGCACTGAGGCGCTGGAGGTTGAGGCTCAGGCAGTGGGAAGCCGGGTTGGGCGAGCGGCCTTTGGGCCTGAGCAGCGCGAAGCGAGCGTTGCAGGCCAGCAGGTGGCGTCCGGCCTGTCGCTGAGCGTCGGTCCAGCCGATCCAGGCATCGCGGGGCCGCAGATGGAAGGCGGCGCTGGACCAACCCAACAGGCCGATCCATCGCCCCTTTTTCTTGATCACATAGCCAAGCGACTCGCCGACCATGCGATGCTCTTTGAGGTAATGGTGTTTTCGGATCAGTTTGTTCCACCGAGCTTCCTCCTCAAGGCTCTTGACCAACTCGACGGTGATCGTCTTATCGGTGGTCTCTCGGAGGATTTGGGTGACGAGGTCCTCAGGTTTGGAGGTCCGTTTTATCTGTGCAGGACAAATCATGCCGCCGAGTTTGGCAGCCTCGGGGGGCTTTGTCCAGTCCCACGTTATATCCAATTGATCAGCAACAACTTACGCAATGATCCGCCGAAGCCGTGGCCGACGGCGCCCTCGGCGCCGGGATTGCTGGATTGCTGGCTAGGTGGATTGGTAGCCGCTACAGCCTTATCCTCGGCCCAAATTGCTTTGATGGTCTCTTCCTGGTTGAAGCCCTCCGGCGTGGCTGCACTGCGGGTGTTGGCCCAATACCACGACCGGTTGCCGACCGGCGCGTGCAGGGTGCGGCTGCCCGGCATCTCGAGCCAGCCGTTGGGGTCGTGCTCGCGCAACCACTTCCAGGCATAGCGCAGCCATTCGTTCCGATAGGATTCCGGCTGGTGCGCAAACCAACTGATCTCGTCATAGCCCCAGGTGAACCAGGGCGTGCCCGGTCGCCCTGGCCGCCGGCTGACGCCGTAGTTGTCCAACTCGACCAGGTAGGGCAGGTGTTCGCAGGACCAACCGCTCGGAGCCAGCTCGCCCTTGCTGCGAGCGTAGATGGTGTCCATGTAGCCGACCTTGAGCATGCCCTCCTGGGGTTTGTCCGGCACCTCAGCGATGCGTAGCGGGAAGGAGTGGAAATCCAGGAGCAGTCGGCCGTTATGCGCGATCCCGCCGCTGGGCACGTGGGCATCACAGAGAATGAAATGACGCCGGGCGTGCTGCGCGGCGTAAGCCCGCACGCGGGCCAGCAGGTCGCCCCAGTGCATGTGGTCCTTGTCCCGCTCGTCCATGATTTCCACCTGGCCGAAGTGGATGGCCTCGACCCCCACATCAATGTAGGAGGCGGCCAGAAACAGGAACCACATCCGGGTCTCGAGCTGGCTCATGTCGGGCACCGACGCCCCATTGCCCCACTGGTCCTTGCGCTTTCCGTCCGGGTAGAGCATGCCCGCATAGCGAAAGGTCCGTTGTTCGACCGGCAGGCCGAATTCGCGGAAGAGCCACTCGGGCGCAGGCAGCTTGCCGACGCTCGGAGTGACGATTTCAAAACAGGCGGCCTGGAGGATCAGGTCCGGGTCCGCCGCGTGCGCCTGGCGGGCAATGGGTTTGGCGGTCTCGAGCAGCGCCGGCAGAGCGTCCTCGCCGCCCCAGCGGTAAATGGCCCGCCCGACGAACTTGGCCCCGGTGTTGGTCAGGAACCGGAGGTTGTCCGTCACGCTACCTTTGCCGTGGAGGAAGTCGGTGAACGTGACGGCGCGAGAGAGATAATTGTCCAAGACCTCGCGAGACATCTTGCCGTCGAATCGGTAATCGCGTTCCGCTGCTCCCGAGGTCAAGGCAAGCACGAGCGCCAAGCCCGACAAAGTAGCTCTTGTCATACGCATGGCGGGGAGCATGGCACGCGCGTCCGCTTGCCGGCGAGCGGGAAAAACCAGCTCATTCAACGACGAATGACCGACTATCCCGGAATCGCTCCATGCCGCCTTTCGTGGAAACCAAATCAAGGCGAAGCTCGCCGGCTGACGGCGGCGTGAAGGTGATTTCCACTGTGGTGTGATCGCCCAGTGGAATATTCAGGGCACGTTTCTCGCCTCCAACGGGCTTGCCCTCCAGTACAACCTGCCAACGCAATTCCACCTCCTCGCCGACGAACGCGTCGTTATATACGAGGAGCGTGCGTGTGACGGGCAGGCCCGCCTTGAGCTTGGGCGGCTTCGGGAAAGGCCCCAGCGCATCGTAGTCTTTGTCGAAAACCGCAATGGGAGCGAAGGATTTTACCAGGATGTCGTAGGCCTCCCGGCAGTCCGGCCTGACGCCTTCTTTGCGGAGGAAGCCCGAATAGGAGGGATTGTAGGGGCGGATGTCAAACCAGTCCGCCAGACGATAGCCGCGCGCCTGGAGGCCCATGCTATAGATGACCTCCCGCTCGCGCTGACGCAGACCCGGTTCATAGGGGAACAGAAACTCGCCGCAACCAAGCGGCACGTCCTGAAGATAGGCTGTGGCCCAGTAGATGTCGTTGCGTAGGTCCTTGGCATAGCCGGAGGAATGGCCGCCGCGGTCCTCCAGATCTTCAAGGGTTTTGACGTAGTGCTTCTCGCTGGCCGGCGAGGCACCATAGGCGGTGCCGTCGCCGTCGAAAATGACGGGTCGGCTGCCGTCGGCGGCATCAATGGTCCGGCGGAACTCGGCCAGCATGGCAGGCGTGAGGGCGTTTACGTTAAGGCCCTCATTTTCGGCGGACCACAGGATGACCGAAGGATGATTGCGGTCCCGGCGCACCCAGTGGGTGAGGTGCTCGCGGCAGTGTTCCATCCAGTCCGGGTGCTCGGGCATGAGCATCTGCCAACTGGCATAAATGGCGCTTTCGTCAATGACCAGCATGCCGAGTTCGTCGCAAACCTCCAGGACGTGCGGCGGGGCCGGCATCGAGTGGAACCGCAGCACATTGCAGTTGGCTGCCTCGTAGCGGCGGATCATGTCGGTGGCCGTCTCACGGGTTGCGAACAACTCGGCCTTTTCGGCGTAGGCGGGGCTTTCGCCGCGCAAGTTGCAGCGAATGCCGTTGAGATAGAAGTGGATGCCTTCGAACCAGGTTTCCCGGAAACCAAAGCGGGTGGATTTCTCGTGCAGTACGGTCCCGCTTATGCTGTCAGCCAGCATCGTCTGGAGGGTGTACAATGCCGGATGATCCGGCTGCCAGAGTTCGACGCCTTCGAAAGGGGCCGCGAGCGTAACGGTGGTGGGGATAAACCCAGGCAGATCAATATTGGTGGCCGGCAACGTGACCACAACGGCGCCATTCGCGGCGGTGACTTGCGGGGAAAGCCGGGCGTGGACCGTCTCCTTGCGGCCATTGAAGAACTCCCAAGTGACGTTCATCTCCTTCTGCCGAAGAGAAGTCCGAATGCGGGCATCGGCGACGTTGACCACCGGCCGAGCCAGCAGCGTCACGGACTGGTAGAGCCCCTTGCGGTTGTTGGCTCCCATGCCGCGCGGGAGCCAGGATTTGCGATTATGACGGTCACGACTCTCACTGTGAACGCTGAAGTGGGTATCGTCCCGCACGAAAACGGCGAGTTGGTTCGTGGTCGAGGGCACGGTCACCAGGTCGGTGATGTCCACCTCGAAGGGCAGGCACGGGCCCACGTGGCCGCCCGCGTGCTGGCCATTGACCGAAACCTCGGCGGCATCGCCCACGGCCTCAAACCGCAGGAGCACCCGCCGGCCGGCAAAGGAGTCGGGCACCTCAAACTCCCGCCGATAGGTTGCTTCGTGAATATTGGCCAGGCCGGATGAGCGCTCCCAGAAGCCCGGCACAACGAGGTTGCGCTCCTCGGCGCCGACGGGTTGGATGCGCCACGTGCCATTAAGCGACAGGCTGGTTTCTTGCGGATTTGAGCTCGCCGCCGCCTTGAGCGACGCAGGATACGCAACCGACAGAACGGCAAGCAAGGCGACGGTGGAGAAAATGCTCGGCATCTTCATCTTAAATCGGGAGAAGGGCTTCGTCCCGGATTGCTTGCCGGGGCTGCCGAGGTGGCAGCGTTGCGGAACTGGCGAATGATCTCCCGCTTGCCATCCTTTCCCTGCACTTCGAGCATGATCCTGCCTTCCACGGAAGGCGGAACTTGCGCCAGGAACAGCCCATCTGCTGCGACCGGGACGGATTCGCCGTTGGCCGTGAGGACCGTCCCGGACTCCGCCCAGCCGTGCAGGTCCACCGCGCAGCCCCGGGCAACGGGTGAATGTTCGATCGGGGTGGTTTGGAGCAGCACACGCGGGGATTCGTCCAGGGCGAGTGTCTCCTCAATTGCCTGGCGGCGAGCCTGATAAAGCGCCTGGGGATCCTGCGTATGCTGGTAATAATTGGCCACAACCTGGGAGGCGATCTCAACCCCGCGCTGGCGCGGATCAATGAACGCCGCGGCACGTGCCGGGAGGGAGGCCCGAAATTGGGCGGTCTTGTTTTCGAGCAGCCAAAGGCACTCGTAATCCTGGAGGCCATTGCGCATCTGCTCCCAACGCAGCGAATCGAGCAGACCGCCCGGCTTGGGATACACGTGCCAGCCGTCGCCGCGATGTTCGCCCGGCTGGTTAATGGGGTCGTCGGTCCACTCGTTAAAGCCCCAGTGCAGGTAACCTCGGAGATTGTAACGGTAGTTGAGCCAGTGCATCAACCGGGTTTCGATCAGGGGCACGTCAACGGTCTTGTTGAGCAGGGAGCCCTCCTGGAAGATGCCTACCGTGTAAAACCAGAGCTCGTTGCCCTGGCGCTGCGCGTCCTCGTAAGCCTCGTGCCAGGTGGCCAGGTGGTCGAGTTTCGGCACCCAGACTTCCAGCGCCCCCAGGCAATGGGGCGTTTCAATGGCATCCATCCGGCGCAACTCCGGGGCCAGGCCGTGGAGGAACTCGGAAGCGGCGCGAAAGGCCATGACATTGTGATCCGAAGGCTCGTCGCAGATGTGGAACAGGGTCTTTCCGAACCAATTCCTGGCGCGCAGGTGCCCGACGAGAGCCGGCAGGAATTGTGGCAGAAACTCCTTGCCGGGCACGGAAGCGCGCCGTCCATTTGCCTCTTTCACGGGAAAATCATCGAGGAGGATCTCGGGCCCGACCAGCCGCCCTGGCCGAAACGGGCGATGAACCCGGTTTCAAGGGCGTCCATGCGCCCGATGTCCCAGAACACCTGCGCCAGCCTGTCGAAGCGGGAGAAATCAAATTCGAGTTTGCCGTCCGCCGCCCGACGGGACTCGATGGCGTCGAGTCCCACGCGAAAGACACTCTGCCGGTGCTCGGCCATGTTCCGGGCATAGACCTCGAGCATCCGCGAAAAGCACTCCGGGTCGGACGCATCCACTTGATGATGCTTCTTGAACCGCGAGGTCGAGAACCACTCCGTGACCAGCAGGTGTCGGTCGGTTGGGAGGGTGAGGGGATGGACTCGGAGGGTCAGGGGCAAGGTCGTGCGGGTACTGCCGGCGCTTGCGGTCAAAAGGGCCTGGTAATCACCTGGCATGGCCTCCGACGGGATCCGGATCGTGATATAAACGGCCTTGCGCATGCCCTTCTTCAGGGAGCACGTGCGCTCGTCAGTGAGGACATCCGGGAACCACGCCGGAGCCGGACGCAAGAGTGTCTCTGGCTGGCGGTTGGGGGAGTTCTTCTCGATGAGGATGCCACCCACGAAATTCCAGGACAGGTTCTCTTGAGGGATGGCGCCCGGGTCGTGCGCTCGCTCAAGCGGCCCCACGGAAAACGCAAGGCCCTGCACGTCCTCGTGCGCGAGCAGCATGCATTGGCCTGAGATGGTCTCATTACGCAGTCCGAAGAGCTGGAGGCTGCCGGCTCGCGGCCCCAATAGTCCATAGCCGTCTTCGAAGACGCGCTCCAAGTCGCTCGCGGGAAAGCACTCGAATGCAGGCTGGGCGACCTGGGCCGCCTGCGAGCAATTCACGCTCAAACTCCATCCCAATACAACCGGCAGCCATCCGGGAGGAGTGAGGAGGCTCCCTGACCGCTGCCTTTTCACCGGGCTTCGCTCAGACTTATGCATAGGCTCCGAGTCTTCTCCAAGGCGTTCTCCACCGTCAATCATTCATCGGTGACGAGCTTCAGTTCGCGGATGCTGGCCCAGGCCCCTTCCGGCAAGCCGGTGATCCGCACCCGGAGATGCCGGAGGCCCTTGGCCTCAAAGGAGAGTTCGTGGCGCCCTTGAAAACGGTTTTCCCGCTGATCGCTCAACACGCGCCAATCGGATTCACCCGGCGCCCCCTCCACCACGTAGCGATAACCTTCACGGTCGAACTCCCACTGCAACTGGCAGCCATGCACGTCCTCAGGGGCCGCAAGGTCCACTTGGAGCCATTGATCCGTGCTGTTGGTGGCGGCGCACCAGCGAGTGCCTTCATCCCCATCAATCGCCTTGTCCGGCGAGTTGCCAGATTGGCTCGATGAAGCCCGGGCAATGCCGTTCACCGGACGTGCAGCCGCCAGCAGCCGCGTTGCCTCGTCCGGCGCGATCTCCGCGTCCGGGTGAAAGGCGGGCGAAGCCGCGTAGGCGGACAGGCTGGCGAGCAGTTGCCGGGCAGCGGGATCCTCCAGCCCGGACAGGTCACTCGCGCAGACCAACAGCCAGCCCGTGCCCACTTTTGCCTCGAACACGAGGGCCAGCTTGTGGACTCGATCCAGGTTGTCCACCACTTGCACGATGGGACGAATGCCGCGGGCCGCGCCGTCGAGGATGACGGGACGGCTGTTCGTCGCGATGTGGAACCATTGCCAGTCGCTGTGAAAATCCGTGGGAAACGCCGCCAGCGCCGGATGCTTTGGGTCGCACAGCAGGCCCATGGTGCCGGGGGCGTTCTTGAACATGGGCCAGCACCAAAAGTCGGTTGCGAATCCGCCCGCCACGCTCCGGGAAAACGGCCGTCGCGTTTCCGGAAAGAGCAGCAGGCGCCGGCCCTGGGCCAGCAGGGCGCGCTCCGGCGCCCCCAGCTCTCGAACCACCGTGACTCCCTCCGCCGCGGCAGCGATTGCCGGCCGCGCGGGATAAACCCACAGCGGATAATGGGTCTCCACCTCAGTGCCCTTCAGCGAAAGCCGGAGGTCCAACCTGGCCGGGCAAGAGACCTCTGCCAACGAAGCTGAAAAGTTGCCTGCTGGGTGGATCCCGGGCGCGGGGACAGCGGCTGGCGCCAATTCTCCCCCGGCAGCGCGGCCGCCCCGACCGTCGCGCAGCGACCACTCCACTTGGACTTGGTTGAGTGGCGCGTCGCTGTAATCTGCCAGGTCCACCTCGGCGGCGAAGGTCTCGGCGGTGGTCCAGGCATATTTCGAAAAGCGAGCCAGCAGCACCCTCGCCGAACAGAACTGCCGCCATTCACGGGCGCTCACCATACCCTTGTTTTCCATGAACGCGTCGAGCATGCCCACCAGGGCCGTACCCTGGCCCGGGAAATCCTGCAGGTCCAGGAGCTGGAAACCGCCGAAGCCCGGGGTGCGGAGTGCCGCTTCAATATCCTCACGATAGCAAATGGCGGCTAGCTTGCCGGAGGCGCGGAAGAAATCGTCCGCCTGGTCGAGCATGCCCGCGCCAGCCAACCGGTCGCGCCAATGCTCCAAGTTCCGGGCGCGGAAGACACCAGTGTACTTGGGGGTTTCGTGGAAGTCCGGGTAAACGGTGTACTGCGCGATCTCGTGTCCGATCACCGGGATGGGCAGTCCGGCGATGCCGTGCCCGTAGGTGTGAAGGGTGTTCGGTGGCCCCACCTGGACGTGACCGTTGCCGCCGTCCACGGTGGCGAAGGAGCCGCGGACGTTGTGGATAGGCCCGCCCTTCTGCGTGCGCGTGCGAACCGTGGTCCAGTAGTCATCACCCTCGGCCACCTGGGGGTCCCAGAAATAGTTGTTTGAGCCTTCGGCGTAGCGAGGGCGAGGGTCTTTGTGGCGCAAGTCGCGGACCATGCCGCCCATCACCTCGCGCGAACCACCGCACTCGTTGCCCAGTGACATCATGACAAAGGACGGGTGGTTGCCATACACCTGGAGGATGCGTTCAGCTTCCGGCATCAAGGCGTTCCGTGCCGCCGCGTCGTAGGCGCCCCAGAAAGGCAACTCCGGCTGGAGATAAATGCCCAGCTCATCCGCCGCTGCGAATGCAGCCTCTGGGGGTGTCCACGTATGAAAGCGGACATGATTGATGCCGTACTCGCGGCAGGTGCGGAAGTGCTTCAGCCAGCCATCCGTGTCCATCGGCGGATGGCCGGTGAGGGGAAACACGCAACCGTCATGCTTGCCCCGCAGGAAGGTGGCGCGCCCATTAATGGTAAACCGGGAGTTTTCGCTCTTGAACTCGCGCAAGCCGAAAACGACTTCGCGCGTGTCGTGGGCCGTCTCATTCTCGAGGCGGGCGGACAGCCGATAGAGCACCGGATGAAACTCATCCCATAGGCGGGCGCCCTCTCCGAGAGGGACCTCCAGCGTGGTCACGCCACCAGTGGTCCCCCAGTTGGCCAGGGCCGGCGGAAGCTTCACGGAGACACCGTTGCCTTCCACAGACAGGAGGAGTTTGCCTTCGCCGGGTTTACCGGAAGTGTTTCCCAAAATGACCTCTGCGCCGATGGCTCGCCTGACCACGTTTGGAAATACCCGCACCTGGGACAGGAACACCGCGTCATGGACCTGGAGTTCGATCCGGCCGATGATGCCGTTCCAATTCCCTTGCGTGTTGTCGGACATCTGGTGCATCTCGACGTTCACCGGCTTGCGGGTGTTATCCACCGCGATGGTGAGGCGATGCAATCCCGGCTCGACCTGGCCCAGGTCGTACTCCTGCGGTGTGCAGAGGATGGGGTTCTCGCCGCAAGGCTTTCCATCCAGCCATACCTGCGTGTGTTTGGTCCGCTCGAGGAACAGGGTTAGGCGCCGCCCACGCCAGGGCTCCGGGATGATCAGCTCTCGCTCGTACCACGCGGTGCCGTTGAAGCGGTACAACCGTGTCAGGCCCTGCACCCAATGGTTCGGGGTTTTCCGGTCCTTTGTGCCGGGTCTCCGTGGTGCCGGGAAGCTCGATGACATCGCCAAACTCGACCTTCGGCAGTGGCCCCTGCTTGACGCCAAGGGCAGGCGCGCCCAGGGCAAAGCGCCAGTCGCCGGCCAGTGACAACATCGAGTCAGCCGCTGATGCAACCCGGCCGCCGAAGGCCAGTTCAACGATTACCAAGGCGAGCCACGCCACTGTGCTCCGGCACCACCGGCTACCAGAGCGAGGGGAGTCAGGTTGGGCGGCTTTTGCGCGAAAGAGGGCTTTCGCAGCGACCAGCGCGCTGACGGCTGGCAATCCGATGACTTCGCAGAGAAGTTTCACTCGCCAATGCTGTAGTTGGCAGTCCTCGGGACCAAGACCGTTCAGAGGTCCAACCGCTCGGGAGGCTGCAGGGTGATTCGCACGCGCACGGGAGACTCTAGCGACTCGCTTGAGCCGAACGTGGCGGAGTATTCCCCGGGCAGCAACGTGATGGTGGGGGCGATGGGGGCCCGGCTGGGGCTCTGCCCAGGGCTGTAGCAGGTGACGGGTTCACCGGGCCAGAAAAAGAGAAACTGGCCCTGGGTCAATTTGCCCTGCCAGCCGAGTCGTTGGCCAGCCAGTTCGATCCAGGGATCCACGATCTCCGCGCCGGCAGGTGCGTGGAATTGGACGCCGATGCGGGCCGAGCCGTCTTTGACGACGATGCGCCAGATAGCCGCGTTAGTTTGGGCGGGGTTGATTTCGTGCCAGGGCTCATAGATGACTCGTTGGAAATATGGCTTGCCGTGTTCTTCGAGCAGGCGATATTCCCGGCGCTTTTCCAACAGGGCAGGCTGCGCTTCGCCGGGCTTGATGGCAGTCAGGTCGGGATCGATGCGCAAGCGGGCTTTAATGGATTCGGGGACATGGCCCGAAAGGCGCAATTGCTCATAGCGGGCGACAAGATCGAGAATCTCGCCGGTGAAAGGATGGGCCGCGGCAGCTTTGCAGGAGACCTGGAAGGACATTGAGGAGTCGTAGCCCAGCGTCGCGGCCAGCACATACTCGAACATGTCGGGTGTCGCGGTGGGGTCGTAGCCGTAATACCAGCCGATATCCAGGGGCATCCAGTCGCGCGCAAACGAATTGAACCACCCCGAGCGATGATCCAGGTAACCTTTGAGGTCGCCGTGCCCGTCGGCGGAGGCGCTGCGGGCCAGCAGGTGCCAGGAGTAGTGACTGAAGCTGCTAGCCTGGAGGAGGATGTCTTTGTTGGCGAGCTTGTCATAGAACGCCTGGTGGAGGCGAGCATTGTAAAACCAGTGCTCGCCCTGCAAGCGCTCCGAGCCGTCAAAGTATATCATGTCAATGCCGCACGTATTGGCGACGCGGGCAAAATGGGTGGCGACTTCGTCGAGCAGCGAGGTGTCCATGTCGTACAGGTGATAGCCGTAGGCGCGGACGAGATGGCGGACGGTCTCGCCTTGAAGGTGCGGTGCGGCCCGTGTGCCGAGGTACCCACGAGTGCATCCGCGGAAGCCAAAGGGCGGATCGAGTGCCGGAGATTGGTACTGGATCAACTCCTCGCCGAGTTGGAGCACGGTCCCTTCGCCCTCGTAACCGCCGTCTTTGGCGGGAAAGTTGGTCGGCGCCGCCATCAGCGGCAGGAAATTAGTGATGGCGTCAATGCCGGTTACGAGCGTGGTAGCGGCGCCCTTGACCAGGGGCGGGTCCGGGACCGGGGTGAGGTAGGGGTCGGGCGGATAAATGGATGCGCCCAGGAAATGCAGCCCCACGCGGAAACCTGCGGTCTGGAAGCGGCCGATGGTCCGTTTCAAACCTTCCAACCCGTCCGGAAATCGGTCCCGGTCAATTTCGTAATGGCCGGTGCCATGGGACCAGGATTCCTGGCCCAGCAGGATCATGTGAAAGCCCCCGCGCCGCGCCAGGGCCAACCCTTGGTCAAATTGGGACTCGCGGAAGTCGGTGAGGAAGAGGTAGGAGCGTTTGACCCAGGGCGATTGCTTGTTCCAGACGCCGCCGGGCTTGGGACTGGGCAGGTCCGCCACCGCCTCGAAACGGGCCATCGTGTCCAGAAAATCCGCCTCGCGACAGGCGATCACGCCGAAAGCTGCGGGTTCGAGACCGTGCGCATTTTCCGTTTCCACGCACAGATTTATGATCGGCGAAGACCAGAGCTGAGACGCGGCATCCTCAAAGTCCTCGAGCAGCACCACCCGGCTTGAATCCCCGCGCTCGATCACGGCCTCAACATGGTCCACCAGGCAGGTCACGGTCGTGCTCGCCGGCAGGCCGTTGTAGTAGAAGTTCAGCGTGGTGACATGGTCGTAGCGCAGCGAGTCGATAGGGCAATTGGTCAAGGTCACCTGACGCCAGCCCTGGAAATCAATGGGCACGTAGTTATCCCGGTAACCGCCCTGGCCATCGTAAAGCTGGATTTTCAACGCTTCGCCCCGGCCGTCCCCGTGGACCCAGGCGCGGAGGGCGCGGCAGCCGGATAGGTCCAACGGGGCGACGAAGTTGCGACCGCGTACGCTTCCACCCGCCGGCTTCCGCGTCGCACGTCGCGGTAAATCGGGCGGCGTGCGCACCCACCTTGCCGGGAGTGACCTGGACAAACTCGTGACTGCCCCCGGCTCGGTCCGCGCGCTCGCCGCCGGCTTGTTCATGAAAAGCATGTACATTGGGTTTGTCGGCCATGACAGCGACAAAATTACCGTCCACCGCCGCGCCATTGACGGTGCCGCAAATTCGGGCGTGAGGAGGGGCCGCAAGCTGGAACAAGCGGAAACGCGCGACTGGCTGTCGCGCCTCCAGTCGTACCAGGCGGAACACGGCAAACCCACGGCCGCGCACTACCTGGAACTCGGCGCGCGACCCGTTCAATAAAAGGCACCACCAGCGTATCGCCGGGAAGCTCGACAGACTCGGCCGTCTGCATGACCCCGTTGACTTCGAGAGCCATGGCTGGGCGATCAGATACCGGCCAGCGGGTGCCATCCGCAAATTCGAGGGCCAGGTTGGCTTTGGAATCCACCGAGAGCTTGGCGGTGGAAACGTTGATGGACACCTGTGCTCCGGCCACGGCATGTTCGGTGCCGCACATAACCGCGCCCACCACGAGCAGGGCACACGGGGCACGTCCGGAGAATAGGCGGCTGACTTTCATGCCCACAGCTTTTTCCAGAACCGATGGCAGGTCAATGCCGTTAGGAGGTGCTCACCTTCTTTGCCGACGCCCGGAACTTGCAGGCCTTGACGCCGAGGGGGCTGGATTTTTCTGTTGTGACGCCCGTCCCGACCGCGCTCATGGCTCCTTCGTCAAACGTTAATCCTCCAAGTCGAGAGCGCGTTTTAATCTCTCGAAATGGTCCCGGGCACTGCTGTTCGCGGTGACGTCCCACAGGGTTGAATGTTGCCGACGCAGGGCCAGCACGGCCGCGGCCCAGGCCTGCCCCCACCCGCTCTCGATCGAGCAGGCGCCCCAGCCGACGTCCGCCGAACTGGCCCAGGCCTCCCACCGCCGGTCATCAAAGGCCCGGAACCAACAGCCATTGAGCCAGGGCAGTTTCTTCGAGCGATTCTGAACCCGGCAGAGATACTGAGCCAACTTGCCCGCCGCCCGTTGGAACCGGAGGTTGCCGGTGGCCCCGGCCGCCTCGTGCAACCCGAGCAATGCAAAACCGCTCGTGTAGAGTTGGTCGGTCACTGGGTCGCCGTCCTGCTGGAGCAGTGGGGTCTCCGTGGTGCCATAATCCTCGTTGCGTTGCGGGGCCTGGAAAAAGCCCCCTCGCACTCGGCCGAGGCGCTCGTGAATGGCCCCATCGGGCTGTTGCCAGGCCAGCAAATCTCCGGCAACTCAGCCCAAAGGCAGGGTGGTGAGGGTCGGCCCGCGGGCCTTGGCAAAGGCCGGAAGTGAAGCAGAGAAAATCGAGGAGGTTTCGAGCGACTGCCCGGCTGTGTGCCTGCCCGTTCAAAAGTGCGTCCAAAGCCAGGACCATCGCGGATTCGGCCTGGCAATCAGCTCGCAACGGGAGGCGACGGGGCTGATTGCCATCCGGTGAAATGCCCGAAGCGTAGCCTTCGAGAATGCCTAGCGAGCCGTCACCTTCGGGCGATCCAGGCCCGGAGCCGGGGGCGGTTTCACCTCCGGCAGCCAGCGCGCGGTCCAGGGCCTCCTTCTCCGAGGCATGCACCAGCAGGTGCGAATGGCCAAACCAGTGCGCGGCCTGGTCAAAGGCCTCACTTTCGTAGCGTCGGGGCAACCTGGACTCCCGCCCGTAGGCGGATTGGACGAGGGGTTGAAATTCAAGGCGGAGTTGAGCACCGGCGCACAGCCTCGAGAGGATTCGGTTCCAGAGCGCCTCCCAATCCTGTACCGGCGCATAGCGCCCGGTGATAAACCCGCTCAGCTTCGTCGTGGCAACGATCCAGTTGCGCTCGGGGACCTCGAATAGAATCGAGAACGTACCCACCGCTGGTATGCCGAAAATGGCGCTATCGTAACCCGCCACCCTCGCGACGACCAGGTCCGGAGCCAGCGCGGCGCTGACCGGCATGTAACGGCATCCGTGGGCAGCCAGGATGCGGAGCCTCGGCAGGGCGGGCGCAAACCCTTCCGAGGCAACCACGAACCGCTCCCAGGCGGTGGAGCGCGGCGCACCGATTTTCAGACCGGGAACGCTCGCTGGATACTCGAGAAAAAGCCGGAGACGCTTTTCCGAGACCAGAGCAAACGCGAGGTCGTCCAGACGCAGCGGATGCTCGGGGTATTCGTCGGCCAGCAATAGGACGACCGAACCGGCCTTGGCCTTCTGGATGGCCTCGAGCGGCCGGTCATAGCGGCGAAAATGATAGGCCCGGAGCGCCAGAAAGAGGTCGTTTCGAGGTGAGCAGCAGAACGTCAGGTTGGGCTGCGGACCTTCGTAAGCCCAGGAGCACCCGAGGCCGCAAAGCAATGCGACAGTCCAGAGGATGAGGAGCGTTCTCATCATCTGGCTGCCTTCTGAGCGGCCAGGCGAGTCATATAACTTCTCCAGGCACGCATCGATTTTCGGAGGTTTTCCTTAGGATCCCCTTTGATGTTGTAGCACTGCAAGCCAATCGGCCCCCGGTAGCCCGCCCGCTGGAGTGCAACAAGCATTCCGAAGACATCATAATCGCCCCGGTCCAGAGTTTGGATGTAGTTGCTCCAGCCGCCCGCGTCGTCCTTCTTGTCCGTGGCGCCGCAAATCGTGGCGAGCACGAGGCGGGGCGCGGCTTTGGCGATGACTTCCTGGAGGCGCAGTCCGTTGCCCGAGGCCAGCTCGTGGCAGAGGTTGACCGTGACGCCCACGTTGGTCCGCGTGACGGCGGACAGCACCCGCATGGCGTCCTCGACGGTCGCGACGTAGAGGCCGAGATGGGGATAGATCGCCACGCGCAAGCCCTGTTGGGCGGCAAGGCCCGCCAGGGCATTCGATGCGCTGGGCCGCCACCGCGTCCCACTCGCCGCCGGCCCGCGGGCGGGCCACAGTCACCCAAAGGATGGTGCCGCTACCTTTGAGCAGCGGCAGGGCTTCGCGCAGGCCCGCCGGGTAGGGATCTTCCTGGTCGAGGGTGATGCCGAAATAGAGGCTGTAGAGCTTCAGGCCGCGGGATGACAGGGCCTTGAGCCATGCGGCGAGGTCTTCCCGCTTCGTGTAATTGTAGCCGATGCCGTCGAAGCCAAGTTCCTGAACGCAATCGGCCTGCTGGACCGGGGTCCACGAGCCCCGCCCCACACCGTTGTCGAGCGGGAAGAACTCGGGGACGCTTGCGACCGCCGTCTTCTCCTGCGCCTCCGATAGCCGTTCTGCTCCAGCTAGAACGAGCAAACTGAGAGCCAGGACTATCCCACCGCCTGCGCACGTAGACGCGCCTCTTGCGGTCACCTTGAAACCGACGTTCATAAGATGCTTCGATGCCGTTGACCGAGGCCGAACGGACCTTTGCCAACATGGGAGAAGTTATGTCTCACCCGGCGTTGGAGCACAACCACGAATCGCGCCAGTCACCCATCCAGAAACCCGGCTTCCCTCGAGCCCGCGCGGTTGTCGCAGAATCATTGCGGGGCGCCCTGGCAGGGCGAAGCCACTGGGGATGGTCCGCGCCCATGGCCTCCAAGACGGAATCGATGGGTGCTGGCGGAGACACTCCGCATCGACCACCCCAATTCACGGTTCACCAGAGGCTTTTACCCTGTCCCACAAGCGGCGGCCCACAACAGTAGCGACGGCGGCCGCTAGTGGACCCAAAGACCCAAAATCCCACTCGCGGAAGCGGCTGGTTCTTGTCAGACTCGCCCCCGCGTGTAGCGTCAACCGAACATCGTACGTGCCGGGCACTCACGTGGCCGCCGGGAGCACCGTGGTTCTCCGGTTCGACGTGGGTGCCCAATGCACGAGAACAACGACAAGAGTCTGTGCCATGAGCGGCCATAGTGCGAGAATCGGGTTCCATTTTCAGGACCTCTACCTGCTTTTTCGCGTTTTACGCGATGCGAGCGACTCACTGGAGCACGCCTGGCAGGCGGCGGGCCTAGATGTCCTTCAGATCCTCGACAACAAAGGCGTGCGTTACGGAATTGAGGCCTCCCCCCGCGGGCCCAACGCAGTCTGTGGCGGGGAGGAAAGCGGGACGGATTGGGACGTGCTGGTGCTGGCGGAGAATAAGTTGGAATTTGCCGAGGTAAAGTCGGGGGCCATTTCGAAGACCGACCGCGAGGCCTTGTGGCGTCGTCTGCGGAGGGAGCTGGTGAACGCTCCGCGCGACCCGACTTCCATAGTTCCGGTGCTTGTAGTCGACCCCGAGACTGCGGGTAGCTTGAGCAAGTGGCGGGAACTAGCTGGCCTCGCCTCCCAGGGATCCGGGCCAGTGCCTTCAACCCGACCGAGCGACGACGTGCGCACAGCCGCTCAGCTTTTGGGGGAGGCGCTGTGGTGTATGTGTGGCCCGGATACTTCCAGGAACATGGATGAGCCGCCAGTTCCCGTCACCGCTGCGCGGTCGGCACTGAGCCGTTTTGAGTTGCGATGCTACGACCGCCAGCAACTCGACCTCGATGTCTCCCAAATGCGTGAACTCCTCTTCCCGGGGGGGCTTGCCGAAACTGAGCAGTCCTTACTGCTGGGGTGGCTCAGCCGGCGCGCCACGGCCCCGGCTCCCGGCAGGAGGCTCTTTACAGTCCGCGAGCTTCTGGCCGAGATCGGCATCCTCAAATATGCGGCCTCCCTGACAGCAGGCACACTCAAGGAGTGGCGCGATTTGTGGAATGAAGCTCCGCAAGGCGTCCGTGCGCGAACTCGGCTGGAATTGGGGGAGGCCGGGCAGTCGGTTCCCGCAGCGGAGGCTCAACCGGATGCGTTGGCCGCGCTGACCGGTGGGGAAAGCCGATCGCTCGTCATTCTGGGGGCTGGTGGAGCGGGAAAGAGCACTCTCCTGGTGCAGGTGGCCGAGAAGGCACAGCAATCCGGCGAGGCCGAAGTCGTAATGCACTGTGGCGCGGACGACGTTACAGTCGAGGAGTTGGAACGGCTGCTCAAAGCGTTCCGTTTTCGCGCCGCGCTGGCGGCAATCAAGAACCCGAGTCGTCGGGCGTGCCTTTTCGTGGATGGGCTTGACGAGGCAGACGCGCCCCTCAGGAAACGATGGGCCCAGCTTCTGCTTCGCCTCACCACCCTGCCAAATGTGTTCATGGCCGTTTCGGTGCGGGATGCCGTTTGGAGGGGAGACGGCAAACTAAGAGATGCGCTCAAGGGTTGGACCCAGGTGACGCTTGCACTGTGGCCGGAGGAGGTCGTCCGAAAGCTGCTGAGCGGGACTGAATATTGCGATGCTTTGCCCCAAAGTGTGACCGATCTACTGCGAACCCCTATTATGCTGGATTTGTTCTGGCGCGCCTTCGTCGAGGGCCACCACCACGATGTTCTCATCAGCCTCCCGGCTGCACACCAAGCACGACCTGCTGTCGGCCTTCTGGGAACAGAGGCTGATCCATTCGCCCCGCCACGCCTCAGTCCCCAGCTGCACTCGCGGCTGACTGGCTTTTTGTCGCAAGCGGTTCGGCACATAGGCCCGTTTCCAGAGACAGGCCTGGACGTTGGGATCGTTCAGATCCTGCTGTCTGAGGGGATAATTGTCCGCGAAGGCCGCCTTCAGCCCCGTTTGCGATTTCGACACCCGTTACTTCGCGAGTTCGCTATTGGCCAGTGGTGCCTCGCGACCGACAACGATACCGAGGTCGCGTACCGATGGCATTCCATCCACGGCGGACTAAACTGCTACGGGGCCTTGCGTGCAGTCTCCGAGGCGCTTCTCGACAGGAACGCCGGCGCGGAACATCCTCATCTGGAGCTTGGGGGCGTGATCCGGTCGATCATTCAAACAGATTCGGCTCGGGCTAACCAAGTCGCGCAGGTGCTCGGAACGCATCCGCCCTCGGACGAGCTCGATCCAGCGGCATGGCCCGCGGAGGTCCAGTCGTCTCTCCCTCGCCAGTTTGGGCGCGATCTGCTCCTAGCAGCCAAACTGGAGCGGAACGGCTCATGGGCGGCACGGGTTGAGCGGTGGCCGGAAGAGGCACAATGGTTAGGTGATGAGTGTGCGAAGGAGGTTTGGCGCTTTGCTTGCACCCTGGTCGAGGAACTTAAATTGCATCCAACCGATGGAGAGCTCGGCCAACAATGCCAGCGTATTGGACGAACGCTGCGCAGGATTTCAGAAGTAGAGCGTTTCGCAGGTGAGTTTGGGCAATGCAACCGCTGGCTGAAGATGCAGGCCATTGTGCTTGTGGTGCCGCTGCTCCCTGACGAAGCCACCCTGGCTTGGGTAGAGAGAGAGATGGCGCAAGCGAGTTGGCGGACCCGGTCTTCTGTGCTGGAGGTGCTGATACATCTCGTGCCGGTGAACGCGGAGCGGGCTGCCGCAGTCTATAGGTCGGCTGTTGGCCTGCTGGAGTCAAGCGGTCGCCACATCCTCGCCGCCCCGCTACGCGGGGGCATTATCGATCACCAAGTCATCGAGTGGTCGCTCGCGGGAGAGGGAGGGAGGCACAGTCTGCTCAAGGAACGTCCGAAGGCATTCCTCCCGGTGGCCCTGGAACTGGCCGAAGCCCTATGGCACAGCCAGCAGGAGCAGAGGGGGAGCAGGCCTAGCGGCATGTGGAAGGTCATTAGGCGGTTCGGCCCGTCCTGGTCGGCAGAAGCGCAGGCCGAGCGCGAGCGCCAGAGTCAGGAGCGACTGGGCGGCTTGGTTGACGACGTACCCCGGTGGACCTACTGGCAGGGATGGCCAGGCCATGATGCTCGCGAGCGATGCCTCAGAGCCATTCACGAGTGCGTAAAGGAATGCGCCAGGGGCCCGGAGCGGGAGTTCGCTCTAGCGATCTTCACCATTCTACGGGGCTCACCGCTTGCCTCGATTCACTCGATTCTCCTTGATGTGCTGCTGGAGCAAGGGGAAAAGCCCTGGGCTCTCGATTGCATTCTGACCTGCATCGCGGATAGCCGTCTCTTCCATGTGCCGGGCATAGAGGTACTGGCTGGAGCAGGGCCTCGTCGCTTGTTGGCCTCTCGCCCGACCAGAACTCCGGTGTCAGGTCCTGGCCATCATAAGGGGCCTCCTGGCCACGCCGGGCGAGGAACACTTCGGAGAAAATCTCCTTCTGAGGATTCCAGCCGGCAATCTCCCGGGCAACCTGCTCGCCCGCCGCCCGGCTGAAGGTGATCCTTCCCACCAGCCCTACGGACGGCCGCAGCGCGGCGGCGTAATCGAACTCAAGGGCGTTCCGATTGATGAAGACGACGCACGCTGGATCGGCGCGTGGCCCGAGGGGATCGACCGCGAGATAGTGAAGCAGTTTTTCCGAGCCACAAAAGGGCTATCGCGCCAGAGTTCCTCCGCCGATGAGTTGGCCCTCCACGTGCCCTTGGCGATTCAGGCGGCACTTTCACTTGTACCAGTCCTGCGAAGGGACGTGGATTTGCTGCGCGAACAAGGTCGCAGGTGGGTGTGGGGGCGCCTTGCGGAGGTGCTGGATTGCTTCAGGGAACTTCAAGGAGACAAGGGGGCGCCCCCCACGGAGTTGATCCTGGGTTGTGCTGAACTTGCCCTTGCGTTCTTGAAGAATGTCCCCTCCGAACTGCCTGGCCAGTTGCCGAAGGACGGCCTTTGGACCAATTGCCCCGAAACGGAGTGGGTGGGCGCCCTTCGCCTCGCCGATGCCGCGCTGACTTGGCCGCCAGTCGTGGACGATCAAAACGTGCAGGCTGAGTTCTCGAGGGCATTGGAGGCAGCGTTCGCCTCTGGAAACCCTCTGATCCAGTTCGTGTCCGCCACCACTGTCCGCCCTTGGCACTGGCTGCGAGACCCGGACCGCAAGCGGCTTCATCATCGGTTGGTCTGGAACACGCCAAAGCACGCGGCCGTTCTCACCTGGTCACTTTCAACAGTCTCCGGCTATTCGGACGCCGACCGCACCGCAGTTTTCAGATTCCTCTTGAGTCGGGACGACGTAGAGGACTCGGAGCAACTCACCGGCAGCCTGGGGTACCACGTGGGAGCTTGGAGTATGGTGGTGTTTGCCAGTGGCGCGCGGTCCGCGGCCGCGGACTTGGCCCGCGATGTGATCGAGAGCCCGGAGATCTTCGCGCTGCTGCGGCAGAGCAGTAATCGCCAACTATTCCTGCGAGAATTGGTCTCTGGCATGGAGGACTCGGCCAAGCAGAGGTGGAGCAATACGGAACTCGCCGCGGACTACGCAGATTTCGCGCTTAGGGCATGGAGGCTGCTCCGTCCGCATGGCTCTCTAGACAAGACCAGTGAGGACGTCGTTCTTTTTGCGCTGTCTTGGCTCGGGACCAAAGAACGCCAAGAGCGGGACGCGAGCAAGCTGAGGCTTTGGTGGCAGCATCTTCTTCCCCTGGTTAGGGCTGTGGCGGCCGAAGGGGGGAAACACGATTGCTTTACCCTCTTCTTCAGCCTTCGCGAAGGCGGATACAACGACCTCGCCGCGCCTCAGGAGTTCCTCCGCTTGGGTATGGAGTTCACGCAGCGGATCCAGACGGGCCTGCGTGACGGGAGCATGAGGCTGGACGACGTCGATCGGGCACACGAGGAATGGCATTCGTGGGGCGAAAGTATCGAGGACCTCGCCGAGATGATTGACTCCCTCCGCCGGGATGGAAGCCTTCGCTCCGATCTGCAGCGCGAGCAGGCGGACGGGCTCCTCTCGGCGCTGGCAGCGGAGCCAATCCGGTCCTCAAAGGCTCTCGAAGTGCTTCATCGGCTTCGAAACGAGTAGCTCGGCGTACGACCATGAGCGTCGGTTGCCCTGGGGCTTTGGACGGCGCTATACGGACCGTCGAGGGTTTCGCTTCCGATCGTTGTTCCGGGATCCGTGGTACTTTGCCGGCCACGCCGCCCAGCCACCGCGACACGGACAAGTTGGCGGACCAGCGGGCCCGCTTGTTTGTCCGGGGAGAATCCCGTTGGGAGATTGAGTTCGTCCGACCATGAAGCGCCAAGCACGCAAGAGAGGCTAATAGCTCTTCTGGATGAAGCCGTAGTATCGCCCCATCCAGTAAGCGTGGAGAAAATCTGCGGAGCCGGTCTCATTTTCGCGCCACAACTTCAGCTCGGTCCAGCTTTCGCCATTAGCGCTCAGGTAACAACCGCCAGGACCGCTGGCAACGAGGCCGCGTGCCGTGACAAAGAAGGAAGCCGCGCGCGGAATGCGCCATCCCTTCATGCTTGGCGTGCCCGTCTGACCACGGTCACGGCTGATCTCCAACTGTCCATCGCCAGTAATGCGGCAGGAGAGGTTGTCCGAAACAGGGGACCATTGCGTGAAATCAAAAACCTGGAATTTTACCGATTCGCTCTCGGGAGCCGGGCGCCAACTCAAGCCGCCGTCCCGGCTCAGAAAGGTGCCCTGGCCGGTCTTGGCGTGGAGCACGAAGGTGCGTTTGTCGGAGGCGACAATGCTCTGCACTCGCGCACCCCGCAATCCCGCGCTCACATCCTGCCAGGTTTTCCCGCCGTCCAGGGTCCGGCACACCGCACCAGTGCTGTCACAAAACCAGCCCACCAGGGGATCATCGCAGGCGAATTGGATCATCGTGACCGTCGGCCTCGAGCCAATTGTCCATTTGGTAGGGGTTGCCCTTCCACGCGTATTCGTTGTCGAGCGGTCGCTCATTGATGGGAATAGGCCGGGCGCTCAACGGTTCGCGCCGTGCAAAAGGATTGCGTTCGAGGTCAGTGCGCAGCGAGTTCATCACCGGCCGCATCACGCGATCAACGGGATACAGGCGCAACGTCAACAAGGCCATGGCCTTCGCCTCTTCCACGTGGGGGATCGCTCGCGGCTCGGGCGCCGCGCCCCCTGGGTTTACGGGCGCCCGATATTCGGGAAGCAAAGCGCAAGTCATCCAAGTGAAAAGCGAATTACCCTCCATCCAATTCATCTCCCACAACTCCTCGACCCACTTCCGGTAGATGGGCAGCAACTCGGAGCTCTGTTCGTAGCGTATCAGGTTGTACAAGGCCTCGTAGGCCTGGCCCTCGCTGCTGTGATTCACCCGTGCCAACCGTTCCAGGCTGAACGGACCCGAGTCGCGGATCCGATCCGGGTTGTCCTTGAACCGGACGATGACCTGCTGGTAAAGGTCCAGGTAGCGCGCCTTTCCCGTGATGTGGTGGGCAATCAGCAGGTCCGGCAGCAGCATCAGCGAGGCGCGCAGAGGAGGCCGCCAGGTCTCATTCGTGGTGCCAGTCCGGTTGAATCTGGCCGCATAGACCTTTCGGTAGTAGTCGTCCCGCGCGGGGTCCGGATCGATGCCCACGTGACCCCATAGGGTAACCTCGCCATCCACGTCGATGATCCGGCAATGATTGTCCACCAGGTGCGTCATCAGGGCGTCCACTTCCTGGGCAATGGACCGGCGTTGCTCTTTATCCGCGGCGAGATCGTAGTAGATCGCGTAGCCGTAAAGCACCGCGTTGAAGTTGTCCACACTGACATCACCGTGCCAGCGATAATCCGAGAATTTGCCCTGGCCCTGGTGCCACTCGGGTGAATCCTGGCCGTTGCGCTCCCAATCCTCGACCGGACCGTGCCCTTTGACATAGCCGCGCGCGAGCAATCCCGGCTTGCCGGTGACTTCCCGCAGAATCCTGAGAGCCCGTAGAATCTCCCCACCGTGGCGCCGCACCCAGGGGTCCTTCGTCACCGCGTACTGGTAGCCCACGCCCGCAAGGTAACGGCCGGTCCATACGCCCGCATGAATGACATTGCCGGGCTGGTCAACCGTATGCGGCGACGGTGTTCCTGGCGGAGCGGCGGGCACGATGCTTACGTAGAGGCCGTCCAGCCAGTGCTTGTCGATGAGATCGCGCTGCAGGTATGCCGCCTTGTCGTGCAACGGACTGGAATCAGTCGCCATCGCTGATCCCGCCGATGACGCCAGGGGTGAAACGATGACAAACAGCCCGGCGACGACAAAACAAGGGAGCGGCAAGTGCATTGACCTCTGGAGCGCGTTCATGGTCATGAAGCTTGCTCCGGCGGGCGTTGAGGAGTCAAGGGGACTCAATACCGATCTCGCCTGATTCCGGCATCGCTGGCAATCCAGCCGCAGCGGGACAACCCCGAAGTCCGCCGTGATTGTCCAAGACAAAAGGCCGCGCCGCTTGCATAATTCGCCCATGACGTTCGGCAGAAGATTAAGGCTGATGGCATCGGGCTGGACCACGTTCCGCATCCTGCCCCCCCCCTCACCGTGACTGCCGGCACGGCGATGTCGCAACCCGCGCCGGTTTCAGCCCCATATCCGCCCAGCCGTCCATCCGTCGTCACATGAACACAAACCACACTATGAAATCGAGATACTCTGTATTCCTGGCGGTTGGCCTGCTGGTGGCCTGTGGTGCGAGTTCAGTCCGCGCGGCCGCTGGCGGGCCTGACTTTGGTCCGCATGTCCTCATCTTCGATCCGGCGATGACGAACATCCAGGACCGGATAGACGCTATCTTCAACCAGCAGGAGCGCAGCCAACTCGGCAGCAACCGCTACGCCTATTTGTTCAAGCCGGGGAAATACAACCTGGATGTGCAGGTCGGCTTTTACATGCAGGTGCTTGGGTTGGGCAGGTCTCCCGACGATGTGGAGATAACCGGAGCGGTCCGTTCCAAGGCGCGCTGGATGGCCAACCACAACGCTACCTGCAATTTCTGGCGGTCGGTGGAGAACCTCTCGCTCATCCCTACACTGGACAGCAACGTCAACGTTTGGGCCGTCTCGCAGGCCACAGCGATGCGACGCGTCCACGTCAAAGGCGCCTTGAATCTGTGGGATGGCGGCTGGTCCAGCGGCGGGTTCCTTGCCGACAGCCGGATCGACGGCGAGGTGAACTCGGGCTCGCAGCAGCAGTGGTTGTCCCGAAATACCGACTGGGGCGGTTGGAAGGGGGCGAACTGGAACATGGTGTTTGTCGGCGTGGCCCATCCGCCCGGCGGGCAGTGGCCAAATCCGCCCTACACCATCATCGAGAAGACGCCGGTGATTCGGGAGAAACCGTATCTGTGTGTGGACGGGAACGGGAATTACGAGGTGATGGTTCCCGACCTGGCCACGAACGGCACGGCCGGCACGACCTGGCCCACCGCGCCTAAACGGGGCACGTCGGTCCCCATTGAGCGATTCCACCTGGCCAAGCCGGAAACCGACAACTCGGCCAGCCTCAACGCCGCCTTGAGCCAGGGCAAGCATCTCCTGCTGACACCGGGCATCTATCGTCTGCAAAGCCCCATCCGGGTAACGCATCCAGGCACTATCGTCCTCGGTTTGGGCTATCCTACCCTGCAACCGACCAACGGCACTTCCGCTCTGGTGGTGGATGACCTGGACGGGGTCAAGATGGGTGGCCTACTGGTCGAGGCCGGGGACGTCAGCTCACCGACGCTCGTGCAGATCGGCGAAGCCGGCGCACGAGTGTCTCATGCGGCGGACCCCGTCTTTCTTTGGGACCTCTGCTGCCGGGCGGGCGGCGCGCAGGCCGGCAAGGCGGACTGCCTGCTCGCGATTGACAGCCGCAACACCGTCGGGGACAATTTCTGGCTCTGGCGCGCGGATCACGGGCGCGGCGTCGGCTGGAATTCCAACGTCAACAAGAACGGGCTGATCGTCAACGGCAACAACGTCACGATCTACGGTTTGTTCGTGGAGCACACGCAAGAGTATCAGACGCTTTGGAACGCCAACGGCGGGAGGGTCTATTTCTACCAATCCGAGCTGCCCTACGATCCTCCCAGCCAAGAGGCCTGGAAGCATGGTGAAGTCAACGGTTACGCCTCCTACAAGGTGGCCGACGCGGTGACCACCCACGAAGCCTGGGGCCTCGGCGTTTACTGTGTGTTCCATGCCGCCCCGGTGGTCGCCGAAAACGCCTTTGAAACGCCCCTTGCTCCCGGAGTGAAGCTGCATCACCTGGTGACCATCCGGCTGGGAGGTCAGCGCAACAGCGGGATGAGTCACGTCATGAACGGCCAGGGCGCGGCCGTGATCACCAACCGGAAGGCGATTGTGGACTGATTCGAGGAGGAGCCGATGAACCTCAGGGCCATTATCTTGATGACCGCGGCGGGGCTGGGCCTTTTGGAACTTTCCGGTGAAGCCCAAGTCTATAATCTGCATTGGGTTACCGGCAACCAGCCCGATTACACTGATTTCGGTTCATTTGCACACCGATCGAGGGCAAAGGCCTGGGGCTTTCGGAGCTGCAGGTGTATGACACGGTGAACGTGGCGCCCTGGCCGGCTGACATTTGGCTCCCGGACGTCGATTCCGGTAAGTAACCCAATGAGTCAATCTTCGGGACTTTGATCAAAGAGCCACGCTTTCCCACCGGGTTTGGCCCGCCGCCTCGATGGCCATCACCAGGGCTTCAAGCCAGTAACAGTCTCCCAGGCAAATGGGGGCACTGCGGGTGTAGCTCGCGAGGGTTGCGGCAGGGACCTGCGCCACCCACCGCTCGACGGGCACAATCATGCCCATCAACTCCGTCGGGATGCCCAGTCCCTCGTCGCCCGTCCACCGCGACCAGTAGGGCACTTCCCGCAGCCAGAACAACGGAAACTGCTTCAATCCCTGTTTATGGCGCTCCAGGGTTTCGGCCCTCACGTGCTCGGCCAGGTAGCGGCCAACCTCCGGGCTGAGATCGAGAAACATCCATCCCTGATAGACCAGGTTCTGCTGACGCGGCTCGTAACGCTCTGGCCAGTACTTCCGGGTGGCCGTCTCGACGGCGGTGAAATTGGTCCCCATCTGAAACGCGTTCAGCGCGTTGCTGACGGCTAACACCATCCGGGGCTTATCGTCAAAATGCCGGGCAATTCGCGCCATGGCGATATGCGCGCCCATCGTCCCGTAGAGATCGCCCTCGGCCGCCTTACGCGAGTAGAGTTCGGCGAGCTTGGAGTAACAGGTTTGAATCGTCGCCCAATCTCCGGAGCGGTCGGCATAAAGCCAAAGGCCGTAAAAGCTGCCCATCGTGGGTTTTCGCTTGCCCCACATGGACCGGTATCGGCACCATCCACGCGGCTCATGAAAGGTGTGCAGTTCGCGTCGCGAACCCCGGTCCGGGGGGATGAAGCCTTTGAGCGCCCACGGCGCTCGTTGCTCATCTCCGATTTCAGCCCGGATGTAGCTCCTGACCTTGATGCGCTGGGAATCGGTCAAATGCGGCCACGCCATGGCCAGCGTGGTGACGATACGCCCACCCTGCCAGTACATGAAATAGGGGTCCTGCTCCAGGTCCGCATAAACGGTCCGTATCGGCGCCAGCGGTCCGGCGGCAAGGACCTTGTCCACCTCGTCGCGGAGCTCGGTCACCAGGTTGCTCGCGGAGACGGGAACTGCCGAGCACCGGCAAGTCTCCCAGATGTACTTGTCCCAAGGGCCCTCGACGGCCCAGCCAGGCACCGGCTTGAAGCCCACGTCAGCCAGGAACAATCCACAAATGAGGAGCATTGCCGGCCGCAGGGGTTGGTTCATGGTCTTCATGGCGCGCGGTGCTCGATGCAGGTCACGCAGTATTCCTCAGCAAACAGCAGCTTGTCCCCGGCGATGACTACAGCCTCGCGTCCTGCGAGCTCCGGTTGGGAGTGACGCGGCAGGCCGCGCGTGTCGCTGTAAACCACGTCGGCCAGCCAGTTGCCTCCGTCCTGGGAACGCAACGCTGCCTGGATCGCGTGAGCGGTGCTGTGCTCCAGGTCGATGACCTTTGTCCCGCGAAAGCGCTGGCGCAGGTAGAGAAAAGGTCCGCCGGCGCTCAGCGCAAAGAGGTTGTCGCTCTCCCCGGTCGTGCCGCTGAGATGTCCGTTGTCAATGGGCACGCGCAACCCGGTCGCCAGGTCAATGGCCGAGATGTCCATCGAGTAACGCGTGCCGAACGCACCTTTGGCGGTCAGCGTGGGGTGCGCGGTTTTGAACCACGCCAGGACTCGGCCTGCGCCGTCCACCACCGGCGGCGGCGCGGGAGACCCACAGCCATCCGCTGCGCCGTTGGGCACCGTAAACGGTTCGGACAGGTCGGCGGCGCGGAGCACGAAAAGATGCTTCCAAGCTGGTGAGGCGTCCGACCATTGCCCGCCATTCGTATCGCCCGAGAGCCACCGCAGGATATTGGTTTGCTCGCTCCGAATATCCGGGCTGTCGCGCATCACGCCCTCCATCACGTACTCGCTGCCGACGCAGATCGGCTGGACGGTTTGCACGAACAACAATCCATGGTGCAACACCGGGAACAGCATGCGGAAGGACTGGCCGTTGAGCCGGGTTTTGCCGAGGACCTGGCCGTTGGTGGGATCGAGTTTATGGAAGAATATGTTCTCGGCGCCCACGTAGAGAGCCGTATCGTCGCCACAGAGGTCACTGACCACAGGCGCGCCCAAGGACGGGCTGGTCCAGAGCAGCCTGCCCGTGGAAACCTCAACGGCATAGACCCGTCCGTCGTGGCATCCGGTGAAGGCCTTGTCGCCCACAACCAAAGGAGCGCCGGTGATAGCCTTGGGCGTATCCAGGTGCCAATGCAGGCGGCCGCTGGCCGCGTCGAACCCAGCCATGCCTCCAGGGATCGCCGTTGCAACCACGACATCCTGGGCGACGGCCAGCGCGGCGCAGGTGCCACCCGGGTTCGGGCTGGCCCAAAGCGCGCGGCCGTCCTGCAAAGCAATTGCATAGACCGTTCCGTCCATGTCACCGATGAACACCCGCCCCCCGGCAGCCACTGGCTGAGCGCGCCCGGCAAACGTGAAAGGAACCCGCTCGGGCATCGGGTAGTTCACGCCCGGCTTGGTCCCCACAGCCAGGTCGTTCGGCCACGTCGGATCCGCCGCCCGGTTGCGCAACGTCTTATCCGGCCCGCACCAGATCCAGCGTGCCTGGTAGGGAGGGGCAACCCCCTTCGACGCGCAGGCGGTGCGACCGGGATCGTGCGCCAATTGCGGCCAATCAGCGTTTTCGGCGCCTCCGGCCTGAACAGCGATCAGCAGAACCAAGGACAACCCGATTCCAAAAGGTGCTTTCATGGCGTAGGAGACTTGAGCGGAGCCACCCGGAGCGAGACTTCGACCAAAACGGAACTATAGCCCTGCAGGGTGAAGACAACGGCGTCGTGCGCCGCATCCCGAAACGAGAGGCCAGGGACCTGGCTGAGCGGGGTCTCGGGCGCAAGCTCCGGCGGAATCTCGATCACCTTGGGCATTCCGACAGCGCGACGGCCCCACGAAAGGGCCACCGCTTGCGCGGTGTCCCCGATGTTGGCCAGGCAAATGGCCAGCGCCGATTGGTCCTCGCTCAAGCCGGCGCAGGCCTGGATCTGCGTTCCGGGCGAGTTGTTCCTGGCGCTGGGCGGGCTGGGTGGACCCTGGACCCGGGCGCGCACCAACTTCGGGTAGTGGTTGGCGAAACGGCAGCAGATGTCCTTGACGGCATAATACCGTCCCAGTCTCCAGAGCTGGCCTGCGGATTCGCAGAAAAACACATCCGGAAGATTGATCTCGGTCGGTCGCCCCAGCGCATCCGCTTTCCGCCCGCTGCAGAGGTTCACCGCGTGGTACTCAATGGCCTCGAATTGCCACCGGTCGGCCTGCTGGCAATGAACAATCCAGCCCAACACATCGGCCACCGCCTGATGGGAGCCTTCCCTGCCCCCGGCTGGATACCAGCCGCTGACGGCTTCCGGGCAGTAGGCCCACCACTCGCTGTTGACCAATTTGTTGGTGGTCCCATGCTCCAAGGCACGCAGGCAACCCAGCCACTCGTCAACCCCGGCCCGGTAGCCGGAAACCAAGCCGGGGTGCTTCAGGACAGGGTAGAAAATGCTATTGAAAATAGCCTGCACGCCGCCCGAGGGCGCTCCGGGCGTATTGAACGCGTTGCTCGCGGCCTGAAAACCGTAACAGTGCAGCGAGAGCGCATCCTGGTATTGGGTGTTGGGATTCGAAGCGGAGATTCGGCCCCGGGATAGCCGCGCAGATAACGCGGCGCTTCGCCGGCATTGGCACAGGCTGCGGATCGGAGTAAGAGCCGCCGCAAATCACCATGTGGGGATATTTGGCTTTGAGCGGGCGATAATAATCCTGTTGATGATTGGCCGCCCAATCGGCGCACAGGCGGTCGTAGTTCTTGAAATCCCTACTGTAATACCAGTAGGTGCCGGAATGAGAGCCCATCTGCCGATCGTTCATCGTGGCCAGCTCGTTGTAGACTTCAGCCAGACGCAGCTTGTCGGCCCCATGGACCGAGGCCAGGTAGTCGGCCCAATCCAGGCAATTCTGCACGCTCCAGGGGCCGGGGTCAGGGTCCACGCTGCTTGCCAGCTCCGTGGCGTTGGTTGTCCCCCGCGGCATCCCGGGCCAGGGGCCAACTCCGGCCATGTACTCGAGCATGACACCGCCGCCGTTGGCCGCCACAGCCCCGGCAGCGACTCGCCAGTCGTCGTAATGAGGGTCAGGTTTGCCCTGGTTGGGCGGCCGGCCCTGGCTGACCATCGAAGCGCCCAGAAAGCCCAGCTTCATCTCTCCGATGCAGGTGAGCCAGGTCTTGCCGTCAGGCGTCGTTCGTTTGGACCGCTCACGGTCGCTGGGATAGTCTCCGCCGGCGTAGTCGCTGGCATAAGCGGTGAGTTTTGCGCCCACACACCAGCGAGGCAGTTGGTAATACACGTCCTCCAGGCGGACCTCGACCGTGGCCGTTTTGATGGCCGCCGCGCAGGCGCGGCGCACGTATTCTTCAAAGGCCCAGTCGCCGCTGCCGCCGGTCTGGCGGGTGACGACCAAGTTGAGACTCGGCACGAAGGCGATGAGCTGCCCCCCCGAGCCGGGCTTAGCCCGGGCGTCAGCCGGGATGCCCTCCCCGCTGCGGCCGCTTTCGGGCCAGTGCCGCGCCGGCAGTTCCCAAGCATGCGAAAAGACCTGTGGGTTGAGTTTCCAGCGCAGTTCGGGAGTTTTGACCTCGCTGGTCGGTTTCGCCGTCTGGTCCACAAACCACTTGGGAATGACCTGATGGTTGTTCCAGCGGCCTTCGCGCAACAGGCAGTAAGCAATGCGTGCCAGATCGCACGCCGGCAGGCCCAACCCGTGCGAGGGGTGGCGGCCGATCCTGCCATCGTAATACTGAAACCACCAGTGCTCGATCCCGAGCGGCTTGAACAGCACCTCGATGGCGAACTGGTCATAGGGCTTGCCGGTCACGTTCTCGCACACCAAAGCGGCGTGGTCCAGAGCGTGAGTTGAATAACCGCAGCCCGCGCCGGGATCGAATGCCAGCTTTTCGGTGCGCGGGTCACCGGTGTGGCCCAGAATATAATCCCATGAACCGTCGTTGGGCGCGCCGGTGGCCTCGGGACAAATCCCGGAGGTATGATTGAGAAGCTGCTTGATGGTGATCTGAGCCTTGCGGGGATCACTCAGCGGCTGGGCCCAGGGGATGAAATCGAAAGCGCGGTCGTCAAAGGTCATCTTGCGCGGGGTCCGGCCGTGTTGGCTCCACTCCGAGGCGACGGCCAGCACGGTGGCGCACACGGCTTTCGAAACCGAGGCCACACGGCGCGAGTCGGTTGCGGCGCTATTGCCGCGTTCGACCTGCAAAACGATGTAGCCGCGCCGGATGATAACGGCAGCGAAATCGCGATCGTCTGATTTCAGGAGCCAGTCCCGCAGGCCGTCCAGTTTCGCGGGATCCATCCTTCCGACGGCCCGGATCTCCTCGGGCGCGGTGAGCCGGCGCCAGCCGCCTTGTGATTCGGGCGGCGGGAAGTAGTCGCGCGCGTTCACCTCCGTTGCGGGGTTCGCCCCAGCCGATGTCACCTTGTGCAATGCCGCGTAAAACACGGAGTCTGCCGGCAGCGCCCCGCCAAGGAAAACCGTGAGCCGGGCGTCGGTAGCGGTTTGGCGCGCCTGGAACCGGACGGTGTGTTCGGCCCAGTTCGTGCCAATGGCGGGCAGCGTGGTTTCGGTGACGGCGTAAGCCGTCCACGGGGCGCCGCTTTTCATCAATGAAACTGACGCCAGCGTGCATGGCCGAGTGGCCTGGGCCCGAAAGGTGAAGAGATAATGCTCTCCTTCCTGCACCGTCAGGCCTGTAACAAACAGTTGCAGGTGGTTGGCCCGTCTGCCGGGATTCTGACAGGCCAACCGGAGCACGGTTGCACCTTGATCTTTCTCCTTGGTGAGGGTGCAGGCCGCACCGGCTTCGTGGTGCAGCGACCATGGACCTGGGTTCAAATCGGCGTGAACCCCGAGTGGCTCGAAGCGTAGAGGGACCGTTGCCCAAATGTCTTGGCCGGCAGGTTGCCAATCCTCGTCCCGATCGGCGGCGACCGAACCCAGGAGTATAGGTTTGTCGCCTTCGCCAAAGGCACTGTAGGTGATGACCCCGCCGGCGTTGCCGCTGTGCGGCACGAGTTGGCCTCGCCAGGTCTGACCGCGACGAAAGAGCACTCGGTTGCCGGGAGCGAGCGTTGCTTGGTTCACCCTGGCGAGCGAGCGCCAGGCAGTTTCCGGTTTGAGCCCATCCTGAGCGTCATCGCCGCGCGTTGCGTCCACATAGAAGGCACGGACGGCTTGGGCACCGGCAGCCGTGGCTGCCACCATCCAAGCCAGCATAAGGCCCACTCCGACAATCCACGACGATCGATTCAGCATAACACGTCGGACCGCCAGTATGTCCAGCGGTCCAGCCCCAGGCAAGCCTGGGGCAGGGCAGCTATTCTTTGGATAGGGCAAGATCACGAAGCGAACCTTTCGACTTGCTCCGGTTGCGGCCGGGGCATAAACTGCGGCTGTGAACCTGCAACGCCGAACGGCAGCCCAGAGACGGGCCCATGGCACACGTCTCCACCACGACCCGCAGGACGGTGGTGGCGGTGGAGGGTTCCGTCAGCGCCCCGAATATGCTGTGTGAAAGGAACAACGACTCATGCAAACCCGCAAGCCACTTGAGGAGGGAATCAGATTAACCGACAGACGCAGCTTTTTGGCGCAGGTGGCTGGATTAGCCGCCGCCACTGCGTTGAGCCCCACGCGAGCTGTGGAGGCCGCCAAAACGTCGTTGGTTTCAGCGACATTGCCCACGATTCAAATCGGCAAGCACCGCATCAGCCGCTTGGTAGCCGGCTCCAACCCAATCCTGGGCTATTCATACTCCGGCCAGCACGCGGATCGGTATATGAATGATTACTTCACCCCCGAGCGCACCGTGGAGTTCCTCCAGAATTGCGAGCGCGCGGGCATCACGGCCCACCAGTTTGCCGACCCCGACCGCGCGCTGCCCTACCTCCGTCCGCTGCGCGAGCGCGGGAGCCGGATGTCGTTTTTCTGCCTGGATTCGCAGCGCGAGAACATCAAGGACACGGTCGGGCGCACGCAGCCCATCGCCATGGTCCATCACGGCGGCGTGACCGACCGGCTCTTTGCCGAGGGCAAGGCCGGCCTGGTCCACGATTACGTCAAGGCGGCCCACGACTGCGGCGTGCTCGCCGGCGTCTCGGCGCACAATCCAGACTGTATCAAGCGCGTGGCTGACGAAGGTTGGGAGGTGGATTTCTTCATGACTTGCTTCTACTTCCTCACCCGCCAGATGGTAAACAAGGGCGCGGAGATTCCGATGCTCGATTTCGGCTTGCCGTTCTTTCGGGACGACCCCAAGGCGATGACGGAGGTGGTCCGCCAGGTGAAACAGCCGTGTTTGGGTTTCAAGATCCTCGGCGCCGGACGGCATTGTTCGAAACCAGCAGACCGTGCGTGCGGCGTTCAAGTTCGCCTTCGAGAACATCAAGCCCACCGACGGCGTCATCGTCGGGATGTTCCCGTGGTTCTTCGATGAAATCGGCGCCAACGCAGAGTACACGCGTGATCTGGGGAAGACGGCGTAGCGGCAAGGTACGCCCAGGGCTTGTGCTTAGCGCGGCCGACTACCTCATCGTCGTGGCCTACTTCATCGTGACCGTTGCGCTGGGCTTGTACTTCGCGCGCAAATGGAAGGGCTCGGAGGTCGAGCTTTGTCGCCCTGGTTGTCGTGAGCCGGTTGACTCCTCCGCCGCCGGAGGCCGTGCGCAAGGGCGCGTTTGCTTTCGCCTGGATCGGCGGCGAGGGGGAGTCACCGCGTGATCTGAGATTTGCCGGGGCTTGGATGATGGCCCTGTTCCTAATTGTCACCGCACTGTGGTGGTGTTTTCGCTAGAACACGCGGAGGTTCGGTACACGGCTCGGTGCGTCACGAATGTCCGAGACAAAAGGCTGCACCGCCTGCATAATTCGCACATGAAGGCCTACGGAGAATTCGAGGAGACGGCTTGGGAATGGACCCTGTTTCGCGTCCTGGTTTTGCTCGCCGGGTTCGGCGCCTCGACCTGGGGGTCCCTGGCGCAAAGCCAACCACTGGCTGACACCGCGCCCCTGACGATGTCAGGCGACATTGCTTCCAACCTCGTGGTGGGTGCCGATCGATTCCTGTTGCGCAAACTCGAGGAATCGGTGGTGGGGCGCGCCCGGTTCTGGCACAGGGATTTTTCCTCCTGGCAGGCGTACGAGCGTTCCCTCGCGACCAACCGGCAGCACCTGGCGCACATCCTGGGCGTGCGTGACCCGCGAGTCAGCCCGGTGGGACTTGAGTTGCTCGCGACTCCCACTCGCCCTGCACTCTGCGGGCGCGGCAAAGACTACGAGGTGTTTGCCGTCCGCTGGCCGGCCTTCGGTGATGTAACCGGCGAAGGCTTGCTGCTCACCCCGATCAATCGCGCTCCGATCGCCAACATCGTCGCCCTTCCGGACGCCGACCAGATCCCTGAGCAACTGGTCGGCTTGAGCGAGGGCATTGCGCCCGAGAGCCAGTTTGCGCGGCGCCTGGCCGAGAGCGGATGTCGCGTCATCGTTCCCGTATTGATCGACCGCGGCGTCGATCCGCAGGCTTTGCTTTCGCACCGAGAGTTCATTTGCCGCTCGGCCTTTGAACTGGGCCGGCACCTGATCGGTTACGAGATTCAAAAAGTGCTGGCGGCCACAGACTGGATGGCCAACCAAACTCCCAATCCCGGCGTCAAAATAGGCGTGCTCGGCTGGGGCGAAGGCGGCCTGCTGGCGTTTTATGCCGGTGCGTTGGACACGCGCATCAATGCGGTGTGCGTCAGCGGATATTTCGGTGATCGCCTCAAGCTCTGGCAGCAACCCGTCGACCGCAACGTCTTTGGCCTGTTGCGGGAATTTGGCGATGCGGAGCTCGCGGCCATGATTGCTCCGCGCAGCCTCATCATCGAAGCGGCCCGGGGGCCGGAGGTGACACTCCGGGGCGGGGGCGGGTGGGAGGCGCCCCAACGGTTCAACGGTGCGCCGGCCGTCCTCGCGACGCCAACGCTCAATGAGGTTCGCTCGGAATTTGAGCGGGCCCGTGGGCTGGTAGCTGGGCTGAAGCCATCGCCGCAGTTGGAGTTGGCCATCAGCGGCGACACTGGGGCGGGCTCGTTTGGCAGTGAGCAGGCTTTGGGTGCGTTCTTGACTGCGCTGGCCGGCCAGGCCCGCCTTATGCCGGCTGGTTCGGGGCCTGAGAAGTTGTGGACTGACTTTGACCCGGCAGGACGCCAGGCCCGGCAGTTGCACGAGTTGGATCGACACAACCAGAAACTGCTGGCCGAGAGCCCTTACACGCGCCAGAAATTCATGGCCAACCTGGATACCACGTCGCCGGAGAAATTCCGCCAGAGTGCCGAGAGCTATCGCCATTTCTTTTACGACGAGGTGATTGGGCGTTTCGACGAGCCCCTGCTGCCGGCTAATCCCCGTTCACGAGTGAAGTATGACCAGCCCAAGTGGACTGGTTATGAGGTCGTGCTGGATGTCTTTCCGGACGTGATCGCTTATGGGGTCCTGCTGTTGCCCAAAGACCTCAAACCCGGTGAACGGCGGCCCGTCGTAGTTTGCCAGCACGGCCTGGAGGGCCGGCCGGAAGACACGATCACGGGCAACTCCGGAGCCTATCACGATTTTGCCGCCAGGTTGTGCGAACAGGGCTTCATCACGTTCGCGCCTCAGAACTTGTATCTCTTCCGTGACCGCTTTCGCACCCTTCAACGCAAGGCCAATCCGTTGGGCAAGACCCTGTACTCGCTCATCGTGCCTCAGCACCAGCAAATCACTGAATGGCTCAAGGCGCAGCCGTTTGTGGACCCGGCGCGGATTGGCTTTTACGGCCTGAGCTACGGCGGCAAGACGGCCATGCGCGTACCGGCCCTGGTGACCAACTACTGCCTGTCCATCTGTTCGGGCGATTTCAACGATTGGGTGTGGAAATGCGCGTCCACCCTCAGCCCTTACAGTTATGTCCGGATGCCCGAATATGAAATCTTCGAGTTCGACCTGGGCAGCACTTTCAATTACGCCGAAATGGCGGCCTTGATCGCCCCACGCCCATTCATGGTCGAACGCGGACATTTCGACGGGGTGGCGCCGGACGAAACCGTGGCGTACGAGTTCGCCAAAACGCGGTTTCTTTATGAGGCCCGGTTGGGACTTCGCGACCGATGCGCCATCGAGTGGTTCACCGGCCCCCATACAATCAACGGCAAGGGGACTTTTGACTTTTTGCACCGGCATCTGGATTGGCCGGTCGCCGGCGCCTCGCCGCAGGCAAAAGCCCCGTAGCGGCTTGGGTCCCGGAGTCTCCATGAACCCGAATCCGACATTTCCTTAAAGCGAATGAACAAACCAACAGCGCTTTGTCTTGCATGAAATCAGGCTGCCTTTGCTTGTGGGCTGCTTTAACTGCCAGTGCTGCATGGGTCCACATTGCCCCGGCCGACGAGGAGATCGACAGACTTGGAGTAAGGTCCGACACCGCCCTGATGCGCCAAGAGCACCCCCGCCTGCTGTTCACCAAGGCGGATCTCGGGGCGCTTCGCGCTCGCATTGCGACGCCTGGGCTGAGGGACATCTACGCGCGCCTGAAGCAGACCGTCGATGCCCAATTGGCTCAAGGGATGGCCCATGTGCAATCCCAAGGCGCGGCCAGGATGCTGGTGCCGCTGGGTCTGCTCTACCACCTTACGGGCGAAGCAAAGTACGGGCAGGCCTGCCGGGAGTTGACTCGAAACGCCCCCTTCGGCGTTTACGCGACGGAAGGGGCTTACGGATATGACCTGGTTTATGACTTGCTGTCGCCGGAGGAGCGCCGCCAATGCGAACAGAAGATGCTCGCCTACATCCAGCGGCCCTATCCCGAGGGCAGTGTGCTCATCCAGTGCCTGGCCTTGTGGGGAAGCGGCGAGAAGGACGACCTGGTCGCGCGCAAGCTCAGCGAGATGCGCCAATGGTGCCTCGCGCGAAGGGAGTATCTCAACGCCTGGGCCGCTGATCGCGGAGGCGATGGCAACAGCCACGGTTACATCGGCCAGCACGAGTATGTTGGCACCATGGGCGCCTTCCAGGCCTGGCGGGCCGCCACAGGCGAGGACTGGTTCGAGGGGTTTAACTGGGCCAGGACCATGGCGCCCTATTACCTCTACCACACGCTGCCCAATCGGCGGCTCACGGTGAACATCGGGATCAACTCCTGGGGCGCCCGCCATGCGCCCATCGAGACCGGCGCCGAGGACTTTGTCTCCATCGCCCAGGCCAAGTGGCGGTGCGGGCTGACGGGATGGTGGACGCGGAACATCGTCTGCGGCAGCACTGCTTACTACGATATCCTGCACAATGACTGGGGCATGCTGCTGTTCTATGACCCCGAGGTGCCGGACTTGGCGCCGGAACACTTCCCGCCGGACATGCTGTTCCGCACGCGCGGGTACGTCTGCGTGCGCAGCGATTGGGGCCCGGACGCCACGTTTGTTCACTTCCACTGCGGGCGGTTCGAGACCGACGGCCGCAACCACGGTGACAACAACTCGTTCATCATTTACCGCAAGGCCTACCTGGCATGCGACAGCGGCACGCGCGGCCTCAACAACCCCGAACAGCAGCAATACTCGGATGGCAAGCACCATGAGAATTACTTCGCTCAAACGATTGCTCACAACTCGATCACGGTTGACACCAACAGCGACCCGAGTCCGCTTTGCCACACGGTGCTGGGCGGCCAGGTCTCACGCGTGCCGTTCGAATGGCTCAAGGAATACGGGCTGCCTGCAACCGACGAGAACCGTTGGAGCCGCCAGGCCGGTGTGATTCAGGCCTACGAAACCACACCCGAGTTCTGCTACGCCGCGGGTGACGCCCGCTGCTCCTATGATCCGAAGGTGGTCACCGCCTTTACTCGGCAGTTCCTTTACCTCCGTCCGGGCGTGGTGGTGATCTTCGACCGCGCGCGCGCGGCCAGGGCGGGCGACGTCAAGCGCTGGTATCTGCACACCATGGCCCAGCCGCAGTGCCTGGACGGGCAGCTCGTGCCGGACACACGCGTGCACACTAACGGACATTTTCTTGCCACCGGCCGCGTACTGCGCGCGGCGCATGGCGGCAGCGCGCTATTCTGCCGAACGTTGCTCCCGCGCCAGGCCAGCATCCGCGTGCTCGGCGGCAAGGGCCACCAGTTCGAGGTGAATGGCGAGAACTGCGACATGTACAACGTCTGGTGGGAAAAGGTCGGCACGCCAGCTTATCAGGAGGAAATCGGCATCGGCTGGTGGCGCGTGGAGGTCGAGCCGGAGGTACCGCGAACCGACGACGTCTTCCTGCACGTGCTCTGGGCCAGCGACGACACGGTGCAAACGATGTTTCCGGTGGAGACCCTCGAGGCAGCCGGCCAGGCAGAGGCGAAATTCTCCGTGGATGGCCTCGAAGTAACTGCGACCTTCCGTATGACCGGTGACATCGGCGGCCATCTGAGACTGGTCCGGAATGGCGAAGCGATCTGCGATTGGCCCCTGGCGAAAGGGATCGAGGATAGCTATCAGAAATGGACGAACGATCCTCGCTTTGGCGCGTGGAAGACGAACCCATTCATGCGAGCTGCCTTGGGCGCGGAGGATCCGGCAACAAAGCCATGAAGCCCTCTATTCACCCGGCCGGGCGGAAAGCTCGCTCATGAGCCACATGGCGTAGCAGACCATTGGGGTCCAATACTCGCACGTCTGCCAACTGCCGGGTTTGAGATCGGGCGCGTCATCTGGCGTGCCGCCGATGCCGTTCATGACGGCGCCATCAATGAGCGGCGTCACTGGCTTGAACTCGCCCGTCACAAACTGCTTGGGCTGGTTGTGCCCCACGCCGGTCATGGTGCTGGCATCGAACGGGTTCACGCCCAGTATCCAGTCGAGCTGCCGCTGCGCCAGCGCAGCTAGGTGCGGTTCTTTCAGGAGCCTCGCGGCTTGAGCCAGACCCACCCCTGTGGATGCGAGGTTGGCGTTGATTCCCACCCACCACCGCCGGCCGGGTTCCATGAAATAGCGATACGAGTACTCGCCGGCGCGCCGGCTGCCGCCAGGGTCTTTGGAATAAAGGCCGAACGGAGCGATGGCAAAGGCGTTGCGGGCCATCAGGGGCGCCAGGTAATCATCGACATAGAGGCGAATCGTTTCTCGCCACATGGGCGCATCGGCGTCGTTTGGAAAACGGTCTAACGCCATACACAAACCAATGAGATGCCAGCACCCATGAGAGATGTCGCGGCTGGGTTCCCCATCAGTAGGCGAGGTACGGAAAAAGCCACGGACGGCGCTGGCTCCCTCTGTCCGTTGTGGCGCCTGCAGAACCACAAGGCGCCGGGCGTACTCGGTGGCCAGTGTGCGGTATTGATCATTACCCAGGGTGCGGTGGAGTTCCACGCAGGCCGCCACGGCGGCGCCCAGGTCGGTCGCCGTGCGCCCGGCGTTGGTCTTCCGGCACCAGGCCAGGCAGCGCAGCGCAGCCTCCCGGCACTTCGCGGCGTAATCAGGGTCGGCCTGCTGCATGAGGCGGGCGGTGGCGGCCTGCGCCATGATGAAGCAGAACTGGGCCGTGGCATTGCAGGCCTCGGTGTGGATGGGGCGGTCATCCTGGTCACCGACGGTGTTATCGGTCCAGCGGTTCCCGTCGTTGCCACCGCAGTAATTCATCACGAAACCGTCGGGGTCCTGCATCGCCAGGAAATAGCGGTTGCCCCAGCGCAACTCGGCGGGGATGGACGCTCGGCCCCATTCCGGACGGTGCAACTCCGCCACCCGGGCCAGGCCGATCATGCCGAAGATCGTGGCATCCACCCATTTGCGCAGATCACACGCATCGTGCCAGCCGCCGGTCACGTCCTCGTGCTGGCCGTTGTCACGCCGGCGGCCGTCATCGAGGTGGCAGGGGGCGTGGTACCCAGTTTCGCTCGGACCGCACCGTTGCTTTGAGAAATAGGCTACGGTTTTCCGCAGCGCGTCCTCGTAAGCGTCCGGCGCGATAACGAACGTGCCCGAGCGTCCGTTTCCGGTGCGCACCTGGAAGGAACCGGCGCGGTCCAAGGCGCTGAAATCCCCGACCTGCCAGGAGCCAAGGTCGGGACCCCCAAGCGTGGTCCGCCCCCGAAAGGCAGCTTGGCCTGTGGCGGTGTTGACGATTTCAAAGTCCTCCGGCGTGGTCCCCTCGATGAGACAGAACTTGGCAGCTTGGAGTGCAAAACCAACGTGATTGACGAGAATCCGCGGCCCGTTTTCACCGAGCTTGGGCGAAAGGGCGGACTCCGACTCGCCCAACGCCGGTGAGTTGGCGGCGAGCGCTGCAGCCGATAAACGAGCGACAAACAAAAGAGCGACTATTGCTTCACCGAGCAGGCGAGCGAACGAGTCCATGGCTCCGAGGCTACAGCAGTCGGACAGGCAAGCAAAGGGCTCATTAGCCATTCCCCTCCTGAGGACATCCTGGCTTCCACCTTGGAGGCGGCGGCGGGTTGAACCCGCTATTGATTCCCAAATAAGTAATGCACCAGAATCTGCGACATCCCATGCTCCGCATCGCATTCGACGATTCCCCGCCTCGTTGGTGGCGCTGATCCGCGGGCGCATTACTTACCTGAAGGTCAATAATCGTCGGTGCACTCCTGGAATTGTGGCGCAATACCAAGAGGCAAGCGCCTGTTTGTCAGTTTTTCTGTCCCGTCACCGGCTGAAGAATTATCCTTGGCGTGCCCTGACAATTCAGCAAACACGTATGCATCGAATTTGCCTCGGAGCTGACCCGGTGAACCAATCGGCCCGAGGTTGGGAATGAACCTCTATGAAGCCATCGCGAAGCTAGAGAATGTTGGCCTGGGTGCGGTATCGATGGACTTCGGGCCCACCTGCCGGGCGTGTGCCAGGGGCACGAGCAAACAGACGAATGCCGTGAGTGTCGGGAAGAGACGTAGTCTGTTCATTCGGCTTTCAGAAGGTTAACGACCACAATGCCTTCCAGCTTCACGTCCTGCTTGCCGCCCAGGTCCAGAGCTTGGTCCCTGACCACGGTCTCCCAGAGCTGGAGCCTCGGGTCGCCGCCCTTCACCACGATCCGCCTGGCGGCCGGGTCATAGGTGAACTCGGCCCACGACTGGCCATCGCGGAGAACCTTCCTGGGTTTAGTCGGCAGTGGCACCGACCAACTTCCATCGGCTTCGCGTCTCCAGCCTTCGATCAGGTCTGCCCCACTGATAACCGCCCGCTCGCCTTCCATGGCGCGGACCGTCACGCAGTCGTTCCTGGGCCGCAGCATCTCGCGGTACACGCCCCCGCGCAGCACGATCGTCTCGCCCGATTCCGCAACGGCACAGGCCTTGGCCAGGCTGGCCAGCGGCACGGCCGGATAGCCCCAGCCCGGATCGTCGGCGGCGGCGGGATGCCGGGGATCAACGTAGTAAACATTTGGATACTCCAGCGCCCCAATGGTCGCTCCGTCCTTGCCCGCGCCGGCGGCCGGACTGCCCTTTCGCAAACGGAAATCCCGTTTCTCCGCGTCCCGCAACAGGGGGTCCTTGCCGTTGATGTTGTTGTCCATCGCCAAGGGCGCGGTTTTGAACGCCAGGTTGTATTCGACCAGCGGATTGGCCGGCGTGAAGTCGTCCTTGCTGCCATCGAGCACGGCCTGCTGCATGTCGTAGAAGAGGTTGTTGCGAATTTCACCATGAGTGGATTCCTGGCCGCGCAGGCCCACCCCGCACCAGGCGATGTCGGCGAAGGTATTGTTCTCGACTGTGACGTCCGGCGTCTGGATGACATCCAGCCCCCACGCACCCCGATAGGTGGGCAGGATGGAGGAATAGAGGTTGTGCCGCCAGGTCCAGTTCCGCACGCTGCCGATGTTGGGTTTGCTCTCAACCATGGCTCCCTGGCCCCAGTCGAAGCAGGTGTTGTACTCGAAGAGCAGGTCCTGAGCCAGGGTGTCTTTGCCCATGAACGTCTGAATGCAGTCCACGTGGGCGACTTTGATTTCGGACGTCACCGTGCCGTGGTAGTAATTATAGCGCTCAACGCAGCCCCGGCCAAAGAACCGCGAGTAGTCGCAGTCGTCGTACCGGTTGCCCGGAGTGTACATGAACAGCCGGCTCACCTCGTTGTTTTCGACCAGCCAATGCTCCCCACCCAGGATAAAGCCGTATTGGCTGTGATAGACCTTGTTGTAGGCGATCCGGTTGTGGGCCACGGCGGAGTAGTCCCGCGGACCGTCGGCCACGGCCCGCCCGTAAGTGCCGTTGACCGCCATCATCATGTCATGGATGTAATTATCCAGCACCTCGCAGTGGCTCCCCGCCAATTGCACCGCAACCTCGGGCTTCTCGGCCGTGATCTCGAAACCTTCGATGCGGAGGTAGCTCCCCTCCAGGTCAAATCCGCCCACCACCGCCGTCCGCCGAGGCACGGCCCGCAACGTGATCGGCCGGCCTTCCGTGCCGCTCGTTCTGACTTTGACCCGCTCGTCATATTTGCCCCCCATAACCACGACGGTGTCACCCGGCCTGGCCACGTTGGCCGCGGACTGGACGGTCTTCAACGGTTTCTCCTCCGTCCCCGGGTTGGTGTCCGCCGCTTCGGGGGCCGCCTGGTCCACGACGTAGATGGCCGCGCGGGCTTGACCGGGGGCACACGCCGCCAAAACCAGACCTGCCACAGCCAGACAGACGGCCATGATCGGCTGTTTCATGGCGATCATTGTCGTTCGCGGCGGCCTTCATTGTCCAGCCCCGATTCCCGGGGGATTGCTCCATGGCTCCAAGATTTTGGTGGACCGGCGCACGATCGAGATCTGGGAGTGCGAACCGAAGATCTGCGCCGCGCCGTAGTTCCCATATCCGATGACCTCCCTATTGCTACAGGGCTACAGCATGTCGTGCTGAAACACTATCGAGCGAAGAGAAGATGACCAACCAGGGTTAGGCGCTGGGACGTGGTGATGGACGCCTTATCCGCTGGCACCGACACCGTGCGGGGAATTAAGCTTGGGTCATGATGCGACGCAGAACCTGTTTGAAATGCGCGGCCGCGGGCGCGCTGACGCTGGGGTTGCGCGGCGTTACCCTGGCGGCCACCCCACCCTCCGGACTCGCCGGCGCCGATGATGATGTGCGCCTCGCGGTGTGGGGATCGGCTTGGCCGAAGCCAAAGGGGACGTCGGTGGCCGGGAACACCAACTCATTTGAAGACACTCATCACACGAAGGCAATTCTTGCGTCATTCCGCCGCCGCCGCCGGCGCGCTCGCTCTGGCGGGACCGATGGCAAGCCCCAGCCGCGCCGCCGACACCAGCCCGGCGGAATGGCTGGCGGCGACAAGCGATCCGTTTCGCGACGAATTGCTTCGAGCTCGAAGGGACCTGCCGGACCGCGTGCGTGCATGCGCTGAGCCTCTACGAGGCGAGCCGGCGTTCGATCCGTCGCGGATCGATAGGCTCGCGGCAGGAATCCGGTTGCCGGCGAGTGCGCGTTTCGAGCATCCGCTGCTGGAGCGCGCCGTGCGCGTCGGCCTGGCGCACATCGAGGCAACGTTTCAAGGCGACCATCCCAAATACGGCGTCGGCACTTGCGCCCGACCGGAGCACGACGGTTTTCCGCCGACAATCATTGCCACGGTGGACGCGCTCACGGTTTGGACAGGGACGGCGCGCGCCGAGCAACTGTTCGGCTACTGGCTGCGTCATTTTGTCCGTGCCGACGGCACGATCGCCTACTACGGCCCAGCGTTGAGCGAATACGGCCAGTTATTGACGAGCGCGAGGCGGTTGCTCAGCCGCGGCGGTTCGCGCGAGTGGTTCGCGCAGCATCGCGACGCGCTGGCGAGCCTCGCGCGACACCTGGAATCACTGCTGCGGCAGGATGGGCGCGTCCGGCTGGTCGCCGGCGTACCGGAAGCCGATGAGAAGAGCCAGGAGGCGACTTACTTCCACAACAACGCGTGGATTCTGCGCGGGCTGGATGATTGGGCCGCGCTGACGAAAACGCCGGCGGGGACGGCGGAACTGCGAAAACTCCTGCTCGACGCGATCCGCGAAGTCTGGCCGCGCGAGCGGAGCGATTGGTGGCTCAGCCCGACGGTGGAGACGAGCGGCTTCGCCGCGCGTCCACAGGGCAAGGTGACCGCGAACCGTTTCGGCAGCTACACCAATTATCGTTACTGGCCGGAGCTGCTGTCGAGCAGCGTGCTGCCGCGCCCGTGGATGCAGCGGGTCGTCAACGCGCGGTTGACCGGCGGGGGCCAGTTTTGCGGCATGACACGGTTCGCTGACTGTCTCGATGATTGGCCGCTGATGAATCACCTGGAGGGGCTTTGGGCGCTCGGCCGGCGCGACGACTATCGGCTGTGTCTCTGGGGACACATCTGCCATCACCAGGCCGAAGGCCATCTCACCGCTTATGAGGCGGTGACCTTCCCGCCCGGCCAGAAGGTTTCCGACTCTTGCCTGCCGTGCCAGTTGGTTGCGGTCCGCGCCGCGCGCCGCCTGGTTTGAGCAGCGCGGCCCGGCGGCATTCGCAAGCGCGGCGGATGCCGGCTTCGGGAGTTCCGCGGCTCCCGCGTTAGCGTGGGTCTTCACGAAGCTCATCACCTCGACCACGAACGGTCTTGGTCTTGGGAGCTGCCCGCTATAGCATTGGGGCATGGAACTTCTCGGCAGGGTTAACGGATTGCTCGCCGTCAGTGCGTTGGTGGCGACGGAATTGCTCCCGGCCGCTCGGTCACAGGTCGTGCGGGCGAGGTTGGACGTCGGACAACCATGAGATTGCTCTCGACTTTTGTCCCGCCTCTCCTCCTGGCCGTGTTGCTGGGATCCACCTCGCGGGTGCAAGCCGCCGCAGTCCCAGCCGATCCCATCAAGGCCTTTTGCGTCGATTTCAACTGGGGCGAGGGCGGGCCGAACGGCTTTGCCCGGCCAGGGCTGTGGGCGGAGGCTTCGCCCGAGGAACACGTCGCCTGGTACGCCGCGCTGGGGTGCAATGTGATTCAGACCTTCGCGGTCTCCTGCAACGGCTACGCCTGGTATCGCGGCGGCCCCGTGCCGCCGCAGCCCGGCCTCAAGCGCGACTTCTTGACTGAAATGGTCAAACTAGGTCATGCCCGGGGCATGAAGGTGATGGGCTACTATTGCGTGGGGGCCAACACACTCTGGGGCCTGACGCATACCAATCGCAGCTACGGCGCTCCCAGCGACCCGCACATTCCCTGACCAGGGAGTACCTGGACTACTTGTGCAAGTCCATCGAGGACGGCCTCAAGCGCACGGGGATGGATGGCTTCATGATTGATTGGGTCTGGAACCCCGGGGACATCGGCGCCGTGAAAATGAGTTGGCTGGACTGCGAGCAGCAGATGTGGGGCGAACTGTTCGGTGAACCTTTTCCCGGCAAGGACAAGGTCGGCAAGGCGCAGGAATTGGAATTCCGGCGGCGGGCCATTGACCGCTGCTGGGAGCGGATTCGCGACACGACCCGCCGCGTCAAACCGGACGCGGTGATCTGGTTGAGTTGCTGCGATGTGAGCTCGCGGGTAGTAGCCGGCTCGAAGCCCTTCAAGGAAGTGGACTGGCTGATGAATGAAGCCACAGACCCGAAGGCCCTCGAACAGATCGCGAGAATGAAAGGACCGCATACCCGTCTCGTGCAGTGCGTGGTCGGCTGGGGCGATGCGCACGATGCCCGGCGGATTCTACTGGGCGAGGCGGCCGGGCGCCTTGGCATCTACGGTTTCTCCAAGCCGGGGCCGAACTCACTGCCGCTGCCGGTGGACGAATATCGCCGCCGTCCAATCAACTCCTTTCACGGCAACGACCGCAATATCGCCGCGCTGGCGCGCTACTTCAACGGGGAGTCGCTTGTTCTATTATCATTCCCCATCGTGGATACCGGCCAAACCAAGTGCTACGATAACCGCCGCGAAATCGCGCCGCCGGGGCCAGGCCAGCCTTTCTACGGCCAGGATGCCCAATGGCCCCGCCACCCCGCCAGTTTCACACTGAGCGCGGATGGCCTGACCGTGCACGACAACATCACCGGCCTAACCTGGCAGCGCAGCCCCGATACCGACGGTGACGGCGCATTGACCTCCCGCGACAAATTAACCTGGGCCCAGGCGCAGGCGCTTCCGCCCAAGCTCAACGCGGCCAAATTCGGCGGCTTTGACGACTGGCGCCTGCCCTCCATCAAGGAGCTCTACTCGTTGTTCGACGCGCGCGGCACCGATCCGAGCGGTCCCATGGACCTTGGCGCCTCCCGCCTCATTCCCTTTCTCGACACGAACTTCTTCAAGTTCGCCTACGGCGATCCGCGCGCGGGGGAACGGCTGATTGACTCGCAGTATGCCTCGAGCACCAGGTACGCGGGCAACTCGGTGCGGGGCATGGGAAAAATCTTCGGCGTGAACTTCGCCGATGGCCGGATCAAGGGCTATGACCTGTACATGCCGGGGGGCGGCACTGAGAAGACGTTTTTCGTGCTGTGCGTGCGCGGCAACCCAGCGTATGGCAAGAACGACTTTTACAACAACGGTGACGGCACGATTACGGACCGCGCCACTGGTCTGACGTGGGTCCAGACGGACAGTGGCAAAGGCATGAACTGGCAGGATGCGCTGGCCTGGGTGCAGCAGAAGAATGCGGAGCATTACCTTGGCCACGGCGATTGGCGGCTGCCGAGTGTGAAGGAGCTGCAGAGCATTGTGGACTACGCGCGCTGCCCGGATGCCACTCAGTCACCGGCGATTGACCCTCTCTTTCGCCGCACGATCATCACCAACGAAGCGCACCAGACCGACTATCCGTTCTACTGGTCGGCCACGACGCACGTTGGGCTGGGAGGCGGCAGCGGCGCAATGTACGTCGCCTTTGGCCGTGCCGCAGGCTGGATGCCGCCACCGGGCATGAGGGGAGGACCGCCGGGCAGACGCGGCGCCTTTGGCCCCGGGCCTGGGTTCGATAGACCGCCCCCTATCGGACCGGGAAGGCCACCGCCCTTCGGGCCGGATGGTCCGCCACCCCCTGGTTCGGATGGAGGGCCACCCTTTGGCCCGGAGGGGCCGCCGAGACCCGATGCCGCCGGGCCTCAAAGGCCGGGACCCGAAGGCGGAGACTCTAGCGGTTATCACTATGTGGATGTTCATGGCGCCGGTTCGCAACGTAGCGACCCCAAGGCGGGCGATCCGGCGATGTTCCCTCACGGCCGCGGTCCGCAGGGAGACGTCATTCGCATTTACAACTTCGTGCGCTGCGTGCGAGGAGGAGAACCGCTTATTTCCAGAACTCCCGCACCACCCGCTCCCACTCGTCAGCCATGAGTTGGTGGCCGCGGTAAGTGGGATGCACGTTGTCCCAGATCCAGTAGTCGGCCGGCGCGATTCTCGCGGCCTCGTCAAAGACCCTCTGGAAATGGAGCAGCACGGCGCCGTGCTTTTGCGCCAGACGCGCTACGATCTCCTGCCGACGGCGGATGCCGCTGTCCCTGGTTCCGGCAGGCTTCACAAAGGAGTCGCTCGCCCAAGCAGGTTGATCTCGCGGTACACGTTGAATCCTAACGGACCATCGTCAAACTCGAAGCGGACGGCCACAACGCCTCGCGCGTTCACCGGGAGGCGCGATTCGGTTGCTCCGCCGGTGGACGGCCTGGAGCCGGTGGCGAGCTTCACGAATTTCCCGGGTTCGCCGGCATAGGCGGCCAGCACGGTGTAGGCTTGGCTGGCCCGAGCATCCGGGTGGCCCGCGAAGGTTCGGATCTCGTTCAGATCGCAGGGCTGCCTGAGCCGCAGTGTCAGCCAGTCCCCCTTGCCGTAGCCACGAAAGGTCTGGCCGTCATCGGCGGTGTCAGTGCCGCCGGAGCCATTGCGGGTGGTGCCGTTAAACAGCGCGCTAGCGTCCGTACCGCCGCCGGTGTGCGTGCAATGATCCTCGGCGCCGGCCAGAAACCGGTGTAGCAGATCATCCTTCACCACGTCGCCCTCGTGATCCTCGTCACCGGCCTCGCTCATTTCCTCTTCAGGGGAGGCGGGCGGGAGCGGCTTGAGCTTGCCGATGACCTCAAAATGGTATGTGCCGGAAGAAAGGTGAACTACCTGCTCGACTTTGCGGCCATCAAGCGTGATCGTCGGTTGGTCGAAGCGGGAGGTGGGCACAGTCACTTCAGCTTCCTTACCGGCGGGAATGCCCACGTCCAGCGTCAGCTTTTCTTCGCCCAACGCCCAGGATACGGCCACGTCACCATGCGGAGTCGGCACGCTGCCTTTGGCCCAGGCCAGGTCGCACAGCGCGGGGCGGATAACGACCGTTTTCGACCCCGGCGCCCCCGTGGTCACTCCAAGCACCCGCGCCGACATTTGGACCAACGGCGTCGAGCACCAGCCATGGCTCAGGTCGCCGCCATTCCACATCTCGCGGAAGGATTGCGTCGCCGGCACAATGCGCCAGCGGCGCAGTTGGCCCGTGCCGTATTGGTCGAACAATCCGGCATGGTCAATGGCCGAAAACACCCAGTGCATGAACCACGGCTGCGTGTTGAGCGGACGCGCCGCGAGCACCCGCTCAACCATGGCCGCCTGCCGTTCGCGCGGCGCCAGATCGTAGAGCACCGCCAGGAGATTCACGTGCGAGCTGAACGTCTCGATGTCCTTGTCTGCCGGCAGCCACTGGCCCGGTTTGACCGAGCTTTGGAACGGCTTCCCATCCCGATAGAGCCCTTTTTCAGCCGCCCACAGTTCCCGGTTGAAAGCTCCCACGAGTTCGACGCGCAGCCGGCTATACTTTTCAGCACGGGCCATGTCGCCGTCCATCGCCGCCACGCGCGCCGCCATCTCCAGCCCGTGATAATACAGCGCCGTGAGGTAGCCTTGCCCAATCACCGCGGGCGGGTGATGACAGTTGAACCCGCCAATGTCCACCCAATCCATGAACATGTAGTTCGGCGCCTCGGAGATGAGGCCGTTGGCGCCGCGCCATGATGCGTAGGTGTCCAGCAACGCGTGGACATTGGGCGCCAGTTCCCGGACGAGCGACTGGTCGCCCGTGTAGTCGTAGTAATCCATGAGCATTCGCCGCCGTCCAAAATCACCCATGCGCCCTCGTGCGCCCGTATCGTGACCCGTGCGCCTTTACCGCCTTTCACCTTCAAGGTCGGATAGGCGCTGAGCACCCGGTCGAACACCACGCGAAAGCGGCCGTCCTGGATCATGGTCCTGCCCGGCAGCCCCTCGAGCCGCTGGACTGGATAGCGCGCCTCCATCAACGGAGGAATCTCGCTGGGCACGAGCGGTTTCCAAACATCCTTTGCCTCCCGGCACGCCGGCCAGGCTCCGTCGTCAAAGCCCGGTGAGCGCCAACCGGCAGGCTCCTTGCCGGCATCGTAAGTGGCTGGGTCAGGAAACTGCGCCGCCGGCAACGCCCGCCAGGTCGCGTCCGACTTCACGGTCAACTTCTCCAGCCCCGGCAGCGTGACGTTTGCCTCGAAAAGGAACCCTGGGCTGCCCCGTGAGACCGTGGAGCCGACCGGCCATTGGCGGAACACCTCGGCGGCAACGACGTTGCGGCCTTTCCGGAAGAAGGGCGTCAGATCACGGCAATCATAAAACCAGCGGTGCGTATCGCCGCCGGCATAATCGCGGCCCATGTCCACCGGCCCGCGCGAGACGAGCCGGCCGTTGACGTAGAGCCGGTATTTCATGTCCGCCGTCATCCAGGCGACCACTTGCGCGGGCACCTCGGCCAGCGTGACCTCTTTGCGGAACATCCCGACGGTCGGTGATGTCTCTGCCCCGAGCCAAATCCATGTTGCCTGCCAGGGCGACGGTTTCCGGCATTGGTTCACAAATGTATAACCCTTCACTTGGACACCTTGTTCGTCCACCCGCGGCGTCATCCCCGGATATTCCACTGGCCCGCGTGGATCCACTGGGGTGTCGAGGGCGCCTGCTGCCAAGGCCCGCATCGTCGCCAGCACAAGCCCGCACCGCACCATCGCTTGGGTCGCTATCATGACCCAAGCTTGCCGCGTTCCGCGGCGATGGTCCAGTACATCGCCTTTCGCGCGTCCATTCGCGGTTAAAAAGAACCTCACCTGTTCGCGACAGGTTTCGGAATTCAAGGACTCCGGCCCGAGGACGCGGTGCCAAGTCTGGGTTCTATGGCTCGCAGTCGTCTAATTTTATCGTGCGCACGCCGAATCTCGGGATGGCGAGTTCTACCGCAGTGCGGCGACCCGGCATCACTGTAGTGCGCAAAGTCTCGCGCGTGTTGCCGTTCAATTCTACCAGGCTCACGTTTGCGGCCCGTCCGTCCAGGCTCAATCGTTGCGCGCGATCATCGCCGGCGGCATTGAAGAGCCAGATGAACCGACTTTTTCCTTCGACCATCATCGTGGTCATCTCCCAACCCGAGCCCGAAAGCTCCAGCATGGATTGGCGTCCCTCCCTGGCGGGGCCATTGGAATTTGCCAGCACAGCCGTCAAGGGTTCATTCCAGGCGGCGCTTTCTCCGGATATTTCCCCTTGATCCCAGCGTCCGCGATGGGGAACCAGGGCGTAATGCACGGTGGTCGGCCCGGCTATGGAATAGCGCCTGCCCCAAAGCCCGATGCCTGAGTATTGCAGGACCAGCCCCAGGGGATGATCCTCCCCGTGCACATAGCTGGTGGTATGGTCCGTCAATAAGGCCAGCCCATAGTCCCCGGTTGCATCAGTCACATCCAGCCATTGCAGGACCACGTTGTTCTTAATCCCGTCCCAAGTTTTTGAAGACTTCCGTGGCGGTTTTGAGGAACAGGTCGCGCGCCGCCCACTGGTCGGGTCCGGGGCATTGCATCATGAAAACGGCCACCATTCCCGTCTTCGGGTTGACCGACAGATCGGTGCCATAGGCGCCGTCGTGGCCAAACATGCCGTTGCGCAGGTGATAGCCCAGGCTGTAGTTGACCTTGGTGGCCCCGGTTTGCTCCTTGCGCAATTCCTCCATGGCCGCGTGGGACAGGTAGCGTTTGCCGTCCAGTTCGCCATTGTTGGCCAGCATCATGATGGAGGCGCCGGCGAACATCTTCGTCATCGACGCAATCCAGAACAGGTTGTCTTCGCGGAGCGGTTGCTTGGCCTCGACATCGGCGTAGCCGAGCACATTCTGGTAATGGACCTTGCCGGTCTTGTCGGCAATAATCGTGACGACGCCCGCCAGCTTGTAGCTGTCCAGATAAGGCTGCATGGCCACCGTCACTTCCGGGCTGGCCGGAGGTTCCTTTTCAGCGGCGATACCGGAGCCAGCGCCGAGCGCCGCCGTCAGCACGAATATGAGCGGGGCGCGGAAATGATCTTCTTTCATGTCTATGATTCTTGCGTCAGGAGAATAGAAGGCGCGGGCTTTGTCAACCCCGCGACGATTCCGCGATTCCGCGGCCTTATGCTCACCTTCGCTCGCGGACCGCGCGGACTGTGATCCCTGAGAATGGTGCTTGCCAGATGACCAGGCGCTATCTACTCCTGGGCCCGGACATGAAACCAGCCATTTCAGCCCGATCGATTCTCTCAAAACCCTGCATTCGTTCCCGATCGGCGAGGCCCTTTTCGGTCTGGTGCACCCTGCTTTGCCTGGCAACCGCTTCGCTGACATGTGCGCAGACCATCACGCTGCAGTCGCTCTTGTTGGAGATGGCCGATCGCGACGCGGCCGCCCGGTTTCCGGCGCCGCGCTACCAGTGCCTTCAGGCCTCGAGCTACAATCGCGCCTCCACCAATCGGAACCAACCCAACCAGGATACGACCGGGTGGTTCGCCGACAGCGACGGCACCGGCTACCTGCGCACGGAGACAGAGAACGGGCGGCAGGAATGGGTCATCATGGAGCATCAGGGCCCGGCTGCATCACGGCGATGTGGACGCCGTTCTTCTACTACGATTTCAACGAGCGCACGGGGCCGAACCTGCGCATCTACCTGGATGGCGCGGAGACGCCGGTGATCGACGAGTCCTTTATCAAGCTGGTGCGCGGGGAGGGCACTTTTGGCGCGCCGTTCGCGACCAAGACCGCGCGGGCGGGCGATTCCTATGTGCCCATCCCCTTTGCCAAGAGCTGCAAAGTGACGCTCGCGAAGAAGTCGTTTTATTACCGCATCAACTATCGCTCCTATCCGGAAGGCACCAAGGTGGAAACCTTCACGGTCGAGGGATACCGCGCGGCCGCCGCGGACCTCGAAAAGGCCGGTCGCGCGTTGACCGCCCTGCCGGAATCGCTCCCCGATGCCATTCGAAGATCGGCCAGCGTGCCGGCGGGCGGCGAACTGGGGCTGAAGCTTGCTGCCGGGCCAGGCGCAATTCGCCAGCTCACTGTACGGTTGCCGACCGCCGCCAGGCGTCCCGAAGCCCTTCGTTCCACGGTCCTGGCCATGACCTTCGACGGCGAGCCAACGGTATGGTGCCCCCTGGGCGATTTCTTCTGCAGCGCCGATTCGCTGCACCCGGTGCAGACCTGGCAACGGATGGTGACCGCGGACGGCACCCTGGTCTGCGGCTGGGTAATGCCCTACCGGGAGGCCGCGGCGATTCGCTTGCTGAACTTGGGCAAGGAGGCGGCGGAAGCAACCCTGGAGGTGAACGCCGCGGGCTGGCACTGGGATGACCGTTCGATGCACTTCCACGCGAACTGGCGTCCTGACGATGTGGTGCCCGGTACGCCCTTCCGGGATTGGAACTACATTGATATCCGCGGGCAGGGCGTCGTCGTGGGCGACGCCTGGACGGTGTTAAACGTGCAGGGGAGCTGGTGGGGCGAGGGTGATGAGAAGATCTACGTGGACGACGCGTGGGACAAAGGCTTTCCGACCCACTTCGGCACCGGCACGGAGGATTATTACGGCTGGGCCGGCGGGGAGGTTCCCACGCGTAAAGACGAGTTCAGCACGCCGTTTCTGGCCAACGCTCGGGTCGGCGGGCTGGACGGCTATACCACAGGATTCAATATCTGCACGCGCACCCGCAGCCTCGACGCGATCCCGTTTGCCAAGCGGCTGGTGTTTGATATGGAATCCTCCTTCGGCACCGACATTCGGAACCCATGGAATCTGCTGGGCTATTCGGCGGTCACTTTCTGGTATGCAAAGCCGGGCGCGTCCCACAATCGCCCGGCGCGGCCAGCCGAAGCGGCTCGCCCGACTATGGCGCTGGCCGAGGTGAAGGCCAAAGCCGACGCGATGCACGAGACCTTCCGCCGTCACGAGGGCAAGGCCCTCCTGATATTTGCGGAACGACGCGAGGTTCCGCTGCGGCCCGAGCAGGGGCTTGCCGCCAACTGGCCGGCCGAAATGCCGACGCCGGCGCTGGCCTTCAGTGGCGTGGCCCGGCCCGGCGAGTTCTTCGTGTTTCAACTCGGGGTCTATGCGCTGAAGGACACCGGGCCGCTGGCGGTCACGTTCCAGCCGCTCACGGGCGCCAAGGGTACCATCCCCGCCGAGGATTTGCGTTGTCTGAGTCTCGGCGGAACGAACTACCTCGGTCAGCCGTTTAATAAGGAGATCGCTTTGAAACGCGGTCAGTTGCAAGCGCTGTGGGTCGGCGTGGCCGTGCCCGCCGGCGCGCAGGGTGTTTTCACCGGCACGGCACAACTCCGCGCCGGCCCGGATACCGCCGTCCCCATAAGCATCACGTTGCGGGTCGATGGAGCGCCGGTGACCGACAGCGGCGACGGGGAAGCGAAGAACCTCTCGCGGCTGCGCTGGCTGGATTCGACTGCGGGCAGCGAAGCGACCCTCACCCAGCCGTTCACTGCCGTGCAGGCGGAGGGCCGGGTCATCAAGGTCTTGGGTCGCGAACTGGAGCTGGACGAGGCGGGACTGCCCGCACGCATCCTCAGCCATTTCTCGCCGGCCAACACGCGGATCCAAGAGACCATGCGCGAAATCCTCGCCCGGCCTGCGGACTTCGTCGTCGAGACCAGCGCGGGTCCGGTCTCCTGGCAAAGCAGGTTTGGGCGACTGACGCACACGGACCTGGAAGCGACCTGGACCGCGAGCAGCGCGGCCGACGGGTTGCGGGCCGAAGTCGCCGGTCGTCTCGATTTCACCGGTTCGGGCGAGGTGCGCCTGCGGCTGGTTGCCGAGCGGGACCTGGAGCTGCGGGACGCACGCCTCGAGCTGCCCTTTGCCGAAGAGGCCGCGCGTTACTTCATGGGCTTGCACCGGGAGGGCGGGCGGCGTCCCGAAGCCGTGCATTGGAAATGGGACACTACGAGGCACCAGGACTGCTTCTGGCTGGGCGATGTGAACGCGGGTCTGATGCTGCGTTTCAGAGACGCCCAATACCTGCGTCCCCCGGTGAACGTCTATTATTCGTTCCGCCCACTGCGTCTGCCCAAATCCTGGGGCAACGATGGGCGGGGCGGCGTAAACGTGAACCTGGCCAGGGACCAGCGCGTGTTGGTCAGCGCCTACAGCGGGTCGCGCACGCTCAAGGCGGGCGAGGCGCTCGATTTCATTTTCGAGCTTTACCTGACGCCGTTCCGCACGCTGGACACCGAGAAACAGTGGGCGGTGCGGTTTACGCACCTGGGCGGACCGGGACGCCAGGCCATTGACGATGCCGTGACTCACGCCGACGCCCAGCACGGGCCCAACGTGGTCAACGTCCACCATGCCAGTTTCTACTCGCCCTACATCAATTATCCCTACAGCGACGATTCGTTCTCCGAATTCCGCCGGCTCGTGAAACGCGCGCACGAGCGGGGCGTCAAGCTGCGTGTTTATTACACCACTCGGGAGATTACGCAGAACATGCCGGAGCTGTTGCCGCTGCACGCGCTCAACGCCGAGATCATCCTGCCCGGTCCGGGCCGCGACGCGCGCACGCTGCTGCATCCGCAAGGCCCGCACGTCTGGCTGGTGGAGCACCTGGGCGGAGAATTCATCCCGGCGTGGGAGGCGCAAGTGGGCGCGCCCTACGCGGACCTGGACCTGTCGGTCCTCACCACGCCCGATTCTCGCTGGAACAACTTCTACCTGGAAGGCCTCCGGTGGCTGGTGGAGAAATCGGACTTCGACGGCATTTACATTGACGACACCGCGCTGGACGCGACCAGCCTGCGCCGCGCGCGACGCATCCTGGACTCGCGCCCCGGCCTGCTCATTGACCTGCACACCTGGAACCACTTCAACCACTGGGCCGGCTTCGCGAACAACCTGACCATCTACATGGAAATCCTGCCTTACCTCGATCGCCTGTGGCTGGGGGAAGGCTTCGACGCCAGCAGGGTGTCGCCGGAATTCTGGCTGGTGGAAATGTCCGGTTTGCCTTTCGGCCTGATGAGCGAGATGCTCGATGGCGCGAATCCGTGGCGCGGGATGGTCTTCGGCGAAACGGCGCGTTTGCCGTGGTCCGGAGACCCGCGCGGTATGTGGAAGGTCTGGGACGACTTCGGCATCCAAGGCACCGAGATGCTACCCTTTTTCCTGAGAGATTGTCCGGTCCAGTCGGACCACACGAACGTACTGGCCACGGTTTACCGAAAGCCGGGCCGCAGTTTCGTGGCCCTGGGCAGTTGGGCCAAGGACGAGGAGCGGGTGGATCTTCGCATCAATTGGCCGGCGCTGGGACTTGACCCGGCGCGCGCGAGGCTCTATGCCCCGCCCATCCCGAACATGCAGACGGAGCGCCGCTGGAAACCGGGTGAGCCGATTTCCGTCGCGCCCGGGCGCGGCTGGTTTCTGGTGCTCGACGAGGTCGCGGGCCAGGCCAAGCCCGAGAGCCCAAGGTACCCATGAAAGCTCGACACTCCTTTCGGCCCTGATGGCGATGAAAACGATCCACTTCCTTTTGCTGGCGATGGCCTGTTCGGCCACGGTTCCGGCTGCGGGTTCCACAACCTTGCCAAAGAAACTCATTATGACGGGCTGGGACAGTCCGGATACGGCCCAATTCCGGCGGGACATACGCTCGATGGAGCAATGGCCCTTTGATGGGGCGGTCATCTACGCTCGGGGCTTGGGAAGCGACGGCAAGTCGTTTGATGCTCGGACCGCCTTCAACACCAACCATTGGGGGTTAACCTGCTTCAGCAATGCCTTGGCCAACCTGAAAGCCGCCCGCTCGGACAAGCTCACCGACAATTTCCTCGTTTTCGGAGCCAACCCTGGCAACGTGGACTGGTTCGATGACGCCGGCTGGAAAGAGATTCGTGAGCACTGCCGATTGCTGGCAAGGTTGGCGCATGCGGGCGGTTTGAGGGGACTGCTGTTTGATCCGGAACCGTACACCGAGCCATACAAACAGTTCGCCTACCGCAATCAGGCAGGTTGCACACGGCACTCGTTCGAGGATTACAGCCAGCAGGCCCGGCAGCGTGGACACGAGGTCATGGAGGCAGTTGTGGCCGAGTATCCGAATGCGGTGTTATACACGTATTTTCTTCTCAGCGAATGCTCCCATGCCCTGGGAACGGGCGACGATCCACATGCCGAGCTGTCCAATGACGGCTACGGGTTGCTGCCGTCGTTTGCAGACGGTTTGCTGGACCGGATGCCGAGCGCGGTCACGCTCATTGACGGCAATGAAGGGGCCTATCGCTACAACAGCGACGCGGCTTTCGATGCCGCCTTTGTGCGCATCAAGAACGCGTGCCAGGCATTGGTCTCGCCGGAAAACCGGACGAAATTCCGGGCGCAGGTGCAGGTCAGCCACGGCATTTACCTGGACGCGTACGTCAATCCGCCCAACTCGCCCTGGTACATTGATGGCCTGGGTGGGCCGCGAGTGGACCGGCTGGAACAAAACGTCGCCGGCGCGCTGCGCGCGGCGGACCAGTACGTGTGGGTTTATGGTGAGCGTGCCCGTTGGTGGCCGCCGCGTGAGCCGGACGCGACAGCTCCGAAGACCTGGGCGGAGGTCTTGCCGGGGATCGAGTTCGCCTTGTTGAGCGCCAAGGACCCGGCGGAGGCGGCGCGACACAAGCTCAAGGAGATGCGCTCGGCGGGCACGTTGACCAACCTCCTCTTGAACGGGGATTTCACGGCGGCCAAGGATGGCCAGCCGGAGTCGTGGGGCCATTGGCAGGATGAAAAGCAGTCGCATGGTTTGTTCAGCCATGATCCGGCCCTGGGTGCGGCCAGGCCGGGTTCAGGCTGTTTGAGCGGTATTGAGCACGGTTGCTTCGTCCAGGCCGTGAAGATAGGGCCGGGCCGGCGGTATCTTCTCTCCGCCAAGATCCGGCAAAGCGGTGCGGGCGCAGCCTGGCTGATGGCCCGCTGGCAGACAGCGGAAGGGAAGTGGACCGCCGAGGACCGGGATGTGCGCTTGGCTCCCGCGCCCGGGGCTGCGGATCCGTCGTCCTGGCGCGAGGTGACGGGCCTCGTCAGCGTGCCGGCGGGCGTGGGACAACTGGTGGTGCTGGCGGGGGCAAGCGGGCAGCAGACTCAGGATGACCGGGTGTGGTTTGATGACGTTCTGGTTGCGCCGGTCACCCCCAGCTCGAACATCCTTAAAGCCCCACACTAATCCCGGATTGACGGGGTGGTCGAACATCCTCTGGACCATCATCTCGGATCGCGGCAAACTCGGGCCGTAATGCGCTCAGGCAGTTGCCACTTAGTGACCATGAAGTTCCGATCAGCACTTCGCTGACCTATCTTTTGGCTCGGAGCGGAAATGCCGCAGAACTGTTAAGCAGGATCGCCAGATGAACACCATGACAAACACATGAGCAGCAACGACATCAGAATCAGATTTGGTTTCCCGGCGATTTTGTGCCTGGCCCTCGGAATCCTCGCGTCCGTGATCTCCCTGGAGGGCGCCTCGGCCTCGAACCCGGTTCAGGAAGGGGAGATGGCCGGGTACCTACTTGTCCCCAACCAAAGGGTTCCAAAGACATATAACGCCGGGTTCTCCATGTATGTGGCTGCCTGGCCCTTGTTGCAAGAATACCCCGGACATGATTTCCAATCCGGCCTGTTCGGCACCTGGATGTTCGCTCAGTATGCCGGCCACGCGCCCACCAACCTGTATTCCGATATTGAGGGCGGGCTCGGTTGGTGGCGGGACACGCGGTTTGCCACGGAAACGCCCAAGTTCATCATGGGTGGTGTGGCCCCGAACTTCATCGAATGGGCCAACGGACCCGGAGCCGGCAAGGGGAGGGATTGGAACGACCCCAAAGGGCATTATGGGATCGCCCAACTCAGTCCCTGGTTGCTCTGGCCCCCGGATGGCCTGAACCTGAAACAAGGCACCTGCGGCGAACTGTTCGGTTACGGGTATCTACCGCTGCCGCTCACCACCGCCAAGGCAGTCACCGCCGGGCAGAGCGTGCCCACGGGAGACAACAGTTGGACCTTGTTCTTGAATACGCGCAACTTCAAAGGCCCGGTGGCGTTCTTTACCCCGTTTTTCTGGTCGCACGCGGCGCTTGCCGAACCGCGGTTGGCGGGCATGCTCCTGGATAGCCGCCCCTCCGAGCCAAACCGGGCGTTGCAGATGGAGACCCAGTACGTCCCGGCGGTTCAGGCCGTGGACGGGAAGGGGCAAACGTACGCCCGCATCGGCCGGACGTTCTTTCCCCGAGGGCCTGCGAACGATTCGGTCGTAGTGCATCGTGTCTCCTCGTACACCAGGCAGGCGCTCTGGGATGCCGTGAAGGCCTGGTTCGAGGGAGGCAATCCGGCCAGCGGGGCCATTGACCCACAGCGAGCCTGGGTGCATGGCTTCACCAACCGCGGCGGCGCAACCTGGCGGATCTATACCCCCGCGGTCCCCGAGAAGCAGCGGGTGGCTCTGGCCTGGAATTCCTTTGCGACGCCCGTGGCACTGGGTACGAATACCTTCGGCTACCGCTGGAACTACGGACTGGCCAGGAAGGACGATTCCCGTCCGGGGCCGCTGGCCGTGCTCCCCGAATACTATCACCTGGTGACGAACAAGAACCAGAAGGCGGAATGGGTTCCGGTGCGAGCGGAAGAGGTTCCGGTCGAAACGGGCCTGGTTCAGCATCAATTTCACCGGCCGTTGGAGGATCGCCCCGAACCTTACGTCACCCCTGAGGATGCGAAAAGCTGCTGGAAGAAACCTGGTCCCGTGGCGGGGCCGTTCCAGGCGTATCCGGGGGACGGCAGCGTGGTGACCTACTACTGGTATCGCTTCGCCGACCAGCCCGCATTGCTGAACGCCGGCTTGACGGATAAAGAGCGCGAGGTCTTGCAGGCGCGCGTGGAGAAACTCCACCGGAACTGGACCAAGGACCGCGACTACCTGCCGCCACCTACGGTGGGAAAGCTGGCTGAGATTGACCCGGCCTTGATCGTCACCCCGCCGCCGGGCTTGGAGGCGGGGTATGTGCCCATTGTGACCCGCCAAGCCGCGAAGGAGTAGATTAGCGTTTTCCCCATCTTCCCACGCCTGCCGCGGGTAGCGTCATCTGGTCTGCAGGAGCCCTATCAACGCCTCCGCCAGGCCATGGCCGATGAGGCAATAAACCCGGGCGCTGCCGAAGTAGTGGCATTCCCAATGGCTGATGGCCCGGTCGTGCTCCCGTTGGACCTCCAAATAGCCCTGGTCCTCCTTGCGTGCCTTCTCGAAGGCCGCGTTCACCAACTGCTCCATCTGCTTGGCATCCGAGGCCTCAGGCCGACTCTTGAGTTCCTCCTTGAGCTGCGTCGCGAGCTTCTCCCGCAAGCGTCGCTCCTCAACCTGGAGCTTGCGTGGCAGTTCATCCAATTTGGCATACCAGTAAGGGGCGGTGCGCACATAACCGAGCGTGCCCTTGAGTTCGGGCTGGCTGGCAATCTTCGCCTGGGCGATGCGGAAGGCGGCCATCTCTGAATTGACATGCTGCTCCCCGTCCACGCCCAACTCCCCCACCACCACGGGCAACCCAGGGACGTTGAACTCGGTGCGCAGGTCCTGAACCAGGTGGGCGAAGTTGCGGGCATACTCTTCGTACACCTGCTGCCTTATCTTCCGGTCGGCACAAAAATCGTTCCATCCCTGGAACCAGACAAAGCCGCACAACTCGTACGGCCGGCCTTTGAATTGCGGAAAGTGAACTTCAAGATGGTCCAGGCACGCATGAACCTCCGCAATCATCTGCCGATAAGCCGCCCCGACATCGCGGGGCGCGCCAGGGATTTCGTAAGGCGGTTTGCCAGCGCTGGGTGGACGAAAATCGCAGTAGAGGTCCTTCCCACCCCAGGCGGTCTTGATCAACAGCACGGGTTCCTCGTGACAATCCCCCAAGTCAATGCCGAACATCAGCTCAGGTCCAATCCGATCCGGCCCAGCCCCCTGGCCCACCGTCAACGGCCCGCGGATGATCTGGTCGCCGCGATGGTAATACAGGAGCACGCCATCACGCTCAACGAACGAACCGTCGTCCTTTCGGATCTTCTTCAGCAAGCCGCCCAGGGTCGGATGCTCGCCAAGTTCGTCAAGTGTGTTGATGCCACCGTATCCCTCCATGTTGGATTGCCCAGCCAGAATGAACACTTTGACGGAACTCCTGCCGGCCCTTTCATGGAGAACGGCCGCCTTTCCGGCGCGAGGCAGGTTCTGGAGAGAAGCGATGACGGTGGGAGGTATGGCCGCATTCGAAATAGGATTGAGGCTCTTGCCTCCTCCGCCATAAACTGGAGTTCCATATTCCGGGGCCAGTCCTGCAAAGAAGCGATCCAATTCCGTCCGGTCCCCTTCGGCCAGAAAATACGCGTCGTGGAGTTGCCCCCAGATGCCGTCCCCCTTGGCTTTGGTGAGGCAGTGCATTTGTTCCACGCTCTTGCCGAGCCACAAGCGATACGTGGCCAGCTTGACCACGGCCTTGTCCCGGCCCAGGAAGTTCTCCAGGAACGAATTCAGCCCCCCGCCGATCGTCGCAACGCTGGCCTTGCCGCCATTGGGGTTTTGGATGGTAGCGCTATGAATCCACTGCTGCTTTTCCCGGTCATAGACATAGTACCTGGTGCCGGTGGTGTCGGGCTGGCTGCCGGGCTGTTTCTGCACGAAGAACTGGAAGGTCTCGTTGGTCTTCCAGGGCCAGAGCATGTGCGTGTGGCCGCCTTCACCCTCGCCGCCGAACCGATTGAAGATCGTGCGGGGATCGGCCTCGGTGGTCGTCGGGTGAAGCTGAGGTGAGGTGTCCCAGATCGAGAAGATCGTGCGCCGTTCGCGGATGCCATTGTGCTGGATGCCGCAGTAACCGCCGGCGGCTCCCCCGGATGCCAGTTGGCGCCGCAGTAGTAGATGCCTGAAGCGGTCGCCAGTACCGGTGATCTCGCCATACAGGCAGGTGGCGTCACGCGGCCCTCCAGGTTCCACCACAGATGCTGCGCCATCAGGTTTGGGCAAACGACTGCCAGGTTTACCAGGACTAAAGGCAGGTGTTTCAGATTCATCGCAGGCGATTATCTACCCGGAGTGTGGGTTCGACGCAATGCCCGTGAATGGACGACCCGATTTTCGCAAAGGTCGGGGGCACGATTTGGGCCAAGACTTTGCAGCCTTTTTCCATTCTACCGCGTCGGTGATCCAGGCTGGGATGAGCAACGCCGCGATCGTGGAGCGGAACAAGTAATCGTCGGGACGCGTCACCGGCACCGTAACGAGATTATTGCGCAGGCACTGGCTCAAACTCCAAAGACCGGCCCGATCCACCTCGCATCACCGAGGGCCGTTCCGGAATTCTCGAAACAGCTTTTGCGCCAGAGGAAAGGTCGTGCTCTGCGGACTCTTGTCCAGGCAGTAAGTCACCACGCCATCGCAGCGCCCGTTCCGCCAGGCCTGCAAGGACATCTGCAGCCAATCCGCGATGCGTTCGGGCGAGGCGGGATCGCCATGGCGCTGCCGGAACTCCTGTGCGTCACCGGCCGTCATGGAAATGAACGGAATGTGAAAGCGGCGCTCACCCCGCGTTGCGGGGTGTCCGAAGCCGGTTTCAAACCGGCCCTGCCTGTGCGTGCTCCAGTCTTGCGGTTGCCTGAAATCAGCGGCAAACCGCAGGTTTTCGGACCGCAGATCGCCCAACTGCCAGCGCACGCCAAAATTACTGACGCCCTGCTTGTCCAAGAGCCGGAAGCCCACGGTGACATTGGTCCGACCCCGGACCGCGGCAGTAGCATCCACGCTCACTTCGTTCCACCCGGCCCCGCCGCCGGCAACGTCTTCTTCCCAGAGAACCTTCCCCTCGACCAGCACCTGTTTGAAATGGTAACCGGCGGTGGGCCCGGTGAAGTCGTCACGCTCCCGGAAGCGGATGATGCACCGGTCGCCGAGAAGCACGGTGGCCCTTTGGCTCGCCATGACGTAATCGCTCTCATGCGAAGGCGTGTTCCACGGGTATGTCAACTCGCTGGCCGGAGGAATTCCCGCATCATTCAGGATGGCCCAGGTGCGCTCGATCTCATCGCCATTCTGCAAGTAAGCGACCACCACGCCGTCGATGACCGGCCGGTATTCCTGGGCGAACCGCGGCGTTATCTCATTGAAGTACATGAGCGGCAAAAAGGCCAAGCGCGGATTGATGCGCTTGGCGCGGGACTGCATCTGACCCACGTAGGCCGGGGATAGGGTTTCGTGATTGGCATAGAAATCATCAATGACCCAGCCGGTCAGATTTGTGTGCTGCAAGGAAAGCCGGGCGATCTCCTCCGCCCAGCGCAGGAGATCCAGCCCGAACGGCTGGGAAGGTGGTCCCACGCTGCCGGAGCCTTCCGAGGGCGGCACCAGGTAAACCCAAACCTCCAGGCCCGCCTGACGCGCCCTGGGAAGAAAGACCTTCAAATCATCCCAATCCGTCGGCGCGTGCCAGATCAGCCAGTAGTAGGTGCCGACCCCGAGCTCCTGCAAACGCCGAACCATAGCGTCAACATCGACCCGCCCGTCGGCGCGGCGCAGTTCCGAATCGTAGTCTGCCGGGAGGCCGTTAACCGGGCTCCTGGCGTCCGCAGCGCGCAAGCCGACGACGGACGCCAGCATCAGGATGAGGGCAACAAATCTGTTCATAAACGCGCCAGCGCCAAAGGTATTGGGTTATATTCGCACTCCCGCAGTCCGGTAGAACTCCTGCACGCGCGCCATTTCCTCTTCCAGTTCCAGCACTCCAATCGAGCGCAGCATCTCGCCAAGGCGAAGCAGGCCTGTCTCCCACTCAAACCAATTGGGTTCGCCAGATCCGGCAGTCGGGTTGTTCGCGAGATTCCTCGTATTGTCAGGTAGGCTTGTTGGTTTCCAGCAGTGACGGCAAACCGGCTTCCTGCCACATCGCCCGAAGCTGGGCCTGGTCTTCTGCCGAGGCGGAGCGCAGGAGAACCAAAAAATTGACCACGGCTCGTCTGCTCATCGCAAGATCGTTCCGCTTCAGGAGGCTGCTCGCCGCCTTGATGAACCATCGTCCGGCCTCAGCATGGTTTCCTTGCTCCCTCTCAATGATCCCCAGCAGGCACCAAATGATGGCCGCGCCGTGCTCGTCTCCTTGGTTTTGCTTGATTTCCAAGGACCTGGAATACCACTGTCGGGCTTGGGCGAAATCCCGCTCCTGCTGGGCAATCACGCCGAGGTTGTGATAGGTAGTGGCTGCACCGCTTTCGTCGCCGTGCTTCTCGGAAATCGCTAGAGACCTGAAATACCACCGCTTGGCTTGGGCATGCTTGCCTTGCTTTTGCGCATTAATGCCCAACTGGTGATAGGTGCCGGCTGCGCCACGTTCGTCACCTCGTTTCTCCTTAATCTCCAGGGCCTTGAGATACCATTGCTCCGCTTGGGCGAAGTCACTTTGCGCTTCAGCGATCATGCCGAAGTGGTGATAACTTGTGGCGGCGCCGTGCTCGTCACCCTGCTTCTGCTTGATCTTCATCGACTTGCCGAACCAGTGCTGGGCCTGCGCGAAATCCTTTTGCTCTTGGGCGATAATGCCGAGCTGATGATAAGTCATGGCCGCTCGCGGGTCGTCGGCTTGCTTTTCGAAAACCTCGACGGCCTTGAGGTACCACCTTGTTGCGCCAGCGAAGTCCCGCTGCTCTTCGGCGATCCTGCCCAGCTGATGATATGTGCTGGCTGCGCCGTGTTCATCGCCCCGCTTCTCTTTGATTGCGAGCGACGTGCTATACGAGTCGATGGCTTGGGCGAACTGTCGTTGCTCCTCAAGGACCCTGCCTAACTGGTGATACGCGACCCCGGCAGCTTCAGCCCAGTCAGCCTTCTTGCTCTCCTCAGCCAGGCGCTGGTACAGCCGTTGCGCTTCAACGAGGTTTCTTGTGTGGAAGGCAAACGAAGCGAGGAACTGGATAAGCGCCATGAAAGAAGTCGTGATTTTCAGGCGTTCAGCTTCCCGGGCGGCACGATAGAGGTTGCTCCCGTGGAACCGGAAGATTTTTCTCTGGTCACGCAACTCCTTGGGCACGAGAGTATTCGCAAGGTTGCCCATCGCCCCCACAAAGGCCTTGATCCACAGTTCCGCTCCGCTCTGCTGGGCGGTGGCTCTGGCTCGGGACCGCAAATAGCTGGTTAACAACGGATGCAACTGGAAGAGAACGCCGCCACCGATGTCGTGGACAAGACCAGCAACACCAAGGACCTCGAGGACCTGTGATGCACCCTCGGCCTGCAAGCCCATTCTGACGTCCTCGGTCATCTGCTGGAGTGACATTACGTCTGCGAACTCCTCATACAATGACAGAGGAACCAAAAATGGCTGCAGGTCGGTAGGCAGAGACCCGCGAACAAAATCCAGGCAGGCATTCAGCTTGCTGAGGGTGGGATCGGCTTGAGGGCCCTTGCCCGTGAGCAGGCCTTCCAAGGCAGCGCGCGCCTGGGCCGGCGTCTTCTGGCGCAACTGCACCAGCACCGCCTGCATGGCCAGCGGATGACCGCCCAGGCCCCGAAGCAGTTCCCCCAACTCCGGGTTCTTCCGGTCCACCGTCAAACCCAGGTCGTCCAGGATTTGCGCGGCAAAATCCCACACGTCCTCCCCATGCAGACCACCCAGCCGCAGACCAAAGCAGTTCTGCGGCCCCAACCACTCCTCCTCCCCCCGGCTGGTGATAATCACCTTGCTGGCGCCTCCCCGCAGCTTCACCACAAACTCCAGCAGCAGATTCTGGTCGGCCTCCGGCAGCATCGCGCTGACCCCCGCCTCGGGGTTCCCCCGCACCGATTCGAAGTTGTCCCACACGATGATGAACCGCCGCTCCCAAAGGACCGCCACCAGTTGATCCAGGCTTTGTTGAACCGAACCGGCGCCAAACTGCGGCCCCAACAGGGCCCGGCCCATGTCATTGAACACGCAGGGGGCGCTGCGAATTGCGTTGAACGTGAACCAGAACCAGCCCTCCCCCAGGCCGCCAGTGTCCCCCAGCCAGCGCAGGAACACCCGGGCCAGTCGCGTCTTGCCGATGCCCCCAAGCCCGTGAATGAGAATGCTCGTCGGCTTGCGGCCCAACGCGCGCTCCAGTTCCAGAAATGCCCCGTCCCGCCCAACAAACGAATAAGCCTCGTGTTCTTCCTCCGCCCCCGGAGCCGGTCCCTTCACCGCCGGCGCGGGCGCGACCTCGGCATTCTCCGTGAAGGTCAACTCCACCGGTTCCTGCTGATACACCACCGGCACCAGCCAGTCCTGCAACTGGAGGGCAGGGTTCAGCCGCGAGCGTTGGCCGTGCGCCCGCATCTCCTGCCGGCCGCGCCGGACCGCCTCGGCCACATCCCCGCTCTGGAACAGTGCCCGGTAGAAGGGCGGCAGGAACTCCCGCGCCCCAGTCAGCGTGACCGAGTAGCTCATGGCCACCACGCTCCGAATCCCAGTGCGCAAGAGCGCGGCAGCCACCGAGGCAAACGGCTCCCGCGCCTCCGCATCGAGCATGGCCGACTGGCAGGCGTTGAGCACCACCAGCGGCACCGCCTGCTCGCGCAACAGGTCACTTAATTCCCCGGCGCTGACCGCATGCGCTTTGCCCTCCTTGTCCTCGAACACCACTTGGCCCTCGACTCCCCCCGGCTTGAACATCTCGGCATGGCCACCAGGAATGGCCTCCGGGTGATACGCCCCGTGGCCGTCGAAATGCAGAATGTGATACCGGTGGGGGTGCTTGCGCAGGTGCTCGCGTAATTGGTCGAAGGTGGGCGGACGCAGAAGATCGACCACGGCCGGCAGCTTCTCCCTCTTGATGAGGTCCACCAGTGGTCGCGAAATCGAGCGGTATTGGACATCGCCCTCATAAGGCCGAGCAGTGACCAGAAGGATGTGGATACGGTCTCGGGGCAACTGCTCCGAGAGCGGCGGCGGGTCCGGCAGGTTGTAGTTGAGCCGGCGTTCAATCCCGGTCTGGTAGGCCAGCACGCCGGTCTCCGGGTCGTTCAGGGCTTCCCAGGGCCAGGAGAGGACGGCGGGGTCATCGCTGGAGATCTGGAGCCGCAGAGGCTGAGCTCCGCCATCGTGCCTCCGGCGCGCCTCGATGAACCAGTCCCGGGCCTTGCCGGACTGGAAAAGGGCGTCGAAGGCCTGAGTGCCCCAGGCTTTGAGCGCCTCCTCGACATAGGTGGCCTGGTCGGTGCGGGGTGGAAAGGGGTAATCCAGGAAGTCCTCGAGGTACCAGCGCAATTGGCCCATCAGGTGGTCGTTGGGCCGCTCCTGGACGGGAAACTGGTAGGGCGAGGGCACCTCCACCGCCAGCGCGCGCTGGCCGTTGGAGCGGATGACCTCGAAGCGGGCGGGCTCAGTCCCCGCCAGATGGCTGATGATTATCGCGTCCATGGAATTGCCAACCATAAGCTCGATCAAAGATTCGGATTTCTCCTTCCGAAAGGCAAACGATAACGGCAGGACGGCGGGCACGGCGCCACAGCAAAGCCAGGGCACCGAGGCCACCGCCGCTCGTTGGCATGCCGGACCAACCAGTCAATCCGGCAATTGGTGTCGTTCCGCGTGGACCCGTGCTGCGCGATGGACCTTCCAACCGGAGTTTTCTGTTCCTGCGAGGTTGAAGTTTGAAATCTGGCCCCCATTCGTGGGTTGGCCGATGTGGCCGAAGTGCTAGTGCGCTTGGATGTCCAGGTCTATGCGCCCCAGGGGTCGGCTCGCCTTCTCTGTCCGGGCGTGCCGTGTTCACATTTCTCATGCGGCACGTTGGCACACCGGCAAGCGGAGTTTCAATGTCGCCTGTGTTACCAATTAGTCTTTGGCGACCACTCTCCCAAGATTATCCTCCGATGACGCGCGATGTACTCGGAGGATTGCATCTGGCGGAAACCTGCTAATGCGCAAATCTCGTTATACGCAGGCGAGTATTGGGGGAACGGCTGTCTGGCGGCGGCCGTAGCCAGCGTCTTCATTTCTCTCTCGGCTGGTGACAGCTTTCGCGTCAGGTTCTCGCGGGTTGCCAGGTAACGAGCGGTGTCGAGCAGTTCCACCCCGCCCCACGACACAGATCGATTGCGCTGCGCACTCACGCCACGAAACAATTCCGTGCCCTTGCACTTGGTTTTCAGTTGGATCCAGCGCAAAGGACCACCGCGCGAGTCTTTCCCGTTATCTCTTTGAAGCCACAAGAGGCGGCTCTCCGCCCAGATTCCGATCGAGTAGGAACATCGTGCGACATGGCTCGTCCGCAAAGGCGACGGGTCCGCGGTTATGGATAAGCTCCTACCCCTGCGCCAGTGGCATAGCCGCGCAGTCCCTGCTGAGCTGAAATGGCCGCCACACAAAAGTCGTGAAAACGAACCTCACGACTACAAACGGGCTTCCAGCCTGGGGCGGCACGTGCAGCGCCGCTGGCCTGCTGGCGGCGTTGACCCTGGAGCAGCGCCAGGACCTCCGCAACTTCGCGGCCAAGCGTCTGGCGCGCGTGGCAAGGGCCCCTCGCGCCGGCGGCTGCTGTCAATAATCTCCTCACCCGAGGACCTCGTCGGCAGAGCCGTCCAGGCCGTCCTGCTGGGCGAGGAGCGGCCCGGCGAGGGCCGGCGGCTGTCGGCCAAGAACCGCCGGTCCACTGCGGCGTTCGTCGCCGGCCTGAGGAGTGTCGTCGACAGCCAACTCAGCAATCTGACGCGCTCGGCTGAAGCCAACTCCGAGCACGTGCCGGTCGGCACGCGGGAAGACCCCGACGCCGTTGAGTTGGCTGACCTGTCGGACCTCGCGCGCCTGATCGAGCGCCGGGACCTCAAGGCCGTGTTGTTCAGGCACCTCCGGGAGTGGGCCGCCGGCCACGCCGGGCTCCTGCGCGTCATTGGTGCCTGGGAGCAGAGCTTCGAAGGGGGCGACCGCATTGGGGAGAGCAGGTTCGACCGGAACCTCGTGCAGCGCGTCCGCTCCGAGACGCAAGCCTTTCTCTTGAAGCTCGCGCGGGAATCCGACTCGCAGGCCAGGAGCGGCCGGGGGATGGTCTGGTGAGCCCCAGTGCTGACGGGGTTCCGGGTCTGCCCCGCGGACCACCAGGGGCCGGTGCGGATAATTGAGCTTTTCCTAAGACAATTTCCCTCCTCGCCAGCGTACATCCTATGGAGGGGCTTGCGGAAGGCGGGGGACAAGGCGGGTCGGCGGCCGTTGCCGCCGACCCGCCGCTTCCGCCTCCGAGAGCCAGACCCTCCAAGGAAATCCAAATATGATGACGCCCCCGAACCCGCAGCCCGATCCGCTCTACGTCCAGGCCCGCCAAATCCTGGCGGCCAATCCAGGCATGGGCAAAGGCAAGTTGGCAAACCTGCTCGGTGTCAGGACGCCGACTTCACGGCGCCTGATCCACCGCTACCTCGGCGAGACGCAGGGCCACGCCTCGGACCCGCAGTACGCCCAGGACCGACAACTCCTCGACAACAACCCTGGCTGGGGTGCAAATCGCCTGGCGCAGACCATGAGCATCCCCCTCGACCGGGCGAAGGTTATCGTCGCGCGCTACCGGGGCGCGCAGGCGCACCAGGCAGCCCAAGGAGGCCAAGCCCCACCCGCACCACCGGCGGATAAGGGCGGACACCTGCAGAGCAACGAGTCGCGGGACAACAAGGACCTGTCGTACACCGGCGACCACATCACCTCCCTCAACGAGCTGCTGGTGCATGCCGAGGTGGATGAGCGCATCTGGGAAATCGAGCGGCACGTCGTCAACAAGTGGGAGGTGGGATGCCGGAACCCGTGCACGGGGGAGATCCTCGTGTCCCCGTTATGGCAGATCAAGGTGTGGTTGCGCCGGCGCGTCGGGATGCGCATCGAGGATACGCTCCGACAGTTGCTCGCCGAGTTTGCCGCGGCCGCGCCAGTGCGCCCACCGGTGCCCCCGCGCCAGGGCACCAGCGGGGTCCTCGAGATCAGCATCTTCGACCTGCACGGCGGAGGCTACGGCAACGCCTTGGAAACCGGCGCGGCTTACGACCTGCAGATCACCCGGAGCACGTTCTGGCGCGCGATGGACGACTTGCTGGAGAGGGCGCGGGGCTTGAGGCCGGAGCGCATCCTGTTCCCGATAGGCAACGACTACTACAACGTGGATGGCAGCGACCGGGCCACCGCAAACGGGACGCCGCAAGACGAGGCGGTGAGGTGGAACGAGAGCTTCCTCGCCGGCCGCAAGCTCCTCGTCGAGGCGATCGAGGCCCTCCGCGAATCGCCCCTGTGACCGTACCGGTGATCAGCGGGAACCATGACCAGACCCGGATCTTCTACACGGGGCACGCCCTGCATTGCTGGTTCAGGAATACGCCCGACGTGACCATCGACAACGGATTCCAGACGAGAAAGTACTTCTGCTACGGCCGCAACTTGATCGGATTTTGCCACGGCCATCTGGAGCCCCATGCCAACCTTCCCCTTATTATGGCGACCGAACAGAAGGAGGCCTGGTCAACGGCAAAATTCTTGGAGTGGCACGTCGGGCACTGGCACACGCGCAAGCGGAAGGTGTTCCTGCCCCTCGAGGACCAGCACGGCGTGGTCGTACGGGTCATACCGTCGCTCTGCCCCCCAAACGCGTGGGCAAAGAGCATGGGCTACCTGGGGCAGAGGGCGGCAACCGCGATATTCTGGGACCCGGAGCAGGGGCCGGTCGCCGAGTTCCTGCACGCGCCCTAAATGGCGGGAAACAGAGGCCTACAAACCTATGGTGCGCGTTGAGCATGGCAGGGTTTTCATCCAGGTCCACTGGAGCGGGCGCCGGCGCTCCCCCTGGGATGTGACGAGGGTACGCCGCATCCTCCGCAGGGCGCCGGTGTACTCCGCCTGGGCGACGCCGGACGGGACCGCCGATCCCGTGATGCGGCTCATGCCATGCGTCATCGTCCTGCGGCGCGCGGACGACTGGGGCGCCGGCGTGGCGATCGTCCTGTGCGGGCACCCGGCCTGCACCACGCCCCTCGGCCCCATCCTGGCCGCCCTCAAGCTCGCCGCAGACCACGAGATCATCAACCGATACACCCTGGGCATCGCGCTGGCGGGGGTGCGCCGGTGCCTGGATGCGCTCGCAGAGCAAAACCTGAGAAACATGAAAACAAGAAGCACAAGGACATGATGCGCATCGAATACTCGGACATGCGGGGGGTGCGGGTCGTTTGCGTCGCCTGGAATGGCGTGAGCGAGCCCGTATTCGAGGCGAAGCAGAGGCCGTTGCACAGCGTCCCGTTATTCTTGGGGCACATCGCCTTGCCCGCGGGAGGGGGCGGAGGGGAGGAGCGCATCCCCATCGCCGCCGTCCTGCCAGCGGGCTCGGACGGCGAGCCCGACTGGCGCCGGGGTTGCGGCGTCCTGATCGGCCAGAACGTCAGCGATGACGCCTGCCCGGAGGAGGGCAAGACATCGATCTTCGACTGCATGGTCAAGGCCGTGGTGTTAGCGGAGGAGCATGGGATCATAGGCGCCAAGGCCGCCGAGGGCGCCAAGTACGAAATCACCGGGCTGGCCGGGATAAAGAACTAGCGCATGAAAGCTAAATCCAGCAGACATGACCTTCCAGCTGATAGTCTACCCCCAAGATGACGAAGCGCGCCGCTGGGCACCGCTCTGGGTCATGATCCACGGGCGCCTGCGGGGCCGGGCGGATTTCGCCCTGACCTGCAACGGCGAGGACATGAGCGCGAGCTGGGACGGCGAGACCCTCCGCTTCGAGAGATCGCTCACGTTCGAATTGGGGATGGACACGATAAAGATCCTCAACGAACTGGACAGGGAGGACATCCCGCCGGCTATGGCCGCCGCCCTCGACGCCCTCCGCTCCTCGGGCTCCGAGGCTGAGGTCGAAACCTGCGGCATCTGCGGCTTGATCATGCCCGCCTCCCTCGCCAAGCCCTTCTCGGTTCACGCGTGCCCCAAGTGCGTCGGCGATGCGCACGTCACGAAATACAAGAAGCTCTGCGCGCGGCCCGAAGACGACCCGGATCCCGAGGAGTGCGAGCCGCCCGATGCGCCCCCGGAGGACGAGGACGATCCGCCCTTTTAGCAGTTAGGGCTCACCCTTCTTACCCAGCCCGTACAAAAAAGGGGCCTGCGGAACCTACGGAACCTAGGTGACCGTCCGGCGACGCTGGAGGTGCGGCGGGTACTTCGACCATTGGCGCTCCTCGCGGCTCTTGACCGGCGGGTGACTCGCCTTCACAGGGCGGAATTGCGCCACACATAAGGCGAGTGGATCGGTTGGCTTCACTGGTCCTCCTCGAAGGCGAAGTAAAACCGGGGTTGCGCTCTTGATTCGGCACAATGGATTCGGCGCTCATCGTCACTCCAGCTTGTGCTCTGGGTCAAAATGAGGCAGGGAAGCAGGGTCATCCGGAACACCTTCGACCAGGATCATGTTGCCGGTATAACCCGCGAATGCCTGGTGAACGAACTCCAGCCAGTATCCCAGCCATTTGCCGTTTTTCAGATAGTTTCGTAGCGGATGCGCACCACCAGATTCTGAAGACAAGCGGCGCTGAAGGAAGTCCTCCCATGTGCGGCGAGAGCTGTCCCTGAACACGTAGGGCGTGCTCATGGTCACTGACCGGCTGAGCCCTTCGACAAACGGAGGCAGCACTCGGACGTACCAGATCTCGCCCTTGAGACCTGCATACCCACTGCTGCTCCAGCATCGACCTTCCTGTTTGCCGGCGATGTCCCAGAGCTTTGATCCCTGGGCGTCAACATCCAGCACCTCGTAGAATGAGCAAACGGAGTCGTTCAGCGCGGCCATGGCCTTCTCAACGCAATCGAATGTGCCCACGTGCTGGAGGTAGTGGACGAACACCTCGCCGACGGTCATCCCGGTTGAATCATCTCGCGCGTCCAAAACCATCCAGGCTGCGAAGAAGGCCGACGTGACCGGGCTCATAGGCGGGTAGCTTGGCATGTATCCCTCCTGAATGTCGGCGATCAGATTGTTGAATGGAATCAAATCCGGGAAGCCCAGAGCCTGACTGACCGGCGAATTCACTGGCCGTATTGAGAGCGGCAGCGTAGGCGTGAAAACTGGGGTCTCCTCGTTTGGTGTTGGCGTAAGTCCCCTCATAAATGGACTTCAGCAGCTCCAGGTCCGCCTCGCTCTGCTCAAAGGTGAACTGCTCTCGCAGAACCTCTCCCAGAAGCCGCTCGGCCCTTCGGTTCCGTTTGCTTTTTCGCGCTGGCATACAGGTCAGCTCGTTCCAATTTCCATTTGTGGCGCAGGCCCCGTCGTTCTCGGTCCGGTCAACCAGGGGGGAGGCTCACAGGGCTTTGACCATGTTCGCTGCGCTCCCACGATCCGCGAGCACTTCCTCAGTCGCACCAGTCGTCTCCTCCATTCCGCGTTGCACTTTTGCCCAAGATCCGATTCTGTCAACCGCTTCACTGCTGACCAGAACCCCTTAATCCCCACACAGCGAACATCCAGTAATGGCGTAATCAGGTATCCCGGCTTCGCGTGGTTCTTCTCGGAAATCACCCACTCCATGAATTCCCGCATGCTCATCTCCTCGATTTTGTACCCTTCCCACCACGACCTCAAGGCAGTATCTGTAATGGGCATCAAAAGAAGGGCATCCAGCACGTCGGCCACCTTCCGCTTTTTGTCGAGGTCATCAGCACGGCGAAACTCCTCAAGCAGCTCGCCACTTCTCCGAAACGCCTCTTCGTCAGCCTTGAGTTTGCCAAAAACCAATCGCACCGCTTGGATTGATATGCCGAAAGTTGACGCAATGTCGGCCTGGGAAGCCCCGGCTTCTTGCATCTGACGAATCTTCACGTTGCGGTCGCGGCAAGTTCTCATGCTTTCTTCCACGCGGCTGACCCGGAAAGACCACAGAACGTCTCCATTCACTCCTTCGGCTCCCTGACCTCCAGCGCCGGTCTTCGATGGACCTCTTCCTCTGGCGTAAATTCAATCCGCATCCCCCAGCCCGAAAAGGTGCAGATCAGCTTGCCAAATTCATGCCAGGTCAATTCCTTCCCATCAATCTCGATCACCGGCTCCCTCTCGCGGTCTTTCTCCGTGTCGCCGACCACGCACCTCAACACATCACCCCGAGGAGACCACTGGTTGCAGGACGGGTGGAATTCGATTTGAGCCGAGCCAAGGGGAGTTTCAATGGCCACGTATTCGTTGTTCCTGACCAACTCGGCATCGGCCTTCAGCATGTCGTTATAGAGGTCGAGAATCTCCTGGTCCGTCATCTCCGCCATCCTGGGGCCGATTTGCAGGCTGGTTTCGCCAAAGTCCGGGTCCTTGTACTTGATGTGGGCGTAGAGGTCGTCGCGGGTAATGATGACTTCGTTGAGGCTGTAAACGATGGGGCGAGGTTTTCTCATTCAGGTCCTCTGTCGTTTGGCGGTCTTGATGTTGTCGTGGCCAGAGGGGAGAATAGATTATCGGTCCTCGTTGGACAAGCAGATTTCGAGCCATTTTGGTCCTTGAATTCTCCAACGCCCGCGCCAATAATTATGCAGGAATTATGAGCACCGAGAGTGAACACGTGTGGGACGGGACCGGAGAGAAGGCAACCAAGGCGTTCGAGCGGAAGCGTGCGGAGTGGCGTCAACGAGACTGGATGACCTGGCTCCCCGACAACCTGAGCTTTCCCTTTACTGCAACCAGGAGGGACGATGCGCATTTTCACGAGGACGACGCCGAGGATCCTTTTCGCCTCGGCCACACGATGCAGGTTCTAGGTCTGGAGTTGGAGGATGACCTGTACGGCGTGATTGTGAAGGTGCGAGAAAAGCGTCGGGTCGGTGCCGTTCCACTCTGCGACATGGAGGTGGAGCCCAAAACCGACAAGAATTACTGGCCGGTCAGGGAGTACGTTGTCTGGTTTGCGAATCGCTGAAATTCATGGAAACGGCTTTCGTAGGCAAGTGGCGGATCACAGAGATGGAACAATGGGACCAGGACTACGTCGATGAGGAGGAGCCTGGCCATATCAGCTTCGAGAAGAAAGGGGAGGGCCACTTTCACTTCGGATACGTGCATGCTTACCTGGACTGGCGCTATGATCCTGCCATTGATCGCGTGGATTTTTCCTTCGAGGGCTCTTGTGAGGGAGACGAAATGAACGGCAGAGGCTGGGCGAAGATCGAGGGAAAGGGCAAGCAATTGGTCGGCCAAATCGTCTTTCAGCAGGGCGACGAATCCGGGTTCAAGGCGAGAAAGGGAAGGTGAATTATGGCCAAAGCGGTTAATCTCGAAAAGCTGAAGAAGGACATGGAACGTTGGCCGAAGTCGTGGGCGGGGTTTGATTCGGACATCCCAATCGGCAAGGAGATCGTCGATACCATGCGTCTCTTCTTGTCGGCGATGGTGGAGGATCAACTCTCATACACCACGATCAACCGGCACATGGGCAATCTCTGGCTTTTGGGCGGCGAGATCATTTACCGTGTCAACACCGACCCGGAACTAAAGGACTTGGATGGTAAGCAGTTGCTGTTGCAATCTGTCGATGAACAGGGCGGCCCATATTCCAGACACCTTGCGACCGAGGAAGAGCAACGGGCTTTCGACGCCACGTGCAAGAAGCTGTACCGGTTCCTGATCCAAAGGCCGGGTCCAACGTGATGAAATCCTTCCCCATCTCGTCAATAATCCTGGCCCTCCTCTACGCGTGCTTCATGGGCTACTGGGCCTGGTCTGGTTCAGAGTTGCCGGAGAGAGTGGCGACCCATTTCAACGCCCACGGTGAGCCAAATGGATGGATGAGCCGTTCCACCAATCAGACGTTCATGCTGGTTTTCGGCCTGGTTTTCCCCCTGCTGATCGTGCTCCTGAGCTACGCCACTCGATTTATGCCACGCGGTCCGGTCAACATTCCCCACCGAGACTATTGGCTGGCTCCTGAAAGACGAAGAGAAACGTCAAATTACCTGGTCCGCGGGTCTCTTTGGCTGGCGTGTCTGGCGGTCTGTTTTGTGATTGGGCTTCAGTTCGCCATAGTCCAGGCCAACAAACAGAATCCGCCACACTCTTCCCTGTCGTTGATCTGGGGTATAGTCGTTCCGTTCTTGGCAGGCACGATAATTTGGGTGGTGGTCCTGATTCGACGGTTTCGGCAGGTCCCTTGACGCTTTCCCGAGAGTTGCGGGACCACTGGCACTGGACCGCCGTTCCACCTCAAGCACATGGCAACAGGTCTTTACCGGATCTGCAGGGCGATGGAGATCTGCTTGATGGCTTGATTGACGTGCTTCAAGGGCTTTCCAGTCAATCCGCCACGGGCTTGCTGCAACATCAATTGAGCAATGCGGAGTTGGTCGTCAGAAACCCCCTGCGGTTCGTGGCTCTTACTGTCAGCCCAGACATTGATGCCCATGGATTTGCCAGCCGCTCTGATCTGACGCATGGCCGCCACCCGGTGACCTTTGTAGTCATGGTTGGCTCGGCCGAGAACGGTGTAGGCCTGGGTCAGCAGGTCACCTGGCAACGCAGGGCCGGCCAAGATGTGCAGACTGAACCCGAGCAGCAAGCAGGCGATAATCATGCCCTCGAAAGAACGAAGAAGAGGCGTTTTCATATGAACTTTAACTACATTGCCTTACCAGACGCTCGATTTCAAGGCACGGTTACGGGCAGGTCTTGAACCCCTTCCCAATTGCTCTGCCAGGGCGCCTTCCTCAGTGAACGAGCCCCCTTGCCATGGCGCAGGAGGACGAACGGAAGAGACAAACAGTCGCCACGGCAAGGGGCTGGAGCGGTGTCATCAGTGGAGATTGGCTTGTGTGTGCCCAACCGCCAATGCACGACGGGATCAGAATCTCACCCACGAAAGACCAAGGCGCAACACCCCATTGACGAGCATTGCGCCTTTCCAAAATCTACGGCCTAAAATGGCAGCTTCTCCGCCTTCTTGGCTTTGGCCCATCTCCTCTTGGCCGCCAGGGACATCGCCCTTCTCCCGGCCGCACTGATGTTCCTCTTCTTCTTCGGCTTTCCTTCCTCTGTTGCCGGGGCTGTTTCGGGTTGAGCTTCGCCCCTCTTTGCCGCCCACCTTGCCTTCGCAGCAGCACTGATGGCTGCACGACCCTCTGGACTAAGCTTCTTCCTCTTCTTCCGGCCCCTCTTTGCTGGTCCTGTTGTCGTGGCCAGTTCAGGAGCAGTCTCGATCTTGGCCATCCGCTTCCTCCTCTTGCGCCTTCCATTCTTTGGCGTCCGAGTTTCTTTGGTGACGAACGGAACAGGTATTTCGTTGCCCAGGATTTCGTTGAGTTCGTCCCGCAGTCCCAAGATCTTCTCCTGGAGGTCCGCGGCTTTTCGTAGCTGCTGTGGTGTCAATTCGGTGGTGTTCATAGGGGAGGTTTGGGTTTACTTGCTGCCCAGAATCGCGTCTTTGGCTGCCTTGGCGACACGGAACTTCACGACTCGCTTTGCAGGGATCTTGATCGATTCGCCTGTTGCAGGATTTCGACCCATCCGAGCCTTGCGATTCACGAGGACCAGCTTGCCCAGTCCAGGAAGGGTGAAGGTGTTCTTGGCGTTCTTGCAGGCCAGCGCGACCAGGGCTTCCAAGGTCTGCACGGCTTGTTTCTTGGTGACTCCGACCGTTTCAGCCAGAGATGCTGTAATCTGAGATTTGGTTAGTGCGTTTGCCATATTGGTGCAGCGTGTGGAAAAAGGGCTGAAAAGTCAAGCGTTTCGTGCAAATCCGAGTTGAATCGAAGCAGCAGAAGCCTCAACCTTGTCCTGAATGTGAGATGTGAGCTGTCATTTCGTGTCGGGTGCCTTTGTGAGCTGGCGTTGCTGGTCCTGGCCGTGCTCTGGGGCTGGGTCTTTCACCGACATGCTCTCCTGGACCTGCATTGGCGCCTTGAAGATGTCCTGATCGGAATTGTCGCCTCCATTCCCCCCTTCGTCTTCTTTCTCTGGACGTTGAAATCGAACCTCCGGGTGTTTTCTCGTCACCGGTATTTATTCGGGTCTTTACTGCGCCCCATATTCGGAACCTGGTCCATCCTGCAACTCGCCATCATCTCCCTACTCGCCGGCATTTGTGAGGAGGCGTTGTTTCGATGGGCCATTCAAGGAAGCCTGGCAGAACATGTCGGCGGTCCTCTGGCGCTGGTTTTGGCGTCGGTGCTGTTTGGCGCCGTCCATCCGCTCACCTGGACCTACGCCATCATCGCCACACTGATCGGGGCGTATCTCGGCGTGCTCTGGGTGTGGACCGGAAACCTGCTGACGCCAATGGTCACCCACACCGTCTATGATTTCTTGGCCTTGCTGTACTTTTTGAGGGATCGGCAGTTGTTCCCAGATGACGGCCAAGACGCTGTAGGGTGCAGAAATTCATCCGCCTCTCCACGAAGCACAGACCGCGTTTTGAATTCGCGCGGTTTGCTGGTGGCGGTATGTTCTCGCCGATGAGCAGCAGCTCCCTGAATTCGACCAACCCGTTGATTGCCAAGGTCCACCAGCTTTTCAGCCGTGACCTGGCTTTGGAGAACGACTATCTCTGTTGGGCGAGTCCCACCTGCGCCGGGCCCTGGGAGCGATTCAAGAGCATCACAACGCCCATCGGCCGCATCAAGGCATCGGCAATGTCATCCCGTTGAGCTTCGATTACCCTGCCGAGCCGGCGCCGTTGGCTGAGGTGAAGTGCCAGGAGGCCCTGGGCGGCCTCTTGAATCATCATTCAGTCAAGAAGGCGGCCTGACGCCTTGGAGCCGAATCGCTTACGCCGGTGGACTGTAGAATGGCGAACTGCTGCCTGGTGGCCAACCTCTTCCAGGCACTGGACCAAAGGGGAGAAGCGAGGGCAATCCCCAGGCAAATCTCCCTCCAGATCAACCGCACTTGCCTGTGCATTCCCCGGCAAGGGTCAACTACCTCCTGCCGGACGGATTTCCGCACGAAGGGGGGCCTGCGCCTGCTGGCCACGCACGCTCCTTTTCAACCAGACGACCCGTCCCCGCGCGAACAGGACTATACCGCCGCCGGGCAATTGCGAGCCATGCTGCCGGAGAATTTGGCCGTCCGAGTACCGGCTCCCGCGCCCTGAACCGTTTCTCGAACCCGCCCGGTTCGTCGCCGCAGGCCGTCATCCTGCAGGGCGCGACAGGAGTGTAGACGAATGCAGGCGTTCCGCCGATTCTCTGGGTGCCGCAGTTCCTGGTTGTCTACGCCGATTGTCTACATCCGTGGGGCGCTGGGATTGCGCTTCGCCCGGCGAACCGGCAGGATGTCCTGGATACGGCTCGCCTGGCGAAACTCCTCTACCCCGACGCCGACATCAGGCATCAGCCGTTTGAGCAATCCAAGCTGGCTGACGGCTACTTCGATGTTGCCATCGGCAACATCCCCTTCGGCGACTACAAGCCGTTCGACCCCCGATTCAAGGGATGGAACTTCCTCATCCACGATTACTTCTTCGCAGCAGCCCTGGAAAAGGTGCGGTCAGGCGGGCTCATTATGTTCATTTCGTCCAAGGGGACGCTCGACAAGATCAACGGCGCCCTGCGGGAATATGTCTCGCAGCAGGCCGACCTGATCGGCGCCATTCGACTGCCGAATGATGCCTTCAAAAAGAACGCCAACACGGAAGTCACCACCAACATCGTCATCCTGCGCAAGCGGCTTCCGGGCGAACTGCCTTCCGGCCCGGCCTGGATGTTCCCGCCTTCGGGTCGCGGCACTACCGCGTCGTGGCCGGGCAGTGTCCGCTCAAGGATGGCTGCAAGCGGGACGGCGAGACGCTCGAAAACCAACTCCTCCGCGTGACCATCGACCCCGCCAACGGGAACATCACCCACCTCGTCCATTTCAGGTGGAAATCAGCGATGTCGTGGATAAACTGCCGCTCCTGCCCAAGGACGGTGTCCACTTCGGATTCGGGTTCGACATTCCGCAGGCCACGACCCGTGTGGACATCCCCTGGGGCGTGATGGAGGTGGAAAAAGATCAGTGGGCTGCCGGCAACCGCAACTGGTTGGCCCTGCAGCGCTGGCTTGACATCTCCAATGGCAAGGACGGCCTCACCTGGTGCTCGCTCGACGCTCCGCTCTTTGAGCTGGTGGCGATTGCCAACGAGCGCGTCTCCGTTTCTATCCTGAAACCCAGCGCCGACGGCAAGGTGGTCATCCTGCGTCTGCGCTCGGTGTCGGACAGAGAGGACACCGCGAAACTAGCCTGGCCCGCCGGCCGTCCCAAGAGCGTTTGCCTCTGCAAACGAAATGAGGATGCCGGCGAACGAGTCGGAGATGAAATCGCGATTCCAGCCAATAGATTTGTGACCCTGAGATTGGGGTTTTGAAAATCCCCATTCTTGACCGCGTCCATCAGATGCAGTATCCCAACCCTCACTATGAAAGCATCCCTCCGGTTTGGCGCTCCTGCAATGATTGTGCTGGTTTTCTCGCGGAGTCTCTCCGCGCAGCCGGCCGCGGACGGGTTCATTCCGATTTTTGACGGCAAGACGCTCAAGGGCTGGCACGCCAGCGCCCAGACCGGCCACAGCCGGGCCAGCCAGCACCAGTCCGGCGGCCGCTGGTTCGTCCAGGACGGCGCGATTGTGGGCAGCCAGGACATCCCCGGCAATGGCGGCATCCTGATTACCGACGAGCCCTTCGGCGACTACGAAATCGTGCTCGAGATGAACAACGATTTCGGCCCTGACAGCGGCCTGTTCCTCCGCAGCACCGAGGACGGCACGGCCTACCAGGCGATGATTGACTATCATCCGAACGGCAACCTGATGGGCATCTACGGCGAAGGCCGGCTCGGCGGCAAGCCCGCCGTGCTCAACTTCACCTTCACCAACAAAGTCACGGTCATCATCCAGCGGACCAATTCGCCGGTGGCGCTGCCGGTGCTGGTCGAGTCGTGGCCCTTTTTCTGGCGCCACGGCCAGTGGAACGAGTTGCGCGCCCGCATCGTGAACAATCCGCCCACGATTACCACTTGGGTCAACGGCGTGAAGTTCATGGAATGGACCGAGACCCAGAAGCGCCACCCGGACACCGGCGGCATCGCCTTGCAGGTCCACGGTGGAGGCGATTACACTAAACAATTCGTCCGCTACCGGAACATCCGGCTCAAGAAACTGGACAAGTGATCCGGAGGACAAGCTCCAGCACGTTTGACAAGCGGTAGGGTGGAGGCTTCTTGGCGCCAGGTTACAATGGACCCTTAGATCGGCCATGATCACTAAACATCGAATCCTTCTCGCAGTCACGGTCCTGTGTGTTTTGACACCAATGGAGATTACGTCCGGCGCCAACGGCCCTGCACTCACGGTGCTCTGGCAAATCGGCAAAGCGGACACCAATACAGTCGGGTTCGCCCTTGCGCCCGATAATTACAGCGCCTACGAACGAGAACGCCGTCTTTGTGGTGGGGCTTCGGAGCCGCCCGCGAGTGGCCTTACGTTCATCCGGGGCCAGAGGACGCCTGGGCCGGTTCGATGCCCCACACCTTCCAGGTGGCCTTTGCCCTCAAGGCCGCCCCACCAGCAGGCGAAGCGCACGTCATGATTGGCTTCGTGGACACCCATTTCCAGAAGCCCCCGCGCCTGCGCCTGCAAATCAACGGCCGGAGCTTCGAGCAATTGCTGCCCCCAGGCCGGGGCAACGATTCCATTGAAGGGCGGCTGGCCAACCCAAAGCCATTTCTCTGGGACGTGACCTTCCCCGCCGCCTTGCTCAGGACCGGGGACAACGAACTGAGCATCACGAGCCTCTCGGGAAGCTGGGCGCTTTACGACTACCTCGAGCTGGCAACTCCACCCGGCGTCGAATTGGGAACGGTGTCGCCGAGCCTGGCCAAGCGCCTTGCTGCCGACACAGCCGTGCCCAGCAGGTTGGTCGAGCCCCCGAAGGCGGCGTGAACGGCCATGGCATTCCGAATGCTGGCCGGGCTGAGGATCTCGCGCACGGCGATGCCGCGTGAGGCAAGGTGATGGAGCGCGCGCGCGGAGTGCCGGGCCAGGTCGAGCCACACCGGCTGCGCGGAAGGGGCCAGGGCCGAATGCGGCAGGCAAAGGCCCAGGGCCTCGCCGACCACCTGGGTGGTGGCGGCCGTGCCCAGGAACTGGCAGCCGCCCCCGGGTGTCGCGCAGGCGCGGCAGCCCACCTCCGCCGCCGCCTCCAGCGTGATCAGCCCGTGCGCAAAGCGCGTCCCCAGCGTCTGCACCGTCCCGGCATCCTCGCCCTGGGATGGCGGCAGCGTGACCCCGCCCGGAACCACCAGCCCGGGCAGGTCCCGCAACCCGGCAATTGCCATGAGCATCGCCGGCAGGCCCTTATCGCACGTCGCCACACCGAGCACCCCGGCCCGCAACGGCAGCGACCGGGCCAGGCGCCGGAACACAATCGCCGCGTCGTTGCGGTAAGGCAGGCTGTCGAACATCCCCGCCGTGCCCTGTGTGCGCCCGTCGCACGGGTCCGAGCAAAACCCAGCAAAGGGGATGGCCCCGAGCCGGCGAAACTCCTCCGCAGCCGCCTGGACCAGCAGGCCGATCTCCCAGTGGCCCGTGTGGTAACCCAGGGCAATGGGTTTGCCGTCCGGCGCGCGCAACCCGCCCTGCGTGCTCAGCACCAGGAATTGCTCCCCCCCCGCCTCGCTCGCAGCCCAGCCCATCCCCGCATTCTGCACCAGGCCGAAAATGTCCCCGCTCGGGCTGTGCCGGAGCATCTCTTCTGTGAGCGGGAGCTTGCCCTCAGGCCCAGGCGCGTGGGTCTGGATTTCGTATATGTCCGGCGCCGGAGAATCGAGCGCCTCATCACCGAAACTGCTCATGGCGCACGATCCGACTGGCAATCACCCGAAGTCAAGCCCAAGCGATCTAGACCTTCCCGCCTTGCGGCGCTGGTCCGAGACATGGTCCTGGTTCCACTCCCGCATTGCGCTTTTGTCTCACTTGCCCAATAACTGCCCGCCTTTGGCCAAGGTTTGTTCTGTGGTTCGGCCTTGACTGGAAGCGGCGGATGCGCGCATATTGCATGCATGAGCAGGAATGTGAACTTGGACGACGAGGCGATAGCGGCCCTGGAGGCGCATCGCCGGGGCAACGAGTCTTTCAGCCGGGTCGTAAAGCGCCTGGCCCCGCCTCCGATTAAGACGTTCGGCAACCTGGAGAAGTTCCTGGACCAACTCGATGGTCCGCTGTTTTCAGAACTGGAAACGCTGAAGCGGCTGCGAAAGCGCCGGGCTGAGGGCCAAAATGCTCACTGACACGACCTTTTGGGTCGATCTGGCCCAAGAGCGGGTTGACCGCGAAGGGGGTCCGGCGCATCAATTCCTCGCACGCCACAGGACTCAGAGCCTGGAGGTGTCGATCATCACCTGGGGTGAACTTGCGGCAGGCGTCAACGCACCAGAGGAGTTGGATCGATTGCTGCGGCGCGTGCGCGTTCTGATGCTGCACCGCCAGGTGGCGTGGGAAGCGGGCCGGATCGAAAGGGAGTTGGCCCAAGCGGGTTCGCGCCTGGGCGAAAACGATAATTGGATCGCTGCGACCGCCCGCGCTTGGGGACTCCGGTTGGTGAGCCGCGACGCAGCCTTCACCCGGCTCCATGGTCTCAGTGTCGTCCCTTACTAACATGCGACGCCGGGACGGCAAATGTCCGGAGCCGGCACCCAAGCCACTTTGCGGCCAATCCAGCCGTGCCGCGGGTCACAAGGCGGTTCTGGTTGAGAATACCGATCGGCTGCCTGCTTCGACAATGTTGGATTTCCTCGGAGCCAGGGGGAATGCCGTAGGGGGTGTCCCGGAGGGACAATTGAGAATAGCCCGGCGTTTCAACGCCGGGGGACCGAGAAAGAGAGAATTTTCGTCCCGAAGGGACGACTGAAAAGAGCCCTGGTTTTCAGCCGTCCCTTCGGGACGGACTGGCGCTATTGGGGCGCACACCCGGCGTTGAAACGCCGGGCTATTCTCGCATGTCCCTTCGGGACAGGGGCCAAGCCCGCTCCGGCGATCTGCCGAGTTCACCCATTTCGGGTTTCTAAGGAAATCTAACATTGTCGAACTACAAAGGTCGGACGGGCGGCAGTTGCCCCTGATCAGGCCGCGAAAATCCCGGGTCGGTGATGTGAATTGAATCGAAAAAACCCTCGGGCCAGGCCTTCGGTTTCAAAGGCTCTAACACAATCGCCTCGCCGTCGTGGCGAACACCAACCGTGGTCGTGGGGATGTGAAAGCCTTTGGGCAGGCGTACGACCTGACATTCGCCTTCGTGGGTGACGGTTGCTGTTTCCATAGCCGTGTACGTTCAATGTTTCTCTTACAGCACTAATCTACCACGTTTCACGCCTCCGCGTAAATCCCGTTTCCATGTCCCCTGAATGGAGCGGCTTGAAACCAGCGGCAGGCTGGAAACGGCCTGCCCTCCTTTTTCACCCTATGAAGACTCGCACCAAGCAACCCGGCCCCGCACCTTGCATTTTCGCGACGGGCGCAACCAGCAGTGGCCCGCCCAGCTCGCATACGCGATCTGGCTTGCCGTACCCGCCGCGGCGCTCCGGACCGCAGGGGACCGCCGGCCTGTCCAGCCGTTGCGTTTCCAAGCCGCCCCAAAATAGCCAGCGACCAAAGGGGCTTTGCCCGTCTGGCCTCCCCGCCGTCGTCGTCGCTACGCTCGGCTTTCACCCTTCGCGCCCTTTCCGGCGGGCGGAAAGGAGAGTCAATGTGAAACCGGCATGGTGGTTGGCAGCTACGCACCTGCTGAGCGGCCTCCCAGCCCCGGGCTGGGCCGCCCGAAGGCCAGTTGCGCTCCGCCTCGAGGTGAAAAGTTATAGTTTGACCCCTCACAACTCGACGCGCGCATAGAGCCGCAACGCGAGTTTTCCGCCGGCGCCGGGCCGGTGCAGTGGCAGGATACGCTTCCCGGTCGAAGCCTGACCATCTACAGCACTTACAAGCTGGAACACGAGATGCCGGGTGTGATTGCCGAGTAAGAATGATCAACGCGTGCATGCAAACACCCCTCTTTCTCACAATCAGCGTCTGCGCTTTGGCCTTTGCCGCCAGGGGTGGAGAATCCCCCGCCAACGTTCCCGTACCCACGCCGGCCCTTCCGGTCCGAGTCAATTATGCGCGGCCCTTCGAGCCGGCAACACGTCCGGCGTTCCTGCCGCTGCCTCCTGGGGCAGTCGAACCCGCCGGCTGGTTGCGCGACTGGTGCCTGGCTGCGCGGGACGGCTTCACCGGCCACATGGATGAGTATGATGGTACTTCTTGTCGGTCACGTCCAGGCAGGCTCCATTGAGAATCCTGCGTGTGTAATCGTCACTGCAACACGCCAGCGCCTCTTTGAGCGCCTGGCCAAAGTCCGGCTCCAGTTGTACACCGGGTTGCCTGACGCGAGGAGTGGGAGGATAATCGTCGGCAGGAATGGTCGTGATGGTTTGCTCGACTAGGTTGCCGGCGATGTTCTACCGCAGCTTCACCTTCTCTTTGGACTCCGGGACGATGCCGATGTCCTCTTTGGGCGAGGAGCACTTCATGGCCTTGGTGAGCTGATCCACAGGGGCCAGCACCTCCTCAGCCGGGCCCTGTTGCGTTCCCTTGGCGGTGTAGGTGACGAAAGAATCCAGGTCGGTGGCGTGGAGTGTGACGACACCTTCCTTGTTGCGGTTGATGCGAACGGTTTGGAGCACGGGCAATGTTCTGGACTTGCCGATGATCTTGGTGAGGCCCGGCAGAGCTTCTTTCAGCTCCGACGCGGCCAATGTGATTTCAGACTTCATGTATGCTTGTCCTTTCTGTTGGGGTTGAGGTTTGAAAATGAAAGGCCAGCCACACCTCCGAGGCATGGCTGGCTGATGTGCAAAGCGTGATCGTATGACCCATATGGCAAAACTGAATTCGGCCGACCCGCTCTTGGCAAGACCCACTTTTCGTGCATTGTAATGCCTCAGTGAGGGCGGGAGTTTCAACCACGGATAGACACGGATGAACACAGATAAGGCCCAAATCCGTGTTTATCCGTGTCCATCCGTGGTTAAAAACTCCAAGCCCCGCCATCACTGACCCATTACCGTGCATCTTCGCTCATCGTCAAAAACAGGGGGTTCTTCAGCGGAATCCATGCTATGGCTGCCCCCTTTTTCTTTTTGGAGGACATCCCTCATCTGGCCGGCTCAACCAAGAACGTGCCGCGCATGGCGCTTTCAGCGCTCCAGTTCACCCCGGAAAGCCCCGCATACTCCGAACAGTCCGCGCTGTCCTTGGACAGGAGGGCTCCAAGCGGCGCAAAGTGCCACCCATGAGAAACTCTCGTAATGGCGCCTCTCGCCGATTCGGCCATGGAATGCGCCCCTGGCCCGCAATCAAGAGCGCCTCTGCCCACACCCCCGCCGCGCCGCCCAATGAGCCGCAACGGTAAAATCGCCCATCTCCCCCGCGCCATTCGCGACCAGCTCAACCAGCGGCTCGACGATGGCCAGGAAGCCATTCAGGCCCTCCAACTGGCCCGCCGCCGCGCCGACCGCATCGAAGCGGAAGCCGGCCGCCGCGCCCGCGTCGTTGACGTTGCCCGCCAGGACACCCTCGCCCGGCTTCATGCCTCTGGCGACCCCTCCCTCCGAGCCCTGGCCGCCGAATTCTCAAAATGCCTGGGCGCCGAGGACGGCGCGCTACAGACCACGAGCAGCCCGCTGGGGCCATCGGCCCCGCACTGCCCACCAGGTCCCCCATTAAAGCCAATAAAAGCCAGATAAACCTTGTCTCACCTCATTTCATTCTCATCGACCGCCGGGCGGGTTCATGATAAAACGCCCGGGCGGTGCCGCACTTATGACAGAACAACGCTGGCTGCGAATCATTCCGGTCGCGCTGATCATGTACACGATCTGGTACGTGGATCGCACCAACGTCTCCCTGGCGCTGGACCCCTCGATGTCGAGCATGATGAAGGACCTGCTCATGAACGACGAGATGAAGGGGCAGGCGGCGGGCATTTTCTTTCTCGGTTACGTGCTCTTGCAGATACCGGGCGGGCACTGGGCCGCCCGCTGGAGCGCGCGCAAGGTGGTCAGCCTGTTCCTGATCTGCTGGGGCCTGTGCGCGGTGGGCTGCGGGATGTCCCGCACGTTCCGGCAGTTCGAGGTCATGCGTTTCCTGCTCGGGGTGGCGGAGAGCGGGGTGTTTCCGGCCACGCTGGTCCTGCTGGCCAACTGGTTTCCGCGCCAGGAGCGCGCCCGGGCCAACGCCTATTGGAACCTCTGCCAGCCGCTGGCCGTGGCCGGGTCCGCGCCGCTGACCAGTTGGCTGCTCAAAGACCTGGGCTGGCACAACATGCTCATCCTCGAGGGGGCGCTGCCCTTTGTCTGGCTGCCCTTGTGGTGGTTCTGCATCCGCGACCATCCGCGCGAGGCCGAGTGGCTGCCCTGCGAGGAACGCGACTACCTGGAACGTACCTTGCAGCAAGAGAGGGCCGGATTGGAGCCGCTCAAACCGGTCCCCTTCCTGGCGCGCTTTCGCGAGCCTTCGATCTTCATCATGGTCATCATCTATTTTCTGCACAACTGCGCGGCCTACGGGTGCATGACCTTCTTTACCGATGTGTTGAAGGGCCAGGGCTTTACCAAGCTGCAACGCGGCGTCCTGTTCGCTATCCCCTATGCCGTGACCGCCCTCATCATGGTCCTCAACTCCTGGCACTCGGACAAGACGCGCGAACGCCGCGCACACGTCGCCGCGGTCTATACCCTGAGCGGGACCTGCCTCATCCTGAGCGTGCTTTGCCGGCAGCACTTCTGGCTCTCCTATGCGTTGATGTGCCTGGCCATCCCGGGGCCCTTCGCGGCCATGGCGCCGTTTTGGGCAATCCCCAGCGAGACCCTGCCCCGCCCCGTGATGGCCCTGGTCATCGGCATGGTCAACGCCTTCGGCAACCTCGGCGGCTATGCCGGCAACGGCATCGTGGGCTGGCTCACCCACAGGTATCACAGCACCGCCGTCCCGTTCACGGTGCTGGGCGCCGGGATGGTGGTGGCGGCCGGCCTGGCATTCCTCTTGCCCAAGGCCGCCCGGCAGGCGCAGCCCGACGGGGCTCCGGCGGCCACCTCGGAGGCAAGACAGACCCGATACTCATGAACCTCTGCCGCTTCACCCTCGTCCCTCCTGCCCCGCCCCTCGTCCCTCGCATCGGCCTGGTGCTGGACGACTCGACGTTGGTGGACCTCACGCCGGCGGGCATCCACTCGATGCAACCCCTGCTGGAGAGTGAAGACCCCGTCGCGCAACTGGGCCAAATGGCGTCGACGGGACTGCCGCGGCTCGAATTGGGCGCAGTGCGCCTCTGCGCCCCGGTCGAGCGCCAGGAGGTCTGGGCGGCGGGTGTCACTTACCTGCGCAGCAAGGCGGCGCGCATGGAGGAGTCGGACTTTGGCGCCACGGCCTATGACCGGGTCTATGCCGCCGAGCGGCCGGAGCTCTTTTTCAAGTCGCTGCCCGAAAAGGTGGCGGCGGCGGGCGAACCCGTCGGCATTCGCGGCAACGCCCGGTGGAATGTCCCGGAGCCGGAACTGGCGCTGGTCCTCAACTCGCGCGGCCGCATCGTCGGCTGCACGATCGGCAACGACATGAGCGCGCGCGATATCGAGGGCGAGAACCTCTTGTATCTGCCGCAGGCCAAGATTTATGAGCACTCCTGCGCGCTGGGTCCCTGGATTCGGCTGGGCGCCTCCGAAGCCGAGGCGCGCCAATGGACCATCGGCCTGACCATCCACCGCCAGGGCAGAACCGTCTTCGCCGCCCGGACCTCGGCCGGCCAAATCAAGCGCCGCTTCGACAAGTTGGCCCGGTTCCTCTTCCGCTGCCAATCCTTCCCCGGGGGCGCCGTCCTGCTCACCGGCACCGGCATCGTCCCGCCCGATGCCTTCACCCTCCAGCCCCAGGACATCGTCGAAATCGAAATCTCCGGCATCGGCCGCCTGCGCAACCCGGTGGTGGTGGTGTGAGGCCAGACCAAGTTTGTAGCTGAAACGACTCGTCTTGGTGCTAGATTCCTATTGACAACTGTGTCGGGAAATGAGAAATCGCGCCGCGAGAATCGCAAGTCCGAAAGCAAGACGTATGGCCGCCGCAATCGTCAGCATCCGAGGCAAACTCACCTGGACCTGGAGTCGGACAAGCCGGGGAAGCTACGTCGCTGTGTGTGAGCCCATCCGGCAGACCGTGCAGGCGGAGGAATTCGGCGAACTGGTGGAGAGCATTAATGAGGCCTTGGGCAGCACATTCAAAGAACTTCTCTCGACCGGAGATCTTGAGAGGTTCCTTGAAGAACAGGGTTGGTCCTGCGTTTCCCTTCCGCCTCCAAAAGTGAGGAAGCAGATCCGTTTTGACATGCCTTTCGATTTGAAAGGAGTTCGGAGACGTGATTTCGAAAAGGCGCTTTGTCAATAAACTCCGAGAGTTGAACTACGATTTCAAGGAGCAGTTCCATTACCAGGAGCGCTACAGGCTCCGAGGGGGCACGCACATTATCCACGTGCCGCGGAAGGATCTCCTCGACGAGGAGTACGTGCGCATCACGCTCAGGCAGGCTGGGCAGTCGAGGAAACAAATCGAGCAGTTTATCGTCGAGGCCAAACCTTAAGGCTTAACCATGGCATTACACGGACATTGTTTCATCGGCGGCCAACTCAGCGCGGGCACGGGCGAGAGATTTCGCGCCATCAGCCCGCTCGACAGCACGGAACTGGCGCCGGACTTTTATCGGGGCGGGGCCAAGGAGGCCGACGCCGCCCTGCAATTGGCGGAGGCGGCCTTCCGGACGAGCAGCCAGACAACGGGTGCGCAACGGGCAGCCCTGCTCGAGCGCATTGCTGACGAGATCTTGGCCCTGGGTGACGACTTGATCTCCCGCGCCCGGCAGGAGACGGGACTTCCGGAGACGCGCCTTGTGGGCGAACGCGCGCGCACGACCGGCCAGCTCCGGCTCTTCGCCCAGGTCGCCCGCGAAGGGTCCTGGGTGGACGGGCGCATCGATTCGGCCATCGCCGACCGGCAGCCACTGCCCAAACCGGACCTGCGCCGGATGCTCGTGCCCATCGGCCCGGTGGTCGTCTTCGGGTCGAGCAACTTCCCGCTCGCCTTCTCGGTGGCGGGCGGCGATACCGCCTCGGCGCTGGCCACCGGCAACCCGGTCGTAGTCAAGGCCCACAGCGGCCACCCGGGCACCTCGGAACTGGTGGCGGGCGCCATCGTGCGCGCCATGGCATCGAGCGGCATGCCCGCGGGCCTCTTCTCGATGCTGCACGGCGCGGGCAAAGTCCTGGGCCTGGCCCTGGTGCAACATCCGCTGGCCCGGGCCGTTGGGTTCACCGGCTCCCGAAAGGCCGGACGCGCCTTGTTCGACGCCGCCGCTGCCCGGCCCGAGCCCATCCCGGTCTTTGCCGAAATGAGCAGCCTCAACCCGGTCTTCATCCTGCCCGGCGCGCTCCATGAGCGGGCCGGCCGGATTGCGGAGGGTTTGTCGGCCTCGATGACGCTCGGCGTCGGCCAGTTCTGCACCAAACCCGGCTTGGTATTTGCCCTCGGGGGCGCCCAGTTCGGTCAATTCCAGGAGGCCCTGGCGCGCTCGATCCAGGCCGTGATGCCGGCGACCATGCTCCATGCCGGGATATACGATGCCTACCACCAGGGCCTGGCCAGGATGTCCGGCAAGACGGGCGTTGAGTTGCTCGCCTGCTCGAAGGAATCCCCCGATGCCAAACGGACCCACGGCCAAGCCATGGTGATGCGCACCGACCTGGACACCTTCCGGAAAAACCCCGAGTTGGCGGGCGAGGTCTTTGGTCCGTTTGCCCTGCTCATTTCCGCGCCGGCCATGGCCGGGCTCCAGGAAGCGGCCCAGGCCCTGGAAGGCCAACTCACCGCCACCGTGCACGGCACACCCGACGACCTCCGCCAGGCCGCGCCGCTCCTGCGCATCCTCGAACGCAAGGCGGGGCGCCTCATCCTCAACGGCTTCCCCACAGGCGTCGAGGTCTGCCCCTCGATGCATCACGGCGGCCCCTACCCCGCGACCACCGACGTGCGGTTCACCTCGGTCGGCACTGCCGCGCTCCATCGGTTCGTGCGCCCGGTTTGCTACCAGGATTTCCCCCAGGCCCTCCTCCCCGAGGCCCTCAGGGACGACAATCCCCTGCGCCTCTGGCGCACCGTCAACGGAAAGCTCGCCGCGCCCGAGAGGTGACCTGCCGCCCCAAAACCTCGGCTAAGGAATCTTCTTGTGCCAGATCTACAGGGAGAATGGGACCTGCTCAGTTTCCGGGCCAATCGAGCAAAGTTAGAGAACGGAATACGCGGAAAGCCTTTTGTTTCCCGCGTATTCCGCGTATTCCGTTAACCGATCCATGGCCCTGCGGCGCTCCCCGAAACCTTTCTTCTGGCTCGGTGTTTGGCAGGATGGAACTGGTGGAAAGGCAAGGTCCGGGTTCCGAGTGCTTGGGTGGAGCGTGGGGACTGTGGGGAAGGTGTAGAGCGCGGGGAGTGTCCGAGTGTGAAGCGTCCTGAGCGCGGACGGCGCTTGGACGCTCTCACGCTCCACGCCCGGCACGGCACCGGGCGCTATTCAGAGCCTGTCCCAAAGGCTCTGATTCCGGACCTTTGTCGCAGCCTTTGTCGGCACCTTTGTCGAGAAATGGCCAATCCGCCAAAGGTTTCGACAAAGGCTGCGACAAAGGTTCCCTACGCGCGGGGTTTTTGGGACAGGCTCTATTTAGTTGAACAAAGGCAGCCTGGCGGCAGTCCAAGTGGTGATTCGGTTTCAGTCCGAGGTCCGGAAACAGCGGCAGTGATTTTAATTTTCTCTTGCTCTTAAACCCACAATGAACTCACGAACCCACAAGCACGGATGGTATTTCTGCCTCGGGGCCTTGGCCGCCGGGGGTCTCTGCTGGTCTGCGCAGGCCGGGGAATTGCTCGCCCCGTTCCGCGTCGAGGCCAACGGCAAACCGATCGACATGGAGCAGGGCAACGCCGCGCCGTTCATCACGGATTTCGACGGCGACGGGGTGTTCGACCTGATGCTGGGGCAGCGTGGGGATTGCAAGCTGCGCATCTACCGCAACGTCGGGAGCAACAAGGAACCCAAGTTCGGCGTCTCGGCCTTCTTCAAGGCCGGGGGCGTTGACGCCAGCCTGCCCGGTGGCTGAGGCGCCGGCGGCTTCTGTCCACATGGCGTGGACTACGACAATGATGGCCGGATGGATTTCCTGACCGGTTCCATATCTGGGCGCGTCTATCTCTACCGGCGCAAACCCAACGGCACCTTTGGCTTGCCCGAGACCCTGAAGCTGGAGACGCGCGGGCTGATCGGCGTCGGGGGCACCCCCATCAGCGTCGGCTCCGGTTCCGCCGTGGCGATGGCCGACTGGTTCGGCTCGGGCAAACTCGACCTCTTTGTTGGCACCGCAGACGGCTCGGTCTATCTGCTGCGCAACGAGGGGACTCGCGAGAAGCCCGTGTTCCGGCGCTCCGAACGTCTCAAGGCCGATGGCAGGACCATTTCCGCCGACGGCGGGGTGGCCGGTCCGTTTGTGGCCGACTGGGATGGGGACGGCAAGCTCGATTTGGTGCTCGGTTGCGGCTCGGGCCGTGTGGTTTATTACCGCAACATCGGCGAGAAGGGCCGGCCGCAGTTGGCTGGCGGCGTCACCCTGGTCGAACCGCTCCCGGCCCGCGACCAGTCCAATACCCGCAATCCCACCCGCAGCGGGCTCAACGCCAAAGTCTGTGTCGCCGACTGGAACGGCGACGGGCGCCCCGACCTCATTGTGGGTGATTACGTGTACGGCAACGGCGGTCTGCACGGCTGGGTTTGGGTCTATCTGCGCAATTCAGTGGAGCAAACCGCCCAGTTGGATAAGGGGCAGACGCATTAGCCGATCCTTTCCTGCAGGGGCGCAGGGGCGTGAAACGTGATGCGTGAAACGTGATGCGTGAAACGTGAAACGTGAAGCGTGAAGCGAGCACCGGGGGGCGGAAGCTGGAAGGGGCACTCTGACCCGTCTGACGCGTCCGACCCGTCCGACCTGTCGGACGGAGGAGAGGGGAGGGAAGACGGTGAAACGTGAATTATGAACTCGACCAAACCACGTCCCCTTTTTCGTCTTTGCCTGGTGCCGCTGCTGGCTCTGACATTGCTCGGCGCGCCAGGGCAGGCCAGGCCGCAGGCGGCGCCGGCGCCCATGCCCGCCCCGACCCAGGCGGCCGGCGCGCTATCGCGTGAGGACCAGGAACTGGAGATCGATAAGCAACATCTGCGGCTCATTTACAAGGCCATCCAGGCCTACCGCCAACAGCATGGCGACCTGCCCAATTGGCTCTCCGATCTGGTCCCCGGGTTCCTGCCGGACACCAACGTCCTGATGTCCCCGGTGGAACTGCGCACGGGCAGATCGGTCTTGTGGGGATACGACGACCCCAAGGTGAAGAGTTCCTACATTTACGAGTTCAACCAAAGCAATGCCGGCGGGCGGAGGGACCAGGACATTCCGCTCACCATGAAGCAATGGAAGATGCTCCAAATGGAGGAGTTCGGCCCGGTGGTCCCGCTGCTGCGCTGCCACCTGCACGAGCAGGTGCTCAACCTGACTTACTCGGGAGAGCTTTATCAAACCGCCCTGTTTTGGGAATCGGACACCAACACCCTGGCCCTGATGGCCAGGCTCGGCCCAGGCCCCGGCGCCCGCGACACAAAGCAGTTGCGCGTGACGGTCGTGGACGCCGCCAGCGGCGAGCCGGTCCCGGCTGCCCAGGTCCTGGCCTCGGACCGGCAGAGCGAGTTCGGGCCGCTCCCGCCCCGCCGCCTGACGACCGACGCCAAGGGACAATGCGAGGTCAATCTGGGCGGCAAACGCCCCAAGGCAATCCACCTGCAAATCACCAAGCCCGGCTACGCCACCGCGCAGGTGCAATGGGATGAAGCCGGCATCCCCGAGGAATGGAGCGCGCGATTGCCCAAGGCCGTCACGGTGGGCGGCCTGGTCAAGGACACCCAGGGCAAACCTGTCTCCGGCGCGATCGTCGTCATCAGCGGCCTGGCGCGCGACGCCGTGGGCCAGGTCGTGCTCACCGAATACGAGTCCGTGCGGACCGAGGCCGCCGGCAAATGGAGCTGCCATTGCGTGCCGGCCGGCTTTGACGGCCTGAACTTCAAGCTCGTTCATCCCGACTTCATGCCGGCCGAGTTCGACCAGGCGACGCCCGACAGCCCCACGGGCAAGGTGGTGACCAAAGAGGCCCTGCTGGCCGGCACCGCGGAAATGCAGTTGCAGCCGGGAACGGTGGTGGAAGGACAGGTGCAGGATGAACGGGGGCAGCCCGTGGCCCGGGCCCAAGTCGTTCTCCAGTTGACCGAGAACGAAACCACCACCAGCCGCTCCCTGGAAACGAGCGCCGCCGGCCGTTTCCGTTTCGTCGTGACCGTGACCGGCAGCGGCAGGCTGATAGCCGACGCCGCCGGTTTTGCCCCCAAACACTTCGCCCTTCCTCCACTCGAGGGCCAACCGGCCATCGACCCCGTCACCTTCACGCTGGCCAAAGGCCGGACCGTGCAAGGGCGCGTGGTGGATGCCGATGGCCAGGCGGTCGCCGGCGCTAACATCTCGGTGGCCTCGTGGAACAACTTCGGGCCGCTCAAATGGCAAGCGCAGTCCGATGCCCAAGGCCGTTTCACCTGGGACTCCGCCCCGAGCGAGCAGACAACGCTCCAGATTTCGATGCCCGGATTCGTGGACACCTACGACCAATTGCCGCCCCCGGCAACCCGCGACTGGTCGGTCCGCCTCGACAAGCCCTTCGCGCTCTCCGGCAAAGTCCTCGATGCCGAGACCGGTGAGCCGATCCAGAGCTTCAAGCTCACCCGGGGCTACAGCTACGGCTTCTATACCGGGAGCGATGACGAGCCGGTTCAATGGGACCAGAATCCAACGCTCCCGGGCGCCAATGGCAGCTATTCCCTCGCCCCGACGGATCAGCGTGGCGGCCGCATCAAGTACATGGCATCGGCCGATGGGTATATCCCCGCAGCCACCCCGGCCTACGAACAGCGCGGCGCCCACGTGTTCGATTTCAAGCTCAAGCGCGGCAAGGGCGTGGCTGGCGTGCTGCAGTTGCCCGGCGGCGAGCCGGTCGCGGGCGCTGCGCTCTTTCTGGCGGACAAACGCAATAATGGCGCCTACATGGACAAAGGGGGAGAATTCCGCCCCGAAATCACTCGCAGTCAGCGGGCCGTCACCGATGCGCAGGGCCGCTTCCAGTTCCAGCCCATTCTGGACCCGCACAGCATCCTGGTCGCCCATGAAAAGGGCTATGCCGAAGTCCGCGTGGATGAAGTGGCCGCCACGGGCAAGGTCGTGCTCCAGCCCTGGGGCCGCGTCAAGGGCACGGTGAAGGTGGGCCAGCCCGGGCAAAACGGCCCCACCCGCCTGGTTGCCCTCAACAACATGCAATACCGTTACAGCGGGGCCGACCGCCAGTTCCCCGCACTGGCCCTCTATCTCACCACTGAAATCAACGACAACGGCACCTTCGTCTTTGACAAAGTGCCTCTAGGCGATCGGAAGGTTTACTTGCAATACAAGCTCCGGGAGGACGGGCGCGGGTTTATCCCGCTCAGCCATGGCATCTTCGTCAATGTCAAGCCCGGCCAGACCACCGAAGTCACTCTGGGCGGCACGGGCCGCCCGGTCATCGGCCGCATAAAGACTGTCGGGCTTGCCGAGACGGACATCGATTGGCGCCGCGACGTACACACGCTGAACCTGAATCTCACGGCGGACATCGATAAACAAGCCCCCTACTCCCGGCAATTCGCCTCCGATGCCGAGCGTCAGAAGGCCTTCCAGGACTACCAGAACCAGCAGCGGGCCTACTGGACCTCCGAAGAGGGACGCACCCGCCAACGCGAGTCCAGGTCTTATCTGTTGCTCTTCAATGAAGACGGCAGCTTCCGTGTCGATGCCGTTCCTCCGGGGACTTACCTGCTGAACGTCACGCCCACCGAGCCCGGCGAACAGCAATTCCAGGACAAACCCTTGGGCACATTGTCCAAAGAAATCGTCGTCCCCGAGGCCCCCGCCGACCAGCGCGACACCCCCTTCGACCTCGGGACACTCGAATTGAAGATCAACAAGAGTCAGTCGGGCGGGAACCGGTAGTATGGCGGCAGCCCACTCTACGCGGATCGTGTTGATTTTGCCGGCTGGCGAAGCCAATGTGGACTGTTTCGTCCCGGAGGGACACCTGAGAATAGCCCAACGTTTCAACGCCTGTCATTACGCACATCGTTGGCCTCGCTCATTGACTGGAACTTATCGTATCCGTTGCCCTCAGGCCGAAGGCCTGGCTCATACCAGCCCAGGGCAACGCCCTGGGTTTCCGTGCAGTTTAATTCTGTTGCAGGCCAACGGCCTGCTTCATAGGGGTCATTGGCTGCGGGCACCTCAAACGGAGGTCGCCGGGCCGCTACGGCAATCCCTTAGCACAATGAGTCGCGCTTTCAGCGCTCAGAATCGGTCTTGGGCCGAAGAACCCAGGGCGTTGCCCTGGGCTGGTATGAATGACGCCCTTGGCGTCCCAAACTGGCCCGCACTGCCTCCTGGGTGGTGCGTCGCGGCGAGTTCTTGCGCCATGAAGGGGAACTGATATGACCGGTGAGGAGATGTGGCTAAAAACAAGCGTTGAGACGTTGGGCTATTCTCGGATGTCCCTTCGGGACAAAGGCCAGGTCCAGAGCGGCGGCCTGTTGGGCACCTCGCATTTAGAAAGACTCAACATTATCGAACCATGCAACTCACTCCCGTACGCTTCAACATTACGGGCCTGAAATGTCTGCTGCTCCTCTCTGCTTTCACTGTAGCCACTGAGGTCCCGCTTCATTGCGCCGAGGCCGAGGCGGCCAAGCAAGCCGCCTTTCACCCGATCAATTTATCCGCCTTTGTCCAAGGATGGGACCAGTTCGGAGACGGTGTTTGTTGGTCGGTGGTGCCGCGCGGCCTGCAGCAGCTCGAGGGCGTGCCGTTCCAGATGGACGGCGTGCTGGAGGTGATGGGAATGGGGGCCGCGCGGGACAAGTTTGGGGAGAACACCGCCGATGCCCGCGGCCAAGCCATTATTGATTACCCGGCCAACCAGGTCCTGGAACTCGCCGTCGAGGTCCGCTCCCCCACCTGCGCCCCCGCGCGCTTCGGCTTCACCAATACCGAACCGGGCAACCTCCCGGCCCGGCACACCGTCACACTCGAACCCGGCACCCCGCTGGGCGGCATCGTCCGCGACACCGCCGGCCAGCCCATCGCCCGCGCCCGCGTCAGCGTCAACACCATCACCCGGGACGAGGTCGGCCAGTCCGTCGAGAGCGAGGTTGACGTCGCCACCACCGACTCCGCCGGCCATTGGAGCACCTGCAGCGTCCCGCCCGATTTCAAGTCTCTCACGTTCAAGCTCACCCATCCCCAATTCCGCCCGGCGGAGTATTTCATTTCCGATTCCACCTCGGCCGCGCCCCAGGAGGGATCCAAGGCCGATCTCCTCGCCTGCAAGGCCGTCATGGTCATGGAACCGGGCACCACCCTGGCCGGCATCGTCACGAGCCCCAACGGCAAAGCTCTGCCCGGCGCCAAGCTCTTCCTCCGCGACAGCTCCGACCCGCCCAGGGACCGCTTCACCGAGGCCGATGGCAACGGCCATTTCAAATTCCTCCTGATGGACGCCGGCCAGGGCATCCTGGCCGCCGCCGCCGATGGCTTTTGCCCCCAATCCACCAACGTGGCCTTCGAGCCGGGTCTCAAACCGGTCTCTTTCACACTCCAGCCCGCCGGGCCATTCAAAGGGACCGTGCTCGGTCCCGACCGCAAACCCCTGGCCGGCGCCACCGTCGGCCTGGCCTCGTGGAACGAGTTGCCCTTTCCCCGCTGGCAGGCCGAGACCGATGCCAAGGGCGCATTCAGTTGGGATTCCGCTCCCGCCGACGGCGTCGTGTTGTCCGTCCGCAAGGACGGCTACACGACCGAGCAGCAGAATGTGGCCGCCGGCGACGAGGAGGTGACGCTCGTTTTAAATCCGGTCCCCCAGATCGTCGGCAAAGTCGTCGATGCCGCGACCAAGGAGCCGATCCAGGACTTCCAGATCATTATAGGCCGCGTCGTTGGCGGCGACGACGTTTCATGGGAACGCTACAGGCCGGTGCAAGGCAGCGACGGCCATTACTCCTATCGCCCCGACGAAAACTTCTACCAGCCCAGCATCCGGCTCCTGGTCGAGGCAAAGGGATATTTGCCCCAGGCCTCGCCCCCGTTCTCACCCTCGGGTTGGCAGACCAATGACTTCGAGCTCAAAAAGGGCCACGGCCCCAAAGGCAGCATCAAATTCCCCGACGGCCGGCCCGCCGCAGGGGTGCGGGTGGTTTTGCTCACCGGTGACTATATTCAGCTCAAGAATGCCGAAATCCAGTCGCGTAGCGGCTTCGGCAGCAGCAGCCCCGTCGCCACCACCGATGTCGAGGGCAAGTTCGCCCTGCCTGCCGCCTACGCCACCCACTTGGTGGCCGTGAGCAGGGACGGCTACGCCGAGGCCGCCCTCGACCGCCTTGATGCTACCCTGGCCCTGACGCTGCAGCCCTGGGGCCGCATCGAGGGCACCCTCCGCAATGGCACCCGGCCCGCCATCAATGAATGGGTCATGGTCACTGGTCAAAACGGCGGCTTCACCATGCGCCTCCAATACGATTTCGACACCTACCGCGTCCAGTCCGACAACCAGGGCCGCTTCGTCCTGGAGAACGTCCCGCCCGGCGAACGCTACCTCACCCGCCTCGTGCAGATGGAGGGCAGGCGCGGCTGGATGTTTAGCCATGGCGAAACCATCACCGTCAAGGCCGGCGAGGTCACCCGCCTCACCTTCGGCGGCAAAGGCCGGCCCGTCATCGGCAAGGTCGTTCCCAACGAGACCCGCGAGATCCCCTGGCAGTCCGGCAACCATTTCCTCAACACCCCCTTCCCAAGACCCCCCTCGGACACCAGGACCCGCGAACAAATTGAGTCCTGGAACAACTCCCCGGAAGTCAAGGAGGCCCGCGCCCGCCATCGCACTTACTACGTGCGGTTCAGCGACGACGGCTCGTTCCGCATCGAAGACGTGCCCCCGGGCAAGTATGAACTGAACCTCACTTTCAGCGAACCTGGCGAGCGGTCGGCCACCATAGTCGCCTCCGGCGGGCGGATTCTCTCCTCCGACACATTCATCGGCTCGCTCCGCCAGGAGGTCGAGGTCCCCGAATCCCCCTGCCCGACCGATACCCCGCTGGACCTGGGCCGTCTGGACCTGGTGGTGCAGCGGCCACGCTGAACCGCAACGCAGAGCGTCGGAGCGTGCGAGCGTGAAACGCGCGGAACATACGCAGTGGGAGGCGAGGCAGCACGGAATTATGACTATTAAACTTTCAACAACGTCGCCCTGCTTGGGCCCCGTTTTTCAGGCATGGGCGGCTCCCTGCCCCGTCGCTGGATGGCGTTCGTTCAGCTTCGGGACCTATGGCGAAACAGATGCCCGTTGGGCTTGGTAGCCACGGGCTGGGGGGGAGGAGTTTTTCGTTGCGCCACCGCCAGAACGGGGCTTATTCTGTCCTTGGTCGTGAAAGCACAAATCGGTTTTGCCAAAACTGGCTGGGGAAAAGCCCGGGAGAGAAGGGTGCGGCTTGGCCAGCCACTTTGGGATCCCCTGAGAGGTTCAGATGCAGGCTTGCCCTGCATTCCTTCCCTGTCGCTCATTCCAACGTCCAGCGTCGAGCGGTTGGCGATCGGCCGTCTATGCGCAGCGCATGGCACCGTACTACTCTATGGGAGCTACGCTCGCGGTGACAACAAAGCAAATTCGGATATCGATCTGCTGGTCATCGAGCAAGTTCAGCGAGTTACGATCGAATTACCCCCTCGCCTTTCGGTCAGCTTTTACACGCCAGAGCACTTTCGGGCGATGGCGCGACGGGGAAGCCTATTCGTCCTCCATCTCAGCGAGGAAGCTAGAATTCTCGTTGACCGACGGACGGTCATGCCCTCCCTTTTGCATGCATGGGTTCCCCCCGACTACAGTCGGCTCCGCGAGGGCATGGACGCTGCCGCGGCGGTTTTAGATCCAACTCGCGAATCCATAGCGCCGACACTCTTACGGCGTGTGGCGCTTTTCATTCTTCGTTCACTGCTCTATGCAGAGTGCGCCCAGCGCGGGAAACCTTCGTTCGCCATGTCTGCCGTCGCTCATGTCCTCGGCGATTCGCGAATCTCTCTCCTTTTTGATGAAATCGGCGTGGCTCCCGACACGCATATTCTTGAGCGGTCCAGAGAACTCATTGGGCATTACTTGGGAAAGGCGATCAAAAACCCCTTTGGTGGACTTGAAGCACTTGCCGTTGCCTGCTGCCGTCGTTACCCGATGGCATCGCATCTCGCGGTGCAACTCCTGACTGGAGGACAGGGCATTGGCTATACCAGTGCGCCAGCCGATTGGACCTCGGCATGAAGCCCGTCGCCATTGTTGGGGACGTCCACGGTGACTTCAATGCCCTCAGACGTATGCTGGCGCGACTCGAACGTGCGGATCGTCCTGTCATCTTTGTGGGTGACTACGTGAACGGGGGAGCAGCTTCCGCGGCAGTTCTTGAGGAGTTGTCGAAAAGAAAACTCTCACAACCGGACCGCTGGCGATTCCTGGCGGGAAATCACGATCTCGCTTTACTCGATTACCTCCACGGCCGAATCAGCTTTTCAATTCTCGCAGCAATGGGAGGCGTTTCTACCTTGGCCTCCTACCTACCGGACGTACGCGGTGACGTACGCAGAGCATTCGCTGCTGTATTTCCTGCGCACCATTGTTGGTTCTTGGAAACACTTTCTCCATGCTTTGAAGAGGAAGACCTGCTTGTCTCCCACGTTGGTTTCTGCCCTGACCAACCCGAAGCACGAAGTCTTGAGGCGCTTGCGAGAACGGGGAACCGGGGCGTGTTCTCGTCCTCTGGCCCCCGGAACCTCGTCGTATGCGGACATTTCTTGCAGACAAGCCGAATGCCGTTCCATAACGAACATCTCATCTGTCTCGATACTGGATGTGGTATTGCTGACGGTCCGTTGACTGCTGTGCTGCTTCCAGAAAAGGAGTTTCTGACCGTCATGCCCGGTCAATCACCGGAGGAACCATGAGCCAATTGTCGTTTTCCACAATGATCCGAGAGTCTGCGATCGCTACGCGACGGTGGATCGGCCGTTTATGCGACGCATTATGCATGTCAAAGCTTCTATAAGCTCCCGAGCGAACCACCCGCCATTTCGGCGATTTCCTTTGCCGGAGTCTTCTCCTCGACGACGAAAATCTATTCGATGATGGACCGGCAGGAGGAGGGAGAACGGTACGTTCTTGAATCCTTCTATGCGTTCTTGAGAGAGCACGAGGATTCAAGGCTCATGCATTGGAACATGAACTCTGCTGATTTTGGTTTCCAGGCTCTGGCCAATCGCTACGTTCGCGTTATCGGCAAGGAACCCCCATGCACTCATCCCGAGGGACGGCTTATTGATCTCGACGAACTCATTGGCCTTGGGTATGGACGGGACTTCGCCGAGCATCCAAGACTCATCAACCTCGCTCGGCTAAACGACTTCAAGACTCAGTTCTTTCTGAGCGGAAAAGATGAGGCAGATCTTTTTGAAAGAAATGAGCATGCGAAAATCAGACGTTCGGTCAGTGAAAAAGCTGCAATATTAGTATTCCTGACAAAGAAGCTGGTTGACGGGACACTGGAAACTCGACACGGTGGCCAACGGCTCGATTTCGCCGGAAACTCATTCGATTCAGTCGCGGTGGTCGTGGCAGTGGGAGCTCGGATGCTCAATGTTCAGCGCCAGTTGAGGAATCGCCACGGTTCTCGGCCGACGATTACGGTGAGCGACGAATACGATGCGCAAGACTTATTCAACGCTCTCCTCCGCGTGTTTTTTGACGACATCCGTCGGGAGGAATGGTCGCCGAGTTATGCTGGCGGGGCGTCACGTATCGATTTTGTTTTGCCCCGGTACAGGCTCGGAATTGAGTTCAAGTATGCCCGGGAATCGATGACGTCGCAAGACCTTGGTGAACAATTGATCATTGACATAGACAAATACAAAACGCATCCGTCTGTGCGTCACCTCGTGTGTTTGGTTTTTGATCCGCATGGCTATTTGAATAACCCACGTGGAATCGAGGATGATTTAAGCCGTCCTCGTGAAGGGTTGGCTGTGACAGCACGCATTTTCGATCGATGACCATCGCTTCCATGCCGGCGATTGCGGTCGGCGGTGAGCAGTGCCTGGTGCTCCGGGCTGACGGCACGGTGGCCGCGTGGGGCTGTAATGAAGCCGGACTATGGTTTGCGCTCTAGCCTCGCCGGGCCCCGCTCGATGTAATCCGCCCAAGCACCGGAGATTTCGGCTTGGGTTAATTTCGGCGCGATGAGCAGGCGGGCGCGGGCGCGGGCGGTTTGGCCCGGCTTCAGGTCCAGGCCGAACAAGGACAGGTAGAGCGAGTTGTGCGGGTCGCTCTGCTGCGGGGTGGAGATGGCGAAGCAATCACCCGGACGCGCCATCAGGACCGCCGTCAGGCCCGTGACGGGGGCGCGGCGGACCGCCAGCAGCCGGACTAACCGGGGCATCACCACCCAATCCACCGGGTTGGGCTGGAACTTCCATCGCCCGTCGCCGATGATTGCCGCCGCGGCGTCATCGCGCGGAAAGGCCAGCCACGCGCCGTAACTCTTGTCCGCCGCCACGAGCGGTTCCGATTTGTCCGGACCGCCGGCCCAGACCAGCGCGTTGGTGAAGTCCATCGTGAAGTATGAAGCGAGGAAGGACTCGAACCTGAGCAGGTTGGTTTGTGCCACGACCGTGGTTTCCAGGTCCAGGACGTTTGGGGCGGCCCAGCGGTAGAGGGCGCGCAGCTCGAATGGGCGGTCCGGGGCGGACGGCCAGCGCACCTCGACGCCGCCGTTCCGGCCTGGCCTGGCCTCGCTGGGCCACTCCCAGGCGGCGGTGCCATAGCGTTTGCCCGCGCTGAAGACCCGGTAATGGCTGAACAAGCCCATGCTGCTGTCGAGCCGCATTCCCGAAGGCAGGTACACAACCGAGGAAAGGCCCATCGAGCGGCCCTGGGCGCGCAACTTGCCCCGCAGCACGCCGGTGTCAAACGTGAACTCGTTCCCGCCGGCGGGTGAAAACGAAAGCGCGGGCGCAGGCTGGCTGTTGGTGTTCATTTGGGCTTGGGCCAGGCAGCGACCCGAGAGGGCGCAGCACAGGACAGCGGAGATCGCAAAGGGTGTTTTCACGTGCCGGGACAGGAAATTGAAAATTTGAAATTGGCACCGCACGGCCGAGGTCGCGAAGCGTTTTGGACTGCGCCAGTCCTCTGGCGCTTTTGGGACCCGTGGGAACACGAAAGCGGTCCCGATGGATCGGGACCGCAGTCCAAAACCTGGCGGACTTTTCATCGTTCATCCTCCGAGCGACGCGGGGTCGCTCACATCGCCCTTGTTAAACGCCACATAGGCCTCGGTCAAATCGGCGGCATAGATGAGCGCAGCGGCGCGGCCGAGGTTCAGGCGGATGTGCAGATCGAATTCGGTGGCGGCGACGGCTCCGCAAAGCTCCTGGAAGGTGGCCGCAGTCGGCTGGCCGCGCCTGAGGCTCCACAGGATTTTCCCGCTCCCTGGCGCGCTGTAGCCAATGTCCACTTTCTCCTCGGCTATTTTGGCGGGGCTGTAGCCCAGGGCGGCTATGATGCGGCCCCAGTTGGGGTCGCCCCCGTGCCAACTGGTCTTGACCAGCGCGCTGTTGGCCACCGCGCGCGCCGCCGCGTCCGCTTCGCCAAACGACCTGGCCCCCGTCACACGCACCGTGACGAACCGCGAGACCCCCTCGCCGTCGCGCACAATCATCTTGGCCAACTCCAGGCAGACATGGCTCAACGCCGCCCGGAACGTCGCGAACTTCCGTGACCCGGTGTTTCGGACTGCGGGCTTGGGGCCCGCAAGCCCGTTCGCCAGGACCAGGACCGTGTCGTTGGTGCTCATATCGCCGTCAACGGTGATGCGATTGAAGCTGTTGGCAACGGCTTGATCCAAGGCGGCCTGGAGCGGTTTGGCCTCGATGGCCGCGTCCGTGGTGATGAAGCAGAGCATCGTGGCGTGAAGCGGCATGGCCGCGGGCCGGTGCCCGGTCACGCTCATGCCCGGCTGGATCATGCCCGCCCCTTTGCAGATGCCTCCCAACCGGACCGGTTGGCCGCCCAGCTTGAACTCGACCGCCACCTGTTTGGGGCGCGTGTCACTGGTCATGATGGCCTCCATGGCCTGGCCCGCGTGCGCCGGCGTGGAGCCCAACCCGGCCGCCGCCTCGATGATCCCGGCGCGGACGTTTTCCATCGGCAATGTCAGGCCGATGCGGCCCGTCGAGCCGGCCAGCGCCAGGCCCGCCGGCAGGGCCAGCGCCTGCTCCGCAAAGCGGACCATCGCCCGCGCGTCCTTGAGCCCCTGCTTGCCCGTGCAGGCATTGGCATTGCCGGAGTTGACCACGATCGCCTGGGCACGGCCGCGCTTCACGCGCTCGATACAAACCCTGACCGGCGCGGCGCAGGCCTGGTTGGTCGTGAACGTGCCGGCCACTGTCGCCGGCCCCTCCGAGACGATCAGCGCCAAGTCCCGTTTCCGGCCCTTCTCCGAGCCCGCCCCCGTGCCAAGCCGCTTGATGTCGCAAAAGACCCCCGAAGCGCGAAAGCCGCGCGCGGCAAGGATAGAACCCGGTATCTCAGTCAGCTTAATCATCTCGAGCTACTCACTCCGGCGCCAGTGCCGGTCCGCGAAATCCATAAACACACCCCAGTCGGCGGCAGTCATCGAGTGTTTTCCGGAACGGATGTAGTAACCCAGAGCGCTGCTGACCAGTTGGCCCTGGGGGGGCATCTGGGTGGCAACCAGGCCCGGCACGCCCAGGAAACGATAGACCGGGTCGGCGGCGAGAAGGGCCTCGAACTGGCCGGGTGGGTTGGCCCATTGGTCCTCCTGGGCAGCCGAGAACAAGACCGGCCTGGGGGCGCAGAGGGCCACCAGGCAATTCTGGTCGAAGGGCAGCCGTTCCGGCGCCGGGTTAAACTCCTTGAAACGGGCGTTGAACCAATGGGCAAAATGGTCGTTGATGGCCTTGACCGATTCGCCGAGCTTGCCGCGGCTGGGGGCGGAGCCGCCGCAGCCGGCCTGGTGGGGAAAGGCGATGGCGATGCGCTCGTCATAGGCTGCCGCCAGCAGGGCGGTCTTGCCGTTGCGCGAATGGCCCAGGGCAGCTATCCGGTGGGGGTCGATGTCGGGGTCTGTGACCAGGTAATCCACGCAGCGTTGGAAGCCCCAGGCCCAGGCGGCCAGCGTGCCCCGGTCGGCGGGTTTGTTCCGGGCGGGATCGCCTCCGGCCAGCCAGGCATAGATCCCGCTGCTCACGTCGGCGCGGTCCGAATCAACGTCCCCGCTGTAAAACGCGGCCAGGGCGTAGCCGCGGCGGACGATCTCGGCCAGGGGCCAGTCGGCCGCCTGGGCACCGCGCCCCGCCTCGGTGGCGGCATGGTTGGCGCAGCCCGCGCACGAGTCGGCCATCCAGGTCCGCGGCAAGGGCACCCGCGAGTCGGACGTCAGGGCGTGATTGCCGCAAAAGTTCATCGCCAGGAACACCGGCGCCGGGCCGGGCCGCTCCTTGGGCGCCACGACTATCAGGCCGATGCGTGGCGCGTCGGCGGCCGGGTCCGTCACCAGCGTCACCACCTTGAGCGTCGCCTTGCCCTCGAGGAAATCCGCGTACTGGCCCTCGACCTGGACCCGCATGTGGGCCGGTTTGGGCGGGATCGGCCCATACATGTAATGGGCAAATAGCGCCTTGAGTTCCGGGCGGCGCTCGAGGAACCACTGCGTCGGGCTGGAAATCCGCCGCCCGTCCAGCATCACCAGCGGGTCGGGCATCCCCGCCTGCGGCGGCAACGACGCGAACTCCGGAAACGAGCCGGGCGCGGGCGCCCCCGCGCCGACGGCCGGGAGCAGCGCGCCAGCGGCCATGGCGCAGCACAAGAGGATGGACCCTGGATTTCGGTTCATAGTTCGTATTTCGATTGCCGGCACTGTTCGGCTGCAACCGAGTGGGACCGGAATAACGCAATCCGGCAGCGGATACAAATAGAATCCACTTGAATTTGGCGGCTCAGAATCTATGCTGGAGCGACAATGAGGCCCGCGGACAGCTTGCCGCCACCGCGCGTGAGCCGATGAGGCCCAGGAAGAGTTGCTATGATAGGACGGAAGCATCACCGGACGTGGCAGACCTTTGACGAGATGCGCAAGGCCGCCGAAGAGGGCGACCCGCTCGCAGAATGTTACGTGGGTATCTGCTACCAGAACGCCAAAGGTGTCGAGCAGGACTACAAGGAGGCGGTGAAGTGGTTTCGCCGCGCGGCCGACAAGAACGATGCGAAGGCGCAATGCTACCTGGGCTATTGCTACCAAAACGGGCTGGGCGTGCCCCAGGAGTTGGACCAGGCGCTCAAATGGTTCCGGGAGGCGGCAGGGCACGGCGACCCGGCCGCCCAGTTCAATCTGGGCGTGCTCTACGAGACCGGCCAGGGTATCGCCCAGAACTACGCCGAGGCGGTACGGTGGTATCACGCCGCGGCGGACCAGGGCGAGCCCCAGGCCCAGTTCAACCTGGGCGTCTTCTATGAGACGGGCCAGGTCGTGCCCCAGAGTTTCGAGGAGGCGGTCAGGTGGTACCGCCGCGCGGCCGAGCAGGAATGCGCCCCCGCCCAGTGCAATCTGGGCCTTTGCTACGAAACCGGCCGGGGCGTGCCCCGGAACATCCAGGAGGCGGTCAAGTGGTTTGCCCGCGCCGCCCGCCAGGGCGACAAGACCGCCCAGCACAATCTGGGCCTCTATTACGCCAGCCTCGAGGCCGCCGAAGAAGCGACCCAGCAGATGCCAGCCGCGCCTGACACCGAAGCCTCTGGAGAGGACCACGCATGACCCTCGTCAACGTGAACATTCTCCTTTACGTTTCCGATGCTCACCTGGCAGCGCTCGCCGTCGAACACAACTGCACCCTCCAGTTGACGGACACTGACTTCGCCCGCTTCCGGGGCCTGAAATGGAGCAACCCGGTGAGAGAATGATTGGCGCGATACGTCAACCGGGCGCCACCAGGGGAATCACCTGCCGTTCGAACCGCCGGTAGATTTGGAAGTCCCGCTTGTCGAGGGTGAAGACGCGGGAATCGCGCTTCAGTTCGGACATGCGCACCAGGCAGGCGTCTGCGAGCTGCATTCCCTGGTCGTGATATTTTTCCAGCAGGTGCGCTACCGGGCCGGCATGCGCCTCCAGGCGGAACGGGGCCGTGATGATCCCACGCTCGAACAGCGCCAGGATCTTGGCGGTGGGCAGCCCGGCGTGCTCTCGCAGGAGGTAGCCCGCCTCCGCCAGGACCGCCTCGCACGTCAACATGGGAACCGGCGCCTTTGCCCATTGTTCCTTAACCCACGGGTGGTCGGCGTCGCTGCGGTCGAAGAACGCGACGAGCGGTCCGGTGTCCAGCAGCCAGGCGGTCATCGTCCGAACCCCTCGAGGCGCTTCTTGTTTCGGGCCAGATCGCGCAGGCCGCTCTGGACGCAACCGCACAGGTCCGCCGCCAGGTCGAGCGCCGTCTGGTGCTGCCGCCGCCGCCGCTGCTGGAGAATCTCCCGCACCAGGGCGGATTTGGGCCGCCCAGCCTGCCTGGCCTCATTCTCCAGCCAGCCTGACAGCTCGTCCGGCAACTTCATCGTCAAGGTCTTCATGCCGCAATGGTAACACTGATATGACAGAATAACAATACGGCCTTTTTCCACGAGCGCCGCGAGTCCGTACCTTTGTCGCAACCTTTGTCGGCTTGGCCATGCCTCGACAAAGGCGGCGACAAAGGTTGCGACAAAGGTTTGGGATCGGAGGTTCCAGGTTAAACTTGCCAGAGTTGCCTGGGGGAAGGGGTGGTAGTACGTTGGCCGCGATGCGCATCCTGTTTTCCTGGCTTTCCAAGGTCGTTTGCCTCCAGGCGCTGGTCTTCTCGGCGGCGGGCGAGGATTGGCCGCAGTGGATGGGGCCGGGCCGTGACGGGGTCTGGCGCGAGAGTGGGATCATCGAGCGGTTCCCCTCCAACGGCCCGCCGGTCCTGTGGCGAGTGCCCATCCATCCCAGCTACTCAGGTCCGGCGGTGGCCGACGGCAGGCTCTTTGTCCTGGACCGCCCCCCGGCAGCTCAGGGCCAGGCCGGGCCGGAAGGGCCGGCACAGGCAGTGCCGTCCGCGCCCGCGTCGCCATCGGCTTCCCCTGCGTCCGCGAGCGAGCGTGTGTTGTGCCTGGATGCCCGGACCGGCCAGGTCATCTGGGAACATGCCTATCCTTGCCCCTATAACATCGGCTATGGCGAGGGCCCGCGAACCACGCCCGCGGTCGCCCGCGGCCGGGTCTATACCCTGGGCGCCATGGGAGACCTGCTCTGCCTCGACGCGGAGCGCGGCCAGGTCATCTGGTCGCGCCAGTTCATGCAGGATTTCAAGCTGAGCCGCCCGCCGGTGTGGGGCTGGGCCAGCCATCCGCTGCTGGACGGCGAGCGCCTCATCTGCATGGTCGGCGGGACCAACAGCGCCGTGGTTGCCTTCCACAAAGACACCGGCCGGGAAATTTGGCGGGCCCTGACGGCGGTCGAGATCGGCTACGCGCCGCCGACGCTCTACACCATCGCCGGCCGGCGGCAGTTGATTATCTGGCACCCGGACGGGGTCAACGGCCTGGAACCGGAAACCGGCAACGTCCTATGGTCGCACCCATACCCCGTCGGCGGCAAACCCCAACGCCCCGAGGTCACCATCGCCATGCCGCGGCTGGAGGGCGGCCGCTTGTTCCTGACCTGTTTTTACCAGGGTTCATTGCTCCTGCAACTGGCGCCCGACGGCCCAAAGGTGGTCTGGAACCGGCGCAGCACCAGCGATTCGGAGATGAATGACGGCCTGCACTCGGTCCTGGGCACGCCGATCTTCCGAGATGGCTTCATCTACGGCTTCTGCGGCTTGGGCGAATTGCGCTGCCTGGATGCCAGGAGCGGCAACCGCAAATGGCAGACCTACGCCCCAACGGTGGGCAAACAGGCATTCTTCGGCAATGCCTTCATGACCGAGCACCGGGACCGCACCTTCCTCTATAACGACCAGGGCGAACTCGTTATCGCCAGACTGCGTCCCGAGGGCTACGAGGAGATCAGCCGCGCCAAATTGCTCGAGCCCCTGGAGAAGACCCGCGGCCGCATTGTCACCTGGTGCCACCCGGCTTACGCCAATCGCTGCGCCTACGTCCACAACGGCAAGGAGTTGATCTGCGTCTCGCTTGCCGCGCCCTGAGCGGCCACACGCGAAACCTCGGAGCGCAACTGCCCGTCCGACCGGTCAGATGCGCCCGCGTTCGGCTCGATCGCGCCGCGCTGTCGTTTCGGAGGCCGCATAGTGCCTCCTTTCAATTCTGTCACCACGACTGGTGACTGGTGCCAATGTTTCCGATTCCCATTGACTCAGCGGCCAATTTTGGCCATGTTGTGCTGGATCGAATGTGAATTTATGAGCGTGATCCGGGTTCAAGCCCAAATCCAATGGAATGCGTTCCGTGACCCTTCTAATGAATTCTGGGTGGCGGTGTGCGAGCCCTTGAAGCTTACGGTCCAAGGTGAAACGTGGTCCGTCCTGGTGGAGAGCATCTCCGACACGCTCGACATCATTCTGACCGATCTGGTGAAAACCGGGACCTTCGAGCGTTTCATGGAAACCCACGGATGGAAGATTCAAACCCCGCTTCCCGCCAATACGAATAGGTTACGCTTCGACGTTCCATTTGAAGTGAGGCGCCGGAATCCCAACTATGTCCACCATCCCGAGGGAGCACTTTGTCAATAAACTCCGCAGCCTCGGATACTCATTTCACGACAGGACAAAAAGGGTTGAGGTTTATAAGAAGGGCATTGATTACGTCTCGATTCCAACCCATAAGAAGGTCTGCGAATTGACTGTAAGGCACATCCTCAGGCAGTGCGGCTGTTCAGAACCTGAAATCGCTGATTTCCTCCACTGCGCTGAAACCTGATCCCGCGCCGTCTCCAGCTTCGCCGAAAGCCGGCCAGCGTCTGAATGACAGGGCAGCCTTCAAATTAGGACACGGCTTTTTTCCCCTGCTTGACACGGGCAGATTCGCTGTTACTCTCTCGCGTTCCGATTCCGGAGCGTTTCCTGACGAGGCGTCCAAGAGAACCGACGCGATGCGGCGGGTGCGAACCGAAGAGAGCCTATGAAGCGACAATATCAGCCGTCGAAGATACGCCGCAAACGGCAGCACGGGTTTTTGAGCCGCAACTCGAAGAAGAGCGGCCGGGCTATTCTGCGCCGCCGACGCCGGATGGGGCGGCAGCGTCTGACGCCGGTCTAAGCGGGGGCTGGCCCATGGCCGGAGCGGCGGGACAGCGGTTGCGTTTCGGACGGGCGGCGCGCCTCAAGCAGGGCCGGGATTTCACCCGGCTCAAGCAGGGCGGAGAGCGGCTGGCGTGCGGATGCCTGATAGCCAATTGGCAGGAATTGGCGGCGGAGTCGTCCTCGCGCCTGGGGGTGATAGCGGGGGGCAGGATCGGCGGCGCGGTGGTGCGCAACCGGGCGCGGCGGCTGCTCCGGGAATCGTTCCGGCGGCACCAGCACGACCTGGCGCGGCCGCTCGACCTGGTGCTGGTGGCGCGCCCCTCGATTGTCGGCAAGGGCTTTGCCGACGTGGAACGGGATTTTTTGACAACGCTGCGGAAAGCGAGATTGTTGAAGCGGTCGAGTGGATGAAACGGGTGAATGCGGCTCAATACATCCTGGTCTTGGGCGTGCGCCTGTATCGCCGGGTGATTTCCCCGGCCAAGGCGCTCTTGTTTGGTCCGCTGGCGGGCTGCCGTTTCACGCCCAGTTGCTCGGAATACGCCATCGAGTCCATCCGCGCGCACGGGGCCCTGGCGGGGACATGGCTGGCCCTGAAGCGGATTGGCCGCTGCCATCCCTGGGGCGGCTGCGGCTGGGACCCCGTCCCGGCGCCCATCACCAGGGACCTCCGAAGCCCGCAAGGTTTTGGACTGCGGCAGTCCTCTGCCGCTTTCGCTTCGCCCTCCCCAGGGGTCCGGAAAAGCGGCAGAGGACTGCCGCAGTCCAGAACGCTTCGCGCGCCAGGGACACGCGTCCGGTTCATAGGCAAGTGTCGAGGTTCAGAGGTCCGCAGCGCGAAAAGCTCCTTCCGGCGCATTCTTGAAAGGCCATAATCAGCATGGATCGCCAATCAACTATTGTCATCGTCATCTGTTTCCTCCTGTTCATGCTCTGGTCGTTGGTGCTGGTCCCCAAACTCTACCCGACAAAGCCCTTGCCGCCCGGCCAGACCAACGCCACGGAAATGGCAGAGTCGCCCACCAACCTTGGCCCCACCGCGCCGCCCGCGCCAGGGCAAGTCGAGGCCCCCGCGCCCGCACCGCTCGCAGCCTCGACCCTGGTCCTCAACACCAACCAACCCGAGCAGTTGATCCAGGCCACCAACGCCAACGCGCGCTATACTTTCACCTCCTATGGCGGCGGGTTGAAGCTGGTCGAGTTGCTGCAGTTCCGGGAGACCAACTCGACGCGGCTGGACCAAACGGTCCTGACCAACCGCCCGGCCATGCTCGACGATCACACCCCGGCGCCGACGCTGGCGTTGCTGGACGGGGCCACGGTGCAGGGCGACGGCATCTTCACACTCACCAGGACGACCAACGGGGTGCGGGCGGAGAAGACGCTCACCAACGGGCTGAGTATCGTCAAGGAGTTCGAGCTGGGTTCGAATTACCTGGTGGTGGCCACGGTGCGGCTGGAGAACCGCTCGGAGCGGCCGCTGGAATTGCCGCCGCAACAGTGGTTTGTGGGGCTGGCCACCCCCATGGGCCCCGATGACAGGGGGGCAGCGGTGGGAGTCATGTGGTATAATGGCGCCAAAACCGCGGACGTGGGGCCCAGCTATTTTTCCTCGCGCGGATTTGCCTGCACGCCGCGCATCCCGCGGACCGAATATCTGGCCGGGGCCGGCAACGTGGTCTGGGTGGCGGCGCACAACCAGTACTTCACGCTGGCGGTGATGTGCCCGCCGCAGCAGCCGGCGCAGGCCCTAGTGGTACACCCCATGGAACTGCCGCGTCCCACGGGGCAAGAGGCGGCCATGCTGGCCACCAACGCGCCGGCGCCCCAAGGCTGCGCAGCGGCCATGATCTACCCGGGGCAGAGCCTGGGTGTCAAACAGAGCATCGAGCGCCGCATCTTCCTCTACGCCGGCCCCAAGAAATACCAGACCCTGGCCCAGATCGGGGAGCGGTTCGGGAACAACCTCGATTTGATCATGGACTTCGGCTGGTCGGGCTTTGTCTCCAAGGCGCTGTTGCTGGGCATGAACTGGCTGCACGCGATCTTCTGGATTTCTTACGGCTGGGCGGTGGTCGGGATTACCATCATCATCAAGGTGGTCTTCTGGCCCCTGACCCAGGCCAGCACCCGTTCGATGAAGCGCATGCAGGCCCTCCAGCCCCAGATCAAGGCCCTCCAGCAAAAATTCAAGGAAGACCCCGTCAAGATGCAGCGCAAGATGATGGAGTTCTATAAGGAGCACAAGGTCAGCCCCATGAGCGGCTGTTTCCCCATGCTCATCCAGATCCCGGTCTTCTTCGGCTTCTACCGCATGCTCGCCAGCGCCATCGAACTGCGCGGCGCCCATTGGCTCTGGGTCAAGGACCTGGCCAAGCCGGACACCATCGCCGTCATCCCGGGCCTGGGCCTGCCCCTGAACCCGCTGCCGCTCATCATGGGCGTCACCATGCTCTGGCAGGCCCAACTCACTCCCCCCTCTCCCGGCATGGACCCCACCCAGGCCAAGCTCATGCGCTACCTGCCCCTCATCTTCATCCTGACCTTCTACAACCTCTCCTCCGGCCTGACCCTCTACTGGACCGTCAACAACCTCTTGAGCATCGCCCAGACCAAGCTGGTCAAAACCACGGGCACCACCTCCCCGCCCACAACAGGTCCAGTATTGACGCCGCCCCCAAAAAAGAGGAAATAAACCGCCGGCTGACTGGATGCCGGATCCATCAATCACCATGTCTTAAACATCAACCAACTCACGACAGTTATGCCCGCAGAACCTAAAGCGACATTGGAAACCCTCCTCCACGACCTGGGTTTCGACGCCACCGTCGAAGAGCATCACCTCGAAGAAGGCATTCTGCTCGATGTCAAAACCGAGGATTCCGGCCGCCTCATCGGCCGCCAGGGCCAGACCTTGTCCGATCTCCAGTACATCACCAACCGCCTGCTCTTCCAGCAGGATTCCTCCGCCCCCAAAGTCATGGTCGATGTCAGCGGCTATCGCGCCCAGGCCCGCGAGGCGCTGGTCAAAAAGGCCAAGGAAGCCGCCGAAAAAGTCCGCCGCTGGGGCGATGTAGTCGAACTGGAGCCGCTCAGCGCCTTCGACCGCCGCATCATCCACCAGGCCCTCAAGGACGACCCCAGCATCGAAACTCACAGCGTCGAGGTCCAGGGCACGGACAAGAAGGCCATCCTGCTCCGGCCAAGGCATTAGAGGGGCGAGGGGCGAGGGGCGAGGGACGAGGGGCGAGGGGCGAGGGACGAGCCGAGCCGAAGCCCGCAAGGTTTTGGCGTCGGCGCGGGGTGAGGGGCAAAGGGCGGGCGTTCACACGATGTTGCCAAATACCAACCCGCGCCCCCACCGGTCCCCTCGCCCCTCGCCCCTCGCCCCTCGCCCCTCGCCCCTCGCCCCTCTCTGCACTTGTGGTGGAGCAAGGGCGCGTGGTATCCTTGAGCGCAGTCAGATGAGTGCCAGTGACAAGCTGAAGATGGTGACCTGCGCCGGATGCGAGAGCAAGGCCTTCATTCCGGGCGACCTGCCCCCGCTGGCTTCGGTCCCGTGCAACAAGTGCGGGCACCCGATCATGATGCCGATGCAGTTGCGGCAGTTCGAGCTGCGCAGCAAGATCGCCTCCGGCGGACAGGGCAAGGTCTATCGCGCCTTTGACATCGTCCTGCAGCGCCTGGTCGCCGTCAAGCTCATGCGCAAGGAACTGGAGAGCGACCCGGTGGCCCTGGAGAGCTTCTACCGCGAGGCGCGCGCCTGCGCCTCCCTCAACCATACGAACATCATCCACATCTACACCTTCGATGAGTTCGAAGGCCAGCGCTACCTGGTGATGGAACTGGCCGACCGCGGCAGCCTGGACACCCGCATCGAGAAACAACAGCGCCTGGGCGAACTGGAGGTCCTGGATATCGGCATCAAGATCGCCTCCGCCCTCGACCTGGCCCTCAAACACAACCTCCTGCACCGCGACATCAAACCGGGCAACATCCTCTTCAACGCCGACAACGAACCCAAGCTGGTCGATTTCGGCCTGGCCCGCAGCCCCGATGCCCAGCCCGAATCGTCCGCCGTCACCGAGGGCACACCCTATTACGTTGCCCCGGAGAAAATCAAGCGCGAGCCCGAAACCGCCCTCTCGGACATGTACAGCCTCGGCTGCACCCTCTATCACGCCCTGACCGGCCATGTCCCCTTCGAAGCCCCTACCGTCGAGGAACTGGTTGCCGCCCACGTCCACACACCCCTGACCCCGCCCAACCTCGTGGTCCCCGAGATCACCCAGCCCACCAGCGATGCCCTGGTGCGCGTGCTGGCAAAAAACCCCGCCGAGCGGTTCCTCAGCTACGACGAGTTCCGCATGGCCTTCGAACTGGCCCGCAGCCAATGGCTCATCCAGCACTCGACCCGGCCCCCGCCCAACAAAGGGAGCAAGAGCCGAACCAGTTGGTGGCGGCGGTGAGGACTGAATGACGAATGACGAATGACCAATGACGAATGCCCAAAAGGCACACCCACCCTCCGGTTTTGCCATTCGTCATTCGTCATTCGTCATTCGTCATTCGTCATTCGTCATTCGGGAAACTCCTGTCCATTCGATTGAAGCGGCACTCCCCCCCCGGCGCTCACAGCCTGCCCACGCGCAGGCGCAGCCGGCTGAACTCCTCCAGGAGCGCGGCGCGGTCGGCGGCCCGGTATTGGTCCGGCAGATAGCGCCGGTCCGAGCAGGCCAGGACGGCGGCCAGCTCCTGCAGGCGGAGCAGGTGGGGATCGAGCGGGTCGATGAATCGAGCCACGGCCTCCTCCAGGTCGCTGCGCTGCACGTCATTGTCGCGGGTGGCCAGCACCGCGCGTTCCTTGGCCCGGATGAGAATGGATTCGACGTCGCTGCCGGTCAGGGGCAGCGCGCCGAGGTTCTCGCGGATGTAGGCGAGGATGGGCTCGCCAAGGGGGATTTTGCGGACCTGCGCCACGGTCGAGAACAATTCGAGGACGTCCTGCTGGCCCTGGGCGGGAAAGAGCGGGATGCAAAGGCCAAAGCGGCCCTGCCGTTTCATGTCGATGGCCAGCAGGTCCGGCCTGGATGTCATGGCCACCCAAAGCTCGCGCCCGCGCAACGTGGCATCGCCGATGTGCGCGGCAAAGGCGGCAAACACGCGCCCCGAGACGCCGCTGTCGCCCTCCGCCTCGCGCGTGCCAAAGACCGCATCGGCCTCGTCCACCACCACGATCACCGGGCCGAGGGCGCGGATAGTCAGCAGGACGCGCATCTGCTGCCGCTCGGTGTCCCCAACCCATTTCGAGCGGAACTCGCCCATTTCCATCACCGGCAGGGCGCATTCGCTGGCAAAACAATCGATGAGAAAGGATTTGCCGACGCCGACGCGGCCTGGGACCAGAACGCCGCGTTCGATGACGTCGGTCTTGCCGCCTTTGATGAGCCAGGCCAATTCGCGCAGCCGTTTCTTGGCGGCGGCGTGCGTGGCCACCCGGTCCAGGCTCACCCCCGGCTTGGGGTCTTTGAACCGGACCAACCCCTGGCAGTACTCCTCGATGAGGCGCTTCTTGCCGGCGGTCAGCAGGTCCTGGGTCACGCGCAGGCCGTTGCGGACGGCCTCGGCCAGGAAATGCCGGATGCGCAGCAGGCTCAGCCCCGCCGTGCGCGCCGCCAGTTCTTCCGGCGAGAAATCGCTCCAGTCCGCGAAGGGGCGTCCGCCCGCCATCGCCTCGGCCCAGCCCGATTGCAGGAACCGGAGCCGCTCCTCGGCGTCGGGCAAATCGATGCGCGTCTGCGCCACATAAGGGTTTTGCAGCAGGCGCGCGCTCAGCTCGTCCGCCGATTCGCTCAGCAGGATGACCCCGACATCGAGCCTGGCCATTTCGGGCGCCGCCGCCCACTTGAGGAACGTCACCAGGTTCAACCGCTCCTCGACGCTGGCGTTGGCCTCTTCGCACGCCGGGATCAGCTTCTCCGGGTAATCGATGACCAGCGTGACCCCGCGCCACTTCTCCTGCTCCTGGGCCACCCGCGTGAAAAACCGCCGCAGCACCGGCGCCAGCCGCACGAAATCGCGCGGCGGGCCCTGCTCGTGAAAATTCGTGCCTTCGACGCTGTCATAGATCGAGAGCCAATCGAAAAAGCGCTTCTGCATCTCGCTCGACCCGAAAGTCAGGCCGTCGCTGATGTCGTAAAAGAGCAGGCAGACGCGCTCCGGGAAAAACCGCCGCACCAGGAAGGTCCTTAGCGGCACATACTGGAGGTTCCCATTGTCCTGGACGGGAAAGAGGTCATAAATGTCGCCGTGCAGGACGAACAGCGAGTAAGTGCCCCCGTTCCAGCGCCGCGCCAGGTCGAGGGCCCACCCTCGCAACGGCAGACGAGTTTGGGCTGCATTTGCTTGGGGCGGACTTGGAGTGCTCGAATCAGGTGCGCTCATGGCCCCAAGACTATCGGGCCTGCTGCGCCATGACAAGCCTGACAGAGGTCTTCCAGGCGAGAGCGCCGCAACGGGCCAAAAGACTCGCCCCCTGAAGGAGATGATTGCCAGTCAGCGCGCCACCGGGTCGAACGGGCGAGCATGATGGATCTCATTGCGCGAAAGCGGGCGGATTTGAGCGGCGGAAACTCTCGTGATCGCAACTGTCCAACCGTCGAAGGTGGTGAACTCAACCATGTAACTGTTGCCGCCCTTATAAGCGTGAAGCACCGCGCCTACGTCCCCCGCCGTCAGCCCATGTTCCGGCAGATTCACGGTCAGTGCCACGCAATCGAGTTCAGTAATCATGCTTCCAAAGGATACGCGGTGATGAAGCGTGGGGCAAGCTCCCCGGTTTCCATCAGCCAAATCGTCCGTACGCGCGGTAGGCGTCCCGAAGGGGTCTTCATTCTGCCCTCGACGAGGTAAGTGACGCCGTCGGCGTCTTCTAACGCCTCGGAGACCGGGTTCTCCTGCGCGTGCGCTCGTAACGCCGCGGCCAGCTCCTCCCATTGTTCACGCTGAAAGCCAAAGTGAATAAAAAACCTCGCTTTCCCGTGGCCAATCGGATGATCGAGCTGTAACAAATAACCCTCAACTTTGCTGCGCAGGACGATGGCAGATTCGGCGCGTGGTAGTTTCATGTTTTGCCTGGTAGCAAGAGCTTCGATCTGGTCTGGGCGGGGCACGATCCGGCTGCCTCATTGCCGTGCCTCCAGGAAGGCCTTCAGTTCGGCGGCGGCCTTGCCGCCGAAACCGGGCACCTGGGCGATTTGTTCGATGCTCGCCAGCCGCAAGCGCTGGACGGAACCGAATTTCTTGAGCAAGGCCGCCTTGCGGCGCTGGCCGATGCTGGGGAATTCATCCAGGATGCTCTCGGAGATTCTTCGCAGCCGCAACTGGGCGTTATAGGTGTTGGCCAGCCGATGCGACTCGTCCCGCACGCGCTGGAGCAGCTTGAGGGCGCCGCTCTCGGCCGGCAACCGCAAGGGTTCCTTTTGGCCGGGCCGATAGATCTCCTCGAACTCCTTGGCCAGCCCGATGATGGGGATAGCGCTTAACCCGAGCCTCTCCAACTCCGCGCACGCAACCCCGAGCTGTCCCTTCCCTCCATCGATGAGGATCAAGTCCGGCATACCGGGGGACGGAGGACGGAGGTCGGAGGTCGGAGGTCGGAGGTCGGAGGTCGGAGGATTGTTGACCAGCAACTCTGGCCTCCGATCTCCGGCCTCCGGTCTCTGTCCTCCGGCCTCCGGCCTCTGTCCTCCGGCCTCCGGCCTCTGGACTGTGGACTGTGGACTCTGGACTGTGGACTCTTTGAGCAGCCTCGAGTAGCGGCGATGCACCACCTCCGCTATCGAGGCGAAGTCGTCCTGGCCTTCGACGGTTTTGATCTTGAACCTGCGATAGTTGGCGCGGTTGGGCCGGCCGTTGCGGAAGCTCACGAGCGAGGCGACCTTGAAGGTGCCGCTGATATTCGAGATGTCGAAGCCCTCGATACGGGCCGGGGGCGCGGGCAGGCCCAGGAGCCGGCCCAACTCGGCCAGGTCCCTCTCCGGGTCGATGGCCAGCGGCAGACTATAGGGCAGGCGCTCGAAGTGGCTGACCTTTTCGGTAGTGCGGCGCAGGTCGGCCAGGAGGTCGCGCAACTCCGCCGCCCGCTCGTATTCCTGGGCGGCGGCGGCCTTCGTCATCTCCTGGGCGAGTTGCTCTTGCATCTCCTGGCACTGGCCGGCCAGGAAATCGCAGGCGGCCTTGACTTGTTCGAGGTACTGCTCGCGGGAGACATTGCCGGTGCAAGGAGCGGTGCAATACTTGAGGTGCGCGTAGAGGCAATGCTTGTAGTCGCGCTCGTTGGGGGTGAGCGAGCGGCAGCCGCGCAGGTGGAATTGGCGGCGCACCAGGGCGAGTGTGCCGCGCAAAGCGCCGGAGTTCGGGAACGGGCCAAAATAGCGGGCGCCGTCCTCCTGCTGGAGCCGGGTCAGGGTGAAGCGCGGGATCGGGTCGTTGAGGTTCACCTTGAGCATCAGGAACCGCTTGTCGTCGCGGAAACTAACGTTGTACCGCGGGTGAAATTCCTTGATCAGCTTGCCCTCCAGGAGCAGCGCCTCCGGTTCGCTCCGCACCACGTGAAAGTCAAAATCCTGGATCGCCTCGCTCAGCGCCTTGAACTTCAAGTCCCAACCCATGCGGCGCGAGGGCTGAAAATACTGGCTCACACGCTTTCTCAGGTCCCGCGCCTTGCCCACGTAAATCACCGTCCCGAAACGATCCCGCATCAGGTAGATGCCCGGCTTGTGCGGCAGGGTACCGAGCTTTTTCTTTATATTCTCCGCCACCGACATGCCACCCCCAACTTAGTCCGTGGTTGACGAGTATCCAGCCAAATCCACAGTCCGCAGTCCACAGTCCACCAATTTGGGGTTTCTGGGGTCAGCGCTCGCCCCACTCCCGGATTTCGCCCCAGAGCGGTTCCAGGTCCGGTTCGGCCAGGGCCATCTGCTGGATGGTCCGCTTGCCGCCAGTCCGGGCTGCGCGAGCCAGCCAGGAGCGGGCGGCCTGGACCTGGCGCATCTGGCAGGCATAGCAAGCCAGATTGAAGGCGATGATGGCCTGGCGCGGGAACCGCTCGGATGCCGGCAGCAGGGTGTCCCAGGCCGCTTGCAGGCCGCCTTCGGGCACGCGGCGCAAGGCATAGGCCCGGAAGATCCAGCCCGCAGCCCGCTCGGGCGCTTCCTGGACCAGTTCGCGGGCCACCCGCAGGGCCTCCGGCCAGTTCTTCTCGTCCGACCACAGCGCCCACCGGACTTCCAGCACGTCCGGATGGTTCTGAGCGGCTGCTGAGATCGAGGCCAGTTCCGCCCTGGCCTCGGCCTGGTTGCCCAACTCCAGCCACCCGGCGGCGGCCGAGAGGCAATGCGTGTCTGGAGGCTCAAGCGGTCTCATCGGGGATACTCAATCCATGTCGCGGGCGGGATGTCAAGCGGAGCGCGGAGTGAGGAATGACGAATGACGAATGACGAAGGACGAAGGACGAAGGACGAGTCCCGGCGTGCAGACTGTGGACTGTGGACTGTGGACTGTGGACTCTGTCCTCCGGCTACAGGCTGAGCATCTCTTCCTGGGTGAGGAGCCGCAGGCCCTGTTGTTCGAGGACGGCGCGGGCCTTGGCCAGTTCGTGGGTCTCGATGATGAGGATGGCCCGGTTGTTGGCGACGAACCCGGAACAGTTGTCCAGGTTGATGTCGTTGCGCCCGAGGCAGTCGGCGACGGCCTGGAGCGAGCCGGGGCGGTGGGGCACCTCGACGGCGAGGACCTCCAGGCGCGAGACCATCAACCCCTTTTCCTGGAGGCACTGCGCCGCCAGGTCCAGCTTGTTGACCAGGAACTTCATCACGCCGAAGCTGCCGCTGTGGGCGATTGTCACCCAACAGACGTTCACCCCCGCATCGGCCAGGACCTTGGCGACGCGGGCGGTTTGGCCCGGCTTGTTCTCGACGAACACCGCGAGCAAATTCATGGAACTCATAGTCACAAGGAGCGTTTGTCGATCACCCGTTTGGCCTTGCCCTCGGCGACGGGCAGGGCCCCGGCGGGGACCAGGTCCACCTTGGGCCGCACGAACAGTTCGGCCTTGAGTTGGTCGACCAGCCGCTGCTGGAGCGCGGCCAGGTGCTCGACCTGGCCGTCAAAGGCGGCGGCGGCCAACTCGACCTTGATCGTCATGTCATCCAGGCCCTCCAGCAGGATAAGGTAGTTGCGGCCGACCTGCGGGGCGGACATGAGGATGCGCTCGATCTGCTGCGGGAAGATGTTGACGCCGCGCACGATGAGCATGTCGTCGGAGCGGCCGGTGATGCGGTTGAGGCGGCGGTGGGTGCGGCCGCAAGCGCAGGGCTCGGGCAGGATCGAGGTGATGTCCCGCGTGCGGTAGCGGAGCAGGGGCATGGCCTCGCGCCGGAGGGTGGTCAGGACCAACTCGCCCGGCGCGCCCAGCGGCACTGGCTGGCCCGTGGCCGGGTCGATGATCTCCAGCAGGAAATGGTCCTCCCACAGGTGCAAGCCGGCCTTGTGCTCGCACTCGAAGGCGACGCCGGGGCCGTTCATCTCGGTCAGGCCGTAGGAGTTGTAAACGTCGATGCCGAAGGCCTGCTCGATTCTCCGGCGCGTCTCCTCGGTATGGGGTTCGGCGCCCACGAAGGCCTTGCGCAGGGCAAGGTCTTTGCCGGGCTTGAGGCCCCGCTGTTCGAGGAACCCGGCAAAGTAGAGGGCGTAGCTGGGCAGGATGTGGATGGCGGTGGTGCGGAAGTCCTGCATGAGCATCAGTTGCCGCTCCGAAGTCCCGGGCCCGGCGGGGATGACCAGGCAGCCCACCTTCTCGGCGCCGTAATGCATGATGAGGCCGCCCGTGAACAGCCCGTAGCTCATCATGTTCTGGAGCACGTCTGCGCGGGTGACGCCGGTTGCGACCAGCGAGCGGGCGATCAACTCGGCCGAGTTGTTGATATCGTCGCGCGAGAAGAAGATGGCCTTGGGCTTGCCGGTCGTGCCGCTGGAAGTGTGGAGGCGCACCGGAGCGTGCGGTTCGATCGCCAGGAGGCCGTCCGGGTAAGTGGCCCTCAGGTCGGCCCCGGTCGTGAAGGGCAGCCGCTGCACGTCCTCCAGCGACTGGATGGCCTCGGGTTTGACCCCCAGTTGGGCCAGTTTCTCACGGTAAAACGGCACGCGTTGGGCCACGCGCCCAACCGTCTCCTGCAGCCGTTTGAGTTGCAGCCGCTCCAGCGCCGCGCGCGGCAAAGTCTCCGTTTCTCTGTCCCAATACATTTGAAGCATCACCTCCTGGCGGTCTTGAGGACGGCGGGGGGTTCGACCGCTTTCTTATAGCAGAGCAGGCCCTCGACAATCGCCTGGGCGATCTGGCGGCGGTAGGTCGGGTCCAGAATCTTGCGGCCCTCGCCGGGATGCGACATGAAGCCGGCCTCGATGAGGATGGCGGGCATGACGGCGTCCTTGAGGACGACAAAGCGGGCGCGGCGCACGCCGCGGTCTTCGGTCTCCAGGTTCCGGGTGAGGGCCTTCTGCACCAGGTAAGCCAGGAAGAGGTTCTTGTCGTTGAGGTGGTTGCCGGGGCAGGGGGCGCAGTTGCCGGCCTCGCCGCGCGCGTTGGTCGAGGCCGCCCCGGCGGGGGTCAGGCAATAGACTTCGGTGCCGCGGACGGAATTGGGGGCGGCTTCCGCAGCGTTGAAATGGAGGCTGACGAAGAGGTCGGCCTTGCGGCGTTTGGCCTGTTCCGGCCGGTCGGCCAGTTCGACTGCGGAGTCTGAGTTGCGGGTCAGGGCGACCTTGAAGCCAGCGCGGGTCAGTTGCTGGCGCAATTCCTTGGCCAGGAGCAGGTTGCACTTGGCCTCCACGTTGTTGCCCACGCAGAAACCAGGGTCTTTGCCGCCGTGGCCCGGGTCCAGGCAGATGCTCCGGATGCGGGATGCGCCCAGGCAGTTGGTGGGCGGGGAGAGGATCGGGTGCAAGGTCGAGCGGAGGTCCTCTTGGGCGATATAGACCGTGCCGTTGCGGTGGGCCAGCGGGCAGAGCAGCCAGACCTGGATGCCGTTGATAAGGGCCTCGCAGGAATCGACCGCCAGGAACAGCCGCGCCGAACGCCCGGTCACTTGGATGGTTTCGTCCTTCTTGAGCCACTCGACCTTCAGACCGTTGGTCCGGGCCCAATCGGTCAGACGCACATACGCGCACTCCCTGCCGGCAACCTGCAGTTGGATCTGTTCCGGGCTGCGGGGCGCGCCCATGGCGCAGCCTAGGCCGGCCGCCAGCGCCAGCCCCAGAAGAAATGCCGACTTCATTCGGGCGCATCCTGCCCGGTGTCACGGCAAAGGTCAATCAGGTTTTCAACCTGGATCTTCCCCGCGAAATGTGATTGCCTCCGGGCCGAACGTCGCGTAGTCTCGCAGCCCGTCGCGCATCAAAAAACAAAGCTTATGGAAAAATCTGCTGAACTAATACTCAATGGAACCCGGCACAGTCTGCCTGTTGTCGTGGGTTCGGAAAAGGAACGGGCGGTCGACATCTCGGGGTTGCGCAACGAGACGGGCTTCATCACGCTGGACGACGGTTACGCCAATACCGGCTCCTGCCAGAGCCAGATCACCTTCATCGACGGGGAGCAGGGCATCCTGCGCTATCGGGGGATTCCCATCGAGGAGTTGGCCGAGAAGTCCACGTTCATCGAGGCGGCGCACCTGCTGATTATGGGCCGGCTGCCGACCAGCGCGGAGCTGAGGCGCTTTTCGGACCTGCTGACCGAGAACGAACTGCTCAACGAGGCGATGAAGCACCATTTCGAGGGGTTCCCGGCCCATGCCCACCCGATGGCCATCCTCTCCTCGATGATCAATGCCTCCAGTTGCTTCTACCCCGAGTTGCTCGAGTACCGGGAGCAGCGACCACTTCGAGGTCGGCGCCGCCCGGCTCCTGTCCCAGGTGCGCACCATCGCCGCCTTCGCCTACCGCAAGTCGCGCGGCCTGCCCATCAATTACCCCAAGCCGGACCTGAAGTACACGGCCAATTTCCTGCACATGATGTTCTCGCTGCCCTACCAGGACTACGACCTCAAGCCGGAGGCGGTCAAGGCCCTGGATTTGATCTTCCTGCTGCACGCGGACCACGAGCAGAACTGCTCGACGGCGACGGTGCGGATGGTGGCGTCGAGCCGGGCCAACCTCTTTGCGAGCGCGGCCGCGGGGGTCTGCGCCCTGTGGGGCCCGCTGCACGGGGGGGCCAACCAGGCGGTGCTCGAAATGCTGGAGACCATCCATCGCGCGGGCGACGACGGCTCCAGGTTCATCGCCGCCGCCAAGGACAAGAACAGCGGCAAGCGCCTGATGGGCTTCGGCCACCGCGTCTATAAGCACTACGACCCGCGGGCCAAGATCATCAAGCGGGTCTGTGACGAACTGCTGGAAAAGCTCCATATCGCCGACCCGTTGCTGGATATCGCGAAGCACCTCGAAGAGGCCGCCCTGCGCGATTCGTATTTCGTCGAGCGCAAGCTCTACCCCAACGTGGATTTCTACAGCGGCATCATCATGCGGGCCATCGGCATCCCTCTGGAGATGTTCACCGTCATTTTCGCCATCGGCCGCATGCCGGGCTGGATTGCCAATTACAAGGAAGTGATGCAGGCGCCCCAGCGTATCTACCGGCCGCGCCAGATCTACACCGGGCCGGTGCTCAACCATTACGTGCCGCTTAAAGAGCGGAAATGAACCTGCACGAGCACCAGGCCAAGCAGTTGCTGGCGGGCCGTGGAGTGGCCCTGCCGCCCGGCAGCGTTTGCGAAACCCCGGAAGCGGCCCGGGATGCCGCCCAGGCCCTCCTGGACCAGGGCGCCTGGCGCACCGCCGTCAAGGCCCAGATTCACGCCGGCGGCCGCGGCAAGGGCACCTTCAAGAATGGTTACCAGGGCGGCGTCAAGCTCTGCCGGACGGCGCCCGAGGTCTTCGACAGCGCCAAGGCCATGCTGGGCAACGTGCTGGTGACCAAGCAGACCGGCCCGGAGGGGCGGCTGGTCCGCAAGCTGCTCGTGGCGCTGGCGCCAAACATCCGCAAAGAGCTTTACCTGGCCGTCCTGCTCGACCGCGCCCACTCGCGCCCGGTGCTCATGGCCAGCACCCAAGGGGGCATGGACATCGAGGAGGTGGCCGCCAAGTCACCGGAGCAGATCGTCCGCGAAACCGTTGACCCGGCCCTGGGCCTGATGCCCCACCAGGGGCGCAAAGTGGCCGTCGCCCTTGGGCTCAAAGGCGATTTGATCGCCCAGGGAGCCAAGCTGCTGCTCGGGGTATTTCAGACCTGGTGGGAGTGCGAGGCCTCGCTGGTGGAAATCAACCCGCTCTGCATCGTCGAGGACGCCCAGGGCAAACTCGCGCTCCTGGCCGTGGATGCCAAAATGGCCCTGGACGACAACGCCCTCTGGCGTCACCCGGACCTGGCGGCCATGCGCGACCTGGCCGAGGAGGCCCCGCTCGAAATCGAGGCGGGCAAACACAACCTCAATTATATCAAGCTCGATGGCAACATCGCCTGCCTGGTCAACGGCGCGGGGCTGGCCATGGCCACGATGGACATCATTCAGCACTTCGGCGGACGGCCTGCCAATTTCCTGGATGTCGGCGGCGGGGCCAGCCAGAACCAGGTCACCGCCGCCTTCCGCATCATCCTCCAGGATGGCAACGTCCAGGGCATCCTGGTCAACATCTTTGGCGGCATCATGGACTGCAATATCATCGCCCAGGGCATCGTGGCGGCCGTCAAGGAGACCGGCTTAACGCTCCCGCTGGTCGTGCGCCTGGAGGGCAACAATGTCCAGACCGCCCGGCAGACCCTCGCTGGCTCGGGCCTCACACTTATCAGCGGCACCTCGATGGCCGACGCGGCCCAGAAGGTGGTCGGCGCCGTGGCCCGCGCAAGGGCGGGAAGGGGAATGACGAATGACGAATGACGAATCCAGCGGCCAGACCGCCTGCTCAGGAGGGCTCTTCCGATCTGGGAGCTTGGAATCAGGACGTTGTGCCGGGTTTCACTCGCGCGCGAAGCGTGCCTTTTCGTCATTCGTCATTCGTCATTCGTCATTTGGCGCACCAGCGTGCCCAGCCGCTTTTTGAACGCACACCTATGTCCATTCTCATCACACCCCAGACTCGCGTCATGGTCCAGGGCATCACCGGCGGCTTCGGCGCGCGGCACACGCAACTGAGCCTGGCCTATGGCACTCAGGTCGTGGCCGGGGTCACGCCCGGCAAGGGCGGGCAGCTCTTCGAGGGGAAGGTCCCGATTTTCGACACCGTTGCCCAGGCGGTGAAAGAGACCGGCGCCACCGCCTCGGCCATCTTTGTTCCGCCCGCGTTCGCAGCGGATGCGATTCTCGAAGGGGTCGAGGCCGGACTGGAGCTTGTCGTCTGCATTACCGAAGGCATTCCGGTCAAGGACATGATCCAGGTGAAACGGGCGATGGAGGGCAAGGCGACGAGGCTGATCGGCCCAATTGCCCCGGGGTGGTCACACCGGGCGAGGGCAAGGAGTCGCACGGCGGCTGCCGGATTGGCATCGCCCCGAGCTATATCCACAAGCGCGGCCATGTGGGCGTGGTCTCCCGCAGCGGGACCCTCACCTATGAGGCGGTGTGGCAACTGACCTGCCGCGGCGTGGGCCAGTCCACATGCGTCGGCATCGGCGGCGACCCGGTCCAGGGGACCTCCCACCTGGATGTCATCCGGATGTTCAACGACGATCCCGAGACCCACGGCATCATTGTGATCGGCGAGATCGGCGGTTCCGCCGAAGAGGAGGCGGCGCGGTGGATTGGGGAGCACTGCCGCAAGCCGGTGGCCGGTTTCGTGGCCGGCGCCACCGCTCCGCCCGGCCGGCGGATGGGCCATGCCGGCGCCATCGTCAGTGGCGGCGCCGGCACGGCTGCCGCCAAGATCCAGGCCTTTAGAGCGGCCGGCATCGGCGTCGCCCCGACCCCCTCGGAAATGGCGGAAACGTTGTTGAAGCTGATGTAGGACCTGGGGCATTATCGGCGGCGTCGCGGGCGCGACGCCGGACGATGTCGCTCATTGATGCCATCCTGAACCTGGCCGGGCTGTTGCTGTGGCTGAACTGGCGCTCGATGCGGTTTGACCCGCTGGCGCGCACTTCGGCCGCCACGCTGGCCGGCACGCTCAAGCGGGCTGAACCCCGGCGGCTTGGAGGCTGGCAATTCCTGGGGGGCCTGGCGGGTCTGCTGGTGCTCCGGGCCTTGCTCTACTGGCAGGTAGGCGGGGCGGCGGATTGGACGCCCAAACTGGACCTCAACTGGGTGGTGCTGGCCTTCCAATGCGACCGGCTGGCGCTTCGGGGCGATGTCCTGGGCACGGCGCTTCTCTACTCGGTCCTGAGCTTTCTGCGTGTCCTGGCGGTGTTCTACTTCTGGCTGCTGGCGCTGGCGGTCATCAACCGGCGGGTGGCTCAGACCGACCCGGTGCAGAGGCTCCTGCGGTCGCACTTGGGGCTCGCAGGGCGCTGGCCTTGGCCGGTCCAGTGTCTGCTGCCCTGGGTCCTCATAGCCGGCCTCTGGATGGCCCTCCACCCGTTGCTGGTCCACCTCAATGTCATCGGCAAGGCCCAGTCCCAGGCGCACGTGGTGGAACAGGGCCTCCTGGTAGGCGGCGGGATCTATCTCAGCCTGAAGTATCTGCTGCCGGTCTTTTTGCTCGTCCACCTGGTCATTAGCTATGTGTACCTGGGCCAAAGCCCCCTTTGGGACTTCATCAGCATCACCGCCCAGAACGTGCTGGCCCCGATGCGCCGGCTGCCGCTCCGCTACGCCACGGTGGATTTTGCCCCGCTGGCGGGGGCGGTCCTGATCTGCCTGCTCCTTCACGTCCTGCCGGTCCATGGCCTGCCCTGGCTCGAGGCGCGATGGAACCTGGCGCTCTGGCCGCGCTGGCCGCAGTAAGAAAGGCTAAAGGCTGAAGGCTAAAGGCTAAAGTGCAGAGACTCAGTTTGTCTGGCGCCGCGCCCGCCGTTCTCCTTTAGCCTTTAGCCTTTAGCCTTTAGCCTTCAGCCTTTAGCCTTTAACTCCACGGGCAGTTTCAGCGTGACGGTGGTCTCGACGCCCGGCTGGCTCTGGATGGTCAGGCTGCCGCCGTGGAGTTCGGTCAGGCGTTTGGCAATGATCAGGCCCAGGCCAAGGCCTTGCTGCTCGTGGAGCTTGCGGTCGAATTGCGTGTAGGCGCCGATGCGGCTGATCTGGTCGGGGGTCAGCCCGCGGCCATGGTCGGTGATGGCCAGGGCGACCCCATCGGGCGTGGAGCGGAGCCGGACACGGACGACGGTTGACAGGGTGGAGAACTTGAAGGCGTTTTGGACCAACTCGTCGACGATCTTGGCCAGGTAATCCGCGGAGACGGGAATTGGGCTGTCGGACAGTTCGAGGAGCAGGTCGGGTGTGCGTCCGGCGAGCAGGGCCTGGGCCCGGGCATGTTCGGCGATCAGCTCGGTTGGGAAGCTGGTGGTCTGGGCGGTCAGGGAACTGAGCAGGTGCGGTTCGGTGCCCAGGAGTTCGATCTGGGTGTAGATGAGGAAGTTCTCGACGAGGCGCTCCAGGCGTTTGCCCGAGTCGTAAATGATCTGGCCCATCTCGGCGACCTCCTTGGGAGGCAGCGAATTGGCCTCGGCGGTCAGGATTTCGCCGTAGGCGAGGATGCCGTTGAGGGGGGTGCGCATCTCATGGGGGAGCATGAGACTGATGTTGGTGCGCAAGTCGGCCAGGTCCTTCTCGGCGGCCTGGCGAAGGGTCTGGGCCTTCTTGAGCCGCGCCTCGACTGCGGCATAGAGGGCCTCCAGCGTGAAGGGCTTGGGCAGGTAATCGTCCGCGCCCAACTCCATGCCGTGGCGCATGCCGGCGTGGTCGGCCCGGCCGGTCATTAGAATGAAGGGAATAAAGGAGGTGGCCAGCTCGCTCCGGAGCGCCGAGAGCGTGACATACCCGTCCACCCTCTCCATGTTCACATCGCACAAGATCAGGTCCGGCAACTCCTTGCGGGCCGCCTCGATGCCCTGCGGACCGTTCTCGGCCAGCACGACCTCAAAACCCTTCTGGCGCAACGCCACCTGCAGCATGTCGCGCAGCCATTCCTCATCATCGATGACCAGGATCTTCTTCATTTGCTCAGTGCCATTGGCCCCAGCCTAGAACACTCATCGGCAAGTTGTCCACTTGGTTTAGGCGGTTCCGGGCCGGGCGGAACCCAAAGGCTAAAGGCTAAATTAAAGGCTAAAGGCTAAAGGCTGAAGGCTAAAGGCCGGAGGCGGGCGTTGCCTTGTCCATTTCGTCCCTCACGTCGCTTATGTCCCTTTTGTCCCTCAAGCCCAGCCTTCCGCACTTTAGCCTTTAGCCTTCAGCCTTTAGCCTTTCGGGGGCCCGGTCAGGTCGGCCAGGGTTACCTCCGCTATGGCAGGCCGGACCAGGTCGGCGGCGCAGAGTTGGTCCGCGGGGAAAGTCTGCGCCACGGCCACGCACCGCATGCCGGCGCCCTTGGCGGCCTGCACCCCGTTGAGGGCGTCCTCAACCACCACGCATTGCTCGGGAGCCAGGCCCAGCCCGGCTGCGGCGCTCAGAAAAATATCGGGCGCTGGCTTCTTGATCTTCACCTCTTCGCCCGTTACGACGAAGTCCCAGGTTTCGAGCGGCAAACCGATCTGGCGCAGGTTGGCGGCGATCTTGACGCGGTCGGCGCTGGAGGCCACCGCCACGCGCAGCCCCGCCTGGCGGCAGGCCACGACCAGGCGCCGGGCCCCGGGAAAGGCCCTGAGCTGCGAGGGGACCCGCTCGAGGTAGATCTCGTAAGTCCGGCGCTTTGCCGCAGCCAGGTCCAGCGGAAATCCGTGCCGCTCGGCAACCCCTCCGATATAGCGGTCTTCCCCCGCGCCGACAAACGGCCGAAAGTCTTCCGGCTCAACCCTCAGTCCCTTTTCCCGGAACATGGCGATGGCCGCCTGGTTGATCAGCGGCTCCGAATCGGTCAGCACGCCGTCCATATCGAAGATGACGGCACGAATGGATGGGGGATGGGGCATGGGCGGGAGGTGAAACGTGAAACGTGAACCCGGTAGGTGAGTGGCCCTCATTTTTCACGTTTCACGTTTCACGTTTCACGGTTCACGGTTCAGGGTTCAGCGTTCGGGGTTCACGGTTCAGGGTTCACGTTTCACGTTTCACGTTTCGTTTTTATCCGTGTTCGTCGGTGGTTGAACCGCTGTACGCAGGACTGCCGATGAGTTGGCGCAGCCGGCCAAGGACCTGGCTGACAGCCAGGCCGGCAAGGCCGGCGGGGTGGCGGAGGATGACGATCTTGGGGCTCGGGGGCCGCCAGACTTCCTGGACGGAGTCGCCCCACAGGACGATGCCGGGCAGGTTCAAGGCGGCGGCCAGGTGCGAGATGCCGGAATCATGGCCGATGAAGCCGGCGCAACCCTGGAGGAGGCCGCCCAGTTCGGGCAGCGGCAGGCTCTGAGCGACGCGGAAACGACCGGGCGGAAGGAGAGCAGCCAGGCGTTGGAGCCGTTCCGCCTCGCCCTGGCCGCCGACCAGCAGGAGGTCCCACGGGCTGGCACGAACCAGGCCCTGGACCAACTCCGCCCATTTGGGTTCAGGCCAGTTCTTGCGCGGGCTGCCGCTGCCGGGCACCAGGGCCAGGAGGTTCGACGCGCCCGCTGGCTGCGGCAAGGCCAACTGCGGCACCGGGTCGGCATCGAAAATGGCCAGGCGCTCCAATGGTTTGAGAAAGGCACTGGTGGCATGCAGACCGGCCCGTTCGTCCGGCCGATGCGGGCAGGCCAGGAAATAGGCGCCCGTGCAACGCCCCACGTTCGTCTGGAAGATCTCGTCCGGATCGTAGAGGTAGGAAACGATCAAGTCGAACTCCGAGAAGTAGTCCCTCATGCCCTCGGCCAGTTCGCCGTCGCGGGCGAAGAAGCCCGCCAGGGGCCGCGCCTCGATAGGCTGGAACGTGGTCCACCAAGCCGGCCGCCAGGGCCAACTGCACGATATGGGGGTAGCCCAGGACCTCCAGGCAGGCCAGGGGGAACTGGCGCCGCAACGCGGCAATCGCCGGCAGCGTGAGGATGAAATCCCCGATGGCGCCGCCGCGAATGACCAGGATCTTGCCCTGAAATTCGTTCACGGCTCCTAAAACCTCAGCACACCCAGCGCGGCGATGCACAGGCCGAAGACCAACCGCACCAGGCAGCCGATCTTGATGCGGCTCTCGTTGGCCGTGCCCCACTCGACGAAATCGCGCAGCCGCCACGGGGAGATGGTCAGCCACATCCCCGCCAGCGCCAGCACATAGGCCCAGGTCTGAATCACCAGTGTCCAGTGCGTCTCCCCCAGGCGCGGACGGCCCGTGTCCACCATGAGCTTGGCCAGCAGCAAGAGCACGACCGCCAGGCCCCGCACGGCCAGAAAGTCCTGGACGAAGGCGCAGGCCCCGATGCCCACGGCAGCAAACACGCAGACCAGCACGTTCTTGTACGAGGCGAAGTCGGAGATGGATTCCTCGCTCAGGTTGTAGAGAAACCACGCGGTGCCGAGCAACATCAGGGCAAAGCCCCATGGCATCGAGCGCGGGAACCTGCGCAGCGCCGCCGCGTAGGCGGCCGGCTTGGCCAGTCCATAAACCTGGGGCAGGGCAAAGCCAAGGCCAAGCGCGATGGCCAGGGTCGAGAGGCTCAAAGGGGACATAGTTTAAAGGGATTTCGAGTTTCGAAGCTCATCAGCGATTCTACAATTCTAAGCCTATGCAACTTTTCATCCGGATGCGCAGCGAGGAACTGAATGACGAATGACGAATGACGAATGACGAATGGCAAAGGCGGCGGATTCATGTGCAGTTTCGTCATTCGTCATTCGTCATTCGTCATTCGTAATTCGGGGAATCCCAGCCCATTAAAAGGGGTCCAGGTTCCCGTCGTGCGCCGCCTCTCCATAGAGCGTGAACGAGCCCGCGCGAGTGATGCGGACCTCCAGGAGCCGGCCGCGCAGCCGCTCGGCGGCGTCGAAGACGACGATCTTGTTGCAGCGGGTGCGGCCGGTGAAGCGGGCCGGGTTTTTCTTGCTGGGGCCCTCGACCAGGACCTCCACCTGCCGGCCGACAAAGGCCGCGTGGCGGCGCGCGGCGATGCGGTTAATGGTGTCGAGCAGGCGCCGGTGCCGTTCCTCACGCAACGGCTGAGGCACCTGGCCGGGCATGAGGGCGGCGGGCGTGTCGCGGCGCTCGGAATACTTGAAGACAAAGGCCTGGTCGAATTCCACTTCGCAGGCCAGGGAGAGGCTCTGCTCGAAGTCCTCCTCCGTCTCGCCGGGAAAGCCGACGATGAAATCGGTGCTCAGCCCGATGGCCGGGTGGGTGCGCCGGAGCTTTTCAACCAGGTCCAGGTAACGTTGGCGGGTGTAGCCGCGGTGCATGAGTTTGAGGACGCGGTCGCTGCCGCTCTGGACCGGCAGGTGGGCGCTGGGGGCCAGCCTGGGCAGCCGCGCGTAGGCCGCCACCAGGTCGTCGCCATACCCCTTGGGGTGGGGGGAAGTGAACCGGATGCGTTCGATGCCCTCGACGGCGTGAACGGCCTCGACCAACTGGACGAACGGGGATTTGCCGCCCAGCACCGGGAGGTCGCGCTTGCCGTAGCTGGTGACGATTTGGCCCAGCAGGGTGATCTCCTTGACCCCGCGCGCCGCCAACTCCCGGCACTCGCCGACAACGTCCGCGATGGCCCGGCTGCGCTCCGGGCCGCGTGTGTAGGGGACGGTGCAGAAGGTGCAGTACTGGTTGCACCCCTGCATGATGCTGACGAAGGCGCTGACTGATTTTCTGCCGTTGCCCTCCAGGAGGTGCTCGCGGATCGCCGCCTCGCTCCCCTGCTCCGGGGCCACGTCCACCACCGCGCCGCAACGCCCGCCCAGGATGTCATCGAGGTGATCCGCAGTCCGATGGAATTTCTGCGTCCCGACCACCAGGTCGACGTCCGGCAAACGGTCCAGCAGTTCCTGGCCGCGGCTTTGAGCCATGCACCCCAGGAAACCGAGCACGACCTTGGAGCGGCGCCGGCGCAACTCGGCGATGACGTTCTCCATCTTGCGCAGGGCCTTTTGCTCCGCCAAATCCCGCACGCTGCAGGTGTTGAGCAGGATGACATCCGCGCTCGATTCCTCGCCCGCCAGGGTGTAGCCCCGCGCCACGAGCTGCGCCGCCACCGCCTCGCTGTCGCGCTCGTTCATCTGGCACCCGTAAGTCTTGATATAAACACTCGGCATCTCTGACAAACGCCGAGCAAGTTACGCTACCGCCCCCGCCTTGAAAAGGCGGAAACCGTGACGAATGACGAATGACGAATGACGAATGACGAATCACAGAACTGCCTCGGGCAGACCTGCGTCCCTTGTGTCCCTCATATTCGTCATTCGTCATTCGTCATTCGTCATTCGTCCCTTTTGTCCCTCCGCGTGATTTGAACCCGCCCGCAACTGTCTCGAGGTCCGCTTCCTGGACGGCCCGCTCGAAGGGCCGGCTTGCGAGCGAGGCCCCGGCCCGAATCCATTCGGCAAACTCATCCGCCCGGCCGCCCAGGAGCGCGCCCAGCCAAGCCTCTGCCTCCTTGAAGTGGGCCCGCGCCGCCTTGTGGCGCCGCAGGCTGGCGGTCGGGCCGTGCCGGCCCTGGAACCAGCCCGCTGGCATCCCGGCCAGGCCCCGCTGCGGTTGAAGGGCGCACCACAGCAGCCGCGCCAGGGCCGCGCGCACAGGGACTGCCCCCGCTCCCAAAGGACCATGACACTGCCAGCCCTCCTCGGGTGCGGGCAGCACCGCCAAATCCAGCCCTTGCTCGGTCTGGCGCCAGGCCAGGAACCGCGCCGGCCCGGGCCATGTCCCCGCCCGGTTGAAGCGCGGACGCAAGCTCCTGAGCAACTCGGATTCACGCGCCAGGGCGCCGGCCTCGTCGGGACAGGCCTCCAGCTCGATGCTGGCGACGGCGCGGAGCAAGCGGAGGTGCCGGCGGGCCAGCCGGTCCGGGTTGGCCACCCGGTAGCTCCCCAGCCGCCTCCGCAGGTTCCTGGCTTTGCCCACGTAGAGCACCGTCCCGGCTGCATCGCGCATCAGGTACACGCCCGGACCCTCGGGCGCCTTGAGGAAAAACTCCCTTCCCAACCGCTCGACCAGCGGACGCGGGTCCGGAAAGAGAAGCATTTGAGCCACGGCGGGATTCTTAGCACGCTTTGAGGCGGGTGCCAAACGCGACGTTGTGAAAGTTAGACTCCGCGGTGTAATTGCGTAAACTGTAGGAGGACGAAGGACTATGCGAACGCAACAGACCATGGAAGGCCACCCGGATGCCCAGCCGCGGCCGCCGCGCAACGTGACCGAGCTCCGGGTGGCTGGGATGACGTGCGGGCACTGTGCCCAGCGCGTGACCCAGGCCATTCAGAGCGTGGCCGGCGTACACAGCGCGACCGTCAGCCTCGAATCCGGCGCGGCGCACGTCCGCTGGCAGCCGCAGGCCAACCTGGACGCGCAGGCGGTCATCCGGGCCATCGGAGAGGCCGGCTACCGGGCCGGTGTGGTCGAGAAGGCCGCCCAGGATACCGGGGAGCGGAAGCTGGCGGGCTGGCAGCTCAATTTGTGGATCGGGGTGCTGGGGGCCTTGCCGTTGATGGTTGGGGAGTGGGTCCTGGGGCTGGGAATGAGACCCTGGTTTGGCTGGTTTTCGTTTGTGCTGGCGGGCATCGTCCAGATCTTTGCCGGGGCGCGCTTTTACCAGGGGGCCTGGATGCAACTCAAGGCGGGCGCTGCGAACATGGACTTGCTGGTGGCCCTGGGCTCGACCACGGCCTTCGGCTACAGCACTTGGGCGTTGTTCAGCGGCCAGGGCAGCCACCTCTATTTCATGGAGGCGGCCTCGATCATCGCGCTCATCAGCGTGGGACACTGGCTGGAGTCGCGGGTGAGCGTGCGGGCCTCCGACGCCCTCCGGGGCTTGCTGGACTTGGCCCCGGCGATGGCGCGCCGGCTCGGCCAGGATGGGCGCGAGAGTGAGGTCCCGGTGGCCGAACTGGAGGCCGGCGGCCTCGTCGTGCTGCGTCCGGGCGACCGGGTGCCGACCGACGGCCAGGTAGTCGAGGGCGATTCGGCGGTGGACGAATCGATGCTGACGGGCGAATCGACCCCGCAGGACAAGACGGTCGGCAGCCCGCTCTATGCCGGCACGGTGAATATCAACGGGCGGCTGCTCATGCGTGTGACCGCCACCGGCCAGGAGACCGCCCTGGCGCACATCATCGAGGCCGTCCAACGCGCCCAGACCAGCCGCGCCCGCATCCAGCGCCTGGGCGATCGCGTCAGCAGCATCTTCGTGCCGGCGGTCGTTGCCGTGGCAGCGGCGGCCGGTTTATGGTGGGGCCTGGCCCCGGCCGCGGCGAGCGCTGCCCATGCCTGGCTGGGGCGCCTCATCTGGGTCGCAACGCCGCCTGCGGACCCGCTGGCCGCGGCCATCATCATCGCCGCCGCAGTGCTGATCATCGCTTGCCCATGCGCCATGGGCCTGGCGACGCCGGCAGCCATCATGGCCGGTTCGAATGCCGCCGCCCAGCGCGGCATTCTCATCCGCGACGGCATTGCGCTGGAAAAGGCGGGCGAGGTCACCGCCGTGCTTTTCGACAAGACCGGCACCCTGACCGCAGGTAAACCGGAGGTGGCCGCGGTGATCGCAGTCCACAGTCCACAGTCCACGGTCCACAGTCGGGGCGTCGGGACGGATCATTCGTCATTCGTCATTCGTCATTCGTCATTCGTCACCCTGGCCGCCGGGCTGGCGACGCATTCGACGCACCCGCTCAGCCAGGCCATCGCCCGGCTCGAGGCCGAGCCGGCCCGGCTCGATCAATGGGAAGAGGTCCGCGGGGCGGGCGTCAAGGGGACGCTGTCCGGGACGCAGCAGACGGCGCGCCTGGGGTCGTTGCGTTGGCTGGAGGAGTCCGGGGTGGACCTGGCCCCGGGCCGGGCGTTCGTCGAGGAGTGGTCGGCCCTGGGAGCGACAATTCTTGGCGTGGCGGTGGACCACACGCTGGCGGGGTTGTTCGCCGTGAAAGACACGCTGAAACCGGGCGCTCGCCAGGTCGTCGAGCAACTCCATCGGCAAGGGCTCAAGACCTGGCTGGTTACGGGGGACAATGTGCTGACGGCGTCGAGCATTGCCAGGCAGGCGGGGATCGCGGCCGAGAATGTCTTTGGTGAGGTCAGTCCCGAGCAGAAGGCGGAACTGGTCAGGCGCCTGCAGGGCCAGGGCGAGCGGGTCGCATTCGTGGGGGACGGCATCAATGACGCCCCGGCGCTGGCGCAGGCGGACCTGGGCATCGCCGTCAGCCGGGCCAGCGACGTGGCGCGCGAGGCGGCCGACCTTATCCTGCTCCGGTCGGGAATTGAGGCGGTGCCGGAGGGGTTGGGCCTGGCGCGCGCAACGCTGCGCACCATCAAGCAAAACCTCTTCTGGGCCTTTTTCTATAACGCCATCGGCATCCCCCTGGCGGCCTTGGGTTTCATGAGCCCGATCCTCTGCGCCGCCGCCATGGGGCTGTCCGACCTGGTCGTCATCGGCAATGCCCTGCGCCTGCGGCGATGGAGGCTGCGGCCCGGAGCCTGAGGGCGTTGCAGGCCGTCCGACCTGTCGGACCGGTCCGACCCGTCCGACTCTTCACGCCCCCTGCGAATTGGTCCGGGCCGGCATGATCTGGGCGGGGCGCTCGTGAGGCGGTTGGGCGCGGCGGGGCTCGCGGCCGCGCTGCTGCTGTTGTTTCTGCAGGGCCTCCTGGAAGCGCGCCTGTTGTTCCGGGGTCAGCACGTCCCGGAAGGCCTGCTGTACCTTCTTGACCTCGTCCTGCAATTGCGGCCGCACGGGCTCCATGATCTTGCGCGTGCGTTCCTGGGCCTGGCGGAGGATGGCGTCGATGCGCTCGTTCTGCTGGGGTGTGAGGTTGAGTTCACGCTGCATGCGCCGCAGCAGTTCCAGGCGAAGGCCTCCCGGGGAGAAGGGCGGCTGGCCCGCGCGCGGGGCGAAGCCGCCATGCTGCGGGCGGACGTGGCGGGCCTGGTCCACGTGGTGGACCAACAGGCCCCCCGTGCCCACGCCGGCGCCGAAGATCACGACCGTGGCCAGGATGACTCGCCAGGAGTTCACAGGGGCAGGTCGGGGATTGTTCCGATTCTGCCGCTGCCAGGACGGTGTTCTCGAGGTCCTGGGAGAGGTCGTTGCCCGGCGGAGCGTATGCCGGGGAGAACCAACCCCATGCCGCCAGCACGAACATGACCGCCAAACACGGCGCGGCTGCGCGCCAGAGGGCCCTCGACCACGACTCCCAGGCATCGATCACGGGGCTAGCCCGGATTCGCGCCAGGATGCGCCGCTCGAAAGCGCTCGGGACGCCCTTGCTCGGGGGGTTCCCCCGGGCGGTCACGACCAGTTTTCGCTGCAATTCAGCCAAGTCCATACAACCTTTGGTTTTTTTAGACGCCCAGCCATCGACAGGGGTTACACCGGGCTGGTCATAGATACTTCTCTTTGGTCATTCTGGCCAGGATCTTGCGCATCTCGGCGCGGGCCCGGAAGGCGCGGACCTTGACCAGGGGCACCGACCACCCGGTGAGGGCGGCGATTTCCTTGACGGCGCGTTCCTCGATCTCCAGCAGCGTGATGACCAGCCGCGCGGGCGGCGAGAGTTGCTCGAGCACCCGCCCGACCAATTGCCGCGCCGCCTCGGCATCCTCGACGGCCGAAGACGGCTGGCTCACAAACCGTTCCAGCCAATCCTGCTCGGACTCCGAGAGGTCCGTGAACGTGGCCTCCCGGTTGCGCCGATGGCTGCGCAGGGCATCGTAGCAGGTCCGCACCGCCAGCCGCATCAACCAATGCTCGAACGGCGCCTCGCCCCGAAAACTGCCCAGCTTCTGGAAGGCCTTCACCCACACCTCCTGCACGATGTCCTCGACCTCGCTCTCCCGCCGCGCGTAGCGCCGGGCCGTCGCGAAAAGCCGGGGCGAATACCGCCCCACCAAAGGCTCGAAGCTGGCAGTGTCACCTTGCAACACTGCGGCTATCAGCTCCGCTTCGGTCGGTTCCATCTGCCGCAATATGCCAAATCCACTCCGGCAAAGTCAAAAGGCCAAGGGATTAAAAGACCACGGGGGGCGCAGCTTGACAGTACCACCACTCGCGAACGCCTAAGGCTCGGAGCGCGGACTTTAGCCCGCTTATGGCGTCGGCCGGTTGGGCCGGCTCGGGTGTCTTCCAAGGCCGGCCCTCCTTCCGGTTCTTTGAGCTTCGAACACCCCAGCCAGATCGGGCCTGTGGTGGCTCTCGGGCGGTCTAAGCGGACTAAAGTCCGCGCTCCGGTCGTACTGTGAGGCTACGCCCGACCAAGAGACAAAAGGGACCGAAGACACAAAGGGGAGCATCGGTTGGGCTGGGACACCACATTAGCCGGTTTTTGGCCCCGCGCTGCCAAAGGTCTTTTCGAAGTCCGCGGAGAACTTGGTCAGGGCGCCGGCGATCTTGGGCGGCTGCTCGACCAGCGTGACGATCATCCGTTCGGCCATTTGGGGCTTGGTGCGGAGCAACTCGATCGCCGCGACCATGAGCGAGAGGCGGTTGTTGATGTCGTGGCGCAAGGTGGAGAGCATCTGGTTGAGCTCGGCCACCTGCTCGGCGGTCAGATTCACAGGTCAACTTGGCAGTGCCATTACCAACAATGCCCCGAAAGGTGCCCGGGAGGCAAGCGGGTTTCCACCAAGTTTTCATGTCCTTTTGCGCCGGCTTGTGGCAAATCACCCCGGATGCACCTGGCTCATCTGCGCCTGCGCGACTTCCGCAACTATGCGCGGCTGGACCTGGACTTTGCCCCCGGGTTCCACCTGCTGCTGGGGGACAATGCCCAGGGCAAGACCAACGTGCTGGAGGCGATCTATCTGATCGCCACGCTCCGCTCCTTTCGCGGGGCAGGGGGCGGCCAGATGGTCCGCCACGGCCAGGCGGGCTACTTCGTGGGCGGGCACGTCGTGGGCCAGGGCGAGCACGAGGTGAAGCTCTATTGGTCGGCGCGGGAGCGCAGCCTCAACCTGGACAGTCGGCCCGTGCGCCGGCTCACCGATTACCTGGGCGTGCTGCGGACGGTTGTCTTTTGCACCGAAGACCTCCAACTGGTCAAAGGGCCCGGGGCGGGCCGCCGGCGCTTTCTGGACCTGCTGCTGTCGCAAACGCACGCGGCCTATCTGCCGCTGCTCCAACGCTACACCCGCGCCCTGCGTGCCCGCAACGCCCTGCTCAAGCAACCGGTGCTCGACCCCGCGGCCCTCGATGGATTCTCCAGCGAACTCATCGCCGCCGGCCAGGTCATCAACCGGCTGCGCCGCGAACTGGCGCCCACGTTGGGCCCGCTCGTCCGGCTGGCCTATGGCGGCATCTGCCATGGAGCCGAGGAGCTTCGCCTCGAATACCAACCCGGCGTCAAGCAGGACTATGCGGTCGAGTTGGCCCAATCCCGGCCGCGGGAGCGCGCCTGCCGGACCACACTCATCGGGCCGCATCGCGACGAGGTGCAATTGCTGCTGGACGACCGCCCCGCCGCCCAGTTCGGCAGCGAAGGCCAAAAACGCACGCTGGCCATCGCCCTCAAGCTGGCCCAGGCCCAGTACCTCACCGGCCTTTACGGCGCCCCGCCCATCCTGCTCATCAATGACATCATGGGCGAACTGGACGTGAAGCGGCGCAGCGGGTTCGTGCCCCTGCTCGAACGCGCCCACCAGTCGCGAGGCCAGGTCTTCATGACCGCAACCGAGCAGGACTGGCCCCAGGATTTGGGCCGTGACTGCCAGCTCTGGCACGTCGTGGCCGGCGCCTTGCGCAGGGCGTAGGGGGGGGCGGGGGCGGAAGGGGTGGCATGGGCGCATCTCACCTTTGTCGAGCCCGCCCGAACAGGGCGATCGGAGTGCGCGTCCGAAGTCGCGAAGCGTTTTGGACTGCGGCAGTCCTCTGCCGCTTTTCGGACCCTGGGGACGCGAAAGCGCCAGAGGACTGGCGCAGTCCAAAACCTTGCGGGCTTCCCAGCGCCGCGCTCCAATTGTGCGTCTTGCCGAACGCCGACAAAGGGGAGATGCGCCCGACCGGCATCCTGACACCGTTTTGCCCTTTACCGACCGGGGCGCGCCACTACATTGCAGGCATGCGCGAACAATCACTGGAATTCCTCAGAACTCTGGTCAACACGCCCAGCCCGGTCGGCCACGAGGTCCGGGGCCAGCGGGTCTGGCTGGATTACGCGGGGCAATTTGCCGACGAGACGTTCTCCGATGCCTACGGCAATTGCGTGGCAGTGCTCAACAAGGGAGGCTCGCCGCGGCTGATGATGGCCGGTCATGCCGACGAGATTGCGATGGCTGTCAGTTACATCACCGACGAAGGTTATGTCTATGTGCGCAAGATGGGCGGGGTGGACGCAGCCATCACGCGGGCCCAGCGGGTCCTGATCCACTCGCGCAACGGTCCGGTCAAGGGCGTGGTGGGCAATGTGGCCCCGCATCTGCGCAAGGGCGATGAGGAGCCCAAGCCGCCCAAGATCCACGACCTGTTCATCGACCTGGGGGTGAGCAGCCGCAAAGAGGCCGAGAAGCTGGTGCAAATAGGCGACCCCATCACGTTGAGCGACCAATTCGACGTGCTGCGGGAGGACCTGGTCATAGCGCGGGCCTTCGACAACCGGGTCGGCACCTTTGCCGTGGCGGAGGCGTTGCGCTTGCTCAAGGAGGGCCGGAGCCGCTCGCCGCCGAGGTCTGCGCCGTCTCGAACGTGCAGGAGGAAGTCGGCCTGCTGGGCGCCCGGCAGATAGCCTATTCCCTCAAGCCGGACGTGGCGCTGGTGGTGGACGTGACGCACGCGACGGATTATCCGACGGTGAGCAAGATGCAGCACGGCGAGGTCAAGATTGGGGGCGGTCCCACCCTCACGCGCGGCGGCTGCAACCACCCCGAGGTCGTCGCCCGCATCGAAGCCCTGGCCAAGGCCAAACGCATCCCCCTGCAGCACGAAGCCATGTCCAACAGCAGCGGCACCGACACCGACGCCATCTTCTGCACCAGAGGCGGCATCGCCAGCGCCCTCATCTCCTTGCCCAACCGCTACATGCACTCCCCGGTCGAACTGATCAGCCTCAAAGACCTCGGGATGATTCCCCAACTCCTTGCCGCATTCGCCGCCTCCCTGAAAAAGGGGGAGCAGTTCAAGGTGAGGATCTAGTTGGAGCCTGTTCCAAAGGCTCTGATTCCGGACCTTTGTCGCGACCTTTGTCGCGACCTTTGTCGAGACATGGCCAATCCGACAAAGGTCCCGACAAAGGCTGCGACGAAGGTCCCCCACTCGCGGGGTCTTTGGGGACAGGCTCTAGTTATTGTTCGACCACGTCTCCGGATGTGAGTCGTGGTCGTTGTTCCAGCGCCGGCGGGCGACGTTGGTCTTTTTGAGCCAGGCGATGTGCCGGGCATATTCGACATGGGCATCGCAGAAGACCACGTTTTCCCCGTTGTCATGGCGGGGAGCCAACTCCGCAAGGAGGTTGATGGGGAACAAGTCATCCAGGTCATTGTCGCCGGTGCCGGAATTGGGTTTGCAATCGGCCACTGCGGCCATGTCGCCGGGGGCTTTGACCTGGCTCTCAGCCAGGTATTGGGCGCCGGAGCGGCTCCCCTGGTCGTAGCCGCCGTCCAGCCCCAGGCTGGCGCCCATGGCCGGATAGCGGCCACTGCCCGCCATGTTGTAACCGTAGCTGGGATTGGGCAGGGGCCGGGCGGGGTTGTTGGTCCATTTGGGGGCCGTCTTGTTGGCCGGACACCAGAAGAGGTTGTAATTGTTTGCTGCGAAGGCCACGACCTTGACGTCCCAGAGCGTCATGGCGCTGGTGGGGCCGCTATAACCCTCGGCGCAGAGGGGGTATTTCCGGAACTCCAGTGTGTAGAGGCCCAGGGCAAGGCCGATTTGATGGAGATTGCTCTTGCAGGCGGCCGACAGCCCGGCACCCTTTGCCCGCGAGAGGGCCGGCAACAACATGGCCGCCAGAATCGCGATGACGGCGATGACCACCAGTAACTCGATCAGCGTGAACGCCGGGCGTTGCGCGGGCGCGGTGTTCCGATCCGCAGATTCGATCGACTTTGGCTTCGGGTGCATTCTCTTGCGGGATGTTGGTAGGGCTTTTACCACCGCCCGAGGCGCTTGTCAACCGCGGCTTGAAGCAGCCGACAAAGAGGCGCATCCCGACACTACGCCCGCCACCGGGGGCCGGACCGGAGTGCGCCCGTCCCCGGGCGCAGCGAGGTCCGGAGCCAGGGCAGCGGTCAAACACTCCAGCGCGCCTGCCCGCTCCGTCGCTGTTGCGCCCGGGGACGGGCGCACTCCGGGGGCGGCGTCCGGATGCGTCCATAACAAAGGCAAAATCAGTGTTGGCAAAATCATCGAGCGGAGGCACCATCCGGGTTCATGAAGAAGCCAGCCAAAGGCGCGGGGATGACCCGCCGCAATTTTCTGCAACACAGTGCCTTGGCGCTGGGGGCCTTGAACGTGGTCCCCTGGCGCGTGCTGGGGATGGCCGGGTCGCCCGGGGCCAACGCCCGCTTCGTCGTGGGGCATATCGGCGTCGGGGGCATGGGGATGACCCACCTGTTCAACATGCTGAAGTTCCAGCAGGAGGGCAAGGTGCGCATCGGCGCTGTCTGCGACGTGGACGACAACCGCCTGGAGGCGGCGGTCAACAACGCGGGCAAGGGGGTAATGCCCTATCGTGACTACCGTTACCTGCTCGAGCGAAAGGACATTGATGCGGTGCTCATCGCCACGCCCGACCACTGGCACGCCGTCCAGACGGTGCATGCCTGCGAGAGCGGCAAACACGTGTATGTCGAGAAGCCGGCCTCGGTGACCGTGCGCGAGGGCCAGGCGATGGTCGCGGCGGCGCGCGCCCACAAGGTGGCCGTCCAAGTCGGCGCCCAGGCCCGCACCGCCAAGGGCGGGTGGTACACCTGCCGCGCCATCCGCAACGGGATCGTCGGCAAAGTCAACCGCGTCTCCTGCTGGCATTACGCCAACCCGGTGGACGAAAAACCGGTGCCCGACGGTCCGCCGCCCGAGGGCCTGGATTGGGACCTGTGGCTGGGGCCGCTGCCCTGGCGCCCGCACAACCAACGCTATCAGCCGGCCAACTTCCGCTGGCTGCTCGAGTCGGGCGGGGGCCAAATCCGCGACCGGGGCGCTCACCAATTCAGCACCATCCTCTGGTGCATGAATGCCGACAACCAGACCTCGTTCACGGTCACGGCAAGCGGCCGCCCCCCGGCCAAGGGCCTGTGGGATTGCCCAGTCGAGATGAACGTGCTCTATGAATTCAAAAACCCCGACTGGACCCTCGAATGGGGCCAGCCCGGCAACAAGGTCGGCCAAACCGAGTTCGGCAACGTCTTTTGGGGCGAGCACGGCAAGCTCATCCTGGAGTGGGAAGGCGGCTACAAGCCCGCCAACCCGGAGGCCATCAATTTCAAGCTCCCCCCCGGCGCACAGGAGGTCTATCGCACCGACGAATACGAGGACTTCAACATGAACCATAAGGCCGACTGGTTTAAGTCCATCCGGGAAGGACATTTGCGCCCCGCAGTTGATATCGAGATCGGCCACCGCACCGCCACCCTGTGCAACCTCGGCAACCTCGCCTACATCCTCGGCCGCAAGCTCGTCTGGGACGGCCAAAAACAAGAGGCCGTCGGCGACCCCCAGGCCAATCGCTTCCTGAACCGGCCGCAGAGATACCCGTATGTGCTCTGAGAGGACGAATGAAAACTTTGTCGCAGCCTTTGTCGCAGCCTTTGTCGCAGCCTTTGTCGAGGCATGCCCAACCCCACAAAGGTTGCGACGAAGGTTGCGACAAAGGTCCGAACTCGCACGGCTCGTGGAAACAGGACCTGCACCCACCGCCTTATTGCACCAAAGAGTTTAGTTTTGCCAGCCGCTCTTAGCGTCCTGAGACCATTGTCATGAATGCAGAACCATCCTCCTCAAATTCCCTGGCGGACCTCCTGACCCGCATCCAGAGTTCCGACGACACCATCAGCGGTCCTGCCTGGCAGGGCGCCCAGACCTGCGGCGCTGCGGCCATCCAACCGCTGGCGGACATCCTGGGCAGTGCAAGCTTCGAAGTGGCTCGCAACGCCAAACGGGCCCTCTACAAGATCACGCGCCACGCCGGCCGCCCCGGGGCCGGAGACGAGGCCAAGGCGGCCGAAACCGCCTTGATAGCGGTGCTCCGGCACCAGAGTGCCCTTGTGCGCCGCGAGGCCCTCTGGATGCTCTCGGAAATCGGCACTGACCAGTCTGTCGGACCCATGGCTGCCCTGCTCCGTGACCCGGAAGCCCGCGAGGACGCCCGCGCAGCGCTGATGCGCTTCCCAGGCCCGAAGGCCACCGCCGCCTTGAGGGCCGCCTTTCGCACGGCCCCCGAGCCATTCAAGTACGCACTGGCCGATTCCTTGCGAAAGCGCCACGTCCCGGTCCGCGCTTATCCCAGCCGGAAGCTAGTGCCCACCGCCCAGACGACGGTTAAGCCTATTTGAGGGCGGAGGGCGGAATGTCAAATGCCGAATGACGAATGACGAATGACGAACGCGGAGGACAGAAGACACAAGGCAGATGGGGCAACCTAACGGGCGACCCCACACTCCGCATTCCGTTCTCGGTCCTCCGTCCTCCGGCTTCGTCATTCGTCATTCGTCATTCGTCATTCGTCATTCGTCATTCGTCATTCGTCATTCGTCATTCCGCACTCCGCACTCCCGCGGGGGGTGGGTTTTTACCCCATGGAAACGGCGGCGCAACGTGATATGAAGAAGGCGTCCTAGGCATAGAGATTCGACAGGGGGCGAGTCGCTCGGCCTGACAAAGAGCGGCCAGTGCAAAGGCCGCTCTTTTTTCTTGTCGCATTTGGCCCGATTCTGTGGTTTAGATCAGGTGAAAGATGCGTGGCAGACATGTGACTTGGCTTTTGTGGGGCGTGCTGTGCCTGGGGATCTGCTGGTTTTGGCGGTTCGAGAAACGGCCCGGAGGGGAGATTTCAGCCCTGCCTGCCGTGGAGCGGGTTCCTGAGCCAGGACAATCGAAAAGCCCGCATTCTATGGCAGCAACCTCGCCTGCAAGCCCTTGGGCACTCGGGGAGCATCTCCGCTATCGCCTGAGCAACACGACACAGCCGCTCCACCAACTGTTGCGCAATCCCAAGGCGATTCTGCTGGAAAACGCCCTGCTCGACACCGCCCAGTCCACTGACCTGCCTATCCCTCCCTCGCTACGCGCCCAAGCCGAGCCGGGCGCCTATCTGGTCCAGGCCCGAGAGCCCGTGAACGCGGCCTTTCGAGCCCTGCTCCAGCAGGCCGGCGCCAGCATCGTTTCCTATATTCCCAACAATGCTTACCTGGTGCGCGCCTCGGAGGCGGCGGCCGATGCGCTCAGGGCGGCGCCGCAGACCCAGTCGGTGCTGGCCTACGAACCGTATTACAAGCTCAAGCCGTGGCTGTTGAAGGCGGCGCTGGAGCAGATGCCCTTGCCGGAGGGCAGCACGCTGCGGTTGCTGCTCTTTGCCGGCGCGCGGGCGGCCACGCTGGAGCAGTTGCAGGGCCTGGGGGTGGAGGTGCTGGGGGAGGAGCCCACGCCCTTTGGGCCGCTGGTGCGGGTGCGCCCGCCTGCCGATCGGCGGGCAGGCCCGCCCCCGGCCCAGCCCGGGGCGGGGCAGGCGCTGGTGGCTGCGCTGGCGCAACTGGCCGGGGTGCAGGAGGTGGAATTGGGGCGGCAGCGGGTGAGCGCCAACGATTTGAGCCGGGCGACCCTGGGCGTGGCGGCCGATTCGGTAACGCCGACTAATTACCTGGGTCTGACCGGGACCAACGTGCTGGTGGCGCTGGAGGACAGCGGTGTGGACGCGACACACCCGGACCTGGTCAACCGGGTGTTTGGGGACTCGACCAACAGCCTGGTGGACAGCGCCGGGCACGGCACGCACGTGGCGGGGATTATCGCGGGTGACGGGACGGAGTCCGGGACGGTGACCAATGCCTCGGGTTCGCTGGTCACGGCCAACGGCACAGGGTACGGTTCTCAATTCCGGGGCAAGGCGCCGGGGGCGAGGCTCTATTCGATGAGCGGGGGAACGGATTTCGACTTGCAGCAGGCGGCGGCGCTGACCAATGCCTTCATTTCAAACAACAGTTGGACCTACGGCGACAACGAATATGACGTGGCGGCGGCCAGTTACGATGCAGCGGTGCGCGATGCCTTGCCCGGCACGCCGGGCCCGCAACCGGTCCTCTTCGTTTTCGCCGCCGGCAATGCCGGGAGCGGCAACGACGACGGCACGCGCGGCAACCCGGACAGCATTCTCTCCCCGGCGACCGCCAAGAACGTGATCACCGTCGGCGCGCTCGAACAGCGGCGCAGCCTTGCCAACCCGCCCTGGACCGGATTGACCGCCGCCAGCAATCGCGTCGCCGGCTTCTCCAGCCGCGGCAACGTCGGGATCGGAATCGAGGGCGCCTTCGGCCGGTTCAAGCCCAACCTGGTCGCGCCCGGGGTATTTGTCGTGTCCGCCCGTTCGCAGCAGTGGGATACGGGGGCCTACTACACAGCCGGCAATCCGGCGCTGGTAGTTCCGCAGGCCAGCCAGTCGCTCCTGGCGCTGAGCAATCTGGATGCGTCGCTGGCGGCGGCGCCGTCCTATTATCGGTATGAATCGGGCACCAGTCTTGGCGCGGCAGCGGTGTCAGGCACGCTGGCGCTGGTGCAGGAGTTTTTCCAGCAGCGCCTGCACCGCGCCGGCAGCCCCGCCCTCTTCAAGGCCATGCTCATCAACGGCGCCCGCACCTTGGGCGGCTCCGACGGTCTGTGCGTCACCAACCCCCTCAATTGCCAGGGGTGGGGCCGGCTCAATTTGCCCACGAGCCTGCCGCCCGCTTTGAGCAATCTCAATTCCGCGCCGGTTTCCTCCCCAATCTGGCTCTTTGACCAGGACACGGCCACGGCCCTGGCCACGGGCCAGAGCCGGACGCGCTATGTCTCTCTGGCGCCCGCGGCGCGCGCCCTGCCCCTGCGCGCTACACTGGTTTGGACCGACCCGCCCGGCAACCCCATCGCCGCTCTCAAGCTGGTCAACGATTTGGACCTCATCGTGACCAACCTCGACGACGGGACAGTCTATTGGGGCAATGACATCCCGGCCGGTTCGCTCTGGAACCAGCCCTGGACCCAGCCGGCCCGGCCAACCCGGATGTCATCAACAACGTCGAGAACGTCTTTCTGCCGGCCCCCCTGGGGACCAATTACTCGGTCACCGTGGTGGGGCGGCGCGTCAATGTGAACGCCGTGGACGCCCAGGCCGAGAGCGTGGCCCAGGACTACGCCCTGGTCATCTCCAGCGGCGACGGTGAGACCCCCGATGCCATCCGGCTGGTTGACGGGCCGGCCGCGTTGGCCGCTAGGCCGCTGGTGACAGTCCTGACCAACCAGTTCGCCGCCAGTCCGACCGAGTATGGGGCCATTTTGCTGCACGAGCGGGTCGGCGCTGACGCCCCCCTGGCCGGCACTGGCACCGTCCCTTTGAGCGGCGGCAACGGCGCCATCACCATCGGCACGGTTAATGAGTGGCACTTCTATGTCCTGACCAACACGAGCGCCTTTGCCAACGCCGCTTTTCTCACGTTGCTGCCGCCGCCCCTCTCGGTCTCGGACCTCGCCGCTGTCGGCGGGCTCACCTCCCTGAGCGCCCTCCGGCCCGAGGCGGATATCGACCTCTACGTCTCGCAGGAGCCCGGGCTGACCAATCTGGACCGGGGCGCCATCGCCCGGGCGGACAAGTCATTGGGGCGCGGCGGCACCGAGACGGTCGTCTATACCAATGCGGCGCCGGGCACGTACTACATCGGCGTCAAATCCGAAACCCGCCAAGGCGCCGAGTATGGGTTCATGGCGGTGTTCAGCCGATTGCCTTTCAGCGCGATGGATGGCAGCGGCAACCTGGTCTTGCGCGGCGTCCCCGCCCCGGCGCCGATACCGGACGGGACCCCGCAGCAGCCGGGCACCGCCTCTATCGTGGCCATTGCCCCGGACTCCGGCGCGATCCGCCGCGTGGTCGTCACCAATACGCTGACGCACCCGTCAATGGGGGACCTGGCCGGCACGTTGACGCACCTGGACAGGGCCGTCGTCTTGAACAATCACTCGCCCAACCAAGCCGTCGTGGGCCAGACCTTTATCTACGACAACAGCGGCGAGGGCGACATTGCCGGTGCGCAGCCCCCGGACGGCCCCGGCACACTGCGCGACTTCGCCGGCCTGTCCGGCGGCGGGCAATGGCTTCTGACCGAGTCGGACACCACGGCCGGCCACGCCGGAACCAATGACAGCCTTTGGCTCTACCTGGAGGCGCAACCGGACCTCTCCAGCGGCGCGGTGGTCTCGATCCTCCCCGGCGGCTGCCGCGAGGATTACCTGGACCTGCCGCCCACGGCCACCAATTTGACCGCCGCAGTCTCGCTGCTCTCCGGCACGGGCCCGGTCTCGATGCAACTCGGCCCGGCCGGTTCCAGCGACACTGTCTCGGCCGTGGTGGCGACCAACGCAGATGGGTTGCTGGCGATCGACAAGGCCGCCAACCCGCCGCTGAACGCCGGCCAATACGTCTTGAGTCTCTGTAACGAAGGCCCCGATACCGTGACCCTGAGCAATTTCGTCTCCCAGGCGCTCGATCCCACCGCCCTGACCATAGCCGTCTTCACCTCGACTAACCAGGTCCCCATCGCGGACAACGCGGTCACTGTGGCCAGCATGTTAGTCGAGAGCAACGCCCGCCTGGTCTCCGTGGATCCCGCCGTGCGCATCCGCCACCCGCGCGTCTCGGACCTGGTCCTGCACCTGGTCAGCCCCAGCGGCACCCGTGTCTTGCTGGACGAGAACCGGGGCGGCTCCAGCCCGGACGGGATGGGTCTGGATATTATTGTGACGAACACCGTGCCCGTGTCTTCCGCAGGCGGCGCGGCTGCCTCGACCAATGTCTTCGAGACCGGCCTGACCGCCGGCACGATTACGATTTTCTACCAGATGTATGCGGCCCCGGACGACATGCGCGTCTATTACGGCGGCAACCTGATCTACGACAGCGGCCTGGTGAGTTCGAGCAATACGGTCAACATCCCCTATGGGCCGGGCGCGGACACGGCGGTGACCATCATCATGAACGAAGGCAATAATTGGAATCCGGGCACTTGGTGGTTTTACAGCGTCACCGCCCTCGGCCCCGGTTTCCTCTATGCCACCTTTACCGAGGACACCAACCTGGCCACGGCCCCCATCAAGTTCGCCCCGCCTCCGTTCACCAACGCCGCGCCCGTGATCGTCAACGGCGTGGCCTCCAACGGCATCTTCGTCCTGCCGGAGGAGTCGCTGGCCAAGCTGGCCGGTGAACCCGTGTCGGGCCAGTGGAAGCTCGAGGTCCAGGATACGCGCGCGAGCGCGAGCGGCTCGGCGCCGGCCCTGTTGAGCTGGCGGCTCTGGTTCGTGCTCGCCGACACCTTCCCCACACCCATCACCCTGGAGCACCACCGCGCCCAGACCAACAGCGTCGCGCCGGGCAAGATCCAGTACTTCAGCCTCGACGTGCCCATCTGGGCGAACTTCGCAACCAATTCCGTGCTCTGGGCCACCGCGCCCGTGAACCTCCTCTTCGACCAGACCCACCCCCCCACCGGCACCAATTCGGCCGGCGATTTCTGCCTGCTCGCTCATTCGACCGGCGGCGGCGCGGTCCTGGCCGCAGGCTCCGGCAACCCGCCGTTGGTCCCCGGCGCGCGCTGCTTCCTGGGCGTCCAGAACCTCAATGCCGCTCCCGTCAGCTTCGCCTTCCAAAGCGATTTCGATGTCACCCCGCTCGCCGGCGACGTGCCCGTGACCGGGACTGTGCTCGGCGAGGGGCTGCCGCGTTATTACTCCTACGAGCCCCCCCGGACGCCAACGTCATGTCCTTCCAACTCTTCAACCTGAGCGGCAACGCGGATCTCTACGTCAACTTCGGCCTGCCTTTCCCCAGCCTCGACGGCACTTTCATCTTTGCGAGCGTGAATCCAGGGACCAATGACGAGCAGGTCCTGGTGGTCACCAATTCCGCCCTGGTGGCCCTGGGCCCGGGCCAGTGGTACGTGGGTGTGTTCAACGCGGACACCAACCCGGTGACCTACACACTCCTAGCCAATGAATACACCGTCGCTGGCACCAACATCATCCTCGTCAATGTCAACCTTTCCACCGATGGCCTCTCCCTGACCTGGGCCTCCACGTCCGGGCTCTATTACTGGATCGAAGGCGCCGCCGACCCGAGCGGCGCCAAATGCGTCCCCCTCTCTCGCACGCTTGTGGCGACCGGATTGCAGACCTCCTTCACTATCCCGTTTCCCTCGCCCTTCCAGTACTTCCTCATCAACCAAGGCACAGCGCCCGCGACGAACCTCCCGCCGGTGAGCATCACCGGGGTCTGGGTGCTCCCCACGGGCACCCAGTTGCAGTGGCAGGCCGGCACCAACAGCCAGTTCCAGGTCCAATGGAGCCCCGCGCTGGCCCCAATCGCCTGGAGCGCATTCCCCGTCCTGCTCACCTCGCCCACCGGCGCCTTTTCCTTTCTCGATGACGGCTCGTTGACCGGCGGGCTTGACCCGGTCCGGTTCTACAGGCTGATACAATTGCCCTAATGAAGATCCTTTTCATAGGCGGCACGGGCAACATCTCCTCCGAGTGCGCCGGTCTGCTGCTGGAGCGCGGCCACGAGGTGGCGCTGCTGAACCGGGGCCGCAGCCCCGCGCCGCCTGGCGGGCGCGTCTTGCGGGCGGACCGCAGGGACCCGGCGGGCGTGCGCGCCGCCCTGGCGGGCGCCGAACTGGAGGTGGTGATCAATTTCCTCGGCTACGAGCTCCCAGACGTGCAGTTGGACTTCGAGTTGTTCCGGGGCGCCGTGCGGCAATATGTCTTCATCAGCTCGGCGAGCGTCTATGCGAAACCGCCGCCTCGCCTGCCGCTGACCGAGGACGGCCCGGTGGGCAATGCCTGGTGGGATTATGCGCAGAAGAAGGTGGCCTGCGAGCAATGGCTGCGGCAGCGCTGGGAACAGGACGGCTTTCCCGTGACCATCGTGCGGCCCTCGCACACCTACTCCAGACGCTGGGTCCCCAACGCGGTCTCCAGCTCCAGTTTCACCTTTGCCGCCCGCCTCGCACAGGGCAAACCGGTCTTTGTCCACGACGACGGCCAAACGCCCTGGACGCTGACGGCCTCGGCGGATTTCGCCCTCGGCCTGGCCGGGCTTCTGGGCCGGGCCGACGCCCTGGGCCAGGCCTTCCATATCACCAGCGACGAGGTGCTGACCTGGAACCGGATTTATTCTGAAATCGCCGATGCCCTGGGCGCGCCCTCCCCGCAGATTATCCCGGTGCCGACCGATTTCATCTGCAAGGCCGCCCCGCGCCTGACCGGCACGCTCAAAGGCGATAAGGCCCATCCGGGGGTGTTCGACAACTCCAAGATCAAGCGCTTCGTCCCTGAGTATGTACCCCGCAAGCCTTTCCGTGTTGGGGTCCGCGAATCCATAGCCTGGCTGCGCGCCCACCCCGGCGAGCAAAACCTCAACCCGCTCCTTGACGCCGAGATCGAGGCCGTCCTGGCCGCGTGGGACAAGCATCGCCAGGGCGGGTGACCGGGACGCTATCGCGTGCCTCCCTCCCTTTTGTCCCTTTTGTCCCTTTTGTCACTTGCAGAAGCGACAAGAGGGACAAAAGGGACAAAAGGGGCCGATTTCGAGTTCTCGGCTCCACTCCCGCTCACCTGGCGAATATCCGCCGGATGACCTCCTCGATGGGCACTTCCTGGATGTCAATGTCGCTGACGGGGAGTTGGTCGAGCAGGGCTTTGCAGACGGGGATGACGCGCTCGCGTTTGACCTTGAGCTGGATGCTGCCGGAGGTCTGCTGGACGATCTCGCCGTATTTGCCCAAGTGATCGGCAGAGCAATCGGCAGTCGCCGCGCAATGGATGGTGACCAGCTTGAAGTCGGCGAAGCGGTCGACGATCTCGCTGAGCCGTCCGTCGAAGAAGATGGCGCCGTGGTCGATGATAATGACCCGCTCGCACAGGGCCTGGATATCGGCCATGTAGTGGCTGGTGAGCAGGATAGTGGTCTTGCGCGTGGCGTTATGGGCGCGGAGGAACTCGCGGACGGTCTTCTGGGAGACAACGTCCAGCCCGATGGTGGGCTCGTCCAGGAACAGGACCTTGGGTTGGTGCAGCAGCGCGGCAATCAACTCCATCTTGGCGCGCTCGCCCAGGGAGAGCTCGCGCACGCTCACGTCCATCTTGTCGCGCACCCCGAGCAACTCGCCCATCCCGGCAACCGTCCGCTCCAGCGTGGCGGGCGGGATGCCGTAGATCTTGGCGTTGAGGTCGAACGACTCGCGGGCCGGCAGGTCCCACCAAAGCTGGTTCTTCTGCCCCAGCAACAGGGCGAATTGCCGGCGGTAGCCGTCCTGGCGCTCCCACGGCACGTAGCCCAGCACCCGCGCCGTGCCGCCGGTGGGGTAGAGCAGGCCCGACAACATCTTGAGCGTGGTTGTCTTGCCCGCCCCGTTCGGCCCCAGAAAGCCCACCAGCTCGCCCGCCTGGATGGTGAAGCTGACGTCCTTCACCGCCAGCGTCTGCTCATAAGTGCGGCGAAACAGCCCCTTGAGCGCCCCGGCAAAACCGGGCTGCTTCTTGTAAGTGCGAAAGGCCTTGGTCAGGCCGTTGACTTCGATGGCGGGCATCCGGACCTTTTGGCCCTAAAGTCACTGTTTTGATGCGGAAGTCAACAAGAGACCGTGGAAAGCCGGAGGGCAGGACATCTTCTTGGGTCTGGACGCGGCGTCCGATTCATGGCAATAGATGCGTGTGAGCGGTTCGCAGAAGAGACTTGGCCAGTTCTTCACGCCTCCGGAGGTTGCCCGGACGCTGGTGCGTTGGGTCATCACCAGCCCGGCTCAACGTCTTCTCGACCCCTCCTGCGGCGACGGCGAATTCCTTGTTTGCCACCGGCGAGCAGTAGGAATTGACGTGGACCGTCAACACACGCTCCAGGCACGCACCCGCGCCCCCGGGGCGCTGGTGCATGAAGGGGATTTTTTTCTGTGGGCAAGCCGAACCAGCGAACGGTTCGATGCCGCAGCGGGGAACCCTCCGTTCATCCGCTACCAGTCCTTCTCCGGGGAAACCAGAGAGCGCGCGTTGGCCGAGGCTGCCAAACTCGGCGCGCGGTTCAACGGGCTTCTTCATCGTGGGCTCCGTTCCTGGTTGCAGCCGCGGGCCTGCTCCGGCCGGGTGGCGCAATGGCCTTCGTGGTGCCTGCAGAGATTGGTCACGCTACTTACGCTGAGCCCCTCCTGGAGGCATTGTGCAATCACTTCGACCGCGTTCACATTAGCGCCTTCCGCGAGAAGCTCTTTCCGGCTCTTTCCGAGGACTGCTGGCTCCTGCACTGTGCTGGCTTCGCGGGGCGCACCGACGACATACTGCTCAGCGTCGCGGAGGAGTTTCATCCGCTGGAGGCGCCGCCGCAACCCGTGCGCCGGGTCAGCCTTGCGTCGTGGAGAAAGTCCGGTTGCCGCCTTCGCAAGTTCCTCCTTCCTGAGCGGGGAACGGCCCTCTACGATGCACTCATCGGCTTGTCGAGCGTTCGCCGCTTTTCAGAGGTCGCTCACGCTGGCATTGGGTACGTCACCGGCGCGAATGACTTCTTCCACCTAAGGCCCACCGAAGCCCAGTTCTGGGGACTGCCGCCGCAAGTCCTTCGCGTGACGGTCCGCAAGGGCGAGCAGCTTCCAGCACGCCGGGTCGATCAGCAAGCCGTCAGGAGCTGGATAGCCAATGATGACGCCGTGCTGCTTCTGCACTTGCGCGGCGTGGATCCCCTGCCCGCGCGCGTGCGCGAGTACCTTGACACCGACGCCGCCCATCGAGCCAAAGAAACCTACAAGTGCCGGAACCGCAGCCCGTGGTATGTGGTGCCCGATGTGAAGACTCCTCATGCCTTCCTATCCTACATGAGTGGCTTGGCCCCGAGCCTGGTTGCCAATGAGGCCGGGTGTGTCTGCACCAACTCCGTTCACGCCGTCGAGTTACACCCCGGCCTCGACATCGCCGACGTGCAGCGCGCATGGGAAACCCCGCTGTGTCAGTTGAGCTGTGAAATGGAAGGCCATCCCCTCGGGGGAGGAATGCTCAAGCTTGAGCCAGGCGAGGTTGCAAACGTGCGCCTTCCGCTCCGCCACACGCCCGTGAGTCGGGCAGACGCCGCACTCCTTGAAGAAGCAATCACCGAAGCCCGCCGCTGGAGACATTATGCCTGACGTTTGGCTCCCACCCTACCTGCACCTCGACGCGGCGCTGGCCCGGTTTGTCGCCGTCCTCGAAACCCAAGGCCAGCAACACATCAAACCTCTCCACCAGCACATCGCCATCCGCCTGGTGATAGAGGCCGGATTCCATCCGGAAGAAATCACACCGCACCCCCCGCTCCTTGTGGAAACCCGTGGCAGCCGCAATCGGCTCATCTTCGACCAGCGTGCCCAGCGCGAGGACGAGCAGACCGTCCTCGGCGGCTTGAAGACCAAGAACATCGACATCGTCGTCGCCAAACCGCACATCGGACCAGTGATCGCTATCTCTGTAAAAGGCACAGGCGGAGCTTTCCGGAATCTTACTAACCGCATGGAGGAAGCGATCGGCGATTCAACTAACCTTCACATCATGTATCCCGGTCTGGTTTACGCCTTCCTCCACGTCCTTAAAGCCCATCGGGCTGGGACACCGGGCCTGGCTCCCAACGACATCGCCGTCAACGCGGAAGGAGAAGTGGTCCAGGCCATTCGGCGCTACCACGACGTGCTGCTTGGGCTGGCCGGTCGGCGCTTGGTTCGTGACGATTTCACCCGTTACGAAGCCGTCTGCATGGCTCTGGTTAATGCAGGCCAACCGACCGCCGGCAGCATCTTCCAACCCTTCCCGCCAGTTGACAGTCCGCTAAGTCTTCGCGCCTTTTTCGACACGATTTACAGAATCTACGACCTCAGATTTCCCTATCTCGCGGCCTCAGTTGCGTCTCTCAAGCGTCTGGAATGGGATGAGGCTTCCCCGGCACTGGCATGTCTTGGGTCAGAGCCGGAGATGCGGTCACGCCTCGGATATACCCCGCGCCTGGGTTGAGGTTTCCGGGTGTGCCCAGCGGCGCTGCACGAGTCGGAGACCGACGCCGGGGACCAGCAGATGCCGCAGGACCGGCCGGGAAATTGGACCTCATGCCGGGCCGGGCGGATGCGGGTATCAACCAAGGCAGGCTGCGCGGCCTGCCATGTAGTGGAGGAGGTGCGCCGGCTCCTGGGGAATCTACCCCGCCATCGGCCCCCGTGTGACGCCGAGTTGGTTGAAGAGCTTGAGTTGGCGCCAGAGTTGGGAGCCCGTGATCTCGCCGCGCAGGAGTTGGCGGTACATGCCGATGGTTTGCGTGAGTTGGGCGGGGGATTCGTTGAGGAACTCGAGCCGGAAATGGCGGACGCCCAGGTCGAGCATGCGCGCCACGTAATCCGCGCCGGTCTGGGCCAGGGCGTTGAAGACGGTGTTGCGGCAGCCGGCGTCGGCCTTGACCGGGTGGTGGGCGCCGACACGGTCGCGCAGTTTCACCTCGTGCGTGTCGCAAGGCCGGCCGCAATTCCGGTAATCGGCGCCGTTGGAGAGAAAGGCGCAGAAGACGCAATGCTCCATGTGGAACATCGGGATGTGCTGATGGATGGTGACCTCGAACCAGTCGGGCGGGGCGGCCTGGAGAAGGGCCTCGAGCTGGGTGAAATTGAGGTCGTAGGAGGCGGTGACGCGCTCGAGGCCGAACTGGTTTTTGAAATAATCCGCCGCCAGGCGGTTGGCGATGTTGAGCGAGTAATCGCCGATGCGCCGCGCCGGGGTGAAGCAGGCCAGGTGATCGTAGTTGCGCACCAGGTAGCCGTCGGCCTCGCAGGAGCGGACCTGGTTGAGGATCCATTCCTCGCCGGGCTTGAAAATGCGGGGAGGGGCAACGAAGAGTGCGGAGTGCGGAGTGCGGAGCGCGGAATGGCGAAAATGAGCGACTGCCTCGCGATATTTCCTGGGGTCTTCGAATTCGCAATAAACAGTCTCGACGCCGCATTGGAGGGCGGCTTCGAGTGTGCGAGATCGCGCACCAGAACATTCAAGTGCGGAATGCGGAGTGCAGAATGCGGAATGACTCGCCAAGCGCCCTCCTCCGCCCCTCCGTCTTCCGACCTCCGCCCTCCGTCTTCCGCGCCCGGCGGCTCGGCGGGTGAACCCGCTCGCTTGTGCGTGCCGGCTCCCTCCCTCTCCCCATCGGATGGGGAGAGGGCCGGGGTGAGGGGTCCTCCGTCCTCTGGCCTCCGCCCTCCGGCCTCCGTCGTCCAGCGTTTGGGCCGGGCGCGTTGGGTCTCCAGGTCGCGGACGATCTCGCGGCGCAGGCGATTGAGTTCGCTGAGGGGGAGCAGGAGATTGTCGGCGAGGCAATTCTTGAGTTGGCCCAACCTGAAGGGCGTGCCGCCCAATCGCCCCAGTTGCTCGCGCAGCCGCTCGGCCGTCAGCGGCTGTTTGTCAGCCCTGACCAGCGGCATGGCCGAGTCCACGCGGGCAATGTGGCCCAGTCCGTCGCGGGCAATGAGCGTGAGCGGCGCCCCCGCCAGACCGTGGGTTTCCATCTGGATCGGGCGTTGGAATCTGGGCGTCTCTCCTTCAAAGCTCTGGCGCAGGCGGCGCTCCAACTCCGGGTCGCTGGTCTTCCAGAGCCGATCGCCGGGATGCACTCTCCCAAAATCAATATCGCCCCGGCCGAAATAGAGGAGGACAGGGTTGCCCGCGCCGGCCAATGGTTCCTTGCCCGCCGGGGCGTTTCCGGGCCCGACCCGCCCGCGCGGCGCCGCTCCCGTTCCGGGCTTGACCTCATAGACCCGCGCGCCCTCTTCCTTTTCCTCGGGCCGGCCGGCGTCGAACACCACCCCGTCCCCGGGCTTGAGCGGGCTCTCCAGGCTGACCTTCACGCTGCCGTGCTGCACGGCCAGGACCTTGCCCAGGTACACGCCGCGTTTCTTGCCAAAACGGCCATGGACCAGTTCCTGGTTGTTGGTGCCGTGGAACCACCCCGTGTAGAGCCCGCGGGAGAAGGCCATCTCCATCTCATAAGTGCGGAGTGCGGAGGAAGTGCGGAGTGCGGAGTGCGGAGTGCGGAATGTAGTGCTTTCGGAGCCAGAGGTTTGGGGTTCGGAGGACGGAGGTCGGAGGACGGAGGTCGGAGGTCGGAGGTCGGAAGACGGAGGCCGGAGGTCTGAAGACGGAGGGCAGAGGGCGACGCCTGCCGAGGCATTCCGCACTCCGCACTCCGCACTCCGCACTTCCTCGGCTCCGCACTCCGCATTCCGCACTAGCCGGTCCAGGGCGTTGCGGTAGATGCGCGTGATGTTGGCGACGTACTCCGGGGACTTGAGACGGCCTTCTATCTTGAGCGAAGCCACGCGCAGCCGGACCAGGTCAGGGAGCACGCCCAGGCCGGCCAGGTCCTGCGGGCTCAGCAGATACTTTCGGTCGCCCAGCGGGACCTGCTTGCCGTCGGCGATCAGGTCATAAGGCATGCGGCAGGCCTGGGCGCACTCGCCGCGGTTGGCCGAGCGCCCGCCCAGGGCCTCGCTGGTCAGGCATTGGCCGGAATAGGCGACGCAGAGGGCGCCGTGGACGAAGACCTCGATGGGCAGGGTCGAGCGGGCCTCGAGGATGCTCTTCGAGTTCCTTGAGCGAACACTCGCGGGCCAGCACGACGAGATTGCACCCGAGGTCGCGTGCGAACTCGACGCCGCCGGCGCTGGTAACGGTCAACTGCGTCGAGGCGTGGATGGGGAAGTCGGGAGAGAGGCGGCGAATCAGCCGGCAGATGCCGGCGTCCTGGACCACGGCGGCGTCCACCCCGGCGGCGATAATCGAGTGGAGATAGGCCTCGGCCTGGGCCATCTCGTTCTCGAAGACCAGCGTGTTGAAGGTGACGTAGCCCTTGACGCCGCGCCGGTGCAGGAACTCGATCAGCTTCGGCAGATCGGCCTCGGTGAAGTTGCGCGCGCGCGTCCGGGCATTGAACTGCTCCAGGCCGAAGTAGATGGCGTCGGCACCGTTCTCGACGGCAGCCTTGGCGCATTCCCAATCGCCCGCAGGCGCCAGCAACTCCGGAAGACGGAGGGCGGAGGCCGGAAGGCGGAGGCCGGAGGGCGGAGGCCGGAGGACGGGGGGCGGAGGGCGGAGCGGGTCCGGCCCCGGGGGTTGCTGCTCCAGTTCTGCGATGCGATGGGTCTGGCCGCTGCTCATCAACACTGGGAATTTAGTCCTCAAACCCCGGGGGACAAATCCTTTTCTGGGAGGTGTGTGCGTGTCCGATCATCTATGAACCAAGGTCTGAAATCTCCGGCTTTCGCTTTTTCCTGCCCGCGCTTAATTTTGGCTATGCGCGCGCTGATAGCCGGTTGCGGTTACATCGGCCTGCCGCTGGGGGCGGCGCTGGCTGGGCTGGGGCACGAGGTCTTCGGCCTGAGGCGGAGCTTGCAAGGCGCGGCGGAGTTGGAGCGGGCCGGCATTAGGCCCCTGGCGGCGGACATCACGAAAGCGGAGGAATTGGCCGGGCTGCCCGCGGGGTATGATTGGGTGGTCAACTGCGTTGCCTCGTCGGGCGGCGGGGCGGCGCAGTATCGCGCCCTCTATCTGGAGGGGACCCGCAACCTGCTGGCCTGGCTGGCCGCCCGGCCGCCAAAGAAATTCGTCTATACCAGCAGCACGAGCGTTTATGGCCAGACCGACGCCTCGACGGTCGATGAATCCAGCCCGGCCGAGGCGGCGTCCGAGACGGCCCCAATCCTGTTGGAAACCGAACGGGTCCTGCTCGAGGCGGCAGCGCAGCGGGGGTTTCCCGCGGTCATCGCGCGCCTGGCGGGCATCTACGGCCCGGGCCGGGCCTATTGGCTGAAACAGTTCCTCAACGGCCAGGCGCGCCTTGAAGGGGCGGGCGGGCGCTTCCTGAACATGATCCACCGCGACGACGTGGCGGGCGTCCTCATCGCGGCGCTGGAGCGCGGCCGGGCCGGGCAGATCTATAATGCCGTGGATGACGAGCCCGTAGCGCAGCTTGACTGCTTCCGCTGGCTCGCCAAGGCCCTGAGCCGGCCGTTGCCGCCCCCGGCCCCCGAAGAACCGGGCACCCCGCCCAAACGCGGCCTGACCAACAAACGAGTCTCCAACGCCAAACTCAAGAGGGAATTGGGTTATAACTTCAAGTACCCCACCTTCCGGGAGGGCTTTACGGCGGAGATCCGCAGCCTTGCAATGTCACCTGTTGCCGGGTTAACCTCTGAGCCAGGATGAAAACGGTCGAGGCAATCATCGAACCATCAGGCGAAGTCCGGTTGATCGAGCCGGTGCAGGTTGCGTTGCCGAGACGCGCCCTCGTCACGATCCTTGAGGAGGCACCGGACGTTGGCGATACCGCCTTGTTGAGCGAGGCTGCGCTGGCGGAAGACTGGAATCGCGCCGAGGAGGACGCCGCATGGGCTTATTTGCAGCCGGGCAAGTCGTAACGGTCCATTTTCCCTTCTCGGATCTCAGCCAGTCCAAGCTGCGCCCGGCAGTGGTGCTTGCGGAAGTGGGTCGAGGCGATTGGCTGCTCTGCCAGGTTACCAGCAAATCTTACGGCGACCCCCGCGCCATCCAAATCGCTGCTGCCGACCTCGCTCAAGGCTCGTTGCGTCTCGCCAGCTTTGCGCGCCCTGGCAAGCTCTTCACGGCGCACACCAGCCTGGTTGCCGGGCAAATCGGTGAATTGCAACCCGCGAAGTTTTCGGCCATTCGCGACGCCGTTGTTCGACTGATTCTATCTGGCAGGTGATTTCAGATTTATGGTGGCAAACCGCTATCAACGGCCCTAGCGTGGCCGCATGAGACGCGCGACCTCAATCCCCTCGCTTGCGGACAAGGTGTTGGACCTGGCAGCGGCGTGTTTCGACGCTCCGACGCTCGACGCCTTGGCAAGGCTGCGGTTGAGCCCAAACGTGGCTGCGCGGGTGGAGCGGCTTGCCGAGAAGGCGAACGAGGGTCAGTTGACGCCACGGGACCGTGCCGAATATCAGGCCTACATCGGGACTTCCGAGCTGCTGGCGCTGATTCAGCTTCGCGCCCGCATGAAGCTGCGACTGCCGATTCGCGATTCTGACGAGCGCCTCAACCTCCGCCAGGGCCTGCGAATGCTCGGACTCATCTAATGCCCCCCCACCGGACCGGTTCTCCTCGCCCGCCAGACGGGAGACCGGGAACCTGACCGAATGGGATCGTGCGCCGGCACTGTCTTGCCACCCGATGAGCGTCTCCCAAGCATGGGATTTTTGCTGGACATTCCCCAAGCCTCCGGTGCAATAATCGGTTCCATCAGGCATGCTGAATAATGTTTGAAAAACCGGTGCTTTGACTATGCCCAAGCCCGTCCCACAACCCGCAATCAATCGCGCCTCGCGCCCCGTGGAGCGGCACGGTTTCTGGACCGGGCTGGCGATTGCGCTGGCCGGCTCGCTTCTGGCCCTGTGCGGGGCGCGGCATCTGACTGCCATCGAGACCGTCGAGGGCGGCAACGCTTGGGAGACGCAGTTGGTCAAGGCCTTCACCGCCAGCGGCCTGCAGTTCCCCGAGCAGGTCGCCCCGCCCCCGCCGCCGAAGGGCGGCGACCCAATCGCCCTCGAACGCTGGGCCAAGCAGAATGCGCAGTCCTCTCCGCCCACCTGGAAGGTCCGCGTGGATACCGCCGCCAGCGCTCCATGTCCCACCTGAGTGCATTGAACTGCGGTCACGTGGCGTGGCCAACTCAACCCCTGCTCCTAAGTCGCCGATCCTAAAGTCCAAGGTGCAAGATGGACAACCCGGAATCCAAGCCCAATCAACCCGTGGCGCCGGCGTCCTCGCCCGCGCGTTCCCCGCAGGGCGTGGCGCCGCCATCTCTGCCTGGGCTTGCGCCGGGCACCCCTGCCCCTTGCCCTGCCTGCAATGGAGAAAGCAGCCGCGGTGAGGGCAAGGGCCTGGGACAGAAACTGTCGCGGAGCCGGCCCTGGGTGCAGGCGGGGTTCTTGGGTCTGTGGCTGGCGCCAGTCGGCCAATTCTTGCACGGCATACCGGGTTGCGTGTTCCACTGCTACTCGTGCCCGCTCTCGTCGTTCGCCTGCCCGGTGGGCGTGCTGGCCCAATACGCTGCCCTCTTTCCGCTGGTCTATGAAGTGCCCTTCCTGCTCCTGGGGATTTTGCTGGTCGTGGGAGCCGCCGGCGGGTCTCTCGTCTGCGGGTGGGCCTGCCCGTTCGGGTTTCTCCAGGACCTCCTGGGCAAGGTCACGCCCCGCAAGCTGACGCTGCCCGCCTGGACCGGCTACACCCGCTATGTCGTCCTGGTTGGGCTGGTGATCTTATTGCCCCTCATCCTCGGCGCCGGGGGGATACGCTTCGATGACCAGGCAGTCTCGATCTGCCGGCTCTGCCCGGCGGGCGCGCTCGAGGCGGGCTTGCCGTACTCGGTCCAAAGCCTTCTCACCGGCCACGGCTGGCTGATGGGCGGATTCAAGTGCGCGCTGCTGCTGGCCTTTGTGGCGGCGGCCCTCTTCATTCACCGTCCCTGGTGCCGGCTCTTGTGCCCGCTGGGCGGGCTGCTGGCCCTGTTCAACCGGGTGAGCCTGTTTCATCTCCGGTTCAATCCCAAGGAGTGCATCGAGTGCAACCTCTGCCGCAGCCGCTGCTCGATGGGCGTGAAGGTGGACCAAAAGGTCAACGTCGCCGGCTGCACCCGTTGCCTGGAGTGTACCACCTGCGGCGCCATCCAGCCCCGCTTCGCCTGGCCCAAGCGCGAGCGATGAGAAACGGGTTGCGAGCCAAAAAAAACAACCACGTCCTGGAGATCCTTCACGATTTTTGACATCGTGCATGGGGACCGTGAACCGGGCGGGCGTCGCCCAACGCGAAGCGTTTTGGACTGCGGCAGTCCTCTGCCGCTTTTTGGAGCCTGGGGACACGAAATCGCCAGAGGACTGGCGCAGTCCAAAACCTCCGGGCCTGGGATGAACACATCGAGTCCCCCAAAAGAGCCGCGCCTGCGGTTGCGGGTGAGCGCGGCGGCCCAAGCCGCCTTGCGCGCCGGCCACCCGTGGGTCTTCGCCGAGGGTGTCCGCCGGCAAAACCGCCCCGGGCAGCCGGGCGAATTGGCGGTGATCTACGATCGCCAGGACCGGTTCCTGGCGGCCGGGTTATTCGACCCGGACTCGCCGATTCGGGTGCGCGTGCTCCAGGCCGGAACGCCGCAGGCCATTGACGCCCCCTGGTGGGCGCGGCGGTTCGACCAGGCGCTGGGACGGCGCCGCGGCCTCTTCGATGAGCGGACCACCGGCTATCGCTGTGCCCACGGCGAGAGCGACGGCTGGCCGGGCCTGGTCCTGGACCGCTACGACACGACGCTCGTCCTGAAACTCTACACCGCCGCGTGGTTGCCGCGCCTGGAGGAGATTGCCGCGCTCATCCAGGAACGGCTGCGCCCCAAACCGGGGCGAATCGTCCTGCGCCTGAGCCGCAACCTCCAGAGGAGCCCCTCCGAGCAATTCTCCAGGCAGGACGGCGCGGTGTTGCGCGGGGCGCCGCTCACGGGTCCTGTGTTGTTCCGGGAAAGCGGCTTGCGCTTCGAGGCCGACGTGGCGCGCGGCCAGAAGACCGGTTTTTTCCTGGACCAACGCGAGAACCGGCGCCGTGTGGAGGCCCTCGCGCACGGACGCACGGTGCTCAATGCCTTCAGCTTTTCGGGCGCTTTCTCGCTCTATGCCGCTCGCGGCGGGGCGCGGCGCGTGACCGACCTGGACCTGAGCGCGCACGCCCTGGAGAGCGCGCGTCGCAATTTCGCGCTCAACCAAGCGGACAGGGCAGTGGCCTCGTGCGCCTATGAACAGGTCCAGGCCGAGGCCTTCGAATGGCTGGGCGGCAACGCCGCGCGCCGCTTCGACCTGGTCATCCTGGATCCACCCTCGCTGGCCAAACGCCAAAGCGAACGGGCCGGCGCCCTCCGCGCCTACGAACGCCTGGCGGCCTTGGGTCTGGCCCGGCTTGCGCCGGGCGGCATCCTCGTGGCCTGTTCCTGTTCGGCCCACGTATCCGCCCAGGAGTTCTTCGGGGCAGTGCGCAAGGCGGCCGCCCGCTCCGGGCGCGCCACCAGGGAATTGGAGACCACCGGGCATCCGCCCGATCACCCTGCGGCGTTCAAGGAGGCCCACTATTTGAAGGCAATCTTTCTAAAGGCTAAAGGCTAAAGGCTAAAGGCTAAAGTTCAGAGAGGCGGATCGGTCCTTGATCTCTGATGTCTGCACTTTAGCCTTTAGCCTTTAGCCTTTAGCCTTTACCTTCGCTGGTATGTCCCCATCAACTGCGCCTCGGCCAGGATGTGTTTGGCCATGGCGCGCTCAACGTCCTTTTTGGCAGCGCCGGGCTTGAGTTCGAGGGGTTTGTCCAGGGCGTAAAGCTTGAAGAAGTAGCGGTGCGGTTTGCCGGGCGGGGGGCAAGGGCCGCCGTAGCCCAGCTTATGGAAATCATTAAGACCCTGCCTGCCGCCGCCCGGGAGGGTCTGCGTCTTGGGCGCGTCTTCGGCCAACTCGGTGATGCCCGGCGGCAGGTCGTAGAGCACCCAATGCACCCAGGTGCCAACCGGGGCATCCGGGTCGTCCGCAATCAAGGCCAGGCTCTTGGCGGCGGCCGGCACGCCGCCCCATTGGAGCGGCGGAGAGACGTCCTTGCCCTCGCAGGTGTGTTTGGCTGGAATCGGCGCTCCATTGGTGAACGCAGTGCTGGTGAGTTGCATGTTGACCTTTCCTTTTGTTTGCGCCGCGCCCAAACCCGCCAGGACCTGTCCGAGGACCAAATAGCCAATCGCCCCGGCTGCCAGCGCGCGCGCGGCCCGACCCGGTTTGTTCATGGAGTGAACTTATCCCAAACCGGCGCGCGGGACAAGAGGGGATTCGGGGAGGGGGCGGCAATGACGAATGACGAATGGCGAATGACGAATGACGATGCTCAAACTGCCGTCAGCCCCCTTGCCATAGGGCGGTATTTGCCGGATACTGCGCCCTGTGCAGTTGACCGTTGCCCAGCTCACCGACCGCCTGATGGCCTCCTACGCAGGCTCCGGCGGCATCAACCACCTGGACGGCAAGAACCTCCCGTCCAAACGGGCCGTCGCGCGCCTCACGACGGACCTGCTCCGGCTGCTGTTTCCGGGGTTTTTCGACCAGGAGCCGGTCCACTCCTCGAAGATTAGGACTGAGACCTCGACGCTGGTGGAGTCGGTGTTGGTCAGCCTGGAGGAGGAGATCCGCAAGAGCCTGGAATACAGTCCGCCGCCCGGGTTGGCCCCCGGGGAGGTGCGTTCGAGGGCGCACAGTTTGACGGTCGAGTTCCTGGCGGGCATGCCCCAGGTGCGGGAGTTGCTGCAGACGGACACCGAGGCGGCCTATAACGGGGACCCGGCGGCGTTGAGCAAGGAGGAGGTGATTGTGGCCTATCCCTTCATCGAGGCCATCGCGGTGCAGCGGCTGGCGCACGCGTTGTATTTGCGGCACGTGCCGCTCATCCCGCGCATCATGACCGAGTGGGCCCACATGCACACGGGTATGGACCTGCACCCCGGCGCCCGAATCGGCTCCCACTTCTTTGTGGACCACTGCACCGGCACCGTCGTGGGCGAGACCACCGAGATCGGCAGTCATGTCAAGATGTACCAAGGCGTCGGCCTGGTCGCCCGGTCGCTCTCGGCGGGCCGGAAACTGCGCGGCCAGAAGCGCCACCCCACCATCCAGGACCGCGTGACCATCTATGCCGGCGCCACCATTATGGGCGGCGACACCGTCGTGGGCGAGGGGAGCACGATCGGCGCCAACGTCTTCCTGACCCGCAGCGTCCCACCCCATTCGCTCGTGGTCCAGGAAGCCGCCAACGTCAAGGTCATGAGCAAAAAGGGGCGCCAAGGCAAGCCGGCCCGGGCCTGACTTTAAGATTGCGGAAGCGCGCGAAAGTGGTTAGAGTCAAGAAAAAGCCGCACGCGAAAGGACCACGAGTATGTATTTCGGCGTCGATTACCATCCGGAACAGTGGGTTCACCCTTACGCCGGGACAGCGGAGCAGCCCGAGGCGGCCTGGGAACGAGACGCGGAGATGATGTTGAAGGCGGGCATCAACGTGGCGCGGATGGGGGAATTCACCTGGGGCCTTTGCGAGCCTGAGGAGGAGCATTTCGATTTTTCGTGGATGCAACGGGTAATGGACATCCTGGGCAAGGCGGGCATCAGCGTGGTGCTGGCCACGCCCACGGCGGCGCCGCCGATCTGGCTGGCCCGGCAACATCCCGAGATCCTGCCCATTGACGAATACGGCCTGGTCAAGCACGAGGGGACCCGGCGGGCGGTCTGCCTCAACAGCGACGTATTCTGGAAACGCTCCCAGCGGGTGGTCCAGAAGATGGCCCAGGAGCTGGGCGGGCATCCGCACCTGATCGCCTGGCAAATTGACAACAGCCTGGGCGGCAACTTCACCGAGGCCTCGTTCAACGAGGATACGCGCCACGACTGGCATGCCTGGCTGGAGGCCAAGTACGAGACGATCGACCGGCTCAACTACTGCATGGGGCTGCGCCACTGGGGCCAGGTGGCCAGGAATTGGGACGATGTGCCTATGCCGATGGCCGCGCCGACCTTCCACAACCCCGCCCTGGTGCTGGACTGGTGCCGGTTCTGCAGCGACACGATCGTGCAGTTTGTCCGGATGCAGGCCGACATCCTGCACGAGTTGAGCCCCAAGTGCCCGGTCACGACCAATTTGCGCCCGCTCCTGCACCGCTTCGATCACTTCGATCTGGCCGAGGTCATCGATTTCGTGTCCATCGAGAGCACCGCCGCGATCCGCCCCAAGGCCTCCGAGCTGGCTTGCGAGATCAACATGCTCCGCTCGCTCAAGAAGACCGGCATCCGCACCCCGGACGGCGACACCGGTTTTTGGGTCATCGAGCAGAAGGCGGGCAACGTCTCGTGGCAGGATGTCAATTCGCTGGTCCGGCCCGGCGTGCTGCGGATGTTCACCTACCAACTGGTCTCGCGCGGCGCATCGGCCATCCTGTTCTTCCGCTGGCGCCAGCCGCGCTTTGGGACCGAGAAATTCCACGGCGCGGTCCTGCCCCACACCGGGCGCGCGGACACCCGGATCTTCAGGGAAGTGGCACAGCTCGGGGACGAGATGAAACTGCTGGGCCCGTCGCTGCGGGGCACGCGCGTGCAAGCCGAGGCCGCCGTCCTTTACACCCACGACAACGAGTGGGCCCTGCAGCAGCCCAACCAGCCCAACAAGCATTTCAGCCTCCGCGAACACATCCAGCTCTTCTACAATGCCTTGCACGACCGCAATATCACGGTCGATTTCGCGCGCCCGACCGAGGACCTTTCCTCCTACAAACTGGTGTTTGCACCGTCGCTCCACCTGCTCTCGGGCGGCGAGGCCGACCGGCTCAAGCTCTATGTCCAAAACGGCGGCACCCTCATCGCCACCTTCAACACCGGCCTGGTGGACGAGCACAACTTGGCCCCGGACACCGGCTACCCGCACGACCTGACCGACGTGTTCGGGCTGGAGGTCGTCGAGTTCGACCAGTTGCCGCCGGGCGAAGAGAATCACCTCACCTTCAAAGGCACCTTCCCGACCAGCCACCTGCACCCCGCCCGCCTCTGGTGCAACCTCATCGAGCCCAGAGAATGCCAGGTCATTGCCACCTATGCCAAGGACTTCTATGCCGGCCGCCCGGCCATGACCATGAACTCCTTCGGCCTGGGCAAGGCCATCTATATTGGCACCCAAAGCCACCAGCATTTTTACAGCGACTTCATCCTGTGGCTGCGCCAACTCTGCAATCTGCACCCGCTCCTCAAGGTGCCCGAGACGGTCGAGGTCAGCATGCGCGAGCGCGAGGATACCCGCGTGTTCTTCCTCCTCAACCACCAGACCTCGCCCTTGCGCATCCAGTTCTACAAGCCCATGCACGATTTCCTCACCGGCAGCACCTTCTCCGGCAACTACGACCTCCAGCCCCACGGCGTCCTGGTCCTGGACGAGCACCAGGCCAAAGGACAAGCCCAATAGGGGGCCCGCGCCCCGATGCTCCCCCCTCCCCCCAGGCACATCCCACCTCTGGGACCCGGAAAGCGCAGCGCGCGCCAGCGCGTGCTCGCCCAATGGCGCGGGCTCGACACCGCGCCCATCGAGAAGGGGCAGGCCCTGCGCGCCCGAAGCCTGGGCGACCTCCTGCCCAAGGTCATCGCCAGCGTGCGCCTGGACCGGCGCCGCACGGACGTCGAGGTGACAAAGGTCTGGAACAGCCTGCTCGACCCGAATATCGCGGCGCACGCGCAGCCCACGGGCCTGCACAAAGGCACCCTGTTTGTCACCGTGGACAGCAGTGTCTGGTTGAGCGAGATCGTGCGCTATCGCCGCAGGGAGATCCTCGAGCGCCTCCAACACAGCTTTGGCGGAGAGTTGATCAAGAGAATCTCCTTCCGCGTGGGGTGACGAGGAAGTGCGGAGTGCGGAGTGGAGCAGGTTCGGAGCCTTGGGAGAAGGGTTCGCAGGACAGAGGTGGGAGGACAGAGGGCGGAGGACGGAGGACGGAAGTCGGAGGAGGCACAGGCAGAGGACGGCGCTTGGCGAGGCATTCCGCACTCCGTCCTCGCTCCCCAACGTCCTGCTCCGTCATTCGTCATTCGTCATTCGTCATTCCGCATTCCGCACTCCGCATTCCGCACTCTTTTGTCTTGCTGGCGGGCGGGTCTTGCTTGGAGAATGGTCCCCTCTCGATGACAAAAGCACTGCTCTTAGGGTTGGGCCGATGGGGTGTGAACCACCTGCGGAATCTCAAGGTCATGCCGGTGGAGCTCTACGTGGCGGAGGTGGACTCCAAGCGTCTGGAGCCGGCGCGCAAGCTGGGCGTGCCGGAAACGCATTTGACAGCCGACTACCGCGAGGTGGCGGGGAAGGTGGACTGCGTGGTGGTGGTCACGCCGGCGCAGACCCATTTTCCGATCTGCCTCGAGTTGCTCGAGGCGGGCAAGGACGTGTTCGTCGAGAAACCGATCACGCTGGTTTCGGCGGAGGCCCGGCAACTGGCCGAACTGGCGGGGGCGCGCGGGCGCATCCTCCAGGTGGGCCATATTTTCCGGTTTGACCCGGCCTCGCAGTGGCTGCGCCAGGCCATCGGGTCCGGACAGTTTGGCCGGGTGCGGCTGCTGCGCAGCAATTTCAGCGGCTTCAAACGCCCGCGCAACGACAGCGGTGTGATGTTCGCCGACGCCATCCATTTCGTGGACCTGTTCAACTACTTCATGGGCCGGACCCCCGAGCGCGTCTTCGCCGCCGTGCAGGATTTCCTGGGCCGCGGGATGGAAGACGCCTCGCTCCTGTCGCTCGAATACCCGGGCAGCCAGGGACCGGTCTGGGGCACGGTCGAGACCAATTACTTCCTGCCGGGCAAGTTCCGCGAGGTGACCGTCGTCGGCAGCGACTTGAGCGCGGTGTGCGATTACAATGTGGCGCAATATAAGATTAAGACCTTTGCCAACCGGCACGCCAAAGAGGGCAATGACTTCAAGGCCATCGAGGGCGCCCTCCACCAGGTCGAGAGCCCGCCCGAGGAACCGCTGCTGGCTGAACTGCGGGCCTTCCTGGACTCGGTCCAGACCCGCAAAGCCCCCCTGGCGGACGGCTGGGCCGGCTATGATGCGGTGCGCGTGCTGGAGGCGGCCATGGAATCCGCGCAAAAGAGGCGGGTTGTAGAGGTGAAGAAACCCTGAAACCCATGTCTGGGTGTGAGACAGAATTCTTCTCGGACCTCTAGATCGCAACTGTCAGATCCCATCTGGGTCTTCGATCCTTCGTTTCCTTCGTTTCCTTCTGTTTTTTCCTGCATCCCTCCGGCCGGGCACAGGAACAGAACAGAAGGAAACCAAGGAAACGAAGAGGCGGCCTGATGCGGCGGCATCGCCCGGGTCCGTGCCGGTTCGTATCTGGCTGCCTGGATACTCTTTGTGACGAAAGCCTAGCAAAACCCATGTTGTGAGGATTCTTGTCCTACGCCCCCCCGTGTCTATCGGTGTTCATCGGTGGTTGCAAAACCCGGGCGGCCCGATTTAGGATGTTCTCCGAATTTGGCAAATGCAAAAAATCCCATTATCCAAGTGTTTCGTAAACGCGGAGGTCGAGGAGGCGGCCTTGCGCGCGCTTCGCTCGGGCCAGTATATCCTGGGCAAGGAATCGCAGGCCTTCGAGGCGGAACTGGCCGCCTACACCGGCACGCGGCAGTGCGTGCTGGGGTCCTCCTGGACGCTGATTGTCTATCTGCTGCACCAATTGCAGGGGGTTGGCCCCGGCGACGAGATCATCGTGCCGAGCCACACCGCCTTCCCGACGATGGAACCGCTCATCCACCTGGGCGCGCGCCCGGTGTTCGTGGATGTCGACGACACTTACGTGATGGACCTGGACCAGGTCGAGGCGGCCATCACCCCGCGCACAGTCGGCGTCATCCCGGTCTATCTCTACGGCCACCCCGTGGACGTGGACCGCCTGCTGGCCATCGCCTCACGGCATCACCTGTGGGTCATCGAGGACTGTGCCCAGGCCCAGGGCGCCCGCTACAAGGGCAAGACCGTCGGCGGCCTGGCAGATTTCGGGGCATTCAGCTTTTTCCCCTCGAAGAACCTGACGGTGCTTGGGGACGGCGGCTGCGTGGCCACCAACAACAATCAGATGGCCGAACGGCTGCGGATGCTGCGCAACCACGGACGCCAGGGCAAATACGACCACGAGTTCGCGGGTTACAACGTGCGCTTCAACGAGATCAACGCCGCCATCGGGCGCGTCATGCTCAAGCACCTGGACGCCTTCAACGAGAACCGGCGCAAGATTGCCGCCCGCTACAACGAGCGCCTCAAGGGCATCGTGCAGACGCCCCCCGAGCGCGAGTGGGCACAGGCCGTGTATCACATGTACGTCGTCCGTTGCGACCGCCGCGACAACCTCCAGAAATTCCTCAAGGAACACAACATCGAGACCGGCATCCATTACCCCAAACCCAATCACTTGCAGCCCGCCGTCACCGGCCGCTTCCCCTATGTGCCCCGCCTGCCGCGCACCGAGCAAATCGTCAAAGAAATCCTCTCCCTGCCCATCCACGGCCAGATGGGCCTGGACGCCGCCAACCTGGTCTGCGACACCCTCGCGCAGTTTTACGGCAAGAAATAGCGCCGGGCCGTAATCGGCAGTGAAGGCGCAGACGGAGTGCCGGGCGGACCCCTCACCCCAACCCTCTCCCCTTCCGAAGGGGAGAGGGCGGAGCGTCGGCAGCCTCTCGAACTTCCGGGCGTCTCCGGTTCCTCGAGCCGCTAGCGAGAATTCTCCCTCTCCCCTTCCGACGGGGGTATCATTACGAACAACGGTTGGACAGGTCAGTTGAGCCTGACGGGGGGGTTGATTTTTGCGAGCGGTGCCGCGAACCGATCCGGCCAGAAATCCAGCAGTTTGTCGATGAAGTGGGCTTCGCGCAGGAGCCGTTTGGGCAGGCGACCGCAGGGTTCCGGGCGTTGGTCTTGACGCCACCGATGGAATCCGCCTTGGGGCATGGAGAGATCCGCGAACTTGTTGGCGAGTCGATCCAACCCACCCCCCAGGACCTGTTGCAGGTAAGATTCCTGGCGCAGGTTGGGCACCAACATAAACTCCGCCGGCAGGGCCTGAAAGTCCCGGGTCAAGTGGCTGCGGCCGTGAATCTGGCGGCACATCCGTTTGCCCTGAGTCCAGTGGGTTTCCAGGGCATTAGTGGTACGCAAGGGCAGCCCGCCGCCCTCGCCGGCCCCCTCCGGCAAGCCCAAACACGTCCAATACCGATCCAGATGGGTTAAGACAATGCGCCCTAGTTTTCGGTCTTGGGCCGGCAAATCCTCCTGCGCCGAAAGCTTTTGGAGTTCCTCCCGCAAGCTCTCCAAGTCACTGCGCACGGCGCGCGCCTCGGGAGCCGCCAAGGCATAGGCCTCCCGCAAGGGGCGTGGGCCGGTGGCCGAAAGTCGCAAGACGGCTCGAAACCGCTCGAACATCGTGTAAGCTTTTTCAAACAACGCCGCACTCTGCCGGACCTGTGGGTCGGCCAAGTAATCGCTTAAGAGTTGCCGGAAGTTGCGCAGGGCCAAAGGGGCTATGGCCCAGAGCTTGGGTTGCGCCCGCAGGGCCTCCAGTGCCCCGGCCACCTGGACGATGCGTCAATGGTAATAGAGCAAATGCGGATCGAAGGGAAATCCCTGGCGGTGTCCCTCGCTGACATAATCCAGGATCCACAAGTGACACGCCAGCAGGATCTCCCGGCCCAAGGTGGGCGAGCCTGCGTGGGGCAGCGCTTGGCCAGCCCACAAGGCTTGGAGCACCGGCGAAACCTCTTTTCCTCGCGTTTGGGCCTGCAATTGTTCGGTTTGGCTGCGCCGTTGTTCTTTGAGGCGCCCTTGCAGCCGCAGAGCCTGCAAGCGCTTGAACAGGGCCGCTTGCGGAGCTTGGTAGAGGTCCCGCCCCACGTCGCAACCCAGATGCCTGAGCCTCAACCTCCAGCGCCTCAGTGCCGACTGGCTGGAACACTACGGCCACCCCATCGCCTTGGTCGAAACCTATGTGGACCCCAAACGGTTCGAAGGCACCTGTTATCGTGCCGCCAATTGGTTTGAAATCGGCGTGACCAAAGGCTGGGGACGCTCCCGCCTGGATTTCTATCAACTCCACCAGCAGCCCAAAGCCATCTTCGTGTATCCGCTGGTCCGCAACGCCCGCCAGATCCTCTCGGCTCCGCTCATGCCGGCAGCTTGGGCGCCCTATCGCCGAGAGCCCCGCCTCAGGAATATCCTTTGAGCGGAAAACAAACCCAAAGCTTGCTCCACGCCCTGGCCCCACTCCACGACCCCCGCCGCTACCGGGGTTGGCGCCATCGCCGCGTCGCCTCCATTGTGGCCATTGCTGCCGCCGCGATGATTGCGGGCAACAACTCCCTGATCAATATCGGCGAGTTCTCCCAGTCCCTCAACCAAAACCAACTCCGCAGCCTGCGCGCCTGCCGTTGCCGCAAGACCCGCAAGTTCATCCCTCCCAGCGAAACGACCATCCGCCGAATCCTCCAGCGCCTGGACCCGACAGAATTGGACAGGCTGATCAACGATTGGCTGCGCTCCCACCTCAAGAACGCGGGCATCGCCGCACTGGCCGTCAATGGCAAATGTGCCCGCACCGCCGCCAAAATCAACGGACAAGGCATCCAACTCTTCGGCGCCCTGGACACCCAAACCCAACTCTTTTGCCGCCAAATCCAAATCCCGGCCAAGACCAATGAAATACCCACCCTCAAGGACCTGCTCCGGGACTTGGACCTGCGCGGCACCTTGGTCAGCGCCGACGCGCTCAATACTCAGACCGCCACCGCCGACCATGTGGTCGAGGAAAAAAAGGCCGACTACCTCCTGGTCGTCAAAGCCAATCAACCCAAGCTCTTCGACAAACTGGCCCGCCTGTCTCACGCGCCGAAAGGCGTTTTTTCCCCCTGAGCACATCACGATTGACCAAGGCCATGGACGGCATGAAACCCGCGAGGTCTGGCCCTTTGAAGTCACACCCCGAACAGTGCGGCTTCCCACACGCCCTCCAAGCCGCCGTCATCGTGCGCACTACTCACCATCTCAAAGCCGTTCGCGTTACCGAAGAGGCCGAACTGGTCTTGAGCAGCCGCCCCAATGCGCAGATGGATGCGGCGCAATTGCAGGCCTTTCGCCGTGGCCATTGGAGCATCGAGTCGGTCCACTACGTGCGCGATGTCACTTTCGGCGAAGATGCTTGCACCGTCCGCACCGGCCACGGCCCGCAAAACCTGGGTGCCTTGCGCAACCTGGTCATCGGCCTCTGTGCCCTGGATGCTGCCCGCCAGCACAAAGCCACCTCCTATCTGCCACGCTTTCGCTGTGCCGCCAGGAACAATCGCCGCTTGGCCATCAACCTGGTCGGTCGTCCTCTGCTCAATAACACCTGATGGGGTGCTCCCCTGAGTCTGAGCATCGGTTCGGCTCTGATCGGTCTGGTCTCTCTGCATGCCGGACGTTTCTATGGCTTCCCACATTGCTGCCCGGATCTGAGCAAATCCTCCCTATAACAGCCTGGCAATTCACACTGCGCGAGCCGTTGTGGCGACGAGATCCTCGCCTGCGCTCACGCCCCGATTCCACCCGACAAGGGCCGTTCTAAACGCCGAAGCCGTGGCCCCGAAGCGAGGGTGTCCGATCCTCCCATAGTGCCAAGGTCAATCGTGGCTCCATTGTCCCAGAGAATCGCGTGGGTGATGTCCTCTTTGGTCGCGGCCCAACCAACGACCTGGCCCCGGTTGTTCATTCCGGTTGCCCGGGTCCAAGCGAATCCAGGGGGAATTCCCAACTCGATGAGCACATATTTTGGCCCACCAAAGGACGGGTAAATCGCCAGGCCTACAAACGTCAACAGGACGGCTGCTCCTTTCCAGAGTTGAAGCTTCATAAGCGCATCTTGAAACCGAGCCGCAACATGTCAAGTGGAAAGAACCGCTCATCGCAATGTACAGGTGCCTGGGATCTCAGAGTATTCGCCTATCCATGGGCATCGATCGCCGTGCGGAAGGCAGAATTGGCCACTACGGGCCTGGCCTATAGTTTCCCGGCGGCCTTCTCCATCTCGGTCTTTCGGGCCTGAAGATCGGCCAACTTCCGTCTGAGGATAGCAATCTCCGTGTTGATTTTCCGCAATTCTGCCTGGCTCTTGGTTTCGGCCAGGTGCTTCGAGCCGCACTGCTCAGCGATATACCGCTCCAATTGGGCCCTCAAAATCCTCAAATAGGGGTTGCCCCAGATCGAGCCCTCTCGGTATTCAAGCTTGCCGGCTCGAATACCTTTCACAATGAACTCCCGGCTAACCCGTACTCCTTCCGAGCCGTCACGTCGCTGAGGGTTGCCCCTTTGCGATTCCATTCGCCGTATTCAGCCATATTGCATCCGTGTCGAGTGGACCATATTCTTGCCGCTGGCGATTTTCAACCCGTAAACACGACACCCGCACTCAGTGGTCTCCTGTACTGATGTACGCGATGACCCCGGCCTTTGCTGGCGACCATGCAGCGGCCCCCTCCCCCAATCAGCTTCGCGCCTCCAAACCGGTATAATCATCCGAATCGGCCTCGACCGAGGCGGATTCGTTCTTCACTTCAACCGGGAGGGGGCATGCCACGACCCAAGCACTATTCTCCTGAGATCCGCCGTTTTCTGGTCTCCGTCCTCTATCACGAAGCCAGCGGAGGGATGTGCCGATGACTGCCCTGGCGAATCAAATTCTCCAGGACGGTCTCAAGGGCACCGAGAGCTGGAGGAAGGCGGAGGAGTCCCAGAACCCCATACGCCGCCAGGAAGCGGCGCCACCAGAAACCGACCATGACACCCCTCCCCGAACGTAACTATTCAGGTGTTTTTCATCTAACCGGCAGGGAGAATGAGGATTTTCGCAGCAGAAGCCAGGCGGTATTTGTTTAGGGCCGTTTAGAAGCCCGGCCTGGAGGTGCCGAGATTTTTCCGGTGAACCCTGGAAAAAAGCTGGTTTCCAAAATCCTTTCGTGGCAGAGTCGGGCCTATGTCAGGTCCGATATGCATCCTGGGCCGCCAGTTTGAACCTGAGGAGCTAACCCAGCTCCAGGCGTGGATCGACCAGCGCCACGGCCAGAGCCGCCGCGCTTTGTCGCTTGGGCTGGCAAAGCTCTGGGACTGGCGCGACCCCCATGGGCAACTGCGCGACATGGCCGCTCGGCTCCTACTCAATCGGCTGGAGCAGCGGGTCGGTCTGCGGTTGCCAGCGCGCCAGAACCGTGGGGGTCGCCGACAGGCGCGCCTATCCAGCCAAGGCGCCCTGACTCCCAGTCTGCCCATCACCCAGTCACTGGGCCAACTGCAGCCCGTGTCGGTGCATCTGGTCGGACCGCGGCAAGCCGAGCGCGCCCGGCTGGTGCAATATTTTCTGGCACACCACTACTTGGGTTATCCGCATCCCTTGGGCCAATTGCACTACTTGGTCACCGATGGTCAGGGGCGGGACTTGGCTGTTTTGCTCTTTGGTCCGGCGGCTTGGAAGTGCGCACCCCGCGACCGCTTTATCGGGTGGAGCACGGCCCAACGGCAAGCCCACCTCCAGCAGGTGGCCAACAACAGCCGATTCCTGATTTTACCCTGGGTAGAGGCGCCGCGGTTGGCCAGCCATGTCCTGAGCCTGGTCTTGCGCCGGCTGCGCCAGGACTGGCAAAGCGCATATGCCCGGCCCCTGGAGTTGGTCGAAACCTTCGTTGATAGCTCCCGCTTCACGGGGGCCTCTTATCGCGCGGCCAACTGGATCGAGTTGGGCCACACCACCGGCCGCACCCGCCAAGACCGCGCTCATCGGCTCCAGACGCCCCCCAAGCAGGTGTGGGTCTATCGGCTGCACCCGCAGTTCCGCCCCCGCCTATGCGCCTGAGCCGCCCTGTCTGCCGTCGCACAGGCAGGCGCCAACAACTGTTCCAGTTGGCCCGCGCGGGCCTGGGCAAGCTCATCGGCCTGATCCTGCGTCTGGAAGCCAGGCTGTGCAAACTGCTTCGGGAGGTGCGCGCCTTGCGCCAGCAAGTCAAAGAGCTCAAAGCGCGGCTGGCCCTCAACAGCTCCAATAGCGGTCGGCCCCCCTCGACCGACGGACTGGCCAAGCCAGCGCCCAGGTCGTTGCGCGCCCGAACGGGTCGCCGGCCCGGCGGCCAACCCGGGCACCCGGGCTGCACGCTCCAAGCCGTGGCCCGGCCCGACCATACCCTCATCCACCGGCTTGAGCGGTGTCCCTGCGGCCAGTGCGGGGGCTGCTCGTTGCAGCAGGCGCCGGTGCTGGGCCATGAAAAACGCCAGGTCTTCGAGTTGCCGCAAAAGCCCCTGGAGGTGACCGATCTGCGCCACGTGTTTGCGGTGCATCGACTGGAACGCTACCTTCACCGATGATGGAACCAGGCTCATGCTACAAGTTAAAGGCATTATCGAAGCGGGGCCGAACGCACGACGCACGCCGACTAGCCTTTTCCAGGATGGTGAGCATCAAGAGCGGATATTCCGCCAAGTCGAGACCCGACATCCAGAAATCGAGCACTTCGGCACATGGCACACGCATCACGTGAACGGCCTATCGTCGAGATCGTCGATACGCCGCTCGTTTGGCCTTTGACCCTGGCGTCGGCTACCAAGCACAGCGAGCATCCACCGGCAAGCGAGTGTGCATCGCGGCCAGAACGCGTGAACCTGTGCGTGGAAACCGAAAAGGCCCACGGCCTCGAACCGGCAGCTTTCGGCGTAATTGCCTGCCGCGAGGCGGATTTCCTCGACACGGTGGCGCGCTTCGAAGCGGCCGCCGGCCTGCCCAGCCCCAAGCCCGGCGGCATCTGGAACAAGCGATCGCCCTGGGTCAAGCGCTCGTACCTCTTCCTCACCGATTTCCGCGAGTCCCAGTTTGATCAAGCCTTGGCCCTGGCGCGGCGCGGCGGCTTTCACATGCTCCTCTTGGGCCAGGAATCCTGGGCCCGTGGCACCGGGCATTACGACATTGACCGGGACCGGTTCCCGGACGGTTTGGACGGTTTAAAGCGAACCATCAGCCGCTTCAAGGACGCCGGCTTCCACGTTGGGCTGCATTTTCTGGGTCCATCCATTTATCCGCCCGATCCGTATCTCACGCCCGTACCGGACTCGCGCCTGGTCAAGGGCGCCGCGGCCACGCTCGCCGCAGGCGTAAACGCCACCACCAATTTCCTGCCCCTAGCCACCGCGCCGGCCAACTTTCCCGCCGAAGACGGCGGCTATGAGGGTCAAGGGACCGTGCTCCAAGTGGGGGAGGAGTTGATCCAGTACAAATCTCCTTCACTCCAGCCGCCCTTTGGCTTTCGCGAATGCCATCGCGGTTACCTCGGCACGCGCCCCGCCCCGCACCCGCAAGGCGAGACCATCCGCCATCTCGTCCGCGCTTACGGCTACCACATGTTCGACATGGACACCTCGCTGCTCGACGAAGTGGCCACGCATTTCGCCCGCGTCGCCAACACCTGCGGCATCGACATGATTTACTTTGACGGCTCGGAACAGTTACAGGGTGAGCACTGGTTTTACAATGCCCGTCTCCACCAGGCCTTCTACGACAAGCTCGCCAACAAAGACATTCTCCTCCAGGCCAGCAGTTTTAGCCATTACTCCTGGCACCTGCTGGCCCGCAGCGCCTCCGCCGACGGCCACGGCGACCTCAAAGGCTACCTCGACCAGCGCTCGGGCTGGTTTAATTCCTTCGCGCGCGACTGGATGCCCCTGGACACCGGCTGGTATTACGGCTATGACCCCGCCGCCACTCCCGACATGTTCGAGTATGTCCTGGGCGCGACTCTCGGCTACGACTCCTCCATGTCCTTCCAGGTCTCCTGCAAAGCCGCCGCGGCCCATCCCTTTACCGGCGCCATCCTGGACCTCATAGCCCGCTACGAGCAATTGCGCCTCTCCGGCCATGTCCCCGAGTCCGTCAAAGCCCGCCTGCGCATCGATCCCAAGCTCACCGCCATCAAGCCCGGCGAAGCCCAACCTGCCCTGGTGGAAAAGCGCCGCGAATACCGCTTGCTCGAAGAAAACGGCAAACCGTATTTCCAACGCGTCATCTACGAGCCCTGGCACGAAATCAACCCCGCCCAAACCAACTCCGCCACTTGGCGCGTCCGCGTCAAAGATGCCCCAGCCCGCATCGGCGTCCAACTTCACGCCCCTGCCGGCACAGAAATCATCGACCCCTGGATCGAACTCGCCGGCCACCGCCTCGGCTGGCAAGGTAAGCTGGCCCAAGGCCAGTTCCTCTTCTTCTGGCCCGGTGAACCCGTCACCCGCTATTGTCCAGAGCAGAATCCCGACCAGGCTGCCATCGCCCCCACCATCACTCTGGGCCCCGGCGAATATTCCGCCACGTTCGTCTCGCGCGAGCCGCTCAAGGCCCCCGTGCGTGTGCGGATCACCCTCCAGTCGCCAGAGCGCATGGATCTCTGATATCGTCCTCACCCCCTGGCAGCCGTTGACGGTGAACTCACCGTGGGCGCCGCACTCGAACTTCCGCGGCTAGCGGTGATGCCATGCGAGCCGCGTCCTGCGGACGACTCACCGTGGGCGCCGCACTCGAACTTCAGCGGCTAGGCCAGTGCCTCCCGGCAGTATTGGACGCACTTGGCAACCTCAGCCACGGCGTTTGAGCCTTCCGGAATCCGATATTCCAGCTCGATGTCACCCGGGAACGTCCACCTCTCCTTTTTCATCAACCGGAGGAGCTCCTTGATCGGCGTCTTCCCCTGGCCCCAGGGCAGGTTCCCGCCGTCGGCGGTCCTGTCCTTCAAATGAAGGCTGATGATACGGTCGTGGTACTTCTCAAGCACGGGGATCGGAGACAGCCCCTTGGTGCCGGCGAAATAGTGGCCGACATCAAAGTTGAAGCCGATGTATTCGCCATAAGCCAGGATCGGGTCCGTCTTATCCATCACCGGGTAGTTGTTGGTGTGGTTGTGGAAAGCAACCCAGATCTTGTGCTTGTCGGCGAACGGCGCCAGCCTCCTGGCCATCGCCTCCGAACGCTCGGTGGTAATGCCCACACAGCCCAGGGCCTTGGCCACCTGGAAATTGAAGTCAATCTCCTCATCCGACTGGCCAAAGCCGATCTTGTGGATGTGGATATTAACGCCGGCATCATTATACATTTTGCGCAAGTCCTGGCACTTGGCCAATTGCGCCTGGCGCTGGGCGTCGGTCGGCTTCGCCGGTTGCTCCGCGGCGCCGCCTCTGCGGCCCCGGCCCCCGCCGGCGCTCAAGCCGGCATACGCCTGGATTGGGTCCCCCATCAGTTCCACTTCGCTCAGTCCATCCTGAATCAGGGCCTTGAGAGTATCCTCCGCCGAATTGATGCCGCCACGGTAGCTGTAGGTAATGCACCCGATGCGCACCCCGTTGAAGACGGAGTTGGGCTTGCCTGGCGCGGCCTCGGCCCCGGATGGAGCTTCACCTCCCAGCACACGCCCCGGCACGATGGCGCAGGCCGCAAGGGCTGCCGCGCTGCCGAGAAACGCGCGCCTGGTTGTCAATGGGTCGGTCATGATCGTTGTTTTCATAACTGGATTTCAATTAGCTTTTGCCCGCCCGCACTTATTCAGAGCCGCGCGGGTGATCTTTATTTTATTGGGATCAGGGTGTCTCTGTCAATCGCCGAGGCCACGATCGTCCACCCGGCGACACGCCTCTACTTGGCCAGCGAAAGGGCTGAACTTCATTGTGCCACGTATTCTCTGATCAGACGGATATTCTCGAGTGGCGTTTCATAGGGCATCGCGCCGGTACCCATGACGCAGTTCGGACGACCGCCCGCAATGCCCAACACGCGGTCGATGCCGCGGTAGAGGCGTTCCGGATCGGGGCAGGCCACCACGCCGGGATCGAGGTTGACGCGAATCGTGATGTGCGGATGCGTCCGGGACACGCGCTGGCCGAACGCGGCCTGATTCGTTTCCACGTTGCAGACGAGGTAGTTCGTGCCCGTGGACAGGATACCGTCGAGGATCGGGAAGGTGTTTCCGCCCATGATGCAGGGCACCGGATGGCCGATGCAGTCGGCCGCCAGGGCCAGCACACGCTTCAACGCCGGCAGTTCGACGTCCTGGAACTGGCGCGGTGAAAGAATCGGCGGCGCGGCGGCGGATTCGAAAAAAGCCGCATCCAGGCCGGCCTTCGCTATCGCGAGGCAGAGCACGGCCTGGTTTTCCGCCAGGCGCATCAGCATCTTTGCCGTGTCTTCAGCTCTCGTGATCGCGTCTTCACAGAGCGGAGAGATGCCGCGCAGGTTGAAGGCGATCGAGAACGGCCCTGCAACCGGTATGCGCACGTCGGCCTCCGGGAACTCGCGCTTCAATCGCCGGCCGACGGCGAGCAGCATCGCCACCCGCCCGTCGCGGGCCGGGTCGAAGGGTTTGACCGCGATGCCCTCATCCAGCGAGGTCCAGAGCGGCTGGTGGATGGCCGGGACGGCGCTGTCTTGGCAGGGTTCGACTCTGGCGCCATAGGCCTCGGCCTCGAGGTTGTAGATGTCGATGCCGACGGCGATGACCTGCTGATGGTACTCGAGGTAAGCGCGGCGGTGGCCCTCGAACATGAGCTCCGCGTCGCGCGAGACTTCCCACGGCGTGCGCCCAACGAAACGGGCGGCGTGTTCATAAACGACCGGAGTGAAGGGGATTCTCATTGCAGAAGGCGGCAGATGTGCGCCGCCAGGGGGGCAAAGGTGTCCGTAAAACCTCCGTCCTGCGCCTGGAGTGTACGCTCCTCGTCCACCACGCTCACCGCCAGGCGGCGGCTCGGAGCCGCCGCCTGGCAAGGCGGCCGGCGCCAAAGTCCTCAGGGAACGGCCATAAACCAGGTCAGAGCTGCTATATCCGCACTCTCGCGGTCCGGTAGAACTGCCGTACGCGCGCCATTTCCTCCTCGAGTTCCAACACGCCAATCGACCGCACCATTTGGCCAATCGTTGTCTGGGGATCGTTGGACCAGAAGATGCCGCAATCCTCGTCTTCGTAATAGTGGAAGCCGACCTTGTCGCTATAGGCTTTCCGGAGGGCTTCGCCATTCTGCAGCTTCGAGTTCCACGGAAGCAGCGCGTAACTGAGGTCCAGTTCGTGGACCAGGATGTTTTGCGGCGGCTTGATCTGCGCTGCGATCTTACCCGTCGGTTCAAAGATCGAGGCGTTGTGCCGCCACGTGCTCGAGACAATGTAACAACGGTGCTCCCTTGCCCGGAACGCGGGTTGGGACGTCTGCGGCGATTGCGTGGGCCAGGCGATCAGCTCCGCTCCGCGGCGCGCCAGTTCGGCCCAGCCGCCGCCGAAGTCCATATCATAACAGATTTGAATTCCCAGTTTGCCAAAATCGCAGTCGAAGACGGGGAGCGCGTCGCCGGGAGTGGCGCCGCTTTCCATGGTGCCGCGTTCGAGCGAAACGACCAAATGAACCTTGCGGTAGGTTCCCAGCACTTCACCTTTGCGCCCGAGCAGGATCGCCGCATTCGAGCACAACCGTTTTTCTTTCGAATCCAGCAAGTAGCTGGGAACGACCATATAGCATTTGTGCTCACGGGCCTTCCGAGTGAATGCGTCCCTGATTTCTCCTTCGAACGAGACCGCATGGGCCACGGCATCGTCGCCCGCTTCGCCGGTGATCGCCGTTTCGGGCAGAATTGCGAGATCGAGACCACGGCCATAAGCCTGTTTGGCCTGTGCGGCCATTTGGTCCAGGATTCCTGTCAGTTGCTCCAGACGCTTGGGCAGCCCGGGATACTGACCCCAAAAGGACTGCATGGCGGTGCCCACGATGACCTTTCGGGGAGGAGTGCTCGAGGTGGTCCGGACTCGTTCCCCATCGTTGGCGGCCAGTGCCGGGACAGCATCCAGAGCCGCGAAGCTGCTCAGCGTTGCCAGGAATGTTCTTCTCCGCATAGGTGAGTTCTCCTCTCAGTAGAGCGGCCCGGCGTGCATAGTGACAGGCTGTGCCCACTCAGAACACTGCTTGCCCGTGGCGTCGTTTATCGTCAGCCGTAACGCATAGGTCCCCGGCTTGGACGCCGTCAGAGGCAGGGCCATCCGGTGTGGGTCCGCCAAGTCCTGACGGGCCTGGGCACGAACGGCGCCCCCGACTTCCTCCAACGACGCCGCGACCGTGTGGCTCCCCTTCGCGACGGCTGCGGTCCCGATCACATCGAAAGTGAAGGCCAGCGTGCTCCGGGGCAGCAGCAGTTGGCGGGGCGCGTCCATTCCTGCTATAGCCGGCGCCGTAAGCCGCAGGCGCGACACTTCTCCCACGTAGGGCGACGGGGTTTCCGCGGCGGGCTGCTTCCGAGGGAGTCCGGCCAGCAGAACGGACGGGGCAATCGCCTTGGTTGCGGCGGGGTATTCGAGCAACCGCGCCGTCTGGGCCGCCAGGCGCCACCGCACGGCGTCAAATTCTTCCGACGGCCACATGCCATCAGCCAGGTACTTCGGCTGGACGTGGATGGCGTCCCATGTCTCTTGAAGGAGCCGTCGTCCCTCGCCGACTGCCGCAACGCAGGCTGGATTTTTCGACCCTTCGCGCTCGACTATCGCCTGTTGGAGGGTATAGAGATAGCGCGCATCGTCATACCCCTCCCGGAAGCAGGCCCAATAAACCGCAGGGATGACCTCGCCGTCGTCGTCCACACGTTGGCCGCAACCGGAGTAGCGGCCACGGAGGTAATCGAAGGGATCCGGCTCGGACGGCCAACACCAGTGCCAGGGGATCAGCGTGGCATATCCGCTGCGCCAAAAGCCGAAGCCGTAGGTCATCCGCCCGCCTTTGCACATCGTGCGGCGGTCCTTGATCTCGCCAGCGTTATGGTTCGGGTAGCACCAGGTACTCGTGCCGGTTCTGAGAGACGATGCGGTCGTAGGGCACCGAATAAGGCTGGGAGCACCAGACATCCAGAGGTAGTCCTTGTCGGCCGCCCGGCGAATGAACGCCTCGTCGCGGCCTTTATAGAGGGCCCGGTTCCGCACGTAGAAATAGGCCGAGCAGTGCTTGCGCGGGTCCTTCTGGAGCCGGAAACCCAAGACACGGAGGGCCAGCGGGATCTCGACAGCCTGCCCGAAGCCATCGTCCCAGACGCTGACGGTCCCTCGGTATAACCCGGGCTTTGCGTCGTCGGGGACATGGGCCGTCAGCCAGTACCACTGGCACTCGCCCGCGGGCGAGGAGTGAACCGTTACCCGCTCGAGAAGCTCTGGCACGCGGCGATATGTGTTGAGGGTGGTGTAGGCCGGGTATCCAACGTTCCAGTAGGTGGCCAGGCGGACATCAAGGCTGCCAGCCGGGATCTCGCCTGAGGGGGATGTGAGCGACGAAACCCTGACCTTCAGATTTTGGAGGGGGCGCACGGGATAAAGGGCAAACGTAACGGGCTCGAACTCGCCGGGCGTGGCGAACGCGACCAGGGAGTCGATCCGCTCGTGGGCCAGGGGGCGGGTGTTGGGATAAATGCTTTCCGTGAGGGGACGCTGGAAGAGGAGATACCCCCGCTCCTTTTCCGGCTCGGTGAGGGACGGCTCGGGAGCGGTCTCATCGAAAGGGATCTCCTTGACGCCGTCTGGCACCGTCGGCTGCGGACGGGCGCGCCGCTCGAGGGCGCCGTCGGCTGGTTTTGGACCGAGCCGGAGCGTCGGCTGTTCCAAGGGCGCCCCCACACCGGCCAGGCCCGCGGCCAGGAGCAGGGTGCTGCACAACGCTTTCATGTGCAAACCAGAGTAAGACCGGATCGGTTTGAGTCAAGCCGGTTGCGCAGGTTGTATTTGGCATTAGGCCGCCTCCGGCGTTGGATGACGCCAGGGGGCTCGGTAGGGGCGCGCCAATAACTGATTGGCTTCATCGTCACCCATTACCCGGCCTTTGGCTTCGTCCCACGTCAGGGTCCGCTTCAACTGCAGCGAGAGGTTCGCGAGCACGCACATGCTCGTGGAGGTGCTCCCCTCGGCGATATCCGCCCGGGGACGGCCTCGGGTGGCGGTGCATTGCAGAAGGTCCTTCATATGTTCGCGGATGGCCGGGGCGACATGATACTCGATGCCTTTCTCCGTTTTGTCTTCCGGATACTTTTCGCTATCGACCGGGTACTTGGCTTTGGGGTCATTCCACTCGCGATGAATGGGGCCTCCCCCGTCCAATGGGATATAGTCAAACATGAACACGCTCGCTTTGAGCGTCGCCTTTTCTCCATAGAAATTGGCTCCCCACCGGTATTTGGGGTCCGGGTTCGCCCCGAAATGGCGATGCTGCCAGGTGATTTGGAGGTCGCCGTAATCGAAAGTGGCGTTCTGCATGTCGGGAATATTCGGTTTGCCCTCTTTGTGGAAATAGTTGCCGCCGGTGGAGGAGATGCGCTTGGGCCAGCCCAGGCCCATCATCCAGCGCACCATGTCAACCATGTGAATGCCCATATCCCCGATCGTGCCATTGCCATATTCCATGTAATTGCGCCAACTGCCGGGATGGATGCCGGGGTTGAAGGGGCGCATCGGCGCCGGGCCGGTCCACATCTCGTAATCCAGGGTCTCCGGTGGCGGTTGGTCGGGCGGGTTGCTGATGCCGCGCCGGCCGTAGCAATAGGTCTCAACGAGCCCAATCCGGCCCAGGCGGCCTTCCTGGATCAGCTCGCGCGCCTCGAACAAGTGCGGCGTGCTGCGGCGTTGGGTGCCCACCTGGACCACGCGACCGTGTTTGCGCGCCGCGGCCAGCATGGCCTGGCATTCGACCACATCCACGCCAATCGGTTTCTGCACATAGATGTCAGCGCCCGCCTGCGCCGCCGCGACCATCGGCAACGCATGCCAGTGATCGGGAGTCGCGATCAGCACCACGTCCAGGTCCTTCTCTTTGAGCATTTCACGGTAATCGCCGTAGGTGCGCGGCTTCTTCTTCGACAACTGGCGTCCGGCCACAATGTCAGCGGCCTCGGCCAACATCCGTTTGTCCACGTCGCATAGCGAGACCACCTCGACGGGGGCAACCTGGATCAGGCGCAACAAATCCACTTTGCCATACCAGCCGCTGCCGATCAGCCCGAGCCTTTTTTTCTGGTCGGCCAGTTCAGCGGAAAACGCTGGGAGTTTTGTCAGGGCGATCGCGGCACATCCGAGGCCGCTCGTTTGGAGGAATTTTCGGCGGTTCATATTTGGTTCTGGTTAAGAGCAAATCCTCAGATCCTGACTGACACCCCAGGCCGGCGCCGCGGCCAGCAGCCCGGTTTGGGCGAGATGCCCCAAAAAAGTGCGCCGTTTCACAGGAGTTGAGCATGCGCCCGGAAGGCAAGCAGAGCCAAGCACAAACTCCGGTCCGCGTTCAGCGGATGCGGCTTAGCTTGATCACAGCGCTTCGATAAACTCTCGGATTGGCGACTCTATCACGCTTTTCCGAACATCGCCTTCCAATTGTCCAGGCACCGCTTGGCCGTTTCAAATTCCGAACACCGGCTGCCTTCCTGCTCAATCAGATAATACTCGATGCCACCCGCCTATGGAGGTTGTTGCTCGGCAACGCCCGAGGAACAGCCTGTTTCCACCAGGCTCTGCGAGGCTCTCATGGGCGAGGTCCGGCACCGTGAGCACGGCTGCTGCCGGAAGCGGGCTCCGGCGGGCGCACGGCCGAAGAACTGCGCGTGTGGGAAGGGGCCGGAGGGCACGCGCAACGCGCCATCCTCCGCATGAGCGCCCGTAGTCGGCGGCCGCCAAAAAAGGGTTGAATCCTCATGGGCGACAACGCCAAACTACCAGCCCTGATGAGCCGCCTGTGCCATACATCGATCATTCTATGAGACGTTTAATAATTCTTGTTCGGACCAGTTCCTCGAGGTCCGCAAGAATGCGCCCAACATGAAACGCTGGATCCTCTTCTTCATGTTTCTTGCCGCCGCGGCCACCGCCGCGAACCCTCCCATCCGGAGCTATGAAGGCACTCTGACCATCCCGACCTACGAGCCCGGCGCGCGGGAACTGGAGCCCGCCCTCTTCTCGAACTCGACCGTCGCCGGAATGTACCCCTTCCCGAGCTATCTCCTGCCGTGGCGCGAAGGCTCGCCCGCGCCGAAGAGCTACCGCGCCGTCTTCCTCGAGAACGAGTTCCTCAAGTTGACCTACCTGCCCGATCTGGGGGGCCGCATCTTTTCCCTGTTCGACAAGCTCCGCAACCGCGAAGTCTTTTACCGCAACGACGTCATCAAGCCGGCTCCCTACAACCCCCGGATGAGCTGGCCGCAGTCCGGGCTCGAGTTGACCGGGCCGCACAACGTCCACATGCTCACCCTCCACGGTGAGCCGTTTTGGTCCCACCGCATCGTTCCTCGCGAGGGCGGAGCCGTCTCACTGGTGCTCGGCGAGACCGACCCCATCTACCACATGGAGGTGACGCTGTCCGCAACGCTCCATCCCGGGGTCGCCGCGCTGGAGATCAGCGTCTTCTGCTACAACCCGCGCGACGCGCGCATGCCCCAGATGTTCTGGATCAACTCCGCCGTCCCCGCCACTCCAAAGACGCGGTTCCTCTACCAGATGTCTCGCACCGTTGGCCATACGACGGCCGACATCGCCGATTGGCCCGTGCACAACGGCATCAACTACAGTTGGGACCGCAACAACCAGCACATGCTGGGCCTGTTCGGCATCGATGCTTACGACGATTTCAATGGCGCCTACCAATTCGACAACGACTATGGCGTGTTCCGTTACGCGGACCGCCGCATCGTGCAGGGCATGAAGCTGTGGACCTTCGGTTACGGTGCCGGGGCGAAGGACCACGAGCGAAGTTACACGGATAAGGCGGGCCCCTACGTCGAGTTGCAGAGCGGGCGTCACGTGTGGGACGGGCATTACGAATGGGTGGCGCCGCACAAAACGGAGGGTTGGAGCGAGTGGTGGGTGCCGGTGGCCGGGACCCACGGCGCTGCCAGCCTGACCCGGGACGCCGCATTGAACCTGGAAGTGGACAAAGGGACCGTCAAGATTGCGCTGGCCTCCGCCCGGCGAATCCCGCACGCGAAGCTGCTGGTGAGCGCCCGCGCCGGTGAGATCGGACGGGCTGACGTTGACCTGGATCCCGCCAAACCATTCCGCCAGGACTTTTCGACTGGGAACAGCGAGATGACGGAGTTGCGCGTGCGGGTGACCGATCCCAGCGGCCGCGCCGTCCTCGATTACCGCCGCCCTGACTCGGACCCCAGGGAATACACGCCCTTCACCAAGCCGCTGGAATCGCCGCGGAAGCCTCCCGAGCAGATGAGTGTCGAGGAACTTGTCCTGGCCGCGGAGTCTCGGCTCAAGGAACTCGATTCCGCCGGCGCAACCGCGCTGCTGGACAAGGCGCTCGAGCGCGACGCGGGCTGTTCGCGGGCGCACCTGCTGCTGGGCATCGAGGCTTTCACGGCCGGCAACCACGAAACCGCCGTCCGCAGCCTCGAAAAGGCAATCGTCCGCGATCCGTACGCGGACGAGGCCTACTATTACCTTGCCATGTCGCAGTTCGCTCTCGGCCGCGACAAAGAAGGGGAAAGGAACCTCTACTACATCTGGCCACACAGCTCCTACTACGGCGAACGCGAGTTTCACCTCGGTCGGCTCGAGTTGCGCGCCGGCGACCGCGCTGCGGCGATCGAGCGCTTTCGCAGCGCGGTGGACTCTAACGCTCACGACCTGCTCTCCCGTCTGGCCCTTGCGCTGCTCTACAGAGAACTCGGCCGCGCGGCGGAGGCCCGCGAACAGCTCGCCGCAGTCGAAAAGATCGATCCCAACCACCGCATCATCTTCGCCGAGAGATATCTCGCGTCGGCCGACGATCCAACGGAACGGGAACTCCTCCGCATGCTGGGAGGACAAAGCCACGAGGCGATCTCCGTCTCGAATTTCTACCGCCAGTTCGGGCGCTGGAAGGAGGCCGTTCGCCTGCTGCGGTTGGTCGAATCCAACAACCAGGACCCCTGGGGCACGCCGCCGGAGTTCTACTACACCCTGGCCTATTGCCAGAAACGCGCCGGGGACGCCGCCGGAGCCGAAGAATCGTCGCGAAAGGCGCGGGCCGCCGCCGGCAACATCGACCGCTTCCCCTATCGCGACGAAGCGGAACCCGTGCTCCGCGAAGCGGTCACCGCCCGTCCGCACGACGCGCTCGCCCGCTATCTGCTGGGATGCCTCCTCTACTACCGAAACCAGCGGCCGCAGGCCGTCGAGCAGTGGGAGGCGGCCGTCGTGGCGAATCCATCGGATTTCTCAACACGTCGGGCGCTGGGGCTGGCCTACGCCGAGCAAGGCTTCCCTATGGACAAAGCCGCCGCGCAATTGGAGCGCGCCGTCCAACTCCAGCCGGACAACGTCCGCGCGCTGAACGATCTCGGTTCCCTCTATGCGCGCGCCGGGCGTTTCGGCACACAGTTGAACCTGCTGAAAAAGGCGCTCGCCCGGTCGCCGGCCGACGACGACCTGGCCGAAGGCGTCCTGGCCGCACATTTGAGCGAAGGCAACTACGCGGACGCTGAGAAACTGCTGGCGGAACATCGGTTCGCCCCGCGCCATCGCAGCTACGGCCTGCGCGACAAGTACCGGGTGATGCGGTACGGACAGGCCGCTCGCGCTTACTGGAGCGGCGACTACTCTGCGGCGTTGCGCTGCATCCGGGAGGCCGCCGCGCCGCCCACCTCCTTGGGCGTGGACGATTTCCAGGGCCAGGTATCGCCCCGCCTCGACTACTATGCCGGCCTGGCCTTGGAGAAACTCGGCCAGGGCGCCGAAGCCCGGCAAGGCTTCGAGCGCGCCGTCTTGGGGCTCGCCCGAACTGTCAGGCGATCGCGATAGCTGGAACAGCGAGAATTTCTTCATCGTGCCCGCGCTCGAGCATCTGGGCCGGTCAGCCGAAGCGGCCCGCCTCAGGCATCGGTTCGAAGACTTCGCCCTCTCCGAGCGCGACTCGAAAAACGTCCACTATCGGGCGGAAGCGCGTTACCTCCTTGCGTTGGTGCGGAAGAGCAGCGGGCGCACCGATGAAGCCAAAGCGCTCATTGCCGAAGCTTCTCGCCGAGCGGCCCGATCTGCTTCCGGCACGGCTCGAACTGCGCGGGGACGTCATCGACGCCTTGCCCAAATGACCTCTAGGGTTCAATGTCGAAGGGGCGTCTTGACTTTCCCCAGCCTTTCCTCTAAACGGGTCCAATTATGCTGAAAGCGCTTAGAGTGATTGCCTGCGTGACGGTTTTTTTTGTTCTTGCTCCTGCTCCCCAGTCGAAGGCGGCATTCGAGCCATGGGCGTCCAACACCGACCCAACCGACGTTCCTAAAAGCCACGTCCAGGACATCACCACCTCCCCTTTCACGTACAACATCACGCTGGGCGGCACGATCAACGGCAAGATGTGCACCACCCTTCCCGGCGTATGGGAGCCGTTCGAGCAGACCTGGGAGTCAAGCCGTTCGATACGCATGGAGAACGTCGGCGCGGCAAAGGTGATAAACCCGTGGCTGAAAATAGGCCCCATCAACTTCTTCTCGCAGGAGACTATGGCGAACTCGGTTGTGGAGGGGCTTTCGACGGACAGGGAAAAGGCGCTCGCGATATTCTACTTCTACATCACCCATCGCTACCACAAAGGCAATGGTGACAACGGAGCGCAGGGCGACGTTTCGCAAGCGATAAATGCATTTGGTTTCAATACCTGTGGGAACAGCACGCTGTGCGTATCGGACCTGCTTGGCAAAGCCGGAATGAGTGATTTCATATTCAGCCATTGCCCCGGCCATTGCGTCCCGCAGGCCTTTTTCGACGGCAAGTACAACACGCTTGACGGGGACATGGCCACGATGATGCTCCTGCGGGACAACCACACCCTGGCAAACGAGCGGGATCTGATACGGGACCACGACCTGATCAAACGCGTGCATCAGTATGGAATCATGAGTCCCATGAATCCTGTTAAGAATAATGAGGACTACTCGCAATATTACACCTGGGAGGGAGAGACGACGCAAAAGCTCAAGGGCTGGAATTGGTGGACCATGGGGATGGTCCTGCGTCCGCGCGAAGCCATTGAGTGGAGGTGGGGGCATGAGACCCCGGTGAAATATCACGGCGATATGTCTGGAAATCCCCCGATCGTTCCGGACACGATCTACAACGGTGTCTGGGAATACGTTCCGGATTTCAAGAACGATCCGCAGTGGCGGGCAGGCGCGACCGTCACAAACATCACCAACAAAGACGGTGTCCTTGCGGCGACGGACGGAGGCACGGGCATCATCGTTTGGCAGATGAAAGTGGCTTATCAATTCGTCGGGGGCGCCCTTGCTCCCGCCGGCCACGGCTACGCGTTCGAGATAGGCTGGCCAAATCCGAAAGATGGGAGGCCCGTCTATGCGCCGCTGGCGGCGTTGGCCGAGTTTGACGGCAAGTTCCAAGGGCGCACCGCCATGGCGAACGAGTACTGGATTAAGTGCACATTGGCAGGCGAAGCTTCGCTAAGCGAATTGAGAATCACTAACGACATCCAGATGGCCCCGTTAGCCATGCCCTCCATGACCGTGGGGAACAACCGTTTCACCTACCTGGAACACACGGACGAGAGAAACGGGGCAAACGCTGCCAGGCATCTGAAGATCACGCACACCTGGGTCGAAAGGTCGAAGACTCGCCCCCCCAAAGCGCCTGAATCCCCCGTCTATCCGGCCAACGGCGGCAAGAGCGACGGCACGGATGTGGCCTTCCAGTGGAACGCCGCCACGGACCCCGATGGCGACCCCATCACGGATTATCATTTCCAGCTTTCGGACCGTCCCGACATGAGATGGCCGATGTCTCCCAATTTCGACAAATATGTTTCAAGGACGACCGACAAAGGCCAGACCCGCTACACCCTTCCCCGTCCCGGCCTTTTGACGCACGGCGTGACCTATTACTGGCACGTGAAGGCGAAAGACTCGAACGGCGCTTGGGGGCCGTGGAGCGACACCTGGAGTTTCACGGCCCAGGGGCCGGCATATCCCATCGACTTGGCGATCAAATACGACGCCGGCGCCGGCATCGGCACATTGACTTGGAGCGCCAATCCGGTCGGGAGGGCGCCTGCCAAGTACAGAATCTACGGCAGCGATGAGAAGGGCTTCACCGTCCATGACGCTCCCTACGAGATCAAGTTGGGCGACACGAAAGAGTTCGCCAACCCTTTCCCGGCCAATTTCGTGGCTGAGGTCGCAGGCACTGCACTGGATGTTTTGGGCGTGGGCAACGCCCTTCCGAACGCCAACAAGGCCTATTACCGCGTCGTCGCGGTGGACGCCAAGGGCAAGAGAAGCGGAGATTCGGATTATGTCGAAGCCCCCAGGCCCTTCATCTACAGCACCCCGGTTGCCAGCGCGCCCGCGGGCCAGCCTTATCGTTACCAGGTGCAGGCCATCCGTTCCATAGGTGATCTCACGAGAAGGGACGGCGCCAGGCCCAAGCCTGGGACCAAATTCTGGAAGATCGAGCCGCTGAAGTTCTCGCTCACACAAAAACCGAGCTGGATGAGCATCAACCCCGACACCGGGCTGATAACCGGCACGCCGGACGGGACGGGCGGGACGGTGACCGTTAGCGTGACGCTCACGAAAGAGCACCGCTTGGTGCATGACGAAAATGCCATCGTGTGGGGAAACGAATATGAAAAGAGCAAAACGTATGAGACTGTGGGGCCGGCAACACAGCAGTTTGTCGTGAACGGCACGAGGGATAAATAAACTGGTCAAAAGCACTATGCCGAGTCTCGCCGCTATCGAGATTAGTGCGGCTCGGCCTGATCATGAAAATCCCATTCGGCACGAGGCGTTTTCCTGCCGACAATGGCTCATTTCGTGGTTGATGCGGCCGAGACGGTGCTCTATACTTTAACTATGTCAGACGAAGACATCGAAAATCTCGAAAGCAAGTTCCCCGCGATCTCGGGTTCGGCGTTCGCGGCAGCGCGTGAGCAAGCTCTCGCCTCTGGCCGGAGCGTCCTGGAATCGCAGCAGGGTGTCATTTACGAGGTCTTCCCGGATGGCACGCGCAGGCGCGTTAAGCAGATCGAAGCGCCTACACCAGTCGCGCCCGGTTCGAAAGTCATCCTGAAGTGAGCGCCGCCACACCCCGTTTGAGGATGTTCGCGGGGCCGAACGGCTCGGGAAAAAGCACGCTAAAGTCTGTCCTGCTGCAGGCGCTCCTCGGGGTGTATCTGAATCCGGATGAAATCGAACAGGAGATTCGCAGGCAGGGGTGTTTGGACTTCAATTGGTACGGCGTTAAGGCACTGGCAGAGGTGGTGTTGCCCTTTTTCAGGGACTCGGACTTTCTGATTTCCGCCGGGCGTGGCGCCGCCGCGAGCCGGCTTGGTTTTGCTGACGGCCGGTTGTTGTTCGCGGGACTCGCGGTGGATTCCTATTTCGCGTCCGTGGCAGTGGATTTCCTGCGAGAGCAGCTTCTGGCGCAGAGAATGTCCCTAACTCTTGAAACCGTGATGTCACACCCGAGCAAGGTGGCCCTCCTCGAGAAAGCCCAGGCGCTGGGGTACCGGACGTACCTTTATTACATCGCAACCGAAGATCCAACGATCAATGTTCACCGAGTTCGCTACCGCGTGGAGCAGCAGGGCGGCCACTCTGTTCCGGAAGAGAAAATCGTCAGCCGCTACTATCGCTCGCTCGGTTTGTTGATGGAAGCGATCCGGCGCACCAACCGCGTCTATCTGTTCGACAATTCCGGCGAAAACGAGCACCGCACTTGGATTGCGGAGGTAACTGACGGCAGAGTCTTGGAGTTAAAAACGGACCGAGTACCCGCATGGTTCAAACGGGCGGTACTGGATAAGATTACCGCGCAGACGCGATGAGTGGCAAACTCGGCCGCCTCCGTTGTGCCTTGGCCACCCGGTCAGCCTGCCAACGAAGTTCCGGTTCCAACGGACTATGGGTCGCGCCGCTAAACGGCCGCCTCAGCGTTTCAGGGTTTCAGTATTTTCCACTGCAACGCCTCTTGACAAAAGCGCCGACTTCGCCCTTCCATTGCGCCATGGCTGCTGAGAACACATCAGAACCGCCCAAACGCGGACCCGCACGCGCGACACCGCATGCTTATGCGCCTGCTTCAGGGCAGATGCTGCTAAAGCCACCAATTCTGCCGCTCCCCTGCTGGACGATCTTGGATTTCCTCGGAAAACGAACGGAAGAGGCGAAAGGGCTAGGCATCTCGACAATGGCTAGGTCAATTGTTCTGTCTCGCCAGCGAGCCAAAGAAGCGGTCCTGGCTACTTTACCGGTCATTGTGTCGTTCCTTTGGCTTTGTGTCGCAGGAGGACATGCCTCGGCACAGGTGAACCTGCTTCCCCAAGGGGATTTTAGGAATCCTGGCGCCAATACGGGGTGGGCCGAGGGCTTCAACATTCCGCAGAACCAGGAATTCCAAGTCATCTCGGAAAACGGCAAGTCCTGGCTGCGCATCGAAAATCACGATGCGGGGCGTCAGCTCGACTACGTGCATGCCTACGTGAGACTTACCCCGGAGATCGCGGCCCTTACGGTCACCCCCCACCTGGCGGCGACAACGCAATTGGCAGACGCCGAGCTTCCGGCCGGCATGACCCTGAACTGGGACAAGACGAGCGTCGTAACGGTGAATGCAAAGCGGGCACAGGTGTCCTTGGACGGCATCTGGCACTTTATACCTGCAGCCGAAGGAACCGCGGAACCCCCAAAGGTGGGGTGGGCATATATCAAGGTGCCGGGCAGTTGGCAAAGCACTCGGGGCAGGTCTGCCGATTTCCTGGCCCTTGGCGGCGGCCCGCAGTGGGACCTCTATGACGGGGCGCGGGTGGCGCGCGCCTGGTACGAGCGGCAAGTGCCAATCCCGGTGGAATGGCGAGGCCGCGCGATCAGCCTGCGCTTCGACCGCGTCTGCACGGACGCGATTGTGTGTGTCAACGGCACGGAGTGCGGAAGAATCGCCTGGCCGTGGGGCTCCGTGGACATCACGTCAGCGGTAACGCCCGGCCAAACGGCGGACGTTCGGGTGCTGGTGGCGGCCATCGCCGATGCGGAACAGGTGGGGAACTTCTGGCAGAATGCCTTGAGCAGCACCGTCACTTTTTCGTCCGCCTCGCTCAGGTCGCGGGGCCTGACCGGCAGCGTCTTTTTGGAAAGCCATGCCTCGGAGGCGCGGGTGACCGATGTCTTCGTGCGCACTTCAACACGGAAAAAGGAGATCTCCCTGGACGTGGAGTTGACCGGCGTCGAGCAGGCGGGCCCGGTTCAGGTCGTTGCGGACATGCTCGACGAAAAGGGCGAGGTGGAGAGGAGCTTCGCGACGGACGCGGTGGCGGTTGCCAGGGAGACGCAGACCTTTGCTCTGTCGTGGCCCTGGGCAGACCCGCGCCTATGGGACGTGGGTCCGTGCCGGACTGGCCTTCAGCCCAATCTTTACACCCTTCGGCTGAAAGTGAAGGGCGCGGGCCTGGATGACGAGTACCAACCAGAAATTCGGTTTCCGGGAGTTCTGGATCGAAGGCCGGCAATTCTATCTCAACGGCACCGTGATCCACCTGCGGCAGCCTTGCTTTTACGACGGGCCGCGCATGCAGGTGGGGGACATCTTCTCCGAGATGGGGCAGGAGAATGTGGATACCCGGGGCGATGCCGCCGACTCGGGGCGAAATCTCGACGACGCCGATCGTAAGGGATACCTGGTGGCACAGTATATCCTCAACGCCAACAAGTACCTGATGAGTTCGAGGGGTCGGTTTGGCTGGGAGCAGAACCGGCAGCGTGCCATGGACCGCGCCGCCGTGTGGATGCGCCACTACCGCAACCATCCGTCCGTGGTCATGTGGATCGCCGGCTTCAATTTCTTCAACAGCGCCGTGGACGCGGACCCGCGCCACGTCGGCCGCGGCGGCTGGGGTCAGACCGACGAGCGCTGGCAGCGCCTCATGGCTTCCGGCAAGGAGATGTTCGATGGGCTCAGGAAGCTTGACCCGACCCGGGTCTATTACAGCCACGCGGGGGCCTATACGGGCGACATCTATACGATGAACTGCTACCTGGACCTGATACCTCTCCAGGAGCGCGAAGACTGGCTCAGCGCATGGGCGGAAAGCGGGGAGATGCCGATTTCCATGGTCGAGTTCGGCACCCCCATGGACTGTACGTTCCGGCGCGGGCGCCACGGGTTTGAGAGCAATATCACGAGCGAGCCCTTGTTGACGGAATTCGCCGCCATCTATTTTGGCACGGACGCCTATGCTGCGGAGGAACCAAAGTATCGGCAGTATCTTCACGGCCTGTTCCGCGGCGGGATGCTCTACCAGAGCTCCGAGAACCGCCTGGATGAGTACGCCAACAACCACAAAATCCAGCAGCTCTACCGCATAAATACCTGGCGCAGTTGGCGGACCGCGGGTCTGCCGGGCGGCCTGCGCACCTGGTCCTGGATGCAGGACGCGCTCAAGGATATCAACGGCCCGACCCTGGCGTGGATCGCCGGCCCTGCGGGGGCGTACACCGCAAAGGACCACCACTTCCGCCCCGGCCAGAAGATCCAGAAGCAGATCGTCCTGATCAATGATACCCGCCAGCCCCAGAACTTCACGGCAGCCTGGACCGCCACGGCCGGCGGCAGCGAAGTGGATAAGGGCCAGAGGCAAGGCAGTCTGGCCGTTTCCGAGATCCGATTCATTCCCTTCCAGGTAACTCTTCACTCTTCACTCTACACTCCCCACTCAGAATGGGCCGACGGCCAGATCACCCTTGCCGCAACTATCGGCGAGACCAGGCACCAGGATACCTTTGCGTTTCGCGTGTTTGGCGAGGACAAGACGGGCAACGGTGAGATCGCTATGTTTGATCCGAACGGTCTGACCAGCAAGATGCTGGCGAACCTGGGCTATCGGACCCGTTTCTGGAATGGCGCGGCTGCTCCCCTGGTGGTGATCGGACGCAACGCCCTGAAGGACGACCCGGCGGTGGCTGCCAGGCTGGAGCCCTATGTGCGGGCTGGAGGCCGGGCCCTGATCTGTGCCCAGGACCCTGAATGGTTAACACGGGCCCTCGGGTGGCGCGTGTGCCCGAAGGTGGCCCGGCGCGTCTTCCCCGTCCATTCTGCCACTCTGCATTCCCCATTCGACACTCTGCATTCCCCATTCTACACTCTGCATTCAGAAGACCTCCGCGACTGGACGGGCAGCAGCACCTTGATTGAGGCCTGCCCGGAATATGTGGGAGATTACCTCAGGGGCAACGAACGAGAGCAGCCCTACGCCGGGTGGCACTGGGGCAACCGCGGCGGGGTGAGCAGCGCTGCCATCGAGAAGCCCCACCGCAGCGGCTGGCGTCCCCTCCTGGAGTGCGAATTCGACTTGGCCTACACGCCGCTCATGGAGCTGGACTACGGCCAAGGCCGGCTGATCGTTTGCACCCTGGACCTCGAAGACCACCTGGTCCAGGATCCGGCGGCGAGGCGCATGGCCGGGCGCATCATGGATTACGCGCTCCAGTCCCCGCTCTCTCCACAGGTGAGCAAGGTCGTATATCTCGGCGGCGCAGCGGGCACGGCATGGCTCGACAAGATTGGAGTGAGTTATCAGCCGTCGGCCACGCTGGACACTGGCGCCGGGCTGCTGCTCATCGGCCCGGATGCTACCCTCGACACGACGGCGCTCACCGCCTGCCTGGAAAAAGGCGGCAAGGCGTTCTTTCTGCCGCGCTCACAGGCAGACGGCTGGCTCGGCGCCACATTCAAGCTGGCTGCAGCCCGTTTCGCCGGGTCGCTTTCGGTGCCCGAGTGGCCCGAAGCCAGAGGCCTCAGCGCATCCGATCTTCGCTGGCGCTGTTACCTGGACACTCCCCCCTGGGTCCTGAGCGCAGGCGTGGAGGTCGGGGCGGACGGCCTGATTGGCCGCAAAATCGTAGGAAAGGGCGTGGCTGTCTTCTGCCAGGTGGACCCGGATTGTTTCCACGCGGACGAGAAGACCTATTTCCGCTACACGCGCTGGCGGGCCACCCGCGCCGTCGCCCAATTGCTGGCCAACCTGGGTGCCAGTTTCCCTGTGGACAGCCGGATATTCCATCCCCTCGAATTTGCGGGCAAACCGGGCTTCTCAGTGGCCCCGAACGGCGATCGGTCGGGGCCTCAAGCCACGGGCCCGCGAGTTGGCTTGGAAATGTCTCTGAGTCCCAAGCCGGAGGCTCGCCAGTCCCTCGGGTATTATTGCCCCGATTATCGCACCGATTTCCCTATGGGAGATAATCCCTACCGCTACTATCGGTGGTAGGCGAAGTATGCTCATCATCTCGATTTGGGCAGGGGGGGCGGGGGCGGGGGCGATGGCGGTTGCCAGGGTGTCGCGTAGGCTCAAGGCTCAAGGCTCAAGGCTCAAGGCTAAAGGGCCTTGGCGACAACGGCGGCCAGGGTGTCGCGCCAGCGGCAGAGCGCCGCAGGGTCGTGTGTGAACTCGGTCTTGCTGTTGAGCACCTCGGCGGGGACCTCCAGGCAGGCTTTGGCTTGCCCGAGCCAATCGGCCTGGGCGGAGCGCAAGTGTCCGCCCCCACAACGCCACGAGGGACACCACAGCAACCCAACCCTGGTTCGCTCGACATCTGAATCAAAATGGACCAGGCAAGCGCTTGCCCCCTTTTTCTTTTTGATGTGACCCCTCTTTGATGACCCCTTCTTGAGCTCGCTGGCGGCCAGTAGCCCAACGGCGGGGGACAAGCGCGCCATGGGTCAGGGTGGTCGCTCGCAATCCCGCGTGTTGGTTCCAAGCCCGGCGTGCCTCGAGCCTCCAGCGGCAGGGTATGGTGTCGTCCACTCGGCTCGTGCCACGTTTGCTTCTTAATGCCCCACCGATTCATTGACCCTGCGCGGCCGAGTACGATGTATTCAGTTCCACGGTTTTTTTACTTTTGTCCTGCCCTGATCCTGGGACCTGTTTAAGCTCGGGCGCGGGCCAGGAAACTGCCGGTCCGGGCGGAAATTTGAGTAAGCTCCGAACAGGTTGGATGTCCGAAGCTTGGAATCTCTCGCCGAAGGTTCTGAACTACTTCCTTTCCGGAGCGCTCCCCCCCTCGCCAAGCAGTGCGCTCATACCATAAAGGCTCCGGACGCCTCGCGACCCCTGCCGCAGAAGCCCTCCTGTTACAGGCTGATGCCCGGTCTTTTCGGCTCGGGCAAAGCGGACCGGAGAACCGTCTTGGCGCAGGGATTTTGAGGCAGCCTCGAGTATTTCCACAACCTCCATGCCCAACCGCCCACCCGTGAGAGGACGGGTGCCATCGCGAATACAATCTAGGAAGTGCTCGCATTGCATTTTCGCTGGTTCAGCGTTTTTGATGTAGGGCGCGTACATGTCGCCGTAATGATAGGCGTACTGGAACTCGGCGAAGGTGTCGTAGTGCGGCGGGCGCTCGACGCGGGCGTCAAAGATGCGGATCTTTTCGAGCGTCGAGACGTCGTCGTAAACGATCATTCGCCTGCTGCCGACAATCGTCATCTCGCGCACTTTCTTCGGGTCCAGCCAGCTACTGTGAACGATAGCCTCGCGGCTCTTGCTAAACGCCAGCCGCATGGCCGTCACATCCTCGATGCCCGGCGTGACGTGGGCGCCGCCGGTGCAATGGACACTCAGGGGCGATTCGCCAACAATGTGTAGGATTATCGACAGGTCGTGCGGGGCGAGGTCCCAGGCAACATTGAAATCCTTTTGAAAGAGCCCCAGGTTCAACCGACGGGCGCACATGTAGCGCAGTTCCCCCAGGTCCCCCCAATCCAAGATCTCCTTGATCTTTCGCACGGCAGGAGAATAGAGAAAGGTATGTCCGACCATCAGCACAAGCCCTCTCCCTTCTGCGATATCTATTAATTCCCGACATTCTTCGGTAGAAGTGGCCATGGGCTTCTCGATGAACGTATGCTTGCCAGCCATTAAGCTCGCCTTCGCCATAGGGTAATGAAGCCGCAAGCCGGTTGCAACGACGACCGCGTCAAGAGGTTCCCGAGCCAACATGCGTTCAAAGTCCGTTTCGCATTCGACTTCAGGATACCGTTTCTTCAGGTGCAACAACCGTTCTCCGCTGCTATCGCAAATTACAGTGAGAGTGCAACCGTCAATCTCCGCGAAGTTCCTCACAAGGACCGGCCCCCAATATCCGCACCCCACCACCCCCAGCCTGACGTTTCCCAGCCTGACGTTTCGCGTTTTGCCTCTCTTGGGCGGCCGATCTACGATAGGGAGTCCGGATCCACCGGCAGCGTTCTTTGGTCGGCGTCTCTTGGAAGGCTGCTTTGCAGTCGGTGAGAACGAGACGTCAGCTCTGGTCAGATCGCGAACTGCTCGCTCGCCAAAAGTCGTAAGCACCAGGAGGTCCTGATCAGAGCGCAAGAGGTTATTCTGTATCAAACCGTCAAGCGCCGTGCGAGTCTGCAACTCCGGACCGAAATGCCGCTCGAAATCCTGCTCAGTGCGGCAGAGCCCAGTTGCAACCGACCACAGAACAAACAATTGACGCGGGTCGGCTCTGGCTTCGCCAATAATCCAGTCAACTCTATCAAATCGACTCACGTCCTTCCCTCCTATACATGTATTTTATTTGCCGGCGTGCCTCGGCCCTTTTAATGGCAGCCGACGCCAGATTGCATTCGATGAGGTCATTTTCCTCATACCAGTAAACTCCTCCGCAAGCGTCCTGAAGCAACCTCAGGACCCCAGATGCGCTGTAGCCGTCTTTGTACTTTTTCGGTACAAGCACAAAGACCTTATCGATCACGTCTGGATGGTTGCCGAAGTCATGGGCCTCACCGAGCGCGCCTGGAGAGTCTTCCAACAGTATAAGGACGAGATCAACTGCTTTGGCCTGCGCGAACTCAATTGTTTTCTGGGCCAACATCCCTTTGGAGCCACTTGGGATATCTTCGCTAAGGGTTCAAGCAAAAATAAGTTGCGCCTTAAAGGCGGCGTAAGCACAATATCCAGAGGCGCACTTTCGCCGCTGAGGGTGGCGTAATCCCTCAAAACGCACTGTAAACACAGGGCCAATCACGCTCCCACTCACCCAGCGCATTCCTTTGCAAAATGTGAATATGACGCTGGACACGGGCTCAAAAAGCGTCATATTCACATTATGAACGTCATTCGCTACCCCAGCGACAGATTGGCCACGCTCCTGCGGGACCAAAAAGTCGCCACCATGCCCCAACTCAAAAGCGCCTTGGGCACCTCCGTCACCTTCACCGTCTTGCGCAAGTTGGCGTCCTTGGGATACCGCAGCAGCTACTCCCACAGCGGCACCTATTTTACGCTCGACTCCATCGCGCAATACGATGAACGAGGGCTGTGGTCCTATCACGGCATTCACTTTTCGCGGCACGGCACCTTGTTGAACACCGCGGCCACCCTGGTGACCAACGCGCCCGCCGGTTACTTCACCGACGAATTGGACGCGGTGGTGCAGGTGCCCACCAAGGATGCGTTGCGGCACTTGGTCCAACAGGATCGGCTCTACCGCGGGGAACTGGCGGGCCGCTACCTGTATTGCGCCCAGGAACGTCGGCGACGTCAGGAGCAATGGGCGGTGCGACAGGCGCAGCAACAGCCGGAGGACGATTTGCAGGCAGCCATTGTGCTCTTTTATAGTTTGCTGGACGAACAGCAGCGGCGGCTTTACGCCGGGCTGGAGAGCTTGGAATGGGGTCATGGCGGGGATCAACGGATGGCCCAGTTGTTCGGGCTGGATGTGGACACCATTGCGCGGGGCCGGGTGGAGCTGCTGAGCGGCCAGGTGCTCCGAGAACGGGTGCGTCGGGCCGGTGCGGGGCGGCCGCGGGTCGAAAAAAAACACCCGAGATCCTGAGCCAACTGCGGCGGTTGCTGCGCGAGGACACCGCCGGCGATCCGACGGGACGGCGGGGCCTGTGGACCGGCCAGCATCTGGAGGACATCAGCGGTCATTTGCAGCAGTTGGGCTTGTCGGTCTGTCCCAACACCGTGCGGCGGTTGCTGGGCGAGTTGGACTACGCCCTCCACGCCAACCGCAAGAGTCTGTCAGGTCCGCAGAGTCCGCACCGCGACTGCCAATTTCAATACATCCGCTACCAACGTGAGCAGTTCACCCACCAGGGGCTGCCCATCGTCAGTGTGGACACCAAGAAGAAGGAGTTGGTGGGTCGGTTCAAGAATCCTGGCCGGATATGGAGTCGGGAGCCGCTGCTGGTCAACGACCACGATTTTCCTTCGCTGGCCAGCGGCGTCGCCATTCCCCGCGGCCTCTATGATCTGCAGGCCAATCGGGGCTCAGTTTTGGTGGGCACTTCCCACGACACGCCGGAGTTCGCGGTCGATGCCATGGTTGACTGGTGGCGTGGCGAGGGGCGGCGACGTTATCCCCAGGCCGCGGAGTTGCTCATCCTGGCCGACAGCGGTGGCAGCAACGGCGCGCGCTGCCGGCTGTGGAAATACGCCCTGCAAGAAAAGTTGGTCGATCCTTACGCGCTGACAGTGACCGTCTGTCACTATCCCACTGGCGCCTCCAAGTGGAACCCGATCGAGCACCGGGTCTTCAGCGAAGTGAGCAAGCACTGCGCGGGCCAGCCCTTCACCGATTATGCCACCATTGTGCGTCTGATTGGCGGAACGCGAACCCGGACCGGGTTGCGTGTCAAGTGCGCCTTGAGCGCCACACGCTACGCCACGAAGATCAAAGTCTCCGATAAGGCAATGGGCAGTCTGGACCTACTCGAACACAACGTTTTGCCCGAATGGAATTACACGCTCTTCCCGAGATTAAATCGGAATTAATTTTTGCACGGGCGCTAAGCATGGAATTGAACCCGAGGTCGAGCAAACGGTGATGGATCTCTTTCCGTTTTTGGGCGACTGCTGTCGGCCTGTCCACGGAAGGTCCCCAAACCAGGACACTCAGGGAGGTCTTTGCTATTTTGGCCTGAAAGCTTTTATAAAGGCGTTCAAAGCGGTGTCTTTCTTTTTTCGCCTCGTGGGTCAGACCCTGGGCCAAACTGAATGATGGGGCCATAGATTCCGATAATTGCGATCGCACTGGACAATCACTCAACTGATTGGGACTTGCTTCTTCGCGCCCCGCGGATTCATTCGCGGTGCGCGGCCGAGGGAACATTGCTGCTGGCTCCCGCCCATTGTGGCCAGATGCTACCCGACGGGGAGCACCGATGTCAAGCGGCAAGTTCCGCCGGTTTTGGGCCGGGTCGAACCGAGCGCGGAGCAAACCTGCTTCCAGGTGGCCGCAGTATCCGGAAACCGGCCGACGCCGCAACCCTGTGATCGCGGAGTGGCCGGTGCAAGCTGGTCAATGCGGCCGACAACCAAGACAAAGAAAAAGGGGGCAAGCCTTTACAGGGTTTATTTCTTGGCCTCTCCCGGGATCTCCTGGTAGTTTTTCATTGGCCGATCTTGTGGTCATGGCGCTGGATCCGCTTGTTTCCTCAGCAAAAGAGCGATCACGCGCCGTCTATTCGCGTGGGCTGGCGAGCGGCGGGGCCGAGCGTTCGAGCCCCTCGCTCGCGGCCCCGCCGGTCGCCACGCGTAACGGACTCGCCCAGCCCACGCGAATAGGCGCGCCCCAGGGCTCCCCAGGGGCTTCGGTCTCAAACCTTCGGAGCACCCGACGCGCAGGGATGTCGTTTTCAGCCAACAAAATACTGCCAGAAGATCCCGGGAGAACCATTTCTTGACAGGCTATGCGCGGTTTGGGAAGAGTCTTGCCCTGCCTCGCCAATTGCGCGTCCAATAGCTCGGTGCGATGTAACACATCATGAGCCGCCGAGGCCGGCGCCAGAGATCCGGGACGATGTTGACGGGCAGGATTTCCTTAGAGCGGCTTGCAGAATTAACCGCAAAGAACGCAGAGATCGCAGAGAAACACATTAATGCCTTCCGATCTCTGTGTTCTTTGGGTTCTTTGCGGTTAATTCTGCCAGCGGCTCTTAGGGTTCGTGCACGAGTTAATTCCGGTTTACTTCTCCGCAGGCTGGGCCAGAGCGCGGGAATGCCGCGCACTCCAGACGCTTCGCGATGTCGGCCGCGCGTCCGTGCCTCGCGAAGCGTTTGGAGTGCGGCGTATCCCGCCGCTCTCGTGTTGCCGGCGAGCGCGAGGGTTTCGACCTGGCATCCTGGCTGCGCCGCGGGCGCCGGAGCCGGTTGCAGCGAGCGCCATCGCGCTTTCCGAATTGTGGATTGGTGGGCGCAGGACAGAATTCTTCGCTGCCGCCTAAAGGCGGCGTTCCGCAGCCAACCGGAACGCCGCCTTTAGGCGGCAGGATGGGCGCTCGAAGAAATCGGTCGTGCGCCCGTGGATTGGCGTCGAGCTGGAATCCGCTTGATATGGGCCGACATTCCTGCAAATATGGGTTGCCATATTATGAAAACGGCCATTGAAATAGCCGACGATCTTTTTGAGCGCGCCCAACGCGTTGCCCGAGAGGAGAAGACTACTTTTCGCTCCCTCGCGGAGCAAGGCTTGCGGCTGGTGTTGCGGCAAAAGCAGGAGAAGGCCAGGAAACTCCCGCCGCTGGTCACGGTGCGTGGCCGCGGCTTGACCGACGAGTTCAAGAACGCCTCCTGGGAGAGAGTGCGGGATGAAATCTACCGGGAACGCGGCGCATGATTGCGGCGGACACCAACCTGCTGGTTTACGCGCACCGCGAAGACAGCGAGTTTCACGCGGCGGCGAAAGAATCTCTTGATTGGCTGCGGTATCGGCCTTCGGCATGGGCTGTTCCGTGGCCGTGCATCCACGAGTTTATCAGCATCGCCACCCATCCCCGCATTTAGGGTTAATGGTTGGGGCGGCGAGATTTGAACTCACGACCTTCTGAACCCCATTCAGAGAAAAATAACGGCCTGCAGGCCACTTAGGGCTTGTGCAAAAATAAAGGCCGAGATTGAGGCGCGATTCTAACATTTCGAAACTCCGATTGGCTTTAGACCCAGGTTCATAAGTAACCGGACGTGCCTTGCTCACTTGCTTCTCATCCCGGAGGGATGGCTGAGAATAGCCCAACGCTTCAGCGTTGGGTGGTGGGGCCGAGGCCGTCAAGTCCCGAAGGGACGGCTGAAATGTCGGGCCGCTCAGCCGTCCCTTCGGGACTGGACCCTTTTGGGGCACGCCAACCCAATGCTAAAGCATTGGGCTATTCTCATGTGTCCCTCCGGGACAGCGATCCATCGGGACGCTTTGGCTGTGGGCGCCCACGGGGAAATCGGAATTAATTCTTGCACGGACTCTTAGCTGAAAATCTTGGTTCTTAACTCTCTTCTATACAACGGCTTACAGAAAACTGCATCTGGGTATTGACAAAAAGGTATCACGTGATACCTCCTCACTATGAAGAATTTCAAAGACAGATTAGAGCGCATCGAAGTCGAGGAACCGCTCCACATCCCGACCATTGACGGGACTGGCATCGCTGAAACCCATCAAGGTCAAAGTGCCGGCCTGGCGCGATCCGAAAGACGGCGAGGTCTATCTCGACACAGAAGCCACCGCGCTCCTCGACAAAGCCAAGGCCCGCTACATGGGCCTTCTCACCCCTGAACAAATCAGGGCACTCCGCGAGCGGCTGGGGCTCACCCAAAAGCAAATCTCCGAACTCCTCCAGATCGGCGACAAAACCTGGACCCGCTGGGAGACAGGTCGGGAGCGCCCCTTCCGCTCCATAAACGTTCTCCTCTACGCACTGAGCGACGGCAAGATTGACCTCACCTACCTACGCTCGCTCGCGCAACGCCGCAACGACTGGGGCAGGGCCATTATTTCAATTCCGCGCCGGTCCGCGGGCGCCACGTCACCGGCGTGACCATCCTGGGACCGGGCGCATTGACATCGTGCGGACCAAACATGCTCATCATCTCGATTTGGGCAGGGGGGCGGGGGCCTTGGCGATGGCGGCGGCCAGGGTGTCGCGCCAGTGGTAGAGCGCCGCAGGGTCGTGTGTGAACTCGGTCTTGCTCCTGAGCACCTCGGCGGGGACTTCCAGGCAGGCTTTGGCTTGCCCGAGCCAGTCGGCATGGGCGGCGCGCAAGTCAGGCGAGGCTTCCACTCTGGCAATGGCCGATTCGAGCAGGCGCACATAAGCGTAGTCCTCGAGGCCGTCGCGGAAGTTCTCAAGCCGGATGGTGGGCAGGGGCGTCCCGTCCGGCCCCACGCAGGTCCAGGACCCGTCGCCGTGGCAGGTGGTCCAATTGCGCGGGTCCCAGTCGGTAAAGGGGCCGCCGGTGATCGGCTTTTGCGAGTTCCAGATGCTAATCTGATAATAAAGGAAGCCGTCGGGGCGGTACTTGGCGGTCATGGCGCCCATGAGGAGCCGGCCCTCGATGGCCGGGTACTCGATGAACATGTTGGCATGGGGATGATGGGGACCGCAGCAGATGTACCACCACACCTGCTTGCCGACGCCGCGCGCTCGCGCGGCCTTATCCGCGTCGAAGCTGGGCGTCAAGGGACAGAAGGCGTCCATCGCCGTGATAACCGACTGCATCCCATAGCTCTGGTCGTAGGTGGTGGTCATCAGGAGCACATCCGGGAACTCCGCTTTAAGGATACGACCGGCATTCTGCACCAGGGGGAAGAACTCGGCGGCGGCCTCATCGCAGCCATAGATGTAAGCGTGTTGGAGCAGGCCCAGTTCTTTGGCCTTCGCGTAGGCTTCACGAAAGCGGGGCAGTTCCTTTGACTTCCAGGCCTCCGCCGCCGCGGCGTTGGTGGCAACATGGTCGTAGTAACCGAGGTTGAACCTGTCCAACGTGCCCCGGCCCCGCAGGTGGGCGAGGATCTCGTAGTCGGGAATCCCGTGATGGTAGAGGCTGTCGTAGGTGATATAGTAGTCGGCCAGAAAATCGGCCCAGCGCAGCTTGTGTTTCTTCCAGGCGTTGACCGGGTAATCGGGCGATCTCCGCCAGGCCTCCTGGTTCTGCTGGGTATCCGGCAGGGGGCTATCCTCCGGAGAGAACGTGATGGCCAGTGGCAGGGGCGAACGGTCCGGCAGCGTAAAGGGAAAGACGGTCACGGCCAGGTCGAAGGAGAACACGGCCGCGCCGTCCACCACGATGTCCAGCTTGCCCTGGTAGAGACCCGGGGGCTGCTGTTTGGGGGCGCTCAGACGGACCCAAAAGGACTGCAAGTCCCCTTTGGCGACAGGGGCCGCGTCCAGGAATTCGAGGATCGGGTCGGGCCACCACCCCACCCACGAGGAGCCGTACGGGGGCGTTGTCCTGGTCTGGACATAGCCGACCGGCACGGCGCTGATGTTGGTCGAGAAGAACTCCGCGCCGCTTGCCGAGCGCAGGCTGCCAACGCGCACCCGCACCTCGCGGAGGGGGCCTTCGCACGCCAGCACCAGCACCTGGAAACTCTCCTTTTCATTGCGCGCGAGGCTTGCTTGAACGCGATTGGTGGCCGTGGCGGAAACCGGCGCGCCGCGCGGCAGGACTTTCTCCATCGAACTGGCGAACCCGACGACGAGGTCGGCGCGCACCACAGGCCCCGATTGGACTTGGCCGCGGAGCGGTTCGAAGGCAACGCGAAACCGGGCGAGAGACTCGAGCCGCGCCACTTCGCCCTGCAACGACAACACGGCATGGTCCGTCTCCGACGCGGCGGCCCCGGCGTGGGCGACCGTTTCACCCAGGGCGGCGGCGCGCGACTCGAGCTCGTCAAACGTTCGCCCGGCCCAATCCTCGAGCGCCACCGAACCGGCCACCAAGCCGTGGACGCGGGCCCGCGTGGCCGCCAGGGTAGAGCGCAATGCCGCCACCTTTTCCTTCGACAATTCCTCGCCCGTCGGGGCTGGATAAAGGCGAACGTTGCCTGCCCAGACCAGCGGTGCATTGAGCGCCAGGCAGATGACGAAGATCAGTAACGTGAGGAGTTTCATAGACCAATGGGCAGAGAAAGGCGAGTTCATACGCAAGCCAAGTCGATCGGTTGTTTTGCAGGTGCATGCTGTTCCAGCGCAGCCGGCCTGTCAATGCTTGGCAAGTTGTCTGGCCGTGGACCTCGGTCCTTGTCATTACCCACATCGTCGGCCTCCTTCATTGACCCGAACTTATCGTATCCGTTGCCTTCAGGCCAAGGGCCTGGCTCATACCAGCCCAGGGCAAAGCCCTGGGTTTGCGTGCCGTTTAATTCTGTCGCAGGCCAACGGCCTGCCTCATAGGGATCCGTGGCTGCGGGCGCCGCAAGCCGACATCGCCGGGCTGCTGCAGCAATCCCTGAGCACAATGAGTCGCGCTTTCAGCGCTCCAGAGGATTATTGGCGGCTGTTCCCAGGGCGTTGCCCTGGGCTGGCATGAATGACGCCGTTGGCGTCCCAATTCGGCCATGGGTCCGTGGACTGGAAGTCCACGGCTACCATCCAGCACCGCTACGCGGTGACGCAGGCTCCCGGCAAGCCCAGTATTGGTCCTCAGGCTCCTTGACCTTCATCTCAATGGCATCCAGGCAGTCGCGGCGTTGAATGTTCGGAGGCTTCCAAGGACGGGCCGTCAGATGAAACGGCAGTTGAGGCAGGCTCTCCGGCGAATCTTGGCCTGCAGCGCAAGCGCAGGCGGCTATGCCCAGGAGAAGCAACGCCCCTGCCCTCATTCCGTGCCTCCTGTTAACCGTATTCATGTTTTGAATGGCCAGGCTTGCGCACGCCGCAACATACTCGGCTGCCCGGGGGGAACAAGCGCGGAATCGCAAGGACGTGGTACCCGAGTTTGCCAGGGAAACAGCCTGAAAGAATCGCTCGTCAAGTTGACACCACGGCTCGCCATTGGCAAAGTCGCGCCATGCCTGGTGAGACCAAGAACCAATTCCCCCTCACCCGGGCAGCGCTCAGTACATCCGGACGCGCAAAAAGCACATTCTTATCAGTGCATCAGCTCTGTATCGTCAGCGATATGGGGAGGGTCCGCCCCAGCGAGCCGGGTCCGTACCTTTGCCTCGGCAGCGGAAGGTGCCTTTGGACATATCAGTTGGTCCAGGTCCGTGATTGTCCCGAAGGGACATCGCGACAATAGCCCGGCGCTTCAGCGCCGGGAAAAGCGGTTGATCCCCTTCCCGTCCCGAAGGGACGGCTGACTCAGTCCTTCCCTGCAGATCTGAGCCTCAGGCGTCCCTCCGGGACGCAGGCCCCTTTAGGGCGGCGGACCCGGCGCTAAAGCGCCGGGCTATTCTCGTGCTGTCCCTCCGGGACACACCTTGGGCGGGCCGGTCGCTGGATCTTAAGCTAATGAATGACTTCGCCCAGCTTTCCCGGCCAAAGCCGGCGAATCAATAACCCACGTTTTCAACTGGACAGGATCGGGAAGGTGCATCATTTACAATGGCAAGACTATGCTGGGTCATTCGCTTCAAGACATCGTCCAGACTGCCGGCCTCGATTCGAGCTCGGTCCGGACGGCCTTTGATTGGCTGCCGCCGGCCGTGGTATGCCGGTCTTGAGCTCGAGAGTTCGGGCGGTCGAGTACGGCGAATTGGCCGGCGTGTTCTTTCTCCAGTCGGTGGCAGCAGGAAGCTGGCTGGTGCCGCTGACAAGCGTGCTCGCAGCTCACGGTCTGGCCGCGCTCCGCTCCTATGCGTATGCGACGACCGCCGTGGCGGCGTTCGTCTCTCCGCTCCTGTTCGGCGCGATGGCGGACCGGCACGCCTCGCCGGTGCGGGTGCTGCGCTGGCTGGCCACCGGGAGCGCCGTGACCGCGAGCCTGGCCAGTTGGGCGGTCGAGCGGAGATGGCCGGCTGTGGCAGTGCTTTTGGTCATCCAGGTGCAGGCGCTCTTCTACTCACCGACGGGAAGTATCGCCAGCACCATCGCCTTCTCGCGCTTGCGAAACTCCCAACGCGAGTTCGGCCCGGTGCGCGCCGCCGCCACGGTCGGGTGGATGGTCGGTTGCTGGGTAGTGAGCGCTTTGAGCGCGGACAGCTCAACGGCGGCCGGTTACGTCACGGCGGTCGTCTGGGCCGGCCTGGCCGCGTTCACGTGGTTGCTGCCGAACGTGCCGCCGCCTGCCTCCACCGGGCGCCGTACGCTCCGTGAGCTGCTGGGGTGGGATGCGCTCGGCCTGTTGAGGAACCCCGACCACCGCGTGGTGTTCATCACCGCCGCACTTTTCAGCATCCCGCTGGCCGCCTTTTTTCCTTTCACGCCGTCCCACCTGCAAGCTCTCGGGTTTCGGCACACTGCGTTCTGGATGTCCCTGGGGCAGGTGACGGAGGTGATGTCCCTGTTCGCTTTGGGTGTGTTGCTGGATCGCTGGCGGCTCAAGTGGGTTTTCGCAGCGGGGCTGGCATTCGGTGTGTTGCGTTTCCTGTTCTGCGCGATGAACGGGCCCGGTTGGCTGCTGGCGGGGGTGCTCCTGCACGGCGCCTCGTTCGCCTTGTTCTTCATTACCGCCCAAATCTACCTCAACGAACGGGTGGAGGAATCCTGGCGCGCGCGGGCGCAAGGCCTGATGTGGCTCATGAACTACGGCGTCGGGAACCTCGCGGGTTACCTGGGCACCGGGAGTTGGTTCGCCGCCTGCGCGCGAGGCGGCGGCATCGAATGGTCTCTCTTCTGGGCCGGCTTGGCCCTCACCTGCGGAGTGGTCCTGGCCTATTTCCTAGCCGCCTATCGCGGCAAACGCCGCGGTCCGCGCGAAACCACTTGACGCCCGCCTCGCCGGCCAGGCGCGCCACGTTCTCCATTTCGGCATCTCCAAGGCGGCCCACATAAACGCCCATGCCGAACGGTGAGTCGGGCCGGAGCGTGAAATCGGACTCGACTTTCAGCGGCGCCAGCCAATAGGCCTGCACCGGGGCAACCTTTTGGCCCGGGGCCTCGAATGCGAATTCGGCTTCGGCAAAGCGGCAGCCCGTCGGGAGCGGCAATGATGAACCGCGTGCCGGGGTGGAGTTGAGGGCCGAAGGCCCGCGAGGTGAGAGCCTGGGCTGGAGCGAAGCGGAGGCCCAGGTAACCGAGCGCCCCTCGGAAACAGGGCCAGCCTGTAGGGCCGAGACCTACCCGCACCGAAGCCTGCGCCAGGTCGCGCCCTTTCAGGGCACGGACGTTTTCGCGCCGCCTTACCTGAGTTTGTTGACCGGTTGGTCGGGGTGGGCCGGGTTCGGGACGACCGTGCGCCGGCCGCAGTCCACTAGCAGGTCCATCCGTTCCAGCACGGTCTGGCCGACCAGCACCTCGTCACCCAGGACGAAAGCGTCTTCCTCGGCGTCCCGTGCCAGGATTTCGAAAATAACACCGCTGACGACCGGGACCTCCTCCTTGCGCCCGTCCCCGTATTCAACGACTTGCTGGCGCCGGGCCTTCAGGCCCAGGCGGCGCACCACGCTGGGCGGCAGCACGCACCGCACTGCGCCGGTATCTACGGTGCCCTGGACCGTGACCATCCTCACCCGGTCGGGCTTGAGCTTGCCTTCTTCGGCCTTCTCCCAATCGAACAGGTTCGTCAGCTTCACTTCGACTCGCGCTTCACCCATAAATTCATTTACCTTCGGTTTGGCTTTCATATCACTCATAGCGTCCGCCGCAAAGAGGAAAATGTCTAACTCTGGCCGCAAGAACGCGCAAAGATCGCAATAAGACGGTGCTTCTTTTCGGCCTGCGTCTTCAGCGGGGCCCCGAAGGGCGCTCTTTGCCCAGTGCGCCAATGCTCGACAATGGCCGCTAACATCAGGGCGACCGCCTCGCCCGCCGTCCTTCACCGTGTCCCTCACGCCCTTCCAAAGCTTGCGGCCGGGGATAGTGTCGTGGTGATAGACCCAGAGATGTTTCTCGATCTCCAGCCTGAGGATCGTGCTCTCGTTGGCGATGACGAACCCGAAGTTCCCGTGGTCCAGTGCGAACCGCCAGGTCCAATCGGTCGAGTCAACCGTGGCCTCTTTGCGCGCCCTGCACACGCCTTCAAGCGCCTGCACAGGGCCGAGGCGTCCACGGGCGAGGCGCGAGCGCCGTTGGCGAGAGTCCGCTCCGCCCGCCGGCGCTCCGCACGGCAGCCCACCGACACCGGCTGAGCCACGACAGACTCGGCCCTCATAGTCCCCAGTTTCCAGGCGTCCACGCTGCCGGCAGAGGCCGTCTCGCGCCGTCTCGGAAGGACTTTTGCGATTTTTGGCCACTCCGCAGGCTCGCCGAGGGGACACGATCGTCGCCACAATCGCCGCCAGCGCATAAGCCAATTGCTCTCGTGCCGGGTCCTGGGCCAAGGCCTGACCAACGCCCGCCAGAATGAGGACAAGGAATTCGAAGCCCCGCCATCGGTGGGCCAAGCGGATCTGCTGCGCGCACCTGCACATGGCCGGAGTGTTCTGCAACCAAGGCGCCACCGTCAACCATCAACTCGCCTCCCAAATCCCCGGCTAAGAATTCTTATGAAACCGCGGAATACGCGGAATACGCGGAAAAACAACAGGCCTTCGGCGTATTCCGCGTGTTCCGCGGTTCTCCATCTTCGCTCGATTGGCACGACATTTGCCGTGGCTTGGCACTCCTGATCTTATTCTCACTGAACGGTCGTTAGGCGAGGATTTGGGTGCTTCCGGCAGGTTCGAATTCGGAGCGGCATTGCACCAGCGCCGGGGCGCATCGTGACTGTACCACCATGCCCGAACGCCTAAGGGTTGGAGCGCGGACTTCAGTCTGCTTATGGCGTCCGACGGCCGGGCTGGCGCGGGTCTTTTCCGAGGCCGATCCTCTTTCCGCTTCCTTGAACTTTGCACACGTCAACCAGATCAAGCGCGTGGTGGTCTTTGGGCGCTCTAAGCGGACTAAAGTCCGCGCTCCCGGTGGTAGTGCCTGGTCCCGCCTTCAAGTGTCTGCACAGCGCCGAGGTGTCCACGGGCGAGGCGCGAGCGCCGTTGGCGAGAGTCCGCTCCGCGCGCCGGCGCTCCGCACCGCAGCCCAGCCGCAACGGCCGCTATCAGACAGCCCGGACCACGCTATGGCCTGACCCCGGCTCCGCCTCAGGGCTTATTCACCTGAGCTCCATCGCCGTGATCCCGACAAGGTGGACGGCGGGCGCAATCAGGGTACGCCGGGCGGAGCGCAAGAGGGCTTTACGTGGCCCCGACCTACGGCACGGACATTATCGCCTTCTTCGGCTACATCGTGGTCGATAAAGGCCGCGAAGCGTCAAGATCTGCCGGCCAGACCTGGCCCAGCGGGCACCTTCGCCAACGAGCCGATGCAGGGTTGCCAGGCAGATGGACCAACCCCGACGAGTCGCCGCCCGGCTCCTGCTCAAGCCGCGCCGCAAGTACCAAGATGCTGTGGACGCGTTCGAGCCTTTTCGAAGCGCAGTCTTCGAGAGCGCCGAGATTCCTTTTTGAAGTCGCGCTCATCAGGGGCCATCCACAGCGGTAGCAACAATTCGGTCGCTTTCTGTGGCTCAAAATCGCGGCTTTGTTCGCTGGCATCATCGCCGCTGGCATTGTCGCCGGCAGTTTTATCTGTCCGTTTTCTCATGCGCCCACACTGAAGGACAGGAGGCCAGCCCGCACCTATATGGGACAAACGCGAAAAGGATTTGTCGGGCGAATGCTACGGAGATTTTGGAGAAGGGCCGGACAGGTGCTTGGCAATAAGCCCGAGGTTGCGGTAGCGATATTTTTCAACTTGCTCCGGCGTGAATGAAGTTTTGAGAATAACGCTGAGTTTTCTGGCAACTTCCGCGTCGGATAGATAGCACCACCCAAGCTCGTAATTGAAGGCAATCATATAAATCGCCAAGTCGGTGATCTTCCTTTTTCCACCCCGAGCGAACTTTTTCGCTGCTTTGGTCAATGCCTCAGCGAGTTTCAAGTCGCCACGGATGGTATCGGCCTTGGGGTCGTAACCCTGTTCCACTAAATCCAAGAGGTAGGCATCTTGACACTCCTGGTTGGGAATGTTGGCTTTGGGGTTGGCCTTTTGTCTTTCAAAGACCTCGAAACTGTGCGGCCACTGGCGTTTCAGCGCCGCCCATTTTGCTGCCGGCAAATCGTCCTTCAACTCGAAGGGCGTGAGCGGTTTGCAGCGTGGCGGCGGCGGTGGGGTACTGGTCTTTGTGCTTATGTCATAATGCCTCTGCCTTTCGCGCTCGTATTCTAGCAGCCATTGTTTGGCGGTGCGGGTGGCTTCCCCCTCATCTGGGGCATCATGACGGCGCAGCACGGTGACTTCCCCAGTGGCCTTATTCAATTTCCCGCTCCCATGCCCACCATTGCTTTCGACCGTTCTTCCCCAAGCGGCTGCAAACTGAATTTTCAGTGATCACGCAGCGAAAACTCTTGATTTTACCGACATGGCCAAAGCCTGCGGCTTGAACGACAACTATGGGTTCCTTTTCTCGTTCGGAAAGCAACTCCATGCTTTCTCTCGCTTCCGCTTCGGTCTGGCAAAGAACACCCTGCCCGCACTGATGCAATACCAGTTCGGGCGTCAGCTTCACCGGCAGGACGAGGAATAAAAAATCATGCCCGATTTGTCGGATGGGTTCAGATAAGGCGACCCACATATAACGCGGAGAAGCGTCCTGGAGAAGCTCCTGCCTGGCTGAGTCCGGCAAATTGCTTGGGACAATTTTAAACTGCCCTTGGAATAAAGTTTTCATTGGAGCCTGCGCTCCTTTGACCGCCGATACCGGTCGAACAGCCAGCCCACAAAATCTTCGGCAAACTCGGGGTTGTCGGTGACCTGCTTGTAGAACTTGAAATTGGAGTCGATCATCTCCTGGAGCCGGTCATTGACCACCTGGTTGAACGTGAGCCGGACGTCCTCCGGTGGGTTCACCCGGATGCTGGCTTCCAGCGCAGGGTCGCCGGCGATGCGCTGCTCCAGTTGGCGGATAAACACCTTGTCCTCCTCGGTGAAGTCCGTACCAAATCGCTCGTTCAGTTCCTTGATGATTTGGGACAGCGGCTCCATCTCTTCCGGCGTGATGCCGCCGTCCTTTGGACCAATCGGCTCCAACTCCTGGGTGCCCTTCGCCAGTTTGATTTTGCCGGTGCCCGTTTTCCTCAGCCGGAAGGCATCCAGGTCGATGTTCTGCTGCACCTCAACGGGCAGCGGGTCACGGTTCACCGGCAGCAGCCGCCAGAGCAATTTGGCGAACACGTACAATTTCTCCAGGTCGGGGTCGGTGAACGCGATGATCTGGGAAAGAAAGGCGTACAGGCGCACGTAATCGATGACGCAACCACGGAAGTCGGATTGCGTGTCCACCGGCACGTCTTTGTAACGGTCAACGACCGGGGCCAGGGCTGCCGCGAGCTTGTCCTGGGTGCCTTTGGGGTCGAAGTAGATGGCGGCGAACTTCTCGACCTCAGCCTCCGTAAACAGGTGAAAGCCGTCGAGCTTGCTCTGGAGGTCGTAAAGCAGGTTCGGGTCCGTGGCCTCCTTCAACAGGGTGCGCTCGTAGTACGGCTGAAACGCCTTCTGGATTTCGTCCGGCTCGTTGGCAAAATCGAGCACCAGCGCCTGCTCCTTTTCCGGGTGAATCCGGTTGAGCCGGGAGAGCGTCTGCACGGCGTTAACGCCGCCGAGTTTCTTGTCCACGTACATGGTGTGGAGCAGCGGCTGATCGAAGCCGGTCTGGAATTTGTTCGCCACGACCAGCAGCCGAAACTCGTTCTGCTTGAACGTCTCCGCCGTGGCCGTCTCGGGAATCGATTGACCGGTGGAGGCCGTGTTCATGCCGCTCTCGGTGAAATCCACGCCGCCGTCCTTCACCGTGCCGGAGAAGGCGACCAGCGCCTTGAAGGCATAGCCCTTTTGCTTGAGGTAATCGTCCACCGCCAGCTTGAACCGGACGGCGTGAAGGCGTGACCTCGTGACAATCATGGCCTTGGCCTGGCCGGCAATCCGCTGCATCACGTTGTTGCGGAAGTGCTCGACCATGATGGCGACTTTCTTGTCGATCGTGTGCTTGCTCAGCCCGACGAATGACTTCAGCAGGTACGTCGCCTTCTCCCGGTCGTAGCGCGGGTCGTCCTTGATCTTCTTCAGCAGCGCCCAATAGCTCTGGTACGTGGTGTAGTTCTCCAGGACATCCAGGATGAACCTCTCCTCGATGGCCTGGCGCATCGAATACAGGCTGAACGGCTCGTACTTCCCGTCCGGGCGCTCCCGCCCGAAGAGCTCCAGCGTCTTGGCCTTCGGCGTGGCCGTGAAGGCGAAATAACTCACATTCGGCAGCCGCCCCCGCCGCTTCATCTCGGCCACGATCCGGTCTTCGAGGTCTTCCTCCTTGCCGCTGTCCTGTTTTTCCGCCTCGTCCAGGGACTTGGCGGCGAGTACGTCCTTGAGGCTCTTGGTGCTCTCGCCCGACTGGCTGGAATGGGCCTCGTCAATGATGACGGCGAAGCGCTTGCCCTTGAGCGCCCCCATCTCGTCGGCGATGACCGGGAACTTCTGGAGCGTGGTGACGATGATGGTCTTGCCGTCCTCCAGCGCCTGCTTTAACTGCCGGGAAGTCGTGTCGATGTTCTCCACCACGCCCAGGGTCTGCTCGAACTGCCGCACGGTGCGTTGGAGCTGCCGGTCCAGCACACGCCGGTCAGTGATCACAATGATCGAGTCGAACACCCGCTCATCCTTGATGTCGTGGAGCACGGACAACTGGTGCGCCAGCCAGGCGATGGTGTTGCTCTTGCCGCTGCCGGCGCTGTGCTGGACCAGGTAGGAATGCCCCACGCCAGCCGCCAGGGCCCCGCGACCAGGCGCCGAACGCAATCCAGTTGATGGTAGCGCGGGAACAGCAATTGCAGCTCGCCGGTCCGGTTCCCTTTGTCATCTTCCAATTCAACGACGTGGATGAAGTGCTGGAGCAGGTTGAGCACGCTGTCCCGCGCCCAGACCTGCTCCCACAAGTACGCCGTGGAAAAGCCCTTCCAGGACGGGGGATTGCCGGCCCCCAGGTTATACCCCTGGTTAAAGGGCAGGAAAACCGTCCTGGGGCCGCGCAGGACGGTGGTGACATAGACCAGGGCAGGATCGACGGCAAAGTGCGCCAGACAGCGCCCAAACGCGAACAGCGGCTCTTTGGGGTCACGGTCCAGCCGGTACTGCCTTATGGCGTCCTGGACGTTCTGGCCCTTGAATGGGTTCTTCATCTCCGCCGTGAACAGCGGCAGGCCGTTCAGAAATATCACCAGGTCGAGGCTCTTTTCGTTCTTCTCGCTGTATTTCAACTGCCGGACACCGGTGAACTGGTTGGCCAGGTAAAGGTTCTGAGCCGAGTCATTGAGGCCGGACGACGGCTTGAAAAACACCAGCCGGAATTTGCAGCCGTTGGCCTTGATGCCCTTGCGCAGTACATGAAGCGTGCCGTGTTTTTGCACCTCCGAGCCCAGCCGCTTGAGCAGCGCCGGCTTGGCCTCGGCCCCGTGCTGCGCCTGCATCTTCTGCCACTCCCTGGGCTGCGTGGCGTAGATGAAGCCCAGGACTTCCTCCGGTATCAGGCAGAGCGCCGTGTCGTAATCAGCCGGTTCGCGGCGGCGGTAGCCGCCCGACAGGTACACGCCAGTCGCACCGTCCGCCAGCGCCGGCATATTCTGCGGGCCGCTCCTCAACGGATCATGCAACAGGCTCGCCTCGATGCTCGCCTCGAAATTCTTCTCCGATGTGTCCACGGGTGGCATAGGCTTTTCTGAACAGGCGTTCTACACCATTTCACCCCTGACATCAATCTTGCCGGTGACGGCAGCGGAGACGAGCGCCGTGCGGTACTCCCGCAACCGCTCGATGCCGGTGCGGATTTTGGACATCAGGGCGTCCAGTTTGGCAGTTTCGCGGTCGAGGAAGTTGGCAATGGCGCGTTGCTCATTCAGCGGCGGTACGGCAACAATCGTGGCCTGCAATTCTTCGGCATTCAAGTGCGGCTGCGCCGCACGGAGACAGCAAAAGCCGAACTGCAACTGGCGGACTTCTGGACTCAACAATTGCCATGCAAAGTATAGGCTGAACCCTTCCTTCACGGTGACTACCATGTCATAGCCGGAGATAGCTTCGTGGTATTGAGGCGGAATGATGGCAGAATCACCGGTATACGCCCCGCTCCGTACGACGATGATTTCACCGGCAGATAGTATTGCATCACGGCTCTCAGGAACCTGTGCGGGGTCAACTCGGAGCATGTCGGCTTCGAGGATTTTGCCGCTTTTGATGTTCGTCGCTCGAATCAGCGGTGGGCCGTCCAGCAGTTCTGGCGGCGGCTGGCCCAAGCCGTAGCGGATTTTAGCGTACCTCTTGAGAAGGCCAACCTGCCAGTGGGCTGGAATCTGGCCGAGCCACGCTACACGGGAATCCTTGATGGGCGCGGCGGGGTTGAGGCCCTTGGTGACGGCGTGGCTGATCAGCGCCGCCCGCTTCTCTTGCAACAACGCAATCAGCCGCTCCTTCCTGGCGACCATCGCGTCAATCCTCGCCGTCTCCCGGTCGAGGAACCGTACGATAACGCTTTGCTCGTCGAGAGGCGGTATCGGCAGCAGCAAATTGGCGTACTTTTCCGCGCTGACGTTTTGAATTGTAGCCTGAATGAAAACGCTCGATAGCCATCCCCAGTAGGTTGCGGACCTAGCGAAATACGCGAGAAACTCAGGCCGTGCGAAGGCCGGATTGACTCTGCATCGGATTAGGTATCCCGCGTGACACGCTCTGCCCCAAGATTCCCGATACATGAAGGTCTTTCCCACGGTTGCTCCACTTCGAGCAAGAAGCAGGTCGCCTTGTTTGAGCAGAAACGGTCGCGCCACTTCCTCGGGCAAGGACTTGAACGTGTTGTCGTGCAATGTGCCGTCGTCCTTGATGTCGGTTATTCGGATGAAGCGGGGCAGGTTCGGGTCGTTGGTCTCAGCAGATTCGTTCGCTCCATACTTCAGTGGTTCCACGGCAACGAATTTGAGGCGCTTAGTTTGCCACTGCGCGGGGATTTCTCTCAGCCACTCCGTCCCGGAATCCTCGTATCTGGGATATGGTTGAAGGCGCCCGATCATATCACCAGTCCTGGCTGGAACTGTCTCGGAGGCCAGAAGACCCCCACCACGACCCAAGTGTTGTATGGGAAGACCGTGCCCATGAAAAAGCGGGTGTCTCGGTCGCGACGGCAAAGCTCGTCCAGGAACTTGTGCCGGACGCTCTCCGCCGCCTTTTTCTCGTCCCCTAACCGAGCCAACTCCTTCAGGTAGAGCACGCCCAATTCCCAGTCCTCGATCATGGCATTGTGCGGGGTCTGGTTGTCCTCGCACTCGAAGACGTAGCTGAATTTGAATGGGATTTTGGCCAGCGGTTTGGGCGGCGGGCCAAACAGCAGGAGTTGATTGTAGAGTTGCTGCCACTCCGGCTTCCACTCACGGTCGGCATCCTCGATGGTGAGGTCGAGAACCCGTCTTGGGCGGACGATGCCGATGGAGGTCTTGTCCTGCGCGTGAAGCGCCTGAAGCTGGAGAACGGTTTGAACGGGCAACCGGTCAATGATCTCCCGACGGCTGCGCCAGGCGTCGCCGGTTTCCAGAGGCGCTCCGAGCAACCGGATGGAATCGAGGTCAGGCTTCCGGCTCTCCTTCCGGTTGTCGTTGCCGCTGCCTCGCGCCGCCAGTTCGACCTCAATCCACTGGTATTTTCTGAATTTCTGATTGTGGGGCCGGTAGCGATAATCCACCGGGTACAGGCGCACCCATTCGCCAGCCTCGGTCACGCCCGCCGTGCAAACCAGTTCTTGATGCCCACGGGATGGAAGCGGGTAGGTCATCACCGTGATCAGGACTTTGGTTTTCTGGCAGCCCTCCTTCAATCGTCCTCCTCATTTGGCAACCCGCAGGTCGCGAATTTCCAGCTCGGTGATTCTGGCGATCTGCTGGGCTAGGTGTGACCGGTGACAGCGGAGCGGCTGTTCCTCCTGGCAGACCAGCACGGACGGCACGCCGCTGACCCAACCGGCGATGCGCGTGATCGCCTCGGCTTGCTTCGGCAGCACCTCCTTGATGTAGCGGGCGAAAAGTCGGTCGTAATCGCCCTGCGTCGTGAGATCGCATCGCCAGTCGGATGGGATGCCGACCTCCGGCTCGTGACGGTATTCGATGTCGAGCCGTTCGCACAGTGAGGTCAGTGTGCTCTTGTGAAAGCCGTAGCGGCGGGAGACTGGATTGTGGCGCACGTCCACCAGGCGGCGGATGCCGGACTGGAGGAGGAGATTCAAGAACCCGTCCACTTGCATCCCTTCGTAGCCCGCCGTGTAAACGGCGCAGGCGGCAACAGGGCGCTTTACTTTGCGCCGTTCTGCCTGCTCGGCGTTCAGCGTGAACCACGGGAACCGGCGATACACAGTGTCGAGCAAGGCGGTCGTGGAAAGCTGGCCGTAGTTTTGCAAGCAGCGTTCGATGTCCCGCTCGATTGCCGGTTCACCGACACGCGGCGTGGGGAAGCTCGGTTTGCTGGCCTTCAGATCGGTGTCGCCGACCGCCGTCAATTCGCCCTGACGGATGAGAGCATCAAGTTCCTGGTATAGCGTGAACGAGAACGGCCCGAACTTGTAGGGCACGAATTGGTAGTGGGCTGTGGATATTTGCGATCGGGCATCCTGGGCGAGAAGAAACAGCCACTTTACCAACTGGAGACGGGAGGCTTTGCCGCCCGCTAGTTGGATCAAGTTGATCAGGATTTTCTGGCGCAGCATCATTCCGTGATTTCTTTCAGCATCGCGGCAATTTCGGCCTCCAGCGCCTTAATGTCACCCTCGATCTCAGCGAGAGGCCGGGGCGCCTGATACTTGTAGAAGTACCGGTTGAAGTTGATTTCGTAGCCCACCTTGCCGACCTCGCCGTCCTGATGGTCCCGGGTGCCGGTGTTGGTCCAGGCGTCGGGGACGTGCGGCTTGACTTCCCGCTCAAAGTAGGCGTGGATGTCTTCCAGGAGCGGCACGTTCTCCGTGTCGCGGAGTTCCGGGTCTGGCTCCTGGTTTCCATCGGCATCCCGGCAGATTTTCGCCGTCTCGTCGCGCTCGGACAGGGCGCTGAAAATGGCTTTGCGTCCCGGCGCGCCGAGATTGAGGCCCGCGTGGTTAAGGGCGGACTCCAGGTCAGCCAGGAACGCTACGCGGTCTTTGTAGAGCGTAGCGGGCATCCTCTTCAGCGCGGCCAGGATGGCGGCCTGCTGCTTGCGCCCCTCGGCCTCCTCAGCCGCCCTGGCCTTGGCGTCCTTCTTTTTGCTGATGGAGAGGCCCTGGAAGGCGGTTTCGTGCTCCAGCCGCGCCAGGCGCTCTGTGCTGACATGGAAATTCAGCCGCAACGGGCGCTCGACGGTTATCTTCCGGTAGCCGAAATCGGTCGTGGAGAAAATCTTCGAGTGCTCGCCCGCCGTAAACGCGGTGTAGATGCCCGCAATCTGGGCGATCTGGTCGGGGGAAATCTCGTGCCGCTTATCGCCCAGGCTCTTGCGCATCGGCACCCAGCAACTGGAGGCGTCAATCAACTGGACCTTGCCCTTCCGGCGCTTCTCCTTGCGGTTGCTGAGCACCCAGACGTACGTGCTGATGCCCGTGTTGTAGAACAACTGGTCCGGCAGGGCGATGAGGGCCTCCAGCCAGTCGTTCTCCAATATCCAGCGCCGGATTTCGCTCTCCCCGCTGGCGGCGTCGCCCGTAAACAGGGGTGACCCGTTCATGACGATGGCGACCCGCCCGCCGCCGTCCTGCGGATCTTTCATCCGGGAAAGCATGTGCTGGAGGAACAGGAGTTGGCCGTCGCTGATGCGTGGCAGGCCCGCGCCAAAGCGCCCGGCGTGACCACGGGCAGCCTCGGCCTCGACAGCGGCCTGGTCCATTTTCCACTCCTTGCCATAGGGCGGATTGGCGCACTGGTAATCGAAGCGGCGGTCGCCCAGTTGCCAGTTGGACAAGGTGCTGCCGTACTTGATGTTGTCCGCATCCCGCCCGTCCAGCGATTTCACGTACAGGTCTGCCTTGCAGAGGGCAAAAGTCTCCGGCTGCGACTCGTGGCCGAACAGGTGAACGTCGGCGTTGGGGTTGATCTCCTGGATTTGCTCCTTGGCGCTGGTGAGCATTCCGCCCGAGCCGGAGCACGGGTCGCAGACCGTGCGGATGATGTGCTTCTGCTTGAGGACCTCCTTGTCCACGACCAGGAGCAGCCGCCCCATCAGCCGGACGACCTCGCGTGGGGTGAAGTGCTCGCCGGGGTTTTCATCCAGGGCCTCGTTGAACCGGCGCACCAACTCCTCGAAGATGTAGCCCATCTCGTGGTTGGACACCTTGTCCGGGTGGAGGTCAACGGCGCTGCCGGCGAACCGCTCCATGACCAGGAACAGCAGGCCGTACTCGTCGAGCTTGGCGATGGTGTTGGGGAAGTCGAACTTGTCGAGGACTTCGCGCATGTTCTCCGAGAAGGCGTTGATGTAGGCGCGCAGGTTTGTCGCCAGGTTCGGGGCGTCGTCCAGCAGCTTCTCGAAGTCGTACTTGCTGGTGTTGTAAAAGGCGAAGCCGGACGCCTTGCGCAGTTGCGGGTCCAGGTTCTCCAGCCTCCCCTTCAACTTGCCGTGCGTCAAGAGGACCCTTTCCTTGGTCGGGGCCAGGACGCAGTCGATGCGCCGGAGGACGGTAAAGGGCAGGATCACGTCCTGGTACTTGCCGCGCTTGAACCGGTCCCGGAGCAATTCTGCGATGGACCAGATGAAATTAACCTTTTCGCCGAAGTTGTTCATGGCCGTGGCCCAAATCCCCTGCCGAGCGGTATTTTGGCAACCAGCATGGGGACTTGCATACCGCATTTGCCGTGGATCGGCAACGGATTTCCCGGTGGGTGCTGATTTGACAGCAGTGGCCATTTGCCGGCGCAACTCGGCATCTCTCCGAAAAAGGGGTCACATACCAGGGTTCGCGGAGCCGGGACGGGGTCAGAACAAAGTCTTTCCAGGGTTTTCCGCCGCTGCGGCCGGCGCAGGGTTCACCCTGGCCACTTCGGCCGGACACCGGTCTCTTCCCCCCCTCGGCTTCAGCGCCTCCAGCTCCGGTGCCGGGATGCACCGCCGAAACACCTCCGCGAAATCGTCCTTCACGCACCCCCGGCCCACCTCCTCCTCTATCCGAAGCTCGATTTTACCGAGCTGGTATCGGCTTCCACTCTGTCAAACAAAAACCATGCCGGCAAGAATCCCCCCATTTTACCGGCGCTGTAGTGCCTCGTTGCGGGTCGTGTTGCGGGGGCGACCTCAAGAATCCCCCGGTTCCATGCGCCTTGTAGCGCTGTAGCGGGTCTATACCCCCTGCCCCGTGGACCACCCGGTCAGAAGAACGGCTCCCCCTTAGGCGGTGGAAATAAATAAAGGCAGCAACCTGCCTTGTTCTTTTGGCGCCCAGCTTCGTTGTTCACTCGTTGCAGATCGCTGCGGATATGCGCCTCGTTCACGCCTCGCTGGGCGCCAAAATCCCGGCGGCATCTTGCCACCTTTATTTATTTCCACCGCCTTACCGCAAGGGATCGGAGCCAAGCGCATCGAGCAGTTGGACGCTGGAAACCGTGCGCATTGTTTGGTGATCAGCGAAGGTCCAGACAATGTTTCCTTGGCGATGCGGCCCGAGGGCTCGACTTCCAGCAACCGCCCGCGGTTGCACTCGCCGATGAACGTATTGCCGTTGGTGAGGCGCTGGCAGGCATAGATTTCGCTCTCGGACTGGTAATCGAATCCTTGCGCATCATCTTTCACCTCGCGACCAGGCTGGCGCAGGACCGCCTCAATTCCAGCAATTCCCGCTCCTGCTGGTCGCTGAACGAGCCGAGCCGCTGCGCGTAGGTATCCATCCACGTCAGGAGCCTCTCACGGCTCTCGGCGTCGAGCGCCACGCCGTAATGGCCTGAGGCGGCGTTCAGCAACGCCAACAGCGCGCTGTTCTGAGCGATGCCCTGGCCGGGAACCGAGAAGCCGCGCCGGTAGCCTTCCTGCACCTGCTCCCGAAGGCTGGGTTTGCCGAAAGCGACGAGGCTGTCGTAGGCCCTGGCCGGGGTTAGATCGAGCCGGGCAGCCAACGCGTTGGTTGCGTGCGGCTGGTGGCAGCTCACGCAGCTCCAGTCAAGCACCGGTTGCACGAGCCGGTCGAAGCGCAGCGGCCAGGAGCCTTCCGGGCCGGCGGTAAGGCTCGAAGGCGCCCGCGCGAGGGCCAGCGGGGTTATTGCGGGCGGGGCCTGCTGGCGATGCTCGTGGCAGCCGATGCAGCCGAGCGTCTGGCCCGGCTGCACATACGTTACAGTGCGCATGGTCTGGACCGCGGCGCCGCGGGAATCCAGCGCCTGGAAGAATACAATCACTCCCGCCGGGGCGCGGAAGTAAGCCGACCCATCAAGTTCCACCGGCACGGTGCCCAGGACGCATTTGCCCGGGTCATCCTGGGTGATCCCCAGGCTCGGGTAGTTCATGGTCGGGTGCGTCTTTGCCGGAACGGCGACGAGGCGGAGGGACTTGACGGCGCCGCGTTGAACGCCGGGCAGGCCGCGATAAACATCGGCCAACAGGAAGGTGCCTTCCTTGGGGGCGCCACCGGCGAGTTGGCTGGCGAGGATGGGGGGCCGCTCGCGGGGGCGCACGGGGATTGGATCGCCGCAGGCAATGTCAGGGTCTGTCCAGAGTAGTTCACGAGTGCGCGTTGCGGCATCGTATAGGTAAAGCGCCATGCCGTCATTGGGGCGTTGCACGGCATGCCAGCGGTCCCAACCCTTCGGGCCCGGGACCCGCGCGCCTTCGCAACCCCAGGCCACGAGGTAAAACCGCTCGCTCAGCGGCCAGGGATTGGCGTAGGAGGTGATCGGCCAGCCTTCGATTTCCGGGAACACCACCTCCGGGGTCAACCGGGTGATGGGCTGGGCGCCTTCCAGGCCGGCGCTCGGGTCCAGCAGCACGAGGCTGCCCATCGTTTGCGAATGATGGCCGCTGGCGGTGAAAACGATCTTGTGCGAGCCGGGGATCGGCTTGGCCTCGAAGGTGCAGTGGGGTGCCCGGGTGTAGTTCTTGTAAACCATGCGGGCGTTGGAGCCGTCGGGGTTGATCGCCCACAGGCCCATGAACGGCATGTTGTCGCGGTCGATATAATCCCAGCGCGAGTAGAGGATGGTGCCGTCGTGGGCGATTTCCGGCGTCCACTCGAACATCTCGAACGGCGAAATCGCGCACAGGTCGGTGCCGTCGGCATTCATTGTGTGCAGCGTATAGACGGCCACGGGCCGTTCCGGGCCGCCGCCACAGCGCACGTAGCAATCCGGCAGGTCCGGCCGCGCGAGCGTCCTCGCCGCGCTCTCGCGGCCGGCCTGCAGCGACTGCCCGCGGCGCGTCGAAAGAAACACGATCCGGCCGTCCGGCAGGTAACGTCCGTCAAAATCGTCGTACTTGCCGCGGGTAAGCCGGCGCACGCCCGAGCCATCCAAGCTCATCTCGAAGAGGTGGTAAAACGCGTCTTCGGGCACATTGGCTTTGTCGAGCTTGTTCGGCTCGCCAGCCAGACGCGGATAGTAGCGGCACCAGGCGAACAGGACCTTCGTGCCGTCGTAGGAGAGAGTCGGCCGGAGGAAGCTGCCGGGCTCGGTGAAGGACGTGGTGAGGCATTGCTCGGCGGGCGATGCGGTGGCGAACCCGTGCAGCAGGTAGATACCCCCGCCGGGCTTCGACCACCAGCCGTAGTATTGGTCGGACATGTGGTTGAAACTGGCTGGAACTCGCTTGGTGAAGAGCAGCGTGTCAAAGCCGCGGAGCAAAGGGTTCTGCAGCCCAAGCTCTCGCTCAAGACGGCGGGCGTCGATGAAAAGCGGCTGAGCGGACTGTCCAGCGGGGAGGCGGGCGAGCCTTTGGCCGAGGTCCTCGATGAGCCCGCTTACTGCGGGGCTGCCCATCGCGTCCGGCGAAGGGCTTCGACGCGGCTGGCCGGAGCTGGATTGCCGGACGAGCCGCTCACAAACGGCGAGCGTCTGCCGGGTGCGCGCAGCCCAGTCCGCTTCCGCGGGGGCCGTGTGTGCGAATGACCATTGGGAAACGCTGGACTGGTCTGCCGGTTGATGCAAGGCGAGGTTCTTGTTCGGGTCGGTGACGCCAAAGACCTCGACCTCATCCAGGTGAAGGAAAGTGGTGCCGGGCAGCGCGAGACGGACGAAGCGAGCCCTCTGCCCTTTAACCTCGATGACGAGCGGTTTGCTATCGGAGAAACCATAGAATGTCGTGCCGTCATGCTGATAGGCTTGGCGGAACTCCTTGCCGTCATCCGAGAGCAGCAGTTTGATGAATCGCGCGCGTTCGGCCGCCGCGGTGCGGTTCCAGAGGGTCACCCGGGCAATGGCCTGCGAGCGGCCCAGGTCCACCTGCCACCACGGCTCGGGGGTTCACCCGTGTGGAAACCCCACTCGCCATTCTTGATGCCGTCGCACCCGCCCGCGGCGTCGGCCTGGGTCGTGACCGGCCCCGATACGGTGCCGAGCGCGGCCACTTGCTCAGCCAGCACCCAATCGGCCTCGACGCGTTCCTGCCACGTGGCGGCAGATTGGGCTCGGACCAGCCCCCTCGCACAGGAGCCACCGTGAAGAGGAAGGCAAGAGGCAGGATCAGAGCCAAATGAGATCGAGCGTTCATAGCGACAACAGGTAAGCAACCAGGCCGTTGATCTGATCCGCAGTGAGGTGTGAAGTGTGGCCGTGCCGGTCATGGTTGTTGGCCTGGGTCAATACGTCGCGAAGGGTCGCGGCCGAGCCGTCGTGAAGATAGGGCGCGGTCCGCCAGATCTCGACCAGTGTCGGCGTATCAAAAGTGCCGGTGTCGAAGTCGGTGCGGGCGCGGGTGCCGACGTTGTAGGAGTGCAGGTCGGTAAATAACGGTCCAGGATGGCACCGGGCACAGCCCACCGTTTTGTTATGAAAGAGCTTCTGGCCGCGTCGCGCCGCCGCCGAGAGCTTGCCGTTCACCAGGTAAGGGCTGGCCACGGGCTGGAGAGACTTGAGGTAAGCGCCGATAGCGTCCGCGACCTCCGGTCGCTGGACCGTGAACAGGATGTGCCGGAGGCCGGCGCCCACAGCGGCTTCGGCGCTTTCCCGCACACCGGTGCTCATGGCCGGGGGGGTCCGGAACACCAGCAGGAGGCTCTTGCTGTTCTTTGGATTGCCCAGGCCGTCGTTGAGCAGATCCCAGTTCAAGCCGTCGGTGCGCGCATCGCCAGGATGGCAGCTTGCGCAGCTTTGCCAGCCCTGGAAACAAAGGCGCGCGTCGTTGAAGTCGAGTTCCCCCTGGCGCGCGGCCGTCATCAGTGGCTTGGGTCCAAGCGGGATTGTCTCCGCCTTTGGCTCCGTGCCGTCCAGTTCGAGCGCGGTGAGCGTATCGGAGAAATAATTCGCGGTGTACACCACGCGGCCCACCACCACGACGCCGCGCGGGCCGAGATCGCCTTCCGGCAACGGCCGCCGCTGGCACAGACCGACCAGGACCGAGAAGTCGTTCGCCACCTCGTCTTCGGCCGCCGCAGCGGTTAGTGGCGAGGCGCCGCCGGTTGAGGCCGAGGATTCGGGCTCGATGCGGCCCAACTTCTCAAGCAGCGCCGGAAAATCCGTCACGCTGACTTCGTGGGTGCCCGCCAGAGCGACCACCAGGCTCTTGCCATCTGCGCTCCAGGCGGCGCCCCAGGGATTGGCGGCGCCACGGTCCACCGTGTCGAGCAATACCGTATTGAGCACCCGCGGGGGATCGAGGGCGATGATCGTCTTGGCGTTGGTATTCATCCAGCCGCGCTCAAGCTGCGTCGTCGGCAGGTGGAACCGTCCCAGGACGTGCGTCACCACGGCGTATTTGCCGTCGGGTGAGATGCGCAGATCGTTCAACGACCCGCTTCCCTCGGGGAGCCACAGCTCCTCCACAACCTTGCCCAACGCGGTCTCAATAACGCTCACCACCGCGGCGACATGCCCGGCGTCCGCCCGGCCGGCGTGGAGATGATTGGCGACCAGCACCCGCCTGCCATCGGGCGAAATGGCCGCGGCCACCGGCTCCCGCCGGACCGGAATCCGCCGGATCTCCCTCTTGGCGATGAGATCGATTACACTGACGTCGTCGTTGAATCGGTTGCAGACAAAGAGCGTTTTGCCGTCGGGCGAAACGACCGGCGCGCAAGCGGTGTGACCAACCGGCACTGCGCCGGTCACGCGCGCCTTGGCAATGTCCACGAAGCAGACCTGGCTCGCCGGCCCGGCGCAGGCCACATACAGGATTTCTCCATCGGCGGAAACGGCCAGTCCGGACGGCTGTTTTGGCACTGGGACGGACTTCACGACACGCCGGCTGGAAAGGTCGAGCACGAGCACGCGGCGGCCGGTGGCGCAAGCCACGAATAGGGTGGCGCCGTCCGGCGCGGCAACCAGCGCGCAAGGGGAGAGCCACGTTGGGTTCGCCTCAGGGGCGCCGGGCGCTGTGGAACAGAGCGAGAGCTGGAGCCCCACCGCTGCAGCCAGGGAACGCAATCCGGAAGGAAGACTCATCTTGCAATCCGAGGATCGGACTTTTTGACGCCGCGCCCGGCTATGGATGCCGCGCCCGCGAGGGAGGATAGGTTCCTGCTCTTACTCACCATGGCCCAAGCATACCCACGTCCGGGGACTTCCGCAAGCGCCACGGAACCTGGATTCACTCGAACAGCACCATGTCCGGGCAGGAGGATGCGACAAAACAAGCGTTTCATGGCGGCGGCCCTCGGCGAGAGGTTGGTGGCGATCGTGGACGTGGATGACGGCCGCTTCGGCTAGGCTGGCGAGGCGCTGATCATAAATCGCCGGGCGTGTTCCAGGCGGGACTTTGGCCGAGGGATGGCGTGGATGGAACGAGGATTCGTAATCAATTCTCTGCAATGTATCGAGTCCTTCTTCCGACAAATACTCCTTCCAATAAGTGATTCTCAGGGCAGCCTTTTGGATTTCGTCGAGGACGCTGTAGAGGAAATGCTGCTTTGACTCACGGTTGAGGTTCGGTGCCAGGTGCCTGAAGTTTAACTCATCAAGCTCATGGGCGAATCGTTAAGATTTTTAAGCTCGCGGGGCGATGCGGTTGCGCGCTCATGCGACTGGCGGATGAACTCGGATGCGGACGATTTCGGGATAATTCTTTCGCCGCTTAATGTCCCCTTAAGGTTCCTTCGCATAGATTGGCGGCAACTGAAGCAACCGTGCAAATTGAGAATATGAAACCGAAGACATACCCTATGAAACACCACCTCACTTTGCTGTTTGTGTCCTTGACCATTTTGACCGCCGCGGCTGGCAACTGGCCCTCTTGGCGAGGCCCGGCCATGACGGGCGTTGCCTCGGAACAAGACCTTCCGCAGCGGTGGAGCAAAACCGAGAACGTTCGCTGGCGCATAGAGTTGCCCGGTCCCGGGAATTCGTCACCGATAGTTTGGGGCAACCGTGTGTTTGTGAGCCAGGCCGTGCAGAAGGAGAACCGGCGGACCCTCATGTGCTTTGACCGCGCGACCGGCAAGCGCCTCTGGCAGTCCGGTGTCACCTACGCCGACCCCGAGCCGACATCGGAGAACAATCCCTACTGTTCCGGTTCACCGGCGACCGACGGCGAACGGGTGTACGTGTGCTTCGGATCGGCGGGCGTCTATGCCTACGACTTCGATGGCAAAGAGACCTGGCAGCGGAACCTCGGCAAGCTGAACAACGGGTTCGGGAGCGCCGTGTCGCCCATCATCGCAGGCGACCTCTGTATCCTTAGCTTCGGTCCGGACGCCAAAGCGCGCCTGATCGCTTTGAACAAGAAGACTGGCGAAACCGCGTGGGAGGTCGAGCCGCCAAAGCCAGACGAGATCGAGCTTCAGGCCAGCGGTCCGGGGGGACCGGGCGGACCCGGTGGTGGACCTGGCGGTCCGGGACGTGGTCCGGGCGATTGCGGAGGTTTCGGGCCGGGTGGTCCTGAGGGACCCGCCGATGGGCGCGGTCCCGGCGGTGGCGGTCCTGGCGGTCCTGGCGGCGGTGGTCCTGGTGGTGGTGGTCCTGGCGGTCCCGGTGGCCGAGGTCCTGGTGGTCCTGGCGGCGTTGACCCGGCAAGGGGCTCGATCCTGGAGCACGCCTATCGTTATCAACGCGGGGGGCCGCGAGGAAGTGGTGCTCAGCACGGCGTGCCGCCTCACCGCCTACGATCCGGCCAGTGGCAAACAGCTCTGGATGAGCAAGGGCCTCGGTGCCAGCATTTACACCTCGCCTGTATGGGGCGAAGGGGTGGTCTTCGCGATGGCCGGCGGCCCGGGTGGGGGACCAGCCATCGCGGTGAAGCCCGGCGGGAGCGGGGACGTGACCGAGAGCCACCGCGTCTGGAGACTCGCACGCAACAAGAGCGCAATCGGCTCCGGAGTCATTCACGACGGCCACCTGTACAACATCAGCCAGGAGGGCATCGCCCAGTGCCTGGACCTGAAGACCGGCAAAACGATCTGGGAAGAACGGCTCCGAGGCTCGGGGGCGCGAGGCAGTTCGTGGTCATCGATGCTCCTGGCAGACGGGAAAATCTATGTGCCGAACCAATCCGGCGACGTCTTCGTCCTGCGCGCGGCGCCGAAGTTCGAGGTGATCGCGACCAATTCTGTCGGCGAGCCGACTAATGCCTCGCTCGCCGCGTCGAACGGGGAGCTCTTCCTGCGCACCGACCGAAGCCTCTGGTGCTTCGGGAACCAGAACTAATTCGCTTGATCTGGTGAACGCACCCGATTTCCAAATATTAACTGGCGTGGCGATCCCAACGAGCCACGCTTTGGCCGGCAACATCGCCGTAGGAATGAGATCTGACGAAAATCCGACAGCGGTTCCGGTGCAGAAGCTGGATGGGGATGTTGCCGCCTCGCGTCAACAGGGATGTCGCTCACGGCGTTCGCAATCGCGGACGCCCAAAGAACTTCCGCTGTGCGCCACATCGGCAACGGCCACTCTCCGTCCCTGGCCAGGTCGCCCGCTGCCGGACGAAATGCGGCCTCGGAAGGTGGGCCGCTTGGCCGAAGCGTTTGCCGAAGGCGTGCGGGACGCTGAGTTTGAACGCCTGGTTCACCGCATTGACCGGCGCCTTAGGCCTTAGGCCTTGCCTATAGGCGCAGATTCTTCTTGACTGGCGGCGATGTTATGTAGTAAACCCTGGGCAGTCTCCGAACGGTTCTGCTTGCACTCCGCGTTCTGTGAACGCGCGCAGACCTGCGGAGGCTCGAGGAAGCGTCGGGTATGGCAATGCCTTGAGTGCGGGCCAGGCCGGGCAGAATCGTCTCTTGGCACGGGAGCGCATTAAGGCGCCGGCTGGCCCAAGGCAGTTGTTCGTGGCTGCAAATCCTAAACTGCAACGGTCAATTGCGCGCTACACGCCTCAGTTTTCTGGTCGTTTGGCTGGTTTCCGCAGCGCTGCCGGGCGCCGCACAGGTCCCGGGGATCATCAATTACCAGGGCAAGTTCCTGGTCAGCGGCACCAATTACAGCGGAACCTGCCAGTTCAAATTCGCCCTCGTCAACGGGGCAGGCGACACAACCTACTGGAGCCACAACGGCACCAGTGTCGGCGGCGGCGAACCGAGCGGGAGCGCCATTGCCCTGGGGGTCAGCGGCGGCCTCTTTTCGGTAAACCTTGGCGACTCGGCGGTGCCGAACATGACCTCGCCGATTCCCCTGAGCATTTTCGCCAATAGCCAGGTGTGGCTCCGGGTCTGGGTGTACGACCCGGTCAAAGGAAGCCAAAAGCTCAGCCCGGACCAGCGCCTCACGGCGGTGGGATATGCGATGGTTGCAGGGACTGCGCTCGGGCCCGTGGCTGACAGCCAGCTCTCGGCCAATGTCGCGCGCCTCAACGCCACCCAGACCTTCAGCGGCGCCAACACCTTCTCCAATGTCTCGGTTCGAGGGGCTTTATCGGTGTTTGGAGGGCCAGCGAGACTCGACCTTGTTGATGGAGCACAAACTTGGCGAGTTCAAGATGACGCAGGCGACTTCTATGTAAGTGACTTAACAAGGGGAAAACACATGATCCACGCTGCTCCGGGGGGCACTGAGGTGGATTTCCCGAATGGGGTGATTGCCGGCAACGGGGCGGGGCTGACCAATCTCAACGCGGCGAATATCGCGGGCACGTTGCCTGGCGGGCTGATCGAGGCCTCGCTGCCCTCGGGGATGATGGTCGCTTCGATGTCCAGCCAGGACCCGGTTCTGCTGTCCAAGGGCTATCAGCGCGCCATGAGCGTGGCGGCGCCGCCCTGGGTGGACGGGTCGGCCACGGATGCCCCCTCGGCCCGGACGGGGCACAGTGCTGTTTGGGATGGCCAGGAGTTGATCGTCTGGGGGGGCAATGTGTCCGCCGGCTACGTCGTTGTGAATACCGGCGCGATGTACCGTCCGGACCTCGACACCTGGACAGCGATGTCGCTCTTTGGGGCGCCCTCGCCGCGCAGCGGGCACACGGCCGTGTGGAGCGGGGTGGAGATGCTCGTGTGGGGCGGCAACGGCACCAACGCCTTTCTCAATACGGGCGCCCGCTTCCAACCGGCAACGCAGGTATGGACCGTCATTGCCACAAACTCAGCCCCGGCGGTCCGAAGCGGGCACTTGGCCGCCTGGACCGGCAGTCGAATGGTCATCTGGGGTGGCCGCAACAACAATGGGTTGCTGGGTGACGGGGCGGTCTATGACCCGGCGGCGGGCGCATGGAGCGCGCTCAACCTGGCAAACGCGCCTGAGGCGCGCTCCGGGGCCGGGGGGGTGTGGGCCGGGGACCGGTTGCTGGTGTGGGGTGGCGAGGGGACCAATGGTGTGTTGGGCAGCGGGTCGCAGTTGCTGTGTGCGGCCAACGGCACGCCGCTCCAATGGACACCAATGAGCCAGAGCGGCGCGCCCGCCGCGCGGCGCTTGCACTCGGCAGTGTGGACGGGCCGGCAGTTGCTGGTCTGGGGTGGTCAGAGTGGCGGGACGGTGCTCGGGGATGGCGCCGCCTACGATCCGGCGGCGGACTCCTGGCAGATGCTCTCCGCAACCAACGCCCCGGCTGCCCGATACAATCACGCCGCCATTTGGACCGGCCAGGAAATGCTCATCCTGGGCGGGAGCGCGGGCTCGAGTGAACTGGCGTCGGGCGCGGCTTACGATCCTGTGGGGCGCCAGTGGCGGTCCTTGTCCAACGCAGGAAATCCCCAGGCCCGCAGCGGCGCCACCGCCGTGTGGAGCGGCACAGAGGCCCTGTTCTTCGGGGGGCAGGCAGCGGCGACCCCGCTGGCCTGGCTCCAGCGCCTCGATCCGCAACCAGCCTGGTACCTTTACCGCAAACCATGAAAACCAGAATGTCAGATTGCCTGTGGGCGCATCTCGGCAATACCACCGTGGGGCAGACCTCCGGTCTGCCGGTTAACGCCTCCTCTGGAGGCGTGTCTATTTTGGCAGGCGGCGCGCCAGGCCACTCCGGACCCACGGGGCCAGAGGCCCCGCTGACCGGCAGACCGGAGGTCTGCCCCACAGGGTCCGCCGGCGGGCGGACGGCGCTCCTCCTGGCGGCGGTGCTGGCCCTGTCGCTGCCCGCAGCGGCGCAGTGGCAAACCCAGACCAACATTCTCAAGCCCGGCTGGACGGCAGTCTATCTGCACGTGGACGGTTCCTACACGAACCTGGATTACCTGGTGGGCGGCAACGCATCGAATCCCATCTCCCAGATCTGGCTCTGGCAACCCCCGTCGAGCGTGCAATTCGTCACGGTGCCCCAGGCGCCGGTCGTCGCCAACAGCCAATGGGCCTGCTGGGGCCGCGTTGGGGTGGGCCTTCCGAACACCCTGCGCGCCCTGGCGCCCGACGCGGCTTACCTGGTGTATTCGCTGGCCAGCACCAATTACTCGTGGAAAGTCAAGGGCCGGCCAGTGGCGCCCAATTACACATGGTCCGCGACCGGCCTCAATTTCCTCGGGTTCCCCACCCCGGCGGCAAACCCGCCGATGTTTGACAGCTTTGTGTCGTTGGCCCCGGTGCTGCAAAGCAGCGCGGCCGACTTTTATCAGTACCTGGGCGGGGACCTCTCGAGCAACAATCCCGCCAAGATCTTCAATCTGCACAACACCCCGGTGACCCGAGGCCAGGCCCTGTGGATGCGCAGCGGGACGGCGGTCAACAACTATTTCGGCCCGTTCTCGCTGGACTTGCAGGGCGCGGCGGTGGACTTTGCCGATTCGCTCGGCCAATACAGCGTGCGTCTGCGCAACGTCACCGCAACCAATGTGACGGTGAGCGTACGGTTGCTGGCCTCTGAGACGCCGCCCGCAGGCCAGACCAATATCCTGGGCCCTCCGCCCTTGCTGCTGCGCGGCGCCATGAACATGACCAACCTCACTTACAGCTATGCCAGCCTGGGCGTGGGCGCCACGCAAAGCTGGGTGCTGCCGCCGACGGGACAGCCCGGCTCCGACCTCCAGGTCGTCTTGGGCCTGAACCGCTACGCCATGCCGGGCGCGCCGGGCGCGCTTTACGCGGGCATCCTGCAATTCAGTGATTCCTTTGGGTTTTCCGAACTGGACGTGGCGGTCTCGGCGCGCACTGCCTCGACCGCGGGGCTCTGGGTGGGCGAGGCCCAAGTCTCCCAGGTGGCCAATTACCTCAAGATTTACCAGCGCGACCAGAACAACCAACCGGTGGTTTCGTCCAACGGCGCTTACGTCGTCAGCGGGATCAACACCAATTTGGGCGCGGTGGCCCGCCCCTACCCGCTCCTGCTGATCGTCCATTACGACGGCACCAATGCCTTCTTGCTCCAGCGGGTCTATTACGGGCTGGACGCTTACAGCAACGTGGTGGTGGCGGCCAACGAAGGGGCGCTGGCGCCGCAGCACCTGGACACCGCCCGGCGCATCAGCGCCGCGCACCTGCCCTACTTCGTCCCCAACACACCTTGGCCTTTGCAGGGGCGGTTCGCACAGGGCACCAATCTGACTGCCACCATCGGCCTGGCTTACAATGACCAGGCCTCCAATCCCTTCCTGCACACCTATCACCCGGACCATGACAACCTGGACGCGCTGTTTGCCACCGAGTTGCCCCGAGGCTCGGAGTCCTACGGCATTGCGCGCCAGATTAGCCTCTACTTCAGCCCGCCCGGCGACGATTTCACCAGCATCACCAGCGCCGGGCTGGTGTCCGGCTCCTACCTGGAGAGCATCGCCGTGCTGGGCCTGGGCGCCGCCCAGCGTACCTTCAATGTCAGCGGCGCCTTCGCCCTGAACCGTCTCACCGACATCTCTACATTGACCCGCCCATGAGCGCCTCAAGCGCAGCCGCGATTTAATCAATTGCCACTTCAACACTCATATAGAAACCAGGAACCGAACATGAAAACCGCCAACTATTCGACCGTGCGCCGCCTCGTTCTCACACTCCTGTTGGTGTGGGGCGCCAGCCCGTTTGCCGCGCGCGCACAGACCTTCACGCCGCCCGGCCAGATCAGTTTCCAGGGCTTCGTGACCGACGCCAACGGCTTCCCGCTGGCAACCAACCAGCCCAAGAACTACGACGTGATCTTCAAGATCTGGCCCGCGTCTTCCGGCGGCACGACGGCCCTGTGGGGCGAGGTGCAAACCGTGGTGGTGGACCGCGGCTACTTCAGCGTCATGCTGGGGCAGGGCGCGGCCCTGGCCTCCGGCGAGACGTGGACCAATAACCTGGCCAGCCTTTTTGTGGGGCCGAATGCCTCCGACCGCTACGTCGGCATAACCGTCAAAGGAATCTCGACCCCGGATGCCGAGATCCAGCCCCGGCTGCGGCTGCTGGCCTCCCCGTATGCCTTCCTGGCCGCCAGCGCCAACGCCGTGGTCAACAACGCCGGCCTGACCTTGATCTCCGGCGCGTCCGGCAGCCCCGTTTTCAACATGACCAACGCGACATTCAACGGAGCGCCCGCGTTCAACAACGGCTTTAGCGTGGCCAACGGCGCCATCGTGTCGGGCAATCCGAATTACACCGGCAGTCCGACCTTCAGCGGCAGTCCGACCTTCAGCAGCAATCCGACCTTCAGCGGCAATCCGTGGTTCACCGGCAGCATGTATGGCAATCCGAACGTTTACGGCATTCCGACATTCAAGAACGGCTTTGTGGTTGCCAACGGCGCTGTTGTGAGCGGCAGTATGATCTTTGGCGGCAGTCCGATCTTCGCCAACTACCCGGTCTTCAACGGCATGGCCACCTTCGCCAGCGGCATCTCGCTGACCGCAGGCAGCCTCTGGCTCAATGACCATCCCATCTACCTCCGGGGGGACGGCAACCACGGGTTGGAGTATGGTTGGAATGACTGGTGGAACACCGACGGCGCGGTGCTCTTCGGCTACAGCGGGGGCGCCCTGGGCGCCAACCAATACGGCACCCGCTCGCTCGCCTTGGCCTGGGACGCCAACAGCGTCGTGGCCACCGACCCGCTCGGGCTCAACAACGGCACCGTGACCCCCGGGTTGGTTTTTGGCGGGACGGGCAGCGGCGAGGGCATTTCCTCCAAGCGCACCACCGGCGGCAATCTCTACGGCTTGGACTTTTACACCGATTTTGGCCCGAAGATGAGCATTGCGTGGGGCGGCAACGTGGGCATCGGGACCACCGCCCCGGGCGCCAAGCTCCATGTCATCGGCAACATCTATGCCACGTCAACCATCACGCCCAACTCGGACCGGAACGCCAAGACCGATTTTGCCCCCGTGGATAGCGGCGCCATTCTCGAGGAGGTCAGCAAACTGCCCATCGAGCAATGGCGCTTCAGGGTGGAAGAGCCCGGGATCAAGCACCTGGGCCCGATGGCCCAGGATTTCCGGGCCGCTTTTGGGCTGGGAGACATCCCGACCGCCATTGCGACCGTGGATGCCGACGGCGTGGCGCTAGCGGCCATCCAGGGCTTGAACCAGAAGGTGGAAGACCGCTCGGCGCGCCTGGAACAGCAACTGCGCGCCAGGGAGGCCGAGATTCTGGCCTTGCGCGCGGCCAACGACGCCCTCGAAAAACGGCTCCAGGCGCTGGAAAAGGCCATCAAGACTCCCACGACCCAAACCGGAACCGGTCGATGACAAGGCGGCTGGGCCGGCCGCCCGGGGCGGCGCCAGACGCCGCCCGGTCCCTTGCCCGTTCTAACTTGGCCCCAGGTTGCGATGAATTTTTATGAATGCACCTTTGGAAAACCCGCTTTCGAGGAGAAGGATGAGCGCGCGCTATTGGGCTGCGGGCCTGGCCTTGGCCCTGGCTGGCCTCTGCCATGAGGCCGCCGCACAGACGGCGCCGCTCCAATTGGCCCAACCCGCCATGCTGGTCGACACCGACTTCCAGCTTGGCCTCGATTGGCAGTCCAAGCGCGGCGTTCCCTTGTCGAGCACTGCCGGCAACGGCTCGGACGGGCGCTACGCGTTCACCAACGGCCCGTCGCTGCTGCCCAATACACCCTACCAATTCCAGTCCTGTGTGACTGTTGCCTCGGTCCCCGTGCAGGGGAGCACAAACCTCGTCCCCAGCGCCGGCTTCGCCTCCAACGTGGTCAGCCTCAGGTGGCCCCACAGCACCACCGATGGCAACCCCAACAGCCCGGTGGCCCTCATCCTGCGCTCCGCCCAAATCGGCGCGCCCTATTTTGGCCAGCAGGTCTCGTTCTACTTCGGCCAGGTGATTCCGGTGCCCAGCACCGATGAGAACGGCCTGTCGCTGCCGCTGGGCAGCGCCCAGAATTACTGGTTCCCCATGCCCTTCACCACCAACAACTACGCCACTGCCCCCTACTACTGGAGCCGCAATGCCCAGGCCGTCTTTGCTACGCAGCCCGGCGTCATTAGCATCACCTGGCAAAAGGCGACGCCAACCAGTACGGCCCCTCCCGATTACGCCGGCAATCCCGCCAACTACTACATCCAGGCCGGCTACTATTATCGCCTCTACACCCTGCGCTACCTGGTTTCCGGCACTCCCATCCAGCCGCCGCAAAAGATGTATTGGACCGAAGGCTCGTTCGGCAGCCTGGGCAAACCGGTCGATGTCCCCACCGCCCGCGTCAGCGCCGTCAACGTGGTCTATAACAACGCCTTCCCAGCCACTGCCGCGCCCTACCAGGATCCGAACGCCGTGCCGCCGACCAACCCGACCAATATGTTCCAGGAAACCCGCACGCTCTGGTTCGACAGCACGCGCAACCAGATCCTCGCCTACAACGTCGAGGGGCGGGTCTTCGTCGAGTTGTTGGGGGAACTAAACCCGGACAACGTCACGCGCCGCTACCTGGGCTGCGAGATCGTCGATGTCTTCAAACAGCCGGTGCCGCAGGATGTGACCATCGACCTCGGCGAAAAGGTCACCGCCTACCAGGATGGCCGGGACGACTCGGCGCTTTATCCCTGGCCCGTGGACCAGGTCAACAGCGCTATCTTCTTTTACCAGCAATACGCCGCCAATGGCGGCAACCGCATGACTTATTGGGCGGGCCGCGAGACGGTCAATCTCAACGATTTCCAGGCCCATTGGCTCATCGAAGGCGTCGCCGGGCTGCGCTGGCCGTATCTGTTCGACCGCTACCACCTGGTCTGGCCCAACGATGTGACCCGATACAGCCAGTATGTGCGGCCGTTGGTCCCCACCGAAGTCGAAGCGAAGCTGACGGCGGTGCCGTTGCCGACCCAGAATGCGCCGTTCATTCAATACCAGGACCCGCTGGACCAGGTCCGCGGCAAGCTGACCGACACCTTCGCCTATTACACCTGGCTGGTCCCGGCCTACCCGGCCCACCGCGGCCTGTTGCGGTTCACCAGCGGCGATGCGGTCTGGTTCGAGCGCGTGTTCTCCTGGCTCGATGCGGGCCTGAAAACCAATGCCCTGTTCGCCAACACCATCGCCACCAATCTCACCACCTGGAACACCAACAACGGGACGTTCAACTTCGGGGCGAACAACTTCCTGGCCCCGCGGGTCCTCAACGCGACCGTCAACGTCGGCGACCGCATCTCACCGCCCGCGGACGAGACGTGGTCCGGCACCAACTACTGGGCGGGCTACATCCTGCAAACCAACGGCAATTCCTTCGACATCAACGCCTACCAGGACCCCTTCGTGGTCGGGTTCACCCAGGCCAATCTCACCGCCATCATCCCCGTCAATGCCATCCCCGGGCACAACCTCCTCGAAATCTGGTGGTTCCGCGGCAACCAGGCCGATGGCTCGCTTGGCTTTGTCCGCAACTATTGGCCTGCGATCATCGGGCGCTATACACTGCAATGGCCTGTCAATGGGGACGAGATTATCCTGGCGCGCAACGACGGGAGCGGGCCGCTCGACAACCTGCAGGCCCAAGGCCGCATTTACACCCAGAACGACCCCACCCTGGCCGGCTACAACCCCAACGAGGAGCACGCGATCATGATCGGCGGCCAGGCCTGGGCGCTGCGCGACGACCTCAATATCACCAACGCCCTAGGCTATTCCTCCGCTCCGTTCGTCTTGCTCGAGTATGTCAAGGGCGACGGGCGCCCGGCCATGCACGCCTTCAAGGTGCGCCGTGAAAAACCCGAGGCGGGCATCCTCTTCGATTACGTCGCCGAGGCGGGCGCCGGGGTGCTCCAGGCCCCGATGCCATTGCCCGTGATGGAGCCGCCGGTCGAGGGCATCGGCATCAACGTGGTCAACTACAACGCCGAGCCGCCGGGCAACTCCCTCGACCTGCCGGGCGGGTGGAATAGTGGGTCCGCGCAGGGACCGTATTCCCACTATCAGCGCTTCACCTTCGAGGATCGCAAGCACGACTTCCACGTCTATCGCGGCCTGCACGCGGGGTTGCCGCTGCTCAGGGCCGGCCAGTACGTGCCCGCCAGCGATAGCTTCGGACAGTTGCCAGCCGCCCTCGCCCTGGTCGGCTCGCCCTACGCGTATTACATCCAGGCCTCCAGGCGCCAGGAAACGCTCACTATGGGGATTACCCCCGACTTGCCGGGCGGGTTGTCGCTGGCGCAAACCAACGGCCTCTGGGCTATCCTCGGCGTGCCCACGGCCACAGGCTCGAATCTCTTCACCATCCGCATCCAGGACGCCGGCAACCTTTCCACCGCGACCAACACGCTCTCCCTCGCCGTGGCGACGAACGGGACGCCCTCCGCGCTGGGCCTGCTGGCTATCACCAGCACCAATCAATATTCCGGCGCGATGAACACGTTTACCAGCCGCCCGCCGCACCTGGCCCAGGCCCCCACCCCGGCCAACAGCTTTACCATGCGCTTTTATTACAAGACCCAAAAGGGCTTCGCCTGGCCGGGCCTCGGCAACCCGCCGCCGGAGGAAACCATTGTGCCCTACCTCCGGCCGTGGGACCCCATCGCCAGCGCCTACGCAGGCGACCCCACGAACAAATACACCGCCAGTCTGGACATCGTCTATCGGCCCGTCTGGCCCGCGTACATCCCGGGCGTCTCGCCGCCCACGCCGCTGCCCAAACTTTTCGCCGGCCAGACGCTGACCGACCCCATCAACAACCTGGCGGCCGTGCGCGGCAATAGCAGCGCCCTGGTGCTTTACCAGCAATCCATCGCCACCAACCTCACGGCCGCCACCGCCAGTGTCGCCCTGTTCGACCCCACTTGCGAGAAGGCATCCGACCTCACCAACGCCGGCCTCACCAAGCTGCCCGACAGCATTCGCACCGATTCCTACCAGGGCCGGCTCTATTTCCCCAATCTGCCGCCCCACCTGGTGCAAAGGCTGTTCTTCGACCCGCACCGCGGCACCATGGGAGCGCTCGTCTTCCAGGGCCAGTTCAATAGCCCCCCTACGGGCGCGAGCTTCCTCGATTTGAACGTGCTCAGCGGCGACGATCTTGCCGCTGTTCTTGCGCTCTGCACGCCGGTGCGATCCCAACTATAGCGGCTGGACCACTCTGGTCCAGGACCTCGCCGCGAACGTCCTGACCTTCCACGAAGACCCGAACGTGCCGGGCCAGTTCATCGCGAACCCCGACTGGACGGTCAGTCGTTTCTACGGTGACCTGGTCCAGGTGACCAATTCGGACACGGCAATAGATTCCTATGCGGTGAGCGCCTGCGGTCCCGGCTCGGGCTACATCTCCTACATCGTCGGCAATGGCCGTGCCTTCACGCCCCCGGGCGACCCGGTCTCGCTCTATATCGCCCGCGTCGCTCCGCCCCTCTTCCAAGGGGAACTCAAGGTCGTCTTTGACCCCAATCCCCTCAGCGAGATGATTGGTTTCCAGCACACCTGCGACCTGGCCGGGCGCACGGCCAATTATCAATACGAGTGGCGCATCGCCGCGCCCGTCAATGGCGACTACCCGCATTCGCCCGGCAACGACTTCGGCAATGACCCGACCTGGCAATTGCTGGTGCGGGCCAACGGGCAGCCGCGCTACACCCTGGGCGGCAACGCCGGCGTCCAGGCCCTGAGCGACAATTGGATCACCATGCGCTATCGCTCGACCGATCCCGCCGCCGACCCGGCCATTACCAACTGGTCCGACTGGACCAAACCGCAACTGGCCGAAGGCTGGATCAAACGCGTGCTCGACGGCATCAACCCCTTCAACCAGCGCACCGCCGATTTGTTCGACAACCGCGTCAACACCGATGTCTCGATTCTGACCCAGGCTGGCCACCGCTGGGAAGGGGACGTGGCCCTCAATTCCGAGACCATCAACGATTACGGCTTGATCGAGATCTACGAGACGGTCCTGCACCGTGGCGAGGCGCTGAGCATCGGCGCCACACCCGGCATCAACTACGGCCCGGCCAACGACGCCCTGTTGCTGGCCGCCGGCTACCTCAACGACCTCTACATGATGCTCGGCGGCGAGGCCTGGGCCAACGCCGCCAATCCGACCATCGGCATCGGCACCAAGGACTACAGCCTGGGCAACATCGCCACCGCCCTCTTCGCTTTCAAGGGCGAGGTCGCCTCCCTGCTCGAGCAGGAACTGGACCTGCTCCGTGGACGCGATGACTCCATGGAGCCCGGCGTCACCATCCCCCCGGTCTATAACCGCCTCTATTGGAACTACACCCGCGGCATCGATTCGGGCGAAGTCGTCTATTTGATCAACTACGACATCTCGGACCAGAACGGCGATGGGGTCATCGACGCCAGCGACGCCGCCATCCAGTATCCCCAGGCCCACGGGGACGCCTACGGGCACTACCTGACCGCCCTCAAGGGCTATTATTCCTTGCTGATGAACCCGAGCTTTGACTGGGTGCCGCGCAGCGAAGCGGTTCTTGTGGCAGGCCAACCGGTCTCGGTGGATTACATGGATGAACGGAAGTTCGCCGCCGCCGCCGCCGCCCTGGCGCGGGCAGGCCGGCAGGTCTTCGACCTGACCTGGCGCCAGGATTACCATCCCGGCGCCGGCAGCGGCTGGGGCTATTTCTCCGAGAAACTCGTCAATGCACAACGCACCTACACCTCGGGCGGAACCAACGCGTACGTGACGCGCTACTGGGGCATGGATAATTGGGCCACACGCACCGGCCAGGGCGCTTACCTGCACTGGGTCGTCGGCAACGCCATCCTGCCGCCCGTCAACCCGGACCCCACCCATCAGGGCATCCAGAAGATCGATCGCACGACCGTGCCCGAACTCGCCGAATTGCCAGCCATTGCAGATTCCATCCAGACCGATCTCCAAAACGCCGAGGCCGGCCTGACCCCGCTGGGGGTGGCCCAGAACGCCGTGCCCTTCGACATCAACCCCTACCAGATCACCGGCGCCAACGCCATAACACACTTCGAACAGATCTACCAGCGGGCCGTCGGCGCTCTGGCCAACGCGGCGACCGCCTTCGATGACGCCAGGAATGTCACCCAGGCCATGCGCTCCGGCCAGGACTCCGCCTCCGATTTCAAGGCCACCGTCGACAAGCAGGAGGCCGCCTATACCAATTCCCTCATCGATATCTACGGCACTCCCTACCCGGATGACATCGGCCCCGGCCAGACCTACGCCACCGACTACGCCGGCCCGGACCTGCTCCACTATATGTACGTCGAGAATGTCGAAAGCACGTTCGACGGCGCGCTGCCCGACCCGGCCTCCACCCAGACCTTCAAACTCGACATCAGCAAGCTCCCGGCCGACTACCAGGACGTCCTTTACACGGACGCCAACTTCATAACCAACAGTTCTTCTGCCGACTACACAAGCTACGTGACATTCCAGCTCGGTCCGCTCGGCTTCTCCGGCAAGCCTGCCACCTGGACCTCCACCCGCGCCTCCCCCGGCAGTGTCCAGCAGGCCATCTCCGGCTACATCCGCGCCTGGTACGCCCTCCAGCAGGCCCTGAGCGACGCCGTCACCGCCAAGCAAACCCTCGACAAAGCCGTCGCCGTCTTCCAGGCCCAGGTCCAGACCCATAACGACGAGCGCGACATCAAGCAAAACCTGCTGATAGCGCAAAACGTTTACAAAGGCGTGCAATGCGCCAGCGATATTGTGGATAAGGGCATCGCCAGCGCCAAAAACGTCGCGGCGCTGACCAGCGCATCCCTCGCCGCGGCCCTGCCCAAGGTGCTCATCGTCGGCATGGCCACCGGCGGCGACCTGACGTCCGCGGCAGACGCGGCGATCAAAGCGGCCAATGCCATCACGCAAGGGAGCTTCGATGCGGCCAGCTTCGCCAAGTACGCGGTCGTGCGCGCCATGCAAACTGCAACCGACCTCGCCCAGTCCGATGCAGACTTTTACGATATTCAACCCGACGATTGGGACCAGCAACTCCGCTCGTCGGTCGCCACGCTGGGCAACCAACTCAATGCCCTGCAAAACCGCCTCGTCACGATCAACCAACGCTTGCAAGACCTCGATGACGCCAAGCGCAAGTACGATCAAACGGTCGCGCAGGGCAACCGCATCCTGGCCGAGCGCCAGACCTTCCGCCAGAAGGCCGCGGCCATCATCCAGGGTTACCGCACCCGTGACGCCGCCTTCCGCATCTTCCGCGACGAAAAACTGGAACGATACAAGACCCTCTTCGACCTCGCCGCCCAATACGCCTTCCTGGCCGCCCAGGCCTACGACTACGAGACGGGCCTCCTCAACACCGACGCCGGCGCGGCCTTCCTCAACCACATCGTCAGCGCCCAGGCCATCGGCGTCTTCACCGGCGGCAACCCCCAATACGCCGGCAGCGACACCGGCGACCCCGGCCTCTCCAGCGCCCTGGCCGAGATGAAGGCCGATTGGGACGTCCTCAAGGGGCGCCTCGGTTTCAACAACCCGGACGGCTATGGCACCATCTTCTCGCTCCGCACCGAGAATTACCGCATCCTCCCCAGCTCGGATGGCAAGGCGGCCTGGCAGCAAACCCTCCAGGCCGGGCGCGTCCCGGACTTGCTGGCCGACGCCGATGCGCGCCGCTACTGCATGCAACTGGGCGACGACAGCGGCCTGCCCCAGCCCGGCATTATTCTTAGCTTCGGCACCGTGGTCGCCGATGGCCTCAATTTCTTCGGCCAGCCCCTCGGAGCCGCCGATCACAATTTCAGCTCCAGTTCCTTTGCCACCAAGATCTTCTCTGTCGGCGTCAACTTCGACGGCTACCTCGGCATGGACACCGCCAGCGGCGGCAGCACCAATGTCAGCGATCCCAATTGCCTGGCGGCCACGCCGTATATTTACCTGATCCCGGTCGGGCAGGACTCGATGCGCACCCCGCCGCTGGGCGATTCGAGCACGATCCGGGTCTGGACGGTGGATGACTTGGCCATCCCGCTGCCATTCAACATCAGCGCCAACGACCTGTCCTCTCCCAACTTCTGGGAATCGTCCGACTCGCTCACCGAGCCGTTGTACTCCGTGCGCAAGCACCAGGCCTTCCGGCCCGTCTCCAGCACCAGCCTCTTCACCGGGAGCAGCGTCTATGGCGGCAACAGCTTGTCCCGCTCCCAGTATGTCAACTGCCGCCTCATCGGCCGCTCTGTCTGGAACAGCAGATGGAAGCTGATCATCCCCGGCAAGGCCCTCCTCAATGATCCCAATGCCGGCCTGGACCGCTTTGTCCAATCGGTCAATGACGTGAAGCTCTATTTCATCACCTACTCCTACTCGGGCAATTAACGCTCTGGCGCCTCAAAGCCTATGAACTCGACCCCCCCTCCCACACCTGCCCCATCGGCAATCAAGCCCCGGATTCGGTTGCGGCCACCCATCAATCCAACAATCCACAAATCCGTCAATCCATTGGCCTGCTTGGGCCTGCTGCTCCTCGTCGCTGCCCTCTGGCCCTCTGCCGCATTGGCCTATCCTCCCGCTCCCCATCACACCCTCTACGGATGCGTGCGCGACCAATACGGCACCCCGCTGACCGATACCAATGCCCAGGTCATCCTCCAAACACCGTCCGGCGTCCAACTCCAAACCGCCGTCTCCCCGGGACTGGGCAATGGGATCAATTACGCCCTCGCGGTGCCCATGGATGCCGGCCTCACACCGGACCTCTATCAACCGACCGCCCTAACCGCCTCCGCCCAATTCAAGATGTCCGTCGCCATCGGCCAGACCACCAGTTTCCCGATCCAAATGACCGGCAACTTCTGCAACCTCGGCCAGCCCGGCAAACAGACCCGCCTGGATCTCACCCTGGGCACCGATGCCAACGGCAACGGCCTGCCCGATGCCTGGGAATTGGCATTCCTGCAAGCCCTCGGCCTGAACCTCGGCTTGAATGACCTCAATCCCGACATGGACCTGGCCCATAACGGCCGGACCCTGCGCGAAGAGTTCCTCCTTGGCAACTCCCTGTTCGACCCCGCCGATGCGTTCACCCTCCGCCTGGTCGATCCCAACGGCGGCTCCCCCATTATCGAGTTCACCACCATGACCGGCCGCTCCTATACCGTCCTGGGCTCCGCCGACCTGGCCGCTTGGGCGCCCCTGGCCTTCACCCTCCCTGCGGACAGTTCAGGCCAAATCCACAATTTCTACTACGCACCCGGCATCGGCGCCCTCCAGGTGCAAGTCCTCCAGCCCGGCTCCGGACCCGAAATGCATTTCTTCCGGTTGGTCCTGCAGTAGCACGATAGGGTTTGGCAAAACGGCCGGAGCCAGGTATTGGATCTGCCCATGAAATCGAGCAGGCTCCTGGGCGCGTGCAGTGCTTTATTGCTGTCCTTGGGAGTCGTGGCGGCGCCGGCGCAGGGGGGCGATCCGGTCCGCGCGGCTCGGGGGTTGGTGGCGCGTGTGCTGCCGGCACAGGCGAAATCTTTCGTCCTGGAGACGATACCGGCGGACGTGGGCCGGGACGTGTTCGAGATTGAGAGCCGGGACGGCAAGGTTGTCTTGCGCGGGAACACCGGCGTGGCCCTGGCCTGCGCGTTGAACTGGTATCTCAAGTACTATTGCCAGTGCCATTATTCGCTCAAGAGCCGGCAATTGGCGCTGCCGGACCCGCTCCCATCGGTCCAGCCAAAGGTGCGGCGTGTCAGCCAGGACCGCCTGCGGTACTTTCTGAACTACTGCTGTTTCGGATACTCCCTGCCCTGGTACGACTGGGAGCAGTGGGAACGGCTCATCAATTGGATGGCGCTCAATGGGGTCAATGCGCCGCTCTCGGTGACCGGACAGGAGGCGGTCTGGCGCGCGGCCTCGAGACGCCTTGGGTTCACCGAATCGGACATGCGCGAGTTCCTGGCGGGGCCGCCCTATCTGCCATTCGGCTGGATGGGCTGCCTGGATGGCTGGGGCGGGCCGTTGCCGGCGAACTGGATCGAGCGCCACGCGGAGTTGGAAAAGAAGATCCTGGCGCGCGAACGCGCACTGGGAATGACCCCGGTCCTGCAAGGCTTCACCGGACACGTCCCGCCTGCCGCCCGGAAACGATTCCCCGGCGCGCGCCTGCACACCGTCCACTGGGCGGAATGGGACACGCTGTTGCTGGACCCGCTGGACCCGCTGTTCAGCCGGGTGGCGGCCGTTTTCCTCGACGAGCAGAAGCGCCTTTTCGGCACCGACCACCTTTATGCGGCCGATACCTTCATCGAGATGACCCCGCCCAGCGGGGAGACGAATTTCCTGGCCGCCACAGCGCGGGCTATCTACCAGGGCCTGGCCCAAGCCGATGCCCAGGCGGTTTGGGTCCTGCAGGGCTGGACCTTTTTCAACCAGTCCCAGTTCTGGACGCAGCCGCGCATCGCCGCGTTCCTGGACGCGGTGCCCGACGCGCACCTGGTGGTGCTCGACCTGTTCTGCGACGTCACGCCAGTCTGGAACCGGACGGGCGGCTTTTGCGCCAAGCCCTGGCTCTGGTGCGCCTTGCAGAACTTCGGCGACTGCGTGTACCTGGGCGGCGCCCTCAACCGGATTCACACCGATCTGCCCGCCGCGCGCCGCGACCCCCTCGGCGCCCGCTTGACCGGCATCGGATTCGTCAACGAGGGCCTGGACTACAACCCGGTGGTCTTTGATTTTCTCTTCGAGCAGGCCTGGCGCCCGGAGCCGGTCGAGCTGGGGGCCTGGCTGCGCGATTACAGCCGCCGCGCGCACGGCACGCGCAACGCCGACTCCGAAGCCGCCTGGGCCATCCTCAAAGACACCGTCTTTACCGGCCAACACCAGGTGGCCCCGGCCTATACGCTCGTGCCCTCGCTTCAACCTGCCGGCGCTCTGCCTTACAGCAATGAGCAGTTGACGCGCGCCTGGCGGCGCCTGCTCGACGCCGCGCCCGCAGCCGGCGCGTCCGATGCCTACCGCTTCGACCTGGTCAGTGTCACCCGTCAGGCGCTGGGCAATGACTCGGCCGAGCTGCAACGGGACCTGGCCGCCGCCTGGCGGGCCAAGGACCGCCCGGCCTTGCAGGCGGCTTCGCGGCGCCTGCTCGAGTTGATTGCCGACCTGGATGAACTGCTGGCGACGCGCAGCGAGTATCTATTGGGCCGCTGGCTGGAGGACGCCAAACGCTGGGGAACCAACCGCCAGGAACGCGAACGGCTGGAGTGGAACGCGCGCCGCGTGCTCACGATGTGGGGGCAGCAAACGCTCATCCGCGATTACTCCAGGCGCCAGTGGTCGGGGATGCTCTCCGGGTTTTATCTCAAGCGCTGGGAGAAGTTCTGCCGCGCCCTGGATTCCGCGCTCGAGACGGGCTCGGCCTTCGACGAACGCGCCTTCGACACCGCCTTGCAGGAGTGGGAACGCCAATGGGCCGGGCAGCATGAATCCTACCCCGTCAAGCCCCGGGGCGCCCCCCTGGCGGTCTCGCGGCGGCTCTGGGACAAGTACCACAGAGTGTACCGGCGTGCGCCTCGTCGCGGCCCGACGGGCCGCCAGAGCCTGGCCCAGGGCTGAGGCCGTCAGGCCGATGCCCTGGGTTTCGCCACAAACCCGGGCCCCGCGCCCCGCAAGGGCGCCAGAGCCCTCCAAATCGAACCCCGCAACCTTGGCACAACCTTTATCGCAGCCTTTGTCGCAGCCTTTGTCGGGAATTGGGGCCTTCGACAAAGGTCGCGACAAAGGCTGCGACGAAGGTCCGGAATCCACATGGGTGTGCCAATGTGGGTTGCTCCGATTTAGCGCCCCCATGAACCGACACCAAGTCCGAAGGTTTTGGACTGCGGCAGTCCTCTGCCGCTTTCGCGCCGGCAGCGAGGGGACACAAAAGCGGCAGAGGACTGCCGCAGTCCAAAACGCTTCGCGGGACGGGAACGCAGTGTCGAGGTTCAGGGGCGCAAAGCGCGAATTCGTTCCGGGAATTCTTTCAGGGTTTCAGCGTTTGGCGGCCTGACACCCAGGGTAGCGCGTTCCGCGCAACCCTGGGCTGAGTGATCAGCCTCTGCACTTTAGCCTTTAGCCTTTAGCCTTTACAAGAGAGGGCTTGAGGTGGCCCGCCTTGAGTGGGACATTGCCTGCAAATATGGCCAGACAAGAACACGATCTGATTGTGATTGGGGCCGGGCCGGGGGGCTACGTGGCGGCGATTCGCGCGGCGCAACTCGGGCTGAACGTGGCGTGCATCGAGGAAGAGGGGACCCTGGGCGGCACGTGCCTGCGCATCGGCTGCATCCCCAGCAAGGCCCTGCTGGAATCGAGCGAGCGCTATTGGGCGGCCCGCGAGGAGTTGGGCGCCCACGGCGTCCGCGCAGCCCAGGTAACGCTGGATCTGCCCGCGATGCTCCGCCGCAAAGAACAGGTGGTCGGCGCCTTGACCCGCGGGGTGGATGCCCTGTTCAAGAAGAACAAAATCACCCGCTACCACGGGCATGGCCGCATCGAGGGCGTGGGGCGCGTCTCTGTGGCGGCCTCCGAGGGGGCCTTCGAGCTGAAGGCAAAGTTGATTCTGATCGCGACCGGCAGCAAGCCAGCCACGCTGCCTGGTGTGACGCTGGATGGGGAGAGGGTCGGCACCAGCACCGAGGCGCTCTCCTATGCGCAGGTGCCCAAGCACCTGGTGGTGATCGGCGCGGGGTATATCGGCCTGGAGTTGGGCTCGGTCTGGCGGCGGCTCGGCGCGAAGGTCACCGTGCTCGAGTACCTGGACCGGATTCTCTTTGGCCTGGACACGGAGATGGCGGCAGAGGCGAAGAAGCTCTTCGAGCGGCAGGGCCTTGAGTTTCACCTGGGGCGCCGGGTCACCGCGGCGCGGGTCCGGGACGGCCAGTGCGTGGTCGAGAGCGAAGGGCAGGAGCCGATCCTCTGCGACCGGGTGCTGGTGGCCGCGGGGCGGGCGCCCAACACGGACCACCTCGGCCTCGACAACGCGGGCATCGAACTCCATGCCAAGGGGTTCATCCCTGTGAACGAACACTTTGCCACCAGCGCCGAGGGCATTTACGCCATCGGCGACGTCATCGCGGGGCCGATGCTGGCGCACAAGGCGGAGGAGGAGGGCATCGCGTGCGTGGAACGGCTGGTCACCGGATACGGCCACGTGAATTACGACGCCATTGCGGCCGTGGTCTATACGCAGCCGGAAATTGCGGGGGTGGGCAAGACCGAGGAGCAGTTGAAGGAAATGGGCAGGGGCTGCCGCAAGGGCATTTTCCCGTTCCGGGCCAGCGGCCGCGCCCGCGCCCTGGGGCACGTGGAAGGGCTCATCAAATTGCTCGCGGACGACAAGACGGACCGGGTTCTCGGCGTTCACATCCTGGGGCCGCGCGCCGGCGACCTGATCAACCAGGCCGCTGCCGCGCTCTGCTTTGGCGCCAGCAGCGAAGACCTTGCCCGCGTCTGCCAGGCCCACCCGACCCTGGGTGAGGCCCTGCGCGAAGCCGCCATGGCCGTCACGGGCCGCGCGATCCATGTCTGAGAGCGTGCCCGAAAAACCCGTCGGGATGAAAACTTTGTCGCAGCCTTTGTCGGCCCTCGGCAAGCCAGGCAATTGGACCGGCGTCAGGAAGCCCGCGAGGTTTTGGACTGCGCCAGTCCTCTGGCGCTTTCGCGTCCCCAGGGTCCGAAAAGCGGCAGAGGACTGCCGCAGTCCAAAACGCTTCGCGAGTTCGGACGCGCGCTCCCATCGCTCGGTTCGGCCGGGCTCGACAAAGATGAGATGCGCCCCCACGGCTTCCCCTCCGATCTTCGCCGTTGACAACCGCCTCGAACCCAACCTGAATAGCTGTTGTCAGAGCTTTGAATCATGAAAGCCGTTGCCATCAATGGAAGCCCGCGCAAGGGCGGGAACACCGAAATGCTCCTGAAAAAGGTGCTGGTGCCGCTGGCTGCCGCCGGCTGGGAAACCCAACTCATCCAGGTCGGGAGAGCCCCATCCGCGGGTGCCGGGCCTGTTACCAGTGTTTCGAGAAGAAGAATTCCCGGTGCAGCCAGCAGGACGAGCTTTTCGACCAGTGCTTCGAGAAGATGGTCGCCGCAGATGCGATCATTCTCGGCTCCCCGACATACTTCACCGACGTGACCGCTGAAATGAAGGCGCTGCTGGATCGCGCCGGGCTGGTGGCGGTGGCCAACGGCGGGTTGTTCCGCGGCAAGATCGGGGCGGCCGTGGTGGCGGTCAGGCGGGGCGGGGGCACCCACGCCTTCGACACGATGAACCACATGTTTCTCATGTCCGGCGCCATCGTGCCGGGCTCGACGTATTGGAACCTCGGATTTGGCCGGGAGAAGGGCGAGGTTGCAAAGGACGACGAGGCCTCGCGGAACATGAAGGATCTGGGGCAAACCATCGCCTGGCTGGGTGAGGCGATTCATCAACACGCCGGCAAGCGCACGGCCGCGCTGGTTCGCGAATGAGGTTCCAAGACAGCGGTCGTAGTTGGCTAACATTGGGAATGGGCAATTCTGAAGCGGCAGACAGGAAGCCGGCAGCGGGAGCGCCGGCAAACGCCGACCAGCTCCTGGCCCTGATGTATGATGAACTGCGCAAAGAAAAGAATGTCATATGAAAACTCGAAACCTCTTGGGAATCCTCGGAATTATCGTGCTGGCAGGCGCTTGTGTGCCGTCAGTGAACCCGTTCTACACGGAAAAGGATGTTGTCTTCGACGCCCGCCTGGTGGGCGAATGGCAGACCAAGGGCGACACCAACGACATCCAAACCTGGAAATTCGATAAGGCCGCAGACAATGCTTATACGCTTCTCGTGACCGAGAAGGACCACAAGCAGGGCAAATTGGACGTCCACCTCTTCAAGATCGGCGGCCAACTCTTTCTCGATCTAATCCCGAACGACGTGCAGTTTTCACCTGAGCAGGCCGGCATCGTGGGGGCTGCGATGTTTCCCGGTCATTTGCTCCTGCGCGTGCCGCGGGTCGAACCGGCCTTGCAGCTCGCCTCGTGCGACTATGACTGGCTGGCCAAGTATCTCGAAGCCCATCCGGAGGCTCTCCCGCACCACAAGGAAGGGAACAGCCTGGTTTTAACCGCTCAAACCAAGGAGCTGCAGGCCTTTGTGACCCGGCATCTGGCTGAGATGTTCGGGAAGCCCGAAGACCTTGCGCGCCAGCCGGCCAAATGAGCGGGGCGCATCTATACTGTCTTTGCGTCCTTGCATTTTCGGCGGGGCTTGGGAAGATTCGGCGCGGATTATGCGAACACACACTCATCGTCTCGGTTCTTGTGCGGCAGGCGCGGCGCTACTCCTTTTGCTGGGCGGCGCCACAAGGGCGGCGGCCAATGACTGGCCCCAATTTCGCGGGCCCAACAGAAACGACATCTCGCCCGAGACGGGTCTGCTCAAGGAATGGCCCGAGGGGGGGCCGCCCCTGCTTTGGAAGGCGGAGGGCCTGGGCGCGGGTTATTCGGGCGTGGCGGTGGTGGGGGAGCGCATTTATACGGCCGGGGACAAGGGAGAGTCGAGCTATGTGATCGCCCTCAACGGGGCGGACGGCAAGCCGGCCTGGACGGCCAGGCTCGGCAAGGCAGGCCCGGGAGAGGGCGGAGGGCAGCCCCAGTTCAACGGGCCTCGGGCCACACCCACGCTCGATGGCGACCGGCTTTACGCCGTGAGCCAATGCGGGGAGCTGGTTTGCCTGGCGGCGGCCGACGGCAAGGAGTTGTGGCGGAAAGATTACGCAAAGGACTTGGGTGGCGTCTCTCCGCGCTGGGCCTATGCCGAATCAATCCTGGTGGACGGCCCGCGCGCGGTGTGTACGCCGGGCGGGGCCGACGGCGCCATGGTGGCGCTGGACAAGCAGACCGGCGCGGTGCTCTGGCGCAGCCAAGGTTTCACCGATGCGCCCCATTATTCGACGCCCATCATCGCCGAGATCGGCGGCGTGCGGCAGTATATCCAACTGACCGCCCAGAGTGTCGCCGGCGTTGCCGCAGCGGATGGCAAACTGCTCTGGCGCGCCCCGCGGCGCGGCAATGTCGCCGTCATCCCCTCGCCCATTTATCACGACGGCTTTGTCTATGTCAGTTCCTCTTACGGGGCCGGGTGCAACCTGTTCAAGGTCACCGCCGCCGACGGCAAGTTCTCGGCGGAGCAGGTCTATGCGAACAAGGTCATGTCCAACCACCACGGCGGCGTCATCCTCGTTGGCGATTGCCTCTACGGCCACTCCGAGGCCAAAGGCTGGACCTGCCAGGACTTCCAGTCGGGCGAGGCAAAATGGCAGGAGAAAAAGTTCGGCAAAGGCTCGGTGGTTTGTGCCGACGGCCGCCTCTACCTGCGGCAGGAAGACAACCAGGGCACGGTCGCCCTCATCGAGGCCTCGCCCGAGGGCTACAAAGAACACGGCCGCTTCGATCAACCCAACCGCAGCACCAAGAACAGTTGGCCGCACCCGGTCATCGCCGGCGGCAGACTCTTCCTGCGCGACCAGGACGTCCTGCTTTGCTACGACGTGAAGGCTAAGTGAGCGCGCGCAACCCCTCGGCCCCGCCCGGGATGAAGAAACGGACGGAAGGGACGAAAGCGACACAAGGGACGAAAGGGACGGGAGCACTCGCATTCGTCATCCGTCATTCGTCATTCGTCATTCGTCATTCGTCATTTCTGACCTGGCTCGTCGTATCGGTTCTCCTCTTGTGCGGGTGCGGGCCCTCCTCCCAGAGCCGGCGTCTCATCGGGCAACTGCGCTCGCCCAACGTCTCCGAGCGCCTCAAGGCGATTGCCGAGGCCGAGCAACACGCGGACGCGCCGGTGCGGGCGGAGTTGCTCCGCATCTTCCAGGAAGGGCGCGAGGTCCCAATCGTCCGCGGTTGCGCCGGCATGGCGCTGGGGCGCCTGCACGAGCAACGGGTCGTCCCGATCGTGCTCAAGGACCTCCCAGGGGCCATTCTGAACATCGGCAAAGCCGCCCCGGCGCGCAGCCTCGACGCCTACCTGCTGGGCAAGACGCTGCTGGCCTACGGACCGGAGAGCCTCCAACCCCTCTCGGCCCTGCTCCGGGATTCACACCAGCAGGTCGTGGCATGGACCATCATGCACCACGGGTTTTACCGGCACAGCAACCGGGCGCTGGACGTGCTCGCCCATTACCTGGACGACCGGGACGTGATCCTCAGGCGTTCGGCCTCGTTCGGCCTGTCGCTGCTCGCCCACAAGCGCGCCGAGGAACTGGCCCTCCGCCACTTGGCCGACGCCAATCGCGACGTGCGCTACAACCTCGCCTGGGCCCTCCTGAATTTCGGCACCAGCCGAGGTGTCGCCCCCCTCCAGGCCAGGCTGGCCCAGGAGAAGGACCCCAACGTCCGGGACGAGATCACCAAGGCCCTGGTCGCCATGAAAGGCAGGCCGGTCCTCGCACCCCAGGGCACAAAATCCCAATAGACGAGCGTATCTCACCTTTGTCGGCCATCGGCACGCCAGGCAACTGGAGCGCGGCCTCGGGAAACCCGCAAGGTTTTGGACTGCGCCAGCCCTCTGGCGCTTTCGCATCCCCAGGGCCCGAAAAGCGGCAGAGGGCTGGCGCAGTCCAAAACGCTTCGCGAGTTCGGACGCGCGCTCCCATCGCTCGGTTCGTTTGATCTTTGCCTTTTGAGGCATTTTCCGTCATGCTGGAGGCATGGCGCCAGCATTGATAGCGGCCGGTGTGGTGGTGGTATTTGCCGGGGCCGGTTTCTTCTTTGCGCTCGCGGAAACGTCGCTCTTTTCGTTGAGCAAGTGGCAGGCCCCGCGCCTGGCGGAGCGGGCGCCCCGGCTGGGGGGCATCGTGCAGGGCCTGCTCGCCAAGCCCCAGGACGTGCTGGCCACGATGGTGCTGGGCAACACGGTGGCCAGCGCCGCCATGCTCGCCACCGCCTTGTGGATGGCGATGACGGGCCGCTGGCCGTTTGTCCTGACGCTGGTGGGCCTGCTGGCTCTGACTTTGTTCGGCGGCGAAGTGCTGCCCAAGACGATGGCCGTGCGGGCGCCGGAGCGATGGGCGTTGCGCGTGGCCTTGCCGTTGCAGTGGGTGCTGAGCGTGAGCCTGCCGCTGTGCCGGCTGGGGCAGAGTCTCAATGCCGCCATTCTCAGGGCAGCGGGCTCCAGGTCCACCCCGCCGCAGAGCGGCCTGACCGACGCGGATTACCAGGAACTGCTTGACCTGGCCTGTCAGCAGGGCGCCCTGGCCAAGTCGGAAAAGGACATCATCCTCCAGATCATCAGCCTGGACCTGCGCACGGCCAAAGAAGTCATGAAGCCCCGCTCCCAAATGGCCGTCATCCCGGACGACCTCTCCGTCGAGGAAATGATCGCCGCCGCCCGCAAATACAAGCACCGCCGCCTCCCCATTTACGACGAAACCCCCGACACCATCGTCGGCATCCTCAACACCCGCGCCTTGCTGTTGGACCCCCAGATCAACCTGGCCGACGCCATCGAGTTGCCCTCGTTTGTGCCGGAGACGATGAACCTGCTGCAACTGCTCAAGAGCCTCCAGCGCCAGCAACGCGGCGTGGCCATCGTCCTGGACGAATTCGGCGGCACCGCCGGCATCGTCTCCACCGAGGACATCCTCGAAGAACTCATCGGCCCGTTTCCCGGCGAGGTCCAGAGCCAGGGGTTCGTCATGGAAAAACTCGGCCCGGGACGCTGGCGCGTCGCGGGCACGCTGCGCCTGGATGATTTTCGCAGGGAATACCCGCCGCTGGGGGACGTGCCGGAAGTCGAGACCATGGGGGGCCTGCTGATGTACCTCCTGGAACGTGGTCCCCAATCCCGGGGACTCCGCCAGCTTCAGCGGCCTGCGCCTGACCGCCCAGGCGGCCGATGAAAGACGGGTCAGGGAGTTGACAGTGGAGGTGACGAAGTGAAAGCCAAGGGCACGAAAGGGATCGGTCTGCACTGTTAGGTATGTACCCTGCCGCGCTCATCTGGGTGGTCATGTTGGTCTGCCTGGCGGTGTCGTTTCTGTTGTCGGGCATGGAGGCCGGGGTGTTTGCCCTGAGCCGGTTGCGGATTCGCCAGCAGATGCGCGCCGGGTTCCCTCCGGCCAAGCTGCTGCACAACTACCTGGAAAACCCGGAGAACTTTCTTTGGACCATCCTGGTCGGCAACACCCTGGCCAATTTCCTCATCCTGGGCTGGCTGGTGGTGCTGTTGTACCGGACCCTGTCCTATCATCTGCTCCCCTTCATCCTGGTCTATACGGTCCTGGTCCTGCTCTTCTATGCCCTTTTCGATCTCCTGCCCAAGATGCTCTTTCGGGCCTATCCGACCCGGCTCTGCCTCTCGATGGCGCGCCCCTTTCGCGTCCTGCACATCCTGCTGCGGCCGCTGGTGGGCCTGGTCGAATCGGTCTCGGCCGTGTTGCTGCGCTGGCGCGGCGGCAAGGCCTTCACCGGCCATCTTTTCGGCAACCGGGAGGAACTGCGCCAGGTCATGCAGGAGTCCGCCCTGGCCTTCACCTCCGAAGAGCGGGCGATGATCAATCGGGTCCTGGACCTTCCCGCCCTGACGGTTCGCCAGGCGATGAAGCCGATGGCCGATGTGGTCACCGTGACCACCCAGACCCGCATCAGCCAGGCCCTCCAACTCTACCGCGAGCGGACCTTCAGCCGCCTGCCCGTCCGTGAAAACCGCGACGGCCAGCAGCGCATCGTCGGCCTGCTCCACTGCAACTCCCTGCTCTACCAGGAGGACCTCGACCTGACGCGGCCCGCCGGGGAGTATGTGAAGCCGGCGCTTTACCTGGACGAGGACTTGCGGCTGGAGGTCGCGCTGCGCCGGCTGCAGCGCGGCGGCCAGCGCCTGGCCATCGTGCTCGGACGCGACCGCCGCGAGAGCGGCATCATCACCCTTCACCGCCTGCTCAGGGTCATCTTCGGCGAGGTGAGCCTTTGAGGGCGCGATCATGCCCCTGGATTCGCTCATCACCATCGTCCTGAAGACCCTGCTGATTCTGGGGCTGATCGCGGTGAACGGTTTCTTCGTGGCGGCAGAATTCGCGCTGGTCAAGGTCCGCGAAACGCAGCTCGACGAGCTGGTTCTGCGGGGAAACCGCCGGGCGAAGCTCGCCCGCGCGGTCGTGGGCAACCTCAATTCGTTCCTGAGCGCCACCCAACTGGGCATCACCATGGCCAGCCTGGGGCTGGGCTGGGTCGGCCAGCCGGTCTTCGGTGCCCTGCTCTCGCCCTTGCTGCGCGCCTTGAATGTCGAGTCCGAGGCCCTGCGGGGCTCGATCTCCTTTGTCGTCGGGTTCTTCGTGCTGACCTTCCTGCACATTTGCGCGGGGGAATTGGCGCCCAAGTGGGCCGCCATTGCGAGGCCGCTGCCGATCGCCCTGCGGGTGACCCAGCCGCTGCGGTGGTTTTACCTCCTGTCCTATCCGCTGAACTGGCTGCTCAACCGCTCCGCGCAATGGCTGCTCAAGCAGGCGGGCCTCTCACCCGGCGGCGAGGCCAGGCGGGTCCACTCCGAGGAGGAACTGCGCCTGCTCTTGACCACCGCCCAGAAACAGGCCGGCGCCACCGCCCTGGGCCGGCTCCTGGTCCTCAACGCCCTGGACCTGCGCCACCGCCTGGCGCGCGAGGTCATGCGGCCCCGCCAGGAAATCGTCGTCCTGGATACCGACGCCAGCATCGCCCGATGCCTCGACCTGGCCGAGAAGACCCGATACTCCCGCTTTCCCCTTTGCGAAGCTGCCGACCTCGACAGGTCGCTCGGCGTCGTTCACATCAAGGACCTCTACGCCATGCGCCTGCGAGCCCGCCGCGGCGCCGACCTCCTGCCCGTCGCCCGCAAGCTCATCTATGTCCCGGAAACCGCCCACCTCGAAAAAATCCTCCGACTGCTCCTGGAGCGCAAACTCCACCTGGCCATCGTCGTGGACGAATACGGCGGCACCGTCGGCATGCTCACCCTCGAAAACATCCTCGAAGAACTCGTCGGCCAAATCCAGGACGAGTTCGACCAGGAAAAGCCGCTCCTGGTCCGGACCGGCGAGGGCGCCTGGGAAATCGCCGGCGCGCTCCCGCTTCATGAACTGGAGGGGCTCACCGGCGAGCCCCTCCGCCAGGAGGGCATCACCACCGTCAGCGGCTGGGTGACCCATCGCCTGGGCGGCTTCCCCAAACCCGGCGACCTCCTCACCGCCGGCGCCTACGAACTGCGCGTCGAGGCCATGAACGGCATGCGCGTCGCCAAGCTCAAGCTGGTCAAACGGGACACGGGAAACGTGAAACGTGAAACGTGAAACGTGAACCTCTTCTTATGCCTCACGAGTTATCCATCGCTCTTCACGTTTCACGTTTCACGTTTCACGGTACTAGGTCTTTCGCAGGCGCAGCGTGATCATTGCCCCGCCCGCCAGCCGATACCGGCTCAGGCCTGCCGGCGCCGGGCCGGCGGCCGCGGGCAAATCCACCGATTCATCCTGGGGCAGGAGCAGCTCGCCCTGGGCGGCGGCGGGCTGCCACAAAGTCAGTTCCCGGTCGCCGCGCTTGCCTTGCGACCTGAGGCGGATAGGGCCCTGGACCGTGAAGGCGGTCAGGTCGAGTTGCTCCAGGTTCGCCAACTGAGGGCGCAGCTCAAACCGCTTGAAACCCGGGACCAGCGGTTTGAGGCCCATCAGGCCGTGGAACGCGATGTAGATCGGCACGACGGCGCAATGGCTCCATTGATGGTCGGAATCGGGCTGGCATTGCCAGTCCTCCTGCAAGGTGAGGTTTTCCTTTACGGAGATCATCGAGGCCCAGCGCGAGCGCAGGTCCGCCACAATGACATCGGCCCGCCCGCCCCGCGCCAGGGCCCAGAGACGCCACCCCGCGTTGCACGGATAGGAAAAGCCCATCTCCGGGGGGCATTGGGCCAGCGCGCTCAGGGCAGGCCCGGTCTGGCCGCCGGGACATTGATCGAAGATGAAGCCGACGCCGTGGTCGAGGATGGGCCCCCAGGAGGTCAGGTCGAGTTGGCGTTCGACCAGGCGGGCCAGGCGGTCATACGCCGGCCAGCAGTCCAGGAAGAAGCCCTCCTTGGTCAGGCCCTGGCTCCAGGTTTACGTGAACTCGAAGGTGAGCGCGGCGGCGCGGCGGCCATCCAACTCGACCTCCCAGGGTCCCTGGGCGGGGCCGGGGGCCGGGTCCGCGCGATGAGCGACGAAGGCGCCTGGGGTGCGAAAATCGAAGTAGTCGCGGGGCGGCAGGCGCCACTCCAGCCAATGCATCTGGGCCAGCCTACGGACGGGCACAAGCGACTCGCGCAGGAGCGGAATGCTGCGGGGACGCAGTTCGGTCCCGGCCGAGGCACAGTCGGTCCCGTACAGGTAATCGGGGTAGCCGGCGGCCAGGGCGGGTTTGTTGGGCGAGCCGGGCAGCGGCATGGCGTCCAGCCAATTGGCTTCGGGCCTGAAGCCGGCGGAGGACCAGCCCTCGGGGTACAAGCGGGCGTCAAATTCCTCCTGCAAGGCGCGGAGGTACCAGCGCTTGTATTGACCCGGAGGCCAGGCGCGGCAGAGCAGCACTTTCCAGGAGGCGTCCGAGACGACCCGCTCGGTCCGGCCGTCGGCGTGCTCGATTTCGAGCCAAAACAGGAAGCCGGGCGTGCCGATCGGCCAGGTCCCGTCGCCCGTGCCGTAAAACAGGACCGCGGCGCCGAGCGCGTTTTGGCCGGCGCGCAGGTGCTCAGTCAAGTCGAGCGGGTCGGCCTCCGCCCACCGGGGGTCGCTGGGCGCAGGCCCCCATTGCACGCGCCGGCCGTTGACCTCCAGACGGTAACGGCTGTCGGCGCACACCCAGCCCAGGGCGCGGCGCGGGCGCGCCGGCAATTCGAGGCCGCGCCGGAAAAGGACGACGGTGTTCTGCAGCGTCCGGCCCGATGGATACCAGAGCCAGCGGGCAGGCGAAAGGTCCGGCAGGCGCGCGCGGACGGTCTCGGGGAGCGGCACCGGAGCGATGGGTTGTTGGCTGGGGGACGGCTCGCCCCCGGGTGACGTTTGCTGGGCCAGCAGGGAGCCGCCCGCCAGGGCGGAGGTCTTGAGGAAACCGCAACGGTTCATGCCCGGATTAAAACGCGCGCCCAGGGCTTTGGAAAGCATTGTAATCGGCGAAGGCGGAGATGGAGTGCCGGGCAGACCCCTCACCCCGGCCCTCTCCCCTCGGAGGGGAGAGGGAGAAGCGTCGCGTAGCGACGCAGTGAAGGTAGCCGTGGACCTCGGTCCACGGTTCAGGGCGTGCGAATAGTCACGCGTCGCGGTTTTCAGGCGTCGCTACGCGACGCAGTCGAGCTTGGGCCATGGGTCCGTGGACTGGAAGTCCACGGCTACCATCGGGCACCGCTACGCGATGGGCCCGGGGCAGCGCGCGCGTCGCGGAGCGACGCAGTGACGGCAGCCGTGGACCCTCCCCTTCCGAAGGGGAGAGGGCCGGGGTGAAGGGTCTGCCCCCGTGACGCTCCCGCCTTCACTGCGGCCTTACAAAGCATTTGATTTCGCGGGCGCGAACGCGTAGAAGAAAGGGCCATTGGGCGCAGACAGCATGCCTGCGCCGGCAGAACCATCGCCGCAGTGAACGAGAGCCTCTTTGAGAGCAGTGACAGCGTGCGCAGCGCCAGGCCGTTGCGCCACGCGCAGAGCCTGGATTTGGACGGGCCGTTGACCCTGGAAAAGGGCGGGCACCTGGCCCGCGTGACCGTGGCCTATGAGACTTACGGCCAACTCAACGCCGCCCGCGACAACGCCATCCTGATTTGCCACGCCATCAGCGGCGATTCGCACGTCGCCCGGCACGACGAGCAGGACGACCCCGGGTGGTGGGACGTCATGGTGGGCCCGGCAGGCCGATCGATACGGAGCGGTATTTTGTGATCTGCCCCAACCTGCTGGGCGGGTGCCGTGGAACGACCGGTCCGGGCAGCCTGGACCCGGCCAGCGGCAAACCCTACGGCCCGGATTTCCCGATCATCACCATCGGCGACATGGTGGAGGTGCAGCGCCGGTGCCTGGGCAAGCTGGGCATCGAGCAGTTGCTGGCCGTGGCGGGCGGGTCGGTGGGCGGGCACCAGGCGCTGACCTGGGCCACGCGCTATCCGGGCGCGGCGCGGGGCATCGTGGCCCTGGCCACCTCGCCGCGCCTGACCAGCCAGGCCCTGGCCTTCGATGTCGTCGGGCGCAATGCCATCCTGCGCGACCCGGACTTCCACGGCGGGCGCTACTACGACTGGCCGCACGGCCCGCGGGTGGGCCTGGCGCTGGCGCGCATGATCGGCCACATCACCTATCTCTCCCAGGAGGCCATGTCCCAGAAATTCGAGGCCGACCGCCTCGAACCGCGCAACGTGGCCATCGAGTTCGAGAAACGGTTCTCGGTCGGCTCCTACCTGGGCTACCAAGGGATGAAATTCGTCGAGCGGTTCGATGCCAACAGCTACGTAGTCCTCTCCCTGGCGATGGACCTCTTCGACCTGGGCGGCACGCGCGAGGAATTGGCCGCCGCCTTTCGCCCCAATCGCAGCCGCTGGCTGGTGGTCAGCTTCTCCAGCGACTGGCTCTTCCCGCCCGAACAGTCCCGCAACCTCGTCAACGCCCTGCTGGCCAACCACGCCCCGGTCACCTACTGCAACGTCCAGAGCTCCTGCGGACACGACGCCTTCCTGCTCCCGGACCAAATCGACCTCTACGGCGAGATGACCCGGGCGTTCCTCGCCAACCTGGGCTGCTCCGGCGCCGTCAACGGGACGGTCCAACAGGAAATCCACGGGCCCACCAGCATCTTCGGCCAGCACCGGCTGGACTATGACCGCATCGTGGAACTGGTGCCGCCCGGCGCCAGCGTGCTGGATTTGGGCTGCGGCTCGGGCGGCCTGCTCGCCCAACTCAAGACCCAGAACCACCGGCGCCTGGTGGGCGTGGAACTGGACGAGAACCAAATCCTGGCCAGCATCGCCCGCGGCCTGGACGTCATCCAGGCCGATTTGAACAAGGGGCTCGGGGCCTTCGGCAAGGACGACTTCGACTGTGTCATCCTCTCCCAAACCCTCCAGGCGGTCTTCGATGTCGAGGGCCTGGTGATGGAGATGCTCCGCATCGGCCGGACTTGCATCGTCAGCATCCCCAACTTCGCCTACTACCGGCTGCGCCAGATGCTCACCGCCGAGGGCCGCGCCCCCAAGGCCCCAGGCGTCCTCCGCTACGAATGGTACAACACCCCCAACATCCGCTTCTTCACCATCGCAGACTTCGAGGACTTTTGCCGCGACAAGAACCTCCGCGTCCACCGGCGCATTGCCCTGGACACCGAGGCCGACACCGAGGTGTTCGAAGATGCCAACCTCAAGGCCGACCTGGCCATCTTCGTCATCAGCAGGACCGAAGGGTAGCCGGGCAATGTGAGTGCCGCAGATGATGCGGAGGTTTGCTGAGGCGGGTTATGTGGAGCCTGAACGGGACGAATTCCAGAGCTCCCTGGAAATTTGACCGAGGACATGCGCGACCGGTTGACGAAAGAGCAGCGAAGCTGGAACATGAGCCGAATCCGTGCGAAGGATACCGCTCCCGAACTGGTTGTACGGTCTTTGCTCCATCGGATGGGTTACCGGTTTCGCCTGCACGGCAGGAAGTTGCCAGGGCGGCCTGACATTGTGCTGCCGAAGCACAGGGCCGTTGTTTTCGTACATGGTTGCTTTTGGCACCGGCACAGGGGGTGCCGGAACTGCACCACGCCCACAAATCGGCGGGGATGGTGGGTTAGGAAGCTGGAGGGCAACACGGCGAGGGATAGGGTGCATCGACGGGCACTCGGCCGGCTTGGCTGGCGTGTTGCGGTAGTTTGGGAGTGCGAGACCGAGAAACCTGGCAGCTTGGCACGGCTGGAGCATCGTTTGCTCAGGTTTTTGGGGGCTAGTCAGACTTTGGCGGCTCGGCCAAACCCAACCGTTAGGTCGAGCCGACGTTCGGTCTCTTCGGCCAGGTGAATCAACATTCGGTCGTAGATTCCCGACCATTGGGCATCGCTGGGATAAAGTTCGTCATCAAGAAGCTGACCCCGGTCAGCACGGCGCCAAGCCTCGGCGGCGAACCGGCGGAGGACACCGGGCCAGCCGTTGTCTGGGGCGGCGAATCCGTCCGGGTGAAGCTCTGGAAAAAGGTACGCCACGGAGCACCATGTCTGGACGAACTTGGCTTTGGTCATGCGATCCAGGGGGCGGGCCAGTCCCTGGCGGAGTTGAGCCGCCGCCGCGCGCGCGGAATTGGGGATGTAAACGCAGCTTCTCATGCCGATATTCTGCAGGACCGAGCCGCTTGCGCCAAGACAAACTTGAGGAAAATCAGGGAATGAGCTCGGCGACAATGTCTGCGATTTGACGGGCGAGAAGCGGCGGGACGGCGTTGCCGACTTGCTGGTACTGTTGGGTTCGGGGGCCTTCGAAAAAATAATTGTCGGGGAAGGTTTGGAGGCGTGCCGCTTCGCGCACGGTGAGGCTGCGGCATTGGCCCGGGTCGTAATGGATGAAGTAGTGGCCGTCCTTTGAAATATGTGAGGTGATCGTGGTAGAAGGGCGGCCAAGGATCTGGACCCTGAAGCGGTCGTTGAATTTCCCGTCCCTAAGGGCTTGTGCAACATTCTTGTGGTTCGGGAGCAGTTGCGGCGGGAAGTCGGCCAGCAATGGTGAGCGGCCGTGGACGGCGGCGAAGGTGGAGACGAAGAAATAGCGGTGGAGGTCCTCCCGAATGTGGAGTCGGGTTGCGTGATTGCAGACCGCAGCGAGGCGATCGTCTGTGAACCATTCAGCGTAGGCGCGCACCGTGCGCCGGGTCGCCGGAACGATTTCGCTGCCTCTTGGGAGGTTCCCGTTCAGTTCTCGGAGCTGCCGGCGGATTTCACACCGTTGGGCGTCGGTGACTTTGGGGCTGGCGAACCAAGCGGATTCCGGGATGGTCAGCAGCGCCTGCCGCCAAGCGTTTGCTGAATCAGGCTCTCTGGAGAGGCCACTCCTGAGGGGCGGGAGATCGGAGATGACGTCCTCAATGGGCACCGGGGACTTCGGCTGGAGGAGTCGGGCGTTCGCCTCGTCCTCGGCGTTCATGCCGAGGATTATGATCCGGTGGCGCGCCTGTGGAATCCCGTAGTTCTCAGAGCAAACGAGGTAATCCTCGGGCTCATGGACGCCCGGGAGGGCTCCGTTGCGTACTACGAGGGATACCAGGCGGTAGGTCAAACTGGTTTCCTTGCGATTAGGGGGTGGCCCGTAAATGGCGTCGAGGGGGTGCTTGAGGTCTTCGAGTATCTTGTGGAAGATTCCTTCCTCATTGCGCTTGGCCGTCAGGAGGCCCTTCACGTTCTCCATAACGAAGAATGGTGGCTGATGCCGGGCGATAATGCGGAGGTATTCGCGGAAAAGGAAATGGCGAGCGTCGGCTTCATACGTCTCGCGGCCGAACTCACCGATCAGTTTGGCGCGGCCCATGAGCGAGTAGGCTTGGCAAGGTGGCCCGCCGATCAGTACCCAGTTGATTGGAGATCCAAGCGCCGAATCGATGCGCTCGTCGATAAGGTCGTTTGGAAAATCTACACCGCCAAGCTCAGCATGCCAAGCTTCGATTGACGCCCGTTGGGCCTGCTCAGGAAATTTTGCGAATAATTGGTCGCGGGATATGACGCCGAACAGGTAATCGTAGTAATCTTCTGGCGCGCGACCGTGCGGGAACTGGCGGTAAAAGGCGCGGAGCTCGAGCGTGCGGTGGGCAAATGGGTCCTTTTCGATGGAAAGCTTAATCTTGAAAGCGGGTTCGCCGTCGCGTCTCAGCGCGGAAAAGCCCTCGCCCAAGCCCCCGGGGCCAGCGAACAAATCAATGACCGGAATCGGCATCGCGGCAGCAGCATAGCGGCGATGCCGGCGTTGTTACCAGCCAGAACGGCATTCCTGGGAGGGCTATGGCGGGGCCGGCCGGAAGCGGTCGAACTCCTTTGGGAGCAGGTGGAGGAGTTCGTCAACGCCGAGGCCGTACAGGTACCACGTAATGTCGAGCTGATTAAGCAGGGCGGCCAAGCGGCGGGGGCCCCCGCACGCTGGAACCGGCCCCGCGCTTGAATGACTCGGACGCCGCGTTGTAATACAACCGAGTGGCCGCTTCGGCTACGGCGCGGTTGGTGACCAACTCCTTGCGGGAGGCAAGCTGCTCGACGATCTCGCCGGGTTCCGAGAGTTGCTTGCAGAGGAATGCGATGGCGCGCTTGGGGTCGTCCCGGTGGGCGCGGACTATCAAGAATGGGCCGAGAAGCAGGTGGCGGTAGAAGCGCTGGAAGTTGTCCACCTGTGCTATCAGCCGCGCTTCGTGCTGGGGGTCGCGGTTTCCATTTCCGTCGGGTGGGCACACTTCGTCGAAATAGAAGAGCGTTAGCCAAGTCCACAGGCCTTGGTCCCGCTCCGGAAGGTTGATGCCCGTGGCGTCAATAATGTCACTGAGGAACACTCCCGCCTCCAGTCTGTTCTTGAAGGATCGGGCTGGGAGGTCCACGTCGCCGGGCATCGGGTCTGTCAGGGCGGGATCTTCCAAAAGCTGGAGCGGGGGTTGGAGTGACGGTTCGAGTGTGAGCCGCGCTCGGTAAGTGGCGAATGCGGCGACTCCGTCGGCGTTAAAGCGTCGTAGTTTCATCGGCGTTCTTCCTCTTCAAAGTTTAAGTCCCACATTGTTTTGAGCTGGTGCCGGCGGCCAAATGCTGCCACAGCCTCTTCAATCCATGCCTCGCGACCTTCTGTGTTGGCGGGAGGAGGCGGAGCACCCAAGCCGCCGAGATTCCTGGCGAAACGTACCCAGTCAGTTTTCCAGCCGTCGTCCTCGTCGTCCTCGGTCCAGGCGTCCTCGCCGACTAAGGCGGAGCTCAACAGGCGCCGGAGGATCTCGGGATAGACCAAGGCGATGAATTGCGGTGACCGAGCCATTTCCTTCCAGGTCGGACGGGCGTCCCGGTTGACCAGCAGCTTGGGCGGATCGCTTTCCAGGTCGAGTTTCCAGAGAAGTTGATCCAGAGCATCGGGGACGGGTTCCAGTAACGGGCGGCGTTGAGCGATGTCTTCGCCGAGTTTGACAAAGGGGATGCCATCTGCCTCGCCCAGCAACTTGTGGTGCTCCTGGCCGGGCGGCTGGACAACTCGTACGCGGAACAAGATGCCGTCAGGCACGTCGAACTCGGTAAGGCGGCGGTTAATCGAGGGGCGGATTGCTGAAACCGTGCCCCATGGGAACTGCATCCAGAGGTTTTGGCGGTGTGCCTCCACCCAGACTTCGGCATTGCGAGGAAAGCGGTAGCCCGCGAGGCGCAGGTCAGCCTCAAACACCCATGTCCCCCTGTCTTCGCGCAGAAGCACGGACACGTCCTGGCGCTCGAATCTTTCGCCGGCCTGTGTAGTTAAACGTTCTCTTCATTTTCGTTCTTCATTTCAATGGTACGCACAACGAGGTCGCGCTTCTTGTCGAAACCGCAGACCCCGAATTGGAAGTCGGGTTTTCTTATTTCGATTTCGATGATGTTGGCGTCCTCGTGTGTTACGAGGACGCCGTTTGGCTTGGGCTCCTGGCGGAGGGGTTGGCGGATGAAGATAAAATCATCCGCGGCCCAGCGCTTGATGGCGTTCCCACGCCGCACGGCGTAGGCGGCCTGAATTCGGACCCGCATCGGGAGCGACTCGGGGGGCACTGTTCCGGGCTTGAGGATGAAACCGCCATCCACCTGGTGAATGTCGAATTTCTTGGGAGCTGTTCGTGGTGGCGGCGGCGGCGGCGGCGGGGGTGTAGCTGGCCCCGGGCCGGGTTTGGGTTTTGGCTGTGGCTCTGGTCGGCCACTCTCGGTTGGCAGGAAAAAGAGGTCGAGCAGCAGGGTGGGATCGCCCTGGGTCTCGCCCGCGTGAAGTGCCTGCATAACCTCGTAAACGCTGCGGGTTACGAACTTGATGGTTTCCGGACCGTAAACGTAGTGGCCGTGGAATTTGGGCGAATCCTTCTGCCATTGAGTGTGGTTCACCCCTTCGGCGTCCCCCAGCAAGCCAGCGAGCGGTGGGTGTTCGACGACGACAAGAGAGCGGTTGCCCTGCAACGGCGGAGCGCGGACGTCTTTGATGACGATGCCGTCGCGGAGGAAGATGGGGCGGTGGCCGGCGTCTCGGCATGGAGCGATGAAGACGGTAAAGAACGACATAGTTTCCGCGCCGGGTTCCTCCTGGCCTCTGGCTTTCGGGCGAACCCGTACGGGTATCCTGACCCCGACTTTTTGATTGGCTTCGACCAGAGAACGTATTTGCGCGAGCTGGGGCTCGGTCAGGAGGGCGGTGCCGATGGTGCGCCAGTCCGGGCGGATGGCGGCGGTTTGGTCCAAGGCCACGATCTCGGCTGGCTTCGCGGTGGATGCCCACAGAGCAAACTCGACTACTGCGGCTTCCGGCGCGAGCAGGAGTGCGCGGTGTGTCGGCAGGGATTCAGCGTCAATTCGCCAAGGGCCACCGGGTCCTTCGAGATCGACTACCAGCTCTCCAAGCAGGATTGGCCAGAAGAAGTTGCGGACGAGCCCGCGCCTGAGGTCCTCCATGTTAAGCCGTTCGTCCGTGCAGGGCACGACAACTGAGAGACCAAGCTCCTGGGCCCGAATCAGGCCGAATGTGTTTTTGAAAGTGCTTATGAACGCGGGGTCCGTGACGGGCATCACCTGCGCGTCACCGGTTCGGCAGCCGAACCATGCGTCGGGCTGGTAGTCCTGACCGGCGATGGAGTGTGTCCGAACGACAGCGGATCCCATGAGGACCTCGATCGGGGCGTCGCTGCGGATACTGAGGCCGAACATAGAGTGAAGGCGGCTGGCGGTTGGAAAGACTTGTTTGCCGATGCCCCAGCGGCCGAGGCTCTCACCAGATTTGGCAGACCGGCCCTCGGCCCTGAAAAAGCTGAAGAAGGCGTTTTCCTCGGCCTGATTGAGGCGCCACTCTTCGGCATTTCCGTTCAGGCCCTTGGTGCCGAAATCTTCGAAAACGAGGAAGCCCGCTTCTCCGTCGAAGATGTCTGCAAAGGAGCCGTTCAGGAGTCCTTTTTCAAAGTGGTCTTTCGCGGGGTTGAAGAGGGTGGACATGGCCTTTTTTGCGTCCGGGGGTGCATTTGAAACGAAAGTGATTCGGACTCGGACCTCGCGCTCGTTGGCAGCGCCGCGTGTCGCCGCGTCCAGCGAATTCTGGATGGCTTCGCGGATGAGGGCCTCGCTCAGATTCTCCAGGCTCTCGGCGGTGAAAAAGGCGTCGTTGGCCGAGTCGCGCATTCGGTCGCAGGGGCGCCGCGGGTTGAAGTGCCATTGGGGGTTCATTGCAGTCGTGGTTTTGGATTTGTTGGCGCTACGACTTTAGCTGGGCGTGGAAGTCCTTACCGGGCTGGGTGATGATATAGGTGACGCGGAGACCGTGCTTCTCTCTCGCGAGGAGGCCGAGGTCCACCAGCCGGGAAATCGCACCGGTCCGCTGGGTGGTCAAGAATGTCTTGGTAATGGCTTGGTCGGACAGCAGGTTGAAGCGTTGGCGCAGGCACTTGTCCACGGCGTCAGGAGTATTAGCGCCTGACTGGATGCCGTCAAGGATGGCCGCGTAAGCGGATGTTTCCTCGGGCACGGAACACAGGATGTGAGCGAGCAGGAATTCGATCTCTTCCTGGCTCAACTTACGGGCTGGCGGCGTCCCGAGGGCATCGAGCACCGGGTTTTCGAGGAGGGCGAAATCGGCACCCGCCTTTGTCAAGGAGAGGCGCGGCTCCTTCGCAGTGTCGATGGCAACGAGCCGGAGGGCTGCCGGGAAGCCCGCAAGCTGTTCCTGGCGCATGTTGCCAACAAACTGGTTGCCGAATCGGAGCCGACTCTCGCCGCCGCCGTCGATGGCTGTGGAGGGGAAAGCTGCGGAGAAAGCGTGCTCGCGGCGTGTTTGGAGCCGATCATCTAAGACCTTGAGGTAGTCCCCCAACCAACAGGCGGCGTATGAGATTTTGTTGCTGGCCTCGGTTACCGGTATGCCGGCGGGATTGGCCAGCAGTAGATTGAACAAGGCGCGGCAGGTGGCTTTGGGCGCGAGAAACTTGTTGAATTGGCCGAAGAGCCATTAGGCAGGCGGCAGGTTAGTGGCGCCGGGTTGTGAGACAGGGGCTGGCTGGAGGAGGTTGATCCTTTCTGCGCTCGTGGCCTTTAGCGCGAATGTTTCCGGTATCGCGTGGGTTTGGCCCGTGTCGGTAGCGTTGGTTCGCGCGGTTGTGTTCTGTGAGGGCTGACGGCTGGGTTCAGTGCATTCGGTTTCCGCGGGGCCGCTTGCTTGGCTGGGCGCGGCAGCGGGAAAGACCTGGCCGGCGTTGCCCACGATGTGGTGCAGCACATTGTAATTCACCAGAGCCATCGAAACGGCTTCGGAAATGTGGCGAAAGTGTCCGGTTTCTAGAATAGCATCGAGTGCCTTCTTGGCTTCTGTACTAGCATCGAAGCAAATGAGCATAGATACAGTATAGGTGCTATAAGTGGTATGTCAACGCTTTTGTGTGGAAAAGTACAGAAGCTGTAAATAATATCGGCATTACATTAATTGCATCTGAGGTGACAAGAAATGTCGTGACGAGGCGGCAGGGTGCTCGTTAGCAGCCGGTGATCGGTTATCGCTGAGTGGAAAACTGAGGGCGTAAAAGGGTCGCCCATTAGGGCGAGTGTCAATGAGAATGGTCCGGAAGAAATGCACGGGGTTTCTCAGCCGCATTTTCTGAACTTCAAAAGCGCTCCATGGCGTGCAGGATGATCACTTCGAGCGGCGGGAGACGACCATGACCCTGGCCGGGGTCGTGGAGACGTTGCACATGGGCACCAAAACCCACCTGGTTCACCTGCTCTCTCGGCAAGGAAAGGAGAAGAGAAACAAGCGATGACTTAATTATCTAAACTAAGAACCTTTCACTTCATTACCCGGAGGGGCATCGCCGCCGAAGCCCTCACGACCTGGCTTCAGAAAAACGGATAGAGGCGGTAGTCGCCCCCAGCAGCGGCTATGGCCTGCGCCATTTGTCGCGTCCGCCAACATTCGTGTCGCGAACACGCTCGACGTGTGGCGCCACGCCAGGATTCAATTCCCTCGCTTTTTCGATAGCTTCTTTCTGAGTGGGGGCGACCGCAGAGGCCCTCTCGGCGTTGGGCCTTCTCACGGCGTAATCTCCATCCGGACGTTGCTCGACGAACAACCTTTCTTTGGATTTGCTCATACGGTGCGAGCTTATCGCCAGAGGCCCATGAATGCAAGGCAATAATACTGTCCCCGAATGACCGGGGAGCCGGACAAAATAGTAACAATTAGGTGCCATTACGCAGCTTCCTCGGCTTGAGCCGGGGGGTTGGCGACGCGAATTCGCAGGTAATCGCTTTGGTTTAAGCGATCCCAGAACTTGGTCGAATTGGTTGCCATACAGAGCGCAGCGCAAATCCAGGACGTGGGTAGCTCCCTCTTCTGACCAAAGCATGCCGGAGCACTTGCAGCGTCCGCCGATAACCGTTTTGCAGCCGGCTTCGACCACCCCCGAGCCGTAGAAAAATCCCAAAGCGCGGTAGGTGGCGTAGAGCATACGGCTCTGGTTGTGCTCGAAGTATGCGATCTGCTTGCCTGCTGATTCAGCAGTCTGAGCGGCCAGTTTGCCCGTCCTTTCCCGGGCTTGACGCAGGACTTCCTCCACGTCGTCGGCCAAGAACTGCTCGCGCCAAGTTCGCCACAGGGCCTGGGCGGCGGCAGGGTCCGGTTCGAGCAATTTCGTCAGGTCGGAGAGATGTTCCAGGGCGTGATACAAGTCCAGAATTTGGAAGGCCATCGGGAAGCACTTCGCCCCGTGGTCCCAAATCCAGGCAGCCCCGTCGCCCAGCAGCACCGACACCTGCGCTGCCGGCAGACGGCGGCGGAGGGCCTCCTGGCGTGCCCGCACCATGAAATCGGGTGCCTCTTCAAAGCCTGCCACGTAGCTGGAGGACTCAAAGTCCCGCAACGGCAATCCCTCCTCATCAAGGGTGGTTTGGGTAAACACACAAGCCAACTTGACCTCTCGGGTCTTGGCTGAGCCATCGGGTTGCTTGCCGGCACGGCCTTCCAATTCCTCGGGCCGCATGGGAACCCCGGTGCCATCGACGGCGATATACATGACGGGAATCAGGCCCGAGTCATGCTTGAAGGGAGGCAATTGTTCTTGGACCGCCCGCACCCGCGGTCCCATTTCCTGAGCGATGCGCTGAATCTGGCGGCCTTCGACCTGCAGCCCGCAATAGGCTTTGGCCTCGGCCGCCGCCACGTCGAAGGGATGGCGCGCGGCCGCGCGGCAAATGATCCGCAGCACCCCGGGCGAATAGCCTGCCCACAGACCCAGCGCCTGGTCCAGCGGGGCACGGCCTTGCTCCCGGCTCGCCCAATAGTAATAGTTGCGCCGTAGGGCCACTAGCCCGAAGAGGGTCAGCGGCTCCTTGGGCCGGCCGGCGTGGCACCTTTCGCCTGGGCGGCCCTGATCCTCGGGCACCGGCAGCGCCGGGTCGTTGAGCAAATCCCCCAGAATCCCACAGGCATCGCGGAAGAGCGCCTCGCGCAGGCCAATTTCCACCGCCTCGAGATTGCGCACTCCCTGCTGTTGCCACTGCCCTTGGACTAACCGGATGAAGGCGTTGGCTTCCCGGAATCGCTCCTGCCCGACTTCGGTCTGGAGTTTTTTTTTGCGTCGGGGGCGGCTTGACTCAGGCGGGTGATTTGGTCGGTGACGGTGACAAACTCCTCGGCCAGTTCGCTAAAGCGTCTGTAATTGGCGACGAGGGGTTCGATTTGGGGGGCCTGATCGGCCGGGATGCGCTCGGCGAACTTCTGCCCATGGAAGTAGGCTTGGAGCACGTAGTAAGGGCCCTGGGGGGCTTTGGAGCCAGCGCGGGGTTTCTTGAAGAATTGGCGGCTTAAGGAGCCGCGGCGCAACCGGTCGATAGCCTTGATCTGTTCAAGGATCTGCTCGCGCCGGTCTTCGAGCTGAGAAAGCGAAGCGGTCATGGTGCGTATTGTATCTAACTAGATACAATATAGCAACAAAAATCAATCAGCAGGCGGGCCTGCT
>CAVVMW010000009.1:0-11087 GCA_963749495.1 uncultured bacterium
CCCGTTAAAGTCAAGGTCGGCGGGATAAATATGCACGCGCCGCTCTTTGGGCAAAGAGCAGTTCAGAGCGTGCATCCTTTTGAGAAAGTCATAATAATTGGTTCTTTCCCACGCTCCCTGCCAATCGAGGTTCCAGGCAATGTAGCGCAGCTTTGCGTTCACCTGCTCCTCGCTCAACTGGCCGTCCATCAGGAACGCGTCAATATAGGGCCACAGGACTGCAGCCCCGACTTCGGTAAAGACGTGCCGGACTTCTTGTTGGAAACGCGGGTTGCTCACCACCTCAAAAATCATGTCATACTGCGTGATTTCGCCATGATGCCGTTCACACAAGATGACCAGGTCGTTGGTCTGGAAGAGGCCCAGGATGTAGTCGGTCGGGCTCTGCTTCTGTGCCTTGAGAAAGGCCACGTATTGGCTGATGGCCTGGTTGTAGCCAGCCGCCGCAGCCGTTGGTGAGTTTGTCTCGGGCGTCCCTTTTGCTGGCTCGCTGGTCGCTCCCGGGAGAGCGCCTGGCTGGGACGCTTGGGAAGCAATACTTGCCAGGAGGGTGAAAGCCACTGCAATTGTAATGATGGATTTCATTCTTCTTCTGTATATATCCGCTGAGGCGTCAAGTCGAACAAAAAAACCGCGTTCGGATGACGGCTTCTCTGCGCGTCTGGGCGGGGCGTCGCCGTAACGCTTTGCCCTTTTCTCTTGAAGCTGACGGCGCTCGCACGAGACGCCGCCAGACATGACTCTCCAAACACGCTCTAAATCAAAAAACTTGTCGAACAGAACACCGGAGGGCTTGGACTTTCTCCAGGATGTCCGCCGCCCGCCTTGGCTGTGACGAGGTCATGGTCGTGATGTCGGTCATAATCCGCGGCAGTCTGGCGGGAGCGGTCAGAAAGTCAAGCAAGCGGGTGCAGTCCCCCAAGGCAGCAGGTGCATAACCGGCCTCCCGCAGTGAAAACGGCCAAGAAAGTTGATACCGACTTGGCGCAGAAGGTGCGCGATTCCTGCGCGCGCATCGCACGATTCTTCCATTGCCTGGCGGCGAGGTCGGCGGCTACCATTTCGAGCCGATGAAACTGCTCGCTGACTCTTCTCTGGTTTTGTGCTGGGTTGCGCTCTTGACCCTCAACGCTCAAGTTCGACCGCTGGCCAAAAGTGGCGGTCAGAAAAGTGCGCCGACGCCGCCCAGCGCGGGAGCGGTTTCTTTTGTCAAATCGGGTGAAGGAGTCGAAGTGACGGCGCCGAGCTACCACTTTGGCTGGACCGCAGCGCGCGATGAATTCCGGCTTGCCGACTCACAGGGTCGCACCATCGTTAGCGGCCGTATCGCGCCGGTGGTTACGGTGCAGGCGCTGGGCAAAGCGGGCGCCCGGAAACTCCTCTCGGCAACAGTTCAGAACTGGTCGCTGGAAGGGGAGCATCTCAAGATCGGTTACCGGGAGGCGAATGGAAGCCACGAAGTGGAGATCGCGATAAAGTTTGCCCCGGGGGGCATCTGGTTGGAGCCGATCCGGTTTCAGGCCGGGGAGGAGGACGTGGTCACGGTGCATTATTTCAGCCGGAGCGATGGCCAGGCCGTGACGCCGGCCATGCAGGCGGCGTATTGGGTCATCCCCGGCATCAACGAGGCCTCGGCGTTGGGGCCGATCGTCTCGGCTAACCTCGGGCTCTCGGCCAGGCTCTGGAGCGGGCGCGGCGCCAGCGGCGAGCCGGGACTGTTGCAGCAGTGGGGCCTGCCGGCCCATTTCTTTTGCGGGTTCAGCCCGGCCGCCGGCGATAAGACGTGCGGCGCGCTCTCAACCAGGCTCTCTGGTTCATTCTGCTGCGGACTGTCGACCCTGCCGGCAGCCGACTACTTCCTGGATTGGCGAGGGGCAACGCTCAGCCCGGTGTTCAGTTATCGCAGTGACCTTTGGGGTCAATGCCGGGGGCCGGCGCGACTCACGCTCGGGGCGAGGCTGCTGCTGACCGTCGGGCCGGATTATCGGGAGGCGATCCGCCAGTATTACCTGGGGCTGGTCGAGGCCGGAGTCATCCAGAAGAAGGTGAGCTCGCCGGCGAAGGTCAAAGCGATGCTGGCGCCGCAGTTCAATTCCTGGGGTGCCGAAGTGGCCATCGGCAAAGCCTCGGCGAGTTTCGACAGCGCGGCCTTTCACGAGATTTGGGGCGGGCTCCAGGCCTCGGGAATGAAACCGGCGATGTTCGTGTTTGACGATAAATGGGAGGGCGCCTACGGCCATTTGGAACATTCCCGGGAGCGTTTCCCCGATTTTGAGCAGATTCTTCATGAGTTGCGCCGACACGGCCTGAAGATCGGCATGTGGGCCGCATTCTTGCGGGTCGAACATCCGGAGGATGTCGGGCTGAGTGTCTCCAACGTATTGCGCAAGGCCGATGGCACGCCTTACAAGACCGGCGGCTACTATATGCTGGATGTCACCCAGCCCGAGGCGCAACAGGCAATTCGCAACACCGCCCGGCGCTTCATCCGCCATTACCAGCCGGACCTGGTCAAATTCGATTTCGGTTATGAGTTGCCGTCCCTTGCCTTGGCGGCGCCGGCTGACGAGAGCTGGGCTGGCGAGAAGTTGCTTTACAAGGGCCTCGAGGTGGTGGCCTCGGCGATGCGCGAGGAGAAGCCGGACATCGTGATGATGTATTACTCGCTTTCGCCGCTGTTTGTGGATTACCTCGACCTGCACAGCCCGGATGATCTGTTCCTCTGCGCCCACGAATATGATTTGGAAGCCAATCGTCGTTTCTTCTTTTCCAGTCTGCTGGGCGAGTTGGGAATGCCAACTTACGGTTCAGGTGGCTACGATTGGGCGACGATGCCCTCGATTTGGTTCGACTCCGCGCCCATTGGCACGCTCGGCTCCCTGGGCACGTTTTCCGGGGATGAGAACGGGCAGCGGGCCGAGCCGGAGTGCATGGCCAAATTCAACGGCTTGAGCCACCTGCTGCGCGATGCAGCCTGCTTCTCCATCGAGCCGTATGAGGCGGACTACCTTGGTTATGAGCGTGGGGCGCACACTTCGTCCTGGATCCGGCGCGAGAACGGCAAGGTGGTCTTGATCGCCTTGCGCAAGCACCGGCTCGACGGCCACGAAGGCTCAGGCCGTTACGGCGACTGGATCGCGACTACGGCGTCCGTGGTTGTCGCCTCCAAGACCGACGATGACCTCCAAAATGCGCGCCAGCTTGCGATCGTGCCCTACGGCGACGGAGATTTGCGCCTCAAACGCCTCAATGGCCCGCACCTTGTCCGCGAACACTTCTTTGGCGGCAAAGAAACAACCTCTCGCGCCCGGGCCAGTGGCGGCATCCTCAGGCTGAAATTGCGGCAGCAGTCTGCAGGCGGCGTTCCGCTCGAGTGGGTAGAGGTCCTCAGCGCCCAACCATAGCCAGACCAAGGGCCTCCTCGTGCAAAGAGGGTTTCAGGGCAGCCCTGAAAGCTCGAAGAGGCTGACATGCTGGCAGGTGGGCGCGTTTACGCGTCGGTGGAGCAGCGCGACAATCCGGCGCTGCGCGGCCAACCGGTCATTGTCGGCGCGCCGCCAACCCAACGCGGCGTGCTCTGCGCGGCCAGCTACGAGGCGCGGAAGTTCGGCGTGCATTCGGCCATGCCCAGCGCCACGGCGGGCCGGCTCTGCCCGAAGGGATAGGAAATCAAGAGCATCAGCGGCGAGGAGACCTTCCTGAAGGACACCGACGGCCGGAAAGTGCTCCGCGCCTGCCTGCGCCAGCAGGCCGAGGACATCGCCGACCGGCTCAAGCACCGCCATCTGGGGGCGAACACGGTCCAGGTGAAGGTGCGCTACAGCGACTTCACGACGCTCACGCGCCAGATCACCGTGGAAGACCCGCTGACCGAGGCCGGCGAGATTTACCGGCTGGGCTGTTTCCTCCTGGGCCGGGAGAAGCTCGTGTCGCATCCGCTGCGGCTGCTCGGTCTTGGGGTCGCGAGCCTGCGCGAGCCAAGCGCCCAGCAACCGGTGTTTTTGTAACGCAGAGTGCTCGGTGCAGGGCCTGGGTGAACATGCTGTGCTGCTCCCCTGAGCTGCCGAGTTCACGGTTCGATCCAATCGCTGGAAAACTCGGTCGCGGGGAAACTCGGCTTGGGAATGCGAATCGGCGCCCGATGATCTTCCAGCCAATCCCCGATTCGCCTCTGCAGAACCCGGAACCCGCTCTCGGCCCCGATACCGTAGCTGTCCCTCCCGAGCCGCTGGCAGAGGATCACCATCGTCCAGCGGGAGTGCCTGAAGCCATTGGCTCGCGGCGACGGGGTCTTCTCGTCCCCACTCCTGGAGTATTGTGGCCAGGGCTGCGCTGCGGGCTGGCCCTTGGGGCAAGGCCGCACACAGTGCTTTAGCCCCTTCCGGGTCTTTGCCTAGCCAGGAGGGCACCGCGTCCCTGACAATAAGCGCCTGCTCCTCGCCCGCGGACATGGAAAGCGCGATTCGGACAGCACCCTCTGGGTCGGAATGGGGCATCAAAGCGCAAACGCCTGCCAGGAAGGCATCGCGCTCCGGCCCGGCCGGCAGGCCATTCGCCCATGCGAGAGCGTCTCGAGCAGTTTCTCCCTGCCCTGTCCACCGTTGAGCAAGGTCCTTGAGAGAGTTCGCCCTTTCCTCACCAGGCGGAAGCGATTTCATGATAAAATCAGCCACCTCTTGCGGGTCTTGGTTGCTCCAGGACGCCCCCAAATCTCCCAAGGCCTTCTTGCGGAATGGCCCTTCGGGCAATGCCAAGACCCAAGCGGCGGCGGCGGGTCCGTCTTTGTAGGCCCATGTCCAAATCAGCGAACTGGCCATTCGCTCCCGGGCCTTTCCTTCTGGCTGCGATATTATCCATTCCGCCGCTTTGGCAGGGTCAGTTTCGGCCCATTGCCCCGCCGCCTCGCCCAAGGCGGCCTCTCGCTCTGCGGGCGCACTCAGTGTCTGCGCCCAGATGACGGCTTCGGGGAAGCTGCGCGCAGCCTTGGCCCTGGTGACGGAACGCAGGCACGTGCCTCGATAGGTCGGTCCGGCTCGCGCCAACAGGGCTGCTGCGGCGTCGGGATCCTGCGGCGCGAGCCGGCAACAGACGATGAACTGGGCCAGGTCGAGTGGTTGGCCCGGCGGGAGATTAGTCAACAGCAGAACGGCCGCAGCCGGATCCTGAACCGCTAACCCGGTAATAACTGACTGCAGAGCGGTGTCGCGCCGTGGTCCGGCAGGCATTTGGCGGGCGGCGGCGAGCGCCGCTTGCGGTTCGTTCCTTCCCCAGTTGGCCAGGATACTCTGGACCAGGTCATCCCGATCGTGGCCCGCCGGCAAGACCAGTGCCGCGGCCAGTGCCGCTCTTGAATCACTTCTGGACCAAAAATAGGCCAGGGCTTGGCGGAGAGGCCCCCGCAACTCGGCAGGCTGAGCATCAAGCAGCCTCCACGCCTTTGGGAATTCGTTGGTCGAAAACACACCAACCAGCGGCATCAGTTGGGTATAGCCGGACCACCAATAGCCGACATAGCGATCGAGCCGGCCTCCACGCAGGTTGGCTTCAAAGCCACGCAAGGCTTCCGGGGGCGCGAGAAATCTCGAGGAACCATCTTCGAGCTGCTTGACCGCTTCCAGGGCCGTGGCCGGAGCCCGAGGCCGCGCCCCTGTGGTCAGGGCGGCCCGCTCCTTCGACCCCGCGGGATGGCCAGGATGACTCACCCCCTGGCCCACCAGGAGGCCAAGACCGTATGCGCCTGCTCCGATCAGAGCCGCCATGGCGAGGCTGCGGGCTTTGACATTCATTTTGCCAGGAGTTGTTGTTTCTTTTCCTCTGGTAGTGAAGTCCCGTGCAACCACCTGCGGGCCGCATCCGGGTCCGTGTTCAGCCAAGCGCGGGCGATCTGCTCCACGTGGAATTGGCGCAGGCGATCATCGGTGAACGCGTTGGCCCATGGCGCAGCCAGGTCCGGGCGCACGCCCTCGGTAAGGGCGACGAACTGTTGAGCCAATCGATCGCGCGCCGGACCGGCCGGCTGGGCTTCAAGCCATTGGACGGCCTCGGCGGGTTTCCCCGTGGCCATGGCCCAGATGTTTATCAGACTATTGGCGGCGCGCTCACGGGCCGGGCCCTCAGGAAAGGCCTCCACCCACTGAGCCGCGGCTTTGGGATCCTGCTGAGCCCAGCGAGCTACTACATCGGCCGCAGCCTCCGATTGCACGGCGCCCGGCGGCAAAGAGGCCACAAAAGCCGCGGCTTGCTCGGGCTGTGCGGCGACGATCAACCCCTGACACAGACCTTTCAGGGCGGCGTCGTGCGCACGGCCAGCGGGTAGCTGGTTCACCCAGTCCGAAGCCGCCTGCCAATCCTGTTGGCTCCAGGACGAAAGGATCGAGCCAAGGCGCTCGTCCGGGCTGAGTGGCAGGCCACCCTGCGGCACTGCGTAGCGGTGCGCGAAGCGGGTGCGCGCGTCCAGTTCGCCTCCGTCCGGTTTGGTTCCGTCTTGGACGGAAAGAGCGAAATTCGCTGCGCCCCGTGGGTCCCGCTCCACCCACTGGGCGAGCACGCCTGAGACAGCGGCCGCGCGCAGCCATGGGTCCGAAAGGCCCTTGGCCCAACCGGCCGCCGCTGCAAGGTCGGAGCCTGCCCAGTTCCTTGCCAAGAGGCTGACGTTGAAGGCTCGAAGGTCGAGCTTGGTTCCTTGAAGGCTGCTGAGCAACGCTGCCGCCTTTGCAGGAGCCGTCTCCGCCAGGGCCGCGAGGCTGCCGCCCAGCGCTCCGGCGCGTTCGCCTTCCTCGACCCTGGTGCGGGCCCACTCAAGGGCGGCTTCAGGATCCTGTCGCGCCCAGGCCTCGGCTATGGCGCTGACGGATTCCGCACGCTGTTGGGGCGGGAGATTCGTCAAATACTCTGCCGCGCCCGCCGGGTCCTTCCCAGCCCACTCCCTGACGATCCACGGCTTCGGTGAAAAATCGCGTAAGGTGTTGCTGGTCAATGGAGTGTAAGATTTTGCGGAGGCAAAGCCCCCCGAGGCTGCCAAACTCGGCGGCATGATTTGTCCTGCACAGATAAAACGGACCTCCAAACCTGAGGACCTCGTCACCCAAATCCTCCGAGAGACCACCGATAAGACGATCACCGTCGAGTTGGTCAAGAGCCTTGAGGAGGAAGCTCGGTGGAACAAACTGATCCGAAAACACCATTACCTCAAAGAGCATCGCATGGTCGGCGAGTCGCTTCGCTATGTGATCAAGAAAAAGGGGCGATGGATCGGCCTGTTGGGTTGGTCCAGCGCCGCCTTCCATCTGCGGCCCCGCGATGCCTGGATCGGCTGGACCGACGCTCAGCGACAGGCCGGACGCCACCTGCTGGCCTGCAACGCTCGCTTCGCGCTGCTTAGGCCCAAAGGCCGCTCGCCCAACCTGGCTTCCCACTGCCTGAGCCTCAACCTCCAGCGCCTCAGTGCCGACTGGCTGGAACACTACGGCCACCCCATCGCCTTGGTCGAAACCTATGTGGACCCCAAACGGTTCGAAGGCACCTGTTATCGTGCCGCCAATTGGTTTGAAATCGGCGTGACCAAAGGCTGGGGACGCTCCCGCCTGGATTTCTATCAACTCCACCAGCAGCCCAAAGCCATCTTCGTGTATCCGCTGGTCCGCAACGCCCGCCAGATCCTCTCGGCTCCGCTCATGCCGGCAGCTTGGGCGCCCTATCGCCGAGAGCCCCCGCCTCAGGAATATCCTTTGAGCGGAAAACAAACCCAAAGCTTGCTCCACGCCCTGGCCCCACTCCACGACCCCCGCCGCTACCGGGGTTGGCGCCATCGCCGCGTCGCCTCCATTGTGGCCATTGCTGCCGCCGCGATGATTGCGGGCAACAACTCCCTGATCGATATCGGCGAGTTCTCCCAGTCCCTCAACCAAAACCAACTCCGCAGCCTGCGCGCCTGCCGTTGCCGCAAGACCCGCAAGTTCATCCCTCCCAGCGAAACGACCATCCGCCGAATCCTCCAGCGCCTGGACCCGACAGAATTGGACAGGCTGATCAACGATTGGCTGCGCTCCCACCTCAAGAACGCGGGCATCGCCGCACTGGCCGTCGATGGCAAATGTGCCCGCACCGCCACCAAAATCAACGGACAAGGCATCCAACTCTTCGGCGCCCTGGACACCCAAACCCAACTCTTTTGCCGCCAAATCCAAATCCCGGCCAAGACCAATGAAATAGGCTGCCAAACTCGGCGGCATGATTTGTCCTGCACAGATAAAACGGACCTCCAAACCTGAGGACCTCGTCACCCAAATCCTCCGAGAGACCACCGATAAGACGATCACCGTCGAGTTGGTCAAGAGCCTTGAGGAGGAAGCTCGGTGGAACAAACTGATCCGAAAACACCATTACCTCAAAGAGCATCGCATGGTCGGCGAGTCGCTTCGCTATGTGATCAAGAAAAAGGGGCGATGGATCGGCCTGTTGGGTTGGTCCAGCGCCGCCTTCCATCTGCGGCCCCGCGATGCCTGGATCGGCTGGACCGACGCTCAGCGACAGGCCGGACGCCACCTGCTGGCCTGCAACGCTCGCTTCGCGCTGCTCAGGCCCAAAGGCCGCTCGCCCAACCCGGCTTCCCACTGCCTGAGCCTCAACCTCCAGCGCCTCAGTGCCGACTGGCTGGAACACTACGGCCACCCCATCGCCTTGGTCGAAACCTATGTGGACCCCAAACGGTTCGAAGGCACCTGTTATCGTGCCGCCAATTGGTTTGAAATCGGCGTGACCAAAGGCTGGGGACGCTCCCGCCTGGATTTCTATCAACTCCACCAGCAGCCCAAAGCCATCTTCGTGTATCCGCTGGTCCGCAACGCCCGCCAGATCCTCTCGGCTCCGCTCATGCCGGCAGCTTGGGCGCCCTATCGCCGAGAGCCCCCGCCTCAGGAATATCCTTTGAGCGGAAAACAAACCCAAAGCTTGCTCCACGCCCTGGCCCCACTCCACGACCCCCGCCGCTACCGGGGTTGGCGCCATCGCCGCGTCGCCTCCATTGTGGCCATTGCTACCGCCGCCATGATTGCGGGCAACAACTCCCTGATCGATATCGGCGAGTTCTCCCAGTCCCTCAACCAAAACCAACTCCGCAGCCTGCGCGCCTGCCGTTGCCGCAAGACCCGCAAGTTCATCGCTCCCAGCGAAACGACCATCCGCCGAATCCTCCAGCGCCTGGACCCGACGGAACTGGACAGGCTGATCAACGATTGGCTGCGCTCCCACCTCAAAAACGCGGGCATCGCCGCACTGGCCGTTGATGGCAAATGTGCCCGCACCGCCACCAAAATCAACGGACAAGGCATCCAACTCTTCGGCGCCCTGGACACCCAAACCCAACTCTTTTGCCGCCAAATCCAAATCCCGGCCAAGACCAATGAAATACCGACTGGTCAGCAGAATGTATGGGTAAGTCGAGGCTCAGGTAAGCGGCCAAGGCAATGATACAGGGCCAATTCCATGGCTGGATAGGTGCGGAAGCCGTAAGATCGTCTGGTTACCACTCGAATCTTGTTGTTCAGGCCCTCGACGGCGGCGCTGGAGAGCTCACCTTTGGCCTCGAACCAATTCAAGATCAACGGCTCATGGGCGCGCAGCATCCGGGCCACCTTCTTCATTGGTTCGAGCCGGCTGCGCATGGCTCGAGCGCACCAATAACCCAGATAGGCCACCACATAGATCGGAGAACGGTAGTGCCAAAGGTAGTCGAAGCTCTCCTTGAGGTTCCAGGCCCGTGCCGTCGCCAGCTTGCTGGCCAACAGGGCGTTGAGCTTGGAGCGGGCACGGCCCCGCACCCGGCTGCCCCGGCGCAACAACTGCCAGCGCATGCCCTTGAGCCGCTGAGCCAGGGGCCGGCCGTGCAAGCGCGACTGCTCGCCCCGGCGCACCTCGTCCACCGCCTCGTTGAGGTGCCCCACGATATGAAAGCGGTCCAGCACGTTGAGCGCCTGCGGTATCTTGGCCGCGATCACCTTCAGGTAGGGCTTCCACATGTCGCTGCACACATACTTCAGAGCGCTGACCACCGGGGCTCCCAATTCTGCCAAGCCCCGCCGCAACGTGGCTTGAGTGCGCCGCCGACCCAGCCACAGCAAGCGCCGACAGTGGGGGTCAATCTGGTAAATCACCGTCAGGAAGTTGTCGGCCTTCTGGCCCTTGCCCCAATGGATCTCGTCCACTCCGATGGCCTCCACACCCTCCAGGCGCCGGTGCTCCAAACCCCATTGGACGAACCACTGCACCGAACGGTAGACGGCCTCCCAACTGGTGTGGAAGGCCTGGGCGGTTTCCTTCCAGGACAGCCGCCGGGCCCACCGGGCCAAGAGGCCCATCATCGCCGTCGTCACCGGCCGCTTGCCCTGGCTCCAGGGGATATGCTCGACGACCACCCCGTCCTGCGGACAATTGACCCGCCGCGGGGGGTAGAGGAAATAGGTCTTGACGCCCCACATCGGCGGAAACAGCCAGGACCGCTGGGGCAACTGATCATAGCCGGGGACTGGCTGCAGGCACCGGGAGCACTTGGCGGGAATGCCGCCATGGGGTTGGAGGGTGATTTGAGCCCGCTGGCCACGGCCTCGGCGGTCCCGGCACAAGCGGATGTCCTGGTAAACGAAGCCCACAAAGTGTTGAATGTCGTTGAGAACCGTCTTAACCTTCAATTGCATAGCTGGTCTGCCGCTCGGTGGCGGGCGTGCTTTTCACATCTCGCAGGCTACCGCAAGCCAGGCAGATCAGCTATCGCTTTGTGGCGCTGGGCAGCCCTCCGAGCCAAGCACACCTTCACCAGCAATTCCTTAGCGGCGCATCATGGCGGAGGGCGGGGCTGTCAAGGTGGAGCGCAGCAGGGCACGAGGGCACGTGGCGAGCAATACCTTGACAGCCCCGCCCGGAGCCATACCCTGGCCGCGCCGGAATTGCTTGAAGTCCTTCTCCGGCCGTTAGGCCGCTCGATTCGTCGCGGAGCGTGCCGCGGGATGTTCCACGACCGCCCAACTCACCAACGTCAACCCTCCGAACTGAACACGTGTCCAGATGTTTCACCCACAAATTGTGCGGGGGAC
>CAVVMW010000010.1:0-800861 GCA_963749495.1 uncultured bacterium
GATGAAAAGCGCCGGTTCCAAAATCTGAGCGGGCGGAGGGTCGAAAAGCAAACAACCGGCAGCTTCTGCTGCCGGTTTTGCAACGGAACTGATAGTGGAGAACCGGATCACGTTTGGATTTGGTCTTTCATGCGAAAGCTGGTGCCTTCAACAACAACCGTCTCGGCGTGATGGAGGAGCCAATCCAGGACGGCGGAGGCCAGCGTGGCGTCATTGTTGAAGATGCTGGCCCACTGTTTGAAGGGTTTGTTGGTAGTCACCACGATGGAACCGCGCTCGTAGCGCTGGCTGATAACCTGGAAGAGCAGGTCGGCGCCATGCTGGTCGATGGGCAGGTAGCCAATCTCATCCTAAATCAACAGCCGGGGACGGAGGTATTTGCGGAGTTCACTTTTGAGGCGGCTGCTTTTCTGGGCGGCGCTGAGTTGGTTGATGACATTGATGGCGTTGGCAAAGAGAACCGAGTGGCCCTCCAGACAGGCCGCGTAGCCGAGGGCGGTGGCCAAGTGGGTCTTGCCCAAGCCAACGTTGCCCAGGAAGATGGCGTTGGCGTTCTGTTCCAGGAACTGCAGGCGAAAGAGGTTCTGCACCTGGAGCCGATTGATTTTCTTAAGCCAATCCCACTGGAACTGTTCGAGGGTCTTGATGACCGGAAAGCGCGCGGCCTTCACGTGCAGGGCCACGGCGCGCTCCCGGCGCTGCTGGTATTGGCCGTCGATGAGCCGGGCCAGGTATTCGGCGTGAGTCCAGGGCTGCCGGGCAGCCTGCTGGGCCAGGTCGTCGTATTGCGCCTTCAGGAAAGGCAGTTTGAGGTAGTCGAGTTGCTGAGCCAGGAGGGAGGGGTTCATGGTTGGGGAGAGGGCGGGTTGGGGTCATAGGGACTCAAGTCGGCCGGGGGCAGGTCCAGTTCCAAGAGGTCCTGCCGGCGGGTCAGGTGCAAGGGCGAGGGCGCCACGGCGTGGCGCTCGCGTTGTTCCAACAGGTTGGCGATGTATTCGCAGCCGTACGCATCGAAGGTCAGGGCGTCCTGGAGGGCGCGGGCCACTTTATCGGGGCCGTAGAGTTGGCTCAACGCGACGATCTTTTGGATGTGATGGGGAGCGTTGAAGCGTTTTTCCCGGAGTTTACGGCCGTAGAGTTCGGCCTGCGGTCCCAGGCTCAGGAACGCTTGCAGGCAGGTTTGGTCGCGGGCGCGGTGACGCTGCGTCAGGAGTTCCTGGATATGGTCGGGGTTGCGGATGTCCTGGCGGCGGTCGTAGCCGCGCAGGTGGGTAGCGATCAGCTTTTCGTGGTGATAGCAGAGCACTTGGTCAGGATAGATTTTGAGGCTCAGTTGCTGGGAGGCATAGAGGTGAGGCACGGTGTAGCGATTGGTCTCAAAAACGACGCGGCAACAACTGTTGGCGCTGGTGGGCCGGACGACTCCGCAGTCATAAGGACGGAGCGGCAGGGCTTTGAGCAGGGGCTTTTCCTGAGCAAACCGTTCCAGGGGTTTGACGTGGGTCTCGCCGTGGATACGCACGTTGGCCACGGTATCCTGCCACTGCCGGGCGGCGGGATTGACGGCCTCGAAGGAGGGGATCTGCAAACCGCTCAGGAAGTTCTTTTTGACGTAGCCCACGCCATTTTCCACGCGCCCTTTTTCGTTCGCCTTTTTGACCTGGCAGGCAACGGGGACGAAGCCATGGTGGGCGGCGAAGTCCAGGTAGCGCGGGTTGAAACGGGCCGCAGCGCCCAGCGGATGTTCGAGCACCCCGACCTTGAGATTATCGATCATGACTTTAGCGGGGATGCCCCCGAAGAACTCGAAGGCATGGCGGTGGCAGGAGAGGAACTGTTCCATGCCTTCGGAGAGGGTAAACTCCACATAGATGAGGCGGCTGAAGCACAGGACCATCACGAAGAAGCTCAAGCGCCGTCTGGTAGAGCCGACGGTGACGGAGCCGAAGCTGCCCCAATCGACCTGCGCGCATTCCCCCGGGGCAAACTCCAGCATCAGGAAGGCGGGTTTGCGCATCGGGCGCACCAGGCGGACAAACTCCTTGAGGATGCTGTAACCGCCAGCGTAGCCCTGGGGTTTGAGTTCCTGGAGGATTTGCTGAGCGCTGTAAGGATGACGTTCCAGCAGGCCAACAATCCGGCCCTTGAACGCGTCGAGCTTACTGGGGCGTTTGCCGCCTCGGCGTTGGTGATAGCTGGTCTGCTCCGCCCACTTGGCGACGGTTTTGGGGTCCAGTTGAAGTTCCACCGCAACCTGGGCGGCAGTGAGATGCTTTTCATCCAAGAGCACTCGAAGCTGGCAGAAGGTGGGGTAATCGATCATGGCCGACCTCCCGCCAAGGCCCGGCGCAGGATGTCGCCCACGCACTGAGCTTGCTCGCTGCGAGGTGCGTCCGGGGCCACCGGCTCGGAGGAGACCTCCGGCAGGGCCAGCACCTGGTAGAGAGGTTTTTGATAGGCGATGAGCCCGGCCCGCTCCAATTGCTGACGCGCTGAGGCCAGTTCCAACGGATCCAGCTTGAGCTGCCGCCCCAGGGCCGCCTCGGAGTAGTAACTCAGGCCTTGGGCGTCGCCGACAGTGACCAGGAACAGGTAGAGAGCCCAGGCCCGGTGGTCGCAGGTTTTCAGATGGTGGTGACGAATCAACCGGTGGTCCACCCAGCTAAAACTGCTGGGGACCTCACGGAGCCGATTGGGTCGGAGGAGACGTTTGATGATCATAATCAGAACATGGTTTTTCGTTGCGTTGCTCTGGAAGCACCCGCCCCAGAATGATGCAACCCTGTTCTATCAGGCGGCGGATCAAAGGCTGGATGTCATCTTGTAACGTACTGCCCGCAAACATCGAGAGCAGTCCGATAAACGCGGGCTCCTGTGCCAGGCAGAAATCTTGTAACGTACCGGGCAGAGGTCTCGGTACGTTACGAGATGTCTGCTCGGGGTTAACCGCTTCTGCCTCAATTGGTTGAGTGCCTTCAGACGCAGGGGTTTTCCGCTTCCAATACCCTGGATGAGCCTTGCGCCAAGCCCGCACCCGGTCGGTGCCTTCGCCCTGCCGAAAGTGCGAAAGATTTTTGGGTTGGCGATACCAGCGCCGCTGGCTGGCGAGCTTGCTGGCCCGGCGGCAATCCGGTTTTTCGCAGTAGCGTTGATGCTTCCGGTTCCGGTAATCCGGGAAGAAAAACGCGTTGCAACACTGGCACTTACGTCGCTTGGACTTTGGGCTCATCGCGCCCCAACAGCAACACAGCCGCCGAGCGGATCAAAACAAAACAATCGGCCCGAAGAAGAACCAAGGCGAAGAAGCAAGAAGAGCTCTCAGGAGAATAGCCGGAAGAAAAGACCAGGGAAGAAGAAGGGAATTTCAAACCAGCGGTTTTCCGGGAATATCACTCCGCCGCTGGCACCTGGACGCCGATGACGTTGCCCTCGTCAAAATGCCTGCCTTCCCACTGACCTGATATGGCTCGTTTCATTGGCGCACCCACTCGCTGCGCTCCCTGGGCCCTGTTGATCTGGTTCAAGGACGGCCGCAATTACGAGACTGCCTGCCGGTTCGACACCCGGGAGGACGCAGAGAACTACGCCCGCAACCGCCTGGCCGATTCTGACGAAGTGGAGCAATTCGCCCTGCTTCGTCGGCGGCCAGGCAAGAGAGAAAGGATCAAGATAATCACCCGCAATGACCCCAACAACCTCAACGACCCTGTTTGAAATCGGCAGCCATCAACAACCATCAAATCAGCCCCTCGTCGTTTGCTGGGGTATGGGCCAGGACTCGACTGGAACGCTCGTCGGCCCACTGCTCTCAACGCGCCCGAACAGGCTGCACGCTGGCATCTACCACGACGCGTTTGCCTGGCCCTCTGGTCATTGCCGTCTTGAGGAACTCATGCAGTTCGGGGGCTTTGGCTCTGAGTTGTTCAGCGGAAACATCCTCAAACAGGACTTTGCCCTCAGAGGTCTGGACGGAATAGACCGGCCCTTGGGCTCCAGCTTTGATAGTGATCGTTTGGCCGCGCCTTTCAAGGTAGCCAATGATAGGGAAGTCAGAAGCTGCCGGACGTTTGGCTTCCGTGGTGGCGAGCCTCTGCTTCCACGTGACTCGGTTTGGTGGTTTTGGCATCGCGATCAGGATTCCCCTCAGATAGGGCGCAACCTCCCAGAACGAGCAGAGCCATCCCGCCCAAGAAAACCGTTACGTTCGTTTTCATAATCGCCGCTTGCGGACGCCACCCGATGCAGATGGGTCCGGAGTGTTAGACCGCACAGAGGCGTATTCTGTTCGAAATCTTGGCAGATTCAAAACCAGTGGGCGGCCGATCAATACATGAACCCTTGTGACCCGCAATCAAGCACTCACCAATCAACCGTGTCCCCTCGGCAAGGCTGCGTGAACCGGACTACCAACTGCTGGAGAAGCTGGTGGGCAGCGTGCAGCAACTGTGGCAGTTGGTTGGGCAGGAGAAGATGTCTCTGGGGCGGTTGCGCTACTTGCTCTTTGGCCCCAGGACGGAGAAAACCGATAGCATCCTGCCGCCCAGCCCCGCCGCAGCGGGCGCCCCGGCCACTGCCGCCGCAGACCAGGCTGGCCAACCCGCGCCGGGTGCCAAACGCAAGGGACACGGCCGCCACGGCGCCGCCGCTTACACTGGGGCTCGTCGGGTTCAAGTCGCTCACCCCCAACTGCACGCAGGCCAGCCCTGCCCGGCCTGCACCCAAGGCAAACTCTACGCCCTGACCGAGCCCAGCCCGATCCTGCGCATCATCGCCCAACCGATCTTCCCGGCCACGGTTTATGAACTGGAAAAGCTGCGCTGCCATCTCTGCGGACAAGTCTTCACGGCTCCCGCTCCGCCGGAGGCGGGCACCCAGAAGTATGATGAGAGCGTCGGCAGCATGGTCGCGGTGCTGCGCTATGGCAGTGGCGTGCCCCATGCCCGCATCGAAAAACTCCAGGCCGGCTTTGGCGTGCCCCTGCCCGCCACCACGCAATGGGAGCTGGGCGCGGCGGGGGGCCGGGCCGCCCAGCCCGTGTTCCAAGAACTCCAACGCCAGGCGGCGCAGCAACCGTTGCTCTACAACGACGACACCAATATGAGCGTGCTGAGCTTGCGCCCAAGCCGCTCCGAGGCAGCGGCCACTCAAAGGGAGCCCGCCCAGCAAGCCAAAGAGCCAACGGGCATCTTCACCTCGGGCATCCTGGCCGAAGGCGGCGGCCACCCCATAGCCCTGTTCTTCACCGGCCATCAACATGCCGGGGAAAATCTCAACGAACTGCTCCGGCAACGAGACCCGAAGCTGCCGCCCCCCATCCAGATGTGCGATGCCCTTTCGCGCAATGACCCCAAGGAGTTCGCGGCCCTGCTGGCCAATTGCATGAGCCATGCCCGTCGAGGGTTCGTTGAGGTCGCCGCCAACTTCCCGGAGGAGTGTCGCTTCGTGCTCCAGAGCTTGCGGGCGGTTTACCGCCACGACGCCCAGGCCAAAGAAAAAGGCTTATCGTCCCAAGAGCGCTTGGCCTTCCACCAGACCCACAGCGGCCCGGTGATGGAACAACTGCGGCAGTGGATGGGCCAACAACTGGATCAGAAACGGGTCGAACCCAACTCCGGCTTGGGCCGGGCCATCCGCTATGTGCAAAACCACTGGGAGGCGTTGACCTTGTTCTTGCGCCAGCCGGGAGCTCCGCTGGACAACAACCTTGCGAGCAGGCGCTCAAAATGGCCATCCTCCACCGGAAAAACTCGTTGTTCTTCAAAACCCAGCATGGCGCTGAAGTGGGGGACCTCTTCATGAGCCTCATCCACACCTGCCGCCTCAACGGAGCCGACCCCTTCGACTATCTTACGGCCCTGCAGCGAAACAGCCGCCAGGTTCAAGAGCACCCGGAGCGCTGGCTCCCATGGAACTACTTATTGGTCTCCACGCCCACCGACACCGGCTGAGCCCACTCCCGCTCTGGCCCTATAGTCCCCAATCTCCGGGCGCCCACGCTGCCGGCCGGGACCGTCCGGCCCCGCCTCGGAAAGATCTTGGGATTTTTGGGCCATCCGCAGGCTTGCCGAAGGGACACAGATACTCTATCCAACTGAGCTACGGGCGCGCCCTCGTGACAAACCACCGAAGACGTATTTCGCACACATCCCCATCGGTGGCAAGCTCATTCGGCATGCCCTGCACGGTTCATTAAGCGTGTCGAGCGTAAGCGGTATGAGCGCGGCCCCGCCGCGATTGATTGCCCCATCGCGATCCCCAATCCACCGCTGTTTTGTTCGGTCGCCGCCGAACAAAACGACGCCCAATTCTGAATTTCGTGCGTCCTGCGCCCGGACAAAAGTCTTGTCTTTCGGCCCAGATCAGCCAGATTGTGTTCATCGTGAATGCGATTGAAACAACTGGAATTGTGGACGCGCAACATCAGTTGCGGCTGGATGAGCCGTTGCCCATTCCGGGGCAAAGCCGTGTTCGCGTGATCGTTTTAGTCCCGGAAGCGGAGGACGTCTCGGAGGCGGCTTGGACGAAAGCAGTGTCAGCCAGCCCGGCGTTCGATTTTCTGAAAGATGCGGCGGAGGACGTTTACACTGCCGCCGACGGCAAGCCGTTCCATGACCAAGGGTAAAATCGTCCTTGTGCCTTTTCCGTTCGATGAGCTGACCGCCGAAAAAGTCCGGCCAGCGCTTTGTTTGACTGACCCAATCGGCCCCCATCGCCATGTGATCGTGGCCTTCATCAGCAGCCAGGTTCCGACGGCTGTCAGTGCCACCAACATCGTCCTTGAGCCGGGCCAAAAGGATTTTGCGGCGACGGGATTGCGCGTTCCCTCCGTTTTGCGCTTGCACCGCCTGGTCACGTTGACGAGCGCCATTATTCGCCGCGAATTGGGCGAGTTGTCCCCGGATTTACAGCGTGACGTGGATCGGAAATTGGCTGCCCTGTTTGGACTGAAGGCATCGTGATTCTCCGTACTCGTATTCTATACTGGTAGCTGTTTTCAGAGCGAAAAAAGGCAAACGGCGACCAAAAAAGACCCCATCAATAACCGTGTCGTTTTCGGCACGAGACCTTGTCGGCAGTGCGGGAGCACGATCACGTTTTGCAATCCCGTGAGTTTCGAGTTCTCGCTCAAGGGGGTGGTACGCTTTGCCGAGAATGCACGGGGTCAATCCGCAGAAGGAGACCGCTCAAAGTCAAAGCGGTATCCGCAAACCTTCCCGGGGAGAACGATTGAAAAGCGATCTGGCGATTGAGGGGCAAATTGAAAAGTGTCTTGGCAGGATTTCTTCCGAGTCACCATTTCAAGCGGTCATTCCCTGCTCTGCAAACCCTCTGGGAAGTTATTCCACGTCCACCGAATTCGATTGAATGAAGGGGAAAAGGTTCAAGTGCGGTTGAACGAGTACGCTCTTTCCAAGGGAGTGATCACGTATCGTCTCAAATGACCCCGGAGGAACCGAGGAACGAGGTAAATGAGCGGTCAAAAAACGTGACCTCGTATGTTGAACGAGGATGCCCCGACTTTTGGGAAAAAAGTGTGGTTTCGATTCAGAACATTTTGATTCGTCACTTAAACTGCCTTATTATCTCAAGAGCGCCGTCAATCGGTTCTGATACAGAGTATCCAGAATAGACCAGCACGCTATTAGTTACGCCAACGTCCGCAAATACTCTCGTTGCTGCGGGCACGAATTGAACCATTATGCCCGCTATCTTGTACCTCCCCTCGGGAAGCAGAAATACGTTCGTTGATTACCAATGGACCACCGCTATTGCCTCCAAAAACGCCGGAATCAATGATGAGTTTGCCGGTGGTGCCATTCTTCTGTGAAATCATCCCCCTCCGTATTAGGGGCAAATGAAAATCAACTTCACGTGACCCCCCATCGAGCAGTTCCGTCGGGAAACCGAGAATCAGAGCATCATCTCCCTCCAAAACGTTATCTGCAAGTTGGCAGCTCTTAGCGGTATCCCAGACCGGAGGACCCGCACCACCCTTAACGACCGAAATGCCTGTGTTAAAGTGAACCACGTTTGACCCGTCCTCGGTCCCGAGATAGATAGCAATAATATCACGACGGGGGTGAGGTCGTATGAACCCCTTTCCTCTTAGGCACCCCAAATCGAGGTTAATGATGCACCGCCTGTCTGCATCAGGTCCCAATGTCAGGCAATAAAGCGTGGCATTTGTGTTCTTCAGAGGCAAAGAGGTGACATTAACATCAAGTATCACGTGTTTTGCCGTGACGAAAAGGCATTTGTTTGAAAATTGGAGGTAAAATCCAGACCCCGTGAACTCTCGATTTGAAGACCCGGGAACGGGGATTGTAACCATGACCGGCATCCGTAAAAGGTCGGGAGGCAGGCGTGTCGGGTTTTCAGCAGCGGTGACCCTCAGCAGTTGAGCGAGAATTAAGGGCAGAAAGGCAAAGCGTGCCCGGCGGATGCTCCGACTGGCGTTTTTCAAGTCCAGACGATTCTTCATCTTGGAGGTTAAACGGGAGCGTGGCGCAAATGCTCCCGCTGCGCAACGACAAATCGCTGGACGCTGGACGGCGAGTCGGCCAGGAGTCCCGGCACGCGCCCCGGATGCCCGTCAATCGCTCCCGGGGTGCCTTCCGGGGCAGTGGGCGAGCTGGCCGGCCGATTCTGAGCGGCTGTTTGTTTATTGCCGGACCTGGACGTAGCTGGAGCCTTTGGCTTTGCAGATCGGGCAGGTTTGGGGAGGAGTTCCGAACTCGATGTGGCCGCAGACGGGACACAGATAGATTTTCGGCTCGGGCAAATCCTGGCCCTTCTGAACCGCTTCCAAGGCGAGTTGGTAAAGCCGGGCATGGACGGCCTCGGCCTTGGTGGCGTAATCGAACATCCGCCTGGCCTTGTGGCCCTCGGCTTCCGCCTGCTTGAGCATGGGCGGATACATCTTCGTGTATTCATAGGTCTCCCCCTCTATGGCCGCCGCAAGATTCGCGGCGGTGGACCCGATGCCGTCCAGGGCGCCGAGGTGTCCCTCGGCGTGAATTCGCTCTGCTTCGGCTGTGGTGCGGAAAAGGGCGGCAACGTTTCGAAAGCCGTCCTTTTCGGCCTTTCTAGCGAAGGCCAGATACTTCTGGCTGGCCTGACTTTCTCCGGCAAATGCTTCTTTGAGGTTCTCGAGGGTGTGTTTCATGGTGTTCATCGGATGCTCATCATCCTGGGGCCCATCATACAGGACCGGGCGAAAAAGCAAGTTCTTTTCCTTCAATGAATTGACTTGCCGCGACGATCCGTTCACGATGCGAATCGACAACGGCAATCAGGCCGGACTTGCTCGCCTCCCAAGCAAAGGATCGAGGGCGCGCCTGGCATGGCCGGTCGCCAAATGCAGCATGAAAGTTATCGTTGCCAGCCCTTGGATCCCTGCCGAGTGGATTCGGGCTCACGGCCACGAACCCTGCGGCGTTTGGTTTCACCCCGGCTTTGGGTCGCCGCGCGCCGGGGTTGGCGAGGGGGTCTGCCCTTTCGCCCAGAGAGTGCTGCGTTTGGCCGAAGCACGAACGGAGTTCGCCTTTGTCTTCGCGACCCATTGCGATCAACTGCGGCGCGCGCACGATTCAATTGGCGGCGCGGCAGCGGACCGGAGCTTTCTTTTCAACTTGCCGGCAACTTGGCAGACGGGGGCAGTTCGAAAGCTGATTTGCGCAGAGTTGAAGCGGCTCGGCGATTTTCTGGTGCAGGTGGGAGGCCGGGCGCCCACAGCGCAATTGCTCGCACACCACCTGCAGAGCTACCGCGCGGCCCGCACGGAGTTGGCGCGGGCGGGGCGATGGTGTTACGGCTCCGCTTATGCGAACGCAGTCGCCCAATTTCACCGGGAGGGCTCGTTCAAACTGCCGCCTCGACGCCAGCCTGCGCCTGGCACTCAAGCCCGGGAGGAGAATAGGGCGCCGCGCCTTGCGCTGATCGGCGGGCCGCTGGGCACGAACGATATGGAATTGATAGGCCAGATCGAGGCGATGGGCGGCGCCCTGGTGCTCAACGCCACCGAAAGCGGAGAGCGCACCCTGGCCCCGCATGCCCTGGATCAGGATCAGGAGAAAGAGCCTTGGAGGCCCGGATGCGACCAGGTTGACGGGATGGCCGACGAGCTGGCGCAATGCATTCTGGACCAGTGCGTGGATGTGTTCCAACGCCCGAATACGCGTCTGTATGCCTGGCTTGACCAGCGCCTGGCTGAGCGCAAGGTGCAAGGGCTCATCCTCTGGCACCATGTCGCGTGTGATCTCTGGCGGGCCGAAGCCGAGGGCCTTCGCGAGGCCTTCAAGCTCCCGCTTCTGTTACTCGAGGCGGATGAGTCAGGCGGCAGCTCCCAGCGCAATGCCGGTCGTGTCCAGGCATTCCTGGAGGCGCTCAGGTGAAGGCCTCATGCGGAGTGCGTGCGAGGCACCACAAAGGGACGGCCCCTCACCCCGGCCCTCTCCCCATCCGATGGGGAGAGGGAGCGTGGTTGGTCGTTACACACTATTGGGCAACCCGAGGATTGGGTAGCATATGCCATGGTTCGGATGAACGCCGTTCCTAAGAAGATCACCCTGGAGGATTGGGACGCCCGCCACACCGATCTGGTCAACGCCGGCCTGCGCGAACCCGCATACGGCGGCCGCTTGAGCCGCCATGTGTCGCATGCGGGCGACCTCAGGCTGCGACAATTACATTTCGACAACTCGGCGGCTTCGTTGCGGCTCTGGAATTTTCTGCTCACCGAAAACCAGAGATTGGACCAGGCGCGGGCGCGTGGGGATCTGCTGGTGGGTACGATGAAGGATCTGGGCACGGTCCCCGTGATGGCCTACGCGTTGCCGAAGCTGCGGGCGTTCTATCCGGACGGAGCCTGGTGGACACCCTGTCTCATGGAGTGCAGCGACGGGCTCCTGCAACAGGCCTCGAGACTGGGCATCGATGCCTCCTTTTGCCCGGTTCGGGCCATGCTGCCGGCCTTCCTGAATGGGGAACATTTCCCGCGCCCTGATCTGCTGATTTGCAGCACCGGGGCGGTCTGCGACGATTTTTCCGCCATTGCCCAGCGGTTGGAGCGGATGGGATTCCCGGTGCTTTGGTGGGAGATGCCGCGACGCCGGGCGCCGGCCCGGGCCGAGCCTGGCTGTTCGTTGCCCGGCGGCCTGGAAGCGGCGCGCACACAGGTGGAGTGTGTGCGGGAGGAACTCGAGCGCATTGGTGTCGCTTTGGGGGGCTTGGCTGCGCAGCCGCTCGATGACCAACTGCTTGCCGAGGGGATACGTGAGGCCAACCAGGTCCGCGCCCTCTTGTCTGAACTCAGGCGGCTGGCCTATGGCGCAGAAGGAGCCCCGCTGCCCGCATTGGAAATGCTGGTAGCGGAGATGCTCGCCATCCATTTTTGCTCGGATCGCGAGGAGAGTGCGACCGTGCTTCGCGGGTTGCTGGCCCAAGCCAAGGAGCGCGTCCGGCGCCGCGCATTCATTCTTGACGCGGAGGCAGTCCGAGTATTCTGGGTCAACCCTGTTGCGGATCTGCGGGCCATGAACCTGCTCGAGGAGTGCGGCGGCAGGATCTGCGGGGCGGATTTCATGTTTGGACACGCCCTGGAGCCGATCCCGGAGCAGTTGCCGCCCTGGGAGGCCTTGGCGCGCATTGCGCTGTCTGACCCCATGGTGGGCTCGACGGCGGATCGCGCGCGGCGCATCGTGGCGCAATGCCGAAGCTCCCGCGCCGAGGCGGTGGTCGTGTCGCGGATTCCCGGCGCCAGCCACTGCGCCTGGGAGGGCGCGCTCATCCAGGAGTTTGTCCGCAAACACCTCGCCCTTCCTTCAATCGAACTTGAAGTCCCGCCCGTGGCGGACCCTATGATTCCCACCCTGCAATCGCGGCTCGAAGCGCTTATCGAAACCGTGCGCGGCAGGAGGGCGCGGTGACAGTTTGATATGGCGCTGATGCAGGCCCTGGCAGGCGAGATGGCATTCACTCACCAACTGGCCCGGGCCAACAAAGTGATCCAGGGAATCTCCGTCGGAACCACCGGACCAACAGTCTCACTGCGAAAAAACCATTTACAGCCTCGACTTCCCCTGCGCCCTCACCTTGGCCCACCTCCTCTTCATCGCTGCTGAGAGTGCTCTGCTCCAGGACGCGCTTCGCTTCTTCCTGGGCTTTGCTCCTTCTATAGCCGAGGCGGCTTCGGGTTGAGCCTCGGCTCTCTCTGCCGCCCGTCTTGCCTGCTGAGCCTGCCCGGATATTCGCAAGAGCTTCCGGACTCATCTTCCTGCGCTTTCTCCTCCTCCCATTCTTCGATGCTCGAGGCGTTTCGGCAGGGGCAGAAGCAAGGACTTCGGCGCCAAGGATCTCGTTCAGTTGTTCCTGGAGCGCGTCGATCCTCTCTTTGATGCCGGCTGCCTTTCGGAGTTGTTGCGGTGTTAGTGTGGTAATCGCATTCATTCGCGGGAATGTGGCTGGAATGGGAAGAATGTCAACAACGGCCCACTTAGTCACTGCCCTTTGGGCGCGAGCATGTAAAAGCGGTTGCCGCTCGCAGGACGGTCCAGCGTGACGGTGACCTGGCTGCCCGCATTGACGGGGGTGTTGGTCACTGTGCTCCACGCGACTGGCGGAGAGAGGTCGGAGGCGGCCTTGAGAACGTAGTTGGTAAAGGAACTCGGCCAGCTCAGGACGAGGTTGGGGCCGACGCTCACTTCCAGCCCGTTACTGGGGATGTCCGGCCCCCTGACGGTGAAATTCTCAAAAAGGGTCACCATCGTATCCTGAACGGCAACACCGGCTGCGCCCGACAAGGATCGGTCGTCGGTTAGCGTCCCGATCAGTTGGTCGTCCACGAAGAAAGTCATGGCCGGACCCTGAAGGTCGGCGCGCACCAGATGCCAGGTGTTCAATTCCAACGGGGCGGCCTGGGAGAGCAGCATCTGCTGGTCGGAGAGCCGGTAAACCTCGATCGTTTTGGTGGCCACGTGGAGGGCGAAGAGGTAGCCGTCGGTGCCGTTGTCGCGCAGCACCAGGGCGCCCTTGGTGCACACAAGCAGGTTCGGCTCGACCACATTGATCCGGCACTCAACGGTATAGTCAGCCCAGTCCTTCCCAACCTCCACCCGGTGCAGCGGTTCGGGAGCAAGGGGTGTGGCGCTAATGCCCCTGAGGGCGCCATCGACGATGGAAAAGAAATCCCTGTCTCCCTGCCAATCGGCTCCCAGAACAGCCTCGGAAAAAGGGTCGGACCAGGTGCCGGCCAACGTTGAGGAATTCCATGCCAGGAGGGCTGAACCGGCCAACAATTGCGCGAATCGCAGCAGCGGTCTCATAGCGCTCCGCAGACTATCATCGGGAGCATCCAAAGTCAATGAAGGGTGCCGGGCAAATGTACGGACTCAGTGAAGGCGGGAGCGGGACCGCGAGCAGACCCCTCACCCCAACCCTCTCCCCATCGGATGGGGAGAGGGAGAATTCTCGCTAGCGGCTCGAGGAACCGGAGACGCCCGGAAGTTCGAGAGGCTGCCGACGCTCCGCCCTCTCCCCTTCGGAAGGGGAGAGGGTTGGGGTGAGGGGTCCGCCCGGCACTCCGTCTGCGCCTTCACTGCCGATTACGGCCAAATCAGCAGTTGATTTCCTGCCGGCGGCGTGAGAATCTGGGCCGGAAACCGTGAGCAGATCAATACAGAAGAAGGGCTTTACGCTGATCGAGTTGCTGGTGGTCATCGCCATTATCGCGATCCTGGCGAGCATGCTTTTGCCGGCGCTCTCCCGGTCCAAGGGCAAGGCCGTGGGCATCCGGTGCTGCTCGAACCTCCGCCAACTGGGAGTGGCCTTCCTGCTCTACGCCGACGACAACAATCAGCAGTTGCCGGACCTCTACACCGAGTGGTGGACCGGCAACGGGGTCGCCCCGGGCGGATTATGGTGGTGGCAGACCCTCTCGACGAATCGCTACATCGTGTCGCAAGTCATCTCGAACAACGTCTGGCGCTGTCCCGCCGTCCTGGACAAAGACATTAACATCGTGTTCGGCGCCCGCTGGGAAGGATATGGGCCGGTCGAAAGCACCATCATTCGTTATGCTTACAACATGAACCCCGCGGTCCCGCTCCACAGCCGCAAACTCCAGCAGATACCGCGGCCGGCCCAGGTCTGGATGATGGGTGACACAGGCGTGCCCCGTGACCCGAATCGGGTCCCCGCCAGCGGTTACACGACCGAAATCGTGACCTTCCCGCCCGACCCGGCCACGCACGACTGGAAGGTCTATACGCCCCCCAAGCAGCCGGGCTGCCGCCACAACCTGCGGGCCAACATCGTGATGGTGGACGGCCATTATGAGTGCTGGGCCTACCGCGATCTGAAGTTCGACAAGAACGACGTCTTCGGTTACTACGACTTGTATCAATAAATCAAGTTCTGCTATGCGCATCACCCCTATTTTTACAGGCTTTTTTCAACTTCTCTGGTCAAAACTAACAACAGACCTGACAACAGAGACATGGAAGTTCATCCACGTTTTGCGGTGTTTGGGGATGTCGAAACGCCGCTTTGGAAGGGCACCCCAGGTTGACGCAACATGAGATGTCCTAAAGACTCCACGAAGAGAAATCCCCGAGCTGAGAATCCATCCGGCCCATCGTGACCACCCTTAACCAGGTCAGATCACCATCACCCAGGAAAAACACACCGCCACAATCTCCACCTGCGCGGTCACCCACCTTGGAGTCAGCCCGGAGGTTGAGGAGCTGACCAACCAGGAGACTGTGGACCTCAATCACGAAGTTCAACGAGACGCGTAGGACCCAGGTGGAATTGGCATCTCAATCAATCCACGTCGCCGTTGAACTCTCCCCGTCGGCCCAAAGCAGCTCTCGTGCCACCCTCCCTGGAATCAATGAACCCCCAGCGGACATGTGCTGCACTGCCAGGTTGACGCCAGCTCAAACGCCGGTGAAGTCGAGCCACCCAATCACGGTGCCCAAGGAAGAAACCCCGGCGCAGGCTCGGCCGGTTGATTTGCGGGCGCGGGGCCGGTGCCGAGAAATCTTAGGCCCAGGTTTGCCCCAGGACCCACGAGAACGAGCTGACCCTACCACTGACACTCCCCAAAAAGCTGAAAAGACGGGCATTTCAACGGGATTCCTGGGCGCACAAAGAGGATTTCCGGCCCCGAATCCACCCGCCAAAACACGTACCAAGCATCCCCTGGCTGTCATTTTGAGTCCGACCTCAGGGGCCGTTGGGATCACGAACTTGCCATCAGCCGCGCCCTCCGCGTCATCCTCTCAACCACCACTGGACCTGGACCGTTGCATTCACCTGGCCCTCTGACCTCTGGCTGGTCAAGACCACCTCCCAGGCAGCAGCAGACGGGAGCAAGGGGCCTGGAGAGCCAAGGGTGAGGGAAGGGGAGGGTTTCTTGCACGGGACTTCATGGGCTGGTGCGTGGAGGTCTGGGCGCTCATTTCTCTTGACTCCGTGGCTCGGGAGGCGTTCAATCGTGCTGACACGGGAGTTTATGAAATGGCCTACCCGGAAACTGGAGCCGGTGAACACCTTTGAACTTGACGGGAGGTTCAGCGGCAATCCAGCATTTACCCTAATCGAACTGCTGGTGGCTATGGCCGTCATCGCCATTCTGAGCGCCATGTTGCTGCGCGAATACCCCTGTAGCCTTCCTCAGAGAGCCACAGGAGCTGATGTAGAGACTGAAGGTGATGTTTAGAGGGGCGACACTCCCTCGAACCAACTGCTCATAGTTAAAGAGCATATGGACATGCTGCTTCTCGACAGAATGAAGATCTATGAAAACAACTAAAGCAGTATTCGGAATGCTCAGCATCAGGTTGGGTCTGGTGGGGCCGGCCATCGGTTTGATTCTGCTGCTGTTGGTGCTGCCCGGAGTGGTGCAAGCCCAATTACGTTTCACGACCAACAGCGGCGCGATCACCATCACGGGATATCAGGGAAGCCCCGTTGCGCTGACCATCCCCAGCGAGACCAATAACCTGCCGGTCACTGGCATCGGAGAGCAGGCGTTCGCGGGCTGCTTCGCCCTGGCCAGCGTCACGATTCCCAACAGCGTCACCAGCATCGGGGACTCGGCGTTCCTTAACTGCTTCAGCCTGGCCAGCGTCACGTTAGGCAACAGCCTCACCAGCATCGGAGACGATGCGTTCTATGACTGCACGAGCCTGACGAGCGTCACGATTCCCAACAGCGTCACCAAGATCTGGCCGGGGGCGTTCTATGGCTGCGCCAGCCTGACCAACGTCACGATACCCCACAACGTCACCAGCATCGGGGACTCGGCGTTCTATTATTGCACAAGCCTGGCGAGCGTCACCATAGGTAGCAGCGTCACCAACATCGGCAACTATGCTTTTTTCGCCTGCAGCAGTCTGACAACAGTCTGTTTTCAGGGTAACGCCCCAACCCCCACAACTGATTCGACTGTGTTTGCTAGCAGTGATGGTGAGATCAATGCTGTTGCCTATTATGTGCCTGGGACAACGGGCTGGGGCACGACTTTTGACGGCGTTCCAGCTTTGCCTTGGGACATTGGCCCCCGTCGTCCAGCTATAGCTACCACCGTTGTGACCAATGGTTTCGTGGTTGCCGGTACCATTACAGATCCGGGATACGGTTATACGAATGCACCAACGCTTTACTTCGTAGGAGGGAGTGGCAGTGGTGCAGAAGCTACGGCAACGATAAGCAACGGTATTGTGACCGCAATCAATATCGTCAATCCAGGCTCAGGTTACACCACTGCACCCACAATCGCTATAAGCCCTCCTATTCTCCCTAATCTTGGCATCGTGGGAGCCCTTGACCTCACCTCTACGGACTTAACCATCGGCAGCAGCTACCAACTGCAGGTGGCGCAGTCAGGAATATGGACAAGCTTAGGTTCACCGTTCGTTGCAGCGACAACTCTTTATTCGCAGTTGGTGAATAATGGCTTCTATCGGTTGGTTGGACTGCCTATCCCTTATTCAGCCACAGCCACCGCTCAACTATCTTATGGTTTCGTGGTCGGTGCAAGTATTACTAGCGGTGGTTCTGGGTATGCATCAGCTCCTGCCGTGAGTATTGTAGGAGGTGGCGGCAGTGGTGCTTCAGCTACAGCAACGGTCAGCAATGGTGTCGTGACTGCCATCAATATCATCAATACTGGTTCAGGTTATACCAGTCTGCCAACTATTATCATCGCTCCTCCAACGGTTCAAGGACTTGCGCCCACGTTAAGCGCGGCTGTTCGATTGGACTACAGTAGTTTAGAGACAAACCTGACATATCAACTTCAGGCATCACTGAGCCTGGGCATCTGGACCAATCTTGGGTCGCCTTTCACGGCAACGACTGACACGAACTCCCAGTATCTGGGGATGCAGGCCAGGAGTATGTTCTTCCGCTTGCTGTATGTCCCCTGATGGCGGCGGTTATGGGCAGGTTCTTCGTTGATGTTGCACCTGCCTATGGAACATCCGCCACGAGACTAAACAGATTGCAGTAATGTCGTATCACAAACTTTTTAACTCAGAGAAACGTTAAACATGCCATTTGCTTACCATCCTGACCTGGACCTTCACGGCGCGTATCAAGGGTATCAAGGGCAACATCCCGCGCTTGCTCGCTGGATATTTGTTGGTTTTGATCCGAAGTTTCCGACAGGGCAGGACTGGGAGCAGGCCGCAGCTAACGTCCTGGCCTATCTCCAGAATGGACCAACTTGGTGCAGAGAAAACAACAGACACCACCCAATGGCACCCAATCAGGGTGCCGAACAATTAACCGACTATCACAACATCATGGCGCGGCTGTTCTCCATCTGCACCCAACTCGGTGTGGATAGACAGGCCATTCTCCAAGGAGTTTGCTTTCTCGATTTGCTCGGAAAACCCACGATGGGAAACAGAAGGGACAACAGAAGCCTTTATCATCACTACCTTAACGACGAGCACAATCTCACTCATTTGCAGAACATCTGCCTATCGTTGGCCGAGAACACCAATGGGTTGCTGATTGTGCCAAGATGGGTCTTGGATACCGCGCTGAATGCCAATTTAGGCGGGAACGGTGTCGTTGCTGATATAAGACACCCACGAACAATAATCGCTCGTCACTTCCCTTATTTCTTTGGTCAAACCGAGGGCTTCAAGCTTGCCTGCCTTAACGCTTTAGCAGAAAGGCTTGTTGACCATGGGCAGCACTAGCACATCTCAATATGCGGCAGACTTGCCGGTAAGTAAGAAAGAGGATGGGTGATAAGTCATTATTGACATATACGGATAGCTACGCTATTTCCTGTATAGCCATGGTATTGAAATTGCAGTATATAATGATTCCAGAACTCCTGACATAGCCGTCAAACAAAATGTCCGCTTTTTGCCTCACGGCGCTTCCCGAATTGTGTAGCGCAGGCGCAAGCGCGAACCTGGAAAGAGGGTATTGGTCCGGTTGAGTTCCTCGCAAAGCGCGGCAATCGCCCGCGTGCGGTGCGGCGAACTTAGCGCAGCCAAGCTCACCCGCAACTCCGTTTGGGTGACTTCGAGATCCGCCGCGCTGGCCAAAGCCGATTGGATCAGAGTTCGACCTTCGTCGCCCACCCTCCGATAGTAGGGCGCGACTAATCTCAGCAAATCGCTCTCGGCTTGGTAAGCCACGATCTTAATCACATTGGTTAGATGTTTGCGTTCTGGAGCCAGTTTCACCACGGGCTCTTTGGTGATGCTTTGGATCGGCACTCGCCGGGGCACGGCGGCACGGCGTTTCTCCAGTCGCGCTACACGCTGCCAAGCAGTGTCGATTTGCTGGCCGAGCTTGCCCTGCGCGATCTTGAAGCCGCGCATGGTCTGCTGCTGCTGCTCCAGGTTGACCAGCGCCTCCAGGCCATATTCGGCCTGCAGCCGAGCCAGTTGGGCATACGCCTGGCGCAATTGGGCGTCCACGGCCGCCCAGACCGGGTTGGGAACCTCACGAGTGGGATCATCAGGCACCGCGGCATATTCGACTAACGCGTCCAACGCGTATTCGTCGCACAGGTATTTCAGGAAATTCTCTTGTCGCCAGCGATCAAACATGTGATAGGCGACTTGGGCAGCGCACAGATCCCGGCGCGAGGTCAGGACGGGGGTTTGGTGCCCGTTGTCCCTCAGGCGGGTGACCTGCCGCATGCGCAGCTTGCCCTTGAGCAAGCGCACCTCCTGGTCGGCCAGGACGTAGAGGAAGGTCCGTCCCTCACAACGGGTGCGACATGGCCGGAAGCGCTTGCGGGGGACGCGGCGGCAGCGCCCTTTGCGGTACGTCAGCACGTCAAAGCCCGCGGCCAGGATTTGGAGGAAGAGCTTGGGACTGTAGCCGCCGCGATCAAAGGCTACGGTGATGCGTCGTTTGCCCACCAAGCTGCGCACCTGCTCCAGGATGCCGGGCAGCATCTTGACCAAGCCGGCGTTAGCCTGTGCCGTGACGACAAAGAGCGGATCGCCGCACGTGTCGTTGACCCAATAGTCCGAAGTGGCCGGCACCGAGAGGCGCATCTGAGCCACGTGGGCCTTGGGCAGACGGTGCTTGCCGTGGTAAACCCGCACGTGGCCATCCACGTAGAGGAAACCCAAGGCGGCTCCGCGCAAGGCGACCCGTCGCTGGGCCAGAGCCAGGCCAAACTGCGCGGCGCGTCCGGTGGCCGCCAGGCAGGCCAGTTTCCGCCGCAGCGTTTTGACTTCGGGCGCCCGGTCCAAGCCCAGCACACGCCCCAAGTCTTGAGGGGAGTGTTCCTTGAGGCCCTCCGGTCGCTTGATGCGCCACAGCGCCATGAGCAAGAGTGTGAGCAAGCTGGTGCGCAATCCATAGAAGGCTGGCCCCAGGCTGCCGTAGATCCTCTGAGCACAGTCGAAAACGCCGCTGGCCACCAACGCCGGCAAGGCCAAGAGCACGCCGACGCACGGCACGGCGGCGGCGCACCCGAACAACGGGGCTGCATCTTCCAGCAATCCCAGGCGTGCCAGCAACCGATCGGTCCAGCGATGAGCCGGGTCGGTGTCGAGGCTGCGCGGCAGTGGGCTCGGCGCCACGGATGCACAAAAAGCGGACAGTTTTGGGTTCCCCCCAGATGCGGGTGAATGAGTCGATGAAGGGGTCTCCACGGGGGGCTGGTTCGCAGCGGTGGTCGTCCGCGGCTCAAGAGGCAGTTCGGTCTGAACGACCATCCGTGCGGGCTTCCAGCCTAAACGTCGCACGGTTTTGCGGACGGCTTGCACACTGACCCCAAGCCGCCGCGCGATCTCGTAGTGCGAGCGGCCTTGGGCCTTGAGCCGTTGGACCCAGCCTCGCCGAGAGGCCGCCAGGCGGGCACGCCCCTGCGGATAACCGCGGGGGCGTCCCAGTGCAGCCAAGCCGCCCCCCTCGAAGCGTTGTTGACAGCGCCGCACCGTGCGGACCGAGTAACCAAAGGCTCTGGCCACGTCGTTCTGATCCGCCCAACCTACATCGATCAGGCTCACCATGGCGTGGGCTTCGGACATGCGGTTGCCCACCGCATACTGTGCCAGGGGCATTCCTGACACGAGCACAAGGCGGTGACCTTCCTGCGTCAGCAGCAGGCATCGCTCGTTGATGACATGGGTGCCTTGTGGGTTTCGCGCCTCTGGAAAGAGGTCGTCGCATAGGGTATTGGCCATACGCGCCGATGTTAGCCCGGCGGTCAAAAAAGCGGACAGTTTTGGGTTCCCCCCCCGCCAGTATTGTCCGCCCAGAAAATGCCCAGAAATGGCGAAAACTATGAGGCTATGTCAGGAGTTCTGGATTCCCCTTCACGAAGTAGCTCTTGAAGAGGCGCAGAAGGGGCGTGTCGGGATGGTTTGTCTTATCGGCAGCCTCGGCAGTGCGTTCGATGTTCATCACGTCCCACTCCCGAAAAGCCCAATAAGCCCAAGACCATCCGTAGCCCTCGTAGAGGTCCATCTGGTCGCGCAGCCACTCCTCCACGCCCGGGGCATAGCGAGCGCAGCCAAACTCACCGACAAAGATGGGCACGTGGTGCTTCTGCTGGAAAGCCCGAACCGGCGCGAGTTGGGCCTCCAGTGTCGCCTTGTCCCACGCGGCCTCCTGCTTGCCAGGGACGCGGAATCCGGGATAGGTGATTTTGTCTCCTGGCTTCTGGTGTGTGTAATAGTGGGGATCATAGAAGTGGACCGTGTAAACTGTCCGCGGGTCGCCAGTCGGTTGCAGCACCTCGAATTGTTGCGGATAGGCCCAGCCAATCGAATTGACCAGAATCGGAGTCTGCTGGTCAACCTCACGGATGGCACGCGTGATGGCCTTGGCCAGCGCATTCCAGTCTCCCAGAGGCTGCTTGGCTTCCTGGTCCGGATGAGGCTCGCACATGAGGTCATAGCCGACGATGGAAGCCCGTCCGCGGTAGTGCGCAGCAATCTCGCGCCACATCTTCGCGTAGGCCTCCTGGGCCAGGGCGTCCCTCCAGATTTCATGACTGCGCTCAAAATCGGGCCGGCCCGGTCCTTCGCGGCAGGTCAATGCAACATAGAGGTGCGCTTGTTCGGCCGCCTCCACGGCCCGATCCAGCTTGGCCAGGTTCTCGGGCTGGAATGCGTAGGGCGGTGTCGGGGCATATACATTCGAAACAGGAATCTCGGCGAGATTCGCGCCCCAGGCCCGGAGGACGCTCAGGTCCTTGACGGTACACTGTGCCTGCATGACGTTTGCACCGCGCAAAGCGCCCTTCTGCCAGAGGCCTAAAGCGTCAGAGGGCCCAGTGGATGCGCCTTGGGTTGCCAAACCGGCACACCAAACAAAGAGAAGCGCGAGCTTGTTCATGTTCTGCATCCGCGCAACGTGCCGAGGATCAAGGGCCTCTGTCAAGTGTATAACTAACGCCTGTCCCAAAAACCCCGTGAGGTGGGAGACCTTTGTCGCAGCCTTTGTCGAAACCTTTGTCGGATTGGCCTCTTCTCGACAAAGGTTCCGACAAAGGCTGCGACAAAGGTCCGGAATCAGAGCTTCTGGGACAGGCTCTAGCTATTTCGGGGACACCGCACTTGCGGGTCCAATCCCCTCGCTGGGCTTGGGCTTTGGCTCAGGAGGTTCCAGAACCAACACCCAATCATGGGCCTGAGCCAATGGCGGCGGGCATTTCCACACCCCGCGGTCGTCGGCCTGGACCAGACCCAGCGGTGTTTTCTCCCCACTCACCGGATCGAAATACGCCGCCATCTCCCTGGCCTGGGAGCCAAGGCCGCGAACCTCAATGGCCTCATTCTCTGGCACATAGATGATCCGCACCGAATCGGGAATACCTGCCGCCTGTGGCTGGCGGGAAAGATCGCTGGGCTGGCCGATTCGCCCCCAAGGTCCATCGCCGTGATGGCCAACGATCAAAATCGCCCACTCCGGGTGCGGTTCAAAGCGATGCCAGGGGAACTGCTGGAGAAATGCCTTGGCAAGCCCAATCTGCCGGGAGCCGGGCAAGTGCATCGCTTCGTTCCAAGGGATCTGGCCGTAGCTGCCTCCGTGGGGGGATGCCCCATGGGGCTGGCCCGGCCGGTTGCACTGCCAGATGCCGTTGGCGCCGTAGGTGTGGCCCGCTGCTCCATTCATCATGCACAGCCAGAACATGCGCCGAGTCCATTCCGTTGGCAGCCTGTCGTTCAGCATCTCGTAGCTGGCCTCGCCGTCAATAACCGGCATGAGGGGCTTGGCGGCATAAGAATCGCGCACGGCCCTCAGCGTGACAGGCACACTCTCGCGTTGACCGTGCGGAGTCTGGAGCATATCGAAGTCCAGCAGGCCCGGATCATCGGTTGCGTGCCGGGCCGTGTAGCGGTTGATGGCGGTGGGGTGGACTGTCATCAAGCGGTGGAAAGGATCGGTCTCCCGCACGAACCTCATGATCTCGGTCCAATCACGAACCTGGTCGCGGTCGTCATAAGGAAATCTCGGGGCAAGATACCACGGCAAATTAGCCTCGCCCGCCACACACCACACCACCGGCCAAGCCCCGTAGCGAGCAATGAGATAACGCCAGTGCGCCTTCATCTTCTCCACTCCCATCCATGGCAGGAAGTAACCCCAAGCTCCCACAATGCACGGCGTGAAACCCTGCTCAACCAGGTAACCCAGACGATGGTCGGCCGCGTCGAAGTATTCAGGCCGGATGCGGGTGTAATTGGTCTCCCATGGATACCCAGCTTCATTGGCGCCCCGTGGATCAAAAGGCGGCATGTCGGGATAGAGCCCCGCCACAATCTGGATGACGTTAAACCCCTTCTCCTTCCGGTCCGCAGTGAGGACGCGAAACTCCTCCGGCCAGCGCAATCGATGGCAAAGCCCCATCCACCAGGTATCCCCCAACCAGAAGAAAGGGCGGTGATCCAGATGTTCGAGGTAGCGCCCGTTGGAAGCCACACGCAAGGGGCCGTGCACATAAAGCGGGTTGTTGCCCGCATAAGGACGAACCTCGACCTCGCCGGTGATCCCGTGCAGCCCTTTGTCCTGCGATTCGGAACAATTACTGCGGAACCGATGGGTGCCCGCCAGCGATGAGGCGTACCGCACCCTCCACACGGCGCCTCCAGCCCAAAAAGCCGGCACTCGCTGTTCCGATCCGCGGGGGTCGATGAAAATCACATCCAGCGCGACCTGGTTAAATGGGTCCTCATAAACACGGCTGGATTCAAACGTCACCTCAACCATCACATTGGCCTCCGTCTTCAGCACTTGATCTTTGGCTCCGGCGACCCTCACCCCCCAAATCAAGAGGAACAAGGCAACGGCGCACCCTGCTCGCCATCCAACTCTCCTTTGCGCAGACACTGCCGACAGAGAGGCATGAAGGGACTTTCCAGGTCCCGGCAACACCTTTCCGACAACTCTTTCCCACGAATTCATGAATCCATAATAACCATCCACAGAGAGGAAAACAACAAAACCGTCGTCCTCCTGCGCGGCTTCCACTTGCTCCTTCAAGATCCCAACCCGATCCTCATCCGACAATCCAAAGACGTGCTCTACGAGAAGAAGACCAATCCATTGGCGGCCTGGACGTGTTGAAGGAATGGCTGCTGAAATCACTTCAGTCCGTTGGCCACGAACAAGTCGCACAACAGGCGGGCGGTGAGAAAGACGTAGGTTAGGCCATCGGGTGTGACTTGGAGGCCCGGCTGATTGACAAGGCCGGCCATGTCCGGCTGGGTGATGGTCAGCACCGGCTGGGCCTCGCGCTGACCGGTGACAGTGTCCACCCGGTGAACTTCGACGGGCCAGACACCGTTGGCGGGGATGACAAACACGGACCGGTTGTCACTGCACCATCCGACGATGCTCTCCTTGGCGGTCAACCCTGGGACGGGCTTGGGTTCGGACCCGTCGGAGAAACAGACCAGGGGCGCCTGCTTTTTGTCCACGGCCATAAACTTGTCGCCCTTGGGGGACACATTTATCCGGCCCTCGGTCCCTGTCCCTCGGACCACGCCGGCGGGGGTGACCGCGCGGGGTGAGCCGCCCGAAAGCGACTGGACGTACATCCGTGGAGAATCCTGGCCTGCCTCATGGCCTGCGACAAGGATGTGCCGGCCATCCGGAAGCCAGCCCGCCCCCAAAGGTTCGATCCCCTCCAGGCTCACGTCCGCCGGTTGTCCGACTCCGGTCGGCAGCAGGACCAGCTTCGATGGATTGAAGCGCAACGCCAGAACCCACTGTCCGTCGGGTGAGATTGCCAGGGGGTGCCCAGGCCCCAGATGGAGAGCCGGCGAGCCGTCGCTCCGGCCGAGATAGGCCTCGTAGCTGGCTCCAGCCCCGGACCCTTCGTAGTCGAAGAGATAGCGGCTGCCGTCGCGCGAGAGATCCATCAGCGGTCCCTCCGCCGCCATGTAGAGGTTGGTTGATTGGCTCCCGTGCCCGAGAGCATAGTCCACCGTGAGGCTAAAGCGATTGAGCAGCACCCGGCCGTCGGCAGCCACATCACTCGGAATGCAGGCGGCAGGCAGCCCGGTCAACTGCCGTTCCTTTCCCGAAACGCTTAAACCGCGCAACTGCCAGCGGCCAAACCAGTTACTCGACAGCCCGAACCATACTTCGCGCCCGGAGGGTTCCCAAGCCAGGCCCTCTTCGGCCATCCATTCACCCGAGACGGCATTGGTCCGGCCCGCCAGATCGGTAATGACCACCCAGCCCCGGTTGTCGGTCGGAGTCTGATGAACCATGAAGGCCACACGGTCGCCCCGTGGGGAGACCCGCGGATAGGAAATATAACCCGGCGTCTGGCAGAGCGGCCTCCCGCCCGGGTGCAGTTCCAGGCGGCACAAGTTGTCCACCTCCCGCACCACCAGGAGCCTTTCGCCGTCCGGAAACCAGTCCGCTTCGAGAACATCCTCGAGGATCGGGCGGGGCGTTTCACCCACCTTCATCCGAGCCAGGGTGCCCCGGTTTATCAGCCATCCGAAGCGTTGGTGGTTCATCAGGACCGCCAGTTCGCCCGAACGTGAGACGGCCAGCAAGTCGGCGTCCCGCAAGACAAGCGTGGTGTTTGCCCGGCCGCGCTCGGCGGTGTTGAAAATGGCCGGTGGATCATTGCCCCACTTGGCGCAGTAGAAAATCAATTGACCATCGGGCGCGAAGCGCGCATGAAAAATCGCGCCCCGCCGGTCGGTGGCCTGATTGTAGGAGACAGGCGCAGACTCGACCGGGCGTCGCAAGAACAGAATCAGCGCCACGCCGAACAGGAGCAGGCCCGCCGCCGCAGTGCCCATCGCCACCCAGGGCTTCGCTCCGAACGGGCGGTTCGCCGGCGCGCTGACCCCTGCTCCGGCCAGGGTGCTCCCGGTCACCGACTCGATGGCAAAGGCCAGGTCCGTTGCGGATTGAAAGCGGTTGTCCGGTTGTTTCTCCAGACAGCGGCGCACAATCCGGTCCAGCGTGGGAGGGAGATCCGGCCTCATGGCCGTCATATCGGGCGGCTCCTCGCTTAAAATCGCCGCCATCGTGGCGATGGATGTGTCCCGCTTAAATGGGCGCCGGCCGCTCAGCATCTCGTACAGCACGCAACCAAAAGCGAAAAGGTCCGCCCGATGGCCCACGTGTTCGCCCCTGACTTGCTCCGGCGCCATGTAATTGGGCGTGCCCAGAACCCGGCCTGGTTCGGTGGATTCAAGGGCTTGCTCCACTCGTGTCGAAGCATCGGCATCGACAGCGGAGGTCTGTGTCTGAGTGGCCGATCTCGGCTCGAATTCACGAAACTTCGCCAAACCGAAATCCAGGATCTTCACCCGGCCGTCTTTGGTGACGAAAATGTTTTCCGGCTTGAGGTCGCGATGGATGATCCCCTGGCCGTGTGCGGCGGCCAGGCCCTGAGCAATTTGCAGCGCATACTCCGTGGCCTTGCGCGCCGGCAATGCCCCATTGACCGTGCTGTTGAGCGCCTCGCGCAACGTTTGTCCCTCGAGCAATTCGCTGACCAGATACGGTTGCCCCTCCTGTTGGCCCACGTCGAACACGGTCAGGATGTTCGGGTGATTGAGCGTCGCGAGAGTCTTGGCCTCTTGTTCGAACCTCCTCAGCCGGTCGGCGTCCGACGCGAACTCCTTCGGCAGCGTCTTCATCGCCACGTCACGACCCAGCCGAGTGTCTCGTGCGCGGAAGACATCGCCCATACCACCCGAACCGAGGCGGCCGACAATTTCATAGTGTTCGAACAACTTGCCAATCATTGACAAAGCCTCCGACCCGCCAGGAGTAACACTTCCATGGGCTGTTCGAATGTGAAGATCATTTTGCGTGTCCCAGTTTCTTCAGCAGCCCTTGGAAGCGGATCTGATACCGCCGCAAGATGTCGAGGTTGTCGCCGCAGTAAAACGTGCCCATGTGCGCGAGTGTAGCCGGGGCGCCGCCAGGAATCAATGACGCGGTGCAGCTTCCCCGATTCCCTCAACGCCTGCTCTGCCTCCCCCAAGCTCAACCACAACGATGTTGGCCAGAGATTGGGACATGAGTGGGGACGCCCTTACAGGGCTGAAGACGTTCGCGACGGTGCCTGACCTGGGCCTCCGCTCGTCGGACTCGCTCCAGCCCAGGCTCTCACATTGCGGGCCTTCGGCCCTGGTCCACCGGCGCGCTCACCCTGCCCCTTTTGACCGGGAATCATGGGGCGCCGATGGCCCCGACGTGGCGGCCCAACCAGTAGCCCAGGAGGAACTCATCGCCAGGGAAGTCCGTAGCGTCGTCGCCTTGGTCGAGAATGAAGGGCTGGGTGTTGATGCGCGCGATGAGACGTTCACCGGGTGGGAGCAGTTCCTTGAGTTGGCGTCCCATGAAGTTCGGCGGCAGCTTTGTCAGATCCTGCCGATGCGAGTTGGTGACACGCCACGCGATCGTGTCGAGCGGGGCGCCACGCAGGGTCCAGACGGAACCGGCCGCGTCAAACTCCCTCACCCCGCAGGCGGCGGCGATGAAGTTCCAGATCGGGTAGCGTTCCGGCTGCTCGATGTCCAGGTGCTCCCGCACGACCGTAAGGTACTTGGCGCGCAGTTCGCCGGTGAAGGCGAAGCGCACCAGCGGCCAGTAGGTGAAGAAGGCCAGCTCGTCATCGCTGTGGTTCCACTCGTCGCCCATGTCGTTGCCCTGGTGCACGTAGCCAACCGTGGGCGCGATGAGCCTGAGCGAGCTGAGAATGTTGGTGAGATAACCGTGTTTGGCAAACAGTTCGAAGGCCTTCTCCCGGTAGCGCGCGTTGCCGGTCATCGCGAAGGCCAGTTGCAGGCTGGCGGTGAGTTCGGCGCTGTTGAGCTGACGGTCGTGGATCGTGGGCGGGAACCAGTTCACGTAGTCGGGGTTCCAACGGCCCCAGAGCGTCGGCTTGCCGTCCACGTCCACAAGATACAGGTCATGCGCGAGGATGTGGTCCACGATGCAGACGTAGTTGGAGGCAAGCCGGGCGCGTTCGGCCGCGTTGAGGGCCACGAGCTCCCACATCACGGCATGGGCAAACGTTTGCGAGCAGACCTCATCGCTGCTGGTGTGGCCCTTCCACTCCCAGGCAGGGTCGGGCGCGTCGCGCCAGCGGTCGGGATCGGAGAACTTGAAGCCCTTGCGCTCGAAGGTGCGGGCGGGGAAACCGGTATTGGTGTGGATGCTCTGCAGGCGCTCCAGCGCGGCGAAGGACTCCCAGGCTTGCCGGCGGATTTCCTCCTCGCGCGTGACAGCGTAACGCGCGGCGAGCGAGCCAATGTAGTAGCTTGTCCAGCCGCCGTCGTTGTCCGTGTCGATCATCTCGCTGGAGGTGATGTCCCCGGGGACAAGCAGCCGGCGTTCGGCAGTCAAGCCGTAGCGGATGTTCCGCGACCGGATTTTGCGGTGGAACCAGTCGGCCTTTGCGGCGAGCGTGGTCTGGCGGAACTCGATCTTGTTCAGCCCGGTCCGCGTCAGCAGCCAGACGTTGCCGTCGTGGTCCACAGCGACATCGAGAACGTGGTCGTCACGCAGCCAGCGCTTGCCCGCGTAATAACGAAAACGCGGCGGCTCGATGCCTGGCGCGGAAGGCATGGCGTAACGGGAGTTGGTTCCGTCGCGCTCAAAGAAGGCTCCGCGAGTCGTGCCAAACCAGGCCCCGCCCGGCACGGTTGTCCGGGAAGTCAACTCAGGCCAGGGCACGCCCGGCTGAGCTTCTAAGACCGGTTGCCGGCTCAACCATGCCGGCCCGAGGTTCAAGTTTTCACCGCTATCGGCCCCGTTCGACAGCCAGCCGTCGTCAAACCGATAAGCCAGGTCGCCTTGTGGTGTCAGTGCGATGTCTTTGGCGATCCTGCCGGCGAGCGGTTGATAGCTCTTGTCCAACGCCAGCGTGTGGTCGAAAACGCGGGCGGCTCCCTTGTCCGTGAGCACATGGATGGTGTTTTCCTTGTCCACGCAAAGCTTCTTGAAGACAGCGTTGGCCAGCTCCGGGGAGTGTTGGATGGGCACCGCGACGTCCTGCCAGAACGGCGCATCGGGAATCGGCCCGGCGAGCAGAGCGGCTGGCAGGAGCCAGAGCGCGATCGAGCCGGACTTGGGCAGCGCAGATTTCATGGGCAAGAGCATAGCACGACCACCGGGCTGCTGGAACCACAAAGCTGCCAGGCGGCGGGCTGTCTTACACCCTGCAGCCCCTGATGGTGGTTCCAGCACAGCAGGTCCTCGGCCACCAGGGCTTCGCGGTGGGTCCGCAGCCCAGTTCCCCGCGCACACTCACCCTCCCTCTAACTTTCCATGAAAGGGGCGTGAGATTGGGAGCGTAGGCGCCGCCAAATCACAGAGCAGCCGCACATCAGGTTCTCTGGGTGCCACAGCAGTTTTTTCCTGAGCTTGCTTGAGCTATCGACCCAAGCCCCGAAAGCGCACGCTCTCCAGCCCCCCTGGCGGGATGCCGTGTATGACACGCCACTTGCGCAGCCAATACTGCTTTAAGCGAAACGCGCTTTTTTTGAGGGGGGGTGCCATTTCTGCGGTATTTGGCTGATTTCGTGGAATATGAGGTAAACGCGGTTTCAGTCTTGCGGGCCACGCTCATGCCTCCAGCGGGGTCCGGTATGCGCACCCCAACGGGATTAGCCGAATGCGCGGCCCCGTAGCGAAGCCCTCGTGAGGCAGGCTCGTGCTATTCGGGCGGGCATCAGCCTGAGCCATTGTGCGAGGGCGCGACCCCGGGACGAGACGCGTCGAAAAGGCTCGTTGTTGACCCCTACCCCACCCCCCTCCTACATCAGGGGAGGAATGGAAAGCGATGAGTGGGAGCTTCCGGGACGAGCATTGCCGGCCAAGTCATTGATTATGGGCCTATGATAGAATGGCGGAGGCGAATGGGAATCGAACCCATCTGAAGAATCATGCCGCCCGCTCGACGATAACACCTTCCGGAGGCCTGTTTTGTGTTGAAAAGCGCCTGCATTCGAAATAGGCTGAATCCAAGTTTATGCAAACGCCTTCTGTGACCCGCCGAAAGTTTCTTAAGCAGTCCCTCGTCATTGCCGGCCCGATGGTGGCCGCGACTACCTCCCCGCTTCCTGCCGCCCCTGCCGAAGCGGCAGGAGCCCGACCCCTCAAAGTCTGCTGCATCGGGGCTCATCCGGATGATCCGGAGTCGGGTTGTGCCGGCACGCTAGCTCGTTACGCCCTGCTCGGGCATCCGGTTACCGTCGTCTATCTGACACGCGGCGAGCGCGGGATTCGCGACAAATCGTTGGACGAAGCGGCGAGCATCCGTTCCCAGGAGTGCGAAACGGCCTGCGAGGTAATCGGCGCCAAACCGGTCTTCTTTGGTCAGATCAACGGCGCCACAGAAGCAAACAAAACCCAGGTGGACGCCATGAGCCGACTCCTTGCCGGCCAGGCCCCGGATGTTGTCTTCGCGCATTGGCCCATTGATACGCACATGGACCACCAGGTAGCTAGCCTCCTGGCGGTTCGCGCTTGCATGGCGCTGCCGCAGGCACCACGCCTCTTCTTCTTTGAAGTCAACACTGGCAGCCAGTCCCGGGGATTTCTGCCAAACACGTACGTGGACGTTCTCGGCGGTGCTCGAAAAGAAGAAGGCCGCCTTGCTTGCCCATGTCAGTCAGGATGGGCTGGGGGTGTGGCGGCAACATCATGAACCCATCGCCATTTGGCGGGGGCGGGAGGCTGGAGTGTCCCGGGCCGAGGCTTTTGTGCATCTGACCCGCGACAGCCAGATGAGCAAGCTGCCAGGGATATGAGGTCCACGATCGCCTTCTCCGTCGATCTTCGTCTGCGCGGAGGACACCCCGGCCGACTATTCTCATGACCAAAACCGGCTTTTGCGATATGTTGCACCTGAGCACTTTGAAAACCGGAGAAACCCCTTGACCCCTCTGCCAGGATTTCCTGTAACCCGCTCTGACAATGAAACGGACCATCCAAACGAAACCGGCACTTTATCTACTCCTTGCCTCCCTCCTCTCAGGCAGCCTTTTTGCCCAGGACATCAATCTGCCTGCGCCCCAAAAGACAGGAGGAATGCCCCTGATGGATGCACTGGCGAAGCGTTCCACCTCCAGGGCTTTTGATTCCAAAGATCTATCCGCCCAGCAACTCTCCAGCCTGCTTTGGGCAGCGTTCGGCATCAACCGGGCTGACGGCAAACGCACAGCCCCTTCGGCGAACAACAAGCAAGCGACCGACATTTACGTGCTCCTGAAGAGTGGCGCCTACATTTATGATGCCAAGGCGACCAAATTGGGCCTGCTCCTGGCAGAAGACATCCGCAAGCTTGGAGGAACGCAGGATTTCGTGACAAATGCGCCCGTGACCCTGGTCTTCGTCGCTGATCTTTCCAAGATGGGCGATGGGAGTGAGCAGTCCAAGAAGAACACCGCCAATGTAAACGTCGGGTATATCTCCCAGAACGTGTATCTGTTCTGCGCCTCTGAAGGATTGGCGACCGGGGCAAGGGGTTCAGTGGATCGGGCAGCCCTGGGGTCAAGAATGAAACTCCGGCCCGAGCAGGTGATCATTTTGGCGCAATCGGTGGGTACCCGAAGCTCTGAGCGCGTGGCCGGCCTTTTTTTCCTCAGGGAGAATCGGGGATTGACTGGGCCTGCCGTGGTGTTACAATTCGCGCATGGATTCCAGAGCGTTTCCCTGGAAAGTGCTTGCTTCTCGTGGTAAGGGAATCCGGCAGGGGGCTCATTTTGCATTCCAGCGTGTTCTTCATGGGGAATGCTCCATTCGCTGCTATCGAGACTGGCCCTTTTCCTTCCTGGGGTCCATTTGTGTTCAGTGGAGACTGGAGTGCAACGCTCTATTATCTTCCCGGTGCCACCGGCTGGAGCGATTTCTTTGCCGGTCGTCCGGCAATGCTGTGGGATCCAACCCCCCATCCTCCAACCGTGCAGAACTGTCAATTGCGCTTTGACATCACCGGCACAGCGGGTGTCCCCACAGTGGTGGAGGCTGGCACGAACCCGTCTGGTGGCACCTGGGTTTCACTGCAAACGAGCGCCCTCACTTGGGACGCGTGGCCGGCGTCATCCAGCCATTGTGCCAGGTGAGCGTCCAAAGTCGTTCCAGCTTGACCGGCCCGGCATGGCCATCGACAAAGCCAAGGTTAATGCTGCCCGCCAACCGTGTACCCGAGGGGACATTCCTTGGCGCAGCACTGGCCGCTTTGTAGCCATGCCGGGCTATAGTAACGCGGTCTATGCCGCCTGAAGTGTCCGACCCGCTGTATAAATCTCTGGCGGGTGGGTCAGCCTCCTCAGGGGAGCAGTCCACCCAAATCGAGTCCGAGAAGTAGGGCGTTAGGGAAGGGCTCGTAACATTGGACTCTTTATGATAAACCTGCGGCGCAGGCATTCCGAAGACTTGATCGGCATTCCCGTAGCACCAGGCATTTATGGCATAGCTGCCGATATACGTCGTTACATTCCCAACCCAACGCCACGGGTAATCGGCTGTGCCAGCCGCACCAGCAAGCGCCGGCGTCTCATCCTGCGGCGCCTTCCATAAGCTCACCGGTGTCGGCGGCGGCGTGGCCGGACAACACCGCACACCTTGCTGCCCGTTGTAATTGGTCTGGAGTCTTGCGATCCACAGGTAATCACCCGTGTCGTTGTAGCTTATCATCGCGCCGTTCGCATCGTCCACATACATCCTCATGCTCAACAGCATCTGTTTGGAGTTGCTGACGCAGTTGAGGTCTATCGCCTTTCGCTTGGCGCTGGCCAAGGCGGGCAAGAGCATCGCCGCCAGAATGGCGATGATGGCGATGACCACCAGCAGTTCTATCAGAGTAAACCCGGCGTGAACGCCCGGCTCGGAGGATGTCATGGGCTTCGGTTTCATGGTGATCCAGAGCTTCCTGTTGGGGTGCGTTGGTGCCTCGGACTGGGATGATGAACCTGAAGGAGCCATGCGTGGGATGCCGCCTGATTGTTGGTTGCGCAGACCCGTCCATTTGTTGAACCGCTAAACCACAGGTCTGGGCGAACCACTTCTTTCCCCGCAAGAAGGGCAAGTTCTTGGCAAAAGTTCCAGAGGCTCATGGGCGCAGCTTAGAGCCTGTCCACGACGCGTCAAGTTGAATATTCCGAGACCTCCGCCCAAGCCCACCCCTCTCCATGAACCGACCCCAAGCCCGCAAGGTTTTGGACTGCGCCAGTCCTCTGGCGCTTTTTAGACTTTGCGGACGCGAAAGCGGCAGAGGACTGCCGCAGTCCAAAACGCTTCGCGGCAGTCAACGCCCTTCCGGTTCATGGTCCCCATGCACGATGTCAACCTAGTGGAGGCTCCCCACAATCAGCTTTCCATGACTACTCGGCGTAGCCTGTTCACTCGACACCAGGGGGTGTGATGCCGAGCAGAGTTGGCTTATTGAAAATTACAGGGCCCGGGTCTCCCCAGTGAACACCGACCCCGACTCGATTGAGGCCCCGGGAGAGCAACTGCAAGGGGAGTATCGGAGGCGTTTGCCGGCCTAATGCTTCGCCCCAGGCCCAGACCTCGCCATCGGCTGCCAGAGCCACTCCCAGCCCATGGCGTCCGGTCGCAAAGGCCACGACGTCTTTCTGCAACTCGATTCGGCGCAGCCGCCGCGGTTCATAGGTCACGACCCGTAACGACGGCGCGGGGCCGTTACGAAGAACGCTCGGATCGCCATAAAGCGCCCGGATGATGGTCAAGGGCTCCCCGGTCCCGCCAAGGCTCACGGTCGAGTTTTCCTGAAACGCCAGGGTCCGGGTCGCGGCGCCAAGTTGAAAGGTGATTTGGAGACTCTTCCCGATGCCGAACGCCGGGTCGTCGCCCAGGTCTGAGCCACCCGCCCTACAGTTCAACTGATTATTCGTGACCCATCCGGCCACCACGGTGGTCACGTCGGCGACACCCCCGCGGCCGGTGACGCGGGGCTGGTCGGAGCCCTCAAAAACCCAGAGCGAACCATCGCGTTTCAGGAAGGCCGGGTGCTTTTGGCAGAAGGGGGCGGAGGCGCGCCAATCGGTGTCGGCGCCCACGCGGAGGGGCGAGGAGTTCGCATTGGCGTTGGTGGCGCCGGTGAAGAGGTGGGCCTCGCGGCCCCAGGCCCAGAGCGTGCCGTCGGACTTGATGGCGAAGACCATCCAGTCGCCCATGCCGACGTCCACCCAGTTGGTGCCAGGCGAAACGCGGGTGGGAACCGGGATGCTGGAACCCCTTTGGGAGCGGGTGTAGTCCCAGCCCCAAAACCAGAGGCTGCCGTCGGTTTGTTGGCCCACGTTCTCGATCAGATTGGCCCAGATCCGCGTCCAGTTGGTGGAGGAACCGACTCGCAGCGGGGACCGGCTTTTGGTGGTGGTGCCATCGCCCAACTGGCCCGCCCAGTTGTTTCCCCAAGACCACAACGTCCCATCCCGTTTCAGAGCCACGCTGTGTGGTCCGGCAGTCGCCACCTGTTTCCAGTCATCGCCAGGGACGGACCGAACCGGGCTCGCGCGCTCGCGGACCATGGTGCCGTCGCCCAATTGGCCGGAGAGGTTTTCGCCCCAAGCCCAGATTGTGCCGTCAGACTTGAGAGCCAGCGTTGTTGAGCCGCCCACGGCGATGTCCACCCAATTGGTTTCCCCACCAATGCGCCGCAGGCAAGCTTGGGTCCTGACGTTGCTGCCCAGGCCCAACACCTGCCAACCGTAACCCGTTTCTCCCCATGTCCAAAGACTGCCGTCGGAAGCCAGGATGACCCCGTGGTTATCGCCGATTGCCACCGCCGGCGTGCCTTTGCCTGTCGGCAACCTCCAACCCGCTTGGCCGCGGTGGTTGGAAAAGCAATCTGAGAGGAGGATCAGGATTACAACCAGGATAGGCGCAAGGAACACTACTGCCCGTCTGGAGGGTTTGTTCATCGTTCGTTTGCCTCCCCATTGAACAGCCGAGAAACAAAAAGTCAAGTTCTGCTGCATCGCTTGGTCAGCACTGCCCGCCAAGCGAAATTCCGCCGCGATGTCCGCCAATCCGATGTTCTTCTCCTGCGCCACATCGCACCCGGCCTGCTCCAGTTCCTTCATGGTCTCCCAGCGGCCGAAAGCCGGGCAGGCCGTCAACAGCAGAATATCGGCAGTACCGTGGGTTTGGCTCCGAATGCGGTCAACCGCCAGCGAAAGATACTCACATTTGAAGAGCCCGCGGCCGAAGCATTGATCACCAGAGCCATGACAATGATGTGCTCTGTGGTGCGAATTGTGGAACCTGTGCGGGCGAGGAGGACGTTACTTATCTCCAATCTCATGCTTTATTACCTCGCCCCCCTTCATCACGAACACGACCCGCTCCAGGCAGGAGATGTCGGTCAGCGGGTCGCCTTTCACCGCCACAATGTCCGCCAGTTTTCCAGCTTCCAGCACACCGATATCAGCAGACCTGCCAAGCAGTTCGGCCGCATTGATGGTGGCAGCCTGGATAGCGGACAGGGGCGTCATGCCGCCACGGACCAGAGCACCGAACTCCTTCGAGACGAACTCCGGATCCTCATCCACCCCATAGGCAATCTTGAGGTGGTGCTTGAGTGCGAGCGCAAAGGCCGGCTGCTGCAACTTGAGGATGGCTTTGCCCTTTTCCACGCTGACAGGATCGGCCCCCAACGAGCCGCCAACCTCCACGCCATGCTGAAACGTGAACAGGGTTGGGACCAGCCAGGTTCCCCGTGCTTTCATCAACTCGGCACCCTCCTCGTCCAGAACCGTGCCGTGCTCGAACTGAGTCCACACCTGCGCGGACCGCCGCTTTGATGCCGGCGGTGCCTTCAGCGTGGGCCATCACGCGCTTGCCGGCCCGATGAGCCACCTCGACGGCTCGAGCCATTTGTTCCTCGCTAAGCTCCTGCACCCGGTAATCGCTCAGCGGATCCATTACCCCACCTGTGGCCATCAATTTCACCCAGTCCACGCCATATTTCAGATCGTGCCGCACAGCCATGCTCACCTCGTCCACTGTATCCGCGATGTTCGGACGACGGGGCAAGGCCTGGTCCGGAGCGAGCACATCCGCGTCTCCGTGACCACCGGTGACGGTAATCAAATTGCCCGCGGACATAATGCGTGGGCCTCGAATGAGCCCTTTGTTGACACTGTCGCGCAAAGCCAATTGGCCGTAGGCCAGGTCGGCTTCCCCGGCCTCCCGCAACGCGGTAAAGCCGTGGTCCAGCCACGTGAGCAGGTTGTGCGCGCCCCAAAGTGCGGCTTGCGGAGAGGACATGCGCAGGCCTCCAGTGGGTGATTGATCCTTCCAGTTGCCAAGAATGTGCGCGTGGCAGTCCACCAGGCCCGGCAGCACCGTCTCCCCGGAAAGGTCAATAACTGTAACGCCGGAAGGAGCAGCAGGGCAAATGCTGGCGATGCGTTCTCCTTCAATGAGTATGATGCTGTTGCTGGTTACTGCACCGGTTCGGACATCGAGCATCCGTCCGGCTCTCAGAGCAACACGGTTCGGGCCAGGCCTGGCAAGGGCACTTCCGATTGTTTCTGAAGCGCGACCTCCCACCGCCATGTCAAGCGAGGTAACAAGTGTAAACAGTACAAAATGCCTCAGCAGTGCGTTCATATGGAACTCCCTGGAGCCTAACATCAAGCACGGGCTTGCGCAACCGACAATAGGGAAAATGTCGCTGGCGGCAAAGGAGCGGCGCCATGCCCCTTCAGAGGTGCCCTGGTACCCCTTGCGTCAAGGATCCTATAGAGGATCACCTGGCCTCGCTTTGGCTGGATGGCTGAGACAATGAGTGATTTCACGGCAGAATCGATCGGTGAATAACATGCAAATAAGAGTTAATAAGTTATCCTCGCATCTTGAGCCTCGATGGCCTAAAGGGATGGCGTGGACGATGTGGTTGCCCAGCCGAGCTGGGCCAGAATGTAACCAACGCCCAAGTCGCTGAGTCGGCCCGCACGTAAGTGCCTCATTGTCAGCGACCTACGCTGGATGCCAGATGGCGAAATGATGAAGATCTCAGGTTCTTGCAGGGGCTTTGGGGTCTGGGCCTTGGCCGAGTGCGCAAAATGAGACCATCGGCGGCAGAATGGTCTTGGTTAATGCTTGGGTGAATCAAATGCCCGGAAACGGGCCATTTCCTGAAACGAACGTGCAAGCGTACGCAGAAAAAACTTGGGGTGCAGCGCAGCAGCGGCGTCTGCGTTCAATGCTCAGCCTGGACATCCTCCTGGTGGAAGATCAGATCGAGGTGCGCCAGCCCCTCAGGTTGCTCCTTGGGCTGGAGGAGCATAGCGTGACCGAGGCCTGTACCGGCCGCGAGGCACTCGAACTCTATGGCCAGGCCCCTTACGACCTGATCATTACCGATTACTCCATGCCGGAAATGAATGGCGACGAATTGGCAAGGCGGATCAAACAGGTTTCCCCCACGCAACCGATTCTCATGATCACCGCCCATGTTGAGAACCTCGATGTGCCTGGCAACCCGGTCGACGCCATTCTCAAGAAGCCTTTCACTTTTCAGGAACTTCGCGCGGCCATTGCCCAGTTGATCGGCTAAGACTCATGGGCCAGGCAATGAGAGTAAGAATTGATCTCCGAGTCCCTCAACTTGCCCCTTGATTTCCTTCACCAACTCTCAATAGGCCACTGTGCAAGTCATTGATTATAAGCCAATTATAGAATGGCGGAGGCGGATGGGAATCGAACCCACCTGGGACTTTGTTGAGCCCCACGCTGGTTTTGAAGACCAGGAGCGTCACCAGAACGCCTTACGCCTCCGCGACAAGCTTTTCTGCCTGGGCGGATGGTATTACGGGCGGGCGCGCGTTGACAAGAAAACATTCCGGGAGTCGCTGCGCACGGGCGTTTCCCGACACTCTGCCCCCGGAGTGCGCCCGTCCGCGGGCGCAGCAGCAACGGAGCGGGCAGGCGCGCCCGAGTACGTGACCGCTGCCCTGGTTGCGGATGTCGTTGCGCTCGAGGACGGGCGCACCCCGGGGGCAGTGTCAGGATGCGCCCATGTCCACATAAGCGCCCCTCGCGTTGGAGCCAGCCAAGCGCCGTGGAACCCAATTGGGAAATCCTCCATACCAGAACGCCATCGCCAAGCCCGTTGACGCCCGCCAGAAAATCAACGCCGACCGCTCAGGACTGCGCTTCCGCTTTCCCACGCCGCAACCGAGCCCCTTCGCGGAGAACAACATCGTTCATGGCCGACTCTACCGCCGCGCGGATCGCTGGCAGAAACGACCGGTGATCGTTCTACTGCATGGTGCTGGTGGCCTCGAATCATGGATCGGCTTCTGTCGCCCCCCGCAACCGCGCCAGGAACTCCGGCAACGTGCCCGGCGAAACCAGCAGGGCGCGCGGGCCGTCCGCGGGCTTGAGGTAGGCAGTCTGCTCGTAGTCATTGGTCCCCGCGATCAACGGGCGCAGGCTCACCGGCGTATGCGCCACGAGCATGAGGCGCCTGGTTTCCAGCGGAGGCTCTGTTGTTGGCTGCATGGGCCAAGCTGACATCGAACCGGACGTCATCAAACCCCCGACCAGGCCGATTTCGCCGGCGCAAGGTTCCAAAGAATTTGTTGGCACTTTTTTGTGCCGGCGGACATTTATTGGTAGATGCAAGAAGCGGCTGACATGGACCTGCTGCGGGAATATGTCCGGCAGAAGTCCGAAGAGGCGTTTGCGGCGCTGGTGGCCCGGCACGTGAACATGGTCTATTCCGCCGCGCTGCGGAAAACCGGCAATCCTCATGCCGCCGAGGAAATCACCCAGGTGGTTTTCATTCTCCTGGCCAAGAAGGCAGCGGGGCTGCAAAAGGGGACGATCCTTTCCGGATGGCTGTATCAGGCCGCTCGGCTGACCTCGGCGAGCTTCCTGCGAACGGAATGCCGCCGAGTCCGCCGCGAACAGGAGGCCTGCATGGAGTCTTTCACCCATGGAACGGAGTCGGAGGTCTGGCCCGACATTGCGCCGATGCTGGAAGACGCCATGGGCAAACTCAACGAAAAGGAACGTAGCGCCATCGCGCTTCGATTTTTCGAGGGCAGGAGCTTTCACGAAATCGGAACTGGAGTTGGCGCGAGCGAGAACGCGGCCAAGAAACGGGTCAGTCATGGGTTGGAAAGACTGCGGGCCTATTTTTTCAGGCGCGGCGTGACTTCCACAACGGCGATCATCGCCGGAGCGATCTCCACGCACTCGATCCGCCCCGCGCCCGCGGCGCTGGCGGGGACCGTAACTGCTGTCGCCATCGAGAAAGGGGTAGCGGCCGGCATTTCAACGTTAACCCTGCTTCACGGAGCATCGAAATTCATGGCATGGACAAATGCGAAAATGGCAATCGCTGCCGGGGCCGCAGTCCTTCTGGCCGCCGGCACGGGCACCATTGCAACCAAGGCGGTTCACGGCGCGCGCGCAGCTCATGACGCGGCTGTGCAAAGCAGGGTCCAAACCCTCCAGCAAGAGAACGCGCTCTTGAACCAGCAGGTCGGGCGCTTGCAGAGCGAACGCGATGTGGCCACGAATCGTTTGGCAGTCGCGAACGAGGAAAACTTGCGATTGAAGTCCAGCCCAGCGCAAGCCGAGGTTCTCAAATTGCGGGGCCGGGTTGGGGTGCTCCGGAGCCAGTTGGCCGCCAGCGGGGCCAAGACGTGGAATCCGTCCGCCCTCTCGAATGAACTGCACAACGCCAGGCTGAAGCTCGGCCAGTTGCGCGACAGCCAGGACGACCAGAATCCAGCGGTGCAGGAACAGCTTGCAGCCCTCGCGAGCCTGGAGCGTAGTGCAACCACGGCTGGGGAGACGCTCGAGTTGGCAAAAGCCAGAGCGGAGCTTCCACGGCTGCGAGTAAGTCACGGCGATGGGCACCCCGAAGTGCAAGGGCAACTCCGTGTCGTGGCGAGCTTGGAACAAAGCGCGGCGGCGGACGAGCCGCCGGAGTTGGCGGAGGCGAAGGCGGAGTTGGCGCGGCTGCGTGTCCATTATGGCGATGCTCACTCCGCCGTCCAGTCGCAGCTCCAGAAGGTTGCTGGGTTGCAGCGATGAAGAAGAGAAACCCGCGGTTGCGAAGATCCTGGTTCAGAGTGGGAAGGTGCTCGCGATGCGCACGCGGCGCGCCTCACCTCCCGCGGGCGTTGGTCGCCTGGATCTGGAGGAGCCTGGCCAGCGCGGCTTGCTGGGCCGGGCTGGTCGCCTAGCCCGCATATTTCATAGCCCACCCGGCTTTTCGCGTTTCGGAGGATTTTTTGGAGACAAATCGGGCTGGGCGGCGCAGTTTTTTCCGTCTGGGCACTGATCAGGGCGCAACGGAGTCTTTAGTCAAACAAAAAGGCTGCCGCTGAAAACACCCCTCCCGTGACTCTTGAAACATCGACCCCATTTTTCTGCACTTAGCCCGGGGCCGGCGCCAACGCCATCAGCCGCCGGTGGCACCGCCGAAACAGCGCTTGCAAGGGATAGGCGCTGCACATCTGCACATAGACCCGGCGCACGCTCACGCGCACCTGGGCCGCGATTTTCAGCAGCTTCACACGCAGGCTCCCAGCCGTCGCCCGCTCCAACTCCGTTCCCGCCAAGCCCTGCGTGCGCAAGCGCTCCATCAACAGGTAAGCAAACATGGCCTCCCACAATCGAAACTGATTGCTGGCCATATAATGCGTGCTCATCCGGTCGGCGTGTAAATCCAGCACTTGCTGCTTGAGCAGGTTTTCCATATCGCCCCGGGCGCAGTACAGTTCCTCATAAAGCCGGGCCGGACTGAAGCGGCTCTGTTGCTCATCCTCATCCTCATCGTTCTTGAAGCCTTCGGCAGGCAGATTGGTCACCACAAACCGTGGGTTTTCCCCTGCGTTCATCACTTCGGCTTTGCCGATCACCCGGCGCTCCCGACTCCAACTGTCGAGCGTCCGGTATTGAAACTCAGCGAACTGGCGCACGCTGGCCGCACCGGTCAGACAGTGACGGGCCCGGGCTTGAGCCAGGGCCGGCCCCAGCTTCTCAATTAACACCGAGTTCTTGGCCAAGCCCAGGCAATAGTAAATCCCCCGCTGGCTCTCGCACCAAGCCATAATCTCCTGCCGGCCAAAACCGCTGTCCCCGCGCACAATAATCCGCGCCTTGGGGCAACGCTTGCGAATCGCGGCCACTATCTTCTCCAGCGCGGGCACCGCTCCGTGGGCTGCCTCGTGCTCGGCGGTGCGCAGTTGCGCCCATAGCGGGAAGTCCCCGACAAAGGCATAGAGCGGCAGATAACAATAGTCGTCATAGTAGGCGTTGAAGTGCCGCCCCTCCTGAAATCCGTGCAACCGATGGCCCATTGCGTCCAAATCCACCACGATCTCCTTGGCGCGTTTGGGCAGACAGCGCACCCCCATTTTCAGCAGGCAGGCTTCCACCTTGGCTGGGGCGTGCGGCAGTTTGTGGCAGCGCGTGTCTTTGTTATTGGATAATTCCAGCCGGTTGAGTGTGGAGGGCGCCGCCAGCGCGATGCCCCGGTGCTGCGGCAGCACCCTGTCTTGTCCCAGCGGATCGGTCTTGCCGCAGGCGGCAGCCAGCAGCGGGTCCAAGCGCAGGCGCTGGTGATCCTCAATGTCTTCGTAGCCCAGGGCCGTTCCGAAGATGCGCTGGCGCAGGAGTTCCTGCACCGAATGGTTTACCCAGTCGGGGTCACGCAGGTCGTAAAAACATTGCGCCAGTTCCGCCGTCACCCCGAGGTTAGTGTCGACCTGGCGCAGCAGCAGCGCGCCGGCATCACTGGAGAGGGCGCCGCCGGAGAAATCGGCTTGCACACGGCGAGGACCCAAGTCATCAAAGAGAATTGCTTGATTGGCAACGCACATGTAGTTAGTCTATAGGCTAGATATGAAAAAGCAAGTAAAATATTCACTCAAAGTGCAGGCAATCCGTTCCAAGGGGCAGACCCCCAAGCTCTATGTGTATTTTCCGATCCCCCTGGCCGCCGCCATTGGGCTGGAGCCGGGAGAGCAGGTCGAGTGGGAGCTTTTGAACCGAAGCGAACTATATTTGGTGCGCCCGCACGCCCCGCCGCCGCGCGCTCGTCCCCGCGCTTTGGCAGTCGGCTGAGCGTTCGACACCCTGTCGGTAACCCACCCGCCATCCTGCCAGTGGTCCAGGCCCGGTAAATCCGGCCCACCATGGCGATTTCATGCCAAATTTCGCGATCAACTATGAAATATGCGGGCTAGGGCTGCAGTTGGGAAGGATGGGAGGGCTCCTTGCCGCCGTGCTCGGCCGAATACTCCTTCACCATGGGGCCGGCGCTGTCTTTGAGAGTCTGAAGCTCCGCCTCGGCCGCCGATGGCTGGTAGTGGTACGGGCCAACGCCGCCGCTGCCTGGGCCGTCGATGGTCCAGCGGTGATCGTATTCCTCGTCCACGGGCGCCTTCTCGGTCAGCACCCAATCCCCGGCGAACTCCTGGTTGGGGAGGGCGCTCTTCGAGACGATTTGCCAACGTTGCAGGATGGCCTCATCCGCAGGAGGGTCGAAGAAGGGCTTGAGTTGCGAGAGATCGGGGGGCCATTGTCCAGTGTTGGCCGCCATGTATTTGCCCAGGGCGGACTGGAATTTCTTGGTAAAATAGCCTTCGGCGCGTTTCCGGACTTCTCCCAGGGCCTTGCGGTAATCGGCGTCGGTGTCGAGTTTGAAATTGTGGGCCAGTTCGACCCAGTCGAACGCGTCAAGGAGCTGGAGTTCCGGAATCTTCGCCTGGGGTGTCTCTTCCAGGCGCTGTTTGAGTTGGCTGACCCGTTTGAGCCAGGATTGCGCCGCGAGGTCCATGGGGGCAGCCGAGCCGCCGGTCTTCAACCGCGCCAGTTCGAGGGAGTCCTGGCGCAACCGCGCTATCTCGCCTCGCAACTTGAGCAACTCGGCGCTGGTGCCATCCGGTCGCCCGCTCGCATCGCGCAGCGCCGCCAATTGACCGGCCGCTTCGTCGCCCTCGCGGCTCAGTTGCAGGAGCCGCTCGGCGTCAGCGGCTTGTTGTTGCTGTAACCCGCGGACTCGGCCGCCCAAGCGGAAAGCCTGGCGGGTCTCATAGACTCCAGTCCCGAGCACCGCGACAAAGGCGGCGGTAATGAGGAGCTTGTGCATCGAGGTATTAGCGATAGAAATCAACGCACCGGCGCACCAGTTCGGCGAAGGCCGCCTCGGAGCGGCGCTCGGCGTAATCCCGCAACAACTGTTGGTCCGTCAGACGGTTCACTCATCCAATAGTAACCGCCGGCGTCCAAACCGGACAGCCAAGAGAAGCCGCCGCACCGGCGATCACAATGGCGCTGAGGATGCCGAGCGTGAATTTGGTCATGGCCATAGGTTTCAAGAGGGTGAAAGTGGTCCCGGACCCGGCCGCCGCGGCGGTCAAGGCCCCGCTGGAAATCGCAACCGCAAGCCCAACCGGGGCCGCTGAGACGGCCTCGCTTGCCAGTGCCGTTCCCAGCACTGCCGCCGACAGGCTCACGCCGCGGTGTTCCAGCAGGGAGCGAAGTTCTTCCAGGGCGCGGGCCACTCGTTTCTGCGCTGCGTTCTCGCTGCTTCCCAGTGCCGCACCCACCGAGCGAAAATCGTGTTGCTCAAAGAACCGGAGCAGGATGGCCGTCCGGTCCTCGGCGCCAAACTCGTTGATCGCCTCGTCGAGAATGGGCCTCACGTGCGCCAGGTTCTCCGCCGAGTGGTCCTGCAGCGAGTTCATCTCAATGGCTTTCCTTTCACGGGATCGACAACGGCGCTCACTCCGCTTCAGGGTGCCGACGACGAAGCAGGTGTGGCGATGCAGCCAGCCCCCGAGCAGGACCTCGCCGGAAAGGGTGGGCGCCTTGCGGGCCAGATCCGTGAACACCACCGGGGCCACGTCCTGGGCCAAAGGAGCATCACTTTCGAGCAACCGGACTGCTGCCGAATACACCAGGTCAATATGTCGGGCTACCAATTGTGCAAAGGCCGCTTCCGAACCCGTTTCGGCGTATTCCGTCAGCAATCGTCGGCTCTCATTCATCACGATTTACCATTAAAGAGCCGCCAACAGACAGAAGCCCCCCAAAAAAACGGAGAAGTGTTCGGCCCAAAATCCGCGCCTTTAGTGCCCGCCCGCACTACCTCCATTGCCGGCTTTTGCCCAGCCCGCCCCGAGTTCCCAGGCTCGCAGTGGCCCAAGCTTAAGGGCCGACCAATCGCGGCGCGGCTGGCCCCAATCATGGCCGAGCCACTCGATGATACTCTGCGCATCCAACCGCTTGATCCCCTCACCCTCCACCAGGCCCTTGCCCGACATGATCCGATAGCGCCGCTCCGCCTCCTGGACGAAATCGTTGCTGTAAAAGCCGGGGATAAGCGGCGAGAAGACTTCATCCTCGACCGGACCGAGGTAAAGGTAGGCGTGATAGCCCTTGCAGAAGGAGTCGGCGGTCGGCAGGTCGATGGAAGCATCGAAGACCTGCTCACCAAAGGGGCCGTGGTCGAGCGGGAAGGCCATGGGGCGGTTTGTCAGCGCGGCAAATGCGGTCTCGAAGAGGCCCAGCGCAATGCAACCGTTGACCCCGCCCATGTTGGCCATGACCGACGAGTGTGGAAAGATGGCGAAGACATTCGTCTCGCCCAATGTGTCGCGCAAGCGCCAGCCGGCGGATTTGAAGGGCTCGCCGCCGGCGGTGATATTCACCATCGCGTGCAAGTAACCAACGATAAATAGCGCGTGACGCGGGTCGGTGGAGTGTGTGCGCAGGTCTCGGGCCACGTTGTCCGCCATGCGCCCGTTGCGCTCATCCTCGTACACGTGCCAGTCGTCCCGCTGGTGGATCTTCTTCCAGGGAAACTCCATATCAGCCAGCACGACACGGAGACGTTGCTCTCGCGGCAGCTCCTGGTTGGCTTCCCAAACGGCTTTGAAGAAATCGAGCATCGGCTGGTCCGGCCAACCCAAGGCCCACTCCACGTCCCGCAGCATCTCGATGATCGGCTGCGGGTCATAATTCGGCGCGGCGAGAAACCGATCGACCAGACCCTGGTCGTTGCCGGGCAGCTCCATGTAAATGACGCCGGCCCGCTCCGCAAAGGCCCGGGACCGGAGCAATGAACTATAAAAGGCCCAGTAGCGCGGACGGTGGTGGACCTCGCCCAAAATGACCAACCGGTGGCCGGCCAGGGCCTTGAGCAGAAAAGCCTGCGGGTCCGCCGCTTCCCGGTGCAAGAACTCGACAAACGGCCGCAGATGCTCCTGGGGATTGGCAATCGGCGGACGCGAGGCGAGCTTGTCCTGGGCCTCCCTCAAGGCACGAGCGCGGGCGAACACCTGCCGCGCCTCCTCCAGGGTGTCCACCACAGTGTTTCCGGCGTTGAGCCATCGCCCCTGTTCGGGTCTGAGCCAGCGCAAGTCAATGCGCTCCTTTCCGCCCAGCTTCAGCCGCGCGAAGACCACCCCGTTGGTCTCGTGAGCAATAACGACCTCCAGCACTTCCGCGTCGAGCCGCGTCGCAGCGTCTTTGGCGGGCATTGGCTTGGTGGGGGCGGAAGACATTCCTTTGGCCCATTCGGAGATGGTCAGCCGGGCAAAGGCCGCATCGCCTTCCGCAACCCACGCCCGGGTCAGGCTGGCGTAGGCCGCCTCCGGCGTGGACAAGTCCTCGTTGGTCGGGAAGCCGCTCACCTTCCGGTTCACGCTATAGGCGCGCACGGCTTGATTGCTGGAGTCAGCCGCCGAGGTGCTGGCGGCGAAGCCCAGAAGAAGGCAGGAAATTAGGAAGTGGAGTCCGACGGGAGCGAGGCTCTGTGAGTTCATTTCTTGTAGTGAGTTGATTTTTTGTAGTGAGTTCATTTCTTGTGTCATGTCATTCGCACCTCAGTGCTGCCATCGGATCGATTCTCGTCGCCCGGCGGGCCGGCAGCCAGCAGGCCAGCAGAGCCACCGCCACCAGAACCGCTCCCGTGCCCACAGCCACGGGCCAGGCTTCCGCGATCAGGCCCTTCGGCACGGACCCTTCCTGGAGCGCCCTGATGACGCGCAGCAGCGCATAGCCGCCCGGCAGCCCCAGGACGGTTCCGAGCAGACTCAGCCGCAGCCCCTGGCGCAACACCAGCCAGAGCACGCTGCCCCGGGACGCCCCCAAGGCCATGCGGATGCCGAATTCACCAACCCGCCGCGATACGGCATGGGCAGTCACACCGTAAATCCCCACTGCAGCCAGCAACAGCCCAAGCAGTCCGAAGCCCTCCACCATCCAAAGACAGGCCCGGCTCGCGGCCGACACTTGCTCCAGCAGCCGGCGCGCGGTCCTGATTTGAAGCACAGGCAGGTCCGGGTCCAGCCCGGCCACGGCGTTGCGCAAGGCCGGCGCCAAGGCCTCGGCAGTGTCCGCCGTGCGGATCAGGACCGTTACATCGCCCAACCCTCCCCGCGGCCGATAGGCCTGGAAGCCTTCATTTCCGGAAATCGGGTTGATGACGCCAATGACCTCGATCCGGCGTTTTTGAGCGTCACCGTCCCAGGATATTCTCTTACCAACCGGGTTCTCTCCGGGCCACAATTGCTCCGCCACCGCCGGGCTGATGATGACCACCGGAGCGCCTTTTTCGATTTCCTCCGCCGCGAAATCTCGGCCTTGCCGGAGGACCATCCCCAGCGTCCGGAAATAGTTCAGATCAACACCATAGACCGCAGTCAGGGAGCGAGGTTCAGTTTCTCCTTCGGCCAGGGGGCGCCAGCCGTAAGCGGGTTCAAAGGGCAGGCCCGACGAGAGCGATACCCGCTCGACCCCAGGCAAGGCGCCGATACGTTCCTCCAACCGCCGGAGAAAGTCCGCCTGCTTTTGGGCCGAATCGTAAGCCGGCCCTGTCAGCGTGATCTTCCCCACGGTCAAACCGTCCGGCCGCCAGCCCGGGTCGCGGGCCCACTCCGACCACGCCGGGACCGCCATCTCTCCCACACAGACCAGCAGCATGAGCGCCAGGGCCATCTCCGCGACCACCAGAGTATTCTGCATTCGGTGACGCGACAGCCCGGCCGAGAGCGTGCGCCCATCCTCTTTGAGCACGGAATTCAGGTCCCCCCGGACAATGAGCCAGGCCGGGGCCGTGCCGACAAGAACGCCGCTGGCGAGCGTGATGAGAAAAGCGAAGCCGACGACCGCCCGGTCCAGCGGAATATCGAGGCCCTGCAGACTATAGGGGTCGAAAACGAATTGGTGTCCCAGCCAGCAGTTGGCGGCCAATGCCAATGGCAGGCCCAAGGCCCCGCCCAGCAGAGACAGCACCAGCGTTTCGGTCAGCAATTGCCTGGCCAGCCGCAGGCGCCCCGCGCCCACGGCGGCGCGGATGCCCAACTCGCGTGAGCGCGCGGTCAGGCGCGCCAACTGCAGGTTGGCCAGGTTGACACAGGCGACGAGCAGCACGAACCCGGCAAGCGCGAACAGCAGCCAAAAGCCCCTCCTGTCTTCGGATCTCACGAGGGACTCTCCAAGGGGACTCACCAAGAGGTTAAAGCGGGCTTGTGGCGGATGGTCCGGGGCTATGCGCCGGGCAATCGCGGACATTTCGGCCTGCGCTTGTTTCGGGCGCACGCGGGGCTTGAGCCGTCCAACGACCGTCAGCCGCTCATGCTCGCGGTCCTGTCGCTGTCCGGGTGAAAAGGCCAGGGGACGCAGCACGTCCACCCGCCCTTCAAAGAGCAGTATATTATCCTCCATCGGCACCACGCCAACCACCGTGGTCGGCTTGCCGTCCAACCGCAAAGTCCGTCCGACGATCTGCGGGTCGCGGTTAAAGCGCCGCGCCCAGAAATCCTGACTGAGAATCGCCACGTCGTCGCGTCCCGGTTGCTCCTCTTCGGCGTTGAAGCTGCGTCCCAGCGTCGGCACCAGGCCCAGGGCGCGAAAGAAGTCCGCCGTGACATATTGAACGCCCAATCCCTCCGCGGGAGACCCGGGACAAGCGAGATTGACCCTGGACCCGCCGTGGAACGCGCACAGGTGCGTGAAGACAGTGCTCTGCTCGCGTTCATCCAGGAAATCCCCGCAGGCCTGAAGGAAATCGGGCTCGCCTGCCGGGGTCGCCTGCGAAACGCGCACCAAGCGTTCCGGCTCCGGATAGGGGAGGGAACGGTCACAACAAGCGCTTGAACGTACTGAACATCGAGGTGTTGACCCCAACCCCCAAAGCCAAGGTCAGGACCGCCACCGCGGTGTAGCCCGGGTTGGTCCGCAAAGTGCGCAGCCCAAACCGGATGTCCTGCCAGACGGTCTCGCCGAAACTGGCGCCGCTGGCCCGGCGGCAATCCTCGCGCACGCTCTGCCAATTGCCAAAGCGCCGCCGCGCGTCCCGCGCCGCCTCGTGCGGCGCCATGCCGTCGCGCAAATTATCCTGTTCGCGCATGGCGAGGTGGAACTGCAGTTCTTCATCGATCTGCTGTTTGACCGTCTTACGCCGGCACAGTGATCGAAAGTGCTGCCAGACTGTTCGCAAGAGGTTCATACGTCTTCTTAAACCGGTTGCAGAACCAGCGTGATCGCCCGCGAAACCCGCTGCCACATCGCGACTTCCTGTTCCAGTTGCTTTCGCCCGGCCCGCGTGAGCGAATAATACTTGGCCCGGCGGTTGTTTTCGGATTTGCCCCATTCGGCCGCAATCCATCCCTTGGCCTCCATGCGGTAAAGGGCGGGGTAGAGCGAGCCTTCCTCAACCAGCAGCACGTCCTCGGAGCGCTGCTGGATGCGCTGGACGATGGCGTAGCCGTGGAGCGGTCCGGCGATGAGCGTTTGGAGAATCAGCAGGTCCAGTGTGCCTTGCAGGAGCTCGGTTTTAGTGGCGGCATTCTTCATAACCTAGAGTATCTAGGGGGAGAGTAGCCACTATTCCCTAGAGCGTCAAGGGGAAAGTGGACGAAAGTGGACGTCCAGAACCTCGCCTAGACCAACGCGCTTTTCAGCCCGCCCGCGATCACCAAGCCCTTGGAGCAATTTGGGGCTGCCAAGCGATCCGGCCGCAGCCAGGGATGAATCCAGAATTTGTTGGCACTTTTTTGTGCCGGCGGACATCTATTGGTAGATGCAAGAAGCGGCTGACATGGAATTGCTGCGGGAATATGTCCGGCAGAATTCCGACGAGGCGTTTGCGTCGCTGGTGGCCCGGCACGTGAACATGGTCTATTCCGCCGCGCTGCGGAAAACCGGCAATCCTAATGCCGCCGAGGAAATCACCCAGGTGGTTTTCATTCTCCTGGCCAAGAAGGCAGCGGGGCTGCAAAAGGGGACGATCCTTTCCGGATGGCTGTATCAGGCCGCTCGGCTGACCTCGGCGAGCTTCCTGCGAACGGAATGCCGCCGAGTCCGCCGCGAACAGGAGGCCTGCATGGAATCTTTCACCCATGGAACGGAGTCGGAGGTCTGGCCCGACATTGCGCCGATGCTGGAAGACGCCATGGGCAAACTCAACGAAAAGGAACGTAGCGCCATCGCGCTTCGATTTTTCGAGGGCAGGAGCTTTCACGAAATCGGAACTGGAGTTGGCGCGAGCGAGAACGCCGCCAAGAAACGCGTCAGCCACGGTTTGGAGAAACTGCGGGCCTATTTTTTCAGGCGCGGCGTGACTTCCACAACGGCCATCATCGCCGGAGCGATTTCCACGCACTCGGTCCATGCCGCACCTGCGGCGCTGGCAAGCACTGTAACGGCCGTCGCTATTGCGAAAGGGGCAGCGGCCGGAATTTCAACCTTAACCCTGCTCGACGGAGCATCGAGGCTTATGGCATGGACAAAGGCGAAAACGGCGATTGCCGCCGGCGCGGCGGTTCTTCTGACCGCCGGCACGACCATCATCGCAACCAAGGCGGTTCATGCCGCGCGCGCAGCTCATGACGCTGATGTGCACAGCAGAGTCCAGGTCCTCCAGCAAGAGAAGGCGCTCTTGAGCCAGCAGGTCGGGCGCTTGCAGAGCCAACGCGATGAGGCGACGAATCGTCTGGCAGTCGCGAACCAGGAAAACTCGCGATTGAAGTCCAGCCCGGCACAAGCCGAGGTTCTCAAGTTGCGGGGCCAGATTGGAGTGCTCCGGCGGCAGTTGGCCACCAGCGGGGCCAGGACGCGGGATCCGTCCGCCCTCTCAAATGAGTTGCGTGTTGCCAGACAGAAGCTGGGCCAGTTGCGCGACATCTACGGCGACCAGAATCCCGCGGTGCAGGAGGAGGTTGCAGCCCTCGGCAGCCTGGAGCGCAGCGCGAGCAAGATTGGGGAGACATTCGAGTTGGCAAAAGCCAGAGCGGCGCTCGCGCGGCTGCGAGTCAGCCACGGTGACCAGCACCCCGAAGTCCAGGCGCAGCTCCGTGCCGTAGCGAGCTTGGAACAAAGCGCGGCGGCAGACGAGCCATCCGAGTTGGCGGAGGCGAAGGCGGAGTTGGCGCGGCTGCGTGTCCATTACGGCGATGCTCACCCTGCCATACTGTCGCAGCTCCGCAAGATCGCTGAATTGCAGCGATGAAGAACTGAGACTCCGCAGGCGACTCGCACTCCAATCGGGCCTTTTCGATGGGCGCCGCGGTGCTCGCGCGCCACGACAAGCCTGGCCCACCTCGACCGCGAGTTGGCCCTTCGTGGCCGGCATCTGGGTCGAGGGCTGCGCTCCTCAAGGAGAACAGGCGTGAGGCGTCTCACCTGCCGGGAACGTTGGTCGCCTGGATCTGGAGCAGTCTTGTCAGTGTGGCTCGCTGGGCGGCGTTAGTGGCGTAGGGCTGCAGTTGGGAAGGATGGGAGGGCTCCTCGCCGCCGTGCTCGGCCGAATACTCCTTCACCATGGGGCCGGCGCTGTCTTTGAGAGTCTGAAGCTCCGCCTCGGCCGCCGATGGCTGGTAGTGGTACGGCCCCACGCCACCGCTGCCGGGGCCGTCGATGGTCCAGCGGTGATCGTATTCCTCGTCCACGGGCGCCTTTTCGGTCAGCACCCAATCCCCGGCGAACTCCTGGTTGGGGAGGGCGCTCTTCGAAACGATTTGCCACCGTTGCAGGATGGCCTCATCCGCAGGAGGGTCGAAGAAGGGCTTGAGTTGCGAGAGATCGGGGGGCCATTGTCCAGTGTTGGCCGCCATGTATTTGCCCAGGGCGGACTGGAATTTCTTGGTAAAATAGCCTTCGGCGCGCTTCCGGACTTCGCCCAGGGCCTTGCGGTAATCGGCGTCGGTGTCGAGTTTGAAATTGTGGGCCAGTTCGACCCAGTCGAACGCGTCAAGGAGCTGGAGTTCCGGAATCTTCGCCTGGGGCGCTTCTTCCAGTCGTTGTTTGAGTTGGCTTACCCGTTTGAGCCAGGATTGCGCCGCGAGGTCCGTGGGGTCAGTCGAGCCGCCGGTCTTCAACCGCGCCAGTTCGAGGGAGTCCTGGCGCAACCGCGCTATCTCGCCTCGCAACTTGAGCAACTCGGCGCTGGTGCCATCCGGTCGCCCGCTCGCATCGCGCAGCGCCGCCAATTGACCGGCCGCTTCGTCGCCCTCGCGGCTCAGTTGCAGGAGCCGCTCGGCGTCCGCGCCCTGCTGTTGCTGTAACCCGCGGACTCGGCCGCCCAAGCGGAAAGCCTGGCGGGTCTCATAGACTCCAGTCCCGAGCACCGCGACAAAGGCGGCGGTAATGAGGAGCTTGTGCATCGAGGTATTAGCGATAGAAATCGACGCACCGGCGCACCAGTTCGGCGAAGGCCGCCTCGGAGCGGCGCTCGGCGTAATCCCGCAACAACTGTTGGTCCGTCAGACGGTTCACTCATCCAATAGTAACCGCCGGCGTCCAAACCGGACAGCCAAGAGAAGCCGTGGCGCCGGAGGCAACGGTGGGGTCTGTTTGCGTGACCTGTCGGACGACAGCGTCCGGACCTTCGTTGCACCCGACAACCGCGGCCAGTATGCCCTGGCCCGATTCTGCGCGGACGGGGTGATTTGCTCGCACAACAGGCAGCTCTTCTGAGTGGACCTCCAAGGCAGCAATAACGCGCCCCTGTCTCGGTCCAGTGAGAGCCGGTAACGCTGCTGGAACGGGCCAAAGCAGATTTCGTCGAGATTTTCGGACTTGTCAGACCAAGTCCCCTTGGACCCCAGGTCCGGAGCCGCGGGGAGGTCCTACGGCTGCTGGTTACCCGAGGCGTTTACGGTGTCGAGGTTCCCGCCCGGGCCGACAACGGCATCATCTTCTCGACCAAGGCGCGGCCCTTCTCACCGACCGTTTCGACCACCACTCTTGCGAGCATGAGTATCTGCTGGCCTTCTCGTGCAAAAGCCGTTGGTTCTGCCCCTCCTGCCACCAGAAAAATGTCCAGACCACCGCCCGCTTTATCATGGACCAGGTGGTGGCCCCGGTACCCCACCGCCACTATGTCCTGGCCATCCCCAACATGCTGCGGCCCTATTTCCAACGCCACCGGCACCTGCTTAAGCGGCTCTGCACCCTGGCCCACGAGAGCCTCACCGAATACCTTCGCACGGCCCTGGAGTGCCCCCCAAGGTGTGCCGGCCGTTATTCTGACGCTGCACACCTTCGGCGAATACCTTGATTTCCGCCCCCATATCCACGCTCTCGTGGCCGACGGCCTCTTCCTCCGCGACTCGCCGAAGCCCGAACTTGCCCCACCAGCCCCGGCGGACTTAGCAACACTGGCGGCCGCTTCATTCCACACCCTGCCAGACGCCTCGCTCAAGCCCCTGCAAGAGCTGTTCCGCGCCAAGGTCATCAACCTCCTGGTCGAGGAGAAACTCCTCCCGCCTGAACGCGTCCAAGTCCTCTACTCGTGGAAACACAGCGGCTTCAACGTCCACGCCGGAGAACGCGTCGCGCCTGAGGCCAAGGCCGACCTGGAGGATCTGGCCCAATACATCCTGCGCAACCCCTTTTCCGTGGAAAAGATGACCCTGGAATCTCCTACCAACACCGTCATCTGCCGCTCCCGGCTCAATGCCAAGATCAACCGCAACTTCGAGGTCTTCACCCCCACCGATTTTCTGGCCGCCATCACCCAGCATATCCCGGACAAAGGCACCCAGCTGGTCCGCTATTATGGCTGGTACCGCAACAAAATGCGCGGCGTCTGCCACCGAGGGCTGCCGCCGGAGCTGGTCCCGCATCGTCCGCGCCTTTCACCCCCACCGCCCCTCAAGCTCCCGTCAAAGAAATGGCGCGACCCGACTTGTCCCGCCCTAGCTCCAGCGAAGGCGGACCTGTCCCGCCGTAGCTTTAGCGAAGGCGGATCCTGTCCCGCCGTAGCTTTAGCGAAGGCGGACCTGTCCCGCCCTAGCTCCAGCGAAGGCGGACCTGTCCCGCCGTAGCTTTAGCGAAGGCGGACCTGTCCCGCCGTAGCTTTAGCGAAGGCGGATCCTCCGCGTGTGGCACGTTAACCCGTTGCGCTGCCCCATCTGCCAGAGCCCCATGCGCGTGATCGCGGTGATCGATGACCCGCGCGTGGTGGAGAAGATCCTGCGGCGCCTCGGCGTCTGGCAGGACCCGCCTGCCGCCTTGTCCCCGCCGGGCGCCGCAGGGCCTTATACCTACGAACCCTGTGACGACGTGGACCCCACCCCGGATTACGAGAACGTGCTGACCGATTGAGCGCCGCTGGCTTAAGGCCCTCGGGACCGAACCACTTTGCCCGGCAACGGCCCCTCGACGCCCAGGCCGGGGGGTAACCAAGCCCATTTCTGCGCAGGTTCCTGCCCTGGCTGCCGCTTCCGACCCCGCCGCGGCCAAAACCGCCCAGGAACCGGCAGAATGTGCCGGTTGACGGGCGCGTGCCGCTCCTGCATCATCCCCCCGTGATGAATGCGGCCAGAAACCAATTCTCCCTCACCCGCGTAGCGTCAAAACCGCCGGCGCGGCAAAAAACCAAATTCCTATCAGTAAATCCATCACTGTTCCGCCGACTCATTCTCTGGAGCGGGTTCGCGCAGCTTATGCGCCGGCCGCCGGTGCAACTGATCGTCCGTCACAAACTCAATCCGCATGCCCCAGCCCCCATAGGTCGTCAGCATCCGGCCAAACTCCTCCGGGCGTAATTCCTTATCGTCGATCCCCACCAGCGCGCCGTTCGGGCAGTGAGGCGATTTCTATGGATCGCGCAGAAGTTTGGACTAAACCTTTTGGGCATGGAACCTCACTAACGTTCAAAGATTGCAGTGCAACCAGACAACAACGGACGCAAAGAGGACTTTGGCTCTGTTGCGGCGCGGGCGTATCCAGCCCTCACAAGGGCCGCCACAGTTCTTTGCTGGTCGAGATCCGACGTCGATGATGTTGTGCAGGAAGCTATGTTGAGCGCGTTTAAATCCTATGATTCGTTTCGGGGGGATTCGTCATTTCTGACGTGGGCTTATCGAATCCTGGCGCGGGCTGCCCAGGCGGAAAATCGAAGGCGGGCCAAAGTTCTTCCGGCCGAATATGCCGTCAGCCAGCCGCAGCAGCTTCCGCCCGTGGATCGCGCTGTAATGCTGGATGAGGATGCACGCGGAGTAATTGACGCAGTGCGAGCCTTGCCAGAGCGGCAGAGGGAAATGATTACATTGTACCTGTTAAGGGAGTTTTCTTATGCCGAGATCAGTTCGGCTATGGGAGTTTCGCTCGGCACAGTCAAAGCAACAATCTTCGAAGCAAAAATGTCCCTTCGTACGGCACTAGCGAAGAAGGGGATTGCCAGAAAGTCGATGCATGAATTGCCCTGATTACCAAACCATTTCGGCCTTTGTTGATGGCGAGCTTGAGGCTGTGCAGGCCGCCAAAGTTGAGCATCATGTTGCCGCGTGCCCGAACTGTTGACGCTTCCTGGAAGATATGCAATGGGTCAATAGTTGCGGACGCGCCGCGCTGCGAGCTCTTCCCGTTGAGGAAGCGGTGGATGAGAAAATCGTTTGGCTCGGGGTGCCCTGGCGCAAGCGCATGCGGCCGGCTTTATTAGCAGCCGCTGCAATGGTGGTTGCCGGGCTGGCCATTTGGATTTGGTTGAGTGGAGGTAATGATAGCGGCCGCCAGCAGGCGCGGCATCAACTTGCGCCTGGCAGCGTCTCCGCGACGGGGGGACCGGGCCATTCCACGGCGCAGACGACTCCGCATTTGAACAATGGGCGGCACGGTACAGGAAATTGGAAATTCCCCGTGTGCCGATGGAAGTAGCGGCAAGCTATAATCCCCCACCGATTTCTCCAGTCCAACTCAATGACATCGAAAGGAATCGTTAATGAAAAAGTCACTACCTGAACGGAGTCGCTTTGGAAGCGTTTGCTGTAGCCGCCGGCCTTGTGGCCTTGGTCCCGCACTGCCAGGGAAAGGCGTTTCCCGTTCCACCCGAAAACCACGCCGTCGAAAGAGCAATAACGGCAACGAACCTGCAAGCGGTTGCCGCTGCAACCACCGATCCCGACGTGTGGCTCGGGCTTGCGCTGTTTCCGCAGCCTGGGCACCCGCTGCGGCATGAGCTTGTGGAAATGGCCCTGAAAACAAAACCACAATACGGTTCGATCGCCGTCGTTCTAACCACCGCCATGGATGGGGTGGACGACCAAGCCACGGCTGAACTCATCAGGCAGGATCCCGATAATGCACTCGGATATTATCTATTGGGAACTGGGGTATTCAAACCGCGTCACGAGAAGGAAGCGCTCGAAGCGTTTCGAAAAGCGGCAGAGTGCCGTGACCTGCGTGTTTACGGCGAGGCGGTCTCAAACGTGCTTTTTCAGGCGCTGGATGCCTTGAACCTGAAGGGGCTGGACCGGTTGTGCGCCGCGAGTTGGCTGGCAACGCGATGGCAAAACTTCGAGATCATAAACCTGCAGTCCCAGAGAGACGTGCTCCAACGATTGGCAAAGGACACCGACCTGCAAACCCGGAAGGAAGTGTCCGACCTCATGCTGACGCTCGCCGGTCATTTAATCGGCAGCGACCTCTTTATGGGCCGGGTATTCGGAGAACGCGCACTCGTTGCCGCATTTCACTTGAAGGCGGACATTGCGGCGTCCGAAAGATCACCGACGATGAGCGGCTATGCTGGCGTGCTTCAAGCCCTCGTGAGCACAACGGTCAGTTGGCCCGGGCTCAAACACCGAGACCCGGTGGAATTGGCCAGCTTTCTCCCAAGCCGCATCTGGATCGCGTCGGAGTTCGCAGATGGCAATGGTCCGAGATACCTGCGCGGCAGGGAATCCAAACTCTCCGATGTTGATCGACCGGAATTCGAAAAGGCTAGAGACATTACAGCCAAGGCAGCGATAGCATTGATTGAAGCGGCCATGTCCGATCAGGATGAAGTCATTGGTGCCTACTTTCGCGGACATTTGCCACCTCCGACGAATGCTCCAGCTCCCTGGGTGACAGGTCAGACTTACGTGGAACGGTTGATGGCGAGCAAACCGGCGCTCTTCACGGCTTTGGAGAATTACGAGGACGCCAGACTCGCTCTTGATCGTGTGGGCGATGCCAACTTGTCCGCGGAGAAAGGAGCTGGAGCGGCAGCGCCGGAGCCAGTGACAGCGGCGAAGAACGCGTGTATCACCAACCTGCGCCTAATTGATGGGGCAAAACAGCAATGGGCACTCGGAATGGGAAAGCAACCCTCCGACACTCCTTTATGGTCCGATCTCCAGCCCTATTTTGGCCGGGGTATTCCGAAATGTCCATCGGGTGGCATCTACAGTATAGGTTCGGTTGGTGAAAAACCAAAATGCAGCATCGCGGGACATGTGTGCCCATGAGCTTGTCGGACGCGAAATCCTGTTCGCGTTGGATTTCGAAGCAAGCCGCCTTTTTCTCCAGGAAGGGCTGTTCAATCATGCAATTTGCTATATCTGGAATTCACCCGCGTAGCATCAAAACCGGCGGCGCGGCAAAAAACCAAATTCCTATCAGTTGTTCTGGCATGAAGCGGTGGTGGGAGAGGCGCGCACGCCTTCAGAAGAGGAGGCGGGTTCAGTGCGCGTGCGCATCGTCTGAACGCCATTTCAGGAGCGCCCTATTCAGAGCCTGTCCCAAAATTGCGACAAAAGTCTGGAATTCCGGGCTAAGCGCCCGTGCAAGAATTAATCCCGATTCTCTCACCGGGGGGCGCAGCCTGCTGGAGGCGCGGGCTCGGCTGCCGGCGTCCTAACTCGCGAAGCGCATGGAATGCGTCCAGCTTGCTGGCGCTTTCGTGAAGGGCCAACTTTTGCTACAAGCAGCCCTGATTTTCCCCGGAAAATTCCGGAATAAGCTCGACTCGGGCAACGGGCTTGTGGTATAACGCGACCATGATCCTCATCAAGATGCAGTCTTCCACAACGCGCCTGGCGACGAAGCCGCAATTGCTCGCCGGTCTGGTGCTTTCCCTCGTTGTTACAGGTCCGGGATTCGATGCCGGTGCGCAGGCACAAGCCCAGGCTCCCACTCAACCACCGGGTTCTGCAACCTCCTCGGCAGTGCCTGCCCAGGCCGCGTTTGCCCCTGCGCGCAAGACCAGCTTCAAGGAGGTCACCAGCCAGCTTGATCCGGACGGCAGCGTCTTTGTCTATCTGGCGACAGACCAATGGCTTGCGGGCCTGTCGACGAACGTTTCGCGTCTGCGCGACGTGGTTGAGAATCTGCCTGGCATACCGGCGGCCGGCCGCGAACGGCTTGGCCGCGTGTTCAAGCTGCTGATTGAGGCCATTCCCCGCAGCGGCATCGAAGGCATTAGCGGCGTCGGCGTCAGCGGTGTGCAGATCACTGAGGGGTTGCACCGCTCCAAGCTGGTGCTCCACCACAACCCGGGCCAGGGCGAGGGCCTGCTCTGGAACCTGTTCGGCGGGCAGGCCCACCCGCTGCGCGCGATGGACATGCTGCCAAAAACCACGGCGCTGGCGGCCTTCGGCGACCTGGACGCCATGCGGGCTTGGAACTTTATCGAGCGCGTTGTGTCGGACTCGGGAGATTCCGGGCTGGCAAACGGGCTCGGTGAGTGGCAACGAGGCTTCGAGCAAGGCGCAAAGCTCTCGTGGACAAACCTGCTGGCGTCCTTTGGAGGGGAAGCCGGCATCATCCTGACGCTGGACGATTCGCGCAAACTCACACTTCCGGTCCCGCCGCAAGCGGTTGATTTGCCGGAGCCGGGTCTGATCGTGGCAGTGAAAGTCAACAACGACACGCTGTTCGAGCGCGTCAGCCAGGAACTCAAGGCAAACCCGCAAACTGAGGTCAAAGAGGAGCCGGGCCTCAAGATGTGCGTGATGCCGCTGGGCCTTCCCCTGCCTGTGCCGGTGCAAGTGACCGTGGCCAGCAGCGGCGACTGGTTCTTCGCGGCAACCGCGCCGGAGTTGGTTCGCGCGGCGCTCGAGGCGCGGAGCGGCAAGGCCCCCGGCCTCGGCCAATCGGCCCAGTTCAAGGCACTCCGGCAATACCTGCCCGGCGAAGGCAACCAGTTCTTCTGCATCGACAAGCGGTTTTCGGAGGCCATCCGCGAGGTCCAGAAACAGGCGATGCGGTCCAACCTCGCGGCGGCCGGACAAACGGCCCTTCTGGAATCGCTGCTGTTCTCGAAGGCGGCCGCGTTCGGTTTAGTCGTGGGGGCACACACACCAACCGGCTGGGAGGTAGTTTCGGTGGGCAACCGCGATTCCCCGGGCACCCTGCTGATGGCCCCGGTCGCCGGCGGCATCGCGGTGGAGGCGGCGATGCTCCTGCCGGCGCTGGCCAGGGCCAAGGCGCGCGGTCAAAGCATCACTTGCGCCTACAACCTCAAGGTGATCGGCACAGCCTTTAAAGCCTGGGCCTTGGACAACGGGAACCAGTTTCCCTTCAACGTCTCGACCAACAAGGGCGGCACCCTGGAATTGTGCGCGCGAGGCGGCGGCGGCTTTGACCAGAACTCCTTCAGGCACTTCCTGATCATGTCCGGCTACCTGTCCACCCCGAAGGACCTGTCCGCCGCGAACACCCCGATGATTTTGGTCTGCCCGGCGGACTCTTCCCGGCAACCGGCCGCCGACTTTTTGAGTCTGCGCGCGGACAATGTGTCCTACCAGGTCCGATCCGGAACGAACGTCAACGAGACACAACCGCAGGAGGTCCTCGTTCGCTGCCCGATCCACGGCCACGAGCTTCTTTGCGATGGCAGTGTCCATTGGGCTGCGCTTTGAGCGTCCCGTTTCCCCTCACCCTGACCTTCTCCCAAGGGAGAGGGAACAGCACGGGACGGCCTTCGAGATTTCGAACCGCTTTCGCTACGCCAACGGACTGCGGGTAATTCTCCCTCTCTGCCGGGGAGAGGGCTACGGTCCGACCTGCACGCGGTAGAAGCGGCGTTTGTCTGTGGCGTTGGGGTCGGTCACGATGAACGAATTGGTCGTCGCGCTGTTGGTGACAAAGAGGGACGTCCAGTTGGTCGAACTCAAATTCGTGGACACCTGAACGGTGGAGTTTTGGTTGGCGGCGCCCGTCAGCCGCATCGTGAACTGGTTCGCCGCCCACGACGCAGAGCCAAGAACAGGCTCGGCATCACCCGCGTAGCGTCAAAACCGGCGGCGCGGCAAAAAACCAAATTCCTATGTGCAGCCTTCAACCTTGGCCATGCTCGCAGGTGAAAGTCCTGCCTCGGCAATGGATGGTTGGGCCGAGTAGTGATTAAGGAAAGTATGCCAAAGCAAAGAAGGGAAGGTGAGGCGAACGGCCCGCGAGGGCAAAGACCGCCTGGAGCAAGCCGAACAGGCCCACCTGTCCGCCGTAGCTTTAGCGAAGGCGGAAGCTGGACGGACTTCGTCAGACCGGCGCATCAGGCCGTAGTAGCGTTTGCAGGCGCGGGGATAATAAACCGTGCTGAGCCAAGGGCCTGTGGGCACAGCCGCGAACCGATACATCTGGACTCTGAGCCAGACGCGGAAAGGAACGCAGGCTCCGCGTCAAACGCAGCCGGGGACGGCTGCGGAAGGGCGCGGAGCGACAAGGCTGGCCTCCAACCGTACCGGGGAAAACTCGCCGTACGGGATGACAAGAGGGGGTGGGGGAAACGTGGGCAGGACCTGATGGCCATTTGCCACGATGCTCGAAAGGGCAGAAACACAGGAAGCCATTGGTCTAAACTGGTCGCGCCTCCGCTCCACTCGACCAATAATTTTAGGGGGCGCCAAGGGATTACAAAAAAACCTCTTGACCGGGGGGCTGAACTGTCATAGTGTCGTATAACAGCTAAACAGTTATGATCCTGCAAATCGATTTCCAGGCCGGCAAACCGGTTTACAGCCAACTGGCCGACCAGATCCGCTACGCGACGGCCTCCGGGCGGTTGCGGCCGGGCGAGGCCCTGCCCTCCCTGCGCCCCCAGGCGAAGGAGTTGCGCATCAACCGCAACACCATCGCCAAGTCCTATGCCGAGCTGCAAAGCCAGGGCATCATCGAGACGGTCCCCGGCAAAGGTTTCTTCATCAAGAAGAACGACTCGCCCTTCACGGAGGATGTGCGCCAGCGCCTGCTGCGGACGCAGATCGACCAGGCGGTGACCCGCCCAGCGCTCAGTACCTGCGGGCGCCCAAAAAAACAAATTCTTATCAGTGCATGAACAGCAGTGTTTATGACCAGGACAGGGCAACCGCGGCAGAGTGTGGCGGCTTTCGGGGGTCGCATAGCACATCCATGAAAGAAATGCCGAAACCGCATGTGGCGAACCCCACGATAGCGTCACGGCGTCACTGGCGCGGGGTAGCTGATCTGGAACATCAACGCCGCGTGAGTGTTGGCCATGCCCCCTGTCCAATGGACGTGAAAACGAAAGCGCCGAAACGCACGTGGCCCACCCAGTGCCCCGGAGCGGCGTTCACGCTGGCCGAACTGCTGGTGGTCATTGCAATCATCGCCATCCTGGCAGCCCTTCTGCTCCCGACGCTTTCCAGGGCCAAGGCTCAGGCCCGCTCCACGGCTTGCAAAAACCATCTGCGCCAAATCGGCCTCGCTTTGGGGATGTATGTGTCAGACTACCGCCATTACCCGCCCATGTGGGGCGAGGACACCGGCCCCTTTCAAACCTGGGCGGACCGGCTGTTTCCCTATGCCCCGCTCAACTGGACAAACCGCTCTTGGCACTGCCCGACATACATTGCAAATGGGGGAATTATACAAGTTGTTAAGCCGCCGCCCGTTAAGCGGGTCAGGGTTTTCACCAGCTATTCGTATAACGCCTATGGCATCAGCCATGTCCCCGGGATTCACCCCGAAGGCTTCAGGTTGGGCCTGGGTGGCCATCCCGGTTCCAACCCCGCCGAGCCCGAAGTGCTGGCACCGAGTCAGATGTTCGCCGTCTCCGATGCGAGGACTACACGGGACGGCGAGGGAACGTGGGGAAATGTCGCCATGAAAGCTTACTCGTTCACAATTTGCGAACTTGCGCCTCCCCACTCCCAGGCTTACAACACGCTCTTTTGTGACAGCCATGTGTTGCTCCTAAAACGAAAAGATTTACTCTATCCGCCGCGAACTGCGCACAACTGGAACCGGGATAACCAACCGCACCCGGAAGTTTGGGCACCCAGGAACCGGTGGGTCGTGCAAGAGTAGCGCGAGGGCAGGAAATTGGGTGCCAACCACCGAATCGCTAATCGGGTCGCCGGGAGGATCGCCGTCCCGGCTCCCACATGACCCGCGCAGCGCTCACCCGCGCAAGCGCTCAGTCACCCGCGCAAGCGTCAGTGCATGCGGGCGCGCAAAAAGCAATTTCTTATGTGCAGCCTTCGACCTTGGACATGCTCGCAGGTGAAAGTCCTGCCTCGGCAATGGATGGTTTGGCCGAGCACTGATAGCAGACTCCGGCGAGGGGAGACCCTGGCTGGGGCAAGCTCTGCCGTAAACGGGCGGGCCTGTCGGTGGCGCAAGTCAGCGGCGGGGACGGGCCAGCCGCTCCAGGCGGAAGGAACGAATGTTGCTTTGCGGAATCCCAGAATGAACAGCCCGCCGGTTTTCGCTTTTGGCTTGCTATCAGGCACCGGGTCGTGCTCCTTTCCCACTGGCCAAAGAGCATGAAGCGAACCGTTATCGTATTGTGCAGCCTGCTGTGCTTGGCGGGCTTGCTCGTGGTCATCGCCTCATTGGGCTCGCCCAGCCCCAACGCTCCAAGGTTCGTCCCGATGCACTCGCAACCGGTTGGGACTTACACCTGGGCGAACTACGATTGGGGAGGCGCTGTGCCCGTTCAGGGCGGCAAGGTGTGGATCGAGACGCGCTCAAGCCTCACGAACTGGCACTGGTTTCTCTACGATGTGACCAACCGCTTGATAGTCGGGGAGTTGTTCAAGGCGTGGCCGGTCTTCTTCAATCACGACCAAACCAGGCTCTTGTGCGAGGGCGAGTCGCTGGAAGCGGACTGGAAATGGAAGCTTATCCGCTGGTTGCAGACCTTCCCCATCGGCAAGAGCCTGGCCCGGAAAATGAATCGCCCCGAGGTCTTCTGGATCCTGAATCTCAAAGACGGGTCCGCAAGACGAGTCGGCCAACTCTCACAATTCCAGGGCACTGGCAGCAGGTTCCTGCCTTCGCCAGGATTCCGTTACGGTGTGAACCGCCCCAGCACCAGTCCCGACACCGAGTGGTTCCTGTGCGATCTGGAAAGCAACCGTTTTGCGAGGCTGACCCTCAGCGGCCAGGTCGCAGGCTGGTGGGATGCGCAGAGCCTTTTGGTCAAAGACAAGGGGAGCAATTTCATGCTCTTCGACGTGGCGACGCGCCAAACCAACACGCTCTTCAGTGCCCGGGAGATTTCCAGCCTCCTGAAGCAGTTTGATCTGCCGGACGATCCGTCCGCGCTGGGCACTTTGCTCAACTGGAATGGGCATGACTACGATTTCTATTTCACCCTCGCCAAGGAAAAGAACTGGGGCGAGTCCTTCCTCCTGAAGGCCGACCGAGCCACCAGGACGCTGAGGCTGGTCAAACGGAACTTCAAATTCCACCATTTGGGCCGTCTGGACGCCGAGGGGGCGCATTACCTCTACGAGGGAGAAAGTGGCCCGCCCGGCACGGGAGGCAACGGTGGGGTCTATTTGCGTGACCTGTCTGACGACAGCGTGCAAACCCTCGTTGAGCCCGACAACCGCGGGCAGTATGCCCTGGCCCGCTTCTGCGCGGATGGGGTGATTTACTTGCGCAGCAAGCAGTTCTTCTGGGTGGACCTGCACGGCAGCAATGATGCGCCTTTGTTTCGGTCGGGTGAGAGCCGGTAATGCTGCTGAGAGGGCTTGGACTCTTCGTAGAGCAAAAGGCGCTCGGTTCGGCAGCCCGCTGAAAAATGCGCCCGGTGAGGGCACCCGGCCCACAGGGCACCTCGCATCCGGAGGAATTCCTGCAGGCCGCGTGCCGTCACACGGCGCTCTGGAGGTTCTTCCCCTGGCTGCGAGGCGCGCCGAGGTGTAAATATGCGTCAAGGGCCCCAGGGGCTCGATCGAGCTGCCTAGGCCTATTTGCTCATCGCTGCTTCCACAGCCTTGGCCACATCGGACTCCGGCAGGTGGCGGGAGCGGATGATGCCTTTGGCGTCCACGATGTGGAAGACGGGCCAACCGGGATTGTGCCAGGCGGTATAGATGGGCCCTAAGCGGCCATCGCAAAAGGACGGCCAGGTCATGCCTGATTCCTGGGCAATTTCCTTTCCCCAGGCCGGATCGGGGTCGCAATAAACGCCCAGGATGGCAAACGGTTTCCCTTTGAAACGGTCCAGGAGCGTGACGAGGTCGGGCACATTAGCCGGCAGGCACTTTCTGGCCCAGAATATGAGCAACACCACCTTGCCGCGATAATCGCTCAGCTTCAGGGGCCGGCCATCGAGGTCTTCACCCTCAGTTTCAGGCGCGGGTTTTCCGATGAATAGCTTGCGCAACTCGAAAAGAGCCTCCTCGGCCAGGTCCGCCAGCTTTTCGCCGTTCCGCTTCACCCGGCCAAATTGCCCAATAACGCGCTCGAAGAGTCTCTCGGCCTCGGCGGTAGCCTGTCGATTTTCGCCATATTTGGCCTCGTCTTTTCGCAACAGGGCCAGCATCAGGCAAGCGTTGCCCTGGACCTCGGCCGAGGGATTTTTCTCGAGCATCGCCTCGAGTAGTCTGCCCGAGCAGCGATGGCGCATCCGCTCCATTTCCTGGGCCAGACGCACCAGGTCCGCGCTGCGAATGTGCTCCTGCAGGATGACCGCGGCCGCCTTTTCCACCTCAGGCCCGTCCTGAGTGTTGAGCAGTATCCATCGAGCGGCGTTGAGGGCGGCTTCAGAGCTCGGATCGTTTTCCAAAACTGAAACGAGTTGGACGAGATCAGGCGGGGCCTGGGGTTCTCCGGTCTTGCGGGGAGGGTTTTCGGCAAGGCCGGTCCCGGTCCAATATCCGATCCCCCGGTGGATGCGAACATCAGCAACGTCGGTGCCGACCGGCATGCCCAACCCGGCCAGCGTGAAAGAGGCCGGAGCGACTGGCACATTCAACCGGGCATTGGACCGGGTGATCAGCCTCTGGTAACCTGCAGGGCCGTATCTTATCACCGCAACTTGAACCGGAAGCGGGTCCTTGGGGGTTGCATCGTCGAACCTCGAGAGCACCTCGGAGTGACCATCTGCGTGCTTCACAACTCGTTGGGGATGCGCCACATCAATCCAGAAATCGAGCGATTGGTCATTCTTGGAAAACATCTGCACGTGCCAGGCGGGATTTCCCTCCACGAAGTCTTTGCCGGCCAGGCGGGTGGACTTTGCCTCGCTGTAGAACTGCCGCAGGCTCTCGATTGTAGTCTTGGGCGAAAACGCGGAGACCAGTCCAAGACAGCGGGGATCGAACAAGTACTCCCCGCTCCCCTTGGCAGGGTCATCGATGACCGTGCTGCCGGAGGACGCCCCGCCGTTCTCCCGGTATTTCAGCAGGGCCTCGCCGTCGTAGATCGAGACGATGCGCGCCTGAAACTCCTCAATCAACCCCGTTTTGAGCATCTCCTGGCGGGTCAAGCCCTTGGCTTCGGCGGCCTGGGCTTCGGCAGCCGGCACCACATAACGATATCCCAGGCCCGATTGTTCAAAACGGCGCTTCTCGCCATCGAACATCACTTTAAGCCGCGCCACATTCGTGTCTGTCCGGGTCGCCCCGGCTCCATAAAAGTGAGTCTCAAATTCCATCGAGCCGAATCGATCCGCTGCCGGGCGCGGACGACAGCTTGCAAGAGCTTGAGCGGATCGGGGGCCTCCGCCTCGGCAACGCCGTTGGGGTCCCCGGGTGCTGGGGCAACGGCCCCGCCGTTTGCTCCTAACGCTGGATTCGGCGGCGCGGGCAGCCCCGCGTCCGCCGCCGGAACTCGGTGGCTGCCTGTCGCAGAGATCAGCCAGATCGTTATGGCTGTTCCCACAATGAGCGCCGCAGCGACGCCGGCGCCCAATTTCGCCTTGGAAGCGTACGCCAGCAGGCCCGCAAGGCCGGCTCCAGCCCCGATACCGGCCGCCGCCGGGATTCGCAGCGCCGCCAGCGCCAGCACTAACCCGGCCGGCGCCGCCTCCACCGCGCGCTCGGTCAGCAGAGTCCCCAGGGCGGCCGCGCCGCAGGCCAAGCCCCGCTCGCCGAAGAGCGTGCGCAACCGGTCCATCGCCCGGCTCACCCGCATCTTGGCCGCATCCTCGCTGATGCCCAGGGCCAGGCCCAGGTCGCGCATCGTCTTCTGCTCGAAAAACCGCAGCAGAATCACCTGCCGCTCGCCATCGTTCAACTCGTTCAACGCTTCATCCAGGACGGGGGCAATCTCGTTCCAGGGGGTATCTTCGGTGGGCTCGGGTTGCATAGCGGCGGCGTGTTCCTCGCGGGTGCGCCGGCGGATTTCGGAGCGCCAGAGGTCAATCGAGGCATGGACGGTGGTGCGGTGCAGCCATGCCACCAATTCGGCATCGCCGCGAAGGTTCGGAGCCGCCTTGGCCAGCCGGATAAACACGGTTTGGGTCACCTCCTGCGCCAGGGCCACATTGGACAGGCGCCTCTTGGCCACCGAAAACACCAGGTTGGTGTAACGGCGGACCAGTTCCCCGAAGGCCCCATCCGCCCGGCTCTTCCTGAACTCGGCCAATAAGTCAGTTCCGTTCATTCATAATGGTAAACGTTGCCGCTGGCCAAAAGGTAACTGCCCAAAGCATATCCGGTCGAGCTTTTGGTGCTCGTCAGACCAAGTCCCCTTGGCTCCAGGCCCCGAGCCCATTTCCTCTGAGCGCACAACAGGTCCCTGCGGAACTGAAACTCCCCTTCGTTTAAAATGAATTGTCCGTTTTGATGGGGCTGTGGCCATGATATGGGCAGATGAACGATGACATGATCTTGGTGCGGGACTACGCCGCCAGCCAATCGGAATTGGCCTTCGCGGCGCTGGTCGAGCGTCACCTCAACCTCGTTCATTCGGCGGCCATGCGGCAGGTGCGTGACCCCGACTTGGCCGAGGAGGTCGTCCAGGCAGTCTTCATCATTCTCTCCCGCAAGGCCGCGACCCTTGGCACGGACACGATTCTTTCCGCTTGGCTGTATCGCACGACGCGATACGCCGCAGCGGATGCCCTGAAGGCCCGCCGCCGCCGGGAGTTGCGCGAACAGGAGGCTTACATGCAATCCATCCTCAACGAACCCCAGGGCGCCGTCTGGGAACAATTGGCGCCGCTGCTGGACGAAGCGATGGGTGCCCTGGGTGAGCGCGACCGTAGCGCGCTGGTGCTGCGGTTTTTTGAAAACAAGACTGCGCCGGAGGTCGCACGCGCGCTCAAGGTCAGCCCGGATGCCGCCCAGAAGCGGGTGACCCGCGCGTTGGAAAAGCTCCGGAGGTTTTTCAGCCGGCGCGGAGTGGCCTGTTCCGCAGTGGGCATCGCGGGGATGGTCGCGGCTAATGGGGTGCAGGCCTCGCCGGCAGGGCTGGCGGCGAAGGTGGCAGCGACGGCGGCAAAGGCCTCGGCACCATCGGCATCAATCCTGGCACTGGTGCATGGAGTCATTCGATTCATGGCGTGGACGAAATGCAAGGCGGTGCTCAGCCTCGGCGGCGGCGCGCTGATGACTGCCGGCGCGCTCGCCCTGGCCTTTCGGCAGGACGGCTCGGCAGTGCCAAGCACCCCTCAGAGTCCCGGCGTGACCCAGGGTGTCAGCACCAGCGCCAGCGTTTCGGACATCAACCAGGTCGGTGATGCGCTCCGGCCTTTTCCGAGCACGGCACTCGCATCCCTCGACTCCGCCCCGGGAAGCTTGGTTGTGCAGCCGGACGGAAAGATCGTCGCCGCGGCGAGCCTGTTTGGGTTTTTTGTCAATTCGCACTCCGGCACGCTCGGGCATTTCAAACGGGGCGCGCTTCGCTTTGAGCCGAATGGGGATTGGGACCCCACCTTCGATTGCCGTGCGGAGTTCCCAGGCAGCAGCGCCTATAATGCCCACCTGGACCTTTGTCCGGACGGACGGCTCTTCATGTCCGGCCTGTTCGACTCGGTGGACGGCAGGCCCCGGCCCGGGTATGCCATGTTGCTGCCCAAAGGGCGGGTGGACGAGTCTTTCGAGCCCCTGGCGGGGCACGACCAACGTGCCACAACGACCATACCTCCCCGGCGGCGTCTTCCCTGCGGCGCTGCGGAGCGACGGAACCGTAGCCGTCCTCTGCCGGTCGGTCGAGGGGACCGGCGCTTCCAACCTGGTGACGCGAGTCGAGCAAGATTCTTCCGGCAGAACGATCCTGACGAACGTCCTGGCGCCCGAGCAACTTCCCTGGACGGCCTATCGCCTCGATGCATCGGGGAGGCCCATCCTGCCGGCGACAAAGGTCCTGGGTTCTGAATTCTCGCGGCCATCCGGGCTGGTCCTCACGCTTGGGCCGGTCGGTTTCTGGGCCCGAAAACCGATTGACTGGACCCGGAGTACGCCCTCCGCCAGGCGGCCTTCGTTTCAGACCGGAACACCCGCCTCCGACCTGCCCGGCGGGAGGCCCGTCAGCGACTTGCCTTTCGAGCGGTGGACTGAGCCTCCTTCGGCCGTAGATGCGGCCGTGGCGTTCCAAGCCCTGTTCGAGGAGGTCCCCTTGGAGCTCTGCCGCTATGCCGTGCGCTTGCCAAACGGTGGCGTCATTCTGGCGGTCCGGGATGAAGCCGTCCCTGGAGGGCGCGCGCGACTTGTGCGCTTCGACAGAGACTGGCGGCCTGACCCGAGCTTCACAACCCAGTTCGAGGCCGCTGACCAGCGGAGCTGCCTGAGCCTCAAGCTCCAGGCGGACGGGAAGCTCCTCGTCGCCGGCCTGATCGGGAAGCTCAACGGAGAGGATTTCCCCGGACTCGTCCGGCTCGACGCAGAGGGCGCGATTGACCGCAGCTTCCGGTGCCAGATTGCCAACTCCTCCCCGCTCTCCGGGCGGACGCCAGCCGTGATCGACCTGGCGATTCAGAAGGACGGGCGCATCGTAATTTGCGGCTTCTTCTCCACTGTGAACGGCGCCGAGTGCCCGCACATTGCCCGGCTGAATCCGGATGGCTCGTTGGACGGGACTTTTCGGACACCGTTCATCACCCTGGAAGCGGTCAACCGGGAACGATTTGGCAAGATGCATGTTCCTGTCACTCAGCTCGCCAAGGCCGTGGAGGCGCCTGCCCCGACGGACCCGGGCGCAGGCGGGCCCGGCGCCTCGGGGCAAACCATTGTGATTACCTCGATGACCTTGCAGGGAGATGCCGCCGTCATCCAGTTCGCCGGTGCATCGCGCCAGCAGTATATCCTTCAAGCCAAGGACTCGATGACGGCCGGCGACTGGATCGATGTCGGCACCAACCAGGCAAATGCCGATGGAGTCGGAAGGCTTCGCGATGCAGAGGCAAATCAGCATCCAATGCGCTTCTACCGTATAGCCAGCCCTTAAAGAATCAGGCGGAAGCCATCTCCAGGAATCCGTCAAATGCAAGCGATGGCGGGCCTCAAATTCGCAAGCACCCGGACGATCTGGTTTTGCCCCTTTTTGCTGACAATGGGTTGGCCGTCTCCGGGCTGCACAACCCCGACCCGGACGCGAACAAGAACCATACCGACCTGCACGCCATCGGCCGGCTCTGCTACATTGAACTGTACTATCAGAACGACGGTGAACATGTGCAAGCCGCCGTTCTCTACGGCCGCGCCGACAAGCACTTTGTCCCGCTCAAATCACCCGATGATTTCGAGAAGCGCCTGGAGTGGGACAAAGCGCAGTTTGCTCTTGTCAAGGAGTGGCTTGACGAGCATTTGCCTAAGAGCGTCTCGTTGGATGAGGTGCTTCTCCCGGAGTGTTTGCCCTCACTTTTGGTCTAATAAATGGCGGCCCTTGGTGTCCGAGAAAGTAGAACTATGAATGTTCCCCGCTCGTCTCTCCTTTGCATTGCGGCAGCGTGCGCAGTCATTCAACCGGGCTGTTTGGCCACGGCTGCCGAGAACACGGCTGATCCGAACGGCCTTTATTACGTCTCCTCGGATTCCTCGGGTCTGGAATTGGAGACGCCCCGTGAGACCAAGGTCCGGTTGGGCGAGAAGGCGGACATCCGCATCCTCACCGCCCGCGTGTACTCTGAGAACAACGCCAATAGGGATTTCGAGGCGCGTTTGGGAACAACCGCGTACCCGGCGGTTGATACCCAGACCGTCAGTGGCGCCCGGCGGCTCTTTCTGCGGATCGGGGATCGGGCTTACCCATGGGGCGGCGGCGGGGGCCGGCAGGGGGAGTTTGACGAAATGCTGTTCAAGATTCACGGCCAAAGTGAGGCAAAAGCGGCCGCCAAGTGGCTGGGGGTCAAGTGCGCCTTACGCTCGCATCCAGGTTACCGATTGCTCGCGCAATTCGTGCCAACGCACCCGGAATACGACTCCGGCGGACCGATCATCGTGAATTTCGAACTGAGGAATGTCGGTGACCGGACGCTGTTTTTCCGCCGGGGCGGGGCACAACGCGGCGCGCGCGACAACCAGTACGCCTTTCTAGCCAAGTTCGGGAGCCGGATAGTGCCTGACACCGGCGATCCCACGCACTTTGGCGGCTTCGTAGAGTTCATCCAGCTCAAGCCCGGGGAGGCGTTCACGGATGAAATCGACCTCAAGAAGTGGTTCGCGTTCGATAAGGCCGGAAGGTACTTTATTCAGGGCTTGTACGGCCTGGTTTTCGAGCCGGGGGACGCGAGCACGGTGGGCAACGTTCCCTGGAGCAGGATCTGGGAGGACTGCGCGTCGGCCCACTTCCAGGTCGTGGTGAGGTAGATCTGCATGAGGCGAGATTCACCGGTGAACCAGATCCTTCTCCCACCCTGTTCTCGGGCCTTGGCTTTTCCAGCAGCCCATATCGCTTTGTGTGTCGGGCTTATTTTGCCGAACCAACGTGGTCGGCAGGCATTTCCTCCGGAGCGGGCGCCGGGAGGGTGACCGTTCCGGTGGCGGCCCATTCGCACCCGCGGGCAAGGGTGACCTGGAAGCCGGTATCCCGGAGAGAAAGGGCGTCGTGCCCCAGCGCGTCGTGGAAAACGCGGCCGCGGCCGTAGCCGATGGCCAGGAGCAGCGGCTCGTGCCGGCCCGTACCGCCCTTTTGGGGAGCGGAGTAGGCGGTGGCCAGGACGGCCACGTTTTGGGCCGGGCCGCGAAGGCTGTCGTACAATTCATCCACCGAGTGGAGCCATCTCGGAGGCAGGTCCTTGACGATCACATGCTGTGGCAAGCGAGTCTCGACGAGGTATTCGTGCGCCTGGCCATGGTGCCCTCCCGCCCCGGGCGCAGTTCGCGAACGATCCGGCCAGGCACGTGCTCCTGACGCTCCTCTACGAGCGGCAAGACTCCAAGATTTGGGTCTGGAGGGCGAGGATGGGCTTCCTCGGGCCGCAGAGCATCGTGAACGTGCGGCTCGAAGCGTCGACGAACAAGCGGATCTGGGCCAAAGGGCTCGGGCTGTATGCGTGGCTCAGCACGGCGCCCCGCCCGAAGCAGGCATGACCGGGGAGGTCCTGGGGGCACTCCCCTTGTCGCGCCATGGGAGCGCAACATGCCGCCAGCGCTCGCTAGGCGGGCTGAGATCTGCGGCGCGATGCCGTCTGTTTGACCCGCTTGCCCTCCCGCGCAGTGCCGTCAAAGCGGGGAAGGGTCTCCCGCGCGCCGCGGCTCGTTCCACCCTTGGGCTCGGGCTTGGGCTGCCTCAGGGCTGTGGGACGAAGACCGGGACTGGTAAGATGGCGGCCTGGAGCCGGCGCAGATCGGCCAAGTCGGCGGGGCTTTCGGCCCGCTTCCAATAGCTCTGCTTGCTTTTGAACTGCTTGGGCCATTTCCATTTCCACGTCTCTGCGTGGCCATCGGCGAAAGACAACACTCCCGCCTGGCCATGCCGGTCAGCCGGCATATTGACCCAGCGGTCATCAGGCGCGGGCCATCTCAGGAAATGCGCGTCGTCGATGCTGTCTTCGTTTTCATCAATGAACACGAAAAGGCGGGCTGGCTGCGGAATGTCAGCCGCGCGCGTCACAGTGTTTTGGACCTCGTTGGTCCGGCCGCCCAAGCACCCGCTCATCGAGTAGCCGCCTTCGTTGCGGATGGCGTGCAGGTGGGCGTGGGTCTCAGTGACCGTCGGGGCGTGGGGTTCATGGACGGGGCGTTTGGCGCGCAAGGCGCTGACGCACCCGAGCGGCTGAGCGAGAACCTCGCGGTAGAAGAAGAGGATGGCGTTGAAGGCCTGGTTTCGAGTGCTGGCGGCCACGTTGTGCCGGGAAGCCAGACTCGGTGAGGAAGCGTTCGAGCTTGGCTCCGCTGGAGAGGCCCCCGGGCATGGTGGTGAGCGCGGCCATATAGCGGCGGAGCCAGAAGACGTAGCACTCTTCGCTGGAGAGGGCTTTGTGCTGGCGGCGGAGGACCTCGCGGAGTCGCTCGATTGCGATGGTCGAGTTCATTTTGGGGTCGAATCTAAGATGGAGGGTTGGACAACGGCGGTCCATGGGCAAAAAAGGTGGAAAGTGTCTTTTCTCTTGCAATAACCGAACAGGCCGTTGTATTAATAGAAGAAGGTCATTGGGAATGAAGAACTTGCGAACGAGAACCTGCCGATTCTCCGGCAGGATCAGCGACTGGTCGCCGCAGAATCACAGTTAAGCATTAGAACGCACGACAATGAAAACCAAATGCTTTTTAGTTCTACTGGCTGCGCAATTCTACTGTGTATCGGTTCAGGCTTTTAGGTCGATTGATTTCTACCAAACCGGCGGGAACCCGTTTTCCGAAGAATTCACAACCAATTACGCATCTGCACTCAAGGAATGCCAGGCATCTCACTCGTTCGCGTCATTTTCAAACATGGTGATAAAGTTCAAGAAGCCGCAGGAACAAGCCGAGTTGGAAATCACCATGGGAATAGGCTATTGTCAATGGAGTGGGTGCACCGATGATCGTAAAGCCATTGAACACTTAGGAAATGCGTTGTTTTATGACTTGCCCCCGACGGTTCTGCTTGGTGTTTACCTGGATCGGGGCGGCTGCAAAGAGAGACTCAAGCAAAAACGGGCTGCCTTGGAAGACTATCTTCGAGGCCTCGCAGAGTGCCTTCGCTATCAGTTGCCCGCAAAACCGCCTGAGTATCTTCGCCCGAACGTTGTTTATGATGTAGTATTTGCCGAACCGGGCGATGATGCGGTCAAGGAACAATACCGCCAACTCAGAGAGAACCAGGAGAGACAGCTTAGGCAATTCCGCTTTGAAGAGGTGATGATCAGAGAACGGGACATTTTGATTGAGGTCGCCAAACGGGTTTCCAGTGGTGACGCCGAACAAATCCGTTTGGCAGCGGAGACGGTTGTGGCAGACAAATCCAAGATTCAACAGGTTGAAGCATTGATCACGGCGCCTGACCCCAAGCCATAAATGTTGAAGACGAGCACAACAACACAGAAGCCATGACGCGCAACAAATCGCTGGAGTCGAACCGCCGCCGCGCCACTCCGCTCGGAGCTGTGCGGGATTTCGGACGCACCGGTCACGCTCTAGCTTGCGTTCCCGGCGGCGGTCGCTCAGCTTGGTGTTCGGCGTGTGTGCGTATCGCGATCGGAAATGCGGCCTTCGCCTGGTCAGCCGTGACTTTGCCGGAGAAGAGCGCGTTGGCGAACGCGGATTTGTGGCAGAGCCGTGAGACGCGTCGTTCGGAACAGCCAGCCGAGAGAAGCCGCGGCGCCGTTCACTCCTCCCCTGGCGATAGGAACGAATTCTGGCTTGCTATCAGGCACCGAGTGGTGCTCCTTTCCCACTGGCCAAAGACCATGAAGCGAACCGTGATCGTATTGTGCAGCCTGCTGTGCTTGGCGGGATTGCTCCTGGGAATCACCTCGTTGTGCGCCGCCGACCCAAACGCCCCGAAGTTCGTTCCAATGCACTCGCAACCGCTTGGGACTTACACCTGGATGCTCTATCCTTGGGCAGGGGACGTGCCCATTCAAGACGGCAAGGTGTGGATCCAGACGATCTCAAACCTCACGAACCGGCAGTGTTTCCTTTACGACGTCACCAACCGCGCGATAGTCGGGGAATTGTTCAAGGCGTGGCCGGTCTTCTTCAATCACGACCAGACCAAGCTCTTGTGCGAGGGTTATTCGTTGGAAGGGGCCTGGAAATGGAAGCTGATCAGTTGGTTGCAGAATCGCCCCTTCGGCAAGAGGCTGGCTCGCAAGATGAGGCGCCTGGAGGCCTTCTGGATCCTGAATCTCAAGGACGTGTCCGCAAGACGAGTCGGCCAGCTTTCACAGCGCTTGGGCACCGGCAGCAGTTTCCTGACTTCGCCGGACTTTCGTTACGGGTTGAACAGCCCCAGCACCAGCCCCGAAGCCGAGTGGTTCGTGTGCGACGTGGAGAGCAACCGGTTTACGAAGGTGACCCTCAGCGGCCAGGTTTCAGGTTGGTGGGATACGCGGAACGTTCTGGTCAAGGAGCGGGATGGCAGTTTTGTCCTCTTCGACGTTGAGACCCGCCAGACCCGCACGCTTTTCAGCGCGGCGGCGGTCTCCAAGTCCTTGGAGCAACTGGGCCTGCCGAGCGATCCGGCCGCTATCGGCACCTTGCACAATTGGAACGGGAGGGAGTATGACTTCTATTTCACGCTGGCCAAGCAGAGGCACTCGGGCGAGTCCTTTCTTTTGAAAGCGGACCGCGCCACCAGGACGTTGAGGCTGGTCAAACGAAACTTCCAATTCCACCATTTGGGCCGCCTGGATGCCGAGGGCACACACTACCTTTACGAAGGAGAGAATGGGACGCCCGGCGCTGGAGGCAACGGCGGGCTCTATTTGCGTGACCTGTCGGACGACAGCGTCCGGACCCTCGTTGAGCCCGACAACCGCGGCCAGTATGCCCTGGCCCGATTCTGCGCGGACGGGGTGATCTACTTGCGCAACAAGCAGATCTTCCGGGTGGATCTGAACGGGAGCAATAATGCGCCTTTGTTTCAGCCGGGCGAGAGCCGGTAACGCTCGGAGAATTCCGCCGTGCGCCCTGCTCGTGGATGGCGCTGGCACCCTCGATGTGGCGCAATGGGGAACAGGCTTGATTCGCAGGACTTCACCCTGGAGCGTCGTCATTATGCTCGCGAGCGGAAAGTCTGATTTCAGGGGGCCTGTGGGTATGGTCCTGGATGCGGCGGGGAACCTGCATGTGTCGGATCAGGTCTTTTCCAACAACGGCGGCGATTTGGCCGAACCAGGGAGCCGGTAGGGCGCGGGTGCGAGGGGATGCTTCGTTCCCTTGGTTGCCTTCTGTGTGCGTTCTCTGGAATGACGGAAGGAGTGCCAGCTTTTACAGAAGGGAACAAAGGAAACGAAGAGGCAGAAAGGAGAGAACCTCCTTAACATCCTTGGCCCCGGGTCTCGGCGATTTTGATCGCCGCTCACTTTATCTGCAGTTCCAATTTATCTCGTTCCAACGTTGAGCCCTCGTTCAGCGCGAGTTGGGCCAGGGCCTGATTGTATTGGGCCATGGCGGTCAGCTCGTTCAAACGGGCGGTGGTGAGGTTGCGCTGGAGCTGCACCACGACAAAACTTGTGGTACGCCCGTTGTCCAAGAGCCTCTGTTGCGCCTCGAGCGCCAGCTCGGCGAAGAGGCGCGACTGCCTGGTCGCATCCACCTGGGCGAACCGGGTTTTGGCCTGTTCGACAGACACTCCAATCTGGACCATGATGTTCTGTTCAAGTTGCTTCAGTTGCACCATCTGTTGCGCTAACTGGGCCTTGTTCGCGCGATAAGTTTCACGCGCGGCGCGGTTCCCGATCAATGGCAACGTCAGTTGCGCGCCGAAGCTCCAGGAGGGACTGGTCCCGGCCTGCACGCCCGAAAGAGCGGTGCCATAGGTCAGGCCGGAGCCGGCTTGACCGTAGCTGCCGACCAGGTCGAGTTCAGGATAGATCTGGTTGCGGAGATATTTCAATACAACGCCCTGCTGCTCGATTCTAAGCTTCGCCTCCAAATAATCGGGTCTCTGTGACAGTCCTCGCCGCCAGCTCTCGTAGAGGTTAAAATCTTGCGGCCCCACCGCGAGCTTTTCCGTGGGTTCAATGCGGACGCCATCCCAATCCGAGAATTTGTCGCTCAACAGGCTCTTCAGAGCGTATTCCTGCGCGAGCAACGTTCCCTGGGCGCCGAGGAGGTCGGCCTGGCTGCCGGAAAGCTGCGATTCGGCTTGCTTCTCATCGAAGGGAGCCATGGAGCCGGCGTGGACTTTGCTCTTGCTCTCGTTCACCAGACGTTGGGCCAGTCGAAAGGCCTGCTCCTGCACAGTGACCTGCTCCTGGGCGAGGATCACGTTAAAATAGGCCAGTTCGACACTGGTGAGTGTGCTCATGATCTGCTGTCTCAGGGCCAATTCGGTGATTTTGAGCTGCTTTTTATCGACCAGGATTGCTTCGCGCGCGCGGTCGATCCAGGCATTCCTGAGCAGCGGTTGGAGCAGGTTGACGGAAGCGGCCGCGCTGTCACTCATGAGCGAGCCGGACGGTCCGGTGCCGCTGATTCCATTTACTGTTCCGCCGAAGTTATATGACAATCCGGTCGGCAACAGGCCGTTCAGCCCTGTGTTGAAGGCGTCCCCATAAGTTGTGGTCCCGCTGTAAGGCCGCTTTTCCGCGTCGAGACCCCCGGGGGTCTCGCTGAAACTGCGGACGCCCGATAGCCCCAGGGTCGGCTCGTAAACCCCATAATCCGCGCTCAGGAAGTGTCGTTGGATTTCCGGGGTGTAGCGGGCGATCTTCACATCGAAATTATGTTCCAAGGCGATGCGAAAACAGTCCGGCAACGACAGAGGCCGAACCACCCCGTTTGTTGGCCCCGCCAGCGTCGTCATGGCCCAAAGGAACAAGAGGGCGACTGGGCAGCGGCGGGCCACGGGCAAGGCCAAAGCCCGCAAAAAGGAGCGGCAGGGGTAGGGCCTCAGTGAAGGCGGGAGTGGCACCCCGGCCGGCCCCTCACCCCAACCCTCTCCCCATCGGATGGGGAGAGGGCGACTTCTGCGCAGCGGCTCGAGCAACCAGCGACGGTTGGAAGTTCAAGAGACTGCCGATGCTCCTCCCTCTCCCCTTCAGAAGGGGAGAGGGCTGGGGTGAGGGGTCCGCCGGGGGCTCCGCCTCCGTCCTCAATGACCTGGCACCGCCAGGAACCCGATGGACCCGGCAAGGGGCTGCGAGGCAGCACCGCTCCACCACTTCGGCCTGGTTGGCACGGCTCGCTCATGCGCTGAGAATGGATTGGTTTAATCACGGTTCCCCGGCCTGTTCTCACCCGCGGGATCCCTGGGTGTCCGGAGCGGCTCCGGGCTCTTGGACGATGCGACCATCAAAGAGGTGGATGATGCGCTGGGCATGGCGCTCGAAACGGGGGTCGTGCGTGACCATGCAGATGGTCGCGCCTTCGCGGTGCAGTTCCCGGAGCAGTTGCATGACGGCCTCGCCGTTCTTCGAATCCAGGTTGCCGGTCGGCTCGTCGGCCAGCAGGATGGCCGGCGGCGGCCAGGGCGCGCGCCACGGCCACGCGTTGCTGCTGGCCACCCGAAAGCTGGGAAGGGTAATGCTTCGTGCGGTGAGACATCTGGACCTTTTCGAGCGCCTCCTGGACGCGTCCTTTGCGTTCGGCGCCGGTCATGCCCCGATAGGTGAGCGGCAGCTCGACGTTCTCGAACACGGTCAGGTCGCCGATGAGATTGAAGCTCTGGAAGATGAAGCCGACCTCCCGGTTGCGAATGCGGGCGCGCTGGGCGAAGTCGAGGTTGGCCACGGGTTGGTCGTTGAGCCTGTAGCTGCCGGCGGTGGGCGAGTCCAAGAGGCCCAGGATGGAGAGAAGCGTGGACTTGCCGCACCCCGAAGGCCCGGCAATGCACACGTATTCGCCTCGGTTGATCTCCAGGCTGATCTCCGCCAGCGCGTGCGTCTCCACCTCGTCGGTCAGGAACACCTTCTGGACCTCGGCCAGTTGGATCAAGATTGTGTTGGTCATGGTTTTAGTCAGTTGGCTACTATCCTAGTTCAATTCAGCCTTACTCGTTCAAATGCGTCCCATTGCGACATGTCGGAGAGGATGACCTGGTCGCCAACCTGCAATCCATCGCGGACCTCGATCGTGGTGACCGAGCTGCGGCCCAGCCCGACCTGCACCCGCACCGCGCCCCGGCCGTTATCCACCACTTTGAAGAGGCCCACCCGGCTCTCCGGCTGGCCCTGCACGGGCCGGCCGACGTGCATCACGTTCTGCAGCCGCTCCAGCTCGATGGTCCCATCCACGTTCAGATCCGGCCGGGCCCCTTTGGGCGGCGGCGCGTCCAATGCCACATCCACCGTGACGGTTCCATTCTCGGATGCGGGGTCGATGCGGACGACGTGGCCCGGGACCACTCCATTGCGGGTGTCGATTTGCGCCAATTGGTTGAAAGTGATGTCCTTCACCTGCGTTTCCGGGAGCTTGAGCACCGCCTTGAGCTTGGCCTGATTGGCGACGCGCGCCACGATGGCACCCGCCGCCAGTTGCTGTCCTGTCTGCAATGGGGTGGTCTGAGTCAGGTCGCCATACCTTTGCAACACCCCCTCCATGCCCGCGCGAATTTTGAGCGCATTGACCAAGCGGCGCTTGAGGGCAAGCTGAGCGCGCAGTTGAGCCAGGCTGGCCGCTTTGACGGCGATTTGGGCGGCCGCGGCGTCGTCCTGGATCCGCAGTCTTTCCTTCTCGATGTTGAAGAGCTCGGCCAGCTCCTTCATCTTCGCCTCGGATTGTTTCAAGGTCAGAGCGGGAACCAGTCCGCCTTTGGACAGATCCTCGTTGACGTTGAACTCCAATTTCGCCGTGTTGTAACTCGATCCCGCGCTCGCCACCGTGGATTGTTGCGACAGTTTCTGCGTTGCGACGGTGACGTGCAGGTTGGTCATCTCGGCCTCGGCGCCAGCGAGGGCCCACTCGGCGTCGAAGGCCGCCTGCACGACGTTGGGATTACTCAACTCGACCAGCACGGTGTCGGCCTTGACGGGAGAACCGGGCAGGACCAGGACGCGTTCAACCCGCCCGGCGTTGATGGTGGTGATCCAGCGAATTTCTTCCGGAACCAGTGTGCCATTGCCCCGCACCTCCCGCGTGAAATCCCCGCGCTTGACCGTGTCTATCAAGAGCGAGCCTTTCTCCACCGACGGTGCCGCCGGCTTCAACCGCGCCAGGCCCGCGGTGATGAGCGAGATGACAGCCACGCCGGCCAGCAGAAAAAACATCCGCCGCCGTCTTATCTTGCGGGCCTGGTCTGGGCGAGGAATGTCCATAGCCGTCATTGGTCGTCACTCGTCACGTTTCACTTGTCACTCTTTTCCATCCACCCGTCCTTGAGCCGGATGATCCGCTGGCCGCAGGCGGCCCAGGCCTCGTTGTGGGTCACCTGGACGATGGTCGTGCCTTCCCGATTAAGTCTCTTGAACAACTCCATAATCTCGCGGCCCTGGTCGGTGTGCAGATTGCCGGTGGGTTCGTCGGCCAGGATCAGCTTGGGGCTGGCGATAAGCGCGCGCGCTACGGCCACCAATTGCTGCTGGCCGCCGGAGAGTTGGCTGGGATAGAGGTCCTTCTTGGCCACGATGCTGAAGCGGTCCAGGACATCCGCCACCAGCGCCTGCCGTTCCGATTTCGGAATGTTCCGGTATGAAAGCGGGATGTCCAGGTTCTCCGCCACCGTAAGGTCATCGAGCAAGTGGAATTGCTGGAAGACGAAGCCGACGAAGCGCTTGTTGAGCACGGCCCGCTCCTTGGCGTTGAGCCGGTGCACCGGGTATTCGAGGAACTGAAACTCGCCTTCCCAGGAGTGGTCATACATTCCCAGGATGCCCAGCAAGGTGGACTTTCCGGCGCCCGACGGCCCCATGATGGTGACGAACTCGCCTTCGGCAATATCCAGCGTGATCTGCCGCAAGACGTAGGTGAAACCGGCCTTGGTCCTAAAGCACTTCTCAATGCCTCGTAATCGGATCATAGGCGTCCCGGAACTACTCATATCTGAGCGCTGCCATCGGATCGGTGTTCGTGGCCCGGCGGGCCGGGACGTAGGAGGCCAGTACGGCCACGAACAGGAGCAACAACCCAGCGGCGCCAAGGCTTGGCGGGTCCAGGGGGCTCACGTGATAAAGGAAGGCTCGAACCCCATGGCTAATCGCCACCAGGACGGGCACGGCCAGGACCCCGCCGAGCAAGGCCAGCGTCAGCCCTTGCCGCAAGATCATCAGCAACACGTCGCGCCTCTGCGCCCCTAGCGCCATGCGAATGCCGATCTCCTGCGTCCGGCGGTTGGCGGTGTAGGCCAGCACCCCGTAGAGCCCGACCGCTGCCAAAGCGAGGCCCAGCAGACCGAGAGCGACTGCCATTGTTGTGAGAAATCTCTCCGTGCCTAAGGCGGTGTCGATGCAAGCATCCATGGAACTGAGATCAGCGCGGTTCGGCTTGATGCCCGCGGCCCGCAGTTGGCTGCGGACAGGGCCGGCCAGAGAGGCCACACCTTTCGCACTATCGATGAGGAAAACTATTTCCCAGGAATAACGCTGTCCGAACGGCAGGTACAGGTAGGGCTCGGGTTCCTCTTGGATGCTGTCCAGCTTGCTGTCGCGGACCACGCCGACGATCTGGACCGGCTGGTTTGTCGGGCCCTCCAACCGCAGCGATTGGCCGACGGGATCCTCGCCAGGCCAAAAGCTCTTGGCCATGGTTTCGTTGATGACCATGACCCGGGGGTTCGCCATGTCATCGCGGTCGGTAAGGCCGCGGCCCCGCAGAACGCGGATGCCCAGCACGGTGAAGTAATCTCCATCCACGATGTTGAACTTGACGGCCCGGCCAGCCTGCGCCGCCGAGGTGCTGCCATGCGGCGGGAAAGCCTGGAGCGAGGCGCCGGTGCCGCTCGGCCAGAATGGCAAGACCCGGGCCACACTCGCCCGCTTTACCCCAGGCAAGGCCAGCAGGCGCTCTTTGAGTTGACGGCAGAATAACCGTCCAGCCTCCTCCTTGCCCTCTAAATTGAGATGGGCCAGAACGATCGGCTTCCGTTCAAAGCCAAAATCCGCTGCGTAGCACGCAGCGAGGCTCCTCGCCAGAAGCGCAGCCAGGCAGACGAGCACCAGGGCTACGCACGTCTGGCCCACCACCAATCCACTGAGAACCGAGCGACTGCGTCCCGAGAAGCCCAGAGAGGGATCGCCTTTGAGCGCCGGGCACACGGCTTGCCGGGTGGCGCGGAACGCGGGCGCAAGTCCGAACAGGAAAACCGTGAGAATCGACAGAGCAAGGGTGAAAGCGACGACACGGCCATCGAACCGAACCGCCAGGCCGAGAATGGCGGCCTCATCGGCCCGCAACAATGCTGGAAAGGCCGCGATGATCCACTTGGCCACCACCAGGCTCACGGCCGCAGCCATCAACGCCAGCACGAGGCTCTCGGCCAACAACTGGCGGACCAACCGCCAACGGCCTCCGCCCAGGGCCACCCTCACGGCCATTTCCCGGGAGCGGACTTCGGCTCGAGCCAGCAAAAGGCTCAAGACGTTGGCGCAGGCCAGCAGCAGCACAGTCCCGACAACCGCCAGCAGCATCAAACTCATACTCCCAGTCTGCTGGAACTGGAGCCGCTTCTCAGTGCAAACCGCGGCGCCCAGCGGCGCGCCTGAAGCAACATCCCGCAGGTCCAGCCGACGAAAGATGGTTTGAGCCTCGGCCTGAACTTGCCCTATTTCGCTCCCCGGTTTCAGGCGAGCGATCACCGTCAAGTACCGAGCCCCTCGTGACTTGTCCATTCCTCCCCCGCAGGCCTCCTCCGGATACCAGACCTCCGCCGGATTGAGCCGTTCCAGGCCGTTGAAGCCCGCAGGAGCGATGCCCAGGACCACAACACTACTTCCCGAAAGCCCCGAAAGCTCAATTGCCTTGCCGACAAGGTCTGTTTCCCCTGCGAAACGTCGCTGCCAAAGCCGGTGGCTCAGCACCACCCCCCGTGTATTCCTCAGGTCAGGACCGTCCGCCTCCGAAAAGAACCGGCCCCGGAAGGGGCGAATCCCCAAGACGGAGAAGAAGTTCCTGGAGACAACGTTGGCCCTCAGGTCCTCCTCTTCTTCAGCGCCCGTGAGCACCACTCCGTGGCGGTCATTGAAGGCCAGGCCTGAAACAGACCGCATTTGAGCAACCAAGTCCAGGTAGTCCGGAAGTGAGAGGTCCGTACGCGACGCTGCCGAACTGGTGGCGAAGATGTGCACAACCCGCGCAGGCTCGGCGAACGGCATGGGACGAAGCCATATCCCGTTAACAAAGCTGAAAATAGCGCAGCTTAGGGTGATGCCGAAGGCCAGGGACAACACGGCAGTGCTGGTGAAGGCGGGATTCTTGCGCAGTTGCCGGACGCCAAAGCGCACGTCTTGCACCAGATCCTCGAGCCAGCCAAGGCCCCGCTGCTCGCGGCAGGCCTCCTGGATCGATTCCTTCCAGCCGAATTGGCGCATCGCCGCGAGGCGGGCTCCCTCGGGGCTTAGTCCCGCCTCCATGTTGGCCCGCGTCCGCAACTCGATGTGCGCCCGCATCTCCTCGTCCATCTCGGCGTCGAGCTTTCGCTTCTGAAACAGCGCGCGAACAGTGTTTCGGATCTTCCGCCAGGTGTTCATACGGACCTCACGCGGATTGCATGATTTGGCGAATCGCCAGGCACAGGCGGTCCCAGCCCTGGTTTTCCACCTCCAGTTGCTTTCGACCCGCCTTGGTCAGCGTGTAGTACTTGGCCCGGCGGTTGTTCTCGGATTGGCCCCATTCGGATTCGATCCAGCCGCGATCCTGCAGCCGGTAAAGCGCCGGGTAGAGCGAGCCCTCGCCCACGCTCAGGACATCGTCCGAGAGCCGCTGGATGCGCTCGGCGATGCCAAACCCGTGCAGGGGGCCGCTGTTGAGGACCTTCAAAATCAGCATATCCAACGTTCCCTGGAGAAGTTCAATTTTTTGCATAAGCGCCAAAAAGATTCTTTACATCGAATGTCGGGGGAAGAATTACCGGCTTTCCCATCGGATGTCAAGGGAGAACTGCTTCGGTTGGTGGATCATGGTTCCTCGGCTCTCATTCGCTTCTTAATGTGGACATCGGGTCAACCCTGGTGGCTCGAATGGCGGGCAGCAGGCAGGCCAGGAGCGCAACAGCAAGCAGCAGCAAAGCCACGGCCGCAAAGACGGCGGGGTCTGTTGGATTGACCTCATAAAGCTGACTCCGCAGAAGCCGCGTCATCCAAAACGCCAGCACGAGTCCGACAACTACCCCGATGACGGCCAGGCGCCCGCCTTCGGCCAGCACCAGGGCCATCACCTGGCGGCGTTGCGCTCCTAAAGCCATGCGAATGCCGATTTCGCGGGTGCGCCTGGCGACCGAGTAGGCCAGCACTCCATAAATCCCGAGCGCCGACAGCGACAAACCGACTCCGGCGAAGATCACCAGGTAGAGCATATAGGTGCGCTGGGCTTCCGTCCGGTCGTAAAGCGTTTGGCGCACGACCTCGAACCAGGGCGTCGTCATGGAGGTCTCCACCGCCTTCATGGTGTCACGGATAGCCGGAATGAGCTTTCGGGGATCCGCCTGGGTGCGGACGACAAAGAAGGGGCCGAAGCCGCCACTCACAACCTGCTCCTGGTAAGGGCGATAGAAGGTCGGATCCACCTTGGCATCGAAGCGCCTCCTCACCTCGGCCGCATCGCCGACGACGCCCACGACTTCATACACCCTGCGGCCGTCATCAGAGAACCGCTTCCCGAGGGCGTTTCCTCCCGGCCAGCACAACCGCGCCATGGACTGGTTCACGATGACCGTTCCAACCTTGTCACCGACGTCGGTTTTCTCGAAATAGCGTCCCGCCAGGAGCGGGATACGCATCGCGCGGAAGAGGTCGCTCCGGCCCACGCCGCTCCCGGCGCGCAGGAGCCCAATCGGCTTTTCCTGCCCCTCGATTTTGTACCCGGGGCTAAACTGACTGATCTTGCTGATCCCGACGGCCTTCACGCCGGGCAGCGCGGCAAACCGGTCGTGCCACTCCTCGAAGAGAGCCACGTGCACCGGCGATAGATACGACGCGTGGTATTTTTCGCCCCGGAGCAGTCCCGGTGCACGAAGAGAAGTTTCTCAGGGTCGAAGCCCGGGTTCACGCTCAGAATGCGAATGACGCTCTCGATCATCAGCCCGGCACCGGCCAGCAACAGCAACGAGAGGGCGACTTCCGCCACGACCAGGGCGCCGCGATACCGGCGCCAGCCCGCGCTGATGGTCATGCCCATCCCGGTTTGCTTGAGCGCCGCCCCCACCGAGGCGCGGCTCGCGTGCCAGGCTGGAACAAGTCCGAACAGGACCGCCGTGCCGAGGGCCAGGATAAGGGTCGCAGCGAGCGCGTGCCCATCCACTTGGATGGCCTTTAAACGGGGGACCGACTGCGGAATGAGCGAGACCAGGATTTTCATTCCGCTGAACATCACCGCCAATCCGCCAACTCCGCCCGCTCCGGCCAGGAGCAAACTCTCCGTCAGGAGTTGGCGCAACAGGCGGCCTCGGCCCGCGCCCACGGCGGCGCGAATGGCCAGTTCGTGCTGGCGCTTTTCGGTCCGGGCCAGCATCAGGTTGCCCACGTTCACGCAGACGATGAGCAGGACGAAGCCGATCGCCGCGAGCAGTCCCCAGAGGGTCTGTTGCAGGTCCTTGGCGCCATAGGGCGCCTGGGTGAATGCGTTGGCTAATGACCGGGTCAAGAGAGCGAAGCCTCCCCCGCGCCGCCGCCACGAATTGTCATAAATGGCGGGAAACTCCTGTAATAATTGTCGTGCCACCATGTCGAGCATCGCCTGGGCCTGTGCAAGGGTGACACCGGGTCTCAGACGCGCAAACATGCGGTTGTTGGCCAGTTCGACATCTCGCGGAGGCGGAGTCTCTGCGGGGACCCAGAATATCGGGTAAGCTCCTGCCGGAAATTGGAAGTGCGGTGGCATGACCCCAATCACCGTAAAGTGCCGTCCGCTCGCTCCGAAAGTCCGGCCCAGGACAGCCGCATCCCCGCCGAAACGCGACTGCCAGAGCAAATAGCTCAAGACCATGACGCAGTCTCTCTCCGGTTCTCCATCCTCGTTCAGACGGACCGCCTCGTCTTTGCCAAAGGTGCGGCCCAGCAACGGCTTGATGTTCCACAGCGCGAAGAAGTTCGCCGAGACTGCAGCGCCGATGAATTCGTCAATAAAGTCCGCGGTCGTTCTCTCGATCGAGAAGCTGCTGTACCAAACGACGTCGGAGAAGAACTCGCGTCGTGTCTTCAGGATTTCGATGGCAGGTGAGGTCAGACCTCCAAAACGGGGCTCGTCCTTGTTCCCATGGCTGCGTTCGCCGATCTGGATCAGCCGGGCCGGTTCCGGTCCGGGAACAGGATGAAAAAGGACGGTGTCGAGGACACTGAAAACGGCGGTGCTGGCGCCGATGCCAAGCGCCAGCGTGAGAGCAACGACAGCGGTGAACCCCGGGTTCTTCCGCAACAGCCGGCCCGCGTAGCGCACGTCCTGGGCGAGGTGTTCCAGCCAGACTAACCCCCGCTGCTCCCGGCACGTCTCCTTGATGGACTCTACGCGCCCGAACCGCCGCAAGGCCGCGCGGCGCGCCTCCCCGGGCTCCATCCCCGCCTGGAGGTTCTCCTGTGTTTGCATCTCGACGTGCGCGCGCATCTCTTCGTCCATTTCCCCATCCAGCCGCTCCTTTTGAAAGAGCGCCCGAAAACGAGCGCGCACATTCCGCAGCCAGTTGATGGGTTCTGGTTTTTTCATGGCTGAGTCGTTTGTTGATAAGAGGGCCGCATTTCCTCACTCGTTTCGCAAAGCCGACATGGGGTCAACTCGGGATGCCTTGTGTGCCGGGACGTAGCAACCGATGAGTGCCCAGGCCAGCAACAACAACGGAACAGCAATGAACGTCGTAGCGTCCTTGGGGCTGACGCCCGGCACCAGGCCCACCATCAGGCGCGTGAAAATCCAGGCCAGGCCAAGGCCAAGCGCGGTGCCGGCCAGCGCCAGCCGGCCGCCCCACTTCAACACCAGGAAAACCACCTGGGCCTTCTGTGCTCCCAAGGCCATTCGCACGCCAAACTCGTGGGTCCGCTGGGTGACCGTATAGGCGATGACGCCATAGATCCCCACCACCGCCAGCACCAGGGCCAGGCCGGCGAAAACGGCTAGCAGCGTGCCCAGGAGGCGGGTGTCACTGGCAACATCGTCCAGGAGATGATCGAGCGTTTCCACCTTCGGTGCCGGGACGCTCTTGTCCAACTCCCGGAAGAGGGCCTGAATCTGGGAAGTAAACTTCGCGGGATCGGTGGTCATCCGGACCACCAGCGTCCTAATTTGGGGCATCTGGTAGCAGGGGAGGTAAAACTCGGCGCGACGGTCGCTCTCGACCCCGCCTGGCCGGAGGTCGCGCACCACACCCACCACGGTAATCCACGGGGCGTGAGCCTGCCCGAAGCGGAATGCGAACCGCTTGCCCAGCGGGTCCTCCCCGGGCCAGTACCGCTGGGCCATGGTGCCATTGATCACCGCCACTGCCGGCGCTCCCTTGCGATCCTGGGGGTTCACGTCGCGGCCTCGCAGCAACGCGACGCCGACGGTGTTGAAAAAGCCCGGAGTAACCATACTAACAGGGGTCATGCGCGGCGGAGCATTCTCTGGCTCGGGCCGGTCCTCCAAGGCGATGTCCAAAGGCGCGGCGTTGCCAAACCCTGAATACGCCGCCGCTCCGGCCGCCTCCACGGTGGGCCAGGCCTTGAGTCGGGCGATCGCTTGCTCGAAGAAGTTCAGCCGCGGTGCGTCCTCGGAATAACGCTCCTTGGGCAGATCCACATTGACCACCAGCACCCGCCGAGGATCCACTTTCAGGCCGGGGTGCAACAGATAATAAATGCTCCGCAGCGCCAACCCCGCCCCAATGAGCAACACCAACGCCAGGGAAACCTGTAGCACCACCAAGCCCGACCGCAGCCAGCCAACAGAATGGTCCGAACCAGCGCGCTGTCCGCCTTGCTTGAGCCGCTCGTGCAGGTCGGTCCTCCAAATCCACCAGGCTGGGACCAGGCCGCAGAGCAAGCCGGTGACAACGGCTGCCGCCAGGGTGAACCACCAGACGGTCACGTCGATCCGGATGAGGGCGAATCGTGGCAACTGCGGTCCAATCCACGCCGACCACAAGCCTCGACTCCACACCACCGCGACAAGACCAGCCACCGCTCCAAAGAACGAGAGCAAGAGGCTTTCGGTCATGAGTTGCCGAATCAGGCGTCCGTTTGCGGCGCCCACCGCGGCGCGGATGGCGAGTTCCTTCTCCCGCGCCAGACATCGCGAGAGGAGCAGGTTTCCCAGGTTGGCACAGGCAATCAGCAGGATAAACACCGCCACGGCGATCAGGATCGGCAGCACTGGCCGAATCCGTTCGATCAGCCTGGCGTGCAGTGAGGTGACGCGAACGCTCCAGCCACGGTCGTAGTCCGGATACTGCGTCTCGAGATTCCGGGCGATGGAATCCATCTCGGCCTGGGCCTGGGCGATGCTCACTCCGGGTTTGAGCCTGCCGACGACCCCGGATCCTCCCCGAGTGCCGCGCATGTGAGAAACATCATTTGTGCTCGTCTCCGGCAGAGGCAACCAGAGCTCGGTGCGCCTCGGGAAGTTGAAGCCCTGAGGCATCACTCCGACGATCTGGACCCGCTGGGTATTGACTACCAGGGTCTTCCCGGTGAGATTGGTATCCGAGCCAAACAGACTGCGCCACAAGTCGTAGCCCACGACCGCCACACCTCCGCCCTTTTCATCCTCCTCCAGCAATCCGCGGCCGAGCAGCGGAGCGACCCGCAACGTAGGCAGCATTTCCGCGGAGAAATATATTCCGTTCACTGACCGCGTTTGCTCTCCTTCGGTCAGCCGAAAGGCGCCATAGGAGTGCATCCCCAAATGAGAGAAGCTCCGGCTGGCCGCGCGCCAATCGCGGTAATCAGGCAGCGACACGTCGTACTCGATCTTCCGGTGGGTCGAATTGATCTGGACCAACCGGTCCGGACCGGGGTAAGGCAACGGGTGCAGCAGCACCGCGGATATAATACTGAAGATCGCCGTGTTGACCCCGATGCCCAGGGCCAGCGTGGCCACCGCCGCGGTCGTGAAGCCCGGACCCTTGCGGAGCGTTCTCAGCCCGTAGCGAACGTCCTGCAGGAACTGCTCGAGCCACAGAATCCCGCGCTGTTCGCGGCAGGTCTCCTTGATGGCCTCCACTCCTCCAAATTGCCGCAACGCCGCGCAGCGCGCCTCCCCGGACTCCATCCCCGCCTGAATGTTCATTTGCGTTTGCATCTCGATGTGCGAGCGCATCTCCTCGGCCATTTCGGCATCTAGTTTCTGCTGGCGGAACAGGGAAACGAATTGCCACCAAAGATTTCGTAGCCAGTTCATGAGTTCAAGTGCAGTTGCTGTTCATTCGCAGCGTAGCGTCGTCATCGGATCGACCCGTGAGGCTCGAAGGGCCGGCAGCCAGCAGGCCAGCACAGCCACCATAGCTGAAGAGGATTGCGGCGCCCAAAAACGTTGCCGCATCGCTGGGCGCAACCCCGAAAAGGAATCCCCGAAGCTCCTTCGCCAGGGGAATGGCAATCGAAAATCCCAGAACCAGGCCGAGGGCCACGAGTTTCAAGCCCCCACGCAGGATCAAGGTCAGCACCTCCCGCCGCGGTGCGCCCACCGCCATGCGGATGGCAATCTCCCGCTTTCGGGAACCGACGGACAGTGAGAGCACCCCATAGATTCCGACCACCGCCAAGACACTTCCGACGAGTGAAAAGGCGGCCAGGAGCCGCATGGCGAAGGTTTGGGATGCCACCGATTCTGCGCGGATCTGGGCCATTGTCGCGACATGCTCGATCGCCACCTTTGGATCCATCGCGCGCAACTCATGTCGCACCATTCCGACGAACCGCCGCGGGTCGGCCGCTGTTTGGATAACCAGCCGTTTGGTGATAGTCCCAACTTGAAAGTAGTAAAAATAGACTTCCGGTTCCGGCGGTTGAACAAGTGAGCCGTTGCGCGAGTCAGCTACAACTCCGATGATTTCGGCAGGTATCGCAAATCCCGGGTTTAATTTAATTCTCCTTCCGATGGGGTCCTGATCGTCAAAATACTTCCTTGCCATCGCTTGGTTGACCACGGCCACAAACGGCGCATTGGTCACCGCACCGGGACCGCACCACCCGTCTGGGAGACGGAAGCCGCGTCCGTGCACAATCCTGAGGTTTAACACATTGAAGAAATCCGCCGTCACAAAACGTGTTGCGATAGCCACTTCATTTATGAAGTCTTTTCCCGTCCCGGCATCGGTAGCGAATCGCCCTTCGACTCTCACCTGGCTCATCGCAGAATTGCCGGTCAGCGGCACGCCCCAGCCGAAGGCCACATGCCTTATCCCGGGAATGGCCGCGATCCGTGCTAATGCCTCCGAGTGAAAAGCGCCCCGATCAGCATAGTCTTGGTCCGGCGTAGTCACGTCCATGGTCAGGATGTTCTGCGTGGAATACCCCGGATGGATATTGGCCAGGTTGATCATGGTCCGTATCAGCAAGCCCGCGCCTACCAGCAAGGCGAGAGTCAAAGCGATCTGGACTGTCGCGACGCCACCCAAAAACCGCCGCTCGGCCAGGCCCAGACTGCTGGTGCGAGTTCCCTTCAAATCTTCCGCGGCGTTCAAACGGACCGCGTGGATGGCCGGTGCCAGGCCGGCGATGATTGCGGCCACGACCGCAGACCCCAAGCAGAACGCCAGCACCGGCCAGCCGATGGCGACTGCGTCCAGTCGCGCAATAGCGTGCCCGCCGATGATCTTCAGCGCTCTGACCGTTGCCATGGCCAGTCCGATCCCAACCGATCCGCCTGAAAGAGAGACCAGCAAACTCTCGGTCAATACCTGGCGGCATAGCTGTATCCGCTGTGCGCCCAGAGCACACCGCACCGCATATTCCTGTTGACGCTGTATTCCGCGGGCCAAGAGCAATCCACCAATGTTGGCGCACGCGATGAGAAACACCAACGTAACCGCCCCCACTAATGGCAGGAGAAGGTGGTGTCCCTCGCGATTCCATTCCGCCATCAACGGTTCCACCCTGGCGGTGATGCCTTCAAAGCGCTTATCCGCCTTGGCTTGCCGATCTGCAATTGTTGTCAGTTCTGCCCGAGCCTGAGCGAGCGTCACCCTATCGCGCAGCCGGCCAACTACAGCGTTACAATAAGGCGCTTCGGGCTGCGTCAAATTGGGTGGCCCAAGAAGCAACCAGAAATCAATCTTTGCGTTAACGTCGGAATTGGGGAAGGTCACACTTGCGCACGAGGGCAGGAAGCGCACCCCTGGCGGCATCACTCCGATGACCGTCAGCGCCGGGTGACGGCCCAGGTGAATGGCTTGGCCGAGGATACGTGGATCACCGCTGAATCGCCGCCGCCAAAGATCATAACCGAGAACGATTGTGGTTTCCGTTCCCGTCTGGGCTGCCACATCAGCTTGTGAAAATGCGCGGCCCAACAGCGGCTTGACCCCAATCACCTCAAAATACTCCGGCTTGACCCACAATCCCTGGACCGACTCGCTGCCATCCTCCCGGAGCAGGAAGTGAAATCCCCATTTGTAGCCAGCGATGCACTGGAAGCAATTGGTCGTATTCCGCCATTCGAGCCATTGCGACGTCGCACAATCCCTCGCATAGGGCTGGCCGTCCGTCCTCGCCGGTTCGATGAGCACGACCTGATCCGGCTTGGGATAGGGAGGGGGCGTTAGCAGCACACCCTGAACGAGGCTGAACACGGCTGAGGTCGCTCCGATGCCTAATGCGAGCGTCAGCACGGCTACAGTGGTGAAGCCCGGGCTCTTCCGCAGCAATCGCGCGCCGAAACGCAGGTCGCGCGCCAGGTCCTCAACCCACCCGATCCCACGTTGATCCCGGCAGGTCTCTTTGACCGACTCCATCGGCCCGAACTCGAGTAGCGCCGCACGCCGCGCCTCCTCTGGTTTCATTCCCGCCTCAATGTTTTCTTGCGTCTGGATCTCGACGTGCGCGCGCATCTCTTCGTCCATCTCCTGATCCAGCTTTGCCTTCTGGAACAAGGCCCGGCAGGTCCAACGAATCTTCTGCCATCTGTTCATGGGCTTGGAACTGATTTACGAGCAATAATCCGACGTATCGCCTGCTGAGTCCTTTCGTGGGTGGACCATGGTTCTTCTGGTCTCATTCGCAGCGCAGCGCTGTCATGGGATCCACGCGTGAGGCCCGAAGGGCCGGCCGGAGACAGGCCAGCAGTGCCGCCCCCGCCAGCACCAGCGTGACCTCCGTGAAGGTGACGGGGTCGTTGGGGCTTAGGGCGAAGAGCTGGCTGGCGAGGAATCGCGTCAGGGCCAGCGCGCCCGCCAGGCCCAGCACCACGCCTCCACCAATCATCCCCAAGCCCTGCCTCAGCACCAGCCGCAATATATCCGCTCGTTGGCCGCCGAGCGCCATGCGGATGCCAATCTCCTGCGTCCGCAAGGAAATCGAGTAGGCGACAACGCCATAAATCCCCACCAAAGCCAGTAGCAAGGCCGACACCGAAAAGGCCCCAAACAGCATGAGCGTCGCCCGGCGCGGCGCCAGAGAGTCCTTCAACTGCTGCTCCAAGGTCAGCATTCTGAAAGCCGGTTGGTCCGCGTCCACGCTCTTGATCTGCGCGCGCACCGCGCCGGCCAAGGCCATTGGATCCCCCGTTGCGCGGATAGCCAGGCTCATGCGCATCATGCCCGACTGGCGATAGGACAGATAGACTTGCTGCAAGGGCGCCTCCGAGAGAGTGTGCCGCACGTCCCCAACGACCCCCACAATGGTCAACTGCCGGTCCCCAAACCACTTGATGCGTTGACCCACGGCGTTCTCCTGGGGAAGATAGCGTCGCACAAAGCTCTCGTTGACTACCGCCACGCGGGGAGCGCCTTCCTGATCCTGCTCGCTCAGCACCCGGCCCGAAAGCAAGTGAATGTTCAGCGCGCGGAAGTAGTCAGCGTTAGCGACGTCGTAGAGCATAAAGTCCATTTTGCCGGCCGGCGAAGGATGGCCCTCAACTTCGACACCGATGGCACTCATCCCAACCGAGCTGAGCGGCGGACACACGCTGGCACCAACAATTTGCACGCCGGGCAGGGCTCGCACCCGCTCGATGACCTGCTGGAAGTACGCCGCTTGCGAGCGTGCATCGGGATATTTCGGGGGGCTGAGACTGATGGTCAGGCAGAGAATCTTGTCGGGCCGGAATCCGAGGTTGACGCCCAGCAGGCGCACGAAGCTCTTGGCCATCAATCCGGCGGCGATCAAGAGCACCATAGCCGAGGCAAACTCCAGCGCCACCAACCCTTCTCGCATGCGGCGCTGCCGGCGTCCTTGGCTCACATTCCGGCTTCCTTCTTTCAGCGCCTCGTGCGGCGCCGAATGCGAGCATCCCAGCGCCGGGGCGAGGCCAAAAATGACTCCAGTCACAGCCACGACGAGAAAAGTGAAACCCAGCACCCGGCCATCGATGGAGACCTCCCGGACCGAGGACATTCCAGAGGCAAAAGGCCGCAGCAGGGCACAACCCCAGCGCGCGAGCAGCAGCCCGCCAAGCCCACCCAGAAATGACAGCAAGAGGCTCTCGGTCAAGATCTGGCGCACCAACCGTCCCCGGCCGGCCCCAAGCGCCAGCCGCACGGCAAACTCTTTCTGGCGGCTGGCGCCGCGGGAGAGCAGCAGGTTGCCGACATTGGCACAGGCTATGAGCAGCACAAACCCCGCAGCACCGAGGAAGACCAGGATGCTCTGCCGGACTTGCGCCACCATGTTGTGCTGGAAAGCGGTCAACAGGACGTGGTCTTTCTTCTCGCCCTTCTGCTCGGCCTGATACCGGCTCTCGAGGGCGGCCTGCGCCTGTGCCCGGGTCACTCCGGGCCTCAGCCGGCCTATCGAATACCGGGCAGACTGGAACCCTCCCTGCTTCTGGAGGCACGTGGCAAACGGTATGCACAAGTCATAGTGCTCGTGGAAGCGAAAATCGGGCGGAACCACTCCGATGACGGTGTAAGGTTTGCCGTCCAAACCGATCGACTTGCCCAGGACACCGGGGTCGGCCCCGAAACGGCGCGTCCAAAGTCCATGGCTGAGAAGGGCTACCGGCGCGCCGCCAGGCCGATCCTCCTCCGGGAGAAAGTTCCGCCCCAGCATCGGCTGCACCCCCAGGACCGGCAGCAACGAGTCCCCGATAGCCCCGCAATCGACCCGCTCCGCCTCTCCCGCCCCGCTCAAGTTGACTTCGCCTCCGCTATACGGGGCCAACTGAATCACGTCCTGGCTCTCCCGGCGCCAATCGGACAATTCGGACGCATCCAGGTAGTCGGTTACCGTGCTCTTGGTCTCCCAGGGATAGCGCACCAGCTTCTGCACCTGCACCAACTGCTCCGGGGCCGGATAAGGCAAGGGGCGCAATAGCATCGCGCTGACCAGGCTGAACACCGCCGAATTCGCGCCGATGCCCAACGTCAGCGTCAGCACCGCCACAGCCGTAAAACCGGGGCTCTTCCGCAGCGTCCGCCAGCCATACTGGAGGTCCTGCAGGCCCTGCTCGAGCCACAACGTCCCCCGCTGCTCGCGGCACGTTTCTTTGATGCTCTCCACCCCCCCGAACTGCCGCAACGCCGCGCAGCGCGCCTCTTCGGGAGCCATGCCGGCCTTGATATTCTCCCGGGTCTGCATCTCGATGTGCGCGCGCATCTCTGCATCCATGTCGGCGTCCAGATCCCGTTTCCGGAAGAGCGCCTGTATCCAAAATGGGAGTTTTTGCCTCCAGTTCATTGCTCGGGGTTCAGGTAGTCCTGAGGATGAGGTTTATCGCCCGCGAGAGCTTTTCCCAGTTCGAGGTCTCTGCGAGCAACTGCTTGCGCCCCGCCGCGGTCAGCTTGTAGAACTTGGCCTTGCGGTTGTTTTCCGAAACGCCCCACTCGGATTCGATCCAGCCTTGCCGTTCCAGCCGGTAGAGGGCGGGATAGAGCGAGCCCTGCTCCACCCGCAGGACCTCCTCGGAAGTCTGCCGGATCAGCACCGAGATGCCGAACCCGTGCATCGGCCCGAGCTTGAGTGATTTTAGAATCAGGAGGTCCAAGGTCCCCTGCAAGAGATCCATTTTTTCTTTGCTCATATTTTCCTAGACGTTCGACAGGAGAATAGCCGGGAGTCCTGTAGATTGTCAACAGGAAAAAGGCCGGGCCAAGCGGTTGACGCTCGTGGTGAAGCTGCGCAGGCTTGCCTGGGCACAGCGCTCTTGAACGCGCTGGCGCCTCCGCGCTCCGGCGATCACCGGCTGAGCGCGCGGCCCTCGATTGCCGCCCAGAGCGAGCGAAGCGGGCAACGCTCTCCCGTCCGAGCAAAGCCCCCGATAGACAAATTGCGTGGCGGTCTGCGTCTTCTCCATGATGCAACGTTACCCATGCACGCCTCCACGAGCCCAAGCGCAGCCCCGGCCTCTTGCGCCCAGGCGGCCCATGGCGGGCTGCCTGGGATCCTGGGAGGGGCGGCCGACATTCATGGCCAAGCAGCGGGGTTCGAGGGCCATGACGAGCCGCGGCCGCTCGTACTGCGCCTTCACCCTCATCGAACTCCTGGTGGTCATCGCCATCCTTGGCCTTCTGGCGGCCCTGTTGCTCCCGGCGCTCTCCGCCGCCAAGGCCCATGCCCGCTCCACCTCCTGCAAAAACCACCTGCGGCAAATCGGGCTCACGCTCGCCATGTATGTCTCGGACTCTCGCCGCTACCCTCCAATGTTAGACCGCAGCACGGACCAAGTGTGGGCTGAGAGATTGTACCCGGCAGCCCCTTTCACGTGGACGAACCTCTCCTGGCATTGCCCGGAGTATATAGCCAACAGAGGGGTGGTAGAGCGGTTGGTGGCTCCGCACCAGAACTTTTTGACGAGCTACTCGTATAACGCCAACGGCATTCTTGGCGTTGGTTGGCCTGGCATGACGAATGCCCCTGCGCAACTGGGTTTAGGATGGCGGACGAAGAATGCCGCCTCGGAACCTGAGGTGCTGGCGCCCAGCGAGATGTTCACGGTCGCTGATGCGCGGGCAGTTCCCGCGGCTCCGGGGGACCCGAGGATCGTGGGATTCCTGCCTATGACGCCATACGTGCTTGCTTGGAACGAAAAGGCCCCTCTGCACGGGCGAGGCTATAACATCCTGTTTGCCGATGACCATGCCACCCTGGTGAAGCGAAACGACCTGCTGTATCCGCCCCGAACCGCGCACCACTGGAACCGAGACAACCAACCGCACTCGGAGGCTTGGGCACCACGCAGCATGTGGGCAGTGCAGAACTGATTGCGAAAAACAGAAGGGCGACAAAAAAGGAACGCTCGAAGAACCGCTATTTAGTCCTCCTTTCGGTCAATTGTGGATTCCGTGAGGATGCCCGGAGGGCCTCCGTCATGCAGCTCACAGTTGAGCAGTCGCCGCCTCGCCGGTGTGGCCCTGACACGAGGCCACCATACTATTTACTATGCACGAGGATTCTCGCCGCTTGCGCAAACGTCTTTTGCGCCTGCAAAAGGTGGGACGACGTCCCGGAAGCTTCGGGGCGTCTATTTCACCGCAGAGACGCAAAGAACACAGCGCGGCCAAGCCGCAACCGAAGAAGCGATAACCGCGGAATACGCGGAATACGCGGAAAGAGCACCGGCCCGCTTCGGAGTTCCGCGTATTCCGCGTATTCCGCGGTTCATTCTCTCTGTGAGAAATCTCCGCAGCCTGCCAGCACGTTCGACTATTGCAGTGCAGAGATTTATTTCGTTTGTCTTCTCTGCGCTCTTCGCGTCTCTGCGGTTTCATTGCCTTTCCGAAAGCCCCCACGGGTTCCCCAAGCAGTCCGGACGCCCCTCCGCCACGCTCTCGCGCTCCACGCTTCACGCTCCATGCTGTGGCTGCGGGTCAGCCGCGTTGAGTATTCCGTGGTTTCACTCTCCGGTTCCGCGTGGTCTGCGGGCGCATCCCCACCACAACGTTGTGATTCTCTTCGCTTCACCAGTAGAACGCCGGCTGAGAGAAAAATCCGCCAAAAAACGTCGCGGCCCCTCTGGGAGGCGCGCTTGTGAACCCAAGCCAAGCCGCTCAACCCGACCGCCCTTCCCGGGCTGGCGGCGCGTCGGCCCTCAGGCGCAGGAGGCTCTTCAGGCGTTCGCGGTAAAACGGGCTGGCAAAAGACAGGATCAGGAACGGCAAGAGCAGAGCAAAACTCAACCTAACCAGTGCCCCCGTGTCTTGAAACCAGGCCATGATTTGGTGTGCATCAATTGCGTAGCCAAGACGGAGCGCGTCAATGGCTAACCAGAGCATGGTGACTGAGAGCCAGACCGGGAGCAGTAAGACCAGCACCCACAAACAAAGGACGACGGGACGATAGCGCCGCCGGCAGAGCAGCCCTGCCAGGGCCAAGGCTGCGCCGATGGTCAGGGAGGTGGCGACTGCGAGCTCCCCGGCCGGCCAAGCGAGGCCATCCAGGTTCCCCAGGTGCCCGATTAGCATGATGAAGGAACTGGACCCAAGCAGCACCAAGACGAACCCAGGAAAAGCGACAAGCCGGTGGCGGTGGCCGAGGCAGGGCGAGACCAGGCAGGCCGCCGCCAAGCCGAAGGCGATGGCGACCACCAGCTCCTGGAAGACCGCCAACTCCCTGGAACGCCAAAAAGCCGGGGCGGAAATCAGCATGATGGAGAAACCCGACCCAAGCAGCACCAGGACGAACCCAAGGACAGTGACAAACCGGCCGCGACGCCTGAGGTGATTCAAAACCGACCAGGCCGCCGCCAGGCCGAAGGCGATGGCGACAACCAGCTCCTCGAAGAACCCCAACTCATTGGAAGGCCAGGAAGCCAGGACGGAAGGCAGGAGGCTGCTCACTCCAGCAACGCCGCCCAGTGGCGCCCAAATCCACCAGGCCGACGCGGTGCGGTTGCTCCTGAGCAGCAGCAGAAGCAAGACCCCCAACCACGGCAAGAGCACCGGCAGAGGATTGGCCGCCGTCCAGCGATGGACCACAGCCGGCCCCTCGTTGTCACCCAGGCCGCGAAGCTCTGCCATCGCGGTGATCCTCAGCTCGCCGGCGCTGCGCAAAGGTACTCGCCATGAGTACGAGCAGGCGCCCCCTCAGACAGGCTCGAACTTGGCGGAATAAATCTTCTTCCCCGCGCGGTGAACGGCAAATCCAGGCTCGGTGTGAGGGCCCCGCGCTTCGTAGATTTCGCCTCCCGCCCCGAGCAACCGGTAATCGAGCACCAGGGACTTGCCGCGTCGCTTGACCAGGACAGTGTTGGTCAGCGGACCGCCCGTGTCGAGCACCGCCTCGCCTCCGGCCCTGATGATGGGCGCGCACGGCGAGATCGGAGGCTCTCCGAAGCGGTCCGAGCGGCGGCCGGCCTCGATCTCGCCGTGTTTGAGGGTGACGCGGCCATTGGTGTAGCTGCCGACGGGGATCATCTCCACCGCCTCCGGCCCGTCCAGAAGGACGGTCAAGGGCTGGCTGCTCTCTGAGTCAGGACGAGGCGCTCGATGAATTTGCCCGTCAATCTGAGCCGCCCGAGCTCCGCCGGCTGGGGCTTGAAATCGAGCCGGTACTTCGGTTGGTTGTCTTGCTGGATATAGGCGCAATCAACGTGGAAGGTCTGACCGGCAAAAAAGAGGTCTCGCGCAGAGCCGAGCAGGTCCAGGGGACCGGTTTGCGCGGGGTGAGCCGGGTTCCGGGCGGACCAGGGCCGCAGGAGCAGGGTGGCTCCGTCCGCAGCCCCGATGCGGCCCTGGAGGCTATCCACCAGCCCTACTTGCCAATCCCGTCCCTCGAAGGCGAGTTTTCCTTCCCAAAAGTAACGACGTGCGGCAACCACGTTGGGCTGGTTGGTCTTGCCGAGGTAGATGAACCACAGATCCAGCAGGGCCGGGTGCAGGCCCATCACGGTGTTGAAAGTCAGGCGGACGTTACTGAAGCCAACAGAGGAGCTGAAAGGAAAGCGCGGTTGGCACGAATACACGCCGCCATGGTCGTCTGTCAGGTCCAGATTGCGGTTGAGATCCAGGTAGAGTTTGCCTTGCGCGCGGTCCAGGGCGAACGCGACGAAATGTTCGCTGTTGTCGCCGAACTTGAGCGTTCCGCGGACGACGGTCCGCCGGCCGAAATCCGGCTCTTTCCGGAAGGGGGTGGATTGGAAGGCGACAGGGACGTCCCAATCGAGCGAGAAGTTGCTCGAGTCCGGCTCCCGGTATTCGAGATAGACGGAATGCGTCAACGTGGGCGTTGTGGCAGCCGCGGGGGACCCCGGGGCTTCGGCAGCAGCGAGTGCGGCAACCGAACCGACCCACAGCGACCACCATCGGACAAGCGAACGACCCACCGATTCGCAGCGGAGCCGCCAATCTCTCATGCGCCAGGTCCTTTTTGCAAAAGTCTCAATGCTCTGTTGCTATAGCATTGGACCAGGCCGGCCATGGGGCATCACGGACAAACAACCCGAGGGCGCGTGAGGCGTTCTCGAAAAAATGGAATGTCGGGATATGAATACCGACTGGCCGTTGGCCTGCTCCAGTTCTACAAACTGGAGATGGTACTCGTTGAGCCGCGGGCCAGGGCGGCCTGAAAGCCGGTATCCTGGAGAGAACGGGTGTCGTGGGGCGCATCTTGACCGTGCCACCACGCCCGAACACCTAAGGATTGGAGCGCGGACTTCAGTCCGCTTATGGCGCCCGACGGCCCGCCCGGCGCGGGTATCTTCCGAGGCCGGTCCTCCTTCCGGTTCCTTGAAGTTTGAACACCTCAGCCGGATCAAGACCAGGTATCACGGACAAAAACGGGTATGCGCCAATTCAAGCCAGACCGCCGGACCGGCGAACGACCCACTCGGCCGTGAGCAATGATACGATCAGGAGCAGCCAAATTGGTTTGTCCCACAGCGGGCGGTAACGGAAATGCTCGGTTGTGCGAACGGGATTGGAGAGCATTTCCGTCACGCTGGACACATCCAGAGCCGGCGAAAGCGCCTTGCCTCCTCCAGCCGCCGCCAACTCGGCCATGAGTTGGGGATTGGCCCGCAATTCGATTTCCTCGACTCCCAGCGCGTCCCAGGAGAGGAATTGGCTATCGGCGCCCAGTTCTTTGGTTCCTTGGCGCGCCGCGGCGGTGACGACGTATTGGCCCGGGCCTGCGGGCATAAACTCGGCGCGGTGGTCTCTGGTTGCCGGGTTGTATTTCGCCGGGACCTTGAGTTCCGCGTGGGTGGAGGAAACCAGAGAAAGTGACACTTCGGCATTAGGCGTTTCGGGAGACAAGATGACTCTGGCGCCGACTGGCCGGTTCGTGCCTGGAGATTCCCGGGCCAGTTCGAGCTGGATGCCGGAGTTGAGGACTCGTCCCGCGGCCAGCCAACGAATGGCGTTCGCCCAGAACTGGCGATAGTACCGCCGATCACAATTGGCTTCGATGAGAGGCAAGCCGCCGTTGATTGGTTCTCCCCAGAGCGTCTCAAAGTCTTGTCCCCAGCCGCGGGTAGTGTCGGTCGTGAAGGCCATGGAACGGCCTTTGCCGATCTCCTGGACCGCTAGAATCACGCAGGGGCCATAGCGAGTGAGCTGCGCTGGATGCTCCAACAGAACCACGGCTCCCGGTTTGGCCCGGTCCACGCGGTTGAACCCGGTGAACTGGGGAAGCTTTTCCAGCCAGGCCTGCCGCGTGGATGGCGCGTCGGCGCCCACCTGCATAATGGAGTGGGCCAGCGCGCCGGTCGAGACGCGCGGCTTGAAGGAGCCGGGCGTGATGTCCCGTTCCTGGTCCATGGTCACGGGGATGATACGTTCCAGGGGCGTCTTTTCATTGGCGCCCGCGCCAAAAGAGGTGAAGCCGCCCACCATCACGAACCCGCCCCCGTAATCCTCCACGAATCGGCGCGTGTTTTCCAACTGGCCTTGGGTGAAGGCCTCCTTGGGAATGTCACTGTCAATGATGACGTCAAATTGCAGCAGGTCCTCCAGGGACCTGGGATAGCCCGCGCTGGGGTTTTCGACCCGGTAAACGCGAGCGCCGGTCTGCGCGTCGAGGAATACGCCGTAGAGCCGAATCGTGTTGGCTCTCCACACTCTGGTTTCGATAGAGGGTCTTTATCTTGACGCCCGGCTCCCGGCTGAGGGACCGGTGCAAATAGAGGCACTCCGGACCGGAGCCAACGTCCCCGGTGCCTTCCATATAAAGCACGCGCAGGGAGGGGTCCACAACCTCGCACCCGAACTGCCTCCGGTTGTTGGCGGTCAGTCTCTCTCCCGGTTGGGGTGGTATTTCCAAGGTAAAGACCTGGAATCCTCTGCGGGGGGAGACCAAGGCCATTTCGACGGATTGCTCTGCTCCCGAGAGGACGACGTTGGTCTCGGCCATCAGCCGCGTTCCTTGCAGCAGGCGCAACGGGACGGTGGCGCCCTTGAAGCCCGGCGAACGCAGCACGGCCTTGAGTGCCGCCGGCGCCTGCTCGGCAACGCGATGCTGGACCTGCACTTCCTCGATTCGAATGTCCGGTATTTCGTTGGTGCTTCCGACCACCAGGGTGTGCAGCAGTACCTTTCTTTGATAATACTTGCGGACGACGGCAAGCGGGTCCAGTCCGCCATTGTCACGCCCATCGGAAAGGAGCAGCACCGCTCCCAGCGGCCGGATGCCCGAGGCCGCCGGTTCGAGTGCCAGGAGGCCGTCCAGGGCCATGCCGAGTTCCGTGGTCCCGGCGGCATTGGTCAGGGCGGCCGGCCCGTCCACGCGGCGCAACTCATCGCTAAAGCCAAACCAGTTCACAATCGAATTCGTTGCCAGGTTTCGGCCCAACCAGGCCCTGGCCAGCTCGAGCCGGGACTGAGCGCCCTCGCGGGTCCCCATGCTCAGAGAGGTATCCAACAGCACGGCCAGTTGGGACGGTTCGGAACGCTGGGCCGGTTGAATCCGTCGAGGGTCAAGAATGCACGCCACCACCACCGCCACGGTCAGACAACGGAGCATGAGGATCACGACGCGGCGCCAGGCGCCAGTTGCGCCTCGCGCCCGGCGGAAGCTCCAATAGAGAAACCCTGCCGTAACCAGTCCGCCCAGCAACAGCCAAAGCCAGTGGGGCTTATAAGCGAATTCGATCATGTCCGCTCCTCACTTGGCGGGCCCTTTCCCAGCGTCCGGCGTTTGGGCGCGTTCCATTCTCATGATGCTGGACTTGGCCTGCAGGTCCGCCCGGCTCACGACGAGGGGCGTGCCATTTTCCCAGGCCTGCAATTCGTATTCCGTGTCGGCAAATCCGGCACAACTCAGCGAGAACATGAGGGTCTTGAAGTCGGCGCCGCCCGCGCTGGAGGTCCATTGGCCCTTGGCGTCGGTGGTCACTGAATCCAGGTCCGTCAGGGAGAACTGCCCATTGGCGTCTTTGACGATCCCTCGAACATGGATGGCCACTCCCGCGATGGGATGATCGGCCGTATCGAGGACCCTTCCGCCGATCTCGGCTCCCCGCGACAATTTGACCGTGACCGCATTCGGCAGCGGCTCGGTCTGAGCACCGGTCACGGTGGTGCTGCTGGCCTGCCGCCCATTGGCCGTAACCGTTACCGCGAACGAGTCAAAGCGTCCGTGAGGGCAGAGCAACTCCAACCGGCCCTGTGGGTCACTGGGGGAGTCCGCGATCAACACCGGGGCAGGCCCGCATTTCGCCGTCACGCGCACTCGCGCCCCTGCGATCGGCTGCAGGCTGGCGGCATCCACGGCACGGACGCTGAAGGCGTCGAAATGCGAGGGGCTCTCCGGCTCAAAGAGGCTGTCCCGTGACGGGGCCGTTGGATTGTCTTCGAGGCTTACGGCCAGGATCATCGGGTTTGCCGCGCACAATTCCGAAATAATATCCAGACGAGTTACCACCTGGTCCGGCAGGGGATTGTCCAGCGGAGTGTGGTAGAGACGCAGGACCTTGCCGTACTGGGCGGCGTCCTCGCTGGGGCCCTTCCATGCCACTTTCGAATTTGGGTCGCGCACGAGGCCCCGGTAGTCGCCGGGGGCGTCGTACCAATCCTGGGCATGAACGCCATACACCAACCTGGCGACGCGCCGCTCGCCGTTGGCGTAATAGAGGACCAACTGCTCCAGCGGCCTGCCGGTCCCGTCATAATACTCGGCGCAGTGCAGCAAGTGCAGGCGCGAGAACTTCTTCCCGACCGGGATTCCGGCCGCTTCCAAAGGAAGCGCGCCTCCTTCAGTGAGTGTCCTGGAGGAGGCCAATTCGATATAGCCGTTGATCTGGAAAGGAATGCCGTCGAGGCGTTGCAGTCCCTTGGGAACGGCCACCCACGATTTCAAAGTGACTTGATTGTAGAACGAGTCCAGGGACAGCGGGATAGCATCTCTGTCCGGGGCTGCCTTGGCCAAGGCAAAACGAGCGGCCATTGGCGTCAGGCGCCTCCGTCTCTGCTCTGGCGAAGAATTCTGCATGCCGAGCGAAGTGGGGAGCAGTGTCAGTTCCCGCGGGGCGCTGCCGGGGTTCAGAGTGACGTCCTTCAAAGGGCGGAAGCCATTGCAGGCCACTAAGAATGTGGCGCTGTCCGCAGGGGATGAGTCCCAGAGGAACTTGCCTTGGACATCGGTGTAAGCGATGTGCCGAAGCCAGGGCTGTTCGCCTCCAGGGGTGAGTTCGAAGAGCACGTGAGGAACCGGCTGGCCCGAGGGATCACGCACCACCGCCTGCAGCGGCTTGGCGCGGCTCAGCGCCACGGTGAGGGCGTTGGTCTTTGCTCCCAGCTTCTGCAGCTTCGGCGCGAACCCTTCAGCGGTGACCAGCAAACGGGCCGGGCCGGCTTCCAGCCCACGCAGAGCAAAATGTCCGTCCCGATCGGTGCGCGCGGTACGGCGCCCCTCGGCGGGCGTTTCGCCCAGGAACAAGGTCACTTGCGCGTCGAGCACGGGCGCTCCGGCCGCCGTCACCCTTCCTTTGAGTTCCTCGCCTGCGTGGAGTCGGAAGACCGCCTTTTGGCGGGACAAGTCGTCGGCGCGGACAGTGAGCGGCCCGGCGCCGCCGGCATCCTCTTGTTCATAAGTCGCCGGCAGAAAGTCGGGGTGCTGAAAGGTGAGTGTGAGGCCGGTGAAATTTGAGGGAGCGCAGCTCAGCACCCACCGGCCATCGGCGCCGGTCCTGGCCGTCGGCCACTGAGCCAGGGTGAACTTGCCGACCATGTCCTTCTCGACGCCGGCGGCGACGACGGCGGCGTTCGCCACGGGTCGGCCTTGTTCATCCTGGACCACGCCGCCGATGGTCCCGCCGCGCGCCAGTCTGAAGGCCGGCGTTTCCGGAGGGGGCGCCGTGTTGGTCGCGCCAACGGCTTTGGGTTCCGGGAGTTGGGAGTCGGAACCGTTCTGAGGTTTTGCCACGAGTGAGAATCGCCCCGCCAGATGGCGGGGACTCAAGGCCCGGAGTTGCACCGGGATTTCTCCTGAGCCTGGCTGAAAATCGAATGAGACTTCGCCCTGCTTGTCAGTGACATTAGCGACCCACTTCGACCAGTTGTCTCCTTCGCGCAACCAGGCCTGAACTTCAGCGTGGCCGATAGGACTGCCGTCGGCGGCGTCGAGCAGACGAACGCGTTGGACGACGGGCTCGATGACAGCCGGGATCGGGCGGGGGTCCAACAACGGTCCCTCCGCGATGCGGTCGGGCCCTGATTCGGCGGTGGCGGCCGCCAGGTTGTAGCGGCACTTGCTGAACAACGAACGCAGGTCGAAGGAGATGACTTCGACTTCCGGCCGTGGGTTGGGCAGCACGGTCTCCCAGAACGTAGTGACGAAAGGATCGTCGGGTTTGTCGAGTTGCGGCGCCATCCAGGCGTAGTGGCTGTTCGGATCGGCGGCTTCGTTCCCGTAAGCGGGATGGCTCCAATCCTGGAAATGCACGCCGTAGCGCAGGACAAAAACCCGCGCCTGGCCATCAGCATAGTGCAGAATCAGCCTGGCGGCGGGCGCTCCGTGAGGCGCGACCATTTCGCTGAAATGCAGCAGGTGAAGCTGCGTAATGCGACGCCCGACGGGGATGGCGTCGGCTCGTGTCAGGTAGAACTCGCTCGTGTGGGACTCGGAGGTCTTGAGTTGGATAACCCCCTCGATCCGGAACGGCACACCACGAAGAACCTGTCGTCCGCCAGGCGGCCCATTCCAAGTGGCCCACGGTTTGTAGCCATCCCAGGCACAGCTCAAGTGACCGGAGAGATCGATCTCAGTGAAGGCCGGCGCCACTCCGGCCACGGCCCCGCCAATGCAGCACGACAACGCCGTGGCCGCCAGCAGGGGCCGCAGGGGGCCGGCGCGTTTGCGCGGGACGGCGATGGTGCGGCGGGGGAGACCCGCTCTTCGAATTCCAGAATAAGTTTTCATTTTGGTGCAAGTCAGCTCTTGAAGGGGGGGTAGGGTTTGGCCGTCGGGTTTCCCCTCACCCCGTCCCTCTCCCCATCCGATGGGGAGAGGGAGGACCGTTGGGCGTCGGTTGACGAATCGCGGCACATTGGAGCGTTCGAGGCCGGACATTGCTGCGCCCTCTCCCCATCGGATGGGGAGAGGGCCGGGGTGAGGGGCAAGCAGCGACCGGCCAGAATGAGGTGCCAGAAATTGATTTGTGCCCGTTTCATTTGTCTTTTCCTGTCGTGCGTTGCGCTTGCATTTGCCGACCATTACGCCAGGCCCACGCGCCGGCGCGCGACCCACTCCAAAGTGAGCAGCCCGACAATCGTAGCCAGCCAAACCCAGGTGTCCCAGAGCGGCTGGCGGTGGTCATCCGCAGCTTGGAGCTTGTCCCCAGCCAAAGTGGCGGTCAGCTTGGCCGGCTCGGCGGTGAGCGAGAGCACTTGCCCGCCGGAGTTGCGCGCGATCTCCGCGAGCAACTCGGGGCGCGCCTGCGCGTCTGTCATCTCGACATCGCGGTTGGCGCAGACCAGGAGTTGCCTGGCCTCGAGCTCCTGAATGCCGCTGCGCCTGGCCTGGGCGCGGACGACGAACCGTCCTGGCGAGGGTGGTGTCAGGATGGCGCGATAGACCGCCGCGCTCTGGTTGCCAGTGGCCGGGACGACTTGGATCTCTTTGTCATCCTGCAACAGGCTCACAGTGACGTTCGCGTCGCGGACCGTCTTGCCCGTTTTGTCCAGCACTTTGGCGCTCACTGCCACCTCTTCGCCGGGCAGGACTTCGTCACGGTCGAGGGCGATTTGCGTGCTGCCTTGTTCCTGGGCGAATTTGTTGGCCGCGAGCCAACGCATTGCGTTGGCCCAAAAGCGCCGGTAGTAGCGGTTATCGCAAGCGGATGCCCGCGGTGGAAACGTGCCTGGCCTGCCGGACGCCGGCTTTCGGCTCGGGTCGGGTTCGCCCCAGTATTTTTCGAACTCGTAACCCCAGACCGAGGTGGTGTCGGTCGTAAAGGCCATCGAGCGGCCCTTGCCGATCTCCTGCGCCGCGAGGATCACGCTGGGCCCGTAACGTGTGGTCAGGCTCGGGTGCACCAAGAGCGTGACGGCCCCGGGCTTGGCGCGATCCACGCGGTTGAAACCTGCCAGCGGCGGGAATCGCTCGGTCCAGATCCGCCTGTTTTCGGCCGGGTTGTCCGCCACTTTGAGCAACGGATGGTTCCGGCTCTCCGCCGGGATGCGCGGCACAAACAGGTCGAATGTGGTGTCGTGTTCGAGCTCCATTTCGACCGGGATGATTCTCTCCCACGAGGTCTCGCTCCAATGGCCGGCGCCAAAGGCCGTGACCCCGCCAACCATCACAAATCCGCCGCCGAATTCCTCGACGAACCGCACGGTGTTCTGCAACTGCTCCTGGGTGAACAGGGCCTTGTCAATGTCGCTGCAAATCACCACGTGGAACCGCAGCAGTTCCTCCAACGTCTTGGGATAGCCGAGGCGCGAATGGCCCACGCGATAGATCCTCTGGCCGGTGCGAGGATCCACGTAGGCCGGCGCGTCGCGCATGCCCGGCGGCGTCGGCTTGAACTGCTCATGGTAGAGCGCGCGGACCTCGAAACCCTCGTCTTCCAGCGCCCATTTGAGATCGAGTATTTCCGGATGATCATCCTCTTCCCCGGTGCCCTCCATGTAAATCACGCGCAGCTTTGGATTGGAAACGGTTAGGCCGAATTCCCGGCGGTGATTGTCAGTCTGGCGCTCCCCGGGGTCGGCCGGGATCTCGAGGACAAAGGTCTGGAAACCGTCTCGCGGCGCCTGAAACTCAATATCAACTTGCTGCGTCGCCCCGTTGAGCGTAAGGGGCTGTTTGGCAACCGGCTTATCGTCCTGCGAAACGCGCCACTCGGTCTTGTGGCCGGCGCAACCTGGCGAAGCCACCGTCGCGATGACGTGAATCGTCGCCTGGCGCGTATAGACCGGGCGGGTCTCCACACCTGCTATCCTGACGCCCGGCGCTTGGTAGTCCGTTCCAACGCACAGCGTGTGGATCGGCACCTTGTCGCGCCCGAATTGCCTGGCGACTTCCGCCGCGTTGCGCGAGACGTTCTCCGCGCCGTCGGAGATGAGCAGGACGCTCTCCAGCGGCTCGTTTGCGGCGACGCAACGCAAGCCGCCCAGCGCGCCGCCTATGTCGGTGCGGTCGCCGGCAAGTGTGACGGCCTCCAGCGAGGGCAGCGCGTCCAGCTTTCGGTCAAAATGGAACATCCGCAACTGGAGATGCCGGGGCAGGCGAAGCGAGTTACGAATCCAGGTCGTAGCCGTCTCGATACGCGCGCGGCCCAAGTCCGCCACACCCATGCTGCGCGATGTGTCCAGCAGCAAACCGACGCAGCCCGATTCGAGACGCCGCACCTCCCGCACCCTCTGCGGATCCAACAGGCACAGCGCCACCACCGCCACGACCAGCAACCGCAAACCGAGCACCAGCCCACGCCGGGCGGGCGCCCTCCGGCCCGCAGCTCGCCGGTGGCTCCACACCAGCAGCGCGACCACCGCCGCGCCGACGATCAACCATGCCCATCCGGGCTTGCTGGCGAACTCGATTCGCTCATTCAGCATAGGACAAGCGTCTCAGGTAATCGGTGATCTGGGCCTCGAAGGCCTTGGGGTACTCTTCCGCGGCGAAATCGCCCGGCGGGCTGGTCTCGCCGTAGATCACTTCGAGGGCCGTCACGACCTTGCGCAGCAGCGAAATGCCCAGCGCCCCATTTCTGCCGGCCGCGCTGACGTTGTTGATGGCCGCGGACTCGCTTGCCTGCGACCAGAGTTCCGCCGTTTGCTTGACCATCCCGCTGTAGCGAAAGCTCACGCGCGGGTCTTTGCCGGAAAGCTCCGCCAGTCTCTGCGACAGGGCCTCAGCGGATTCGGCTAATCTGCGTTGTTCCTCGCTAAGGCCGGCGGGGCTCAAGTCCGCCTGCTGTTCCTCGGTTCCGCCGGCACTGGCGTCTGACGCTGATTTTCCCTGTCCTTCGCCCTTGTCTTGTGGTTCGGCGGACTCTGCGGGTGACCGGCTGGAGCCCGTCCTGGCGAGTTGGCCGGCGCGGAACTGCGGAGACAGGCCGGCCCCTTGCTCGTTGGTCAAGGTCTCCGGACCGCGGCCGGAGGCCACAAGATTGGTTCGGCCCTCCGACCCTCCTCTACCTTCCCGGTTCGCGGATTTCCCGGACTGCGGCTGCTGCTGCTGTTGTTCTCGGGCGCCTGCCTCGGCCAGTCAATCGGCGCTCGACTGCCCGGCCTTTCCCGCAGTCTGCGCGTTGCCGCCCGAGAGCGGGCCAGGGCTTGGCATCGGCGTGGGGCGATTCGCTTGGTCCTGCTGCCGGGCGTAGATCTCGTTGAGCCGCTGCTGCAACTGGACCAGCCGCCGCGCTTGCTGAATCGCCTGCGGCAACGCCTGGCGCCGTTCCTGTTTCTGCTGCTCCTTTAGCTTCTCGATGGCGTCGAGCACGACCTTGATGCAGTTCCCCTGGCCCCGGCACATCCCGGCCTCCAGTTCGGGCAGCAGCCGGCAGGTTTCATAAAGGTGCTGCAACGCGGCCTCCTCGGACTGGAGCGCCGGCGCCCGCGCCCGCTCGTCCAGGCGGGTGCTCGCCTGCTCCATGGCCTGGAGCGCGGCGGCGAATTCCACGCGCGCCTGCTCCGGCGCGATAGCCAGGAGAAAGCCTTCCTTGAAGACCAAGGCGTAGGACCTGGTCTGGCGCTGGCTGCCCGCCAGATCGTGATACTTGCCCTCCTCGCCGCTGTCCGCCAGGGCCGTCGTGGCGGCGAGGATCTGCTTTTCCAGTTCGATCAGGTTGATCTTCGTCGCGTTGCCGCCGCGACATTGCCCCAAGGCCTTTTCCTTGGTGGTGTATTCGACGAAATAGACCGGCGATCGCCCAATGCCCGGTCCGTCGAGGGTGTTGTTGTCGCCGGCCTCGGCATAGTAGGCGGCCACTTCGTATTCCTGGAGGTCCAAAGGCGCCAGGTCGAGCGTGGCGGCCGCTTCGACTTCCTTGGCTTCGCCTTTGGGCAGGAGAATGCGATTGGTGTGCCACGAACCATTCATTTTTCTGAAAATCAACCGGAGGTCCCGAACGCCATAGTCGTCGGTCGCACTGATCGTGAGGGGGACCTTGGCGGTCGGTTCGGCCCGGATGTCGAGACCCGGTTCAATGATGTCCACCAACGGCTTTTCGTCCCGCAGGACGGTGAGTTTGAAGGGCTTATCGTTGCCGCCTTTACGGGCTTTTTGGTCCAGGAGGTCCACCCAGTAATAGGCATCACGCACGGCAATGAGCGAGTTGGTCCACTGGTTTTCCCCGGCGCGGGCGAGTTGGAGCACCGCTTGATTGGCAAAGCGGAGCCGGGCGTTGGTGAGGCTGCCGGCGGTGACAAAGCGAAAATCGAGCCGGCTGGCGCGCAACACCGTCAGGTCCGGCGAGCATTCCTCGCGCGCTGCCTCTTTGGTATAAGCCGGCGGAGTGACCCGGACCCGCGTCTCCTTGAGTTCAGGGGGAACAAACGACGTCAAGCTTGAATTGGGGCGACCGCGCTTCCCGACCGGTCACGCGGTAGGAAATCTCCCCTCTGACGCCTAACAATGGGGCGACGAATCTGCGGGAAGCCACCCGGCGCATGGCGGCATACTGCCAGGGAGCGGCATTGGTCAATTGCCACTCCAAACGGGCCTCTCGCAGCCATTTCCCGGCGACGCTTGCCTCGATTTCCTGGTCAGTTCCCTCGACTACTTCGATGTTGCCCGGCTTTACCTCTATGCTCGTGTAGGCGGCCTGGCTCCACGGGCACAAGGCGCGCTGGACCGCTGTGGTCCCGCCCGGCACCAGGACTAAGCCCAGCCCCACAAGCATCGCAACCCCGCCTGCAACATAGCCTCGAAGGACCAACTGCCGCCGCCACCATGGGGTTTCCGTCACCACCAACTTGCGGGCGGCTTGCTCCTGGAGGGCGGCCACAAGCTCCGGCTCATAGACCTCTTTCGCCGTGCGCCCTCCCGGCAGGTACTCCACCGCAGTGGAGACAATGCAGCCCAGTTCAGGCCGCCGCCGTTCCACCTCGAGCGCGATGTCCTTGGCCGTCGAGGGCCGGCGCAGCCGCCACACCAGCCGCGCCAATCCTATCCCCAGGAAAGAAACCAACAACGCCAACCCGCAGGCGCGCGCCCCGGTGGGTAACGCCAGCCGGTAATCCGCCGCCGCCAGGACGCACAAAATCCCCAGCGCACCGCAACCCAGGCTCAAGGCCTCGCCCCACAGGCCGGCGCGGTCCTTGACTCGCCGCAGGCTCTTGAGCCGGTCCTCGGTATATTCGGCATGTCTTGTGTTCATTTTTCCTCTCCTCAAGCCCACGTTCGATTTGCCAGCAGGAACTCCGCGATGAGCAATGCCAGGCCGGCCAGCAAGAACAGGCGCCACAATTCGCGCGAGTCATCGCCGGATAGAGCCACGGCGGAGCCTTCCAGGCCCGGATCGCTTGTCCGGGTGATCGAACCCAGGAACTCCTCGGTCGTCATCCCCGCCAGGTCGGATTCCGCAGCGGGAAGGCTGGCGGTGAAGCGGCAGACTTCCTCCCCGGTGAGGCCCTCGACCGCAAAGACTCCTGGCTGCTCCGGGCGCAGGGTGATGGCGCCGGCGCGCGGGTCAAGCCGCAGCCCCTCTTCGGCCCCTCGCAGCCGCACCGTTTGGACCGGGTCGATTGGGATTGCCGCCTCGATGCCGCACGCCAGGTCCGGCCCGGCAGTCAGCCGCCCCTGCACCGGCCTGCCCGCGGCCAGGGCGATGACGCCTTCCAGCCAGGGAACGAAGGTCTTTCGTTTCGGCCAGTCGGTCCAGGCGGTGTCGGCGGTGGTGTTGACGGCCACGATGCGGCCCCGGCCGAGTTTCCTGCTGATGATGAATGGCACGCCGTCGGTGAAACGGGCCACGACGGCGCTGCCGGCTTGAGCTTGCAGCGCGAAACGGCGCTTGAAAGCGGGCCGCGTGGGATCGCCGCTGTTCTCGGGCCGGAAGGCAGTGAATACAGGCGAGGCCTTGTCGAACTCGCCGAGGTGCCAGAATTCCTCAGGCCGGTCCGGGTCGCCTTCTGCCCGGCGTAGCGACATGGGGAGCAGTTCGGCAAATGCGCCCTGGTAGCGCTGGGCCGCGACGGCTTCACCCAGGAAGAGCAGGAGACCGCCGCCATTGGTCACGAAGCTCCGCAGTTCGGCGCCCAGCCCCGCCGGTTGGCGCAGTCCGGGGAGGATGACCAGCCCGCAGTCTCTTGTCCCGGCCAGGGCCGAGAGGAGCCGATCGCCTGGGACCTTGTCACACCGGAAGGGAACCCCGTTGGTGGCCGCGCTGGCCAAGACGCTCACGATGAAGAAGCTCTCCTCCTCGAAGGCGCGCGCTGAAGGCCGCGGCTCCGCTACCAGGAGACGCAACGGCTCGGGAATTCTCAGGGCCAGCCACCGGCGATTGTCCGCCGCCAGGTCGTCCAGTTTGTCCGGCCGGCCTTCCGGTTCGGCCGCCAGGCGAGCCTCGATCGTGTGCCAGCCTGGCCTCAGTGCAGGCAGCGTCAGCACCTGGCCGGACGCCCTCGCGAGATTCACCGGGCAATTCGTCAAAGGCTGTTCATCCACCAGGACCTCCGCGTTGACCATGCCGGGAGCCCCCTCTCCAAAACCAGCAGCGTCGAGCCGGATGGCGCCGCTGGACTCCAGGCTCAGCCCGGTCAGCGCCACATTCGGCACGGCCATTTCTCCCACGGCGGCGAGCTTCAGTTCCATGCCCCGGGGCACCTTGAGGCCGATTGCCCTGCCGGCGCCGCTGCGTTGAAAGTCCGAAATGACCACGATCTGGCGCAGGCGGTTGGGCCCGGCCTGACGCAACAGCCGGACGGCCTCAGTCAGACCCTCCGCCAGGTCCCCGGCTTCGAAGCCCGGCGCAAGCTCGTGAAGAGCGGCCCGCGCCCTCGAGCCAGGCGCCAAGGGCGAGAGGACCTTGGGCGGCGCGCTTGCCTCCACCAGGGCCGCGCGGTCATCGAAACTCAGTTCCTGCAGGATATTCAGAGCTTCTGCCCGGGCCTTTGCCCAGCGATCCTTGACCAGCATCGAGGCGGATCGGTCCAATACCAGCACGACATCCCGTTTCGGGCGTATCGCCGCCTGGCTGGTCTGCCGGAGGTACGGGCGCGCAAAGGCAACCACCACCAGTGTCAGGAGCAAACAGCGCGTCACCAGCAGCAGCCAATGCCGTATCTTCTGCCGGCGGGCCGCCTCTTCGTGTTTCTCGAGGAAAAACTGGACGGTGCTGAAGCGCATCTGGCGCCGGGGACGCCGGAACAGCAGATGGATAAGGATGGGGATGACCAGTGTGGCCAAACCTCCGAGCAGCGCCAGATGAGTGAATGTCAGCCCGCCCATCTAGACCTCCATCCGCGCCTCGAGGCAGGCCGCCAACGCCCCTTCCAGGGGTTGGTCGGTGCGGAGCAGAAAATAGTCCGCTTCCAGTCTCTCGCACTCGAGCTTTGTTTGAGCCAGAAAGGCCCGGAAACGGCCCAGATACTCCTCCCGAAACGCGCCGGCGTGCAGCCTGATTTTCTGCCCGGTTTCCGCATCCTCGAACTCGAAGTCCTCGTGGAAATCGAAATCCGCCTCTTCCGGAGCCACGATGTGGAACACCAACAACTCCTGGCGCTGAAGCTGCAACTGCCGCAGCAAATCAAAAATGACCGAGCCCGAGGAAAGCAGGTCCGAAATGACGATGGCCAGACCCCGCCGGCGAAGGCTCGCGGCGGCCTGGCCAAGGCCGGTGATGGCCTGCGTGCGCCCGGAGGGAACCGCCCGCGCGAGCGCGGTGAGCAGCTCCTCCAGGTGCTGCGCCCGGCATTGGCTGGGCAGGACCTCCAGGGCCCGTTCGCCCAAAAAGATCAGGCCCGGCGCGTCATGCTGGCGGACCAATAGGTAGGACAACGCCGCCGCCAGATTGCGCGCACACGTGAACTTGTCGGGCGTCCCAAATGCCATCGAGGCGCTCGTATCCAGCAGCACCTGCGCGCGCAGGTTGGTGTTGTCCTCGAACTGCTTCACATAGAGCTTGTCCGTCCGGCCCCAAACCCGCCAATCCAGGTATCGCAGGTTGTCGCCCATCATATAGGGGCGGTAGCTGTCAAACTCGGAGCTGTGCCCCAGAAACGGGCTGCGGTGGAGTCCGTTGAGGAACCCGTTGACCACCCCGCGCGCGAGCAGAACGAGGTCCTCGACGGATGCGACCAGCTTCGAGTCGAGCGGCGCCGCCTCGGGTTTGGGTCGTGGCGAAGGAGCTTGCATGGCGCCCTATTGGGTCTGGGTATCTCGAAGCAGTTGCTCGATCACCGCCTCCGGGGTGACCTTCTGGCTGCGCGCGTGGAAATTCAGAATCAGGCGGTGGCGCAAGGTTTCGTACGCGACCGACTTCACCCCCTCGTAATCGGCGCAAAGCTGCCCATTGACCGCCGCGCGGGCCTTGGCCCCCAGGATCAACCATTGCGAGGCTCGAGGGCTGGCGCCCCACCGGACGTGCTCCTTGACATACGGCGAGGCGCCCGCGTCCTCCGGACGCGTGTGCGCCACCAATCGCACCGCGTAGTCAATCACCTCATCGCTCACCGGCATCGCGCGGACCAGCTTTTGGATACGGAGTATTTGGTCGGCATCCAGCACCGGCTTCAGTTGGGCGCTGGCGGTGCCGGTGGTGTTCCGGACCACCTGCTTCTCCTCCGCGTTCGAGGGGTAGTTGCAGTAGATGCAGAACATGAAGCGGTCCGCCTGGGCTTCGGGCAAGGCGTAGGTGCCTTCCATCTCGATCGGGTTCTGCGTGGCGAACACGTGGAATGGCTCGGGCAGCGGATAGGTCTTCCCGCCGACCGACACCTCGTGTTCCTGCATGGTCTGGAGCATCGCCGCCTGGGTCTTGGGCGGCGTGCGGTTGATCTCGTCGGCCAGCACCAGGTTCGCGAACACCGGTCCGCGAAGGAACTCAAGCTGCCGTTTGCCCGAGTCGTCCCGCTGCTGGATGATCTCCGCTCCCGTGATGTCGCTGGGCATCAGGTCCGGCGTGAACTGAATCCGGCTGAACGAAAGCGACAGGCACCGCGACAACGACCGGATCAGCAGTGTCTTGGCCAGGCCGGGCACGCCGACCAGCAAGGCGTGCCCGCCGCAGAAAACCGTCAGGAGCACGTCCTCGATCACCTTGGACTGGCCGACAATGGCCTGCGCAAGCTGCCGCTGTAACAGGGTTCGATTCTGGCGAAGGGCTTCAATCGCCGCGGGGTTCAACTGCTCCGCGCCAGGGCTCGAGGTCTGAGTGGACATGGTTCAAGTTCGAAGGGTTGAGGTTTTACAATTGTGCGAGTTGACCGTCTAAAATGCCTTCTCCAAACTCAGTCTGGCCGGCTTGGTTCATCGTAACTGTTCAGGTCGCGCATAGGAGCGCGGACGCCCCGTCCGCGCGTTTTTTGCCGCCGGAGCCGCGCGGACGAGGCGTCCGCGCTCCTATGGAACGGCCCTTTTCACGGCAACCTGAACAGTTATGGTTAATCTATCGTTACTGCCGCCAACAGCGGGGCGGGCCCGGTTGCCCGGGCCGAGTATTCCACGCTCTCGACCGGCATGGCCGGGCGCGGGTTGACAAAGGTGGTCCGATAAAGCCGCAAAGCCAGGCCGGCGGCGCGCGTCTCGGGATTGCCTCCGGTCCAGGCCATGGCGCTGCCCGGATCACGAACCGGTGAAAAGGCCGCAAATCGGCAATCCTGAAGGTGTTCGCCGTAGCGAATGGCCAACTCGGCCGTGCTCCCGTCACGGTAATGAAACCGCACATGTCCCACGGTTGCGCCCTGCCCGGCAGTTCCATCCAGGGCGTGGAGCAAATGAATTCTATGGAAAGCGATTCCGACGCTCGCAAGGATCGAAGAGGAAGCTGGCACCGGCGTCACACCTTTGATGACCCAGTACACGCCGCCGAACTGCTGCTCGCCCGCAGGCAGTTCCTCGAAAGGCTGCCCGCTGGAATCGCGGTTGGCGGCTGTGCCCAAAACCAAGGCTCTTGGATGGGCTCCAATCTCGGCGGCAACCAAGGCGCTCCGGTGGGCTCCAACTCCAACTGGCAGAACGACAACGGCTGCAATGAGAACGCCCAGTACCGCCGCGGCGCTGGGCCATAACCGGAACGACCTCTTGGGCGCCAAGATCGTTGTTAAACGGTCCTCCAGCTCCTTGGCCTGCCCGGAAATCGCCAGTGAAGAGGGCGGCATCGCCGGACTGAATTGGGCGACCAAGTGATCTACCAGAACGCTCCCATAGGCTGCCGCGTCCACCCGCAACGCCGCAATCGCCATCTCATCACAACATTTCTCGCGCTCGTGCCGCAACCGGGCGTTGAGCCACCAAACCGCCGGGTGAAACCAGAAGACCGCCTGCACCAGCACCTGCACGAAATTGACCAACACGTCCCACCGCAGGACGTGGGCCAACTCATGAGCCAGCACAACTTGTCGTTCCCGGGCATGGCCCACGCCGGGAAAGGCCGCCGGCAGGTAGATGCAGCCTCGCCAGATGCCCCACACGAACGGCTGGCCGGCCGAGGCCAACAAACACAGCTTGGGCCGGTTCCGCAACCCCAGCCGGCGGCACAACTCCAGAAACTCGCATTCCAGCTCCAGGTCCGGTTCAACCCGGGTGCGGCGCAACCTGGCTTGGATGCGAAGCGCCTTCAGCGCACCCAGCCCCACCATGGCCGCGGCGCCAACGAACCAGACCAGCGCGCAGAGTGTACCGGGCGACAGACCGGTGTGCGGCGCAACGGCCTGAACTGCCTGCGACCCGGCCGGAGGCGCTGCTGTGGCTTGTTCCCCGTTTGCCTGCACAACCGCGACGCCCACAGCGCCCTGAATCAGAGGCACGACCCTCCCCGGCACAGGAAGCGCAACGAACGCGGGCACAAGGCACTTCGCCAGCACGAGCAGCCCCAAAAGATAACGCCAATGCGCGCTCGTCCTCCGGCTCAAGCGCCACACCAACGCCAGCGCCAGGGCCGGCGGGAGCACCTGCAAGGATTGGCTCCAGACCCACTCGAGGGCGCGCTGGCTCAATGGGTTCACGATTCCTTCTTTCGCTTGGCGGCGGCGAGCATTGCCTGCAGCCGCTTTACGTCGCCCTGGTCAATTTGGTTGGTCTCCGCCAGGTGCATCACCAGCGGCACGGCGTCACCTCCAAAGAACCGCTTCACCAGTTCGCTCACCGTCTTGGAAATCACCCGTTGCGGCTGGATGGCCGGTGAAAAGAAATGCGCCTTCCCCACTGTGCGCGATTTCAAAAACCCCTTGTCGCGCAGTCTCCTCAAGACCGTCAATACCGTCGCGGGCGCCAGGTCGCGCCCTTCCGGCAGGGCCTCCCAAATCTGCTGCGCGCTGGCCTCCTTCAATTCCCAGATCAACCGCAGGATTTCCGCCTCGCGGGCGCCCAGGCTCGCCATGTCGTCTTGAGGATGCTTTGCAGCCATTGCTCGCGCCCATCTTGCACAATTGTAAAAGAAAGTCAATACCGAAATTGCCAGATCAGGTAACCGGTCAGTGAAGGCGGAGACAGAGCCCTCGGGGGACCCCTCACCCCGGCCCTCTCCCCGTCTGACGGGGAGAGGGAGAAGCCTCGTCAGTCTCCGGAATTTCCTGGCGTCTCGGCTTCCTCAACACGCTACGGAGAATTCTCCCTCTCCCCATCGGATGGGGAGAGGGCCGGGGTGAGGGGCCTCCCGGCCAGGCCGCGCCCGCCTTCACTGAGGCCTTGCCAGATCAGGTCTCCCAGGTCCACCTCGCGCTGGGCGGGCACCACCACGTTCGTGCGCCAGGCGCCGCGGCAAATCTCGCGCTCCCCCGTGGCATCCAATTCGTGCCAGTGGGCCTCCAGTTCATAGCGGCCGGGCGGCACGCACTCCACGTGGAAGGCCCCCGCGTCGCCAAATTCCAGCTGGTAAAGCACACCGGACGCATCATCCCGCCGGAGAAGACGGGCCGGGGCCCTGGTGTCTTCCCAAGCCGGCTCGGCGCCGGGCACATGGAGCCGGCCCACCACCCGCGTGCCAGACCCGCCGACCTTGACTGAATGACACTCGCCGGGCTCGACCTCCACCTCGACACCATGGCTGAGGAAGCTCCGCACGACTTGGCCCACCCGGTGGCGGCCGGGCGGGACCCGTTCGAAAGTGAATCGGCCAGCCTCATCCGTCAACGTGGCAAACGCATTTTCCTGAAACCAGAGGTTGGTGAATCCAAGGGAACTTAAGGCCACCAACCGGTGGCTCTGTGGGGAGCCGTTGAACTCAAGCTGCCCTTCGAGGCGCGCCCAAGCCCGCAACGTTAGCCCCCGGGATCTTCGAACGTCCTCCAACGGCATCGCTCCAAACCCCTCCTCCGGTTTGGCCGCAAACGCCCAGGTTGCACCGTGGGAGACATCGAGTTCAAAGCGTCCGGCTTTGTCCGCGAACACTCCGTCAGAAACCGCGTTGGTCACGAAAGCGCCCTTCCCGAGCACTGCTTCCATCCCGGCGCCAGCCGCTCTGACCTCGGTGCCTGGCACGGGCCGTCCGTTCACATCGCGCACGACACCCGCAATGCGTTCTGCCGCGCGCAGCTTGAACTCCAACTCCACACACTCCTCCTCCGCCCCGAGCTTGCGCGAGACGACACTTTCCCGTCCAGGTGCGCCGACCCGCACAAAGACGGGCGCCTGGGCCGGAAGCGGCAGAACAAACTCCCCGGGACGGTTTCCTTTGCGGGGCGGCTCACGCCGCGAAATGAGGCCCTCCGGCCGCTGCTCCAGGATCATTAGGCTGAAATTCTCAACCGCCTGCCCGAGCCCGTCGCGCACCAGGCCATTCACGACGCGATCCCGTCGGAGCGTTATTTGCCAGTTCGTCTGCCCTGTGACGAGAAGCAGACCGTGCTGCGGACGATAGCCCGTCCCGCTCACGGCGCATCGGACCTCCCCTGTTGGAGCATTGGGCCAGACGACCACGCCGTTCGTATCGGTTCGCCAGCGCCAGTCCCAGGGCACCGGCGCACCCCACTGCTCCACGGCCACTTCGGCGTTCGGGACCGCGAGCTTGCCGGAGTCCACGACGCGCAATCGAGTGGCTTTCGCCGGGCGCAAAACCCAGCGCAACTCGGCCGCCTGGCCCAGCACTATCACCTCGGTCCGGCTCGCAGCATAGCCCGGTGCCTCGGCGACCAGGACCAATGGTCCGGAACGGCAGTTCCTTAATTCGAATCGTCCATCCACGGGCGTCCACACGGGAAAATCCCCTCCCAGGATGCGGACTCCTTCGATCCCCCGGCCCGATTCATCAAGCACCAGACCACGGACCGCGGTCCCCCCTTCGAGCACGACCACTTCCGAGGAGGACGGCGCCGTCTCGCGGGCAAAATCGGGGTGGGCAAACGTCAGGCGCTCGGGCGCATTCGTAATCGACCAGTGTCCCTGCGAATCGGTGATGCCCAAGACATCCCGCCCCGGACGGCGAAAAGACGGCGCAATCGCCGGCCCGCTCGTGCCGTCGAGGATGATTGCGCCGGACACAGGATTGCCCCGTTGATCCAGGGCAACTCCTCCGGCGCCGTGCCCTGCTGCCCGAGTTTGAGGGCCGTGAGACAACCCAAGAACAAGCAGCAGGGCGAACAACCTCGCCAAGACTCCGTCACAGACGCTCGGTTGTTCGTCCGCGATTCTCCGGCAAAACCGCGGCAAGCGCAGCGGGCGCCTTTCGAGGAGGCTTCGCATACCCGTCAGTTCGCTAACGACGCTCGGGCCGGACCGCGCAACTGGTCGCTGGGGATGCCCCGGCGCTTGGCCAGGGGATCGATATACCAGCGGTAGGTGCCGCACTCCGAAAAGAAGTCCAGGAGCGTGCCAGACCTGGAGCCGCCCGGTTGCCCGGCATCGGCGCGACAGAACCGTCGCGGGTTCGAACTCATTGCCCTGAGCATATCGAGGTTTGCAGCGGGATCAAGCTCAGGCCTGCTTTCTGCTTCGACGATGTTACGCGATGTTGCGGCCTGGGTGTTGGCGAGCGCGGCCAGGCCGTCACCGCCGATGGCTTGCGCCACCGACAGGCCCGCCCCTCTGCCGCAGAGCATGCCCCAGCCGGAGTCTCCCGCGGTCTCGACGCGTCGGCACTATCACTACTCGGCCCAACCACCCATTGCCGAGGCAGGACTTTCACCTGCGAGCATGTCCAAGGTTGAAGGCCGCACATAGGAATTTAGTTTTTTGCCGCGCCGCCGGCTTGACGCTTCGCGGGTGATATATAGACGCATTCAGATGTGGCAGGCCAGAAGAGGGACTATTAAGTGTAGCACATGAAGGTCTATAGGCTCCTGCCACTGCTCCAGCTTACGGCCAGGTTACGCGATAGAACCGGCTGCCATAGTTGGTCCACTGCGGGTCGGTGAAATAGAGCGTGCTGCCGTTGAGGGTATTGGTTTGCACAGGATACCAGTTGGGATTGGCTAGATTGGTGCTCGCCTCTATCACGACGAGGAGATTGCTGCTGCCGGTGATGTTGAATCCGAATTGATTGGTCCGCACTCCATCGAGGACCGTGCCACTGCTCCGTCTGCCGCCATCACCCGTCACGCCATAGAGGGCGGTGCCCAATGGATCCGATCTGACTTGTGGACCGCCTACGCCGGTGCTGGTATAGAGACCCGATGAATTGGTGCTGCTGCCCACAGGACCGTCGAGAATCGCTAACAGCGGGCCATCGGTTTTGAAGCCAGATGAAGGGCCATGCTTCTTCTTCAAGCTGATTTCAAAGCCCGGTCCATTAATCCAGTTGAAACTTAACCCAGCCTCAGAAGGGTCAGTCGTCTTGTCGTCATTATAGTCTGGTCCGAGAAAGGCTTTCATTTCCTCCCTTCTCAGCTTTGCTTCTTGGCTATCGCACAGCCGACCGCAGCTCATAGACTGCCCAGCACCCTCCATCTTGAAAAGTTCCAGGTAAAAGTGCTCTGGATTCTCCTCCCGCACGGTTCCACTCACGATAAAGTGGTCTGGCCCGGAATTGGTGAAGAGGCGGAAGGGCACGTCAGGTTTGACCACACCGCTAACCCGCCACCCTTCATTACTGGCGGCAAAGGGGCCCCACCATTTAGCCGTCAGTTCATAAAGTGCAGACGGGGCGGATGGTGGGGAGGCGTGGACATTACTGCACAAGGTGAACAGGAGTGCCGTTCGGAGAATAAACGCAGGCGAGACGAATCGGGATGCTGTCGTTTTCATACGATCTTAAATTACCCGTTTATACACCGGCCGCAAGCGGTGGTTTGGAACGAAGCGAACGAATATGTTGGCTCTTGTCGCGTTATTGGTGGCCCTCTCAAGCCTGGCTTGGGCAGATCGCAAGCTCCTCGTGCAGACCGTCCTCAAGTCTGATAGACTGGTCGAGTGGAGCGGAGGCGCGACCGGTTTGGACCAATGGCTTCCCGTGTTTCGGCTCTTTCGAGCATCGTGGCAAAGGGCAATCTGGTCCTGCCCACGTTTCCTCCACCCCCTCTTTTCATCCCGTACGGCGAGTTTTCCCCAGGCCTGATGCGCCGGTCTGACGAACTCCGTCCAGCTTAGGCGGTGGAAATAAATAAAGGTGGCAAGATGCCGCCGGGATTTTGGCGCCCAGCGAGGCGTGAACGAGGCGCATATCCGCAGCGATCTGCAACGAGTGAACAACGAAGCTGGGCGGCAAAAGAACAAGGCAGGTTGCTACCTTTATTTATTTCCACCGCCTTGGGCCTGTTCGGCTTGCTCTGGGCGGTCTTTGCCCTCGCGGGCCGTTCGCCTCACCTTCCCTTCTTTGCTTTGGCATACTTTCCTTATGGTGCCACTGACGCAGCTTGGAACGCTGCCGGCAAATTTGCGGCAATACCACTTGTAGGGGGGCGAACAGCGGAGAGCCGCGTGAGCGGGGTCGGCACGCTGCCAGTGCGAAGCGCCGGCTTTAGCCGGCTTTGGACGTTCCGATGTTCGGTGGCGCCACGCCAGGGGTTCGGGTGCGCCCGAAGCCGGTTGAAGCCGGCGCTCCGGGTCGCAGGGGCTCGATGCGCTTGCGAGGATTTCAGCGTTTTTTTCTGTTGACATTTTTTGCGAACTGTCATATTGTCATAAGACAGTAAATGACGACTATGCTTTCGTGGATCAATGGCAGGTTCGGCAAGCCCGTTTGCCCCCAAGTGGCGGACGGCGTCGAGGCGGCGGCGGGGGGCGGCCTGCTGGCGGGGGAACGTCCACCCTCCGTTCGACCCCCGGCCGGAGAATTGCGCCTGAACCGGAGGGCATTCACCCTCACCGAATTGCTCGTGGTCATAGCGGTCATCACGATTCTGGCCGCCGTGCTCCTGCCCGCGCTTTCGCAAGCCAGGGCGCAAGGCCAAGCCACCGCTTGCAGGAACCACCTGCACCAAATCGGGCTTGCTATGGCGATGTTCGTCGCGGACCACAATCGCTATCCGCCACAGTATGAGCCTGGACCCTCGTTTGTGGACAATTGGGCCGACAAACTGTACCCCTATGCCCCGCTGAGTTGGACAAACACATCGTGGCATTGCCCCACGTACATTGCGAGGGGAGGATTCGTCCAATCCAAAAGAATGGGTTACGGAAGCAAATTGACCGTTGGGACTAGCTACGCCTACAACGCTCGTGGCATCGGGGCCCGTACGTTAAATCCCAACCTCGGACTGGAAAACGGTTACACGCACACGGGCATTCGCGAAGAGCAAGTGCAAGCGCCGAGCCAAATGTACACGGTTGCTGACGCTCGGGCCTACCACGGGAAGGGGGCAAGACCGGTTCAAGGCCTGCCCTTGATGAACCCGTGGAATTGGAATCTCCCGCCAGGCGGTATCTGGCCGGAAGCGGCCCCCCCGCACGCGCAAGGCTACGACATTTTGTTTGCTGACGGCCATGTGTCGCTGGTGAAGCGAAAGGACTACCTGTATCCGCCACGAACCGCGCACAACTGGAACCGCGATAACCAGCCGCGCCCGGAGGTATGGCTGCCGACGAATCAGTGGCCGGTGCAGAACTAGCCGCCAGCGGCGGCGGATGGCGCCTGGCGCCAGGCCAGTTCCGCCTCGAGTGCAACGGTGTCGATTTCAGCCAGGAAATCGGTGTCATCCTCGGCCTGCCAGTACGCCGTGCTGAGGGCCAGCGCGAGGTATCCCTCCCCGATGTCGGCCTCAATGGCCATCTGCTTCGCATCGGGCGCAGCGGCTTCGAGGCTGTGGGAGCGCACCCGCAGACTCGCTTGGTCCCATGCACCTCGTCATGGCTCAACGGCACGACCTCAACCTCGTCCTTCACGCCGAGGGTTATCAACGCGCGTATCTTCCTCATTCCGAGCGCCGGGCTCGAAGGCCAGGAATTGACAGGGGGGAAGCAGAAAGATGACAAGCCAACCAGGAGGCGGGTCATTTCAAGTGTTTTTCGAGGCTGGACAGGAGAGCATCGCCGTGCAAGGGGCCGGCAATCGGCTCGCCTTGCGGCCAGGGATGGTCTATCTCGGGGGTACCGATCCCGAGGCGGCGCCGCTGGGGCCGGTAATGGAGTTGGGGGTTGCCGGCCAAAAAGCCCTCACGCCGGACACCGCAGCGCAGTCCGTCGCTTAGGCGGTGGAAATAAATAAAGGTGGCAAGATGCCGCCGGAATTTTGGCGCCCAGCGAGGCGTGAACGAGGCGCATATCCAGTGATCTGCAACGAGTGAACAACGACGCTGGGCGGCAAAAGAACAAGGCAGGTTGCTACCTTTATTTATTTCCACCGCCTTATTGGCAAAACACCACCGACCAACTCTTGACGGACTCGGACGCCTCCGGTTCGACTGCCACTCAGAGTGCTTACGCCCAGATGATGGTGCGACAGGCCAACCTCCTTATGAGCCAGGATTCTGCGGCGGAGGGACAGTTTTTTGTGCGGTTTTAGCCTCCCGCGCACCTATCCATTATGGACGCAGATGAGTAACGACACGGAATTACTGCGGCAGTATATCGAGGAGCGCTCCGAGAGCGCCTTTACCGAACTGGTGCATGAGCACCTGAACCTGGTCTATTCGGCGGCCGTGAGGGAGGCGAACGGCGACGGGGCGCTGGCGCAGGACCTTTCACAAGGGGTATTCACCGAACTGGCGCGCGAAGCTCCCAGGCTCCTGAGTCATCCCTCCTTGGCCGGGTGGCTTTACACCACGGTCCGCCATCGGGCTGCGAATTTGCGGCGCGCCGAGCGGCACCGCCGGCGTCGGGAAGAAGAGGCCCAAAGTATGAATGAGTTGCTTTCGGACGACTCCCCCAGCGAGGCCTGGCAGCGGGTTCGGCCGGTGCTCGATGACGCGCTGCACGAATTGAAAGAGGCGGACCGCGCTGTCGTGGTGCTCCGCTTCCTGGAAGACCGGACCTTGCGCGAAGTCGGTGAACGGATGGGGCTCACGGAGGATGCGGCCCGGATGCGAGTGGGCCGGGCGCTGGACAAGCTCCGTGGGCTGCTCGCGCGGCGCGGCATCACCTCGACCGCGTCCGGTCTGACCGCCGCCTTGGCGATCGGAGTCGTCACCCCGGCCCCGGCCGCCTTGGAGGCGACCATCGCGAGCACCGCGCTGGCGAGCGGAGCGGCTGCCGGCTCAACCACCCTGACCCTGATGAAACTTATGAGCATAACCAAAGTTCAAGTCAGTCTGATCGGCGCCCTGCTTGTGGCGGGTGTCGCCGTGCCTGTCTGGCAACAAACGCGCCTGCAACGCGCGCGGGCCGAGAACGCGCGATGGCGCGCCCAGGAAACCGAACTCGCCGCCTCGCGCGGCGAACCAGAACGCCTGCGTGCAGCCGAGGCCGACCAAGCCGAATTGGAGCGGTTGCGCCAATGGAAGGCGCAAACTCAGCCCGAATTGCTCCGCTTGCGCGGGATGGCTGGGGTAGCCCGGCGGGCGAATGTCGAGGCGGAGGAATTGAGGGCGCAACTTGCGCGGCAGAAAAGCATCGCCGGCGCCACGCAACTCTCGGGGCCGATGGGTGACCTGATGAAGCAGGGCATGAAGCAGGCCATGGAGCAACAGGTCGAGGGCCAGTTGTCCCGCATGACGGCCAGCCTGCACCTGACTCCGGAACAAGCCCAAGCCGCTCGCGACATCCTGATGAAGCAGTCGCAGGTGATGTCGGCGGGGATGCAGCAGGCCTTTTCGGGAACATTTAACAAGGAAGAGATCGACGGCTTGGCCAAGGACGCGGGCGATCCGGACGAGCAAATCAAGGCGCTGCTGACTCCGGACCAGCGAGCGGCCTATCCAAGCTACAAACAGGAAGAGGCCGAGCACAACGCGCGCCTGATGGCCAACACTGAACTGCTCCGGATGCAGTCCACCCTCGGCTTGACAGCCGAGCAAGAGGATCGGGCTTTTGCCGCCCTGTATGAGGCTGACCTCAACCAACTGACCGCCAGCGCAACACACAACGCTGCAAACCAGGCCGACATAATCCAGTCGAGTTTTGACCAGAAAGCCAAGGCGCTGGAGTCGGTGCTGACGCCAACCCAGTTGGAAAACTACCGCAAACAGCAAGCGCTTGCGGCCAAAGCTGCCAACGACATTCTAAGCAAGATGGGAAGCAGCGGCTCGAAATAACGGGAAAGAAACAACAAACGTAACAAAACAATGACTCCAGTGAAAGGAACCCGGTGAAAGGAACTATGAAGAACGATAACGTGGTCGAAGGTTATATGTGCGGCGGGCGTGGGCGCAGCAGCATTGCTGGCCGGCGGCCCGGCAAGGATGGCGATGTCTCAAACCGGCGGCGGCGACAACGCAACGGCGCAGGAAATTGCCGGAAAATCACGCGAGGCTTACGCGGCGCTTTCCAGTTACAGCGACCGCGGGACAGTGGTTTCGGAAATGGCGGGCCAAAAGAACACGCTCACTTTCAATACACGATTGCAACGACCCAACCTGTATCGGATTGATTGGACGCCGGGGACGGGACTCAAGGGAGTTGTTTGGTCCGATGGCAGCGGAGATTATTTGCTGACCACAGCCGCCGGACAGGAGGAAAACGCCAAATCTCAAAAAATGCCAAGCATGACGGACGGCTTGACTCAGGCAGCGGGGCTTTCATGGTCTGCCGCATCAACGACACCCGGAGTTTTTTTTAATCACGACTTCGGCGATGCTTTTTTTGCCCCCGCCCTGTCGGGCCGCTATCCGCTCAAAAAGGAGAACAACGCGAAGGTGGGTGACGTTGATTGTTATGTTGTTTCGAGCGTGATGGACTTGTCCAAATCGCCTGCCAAAGGCAAACCAGGAACCGCGTCCACGATGCTTTGGATCGGCAAAAGCGATTTTCTCATCCACCAATGCCGCGCAAGGTATGTGGAAAAGGTCGAGTCCGGCGCACCGAGTGATTCTGCGATTGATGAAGCGATAATAAAGTCTCTGGAAATGCAGAACAAACCGGCCACGCCCGAGGCTATCGCCGCCATGAGACCGCAGATGAAGGCAGTCATGAAACAGGTGCAAAGCACGCTCAAATCAGGCTTCGAATCCGGCATTGTGTTCACCCAGACACGCGAAAACATCGTCGTGAATGAAAAGTACACGCCGGCTGATTTCAGCCGCTAAAGTTCCAGCCAAATTCCCGGGCTTGACTCGCCCGCCGAGCCGGGCTTGACTGCGGCAGCGCCATGGCATGCCTGCCGCTAATCGAACGGGAGTTGCGCGTGGCCTTGCGCAAGCAGCGCCCGGCACAGAGCCGGCTCATCGTCGCTGCGCTCGCGGCCGGTTGGGCGATGGTTTTTCTGCTTCTCGGCGCGTACACTCACGACCCTCGCCTGGGCCGATTGCTGGAACAATTCCTCTGTATGGCGGGCCTCTGTTTCGTGCTGCGGGCGCCCAGGTTGACCGCGGGTGTGCTGGCCGAGGAACGCCGAAACCAGACGCTCGGGTTGCTGTTTTTGAGCGGGTTGGGGGCGGGGGAGGTGTTGGCGGGCAAATTCCTGAGTTCCGCCCTGGTCGCGTTTGCGGACCTGCTGGCCATCTTCCCGGTGCTGGCGTTGCCGTTCCTAGCCGGGGGGATTTCGTTTGACCTGTATCTCGCCACCGTCTGCGCGTTGCCGGTCCTGATGTTCTTTGCGCTGGCCGTGTCGCTGTTGGCATCGGTGCTGACGCGAGAGGATGGCACCGCCCTGGTTCTGGCCATGGTGCTGGGAGCGGTGGTTTGCGTGCTGACACCGGCCATTTCCCTGGCACAATCTCATTTCTTCCCCGGCGCCAGGCCCTCCGTGTGGTGGTTGTGCGTCAGTCCGGCCCACGGCCCGCACCTGGTATGGAGCGGCCTTGGCTTCGGATTCGGCGCGGGCCAACGGGCCGAGTTTTGGCGGAACCTGGTTCTGACGCTGGGCTGGTCGGCGTTGGCCCTGGGCGCCGCCGCGTTCGCCTTGAAGCGGCTCTGGCGGCAACCGGAACCGGCAGAGGGGACCGGCGGCTGGCGCGGGCGATGGCGCGCGTTTGTGCATGGCGGGCGCGAAAGTCGCCGGCGCCTGGCGCGCTTGTGGCTGGAGCAGAACCCGTTCGTCTGGCTGGCCAGCCGGGACCGGCAGCCGGCGACGCTGGGCTGGCTGGTGGTGGGAGGGATCGTCGTGGCCTGGTTGCTGTGCTGGGCGGTTTGGCCGGCGCGGTGGCCCGGCGCACAGAACTTTTTCATCACCGCCACGCTGCTAAACCTGGCCTTGGCCTGGCTCACCGGCCACACCGCCGCCCGGGAGATCGCCCAGGCCCGGCTGGACGGCGCTTACGAGTTGCTGCTGACCACGCCCTTGAACCCGGACGAGATCGTGCGGGGTACGCTGGAAACGCTGCGGTGGCATTTCCGGGCGCTGGCCAACTTTGTCTTGTGCCTGGACGTGCTCATGCTGCTGGTCGGGTTGATGGCGAGGCGGTGGACCACAGGCGCGCTGGCCGTTTACTCCGTCATTTGGCTGTGTCTGCTGGCCTGGACCTGGAGCCTCGGCCACCGCTGGCCGCGCGTGTTGCGGGTGATGTGGGCCAGCCTGAACTGTGGCCGCCCGGCGCATGCGGTCTATGCGGTCTGGCGCGCCTCCGGCCTCAATTGGTGGGCCTGGATTTGGGTCCTGTTCAATCTCCGGAATCTGAGCCTGGGGTCTCAACAGTTCCCGACCGGCTCGTTCCGCCAAGTGGCGTGGGTCTCGTTTTTTGCGTTGCTCTGGCTGGCTTGGCTCACGTGGGGATCCTGCAAGCGCCTCAGGGGGGTCGACGAACTGAAGTTGCACCCCCTGGCGATCTTTTGGATTGAGGGCGCCTCCGGGATCTGCGAAACCCGGCTCGTCGGCCAGTTCCGCGACATCGTGCGCGAGCCGTTGCCCGACCCGAGCGACCCGCGTTTCAAGAAATGGAACCTGCGTGAGCGTTTTCCCTGGGGGCCGGGGACAGGCCCGCCAGCCGCTGCAACCGCAATTACAGTTCGCCATCAGGGACCAAACCGTTGTACGGAGAGAATAAAATAATTGATGTCGTCACAGAGCGCGGCAAACTATCAATTCGGTGTTTCGGCGCGGAGAAGTTCGCAAGTGCAATACGTGAACAAAAGAAAGCGCTACAGCCAGATGGCTAAGAGTGGTCACCCATAGGTCGGTATGTTTCTTGCCAATCGGCGAACCACCCTATGGCTGCCCCCTCTGGGCGCTGGGACAGCGTACCTGGCATCAGAGTTCCGCCACCCTAGTGGATCAACGAAATGAAAGCCAAATTAGATCCCGCGGACTCCTGGACGGGGGTTTCAGCCGCGGCCGCGGCTCCGGAACGCAGCCGTTCCTATTCCTGGACAGCCCATCGGTTCGTTGGGGCCCAGGCCTCCGGGTGGGGCTGATTGTCCCGGTTCCAATTATGCGCGGTTCGGGGAGGAAAGAGGTAATCGGTGCGCTTCACCAAGAGCACATGCCCGTCAACGAAGAGGACGTTGTAGCCTTGTCCATGGGGAGGGGCCCGTTCCACGGCATTTGCGAGGCTCCAGGGTGTCATCTTCCAGCCGCCCAGCATCGCGTTGGCTTTTGGTGTAAGCCCGCGCATCGGCAACGGCGTACATCTCGCTTGGCGCCAGCATGGCCTCTTCCGGCGCGGAGAACCGAGGCAGCCAACCCACCCCGAGGTTCAGCCCCCGCAGGATTCGGGACAACCCTGCCAACCAAGGCCCAGAATGCCCCGCGTATTATAGGCGTAACTGATAGATTGGGAATTAAACCGAGGAGGTGTCGGGAGATCTAGGATTCCCCAGTTTGAAATGGCGGCGATACGCATTTTCCCGGTTGTTTACGGCAATTGGACCGGGCTGAGGCGGAAGCGTCACGAGAGAGCCACCCCCGAAGTTCGGAATAAACAGAACTCCGGTTTGGCTGGTTCTGCGGCAATATTGAAGATGAATGAATGAATCGCTGCCCAGGGCAATGTCGCGCACCAGCCCTGCCTGGCCCGATTCTTTGTCACCGCTTCGGGCTTTCTGGCCTCTTAAGCGGTGGTATGATGATGACTGAGATATGAGAGCGAGCGATGCCGATTTGGTGCAGCAGGGCCTGGAGGATCGGGAGGCCTTTGGCCGAATCGTCGAGCGGTATCAGTCGCTGATATGCAGCCTTGCTTACAGCGCAACCGGCAGCCTGAGCCGCAGCGAAGACCTGGCGCAGGATACCTTTCTGATCGCCTGGAAACAGCTTCGCCAGTTGCGTGACCCAGACAAGCTGAAGTCCTGGCTGTGCAGCATTGCGCGGTCGGTTATCAGCAGCACGTCTCGGCGCGAGGGCAGACAACCAGCCTGCGTGGCGGAGCAACTGGACAGGGTCCCGGAACTGCCCTCGCCGGGACCGCTGCCGACCGAGCAAGCCATCAGCCGGGAAGAGGAAGCCATCCTCTGGCGCGCACTCGCTCTCATCCCCGAGGTGTATCGGGAACCGCTGGTGTTGTTTTACCGGGACGGACAGTCGGTTGCTGGCGTGGCAGAAGCGCTGGAGTTGAGCGAAGACGTGGTCAAGCAGCGCTTGGCCCGCGGGCGAAAGCTATTGGCACGGCAAGTTGCCGCGTTCGTCGAAGGGGCACTGCAACGTTCCGGACCGGGTGCAGCGTTCACCCTGGGCGTGCTCGGCGCATTGCCGGTGTTCGGGGATTGCGGCGACCGCCACCGCAGCGGGCGCCGCCGTGGCGAAGGGCGGTGCAACCGCCAAGACCCCGATCGTAACGGGCGCTTTGGCCTCGATTCTGGTGGCCGGGATCCTCTACCCGCTTTCAGTTCTCGCGTCAGCGGGCGTTCCGGGCCTTGGCCTCGGCTACCTGATGCGCGGCGCGCTTCGGCAGTCTGCCCGGCAGCGCGAGCATGTTGTTCGGTTCTGGCGCACGCTGGCGGTGGGTTTCCCGGTCTTTGTGGTTCCAACCCTGGCGCTGGATTACCTGGTCCCCGCCGCTGCGTTGCGGCGAGGGTTTTGCCTTGGGATGACATGGTGGTTGTGCCTGATCTATCCCGTCGTTTTGGGTGCCCTCGCGATCTGGGCCTGGGAGTGGTGGGATGGACTGGCGCGCCCCGAAGCGGAAGGCCTGGAGAGCCTCAAGACAGCCAGCAGGCCGCTCGTGCGTTGGCTTGGTCTGGGGATGATCGTGCCGGCGTGCGTGCTGCTGCTGTGCCTCATCGATGTCTTTTCCAGGCCCCCCTTTTCTCACTGGCGCTACATCCCGGCCGCGGAGGCGCGAAAGATCATTGCCGAAAGGAGGGACGCCAAGTTCAGTGTTGAGCAATACGAGACCGGAGGGAGAATGCTGCTCATCCAGCTTATTGAAAGAGGCAAACTCTCCGGACTTCACGCGTCCGCGAACGAGCCCACGCTCGCGCTGCTCGCTGAAAAGGGCATTGCCTGCCCCACTCACGTCCATGGCCGGCACTTCCTCGGGCTCCCGATGCCGCAGCAGTGGTTGTCGCTGTTGTCCATGTTCCTAGTGGCAGCCGGCGTGGTGATTTTGGTGGGCCGGCCTCGCCAGCGGGCGAGCGTGCCGTTCACGCCCCCAGTCGCCACAGTCGGCCGGGCAAGGACATCCAGGCCATATGAGTTCCTGGTAACCATACGCACCCAACCCGGCCATGGGAGGTGCTTCCGCTGGGTATTCATGACGGTTTTCCTTGCGATCCTGGGCTTGACCACCGCGGACGCGTTCCTCGGCGTGCCCAAATACATAGGGACGGCCCGGCTAAGGATCAGTCCGGCCGATAGGCCTTCGATTATGGAGGAACTGGCCGCAATCCGATCCGAGCGGGTTATGGGAACAGTCGTCCAGAAGATGGATCTGGATCACAAATGGGGCACGATCTATGGAAATGGCGAGCCTGCTTAGCCGGTCGCAGAGCATGGGTGTGCTCCAAGGCCGCACGGCGGTCAATGGTGCGGGGCAGGACACAATCGAGATCCACGTCTATGACGCGGACGCCGGCGAAGCCGCCACACTTGCCAATGCCATTGCCGAGGCAGCTCTCGACCACCGCGACGCGGACCAGCCCATGGTGCGAATCGTGGCGAAGGCAATGCCGCGCTTGAAACCCGCCTGGCCAAACAAACCGGCGGAGCTGCTCTACGGAGCTACGATTGGCGCGCTGCTCGGGTCCATTGCCGGGATCTGCGCCGTGGGCTTGCGGAGGTGGCGTCGGAGCCGCAGCTAATCTGATCTTGGAGGCAAGCACCTGGCAGTCACGAATTGGCATGACGAGCGCAGCATTCTTTGGTTTCTGCGCATTTGGTTGGGGATACGCGCTCCGCTTCAAATGTCCGGGCGCAGACTCAAGCCCGGCACCATGAATCGGCGGGCAAGGCCTAACGAAACGGCTTCACCGGGGGCCGGAAGCCCGCGACCAGGCTACTTCCCGGCAGAGTCGCCATTCTGAGCCGGCCTCCTCCATCTGCGCGCAAGTTCGGCGACGGCGAAACCGCAGATCAGAATCCCTGCTACGGCCGTCGAAGCAGGGGCCAGCCAGTAGTCCAGGCTAATCGATCCTTCCCCACAGCGACTCCCACAACTCGCTGTGACTGCGCGTTGCCAGATGGCATCCCCTGCGCGGAATTGGTAGTATTGCAGCCATGAGCTTTGTTGTGGTCGATGTCGAAGCGGATGGTCCGATTCCAGGGGAGTTGGGACTTCATTTGTGAGGAATATCCTGATCCCCAAGTTCCGGCTGAGCCAGATGCCAGCGATGCTCGGCTATGCAACGCTGGGCGCCCTCTTCGCCGGGCTCTACGGCGTCGTCCACGATGAGATTACACACTCCATTTCCCCGGAGTATTTCACCCGGTTGAAATTCCTCCAGTTTCATTACGCGGATTTCGGTTTCCCTCCGCGAGTGTTCGTCGCCGAAATCGGTTTCCTCGCGACCTAGTGGGTGGGCTTCATTGCCGGCTGGTTTCTCGCGCGCGTGGCCCTTTCGTCATTCCCGCCGGCCAAGGCGCGCCTTCACTGCTTCCGGAACTGTGACGGATGAACCACGGTCCAAACCGGTTTCAATCGAGAATCGCTGGCGCGCAATCCAGCCGTGGTGGCGCTTGTCAGTTAAGCTGCCAGCGCTGGCGCGCTGGGAGGACGTGGCGCCCTGCCGATCATTTATCCAGATCGATCGTCCCGAGATCCACCGGCTCACTCGTTTTCGAGTTTCCGCGGTCCGGGACAACGAGCCTCACTTTGTAGATTCCAGCGGTCCGCGGCGGCAGGCCGCGCTGTTCCGTCGGCACCTCCAGGAGGACTGTCAGATCATATTCGCCGGCCGGAACGTCCTCGGCATGAAGGGTGCCATCGGCATCGAACCACACCGCATAAGTGCGGGCCTCGCGCCATGCGGCTAAGCCTTCCGGAGACTGCCACCAGGCTATGCGCCTGGCTCCATCCAACTCAGACGCCTTGTCGTAAGCTTCGTCGCTTGTGAAATCGCTGCGCCTGACCGTCTGCGGCAGGTCGGCCGGTTTCGCCTGGACTCGCTGCAAGTGCCCGTGACTGTGGCTGAAATCGAAGCCGGATTGGTGTTCGGCCACGAAGATCTTGCCTGTCAAAACCGATCCGTCCCCGCCGAGCTCGACACGGGAGGTCTCGCCCGGGGCGACATGAACCGTCAGGCGGGTCTCACCCGTCCCTCCTGGGAAACATCGTCCCAGGGCATGCTCGCCCGGCGGGACATCCTCAAAAACGAACCGCCCGTCAGTGTCGGTGGTAGTGGTAAATGCGTCCGGGCTGAGCAGGACGCTGGAAACCCACGGACCCCAGAATCGCTTGGAGACGGAAACCCAACCCTGCGCGACGGGACCTGTTCGGGAGCGAAGCAACCCTTCGATGCGCCCCCATGGCTGAAGCTGCAGCACGGGCTGTCGGTCCAGTTTGTCAATGTCTTGTTCGGCATAGCCCTGGGGATGCACCGCCACGACGAGCCGCGCCAGGTGATGGCCATACCGCCTAGAGCCCGCCAGCGCCGGATCCTGCCAGGGAACACTGTCGAGGGAGTCAAAGTGGAAGCGGCCATCCTCGCCGGTCAGGCGGAAGACACACTGATCCCGGTAGAGGAGTTGGCGGCGGCCAAGGATGGGTCCGCGCAGGTGGCTGGAAAGCGCCACCTCGGCATTGGCCGCGGGCTGGCCGTTCGGAAGCAGGACCACGCCGTTCCAACCGTTCGAGCGCCGCAAGCGAAAGGTGAGCGTGCAGTCGCCGTTTGTCGTCTGGACCGGCTGGCTCTCGGCTGGATCGTAGCCCTCCGCGCGAATGGCAATTGAGGCTCCCCCGGATGGACCGGAAGCCTTGTCCAGCCGGAGAGTGAACTTGGCGTCCCGGCCCTCCTTGGAGACGACCGGACTGCCTTGCGGCCTCGCGGACAGCAGAATCTCGAAGGCCTGAATCGGCGCGCCGCTGGCATCCTCATAAACTTCACCATGGACGCGGATTCCCATCTCCTCTGCGCTCTCGAGAGTGACGACGTTTTCCTTCCCATCCACCGTGACCCCGGTGGTCGCCAGGCGAAATCCGGGTTTGAATATGGACAGGCTCAGCGGGCCATCGGGAGCGCCGTCCCAACTGAACAGGCCGGCGGCATCGGACGTTGTGCGCCACTCGAATTCCGGGCGCTCCGCTTCAGGCCGGCCGACCGCGATGGCAACGTCCGCCAAAGGGCCGCCGGCGCCGTCCACCACGCGCCCGCGGAGCGCATGGCCTGGAGCGAGCGTCACCAGGGGAACAGTAGTGGGTCCGCCTACGGCGATGCCGACTGTTTGTGGAGCGTAATGCTCGGCCTGAAAGCAGAGGGCCAGATGTCCAGTCAAGGCATTGAGAATCCGGTAAGCGCCGTCATTGGCGGTAATGACGCGAGCGTAGTCATCGACCCAGTTGTAGTTCTGGACAACGCGAACTCCTGCAAGCGGCCGCCCGTTTGGGTCCAGCACCCGGCCGGTGACGAGCAGCCCGCGCTGGAGTTGAACGTGCGCCCGCCCAGTCAGCAGGTCTTCCCTGGCAAGCAGCATCGGCCCGGTGGAGGGGTGGCGATTGGCATCGCAGACGCAGGTCGCAGGAGGAAACTCCTGGCCGGCAAAGATGATACGGATGTTCTCCCAATCCGGCGGCATACGGTCCCAGGTCCATAGCCCATCCCGACCGGTGGAGGTGGTTTCAGAGCCGCCGCTGTTGAGCCTGGCCCGTTGGCGGGCAGGAGGACCCGGCTGGAAGACGGCCCCCTGGAGCTTGACCTGGATGCCCGCCAGGGGGCGGCCCTCCCCGTCGGTGACGATGCCACCGATCCGCGTGCCGGGCGGCATTTTCAACTCGTAGTCGTCCGGGATGTCGGCGGGTTCGTCTTTTTGGAAATGCGACCAACTCGCCATCATTGTGGCGTAGCCTTCGCGTTCAGCGCGCACGGTGTAGAAGAAATCCCCGGGAGCAGGCGCTGGACGGGGCACTTCGCAACGACCATCCGCATCGGTCACCGCTTCCCCCAAAGGCTCGCCGCGAAGCTGGATGATACTGGCGGTGACCTTGACGCCAGCAAGGGGCGCCGCGTTGTTGGCGTCGAGGATGGCTAGCCTGAGGCGGTCCCCGGCCTGAGCCGCGGTCACGGCATTGGTGCGGGGCGCGGCAGGCGCGGGGCTCAGAGTCGCCCCACTGGCTTCCCTCGGAGTGGCCTGAGCAACATGCCTGCTCGAAAACGCCCGATCGTGGCCGAGCCACATCAAGCCCAAGAGCACCACGCCAACCGCCACCGGCAGCGCCACTCGGGAATAAGGTCCAGCCTTCGAAACGAACGCGGCGTCCTGCGAACGGATTCCTGGCTTGGCTACCTGGCTTAGCACTGAGCCGATGACCGACGCCGGGGGTTGCGCGCCGGCGTTTCGTTCAAGGAGCAACAGCAATGCCGCCGCCGAACAGGTGGCCCCGTGCTGCACGAAAAACGTCCTCAGCTTCTCCACCGCGCGCCCCACGCGCATCTTCGCGGCGGCCTCGCTGACCCCCAAGCCCTCGCCAACCTCCGCCATTGACATCCCCCGGAAGAAGCGACTAAGGATGGCCGCCCGATCCTCCTCGCCCAGGTTCTCCAGGGCTTCGTCTAGTAAAGCCTCGACGCTTTCCCAGGAGGGCGCGCTGCCGGGATCATCTGAGTTCATAATGGCCGCCATTTTTTCACGGGCGACCCGCCGCTGGTCGCCTCGGACGTGCATCGCCGCGAGCCGGCGAGTGGTCCCGTAAAGCCAGGAGGAAAGCTGCCCAGGCTTCCGGATGGACGCAATCTGCCGGGCCAGGGCGCAGAAGACCTCCTGGCAGATTTCCTCGGCCGCGAAGGCATCGCCCACATGCCGGCGAGCGGTCCCATACACCAGCCCGGCGTAGCGGCGCACCAGTTCCGCAAAGGCCTCCTGGCTGCCTTGGAGGCGATACTCCCGAATGAGTTGCTCGTCATTCATCTTCGCCCATAGAGTTGCCGAAGCGCGCAAAAGGTAACAGCGGATCTTTCGCCTCAAATGCCCGCAGGCGCCAGACTGAGCGCCATCTACCATGAATCTTCAACCCTCCGCGGTTTGGGCACCTGCCGGCCTTCGATCCTGGCCAATGCCACGTCTGCCTGGATCCTGAGCAGATCGGCGAGTGTCCCTTTTTCTTGCCTGTTCCTGAACTGGCGCAGAACGGGGATGGCGGCCTTCGCGGCCTGGCCGGCGTCTCTCAGTAAAGGGATCGCGTGACCAATGTCTTCAGGGCGCCCGGTCCTGATTATCTCGATGAGGGCGTCAATGGCGGCGCCATTTCCCGGGTCGTCCTGGAGGAGCGCGCGGGCGGCGATGATGCGACATGGTGGGTCCTGGCCCTGCAGCACCTTCAGCAGCGCCCGATCCAAAGCTTGCTTTTCCACGCCGAGACTCTGGAGGGCTCCGGTTATGCTCAGGAAATCCGATTCCCCGAGGTCCTTGCGATCAAGCATGTCCAGGAGGATTGGCATGGCGGGTTTGGCATTTGGGCCGATCCTCCTCAGGCTGTCAGCAAATTGACCGAGATCACAGGGGCGTCCTCCTTTCCGCAACTCCTCCCCGAGCGCGAGCGTCGCGGGCAACTCCTGCGCGTCGATCCGGCAAATCACCTCCGCCAGGAGCAACCGCTGCCAACCCGCCAAACCCGCAGGTTGCCCCCGCACGGAGGGAGTCCCTCCAGCCTGCTCGGCCCGTCGAACCAGTTGCGCAAGCTGTTCCTTGAGCAGGGGCAGCGCCGGCGCAGCATTCGTGCGCATCGCGCCCAAGACCTGCCCGCACAACCAGAGCAGACTTTGGCCCCAGGGCGTTGGCGCGAACGATTCCGCCTGGAACGACTTCGCCTGGAGCCACATGAGGTCCGGGAGCAGTCCCCTGAGCGCAGGTCCAAAGCGAGTGATGCTCACCAGGGCAAGTTCCTGCTCGCCTAGGTTCGTGCTGCGCAGGCTCCGGGCCAGCCACGGGGTGGCGCCCTCCACGGCTCGGGCTTCGACTCCATCGAGGTCCTGCGTTGGACCTATCCCGAATGCTGGCCCGGGGAAGAAGAACTGTGTTACAAACACTTCGTCGTGGCCCAGCAACAGACGCAACGCAGTGAGGCGCTGGGATAGGTTCGTTCCAGCCAGGTAATTCGTAATCGAGGGGAGCAGCTCGGCCGGCGCCAGCTTGAGAGCCATCACCCTCTGTTCCCCGGTGGCCCGAACCACGGAAACAGGCACAAAAGGTCGTCCGCGAAATGGTTTTGGCAGCTTACCCAGCACGGCGTGGAGATCGGTCTGGAACCATGTGTCCTGGTGCGTTGAGAAGCAAACGCCCAGCAGGTAAGGGAGCGCATTGGTGCCCAGCGCGTCAAGGGCTTTGGCGGCTTGGTCCCCGAGAAGCGCCCTCTCCCGAGCAGCGCCTTCTCCCGTTTGGACCCACCAGGGGGCGAAAGGCTCGGATCTGTAATACTGCTGGAACCAACTGCTGACCCTTCGGCCCTGATACGTCGGCTCGCGCGCTCCGCGGCTGAACTGCCAGACCAGCACCCCGGCCACAATCAGAACGAGGGCCGCTACTAAGCAGGCTCGCTTTTGTTTGACTGGCCTCATGTTCGGTTGGACAAGAGCCACCACTGGAAATTCAGTTATCGGCGGCCGTTAGAATCTGATTCTGCCCCAACCGCCTGTGGCCCCAACGACCAATCGGCCGTCGAACGCCTTGTCCACCGGGCCTTTCTGCGTCACGACCCAATCCCCGCCCCAGTGGGCGTCCGGAACCTTCTCATGCGGCACTATTTCATAACGTTGCAGGATGGCCTCATCCTCGGGCGATTGAACGAACGGTTGCAACTGACCCAGGCTCGAAGGGAACTGGCCATTATTGGCCTCCACATACCTCTTCAGCGCGGGTTGGAGCAGCGAATGAACAAAGTGGGTTTCTCCCGCAGTACGCAGGCGGCTCATCGCCCGGCGATAATCCACCTCGGTTTTGAGTTCGTCCGGGACCGCACTAAGCCAGTCCTTCTCCGTAAGGAATTTGAACTCCGCAATCCCGGCCTGCGGGTTCTGCTCCAGGTGCTGCCTGAGTTGCTCCACACGCGCATGCCAGGCCCTGGCCGCGGATTCCGTGAGGTCGTTCGTGTCGGCAATTAGTGAATGAGTCAATTGATGGTTCTCAGCGCGCAACCTGGAAACCTCACCGCGCAGTTTGGGAAGCTCGGCCAATTCGCGCTGCAGCCGCTCGTTCTCCTGCTGCGCGGCGGCAAGGCGGTTTGTTGCGTCATCGCGCTCCAGGCCCAATTGACGGGCCTGCTCGGCCAGAGGCGTTTGCTGCTCTTGCTGCGCTAGAAGTTGGTCTTGCAGGTGAGCAGCCCGGCAGCCCTCGAAAATCGCCGTTCCTGCGGCTGCGGCGATGGTTGCGGCAATCATGGCCTTCTGCAGCGTCTTCATGGTTATGGACTTGGTTACTCCAGTTTAGGTGATGGCCGCACCTTGCCAAGACTTTTCTCGCCTGATTTACGAGGCAGGGCCTCCCACGGCGCTGTTTCGATCGGGATGGATTGAGATTGGAATCGCCAAGCGCCCAGCTTATGACCGCGTTGAGACGACCCCAATCAGGTGGCTGCCCCGTGGGGATGGTTTGTTCCAGATCCTGAGCTGGGTTTGCCTTCCGGCAGCCATCCGGTTGATTTTTTTCTGTCGGATTTCGTCTCTGGCGGCTTCTATAGATGTGACAGGCGTATGCTGGAAGACGACCAACAGTTGTTGCGGAGCTATGCGAGCCACGGCTCGGAGCAGGCCTTCGGCGAGTTGGTCGCGCGGCACATCAATATGGTCTATTCGGTCGCCCTGCGCCTGGTGCGAGGCGACGTTCATCTGGCCCAGGACATCGCCCAAACCGTCTTCATGGATTTATCCCTAAAAGCAAAATCGCTCGCGCGTGGCGTGGTCCTAGCAGCCTGGCTTTGCCGGCACACATTCTTCGTCGGCTCCGCCAAAGTGCGCACCGAGCAGCGGCGTCGCCAGCGCGAACGCCAGGCGGTTCAAATGAACACGACCAACGAGTCCACCGAACCCGACTGGGAGCAACTGACTCCCATCCTGGACGCGGCCTTGCAGGAGCTCGGGAGCAAGGACCGCAACGCCATCGTCCTGCGCTATTTCAAGCGGCAGAGCCTGGAATCGGTCGGGGTGGCCCTGGGAATCAACCCGGATGCCGCTCAGAAGCGGGTGTCGAGGGCGCTCGAGAGACTGCGCTCCAACTTTTCGAGGCGTGGCGTGACACTGAGTTCGGTGGCCCTGGCGGCGGCCATTGCCACCCATGCGACTGCCGCAGCGCCGGCTGGCCTCGCGGCAGCCGTCTCGGCCTCGGTGGCCGCCGGCGCAGGGACGGCCGGCGGTGGCGCGCTGGCTTGGGCGGAGCTTTTGGCGGGGCTAAAGACCAAGGCCGGGGTCGCGTGCACGGCAGCGGCGCTCCTGGTAGGTGTCACCGCTGCCCACCTGCTTCGAACCAGCCCGGTGAAGCCGCAGACTCTCGGGAACAGCGAGCCAGGCCGCCCCAGGGCGGGTGCGGCCACGGCCACGAATGGTCGAAACAGGACCCCCGGTTTCCATTGGAGCCAGGTCGAATCCAGCGACTACCGGCAATACATCGCCAACCTGCGAGCCGTCGGCTGTCCAGAGCCGACCATCCGCGACATCATCATCGCCGACCTCAACCAGGCATATGCCTTGAAGGCGCAGGCGATTTGGAAGCCGCCAGCGAGGGTTTATTGGAAAAAGCCGCGAGATACCCGGCCTGACGCGGAGCAACTCAAAGCGCTCGCCGCGCTCCGCCGCGAGGAGGCCGCGACCATAAAGGAACTGCTTGGGATTTCAGTCTTCGCTCAGGATTATGTGGATCTGGCCGCATTCCAGCTCACCGCCTCGAGCTCCGAGTTCCTCTTCCTGCCGCCGGAGAAGCGGGAGGCCGCCCGGCGGGTGCTCGCGGAGAACGGCTTCGAGGAAAAGGTGGCGCAGACCGGCAACCCGTATTCGGACCAACGAGAGCTTTTCGGCGAGAAACTCAAGCTGCTGGCCCAGGTGCTGACGCCGGCAGAGTTGGAAGAATACCGGGTGCGGAACTCGGCCAGGGCCCAGTGGTTGCGCAATGAGACGCAATACTTCGACTGCACGCCGCAGGAGTTCAAGGCGCTGCTCGACATGCGGGAGGAGCAATTGGCAGCGCAGCCCGATCACTTGGCGGTGGATCGGCAGACGGCCATCGAGAACGTGCGCCTGCTCCTCGGGGACCAACGGGCCAGAGAATTCGAGCGGGTCAGTGACTACGGCTATTCGAATGGGCGGCGGGCCGCGGAACGGGCCGGCCTGGAGGGCACTCTGGCGGACCAGGCCGGCCAGATAGTCTATGAAGCGCGGCTCGCGGTCGAGCAAGTGGTCAACGATACCAGCCTCTCCATGGAGGAACGGCGACACCAGGCCCAGGCCCTACGGGGGCAGGCGGAAGCGCGTCTGAATGAGGTTTTCGGCGGCGAAGCCGGCATTGCCGTTCGCCAGGCTCTCCGGCTTACGCTCGCCAACTCCGCGCAGCCCCATCCGCGACCATGAAGCGACTGCTCTACCTTGCGTTGATTGCCAGCGCGACACTGACCTTTTGGGCATGGCGGCTCGGGCGCCAGTCGTCCATCCCGGTGATGGGTGTGCCGGCCAAGGCGGATCCTGCGCCGGCTGCAACAGAGCGCACTCACCGGCGCGCGTTCCACTCCGCTCAATGCGGCCAACGGATCCGCTTCCGCCGCCACAGCATGGGCTTCGATCGATTCCGCCGACCCGGCACGGCTCATCGCCAATCTGCGCGCGGTAGGCTGCCCGGAACAGACCATCCGCGACCTGGTTACGTTCAGGGTTTGCCGGAACTACCACGATCGTCTGCTCGAAGCCGAGAGGCAGAGGATACTTTCCGGAGACTACACCCGGGACCGGAGCGCCTCCGCCAACCTCCTGCGGGATCAAAGGTTCGGGTTGCGGAACGCCCGGGACCGGGAGTTGGAGGCGCTGTTTGGTGTGACCTCGGCAAAGCTGACGGAGAGCGTCTTCTTCGGCCTCGGCGGGTCCAGGGATCAGGATGATCCTCTGCCCCTGGCCAAGCGGGCGCAGGTGTGCGACATCGAGGAGCGTTACCGGCAGTTGATCGAAGAGGCGCAGCATGGGCTTTCCTTTAATGAGTCGGATGCCGCGGTTGACGCTGCCATTAAGGAGTTGAACCGGCAGAAAGAGGCGGAGTTGGCAAGCACGCTCTCGCCGCAGGAGTTGGACGCGTTGCGCCTGCACGAGTCGCCCGCGGCGCGATATGTCCTGAAATACCTGCCCGAGGCGCAGTCCGAGGCGGAGTTCCGGTTGATGGTCCAGGCGGTCGAGCAGGTCGGCATCGAAGCCCCGAAAATGCGCCCTGAGCGGCTGATCCGCACATTCTCGACGGGCTTGCTCCCACTGGACACCGGGGACGAGGATCGGCAGCAAGCAGAGAAGGAGGCCGAACTGAGGGCTCGGCTCAGGCAACTGCTGGGCGAGCAACGGATGGCGGAGTTGGAAGGCGAGATGCAGGCCCAGCCGGCGGAAAATCCGTTCAACATTCAGATCTTCAAGTGACCTGCCGTCTGGGCCAAATTGGCGCCCCCGGGTCGCCATCCTCGGTTCCAGTGAAGCCGATGGCTTTGGACTGCCTCTCCGCCAAGGCACCCGCCACGCGTGAAGCTGCCGCAGGCTCTTTTGGACTAACGGCATTGGTGCGATTCTCACCAGGAACCTGAGTAGCCCCCTTCCGCTCTTCTCCGGAATCCGATGGTTCTGTGGCTCCCCAAAATGCTGCCGCCAAGCCCACAGCGAAGAAAGGAAAGAGGTGTTTCATACAATAGGTCCCTCGCCAACTCATTCACCGACCATTCCTCCGCATGTTGACCCGAAGCGTTCGAAAAGCAAGAACTCTTCGCGCGCGCGTTCCAGCTCCCGGTTCAGGTAATGCCCCTCCCTCCGCGTTTGACGGCCCAGGGCACGATCAGCATGCCCGACCAGCAGTGGCGATCGAGAGGTAAATGCCGTCCCCGGACAACCGTAAATCACGGCGAGCGGACGCGGTAGAAGCGGGTTGGGTAGTTCGTCCATTGGGGATCGCTGAAATAAAATGAGTCGCTGGTCAGGATATTCGTGGCCAGCGGATACCAGGTGGGGTTGGCCAGGTTGGTGGTGGCCTCCACCACGACGCTCATGCCGCCGGCCCACTCGATGGAGAAGCCGAATTGGTTCGCCCACAGCCCGAAGGAAGCAACGCCAGTTTGCACGCGCGGTTCCCACAGCGCTGTCGCAGCATGGGCAAACGTTCGACCCCAGCCTGTGGTCCCTGGCAGGTAATAGACAGTCACACGGTTATCGGCTTCAAACACGGTGTAAATGGAGCTGGGAGCACTGGGGGCGTTACCCTTGAAATAGACAGCGGCCAAGTGGCCGCAAAAATCGAAGGTCCCCTGCCCAATGGCGGTCACACCGTTGCCTATCGTCACGTAAGTCAGGTTGGAACAGCCATAGAACGCCGCACCGCCGAGGTTGGTGACGCTGTTGGGGATCGTGATGCTCGTCAAGCTGGAGCAGCTATAGAACGTCCCGATCCCGATGCTGGTGACACCGTAGGGGATCGTGACGTTTATCAGCCCGGTGTTGGAGGCGAACGCATCCGCTCCGATGCTCGTGACGCCGTTGGGGATGGTGTAACTTCCAACTTTGCCCAGCGGGTATTGAATGAGCATGGACTGCCCCTTGTCGAACAACACCCCATCCACGCTGCTATAGACAGGATTCAGTGCGTCCACCGTGATCTGCCTCAGGCTGACGCAGCCTTCGAAGGCACCCCCCCAGATGTTGGTAACGCTGCCCGGGATCGTGATGTTGGTCAGACTCGTGCCGACAAAGGCATCGCTCCCGATACTCGTGACGCCGTTAGAGATCGTGATGCCCGTCAGGCTGCTGCACCCAGAGAACGCCAAGGCCCCGACATTCGTAACACTTTCGGGAATCGTGATGCTCGTCAGGTTCGTGCACCTGGAGAACGCCTCCCCCCCGATGTTGGTGACGCCGTTGTCCATCGTGACGAGGGTCAGGTTGGCGCAACCCGAGAACGCGTGGTCCCCGATGCTCGTGACACTGCCGGGAATCGTGATGCCCGGGAGGCTGGTGCAGTCCGAGAACGCGGAGTCCCCGATACTCGTGACACTGCCGGGAATCGTGATGCCCGGGAGGCTGGTGCAGCCCGAGAACGCGGAGTCCCCAATGCCGGTGACACCGTTGCCCATCGTCACCATAACGAGGTCGTTGCAGCCGGAAAATGCGGACTCCCCGATATTGGTGACACTATTAGGGATCGCGATGACGGCCAACCTGGGGCAGGCCGTGAATGCCCCGTCTCCGATGCTGGTGACACTACTGGGAATTGTGACGAGAATCGGGCTGGATTTCAAGAATGCAGCGCGCCCGATGCCGGTGACCGGAAAGTTGTTGATGGCAGATGGGATGGCAACTACGGCGCTATTACCGAAGTAACGGGTGATAGTGATCGTGCCGTTATTGTTCGTATATGTGAAATCGCCAAACTGCTGGGCTGCTGCCGTCGGGGCGCTGCACAAGACGGCGATGTTGAACAGGGCAATTGGGATGGCTTTCATATTGGCCTCGCTGGCTAGAGAAGCTTGATAACTGGTGGTTCATATCCGAAAGGCTACCTTTAGCATATCTCATGCCGTACGGCCTGGATGCCTCCAAACAGCCCAATTTCAGGCCTTTCCTCTTTGCTGCCTGCCTCACCATGCGTGCCTTTCACGCGTTATGCGTGGATTTCACGCATTCTCAGGTTCACGCCGAGGCTGGCGTGCTGAGGCCGCCGGTTGAGCGCCCTTGTCTTCATCCACATCTTTGAGCCAAGTGCTGCGGGAGGAAGATGGCTCCCAGGGCAGGAGCCCGGGCCCCAGGGGCGCCCCGGAAGGGGCGCCACCCTTTAGCCCATGGCGCGAGCCATGGGATCGAGATCGAGCACGCGCACGAGCCCCGGCAGGGGCGAGAGAGACGCGCCCTCCGAGTTCCGCCGCCCCTGCCGGGGCTGACTGCATTGCTGGCGGGTGCCTTCCCCTGGCTGGCGCTATGGGCTAAATTCCGGCGCGAGCCCGCGGCTGCCCAAAATGACACTTGGAGCATTCTGAAGGGCTGCGATCTCGCTGCTTATACCGGTTTTCACTCGTGTGAGGAGAATCCGGCGCGGGCGAGACGCCGGCGCTGGCCGGCAAGATGCCTGCCCCACTGCGGACCGGGCTGAAAACTGGCATAGGGTTGCGCGGAACGCGTTATCCTGGCGCCTATCGGTTCCAGGCGCGGAGCCGGAGCTGCGGGATAGTGGTTTTTCTGTTTTCTCAGGCCGCTTCTGCTATTACTCTCTCAAGCATGAACAACAAACATCCTCGTCCTCTCACTTGGTTGTTCCCCGCGTGTCTTGCGGTCGGCATCATCGCGGCCTTCAGCCTTCTGTCGCACTCGCGCCCGGGCAAGGGTCCTGCCCAGGAATCCTCCTTGCACTCGGGCGAGGGGGTCACTCCTCCCGCGGGCGCCAAGGCCGCCCACTCGATCTGGTCGGAGTGGTCAAAGGTGCTGAGGGCCAACGCGTGGTCACTGCTGGACTGCCCAAAGATTGCGGGGAGCCCATGCCTCCGGGTGTGGTTGGTTGTCCCGGTTCCAGTTGTGTGCCGTTCGGGGCGGGTATAGGTAGTCGCATCGCTTCACCAGAAACACATGGCTATCCGCGAACAGGATGTTATAACCTTGTCCGTGCGGCGGACCCATTTCCCCGTCCCAATGCCAGGGCGTCATCTTGATATTCCCCAGCGTCCCATTCAGTTCTTCCGGCGACAATGGCTGGTCGGGTCCTGCCCGGTACGGCCGAGCGTCCACCACCACATACATTTCGCTGGGCGCCAGCACCTGGGGCTCCGGTGCGGCCCACCGCGAGCGCATACCCAAGCCAAGATCAGCGATTTTTGCCGATTCCGGCATGCCGGCCCAGCCGCTACCGACAATGCCCCTGGCGTTATATGAGTAACTGGTCCAGAGTCTGTCTGGTCTCCAAAACCCCACGATTCCCTTGTTTGCAATGTAGGCCGGGCAGTGCCAGGAGCGGTTCGTGCAATCCAGTGGGTCATAGGGGAGTAGCTTCGTCATCCAGAACTGGCGGGTGTTCCGGTCCCACAGCGGAGGGTAGCGGCTGGAATCCGAGAGATACATGCCCAAGGCGTGGCCAATCTGGTGCAGGTGGTTTTTGCACACGGTCGAGCGGGCGTGGGCCTTGGCCCTCGAAAGTGCCGGCAACAGCAGGGCAGCCAGGATGCCGAGAATGGTGATAACCACCAGGAGTTCGATCAGCGTGAAACCCTGGGCAGAACGTCCACCTGAAACGGACTTTCGACTGCGGCCTAGCGTGCTCATCAGCGATTTAGACAGGGCCGCAAGCGAAACGTCACGGCCCAGATCCTTGGGTGGGCGGTGGCGGCCCGGCCGCATGCTGCGACTCCCAGGTTTGGAAATCGCCATCCTCGGAACGATGGACTTCCGAGTGCCCGTCGGCAAAGCCGTAGGTCCTGATCCAGCCGCTCTTTAGAGAAGCCCGTGGCTCCTTCTCCCGGAGAACGATGGTGTTCGCCGGGTTGGTGAGGTTGTCCAGGGGTCCCCGATACATGATTTCGAACTGGTTGGTCAGATAGGCGAGCGCATCACTGTCGAGCTGGATATCGGGGTTCGAGCTGCTGGTTCCTCGGAGATGCCCGGCCGCCGCGGCGAATTCCGCAGGGAACTGTCCCTGGTGATTGGCGGCATATCAATGGAAGGCGTTCATCCACGCGTGGGCGGCCATCAGTTTTTCCTGGGCCAGTTGGGCCACCCGCTGCTCCTCCGGATCGATTTCCCGCTGCCCCTGGAGTGCGGATGCTCGCGCACGCCCTGTCTTCGAGGCATCGGCCAATTGCCTCCTCAGCTTGCCGACCTCGCCGCGGAGTCTCAGCAACTCGCTCGATTGCTCCTTCGGCATCGTGGTCGTTGCATCCCAGGGCGCGGCCGACCGAGCGGAGGTCCCGCCGCTCGTAGAATCGAAGCAGGATTGCCGTCCAATCCTCCGCCCGGAGCCGGTCAATCGCTTCATCCAGGAGAGGGGCAACCCGCGCGAGGTTGGCCTCCGAGTGGTCTTCCAGGGCATTCATTTCAGCGGCCTGCCTTTCCCGGGCCTGGCGGCGGAGCCTGGTGCGGATGGCCTTCCGGGCCAGGAAGCAAGTGTGCCGGTGCAGCCACCCGCCAAGTGCCACCCCGCCTGGGAGCCTCGGCGCCATCCGGGCGAGGTCAATGAAGACAGTCTGGGCCACGTCCTTTGCCAGGTGAACGTCTCCATCGGCCAGGCGGACAGCGACCGAATAGACCAAGTCGGTGTAGCCAGCGACCAACTGGCCGAAGGCTGGCTCCGAGCCCGTCTTCACGTATTCCGCGAGCAGTTGTTGGCTGTCAGTCATGCTCGGTCATTAGTAAAGACCCGCAGGCCGGAGGAATCCGACAAAAAAATGCTCGGCACTGGCCTCAATCTTTTTTCCGTAACCCTCGAGCAGGCTCTGGACCCAGCCGGGAGAAGGGCGCGGGAACGCCGCGCACTCCACGCGCTTCGCTAAGTAGGGGCACGCGTTCGGCGCCGCAAAGCCTCCGAAGTGCGGCGTATGCCGCCGCTTTGCTTCCAATGGCTCATGGGCTCCGGTCCCTGTCGGCCTTGAGGGCTGGCGATGTTGGGCTTTATTGGGTGGCCTTGGGCAAAGCCAATTCTCCATGTCACTTCCCGGTTCGCTGGGCGGCTGCGTTGGCAGAAGTCCAAAGCAGCTAGGTGTCTGAGGTCATGCAGTCTGCGGAAGGCGACCCGATGGTCGGTCTGGTCCATGAACTGTCCAATGGCGAACGTCAGCACACCTGGCTGGGGTTCAGTAAAGCAGTTCAGGATGGGGCTGATGATCCTTGTTCCAGCGTGCTAAAGCCGCGGAAGCCATTAAGCTGAAAAGGGAACCCGCCCTGGGCGAGTCAATATGGCCGTCGCAAAACACGACGTTCACGCACCCATTGTGACGAGCCATGACGCGTTGTGAATCGTTGGACCGGGTTGGCGAGCCCGCTCGTGCCGCCAACCCAATGTCGTCGCTGCCATCAGAATAGTTCGAACCCCACCCGATGACACCGTCCCCTGCTTCGATCATGTCGCCGGGCGAAACCACATCGTTCTCGGGTGTCGGCCGGTAATCGAGTCGCCTGCGGGGAATGGCGTTGACCCGTCCAAGACCAAGATTCGCGTTGTCGTGCATGCCAACGCCATGCTGATTGTAGCCGTACTCCAGCCATATCCATCCTTTCCTGTAGAAGTCCCTATCCCACTCCGGCGGTCGTTGGGCTGACGGGCAGTGCCAGACTCCGTTCGTGGGAGCCATGAGTATGCCGTCCGTCCGCAGTTGAAGGGGAGGCAAATGGAAGCAGTTCAGGTTAAGCGCATCACACCAAACACGCCCGTGTTCCTGGTAAAGTCCCTGAGAGAAGCCTCTTAGGTTCGCGCCAAGGGGATACACGTGGAAGTCACCCACGAACTCAGCCATGCCCAAGCCAATCTGGCGGAGGTTCCCCTCGCAACTGACTTTGCGCGCAGTCCCTTTAGATCTGGAAAGCGCGGGAAGCAGCACAGCCGCGAGTATCGCGATGATCGCCATGACAACCAGGAGTTCCGTCAGCGTAAAACCACCGCGGGCGACCCGATTTGGCCCGGATCTTGGTTCGCGCCATATCGTGCTCATGATCTCTTCTGACAGTTCTTCCTGAAAAGAGTCACGATCCGATCCATGATATGCTTGTCGGAGTCTCCCGATCACTCCAGGACTCGCACCGCGAGGGCGCGACCAGGTCCAGGGTCAGCGCTCTCCACGACCCAGCCGTGGCCGGCCGCCTCCGCCGCGTCAGCGGTCGGGCCCCAGCCGAGCACAACCCGATTCCGGCAGAAGCCGCGGCCTGGGCGGACCCGTTTCACGCAGGAGAGGGGGAGCGGCCGGTGGTTTAACTGGTCGAGTGGAGCGGAGGCGCGACCGGTTTAGACCAATGGCTTCCTGTGTTTCTGCCCTTTCGAGCATCGTGGCAAATGGCCATGAGGTCCTGCCCACGTTTCCCCCACCCCCTCATACCATCCCGTACGGCGGGTTGTCCCCACTACGGTTGGAAGCCAGCCTTGTCGCGCCGCGCGCTTCCGCACCCGGCCGCGGCGGCGTATGACCCGTATGTCCAAAGGCAGGGGCCTGATCATGGCGTCCGCTTCGAATCCCGGAGTATTGCCTCCACGTCCTTGACTCCTGCGTTGGGTAGCGTTTCCGGGATCTTCTCTGCCTTCAAGTCCTGGAGTCTTGCCTCCACGTCCTCGACGGGGAAGCCCTCCGAGACCACCCAATGGGCCTTGTTGGCGAGGAGGAGCCATGGCAGCGAGGCTGCGCCCAGTACCCCGTGAGCCCGGTCTGGATCTCCTTTCAACAGGATGAGGGACCCCGGCTTGATCCCAGCCTTGGCTGCAGGTCCCGCAGGCAGGACCGAGCGGACCCTCACCCCTCCCCCTCCCCGATCAGCCTGAACCACCATCCCCACTCCCACGATTTCCCCGCCCTGCGCTGCCGTTGCAAGCGCCAGGGCGCCTATGATGAATGTCGTCTTTACTTTCATTTTCGTTTTTGCCCGGCGGCCGCGGTTCTGCATCTCGCCGGCCTGGCGCAGGAAAAGAACAGAAGGAAACGAAGGAAACGAAGCATGAAGACCTCGACGCCATCATAGTCACGAGACGTGGCTGGTTTTGTGCGCCTATGCATGAATGTGGTTGAATATCGCGGTTCTCTTGTCAGAAGATTCCGTGTTCGGTTTTGGGTTCGTGCGGGTCTTTAGCGGTAAGATGATGATGGCAGACGCCCAAACACTGTTGGCCGATTACTTGAGCGGCTCGGAAAGCGCCTTCCGGGAGTTGGTGACGCGCTACGTGGACCTGGTCTTTTCGACGGCGTTCCGGCTCGTGGATGGGGACCGGCCGCTGGCTGAGGATGTGACCCAGACGGTCTTCCTGGACCTGGCACGCGCGGCCAGGAGTCTTCCGCGGAACACCATGTTGGGAGGATGGCTGCATCGGCACACCTGCTTTGCGTCCGCCAAGGCGCGTCGGGGCGAGCGTCGTCGTCTGGAACGTGAAAGGCAAGCCGTGGAAATGAGCACGCTCGAATCCGATTCCGGGAACCACTTTGCCGAATTGGCCCCCATGCTGGACGAGGCGATCAACCAACTCGGTGTGGAGGACCGGACCGCCATCCTGCTCCGTTTTTTCGAGCGGCGCGATTTTCGCGCCGTCGGCCAGGCCGTCGGCACCAGCGAGGATGGGGCGCGTATGCGGGTGAACCGCGCCTTGGCCAAGCTGCACGAACTGCTGGGCCAAAAGGGCGTGACGCTGACCGTGGGGGCGCTGGGCGCCGGCCTGGCGACCCAAGCGGTCACAGCGGCGCCCTCGGGCTTGGCGGCGAGCGTTGCCGCAACCTCCCTTGCGGGCGCGGGCGGCGGGATGACCCTGACTCTCCTCCAGCTTATGACCGCAACCAAATTCAAGATCGCGCTCGGTGTCGCCGCACTGGCGGGGCTCGCCGCTCCACTGGTCCTCCAACATGAACAGATAAACAGACTGCGCGCCGAGAACTCGATTTGGAGGCAACAGGTGGCGAAGGTCGGCGCAAGACCCGGGCAAGCAACCGAGGCTGATGCCCTGCCGACCGGGGCCTTGAACGAAGCCGCAAGCTCCAACGGGTCATCCTCCGAACTGCTCGGCCTGCGCGGGGAAGTTGGGATGCTGCGGCGCCAGTTGGATGAGCAACGCCGAGGAGTCGCAGACCTTGATCGCCAACTCGCGATGTCCAGAACCAATGCCGAGGTGAAGTCCGCTGGCAATGAAATCATCGCTTCGCTAAAGGAGGTGGGATGGGCCTGCACGGTTTACACCTTCGACCACAACGACGTGTGCCCAACCAATTTCGATCAGATCCGCTCCATATTACGGCCAGAGCTTAGGCCCGGACTACACCTGGAGCGATTCGAATTCGTTGATCATGGCGGCCGTCCGGCAGACGCTGCCAATCCGGGTGCCATGCTCGCGCGCGAACGCGCCCCCCGGCAACTCCCGGACGGAAGGTGGGCCAGGGTTTATCTCTGCGTGGACGGTGGCGCCTACCAGCGAATCACGGAAGATGGCGACTTTGACCAGTTCGAAAAAACGTGGAAAGAAACTTGCGACAGCCAGGTGGAGGCTGCAAAAGAGGCGGCGAAACAAGCCGCCATGAGGCAGGCCTTTGGGACCAATGCGCCCGACAGCGAGGCCGTGAAAACCGCAAGAGAGGCGGGGAAGCGGGCATTCTACACCCGGCTGCTTGGCACTAATCCGCCCGGCTCTCTCATTACGGAATCCGCAACGGACAGCTTGGCGCTCCATACGCGGCTACTCGGCACCAATGAGCCAGAGGGCGACGAAGTCAGGGCCGCAAGGCAAGCAGGACGACAAGCCTGCCTCCAGCAGCTTTTCGGGACCAATGCCCCGGATCAATGATTGGAGACTCCTTCACGACTAATCGAAACAACCAACATTGGCACACTCATGCCGATTTTGGACCTTTGTCCGGTTAGACATCAGGGTTGCGCTGCCCTGTGCTCTTTGTGTCTCTGCGGTTTCATTGCCCGTCCGAACAAGCCTGGTGTCCCCCCCGATCCGTCGGTGTCCCCTTTTCTGATTGGCGGCGGTTCTTTATTGAAAGATAATGCGCGCAATGAGCGATTGCCCAACGCGGCCGGGCCTCGAAAGGACTTACTCGGCGCGATACGGATTGCCGCTGTGAATGAGCGTGCGGCCAGCCCGGAGATCAAATCGGGCAGGACATATGCGTGATCGATGAAGAGACGCCGGGTCATCGGCTGTTGCGTGGGTTTCGTGCATGTGTGCTTCGGAACCCCCTATGAGGCGATTTACGCGCTGAGCGTAGGGGTTGTCCTCGCAACCAACAGCCCATGGCCCTTGGAAGCGGGTGATCCGAAGCTGACGCGCCGGGTAGCCATCTTGACAGGCACCTTGCCCGCGACTAATAAGCGGGCAATGAAGCGCCTGTGGACAAGGCGGCGGCTAGGCACAGTCATGGGGGCTGTTCTATTGTTATGCTGGCTGATATTCCTGGTGCTGCCTGCCAACGGGCCGGGGGCTCGCCGGAGGTGTCCAGGCTGCTCCGGGCCTTGCAGCGAAAGGACTCGCGGCTGAATGATTTTGAGGTGGACGCCTGGAAGCGGCTGCCGCCGTTCCTTCAGAGGGCCTGCCAATCATTGGGGCCGGTGGCGGCAGAGCAAACGCGTGTGCGCGCCGCTGGCAAGTTGGCAGAGTTGGCCACCGGCGGAGTGCTGCCGACAAACGCGGTTCCCTATCTGGTCAGGGTGCTGGACGACCCTGACTATGGAGTCCGATACCACTCCGTCGAGGAGCTCGGAAGGCTCGGCCCGGCAGCAGCCGAGGCGGTCCCCAGGCTGATGGAACTGTTTCATGCAACGGAGAGAGAGTGGGAATTGGTCGAGGGGAACTCGCAACCCTGCGGCCAGTTCGAGTCCTGGCATCTCCTCTCGCCCGGCTTATCGCTTGCGCAGAGCCCGCGACGCGCCCGGTTCAAGGCCTATTCGGCCTTTATGAAAAGCTGGCGGTCCGAAAACCCGTTTGGAAGGCCCCCGACAATACCGCTCACGAGAATTGACCCACCTCTGCTCACCTAAATTGACCCACCTTCCGCACAAGAAGCGGGCCGCCAACGTCAAGGGCACATTGTGGTGTTTAGGCGCCTAAACTTATCGTTATCGCTCAATACGTGGCTCCGAGCTGACCGTCCGAGGCACCACAACCTGTGGGGAGGGAATCACTACTTGGAAAGGGAAGGTGCCGCCGAACGGCTGGATCAGTTTATCTGAGCAGAATTGGTCAAAATAAGTGAGCGCCAACGGTTTGGAAGGCCCCCGACCCTTACGGTGTTTTTTCGGACATTCTCGATGCCGTTCAGACTCACTGCGGAGCCGTGGATAGGTCGGCTCGCGGGTTTTGGGGGGCTGCACCACCGGGTAATCCTGACGCTGGGGCAGATTGGCCGAGGCGCAGAAGAGGCCATCCCGGCGCTGATGCGCGAATACCTGGACCCGATGGATGCCCTGCGCTTCGAGGCCGCAGTGGCGCGGGCCAGGATTGACGGGAACTTCAAAGAAGTCGTGCCGGTGCTGGCCGCCGGGTTGCAGAGCGTGGGCACCGAACGGCGGCTCCAGGTCCTGACGCGAGTCTCGGAACTGGCCAGGGCGCACGAGGAGACTCTCCCCTTTCTGATGGAAGCGGCTGCGGATCCAGACTGGGCCATGCAACGCCAGGCCTTGCAAGGACTGGCCTGCTTGGGCGCGCGGGCGGCGCCCGCTCTGCACGTGATTCTCGGGGCTCTCGAAGATTCGGACCCGCAAATTCGCATTCAGGCCGTGCGGAATCTGGCCGCGCTGGGCGCCACCGCAGCGCCCGCAGTCCCTGCCCTGGCCAAGGCCCTGCGCGACCCGGAGATGCAGGTCCGGTTCACTGCCGCGGTGTGCTTGGGCGCGCTTGGAGCCCAGGCGGTCTCCGCCCTGCCGGCCCTGCGGCAGACGGCTTCCGACCCGCATGGCGCCGTGCGCGTCATGGCCAGGGATGCCATCAAGACGATTGAGCGCTCCCGCGGCCCGTAGATCGGGGCGCAGGAAGATCCGGCGCGCCCCCTTTGGCTTCTGCCAATGCATTGGGACCATGAACCGGTCAGGGGCCCCGAGGCTGCGAAGCCTTTTGGACTGCGGCAGTCCTCTGCCGCTCTCGCGTTCCCAGAACCAGGGACTGAAAAGCGGCAGAGGACTGCCGCAGTCCAAAACCTCGCGGGCCTCCTCACGGGTTCATGGAGAGGGTGCCCGGATGCGCCCTTGGCCCCACGCCGCTTGAATTGAGTTGCAGAACACAGCCATTTACCCATCCTGGGGCTTATGACCATTCCGGCCTTGGAAATCGGTGGCGCAGAAACAAGACGGGTTCCCCGGAGCCTTGGCCATGCCGTCGGAGTTCCGACAAAAGAACACGAGGTGATTAAGTTGCCATGAAAATCCACCTGACGGTCCTTACGCTTAGCCTGACCGTTGCTTCGCGACTACCCGCAGTACCAAGCGACCCGACGCTTGGCACCCGCGAGGAGCTATACGGCCTGGGTGCGGTCGGGGCGATCGTCGTGCAACCGGATGGCAAGATCGTGGTGTGCACAGCCAATGGGGATCGTTTGCCTCTTCGTGAACCAGTGCACCGGCGTCTTCGGGTGGATTCCCGGACGCGTCTTTCGGTTTGAGAACGACGGTTCGGTGGATCGCAGTTTCCGTTCCGACTCCAAGTCGAACCACTCTGGCCGATAAATGATTGGTGTCTGTCACTTCAACCCGACGGCAAACTACTGGCGCCGGGCCAAAAAGGCAGCATCGGTCGGCTGGCCCCGGACGGGAGGCTCGAGCAGACCTTCCCTCTGCAACCGGCGGAAACGAACGCGCCCCCGATTTGGGCACAATCCCTCCTGCTCAGGCCTTGTGCCTTGGGGTCGGCAGGGGAAGTCGTGGTCCGAGGCGTGTGTCCCGAGCCTGCACGGTTCACAAACGGATGGGACAGCTACATGTGGCCTGTGCCCGTGGTCCACTGGTTCGATTCCACAGGCCGGTTCCTCCATTCGAGCCCAGGGACCGAACACGCGCCGGATCTGGCCGCAGAACTGAACGTCGTCGGTATGTGCGTTCGGCACATACTTTGGTATGCCCCACGACACGACAGGCCGGATAAGGCCTTTGTTTACATGCTCCCGACCCCGCCGCTGGAAAATCAGTTCGCCGATCCGGCAGTGGCCGCCCTCCTTCGCAGGGTCTCCGAGGAATTGCCCCTGTCGCTGTGCCGTTACGCGGTGCGCCTGCCTGACGGAGGCGTTGTTCTGGCCCTCTGCCTGGGGAACGGAATCATGACCGGCTGCCTGGTGCGCTTCGACCCGGGGTGGCATTGGGACCGCACCTTCCTGGCTCGCTATGAGATGGCAACCACCGTCCACCCGATGGAGTTGGCTTGCGATCAGCGCGGGGGCCTTTTGGTCATCGGCTCGCTTGCGAAACTGAACGGGCAGGCGTTCACGGGTCTCGCCCGCCTGCTACCCGATGGCACTACGGACCCGGCCTTCCGAGCCTGTATCACCAACGGGATCCCGAGCTTTGACATGACCATGCAATTTCCGGGGGCAATCGCCGTCCAACGAGATGGCCGCATCCTCATTGGCGGCATGTTCACCGCTATCAACGGGGTCCCATGCTTCTTCCCTCGCGAGGCTCAACCCCGACGGATCGCTGGACCGGGAACTCACGGCGCGGTTCAGCAACGCGCGATTCGAAGAGGTGAAACGGCGGTTTGAGCTTTCGCGGATCAACCTTGCTGCCCGGCCGAAACCTGCAACCGCTCCCAGCGCCGGGAGCGCCAACACCGCTTTCCAGAGCCAAGGCGGGCCATCCCCTGCCTCCCAGACTGTCTGGGTGCGCCGACTCGAGGTGGAGGAGGGTGCCGCGGGCATTGACTACGATGGAGCGCCCAACGGAACCTACATCCTCCAGGCCGCAGACTCCATCAATGCACCCGCCTGGTCCAACATCGCCACCAACCAGGTCAACGCTGCCGGTCGGGGCCGGTTCAAGGATGCCTCTGCCGCCACCGCCCCAGCCCGGTTCTACCGCGTGCTCAGCCTGCACTGACCTTCACATCCGCGAACCTTACACGTCGTTTTTTGTCCGGTTTTCGCCCAACCGGGTGCTATAAGATGGCCATGACACCCGACGGCGAACTGCTGCGGCACTGTGCAGAAACGAACTGCGAAGACGCTTTCGCCGAGTTGGTGCGGCGGCATCTCGGCCTGGTCTATTCAGCGGCGCTGCGGTACGTCAACGGCGTCCATCCGGCGAGCGGCAGGCGATGGCGAGCCGGATTTGATTTGTGAAATGTGCCGCGGCGGCCAGGTTGACAGCTCTCCCGTCAGGTCTGGGCACTACCCCTCAGTGTGGTTAAGGGCCCTTGGCGGAACCGGCCGGAGTAACTAGATCGGTTGCCCGCTCCCGGGAGCAGCGGATCGGATCGCCCGCTCAAAACTGTGTCGGATTTTGCAGGTTTCGGGTGTTTAATGGTAGAGATGCACGAGATTTCCGATGCACAACTGCTCCGGCGCTACGCCGAAAATGGGGACGAGGCCGCATTTCGTGAACTCGTTGTCCGGCATGCGGACTTGGTTTATTCGGCTGCGCTGAGGCAAGTGGCGTCGCCTGATCTCGCGGGCAACGTGGCCCAGAGCGTGTTCATAGACCTCGCTCGCAAGGCGCTGGAACTGGTGCGAACCCAAACCGGCAACGCTTCGCTTCTGGGCTGGCTCTACCGCAGCACACGCTTTGCGGCGCTGAAGCAGTTGCGTGATGACCGCCGGCGCCAAGCCCACGAAAGGCAAGTTATGGAGCACCTCCAGCCCGCCACTGGAACCGCGACCGATTGGGAGCGCGTCCATCCGCTATTGGACGAAGCGATGTCCAATCTGGGCGAGGAGGACAGGCAGGCCCTGTTGCTGCGATTCTTCAAGAACCGTGATTTCCGCGCTATCGGCGAGTTGCTCGGCGTCAGCGACAATGCCGCGCAAAAACGCGTGAGCCGCGCGTTGGACAAGCTGCGCGCCGAATTCGCCCGCAGCGGCGTGACCACGACGGCGGTTGCGCTTTCGGCCGCACTTTCAGCCAACGCGGTGACAGCCGCGCCCGAGGGTTTGGCTGCGGCGGTTTGGGCCGCTGCCCTGGCCGAAACAACGATTGTCACCGCCGCAACCACAACCACTAAAGCTATTGCCATGACCACGATGCAAAAAACGTTAATCGCCGCGACGGTCGCCGCCCTCAGCGGCGCCACAGTCTTCACGGCGCATCAGGCCGCGCGCCTGCGTGCCGATGTCGCAACGCTTCGGCAGCGTGAGGCGCCGCTGAGTGAGCAAGCCGGATTATTGGAGCGGGAGCGGGATGCCGCGACAAACCGGCTGGCTTTGCTCGCGGGCGAGGTTGCGCGCTTGAGCAACGCCTCCGCTGAACTGCTGAAACTCCGGAGCGAGGTGGGCCGATTGCGCGCCCAATCCCAGGAGTTGGCCAGGCTAAAAGCGGGTGGTCCAGGGACAGAAACGGGGCCGGAGGAGGGAGCCTGGCTCGAAAGGGTCAAACTGCTCAGGCAAAAGCTCGACCAAACACCGGCAGCGAAAATCCCCGAGCTTCAGTTCCTCACCGATTTCGATTGGCTCATGGCCGCCAAACACAAATTGGACACCGAGGATGATTACCGCCTGGCTTTTCGCGACTTGCGGTCGAGCGCGATAGGCAATTTTGTTCGCACAGCGGCAATCGCGTTGGGGAAATATGTCCAGGCCCATAATGGCCAGTTCCCCACCGATCTGGCGCAGCTGAAGTCCTCTTTCGAGACTCCGCCCAGCGATGATCTCTTGGAACGCTACAAGATCGTTCCCTCCGCCAGCCTGACCGAGCTGGATCGTCCCGCGAACAGCGAATGGGTCATAGCACTTAAGTCCCCGCAGGACGAGAGCAACTGGGCCATTAGCCCAAACGGATCACACGCCTTCGTTGATAATCCGCAGATGACCATCCTCGCCCCGGCGATGAAAGCCGCGCTTGATGCCGCCCCGGTCGTCAACGGGGCGCGGCGACTCGATATTCATCAACTGGCTCCTTACCTCACAACTCCCGAGCAAAAAGCCGCGTATGAAGAACTGATCCGGGCTTCAAAGTGATTTCGCGCATTGGCCCGGGCCCGGCTGGCCTTGTGCCGAAAGGAATCATCAGAACTATTCGATTTTGCGGTCGTGCCTCAACACTTCCTGGCGGCAACGGCCCATGTCGCACAGATTGTCACGTTGGCCCAACCCTCCAGGATGCGCAGCAGGGCGCGGACGGCCGAATAACCTGGGGGATCGGGCAGCGCAGCGAGGACCTCCGCCGCGGTGGCCTGCCCGCGGGCGTGGAGCACGTCCAGGATCTGGCGCTCGCGCCGGCTGAGATGCGGTTCGGAGCTCATAACTTGCTAACTTTTTAGCAGATCGCCGCCCGGAGTCAAGCGAAAAATGCTAAAATGTTAGCATTATACGAAGAGCGCGACCTTGAGGTCAGGCCTCGGTTTTCCATCCTTCGCTCCCTTCGTTTCCTTCTGTTCGTCTTTTATCGTCTTCCGGGCCATGCCTTTGCAAAGCCGCAGCCAAACGGTGAGCAGAGGCAGGCAGAAAAATGGGGGCAGAAAGATGCTTTCAGGAAGAGAATTTTTCTGCCCCCATTTTTCTGCCTTCCCTTTTTTCCTGCCGGGTTGCGGCTGCGCCGCTTCAAGTCTCTGCGGTTTCATTGCCCGTCCGGACCAGCCTGCCGTTCCCCTCCGCCCATGAGATGAAGATGCTCAATGGGTCGCTGGCTTTTCTCTGGCTGGATCGATCTTGTTCAGCGCCCTGTTCGCCGCGTGGCGCGCGGCCATGGAAAACGTCCGCACGCGCTCGATGCTTGGAATCGCCGCTTTCGCAGCCGGTCCCATTTCCTCGATTGCCTCGAGAGCGCGGACCAACTCCATATCGGTCCCTTGTTGGTCGGCATTGAAGTTGCGATGGCGCAAGCGGCTGATCCGAAGATCTGGCGCCGCAGCGGAATCGAGCACAGCAACGAGGGTCGGCAGGCTCCTCTTGGGGTCATGGCTGATCCGCCAGATGGCCTGGGCCGCGGCGAGGCGCATCCACGAACTCCGATCCTGGAGCCGCCGCGCCAGCGCGGGCAGTGCTGCCACCGCGGTCGTGCCCAGCTCACCGCACAACGTGGCGGCGGCCTCGGGTCCGCTGATCATCAGGTCCAGCGCCTCACCCTCGCGGGTCCTCCACATCAGTCCAGCCTTCCCGATGCCATGCGATTCGCTCTCCAGGCCCACCAGCAGGATCGGCATGGCCTCTTGAACCGGCCCCCCAACCTTTACCCGCGCCGCGGCGGCAACCAGGCGGAGGTTTAGATCGCTGTTCGTGAGCAGAGGCGTGATTGCGGGCAACGCAGGTTTCGCGTCCGGGCCGATGGCCTGCAAGGCCCGAAGTATGCCGACCACCAGGGCCGCTTGCCGACCCGCCGCGACCCGGTCTCCAATCGGCTTGCCCAACACCAGCCGTTCCGCGCTCTCCTCCCGCAGGCGGGCTGCCAGGGCAGGGACCGCATCCGAGGCCACCGGCCCCAGACGCTCGAAGGCCAGGAGCAGGTCCAGAAGATTTCCCCCGGCCTCGAACAACTTGACCATCTCGGGTATTGCCGGACGGGCAGCCTCCCCGAAGAATCCCATGGCCTGCACGACCGGCTCCAGCGCCGCGGGCTGCACGGGTTGGGACCGCAGGTTCGTCACCTCAGCCAAGAGGTAAGGAACCGCGGCGGGAATGGGCACCTGCGGCATCCGCAGATACCAGGCCAGCTCATTACCCGAAAAGTGATTCGTCTGCTCCCACTCTGCACGCCAAAGCTCGAAAGTCCCCTGTGCCTGCGGCGCAATATTCAGTGCGGCCACCAGGGCAGTCGCCCGGACCATCAGGTTCGTCTCGACCCGCGCGATACGCAGGATGTCCGGGAGGGCCGCCCCGGCTTCTGGGCCCAGGAGGCCAAGCCCGAACAGAGCGGTGCGCCGCACCTCCCAGTCCACGATGGGACGGCGGCCCCGCAAGAATCCCGGAAGACGATTCCACCGATCCAGCCTCGATTGGGAATCTCGCGCCGATTCCGGCTGCTGGCGAAGCAAACCCGCCAAGTGCGGGACGGCGTTTGTGCCCAGCTTCGCCAACTTCGCCACCAAATCACCAGTTTGGAAATCATGTTGGCGCGCAACCCACTCCCGGAACGGCAGGCCATCTACCTTGAACCCCTCCGTTCGAGTAAAAAACCAAGTCCACACGATCGCTCCTGCCAGGACGGCGACGAACAGGCCCGCCCAAGGCACACGCCAGCCTGCCAACCGCCGTTTCCTGCCAGTCTCCGGATTCATGCTGAGGGTGGAGTATCAGACACCGAACAGTTCGGCAAGTTTCGCAACTTGCGCTCTTGTGAAGCTTGGCCCTATCAATGCCGCTGAGGCCGGCGTGAACACCAATTTGGCGCCGGTGGGGGACGCATGGCACTCGCGATCGTTGGAGCGCTGCTTGGGCTCTTTTTTTTGTCCGGTTTTGTCCCCTGGCGGCTGTATGATGGGTGAAAAGCGATGCCGGACGATCAGCAACTGCTAAAGCGTTACGCCGCCGACGGCTCCGAGGCGGCTTTCAGCGATTTGGTCGCGCGACACGTGAACCTTGTCTATTCGGTCGCGTTGCGCCGAACCGGTGGTGATGTTGAACTGGCGAAGGACGTCGCACAGCTCGTCTTTAGGGATCTCGCCCGCAAGGCCCGCCGCCTGCCGGAGGCCGTGTTGCTGGCCGGTTGGCTGCATCGCGCTACCCGCTTCGCCGCCGCGCAAGCGGTTCGCGCCGAACGCCGTCGTCATGCCCACGAACAGGAAGCCGCCGTCATGAATGCACTTCGCTCCGAATCCACGCCCGACTGGGAGCACATCCGCCCGCTGCTCGACGAGGCGCTCGACCGGCTCGGCCGGCGGGACCGCGACGCGCTATTGCTCCGGTTCTTTGAGCAGCGGAGCCTGGCGGACATCGGGACCACGCTCGGCTTGAGCGAAGAGGCCGCCCGAAAGCGCGTCAGCCGCGCGCTAGAAAAGGTCCGGGCGGATTCGTTCGGCGGGGTGTGACAACAACCTCGTCGGCTCTCGCCGCAGCCATTACGGCCAATGCGGTCCAGCTCGCGCCCGCCGGCTTGGCCGGAGCCCTGGCAAGCGACGCACTGACCAGCGCGATGGCGGGGAAGGGAGTCGCCTTCACCATGCTGGAATTGATGACTGCGCCGAAACTCCAGGCGGGAATGCTCGTGGCAGTGCTGGCCCTCGGCATCTCCCTGCTGTTCTGTGTTCAGCATGGGCTACGTGCAACCTTGCTCAGGGAGAACAGCGATCTCCGCCGGAGACTGGCCCAACTCGAACGGGGGAGCGGCACCCGGGCCGAGCCAGCCATCGAACTTGAGGAATGGCAACGCCTGCGCAGTGCCCAAGCGGAGGTCCTCCGTCTGCGCGGCGAGCTGGGTTTGCTCCTGCGCCGACAGCACGTGCCCTGGTTCCCGACCAACCAAGTTGCCAAGACCGGAGACAAGCCGGCCCCAACGAATTACATTTCAGGGTTCCAAAGGCTCCAAGCTCGGGGGCGCGCCCAACTGGCCGAAGGACAAACGCTGGCGATCGGAGGCTGGCCGGCCCATCCGGGATACCGTCTGCTGTTCCTGGCGATACCGAGGATCTCGGACGAGAATCCGGACCAGGTGGCCCTCGACGTTTGGAGCATCGAGGCCGGCGAGAAGTTGCTGGGGCGCTGCGGTTTGACGGGTTTGCTCGCGACGACCGGCGTGCAGGGAACTCAGGCCGTGATATCGGAGGACCAAAAGACCCGATTTCTGAAGACAATCAATGACAGCGTTGCGCAAAGGGTCCGTGGGGAAGAACCGAACGGGGACGATCTCGGGTCTTTCAGTTGCGATTGGCCGCCGGAGGTCACGTCCAACGGCGTGCCGAAGAGCGTATGGTCAACCTTCCTATCTTACCACGACTCCTGGATCGGGGTTGAGAACCCGGAAAACCATGCGCTTAATGAGCCTTGGCTCGCGGAGAGGCCTGTCTCATCCGAGAAATATGATCTCGGACCCTATCTCGGAGCGCCGATCGTCCTGACGCCGAGCATCATGAGCGACAATCGTTCCATCGATTTGACCATGCAGGCCATGATGTTTTGGTATCCTACGAATAAGCCGTAGCCCGTGAGTGGCGGTATGCGTAAATCAAGCGTCATTCTCGCCGGAGCTGTTCTGCTACCTTGCGCGGTTGGACTTCTCTCACAGCACCGTGGCATCGAGCGGCTGCGCGTGGAGAATGGGATGCTTCGCGCCCAATGTGCCATGCTGCGAAACCAGGGCGGGGAGGCGAGGAGGTCCGATGAAATGGAGAGGCTCAGGCAGGCGTCGGCGGAGTTGCCCCGATTGCGCAGCCAGGTCGAGACACTGCGCAGCCAGGTCAAGCAGGATGGGGCATTCGACCGGGAAGTCGCCAAGGGCTTTGTCCCTCAAGACTGGTTCGCGCCCGCGGGTTACGCGGATGCCTGGTCGGCTCACGAATCCGCGCTCAAATATCTCGTCGAGGGAAATTTCGCCGCCTACCTGGACAGTTTCACTCCCGAGGGCCGGGCAGTGGAGCAAGAAAGGATCGATGTCAACATGAAGGCGGAAGGCAAGACGGAGGCTGAGCTCGGCGCCAGTTGGGCCCGGGAAGCGGCGGCGTCCTTTGGGGGATTTCGCGTGCTCTCGACCAATGTCGTTTCCTCGGACGAGGTCGTTTTGCGCGTCCAAGCATACTCTTTCGACGGCGCTTCGCGGATCTATCGCGTCAAAGTCACTCACACCGGCAACGCGTGGAAGTTGACCACGCCGCCATTCCAATGTGTGGAGAGGCCTGAGCGCGCGGGCGACGATTGACGGAAGGGGCTGCGCACGAAGCGCCGGGGAGGGAGCTGGTTTCTCATTGGTCGGGCCCGTTGCAGCGAAAGTGCTCGTCTGAGACCAGCGCCTTGCGGTAGAGATCGTGCCGAACGACAACTCGAAGCGCGAGCCCCCGGGCTGACTCCGGGCCGCGCTGGCCCGACAATGATATGAAGACATCTGCTGACCTTGAATATCAAGCTGCCTTACAGGTCGCCAGCCTGATGGCTGCGGCCGCCCGAACGGCACCAAAGACCCGTGGCATTGACAACATTAGGGTGGTGGCCATTGACGACACAGGCACCAAAAACAGGCTCGTCGGCAGAATGAGAGAATTGGCGCAATCAGAGAACCGCCCGAGCTTCGACCGGGACGCCACCTGCGTCGCGAGTTCTTCCGCCGTTCTGATAATCGGGGTTGAATCCAATCCGGCCGGTCTCAACTGCGGTTACTGCGGCCACGGCAACTGCGCCGAAATCGAGAAGGCCAACGGCGTTTGCGCTTTTAACTCCATTGACCTCGGCATTGCAGCTAGTTCCGCCGCCGGCATTGCCGCCGATTCGCGGGTTGATACCCGTCTGATGTTTTCGGTTGGAAGAGCCGGCCTGGCCCTGGACCTCTTTGGCAGCAAGGTAAAGCTGGCCCTGGGCATTCCTCTGAGCATCACGGGCAAGAGTCCTTTTTTCGACCGGAAGGCCTGACGAGGAGAGCAGGAAAGAAGGCGGAAATGCCGGGCCGGAAGCACCCGCAGAATACGCAGACCATGCCGAATCGGAGTCCTCGGGTTCAAGAGAGTAGAAGCCGCCAAGCCCAAAGGGCGCTGTTGCGCCAGCCGACCCGACTCCGCTTCTTCCCGTCCCGAAGCTCAGCCTCAACTCTCGGAAGCTCCGCCAAGAACCAATTTCTCTCTGCTTCGCTCAGTTCGGCAAGCACCAAGTCCCGCGTGTGCTTATCAACGGAGGCCAGATCCTGAACCAGTCCGGCTGCGAGCCGCCCAATAGCCAATTGCGTGGACATGCCAACAAGACAAACCGCGCCGCCGAGAACCGAAATCAGCGCGACTGGAAGAAAAGCCTCATAGCCCAGGCCCAACGCCAGCATCGGGGCGAATATGACAAGCGCGAATCCGAGATTCGCGTCTTTCCAGATCGCGCGCGGCAGTCTCATGAACTGTTGGACGAAAGCATTAGCACCTTGGGTTACGCAAAAGGAAAGCCATGCGGCCAACGAGGCTTGACGCGGCGGCGGGGCTCTCGCGCGAAACCATCGCTTGTGCCGGGTGTATCAAGAGATTTTGAGAGAGGACAAAGAGGGTCTGGCAGAAAAATGAGATGGCAGAAAAATGGCTCTTCTCCATTTTTCTGCCATCTCATTTTTCTGCCAGATTAGGGCCAAGGACTTGGGCCACGTGTTCGTCCGCCAGGGCCTTGGCCGCTTTCAACTCGATAATCAGGCGCTGGTCTTGCACAGCCTATTGCTTTCTTGCGTCTTTTGCTTTTTCGCGGCAGAATTCCGTCTCTGCCATTGGATCGGCGTAACGCGCCAATCCCGGATTAAGACAGCGGTGGCTGATTACCTGGCGCGGCACAAGCGGCCGGAAAAGAGAAAGGCGTCCGCCTGATGTTTGCGCCCTGGCCGCCGTCGTGAAGGAGCAACGGAATCGCCTTCACTGCGGTTGCGCGGCCCCGGGGCTCTGCTAAGCTGAAGGGCATCAGCAGGGCGCCTGGCGCAGCTTTGCCCTGCTGGCGTGCCGCTGCCGGCGCGGAGGGCAATTCCTCCGGGCAGTTGCCGGCGGTGCGCGTTACGAGTTTGCCGGTGTGGCGAAATGGCAGACGCACAGGACTTAAAATTCTAAAACCGGCCCTTTCCGGCCCTTTCCAACGGTTGCTTGCCAAGTGGACTTCACCCTTGATTTTACGGGCTAACACTCACTTTTGGCCGCTGAAAAGGAAACGGTTGATGCGGAACGGCAAAGTGTCACAATTAGTGTCACAGACCTGAATTGCCTTATCCAGAAGGCAACCATCATAAGCTGCATTTCACCACCGGCACGGGGCGCAACGCGGCGCCGCCCTGAAAGCCGCCAACAGTCCGCCGCAGGACCGCGCGGACCATGCCGACATACCACCCCGCCTGCTCGGATGCCTGCCAGGGCCATTCCCGGCACGAGGCGCGGGCTTGTAGCCTCGGGGGGTGTCAGGACAGCGGACGCTGGCAACGGACGCGCCAGAAGCCGCGTAGCAAGGCGCCACGCAGCAAGGCGGGCCGTCCTGGCGACACTGGCCAGGCTGTTGGCTGGCGGCTGCCTCCGGCGGCTGTCCCGGCGTCACCCGCCGACAGGCAGCGTCATGCCAGTGCCGCCCCAGTGGACGGCGCGGCACCCCCCCCCCGGCGCCTATGGAGTTCCTTTTCCCGAAGCCCGCGCCGGGGACCGGGCCGGCCCCTTCTTTGCCGGGGTCGCTCCTCGCTACGCAAGGGCTCAAGAAATCTTGGTGTTCTGCCAGACTCCTCCGGCGCTTCTGGGTACTGCCGGTCAGATCGGGCTGTCAGTAAGCCACAACAAGGACACCGGCGTTTCCGGTCCGTCCATTACGGCAAGTACTTCACCCGGAAGAACCCAGCACTGCCGCTGGCGCTGACGTGCTGCGTGCTGGTGGTCGTTGTGGGACTGAAGGGGGTGCCAACACTGCTCCATGACTCTCCGGCGGTCGGGCTAAACTCAAGCTGGTAGTTGTCATAGGGCGAGAGATTAGCCAAGTCGAACTCCAGCACAGGAGTCACCAGCGGTCCAAAGAACAGCGCCGTGATCCGCATCGTGGGTTGAGGAATGAAGGGCGGCTCAATGACGATGATCGGCGTGCTGGTGTAGCCATAACCCGTACTGAGAGCGTTGACGGCAATGACCGCCCCGTTGGTCATCACGGCCACGGACTGCGCCCCGCTGCCGCCGCCGCCAATGATTCTCACGGTGGGCGTGTTCGTGTAGCCATAACCGACATCAGTTACGGTCGCCCCCACGACAAAACCGTTCACCACGGTTGCAGTTGCGGTCGCGGTGCGTGGTGGTGGCAAATCCTGTTGGTAAAGCTCCTGGACTTCCGAGGCTGAAAGGGCGCGGTTGTAGATGCGGACCTTGGAAATGGCTCCTTTAAATCTGGCATCATACGCAAAATTGGGGCCGCTGTTGTTGCTGTTGGTGAAGTTTCCCGCGCCGACACTGACGCTGGACCTTCCGGCATGGCCCGCGATTATCACGTTGGTTGAAGCGATCAAGCTGCCGTCCAAATAGAGACGTTGCCCGTTTCCGGCTGACGTGAACACTGCCTGCTGCCATTGGAAGAGCGTTACTGGAGCGTTTGTTGATTGGATAAATTGCCCAGTAAAAAAGCCTCCACCATATAAGGAACCGGGCTGAGACACTTCAGCGCTGGCGCTGAGGCAGATGCCCCGGTCGCCGCCCGCTTGGGAATCATCATCCCAGAATATCACGCCTGTAAGAGCTTCGGCCTTGAACCACACGGCCCATGTCAGAACTTGATTCGGGTACAGAGCATCGTTCTTCCCGAAGAGAACATAACCGTTCACCCCGTCGCAATAGACGGCCGAACTTGGCTCGCCGTCAATTCCATTGGTGTAAAAAGCGCCGTTCTCCAGGATTCCGGTGTTGCCCCTATCGAATTGGTCAGCCGCATTCCCGTTGAACGGGTAGTACGCAACCAGACCGTTGGTGAGATAGGACTGGCCTTGGACCTGGCCTGCGAGAGCGGAACCGATGGCGAGAATTCCCAACACTGCTCTTGTTGTTTTCATAGACGTTTTCACAAAGCGCAACCGCACAGCAGCGGAACAAAAGGGCGCGAACTTAACGCACCCTGTCCCGAGGCACCGCGAAGCGCCTGTTACACAAGCACGCCAAGCCGCGCCCAGTTGGGCGCGTGCTCGCTCGATTGTGTAACGGGCCTGGAAAATTCGCGGTTTTCGGGACAGCCCGCAGCCGGAGCTACGCTAAATTGCTGGTTTGGTTTACATAGACAGTGGATGCCAAAGCCTGAACTTGGGGACGGAGCTTGGCGACGGTCAAGGAATACTTATTCACAGGTTATTCGCAAAACCCCTGATTACTGCGGCCGTGAAACGCTGGCGCGCGGGGTGAGTCGGCGAGGGCGGTCCGGCTGTGCGGTGAGGGCTAAAACCAGGGAGCGGGCGGAGGGGACGCCTCTGGGGCGTATCTCGGCCACCCTTGGCGATGGTTTGCCGGGGTGCTGGGGACGGCGGTAAAGGCTTGAACAGGCGTCCAGTGTGGGTTACGGTTGGCCATGCCGCTATTCGACTCCGCAAGCGCCCGTGAAGCCCAACGCAAATCGGCTGAGTCACGACGCGCTAACCGCGTGGCGGGCGGGCAGAGGCAACCGCAACCCGCCCCGCCACACCCCCCCGCTGATGGGTTTGTGAGCGCGGGTCTCGCGCGCGTGCGCGTGCAATTGAACGGTATCGCAGACAAGATCAACGGGTTGGTCCAGCGCAACGAGTTCGACGCCAAACAGCTTGACCAACTCGCCAGCGCGTTCAGCCGCCTTTCCGAGATTGAGCGCCAGCTTGCGGGCCGGCCCTTGCCCGGTTCGCTGCGGCCAACCACCGAGAAGCCACGGGGCCGTATGGCGCGGATGCTCGGCGACTTGTGACGGTTCAGGCGTGGAGGCAATTCCCTGGGCGGGCAGACGGGGAGCCTGCCGGCTCCCTCGGCTCAACAGGGGGGACTGGGCGGCAGATTTCGCAGCGGAAGCCAAAGCCGCGCAACGCCACTTTCAGCAGCCCCCGGAGGCGTTGGATCGGGGCCGCCTGCCAGTGGCCCGCCACGGCCCGCAACCGCAATTCAAATTCGGGTTGCGCGTTCATACTCAATTCCTGGCGCGGCGCTCGTCCATCGCCTCGGAGATAAAATCCCGGCTCTCCACGCGGAGGCTTTCAAGTGTCTGGCGCTCCATGGCCTCGGTCTTTTGCAGCAACTTCCATTGCCTGCGATCAATGTGTCGCGTGATGCAGGACTCGACGAGCTTCCGAATCTCGGAAGGCGGCATCGTGTCCAACTCGACGCACTCGCCGCCGGTCCACTTGGCCGCGCGCGTGTCGCTCTGCTTCACGGGCCGGGTTGGCAGGTCCATCGGCTCGATCTGCTCCTGGGTCACAGCAGCCCGGACAAATTCGAGATCAACCTTGAAGTCGTCCCGGAAGGCTTTGACCATTGATTCAGCAGCAGCAACACCGGACGGATCGTAATCGCCAAGGTGGTAGAGGATGACTTTCTTCCCGGCCTCCACTGCTGCCCGGAAGGTTTGGGCGGCGCCGTAGAGACTCGACAAGCTCGCAAAGCCGCGACACACGAAAACAGGAACGCCGAAAGAGTTGGCAGTGCCGGCCACGATGGATGCAACGGCATCCTTCTCAACCCACGTTTCGAGATAGTAGGGCTGCGTACTCCAAAGGTTGCGGCGGTAATTCTCCACGGTGTTGCGCAGCGCATCGTCAATGCCATCGAAGCTCGGTCGCTGGATGTGCCATCGGGTGTTGTCGGCAAAGGCACTCCACTCGACATCACCGGAGCGGCGCCATTTGGACAGATGGCCACAGAGACCTTTGTAGTCAGCCTCGGTTTTCTCTATGACGTGCAAGCCGGAAGCCAGCCGATAAAATAAATGTCGGATCGTGATCTGGCCTTCCTCGCCAGCCAGGATGTTTCGGATCGCGTCCAGCAGGCTCGCCATCTCGCCCCGCCTACGGTAGGAGCGTTTTGCCGGAACAATTGGACTAGTCCGATTCTTCATCATGGCTTCGTGGCCTTGAGCCGGTCCAGGGCGTGGATGCAGTCCGGGTGTTGGATGGAGCGCAAGCCGATAGCCAGGCTCTCAGCGGTGGATCGGTCCGCGCCGTCAAATTCCCCGGCCAGGACTTGCCGGGCCGTGTGCAACCAAGGCGCGCAGTCCGGCGTGAGTCTGGCGGCAGGGGCCTCTAAATAGTCCAGCAGTTCACGCTTGTGCGCCCGGAGCGTATCCGCCAAGTCGGACGGACAGGCGCCCTTGGGCGCAACAGCCAGCATGTCACCAACGGCTTTCAGCTGGAGTCCACCCCGGGCGGCTTCCAACAATAGGGCGTGCGCGGTCATATCAAGTCGGCCTCGATCAGTGGCCAAAGGTTCGACCAGCAATCGGCAATCAGGGCAGGTTTTATCCGGCGTTTGGCCTTCCTGTTCGGCACGGCTGGCACAGGCGGCACAGGCATTTCCTTATCTTTATCAGACAGAGGCAGGTTGTGTGTGTAGTGTGTACTGGGCGGGGTGTTCAATATTGTACGGGAAATGCTTGTGCCGCTTGTGCCGGGAGTATTCATTCGGCGTCCTCCGGGGCGAGAATTGAACGAAGGCCGATGCCGACAATGTGCCGGACGCGTTCGCCCTCGATGCGCAACTGGCTTTCGCGCAGACCGGGAAACCGGTCCAGCAGCTCGCGGAAAAACCACTCCGCGCAGACCGCCCGCAGTTCGTACCGTTCAGCGAAATCTCTGAAGGCGTTGCGCAAGTTTTCCTTCGCGGCCCTGGCATCGCTGGCCAGGATGCAGCGGGATTGGACGAAGGCGCCAACCGGGTCATTGCTGACGCGGAAGCGGTTATGCACGGCCCGGCTTTGCGGACCGCCGATGGGTATTTCCGCCGAGCGCAAAAGCCGTTGCAGACCCCCAACCATGAACCGAAAAACGCCGTCCAGTTCACCGGCGAGGCGGGCCTTCAAGGTTACGTCTTTGACCGGCGGTGCAAAGTCGAACCTCAAGAATCTTGTGCGCCTCAACTCGGCCTCGGTGCCATGCCGAAACCGAGGCAGGCTGTTGGCCAAAAACCACAGTTTTGCACTCGTCTGCATCACGAAGGGCGCCCCGTAAATCGGGCGCGCCTCTATCGCCTCGCCGGAAACCAGCGTCTTGAAATTCCCGCTCTCGGCAATGTCCGCCGTAGTCAACTCAGTTCCAAGATTCACCGCCGCGAATTTCAATTTCGGCAGGTGGTAACTTCGAGGATCGCAAATTTGACTCATGGACAAGCGGCAGACCAAATCCGTGCCCAGGGCAGTGACCACTGGATCGGCCACGGTGCTTTTTCCCGAACCCGCCTCGCCGTAACAGCATAGCGCCGTCTCGAAACGACAATCAGGAAGAAGGAAATTCCCAAGGCAAAGCTGGAACAGTTCGCGGTCCTGGGGGGCGGGCAGGACCTCGCACAGGACGCGCTTGAACAGGGCCGCCCGTGCCTCGGGGTTGAATGGCGCAACCGTCTGATAAGTGAAACAGTGTTCCGGTGAATGCGGCATGAGTTGGGCGGTATCGGCGGTGACCCGCAGTAGGCCATTGCGGACGTTCAGCAAAACCGCGCCATCGGAGTCGAAGCGGTAGAACCCTCGGAACGTGTCGGGATCGGTCTGCCTCGCTGCCTCGACGTGATCCAGCAGGGTGCTGGCGCGCCGGACCGTGCGGATCGGCTCGGGAGGATCGCCAAGGCTTGCGGCTTCAACGCGTCAGGGTTCTGCGGCTTCCAGGCGCCATCGCGGTAGAGGTGCCAGGTCCGGCCAATCGTCTTGACCGGCGGCAAAGCGGCTTGCAGGCGCTTCGCAAACTGCAACTCCGTTTCCGTGTCGGCGTTTCCGGGTGAGGCTGTCACCGTCAACGCCCGACTGGCGGCAGCTTCGGCTTTTCCGATCCTCGACCTCAACTCGTGGTTGATGCCCTCGACAATGCCCCGGCAGTGTTGGTGCAGACACGGGCCGGTGGGGGCGCCATTCACCATCACCTTGAAGTCCCGGTCGCCGTTGGTGGTCGAGTGCAAATGCGCCCCTGGGCATTGGCAAAAGCCCTCAGTGTCACTGCTCCACCGGACGGGGCCAAGTATGTCCTCCGCAATCTGCCGTCGCTCACTGAGGTTGACGGCTTCACCATTGCGGGCGGCGGCGGGGGCTGGTCCCTTGGTCTCGATCACTGGCAACTCGATGGCATTGGGATTTAGGACGGCCTCGGGGTCAAACGAGACGTAACACAGTCTGCCAACATCCCTGCACGCCGTGTCAATCTGGACGCCTGTTAGCGCGCGGACATGCGCCTCCACGGCGCGGAAGCTGTCACCGTGCCGCTCTGCATCCGCCGGCACGCGGAACAGGGCCTTGAGCCCCACGCCCGAGGGCGAAAGGAAATCCGCAACCAAATGCGGGCTTGTCTTGAGCTTTCCGCGAACCTCGGGGAGCCGGTCGCCCAGGTCGTCAAGGTCGGCGCACAAGTAGCCGGAGTGCGCGACCAGCTTTTCGGCGGTGGGCTTTTTGCGGTTCTTAAATCGCCCACTCCACAAGATGCCGGGTCGCTTTTTCTTTTCGCCGTCAATGGCGAGCTTGGCCGCCTTGGTGTCGCCGGTCTTGGCCAGGACCTCGGCATAGAGCTTGCGGATCTTCTCAATGGGGCCGCGCCATTTGCCGGCCCGGATCTGCTCCACGATCTTGAGCGCGTCCGCATCGCGCGTCGCCGTGCTTGTGGCATCCGGCACCATGCTGACGCAGACAGGGCCACTGTTCACCGGCGGCGGGGCGTCGGCCTCCGCGGGCAGATATTCCGTGGCGGTCGTTGTCATCTTGCGACCCCCATACCGGGACACGTCGGCACGTGGTGAAGCAGGGCGATCATTGGCTACCTCTCCGCCTTTCGTCCTTGGCCCGGTGATCCTTGATAATGTCCAACAGCGGGCTGATTGCCTCCCCTTGCAGTTCTACGATCTCGCGCAGCCAGCGGATTTCTTCGCGCAGCCAGCGGATCTCTTCCCGCAGATCCTCTGTCTCGCGGCACTTGATCGAGCGGCGGCGCGTCTTCGGCGGTGCGGTGTGCCCTGTCTGTCTGCTGGCGCCTGTTGGTCCGGGGGCGATCATGCGGCCTCCCGCTTTGTCGGCGGCATCGGGACGGTGTGGTCCTTGGCAAACTCGCCGCTTTGCGCCCTCTCAGTAAAGCGCCGGATTTCCTCCAGGGAAACGTAAACGCGCCCGCAGATGTTGATTGTCGAAAGCCATCCGCGCTTGCGCCAGCGCCATGCAGAAATCTCGGAGATCCCGGCGCCGTGGCACCAGCGGCGAAGGGCCATCAGCCCGGCCTGGGCGGTTTGCCCGATGGCCGTAGCTGAAACAGTAGTGTTTTTCATGCGGCCTCTTTTTACCGCATGAAAAGGCGGATTAGGTGGACAGAGAATGCGCAGGTTGCGCTATCCAGGGCAGCGAATGGACGCAGTGTTGCCGCCAGCTAGCCGGAAGCGCCTCAGCGCAGCGGTGCGCCCCAGGGCTTCCAGAGACAACACCCGTCACACCTTTCATTTGTAATTCGATTTGCCCATGGCGGGGACCTTCCTTGAGGCGCCGGGCATCAATGACTATGGGGTGCCGCGCATTGGCGTGGTGAAGTCCGAGTCGCTGGCGGATCTTTCGGAAGTACGGGACGTTGCAGCCCATATCGTTTTTCGTCACAGCTTCCAACAGCCGGGTCGTCGCATGGTCGCTGAAGTAGCAGAGGCCAGGGTCGCCGTATGGGCCAAGCCGGAGCCAACCATCGATCATCATGTAAATGATCCTGTTCTCGAATGGCTCGTGTTGCGCACTGAATTGGTCCATCGTCTTAACCGGAACAACGAAGTTCTTCCCGTGCCTCTTTTCGAGATCGGCCCTGGCTTGCCCGGCCAACGCCTCAAGGGTGCGGAGGTTCGCTTCGCCCGCGTATCGTCGGTCTTCGTCAGTCCAGGGGAACCAAAGGCCATGACGTATCTGCGCGCGTACAAGCTTTTTCGCGATGCGCCTTGCGCCCGCAACATCGCCCTCCCGCTCCAACCGCGTCATCTCCGCTGGCAAGTAGCGGGGCAGGGTCGCTCCGCCATAGAGCATTTGCAGGACGTGGTTCATTGCCCGTGAGAGGCTCTCGGCGGCCCTGAAAAAACCATAGCAATCCGGGTGCAGGTCGCGGACCCCCAGGAGGAACCGCCAGGTGTCCTCTCGTCTTTCGGCCTCGCGGATGATCCAGTCCTGGACGCGCGGGAGGATGAAGCGCCCCAGGAAAGGATCGGCCTTTAGCTCTGTGGGCGATTGGCCGGGAGGAAAGAACGTGAACTTCTTAGGGTCACTCATGCTCAAACAGTGGATTTCTGGGCCACAGTTGCCGGCTCGAAGCTCAACTTCTCGGCCATTGCCTTCCTGTGCTCGTTGGCGAGGTGGCCGTAAACCTTGCCGATCAAGATCCCGCCGTCCTTGTGTCCGACCCAGGCGGCAATGGTCATGAAATCGATCCCGCTCATGACGCACATGGAGATGAAATGGTGGCGCAGGTCGTGAAAGCCGAAACTGGGCATCCCCGCTTTGGCGCGGACCATGCCGAGGGATTCACGGAACGTCTTGGCCGGAATGTCCTTGTCGCCTCGTTGCGGTGATGGGAACACCCACACCGAGTCCGGGGCAAGGCGCGCGGCCATGTCGTCCAAGTGCGCCCGCAAGCGCGGATTGAAGTCCACCGTGCGCTCCTCGCCGTTCTTCAGGCTCTCGATTCCCCGGTTCGTCACTTGGCGCCGGACGTGCAATTGCGCGTTCTCAAAGTCCACGTCATCCCATTGCAGCCCCAGGGCCTCATTTCGGCGGCAGCCGCTGTAGGCCATCACCTTGACGTAATCCGCAAATTCCTGGGCGTTCTCAGTGACCGGCACTTGCTGATCGTTCTCGCCCGCCTTCCTCTCGAATGCGGCCTTGCAAATCTTCTCGAGGTCGGCGGTGGTAAAGAGCGGGCGCTTTGACTCAGTTTCCGGCAGAGGCTTCATTCCCTCTACTGGGAGCCGCTGGATTAGCCCGTCCTCCATTGCCCGCTTCATCACGCAGCGCAGCCCGATCACGTCCAGGTTGATTGTCCGGTTGCATACCTTGGAATCGCCGTGCGAGTCCTGCTCCTTCTGTCGCGACACAATGAAGCGGTTGACATGCACCCTCTTGATCTGGTCGAGCCGCAACTGGCCTATGGACTCGATCCAACGTCCAAGAACCGTCCGCTCCTTTTCCACCGTGGCGGGAGCCTTGGCGCCCTCGCCGGCGGCGATGGCTTCGAGGTAGGTCGGAACGTAATCGGCAAACTTCGGAGTTCGACCCAGGTTGCGCAGCGTGTTGTCCCCCCTGTGCGTCCGAAGGCGGTTCAACTCCGCAACGGCTTGGGGCACGGTCTGGACAGGGTTGTTGTCCTTGTCCACGAGAGGCACCCATGTCGTTTTCTTCATGCCGGTGATGGGATTCTCGATGTTCAGCCGCGCGTAATAGCGCCCGTTGCGGACCCATAGCCCGCGAATCTCCTGCTTGCGCCCGTCCAGGACCTTTGCGAAAGTCTGGCCATGAGATTGACGCTGGTTGATGTCTGGATTGTTTCGTTCTGTTTCGGCTCGTTTCATGCCCTAGCAGTGTCACAATTAGTGTCACAGCGTCAATCTCAGATTTTAGCCGAAGTCGTAAGTCATTGTATTTAAATGTAATTCTCTTGCTTGCCGGTGTGGCGAAATGGCAGACGCACAGGACTTAAAATCCTGGGGCCTTAAAAAGCCGTGTGGGTTCAAGTCCCACCACCGGCACCACTGCACTGCCAGGCGCCTCGAAAGCGGCCCGCCGGTTGCTGGGCCGCGCTGGGCCTGCCCTTTCTATGAACCGTCGCCCAGCCCGCAAGGTTTTGGACTGCGCCAGTCCTCTGGCGCTTTCGCGTGCCCAGGTTCCAAAGAGCGCCAGAGGACTGGCGCAGTCCAAAACGCTTCGCGGCTTCGGGCGCCATGCACCAGGGGTTCATGGTTGCCATGCACGAAGTCTCACTGCGGGGAGGACGCCGGCCGGGGGGGCAGGGGCTCGGGAGGGCGGGTGCCGGGAGGGACTCGGGGCCGGCGGCGCATGTTGTTGCGGAACCAGAGCCGCCAGACCATCAGGATGGCCTCGCGGATGATACGGCGGGACATCTTGGAGCGGCCCTGGAAACGGTCGGTGAAGATGATCGGCACCTCAACGATCTTCAGGCCCTGGCTCCAGAGTTCGTGGGTCATCTCGACCTGGAAACTGTAGCCGGTGGAGCGGATGGCGTCGAGGTTGACGGCCTCGAGGGCGCGCCGGCGGAAGCACTTGTAGCCGCCGGTCGGGTCGGTGAAAGGCATCCCGGTGACGATCTGGACGTATTTGGCGGCGCAACTGCTGAGCAGGAGCCGGCTCAGCGGCCAATTGATGATGCGGATGCCATTGAGGTAGCGCGAGCCGAGGACCAGGTCCGCCTCTTTGGCGGCCTGGAGGAACACCGGGATGTCATCCGGGTTATGGGAGAAATCGCCGTCCAGCTCGAAGACGAACTGGTAGTGGCGCTCCAAGGCCCACTTGAACCCGGCGATGTAGGCCGGGCCCAGGCCGCTCTTGTCCTTCCGGTGCAGGACGTGGACGGCGGGGTGCTTGGCCGCCAGATCGTCGGCCAGTTTGCCGGTCCCATCCGGCGAATTGTCGTCCACCACCAGCAGGTCTATGGGGACGGGCAGGGCCAGAAGCCGTGCCGCGAGCGAAGGGAGGTTCTCCCGCTCGTTGTATGTCGGCACTACCACCAGGGTGCTGTTCATGCAAATGACGCCGGCAGATTCATAAACGAGCCGGTGCCCGAAAACAAGCGGGGATTTTTGGCGTTGACCGGGTTGGGGCGCATCCCGACACTGCCCGCGGAGTGCGCCCGTCCCCGGGCGCAGCAGCGACGGAGCGGGCAGGCGCGCTTGAGTATTTGACCGCTGCCCTGGCTCCGGACGTCGCTGCGCCCGAGGACGGGCGCACTCCGGCCCTGCCCCCGGCGGTGGGGCCAGTGTGGGAATGCGCTCGTCGCGAGCAAACCAACAGATCTATGGCTGTCGATACTGAGAAAGACCTCAAATCCCTCGAAGAACGCGACCGGGAATGGCTGGAGAGGGTGTATCGCGGGGACAAAGAGAAGGACCTGACGCCGCGCGCCGTGCTGGTGGGGATGCTCTTTGGCGGGTTGATGTCGCTCTCCAATCTCTATGTGGGGCTCAAGTCGGGTTGGGGCCTGGACGTGGGCATCGCAGCGATCATCGTCAGCTTTTCCTTGTTCAAGGGTTTGCAGGCGCTCGGGCTGGTGAGGCGCCAGTTCGGGATGATGGAGAGCACGATGACGATGACCGTGTCGGTCGCGGCGAGCTGGCTCTCGTCGGCGGGGCTGGTTTCGGCGGTGCCGGCGCTGACGATGCTCACTGGCTACCAATTCGTCTGGTGGAGACTCACCCTGCTCCTGGCCACCATCCTCTATCTGGGGATATTTGTGGCCATCCCGCTCAAGCGGCAGATGATCCAGATCGAGTCGTTGCGTTTCCCCGTGAGCATTCCCTGCGGCGAGACGCTCAAGGCCATGTACTCGCACGGGGGCCAGGCGGTGCAAAAGGCCAAGAGCCTGGGCTTGGCGGGCTGCGTCGGAATGCTCGTCGCCGGGTTTCGCGACGGCTTCCACCTGATTCCGGCCCAGTTGGGCCTCCCTCTGCGAATCGGCGGCGTCAGCCTCAGCAAGCTCACGCTCACCCTGGAGCCGAGCCTGATTTTCATCGGCATGGGCGCGCTCTTTGGCATGAAGGTGGGCATGAGCATGCTCCTGGGGGTCATCGTGAATTACGGCATCCTGGCGCCGCATTACATCAACGGCAAGGTCATCCATCACGCCCCGCCGCAGGTCCAGGCGGTCTCCGCGCCCGCGCTGCCTCTTTCGCTGCCCGCGGGCGCCAGCCTCAGCGTCGTGCTGGCCGAGGCCAATGCCGGGCCGGAACTCTCGTCGGGGACCAATTCCCGCATCCTGCGCTATGCCTGGAGCCAGCCGGCCGCATACGACCGCTTGGCGGACATCGCGCGCGATCTGTCCGCGCCGGTCCTCAAAGACGGTTCGCCCAATCCGCTTTATGGCCTGGTCACCGCAGCCAGTGTGAACAGCAAGACGCTCGGCACAAACGTCCTGGCTCTCGAAGCCCCCTGGGCCACCAACTGGGAAGCCGCGCTCTCCATCCCGACCAACCAACCCCCGGACATCGTCAAGGCGCTCGGGTTCAAATCCGGAGCGCGCGACTTCCGCCCCGTTGGCGGCTTCAGGAATATCAGCGCCTGGTCGCTCTGGCCCGGGGCGACGGTCCTGGTGGTGGGGGGATTGCTGATGCTGGCCTTCCAATGGCGCACGCTGGGGCGCACGTTTGCCGGCCTCTTCGCCGGTTTGGGCGGCGGCAAGAATGCGCCCGAGACTGCGCTGAGCCGGGTGGAAGTCCCGATGTTGTGGTTTGTCATCGGGTTCGTCGTGACCGGGACGCTGGCGGCGGCGCTGCTGGTCTGGCTGTTCGCGATTCACTGGTACATGGGCGTGCTGGGCGTGGTCCTGAGCTTCTTTTTGGCCGCCGTGGCCGCGCGGGCCTTGGCCGAGACGAGCATCAACCCCCTCGGCGCGCTGGGCAAGGTCACGCAGTTGACCTACGGTGTGGTGGCGCCGGGCAACATCCCCGCCAGCCTGATGACTGCCTGTGTCACCGCCGGCGCCGCGTGCAGTTGCGGAGACACCATCGGCAATCTGAAGGTCGGCCACATGGTGGGCGCCAATCCCCGCAAGCAACTGGCCGCCCAACTCTGCGGCGTGCTGGCCGGGGCATTTCTGGCGGTGCCGGCCTATTTTGTCCTGGTGCCCGATGCCAACACGCTGGGGGGCGAGAAGTTCCCCGCCCCCTCGGCGCTGGTCTGGATGGGCGTGGCCAAGGTGCTCTCACAGGGGATCAAGACCCTGCCGCCCAGCGCCGTCACGGCCATGGCTATCGCCGCCGCCCTCGGAGTCGTCATCGTCCTCATCGACCGCCTCTTCCCCAAACTCAAACCCTACACCCCCTCCCCGACCGCCCTGGGCATCTCCTTGACGATACCCGGGAGCACCAGTGTTGCCATGTTCCTCGGGGCGCTCATCGTGTGGATACTCGAACGGGCCGCCGCCCGGTGGAACGACCTCTACACTGTCGCTCTCGCCTCGGGCGGCATTGCCGGCGAGAGCATCATGGGCGTCATCCTGGCCGTCCTGGCCGCCCTGGGCGTCCTCAAATGAGAATGGATAAGTGCATTATTGGATTAGTGGATTGGTGGACGCGCCCCGACCGGTTTCACGTTTCACGTTTCACGTTTCGCGGTCTTGAATGACCAATAGCTAATAGCCAATAGCCAATTCTTCACGCCTCACGTTTCACGCCTCACGTTTCACTTCGCGCCAGCATTGCATTGCCCCGGCCCTCTGCGCTATCTTCGCCTCAACTATGAAACTCTTCTCCAGCAAATACCTCCTCGCACTGGTTTCCGCAGCCTCTCTGGCCCTGGGCGCCGTTGCCGGGGACTTTTTTGTCCGCGACGGCGATCGCCTCGTTTTTCTGGGCGACAGCATCACCGAGCAACGACTCTACACGACGTACATCGAGGCCTACGCGCTTACGCGGCACCCGGACTGGAAGCTCACGTTTCGCAACGTGGGCTGGGGCGGTGACACTGCGTGGCTGCGGCAGCGGTCTCACCCCGACGAGCGCCAATTGTTCGAGGCCGAGCCCGATGCCCAGCAGAAGATGGTCGAGGAGGCGGTCGGGCGCGGGCTTGGCCGGGACGTGCTCCCCCTCAAGCCGAGCGTGGTCACGATCAAGTTCGGCATGAACGACCACGCCTACCAGGCCTTCCGCCAGGACATCTTCCGGGCTTACGCTCGCAGCCAGGAGCAACTGGCCAAAGTGCTGGAGGCCAACGGCGCCCGCGTGGCCTTCCTGACGCCCCAGCCCATCGAAGACAAACGGCCCGACCCGGACAAGGACGCGCGCAATCAATCCCTGCGCAAGTTCTCCGACGGCCTCAAGGAGGTCGCCGCCAGGACCGGCGCCGCATTCGTGGACCAGTTCGACCCTTACATGGCCATCCTGGTGCGCGAGCGCGCCGGCAACCCCTCGGGCTTTGTCGGCGGGGGCGACGCTGTCCATCCCGGCCCCATCGGCCATACCGTCATGGCCTGGGCCATCCTCAAGGCGCTGGGCGCCCCGGACCTGGTCTCGAGGGCGGAGATCGACGCGGCGGCCCCAAAACTCCTGGCCGCCCAAGGCTGCCGTATCGAGAACGTGAACCTGGCCGATGGCACGCTGAGCTTTGTCCGCTGGGACGACGCCCTGCCCATGCCAATCAACGCGCGGGCCGAACGAGCCCTGGAGCTGGCGCCCATCCTCGCCGACCTGAGCCGCTATGAGCTGCGGGTGACCGGCCTGCCGGCCGGCGCCTATGAGGTGGTGATCAACGGCGAGACCGTCGCCAAATTCAGCAGCGAAGACCTGGCCAAGGGCTGCAACCTGACCACGACCGCCGGGCCGGTTACCCGCCAGGCCCGCCAGGTCCTGAGCCTGGTCGTCAAGAAGAACGACGCCTTCTACAACCGCTGGCGCAACGTGCAGCTCTATGGTTTCCCGTCCTGGGCCCAAGGCCCCGAGATGGAAGCCCGGCGCACTGCCGAGTTGGCGCGCCTGGATGGGGAAATCGCCGCCCAGGAGACCGCCATCTTTCACGCCCGCCAGCCCAAGCAGCGCCATTTCACCGTCAAGCGCAGCGCAGAGTAAGGATGCGTCGCGTAGTAGCGATGGGCTTAAGCAACAGTCTGTAAGCCCCAATGCCACTGGGGTCCATGCTCGGCCTGGAGGGACGCGTGACAAGAGCCCGACGTTTCGACGTTAGGCTCAGTCATACAAAGGCGCCAGGCTGGTTCGGGCGGGCAATGAAACCGCAGAGACGCAAAGAACGCCCAGCATTACGTATCGGTGAGCAGCGAATCGCTGAAGGCCTGTAGGGCGGCAAACAACTCCAGCTTTCGCAAATTCCAGTCGGCAGCCAGGCGGGCCAACCGGGTCGGATCGAGGCTCACGTCGTAGCTGTGCCGGAACACATGGCGGAAGCCTCGCAGATCATGGAGCAGGGGCCTCAGGCCCTCCGTGAGCACCGCTGAACGCACGCCCGGTATGTCCAGGAACATCTTGTCGAGCAATTCGCGGTGCCAGCGGGACACCTCCACGACGTGATTCTCGAAGGTTCGGGAGACCTGTTCAAACGAGTTTTCCAAGGCGTTGTAGAGGTTGTGCAACAGGTAGCCGGCCGCCGCCCAATCCCGGAACGCGCCGCTCCCCGGCGCGAGCGCCGTCACAATGGGCGCGAGCTCCGCGTCCATGCGCCGAATCGCCTCCAGGTCGTGCCGCAGCACGGCGCACAATGAGGCCCGTGCGGCGGTCTCAGGCCTCATACAAGAGCTTTCCCCAGCGCCGCACCTCCTCTTTGAGAGCTCCACTGGCGGTCTCCCAACGCACTAAGTCCACGGGCAAATCCAGCCGCGGACACAGTTCCGACCACGTCCGCTCCAACTCGCCCGCGGGCAGCCCTTCGACAGCAAAGTCCAGATCCGAGCGCCAGTCCAGGTTCCTGCCTTTAGCAGCCGAGCCAAAAAGCCAAACGCGCTTGACCCCGGCCCGGCGCGAGAGCAGCTCGGCCGCCAGCGCCACGTCGCGGGCGATAAGCTTGGCAGGGATACGGCCATTTACGCTCATGCAATTCAGAATACGCTGTTGTCGGAGGGTTGACAAGACGAAGGACGAAGGACGAATGAGCGGGCGAAGTCGCGAAGCGTTTTGGACTGCGCCAGTCCTCTGGCGCTTTTTGGACCCAGGGGACGCGAAAGCGCCAGAGGACTGGCGCAGTCCAAAACCTTCGGATCTGGCGTCGGTTCATGAAGGCGCGGGAATGGCGCGCACTCCAGGCGCTTGGCGAGGTCGGCCGCGCGTCTCTGCCCTATAGCTTCCTGGCCACCCGGCGGAAGTGATAGCCCGTAACGGCCAGCTCGATGCCGTGACGGAGTTGGCGCGGGCGGCGGAGCAAGGTGCTCCAGAAGAAGCGCCAGTAGTTGTGGCGGCCGCGCTCGGCGATGCCGAGCACCCAGAACGACTTGAGAAAGGCCTTGAAATCGGCGTGAGAGAGCGGCACGCGCGGGCCGCGCGGCCGGTGCTGGTCCAGAAAAGTGCGGATGCGCTGATAATAGGCCTTGGGTTCGTAGAGCTTCTTCATCAGGTCCCGGTAACCGGCCTGGAGGAACTCGCGGTTCAACTTGGTCTTGAAATTGAGGACGGCCTCGGTGTTGTTGCCGGTGGCGTCCGTCTCGATGCGTCCCTCGCGCAACAGGCGCTGGTGGAGCCTGGTCTGGGGCAGGGCCTGCAGCAGGCCGACCATGGCGGTCACCACACCGGACCGTTGGATGAACTCGAACTGGCGTTTGAAGATGTCCTGCTGGTCATGGTCGAAGCCAACGATAAAGCCGCCCATGACCTCCATGCCGGCGCGCTGGAGGGTGCGGACCGATTCGACCAGGTCGCGGCCTTTGTTCTGGAGCTTATGGCATTCCTGCAGGCTCTGCGGCACCGGCGTCTCGATCCCGACAAAGACCTTCTTGAACCCGGCGCGGGCCATGAGATCGCACAACTCGGCGTCCTCGGCCAGGTTCACCGAGGCCTCGGTGAAAAACCCCATCCCCGGCCGCACGCGCTCGCGCCAGGCGATCATCTCGCGCAACAGCAACTTGGTCTGTTTCCTGTCGCCGATGAAATTGTCATCGACGAGGAAGACCATGTCCTTCCAGGCCTGGAGGCGGAGGGTCTCCAGTTCGCCGATAAGCTGGTGCGGGGTCTTGGTGCGGGGCGCCCGGCCGTTCATGATGATGATGTCGCAGAACTCGCAGTCGTAAGGGCAGCCGCGCGAGAACTGGACGGCCATGGTGACGTAATGCCTGAAATCGATCAGGTCCCACCGCGGCGCCGGCACGCGGGTGATGTCGGGCCGCGCGGCGGCGCGGTATTGGGGGCGCACGGCGCCCGCGCGCATGTCCGCCGCCAACTGCGGGAGGCACTCTTCGGCCTCGCCCAGGACGAAATGCTGGACCGAGGGGAACTGCTCGTGCCCGGTGGTAAAGAGCGGGCCGCCGGCGATGATCGGCTTGCGCAAGGCATTGCAGCGGGCCACGATTTCGTTCACCGATGCCTTGTGTACGATCATCGCGCTGATCATGACGTAATCGGCCCAGCGCAGGTCGCTCTCCTTGAGGCGTTCCACGTTCAGGTCGATCAGCTTGATCTCCCAGTCCGGAGGCAACATCGCGGCAACCGTCAACAGGCCCAGCGGCGGAAAGGCGGAACGCTTGGACACAAACGGGAGCGCGTGCTTGAAGCTCCAGAACGTGTCCGGGTTCTGCGGATAGACCATCAAAACTTTCATAGCTCAGAAATCCTACCACAGCCTGACTCGGGCGTAGCTGATGGTCTGGGGCGCGCCAGCGCGCTGGCCGAGCAACTCGATGCTGTTGGCAGGGGGCGAGCCGCCTCGCACCGTGGCCGTGAAATAGGCGACAAAGGGCTGCTTGAATGGAACGCGCGCCGCCGCCCCCGGCTCGCCCTCCGGCAGCATCTCCAGCACCCGGTTCTCCGAGACCCCTTTGCCGGCGGTGTCGCTCCCCTGGACATAGAAGACAACGAACAGGCGGTGGTCCGGCGTGACCTGGAACCGGGGCGCGGAGGGGATCAGGTTGGACTTGCCTTCCTCGGCCGCCAGGAGCGTCCGGCGGCGGACGACTTTGCCCGCGCGCACGACGGCATAGTTGAGGGCATGGCTTTGCCTGGCCTCGGGAAAGAACTTCTGGCGCAGGCGCTCGTCCAGGGCGCGTTCTGTCCAGAGGATGTGCGCCGCCCCGTCCGGCGCCACCCACAGGTCGCCGGGCGTGATCCATCCGCACGTCTTGTCCCGGCTGGCGAGCTCGACCCATGGGCCGAACTGCTCGCGCGTAATGTCCGGCGTCCACGCATAGAACAGCCGGCGGAAATCGTAGTCCCAGTCCTGGCCGGTGAGTTGCTTCTTGTAGGCGCGCCATTCCGGGTAGGGCTCGATGATGTCGCTGACGCCGCAAAAATGCGCTGCGCGGTTGGCGAGGGCGACGTTGGGGTAGCAGACCCGGATGGGCTCGGGTTTGGGATACTCGGGGCCTGCGGGCCAGGGCAATCTGCCCTGGGCGGCCCATTGCCCGGCGCGGTTGCGGAATGCCCACTCGGCGTGCGTATAGCCGATATTCTGAAAGAGGATGAGTTCACCGCCGGGCCCGTCGGCCGCGAGACTGCGATACGAATGCTCGGTGAACTCGGGGTGTCCGCTCCAGCCCGGCTCGATCGGCTGGGCCGGCGCTTTGGCGTCCTGGGCGGCGAATTGCAGAATCTGCGGCCGCGCCGGACCGGCGTAGGTATTGCTGGGGGTCAGCGTCGGGTTGGCCGAGAGGAAGAGTCGGCCGTCGGGAAAGCCGGCCAGCGGGCAAGGCTCGCGCGTGCGGCCGGCGGCATCAGCCTGCGCAAGCTGCCAGCCGGCGGCGGTCCGCTCGAAGAGCAGCCAGCGGCAGTTGTTGAGCGGCTTGAGGCCCTTGAGCGTTTCGAGCCCGCTGGCGAAGAGCCGCCCGCCGCTGCGCGCCAGGCACGTGGAGCCGTGGCACCAGAGCGGGCCCGCCCCGTTGTCCGCCGGTTCGAACGTATAGAGGTCCTCCTCGATTTCGACCGCCGGCCGCAGCCCCGGCGCCGGCCGGGCAGTCGTGCCGGCCAGCAGGACCCACAGAATGACCAAAACCGTCCTGCCGCCCGCCGACCTGGGAATCTTCATGGCGCGATAATCCTCGACCCTCCCGCGTTAGTCCAGCCTGGAACGCGACCGGTCACTGAAGACGGCGACAGAGTCTCCGGCGGACCCCTCACCCCGACCCTCTCCCCGTCCGACGGGGAGAGGGAGAGGCGTCGGCAATCTCGGGAGCTTCCAGGCGCCTGCGCTTCCTCGAAGCGCCACGGAGACCTCCCCCTCTCCCCTTCCGAAGGGGAGAGGGCCGGGGTGAGGGGTCTGCCCGCGGTCTGGCTCCCGCCTTCAGTGACCGATCACCCTGGAACGGAATTTCACCCTTTACTAGTAGATCCGGGGGGCTTACTCTGCTGATAACGTAGATGGTTAAAGTATGAATCAAATGTTTGCATTGTTTGACTTGGGTGGTGGCCAAATCCTGCTGATCCTGGCGGTCATATTGATCTTTTTCGGCGCCCGGCGGATTCCGGACCTGGCCAAGGGCCTGGGGCAGGGCATTAAAGAGTTCAAGAAGGCGACTCAAGAAGTGACGGACGAGATCAACAACTCGGCGAATTACACTCCACCTCCTTCTCCGCCGCCGGCCCCGCCCGCCCCCGCCGAGCCCCGGCAGATTGCCGAAGCGCCGCCGGCCGAGAAACCCGCCGCGGCTCCGCAGTCCACCGAGCATAAGGCCTAAGCTGCTGCCGCAGTCTTCTTGCTCATGGCCGAAGACGACGATGCACTGCGTACTGGCGCCGCTTCCGAAGCAAAGGAAGACGAGGGTGGTCCAGTCAAGTCGTTTCTCGAACACCTCGAGGATCTCCGCTGGGTGCTCATCAAGAGCCTGGTGGCCCTGGGCGTGGCGTTCATCGTCTGCCTGGTCGCCGGCAATGAGGTCCTCAGCGTCCTCAAGCGGCCCCTGACGCGGGCCAAGGTCTCTTACCCTCGTGACCACCAGGTGGTGACGTTTCTATGGTTCACGAACCGCCTCCAGGTTTTCGAGGTGCCCCGCTACGGCCCGGAGAGCCTGCACCTGAGCACCAACCAGTACGTTACCTTGCACCTCGACCTGGTCCCCGAGGCCGAGAGCGCCACCAACAACACGTTCGCCGTGCGTGTGCACATGGACTCGGACCCGACCGAGGCCCAGCGACTCGACAAGGCGGTTCCCCTGGTCGCCCTGGGCCCGGCGTCGGCCTTCATCATGGCTGTGCAGGTGGCCATCTATGCGGGGGTGCTCCTGGCCTCGCCGTTCATCCTCTACTTCGTCGCCAGCTTCGTCTTCCCGGCCCTCAAGCTCAAGGAGCGGAAGTACGTTTATCGCGGGTTGTTCTACGGCATGGGCCTGTTCGCGGCGGGCGTGAGCTTCTGCTATTTCATCCTGATGCCCTTCGCCCTCTCCGCTTCGGTCCGCTACACCCAATGGCTCGGGATCTCCGTGCAGCAGTGGCGCGCCGAGGAGTTCATCAGTTTCGTCTCCAAGTTCATGCTCGGCATGGGACTCGGGTTCGAGATGCCCGTGGTCTTGCTGGTCCTGGTCAAGATCGGGATCCTCAACTACAAGCTCCTCTCCAAGGCCCGGCGCTATGTCCTGGTCATCAATTTCTTCCTGGGCGCCGTCCTGACGACGCCCGAGATTTTCACCCAACTCCTGATGGCCCTGCCGCTGCAAGTCCTCTTCGAGATCAGCGTCTGGATAGCCTGGTACTGGGAGCGGCGCGACCGCAGGCGCCTGGCCGCCCAAGAGGCCGCCGAGGCGGCGGCTGGACAAGCCTAACGACAACGGATTTCGGGTTTTTCAAACCAACAATACGTCGATGGTCCGCCTGGTCCTGTTTGACGTCGATGGCACCTTGATCCGCACGGGCGGGGCGGGCATGAGGGCCTTTGCGAAGGTGTTCGCCACCGAATTCAATGCCATCGACGGCTTCGAGCGGCTCAAGTTCGCCGGACGCACCGACATGAGCCTGCTCCGGGAGTTCTTCGGCTTTCACGGAATCCCACCGACGCCGGCGAATTTTCAGCGGTTTTTCGACCGGTATGTGTTCTGGCTGGACCAGATCTTGCAGGAGAGCGAGGCCAAGGTCTGCCCCGGGGTGCGGGAGTTCATCGAGGGCCTGCAGGCCCTGCCACAGCCGCCGCTGCTGGGCCTGCTCACGGGCAACGTCCGTTTGGGGGCCGAAATCAAGCTGCGTCACCTGCACCTCTGGGAGCCCTTCGCCACGGGCGCCTTTGCCGATGACCACGAGGAACGCGCCCAGATCGCCGCCATCGCCCGCCAACGCGCCAGCGCCATGCTCGGGCAAGACCTGCGCGGCGGCCAGGTCCTGGTCGTTGGCGACACGCCGCTGGATATCCGTTGCGCCCGAGCCATCGGCGCCAAGGTCCTGGCCGTGGCCACCGGCGGCTGCACGCTCCAGGAATTGCAAGCGCACCAACCCGACTGGGCGGTAAACGATCTGCTCGAAGCCAAGCCGGACGTGGTCGTGGCGGGTGGCCCTCAGTAGCACCGTGGCCTCGGCCCGGCCGGAGCAAAACTTCGTCGCGACCTTTGTCGCGGCCTTTGTCGAAACCATCGTCGCAACCTTGGTCGCTGCCGTTGTCGGGCTGGCCGCTCTTCGACAAAGGCCGCGACAAAGGTTGAACTGGGGTCAATGCCGGTGCTTGCCGCCGCCGCAACTGCACCCGCAGGAGCCGCCGCCGCTCCCGTCGCAGGGCGCGCCCGTCCGCGCGCAGTAGTCCTGGCCCTTGTTTCCATTGCCGCTGCCAGCGGAGGCAAACACGGAGAGCTTCTTCGAGAGCCGCGTGGACCCGCATTGCGGGCATTTGGTCCCCCGCCACTTGCTGGAACGGACCAGGATCTCGCTGTCGCTGTCGCACTTTTGGCAATGAAACTCGTATATCGGCATGGGAGCACGATAGCGGAAGGCGGAGGAAGCTCAAGGGTAAAGGCTAAAGGCTGAAGGCTAAAGGCCAAAGCGCCGGGTAGGGCGAGCGCGAGCGCCCCGGGCCGTGGGGGTGTGGGCGGGCAGACTTGGTCTTAAGGGACAAAAGGGACCTCAGGGAGGAAAGGGACGAAGCAACGCCTGTCTTTAGCCTTTAGCCTTTGGCCTTGACACCCTCCTCAAAACACTCCATCACAGAAGCATGAATTATCCACTCACGCGTCGTCAGTTTCTCACTCGCGCTACCGGGGCCGCCGCGCTGGCCTTGATGGCGTCGCCCTCACTGCGTGCCGCGGCTTTCCGGGGCCGAATCCACAAGGCAAAGATTGTGCACCAAGTGACCGAAGCCACGCTGCAACCGCTCAAGGAGGCCGGCTTCGAGGGTGTCGAGAGCGATTACGTTTGCGCGGAAGACGAGGCGGCCCAGGGCCAGGCCGTGGCCAAGAGTCTTGGCATGAGGGTACACTCGGTCTTGCGGGGGTGGATGGAGTTCAACAGCCCGGACGCCGGGAAGGTCGAGAAATCGCTTGAAAGCACGCGCATGGCCCTGCGCGCCGCCCGGGCTTATGGCGCGGATGACATCCTGCTGGTGCCCTGCCGCATCGGCGGCATGCCCATGCCCGAGGCCTGGGAGTTCGATCTCGCCTACGACCCCAAGAGCGGCCACCTCACCCGCGTGGCCGCCGGCGACAACTCCCGCTACGCTGCCTATATCGAAGCGCATAACCGCGCCGCGGACACCTCCAAGGCCGCCGTCGAGAAACTCATCCCGCTGGCCACCGAGCTCAAGATCGTCATCGGCATCGAGAATGTTTGGAACAATCTCTGGGTCAAACCGGACATCTTCCGCGATTTCGTCGCCTCCTTCGGCAATCCCTGGGTGAAGGCCTACTTCGACATCGGCAATCATGTGAAGTACGCCCCGCCGCAGGATTGGATCAAGGCCCTGGGCCCGCTCATCATCAGGCTCCATGTCAAGGACTTCAAGCTCAACCCCAACGGCCACGGCGGCACGTTCGTCCACCCGCGGGACGGGAGCATCAATTGGCCCGCCGTGCGTCAGGCGCTGGACAACGTCGGCTACAACGGCTGGGCCAGCATCGAGGACGACGGCCTTTCCCTGGCCGAGTTCAACCGCCGCTTCGACCTGATCCTGCAGGGGGAATAAGCCGAAATTGTCTCAGAGCAACCTGAGCAGCCCCGTCTCCTTGAGGCTCAGGTACGGCAACGCTACCGTCGAGGCGTAGAGCGGATTGACATATTCGCGTGTATCCGGGTTGCACCATTCCCAGGCATCAGTCAGGCCGTCCTGGCGCATATTCTGGCGCAAGAAGCCGATGTATTCCCTGGCGAGGTCCCTGGCCGCCGCCGGGTCAGAGCGCGAGACCGCGGAGATGTACCAACCTGTGGGCGTGCCCCAGTAGCCGCCGTTTTGGTAGGTGCCGAGATTTGAGACAGCGGCCTGCCAGCCACCCTGATTGAGCCTGTCGCTGGTCGGAAGGTGCCGGATGAAGCCGTGGCGGACGGTCGTGCGCTCGCGGAAGGCGCGCGCCAAGGCGCGCGAGACCTTCCGGGCGGTGGGTGTCCTAAGCGCGCCGCAGTGCACCGCGAAGGCGCTGCCCCAGACATCCGGCTGGTTGCCGACGCCCGTGGCGGAGTGGAGCCAACCCTCCGAGCCATCCGTCGGTGCATGGAAAAACGCAGGGCCTATCGCAGCACGGATGGTGCGGGCGTCCTTGCGGCAGCGTGCGGCTTTGCCGGCCTGTGCGGAGGCGGCGAAAAGCGCCGCCAACTGCCGGGCCGCGACCAGCTTCAGGAGCGAGGGGAACAGCAGCTTTCCGCTCTTGAAAACACTGTCGCAGAAGCCCCAGTCCTTGGCGTTCTCCTGGCCGATGTCGCCGGCGGTTACCAGGCCCGTCGCCGAATCACAGGGCGGGGCCTGGTACACCTTCTCGCACAAGTCCGCCAACGGCTGTTCGCCGAACGAGGTCCGCACCGGAGACTGAAACAAGCCGAGGCTGCCCGTGAGCTTCCAATGCTGGTACACGCCGGTGAGGAAGTAGAAGTTGTTGTCCAGCGGGGGATACTTGCCCCAGGGATGGCCCCCCTGTTTGTCTCCGGTCTCGTAGTTGCCGGGATAGAAGGTGGGTTTGCCGTCGAAGTTGATGTGATCGGGGACCGTGTACGCGGGAACAACCACTCCGGGCCGGACCAGCCAGTCCGATGGGCCGGGGAGCGCCCAACCGATCAATCGGACCCAGCCCTCAACCTCGTCCGCAGAGATAAAGTCGCCGCCGAGCATCATCATGGCGTCTCGGATCCAGAACGCCGGGTAGCCCATGTTGCCCCCGGGGACGTGGAGGTCGTATGGCGTCGTGTTGCGTTTCTGGCCGGAGGTTTGGCCCGCCTTCAATTGCGCCGACTCGATGACCCGCCGGGCCTGCTCCCTGAGAAAGGCCTCGTCCGTTTGGGCTGCGCCCGGCGCGGGGCGGGGGTGCGCGCACCCGCTCAAGGCCAGCCCGAGCAGCCCCAGGCCCAGTTTCCCGAAGTCGCGCCGGGTGTAGCCCGTTGGCCTGAGGCTCGGGGCACCGTTGCCGGATCGGTTCACCCGGCCAGCATGTTCGGTCCTCGCCGCAAGTCAAGCCACTCACGGACCAAGGCCGAGGGAAGTGAGGCCCCAGTGAAGGCGGGAGCGTCCCGGGGGCGGACCCCTCACCCCGGCCCTCTCCCCATCGGATGGGGAGAGGGAGGATTCTCCGTAGCGGCTCGAGCAACCACAGACGCGCGAAAGTTCAAGAGGCTGCCGACGCTTCTCCCTCTCCCCTTCGGAAGGGGAGAGGGTCGGGGTGAGGGGTCCGCAGGGGACTCCGTCTCTGCCTTCACTGACCCGTCACCCATTCAATCCCTTGCCGCTTGACCGGCCGCCACTCGCGGCTCCACTCTCAGGGTCGTGATAAGCCGTTTGGATTTCATCTGCGCGCGCGGGTTGCTCGCCCTGGTTTTGTCCGGCATTGGCGCGGGGGCTTTGGGTGCGGATTCATCCGCGCTCCAGGCCGGTGCCGCGCGAATCAACCTCACTCCGCCTGGGGAGATGAAGGCGGCCCTGGGCGGGTACGGCGCGCGCCAAAGCAAGCCGGCCGTGGGGGTCCATGATGCGGTCTGGGCCAAGGCACTGGTTCTTGAGCAGGGCGGCAGGCGATTCGCGCTGGTGACCGCCGATGTCCTGGCCTTTCCGCCGGGATTCAAGGGGGCGGTCGTCGAGCGCCTGGCGGGCGAGGGGTGGAGCGCCGACCAGTTCATGCTCCTGCCCAGCCACACCCATACGAGCATCGATATGATGGCCTTGCACCCGGGCAACACCTTTGGGAACCCGCAAGCCGGCCTTTTCCACAAGGAGCTTTTCGACCTGACCGCCGGCCGCCTGGCGGAGGTCATTCGCGCGGCAGGCCGCAAGCTCCAGCCGGTCCTCACCGGCTCGACCACCGTCTCGGTAGCGGACCGCAACCGCAATCGCCGCGGCCTGGCCATTCACGACACCGACCTGACCGTGACCCGGATTGACGCCGTCGGCGGCCACCCCCTGGCAACGCTGGTCAACTGGACGGCGCATCCCACGTTCATGAGCGCGTCAGACATGTCATTCTCCGGAGATTGGCCCGGACATCTCCAGCGGACCCTCGAGGCGCTCATTGGGGATGGGGTGACGGCGATGTTCTACAACGGGGCCGAAGGCGATCAATCCCCCGTGCCGCCGCCCGACTGCGGCAGCAACTGGGAACGGGCCGAGCGTTATGGCCGGGAGATGGCAATCCTGGCCTGGCGTGCCTGGAACCAGATCGAGGCTCGTCAAACCCGGAACTTCGCCTGGCACACAGAAACCATCGCCCTGCCCAAGCGCCGCCCACACCCGGACTTCATGAGGACCGGCGGCGCCGAATACGGCCTGAGCGAAACCAGCGCGCAGGCCTTCCTGGATCAACTGGTGCCCGCGGAGACTCGCAGCACCTGTCTTCGATTGGGCGACCTGGTCATTCTGGGGGTGTCGGCGGAGATGGCAGCGGGGCTGGGGCTCGAAGCCAAGGCCAAGGCTCGGCAGGCTACGGGCGCTGCGGCGGTCACCATCGGCGGACTGGCCAACGAATGGGTCAGCTACGCCCTGCCCGCCCAGGAGTACCGCCGGGGCGGCTACGAGGCGAGCATGAGCTTCTACGGCGAGACCCTGGGAGACGTGCTGGTGGAGGGCGCGGTGCGCGCGGCAAAGGGATTATAGCCCTGCATTGTCCACACTTGAACAGGAGGAAACGGAGGGAACAGAGAAGGGCCTGGCAATCTCCATCCTCTCTGTTTTCTCTGTTGCCTCCTGTTCAATGCCGTTTGCGCACGGGCTCAGTGAAGGCGGGAGCGTCGCGGGGGCAGACCCCTCACCCTGGCCCTCTCCCCTTCGGAAGGGGAGAGGGAGAGTTTTCGGTAGCGCTTAGAGGAAGCGGAGACGCCCGGAGGCTCCCGAGACTGCCGACGCCTCGCCCTCTCCCCTTCGGAAGGGGAGAGGGTTGGGGTGAGGGGTCTGGCCGGCATTCCGTCTCCGCCTACAACGACCGGTTCGCCCATTTGCGCACCGCGTCCTTGATTCCCCCGCGGCCCAGATTATAATCGGTCATCGTTATTCTCGCACTGGAGTCTCGATGCGGCACGGGAGCAGAGGGGGGATTCCTGTGCGCGCATCACGGGCAAAGCCCCGCAAGGGGCATTAGATCATGAAGTCATATTGCGCATATTTCTTGCCCAGGGCGGCATTAGTGGCGGTGGCGGCCGTTGCCGCCGGCCTGGCGTCCGCCCCTGAGCCGGCTGCGGCGAATCCCAACGTCCTGCTCTGGGATACCCTCTCGCCGCTGAGCGGCCAATCCAATGTTGGAGAACGGTCTGGCTGGAAGCGGGTGCCGAGCGACCTGCTCTTGCTCGAAGCCGACCCGCCCAAGGCCAGCTCCGACCCTGGGTATTACGGCCGCGAGTATGCATTCAAAGGAGATGCGGTCGTGCAGAACCAAGAGCTCTTGGCGGTCTTTCGCTCGGCCACCGGACGGCTGGAGCTCTATGCGGAGAGCGAGGCCGCCCGGCCGGCAGGGGCGGCGCCATCCACGGCCCCGCCTTCCAGGAAACTCATCGAGTTGGCCCCGCTACAAACCAAGGCCCAACCGGGGACCCTCAGCCGGGTCACAGTCCTGCGAAATGCCGCTGACGAAGTGGCGCTCAACGTCGCTTTTTCGGCCACGGGGTCTCCGGAGATTTCGAGCGTCTTCGTCTTCGGCAAGACGGCCATCATCGAGGTCAAACCGGCCCCCGAGATGAAAGGCATCAGCCTGCTGGGGCCGATCCGGTTCGGCATCGCGCCCAGCTTCATCGGCGATGACCTCCTCTTCGACCCGGCGGATTATCCGTCGGCCAACTCGCTGTGGATTGCGGCGGAGGATCTCTTTCTTGGGCTGCTCGAGGGAGAAAACAGCGAGTTGGTGATGACCTGGCCCAGGGGCAACCAACGCCTGGCGCTCCACCTCGGGCCCGGTGAACCGGCCGGACGCGTGGCCGACTCGATTGATTTCGACAACGACGGGCAGAGCCTTTACCTGGCCCCTTTGGTGGCGCCGGGTCTCTGGCACAAGGAGGCCCTGGCCCCGTCTTTCCTCGAGAAGGACGTCACGAGCCAGTGGAAACGGCCCTTTCCAGCACGATGGAAGACGCAACTCTCCGAGGACGGGGTGGCAACCACCTTCGCCTTCCGGCCATCCAAGGGACAGGTCTGGCGTGGCGTTGCCGGGTCTTACAACTACCCGGTTTGGTTCAATGGCCAGGAGGCCTGCTTTCGCCTGAGCAAGAAGGTGCCGCCCCAGGGCCAATCGCTCATCTACTTCCTCGAAGGGCAGGAGACACCGCCCTGGGTCTGGACGCCGTCGGACATCCTCAAGGCGACGCTGGGCCGGGCGGCCGCCGAGCCGATTCTGGACATCGCCGGCCGGAAGCTGCGCACGCACCACCGGCGGGGCGGCCAGGGTGTCCGCCGCGCCTGCACCTGCGGCTGCACCGAGGCCATCCAGGCAGTCTTCGAGGCCGGTGAGGAGGTCGAGAAAAAGGACTACATCCAGAGCGCTGTCGATGACATGATCTACTTCGTCCATCGCCACGTCGAGAGAATCGACCAGTACATGCGATTTGCCGATGATTTGACCAAATTCCTCCAGGCCAAGGCGGCCTCCGCCCCCCAGCTCAAGCCATTCCTGGACCAACTCGAGCCAATCGCCCGGCAGATCCCCGAGGAGTACGCCGTCCAGAAAGAGAACATGAAATCATTCGCCTACGCCGACCAACTCACGGCGCAGACACTGGCCCTTGCGGGCAAGAAGGACCCGAACAACCTGAAGGCCTACATGGAGTTGCTCAATGCCTGGAGAGGCATGGGCGGCGCGCAGGATTATGTCGTGGCCCAGTGCCACACGATCGCGCGGAAGCTGGCGCAGCGCGCCGGGTATGCCTGTGTGAATGACCCCCAGGCGGCCACCCTGGCCCAGGAGATCCGCAGCCGCTGCCGCCAGTGCCTTAGAAATCCGGATGGGTATGAGATCTGGGCCGATTACTGAACCGGGGTTTATGAGTGAGCGGAGGTTGGAGGGACGGGTGATCAGGGGCGAGGGACAAGGGGCGAGTATCGCAGGCCCCCTCTGGCGGGTGCTGCCGCGTCAGACGCGTCCGACCAGTCCGACCCGTCCGACACGTGCCACCTTTCACGCTTGGCTCGCCTTGTGCGCGGCCCTTGCGTTGCTCGCGGGCTGTGAACGCAAGAGCGCAACCGCACCGCCGCAAGCCGGCACTAATACCTCCGCCCAGACAAGCCCCAGCCCGCCTCAGCCAGCCCCGGGTTCGAAGGCGGACATGGTCCGCATCCCCGGCGGCCGATTCATAATGGGAGACAAGAGCCAGGTCAATGCCCCGCCTCACGAGGCCGTCGTGAGCCCATTCTACATGGACAAGCGCCTCGTGACCCAGGAGCAATACCAGGGCCTCATGGGCGCCAATCCTTCGCGCTGGAAAGGAGACAAGAATCCCGTCGAGCAGGTCCGGTGGTCCGACGCGGTCAGGTTCTGCAACAAACGCTCCCAGGCGGAAGGGCTTCAGCCGTGCTACGACCTGAACACCTGGAAGTGCAATTTCGAGGCAAACGGCTACAGGCTGCCCACCGAGGCCGAGTGGGAATGCGCCTGCCGCGCCGGCACCACGACGGCCTATTTCTTCGGCGACAATCCCTCCCAACTGGGCGAATACGCCTGGTTCAAAGAAAACTCGGGCGGGCACCCACGCCCGGTCGGTCAGAAGCAGCCCAATCCCTGGGGACTCTCCGACATCTGCGGCAACGTCTGGCAATGGTGCAACGACTTTTACAAGGTGGACTATTACGCGGCGGCCCCAAAACAGGACCCCAAAGGACCGGAGCAGGGTGAAACCAAGGCGCTCCGCGGCGGCGGCTGGAGATTCAGCCCCGAGAGCTGCCGCTCCGGCTATCGCTACAATGAGAACCCCGGTTACTCGGATGTCTGTTTCGGCTACGACATCTACGGCTTCCGCTGCGTGAGGAAGGTCCCCGCGCCATAGCCGGGTTTCTGCTTGGCCGGCGGAGTTGGACATCCGATCAGGTGTCAGACCTCGACTGACTGCCCCCCTGCGCGGGCGGACTGCTGGCAGGCGGCCATCACCTGTTGAGTCTTGAAGGCGATTTGGGGCCAGGCCTCGTTGAGTTTTCCGGACTGCGCCTGCTGGGCGAAGTGGCGGAAGAGCCGGCTCTCCTGCGCGGTGGGGTCGCCGTTGCTGGCCTCGTTCACCGTCCAGCGCCGGAGGCCGGGCTCGATTTTGAAATCGCACCCTTGGAAGGAGGGGGCCTGGCTTTCGGTCTCGAAGGCGGTCTCGTTCCCAAAAAACGGCAGGACGAAATCAAGCATCCGGAGCCGCCCCCGGGTGCCGCTGATCTCCGCCCACTGCTCGACTTCGGTGAGGAACGAGCAATAAAAGCTGCTGGAGACTCCGCCCTGGAAGAACAGTTCGCCGGAGAATTCGGTCGGCACCGGCGCTGCCGCGTCCGGGTGCCGGAGTTCGCAGAGGGTGTGACCGCTCACGTGCCGGGGCAATTGCCAATCCATGGCCCAGAGGGCGAACCGGATGCAGTACCAGCCCAAATCGCCCAGGCAACCGTAAGGCTCCAGGCCGCTCTGCACGCGGATATTCGAGGCAAAGAACTCCTCGGTCTGCCTCCAACTGAAGGCCGAGGCAATGCGCCGGATCGCCCCCACGGTCTGGCCGTCGTCGAGCGCCTGGCGCACCCGGTCCAGGCGCCGGCTGTGCATGAACATGACCCCGTCCATGAACTGGACCTGGTTGCGGCGGCAGGCCTCGAGCATTTCGGCAAGGTCGGCGAGGCTGGCCGCGCAGGGTTTTTCGCAGACCACGTGCTTGCCGGCCTGCGCCGCCCGCACGACCCATTCCTTGCGCACCCCTGTGGGCAGCGGAATGTAAACGGCATCAATGTCTTTGGCGGCCAGCAACTCCTGGTAGGAGCCCAGGGCCCTGGGCGGCGGCAGGAACGGGGCTTGCGCCTGGCATTGGCCGATGAACTGGCGGCTGCGCTCCAGGTCACGGCTGGCCACGGCCATGATGGTGCCGTTTCCCGTGTTCCAGATGGCCTTCCAGTTCTTCCGGGCGATTTGCGCCGCGCCCAGGATGCCCCAGCGAAACTTTGGCGTTTCCATAGGTTTGGCCCTCACTCAAACAGGTCGCGGCGCCCGGGGCAAGGTGAAAGGTTTTGGGGTACCCCTCACCCCAACCCTCTCCCCTTCCGAAGGGGAGAGGGAGAAGCGTCGGCTGTCTCTGGAACTTCCTGGGGTCTCCGCTTGCCCAAGACGCTACGCACAACTCTCCCTCTCCCCATCCGATGGGGAGAGGGCCGGGGTGAGGGGTCCGCCCGCGGTGCTTCTCCTCCCTTCACTGAGGTCTTACGGTTTTGGCTTTTCTTTTGCTCAGCGTCCTGCTATGATTCGGGCCATTCAGTTCAGCAGCGCGCAGCGAATAGTCATTCCCGGGAAATCGCAACCATCTGAATTTCCGATGAAGTCGAAAGACTGGCGAGTTTTGTTCGTGGGAGGCGACACCTTGTGGTCTCGGCAGATCGAGCACGATCTGCTCCGCCTCGTTCCGAATTGGCGGTGCGAGCACGCCAGGACCTGCGACCAGGCTTTGGCGGCACTCTCATCCGAGCCGGCTCACGCCCTGGTCCTGGATGCCAGGGTGGGCGGCGCAGACAAGTTCCTGGAGGCGGTGGCCGCGCGGTTTCCCGGCACGATACCGGTGGTGCGCTGCCAGGCCTGGGACAGGGCTGCCGTGGCCCAGTGGACCAACCGCGGCGTGGGCCTGGTTCCCGACTGCGCCGACGCTGCCGCCCTGGTCGCGTCCGTCAACAAGGCTGCGCGGCTCCATGGGTGGAAGATGGACCCTGCCATCCGGAGGCTGCTGGGCCTTGTGCGCAAGCTCCCGACCGTCCCCAGGCTCTACGCCGAGGTGACCGAGAAGTTGCAGTCCCCGGAGAGTTCAATCGAGGCGGTGGCCCATCTCATCTCTCAAGACCCGGTGATGACGGCCAAGATCCTGCAGGCGGTCAATTCCGCCATGTTCGGGCTCGCCTGCGAGATCACCAGCCCGGTGCAGGCCGTCTTGCTCCTGGGCTCCGAGAGGACCTGCGCCCTCATCCTCCTGGCGGGTGTGTTCACCCAATTCGATGACATCCAATGCCCTGGCTTTTCCCCCGATGCCATCTGGCTCCACAGCCTGCAGACCGCCTGGTTCACGCGGACCATTGCGAGCGCAGAGATCACCGACCCAAGGTCCATCGAAGCTGCGTTCACCGCCGGGCTCCTGCACAACGTCGGCAAATTGATGCTCGCGGGCAACGTCCCGGACCTTTACACACAGGTCCTTCAAGCCCAGGCGCGCCGCCAATGCCCCCTCCAGGACGCCGAGCTGGAGGTCCTGGGCGCCACCCATGCCGAACTGGGCGCCAGCCTCCTGGGCAACTGGGGACTCGCCCTGCCCATCCTTGAGTCCGTCGCCTGGCACCACTGCCCCTCGCGCTCCCAAGACAGTTCCTTCTCGCTGCTCACCGCCGTGCACACCGCCAACGCCTTCGCTCACTGGGGCGAGGGCGGAAAGACCCAAGACCCTGTGGCCGGGCGCCTCGACACCCAGTACCTCTCACGGATCGGCCTGGGCAGCCGCCTCGATGACTGGCGCCAGCGGTGCAACGTCCCCGCGTAGGGCGCGCGGCAGATCTCTTCCAGGGCGCCCGCCTGCCGCACAAATGCGGCGTTCCGGTTCGCCTCGGAACGCCGCATTATGCGGCAGCGAAGAATTTTGGCGTGCGCGCCCTTAATCCAGGGGATTCCCCTGGGGCATCTTCATCCTTGGCCCGATTGCGCCCCGACAGCCGGCGCGGCATTATGCGGGCATCGAATGTGAAAATGGCAGCTCTCAGAAAGGCCCGCAACCTATGATGAATCGCGACAGACTCCTCGGCAAACGCATCCTCCTCGCGGAAGACCAGACCGACGTGCGCCACATCCTCACGCTCCTGCTCCAGACTGACAAGCACATCGTCGCCTGCGCCGCCAACGGACGCGAGGCCCTGGACCGATTCACCCTCGAGCCCTTCGACCTGGTCATCACCGATTATGTCATGCCGGAAATGAACGGTGACGAACTGGCTCTGCGCATCAAGCAACTGGCCCCCGCCCAACCCATCCTCCTCATCACCGCCTCCAGCGACGCTCTGGACCGCTGCGCAGGCTGCGTGGACGCCATCCTCAGGAAACCCTTCAGCCTGGAGGAGTTGCGCGCAGACATCGCGCGCCTGATCGGCGCCGCCGCCGCGCCCCCGCCTGAAGAGGCATGCCCAGCTTGATTCAGCGGCCACGCTGGAACTCTTCCCGCCCGACGCCCAGATCCCAGTGCGCAAGGCACGGGAACAGCCGGGCCGCCGGCGGGCTTGGATATTGGATGGCGATGCTCCGTGCTTGATGAAGAGGCCCGGATCGGCTTATGTTCTGCCTATGACGGCAGCCGAAGCAGCGAAAACCGACATGCGCGCCCCGCAACTGTGGCCGCTTTCCGTGCAGGCCTACCATGCCCTGGGCGAAATGGGTCTGATTCCGGAGAGAACAGAACTGCTGTATGGCCAGGTCTTCTGCAAAATGCCTAAATCTCCATTCCACGCACTGCTCCTCATGCGGCTGCTTGACCTGCTCCGCCGCGCAACCCCTCCAGGTGTGCACGTTCGGCAGGACCAGCCAATCCTCTGCGCCGACTCCGAACCGGAGCCCGATCTCTCGGTCGTCCGCGGTTCCATCGAAGATTACGCCAGTGAACATCCCCGCACAGCCGAACTTGTCGTCGAGGTGTGCGTGACCAGTCACGAGTACCGACCGCTCCAAGCTGCGCGCCTATGCAGGCGCGGCCATCAGGGAAGTCTGGCTGGTGTTGGCGCCGGAGCAGCAGATCGAACAGCATCGCCACCCCGAGGGCGGACAGTTTCGCGAACGAATCCTTCACGGTCCCTCGGGCCGCCTGGCCAGCACGGTGCTGCCCCAATTTGCGGTGGAATTAGACCCGTTGTTCGCAGCCAAAGTGTGAGGCCAGCCCGGGTTGGCTTGAGCTGAGAATATCCAACCTCGCATGGGCGGGAAAAAGTGTGGTGACGTTCCGAGGGTCTGCCGTGTATGTTTTTCGTCAATATGACGGATGCATTGAACAATCTTCGCGAGCGGATCAAGCCGGAAGAATTAGCAAAGCAGGGATTCCCGCGTCCGAAGAACGTCCTGCTCTCAAAGGGCGTGGACAGCAACGGCGATGAGGCCTTCTATGTGTATCTGGTATTTCCGGACAAGACTTCGGAGAAAGCTTTGGCTTGGCGGAAGATTGAGCCAATGGTGTCATGGGTTCGTGACTTGATCTGGACGGAGACCGGCGCGCAACTTTGGCCCTACGTCAAAGTAAAGCGTCAAAGGGAGTTGGCTGGAGGACCTGCCTGATGCCGCGCATTGGCCGGGATCTGGTCGCTCAAGCGCGGATGCTCGCGCTCTGCGAACCGCGGCGCCCCAAACAAGCGACGCTTCGGCGGGCTGTTTCGACGGCTTATTATGGGTTGTTCCACTTTCTGATCAACGCGTGTCGAAACAGCCGTGAACGCCTGGCGGCAATTGAAAGGCGCGAGCCCCGGCATTTGTCGTTTGTTTGCGATGGCTCTGATTCTCTGGCCGAGTCTTGCCGGCCGTTAAGCGTTGACGGCAGGTCCGCGCTTAATGTCCTCCTGCCGCGCCTCCGGGGGCCGTGGTGGGACCCGCCCTCATTTTTCCTCCGCGCCTCCGCGCTTCCTCTGCGCCTCTGTCTTGCCTCCCGGTGGGGGTTTTGTTAAAGTTCAATGCACGACTCCGCCTCGTTCATCCAGCGCCTTGCGCGCCCCTGGGCCGCGCCTCCGCCGGGCCCGCCGCCGTTGGAGCTCGATTTGCGCTCCACGGGCCTTCACCCTGATCGAACTGCTGGTCGTCATTGCCATCATCGCCATCCAGAACGTCATCGCCCGGCTTGGCGCGCAACCCTGAACCGGTAATTCCACCGCCGGTCCGGCGCGCTGTCGCCGTTGACGCCGAACTCGGACACATCATCCAGGCGCTGGAGGTTGTCCGCCCAATGGAAATCGAATGCGGGCGTCCTGCCGGCCTGCCCGACCAGCCCTCGAGCGATGCCGATCTCCAAGCCGTTGCCATTGACCCGGTAGGCTGCGGTGCCCACCGTCTCCCATTTGCCGTCCCGCCAGGCCTTGACCGTCGTCTGGGTGTCGCCGGGCACTTCCAGGTTCACCACGTAATCGTAGCCCAGCCAGCCTGTCGCCCCGTTTTGGTCCGCGTCCAGAAAAAGCAGCATCCAGTTCCGGTCCGTTCGCGGCGTGATCCGGTCCAGCGTTTGCGCGTAGAAATAGACGTTCGCCTCGTCGTAAGCCGCCTTGAGGATGACGAAGTCGTTGCGGCCGGTCTGGTTGCGATAGACCAGGCCGCCGTAGCCGTTGTGGTCGCGATGGAGGGTGTCGCCGATCGCATCACGGGTACTCGGGCCGCACGTCGTTCCAATCGTCGAACGAGCCGTCAATGACGATGCGGCTCGGGCCGGGGGCCGCGGGCGGCGGGCGGACGCCCTTGAAGCGCCGCACCCAGGCGGCCAACTGGTAGTAGTAGTTGTCCCCGTGTCCGCCGCGCATCGGCTCGCAATCGCGGCTGTACTCCTGCGTGTATTCATCCACAAACAGCCCGCCGGGATAGTAGCAATCGGTGTCCTTGTATTTGCTCCACTCGCTATAGCGCCCGGCTATCCACTCGTTCCAGCCGGTCACAAAGATGAACCTGGGATTCACATCGAGCGCGCGCCGCCATTGCTCGTCGAAGTTCAAACCCAGGTCCACCGCGCCCGGCCTGGGGTCCGCTGTGCCCTGGTGCCAGCTCCGGCCCATGGCGCCCGCCTTATGGCTCATCGGCGCCGGCCCGGGCGTGTTGGGCAACGCGTTCTGGGCCACGCCCACGCTCATCTGCTCGGGTTCCCCGCGGGCGTTCCTGAAGACGTGCTGTGGATAAACCTCCAGCCAACTCCACTGATCCGGCCCGCTCGGCCCCACCCAGTAGTCCGGCATCGGCCGACGGAACGTGAAAAACTCGAGCATGTCCGCGTCCTTGATGAACTCCTTGTTCGCCAGCAACAACGGTTTGCCCTCCCACATAAACCAGAGTTCCTTCCAGAGGCCCGGCTTATACAGGTCCCGCCAAAGCCGGTCGGCGATCGGGCGCGGATCGCCGAAAGGGCAAATGAACCCGATGGCGGGCGTGCGCGCGCCCTGGCGGCGCATCGCCGCGTACTCCCGGCACAGCGCCTCGTACTCCTCTTTCCACGTGAACGGCGGGTTGGTGGTGTCGAACAGGATGACATCAATCCCGGCCTGGGCCAGCAGGCCGGCGTGTTTGCGAATGACGAACGGGTCGGTCATCAGGTAATAACCCAGTTCCGGCTCGCCCCAATGGTGGGGCGCGCCATTGGCGGGCCAGGCCACCGGGCCGCCGTTGCCCTTGGCGGCGGCGATGAGCTGCGTATTGTCGTTCGGCCCTGAGCGGTTGGGTGTGTGCCACGTCCAATAGAAAATGCCCGCCCATTTGTCCGGCTTTACCGGCCCGCATTCCTCGAACCCCGGCACCACCCGCCCGGCCCCATCGGTCGCCACCCACGTATCCGCATAAACATCCCCGCCTTCGTACGGTTTGCCATGGAACTCCGCCGCGCGGGCGGCCAGGCCGCAGACCAGCGCCGCAATGGCGGCGGCATTCATTGCAGTTCGAGGGCTGATCACTGAGAATGCGTTCATTCGGGATTACTTTTCGCGGTTGGGCGATTTTGAATTGTTTGCTGCTGGTCTATGGCGGAGGTGATCCGACAAAATCCCGGTAGGCAAAGTTGTCGATGGGTTCACCAGGCATGAGCGATCGGCGACGCAGCTCCCGGCGGCGCAGCGACGGATGGCGGACGTTGAGGCTGTAGAGCCTCAGCGTCACGCTTGCACGGTGCTGATCCTCAGGCGAAGCCTGCTCGTTTGCCTCGAGCGTTCCACGCGTGTAATCCCAGCGGAAAAACCGGTCGAAGGCGTAATCCTCGGCGTCCGGCCGAAGCAAGGCCTCGTCAAAATCTTCCCCTTTCCCCTGACAAAAATCGCAGCAATAGTAAAGGTTCTGCCATTTGTAGGCCTCGCGCGGGAACCGGGTTTTGGGCCGGAAGTGCTCTACCGTCTCGTAGGACGGCGGACTGATGGGGTAGTTGTCGCAGAAGGAGCAGTGGTCCTGCACCTGTGCCTTCAATGTGGGGCGGAGCTTGTGGTTAACGGGTTCGCCCTCGACCGTGTGCCAATGGAAACGAGCCGCTGGGCTTGCGGCATGGCGCTGCTCCCACTCCTCTCCCCAGGATTCCCATCTCTCCAGGAGGAACTCCGGCGCCGGCCAACGCTTGAACTTCCTCATTTCGCCCCGACGTTGGCCAACTGACGTTCCATCTGGTTCAATTCCCTCCCCATCATGTAGCGGAGTTCCATGCTCCGTTTGGAAAGATCTTCCGCCAGTCGAGCAGCCTTGCCTTTGGCCTCCGCATCCCCTCGGTAGGCACGGTCCCGTTCGGCTCTAAACTCGGCCAGGAGCTTTTCGGTCTCGGGATCGTACCATTTCCTCCAGGCCCATGATGTCTTCGAGCACCGAGATGTAACTGTCACCTGCGCTTGCGGGCTTGGGCTGCGGGACTTTGACCGTTCCGTCATTCTCCAGCCTGAATGCGTGGATCCACCCGGAGTTGAGCGATGCGATGACAAACGGCGAGTGTGTCGCCACAAAGATCTGCGCCTTGGGGAAGAGGCGCTGGAATGCGGGCAAAACCCGCCTTTGCCAGACCGGGTGAAGGTGGCTCTCGATTTCATCAAGCAGGAACACCGCCTCCCGTTCCGCCGGCGAGCCCTTGCCTCGGAGCATAGCGTCCATCATCACCTCGGCGTCCACCAACCAGCCGATGATGGACCGCAGGCCGTCTGGAAGGAAGTCGAAGGGCATCGGCACACTTGCCCACTTCACCTGCAATGTGGGTTGAGGATAGGTCGTGACCTGGAAGACGAACGGCTGGTCCGTTATCCGTGTCAACGTGTCCTCGAGCGCTCGAACGATTTGCCTTGAGTGAGTGGCACCCGTCCCAGCGCTTTGGTCCAGCGAGTCCATTGCGGCCTGCATCTTGAGGCCAGCAATGGCCTGGAGCAAGGCGGAGGAGTGATCCGCAGTTCGGCAGAAGGATAGGCACTCTGCGCGCTCCGGCCTCGGAACCGCTGCAACAGCCGCAATGGGGACGTCGGAAACATAGGCGAGCCCGTGATAGGCGAATGCTGGGACGTTCTTGAGCCATCGCTGAAATGGCGCTGTAGCCGCAAGCCGTACCGACCCGCCCCCCACCCATTCTGGGCGCGCTGGCGCCGGTGCGCCCAGGTTGCCCGAGGCAAAGGCCCCAATCGCGCCGTCGGTCTTCCTCAGCCTCCGCTTAAGGGCTTCCCCGCCACCGAGCAAGGCCGCCAAGAGCGCCAGCAGGCGCGTCTTCCCCGTGCCGTTGACGCCAGTCAGCAAATGCACCTCAGCCAGGTCCGGCGGTTTGTTTTCGACCCTCGGAAATTCCATGCGGAACTTCCCGAAGGGAGGAAAGTCAGCCGACTTCAGTACGCGGAACATAAGCAAGGGCTGTATATCCCGGGCGCCCCGGCAATGCAACGCGGAAAAGGCTCTTGGGAGCGATTGGGGCACAACCGGACGCCGCCCCAGGGCCGAAGGCCCGCCATGTGAAAGCCCGGGCTGCAGCGGAGCGGAGGCCCCGGTAGCAGGCGCCCTCGAAACAGTCCCTGGGCTGTAAGGCCGGGACCCCTTGCCCGGGGACCCGGGGGTGTTGTAGCGCCCTTGCAGGGCGCAGGAGTTTATGTGGCCGTGACCTGGGCCTCCGCTCGCAAGCTCGCTCCAGCCCAGGCTGTCACATCGCGGGCTTTCAGCCCTAAGATGGGCGCGCTCTATGGGCACTGCCGGCAGGCGCCCAGAGGCACCCGGGCCGACTCCGCACCAATCCATCAATCCATCAATCCATCAATCCATTTGCGGGTGCCCCTGCCGTTTTACCTGCCCGCCGCGGCGATGCAGTAGAGACCCTTGAACCCCCGCAGGAACATCCTTCCGCCGCTGATGGCCGGGGAGGCGTAGGTCTTCTCACCGAGCTCGTTGCGGGCCAGCAACGCGAATTCCGGCCCCGCCTTGACCACGTGCATCACGCCGTCGTCGTTCAGGAAATAAACCCGGCCATCGGCCGCCACCGGGGAGGAGTGATGGAGGCCCATTTTCTCGTGCCAGAGAATCCGGCCGGTGGCGGCCTCGAAACAATAGGCTGCCTTGTCGTTGAAGGCGGCCGTCATGAACCATTTGCCCACGCTGATCGGGGAAGGAACGTAGGGCGCGCCCACGTCGGTGCTCCAGGCCACTTTGCTCTGCGTCACATTGCCCTCGCCGTCGGGTTTGATCGCGATCAGGACGCGCTTGGGCCAACTGCTGCAGCTCAGGACCAGGCCCGACTCCTGGTTGAAAACCGGCGTGGCGACGCAATCCTCGGACGGGCCGTCCACGACCCACAATTGCTTGCCGCTCCGGGGGTCATAGCCGGTCACCGCCTTGTCGCCGGCCACGACCACCTGGGCGCGGCCCGCCATCTCGCGGATGAGCGGCGCGCTGTAGCTGTGCGTGCCATTCTCGCGCGGGGTCTTCCAAAGCGTCCGGCCATCCGCCCGGCTTACCGCCACGATGAAGTTCTCCCCCTTGCTGTCGCAGTCCACGATCACCTTGTCCTCGAAGAGCGTTGGGTTGTGGCTGAAACCCCAGACGGCCTGGAATTGGCCGGGACGGACCAGCCAGAGCTGCTTGCCGCTGAAGTCGTGCGCAGCCACGATTACGTCCTTGCCATCCAGGAACGTGACATAAACCCTCTGACCGTCAGTGGTTGGCGTGGCGGAGGCATAGCTGTTTTCGGCGTTCTTCGCCTCCAGTGGGCCGCGCAGCACGGTTTGCTGCCAGAGCAGCTTGCCGGTCGGGGCCTCCAGGCAGAGCAGGAGGCGCTCCTGCGTCTCCTTGAGCGCGGTGGTCAGAAAAATCCGATCTCCCCAGACAATTGGCGAGGAATGGCCCTCGCCCGGCAGGAGGGTCTTCCAGGCGATGTTCTCGGTTGCGCTCCACTTGATTGGGACGTTCTGCTCCAGGCTGCTGCCGTCCCCGCGCGGCCCGCGCCAGCCGGGCCAATTCTCGCCGCGGGCCACGCCCCCGGTTGTCGCCGTGCAACCCACCCATAGCCACATCACCAGGCAACCACCGGACTTTCCAGGAGACAGCACAGCCATAAATTCCAGGGACACTACATGAATCCGGTGGCAGTAAAAGGCTAAAGGCTAAAGGCTAAAGGCTGAGGCGGGGAGGGGGCGCAGCCCATGGTCTGTCCTTTGGCCTTTAGCCTTTAGCCTTTAGCCTTTAGCCTTTTCCAGACGGGGTGAGGGGCAAGCGGCAACCAACCACAGCGGGGTTGCCAAGAACTGATTTGCGCCCTGGCGCAGGCCCTATCCTGCCCCCACGTCCGCCCGGAGGAAGGAGGCGGCGGCTTCGGCGCGGAGTTCAACGGTGTCGAGGCTGGCGGGAACCAGGCAGAACTGCCCCGGGGCCAACCAGAGTTCGGCCTGGCCGTGGCGGACGCACAGCCGCCCATTGAGGAGACCGAGGATGTGCGCTCGGCCCGGGGCGAGCGGGGCGGCGGAGGCGGGCTCGAGCTGCCAGGCCTCGACCGTGAAGAGCGGGTCGCGCACCAACGCCCGCACCTTGGCCGGGCCGGTGCCTGCGAAGCCGCCGCGCACCAGCGCGGGTTCGAAATCGGCGAAGTCAATACTGGCCAGCGACTGGGCCACGTGGAGTTGGCGTGGTTTGCCGTCCAGCCCGAGCCGGTTCCAATCGAACACGCGGTAGGTCGTGTCCGAGTTCTGCTGGATTTCGAAGATGACCAGGCCGCTGCCCAGGGCGTGGACGCGCCCGCTGGGCAGGGACATGGCGTCGCCCGCCCGGACACCCACGCGGTGGAAACACTCGGCCACGGCGCCGGCCCGGAGTTTTCGCTCGAACTCGGCCCGGGTGACGCCGCGTTTCAACCCGACGTACAACTGCGCTTGAGGCGCGGCCTCGGCCACATACCACATCTCGGTCTTGGGTTCGCCGCCCAACCGGGCCGCCAGGGCGGCGGGGGGATGGACCTGGAGCGAGAGCGTGTCCTGGGCATCCAGGATCTTCACCAGGAGCGGGAAGCGCCTGTGCTCCGAGGCAGCCGCGCCGAGCAACTCGGCGGCGTGCTGCTCCATGAGCCACCGCAGGTCTTTGCCGGCCATGGGACCGTTGGCGATGACGCTGCCATCGCCAGGGCGGTCGCTGATCTCCCAGGACTCGCCTATGGGCACGCCGGGCGGCAGCGCTTTGTGATAGAGTTGCTCGAGGCGGCGTCCGCCCCAGACCCGCTCTTTGAATATGGGATGGAAGGTCAGGGGGTAGAGCATTGCGGGGCGTTAGATCGTGTTTGGAAAGCTCCGGTTTTGGGTCTTTGTCGCGGTCTTTGTCGCGGCCTTTGTCGAAACAATGGCCAGTCCGACAAAGGTTGCGACAAAGGTTGCGACAAAGGTGTCCATTTCGGCGGCTTCCCAAACACGCTGTTAGTCCTTGGCTTGTGCCGCCGTGGGGGTTTGCTTTTCCAGGAAATGGCCGAAGCTGCGGAACTTGGCGTAGCGTTGTTTGAGCCGCTCGGCGGGGGCCAGGGTGAGGAGTTCTTCGAGGTGCCTGAGGAGATGGTCCCGAACGATCTCGGCGCTTTTCTCGGGGTCGTTGTGGGCGCCGCCCAGAGGCTCGGGGATGATCTGGTCCACCAACCCCAACTTGAGGAGGTGCCGCGCGGTGATCTTGAGGGCCTCGGCCGCCCTCGGGGCGGCCGAGCGGTCCTTCCAGAGAATGGCGGCGCAGCCTTCGGGGCTGATGACCGAGTAATAGGCGTTTTCCAGGATGCAGACGCGGTCGGCCACGCCGATGCCCAGGGCGCCGCCCAAGCCGCCCTCGCCAATGACGACGGCGATAATCGGCACCTCGAAGAGCATCATCTCGCGCAAGTTCACCGCGATGGCCTCGGCGATGTGGCGTTCCTCGGCGCCGATGCCGGGGTAGGCGCCGGCGGTATCGATGAGCGAGATAATCGGCAGGCCGAACTTGTTCCCCAGCTTCATGAGGCGCAGGGCCTTGCGATAGCCCTCCGGGTGGGCCGAGCCGAAATTGCGCAGGATGTTCTCCTTGGTGTCCCGGCCCTTTTGAGTGCCCACCACCATGACCTTGTGCCCGCCCAGGCAGGCGAACCCGCCCACCACCGCCCGGTCCTCGCCATACAGCCGGTCTCCGTGCAATTCGCTGAACCCGGTGAAGGCGCCTTCCAAATAGTCCAGCGCAAAGGGCCGCTTGGGGTGCCGGGCTATCTTGATCCGGTCCCAGGCGCTGAGGTTCGAGTAGATCTGCCGCCGGGTCTCCTCGAGTTTCTTCTCAACCAAAGCGACTTCTTCCTCGAAGCTCATTCCCAGGGCGCGCTTCTCGGGATGCCGCTTCAACTCCTCCAGCGTGTTCTGCAACTCCGCAATCGGCTTTTCGAAGTCGAGGTGATGTTTCATGAACGCCCAGCCTAGTCCCTGGGGCGCGCACAGGCAACGCCGTTTTGGGGCCGCCCCGGAGCGCGGGGCGCGTCCCGACACTGCCCCCCGGAACGCCGCATTTATGCGGCAGCCGCCCGGCAATTCGAGGAACCTGCCGGCTAAAGCCGGCGTTCCGGGGGCAGTGTGAGGATGCGCCCCGGAGCGCCGGGCGTACAAGCGAAGAGCCGGATTTGCATCCGGCTCTAAGTGGTGACGAGGTTTATACGCCTTCACCCAGGCGCTCAGAAGGGTAATGCGGCCAACTATTTGCTCGCTGTTCGAACCGCATTACAAGCAAAACCTCTATACTAACCCTAAACGAACAGCGAAATCTCTTTTTCTCCCGCTCGCCCCACCTATTTAATAGATAGCATAAGAAAACGATTCGTTCAAAAAAAATCTGGATCTTTCCGCCTGTGAAAGAACGCAACCCCGTCGCCCTGCGAAAAGGCGCGAGGTTCCCGCCTGCGCCATCAACGCCCTCTATTTCATCCCACTAGATCCGCCGCCTGTCAAGCCAAAGCGTTGATTCTCTCCGGAAAAATTCTCTCCGGGAAGAATATCGGTGAAAATGCAGGTGTGAGCGCGGTCTTTGAGGACACGGGCCAGGGGGGTGTTGCCTGCCGGGGCGAGGGATTGGCGGAGGGCCTGGGCCTTGCCCGGGCCCGAGGCCAGGACCCAGACCTGGCGGGCGGCGCAGATGGCCGGGTAGCCGAGGGTCACCCGGCGCGGCGGCGGCTTGGGGACCGTAACCGCCCGATACACTGCCGGGCTCTCCGCTACCTCGTCGGGCTCGCCCGGAAACAGGGACGCCACGTGGCCTTCCTCACCCATCCCAAGAAAGACCAGGTCCAGCACGGGTTGGTGGCCGGAGGGCGGAATGACGAATGACGAATGACGAATGACGAATGACAAATCCGGACTGTGGACTGTGGACTGTGGACTGTGGACTGTGGACCGTGGACTGTGGACTGTGGACTGTGGACTGTGGACTGTGGCCTGTGGCCTGTGGACTGTGGACTGGAGTTCGGACTCCGCTTCGGCCGCTGCCGCTTCGGGCGGGACCTCGCCACGAATGCGATGCGTCCGGGCCGGGGGAACGTCAAGGGGGGCCAGCAGACATTCCTGGGCCAGCCTGAAGTTGCTCTCCGGCTCACCCGGGGGGACGCATCGTTCATCGCCCCAGAAAAACTCGATTCGGTCGCGGAGGAGGGCGCGAGCCCTGGCCTGGTCCCGCACCGCCAGGAAAAACCGTCGCGCGATCCGTCCGCCTGAGAGCGCCACGCAGTATGGACCCGCGCCGGCGCCAGCCGCTTCCAACTCATCCAACCACCGGCTCGCCGCCGCCCGGGCCAGGGCCTCGGCATCTCCGAAGCTCAACAGGTCATACGTGCCCATACGTCGTCCACAGTCCACAGTCCACAGTCCACAGTCCACGGTCCACAGTCCACAGTCCGCATTCGTCATTCGTCATTCGTCATTCGTCATTCGCCATTCCGCCCCGCGGCGGCCTGAAGGGCGCGGTCGTTGGCGATCGCGGCTCGTGCCAGACATGGCCGGACTGGGCCAGCAAATCTTCAGCCGCTACCGGTCCCCAGGTGTGGGCGGAGTAGAACTCGCGGTTGGTCAAGGGCTTGTCGGACCAGGTCAGGCGGATGCCATCCACGAATCGCCAGGCGGTTTCAACCTCGTCGCGGCGGATGAAGAGGGTGGCGTCGCCGGCCATGGCTTCGAGCAGGAGCCGCTCATAGGCCTCGGGGGTGTAGGCGCCGAATTCGGCGTCGTAACTGAAATGCATGCGCACGGGCCGGACGGCGACGCTGGTGCCGGGGACCTTGCCGTTGAAGCGGAGGGAGATGCCTTCGTTGGGCTGAAGGCGCAGGGCCAGGGCATTGGAATCGAGCTTCTGGCCGCATTGGGCTGCGAAGAGGACGTAAGGGGTGGGCCGGAACTGGATGCGGACCTCGCTGGCGCTGGCGGGCAGGCACTTGCCGGTGCGGAGGTAAAAGGGCACACCCGACCAGCGCCAGTTGTCGACGAAGAGCTTGAGCGCGACGTAGGTCTCGACGGTGGAATCGGGCTTGACCCTGGGTTCCTGGCGGTAGCCCGGGACCGACTGCCCGTCGACCACCCCGGCGAAATATTGGCCGCGCACCACCTGCCTGGCGACTTCCTCGGCCTGGAGCGGGCGCAGCGAGCGGAGCAGCTTGACCTTTTCATCGCGAATGGCCTCGGCGTCGAGGGAGACGGGGGGTTCCATGGCCACGAGCGACAGGACCTGGAGGAGATGGTTTTGAACCATGTCGCGCAGCGCCCCAACCTCCTCGTAATAGGCGCCGCGCTGGCCCACGCCCTGCTTCTCCGCCACGGTGATTTGCACGTGGTCCACCGAGTCGCGGTTCCAGAGCCGCTCGAAGATCGAGTTGGAGAAGCGGAACATGAGGATGTTCTGGACGGTCTCCTTGCCCAGGTAGTGGTCGATGCGGAAGACCTGCTGCTCGCGGGCGAAGCGGGTCAACTGGTCGTTGAGGCGCAGGGCGGAGTCCAAATCGTGGCCGAAGGGTTTTTCCACCACGATCCGCTGCCAGCCGTTCTGGCCGTTGTTGTGCAGCAGGCCGGCGCGGTGCACCTGCTGGACCACCTCGGTGAACTGGCTGGGCATGACGGCCAGGTAAAACAGGAGGTTTTGCCGGAGCGCCGGGTTGCCGAACGAGGCCAGTTGCTTGTCCAGCGTGACGTAGCTGGCCGAGTCCGTCAGGTCGCCCCGGCAATAGAAGATGTGCCGCGAGAATTCTTGCCAAACCTCCTCGTCGATGGGCTTGGTGCGGGAGAATTGCTCCAGGGCCTGCCGCAATTCCTGGCGCCAGGAGTCATCGGTCTTCTCGCGCCGGGCAACGCCCGCGATGCGGAAATCCGACGGCATCTGTTTCTCCTTGTGCAGATGGTAGAGCGCCGGGATGAGCTTCCGCTCCGTCAAATCGCCGCTGGCCCCGAAGATCACGATGGAACAGGGCTCCGTCGGCTTTCGCGCCTGCCCCAACCGGCAGGTCATCGGCTCGTCAAACTCCGTCAATAGCGCTTGGTTCACGCCCGCAATATTCCCGAGCTTGGGGCGGATTTCAAACGGCTTGTGGCCGCAACCGCGCCGCAGAGGCCCCACGCGAAGAACGCAATGGGCGCAAAGACACAAATGACGAATGACGAATGACGAATGACGAATGACTGGCTCGACATGTGAAGGAAGGAACGGAATACACGGAACACACGGAAAGAGAAGCGGCTGAGTTTCGATTTCCGTGTGTCCCGTGTATTCCGTGGTTTAAAATCTTAACAGCCCGGTTTAGAATGGCGCCATGAAACGAACCGCCCTTGTCCTGGTCGCCCGGCCTGGCCCTGTTCAGGCCGGGTTTCGCCGCCGATTTCGAACCCGCCACCCTGCCGCTCGGGGCGTCAGCCCCGGATTTCAATCTGCCGGGGGTTGACGGGCGCAACTGGGCGCCAAGCGATTTTGCCCAAGCAAAGCTCCTGGCCGTCATCTTCACCTGCAATCACTGCCCCACCGCCCAGTACTACGAGGAGCGGCTCAAAAAGCTCGTTGCCGACTACAAGGACAAGGCCGTGGCGGTGGTGGCCATCATGCCCAACGACCCCAAGTCCGTGCGCCTGGACGAACTGGGCTGGACCGATTTGAGCGATTCCTTCCCGGAGATGAAGCTCCGCGCCACGGACCGGAAGTTCAATTTCCCCTACCTCTATGACGGCGATACCGAGGCGGTCGCCCGCGCCTACGGGCCGGTGGCCACGCCGCACGCCTTCCTCTTCGACGCTGGGCGCAAGCTGCGCTACGTGGGCGCCATCAATGACTCCGAGCGCATCGAGCATGTGACCCGGCACTACCTGCGCGACGCCCTCGACGCGCTGCTGGCCGGCAAGCAGCCGCCTGTGGCGCGCACCAAGGTCATCGGGTGCTCCGTCAAATGGGCCGGAAAGGCCCAAGCCGTCCAGGCCTACCTCGAGCGCCTGGCCGAGGAACCGGTTTCGCTCGCCCCGGCGGATGCGGGCGCGCTTCGGGCGCTGCGCCAGGACCAGTCGGGCAAGTTCCGCCTGGTGAGCTTCTGGGCGACCTGGTGCGCCCCGTGCGTCGCTGAATTCCACGAATTGGTCACAATCAACCGCATGTATCGCCATCGCGACTTCGAGCTGGTGACCGTGTCGCTCAACCGCCCGGACGAGGCGCCAAGCGTGCTCGATTTCCTCAAGAAGAAACAGGCCTCCTGCCGGAACCTGGTGTTTGGCTCCGCCGAGCGGGAGCAGCTTCATCGATGCCTTTGACCCGGACTGGCAAGGGGCGGTGCCCTACACGGTGCTCATCGCGCCCGACGGCAAGCTCCTCCACCGCCAGACCGGCAGCATCGATCCCCTGGCCCTCAAGCGCGCCATCGTCCAGGCCATGAACGAGCGGAAACCGTGGTGAGAGAAGGAATGACGAATGACGAATGACCGATAGCGGCGCCTCTGCCGGAGGCACCCATCCCTGTCTGGTGCGAGACAGATTCCTTCTTGGACCTCCGGAACGCGGACCTCAGAGCTGATCCGGGCCTTCGATCCTTCGTTTCCTTCGTTTCCTTCTGTTCTTTTCCTGCGTCTCGCCGGCTGGGCACAGGAATAGAACAGAAGGAAACGGAGGAAACGAAGATGCGTCCTGACGCGGCGGCATCGATCGGGTCCATGCCAGTTCGTATCTGGGCTCCGGGACACTTTTTGTGACGAAAGCCCCAATTTCGGGCTTGCGGCGGGGCGGGCAATCGGGGAACGTGGCGCATCGCATCGCACCGATTCGGGTTCAGCCGTATGGCCTGCGCGCAGCGCGGCCAGGAAAGGACCAAATGAAAGCGCCAGTGGCTATGACGATAATTGTGACGGGCACGCTGCTGCTCCTGGCCCCAGCGGGCGCGGACTATCTCTACCAACGGAACGTGGTCGCCCTTCGCACACAGGCCCCAGGCGCGGAGGTCAAGCTGATCGAGCGGTTGAACAATTGGTACCGCTTCGGCTGCTGGTTCCCGGGCAGCCTCATGATCATTCTGGGCGTCATCAGCTCCATCGCCGTTGCGCGCGCCGGTTACTACGCCGATGATGATGAAGAAGACCAGGACGAGGACGAGGAGAGCAACGAGTAGTAGGGCGGAGCTAATTGTTGAGGCGGTTCCCGTGCCACCCGGCTTAGCGCCCGGAGTTATAGTGCCTCAGTGAAGACGGACACCGGAACCGGAAGGGCGTCGCCCAACGCGAAGCGTTTTGGACTGCGGCAGTCCAAAACCTTCGGGTTGGGGGTCGGTCCGCGGAGAGCGGTCTGCCCGCCGTTTCGCCCCCGCGCTCCCTGGGGCGTTGCCCGGAGGTCAAGGTTGCCACTGGACAATCCTGCCCCGCGCAAGTATCTACAGGGGGTGCGGGGGGAGGTCCTTGCCGGCGCTCCTCGCTTCGATGAAGGATTCTGGAATCGCGCTTTATGACCATCACGGTTTCAGTCATGGACGCCGCCGCCGCGTCGCGCGACGGTTTCAGCCAATTCCTGCGGAACGCGCGCGGACTTCGCCTCCTGGGCGTTCACGCCTCCGCCGCAGAGGCCCTCAGAGCTATCCCGGCGGAAAACCCCGATGTCGTGCTCATGGACATCAATCTGGCCCGCGTGGACGGCATCGAGTGCGCCCGCCTCCTCAAAAACGCCGCCCCCAACTCACAGATCCTCCTCTTGACGGTTTGCCAGGACACCGACCGGCTCCTCAAGGCCCTGGCTGCCGGGGCCAGCGGTTGCTTGCTCAAGCCCGTCCCGCCGGCCAGGTTGCTGCAGGCCATCCGTGAGGTCCATGCCGGCGGCTCCCCGATGTCCGGGCCGATCGCCCGCAAAGTCGTGCAATCTTTCCAGCACAACCGCCCGGCAAACCCCGAGGACGGACCCTTGTCTCATCGCGAACGCCAGGTCCTGCAATTCCTGGGGCACGGAGACACCTACCAGCAAATCGGCGATGAACTCGGGATTAGCATAGACACGACTCGCACCTACATCCGCCGGATCTACGAAAAGCTGCACGTCCACTCCCGCACCGCCGCCGTGCTTCGACTCATAACGGGGCCGAAGGCCCGCAATGTGAGAGCCTGGGCTGGAGCGAGTCCGACGAGCGGAGGCCCAGGTCAACCACCGTCGCGAATGTCCCCAGCCCTGTAGGGGCGTCACCGGTCATTTCCCAATCCCTGGCCAACATCGTTGTTCACCTCGTCTCCAGCGCCAAAAGCCCTCTTCCGCCCCTACAGGGCTGGGGAGATGTCTCTTTCGGCCCTTACCTGGGGCTGCGCGCTGCGCGCTTCACCCCAGGCTTTCACATTGCGGGCCTTCGGCCCTTTCGTTTTGCTAGCCCACGAGCACTGGGTTTACGCTGAGCGCGCTCCAGGCGCCGTGTCACCAATTCATGCGACATGACTGCCCTCGAGGTCGCGATGTACGCTGTAAGTGAATCTCGCTAGCCCCCGCAATAACCCGGGATTTTGGAGCAGTCAGTCAATAAAACCAACCATCAGCACTTCGTCATGAAAATAAAGCATCAACTCTTGGGCATGAAAATGAATTGCTCACCCTCACGCCGCCTTGGGCCTGCCCTGGGCTGCGCCCTGCTGGCCCTGGCCCTGAGCGGGAGTCTGGCCCCCCAGGCCCGCGCCGCCCTGACCCATCGCTACAGTTTCACCACCGACGCGACCGACTCGGTCGGCGGCGCCAATGGCACGCCCCAAAACGGAGCGACGTTTTCGGGCGGGGCCGCGGTGTTTTCGGGCGCCGTGGTCTCCGGCCCCACCTGCGACTTCATCGTGCTGCCGCCCGGCCTGATCAGCAACTACACGAGCGTCACCTTCGAGTTCTGGATCAATGTCGGCGCGAACGGGAACTGGGAGGAGCTCTATGCCTTTGGCACTCAAACCGCGAGCGCCGCGGGGGCCAACATGCTCATGTTCACCCCCCATTCGGGCGCGGGCGATTTCCGCATGAGCTACGCCCAAGCCGCCCCCGGCTACAATGACGAGCACATCGTCACCGGCCTTGGTGTGCTGGATAACCTGGGGCCGCTCCAGGTGGCCTGCGTGTACGACCCGCCCAACAACACCATGACCCTCTACACCAACGGCGCGTTCGTCAATACACTGTCCCCGGTCACCGCCAACTTCTCGTTGACCAACATCTATAACGTTAATTCCTGGCTCGGCCGCTCCCTCTACAACGGCGATGCCTCCTACGCCGGCAGCCTCGACGAATTCCGCATCTACAACACCGCCCTGGGCGGCCTCCAGATTGCCGTGGACAACGCCGCCGGGCCGGACACCCTGGTCACCAACATCGCGCTGACCTCCATCGTGTGGAATCTCAAGACCAACCTCATGAACCTGGGCTCCTTTCAGGACACTTCCGTGACCTTCAACACCGCCGCCTATGGCAGCATTTCGGTCCCGTCCTCTTCCGAAGCAACGTATTCCACCAGCGACGCGACTGTGGCCACAGTCAGCAGCGCGGGCCGCATCTCCGGTGTGGGCCTGGGAGCCGCAACCGTCTCGGCCGCTTACGGCAACCAGACCAACAGCGTGGTCGTTCACGTGGCCAAAAGCGGCTTTGGCCACCTGACCCATCGCTATAGTTTCACGACGGATGCCAGCGACTCGATCGGCGGCGCCGATGGCACGCTTCAAAATGGAGCGATGGTTTCGGGCGGGGCCGCGGTGTTTTCGGGCGCCGTGGTCTCCGGCCCGGGCTGCGACTTCATCGAGCTGCCTTCCGGCCTGATCAGCGGCTACACCAGCGTCACCTTCGAGTTGTGGGTGGACGTGGGCCAGAACGGAAACTGGGAAGAACTCTACGCCATGGGCGATCAAACCTCCGCTAGCTTGGGGGCCAACATGGTCATGTTCTGCCCGCACTCGGGTTCCACCCCGAACGACTTCCGCATGAGCTACGCGCAGGCCGCCCCGGGCTACAACGACGAATACGTCGTCAATGGCGTGGGCGTGCTGGACGGCCTGGGCCCGATGAGCGTCGCCTGCGTGTATGACCCGCCCAACAACGCCATGTCCCTTTACACCAACGGCGCCCTGGTCGGCTTCATGTCACCGGTGACGGCCCGGTTTTCGCTCACCAACGTCTATGATGTGCATTCCTGGCTCGGCCGCTCCCTCTACAACGGCGATGCCGCCTACGCCGGCAGCATTGACGAATTCCGCATCTACGACACGGCCCTGGGTCCCCTCCAGCTTGCCGTTAACAACGTGGCGGGCCCGGACACTGTGGTGACCAACATCGCCGTCAACTCCATCGTCTGGAATGTCAAACCGACCATGACCATCGGTTCACGCCAGGACACCACGGTCACCTTCAACACCGCCAGCTACGGCAGCTTCATCCTCCCCGGCTCGACCGAGGCCGCCTATTCCACCAGCGACCCCGCCATCGCCACGGTCACCGTCGCGGGCCGCATATTCGCGATGGCCACCGGCTCGGTCACCGTCTCCGCCCGCTACAACAACCAGACCAACAACATCGTGCTCCAGGTCGGCGAGCCGGTCCTGGTTAACCGCTACAGTTTCACCAGCGACGCCAGCGATTCGGTCGGCGGCGCCAACGGCACCCTCGAGGGCAGCGCCACGATCAGCGGCGGCGCCGTCGTTCTGCCGGGCGGGGTGACCTCCAGCGACCCCTCGGTGTCTTACGTCAATCTCCCTCCCAACCTTGTCGTCAATTTCACGGCCATTACGCTGGAAACCTGGGTGACCGACCTGGGCAGCGGGGCCTGGGCGCGAATATGGGACCTGGGTGACAGCGTTGGAGGCCAGGGTGTGAGCAACGGCGGCAGCCGCTACATGTTCCTCTCGCTGCCCAGCGGCAATGCGGACCTGTATGGGGGCATCCAGGTGAGCGACCGCGCCGGCGGCTCCCAAATCGTGGAATGGGTTGCCGGGCGCCCGCTAGTGGGCCAGGAGGCGCAGGTGGTGTGGGTCGGCGACCCCGCACACCAGATGGGCTCGCTCTACGTCAACGGGGCGCTTGTGGCCGTCAACACCAACATGACCTTGACCCCGGCGGACATCGGCCCGACGGTCAACGATTGGCTCGGCCGCTCGCAGTACGCCACCGACGCCGCCTTCGACGGCACGATCGATGAGTTCCGGATTTGGAACGGGGCATTGAGCCCGCTGCAGGTGGCCATCAACGCCGCCGCCGGACCGGATCGGGTCGGGCCAACCGACCCCGGCGCGTTGCAGGATGTCCGCCTGAGCGTCAACACCACCCTGGTCAAACACGGGGTGCAGCAGGGCGTCGTTTACGGCGACTTCGCCAGTGTGACCAACGTGAACGTCAGCACGTTGGGAACCACGTTCACCTCGAGCGACCCAACGGTGCTTTCCGTGGACGCCAACGGCTTCATGCGCGGCCTCAACGCAGGCACGGCCACCGTCATGGCCGCTTACAGCGGCAAGAGCGACACCAAGACCATCACCGTGGTCGTGGCGCCCGTGACCCTGACCCACCGCTGGAGTTTCAACGAGACCAGCGGCACTACCGTGGCCAACAGCGTCGGCGGCGCCACAGCCACCCTGGAGGGCGGCGCCACCCTGGGCGGCGGCGCCGTGACCCTGGATGGCGCCAGCGGCTATGTTCTGTTGCCCGGCCACCTCATCGATGGCGACAGCGCCGTAACCTTCGAAACCTGGGTCACGGTCGATCCCAACACCGCCAACGACGACGACAGCCGTCTCTTTGCCCTGGGCTCCAGTGCGGCCACCAACGAACTGAGCGTGACCGCGAACACCGGCTACAACACCTCCGTCCGCTACTTTGGCCCCCCGGCCCTGAGCCTCATCCGCGGCGGCTTCCTGGGCATCGGCCAGGAGTTGCACCTGGTGGCCGTGTTCAACCCGCCCGCGGGCACGATCGACTTGTTCCTCAACGGACTCTGGCAGAACTCCCTCACCAACCTCGGCTTCTCGCTCTCGGCCATCACCGATGCCGTCGGCCTCCTGGGCGTGGGCCTGGATACGAACACCTTTACCGCCGCCACCTTTGACGAGTTCCGCATTTACAATGGCGCGCTGGACCTCTTCGGCATCCGCGCCAGCATGGCCGCAGGCCCCAACGCGGTCGTGGCCAGCCCCGGCGCGCCCGTGTCCCTCACGCTCAAGGCCGATCCCATGATGGTCCTGGGCAGCCGGCAGATCCCCCACGTCCATGCCTCCTTTGCCTCAGTGACCAATGTGGATCTGACACAGACCGATCCGGTGAGCTGCTCCTCCAGCGATCCCAGCGTGGTGAGCGTGGGCCTGGATGGCCGCTTGCACGCCATGGGCCTGGGCTCGGCCACTATCACCGCCACCGTCAGCGGCGTCAACTCCAGCGCCACCGTCAGCGTCGTGCCCAAGCAGACCATGCTCGCCCACCGCTACAGCTTCACCGCTGACGCCTCCGATTCCGTCGGCGCGCAGGATGGCGTCGTGTTCGGGACCGCCTCCATCTCGGGCAACGCCGTGGTGCTCGATGGGGACGCGAACAACAAGAACAGCTACGTGGACCTGCCAAGCGGCCTGGTCAGCAGCTTCGACTCCGTCACCCTCGAGGCCTGGGTCTCCCTGGCCTCACCGGTGGTGGCCTGGGCCAGAATCTTTGACTTTGGCAATCAAAGCGCCGCTGCCAACGGCCTGAGCTATGTCTTCCTGACCCCTCACAGCGGCACCCCCAGCACGCGCATGGTGCTCTCGGATGGCGTTGCCGCCGCCAACGAGGCCGTCCTGGACTTCACGGCCTTCACACTGGACGGGTACAGCGGCCAGGTTGCGGCCGTGTATGATCCGCCCAATAACTTGCAGTCCTTTTACACCAACGGCGTCTTCATCGGCTCCGCCAGCCTCAACGCCAAACAGCTCGCCGGCGTCACCGACTTGCACTGCTGGCTCGGCCGCTCGCTCTATAACGCCGATCCCGGCCTCAGCGGCAGCATTGACGAGTTCCGCATCTACGCCGGCGCCCTCACGGCCTCTCAAATCGCGGCCGACACGGCCGCCGGGCCCAACACTGTGGTGCTGCCGCCGCCGATGACGGTTGGCCCCAAGCTCTCCGTGGTCCTCGGGCCACAACGTGGTCCTGAGCTGGCCGGCCTCGTCGCCCACCTTCACCCTGCAAACCTCCGCCGCACTCGGCCCCGCCGCATCCTGGGGCCCCGTCGTCGGCCACACACCGGTCCTGACCAATGGGCTCGACCAGGTCACGCTCCCGACTGCTGGGAGCGCGGCCTTCTACCGGTTGATTCATTAGGGGTAGCTGAATCTCCGGCCCAAAGGGCCGGCAGAGCCTAGCCCAGGGCTGAGGCCGCCAGGCCGATGCCCTGGGCGGGGGTGCGATTAAAACTGTCCGCCAGCCCACGGCGCCTTTTTGCCCCGAAGGGGCTTCCGACAATAGCCCGGCGTTTCAACGCCGGGTGATCGGACCCACGGAGCAGGTCCGTCCCGAAGGGACGGCTGAAAGCAAGGAGTGTTCTCAGTCGTCCCTTCGGGACGAGCGTCCCTTTTGTGGCTTTCCCGGCGTTGAAACGCCGGGCTATTGTCAGATGTCCCTCCGGGACAAAACCCCCGAGGCGCATGTCCGACGCTTTTAATCGCACCCCCTGGGCTGGTGGGGCTTGCAAGGCCACGTTCTAACGCATTAACCTTGCCTCGGTTTAAGTAATTCCGCTCATGAACAATGAAACGCCAGAAGAGACACTGCCCCCCAACCGCCCGCGCCTTTGTCGGGACCGAAAGGTTCACCCGACGAAAACTGGATTGAGACGCGGTTTCGAGGGGAGTGCTCGGAGACGCTGGATTGGGTTTGTGGGCTTTCTGGTCTTGTGCCTCAGTTGGCTGGCGCCCACCCTGGGAACCATCGCAGCGGAGGATGCTCCTGCACCCAGGCTGCAGAAACGATGGTTGTTTTTCTGGCGCGACATGAGCAACCCGGAAGAGGTCGAGCGGATGATCGCCCGGTTCCCCCGCGCTGCCGCAGGTGGTTATAATGGGGTCGCTTTCTCATACAACATCGCCCCGAGCAAGGCGGCCAGGCTGCGCCAGGCAGCCGCGCAGAATGGGTTGGACCTGATCGCCATCGTGATGGGAGGGTCGCACGACCGAAACAGAAAAGGAACGACATGTTCGACCCGCTTCACAATGCGGTCGAACACTACTACGCCGTAAACGGCCCGCTGACGGATTCCTGGAAGGGTTTGGACAAAGGAATCGGCATCGTCAATTGGCATGGCGGACTGAAGGGCAGGAATTGCGAATTCTTTGCCGATCTCGGTCTCAAACAGATTCTGTCCGGGTATTACGATGGAGACGAAGATGGGGCTGCCATTGTCGAGTGGCTCCACAACACCGAGGGCACCCCGGGAATCATCGGCGCGATGTACACAACCTGGGAAGACAAATACCAGGCCATGGATACTTGGGCCAGAAGGGCCTGGGGCGCCGGGATTGACTCGGGCCGCTAACAGCCTGTTGAAATACCGTCAATTCAACCGCGAATGGACGCGAATAGACGCGAATACCTCGCCCTGGACACGCCGGGACGTGGGTTTCCCGCACTTCGGGTTCATTCGCGTTCATTCGCGTTCATTCGCGGTTCCTTTCTTCAACAGGCTGCTAAGTGGTCATGACCACTGAAGGCAGGTGAGCCCCGCTGTCATTTCGTCCGGTCGTGTTTGGCTTTGAGCCAGGCGTCCCAGATGACGAGCGCGGGCTTGGGCCGCTGATCGCTGGTCTGCATTCCCGTGTACGCCCAGATACGGGCCAGATCATCCACCGGCGGAGGCAGTTTGGCGCACAACTTTTCGAAGTCCGTTGTGGCGAAGTTGATGACAAATTCGTAATGGTCTCGCGCAGCCGACTTTAGCAGCAGCTCGGTGAATTGTCTTTGATCCGCTTCCGATCCCCTCAGGGTGAGTTTGAAGGCTTTGAGTTCCACGTCGCGGGAGGTCATCCCGGATTCGGCAACGGCGATGGGTTTCTCGAACGCTCTGGCGAAGTCAAACATGCCCGACGGAATGGGACGAGGCACCGAATAACTCATATGAGGGTAGAGGCTCATGGCGAAGATGTCGCTCTGCTTCATGAGGTCGGCGACTTCGCCTTCCTGGTCCTTGTCCTTTGCTTCGGTCGCCAGTTTCTTGTAGTGCAGGACTTCAGTGGTAAAAAACACCGGCAAGCCTGGATAGCGGGCTTTTACGGCGGAGTAGGTTTCGCGGTGGAGTTCCTTCAGTTGTTGCCACCTGGCCGGGCTGTGGGACAACAGCACGTTGGACTCGACGCCAATAGCGAGGTAATCGGGATTCATGGCCTTCACGGCGCGCAGGGTGAAGTTCAGGAAGGCCTTCTTGACCTCCGCATCGTTTAAGGGCCGCCGCTCCCACGCCTTGGGGAGCGGCAGGTTGTCCTTCTCCCCCCAATACGGAGCGATGCCGGTGCGGTCCTTGTTCAGCGGGGAAATTGACAGGAACAACTTCCTGCCGCCTGGCGGGCGGTAATCGAGATTGCTCTGAACATCCTTGGAGAACGGCTTGCCTTCAAGGGCTTCCGGCCAGGGGATTCCGCCGATGAACATGACCGAGACCACATCGCCATGGGCGCAGGCAAAACTCTGAGCGATCTGAAACCCGTCCACCGACAGGTCGGACGGCCAGCGTGTGAAACCCATCCTGAACGGGCGGGTGGAAGGCAGCGGAGGATCGTCCGCGCTGGATGCGCCGGCGATCAGTGTGCAAGATGCGGTCACCGCCATTGTGAGCAGTAGTCGTCTGAGCATGGAGGGCGTTGGGTCGATGGTCATCTCTCTTTCAGGAGTATTCGGAATCCCAAAGTCTTGCCCGGAGCACCTTTGACAAGCAGGCACATTTCATGTGGACCAGAGTAAATGATATGGCCTGCAAGCGTCAAGGCGCCCACGCGACCGCAAATCCACACGTCGCGGAACGCGCAGAAACAGGTGGAAGCCACGCAGGAGGATGATGGTTTCTGGTTTGGTTAACTAGAGCCTGTCCCAAGGGCCCCGCGAGTGGGCGACCTTCGTCGCAGCCTTTGTCGAAACCTTTGTCGGATTGGCCCTTTTTCGACAAAGGCGCCGACAAAGGCGCCGACAAAGGTCCAGAACCAGAGCTTTTGGGACAGGCTCTAGCCACGGTTTCTTGGATTTGGCTTGATAATGGAGAGAATTGGCGGCAAAAAGGGAGTCTATGACTGCCCACCAATCGAGTTGGGACCGATGGCCCGGAGAGAAGGCGAGCCGCCATTGGGTGAAAGGCGCGGTCTTCAGCCTCGGGTTCATCTTCTTCTGCCGGTCCCTGGGCGCAGGGTCGCTGGTCGAACCGCTGCGCCACGCCCAATACGATTTCTGGCAGGCCTCCGATGGTTTGCCGAATCACAATGTCGTTTCCGTGGCGCAGACAGCGGATGGGTATATCTGGGCAGGCACCATCGGCGCCTCCAACAGCCTCGTTCGATTTAACGGGAAGGAGTTTGTCCAGGCGATCAAGCTAGGGCGTGGCCGGGACGAAGGCGGGGCCTGCGTGGCGCCGGGAAAGAACGGCCGGCTGTGGGTCTCCAAGACGCTCGACAAAGGCGGCTTGCTGCGTTGGGAGCACGGGAAAGCCACGTCGATGGACCTGGATCTGCCTCATGCCGCCGAGTGGGACATTCCTTTGTATGAGGATCCGCAGGAGAACCTTTGGATCGGCGGACAAGGATTGCTGGTTCGCACTCCGGAGGGCCGGGTTAAGGATTTCCGTTCGCTCACCAACCGATATGGGCTGATCCGCTGCATCGCCGCGGACAAGCAGGGCGCGATTTGGCTGGCCACGGGCAATGGCTTGGCGCGCTGCCGCAACGATGTGTTTGACCAGCCGTACACGCTCACCAACACCTTGCGCACGGTCTGCCCGAGCCGCGACGGGAGTTTATGGTTAGGCGGCGAGACAGGGCTCATTCAGATCACCCCGTCGAGAGAGACGGTTCGCTACTCGCAAGCCCAGGGCTTTACCTCAAAGGGAGTTGCGGCGATCTGCGAAGACTTGGAATCCAACATCTGGATAGGCACATACTCGGGCCTGTGTTGTGTGAAGGAGCGCAGGGTGTATCCGGTACAGGAGCACGACTTGAAAACCGCCTACATTTTCTGCCTGATCTGCGACCACGAAGGAAGCCTCTGGGCAGGGACCGCCGACGGCCTGTATCGTGTGCGGGATAATCCTTTCGAGTATTACGGACCGGCGGACGGGCTCGGCCCGTGAACACCTTGTGTGCGGGACCGAGCGGGCTTTGGGCGTCCGTTTACGTGCGCGGCCTTTTCTTGTATCGGGAGCATGCCTGGGAACCTACCGGAATCAGCGAGAAAATGGGAGCGGACAACCTGATCGAGTTTCCTAGAGGCGAATTGTGGTTGTCCGTTGATCGCCAATGCTATCAATTCCGGAACGGACAAAACGAGATCCTCGGGGACATCAACGGGGACATGCGGTTTTGCGCGGATGGTCAAGGGGTATGGATCATCACCGGCACTGGTCTTTGGCATTCCCATAGGGGGGAGGCGCCCAAGCGGGTTGACAGTTGGCCGTTCATGGAGATTACCGCGGTGGCGGCCAATACAGGGGGAGGACTGCTGATCGGCACAACTCAAGGGGTCAGCCGATGGGCGGGACAACTCATTCCGTGGCTTCGGTTTGATGCTGATTTTCCAGGCAACCGCGCCAACAGCCTGGAATGGGAAGGCGAATCCCTGTGGCTGGCCTCCGACGTCGCCATTGGCCGCTATCAGGCGGGCCAGTGGCAGGTGATTCGCCCGGAAGCCGGTTTGGCGGAGACGGGCGGGATCAACAACCTCCTGGTCGATCGCCAGAACCTGTGGCTGGGATGCTTCAAGGGCCTGTTCCGGATCAGCCGGGCGCAGGTCGAAGGTTGTTTGCGCGGCGCCATCGGCCAGGCCAGCGTCGTCCAATATGACAGGACCCAGGGGGTGCGCCCGGGTTATTTTGGCTCCGGGGCTTGGGGTCAGGGCACCGCTCGAGACGCCGAGGGGAAGTTGTGGTTCACATCGAAGAACGGCGTCGTGGCGATCAATACCGCGATCGCCTTGAATACGGGAGCCCCTCCGGTGGTGGTTGAGAGCGTCAGACTCAATCAAAAGCCTGTGCCCTCGTTGCCCGAACCGACGGAGCCGCCTCTCCGTGTGGCGGCGGGGATGCGCAGTGTGGAGATCACCTGCGCCGCCCTGACTTTCATTGCCCGGGAAAAGGTGCGGTATAAATACCGTTTGCTGGGATTGGCTCCCAACTGGGTGCAGGCAGGTCAAACCAACGTGGCCCGCTACGGCAAACTGCCGCCCGGCGGCTACGAATTTCAAGTCGCCGCGTGCAACAGCGACGGCGTTTGGAATGAGGAAGGCGCCCGTGTGAGGTTCGTGCAGAACCCCTTTTTCTATCAAACCCGCGTGTTTCTCCTCTTGTGGAAAGTGGCGGCGGCCGTCCTTTTTCTGGGACTGGCGGCCGCGGCGACGGCGGTGGCTCACAGGATTTCAACCCGCAAAATGCGCCGGCGTTTGGCACTCATCGAGGCCCAGCAGAGTCTGGACCGCGAACGCACGCGCATCGCGCGTGACATCCACGACGACCTCGGCTCGACCCTCACCCGGATTGTGATGCTCACCGAGTTGGGCCGGCGCGAACCTGAGCGGACCCACACCCCGGATGGCCACTTGACGGCCATTCAGACCGCCGCCCGGGAGATCACGCGCCGCTTGGATGAAATCGTGTGGGCCATCAATCCCCGGCATGACACGCTGGAGGCGCTGGTCACCTATATCGGCAAGATGGCCACCGACCAGGCCCGCGCCGCGGGACTGCGCTGTCGCATGGATTTTCCGCCCAACCTGCCGGTCTGGCCGTTGACCAGCAACGCGCGCCACAGCCTCTACCTGGCCTGTAAGGAGGCTGTCCACAACGCCATCAAACACGCCGAGCCCAGCGAACTGCGGCTGCGATTGGTCATCCAAGAAGATCGGTTGCTGCTCGAGATTTCCGATAACGGCGCGGGTTTGCCCGCGGACATGGACCCAAAGGCGGGTGACGGCCTTCAAAATCTTCGAGAACGGCTGGCCACGCTGGGGGGGACGTGCCAGATTCGCAGCGCGCCGGGAGAGGGCACCATCGTCACCTTCAGCCTGCCCCGGCGAACCCCTCACCCCAGCCCTCTCCCCTTCTGAGGCATTATTGTCCACCAAACAGGGGACTTGCTCCACGTGACTTTCCGACGCTAACCTATGCGAATGCAAGCTGAGAATCCGTCCACACCGGGCCCGGTGGGGAGCGAGAAGAAAATCCGGGTGACCATTGTGGAGGACGACGCCAAATTACTCGAAGACGCTGGCGCGTTTGATCGGCACGGACCGCGAGTTCGAGTTCCTGGGCGGTTTTTCGACGACCGCCGCCGCCCTGGAGGGCATCCCGCGGCTGAACCCGGATATTGTGATCATGGACATCAACCTGCCAGATATTGACGGCGTGGAATGCGTGCGCCTGCTCAAGGAGATCTGCCCGCGCCCGCACGTCCTCATGCTCACCGTCTATGAAGATGCCGATGCGGTCTTTAGCGCGTTGCGGGCAGGCGCCACAGGCTACCTGCTCAAACAGACCCCCTTCGGTGAAGTCCTCGGCGCGCTCCGCGAAATCTATGAAGGCGGCTCACCGATGAGCAGCCACATCGCGAGGAAGGTAGTGCAATCGTTCCAGGAAACCGGCGACGCCAATCGGGAGGTCGGCACGCTCTCCCAACGAGAGGGTGAGGTGCTTCAACTCATCGCCCAAGGCTATCTTTTCAAAGAAATCGCCGACAAACTCGGCGTCAGTTACGGCACGGTCCACACCTACAGCCGCCGCATCTACGAGAAGCTTCAGGTCCGTTCGCGCGCCCAGGCCGCCGCCAAGTTCAACAGGAAATGACCCGTGCCCTCGTTTGCCGCCACCGTGGCAACCGTTCAGGGGGGGACGCGTGGGGCAGACCTCCGGTCTGCCGGTTGCAGGGGCCTCTGGCCCCGAGGCTCGCAACTGCAAGGGACACGGAGCCGGAGGCTCCGTGAACCGGCAGACCAGAGGTCTGCCCCACACGTGAACAGTTACCACGCTGTATACCATTTAGGCGACAAGACGCGCGGTCATGAGGCTGGTAAGCTCCCTGCAAATCTGGAACACGGTCGTCCGCGAGTGGACCGTCGTGGTGCATGGGTTTGTAAACATCAAATCAATAACGTAAATGAAGCAAAAACACTCTGTCTTCTTTCTGGGTATTCTCCTCACGGCCTGCCTGGGCGCCGCCCAGGCGCAAACCACGCAATCCTTCAGTCCAGGTTTCCTTAAATTGGAGGTCTGGACCAACTGCCCGGGAACGGCCGTCGATGATTTGCGGGCATGGCCCAATTATCCGGCAAGTCCGGACGAGGTTCACTACGTGCCTCAGTTCGAAATACCTCCCAACAAGTATATTAGCGGCAATAGCGGGGGCACCGCGCAGGGCGAAAAATTGAGCGGTTTCATTGTCCCTGCCGTGACGACCAACTATATCTTCTACATGAGCGCAAACATTGCCGGTGAACTCTGGTTATCCACCGATGACACCCCCGCGAACCTTCAATTGATCGCGCAGGCTAACAACGACAGGCCCGGGCGAAGCTATGATCTCAACACCCCTTCGGGCACCGTTTCGCTCGTCGCCGGCCAGCGGTACTATGTCGAAGCCCTCCAGAAATCCTCCCCAACCGGCGCCGGCGAAGAGAATATGGCCGTCACCTGGACCTTGGATACCGATCCACCGCCCCAACCCGGGGCTGACCCCATCTCCGGCCAGTTCCTGGGAATTCTCACCGCGACAGACACGACTCCGCCCGCGGCTGTGACCAATTTGGCGGTCAACCCCAACCTGGTTGGCGCTTCCTCCATGTCGGTGGACTGGACCGCCCCGAACGACCCGGGCAACACCAACCCCGTGGCCTATTATGATTTGCGCTATTCCACGCAGCCTATCACGTCCAACAACTGGGCAAGTGCCACCCAGGTGAACACGGTCTTTTACTTTGGCATGCCCGCGGGCACGGCGCAAACCCTCAAGGTGGGCTCACTCGCTCAGAGCACCACATATTACTTTGCCATTCGCTCGGAGGACGCGGCCGGCAATGTATCGCAGCTTTCCAACATCGCATCCTTTAAGACCTCAAGGGTCACCAATGGCATGAATGTCCTTTGGGACCTTGAATTCCCCGTTGACGGAGCCGATCCGACCGTCAATGGCGACTGGATAAGCCGCGGAGGCGACCTTCCCGCCGCAACCTGGGCGACACTCGTGGCGGGTGGCATCCTGACAACCCCCGCCTGGAGTCCGATCCTGGACACTCGGCCCTTTGATAATTTTAACACTCCGTGGATCGTCGAAGTGGTGTGCAAATGTGTCGGCGTGGTCGATCCGCCTGATGCAGCCGGATGGAGCGGCGCCAACTTCTTTAACAACATGGATACCCGCAGCGATGGTTATTACAGCCAGTTCTCCTTCGCGCTGGCATTGCTGGCCGATGGCACCCAAGCGTTGACGTTCAACGTTGACAATGGCCTTATCGCCACCTACCCCGGTCTGTCCGCCGACTTCCATGACATCCGTGTGGAAGTGGATACGACCAACCAATTGTTCACAACGTTTATCGATTCGACAAACATGGGGACCAACGCTTATACCCGGAGCATGGGAAAGGGTAATGGCAATCCCGGGCCCTACGCCTCGGTCCTTGGCTGGGCTTATGCTGCCCAGTGGAAGTCTGTTAAAATTGGCGTGCCCGCTGCTCCGCCACCCCCGACGCTCCAGATCACCCGGACCGGGAGCAGCGTGGCCATCTCGTGGCCCGCTGCCGCAACCGGCTATACTCTGCAAACTACGGCCAACCTCTCGCCGGCCAGTTGGACCAAGGCCGGTGACCCCACCGTGCAGGGCGCTATGAATGTGTTCACCACGACGATCAGCGGACCCGCGCGGTTCTATCGGCTCAGCCAATGAACGGGCGACTGTCTCGCGGCCCAACGGGCCGCTAAGGCGCATATTTCACGGTTTCGCCAGCCGGAAGGCGTAGCGCAGATTTCCAATCTGCTGTATCGCAGGTTTCCAACCTGCGGGCGCCTCGCCCACATGTGACACCCTGCCGACTGGAAGTCGGCGATACAGCAGGTTGGAAACCTGCGCTACGCAGCATCGGAAGCCTGACGCGGCATTCAAACTATGAAATATCCGGGCTAGAACTTAGCCCGGGGCCTCGGCCTGGCGGCCTCAGCCCTGCTCCACCCGTTTTTGGATGACTTTGGTATCTTTGTCGCAGCCTTTGTCGCAGCCTTTGTCGAGCTCAGCCGGATTTCGACAAAGGTTTCGACAAAGGCTGCGACAAAAGGTCCTGAAAGTGACTCAAAGCCCGGTGCAGTTGGCCTCAGCCCTGGGCTGGACTCTGCCGGCGCTTCGGGCCGGAGATTCAAAGCGAGCAGAAAGGCTGGTCCATGCCTCTGTGGCGTGCGAGAGCAAGCACGCGTCAATCACCATTGTGAAATTACTTTTGCACACGTGCTTAGTCGCACTGGCTTTGGTCCTCGGTTTCACGGCAAGGGCCGGGGACAGCGGTGTGAAATCACCCTCGCGTGCGGTAGCCTTGTCCCAGTTGTGGGAGGACACGGAATTGACGAAGGGTCTGCCGCACAGCTTCCGGATTTATCAACGGTTTCCGCTGGGCAACGGGCTGACCGAGCAACTGCGCCTCTATCTGGTCCACCCTCGAAAGTGGAAGGCATCCGACCGCCGCCCGGCTGTGGTCTTCATTCACGGCGGCGGCTGGGGCGGAGGGGACCCGGACCAATGGTTTCCGCAATGCCGCTATTTCGCCTTGCGCGGCGCCGTCGGGGCAAGCGTGCAGTATCGTTTGACAGGAGCGACCAACAACATCGGTGCCTGCGTGGCCGACTGCCAGGCCGCCATCGCCTATCTGCGCCGCCACGCCGCGGAACTGGGGGTTGATCCCAAGCGAATCGCCGTGGTCGGCGAATCGGCCGGAGGACATCTGGCGGCGGCGTTGGGCACGGTGTCAGCCGAGGCGGGGCTGAGCGAAAGCGTGCCGGATGCGTTGGTTTTGTTGAATCCCATCACCGACCTGACAACGCGCTGGGGAGAGCGGTTGGGCAGCTCAGCGCAAGAGATGTCGCCGTTGCACCACATTTCAAAGCGCACTCCCCCAACCCTTCTGATTCACGGCGACGCCGATTCGGTTGTTGATATCCGCCATGCCCGGGCGTTCCATCGGCGCATGCTCGAATTGGGAAACCAAAGCCGCCTTGTCGAGGTCCCAGGGGCCGGCCACGCCTTTGCCGTTTTCGGCTTTGGCCCCGCCCCGGGCAATATCCTCGCCATTGTCGAAATCAACCGCTACCTGCGCGCTCTGGGCTATCTCACGGGTCCCCCAATCCCTCTTAAGTGAAGAGGCATCATTCGTTCCACGGTGGTGCACCGGAGCTCACCCGAATATTGCTGGTATTGACCGGTGATGCATTCCAGCCCCTGTTCATGGGGCTGCCCGAAACTTTCATGAACGTGGCACAAAACGGGGTTTCTGGCCCTCGGATCAGAAGATTGCAGGTTCAAGTCCTGCCGGACGCGCCACTCCTGCAAGCACTTACGCAGATCGGCCCAACACTGACTGCGCCCCGCAGGATCAAACGTAGTATCCCCCCAGAAAATGGAAAGGGCTGAAACGCGCTCCGCCTCGTCGGTGCCCAGGCCGCACCTTCCGACTCGACGCCTGGGCACGAGGCCGCGTTCTGCGAGCGATCCCCCCTGGTAAGGCCCCTCGCCGCTAAGGAATCGGAAGGACGTTGGGTGGCGGTGCCTTCCACCCTCGGCGGCGATCAAAACGCGTCACGGGGCAAACGGCGCGTTCTGGCGGGCGATTTTGAAGGTTCCCTCAAGCGACTTGCGCTTCACTGTGGCCAGGGTCCCGCGAGCCGCACGCCGACGGAAAACCGGGTTCGTCCCCTTGGATCGCCAAGGAGCTAGGCAGGGGGCACTGGCGGACGGCGGCCAACGTGATACGCCTGATCCAATCGGCCCGGAAATAATGCCCCGCCGATGCGAAATACTCCTTTTATCATCCCTGACCCAGGGCGGCTGGCAAGGACCCGGGGGGCGCTCTAATGGGCAATGACTTAGGAAGAATTGGCTGGCGTCGGTCCTCTGACTGTGCTGGACTGGGGCCATGTCTATTCATTTGGCCGACTGTTTCAAAGGGGGGCTCCCTCCGAGCCCAGGCTGCTCAGCGCAATCACTCTGCGGTTGATCGACGAATCAGATCGAGATCGCTTCGATGAGTTGCTGGCGACCAAGCATTATCTAAAGAACCCCACGGTAGTGGGGCAGGTGCTGCGGTATGTGGCCGAGTATCAGGGCCAGTGGGTGGCGCTCCTGGTGTTTGGTTCGCCCGCCTTGCACCTCAAGCCACGGGATCGCTGGCTCAAATGGTCCCCGCGCCAAGTCAAGGAACGGCGGCACTTGATTGCACAGAACGCCCGGTTTTTGGTGCTGCCCAGCAGCGGTCGGTGGCCGAATTTGGCCTCTCGGGTCTTGAAACTGGTCTGTGAGCGCCTAGCCCGGGATTGGCAGGAGCACTTTGGTCATCCGGTGCTGGGGATGGAGACCTTCGTGGATCCACAACGTTTCAAGGGCACTTGCTACAAAGCGGCGGGTTGGCAACAACTGGGGCCGACCCAGGGCTATGAGCGAAACTGGCAGGACTTCTACACCGACACGCAACACCCCAAGGAACTGTGGGTGCGCCCCTTAAGCCCGCGGAACTTGGAGCAACTGCAAGCCCCAGAGTTGCCGCCCGCCCTGCTCAATCCGGCCGGCCCCCTGCCGCCCCCTTGTCCGGTGGCCACCGGACGATTGCATTCGCTCTGGGAGTGCTTCCGGTTGCACATGACCGAACCGCGCAAGCCCAAGGGGGTGCGGCATCTGTTGGCCACGCTTCTGACGCTGGTCGCCTTGGCCATGGCGGCGGGCTGCCAAGGGCCGCACGCCATCGCCGAATTTGCCCAGAGCCTCAACCACGGACAGCGCCGCCATTTGCGCTGCCGCCGCCGTCCCGGCGCGCACGCTCAGTTCGACGTACCCAGTGAGCGTACCTTCCGGCGCTTGTTAGAAAAGGTGAATGCCGATCGAGCTCAAGGCGGTGTTGGTGGACTGGATGCGCCAGGAGGATCCCACCCCGCTCAAGACGGTGCATTTCGATGGCAAAGTCGTCAAGAACGCTCGACCGGCCCCCGCCCGCCCCAAGGCGGACAACGCCCAGGAGTTGCCGGCGCCTGAGCCTTGCGAGATTCCCATCGAGCAGCAAAAGCCCAAGGCCGACAAGGCCCTGACGCTGGTCAACTTCATGACCTCCGACCAACGCCTGGTCGATCAAATCGCCGTGCCGCGGGACACCAACGAAGAGGCCGCCGTCGCCGCCCATCTGCCCCAGATGGATTTGGCTGGAGTGCGAGTCACGGCCGATGCCGCCCATACCATCAAAGCCAATTGCCGCCAACTGACCTTCAACAACGGAGCCGACTACTTGCTCTTCTTAAAAGGCAACCAGCCTCTGGCCCGGGCCAAAGCCGAGCAACTGCTGCCCGGCGCCCTTCCCCCCTCAACTCAGTGTGGTGGACAAGGGCCACGGTCGGATTGAAACCCGGCGCGTGTGGTCTTGCCTGGTTGACCCTCCGACTCTCGGTCTGGCCGGGGCCGCTCAACTGCTGCGCATCGAGCGCGACGTCCAGTTCGTGCGGCGGGGCCAGGTGGTTAAAGAGACTCACGACGTGGCGTTCCCCTTCACCAACCTCTGGCCGGAGGAGGCCTCGATCGACGAGTTGCAGCAGTTGGCCCGCGATCACTGGAGCATCGAAAATGGCCAGCATCACCGCCGCGACCGCACTCAAGACGAAGACCGCTGCACAGTGCGTGAAACCAACACCGCTCGCAACCTCTCGCTGTTTCGCACCTTGGCCATATTCCTGTGCCAAACTCACCGCCCGCACCGGGGCGGCAAGCTCTCTGAGCGGGATTTTGAGCGCCGGGTTTGCCGCCGTCCCTGGGGCTTAATCCGCCGCTTCATGACCGGCTCAAGCACAGACGCAGACTAAGAAGCAACGCCTCAACCAGAACCGCAGGCTGCTTGCGCCAAAGCGGCCATCCTCCGGCTTTGCCGTGATGGCCCCACCGACCTCGAAAACCAGCCCAGCAACGCGCTTTTTCTCAGTGAGCGCGCCGTTCGTGGAGGCTGGCGGGTTCAAAATACCCACCCGTGCCGATGCCAAAACGTGCCGCCGGACTTTGTCAATAGCCCTGATCCCTGACCCCTTCTCCCTGCAATTCTCATTGACTGTTTCCCTGGTTTCTGCTATACGAGTGTGAGCTATGGTCGCTCGCGTCCTAATGGTGCTGCTGATGCTGCTCTTGGTCGGGTGCGGCAAGTCATCGCCAGCTTCGGGTTCCACGGGCGCAGCGGATTCGGCACAAATTGACCCTGTGCTCGAGCAGTTGACGCAAGCGGTGAGGAAGTATGCGGTGGAACAGCATCGTGCGCCCACAACCTTGGATGAGCTGGTGGCCAAGGGTTATCTGGCTGCAATTCCCAGCGCGCCTGCCAGGAAGAAGTTCGCGATCAACAAGAATCTCCAGGTTTGCCTGGCGAACCAATAGGAGGGGAGTATGATGGTATTTCACGCGAAATGGTGGTCCGCACATCCGAGGCAGACACCCTGCCCCCGCGCCGCGGCACTAGCCGTGTCAGGGCCGAAGCGGGGTTGGCGCCACGCGTTTACGTTGATCGAACTGCTGGTGGTAATTGCGATCATTGCCATTTTGGCCAGTCTGCTGCTGCCGGCCTTGGCCAGCGCCAAGGCCCGGGCACAGCGGCTGCAGTGTGCTTGTCAAATGAAGCAGCTGGGAACAGGGTTCGCAGTGTTCGCCTTGGATCACCTCAATCAGTATCCGCCGACCGCCTGGGCGAGCGGGGACTACCAGTACCAACTGTCGTGGGACGATTACATCCACCGCTATATCGGGGGGACGGCGCCGGATGCGGATCTGATCGTGGGCATCTCGGGAGGTATTGCCGACAAGGCCACCATTCCCAAAATCCTGAAATGTCCCGCCGACCGCATCGAGATCACGATTGTTTGGGCCGTATTCGGCCAGCGCAGAACCTACGCTATGAACTACGCCGGCCCGGGTTTCACCCTCACCTCGGCGTCGGCGGCCCTGCCTCCGCCGGATTACGGTGTCGGGGTCTATTACGACTTCTATAACACAGCCCCCGGATCGCTTCCGGATTGGGACGCGCGGGGGTATAAGGACAGCGTGGCTCAGGATCCCTCAGGGACCATTTTCCTGGTTGAACAACCTGAAGGCGGGAACATTTGCGGCAACGACTGGCCGTCCTTCTGCATGGGACCTACTGGCCCGGCCGAAGCAGGTGCCTACCCGGAACAAACGCCTTATCAGGTCGTCACCGGGGAGAAACAGCAGTGGGGCGCCACAACCTATGGGCTCCATGGGCAGCGTTTCAACTACCTTTTCCACGATGGCCATGTGGGGATCTATCGGATGAAGAATACCGTCGGGACCGGGACGTTGAACGCTCCCAAAGGGATGTGGACGATGAAGGTCGGGGATTGACCCGGCCACACTCAGGTCTAACGCCGAGGCCACCGAAGATCGGTAGTCCCCACGATCCAGGTGAACTTAGGAGGCCATTCACAATAACATGAACACTCTCGCTTGGTCTTTTGACCGCTGGCTTCGTTGCTCGCTCGTTACAGACCGCTTCGGGTATGCTCCTCGCTCGCGCCTCGCCAGCGGTCAAAATCCCGGCGCGATAGTTGTCCATGTTATTGTGAATAGCCTCCTTAGAGCGCGTTTTAAAATTCAGTTCTCCGGGGAGTTGGACCTTCCTTGACCAACCCCCTGCACGAGGTTCTTATCCAACGCGGGCCTAGGTTGGCGTGGTGGCTCCCTCCAAAGGCACCCGGCGCACCTTCTTCTGGCCCGCCCGCTTCTGGCCCACCTATTCTGAGGCTATTTCCCGAGGGCTCGGCACAGCGCAAGTACTTGGTGAACAGAGATTTATCGGAAATCAATAATTTTTGTTGACGTTTTTCGATAATATGTTATCGTTTAACGATGACTAAAACAATCATGAAAACAAAAAGCCGATTGCCGATCACCCACGCAGCGTCAATAACCGGCGGGGCGGCAAAAGAGCAATTTCTTATCAGTTCGCTGTTGGTCCTGGCGGTCACAGTGCTTCTGGCTGCCCGATTCGCCGTCGCCGCCGATGCCAAGCTGCCGTCCGCCCAGGAAGTTTTCGCCGCTCATGTCAAAGCCATTGGCGGCAAGGCGGCCGTGCTGAAGGTCCCTGGCATGCGGGCGAAAGGCCAGTTCAGCCTCGCCGCCGCGAACATGAACGGGGAGATCGAGATTATGGGCGCCAAGCCGAACAAGCAGGTGTTCCACAGCACCATCCCGGGCGTCGGCGTCGTGGCCGGCGGGTTCGATGGCAGGGTGGGTTGGTCAATCGACCCCTCGCAAGGCCCGCTGGTCCTCAAGGCCCGGATGCTCGACCAGGCCCATGACAACGCACAGTTTTGCAGCCAGTTTCAACTCCATGACGGCGATCTCACCAGCGCCGAGACCGTGGCGAAGACCACGTTTGCCGGCCAGAATTGCTACCAGGTGAAGGTCGTGTGGAAGTCCGGGCGGGAGGAGACCTTGTTCTTCAACACCAAGACCGGCCTGTGTGCGGGCGGCCGCCGGATGCAGGAGACCCAGCAGGACTCGAGCGAAATCATGAACGAGCTTTCCGATTACAAGAAATGCGGCGACCTCCTCCAGCCCACCAAAATCCTGCAGAAAGTGAATGACATGGAGATTGTCATCACCATCACGGAGGCCAGGTTTGAGGCGGTGCCGGACAAGGAGTTCGCGCTGCCCGAGGCGATCCAGAAACTCGTGAACGGCGCGCCGGCGAAGTAGCCCGCGGGCTCAGGGGCTCTGAGGCTATTTCCCGAGGGCCCGGCACAGCGCAAGTACTTGGTGAACAGAGATTTATCGAAAGTCAATAATTTTTTGTTGCCGCTTTTCGATAATATGTTATCGTTTAACGATGAATCGAACAATCATGAAAACAAAAAGCCGATTGCCGAAATTCTTTCACAGACTATTTGGTTTACTCTGAGATCCTCGCCCCGACCCTGGGGGCGATACTCTGTTTCATGATACTGGTGCTTCCGAGTGTCTCGAACCGTGCTGAATTGGGATTGGAGTTGGGTGAGGTTGGATTGATGCCGGAATCAGGCGCTCTCACAGTGACCGCTGCCGATTCCAAAGCCGGGACAGTCAGCATCAATAATCTGCACGGGAGCGTTTCGGTCAAGAATCCGGGCGAGGGCGCCCTCGCCTTGACTCGATGGCACACCCTGCCTTTTGTCCTCGGCTACCTGGGTTTCGTCACTGTGCTCTTCGATTTGTTCCGGCGTTTGTTCCGGAACGTTGAACGGGGCGAGATCTTCACTGAACGAAGTCTTCATTTGGTCCATGTGATTGGAATAGCCATTGTTGTTTTTACCCTTTTATCCGCGGCGACAACAACGTGGCACAATCACGCAATCAGAACCTACTTGGAGCAGCATGCCGATGCTCAAGGAATCGAAATTCAAGGAATCAAAATGGCCTTTACCAGTCCGTATGCCAATGTTATCGCCATTGACTCCAGGCACTACGGATTTGACTTTAGCTGGGGGGGAATTCTGACCGGGCTGCTGGTCCTGTCCCTGGGCGAAGTCTTCCGCCAAGGTTTGGCGCTGAAAGAGGACAACGAACTTACGATCTAACCCGCCACAGCTTATGCCGATACGATTGAATTTAGACCGGGTGATGTTCGAGCGGCGGATCAGTCTGACCGAGCTGGCCGACCGGATCGGGATCACCCTGGCAAACCTCTCGATTCTCAAGACCAACAAGGCGCGGGCGGTGCGTTTCAGCACGCTGGGGGCGCTCTGCCGCGAGTTAAAGTGCCAGCCTGGCGATTTGCTGGAATACGTGGATGCGGGCGAAGATCAATCAACCGTTCACGAAGTCGCTTAAAAACGGGCCAGCCGGTTTTTCGACGATCACTAATTGATCCCGGCGATACCGCCCGACGCGCCATCGGCTGTCGGGTTGATCCCGACGAAGTTGTCTTTGTGTTCGAGCCTTCGGCGTATGGTGCTCAAATCCCCGCCGATGCCCAAGTGCATGTCCTTCACGCAGGGCCTGCCACCTCGTCCTCTATGCGGACCTCGATTTTACCGAACTGGTATCGGCCCTCAGTGTGTCAAACAAAAACCATGCCCGCAAAAATCCCCCGGTTTTACCGGCGCTGTTTCGCCTTGTTGCACGTCGTGTTGCGGGTCCGACCTCAAAAATCCCGCGGTTCCACGGGCCTTGTAGCACTGTAGCAGGTCCATGCCCCCCGCGCCGCAGACCACCCGGTCAGGAGAACGGCTTGGGCAGAATCCGGCGCTTGCGTTGGGCGAGCACCCTCTGGTATGTTGCCACACGATGTTGACGCCCGGTGGCAACCGTGCGGTGCTGGGCGGTGCATTCCGCTGCAGGGTCTGCACAGCCTTTCTGCAGGACAACAAGCAGCACAACGTCAATGGCAACCGGCACGAATCTGCACAAGTGCTTGGTAATCAGTGTAGCCGATGTGGCGGAATTGGCAGACGCGCTAGACTCAAAATTCTACTTTTGCGGTTTTCCGAAGGTTTCCAAAGGCTAACGCGACCCCATCGATCATCCCGTATTTACCGGCCTTCTCCCGATTTCCCTTTCTCGCTGAACGACTTCATCGGCGGCTCGAATACTGTCGCAATTACTGTCGCAATTACTGTCGTGGCCCTGGAGATCGCTTCCGAACCGGCGAGCATCCCGCAAACCACCGAGCCGGGCTGCTGCCGGACGCCACCCAGGGCAAGCCCGGACGCCGTTCGCTGCCTTTCGCTTCTTGATCAACGACAAACGCCCATTGCCGCGCCAAGAGCGTCAACATGCGCTTGACGGCTCGACGCCGTTCTCAACGCGAGCGTTGAGGCCGGTAGATAAAGCGTATGGACAACGACAAGAACAGGACGCCCGCCAATACCTCGATCCCGATTCGGTCTTGCCCGTTCTGCGGGTCCGAGGCCCAGCTCGTCAGTGTCCACGACCGATATGGCGTCCAGTGCGCGTGCGGCGCTGGCGTCAAGCCCGCCCACGGGACCTTGGTTGAGGCTCTCATTCGCTGGAACAGGCGCGGCGGCGGCGTGTCGGCTGCCGGGGGCCGCGCAACAAAGGGCATTTCGACGCCGAGAAAGCGCCGGGCCTGTCGGAGGAACCTGGCGCTAGCCAGGGAGGCGAAGGTGCGCATCAAGCTCAGGGCCGAGGCCGAGGACGCGATTGCCCAGCTCCGGCCACTCCGCGAAGCCGAACAGCTCCGGTTGGAGGAGCTGGCGGCAGGCTCCCGCGCCCAACTTGCCGCTCTCCTGCCCCAGATCGAAGCCCATCCGGTGTTGCGCGGGACGGTGGAGCTGCTGGAGCCTGGTCAGCCAGCCGAGGGCGTAGGCCCCGAGGTACACGGCGCTTGAGCTGTCGCCGGACGGCCCCCGGCTGAGATTGTCGCCGCTGGCGCAGTCTTCGCGGGCCGGTCCAACCGCCCTGTCCTGGGACGCGCCCGTCGCCGGTCTCGGCCAACGGCCTCCTGGACGGCCATTGGCGGGCGGATAATGGTGAAGACCCACGGCGAGCGTGGCAGCCGTCCGGCTCTTGCCGCAGCCTCTCCTTTATGTGCGCTTCCACCACATCGTCCTGTCGCCGATGCCGACCTTGGCTGCGCTCACCTGGTCGGCAACCTCCTGGGGAGCGGCGGCGTAAACAAAAACACTCCAACCGAGATAGATACTGTGGTTGAGACGCGCCCGTGGCCGGTCTCCACGCCAGCGGTCTCGACGCCAGCGGCCTCCTGGACGGCCATTGGCAGGCCGGTGAATATCGGCAGGAACCTGCCGAAAATGCCCCGAGGCTGGGTTGGTGGGGCAGCTCTGGCTCCGGGCAGGCCCACGGCGGGCGCGGCACCCGTCCGGCTCTCGCCGCAGCCGGTACTCCAGGTGTGCTTCCACCGTGCGGTACTGTCGCCGGTGCCGACCGCCTAATCCCCGCCCCAACGGCCCGCCCGTCAGCTTCATGTCCAACGCGAAGGTGTCCTTGCCCACCATCTCACTCATGCGCCACTCGTTGCCCTGGATGGAGTCGGCGCAGGTACCACCTGGGCTTGGATGTGTTCGTCGGCAGCGGCAGCCCCAGGATGGACCGTTTACCGGGCCTGGAATCCTCTCAGAGCCGCCGCAGGCTCGCGGATGGACTTCCTCACCCTGGCCGAAAAGAGGCCCCAGGGCGGCATTGGGGGACGGCCAAGTGCTCGGAGTGGTCGCGCTTAGGGGCCGCAACCCGTGTTCGCCCGCTTTCCAATCCCCATGGCTGGAAGGCTCCAGGACGGCCCGGCGTTCTGGCCGGTCTTCCTGGAAGTCCATGTCGCGCCCCAAAAGCGCCGTGGGGCCTCGTGGAGCGTGCGCTAGCCGCACGGGCGAGGGTTGCCAGGTCTTCACTGCCGCCGATCTCCTGGAAGCCGACCAACAGCGGGACCTCGGCAGGCGAAAATGCAACCGAAAACCATCGGCGATCAGAGCGCCCACCGAACCAGCCCGCCGCCGCGTCTGTCGTCGCCCACCCTGTCCCCCGCTGAGCTGCCGGGCCTTAACGTCCTCGTCCTTGCGCACCTATGACCTGAATGACCTGAGATGCCGCATCACCCACCGGCTCAGCGCCAAGCACGGGTCTCTGCCCGGAATAGGGCGACATCATGGCAGAGCTTTCAGTAGTCGTTGATCCGGCCCCACATTTTCCCCTGCTGGTAGAGGATGCTGGTGTTCAACTCGATCTCAATCTGCCCATCGGAGCACTCGTAATGCCAGGATACCTGATCGCCCACGGTCTGTGTGGACGAGGGATTTCCCATGAATTTCTTGAAGTCGTCGGGATTCCACGCATCAACGATGCGCGCATGGGCGTTTTGGCCGTAGCGGCTCTCCAGCGTGTGGAGCCATTCGGCCTTGGTGGGTTTGGCCTTTCCTCCAGTATTTTCTGCGTCTCTCAAAAGCTCCTCAATTCGACTGCTTGCCGCGTTGAGGTCGTGGTTCTCCACCGCTTCCATCAACGGTGTCCCGGCCCTGTCCTGTTGGTCGCCGGGTGCGGGTCTAGGCTTCATTATCGCCGTGGCGATGTAGCCCTGTTTTCCAGCGTATTGGCCTTCCAGGACTTTGACGTAGGCGTACTTTTCATCCTTGGTGTATGCAATTATTTTAACGCGCACCCGGTCCCCAAGACGGTAGCTTGGCGCATAAACATCTGTGGGGCTGCCGTTGAGAATCACATCGAGGCCCTGACGAACCTCGGCGGGGTATTCCTCATGGGTACAGGTGTATTGAGTGAGCACTTTGGGAAGTCCTCCAGTCTGTTGTTCAACCGCACGACGTTTGAAAACGCCAGACATCATCACGATGCCAGCCAGCAGCAGGGCACTCATTGAGCACAGGAGCACCTGACCCCCGAGCGGTATCCTCTTTCGCTTCGTGGCTAGGTCAGCCGCTATCATGCGCAAGCCCCAAGCGAAAATCACGGTGAGGCTGCCCCCAAAAAATGCCCAACCGCGATTCTGGTCTGAAAACGCCGCTGACAGAATCGTGAATCCAACGATGTAGAGAAAGATGCCGATGCCACGAAGAAGCTCTCTGCCTCGCCTGGCCTCATCCTCGGGCGCAGGCGGTGCGCTCGGGTGCTGCGCCCCCCGTGTGTCCCACTTTTCATCGCGCTGTTTCGGTGGTTTGGGCACCGTTTGCGCTTCCAACAGACGATTTGCCTGTTGGAGTGTGACGGCAACCGGGCAGCCGCAATGCGGACACGCTGTGGCCTGGCTGGATACGTCGTTGCCACACTCAGAGCATTTGATGAGCGCCATAAAGTGCCTTTCATTCGGTTGTAATTGGATCTCAGTTGCCATCGCAGGGCCTCCTGATTGTCAGCCCACCCGCGAATCTCCACGGCACGGAAATCGTCAGAAATCATTGACCTCTCTTATGAGCAGCCTGCCCCCGCTCATGTTTGGATCAACCAGCTCAAGCTGGATGCTGCCGTCCGAGCACTCGTAATACCAATAAGCGATTCCTTCCATTGTTTGGGTGTGTGAAGGTTCGCCGACGAGGTTTTTGAAATCGGCAATCGTTGTCAACTTGATTGGCCCGCCCGGATTCCAGTACGGACGCACTTTCTGCCGCCACTCAGCCTTGGAAGGCAGATGGGGAGAGGTACTTTGCTGGCCGGTCTCGTTACAGCCCGCGATGTTGCTGAGCCAGGCGATGATGAGCACCAGGACGATAATTCCCAGGCATCCCAACAAGCCCTGGCTCGCTTGATTCTGCTTCGGCTGCTGGTTGGGCGTGCGAGCAGCTTGAAGCGCCTTTACTTTGGCCTGGTACTCGGCCTCGGTGATTACCCCATCTTCCTTCAATTTCGCGAGCTTGAGCAGTGATTCATTGAAATCCGGCGCGGGAGCGGGGATGGGCGCAGGCGGTTGTTCGGGAGGTACGCCGCCCAAAGCGCCCCCGCCACGGGATAATGGGAAGCCGCAGTGCGGACAAGAGGCCGCTCGGGAGGATACCTGCTTCTGGCATTCCGGGCAGAGGGTGAGAGCCATACTTTTGAGCGCAAGTTAGGGCCGTCGTTGACACGCAACTACCTACTGACGCCGACGCTGGAGGTCATTTTGATCCTGAGTCAGATTCCCAGCAGCGCCTTCTTCTTTTGGTTAAACTCATCCTCGGAGATCACGCCCTCCTGTTTCAGTTTTGCCAATTTGCGAAGCTGCTCGTCGAAATCCGGTGCGGGAGCCGTAGCAGCCATCGGTGGAGCAACAGGCGTACCCCCTTTGCCATTGATGCGCTTCAACTCGGGGCGCTTGGCCAGATAAATCGGAAAACCGACGATCCAGAGCAGTAAGCAGGCGATGGCCCATCCAGCAGGCCCCATATCGCACGCGCCTTTTAGTTGACCCTTCTTGACGCCAATGGCTTTGGCGTCCGAATAAACCCAAATGCTGGTTCCAAGGACGACGAGGAACACGATCACTGTTATTGAGTCAGACATAGTTTTCCTTTCACGGTTGGTTGGTTACAGAGGAGTCATGCCTGGCAGGAGAAAACCCCGACCAGAATTTGTCAACGATTATCATGGCGACGTACGATCAGCAAAAGCACGAGCATCTGGTGGTTCAACGGGCAAATCGATGAATAGACAGGAGGTTTTCACCGCCCTCAGCACCTTCGCCAGGGCGTCGAACTGGCCGTCCGTCAGGTCACCCCGGAATACGGCATCCAGTTCCACTCCCGCTCGGCGTCGTACGAGACCGGCAATAACGCATTTAATCGGAAGGCTCGTCCCGAGCAGGACGGGCCGATCACCGCTCAATGCCGCGTTCAGTGCCATCTCCGCGAAAGCCAGGGTCGCGGGCGGCGGCTCAGCCGCAAACTCACTGGCCCCGCCGCGCTCGGGGTCGCCGTATGCGATTTCGAGCCAGCGAACAAACTCCTGGAGGATCGGTTTTGTGGCGGTCATTGAGCTATTCCCATCCCGTCCTGTTCGGCTTCCGCTTGCGTGTTTCTTTCTTGGGGTGAAGACTCCACCGGCGACTAGGTGTATGGCGGATTGATAACGCTTTTCGTTGTGCCAGGAGCGTTGCCTAAACCCTCGCCGGTCGGAGCAATGATAATCCTGGTTATCGGCACGTGACGGGATTGTAGGAAATACAGCCAAACAGCCTGACCGCCGATCCCCGAACGTCAGCAGATAAAGTGACTTCTTCCCGGCCTCGATCTGGATACGGCAGTAGTGGCCCCAAAAACGATCCAGCGGCGGTTTGGCCTGATCGGGCACCCAGGTCGGCGGAGCTGTCTCCAAGTTGGGAAACAACTCGCCCCGCCGCTTGGGGAGGATGCCAAAATCCCGACAACTGGGCCAGTCAAAGCTAATCGTCCGGCGCTCCTCCAAGCCGCTTAGCAACGCCCTGATGTCCTCCAGGCTCCGTCTCAATTCACAGAAAATCAGCGTTCGACAAACGCCAACCCGAGGCAGGCAGTCCACGAAAGAAAACCGGCCCGAAGGGTCCCCAGGGAAAAGACAGACGGGGTTGTACTCGTCGCCATCAGGATTCTCGAAGAAGTTCAAGAGGTCCTTGTAGTCAACGTGGTCGCCCTGGTCGAGCTGCCAGTGGGTGCCTAACGCCTTGGGGTCGCTCTCCGGCTTTGTTGGCTTCTTTCTTTTCATGGCTTTGCCTGTTTCTTGCGCCGACCGGCCATGGCCAACGGAAAAGAAAGGGGCGCGAACCCGTCGCACCCCCATCTGAGGCACCGCGAAGCGCCCGTGTAGGAGAATGCGCCAAGCCGCGCCCGATTGGGCGCTGGCTCAGCGCGGCCCCTACACTTGAAATTCGCGGTTTCCAGATGGGCCGCAGCCGTGCTGCGCTAAATTGTTATGTCAAAGAGCAGGGAACATCCGGTAGTTGATTTCGTCAACATTTTTCACTTGGCGAGAAAATCATCCGGTCCTGGCTCTGAGCGCGAGTGACGCCGGTTTCTGGTCATTCTCAAGGCGGAATCAGCCGGTGTGCCTCGAATGAGGGGAACCTCGACTGGACGAGCGTCAGGAACCGATCCACCGTGCCATTCGCGACCACGACGTGCTCTACCGGCTTGGCGTTGGGCCTCCGGGCGTTCTCCACATCGGCCTTGCTGGTGCGGTAGCCATTACCCGTCAACCATCCGGCCAACTCGGAGTAGCTCATCACCCCTGCGTCAAGGCCCCAGGCCGAGCGCACGTACGCCCGCAAGAACATGCGCTTGGCGATGGTGATGGCGGCGCTCCTGCGCGGCACCCGCAGCGGGCCAGCTTCGAGCTGGAGCCAATCGTTAAACTCGCTCAGGTCATCGACAGCTTTCAAGACGCCGCCGCCGCGCTTTCGGAAAGCCTCCCATTTCTCCCGGCAGCGCAGGAAGTCCCCCAGGCAGGCCCAGGGGAACGTGTCGAAGTAAAGGTGCGGAGTGCCGTTGATGTGTCTGAGGCAAGGGTGAATGGGACGGCGCTTCCAGTCATACTCCATAGAGACGCGCCGGGTGATCGTCTTCCCCACGAGGTCGCCGCCGTGCTTGTGGATTTCAGGAAGGCACCGCAGCAGTTGGACATCCAGCTTCGATTTGGCGGTGCGATTCTGGAACAGGCTCACCATCCAGTCGTTTTGTTCGGTTTTCTGCTCCATCTGCCTCGGCGGCTTGATGCCCGCCTTCGCAAGGACAACCGGCTCGCCGGGCAGCGGTTTAAGCGTGGCCTGCCCCCTGGTCCGCCAGCCCAAGGGCTGGGCTATGCGGTGCTTCGCCTCCAGGATGGTCTGGTCCCCGCAGACGCGCAGACGCGCCTGGGCGAACAGGCGGCACAGCGGCCCCTGTGTGGCTGCCTGGATGTCGTCGGCGCTGGCCGTGGTCAGAAAGCCGTCCGTGGTCGCGCTACAGACCTCCACGTCGTCCAAAAGCCGGGACAGGATTTCCCCGAGGACGGCCCGGACGAACGAAGTGATGTACGCCGCGAAGAAAGGGTTCGTCACGCGGCTCGGGGGCAGCGGGCGGTAGTCGCCCGAGCGGGAGTCGAAGCAGCGTTTCATCATGAGGCCCTGGGCGAGCTTACCGTACAAGGAGTTGCCAATTTCTTTCCAGAGCTGCTCTGGCAGCGACCCCTTCTCGTAAGACTTCCTGCGCTTGTTGCAGCCGATGACGAACGCCTCGAAGGGCCGGACGTGAAACGACGAAGGCAGGATGATTCCATCGAGGATTTGGAGCCTCGCGCCCATCTTCGCGGCCAGGTAGATTTCCGGCGAGCAACAGCAACTTTCGCCGCTGAGCGGGAAGACCAGGCCGTAGGGGGAGCGCACCGGCAGGCATGGAAACCGCGTGCCTGGCGGAAACTCGAATCGGACACGGGCGTAGCCCATCACCTCCGGCTGGAAAGCGTCCTGGTCGCGGGTTGGGTGGAGCCGTGTCCAGTCCGGCAGCCCAATCGTGAGCATCGCGGTGGTGTACGCGCCGCACAGGTCGTAGTCGTTCCAGACGCCCTCCTTGCCCGCGCCGAAGAAAAACTGCTCGTTGCGCCCGCCGTGATAACATTCGGTCGCGAAGGATTCGTAGAGCTGCCGTGCCTGGAGGGGCACATCGCGTCGGAGCTTGATCGACCGGCCCAGCCGTTTGGAGTACTTCGGGTCGTTCACATTCTCGGTGCCCAGGACGGCGTGGCGGTCGAGGCCGGAAGCCTCCCAGGTCTGAATGAGCTGGACCACGCCGATGCTGCTCAGCGTCGGCGGCACGGCATACTCGCCCGTTACTTCGTGGTTGAGGCTCATCATGATCAGCGCGTGCTCGACGCAAATCTCAGGGTCGCGCTGGGCGTACTCCAAGAACAGATCGCGGTTCTCCCGCAGGAGCCTGTCCATGTGGCTGATCTGGTCCTCCTCCAGCTCCACCTTCGGCAGGCCGACCAGCTCGCCCAGGTCGGCCAGGCTCTTTTTGCCCGCTGGGCACAAAAGCAGGCTGTCGCGCATGATGACGCGGACGGCGTGCGCGCAGGCGCTGGCTGCCATCGGGCAAGCTCATGGGACGAAGGCTCACCTGTTCCAGGGCTACCGAGAGGGGAAAACCCTGGCGCAAAAGCTCTTGAATTTGGGTGATGAAGGCAAAACGCTCCAGTGCGAGCGCCTGCGAGGGCGGAGTTGTTGATTTTTCGTTCATGGTCCCTGGTTTAGCCCCTGGGCAACATCCGGCGAAGTTTTACCTTGTGTGGGATCGGTAGGCCGCTATGGCCACCAGGGGGCCAGCCCGGATTAAACTGCTCCGTCCAGCGCGGCTACGGGACCGGTCGTAGGCAGGCGTAATCACCCAAAAGCGAGCGCTTGCAGGAGCGGGCCAAAAACCGCAACATCTGCTCCGCCGAACCCATGCCGCGCCGCAACTCTTTCCACAGTTGCTGAACGGTGTGCAGCTCGGACGGTAGTATCTGGCCAAAGGACTCTTTGAGGATGCTCACTCTGGTCAGAAAGCGGTCCCAGGCCCGGTGCAAGCAACCGGCCTCGACCAGCCCAGGCGGGGGATCGAGCCCACAGCTCACCCCTGCCTGGGTATCGAAGAATCCCTGGAGGCGCCCCACTTCCAGCGGCCGATACGTCAGCCGGGTGCCGGGCAGCACCGAGACGGTGTGGCCGCAACTCACGCACAGAAAGCGCTGCACGCGGAAGCGCTCGCTCCCGGTAGGTTTGCAGAAGCGCCAATAGAAGCCATGACGGTGAAGCCGCCCTGGACAACCTCGCGGGCAGTCAGGGCGATCTCCGTTGAAGCTGTCGGCACGGACTTGGATGCCCTCTTGAGAACCCCATTATCCCCGGGGCATCAAGCCGGATTGTTCCCGCGAACCCGAGACCTCCTCCCCCCTCCAGCAAAGGAACGTCAGCCCTCAACGTCCACGAAAAACCCCGGGCCGCCACCGCGTAGAATGCGCGGCCATTGGGCAGATCCTCCTCGGCGATCAGAAAATCGCCGGCCTTGTCGATAATAATAGTTAAATCCTCAGTCTCTTTCGGCAGCCTCAGGAGACGGAAGAAGAGCTTCATTGCCTCAGCGACGCGTTTCAGTTGGTATTCGATGGAGGCTACGGTCAGCAGGGCGGGTGCGTAATCGGGGTCGATGGCCAGGGCCACATAACCCTCGGGCCAATCCGTCGAGCCGATGCCCTTCTGCCCGGCGCGTGCCAGGGCCTGGCTGAAAAGACCACTGGCCATCGCAGCATGGTAGTTCCAATCAGCAGCCTGTGCCCGCTCTTTGCGCGACCTGGAAGCGTAGGTGTGGCGAATCTCGGCCAATTCGGTTTCACCTTCGACGAGTTCCGTGAAAGATCGATCGAGATACATCGGCTCATTCATAAAAACAGCTTGGTAAGGGTCGTCGGTTCATCTCAGATACGTCGCCCCAATGTCAAAACCCTCCTCGATTGTCCCAGTCCAAGCGCCATTGGGCAGCACGCATGGTTCGTAGCGTTCGTGACTGTAAGTGTAAAATGCAACGCTCCAGCTATCCTCCATAAAATGCCGCAAGCGGCAGAGATGCGTCGGCAAATTCCGCATGAACTCGAGGTACTGCGCTTGGGTCTCGCCCCGAAGCTGGAGCAGCTTCTTCGAGGGAGGATCGGGTTCAACGTAGGCATCGATATAGACCAGCGCACCGTGAAACCGGATGTCGAGCCGAGTGAACTTGCCCGCATAATGCGTGTTAGCATGTGCCAATACCCGCTGCTGAATTCGCGCCCGTTCGCCAGGTTTTATCTTCACACCACCCGCATGCGGATTATACGTCCAAACTTTTCTCATAGTTGGCTTGCTTTAGCATGAGTATGGCATGCTTTTGCCCCTGGTAAAATGAAAAACCAAGGCAATCAGGATCCTGAAGGGTGTAAATAGTGTTGACCCTTTTTCTTTTTTCTGGAGGCATTCCTGAAGTGCGAAAGATCAAGAGTTGGCCGTTCATGGTGGGCGCGATGCTTGGGCCGGGCTTGTTGCTGCACGGGGCGGTTTGTGAAGTCGCTCAGCGGAATCCCCAAGCCAGCGACGAGGGGCCTGGCACGGCGTCGAGGCCCTGGAAAACCATCGGCCGGGCGGTGCGGGCGCTCCAGCCGGGGGACGCGCTCGTCATCCGCGGCGGGATTTACCGCGAAGGGGTTGTGGTCAAGGCCGGCGGCACGGCGGAGGCGCCCATCCGCCTCGAGGCCGCCCCGGGTGAGTGGGTCGTGTTGACGGGGGCCGACCTGGTCACCGGCTGGGTGCGGAGCGATGACGGGCGGCCCGTCTGGCACATTCCCTGGCCGCATCGGTTTATCGGATGGTCCAGGAACATGACCCACCCGGATGACGATTTCCACCGGTTCATTGGGCGGTGCGAGCAGGTGGCCATTGACGGGACGCTGCTGCGGCAGGTGCTGGAGCCGGGCCAGGCGGCCCCGGGCACGTTTTGCGCCGATACCACCAACCAGGCGCTCCTGGTGTGGGACGCCTCCAGCCGGGACCCGAACCGGCTCTTTGTCGAGGCCTCGGTGCGCCAGGAAATCCTGCGTGTGGAAGGCGAGCACGTGCAGGTGCGAGGCTTGCGGTTTCGCTTCGCCGCCAACATGGCCCAGCATGGCGCCGTGGTCCTGGCAGGCCGCCATGATTGCCTCGAGATGAGATTTCCTTCGGCTTGCACGCGTGCGACAACGTGATCGTGGCCAACGGTTTCGCGCCCACGGCCGGTGCCTGGGGCGCCCAGGCCGGCGTCTGCCTCTCCAGCAGCCCGGGATGATGAAACGGCTGGAACAGAGCTACCCCAAGCCAGGGGCGCCGGGAGTGGTCCTGGGGACCGAATGAGCGGATTGGTGGATTGGTGGATTCATGGATTGGTGGATTCATGGATTGGTGGATTGGTGGATTGAGGCACACCGAATGGCCCCCCTGGGGCGGAATGGGGGGAATTACATGGCGCTGAGAATCAAACGGGCATAACCTCTGGCTTGTGGTTATGATTGACGCAGCCACATTGGCGCAGATGAACGGCCAATACGTCCTGCCGCCCGACGCCGGCCCGGCCTGGCGCGCGGCGCATGAAGCGGGCCTCGATATGTCGCTCATCGAGGGCGCCCTGAAACTGACGCCGGAGGAAAGGCTCGCCGAGCACCAGCAGGTCATTGATTTTCTGCTCGAGGTGCAGGAAGCAGGTCGGTCTCATGCCGCAGAATGACCAGGCTCTGCTCACCCGGCTCAAGGACAGCGGCCTCGATTTCGTTGTCATTGGCGGGGTGTGTGCCGTCTATCACGGCGCCCCACTGGCCACGTTCGACCTGGACATTTGCTGCCCTTTTGGCGAGGGAAACGTCCGCCGAATCGAGTCCGCAGTCAGCGATTTGCACCCGTTCCATCGGCTGACCGCAAACCGGTTGCCGCTGGAGATGACGCGAAGCGCTTTTGGCGATCTTAAGAATCTGTATTTGCAGACGGATTTGGGCAAATTGGATTGCCTGAGCGAGGTCGCTGGGGTAGGAGATTTCAAAGCGGTCCATGAAAGGAGCATCGAGGCAAGCTTCTCCTATGGACGATTCAGGTTTTTGAATCTTGATGCCCTGATTGCATCAAAAAGGGCCACGGGGCGGGAGCGGGATTTGGCCGCTGTCCGGTGTCTGCTCGCGATCAAGGAGAGAAACGCGCAATAAAGCGGGCTGTCCCATGGCTGCGCGCATGAGTAAAGGGCGCTTTCATGCGCACCCGGGCCGAAGGCCCGCCATGTGATAGCCCGGGCTGGAGCGAAGCGGATGCCCGGGCAAACGAGTGTCCCTCGGAAACGCCCCGGCCTGTGAGGCCGGGACCCGTTCTTCACGGACCTGTCTGCTGTGACGCCCCCTTCAGGGCGGGGGAGGCTATTGGCCGATGACCTGGGCCTCCGCTCGCAAGCTGGCTCCAGCCCAGGCTGGCACATTCCGGGCTTTCAGCCCGAGGACGGGCGCCTCACCACTTGACCTGTTCGAGAAATCGCAGGCTCTCGGGGATCTGCTTTTCGGACGAGGACGATTCGTCCTCGATGAAATACCATTTCACTCCCGCCTTTTTCGCCGCGCGCAACACGGCCGGCATGTCGATCTGGCCGGCGCCCAGCGCGACATCGGCCTCGACATCGGGCCAGGGCGCAGTCGGGCCGGTGGGCGTGCCCTTTTTCATGTCCTTCAAGTGGACCAGCTCCCAGCGTTTGCCGTACTTCTGGAAGAGCTGGACCGGGTCCTGCCCGGGATAGACGATCCAGAAGATGTCCATCTCATAGCTTACCAGCTTCGGATCGGTCTGGCTGAACAGCAGGTCGAGCAGGGTCTCCTGCCCGTAAGGCTGAAACTCGAAGCCATGGACGTGGTAATAGAATTTCATGCCGTGCGCGGCCATGACCTGGCCGGCGCGGTTGAAAATGGCGGCGGTTTCGCGGCAGGTCTTTTCATCGAAAGTCCCCTGGTGGGTGATGTAGGGGCAGCCGACGTATTTGAGGCCCAGGGCCTTGGCCTCGCGCGCCACGGCCTCGGGGTCCTCGCGCAGCCGGTCCAGTGTGAAGTGCATGCCGATGGGCTTGATGCCGCGCGCGGCCAGCATGGCGATGTATTGCTCGGGCGGGAGTTTGTAGGTGCCGTCCAACTCGGCATACCGAAAGCCAAATCGCTGGACTTCATCGAGCGTGCCGGGCACGTCCTTCTTGAATTGTTCGCGCAAGCTATAAAGCTGAAGCCCAAGGGGCCCCTTGAAGCTCGGGCCGACCCCGACGCCCGCGGCTGCGCCGGCGGACCCGCCGGAGAGCATCAGCGCCAAGGAACCCAGAGTGGAGATGAGAAAGAAAATGCTTGGTTTCATACGCGCCAGTTCACCTCAAAGGGCGGTGATAGACAAGCAAAAGGTGGATGCCAGCTAAGGGGTCAAGGGTAGCCGCTTCAGCCAAGTCAAGGGATCCGAGGAGCTGGGGATCAGCGACCGGAACACCAGAATGTCCCCGGAAACACCGTACAGGACGAAGAATGGGAATGAGGGTAAATTGCGCCTCCGGACCTCGTTGACGATCTGCGAGCCTGTGTTGAGGCAATGGCCCGCGGAGCCTGGAGAGGCCTTGATTTGCTGGATTGCTTTATCAACCTCGGCGCGGAATCGCCGCCCAAGCTGAAGAGAGATTTCGCGGTACTGAGCCCGTACCGCTTTATGTCCTGCGGAAACTCCGGGTGGTAGGAAACCCTCATTCCAACGCGCGCTGGAACTCGGTCTCGCTCAGTCCGCAAACCCTGCCGGTCAGCACATCTTCGATCCCTTGGACCGCCCTGGCAATCTCGGTTGCGCTCTGCTGTTCGGCAACGACACTGGCGACAATGCGCCGGGCCAGATCCAGCCGCTCTGCTTCGGACAATTCCATGACCGCTTCGGCAATTTCGCGCACGCTCATCCTCAGAAACTAGCCTTGCTGACGAGGCACTGCAAGTCGAATGGGCGCGTTGGGCGCGTTGGGGCGTGCCCTCAGTTTTTGGCACCTCTCATGAATATTGGGCTTGGGCCCGTTGCTCAGGGCGCCGCATCCGCGGTCCAGGCGCGGGGCGTCACCGGGAACATCGAGATGCGGAACTTGGTGCAACCATAGGGCACCAGGCGAACGGTTTCGGAGGCGGTCCCGGCCACGGGTTTGTCGGGCAGGGCCTGCGCGTCAGTCGGCTGCCAATCAAAGGCGAGGACAGGGGCTTTGATCCGCACCGGCGCATCCAGCGGCCAGTTCCAGCGGGCAGGCATCGGCTTACGTTCCACGATGAGGCCGGAATCATGCCGGGCGGCTGCGCTGTCCAGGGCGTATTGCCAGCGGGCGTCCTTGGCGGGCGTGTTTGGGTCCAAATCGGGGATCGGCAAGGCGAAGAGCAGCGGGCCGCAGAGGACGCTGGCGTAGGGCAGGCGCCGCGGCTCGAAGACCGCCGCGGGCTCGAATTTGAAGTAGCCGCGATTGGCGGCGGGAAACTCCGTCTCGTAGCCGCGCAGGACGCTCGGCGTCATCGGCAATCGCAACTCAACGCTGTCGCCCCGGGACCATTTCCGCTCCAACCGGACGAAGTGCTTCTCATCGGGCGTCACCTTCAGGCGGGCGCCGTTCACCGAGATCCGCGCGGCGCGGCACCAGCCGGGAATCCGCAGGTAGAGCGGGAACTTGACCTGGTTCTTCGGTTCGATGGTCATGCGGACGGTCTCGCCGAATGGGTAATCGGTGGCAACCGTAACCGTGACCGGGACGCCGTCTCCCGCCAGGGCTGAAACCGCGCAGGGCCCATACAGGGCTGCAGCCAGTCCGTTGTCGCGAGTGGCGGACCACATGTTGATGACGAAGTTGGGGATGATGCGGTTGAGCGCGCCGACGCAGCAAAGGACATTCGAGCAGCCGAGCGGGGTAAATCGGGTGTTCGGGCGGGCCCGGACAATTCGGTTGCTCACACGGCAGCGAATCCGAGCGCAGCCGGTTCGGAGACTGGTAGTAGCACATGGTTTGGAAATCGCGGGCCACCGGTCCGGCGCCCGCATTGTAGAAGGCGCGCTCCATGCGGTCCCCCCAATCGCCGCTGCCCTGGATGCGGTACATCCAGGCCGCGGACAACAGCATGGCCGTGACATCGCACGTCTCGGTCTTGCGGAAGGCGCCGACGCCCGAGGCGAACTCCTCGCCGGAGGCCACGCCGTAAGGCAGCAGGTGGCGTTGGTCGAGCCACTGGAACGCATTGGCCGTGGCCTGGAGCAGGTGCGGGTCGCCCGTCCATGGATAGACCAGGCCAGGGAGGCGGATGTTCTCGTAGAAGATGACCATGTGACCCGGAGCCAGGCGGCCTTCCGACCAGGATTGGAAGGCCCTGGCCGGGTCCGGCTGCGCGATGGCTTGCAGGGCGCGGTCGAGGATGCGCCGGTCGCCGCTGAACGAGTAGGTCTCCAACATCGGGTCCAGGTTGCACAGGCCGCTCACGTCGCCAAAGTCCAGGCGCGGGCCGCCCATGTTCGCAGGGTAATCGGCATAGACCTTCACCAGCGCCTCCAGGACGCGCGGCTCGCGGGTGGCGTCATAGAGCGCCACCAGCGCGCGGCCCATCTGCGAATGCGCCCAACCGTCGAACCCCTGGGGTTTGTAGCCCTTCTTCCAGTAGATGAACGAAGTGCCGAAGGGGGCCTTGGCCACGCCCTCGACGACGGGATCGAGGCGCGCCCGGATTTTCCTGACGAGCGCCTCGTCGTGCAGCACCAGGCCCAGCCGGAGGGCGCCGTCCAGCCAGTAGGCGGACTGCTCGATGGGCCAACCGGTGCCGTCGGCGGCCGCGCCCGGCGCCTGCACGGGGATGCCTTTCCAGCCGTCGGCGAAGGTCGGGTGCCGTTCGTCCAAGTGCCCGGTAATCCCCTCGCGCGCGGCTTGCGCCCAGTCCCGCAGCCAGCCCGCGGGCTGGACCGTGCCCGGGGGCAAAGGCAGAAACGCCGTTTTCACGGCCGGCTCGGCCGCCCGCTCGTAGTTGGCCGCCCGGAGTCCTTCTGCCGGGCTGGCGTGCGAACTTGCGGGGAAGACGGGCGCGGTCTGGGACAGAAGGACGATCAGGGTCCCAAGCGTTAGGGAGGGACGCACGCGCATGCTCAGACGCTAGCCGAGGCGTCGGGGCCCTGCAAGCCGAATGGGCGCGGCAACCGCATTGACAGCCCGGGCCGGGTCTCCTACGTTTGCCTGGATGAGCGCAGTCATTGCTGCACCTGTGGATTGGGTCGAGTCGGTCGGCAACCTGCGGTTGCCCTCGAAAGCGGACCGTCGCCTGCAGGAATTGATGGACCGCAATAACGAAGGGCTTCTGGGCGCGACCGAGCGCGAAGAATTCGAAGCCCTGGCGGAGTTGAGCGAACTGCTGTCTCTGGTGCGGGCTGAGGCATTGCAGATTCTGGGCAAGCAGCCCGAATGAGCCTCCCCCAGAATGCCGAGTGGATCGCTGCGGGCCTGCCGTTCCGAGCCGCTGCCCGAGAGCGCAGTGACAGGCACGCCTTGTTCCCGGCCCGAAGGGCCGCGGCAGGCCGGACCCCGGTTTTTGGAGCCCAGTGATCGCGCACGCAGGATGCTAATGAACCTCCGTCTGGTTAGCATCCGCTCACTCAAAGACCTCGAGTTCGCGGATGGCGTGGCCCCATTGGGTGGCGCGCTTGAGGCAGGAGATGCGGACATGCCGTGCTTCCGCCGGGGCGAAACGGATCTCACTCATGCCGCCTTTGCCGTTTTCTTCCTTGAAGACATCGGTCCAGTTCTGCCCGTCGGGCGAGACTTGGACGGCAAAGACTTTCGAGTAGGCGTTCTCCCAGGTAATGCGGACGTGGCTGACCTTGCACAGGGCGCCCAGGTCCACCGCGAGCCACGCGGGGTCGGCGAAGGTGGAGGACCAGTAGGTCGCCGGGTCGCCATCCACGGCATTGGCGGGCAGGTGCTGCTCGGCGAAAGAGGATGAGGCGGAGGCGGGTTTCTGATAGGCCAGTCCGAAGGCGCGGGGGTCAACAAGCTGCAAGTCGCGCACGCTGCGGACGGGTTGGCCATCCAGGCCGCGCAACTCCGCTTCGAGGGTGTATGGGCCGAGCGGTTCGGGCCAGGTCACCTGGAAGTCCAGCGTTGCCCGGCCCAGGGGGTCGAGGCTCGCCGCACGGTTGACCTCGAAGATCGAGGCATCGTCTCCGGCCTTGCGCAGCCGGAGCGTGACCGGGCCGCTCCAGGGCTGGTCAAGGTCGTTGATGAGGATGACTGGAACGCGGGACCGGGTTCTGGTGAACGAGCTTGTCCTTCCAGAAATCCACGGCCAGACCAACGGGCGCGAAGGCCTCGCGCACATAACGGTGAAACTCCGGTTCCCATTCGAGCTTCTCGACGCCGCCCAGCGTCCAATGGTCGCAGGTCTGCCCATCAGGACGGGAGTAGCCAAGCATCGTGAAGTGGACCACCGCGGCGGCTTTGCGATGAGCGCGCCAGAATTCGGTGTCGGCCGCCAGCCAGGTGGCCTGCATGTGGAAGCGCTGGGCGGGGGTGGCGTTTTCCCCCAGGACCGCGCGGTAGATGTCGCGCGTGAGGGTGGTGGGGTTGCCGTCGCGGTTGACCCAGTGCCAGCCGTATTCGTTGATGACGACCGCGTGTGTGCCGTCGTTGTGGACCTGGTTTCCCTGCGGGACCGGATCGGCGGAGGCCAGGCTCGACAGCCGGAAGCCCGGATTGAAGTGGTAGGGGTGAGACTCGAACATGTCGCCCGGGTCCATCGGCGCCGTGTAGCTGTTGTCCCATGGGCGATGGGAGAGGTCGAGGCCGCGCACTGTGCGGATGGCCGGGACGGTTTCGGGGCTGGCGGTTTCGTTGTTGGCGTCCCACACGACGACGCAGGGGTGGTTCCAACGCTCGCGCATCCACTCGGCGTATTCGAGGGCCAATTCATCACTCTTCAACTCCTTGGGCCAGGTGCTCCAGCCCGAGCCGCCATACCAGATCGGGAACTCGTCCTGGATGAGGACACCCGTCTCGTCGGCGATGTCGTACCAGGCCTCGGGGGCCAAACCGATGCAGTAGCGCAGCCAGTCCCAGTGCATTTCCTTGACCCGCTCGTGGAGCCGCCGCACCCAGTCCCGCCGCCACGGCAAGTCTTTGCACTCGCTGTCCTCGAAAAACCGGTAGAGCGTGATGTTGCTGCCGCGGATGTAATACGGCCTGCCGTTGAGCACCGCGCGCCCCGTCGCCGGGTCAAACCGGAACTCCCGCATCCCGAAGCGGGTCTGGAAGCGGTCTGCGGCGGTGTCGGCCTCGAGTGTGTAGAGGAACGGGTCCTGGGGCGACCAGAGGTGGCAGCCGGCGATGGGGATGCGCACGTCCACGGTGGTCTCGGCGCCCTGGGCCAGGCTGGTGGCCTCCGCAGCCAGGCGCCCGGCCTCGCGCCCCGATTTGGCCTCGCGCACCACGAACGTGACCGCCGCGCGGGCGGCCTCCCCATCGTTGTGCAGCACTGCCTGCACGCGCACCGTCCCGGAGGCGATCTCCGGCGCCGCCTGTACCTGCGTGAAATGCGGCGTGCCCGATAGGATCAACTCCACGGAATCGAAGATGCCGGGGATGTACCGCTCCTTCTCGTAGTCGAACCCGTTGGGAATGCCCGGCCCCACGGCATCGCGATCCGCGCCGACGCGGATGAGCAACTCGTTCTCGCCGACTTTCAGGGCGGATTTCGCTTTGAAATAGCCGGGCGTGAAGCAGGGCAAATGGTCGCCGAGGGCCTGTCCATTGAGGATGACGCGGGTGCCGAACATGGCCTTGTGGACCTTGAGCGAGGCCACTGCGGGCGGCGGCTGCTCGAGCCGGAACGCGCGCCGGTACCAGAACGCGTCCCGCTTGGGGTCTTTCTGCGGGACTTTGCCGCGCTCGGCGACCTTCGGCCCCGGCGGGTCGGCAAAGGCGGGCGTGGCCAATGACACCAGCCCCGGCACCGGCACGGCGCGGTCGAAGCTGGCAGGGATCTGATCCATCTTCCCCTCGGCGATCTGCCAGGTGCCCGTCGAGTGAAAGGACGCGGCGGGGCGGTTCCGTGGCGCCGTTCATGGTTTGCAATCCGAGGCACAGGAGCGCCGCGGCCGCAGTGATCGGAAGGTGTCGTGTCATCATAGCGGACATGCCTTCCAGAGTATCCGGGCCTGTGTGGAGTGTCGAGCGTCGAGTGCTCACCACGCGCCACGAGGGGTGCATCTCGCCGGTACCACCCCAGGAGAGGGAACCGCGGGGCACCGCTCAGCAGCCCGAAGGGCTTATTATCACTCAGGGCGGGGTTGCGCGGGACGCGCTACCCTGGGTAGGAGTCCGGCACGACCCGCAACCCTGAGAGATTTCCCCCAAACGGAATTTGGCGCATTGAGCCCCCGAACCTCGTGGGTTTGTGCAAGTACTTCGCCAGCAATGGATTGCGCAGTAACTCCCCTTGGAGGTTCCTGGAGAGCCTCGACGATGTTGACATCATGCATGGGGACCATGAACCGGAAGGGGGTCGCCCAACGCGAAGCGTTTTGGACTGCCGCAGTCCTCTGGCGCTTTTTCGACCCCAGCGCGCACGAAAGCGCCAGAGGACTGCGGCAGTCCAAAACCTTCGGGCTTGGCGACTGTTCATGGAGAGGGTTGCAGCGAGCTGCGGCGCCCCTTTCCTTTCCGGCTTAGGATTCGCCAGGAGGTTGCCCTCCAGCTTGGAGCATCGCCTCAACCAGTTGCTCGGGTGTCCACTGGTTGCCTGGCAAGATATTGCGAATCCGGCCGCGCGGATCAACCTATGGAAACAAAAGTCCGTTGGATCGGTGCGTCAGGCGGCTTTCTGAAATAGGCGGCAGATGGCCTCGGGGAAGGCGGGGAGTGCGATCAGTTGCCGGATTTGCGGAGGTACTTTCTCCAAGGAGCCTTGAACCGCCCGCAGTTCTTCGCGAACGGTTTGAGCGTCGATCTGGGCAAAGCGTTCTTCGAGGGTAGCCTGGCCGTTGAGCAGGATTTTGAGGCAGCCAGGATTTTCCAGATTTCGGACCAATGGGGTGTCGGCGATCATGCTTTGGAGCAAGCGGCTGATCGAGTTGTGCCCGCTTCTGCGGCGAGCTCCTCGCCGAAAATCGCGGAAGAACCGCTCCATAAGGTTGTTGGTGCGCTGGGGTTGGAGGCGCCGTGTTCCGCTGGGGGTCCTCACCGTGATCGGATCGGCAAAGAGCTTGTCTTTATACTTGTTGATCTGCCCGATGAGGGCCTGCCAGTGGGGGGTGGAAGGGTAATCGGCACGGGAGGTAATCTCCTGGTGGAAGTGCTCGACCGCCTTTTCAATCGGGCCCATAGCCATCGGGCGGCTGCCAGAGTTGAGACCAGCGGCTCCGCCGGCTTCGGCAATACGCATCGCGCTACGCAGTCGGTCGAACACCGCGATCTTGAGGTTGATGGCGGTGAGCATTCTTTGCAGGCCCTCATCGGCGTAGATTCCTTTGAGTTCACAGGACAGCTTGAATAGCGGTTTGTTGTCCGCCCATTGGCCGCGGAGGTGAACGTCCTTGATTTGTTCCAAGCCCTGCCCCAGAGCCCGCAGGCGCTTGGCAAACTGCACGTGAGGCCGATCAAAGGGGAACCCGTAGCCCTGGCCGTCGGTTTTACCCTCCAGTGCCCACTGGATCAGAGCGTAGGCACAGAGCAGCGGAAAGACCTCCAGCTTCTCGCTCGGCAGACAGTGGCCCTGCACATCCTGACAGAAGCTCTCGACCAAGCCGGGCTGCTCATCGATGGCAGCTTTGAACCGGCGAGCGTAATAGAGCAGCTTTTCGGTCAGGCCATGCTTGCGCAGGCGCTGCCGGATAGCGTCATAGTCGGCCTCCAGGAGATCCTTGCCGGCATCGCGCAGAAAATGAAAATGACAGACAAAGTCCGGCACGCCGGGAAACACCCTCTGGACTGCCGCCAGGATGCCGTGGCCCATGTCATGGACGGCCGCCACCGGCACCCCAAAGCGGCGCTTGATCTCCTGCAGGAACGGGACAATCTGCTCGGTCTTTTCCGAGGGCACCTTCACATTGCCCAGCACGATTTCCGAGAGCGAATCCAGGCTGCTCATCAACATCGGCCCGCCCCCTTCACCGGTGCCATCCAGATGGAGAATGTAACCGCCTTGGGCGCGCATGGCTTGCTTGAGGGGTGGCGCCGACTGCCGGTGCGCCAGGGCGAGGTAGACGACGAACTTTCTTCCCAGATAGCCGACTTCACTGGGACTGAGCCGAACCTGGTGCGCTTGCAATTCCTCGATGATTTGCTCGGCCCGGCGCTGGTGCAAGAAAAGCGCCTGGCCGACGAAGACCAGCACATCGTACCCAAAGGTGCAGCCCGAGGGCACCAGTTGACTGAGAGACTCGGCGCCATAGAGGGTGTCGTTGGGGCAGTGCTCGCAGTGCAGGAGGGTTTCGTGCGCGCTAAAGCAGCCCAGCGGCAGGGTCTGAACCCTTCGGCGCTGGGTTTTGTAAACCTGGAGCGGCGCCCGACAGTCGGGGCAATCGGTTTGGGCGGGCCGAAAGGGCACGGTAGGCCGTTGCGCGAACAGACAGGCCGGGGAACTCTCTCTCGCCAACTTCTCCTGGTAACTCCGGAAGGTGGCCAGCGTATTCAGTTGGGTGCCTGGGGCGTTTTTTTTAGACCGTGTTCCTGGAAGAAGCGCTGGATGCTCTCGGGAGCCACGGCGAGGTTACGTTGCTCTCGGAGCCGGGTGGCGATCTGCTCGAAGCTCAGTGCGGGCTCCTTGATGTATTCCACCAAGACCCAGAGGGCGGTTTGCGTGCTCAGCGCGGCCGTGGGGCTGGTGGCTTGCGCGAAGGCGGCTTGCTCGCGCTGCTGGCGATTGAGGTGCGGGTCGGCCGCCAGGTAGCGAAACTGGCCTGAGAGCCGGAGACGATCCAATCGGCCCGCCTTGTGCAGTTGGCTCAAAACGGCGTGACAGGGGTGTTGCAACTTCCCGGTCAGTTCGCTGGCGGACAGTCCGGCGGGGCTGCCTCCGACCAGGTGATCAATGGTGGCGGTGAGACTGCCGTGTTTGGAAAAGCCGATCCCTCTGTAGTGCCACAGGCCATCTCGGTCAAAGTCTGGGGAATCGCGCAGAGTGTACCACTTGCCGTTCTGGGTGTAACTCCTGAAGTAGCCGACCTGCTTGAGGAAGCGGCGCACCGAGATCAGGGCGTAGCCGAGAGCCTCGGCGAGTTGGTCGAGCATCCAGCACTTGCGGCGGTGGAACAATTTTTCCAGGCGCTCGGTCGCGGGCCGTGGAGGCGTCATAGGCAAATGATATAGTGTTAAACTATCCGTCAGATATTTAATACTGTATCATGGGCTGGGGGCTTGTCAACGCCTTGGCTCGCTCGGCCCGTCCAACGCAGCGCACCGCTTAAGCCACGCCGGGAGAAGGGCTTACGACTACCAGACCTTCAAAGCTGAAAAACCAGATAGGGCCACCGATGGGACAAAATGATCGAGTATGAAAGTCTGCGGTCGCTGTAAGTGCCTGCCCACCAACGACGCAACCGAGCTTTGCGATCATAGTAGCTTTCTTTGCTCCGTCTGGCGGCTCAGAATCGTTCCGCTGCCCATCGGCTATCATCTGCTGCCCCTACGGGGCAGGGAAGTGCGCGCCCCGCGCGGAGGAGAGGATTATTGGGGGACGGTGTCCGGATGCGCCCTTCCATCACGGCTCTGCCAACTATGCCTTTCATACCTCGTTGGCTTCTGGTAAGGTGGCCTGAAATGAAAACCACAAGGTCCAATCGAAAGGGAAAAGCCCTATGAGCAATGACATTAGTGCGACACTCACGCGGCGTCGGTTTCTGACACGGGGAGCGATGGCGGCAAGCGCAGTGGCGTTGCCGTGTTTTATCCCGGCCTCGGCGCTGGGTCGCGGAGGAACTGTTGCGCCCAGCGAACGCATCGTGATGGGCGGCATTGGACTCGGCGGCCGCGGTTCCTACGATTTGGGTTCGATGTTGGCCGAGCCGGATGTGCAGTGGGTCGCCGTCTGTGATGTGCTGAAAAGCCGGCGCGAAGCGGCCAAAAACGTCGTCGATGGCAAATACGGCAATAAAGATTGCGCTGTGTATGGCGATCTGCGCCAGCTCCTGGCCGAGCGGACGGATGTGGATGCCGTGTTGATTGCCACCGGCGACCGCTGGCATGCGCTGGCTTCGATTATGGCGATGCGGGCGGGCAAGGATGTCTATTGTGAAAAACCGGCCTGTCTCACGATGGCGCAGGGGCGGATGGTCGTAGAGACCGCTCGCCGGTATGGAAGGGTTTATCAAACGGGCGCCCAGCGTCTGAGCGAGCCGAATCATGTGTTTGCCATCGAAATGGCCCGATCCGGCCGGTTGGGCCAAATTCACACCGCTTACGCCGACATCCGGTGGCGCGACGGGATGCGGCACGACTGGTTGCCGGCAGAACCCGAACCTTCCAGGGATGAACTGGATTGGGATGTTTGGCTCGGTCCCTGTCCCTGGCGGCCCTACAACGGCGGTTATGTGAATGGCGGAGGGTGGTACCACTATTATGATTTCGCTACCGATGTCGCGATGTGGGGCGCGCACTCGGTTGCCCAGGCCCTGGCCGGACTCGACATGGAAAACGTTTTCTTCATCGAGTTCGAGTATGAGGGGCCGGACGCGACGATGGTGACGCGTTTGTCCAGCGGGGTGAAGCTGGTTCTGTTCCGAGTCAGCGGCTCGGTTTGGGAACCGTGCCAGTTCTGGCATGGCGCTTGCGGTGAGCGGTTCGATGGTCCCGAAGGATGGGCCGCCGCCGCCGACGGTTATTCGAAACCCGATGTCTCATCGCCGTCGCTCTTGCTCGAATACAAGAAGGTGCTGGCGGAATATACGGGCCGGACGCAACGGCAGTTGAACCACGTGCGGGATTTCTTTGACTGCATCCGGTCGCGCCGGCTCACGGTGGCCAATCCTGAAGTCATGTATCGGTCCATGAACATCTGCTTGGCTGCCGACATTTGCGAGCAATTGAAGCGAAACCTGAAGTTCGATCTGCGCAAGGCTGAGTTTGTCGGTGATCCCGAAGCCAACCGGCTGCGGTCTCGCGCGATGCGCGCGCCATTCACGGTCTAATTCAACTACTGAGGACCCCCTACCATGAAACAACTCTTCTTCGCCGTTCTCCTGCTCGCCGGCACTGCATTCGCCCAGGAAGACAAATTCATCGCCATCCTCAAGTCGGACGCGCCGCCGAAGGAAAAAGCCGATGCCTGCCGGGAGTTGGCGCGCGTCGGCACCAAGCAAGCCGTGCCGGCGCTTGCGCCGCTGCTCGCTGATGAAACACTCTCGCACATGGCTCGGTTCGCGCTCGAACCGATCACCGATCCATCCGTTGACGCGGCGTTGCGCGAAGCGCTCGGCAAACTCAAAGGCCGGTTGCTCATCGGCGTCATCGGCAGTCTCGGCGTCCGCAAGGACACGGAGGCCATCGAGCCGCTCGCCAAATTCCTGGCCGAGACCGATCCCGCCGTGGCGCAGGCAGCGGCGCGAGCGCTGGGCAGCATCGGCGGCGCGGCGGTGCAGGCGCTGGAGGGCGCCTTATCCACCGCTTCACCGGCCAGCCGGCTTGCCGTCTGCGAAGGATTGTTCCGATGCGCTGAGGCGATGTCAAATGGCGCCGCATTTTTAATCTACGACAAAGTCCGAACGCTGCCGAACCTGCCGCAGCAGGCGCGCGTCGCTGCATTGCGGGGCGCGATCCGGAGCGCCTGGCGGCAAAGGTGTGCCGCTGATGACCGAGGCAATCCGGACCGAATCTGTACGTGCCGGCGGCCGACGCGATACGGATTTCGATGGAGATGCCGGGCGCTGTTGTGACCCGGGCACTGGTCTGGGAACTCGAGCAAGCGAGCGAGGAAAAGCAGCTTTTGCTGCTGCAAGCGCTTGGCTATCGGGGCGACGCTACCGCGGCACCCGCGCTGGTGCCCCTGGCGCAGAACGGTTCCGCCACCCGGCGCATCGCGGCGATCCGCAGCCTGGTGCAGCTCGCCAACCCATCGTCGCTCCCGGTGCTGGCCGCGTTGGCTAAAGATCCCGAGGCGACCGTGTCGAGCGCGGCGCTGGCCGGGCTGATCGGTTTCCCCGGCAAGGAGGCGGACGTGGCGGTGGTGGCGTTGTTGAGCGGATCGGATGCGAAAATCCGCATCGCGGTCATCGAAGCGGTTGGCCAGCGCCGCATCACGACGGCGGTCCCGGCGTTGCTGGAAGCTGCAGGTGACGCGGATGCCGGTGTGGCGAGCGCCAGTTTCAAGGTGCTCGGCGAACTCGCCGGTGTGGCGGAAATCCCCGGCGTGGTTGACGCCATGTTTCAGGCCAAGGCCATAGCGGCGGCCGAGACTGCGTTATCGGCGATCTGTGCCCGGCAACCGGACACGACAATTTGCACTGACAAGCTGCTGCCAAGCCTGGCGAAGGCGCAGGGCGAACCGAAACTCGCGTTGCTGCGTGTCCTGGGCACGGTTGGCGGCCCTAAGGCGTTGGGCGCGGTGCGCGCGGCAGCGGCCGATTCCGACCAGTCAGTCAAGGAAACGGTGCTGCGGGCTCTCTGCGACTGGCCCACAGTCGATGCGTTGCCCGACCTGGCGCAGATCGTCAGGACGAATGTGGACACGAAGTTCAAACTCCTCGCGCTACGCGGCCAACTCCGCTTGATCCCGATGCAGACGGTGGCCGACGCTCAGAAACTGTCGCAGTTGAAGCACATACTGCCCTTGCTCGAGCACAAGGAGGAACAGCGCCTCGCGCTGGTCACCCTGGGCGACCTTCCCAGCGCGGAGTCACTTGCGCTGATCTTGCCGTACTTGACCGGCGAAGGATTAAAGGAGGAAGCGAGCGTCGCGGCCGTGGCAATTGCCGAAAAAATCGTTGCCAGCCACCCGGCAGAAGTCGCCGAGGCGATGAAGCTGGTCCAGACGAACAACAGCCAACTGGCCGGGCGCGCCCGGCAATTGTCGGCGCGTGCCAAATCAGGAACATCCGCCTCAAAGAACTGAAGTGATGCGGTGCAAGGTTAGGTAATTGGCGTCATGATGATAATCAGCAATCGTTCGCCCGGCCATGAACACCACTTGCCAACTCCTCATCGGAATCGGCCTCCTAACCGCAGCCAGCCGGAGTTCCGCGGGGGCGCCCAGGATCACCACCGACCAGGACACCGTGCGGTTAGTCTCTGAGCATCTCGATGTCAGGGTGTCCCTCCGACAACCGGCGTTGGTGTCGTTGGGGGTGGACAGCCTGGGACTCAACGAGTGGGGCGCAAATTCCCTGCGCCCGCCGGCGCCCGTCTCCGCGCCCTTCCATGTGCGATGCGAAACAAACCCCGCGTTACGCCTCGAGTACAGCCACTCTGACCAGACCGCCGCCCATCCGGGCGGATGGCGAATCGAGGTTGCAGAGCGGAGCATACGTCTGCTCTCCCGCTGGAGCGAAGCCGAAAAGCCGGAGGGCCTGGTGCTGGAATTTGACCCGCACCGGTGTCACGTCACCCTGCTGGGCCTGTTCAACGAAGACGGCTCCATCCGCCTGCCCGCCGTTCTGCACTTCCCCGAACCAGGGGTCTTTCCGGGTTACGGCAGATGGAGGTGCGGACCTGGCGCTGGGCTACGACGCGCGCCGGGCGGGTGAAGGCTACATCAAAGTGACCTTTCCGCCGGCAACTCCGGCCCGCCCTCGAATCGAGTACCGATGGGAGGTAGCCGCCATCCATCCAAAGCTGTCGGATTTGGAGGGAGACCGGCGCCTCGACGGGTTCCGGCGAAACTGGCTGAACGTGTTGCAGGTGAATCCGCGGCTGCGGGTGCTGGCCAACCATGCGGCGAGCGACACGTGCGCTTTCTGCCTTTACGAATATGCCGACATCGCGCGCCATAGCCCGTTGCTGGTGGGGAATCTTGGCGCCCTGGACCTGGTTCGGCAGTCCTTGGATCGTTACCTGGATGGGTTGGCGGGTTACGGTCTGCCGGGCAATATCGCGTTCGATACAGGCGGCGCCCAACCCACGCGTGATCCGCCTTACCTGGACAGCTATCCGTCGTTGTTGATTGCCGCCGCCGACTATGTCGCCGGCAGCCGCAACCAGGTCTGGCTCCAGAGACAATACCCTCGCCTCAAGGACTGGGGCGACAAGCTGCTGGCCATGGGTGCCGACGGCAACGGCCTCTTCAAATATCCCTACAGTGGCAACTCCGGTTCCTGGTCCGGCAAGGGCGACAAACGCCCGTCCAATTGGTGGGATACAATCGGCTTCGGCCATGAGGACGCCTACGCCAATGCCCTGGCCCACCGCGCCCTCCGGGGCCTCGAGGAGCTGTCCGCCAAACTGGGCAAAACCAACGACGTCGCTCGCTGGCGCGCGGCGGCCGACAAATTGCGCGCCGCCTATTTCAAGGCCTTCTACAACCCGGCCACCGGTGTCCTGGCCGGCTGGCGAAGCGCGGACGGCCAACTCCACGACTATTACTTTCTCTTTGTAAACGGCATCGCCATTCACTACGGGCTGGTGGCCGAAGAAAAGGCAAATGCCATCATGGATCGGCTCCTGGAGAAAATGAAAGCCGTCGGCTATACCCGCTTTGATCTGGGACTGCCCGGCAACTTGATCCCGGTCGCCCGGAAAGACTACGCGCATCTGGAGCGCCGGTGGGGCGGCGGCGAAAAGGAGGACAACTCCGACGGGTTCCAGATCTACGAGAACGGGGGCGCCACCGCCTGCTTCGCCTACTTCACCCTGGCGGCGTTGTATGATCTGGGCCGTCGGGAGCAGGCTGATCGCCTCCTTTTTCCCATGCTCGAGGCCTTTGCGAAAGGCGCCTTTCAGGGCCAGGCGGCCAATGGCCGGAGCAACGACTGGAAGGCCTGGGACGGAACGCCCTGGGGTTACGAAGGCTTCCTGGTGGACAACTATTACGCGCTGCTGGCGGTGCTCACCCGGGAGGGCCTGGACCAGACCGGGGCATCACCCGCGCGGCACTGACCAAGCGATTTTAGCAAACCCTATTCCTTCACGACCTTGATCTCGCCCCAGAGTTGGGGTGTCAGGAACAGCGTCGTGCCCGCGAGGGCAAGGAACATACGCCGTGCCATGACCAATCTCATCCTACTGGGTTGGTCCGCCCGCGCGGCTGGGCGCGGAGCGTTCGCTGAAGGGTTGTAGCGTGAAGGTCTGATGCGGCTCCTCCTGGTACCAGAAGGCCACGCTTGTGTAGTCATCGGCGTCGCTCGTGGTCGGCGTGCCGTTGTTGTGCTGGTTCTGGATTTGGACTCTGAGCGACTGTTGGAAACGCACCGGGTTGGCCAAGTACCAGCGATACATCCGATGGTCGCCCTTTTCCATCTGCAGGTAGCCGCTGTAAAGATACGAATAGGTGTGTTCGAAACCCCAGCACGAGCCGTACTCGTCTTCGGTGCCCGGGGTGTGGGCCATCGGCTGGCCGTCGAGCTCAAAGATCGTGTCCCCTTCGCCCCACCAGCCGCGAAATTGGGTGTGGACTTGGAGAAAACCCCCGACGTAATGACCGCGCCCTCGCGCATCCAGGAGCGTGTGCAGACCGTTCTTGACCGGGTTGCTCCTGTGCCACGCGCAGTGCAACCGGCTTTTCTCTTGTGCGAAAGCCGCGCCCGCCTCGTAATCGATGCCGTAGGCCACACTTTGCGAGTAGTCCCGGTCGCCGTCATTCGCCAAAACGAACCGGGCTCGCCGCGAAAAGGGCATGGGCAGATAACACATGTAGCAGGCGTGGTTGATCTGCATGGGCGCGGACTGATAATCGATGGTCTTGCCGCCCATGGCACCGAAGAAGTCCGAAAGCGGCGCTTGGATGCTGGGTTCCGTTTCATCATCCCAGAACACCTTGAGCACCAGCCCGGGAAACCACCGCACCTGGGTGTCGTCGGTGATATAAAAGTAGGTCACTTTGCCGGGGCCTTTCAGGTCGGCCAGCGGGGCTTCCTGGCCCTTGGCCAAGGACATCTGGTGATACTCCATGTGGGTGCGAGAGACGCCATCCTTGACCAGATACAAGTCCTGCAACGATTGGGCCTGGCTCAACCGTGGCCCGCCGAGGAACACTGCCGCGAGGACGGGTGCAAAAGGGGCTATCCGATAGCGGAGACGACAAAAGCCCGGACGAGGCCCCGTCCGTGGAGGCCGAGAGGGTTCGAGGGTGTCAAAATCGCATCGCGCGGGCATGTATTTCATTTCGAAAGTTCGACGGATGGACAATGACCGTTCTTCAAAATAGCGAACCGAATTTTCCGGAAACTGAATCAGTCTGCCGCCCTCGCCGTCAGAACATCTGTTATGGGAAAGCCAATTCTCTTTCTGCTCGCATTGCTGTCTGCCGTTGCGGCGCCTGCCGCCGCGGAACTCGCCGTGGATTTCTCCAAAACGAACGGCCTCATCCGCCCGCTGCACGGCGTGAACCTGGGACCGCTATGTTATCGCGGCATGGTGGACCTGTCCGCCTATCACCGCGAGCTGCGCCTGCCCCTCAGGCGCCTGCACGATGTCGTGTGCGTGAATTGCGATGCCGTGGACATCAGCACGATCTTTTGAGTTGGCCTGTTCAAACGGCGCGAAGCGTGCAAGAATCTTCTGGTGAGGACGCGTTCCACAACGTTCCACAATTTGCATGAGCGTAAAGCCTTTAGAACGGATTCCGCCGGCCCTCCGCGGGTGCGCCTGCTGGCCTGGCGGCCTATGGCCGGGTTTTGCGGCGGTGGCCATCGTGCCGGCGCTGTTGTTCCTGGCTTCAGGCAGGCTCACGACGGGCGGGGAGATCTCCCTTCAGAATGATTCCTGCGCCGTGGCTTTTGATCCTGCCACCCTGGCCGTGACGTTGCGAAGGGGCGAGCAGCCTGCAATCCTGGCGTCCGCTCCCCAGACCGACCTGGGGAACGTGGCGGGCTTGGAAAGAAGCGCCACCCAAGCCCGGTGGTCGCTGCCCGAGCGAAAGGTGTCCGTGACATTCGAGTTGGAGGGCAACCGTTTGCTGGCCCATGTCCTGGCCGGGGAACCGGGCGAGTTCACTTTCCCGGTTATCCCCGAGACGGCTTCGGCGAAGGGCTGGATTCTGCCATTCTTTGAAGGGGTATATGCCCCGTGTGGCGATGCCAGGTGGGCGTCCCACCTCACCAATTGCGGAAAGCTGAACACGACGGCCGATTTGACCCTGCCCTTCCTGGGGCTGGATTACGGCAGTTCGACGCTGACTTGCATCCTGACCAATCCGTTCAACAACCAACTGGAGTTTCGGCGAGCGCCGGACAAGGCGTTGCATGCGCGGTTGACCCACCAGTTCACCCGCAATCATCCCGTGAAGGAATACGAGGTGGTCTTCGAGGTGGGAACAAACTCACTGGTCGAACCCGCCCGCTTATACCGGCAGTGGCTCATCCAGCGGGGCGAATTTGTCAGCTTCAAGGACAAGATCCGGAAGACGCCCGAGGCCGAGAAACTCCTGGGCGCCGCGCACGCCTATCTTTGGGGCCGCGAACTGCTGGCCCAGGCGGATGGGACTGACTGGAAGAAGTTTGCCCGGGAACTCAAGGCCCGGGGCGAAGCGCTCGCGGCGTCACCCGCCAGGCGGGTTTGGTCCTTAATGAAGCCGGAGGCCAGGGACTTTGTGACCAAACTCATTCAAACCGAATGGCCGGACAGTTACATGGAGTCCCAAATCGCCGCGGACCTCAACCGTTTGCTCAAGCAGCGTGACCTTTATGACGAAGCGGCCTGGCGTGGCGTCGCGCTGGACCCGGTGAGCGCTGCCTTGTTGAAATCCGACCAGAGCAAGTTGAGCCAAGCGGAGTTGTGCCGGCTGAACTCGCACTTGCTGGCAGCCGCATTTCCAAACCTCGTGGCAAGGCCGGAGACGTGGGGCAACGGGACCTCGCCTAAGATGATCCAGCAGCTTGCGGCAGCGGGCTTCGACCGCCTTTGGCTCGGCAGTGATGGTTGGGATGGCTTCATCGACCGCCCGGAAACCGTTGCCGCGGCGAAAAAGGCGGGCTTCCTCATCGGCCCTTACGATTCGTATCATACCATTCATCGTCCGAACGAGCCGGATACCTGGGAGACCGCGCAGTTCGACCCGGCGCTCTGTGAAACCGGGGCCATCGTCAATGCCGACGGCGGCAAATCGCGCGGATTCAAGCAAAAAGGCTTCCATCTGAGCCCCGACGCAGCGCGGCCCTTCGTGGAGAAACGCGTGTCGGGTTTAATGGCGGCCTTCCATGCCAACTCATGGTTCATCGACTGCGACGGGTTCGGGGAGTACTTTGACGATTACTCGGACAAGCATCCGGCGACGCAGCAATCCGACATGCAGTCCCGCATCTCGCGCATGGCGTGGATTCGCGACACGTTTGGCGCGGTGATCGGCACCGAAGGCTGCTCTGCCGGCGTGGCCGGGGCCATTCATTTTGCCCATGGCGTCATGACGCCTGTCATTGGCTGGGGCGACCCCGACATGAACAACAAGCAATCGAAGTATTATCTCGGGGCCTATTACCCTCCCGAGGAGCCCCAGGTCTTTTTCAAGCCCGTGCCGCTCAAAGAGGAATACCGCTACATTTACTTCGAGCCGCGGTTCAGACTGCCGCTCTTTCAGACGGTATTCCATGACTCGGTAATCGCCACGCACCATTGGTCATTTGCCAGCATGAAGGCCAGGGACCAGGCCAAGACCGTGGAACTGCTGGAGCTGCTCTATCAGGTTCCGCCGCTCTACCACTTGAACGTGCGGGAGTTTCAAAAACGCAAGGCGCAACTCAAAAGGCATTACGAGTTTTTCTCGCCGCTGCACCGGGAGACCGCGTTGTTGCCGATGACTAGCTTCCGATGGCTGACTCCCGACGGCACGGTCCAGCGCACCACCTTTGGCGAGAAGATCGAAGTGGTCGCCAACTTCGGCTCCAGTGACTTCCGTTACGGCGACACGACGCTCCGGAAGGAGAGCATTTTGGTCCGGAGGCGTGGCAGCGTGAAGACAGAGGCGTATGTCCCCCGATAAGAAGTAGATTCGCTACTGTGGCCTCCAGATCCTTCGGACCGGGCTGAAGTCCCTTGATGTCCACCACCCGGCTCGCTGCGAGGCATGGCCCGACGAACACATGGGTGCGGCTCTCAGCCTCACAGAAAGGCTCATCATTGGCCTTTCTCTTTTTCGCCGGCGCTCAGCCTGAAGCTGGCGGGCGCGAACGCACCGAGGCGGACAGTGAACGCCCCGGCGTGGACAGGGGTTGATTGCCCGGCAGGCTGGCCGCGCAGATCCACCGGTTGAGCGTTGGCGGCGTTCAGGCCCTTGGGCAGCCGGACTTGGCATTTGCCGGAGCTGCCGCCATACTCCCAGAGCCGAAGCAGGGTGCCCTCGCCATCCGGGTCCGGGCAAAAAGCGGTGACGGCGACCCCCGGGCGAGAAAGGGCCAAGCCGCGTTGGGCCGGCGGCAAGCGACCCGGGGCGCCATCGGCCAGGGCGGCCAACAGAGGCTGGCGGGCTTCGAGCGAGGGGGCCGCCAAGCCGGTGGTGTTATCGAATCGGCTGAAACTCCACAGACGCACGCGTGAGGTCCAGGTGCCTGAGTTCCAAAGCCGGAAATTGGTGCTCCACTGGTTGTTGAAGAGATTGATGAAGACGCTGGGTTTGCGCGGCAGGAAATCCGGGGAGTACTTGAAGCAGCCGGGCCGCTCCAGGCTCACAATCGGGCTGTCGAGCGGGCACAGGCCCACACCGCGGCCCTGCGCGTCGAACAGCGCCACGCCGGTATGGATGGCCCCCAGGTCGTGGTTCGCCCCCGGCACGAAATCCCGCGTGGGGTCCTCGATCGCACCGAGCCGGCCGAGGCGGAATTGCGGCGCGTCCACTTTGAACGGCAGGCAAATCCAGCCTGCCTCCGGCCACGAATCCGCCGGCTTGTCGTGCACCGTGATTTCGAGGTCGGCGCAGGCCAGGTCCGCGTAGAGCGTGAGCCGAGTGGTGACAGCGAAGGGCAGGGCAGTGCTTGGTGGGAAGCGCATGACGGCGGCCACCGCGCCGGGCGATCGCTCGAAGCTCAGCGTGCCTTCCGTCGGCGATGCCGCGCGATAGGGAACTTCGCTGGAGGGCGGCAGACTGGGCTTGCCCAGTTCCGTCACCGCCCAGTCCGCGCCAATCTTCACGTAGGCCTTCACATAAGCGGCGACCGTATCGGCATCAAACCGCTCGTAAAGCAGTTGGCCGAACCCATGCGCGGCGGCGGAGTCCACCAGTTCGCGCCCGGAGCGATTGTCCACCAGGGACACAATTGCGCCTCGGGCCGAATCGAGCACCGCTTTGAAGCTGGGGCTTTCGAGCGAGCGCGCAGCCTCGTCCGCCCGTACGGCCGAGGGACGAGCCGAAGCCGGGACAAACTGGTAAGTGCGATAGCCCGACGGGGGCAGGCCGCGCGCGACGAAGCAGAGGGCGCCGTCTTGGGTCCAGGCCGGGGCGGTTTCCCGCCCGCCAACCGGCTTGACGCCGGCACGGGGCGCAACTCCGCGCAGCCTCACCAGCCCATCGCGCTTCCAGGGCAACGGGTTGAAGACCACGACGCGCTCGCCCGGGACCTTGACCGAGCGCGCCAGCAGGCTCAATTCCTGGTCCAGAACCGGCTGGGCCAGGTCGCGCGCCTTCTCGATGTAAGCCGAGTGTTCCGCCCAGGAGGCCTCGATTTTGTTGAAGCGGCCGGCGGCCCGTTGTTCTTTCCAGGCCTGGCCGTACCAATACCCCGAATGCTGCGAGTATTGCTCGACGATCCAATAAAGCGCGCCGCCCCAGGTATGCTCGCTGTAGAGCAGGCTCTGCTCGCGAGCGGCCGCCAGGACCGGCGCCGGCGAGCCAGGCAGCCCGATCCCCCACGCAGCCAACTGTGTGTCCAGCCCTTCCGCCACGCCCAGGAGCGGCCGGAGATTGCGGGCGAGCCGCGCGCCGGCCGGGTCGCACATCGGCCCGTGAATCCACGTGTCCGGCATGTCGCCGCGCACGACCGGAATGGGCGCTGTCTCGGCCAGGATGGCGTCCGCGAAATCGGAGAGGCGGCCGATGCGAACTTTCACTCCGGGCAACATCTGCTTTCCCTCGGCGAGGACCTTTGCCACTTCTTCGGGGCGGGGCGGGCCGTGGTTGTCACCGGTGTGGATGAGCGCCAGCCAGGTCTGGTAAGGCCAGTCTGCCGGCGGCGCCAAACCCGTGCCGTAGCCCGTGGCCGAGTACATGGTCAGCAAACGGGAGCCATCGGGCCCTTCCCACCAGAAGAGCGTTGGCACCTGCGGGGAGCTGCTGGCGGCGTTGCAGCCCAGGTGGAGAAAATCCACGCCCGCGTGGCGCAGCAGCGTGGGCAGAATCCAGGAATGGCACGGCACGTCGGTCATCTTGGCATCGCGGGCCAACTCCAGCCCCAGGCCGCGCGCCAGCCGGGTGGAATAGCCCAACCCCCGCACGATGTCCTCCGGCTCGAGCAATTCCGTGTGCGTGCTGAAAGGGAGCGCGTGTACGACAAACCGGCCCTCCTTGAAGGCCTGCCGGATGCGCCGCTGCCGCTCGGGCAACCGGCCGGGCCAGTCCTCCAGCACCTTGGCCGCCGGCCAGCCCGGGATGGTCCAGACGAATCGTTGCTCGGGCGGCAGGAACCGGTTCTGGTCGACCACTTGGAGGGCGTCATCGATCATCGTGGTGCGGTAACGCTGCACGACATTCGATGCCATCTCGGTGTAGCCGATGTCAAAGTGCGTTTTGAAGGCAATGATGACCTGGCGGACGCCGGCGGCAGACGGCTCGGCGGCCAGCCCGGGCACCAGGGGCGAAAGCAGCAGCGTGGCCAGACAAGTGGCGGCACTGGCCAGTGAGAAGCGAGAAGGAAGAAAGGAGGATGCGGGGCGCCGGGTGCGGGGCATCCCGCCCCTGCCGCCGATCAGCCCGGGGATTGCGGTCTTCATGGTCCGAGAAAATCAGTTGCGCAAAGAGAAATCAATCAAACTCGTCTGTTCAAGGACTTCAGCCAGCGCCGGAGCCGAGGGACGGCCGCCCGGGCGCTGGACGGAGAGCCCGGCGGCCACGGTGGCCAGGCGCAAGGCGGCGTGGAGGTCCATGGCCTGCGCCAGGGCGAAGGCGAAGGCGCCGTGGAAGATGTCGCCGGCGGCGGTCGTATCCACCGCCTGGACCGGCAGGGCGGGCAGGCGGCCCTCCTGGCGGCCGTCCGAAAAGAGGAGGCCCTTCTCGCCCAAGGTCACGACGGCCACCCGGCCGTTGCGGGCCTGCACGAGGCGAAGGCAGGATTGCCAATGCCCGTCGACGTCCTCGTGGCCCGCGACTTGCGCGGCGAACCGTTCCGAGCAGACCAGGTATTGCACGCGCCGCGAGAGCACCTCGGTGCCCTCGCGCAGCGTGCCCGCGTCCAGCACCGTGATGGCCGAGGGGAATGCCTGGAGGGCCGCCAGCGAGGCGCCCGGCTCGTGCCCGTCGAAGAGCAGCAGGCGCGGCTGCAGTCCGGCCAGCTTGTGGCGCGGCAAGTCGAGGGCCGCCGCCGGCGCGCGGCGGTTGATGATGGTGCGCGAGCCGCTGCTTCGGTTGGCGATGATGAAGGAGACCGGCGTCAGAAAACCCGGGCGTGTCTCCATGAGCGAGCATTCGACGCCGCCTTGCCGGAGTTCGGCCAGGACACGCCGGCCGTATTCATCGTCGCCCACCACGGCGGCCAGGGCGGTCGGCACGCCCCAACGCGCCAGCAGCCACGCCGCATTGGCGGCCGGGCCGCCTCCGGACTCGACGAGCCGATCTGTCTGCACCTTCGAGTTCTCCGCAGGGTAGGCCGCCACGCTCATGCACAGGTCATGAGCAGCGTGCCCAATGCACAAGACCTCGATGGGGATCATCCCATGAGGTAATTGAGGTATTCGATGAACCGCGCCTTCATTTCCTTGCGGGGGACGATGGCATCGATCAGGCCGTGGTCGAGCAGGAACTCGGCGGTCTGGAATCCCGGGGGCAGCTCCGCCTGCGTGGTGTCCTTGATCACGCGGGGTCCGGCGAAACCGACCATGGCTCCCGGCTCGGCAATAATGAGGTCGCCCACGCTGGCGTAACTGGCCATGACGCCGGCGGTGGTCGGGTCGGTGAGGGCGCTGATGTAGGGCAGGCGCGCCTTGGCGTGGTAGGCGAGGGCGGCGCAGGTCTTGGCCATTTGCATGAGGCTGAACATGCCCTCGTACATCCGGGCGCCGCCGCTGGTCGAGATGATGACCAGGGGCAATTCCTTTTCCGTGGCCCGCTCGATGAGCCGGGTGAGCTTCTCGCCCACGACCGACCCCATCGAGCCGCCCAGGAACTTGAAATCCATCACCCCAAGGGCCACCCGGTGCTCGCCGATCTTGCAGAGGCCTGTCAGCACCGCGTCCTTGAGCCCGGTCTCCCGCTGGTATTTCTCCAGCTTCGAGACATAGGAGGCCGCGCCGGTGAAGGAGAGGACGTCGACGCTGCTCATCTCCGCGTCCATCTCCTCGAAGGTGCAGGTTTCGACCAGGGAATGGATGCGCTCGCGCGCGCCGATCGGGGAATGGTGCTGGCAATGAGGGCAGACCTTGAGATTCTCGTCCAACTCCTTGTCGAAGACCATCGTGCTGCACTTGGGGCATTTGCTCCACAGGCCCTCGGGGATCTCGCGCTTTCGCGGTTTGTCCGGGGCCAGCTTGGGCTTCTTGGCGAAGGTGGTGTTGCCGCTGGGCGGCGGCGGGGTCACGGCGGGCTCGACCGTTTCCAGGCCAAGGGTCTTCTTGGTGAAGGTAGTGGTAGCCATGCTCAAGGGTGTTGAGGATTTTGGTGCGCCGTTGGGCGATTGTGCCATAGTCGTCATTGCAGGCGCCGGACCATAATATTCAGATTCCGCGAGCGACTGTCCAGACGCAAACGTCGGCCGCCCCGGCGGCCCGGAGGACCTGGGCGCAGGCCCCGGTGGTGGCGCCGGTGGTCATGACATCGTCCACCAGGACGAGGCGCTCGCCGTGCAGGCGCGCCCCGCCGCGCATGGCAAAGGCCCCGGGCATGTTGGCCAGGCGCTCCGGGCGGCTCAGTCTTGTCTGCGTCTGCGTCGGGACCACCCGCCGGAGCAACCGTCGGTTGACGGGGATGCCGGTGGCGCGGGCGAGCCGGTTGGCCAGCCGCTCCGCCTGGTTGAATTGCCGGTGCCGCTCTTTGGCGGGGTGCAGTGGCACCGGCACCAGCCAATGCCATGGGCCTGCCGCCAAGGCCGGCGCCGCCCGGCTGACAAGCAGTTGGGCCAGAAAGGGCTCGAACCATAGCGCCCGCCCGTACTTGTAGCGGTGGATGACCTCCAGCACGCCGGCTTTGGCCACCACCGCCGAGCGGGCCATCCCAAAGGCCCAACCGGATTCCCGGCAGGCCGCGCACTCGAACGGGCCGCTCACTTGACCCGGGTAAGGCCGGCCGCAACGCTCGCAAAACGGCGGCTCGATGAACCGCACCTTGGCCCTGCAGCCGGTACACACATAGCCCTGGGCCGGCGCGGCGCGCGCGGCGCCGCAGAGCTGGCAGACCTCCGGATAAACCAAGCCCAGCACGGCGTTCATCCAACTGTTCAAGTTCAAAAACCCACTCTACTGGAAAGGACCGCCCCAGGCAAAGAAAACCTTTGTCAATCAAGGCCGCCTCGTGCTAAATAGTCCCGGTGGTTGGCCCACAGACAGAAGCCCATTCCAGCCCGACGCCCCAGCCGGCGCCGTTCGGGCGCTTTTACCTCCAGGAATTGTTGAACAGCGGCGGCATGGCGGATATATGGCTGGTCACCGACGAAGCCCACAAGGCCTACGCCCTGCGCCGCATGCACGAGCGCCTCCGGTTCAACCTCTTCGCCCGCAAGCGTTTCCGGCGCGGCTGCGAGATCCTCGCCAAAGTCAACGACCACGAAGGCATCATCGGCTACGTCGAGCACGGCAAGATCAACGGCCAGCTTTATTGCCTCATGGAGTACGTCGAGGCCGATAACCTTAAAGACCTCTATGCCCGCCAGGACCCGGTCCTGCTCGATAACGTCGCCCAAATCCTCATCGATTCGGCCGTAGCCCTCGATCACATGCACACCAACGGCTTCATGCACCTGGATTTCAAGCCCGAAAACGTCCTCATCACCCGCAACGGCAGCGTCCGCCTCATCGATTTCGACCTCGCCCAGCAGATCCCGGAGAAACCCAGGAAGCTCTCCAAGAAGAACCCCGGCACCCCGGCCTACATGGCCCCGGAACAACTGCTCGGCCAGCCCATCACCCACCACGTGGACATCTTCGCTTACGGCGTGGCCGCTTATGAACTGCTGACCAACGCCAAGCCCTTTCCAGGAGACACGCCCGCCGAAATCCTCCAACGCCAACTCGACCGCTCCGAGTTCCTGCTGCCGCGGGAGCTCAATCCCGACATCCCCCCCAGCCTCGAGAAGATCATCCTCCGCTGTCTGGAAGTCCAGCCCGCCCAGCGGCACCCGGTCATGGGCGTCATGGTGCGCGAGCTCAAGGCGGCGTTGTACGTCTGAGATGGATCGGGTTACCTTGCCGGCATGGCCAAGCCGAACTGGATCGAACTGCCGACCGGCCAACGGATTCTGATCCTGTATGAAGACCGGTCGGTGCTGGTGATTGACAAGCCGCCCGGGTGGATGTTGGCGCCCTCTTCGTGGCACAAGCGCAGCGGCAATCTCCAGCGGGCGCTGGAGGCCTCCATTAAGGCGGGCGATTTCTGGGCGCGGTTGCGGAATCTGGACTATTTGCGCTTTGCGCATCGCCTGGATGCGGGCACGTCCGGCATCCTGGTGCTGGCCAAGACCCCGGGCGCCTTGGGCGCCTTGGGCGCCCTCTTCCAGGGCCGCCAGGTGGCCAAACTCTACCTGGCCGTGGTCCGGGGAGTGCCGGCCCAAACCCAATGGAGCTGCGGCCTGAAACTGGCGCCGGACCGGGCCAATCCCGGCAAGATGCGCGTCGCGCCGGAGCGGGGCAAGGAGGCCACGACACAGTTCCGTCTGCTCCAGGCCGGCCAGGGCACCGCTCTGCTGGAGGCCCGTCCGTTTACGGGCCGGACCCACCAAATCCGCGTCCACCTGGCCGCCTGCGGTCACCCCGTGGTGGGTGACGGACTCTACGGGCCGGTGCCGGACCGGCCAGCCCAGCTCCAGCTCGGCCTGCGGGCGGCGGGTCTGGCCTACACTGACCCCTTCACGCATCGCCCTGTCCGCATCCGGGCGCCGGTTGAGGAGTTCGCCCGCCAATACGGCTTCCAGCCGCCTGATGCCGCCGCCCTCATTTTGGAGCCTGCAACCTCTGCCAACCGTTGAATTATGCTGAACGAGACCGACACTGCCCGGCCCGTGGCTGAGACGGCTTGGTTGGTGTTCAAGCCCTCGCCGATTCATGGCACCGGCGGCTTTGCCAGGCTACCCATCCCCAGAGGCACCCGCGTCATCGAGTACGTGGGCCAACCGATCGACAAATACGAATCGCTGCGCCGGTGCCAGGCCGATAACCAATACATCTTTTGCCTCAACCAGGAGACCGACCTCAATGGCAACGTGGACTGGAACCCGGCGCGCTTTATCAACCATAGCTGCGCCCCCAACTGCGACGCCGAGGTCCACGACAACCGCATCTGGCTGGTCGCTCAGCGCGACATCCAGGCCGGCCAAGAGGTCACCTTCAATTACGGGTTCGACCTGGAGGACTACAAAGACTATCCCTGCCGCTGCGGCGCCCCCAATTGTGCCGGCTTCATCGTCGCCCAGGAATATTTCGCCCACGTGCGGCGGCGGGGTCTGGGCGGCGAGCAGCGTTACAGAAATATGATTTGACTAAAGTCCCAAACTCATCCGCTACGGCGGCGGGCGGCGAGCCTTCGCTGGAGCGGGGAAGGCGCGCTGGCGTCGCGCAACGCGCGGATGCGCTCCTCCTGGCGCTCGATCTCGGCGTCCATTTCGGCCTGGTGATCGTAGTACCAGGCCAGCGCGGCATACGCCTGCGCAAGTGAGACTTGGGGATGGTTCTCTTGGATCGTCTCAGCATTCCACCCGTACGCCAAGTGGTCCAGGACTATCTCGACAACTTTGACATTGGTCTCGTCCACCCACGGGCGGCCCTCTTGGTCAAGAAGGATGTGGGGCACGGTACTCGCGGTCTTCATCACGGCCCAAGCTTACCCGATTCCGATGCAGAATCAACCTCGCAAGGGTGGCGGGTGTTGGCGACTTCGAAGCGTGGCTGAATTCTTCGTTCCCTTCGTTTCCTTCTGTTCCCTTCGTTCCCTTCGTTTCCTTCTGTGAGGCCTCTTGGCTTCTGTGAGGCTTTTGTTCCTCACCGCGCGGCGCGGTCCAGGGCGGCCACGACGGTGCCGGGGGTCAGGGCCTCGGGCAGGACTTGCGGGGGCGCGTTGGTCTCTTTGGGATAGACCAGGACGAGCGGCACCCCCGCCCGGCCATAGCGGTTCAACTCCTCCGTGATGTTGTCGGGGAAGCGGGTGTAGTCGCCCAGGAATGCGACCGCCTGGGTGGCCTGCAGTTTGGCGCGCACGGAAGAGACTTCGAGCGCGAATTTTTTGTTCGCCTGGCAGGTCAGGCACCAATCTGCTGTGAAATCCACCAGGACGGGCCGTCCGGCGGCGCGGGCCAGGACGACCGCCCCCGGGCTCCAACGCTGCCAGTCGATGCCGTTCGGGCTCTCCTTGAGGCTGCCCTGCGCGAGGGCCTCTTCCACGGGCGTGCGCCAGCGCAGTTGGCCCTCGATGACATAGAAGTATCCGCCTGCCAGGAGCAGCAAAGCCACCGCCAGGCCGAGTCCGCGCCGGGCGCCGCCGCGCTGGACGAATTGGCCATAGACCCACGCGGCCAAGGCCAGGATGACCAGGAACATCGCCAGCCACCAGGACCGCGCCCCATAATGAATCGGTATCAGGCTGAACAGCCAAACCGCCGTGGCCAGCATGGGAAATCCCATGGCGACCTTGAACCGCTCCATCCACGGGCCGGGCTTGGGAAGGAATTTCAGCCAGCCGGGCTGCCAACTCAGGACCACGTACGGCGCCGCCAATCCCACCCCAACCGTGAGGAACATCAAGACGATAATGGCCGGCGGCTGAGTAAAGGCGAAACCGAGCGCCGCCCCCAGAAACGGGGCCGTGCAAGGCGTGGCCAACACGGTGGCCAACACCCCGTTGAAAAACGCCCCCGCGGGCCCGTGCCTAGTAGCTAGACCCCCTGCCGCTCCGATCACCCGTCCGCTCAGGCTCACCTCGAACAGCCCGAACAAGTTCAGCGCAATCAGCGTCACCAGGGTGGTCAGCCCCACCAGGAACTGCGGGCTGCCGAATTGCATGCCCCAGCCAGCCCGATGCCCGGCCGCCTTGACCCCGATGACCAGACTCGCCAGGAGCAGGAACGAGGTCAGCACGCCCAGCGCATAGATCAGCCCCAGCGCCCGCAACCGGCGCGGCTCGGCCTTGGCCTGGCCGACGAACCCCAGAATCTTCAGGGCGATCACCGGCAGGACGCACGGCATCACGTTCAGGATCAGGCCCCCGATCAACGCATAGAGAAGCATCTTCCAAAGCGAGGGCGCGCCCAGCGCCGACGCGGCTCCAGCCGGGACACGCGCCCCCTCCACCGGCAGGGTCCCCTCGAAAGCCAGCCGCTCCGAACCGGCTTTCTGGACCAGCGCGCCCGCCACTTGCCTGGGCCAATCGCCCGACAGCTTCTTGACCTGCTTGCGCAGCCGGACCTTGCCGGCATCAGCCGGCAACCTCTCTGTGGCAGGCTGCACCTCGAACTGCTCGCTGCTGTCCGGGTAAAAATCCGCTTCGGTGACTGCCGCTGGCGAGTTCCATTCAATTATCAATGGCCGCAAGTCGCCGCTCATCGGGCCTTCCCACCAGACCCGGGCTGCCACGGCGGCTGCGGGCCTGGGCAGCTTCTTGACCCAGCCGTCCAGCAGGGCGGCGTCCTTGGACGGCCTGGTTGCCCCGCCGATGCTCAACGCGGCCAGGACCTCGGCACTGCCCGGGATGCAGGCGGTCTCGCATTCGAGCCAGGAGACCTTGCCCTTGAGGTCGAGCTGCCCCGGGGGCAGGTTGGCGGCCAGATTGAGCGGGACCAGCAGGACCACCTCGCCCCGGTAAATGTACGTCGTGAGGTCTTCATCGGCGAGTTTCTCGGGGGCGGGCCATTGCGCGGGACCGGGCGTAACTCCCTGGGGCAGTTGCCACTGGATGGCCGTGGCAATGCCCGACGCGCCGGGATTCCGCCAATAGGTGTGCCAGCCCGAGTCCATGTGGAGGACAATGCCCGCCTGGACGGTGTCTCCGGGCCGTGCCGCATCCGCCCCCAGCACCAGGCGCGCCTGCGTATGGGCAGCCTGGACCTGCCATGCGGCCAGGCAGACTGCGACTCCCAAAAGGTTCCTAAAGAGTCTCACGCTAACAACATGTACCATGAGCCGCCGTTGTGCACATGGCTTTTTGTCGCTCGCGTCCCTTTTGTCCCTTTTGTCCCTTTTGTTTCAGGCGGAAAAGATTTTGAGACCTCTGACAGCGGATGTCAGAGGTCCCGTGTTAGGCTGTGAGTTGGAAAGCTGGAAGACCCGTGCTTCCAGGGAAACGGCTGTGGGGAGGGAACGGGGCGAGGGGGGCTCGTTGCGGTGCCTCCCTCGATTGTTTCCCTCCGGAAACGGCTGCGTTACGGAATCAGGCGGACGGGTCGTCCCGCATTCGGACAACAGAAATGAGACTGGGAAAAGATGCCAGGCTCTCGCCGCAAGCGGTCATCGCCCGGCCCGAGTTGGTGGACATTGGCGACTACGCGGCCATCGATCCCTTTACGGTGATCATGACCGCCGCCACGCTGGGCAACTACGTCCATATCGGGCCGCACTGCTCGGTCCTGGGCGGATGGGATGATCGCCTGGTGATGGGGGATTTTTCGAGCCTGGCCGGCGGGTGCCGCATCATTTGTTCGAGCGACGATTGCGCGGGCGAGGGCCTCACCGGGGCGGCTATCCCCCTCCAATTCCGCGTCGTGAGGATTTCCACCGTCACCCTCCAGCGATTCGTCTCGGTCGGGGTCGATGTCATCATCTTGCCGGGCGTGACCATCGGGGAGGGCGCGGCTATCGCCCCCGGGACCATGGTCGAGCGAGACCTCGAGCCGTGGGGCCTCTACGAGGGCAGGCCGGCCCGCCGCACCGGCACGCGCCCCCGGGACAGGATCCTGGCCCTGGCAAAAGAACTGGTGAAGCAGGCAAGCCGCCCCGACTACTTCTCGGCAGATTCTCAAGGCACGAGCTTCGTGGCCGAACGCCCGCCGCCCTGGGGCATCAGGGGCGCCGAGCGGCAGGGGCACAGAAGGGGAGAAGGAACAGCGCATTCAACAGAAGGAAACGAAGGAAACGAAGGATTGGAACCAGCAAAGCCTGAAACCGGCATGACGGACGAGTTTTGAACATTCGCCCCGCTCTTTCTTGTCCCGAAGGGACATCCGACAATAGCCCAACGGTTCACGTTTCACGCATCACGTTTCACGTCTTGCTGCCTCCCGTCCCACGTCTTCATTGGTTGACAAGCGCGGTGGCTCTGCCCAGTCTGGCGTAGTGACAGCAGATGCAACAGGGGCCGGCGGCGGCGGCCGGAGGCGCCTGGCCCGAGCCGCTGCTCGGGCGCCGCTGGTGCTTTCGAGGTATCTCTGGATCTGGCCCTTGGCAGGGGCCTTGCTGATCGGCCTGGCCGGCTTCTGGACGCGCGACTTGTTGGAGGGGACGATGAAGACAGAGCTGAGCGGGCGCCTGCAGACCCTGCTCAATGCAGACGTGGCCGCCCTGCAGCTCTGGATTTCGCAAAAGGAGTCCGACGCCAAGGCCTTCGTGGCGGACCCGCCGGTTCGCGAGGCGATCCTGGGCTTGGCCGAGCAGGCAAAGCAGCCCGGCATCAGCCAATCCGCCCTGGCGCAGTCTCAGGCCGCGCGGGCCTTGCAGCTTGCCCTCAAGCCACTCTTGGAATCACACAAATACCTGGATTACGTCGTCATCGGGGCGGGCGAGCGTGTGCTGGCGTCACCGATGGCCTCACAGGTCGGCGGCCGGGGGCCGGCGGCTACAGGTTGTTTGCGCGGCGGGCGCTGGACGGGCAATCCACCGTGTCGCGGCCCTTTGCGGGCGAGCCTGCGCCTGGGGAACAGGAACGACCCCCTGTGATGTTCGTGGCCGCGCCGGTCAGAGCTGCCGACGGCACGGTGGCGGCGGCGCTTGGCCTGCGGATGAAGCCCGAGGAGGAGTTCAGCCAAATCTTCCTGGTGGCCCGGATGGGCGAGAGCGGCGAGGCCTACGCCTTCGACAACCAGGGCGTGATGCTGAGCACATCGAGGTTCGAGCCGGAGTTGAAGTACCTCGGTTTGATTCCCGATACGCCCCAGGCAACGGCCATTCTAAACCTGCGGTTGCTGGACCCCGGGGCCGACCTGGATCGCGGCGAACCCCCCGCGCTGCCCCGCCAGCGGATGCGCCTTACGCGCATGGCCGCCTCGGCCACCCATCAATCGCAAGGCTGCGATGTCGAGGGATACCGGAACTACCGCGGCGTCAACGTCATCGGCGCCTGGACCTGGCTGCCGGGCTGCAACCTGGGCGTGGCGACGGAGGAGGCCACGGACGAGGCCTTCGAGACGTTGTTTGTCGTGCGGCGGGTCTTTCTGACGTTGTTTCTGCTGTTGGTCCTGGGCGGGATTGCCATTTTTGCCTTCTCCCTGCTGCTGGAGCGGCTGCAGGCCTCTGTCCTCAAGAGCACCGTGGCCGCCCGGCGCCTGGGCCAATACGTGCTGGTCCAGGAGATCGGGCGCGGGGCCAACGGGATGGTCTATCGCGCCCGGCACACACTGCTGCGCCTGCCCGTGGCCGTCAAGGTGCTCAGCCCCGACCTCACCAACGCGGCAACGGCCGAACGCTTCGAGCACGAGGTCCAAATCACCAGCCAGCTCACCCATCCCAATACAGTGGCCATCTACGATTACGGGCGCACCCCGGAGGGCCTCTTCTACTATGCCATGGAATACTTGAGCGGCATCAACCTCGACCGGCTCGGACGCGAATTCGGCCCGCAACCCGAGGGACGTGTCATCCATATCTTGCGCCAGGTCTGCGGCTCCGTCGCCGAGGCGCACCGGGTGGGGCTCATCCACCGTGACCTCAAACCCGCCAATATCCTCCTCACTCGCCGCGGCGGCGTCTGCGACACCGTCAAGGTGCTCGACTTCGGCCTGGTCAAAGCCTCCCATGCGGGCCCCGAGGGCCTGGCCGAAGGTGCCGTCGTCGGCACCCCTCACTTCATGTCCCCTGAAGCCATCCAGACCCCGGAGGTCCTGGACGCCCGCAGCGACCTTTACTCGCTCGGGGCCGTCGGCTATTGGTTGCTCACCGGCAAGACCCTCTTCGAGACCGACAACGTCCAACAACTGCTCGAACGGCAGGTCAAGGAAACACCCTGCGCCCCCTCCCAGCGGCTGGGCCGGGAGATTTCAGCCGACCTCGAGGACTTGATCCTGTGCTGCCTGGCCAAGCTGCCCGCCCAGCGGCCCGCCGGCGCAGAGGCCCTTGAAGAGGCCCTGGGCCGCTGCCGGACTGCCGGCGCCTGGACCCCGCAAGACGCCGCCTGCTGGTGGAAGACCCACCTCCCCGCCGTCGAAACCGCCCCCGCAGCCGTCATGGCCGAAAAGACCCTCGTCATCGCGCCCAGACCCTGAAACAGGGCGGTTTTGGCCATCCCAGTAAGCCGGTGCCTGCGACGGAGTTTGACTCGGCACTGCACACTCGCCGTTTCTTTTGTTTTGCTCGCTGGCATGCAAAACAAGCGGTTGAGTTTCAGCGACCCCGGCCGAGAATGCCATTTACGGGGTGCTCAAGGCGGTGCCGGTTCTGAGCTTTCAACAAGCGGTCTGGCAGCAGGCCCGCTATCGGGGCCAGGACGGGCAGGTAGTCCTGTGGGACGGCAAGGCCTCGCGGCAACACCACAATCCACCACGGTCCCTGCCGCAGGGCCGTGCGGGAATTGGAGCACGGGCCTGCGGCGCGGTGGCGGCCGGTTCGTGCTTGGCACCGCCCCCCCAGCGGCGTTACAGTCAGGACATGAGCACGGTGATGGAAATCAAGCAGGCGGTGACCAAGCTGACGCCGCGCAAGAAGCTGGCGCTGGCGCGTTGGCTCCAGGCGCAAATTGACGATCGCCTCAGCGACGAGGAGATGGTGGCGATCGCGGCGGAGGGCGCGCGGGCCCTCGATAAACGGGAGGCTGCGGATGCCAAGCGTGAGGCGTGGCGAGGTCTGGCAGGTTGATTTCGGCTCGCGGCCAAGGTACGCCCAGCCTTGGTGCTGGGTTGCGACATCGCGGACGAAGACCGAGTACCGGTCGCGCTGGTCTTTCACACAACGGCTTTACGCGGTTCCCGTTACGAGGTGCCGTTGCGAGTCCCGGGCCTCGACCATGGCGGTTTCGATGCCCAGAGCCTTTACACGGTTCCCGCTGTCAAACTCATCCGTCGACGGGCGGTGCTGACGCCAGCCCAATTGAAGGAGGTCGAAGCGCGTGTCAAACTTTGGCTTGGGTTGACTTGATTGACCCAGCCTGAATGGCGCTGCTGAGAGGGCCACAGGGGCCCCATCGCACGTATACCGGAAGAGGCCGACCCGGAGGCGTTCGAGGCTTTGCGCCGGGGCTGGTGCCTCGGGGGCGACAATTTCAGGCGGCAGATGCTCTTGCGCATGGACGGAGAAAGGGTCAACCCATAGTTTGGGGTTTTTTGGTTGCCTGAAGTATCTGAAGGTTAATATAGGGCGAACACGCCTCGCAAACTGCGCATCGCGGCGGCACGAGCGATGGGTCGCAACCGCCTTTAGGCATCTGCGCCGATGAAAGCGAATGAACGACAACGAACCAAACTACGGCTGACCCCTTTCCTGACGCAGTCCGTTTGCATTTTTTGGAATTGCTGAGCCAGCTTGGGGAGTGTTTTGGCGTAAGGGTTCCGCTTACGCCGGCTACCGCCCGCCGCTGGCGTGGGTCTGGCGCGAGCCGCTGGCCCGGTTATGGGTTTGAGTCAACTGGCGGTTTGGACTACGCCGTAGTGAGCAAAACCCTCGCCCGCTTTGGCCGGCGCCTCGAAACCGATCCCCGCCTGCGAGAAGAAATAGCCGCAATCCGGGACCGATTGTCCAAATGACAAGACACGACCCCAATGGGTTTCCCAATGGGTTTCGAGCAGGTTGGCACAACCCGGGCAAAAAACCAGCGCCAAAGACAAGCTTGTGTCATTAGTTTGGACCCCTTTTCGGCCACGCCGCACATCTGCGCCAGCAAGCGGTCGCTCAAGTTTCCAAATTCGGCGAGCGCGATTTCCACCCCACGGCGCTTGTCGGCGTTCGAGCGGCGCAACCCGTGCTTCTGATTGCCTGAACGGTTTCAATCTGCCCGTGCCATTGCTTCGTTTTGCGGTTGCGCCTTCAACCCGACTCGTGTTTCATTTGACGCCGCAGATGCAAGATAAGACTCGTCAATCCGTGCCCGTTGGGAAGAAAGCCGCGTTGCGATTCGTGAGAATTCTGGCAGCGGAGACGACATCCGTTTCCTGAGAACCGCATGATGATGCAGCAAGTTCCAGCCGGTTTTGAATCATCACATGCTGAATGGCTGCGAATGGGAGGACAAGCCTTTCGCGAACTCCATCGGTTTGGTCCTAGGCCAGATTTCTATCGAAACCGTTATTGGAAACTGGTCAAGGAGGCCGTTCTTACGTCGAGGCAAGCGAAATGTTGCAGGTGCGCTCAAGATGCAAGTCAGGTCCATCATCTAAATTACGAATTTGTGGGCGAGGACCATCTTCACCCTGACACTCTGGTAGCCATATGCAAGTCGTGTCATGGTTTGCTTGAATACGCCCGCAAAGCGGAATCGCTGATTTCGCGAATTTCACGCAGAATGTCCCTGTGCAAACGGTTTTCGGACGGGCGCCCTTGTCGTGACCAGACCGCAGCTCACGTCGGTGCGCGTCTGCTTGAGTATCAGGACGAACTTGCCGAACTGCGGAGTCTATTTGCAACCGAAATTCATTACCGCAATCCCCGAATCAGGTCTGAGGCCGAGAGGGAGGCTGCCCTTGCCCAGTTTCGCCAGAAACGTCAGGGTTACGAAGAACGGGGGGTGAATTTGGTCGCGAAATGGAACGGCAGTGAAAAAGAGAAAGCCGAACGACTGCTGCCTATGCTGGAGTTGGAAATACACAAGTGTCGGAAGTTCGTTGCCGAAGTTTTTCAACCTATTTCTCGCCCCGCTGGACATCTTCCATCGGCTGGCGAGGCTAGCATTTCTGCTTGGTCGAAGGACGGGCGGCCAAGTGCCACGCCAGAATCTGAAGGCAAAGCGCATCAAATCGAGTCTCTTGTTGTGGGAATCAAATATCATCGGGGCCATGTGGATGGTGTTGCGCCAGGAGACAGCGTGCGATTTGTGCGAGAACCAAATAACCCTTATGACCCAAACGCGATAAAAGTGACCATGCATATGGATGAGACTCTGGGATACCTTACGACGGAGTTCGCCGCCGTCCTTGCCAAACAGATGGATGCCGGAATGTGTGTTCGAGCCGAAGTTTCCAGGATTGTGCGGGAAAAGGTTTATGTTGTAGTCACCGTTGGGGATGCGTAAACCGAGCGCCAGCCTTTGTTCTACATCTCTGATTGCCAGCAGCCAGGGGATTTACACGAACCTGAGGGCGGCATCACCCGGGAGTGCGTAAACGCAGCCGTCGCACCGAGTATTCAATGCGCAACATCGGCCACGTCCCGCCCGCGCTCCTGGCCGACTCGGCCACCGGCTTCATCCAGTTCGTCCCGGCCAGCTTCAAGGACGAGCGGGCCAAGGACAATTTTGCCAACGCTGCCCGGCTGATTGTTGAGCTGCTGGTGCGTGTCCCCCGGCGCCACAATCAGCACCGCGCCCTTGGGCCTGAGCTGGTCCGCCTGCCGCGTCCAGCCGAGCTTGAGCAGCGGCCAGACCACCGCCGCGATGGACTTGCCCAGCCCGCAATCCCAGGACAGCACCAGCCGCTCCTTCATGGCCGCCCGGGCCAGGTCCTGACGTTGAAACGGACGAAGTGTAAGTGATTGGTTCATAGGTCGTTTTCGGAGTTGTAAATATGCAAAAAGAGTTGCAAGCTGCTCGCATGAAAGTCAGTCGAATCGCCCCTCTTCTTGCGCTGCTCCTGCTGCTTCCCTCATGCGGTAATCGGGCCAAACACGAAGCGGCCAAGGAGTTCAGGGATGCTCTCGCGGCGATGAAGGTTGCCTGCCACGGAACGCTGGAAGAATTTCGGCAGAGCCGGGTCAAGCTGGATACCGTCTTCGAGGCGAACAAGGAAGTGCTCCCCATAAACCCCGGGGAATATGCTGTGCTCCATGAGCTCTTGTTGGCGTGCCAAATCTGCTGGGCGCAGCACCTTCGGCTGGATGACTATGGCATGGTCGCACGCTACGGTCCATGCCACGTGCTGCCGCGCAGGGACGTGGATATATGGCTGGCGATGGTCTATATCAGCCCTGAATTGCAGTTGAAGACCGACACCCAAGATGAGGCGCGAATGCGCGACCCCGATTTCACCATCGAACCGCACCTCGCCCGCGGCCTTGCCAAAGCGGCTCAAATCTCCCAAGGCTTCATGGCCAGGCTGGCCCGCTAAGCTCGAGGCCTTTGCCATCGGCTATTGGCTACTGGCTGTCTCTGGTCTGAAAGACCGCAGGACCGCCTCCAGCCCATCGAGCGCCTCCAGGTTCCTCCCGTACTCTGCCGGGTCCATGGTCGCCACGTCGGGCACCTCCGGGATGGTGAAATGCGCCACCAGCTCCTGCAGCGTGAAATCAGTCGCCGTGGTCGAGCCGTCGCACTTTGGATTCCCAACCACCGTATTTGGGTCATTCTTGAGCCGCGCGTCACTGGTCGAGTGGGGCGGACGCGCAGCCGGTTTTAGACCAATGGCTTCCAGTCTTTCAGCCCTTTCGAGCATCGTGCCAAACAGCCCTCGGGTCATGCCGATGTTTCCTCCGCCCCGTCTATTCATTCCGTACGGCGGGTTTTCCCCAGTACCGCTGGAAACCAGCCTTGCCATCCTGCGCCCTTCCGAAACCTGTCGGGGCTTCGTTTGACGCAGGACCTGCGGTTCATCCGTTTCTGGCCATTTCATATCCAGGCGTCTGGAACCGCGGCTGCACCCACAGGCCCTTGGCTCAGCACGGTTTATCATGTCCGCGCCTGCAATCGCTACTACGGCCTGATCCGCCAGCCTGACGAACTCCGTCCAGCTTGGCTTTCTCCGCTTACGCTGGCCGGTCTTTGCCCTTATCGGGCCGTTCGGCTCGCCTTCCCTTCTTTGCTTTGTCATACTGTCCATACATGCCGCTACCTCTACCCCGTCGGCTGACCAAGCTCACTTGATGGCTTATCCCTCGGTCATGGGAGCATTCGCCATTCCTATCGCGCTTCGGCTGTTCCGAATTTAGCCCCCTCACTGGCTTCAGAGGAGGAAACAATCTCGGGGCGGCAGTTTTCTCGTAATGTTGCGGCCTGCACGTTGGCTAGAGCGGCTGACCAGTCCCCGCCGGCGTTTATGCGCCGCCGACAGGCCCGCCCGTTTACGGCAGAGCTTGCCCCAGCCAGGGTCTCCCCCGGCCAGGGTCTGCTATCACTACTCGGCCCAACCATCCCTTGCCGAGGCAGGACTTGCGCCGGCGAGCATGTCAAAGGTTGAAGGCTGCACATAGGAATTTGGTTTTTTGCGGCGCCGGCGGTTTTGACGCTGCGCGGGTGATGCACGGGAGCGCGGACAAGCTCACGCCGCCGGTCGGCATCCGGGCGGTGGCGGTGCTGCACAAGAACGCGGAGAAAGTCCCGCAGATCCTGGGTGAGCACCTGGGCGGGCGGCACCGCTGGGCGGTGGGCATGGAGGTGGATTATCACCCGCTCGAATCCGGATTTGTGCTGCTGCGCCTCGAGCAGGGGAAAAAGAAGGCCCGGGCGCTGCTCGACCTTTCGAGCCCGCCCGAATTCAAGAAGGCCGGCATGGGCTATGTCGAGCTGGCTGAGGCGCCGGAGGAGCTGATCGAGACGCTCGACCTGAACGAGATGCGGATCAAGCCGGACGCGATCTGCGAGAAGATGCGGGTGGTCCTGCTCAAGGGCGGGATCAATGGCAAGGTCCACTACAAGGGCGTGGGCCTGGTGCGGCTGGGCGCGGAAGGCGAGGCCTAGGTGCAGCAGATGCTGGCGAGCGGGACAGAGCCATGGATGAGCGAACTCGCGGAATATTACCGCCGGCTGGCCGCGGAGATTAAACCGCTAATCCACGCTGATAATCGCTAATGGAAATGGCCCGCGAAATACGCGAAACATACGAAAGAGTTCTCTTTTCGCGTGTTTGGCGTGTTTCGCGGGCGCGTTTAGCCTTCAATTCATTTTTAACGATTTGCATTTTTATTGTTGACAGCTTGGCGGAAATATGAGGCAGGGGAGGCAAGACAGTGAAATAACGAGACGTTGAGACGAGAAACCATGAAACTTTCGGACATCAAGACCGGGGCGGACGTGAGGAAATTCCTCAGCCAGTTTTACACCGGGCAGGTGCAGGCCCTGCACGGGCTCATCGAAAAGCTGCCGGAGAGCCTCCGGCCCGAATTGAAAAAGCTCCACGATGAGCTGAACGAGGCGCTCAGCGGGCTGGAGCCGCTGGAGCAGATCCCGGCCGCGCAGGAAGCGGCGTGGAGCTTCAACAGCCTGGCGCGCGCCATGATCCAGATCCAGGAGTACGCCGGCGGCCTCCTCGAGCGCCTCAAGAAGATGCAGGAGGAGATCACCGGCAAGGCGACCGAGTTCAACAGCGAGCTGGCCCTCCTCGCGGATGTCCTGCCGAGCACGCGCGAGCCCAGGGCAGAGCCGCTCCTGGGCGGCGGCGCCCCGGCTGCGGCGGCAACCGAGAACAAACCGAAAGGGAGGAAACTGACTTTGGCCTGACGGCCAATAGCCTGCCTGCCGGCAGGCAGGCCAATAACCAACTGAAACCTGAACCAAGCAAACAAATATGAACTTTTACCCGGCTTCTCCATTCGAGATCACGCGGCGGGACCGCTCGATCAACGCGTCTCTCCAATTCACGGCGCCCGAGGGCCCGGATTCCGTCCCGCGCGGGTTCGCGCTGGGCGCCCACGCCACGGACCCGGCGCAGTTCGATGTGGCGCAACACAACACGTTCATTGGCCACCTGACGCGCCAAGTGCGGGTCGGCGTCACGTCCGACACCCCGGTGGGCGTGGAATCGCCCTTCACCAATGGCCAGGAGGTCACGGTGGAGAAGGCCAAGGAGATCGAAGCGGAAGGCTCGGCCTACCTGGTTGTCAGCGGCGTGAACGCCATCACGGCGAATACGCCGGTCGGGACCGACTTGTGCTTCTACAACGGCTACCTCGGGGTGAGGTCGAGCGGGCTGCACACGAACTACATCCTGACGGCCAACAACCTGACGCCGCAGACGCAGGGCAACCTGCGCATCCGGGCGGAGTTCTTCGCGGGCTAAAAACGGCTGAACCTGGCGACGGAATTGCAATTTTAACAACTGGTCGGAGGAAGGGGTCAACCACGGTCGGAGGAAGGGGTCAACGAATAACTTTACACTTATGCGTCCTCTGACTGCGCTCGTTTGCTCTTACTGTCGCCACGGCTCATGACCTGATTAACGTCTATGGCGGAAGTTATAATCTGACGCCTCCCACCTGGGTAACTGATTCACTACTTGACCCTCGCGCCCGTTCCGTGTCAGGGTGTCGATCAGCCGCTCAAGAACGGTATATTTGAGCAATTTGTCATGACGATTGCAATTGAAGCCTCGCCAAGAACCGACGCCTGGCTGGAACGGAAGGCCAGCGCGGCCGGTGCGGACAAAGCATCGGTCGCCTCCCGTGTCCTCGACCAGGCCGCCGAAAAGGACCTGCCACCGCTGCCATATTCTCCAGAAGAACGGCTTCGCCGGTTTCGAGCCTGGGTCGTCACCGTTCCCGCTCGCCCCGGTCCGCCGGTTGATGCGCGGCGCGAGACCATATACGACTGATGCGCAACGCCGGCCGTGTCCATCCTTGTTGACTCCAACATCCTCTGCCGGTTAGCCAGGAGCGATGACCCCCAACACGAGGCGGCCAAAAAGGCTGTCGAAGTCTGCTAAAGCCATCGGGGCCGCATCTCAACATTTGACGTTTGGCAATCCATTTCGCATTTGACAGTGGGCGCTCGCCGCAACAACATTGAAACATGATCACAGAAGAGCGTCTGTGTATGGGGCAAATGTCAAATGTTGAGATGTGACCCAATGTTCACCCCCCGGAGGAAATTAGAATTGTGGAGCGCACAGCCAAATGAAGCCGCTCGAAGCAGTCTTGGACACGAACGTCCTGGTTGCCGCCTTGCGTTCGCGCCGGGGCGCGTCGTTCGAATTTGCTGCGGCTGGCGGGCGATGGGCGCTGGCAGTTGCACCTGTCCACGGCATTGTTGCTTGAATACGAAGAAGTCGCGCGTCGCGAAGCGCAACGTTTCTGGCTGCATCCTGAACGGATTGAAGATGTGCTTGATTACCTGGCCGCGAGCGGGCGGGAGCACGCCATCAGTTTTCGCTGGCGTCCATTTCTGAATGACCCCGATGATGATTTCATTTTAGAACTCGCCGTCTCCGCGAATGCCCGCTATATTGTGGCGCACAATTTGAGAAATTTCGCGGGAGTGGGAAGTTTCGGAATCGAAGCCATCACACCGGCGCAAATGCTGATAAAACTGCGCGAGCTGAAATGAAGACCGTTGAAGCCCAAATTCCAGAGCCGGTGCTCAAGCAGGCGCAAGAGCTTGCGGAGCGCGAGAATGTTCCACTGGAGCAAATCATCACTCTCGCCGTCACTCAATCCATCGGAGTCTGGAGCAGCGAGAGCTACGTCGCCCTGCGCGCCAAGCGCGGCAGCCGGGAGAAGTTTCTCGATGCCCTAAAGGAAGTGCCGGACGTTGAACCGCCGGATTACGACCGGCTGCCGGAAGGGCATCGTTCCACTGGCTGACCGCATCCTCGCGGCGAAGCGGCGCGATGCCGAGGCGGACGCCACAGGCAATCTGCTGGACGCCCAAGCCGAGGCGCTGGTGAACACCATAACTTTTCACTGATGCCTTCCCACCAACTCGGTTCGGCTTGGGTCGTCGTCGTGCGCGCCACACCCGTTTAACTGAAGGACATCCCTCGTCTGGCCGGCTCGACCACGGACGTGTCGGGCATGCCGCTCCCCAGGAACCGACCCCAAGCCCGGAGGTTTTGGACTGCGGCAGTCCTCTGCCGCTTTCGCCTCGGCACCCAGGGGACACAAAAGCGGTCCCGATACTGCATCGGGACCGCAGTCCAAAACGCTTCGCGGGACGGGGACGCCCGGTCGAGGTTCGGGGGTTCAATGCGCCAAATCCCGTTTGGGGGAGTTCTTTCAGAGCTCCAGATCACCCCGGAAAGCCCCGCATACTCCGAACAGTCCGCGCTGTCCTTGGACAGGAGGGGCTCCAAGCGGCGCAAAGTGCCACCCATGAGAAACTCTCGTAATGGCGCCTCTCGCCGATTCGGCCAGGGAATGCGCCCCTGGCCCGCAATCAAGAGCGCCTCTGCCCACACCCCCGCCGCGGCGCCCAATGAGCCGCAACGGTAAAATCGCCCATCTCCCCCGCGCCATTCGCGACCAGCTCAACCAGCGGCTCGACGATGGCCAGGAAGCCAAGGAGCTCGCCGCCTGGCTCAATTCGCTGCCCGAGGTCCAGGCCGTGCTCACCACCCATTTCGAGCGCCGGCCCATCAACGAGGTCAACCTCTCCCAGTGGAAGCAGGGCGGCTTTGTCAATTGGCAAAGCCTCCAACAAAGGCGCGAGTGGCTCGCCCGGCTCATCGAAGCGTCGTTGACGTTGCGCGCCGGGAGACCCTCGCCCAGCTTCATGCCTCTGGCGACCCCTCCCTCCGGGCCCTGGCCGCCGAATTCTCAAAATGCCTGGGCGCCGAGGACGGCGGGCTACAGGCCACGAGCAGCCCGCTGGGGCCATCGGCCCCGCACTGCCCACCAGATCCACAATTAAAGCCAATAAAAGCCAGATAAACCAGATAAACCTTATGCCGCTCGTTTTATCGCATTGACTGGACTGGCGGCAACACCACTATTATCAATTGGTGTGACGATAGCCGGCTGCGCTAAGCTTCGGATTCAGGAAGAAACACGTTTGCCCTGGTGAACAGCATGAAATCATACACGGCCAGCGGGGAGGGGGGACCTTTGTCGCAGCCTTTGTCGGAACCTTTGTCGGATTGGCCATTTTTTGACAAAGGCTGCGACAAAGGCTGCGACAAAGGTCCGGAATCAGAGCGTTTGGGACAGGGTCCAGACACCCCCATTTGCTTTTCGTCATTCGTCATTCGTCATTCGTCATTTCTAACGGCACTGGCGCTGGCAGTCCTGGCGACTTCAGGCTGTTCCTTCAAACGCCTGGCGGTGAACCAGGTGGGCAACGCCCTTGCCGGCAGCGGCACCACCTTCGCCGCGGACGACGACCCCGAGTTGGTCAAGGCCGCCCTGCCATTCAGCCTCAAGCTCATGGAGAGCCTGCTCAGTGAGAGTCCGCGCCATCGGGGCCTGCTTTTTGCCACCGCCAGCGGGTTCACCCAGTATGCCTGGGCCTTTGTGCAGCAAGAGGCCGATGAAGTGGAAGACAAGGACGTTGGCAGGGCGGCGGAGTTGAGGGCGCGGGCGCGCCGGCTGTATCTGCGGGCGCGCGATTACGGCCTGCGGGGGCTGGAGAGCGGCCACGCCGGCTTCCGCACGGCGCTGGAGCGTGCCCCGGCCGGGGCCGCCCGGGCCGCCCGCGCCAAAGATGTGCCGTTGCTCTATTGGACTGCGGTCTCCTGGGCCGCGGCCGTATCCGTCGGCAAGGACAATCCCAACCTGGTCGCCGACCTGCCCAAGGTCGAGGCGCTCATAGACCGGGCGCTCGAGTTGAACGAGGGCTTCGACTCGGGGGCCATTCACTCTTTCCTCATCACATACGAGATGAGCCGGAGCCAGGGCCAGGGCGACCCTGCCGCGCGCGCCCGGCAGCATTTCAAGCGCGCGGTCGAATTGAGCCGCGGGCAGATGGCCGGACCGTTCGTCTCCCTGGCGGAATCGGTCTCCGTGCAGCGCCAGGACTCGGCCGAGTTCAAGGCCCTGCTCGAGCGCGCCCTGGCCGTCAATCCCGATGCGAAACCCGACTGGCGCCTGGCCAACCTCATCGAGCAGCGCCGCGCCCGCTGGCTGCTCGGGCACCTCGATGATCTCTTTTTGAAGACAAACAAGGAGTGAGAGCGCCGTCCGAGAACACCCTGCATTGGGAAGCTGGGTTCCATCGCCGAAATCCGAAATCCGAAATCCGAAACAAATTCAAAATTCAAAAAAGAAATGCCCAAAACTCGTTCGCCAATCCGATTTCGAATTTCCAAAGTCTGTCCGCTCCTGGTTGGTGTGCTCCTGTGCTGCCTGGCCGGCCCGGTGACGGGACTTTGGGCGGCGGAGAGGGCGGTCCGCATCAACCTGGGCACCCTGGCCCCGCGCGGCTCGGTCTATCACCAGTCGCTGCAGGTCATGGGTGAGGCCTGGCGCCAGGCCCCCGGCGGCGGCGCGCGCCTGGTCATTTACCCCGACGGGACACAGGGCGGGGAGGCCGACATGGTCCGGCTGATGCGGGTGGGGTCTTTGCAGGCGGCGCTGCTCACGGCCGTGGGCCTGGCCAACATCGAACCGGGCGTGGCGGGCCTCCAGGACGTGCCCATGCTCTTCCGCGACCTCGACGAGTTCGAGTACGTCAACGACAGGTTGCGGCCCCAGTTGGAGAAGCGCATGGCGGACAAGGGATTCGTGGTCCTGTTTTGGGGGGACGCCGGCTGGGTCCGTTATTTCTCGAAGGAGCCCCTGCGAACCCCCGAGGACCTGAAGCGCATGAAGATTTTCGTTTGGGCCGGGGATTCCGACCAGGTTCTCGATCATGCGCAAGGCCGGCCTGACGCCGGTGCCGCTGGAGACCGGGGACATCCTGCCCGGACTGCAGACTGGCTTGATCAACACGGTGGCCACGCCGCCGATCTACGCGCTGGCCACCCAAGTGGACCTGCGCGCCCCCAACATGCTGGATCTGAACTGGGCGCCCCTGGTCGGCGCCTGCGTCGTCACAAAGCAGGCCTGGGACAGGCTCGGGCCCGCCACCCGCGAGGCGCTGCTGGCTGCCGCCACCCGCGCCGGCAAAGAAATCCGCACCAACAGCCGCAAGGAAAATGACCTGGCTGTGCCCGCTATGCAGAAACGCGGTCTCAAGGTCCATACGCTGGACCCTGAAACCATCGAGCAATGGCGCCGGGAGGCCGAAAAGACCTATCCGGACATTCGCGGACGCCTGGTGCCGGCCGACATCTTCGACGACGTGCAGCAGCAACTCCGGGACTATCGCGCCGCGAAGGCCAAGAAATGAACATGAACACGGCAGTCGAACCGCGTGTTTGTGCTCCCCTGCGTGCCCCGCGCGTCGCGGAGCAACGCAGTGAAGGTAGCCATGGACCTCGGTCCACGGACTGGGGCGTGGGAATGGCAGCGCGTCGCGCAGCGACGCCTGAGGGCCTCGTGCTGACGGATGTGAATACTGTTTTCAGGCGCCGCTACGCGGCGCGGGCGGGCTTGGGCCGCGGGTCCGTGGACTCGAAGTCCACGGCTACCATCACGCACCGCTACGCGGTGCCGGAATTAGGATGAATGACGGTCCTTCCTGCGCTGTGGGCGGCTGGCGCGGCGCCCTGCGGACGGCTGAGGACCTGACGCTGGTCCTGCCGTTGCTGGCGCTGATGGCGCTGCCGCTGAGCGAGATGGTGTTGCGCCGGTTCCATACCGGGATTGCCGGCGCGGCGGGCTTCGTCCAGCATTGCACCCTGATTCTCGGCATGCTCGGCGGCGCCATTGCCGCCCGCGAGGGCCGGTTGCTTTCTTTCTCGACGGTCTCCAGCTTCCTCAAGGGCAGGGCCAAAGCCGCCGCCCTGATCCTGAGCAGTGGCGCGGCGGCGGCCATCAGCGCCTTTCTCTGCGTCGCCAGCACCCGGTTCGTGCTGAGCGAAAAGAGCGGCGGCGGCATTCTGGCCTACGGCATACCGTTGTGGGTCGTGGAATTGGTCATGCCCGCCGGGTTCGGTTTGATCGCCCTCCGGTTGGTCTGGCACGCGGCCCCGGGTTGGAAGGGGCGTCTGCTGACCTTGCTGCTGGCGGGGGCGGTCATGGCGGCGGGCGCCCAGTCGGCCATCGCGCCGGAGAAGCTCCTGGCGCCAGCCTTCGCGGGCCTCCTGCTGGCCATCATCCTTGGGGCGCCGGTCTTCACGGGAATTGGCGGGGCGGCGCTGATTCTGTTCTGGGCGGACCAGTCTCCGATCACGGCGATTGCCTTGAAGCACTATTCGCTGGTGACCCACCCGTCGCTGCCCACGATCCCGCTGTTTACGCTGGCGGGTTATTTTCTGGCCGAGAGCGGGGCCTCCAGGCGATTGATCGGCCTGTTCGAGGCGCTGTGCGGCTCGTGGCGGGGCGGGCCGGCCATTGCCACGGCGCTGGTCTGCGCCTTTTTCACTTCGTTCACGGGGGCGTCGGGGGTGACCATCCTGGCGCTGGGCGGATTGCTCATGCCGGTCCTGCTGGCGGCCCGTTACTCGGAGCGGGACGCCCTGGGGTTGCTGACCGGCGCGGGGTCGCTGGGGCTGCTCTTCCCGCCCTGCCTGCCGGTGATTCTCTATTCGATTGTGGCCGGCACAGCCATGGCCAACCTCGGCGCTGCCCAGGCGGCCGCGGGCAGCGTGACGATGGAGAAGATGTTCCTGGGCGGGCTGCTGCCCGGCATCCTGATGCTGGTGCTGGCGGCCTGGTGGGGAATTAGCCGCCAACCCCGCGAAGGCATTTCGGCCAAGCCCTTCAGTCCTGCGGAGAGCCGTCGCGCGGTCTGGGAGGCCAAGTGGGAGTTGCTGACGCCGCTCGTCGCCATGGGCGCGCTCTTCGGCGGATTTGCCACGCCGGTCGAGGCCGCCGCCATCGTGGCGCTCTACGCTCTGGCCGTGAGCATGGTCATCCACCGGGACTTGCACCCGGTCAAGGACTTGCCCCGGGTCATCCGGGAGTGCGGACTGCTGGTCGGCGGCGTCCTGCTCATCCTGGGCGTGGCGCTTGGTTTTACGCATTACCTGGTCCAGGCGCAGGTGCCCGACCAATTGGTCCAATGGGCCACTGGCGCCATTAAGTCCAAGTGGCTCTTCCTGCTCGGGCTGAACCTGGTGTTGCTGCTGGTCGGCGGGCTCATCGAGATCTACGCCGCCATTGTCGTGGTGGTCCCGCTCCTGGTCCCGGTTGGGCTCGCCTTCGGCCTGGATCCGGTTCACTTGGGGGTGATCTTTCTGGCCAACATGGAACTGGGTTTCCTGGCCCCGCCCGTCGGGCTGAACCTGCTGCTCTCCTCCTACCGCTTCAACCGGCCCATCCTCGAGGTCATGCGGGCGACATTGCCAATGTTATGCGTCTTGCTCGCAGGCGTCCTGCTCATCACCTACTTTCCCCCGTTGACCACCTGGCTGCCTCATTTGTTCAAGTAACTTCGTCATTCGTCATTCGTCATTCGTCATTCGCCATTCCTCATTCTTCGCGCCTCAATCCAGACCCAACGTTCCCACCGGAACACTCCGCACTCCGCATTCCGCACTCCGCATTCAGTCCATTCGTCATTCGTCATTGCTGGCCCCCCCAAAAATCTTCTTGCCCTGTCCCGCTGGCGGGCGCATAAGACCCGCATGTTTATGAAGCATCTATCAGGAGTGTTGGCCGGCGCGTTCATCTTGGGCGCGGCATCATGCGCGGCGGTGGCTGCGGAGAACCCTTATCTGGGCGCCTGGGCCCTGACGTTGCCCGGCGGCGAGCCCGCCTGGCTGGGCGTTGAGGAGGCCAACGGCCGCCTTCAGGCCAGCATAATGTGGATCGGCGGCAGTGTCGTGCCGGTGACCTCGGTCAAGGTCGAGGATGGCAAGCTGGTGGTGACCCGCAGCCAAACCATCCGGAGCACCGAGGGCGGCAAGCGCGTTAGGAAGACCATCGTCGAAACCATCACTGCCACCGCAGATGGCGATGCGCTTCAATTGGAGCGCGTCATGCCGCGCGCCAACGGCCAGGGCGAAGACAAGATGACGTTTTCCGGCAAACGAACGCCACCCGTGCCCGCCGCGCCCAACCTGGACAGCGTCAAGTTCGGCGACCCCATCCAACTCTTCAACGGCACCGACCTCACGGGCTGGCGCCTGACCGATCCAAACGCCGTCAACGGCTGGAGCGTCAAGGACGGCCTCCTGGTCAATAACACGGTCCAGGAAGAAGGCAAGCCCCACAAGAACTATGGCAACCTGCGCACCGATAGGGAATTCGAGGACTTCAACCTCAAGGTCGAGGTCCGGGTCGGCAAAGACGAAAACAGCGGCGTCTATTTGCGCGGCATTTATGAAGTCCAGGTGGCCGACACCTACGGGCGTCCTCCCGACCCCCACAACATGGGCGCCGTTTACAGCCGGATCAAACCGACCGTTGCCGCCGAAAAGCCCCCCGGCGAGTGGCAGACCCTGGACATCACCTTTGTGGACCGCCACGCCACCGTCATTCTCAACGGCACTCGCATTATCGATAATCAGCCCGTCCTTGGCTGCACAGGCGGCGCCTTGTGGTCCGACGTGAGCCGCCCCGGCCCCATCTACCTGCAAGGCGACCACACCGGCATCGAATACCGCAGCCTCATCCTGAGGCCGGTCGTGAAGTAGGGGGGCAAAGCCTCAATGAAGGCGGGGGCGACAGGGCCAGACCCCTCACCCCGGCCCTCTCCCCTTGCGAAGGGGAGAGGGAGAATTCTCGGCAGCGGCTTGAGGAAGGGGAGACGCGCGCAATTCCCAGAGACTGCCGGCGCTTCCCCCTCTCCCCTTCGGAAGGGGAGAGGGCGGGGTGAGGGGTTCGGCGGGGACTCCGTTTCCGGCTTCACTCACCGATTACGTCGGGGTGTGCCTTATGCCTTGCCCACCGCATCGGCCTCTTTCCTCTCTGCGCTCGGGATGCCGGTGTCCGGAGACGGGAGCGGCGCCTTGGTGGTCAGGGCCAGCAGCGCGCCTGCCAGCAGCATAATCCCGCAGGTCACGAAGGCCCACTTGTAGGAACCGAACAGGTCGCTGACCCGCCCCCCCAGGAGCGAGCCCGTTACGCCGGCGACGCCGAAGGCGGTGAAGACCAGGCCGTAGTTCACGCCGAGGTTGCGCACGCCGTAGAAGTCCGCTGTGGCCGCCGGGAAGAGGGTGAAGATAGTGCCGTAGCACAGGCCGGTGAAGGCCGAGCCGAAGACGAGCAGGGCGGGGCTTTGATACGTGACGAACAGGAACATGTTGACGGCCTGCAGGAGGAACGCCAGGATCATCGTCTGCGTCCGGCCCAGTCGATCCGAGAGGAAGCCGCTGACGAACCGCCCGCAGGTGTTGAAGATGGCTACAATCATGACCAGCAGGTAGCCTTTATTCCAATTGGCCTGGTCCTTGGCAATGAGGGCGATATTGGCGATGATGAGCAGGCCGGCCGAGGCGGAGAGCACGAACATGAGCCAGAGCCGGTAAAACTGGCCGGTCCGGAGCATTTCCTGCCAGTCCAGGTCCCGCCGCGAGAGGGCCGCCGCCCGGGCGCCGGGCGCCGTGCCCGCCGCCGGCAGGGCCACCGTGTAGCCCGCAGGGGGATTGGCCAGGACAAGGCTCAGCAGCGAGACCAGCACGATCGAGCCGATGCCCAGGAAGAGGAATGTCTGCGCAATGCTCGTGATGCCCAGCAGCCACTTCGTCAAGGGCGACATATAGACGGCGGCAAGCCCCACGCCGCTCACCACGATGCCGGTGATGAATCCCTTGCGCGAGGGCGCAAACCATTTGATCAAGGCCGGCGTCGTGGCCGAATAGCCCAGGCCGATGCCCACCCCGCCCAGGACGCCGAAGGTGAGCAGCACGACCAGGTAGCTCGATGCAAACGAGCTGAGGACCAGCCCCGCACCGAGCATCAGCCCGCCGAGCATGGCCACCAACCGCGGGCCGGTCTTGTCCTGGGCGCGCCCGGCGAACACCATCGTGAGCGCAAAGGACGCCGTCGCGGCGGCAAACGGCAGCATCGCTTGGGTCTTGGTCCAGTGCCATTGGTCAACCAGCGCCTTGCCCATCACGCTCCAGGCGTAGAGCACTCCCAGGACCAGGTTGATGCCCAGGGCCGCCAGGACCACGCTCCAACCGCGTGCCGAAGTGCTCGAAGAAGTTGGCTTTGTCATCTCCGCTGCATAACAACCCGCGCCCCGCATTGTCGAGGAAAACCATATGTTGCTTGTCTTTGCAGGGCGGCAGAGGTAAAAGGAGCCATGACTGTTCCGGCGAATGGGAACCAAGCCGACGCGAACTCGTTATGTCATACACTGCGCGGCAGACTCTGAACACGAGCAACGTGCTGTCTGTGATCCTGGGCGGCGGCCAAGGCACACGGCTCTTTCCATTGACCAAGGAGCGGGCCAAGCCGGCGGTCCCGCTGGCGGGCAAATACCGGCTGGTGGACATCCCCATTTCCAACTGCATCAACTCGGGGCTCAGGCGGGTCTATCTGCTCACCATGTTCAATTCGGCCTCGCTGCACCGTCATATCTCGCAGTCCTACAAATTCGACCATTTTGCAGGCGGTTTTGTGGAGATTCTGGCGGCCGAGAAGACCTATTCGGACACGTCGTGGTACCAAGGCACGGCGGATGCCGTGCGCAAAAACCTCATCCACTTCATGAACCATGAGTGGGATTACCTGCTGATCCTGAGCGGGGACCAGTTGTACCGGATGGATTTCCGGCAGGTGATCGGGTTGCACCAGGACGCCGAGGCGGAAATCACGGTGGCGACGATCCCAGTGCGGCGGCAGGCGGCGCAATCGCTGGGGATCATGCAGATCGATGCGACGCGGCGCATCACGCGGTTCGTCGAAAAGCCCAAGGACCCGGCGGTGCTCGATTCCTTGAGACTTTCCCCCGAGTGGTATCCGCAATTGGGTATCCGGGAGCAGGGCGAGCTGTTTCTGGCCTCGATGGGGATTTACGTCTTCAACCGCAGCGTGCTCGATCTGTTGTTGCGCAACACCCTCGCCGATTTCGGCAAGCACATTATCCCCAAGGCGATCGAGAACCACCGCGTCTTTTCATCCGTGTTCGAGGGGTACTGGGAGGACATCGGCACGATTCGCGCCTTCTTCGAGGCGAACCTCGAGCTGACCCACGAACTGCCACGGTTCAACTTCTTCGACATGGCCGCCCCGATCTTCAGCCGCCCCCGGTTCCTGCCCGGCTCGAAGATCAACGGCGCGCAGATCGACCACGCGGTGATTTCCGACGGTTGCATCATCAATCGCGCCACCATCATCCACAGCATTGTCGGGCTGCGGTGCATCGTCGGCGCCGGCACCGTGCTCAATCGCGCCGTCCTCCTGGGCAACGATTACTACGAATCCCAAGAGTCCATTCTCCAACAGGAGAAGGCCGGCATCCCTCGCCTCGGCATCGGCCTGAATTGCCGCATCGAGAACACTATTGTGGACAAGAACTCCCGCATCGGGGACAAAGTGGTGATTTCACCCGCCGGCAAACCCGAGTCCCTCGATGGCCCCAACTTTTATATCCGCAACGGCATTGTCGTGGTCCCCAAGAACGCGATCCTCCCCCACGGAACCGTAATCTAAAGGCTAAAGGCGTGAAAAGAAAGGCTAAAGTTGAACAACGCGGCGCCTCGGGCCCATCTTGCCTGTTCCACCAGAGGCACAGGAGCTGCCGACGCAACCCAAGGCTGCGCGCGTGCGCTGCAACCCGGAGGGTTGCCAGAGGGTAGCCGGGGGTCGCGACCCCGTCGCGACCCCCGGTTAACGGTCTGAAGGGTCCTGCACCCCGGAACGGGGTGCCAGAAGACCGCGTGGTGTGCCGGTGTGCCCGGCCTTCTGGCATCCCTCCGGGATGCGGGGGCATCCTACGGCGAACCGGGGGTCTCGCTTCGCTTCGACCCCCGGCTACCTTCTTTCATCCCTCCGGGATGGAACTGGTGGCCCGGAACCATGTCAGGAATTCCTATCCGTGTGGTGGTACATCTCAGATGCGCCCCGGCGCCCCTCCCACATGTCTGACTTTAGCCTTTAGCCTTTAGCCTTTTCTGTCACGCGGCTTCCAACTCCGGTTTGGCGCACTCCAGGCCCCAGTAGTGCGTGATGGACTGAAAGAGGTGCTCGACGGCGCGGTAGTCCATGGGCTTGACCATGTAGGCATTGGCGCCCAGTTCGTAGGCCCGGTTGATGTCGATCGAATTGTCGGACAAGGAGACGATGACGATGGGGATGCGGCGCAGGATGTGGTCGCGTTTGACCCATTCCAGGACCTCGAACCCCGTTCGGCGCGGCATCTTGATGTCCATGACCACCAGTTTGGGCAGCGGGTAAACGGCGCGATCGGCGTACTTGCCTTCGCCGCGCAGATAACTGATCGCCTCCAGGCCATCGGTCACGACCTGGAGGGGATTCTCGATTCGGGCCGTCTTGAACGCGCGCTTCACGAGGAAGATGTCGTTGAGGTCGTCCTCGACGAGCAGCACGGAGAACTCATTGGTATCCATAGGTCCTAGACCATGGTTCATAAGTACCTCGCACGTCCAGTGGGCGAGGGACGAATGACGAATGACGAATGACGAATGACGAATGACGAATGACGACGCGGAGACGAGGCGGCGCCCGTCGGCACTCGGTATCGAGGCCGCCAGGTTTTGGACTGCCGCAGTCCAAAGCGCTTCGCGCCCTCCCCTGCTCGGTCCCCCTTGGTCATTCGTCATTCGTCATTCGTCATTCCGCACTCCTCCGTCCGGTCTGCCATTTACACCGCCGGTTTGGGTTGCTAAAAGACCGGGGTGCTTGATGATGCAACGATTTGGGACGGTTTGAAGGCGGGGCGGCGGCTGGTGCTGATTGCCGGGCCGTGCGTGATCGAGAGCGAAGGGCTGTGCCTGGAGGTGGCCGGGGGATTGAAACGGGCCTGCGAGCGGCTGGGCATCCTGTATGTGTTCAAGGCCAGCTACGACAAGGCCAACCGGACCTCGTCGCGCTCGTTTCGGGGCCCCGGGCTGGGGGAGGGCCTGCGCATTCTGGGCCGGGTGCGGGCGCAACTGGAGGTGCCGGTCCTGACAGACGTGCACACGGAGGCCCAGGCGGCGGCGGCTGCGGCAGTGGTGGACGTGCTGCAGATCCCGGCGTTCCTGTGCCGGCAGACCGACCTGATCGCCGCAGCGGTCCGGACCGGGCGGATTGTGAATCTAAAGAAGGGCCAGTTCCTGTCGCCGGCCGAGATGGGCCAGGTGGCCCAAAAGGCAGCCAGCGCCGGCGGCCGCAGGCTGCTGCTGACCGAGCGCGGCACCAGCTTCGGCTACAACAACCTGGTGGCGGACATGCGCTCGATACCGATCCTGCGCAAAACCGGGTTTCCGGTCATCTTCGACGCCACCCACTCGGTGCAACTGCCGGGCGGGGGCGGGGACAAATCGGGCGGGCAGCGCGAGTTTGCGCCTGTGCTGGCCCGGTGCGCCCTGGCCGCCGGGGCCGATGGACTGTTCTTCGAGACGCATCCCGAACCGGACCGGGCCCTGAGCGACGGCCCGAACATGATCCCGTTGGCGGAGATGCCCGCCCTGCTCCAGGAGTTGCTCAGATTATGGCAAACGATGCATGTTGCGGCAGCAGAGGTTGCCGGCTTAGCATAGGCGGCAGTGTGAGCACGTCATTGCAAGAACCTATGGACTGGAAACGCCGAGAGGCAGGCAGAAAAATGGGGGCAGAAAGATGAAAAGGAAATTCATTTTTCTGCCCCCATCTTTCTGCCTGAACCTCTTCGGATTCCGGGCATTAGGGTGTGGCCTGGCGGCCCTGGCGGTCGTTTTGGCGGCGAGCCTGGCGCCCGCGCAACAGTTGGTGACGGGGCAGGGCAAGCTGGTCGGGTATTACGGCGCGCCAAACCAAACGAATGTGCAATGGCTGCTGAAGGGAAAGGTGACCGGGCAGACCAACAACGCGGTGTTCTTCACCGATGCGGAGTTGCAGACGCAGACGGTGCAGGGGGAGCGGGAGCTGGGAGTGCAGTCGCCCCAATGCGCGCTGGACCGGCGGCAGCACACAGTGAGTTCGCCCGGCTCGGTGCGCGCTGAACTGGGCGGGGGGAAGTTCACGATCGAGGGAAAGGGCTTTCTGTGGCGGGAGACCAACTCGGACCTCATCATCTCCAACAACGTCCGCTCGGTGCTGGCCCCCGAGTTGCTCGGGCGCGCCTCCGCCAATCGAGCCCCCCAGCCAGGAGCCGGTCTATATCCTCTCGCGCCAGTTCGATTACTCAACCAACTCCGGCCTGGCGGTCTGGCGCGGAGACGTGCGGGTCATGGGAGAGGACCCGCACCTGGCGCTGACCGGGGGCGTCTTGAGGGCGGTCCTCAAACAGAACCCGCGCCGGCTCGAAGGCATCGCCGCCCAACAGGATGTGAGCGTCGATTACGCCGGCTTCCAGGCGGCGGGCCAAGACGCCGTTTATTCGGCTGATACCGGCCGGGTGCGGGTGTCGGGCGAGCCGAGTTGGCGCGCCCAGCAGCAGGAGGGCAAGGCCGATGAATTGATCCTCCAGTGGACCAACCGGGTCCTGGAGGCCAACGGGCACGGCCAGCTCAAGATGCCCGGCCAGGGGCTGGGCCTGGCCGGTTTGTCCTCGGGCGGCGGTTCGGCTTGGACGCCCTCCGCGACGAAGCCCCCTGCGCCCGCAGCCCGCGACCAGGTCCTGGAGGTCCTTTCGGAGAGTTACACAGTCTGGACGAATCGGGCGGAGTTTCGCGACCGGGTGCAAGTCACTCAACGGGCCGACGGCCAGGTCCAGGGGACGATGAGTTGCGGTCTGCTGGCCGTGGCATTCAAGGAGACCAACCAGTTGGACCGGTTGACGGCCCAGCGCCAGGTCGTCCTCCGGCAGCAGCAGTGGCAGTTCACAGCAGACACGGCGGTGTATGAGGGCGCCAGCGGGGTGATGGAGTTGACCGGGGAGCCGAAGTGGCAGGCGGGCGAGCGCGCGGGCCGCGGGGATGTGATAACCCTGTCGAGCAAACCGGAGGGGATGCAGGTGCGGGGCAATGCCTTCATGCGGATGCCGGCGGAGCAGTTCGCGCAGGCTGTGGCCGTGAACCGCCGGGGGCCGGGCCGCGCCGCCGCCGCCCTTTCCGGCGCCGCCAAACCGCCGGCCCAGGCCCCACGCCAGCCTGCCCTCTCCACGCCCGCAGCGACCAATCAGCCCTTTGCGGACATCCGGGCCCAGCAATACAGCGTCACCCCCGAAGGCGCGATCTTTGAGGGGCAAGTCAGCGTCACCCATCCGCAGATGCATTGGACGTGCCAGAGGCTGGAGGTGGAATGGCTCGACTCGGGAATGAGGCGGCGCGTCCTGGCCGAGGGCGGGGTGAGGTTCGAAGTGATCGGGGCCGGGGAACAAAGGCTGCTGGGGGACGGGGATCGAGCCGATTACACGTTTTGGGTGGCCGAGGGCGCGACCAACGAGTTAATGGTCCTGTATGGAAACCCTGCCCGGCTCAGAGTCAGGGCCGCCGCGCTCGACTCGAAACAGGGAGCGCCGGCCCAGGAGCGGGGCACGCTCGAGACCCCGGTGATTACCCTGGACCGCGTTCATTCGCGGATTATCACCTCGACCAACTATGCGATTCAGATCGCGGCCCAGCCCATGAACACGAACGCCTTCCGGCTGCCGAAAAACAAGCTCTTCAGATAATGCCAAGCCAGATGATGCCAACTCCAGTCCCGCTGCTGACGACCGAGAAGCTGGTCAAGGAATATCGGCACCGGCGGGTCGTCAACGGGGTCTCGATTACCGTGGCGGCCGGGGAGATCGTCGGTCTGCTGGGTCCCAACGGCGCCGGCAAGACGACGACCTTCAACATGGTGGTGGGGGTCATCAAGCCGGGCGGCGGCCGGGTGAAATTCCAGCAGCACGACATCACAGGGCTGCCGATGCACCGGCGCTCGAGGCTGGGGATCGGCTACCTCACCCAGGAACCCTCGATCTTCCGCAAGCTCACGGTGGAACAGAACATCCTGGCCATACTGGAGACCTGCCGGATGAAACGGCAGGAGCGGATGGTGCGCCTCAAGTACTTGCTGGAAGAACTGGACCTGGGCGGGCTGGCCCGGAACAAGGCCTACACCTTGAGCGGGGGAGAAAAACGGCGGCTCGAAATCACCCGCGCCCTGGTGACCAGCCCCAAGCTGCTGTTGCTGGACGAGCCCTTCAGCGGCATCGACCCCATCGCCGTTTACGAGGTCCAGAAGATCGTGCGGCGGTTGCGCGAGCGCGGCCTGGGCATCCTCATCACCGACCATAACGTGCAGGCCACCCTCAAACTGGTGGATCGCGCCTACCTCATTCACAAGGGCGAGGTCGTCTATGAAGGCGCCGCCGAGCAATTGGTCCACGACCCCAAGGCGCGGGAGATCTATCTCGGTCCGGAATTCAACCTCTGAAAAGCTCATCCGATGCAACGTGAAACCGCAACAGTCGAGGCATTTTACACCAACCACGCCGGCGGCCTGGATTTGAACCTCCTGGCCGGGGCCGGCGGCTCAAGCGGGTGATTCGCGAGCCGACGGTCAACCGGCCGGGGCTGGTGCTCTCCGGGTTCACCCGTTATTTTGCCTTCAAGCGGGTGCAGGTGATCGGCAACGCCGAGGCCTATTTTCTCAAATCACTGCCCGAGGAGGAGCGGGTCAGGCGTTACCAGACCTTTTTCGCTTACAAACTCCCGTGCGTGGTCTTCTCGCGCAACCTGCACCCGGACAAGCAATTCCTGGCGGTAGCCGAGAAGGCCGCCGTCCCGATTTTCCGGTGCTCGCTGGTGACGATGAAGTTCATCAACCTGGCCACTCTGGCGTTGGAGATGATGTTCGCCCCGCACGGCACGGAGATGGGCAGCATGGTGGACATCCTGGGGGTAGGGGTGATCCTCCGGGGCGAGAGCGGCATCGGCAAGAGCGAGAGCGTGCTGGCGTTGATCGAGCGGGGCTACAGCCTGGTGGCCGATGACGTCACCAAGGTGATGCTGGTGGATGGCCGCGAGGTCGTGGGCACCAGCTCCGAGGTCACTCGCAATCACATGGAGGTCCGCGGCATCGGCATCATCAACGTCGCCGCCATGTTCGGCGTCCGCTGCATCCGCCAGGAAAAACGCGTGGACCTGGTCATCACCTTGCGCTCGTGGAACGAGGTCCCGGACGTGGACCGGCTGGGGATGGAGCAGGAATTTGTCAAGGTGCTCGGCATCGATGTCCCGCACATCACCATCCCGGTGCGGCCCGGCCGCGACCTGGCCCGCCTCATCGAAGTGGCCGCCTTCCAGACCAAGCTCAAGTCCGCCGGCTATAACCCCGCCAAGGAACTCAACGACCGGCTCATCTCACGCATGACGGCTGCCGCCAAGTTGTAGGGCGCCGCACCGGGCAGACCCCTCACCCCGGCCCTCTCCCCTATCGGCTATGACACGCCTCTCCCTCCCCCCGTCGGACGCAAAAGGGGCGAGGGAGGAGTCTGGGTAGCCGCTTGAGGAAGCGGACGGGCCTGGGAGTTCCAGAGACTGCCGACACCTCTCCCTCTCCCCGTCGGACGGGGAGAGGGCCGGGGTGAGGGGTCTGCCGTAGAATTCATTGGCAAAAGTCTCCCGCGTCGGTTACTTGTAATGGGAGACTGAATGACTGCAAAGAGACTGGCCGATAACAGCGGTTCAACCATGACGAAAGATTTCCTGGTGTCGAACAAGCTGGGCATCCATGCCCGGCCGGCCGCCATGTTCGTCAAGACCGCCAATCGGTTCAGTTGTGAGATCTTCGTCGAGAAAGACGGGGAAAGGGTCAACGGCAAGAGTATTATGGGCCTGATGATGCTGGCGGCGGGCCCGGGCAGCAAACTCACCGTCCACGCCAACGGCCAGGACGCCTCCCAGGCGCTGGCCGAGTTGGAGACACTCATGAGGCGGAAATTCGACGAGGAATGAGACGCGCATGGATTCCATGGCACCTGCAGAGATCGATGTGAAGTACGTGGCGCACCTGGCGCGGCTCGCGCTCTCCCCGGCCGAAGAGCAGAAGCTGGGCGCGCAGTTGGGCCAGGTCCTGGGCTACATCGAGAAATTGAAGGAGGTCGATGTGACCGGCGTCGAGCCCACCGCGCACGCCTTTCCGCTGGTCAATGTGACCCGCCCCGACGAGGTCCGTCCCTCGATGCCCCACCAGGACGCCCTCCGCAACGCCCCCGCCCACGCCAACGGCCTGTTCATCGTCCCCAAGATCGTCGAGTAGCAAGTGGCTCATCGTGGTCATGCCTTATCGCGGCAGCGCGACAGACCAGGTGGTGAGAATTCGGGGATTGGCGGAAGCGCCCTTTCCCATGGACCTGCTGGTCTGGAAGCTTGGTCGGATGCGCCGGAGGGACAGCTTCACACGGACGGTCCTCAACGAAGGCAGGGTCATGTATGAAGGCTGCCGCGCGTGAGCCTCGGCCTGCCACGCACTTAGAGCCGGTTGCAGAATTAACCGCAAAGAGCGCAGAGATCGCAAAGAAATGCCTCCATTGCAGGCCCTTTGTGTTCTCTGTACCGCAACAGTCCAAATTGCTCGCAGCCTGCGAGGATTCTTACCACGGATTTCACGGATGACACGGATTCTTCTCTATCCGTGCTATCGGTGTAATCCGTGGTCAATTCGACTTTTGGTTGCGGCTTTGCCGCCCTGTGGTCTTTGCGTTCTCTGCGGTTAAATTGCTTCTTCCCGGTCAGAACTCGGCGCTGCCGGGCGTGCGGGCGAAGGGGATGACGTCGCGGATGTTGGGGATGCCGGTCAGGAACATGAGGAGGCGCTCGAAGCCCAGGCCGAAGCCGGCGTGAGGGACGGTGCCGAAGCGGCGCAGGTCGATATACCACCAGTAGTCCTCGGGCCTGAGCTTGTGGAGCCTCATGTTCTCGTGGAGTTGCTCCAGGCGCTCCTCGCGCTGCGCGCCGCCGATGACCTCGCCGATGCCCGGCACCAGCACGTCCATGGCCGACACGGTCCGGCCGTCCTCGTTGAGCCGCATGTAGAACGGCTTGATCTCGCGCGGGTAGTTGAACACCGTCACGGGCGATTTGAAATGCTCTTCGGTGAGGAACCGCTCGTGCTCGGACTGGAGGTTCTGGCCGTAATCAACCGGGAACTCGAACTGTTTGCCGGAGCGCTTGAGGACCTCGATGGCGTCGGCATAGGGAACGCGGATGAAGGGGCGTTCGATAACGAAGCTGAGGCGCTCCGGGAGGGCCTTGTCCACGAACCGGGTGAACAGGGCGAGGTCTTCGGCGCACTGTTCCCGGGCATATCTGGCCATGGCCTTGATGAACTCCTCGCCCAGGTCCATGTCCGCCTGCAGGTCGCAAAAGGCCATCTCCGGCTCGATCATCCAGAACTCGGCGGCGTGGCGGGCGGTGTTCGAGTTCTCGGCGCGGAAGGTCGGGCCGAAGGTGTAGATGTTGGACAGGGCGCAGGCGAAGGTCTCGCCCTCGAGTTGGCCGCTGACGGTCAGGTAGGTGGGGCGTCCGAAGAAATCGGCCTCCGGCTTGTCGCCCGGCTGGCCTTTGAGGGTGGTGACGCGGAACATCTCGCCGGCCCCTTCGCAATCGCTGGCGGTGATAATGGGGGTGTGGACATAAACGAAATCGCGCTGCTGGAAGAACTGGTGCACCGCGAAGGCCAGGCGGCTGCGGACGCGGAAGACCGCCCCGTAAAGGTTCGAGCGCGGGCGCAAGTGGGCGATGGTCCGCAGGAACTCCGCGCTGTGCCCCTTTTTCTGGAGCGGATAGGCGGGGTCCGCCGCGCCCACCAACTCGACCCGCGTGGCGCGCAACTCCCACTTCTGGCCCGCCGCCGGCGAGGGCACCAGCTTGCCCTCGATTGCCGCCGACGCCCCGGTGGCCAGCTTGGGCAGGTGCTCCGCGCCAGGCGTGGACGCGTCCACCACCACCTGCAGGTTTGCCAGGCACGAGCCGTCATTGACCTCCAGAAACGAGAACCCCTTGGCATCGCGCCGGGTGCGGACCCAACCTTTGACCGCCACGCCCTCCTGGGGCGCGGCCGAGGCCAGAACATGTTTGATGAGCGTGCGCATAGGAAATCGAACCGCCGCCGCCTGACTCGGCCCGGGCGGCTCCATCGCTGCCCAAATCGATCCGCAGCCAATCTTGGCGAACGAGACCGCCTCCGCAAGGGAAAATCCCAACGCCCGAAATCCCAAATCCTCAACCGGAGCAGCCTGAACCAAGAGGCAGAAAGACCTTTGGCAGAAAGATGGGGGCAGGAAAATGAAAGAAAAGCCGGCGTGCCGGGCTGTTTCTCCTGCGGCGGAAGCGGAAAGCACGCGGCGCAGGCTGGAGCCCGGACATGGAGCAGCATAGCACGTCGGCCATGGTTTGGCGCGATAGTGCTGGAATGCCGTGCTGGCTGCGTCGCGTAGCGACGCAGTGAAGGTAGCCGTGGACCTCGGTCCACGGTTCGGGGCGAGGGAATGGTCACGCGTCGCGTAGCGACGCCTGAGAGTGTCGCGCTTTTCAGGCGTCGCTACGCGACGCGGTCGAGCTTGGGCCACGGGTCCGTGGACTGAAGTCCACGGCTACCATCGGGCACCGCTACGCGGTGAGCCGGAGGCAGCGCGGTGCGTCGCGTAGCGACGCAGTGAAGGTAGCCGTGGACCTCGGTCCACGGTTCGGGGCGAGGGAATGGTCACGCGTCGCGTAGCGACGCCTGACGGCTGGCGCGGTTACGTCGAACGGAGCTTTCCGGCGTCGCTACGCGACGCCGCTGAGGCTCGGCCGCTGGTCCGTGGACTGGAAGTCCACGGCTACCCTCAGGCACCGCTACGCGGTGCTATCTCTCCACTCCGAACTTAAGAATGGTTGTGGAGTGGAAGACCTGGCCGGGGCGCAGGACGGTGGAGGGGAACTGGGGTTTGTTGGGCGAATCGGGGAAGTGCTGGGTTTCGAGGCAAATCCCGGCGTGTTGGGGGTAGGGGTAGCCGTTGGGGCCCTCGATGGAGCCTGTGGGGAAGTTGGCGCTGTAGATCTGAGTGACGTTGTCCAGGCGCCCGTTCCGGTCCGGTGTCTCGACCGAGCAGAGGATAGCGCCGTAAGTCATGACCTTGACCCGGACGCCATCGGGATTGCCGAGGGTGTAGAGCTCGACGGCTTGGCCGTCCTGGGTCTTGCCGAAGGGGGCCTGGCTGATGCTCAAGGCGGCCGCACCGGCATCCGGCGCCCGCTCGGCGGCCCAGGCGGCACCCGCGCCGGCAAATGCGAGCAGGGCCATCGCTCCCAGCAGAGGAAATCGCGCGTTCATACGGCGCATCCTGGCCCAACGGCCCGCGCCGATCAAGAACGGAGCGTGGCGGCATCGCCTGGCCGCATTTCGTGAGAACCCGTGAACTGGAAACGCGGAGAGGGAGGCGGAAAAATGGGGGCAGAAAAATGAAAAAGAAATTCATTTTTCTGCCCCCATCTTTCTGCCTGAACCCCTTCGGATTTGGGGTATTAGGGTCTGGCCTGACAGCTCTGGCGATTGTGTTGGCGGCGAGGCGGGCCACTACCCGGGAGCGGGGCTGCGAAGCACTGGAAATCCGAATCTGGCAGAAAGCTGATTTGGCAGAAAAATGGGGTCTTCCTGTTCTTCGGCCGCCTCAATTATTCTGTCCAGCGGCAGCGGCGGCGCGGGCCTTGGCCAGGAGGTCTTTGACCGACACCGGCGCTCCACCCTGGCGCTTGCTCGCATCCGCCGCTTCCATGAACGCAACCATTTCGATGGTTTCCTGGGCGCTGACCGGCGCCTGGCGGGTCTTGAAGAACCGCGCTATCTCCAGGCAGAGCTCCTCGTAGCCGTCCGAGTTGCCCGCCGGCACAATCGACTTGGTCCCGAATGCCACGGCGCCGAATTCCTCCTTGTTGCGCAGCAGGCCGCGATAGGTCCCCACCCGCCCATCGGTCCAGACCCCGGTCAGGAGGTCCGCGTCGCCTGCATGGATGCGGGCGACCGTTTCGCAGCCGGTGCCCATCAGGACGTAGAGCATCTCGATGCCGTGGATGCCGTAATAGAACATGTCCGGAAGCCCCTCCTGGTAGTGGCAAGAGCCCCAGGTATCGGCGCCGGCTATCCGGCCCAGGGCCTGGTTCTGCTTCAACTCGCGCAGGCTCGGGCTGAAGCGGAGCGACGAACTGGAGAAGCAGGGGACCCCCTGTTTCTGGGCCAGGTCGTAAATGGCAATCGCGTCCGCAAGCGAGCCGGCCACCGGTTTATCGATGAACAACGGCTTGCCGGCCCGGATCACCGGGAGGGCCTCCTGGCGGTGGATGCGGCCATCCACACTCTCGAGCAAGACCACGTCCACCTTCTCCAGCAACTTGGGGATTGAATCCACTATCTCGATGCCCATGCCGCGGAGGTCCTGGGTGAACCTTCCCACCCGGTTGCGGCTGTCCGGCAGGTCCGTCCCGCCGGGGTAGCCGACGACGACCTTGATGGCGGCCAGTTCGCTGCCCGGCTTGGCGTTGTTGAAGAGCTTGGCAAACGTCGGCACGTGCGAGGTGTCCAGCCCAATCATCCCCGCGCGCAGTGGCGCGCCGGGCGGCTCTTGAGCAGTGACAACCTGGAAGAGACAGAGATTTAATCCGGCCAGGATTCCATAGAGAGGCAAGTTCATAGTCAGTGTGTGTCAATGCTTGACGGTTTGGCGGGCCGGCGTATTCAGGTAAGGCATCAGCGAAGGCGGGAGCGACTGCGGGCGGACCCCTCACCCCAGCCCTCTCCCCATCGGATGGGGAGAGGGAGAATTCTCGGTAGCGTTTTGAGGAAGCGGTGGCCTCTGCAATTCCCAGCCACTGCCGACGCTTCTCCCTCTCCCCTTCGGAAGGGGAGAGGGTTGGGGTGAGGGCTTCGCCGCGGACTCCGTCTCCACCTTCATGGACCGGGTGCGTGTTCAGGCTGAATGGGCTTGCCCCGTGCCTGCACTTGGTTTACGAACCGGCGGTGCTCTTGAAAACGATCCTCGGTTGCCTCGCCGTGTCGAGCCTTGTCTTGATGCTCTGGCAATGGCTGGTAGCGCGGCGTTTCCCGCTGCACCGGCGGGTGCCGGCGCCTTCGTTTTTCCCGGCCGTCACCCTGCTCAAGCCGCTCAAGGGGTGTGACGAGACGACCGAGTCGAGCCTGCGGAGTTGGCTGGCGCAGGAGTATCCGGGGCCGGTGCAGATGCTGTTCGGGGTGGCCGATGCGCAGGACCCGGTCTGCGAAATCGTGCGCGGCCTGCTCGAGGCCTCCCCGGCCGCCAAGGCGCGGCTGGTCGTTTGCGGCCCGCTCCAGGGAGTGAACCTCAAGGCGTCGAAGCTGGCGGAGCTCGAGCGCCTGGCGGCGCACGAGGTGCTGGTCATCAGCGACGCGGACGTGCGCGTGCCGCCGGATTGCCTGGTGAACGTCGTGGCGCCGTTGCGCGAGGCGGAGGTGGGCCTGGTGAATTGTCTCTACCGGCTGGCCAATCCCACCACCCTGGCGATGCGCTGGGAGGCAGTGGCAACCAATGCGGATTTCTGGAGCCAGGTGCTGCAGGCCCGCAGCCTCAAGCCCCTGGACTTTGCCCTGGGCGCCGTTATTGCCACGCGGCGGCAGCAGCTCCAAGAAATCGGCGGCTTCCAGGCCCTGGCTGACTGCCTGGCCGACGATTACCAACTGGGCCACCGCATCGCCCGGCGCGGCTACCGCATCGCCCTGTCGCCCGTCGTGGCCGAGTGCTGGTCTGGGACGCTCGGCTGGGCGGCGGTCTGGAAGCACCAATTGCGCTGGGCCCGGACGATTCGCGTCTGCCAGCCGGCGCCCTACTTCCTGAGCATCCTGAGCAACCCGACCCTCTGGCCGCTGCTCTATGTGGCGGCCAATCCGACGGCCCCGGCCCTGGTCTTCGGCCTGGGCTGCTGGCTGGCGCGCATGGCGGCTGCGATGGATTTGCAAGCGAGGATTAGTCCACAGTCCACAGTCCATCCACCCTCCGTAGCAGAGCTACTGCGGAGGACGGGCAGTCCACACTCCGCGTCGGCCTCCGCCTCTCCCACTTCCGACCTCCGTCCTCCGGTCTCCGACCTCCGGCCTCCGGCCTCCGACCTCCGGCCTCCGGCCTCCGACCTCCGGCCTCCGGCCTCCGGCGCATGGCTGGTGCTGCTCAAGGACGGGCTGCAGGTCGCGATTTGGGCGCTCGCCTTCACCGGCAACCGCATCGAGTGGCGCGGCCAGAAGCTGCGGCTGCGTCGGGATGGTACGCTCGAGCAGAAAGGCTGAAGGCTAAAGGCTGAAGGCTAAAGGGAGACCCCGCGCCAGACCTGCCGTCCCTCCGGTTTCACGTTTCACGTTTCACGTTTCACTCCCCCGCCTTGGGACCTTTAGCCTTTAGCCTTTAGCCTTTAGCCTTCAGCCTGTAGCCTTTAGTTCCCACGGGCTGCGCATCGGGCGGGTGAGCATGGCGTTGGCGGATTCGTCATTGTCGAACCGTTCGGCCTCGGGGTCCCATTTGAGCTTGCGTCCGACCCGGAGGGCGATGTTGGCGAGGTGGCAGACGGAGGAGACGCGGTGGCCAATATCGACGGGGAAGTAGGGGTCTTTGCGGCTCTTGACGCACTTGAGGAAGTCGTCGTGCTCGCCTTCGAGGTTTGTGTAGAGGTGGAGGTCGGTGGGGTCGATGGGCGAATTGAGGATTTGGTCGGAGCTGGCCTCGACTTTGGCGCGCCAGCCGCGGTTGCCGACCCAGCCGTCGGTGCCGATGAATTTGATGCCGGGGTTGCCCGGGTTGCAGGTCATGACGACGCCGTTGGCGTAGCGGTAGGTGACGCTATAGTCTTTGACGGTGTTGAAGAGGCCGCCTTCCCAATGGTTGCCGGTGGCCTCGATCTCGACGGGGCCGGTGCGCTCGGTGTCGTTGGCCCATTGGGCGGTATCGAAGAGGTGGGCGCCCCAGTCGCAGATGATGCCGCCGGAGTAATCCCAGATCCAACGGAAGTTGAAATGGACGCGGTCCTTGGTGTAGGGCGCGAACGGGGCGGGGCCGAGCCACATTTCATAATCCAGCCCGGGCGGGACCGGCTGGGGCGTCGGGTCGCCGGGGAAGGTCGGCTGGCGGGGGAGGATGACTTCGATCTTCTGGAGCTTGCCGATGCGGCCATTGCGCACCAACTCGGCCATCCGGTGGTACTCCGGCAGGGACCGGTCCTCGGTGCTGGTCTGGAAGACCTTGCCGAGTTGGCGCATGGTCTGGATCAAGAGCTTGCCTTCGCCAATGGTCAGTGTCGGCTTCTCGCATTGCACGTCTTTGCCCGCCCGCGCCGCCATGACGCTGATGAGCGTGTGCCAGTGGTCCGGGGTCGAGATCATCACGGCATCGATGTCCTTGCGGGCCAGGATGTCGCGAAAGTCCTTGGTCATGGCGCAATCCTCGTTGTCATATTTCGCGTCCACAATCATTTTGGCCCGCCGCATGCGGGCGCTGTCCACATCGCAGACCACCAGCACCCTGGCCGCGCTGAGTTCGATGTAGCGTTGCAGGTTCCAGTCAATGCCATGGCTGCCCGTGCCGATGAAGCCGATGGTGATTTTATTGCTGGGAGCGTCCGCGCCCAGGACCGATGCCGGAACGATACAGGGCAGGGCCACGCCGGCCGCTGCCGTGCGCACGAATTGCCGCCTGGTGATTCTCTTCATAGTTGCCTCGACTGCACGTTATGGATTGGTTTGCGCGCCCAACAAAATCATTCGGTTGCAGGAAGACAAGCAAAATCATTATTGGCAAAATCATGGGATGGGGGTCCACGGTTCAGGGTTCAGGGTTCACGGTTGAGGGTTTAAGGTTCAGGGTTCAGGGTTCACGTTTCACGTTTCACGTTTCACGTTCCATTCTCCCTCGTATTTCTCCTTGAGCGCGCCCGGGGAATGTCCGAGTGTTGAGCCTGGAGCGCGCCAACCTATGGACCCGCGCCGTGAATTCGAGACGCTGCTGTCGGGCCCGGGGCCGATGCTGGCCCTGGCCCCGATGCAGGACGTGACGGACCTGCCCTTCTGGCGCTTGCTCAGCGCCTATGGCGGGGCCGATCTCTATTTCACCGAGTACTTCCGCGTCCACGCCACCTCGATCCTCGACAAGCGCATCCTCAAGTCGGTGACCGAAAACCCCACCGGCCGCCCGGTCATCGCCCAGATGATCGGCCACGACGTGGCCGCGCTCGTCCGCACCGCGCGCGAGTTGCAGTGCTACCCGGTGGCCGCAGTGGACCTCAACCTCGGCTGCCCCGCCCCGGTGGTCTATCGCAAGTGCGCCGGCGGCGGCTTGCTGCGCGAGCCCAAACGGGTGGACTCCATCCTCGGCGCACTGCGCGACGCCGTCAAAATCCGGTTCACCGTCAAGACCCGCGTCGGCTTCGATTCGCCCGAGGTGTTTTCGGAGTTGCTGCCCATCTTCGCCCGGCACGCGCTGGACTTGCTCACCGTCCACGGCCGGACGGTCCGCGAGATGTATCGCAGCCCGGTGCGCTACGACCTCATCGCGCGCGCGGCGGCCGAGATGCGGTGCCCGGTCCTGGCCAATGGCAACATCTATTCGGCCCAAAAAGCGGCCGAGGTGCTGCAAACCACCGGCGCGCGCGGGCTCATGATCGGCCGCGGCGCCATTCGCAACCCGTGGCTGTTCCGGCAGATTCGGCAGCGCCAGCGCGGCGAGCCGCCCTTGGTCCCGCGCGGCCGCGATGTCCTGGGCTATGTGCGGGCGCTCTACCAGGCCGTGTGCGACCCCGGCGCGCGCGAATCCTCCCAAGTGCAGCGGATGAAAAAATACATGAATTACCTGGGCCTGGGCGCCGAGCCGACCGGCCAGTTCCTCCACCGCATCCGCCGCGCCAGCACCCAGGCGGAGTTCTTCGGCACGTGCGAAGAGTTCCTCGACCACGACCACCCCATGCCTCTGGAGCCGTTCCCCCTCGACCTGCACGAGGCCGATGTGGTGGCGGGGGAGCAGAGGTGAACTCAATCGAACGACGCAACACTGACACAACCTTTGTCGCACCCTTTGTCGGGTCCTTTGTCGAGAACGGGTGCCTTCGACAAAGGTTGCGACAAAGGCCGCGACGAAGGTTCGAAATCCGTATAAGGAGCTTTCATGACGTGGAGCACTCTTTATCCGTATCGGTATGGCCGTGACATGGGGAAGGCGTTGGGCAAGTGGCGCACTTCTTTCACGGCGCCATCGGCCAGAAGGACTTCCACAATGTCGAAGCGGACCTTTACGGCCGGTTGGCGGAGCAGGCCCAGGTAGTCAAGCCCCGCGCGCGTCAACCGCCAGCGGCGCTCGGCATCGACGGCCGACGCGGGCCGGCCCCATTCCTCCGAGGAACGCGCCTTGACCTCGACGAAGACCAGGCAGTCCACGTCGCGAAAGACCAGGTCGATCTCGCCGCGCGGGGTGCGGAAGTTGGCGGTGAGGAACTTGAGGCCGTGCCGTTTGAGGTGCCGTTTGGCGGCGCGTTCGCCGAGCAGGCCATAGCGTAAATGCGCCGGTCGCGGCGGCTTGGTCCACCAGGCAAGCAGGCGCGAGAGCAGATTCATCCTGCACCCGGCAGTTGAGGTTTTTCAACCACGGATGAACACGGATGCACACGGATGCGAAGACTGTTCGAGCGCCTCACGCAATGGGTGAGTGCCCGTCGTCTCGGTTCTGCTTCGAATCCGTGTCGATCCGTGTTCATCCGTGGTTGAAACAGCGTTTTCAGCCCGCTTCCGCTGGCGCAAATCATTTTGCTCGCCTGCCCGGCACCTTCTATAACTGCGGCGGTCACAAGACAAATGAAATCGGCCCTGGAAAACGGCGAGACAGCCCGCAGGAAGTGCCCGGTGTGCGGCGGCGTCCAGGCGCGGCTGCGCCTGGAAAAGGCCGGCCTGCGCCTGGTGCGCTGCGCGCTCTGCTCGATGGTCTATGCCGATTCTGCGCCCCCCGAGTTCGCCTCGGGCCGCTATTACGACCAGGCCGGCACGGAGTATTATCTCTCTGCGGCGAAGCTGGAGGGGGACTACGCCCCCGCGCGGTTCGAGCGCGAGCTGTGCCTCTTGCGCAGGCATTGCCCGCGCGGCCGCGTGCTGGACGTTGGCTGTTCCTCGGGGGCGTTCCTGTTCCAGTTGAAAAGCCGATTCCCCGCGGACTACGAAATCCTGGGAACCGACGTGAGCGGGGCGCCGCTGGACTATGCGGAGTCGCGGGGGGTCCCCGTGGCGCGCGGCGATTTCCTGGCCCAGGATTTCGATTCGGGCGGCCGGCCATTCGACGCTGTCACCTTTTGGGCTGTGCTCGAGCACCTGGCCCAGCCGGGGGCATTTCTCGAGCGGGCCTGGTCGGCGCTCGGGCCGGCGGGGCTTTGCTTTGTGCTGGTGCCCAACCTGGACTCGCTGGCTATGCGGTTGTTGGGCGCGCGCTACCGCTACGTGTACGCGCAGCACCTGAACTATTTCACTCAGGACACACTGCGGCGGCTGGCGCAGGCGCGGTTCCGCGTGGTCGAGACCCGCTTCACCCATTTCAACCCGGTGGTGCTCTGGCAGGACTGGCGGCGGGGCCCGGCGGAAGTCTCCAACCCGGAACGCGCCGCCCTGCTCCAGCGCACCACCGCCTGGAAGCAGAACCCCCGGCTGGCGCCGCTCCGGGCCCTTTACCGGCTGGCCGAGCGGACCCTCGGCGCGTTTGGCCTGGCGGACAATGTGGCCATGGTGATGAGGAAAGGCGGCTAAAGGCTAAAGGCTAAAGGCTAAAGGCTGAAGGCAGGGGCGTGAACCCTGAACCGTGAAACCGAGAAGGCCAAGAGCTAAAGGCTGAAGGCTGAATTACGCGGGACGGCCGTGCCGGCTTGACTGATACCGTATATGCGCATAAGGGTTTGTTCGTGCGAATTACCAATCTCAATCCGGGTGCGGCCATCGGCGCCTCGGCCTGGTTCGTCGAGCTGGAGGGCCATCGGCTGCTGATGGACGCCGGCATCGATCCCAAGAGCGAGGGGCGCGAGAGCCTGCCGCGGTACGACCTGGTCAAGGGGGAGGAGCTCGATGCGATAGCGATTTCGCATTGCCATCACGATCACGTGGGGTCGCTCCCGGTGGCGCTGCGTTACTTTCCCCAGGCCCATGTCCTGATGAGCGAATTGAGCTATTTCCTGGTCGAACGCGTGCTCCACAACTCGGTCAACGTGATGAAGCGCCAGCGCGACGAGCTGGGCATCCGGGAATACCCGCTCTTCAGCCACGACGAGGTGGACGACATCGCCCCGCGATTCGAGGGATTCAAATACAATCGCGAGATCGACTGGGCGGCCTTTCACAAGACCCGCGCCGGGTTCCTGTCGCCGACGCTGGAGTTCTACGATGCCGGGCATGCCTTGGGTTCTGCGGGCCTGATGGTGCGCGGGCAGCGGGAGACGCTCTTTTACACCGGGGACGTCTGTTTCCACGACCAGACGCTTCTGAGGAGCGCGCGGTTCGAGGACGTGCAAGCGCGGGTGCTGCTGATGGAGACCACGCGCGGCAACCGGGACCTGCCGCCGGGGGTCACGCGCCAGACGGAGATTGCGCGGCTGCGCCAGGCCATCGTTCACGCCCTGGCTGCCAAACGCTCGATCCTCATCCCAACCTTCGCCCTGGGACGCACACAGGAAATCCTGGCCCTGCTGGCCCTGATGGTCGGCGAACGCCAACTCAAACCCCAGCCCATCTTCATCGGCGGCCTGGGCCGCGTCTTCACCGAGATCTACGACCTGGAATCCCATCGCGCTCATCGCCAATACCCCAACCTCCAGTTGCACGAGGCCCTCAACCTCGTCGTCCTCGAACAAGGCCAGGCCGACAAGATGAAGCTGGGCGGCGGGCGCATCTTCGTCATGACCGCCGGCATGATGAGCGAGAACACCCCCGCCCACGACCTGGCCGCCCGCATGGCCGGCGACGAACACCAGGCCATCTTCTTCGTCGGCTACACCGACCCCGATACCCCCGGCGGCCGCCTCCGCGCCGCCAGAAAGGGCGAGACGGTCCTCTTTAGCCCCATGGCCGGCAAAGTCACGCGCCGCTGCCAGATCGAGGACTTTGACCTCACCGCCCACGCCAACCGCAGGGACATGCTCGATTTCGTCAGCCAGGTCGAGCCCCGCGTGGTCCTGCTCACTCACGGCGACCAGGACTCTCGCGACTGGTTCGAGAAGCAATCCGCGCCCGCCACCCCAGGACCAAGATCCTCCAGCCTAAACCGGGAGAAACGCTTGAGGTCTAAGGCTAAAGGCTGAAGGCTAAAGGCTAAAGGCTAAAGGTAGAAGGCGGCGCGCGCCAAACCCCAATCTGCGGCGTGCAGAGCAGGGTTGAGACAAAGGGCGCGAGACAAAGTGACTTTTCAGGTGTGGGGCAGACCTCTGGTCTGCCGGTCTGGGTCTTCGAAGTACCTGTAGGGTTTGGTGATCCGGCCTTTCAAAAAGCCGCTTTGTGTAGCGCTCTTAATGATGTCGTTTGCCGCTTCGACAATCACGCGCGTACAGCGCGAGCAATACGGGAGGGTGAAAGCTGCGTAGTCATTGTGCGCGTACCTGCCTCGGATAAAGTCAGGGCTCGCACCTTTAAGGTCGCCGTACAGTGCCTGGTCGTCGTCTCCAACCAGAAGGACGGGGCTTCGCTCAGCGAGAAGATCAATGAGCGATACCTCAAGTTTATTGAAGTCCTGGAACTCATCTACGACAACCTGGCCGTAAGCCGGTATTTTATCTCTGCGTTTCTCCCAGTACTTTACGAGAGCGAATACGATGTCGGAGAAGCCATAATATCCATAGTAACGCTTCCGATTCCTGTAGAACCCTATATGCTCGTTACCGTCTTCCCTGTTGTGAAATATGTGGTCGAAATCAACATCCGCGTTCAGGAGCATTCGAGCATCCTCCCTTACGACATTCGAGAGCTTGGGGAAAATGTTGGCCTCGATCTGGGCAGCCTTACTAAGGGCGCTACGAGCGTAAGAATGCAAAGTCCGAACCTCGGACAAGCCGCACAGCTCCAACGATAGATCGTCAACAAGAGCGTTGACGAACGTGAGCGTGAGGGTGTTTTTCTTGCCTTCTAGCATTCCTCTGAAGAGAAAGGTCTTACCCGTCCCCGGGCCAGCCACCACTATCTTCTTCCTGGCCGCTGAGGCTACAACGGCCCGAACGTGACTGTCCCTGTCGCTGTTCGATTTGGCGTAATAGTCCGCCTGGTGGCGTTGGCTTTCCGGAGGGCGAAAGGGACTTTGAGCTGGGGTCGCTCGTGCCGACATGGCCGCTGCTTCGGGGCGTGGCATGGGTGTTGGATAGGGTTAGCGGTACACGGCTTCGACTTGGTGTCGGGGAAGGTCCAGCACCCTGGAGTTGACAGCGAACAACGGGTCGAGCGGATGGGCGATGCTGATGCGCTTAGCCTCCGCCCCGAGCCGGAACACCTGGGTATCACCGTCGAACGAGTGGGACTGGCGGCGCATCTTGAGCAGTTGGGCCAGCCGCGAGGTGCTCAGGGGACGTTCTCATCTCGTGCTTGGTTTCGAGCGTGACCCCTTCAATCGGCGTCCGTTCACCAAACGCGGCAACGCGCCGAACCTCGACCAGTTCATCCGGCTCCAGGCCAGAGATGATGTCGCCGGCTGCGATGATCTGATTATCAATCATTTTCTGCGCGCGCGTGCGTCCGCCCGATCCTTGTAAAGGGAAAGGGAATGATGTTCGAGCCTTATTTATTGGAGGGTGTTGCGAGATGCATTAGCCCGGTGGGGCCTTCCAGCCCGTTACTTCTTCCGGTGGCGTGTCCATGGGGCGGTCGGAGACCGATGAGTTGGGGCCGCACGGTCACAAGTCGATCGAATCCTCGTTCCGTCAACGGAAGTAGTTGCGGAGGGCGTTGGGCAGGCGGATGCTGCGGAGGTTGTGGTGGTCTTCGAACTGGCGAAGGCCTTGGGAATCGCGGCCCGCCGTGCGGGATCGGTCCCGGGGGTTGAATTCGTGTTGGCTGAGGATTCCCCAGCGGTCGGTGTAGTGGCGGTTCGCCTTACCGCCGTGCCAGTAGTGGGGGACGTGCCCGGCAGCCCCTCACCCCAACCCTCTCCCCGTCTGACGAGGAGAGGGAGAAGGGCCGGGCAACGTCGTGGCGGATGTTGCAATCGGCGGCCGCTTCGGCGTTGCGGGCGCGGACGCGGTGTTTGTTGGGTTCCTCCCAGGCCGCGAACAGGGGTTTGAGCGCCTCAGCGCTGCGCCAAAACTTCGTCAAAGCCTTCCCAATCGGCGGGGTCGCCGTGCCCATAGAGGTCGCCGACTCGGGCAACCGGCTTGTCACCTTGTCGCCGGGCTAATTCCGCCGCGCTGAGGTTGTCAAAAAAACTCCCATGGCGTGGGTCCGGCTGCAGCGAGCCGTCATTGGACCGCCGCAAGGCCTGCTGGACCTGCAAAAACTCCTCATACGGCAGCACGGCAAACTGCGGCTCGCCATCTTTCGTCAAAATTTCCGGATGGAGGCTCAATCATAAAATCACCTCGACTTTAGAGCATCCGGGCGTGGTTTTCGAGCGTTTAATTTGGTGTTGCCGCCTGGCTCACTTGCTCTTCATCCCGGAGGGACGCCTGAGAATAGCCCAACGCTTCAGCGTTGGGTGGTGGGGCCGAGGCGGTCGAGTCCCGAAGGGACGGCTGAAATGGCGGGCCGCTCAGCCGTCCCTTCGGGACTGGACCGTTTTGGGGCACGCCAACCCAATGCTAAAGCATTGGGCTATTCTCATGTGTCCCTCCGGGACAGGATCGGGGCGCGGCTTGCGTCTGGATACTTTTGAATTGCGGACTAAAGCCGAAGCACCTCCTTGAGCCTGCTCTTGATCTGCTGGCGAATTTCATCGTTCCGGCTTCTGGATACCCGCTTTGGCCATGGCCTGCTCAAACTCAAGGCGCTCTTTTGGATATTTGCGGTAGGCGTCGGCAAAATAGCCGTCCGGACGCAGGGCTTGGAAGCGGCTCGTGACCACCGGCAAGCCGGCGCGAATGGCCATTCTCAGGACGGTCAGCCGGCTTCTCACGCGTGAGGGAAACGGCGTTCCGCACCTCTGCTGCGAGCTCTTCATCCAGATCAACGCTGGTCTTCATAGCTCCATTTTTCAAAGTCAGCGCAGCCGGCGCATGAGGCTGCGGGCGCGGCGGACCCAGAACGCGGTCGCGCCTGCGCTGGAAGACCGGGGCGTGGGCGTCATCGGCGACGACCTCGCTGACCTCGGAGCGGGCCAGGTCGCGCTGGTTGCTGGCCAGGTAAAGCTCGGCCAATTGGACCTTGGCGCGCGGGTAGGAGTGATTGGCGGTGACTTGGAGCCACAGAGTCAGGGCGGCGTCGGTCTGGCCCAGGGCAGTGAGGGCCTCGGCCAGGGCCATCAGGGAGTGGCCGTAATCATGTTTGGGGTTTTCGGCGACGACGCCCTCGAGCAAGGGGCGCGCCTCGGCCGGTCTTTTTTGGCGCAGCAGGCATTGGCCCAGGTGGGCGCGGGTGTCGATGTCCGCCGGGTCGCGTTCGAGGGCGGCGCGGTAGCACTCCTCGGCCTTCTGGAGTTTGTCCCGGTGGAAATAGATGTCCCCGAGTTGGAAGTAATGGTGCGGCTTGTCCAAGTGGTGGATTTGGGCCTCCAGCTCTTTGATGCGCCGCCGGTCGGAGGCGCCGGGCAGTTCGAAGCCGCGAGTGGCCGAAGGCGCCGCGCGATAGACGGCAAAGAAGTAAAGCACGGCTGAGAAACCGAACCCGAAGAAGATGAACACCGCCCAGAGCCATTCCCGGCGGCGCAGGGCATCGATGAACATCCAGAGGCTGAAAAGGAACACCAGCAAGGGCGCCGCATAGCCGCTCCAATCCCCTGCGCGCAGCAGTTGCGTGAGCAGCGAGGCTTGCATGGACCCAGAGCTTAATCGGGCCGGGCGCCTGGCGCAACCAAGGGTTTTCTGGCTTTGCGCCGGGGGCCGATTGTGCCATGCTCGGGGCCGGCATGAACGGCAGAACACAATCGAGACGAGAATCACCATGAAAACCCACTCCTTGACACGACGGCATTTCCTAGAGCAGACGGGCGGGCTGGCCCTGGCGGCGGCTGCGTTTCCTTCGTTCGTCCCGGCCTCGGCGCTGGGGCGGGAGGGCAACACCGCGCCCAGCGAACGCGTGGTTGTGGCCGCCATCGGCGTGGGGCCGCAGGGATTGGGCGATATGGGCAATTTCCTGGCCCAAGCGGACGCGCAGGTGGTGGCGGTGTGCGACACCAAGGCCGATCAACTCGAGCAAGCCCGTCAGGCCGTGAACGGGCATTACCAGAACCAGGACTGCGCCGCTGTGGGTGATTTGCTCGAGGTGACCGCCCGCAAGGACATCAATGCCTGCCTCATTGCCACGCCCAACCATTGGCACGTCCTGGCGGCGCTCGAGGCGGTGCGGGCGGGCAAGGACGTGTATGTGGAGAAGCCGCTGGGCTTGAGCCTGACCGAGGACTGGACCTTGCGCCAGGAGGTGCACCGGTGCGGGCGCGTGTTCCAGTTCGGCACGCAGCAGCGGTCCTCCCGCCTCTTCCGGCTGGCCTGCGAGTTGGTGCGCAACGGGCGCATCGGCAAGCTCAAGCACATCAACGTCTGGGCGCCGGGCAGCGCCCCGGGCGGCTCCACGCAGGTTGTCCCCGTTCCCAAGGGCCTGAACTACGACCGCTGGCTGGGCCCGGCCCCGTTCCGGCCCCACACGCAGGACCTCTGCACGGCCGACGGCGTCAAGAAGACCTGGTGGTTCATCTCCGATTTTGCCCTGGGCTTCATCGCGGGCTGGGGCATTCACCCGATCGACATCGCGCTGTGGGGCGGCGGCGACCTCTTGAACGGACCGGTTGAAATCCAGGGACGCGGCACCTTCCACGCCGAAGGGGCGTGCGACACCGCCACGGTGTGGAACGTGGGGATGAAATTTGCCAGCGGCGTCACGCTCCAGTACGTGGGCGTTCCCAATGGCGGCAACGCAGACCGGCCCACCCCCGACCCCTGGTTCCAGGCCGACGAATGGAGGCAGCGTTATCACCGCATCAGCAGCCACGGCACCGCCTTCGAGGGCGCCGAGGGCTGGGTACACGTGGACCGCGAAGGCATCCATCTCCAGCCCGAGAGCCTCATCGACGAAAAGGAAGAGGCCTTCGCAACCCAGCTTAAGAAGAGCTCAAATCATGTCCGCGATTTCCTGGACTGCGTCAAAAGCCGCGCCCAGACCATCTGCCCCATCGACGAGTCGGTGCGCGGCAACGCCCTCTGCCACCTGAGCGACATCGCCATCCGCCTCAATCGCAAGGTGGTTTGGGACCTCTCCAAGGAGTGCTTCCTGGAGGACGAGGAGGCCAACCTCCGGCTGCGCGCCCGCAAGATGCGCCCGCCCTGGCATCTGTGACTTGGGGGGGCCTTTGTCGCAGCCTTTGTCGAAACCTTTGTCGAGAAATGGCCAATCCGACAAAGGTTTCGACAAAGGCTGCGACAAAGGTCTGGAATCAGTGTCCGGCTGCGCTCTGTAACCCCAGGGCGCCAACTCGGGGGGATTGCCTGGCATGTTTGCCCGATCTATATTGAATTATGAAGATTGAATCCTTGAGCTTCTGGCGGGCGCTCCTGGCGGGCATTGCGGTCGCCCTGGTATCGGGCCAGGCAGCGCGGGGCGCGACCAATCCCACGGCCCTTCAACTAATCAAGGAAGGCAACCGTTACGTGGGCGAGCAATCCAAGGACAAGGTCATCCAGATTCACTCGGAGAAATCCGTTGGCAGCGTGACGCCCAACGTCTGGACCCTGGTGTACTACGACCCGACGGCCACCTTCAAGGCCGTCGAGGTCAAGTTCGGCGCCGGCACGATGCTGGAGGTGAAGCGGCCCATGCGGTTGCTGCAACCGGTCACGGGCGGCAATGCGCCGCTGGCTTTGGACAAGGTCAAGGTGGACTCCGACCAGGCCATTAACACCGTCCTCAAGGAACCGCTGCTGGAGAATATCAAGGTTACCTCGACCCAGCTCAAGCTGGAGCGCGGGCCGGGCGAGGTGGTGTGGAAGGTCCGGCTCTGGGCGGCCAAGGTCAACAACCCCGCGCGCACCGCCGATGTCGGCGAAGTCTGGGTTTCCGCCGCGGACGGCAAAGTCGTGAAGACGCAGTTGCACCTGGACCGCCTCACCTGAGCCTTGCGCGGCCTTATGGAAAAGGTTGTCATCGTGGGTTCGGGGTGCGCCGGGTTGACGGCGGCGCTGTACACGGCGCGGGCCAATTTGGGGCCGCTGGTCATTGCGGGCAGCCAGCCGGGCGGTCTGCTGACGACGACCACGCTGGTTGAAAACTATCCCGGTTTTCCCGAGGGTGTGGACGGATTCGAGCTGGCGTCGCGGATGCAGAAGCAGGCCAAACGCTTTGGCGCGCGCATCCAGTTCGGCCTGGTCGAGGCGGTGGACCTGTCCAAAGACCCGTTCGTGCTGACGGTGGACGGCGAGCGGGTGGAGGCCCAGACGCTCATCGTGGCCAGCGGCGCGCGCCACCGGCACCTTGGGCTGGAGAGCGAACTCAAGCTCGAAAACAAAGGGGTGACCTATTGCGCAACCTGCAACGGCGCCCTGCCGCTCTTCCGCAACCAACCGCTCGTGGTGGTGGGAGGAGGCGATTCGGCCTGCGAAGAGGCCCTCTACCTCACCCGGTTCGGCTCCGTGGTGCATTTGGTCCACCGCCGCGAGACGCTGCGCGCCTCCAAGATCATGGCGCAACGGGCCCTTTCCCATCCCAAGATCCGCCCGATCTGGGACTCGATTGTGCTCGAAATCCTCGATGCCAGCCAGGGCAAGGTCACCGGCGTGCGGCTGACGAATCTCAAGACCAGGTCCGAGAACGTCCTGGCGTGCGCCGGGGTCTTTGTGGCCATCGGCCACGTGCCGAACACCGAACTCTTCAAAGGCCTCCTGGATATGGACGAACACGGCTACATCATCCCCAAGCGCGGCACAGCCACCAACGTGCCGGGCGTCTTTGTGGCCGGGGACTGCGCCGACCGGGTGTATCGCCAGGCCGTCACCGCGGCCGGCTCCGGCTGCGCCGCCGCCATCAATGCCGAACGCTACCTGGCGGCAAGGAACGGCTGACATTGGTCATTGGTCATTGGTCATTCCGCAGTCCGCACTCCGCATTACAGAGGGCAACTGTCAGGTGTTCACGTCCTCTGCCGCGGCATGCACTGGGCCCTCAGGACATCGTGGAGTGTGACCAGGCCCAGGACGTTGCCGCCCGGCTGGTCCAGCAGCACGACCAACAACGAGCCTCGATTCGATCGACCGGCCCTGGAGGTCGCTGATGGTCTGCTGGGGCAGGCAGGTAACGGCCGGCTCCAACTTGGGCGTGCGGCCCTCCTTGAGGGCCACCTGGGCTTCCTTGCGGGTGAGGATGCCGGCGAGGGTGCCGCCCGGGACGGCCGGGAACCGCTGGTACGGGTGCTGGTCCAGGAGCCGGCGGAGTTGGGCGGGGGCGAGGTCGCGGGCCAGCACGGGCCGGAAATTGGCGATGGCCGACACGGGCAGGCGCTGCCAGCTTTGCAGGTCGCGCGGCGGGATGACGTGCTCGAGCTGGTGGCCGTCCTGGACCAGTATCTCCTCGTAGAAGCTGTTCTTGTTGAGCTTGCGGCTGATCGCCTGGCTGACCAGGGCGCCCACCATCAGGGCCGGGACGAGCGAGAACTCGTGGGTCATCTCGAATACGATGAGAATGCCTGTGACGGGGGCGCGCACCACGGCGCCGAGGCAGGCGCTCATGCCGACCACCGCCAGGGCCAACTGGTCCGGGGCGGCCAACGGCAGGGCCAGGGCGCCCAGCCCCGCCAGGCAGACCCCGCACATGCCTCCCAGGAACAGGGTCGGCGAAAAAATGCCCCCGCAGCCACCCAGACCGTAGCACAAAACGGTGGCCAGCAGTTTGGTCCCCAGCAGCAGCCCGGCTATGTGCCAACTCAGGTGGTGGCTCAGCCCGGCGGAGAGGTCATCATAACCCAGGCTGAACACGCCAAGGCGGCCGGCCCCAAAATGGGCGGTCAACAAAAAAACGGATGAGCCCAACCCCCAGGTGATGACGCCGCCCAGGGCGGGCCGCGCCCAGGGCGGCACGCGCCTGAACTCCTTGCGCCGCGCCCGCAACCGCATGGTCCCCCTCTGGAACACAACCCCGACGAGCGCCGCCGCGCCGGCCACCACGGGCGTCAGAACATAGACCAGCCAACCGGAAGGCTCGACGCCGGTCATCGTGAAAGGCCGGCTGCCTGCCGACCAGGCCATGGACCACCAAGGCGCCGATGACCGAAGCCAGGAGCACGCTGCCCAGCAGGCTGCTGTTGAGGTCAGCGATGATCTCTTCGAGCACGAACGTCGTGGCCGCCAGCGGCGTGTTGAAAGCGGCCGCCAGCCCGGCCGCCGCCCCGGCCGCCGCAGCCATGCGGCGGCGTTGTTTGGGCTCGCCGAGCAAGCCGGCCAGGTGCGACGCCAGGCCCCCGGCCAGTTGCACGCTGGGGCCCTCGCGGCCCAGGCTGCAACCGCCGCCGATGCTCAGGACGCCCGCCACGTACTTGACCCACACCACCCGCCAGGGCACAAATCCGAAGTCCTTCCAAAAGGCCAGCTTGAGCTGGGGAATGCCGCTGCCCGAGGCCGTCGGGGCAAAGCGGGTGAGCAGATAGCCCACGATCAGCGAGGTCGTCACCACCACCAGCAGGCTCCCCAGCAGGAACGCCAGCGTGGATTGGTGCGAAAACTGGACGAGGGTGCCGTTGTAGAGCCAGTTCATGCCCTGTTGAAAGGCGACCGCCCCCAGACCGGCCCCCAATCCGAAGATGCAGGTCAAGAAGATGGGCCGCCCCTGGCCCGGCAATCTCTGCGCAAACTGCGCCAGGCGATTAAGGTTCATGGTGAGGCGGCTGAGAATGTCCGCGTTCCGGGCGCGCTATGAGAAGATAATCTGCGAGCCGGGGGCGTTGAGCTTGACCTGGAGGAGTTGGCGGTCGCAAAAGGTTTCCTTGAGTTTGGGCTGGGCGTCTTCCGGGGCGAAGAGGAGCAGGAAGCCGCCGCCGCCCGCCCCCAGGAGCTTGCCGCCCCAGGCGCCCGCCTTGATGGCGCGCTCGTACATCTCATTGATCTCGGTGTTGGAGACCCCGCCGTCCAGGGTCCGTTTGGCCTGCCAGGCACGGTCGAGCAGTTCGCCAAATTCGCGCCAGGGGCGTTGGCCGGTGAGCAGTTCGCAGCCTTCATAGACCATGGCGCGCATGGCGCGCAGGGCCGGGGTGTTCTCCTGCACCCGCTTGAGTTGCGGCGCAACGATGTCCGAGGCCTTGCGTTTGATGCCGGTGAAGACCAACAGGAGATGCCGCTCCAGTTCGGCCAGGCGCCGGACCGAGAGCGGCACCCGGTTGACGGCGAAATCGGTCTCGGTGCGGAACTCGACGAGGTTGAATCCGCCAAAGGCTGCCAGGACCTGGTCCTGGCAGCCCACATTCTCGTGGAGCAGGTGCCGCTCGACATAGATGGCCTCGCAGGCCAGTTCCATGGGCCGGAGGAACTCGCCCTTGAAGCTGTGCAGCGCGTGCAGCAGCGAGACGGTGAAAGTGGAGGAGGAACCCAGCCCGGTGAAGGCCGGCAGGTCCGCCATGGCGTGCAGCTCGATGTCCTTCTCCAACCCGCACAGCTTGAGGCATTCGCGATAGACATTGTGTTCGAGGTCGGCCAACTGGCGCGCCAGTTCGACTTTGCGGTAAGAGATGCGCACCGAGTAGTCAAACAAGCGGCTTGGGAAAGGGCTGGCCGTAATGTAGGAGTACTTGTCCACCGCCGTGGCCAGCACGGCGCCGCCTTCCTTCACGAAATACTCCGGGTAGTCGGTCCCTCCGCCGAGGAAGCTGATGCGGACCGGGGCGCGGGAAATGATCATAGGAACTGGCCGAGGTTGTGCCGGATGAATGGCTCGGCCTGGGGCAGGGTCTCCGGCGTGCCGATGTCCAGAAACGGGGCGTCCACGACATGCACTTTCAAGCAGGCGCTTCGGGATGTCAACGCTGGAAACACGTCGGTCTCGAAGCTCAAGGGCAGGCGCGCCGGGAACTGGGCGAGCAACTCCGGGCGCAGCAGGTAAACGCCGGCGCTGATGATGCCCCGGCCGGGCCGCTTTTCCTGGAACCCGCGCAGCGCCCCGTCAGGCCCAAAGGCCAGGGTGCCGTAGCGCGAGGCATCCGGCACCTCGCGCCCGAGGATCACCCCGCCCGCCGTGTCGTCCAGCAGGCGGGCGGCGGCCGCCAGGTCGGCAAAGACCATCGAATCGCCGTTCAAGACCAGCCACGCGGCCGGCGAGCGGCCGCAGGCGCGCGCCGCATTCAGGAACCCGCCCGCGGTCCCCAGCGGCCGGGTCTCGGCGATGCACACTACCCTCACGCCACTGACGGGCGCGGAGGCGAAGTGCCGCTCGGTCACCTCGGCCTTGTAGCCGGTCGAGAGCACGACCTCCGCCACGCCCTGCCGCCCCAGGTAGCGCACCACCCACTCCAGGAACGGCCTGCCCGCCACGGGCGCCATGGGCTTGGGCAACCCCTCCAGCAAGTGCCGCACCCGGGTCCCAAACCCGCCCGCCAGCACCACCGCCGTAACGTCGCCAAGCTCTATAGGCATACGCCGACAAGGCCAAGCCGCGTAGATAGAACCTGCCCCGAAAACCCCGCGAGTGGGGGGACCTTTGTCGCAGCCTTTGTCGAAACCTTTGTCGGATTGGCCATTTCTCGACAAAGGTGCCGACAAAGGCTGCGACAAAGGTCCGGAATCAGCGCTCTTGGGACAGGCTCTATATACGGCCTCATACACGATGATCCCTACACATTCGAATATACGCTGTTGCGCAGGATGGTGTAGGCCTTGATCAGTTCCTGGATGCCGCGGTCCAGGCTCCACTCGGGCCGGAAACCGGTGGCGGCGATGCGGGCGTTGGACACGATATAGTCCCGCTTGTCCGGGTCCTCACCGATGGGCGCTTCCAGATAAACGAACTTGGGCAGGCGCTTCCGGATGAGGGCGCACAGTTCGAGCTTCGACAGGTTGGCGTCGTCCAGGCCCACGTTGTAGGCCCGGCCTTTCATGGTCTCGAAGCGGTCCAGGCCATGGACGAAGGCGCGGGCAACGTCGCGCACGTGGATGTAATTGCGCTTGAAGTGCCCTTCGAAGATGACGACCGCGCGGTCGGTGCAGGCCCGGTGCACAAAATCATTGACCAGCAGGTCAATGCGCATCCGGGGCGAGGCGCCAAAGACGGTGGCCAGGCGGAAGCTGATGCTGTTCTGGCGCGCCAGGACGCTCCGCTCGGCCTTGACCTTGGTCACGCCGTAGAGGGAGATGGGCCGCAGGGGCGAGTCTTCCGTGCAGGGCGCGCCCTTCTGGCCGATGCCGTAGCCGCTGTTGGTCACCGGCATCAGAATCCATTGCGCCGGCGAGGTGATCCGGCAGAGCATCTCCACTGCGTCGCAGTTGGTTGTCTGCGCCCCAACCGGGTCCCGCTCGCACAGCGGCGCGCCCACCAGGGCGGCCAGCGGGATGATCACGTCCGCCCGGGCCGCCAGCTTCTTCATCAACCCCTCGTCCCGGCCATCGCCCCGCACCACCTGGAAGGCCTCGTGCCGGCAGCAATCTGTGAGGCTGTTCTGGCGGAACATGAAGCTGTCCACCACCGTCACCTCATGACCCAACCCCAGCAGCGCGGGAGTCAACACCGACCCGATGTACCCCGCTCCGCCCGTGATGAGAATCTTCATACAAAAACTTAAACTGTATGGTGAAAGTATCCGGATGCGGGGGGCGAGTGTCGAGTGCCGAGTGGCGAGGGGCCAGGAGCTTCCCAAATGACGAATGACGAATGACGAATGACGAACGCCAAAGGCGCCGGATCCATGTGCCGTTTCGTCATTCGCCATTCGTCATTCGTCATTGGCAATCCCCTGCGCCCCACCCCAGACCCAACATCCCCCCTGGCACATTCCGCGCTCCGCACTCCGCACTCCGCATTCCGCATTCGGTCCATTCGTCATTCGTCATTCGTCATTCGTCATTCGCCCCCCTGCGCCGGGCGTTGACTTGCGGGGCGGGGGCGTCCATATTCGGCGCATGGACTTCGACATATGGCGTCTGCTGGAACAGTGGGAATACCAGCCTGGAGAAGTTCTCGTCCGGCGCTTTCGGAGCAAGGAGGGGCAGGAGAGGATTCAGCTTCGCGTGGATTTGGGTTTGCTGCAGATGAACGCGGAGGGGCGGCCGGACGGGAAGAGGCCCTTGGGGTATCCGTCGTTGCTGGAGTACTACCAGGCGCGGCTCTACAAACACGTGGCGGCGCACGATGGCAGCGACGAGGGATTCCGCCTGGGGCCGAGGAGTGCGCCAAACTGCAGTTGGAGGCCCTCCAATACCATCATCGCTACATCTGCCTGCTGCAACTGGAGGACTACTCGGCCGTGATCCGGGATGCCGAGCGCAACCTGGCGGTGTTTGAGTTCGTCAGCAAGCATGCCCAAAGCGAGGAACTGGCCATGGCCCTGCGCCAATTCCAGCCGCAACTGATCATGGTGCTGACCCGGGCGCGGGGCTCGCAGGCGCTCAAGGCCGGCGACCACCCCCTGGCCATCCGCTGCGCCGAAGAGGGGCTCGAGAGCATCCGCGGCTTTTACCGCGAGTTCGGCCATGCCGAGGTGGCCGACCAGAGCGCCGAGATCCAGTCGCTGCAGAACTGGCTCGAGGAACTCCGCGCCCGGCGCCCTCTGTCCCGGCGCGAGCGCCTCGAACGCGCCCTCCAGGACGCCGTCACCTCCGAGGATTACGAGCGCGCCGCCAAGGTCCGCGACGCCTTGCGCAATCTGAAGGTGACCGAGTAGCGCGCCAAGGCAAAGCTCGTCGGGAAATGCCGATGAGCACAGGGCCAGGCACGCTAAGCCCCCGGGACGATCACCTCTCCAAATTTATAGGCGCGCTGTCGCTTGTAGAGGATGACATGGCTGCGGAAGAAGGTCGCTTGCCATCCGGCCCCCAGGTACATTCACGAGTTTGCGGATGAGGTCACGGGCTTTCCTCGGCACCCCGCGCAAGACAACGGGCTTGACCCCGTCGTCTTTCGGAATCTCAAATCGAAAGGTGAACGGCAGTTGCGATTTGAGCAGTTTTGCGAGAGATCCGACCGTCACGTCGTCCGGGATTTGGTCGCACACGTAATCTTCGTTGATCGGGTAGTGGCGGTCGAACCAACTGGGTTCCGTATCCTCTCGACCCCTGCCAACGTCTTTGGTGCCAAATCCTGTGCCGTTCCATTTGGCCTGGCGTAGGGCTCTGTAATGGGCGATGAGCGACGTTTCGTTCGCGATAGAGGTCCAGTTGAGGTCCATCATCAGGCACCGGAACTCGAGGTCGGCCAGCCTTATGCCCCGCCGGCCACGCAGCTTCCTATAATGCTCCTCCAGCCAATCCCTGACCTCCTGTGCCTTCCAGACAAAGACGACTTCGCGTTTGAGGGCCAATTGGTAAACGCCGGTGGCCAGTCCAATCCGTTTTTCGAACTCGCCGAGATCCTGGAGCGATTCCTGAGTCAAGGGCATGCCTCGCATCGACTCGAGCCGCCCCTGCACTTGTCGGGTGAGTTCTCCAGGGAGATCGAATTCAAAGCGTTCGAACATAAGTAACCCTCCGATGCTCGGCACCGGTGACGCCGTAGCTGCACAGGGGAAGGCAAATGGGCCGGTTAGATGCCGAGTTCATTTTCGAGATCGATAAGCGCCCTCTTGCGGGCGTGAAGCTCCCTTACCTTCACGAGGTTGATGAACCTAAGCTGGCCGTTGATTTCGTGAAAACTGCCGCGAACCAATTCCTGGATTTTAGGCGGGTCAGTGTCGTTGCCCACCAGGAAGATGTGGCTGTTCCAGAGGTCGAAGGCATGTTTCAACTTGGCGAGGTCGTGGTAGAGGTCGCCCTTCACATGAACTTCAAAGACGTAGGTCGGCACGGATTGTTGGACTCTTCTCCAGACCACGTTTAATTTCCCCAGGTCGAAGGGATACTCCTCCTCGGCAAGATAACTTTGCAGGCTCCCAATTTCAACGAGTTGCCGCTTGATTTCCCCGTGGGCCGAGGGCAGCTCGACTTGGACCTCGTGGCTGTCCTTGAACTTCGAGACGAGTTCGGAAGCCAATATGGGTTCCAATTTGCGGAAACTTAACCCCGCCTTGAACCTCAAAACCTCGGAACTTATCTTGTCGGCCTCCCATCGGGCGGGTGGGAGACAGTAGCCCACGTTGAGCTCAAAGCGCAGCGGCCAGATCACGTTGCCTTTGGCCAACTCCTGAGGCCAGAGGGGCTTGGTCTGGCGAAACTTCGTCTTTATCGTTCCGTACCCGATTATCCCTGCAACAGGCCTCATGGCATAGAAAAGGAGAACGTCATTCAGTTGCACGCTTTCCCAAAGCCTCTGCCGCTTGGCTCAAGCCCCCAAATATTGCCGAGACGGAAGGCCTCATTCCAATTGTTGATACTTCCAACTGCCATCCAGTAGTTCGGCCTGTTATTTTCCATAATTTCTCAAACAGGCCCCTCGCCTGTGCGCTGCTTCTCGTTCAAACTCAGTGGAGAAGCCGGCTATCCAGGGAACCCAGCGGTGAATTGGCCGCTGTTTGTTATCGCTGAACGCGGAGTCGGCAAAACCCCCGTTCAGCTTGGTGACCCCGTTTTGCCCAGGCCGGGCAGCAGGTGAAGGTTGCGGAGGGATGAGGAGGCCTTGAAAATTCTCCTTGAACTTCAATGCGCCGGACCGATGCCCAGGGTCGGGGTATTCCAGTCTGCCGCGTTTCGCTGTTGTTGCCACGTGAGTCCGGCGACATTTCTAGCACAACGCCGCCGACGGGCAAACCATTTTATGCACACCTCGTCTGGCCTCCGCCCCGGGGCGCACGGACTCGCTCCCGGCTCCGCTCAGACCCCGCGAATCCACTTGCGGTCCTGCCAGACTGCCCTGAGCGAGGTCAGGTTGCGGCGGTCCAGGAGGTTCTTTGCGGCGGCCAGGAGTTTGCCGCGCCTCAGGTTGTGCCAGGCATCGCTGGCGCTGATGGCGACGAACTGGAGGACACTGGGGTCGCGGTAGCAATCGATCATGCACCGGGTGCAGCCGTCGCGGATGAGCTTGGACTCATCGAAGTCGTAGATGTTGCACATCGGCTTGGCCCAGAAATGGCAGCGGTAGAGATCGAGCTTCCAGTCCAGGTAGAAGTACCTGTGGCCGCCCAGGCAGCCAAATCGCTCGGGCTGCCGCCGCAAATGGCGCTGCATCTCGTCGAGGGATTGGCGTGGATTGACGACCGGGAAACTGCTGCGCCGCTTCATCTGCTTGATCTTCTCGAAGACCTCGATCAGCTCGTCGGTCCGGTAATTGACCAGGTTCGAATCGCTGAAGCTCAGGTAGCTGGAGGCGAGGCTGCTCAGGGGGTAGCTGAAGGTGCAGCTTTTGAATCCGAGGGCGGCCAGGAACCCGGGCAGCTTGTCGTAATCGTCAATGAGCCGGCTGGCGGTGACGCTGGCGGTGGTTTGGACGCCGAGCCGGGCGAAGACCTCGTTGGCGCGGCGTATCTTGCCGCAGACCTCCGGCAGCCCGCGGTTCTGCTCGTGCTTGGCCGCGTCGTGGGCATCGATGGACATGATGACGCTGCTCAGGCCGTTGGCGGCCAACTGGGCCATGTTTTGGTCGGTCCAGAGCGAGCCGTTGGTGCAGACCATCGGGTGGATGCCCCGCTCGGCGGCGTAGCGGGTCATGGCGGCCAAATCCTTGTGTACCAGCGGCTCGCCGCCGACGAAGAGCAGGTAGCCGATGTGATTGCGCAGGCAGATATTGATGACGTCCCGCGCCTCCTGGAGGGTGACGCTGCGGCGCAGCTTGGGGTCAAACCGATCCACCGCGAAGTTGCAAAAGTCGCACTTGGCGTTGCAGATGTTGGTGATGGCAAATTGGAGATAGCCGGGGCCGCCGTGGCTCAGCACCTCGCCCAGGAGCTTCCAGGGCCGTGTCTTGGGCCGGGAAACCAGGCGCGTGGACTGGCTCCCGGCGCCGACGGCGGCGTCCACCGGGCGCCCGGCGGCTTGGGTAAGAGCAGCGGTGCTCATTGCTGATAGTCCGCCCATCCTGGCGCGAAAGCAAGCGGGGAGACGATACTTTTCGACGCGCTTCGACTGCACGTGCCGTGGGCCTCGGTCACCGCGTAGCGGTGCGTGAAGGTAGCCGTGGACTTCAGTCCACGGACCGATGAGCCAGGCCCACCTGCGTCGCGTAGCGACGCTTGAAAACTTCCAGCGCGAGGCCGTCAGGCGTCGCTACGCGACGCGCGAACATTCTCACCCCCAAACCCGTGGACCGAGGTCCACGGCTACCTTCACTGCGTCGCTCCGCGACGCGCCCCGTCATTCGTCATTCGTCATTCGTCATTCGTCATTGCCCCCGCTCCTCCCGCCATCTGACCAACTCCCGCCCCACCCTGGCCACCACCCCCGGCCAGTCGCCGGGTTTGTCCTGGCGGAAGAGGCGCATGGTTGGGTACCAGGGGGTGTCGGGCCGGTGAAGCATCCAGCGCCACTCGCCGGCAAAAGGGAGCAGGGTCCAGGTCGGTTTGCCCAAGGCCCCACCCAGGTGGGCAACGGCCGTATCGACCGAGACGACCAGATCGAGTTGGGCAATGGCCGAGGCGGTCTCATCGAAGCTGGTGAACCGGCTGCCGAGGTCGGTGAACGGGCTTGTCCAGGGGGCTTGGGCGAGGTCGGCGGCGCGGGGGCCGGCCTGGAGGCTGAACCATTGGAAACCGGGCAACCCGGCCAGGGGGCGGAAGTGCTCGAGAGGCATCGAGCGGTTGCGGTCGTTCCTGTGCTTGGGGTCTCCGGCCCAGGCGAGGCCGACCTTGAGGCAGCCGGCGACCGGGGTTCCGAGGGGAAAGACCTGGTCGGGCGGCGCCAGGTATGGGACCTTGTCCGGCAGCGTTGCGCGGGTGGTGCGGAAGATGGCCGGCAAGCTCAGGATCGGGGCGTGGACATCGAATGCGGGCAGCCGGGCCCGCCCGCTGCCGGCCTGGCCCACACCGGGCGCCCGGGCCAGCAGCGAGACCATCGCCGGCGGACAGCCCACCAGCACCACGCCGCCGCGTTCCGCCACCAGCGGCGCATAGCGGATGAACTGAATGATGTCGCCATATCCTTGCTCCGAGTGCAGCAAAATCCGCCGTCCGCCCAAAGGGCTCCCATCCCAAAGCGGCTGCGCACACACGGCCTCGGGCGTGGTGAAGTCCTTGAGTTTCCAGCGCCATTCGTACTCGGCCCATCCGCGCTCCCACTGGCCTTTGGCCAGCAAGGCGGTGGCCAGTTGCCAATGCGCCTCGGCGTTGGCCGGCTCGAAACGCAGGGCCTTTTCGCAGCAGGCGATGACGGCATCCAGGTCGAGTTGGTCCTGGTAGAGGAGGCTTTGGTTGACCAGGGCGTCGGCGTGGCTGGGTCGCAAGGCCAGGGCCTGGGTGTAGGCGGCCATGGCCTGGGCCGGCCGTTCGAGGGTCTGGAGGACCAGGCCGAGGTTGTAATGGGCGTCGGCGTTGGCGGGGTCCAGGGCGATTTCCCGGCGGCAACATTGGGCGGCGGTCTCGAGGTCCCCGCGCTGTTTATGGATGGCGCCCAGCAGCAGGTGCAGTCTCGGATGGGAGGGGCGCAGTCGAATCGCCGCCTCCAGGCACTGGACCGCCTCCTCCAGGCGGTTGAGCGCCCTCAGGGCCAGGCCGAGGCGGCAATGGCCCTCGAAACAGTCCGGCTGCCGTTGCAGGAGTTGGACGAAGAGCCTGGCCGCCTCCAGGCTGCGACCCTGCTCGGCACAGGCGCACCCGCGGCGAAGCAGCGCCTCGGGCGAATCGGAATTGGGTTGTGACGGGGAGTTCAATCAAATCCGAAATCCGAAATCCGAAATCCGAAACAAATCCAAAATTCAAAAAGGAAATGTTCAAAACTCGTTCGACACCGCGTAGCGGTGCCCGATGGTAGCCGTGGACTTTAGTCCACGGGTCCCGGCAGAAGATCACCGGCGTCGCGTAGCGGCGCTTGAAACACAGGCCCCCGGGCTCTCAACCGTCGCTACGCGACGCAGGATGCTTTCAACGCCCTGAACCGTGGACTGGAAGTCCACGGCTTACCTTCGGCGTGTCGCTACACGACACCTGACCCCAATGCGCAGGTCGGCCCCACGCCTTCGGCCCCTCGCCCCTCGACCCTCGTGCCTCAGGCCTCCCAGCCCGCGCGGTTGTGGCGTTGGACGAACTGGGCGGCTTCGGGAATATTGGGCGAGCGCATCGCCGGGCCGTCCCACTCCATGCGCCGATTGACGCCGACGCGCAGGGCCACGCAGCCCAGCAGGATGACCTCGGCCAGGTAGGCGGCGATGTCGAAGTTCGAGTAGGCGGGCGTGCCTTCCTTCATCATGCGGAACCATTCCTGCATGTGGCCGGGGGAGCGGGGGATGGTCTGGGGCACGGTCTCGGTCTTGCAGGCCGCATGCTGATTGCCCTTCACGTAGCCCTCCTCCCCCTTGAGCCACACGAAGAATTGCTCGCCGTAGTCGTCCGGGGAGAAGATCTTGCCCTTTTCGCCGATGATGAGGGCGCCGCTGCGGGGCAGTGTTTCGTTGACCGAGGAGAGGATTTCTTTGATGGCATCACCGCTCGGGCGGAGGAGCTTGACCGATTTGTCCTCTGGTTTGCCGTCGTACCACCAGAACTTGAGGGGCGGCATGTCCTCGCGCTCCGGGAATTCGAAGCGGATGCGAGAGGTCTTGGGGAAGGTCTCGGGGTACATCTGGGAGGCCTCTTCGAGCTCCACCACGTTGGGATAGCCCAGTTTGAGGGCGCGGAAGGGCATATTGACGGTGTGGCAGGCCATGTCGCCCAGGGCGCCGGTGCCGAAATCGAACCAGCCGCGCCAAGCGAAGGTGTGATAGACGTGATCGTTTGTGCCTGGATACTTGTCCTTGAAAGGCCGCACGGGGGCGGGCCCGAGCCACACGTCCCAGTCCAGGTAAGCGGGGACAGGGTCTTCGCCTGCGGGCCGGTTCAGGCCCTGGGGCCAGATCGGGCGGTCGGACCAGACATGGCACTCGACGGGCTTGCCGATGACGCCGGCGTGGATGACCTCGACGGCGCGGCGCAAGCCAGAGGCGGCGCTGCCCTGGTTGCCCATTTGGGTGGCCAGGTTCTTCTCCTTGGCCAGGCCGCGCACCGTGCGCGCCTCGAAGACGGTCTGCACCAGCGGTTTCTGGCAGAAACAGTGTTTGCCAAGCTTCATCGCGCGGATGGCGGCGACCCCGTGATTATGGTCCGGCGTCGAGACGGTCACCGCGTCGATGCTCTTGTCCATCTCATCGAGCATCTTGCGGTAGTCCTGGTACTGCTTGAGGTCGGGGAATTTCTGCTCGAACTGTCTGGCCTTCCGGGCCAGGGTCCGCTTGTCCACGTCGCAGATGGCGACGATGTTGCCGCCGCAGTGGTTGGCATCGCTGCTGTCGCTGTCGCCTTTGTTGCCGACGCCGATGCAGGCCACGTTGATGCGCTCATTGGCGCCCAGGACGCGGCCGACGTAGGGAAAGGCGAGCGTGGCGGCGCCGGCCGCCAGGGTCGTGCGACCCAGGAATTGGCGGCGGGTGAAGGTGGAGGTGCTCGGTTTGACGCTCGAATTCGAAGTCGTTTTTCTCATGTTGACGTTTCAGTTGGGCAGATGATGTCATGGGCGCGGAAAGGATTCAAGAGCGTTTCCGCGTTGCCATGCTTTCATCCTCTGACTTGCGGCCCCCAGCCGGTATTCAACCTGTGTTGGCGGAGCTTCCCCTCACCCCGGCCCTCTCCCCTTCCGAAGGGGAGAGGGCCGGGGTGAGGGGTCTGCCCGGGGTGCCGCTCCCACTGAGGTCTTACGCGAGCGTTATTCATAATCGTTGCATTCCAGGCGCGACTTGCTTACGCTCATCGCACACCGATATGAATCCTTTGATTTGTCCGACTCGCCTGGCCTTTAGACTGCTCTTACGAGGCGGGCTCGCGTTGGGCCTGGTGCTGGCTGCGGCGGAGGGACTGAAGGCGGAGGGCTACCGCACCACCCTGGGAACGTCCCCGGACGATTTCCCGGTCGTGGTGGTCTCCGGCACGCCTTACGAGATGGGCTTGGCCCTGGGCAGACTGATGGGCGAGGAGATGAGGGCCTTTGCGCCGGCGTTCCTGGCGGCGGCGAACCGGGCGGGCCCGGGGCTGAGCCAGAGCCGGTTGGACGAGGCCTGGCGGACGATGGAGCCGTTCATGAGCCAGCGGTTCAAGGACGAGTTGCGGGGCCTGGCCGAAGGGAGCGGGCTGGAGTTAAGACTTCTGCAGCGGGCACATATAATCCCGGCCATCAGCGAGTATTCGTGCAGCGGCGTCGCCCTGTGGGGCCAGGCAACGCGCAACGGCCACCTCTACCAAATCCGCAATCTGGATTACTCGACGGGCGCGCACCTGCAGGATTTTCGGTGCGTGGTCATCTACGTTCCCAACGAGGGCGTGCCGCACCTGAACCCCGCCTTCGCCGGCAGCATCGGTTGCCACACGGGCATGAACGCCCAGGGCATCACCCTCACCGAGATCGGCGATTCACCCGGCCAGGACAAACCCTACGACCTGCACGGGCTCCACTTCATGATGATGTTCCGCGACATCCTCTACTCGGCGCGGACCCTCGACCAGGCCGTGGCCATGATCCGCGACACCAAACGCATCAAGAAATACCACTTCGTGGTCGGCGATGGCAAACTGCCCGCCGCCGTCAAGATCAAGGCCTGGGCGCCGGACCTGCTCGTTTGGACCGACAACGATCCCAAGGATGAAATGGCCCCGCAGGTGTTCAAGGACATCGTTTATCACGCCGAATCGCGCACCCCAACCGCCCTGGGCCATTTCGCCCAATACGCCCATGGCCGGTACGACGCCGACGCGGTCATCCAGTTGTCCAAGGCCATCGGCTCGCTGGGCGGCAACCTGATGAACGCTGTGTACGATGCGACCAGCCTCGAGGCCTGGATCAGCTATGCCGAGAAAGACGAATGCGCCTACCGCCGCCCCTATGTCCACCTGAACCTCAACGATTTCATCCCTTACAACCCAGCCAACCCCAAGGTTAAAATCGAGCGGGTGGCAAAGTGAGAGGTTTAACGCCAGAAAAATGAAATGGGGGCAAAGAAATGAAGAAACGAACTCATCTTTTCCCCAGGGAACCAAAAAAGCTATGAAACGAGCCTTCACGCTGATCGAACTGCTGGTGGTCATTGCCATCATTGCCATCCTGGCAGCCATGCTGCTGCCCGCGCTGGCCTCGGCCAAGGTCAAGGCCAACCAACTCCGCTGCATCAGCAATCTCAAGCAGTTGGTCACCGCCGCCATCATGTACCAGCAGGACACCGGCTCCTCGCTCGAATACAACCAAACGGGCACGCTCTGGATGAAGACGCTGCTGAACTACTCCATCAAGGTCAAAGAGCACCGGCTTTGTCCTGTCGCCGCCTCCCGCATCCCGCCGCCCCCTGACCCTACCGCGGGCACCGCCGCCGCCCCCTGGGACTGGACCGCCTCCACCGACACCAACATGATCGGCAGTTACTCGATCAACGGCTGGCTCTATTACTGGGACACCAAATCCGACGGCATCATCCAATGGATCGGCGCCAGCGAGAAGCCGAAGTTCTTCCAAAAGGACGTCGCCATTCGCCAGCCCGTGTTGACGCCCTTTTTCTTTGACGCTATCTGGCCGGACACGTGGCCGGAAATTTCCGACCTGCCGCCCTCCGATTTGTTCCTGGGCGACGTGAACAACGCCCTGGGCCGCTGCTGCATCCGGCGCCACCCCCTCCCGCGCGGTTCGGCCCGGTCCGTCTCGGGCCGCCCCCTGCCTGGCGCCATTTGCATGAGCTATGCCGACGGCCACTCGGCCAGGCTCCCCCTGCAACAGCTCAAGACCGTCTTCTGGCACCAGGACTATGTCCCGGTCGCCGACCCCTGGCGCACCACGCCGCCATGACCGATCGTGGGTTTCTCGATTGTAAGGCCACGGTGAAGGCGGCAGGCGCGCAGCGGCGGACCCCTCACCCCGGCCCTCTCCCCTCGGAGGGGAGAGGGAGAAGCGTTGGCAGTCGCTTGAACTCCCACGTGTCTGTGGTTTGTCGAGTAGCGACGAACCGTTCTCCCTCTCCCCATCGGATGGGGAGAGGGCCGGGGTGAGGGGTTCGCCCGAGAACCCCCCGTCCGCCTTCAGTGACCGGTTACTCTCGTCTGTGCCTTTCTCTTGACAGCGGGCGCGATCACGATAGAGTGGCTGCACGGCTTCCGCTTCAGCCACGCTGAAGTTATCCCGCGAGGCCTGCGAGGGGCCGGGAGGCCCCCTTCCTTTTCACGTCCTGGCCACTCCGCCGAGCCACTCGTTGAGCTGGCGCTCCTGGGGGGCCTTGGCGGGGGAGAGATGGAGGAGTTCCATCGCCTCGCCGATGAGATAGAGCGAGCCGGCGATGACGACGAAGCTCTCGGTGGCCGTGCCGGCCAAGGCGGCGGCGAGCGAGGGGACCTCGAACGCGGCGGCCTGGGGATTGGCTTTGTGGCAGGCCCGGGCCAACTCGGACGGCGAGGCCGTGCGGTGGCTTTGGACCGGCGTCAAAAGGATGCGCCGGGCCAGCGGGGCCAGGAGGCGGCACATGGCCGCCCAGTCCTTGTCTTGCAGGATGCCCAGCACCAGGGCGGGTTTGGCCGAGGGAAAGTATTGCTGGAGGGCCGATGCCAGCGTTTGGGCGCCGCCCACGTTGTGCGCGCCGTCCAGCAGCACCTTCTGTCCGGAGGGCCGGGTGGCCAGTTGCAGCCGGCCCGCCCAGTGGACGTGCTCCAGCCCGGCGCAAAGGGCCGGGGCGTCCACCGGGAGTTGCGGCGCCAGGACGCGCGCCGTGGCCGCGGCCACTGCGGCGTTCATGCGCTGGTGCCGCCCCAGCAACGGCAGGCGCAGCCCGTCCAGCGGCGGACGATTCATGTCGGCGGGTGTGACGACCGTCAGCGGGGCCTGTTGTTCGCCCGCCTTGGCCGCGATCACCTCCAGCGCTTCCGGGGCCTCGGCCCCGGTGATGACCGGCACGCCGGGCTTGATAATCCCCGCCTTCTCCGCCGCAATGCCAGCCAACGTTTCGCCCAGCCATTGCTGATGGTCGTATTGAATATTGGTGATGACACTGGCCAGCGGCGTGACGATGTTGGTCGCATCGAGCCTGCCGCCAAGCCCCGTCTCCCAGGCCACCAAATCACAATGCTGCGCCGCAAAATAGCGCAGGGCCATCACCGTCACCACCTCGAAGAAGGTCGGGTGCTCGCCCTCGGGAAACTGCTCGACCCACGGGCGCATTTCGTGCGTCAGGCGCGCCACGTCCTGCTTGCTGATGGGCCGTCGGTTGACCTGGAGCCGCTCGCCGAAGGCCACCAGGTGCGGCGAGGTGAAAAGCCCCACCCGCAGTCCGCAGGCGCGATAGATGCCCTCGAGCATGGCGCAAGTCGAGCCCTTGCCGTTGGTGCCGGCCACGTGGATGAAGCGCAGCCGCTCCTGCGGGTTGCCCGCCAGCGCCGCCAGCTTGAACGTGGTCGCCAAACCCAGCTTCGCCCCGAACCACCGCAGGTCATACAGGTACTGAATCGCGTCCGAATAGGTCATTGAACGGCCAAAGGCCGGGCCGCACTATATCCTGCGGAACCCGTTTTGCACGAGATCTTGTCCGAGAGGAAAATGCCAGGGACCAAAGGGACGAAAGGGACAAAAGGGACGTGATGGCGCTGCTCCAGGTAAGGCATCAGTGAAGGCGGGAGGCGACGGGAGACGCGAAGCGTTTTGGACTGCGGTCCCGATGCAGTATCGGGACTGCTTTTTGGACCCTGGGGACACGAAAGCGCCAGAGGACTGGCGCAGTCCAAAACCTTCGGGCTTCCCGCCGGGTCATGGAGAGAGAGTCCTCCGTAGCGGCTTGAGGAAGCGGAGACGCCTGGAAGCTCCCGAAACTTCCGACGTTGCGCCCTCTCCCCTTCGGAAGGGGAGAGGGCTGGGGTGAGGGGTCTGCCCGGCACTCCGTCTCCCCCTTCACTGACGGATTACTGCTCCAGACACATCCCCCCTTCCCAAGAGAAGGCCGGGTATGTTATCTTGCGCCCGGTGAAAACGATTGACCAGAGGCTGCTCGATGAAGTCACGCATCGCCTGGCGAGCGAGCTGCACCCGGAGGGCATCTGGCTTTTCGGCTCCCATGCCTGGGGGACACCGGATGAGGGGAGCGACCTGGACCTGTTCGTCGTCGTGCCGGAGAGCAAGGAATCGCCGGTCGAGCGCATCAGACGGGCGCACCGCTGCCTGCGCGGCCTCGGCCTGGCCAAAGACATCCTGGTGAAGACTCGCGAGGAATTCGACCGCTTGCGGGAGCTGCCTTCCACCCTCGACTATCTCGTCTTCCACAGCGGTCGGAAGCTTTATGGATGAGACCAGGCGCGAGTGGGTGCGCTCCTGGCTGATGAAGGCGCACAGCGATTTGCGCTCCGCCCGTGCGCTTCTGGCAATGGCTCAAGCACACAGCACCAAGACGGGGACGCATCGGTTTGCCCTCCGAGTTCACAGAGACCGGCTGCCATCGTCAGTGCACTGAGGAGGAGGGTGAGGATGTCTGCGAGCAGGACTGAAACGCCAAAGAGCCTCGTGTCCCAAGCTGCACAATATTAGGTGCTTCACGAGCACGGCCAGATCTGCGTGAAGGCGGCGCAGATGAAATTGAAGAAAAGACACGGCGGCAGAAGGAATCTGGCAAAGCGCGACCAGCAGACCGCCTTGTGCAGCCTGGACATTGTGACCGGGGCTCAGAACCTCGCCACCTTGAGCCCGATGGACCGGTTCGACTGGGAACGGCGCCAGCACATCCGAGGCTCGTTCAAGCTGTCCAGGGAATGGCACGAGCAGAACTGGTTTGTCGAGCAGGTCAACCTGCTCAAGGCGGCGTTCTCCAATTACGGTCTGCGGCTGGTCCTGCGCTTCCACCAGTTGGGCTTCAAGGTCAAGTCAGGATCCAATGCAGGGTGCGATTAAAGGCGTCGGGAACGCGCCGCGGGAGTTTTGTCCCGGAGGGACATCTGGCAATAGCCACGCGTTTCAACGCCGTGGGGGCCGCGAAAGGGACCCTCGTCCCGAAGGGACGACTGAGAACATTCCTGGCTTTCAGCCATCCCTTCGGGACGGACCTGTTCCTTGGGTCCGCTCACCCGGCGTTGAAACGCCGGGCTATTGTCGGAAGCCCCTTCGGGGCAAGAAGGCGCCCTGGGCTGAGCAACGGTTCTAATCGCACCCGGCGCAGCCGCAAGGTTTGCCCCGCCTCGGTGCTTTCGCTATGGTCGCAACAAATGCAAATGAAAGTGAAAGTAGCTCAAACCAACGGGCGGTCCTGGTTTCCTGCGTGTGGCGCGGCGCTTTGTCTGGCGGCAGTGGCGGCTGGCGCGGCTTCTCAAGGCGGGACGGGATTTGTTCTGGGCCGCGGCGCGCAGCGGCTCATGCTCGACCCGAACGGGGCTTTGGTTGCCTGGGCCGGGCAGTTCGAGCGGGCGGCAGACGCCCAGGGTGCGCTTGCCGGGGAGGTTCGCTACCGGGATAAGACCCTGAGACTCGAATCGCCTCAAGTCTCTCGCGCCGGAGATCGGTTGAGCTTCAGTTACCGGTGGGCCGCGGAGCCAGGGCTTGAGATCGCCGTGCAGCACGGGGTCGCAAAAGAAGGCGGCGCGCTCGTCTGGACCCGCGAGGTGCAGGTTCGGGGCCAGGCCAGGTTGGCGTCCGATCTGACCGTTTGCCTCCAGTCCTGGCCCGGGCCGTTGCCCAGGCAGACGTGGCTGCCGCTGATCAATGGAACTGGCGCCGCGCTGGGCACCAACGAGGCCGCCGAGTTCCGTTTTGCGGGTGCCCTGCCTGGCAAAGGCGAGTTGCTCGCGCTGCCGATGGTCAGCATCCCCGCCAAGGGCGAGCGAGGCCGAATCCTGGTTGCGACCGACCCGTACTTCTCCACGCGATTCAGAGCCGGTGCCATCGAATGGACTTATCTGGCCGGGCCCGGCCTTGAAAACGGGTGCGAGAAGCGGAGCGTCATGGTGGCCGTCCACAGGGGTTCGAGCGACGAATCCCTCGCCTGGTTTTTCCGCGCAATCCTGCCGGCTGTGGCGCCGGGTCCGGCCTGGCTGCACGACATCGCGATGGTGGATTATGACTATTTGAGCGATGGGGGCCTCGGCTGGTTTCGCGACATAGACGCCCTGGCGGCCGCGTTGCCCCCGAGGGACCGGCGGCAGGTGTTTTTGTGCCTGCACGGCTGGTACGACTTCCTGGGCCGCTACTGTTTCGATGCGCAGACGGGCAGGCTGGACCGGGAGTGGACGGCGTTCTCGAGTTACGAACTCACCCAAAAAGCCCCCGCCTCCGGAAACATCGGGGGCGAGCAGGTCAACGTGGGCTTTGCCAACTGCAAACCGGTGAAGACGTCCCTGGCCGACGTGCACCGCCGGCTGCGCCACGCCCGCTCGCGGGGGTTCCGCGCCGGGCTCTATTTCGCCGACGGCCTCAATGCGGGCGAGGGCCTGCCCGATTTCGAACCGGCCCGCGTGTTGCAGTGGGGCGGCTGGCAGGGGCCCGATTCCAAGGGCAAGAGCTATCTCCAAAACCCGCTTCACCCCAAAGTGCGCGCCTTTTTCCTGGACTATGCCAAGGCCCTGCTCGAGGAATTCGGTCCTGACACCGACGCGCTGGTTTGGGACGAGACCTTCCATGTGGGGTGCGGGCAATTGGGCACGGAGGCCTGGCCCGGCTATGCCGACCGCGCCATGATGCGGCTGGTCCGGGAAGTGACTGCGCTCGTCGAGGAATACAACCGGCGGCACGGGCGGCGGATTGCCTTTTTGACCTCGGATTGCCTGGGGGCGTTTGGGGACGAACTCAAGGGGCCGTATGGCCTGGTCTCTCACGGCACCTACCAGGACAGTTGGTGCAAGCCCGTGGCCTGGTCCTACGGCGTGTTCGCCAATTACCGGAACGTGCTCTGGTCCTGCTGCTGGTGGCCGGTCAGCAAGTGGCCGTGGGTGGAGTTTGGCGTGCGCCAGCACCAGGCCCCGGTCGCCATCTCCAACGGTTGGGGCGATGACAAAGGCTTCTCGGAAATGACCCCGCCGCAGCAGGCCCGCGTGATCGAACTGTTCAACTGGCGCAAAAAACACTCCACCCGGCTAAAGTGGTTTGTTCAGTTGCCCGCTCAGCCATGAACGTCGGGGCCGCCGCACAGGCAGCAGAAACGCTTGCTCTCCCCCCGCAGGAAGTCCAATGCAACTGGAAGGGCCTGAACGAAGATTGCCCCGTGTGCGACGGTTGCGGCTACGTCCCCGCCACCTGACGTACTACGCATGTGCGCTGGTCACACAAATGAAACCACCCCGGGACCCTGCCGGTCCGCGCGATTCACATTGAATCCTCCGCCCGATCCGCTACCCTCCCCTCTCAACAGTGCAAACGAACCGATGCGCAACTTGCTCGCCATATCAGCATATCCGCCTGCTCACCGAGCGGATGGTCGAGCATTTCCTCGCGCGGCTCTTCCTGCGCGATCCGCCCCTGCGCTCTCTCACGTTAGTTGCCCCTTTTGTCAACACCATGCAGGACTGTCGGTACCCGCTGGCCGACCTGTCCGCCAAAATCCAAGCGCAGCGCATCCCCACCTATTTTGTCACCCGCAAGCCGGAAGAACCATGGCAGGAGGAGGCGGTCGCGTTGCTTGCGAAAAACGCATGGATCGAGATTCGCTTCAACGAAGTCCTGCACGCCAAGGTCTTTGTTGCTTCCGCCATCCAGGCATCCGAATCGTTCGCGGTCTTTGGGTCCGGAAATCTCACGGGCGCCGCGATCAACTCCAATCTCGAAGTCGGCATGCTGCTGCTCGCCAGCGGCCCGGGTCGCAAGCTCGTGGACGAACTCTACTACTGGGCCACCAACAACCTGCGGGTTTTGCCGGAGAGCCACCTGTTTAAGCCAATGCACGCAACAACGAAATAGACTATGCCAAATGAAACGTTCCAAGACTGGTTCTGCCTTAAGAACCGAGCCACGTTCACCATCGACCCCAAGGTCAATCCGGACGACGCCAAACTCTATTTCGGCCGCGAGCCGCTCCGCGAGCGCATCCGCAAGCAGGTATCGCGCGCCTTCATTGACCCCCAAGTCCCCAAGATGATGTTCTACGGCGCCTACGGCTCCGGCAAGACGCAGACGCTCTACCACATGGCCTGGGACATGGCGGCCAACAAGCCCGCCTCCTGCAAGGGGCAACCGCATGTCGTTCACCTCGATATCGAGGTCCAGAGCAAATCCAGCGCCGACACTTGGCACCTCCAGATGACCGAGGCCCTCGAAATGGGCACCGTCCAAGGCTGGCTGCAGACCCTCTACAACGGGTCATCCAATTTCGATCAGGAAGTGGCTAAGCTCACGCCGGATGCCAACCTCCAAATGGGCTTCAAAGAGCTTCGCGGCGGCGGCGATTCAGCCTTCACGGCGTGGCGCTGGCTTACAGGCCAGGATCTCTCCACCGGCGAATTGCAAGACATCAAGGTCACGCGCACACTCGGCGACGTGGGCGTTGGGGACCTCGTTTCCGCCACCATCGCCCTCGGTCACCTGGCCCGCGCCGTGGGCCGCGAGCTCGATTTTCTTTATGGACGAGATGGAAGGCCTGCAGAACGTCAAACAGGGCGACGCTGCCGAATCCTGGCACGACTATCTCCGCAAACTCTCCGACAATTCCAACTCGTCCGTCGGCTTCGTTCTCGGCTTCAAAGCGGACACAATTGACGACGCGCCGCGCATCTTGGTCCGGCCTGACGTCACGTCCCGCATCGGCAAACAAAATCTCATCGAGCTGGAAACCCTCGCCGCCCCGGCCAACGTAAAGACCTTCGTCGAGGACATGCTCAGTCACCTGATTGACCCGAGCAAGGCCACCAGCCTCATCCAGGCGGAATCGCTCCCGACAACGCTCAAGGCTTATCCCTTCACCGCCAGCGCCTTCGACCTCATGTGTGACTACGCATGTCAAGACCCGCACAAGTCCACGCCGCGCAACATCATACGCACCATCAATGAGTGCGCCATCACCTCGTGGGATGCTACGCCGGCAAAGAAACGCGTCGTTGACGACGCCATCGTGAACGACATCGCGCTGGTGATCTTCGGCTGATCCCGGCATCGAGCGGTATGAAGAAATTCACTACCAGACCGAGAGCCTTTCCGACATCGCCCGCCGAGTTCGGCATGCACGGCCGCAGCGCCGCCCACTGGGTTTGGCTCGGACGTCTCGCCGAGGCCGGCCCGCTCACGGAGGTTCGGCTTGACACCGCTCAGGCCCACGTCATTGGTCTTTTCGGCAAGCGTGGCTCGGGTAAGTCCTACACCCTGGGCACGCTAGTCGAAGGCATTTGCACGAAGGAAGAGAAAACCACCATCGCGGACAACTCGCGTGCGGTCGCCACCCTCCTTTTCGACACCCTCGGCATTTTCCAATGGATTGACATCGCCCTCAACGAAAAGAGCCAGAAGGAAACGGTCCAGCATCAGTTCGCTGCGCGGCGGGGTTGGGATCTGAAATCCGAACCGCTTGACGTCGCGATTTGGATTCCTCGTGGCACTCGTGAACCAAACACCCCCGCTTCGCACGCCGAGTTCACCATTAATTGTTCCGATTTCGCCCCTGAGGACTGGGGCTACCTTCTCGGCCTCGACATCTATCAGGATCGCATGGGCCAGTTGTTGAACGACGCCTATGTAAAAGTCACCGCCGAGGGCTGGCACGAAAACGATCTATTCCACAAACCGACCGACGCCTACTCCCTCTCCGCCCTCATCAAATGCGTGGAGTCCGACAAGGAATTGCTCGCCACCTACGCCCCCGAGACGCGCCGCGCGCTTCGTCAGCAGCTTTGCACCTTCCAGCGCAATCCCGTCTTCGCCGACAATGGCACGCCACTGCCCGAACTGCTCAAGCCCGGACGCATGAGCGTGATCGTGATGAACAAAATGTCCGACGAACTCCGGCTGGTCGTCGTCGCCGCCGTTCTGCGCCGTCTCATCGCCTCCCGCGTGCGCGCGTCCGAGGCGGAGAAAACCCTAATGTTGGTAGATGACCTCGCCCCCAAGGACGCCCAGGCTTTGAAGCAATCCCTGCAGGATGCGATCCCGCAGACCTGGGTGGCCATTGACGAAGCTCAGAACATTCTGCCCTCCGAACGCGCCACGGCGGCCACCGACGTCATCGTCAAATACGTCCGCGAAGGCCGCAACTACGGCCTGTCCTTCATCATCGCCACACAGCAGCCGACCAGCGTTGACCCGCGCATCCTTGCCCAGGTGGACACTCTTATCTGCCACAAGCTCACAGTCCAGGGCGACATTGACTACATCCGCCGCAATCTCAAATCAAACCTGCCCGAGGAGGTCAAGTTCGCCAACTCAGTAATGAGCCTCGACGAATTGCTCCGCAGTCTCGACATCGGCCAGGCCCTCATTTCCAACACCGACACCGACCGCGCCTTCATGCTCGATATCCGCCCGCGCGTAAGCGTCCACGGCGGTTTCTAAACCATGCCTGTCAAGATTCGCATTCTCAGCACCGCCAACAGGCACATGCAGCGTGCCGGGTTTCTCAAGCTGCTCGCGGCTCAGGTCGCACGGGTTGAAACCAGCAGCCTATCTGCTCTCGGCGGCAAACTTGTCGAAACCGTCACTAAACGCATCCGGGTCACCCCCCCATTCAACGACGCGCTACGCGAGTACGTTCAGACTCGCCTTTTCGACCGAATCTATGCGGACCTGCGAAAAAATGTCCTTACCGGCAACGCTTCTGTCGGCATCGAAATCCAAGACCTCTACCTCGCTGACACACGCCTGCCCTCCAGCACCGGCAAACTTGGCGAGAACAGCCGGCGGTTCTATCCGTATTTCGGCACCGCACTCGACTTCATCAGACCCGGCACCTGGTCCGCCATGACCCGGTCTCTCCTGCTCGCACACCTGACACCCAAGGAAGAACTAGCCGCGTGGGACAACCACAACCCGGCCCACAACCCACTTATCATTTCCCCCGAGCAGGCGGCCGTCATCCTCTACTGTTTTCTCGATAACGACGCTTTGGTTCTGCTGCCTCTGTTCACGAAACTTTTCGAACTCAACACCGCGGGGTTCGACGAGCGAACTGCGGGCGATTTTCTCCCGGCCATTCTGCGCAATGCCACATCAACCCTGAACAAAGGCTCACTCGCCTTCGAGGACCGCGAGCGCCTGGGCCAACTCGACAAGGCCGCCGAGAACATCGAGCGCTGGCGCGGCAAGCCTTACACAGGCGGCGGCGCACGCGAGGAAAACATTCGCGGCCGCATCGAACCGTTCTGCGATTTCGGCTTGTTCAGCAAACCCGATCGCCATCGCTTCGCCTACAAACTCACTCCGGCTTTCAAACGCTTCATGGCCGACTGGAACGGCACCGACACAGATTATTTCCTTGAAAACCGCTTCTTCACGACGCTCGCCGCCATGCACGGCCTCAGCGTCAAGCCGGCGGGCGACACTGAGGCCCGCGATGCTCTCCGCGACGCAGGCGAAGCCCTCAAAAGCACTCTGGGCTACAGTCCCATCCGCGACTGCTCCTTGCTCGCCGGCATCAGGTTGTTGTTCGATCACCAGCGCGTTCTCGAACTTGGCACCAGCTTCAACACCCTCCGCGACTGGCAGAAGGCGGCGCCTGAAGTCGTCCGCTTCACCGTGGACCGCATGGGCGAACTCGCCTACGTCAAGTTCCTCAAACCCGCCGCACTCCCGGCCCGCGCCAACGCATGAAAACCGTGTTGGCCGACCTCTTCGCCCGCTTCGAAGCTGAAGTGGGCCAACACGATTTTGCGTGCCTACGCGTGACCCAGCGATGGCCTGTCGAGGACAGCACCGCGCTGCGCAGCCCGATTGGCTCGCTCCTCGTCCACGGCGTCAACGATGACGGGAAAACCGAGCCGCTCGTGTTGGTCGCCCTGACGCCGCCTCACCTCTCCACGGGTGATCCCGCTCTGCTCCAATTTGTTATCCGCCGTGCCCAGGCCAACAAAGCGCCCCACATACTCACCTGGACCTTGCGCGGCGCGGTGCTGTGGCGCACGCCGAAGCACGGCGCGCCCACCGACGCCAACAACCTCGAAAAACTCCGGGACTACGAAGACAACTACGACATCGCCCCCGGCAACGCGCCGCACATGTTCCACGAAACCCGCCGCCGGCAACTCCTCCAGACCGGCCGCCGCCTCCTCGATGACCTGAAGCGCCTCCACAAAGACCAGGCGCTGGAGTTGGTCAACGTGGACGCCACCTGGTTCGTTGGGCGCCTCATTGAATCCGTCCACGAACTGCTGCCGCTCGTCAGGGACTCGCTCCACCATCGCTTGGGCGTGGAGGACTCCTTGCGCGCCAACGTCGAGAAATGGGCCGTCACCCAGGGCATCGCCGGGTCTGCCGCCGACCGGGAGTTCGTCGAATCCATCACGCGCCAGATCATCTACCGGCTGCTCGGTAAAATCCTTTTCTACCAGAGCCTCCGTCGCGCCGCGCGTCAGTTGCCGCCTCTCACCGTGGACGGCCTCGACAGTTCCGAGGTTCTCCCGGCACTCAATCGCGCCTTCGCCGAGGCGCTCGAGATTGATTACCACGCCGTTTTCGCCGAAGCCCTGCCCGACACCATCAAATGGCCCGCCGAAGCGGCGCGCAAACTCGCCGCCCTCGTTCACGACTTTAACACACGCGACTTTTCCAGCCTGCCCCAGGACGTCGTGGGAAAGGTCTTTGAGCGCCTCATCCCGCCGGAGGAGCGCCACCTTCTCGGCCAATACTTCACGGGTGAACCGCTTTGCGATCTCACCGCCGCCTTTTGCATCCGTTCGCCCAAGGACCTTGCGCTCGATCCGACCTGCGGCACCGGCACGTTCGACATCCGCTGCTACGACCGTCTGCGCTGGCTCGGGCAGCACGATCACCCGACCCTGCTCTCCCAGATCTGGGGCATAGACATTGCGCCGTTTCCCGCGGAGTTGGCCGTCATCAACCTCTTCCGCCAAAATGTGGCGTCTTCCGCCAACTTCCCGCGCATCGTGTGCCGTGATTTCTTCACCCTCTCGCCCGGCGAAACGCTCCCGTTTCCGCCGCCTAAGATGGACGTGCAGCGCCCCGAACAAGTCAACGAACCCATCCCGCAATTCGACGCCATTCTCGGCAACTTTCCCTACGTCAGCGCGGATCAGATTGAGCGCACCAATGCCGACTACCTCGATTTCATCCGGCGACGACTCATCGCGGGCTGGTTCGACAATTACCCAGAGCTTTTCTGCTACGAGCACAAAAAAGATCAGGACAGTTTCGAGAAGGCCATTGCCGTCGGCAAACACGCCGATTGCGACCGCACCACCGTCCAACTTCGCACCTCGGTTTACGCCGACCTCTACGTCTATCTCTTCTTTCACGCCGCCCGCTTCCTGAAAATCGGCGGACGCATGGGTATCGTGACTTCTAACGCCTGGCTGGACGTAAACTACGGCTACGTCCTCCAGCGTTTCTTCTGCGACCGCTTCAAAATCGTTGCCATTCTCGAAAGCCGCTGCGAACCGTGGTTCACCGAAGCCAGCGTCAACACCGTCCTCACCATCCTTGAACTTTGCGACAATGCAAAACAGCGCGACGACCATCTGGTCAAGTTCGTCAAGGTGAAGAAACGCCTCGACGACCTCACCCCCGGCGACCCCAAAATCGAAGCGAAAGCCCGCTGGCGGAAACTGGAACAACTCACCGAGCGGATCGAAAAGGCCGGCAAACCATACAGCAAGACCGTCCCACTCAGCGTAACGACGATTGAGGACGACGATTTCCGCATCCGTATTTGTCGCCAAGGCGAGTTGCGCGCACATTTGGAGCGCGATGGCAAGACCGTTAAGTTGGGCACGTACTTGCGTGCGCCCGAAATTTTCTTCGATATGCAGAAGAAAGGGAAATTCTGCTTACTGAAGGACGTCGCTTTGCCAAAACGTGGAGGTGTTACGAGAATCAACGAGTTTTTTTACGTCACTGCGGAGGTCGTTGCACGGTTCGGCATCGAGGAACAATACTTGCTGCCCCTAATCAAGAGTCCGAAGGAGTCGAAGAAGATTGAAATCAACCCAAGCGAACTTCCGCTTCAGGTGTTCGTTTGCCGTGAGACGAAATCCGAACTCAAACGCCGCCGGCACAAAGGCGCACTCGCTTACATTGAGTGGGGAGAGGAACAGACCTACAGCGACGGCAACGACCAAGGATTGCCCTGGCCCAAAGGAACGTGGGTTAAGGAAAGACAGCCCGGCTGGTATGCCTTGCCTGATTCTGAAACAAATCCCAGCCAAATATTTTTCAGTAAGGCGCAGGATGACACCCACTTTCACCGCTTCTCGCGAAGCGAGCTGATCCCCGACCAGCGTCTCTATTACCTCGCCCCCGCAAAGGGGTCGAGCCCCGCGCTTCTTAGCGCCCTCCTGAACAGTAGCGTTTGCGCCCTTGCGACCGAGTTGGCTGGACCGGTAACAATGGGAGACGGCGTTCTTGAACTTCGAGTGGAGGATGCCCGCGACTACATGCTCGTTCCGGACCTTCGCGAGGTTTCAGGCGCCGAGAGCAAGACCATCACTGCTGCGTTCGAGAAAGTCTGTGGACGCGACATCGGTAATGTGTTCGAGGAGGTGAAGCAGAAAGACCGGCACGCGCTTGACGCCGCTGTGCTCCGTGCCATCGGTCTCGACCCCAAGAACTCTCTCCCGCCGATTTACGACGGCCTTTGTGAACTGGTCCGCGAGCGCATCGAACTCGGCCAGATGCGCGGCAAGGCCCGCAAAACTAAAGCCCGCAAGACTGGCGCGGAGAAGCAAACCCTGCAGGACGTCCTCACGGAGGAATTGCCCAACGGCCCGCACCGCTTCCCGGACGACTTCTTTTCGGACACAGCCAAGGCCCAACCCAAAACGGACATCGAACTTCCCGGCAAGGACCTCATCCTCGACACCGGCAGCCTCATTCCCGCGCTCTACGCCAAAGACAAGAGTTGGAGCCGCATGGTCAAGTCACCCGCCGAGGGCAAGTTGGTCCTTTACGCGCAACAAGCCGGCCACAAGACGGCGCACGTTCCCGCCAGACCCGTGGAAATCAGCCGCACCGTCGCGAATTACGAAGGCTACCTGCGCGAGTTGCGCAAGCGCCTCTACGAAGCCTTCTATAACCGCACCCTCGACGCGAAAATGGCCGCCACCCTCACCCAGGCCGTTTTCGACAAGTTCCATTTGCCCAAAGTGGAGACGTGACGCATGGCTAACGACGGCCTGATTCCACTCCCTGCATTCAACGCGGTCGCGCGCACAGCGGTTGACTTTGTGGCTCAGGGCAAAAACGTGGCAATCGTTGCGCCACCCGGTGCAGGCACATCGTCGCTGGCTTCCGCGGTCCAAGGCGGCCTGCTTGCTGGTCGCATTCCGTTCGGCGCCTTCAACTGCATCGGTGAAGGACAACTGGCAGACAGGCTGGCTGCGCTCAAAGCACCCAAGCTCAAGAAGGGAAAGCCGCGCGTCATTCTGATAGACCACGCGGCGTCGCTACCCGTCACCCAACTTCAAACGGTCGTTGACCGGATACGCCAGCTTGAAACCAACGTGCCAATTGCCCAGCTTTGGCTCGGCCCTCTCGACTCCCGTTCCCTCAAGGCCGCAGCCAACATTGACCTCCACACCGATATCCGGACGCACCTGTGCGTGCCTGAATTGGGCCGCGACAACTTGCTCCGTCTCTACCGCGCCATCGCCAAGCGCAAGGATCGCTTGTGGGGCGAGGCGATGCTCTACTTCGCGCTCGACTGGTGCGGCAACGACCTCGCTTTGGCCGAGCAGGTGGTCGAGCACTTTTACGGGAACTGGACGGAGCACATCTACGACGCAGAAGTGGCGGAATGTTTGCAGAAATGGCTGACCGAAAGTGGAGCCGTACGCGGGTATCGTCAGCGCTTTGCCGCATTGCCAGATGTCTGTAAGGAGAAACTCCGTCTCTTATGCGGTGGCGGCAAACTCATATCCCATCGCCCGGAAGTTCATCTGGAAACCTCCGGAGACATCCGGGGCCTCTTTCTCGCCGGTTTTCTCTGCGCCAACCTGCTACCCGGCTATTGCCAGCTCCGCAATCTCACGGCCCGCTTCATCGTCGAGGAGCACATGGCCCTCCAACCGGATCCCATTGAACTCCTCCGCCACGCCGCCAACACCCGGGTGAACCTGCTGTTGCAGGATGCCAAGGTCTCCTTGCGCGGCATCCTCAAAACGTTGTTTCGGCAGATGCCGCCCGATGAGGTAAAGCGCCTCCTCAAGAGCACCAGGACCAAGCAGCGGCTCATGGGCGAAGATTGTCGCGCGAGACTGGTGGACTGGGCCGGGCAGCAAACGCCCCCCGGCCACCCTGACCTCAGACAGAGCCTCGGGAAGTTTCTGGGCTTGGAGAGCGCGCGCTTCGACGCCGCCCACAACCTCTGGTCGGAAGTGTGTGACGTCTTCCGCGCAGCCTACGGACTCGAAAACACCAATTCCGAGCCAACCGCTGAACAGGCTGCAAGCTGTCTAACGTTCAGACAACTCAGCAACCTGCTGCAAACACTGAGTAAAAAGCTTTTCCTTGAAAAGCCTAGGTCCACGCGCCTGGTTGAACCGCCAAACAAGCGCTGGCCCGGCTACCTGGCCCGCGTCAACCGCCTCCGTAACGATGCCGCGCACCTGCGCAACATCAGTTTTCAAGACATCGAGGATCTACTGCAAACCCTCGACGCCATCCGCGAGGACCACTTGGATTTTGGCATCATCCCCTGAGCCTATGCCTGACCGCGAAACTGGCTTCATCGAATTGACCGGGACCACGCGCATCGTCTTCGCCGCAGGTGTCTGGAAAGGCCAGTCGCGCGGCAGCATTCGCAAGTTCGTCACGACGCAGAGGTACACCGGCCCCACCAAATCCGGCCTCTCTCTCGGCAGCCCGCTCCTCGTCGAATTGCTCACCGCCGTCCGCAAGCTCGAGGCAACCCTGCCGGCCCAAGGCGAAACCCTCCTTGCCACCGTCGGAAAAACGAAGGACTGGGAAATCCGCATCACCCTTATCCCCCCCGACGCAGAGAGCAGCCTGCCCAGCCTCGACATCCGCGAATTCGTTGATACCCCCCGCTACACCGGCCCGACGAAGGCAGGTGTCCGTTTCCCCTGGGACAAACTGAGGCGGTTCGCCGGGCTGCTTGAAACCCTCGCCCAAGACCTCGGCGCTGCTGTCAAAGCAGAGGCTACCCTCTTCCCCGAAGTCCAACCTGACTGGGTCAAGGAAGCCGCCGACAAAGACAAGACCGGCCCCGAGCACCAGCCGGCCATGCAGGGCTTTGACGTTGCCAACTTGAAGGACTTCCCCAGGGACTTCTTGCCCAACGGAACGATGGAGGCCGCACAACTCAAGCTCCCGGACGACCCCCTGTTCATCGCTCAGGACCATGACGGTCATTTCTTCGTCGCCAGTGATTCCGGCTTTCACCAGGTAGTGCGGAACGAAGTTGAAGGCAAGTTCTTGCTCTACGCCCACCACCGCGGCCAGCGCGACCTGGACCTCCCAAAGGAAATGTTCAAGGTTTTCAGCACCGTTGCCGGGTACGAAAAATACTGCCGCGAGCTGCGCCAAAAGCTCGTCCGCACCCTCGAAGCCCGCTGCCGCAGCCACCAACTCGCCGAACTCATGGCCCGCCAGACCTTCGAAGCCCACGGCCTGCCCGTCTGCTAACCAGCACCTCCGATGCCAGTCCTCTACCAGCACCAGAACCCAGTCCCAAACACGCCGGTTCCAAACGCTTGTCACGACCTTCGTCGCGGGCTTTGTCGAAGAAGGCCAAGCCGGCAAAGGCTGCGACAAGGGTTGCGACGAAGCTTTGCTTTTGGCGGCGTCTTGGCACAGGCCCCCAATAGACCAGCCTGTGCAAATCTCCACACCACGCCGCCGCCCTGCGCCCGGGGAGCCCGGCACTGAGGCAGGCTAATTCCTGTCAAAATCCCGGCTTAGCCTGCGTCCCGGCCCGCTTCGCTCGTTGGCATCGCTCCTGCTTAACCGTCTTTGCGGGCTGGACGGTCAAGAAGGGGGCCGTTGACAAAGTTGTAGCGCAGGTTTCCAAACCTGCTGTATCGCCGATTTCCAATCGGCAGGGCGTCGGCATGTCGAGCGCCCCCGGTCTGCGGACGGCCTGCGGGTTTGGAAACCCGCGATACAGCAGGTTTGGAAACCTGCGCTACGCTGGCGCCCCTGGCGCACAGGCGCGCCGAGCGACTTTGTCAATGGCCCTGCGGTCACGAAGGGGCATGCGAGAACGAAGCTTGTGAAAAAGGACATTGAGTCATGCGCCAATGGCAGCCGATGGCGGGTGTCTCGGAGGCATCCTCGGCGCAGAGCGGTTGGTCGTATGGTTTCCCTCGCGCCGGGGCCCGGCCCCGAACCGATGAAGCTGTTGTCCCGACGGCGCCTGAAACGCGAGCGCATGAAGAAGATCGAAGCGATCATTAAGCCGTTCACATTGGATGAGGTGAGGGCCTGCCTGGTGGAGTTGGGCATCCAAGGCATGACCGTCAGCGAGGTCAGGGACTTCGTGCGCCCGAAAGGCCACGAGGAGACCCATCACGGCAGCGAGTCCAGCGTCGGTTTTGCGCCCCAGATCAAGATTGAGACAGTGGTTCCTGCTCACCTGGCCGAGGCGGCAGTTGAGGCCATCCTCGCCGCCGCCCAAACCAAACCGATTGGGGACGGCAAGGTCTTCATCAGCGATATCGACGATGCGGTCCGGATTCGCACCGCGGAGAGAGGGGCCAGGGCTTTATGAGTTTCTCATAGCTTTCTCAAGAGCGGCCCGCCATCCACTTGCCGACCAAAGGGCGGCCTGGGCCTGTTCCGGGTTCTCCCAGCCCGCGCCCGCCCGAAAGTCCTTCACCGGCACCAGGCAACCATCTTCGAACCCAGCCGTTTGCCTGCTCTCCATAGCCGCACTTGTTGTTGTCATCCAAAGCTGTATCTAGCGAGGCTGGGCCTCAGACCGTGGCTCGGGCATCCTGCCCAAGCCCCCACGGGCAGGATGCCCGTGCCACAAACTTGACCTGTCTGCATCACCTTTTGAAATTCAAGGACTCTAGCGCCCGGCTCAGCAGCACAAAATGGGGTGAAACCCGCATCGGGGCGCAAATCAATCCTCGACACTCGACCCTCGTCCCTCGACCCTCGGCGCGCGGAAACCTGACAAACCACAACTATGTTCCAACCCCACTTTGAGCAACTGCCCGGCGCGCGGATCTTTGCGGGAGCGGGCCCGGCCGTGGTGGCGGAAGCGGCCCAGGCCACGGGCATGGATCGCGCGGCCGTGCTCGAGGCCGTCACACGCACACTGCTGGTCAAGAAGGGCGTTGATTGGGTCAACCCCATCCTGGGTGAGTACATGGGCCTGTATGCGGATTCCCTCGCCACCTTCGTGCCGGTGTGGGATAGCCAGTCCGGCCAATTCGCCGCCCACGGCGCCTTGTTTCAGTCCGCCCGGTTTCCCGCCGTCGGTTTGGTCGCCCACATCCGGACCGGCGAGCGATTCCAAGGGCGGGGTCTGGGAACCCGTGTGGTCGAGCAAGTGGTGCGGGCAGGATTCGCCAACGGTGCGGAGGTCATCGCCCTGGCTACGGATGACAAACTGCTGCGCCTCCGGCAAGGGGAGCGGGCCGCCAACCGCCTCTACTCCCGCATCGGCTTCACGGTCCTGGCTGAGAAGACGCTGTCCGACACGGTGGATTGGCTGATGGCCATTGACCGCCCCGTGTTCGAGCAGGTCCAGCAGTCCAGGCGGGGCAGGGGGGGCAGGCTGCCGGAGCCGGCGCCCGAGCGCGTTCGGAAACTCCAGGAGAACCTGGCGGCGTCCACCCGTGCCCGCTTGGGCCGGCTGGGCCGCGAGCACCGAATCGAGCCGGTGCGCGACGGGGACCTGGCCGCCCTGTTCCTGCTCCTGACCTTGTGCCCGCCGGAGGATTTCAGCCTCAAACTCAGCGCCTGGGATGTCCACCACGGCCCCGAGTTGGAGCGCTCGTTCGTCATGCGGGTGCGTTCGGCACTCGGGGACCAGGACCGCCTCGAGGACGCCTCGCTCGCGCTGCGAGAGGCTGATGGGTGCATCGCGGCGGTTTGCGCGGCTAGCCAGGAGGCGCCGTTCACACGCAGGACATTCCGGATGGACTTCTACTGCCTGCCGGAGCTGCTTCGGCGCAACGCTCCGGCGGTGAGGAAACTCGTGCGCCAAACCGTCCGGCGAATCGAATCCTCACCGGGCGTCTCGCGTCCCTGCCGCCTGGCGTTCTGGGGATTGGACGAGGCCAAGATCGCCCTCTTTCAGGGCCTGGGGTTTGTTCCGACCGGCAATAAGTGTCCCCTTTTCAGTCCGGGGGGAGGCTTGGTGTTCGAGGCAAGGGAGTTCGTCCGGAGCCTCGGAACGGCAAGGGAATGAGGCTCTCCGGAAAGAGGCAAAATCATTGTTGGCAGAATCCTGAAAAGGGGTCTTCCGCGCATGATTCTGCCGACAATGATTTTGCCACCGCCTCTCAATTGGCCTCGCACTCGATCGCGGTCGCCGAGAGGCGCGGCAAGCTCACCGTGTTCTGCGAGACCGGCACCGGGACTACCTTCAACCGCTCGGGCGTTTGCCAGTGGTTGATCACATCCGGCTGGCCCCTGTCGAGCGTGTCGCACAGCGCCTCGGCCGCCACCACGCGCGCGCCCTGGGCGAAACCGTTGAATCCGACGCTCAGGTCCACCGGCTCAGGCCGGAGATTGACGGCGAAGACGACCGCAGCCTTCTTGTCATGGGCGCCGCAGGCAACCAGGTCCACGCGGTCGCTGAGTTGCTCGATCCACAGCGGGAGCGGCTTGGCATGGTGCGAGTAGAGGGCCATGGCATAAAAGCTGGCGCGCTTGAGCACGCCCGTGCCCGATACACCCGTCTCGATGATGGCGCCGCAGAAACTGTTGGCCAGGTTCGAGCGGCACCCGATCTTGACCTTGTCCGAATGGCGCATCATCAGGTTGAGGTAGCGCGCGTTCCACAGCGCCGCCTCCAGCGTCGGCTGTTTGCCGCGTCCCAATCCCCACGAACCCGCATCGATATTCCATTCCGTCACGGCCATCCGGATGCGCCCGCAGCCCGGGGTGTGATCGATCATCCGGGCGATGCTCTCAAAGTCCCGCTCGCATTCCGCCAAGTCGGTCGTGTAATGGTGCGGACAGACGAAATCAATGTCCTTGCCCACCCGGTCGAGCAGCCGCTGCGTGGGAAACGAGGTCATCAACAGCGCCTTGGGGTCCGCCTTCTTCATCGCGGCGATGAACTCGGCGATGCGGTTCAGGTAGCCGGGGTTGTTGCCGCTGATCTCGTTGCCCACCTGCCAGTACTGGACGTGGTACGGCGCCGGGTGGCCGTTGGCGGCGCGTTTGGCCCCCCAGGGGGTCGTCGTGTCGCCGTTGCAATATTCCACCAGGTCGGCGGCGCTCTGGACGCCGTCCGCAAAGCTGATGCACACCAGCGGCTCGGACTCGGTCAACTCGCAGAACTGGCAGAACTCGTCGATGCCGACGTCATTGGGATCGAGCCTGCCCCAATTCTCGTTGAGCCAGGGCGTGCGCAGGTCGCGGTCGCCGACGCCGTTTTTCCACCTGTAATGGCCCGGGTCCACCGTTGAGCCGCCCCAGCGGATGATAGCCGGGCGGACCTCTTGGATGGCCCGGACCACGTCCCGGCGCCACCCTTGCAGGTTGTCCTCGGGCATGAGCGACAGTTTGTCCGCCCAGAGGCTGCCCTGGCCCTCGGCGCTCAGCTCGAAGACCGCCTGGCCGGTCCGGCCCGCAGAGACCATTCGGACCGAGTACTTCTTCCATTGCTCCGAGGGCGCCGGTAGTTCCGCCGAGGCCAAGGTCATCCACTCTCCCGTCGGCAGCAGGAACTTAAGCCGGACTGCGGCCTTGACCCCGCCCTCGGCGCGCAGGTAGCCACAGAAGGCGTAAGTCATGCCCTTCTTCACGCCCAGGCCCGATTGAGTCAAGCGCGCGGCCTGCGGCCCGGCGTTGAGCCGCGCGCTCCGGGCCCCGTTAAAGGGATTTCCGCTATCCAGGGTCCAGGTGGCGTTGGTGTCCCACTGCCGATCGCAGATATCGAGCGACCCATCGTAGTAACACCAGTTGGCCGCAGGCACTACGCCCTCGAAGGAACGGTCGTTGAGCAACTCGGCCCACATCCCGGGCGTCACGTCATCGAGCAACTCGATGAAATTGCCGAACAACTTGGGCTCGATCCGCCCGGCGTGGAGCGGTTGAGAGTGGAGGATGGTGTCAACCTTTGCAGGTTGGGACTCAGCTCGGAGGACGGGCAGCGCAAAAGCGAGCGTCCAAAGGGTCAGGCTAATCAACCGCTTCATGCCAGCCACTTAACCAATTTCATCCGCCAAGTCGATTCAAAACCTGGGACAAGCGCGCCCGTCGGCCTCCCCCTGTAATCGGTCAGAACGCGGAAACGGAGTCCCCGGCGAACCCCTCACCCCAGCCCTCTCCCCTTCCGAAGGGGAGAGGGAGGAGCACCGGCAGCCTCTGGGAATTTCAGGCGTCTCCGCCTTCCCAGGCCGCTAGCGACAATTCTCCCTCTCCCCTCGGAGGGGAGAGGGTCGGGGTGAGGGGTCTGCCGGCCGTGTCGCCCCCGCCTTCATTGAGGCATTACTCCGCCCTGTGTTTCCTCCTTGCGGTTTGACCCCTTCGGTTCATATTGCGGCGCACAGAATGGTTACAGAGCTTCCGAGCATGGCTGAGGGCGATCTCTTGCGCGAAGACCCGCCGCCTTACGGCGGTGGCACCCCGGCGCCCATCCAGAACTATCTGCGCAAGCTCGAACACGCTCTCAGACGCGGCGACGCGACGGAGCACACGCATCGACCGGCCCTCAAGGAATTGCTGGAGGCCCTGGACCCCGGCATCGTTGCGACCAATGAGCCGAAGCGTTCCGAGTGCGGCGCCCCCGATTTTGTCATCTCCCGCACGCGGGACGGAATTACCCTTGGCTACCTGGAGGCCAAGGACGTTGGGGCCGAACTCGGCAAGGAAGAGCGCGGGGAGCAACTCGGACGTTACCGGGCGGCGCTGCCTAATATGCTGCTGACCGACTACTTGGAATTCCGCTGGTTCGTGGATGGCGAGAAACGGGAGACGTTTCGGTTCGCAGAGGCGGGCGCCGGCGGCAGGCTGACACCTTTGGCCGCCGAAGAACTCGAACGGGCTCGATGCCTGCTCACGAGCTTCCTTTCACAGCGGCCGGTGGACATCGCCTCGGCCGAGGAGTTGGCCCGGCGGTTAGCGGGCCTGGCCCATCTGATTCGCGATGCCATCCTGCGGGCCTTCCAGACGCAACGGGCCTCGCAGCAACTGCGGGACTGGCGCCGGGCCTTCGCCGCCACCCTGCTGCCCGGATTGGCGCCGCAGGACAACCCCCTAGCGGAGGCCGAGGCCGTTAGTGAGTTCGCCGACATGTTCGCGCAAACGCTGGCTTATGGCTTGTTCAGCGCCCGCGTGGCCGGCGGGGCCGCCAAATTCACGCGCGACAAGGCGCAGAAGCTCATCCCCCGCACCAATCCGTTCCTCCGCGCTTTTTTCGAGCAGATCACCGGCGCGGCGATGGATGACGAGCCGTTCGCGGGCTACGTCGAGGATCTCATCCAGAGGCTGGACCACGCCGACCTGTTTCACATTCTTGAGGGCTTCGGCAAACGCGGGCCCCGCCGCGACCCGGTCCTGCACTTCTACGAAACCTTCCTCCAGGCATACGAGCCCAAATTGCGCGTACTGCGCGGGGTTTATTACACACCGGAGCCCGTGGTAAACTACATCGTCCAGAGCATCGATCGGCTGCTCAAGGCCAGGTTTGGCATCAAGGCGGGGCTGGCCGACCACTCGAAGGTGGAGGTCAAAGGCAAGGAGGGCGGCCCCGAAGCGGCCGAGCAGACTCACCGCGTGCTCATCCTCGACCCCGCAACGGGCACGGCGACATTCCTTTACAGAGTGCTCGATTTCATCCGTTCCCAATTCAAGACGAGGAAGAACGCCGGCCAATGGGGCAGCTACGTTCACGAGCACCTCCTGCCGCGCCTCTTTGGCTTCGAGTTGCTCATGGCCCCCTACGCCGTCGCCCACTTCAAGCTTGGCCTGGCCCTGGCGGCGATGGATGAGGAACCGCTCTTCCGCCAGCAATGGAGCTACGAACCCCGCGCCAACGAGCGCCTGAATATCTTCCTCACCAATACGCTGGAGGACCTCGAGCACGCCGCCGAGCAACTCGGGCCGCTGCGCGCCTTGAGCGATGAGGCAAATTCCGCGTACCAAATCAAGAAGCACAAACCTGTCCTGGTCGTCCTGGGCAATCCTCCTTACTCCGGCCACAGCGCCAACAAGGGCCAGTGGATTTCCAAACTCGTTCGTGACTACTACTTCTGCGATGGCCAGCCTTTGGGCGAGCGCAATCCAAAGTGGCTGCAAAACGATTACGTCAAGTTCATCCGCTGGGGCCAATGGCGCATCCAGCAGACCGGCCAGGGCATCCTCGCCTTCATTACCAGCAACAGCTACCTCCAAAGCCCCACCTTCCGCGGCGTCCGCCAGAACCTGATGCGCGCCTTTGATGAGATTTACCTCCTTGACCTCCACGGCAACAGCAAGAAGAAGGAGCGCGTTCCGGGGACAAACCAGCCCGACAAGAACGTCTTCGATATAACCGAGGGCGTTGCCATCGGCATCTTCGTGAAGCTGCCAACAACGAAAGCCGACGACAAGGCCCCCGCCACCGTCCGCCACGCCGAGCTTTGGGGCGCGCAACGCCGGAAGAAATACGAATGGCTGGACGCCCACCAGGTCGAAGACACGAACTGGAGACCGTTGGAGCCAGTCCCCCCGCATTACCTCTTCATCCCCCAGGACACACGGTGTCTCAGAGAATACGAGCGCGGCTGGAAGGTGACCGACATGATGCCGGTGCACAGTCTAGGCATCGCCACAGGACGAGATCACTTCACGGTCGCCTTCACCTGCAAGGAGCTTCAAGATAGCCTTGCACGGTTTGTTGAGCTGGACACCGAAAAAGCCAGGGCGTGGTTTCGCTTGGGTCCCGACTCGAGGGACTGGCAAGTGAAACTGGCGCAAGACGACCTGGCGCGACACAATTGGAAGTTGGAGATCACACCACTTCTGTATCGTCCGTTTGATTGCCGGCAAACGTGCTACACCGGGAAGTCCCGTGGTTTTCACTGCATGGCGCGACAGGAGGTCATGCGTCACTTTTTTCAGAGCCTGCCGAACCTCGGTCTGTCCACCACGCGCTCGGTTGAAATCCGCGAGGGTTGGCATCATGTTTTCGCAACCAGGCAAATCACTCAACTGCACAGCGTCTCTATCAAGGAAGTCAATTATTTGTTCCCGCTGTACCTTTACCCAAACGGCAGGCTGCCGGAAAAGGACCTGTTCGCTCACGAGAACGAGCGCCGGCCCAATCTGAGCGCCGGATTCGTCCGCAACCTGTGCGGGAAGCTGCAAGTCAAGTTCGTGCCAGACGGTTTGGGCCGGCCCGGCAGGCGCGAAGTGGGGCCGGAGCTGATTTTCCATTACGCGTACGCTGTGTTTCACAGCCCGGCCTATCGGAAGCGTTACTCGGAATTTCTGCGCGCGGACTTTCCCCGGCTCCCGCTGACTGGCAATTTTGAGCTTTTTGTTGCCTTGGCCGGCATGGGAGGGGATTTGGTGGATTTGCACGCCAAGGGCAAAGGAGAGCCTCGGGGCCTCAATTACCCGGTCAAGGGGGGCAACGTCATCGAGGAGGTTCGTTACCAGCCGCCGCAAGGCAAGGAGCCCGGCCGCGTCTGGATCAATGACCGTCAGTACCTGGAGGGTGTTCCGGAATCGGCGTGGACCTTTCCCATCGGCGGTTACCTCCCGGCGCAACGCTGGCTCAAGGACCGGATTGGACGCAGCCTGGGCTTTGAGGACCAGGCGGAATATCAACGCATCGTGTGGGCGCTAATCCAGACGCAGCGTTTGATGGGCGAGATAGACGCCTGCATCAACCAGCAAGGCGGCTGGCCGCTCACGTGAGTCAGCGGGGGCAACCTGCCGTTGAGCGGGGCGCTAAGGCCTCAGTGAAGGCGGGGGGAGACGGCGGGCAGACCCCTCACCCCGGCCCTCTCCCCTTCCAGGGGAGAGGGAGAATTCTCGGTAGCGGCTTGAGGGAGCGGTCGCGCTATGTAAGCTCGAGCGACTGCCGACGCTTCTCCCTCTCCCCAGCCGACTCACCGCGCTGCCGCGCCGCCCGCCGTGCTCGCGCACTGGCGCGGCAGGTCGCAGCGGGTGGGGAGAGGGCCGGGGTGAGGGGCCGTCCGAAATCCTCGCCTGACAACCTTCCAAGTGCGAAAAAGATCGCAACTGTTCAGGTCACAGGGTGGGGCAGACCTCTGGTCTGCCTGTTGTCCGGGCCTCCGGCCCGGAGCTGGGCAAGGCAGCGACACGGAGCCGGAGGCTCCGTGAACCGGCAGACCAGAGGTCTGCCCCACACCTGAACAGTTACAAGAGATCAGGAGCATCCAGGCACCTCAAATCTCGTGCCAATCGAGCCAAGATAGAGAACGCGGAATAGGCCGAGTACGCGGAAGGCCTTAGGCCGTGTCTGGAGCAAAGGCAAAATCACGGATGGCAAAATCATCCGAAGGACGGTACAAGCCAAAATCGCTCTTGGGAGAATGTCGTCCATGATTTTGCCAACAATGATTCTGCTGTTTCCGCAGAGGCCCTTTCATGGCGCGGCCGGCAACGATCCCGCCAAGCTCGGAATGGCGGCGCGCCTGCGGAGGGAGACGACCCTTCCGATCAAGGTGATTGCAGCACGCCTCCATTTGGGAACCTCCAGGAGCGCCAATGTCCGCTTGCACGCGGCGATCCAAGGAGCTGTGCCCGCTGACCCAACCCAAGTCCACCTGGACCTATGAAAGAAGGCCCACCATGTTCAGGCTTGACGCCTTTCGTGCAAGGCGTGTCAGATGATCTTGACTCACTCGGCTTGGACAAAGGGGGCGAAGGCGAAAGTTATTGCACAAAACGGGGGAGCCCTATAGTATGTGCCGGTATGAGCGATCCACACTCGACTAATCCGGAGATTCCTGAATGGCTCAGGCAAAAGTTCGCACCGCCAACTCCGCCTCCGCCGGATGCCCTACAACGAGCGAGGCAATTGGCGACCGCGCCAACCTTCTCAACATCGCCTCCAGAAAAGAGCCCGGCCGTCAAACTCCAAGATTCGGTGACGTGGGGAAGGAAAGTCATCGAAACCAATAAGGCAACGAAGGATGCGATTCTTCAATGGGCGAGGCGTGTAAGGTTCGCCTTGCTCTCAATCTTTGGGAAAGATGCGACCATTGTGAAGGACCTCGACATGCTCCTGAAAGAAGCCCAATCGAAAGGCCTATCACGAGATCAATTCGCTCAGAGATTGGCGGATGTGGAATCGCTCGTGGCTTATCTAAACAGGCTTGGCGGCTGTCCTCTTGCGTCTCCAGCTTCACAAACCTCGCGGACTCCCTCGATAAAGGATGTGTTTATCATTCACGGGCACGACGAGTTAAATATTCGCCGTTTATCGCAGCTTTTGCAGGCAGCCTGTGGACTAAACCCTGTTGCAATGCTCGCCAAGCCGGGAATGGGCCGTCCGTTGGTAGAAAAGTTCGAGCATGAGGCGCAAACGTGTTCATTTGCATTTGCTTTATTCACTCCGGACGATGATGTGGTTAAGCCAGAAGGGGCGTACAAACAGGCGAGACCCAATGTCATTTACGAAGTTGGCTGGTTTATCGGGCGACTTGGACGAGAGCGCGTTACCTTGCTCTTAAACACAGGGGCGACGATTCATTCTGATTTGGACGGGGTTTCAAGGATTCACTTCACGGATAACATCGAAGATAAGTTCATCGAAATCCAGAAGGAGTTGAGGGCTGCAGGCATGGTGTAGCCAGCCCTGGCGTCAGGCGGGCGCACAGCAAAATACCGGGGTGCCCGGAGGAGGGGGCAAACCATAACTTTTCACTTTGTGACCTCCTCCGGCTCGGTCTTGCGAGGCAGATACAGCTTGTTGTTCAGGATCCTCCAACTGCCCATATGCAACCTCTCGGCGATTTGGCGCATGGTCCCCACGGCTCAAGATGTCGTAAATCGCCCCGGGGTATTCGACTCTGATTTGCCGCGGCATCGGCAGCACTCTGCCAGTACCCCTGGCGTCCCGTCAAGTGAAAAGTTATGGTTTGACCCATTTCACTGCGCGCCAACTACGAGCGCCTTGAAGTGTCGCCCTCCTGGCAGGACAAGGAGCGTTTCGACGAGTACCGGCAAGAGTTCGACGACCTTTGGCAGGACAGCCATCCGCACGTTCACACGGTCACGTTGCCGGAGGCACTGCGCCAGAAAATCATCAAGTTCGCCCCCGCTAAGCCCCCCGTCTCCGAGCCGACCGACGCTCTGGCCCGGCGCAGGGCCGCAATGGCTTGGCGGTTCATCGCCGAAGCGCCTTATCTCGAAAGCGGCGCCGCCGCGTGCGAAGCCACCGCGCCGATTGATCTTTGGCCACACCAGCGGGTTGTCATTGAAGAAGCCGCTTCTGGATGGCCGGATGGCCGGATGCTTTCCGACGAAGTCGGCATGGGTAAGACCATCGAGGCTATCATGGTCTTGCGCCGCCTGCTCGCCGGGCGCGGCGTGAGCCGTGCTCTTCTTCTGCTGCCCGCCGGATTGACCGGCCAATGGCAAGAGGAATTGCGGGAGAAGGGCGGCCTCATCGTGCCCCGCCTGCAAGGCACTGACACGCTGGTCTGGCCCGATGGCCGCACCGAGCGCCTCGCAGGTTTGGCCAAGGCGCTCGACCAGAACGTGCTCATCATGAGCCGAGAGACGGCCAAAAGGGAGAACCATCGCGACCTTCTCCTCCAGGCCAGTCCCTGGGATCTCGTTTTGATGGACGAAGCCCACGCAGCCCGCAGGTCGAAGCAGGAGGAAGGCGAATTCAATTCCGGCGTCCTGCTCCTCAACTTGCTCCGCGAGTTGCAGGCACGCGGCAAGGCCCGTGGCTTCCTGCTCCTCAGCGCCACCCCCATGCAAACCTCCCCCTGGGAGCCCTGGGATTTGCTCGCCGTGCTGGGCGAAGGTGGCGGGTGGCTGGCCGGCTTCGAAGGCGTCCGTGCCTTCTACGGCCTGATCCACCAACTCAAAGATGGCACGCCCTTCCCGGAAGACGCCCGCCGGGCCTCCTTTCTTATCGCGTCAGACCCCAGTTTTCCCGACCCACCCCCGGGTTTCGCCAAAATCTCCATGCCCCAGGATGGTGAGCGCAGGCTCCGTTTCGTGCCGCCCGGCAGAAGGGAGGATCTCATTCGCTGGCTGCGCCAGGGATCGCCGCTCGCCCGCCGGATGCACCGCAACACGCGCAAGACGCTCCGCGACTACTACAATCTTGGCCTGCTGGCCAAAGAGCCGCCCATGCGTGTGGTTGTGGATTTGCCCTATGACTTCCAGCCCCCCGACGGCCCCGAGCGGCGCGTCTATGACGCTGTGGCGCGTTACATCGAACGCCGGTTCGAGGAACTCGAAAGCGAAAAGCCGGGCAAAGGTTTCGTCATGACCATTTACCGGCGTCGCGCGGCCAGTTCCCCCTACGCGCTCCGGTGCAGTCTCGAACGGCGGCTCGAAGGCTTGAGGCGCGTGATGACCCAGAAAGCGAGTTCCGGCTTCATCGAAGCCACCGACGCGCCCGCCGGCCTCAGCGACACCGACGTGCCGGACGAAATTGATCCCCGCTCCATCCCTTCCAGCCTGCCATCCAGCCCGGAAGAAGCCCGGAAAGAAGCCGCCGATGTGAGCGCGTTGCTCGACCAGCTCCGCGCCTTGGGCGCAACGGACACCAAACGCGACCGGTTCTTCGACCGCATCCGCGATCTCTCCGCCGAAGGCCGGCCCACCCTCATCTTCACGGAATACACGGACACGATGGAGTATCTCCGTGACAACCTTGCCAACCACTACGGCGCCCAGGTCGCCAGCTACAGTGGCAGCGGCGGCGCGTTCTACAAAGACAATCAATGGGTGCCGGCCAACAAAAAGGACATCACGGAGGCGCTGAAAGCAGGAACCGTCCGGTATTTGATTTGCACCGACGCCGCCAGCGAAGGCTTGAACCTGCAAGCGGCCAGCGCCCTGATCGATTACGACCTGCCCTGGAACCCCAGCAAGGTGGAGCAGCGCATCGGGCGCATTGACCGCATCGGTCAGCGCGAGAAGGAAATCAAAATTTACAACTTCCTGTTGAGGGACAGCATTGACGAGAAAGTCTATGGCGCGCTCCGCCGCCGCTGCGGTTTGTTCGAGCATTTCGTTGGCACAATGCAACCCGTGCTGGCCCGCGCCCAGACGATGCTCAACCGGCCCAAAGAGTTCTCCATAGACGACCTTGAGCGTATCGCCACCGAGGTCGAGACCAATTACCTGAACGCTGAGGCTTATCTCGATTCCGACGCCGTTGAAATGAAGCCGGCCAATCCGCCCGTCAGCCGGGCGGACATCCTCGCCGCGCTCGACATGCTTCGCCCGGAGTTTGGCTTCCAGGTCAACCTGGACGCCAGCAAGACGCTACTCTCCCTCAAAGGGCCTGGTGGCAAGTCTCCCCGATTCGCCATGTCTGACCAGGCTCTCGACGCCGATCCTGTGGCGCGGCCCTTGACCGCCCTCAGCGCAGAGGTCTCCCAAATCGCCGATCACTTGTGCCGTCCTGGCGAGACTCTCCCGCTGGTCATCGGCAGCTACCGCGCCGGGGCCTTTCGGCGCTCCTGTGCCTTTTGGCTAACCGATGACGGCATGGAGCGGCTGACTACGTTCGCCGGCTTGCGCGCCCGCGTTGACGCCTGGGACGGCAAGCTCCCCACGCCTGAGAAAATCACCGCAGCAGCCCAGCACGCCCAGAAGGAGGCGGAAAAGCAGGTGCGTGCCATGGAAACACGCGCCCGCAAGGTTGAGCAGGCCAGCCTGGCGGCCCAGCGCGGGGCCGCCGCTTTGCGGCTCACCCGTGAAGTTGCCCGCCTTCTCCGCTGCCTTGACCCGAGTGCCGTCGACCTCACCCAACTCGCCGAAGTCCAAGCCAGCCGCCCCGGTCCGCTGGCCGAACGCCTTCGCCAGGCAAAGCAGCGCCTCGGCGGCAAGTTCAATTGGACGGACCAAACCCGCTGGGAATTGCAGCAGTTCCAGCGAAGCCTCACCCCAAACGAGAAGCAATCTCGTCTCTCCGGCAGCAGCCTCGATGCCTCCCTCGCCGACTACAGGTGGAGATGCCAAGTCGGGGCGGCCCCACAATAATGCTTACCCAGGTGACGGCAATAGAATGCCGCAGGCGCTTCAGCTCAGGGCACTCCGTCCCCTGCCTGATGAGCTGCGCCCCGTCGCCGATGAGTACGAGTTTGACGAACAGCCCAACCCCCGCCACACTCCCCCCGAATGGCGCCTAAACTCGACATCTCCGATCAAGTAACGGCTGGGTATCATGGTACATCCCTTGGCGCCGCCGAAGAAATAGTGCGCACGAAGTTCAAAATGTCTGCCCCGGATTCACGCGCGTTTCTTGGTGAGGGCGTTTATTTCTTCGATAACCAGCCTTCCCAGGCCAAGCACTGGGCCGTCACCCGCTGCGGAAGAATGGCCGGAAGCAGGGTGGCTGTCATCGAGTCCAAGATAAGGTATGGCCGGCTCCTGAATCTCGCCGACAGGCAGCAGCAGGACAGCATCCAATGGTTTGCCAGGGAGTATCAGCGGAAGGCCGACAAGACGGTCACGCTCCCGACCATTATCGATATAGTTGCCGAAAAACTCAGTGCAGACGTTGTCAAAGCGATGCGCATCCCCCGAAACCCGTCCTTCCTAATGCAGACTGGATTCTCTGCCGATATTGAGGTTATATTGGCGGTGCGAAATTTAACAAATATATTGTCAAGGGACATCATTTGGAGTCAAATAACCGGCCTCGTATGAACGCGATGAGAAAAGCACTCGAAGAATTTCTCAGTAACTCCACACCGGAGCAACTCCAGGCCGAACTCAACAAAGGGAACCGCCCATTCTTCCAGACGCTTGACGACCCCGTATTGCTGGTGGCCGAGCCGAGGTTTTCTCTGCCCGCGACAGTCTCCTTTTTCCAAGGCGAGTTTGCACTTCCTGGGCTTGAGAGGGGAGAAAGGGTCAAGATCAACGCGACAGTCTCGTTTTTCCAAGGCGAGTTTGTATTCGGGCAGTCCTCCGAAGAGGTTGACACCGGAGCCGCCTTGTCCGTCACGTCCGCAGCGAACCAGGACCTTGCGCTGGCGGCATAAAGCCCATGCCAGACGAGTCCCCCAACGTCACCCTGTACCCGATACAGACGACATTCATCGTGGTTCGGGAAATCCACTTCGTTTCTCATCGCCCCCCGAGCGCAAGCGATAAGATCGACCAGTCCCGTATTTCCATCACCCAGTCGGCCACTCCATTCAATGAAGCCACACGCCGGGTTCAGGTCACGCTCACCGCCGAGGTTCGGGCCAGGCCCCGAACCTGAAGCCAATCCGCCACCGTTCAGCGTCAAGGTGTCAATGACGGGCGAATTCGTCATTGATCCGTCCTTTCCCACTGACAAGATCAGGCTTTGGATAATTCAGAACTCCGCTTATCTCATTTTCCCATACCTCCGGGAGCGCCTCCATTACATCACTGGCCAAGGGGGGTATCCGCCGATCCTCCTGCCGCTGATGCAGATTCCCACCATCAAAATCGACGCCCCCAAGCCTGCACAACCGGCCCCATCTCCCGCGCGCGAAGCGTAGCTGCGATCATCAAGTCCCTACGGGGGCGGCAACGGTCTGCGTAGGACCAACGCAGAAATCGGATACCGGAAGGGGAGGCATTGCGTGCCCCCCAAGCCCTTGGGCGCCCGAAGGAACTCCATATCAGGCCGGGGTGGAGACGCGGGGCGGCTGGGCCTGGGCGGGCAGGCCAGCGCCGGCAAGAGCGGTCCCAGGAAGCGCAGGGCGGGTCCGGCAAAACACCAGAATTTATCGAGCGCCATCGTAGCGCGAAGCGGCCCCGGCAAAGGAGGGGCTGGCCCGTCCCCAGCGCGGGCTTCGGGAAAAGGAACTCCATAGGCACCGGGGGGGGCGCCCCGCCGTCCGCCGGGGGCGGCGTTGGCCTGGCGCTCCTGGCCGGCAGGTCACGACTCGACAGCCGCCGGGGGTCAGCCGAGACCGTGGCCAGTCCCGCCAGAATGGCCCGCCTTGCTGCGAGGAAAGGGGCCCTTACATAGTGCATTTTCATTCATATTCCCAGATGAGCTTGGTCTGGCTGAGCAGGGGTGAGTTGGCCCATAGCCAGTTGCAAGCGCACGCTCGGGTTCCGGGGGTGCCCAGGTGCAGGTGCCCGGCAATCTGCTTGACGGAGAGCGTTGTCCCCCTACGCAGTCGGGCTGCGATTTGCAGCTTAGCCGGGTCGCTCTTGCGCCGGGACGCGAGGTCTGTCGGTCTCTTGCGTGGCTGTCAGTAACCTGAACTAAAGGCCATTGGGGTCATGTCTTGTCATGGCAGGGGTCAGACCGTAGAAAAGCCTCAGGCCTCCACCCCTTGGACCTCGAAAAAAAATGCCTCATAATCCGCATGGTCCGCATTGTCCTTAGACAACATCCGTCCCCAGCGCACACACTCCCGGCATGAAACGGCAACTGCGCCAACTGAGGCGTTCGGAAGGAATAAATGTGCCAGGTGTGGCGCAGGAATTTCGGCCGCTGGCGAGGCGCGAGCGAGGTGCATATCCGCCAGGATGTGTAAGGAGCGAGCAACAAAGCCAGCGGGCAAAAGGACCAGCCAGAGCTGGCACGTTTATTCCTTCCGAATGCCTCAGGCCCCGCACAGGCCGCCCACCAACAGGGGCCAACCGCTGGTCCAGCCTCATTCCCACCAATTCACGCGATCCCCGCAATTTCGGGCATTTTCCCACATTTTCCCACATTTTCCCACAATTTCTAAACCTCCGGGAGAGGAGAAACGTCGAGCTCGCGCCTTACCAAACCGCACCAGGGTGCAAAGGACTGGGCAGACCCCTCCCGCTGTCCAAACCCTCCGCGGTTTTGTGTCATTTCAAGCCATTGGGGTCATGTCTTGTCATTTCAAGCAGTCTCTTGAACTTCCAGGCGTCTCTGGTTCCTCGAGCGGCTGCGGACAATTCTCCCTCTCCCCTTCCGACTCGCCGCGCTGCCGCGCCGCCCGCCGTGCTCGCGCACTGGCGCGGCAGGTCGCAGCGGGTGGGGAGAGGGCCGGGGTGAGGGGTCCGGTTACGGGGACGCTGAATACGCTTTGACAAGGAATCGAAACGAGGCATGATCTGCTGTGCAACCGGTCATGTTCCCGGTCCACTCGACACTCCCAAACTATGACTCGACCCGTGCAGCAGCGGCCAGTCCCCAAGCTCGGTCTGGTGATTAACTCCATCGAGGTCTTCGATCCGGTCTCCAAGGACCGGTCGGAGCAGGCGCTCCGCCGCTACTTCGACGAATTGCTCGCTTCCAACCAAATTGACCCTGCCTCGATCATCACCGAGCGCATTTTTGGGCCGCACGAGGCCCTGGCAGCGGCGGACCGGTTTGCGGCGGCACAGGTGGATGTCGTGGTCATCGCCAATATCGCCTTTCCCAATGGCCAGGTCTTCCTGACCCTGGCCACGCATCCGAACCTGGCCCAAACCCCGCTGGCGGTCATCGCCGAGCCCGAGCCGCCGGACAGCCCGGAATGGGCGACCAATGCCTGGTGCGGGGTCATCATGAATAACCATGTGGCCCACCAGATCGGCCGCCCCATATTGACCCTGCCCGGGCCGTTCGCCGGCGAGACGTTCCAGGCCCAGTTCTCGAGGTTGCTCCGGGTCGCCGGGACGATCCGGTTCCTGCGCCGGGACTTTCTGGGCCGCTTCGGCGATGCCCCGGGCGGCTTTCATTCGGCCACGGGCGACCAAATGGCCTTTGCGAGGGTCTTCGGGACGCGCGTGGACACCCTGGACTTGACGGCCGTGATGGAGACCTTCCGGACCGGCAAGGCCAAAGGGTATTTGGGAGAGGCCGGTTTTTCGGATGAAGACATCCGCCAAACCGTCGCGCAGATAACCGAAGGCCGCGAGGTCCAGGTGGACGCGAAAATGGTCGAGCGCGGGGCGCGGCTCTACCAGACCTACCGGGCGATCATTCGGGCAAACGGCTATACTTCGGCCGCCTATCGTTGTTGGCCGGAGCAGAACGAATCGTATATCGGGGTCAGCTCCTGCCTGGCTATCGGGTTGCTGCTGGCAAACGGGGACATTACCGGGGCGGCCTGCGAAGGGGACTGGCCTACGGCCGTAGTCCAGTCCATCGGCACCCTGCTCTCCGGCCGGGCCGCGGCCTGCCTGGACTGGGTCAGCTACACCGGCGGGTCCCAGATAGTGCAGTTGGGCCATTGCGGCGTGGGCATCTGCGGTTCGATGGCGCAGGGCAAATGCGGTTGCGCCTCTTTCGACACCATCGCGATGCACCCCCCCATCCGGTTGGGCGGAGGCGCCATGGGCCCGGTACACATCGGCCAATTCGAGTTTGGGCCCAAGACCGGCCTCTGCTTGGCGCGGGACCCGAACGGGCGGTTCAAACTCCTGGTCTTCCGCGGCACGAGCAGTCCCGAGACGGCCCGGGGGTTGGCGTATGTCGCCGCCGATATGGCGGTGCCGGATTACCAGCGGCTCAACCAGCTCGTGCTCGAGGGGGATTCACCCATCACCTCGCAGTGGCGCTGGCCGATGTGAGTGAAGAGGCCAGGATGCTGTGCGCGTTCCTGGGCATCGAGTGCGTCAGCCCGCACGACCAGTAGAGTCTTTGAACTCCAAGACGTGATGCAGACCGGTCAAGATTGTGGCACGGGCATCCTGCCCGTGGGGGACTTGGGCAGGATGCCCGAGCCACGGTGTGAGGCCCTGCCTCGCTAGGATGAAGCCCATGACCTCCCGAGAACGGGTGCTCGCCGCCATGGACCGCCGGCCGGCGGACCGGACGCCGGCCGATTACAAGGCCGAGCCGGCCGTCAACCAATACATGATGGAGCACCTGGGGGCCGGCAGTTGTGAGGAGCTGCTGCAACGGCTGGAAATCGACGTGCGCCGGCTCGAACCGCGCTACGTCGGCCCCGCCTTCAGGACTTTCGAGGACGGCGTTTTCGAGGACTACTGGGGCATTCGTTCCAAGCACCTCCAGGCCGAGCACGGCAGCTACGACATGCACGTCCACACGCCGCTTTGGGACGCGCAGTCCGTGGCGGACCTCGAGCGCCATCCCTGGCCCTCGCCTGATATCTTCGATTACTCGGTGATGCGCGCCCAGTGCGGCCGCCACCGCGATTATGCGCTCATGTACGAAGGGGCCGATTTGTTCACCCGCCCTTGCATTCTCAGGAACATGGAGAACGTCCTGCTCGATATGATCGAGCGGCCCGAAATGGCCCACTGCCTGTTCGAGCAGTTCACCCGGTTCTATTGCGAGGACATCACCCGCGCCCTGGAGGCCACCCATGGCGGGTTCGACATCTATTGCGAGTGGAGCGACTACGGCACGCAACGCGCCTTGCTCATTTCCGTGCCGATGTTCCGCCAATTCATCGCGCCCTATCTCAAGCGCCTCATCGATGTCGTCCATTCGGGGGGCGTCAAGTTCATGGCCCATAGTTGCGGCGCCATTCGCCCGCTCATCCCCGACCTCATCGCGCTGGGCGTCGATGCCCTCGACCCCATCCAGGTTGCCGCCCAGGGGATGGACCCCGCGGCGCTCAAACGCGACTTTGGCGGCCAGTTGGCCTTCCATGGCGGTGTCTGCACCCAGCGCACCCTGCCGTTCGGCACTCCCCTGGAGGTCAGGGAAGCTGTGCTCCACCGCGTGGCCACGCTCGGGGCGGGCGGGGGCTATATCCTCGCCTCCAGCCATGACATCAGCGCAGATACCCCGCCCCAAAACGTCGTGGCCATGTACCAGCCCGAACTGCGCACTCTCACCCCATGACCGGGCAACCGAAAGGTCCCTATCATAGAGCGTGTCCCAGAAACCGCGAATTCTGGGACCTTTGTCGCAGCCTTTGTCGAAACCTTTGTCGGATTGGCCATGCCTCGACAAAGGCCGCGACAAAGGCCGCGACAAAGGTCCGGAATCAGGGTTTTTGGGACAAGCTCTATCACAGAAAGAAGGTTAAACCCACATTAGCATGTCCATACTCTGCATAGGTCAACTGGTCGCTGACATCGTGGTGCGGCCCGTAAACGGGCTGCCGGTTCCTGGCCGGACCGATTTCGTGGAGGAGCTCCAACTGCTGGCGGGCGGGTGCGCCGCAAATACGGCCGCGGTGGCGGCCAAACTGGGCGCCGAGGCCCGCGTGGCGGCGCTGATTGGCCAGGACAGCCTGGGCGATGCGGCGCTGGCCGATCTTCGGGCGGCTGGGGTCCGCCTGGACGCGGTGGTGCGCGACCGCTCCGTGTCCACCTCGGCAGTGGTCGTCCTGGTCAGCGGCACCGGGGAACGCTCCTTCCTCTACCGGGATGGCGGGAACGAGCGGCTGGCAAACCGCCATGTCCCCGACAGCGTGTTGAAAGAGGCGCGGCTCGTACACGTGGGCGGCGCGATGAAGCTGATGGAGCTGGACCTGGCGGAGTTGCTGGGGCGGGCCAAATCCTTTGGTTGCACCACCTCGCTCGATACCGATTGGGACGCGCGCGGCAACTGGATGCGCAAGCTGGGAGACGCGCTGCCCAAGCTCGATTATCTCATGACCAATCAGGAGGAGGCCGCAATGCTGGCCGGCAAACAGGCCCCCCAGGATGCGGCCCGCGCGTTGCTGGCGCTGGGGCCGCAGGCGGTCGCGGTCAAACGCGGTGAGCGGGGCTCGATGCTGGCCACGCCGCGCGGCGTTTTCGAGTTGCCCGCCTACCGCGTCCCGGTGCGGGACACCACCTGTGCGGGCGATTCGTTTGCGGCGGGTTTCCTCCTGGGCGTGAGCCGAGGCTGGCCGCTCGAGGATTCGATGCGGCTGGGCAACGCCGCCGGCGCCTTGTGTACGACCCAAATCAGCCACCGCGCAATCACTTCCCTGGAGGACACACTGCGGTTGGTCAAAAGCCAGCCGGTGGACGCCGCCGTGGTTTAGGGCGATCGCGTTAAGAATATGCGCCCGCAAACCGTGCCCGGATCGTGGTATTGCCCGGAGGCGCTCCAGCGGGCGCATCCCGAGACCGCCCCCACCGCAGGGGGCCGGAGCGGAGTGCGCCCGTCCCCGGGCGCAGCAACGTCCGGAGCCAGGGCAGCGGTCGAACATTCCGGCGCGCCTGCCCGCTCCGTCGCTGCTGCGCCCGGGGACGGGCGCACTCCGGGGGCACTGTCAGGAAGGGTCCGGCTCCAGCCCTGGGTTCCCTCTGCACTCTACACTCGATGACTCCCCGCGAACGAACCCTGGCCGTGCTGGCGCGCAAGCGGCCTGACCGCCTGCCACGCGAACTGAAGTTGACGCCGTCGCTCCTGGAAGCGCTCAAGAAGCGGACCGGCTCCACTGACCCGGCCGAGCACTTCGGCCTGGAGGTGCGGGATGTGTATTTGGCCCCGCCGGCCAAACTGCCGGACTTCAGCCCCTACTATCCCGAGGGCCTGCCCAAACTCTGGAATCCGCCAGGCTGGGAGGTGGGCGAATGGGGAGTCGGGGTCACCGGCTGCTCGACCTACCATTTTATCCACATCGAACATCCCATGCGCCGGCTGACCCGGATCGAGGAACTGGAGCGGTATCCGTTTCCAGACCCAACGGCGCCGGAACGGCACAAAGCACCTGGCCGGCCAGGTGCGCTGCCTGCACGAGCGCGGCCTGTTCGCCATCGGCTTCATGGAGTGGACGATCTTCGAGATCGCCTGGCACCTGCGCGGCATGGAGGAGTTGTTCCAGGACATGGCGTTCAATCCGCCCTTCGCCGAATACCTGCTGGACCGCATCACGGCCATCCGCTGTGCCCAGGCCCGGCTCCATGCCGCCGCAGGCGTGGACCTGCTGAAAATCGGGGACGACATGGGCACGCAGATCGCCATGTTCATGAGCCCGGCCATGTACCGCCGGTGGTTCAAGCCGCGGCACGCCGCGGTCATCCGCGCCGCGCGTGAGGTGCGTCCCGATTTGCCCGTCTGTTACCACAGCGACGGCAAATGCCGGGACATCATCCCGGACCTGATCGAGATTGGCGTCACGGTGCTCAACCCCGTGCAGCCGGAGTGCCTGGACCTGGTCCAGGTCAAAGAGCAATTCGGCGACCGGCTCGTCTTTTGGGGCGGCATCGGCACCCAGACGACCATGCCCTTCGCCACGCCCGACGAGGTCTATCGCACCGTGCAGCAAACGATCCGCGTGCTCGGCCCCACGGGCTATCTCCCCTGCCCAACCCATGTCCTGGAACCGGAAGTGCCGTGGGAAAATATCGAGGCCTTCCTCCGCGCCGTGGAGGAATTCCGGTAGGCGTTCCAACGTCGCTCTAAACCGAACCCCATAGCTTTGGCACAACCTTTGTCGCAGCCTTTGTCGCAGCCTTTGTCGAGAAATCGCGCATTCGACAAAGGCCGCGACAAAGGCCGCGACAAAGGTCCCAGAACCGCATGACTGTGCCTACTCGCGCGTCGTTGCCGAAACCTGCCGGAGGAAGTTCGTCGTCCACGCGCGAACGTTAGGGTCCGGGTCGCTCAGGTATCTGCGTAGAGCGGCCTCGACCTCCTCTTTGGCCAGGCCGGCATTGGCCAGGGCGCCGGCGGCCACCGAACGAACATCGGGATGCTTGTCTGCCAGCACTTCGATGAGCGCCCTCCGGGCCGTCCCGTCCGTTTTTGCAAACGGCTGGAGGGCCGACGCCGCAGCGAACCGGTTCAACCAGGGCTTGTCCTCTTTGAGTACCCGCACCAAAGCCGGGATTGCCGGCGCGGCGTTCGTCCCCAGGCGGCATAATAGCCATAAAGTGTTGCGCCGGGCCACGTCAGTGTCAATTGGCCGCGGCAATGGCCTGGCCGCCCATGCCGGGAGTTTGAACCAGGTTTTCGTGTAAACCCCATTGAAGAGTTGCCGGAAGGGGCTCTGCGGCCTTTCCAGGTACCTGGCCAGGAAGGGAACGGCGGCCGAGTCCAGCGCCGGGACCTCACCGAATCGAGGTCCAAGCATCCCCGGGCCAATCTCTCCAGTGCGGCGAATCCAGTAGCCCAAAGGCTTCCCTTTATAGACCGGCTCCGGCTCGTGCTTGTGCAAGCCTTCCCACACGGCCAATCCAAGGACAGCCACGAGCAGCGCAGCCAGGACAATGAAGACCCGTTTTTTCACTGCCAACTCCCTCACGCTCAAGTGTGCACGAGATACGGCAGCTTCTCTTTCATGAAATGCAGAATAAGTTGTTGCCGTTCGGAAGCAAGTGCGCAGTCCGGTGCCCCTTTTGTCTCTTTTGTCTCTTTTGTCCCTTTTGTCCCTTTTACTCACCCCCACAAGACCCGCCAGCCAGCAGGGACAAAAGGGACAAAAGCGACCAAAAGGAGGCGGGCTTATGCCAACTATTATTTTCGGTGGCACACCCCCGGGAGGCGGAGTATCTTGCCCGGTGAATTATCCGGGACTTGTGTTTTGCCTGGCCTTTGGCTCGGCGGCCCTTGGAGCGCTGACGCCGGAGCAGGCGCGGCTGTTGCCGCCGGCGAGCGCGCGGCCGGTGGTTTTTGGCCGGGACATCCGGCCGCTGCTCGAGGCCCGTTGCGTGCAATGCCACGGGCGGGGCCGGGACAAGGGAGGGTTTCGGCTCGAGACCCGCGACCTGCTGCTTCAGGGCGGGGACTCGGGCCCGGCGGTGAAGGTGGGCAACAGCCGGGAGAGCCTGCTGATCGAGCTGGTCTCCGGGCTGGACCCGGACAATGTGATGCCCAGGAAAGGGACGCGGCTGACGGTCGAGCAGGTGGGCCTGTTGCGGGCGTGGATCGACCAGGGGCTGCCCTGGGATGCGGGGATGACTTTCGCCAAAGCTGCGCCGCTCAACCTGGCGCCCCCGGCGCCGGCCTTCGAGGTGTCGGCGTCCGGCCCGGTCAATCCTATCAACCAAATCCTTGGGCCGTATTTTGCCGCCAAAGGGGTGAATGCCGGGGCAGTAGTGGAGGACCGTCTCTATGCGCGCCGGGTGTACCTGGATGCCATCGGCTTGCTCCCGCCGGCCGATGAACTGGAGGCCTTCGTGAAAGATGAGCAGCCGGCCTGGAACCAGGACCTGCTGGATTGGCTGGCGAAGAACCTGGTCGAGCACCGCTACGATTTGAAGCACACGCTCGAAGTCATGCTCACCAGCCGGGCCTGCCAGATGCCGGCGGTGGACCTCGGGGAGGCCCAAGCCAAAGAGTTTGTCTTCGGCGGTCCCGGCGTCCGGCGCCTCTCGGCTGAGGAATTCCGCGATGCCCTGGGCCAGCTTACCGGCGTCTGGCATGAAAAAACCGAGTTGCCGGCGGCAACCAATTCGAACCCGAATTCGAGTTCGATTCGGGCGGCGCTCGTGGCGGCGGACCCGCTGACCACGGCGCTGGGCCGGCCCAACCGCGATCAGGTTGTCACGGCCCGCGCCGGCGCGGCCACGACCTTGCAGGCTCTCGAGACTCATACACGGGCAAACGCTGGCGGACATCCTGCAACGCGGGGCCGCAAGGCTTCTCGGCTCGGGTTCAACTCCGGGCGAGTTGGTGGATCGTCTCTACCTTGGCGCGCTGGGCCGGGCGCCCAGCGCCGCCGAGAAGGCGCTCGCCTCGGAGTTGGTGGGCCTGCCGGCGCAGCCGCAAGGTGTGGAGGACCTGCTCTGGGCGGTGGCGATGCTGCCGGAGTTTCAGTTGGTGAACTAACGAGCGGGGGAGGAACGATGCACACACGACGTGACTTTCTGAGGACTGCCGGCGCGGCAACGCTGTCGGCGTTGGCGTCAGGTTTTCCGCGCCAGCTCTTGAGCGCGGAATCTGTGGCCCAGACGCCCCCCCTACGGCCGACACGGTGATTGTGCTCTGGATGGCGGGCGGCATGGCCCACACCGAGACCTTCGATCCCAAACGCTATACTCCCTTCGAGAAGGGAATGGCTCCGAGCGCCTTCCTGAGCACGTTCCCCAGCATCGAGACGGCGGTGGACGGCATCCGGTTTTCCCAGGGCCTGGAGAACCTGGCCCGGGTGATGGATCGGGGCACGCTCATCCGGACCTACACCGCCGGCGACCTCGGTTTCATCCTGCACTCGCGGCACCAATACCAGTGGCACACCGGCTACGCCCCGCCGCAGACCCTTGCCGCGCCTCACCTGGGCGCGGTCATCGCCCGCACGCTCGGGCCGCTCAACCCGGTCGTGCCCGCCTTCATCAATATCGGCCAGCGCCTCGACGTGGGTGAAGGCGGAGAACTCAAGGCCTTTACCACCGCAGGCTTCCTGGGCAGCGAATACGGGCCCTTCAGCATCCCGTTCCCGGACCAGGCCGCGCAGAGCGTGCGTCCACCCGGCGGCATGACGCCCGGCCGCTTCGAGGACCGGCAGAAGTTCCTCAAGAAGCTCCTGGCCGGCAGTCCCATCGGCCAATACGGCAGCGGCTATCAAAAGGACTCGCTGTTGCGTTCGCTGGACAACGCCTACCGGCTGCTCAGTTCGCCGGCGGCCAAGGCCTTTGACCTCGCCCTGGAGCCGCTGGAGAATATCCGCAAATACGCCCCGGTGTACGAGCCGGGCCGGCGGTTCGATGCCGCCGAGGATCGGTTTGGGGCCAAATACGAGGAGCAGATGGTGGGGCGATTCGGCCTGGGGTGCCTGCTGGCGCGGCGCCTGGCGGAGGTGGGCGCGCGCTACATCGAGGTCACCACCGAGTACATCCCGTTCTTGAACTGGGACACGCACGAGAACGGGCACACGCGGGCGGCGGCGATGAAGAGGCAGATCGATGCCCCGGCGGCCCAGTTAGTGCTCGACCTCGAGGAGCGCGGGTTGCTCAATCGCACCCTGGTCGTCCTGGCCAGCGAGTTCAGCCGCGATGCCCTCATCGAGGGCAAACCTGATCACAAGGTCAAGGACCAGGTCGAGGTGCCCGATAAGATCCAGGACCTCAAGTTTTATGGCATGCACCGCCATTTCACCGATGCCGGCTGCGTGCTCTTGTTTGGCGGGGGCGTCCGGCGGGGCTGCCTGCACGGCCGCACCGCGGAGGAGCGCCCGTGCCGCACCCTCGGCCAGCGAGTCGTCATCGAGGACCTCCACGCCTCGCTCTACAGCGCCCTGGGCATCTCCCCCAGGCTCGCCTACGAGACCGAGCGCCGTCCTTTCTACGTGACCCGAGACGGGCAGGGCCAGCGGATTGGGGAGCTGTTTAGCTAGCCCGCGCGTCGCGGAGCAACGGATGAATGTAGCCGCGGACCTCGGTCCACGGTTTGGGACATTGGAGGAGCCCCGCGTCGCGCAGCAACGCTTGAGGGCTTCGCGCTGGCAGATCCAATCCTGTTTTCAGGCGTCACTACGCAACGCGGGACCACTCCAACGCTCGAAGCCATGGACTGAAATCCATGGCTACCTTCAGGGCGTCGCTACGCGACGCCCCGCACCGGGTTCCGCTCGGTACACCCTGAGCCGATAGTAGGTCTGCACGCTGGGCACGAAGGTGGTATCCAGGACGGTGATGTTGGCGCCGGTTCCGGAGATGCCGTCCTGTACGACGCGCCAGGTGACGAGGTCGGTCGTGGCCAGGACCTGGTAAGTGCGGAAGAGGGCGGAGCGGAAGGTGACTTGCCAGCGGCCATCCAAAGGAGAGACGGAGACGCTGGTGATGGCGAGTCTCGATGTGGGGTCCTTGGGGTAGGTGTTGGCCTGGTACTCCTGCCAATTGAGCATCCCGTCGTTATCGGAATCCAGGGTCTCGGCATTGGTCCAGGTCGTGGGGTCGGTGAAACCGTTGGCCATGAGCCAGCCGACGGGCGTGCCATAGGGCAGGGTGGGCAAGTTGGTCACCATGCCGTTGAGGTAATTGCTCATGCCCTGGCCGGTGTACCCCGGGGTGTTGTTGGTGAGCGCATAGAGGTTGGTGTCCACCCCAAAGATGCCGAACGCGGTGTTGGTGGTGATCGCGTCGCGGAAGGAGAAGTCGACCACCTCGCCGAAGGAGCCCCAGGCGAGGCTGTTGGTCTGGACGCCGGGCCCGCTGTACGGATCGGGGGCGCTCAGGAGCAGCCAGGTGCCGTTGCTGCCGTCGTCGGTGGGCGTGGCAGTCCACCCGGCGAGCAAATCGGCGGCGTTGGTGGCGGCCGCCATGGTGCCGGGCCAGTTGAGGCGGAAGTGGAGGTTGAACTGGCGGATATAGGGCGGGAGGTAGTCGGCGTAGAGGCTGGCCGTGGAGGGCAGGGTGGCATTGGGCTGCAGGTGCAGCAGGCCGACGTTGACGTCTCCGGCATACTTGCACGGGTCGTACGGGGAAAAGACGGTGAAGTTGGTGACGTTGGTCGAATACGAGTTGGTGACGTAGGTTGCGTTGCTGGTGGTCGGATCAATATTGGTCGTGATGATGTCGTAATTGCTGACCCACCAGGGGTTGGTAGGAGAGACGGCGGTGAGGCCGTTGTAGGTGATGGAGAACGAGGGCATGAAGATCGGGGCGCCGCAAATTTTGGGGGTGACCCAGCGCAGCCGGTAGAGGCCCGTGAAGACCTTGCCGATCTGAGCGAACTGCCCGGCCAGGTCGGCGGCGGTCTGGCCGGTCAGGTAAGTGCCGCCGGAGGCGCCGGTGATCTCCTGGAGGTTGGCGGTGTTGATATTCTGGCCGAAGCCCACGCAATAGACCTGGACGTTGGCGTTGGTCGCGGCCTTGATGACATCGAGGACCGTGCTGGTGCTCGAGTTGTCATTGCCGTCGGAGACGAAGATGACGGCGTGCATCTCGCTGCTGTTGTTGGCGCCCAGATCCTTGATGGCCGCCACCAGCGCGTTCCAGCAGCGCGAGCTGGTCTCGTTATAGTTGATGTAGTTGGTCCAGATGCCCGCGATGGCGTTGAAGGCGGCCGTCTCGTTGGTCAGCCCGACCACCCGGTTGGGGGCCAGGTCTTTCCGGTGAAACTCCCAGACCCCGATCTGGGTCGAGGCCGGCTGCTGCGTCACAAAGGTCTCGGCGGCGGTCACCTCCGCCTCGACCGAGTCCGAAATCCCGTTGCCGTTGGAGTCGCCGTTGAGGGCGATCGAGCCGATGCTCTCCGAGAAATCGAGCACGAGCTCGAGCTTGACCTTGAGCGCGCCGGGGATGACGCGCTTGAGAATAAACGCCGTTTCGCTCGGGTCCACCTGATTGGTGTCCTCGAAGGCCGCCACCGAGAGCAGGCCCGGATCGACCACCAGGGGATCGCCCATCGTGGGGTCGTTGTTGTCGCGCAGCCCGAACTGGATGTCCAGGAGGTAGGGCTTGGAGTAGTTGGTGTGCACATTGACGATGGACAGACCGGTGACCTGGCCGTAGCCGATCGAGATGTGGAGCTGACCGGAGCCGGTGCCCCAGGGGTTGCTGGCGGCCAGGGTGGCATCGTATTCGCCGGCGTAAGCGGGGATGCCGGCGATGACGCCGCTGGCTTGGTTGAGGAGCAAACCCGGCGGCAGGTTCTGAGCGGAAAAGCTGGTGGGCGATTGGGTGGCGGCAATGGTGTAAGAGAAGTTGGCGCCTGCGGTGCCGGTGGCGTTGGTGGCGCTGGTGACGGCCGGGGCGCTGGAGGAGACGTCCAGCCTGAGCAGCTTGCTGTCGCCGGCGCAGGCATTGACGGTGCCCAGGCGGATGTAGAAGGTGCCGCTCTCGAAATTGGAGCCGCTGATAATTCCGTTGGTGGGGTTCAACGTCAGGCCGGGCGGCAACACCGATGAGATGTAAAGGACGGGGTTGTGCAGGGCGGTAATGGCGTAGGCGAAGGGCTGTCCCTGGACCGCCGCATTGGTCAGGGAACTGGTGATGAGCGGCGGCTCCGGGTTGATGGCCAGAGTGGCCACGCTGCTGGTGATGGCGCCGCAGGCGCACGACACGACGGCGCTGTACTGGCCCACATTCCCATTGGTCACCCCGGGCAGGATGAGCGTCGCGTTGGTGGCGTCGGGCATGGGTGCGCCGCCGAAGAACCATTGGTAGCTTAGGGGTGTGGGGCCCGTGGCGCCGACGCTGTTGGTGACGGTGTCGCCGCAAAAGGCAACCAAGGAGGGCTGCGGCTGGTTGGTGATGACGGGGATGGCCAGGAGGGTGAGGTAGGCAACCGCGCTGGTGACCGAGCCGCACGGGCAGGCCACCGCCACCGAATAAGGCCCGTCCTGCCCGTTGGTCACTCCGGTCAAGCCCAGCACCGGGGCAGTCGCCCCGGCAATCGGCGTGCCGGTAAACAGCCATTGATAGGAGAGCGGTGAGGGCCCGGTGGCGCTAACCAGGAACGAGGCATCGCGCCCGCAATAGACCGACACGGCCTGCGGCTGGTTGGTAATGGTCGGGGTCACAATCACGGTCAAGTTGCCGGGCGAGCTGGTGATCGAGCCATACGCATCGGTCACGACCACGGAGTAGCCGCCGGCTTGCGCCGCCGAGACGTTGGCAAGGGAGAGGCTGGTCAGGGTCGCGCCAGAGAGGGGCAGCCCCTGGAATTGCCATTGGTAGCCCAGCGGCCTGGGGCCGTCAGCCGTGACCTGGAGGATGGCCGTATCGCCGCAGAGATTGGTGGAGTTGGGGGGCTGGGCCACGATCCAGGGCAAGACACCGATGGGGGTGAGCACCGCCGGGCGGCTCACCGTCACGCCCAAGGAATTGCTGAGGATGAGCGTGAACGTCGCGCCATCGGTCAATTGTACGTTCGGCACCACGTAGGAATTGGTCGTGGCGCCCGGGAGATTCAGCCCGTTCTTCTGCCATTGATAGGTGATGGGCTGGAGGCCCGCCGCCAGGGCCTCGAACCGGGCGTCATGCCCGAACGGGACGACTTGGCTGGCCGGCTGCAGGAGGATGCAGGGGGAACCGTCGCCCCAGATAGCCAGGCTGTGGTAACCGCCGGCGCCGATGCCGCAATAATTTGCCTGGCCCGCCCCCGTGCCGGACTGGCCGTGGGTATTATCGCCCCACCCGGCCAGCGTCCCATCGGCTCGGAGCGCCAGGCTGTGCAGTGCGCCCGCGGCAATGGCAACCACGTTCGACAAGTTGGCCGGCACCGTCGCCTGCCCGGCGTCATTGCGGCCCCACGCCACCACCGTGCCGTCGCGCCTCAGGGCCAGGCAATGGCCGCCGTTGGCCGCGATGGCCAGGACATTCGTCGCCTCAACCGGCACATTCGTTTGGTTATAAGTGTTGTCGCCCCAGGCCGAGATCGTCCCGTCGTTCCACAACGCCACGCTGAAATGATCACCGGCTGCTACGGCCACCCCGTTGCGGGGCCCCACCGGCGCGGTGGATTCGTTAGACGAGTTGTCGCCCCAGGCCAGGACCGTGCCGTCGCTCCTCACGGCCAGGCTGTGGTCGCCCCCGGCCGCAATCCCAACCACGTTGGTCAGGCCGCCGGGCAGCGTCTCCGACTTGCCCCAGAACGCCACCGTGCCGTCCGCCTTGAGCGCCAGGCTGTGATACGCGCCGCCCGCGATGGCCACGACGTTGGCCAAATCGGCCGGCACGTCCACCTGGTTGTAGCTGTCGTCGCCCCAAGCCACCACCGTGCCGTCGCTCCTCAAGGCCAGGCTGTGAATGCTGCCTCCGGCCACCGCCACCACCCCCGACTTTGCGCCATCCGGAATAGGCGAGACCTGGCCCGCGTTGTTGTAGCCCCACGTGGTTGCTATCCCCGCCCCGTAGCTCAGGGTCGCCGCTTGATGGCTCAGCAGCAGAGCCAATACCCATCCGTGCCCGAGCCAACCGCCTGCACGCCTGCGCAAATCTACTGGAACGTTCATTTTCTTAGACAAAATCTGCATTTGCATTGCACACCGACACACTCTGCCGTTCTGTGGCCCTTCCCGCTCATCCTCCATAGGCCGGCACGGCTGCCGGTTTGCAACGGCGCCCTCTGCGGCTGCCTGCTCTCCCGGATGAGCCAAGTCGCCTGCTCTGCTGAACGCCCTGAATTCTGCCCTCCGAACCAGGGATTGACAAGTACATTTCCTCCACCCTCATGGGGTGTGCGTCCAAACGCACACCCCGGAGTTGACTTCGGGCGGCCCGCAGGATTAACCTGGGAACTCCGAGCCCGCATCTTTGTCGCAACCTTTGTCGCTGCCTTTGTCGAGGCATGGCCAACCCGACAAAGGTTTCGACAAAGGCTGCGACAAAGGTGCGGACCCGCGGCGCTCGTGGAAGAAGCCGGCGCTGCAGCGCCCCTCACCCCTCGGTCTGGTGGTAAATGGCAAGGGCCTGTTCGAGGGCGGCACCTTCGAGGACCAGGGCACGGATGGCTCTCAAGGTGGCGACAGGCTTCTTGCTGCCCCAGACGCGCCTGCCGATTGCCGCTCCGCTGGCGCCGTGGCTCATGGCCTCGTGCAATTGACGGAAGATGTCCAGCTCGCCGCCGCCCTTGGGCCCCCGGCCATGATGACCGGGAGATGGCCCGTGGCCACAGCCTGTTGATAGCCGGCGGGGTCGCCGTTGTACACGGTCTTGACCACGTCGCACCCGTATTCCAATCCCAGGCGGATGGCCATGGCCAGATCGGAGGAAGCCGGCATCAACTGGGCCGCGTTCCTGGAGGAGACGCGGGGGATGATTTCGCCGCACAGGGGCAGGCCGATGCGTTCGCACTCGGCCGAGACGCTCGCCAGCTTCTTGAGCAATTCGGATTCCAGGGGCGCGTCATCTATGCCCAGGTAGCAGTTGACCACCGCCATGTCCGCGCCCAGCGCCGCTGCCTCCTGGGCGCTGTGCAGCAGGTGCATGCGGGTGTCCGGCCCCCCGAGGTGGGAAATCGTGCTGTCAATGCGCATGATCACTCCCAGGTCCCCGATTTCGTGGACGGCCTGCCGCAACGCCCCCGCGGTCAGGAGCACCGCGGTCGCCCCACACTCCCGCGCCAGGGTGAGCAGTCTGGCGGGGTCCTCGGTCCCGGGCTGGGGGCCAAAGTAGATGGGATGATCCAGCGGCAGCACCAGCGCCTTGCCGTTGCGGAAGACCCGCCGCAGCCGCAGTTGTTTGCCCAGGCTTGTTGCAATCACAGCAAAATGATGGGCATGTCGGCGCCGGGTGTCGAGTGTCGAGTGTCCAGGGACGAGGGACGAGTGTCGAGGGCCGAGGGTCGAGGCCGAGGGCCAGTCGGACCGGTCTGACGCGTCGGACGGGTCAGACCGTCCCCATTCCGCATTTGTCATTCGTCATTTGTCATTCGTCATTCGCCCTCCCCCGTCGTCCCTGTCGTGAGATAGATCAACTCCCGCTCGGTTGCGGTGCGGCCGTCGAGCTCCCCGGCCAGGCGGCCCTCGTGCATGACCAGTATCCGGTCGCACAACCCGAGCAATTCCGGCATCTCGGACGAGACGACGATGACGCCGTGACCGGCCTGGGCGAACTGGCGGAGCAGGCGGTGGATCTCGGCCTTGGCGCCGATGTCAATGCCGCGGGTCGGCTCGTCCACGATCAACACCTTTGGGTCTGTGGCCAGCCATCGGGCCAGGAGGAGCTTCTGCTGGTTTCCGCCGGAGAGGGTGCGGGTCTCCTGCTGGAGGTTGGCCCCGGCAACCCGCAACTCCTGCCAGGAGCGCTCTGCCAGCGCGCGGCAGAGGCGCGGCCTGACCAGGCCCCGGGCCGAGCATCGCTTGAGGTTTCCGCACAGGATGTTGTCGCCGGCGCTCTGGTCCAGGAACAATCCCTGTTGCTTGCGGTCCTCCGGCACATAAGCGATGCCGGCCTGAATGGCCTGCCGGACCGAGCGGAATCGACGCGCCCGGCCCTCCAGGACAATTCGCCCGGACTCCAGTGGATCGGCGCAGAAGATGGCCCGCATCAAGGCCGTGCGGCCCGCCCCGACCAATCCGCAGAAGCCAAGGATCTCGCGGCGGCGCAAGGCGAAGCTGATGTCGCGAAACCCGCCTCGGCTGCCCAGGCCTTCGGCCTCGAGCAGGACCTCGCCCAATTCCCGGGCCTTGGCCGGATACAGTTGCGTCAACTCGCGCCCGACCATCGCCCGAAGGACCTCGTTGCGAGACACCGCGTCGCGTCTCCAGCTTGCGACCACTGCGCCGTCGCGCAGCACCGTAATCCGGTCGCTGACCCGGAACACCTCGTCCAGGCGGTGCGAGATGAAGACGATCCCGGCGGACTTGGCCTTGAGTTTGCGGATAGTCTCCAGCACCAACTCGGACTCCTGCGCGTCCAGGGACGAGGTCGGCTCATCGAAGAGGATCACTTTGGGTTTCCAGGACAGGGTCTTGAGGATTTCGACAACCTGGAGATGGCTCATGCTGAGCGAGCCCACCGGCGCGGCCGCATCAATGGAAGGGCAGAACTCCCCCAGCATCCGTTCGGCCCGCCGGCGCAGTTCTGTCCAATCGATGAACCAGCCGCGGCGCGGCTCCAGGCCGGCCAGGATGTTCTCGGCCACGCTCAGATCCGGCGCTAGGCTCAACTCCTGGTGGGCCATGGCTATCCCCGCCCGCAGGGCGTCGGCCGGGGACCTGGGCGCGAACTCCACGCCGCAGAGCCTGAGCGTTCCCGCATCGGGCGCGTGAATCCCGGCGGCGATGCGCAGGAGGGTGCTCTTGCCCGCCCCGTTCTCGCCCACCAGCCCGTGTACCTCGCCCGGGTAGAGGTCCAGCCCCGCATCGCGCAGGACCGGCACCTCCCCGAAACGCTTGCAGATGCCGCGCATCTCCAGCAAAGCGGGGGTCATGAGGGGACAGGTTGAGTCCATTGTCCCAGTCTATCTGAAAAGGCCCTCGAACCTCCCGGAAGCTTGAGAGCGGCAGATTGAAAATTGAAAATTGAAAATTGCGGGCGCCGATCTTCGACCGGTTGCTCCAATTTGCAATTTGCAATTTGCAATTTTCAATCTCTCTCCGCAGAAGGGCCCTTTGGCCCCTTGGTCATTCGTCATTCGTCATTCGTCATTCGTCATTCGTCATTCGTCATTCGATACGCCCCCAACTCATTGCTCGCGCCGAAAGCACTCCACGTTTTGGCGGCTAATGACAAAACTGCCCGTATCAACATTGGGCGGCAGGGGATTGACCCGGACCTTCCGCCAATTGTCTGTGAACCGGATGCGCTCGTTGCGCAGGTCGTAGAGCATCTGGAGCGCAAGATAGGTCATCGTATAGGTCCGCTGGGCGATGGAGGCATCGATCACGCCTTCCCGGATGAATTCCAGCGTGGCCTCATCACGGTCCATGGCGACGATGCGGATTTTCCCAACTCGCCCGGCCTGCTTGACGGCAACGGCGGCGCCCTGGCCGCCGGCGGCGGCGACGCAGCCGAAGCCTGCGAGATCCGGATGGGCCTGGATGAGCGCGCGGCACTCCTTCTCGGCCTCGGTTTGCGAGCCGTGGTCGTTGCCAATCTGCACGATCTGAATGCCCGGCCACTTGGCCAGCGCATCCTGGTAGCCCTGGACGCGCTTGGCCAGGTTGTCCGCGCCCGGAATCGTCAGCAGCGCCACCTGGCCCCGGCCCTGGAGCAGCCGCGCCAACTCCTCTCCGCCCTGGTAGCCCGCATTGTAGTTGCCGGTGCCCACAAAACAGTAGCGTTTGCTCGACGGGGCGTCGGCGTCGGCGCAGACCACCGCGATGCCCGCGCCAATCGCCTCGTCAATCGCGGGCGTGAGCGCGTCCGCCATCGGGACCATGATGATGCCATCAACCTTTTGCGCGATGGCCCGCTTGACCTCATCGATCTGCTGGTTGACATCCACCGTGGGCGGCCCGACAAAGTTGGCGCTGACCCCCAGCTCTTTGGCCTTGTCACGCAGGCCGGCCTTGGAATCGATCCAGTAGGGGCTGCCGGTGGCGGCAGAAATCATCAGGTAGCGCTGGCCACTCACGCCGGCGGCGCCGCCGGCCAGGTGTCCGGGCTCGGAGGCCGATCTCCTTGTCTGGATGTGAAAGGCGATCACGCCCAGCAGCGCGAGCGCCAGGATGATGTTGAGAATTCGTTCCATACGCTTCTTGGAGGGTTTGAACAGGAGCGCGGCCATCCGCGCCAGGCCCGACAACCCGCCCGGCCTTGCCAGGATGGCGGCCAGGATCAGCACGATGCCGACCGCAATTAGTTGGGACTCGGCTGCCAGGTTGATGAAGACCAGCCCCGTCGTGATGATCTGCATCAGAAGCAGGCCCAAAAATGACCCCAGGATGGTCCCGCGCCCGCCGGACAGGCTCGCCCCGCCCACGATGACGGCGGCAATGACGCGCAGTTCGGCGCCCATCCCGGCGTTGGCATCAATGGCGTTGGTGCGGCTGGTGGCCACCAGCCCGGCCACGCCGGCCAGGACACCCGTGAGCGTGAAGGCAAAGGTCTTGACGGCGGCGGTGGGGATGCCCGTCAAGCGGGCGGCCTCTTCGTTGCTGCCGATGAAATAGGCCTGGCGCAGGTAGCGCAGCCGCCGCATCAGCACGTCCGCCACCACAATCGCGACCAACAGCAGCGCCACCGGAAACCGGACCACGATCAGCCGCTCGCCCGGCATCGGGATGGCCAGGACCTTTCCCCAGGCAATGCTCAGAAAGTCCCCGGGAAAACCGGTCAGCGGCGAACTGCGCGTGATCACCTGGACCAGGCCCCGCACCACGCTCATCGTGCCGAGTGTGGCGATGAACGGGTTCACCTTGAGCCGGGTGATGATCGCGCCGTTGGTCCACCCAATCAATCCCCCAGCCAGCAGCGCGCTCAGCATGGCCAGCGGGACCGGCAAATGCCACCGCTTCATCGCCAGGGCAGCCGCCAGCCCGCAAAACGCCATCACCGAGCCGACCGACATGTCGAACGCCCCGCACACGATGACAACCGTCATGCCGATAGCCATCAGCCCATCCGGCGCCGCGTTCTCCAGAATCGCTACGGCCGTCTCGAGGTCGAAGAATCTTGGGTTGAGGACTCCAAAAACGAGGGCGGCCAGAACCACCGAGAGCACGATGGCCAATTCCCGCCACTGGAAACGATGCCCGAAGGCCGCGCCCCGCGCTCGTTTGCCGGGCTTCGACCGGCCCATTGGGACTACAACCGGTTGCATTGGTGGCTTCACAATCCGTCCCGCAAGAGGCAGGCACCCGCCAACGCCCGCACCGGGCCCTCGGCAGGCCGGATCGTCCAGTGTACTTCGGGGCCGATGTTTTCACCCCCTCTCCCCACCCGTCAAGCCAATTCGCAGCCGCCTGAATCCTCGCCTGAGCATTTTTTGAGCACCACGGAATACACGGAATACACGGAATTCGTACACTGAAGCTATTTTTTCTTAAACTTTGACTTTCAGGCTCAAAAGACGCACAATCAAGCGTAACCGTGAGCAACGAGACAGACATTTTAATCAAGCGCGCCGCTGCCGAACTCAAGACTGCCGGTGCACGGGAAGTTTACGTCTTTGGCTCCGCCGCAAAAGGGACGGGTGATGCCGCTTCGGATCTCGACCTGGCGGTTTCCGGCCTGCCGCCATCGGTCTTCTATCGCATGGGCGCGCGCGTCAGTGATTTGGTCGGCCATTCGGTGGATTTGATTGACTTGGACTGCAACACGCCGTTCACCCGCTATCTCCGCACGGAGAATGAACTCGTCCGAGTGCGATAGATCCGGAATACCTGCGTTTCCGTCATGTGTTTCGCAACGCTTATTCCTTTGACTTGGATTGGAAGAAAATGGCGCCGCTGGTGCTGCGCCTCGAAGAAACATTTCAAAAGCTGGGAAATGCGTTGGATGATTTTCGGCGGGCACGACTCACCCACAGCTCCCACGAGCTGGCCGAGGCCCCCGGTTAGAGAAAAAGGGGGCAGCGGCATAGCTTGGTTGGTTTTGCTTCATATTCCGAGGTGGCCTTGCCCCGGGTCCGAGGGGGCGGCGTTCCCCAGCCATGTGCGTAAGCGGGCGTTGGCGCTCTTTGATGTGCCCGGATGCACGCGGGCGGCTATCGCCTTGATCGAAAGCGCCGTCTCTTTGCGCAGCGGCGGCGCGATCGCCGGGTTGGCCCGATCGTCCAGTGTGCTTCGGGGCCAATGTTTTCACCCCCTCTCCCCATCCGTTCAAGCCAATGCGCAGCCGGCGCAGCCCTCGCACAGGAGACGCCCCGTCCGCGTGTTTCTCGCGGCCAGGGCCACCCAGACGAGGCGTCCGCGCTCCCATCCGAGGCCGCCTTTGATTGCGGCCTGAACAGTTACCTGTCAAGAATGCCGGCAAGCGGACGTGCTCACGGCCTGAAGATCAGGCGGTAGAACTTGGCTGGCCCTTCAGTCGAAGGATCGGCGACGGCGGTCGTGAGCACGCTGCCATTGGCCGGGCTCTCGGCGAATGGCAGCACGGAATCCACCCAGACGCCGTTCAGGTCAGTGGTTTCCTGGGGGACAAAGGGAGTGCCGGAGAATGTCAGGTTGACAAGGCCATTGGACAGTGTGGCCGAGAGCACGGGTTGGGCGCCAACCGAGGTGTCGAGGGCCGGAGCCGGGCCATCGTCAGGCGAACCGATCCCCGCGAGGCCTTGGGGGGTCAGGGCCAGGGCGTGGAACTGGATACTGGAGAGGTAAAACTCACCGTTGGGGGCGCTGGCGTTTGTCTGGGCGCTGAGCAGGGTCGGCGGGCTGTTGCCCCAGTTGATGGGCAGCCCGATGGGCGTGGGCACGGTGAGGCTGGCGACGGGTTGGCCGTTGAGATAGATGGCCCCGTTGACGCCGATTCCATCCTGGGGATCATCAATCACCAAGGCCAGGCGGTTCCAGGCATCCACCGTCAGAGGCGCAGCCGAAGCGGCGTCAAACGGCACTCCGGCGGCGGAGCCGGTGAGGTGGGGGTTGTTCTGCGCGTCCAGGGTCAAGGAGACACCGTCCTGCCCGCTGCTGCCCAGGCAACAAACCAGGCTTTGAAAGAGCGTGCTGGGCGTTCCGAAGGAAGTGTCCGGCTCATAGAGGTCCATAATGACCGTGTAGCTGCTGACGGAGTTGCTGCCGGGCGGGGCGATGAGGGGCACCTGGATGGAGGGCGCAGGCAGCGGGTTGATGTGCATGACGTTGACGATCTGGCCGGCGGGATCGGGCAGTCCGAAGTCTTCCGTCGTGCCGGCGCTGAGGCTATAATTGGCGGCAAAACTCGACCCGGCCAGATTCAGATCAGGGCCGACGGTGGCGGCGAGCGGGTTGGCCGGCAGTGAAACGTCCCACCAGCCCCAGTTCCATGGCCGTGGCTGCGTCACATTGAGCCGGACGTATCCGGTGGCGACGCCGCAAGAATTGGAGACGAGGACCGAGTAGAGGCCGCCGTCGGAGAAACCGAGCGGGTGGACTTGCAGAGTGGAAGTGGTGACACCGGAGTCGTGGCCGTTATTTGCCAACTTCACATTATTATCGCACCACTGGTAACTCAATGGCGGGGTGCCGGCAGCATTGACATTGAACGTGGCTACGCCGCCCACCGGCAAGGCTCGCCCCGGAGTGATCGAGAGGATGGCCGGCGGCGCGCAGGTCGAGCAACCGGCGAAGGCGCTGGTGAATTCGACACGCAAGCCGGTCCAACTCGAAGGGTCGGTGTTGGTCACGACGAAAGTCAGCGTGTTGGGGCCTGAGACAAAACCGCTGCCGGCGGGAATGATAAAATGCGTCCATTGCGCAAAACCGGCGTTGCCATTGACGGTAGCCCCTCCGTCGATGGCCGGGATCTGGTTGGCATTGAGATACATCAAGGCTTCGTTGTCCGCCGCCCACCGGCCCGAGATGGCGGCGCTGGCCGGGTTAAAGCCGGCGGGCAGATTGAATGGCAGCGTGTATGTGTAACCGCCGTAGGGGCTGCAGCCGTTGTTGGTATAATCAGGAGCGATCCACTTCGACACGGCGGGATGGAAAGCCGGGTCTGGAGGCAAGCTCCATGGAGTATATTCGTAGCAAGTGTAGTTAAGGTAGCGATTCAACCACGCACAAGCGGTGCCGGTGGGATGGCATGTGTCTGAGACGGCGACCGCATTGCCGAAGTAGTCGCTGGGCATGCCTGCCGGCACGGCCGCAGGCGGCAGCGCGTAGTGAGGATCAACCGTGTCATCCGCCAGCAACCCGCCGCTGCCGTCCACCCCCGTATTGAACAGAGCACCCAGGAAGGATTGCGGCCCGCCAACGCTCAAGGAAACCACCCGGGTGGTGGAATTGCCATTGCAATCGGTGACGGTGACGGTGATGGAGTGAATTCCCGGGCCGATCGGTGTGCCGCACGGCGGCGACTGGGTGATCCTCAGTGACGATTGCAGGCAACAATTGTCCGTGGCGGTTACGGGCACACAGGGCACGAGACAGTTGGTCGCGGTCATATTCGTCGGGCACACCACCACGGGGCCCGTTTTGTCCTCTCCCAACACCAGGACCCGGCACTGGCTGGAATTGCCGCAGAGGTCGGTCACGGTCAGGGTGACAACCTGGCTGTGCCCTGAAGCAATCGTTCCGGCCGGCGGCGATTGCGTGTACACCAATTGGCTGGCCGGTGTGCAGTTGTCCGTCGCGACCGGGTGGATGAGGGGTATGACAAGCGCACAATTGGTATTCAACGCCACAACGATTGCGTTGGTTGGGCAGGAGATGGTGGGCGGGGTGGTGTCCACGACGGTTACAGTCTGGCTGCAGGCGCCGCTGTTGCCGCACGCGTCGGTCAACAGCCAGGTCTGGGTGATGACCTTGGGGCAGAGGCCGTTGGTCATGGCGCCCATAGAGGTGATGGTCACGCCGTTGGTCACGGCGCCGGTCGAGGTGATGGTCACGTTGCTCCCGCAACACGAGGAGGCCGAGGGCAGATCGAAGGTCCAGGCGCTGCCGCACTGCACCGTCTTGTTGGTCGGGCAGGTCACGGTGATTCCCGTGGCGCAAGGCGGTTTGCACTTGCCCCCCGCCCCGGCGCTGTAAATTGCGTAAAGTTCCTTGATGGCCAGCGCGCGGTTGTACACCTCCACCTCGTCAAGCCCGCCCAGCCACGGCACGTTGCCGCCCAAAGGCGAGGCCGCCACCCAGAACAAGTTCGTGTTAGCCAGGTTGCCCGGCGTCGGGGTGAACGTCCCGCTCGGCCCGGCGTCCACGTAGAATTGGCCCTGGGGTGTGGTGCTGCTCTGATTGAGGCTCACAGCCACAAAGTGCCATTGGCCGTCCGCCGGCACCGTCGCGGTGTCGCGGAAGTTGTTCCCCGACATGGTGAAGATAAGGTTGCCATAGTCCAGCGACAAGCCGTAGCCGATGCCGCTGTTGGCGTCGCGCTTGTCCACGATCACGCTCGGCGGCGAGTTGGGGGCGTTGGTGGCGCGGTTGACCCACGCATCAATGGTCAGATCGCCCGTGCCGATGTCAATGGCGGGGTAGTCCGGCACCGTGACGTACTGGGGCACGCCAGCCAAACTATTGAAATCGAGGCTGTTGGCGACGTAAGCGCCCAGAATGGGGGTTGGACCGCCGAATTGCGTGCCATAGTCCGGGGGCGAGGCCAGGTTGGCCGAGATCGGGCCGTGGATTTCGTCAAACGGCAGCCACAAGACCATATTGGGCGGCGAGGTCACGCAGCACAGGACCGTCACCGTCTGGCTGCACGCGGCGGTGTTGCTGCAACAATCCATCACCTGCCAGGTGCGCGTGTAGCTGATGGCGCACGGGTTGGCGCTCAGGTTGGTCACCGTGTTGAGCACGGTGATCGTCAGGTCGGTGCAGCAGGCGTCGGCGGCGGCGGGCGGCTCGAAACTCCACGCCGCGCCGCTGCTGACTGTCAGGTTGCTCGCGCACAGCAGCGCCGGCGGATTGGTGTTGACCACGGTCACAGTCTGGCTGCAGGCGCCGCTGTTGCCGCACGCGTCGGTCAACAGCCAGGTCTGGGTGATGACCTTGGGGCAGAGGCCGTTGGTCACGGCGCCCATAGAGGTGATGGTCACGCCGTTGGTCACGGCGCCGGTCGAGGTGATGGTCACGTTGCTCCCGCAACACGAGGAGGCCGAGGGCAGATCGAAGGTCCAGGCGCTGCCGCACTGCACCGTCTTGTTGGTCGGGCAGGTCACGGTGATTCCCGTGGCGCAAGGCGGTTTGCACTTGCCCCCCGCCCCGGCGCTGTAAATTGCGTAAAGTTCCTTGATGGCCAGCGCGCGGTTGTACACCTCCACCTCGTCAAGCCCGCCCAGCCACGGCACGTTGCCGCCCAAAGGCGAGGCCGCCACCCAGAACAAGTTCGTGTTAGCCAGGTTGCCCGGCGTCGGGGTGAACGTCCCGCTCGGCCCGGCGTCCACGTAGAATTGGCCCTGGGGTGTGGTGCTGCTCTGATTGAGGCTCACAGCCACAAAGTGCCATTGGCCGTCCGCCGGCACCGTCGCGGTGTCGCGGAAGTTGTTCCCCGACATGGTGAAGATAAGGTTGCCATAGTCCAGCGACAAGCCGTAGCCGATGCCGCTGTTGGCGTCGCGCTTGTCCACGATCACGCTCGGCGGCGAGTTGGGGGCGTTGGTGGCGCGGTTGACCCACGCATCAATGGTCAGATCGCCCGTGCCGATGTCAATGGCGGGGTAGTCCGGCACCGTGACGTACTGGGGCACGCCAGCCAAACTATTGAAATCGAGGCTGTTGGCGACGTAAGCGCCCAGAATGGGGGTTGGACCGCCGAATTGCGTGCCATAGTCCGGGGGCGAGGCCAGGTTGGCCGAGATCGGGCCGTGGATTTCGTCAAACGGCAGCCACAAGACCATATTGGGCGGCGAGGTCACGCAGCACAGGACCGTCACCGTCTGGCTGCACGCGGCGGTGTTGCTGCAACAATCCATCACCTGCCAGGTGCGCGTGTAGCTGATGGCGCACGGGTTGGCGCTCAGGTTGGTCACCGTGTTGAGCACGGTGATCGTCAGGTCGGTGCAGCAGGCGTCGGCGGCGGCGGGCGGCTCGAAACTCCACGCCGCGCCGCTGCTCACTGTCAGGTTGCTCGCGCACAGCAACGCCGGCGGATTGGTGTTGACCACGGTCACAGTCTGGCTGCAGGCGCCGCTGTTGCCGCACGCGTCGGTCAACAGCCAGGTCTGGGTGATGACCTTGGGGCAGAGGCCGTTGGTCACGGCGCCCATAGAGGTGATGGTCACGCCGTTGGTCACGGCGCCGGTCGAGGTGATGGTCACGTTGCTCCCGCAACACGAGGAGGCCGAGGGCAGATCGAAGGTCCAGGCGCTGCCGCACTGCACCGTCTTGTTGGTCGGACAATAGACGACGAACGGGGAGACGCAATTGGTCAATTCCGCGCGAAAGGCCGTTGGCGAGCGGCCCGGCTCACCAGTCGAGCCGTTGTTGGTGACGTAGATGTCCAACATGTTGATGAGGGGCGCGCAGACAAACCCACTCGCGACGTTGATCGGGGTCCAACTGCTGAAACCAGGAATGCTCGCCACCGGGGCGCCGTTCAGATACACCCCGGCGGTGTTATCCGCCGCCATTTGGCCGCTCAGTTCCGCAGCGTTGGCGCAGCAGCAGACCAGGAATTGAAGCTGGTAATGGTACACGCCCTCCGGCTCATAAGCATCGGTCGTATCCGGCCCGATCCACTGGGAATCCGGGCCATCGAGCAGGGTGGGATAAGTGCTGTTGGCGCTTGCGGGAGCTATGACCAGCGCGCTGGTTCCGGCCCCGGGCGGCGCTGAGAGAAGGACAAAGTTGGGATCTGTTGCCCCCGTGCCGAGCGCAGCCGGTCCATTCATGCCGGTGTTGAAAACCTGGCACGGGCTGGTGGGGATGACCGTCACCGTCTGGCTGCACGCGGCGGTGTTGCTGCAACAATCCATCACCTGCCAGGTGCGCGTGTAGCTGATGGCGCACGGGTTGGCGCTCAGGTTGGTCACCGTGTTGAGCACGGTGATCGTCAGGTCGGTGCAGCAGGCGTCGTCGGCGGCGGGCGGCTCGAAACTCCACGCCGCGCCGCTGCTGACTGTCAGGTTGCTCGCGCACAGCAGCGCCGGCGGATTGGTGTTGACCACGGTCACAGTCTGGCTGCAGGCGCCGCTGTTGCCGCACGCGTCGGTCAACAGCCAGGTCTGGGTGATGACCTTGGGGCAGAGGCCGTTGGTCACGGCGCCCATAGAGGTGATGGTCACGCCGTTGGTCACGGCGCCGGTCGAGGTGGTGGTCACGTTGCTCCCGCAACACGAGGAGGCCGAGGGCAGATCGAAGGTCCAGGCGCTGCCGCACTGCACCGTCTTGTTGGTCGGACAGGTCACGGTGATTCCCGTGGCGCAAGGCGGTTTGCACTTGCCCCCCGCCCCGGCGCTGTAAATTGCGTAAAGTTCCTTGATGGCCAGCGCGCGGTTGTACACCTCCACCTCGTCAAGCCCGCCCAGCCACGGCACGTTGCCGCCCAAAGGCGAGGCCGCCACCCAGAACAAGTTCGTGTTAGCCAGGTTGCCCGGCGTCGGGGTGAACGTCCCGCTCGGCCCGGCGTCCACGTAGAATTGGCCCTGGGGTGTGGTGCTGCTCTGATTCAGGCTCACAGCCACAAAGTGCCATTGGCCGTCCGCCGGCACCGTCGCGGTGTCGCGGAAGTTGTTCCCCGACATGGTGAAGATAAGGTTGCCATAGTCCAGCGACAAGCCGTAGCCGATGCCGCTGTTGGCGTCGCGCTTGTCCACGATCACGCTCGGCGGCGAGTTGGGGGCGTTGGTGGCGCGGTTGACCCACGCATCAATGGTCAGATCGCCCGTGCCGATGTCAATGGCGGGGTAGTCCGGCACCGTGACGTATTGGGGCGCGCCAGCCAAACTATTGAAATCGAGGCTGTTGGCGACGTAAGCGCCCAGAATGGGGGTTGGACCGCCGAATTGCGTGCCATAGTCCGGGGGCGAGGCCAGGTTGGCCGAGATCGGGCCGTGGATTTCGTCAAACGGCAGCCACAAGACCATATTGGGCGGCGAGGTCACGCAGCACAGGACCGTCACCGTCTGGCTGCACGTGGCCGTGGCGCCGCAAGCGTTGGTAATCTGCCAGTTTCGCGTGATGTATTGCGGGTTGGCGCCGTTGGTCACGGTGCTCGCCACGGAGATGGTCACGTTTGAGCCGCAGCAGCCGGCGCCAGTGACAGTCGGTGGATCGAAGGTCCAGGCGCTGCCGCACTGCACCGTCTTGTTGGTGGCGCAGTTGATCACGGGCAGGCTGCCGTTTATCGTAAAAATTCCGCCATAGGTCCAGGTAATCCCGTGCACCTCCTGGATGTAGATAAAGTAAACGCCCGTCGGGACACTCACAGGGATATTCCATACGAAACTGCCACTGTTGGGCGTGCTGGGTGTGATGACGTCATAGACAACCCAATGGGCATAATCACCTAATTCGATCTCCACGTTCCACGACGGATTGCCGCCGCTCCAGGTGATGGTCTGTGTGCTGCCGGCGCAGTAGGCGCCATTGGTGGGAGAAAGAATGGTGAAGCCGAAGGGTGAAGGCGCGGTGGCCGGGGCGCCGCCGCCAGCAGGGGAAACCCACAGCGCCGTGCCGACGGGCGCGGTCAGCTCCGACGGGAACCATCCAGAAACACCGCCCTTAGGGCCCTGCTGGTAGGTCGCAATGTCCCAAGTCGAGCGCGAGACGTTCCATTGCCACACCGTCGAGCTATTCACCGGCGTCCCCACAGTGTTTTCATAAGTCCCAATGTCATTGGTCTGGCGGCTGAGCAAATACACGGACCCGGCCGGAATGGCGACCGGCAGCACGGGCACATTCGGCGTGCCTGTGAAAACAAGTTGGAAATTGGTCGGGCTTTCCAGCCATGCGCCATCGCCCGGATTCAGCGCAATCGCCTCGCCGTTGAACCATCGCCCCGCCGCCGCGGAGAAAGTGGAGATGGCCCATGTGCCGTCGCTGTTAATGTATTTGTACAATGCGCACCCGTCCGGCACATTGGGCATTATTTCATTGAGAGTGTTGCTCCCGGCATCGAGCTGGTTGGCAATCAAATTGAGGCCGGGCAGGATGCTGTTGGTATAGCTCTGGCTCCCGCTGGGCTGGGAGAAACCGCACATCGCAACCAGAATGTAACAAACGAATCCGAGCAGGCGCATTCTCATAGTTAACCCTTCCAAAGCTGGCTTTAATCAAATTGGCGTTGATGAACACTACTCTTTCGCCGGCCGCCGGAGCAAAGGCACATGCCAATTAGTAATGTACTTAATGTATTTCTTTTATGGCTCCCCATCGCCGAATGCAAGCTTTATTCTCATTTTTTGCACAGGTATCAGTGTTCCTAATATAACTGCGTCCTGCCGTGAAATCCGTGCCGTCCGCGGCATCGTCACGTTCCGCGCGGCGTGGTCAACGCGTTTCAAACCGAAACCCGATGGGACGGCATTTCTGTCAGCTTGCGGCAACGTTGGCCCGTCAGGCCCCCGGGGTGGCGGAATTGACCTGACACGGACAGGCAGGAGAAGCGGGATGCGACAAGGGAGCGGAGGGTGAAAGGGGGCGAAAAGGGGTCAGCCATAGCTTGGTTCGTTTTTCCTCATATTCCGAGGTGGCCTTGCCCCGGGTCCGAGGGGGCGGCGTTCCCCAGCCACGTGCGTAACCGGGCGTTGGCGCTCTTTGGTGTGCCCAGATGCACGCGAGCGGCTGTCGCCTTGATCGAAAGCGTCGTCTTTTTGCGCAACCGCGCCGCGAACGGCAGTTTGGGCGGATCGTCCCGTGTACTTCGGGGCCGATGTTTTCACCCCGCTCCGCCCACTCGTCAAGCCAAATCGTGACTGTTCAGGCGCGCAGGACCGGGTTTGACGTGAATGTTCACGCGGGGCCGACGTTCGAGCTTTGTCCCGGAGGGACATCCCGAGAATAGCCCGGCGCTTCAGCGCCGGGGACGACGCCCCAAAAACCCGCGTCCCGAAAGGGACGCCTGAAGCTCAGTGGCTGACGTATGACATGCGGCTGATTCAACCGTCCCTTCGGGACGGAAGCAACACTAAACGGCTTGTCCCGGCGCTGAAGCGCCGGGCTATTATCGAGATGTCCCTTCGGGACAACCACCGATCGCGAGCCAGGTGGCATGTCGAAAGGTATGGACGACACGGACGCAAATAATGGATTTTGCCGGGCTTTCGCCACAAAACGCGTCTGCGAGTCCAGATACGAACTGGCACGGCCCAGATCGCCGCCGCCGCGTCAGGCCGCATCTTCGTTTCCTTCGTTTCCTTCTGTTCTGCTCCTCTGGCCGGCCTGCGGGACGCAGGAAAATAACAAAAGGAAACGAAGGAAACGAAGGATCGAAGGCCCGGATCAACTCTGAAACCAAGGCGGGCCGGGCATTCGCCCGGCCCCTGCAAATCTTCCTGATGAATTAGTTATTAGCCAACTATTGCTTGGTCCGATAAAACTGCCTGGTGGCGCCGGGCGGAACGGCCACCGTCAATGGGCTGGTGCCAGGCAGATCATTCCACGGGCCTAACAGGGAACTTGCCGATTGAAGCGTGCCCGTGAAAGTGAGGGTAATTCCGCCGGCCGCCCGCGCGACACTCACAGTTGGCCGCGCAGTCGGTGTAGTCCACTGGTAGTAAGCGGTGATGGCGTTGGTCGTATCGTTAATCAACGAGCGTGTGCCGTCCGCGTTGAGCATGTACCACTCGAGCTGCGCGGCGGAGCCGGCGGCGGTGCTGGTGGTTCGGTAATAGAGCAGGCGGAACGGGTAACTGCCCGCTTTGGGCACATAGAATTGAAACGGTGAATCGGCGACCCCGCGGGTAGGGCCGGCCGGGGCGGCGGCATCGAAGAAGCCCAAAACCACGCTGGAGGATGGATCCTTCGGATTGGCGCCCGCGCGGACTTGGAAACCGTCGTCTGCATCCGGGAAACCTGTCCAATCGGTCACCACGGCCATCGAGTACATCCCGGGCGTCTTGAAATCCAGCGCCGCCAGGATCTCTTCCACGAAGTTGTCGTTGGGCAACCCGTTGACCGTCATTCCCGGGATACCGGGGAAGCTGAAATCCGGGTAGTCCGGCGCATTGAAGTAGCCGTCGGTACCGGAGGGGTTGGCGTCGAAGTTAATCAAACCCGCCCAGGTGAAGTAGCCGTTAGTGTCCACGTCGCCAAAAACAAGATCGGGGATGGTCGCGACATTGGGTCCATCTTGGCCCGCCAATAGGTCCTCGTTATAGGCGATGGTGCCGACCGTGCCGTTGGTAGAAGGCCCATCGATCTGGTAGGTCTTGATTTTGAAGCCCGTGTTGGTCGCGTTCACCGCGCTGTTGGGCAAAGCGGCACTCACCGGCAAGGTGGCGTAAGTCCCCACCACGAAACTGGCGGCGTTGGTGTAGGAAGCGCCTTTGGTGTCCTTGATGGCGAGGCTGACGGTGTTGGTGGAACCCGATGGGAATGGCGCGCCGGGAAGTGTGAAGCTGATGGTCGTGGTGGTCCTGCTCTGGGTCACGGCACTGGGGGTGACGCTGGCCCCGTTGAGAACCAGCGAAATCGTGTTGGTATCCGCGACGCTTCCTCCCGCCTCGTTCACAGTAATGCTGAAACCGAGCGGCGTTGCGGTGGGACTCGCGAAGGTCAACGCAGCCGCTCCGACTGGCGGCACCGCGTTGGTATCCAATTGCTCCAGGGGGAGCATGCCGCTGAATACTTTCAAACGATCCAGCTCACCGACGTATTGCAGAAAGCCATTCCATTCCGCGCCGATGCTGAACAGCGTCTGAGCGGTTGACCGATTGAGAATAACGCTGCCGGTGTATGGCTCCGTGTCCAAAAGGACGCCATCCACGTAAAACGTGAATTGCACTCCATTTTGGTGAATGACGGCGATATGGTGCCAGGCGCCATCGTCGGGAATGGCGGCGGTGGACGTCTGGTCCAGGATTCCTAAAGTGGTCACGAAGATAGTCCGGTCCGTGTTGACCGAGAAGGACACGGCGCCGCCTTTGCCGTTGCTGTAGAAAAGCACCATCCGGCCTGCGGGAGTCCCAGCGAATTTCACCCACGCCTCTATGGTGAAGGACGGGTTGTTGGTGTCAAACTGGATGACAGTGCTGGGATCATTGACCGTGAAGTACTGCCCGCTCGCAAACTGAATGGCCGTATCCCCGGGTTGGCCGGAGGGTGAATCGGTAGTAAACGTGGGAGGGTTGGACGGGACACCGGGCGTCCCGACCAGGCTGTTGACGCTGTCGGTGACTTTGGTGCCCGAGCCCTCGTTGAATTCGAAATCGACGAGCGTCGGCCGGCGGCACAGCCTGGTAATCCAGTTCATCCGGAGGGAGCATCCCGCTGGACATCTTCAACCGGTCCAGCTCACCGACATATTGCAGAAAGCCATTCCATTCCGCGCCGATGCTAAAGAGCGATTGCGCGGTGGACCGATTGATCAATACCCCGCCGGTGTACGCCTCCGTGTCCAAAAGAACCCCATCCACGTAAAAGGTGAACTGCACCCCGTTTTCGTGAATGACGGCGATATGGTGCCAGGCGCCGTCGTCGGGAATGGCGGCGGTGGACGTCTGGTCCTTGATTCCCAACGTGGTCACGAAGACGGTCCGGTCCGTGTTGACGGAGAAGGAAACGGCGCCGCCGGGTCCATTGTTATAGAACAAAACCATCCGGCCGGAAGGAGTCCCCGAGAACTTCACCCAGGCCTGCAGGGTGAATGAAGGATTGTTTGTGTCCAACTGCACTCGCGCGTTCGGATCGTTGACGATCATGTACTGGTTGGTCGCGAATTGCATCGCGTAATCTCCGGCTTTGCCGGAGGGTGAGTCGGTCGTGAACGTGGGAGGGTTGGACGGGACACCGGGCGTCCCAACCAGACTGTTGACGCTGTCGGTGACTTTGGTGCCCGAACCCTCGTCGAATTCGAAATCGAGGAGGGCGGTGGCTGCTGAAGCGCTGGTGGCGGCCAGCAAAGCCGCAAGGAGTCCGGCAATGTGTAGTTTTCGCTGCATAAAGATCCTTTTGTTTGCGTAATTTCGACGTTCCATACGCTTATGCGTATAGGCATACGTATGCGTATGGGCATACGGGCTACTCGCGGCAAATTATCAGCTTGGCTCGAAGTTGTCCTGTCCCCAGTTTTGGGGACATTTACAGCTCATTTGTTGTCTCCGACGCGCTACCTTTTGGGCGGGGCGGCTTCGCGGACGACGGCGCCCAGGTCGGGGCTCAAGAGCAGCACGGCCAGGCGCTCGGCGTTGTCGAGTTCGTTGGTGTTGAGCGAGGCGTAGTCGAAGCGTCCGCGCAAGTCGGTGTAACCGTCCTTCAGGAACTTCACCTCGCCCGACTTGGTCTTCATATAGACTTTGACATAGGCGCCCGGGACCGGTTTTCGCGTTTGCGCGTGGGTCGCCGTCAGTTGCCCGTAGGGCTCGATCAACTGGACCTTGAGGGTATTGGCATAGTAGGCCTGGGTCTTGCGGATGCCCGCGGCCAGGGCCTCGACCATCACGTTGTCGGCGCGGAACTGGCCGGGCAGTTCGACGGCGAGCATTTCCTTGCCCGCCGGCAGCTCGATGGGTTGGCTCAACACGGGCCGGATGAACGAGAATTGCGCCGCGCCCTCCTGCAGGAATGGGCTGCGCGAGAACAACAGCTCGATGTCCATCGGGTAGAAATTGAGCGTGCAGCCCTTGAGGTTGCGATAGTCCAGCCGGATCTGGCCCGCCTCGACCTGCATTTCCAGGGCCGGCTCGGTCGCCGCCAGGGCCCCTTGGGCCTGGTCGCGGTTTTCCTTGTCCGCTGCCCCGGCCGCGCCGCCGCTCAGTTCGTCAAGCTGGTTGAGCACCTGGGTGAAGAGGTTGCGCCAGCGGGGCACGGCTTCGTCCGCGTGCGCCTTGGCCAGCCTGCGCGCGCCGTCGACGTCGCCGCGGTAGAACGCGAGATAGGCCTCGAGGTAGTCGCACTGCAATTGCTCCGGCACCGCGTGGCGGTCGACGCGGCCGAACCAGTCGAGCGCCTCCTCGATGCGGTCCTGGAGGGTCAGGTAATAGGCGACGGCCAACCTATCGACGTCGGTGAGCGCGGGTTTGTAGCTGAGCACCTTCATGAGGCGCTGGTATTGCTCGCGGAACCGGTTGTTGAGGATTTTGCGTTTGGCGCCGACCTGGTGGGCGCGCGGGTTGACCAGCGGCGCGTATTCCAGGTGCTGGTAGGCCAGCCGCTCGACGGGGTCGAGCGCCAGCAAGGGCGAGATCAGGTAGAGGCCGCAGCGGTCGGCGAAGGGGGAATGGCGCAGAAAGGCGCCAATCGTTTCCGGGTCGTTGTGCAGGAGGCCGTAGGACCACAGGGTCTGGTCCCAGACATGGCGTCGATCGAGCAAGGCCGTGGCCTTCTTGAACCAATCGGGGCCGTGCAGGCGCCAGGCGATCTCGGTCAGGTCCAGCCGGTGGAGGTTGGCCTGGTCGAGGAACTCGAGGACCTCCTGTGGCGTGCCGTTCTGGGAGAGCCAGGCCCAGGAGGTCTTATCGATGCGGGTCAGGCGCTCGACCACGTTGAAGACGAACGGGGCGGCGCTGGCGACCACTGTGTCGCTGCGCGCCACGGTCACCGGGTAGTGGTGAAAGCTGCCGCTGCCGGGGAAGTAGAAATAGTATTCCAGCTTCCCGGTGCTATAGGGCTCCAGGACCAGGTACAGGCCGCGCGTGCAGAAACCGCCACCAACGGGGATGGCGCCGACCGGGATCTGCAAGAGCACCTGCAATCGCTGCCGATGGCCGCTCGGGTTGGTCAGGACCACCTCCGCGCCATAGACCACGTGCGGGAGAAATTCCTCGGTGACGTACTTGTCGAGCTGTTCGTTATTCTCGTGGCGGTAGCGGTCGTCGGCCCGGAAGAAGTGCTGCGCAACGAGTATCCCGCCCGCCTCTTCCGCGCGCGGCGCCTGGCGGATTTCGCGGTGAAAGACGATCAGCGGCGACGCGGCCTGGAGGCTGTATTTCAGACCGTCCAGCTTCTCCTCGTTTTGGCCCGCCTTGAACGGCAGGTCCAGCACCGCCAACGCGAGCATCATCTCAGTGAAGTTCCGCGCGGCCTGCAGGAACGATTTGGACAGGAACGGCGTCCGGCCGTCATGCTGGGCGTAATCGGCCCAGAAATCGTTCACGGTAACCAGGCCGGCCAGTTGCTGCTCGATCGGCAGGTGGTAATAGTTGTTCTCGGCCCATTCCTTGGTGAGGTCCAGCTTCTGGAAGAAGCGCCGCGCTGCCTCACGTTCCCCGGCTTGCCGGGCAAAGAACACTCCAGCCGATAGGTCGCTGAGCGCCTCCGCCTTTGCCGCCGCTGCGCCGCCCGCAATGTTCACCAGCCGCCGCGCCCTTTGCGCCGGCTCCCTGGCGGCCCCGCGGAATAGATTCCCCACCACGGGCCGGTCGCCCAGTATCGGGACCCCGTCCGCCGGGGGTGCCGCAGGCGCGGCCGTCGAGGCCGGCCTGTTCTGGATGCCACCACCAATCATTCCGCCGCCCGCTCCGAACATCTCAGCGTGCTGTTTCTGGTCCTTTTCCCTGCGCAGTTCCTCGAGGCCAAGGCGCACCCCGCCTTCGGTCTCCACGGCGCCGCTCTGGATCGCCGTGTCGAAGCGGCGGTTGAAGTCCTCGGGGTTGGGCGGGATGAGGTCGTCGAGGTCGCGCACATCGCGGGAGATGGAGGCCTGCTGGCCGGCCAGGCGCCTGGCCAGGAGGATGCGCTCGACGATGTTCAACTGGTTGAAACGCCAGGGGTCCAGGTAGCTCTTGAGGTCGTCGTTGAGCAGCCAGTGATCCATGAAGGTCTTGTCCTTCTTGTTCTTGATGGAAGGCGCAATCACCGCGCGGAAAAACTCGGGGTCCTTGTGGTATAAGAAAAAGTTCAATTCGTGGCAGGCATACTTCGAGTAGTGGCGCTGCTGCTCCGAGCGGTCCAGGTCCGGCCAGTTGGCCACGAACGAGAACTCCTCGAAAGTGGGGTTGCCGCCGAGCGTCGCCAGCAGCCGATAGGCCTTGGCCACGGTGTCGCAGAGTTCGAAGCGGGCGGTCGTGGCGTCGGCTATCGTCAGGCCGCCCTGGGCCGTCAAGGGCGTGATGAGCTTCTGCTCGGAATAGGGCTTGGCGGGGTCTAGGCCGTCGGCCAGCCGCAGGTCGCGGGTCTTGACGGGGGTGTCCTCGAGCGCGACATCTTTCAGGACGGTTGCCAGCGGATCCACGGCCAGGATGCGCAACTGGGGTTTGCCCTTGAGGTCGGCCCTGGGGATGCGAACGCGGCCCTCTTTGTCGGGCACGAGGTTGAGCAACACCACGGCGGGCTCTTTCAGGAAATCGAGCGAGGCGTATCCCTCGGGCGATTCGGCAGGCGCAGGGGAAGCCCCAGGCATCGGCGCGGCCGCCTGCGCCATTTCGGCCTGGGCGGGGGCATATTGCGTGGCGCCGGCGAGCACTTCCGCCTCGGTTTGCGTGTCGCGCAAGGCCCACGGGTTCAGGAGCAGCCCGGGACGATCGAGCATGTTGCCGGGGAACTTCCGGGCCGACTGGCGGTCCAGGATATAGCGGTACTCGTCGCCGATGTCCCGGCCGGACTCGTAAAACGTTCTGGAAGGCCGCCACACCTGCTCCTGGAGGGCTGCCGCGCCTGTGAAACCCAGCTTGGCGAACAGGTCGTAGGCCGGCAGGTAACGGGTCGCGAAGACGTGGACCCGCGTGAACGGCGTGGAATTCGCCAGCCGGATTTCCACGGCCTCCGCCCCGGGGTCCACGGCGCTAATCTGTAATGGCGCCAGGCGGGGGCGCTCCAGCGCCCGCCGCGCCGAGACAATGCAACCGTCCCGGTCCTCACCCTGCGTCACCGCGACCGCTATCTCCTGCGCCTGGGGCCTCAACCAGAGGGAGTAGTCGCCCGCAGGGAGGTCCCGCAGTTCCAGGAAGCCGCCCTCGATGGCGAGGGCCTCGTGCCAGTCCTTGACGAACTGGCCGCGCCGCACCTCCAGGAGCGAGATGGCCTTGAGCAGGCCGGGCCCCTCGGACGCGAGCGGCACGCGCAACGTTTCGCCCGCGCGCCCGTGCAGCTCGGCCGCCCAGGCGCAGGCCCCGCGCGCCGTGGACCATTTCGCCTCGCGGCCGGCCGGTTCCTTCACGCGGAACCACTCGATGTCCTCGAGCCGCCCAGCCAGGCGCGGCCCTGGTCGTCGGTCTTGAGCGCCGCGTGGACCTCGTCGCGGAAGAGCCGGTGCTTGAAGGCGCAGGCGAGCGGTTCGCCCGGAAGGGGCTCGCCGTTCTTGCCGCGCAACTCGACGATATAGCCGGCGCCGGTCCGGCTGACGTGCAGGTCCTGGACCGCCTGGGTGCGGTCGATGCCGTTGAGGACGAAGGTCTCGCCGCCGGCCAGGTCCTGTTTTTTGTTCTGGCTGACGTTCTGGATGCGGGCCTTGAGTGTGACGGTGAGGGTGACGGTGTTGTCCGGGACGAGGATTTCGCAGACGGTCTCGGCGTCCTCGCGCAGGTCGAGGCCCGGGAATTCCTTTTCTGTCGAGATGCCCTGGAGGTCAGTGGTCTGGAGCACCAGGCGGGGCTCCTCGAGCAACTTGAGGCTGGTGGGCCGGCCGTTGACGCGCAGGACGGGCCGGAGCGCCACGCGCGCCTTTTCACGGCGGACGAGCGACTCGCGGTCCACGTAGATGCCTGCGTTCAACTGGTAATTCTCGGCCAGGTGGTCGAACCGGAGGATCGAGGCGAAGCCGCCCTGCTGGACGATCAGGGTCCCGGACTGCGGCTGGGTGCTGAAAGGGACCAGGATGCGGCCGCCCTGGCCCGGCGTGAATTCACGCCCGCCCAGCCAGGCGCGAGCGTCCGGCAGGAGCGCGCCCGATTCGTCGAGCACGGTGAACGCGTGCCCGGCGGCGGTGATTTCCTGGAGCACGTTCAGGCGTCCCTTCTGCACCAGGGCGCGGCTGCTCTTGCCGTTGCCGATGAGTTCGACCACGTAGGCGCCGCGGTTCTTGAGTTCCGGGAACTCGAAGGCGCGGGCCACGCGGCGCTCGGGCGGCTCCTGGTACTGGACGCGGCGCTCGGAGGAGGCCACCAGCCCGTCAAGGTTGAGGGCCAGGTTCAACGGCTGGCCGGTCTCGCGATAATAATTGAAGGTGTTGATCTCATAGACCTTCACGATGAGCGAGGGCACGTTTTTGACCAAGGCGGTGAGCTTCACGGCGGCATCGGCGGCGGCCACCTCGGGATTGTCGGGCGCGAAGTCGATGTCAACCCGCTCCTTGAGCCGCCGGTACTCGTCGGGCGAAAGGAGCGGGGCCCACTGCTGGAGGTCGCCGATGCCGTTGACGATCTTCGTCTCGGCGAAGATGCGCTTGAGGAAGTCGTCGCGCAGCCAGGGGCGATACTCGTCGTAGTCCGGCGCCTCGCGCAGGAAACCCAAAAGGAAGGCCCGCACGAGCGGTTCCTCGTCGAGGATGGGCCGGAGCGAGATCAGCCCGAAGTCCTTGTCGAGTTGCGCCATGTAATCGCCGCGGGGAAGCTGCTGGCGGATTTCATCGCGCAGGTAGGGCACATTGCGCGGCAGCTTCACGTACTGGAGGAAACGCTCGCGGCTGTACACGCCGCGCTTCTGGTCGGCGCGCAGCCGGTGATACAGGACGTGGGCCTTGAGCGAGTTGTGAACGGGGTCGAGCGTCTGGACGAACGCCCAGACCCGCTCCAGGTAGGCCTCGAGCGAGGCGGGGTCGGTCTCGATGTCCACCTCGTTCTCGGGGGCCAGTTTGGCCAGGTAAAGGGTGACGAAGTCGGTTTGGTTGCGCAGGCGCGGCTCTTTGCGCAGCAACTCGTCCATTTGCGAGAGCGTCAGGCGCTTGTGGATGTCGAGGCTGCCGAAACCGCGGCTCTCGCGGTACTGCAGGTCGGCCAGGACCAGGTCCACCAGGCCCGGGTAGTCCGGCCGCTGCAGGCGGGAGAGCAGATTGTGGCGCTGGTCGTCGGTGATCGATTGGCCGGCCGCCAGCTCCAGGCCGGCATTTTCGATGCGTTCGAGGCTGGCCCGGTCGACGGCCAGGGCCCGTTTCAGGAGCGTGTCGGGGCCGATCAGGGCGTTGTCGAACCTGGTGGGAGCATCGCTGTGGCGCTCCCCGGTCTTGCGGGCATGGTCGAAGCGCAGGTCCAACTGCTCGCGCAGGTACTGGAGGGTCTTTTGCGGGTCTTGCTCGTAGTCGAGCAGGGCCTGGCGGTTGAGGAGTTCGCGCGCGCCGTCGGTCACCCGGCCGTTGCGCTCGCGCACCCAGCGCTCGATGACCTCGTGGAACCGCTCGCGCTGGCCCGTGTTCTGGGCCTGCAAGGCGTGATAGTAGAAGTAGTCGTCCGTGCCCGGGACCAGCTCCTTGAGCGCGGCCTCCCGGTCCGGAGCCAGGCTGAAGCTCTCGATGTAGCCGATCTCCTGGCCGAGCGCAGTCCCTGCCACCAGGGCGGCGAGGCACACGAACACGCGCGCCACAGGACATGGCGCCTGGCGTCGGGCGCAATCGGACACTCCCCCCGGAGTGCGCCCGTCCCCGGGCGCAGCAACGGAGGAGCGGGCGGGCGCGCCAGAGTTTTTGGCCGCTGCCCTAGCTCCCGGCGTCGCTGCGCCCGAGGACGGGCGCACTCCGGCCCGGCCACCGGCGGTGGGGGCAGTGTCCGATTGCGCCCCCTGGCGTCGGCGCCACGATGACGTGCTTGTGAGCCTGTCGATTCCGGGCCTGCAGAATCGGGGATGCCGCAGGTGTGCGCCCTGCAGCCTTAAGAGTGTCGTTTTCATATTCAGTGATGCGTCGTCCCGTTCCTTTTCGTGCCGGCGGCGGCCCGACGCGCGATGAGCTTCCGATGATATGACACCGGAGCGCAAGATTTCTTAGTGGTGGTTGGTTCGGACGGGCGCATCCCGACACCGCCCCCACCGGCAGTCGCAAGGTGGGAGGTGCGCCCGTCGTTCGGGCGTACTCCGGAGGGCAGTGTCGGGAAGGGCCCCAGGGCCGAAGGCCCGTCATGTGATAGCCCGGGCTGGAGCAGATCGGAGGCCCGGGTAAGCCAGCGCCCCTCGAAAAGCCCTCGCCAGTAAGGCCGGGACCTTATGGCGCCCTTGGCAGGGCGCGCCAGATTCTGGCCCGATGACCTGGGCCTCCGCTCGCAAACTCGCTCCAGCCCAGGCTGTCACATTTCGGGTGACTGTTCAGGTGTGGGGCAGACCTCTGGTCTGCCGGTTCACGGAGCCTCCGGCTCCGTGTCCCTTGCAGTGGCGAGGCACGGGGCCAGAGGCCCCTGCAACCGGCAGACCGGAGGTCTGCCCCACGCGCCGCCACCTGAACAGCTACCATTTCGGGCTCGAGGGCGGGCCCACTCCGGGCAGGGGTGGTTCAAGGTTGACGGGGCGGCCGGGGCGGGTCTGCGGCGCAGGGGTATGGACCTGCTACAGTGCTACAAGGCCCATGGAACCGGGGGATTTTTGACGTCAGACCCGCAACACCACCTGCAACAAGGCGCTACGGGGCCGGTAAAATCGGGGGATTTTTGCGGGCACGGTTTTTGTTTGACACGGCGGAAGTCGACACCGGCTCGGTAAAATCGGCCTTCGGATAGAGGAGGTGCTGAGCCGGGGTACGTGAAAGAGGATTTCGCGGAGGCGTTTCGGCGGCATATCCCGGCCTTGGAGGCGGAAGCGCTAAAGCCCAAGGGGGGAAGAGACCAAGGTCCGGCCGAAGTGGCCAGGGTGAACCCTGCGCCGACCGCAGCGGCGGAAAACTCTGGAAAGACTCTGTTCTGGCCCCGTCCAGCCGCTGGCTTCAGTCAAGCCCAACATTGTCATTTTTTGAGGACTGACCCCGCCACCGCCACAGGCAACATCGCTTTCTAAAGCATCGTCAAACTCAGGAATGGAAGGCGTTCAACAGGTTTCTCCATTGCGGACGTTCATGCGGTTGGCAGTCAGCTACATGGACGGAGCAAACTGACCTCTTTCGAGGAGGTTGTGGCCAGCGATGACCTGCGTGAACCACTCCTGCTGCATGATGTGCTGAGCGATAGGCACCAGGAAGACCCCAGCACCACGGCTGCAAGAAGGATGGACTGGTCTGCGTTTATGGCCAGTCCTTCGAAGCGTGAGCAGTCCATAATCACCTGCCTAATGGAAGGCAAACCCCTCAGCAGCCTGGCACGCAGATGCCACTTGAACACCTCGACGATGACGTATCATAAGGAGCGACTGGCCCAAGCCATAGCCCCGTTTATGGGAACGGATATACTCATCGAAATAGGTCGTAAACCTCGCTGGAAGGACAGCGTCAATGCCGCTCGTGAAAAGATGGCCTGTCGTGATGAGCGCCGCACCCTGTAACCAACACCTCACCCTCTGGCACTTGCTGCTCGGGTCCTGCCTTATTGATGGGTAGGGCTAGAGCAACAAGTGTCAGAGGGTGAGACACTATGGCGGTTAGCTCTTAGCTGTTAGCTATCAGCCATTGGTTGGATGATGTGCCGTCATCTGTAATCAATCCGCTGGCTCTACATTGGCTCCTGTGGCTCTCTATGGAGGGCTATGGGGGCTGGTGTGGAGGCTATGGGAATCAGAGTGTGTGGCTGTTTACTTTAGCTATGAGCGGTGAGGTTGATGACGTGCTGCTGGTTATTGATGCTGCCTTCCAGTCCCGTGGGTCTTGCTCAAAGTTTGTTTTAACGAGATAGCGAAGTTCTTTGAAATCATCGGGTGAGCGTTTGCTGATGTCAGTCCACGCTTGGGAAAACGCTTTCCGCTTAAAGTTGGCGCGCATACCGTCGCGCCAAAAGGTCCAAGTGCGTCGGCTGACTCGACCAATATGACGGAGAAAGACTTGCTCGTTGGAAAGGTCAAAGTAGCTATACAATCCATCAAACGCCTTGCGGCATTCTTCCTCTGACAATGAGCCATCATCGAGAAATGCTTTGGTCGGCAACTCGGATGCCAAGTGGCGATATTCGCGCGCAAGCGAGTCCTCGAAAGCCGTCACTGCCTGCCTGTGAGTGGTCCAAAGCTGCCACGCGGCCACGCCGACGCCGCAAGAGGTAGCACCTGCAGCAAGAGTATTGAGAATAGGTAGAATATTCATTGTCGCCTGGGCTTACAGATAGCTAATCTTATAGAAAGGTGTTTTTAAGGGGCCGTTCCTTCATTGCTGTTCTTTATGTAGTTATCTAATTGGATACCTACCGCACTTGGGTATGCTTATGGAGAAACTTGTAGCCGGAAGAAGAGTTGCCCCCAATTGTCCACGTCAAAATACTGTGGATAATCCATGACGGTGTTGGTCGGAGTAAAGGGTGAGGCATGATTGGTCCAAGTGTTGAGGTCTGTGGAGACCTGCAGCTGGTAGTTAGTGCCAAGGAACAGATTGGAAAACGACGGCTTGACTGCCTTGATTAAGCTAGCTTTTGGCTGCGGCCCTTGCGGCGGCTGCAACGGCGGGACCACAATGATGGATGTGGGGGCACCTTGAAACTCTGAAATGAGCGACGCATTTACTACCTGTCCAGAGGTTGTGTATTGAGCGACTGTTCCACCAGACCCGCTATACCCTCCGAGCAGAAACAGACTTCCGTTGCCATCTAACGCCATGTCAGCGACTGCGTTGGTCGGTCCCGAAATGAGCGAGGCATTAACCAGCTCTCCTGATGTTGTGTATTTAGCGATTGTGAAGTTCGTATAGGCCAAGGTGGTCGCCACGTAAAGATACCCGTTTCCATCAACGGCCAAAGCGGTAGCAAAAGTCGGCCCAGAAGAGGTAACGAGCGAGAAATACAAGGTAGCTCCCGAAGTCGCGTATTCGGTTATACCGCCGTACTCATTAACCGTGAATAAGTGTCCGTTCCCATCCGACTTAAGGTCATAGCCCACTCCTGAACCGCCGTCTCCCGAAATGAGCTTGGCGTTCACTGGAGCTCCAGAGGTCGTGTATTCGCCGATTACCGCGCTGCCCTCGAAAGGCGAATACGCCACAAAAAGGTACTCATCATCTACGGCCACGCTCGAAGCGCCGTTCAGCGACGAAATGAGCGATGTATTCACCGGAGCTCCAGAGGTCATGTATTCGCCTATGCCGTCTGCATTCCTCACTAGTAAGTGGCCGTTGCCATCGTATGCAAGGCCCCCACCGCTCAGGCCAGGCGTCGCGTGACTCACTGAACACTGTATCAATGAAGCATTGACGGTTTCTCCTGATGTCGTGTATTCACCAATCACGTTCGTTTGACCAGGCGTGGAAAGCACAAAAATCTGCCCATGCGCCGTCGAGGTGAACGCTTCGGTGGCGAACAGCCCCAAGGTAATAGCCAGAACTCCGAATACTGCGTTAGTTGTTTTCATATACATTTCCATTCCGTCGAGAAGGAGCATGTCCATATGGCCTTTAACTATGAGCAGTTGGTTCGCGGGAGTGTTGCCCCTCTAAACATCACCTTCAGCCACTACATCAGCTCCTGTGGTTCTCTTAGGAGGGCTACGGGGGTATTCGGGTAGCAGCATGGCGGCGAGAATGACGATGACGGAGATGACCACCAGCAGTTCGATTAGGGTAAATGCCGGATTGCCGTTGGACCTCCCGCCAGGTCCAAAGGTGTTCACCGGCTCCAGTTTCGGGTTAGGCCATTTCATAAAGTCCTGTGTCAGCACGATTCAACGCCTCACGGGCCACGGAGTCAAGACGAATCAGCCCGCACCAACTCCATCAACTCCCGGTCCATGAGCCCCGCCCTTCGCTCCCCATTGGCTCTCCAGCGCCTTTCCTGCCCTCTGCTGCCCTCTGCTCTTGCCTTGGAGGTCGTCTTGGCCAGCACGAGGTCAGAGGGCCAGGTGGATGCAGCGGCCGAGGTCAGTGCTCATTGCGAGGATGGAGCCAGCGGCGGGTTCCTCGTTTTAATGGCCTGGTCCTGGAGCGTGAACGGGCTCAGCAGGGCTTCTGGCGGCTGGGAGGCAGGAAGGGAGAGCCGGTAGATTGACGAGGGCAGGCAGGGGGCCAGGCGGCGGCGCAGGCGGTGGTGGTGGAGAGGATGAAGCGGACGGCGGGCCAGGGGGAAGGTCCTGAGAATCCTCGAAATGCCAAAAGCCCCTTATTTTATCCGGTCTGTGAATGGTAAACTTTTATGTGGGCCTATGTCGCGCTGACCGGCTGGCCTGCGTCGGCGATTCGCGCGGCGGTGATGCTGACGGTGGTGCTGGCGGGCTGGGTGCTGAAGCGGCCGAGTGATTTGCTCAATTCGCTGCACGCCGCCGCGTGGCTCATCCAGGCCTGGGAACCGGAGCAGCTCTTCCAGGCGGGCTTTCAGCCCCAGGGTGGGCGCAGCTCGGGGGCGGCGTCGGGATACGCCCGATGGCCTGGCGCGGCGCAGGAGCTGCGGGCTAATTCCGCCGGTTGTCCCGGGCCAGTTCTTCGGGGGTCACGGCCAGGTCCAGCTTTTCGGTGTGGCGGATTACGGTGAGCCGCGATGGGATGCCGATCACCCTGGCGACGAGGTGCCGGTGCAGTTCGTCGATGCTAGAGACCGGCTTGCCCTCAAAGGCAACGATAACGTCGCCCTCGCGCAGACCGGCCCGGCTGGCGGGACTGCCGTCTTCGGTGACCGCCAGGTCGGTCTCGGGGTCTTCGCCGACCAGGCTCGCGCCGAACAGGCGGCCAGCGGCCAGCGTGACCTGCGTCCTGGCCGCGTCATGAACCACGTGGCTGTTGGTCAGGATGAACCCGGCGGGCAGTCATTTGGGGCGGGTCGTCTTGTCCTGGAGCCAGGCGACATCCGGGCTGCGGGGGCAGGGGATGGCCGGTTCGATCACCATGTGACAATCTAAGTACTCGTGCAAAAATTAATTCCGGTTTTTTTGCCCGCAGGGCTTATCCCGACACCGCCCCCACCGCAGGGGGCGGGACCGGAGTGCGCCCGTCCTCGGGCGCAGCGACGTCCGGAGCCAGGCCAGCGGTCAAACACTCCAGCGCGCCTGCCCGTTCCGTCGCTGCTGCGCCCGAGGACGGGCGCACTCCGGACGCTTCGCGACCTCGGCGGAGCGTCCGTGCCTCGCGAAGCGTCTGGAGTGCGGCGCATACCGCCGCTCTCGTGTCGCCCGCTTCAAAATGTTGGAATTGCGCCCGAATCTCGGTCGTTATTCTTGCACAGGCCCTAAGCGCTCCCGCCCGAGAATCCTGGCAGGCCGCGAGCAAACTGGACCACCGCCGCCTACGCCACGCCGCCTTCCTCAATCACCTTGAAGCCCATGAGATCACCCAGGCTCCGCATCGGTTCCATGAAGTCGCCGTAGAAGACGACTCGGTGGAGCATCGCCATAACACCGGCATGGATTACACCTTCGCCGTAGTGAAGGAACAGCCGCTTGGCATTGGGCACGCTCTGGGCAAACTGGGTGCGGCAGGCCATCGGGTTGGTGGTGGTTTCGAGGATTTTTCCCGGAGTAATGAGCAGCGTATCCAGATTCACCAATTTGGCGCAGGTCACTGCTTGCCCAACCCGATGCTCGACCTGGAGGGACACCCCGGCTTTGCTGTCGCATTGGCTGCGGATGGTGAAGGGCAGGCGTGAGCCCGTCGGCCCGTCCATCTTCGTCACCGAGGTGCAGTGAAAATGCAGCAACGCATTCTTGGCGGTATCAACCACCGGGTCCGAGATGAAGCCCGGCACCCGGAACGCATAGGCAAAGAGCAGCATCGTGAGCGTCGAGTCCATGTCGCCCTCGCACGCCCCCACGAACCCGAGGTCGTTCAGTTTGCTGAACGTCAAGCAAGCGCGCGGATCCCCCATGCAATGGCAACTGGTAATGGCTTGGGCCTTCTCCCGAATCATCAGTTGCTTCACCGCCAGAAACAACTTGGCCGCCTCAATGATCCTTTCCCGGGTCGGCTCAACTATTTTCCTGGCCTTACTCAGCCAGGTACCTGCTCCGCCTCAACCTCCGCGGCGGCGGGGTCGATGCCCCTCCACATCTCCTTTACCTGGGCGTCGGTGACGTTAACCAACTCCGCGCCAAACGCATCCTTGATCACTTCGCCCGAGCAGGCGGCATTGGTGCCCTGCGGGGGCCCCAGGCAATGATGCGCGTCTGCTTGAGCCAGGCCGGCACCCGCACCAGCGCCACCGCTCGATCGATCTCGCTCCAATCGCTGCTGGGCAGCAGCAGCAGTTTCCTGCCCCGCTTGCGCAATTCCGGGAAAAACATCCAATCATGCCCGCTATAGGGTTCTGAGAATAAGACCGTCGGCAGTCCCACATCCGCGATCTTGCCCAAGACCGACGGGTCGCTGCCCGACATGTGGATGATCAGCACCGCATCGGCCGCCGCCTTCACTTTCTCTGCCAATTGGCCCGCGTCTGCTGGCGGAATCGTGTCTCCGCCCACGAATTGCACGTCACCGAGCTTTTTCTCCAACTCGCTGAGATATTGGTTGAACTTGGCCAGTTCCTCGGTGGGGCGGCTGAGGTAGAAATCCCCCGTTCGCCCGGCGAAAATCTTGTAAATCTTGACCGGCGGCGGCTTGGCCAACTGGCCCGTGTCCGATGCCAAAAGCCGCGTGCCGAACAGCCCGGAGGCGAACAGGGCGCCGCCGGCGGCCGTGGTGCCCAGGAACTCTCGTCGATTGATCAAGTTATGCTTCATAGTGCTTCGGAGGTTTGCAGTGGTTTCAGGTTTGGGCGCGCTTGCTCGAATCGGTCCGGGGGCAGTTTTTCACGGCTAGGAATTGGCTTTCTTTGCCGCGCCGCCGATTTTGGACGCTTCGCGCGCCGGTGGTTGACGCTTCGCGGGTGAGGAAGAATTGATTTTCACGCGCAGTCACGATGGCCGCAGGCTATGCGGCCGGGGGGCGGGCTTCAAGCAAAAACTTTTCCCGGCTTTTTCCCGGCCCGATGTCCGGGCCGCAAACCGGGACCGCCTCCACAAATTGGCCAGGTCGCCCCTCGGGCTCCCGGCTTCGCTTTGGAGTGAGTTCTGAAGTCCTCCCGTTGATGCCTGGTGCCGGGGAGTGATCTTCACTCCACGTCCGTGGGATGCACTACACAGGGACGGCCCCTCACCCCGGCCCTCTCCCCATCGGATGGGGAGAGGGAGCATGGTTGGTCGCCAAGCAGTGTAGGGCAACCTGACGACTGGCTAATAGATTCGATCGCCTACTCTGTTCTCGCGGGGAATTATCAAAGAGCGAAGGCCGTGTCGAGCAGAATCATTTCGCTGGGTTGGCACTTTTCGTACCACTCATGCCAATAGACGCTCCCTCGCAATCCAGAAGGCCCAAGCCGACACTCGTCAGCCTATTCACCATGGACCAGAATCCCTATTTGCCAATTCCGCAGGCCCTCAACAACGGAGGCCTTACAAAGTCCAATCCCTCCAACGGGCTGTCCAAGCACATGTCCATCAGCTCCAGTAAACCAACTCGCTCTTTCACGCTCCGATGTTGAATGTTCCGACGCGAACCCTGTCTATGTGATGCTGTCCAGCGAACTCTAATTGGGCCCAATCCGATAGCTAGTCAGTTGTTCCGAATGGTTCAAGGTTATCCAGGCATCCGAGTATTTGTTATACATCACCAGGCCCACTCCCGGGGCGAACCATTCCTCCGTGTAAGTCTGCTGAGTATTCCCACCAGAAGTCACTTCACTAAGCTCGCGTAAAACCAGACAATTGGCAAAAGTGCCCGCCGGGACAATGGCCGTGCCATTCGTGGAATAAACCGTCTTGGTAAATCTTGCCAGTAAACCATTGCTCGCTTGCTGCTGGGTCCAGTGTTCTGACGGGGCAAAGGCGGGCTTCACCATGAGCCACGGCGGATGGAGTGGGGTACCTGTCATTGACAAACCTTCGTTACCCGCAATTTGATACATGGTCACCGTTCCCTGCTCCGGGAATAGCCAGCGAATCTCATGATAATTGTCCGGACTGGCTTCTTGGCGCTCCCATTTGTAGCAACGGACTCCTTGGACGGTTTCGACGCCAGTGACGGAGTCAACGCGTGGGCCTTGACCAAAGCCGGGTTCATAGGTCCATTGGCTTCCCACGACCAATGGCCAGTATTCGAGATAGGCGATTGGCTGAACGTAAACGAAGCTCGCGCTGTTGGTCTTCGACCGGTTCCCTGCGGCGTCCTCGGCGTAGGCCCGCACTAGGTTCGTGCCCGGATTGAGCGTCACGCCAGCAGTCCAGTTGGTCCAACCATTGGTGGTGTCCGCCACGTCCCAGCCCGCGCCGTTGAGTTGATAAAAGACCTGCGTTACCCCAACGTTGTCGCTCGCCTTGCCGGTAACGGTGAATACCGCGTTGCTCACATTCTGGTGAACTTTGGGAGAAAGGATGATGGCGACCGGGGGAGTCACGTCCACAAAATTGGCCGTAAAGGTCAAGTTCGAGGCCATCACAAAGGCCAGCATCGGCTTGTTGGTCGAAAGGCTGCCGGACCATTTGAGGAAGCCAAAGCCCTTGCCCGCTGTGGCCGTCATGGTGTATCGGGTGCCGATTTTGAGCCATTGCCCGTTGTAGTTGGGGCTCACTTTGCCGAGCCCGATGACTTGCACCACCAGAGGCGCGCTCACCACATAGGTAAACTTCACGGTATTGGTGGGCGAGGTCTTGCCGCTGCTGTCCTGGGCGTAGGCGCTGAGGGTATTGGCGCCAGGGTTGAGAGTGACGGTGGCAGTCCAGTTCGTCCAGGAATTGGTACTCGTGGCAAGTGTCCAACTGCCGCCGTTCAATTGATAATAGACATCGTCCACGGCCACCTTGTCCGAGACCGTGCCGGTGACCCGAAGAAGCGCATTGCTCACGCTCTGGGCGGATTTAGGCGATGAGAGGGTCAATTTGGGATTCCCCTTCACCTCTTGCGTATAGACGCCGGCAGCCTTCGTGGTCGCTCCGCTTGTGATCGTAACCGTTTCGCTGGAAGGCGTGTTCCATCCGGAAATCGGTTTGAATGAGACGGTCTGAGCGCCCGCTGAAAGATTGTTGACGGTCGCGGCACTTTTCTGGTAGGCCCCTTCGTTCACCTGCCACTCAGCCCCGGCGCCAACCGCTGCGGAAGGCGTGATGGTCACTTGCAGGGAGCCGGTCTGTGCGCTGGCGGTGTAAGTAACACTGACTTGGTTGGTCGTGCTCAGATTGCCCGCGGCGTCGGCAGCGTAAGCCTCGATTACATTCGCCCCCGGTGACAGAGATGCCTGGAACGACCAGTTCGCGGTTCCCTGCGCCTTGCTCCAACTGCCTCCATCCACCCGGCAGAACACGGCCACGACCCCCACATTGTCCGAAGCTGTCCCTTGCACCGCCACTGAATTGACTGCAACAGTGGCCCCGTCGGCCGGCGACGTTATGTGAATGGTGGGCGGCTGCGTGTCGCCGCCCCCGCCGCCCACTGTGACGCCGCCGACCACCCCGCCGAGCAGTTCATAGACGTTCGTGCCACCCTGGACGACCTTGAGGCAACCTACGTTCGGCGCGTAGAAAAGGGTTTGGCTAAATGTGTTTGTTGTGCTGAACCCCATGGTCGTTGTCGTCGTCGTGATTGTCTCCGCACTCGCCAGGCAGTTATTGAACGTCCCCGCCACGACGGTCACGGTTCCTGTCGAGCTCACCACGCCGCTGATTGTTTCCGAGACGACGGTATCGAAGCTTTGGCCCGCATCCACCACCGAATTCGTGTACGAGGAGGTGCCGGTGAACGGCGTGCCCAAGGACGCCAGCGCCGATTCGGTCATGGTCACCAGTGGCGGCGTAAGAACCGCCACGGTGTTGCTCCCAGTGTCCAACTCGTAAGTCACCTCGCTATTGCCGGAGTACCCGACGTAGGCGAAGTTCGTGTACACGGCTCCAGAGACCGGTGAGAGGGTGACGACAGCAAAAGAGCCGGGATATTTCGCCACTCCCGCCTCGATGTTGACGGTGTTGGTCCCCGCCGCCGTAAGTGACGTGTAATGGTCGCCCACGTGCAATGGGAGGTACTCTTGCAGCAGCGTCCCTGCCGGGGCATTCTTCCCGGCGAAGATCAGCCCCAGTGCAGCCATGGACAGAACAAGCTTACAGGAGCATCGAGCGACTCGTGTCGATAGATCAATAGTTCTCATAAGTTCTCATAAAACCGCAGTTTGACAGTGTCGTTAATTGCATTTTCCGAGTGGGGGTCTATTACGTCAGGCAACCCCATCACAATCCACACCATTCGCCTTCACCTGGGCTTCAATCACAATCGGTGGCGTTCATCACGTTTAACAGTTTGTCCGTGAATCCGCAAGGCATTTCGCCTCGTCGGCACAATTTCGGGCTAAACGGGTGGGCCAGAGCGCGGAAAACGCCCTGTTGTTCGGCCCAAAAACGGCCCGAAATGAGCACCAGCATGTCGTCACCACTCGGTTCCCCTCCCCGCAGATGCGCCGGCAATCTATGGTCCAAAGCGAAAAACTCAGAAGGTTGGTGGATGAATTATACTGAAGCTCGGCCCAAGGGGGTGGCTGGGCTTCAGTTGCTCAGCAATGGCGGCCATTTGGAGCCTAGAGTCCTTGAATTTCAAAACGTGATGCAGACAGGTCAAGTTTGTGGCACGGGCATCCTGCCCGTGGGGGGCTTGGGCAGGATGCCCGAGCCACGGTCTGAGGCCCAGCCTCGCTAGAAGTTGATGGAGAGCAGCTTGAGCATGGGACCGCTGCCACTTGCCGGGAACCGTTCGAAGTTGTCCCACCCAGAGCCGGTCCTGGGGCGGGGCGAAAGGGTTAAGAAGTTGGAGCGGTCTTTTCGCCTTGATCACCTGCACTACGATGCCGCTGTAAGTGTGCCGGGCCAAGGCCAGCTCGTTCGCCTTGGGTTCGGCGAACGTCAGTTGTGGAGCACCTTTCAGGAACGACCGGTGCGGTTGGGCTTGCAGCACTTTCTCCGCCTGTGGCGTCGGCGCGTTCGTGGTCACCGGGGAGGCTTTTGCGGCCGTGGTCTGGGTCAGAGTCCCCGGGGCTGGCTTGACTTGGGCCGGACCAATCTGGGCCGGTGCCGGCCTTGGCTGGGCGGATGCTGATTGGGATGGGGTGGTTTGGGCGGTGCCAACGCCACCCACCAGAAGAACGAAAGACCAGATGAGCAAGGTATTCCTCATGCTTGGGTGTAAGCGTGTGGTGTGCCACAGGCGCCGCGGCATGGTTGGCGCTCGAATGGCAACTCCTGGTGGTCGCTCCCGAAAAGCCCGCAAGTGCCTCGGCTGCAACGACCGCCCTCGGGCAATTCTGGCTGACAACGGCTGGAAAATGCTCAGCCGAACGATTTCCAGATACCCCATCCAACCCTCTCGGCCACTTTGCAGAGTGCATGGTGCGGCGGCGTTGGTCGTGCGAGATGCAATGCCTTCATTGAATGGTAATTCGGAACCGCCGCTCCTGAACTCCATTGTTGGCTGGTGGTGAATCTCGTCTTCCGGGACAACAGGCTTGAACAGCGTTGAATTTGTTATGCAAGAATGTCATGCCGAATGAGGGGTGGCTCTGTAAGTCGTTGATTATGAAGGTGGCGGAGAGAGGGGGATTCGAACCCCCGATACGGCTTTTGACCGTATAACGGTTTAGCAAACCGCCGCCTTCAGCCACTCGGCCATCTCTCCAGCGTTGATTATCAGCAACTTACACTGCGAGTGAACGTTTGGGGTTGGCATTTTGATACTGGTTTTTGATACTGGCCGCATGAACTAGCGAAAAGCAGGGCCAAAAGCTGCCAACTCCGGGGATGAGTGGCAGAAAACACAGTATTCAAATTTGATCCGCTACGTTCCATCTGGCACTTACTATGCCCGCATTCGCGTTGTTGGCAAGCTCATTCGGAAAAGTCTAAAGACCGACGTGCTCACCGTCGCAAAGCTCAGACTGGCCGATCTGGAAAAAAGCGAACGGGAAGCGGTGGAGTCACGCGACTCCACCAGCAAGGGGCGCATGACCTTTGGCGATTGCCTAGCAATCTTCAAAACGCAAACCGAAACCAGCAGCCTCTTGAAGCCGTCCGCCAAACACTACCGCCACGAGGTTCTCGACAGCATTTGCAAATCATGGCCCGGTATAGAGGCGCGAGACGTTCGCCGGTTCAGCGCGAGCGAGTGCAACACCTGGGCGGCGCGATTCAGCAGCCGCTATTCCTCGACGCGCTACAACGGCGCGCTCGACATTCTCCAGGCGGTTTTCGACACGGCCATTCAAGCCGGGCTCTCTTCCGCAATCCGGCACAGGGCATTAAGCGGGCAAGAGTTCGGCCCCGTCATTTGACATTGCCTGACAGCGGGCAGTTTGGCTGCTTTGTGGAGGAAATAGAAAGCGCCAAGGGGCGCGATTCACGCAAGTGCGCCGACATGGTTCGCTTTCTGGCATTCGGCGGATTCCGGCTGTCGGAAGCACGGAACATCACTTGGGCGGACTGCGATTTTGAGAAGGGCGAAATCATCGTGCGAGGCGACCCGGAAACGGGCACGAAAAATTGGAGCATCCGGCGTGTGCCAATGATACCCGAAATGAAGCAGCTGTTGGAGCGACTACGCGAAGAACGACCGCAGGAACCGCTGGCCAGCCCCGTTATGCGCGTCAAAGAATGTCTGCAAGCCATGACGCGGGCCGCAAGAGAGGTAGGCATGCACCGAATCACCCACCACGACCTCCGTCACCTGTTCGCAACCCGGTGCATCGAATCCGGCGTCGATATCCCCACAGTCAGTCGTTGGCTCGGTCACAAAGACGGCTGCGCTCGGAGCCCCGGTTTATTGCATTGCTCAGAAAAATGGGGCTCCAGAAATGAGCAACCGCACTGAACAACGCAAGCGCGCGGCGCTGGCGGAAAAAGCGGACTTGGTTTGGACATCAACTAACCAGACTTGACTCGGTGGAACTCCTGCCGCTCCCAACCGATAAAACAACTGTTTACCGTTACGCGCCCAGAGAGGCTCGCGGCCTTTCTCGCTGGATAACGAAATAATCGTCTTCCAGTCGGAAGAACCACGCGGGAGTCTGGGTGGCCGGTGTGGTGTTGGAGGCCAATTGTCGTAATCAACGACGGTTCAATCCTTGCCGGCGTCGAAGCACTGCTGGCAAATCTCAGCGCCGCCAAGACAGACGATGACATACGGAACTGTCTGCCCGCATTTACCACACGTTTCTGCTGTGCCCAGCAATTGACGGGCTTCGAGTATGAGTTGGTTGAGGGTGGCGATGGAATCTTCTGAGGTGCGTTCGAAAGGTCCATCATCCCCCGGTTCGCCTTCACGTTTCAGGCCGGCGACTCTCTCCACGAACCTGAGCAGTGCCGGTTGAGTCAGGCCAGCTTTCTCCAGGGCTTCGAGTGCTGCCAGGTCGCTGTCGAATTGCTCGCACACGTCACACCGCTGGATTTCGTACTTGTGTCCCTGGTCGCTGCCGGTATTGAAGAAGAACCAACCCTTTCCTTTGCAGGTTTGGCATTTCGTTGGCTGGTCAGAACCGCAGGCCGTGTTTTCAATCGCATCATCCTGGGCGCTTTTGCCGCAGTTGATGCAGAGGTCGGTGTGGGGGCTGAATGCATGGTCTTTTGGTTCATTCGGTTTCTTGGAGTCGTTCATGGGCTTCTCCTTCTGGTGGCTCTCCTTGTCGTACCCAGTGCCAGCAAAATCGACCCAGACCCAAGCCGAGACGTAGCAGCCGTTGTCGTTGCCTTCACTGAGCTGGGCATTATTGTCGATTTCAACCGCCCCTTCGACCTGGCGATGTTGTCGGGCCAGTTCGATGATTCCGACCCTTCTCGCTTCGGCCTTCTGAAAACAGCCGGCGCAGAGTCCTTGATCCGTTAAGGACTCGAAGGACTGGTTGCATTTTGAACAGATCATTGATGCTTCTCTCCTTTCGTTGTTGTTGGTTTGTTATTCAGACCCCTTCAGCCGGTCGTCCCAACATCTCTCCTGGCATGTCCATTTTCCCTGATGCAAGTGGGCTGATTCTCCAAGGCAGGGGATATGGCAAATTGCACATTGGACTTGGAAAGCCTTGCGCCATTGAGCCACTGTGTAGTCCCGGCACTCAGCGTTGCCCAGAGGTCCGTAGATGGAGGCAATGTTCCTGGGCGTTATCGGAGTCGCCACGTTGACCCAGACCCGTTCGGCGTCAGGATGGTTCACGGAAGTGACTGTGGCGTCACTGGTGAAGAAGCGATTGGCTTTGTTGACCGCCTCCTCGATGGTGAGAGCGTTGACGTCGATGCCGAAGCACGAACGTTTCCCGCCCCACCTGAACTGGAATTCGAACATGTTCATTTTGATGAGGATTTTCTCCTTTTGTTTCTTGATTTTGATGGTTGATTTCGAGGCCACAAATCCGCAGTCCTTGTTCATGGGCGTTTGCGTTTTTACGGCCGGTGGTTTGAACTTTGATGTTGATGGGGCGATTTCATATCGGCTTGGTCTTTGCGGTTGTTGACGTGGCGAAGGGCTAATCGAGGGTTCAACCGGGCGAGCAAGACACTTTGTCAATGTGGCCGCGTGACGTTTCTTTGGCGGGATGGTCTAAACCGGTGATGAGCACCGTAAGGCGCAATCGAAGGTCCGTCTCAGGTGAAGTTCGTGCTGGGGGTTTCACCCTCGTTGAACTTCTGGTGGTCATCGCAATGTTTGGCATTGTGGCCGCATTGCTGCCGCTGGCTCCAAACCGCGCCAAGGCGAGTGCGTGGCAATGTCCCGCGCCAGCGCATCTGGAGAGCAACCAGCACCACACGCACTTTTTGAACGCTTATGGCTACGAGCAAACTTAAACTTAGTCTGACCGTTCTGGTCGTCGTCGCCGTGACGACGACTCTGGTGATTCAACACCAGGCACAGGCAAAGCTCCGCGAGGAGATTCAGTCGTTGCGTGAGCAAATGGCGCGGCTTCAGGCCGAGAACCAAGGTCTTTCAAATCGCGTCGGCCAGGCGAAAAAGGCTCGGGAGCCGCGCCTGCCTGCGCCGCCAATTCAGATTGCTGCCCGAATGACCGCCCCAATGGAAGAGATGCAAGCCACCAATGTATATGCCCGATTCGCAAAAGAACCACCGAAGCTGACCGCCGAACAAGTCGAGGCGTACCTCAAGGAAAATGGGCGTAACGCCTCGACTCTTCTGGCGGCGTATCGCACCAGCGGCGACTCGGCGTTGCTGAAGGAAGCCATGCAAAACTATGGCAACGACCCCCAGGTGGCTTTCGAGGCAGTCTTCAAAGGCGACTTATCTCCTGAACAAAGACGCCAATGGTTGAACGCCTTCGAGCAAACAGCCGCCGACAATGCGCTGGCAAATTACCTCTCCGCGCGTGATTACCTTAAAGCCGGGCAGATGGATCTGGCCGTACAGGAACTCACGGCCGCATCCGGCAAGCAACAATTCCAAGATTACACACTCGATCGCAGGCAGGATGACGAAGAGGCCTACTTGGCGGCAGGTTACTCGGCGGCTGCGGCTAAATTGATCGGTTCTTCACAAGTGGAGTTGCCTCAACTCTCGGAACTGAAGCAACTCGGTCTGCAAATGGTGGATCTGGCCAACTCATATCGGCAGGCAGGTGACGAGACTTCAGCGCAAGCGGTCCTGCAAATGGCGGTGAGGTTAGGGCAGAGCTACGGCGCGGGCGATTGTGCCGTCAGTCATTTGGTGGGTTTAGCCATCGAACGTAACGCCCTCAGCGCCATGGATCCGAACAGCCCTTATGGTGCCAACGGCCAGACCGTCCAGGATCAACTCAACCAGATCATTCAACAAAAAGCGACAATCAATTCACTCTTCAAGAACAATGAATCGTTGCTGGAAACCATGTCAGATCAGGATTGGATCAGTTACGTCGATCGAGACAAAAGTTCCGGCGAAGAGGCTGCGTTGCGGTGGGCGGTCAGCAAGTATGGACAGAAATAGTTCATAATGAGACCTGAGGTGTTTGGTCTGGCCGTCGCGCTCAGTTCGGTTGCAGGTTCTGATTCTCCCACTCCAAACAGGCGGATCTGGACCGGGAGAAGAAGCGGACTTTGCCTCTCCTGTCTTTGACCTCCCAATGCTGAGTCGAGTTGTTGAATTCGATGTTGCTGGCCCTGGTGATTTCGAGCCGGCCAAGTTCATGAAGCGGAACAGCCTCGGTCCAAAGACAATGGGCTGTGCCGTCGGGGTGAAAAGAGATGGCTGTGTGCATGGTTTTGATGGATGCTGAGGATTGACTTGCTGAGGTTCGACGTGGTTTAGGTCCGAATGGGGACAGTGTTCAAACCAGGTGCTGGTATTGTCTGGCAGAAAACAATTGCGATCTGAGGCACCTGCGTGACCTTTATGCCCGTCCCTTGTCTCATAGAGAAATGCACTTCAGCAGGCAAAAGCTTATGCTGCTCGGCCTTGCGTTGGCCGTATTTGGCGGGTTGCTTGTTCGAGCCTGGACGAGTCGGGAACCGGAATTCCATGGCAGATCCGTGAGCAGTTGGTTCCGGCAGTACTCTCGCTCGATCCATGATGAGAACGCTAAAGAGGAGTCTCAACTCGCCTTGCGCGCCTTGGGGACCAACGCAGTTTCTTTTTTGCTCAGGGAATGTTTTTCCACTCACCAGGATTCCGCCGCCTCAACCAACTTCCAAACATTCCTGGCTCATCTACCCTGGCCTTTCCGGTTTGCCCCTTTTGTTTCGGCCAACGAAATCCGGGAGACGGCGGCCGAAATGGTCCAAGCCATCAAGCCTCCGGCAGCCTTCATCCTTCCGTATGTAACCAATGCCTTCAAGGGCACGAACCAGGGTCAACATCGGATGGCGATTTACCTGCTGGCCGATATTGGCGAAGGAGCAGAAAGAGCGGTGCCGTGGCTGAGACTGGGTCTGCGCAGTTCGGATGCATGGCTGATCACTCTGGCGATGCGTTCGGCCGAACGATTGGGGCGTGCCGCCAGGGAAGTCGTTCCGGACCTCATGGCGGGGCTGACGAATGTGCCGATCCAGAGGCGATTCCTGTGGGGCGGGAGCAAGGCCTTGGCCAGCATCGGTCATGAGGCTGCTCCGGCCATCCCTCTCCTCAAGGAACGATTCCTGGGAGAAACGGACATTGCCGTTCGGCTGGTGATAGCCGGCGCGGTCTGCCGCATCGATCCGCAGGAATCGGCACTCCTCGACGACGTAATTGGTGAGATGACCAAGCTGGAGGACAAGGCCCGTCTCCAGCAACTTTTGAACCTGTTGGGTGAGATCGGCCCAAGCGCCAAGGCGGCGATTCCTTTTCTCCAGGGGTTGTTAACCGATAAAGATCCGCGAGTGTGGTGGTCAGGCTGCGTTTGCCCTTCATGCAATTGGCGCCGACAAGAGTCAGATCCTGCCACCTCTCCTGGCCAAGGTGCGGGAAAATAACGAGACCATCCGGTACAATGCAGCTCAAGTGATACTGTTGGATGATCCGGGCAATGACGAGGCCAGAGGTGTGCTGGTTGCATTGATCGAGCGGAAATCCCCTTGGACAGACGCGGCCATCGCTGAATTGGGGAACCTGGGATCGAACGCAAAGCCGGTGATTCCCTTGCTCCAGGAAATCAGTCTGAGAGGAGAGAAACGTCTGCGTGAAGGTGCCAAGAAGCCGTTGAAACAGATCGAGGCAAACTCCAAGTGAAGCATGTTGGACTCGATCAGGTGCCGCATTTGATGTCGGCCCATGGATCGTCGCTGCTGAATGTGCATCGGAACTGGCCCTGCTGACGACTTCGGCCGCCAGACCCCAATAGATTATACCGGATGAAGGGGTTGAACATGCACAGGGGGTCAATTCCAAGGTTTGATCGTGCGCCGCAAGGCCGGCGCCGAGGTGGAGTTCGGCAACACCCTGTTTTTGGCCGAGAACCCGCAGGGGCTGATCATCGACTGGGAGTTCTTTCGCGAGAGTGCCCCCGCCGACTCGGCGCTGCTGCCGCGCAGCGTGGGGCGGATGGAAGCTGCCTACGGACCCAAACTCCGGGCGATGGCGGCCGACCGGGGCTTCGACAGCCAAACCAACCGGATCGGCTTAGAAGCGCAGGAGATTTACAACGCGGTGTGTGCACGCGATCCGCGGCTGCTCCGGCAGCGGGGCCGTGGCTGGAAGTTCAAGCGGCTGCAACGACGCCGGGCGCAAACAGAGGGGCGGATCGGCATTGTGAAGAACGTGTTTTTGGGGCGGGCGGATGCGCAGCAAGGGCTTTACGCACCGGCAGCTGACGGTGACGTGGACGGTGCTGGTGCATAACCTGTGGGTGCTGGCGCGGTTGCAGCGCGCGGCGGCAGCGCAGGCTCGCCGCCAGGCGGCCTGAAGGCCGCCAAGAGGATCTCCTGAAGAGAGCAACGGTGGAACGGGTGTGTACCCAGAGGCCGGTTTTTTAGGAAGATCACGTCCCGGGCTTGCGGAGCCGCGGGCTCACATTATGATTTAAACACTATCGTTTAGAGTTACTGATGATATTTCTAAAAGCCGCCCTTTTGGGACAGGCTCTAGTTAGTTGCCGGCTCGAAAAATCTGGACGTTCTTGCAGGTGTAATATAGGATGAAGCTCGTGCCGTAAGCCTGGTTGAGGATAGATCGCCACCCGATGCGCCTTGCCAAATCTGTTCTGGTTATCCGAGAGTTTGTCCGTTTCGCGTGTCTGGCCGCCGGCGTGTTGGCCAACTCGACCAGGAAGGTGTGCGGAAAGGGTGAGGGCTTCTTGATCGCCAGCCCAAGTTCCACGAAGATTTCGCCCGCATTGGCCCCCTGCCGCGTCCTGGTGAGGTGCGTCGCCTGCCGGGTGGCCCGGCTGTCAATGAAGGCCTTCATCGGGGTGGTGCAACATCCCCCGCACATCCTCCCCCGCGCCTTGGCTGGCAAGATGGCGAATGCTCACGGCAGGCATTGGCTCCCGTTGGGCCTGCACCCCCGGATGCGCGGCTCCCCTTCGGAACAGAAGGAAACGAAGGGAACGAAGGCCAATTATTTTACCCGTCTTCGTACATACGTACCGTGGGCATCCTCGTAGCACCTTTGTCACCTTCGTTTCCTTCTGTTGTTTATGGGTGGGGACGGGCATCAGGGAAGGAGCACCGCCTCGCTGGGAGCAGGTAGGTTTGGTTTTCATCTGACCTTATAGCCCAAGGCGAACGCGGAGAGTGTTGAAGGCATGAGATTATTGTTGGCTCAAGCGGAAAAACAAATTCCCCGACGGCGATGCGACGGTCATGAAACTATTCGTCCCGTCATTGGAAATACCGCTGCTCGGCACCCAGTTCGTCGCGCCTAAGTCCGGATTTTGCTGCAAGGTCCAGCCCGTCGAAGGATACGGCCAGGAAATCCTCAGACTGTTCCCTGAACGCGCGAGGGTCAACGGGGGCGCGGGCGCCGCATTGGCGGCAGCCTGGCTTGGGTCCGTCAGCCGCCCCATGAAGAGCAGGCTGCCCGAGGGGGTATCGCGAATGAAAAAGAGGAACGGATGATCGGCCCGGAAGACCGGAGGGCGATCGTCAAGCCCGCCACCGCCACCCTGAGCGCCGCCCCCGACGACGACCGTTGCCGCAGCCGCTTCTGTGCCCGCTTCGTTCACTTGGCCCCACGCCTTATGGAAGACATGGCTAATGAAGAGATCCTTCGTCCCGTCTATTCCGGAAAAGTCGGCCACTCTCGGAGTGAAGGCATCCGGCATGCCCATTGCCGCCAGCGTGTTGGTCAGCTCTAAGGAGGACTCCAGTGCGAACCTGGGCAGGAAGATTTCAACATACTGCTCTGTCATTTGCGCGAGCACGTTCGAAAGGAACGCGGGAGAAAGCTGCTGCTCCAGTTGCCCCAGGCCATCAACTTGCCACGGCAGCAGTATTACCATCGAAACCTGGTTGCTCCCGTAGGGCAGCTCGATTGCCTGGAAATCACCGGTCTCCATGTAATTGAATTCTTACCCGCGAATCTATTGCCACTTTCGACCGTTGCCGGCGCGAGCTGGTGCATGAGTGGCGCTTCCACCTGGTTGGTGCTGGAGAGATAGAACGGCTGGGTCGAAGTGTTGGTTTGCGCGAACGCCTCGGTCCAGGCGCCCAGGAAGTATATGGCGTTAGCCAGCACCAGCCGGGTGTTGTGGTCCAGGCTGCCCGGCGGCAGAATGTTCTGGATCTTGTTCTGGGTCTCTTGCGCCACCCAATTGTTGATCGTCTGCCTTGCCGCGTCGGCTGAGGTGATGAAGTCAGCCTGGTTGACGCTGGCCTGGTATTGGTTGGTGGCGGTTGCCAGAAACGCGGGCAGGAAAGGATAGCCCTGCTGGGTCCACAGCGCATTGGCGATGTTCAGCTCGATTGCGTTCGTCTCCTGGCTCGCGTTGAGTTCACCCTGCAGTTCACCGAAGAGCGAGGCGAATTGTGCCTGGTTCGTGTCGAAACCGAGGACCTGGGCCATTTGCTGCTCCGTGTTGCCACTTGCGCCCGCGTAGGTCATCGCCAGACAGGTGGAGATGCTGTAGGGGGAGAAGAAAAGGTTGCCCGCGTTGGTCGCCAGTTGCGCGTAAAGGTTCAGGGCAAAAGCCGTGTTGCTGGCGACGAGGGATTCGACCTGGGCGTTAACGGCCATCGGCGCCGAGACACTGATGAGGCCCCAAAGGGCGAAAAGGGCTTGTTTCATGTATTTCTTTTTTAGCGGCCGCCGCCGGCCTGGATTTCCTCGCGCAGCCACGTCTTGGCGAAGGTCCGCATCCGCTCGGCACTGCGCGAGGGCGGGCCGCGCGGCTCGGCGGCTTCCTGGTTCCGCCGGCTCACCTATAATTGAGTCTCCCAGCCTTCACCCGCGGAGTGCCACGTTCCCAACATCAGGCGGGGAAACCACCATTATTAGACATCAAAATCGCTCAACGCGCAACTCGGCGAGGAGCTTCACGGCGGCTTCGACGAGTTTTTCGCCGGACCCGGCGCCGCAGCGGGCGCTCTCGGGTTCGTAGTTCCCTTCGGCGTAACTCCGGCGGTCGGGGACGTAGCCGACGCTCTCGTTGGCCAACTCGACCAGGAAGGTGTGCGGAAAGGGTGAGCGTTTCTTGATCGCCAGCCCAAGTTCCACGAAGATTTCGCCCGGCAAGCTTACCCAGGCAACGTCCTTGCCCAGAGCGATCACCTGGACTTCGACGCGGTAGGGCTTGCCCCCGCGGGCAGCGACCTCCTGCACACGCAGGGAACGCACCAGCTTCATGAAGTTGCCGCCGCGGTCGTCCTTTGTCGCGGCCAGGGTTTGCTTTGCCTCCTCGAGCTGCGCCGGCGAGACCTCGGGCAGCCCGAGCTCGACCGACGCCGACTTGGCGCGCAGCGGGCCGGCGGCGACCGGCTCGAAGATGCTTGTAGGCCTGGAAGACCGAGGCGCCGAGAATGGTGGCGATGCGATGCTGTTCGATGGCCGTGCCTTGGGGCCAGTGCCATGAGGTGTCGAGGTGGTTGAGGTTGCCGCACGTGCCGTTGGCCACCAGCGTGACATGGTTCGTGCCGTGATAGCCCGCCAGCACGCGCCCGAGCGCCCCCGGCCAATCCGCGGTGATCTTGCTGCCGCCGCAAGTGTCCGGGTGCATGGCGAAGTTCACGTAGGTCGCGATGGACTGCGTCGGGCCGGCGGCGCCAGGCTTCTCGATATAGAGAAGGCTGACTTCGGGATCGCTCGGCAGGCGGGCATGACGATGTTCTGGGTTCTGTTTGCCGGGGTTCCAACCAACGCTGCCATCGCGCATGAAATAACGGCGGTTGAAGGTCAAGTCCTCGCAACGGCCCTTGGCCACGCCGAGTTGCGCGGGTTGGAGCCGCTGGTTCGCCAACTGCACGCTCTCGGCTATCTTCCCTGGCAGCGCCTCGGAGTAGTCCGCGACGAGCCGCCTCGGCCCCGCGAGGCCGGAAGCGGACTCCCCCGGGTTGGCGAGTTCCGGTCCCGTGTGGGCGTGAGTGGCGCTGATCATGATGCAGCTCGCCTCGATGCCGGTGGTCTCCTGAATGGCCGCTCGGGCTTGATCGGTGATTCCGCGCTGGATGCCAATGAGGTCCAGCACGACCAACGCGGCGCGCTCGCCGCCGGACTCGATGACCAGTGCCTTGCTGTAAAGCGGGTCGAGCACGCCATCGGCGCCGCGCTCGTGGTAATAGCCCGCCATCGGAATGCCCATCGGTGGAGTGATGTCAATCACGCCCACACCGACGCGGACTTCGGCGGCCGGGCTTTGAGATGAAAGGGCGCACCACAGGGCTGTGGTCGCCAGCATGAGAATTAAGTTTTCACTTCGCATAGGCATTGGGGCGTTGGGGTCAGGTGTGGGGCAGACCTCTGGTCTGCCAGTTCACGGAGCCTCCGGCTCCGTGGCTCTGGCAGCCGCGAGACTCGGGGCCAGAGGCCCCTCCAACCGGCAGACCGGAGGTCTGCCCCACGTCTGAGCGATTGCCTCACTTCGCATAGGCTCGGATGACTTTCTTTAGCGCTGCCCCGATCTGTTCGCAATGCTGCGGCTCGTAGGTCGGGAAGGCGAAACACGTGAAAGTGTGCCTCTGATGCCAGAGGGCGTTGGGCACCTCGGTCTTCGAATAGTCCGCGCTGGCCGGGTCCGCGTACTCTTTGGACTTGAAGGGGAACCCGGACCGGCCAAAGGCGTTGTGCTCGCGGAAAGCGCGCTCGGTGTGGCATTGCGGCCAGAAGACCTTCCAGCAGGGCGCGCCCTCCGCGCCCGCAGCCTTCACAAACTGGTCGATGTCGCAGCGCATGTTCTCGATGTCGAGCGAGAAGGCCAGGACGTACCAGCCGTTCTGCCGCTCGGGCGTGTCAATGGGGCGGAACTTGACCAGGGGTTCGTCCTGCAGCGCGTCGATGATGATCCGGGCGTTGCGGCGGCGGCGCGGGAGGTTCCAGGTGTCCAGGCGGTCCAACTCGGCCAGGCCGATGGCCGACTGCATCTCGGTCAGGCGATAGTTCCAGCCAACCCGCTCGTGGATGTACGACAGCTTCTGCTCCAACTCCAGCAGGTTGAGGCGGTCCTTCACGTCATAGCCGTGGTCACGGAAACTGCGCGCGGCCCAAGCCAGGTCTTCGTTGTCCGTGGTGACCATCCCGCCTTCGCCCCCGGTGGTGAAGGTCTTGTTCTGACAGAAACTGCAGCCCGCGATGTCGCCCAACGTCCCGGTCTTTTTCCCTTTGTAGCAACCGCCGACCGCCTCGGCGTTGTCCTCAACCACGAAGAGCCTGTGCTTGCGCGCGAAGGCGGCGACGCACTCCATGTCGCAGACGTTGCCGTAGAGGTGGACCGGCATGATGGCCTTCGTGCGAGGGGTGACCAGTCTCTCCGCGGACTCGACGCTGAGGCAATGGTCTTCCAGGTTGACATCAGCGAAACGGGGGACGGCGCCGGCCTGAACGACCGCGAAGCTCGTCGCGATGAAGGTGTAGCTCGGCACGATCACCTCGTCGCCCGGTCCAATGCCCAGGGCGGTGAGGCCGACGTGCAACGCAGCCGTGCCGGTGGCGACGCTGATGGCGTAACGACTGCCCTGCCACGCGGCGAACCGCCGCTCGAACTCCATGCCGCGCGGGCCGGTCCAGTAGTTCACCTTGCCGGAACGCAGCACCTGTTCCACGGACCGGATGGCGTCCTCGCTAAAGGCCGGCCAGTGTGGCAGAGGGGACGACACGGCTTTGGGTCCGCCGTGCAGCGCCAGTTTCTGGGAGACGATGGATTCAATGGTTGTCATGTCCGGCGTGGAGCGCGCTTGTGCAGACTGATCATGTCCCGGAGGCTAACAGAACCAGCAGAGGAAACAACTGTTGAATGAAGACAGAATGGCCTGAGACAGAATGCTCTGGATCGGAGGGTATCCGTGCACCGCGGAGCGGTGCCTGACGGTAGCCGTGGACTTCAGTCCTTGTCTTTACCCACATCTCCTGAGCGGTCATATCAGTTCCCCTTTTGAGCAGGCGGGAGAAAGGCCTGAGGAGCAGGCCAGTTTTAGCCGCCAAAGGCGCCCTTGATACCAGCCGGCGGCAACGCCCGGCCAACCCGGAGGGTTGGCAGAAGGTAGCCGGGGGTCGCCGTCCAGCGGCGACCCCCGGTTGAGGGCGTCGGTGGCCCTGCACCCCGGCGGGGTGCCAGAAGAGCACACGTTCGCGGCGGGCGCCTTGTGGCATCCCTCCGGGATGCAATCCCTTGCCGTCGCGGCACCGGGGGTCTCGCGACGCTTCGACCCCCGGCTACCTTCTGGCATCCCTCCGGGATGAGAAATGTGCTTCGGAGATCCGTAACGCCCATCAGATCCGCTTCATGAGGGCACCCGACGATGTGGGTAACGACAAGGACCGAGGTCCACGGCTACCTTCGGATCATCGCTACGCGATGAGCCGAACCGGACCAGTGCCTAGGCTTTTAGAGACAATATCCTTCCACCACAATCGCGAATCGAATGGCGCGAAGAATTCTGTCTCACACCCAAAACAAAAATCGGTTGTGCGGCGTTCCGCGTCGGTTCATGCTTGGCCCATGAATAACTCACTTCTACCCAGCCCGACCCGGTGTGGCATCCTGGCGGCAGCACTCCTGGCGCTCGTTGCCCTGCCTGCTCCTGCCGCGATGGAGTTCGACGCGGCACGCCTGGATGAGATTGCCGCCCGCTTGCCGCCCAAACCGGTGGGTCTTGGCCGGCCGATCTCGGATTGGGCGGCCTGGGACAGGCTTGCCCATACGGCGGCGTTTGGCCGGGTCGTGTCGAGGGCCCAATCGCTGGCCCGGGAACCGGCGCCGCCCCTGCCGGATGACCTTTATTTGGATTACTCCAGGACCGGGAATCGCGGCCGCTGCGAAAGGGTGCTGTCCGAGCGCAGCCGGCGGCTCACGACGTTCACCCTGGCCGAGTGCCTGGAGAACCAAGGCCGGTTCCTCGGTCCGCTCAGCGACACCATCGGGGCGATTTGCCAGGAGCGCACTTGGGTCTATCCCGCGCACGACGGGAAGCTCGACAATTTCTACGGCCGAACGATGGAGATGGACCTGCGGGCCACGGCGCTCGCCTGGGAGTTAGCCACCGCCGACTACCTGCTGGGCGAGCGGCTTGCGCCAGAGCCAAGGGGCTTGCTTCGCACTAACGTCGAGCGCCGGGTGCTGCAACCGTTCCGTGAAATGGTCGAAGGGCGCCAGAAAGAGATCTACTGGCTCCGGGTGGAGAATAATTGGAATGCAGTGTGCCTGAGCGGCGTCACCGGGGCTGCGCTGGCGCTGGAGGAGCCGCCGCAGGAACGGGCGCGCTTTGTTGCCGCCGCGCAGCACTACATCCAGTTCTTTTTGCGCAGCTTTACCCCGGACGGCTACTGCGCCGAGGGCGTGGGCTACTGGAACTACGGCTTTGGCCATTTTCTTATGCTGGGCGAAACCGTCCGCCAGGCGAGCGGGGGCGGCATCGATTTGCTCGCGGACCCCGCCGCCATCCAGCCCGCCCTTTTCTGCACTCGCGCGGAAATCCTCGGGGGCATTTATCCGACCATCTCGGACTGCCATCCTGGTGAGCGGCCGGACCCGCGATGGGTGCGCTTCATCCGCGAGCGCTTTGGAGAAGGGGCGCCGGGCGGAAACGCTGCCGAGCTGGCAGGCCCTCGCGACGGCCTTGCGGCCACGATGCTGTTGTCGTTCCTGCCGTTGCCACTCCCGCCTGTGCCGCACCCGGCTATCGCGCCTGAGTCGCCGATGCGGACTTGGTTTAAGGACGGCGGCGTGCTCATCTGCCGCCCGGCGCCTGGCTCGGCGACTCCGTTTGCCGCCGTGCTCAAGGGCGGGCACAACGCGGAACCCCATAACCACAACGATGTCGGCAGCTTCAGCATCATCGCCGGCAAGGCCATGGTAATCTGCGATCCGGGTGCGGAGATCTACACGGCCCGGACCTTTAGCGCACATCGTTACGACAGCAAAGTGCTCAACTCCTATGGTCATGCCGTTCCGGTGGTGGCCGGCCAGTTGCAGCAGCCGGGCGCCGAGGCGAAGGCGGTTGTGCTTCGCTCCGATTTCAGCGACGCCGAGGATGCACTGGGCCTGGACATCCGTTCGGCATACGCCGTGCCTGAACTCGAACGGCTTGACCGCACTTTTGTGTTCCGCCGGACGGCACCCGCAGGGCTCACCGTGCGCGACGAGGTTGCGTTCGACGAACCGAAGAGCTTTGAGACGGCCCTGGTGACCTGGGGCGATTGGAAGAGGCTCTCCGAGAGCGAGTTGGTGATTTCCGATGACGGCGGGGCGGTTCGCGTCCGGATCGAAACCGGTGGGATCCCGTTCCAGGTGCGCTGGGAGAAGCTCGATGAGGATGTCCCGACCCCGAAGAAACCCATGCGGCTGGGCATTGCCTTGGACTCGCCAGTCAAGGCCGCCACGGTGACACTAACGATCCGGCCCGAAACCAGCCCGCTGCCGTCCAGCAACTCCGGCTCAAGCCGATGAACCCGTGGCGGCGCCCTACAGCACCGGAGTCAGGATGACTTTGTCAATTCTGCCGCAGCGCAAGCAACGATGCGGTCGATTTCACGCGCGAGGGCCTCGTTGACAGGCGGGACGTGGTGTTTGGACAGGATGCGCCGGACCTCGATGAGGATGCGGTCGCGCATCGAGGCGCGCCCGCCCTGCTCCCAAGCGGTGTAGCCCTGGCGAGTCCAGGCGGGGCTCGGCGGCCAGAGTTCCCGGCGGAAATGTTCGACCGTGTGTTCCTCAGCCAGGAAGCTGCCCGGCCCCACAGCCTGGATAACTTCGGTGGCCAGCGTGGCGGGGTTGATGTCAAAGCCTCGAGCGATTCGCTTCACATAAGCCAGAATTTCGTTATCGGCCAGAAGCCAGGCCAGGCAGCCGGCGTGGTCGGTCCCGCAGATACCCGCATGTCCGAACATGTCCGCCCCGGCTAGCGCGCCCAGGACCAGGGTGGCGGCCTTTTCCGCGCCGGCTTGAGCATCCAGCACCTTGGCGTCGGTGAGACCCACGTTGATATAGACCGGCAGGCCGTAGAACTTGCCCATTTGGACCATGCCCACAGCCATGAGCCCCTGTTCGGGCGAGCCAAAGGAGCAGATGCTCGTGCGGGGATCGAGTATGTGCGGGATGCCGCCGTATTTCATTGGCGTGCCCGGTCCCAGCAACTGGGTAACGACCACCCCGGCAAGGATCTCGGCATTCTCCTGCGCCAGGGTGCCCGCCAAAGTCGCCGGCGCGGTGCCGGATGCCTGGGCCATTGGTCCCACGGACACCGGTTGGCCGGCGGCAACAAACTCCCGGAGCATTTCCAGGCCGTCTTTGGGCAGTTGCAGCGGGCTGATGGGCTCCAGGAAGGCCTCAGTCATGGGCCGTTCCCGGAGGGCCTTTTCGCCTCCGGCTACGGCGCGGTAGATTTCCAGGACATACCGCGCGGTCTTGCCGTTTTGGGTCCAGGCCATGGTCGGCTTGGTCGTGCCCTTGACCAATTCAGCGGTGAGGACCACTTCGCGGCACAGCTCACTGACCTCGGCCGGCTGTGCCATCGCCCCTACGAACGGGATATTGGGCAGGGCATCCGCGAGCCGGATGGCATCCCGGGCATCCTGCAGAGTAGCGGGACGCAAACGATCGGTCTCCAAGTCCAGCCAGCGATGCTGGCCGGGGCTGGACAAAAGCACCATGTCGCCATAGCCAAACCGGGCCACCTGCTCAGGACCACGTCCGTGCAAGACATACTGCTTGCCGGCCCGGGCCAACGAATCCATCACCAGGGACTCGGTCAGGTGGACAATGGGGCGTGTCGATTCGACTCGCGCTCCGGCCTGGCCAAGCGCCTTCAGGACCTCGGGATGATGAATCATCACGCCCGTATCGCGCAGAATCTTCAGGCTGGCGTCGTGGATGGCTTGAACCTGCAATGCGCTCAATAAGGAGATGGATAGGGTCGGCATGTTTGGGAATGACGAATGACGAATGACGAACCGAAGGCCAGGGCTGCGCTTCGTGGCATGGTCAATCGTCAGTTGCAGGCGTGTGCTTTCGCTTTCATGGCGTTCCTCTTACCTGAGTCAGTTGTCGAATCGCAAGAAGAAAGCGCTTCTATCCTTGCCCTTTGCCCCGCGGCTGGCACAAGCTGCCGTCATGAACCTGAATTCGCAAAACCGTTCTCTCGTTGCGTTGTCGCTGGCAGTTCTGGGTTTGTTCTTGGCCGTGCAGCAGACCGCCGGCTCCGTGGCTCAACGCGTGGTGTTCGATGGCGTAGAGTCCGAGCACAAGTGGGCCCTGAAGGAACTCGAGCCGGATTTGCCGGCTGACTGGACGGGCTGCGATTACCTGGTGCTCGAGATGAGGGCCTCCTCTCCGCAGCGTTTTGCCCTCACACTTTATAGCACCAACCTCACGCAGCGCCGGCAGATGCACCCGCTGCCCAACGTGTGGATCCGCGCGGCCGTGCCGTTGCAGTATTACCGGCGGCCGAACCGCACCGGCTTCGACCTCGCCTCGGTCGGCAAGGTCGCGCGGGATTCCTTCTGGATTGGCACCGGCGGGGTGTATGGGCCGCTCAACGCGGTGACCGCCATCGGCGTGAGCATGCAGGCGCCGCTCGGGCAGCCGACGCTCGAAATCCGGTCGGTCAGGCTGGCCAAGGAAGACCCAGGGTCCGGCATCCTCGACCAAAAGCCGGTGGTGGACGAGTTCGGCCAATGGATTCCGGCCGACTGGCCCGGCAAGGTGAAGAACCTCGCTCAACTCAAACAGGCTTGGGCTGCCGAGGAGGCGAGCCTGGGCGCGGGTGATTTTGGCTATTGCCCGTATGGCGGGTATCTCAACACGAAGGCGAAAGCAACCGGCTTCTTCCGTGTCGAGCAGGCAGACGGGCGTTGGTGGTTTGTTGATCCCGACGGCCACCATTTTTTCTCCACGTCTTCCACTGGCATGAGCGGCCGCGGCGGGGATGCCCGCCTGCAGGGCCGCGAGGACTACTTCGCCGCGCTGCCGCCGGCGGACCCGACGGGCGGGCGCCGCTCGACGCCCAGCTTTTACGCCTGGAACCTGGCGCGCCGGCACGGGTCGGAGGCGCGCACAAACTGGATTGAGCTGGCGCTGCGCCGGCTCGACTCCTGGGGCCTGAACACCATCGGCAACTGGAGCGATCCCCGTCTTTGGGACACCCACCGGAAGGCCTACCAGGTCAACCTGGGCGGCTGGAGCATGAGAACCGGTTACATGGGTTTGCCCGATGTCTATTCCGAGGAATTCCCCAAGACGGTGGACCGGGACGCGCAAACGCAATGCGCGCCCCGCAAGGATGATCCCTGGCTGCTGGGTTACTTCATCGCCAACGAACCGCCCTGGCCGGGCCGCGAATCGCTTGTCGTGGACCTCATCCTCGAGGGTCCGCCCAGCGCCATCCAGCGGGAAGCCAAGGCCTTTCTTGGCGCCGACGACACGCCGGAGCGGCGGAAACAGTTTATCTACCGCGCCTTCGAGAAATACCTCGAGGTGATCATTGCCGGCATCCGCCGCCACGACCCGAACCATCTGATCCTCGGCATCCGCTTCGGCGGCTCGCTGCCGCCCCCGGAGATGTTGCGCGCGTCCAAGGCATTCGATGTCTATAGCATGAACGTGTACGCCACCGAGGTGAATGTGAAGACGATGCAAGAGATTTACCGCGTCACCGGGCGGCCTATCCTCATCGGCGAGTTCCACTTTGGGGTTCCGGGCCGGGGCCTCGCAGCGGGTCTGGTGCAGGTGCGCGACCAGTCCGAACGCGGGGTGGCCTATCGCTACTATGTCGAACAAGCCGCCGCGTTTCCGGCCTTCATCGGCTCGAGCTGGTTTCAATGGGTGGATCAGCCCTGCACCGGCCGCATGGACGGCGAGAACTACAACATCGGCCTGGTGGATGTCACCGACCAGCCCTATGGGGAGCTCATCGAGGCGATGCGCGCGACGCACCGCCGGCTCCAGGGTGTGCATGCCGGAACGCTCGCCCCTTTCGCCACAAAGCCGCGGGCGCAATGAGGGGCGAAATAGCCCAGCCCAGGGCTTGGCGCCCCGTCGTCCCTCGTTCCGCCAGCCCCGCCCCCCCTTTGGGGGTCAGGAGCCGCTACACTGCTACAACCCCGGTAAATCCGGCTCTTTTTGACTCCAGGGCGCTACACGAGCCGTTACAAGGTGTTACAACCTCGGCCGTGGTTTTTGCACAAGACCTTTTGGGACCCGGCAAGGGCGCTCGGAAGGTTAATGAAAACGCAGAGACGCAAAGACCGCAGAGAAGAAAAACCAAGGAGAAGAGCTTGTGCGCATGCACAAGAGATCCTGCTCAAAATCAACGATTCTCGGAATCTGCACCGCAAAACACCTCGGAGACTGGTGCTGTTGGCCTTCTCTGCGTTCTTTGCGTCTCTGCGGTTGAATAGACGCCCCCGAAGTCTCCGAGCCGTCGTCGCCCCTCTGGCGCGCGCAACAGGCCGGTGCTGTTCGGCGGCCATTACTTGGGCGACAAGCGGGCCTGTGCAGCGGCTCGGATTCACCGGCGCTTCTGAGCAAGGTTGATTACGGTCAGCCCCGCTGCCTCGGCGAGGGTAATCTGGTCGGCGTCGAAGGAGACCATGGCCTCAGCCGCCACCTCGATGGCAATCGCAACGTGGAAAAGGTCCATCGAGCGGATCACCATCCTCAACGAGTGTTCGGCTCTGAGTTCGCCGGCCGTGCGCACAGCGTCAGTCCAGTCGAACTCGACATGCGGCCAATACCCGAGTCTTACTTCCTGCTCCAGCAGCCGGATGATCTGGCGCGACTCACCCATTGCCAGGAGACCGGAGCGTTCCGCCTGGCAAAAGCTATTAAATACTTCGACACGTTGCCAGGGCGTCCATAGCACCTCCGCATCCGGTTCGCGATCAAACAGGCTCAGTGCCGCTGCATGCTGGGTATCACGCCGGCACTTGTAACCCAGCCACCACGAGGTGTCCGCATAAATTCTCATTTTTTCAGCGAGACGAGAAAGGCCGTCCCGTCGAATTTCGAAGCTTTGAGATTGCCGACAGCGCGCGCTTCCGCCAGCTTCCGCGTCATTCTTGGTCTCGGGCTCTTGCTCACTACAAACTTGGGCTTGCCCTTGGCCGTCACGACCAGTTGCTTCCCTTCAGCCAGCCCATCCACCAGGCCGGCGTTGTGATAAAACTCACGAACGGTGACTGTTTTCATACGTTAGACAATGCCGTCTAACGTTGCTGAAATCAAGGCCGGATTTGAAGCGCCCTAATCCTTCATCCTTCACACCGTGTGATCCTCGCGGATGATGGTGCGGCAGCCGCCGGCCAGGCTGGGGCGCCAGTTTTTGGGCGGTTTGGTCTTCTTGAGTTCGTCCAGTTGTCCGATTTCCTTGAGGCGCTGGTAGATGAGTTGCCAGGCACAAGGGCGGGCGGGGTCCACTTCGCACCGGTCTTCGCGGGAGCCGCTGCACGGGCCATTGAGCATCTGTTTGGCGCAGCGGGTGATCGGGCAAATCCCGCCGTATTGGTGGAGCACACAGGCGCCGCAGGCCGCGCACTTTTCGGACCAAACCCCGCGTTTCTCGAGGATGCGTAGTGAGGTTCGGGTTTCGTCCTCCGTTTGGCGTTCCGGAGCCGACTGATCCCGGGCCCGGCGTCCTATGCTGGTCGGTTCTTCAACGGTCAATGCGGCCTGCCATACGGCGGCGATTTTTCGGCCAGAGTAAGCGCCAATTGGCTTTTGGGAGCTTCCGCTTCCACAATGCCATTCAGCTCGACCTCTATGGTTTGGCCTTGGAAGTGGGGATAAAGCGCGGAGAGCCGGGGGATGGCCTGTTCGGCGAGGTGAAAATAGTCCGCGTCAATCTCCAAGCCGCTTGAGGCGTAGCCGACGGCTTCAGCTGCGGCGATGGTTGACCCGGAACCCATGAACGGGTCAAGAATGGTTCCCTCTCCCAGGGGCAGCAACGCGCGCACGATGATACGCATGAAATGCTGGGGCTTGAGGCAGGGGTGGTCGGAGATGGTCTCTTCGCGCTTGGGGGTGCGGCCGCTCGGGATCGCGTCCGGCAGCGGTCTATCTAGTGAGAGCCGGCGCAGGCTCCAGTCTTCCACCGCCGCAAGTTTTCGGCGACGGTCCCGGCGCCGATGGGTTTGCGGAAGAGCATCCAGGGTTCGTACGCCCCTTTTGGACTGACGCAGACTTCGGGGAATTCGGTTTCGGCGTTCTTGGGCCGGTCACCGCCGCGAAAACTGTAATAGAGACGCATAAGGGCGGGGCGGACTTCGTAGCCGGCCTCAGCCATAGCGCCTTGAACATGGTGTTGAAGAATCGGGTGGCCGGCCACACAGACATGCGCGCCTGGAACGAGCACGCGGAGGAGAAGCCCGCCCCAATCCCGAAAATAGTCTCGAAGGTGCTGTTTTTGTTCCGCGGTCAAGATAGTGAAGCGTGGCAACGGGTCGCGGTGGCTGCCGCCGACCTTGGGTGGGAGCCGCCACACGCCGCCGTGTCCCGCGCGGAGCTTGGCCAGTTCTTTCTCCGTGAACTCCAGAATCCCATACGGAGGGTCGGTGCACACGGCCTGCAGCGAGTGCGCGGGGCAACCCCGCAGCCAATCGAAGCAATCCGTGTTTTCAATCCGATACACACCCCATTTTTCAACTATAGGCGAAAGACAAGCAAGTGAAAGTGGGAGGGACGACGAAATTGCGAGACGGCTCGGTGTATTTGGACCCGAGGGCTGTGGACTTCAAACGGCGGCGGCAGGCGCGATCGGGCGCGATTCCCGAGTTTTCGATTTTTAGCCAGACGTGAGGCGAGCTCTCCCTGGGTTTCTTCACACCCTGTGATCCTCGCGGATGATGGTGCGGCAGCCGCCGGCCAGGCTGGGGCGCCAGTTTTTGGGCGGTTTGGTCTTCTTGAGTTCGTCCAGTTGTCCGATTTCCTTGAGGCGTTGGTAGATGAGTTGCCAGGCACACGGGCGGGCGGGGTCCACTTCACACCGGTCTTCGCGGGAGCCGCTGCACGGGCCATTGAGCATCTGTTTGGCGCAGCGGGTGATCGGGCAAATCCCGCCGTATTGGTGGAGCACACAGGCGCCGCAGGCCGCGCACTTTTCGGACCAAACCCCGCGCTTCTTGAGGATGCCGATAAAGGCCGTGTCCAGGCCCGCGTAAACCGGCTTGCCGGTGTACCGCTCCGCCAGGGCCTGAACGCCGGCGCCGCAACCCAGGGAAAGAACGGCATCGTGGCTCTTGATAGCATCGGCGGCCTGCTCGAGAAAGACGTTGTCGCACTGGCGTTCGATCGTCGCTTCTTCGACTTCAAGGGGCAGGCCCTTGAGTCGTGCCGCCATGCGCAGCGCGGAGGCGATGATGCTGACTTCACGCTGCCCGCCGGCCAGGCAGACGGTGACGCAGGTGCCGCAACCGAGCAAAAGGAGCTTCTGGTGCTTTTCCACTATGGCCAACAGGTCAGGGATTGTTTTTCGTTGTGCGACGATCATGAGGATGTCTCCGGTTTTGAGGAACCTGAGTGTTTGAGAGGGTGTCCGAAAGACTCGCCGGAGTGAAAACTTTGTCGCAGCCTTTGTCGAGACCTTTGTCGGGTTCGCCATCTTTCGACAAAGGCTGCGACAAAGGCTGCGACAAAGATTCGCAATCGGAGTTTTTCGGACATGCTTTGAGAGGGTTCGGTCCCAGTTTGCGCACCGTTTGCACCATATCCGCAATCGTATCCGCCAAGGGCCGGGCCATGGCGGCGGAAACGTTGACCATGCGGATGCGGTCTGTTTCAATGCCGATTTCCATGAGCAGGTCCCGGGTATAATTGACCCGGCGTTTGGCGCAAAGGTTGCCCTCGACAAAATGGCAGCCGCCTTCGAGGCAGCCCGCCACCAGGACGCCGTCCGCGCCATTTTCCAAGGCCTTCATGAAATACTCGGTCTCCAGGCGGCCGGTGCACGGGGTGCGGATGATGCGCACATTGGGAGGGTACTGAATGCGCATCGAGCCTGCCAGGTCGGCGGAGGAATAGGCACAGTAATGGCAGCAAAAGGCCAAAATCCTGGGTTCAAAGGCTTGGGATTCCATGGCTCAGGCGGGTTGCGCCAACCTCTTTTCCGGGCGGCGGCCGGCCAGTAGTTCCCCGTCTTTGCCCGCGAACAATTGCCGGATCATGACCAGGAACTGGTCGGTCTCGAAATGATGGAGTTGGATGGCGCGGGCCGGGCACTCGGCGGCGCAAATGCCGCAGCCCATGCACTTGGCCGCCTCGATCTGGCCCTTGCCGTCCTTGTTGCAGAAAGGGGCGGAATAGGGACAGACGGTGACACAGGTCATGCAGGAGATGCATTTCTGCTGGCTGACATAGGAGACCTGGGCGCTGACGTTGAGTTGCGTTTTGGAGAGCACGGTGGCGGCTCGCGCGGCGGCAGCTCGCGCCTGGGAGATGTTCTCGTCGATGAACTTCGGGGAATGGGCCAGCCCGCAAAGGAAGACGCCTTCGGTGGCGAAATCCACCGGACGCAGTTTCATGTGGGCTTCCACATAGAACCCGTCGGCGTTGAGGGGCACCTTGAGCATGTCGGAAAGGCGCCTGTTGTTTTCCAGGTCCGGTTCCATGCCGGTGCTGAGCACAAGGGTATCGGCTTCGATGTCGAGCGGTTCGGGAAAGTCGGGGCTCTTGAGGCCAACGACCAGGCCCTGAGAGCGTGTCTGAAAAGCCTCTGTGGCAGGGGCGTCCCGCCCCTGTCTGTCGCGGGCGAGACGCCCGTGCCACCCATTTTCAAACACGCCCTGAGCCTCGCGCACGTGCGGCGGGGCCTCGGGCGCATAGCGGATAAAGACGACACCGGCCTGGCGCGCCTGCTGGTAGTAAAGCTCCCGGAAGCCGTAGGTCCGAACGTCGCGGTAGAGAACGAACACGTTGGCTGCGGGGTCCTGTTGTTTGATGGCCAGGGCATTCTTGATGGCCATGGAGCAGCAGATGCGGCTGCAGAAGGGATGTTGGTCGTTGCGGGAGCCGACGCACTGGATCATGACGATAGTCTGTCCGTTGGCGGGATAGGCCTTGTCGTGCAAGAGTTTTTCAAGCTCGACCTGCGTCAAGACGCTCGGGGAGCGGCCGTAGAGAAACTCGGATGTCCTGGCCTGGCGGGCGCCCGTGGCGAGGATGATGGCGCCGCCGGAGACTTCGAGTTGCCTGCCCTCTTTGAGCAGAGTCAGATGGAATTCGCCGACGTGGCCTTTGATGCCGGCGATTTCCGTTTGCAGGTGCAGCTTGATGTTGGGATGTTCTTCAACCTGCCGGATGAGCGCGCCAGTGAACGTGGCGAGGTCCGCGTGCTCGAGGGTCCTGTGAATCTCCCGCAGGGTCCCCCCCAGATGATTGGTTTGTTCCACCAGGTGCACGGGGAATCCCTGGTTGGCCAGGGCCAGGGCGGCAGTCATTCCTGCGAGGCCTCCGCCGATGACCAGGCCCGTCTGGTCAACCTCGAGCGTCCCGCCTTCCAGCGGCGAAAGCCTCCTGGCTCGGGCGACGGCCATCTTCACCAGTTCAACCGCTTTTTCGGTGGCGGATTGCGGCGCTGCAGAGTGAACCCAGGAGCACTGGTCGCGAATGTTCGCCATCTCGAACAGATGGGGATTGAGGCCCGCTTCGCGCAAGGTTTCACGGAACAAGGGCTCGTGCGTTCGCGGGGTGCAGGAGGCCACCACCAGGCGATTGAGCCGATGTTCACGGATGCTGTCCTTGATGTTCGAGAGGCTGGTATCGGAACAGGTGAACATGGTATGGGTCGCCAACACCACGCCCGGCTGGTCCGCGATGCTGTTGACGACCCGCTCGACGTCCACGACCGAGCCGATGTTCATGCCGCAATGGCAGACAAAGACCCCCACGCGCGGTTCTTCATCGGTGACATCATGCTCCTCGGGATAAGTCCTTTTAGTAATGAGCGTATTGCGCGCGGGCGCCAACAACTCCATCGCCATGGAAGCGGCGGCGCTGGCCTGGGTCACCGTTTCAGGGATGTCCTTGGGTTCCTGGAATGCTCCGCCCACAAAGACGCCCGGCCGCGTGGTCTGCAAGGGGGAGAGCCGGTCCGTGTGGCAGAAGCCAAACTCGTTCAGCTTTATCCCGAGGCTGGAAGCGAGCCTGGCCATGGAATCGGGCGGTTCCATGCCCACGGACAAGACGATCAGGTCAAAATCCTGCTCTTGAAGCCCGCTGGTTCCATCCAGAAACTGAACGCGCAGGTCTTTGCTGCCGGGGACCTGAATAATTCGCGAAGGGATGCTCTTGATGTAGTGAATGTTCTGCTGCGCCTTGGCCCGCTCATAGTACTCGTCAAAATCCTTGCCATGGGCGCGAATGTCCATGTAAAAGATCGTCGCCTCCAGGCCCTCGACGTGATCGCCCGCGACCATGGCTTGTTTGGTCGCCATCATGCAGCAGATCGAAGAGCAATAGGGGTTGCCGCAAGCCGAATCGCGCGAACCGACGCATTGGATCCAGGCGACGCGCCTGGCCGCCCGGCCATCGGAGAGCCGTATGACATGTCCCTCGAAGGGCCCTGCGGCCGAGAGCATGCGCTCGAATTGAACGCTGGTAACGACGTTAGGATAGCGGCCGTAACCGAATTCGCCTTTTCGTTTGGCGGCGAACTCCTTAAAGCCTGGAGTCAGGATGACTGCGCCCACCTCCAGGGTGACCGTCCGTTCCTTCATCGCGTGGTCAATGGCGTGCTGCTCGCAGGTCTCGACACAACGATTGCACTCCGAGCACAGGGCGCAGTTAAGGCAACGCTCGGCCTCCGCCAACGCTTGCTCTTCCGTCAGCCCCTTCTCAACCTCGTCGAAATTCTTCGTTCGATTGGCCGGCGCCAATTCTTCCGAGCGCGGCCGGTCCTTTTTCACTATTTTGTCGGTCGCAGGCAGCAGCTCATCCGGCATAGGATGCACCGTGCTCTCGAAACGGCCGGCCAGCACGTCCTTGCCAGTTAAATAACGCTCGATGGATTCAGCGACCCGTTTGCCGGCCGCGACGGCATCAATGACCGACGCCGGGCCCGAGGCATTGTCGCCGCCGGCAAAGACGCCTTCGAGGGAGGTTTGCCCGGTGATGGGGTCGGCTCTAAAGCAACCCCGTTCGCTATCCGCCTTGATATGCCCGACCAACTGCTCGTCCACCGCCTGGCCGATGGCCACAATGATCTGGTCGGCTTCCAGAGTGGCCAGGTCGTTTTCGTCAAAGGCGGGGTTGAATCTTCTCTGCTCGTCAAAGACGCGGGTACACCGTTTGAGCTCGATGCCGGTCACGGAACCGTTGCCCATAATGCGCTTGGGGCCCCAACCGTTGCGGAGCGTGATGTGCTCGGCCAGCGTGGCTTCGATTTCTTCCTTGTAGGCGGGCATCTCGTCACGCTGTTCGAGGCAAACCATCTCGACCCTGCTCGCGCCGAGGCGCAGCGCGGTCCGGGCCACGTCAACCGCCACGTTGCCGCCGCCAATCACCAGGACCCGGCCTTTGACCACAGGCTTCTTGGCCGAAGCGGCGTCCCGGAGGAATTCGACGCCGTGCAGCACGCCATTGATTTGTTCGCCTTCGATGCGGAGCCTGCGGCTCTTCTGGGCGCCGGCGCAGAGGAATACCGCATCGTACTCGTCCCGGAGAGATTGAAAGGCAATGTCCTGGCCGATGCGACAGTTATAGACGAACCTGACGCCCCTGCGGCGGATCAGTTCGATTTCGTGATCCAGGATTTTCTTCGGCAGCCGGTACTCGGGAATCCCCCGAACGGAGCATGCCGCCGGCGGCGCTCAGCGCCTCATACACAGTGACTGCAAAACCCGCGTCGGCGAGATCGCCGGCGGCGGTCAGTCCCGCCGGCCCAGCCCCAATCACAGCCACCTTTTTGGCCTCCGGCGCGGGAATTCTCTTCCGGCAGGGCCAATTTCCCTGCGCCGAGCATTTCGATTTCCTTGTCGGAGGCGAACCGTTTCAACAACCGGATGGCGATGGCGTCATCGGCGTTGGCGCGTGTGCAGACCGATTCGCAGGGATGGGTGCAAATCCGGCCGCAAATCCCCGAAAGCGGATTTCTCAGGCGGACAAGATCGACCGCCTTGAGATACTCCTTTTTCTTGATGAGTTGGACGTAGCCTTGGACGTTGACCCTGGCCGGACACTTCACCTTGCACGGGGCGTGGCCGTGCTTGAGAATGCCGAAGATGTTTGGCGTTGCCTGGGCGTAGAGCTTGGCAATGCCTTTTCGGGTGCCCAGACAACGATTGAACTCGTCCGGGATGTCCACGGGGCAGGCCTGGGTACACTCACTGCAGCCGGTGCACTTGTCTTCGTCCACATATCGCGGAAACCGCCTGACAGTCGCATCGAAATGGCCCGGTTCGCCCCGCAGGTCCGTCAGTTCCGAGAGCGTGAGTATCTCGACATTGAGGTTCCGCGCGCATTCCACGAGTTTGGGGGAGACAATGCAGGTCGCGCAATCACCGGTCGGAAAGGTCTTGTCCAAACGGGCCATCATGCCGCCGATGGCGGCATCGCGCTCGACGAGATAGACTTTGAAGCCGCTGTTGGCCAGATCCAGCGAGGCCTGCACGCCGGCAATGCCGCCGCCCTGCACCAGCACCGCGCCAATCTTCTTGTGGTCGGACTCGCTCATGGTAACTGTTCGGGTGGGGATGCGTGGGGCAGACCTCTGGTCTGCCGGTTGGAGGGGCCTCTGGCCCCGAGGCTCGCAACTGGAAGGGACACGGAGCCGGAGGCTCCGTGAACCGGCAGACCGGAGGTCTGCCCCACACCAGTAGAGTTACCGCTCATGTCAGTTTGCCGCCACCCTTTCCAAGACCCTCGATGCTGGGACCATCAGCTTGCGGAACCCCAGCGCATCGGGGCGAAGGCCAAGACAAAGCCCAAGAAGCTGGGTGATATAGACGATGGGCATTTGGTAGTTCCTGCCGGTTTGCTTGTGGATGTCCTGCTGCCGCAGATCGAGGTTGACCTGGCACATGGGGCAAGTGACCGCGATACAGTCGGCGCCCGCGCGGGCGGCCATGCCGAGAATCGAATCCGCGAGCTGAACCACCACGTCCGTTCGCGAGAGCGAGAGCCCGCCGCCGCAACACTCGACTTTGCACGGCCAGTCCAGGCTCCGGCCGCCCATCGCTTCGACCAACCGGTCAAGGGACGTTGGATCTTCCGGGTCATCGAATTTCATGACCTTTGGCGGACGCACCAGCAGGCACCCGTAGTAACAAGCCACCTTGAGGCCGTTGAGCGAATGTTCAACGGCGCGGGAGATTGCCTTCAGTCCCACGTCGTCCAGGAGCACTTCGAGGAAATGCCGTACTTTGACCGAGCCATCATAATCGCGCTCCAGCGCCTGGGCGACCTGCTCGCGGATGGCTGGGTGGGCCGCGATTTCGGAGTTGGCCACTTTCATCCGGTTGAAGCAAGCGGCGCAATTGACCACCATGTCCAGTTTCATGCCCTGGACTTTGGCCATATTGGCGGCGGGCAATGACACGGCCAGGAAAGGATCGGTCTGGTGGGCGGCGGTCGCGCCGCAGCAGGTCCAGCCTTTGGGTTCGACCAGGTCAATGCCCAGCGCGCGCGCCACCGCCAGAGTGGATTGGTGCATGTCCCGGGCTGTCGATTCAGCCGAGCACCCTGGAAAATAGGCATACCTCAGAGCGTGGCCGGGAAATGATCGTGGCAGGGGCGTCTCGCCCCTGTCTTCTACGGGCGAGACGCCCGTGCCACAATTATTTGGACTCGCTCTCATGCTTGGGGTCCTTGGTTCTGTTTGGATTGCTTGAAGATGCGGCCCACAGTCTTGCGGTCGCCCCCGCGCGGAGGCAGCAGTGCAATCTTTCCCTTCTTGAGCATCGTCGGGAATTTCTCGGTGTCGTTCATCCATGTTCCCGTGCCGAGTTTGTAAGCGGCGACCATCCCGATTTCATAGGTGCGGCCGAACATTTCGACCGTTCTCAGGAATGCCCGGTTAAACAACGGCACATTGCCGGCCGGCTTGGGCGCGCCTCGTTCGAGGGCCAGCCTGCGCAACGCATCGATGACCGCTGCGACATCGATCCCCATCGGGCAGCGGGCGGAACAGGTCTCACACGAGGCGCACGTCCAGAGGAGATCGCTGGCCAGCAGTTCGTTGCCTGCGCCCAGGTGCAGTTGCCGCATGATTTCCGACGGCCGCGACCTGGCCAGCTTGGCCACCGGACAACCGCTGGAGCATTTCTTGCATTGGAAACAGACGCTCACGGCCGCGCCGCACATCTTTTCCACGGCGTCCTTCAAGCCAGGGCCGGTCTTCTTTTTCTTGATAGTGATCACGACAGTTGCCTCTCGCTATTTCGGGGTCATCTCCTGGGCGCCCGCTTCGACATCGTCGGTATCTTCCTCGAGAGTGGCGGCGGCGTTGCCGGGAAGCACCTTGCGATAGACTTCGGCGGGGTTGCGCGTCTGGCCGTTGACCGTCAAGAGTTGCTCGATTGTGATTCCGAAGAGCCTCTGGTTCTCCTCGAGGTGCGGCCGGATCAAATCCCAGTCTGCGCCGGTCAAGCGGGCAAACTTGCCGCCGTTTAACTGCTGCTCGACCACGGTTCTGTGCGGATCGCGAAGGAAAATGGCTCCGCCCGAGGCCAGGGAGAACAGGTTGCAGCCGGGATACGGCTCGGGCAGCGGAACCAATTGTCCGTCATCATCGAGCTTCACGCCATTAAGGACCACGAACCCGCCGCCGTTGTGAGGATCGCCGGCCATGAAGGACTCCGCCAGGAAGTCAAGGCAGGTGCCGTTGATGATTACTTTGGGCCGGCCGACGGAGTTGATGAGCGGCCGGCCGGCTGCGTTGCCCAGAACATAGACGCAACCGCCTTTGGCGCCATACAGGAAGGTCTGGCCCACGTCCCCGTGAATGACCAGTTTGCCTTGTTTAGTAATCTGGCCCAACTGGTCCTGGGCATTCCCGTGCACCGTAATGGTGAGCCCATCGATTCCCGAGGCAAGGTAATCTCCACTGCTGCCATAAACGTCGATGGTCACCCCGTCAGTTTCGGGCCCCAGTCCGCAGCCCAGATAGCGCTGGCCAATACAGTTAAAGCTGATGAAGTGCCGCCACCCTTTCATGTAAGCATCCACCAGCAAGGCAGCGTCACAGTCGTTTCCTTCCGGCGGAAAATGGGCGGCGTCGATCACCAGCGTTGCCTCGTTCTCCTGCGGTTTCCTGAGGTGTTCACGGGTCTCGAAATCGATGAGACGAAACGCGCCCTGGGCGGAATCTTTCGAGGCAAGGTTGGGCAGGTTGGCAAACAATCGGTTCAACTCGCTGTGGACGATGTGGAGAACATGGCTGCGCTTCTTGGCGCCGGTCGAGTATCTCCGGTCGTTCAGCAGCGTTAAGACCTCAATCGCGGTTGCCGTCTTGGAAGGGGCTTTGGCCTGATGCGTGATTTGCCGGCACGCCAGGCGGAATTCATCGAAGGTCCATGCGGGCATGAATCCGCACAGCTTTTGGAAAATCGCCGCGCTGTTGCCCGGGGCCAATCCCTCATTAGACATCGGTTCAGCAGTAGTCAGGCGCCCGAGGGACGAGGGTCGAGGGTCGAGGGAAGGGACCTCTGCCCCTCGACCCTCGACCCTCGTCCCTGGTGTCCGCTCACCATTGAACAAAGGCCCAAGGAGGCCCCCCACCGGCCCATCCGATTCGGAGGACAACGGCAATTCCCGCGAGAAATCACAGGGCTCGGTTCCTCCCGGCAAGGGGACCGGTTTTCCGAATTTATCGGCGCAGGCAATCCGCATCTTGCCGGCGGAATCCTCTTGCAGAGTGAAGACGAAGGCCCCGCCGTCATTGTGGCTGCCTCCACGCGCGTTCCAGTAGCGGTCGGCCACCGGGCAAATCCGAATGTCCTTCGACAAGCTCAAGAGCGTGGCATCAATAGCTTGTTTTTCCGAAGCGATCAGGCCCACTTGGACTTCGCCATCGCAGAAGGCGAACACCTGCGGCCGGAGCATTGCGGTGTCGGTTATGCCCATCAACTGGAATTGCTTCTCTCGGGCCAGAGTGCGGGCGATGATGAAGAACCACGGGCCATCGGGAGAACCATGAATGTGCGTGGCTTGGATCGCCCGGTAGATCTTCTGCTTCTCCGTGTCGAGACGGTCAAAGTCCAGTTCCGTGGTGGGCGCCAGGGCCTCGATGATGTATTCCAGCGGATAATGGTAGGTGCGGCTCAGCAAATCGAAGAGCAAGGCCGAGACTTCCGTGTCGGTGAGGAACTGGGGATAAATCTGGCGCTGCTTGAGATACTCGCAGACGGAATGGTAATTGGCAAAGTCGCCGTTATGCACCAGCGCCATATCGATGGCCGCAAAGGGATGAGCGCCGCCGGGGTGCCAGACACGGCCCTTGGTCGGGAAACGCTGGTGGGCAATCCATTCGTGGGCGCACAGTTCCTCAATCTTGTAGTACTTGACAATCGCTTCAGCGAACCCGACCACTTTGAGGATCATGATGTCCCGGCCGTGCGAGAGCACGAAGGCCCTTTTCTCGCCGAGGGACGCGTAGTATTTCTGGTTCAGGCTGAAGCTGTTCTGGCTGACGAATTCGTCTTCGGCCTCCCCCCGGTCCAGCCCTTGGAGATGGTGCCGGGCGATGAACGCGTCCAGGACCTTGGGTTTGACGCGCACGAAATAGCGGCTGACTTCCGGCGGCAATACCTCCAGCCCAGGCACGGACTTCCAGTCCTCGAGCCGGTCGAGTTGGGCGGCCACGGCGACATCGAAGTGCGGGGTGATGAACTGCGCTTCGATTTCAGGCCGCACCGTGGTGTCAATGAACGCCAGGTGCAGCAGGTAATGGCTGTCGAGGACCTGGCGGCTGACCCCAAGCTGTTCGGGCACCAACCCCACGGCGGCGATGCCGCCCCCTTTGCCATTGCCCCGATTGTGCATCTGCCGGGACGGTTCATAAATGTGCTTGCCCGGCACGGGCACGCTGCAACAGAAACCCACCACCCCGCAACCACCTTCCGCGGCCTCCTTCTTCAGGAGGGAGGCGTGGTGCAGAGACTGGGCCAGCCGCTTTCTTGAATCAGCCAGGCGCTTTATCAACTCGCCATTCATGAATTTCTCGGGCCGTCGTTCGTGTAATCCAGGTGCATCATGAGGTCGGTGCGCCCGCGCAGTTCGCCGACGCTGCGCAGGCCAAGGCGTTGCAGAATCGAGACGAGCACCTTGCGCCAGGCGCTGTAAAGGTTGATGAGCCGCTGAGCGCCCCAATCCAGCTCCATCTTGGCGGAGAGCTCGGGGTCCGTCGTGGCGATGCCGCGCGGACAGCCGCGTCCGCTCTCGCAGCGGCTGCAGCGCACACACCCCAGCGCCACCAACTCCGCCGTCCCGATGACCACTCCATCGGCCCCCAGGGCGATGGCCTTAGCCACGTCATAGGCCGTGCGAATGCCGCCGCTGGCAACCAAGGTTACCTTGTCTCGCACACCTTCATCGGTCAGAAAACGGTGGACCTTGCCGATGGCGTATTCGATGGGCATAGCGATGTTCTTCTTGGCAATGTCCGGCGCCGCGCCGGTCCCGCCGTAGCCGCCGTCAATGTGGACAATGTGTGTGCCCGCCGAGTAACTGCCCACGGCCACCATATCGACATCGGTGGGCGTGGAAACCTTGGTCGAGATCAAGGCGCGCCGGTTCACATGCTTGACCCATTCGATGTGCTTCGCATGGTCTTCGATGGAATAGACGCTATGGAAGGGGAATGGCGAGAAGAGCGAGATGCCCAATACCGCCTCGCGCATCTTGGCCACGCTGACTGTGTTCTTGTCGCCCAGGAGATGCCCGCCCAGACCCGGCTTGGCGCCCTGGGCATACTTGAACTCCACGATCGGCACACGCTGGATCGTTTCCTCGCGCACGCCGAAAAGGCCCGTCGCCACCTGCGTAATCACGTGGTCGTCATACGGCCTCATCCGCTCCATGTAGCCGCCTTCGCCCGTGCAGGTGAAAGTATTGAACGCCACCGCCGCCCTGGCTTTGGACAACTGGGTGACATTGCTCACCGAGCCGAACGACATGCCGCCCCCATACCAAGGAACATCAATCCTGATCTTCGGCCGGCCATCGCCGCGCTTGTTGAGCAGGAGGCTCGTGTCGATCTGCTCCTCGCCCAGGACCACGGGCGGCCGAGCCGGGAATTTGAACCGGAGCCGGTCGAAACCGCCGCCGGAATTGCCGCACTCATGGTTGTAATCGTAAGCCGGCGGCGGCACGTCGCCGGTCTCCGCCATCTTCCATGTGGCCAGAATCAAATCGCTCGACCAGCGAAAATCACCGAGCAGGGCGTACATGGGGTTCTCCCGGATCTGCAGCGCCCCTTGCGGGCAATGCGTCACGCAATCGTGGCCGGTCTTCTCGCACGCCGGCCCGATGCACAAGTGGTGGCGTGGCTCGCCAAAATACCTGTAGCCGGGGTTGCGGGCGTGCACATTGTAGGGGCAAACCTCCTCGCACTTCCCGCAGAGCCGGCAGTCCTCGTTGCGATGGACAATGTACTTGGCGATTTCATTGCGATAGCGCGACGGGGCCGGCCGGGTGACCCGCTCCACCTTCTCCTGGGGCACGCGTGTCTTGAGCGTGTTCTCGGGCAGCAAGGATTCAATGCCTGGTTCTGGTGCCATAAAGCTTGCCGAAGGTTTCCTCCTCGAGTTGCTCGAAGAACATGGCGCGGCCGACATCGCCGCGCAGGCGGCGCACCTCGCGCATGCCCATTGCCCCCATGACCTCGATCAACTGGTCGTGCCAGGCGGCGATGAGATTCGTCATGCGGCCCACCGCAAAATCGCTGTCGAGTGTCTCCAGCCTGGCCGGGCACGGGGAGCCGGGTTCGCAGCTCTCACACAGACGGCATTCCAGCGCGATCAACAGCGGCAGATTGATGGTCACCAGGTCCGCCCCGCAAATGATGGCTTTGGCCAGGTGTTCCGGCAGCGCGATGCCGCCTCCGGCCATGACCGTGATCTCGTCCCGCATCCCCTTCTCGATGAGCGCGGTGTGGACCTGCCGGATCATCTCCTTGAGAAAGCGAGGCGGCTGCGCTCCGATTTCGTTGCCGTTGGCGTCCGCCACGATATGGAGCACCTCCACCCCTGGCAACCCGGCCAACTCGATGGCGCGCCCGAGGCCCGTTGGGGTCAACTCGACCCTGATGCAGGCGACGATGCGGGGATGGATATTCTTGATTGCCTTGATGCGCTCGGTCACGGCGGGGCTGTCCGCTATCTCGACCAACCGGGTCTTTCTCAGGACATCGTCCGGCACCGGGGCGCTGTCGGGACCCAGATAAAACGCGATATGGGGCAGGTGCTCCTCGAAGGCCGGCTGGTGCCGGGCATCGAGGATCGCTATCAAGTCGGTCGCCGCAGCCGTCTCTTCGATCACGGCATCGAGCTGCGGCAAGGTGTGCGCCGGCGAGCTTAGATCAATGATGAGCGGCATCGGGATCGACACCAGGGGGGGCAGTTCAGCGGCGATCCGCCTTCCCTCCAAGGCCAGGAACGGGGGCTTGCGTCCGAGGTCAACCGCCGTGCTGATGTACTCCCGGCCATGAATCCCGTCGCGGGTCGGACGAACAATCTCCGACATGTCCGTCCACATCGAGTCGAAACCAGGGCCGGAGAACGGCCCCCGGTAGCCCGCGCCCGAGACCGGGATTTTCGCCGTTTCAGCCTGGAGCCACGTGGTCTTGATGATGTCGGGTTTCCAGTAGCTGTTCCCGAGGCTCTCATAGACGGGATTGGCCGAGAGGCGCAAGAGGCCCTTGGTGCAATCCTGCACACAGGAGAAGCACCCCATGCAGTCGAAGAACAGGGCCTCCACCTGGGTCAGGTTGCGAATATACTCCGCCTCCTGCCGGTAGCGGTCATAGACGCAGGCCTTCTTCACACAGTTATGGCACCGGGCGCAGTCCTCCCGCCAGTCCACCACGCCATGTTTGCCGATGCGCGGCCCTCGCGGCGGCACCGGCCGTGTTTGGATGTGGTATTTCTCAGGCATGCTTTCTCCCGGTCAAGACAGGCCGGCGGCCGCAAGGAGCTCCGGCACCACGGCTTCTTTGCCACCCGAGAGAATATGAATCCCGCGCACCCCCTCCATGCTCTTGAGTTTCTTGATGGTTTCCACGCAGATCGCCCAACCCGGTCTGCCGTCGCCGTTGCCGGAGGCCAGGAGCCGCTCCATGACTTCCTGCGGGACGTGAAAATCGGGATGGGTCTCCTGCAGTTTCCGGGCTTCCGCTGCGCTCTCCACGGGGAGCACGCCGGCCAGAATCGCGGCCTTCTTGGTGAGCCCCTGCCTGGCGCGCGGCCTCCAGCCATTGGCTGAACGCGTCGAGGTCAAAGACCGCGTGGGTTTGAATGAACCGGGCGCCGGCCTCGATTTTGCTCTGGAGCCTGAACAGGTTAAGTTCCAGCGGCTTGAGGAAGGGATTGGCCACCGCTCCCACCAGCATCGAAAACGGCCCGTCGAACTTCGTCCCGTTGGCCAGCAGGCCCTGCTCGCCCATCCGGGTGGTCATCGCGATAAACTGCGTGGAATCAATGTCGAAAACGTTTGTGGCCTCCGGACAGCCGATCAGCGTCTGATGATAGCCGGACAAACAAAGCACATTCTTGATCCCCAGACTGGCGGCTCCCAGCAAGTCGGACTGGAGGGCGATCCGGTTCCGGTCGCGGGTGACCATTTGGAGAACGGGCTCGAGGCCCGTCTTGAGCGCCGCCAGCGAGGCGGCCAGCGAAGACATCGCCACTCCGTGCTGGTTGTCGCCCATGTTGACCGCTGTGAGCTTGCCGCCCAGGGCTTTCAAGGCCGCTTCCGTGGTGGACGCGGTCGCCGTGGCCGCCGGCGCATGCTCGGCGGTAACGATGAACTCTCCGTTCTGGATGCTTCTGGCGAGGTGGCCATCAACGTTCATACGGCCAGGTGTTCCTGTTTGTTCGTCTCATCGCTGCGTCCTTGGGGCAGGCTTCTGAGCCGTTCGATGAACTGCTTGATCTCATCACGGGCCTGCCCCGCGCCGCCTGGTGCGCACTCGATGACGGCCACCCGTCCTGCGCCCAGTCCGATTTCCTTCAACAGCGATTCGACCGCCTCGGCGCGTTTGTGGGCGCGCAGACTGCCCTCGAAGTGACGGCACTCCTTCTTCTTGCAGGCCACTATCGCCACCCCGTCCGCGCCCGTTTCCAGGGCCTTGACCAGGTAAGGCACATCCACCTTCCCGGAGCACGGCAGACCGATGGTTTTGACCGTGTCTCCGCTCACTTGCCCGCCAAGCTCGGCCAAGGAACCCGCGTCCAGATTGTTCGAGCAGTAAAAAACGCAAGCCTTCAATGGCCGATCGCTCCTTGGGCCTTGTCCACCGAACGAATCGCGCAACCGGTTCGCGCAACGCAGGATGGCGGATACGCCCTGCCGGAATGCGGCAAATTCCTCATAGCCGACGAGCCCGTCTTTGGCCATTTGGACGCGCAGGGCCTCGACGAGAGTCATGATTTCGCGCGCGGCCGCTGATTTGTCCCGGAACCCGGAGCAGGCCTCCGCGAAAGCGTGGCAGGCCGATTCCATCCTCATGATCTCGCCCCACACCGCTTCCGCGCTTTGCTGCAAGGCGTAAAGCAAACGCGGGCAGGCCGCTCCAATGGCCCTCAAGTACTCATCGAAGGTCTGGTCGAGGTCGTTCATAACGCGTTGTCCGCAACTGCAACTCAGGCGCCGCAATTTGTACGGGCCTTTCACGCGAATGACACCGGCCTGCAAGAATCACGCGGGCCGCAAGGTTCGCGTTCCGCACGCTTGCCAACCCAGCGCGCACCGCTACCGGCCTCGCTCTTCCGATGGCGCCAGCGGCCATCACGTTCACCCAAGAGCGCGGCACGCGCGAACTTTTACCAACTGCCCGCCAGACTGCAAGCATAATCGATCACCGCGCCTTTATCTGCCGGCCCAAGGGGCCGCAAGAGCCCAGCCCAGGGCTGAGCCCGTGAGCCCGATGCCCTGGGTACAGGGCCACCCAAATTAACCACCACCTATTAAGGGCGGAGGCGATAGAAGCGCGTGATGCCTAAAGACGAGTTGGTGACCACGCACTCGGTTCCGTCCAGTGTGACTGGTTCGTCGACGGCGTGCCAGTCGGCTAGATTGACCGAGGTTTCAAGTGAAAGGCACCGTCCGGCAGCCGGCCAAGAAAGCCGGACATCGTGGCCCGCGCGGCTGATTGACAGGGAATCGGGAATATGCCAAATGGCGAAGTTATAGGAAGGCTTGGCTCCGGCGGAGGCAAAACTGCCACCGACGAAGAGCTCGCTCCCATTGGCTGCCAGCACGCAGACGGCCTCGCCTGCCCCTCCTGCACCACTGCCCAGGGCTGCCCAGTTCGTGCCATCCCATTTGGCAAGGTTCCTGGCCGGAACGGCCCCGGCGTGTGAGAAACTGCCACCGACGTAGAGGTCCCTGCCGTTGACCACCATGGACGACGCTGCGCCGTCAAGCCCACCGGCGAGCGGGGTCCAGTTGGTCCCGTCCCATTTGGCGATGTTGGTCGCATTGACTCCGCCGGCCGATATGAAGACCCCGCCGGCATACAAATCGCAACCCATTAGTGCCAAGGCGTTGATCACGCCGCCGGCGTATGGGTACGGCTGGAAAACTCCGGTGGATAAGGGGGTCCAGTTGGCCCCATCCCAAGCGGCAATGCCATTGGCGGCAATGTCACCAGCGGCAGTAAACGCACCCCCGACGTAGAGCATGTTACTGCCGGCGGCAAGCGCCGTGACGTAAGGAGGGTATTCAGTCCGACCAACGCCAACGCCCAATGGCGACCAGCCACTCCCGTCCCACTTGGCGACACCATTCGCGGGGCAACCGCTCATCGAGTTGAACATCCCGCCCGCAAGGAGGTTGGACCCGTTTGCGAGGAGGGTGTAAACCTGGGGCCGGTACGAAAGCAGTCCCGGCGAACCTGCATAGCCTAAAGTCACCCAGTTCGTACCGTCCCATTTCATCACGCCATTCTCGGCAGCGATGGCATAGAGGCCGTCTGGACTGGCTGCGAGCCCCCAGAGGAGCATTTGACTCGATGAGGACGTGAGGCTGGCATCCGCTGCCGACCAGTTGGTGCCGTTCCATTTCCCCAGGCCGCCAACGGCGGCGTTCGTCGCCGATTGAAAGATGCCGCCGACGTAAACGGAGTCTGCGACCGCCACCATGGCCTGCACGCTCTGCGGAAGGCCAAACCCACCCCCCAGGCCAGACCAGTTGGTTCCGTTCCACCGGGCGATTCCACGAGCACAGATCCCGCCAGCGCTCGAGAAAGGCCGGCTGCGTACAAAGAGCCTCCGCTGAACGCCAGGCGGGTGCTGCTAATAATGGAGCTTGGCAACCCAGCGCCCAGGCTCGTCCATTGCCCTCCATCCCACCGGGCAATGCCCTCGGCTGGAGTCGCATCAACGCCAACGAAAAGCCCTGAGATATAGATCTCGTTGCCGTCAACCACCATGTCGTCGGCGGATGCCGACCTGTCGCAACAAGGAACACTAAACTGGCCTGCCACGGCAGCGGTCCAACTGGTTCCATCCCATTTCCAAATGAAAAAGTGCGATTCGTACCTCATTCCACTGGCAAGAGAGAAAGCGAGCACGTCAGAGCCCGACGCTCGAATCGCCGCAGGAGCCACGGGCAAACCGACGCCGAGTGCCAGCCAACTCGTTCCGTTCCACCTGGCGATGTTGGTTGCGGCCGCGGTTCCGGCTCGCGAAAACCACCCGGCCACATACACATCGTTGCCGACCACACAAACTGCCGTGGCGGGCCCGCTGAGTCCCCCGCCCACATCTAGCCACTTCGTCCCGTCCCACATCGAGACGTTTGAGGCTGCCACTCCACCCGCGGCGCTGAAGCTGCCCACAGCGAAAATATCGGTTCCGACGGCGGCCAGAGCTGCGACCGGGCCGTCAAACCCGGCGCCAAGGCTTGACCAGTTGGCCCCATCCCACCTGGCAATATTGGTGGCGCTCGCTCCTCCGGCTTGTGAAAAACTCCCCCCCGCTATCACGTCGGACCCAATGAGCGCAATGGCCCCGACATCGCCGTTGACACCAGCTCCGAGAGCCCACCAATTTGTCCCATCCCACCGGGCGATGTTGTTGGCAGGCACGCCACCCGCGGAGCTGAATCGGCCACCGACGTAAACTTGATCGCCCTGGATAGCGACAGCGGCGACGCTCCCATCAACGCCAGAACCGCCAAACCGATCGTCCCAGTTCGCGTCTTCCGAGGCCGGTAAGGCACGCCAAGGCGGAAGAGTCACCAGGAGGAGCAAGATCTCGAATGTGAGTTCCTTCAGATTCATACGTCAGCGAGCGTTGTGCTCGCCCGTAGCGGAGGCTACTCACTAGCGCCGCAAAGTCAAAGCAAAAAGCAGTCCTGCTTGACTTTTCATTCCGCCCGGCCAGATTGCCGCGAGTCATGAACGACATCACCAGCTTATCCCCATGACAACGCGCGCCGCGACCGAATACCGTTACGAAAAACTCACGTGGCCTGAAATCAATGACGCCATTGAGTCGGGCAAGGTGTGCATCGTGCCTTGCGGCGCAATCGAGCAGCACGGACCGCACTTGCCGTTGGACGTCAATGTCGTCTGCCCCGTGGAAATCGCCCGCGGCGCCGGTCGGCAAGCGCCCGAGTTGCTCCTGGTCCTGCCGCCGGTCTGCTACGGCTACACCGGCCATGTGCTCGATTTCCCGGGCACCATCAACAGCGATTTCGAGCATTTCATCCACCACGTGCTGGACATCACCAAGTCCCTGGCCTACCACGGCTTCAAAAAAATCCTGCTCCTCAACGGCCATGGCTCGAACATGCCCAATCTCGACTTGGTTGCCCGCCGCACCAACCTGGAGACCGACGCCGAGTGCATCGCGGCAGGCTGGTGGAGCTTTCTCACCGTGGACAAGAGCTTTCTTCCGCGCTGGCGTCAGAGCAAATTCCCCGGCGGCTGCTCACACGCCTGCGAGCTGGAAACCTCGCTCTACCTCTACCTGGATGGGGACAATGTGCGCAAAGACCAAATCCGCAACGGCACGATCAGCATCAACGACGAAGAGAGTCCCTTCAATTGGATGGACCTGTTCGCGGCAGGTCCCGCGACCTTGGTTTCCTGGACCAGCAGTTATTCAGCAACCGGCACGCTCGGTTCCGCCGAACTGGCGTCCTCCGAGAAGGGCCGCCAGGCATACGAAGAAGCGGTCACCCAACTCCTGCGCTTCATCCGTTACTTCAAGAACCGCCCCGTGGACGTCCGCCGCGATCACCATCGCCGGGCGCCGACGATGCCCATGCCTTGGGGGCAAAAGTCCGTCTGATCGCGTGGATGGCTAATACTCAGAACCCACCCTCCGGCTTCGCCGGTGTCCAGCCGACCCGCGTGCGCTACCTGGTGCTGGTCCTCCTCTGTTCGCTGGCCTGCCTGACCTACCTTGACCGCATCTGCATCATGCGCGTGCAGGGTGACATCGAACACGACCTCGATCTGGGCCGGCTCTCCGCCCGCGACGAGCAGGCCCTGTCGGCGAAGGGGCTGGCCAACGACACTGACGCGCGGACCAGGCTGGCCCAAGACCGCGCCACCGAACGGATGAGCTGGGTCTTCTCAGCCTTTGTGCTCGGGTATGTCTTGTTCGGTCTGCCCGGGGGCTGGTTGGCAGACCGGTTCCGCCCGCGGGCCGTCATCCTGCTGATCGTGCTCTGGTGGTCCTTGTTCACGGCCCTGACCGGCGGGGTCAGGGCCTTGGCCGGCCTGACTTTTCGCCACCCCGATCCCTGGACGTTCCTGGCGACGATGGTGCTGGTGCGCTTTCTTTTTGGCCTGGGCGAGGCGGGCGCGTATCCGAGTATCGCGCGGGCGCTGGGCCGGTGGTTCCCGTTCCGGGAGCGTGGGACGGCTCAGGGCGCGATTTGGCTCTCCAGCCGGTTCGGCGGGGCCATTGCGCCGGCCATCATCGGCAGCCTCGTGGCGGTGGCCGGGGGCTGGCAACGCGCGTTCTGGATGCTGGGCGCAGCGGGCATGTTGTGGGCGCTGCTGTTCTTCCTTTGGTTCCGTGACCGGCCGGAGCAAAAGGCCTCGGTCAACCAGGCCGAATGCGAACTGATCCGAGCCGGGGCCGCAGCGACGGAGTCCATTTACCAGGACGAGGCCCCGGCTCAGGTTCCGTGGGCCCGCCTGTTTTTCTCGCCGAACCTGCTGTGGCTGTATCTGGCTTCGTTCACCGCCAACTTCAGTTGGTTCTTCAATGTGACCTTTCTGCCCAAGTACTTGAAGGAGCAATTCCACGTGGACTACTCGCACTCGGAGATCATGACCGGCTTGCCGCTGCTGGCCGGCGGCCTGGCCTGCCTGGCGGGGGGCGGCTCTCCGACGTGTTGATCCGCTCCACGGGCAGCAAGCGATGGGGGCGCAGTCTGCAGGGCGCCATCGGGCTGGGCGTTGCCGCGTCTTGCGCGCTGACCGTCTCGCGCACCAATTCGGCCTGGCCTGTCATTGTCATCATCTGCATCGGCACGGCATTCCAGGACCTGGCCCTGCCAGCCATGTGGTCCGCCTCGGTGGACATTGGCGGACGGTGCGCCGGGACGGTGAGTGGCTGTATGAATTCGGTCGGCGCCATCGGCGCTATGCTCAGCCCGCTGGTCGCCGCCAAGGTCGCTATCCTCTGGAACTGGAAGGCGGTCTTCGTGGTCTTTGCCGCCTCCTATTTCCTGGGCGCCCTGGCCTGGCTGCGTATGGATGCCAGCCGCCCATTACTGGGGCCCGGGCCACCGCTGGAACCGCTTGCCTAAACTAATTGAAAGGAATTTGCTTTTTCGCCCCGCCGCCGGTTTTGACGCTACGCGGGTGAAACGGTTGGTATAGCAACAAAATGGGTGGCGTTCGCCACCGAGGGTTGCCCTCGGATCTGGTCCCGCACCGCCCGGGCCTTTCGCCGCCACCGCCGCTCCAACTCCCGTCCAAAAGGTGGCGGGACCTGACCTGTCCCGCCATAGCTTTAGCGAAGGCGGATCCTCCGCGTCTGGCATGTTGACCCGCTATCCTGTCCATGCTGCATCACAGACTACCTATGGCGCTGGTGATTTGCCGGCCGAAATTGAAGTCCTCTATCCGCCGCATCCGCTGGTGGGTTGCCGTTTGAAAGTCGTTGGGCAACGTCGACAGGGTCAAGATTGGTCTTGGCAGGTCGTTTTGCCCGAGGGCACTCATGCCAACTTGCCTTCTAATTGGACAGACCACCCCGGCCCGCAAGGGCCACCGAGAATCTCCATGTGCGCCACCCGCAGCAGCCCGTCCGCGTTGCGCGAACTGCTTCCACTGCTCCGCGTGCTTGCTCGCGCTGAGCCGCCCCTCAGGCCCCAGCACGCGCCAGCGCCCCCCAAGTTGCGCCAAAACCATCAAAAACCGACAAAACCTTCCTCTTGATCCTCGGGCCATCTTCTGGCAGCATCCGACCGTAGTGAGTGAGACCAAGAACCAATTCTCCCTCACCCGCGCAGCGTCAAACCGTCGGCGCGGCAAGAACCAAATTCTTATCAGTTAAACGTTGGTCAGACTGGTGCAGCCCTCGAAGCAATACGTTCCGATGCTGGTGACGCTGTTAGGGATGGTGATCCTGGTCAACTCTGTACATCCCCCGAACGCGAGCTGCGAGATGCTGCTGACGCCGTTGCCTATCGTGATGTTGGTCAGGCTGCTGTCTAGAGTCCTTGAATTTCAAAACATGATGCAGACAGGTCAAGTTTGTGGCACGGGCATCCTGCCCGTGGGGGCTTGGGCAAGATGCCCAATCCACGGTCTGAGGCCCTGCCTCGCTAGAGCAAAAGCTGAGTCTCCGACGTGGGTGACGCTGTCAGGAATTGTAATGCTGGTCAGGCTCGTGCACTCGTAAAGCGCCTCCTCATCGATATTGGTGACGCTGCTGGGAATCGTGAGCGCAGCCAGGCGGGTGCATCGAAAGAAGGCTCCAAATCCAATAGTGGCGACGCTGTCGCCGATCGTTACCTTGTTGAGGTTCGAGCAATTGTCGAACGCCCATTCTCCTATGCTGGTCATGCTATTGGGAATCGAGACACTGGTTAGGTCGATCCAGCCCTGGAACACGTTGCCTCCGATGCTGGTGACTGGCAGGCCATCGATCGTGTCTGGGATGGTCACCGCACCACTTGGACCTGTGTATCCCATAATCGCGATAGTGCCGTTATTGGTCGTGCATATGAAATCACTAGGCTGCTGCGCTGTTGCCGCCGGTGGCATCCGCACCACAATGAACGCGAGAAGGATGATAAGGCACTTGCAATGGTGCTCAAGATACACTCGTGCCAAACGCGAAATCCCCCTGTGCCGGACTGCCAGCTTATCAGAACAGGCCGCCTTCCAGGCAAATGCTCTTCGCACGAGCCAACTTTAACGCTTCACCGAGCCAGGTCAAGAGCCAATTTCAGGGCACAACACACACTTCAGCATCCTCCTGGTCGAGCCCGGCTTCACCCCGGCCGATACGCTGCCAAGCCTCTCTGAACTGCTCCTGGTCGTAGTCAGCAGCCTCATTACGAAACCGTGCTCACGGATTGAGAATCGTCCTCCGGAAGGCCGGTTCGGAGGGGCCTGCCCGGTCGCGGCCTCTTCCCGGCTCGGTCGCCACGGAGCCGGCGTCCCTGCCGCGCAACTTTCGGCCGCTGAGCCGACCCTCAGGCCCGACCACGCGCCAGAGCCCCCATGTTGCGCCAAAATCATCAAAAACCGGCAAAACTCTCCGCTTGACTCTCTGGTCCTCTTCTGGCAGCATCCGACCGTAATGAGCGTGGCCAGAAACCAATTGTCCCTCACCCGCGAAGCGTCAAAAGCGGCGCGGCGGCAAAAAAAGCAATTTCTTATCAGTAGTTGCTTGACAGTCCCGGGGTTGGTGATCAACCATCAAGCCGTGTTTCGGCCAGATGGACCGCGCGGGTGATGCGGTTCATCCCTTCCGGGAGCACGAGTGCACTTTATGAGGCGTTCCGTTCTCTTGTTGGCCTCCATCTTCTTCCTGGGCCTGGGGAGGCCACCGCTGACTTTCGGGCAGATCCCGCCAGGCAAACACGAGTTGGTTTTGAACGCAACGGTGATTTACACCGGCGATTCGCACTGGTCCCAGCCCGGGGAGCAGTATGACGAGTCGGTGACGGTCACCGTCAGCGGGACGACGCGATGGCCGATGAGTGTAGATTACTCTGGCTACCTAGCCCCCTCCGGGCCACCGACGAAGGACTACGCCATTTCGGTTGAAGGCTATGGAACCGACGCATATGACGCCCTGGGCACCAGCAAATGGTCCTTTTACAGGGCAAGCGGTTGGGAGGATGAAGACTTCTTCCTGGGAGTGAATTTCTCGGCGCAAGACGGATACGCGGATTTCGAGGAGGGCAGCTTCCCGCCGATCGCGGTGGACGGAGTGGACGTTTTTGGCGGCGAGATCGACAGCGGAGGCTGGGGTTACGAGGCCCTTCACTCCGCCTGGGTCAATTGGGACGAGGTGAAGAATGGCCGGATGACCTTCGCCACCAACGCGCCGCAGATCTCGGCCTCAGGCCAAGGCCTGGCCCAATCCTCCCTCCACATCACCGACCCGGGAATGGCCCCGGTCCAATCACAGGGCTCGATGCAGGCCACCTTCAGCATCACGGTTGATGAGCCGGAGTTTGATGTGGTCATCATCCCGCCGGAGGACTTTGACCAGTGGATTCCGCAAGCGGGGGCGGACGAAAAGACCCCTGGCAACAGCCTCGTGGTGCAGTTGGAGATTCGAGCCAAGGACGCGACGAACGCGCCAGCCGGCCAAGGCACTTTTGAAATCAACCTGCTGAACACCTCGCAAGAGCCCGGCATCTGCCTCAACTTTCCCGGCATGGACCAGGCCACCCAGGATTACGACCTTCAGATCGATGGCACCTCCGGGATTCAAGTGGCCGAAGATGGGCAGAGCGGCCAAACCACCAACGCCGCCCAATCCTGCTTCGTGTCGCTCACCAGCTATGATTACGGCGCGTACGGCCAACTCAGGGTTCAAGCCACAGTCCAAGGCAAGAAATACATGGGGCACGTCGATGGCCAGCCGGACCAATATGACCTCACCGTTCCGCTGGATGACAACCAGAATCACATCGCCGATGCCTGGGAAAAGCAGATGGGGGTGTATGATCAGAATTTGGCGCCGGATTGGGACGAGGTGGACTACCCGACCGACCACAGGAGCAAAGGGGACGGCATCGGGCTTTATGAGCGATACCGGGGGTTCCAATTCCAGGGGCTGTACGAGCGGTTGACCCCCACCAACAAGTACGTGTTCGTTTACGACCCCGACGATCTGGTCAAGAACCTGGCGCAAGGAAAATACTCCCGGAGCAGCAGCTTCCCCGTGGTTTCAGGGTGCCTCACCCGGTTTGTGGAGGACGACGAATGGACCGGCCCGGGCAAGGCGTCCGCCTTTCACCGCGTCGTCAATTTCAACTCGTCCGGCTTCGGCCACGCCGTTGACCAACACGCCATCCAGGTCATTATGGACATCGAGGACACGCCCGAAGTGCCGCCAGATTGGGATAGCCTCTGGAAGTCGAAGGCTTCCGGCGGCCAAAGCTGGGGCGCCACTAATTCGTTGCAGAGCGTGCTGGGCATGACCTGGCCCGATTACACGACTTCCGGATTCGACAGTCCGCTCAACACCTTTCTCATCACTATCTACCCTCCGCTCTTCGAGACGGAGATTCGCGGTTTTGTCATCTACCACACCTGGGGCTTGCCCGCCTACACCAACTACCCGGCCTTGTCGCCGGCCGACCAGCAGAATATGGAGGATGCTGTGGCCGCCGCCGCGGACGCTTATATCGCCGCCAATCCTGACGCCAAGAAAGAGCGCTACTTCAAACGGCTGGCCGACGTGACGACGCACGAAATGGGCCACGGCCTGGGCATCCGTCACCATGCTCCCACGGGGGCCGGGGAAATGGAGTGCGTCTTGCGCTATTTTGGCTTCGAGTTTCCCAGGAACCCCAACGACCGGTTCGAACTGACGGCCCGGTCGCCCTGGCCCGACATCTATTGCCGGAGCGCCGACCACACGGCCAATGGCCGCGGCTGCTGGTATCAAATCAAAGTCACCGACCGCTAACCCCCAGGAACCGCTATGAAATCCAAATCGGAGTTCGAGATCGCCCGACGCGTGCGCCGTTGCTTTGCGGGAATCGCTCTGGGGTGCCTGGTGGCCGCGTCGGCACCGCGACAAGCCGGGGCCCAGAGCAACAACGCTCCTCCTTTGAAGATCACCGCCAGCCTGAGCTGGGACGGCATGTTTGAGGACGACCCACTGCGCGTGCGCGTTCGCTTGAGTTGCCCCCAGGCAAGCCGGGCGGTCGCCATCCAGATGCGCCTAATCGAGGCCGGCCAACCTCCGGGCGACCCGGTCGTCCCCCCAGCGATCGCCACCAACTGGCAGGACGGCGTCCAATTGAGCTTGTACCAGGTCGATGCGAATCAAAACCTGGTCTTAACCATGGGGCCGGACCAGTGGCCGCCGTATTTGCGTCCCCTCGCTGGCGACGCCCCCACGTTCGAGGGATTGCCCGCCGCTCGATCCCGCGAATGGTTGGTTCCCGACACGGTAGCTGGGCTTACGGAAGGCGGTTACGTGGTGACGGTGGCCTGGAATGGGACGGGCCTGACGGACACCAACCTGCTTCCGGCGGACGGGGTCCTCCACGGGCAGGACCTGCCGTTTGATGTGACAAGTACCGACGGCGATGACGAGCAGGCTACCCACCTTGGCCGACTTGCATTTCAACACTACTTTTCCGGAGACTACGTCGGTGCGCGAAACTATGGCCAGCAAGCCATCCAACTCGACCCGTCAAACCCTGACCGGGAGCGTATCCAAACCTACTTCGTGGTCGCCCATTCAGCGTTGTACCTCGATGACTACTTGGGTGGCGCCAATACGTTCCAGAGCCTGGTTTCAACTTTTTCAAGCTCGCTTCCGAACGAGGCGGTTGATCTCGCCGCCCAAAGGTTCAACCAGCTCGCCCCGAGACTTCAGGTGCCCCCCGCCAGCGGGAACAACCTGCTCAATTTCCGCTTTCAGTTGCTCAGCCTGCCCGGCCAGCGCTACGTCTCCTACAGCTCAACGGATCTGCAGCATTGGATGCCGTTTAGCACGAACGTCGGCACGGGAGACTGGGTCAATGTGATTGACACCAACCCGCCGCCTTCCGCAACGCGCTTCTATCGCTCGGTTATGACCCCCTGAGGAGGGGCGGCGCAGGGGGACGCCGTTGTCCGGTGCATGAAAGGAAAGGGGTCAACCCATAGATAGGTGCATTTCTAAGTTGACAGCCTGGCTTCTTGCGGCATAACCTCCCCGCGTGCCTCGCAAACTCCGTCTTGAATACCCTGGGGCCATGTATCATCTCATGAGCCGTGGCAACCGGCGGGATAAGATCTTCCTGGATGATGTGGATCGGCATGATTTCATCAAGACCCTGGCCGAGGCCTGCCAGAAGACGGGCTGGCAGGTGCATGCGTACTGCCTGATGCCCAACCATTATCACCTGGTGGTCGAAACTCCTGAACCGAACCTGGTGGCCGGGATGGCCTGGCTCCAGAGCACCTACACCATCCGGCTCAACCACCGACATAAGCTCCTGGGCCACGTGTTGAGCGGGAGGTACAAATCACAGCTCGTCGAGGGCAGCGGCAATGGGTATTTGCGGACTGCCTGCGATTACGTGCATCTGAACCCGGTGCGCGCCAGGCTGATCCGGGCCGGGGAGCGGCTCTTGTCGTACCCGTGGAGCAGTTTTGGCGCCTATCTGGCGGCGCCCGAGCATCGGCCGCAGTGGGTCCGGGTGGACCGGTTGTTGGGCGAGCACGGGATTCAAGAGGACAGCGCGGCCGGGCGGCAACGGTTCGAGGCATGGATGGAGCGACGGCGCGCAGAAGAGACCGATCCCGCGGTTTTGGGAGCGATGCAGCGTGGCTGGTGTCTGGGCAGCGAGGGTTTTAAGCGGCAGATGCTCCTGCGCATGGAAGGGGGCCTGGGGGAACACCACTCCGGTGAACTGCACCGCCAGGCAGCCCAGGCGAAGGCGGAGCGGATCGTGGCGGCGGAGTTACGCCGGCTTGGTTGGAGGAAAGGGGACTTGGAGGAGCGCCGGAAGAACGATCCTGACAAGCTGGAGATCGCCGCACGGTTGCGGCGCGAAACGACCCTCTCCGTCAAGGACATCGCTGCGCGGATGCACCTGGGCACATCGAAAGGAGCAAATCGCAACCTGCACAACCACATGGGGCGCGGCTCGCCACCCGCTACAGGCCAAGCGCCGCCTCCCACAAAAGGCAACCCAGGCAGCACCAAGTGAACTAATCTATGGGTTTGACCCCTTTTTCCCTTTTTGGGTTGACCCCCTTTTCCTTTTTTTCCATCTGCATCCGACCGCCATTTGGGATGCGAGCAAGTCTACAAACGCATTGAAAATACAGCATGATCTGGGTCTGGCGATGCCGGAGCAACCGCTGGACTGCCGCGCCGTGCGTCGGCGGATGCGAGGCAATCATCTTGACATAACTCCTGCACTGTTCGTCCTCGGTTTTGTTCAGGTGCTGATGCGACTCGGCTGCGGCCGGTAACGGTCAAGTATCCGCCAAAGTCGGTTTCCGCACGGCCAAACTGGATTCGTTCGCTGTCAGGCTGAATCGCCTTCGGCCGACTGCGCTCAAATTGACGGCTCAATCCGTTTTCCTCCAAACTGGGAGTTATGGAAAGTTCACCCTCCGCTGCACGCTGTCGTGGCAGGCATTTGCTCGAACACCTTTGGATAACTGCCACCTTTGCATAACATACCCCCTGCGCCGCAGACCACCCGGCCGGGAGAAAAGGGGGGCAGCCTTAACACTTTGCCGCCTCCTACCTTCTGGGCGCGCTGGCCTGGCTGCGTATGGATGCAAGCCGCCCATTACTCGATTAGCTTCTCGCCTCGCGTGTATTTCGCCAGCGCTTCCCGGTTGAGTGACACCCCCAAACCCGGCCGGCCCGGAATGGGCAGCATGCCTTCACTGTCCAAATGCCAGCCCTCGACGACGATGTCGTCAATAAAAGGCGAGCCGGTCAGATACTCAACCAGGTCGGTGTCGGGGAAAGCGGACGCAAGCTGCAGATCCGCCGCCAGGCCAATGGCGGTGTTCCAGCCATGCGGAATGAACCTCACGCCGTTCTCCTTGGCCATCCAGGCAATCCGCCGCTCCTCGCTGATGCCGCCTACCTTGGTCACGTCGGGTTGCACGATGTCCAAGGCACCCTGCTGGAGCCAGGGCTGGAAGCTCTGCCGGCGCGTGAACACTTCGCCTCCTGCAATGGGCAACGGGGCGCGGCGGCGCAACCGCACGTAGTCCTCGAGCGCATCGGGTGGCAGCGCCTCCTCGAACCACGCGACGTCGTAATCCGCGAGCATTTCGGCCGTGCGCACCGCCCATTTGTAGCCTTGCGGCCAGAAGGCATCGCTGCCGCCGGCATCCACCATCAGCAACGAGTCGGCGCCCACCGCCTCACGCGCGGCGCGCACGATAGCCTCATCCAGGCCCGATTTCGCCGGCCAAACGGCCCCCAGCCGATCTTGAAGGCGCGAAACCCATGCGCCTTGACCTCGTGCAGATGCTCCGCCAGCGCCCCGGGCTCTGCCATCAGCAGCGAGGCGTACGGGCGCACGCGCTCGCGATACCGTCCCCCCAGCAGCCGTCCGACCGGCTGCTTTGTCACCTGGCCCAGCAAGTCCCAAAGCGCGATGTCAATGCCGCTAATCGCGTGCGTAACCGAGCCGCCCCGCCCCAGCCAGAAGGTGTTCTGGTGCAGCTTCTCGCTAACCCGCTCCGGCTCCAGCGCATTCTCCCCCTCGTAGAGCGGCGCCAGCACCGCCAGCGCCGCCCGCACCAGCTCGTCGTTCGTAAACGAGCTGCCCAGCCCGATCAACCCCTCGTCGGTGTGGACGGCCACCAGTGTTTGAACGCAATCCTCCGGTCGCAACTCGTTGCTCCAGCCGCCCTCGGGTGTGGCCCCGCGCAGCCCCGCGCTTATGATCTTCGTGATTTTCATCGAGTTCATGCCTCCGCAAGCCAAGCAAGGATTGCCCATCGAATCAAATCCAAATCCGGCCCGAACCGCCAGTGGGGTGTGGGACAGAATTCTCCTTGGGCCTCCGGATCGCAGACCTCAGAGCTGATCCGGGCGTTCGATCCTTCGTTTCCTTCGTTCCCTTCTGTTCTTTTCCTGCGTCCCGCCGGCTGGGCACAGGAACAGAACAGAAGGAAACAAAGGAAACGAAGAGGCGGCCTGATGCGGCGGCATCGATCGGGGCCGTGCCAGTGCGTATCTGGATTCCTAGACACTCTTTGTGACGAAAGCCCAGCAAAATCCATTTTGTGAAGATTTTTGTCCTACACCCCCACCCGTGGAGCCCATGTGGCCCGTACCACCACGGCATGAACGCCCAGACGCAACTCTGTCATGCCTGCCCCATCCCGAAGGGATCGGAACATTTACAATTTTCTTCACTGAATGGAATCGAAAGCCAGGGGCCGTGGTTGTGCTATCATGGCGAGTTAACACGCTGACATCTCTATGAAAACCATGAAAACGACCTCTCCTCTGCAATGGATCAACTCGACCGGCCAGTCTGGCCCGACCGGGCTCCCCTCCCGTTCCCGGCGGCTCTCCAACCCAACCCGGCGTCCGCCCGGCCATCCATCGCTCTGGTGCGCGATGGCCGTGGCGCTGCTGCTTGCGGCGGGCACTTTGGCCGCCCCGGCGCAGCTTGTCAGTATCGCTTTCCAAGGCGAGGACGGCGCTCCGACTGCCACGGCAGATGACGGCGGGACGGCGTTTTTTGGCGGGCAGGTTGGGGATTGGAATATCCTGGACGTGGTTGCGGCGGCCCCGGCGGGCTCGCCTTCAACCGCAGGGACGCCGCTGCTCGATGGCAACGGGAATTCCACCACCGTTACCTTCGTATTGAACACCAATCCCGTGGCGAGCTACGGGTTCTATGACACTGGGGACGTGGATAATCTCTGCCGTAATGTGGTTTACCTGGTGGCCACCGACGCCCCAATCGGCTGGCAAATCAGCGGATTGACTCCGAATACCAACTATGACCTTGCCTTTTACGGCCAGTCGGAAATCGTCGCGGGAGCCGTGGCCTTTGATAACCCTGGCGTTTGGACCATTGGCAATCAATCCCTAACCAATTTGGCCGGGACCAACATGCTGGCGGGGGTGGTCTTTGGCAATCCGGATGGGACCCTGGGGCTCACGAGCGTCTTGTCCGACGGGAATGGAAACATCTCTGGAACGTTCTCCTTTTATGCCGGCGGGGGCGGTCTCTACACGGGCACTGCGCACTACAGCGGCTGGTCCGGACTCCAGGTGATCCTGGCGCTGAAGGCCCTCCCTCCCTACGCCAACACACCTTCGATTTCGCCCACGAATGCAGTTTATGCCGGGCACGAGCGTGACGCTGACCGCCAAGACCGGCGGCACAGCTCCGCTCAATTACCAGTGGCAGTTGGACACCGGTTCCGGACCCAAGAACATCCCTGGGGCCACGAACGCGGCTTACACATTCGTCACCACCACGTCGGCACAAGGCACTTACTATCTCGTCGTCACGAGCGCCCATGGCAGCGCCACGAGCCCGGGCGCCTCTCTTACGGTTGCCCCGGCCAGCGTGCCTGTTCTGATGGCGGATACGACCCCCCCTGGGGCGCAGTCCCCATTGGGAGGCCTGGTGACCTTCCAGGCGGCGTATCAGGGCACACTCCCTATCACCTACCAGTGGCAGTTCGACCAGGGGCAAGGGTTCACGGACCTGCCTGGGGCCACCAACAATGTCCTGACTTTGATGAACCTCCAGCCAACCAATGCCGGCAGTTACCGGCTAACCGCCGTCAACTCCGTCGGCCAAGGCCAGGCCAGCACTGCCGCCACACTGATGGTGTCCACCAACGCCACTCTGGCCGTGTTCACCGGCCCCGACCCCGGACAAGGACTTGACCTCGATGGCAACTTTGTGCTGGCCCAGTACTACGGCGGCTCCGATGCCGGGCCGTTGGAGATTGGCGATGCGGTGTTTTTCTTCTCCCAGACTCCTGGCGGGGCCTCGTATCTGGGAGCGGGTGGTAACTTCGGCAGCACCCTGGCCGAGCAGAATCTGTCCAGGGTTTGCGGCGGCGTCCTGTATGCATCCACGGTGGATTGGATGTTAGACACTAACACCGTGGCGGGCCATAATTATAGACTGCAGCTCCTCTTTCACGAGGTTTACTTCAACGGCGGCGGCGCGCGAGTTTTCGGGGTGAACATCAATGGAACCGACCTGGTGACCAACCTGGATAGCGCGGCCATGGGCGCCTATCTGACCGAGCCCAAAGGGGTGGTCGTTACCTATGACTTCCCCGGCGATGGCGGGGCCCCGATCATCATCATGACAGCGTCGGTGAACCTCGCCGCGGTCAACGGCCTGACGCTGGAGGACCTGAGCGAGCCCGCGGCACCGACCGTGGTAAGCCCGCCGCAATCCGAGACCGTTTACGCCGGCAAGCAAGTCCAGTTCACGGCCGCGGTCGGCGGGTCTTCTCCCAGGCATTACCAATGGCAGGCCGGCGCCAACGGTGTGTTCACCAATCTCGTGGACGGAGGCCGGATCAGCGGCGCGACAAACGCCTCGCTCACGATCGCGGCGGCAACCCTGCTCGACGCCGCCCAATACCGGGTCATTGTATCCAACGCGGTCGGCGTGGCCACCAGCAGTCCCGCCGCAATCTTGGAGGTCTTGCCGATCCCTGCTCACCAGTTGATCAACGTCGGGGTCCAATCGAGCCTCTCCGGACCGGCAGTGCTCGGCCAGTTGCCGGACTACTGGAACGTCGTGGCCGGCAATAGCACGACAAGCACAAACCTCCTGGACGTGACGGGCGCCGCCACGGGGGTAGGCATAAGCATCCAGGTGTGACTGGGTCCGGCAACTTTGGTGCGGGCGGCCTGCCGCCGGGCACGCAAACCGCGGGTCTGTTGTCATTCTACGACTATTGTCAGCAACCCGCGGTCATGACTATAACCTTAACCGGCCTGGATCCGAATGCCACGTATAACCTGGTGGTCTTCTCGGCCGGAAACCAGCCGGGACAGAGCGCCGTCCTTTCCGGCGCCATCAACGGGACCAATACCTTGTCCACTCGCGACAGCTTCGCTCTGGGCGATAACTATGCCCAAAACCAGAGCGCCAAACCCGACGCCACCGGCGCCCTGGTTGTCCAAATCGCCAACGACCCGAATCAAACCCCCTACGGCACCTTCAATGGGGTGCAACTCCAGGACAACCTGGTCTCAGTCCCCTCGGTCCGCTTGACCGTGCAGCGCTCGGGCGCAAACCTCCTCCTGAGCTGGCCGCAAGGAACACTCCTCCAGGCCACCAATGTGGCCGGGCCTTACCTGCCGGTTTCGGGAAATCCGCCGTCGCCTTATACTGCCGTTCCCACCGGCGCCCAGAGATTCTACCGGGTGCAGGTGAGTCCGTAGGGCGACGGCCCAAAGCCCAACTATTCAGGTCGCGCATCGGAGCGCGGACGCCCCGTCCGCGCCTTCCCGGCCGATCCACCATCGGCGCGGACGGGCCGGCCAATGTCTTCATGCTGGTCCCGGAGCAACGCATGATAATAGCCCAATCCCGCTCAGCGGGACTTGTCTTTACCCACATCGTCGGCCTCGCTCATTGACCAGACCTTATCGTATCCGTTGCCTTCAGGCCGAAGGCCTGGTTCATACCAGCCCAGGGCCTCGCCCTGGGTTTCCGTGCAATTTAATTCGGTGGCAGGCCAGCGGCCTGCTTCATACGGGTCTCCTTGGGGCCGGGGACCTCAAACGGACACCGCCAGGCCGCTACAACAATCCCGGAGCACAATGAGTCGCGCCTTCAGCGCTCAGGATGGTTTTGCGCCGATGAACCCAGGGCGTTGCCCTGGGCTGGTATGAATGACGCCGTTGGCGTCCCAAACTGGCCCGGACTGACCTTGGGGGCTGGAGCGGCAGTCTTCATCCCGGCCAGTCATTCGGACGCCCTCTTAGGGCAATTGCCGGATGTCCCTCGGACACAGGCCTCTGGCCGCCTGGCGCTGTTCGCGGAACTCGCGCGGGGAGCAGCCGAACTGTTTGTGGAACGTGCTGGCGAAGTACTGGCTGGAGGAAAAGCCGCAGGCGAAAGCGATAGCGGTGATCGACTGACCCGGCTGGAGCAGCAGTTCCTTGGATCTTTCGAGGCGGGCGAGGCTCAGGAAATGGGCCGGCGTTAAATTGGTGGCCTTCCGAAAATAGCTGACAAACTGTGTCACGCCCATGTGGCAACTTTCCGCCATCGCGTCCAGGGTCCACTCCCGGTCCAGAGCGTGCTTCAACTCGTCGAGGAAGATGCGGACGGTGCGTTCCGAGCTGGTCAAACTCTCCTTCAAGGGGATGTCCCGCTGCCGGAACATATCAACGAGGCCGATCAGCACCTCGTTCACCAGCACCGCCAGCCGCGAGTAGTGATTGCCGCGGGCGGAGTCCTCGAGCGATTTGACCAGGCGCTTGAAACAGTGGCGCAGTTCACCTGTGCTATGCCACACGTACTGCTCGTTCTGGCGCAGAAAGCAGGTCAGGTCGGCCAGGTCTTGGCGGCTGAGCAGCACCCACAGCGGCCAGCGCCATTGCTGGTGCGGGCGCCGGACTTCCACATCGATGATAAACCATGCCAACCGGCAGGGGCCAATGCGGGGATTGCCGATGCAGTGCTCCTGCCACGGGCGCGTGATCATCAACTCGTCGTGGAGGAGCACCTGCTGATGCCCCTCAACCGTGATATGGGTCTGGCCGCTGACCAGGAATGAAATCTCGATCCCCTCGTTGCGGTGCGGCGGCAAACCCCAATCCTGGTTCGGCCCGGCATTCCAGAAGCCAATGCTGCGCAATCCGTCCAACTCCTCCTCAGGCAGCCGTTGGCCAGGGTAACCTCCCCTCCCCAGAGCGCACAACTGCACCCGTCCGGCCCGAGCGGCGGCCACCAGCGGTTGGCAAGTGTCAGCCAAATACTGTTTGCCCGCGCCATAATACACCGCCGGAGAATCCGCACCGGGTCGTTCGGGCAGAGCCGCCGGGGTTTCGAGTGCTGTTCCACAATGCCTGGATCTTCAGCACTCTGCGAAGGCGCCCGCGGTGTGTCAACCTTGAAGTCATGTGCGATTTCCTTCATCGAAGGTAAACGCAAGACGGGGTCAAGGGAACGTGCTAGGGTGGAGTCGCATGAAGAAGCTATCTCGAGCGAAAGACCGGGGCCGCCGGGGCTGGATCTTCAGCCCGGGGCAGCGGCACGTTCCCGCAGCCCGTCCCGCGTTGCCTGGCGTTCACGGCTTCACTCTCATCGAGTTGTTGGTGGTGATCGCGATCATCGCCATCCTGGCGGCTATGCTGCTGCCAGCCCTGAGCCGGGCGAAGACAAAGGCCCAGGGCATTCAGTGCATGAGCAACCTCAAGCAACTGAACCTGGCGTGGCTGGCGTACGCCTTTGAGAACAATGACTGGCTGCCGTCCAATTATAGCGGCGGCTTCGGCAGCAACTCCTGGGTCACCGGATGGCTGGATTGGAGCGGCTCCTCCGAGAACACGAACCTGCTTTACCTGACCGACCCCACCCTTTGCCTGCTGGCTCCCTACACCGCCAAAAACACCGGGATTTTCAAGTGCCCTGCCGATATTCACATGGGCCCCTCGCAGAGAATCCTGGGCTGGCACGGCCGGGCGCGGAGCGTCTCCATGAACGGGGTGTGGGGAGGCAAAAATGCCGACAAGACCGGGGGCTGTTATGCGGTGCCCAAGCTCTCGACGTTGCGCATGTCCCCCGCGATGGCGTGGGTGTTCATCGACGAGCATCTCGACAGCCTCAATGACGGCGCTTGCTTCATGAACACCGATACGCCCGCCTACCTGGATTTCCCGGGCAGCATTCACAACGGCGCGTGCGGGCTTTCCTTTGCCGATGGCCATTCGGAAATCCACAAGTGGCATTCAGCCAATACCCTCCACGGAATCAGGTACCTGGACTGGACGTGGCTGGAACCTTATTTTGCCCCGGGCCCCAAAGACCCCAACCTCCGCTGGCTCGTGGTGGACCGGACCCCGGGTGTGAACCATTAGTTTCCAAACGCAATGAAGATTGGATGTTTCGCCCTGATGGAACCGTTCACGCCCATGCGCCGGCAATTCGAAGTCATCCGCGAATTGGGTTTTCATTACGCCGACCTCACCGACAACCATGATGGGGCCACGCTCGGCACCGAGTATGGCTTTGCGGCCTCCTTCAGCCTGGATTCCCACCCCGGCACGATACTCGACATGGCCAAGGAGTTCGGGCTGACCATTGCCAGCGTTTGCGCGCACGCCAACCTGCTGGATCCGACCGCCCCGGAGCGTTACGGCACCCACCAGATCATCAAAGCGGTCAAACTCGCCCGGCTTCTCGGCATCCAACAGGTGATCACGACCGAAGGCGATCCCAAGACCGCCTTTGGCCGGAGCTTGAACGATTCCCAGCGTGTCTTCAGCGTTTGCGAAAAGCTTTGCGAGCCCATCCGCTGGGCGGAGGAGTTAGGGCTCGAACTCCTGCTCGAACCACACGGAATCCTCACGGACACCGTGGAAGGCATGGCGCGTCTGCTCGAGGCGCTGGGTCACCAAAAGACGGTCGGGATCAATCTCGACACTGGCAACCCGTGGCTCGGCGGCGGGGACCCGCTCCAGTTCGTCCGCGTGTTCGGTTCCCGCATCCGCCACGTGCATTGGAAAGACCTGCCCGCCTCCTGGGAAGCCCAGCGCGGAAAGATCTACGGTTGCGGGATGGGTCCGATACCCCTGGGCGATGGTGTTATCGGCATCAAGTCCATCGTCGAGGCGCTCTCCGCCATCGGGTTCGACGGCTTGACCACTCTCGAAGTGGCCGGCCGGGAGAACGTCCAAATCTCCGCGCAGCGGCTGCGCGCCTGGAACAAAGAGGCGCCGGCCAGACCCTAATTCCGTGGCCTCCCCGATGCACATTGCCAAACTCGCTCGGGCAGCGACTCTTTTGTTCCTGTTGGCTAGCCTTCCATTCGGCCAATCGCTGCGGGCTGCGGAAGCAACACCCGCCGGCGCATCCCGCGACCGGGGCCGAACGATTTTTGTTTCCAAGCTTGGGGACAATTCCGACGGTTCTTCCTGGGCGAAGGCGTTGACGACTATCCAGGCGGGGCTTAACGCGGTGCTGGATGAGCGCGGCAACCACCGTGTCATCGTGCGGCCGGACACTTACATGGAGGCGAACCTCTACCCGGCCCACCGGGGTGCTCCTGGCGCCTACAATGAACTCCTGGGTGACTGGGATGGCGCCCTCGGGTCGGGCACGCGCGGTTGGGTCGTGATTGACTCGGGCGATGCGCAAAGGGGATTCAAGAGCTACGATTGGTGGGGCCCGATTCGCGCCTACAAAAAGGGCTGGTCCGCGGAGCACAGGGGAGAGACCTTCTCGGCAGCCGTTTGGGACCGCTGGGCGATCCGGCGATGCTATGCCACGGGCGGCGATGGCGGGCTGTTTTTCGATCTCGTGGACCACCCGGAACCGTTCAGCGTGCGGGTTGAGGACTGCGTCGGCATCGGCCGCGCCTTTGGCGGCGGGGCCGGCAATATCCTTTCACGCCCGGACGAACCGAGCGTCTTTCGCCGTTGCCAGCTTTGGTGCCTGGACTGGTGGGGCGATGCCGCCGGCGCTTACGTGCGCGCCGAGCACCCCGAGTTGCCGGCGCAACCGGACGTGGTGTTCGAGGATTGCACTCTCGCAGGACCCGACAACGCCCTGCAGGCGGGCAACCCGGGCTATGCCGGCTGACACTCGAGTCGGCCTCAAGAACTGCCGCCTGATCAGCCTGAACTTTTCCCAACCGCAGGGCAAACCCGGCACTGGCGTCATCTTCAGCACGATCGAGGGCAAACTCCTGCACGTGGATCTCGAGAACTGCGTGCTCATGGGCTACAAGATCTTTGGCGCCGGCAAGGGCGAGGTCGGTTACACGCTCAAAGGCGACGTGCAAGCATACGTCCAATTTCAGCAGGAGGTGCCCAAAGGCATGCTCCGGCTCGGCCACTGGCCGGTCGAGGTGTTTCAGGGCCTCCTGGCGCCCAAGCCGCCGTTGCCACCGCTCCGGGCTCGCCTGAGCGTCGATCAACCGGACTTGGGGGACATCTGCGAAGCGGCTCCGGTGGCCTGGAAGGACCGTCTGACATTGATGAAGTGCCATCGGCCCGCCACCGGCGGCGCACCGCAGGACTATTTCCTCACGCTTGAGGACGTGGAAACCGGCCGCCCACTGGCGCGCTTCGCCCAAGGCTATGGCCTGGCGTCCGCCCTGGCGCACCAGGGCACACTCTACGTCTTCGCCTCGCGCTTTTCGCCTGACGGCTGGAACGACGTGACACTCTTCAAGTCAAAGGATCTGCAGGAGTGGACCCGGAAGATCGCGGTTACCCAGCAAAACGAGCATTTGTTCAACAGTTCCGTTTGCCAGGGTGAGAACGGCTTCGTCATGGCCTGCGAATCTGACGACCCGAAGTTCACGCCCTTCACCATCAAGTTCGCCGTGTCCAGCGACCTGGACACCTGGACCAGGCTGCCCGACGCCATCTTCGGCGCAGACCGCTACGCGGCCTGCCCGTGCATCCGGTATGTTAACGGCTTTTACTACCTGCTTTACCTCGAGCATCGGCAGCCGCGCTGGTTCTTCGAAACCTACGTTGCGCGCTCCAAAGACCTGAAGAACTGGGAATTGAGCGCAGCCAACCCCGTGCTCACGCCCGGTTTCAACGACGGCATCAATGCCTCCGACCCGGATCTGGTCGAGTTTCAGGGCCGCACTTATCTCTACTATAGCGTCGGCGACCAGCGGACCTGGTCCAGGCTCCAGCGCGCAGTGTATCCCGGGCCAATGGCTGATTTCTTCGCCGGCTACTTCGCCGTGCCCGCGGTGCCAGAGCCCAGGCGGGGACCCAAGTGAACCTAAAAGGAGCCGTTCAGCCGCGAAAAGGCGCAAAAGACGCAAAACATCAAGGACCTACGATGATGTATCCTGGATGCGCGGCAGGGCCGCCGCCAGCGTAGCGCAGACCTCCGAGTCTGCTGTCTCGCAGGTTTCCAAACCTGCGGGCCGACCGAGGTGCGGACGCGCGTGCCTTCACGGACGCGCAGCCGACTTGGAAGTCGGCGATACAGCAGACTCGGAGGTCTGCGCTACGTCACCGTATTTGCGTCGGGTAGTACTAAGGGTCAAAGCGTGAAGGCTGGCAGCCTGACGAGGGCGCCGCCCTTGAGCGCGGACTGGTGCGCGCAAAGGCCGACGCAGGTCCAGTTGGCGGATTGGACGGCGTTGGGGAAGGGATCGCGATCTTCCGCCAGGGCCATGGCAAACTCGTTTGCCAGGTGCGGATGGCTGCCGCCATGGCCACTGCCTTGAGTGAAGCTCAGATGCGTTTTCTTGCTGGCATCATAGACACCCTGGGTAGTGTATTTCCGGATGCTCGTGGGCAGGCGCCTGGCGAAATCGGGGCACTTCACTGCCTTGGGAATCCTGGGCTCCGGCAGCTTGGCAGTGTGAATGATGAGCGGTTGGTGCTCGACCAGCGGCCACTCGACGGCTTTCTTCGTGCCATAGACATCAATGCTCTCGCGATACTGGCGCGCCGTGTCGAAGAGGCTGCGGATGATGCGGGCGCTCACATCGCTGCCCCGGAATTTGATGTGCGCGCTCTCGACCGCAAAGGGCGAGCCGTAGCACTTCACCAGTTCCTTGCGGATGGTGCCGGAGCCGAAGCAACTCACGTACTCGGCCGATTGGCCGATGAGGCCGGCAACGGGGCCGACGCAGTGAGTGGCATACCACATCGGGGGCAGGCCGGGCCAATAGTCGGGCCAGCCGTCCATGTCCTGTTGATGGCTCGCTTGCACGAACTGGAGCTTGCCCAGTTCGCCTTTGTCGAGCAGTTCCTTCATGAACAAATATTCCCGGGAATAGACCACCGTCTCCATCATCATGTATTTGAGGCCGGTCTGCTTGACGAGGTCCACGATCTTCTCGCAGTCGCCAATGTTGGTGGCCATCGGGACAGTGCAGGCCACATGCTTGCCGGCCTTGAGTGCGGCAATGGACATCCAGGCGTGGTCCGGGATGGGCGTGTTGATGTGGACGATCCGGATCGCCGGATCCTCGAGCAGTTGCCTGAAATCGGTGCAGCGCTTGCCGACCCCAAAGTAGTCCCCCACGGCGTTGAGCTTTTCCGGGTTGCGTTGGCAGATGGCCTCGCAGCGGGTGTGCGGGTGCTTTTGCCAGAGCGGGATGAATTCAGCCCCGAAGCCGAGGCCAACGACGGCAACATTGAGTTTGCTGGTGGCTTTCATGTCGAGCATTGTAGCCCTTCCAGAGGGTCAAGGCGATGAGAATTTGCGCAGCCGCTCAGTGTCGGGCGCATCGCGGCACCGCCCCCACCGACGGGGCCGGACCGGAGTGCGCCCGTCCTCGGGCGCAGCGACGTCCGCAGCCAGGGCAGCGGTCAAACACTCCAGCGCGCCTGCCCGCTCCGTCGCTGCTGCGCCCGAGGACGGGCGCACTCCGGGGGCAGTGTCAGGGAGGACCTTTTCGGAATTTCCGGAAGAGTTCTTGTGCGAGGGGAAAGCTCGCGCTCTGCGGCCGCTTGTCCAGCGGGTAAGGCAGGGCGAAGAAATAACTTGAGCAACCATGGAGCAGGAGTTTTCTTTTCATATTTGGAGAGCGGGAGCATTCATCGGGCACGGCTGAGGGCGATCCAGTCCTGGCCGTGGCCACGGCTGGTGAACTCGCCGTCCTGGCACATTAACGGATCCGCATCCCGTTCTGCTTTCGAAATGATGACCGCCTCCCGCGAGGCCAGCCCGCGCGCCCGGTATCGCTCGAACAGCCGGTCCGGCATCACCTCAAAATAAGACACCAGTTTTCGGCCTTTCGGCGTGTTGATGCTCACGGCGATGTCCGAACAGGTCTGGTTGCCACTGTGGAAACCCAGCGCCTGGCCGGCAGCCACTTTGTCGCCTTGCCGCAGTTCCTTATTCGGTTTCACGTGGAAGATGATGAACGTGAACGCAGCGCATTTGTCCGCCTGGATCTCAATCTTGGTTCCTGCCCATTCCTCCCGGGCCTTCAGAACCACGCCGGCCACCGGCGAGAAGATCTTCACGCTGGACCAATCAATGTCCTCGCCCGGCTTGAAGTAGTGCTTCATGCTGCGGCAGGATTCGAAGCTGTCGGAGTAATCATGGCCCGCCGCCGAGCGGAATCTTGAGATGCTGGCGATCTTGGGCGACTCAATGTAATCCGCCTCCACCAATTCCGGGAGGTCGTGCGCATTCGAATCGCTCACCGTCGCGCAGGCCCGGCGCAGGTACTCCTCGAATTGCCACTCGCCGCTGCTGCCGGTCTGGCGGACCACGACCAGGTCGAGGCTCGGCACGAAGGCGATGAGTTGGCCGCCGGAGCCGGGCTTGTCCCGGGCGTCAGCCGGGATGCCCTCGCTGCTGCGGCCGCCCTGGGTCCAGTGCCGCGCGGGCAATTCCCAGCCGTGGGAAAAGATCTGCGGGTTGAATTTCCAGCGTAACTCGGGGGTCTTGACCTCGTGGGTCGGCGCGGCGGTTTGATCCACAAACCATTGGGGGATGACCTGCTGGTCCCGCCAACGGCCGCCCCGGAGCATGCAGTAGGCAATCCGGGCAAGGTCCCGCGCGGGCATGCCCAGCCCGTGCGAAGGGTGGCGCCCGTAGTTCTCGCCGCCCTCGCAATACTGAAACCACCAATGCTCGATGCCGAGCGGCTTGAAGAGCGCTTGAATGGCGAACTGATCGTAGGGCTGGCCCGTAACGGTTTCACAGACCAGCGCGGCGTGATCCAGCGCGTGAGTCGAGTAGCCGCAGGCCGTTCCCGGATCGAAGGCGAGCGTGGCGGTCCGCGCATCGCCGCTATGGCCAAGCACATATTCCCAGGTCCCGTCGTTAGGCGCGCCGGTGGCTTCCGGGCAGATGCCGGAGGTGTGATTGAGCAACTGCCTGACGGTGATCGAGGCCTTGCGCGGGTCGCTCAGCGGCTGCGCCCAGGGGATGTAGTCAAAGGCCGGATCATCGAACTTCATCTTCCTGGGCGTCAGCCCGTGCTGGCTTCGCTCAGAGGCAATGGCCAGCACAGTCGCGCAGACGGCCTTGGACACCGAGGCGACGCGGCGCGAATCGGTCTTGGCGCTGTCGCGGCGCTCGACTTCCAACACGATGTAGCCGCGGCGAATGACGACCGCCGCGAAGTCCCTGTTGTCGCTCTGCAACAGCCACTCTCTGAGCGCATCGAGCCTGGACGGGTCTGCGCCGGCCAGGCGCCGGATGTCGTCCGGGGCCTCGAGGATTCGCCAGCCGCCGGCCGATTCCGGCGGTGGGAAATAGAGTTCAGCGGCCTCGGCGGCTTTCGGCAGGACAGCCAAGGCGACCAGACCGGCTATGATGGCGTGCATTCTTGGGCAAGCATTGCGCATGGCGTCCTGTTTGGCAACGCTCGATCGGGGCGTCCTCAACAAAGGTGATAGCGACCCGGCGGATCGCCGCTGGTTCGGTCAGGTCCACTGGAAACTGGTTGCGACCGTCAACCAGGCCCTGCCCGCTGGCACGCACGACACGGCGATGTTGCCCGGATTCTTTGTCATGGTGGACATCAAGGCTTTGTTTTCGGGAAATGCCTCCGGCCGCGCGACAGATTTCCCCGGGTTTTTGATTGCGACCGTGCCGCGCTCTGCCTATGGTAGCGGGCGTCGCGGCAGTGAGAATCTGGCTTTGGCTTTCAGCGCTCGCCAGCGTGGCGGGGTGGGGTCTGTCCGCTGTGGGGGAGTTGAATCGCATTGGATACTCGGTTTTCTTCGGGGTTGCCGCGGCGGCGTTGTGGTTTGGACACAAGCGACTCGGGTGGGAACTGCCGAGGTGGCCACGCCGGTGGGGACGGTGGAGCCGGCGGTTGCGCCGGCCCTGGCCCATGGGCTTCGCGGCGCTGGCCTTGCTGGTTTTCCTGGGCGGGTTTGGGCTTTGGCCTGAGCCTGCTGGTCGTGATGTCTGTGCTCGCCGCAATCCGCCGGGGTAGGGCAGGGGAGCCCATGCCGTTGCGCTCCCCTCATCCATCATCCCTCATCCCTCATCCGTCAAACCAGGGCGGGGCAGGGGAGCCCATGCCCCCGCTTGCCATCCCGGCCCGGATTCGCCGCTGGGTGTTGGTGGGCGCGTGGGTGGCCTTGCTGGCCTACTGCGTCAAATCAGGGATGGTGACAGGGGCGCGCCTGATCTCGCCCTACTACCCGCTGCTGCTGGCGTCGTTGCTGGCCGGAGCGCGGCAGTCCGACATCGTCCGCCGCCGGCGGTGGCAGGTGTCCGCCTGGGCTGCGTTCGGCCTGGCACTGCTGGTCCTGGTCCTGACGCCCGAACGCCCTTTGTGGCCGGCCCAGACCGTGCTGTCCAAAGGGTTGGCATTGCGGCCCGGACAGCCTCTGCTGGCGCGCGCCCTCGTTGTCTATGCCATTTATGCCGCCCGCTCGGACCCGCTGGCCCACCTCCGCGCCCTCCTGCCGCCAGGCCCGGCGGTAACGGGGTTCCTGGCAGACGGTGACGACATGGACATTTCCTTGCGGCGGCCCTTCTTCGAGCGGCGGGTGGAACATATCCTGTTGGAAGATTCACCGGCCGATATCCGCCGGCGGCATATCCAATATGTGGTGGTCGGGGGGGCCTTCCTGGCCTCCCGGCACACTACCCTGGCCGCCTGGCAGGCGCGCACCGGGGCGGAATTGATCCGCACGACCACCGCCACCTTGAAGCTCGCCGAAGGACGCCAAAGCTGGCACATTCTCCGCTTGCCCAACTGAGCGGGCGTTTTTGATTGGGCAGGACCTGCCGCTCTGTTACCTAAAGGACTCGAACATTGGCGCCCAGATCCGGATCAGGTCGCCAATCTGGCCGGACCCGTCGTAGTCCTGGCAGTTGCAGGAAACGGTCAGGTCGCAGTGGATGGCCAGATTGTATTCCGATTCGCCGCCCAAAGCGCGGCAATAGAACCGCTGCCCCCTGAGCGGGGCAGACCACTCCATCCGGTACTTGAGCAGCTTCCGAAGAATGTCACTGACGACCCAATTCCATCGCCTGCGCCTGGGTTTGGGGGCGGGTTTCGGCTGGTCTGCGTGCTGCGCCGCGAACATCAGCCACTAGGCTCACATCTTGTCCGGCAAAGGTCAAGCCCCAGTCATTCTATTCGGAGTTTTTTGCGTTTCCGGTAGAGCGTGGCCTGATCGATGCGCAGGACCTGAGCCGCTTCGGCCAGATTGGAGGTTCGTTCCAGAACTTTGCGGAGGTGCGCTTCCTCCAAGTCCTCCATGGAAACCAAGGAACCAACCTGTGGCGAGGCATCGCTGCCATTGGCTCCGGCGACTGTCTGGCCGCGCAATTCCGCGGGGAGGTCTTCCAGGTTAATCTTGTTCCCTTTGACCATGATGACAGCGCGTTCGATGGCGTTGCGCAGCTCACGGAGGTTGCCCGGCCAGGAGTAGGCGCGGATAGCAGCCGAGGCCTCTTCGGAAAACCCGTCGAGGCGGCGCCCACAGAGAGCGGCAAAGTGCTTGAAGTAATGCTCGGCAAAGCGAATGAGGTCCCCTGGGCGCTGCCGCAGCGGAGGCATTTCCGCCGTGATCACGTTGAGCCGAAAATACAGGTCTTCGCGAAAGGCGCCCGCGGCGACGCGCTTTTTCAGATCGCGGCTGGTGGCGGCGATAATGCGCACCTCGGCCTGGCGCGTGACATTCTCGCCCACCCGCTCGTATTCACGTTCTTGAAGAAGTCGCAGCAACTTGGGCTGGATTTCCATCGGCAGGTCGCCGATCTCGTCGAGGAAGAGAGTGCCGCCCTCTGCGGCCTTGACTTTGCCCCAATGATCGCGCAGGGCGCCGGTGAATGCGCCTTTGACGTGGCCGAAGAGTTCGCTTTCCAGCAGTTCCTTGGACAGACTCGGACAGCTCACGGTGATGAACGGTCGATCCGCCAGATGGCTCTGCTGGTGAACGGCGCGGGCCACCACGCTCTTGCCGGTGCCGCTCTCCCCCAGGATCAGTATCGAGGCCGGTGTCTTGGCCGCCCGCAGCAGGGTGTCCATCATCTCTTTGACGAGCGGGGTGTTCGATTCCAGGAGAATCTCGGGACTCTGAGCGTTGCTGTCCTTAACTTCCCGTTCCAGGCGCTCGATGTTCTGGCTGAGTTGGTGGAATCGCTGAACGCGCGCGAGCACCAGGTGAAACTGTTCGCGGGTGAACGGCTTTTCCAGAAAATCCACCGCTCCGCGCCGCATGGCCTCCACCGCGTTTTTCACGCTGCCTTGCGCCGTAAAGATGATCACCGGCAGGTTGGGCTGCCGTTTGAGAATCTGCTCAAGGATATCGAGGCCGTTTTCCCGTCCCAGATTGAGATCCAGAAGAACCGAATCGAATCTCCCTTCCTTTAACTCCGTGAGGCCCAACTCTCCCGAGCACGCCGCTTCCGCGTAATGGCCTTCGCCGTCGATGAGCAAGCAGGTTGCGTCCCGGAAAGTCTTGTCGTCGTCGATGACCAGGAAGTCCATAGATGGAAACCTCAATGAGAGCCCATGGCTCGAGGCAAGCGGAAGGCAAAGGTGGCGCCGTTGCCCGGCGTGCTTTCGCAAGCCAGTTCACCATGCATCGCCAGGACGAGCTTCTTGACGATGCTCAGTCCCAGGCCGGTGGAAGGCTCGCCTCCGGTGGGTCGCGCCGAAAGGCGGCCATAGCGGCGGAACATCCGGGTCTTATCGTTTTCGCTGAACCCGGGTCCTTCATCCTGGACCTGGCATTCCACGTACCTGGCGCCCGGCGGGCAGACGGTGAGGCGAATCTGCTTGCCGGGCGGAGAGAACTTGATGGCGTTGGACAGGAGATTATCGAGCACCTGGTTGAGGGCGGCGCCATCGGCCTGCACGAGCGTGCCGTTGGGCGGGAGAACGACCTTAAGAACGAGCTGCTTGCGCTTGGCTGGCTCCTGGTGTTGTTGGACCGCGCGAGTGGCCGCAGCCGGCAGGTTGACCGGCTCGGTCCGGAGGTTCAGGCCATGGTCCGCCGAAGCGTTTGCCAAAAACTCCTTTACGAAGGCGAGCATCTGACCGCTCGAATGCGAGATGTTCTCGGCCATCAGCCGCAGCTTCGGGTCCGCCATCGCTTCGGTGCGGTCACGGAGCAGTTGGGCGCTCATGTCCATGCCGCCCAGATGGTTCTTGAGGTCGTGGGTGAGGATGCCGAGCAATTCATCCCGGTCTTCGGCGAGTTGCTTCAACTCGTCGCGGGCCCTTTTGAGCGCCAGGTGGGTGCGGACGCGCGTCACCAATTCGGCGTGGTTGAAGGGCTTGGTGATGTAGTCCACCCCGCCGCTTTCCAGCGCGCGAACGATCAAGCCCTTGTCGTCCGCCGAGGATAGGAAAATGACGGGAATCTCCGCCCAATCCGGGTGCTCGCGAATCCGGCGGCAAACCTCGAATCCGTCCATCTCCGGCATGAGCAGGTCGAGCAGGATAAGGTCGGGGCGGCGAGCCGCCAGCCGCTGGAAGGCCTCGAGCCCGCCGGTCGCCGGCAGAATCTCGAAGCCGAGCTGGCCCAGGGCGGCGCCCACGACCTGGATGTTGGATTCCTGGTCGTCGACGACGAGCAGGCAGCCAGCGTTCGTTTCTGGGATGGGGGCATTCATGTGGTTTTCACGTGGCGCAGGTTTTTCCCCGTGGCGCAGGTTTTTCCCCGTGGCGCAGGTTTCCAACCTGCCGTACCGCAGGTTTCCAACCTGCGGGTGCGCCCGGACCGCTCGACGCCCCGCCGATTGGAAATCGGCGATACGGCAGGTTGGAAACCTGCGCTACGAAAAAATGTGCTACGAGCATGGGGCACCCGTTCATACCGGTTGCGGTTGGGCCAGGGCCAAAGAGGTTTCGATGGATTCAACGAGTTCGGGGAACGCGGCGAGATGACGTCCCATTTGGCTGACGGCGTAGGTGTCGGCGAAGGTGGTGAGGGTGGCGGCGTAAGTGGCCACCGGGCCACATTGGGCCGCTTGGCCGAGGAGGAAGAGCTCGTGAGCAAAGGCGCGGGTCGCATTGACCGCCAGGCTGTCCCGGAGCGCGGGCCATTCGGTCGCTTCCTGGCGGCGCAGTTCGAGGGCGAGTTCCTGCCACCGGGCTGCCTGGTCGGAGGAGGGGATGGGAACACTCTTGAGGGGCTGCCCGAGAGCCTCACATCCCGGTCCATTCGCGGGCGGCCCCTTTTGGAGAAACTGAGCCAGGGCCAGAAAGAGCGTTTGCCGCGAGAAGGGTTTGCGGATGTAGCCGCTGAACTGGCTTTGCAGTTCCTGCTCTTCGCCGGCCCTGCTTGAAGCCGTCACCGCGATGACCGGCAGCGACACCAGACTCGCCTGCTTGCGGATCTCCGCGAGCGCCGTCCGTCCGTCCATCACCGGCATGCGGATGTCGAGCAAGACCACATCGGGCTTGGCCTGGCTCAGACACTCCAGAGCTTCCCGACCGTTGTTGGCAAAATGGACGCGGTGGTGGGTTTTCTCGAATATGCCGGCCAGCAAGGCCCGATTGGTCGGGTTGTCATCCACCACCAGCAGGGTGGCCGGCGCGAAGTCGTTGAAGTCCACCGCTCCGCCCGGTTCGGCGTGATCGCCCACCGGCAACCGCCCCGAGACGGGAACATTGGGGAAACGCAAATGGAAGACCGTGCCCTGGCCGATCTTACTTTCGACGGCCAGGCTGCCGCCCATCAACTCGGTGAGGCGCTTGACGATAGTGAGCCCGATGCCGGTTCCTTCCTTTTCCGCCGTTCGCGCGGATTCCGCCTGGACGAACGGTTTGAAAACTTCGTCCAGTTCCCCAGCCGGGATTCCCATGCCGGTGTCCTCGACACCGATCAGCAGCGTGCCGCTGCGACCGTCTGCCTGGCTTTGCCAGGAGACTCGCGTCTTGACGCAACCGTGCTCGGTGAACTTGATGGCGTTGCTGAGCAAGTTCACCAGCACCTGGCGCAACCGCAGGCGATCCAGCAACAACGCCCGGGGCAGGTTGGGTGAGAGCTCGAACTGAAGTTGGAGGGATTTCATCACGGCCTGCTGCCCGAAAACGGTGCGGAGAAACTCACACGAATCGCGCATATCCGTCGGGTCAGGGTGCAGTTCCAACTTGCCCGCTTCGAGCTTGGACAGGTCGAGAATGTCGTTGATCAGGTGCAGCAATGCCGCGCCGCTGTCGCGAATGGCCCGCACATATTGCGATTGCTTGGGCGTCAACCCCTCCGGCTCCAGCAGTTCGCTGAACCCGAGAATCGCGTTCATGGGGCTGCGAATCTCATGGCTCATGTTGGCGAGGAAGGCGCTTTTCTCCCGGACTGCTTGTTCGGCGTGCAGCTTCTCTTCCAGCAATTCCCGCCGCGCTCGTTCCTGGAAGTAATCGACCCGGTAGAAATAGAGCGCGAACAACCCCGCCCCGACTCCGAGCAACCCGGCCATCCAGGTCATTTGGTGGACCAATTTCATTTCACGGCGGGTCGCCTCTCCTTTGGCCGACAGAAGGTCAAGCCGGTTATCGCGCCGCCGTTTGACGATCTCACGGATGCGGTCCATCGTCGTCCTGGTTTGCTCGGGACTGGGGGCCACCTCTGACGTTGCGGGACCTTTCTCGGCGCGCAACGCCATGGCCTGGCGCAGTTCCGCTAGCTCGAGCTCAACCAGGCGACGCAACTCGGTTAAATCCGTTTGCCCCGCCGGGTCGTGCCTCGCGGACGCAACGAGCCGCTCGAATGCCTCCGGAAACGTGCGATCCGCGCTCCTGAAGGCTTCACGGTAAGCCGCGTTCCCCGTCAGCAGGTAACCCCGCTGGCTGGCCTCGGCGTCCTGCAAAACCGAGACGAGTTGATTCATCGACTCGCGAAACTGCTCGGCCTCGGCCGACGCGTCGATGCTGCGGGAAAAGCGGTTCCAGACCACCGCCCCCATCACCACGCTGGCTACCGTAACGGTCAGCCAAAAAATGGCTAACGGCCCGATAATCCCGTGTCGAAATCGGTAGATCATGCGCCTTCCTGCGTCGAGTCGAGCGCATACGCGTCCGGCCAATGAAGGACGCATTAACATATCATGCAAAATGCAAGGTGCATAGCTAATTCGACAAACCGCGTTCCGGCCGGCCGGGTGCATCCCGACACTGGCCCCGTAGCGCAGACTTCAAAGTCTGCTGTATCGCGGGTTTCCAACCCGCAGGCGCAGCGAATTCCTGCGCCCTGCCGACTGGAAGTCGGCGATACAGCAGGTTTGGAAACCTGCGCTACGAACTCGTGCGCCCTGCCAAACGGGGGCAGGGTCAGGATGCGCCCGTTCCGGCCACCCGTGCCTGCTTCGGCTCTGCGAAACGCCTCAGCGTTTTTGTACCGGCACTGGAGCCACACGAGCCAGCAGCACGCACACCCTTTGGAACAGATGGTCCAAAGTGAACGGCTTTCCCAACTTCGCAAACCGGCTCAGGTCGCAACGGACCGGCACCTCGAACTCTCGCAACATACGGTCGTCACCAATCACCAAAGTTTTCATGGTCATCGCCCGCTTTTAGCTAAGGATGGGCCAACACCGCGCCGGTTTCTGCAACCTGTTGGTTCAAAGCCAGTTAGAGCTTACCGAATGGACTTTGGGACGGGAAAGCGGGGCATAAAGATCGTGCAATTCGCACGAACGCGGGTCAACGAACCGTGCGTTTCGCACACTGGTTTGCTGAATGTATTCGGCGTGTTCGGGCCACCTGCGCGACGTTCGGGTCTCAATCCCATCGCCGTCCCTGGGCACGTCCAGCTGCAGTCTGGTTTCGCCACTAGGCGTGGTGGTGAGTTCCGTGGTCGCGACTCGGTCTTGAACCTGGAGCCCTCGGGGCACACGCGCGTCGGTTTTGCCAGGTGCGACTGCCCTTCGTTTGGTCACGCGCATCCATGAGCCCGCGTGCACCTCGTAAATGGAGATCGGCGCGTCCAGCAGATTGCGCCGCGCGCGCACAGCGGATGGCTCGTGCGCTCCCATTGGTTGAAGTCACGGATGCCCCCTTTTACGCAATGGATTTGGCGATGAGGTAGGCCGCGGCCGCCGCCAGGCTGCCGACCAGGGCCGTCTGCAACGCGCCCTTCATCTTGGGAACCCCGGTGAAGTGGCCCTTGACAAAGCCAAAGGCCGCCAGGGCCAGCAAGGTGATTGCGGCCGAGACGCCCAGCGCCCGCCCGGAATCATGCATCAGCATGTAGGGCGCAAGCGGCACCAACCCGCCAACGACGTACAACGTCCCGATAGTGAGGGCGCTGCGAACGGCGCGTTTGGGGTTGGGCTCTTCCAAACCCAACTCGAAGCGCATCATGAAATCGCGCCACGCTGCGGGCTTTCGGACGAGCGCGGTGACGACGGGCGCGCTTTCCTCGGCGGTCACCCCGTACTGCTGGAAGATGTCCACGATTTCCTGCCTTTCGACATCCGCTTTCTCCACGATCTCTTGTTCTTCACGCCGTCGCTCATTCAAGAAGTGCTCGGCATCGCTCCTGGCCGCCAGGTAACCGCCCAGCCCCATCGCGATGGAGCCGGCCGCAATCTCCGCCAGCCCGGCGGTGACGACGATGTGGGTGGAGGTCAACGCGCCGGAGATGCCCGCGGCCAAGGCGAACGGCACCGTCAACCCATCCGCCATGCCAATCACCACGTCGCGGACGGCATCGCTCCCCGAGAAATGTTGTTCGATGTGCTGCATAGATCATGAATCATTTTGCCGAGAACCGCGGCCCGCAGGGCGTGGCTGAGGCACATGCCGCGCCTCAATGGCTGATGACATCCAGGACGCCGCTCCGCAGCGCGAACCACGCAAACTGCAGAAACTCGTCGTCCGGTCTTCTCGTGTAGTTGACCTCCCCCTCCTTCATCGAGCCCGATGCGTCTGGAGCGTTGGAATTCCGGATTTTCAGCTCGTTCGCGAAGAACGAAGCGACGCGATTGCCCAATCCTTTGGCGCTCCCGGTTTGTTTGTTAAGCAGAGCGATATCCAAATTCTTGTAGATCCCGTGCACGTGGCCGCGGGCCTGGCCGGCGGTTACATCGATTTCGAACGCTGCCGCTTGCGCCCTGCCGGACTTGATCCGGGTGTGTTCCGCAATGTCGAGAAACGCATCCAGGCGGGTCGGCCATGTCATCGCGCACCGGTTGGCTGCGGTCGAATTCGGTGGGCGTAGTTGGAGGCGTGCATGCGGCCGGCGACGCAGTCGCGGGCGTAGTTGATGAGATGGTAGGCGACCATGGCGATCTGGAAGATGTTCTCGATGCGACCCTGGCGCAATTGGGTCCAGAACATGGACCAAAACTCGGCGCGGTAATCGGCCTGGAGGCCGGCGCGCCAGATCAGCCGCGTGAGGATTGAGACTGCGCGGCGGAGGTTGCGCGGCGTGGCTTGGCGGAGTGGGTGCCTGGGGCGACGACGGTGGGGGTAGGTTTTTTCGGCCTGTGTGGCGTAACGGTGATAAAGGGCCTTGGGCTCGTAGGCCTCGGCGATCACCCGCCGCCAGTTGGCCACCACTTGCTCGTAGGGCTGAAGGAATTGGATGTTGGAGTCGCGGTGTTCGTCGCAAACGATCCGCCCTGCCTCCTGCAGGCGCCCGTAAAGCGGGGTCTTGGGCAGCGCGTAGAGGATGTTGACGGTTTGGATGGGCGCCTGGGAGGCGTGGACGAAGTCGGCTATGGCCAGTGGGGTTTGCTCAGTGTCGGTGTCGAACCCCATGATGAGGCCCGCGGCCACCTCGATCCCGTAGCCGTTGAGCGTGTCGATGACATCAAGGATCGGCTTTTGGAGGTTGACGGTTTTCTTGATGGCGCGCAGGGCGCCGGATTCGGGCGTTTCGACGCCGCAAAACACGTTGGTGAAGAAGGCGTCCCTCATCTGCGCCAGGATATCCGGGTACTCCGCCAGGCGCAGCGTCGCCTCACAAGACAGGCGCACCTGGCCGTCCCATTTATCCTGCCAGGCCACCAGGTGTTCGAGCAATTCGCGCGTGGCCTGGGGGTCGCCGATGAAATTGTCGTCCACAAAATAAATCGAGGGCGTGCCGGCAGCGGCCAGGAAATCCAGTTCGCGGATGATTTGCGCCGGGTTCTTATGGCGGGGGCGGCGCCCGTAGAGGGCGGGGATGTCGCAGTAGTCGCAGGCATGGGGGCAACCACTGGAGAACTGCACCGTGCACAGGAGGTAGTTGCGGACGTTGATCAGGTGATAGGCGGGCATCGGCAACTCGGTCATGGGCAGGCGTTCAACGGTGCGGAGGATGATCTGCGGCGTGAAGCGCTCGGCGGCGCGGTCGATGAGTTCGAACAGCCGGCGTGTGGCGTCACCCACTTCCCCGCAGTGGATGATGTCGGCCTCGGGATACCATTCCGGCGCGGAGGAGGCCGACGGGCCACCCAGCACGACAGGTCTGCCCGCCCGGTGCGCGCGGGCGATGACGTCCTGGATTCGTTCCCGCTGGATGTGCATGCCGGTGGTGAACACAACGTCGGCCCAGCGCAGGTCGTCCTCCGTGGCAGGCCGGATGTTCTCGTCGATGAACCTGATTTCCCAGCGGGCTGGCGCCAGGGCGGCGACGAGCAGGATGCCCTGCGGAGGCATGAAGGCCTTGACCGAGCCCATTAGTGGGAAAGCGTAGTTGAACGTGGCAAACGACCAGGCGTACGCCGGGAAGAGGCACAGGATCCGGCGCGCATGCCGGGGCGTGAACTGAAAAGTGGAATCCGGCGGCGTCATTTCACTTTTGGGACCCCAGGTGGGCGGGAAAACTCCAGCAACCTTGCCGGTCTTTTTGCTCCAGCAGGGCTTGCACCGCCTTCTTGAGAACCGGTTTTAGCTTCTGCTTCATTAAACACATCGAATGTGATGAGTTTTCATGGCGTCATAATAGTACCGGGAGCCCGTCCGGGCGCCACGGGGGGATTTCCCCCATCTGGAATTGCGGCTTCCACGAGCGATCCCCGTGCGTCGTGCATTTTGCAGACGCTTTTATGATGAATGCCTGAGGATTCCCTTTACGTCTCTTTGCACGGAAGGATGGTATGTCACCCTCATCGTCCGCGTTCTGCTTGAACCCGGCGGACGAACTCCTCGTGCGACAATGCCTCGACCGCGCCGCTCTGCAACTCGCCTTCGCGCGCGGCCACTTCCTCATCGGGAACATCCGTGTCCGGTGGCGGGAGCGTGTCCAGAAGCTTGCAGACCAAGTCAACCCGCTGGCCTTGCGGCAGAGCGGCGGCCTCCTTCTCGATTTCTTCTAACTTCATGCTCTCAGCGTATCAAAAGGAGCCACATTTCGCAATGCGAAAACATCCCCCGCGCAGCGTCAATAAACCGGCGGCGCGCCAAGATCGCAAGGACCAGATTCTTCCTTCCCAGATCTCTGGTTTCTGATACAAATCTCCCCAGCGTAACGATGATTTATGGCTGACCGGAATCCAAGTCCGCCTGCGCCGGCTCCGCCAGCGGAGCCGCCCTGGGCCGTGACTCCGGAGAAACTGCGCGAAGCCGTCCGCCGTCTCGTGGACGCCGCCCACCCGCGCCGCATCATCCTCTTCGGCTCGCGCGCCCGCGGCGACGCGGATGATGACAGCGACCTGGACCTCATGCTCCTCCAGGACGAAGTCAAAGACCCGGCGGCCGAATCCGTCCGGCTGCGGCGCGTGCTCAAGGGCCTCATCATGGGGGTGGACCTGCTCCCCGTCAGCCGCGCCGAGTTCGATTACTGGCGCGACACGCCGGGCAACGTGTTCTTCGAAGCCGCCACCGAGGGCAAAGTGCTCTATGAAGCACCTTGAGCAAGCCCGCAAGTTCCTCGCCAAGGCCGCCGAAGACGAGGCCCTGTTGGATGCCGTCCTGGCCAAACCGGAAGTGTCCGACTCCATCTACGGCTTTCACCCCCAACAAGCTGCCGAGAAGCTTCTGAAAGCGCTGCTTTCGCTCCACGCCGTCCGCTTCCCCAAGACTCACGACTTGCACGAACTTCTGAATCTGCTGGAGAACGCCGGAGAAACGCTCCCGCCCGAACTAACTCGGGTGGACGAATTGACGCCCTTCGCCGTCGAATGGCGCTACGATTACTTCACCGCGCCGGCCTCCTTCGACCGTGTGAAAGCCCGTGACCTCGTGGCCAAGGTCCGCGCCTTTGTCGAGCCACAGGTCAAGCCTGCCCACTCGTGACGCTCACTACGTCGGCTATCCTGGATTTCCCCGGAGAAAGGCTGGACGCGCTCGAGTCTTGTCCCGGAGGGACACCCGACAATAGCCCGGCGTTTCAACGCCGGGGAGCCCAGAAAATGGACTCTCGTCCCGAAGGGACGACTGAGAAGACTCCCTGCTTTCAGCCGTCCCTTCGGGACGGACCTACTCTATCGGTTCGCTCACCCGGCGTTGAAACGCCGGGCTATTCTCCCAAGCCCCTTCGGGGCAAAGAGGTGTCGTGACCTGACCGACGGTTTTAACCGCACCCTGCGTTGGGTTTCAAGTTGATTTAGCTTGCGATCATGAACACGGTTCTCGGTGCAAAGGAGCGGTTCATCGTGGATGCTTCCGGGTAGCGCGCCGGTGTGGCGCTTCGCTTGGCCACCTGCGAACGGCTGCGCAAAGCGGCCAAGGACGATTCCGGCCTTCGCGCCTGCCGGGCCGCAAAAACGCGCGTGGCGGGTGAGATGGCGCGTGGCAAATTTGCGCCGCTCGATTCCTACCGCGCCAAACGCCGGCGTTTGGCGTCGTTCTCGGGCAGAACTTCGATGACCTCCCCTTTGACTTCCACCCGGGTACACTGGCTCAGCACTTCATCCACCGCGCCCTTGCAGATCAGCGTGTTCAACCCGGTTCCGCCGCGCTCAGGCCGCCCAGTTGCGACCCAAGCTGCTTCAGGACGGTATCGGCATCGGCACGCGCTTTTTCCAATAGTTCAACGGAATAATGCGCCCCGTTTCTGCCGGGTACGGGCACCGGAGCGATGGTGGGCGCCTTTGCCGTTGCCGGCTTCGAGGGCGCCGGCCCGGCTTCGGATTTATTTGGGGTCGTTGGCAAAGTGAACATCCTCACTGCCGCCTGCCCAGTTTACACTGGTTTGCCTGCTTTGGGAGCGGCCCACTTCCGGCAGGGGCATCGATTTCAAATCGTCCTCCGCATCCGGGGTGGGCGCCTTTGCTTTCTCCTTCTTGCTTAACGATAGCGCCAGGACTGCGGCTTCCACTTCCAATTCCGAATCTCCGGCAGGTCTTCGCCGTGTCTGTCGATGTATTGCTTGTGCTCGATCAGCTTGTCCTTGAGTTGTTGCTTGAGGTAGATGCCCTTGGCGCCGGTCCGCGGCAGGCGGTCGATGGTGTCCATCACAAGATGGAAGCGGTCCAGATCGTTGAGCACCGTCATGTCGAAGGGCGTGGTGATGGTGCCCTCTTCCTTGTAGCCGCGGACGTGGATGTTGTCGTGGTTGGTGCGGCGGTAGGTCAGCCGGTGGATGAGCCACGGGTAGGCATGGAAGGCGAAGATGACCGGCTTGTCCCTGGTGAAGAGTTCATCGAAATCCAGGTCGCTCAACCCGTGCGGGTGCTCGGTTTGCGGCTGCAGCCTCATGAGGTCGACAACGTTGACCACCCGGATTTTCAGATCGGGCAGATGCTCGCGCAGGATGGAGACGGCGGCGAGGGTCTCCAGCGTGGGCACGTCGCCACAGCAGGCCATGACCACGTCGGGCGCGGCGTCCTGGTCGTTGCTGGCCCACTGCCAGATGCCGATGCCCTCGGTGCAGTGCTTGACGGCGGCGTCCATCGAAAGCCACTGCGGCGCCGGGTGTTTGCCCGCAACGACAACGTTGACGTACTGGCGGCTGCGCAGGCAGTGGTCCATCACCGACAACAGGCAGTTTGCATCGGGCGGAAGGTAAACCCGCACGACTTCGGCCTTCTTATTCACAACGTGGTCGATGAAACCGGGGTCCTGGTGGGTGAAGCCGTTGTGATCCTGGCGCCAGACATGCGAGGCCAGCAGGTAGTTTAACGAGGCTATCTTCCGCCGCCACGGCAGGTGGGACGTGACCTTCAGCCACTTGGCGTGCTGGTTGAACATCGAATCGACGATGTGGATGAACGCCTCGTAGCAATTGAAAAGCCCATGCCGGCCCGTGAGCAGGTAGCCCTCCAGCCAGCCCTCGCATTGGTGCTCGCTGAGCATTTCCACCACCCGCCCGGTGGGCGCCAGAAACTCGTCATTGGGCACGGTTGCGGCGTCCCATTGGCGTTGGGTCACTTCGAAGATGGCCTCCAGGCCGTTGGAGAGCGTCTCGTCCGGGCCAAAGACCCGGAAATTCCGCTGCTCGCCGTTCAGCTTGGCCACATCCCGCAGGAAACGCCCGAGCACATGCGTGTCGCCGATGCCGCGCACGCCCGGTAAGGGCACCTCGACCGCATAGTCGCGGAAATCCGGCATCCGCAGGTCGCGGAGCAAAACGCCGCCGTTGGCGTGGGGATTCGCGCCCATGCGTCGTTCACCCTTGGGCGCAAGTTCGGCCAGTTCCGGTTTCAGGCGGCCCTGCTCATCGAAGAGTTCCCCGGGCCGGTAGCTCCTCAGCCAGTCTTCCAACAGCTTGAGGTGTTCGGGATGGGTGGCCGGGTCGGAGAGCGGCACCTGGTGCGAACGAAAAGTGCCTTCCACCTGCAAACCATCAACCATCTTCGGCCCCGTCCAGCCCTTGGGTGAATTAAGGACGATCATCGGCCAGCGTGGCCGCGCGAAGTTACCGTGGACGCGGGCGTCCTGCTGGATATTTTTGATCTGCTCGACCGCCGTGTCGAGCGCCGCGGCCATGGCCTCGTGCATCGGCCCGGGCTCGTGGCCCTCGACGAAGCAGGGCGTCCACCCGTACCCCCGGAGCAACTGCTCCAATTCCTCGCGGGTGATGCGGGCGAGGAGGGTCGGGTTGGAAATCTTGTAGCCGTTGAGGTGCAGGATCGGCAGCACCGCGCCGTCGGTGGCCGGATTGAGAAACTTGTTGGAATGCCACGCCGTAGCCAGCGGCCCGGTTTCCGCCTCGCCATCGCCGACGACGCAGGCGACGATGAGATCGGGATTGTCGAACACCGCCCCGAAGGAATGGCTGAGCGAATAGCCCAGCTCGCCGCCCTCGTGGATCGAGCCGGGCACTCCGGCGAGGCGTGGCTGGGGATTCCTCCGGGAAAGGAAAATTGAATAAAGAGCTTCCGCAGCCCGGCATCATCCTGGCTGATTTCGGGATAGATCTCGCTGTACGTGCCCTCGAGGTAAGTGTTGCCCACGACGGCCGGGCCGCCGTGCCCGGGGCCGGAGACGTAGATCATGTCCAGGTCGTATTTCTTGATGACCCGGTTCAGATGCACGTAAATGAAATTCTGCCCGGGGGTCGTGCCCCAGTGTCCCAGCAGCATGTGTTTCACATCCGCGAGCGTCAGCGGCCGCTTCAGGAGCGGATTGTCATAAAGATAAATCTGGCCGACCGACAGGTAGTTGGCGGCGCGCCAGTAGGCATCCATTTTGCGCAGCAGTTCCGGCGCGAGCGTCTCTATTTTTGTTTTCATAAGTGAAATCCAATCGGCACCACGAGCGTGCCCAGTCGTCGTATTTGGGTCAGGAGCAGGTTCTCCGTAATATCCACCAGACAATGAATGATCGCCAGTCCTTTCCTGATCGAGTTCGTCGCCGATCACTTGGTCTTCGAAAGCAACAGCACGAACACTTCGTGGCGGAGTTTCTCCATGTCCTCGCCCATGCCCGCCAGCGCACGGGCGCGCTCGGGTTGAGACCCGTTTTCGCCGGCGACTTTGGCCAGGTGCCGGGCATAACTCAGGGCCTCGGTCTGGGTTAACATAAACGTGCTGACTGGCAGCGGCACGATGAGAACAGAATCGAAATCGCCATAAGGATCGGCCAGGCGGACAGTCGGAAAGGACCTCACGGTTTTGGCTGGGCACCTGGATTGAGCACGACACAATACACTTGGAGAAGGCCTCATCGCATTGCCAGGCAAGGGGAAATCGCAACATAAATCTGCCTTTCCTGACTACACTCGACAAACTGTTTGTGATGGGGCATCACAACGTCAATGTTCTTGTTGTCCTAAGTTCTTCTTTCTCCTCTAGCTAATGGAGGGCCAACCTGGCGCCCGGCGCTCTAACCGATTGAAGCCAAGCCAGTTAAGCCTTTTGACATCCCTTTTGGTGACCGCTAATGGATGAAGAATCAATGCAACTTGCACGAGTGCTCCCGATGCATCGTGCACTCTGCAAACGCGCCCAGCACGCGCGCAAACCGGAGTTCGCCTTCCCCAGCGGTTCGGGTGGTTAGGCGGTGGAAATAAATAAAGGTGGCAAGATGCCGCCGGGATTTTGGCGCCCAGCGAGGCGTGAACGAGGCGCATATCCAGTGATCTGCAACGAGTGAACAACGAAGCTGGGCGGCAAAAGAACAAGGCAGGTTGCTACCTTTTTTAGGGGACTCACTTTTCCTCTACTCGCAGCGCCTCGAAGCCGGAGATGACGTCGAATAGCTCCTCGTCGATGCCGCTCTGGCGCAAACGGTGGAATGTGCCGTGGAGATTCTCCAACAATTCGTCGATGTTCTTATCGGCGCGTTCCATCGCCGCCAGTCGGCTCGCGTTTTCGCTCGCGAGGGATTCGGCGCACGCCCGGAAGAGCGAGATGAAAAGATATTCGCGGATCAGTGCGCGCAGAGTCCCGGCGCCTCCGCCCATGACCTCGGGCAGGCTTTGGGTCGGCCAGGGGACTTTGGCCAGGCCTTGTTGCCATTGCGCGTCGAGCGGCAACAACCGCTGGCTGACCGGTTCGTAGAGCGCGCCGGACTGCGGACGGTTATGGAAGACATAAAGACGCGCATACTCGCCTTTAGCCCGGTGCGCTTCACTTTCGATTTGGATCTGTCCGACAAGCGGGGTGATGGCCTTGACGGAATTCGGCACGGTGAAAAGTCCGATCAGCGGGAGACCCGCGTCCGCCAGGCGCGCATGAGCGCGTTCACCGACGGCCCAGACTTGGGGTTTGCCAGGCAGAGATGCGCTCCTCCAACCCCGATAGCTCGGTGCCCATCGTGGGCTGATAGCCCAGACGCAACGGCATTTGGCCCATCAACCCGGACACCTCCATGCCGGCCTGGATGAAACGGAAGATATTGTCGATGAGCAGCAGCACATCGCGGTGCTCGTCGTCCCGGAAATACTCGGCCATCGTCAGCGCCGCATGGCCCACGCGGAACCGGCTGCCCGGCGGCTCGTTCATCTGGCCGAAGACCATCACCATGTTGGGCAACACGCCGGCTTGCTTCATGTCGCGGTAAAGCTCCTCGCCCTCGCGGCAACGTTCGCCGATGCCGCAAAAGATGCTTATGCCCGCGTGGTGTCCGATCATGTTGTGGATCATTTCGGTGAGCAACACTGTCTTGCCCACGCCCGCCCCGCCGAAAAGTCCCGCCTTGCCGCCCCGCTCCAGAGGCACGAGCACATCGATGACCTTAATCCCTGTTTCGAAGATTTCAGACTTGGTGGAACGTCGTGCCAGCGGCGGCGGAGCCCGGTGCACAGAACGCCATTGGATGTCGGATAACGCAGCTCCGCGGTCGATCGTGTTGCCAAACACGTCGAACATGCGCGAGAGAACCCCTTTGCCCACCGGCGCCTTTAACGGCCCGCCCGTGTCCTCCACCGCCATGCCCCGAGCCAGACCCTGGGTGGGCGTCAATGCAATCCCGCGCACGTGATGCGCATCACGCTGTGCCTGCACCTCGATGACGATCCGTGCTTCAGCTCCAGCCCGCAGCACCGAGTAGATCGGCGGCAAATGCTCATCAAACCGCATATCCACGACGCTGCCGCGCACTGAGACGACCACGCCGAGGTTCGATGAGCAAGTTTCGTTTTCCATGTTCATGAGCTGCGGAATACTTGTCGTCCTGCGCATGTCCTTTCCATCGCAGCCCTGTATTCGCCACGGCGCGCAGCCCGGTTGCAACTGGCTCGATGATTTAGCTAATGGAGGGCCAATCGGACGCCCGGCGCTATAACATCTTCAATCCAAGCGAATTAAGGCATCTTCGCGTCGCCTTTGGCGAGCGCTGAGGGAGGTAAAGTCCTTGCGACTTGCACGAGTGCTGCCTAGGCATCGTGCATTTTGCACACGCACCCGCCATGCTCCTTCTCGACGATTAGATCCAAAACGCGGCAGACCGTGTTCGCGATCATCCATTCCTCGTCCGTCCGAATGACGCGCACGGAGGTCCTGCCGGTCTCCGGGGAGATCACGCCCGCGTTCGCCAGGTTTCGTTTCTCATCGAGTTCGATTCCAAGAAATCCCAGCCCATCGCAAATCCGGGTGCGGACTATGGACGCGTTCTCCCCGATGCCGCCTGCGAACACAAGCGTGTCCAAGCCGCCGAGCGCCGCCGCGAACGCGCCGACCCATTTTTTCACCTGGTAACAAAACAAGGCGACCGCCTCGCCCGCCCGCGCGTCCTGGGTTTCGCGCTCCAGCAAATCGCGCAGGTCGGAGTTGGTTTCGGATATCCCGAGCAGCCCGGACTGGAAATTGACCATCTCGTTGAATTGCTTGGCGCCCATTTTCTCTGTGCGCGCCAGATACCAAACCAGTCCGGGGTCGAGGTTGCCGGAGCGGGTGCTCATGGGCACCCCGGCTGTCGGCGTGAAACCCATGCTCGTATCAACGGCTTTGCCATGATGGACCGCCGCAAGGCTCGCGCCGTTGCCGAGGTGGGCGAGGATAACGCGGCCTTGTGCTGCTTCAGCTCCGGCCAGGCGGGCCAGTTCTCCCATCAGAAACGAGTAGGACAAGCCGTGAAAGCCATAGCGCCGCACCCCCTGCGCCTCGTACCGCCGCGGGATCGGCAACACCTGCGCCACGCGCGGCAGGTCATGGTGGAACGCTGTGTCGAAACAGGCCACTTGCGGCAGTTCTGGAAAGCGCCGATGAAACGCCTCGGTCAGCAGGATCTCCTCGGGCAAATGTTCGGGATCGAAGGGGGTGAGCTGACGCAACTCCTCGACCATTTCCCCGGTGATCAACTGCGGGTCGCTGTACTTCGGACCTCCGTGCACCACGCGATGCCCCACCGCGGCCAGCGCCACCCGCCCGAGCCGTTCCTCGATCCAATCCATCAGCGCGCCCACCGCCGCCGTGTGATCGGGCGCCGCCAGCGGCCGCGAGAAATTGTCCGCCTGGCTCAGGCCTTTCACCCGCAAGGCGGCCTCGGGCAGCCCAATCCGCTCAATCCGGCCCTCCAGAAGGCGTCGGAGCGCGGCGCCGGCCTCGAACAGCGCGAACTTGATGCTCGAGGAGCCGCCGTTGATTGTCAGGATGCGTGGCGCAGTCGTTTTCATTGGCTTGATCGGATCATCGCTGCCACAGGATTCGTGCGTCTTCCAGTGGGATCGCAACGCCGTCGCAGTGCGGTATCACCCGCGCCGTATAGTCCGCTGGCGGGCGGTGCGCGGACACGGCCGCGCTGTAAACGCAGCCGCCCGGCGCGCCGGGTAGTTGGCGGACGCGCTTCATCTCGTGCCGCACGGGGCTGCCGCCGTCAACTCCATCGGCATAAAGCTCAACGCTGATCGCGTTCGCGTCAAGGTCATGGAGATAGACTTGAACCTCAAAGACATGCTGCTCGCCTTGAGTCTCCACCTTGGCTTCACCGAAGCGCAGCGCGGCCCATTTCTGTTCCAGACTATGCCGCCAATCAAGCATTTGCCTGCCAATTGCGCCTTTCTTGGCAATGCGCAAACGGTAGGCGGCTGCAGCCGGAAGGTAATGTTGCTCGGTGTATTCGCGCACCGTGCGGTTGGCGGAGAAGCGCGGGGTCAAGCGCGCCATGCTTTCCCGCATCCGGGCGACCCAGGCCGTGGGAATGCCCTGTTCGTCACGGGCATAAAACTCAGGGATCACGTCCCGTTCGAGCCGCTCGTAAAGCGCTGCGGCTTCCGCCGCGTCCCAGGCCGGATCATCGCCATGCTCCCGACCATCCCCCAGCGCCCACCCCACCTCAGGGCGTACGCCTCGGCCCACCAGCCGTCCAATTCCGAGAGATTGATGCCTCCATTGACGAGCACCTTCATGCCACTGGTTCCACACGCCTCCCAGGGGCGCCGGGGGGTGTTGATCCGAACGTCCACCCCCTGCGCCAGGTGTTCGGTCAGGAGCATATCGTAATCACTGAGGAAGATCGCATGAGGCCGGACCTGGGGCTGGCGAATGAACTGTATCCACTTCTGGATCAGGGCCTGTCCCGCCGCGTCGGCGGGATGGGCCTTGCCGGCAAGGATGAGCTGCACAGGTCGCTGCGGATTGGTTAACAGGCAAAGCAGTCGCTCCGGGTCGTGCAGCAGCAGATTCGGGCGTTTGTAGGTGGCGAAGCGGCGCGCAAAACCCAGGGTCAAAGCGTTGGGATCGAAGAGATGCCCGGCCTCCTCAACCGCCTGGGGCGACGCGCCAGCGGCGGCGTAGTGCCGGGCCAGCCGCTGGCGAGCGTAGTCAATCAGCGACTTGCTGGCGGCCGTGCGAAATTGCCAGAGCTTGGCGTCGGAGATGCGGCTAATATCCTTCCCCAGGGTCTCCGTCGTCCCCAGCCAGCGGTCTTTTCCGCAGGCCTCCGTCCAAAGATCGTCGGCGGCCGCCGAGTCCCAGGTCGGCATGTGAACTCCGTTGGTTACGTATCCGACGGGCACTTCGTCCGCCGGCCAGTGCGCAAAGAGAGGCCCAAAGAGATGCCGGCTGACTTTCCCGTGCAAGCGACTCACCCCGTTCACTGCCCCGCTCCCCCGGATTGCCAGGTAGGCCATGTTGAAACTTTCCGTCGAGTCTTTCGGGTTCTGGCGGCCCAGGGCCAGCAAATCGTGGAGCGGCAGGTCGAGTTTCTGCTTGGCATAACCGCCGAGGTATTGCTCGATGAGGGCCGGAGCGAAACGGTCAAAGCCGGCGGCCACTGCCGTGTGCGTGGTGAAGAGGTTCCCCGCTCGTGTGACGGCCAGCGCGACATCGAAGGGCTGTGCGTTCTCTTGCATGCAACTGCGGGCGCGCTCCAATACGGCGAAGGCCGCATGCCCTTCGTTGAGGTGACAGACTTCCGGTTTGATGCTGAGTGCGGCTAGCAGCCGCCAGCCGCCGATCCCGAGGAGTAATTCCTGCTTGAGGCGCAACTCCGGCCCGCCTCCGTACAACTCGCTGGTAATCCCACGATGCGCAGGAAAGTTGGCCGCGTCATTGCTGTCCAGCAGGTAAAGCTTGACCCGGCCAACTTGGACCTGCCAGGCGCGCAGCCATACAGAGTAACCGGGCAGGGCGATCTCCAACCGCAACCACTCGCCGTTGGCTTGGCGCACCGGCGTGATCGGCAACTGTCCAGGGTCGTTGTAGGGGTAGAGCGCCTGTTGCGCTCCGTCCTTGTCAATCACCTGGCGAAAATAGCCTTGCTGGTAGAGCAACCCCACTCCCACCACCGGCACGCCCAGATCGCTGGCGGCTTTGAGTTGATCGCCGGCCACATTGCCAAGCCCGCCTGAGTAGATGGGCAGCGCTTCGCTCAACATGAATTCCATGCTGAAATACGCGACGCAGGTTAGGAGAGCCTCTGGATGATGTTGCTGGAACCACGCGGGCGTCTGCGCCGCGTGATGCTTGGCTCGCAGCAGGTCATCCACGTTCTTACGGTAGGCAGGATCGGCCAGCACGCGCTCGAGTTGGTCCCGCGAGACGGTCTGCAGGACAACCCAGGGGTTCTGCGTGAGTTCCCACAGCCCAGGATCAAGCTGCCGCCAGACTCTGTCGGCAGCGTGATTCCAGGACCAGCGCATATCCAGGGCCAGCTCCGCCAGGGAATCGAATCCCTCGACTTCCGTGGGCAGGAGGCTGTAAATCGGGTGGCTGACACGGGTTTGTTTGCTCATAAGTCATTTCAACGTCTCCTGCGCCGAACGGCCGTCGATGCCGGCCAGTTCAGCAGCCCGTGCCTGCACCATTGCGCGTGTCACGGTGCCGAGGCCGGCGGAGTTCTCGGATATATTGCCGTCCTTAAGTGGATTTCTTGTCATGCTTTTCACCAGCTAGAGACGTGCCGTTCGCTTCCCGCAGGCCGGCATCTTGCTATCCAATGGATTGTGTGCTCCCAGGGTTCGAGCGCGCTTCCTCCTCGTGCAGTTTGCATCGTGCCGGCTCGCGAGACATTGCAATTTGCACGAGCTATGGTTAACCTGGGTGCATAATCTTTTCATGTTGAACCTGGCCCACCATGGCTGGCACATCGGTTTTGCGGCGCTCGCGTTGCTGCTCGACGTGCTGGCGTCAGGACACGCAGTGCTTCACAAGCGGGATTCCCGGGCGGCCATCGCGTGGGTCGGCTTTGTTTGGCTGGTTCCCCTGCTGGGAGCGGTGCTGTATTTCATTTTTGGGGTGAACCGCATCCGCCATCAGGCCGCGTTGCTGCGGAGCAACCTCGAGCGCTACCGCGCCCAGGCTGCGGCGCCAGAGTGTCCACCTGAGGAACTGGCTCGCCATCTGCCGGGCCACGCCGGGCACCTCACCCGGTTGGCTCGGGTGGTGGCCGGCGTGGTGGACCGGCCACTCTTGCCGGGGAATCGAATTGAGCCGTTGCTCAACGGAGACGAGGCCTATCCGGCCATGCTGGAGGCGATCGGCCAGGCGCGCCAGACGGTCTCTTTCGTCACCTATATCTTCGATCGGGATGAAACCGGTCTGGCCTTCGCCCGGGCATTGGGCGCGGCGGCCCGCCGGGGTGTGGAAGTGCGGGTGCTCATTGACGGGATGGGGATCCGCTATTCGTGGCCCACCATTCGCCACACACTGCGCCGGGAGGGGGTGACCTGCGCCCTGTTCCTGCCGTCTCTTGCCTTATGGCACCTGATGTCGCTGAACATGCGCACTCACCGGAAGATTTTGGTGGCGGACGGCCGCTTGGGATTCACCGGCGGCATGAATATCCGGTCGGCACACTGCCTCCAGCGCCGAGCACGGAAACCAGTGCAGGACATTCACTTCCGGGTGAATGGTCCGGTGGTGACTCAGTTGCAGGAAGTCTTCGCGGATGACTGGCTCTTCACGACCGGCGAGTCGTTGCGCGGTGATTCGTGGTTTCCCAAGCTCGACCCGGCCGGGCAGGTGCTGGCGCGAGGGGTCACCGATGGCCCGGATGAGAACTTCGAAAAACTGCGCTGGACGTTGTTGGGGGCACTGTCCATTGCCAGGCATTCAGTGCGGATCGTGACCCCCTATTTTCTGCCGGACCCCGCCGTCGTCTCGGCCTTGAACCTCGCCGCAATGCGAGGGGTGCAGGTTGACATTATTTTGCCCTCACGGGGCAACCTGCCGTTCGTCCAGTGGGCTTCCCGGGCGATGTGGTGGCAGGTGCTGGAGCATGGCTGTCGCATCTGGCTCACCCCGCCGCCGTTCGATCACTCGAAACTGATGCTCGTCGATGGCGGCTGGGTGTTGCTTGGCTCGGCCAACTGGGATGCGCGGAGCCTGCGCCTCAACTTCGAGTACAATGTGGAATGTTACGACGTGGAACTCGCCCGCCGCCTCGAGGAGTTGGTGGAAACCAAGCGGAAGACCGCCCATCTGGTGAGTCTCCAGGAGGTGGACGATCGCTCGCTGCCGGTCCGCCTGCGCGACGGCATCGCGCGGTTGCTGACCCCATATCTGTAGGACACTGCGACTCGCCCATCGATCTCCGCCGTCTCAAGCTATCGAGAATTCACCTGCGGCAGCCGGGACCAACGCTCAGGGCTTGGGTCGGGCGCCAGCGGAGTGGCCCGACTCAGTGCCTGCACGCCCGGCTGACCTTGCGGAAGTGGTGGCCGTAAATCGAGAGAGTCACGGCGAGGGACAATTGTGAGGGGCGGCGGACGAACGTCCAGAGCAGCAAGCCCCAGTAATGGAAACGTTCGCGGCCCAGGACGCCGAGGCGGAGGTTGGCATGGACAAACGCCATGAGAGACCGCCAGTCCAACGAACTGGCGACCCAAGACGGCCGGTATTCGCGCAGGAACGTCCGGATCCGTTGGTAATATGGCCCGGGTGAATAGATGTATTCCAGGAGGCTCTTGTAGCCCTGGCGCAGCGTCTCAGGGTTCATGTGAGGAATGAAGTTGGTGGTCCCATCAACGTTGTCTCCAGTCGTGTGGCCGAGCAGCCGACCCTGCCGATTGAGCCGTTGGTAAAGCTTGGTGCCGGGCATGGCTTGCAGCAGGCCGACCATCGCCGTAACGATCCCGCTTTTCTGGATAAACTCGATCTGCCGTTCGAAAACCCTGGGCGTGTCATGGTCGAATCCGAGGATGAATCCGCCCTGAACCTCCAACCCCGCGCGCTGAATGCGTTTCACGTCGGCGACCAGATCGCGGCCCCGGTTCTGGCGCTTGTTGCACTCGGTCAGGCTCGCCTCCTCGGGCGTCTCGATGCCGATGAACACCTGGTTGAATCCCGCCGCGACCATCAACTGCAGCAGCTCTTCATCGTCGGCGAGATTGATCGATGCCTCGGTGAAGAACGGGATGCCGCGCTTGCCTTTCTGCCACTGCGCCAGCGCCGGCAGCAGGTCCTCCTTCAGCGCCCGTTTGTTTCCAATGAAATTGTCGTCCACGAAGAAGACCGCCCCGCGCCAGCCCAGCCGGACCAAGCCCTCCAACTCGGCGATCACCTGCGCGGTGGTCTTGGTCCTGGGCCGATGTCCGAACATGGAGGTGATGTTGCAGAATTCGCAGTCGAACGGGCAGCCGCGCGAAAACTGAAGGCTCAGGGTCGCGTAGCGCTGCAGGTCGGCCAATTCCCACAGTGGGGCCGGCGTCTGGCGCAGGTCGGGGAAGTTCGCCGACGCATACACGTGCCGCGCGCCGCCGTGCTCGAGGTCGTCCAGGAACCCCGGCAGCGTCTCCTCCGCCTCGTTCAACACGAAATGGTCCACTCCCGAAAACTGCTCGTGCTCGAGCGTGAAGAGCGGCCCGCCCGCCACGATCGTCTTGCCCGCCGCCCGGCAACGCGCGATCAACTCGCGCGCCGATTCCCGCTGAGCGATCATCCCGCTGACGAACACCAGGTCGGCCCAGGCCAGGTCTTTCTCGCGCAACTTGCGCACGTTCACATCCACCAGGCGCTTGGCCCAACGCTTTGGCAACATCGCGGCCACGGTCAGCAGCCCCAGCGGCGGCAAAGAGGCCCGCTTGTGGATGAACTTCAACGCGTGCTTAAAGCTCCAGAACGTGTCCGGGAACTTCGGGTATAGCAGCAAGACGTTCACCTGGCTTCGTTTCAGCGGCATTTGAGGGATGCTACATGACAAACCTGCCCGGGGGCTATCGGGGATTTACCCCATGTCCGATCTGAAAGGCAATCGTTCCCAGCGCAATCAAGACGATCTGGACGGGTGTCGTTCTTGCCGCGGTGGCGGCGCTCGATGGAGCGGGCGCCGGTTCGCTGCCGGGCGCAGCTTTAACCGGCACAGCGAGCGTCTGGGCTGAGAAGTCGGGCGGTTCAGGCCCCGTTGAAAGTTCAGCGAACCGTTTCATTCCGATCGGCATCGTCGCCGGCGGTGAACAGGCAGCGCGGCTACTTTTGTGCTTGTTTTTCACGGCGGGAGCGAAACGCGGACCAGATCGTCGAGGCCAGGCGCGCGCCCTCCAGGATCTTCGGGAACCAGGAGGACTTCGCAGGGCCGGGCGCGGGCGGACCGCGCCGCAAAGCCGTGACCCCGGCCACCAGGAAGGCAGCGGCCGAGGCCCACGCGGCGATGGTTTTAGCCCGGTGGGCAAGGTCGTGAACTCCGTGCGCCATCGTCTGCCATTCCTCGGCCAACTGGGCGCGGTTGAGTTCACTCTCCGCGATCAACAGTCGCTTCCGCAATTCGAGCGGGCTTACGTGAGGTTCTTTTCCAAACATGCGCGGTCCTTTCGGAGTTGATCGAGGGTGGCCGGAAGATTCTGCCAGTCGCGCAGCAACAGCGTGAGTCGCCGGTAAAGACAAACCGCCGCCGCCCCGTAGAGGCCGGTCAGCGCCAGCAGCGCCGCCACCGGCGAGAGTTCCCAGAACAAAACCACGATGGCGCCGGTAAGGGCTGCGCCGGCGAGCAGACCAAAGGTCGCTACGCCCAGGGCCAGCAGGATGGCGTGCAGGAGGCGCTCGCGCTCCTCCTGCACTTCCACCATCAACAATTCGAAGCGGTTTTCTCCGATGGTCAACAGCCGTCGTGCGAAACGCTTCGACGTCTCGGCGAGTTGCCCGGTATTGGCAGGGGGCGGTTCCATGGCGTGATCAGTCGCCCCTGCAAGAGCACCGGCGCGCGACCAAATAGCCGATGAGCGCCCCCACACCGAAGGCGATGCCGATGGCTTGATAAGGATGCTCGCGCACGGCCTCGTCCGCGGCTTTGGCGCCCTCGACCGCCTTCTCCTTGGCGCGGCCGCAGATTTCCTTGCCGCGTTCCAGTGCGGCAGCGAGACGCCTGCGGGCTTCCGCGACTTTTTCTCCGGCCACATCGGCGGTGGCCGCCATCAAGGCGCGCGCGTCTTCGGCGAGCGTGCCCATGTCACTGCTGGTTGGTTGTGTTTGTTTGTCCATAGTGTTTGGTTCCTTCCACTGTCATCGTGTTTGCTGTGTTTCTTATGTGTTTGTCAGGGAGGGGCGGCTTCACCCGCCCCCCGCCACGTCCTCTCAGGCAACCTTGACCTCGATTTGCTGCGGTTTGGTCTTCGCGGTCTTGGCCAGGTGCACGCTGAGCACGCCGTCTTTGAACTCGGCAGTGACCTTCGCAGGGCTGGCATCATCCGGGAACGAGAAGTTGCGCACAAAACTGCCGTAGGCCCGTTCCACGCGGTGATACTTCTTGCCCTTCTCCTCCTTCTCGAACTTGCGTTCGCCCATGATGGTCAGCGTGCCCTCCTCTGCCGTCACCTTCACATCTTCCTTCTTCACTTCAGGCAGCTCGGCCTTGATCAGGTATTCCTTGTCGTCTTCGCTGATGTCCACCAACGGGGCCCATTCGGCCACCGTCAGCGGTTCCTCCTGGCCCTCGGGCCAGTGAGCCGCGGGGCGGTTGACGAGGCTGCCCAGCGCATGTTGCCAGGCTTCCAATGCTCTTTGCTGATTCCAATGTCCCAATGCGTTCATGATTGTATTTCTTGTTGGCAGGTAGGTTTTCGGGCCGTCGCGCCTGCCCGCCAACGGTTCGGGCAGCGACGGTAATCTTCAGTTGTGCCCGGCAGCAGGGGGCGCCTGCTGCGCGGGGACGTGCTCGGTTGCCGTCAGCACGCGCGCTGCCACCGCTTTGCCATGGAGCGCCAGAATCGCGGCTCGGGCGCCCTGCGGCGTAGCCATGGTGACGATGGCGAAATCGCGCGGCCGGCCGCTTTCGCGTCCAGCCGGGAGATTGACCTCGGCGACATTGCCGTAAGGGGAACACAAGGCCCGCAGGTCCTTTTCGGTGGCAGTTGGGGCGAGGTTGCCCACGTATAGTTTGGTATTCATGACGTTACGCGCGACGGGCCGGCTATCCCGGTTTGGTGTCCGCCGAGAATTGTCTGGCGAAGGCCAGGAGGTGGTCGGAGATTTCCTGGTTGGCTCGGTCTTTGGTTATTTCGCCGCGGCCAAATCGCTCGAAATGCCTGGCGATGATGGACGCGGAGCGAATGGAATTCGACGAGGCGACGGATACCGCGTTGTTCAGGCTCAAGCACCAGGGCGTGAGGGCCATAGCCTCCAGCAGATCGGCTGCCGCCAGGTGCGCATCAACCTTTGCCTTGTCTTGCTCAGCCGCTTCGAAGATCTTCGCCCCGTAGGGCTTCCCCCCGAATTGGGCGTTGAACTTGTCGAGCCGATTCCTGAGTTGCGCCTCCTCCGCCGCCGGCGATCCCATGAAGGCCCGTTCCAGACGCCTGAACGAGTGAAAGGCCTCGCAGTAATCCCGGTTTTGCAGCAGGTGCTCGAAAATCGGCATGCCGAAGAGGCCCTGCTGCATCATGAAGGACATGAGGCTATCGCGGTCGATCTCCGCACCCAGAATAAACAGGGCCGTGGAGAGGAACGATCGTCCGTGTTCCTTGCTCCCGATCAGCTCGTTTACCAGCGACCCATTTCCCTGCCGGACGGTGGATGGAAGCGCGAAACCCAGCATGTGCTCGAAGAGCGCCCGGAAAAGCCGGCAGGTCAAGGGCGTGTTGCCCGAGAGCAGGGTTTTTAGATCGTCGAGTGGGGCTTCAGCCTCGGCCTTGGGCTCTGCCACAGCAGCAGCGGTGTCGCTTCTCGGCTGAGCAAAGCCAGGTGAAAGAGCGGCCATGGCGCCACCCTGCTGATGACCGGCGCTTACGCGTCCGGCAATCGCACTCTCGAAGTTCCCGCTAGAGACCAATCCGTTCAGAAGCCCCCGTGAGTTCTCGAAGACACGAGCGACATGATCGGTCACCGAAGGCTCTCCCCAAATCATGACGAACCTCTGGGCGCCGATCATGGCGGCAATGGTCTGAGGGTCCTTGAACACGGCCTCGTCCACGCCGACGAGTTTGCTTGTTTCGCACAGTCCTTCCCTCAGCGTCCTCAGGTTGAGAGAAGCCGGCAGCCTCCTTTTCAGTTCCGACGCGTTTTCGAGCAGCCTCAGGCAGTTGTGCAGGGATTTGAGCGTGATTGCGGACATAAAATCTCTTCTGTCTATAGCTAACGGCGGGCCAACCTGACGCCCGGAACGCGAAGCTCTTGAATTTAACCGAATTAAGGTGTTTTCAGGCCGCCTCTGGCGAACGGCGGGAGCGCAGCGGCGTTGCAATTTGCACGGCCGGCGTTGCTGCATCATGCACTTTGCAAACCAGCCGGGCAAACGGATTCGGGAACCACCCCCGCCGGGGGGAAACACCCTACGGTTATCCCCCCGCTAGCCACCGCACGTCTTCCCGATCATCCTGATGGGGTGAAAAAGAAACCGGAGAAAACGGCAAAGCCCGCCACCCGGACTTCCAAGGTTCGTTAACCATTATGAACGCGCACCCAGGAGAACCGTCGTTTTTGACGCACATCATTGGTTATGACGACAGTGATGAACGCCTCAAACTGGAGAAAAGCATTGCGCAGGCTCAGCGTGACGGGCGCTGTGTTCAACGCTTCGCATCGGTGATGGCCCTGTTCCCCTTGGTGGCGATAGCTGGCGTTGGATATGAAACGATGTTGCAGAAGAATTTTCCTTACGACGGGTCTCACCCTGGGATTAGGGTTCTTTGCGAGATTGGCCTGGCATCGCTGATTTGCCTGGCGGCCTTCGCGGGTCTCTTGACGGGCTATCGCAAGAAGTTGAACCGCTTGCGGGGGGAATGCCGCCAGTTGGTCGCAAGACTCCAGGATCCGGACTTGGTCGAGCCCGACACCGGAACGTTGCCAGGCAGCGATCCAGGATCCGACGCCCCTGGAGCTTTCGAAGGCGCAGCGGAAGTCATTGGTTGTGATGGCAGTCTCGACTCACCCTCCTGGCGCTCCAACAGACTTTGTGGGTAATTGGGGGGATTTGGCCAGTGTTACCTCTGGATTGATGAGGTGGAGACCTCGGCGGCTCCGTTTTTCGGCTTCGTCCCGGGCGTATCGGGGACTTCCCCGATAGACAGCTTGGATCAAACGCCCGATACTAGCCGTGGGTTGTGGGGCCGCCGACGAACGACCAAAAGCGCGGTTGGCCCGTCGCAACCGCAGGCCGCCTTGATGCCGGCGGATGAATTCGGACAGACTATGAAACGCAAAGTGAACGCATTGTCAGGACGATACCTGGCCGCGTTGCGAAAGCACCTGGAGCAAACCCCGCGGGCCAGCCTGGAACCGGCGCGGGAGCTGGGACGCCAGGCCGTGGCCATCGGGCTGAAGACGCTGGACATGGCCAGGATTCACGAGCGAGCACTCGACGCGCTGCGAGCATCCGCCAGCAAAGATGGGCTCATGGAGCGGGCGGACATTTTCTTTATGGAGACCACCACGCCGATCGAGGACACGCATCGCGCCGCGCTCAAGGCCAGCGCCTGCTTGAACCGGCTGAACAAGATGCTCGGCCAGCGCACCACGGACCTGGCTGCCTCCAACCGGTCCTTGAAACAGGGAATCGCCCAGCGCAAGACCGCGGAGGCAGCCTTCAAGAAAAGCGGAGAACACTACAAAACGCTCTTGAGGGAATCACTTGCCCTGCAACAACATTTGCGGCATCTGACCCACCGCATTCTGTCGGCGCAGGAGGAGAAGCGAAAGGAGATCGGCCAAGATCTGCAAAATGAAATCGCCCAGGCTCTGTTGGGAATCAATGTCCGATTGTTGACGTTGAAAAAGGAGGCCGCAGTCAACGCCAAGGGCTTCAAAAAAGAGATTGCCAGCACGGAACGGATGGTGCATAAGTCGGTGAAGACGATAGAACAATTCGCCCGTGAATACGGCAAACACCATGGACCACAGGTTGACCGGGCTATCGCGAGCCTATCAGGCGGCGCTGGGAAATTGCCTTGAGCGGGGTCCGCGCGCGAGCTTGCAGCCGGCGCAAGGGCTGGGACGCCGGGCCATGGCCCTCCGGCTGGAGACGCTGGACCTGGCCAGGATTCACGAGCGGGCATCGATTACACTGGTTTTGCCAAGCTGCTCCTCTGGCGCCCGGGAGGCGATGGTCCGGCGGGCGGGGGCCTTTTTTGCCGAGGCCATCATCCCGATCGAGAAGACTCACCGCACCGCGCGGGAGATCCACGCCCACCTGAGTCAACTCCGCGACACCTTGCGCCAGCGCAGCGTGGACCTGGCGGCCTCCAACCGGCAGTTGAAACAGGAAATCGCCCAGCGCGAGTCGGTGGAGGATTCCCTCAGGAAAAGTGAGCGGCACTACGGCCAGTTGTTGGAGCAGTCGCGGCAGATGCAGGAACAATTGCGCCTGCTCTCCCACCAGCTTCTGTCGGCGCAGGAGGAAGAGCGCAAGAAGATCAGCCGCGAACTGCATGACGTCATCGCCCAGACTTTGACGGGCATCAATGTGCGCCTGGCGGCCTTGAAAAAAGCGGCCGCGCTCGACACCAAGGGCATCGAGCGAAACATCGCCCGCACGCAGCAGTTGGTAGAGCGCTCAGTGAACATCGTGCACCGGTTTGCCCGTGAATTGCGCCCGGCGGTGCTGGACGACCTGGGGTTGATTCCCGCCCTCCACACGTTCATGAAAAACTTCAGGGAGGAAACCGGCATCCAGGTCAGTTTGTCGGCCTTTGCCGCGGTTGAGCGAGTGAACGAGGACAAACGAACCGTGCTCTATCGCGTCGCCCAGGAAGCGCTCACCAATGTCGCCCGCCATGCCCAAGCCAGCCGGGCGGAAGTCAAAATTCAGAAACTGGATGATGCCATTTGCATGAAAATCAAAGACAACGGCAAAGGCTTTCAGACCGAACGTGTGTTGCACGGCAAAAGGAAAGGCCGATTGGGGCTGCTCGGCATGAGAGAACGATTGGAGATGGTCGGCGGCCATTTCGCCGTCACCTCCGCGCCGGGCAAAGGCGCCACCGTCGTTGCGCGAATTCCGCTAATTGACCGCAAGTCGCGGAGGGGCAGAAGGCGCGCTGATCGCGTTCGCTAGAACCGAACTTTGATTACTATGAAACGAATTGCCGTCCTGCTGGCGGAAGATCATCAGGTCGTCCGAGAGGGCTTCCGGTTGTTATTGGAACACGAACCCGACATCGAGGTGGTCGGCGAAGCGGCCACCGGCCGCGAGGCCGTGCAACTGACCCGGAAACTTCGTCCCGCCGTGGTCGTGATGGACATCGCGATGCCGCTGCTCAACGGGTTGGAAGCCACACGGCAGATTCGCAAAGACTTTCCCGACACCAAGGTGCTCATTCTCTCCGCGCACAGTGATGAGGCTTACGTCGAGCAAGTGACCGAGTTAGGCGCCGCGGGCTTTTTGCTCAAACAAACCTCCTCACACGATCTGGCCACGGCGATTCGCGAGGTCCAGAAGGGAAACACGTTTTTCGCCGCTGCGTTGTCCGGGCCCCTCGAGGGTCGCGATCAGAAGCCGATCGAGCGAGCGGGACAACTCAAGAAGAAAAGCAACCGCCTCAGTTCGCGCGAGGCCGAGGTGCTCCAACTCATTGCCGAGGGCAAGCCCAACAAACAAGTTGCCGCGGAACTGGGCGTGAGCTTCAAAACGGTGGACAAACATCGGCAGCATCTCATGGCGAAGCTCAACATCCATGACGTTGCGGGCCTCACCCGTTACGCTATCAGCGCGGGAATCATCGAGAGCAGCGTCCCGGTGACCATCGTCTAACCCCGGCGCCTTGCCGGGGTGTTCGTGACTGTTCAGGCTGCGCCTCGGAGCGCGGACGCCTCGTCCGCGCGTGCCCCGCGGCAAGAGACACGCGGACGAGGCGTCCGCGCTCCTATGCCGCGGCGCTTTTCACAATGACCTGAACAGTTACGGCTGTTCTTCTTCCCGCCAAGTCCAACCTGTAGCCACCCCGGCATGCAGCGTCGGGCTGGACTTATGAAACCCCAGGTGGGGGGAAACACCCCGCGGTCAACCCCCTTCTAGGCGCATGGTCGCTGTGCTTATTCTTGCTCCGTGCAAAATCCCCGAATCCTGCAAAGTGCAGGGCCAGCCGCCGCACAAGCTCGATACGGAACCGATCCGCCCCGGCGCAGCCTCGTGGTCGATAGCGGCCTTGGCACCCGCCAATCGAGCGCCGAAGTGCTGATTCGCTGTGAAACGCATTTGTCTCTGAAGAACACTTCCATGAACTGCAAACAGAATCAGGCTGCGTATGCCGCTTCTGAGTGCCAACTGTAAAACCCCCTGATCTCCCCAACTTCGCACCATTGAGTCCGACACATCATCACAACCAACAGATATGAATACCTTAATCCAACAGCCTGAGCGGAATGGCATCGTTCAACCGTCAGGTGATTCGTCCCAGACCGAGATGACCTCGCGCGCTTGGCGGGGACCGCCCGGTCGTTTCACCTGGGCTTGTGGCAGCGTTCGACCCTCAAGTGATTCGCCCCGGAGCGAGGCGACGTTGTCCGTCTGGCGCGGACCGGCCGGTCGCTTCACATGGGCGGGGCTGCTGGCGGGACTGGCGCTTCTGCTCCTGGGAGCCCCTGCGGCCTTCGCGCAGAGAAGTCCGCCCGGATGCACCGGGAGCGGTCTGGGGATCAACCTTTTCACGAGCCTTCCTGACGTGCACATCGGCGACACGATCTATTACAGTGTAGAGGTGCGCAACGCGCCCTTCCCCGCCTGCGATGCCGGCGAGACCAATCCGGCGGCCGCCGGCGCGATTCAAGCGTTCGTGGTCACGCCGGATGGGGTCACCAACAACCTCACGTTGCGGCGAACGTTTCTGGCTCCAGGCGACTCGGATTTCTATACCAACGTCGTCAGTTATGTCGTCCGCGCCCAGGACATTCTGCCCGATGGCACGGTGCGCGCCACGGCGGCGGACGAAGGTGACATTTGGCAAAACGCCACCCACAGCCGCGGTGGCGGCAACCAGGGCGTGAACACGGAGGTCAACCTGCCCTGCGTCCGGCTCATCGCGCAGTGCGTCGGCGGTGTGGGAGAAAACGGCGCGATTACCTTCACCGGCACGGTGACCAATTGCGGCAACAACACGCTGGTTGGAGTGACGGTCACGAATTTTTACGACAGTGGATTTTACACGGTGCTGTTTCCCACCAACCTGGCCATCGGGCAGGCCGCCGCGTTTAGCGGAAGCTGGGTCCCGTTGAATCCTTGTGTTCCGAGCACGGCCACACTGACCGTCCTGGCCACCGACCAATTCACGGCCACTCCGCGGACGGTGACCAGTTCCAACACCATCACCTGTCAGGACACGCTGACTCCGGGGATCAACGTGACCAAGGCGTGTCCCGCGCAGCCGGTCGCTCCGGGCCAGTTGCTCACTTATTCAGGCAGCGTCAGCAACACCGGCAACGTGACGTTGACGAACATCGTTGTGGTCAACAATCAACCGTCTCCCAACACGCCCGTGTTCACGCGCGCGAGCCTGGCGCCGGGCGAGGTGGCCAACTTCAGCGGCAGCTATCTGGCGCCAACCAATTGCTCCGTGGCCGACACCCTGACCGCCACCGCGACCAGCCGCTGCGGGGCGGCGGTCAACAATTCTGCCAGTGCAACCTGTCCGATCCTGACGACGCCCCAGATTACGGTCACGGCGGCTTGTCCGGCCAGCCCGGTATTGCCTGGCGGTTCGCTCACCTATAGCGGCACGGTGCAGAACACCGGCAACATCACCTTGAGCAACGTGGTCGTGGTCAGTGACCGGCCCGCGCCCAACACGACGGTGTTCACAACGGCTGCGTTGGCGCCCGGCGCGTCCGCCAACTTCACCGGCACTTACACCGTTCCGACCAACGCCTGCTCGGTCACCACCACCTTCAGCGGAACCGGCAAGGGCATTTGCAGCCCTAACATGGTCACGAATACCGTTTCAACCACCTGTGCCATCACCACGGCCCCGGCCATCGCGGTCTCGCTGGCGTGTCCGGCGGTGTCCGCCAGCGCGGGCGGTCCGATCACTTACACCGGCACGGTCCGCAATTCGGGCAACGTCACGCTCAACAATGTGTTGGTCGTAAACAACCAACCGGGGCCCAACACGCCGGTCATTGGCCCGCTGACACTGGCACCGGGCGCCTCCAACCCCTTCACCTTCACCTTCACCGCGCCCATCGATGCCTGCTCGGTTAGCAGCGCGGTGACAGCCAGCGGCAGCGACAACTGCACCGCGCTCCTGGTGACGAACACCGCCTCGGCCACCTGCACGCTGGTCACCACGCCGAGCATCGCGGTCACCCAGGTCTGCCCGGCCAATCCGGCGATTCCCGGCGGGCTGCTGACCTACAGCGGCACGGTGAGCAACCCGGGCAACGTCACGCTCACCAACGTGGTGGTGATGAATAATCTGAGCGGCGCCACGCCGGTCTTCACGACCGCCACGCTGGCGCCGGGCGCCGCCGCCAATTTCACCGGCAGCTACCTGGCGCCGACCAATTGCTCCGCCACGAGCACCACGACCGCCACCGGCCGGAGCATCTGCGATGCCGCCGTCACCGCCACGGCGAGCGCAACCTGTCCGATTTTGATTACGCCGCAGATCGCGGTGACGGCGGTTTGTCCGGCCACCCCGGTCTTGCCCGGCGGTTTGCTCACTTATAGCGGCACGGTGCAGAACACCGGCAACTTCACCTTGACCAACGTGGTCGTGGTCAGCGATCGGCCCGCAGCCAACACGACCGTGCTCACGGTTGCCAAGCTGGCGTCCGGCGCTTCCACCAACTTCACGGGCACTTACACCGTTCCGGTTGGCGCCTGCTCGGTCACCACCACCTTCAGCGGAACCGGCAAGGACCTTTGCACCGCCACAACGGTCACGAACACCGTTTTGACAATCTGCACGGTCACCACGGCCCCGGCCATCGGAGTCACGCTGGCGTGTCCGCCGGTGTCCCCCAGCGCAGGCGGTCCGGTCACTTACACCGGCACGGTCCGCAATTCGGGCAACGTCACGCTGAACAATGTGTTGGTCGTGAACAACCAAGCGGGGCCCAACCCGCCGGTCATTGGTCCGCTGACGCTCGCGCCGGGCGCCTCCAACACCTTCACCTTCACCTTCACCGCGCCCATCGATGCCTGCTCGGTTAGCAGCACGGTGACAGCCAGCGGCAGCGACAACTGCACCGCGCTGCTGGTCACGAACACCGCCTCGGCCACCTGCACGCTGGTCACCACGCCGAGCATCGCGGTCACCCAGGTCTGCCCGGTCAATCCGGCGATTCCCGGCGGGCTGCTGACTTACAGCGGCACGGTGAGCAACCCGGGCAACGTCACGCTCACCAACGTGGTGGTGATGAATAATCTGAGCGGCGCCACGCCGGTCTTCACGACCGCCACGCTGGCGCCGGGCGCCGCCGCCAATTTCACCGGCAGCTACCTGGCGCCGACCAATTGCTCGACCACAAGCACCACGACCGCCACCGGCCGGAGCATCTGCGGTGTCGCCGTCACCGCCACGGCGAGCGCGACCTGTCCGATTCTGACAGCGCCGGCCATCGTCGTGACCCAAGCCTGTCCCCCCACGCCGGTGCTGCAGGGCGGCATCCTGACCTACAGCGGCACGGTCAGCAATGCGGGCAACATCACGTTGACCAACATCATCGTGGTCAACAATTGGCCCGTGTCCAACATGGTCGTCTTCACCGCGGCTTCCCTGGCGCCGGGGGCCGTGACGAACTTCACGGGCAGCTACGTGGTGCCCAAAAACTGCTGCGTGGCCTGGAGCACCGTCGAGGCTAGCGGCCAAGGCTGCGACGGAGCTACGGTCACCGACACCGATTCGGGCACTTGCACGGTGTTGACCTCGCCGCGCATCGTCGTGACCAAAGTGTGCGCCCCCACGGCTTTGCGGCCGGGAGACGTTTTGGTGTATAGCGGCACGGTGAGCAATGCCGGCAACATCAACCTGGTCAACGTGACCATCGTGGACAGTGAACCGGCCGCCGGTTCGCCCGTATTGGGACCCATCACCCTGGCGCCCGGTGAACCGGTGAGCTACTACGCGTCGTACCTCGTGCCGCCTGATTTCTGCGGCGCGGACACGGTCACGGCGAGCGGTCTGGACGCCTGCGGCCTCGCCCCCGTGGCCAACAGCGCGACGACCACTTGTCCCATTATCACCTCCCCGCGCATCGCCGTCACCAAGCTCTGCCCGCCGCTGCCCACGCCGCACGGTGGCCAGTTGATTTTCTCCGGCACGGTCAGCAATGTGGGGAATGTCACGCTGGTCAATGTCTTCGTCGTCAACGACCAGCCCAGCAACAACACGCCGGTCATCGGCCCGATCACCCTGGCGCCGGGGGCTCCTTTGACTTTACCGGCAGTTATACCGTTGCACCGCTTTGTTGCGAGATGACCGGCACCCTCACCGCGCGCGGCCAGGACCGGTGCACGGGCAGCAACGTGAGCGCCACCGCCACGGCCATTTGTCCGATGCTCTACACGCCGAGAATCGCCGTGGTGCAGAACTGCCCGCCGAATCCGATGCCCATGGGAGGCGTCTATGTGTTCACCGGCTTCGTCACCAACACGGGTGACGCCATCTTGACGAATGTCGTCGTGTTCAGCAGCGAGGCGGGCCAGAACCTGCCCTTGCTGGGACCCCTTGACCTGGCTCCGGGTCAATCGGAGCAATACACCGGCAGCGTGATTGTTGCTTCCAACATCTGCGCGGTCACCATCACTGCCGCCAGCCAGGAAACTTGCAGGGGCACCTGGATAACCAACACGACCGCCTGCCCCGTCGCCACAACTCCAGGCATTGCGATCACCCAGAGCTGCCCGCCAAACCCGGTGAGTCCGGGCGGCCTGCTCACTTACAGCGGCAGCGTCCGCAATGCGGGCAATATTACCTTGACCGACATCGTAGTGACCAATGATCGAAGCGGGGCCGCGCCGGTCTTGACTGTCGCCTCGCTGGCGCCCGGCGCATCCGCCACTTTCACCGGCAGTTACACTGCGCCCGCGAGTGGTGAGGCGACGAGCACCGCGACCGTCCGCGCCTCGAGCCTTTGCAATGTGGCGGTGACGAATAGCGCCAGTTCGGCTTGCCCCCTCCTGACCTCGCCCGGAATTGCGATTACCAAGGCCTGCCCGCCTCAGCCGGTTGCAGCAGGAGGAACGCTGGTGTTTACGGGCACCGTCACCAATACGGGCACCGTCACTCTGACTAATGTCCTCGTGGTTGACAATGAGCCGGCTCCGAACACTCCGGTGTTGGGGCCGATTACACTGGCACCCGGCGCGGGAACCAACTTTGCGGCCAGTTACACTGTCGCTCTTGACGCTTGCGCCAGCACCGACACCCTGATCGCCACCGGCAATGACAATAGCACCGGCGCCGCGGTCACGAGCAGCGTTTCGGCCACCTGTCCGATCATCACCATTCCGAGCATTGCCATCACACTGAATTGCCCGCCAAGCCCGGTGAGTCCGGGCGGCCTGCTCACTTACAGCGGCAGCGTCCGCAATGCGGGCAGTATTGCCTTGATCGACATCGTCGTGACCAATGACCGCAACGGGGCCGCGCCGGTCTTGACTCTCGCCTCGTTGGCGCCCGGCTCATCCGCCCCTTTCAGCGGCAGTTACACGGTGCCCGCGAGTGGTGAGGCGACGAGCACCGCGACTGTCCGCGCCTCGAGCCTTTGCAATGTGGCGGTGACGAATAGCGCCAGTTCGGCTTGCCCCCTCCTGACCTCGCCCGGAATTGCGATTACCAAGGCCTGCCCGCCTCAGCCGGTTGCGGCAGGAGGAACGCTGGTGTTTACGGGCACCGTCACCAATACGGGCACCGTCACTCTGACTAATGTCCTCGTGGTTGACAATGAGCCGGCTGCCGAACACTCCGGTGTTGGGGCCGATTACACTGGCACCCGGCGCGGGAACCAACTTTGCGGCCGGTTACACTGTGGCTCCTGACGCTTGCGCCAGCACCGACACCCTGATCGCCACCGGCAATGACAATAGCACCGGCGCCGCGGTCACAAATAGCGTTTCCGTTACCTGTCCGATCATCACCATTCCGAACATTGCCATCACACTGAATTGCCCGCCAAACCCCGTAAGTCCGGGCGGCCTGCTCACTTAGAGCGGCAGCGTCCGCAATGCGGGCAGTATTACCTTGATCGACATCGTCGTGACCAATGACCGCAGCGGGGCCGCGCCGGTCTTGACTCTGGCCTCGCTGGCGCCCGGCACATCCGCCCCTTTCACCGGCAGTTACACGGTGTCCGCGAGTGGTGACGCGACGAGCACCGCGACTGTCACCGCCGCGACCCTTTGCAATGTAGCGGTGGTGAATAGCGCCAGTTCGGCTTGCCCCATCGTGACCTCGCCCGGAATTGCGATTACCAAGGCCTGCCCGCCCGTGCCGGTTACGCCGGGAGCAACACTCCTGTTCACGGGCACCATCACCAATACGGGCAATGTCACTCTGACCAATGTCGTCGTGGTCGATAACCAGCCGGCGGCCAACACCCCGGTGTTAGGCCCCGTTACGCTGCCGCCCGGAACGGGAACCAACTTCACCGGCAGCTACTTCGTGCCACTGGGCACCTGTTCCTCGGCAGACACGCTGACTGTCACTGCCAACGACGCCAGCACCGCCATCCCAATAACCAACGCCGTCTCGGCCAACTGCACGCTGACTACCACGCCGAGCATCAGCATCACGGAGAGTTGCCCGCCAGGCCCGGTGTCTGCCGGCAGTTCCGTGGACTTCGGAGGATTGGTCAGCAACAACGGCAACATCACGTTGACAAACGTCCTCGTGGTCAGCGGCCAGCCGAGCAACAACACTCCGCTCCTTGGCCCGATCACGCTCGCCCCCGGGGCCTCCGCGCCGTTCACGGGCAGCTACATCGCCATCGGTGGCTCCAACCCGACAACCAACTCGACCATTGTGACCAACATCAGTGGCACCATCACGACGAACGTTGACACCGTCATTACCACGAACACCACGGTCACCGTCACGACGAATGCGCCGGCCCCGATGTCGTTTGGAACCATCAATTCCGTCTCCCAGGCCGTTGTTGATCGTTTCGTCATCGGCACCGGTTTCAGTGGGCTGACTTACGCCGGCGAGGATCATGGCTATGGAGCGACTGAGTTTTACTCGATGCGCAAAGACGCCACCGGCGAGTCCTTCTTTGACACCATCACCGCCAGCACGGCAACCACCACGGATCGCTTCGATGCCAGCAATCGAAACTTCGATGCGCTGACTTATGCAGCCCCTAACTGACATTTTGGCGATAATTTGCGTAAGGTTTTGCCGCTGTAGTTGGTGGTTTTGCGCTAGATTCGCTTGGTTTTGTCTTTGGGAGGCGCCTAAATCTCAGTTGGCCGATCTCCGGGGTGAGGTTGGGGATGACCCTCTGGGCCGAATGGCGCCTACACAAGCCCTAGAACCTTTTTGCTGAGTTGCTTGCGGCGCTTTGGATTGGGGAGAGAGGTGAAGAGCTCCTCCCGGCTGAGGCGTTGCATCTGGCGGAGAGTTTCCTGGAGAGTGCGCCAATTAGCAATCGCCTGCTTAAGCCACTCATACTGCTCCTTGGACAAAGCGACGCAAATGGTCTTGGCTTTGACTTTGCGGGTCCACGCATAGCAGGCGCTCCCAGCTCCTAGTCTCCGAGCTTGAACATAGCCTTCGCTAATCCACCCGGCGTTGGCCAGTCGAACTCGAAGCCGGGCGTATTCCTTTTGGCGGGCGGAGGCTGACGAGATGTTTTGTGTTTGCATGAATAAAAAGAGTAGCAGGCGTGTCAATATTTAGGTATATATACCTTAATATGCAGGCAAAAACCAAAGCTTCCGCTTCCAAACCCCAAACCCAGAGGGGCGACCGCCAGCCCCGTTCCTATACCCCCTTGTCCGATGCCCTCAGTCAACCCTTGACCTTCGTCGACACCGAACTGGCCGAGGGCATTCAGCGTCACTCCCTGGTCGGGTCGCTGGCCGCAGCCATGAGCCGCAAGCGCCGCTCCGATGGAGAGCCCCTGGTCAATGTGCTTTGTGCCCTGTTGGTGTGGCCGCTCTTGAAAGTCAAATCGCTCCACTGCTTTTGCGCCGAACTGTGCCAGATCCTGGCCGGCCACGTCAGCGTGCTCTACGATTTGCTGGGCCGGGAGGACATCAACTGGCGCGGTTTGTCCAGCGAACTGGCCTGGCGGGTCCATCAAGACAACGAACTGGGTCCACGCTCCCAGCGCGCCTTTGTGGTCGATGACACCAGCCAGGCCCGTGCGGGCCGCAAGGTCGAAGGCACCAGTTGCTACTACGACCATACCCAGGGCCGCAACCGGAAGGGACACCAAGTGCTGCAACTGGGGCTGGCCGGAGAAAAGGGATTCCTGCCGGTGGAGGCCCAGATCGTCATGGGGGAAAAGTGTGCCGTCGATAAGCCCAAGGACAAACCCTTCCACGACCAGCGCAGTTCGGCCGCGCGGGATCTGCGCCGGGCCAAGACGCAAACCAAACACCAACTGTTCCGGGACATGCTCCAGCGCGCTCTGCGGGCCGGCTTTAGCGCCTGGTATGTCTTGAGCGACGCGTGGTTCGGGTGCAAGGAGAACATTCTCTGCTGCCTGGAGAACAAGCTGGTCGGCATCTTTCAAATGAAGCGCGGCAATTTGGCGTATGAGTACCGAGGCCGCAGCTACACCGCCAGCCAGTTGTATACGCTGGTCCAGCGACGGATGCGGCCCAGCAATCACCGGGCCCGATATAAGACGGCCAGCCTTGTCGTGAGCCTCAACCTGGCAACGGAGCCCAGCCAACCCGCCCATTGGGTCGAGGTGCGCCTGGTCTTCAGCGCTCCGGTTCGCGCACGCTCCGCCGACACCTGGGTCGTCTTTCTCTGCACGGACGTGACGCTGAGCGACGCCAAAATCCTGGAAGTCTACGCGCTCCGTTGGTCGATCGAGGTTTACTTTAAGGAGATCAAACAGAACCTCGGTTTCTTGAAGGAACAGAGCGGACGTTATCAGTTGGCTTACGCCTCCGTGCATCTGGCCGCCTTGCGTTATCTGCTCCTCTTTGAGGCGATGCTCCGCAGTGGGCAGTTGAGCTACGGGCAAATTCGGGATCGGGAAAGCGGGCGCTTGCAGACCCTCACTTACGCCGCCTTGCTCTGGCACCTGTTTCGCGCACTCATTGAAGGAGCGCTCGAAGGGCTGGTAAGAGATTTGGGCCGGAAGGTTGTTCGAAGGGTCTTAACCACAATTGACCAGACCGTGGAGGCATTTCTCAATGACGCCTTACAAATGAATCCAGAGCAGGTCTCGGTTCAATTGAAGGCTGAACAGTTGGGCTATTTGTGACCACTTTTGGCCGCAAATTAGCGCCAAAATGTCAGCCCTAATTTAGGCTACGGCCCGCTGCTGTTCTACTACCTGAGTCATGACAATGCGGGCGTTTCCACCTTCGGCAGCATCACTCCGGGCGGGGTGGTCGGGGTCACCGCGGACCACTTCGTCGTCGGCAACAACTTCGATGCTTTGACCTTTACCGCCACGGACATCGGTTATGGCGCCAATCTGTTCTATTACATCCGCCATGACGCGACCGGTCTTTCGACGTTCGGGACCATCAACCCGGCTTTGCCTGGAACCATCACCGATCGCTTTACCGTGGGAACCAACGTGGATGCGCTGGTCTTCACGGATCTGACCGCTCCAGGATACGGGCCAAATAATTTCTACTACCTGCGCCATGACGCGAGTGGTGTTTCCACTTTCGGAACCATCTTCGTCACCGGACTGACCACCGCTGTGGTGACCGACCGGTTCACCGTTGGCAGCAACGCTGCGGAATTGACCTTTACCGCCACGGACACGGGCTTTGGGGCCAACCTGTTCTACTTCCTTCGCGGCAGCGGCCTCAGTTTTACGACCAACATCGTCGCCACCTTCACCACGAACACCGTGATAACCTTAATTACTAATACGGTGACCAGCTACACGACTAATAACGTGGTCAGCTTTACGCCGACCAACACTGTTGCGGCGAGCGGCATGGACACCTGTGAGGCCCGTACCGTTGCCGCCGCGGCCAATTGTCTTGGGCCTGTCGCCCTGTACAAGCAGCCCGGTTTGCGGGCGCAGCAGCTCGTGCAGGTCCTTGGCGCGCCAACTGCGGCCAACCGTTCCTTTAGCGTATCCTTCCCCAGCGAGAACGGGAAATCGTACACCGTGCAATATAAAAATACACTGGATGATCCGGCCTGGAGCGACCTTGAAACAGTCGTCGGAACGGGTGGAGACCTGTCCATCACGGATGCCGCCGCAGCCCAGCAACGGTCGCGATTCTATCGGGTCATATTCACGCCATAAATTCGCACGGACCACTCGCCAGCGCTGAGGGAGACTGCTTTTCACTTCGAAAAGCTGGTGGCCGCGCTCGTCGCCGACCCCGTTGACTTTGCGGTCGTCGGTGGCTTGGTGGTGATCTTCAATGGCTGCCCGCGGGTGAGTCTTTGAGCTTCTGCTTTGCAGTGTGAACCCCGCCGGACGCCCCGCCCGGGCCGGCATTGCAACCTGCACTGGCGCGACGCCCGCACCGTGCATTCTGCAACGAGGGTGGGAGGCGTGGATTGGCTCCAAAAACTCGCTCGGCTGATCGTGTTGCGACCCGTGCCGGCCCGGATTGCCAAAGGGCGGTTGTTGCTGGCAAGGCGGTTGCGACTTTTCCCGGGTTGGCCGCCTGAGGTTGATTGCCAGCCCCGGCCAGACCGCAGCGCCCGTGTGGCACACGATACGCTCAGGACATGGCAGAGTCAGGAATGGGCTCTGCATGAACGGGGCCCGGATTGCTGTCAATGAAAGTCAAAAAACGAGTTTACGCAATAAGAGAGCGCATACGATGACCAATATGAACCATCGAAACTTACTCATCACTCTCCTTGCTGTCTCCGCCTTCGCGGCGGGCTGCGAGAAGTCGGAACCCTCCGCGACCGACAATCGGGAGGCCACGGCCAAGCGGTTCGACAAAGTCAAAGCGGAAACCAAAGAGGCCGCGCAGGACATGAAGGACTACACCTACGCGCAGAAACAGCAGTTCGTGGAAACCATGCAAGCCCAGTTGGCCGCGCTGAATCGGGATTTGGACGAGCTCTCGGCAAAGGTCGAAAAAGCCAGCGACGCCGCCAAAGCCGATGCGAAACCCAAACTTCAGGCTCTGCGCGACAAGGCGGATAAACTGAACCAGCAGCTCGACAAGGTCAAGACCGCCACCGAGTCCACCTGGGACGACGTCAAGGCCGGCTCCAAGAAGGCCTATAGCGAGTTGAAGGACGGCTTCCAGCAGGCACGCCAGTGGTTGAGCGACAAGATCGCGCCTTAAGGCAATGCCGCAGTAAACCAACAACAATCAAAGACGACGGATATAATCAGTGAATAATAACGTACGATTAAACGATTCTGGCAGCCGGATGAGTGTGCGCCCCACAATGTTACAGATTTCCTCCTCGTAAACAAACAAACGTCAAAACGAAAGAAAACCAAATATGTTATACACAATTGCAGCAGTCCTGATCATTCTGTGGCTGCTCGGTCTCGTAACCAGTTACACGATGGGCGGGGTACTCCATCTCTTGCTGGTGGTTGCGCTGGTCATGGTGGTGCTCAACTTCTTTGCCGGGCGCAAAGGAGCATGACGCATCATCAAACAAGCAAGGCGAACCCGTCTTCGCAAAAAGAGTCACCAAACTCATTCGAAGGTCCATCATGAACAAACTCATTTCTCTGGCGCTGCTGGCGGGCGGGATTGTCCTCATCGTCATTGGCGTCAATGCCACCAACTCATTCAGTTCGGACCTCTCGCGGTTCTTCAGAGGAACACCGACTGACAAGGCGGTCTGGATGCTCATTGGCGGCATCGTCTCGGCGGTGGTCGGGCTAGCAACGCTGCTGTTGCACAGTCCAAAACACACTTAACGGCAGTCAAACCAAGATGCAGTATGTCGGTGCGGCGGAGAGGGCGCAAGCAAGGATCTCATCCAGGCAAAGCGTGCAAGTTGCATCACACCCGGGGGTTAAAGCCGGGCAATTTGCACGATTCCTCCGGACCAATGGCAGCACCTGCGAGGCGGCCCGAATCTGGAAGCCATTGTACCCCATTGACTTGAACCTTCGGAGCCAAAGGCGGCACTTCAGATGCTTCTCATAAATATGGGATCAGGAAACCGGAACCTGAACGCAAATAGCTGCAGCAAATGAACCGGGCTTTTGTGGTTGACGGCAGGCTGCCTGTTCAGCCAGATCCCAGATCGACCTTGCGAAAAAGAGAAAGGCAATTGATATGTTTAAGGTGAAACGGTGATGCGAGTCTATTTGGTCAATCCCTCCAATCCGCTGGTCAGTTGCGTCAATGTCAACGGGAGCCGGTGGAACCGCTACCGCGTGTGGAAGCCGCTCAGCCTGATGGTGCTCGCAGGCCTGACTCCGCCGGACTGGGAAATCATCATCGTGGACGAGAACCTCGGCAGGCCGGACTACTCTGCCATGCCCCGGCCCGACTTGGTGGGCATTACCGCCTTCACTTCACAGGCGAACCGCGCCTATCAGGTGGCCGCTCACTTCCGGGGTCTGGGCGTACCCGTGGTCATGGGCGGCATTCACGCCACCCTGTGCGTGGGCGAGGTCATGGGACGTGTGGACTCGGTTGTTACGGGGGAAGCCGAGGGCATCTGGCCGCAAGTCCTGGAGGACACCCGGCATGGCAGGTTGAAGCAGCGGTACGACGGAGGACATGCCGATCTGAACGATCTCGCGCCCGCCCGTCACGATTTGCTCCCCGCTCGATATGCCTTCGGAGCCATTCAGACCACGCGCGGCTGTCCCTTGAACTGCAGCTTCTGCAGTGTGACAACCTTCAACGGAGCCCAGTACCGGCGACGACCCATTGCCGAGGTCGTCCGCGAATTCAAGTTGATCCGTGAGAAACGGGTGCTGGTGGTGGACGACAACCTCATCGGCACGCGCCCGGAACACGTTGCCCGGGCCAAGGAGCTGTTTCGCGCCTTGGCTCAGGCAAACCTGCGCAAGCAGTGGGTGGCACAGGCCACCATTAATTTTGCCGATGACGAAGAAGCCCTGGCGTTGGCCGCGCGGGCCGGGTGCCAAGGCGTGTTCATCGGCTTCGAGTCCCCGACGCCCGCAGGGCTGCAGGAACTGGGCAAGAAGTTCAACCTGATAAAGGGCCGGGATTTCCGCGCCTCCGTGCAGCGCATCCAGCGGCACAAGATTCTGGTCGTGGGCTCCTTTATCATCGGTTTGGACATCGATGAACCGGGCATCGGCCGACGGATCGCCGCGGTGGCCGGCGAGTACCGGCTTGGACCATCTCAACACGCTGTTTCTGACCCCCCTGCCGGGGACCCGCCTGTGGGACCAGATGAGATCGGAGGCTCGCATCGCCCTTAATAGGTTTCCGGAAGACTGGAAATACTACACGCTGACGTTCCCGGTGGCCCGGTATAACCATTTCTCTCAGGACGGTATTATCCGGGAAATGATCGCCTGCAACCAGTGCTTCTATTCCCTGGGGCGCATTCTGCGCCGGGCGTGGAACAGCTTTTGGCACCGCCGCCACCCGCTGCTCAGCCTCGTGGGCAGTCTTTCCTACCGGAGCAACGCCCGGCTTGACGGCAAGACCTACGCGGATTTCAAGCACGGGCTGCGCACTTTCTTCGACACAAACCCAATGCCACGGAGAAACCAGTGAAACCTGGAGTCAAAGAAGAACAATAACGAAAAGACGAAGATGAGAACATTAGCTGGTCTGTGGATTGACCATCGAGAGGCCGTCATCGTGCTCGTGTCCCCGAAAGGGCAGGAGACCCGGAGGATAGTCAGGCATGATCGCTCATCGATTCCAACGCATGAAAGGACCGTTTGAGGAGATTCGCATCACCGACCTGGACCTCGGCCTGACGCAGCCGCCTCAAGAAGCCCCCGGCTTTCGGCGCCTCTGCCTCAAGCTCTCGAATTGAGAGGATCATCCTGAATACCGCCTCCGGAAAAGAGATCAGCCTGGAAGGGTTGCTCAGCCGAGTGGCCGAGTATGTGCAGGTGCGCCCCCCGCCGAATGACCCGCCGCTGCGTGGAGAAGTGTTCAGCCTTGAACAACTGGTCCACCATGCCAAAGCCCTCGCCGAGAATCACCCGGTCGTCACCCGGCGGGGCGCCAACCGATTGCTCGCGCGGTTGGGTGAAAACGAACAGGTTTTAAGGGCTTACAACCGCGCGACTCAGGCTGTGGACCAAACCCGGCGCGTCACCCACGCGGCCGAATGGTTGCTCGACAATTTTTACCTGATCGAAGAGCAAATCCAGATGGCCCGCCGGCATTTGCCCCGGGGTTACAGCCGGGAACTGCCCCGCCTGCTGGCGGGTCCTTCGGCCGGGCTTCCGCGCGTCTATGACCTCGCGCTCGAATTGATTTCGCACGTGGATGCGCAGATTGATGCCGAGCCGCTGCGCGCCTTCATCGCGGCCTACCAAACCGTATCCGCCTTGAAACTGGGCGAGTTGTGGGCCATTCCGATCATGCTCCGGCTGGCCTTGATCGAAAACCTGCGCCGGGTCACCTCGCGGCTGATGATCTCGCGGCATGATCGCGACCTGGCTGACCTGTGGGTCGAGCGCCTGCAGGAGATGGCGGAGAAGAATCCCTCTCACCTCGTCGTGGTGGTGGCCGACATGGCGCGGTCCACCCTGCCGTTGTCCAGCGCCTTCGTGGCGGAGTTCTCCCAACGCTTGTCCCGTCAAAGCCCGGCGATGCACCTGGCGCGGACCTGGCTGGAGCAGCGGCTCATGGACCAGGGACTTTCCATCGAGCAACTGGTCCATCTAGAGAGCCAGAACCAGGCCGCCGACCAGGTCTCGGTGAGTCACACGATCAACAGTCTGCGCTTCCTGGGCGCCTTGGACTGGCGCGAGTTTGTCGAGACGATGAGCCAGGTCGACCAGACGCTTCGCCTCGACCCCGCCGGGGTTTACGCGAAAATGGACTTCTCCACCCGCGATCGCTATCGCCATTCAGTCGAGACCATTTCCCGCCACAGCGGGCTCCTGGAGTCGGAGGTGGCGCGAAAGGCCATCCAACTCGCCGAAGCCAGCGCCCGGGAACGAGGAATTCAAGACCGGACCGCTCATGTGGGATTTCACCTGATCGACAAGGGCCTGGCGGCGCTGGAACGCGCGGCAGAAATGCGCCAGCCCTGGCAAAGAGCTGTCGAGCGGCGCATCCGCCACTTTCCGCTGGCGTTCTATGGAGGCGGAGTTTCGTTGCTCACGGTGCTGGGGACTCTCGGGTTAATCCACCAGGCGCGGGCACTGGAGGTGCAGGGGTGGAAGCTGGCTTTCTTCACGCTCGTGTTCCTCCTTTGTTCCAGTCAATTGGCCGTCGCGTTGATGAATTGGCTTTCCACCTCTTTGGTCAAACCCCGCCTGCTGCCGCGTTTGGATTACTCCACCGGCATCGCGCCGGAGTGCCGGACCATGGTGGTCGTGCCGACGATGTTGACCAGCTCCAGGGCGGTCGCCCGGCTCATCGAAAGTGTGGAAATTCACTACCTGGCGAATCGAGATCGGAACCTTCACTTCGCGTTGTTGACCGATTTCCAGGACGCGCCGGAAGAGATCCGACCGGAAGACACCTTGTTGCTCGAGCGCGCGCGCGCCGGGGTCGAGATGCTCAACGCCAAATACCAATCCGACTGGCCTAACATCTTCTTCCTCTTCCACCGGCCGCGCTGTTGGAACAAAGTCGAGGGTCTATGGATGGGTTATGAGCGCAAGCGGGGCAAACTGACTGAGTTCAACGCCCTGCTCCGCGGCGGGTCCAGAGACTGTTTTTCCCAGATCGTCGGCGATACTTCTATTCTGCCGGCCATCAAATTTGTTATTACCCTCGACACCGATACGCAGCTTCCTCGCGATGCCGCCCGCCAGCTCGCCGGAACGATGGCTCATCCGCTCAACCGGCCGCAGTTCGATCCGGTCAAGGGCGTGGTGACCGAGGGTTACGGCATCTTGCAGCCGCGCCTCGGGGTGAGTCTGCCCGGCGCCGGACGTTCCTGGTTTGTCAAACTGTTTGCGGGTGACGTCGGGATTGACCCTTACACCCGCGCGGTTTCGGACGTTTATCAGGATGTGTTCCAGGAGGGGTCGTTTATTGGCAAAGGGATCTATGATGTGGATGCATTTCAACAAGCCGTCGCCGGCCGTTTCCCGGAAAACACGGTGTTAAGCCATGATTTGATCGAATCCTGCCATGCCCGCTCGGCGCTGGTCAGCGACGTCGAGTTGTATGAAGAATATCCTTCCCGTTACAGCACCGACATCAATCGGCGCCACCGTTGGATTCGGGGCGATTGGCAAATCGCCCAGTGGCTCTTGCCCCGCGTTCCGGGACCCGATGCCCGCCGCATCGCCAATCCCCTGTCCGGCTTGTCGCAATGGAAGATCCTCGACAACCTCCGGCGCAGCCTGGTCCCCGCCGCCTTGCTGCTGCTGCTGCTGGGCAGTTGGATGCTGCTCCCGGGCCTCGGTACGACCGGACCCTGGTTGGTCCTGTTGATCGTTAGCCTGCCCGCGTTGTTATCGGTGGCGGTCGAGCTGTTCCGCAAGCCGCGGGAGGTGTCGCTGGGATTACACTTGCGCGGGCTGGCCGGCTCGACCGGACGCCAGCTTGGCCAGGCCCTGCTCACCTTCGTATTCCTGCCGTACGACGCTTTCATCAGCCTCGATGCCGTCGTCCGCACGCTGGTGCGGCTGCTGTTGACTCGCAAACGGCTCCTGGAATGGCAAACCGCCAGCGATGCCGAACGCGCCGCCCGCAGCGGTCCCGTGGGATTTTATGCGACCATGTGGGTCGCTCCGGCCGTTGCCCTGGCCTGTGGGTCTTTCCTGGCCTGGATGCAGCCCGCGCAATTGCCCTTCGCCGCCCCAATCCTGGCTCTCTGGCTGGCCTCTCCTTGGATAGCCTGGCGCATCAGCCAGCCCATCGGGCCTTCGTCGGCGCCGGACTTAATGCCGGCACAAGTGGCCTTCCTTCGGCGAACGGCCCGGAAGACCTGGCGTTTCTTCGAAACCTTCGTCACGGCACAAGAACACTGGCTGCCGCCGGATAATTTCCAGGAGGAACCCGTCCCGTTGGTGGCCTCTCGCACTTCTCCCACCAACATGGGATTGGCCCTGTTGGCCAACCTGGCAGCGTGCGACTTCGGCTATTTGCCCGTTGGCCAACTCCTGCGGCGCACACAGGATGCCCTGGGCGCCATGCAACGCCTCGAACGGCACCGTGGTCATTTCTTCAATTGGTATGATACCCGAACGCTCAAGCCGTTGCTGCCGCTCTATGTTTCCAGCGTGGACAGCGGCAACCTCGCGGGCCACCTGCTGACCTTGAGTCCTGGCTTGGCGGAATTACAGACCCAACCGATCCTCACTCCTCAGGTGTTCGTTGGTCTGGCGGACACCATAGGCATTTTCCGCGAGTTGACCGGCAGCAGCTCCGAGTTGGAGCACCTCGAATCGGAACTGGCGCAGCCACCCTCGACCCTGCGCGCCGGGGTTGACTTGCTGCAACGAGTAGCCGATCGGGCGGCGGCATTGGCCGCGGCGCTCGATGCGGGAGCCGGGCAGGAGTTGAAATGGTGGACCCAGGCTCTGGAACGAAATTGCCGGGACCATTTGGCAGATTTGCTTTTCCTGGCGCCCTGGCTGGCCTTGGCGCCTGACTCCGCCGCCCTCCCCGCGGAGCTCGCCCAACTCGACCAGGCGCCCAGTTTGCGCCAGGTGGCAGAGTTGGATCAATCGCTCTGCCCGTTGCTCGAAGCGGCCCTGCAAGCCCTCGCCATGGAACCTGCCTCATCCGGGAAGCCCGAGGAGGAAGCGCGCCTTGCCCAATGGTTGCGCTGCCTGCGGGAAGCCGGCAGCCGCGCCAGCCAGCGCATCCTGGCACTGGAAACCCTGGCGCGGCAAAGCGCAGAACTGGCCGGGATGGACTTCGGCTTTTTGTTCGATCCCGCGCGCAAGCTCTTCTCCATCGGCTTCAACGTCACCGAACGCCGCTGTGACGCCAGCTTTTATGATCTGCTGGCGTCCGAGGCTCGTTTGTGCAGCTATGTCGTTATCGCCCAGGGGCAAGTTTCGCAGGACCACTGGTTCTCGCTGGGCCGGCTGCTCGTCGCTTTGGGAGGCGATCCGGTGTTGGCTTCATGGAGCGGGTCGATGTTCGAGTACTTGATGCCGCTGCTGGTCATGCCCAACTATGAACACACCTTGCTGGGTCAAACGTGCAACGGGGCGGTCCGGCAGCAGATCCAGTACGGCCGATTGCGCGGCGTCCCGTGGGGTGTGTCCGAATCCGGCTACAACCGAACCGATGTCCATCTGAATTATCAATACCGCGCCTTTGGCGTGCCGGGCCTCGGTTTAAAGCGGGGCCTGGCCGAGGACCTGGTGATTGCTCCTTACGCCACGGCAATGGCGCTGATGGTGGCGCCCCGGGAGGCCTGCGACAACCTCGAACAACTCGCCGCCGAGGGGCGCCAAGGGGCTTACGGGTTTTACGAGGCGGTGGATTATACTCCCTCACGTCTGCCTCCTGGCCAGTCCAGCGTCACCATCCGCTCGTTCATGGCCCATCATCAGGGAATGAGCCTGCTGGCCCTGGCGTATCGGGTGCTGGACCGTCCCATGCAGCGGCGCTTCCTGTCGTGCCCCGCGTTGCGCGCCGCGGACTTGCTCTTGCAGGAGCGCGTGCCCAACACCACCGCCAAAGTGCTCTCCGAAGAGTATGAATTGGTGAAATCGCGCAGGTTTGCCGGCGACGGCGAGGGCCTCATGCGCGTCTTCACCAATCCCGATCTGCGCGCGCCCGAGGTCCACCTCTTGTCCAACGGCCGCTATCACGTGGTGGTCAGCAGCGCCGGCGGCGGCTACAGCCGCTGGCGGGAGCTGGCCGTCACCCGCTGGTGCGAGGATGCCACGCGCGATTGCTGGGGCACCTTCATCTATTTGCGCGACGTGGCCACCGGCGAATCCTGGTCTGCCGCCCATCAACCTTGCCGGCGCGCCACCAAACGCTGCGAAGCCATCTTCACTCAGGCCCGCGCCGAGTTTCGCCAGCACCATGCCGGCCTGGAAATCCACACCGAAATCAGCGTCTCGCCCGAAGACGATGTCGAATTGCGCCGCGTGACTCTCACCAACCATTCCCACGCCCGGCGCGTCATCGAAGTGACCAGTTATGCCGAGGTCGTGCTCGCGCCTCCTGCGGCCGACGCTTCCCATCCCGCCTTCAGCAATCTGTTCGTGCAAACCGAGTTCTTGGATTCACGTCCCGCGGTTCTTTGCACCCGCCGCCCCCGCTCCGAAGCGGAAAAGCCGCCCTGGCTTTTGAATTTCATGGTCGGGCAGGGCGGCGAGCAGGGTGCCATCTCCTGCGAAACCGACCGCGCCGGGTTCATCGGGCGAGGCCGGACCCTCGCCGAACCAGCCGCTCTGCAGACCATTTCACCACTGTCCAACACCACCGGTTCCGTTCTGGATCCTATCACCTCGTTGCGGCGCACCGTCACACTGGCGCCGCACGAAACCGCCCGCGTTGACCTGGTCATGGGCATGGCCGAGAGCCGGGAGGCGGCGCTGGCGCTGGTGGAGAAATACCACAACCCGCGCATGGCCGACCGGGCCCTGGACCTCGCGTGGACCCACAGCCAGGTCACCCTGCGCCACATCAACGCCTCCGAAGCCGACGCCCAGCTCTATGCCCGGCTGGCGGGCGCCTTGATTTATGCCAATCCCGCCCGGCGTGCCGCTCCCAGTGTGTTGCTCAGTAACCGGCGCGGCCAAAGCGGACTTTGGGGCTATGGCATCTCCGGTGACGCGCCGATCGTCCTGCTGCGCATCAGCGACCCCGCCAGAATCGAGCTCGTCCAGCAACTCCTCCGGGCCCACTCCTACTGGCGGATGAAAGGTTTGCCGGTCGACCTGGTCATCCTCAATGAGGACGTTTCGGTGTACCGCCAGCCTTTGCAGGACCAAATCTTCAGCTTGATTGCCTCCGGCATCGAAGCCCAGATGCTCGACAAGCCGGGCGGCATCTTTGTCCGGCGCCTGGACCAGGTCTCCAGTGAAGACCACGTGCTGCTCCAATCGGTCGCGCGCCTGGTCCTCGCGGATGAAAACGGGACGTTGACCGAACAACTGGAACGACCCAGTCTCCCTGAACCGGTCATCCCTTTGCTCACGCCGGCCCGCTCCCCGGCGCGCGAGTTGCCCAAGCCGCTCCCGCCGCGGGAAACGCTTTTTCATAATGGGCTGGGCGGTTTTGCCCCTGACGGACGTGAATATGTCATTACGTTGTCAGCGGACCAGGCAACTCCCGCCCCCTGGGTGAACGTGCTGGCCAATCCCTATTTCGGGACGGTCGTTTCCGAGAGCGGCAGCGCCTACACCTGGGTCGAAAATTGCCACGAGTTTCGCCTGACGCCCTGGAACAATGATCCCGTCACCGATGACACCGGTGAGGCCTTTTACCTCCGGGATGAGCAGACGGGGCAATTTTGGTCTCCCACCCCGCTGCCTGCCCGCGGCGCAACACCTTATGTCATCCGTCACGGCTTCGGCTATTCCGTGTTCGAGCACACCGAGAACGGCATCGCTTCCGAGTTGACCCTTTACGTGGCCATGGACGCGCCCGTGAAGTTCGCGGTCCTCAAACTGCGCAACGTCTCCGGGCGACCGCGCCAACTCTCCGTCACCGGCTACTGGGAATGGGTGCTGGGAGAGTTGCGCCATCAAGAGCCTGCTGCACGTGCAGACCGAGGTGGACCCGAAAACCGGCGCCCTGCTGGCGCGCAATCCTTTCAACACCGAGTTCGCCGAACGCATCGCTTTCGTGGACGTGAGTGATCCCGCACGAGCCGTCACCGGGGATCGGAGGGAGTTCCTCGGCCGAAATGGAAGCCTTTCCAACCCAAGGGCCCTCAAGCGGACGCGGCTTTCAGGAAAAACCGGAGCGGGCTTGGACCCTTGCGGCGCGGTGCAAGTGGCTCTTGATTTGGCCGCCGGGCAGCAACGGGAAACCAGCTTCCGCCTCGGGGTGGGGCGCAGCGTCGCTGAAGTTCAAACCCTCATCCGCCGCTTCCGCCCCGCTGAGGCCGGCCGTGACGCCCTGGAAGGAACCCGGCAATATTGGGGCCGTACGCTCGGCGCAGTGCAGGTCGAAACACCCGATCCCTCCGTCAATGTGCTGGCCAACGGCTGGCTGTTGTATCAGACCTTGAGCAGCCGCCTGTGGGCCCGCACCGGGTTCTATCAATCCGGCGGGGCCTTCGGTTTCCGCGACCAGTTGCAGGATGTGATGGCGCTGGTCCATGCCGAGCCGGCCCTCGCCCGCGAGCACCTCTTGCGCGCCGCGGCGCATCAGTTCCTCGAAGGCGACGTGCAGCATTGGTGGCACCCCCCCGCCGGTCGCGGCGTCCGCACGCATTTCTCGGATGACTATCTGTGGCTGCCTTACGCCACCTGCCGCTACGTCGCCTGCGTTGCCGACACCGGCGTGCTCGACGAGTCCATTCCCTTCCTCGAAGGCCGTCCCCTCAAACCGGAGGAGGAATCCTGCTATGACCTGCCCCATCGCTCCGAAGGGCCGGCCACCCTGTATCAACATTGCGTCCGCGCCATCGAACACGCGCTCAAGTTCGGCCAGCATGGCCTGCCGCTCATGGGTTGCGGCGACTGGAACGACGGCATGAACCTGGTGGGCAGAGAGGGGCGCGGCGAGAGCGTCTGGCTGGGTTTCTTCCTCTACGACGTGCTGACCCAATTTGCGGAGTTGGCGCGCCGGCGCAACGACACTGCCTTTGCCGAGCAGTGCCTCGCCCAAGCCCATCAACTCCAACAGAACCTCGAGCAACACGCCTGGGACGGCCAATGGTATCGCCGCGCCTACTTCGACAACGGACAACCCCTTGGCTCCCAAACCAATCCAGAATGTCAAATCGATTCCCTGCCCCAAAGCTGGGCGGTCATCAGCCGCGCCGGCAATCCCCAGCGCGCCCGCCAGGCCATGCAAGCCGTGGACGAGCGCCTCGTCCGCCGCAACGCCGGGTTAATCCAGTTGTTCGATCCCCCTTTCGATCACTCCTCCCTTAATCCGGGCTACATCAAAGGCTACTTCCCCGGGGTGCGCGAAAATGGCGGCCAATACACTCATGCCGCTGTATGGACCGCCATGGCCTTTGCGCTGATGGGAGATACCGACCGGGCCTGGGACCTCTTCGCCCTCCTCAATCCCCTCCGCCACGGCGCCACCCCAAGCCAAATCGCGACCTACAAAGTCGAACCCTACGTCATAGCGGGGGACGTCTATGCCGTCGCGCCCCACACCGGCCGTGGCGGTTGGACTTGGTACACCGGCTCCGCCGGTTGGATGTATCGGCTCCTGCTCGAAACCCTGCTCGGCGTGAACCTGGAAGGCAATCAACTGCGCCTGACTCCCAGCCTTCCGAAGACCTGGAGCACGTTCAGCCTCCACTACCGCTATCGGCAAACCCCTTACCACATTCGCATCACTAAGCTCCGCGCCGCCTCTCCTGGGGGCAGCCGGTTATCCCTCGACGGTCAGCCGCTCGCTGGTAATATCATCCCCTTGCTTGACGACCACCGTGAGCATTCCGTGGAAATGCAAGTCGCTTAGCTGATGCCTGTTTTTTGCGTCTCTTGCGCTTTTTCGCTCGCAGCCCATAAGGCTGCCAGTCCAGCCGGTGGAAGTCCGGCGATGGTAACTGACGATGAACCATACAGTGATAACCGACACGGGAAGGGGCGACCCGACCCGCGAAAGCTCGGTCGTAAAAGTCCTGGCCGGAGCAGGGCGAGCAACACCTCCAGGCCGTAGCATAAAGCGAAAGCTGCAGCTTCGTTACGCTACCCACGGGTTCCGGATTCGTGGGATTTGTGACTGCCGAACCGGTGCGAAAACGGCGAAGGCACAACCAACGATGAAGGCATCGTCGCAGGCAATCGTTGGAGTCACCGGAGTACGGGCGGCGGCATGGGGTGAAAGGACTGGCAGAGTAAATTGGGGACCCTCTGGGGCTGGCGGGTTGGTCCCGCAGCCTGGCGGAATAATGCATAAGCCGCTGGGTGGCCAACAGAGGCGCACATGTGGCCATAGTAAGCGACGAGCCGACCGGACAGCACAACCGGTTGGGGAGCCAAGGGCCACTGGACCCGCGGTCGTGGTCAGAGGTTCTCGGTGCCGCTTGGACGCAAGTCCGACTACGGAACAAACGCCGGGGACGGAGATACCGACAGTGACGGCCTATAAGCGGGCGGTAGCATACCCGCGAAGGTGGCCGTGGCGTCAGGCGGGTTTGAAGCCGGTACTGGGGAAAACCCACCGTACGGAATTTTAGAGGGGGCAGAGGAAACGAAGTGGATGGCTTGATGACCGTTTGCCACGATGCCCGAAAGGGCCGATACATTGGAAGTCATTGGCCTAATCATGTTCGCGCCTCTGCTCTACTCGATTCGCAGCCCATAAGGCTGCCAGTCCAGCCGGTGGAAGTCCGGCGATGGTAACTGACGATGAACCATACAGTGATAACCGACGCGGGAAGGGGCGACCCGACCCGCGAAAGCTCGGTCGTAAAAGTCCTGGCCGGAGCAGGGCGAGCAACACCTCCAGGCCGTAGCATAAAGCGAAAGCTGCAGCTTCGTTACGCTACCCACGGGTTCCGGATTCGTGGGATTTGTGACTGCCGAACCGGTGCGAAAACGGCGAAGGCACAACCAACGATGAAGGCATCGTCGCAGGCAATCGTTGGAGTCACCGGAGTACGGGCGGCGGCATGGGGTGAAAGGACTGGCAGAGTAAATTGGGGACCCTCTGGGGCTGGCGGGTTGGTCCCGCAGCCTGGCGGAATAATGCATAAGCCGCTGGGTGGCCAACAGAGGCGCACATGTGGCCATAGTAAGCGACGAGCCGACCGGACAGCATAACCGGTTGGGGAGCCAAGGGCCACTGGACCCGCGGTCGTGGTCAGAGGTTCTCGGTGCCGCTTGGACGCAAGTCCGACTACGGAACAAACGCCGGGGACGGAGATACCGACAGTGACGGCCTATAAGCGGGCGGTAGCACGCCCGCGAAGGTGGCCGTGGCGTCAGGCGGGTTTGAAGCCGTACTGGGGAAAACCCACCGTACGGAATTTTAGAGGGGGCAGAGGAAACGAAGTGGATGGCTTGATGACCGTTTGCCACGATGCCCGAAAGGGCCGATACATTGGAAGTCATTGGCCTAATCATGTTCGCGCCTCTGCTCTACTCGATGTATTCCGCTCGCAGCCCATAAGGCTGCCAGTCCAGCCGGTGGAAGTCCGGCGATGGTAACTGACGATGAACCATACAGTGATAACCGACGCGGGAAGGGGCGACCCGACCCGCGAAAGCTCGGTCGTAAAAGTCCTGGCCGGAGCAGGGCGAGCAACACCTCCAGGCCGTAGCATAAAGCGAAAGCTGCAGCTTCGTTACGTTACCCACGGGTTCCGGATTCGTGGGATTTGTGACTGCCGAACCGGTGCGAAAACGGCGAAGGCACAACCAACGATGAAGGCATCGTCGCAGGCAATCGTTGGAGTCACCGGAGTACGGGCGGCGGCATGGGGTGAAAGGACTGGCAGAGTAAATTGGGGACCCTCTGGGGCTGGCGGGTTGGCCCCGCAGCCTGGCGGAATAATGCATAAGCCGCTGGGTGGCCAACAGAGGCGCACATGTGGCCATAGTAAGCGACGAGCCGACCGGACAGCACAACCGGTTGGGGAGCCAAGGGCCACTGGACCCGCGGTCGTGGTCAGAAGTTCTCGGTGCCGCTTGGACGCAAGTCCGACTACGGAACAACCGCCGGGGACGGAGATACCGACGGTGACGGCCTATAAGCGGGCGGTAGCACGCCCGCGAAGGTGGCCGTGGCGTCAGGCGGGTTTGAAGCCGGTACCTGGGGAAAACCCACGGTACGGAATTTTAGAGCTGACATTTTGGCGATAATTTGCGTAAGGTTTTGCCGCTGTAGTTGGTGGTTTTGCGCTAGATTCGCTTGGTTTTGTCTTTGGGAGGCGCCTAAATCTCAGTTGGCCGATTCTCCGGGGTGAGGTTGGGGATGACCCTCTGGGCCGAATGGCGCCTACACAAGCCCTAGAACCTTTTTGCTGAGTTGCTTGCGGCGCTTTGGATTGGGGAGAGAGGTGAAGAGCTCCTCCCGGCTGAGGCGTTGCATCTGGCGGAGAGTTTCCTGGAGAGTGCGCCAATTAGCAATCGCCTGCTTAAGCCACTCATACTGCTCCTTGGACAAAGCGACGCAAATGGTCTTGGCTTTGACTTTGCGGGTCCACGCATAGCAGGCGCTCCCAGCTCCTAGTCTCCGAGCTTGAACATAGCCTTCGCTAATCCACCCGGCGTTGGCCAGTCGAACTCGAAGCCGGGCGTATTCCTTTTGGCGGGCGGAGGCTGACGAGATGTTTTGTGTTTGCATGAATAAAAAGAGTAGCAGGCGTGTCAATATTTAGGTATATATACCTTAATATGCAGGCAAAAACCAAAGCTTCCGCTTCCAAACCCCAAACCCAGAGGGGCGACCGCCAGCCCCGTTCCTATACCCCCTTGTCCGATGCCCTCAGTCAACCCTTGACCTTCGTCGACACCGAACTGGCCGAGGGCATTCAGCGTCACTCCCTGGTCGGGTTGCTGGCCGCAGCCATGAGCCGCAAGCGCCGCTCCGATGGAGAGCCCCTGGTCAATGTGCTTTGTGCCCTGTTGGTGTGGCCGCTCTTGAAAGTCAAATCGCTCCACTGCTTTTGCGCCGAACTGTGCCAGATCCTGGCCGGCCACGTCAGCGTGCTCTACGATTTGCTGGGCCGGGAGGACATCAACTGGCGCGGTTTGTCCAGCGAACTGGCCTGGCGGGTCCATCAAGACAACGAACTGGGTCCACGCTCCCAGCGCGCCTTTGTGGTCGATGACACCAGCCAGGCCCGTGCGGGCCGCAAGGTCGAAGGCACCAGTTGCTACTACGACCATACCCAGGGCCGCAACCGGAAGGGACACCAAGTGCTGCAACTGGGGCTGGCCGGAGAAAAGGGATTCCTGCCGGTGGAGGCCCAGATCGTCATGGGGGAAAAGTGTGCCGTTGATAAGCCCAAGGACAAACCCTTCCACGACCAGCGCAGTTCGGCCGCGCGGGATCTGCGCCGGGCCAAGACGCAAACCAAACACCAACTGTTCCGGGACATGCTCCAGCGCGCTCTGCGGGCCGGCTTTAGCGCCTGGTATGTCTTGAGCGACGCGTGGTTCGGGTGCAAGGAGAACATTCTCTGCTGCCTGGAGAACAAGCTGGTCGGCATCTTTCAAATGAAGCGCGGCAATTTGGCGTATGAGTACCCGAGGCCGCAGCTACACCGCCAGCCAGTTGTATACGCTGGTCCAGCGACGGATGCGGCCCAGCAATCACCGGGCCCGATATAAGACGGCCAGCCTTGTCGTGAGCCTCAACCTGGCGACGGAGCCCAGCCAACCCGCCCATTGGGTCGAGGTGCGCCTGGTCTTCAGCGCTCCGGTTCGCGCACGCTCCGCCGACACCTGGGTCGTCTTTCTCTGCACGGACGTGACGCTGAGCGACGCCAAAATCCTGGAAGTCTACGCGCTCCGTTGGTCGATCGAGGTTTACTTTAAGGAGATCAAACAGAACCTCGGTTTCTTGAAGGAACAGAGCGGACGTTATCAGTTGGCTTACGCCTCCGTGCATCTGGCCGCCTTGCGTTATCTGCTCCTCTTTGAGGCGATGCTCCGCAGTGGGCAGTTGAGCTACGGGCAAATTCGGGATCGGGAAAGCGGGCGCTTGCAGACCCTCACTTACGCCGCCTTGCTCTGGCACCTGTTTCGCGCACTCATTGAAGGAGCGCTCGAAGGGCTGGTAAGAGATTTGGGCCGGAAGGTTGTTCGAAGGGTCTTAACCACAATTGACCAGACCGTGGAGGCATTTCTCAATGACGCCTTACAAATCTGATGGAGAAAACGTATGCAAAAGTCATTCGCAGTCGTAGTCGGCAGCATCCTGGTTGCTTTCAACGCGGCAGCCAGCTCCCCTATTCCTCTCGGTCGCATCGCCTTTTCGACCACCGGAAATCCCTACCAGATCCAGATCGTGGATACCTCCAGCGGGACCATCTCAATTGTTCCGCTCCCGGGCGCGATTCCGCTCCTTTCCAGACCAAGCTGGACGCCCGACGACCAGTGGATTGTTTTTGCTGGTGGCCCAGGGGGCAACAGCCAGGTTTACACTGTGCGGCCGGATGGGACTGGGCTTCGACGCATCACGGACGGCAGCGGGGACCTCGTGGAGCCTGCAATATCCCCAGATGGAAGCCGGATTGCCTACCACCAGGTTTATGGGGATGCGCACGTGATAAACCTCGATGGCACAAGCCAAAGGGACCTCGGCTTTCTATTGGGGGATCTGTCCTGGTCGCCGGACGGGGGTTATTTGGTGGGCTCAGACTGGGCAGAGGGCGGGGGGTACAACAGTGATCTCTGGATCTACAGCTTCGCCACCGGGCTCAGGACGAAGATCACGAATCGGCCCGACGGCACGGCGTTTACCTGGCCCGCTTGGTCCCCCGACGGCGCCCACATCGCGGCTTCCTTTCTTACAAATAATCAGTGGGACATTGTGGTAATGAACGCCGACGGCTCTGGCATTGCGAACCTGACGGGGGATTGGCCCTCGGATGAATACACTCCATCATGGACCCCGGACGGGCAGTTTGTTCTGTTTGCATCGACACACGGGGGCGATCAAGACATTTGGGCCATGAAACCAGACGGCACCGGTCGGACAAACCTGACCCCGGCTGCGACTCAGCCGGAGTCCTGCCCCGCAATGGCCAGGTTGGTCAACCTGAACGCCGGGCTGGTGGCTTACTATCCCTTCAACGGAAACGCAAACGACGTTGTGGGGACAAACAATGGCATCGTCTATGGAGGGGTTACCCCGACGCAGGATCGCTTTGGCAACCCAAGTAGCGCCTGTCATTTTGATGGTGCCACCGGATACATTTGGATCGGGACAGGTTTGCGTCCTAGCAATATCACCGCATGCGTCTGGTTCAGGACGACCCCAGACATTAACGGTCTCCCGCCCCCCAACGGCACAGAAATGATCATTCGCGACCGCCTGTACTACTCCGTCATTGGGATTGACTACAGACTTCTAGTGTGCTAAGCTTCCGGCGCAATGAAAATCGATGGCCGGACATTGGACCACAAGACCCTTGAGCATTTGCGAATCAGCGCCTGCAAGCGGGTGCTAGAGGATGGGGAGGTGCCTTCCGTGGTGGCGGCTTCCCTGGGCTTTTGCCGCACTAGCATCTATCCGTGGCTCCGACGTGTGTGGGACGAGGGATGGGAAGCCTTGGCCGAGAAGATCGCTGAGGGCCCGGATCCGAAGCTCAGCGAGGAGCAACGCCAGAGAGTCAAGCGGTGGATCGTCGGCAAGGACCCCCGCCAGTACGGCTTTGATTTTGGTCTGTGGACCCGCCGCATCGTCCAAACGATGATTCAGAAGAAATTCAAGGTCGAACTGTGCCTCACATCGGCGGGTAAGTTGTTGGCGCAGTTAGACTTGACACCGCACAAGCCCTTGCGGCGGGCTTATGAACGGGACCCGGTGCGGATCGAACTATGGACGAAGGAGGAATTCCCGAAACTTAAGAAACGAGCCCGTAAACACGGGGCGAAGATCTACTTTCTTGATGAGACGGGATTTACTTCGGAACCCAACCTGCGGCGGACCTATGGGTTGAAGGGCGGCAGAGCGGTGGTCGAGACCAGTGGCCAACGGCAAAAGGTCAATGTGATCAGCGCCGTGAGTATGCAGGGTGCCTTTTGGTGCCAGGTCTACACTCACACGCTGAAGCAAGGGGACTTTATCACGCTCCTGAAGGACTTTATGCGTGGCCAACGAGCAAAGGTATTCCTGGTGCTGGATAGCCATCCGGCTCACATAGCCAATTCGGTCAAAGAGTATCTCCGGAGCACTAAAGGGCGGCTTGAGCTACATTTTCTGCCCCCTTACGCGCCCGATCTTAATCCCGATGAGTTCGTCTGGAACTACTTGAAGGGCAACGGCGTAGCCAAGAAGCCGCTCCTCCGGAACGAATCGCTCAAGGAGCGAGTGGAGGCCGATCTAGCCAAGCTCAAGAAAGACCGGGGGTTGCTGTGCTCTTTTTTTAAGGCCGAAAGTGTAGTCTATGTCAATGACTGAGTAGTATGCCTGGGGGATTACTATGGATCTTCCCTGGGTGACAGGCGTACCCACCGGAGGCATCGAAGTTTACCCCTTCTACACAACAGCTACACCACCGGGAGTTGAGCCGTTCCTGGTGGCGACGCCGGAGCGAGATTATAGAGATGGAAACTGGCACTTCGCAGCGGTGACCTACGACGGCAACTGGTTGAAATTCTACGTTGACGGGAGTCTGATGGGATCGACGTTCTGGGCCCAGCCTTCTGGCATCGAATATTATTGGCCAGGAGGTTTGGCTATCGGCCGCGACGGCAACGGTGACCGCGGTTATTTCCCAGGTGATATTGACGACGTGCGCATTTACAATCGCGCGCTCGCTCCTGCGGAAATTGGTTACCTGTCCAACGGAGGAGCCCCGGCTGTTTCCGGGCAATTGGCTTATACGGTTCCTCCGGGCACGAATGGGTTTTGGATTTTGGACACCATCGTTCCCACGAATTCCCTGTTCACTGCGCTGACAAATGGGTACGAGGTCCATGGGCCGGTTTGGTCACCAGACGGCCAGTGGGTCGTCTTCGATGCAAACTGGGACTCAATGCCCGGTGCGCAGATTTATGCTGCTCATCCGGATGGCACAGGAGCGCGGCGGGTGTCGAGGGGGAATGATTGCGTTGACCCGGACATCTCACCCGACGGAGCAAGGATCGCGTACGAAGAGGTCGGCGGAGATTGTTTTATTATCAACCTCGATGGCACAGGACTGACCGATACTGGTTTCCGTTTGGGCCAGCCAAAGTGGACGCCGGACGGAGACCATATTCTTGCGGACAATTGGGCGCTCTCCTCCGACCCCTACCATAGCGACCTGTTCATCTATGACCTGAAAGCCAAGACCACGAGTCAGATCACGTTCCACCGATCCGGGGAGGCGTTTAGTTGGCCGGCTGAGTCCCCAGATGGCAGGAAAATCGTGTGCGCGCACAGTCTCAACGATTCGACCTCCCCGCAAATCTGTGTTATCAACTCGGACGGCTCGAATCCCGTGGATGTCACCTCGGATTGGACATCGGTTCAGGGAGTCCCGATTTGGTTGCCCGACGGCCGGTATATCCTGTTTCAGTCCAACCATGATGGCGATTACGACATCTGGGCCATGTGGCCTGACGGGAGTTGGCGTACGAACCTGACGCAGGGCTCAGGCTCTCATGAAAAGTTCAGCTTCCGTCTGTTGCCGCCGGCGATCCTCTTGCAACCGCTTTCCCAAGATTCCGTCGCCGGGGGCAGCGTGGCATTTTCGGTCAGCGCGACTGGCAGCGCGCCTCTTAATTTTCAGTGGCAATTCAACGGCGCCAGCATTCCCGGCGCCACCACCTCCGCCCTCGCCTTGACTGGATTGTCCTCTGCCCAAACCGGCATATACCAAGTTCTAGTGAGCAACTCCTCAGGGTCCGTCACGAGCGCCCCCGCAGTGCTGTCGCTCCTCAGCGTCAGAATGTACGCCGGGCTAACAATTATCGGTCCCACCAACCTGACTTATCAAATCCAGGCGAAAAACAACCTGAACGACGCCAGTTGGCTGATGCTTACCAACGTCGTCCTGAATGCGAGCCCCTATCTTTGGTTTGATTTGGATTCGCCGGCCTACCCGAAGCGCTTTTATCGGGCCGTGCCACAGCCGTAACGAGACTACCACATCGCGGTTATCGAAGAGCGCCTCGAAAGCTGGCCAAGGGCGAGGCTGCGGACCGAGTGAATGCATCTCAAATTGACATTGAGAACTTGAGCCCCGGCTGCCATCTCCCGGAGCAGCCGGGGCCATTGTTTTTTCGGAAACTGATGCGTCTTCACGGCGCCGGCAAATGGCGCGGGGCCCGCTCGGCGTCCGCGACCCGCTGAAGGTCTGCGTACAGTTTCCGCACCGGCGACACCCGCTCCAGCAGCGCGTCGCCTTGCCGGGCAAGCTCTTTGCGATACCGGTCGTTTTCCAGCTTCCCCTCGGCATCCAGTCGGCGCGCTTGGGCGACGATCTGCTCGACCTCCGCCAGACTGGCCAGCCGTTTCTGGATGAGTCCTGCCAGGCCGTCGAACTTCCAGAAACGCAAACCCTCTCGCACGATATAAACGGGCGTCGTGTGTGCGCTCGTGCCGTCACCCGCGCGAGCGCGGGCGGCAATCCAACAGCCCTGCCCCGCATCCACCGTGAAATCCAAGCGGACCTCGGGCCGAGCCGGGTCCGCCGACTCGGCCGATCGGATGACCTCGCCATGCCGCACGACTTCCAGCTTCACGGGCGACATGCGCCTGGCGTCGCCCCAAGCCCGGGCCTGCACGCGCAGCTTGCGGTCGGACTTGAGCCTCAGTTCATCGCCCGGCAACGCATGGTCCACTCGAAACTCGAGCATGGGCCCGCTGGTGGTGAAGGTGTGTCCGCGGCGAAAGGCATCGAACCAGGCATCGGCCGAGAAAGCGTTCCGCCCCAGGAAGGCGTAGGCGCGGACCTCACCGACGGTGCCGCCCCACGGCACATCGGAACCGGCCGAGGCGGTCAGCTTGCAGCCCAGGTTCAGGAAATCATAATAGAGGTCTGTGCCCAGGTTGTTGAACTGGAGGATTTCGACGGAATCGACCTTTTGGCGCGGCACGTTCAGGCTCATGTCGCGATGGACGTGGAACATGCCCGAATTGACGTGTGCATAGCCTGCCAGGCCGCCCTGGGCGTGGACCGCATCAAAGACCTCGTCATAAAGAAAATACCGGTCGGTGTCGCGGACCATGCTGGTGATGTCCATCGCCAGTGCGTGGCCGATCTGGTCATGAGTGCGCGGGCATTCCTGGCCGGGCACCAGCACGTATTGCCCCTCGACGACGCGGTAGTTCGGGCCAAAACCGCGTTGCTCGAAATAGGTGCGGTAGATGTCTCCCATCTTGACGATGTTGGCCAGATGGATGTCTTCGGCCTGCACCCAGGCCATCAGGTGACGCGCATCTCGGTCCGAGAGAATGCGGCAATGCACGTGGTCGTCCCCCGACCACCACCCCAGCCGCCGCATGTCCACCCAGCGGCGGGGGCGGATGGTCTGTTCCAGGGTTTGGCCGGAGCGGATGCTCACGTCCTGGAAGACGACCTCGTGCTCGACACCGCGGCGCACGCCGATTTGCCAAAGGCCAGGCGCCAGGGCCATGTCCACCGGCCCGGGCACGCACCAGAAGGGCTCGCCGAGCCGGCCGGGAAGATTCGCGGCGCGCGCCCCGCTGGTGTTGCCTTGTTTGTCGAACTGAGGCGCGAACTCGATGCCATTGCCAGGCTGCCGCTCCAAGCCTTCGGTTTGCCACAGCAGCCGCACCATGGCGGGCGCGGGCTTGCCGGTGTCGTCCGAAAGGGCCATGAGCTTGAGCCGCCCCGGCGCCGGCGTGGTGACGTCCAGGGGCAAACGCACGGCGGCCCGGCCAGGCCGCCGGAACTCGAGTGTCAGCGTTGTGCGGCCAAAAGGAACATGTTCCAGGCCGGCGACGGCGTAAGTTCTGCCATTTGCCGCCGCTTCAACCGTGACCAGGCTCGACTCACCGGGTGGTTGCGACAAATCACACAGGCTCGTCGTGCAACTGAAACCGTCGCTGCCTGCCAGCACCTCGAACAACAAGGCCCCGGTGTCTCCAGGCAATTCGACCGGCCCATTGGGCGTGAGGGCCGGGCGCTCAGCCGTCAAGTCCACGCGAATAAGCCGGGGGCAGGCGGCCACGGAACGGAACAAGCGGTCCGCCGCGGCAGTGCCACGCTCAGCGGCCACCCTCCGCGAGGCCTCGTCAGCCGCTTTCTGCAGTTGCTGTTGCGCCTGGCGCAGGTTGCGGTTGAGCGCCTCCAGGTCCGCGCGCTGCTCCGCCCCGAACAAATACCAGTGTTGGCGCGCAACGCGGCCGGCGAAATCAACCACGCCCGGAGGCAGCGGCGCCGCGGTTTCGGCCGGCCGCCCCGACGGCGCGCCGACCCACGTTGCCAGAGTGATTGCCAGGCAGGCCGGGAAACAGCGGAACTGCACGAGCTTAGTCATAGAGCAGGTCTTTTGGGCGGCCTCAGGCACTTGACCTTGAACCGCCGCGTCTCGCCAGGGAGCGCCGGCGCGAAGCCCGGGTCGGCCGGTTTCTCCTCTTCCAGCGCGCAACCGTCCCGGCCCTCGGCCTGCAGTGTCCCGAGCGCTTTCGCCTCCGGCCACAAGCTGTCCTCGATGACCAACTCATCGCCGGCGCGTAACGCCGCCGGCTTCGCGGCGAAGAAAAAAAGGCGAAGCCGGTGACGGGCGGGGCCAGTCTGGTCGTTGCCCAGCAAGTTAACTTCCGGGTCGTAGAGCGGCACTAATTCCACCTCGTGGCCCGCGATGCGCAGGTTCACCTGCTCGGCGACAACGGGCGCCAGCCTCTTCAGGTACGACTCCAGTTCCGACCGAGTGATGTGTCCGTTGCGATCGGCATCCATCGTCTGGCGCTCCCGCCACGACCATTCCTCGAAAAAGGTGAGATCCAGGGTCAAATTGACATATTTTGCCCCGACGGTCAGGTGAACGCTGTGTTGGATGTAGGCCGTGAACAAGTCATGGGCCACCGCCTCTCGGTGCCACTCGGGCAGGATGCCGACGAGCACCAGGAGTGCCGCGCCAACCACCCTCGGCCACCGATCCGAGGCTTGGGCGATATTGGTCATGCGATGCTCTGGTGTCTCCCTTTTACTCCCTGCCCCCGGCGAGGGCAAGGGCCAAGCGGCGAGCCTGTGGTTGAAGGCGAGTTCGTCTTGGCTTAATATGGCATGATCGTGAACCCTGACGTATTAGCGCAGTTTGGAGCCGTCACGGAAGCCCGCCTGGCGGGTTCCCCGGAGCGGGCCATCATTGAGCAGTTGTTCGAGCACGTTCCTTTTAAGAGTCCGCCGGTTGTTTTCAGCCAAGACACGGGCCTTGCCCGTCGCTTAAATTGAGTGCCAAGATGAAGAGACCCTTCTGGAGAGGTGTGTTTCCCGCGATTACAACTCAACTCGAAAAGGACCAGGCGCTCGACGTGGAGGCTACCGGCCGACATGTCGAAGCCCTGCTCGATTCCGGCGTGTCCGGCATCATCTTTCTCGGCTCGCTGGGCGAAAACCAGGCGCTCCTGCCTGCTGAAAAGCGACGATTGATGGAAGCCATGGTCCAGGCCGTGGCCGGCCGCGTGCCGGTGCTGAGTGGCGTCGCCGAGACCAGCACGGCCGAAGCGTGCCGCTACGTCCGCGACCTCGAGAAACTCGGCGTGGATGGCTTCATGGTGATGCCCGCCATGCTCTACCGGGGTGACCCGCGCGAGACCTTGGCGCATTTTCGGGCGACGGCCAAGGCCACCGGCTTGCCCATCATGATTTACAACAACCCCGTCAGCTACGCCAACGACATCACCCCCGAGATGTTCGCCCAATTGGCGGAGGTGAAGAACTTCGTCGCACTTAAGGAAAGCTCCGGCAACACCCGCCGCATAACCGATCTGCGGAATGCCGTGGGCGACCGCTACGCTATCTTCACCGGCGTGGATGACCTGGTGCTTGAGAGCGCCATCCTTGGCATCGATGGCTGGGTCGCCGGCAGCGGCATCGCCGTTCCGGCTGAAAACCAGTGGTTCTGGGAACTGACGCGCCGCGGCGAATGGGACCGGGCGCGGGAGCTTTATCGCTGGTTCACCCCGCTGCTCCACCTGGATACCCACACCAAGTTCGTCCAATGTATTAAGCTGGCTGTGCAGGAATGCGGCCTGGGCCGTGAATGGGTGCGCGCCCCCCGCCTGCCTCTGGTCGGAGCTGAGCGCCAGCAGGTCCTCCGGATCATCGAGCAGGCCATCCGCCACCGGCCTGCAATTCCCCCGCGCAAGCCTGTCCGAATCACCAATCACCAGTCACCCATCTCTGCTCCCTAATCACCCTTCACTATGAAGCGTGTCTGCATCATTGACTCCCATACCGGGGGCGAGCCCACACGCCTGGTCGTCAGCGGCGGACCTGCCCTGGGCGGCGGCAGCGTGGCTGACAAGCTGAAGGTTTTCCGCCAGCATTATGATCGCTTCCGCTCCGCTGTCGTCAACGAGCCGCGCGGCTCCGATGTGTTGGTCGGCGGCAGCCTCGTCGAGCCGCAGGACCCCTCTTGTGCAGCCGGCGTGATCTTCTTCAACAATGTCGGTTACCTTGGCATGTGCGGCCATGGCACGATCGGCCTCGTGGCCACCTTGGCGCACCTGGGCCGAATCGGCCACGGGGAACATCGGATCGAAACCCCCGTCGGCATTGTCACTGCCACCCTTCACCCGGACGGCGCGGTTTCGGTCACCAACGTGCCCAGTTGGCGCGCTGAAAAAGATTTGCTGGTCAAGGTGCCCGGCATTGGGTTGGTGGCCGGTGACCTCGCTTGGGGCGGCAACTGGTTTTTTCTAGTCGAGGGCCACCGCCTGGACCTGTCGCTTGCGAACGTCCAGGCGCTCACAGAATACAGTTGGCGCCTGCGCCAGGCCCTCAACGCCCAGGGCTTTCCCGACGTGGACCACATCGAGCTTCTGGGTGCCCCGGCCTCGCCCAGCGCCAACTCAAGGAATTTTGTGCTCTGTCCCGGCAAGGCCTATGACCGGTCCCCCTGCGGCACAGGCACCAGCGCCAAACTGGCCGGCCTGGCCGCGGACGGCAAACTCGCCGAAGGCTCCCCGTGGATACAGGAGAGCATCCTGGGGAGCACCTTCACCGGCTCTTTCACCTGGCTCGACCGCGCGGCCGGCAAAATTGCTCCCCGGATTACCGGAACCGCTTTCGTCAACGGCGAGGCCACTCTCCTGCTCGATGAACGCGACCCTTTCTGCTGGGGCATCCACTGATCTCCCGGTTCCACTATAGGCCCTTATGCCATCTTCCTTTGACGTAATCATCGTCGGCGCTGGCATTGTTGGGGCGGCCTGTGCCGCCGAATGCGCCCGGGGTGGTCTTCGGGTCCTGGTTGTGGACCGCGGCCCAATCGGCGGTGGCGCCACCGGGGCCGCCACAGGCCACATCGTTGTCATGGACGACTCGGAAGCCCAGTTTGCGCTCACTTCCTATTCCCGCGCCCTCTGGCACCAACTCGCCCAGGCCCTCCCGGCCGACATCGAGTACGACCAATGCGGCACGCTTTGGGTCGCCGCCGATGAGGAAGAAATGGCCGAGGTCTGCCGCAAACAGCAACACTACGCCCGCCGCAGCGTGCGCGCCGAGGTCTTGGACGGCGGCCAGGTGGCTGCCGCCGAGCCCCAACTGCGCGCCGGCTTGGCGGGCGGGTTGCTCGTCCCTGGTGACGCCGTGCTGCTTCCGCCCTGCGCGGCCCGGTTCTTGATTGAGCAAGCCAGGCAGCATGGCGCCCAGGTTCGCATTGGCACCGGCGTGCAGCAATTACTCCCGGAAGGCGGCGTGGTGTTGGCCGACGGTTCCCGGGTCAACGCCGCCGTGTCCGTCAGCGCCACCGGCCCTTGGGCCTCCGCCCTGACACCGGGCCTGCCCATTCGGAAACGCAAGGGCCACCTCGTCATTACCGACCGCCACCCCGGGTTTGTCCGCCATCAACTCGTCGAGTTGGGCTATTCTAAGAGCGCCCAGGGCACCGCCCGTGACTCCGTCGCATTCAACATCCAGCCGCGCAAGAATGGCCAGATGCTCATCGGTTCCTCCCGGCAATACGATGCTGACAATGCCGCGGTGGACCAACCTATCCTGGATCGCATGCTCCGCCGCGCGCTCGAGTACCTGCCGGCTCTCGGGCAGCTTTCAGTCATCCGCGCCTGGACCGCCCATCGCGCCGCGACACCAGACAAGCTCCCGCTCATCGGCCCCAGCCGGGATTGCGACCGCATCTGGCTGGCCACCGGCCACGAAGGCCTCGGCATCACCACCTCCCTCGCCACCGGCCGTCTCCTGGCGGATTTGCTCCTCAATAGAAAAACCGAAATCCCCGCCGCGCCCTACGCTGCCGCCCGCCTCGCCAATGCCTGATGGGTTTCTCATCTCTGGCTTGAAGACCTCTTCGTAAGTACTCAGCACCACTCCACGTCCTTTGCGCGCCCTTAGTGGTCATGAACATAAATACGATGACGTATCCTGGATGCGCGGCAGGGCCGCCGCGAGCGTAGCGCAGACCTCCGAGTCTGCTGTCTCGCAGGTTTCCAAACCTGCGGGCCAACCAAGGTGCGGACGCGCGTGCCTTCACGGGCGCGCAGCCGACTTGGAAGTCGGCGATACAGCAGACTCGGAGGTCTGCGCTACGTCACCGTATTTGCGTCCGGTAGTACTTAGTCCGAGAGCTCCCCATACCCCGCCCCTGACCACGGATAGTCCCTCTTCGCTGCCACCCCACTTGAATGGGTATAGATCTTCATGGCTTTGGGGCAGGTGGGTGTAAGCCCTCCGTGAAGGTGGGAACCTCACTGCCCGCGGCTCACCGCGTAGCGGTGCCCGATGGTAGCCGTGGACTTCCAGTCCACGGACCCATGGCCCAAGCTCGACCGCGTCGCGTCGCGACGCCTGAAAACCGCGACGCTCTCAGGCGTCGCTACGCGACGCGCGATGATTCCCACGCCCCGAACCGTGGACCGAGAGGGCCGGGGTGAGGGGTCGGCCTGGCACTCCGTCTCCGCCTTCGCTGACCGGCTTCCGAAGGGGAGAAAAAAGTATTGACGGAAACCGACCATTGGCAACCAGTTACGACGATTTGACCAAAAACCACAAAACTTTTTTCAAGTCAGACCCCCAATTTTGACCTGAAAGACCGCTCACGGCCGTTACAACCTGAGCGGTCAATTGGCCGTCGGAAATACTGTAATAAAACCGACAACCGGATTGGCGATAGCCCGCCCTCCCCTTGGGGGTCATGGTCAAACCCTCACCCCGCATCGAAAAACGTCTCTGCCACCCCTTTTTGGGGCAGGTCCATCCCAAACCCTCGCCCCAAGGTGGGCGACCTGGCCAGACCCCCTTGGCGCTCCGAATTGGGCTGTTCCGGCGACGTTCGAGCCCGCCCCTTCAACCGGAGGGTGTGAACATCCTCGCCAACGAATGACGGGTGCGATTCTGAGTCGAAATTGTAATTGTCAGCAGCCCACGGATGCGGCAATGTCGTCACACCATGACAAGCGAACCTCAAAACACGGCCTCGATGCCCTCAGCGCCGCCGTCACCGCATTCACCCCAAGAAGTGTCATTGGAGCAACGACTACTAACGCTCGAAAAGGGGGATAACCGCGCATTCCGGTTCGTTCAATTGGCGATGGGCATTTTCGTGCTATTTATAGGTTTTAATTGGTGGTCAGCGAAAACGAATTATGACAGGGATCGGGAATATTTTCAAAACAGGTTAGCACTGGCTCAATCCGAGATTTCGTCCGCAAATGACAAACAGATAACAGAGCTTCGAAAGCAAACCGAGTTTTCAAATGAGAAGCAAATGAATGAGATAAGAAAGCAAGCTGACGCTTCGCTCATCTCTATTAGCAACAACTTGCAGAATGACTTTGTGGCCCTTGAACATCAGATAGATGAGAAGCGCTCAAATGCGGTAGTGGCTTTTACCAATTCGATTATGCGCCTAGCAACTAACGTGCAGAATGGAATGGAAATACTCATCACTAATATGAATAAAGCCCTTGACGGGTCGATTAAACAGAACACTGAGATATTGAATAACACGCTCACGAATATTCAGGGAGAGGTCAACAAGGCAACCGCTGGAGCAAGAGGCGTAAGCCTTATGGTGCAATCCTCTTCATTTCTAAACATTCACGGCGGCTCTAAGCAGGAAAACCTTGCAGACGGGGCAGATTCATTGTTGGCAGCCGCGCATTTCCTTTTTCTAGCTAAGGACGAAGCGAACATGAGGCGCTGTGTGAATATATTGTGCGGGAGCTGCTTGCCGCAATTGACACAGAAAGCCAGTAAAACCTTATTGGCTCATTTGGACTCTACGAGGCATCTTACGGATAAAATCCGTGCATTAGTGTCTGACCTTGAAAGCGCTGATAAGACCGGTGCATACAGCGATAATATCTCGACGCTTAAATACGACTCGGAGATTATTCAAGGCAAACTGCCAACTAAGTAGGCGAACTCTGGTCAGGCGCCTCAAAACCCCGCGCAGATCAGAGGGCGGAGGATAAGCCCGGTTCGATGTTTTCCCTATTTCGCCGGGACGGAATACGTCTTGGCTGTCTTGTCGAAGGTGAGGGTCTTTGACTTCTCGACCAGTTTTTTCAGTGTGCCCCTGGTATACGTGGTCTTGACCCCGGCAGCGATTTCCGACTTGGAAACCGGCTTCCCTTGGGTCTTCACCCAATCCAAAATCCGGTCGGCGACGGTGGGCGGGGAGGGCGGCTGCCAAGTGGGGTCAATGGCCGTGATTTTGTCGGCCAGTTCTCCCAATTTGCCGAGGGTTTCGGAGTATTCGGCCTTCATCGGTTCAAGGCTGGCCTGTTGACGGTCTTTGACGGCAGCCTTCAATTGTTCGGGGGTCATTCCGGCGAGAACGGCCCGCATTATTTCGGGCGTGATTTGAGGGGCGGCGGTCGGCTTGGCGTCGGCAATGGGGGGTTCGGTTTTTGCTGAGGGTAATGTAACCTCAACTGTGTGGACATTCTCTCAGAAACACTGGTTTCTGTCTGTACTTTTGGGGAGAGGGCGGGAGTGAGGGGAGCCGGACAAAATAGTAACCATTAGACGTGTTCATTTCCGCGTATTCCGCTCGCAGCCCATAAGGCTGCCAGTCCAGCCGGTGGAAGTCCGGCGATGGTAACTGACGATGAACCATACAGTGATAACCGACGCGGGAAGGGGCGACCCGACCCGCGAAAGCTCGGTCGTAAAAGTCCTGGCCGGAGCAGGGCGAGCAACACCTCCAGGCCGTAGCATAAAGCGAAAGCTGCAGCTTCGTTACGCTACCCACGGGTTCCGGATTCGTGGGATTTGTGACTGCCGAGCCGGTGCGAAAACGGCGAAGGCACAACCAACGATGAAGGCATCGTCGCAGGCAATCGTTGGAGTCACCGGAGTACGGGCGGCGGCATGGGGTGAAAGGACTGGCAGAGTAAATTGGGGACCCTCTGGGGCTGGCGGGTTGGCCCCGCAGCCTGGCGGAATAATGCATAAGCCGCTGGGTGGCCAACAGAGGCGCACATGTGGCCATAGTAAGCGACGAGCCGACCGGACAGCACAACCGGTTGGGGAGCCAAGGGCCACTGGACCCGCGGTCGTGGTCAGAAGTTCTCGGTGCCGCTTGGACGCAAGTCCGACTACGGAACAACCGCCGGGGACGGAGATACCGACAGTGACGGCCTATAAGCGGGCGGTAGCACGCCCGCGAAGGTGGCCGTGGCGTCAGGCGGGTTTGAAGCCGTACTGGGGAAAACCCACCGTACGGAATTTTAGAGGGGGCAGAGGAAACGAAGTGAATGGCCTGATGACCGTTTGCCACGATGCCCGAAAGGGCCGATACACTGGAAGTCATTGGCCTAATCATGTTCGCGCCTCTGCTCTACTCGATGTATTCCGCGGTTCATTCTTCTTCGCAGCTTTGCTAGCCTCGCCGGCCGTGAAAACCAATCTTATTTACGAGGCAGAATCCTACCAGCTTATCGGCGCGTGCTTCGAGGTTTACCGCGAAAAGGGTTGCGGCTTCCTGGAGCCGGTTTATCAGGAGTGTATGGAGATTGAGTTGCGCCTGCGGGGAGTCCCCTTTGTCCCCCAGAAGCCCTTGGCCTTGGAATACAAAGGCTGTCCGCTTCGGGCCAAGTACGAGCCGGACTTCATCTGCCATGAGAAGATCATTCTGGAACTCAAGGCGGTGAGCGAGTTGGCTGACGAGCATCGGGCGCAGGTGCAAAACTACCTCAAGGCGACCGGGTTCAAGCTCGGGCTGTTGGTCAACTTTGGCCATTATCCCAGGCTCCAAAGTGAGCGCATCGTGGCGGAGCGGGGCCGATATGGCTAGGGCAGATGAGGGCAACCGCGGAATACGCGGAATACGCGGAAAACAAAGCCGCTCAGCGATCCCGGTTTGGGATTGGCCGACATTGGGGCGGCCCCATTCATGGCGGTTGCATCCGCATAGATACAATCACGGAAGGGAAGAAACAACGCCTGCCTTGGTCTCTTCAAGGGAGGTTACTTTTTTGTCCGGCACGCCGGAGCGAAGGCGTATCTCGACAGCACCACCACGTCCAGAACAGGGGCGGAAATCTGGAGACCAGTCTTGCCAAGCCGCACGGCAACCCGGAGGGTTGCCAGATGGCAGCCGGGGGTCGCCGCGCGGCGGTGACCCCCGGTCAAGGGTGGGAAGGAGCCTGCACCCCGGAACGGGGTGCCAGAAGCCTGCGTCCGGGCGCTCGAGCTGGCTCCTGGCATCCCTCCGGGATGCAGAGACGTATCACCCTTGGACCGGGGGTCTCGCTACGCTTCGACCCCCGGCTACCGTCTTTCATCCCTCCGGGATGAACCTGCGTTGCCCGAACCGTGTCCCGTCTCTCCTACCCTGGCGGTGGTACTGGAGAGATACGCCCGGCGTGAGGGGTCTGATCCGTGAGGCTTGCGCCTTCACTGAGGCCCTACAGGTCGGTCCTTTTTCGACTGGTCTTCCACGACCACACGGAACCTCAGGACGCCGGGATAGGTCTTTGGTGGGCTCGGGTCGCTGCTGATGTATTCGACCTCGCCAACCGCGTAGCCGGCATTTCCTTTGCCAAAATGCCCGTGTTTGGCGTTCCGGTCGGCTCTCCCGCTGTCCTCGGGCGGGATGTGTTGCGGGTCCACCATGTCTTGACGGTCAAGCTCGCCCGTTCCGTCGCTGACCCGCTCCCACCCGGTGCTCAGCATATCATAAAACCCCCAGGCGTTTGGCTGCCTGGATTTGACCGGCTTGGTCGCATCGCTCACCTGGTTCGCGTACTTCCCGGCAAACGCCGGGTTCGACGTCCCTACGCGGGCTGCGTAATCCCACTCGGCGGCCGTGGGCAAGCGGACCTTCCGGCCGGATTTTTCCGAAAGGCGCCGGCAGAACTCGTGGATGTTGACGCAGGAAACGTTGGCCGGGGCCATCGAATCCGTGAACATCGGGTCTGTGTCGGGAGTTCGGCTCGCCATGGCGGCATCGTACATTTCCCACGTCACAGGGTGTTCTGCCAGGTAGAAGCCGCAGGACAACGTCACCATGTGCGGCGGGTCCTCTTGCCAGTGCGGGCACATGTAATAAGGCTCGCCCATCAAAAACCGGCCGGGCGGCACCCAGACGCACTTCAGCGACAGGCGGTCGCTGACCTTCAGGACCAGCGGCTCCTTCTCAGGCATTACGAAGGGCTTGTCCGGAGACAGCATCTTGTCCGGGTATTGGAACTGCGCCGGCTCGCACTTGCTCGCGGTGATCCACTTCCTGCCGTTTCGTTCCGCGATGATGCCGGTCACTGCCATTACCTGCCGCGCGTTGTAGGTCGCGTCCTTTTCCAGTTTCTCCGCCAACGGCCCGTCCACAAAGTATTTCAATCTGGCCGTGAATTGATCCAATAGTGCCCGGGCCGCGTCGCCGTCGAGCCTCGGTCAGGGTAATACTCGGCCATGATCTTCTCGAACTCAGACTTGATCTGCGGCGGACCGTCCAGGGCATACACGAATACGCTCGGGTCCTTTTCTCCCGTGTGGACGTGGTTCAGCACCATGCCCAAAATGGTGACTTGCTCGGCAGGCTCGGCGGCTCGGTCACGCGCATCCCCGGCAACCACCGCTCCCAAGACGGGAACGTTGACGATCTGCTTCAGCACGAGCAGGCCGATCCAAATGAGGATTGATGAATGGCACAGACGTTGCATCTGGGCTGCTAATTTGGCATTGTCGGCTATGAAGATTCAACCCTCTTTTTTCATGATTTCGCTCATGGCCAGGATTACGGCGGCGTCCGTGCCGTGGATCCATTTCGCTAACATCCATTTTGGATGGCGATTACTTAATCCAAGCCGCCTGCCGCAGCGCCTCGGTCTTCTGGGCGAGGCGAAAGATGCGGCGGGCGTTTTGGTGCAGGATGGGGTCGACCAGGTCCAGCGCATCCGCCGGCTTCAGCCAGCCCTCTTCCACCAGTTCCGCCAGCGCCTGGGCAATGCCCCGGCGCGCCATGGCGGCGTGGCCCAGCACGGGCTCCACGGGAATGTAGTCTCCACCAAAGGGCAGGAGCTTGTTGATCGGCGCGGTGACGATGTGCTTCTTGAGATAATCCTTGGCCGCCGCCGGATTGATGATCCACGACCAGCACATGTCCACGTGCGCATTGGACCACTGCTTGGCCAGGGCGAGCAACTCCTCGTAGTACGGGTAGCAGATGTGCATGAACACGAATTTCGTGTCCGGCGACAGCCGGCAGAGCTCGGCAGCCGAACCGGCGTTGAGGCGCAGGCGGGACAACGGCATGGAGTCCTGGCCCGCGTAGTAGCCGGTGTGCAGTTTCACGGGAAGATCGTGCGCGGTCGCCTCGTCCACCGCCTGCCAGAACAGATGGTCTTCGAGCAGCTTCCGGTCCCCGGCGCTGACCGGCTCTTTCGCCACGACCTTCTTGAAAATCGGCTCGGCCTTCTCGGCCGGAACGCGCGCGTAATCAATGTCGCGGCTGTAGGCCTGCTGCGATTTCACAGCCACGGCGTACTTGGCATAGCGATCGAACCACCAACGAATCACGCCATGCCAGTCCCCCAGCGTCTTGACTTCAATCCCCGCGGCGGCGTGCTGCTTGATGTCCGGGCCGGCAAACATCCCCACGATGCTCAGGTCCTGCATGAGGAGCGTGGGCATGTCCGATTGCTTGAACGGTTCGCCCGTCAGGCTGTTGACCTGGCACGACTCGATCTTTGCGCGGTCCTGCAGGATCCGCCTGTAGAAGCCGGGGCGGCGCTCCTGCTCGTAGCCAGCCTGAACCTTGGCGATGCTCTCCTCCGACAGTTCTTCCACCCCATAGAGTTCCCGGATCGAAATCCGCACCGCCTGGGCATAGCCGGTGTTCTTCACCGCAGGCCAGTAAGGCGCAATCAGCTTCCACTTGGCCAGCGGATCGACCTCGGCAGAAAGGAACCGGCCCATGTCAGCCTTGGGCATCCCGGCGGTCAGGAAGTCCGAGTTCAGGTAGTGACTGAACAGCAGCGCCCAGTCGTCGCAAGGAACCCGTGAGTGCGGCGCGCCTTGGAGCCGTTCCTTTTCTTCGATCAGGTGTTCGTGGGTGTCAATCAGCGGCGCTTGGAGGACCCGTTCTGAGATGAGCTTCCGCGCCTCCGAGGATGCGGAAACCAGGCGCTGGCGTTGCGGTGCAGCCTCCGCTGCGCCGCCCGCCTCCGGACCGAGAGCGGCCACGGCAACGCCGGCGGTGCCCAGCCCTTTGAGAGCCGCTCTGCGCGAGACAGTCTGTCTTGTGCTCATAGGATTGTCGGCAGGAGAATGCCAAAACCGGGGTGCGGAGCAATCTTTTGTTCGGTATATCGAGCTTTTCATCAAGGTTGAGCATCGTGTCTGCGTGGCCAGTCCTGATTGGCTGGCGGCCGAACGCGTGGCCCTCGAGTTGATGGGCATTGATTTTGGGAAAGTGGGCTATCGGATTTTCCTTTCCATTGAGGATTGACTTCTGGCCGCAAACCCGCACCCTTTGCTCATAGACCTATGCGCGTTTGTGGCCAGTGGCGTGAATTTGGCAGATTCGTCATGCTGGCGGTGTCGAGCCTGATGGCGCCGAGTTTTTCCGCGGTGGGCGCTTCAGTGCCGGCTGAGGACTCCGTACCCATCAGCACGCGCACATTTCTGCTCGGGCTGAGCCACCATCCGGCCCACCGGCCGGGAGAGACGCCGCAGGATGTCCAACAAGCAATGGCCGCCGCGGTTGGGTTAGCTGCGCAGAACTCCGAGGTGTTTGCCGTCTGGACGCTCAAGGACTGGTATGAGGAGTGGGAGGGCTATTACGCCAAGCCTTCGGTCGCGCAGCGCCGGGCTTACTTCGACTTGCTGGCCAGGCACTATCACCTCACCCCAATCTTCAACGTCAACTTCTGGACCGTTGTTCCCAAGCCGGGCCGGGGACTGGTCTTGGAGCTGGTCGTGCCGCCCGACCTGCACGGGTCCGTTACCCTGGCAGACCGCGAGTGGCGCCGTCGGTGGCTGGAGCACGTCACGAAGGTTGCGCGCGAATTCCAGCCCGTGTATTTCAGCCTCGGCAACGAGATTGACTCCTTCTACCACTACGACCAGAGCAAGCAGCAGGATTTCACCAATTATGTGTCGTTGGTGGCGGAATCCTACGATGCCATCAAGAAGGTGGCCCCGAGAACCAAGGTCATGGTGATCTTTCGCTATGAGGAGATGCTGGCCAAGGGCGGCCTCGACCTGATCACGAGGTTCAACCCCGCCAAGCTCGACGTGTATGGATTTACCACCTACCCCGACCTGCAGAAGTTCACCAGGCCGGCGGACATTCCTGCCCATTACTACCAGCCGATTCGCGAGCGGGCGGGGAACAAACCGGTCGCCTTTACCGAGGTTGGGTGGGCGGCACGACCCGGGGACCCTGACAGCGAACAGAACCAGATGGACTTTCTGCGCTGGTTCCTGAACGAGACCCGCGACCTGAAGCTGGAGATGGTTTATTGGACTTTGCTTCACGACCTCGCCCCAGCCGAGAAGAAAGCCGCTCCAAGCAGCTATCTTGGCCTGATTGACTACTATGGAAGAGCGAAAAAGGCATGGGAACTTTGGCAAAAGCTGGCGCAACTGCCCCTCCAGCGGTAATGCCTCGCTTTAAACCGCAGAGACGCAAAGGACGCAGAGAAGACAAACGAAACGAATCTCTGCGTTCTTTGCGTCTCTGCGTTTAATGAACGCTCCGACCTGCAACCTCCGTTCGGTTCCGCTTTCGCGGTTGACATCACCGGCTGGCTGAGCGATTGCACGATGGCATCCAGGAAGTTCACAGGCAGAACCACGGCAGCGCCGTCACCTTCTCATCGATAGCCTGAAGCTGGCGGGCGCGAACGCATTGAGCCGGACAGTGAACGCCCCCGCGTGGACAGGGGTCGATTGCCCGGCAGGCTGGCCGCGCAGATCCACCGGTTGAGCGTTGGCGACGGCCAGGCCCGCGTAGGGCGTGAGCCGAGTGGTGACTGCGAAGGGCAGGGGACTGCTTGAAGGCTCGTGTACTCCAGGGATGCGCCATCAAGCGAACTTGGTCAGCCCACGGAGTAGGGGTAGCGGCATCTATGGCAGGCCCGCCGCTTCCAGGGATCCCCCCAGGCGCATGGCGCCCTCGCGTTGGCTGCCACTCCCACTACCGTGCTTCCACCAATTCAATTCGCAAGGATTTGCCTAATGCACGAGCGACACGCTCCAACGTCGAGAGCCGCGCGTCCTCGGCGTGGTTTTCCAGGCGTGAGATGGCGGATTTCTTTGTCTTCGTGCGCCGCGCCAAGTCCTCTTGGGTGACGCCAGCCTGTTCCCGTGCTTGGCGCAGCAGCACGCCGATCTTGAATTCCTGGTAGCCGGACTCGAAGCCTCTTGCGAATTTCGAGTCGGCGCGTTTGCGGCGTTCGATGAACCTGTCTAAGTCATCTTTCATGGCCTTCTCTTTCGGTTTAGGTAATCGCTTCGGCGCTGTTCTGCGTAGGTGCTGATGGTTTCGAGCAGCGATTTTTCCCACTGGGCCAGCCCGATGCCCCGTTCAGGAGCCATCATGAACCCCAGGTCGGGGGTTCGATCCGCCCAGTGGTCCTTGGTATCATCCAGCACGTGCACGAAATCGCGCCCGGCCACCGATTGGCCTTTCGGATAACGGCTTTTTTCATACGCGGCGGTCAGCTCGCCAAAAAGCCTCTCACCCTCGTTCCTCAGCTTTTCAATCGCGTCGTGTGCCGCCGCCAGGTGGCCGAGAGCCTCCGCCGGCCGCTGTATTTGGGCGGCAGCCTGGGCCGCCTCGCATTCTTGTTCGGCCTCCACCAAGCCCTGTAACAACCGCCAGTGGTGACCCATGAAGCGTGCCAGCGCCAGGAAGACTTCCAGGTTGTAGCGGTTGCGGTCCACGCGGGGAAAATTGGCCTCCAGCGCCGCCACGAGTTGGTCGTTTTCCGGCAGGCGACGGCGAGCTTCGGCGGCAAAATTGCCATATTTCTTTCCCAGGACTGGCGTCCATTTGAGGTCGGGCAGCGCCGGCAGAGGCGGCGGCGCCAGCGCAAGATCACTCCGCCCGGTGCCCTGGCCTTTGCCCCTGGAATTGCCGTAGCCCGGTCCGCGCGCCTTTGAGGTGATGCGGTCCCAGGTGCTTTCCCACGCACGCGCCTGCCGCTGCATCAAGCGGTAAATCTCGACCATGCCCTCCGTGCGCGAACCGTAATACACGTTGATGAAGTCCGCGATGTGCTGGTCCACTGGAGCAACGCCGGGGTTCCAGCCGTATTGCGCCACGGCCGACCAGCCGAGCCAGAACGTTTCATTATGGAGGCCGCTATCAGCCCAGGCCGCGCCGAAGACGCCAATCGGGTTCGCTTGCCAATGCTTGCCCGAGGCAATGGATGCGGCGGCCTCATCGAGATGCCCCTGGGAACGTCCTTTGCCGTCCTCGAGGGTCAGGTGGTTTGGAAACAGGAATTCCTCGCCTTGCATCGAAACGTAGGCTAATTGCCGCATCCCCAGCTTCTTCTCGGCCGGAATGTAATCCGGCTCGCCAATCACGCCATCAATGACATCCGGTGGAATCATCGGGACGTGTTTTGGCAGCAAGGGGTATTCGGCCCAGATGAGCATCCGCCGCCCCTGCTTTGCCAGGTGATCATGAGCGCGCCGAACAAACTCGACCCAGGCCAAGCTCCGGTTCTCCGGCGTGTAGGGCCTGTCGCCGCCCTCGATGCCCGCGTAATAAACCTCGTCCGTCGAGACAAACAGGTAATCCACCCCGCGCGTTGCCTTGATGACGTCGTCATACATCGAGAAGATCAGGTCGCGGGTTCGCGGGTCGCTCATCCGGCTTTGGTAGTTGTTGCCGTCGGCCCGCAGTTCGGCGAATTGCGGGTGCTTCAAAACGTAGGCCATGTGTGCGGGGGCTTGGATGACCGGCACGACCTGGATAAAACGTTCGAGCCCGTAGTTCACGATCTCCTGCAACTCGCTGGTGGTGAAAGCCCCCGGCGCGCCGATGACCGGGTGGGATGGATATTCGAACTTGTCCTCCAACTCGAAGCCGATCATGTTCGCTTTGAATCGTGCCGCCCAGTCCAGGTAACGTTTCAAGGTTTCCATGCGGTCCTGGTGGTGTTTGGTGTCCCAGTGCAGGAACCGGAGCTGGAGCTTGGGCCAGTCCTCGATGACCCCTTTGGGCAACAAGAGCCGATCGGCGGCATCCCGTTTGATCAGTTGCACGAGGGTTTGCACACCGTAGAACAGGCCCGCGTCGCCGTTCCCGGTGATTTCGATGGCGTCCTCGGCGATGGTCAATCGGTAAGCCTGTGTGTCGATTCCCGGCTCAGACCGGGTGGCGACAGTCCCCGGCGAAACCGCCAGCCGGATGACCTTGGCGCCAGTGCCGCGCGGCAAGTGGAGCGAGTGGAACTCGGCCAAGTCATGCGCCAATGAACGGACGGCAATAGGGTTGGTGCCGGCTTTGCGGTCATCCAAGGTCCATTGGCCGCCCAGGACGACATCCCCATCTTGAAGCTGGACTGTCCGCGGGCTCGGGATGACCGAGCAACCGCGAAGCGACAATGGGGTGGGATTCTGGGCGCCGATTAAGCCGGCAAACGAGAACAACGCGGACACACAAAGGATTGGCAATTTCATGTCAAAAATAGGATCAAACACCATCGGACGCTCCATCCTTCAGACTGCCGAGCGATTTCGGTTTCAAGCGGGAGCCGCGCGTGACTATCGCCAGGTAAACGATGCCCACGCCCATCCACGCACACCCGACCAGGATGGTTCTTTCATTGAGGTTGCGCCAGACATAACCGCAGACCAGCGCGCCCAGCAGGGGGAAAACCAGGTTGGTCCAAAAACCGGCTCCGCTCCGGCGGCCCAGCCGGAAATAGTAATGCCTGATCACGCTCAGGTTCACCAGGATGAAGCCCACGAACGCACCGAAGTTCGTCAACTCCGTGACGCCTTGAAAATCAAACACGGCAGCGCCCAGCAGCGAGACCGCTCCCATCAGGTAAATGCCGCGTGTTGGGGTCGAATGGCGCGGATCCAGGTAGCCGAAGATGCGACGCGGGATCACGCCGTCGCGCCCCATGCCGAAGAGCAGGCGCGAGGCCCCGGCTTGCCCAGTCAGCGCGCTGGCCAATCCCGCCACCACCAGCACCAGCGTGATGAAACCGAACATCCACGCCCCGCCGACCATTCGCCCGATATCCAGGATGATCGTCTCGGCACTGGGAAAGGTTTTGTAGTCCGGCCACACCAGGGCGGCCAGATAGACAGTGACAAAGCAAATCACCGTTTGCAGCACGCACACCAGCACGGTGGCAAAGGCGATGTCGCGTTCGGGATGCACCGTGTCCTCGGCCAGGGTGGAAATGGCGTCAAACCCGAGATAGGAAAGCGTGGCAATTCCGGCGCCCAACATCAGCGGTTGAACCGCGAAAGTCTGGGGTTGGAAAATCGCCGCCTGTGAAAACAGACCCGCGAAACCATGCGCCGACACCACCCACCGGGCCGCCAGCCAGACGAACAGGACTGCGCAGGCGCTCATGATCACCATCATCACCTTGTTGGCCCCGGTGGTAAAGCGAATCCCGCGCAGGTTTATGACCGTAATGACGCCCGTGGATAACACCACCCAGAAGAAATAGGGGATGTTCCAGTGCAGATGAGGAACTGCCGGCAGAATGCGCTGCATGGTGAGCGCCACATAGATCACACTCAGCAGCGGGATGAGAAAATAATCGAGGATCATCGCCCAGCCTGCCAAAAAGCCGAGGTGCTCGTTGAGCGCCTTCTGCGTAAAGGTGTAGGTCGAACCGGCGGCGGGAAATGCGGTGGCCATTTTTCCGTAGCTGGCCGCGGTGAAAAGCATGGCCACCATTGCCACGAGGTAGCTCAGTGCCGCGTGCCCCCGCGAATTCTGCTGCACCAGGCCGAAGACCGGGTAGGGAGCAGTCGGGGTGAGAATCACCAAGCCGAAGAGGATCAGGTCGCCGCGCGTCAGCACGCGCTTGAAGCGCGGCTGTCCGCCGGGCACATCCCGGCCGGGATTTGGGACGGCATCATCCATCGGCCAGGGCGGTGTTGTTCAAGCCGGGTCGCATTTTCGGTCGTCTTTGGATATCGGCGTCCTCGGATTCCCCGGGGATTCGCCGGCCAGGACATTCCAGCCGCGCCGGCTCAGATGCCAATACAGATAAACTGCCGCCGCGGCGGCGGCGCCCAAAAACAGGAGTCCGGCGCCCCAGCAGCCGAAAATGATTTTCCCGGCGCCAAACAAGGTCATGTAAACCATGGTGCAGCCTGCCAGCCAGTCCAGGAAGTTGCTTCCCTCATCGCGTGGCGGCGCTATTTCGGGGGCTTGGCGGGCGATTGGACCCCAGAACGTGGGACTCGGCCGCACCCGCCGGTAAAAACGCAGGAGTGTCTGTGGGGTTTCCGGGGCGGTCCACCAAGTGACCATGAGCCATACCAGGGTGGAAGAGGCGACGGTGATCAACACCGTCCAGGCAAATTGCCGGGGGTCATTCGTGTTGAGTTTCCAGCCCAATTGGAGCGTCAGCGAAGTGATAAACGAGGCCGCCATGGCTGCCACTTCGCTCCAGGCATTGATACGCCACCAGAACCAACGCAGGATGAAAATGCCGCCGGTCCCGGCTCCCACGGCCATCAGGAATTTCCAGGCCCCGGCGATGGAGTCCTGATAATAAGTGACCACCGAGGAAAGCAACATCAGAAGGAGGGTCGAGAGTTGCGCGATCCGGACATAATGTGTTTCTGGTTTGCCCTTGGCCAGAAAGCGCCGGTAGAGGTCATTTACCAGGTAGGAGGCGCCCCAGTTCAACTGCGTGGCTACGGTGGACATGTAGGCCGCGGCAAAGGCGGCAATCATCAAGCCAGCCAAGGCCGGTGGCAAGACCTTGGGGTCCGCCACCGCTTTGATGAACCCGGATTCCTTATCGGCCAGGGAGGGATAGAGCACCAGCGAAGCCAGGGCGGTGAGAATCCAGGGCCAGGGACGCAAGGCGAAATGCGCAATGCTGAACCACAAGGTCGCCAGCAGGGAATGCTTCTCATCTTTTGCGCACAGCATCCGCTGTGCGACGAACCCACCGCCCCCGGGCTCTGAGCCCGGATACCAGGTGGCCCACCAGATGACAAACAGGTAAACGAAAAACGCTATCATCGGCATCCAGGCCGAGCCAATGTCGGGCGTAAAGGACAGGATGGAGCCCGCGCCTCCTCTGGCCGCGTCCAAAGCCCGCAGCTTGGCCTGCAGGGCCGCCATCCCGCCTACGGCCTTGATTGCGAAAAAGGCCAGCACGATGACCATCCCCATTTTGAGCACAAATTGGAACAGGTCTGTCACCAGAACGCCCCACAATCCGGATAAGGTGGAGATCATTGCGGTGAGCAGCATAATGACGAATACCACGCACAAAGCGGCGATCTTCGGATCATGGATCCCCAGCGCCGGCAGGTGCAAATCAGGGAAGATCACCAGCAGGATTTTCACCATGGCCAGGTTCACCCAGCCCAGGATGATGCAATTGATCGGCAAACCCAGGTAGAGGGCGCGAAAGCCGCGGAGGAAAGCCGCGGGCTTGCCGCCGTAGCGCAGTTCGGTCAACTCGAGGTCAGTCACCACGCCCGCTCGGCGCCACAAGCGGGCAAAGAAAAACACCGTGAGCATGTTGCTGAGCAGCAGGTTCCACCAGAGCCAATTGCCGGCGATGCCGTAAGAGGCCACCAGCCCGGTGACGGCCAGAGGGGTGTCGGCGGCGAAGGTGGTGGCCACCATGCTCGTGCCCGCCAGCCACCAGGACGCGTTGCGGCCGCTCACGAAATAGTCCTCGGTCGAACTGGTCGCGCGCTTGCGATACCAGAGGCCAATGAGCAAATTGATCGCGAAATACCCCGCAACGACTGACCAGTCGAACAAGGTGAGTTTCATGAAGCCGACCTTCCTGTAAACGGGTTAACGCCGCGCAGGAATAAGGCCGGCATGGCCCCCATTGTGCCGCGCACTTTGGGAAGATGCCGCCGGTTCACTTGCCAGTCGGCCAAAGGCATGGGGCGAACGGTATTGTGCATCCTCTGCGTTCTTTGCGTCTCTGCGGTTGATTAGGCGCTCCGAAGGCCTGGCCTAGGGTTTGTCCCGGAACGGCTGGGATCGTTTGTACAGCAGGATTCGTTCTTGCATTTCCTTCCGGTCTGACTCGCTGGGTTTGCCGGTGCGCAGGGCTTGTTCCTCGAATTCGACGGCGCGTTTGAAATCGCCGGCTTCGGCGCAGGCCGCGGCGAGCGTGTCAATCCAGTTCCACTCTTTCCATTTTCATCAAGGGTCGCCCCGCTCGGCACACAACCTTCCACGGCATCCACCTCCACGTAGAGCCGGGGACAGGGCGAGGCGAGCAGATACAGCCGAGCCGGCACACAGAAAGCCAGGTTCTCGGCAGAGCCCGATCCTGTCGCGGCACGCTTCGCCTTGGGAGTGGAACAGCCTGCCAACGCCAGGCCACAGGCGAGCAGAGCTGCCCAGGCAAAGAACCGCAGAAGCGTGAGCGTTCTCATAACGGCGCGGATTCTTTGTGACCGCCTCGAAAAAGTCCAGCGTCAAGACATCGCCGTGAAGGTTCGGTTGGCGGATTGACGTTCATGAGCAGGCAATGATTCGCAACTATTCAGGTGCTCGTGGTCCCAGGACAGTCCATTGCTGTCAAGGGAATATTCAGATTTCCGACCCAGTTATTAACCTTTACTTATGAGTCGCCCCGGAAGAATATTATCCCAGGTTACGCGGGTTTCGGTCCTCATCTCACAAAGGGCAATCCCTGCCGACTTGCCGCGGCGCGCGACCTGGTGGATATTGGGCTCGCCTCCATGAACGAAACACAGTCGGAACCGGCGCCTGAAGCGCCAGGCCAATGGTTCGCCACGACACATTGGAGCACGATCCTGGCGGCGGGAAGCGCAGCCTCGCCGCAAGCCGCTGACGCGCTGGAAAGGCTATGCCGCACGTACTGGTACCCGCTCTACGCGTTCGTGCGGCGCAAGGGTTACGGACCCCATGAGGCGGAGGACCTGACGCAGAGTTTTTTCGCCCGCTTTTTGGAGAAGCGCTATCTGGACGGCGTGGCGCCGGAAAAAGGGCGATTTCGCACGTTTCTGCTCTGCTCACTCAGCCATTTCCTGGCCAACGAATGGGACAAGTCGCAGCGGCTCAAACGTGGCGGCGGCCTTACCTTCCTGTCGCTCGAAACCACCCACGCCGAGGAACGCTACGGCGTTGAAGCCGCCGATGCCCGCACCCCGGAACGCGCCTTCGACCAACGCTGGGCCGAGACGATGTTGGACCTGGTGCTCCGACGCCTGCGCGCCGAATTCGGCGACACGCGCCAACTCTCCCGGTTCGACGAACTCAAACCCTTCCTGCTCGGCGAACCGGACGCCGCGGCCTATGCCACGGTGGCCGCTCGGCTGCAAATCAGCGAGCAAGGCGTCAAGTCGGCCGTGCACCGGATGCGACGACGCTTTCGCGAGCTGTTCCGCGAGGAGATTGCCCATGCCGTGGCCAGGCGTGCCGACATTGACGAGGAACTGCGCTACCTGGTCGAGTTGATGACGAGTTGAGCACGCCTATGAATTGATTCCTCGGAACCTCCGGCCCGTCTTGCTTCTGAAAAGCAGTGATGCGCCAGCCTTGAGCACCACGCCCTCATCGCCAGTTTGCCCGAAGTGCGGGGCCGCCCTGCCGCCCACCGCAGCCGAGGGCCTGTGCTCGCGCTGTCTCTTCGCGCGATTGGGGGACGACGAAGCGCTGGCGGCGGAAATCGCCGCCGAGGCCGCTGGTCCAACCGATGTCACCGCCCCGCCCGAAGCCCGGCCCCGGGGCGAATTCGGCGACTACGAACTGCTCGAGGAAATCGGCCGCGGTGGCATGGGCATCGTCTATCGCGCCCGACAGCTCAGCCTCAATCGCCCCGTCGCGATCAAAGTGATCAAGCTGGGCATGGACACAGCGGCCGTCATCGCCCGCTTCCAGGCGGAGCGCCAGGCCCTGGCGTTGATGGACCATCCGGGTATCGCCCGTGTCTTCAATGCCGGCGCCAGCGCCGCGGGCCGGCCTTACTTCGTGATGGAACTGGTCCGCGGCTTCAGGATCACCGACTACTGTGACCGGCACAGACTATCCGTGCGCGAGCGGTTGGAGCTGTTCATCAAGGTCTGCCAGGCCGTCCAACACGCCCACCAAAAGGGTGTCATCCACCGCGACCTCAAACCTTCGAACATCCTTGTGACCGAGCTCGACGGGCAGGCCGCGCCCAAGGTCATTGACTTCGGCATCGCCAAGGCGACCGACGCCCGCCCGGCCGACCCCACCGGGTTCACCGTCGTCGGCCAATTCATCGGCACCCCGGCCTACCTCAGCCCGGAGCAGGCCGAACCGGGCGCGCTGGACATCGACACCCGCACCGACATCTACAGCCTCGGGGTGCTGCTCTACGAATTGCTGACCGGCCACCTGCCATTCGAGCCCGAGGAACTGGCCGGCGCCAGCCTGGATGAAATCCGCCGCACCATTCGCGAGAAACAGGCGCCCCGTCCCTCGACGCGGCTGAGTCAGGAACGTGCAGCAGCCGACGCATGGAAGCTCACTTCCAACTCCGCGCGCCGCACTCCGCGCGCCGCACTCGACAGGGCCTCCTCGCGTCGGCTCCTGCAAGAAGTTCGCGGCGACCTGGACTGGATCGTGATGAAATGCCTGGAGAAGGACAGGACGCGCCGCTATGAGACGGCCAACGGTCTGGCCGCCGATCTCAAGCGGCACTTGAACCACGAGCCGGTAGTCGCCCGTCCTCCCAGCCGTCTCTATGCATTTCAGAAGACCGTGCGCCGCCAGTGGGCGGGCTTCGCGGCGGCGGCGGCGGTCCTCCTGGCCCTGGCGGCAGGCGTGTTGGCCAGCACCTGGCAGGCGGTGCGAGCCAGACACGCCGAACTCGCCGCCCGCCAGCGCGCCTACGCCTCGGACATGAATGTCGCCAAGCAGGCGCTCGACGACAACAATCTCGGCCAGGCGCTGGACCTCCTGAACCGGCAGCGGCCCATGCCGGGCCAGAAAGACCTGCGCGGTTGGGAATGGCGTTATCTCTGGCAGCAGACCCGCAGTGACGCGCTGTTCACCCTGTGCCAGCAATCCAGCAGGATCAGTTCGCTGGCCGTTTCGGGCGATGGCAACTGGCTGGCAGTTGGCGCGTATCACAAAGGCGGTCTGTCGGTGTGGGACTTGCGAACGCGGCGAGAGTTGATCCGCCTGGCGGAAAACGAAGAACTTATCCGTGCGGCCTTTTCACCCACCGAACCGCTGCTGGCCTTCACCGGCGCCAATTTCTCCGCTTCCGGGGAAGAGCACTTTACCTTGCATCTCTGGAATTCAGGGACGCGGCGGAAGGCCACCGAGTTCCCACTGGATAACCGTTGCATGGGGTTGGCCTTTTCCAGCGATGGCCGCACGCTGGTGACTTCTACAGCCGGAGGACACATCACTCTCTGGAGGGTGCCGGAAGGGACCAGGCTTGCCAGCTATCTTTGTGAACAATCTCAGGTTGAGGAAGGAACACCTTTTGCCGCAACGCCGGGCCTGAGTTTTGCCGCCTACGGGCTGTTGGCGCAGGGGGTTCGCGTCATTGACTTGCACGACGGCAAGGAACTCTGGACCCGGGCGGCCGCGAAAGACCGGGTCACCGCGCTGGCATTTTCACCAGACGAAAAAACACTGGCGACGGCCGCGGGCTTCGGCGAATCGGACATCCGGCTGTGGGAGGTCGCCACCGGCAGGGAAATCGGACGGCTCCAAGGCCATGGGTCCTGGGTCTGTTCGCTGGTGTTCTGGCCGGACAGCAAGAAGTTGGCCTCAAGCAGTGCTGACCAGATGATCCTCAGTTGGGATGTTCCCAGGCTAGAGCGCCTGGATGAGTTGCGCGGCCATCGTCAGCCCGTGTGGCGGCTCGCCTTGCTCCCCGATCACAAAACGCTCGTGAGCGGCTCCAAGGACGGCGCGGTTTGCTTCTGGGACGCATCCGTCACGCACCCGAGGCATCTTCGCATCACGACCCTGCAGGGCGTGGTTACCTGGTGCTTCCTGCCAGACCCCCCATCGGTTCTAACCTTGGACCGGCAGGGTCGGGTGACGCGATGGGCGGGAGAGGACTTTCAGCGGAGAGAACCCCTGTTGGCCATCGGCCCCAACTCTATTCCCCGCAGTTATAATGTCTTTTCCCAGGACGGGCGCTTCCTGGCGGTCGGTTCCACCAACGGAACCCTCAAGATTTGGGACTTGCCACAACGGACGCTTCGGCATGGGTGGACGAACCTAACGGCAGGGGTGGAACCGGTAAGATTCCTCGCGGACGGAAACAAATTGATAACGTGGGGCAGGGGTGAGGGTTTGTTTCCGTCCTTTCACGAATGGGACCTCATGACGGGATTGGAAGTGCAGTCGTGGCGCTCGCCGGCGCCTGCGGGTCAGGCGGTTGGTGTTTCGCCTGACGAGCGCTTGTGCGTGGCCTTCGGTGATGCAGGGGATGTCATTCTCAGAAACCTTGCCGCCCAAAGCGATGCGCGACTCAAGGTGGAGGATCGCGACAGTAATGATGCCGCTTTTTCTCCTGACGGGAGGCTTCTCGCCCTCGCGAGTGGCACGGGTTACGCCCGAGTGTGGGAGGCGGCGACCTGGCGGCGACAGGCGACTCTTCGTGGCCTTCCCCGCTACGTCGCCTCTGTGGCCTTCTCACCCGATGGCAAACGCCTGGCAACCGGCAGCGACGGCAAACAAGCGGTCAAACTGTGGGACACCGCAAGCTGGGAAGGCGTGATTGCTTTGGAAGCGGAGGGTTCCGAGTTCTCCCTCTTGGCGTTTTCCCCTGATGGCAATGCCATCGGCTCGTTGAACCGAACGGGCGTCCTGCACATCTGGCGCGCGCGGTCCTGGCCGGAGATCGAAGCGGCGGAAAAGACTCAGGCAGAGCGCCAATGAAGGCGCCCACTCCCCCCACCCTCGCGCACTAAGGCGGTGGAAATAAATAAAGGTAGCAACCTGCCTTTGTCTTTTGCCGCCCAGCTTCGTTGCCCGCTCGTTGCAGACCGCTGGCCGCCCGCTGGCTCGGCTCGACGCCGACGCCGCGGCCGCCTGGCTACTCGCATCAGCGCCGATGGCCCGGCGGGTGGTGATCAAGCCCTTGGCACCGAGGCCATGCCGCCCTCCTGGTGCCCCGGATTCGCGGCACCTCTGGCGAGGCCGGAGCTTAAGCTGGTGCAAAAACCACCGCTGCCAACCAGTTTGAAAAGTGAGGACTGACACTCGCACAGTTGAACCGGGAGCTGGGCCGATGGGTTTCACTTGCGTTTCTTGGGCTCGGAAGTGGGATTGGTCGAACAGGTGCATGGGGAATTTGGCGGGATCCGCTTGAGGCCTTCCGGACCGAGAGAGGACATCTGTTGGGATCATTGGCATGAGAAGTGCTTCCACGCCAAAAGACCCGCGCACAGATCTCTCTCGACACCTTCCTGGACTCGTGGTGAAGTCGGGTGATCACCGGGCAGAAGTCCGCGATGGGCTGTCATGGTTTGCGGACTTCGTAGCCGTTGGGTGTGGGAATCAGTTGGTTATGAAATTGGCAGCGGGAATTGAGACGCCGGGTTTGGGCGAGCATAAGCGGGCTGCTCACCATTCCAGATTCCATGCCAACGTGCGGCATTTTGGCGGCTTGTCCAGCAGGCTTCTGACACGCTGCAGCTCAAGACCGGCTCGAGCCCCGAAAGGCCCACCATCTCCAAAGCCATGACCATTGTGGGCTACAACGGCCGGGCCACGATTGGCCACTGACCCGTTCAAATGGACACGACTATGAAAAGCTCAACTCTGAACCGTGGTTGCACTCTTCCTGCTGACACGCGCGGCCCGCGCCCAGGGCGCCATCCTGGGCAAGGCCATGACCGGCCTCGCGGGGGGCGAGGGCCCAGTCCTGGTGCTGGCCGCGCCGATGGAATAGGCGCCGTTTTCTCAAGAAACGTCGAAATCGCGATTCTTTGTAATCCCCCGGCGGCATTGCTTCTGAACAGAATAAAGGCTGATGCGCTGCACGGGTCGAGGGGCGCCGCGGCCTCAGGAACATGTTGGCATTTATGAAAATATCCGGCCCAATGAACCGCGGGGTCGCCCTGTTCGCCGTGGCGCTGGCCCTGGCGCGGGCGGCTCCGCGCAGGATTTCACGCTCACCCTCCAACCGAGCACGGTGACTCTGATTCCCGAGCACAGCGCGTCGTTCGTCGTCTCGATGACTCCACTCAACGGCTTCACGTCGCAGGTGGCGCTGGCCGTAGAAAGCCTGCCGTTCGGAGTGACCGCGCAGTTCTCGCCGCAAACGCTGAGTCTGCCGGGCACTTCGGTCCTCGAGCTGAGCGCCGCCACGAACGCGGCGTTGGGCTCCTTCACGCTGGACATTAGCGCCGCCGGGGGTGGCATCACGAACACCACTTCCAGCGACGTGACCGTCAGCTTCGGCCTGCTGCCGACCTGCACCGGCGCGATCGAGGGCCAGGTGACGGACATCGTGACGGGCCTGCCGGTGCCGGGCGCGATCGTGGTCGCGACTTACGGTCCCACTGTCCTCACCGACACAAACGGGATGTACGTGATCACTGACCTTGCGCTGGGCTCTCCCGACAACACACCGGTGCGGTATGGCATCTCGGCCTCCGGCACGAATTACTGGCCATCAGTCATCAGCTATGCCTACGCCGTTTGCGACGCCACCAACGTGGTCAACTTCCAACTCCTGCGCATGGAGACCGGCTCGGTGAGCGGCCGGGTCGTGGCCCAGGGCGGCGGACCGCTGGCCGGGGTGCTAGTCCAAGGCCGTGACTATTCCGGCGTCACGGATACGAATGGCGCCTTCCACGCGCTCGGGCTGGAGCTGGCTTCGAGCAATGCCCCCATCTCTTGGGTCCTAACGGCCACCCTCCAGGGATACTGGGATGCGACCACTAACGTCATGATTGCGGCCAACAGCAACTCCACGGTGACCGTGATGATGATCCCGATCTGCACGGGCACAGTGCGCGGAAAAGTGATTTTCGCCGATTCCGGCCTGCCAGCCACCAATGTCACCGTGTATGTCAGCGCGGGGAGCACGGTTGACGTCCCAACCGACAGCAACGGCGATTACATAGCTACCAATGTGAGCTTGGGACGCTTCAATGAGCCGATCTCGGCCTCCGCGCACGTTCAGTACCCAGGCTATTATTATGCCAGCACAAACGCCCTGCTCAACACTTGCGGGGAAATCCTGACGATGCCGACGCTGGCCCTGCAACCCCTGCCGGCTGACAATTACGGCGCCATCGCCGGCCATGTCTATGACGTTCAAACGGGCCAGCCCATCACGAATGCCGAAGTGGAGGTCGGAACCCTGGGGGGCTTAGAGGCCTATGATTGCTTCACCGACGCGCATGGGGCGTATTTCCTGACCAACGTCGTCGTTGGCACTGGCCATGTCACTAACAGCATGTTCAACGTCACCGCCACAGGCCCGGGCTACTGGAACGCTGGCAGCAATGTTATCCTCTATGCCAGCGAGATCGTGACGCAGGACGTGCGAATGCTGCTCGCCGGCTATGGCGCTGTCGTCGGCACCGTGCGCGATTCGGCCACGGCTCTGCCTATCCAGGGCGCGTCCGTCAACCTCTCAAGCCTGGCCAACCTGTTTGTGTACACCGACGCCAAGGGCTATTACGCCAGCGGCCTGTTGCCACTCTTCATTGGCAATGCCCCAACCTCTGAGGCCATTTTGGTTCAGGCAGACGGCTATTGGTCCATTACGACCAACACGACGATCACACAAGGCAACACCAACGTCGTGGATGTTAACCTGATCAAAGTCTGCACCGGTGCCACGATCGTGGGCAACGTGGTCGATGCCCTCACCCAAAAGCCCATCACCAACGCCATCCTCTCGGTTTACAGCACGGTTTCTCGCTCGGCCATGACGGACACCAAAGGCAGTTTCACCCTCACCAACATCACGGTCGGCACCGGCAATTCGCCCATTCAGGTGTCCGTCCACGCCGCCGCTCCGGGCTACAACCCGCAGTCCAAGACTGTGACGATCTTCTGCGATGCCACCATCATCACGGAATTTGGGGTCCCAGAGACGGTTTTCGGCGGCATCCAGGGCTACGTCACCAACGTGGTCACCCGCCTGCCTCTGACCAATGTGTTTGTCGGCACGGGATTTGGGGCCGCCACCACCACCGACACAAACGGTTACTACAGCTTCAGCCAGGCCCCCTTAGGCGCCAACGGGTCGAGCCGCGTGTGGACCGTCACGGCCATGCCCGAGGGGTTTCCTGCGCAAACCGAATCCGCTTCCGTCTCCTCGAACACGGTTTCCCGGCTGGATTTTGGCTTCGGCCAGCCGCCCACGTCCTTGGTCGTCACCGCCGTCGGCACGCCCAATCCCGTCACCATTGGGAGCAACCTCCTTTATGTGGTCACGCTGACCAACACCGTGGCCGATGCCCAAGGGGTGGAGTTGTCGGACACGCTACCGCCGGGCGTGGCATTTGTCAGCGCCGCCTTTACGAACTCGCCTGGCACGCCGTTCAGCGCGCCGATTTATTCGAACAACGTCGTGTCCACCACGGCGGCGGTTTTCGGCTCCAACTCCGCGGTCGCTCTGGCGATCATGGTCACGCCCACCGTCACCGGCACACTGACCAACGTCGCCGCAGTGAGCAGTTCCACGCCGGACCTGGATCCCACCGGGCGCAATCATACCGCCACGTTCATCAGCAGCGTCCTGGCCCCCGCGCAGGCGGACTTGGCCTTGATCCTGACCCAGAGCTCCAATTCCATTGTCCTCGGGAGCAACCTCTCTTACACGCTTCTGGTCACCAACCTCGGTCCGGCGGATGCACCGGACGTGGTGCTGGACGACACGCTGCCCGCGGGCGCGCACTATGTAGGTTCCACCGCCAGCCAGGGCGCCGCCACGCCGAGCGGGAGCAGCGTGCACTGGGATTTCGGGGCCTTGTCCAGCCATGCCTTCGCCGCCGCCACGTTGGTGATCGCGCCGTCGTCTGCCGGAACCATCACCAACACCGCGACTGCCTCTTTGGTCCCCGGCGGAGTAGCGGTGTTCGATCCGAACCTGGCCAACAACACCGCAAGCATCGTAGCGACCGTCACCGCCCCGGTCGTCACCAACGTTGCGCCCCGCACAGCTCTGATCGTCGGCGTCGCGAGCACACCCAGTCCCGTCACGGTCGGGAGCAACCTTCTTTACGTCGTGACGCTAACCAACACCGTGGCCGATGCCCAGGCGGTGGAGTTGTCGGACACGCTGCCGCCGGGCGTGGCATTTGTCAGCGCCGCCTTTACGAACTCGCCCGGCACGCCGTTCAGCGCGCCGATTTATTCGAACAACGTCGTGTCCACAACGGCTGCGCTTTTCGGCTCCAACTCCGCAGTTGCTCTGGCCATCACGGTCGCTCCCACCATCACCGGCATGCTGACCAACGTCGCCACGGTGAGCAGTTCCACGCTGGACCTGGATCCCACCGGGAGCAATCATACCGCCACGGTCATCAGCAGCGTCCTGGCCCCCGCGCAGGCGGACCTGGCCTTGATCCTGACCCAAAGCTCCAATTCCATTGTTCTCGGGAGCAACCTCTCTTACACGCTTCTGGTCACCAACCTCGGTCCGGCAGGCGCGCCGGACGTGGTGCTGGACGACACGCTGCCCGCCGGCGCGCGCTATGTGAGTTCCACGGCCAGCCAGGGCGCCGCCACGCCGAGCGGGAGCAGTGTGCACTGGGATTTCGGCGCCATGTTCAGCCATGGCTTCGCGGTCGCCACCTTGGTGGTCGCGCCTTCCCCTGCCGGGACCATCACCAACACCGCGACTGCCACTCTGGTCCCCGCCGGAGCAGCGGTATTCGATCCGAACCTGGCCAACAACATCGCAAGCATCGTAGTGACCGTCACCGCCCCGGTCGTCACCAACGTCGCGGTCCAAGCGCTGGGCCCGATCACGTTCAATCCGCAAACGGGCCTTTACCAGCAATCGGTTCTGTTCACCAACTTGAGCGGCGTGGCAGCCACAGCGGTGCGCGTTGCGGTGCCCGGCCTGCCTTCGTCGGTGGTGCTCTACAACGCATCGGGCTCGGCCAAAGGGACGCCCTATGTTGAGTATGACCAGACCATTGCCGCGGGCGGCGGCGTGGTCTTCCTGCTCGAGTACTATGCTGCCGCCCGCCAGCCCTTCGTCTCCACCAACTTCGTCGCCACGGTGGTCGCCGCCACAACCCCGCCGACGCCCAGTGGCACGATTCTGCAACTGGACTGTCAGCCGTTCATGAGCCAGGGCCTGCTCACCATCGAGTTTGCCAGTGTGCCGGGGCACACCTACGTTGTGCAGTACAGCACCAACGCCGCCTCGGCGCAGTGGAAGACCGCGGTGCCTCCGATCCTTGCCGCCGGCACCAAAACCCAATGGATCGATTCGGGCCCGCCCAAGACCGACAGCCCCCCTGGCCCGGTCGGCCAGCGCTTCTACCGAGTCGTCCAAACCAACTAAACCAACCCCAAACGCCCCGCCAACATGCCTCCACCAGCTGCTTATCTGCGCGCCATTGCCCTAGCCGGGATGTCCGCGGCAGTCCCTCTCTCCGCTCTGGCACAGGAGGAGTCCACGCCGGACTGGAACCATTTCGGCCTGGACGCCCGGCTAGGCTTCAATATCGGAGTCAAATTTAGGAACGCCGCCACGGCCACTGTCCCGCCCCCGCCCTCGGCCGGCTCCGCGGTGAACCGCTCCTACTCGGACGGCTTCGTCAAGGTCGACAGCAGCGGCAACGCGGGGGGCCAGACCTGGAACTGGGGCTACCAGAACGCCTCGCAGGTGTTGGGCGACTCGCTCCTGATGCACGCGGCCTCCGTTTCGGCCGCGGCGGGCGAGGGCCGCAACGACGGCCCCAATCCGGGCTTCCAGCTCAGCTATGTCCGCGATCTGGGCCATGAGAGTTGGGGCCGATGGGGCATCAAAGCCGCCTTTGGCTGGACCGACATTCAAGTGAACAGCAGCGGTCCGATGACGGCGAGCGCGCAGGTCATCACGGACACTTATCCACTGCACGGAGTAGTCCCGCCCAGGGCGCCCTATGCCGGCAGCTTCGGCGGCCCGGGCCCGGTCCTCGGCAGCACCCCAACCCGCTCGATCGCGCCAGGCACCGCGGCCATCACCGGCAGCCGGAGCGTGGACGCGACCCTGTACGACTTTCGAGTGGGACCGACGGTTGAGCTGGGCATCACCAAGGCCCTGTCGGCCCAACTGGGCGGCGGCCTGGCGTTCGGCGTGGTGGACAGCGCCTTCGCCTTCAACGACACCTCCACGCCGTCCGTGGGCGCCACCAGCAACGCCGGTTGCCAGGTCGGCGCTTACGCGGAAGCCGGTCTGGCTTACCGGGTGTGCCGTGCCGCCTCGCTCTTTGCGGGTGCGCAATTCCAGTACCTGGGCGATTTCACGCAAAACGTTGCCGGCCATAGCGCCCAGCTCGATCTCAGCCAGTCCGTTTTCCTGGTCCTGGGCTTCGAGTTTCACTTCTGATCCCAATCTCTGAACCAACCGATTCTCTATGAAAATTCACTTTTCGCTGCTGATGGCTCTTGCGCTCGCGGCCATGGAATGTCCCGCCGCAGGCCCGTGGCCGCCCATTATCCCGCTCATTCCCCCCCATATCAACCTCGTACCGTACTCCTGGACCACCATCGCCGGGTTGTGTGAACTCGACATGCCTATTGACGTGTTCTGGGCGGATGGAACGAACAGTGATGCCCGGTTTAACCTGCCTGCTGCCCTGGCGGTGGATCCGCTGGGCAACATCTACGTCGCGGATCAAAACAACTCCGTCATCCGCAAAATGATGCCGTCGGGCACGAACTGGGTGGTGACGACACCGGCCGGACAGCCCGGCTTACCCGGAACCAACGATGGGGTCGGGAACGCGGCGCTGTTTAATGGTCCCACGGGCATCGCGGTGGACAAGGATGGCAATGTCTATGTGGCTGACAGCGGGAACAACACCATCCGCCGAATGACGCTGGACGGGATGGTGACGACGATCGCAGGCAATGTCTCGTACAAGAATGACGTTGGCGAGCTCAGCGGTGGCTACCAGGACGGCGCAGGCCCCGTCGCGCGGTTTGGTTTCCCGATGGGCGTGGCGGTGGACAACTCGGGTAACGTCTATGTGGGCGACACTGTTAACTGCCTAATCCGGAAAATCACACCCACGCCGGGGCCGGGTGGAATCACTTGGCAGGTCTCGACGCTTGCGGGAGCCCCGAAGACGGAGGGCAAGGATAACAGTGGCTTCGCAGACGGCAAGGGGAGCGTTGCGTCGTTTAATAATCCCCAAGGCGTGGCAGTGGATAGCGCAGGCAATATCTATGTGGCGGACTCCTGGAACTGGGCGATCCGGAAAATAACCCCCGACGGAACGGTGAGCACGCTCGCGGGAGGGTGCCCCTGGCCGGGCGCTCCAGGGGTCGTAACGGAGGCGTACAATGACGAGTTCTGGACGAATCACATTCTCTACGGGCACTCGGACGGGATTGGTGGCGCAGCGGAGTTCATGTATCCTACGGGTGTGGCCGTCGATGGCACGGGGAACGTCTTTGTGGCGGATTCGTGGAACAGCGAGATCCGCAAAGTGACACCCGATGGCATGTCTGCGACCCTGGGCGGGGTGCCTTCGTTTACGTGTGTCGGTTCCGGTTATGACCCCTGCGGTGGCGGTTACGCGAATGGGGTGGGCACCAATGCTTTGTTTGGTGTCCCTCTGGGCTTGGCCGTGGACACCGATGGTGACCTTTATGTGGCCGACACACTCAATTTCGTGATTCGCAAGGGAGAGTCGGCACAGGTCCAGGTGGTTGCGCTGGAGGTGACCCAGGTCATTCAGGACTGGAGCAACAGCATCCCGCTCATCGAAGGCAAAACAACCTGCGTGCGGGCGCACCTGCAATTGAAGCCTAACGCCCCCGGACCAGTCAAGGTTTCCGGCGCGAAGCTCTATGGCATCGGGCCGGACGGTGCGCTGCCCGGGTCCCCGACTGACCCGATCAATTTCCCGGACGGCTCCCTGACGGTGCAGACCCACAACGCCGCTGACCCGGCCGTGCGGGGAACCTTTGCCCAGAGCTTGAACTTTCGCCTGCCAAAGGAGTGGCTTAGCGGCTCGATCACGCTGCAGTTGGCCTGGCCCGGCGGCCTGGACCCGGTCAACGTGGTCCCCAGCGACTGCACGGCGCAAGTGACGTTCTTTCCCGTGGCGGTCCCGCAGGTCAAGTTCTTCGCCGTGGACTGGACCGATGCGGGCGGCCTCCATTGGAACGTCGGCACGAACCTCACCGACTTGCCACGGCGCGTTCTGTCCTGCTTTCCTGTGGCGAGCATCGACGCAACGTTTGGAACCTTGCCTTGGTCGTCCAGGAGCCAGCCGTCCGTGGAGGCGGTGAATACGAAGCTGGCCAGCATGCGCTTTTGGGATTGGCTCTGGCGCGGGGCGAACACGATTTACCACGGCGCCATTAACGCCAACAACACCGACGGTCTGGCCGCCAGCAGCCCCGGATCCGTTTCCTCGGGAAACGTGTTGGACAGCCCTTACGGGAATGGACGGCAGACGACCTCGCACGAGCTTGGCCACGACCTCGGAGTGCCGCACGACGTCAGCGCCGAGATCTTTGGGTATGCTGGGAATGGAGAGGCATACGCCCAGGGCGCATGCGGCGGCATATTGGGCCCGGCAACCTACGCCTACCCGCTTTTCCAACCCTTCGCAGCGTATGATCTGGTTGAACGGATCGCCCCTGGGGATGCCGACGCTGGGTCCCATGACCAGTGGCAGCAACTGCTTCATCTACGGACTGGATACTCTGGCCATGCGGGTTCCGGGCTTGGAACCGGTTCTGTCGCCGACCAATTATGCGAACAGCTCCGGCACCAATTGGTACTTCGATCTGATGAGCTATTGCCGCAGCAGGGGTCCCGAAGATCGCTGGCCCTCGTCCGTCACCTACCTCAACTTGTATGCGGGCCTCTGGCTGATGTTCGGCCACCCGGATGTCGTAGCCAAAGGCCACCCACGGCCCAAAGGCGGTCCCGGCCAGCAGAATTACCTGCTCGTGCGAGGCACGGTGGACTTTAACGCCGGGATCGTCCAGTTTCTGCCGTGCCTGGCGCTCACCACCACCAACGAGCCGCCCGTGCCACCGCCCGGCACCAACTTTGTCGTTCAGGCGCTCGACGCCTCCGGGACCGTCCTTCAGGCCATCGGGTTTGAGCTCTTCACCAGCATCGTCGAGGAGGCCAGTACCAACCAGACCTCTGATTTCATCGTGCCCTTCACCGCGGATCCTCGCATCCGCACGCTTCAGTTCTGCTACCAAGGCACGGTGCTGACCTCGTTGACCGCCAGCCCCCATCCGCCCACGATCACGCTGACCACGCCCAACGGCGGGCAGAACTTCGCCACCGGCGCCGTCAGCATCGCCTGGTCCGCCAACGATGTGGACGGGGATCCGTTGACCTACACTGTGGAATACAGCACGGACAACGGGGGGACGTGGGAGATGCTCGCCGTGGACTGGACCGAACAGAGCCTCGAGCTCGACAGTGCGCAGTTGGCCGCGACCAAGAACGCGTTGGTGCGGGTCACCGCCTGCGATGGTTTCAACACGGCCAGCGCCACCTCCGCCGCGGCCTTCACCGTCCAACCTCACCCACCGTCGGTGACCATCGACGCGCCGGCCGACGGTTCCGTTTTCAGCGGGCACATGCAGTTGTTCCTCGACGCCACGGTTCTCGACATGCAGGACGGTGCGCTTGACGGCACCAATGTGGTATGGTCTTCCGACCGTGACGGAGCGCTGGGGGCTGGCTCGGTCGTGACCTTCCCTGTCACCACGTTGAGCCAGGGCCTCCACACCATCACCCTCACGGCAACCGACAGCGCGGGTCTGACTGGCAGCGCGGTAACGCACCTCTGGGTCCTGAGTTCCTCGGTGCCGCGACTCAGCATTCAGGTGACCCAGGGACATTCCTACGCGACCGTCTCGTGGCCGGCCATCTTTACCAACTATGTCCTGCAAAGCAGCGCCAGCCTGGTGTCTGGCTGGGCCGCCCTCACCAACAATCCGCCCGTGGTTAATGGTTCTCAGCAAACAGTCACCGTGCCTATCTCACGGGGCAACTCGTTCTTCCGCCTCCTGCAACAGCCATAGGGTCGGCTTAGGAAAACTCACAACCGTTGTTTGATACTGGCTCTGGCCCTGACGGCAACTCACTGTCCAGCCCAATCCGTCATTTTGCCCTATACTTTCACGACCCTGGCGGGTGCGCTGGAAATCGATGGCATGGGGGGCTATGCGGATGGAACCAATGCCAGCGCCCAATTTGATTATCCCGAAGGCGTCGCGGTGGATCGAGCGGGCAACCTCTATGTGGCGGACTACAACAACCATTGCGTGCGCAAGGTGGACACCAACGGCATCATCACAACGGTCGTGGGCAACCGAACGGAAGGACACACGCCGCCTACTTTCACCGGGCAGGCGACCAACACCCAAATCGCGGCCCCTTATGCCCTGGCCATCAACTCCAACGGGAACCTCTTCCTTTCTGACTCGCACTTCAATCAGGTCCTCAGGGTGAACGCCAATGGCCTCGTCAACACGCTGGCAGGCCCCGGCACGACCCTAAACCTCCTGTCCGCTCCCGATGGCCTTGCCTGCGATGGCGCCAACAATCTTTATATCGCCGACCGCAACAACAACTGCATCCGCAAGATAGGTGTCAATGGGAACATCACCACCGTGGCGGGCGGGGGCAGTTCATTGGCGGACGGCGTCCTGGCGACGAACGCCCGGGTATTCGCCCCTGAGGCGGTGGCGGTTGACGCCAACGGCAATCTCTATATCTCCATTGACGGCCAGTCCGTGGTGCGCAAGGTGGACACCTCCGGGGTCATCACCACCGTCGCAGGCAATGGTTCCTTCGGTTTTTCGGGCGACGGCCGGGCCGCCACGAGTGCCGCTCTGAACTATCCCGCCGGACTCGTTGTCGATGCCGCCGGCAATCTGTTCATCGCCGACACCGCCAACAACCGCGTCCGTCGCGTGGACACCAACAGCATCATCGCCACGGTGGCGGGCACGGGCGTGGCCGGCTATTTCGGGGACGGCGGCCAGGCCGTGGACGCCTGGCTCAACAGCCCGGACGGCCTCGCCCTCGACCCGGCAGGCAGCCTTTATGTGGCTGACACGGCCAACAACCGCGTCCGCAAGGTCCTCCTCACCGGCTCGCCGACGCTCGTCCTGGACAATGCCAGCGCTGCCAATGCCGGCAGTTACCAGGTCATTGTCAGCAACCCCTGGGCCAGCCTCACCAGCAGCGTCGCGGCTCTGACCGTGAGCGGGACCTCAGCGCCCATTGTCATCCAGGGCGTCGTGCGGCATTCCGACGGCAGCTTTGACCTCACCGGGACGGGAAGTCCGGGCGCACGTTATGTGCTGAACATGGCCAGCAACCTGGCGCCCCCCGTCACTTGGGTTGGTGTTATCACCAATACCTCGACCGCCGCGGGGGAATGGCAATTCACCGCCATCAAGCCCACGGGCTCTCGGAGCACCTTTTTCCGCGTGTCCGGGCCGTAGCGGCGTTCAGTTCCGCAGTCGAAAAAACTGGGCCTTGGCCAGCGGGGGCTATTGGTGTAGGGGGCTGGTCCCGCCGGTCACGTCCTGGTGGGGGCCGGCGGGCTCAGGGCCGATTGCAGGATGAAAGGACCGGACCAGGTCACCCGCGTAGCGTCAAAGCCGGCCGCACGGCAAAAAACCAAATTCCTATCAGTTATACAAGTAATTTCGGCATACGGAGAATAGAAGATAATGTCTTGTTCTTTTGCCGCCCAGCTTCGTTGTTCACTCGTTGCAGATCACTGGATATGCGCCTCGTTCACGCCTCGCTGGGCGCCAAAATCCCGGCGGCATCTTGCCACCTTTATTTATTTCCACCGCCTAACCGCAACGCGCCCGTTCAGATCAGGGCGCCCAATCATCTCCAGACGGCATGCCCGCCCGGTTCGCAAAGAAAAGCCGGAACCATCCCGCGTGTTCGCTTCTGAACCGTGGTGAAGGGCATCAACCCCTTCTGAACCGAACGATGAACACTGGCCCCGCGCGGCGGACCAGGACAGGCGGGCGCGGGGCGCCGACGACGAAACGAACAGACACCTATGAAATCGAAGAAAAAGCTCAGCCTCATCACCAGGATCGCACTGATGGTTCTGGTCGTTCACCCTTGCGCCAGGTCGGTTCATGCCGGCGTGGCGGTCAGGATTGGACAAAACTTCACGGGCAGCAGCAGTTCGTTCGCCGCGCCTCCGATGGCAAGCGGCGCCGCGAGCGCAGATTACTTTGTCGAGTTCAACATCAACCAGTTCGCGGTCCACAGCAAGGCTGATGGAGCCGTGCTGCAAAACTTGAACTGGCAGGATTTCTGGAAGCAGGCCGGGGTAACAATCCCCGCTGCGTATGGTCAATATGAAGAGCGCGTGATATATGATCCAACCGTCCAGCGATGGTTCGTGGCGGAAGATGTCGCGGATGGCAATAACCCCACAACGACGTATCATTTCCTGCTGGCGGTTTCGGCCACGGCAGATCCTTCGGGAGCTTGGAATGGAGCGTCCATTTCCGGCGATCCCGGAGGCGACAATTATGCCGGTTGGGTGAATATGGGCCTCGACGCCCAGGGTTTCTATCTTTCGGCTGTGGTGGTCACGTCCGCCGGCTCCTCCGTTGGTTGCACGCTGTTGTCTTTTCCGAAGGCCGATCTTTTGTTGATTCCCCCCATCATCACCAATCGGACCTGGTTTGGAACCCTGAGCGCCACGACTTATGGCTACAACATTAAGCCGGCGGTCTGTATCGATGGCAGCGCGGGCGGCGATGTGCTGGCGACAACGGGCAGGGGCATCACGGGCGATAACAACAGCGGCTTGTTCGCCTTTGCCGTTCAGAATGCCGGCGGTCCTGGCCCTGCCACCCTAAGCAGCCCTAAAGTCCTGCCGGTGCCAGCTTATGCTGCGGCCCAACAAGCGATGCAGCCTGACGGTTCCAGCAAGCTGAAGATCTGGAACGCCGCATTCACCGCCAACGCCTACTGTGTCGGCCGCCGTCTTTTTGCCACCGATTCCGTCGAGGCCGGCGATCACGCGGCCATCCGCTGGTATCGCGTCAGCGCGGCCAATCACACGCTGTTGGAATCGGGCACGATCTCTGACCCGGGCCTTGACTTGTATTATCCTTCCATCGCCGCCGGCACCAATGGCACGGTCGTGGCTGCCTTTAACGGGTCGGGCACCAATGCCTACGTGAGCAGCTACGCCGCGGTTGGGCAAACGGCCAATGGGGTGACGACCTTCGGGAATGTGCTGTTGCTGGCACCCGGGTTGGCGAGCTATCAAAACCTGGATCCCAACACTGGCGTTGACTTTTGGGGCTACTACAGTACGACTAGTGTGGACCCAACTGACCCGAATGGCTTCTGGGCCATCAACACGTTTGCCGCCGGCCCACCACCTGGTCCACGCAAATCACTCAGCTACTGACCAGCCCCAGCCCGCAGCTTGCCATCGCCAAAGCCGGCGCCAACCTGCTCCTCTCCTGGCCCGTGACGGCGGTGCCCTTTCAACTTCAATCCGCCGGGAACATTCCCGCCAGCAGTTCCTGGTCGCCTGTGAACCGGATCGCCGCCACCAACGGCAGCACGGTTTCCGTCCTCGTTCCGGCTCCGACCGCGTCAACCTTCTTCCGTCTGGCCCAGGCCCAGTGAGGTCGAAGCACCATCATTGGCCCGGCGCCGCGGGCCCGCGCGAGTTGCACTTTGGGCAATTCTGGTGTCCAATATGAGTAGTTCCCCGAGATGATGTGCGCCTCCCCGTAGCGGGAGGCGAGGGCCGGGGAAATGATTGACGGGTTCGGCGCCGGAACAAGTGACTCAGATCCTCGATGCTTGGTCCAACTGCTCCTTGGGCCGCTCCAGGCCGAGGTCCACATCGCTGTTGACTCGCCCGATGGAGCCGACGCAAAGCGAGACTCCACTCGGAATTTTGAACTTGTGATCCGCAGCCAAATCTCGCACGATGAGTCAAGCACACCATGAAAATATGGCAATCCTACCGTGGAAGCGAATACTGGTCGCTCTCGTCATCGGCATAGGCACCCTCGTCGGTGGAACCTGGTTGTTGAGCCGGACCTTGGCACAGCGGGAGGTATCCTGTCAGGGGAAGCCCCTGGAGGACTGGCTCGAACAGTTGAACGGTCAGGATGCCGCTGCCAGTAACCGTGCGGCCGTTGTCGTGCGCACTATGATCATCCCGCAGCTCACGGAGCAGATGCTTCACGATACCAGCGATTCGAGTTTGCGGATAGGGCTCATCGAGAAACTTAACACCCTGCCCGGGGTGGATATACAGTTTGCGACTGCGCCGTTCCGCCGCGCCGCCGCCGCCAGATGGTTGGGAGAAATCGGGCCACCGGCCAAGGCGGCGGTTTCAGCCCTTCTTCAAGTCCTCAAAGGAACCGACGAAACGGTGCGCGTTAAGGCGGCCGAGGCTTTGGGTCGCATCCACAGCGATCCCGAGATAGTTATCCCGGCACTGCTCACCTGCCTTAGCGACCCGAAGAGCGACCTGCGCACTGCGGCAACCGAGGCCTTGGCGGGCTGGGGCAAGCAATCCCAGGCTGCCGTGCCGCGGCTGATCCAGTTGCTCGACGATCGCAGCGACCGGGATTTGATGGCAGCCGTTCCGAAGGCGCTCAAGAAGATCGATCCGGAGGCCGCAGCCAAAGCAGCGGTGAAGTAGGGCGCAGGTTGCAGCGAAAAAGGACAAGGGCCCCGGAGTCGCCTCCCAGCCCCGAGCTTTCGACCAACGGCGCCGGGCATCGCGCTCATCCGGAAAGTTCCTGTCTGGAGTGATGAAGGCCAAGGCGTCTGAGGACCAATACTGGGCGTGCCGCGACCCGGCGTCACCGCGTAGCGGTGCCTGAAGGTAGCCGTGGACTTCCAGTCCACGGAATCAAGCCCCAAGCTCACCTGCGTCGCGTAGCGACGCTTGAGAACAGGATTCGATTTGGCCAGCGCCAGGCCCTCAGGCGTCGCTACGCGACGCGCGGCCATTCCCACGCCCCAAACCGTGGACCGAGGTCCACGGCTACCTTCAGCGCGTCGCTACGCGACGCAGGCGCTATGCTGGTGACTCCGAGGAGGCGGCCGCGAGGTGGAAGATGCGGTCACGCGATGAAGGCGGCACACCTATTTGCGGGCAGGAACTTTCCGGAAGAGCGCGTTTCTTTGTGATCTCTGCGCTCTTCGCGGTTAATTTTGCCACCGGCTCTTAGACGAGCCTTGGAAAACCTGCTGCTTCGATGGGCCAATAACTTCGCCGGATTTGACGGCTACGCAGTTTGTCTTATCTTGAGAGCCGCAATGGCTAGTATCAATGTTCAACCGGCGAGGATTGTGCTCGGCTTAACCCGCAACGCCCTGCTGTGCGGGGCGTTCTTGAATTGCTTCGCCCTCGCCGTCTCGGGCGCCGAACCTGTCATGCCCAACTGGCCCGGATTCCGGGGCCCCAATTGTTCCGGCGTCGCCGACGATGCCAAGCCGCCGGTGAAGATCGGCCCCACCAACGGCGTTCTGTGGGCCACCGAGGTGCCTTGGTCGCCCTCGTCTCCGTGCATTTGGGGCGAGCGCATCTTCCTGACGACCTTTGCCGAGGAGCGACTCCAGACACGGTGCTACGACCGGCGCAGCGGGCAGTTGTTATGGTCCCGTGGAGACAAGCCCGAGAAGCTCGAGCCGTTTCACAAAACGGAGGCCAGCCCGGCTGCGGCCACGCCAGCAACCGACGGCCGGCATGTGGTGAGTTACTTCGGTTCGATCGGCTTGATCTGCCACGACCTGGAAGGCAAGGAACTCTGGCGCCATCCCCTGCCCGTTGCCCTGAGCGGCGGCAGTTTCGGCTCGGGCACCTCGCCGGTCATCGCAAGGAAACTGGTGATTTTGAACCGGGACCAGGACCAAAACTCGTCGCTGCTGGCCGTCAACGTCGAAACCGGCAAGACAGTCTGGGAAGCGCCGCGCCCGGAGGCAAGCGGCAGCTTTGGCACGCCCATCATCTGGGAGAACGAGGGCGTGGAGCAGGTGGTGACGCCCGGCTGTGTGCGATTGAAAGGCTATGAGCTCAAGAACGGCAGGGAGCACTGGATGGTAACAGGGGTTGCCAGCTTTGCCTGCACGACGCCGGTCATCGGCGACGGATTGCTGTTTTTCGCTGCTTGGGCGCCGGGCAAGTCCGATGCACCCTGGCCTTCCTGGGAGAACTTCCTCGCACAGTATGACAAGAACAAGGATGGCGAGGTAACATTCGACGAGTTTCCGGAGGACGAACGGGATTCCATGCGTGGCCTGGATGTGAACCACGACGGCAAAATCACCAAGGCCGACTGGGACCTCATCCTCGCCCAAAACGCCAAGGGCGACAACGTCATGGTCGCCGTCCAACCGGGCGGCCAGGGCGACATCACGCAGACGCACGTGCGCTGGAACTCCAAGCTGGGTTTGCCCTACGTTGCCTCGCCCCTGTTTTACCAGGGGCGCGTGTATCTCATCCGCGAAGGCGGGATGTTGTCCTCGTTCGATGCCAAAACGGGCAACCCATGTTACCTCAAGGAGCGCCTGGGCGCTCCTGGCAGCTACTATTCGTCCCCGGTGGCCGCCGACGGGCGAATCTACTTGGCATCGCTGGCGGGCAGGGTCAGCGTGGTGAAAGCGGGAGGTGACAAGCCGGAGATTCTCCATCAAGCGTCCTTTGGCGACCGCATTTTCGCCACGCCTGCCTTGGTTGGCGAGGGGCTCTACCTGCGCACTCGGAGCAAACTTTATGCATTTGGGGCCGAGGCTGGACCTGAGAGCGGCAGGTGAGGGAAGGGGTCCAGGATTGATTTTAGAGCAGGTTGCAGAATTAACCGCAAAGAACACAAAGAACGCAAAAGCCGGGGGAATTGAGGCGTTTCTTTGTGCTCTTTGCGCTCTTTGCGGTTAATTTTGCCGCCGGCTCTTAGACGATCTTTGGGAAATAAATCCACAAATGCCCGAGGTCGTCATCCTCGCCGAAGATGATTTGGCCGTCACGACCCGTCACGGCATCCCCGAAGACGTAGCCGTAGCGGCGCCGTTCCAGCACGGACACGGCAACACCGAGGTTGGTCACCTGGCCGCGCCCGGGGTGATAGCAAAACAGGTTGGCCATTTCGGGCCCGCAAAAACCGAAGAGACGGCCGTCATGCGTTACCGCCCAGGGGCCGACCGGCGCCAGCGTGGCCCGGCCCAGCGGCTCACTGAACCCGCGCTGTTCATCGAATGAAAAGAGATTGCCGTTGGCATCGGCAGTATAAAGCACTCCGCGCCGGCGGTCTCTGGCCCAGGAGAGCGGGGCATGGTCCCACGCGCCTGCCGGCAACCTGACGGCCTGGCGTTGGATTTGCCGGGAGACCGGGTCATAGCGCCAGAGGTGGCCTGGGCCATCCCGGCCAAAAATGCCGCCTTTGGAACCGACGCCGATTCGACCGCTCCCAGGCACCTCGCCCGCAACCTCAATCTTCCCGTCCTCGAGGGCGACAGTGAATAGATGGCGGGTGGTGATGCCAACCAGCCAGGACTTCGAGTCCTCGGCCACCGCGTGAACGATCGGTTCACCGTCGACTTTTCCCAGGTCTTGAAACGGGGTGCGGGAGAAACCCCATTCCTGGATGAGGTCAAAGGGCAGGGACTGCAAGGCGCCCGTCACAACGCGTCCGCCCTCGGGGCCGTTGACACAAGCCGCAAACTTCCTTTTTCCACAGCACACGGCGGCGCAGTGGCCCGCGCCTTCGACCGTTCCGCGGTCCAGGACCGCGCCGGTGACCCCGTGAAACATCGCGACGAACAGGTGGGTCGCCCGGCCGCTGGTGCCTCCATAGATCATCCCTTCGGGGCTGATGTCCAAGGCGGTGATGTGGCTCTCGTCGGCGGGGATGGGAGTGCTGGCGCCCGGGAAGCAGGTCGGGAAGGCGACCATCGTGCCCTCCTTTACGAACGTTCCATGTACAATCTCGTCGATCAGCGCCCTGGCTTCGGGTGAGCGGCGGTTAAATCTCTGCTTCTTTTGTTCGCTCATGGCTGGTTCTCACCCCCAACTGCGAATGGGCGGGTGACTGTGGACTGTGGACTCTGGACTCTGGACTCTGGACTGTGGACTCTGGACTCTGGACTGTGGACTCTGGACTCCTCATCCCCACATGCGGATCGGCAGGTGGGCGTTCTCTTTCCGGCGATGGGCCGGCACCTGGACCTTGAAGATGCCCACGGGTTTGACTCCGACGCTGCCGAAGAACAAGTTGCCCTGATGGTCCACGGCGCCGCGCGAGACGTACTGGGCGGGGTCTTTGGGGTGGTGGAGGATGGCGACTTCCTGCCGCTCCAATGTAGCGGGATTGAGCCGCCAGACGAGCCCTTCGCGCTCGGGTCTGTCCGCAGGCATGGGGTTGTAAACCGGGTCTCGCCACCGCGAGGCCACGTAATACAACTGGCCGTCACCCCCGAAGACCAGGCCGCCGCAATGGTCCACGAAAGTGTCTTTCGAGAGGCTGGGGTCGCGCCTTTGGGTGGTGGCGCCCAGGTCCTCGACGCGCGGCCATTCGCCCTCGTTGGGCCAGATGCGCATCAGCCGCGAGTTGGCTATCCAGGTGACCGCGTACACGCACTGCCCGTCGGGCGCCGGCGCCACGTCGTAGAAGACACTGTGCCAACCGGTCTGGAATTCCGGGTTGTGCGGCAATACGAACGGGCAGCGTTCGAGCCGGTCTCTTTGCGGGTCATAGCGGACCAGGTGGCCGTAGTCGTCGGTAGTCCAAACGCGGTGCTGGCGGTCCAGGAACAGGGTCTGCGCGTTGATCGAGCCGATGCGGCCGGCGTCGCGGCGGGTGCGGGTTTTGGTGTCGTAGATGATAAAGTGATCGCGGGGGTAGCTCAAGGCATAGAGCCGATGGCGCTCTTCGTCGTGCAAGAGGCAGCGGCAGCCCTCCTTCGGGATGAGAGTGTCCCACCACAGGACCCGATCCGTCCTGGTGTCGAAGGCCAGCAGGGCGCTGCCGCGGAAGCAGCGGTTGGGGTCGTGCCAGGAGCGCCAGGGCGAATAGGCGGGCTGATCGATGGGCGGCCCCGAGAGATGGGTGGCCATGAACAGGATGCCATCGGCCATCGAGGGCGCGAAGCTGTAGTGGATCTTGCACTGGGTGGCACGCCCGGAATCAGCGGGGTCATCGACCATCTCATCCACCGAGAACAAGTAGTCGAGGGCATCGCTCTTTTCGTTGTAACGGACAACCTTGACCACACCGCCCGGAACACTCTCCGCGCAAGCAGCCGCGTAGATCCGGCCATCGGGGCCCACCGATAACGACCAGCAGGTATCGGCGTCGGGATGGCCGGTGAACGGGTACCAGGCGGGACGGTAAGCCTCTTGGCCCGCCTCTTCGCCAGGCGCCGCACCTGGCGCGGCGCCGCCAAGGGCGGGCAGCAAGCACCAAGCCGCCGCGGTCTGCGCGCCCCCCTTGAGAAACTCGCGTCTTCTTAATTTCATCGGCATGACTGGCCTCAATTCCTATCGGGCGCCCGCGCAGGTGTCGAGATCAATCTTCAACAAGGCGGAGAGAAAAAACTCGCGGGGCGGGCGAAAAAGGCCGAACATCCGGAGCAAGGCGATGAGTAAGACTCCGGCCAGTGGCGATGACGCGTGCTCGGGTGGGCGGCTCATCGAGTCGGATTCGTTTCCGTTCGAGTTCGTTTCGGAACTGGCGGAGATGGAAAGCTGGCGCAAGGAGGTTTATCGGCCTGTTTACCATATCCACAAATGGTGGGCGAAGCGGCTAGGGTCGGTGTTCCGTGCCGTTTTGCTCGGCGCGGTTCTTCCGGACAAAGAGAGCCTGGCCGAGGTCTTCTACCGGCAGCATGATTTTTCCGGTCTGACTGTTTTCGATCCGTTCATGGGGAGCGGGACTACTGTGGGCGAAGCGCACAAGCTCGGGTTTACCGCATTGGGCCGGGACATCAACCCTGTGGCTTGTGAGTCCGTGCGGGTGGCGCTCGGGCCGCTGGACCGGGATGCGTTGCTGGGGGCCTTCGGCCAGCTTTCTGCGGGTGTCGGTGAGCGGATTCGGAGACTTTACCGGACTGCGGACCAGGCAGGGCATGATTGTGACGCGTTGTACTTCTTCTGGGTGAAGGTGGTGCCCTGCCCGGCGTGCTCCGCTGGCGTGGACCTTTTCCCCTCGTACATTTTCGCGCGGAATGCTTATCCCGGCCGGAAGCCGGACGTCCGCGTCTGCTGCCCTGGCTGCGGGGGCATCTTCGCGGCGAACGTCAATGATGTCCAAGCCAAGTGCCCGCACTGCCGGCATGAATTTGACCCGCACACGGGGCCAGCCAGCGGGGCTTCGGCGACCTGCCAGAAGTGCCGGCACGTTTTTCCAATTGCGAAAACGGTGAAGGCCCTCGGGCATCCGCCAGCCCATCGCATGTTCGCCGAACTTGTGCTGACCGGGGCGGACGACAAGGTTTATGTGGCCGTCAGCCGAGAGGACGAATCGGCTTACGAACGTTGCTCGGATGAGTTGGGCCGGAGCAGGCTGCTGCTGCCAGAGTTGGAAATGGAGGACGGACATAATACCAGGCAGGTGCTCAACTACGCGTATCGATCGTGGCGCCAGTTCTTCAACGACCGGCAACTGCTGGCGCTGGGTTGGCTGCACGAGGCGATTCTGGCACTGCCGAATGACGCCGTCCGGGCTGCGCTGCTCAATGTGTTCTCCGGGGTCATCGAGTTCAATAACATGTTCGCCTCGTACAAGGGGGAAGGCACGGGGGCGATTCGACACATGTTCTCGCACCACATTCTAAAGCCGGAGCGGGTGCCCATTGAGGGGAATGTATGGGGCACTTCCAGAAGCTCCGGCTCGTTCTCCACGCTGTTCAAGTCCCGGTTGCTGCGGGCCATCGAATACCGCATGGCGCCTTTCGAAGTGGCCCTGGGCAACAGGAACGGATGTAACGATGGGAAGCGGGTCTTCGGAAGCAGCCCGCCGTTCACCGGGCGGGTTGAGACAGCCTGGCCCCCGCCGGGAAAGGCCGTTCCCCGGACCATTTTCCTTTCCTGCGGGAGTTCGGCGGCCACCGGCCTTGGGGATGCGAGCGTGGACCTGATCGTAACCGATCCCCCATTCTTCGACAACGTTCACTATTCGGAGCTGGCTGATTTCTTCTTGAACGCAGAGCCGCAAAGGACGCAGAGATTCGTTTCGTTTGTCTTCTCTGCGATCTTTGCGCCTCTGCGGTTTTCGTTCCCCTCCCGAAGGCCCCCGCCGCTCCCCTGAGCAGTTCTGACGGGAGGGTTATACGGCGGCTCATTTCTTTGGAGGATCACTGGGCGGGACGGGCGGGCCTGCGGAGGCGTCACGCTGCGGTTGGTGGACCATGGCGTTCTTTTTGCCGATCGTTGGTTCGATGGCCTGGGCGAGGACGAAGTCCACCAACTCCTGGCATTGGAAGAAGCCTGCCCACATGTTGTGTCCCTGTCCGGGCGGAACGATGAGCTGCATCTTGCCGCCGAGCGCCTCGTAGCGCTTGCGCATTTCGCCGGAGTTCGCCTCCAGCGGGACGGCCTGGTCGCTGTCACCATGGATGGCGAAGAGCGGCACGCCCGCTTTGGCCAGCGCGTCAAGGCGGTCAATGGGATTGTGCTCCGCCAGTCGTGCCGAAAACTGCTCCGGTGTCATGCCGTAAGCGCCGCTTGCCTTCGCCGCGCCTGGATAGCTGGCCAGGTTGCAGACGGGGTAAATGCCCGCGAACCCGGCGACCTTGCCCGCATTCTCGACCGCCCAGGAGAGGTTCATCAGGCCGCCCCAACTCCGTCCGAGCATCACCGCCCTTGGCGCAAGGCCGCGATTCCTGGTCAATTCTCCGTAGAAGGCCGAGTAGAGGGCCCGCCCGTCAGGACTCCCGTAGGATTCCCCGACATCGATGCCGGTGATCGCAATGCCGGCCCGGGTGAAGCGTTCGAACATCCATTTCTCAGCGTCACTGGGCAGGCCGGGGAGCGTGGGTGCATACCAGACCCACGGGATCGGCCTGTCCGCGGGTTTCGCTTGCGGAAGAATCACGAACGCCGTTCGGCCCTGCACGAGGAAGACCTCGCCTGGAAGCGGCAGAGATTTCTGCGGTGCGTCGGCGGCGTGCAGCGCGGCCAGGGGAGCCAGCAGCAGGGCGGCGGGAAAAAAACTCAGCCAAGACATCTCAAATCGCCTTCGACATCCGAGTCGCATTGTTTGGTCCATGGACATTCTTATATTCAATCCGCAAGCCGAAGGCAATTCTGGACATGGAGTTCTGGGAGAAAAGGGGAGCACAGGCGCCTGGCTGCGCTCTTCATTCGGATCGAATCGGTTGGACTGCGACCAGGAATGAGTTGTGTAAATCGGTAAATGCTCCACTATCGCGATATTAAACCGATTGAGTTCGACGACAAAAATGCCCGGCATCCATGAATACTCCATGTTTCTTGTCAGTCGCGTCCCTCATTCTGCTTGGCTCCTGGAACGCCGAGGTCTTTGGGCAGGCGGAATGTGCCGCTGGCGGCAATCTCCGCGGCATACGGGTTGACGGAGAGTTGATGGCCTTCGGCACCAGCATCCGCGCGGTCGTTTCGGCCGAAGCGGATGAAAGCCAGGGCGGTCGCGGCAGGGGAGGCGGCGGACAGTTCTCCCGCGATGGCGACGCGTTGATTGTGACCGGCAGTCTCACCGGCGGCGCGGGCCGGGGCGGTGGCCCAGGCGGCGGCGGCCGTGGCCGCGGTGGGACGCCCGCCGCTGGTGCGAGTTATCGCGCCACCTACAAGGACGTTGCCCCGGGGACGGCGGAGGCGGAGATTCAGATTACTTCGACGACGAACATTCCGATGCAGGGGGTCTTCTTTGCCATCGCCCTGCCCGGCGCCGATTACGCCGGCGGCTCGGTTCAGTGGATCGAGCCGGCCTCGGGAGCGGAAACCCCAGTGTCTCTGGCCGCCGCCCCACCCAGTGGCACGAACCTCTACCTGCGCGCATCGGCCAAAGGCGTGCGTCTGGTTGCTCCGCGACGGCAGATTGAGTCGAGCTTCCCGGGGCCGGCCCAGTTGGTCATCCGGGACGTTCGCAACCGCGGCAACCGCGACATCGAAGTCTGCTTCCCTCTCAGCCTGGGAGATCTAACCAACGGACAAAATGTTCACGCCGCTTTCACGATCAAGGCGACAGGCGAAGTGGACAAATCTCCTGCCCGGCTCGTGATGGATACATCCCGGCCCGGTCGCAGGTACGACGGCATGGGTGGCAATTTCCGTATTCAGAGCCCGGCCGACGCGGCCCAGATTCAGTACAACCTGGACAACCTGCGCATCGCCTGGGGCCGCGTGGCCATGCCGCTCGACCGCTGGCAGCCAAACCAAGACGCCGACCCGCTCGGGGCCGCCACCACCGGCCCGTTGAACACCAGCGTCCGCGAGGCGATGGAGATGGCCCAAAAGCTCGCCCGGAGAACCATTCCCACGATTATCAGCATCTGGTCCGCTCCGGGTTGGGCCTTGGCGGCGGGCGGTAGCGGACGCGGGGGACGCGCCCGCATCAACCCCGAACAATGGGACAAAGTCTGCAAGTCCATCGGTTCCTACCTGGAATACATGAAACGAGCCTTCGGCTCTGAACCGGTTCTGTTCTCGTTCAACGAGTCCGACATGGGCATCAACGTGCTTCAAAGTCCGCAGGAGCACGCCGATGCCATAAAGCGGTTGGGAGCCTATTTTGTGTCGCGCGGGCTGAAGACCCGGATGCTCCTGGGCGACACCGGCAACCCGACGGGCGACAAGTTCATTGACGCGGCCCTGGCCGATGCCGAAGCCGCCAAATACATCGGCGCGGTGTCGTTCCATTCCTGGAACAGCGGCACGACCGAGCAATACACCCATTTCAGCCAGGCGGCGCGGCAGCTCAACGTGCCGCTGCTCGTCGCCGAGGGCGGCCTTGATCCCAGCGCCCACCAGTATCGGGCCATCTTCCTCGAGCCCTGGTTTTGCCTCAACGAGATCGCCCAGTACGTCGAGATTTGCCGCGTCGCCCAGCCGCTGTCCATTTTGCACTGGCAGCTCACGGCCGATTATTCCATCCTCACCGGAGGGAACGGCGGCCGGCCGCTGCAACCGGCGCAGAGATTCTGGGACATCAAACAACTGGGCATGACGGCGCCGGATTCCAGGGCGATGCAGATCACCTGCGACAATCCCAAGGTCATTTCGTGCGCGTTTGCGGATCACGGCGGCTGCGTGGTGCATTTGGTCAACAACGGCGCCGCGCGCACGGCCACTGTCTCCGGGCTGCCGGCGGGCATCAAGGAAATGCGCGCGTTCGTAACCGACAGCCGCCGCGGCATGCAGGAGGCTGATCGCGTGCCCGTCGTCCAAGGCACGGTCCAACTGCCGCTGGACGGCATGAGCTTCACGAGCCTGGCCGGGAATGGCGAAATCAAATGACGGCGGCCACGGGGCAAGAACTGCAAGACAGGGAAGGAAACCTATGAAGAAACCGCTGGCTTCCCGGCCGCCGCTTGAACGGCGACGAAACCCACCGGGGTCTCAACTTCAGCTCAGCGCCCCAAGCTCTGCGCGTCACGCTCGGCACCTACTGACCCTGCTTCATTTTGAAGGCTGCTTTATGAACCGTTTCCTGGCTGGAATTTGCGCCGCCATTCTGCTCGCGCTGGCGGCCGCCGGCGAGACAACGGATTACGCCGAGACGCAGCACGCGGGCGATTGGCTGCGTCACCCGGTTTACGGCGATCCCTCGTTCGATGCTTTCGAACGGCTGCCAGGCAACCCGATTCATCGCGGGGCGCCTCCATTCGAGTGGCCAGTCAACGGGTTCTTGTTCGCCGACCCACCAAGCGGGCGCTGGTACGTTTTTGTGGGCGATTACGGCAAAGGCTATCTCACGCCACCCAGCCGCTGCCTGGTTTACCGGTCCGCCGACCATGGCCTGAGTTGGACCAACCTGGGCGTCGTCCTGCATGGCGACCCGCAGATGTTCGACCGCGGCGGTCACACGCCGGATGTGAGCGTGGTCTATGCCGATGGCCGCTATCAGATGGTGTATGATTGGGGCGAGCCCGATTTCAACGCCGAGGGTGGCCTGGCCTACGCCTGGGCGGAGCGGCCCGAAGGCCCTTGGCACCGCGCTCCGCAGCCCATCACGCGCAACTCCACCCTGTCCAAACTGTCGGGGCGATATCAGCGGACTTACGCTGCCACCCTGCTGCGCCGCAAGAACGATTGGCTCATTCTTGCCATGATGGACCACGCGCCCCACAGTTGGGCGCTCTTCGCGATGACCGCCACCAAGCCCGAGGGCCCTTACTCGGAACGCCGATTGGTGCGTCAGGTGGAGGAAGACTACTTCCATCCGCCTTTGCTCGAGTTTTTCCCAGCTTTCGAGCACGACGGTTTTGTGTGTGCGCCGGCCACGTCGGTGGCCCTCAACCGCGATTTCAACGCCCTGTTTCGCGCGCCGATCGAGCACGCCGAGGACCCTTCGGCCTGGGCCTTGGTTCAATGCGGTTCGGTTTGGCATTCCGAGGACCGGGACGCGGAGCATTTCGGCATCTGGGGGCAGACGTTTTCCGGGTTTGTGGATGCGCAGGGCACGTTGCAAGCGATGTTCCCCAGTCGCGATGCGGAGGGGCGCGGCACCATCAACCTGGCGCAACGCTCGTGGAAAGAGCCTCTCCGCAAGCACGGGTTCGTCCTGAGCGGACACCAGGGACCATCACTCACGCTGCTGACACGGGCTTATGACGACTTCGCGGTCAATGCGGAGCTGCGATTGCGAGGCACCCTCCGGTTGCTGCTGGACTATGCGGCGCCCCTGGGCCGAGCACGCCCTCCTCCGATGCCACCCTGCACCCGCTCATGAACACACGGCATCTGGCCCTCGAACTCGCCCCGGCGCAATGGCGCCTGCGCCAGCAGGAGGTCTCCGGGCAGTCGGAGACGCTCGCCTCGGGCAAGCTCGAGGAGAGGCAGCGGCGCGTCCTGCAGGTTCAACGCCAGGATGGTCGACTGGCCATCAATCTGGACGGGTGGGAGCTTTGGACAGGCAGGCTGCCGGCCAGTGAAAACCCCGCCCGGACGGGCGTGCTGGGATTGCGCCTGGACCCGAACAGCTATGTTGTCGTTGAGCGCTTCCGAATTGAGGGCACGCCGAAACCTGCGCGTTTGAGCTATCTCTGGAGCGAAGCCTTGCTCGGCGCCGGCGAATCGCCGGTGGATTGGGCCGAGAGCAAGGCGGCAAGTTTTCGTTATGCCTCTGGCGTGGTGTCGAAAGCACCCGCGGCTCGGGCCAAGTGGAACATCATCGGCCGCGACCTCCGGTTGTGGTCCCCTCGCGGCCCTGGCTACGGAAGCATGGAGGTGCGAGTGGACAGCCGGGTCGCCGCCACGCTCGATCTCCGCGCGGATCAGGAAGTCAGCTCCCAGCCCGTCTGGTCTATCACGGACCTGCCTGATACCTTCCACGCGGTCGTGTTGCTGGCCAAGGCCGGCCGCATCCCCGTAGATTGCCTCGAGGTAACCACCGGCACCGCCCCGGCAGCGGCCGGTTCCGACTGAGGCGTCGGAGCCAACGGGCTGAACCTGGACGAATGCAGCATCGACGACGCACGCCTCCAGTTGCGCCTCTCGAGTCCCTTCCAGTGGAAACGCCCGCCAGTCATTGTCTTTCGCCACACCGACCCCTCGCGCCGCTACCGCGTCATTGTGAAGGGGGTGGAGGCGGGCCCCGGGCGCGGCGAAGACCTGGAGAAAGGAGTTCCTTTGTCGATCAGTTCCAATGGTGCCAGGCGGCGTCGAGGTTACTGGCCCCCCAGGAGGCGGGTGATGTGGGCTTGAATCCAGGTGGACATGCTCAGGTGGATTGCTAAGATGCCGAATATGATTCGGCGTTGGCCAATTGTTACAGCAGTTCTGATACAAGCCTTTTTGGTCAGCCTCTGCCTGCTGCCGAGTTGGTCTGCGGGCGCCCAAGACGCTGCCCCGGCGGACCGGAATGCCATCAATACTCGAGCGCATCCCGGCGACATGATGGCGGATTCACCCGTGACGTTCCCCAAAGAAGGAGCCCTGCCGGCGAAGTATCCACCGGATGTCCGCGCCCAGGACGAACCGGCCGAGAAGGATTATTACATCTTCAGTTCACCCTGCCGTTCTCTGGCCCAGATTGCCGAGATTCAAGCCGCCATGCCCAAAGGCCAATTCACGCCACCGGCACCCGACTGGCGCCCGCTTCGATGCACTCGTCGGCTTCTCACCGAAGGGGGCGAATTGCGCTTGCTGGCGCTTGGCGACAGCATTGTCAACGACACGATGCGCTCCGGTTGGGTCGCCAAACTGGCGGAGGCCTACCCCAAGGCCAGAATTCAAGCCACGGTGTATGTGCGCGGCGGAGGCGGCTGCCAGCATTACAAGGAACTGAACCGCATTGCCACCAATGTTATTCCGCGCAGGCCGGATTTGGTTTTCATCGGGGGCATCAGCCAAAGGGACATCGAGAGTATCCGGGAGGTCATCCACCAATTGCGCGCCGGGCTGCCGGAGGTCGAGATTCTGCTGGCGACCGGGGCCTTTGGCACCGTCGATCCGCGCGATCCGGAGGCACTGGCCAAGGCCCCACACTCGGGCACGGGCGCCTACGGGCAGGCCCTCAAGAACCTCGCCGCGGAGGAAGGATGCGCGTACTCGGATCTGACCACCCCGTGGGCCGAGTATATCCGCTCAGCCCAAGTGCATCCGCACCTGTTTTATCGCGATGTCGTTCATGCCAATGAATATGGAGAACAGATACTGTCGAAGATCCTGATGGCCTTCTGGACGGCGGCAGAACCCGCCCCCTCGAATGTGCGCGGGGGTGAATACCCGAAGATTCATCCCGACCGGCGGGTCACCTTCCGGGTGAAGGCGCCCAATGCCAAGAGCGTTGCGGTGGCTGGTCGGGCGGAGGATAGCGGCATGAACGGCAACAAGCCGTATGAGATGACCCGAGGCGACAATGGCTTCTGGACTGTTACCACGGACCCTGTGCGCCCGGGCTTCCACTATTACGAGTTGATTATCGACGGCTGGCACTGCAACGACCCTGCCAGCGAGACTTATTTCGGCTGGGGCCAACCGACCAGCGGCCTCGAAGTGCCGGATCTCTCGCTGGACTTCTATGAAGTCAAGAACGTGCCGCACGGCGAAGTGCGCACCTGCTGGTATCCATCGAAAGTCACGGGCACGCTCCGGCGGATCTTTGTCTATACTCCTGCCGGCTACGACCGTGAGCCCCAGCATCGCTATCCCGTGCTCTACCTGCAGCATGGCGCCGGGGAGAGCGAGCGGGCCTGGACCGCCCAGGGCCGGGCCAATTTCATCCTGGACAACTTAATCGCCGTTGGAAAAGCCAAGCCGATGCTCGTCGTGATGGAGAACGGTTACGCGACCAGAGCCGGCGGCAGACCCGTTCCGGGACCTCGAGGCAATGACGCGTTTGCGGAATTGATGGTGCAGGATCTGGTGCCTTTCATTGATTCGAATTTCCGCACTATTGCGGATCGGGATCACCGCTCCATTGCCGGTCTTTCCATGGGTGCAGGCCAGGCCCTGCAGATCGGCCTTGGCAACCTCGACCTGTTCGCCTACATCGCTGCTTTCAGCGGCGGAGCGCGCAACTTTGATCCCAAGATCTCCTTCGGTGGCGCCTTCTCTGATGCGAACACGGCCAACCAACGCATTCGCTTGCTCTGGCTCGGCTGCGGCACCGAAGATCGCCTCTATGGCCCTGGCAAGAGCCTCCATGAGGCCCTGACTACCGCCGGGATCCAGCATGTCTGGATTGAAGGCCCCGGTTCGCACGAGTGGCAGGTCTGGCGAAAGCACCTCCACGATTTGGCCCCGCGTCTGTTCCAAGAAATATACGGTCCCTACGGCGAGCGTTGCGAGGCCATTCCGCATTGCGGACACAACACGTTTTTCCAGGACAAAAGCGGCCAATGGCGGTCCACTTACTTCGGCAGTGATCACACCGCGCCCTGGCGGGAGCGCCCGGGCGTGCTGCCCATAAGGTTTGACTCGAAAGGACGGGTGGGTTTTTGAGCATCAATTCAGGAATCGAAACGCTCTTGGTATTGGCAGGGTTGCTGTCGGCCATGCTAACGGTGTCGGCAGCGGAGCCGCCGAAAGCCGGCGGGCAGACTGCTGAAGGCCCTTTCAAACCGGACTGGCCGTCGCTCCACGCACACCAGGACCCGGAGTGGTTCCGCGACGCGAAGTTTGGCATCTCGATTCGACCTTCGCGCTGCCGCCGCTCCTGCTCCAGGCCTACACCTACGACAACTATTACCCGGTGCGCGGCGACAACCCCGGCACCTTTCTCTGGCGCAGCGGCATGATGGGGGCCTGGCAGATCGACCCGACCGACACGGCCAAGTGGACGGAGGCCGAAAAAGAATCGGCCCGGCAATCGGTCTGCATCTACAAGGAATGGATTCGTGCGCTGTTCAAGGATGTGAAGGTCCATCACATCCTGCCCCGCCCGGACGGCAAGCACTGGGACGGCATGTTTTATTGGAGCCCTCCTCTGGCGAAAGGCACGCTTTACATCTTCCGCCCTGATTCACCAGAGGACCGGCAGATCGTCCGATTGAAGGGCCTCAACCCGAACCGCAAGTATTGGGTTTGGTGCGAAGACGGCTCCATTTCTCCAGGACTTCGCAGAGGGGCCGAGCTGATGCAAACCGGCCTGGCCATCCGTTTGCCCGAACCCTACACGAGCGATTTGATCCTCCTGCAGGACTCAGCCCTGGGCAAGCCGAAATGAGGTCGTTGTTGCTCGCCAGGCTTCAACCTCATTAAGCTCCAGTTCGCTGTGAAGAAACCAATTCCTGCCCATAAGCCGCTCGCTGTCTTCGCTCTGCTGCTCCTTGCCCTTGCCACCACGCAGGCCGTTGAGACGGAGATGCTGACCAACGGGGAGATGGAGGCTCCCTTCGTTAACGGCCTTGCGCAAGGCTGGGTACCCAATTGCTACGGATCGAATAAGGTGGTTTTTGCCCGGGAGTCGGCTGATGTTCACGGGGGAGAATCGGCCCAGCGTGTGACCTGCGCGCGTTTCGATGACGGCGGCGTGCAGTTTCACTCCGGCGATATTGCGATCCAGAAGGGCAAGCCCTACACCTTGCGCCTGTGGTTGAAGGGCGACGTGACGGCCCCGGTTTACGTCGGCATCGGCAAACACGGCGCGCCCTACACGCCCTATCTCAAGCGCGGCATCCTACTGCCGAATTTGCACGAAGGCTACGTGGCGCGCATCGTACCCTCCTCCGGAATCTGGCTCGATGACGTGCAGGTGGAGGAGGGCGGCCAAACCGATTACCAGCCCGCCCAACCACTCGAGGTGGGAGCCGAGACGCCCACGCGCTGGTGCCGCGTCGGGGACGCCGTGGAAGTCACTGCCTGGGCAGCAGCCGGAACCCAACCCGACGCAGTCGCTTTGAAGTACACCCTCGAGGACCTGTGGCCGCGGCGGTTGACGAACCTGGTGCACCAGGTCAAACCCGGCTAGGCGGACCTCGCCCATTTCCTGCTCAGGCAACCCGGCATGTACCGGGTGCGGGTTCGGGCCAACGAGTCCCCCTCGACCCGCGAAGTATGGTTCGGGGTCTTTGCGGAACGGGATCGCCCGCTGCGGCCCGATTCGCCCTTTGGCACGCACGTGACCTCGATGGTGTCTGAGCCGGGCAATACGCTGCTGTGGCCTCGGCGGCAATGGGAGCGCGCTGGGTGCGGCTGCACGACTTCGGAGACTTTTGCCACTGGTGGCGGGTGGAACCGGAGAAGGGCCGCTTCGTCTGGCACGACAGGGAGATTGACGCGCTCCGCGAGCGCGGGTTCCTGGTCTTCGCCAACCTTGGCCATCCGCCACGATGGGCAGGTTGCGATTGCGAAAGAAGCCAGGGTAGCCGCTCCTGGACTCCCGCGCTCCCGCGCGACAGGGGCGTGTCGGGAAACTACGTCTTTAGCATTGTATATAAGAATATTTCTGAGGAAAACTGGCAATTTCGTGAAGATACCGTTGCGGAAAGCCGGCTTTCAGCTATTCTCGACGATATGGCGAAAAAGCCAGTTCAACGCCGCGCGCACTCGCACATCCGATACTCTAGCGCTGAACAGGAATGCTCCCCGTTGCGCTGCCAAATTCTGGCCGCCCGCGCCCTCCACAAAGACAAGCCCGCCGAGCTGGAAGCCCTCCAGGCTGCCATCCTCGACCAGGCATTCAGAGGAGACATGTAAATGCCAACAGCCGCACAATACGAAAAGCAAATCCGCTCCCTGCGCCGGCCATGCCTCTTAGCTCTCTGGCGCCAGATCAAAGCCGGAACCACACCAGGTTGGGATCCGGGCAAGGCGCTCGAGTATCTGGTAGTCCGCGCTTTCGAGCTTGAAAAGGCCACCGTCGTCTACCCCTACGAAGTCAGAGACGGTCGTCTCACCATAGAGCAAATCGACGGCGTGGTTTACGTTGACCACCTTACATGCCTCCTCGAGTCTAAAGACCATGGAAAACCCCTCGACCATGACCCGCTCGCCGATCTGCGCGATCAACTCCAACGCAGGCCACCGTCAGTCATCGGCTGTTGCGCCTCTGCCAGTGGCTTCACACTCAACGCACGAAAGCGCGCGGTCCTAGCCGCGCCCCAAAGGATCCTCCTCTGGGAGGCCACTGAGATCGAGTACGCCCTCACCAAGGGAAGGATGTGCCGAGGACTTCACGCAAAATGCCGCCACTGCGTCGAGCGTGCCATGCCCGACTTCAACATCAAAGCTGCCAAGATATGAACTCCATCTACTTAGTTGTGAAAAGCTCCGGCGAGGCCGACATGCTCCGCCGGCTACTACCCCCAGGCACACGGAAAGAAATTGAATTCGTCGTCGAAGACGATCCCAGCTCAGCCATCTCGACAGCGCGGACCCTCCTAGCCCTTGGCGGTAGGCCCGTCGCACTTGTCGTCGATGCTGGCACCACCGACGAAACTCAAATCGCCACACAACGCCAAACACTGGCCGCACTTCTCGAAAACGCCTCACCAAATCTCCCCTGCGGCGTCTTTATCGCCGCACCCTCACTCCCAGACATCTTCGCAGCCCGCCGCCCAGTCAACAACATCCCCCTCGTGCAGGAAATCATGGCCTTCGTAAAACGCGTCACGAACTAGCTCGCCGGCCAAAGCACCCTGTCAACATCCGGAAGGGCACCCCAAAGAACCTCCACCAAGGCGTCACACCCCGGTGCGCGATGATCAACCCCGGCGCCGTCCCGTTCTACCCGTGTAAAACCAGCAACTCGGAGCAACGGCTCCCCCGCGCTCCCCTTTTCCAATTTCGCTGCCGATCCCCAGTCCCACTTGCCACAGTGCGGCTGCTCTATGCCAACTAAACTCCTTGGTGTGGTTACTTGTGCCAGCGGTGCGAAGATGGTCTTGTTGACTAAACAGGACACCGGCGCGTTTACCCCCGACGACCAATCAACCATGAACCTCCAAGATGGAGCAAGGCCCTCGGCCTACGACACCATCCACGGCCAGTTTATGAATTATGCCAAACAGTGTGCAGTCGAGTGCGTCTGCATCAAAGGTAGCGCCGTCAGCCTCAACCAAGGCTTTGCTCGTCAGCCCGCCGCGACTTCCCAACCCGCGCGGCACTCCCGTTTCACCCAGCGGTTCAACTCCGGCAGCTTCGGGCACCGCAACTCGGCGCTGTCCCATTCCACTTTCGCGTCGACACCCGCCTTGATGGCCAGGTGCCCGAGGAAGAGGAACTCGGTTATGGCCGAGGCGTATGTGAAATCAGCACAAGTCGGTTTCCCCTCTTTGCAGCTCTGGATGAAGTGATCGAAATGTGAGCCTTTGATCCGGGGGATGCGTGGTTCGGGCACGGGAAACGCCCGGTGCGCCGCCTCCGGCCACAGCCGTGGTCTTTGGCCGTAACACCCGGTGTGCATCACGCCCTTGGTCCCGATGTAGAGCGTGCCGCCGTCCCAGCCCTCGTGGAAGTCCCATTCGTACTTCTTCTCGAACTCAGCCAACATCGCCGGGTGCATCGCGTTGTCATACTCTCAGGGGTTGGTATTTTCACATCTCACAGGTTTCGAATCCTCGCGGTGACCGCCTTGTGCCAGGCGACGTCGTTCCACAGGCGCGGGAATTGCGGGTGGGTGAAGTTCGAGGCGCAGTTGAACCGATACCCGTGCTTCTGGCCCAAGCCCGCGCAGATCATTCCCGCCTCCTTGATCGAGCTCCCAAATGTTGTGGAGCAGGTCGTTTTCCTTGAGGAATTCGAGCGTCTGATCCCAGACACGCACAAACCCGTCGGCGCCGACCACCCGGTCCACGCCCGGGCCGAAGAACCAGGTCGAGAGCCCCAACAATAAGCCGCGCTCCAGGCAGCGCGGAATAAACTCCTTCAACGCCCGCCGTGGCTGGATGGTGGTCGAGTATTGCCCGCCCAAGCACAAAGGCATGCCGCACAATCCTGGCCTTGAGAATCGCCCTCTCCGCGGCCTTGGCCGAGGGTCAGGCACTTCCCAAGCCGTCCATCATCCCCAACCTGCCCGGGGCGATCTACGCGGTCGGAGACCCATCAGTTGGTTCCGCGAGGAAATGGATTTTCGCCAATGCGCCGAGAGGAACCAGGTCTCGCCCCTGTTCACGCTCGCGGAGAGGCATAATCTCACCTGGCTGCCGCTCATCAACTACGTGGATGCCAATCGGGGCGTGGAGGTGGACGGCACTTGGCACTGGGATGACGACCTCGCCCAATTGAAGCGCGCTTTCGAGCTCCACAAGGGCCGGTTGCGCGTGGATCGCTCCCTGCAAGCTCGCCGGCAGTCCGCGTGCCTGTGCCTTCGCTTTCGGCTCCGCCCATTCGGGCACATGCGTTGTGGCAGCCTGGGTGCCAGAAGGGGCCGGCGATATTCATTTGCTGTCCTCGGCCCAGGTCATAGACATTTTCGGCACCGTGTTGCCGCTCCAGAACGGGGTGGTTACGCTGACGGAATCGCCCATCTATATTCATGGTCTTACCCTTGAAGGTCTGGACCTGGGCGAGCGCGTCAACCTCGGCGCCATGGGGAGCACACTCCAGCAATCAACAAGGTGAGCATGCAAATGACTATTCATTACCCCCAAGCGATGCTCCGATCGAGCCTTGGCCTGCTGCTGACGCTCGTCGCCACCGTCTCAACGTGCGGGGCTGATTTCCCCCCGCCACAAGCCGGGGACTATGTGATTCGGGATTTCCGGTTGCACTCCGGCGAGACCCTGCCGGAGTTGCGGATGCACTATCTCACCTGCGAAACAAATGGATTGACGGTTTTTGGCCTTCCGTTCAATGCTTGGTCATGCGCCCGATCTCACATCTGTTCCGCGGCCTCCGCCCAGCGTCAACAGTCAATTGCCCGCCGGCGTCAAGGAGGGCGGAGGAAAACCGGCGCCCCTGGATCACCGCCCTGGTCTTCTGCGTGGTCCTTGCAATGCCCGCGCTGCGCGCAGCCGCGGCGCTCCCGGGGGCGGACAAAAAGCTCATCGAATACGGGTGGGACGTGCCGACCCCCGCCCAGATGCGCGATGAGCTTCCAGCGATGGAGAAGCGCCCCTTCGACGGGCTTATCTTCAAGCTCAGCGGGGGCCACAACGCGTTCGTGACGAAACCGCTTGAGCCGGCCACATTCGCCGAGGACGAGCGCATCCTTCGCGACCTGCGGTTCACCCGCTTCACCGATAATTTCGTGATCATCTGGGCTCGCTGCCGGCGGGGTTCGACTGGTTCGACGATGCCCAGTGGGAAGTGATCGAAGCCAATGCTCAGTTACTCGTGGGTGTCGCCCAGGCTGGACGGGTTCGGGGGATTTGTTTCGACCCCGAGCCGTACGATTTCAGCCTGTGGGACTACGCCAAACAGCCGAAGGCCAAGGACCACCCGTTCGCCGATTACCGAGCCAAGGTCCGGCAACGCGGCGCCCAGCTCATGCGGGCGTTTGAAAAACGGATGCCCGGCGCCCTGATCCTGACTTTCTTCCATGTCAGCCTTTACGATCGGTTGGCGGACCTGCCCGAGGCGGAGCGAGCGCAGCGGTTGGCGCGGGAAAGCTGGGGTCTGATGCCTGACTTCTTCGTGGGCATGCTGGAGGGCGCAACCCCGAAGGCGCAGTTCATTGACGGCAACGAGAACGCTTACTATTACACCTCGCGCGAGCAGTATTTCCGTGCCTACCGTGCCATCCGCCGCCGGGCGCTCGGCCTGGTGCCGCCCGAACTTCGGGACAAGTACGAGCGGCAGGTCCGGGCGGGACAAGCACTCTACGTGGACCAGAATTTCGCGCTGCGGCAACCAAAAACGGAGCAGTATCTGAGCTACCGGATGACGGCCGAAGAGCGGGCCAAGTGGTTTGAGCACAACACCTACTGGGCGCTCTACACAACGGACGAATACGTCTGGTGCTACAGCGAACGCATGAACTGGTGGAAAGACCAAACACCGCCGGGTCTCGAGGCGGCAATCGTCCACGCCCGGCAGAAGATCGCCGAGGGCAAGCCGCTCGGCTTCGACATCGAACCCCTCATCGAAACAGTCGGCAAGCGGCCATTGTCAAAACCATGACCCTCAGCCATTTCCTGAATGAATATGCATGGAAGACCCTTTTCGTGGCGCGTCCTGATCGGTCTTGGACTGACAACCGGAGTGGCGTTTGCCGGGGAGCAGACGATCTCTCCCTACGCCGATTGGATACTCGATCCCGTTATGCCGCGGAACGCAACGATTCGATGGCTGGCCGTCCCGGTATTGGCGGCTCCGCTCAGAGCGGCGACACCGGGCCACGCCGCCGCACCGGCGACGATCTGGGCGGCGCCGCTGGGGGAGCGGCTCTGCGAGGATTACACGCTCCGCGTCAACGGTCAGCCGGTGCCGGTTTACGCCTGCCGGGTCTCGGCCGTGCCGTTCAACCAGGTGTGGCCCGGGTACCAGCGCCCCATCAACCAAACCGAGCTTGCTGGGTTCGCCCATTGGGGCATGTCCGGCCCGGTGTCGGTGGAGATCATCTCGAAGCAGTCATCAACCTCTGCAACTGCCAGGACGTCGTCATCCGCAAGAATGCTTACTCGAAGGACGCCGAGCGCGGGAACGTCCGCGACATCACCTATGCGGACGTGTCCCTCACCGGCAAACGTGCTCCCCGATCCTTCTTCAACGGCCTCGATGCCCAGCACGCGGTTCAGGGCGTCACGATCAACAACCTGCGGATGAACGGGAAGATCACCACGACTGCGACCGAGGCGAACTTCACGGTTGGCCCGCACGTGAGCGGCGTGCGCTTCGGCAAGTCAGCGAAATAACGGCGGCGGCCGGAGCAACCAGCCAGAAGGTGGCGTCGCGGGCCGCGTTGGCATATCCTCGAGCCGTGGCACAGTTTCAGACCGAACACACTCTCAAGGCGATGCCGCCGATCGCGAGCAAAGCCCGCAGGATGAATCACCTGTTCACCTTCGGACTTTTACTGGCGGCATCTTTAATTACCGACGGGGCCGATTGGATCCGCCCGGGACTGAGCACGAACCAGCCGGTTTGGGGGTTCGGGGTGGTATGCTGTGGGCGGTGGCGCCGGGAGGGTTTCGGACCGGCGAACCGCGGGGCCTGATACGACTCGGTTACCCGGTCCTCGCAGAGAAGCGCTACGATCTCATCAACTTCGTCGCCATCGAACCCATTGTGCGCGGCCGCCGGGGCTTCAGTGAATTGGAGCACAGCCAACTCGACGGTTTGGATGGCAAACGCATCTGGGCGGAAAACGCAGGCCGCGGCGCCACGACGAATGCTGCCCAGGGAGGCCTGCGGAAGCGGACCGACGGCCAGGAGGAGCTCGAAGTGCGGCTCCAGGTCGAAAGGTTCGAGAACGGGGCGCATGTCCGGTTGGTCATCCTCCAGCGCAGCGACCGCCCCGACGAGATCGAGTTGAGCGTGTTCCAGGAACCGGACAGCGCGCCCCTGGATTACTGCATCCTCACCGCCACCATGGGCAACATGACCCGCACGCGTTTGCTGTGGCTCAAAGACCAGGTGGTGAGCAGCCTTCGGGTTTATCAGGACTACAAGGAAACAGGTTTTGCGCCGCACCGGCAGTACCCTCTCTCGCGCCTTCACCGAACCGCTGACGGCGGAGTCCTGGTCGCGGTGAGCAATGACGAGGAAGACCCGGCGGCGGTTTTTCCTTTCCCCAATTCGGAGCTCTGGCATTACGCCGGCTCCAAGGTTACGCAGTTCTGGGCCAGGCCAGCGCGTGCGTTCCGCGATGATTTGCAGGTGGTCGTAAATGGGCGCTACACCTACTGGCGTACGGCTCGACCCCTTCCCGGGGGCATTGCCTTCGAGAACTTCGAGTTGCGGGAAAGGTTCTGCGATGGGCAAAAGTCCGTCTTCGGCATTACCCGCCGCACACCACAGGAACTCGGCCTCTTCCGGGAAGTTCCTGCCCGCAAATAGGTGGGCCGCTTTCATCGCGTGACGGCATCTTCCACATCCCGGCCGCCTCCTCGGAGTCACCAGCGTAGCGCCTGCGTCGCGTAGCGACGCCTGAGGGCGTGGCGCTGGCCAAATCGAATCCTGTTCTCAAGCGTCGCTACGCGACGCACGTGAGCTTAGGGCATGGTTCCGTGGACTGGAAGTCCACGGCTACCTTCAGGCACCGCTACGCGGTGACGCAGGGTCGCGGCACGCCCAGGATTGGTCCTCAGACGCCTTGGCCTTCATCACTCCAGACAGGAACTTCTCGGATGAACCGATTTTCTGTCACCTCTTGGGGCTTTTCGGGTTCTTATAGGGTGATATGATGTCAACCGAAGCGATGCAAAGGGCAGATATCAACGATGCCGAGCTGGTGGCCGAAAGCCTGGGCGGAAATCGGGATGCCTTCCGGCTGATTGTTGAACGCTATCAAACCTTGATCTCGTCGCTGGCGTACTGCGCCACCGGCAACGTGACCCAAAGTGAAGACCTCGCCCAGGAGACCTTTGTGTCCGCCTGGAAGCAGCTTGCGGAATTGCGTGAGCCGGCCAAGTTGCGGCCCTGGCTGTGCAGCATCGCCCGTTCTCTCATCAGCAAGGAGTTCCGGCGCCAGGGACGTGAGCCGGATCATGCCGCCGAATCGCTGGAGGCGGTGGACGAATGGGTCTCACCAGAACCGCTGCCCCCGGACCAGGTCATCAGCGACGAGGAAAAGGCGATTCTCTGGCGCTCGCTCGAACGCATCCCGGAAATCTATCGCGAACCGTTGGTGTTGTTTTATCGCGAACACCAATCCATCGAGGCCGTCGCGCAGGACTTAGCTCTCAGTGAGGACGCGGTGAAGCAACGGCTGTCGCGCGGCCGGAAACTCCTGCAGGAGCAATTCCTCGCCTTTGTCGCCGGCGCGCTCAAACAAACCAGTCCGGGCAAGGCCTTCACGGTCGGCGTGATTGCCGCCCTGCCGCTGCTGGCCACCACCGCCAAGGCGGCCACAGTCGGCACGGCGTTGGCGAAGCACGGCAGCGTGGCCGCCAAAACAACGAGCTCCGTCGGGTTTCTGCAAGCCATTGCCAATTTTGTTATGGGCATGGTTTGCTGGGTTGCCGCGGCTTTGCCCTTGGGCGGATACATCGGGTACAAGATGGGGGGCGACCGTCAGAACAGTGAGCGGGCGCGCCGGTCCGTAGCCACTTTTTGGCGCATCATGGGACTCAGCATGTTCCTCGTTTTTTGCCTCCCTCCGCTAGTGCTGATCTTACTCGCCAAAACCCGCCTATCCGGCGCCAAAGGCCAGTACGCAATGGCGGGTCTTTGGGTGAACATTTGTCTGCCGCTCTTCATATTTGGAGTGGTGCCGCTGTCCCTCATCATCTGGATTTGGCAACGCAGGCAGCGCACCGTTCCTGAAGGGGCTTTCGGCGGGCCAATCTCCTGCCAATCGCCAAAATCCGTTACTCTTTGGGCGGCGCTGGCTATGACAGTGGCTCTCGTTTACTTGGGATTCGTCTGCTGGATCTCCAGTCTCATGCCCCGCATGCACTTTCCCAAGACTCGCTACGTGTCCACCAGTGAAGTACAAAGCCTCATCGCCAATTCGCAGGTGCGGAAGTTTCGCTTCAGGCTGTTCCAAAATGCCAGCGGAGCCCGCACGCTCTCTGGCGATCTGCTGGAGAACGGGACGATGACCCCGTTCGTCGCGCTGGCGGAAGAGAGCACGGTGGCCTTGCTGGCCGAGAAAGGCATCAGCTATGAGACGGAGATTGAAAACCGGGATTCTCCCCGTTTCAACATGACGCACGCAGGGTGGTGGTCCGAGCGGCTGCTGAGTCCATTCTGCTGTTTCATCCTCGTGGCTGGGGGCGTTACATTGTTGCGTGGAAGCCATAACCGCCAATCCGGACCGCATTCCATCACGGACCTGAGAAAGGAACGTCGTGTGGACAAAGCTTTTGCCGCATTGGCCGCGTGCGGAATGGTCGCCCTGGCCGCGTTCCGGGGGGCAACCACGGACTGGAAGGTTCGCACCATCCCCGCCTACCAGGTCCCGGCCATCGTCGCTCAGCACAAGAATGCCCGATTCGAGGTCTTTGAATACAGGAATGGGTCCAGAAAACTGTGGATCTCCGACCTGCGCACTCCTGACTTCATTGCCCCTGCGAACGAATCCACCCTGGGAGTGTTGAGTCGCCAGGACATCACTTACCAAACATACGTAGCCGGAATGGCCGGCCTCCCGGGACCGAGCCAATCCATCTCTGCGCTGTGGATCCTCGCACTAACGGCGGGTGCCGGAGGCCTTTTTGGGTGGGCGGTGAAAAGCCGGCCCGTTTCCCCATCACGCATCCAGGGCCCAGAAACGATATGAAATTCATTTCCATCAACTCTGGCGCGAGGACGTTGCAGTTGCAGACCTGTTCGCCTATGTTTTCGCGTGTTACCGGCGTAAGGTCAAAACCCGGTTTTACCCTGGTTGAACTGCTGGTGGTCATCGCGATTATAGCCATCCTGGCCTCGCTGTTGCTGCCCGCGTTGTCGGCGGCAAAAGCGCGGGCCCAGACGACCAGTTGCCTCAACAATCAACGACAGCTCGGCCTGGCGTGGGTGCTCTATGCGTCCGACGCAGGCGGCCGGCTGCCGCTCAACCTTGGAAGCTACGTCAACGGCATCCACCGCAGCCCGGAGGGATGCTGGGTCACCGGCAGTGCTACGTGGGATGCGGACCCGGCAACGATCACGCGGGGCACACTCTTTCCCTACGCGCAGTCGCTCCAACTCTACCGTTGCCCGGCCGACCATAGCTGCGTGGAGCGCACCAGCACTCCCAGGCTGCGCAGCGTGTCGTTGAGCGGCTACATGGGAGGAGAAGACTACGAGACCAACTTTCTGGTCCAGCCGCTGATGAAATCCACAGAGATACAGCGACCCTCGAAGGCCCTCACCTTTCTCGATGAGGATGAGAACGGAATAGACGAGGGCATTTTCCTGTATTCTTCCAAAGTGGACGAATGGCTGAACATCCCGGCCAGACGGCATCAGACTGGCGCTGTGCTGGTTTTTGCCGACAACCATTCGGAGTACTGGAAGTGGAAAGGACCGGCCCCAGTCTCCTGGTTCAATGGCGGTTATGTCAATGACCCAACGGAACTTCAGGACCTAAAACGTCTCCAGCAGACAGCCCCGGATGTAAAATAATTACCATTCGTTTACCGTAACTAATGATTGTACCTTAGTCAAAATCCGTGGAGGGCTCAGACCATAGGTTGGGCTGGTTCAAGGGTCTGCGACACAAGGCTCAGATTCGGATGGTCGCCAGTTTTGCCCGCTCCACACGGAGGGGCACCTGCTCGGGGAAACGCCGCCTGCAATTTCCACCTCGAGGCGCGGCTCAAACGCTCGACGTTGGTCAACACCAACGATTACTCTCCATCCCTCCACGCCGCTCAGTACTTCGTTTACCTCACGGTGGCCAATCGCAACCAATCCCTCTTTTTTCCGAGACGCCGCCAGGCGGGTGCATTAAGATGCGCGCCAACATGAAAACGCTCCTCCTTGGTTTCACACTGCTACTGGCGGTTTCGACCCAAGCGCAGTTGCCATCAACCTCCCCGAAGGCCGCAGGGTTTGATCCAGCGCGGCTGGAAGTCTTGCACGCAACAGTCCAGCGCTTCGTGGATGAAGGCAAGCATGCCGGAGTCGTCACACTGCTCGTGCGAGACGGCAAGATCGTGGACTTCCAGACCTAGTGGTGGTACTGGGCCAACACCCGCAGCCCAACGACGCCAGAGGGCTTCAACCAGGAGGAGACCATCAAGGCCATCTGGGCAGGCACAAGGTGAGAATTGAACTGCTGCCGGAGAAGAGCCCGCAGGGCACCGGCCATCGTCCCGCGTCGCCGCGCCCTCGCGGAGGTGGATGTACTGATGGTCGGCGGGGGGCGTGCGGGGATTGGCGCCGCCCTGGGCGCGGCCCGCCAGGGAGCGAAGACACTGCTGATTGAGAACCACTCGTTCTTCGGCGGAGTCGCCGTCTGGTCCATGGGCATGCAAATGAACCAGATGCGCCCCGGCGGCAAGCCACGCGCCCGGGTTCACGAACTGCTGATCGAAAAGGCGCAGGCCTACGGCGACCAGGCCCTCCGCCTGGGCCAGCACGAGATCTGGTGCTGCCAACATGAATACCGTTAGCCTGAACCACGGAATGCGGTCGGCGGCGGAGTCTGCAATGCAGCCGGTCATGGGCTGTTGGGCGGCGGTTGTCAGCCCAATCCCCAACGCCAGGAAAAAAGCGCAACATCTCATAGTTAGAGCCTGTCCCAAGGGCCCCGCGAGTGGGCGACCTTCGTCGCAGCCTTTGTCGAAACCTTTGTCGGATTGGCCCTTTTTCGACAAAGGCGCCGACAAAGGCTGCGACAAAGGTCCGGAACCAGAGCTTTTGGGACAGGCTCTAGTTAGGCGCGACTGGCCTCCAAAATGCGGGCGACCAGTCCGCCGCGCCTGGCGGGCGCGCCAAAGTCTTTGCCTTCCAGGGCGGCAGGCAACGACCAGAGCATCATATCCTGGTAGTAGTCATTGCCGAACGTGCGCTCACCAGTATCAACATCGCCACGCATAATGTTGGGCATGTCCCAGGTGTAGCCCTGGAGGCAGACCAGGTTGTGCCAAACCTTATACGCCAGGTTCAGTCCATAGTCCTTCTCGCCCTCGTACATGTAATTCATCGCCAGCATCAGCGCCTCGGGCGGGAAGTACGAATAGGTGCCGTATCCCTTGACTCGCGCGGGCGTGCCGTCGCTGTTGGCGTAATTTACCGCCCCATACTTGGTCACCGCGACATTGCATCGCTTGATGGTTTCGAGGGTTTTCTTCACGCGCTCTTCCGGCAGCGCGCTGGGCAGCCCATGGTGGTCAGTGATCCACTCGCCATCCATCTGGTAGCCGAAAACCAGGTCCGATTTGCGCCCGGTCTCCGGTTCGAAATAGTTCAGGTAATAACTCCCCGTCCAGAGCTGTTTCTCCATCGCCTCCGCGCCCGCCTTCAGCCAGTCGCGGCATTGCTGCGCGAAGGCAGGGTCGCCGGCCAGTTGCGCAAAACGTTCGGCGATGCGCAGTTGCGCCAGGTGCAGGCCGCCGACGTGCGCTGTCATGCCTGCCCAGCCCGGCTCGGGCGCTTCAAACCATTCGGTCCCGACGTTGCCCGTCGGCATCGCGATGATCCGGTCGCCCAGCGGGTAGGCCGGCCGCAAATTGACCGTCCAGACGGTGCATCGCCTGAGCACCGGGTAAAACTCCTTGATGAAGCCCTCGTCCTTGTCGCCGTGGCACAAATAATATCGGTCCAGCATCGCCGCCAGCGAGATGCCATTGGTGGCAAACTGGTAGCCGCGCGTGGTGTTGGCAAAATCAACCGGCGGTGTTTGGCCCGTGCATCCGCCAAAAATCCAGGGCGGAGCGCCATCGGGGAATTGATAACCTTTGTAGCCGCGATAAGTGGAAATCGCCAACTCCGGGAAGAAGTACACAATGGGCGCGTTGCCATAGAAGGAGCAGGGAATGCACTCAAATTGGGGACACCCACGCGGACATTCGATGAGGCCAAACAACCCGTCTTCCTCCCGCACCCAATCCGGCAGCGGCGCCTTCTTCTGCGCCCACAAGCCATCCTCGGTGACCATGTAGAGCACGTTGATGAGCGAATCGCGCAGCCAGACCGGCAGCTTGTTCTCGGCATAAACGACTTCCTGCCAGGCCAGCACCCGCGCGAGCAACGCGGCATGGTTCTGGGCCAGTTTTTCCGCCGCCGCCAGGGCTGTGGGATAATGCTTCACGTACATGTGGGTGAAGGTGTGTTCCGCATGGGCCCAATTGTAGCCACCGGCATTCCAGGTCGGTGCGCACCAGGCGACGGCGAAACGCACAATGCGTTCTTCGCCGGGTTGGAGCGAGAAATCCACCGCGGCCGAGGCGTCCGGATGCTCCGGGCCGGCTTCCGGCAAGTTCGACGCGATGGCTGACCACTTCGTTCCGTCCGCGGCGAGGCCGCCGCCGAACCGGGCTTGGTCTGGCCCGATGACGCCCAAAACGTAGGAGGCCAGTTTGGATTGGACACAGATACCCGTGAATTGTCCGGCCCGCTCCTGCCTGCGCTCATATTGATTGCTGCCAGCTTCCGGCGGTTTGGGCCCAGGAAATGAGCAGGCCAATGTGCCGTGGTGGTTCTGGTCGGCCGTGTTCCTGAGCCGCACCTCGAAGACCACGCCCGGCAGCATCGAATCCACCAGCGCCCCGGGCAAAAACGGGGACCAAGCTCGAAGCCCGACACTGACCGGGGCGTCGGTCTCGAATTCGAGGTCGGCCACTGGGTAATGCCCCCAGTAATGGATTTCTTTGGCGGTATGGACTCCCTCCAGATTCAGTTTGCTCAGGGTGTCCAGCAGCGGTTGCTTCGAGGCGTCCCACTTCTGGCCTTTCCAAAGGCGGTACTCCTTGCCGGGACCGGCAGATTGATATTCGCCCCAGCCGGTCTTGACCTGGGTCGGATCACACAAGACCCAGGTCCCGTTCCCCACGGTGAAGCCCAGGATGGGCCAGTTATCCGGCCCGCGGCGGGGAATGGCCGTGTTGTAGATCGTGTTATACCCGAGCAACCCGCTGGTTTCCAAGTCGAGGCACCCGGTATCAATGCCGCCCAGCGCCAGACCGTTGGTCACTTTGTCTTTGAGCCGATAAATCACGCCGCAAGCTGATGTAGAGAACCCGGCGGCCGGGAATTGAATCCACTCGCGGTTGGGCAGATCGGCCGGAAAAAGCTGGGTCTTGCGCCGGGGTTGCCCGGCACCGGAGAGGCGCGGCATGCTGGCGCACATGGCCAGGGACGCGGTGGCTTTCAGGAATTGGCGGCGTTTCATTGCACCGAGGGCTGGGCGGGGATGACTGACCCTATGGTTTTCTAGCATACGACCTCTTGGGTTTGCAGCATGTTGGTCGAAATAAAGCGCGGATTCATACTTTAAGCAATCAAACAATGGTTCTTGAACCCTCCTGATCCGGCATCCGTCCGCTTCAGCGACCCGCTCCCGCCAAGTTCGCCGCGCCGGTTCTACCGCGCGCGGGCACAGTAAGAACGCTCGGTCCTCACCCGCGTAGCGTCGAGACGGCGGGGATTGGGGAGCGCGGACATTCTTGTCCACCCCAGGGCCGAAGGCCCGCCATGTGATAGCCCGGGCTGGAGCGGAGCGGAGGCCCGGGTAGGCCGCCGCCCCTCCAAAAGCACCGGCCTGTAAGGCCGGGACCCCATGGCGCGCCCCTACAGGGCGCGCCACAATCCGGCCCGATGACCTGGGCCTCCGCTCGCAAGCTCGGTGGGTAAGGGGGAGGCCGAAGCCACCCCCTCCCCGTTGTCGCAATGAGGTCAATTCCTCATACTGGACCGGCGAGCGGATTTCCCGCACCGGGCGACCCCGACAGCACGCGGGAGCGTGCGGTTCCTTATGCAGGACAGAGCTTGCCCCAAGAATGGGGGGTCCACGCCGACGGGGCAAGACCACTCCCCCCGAGGCGGAACTGTTCGCAGTGGGCGACCAGGCGTAAGGGACCGTTTCTTAGCCGAAGCTAACTTGTCCCCGGAACTGGTGAACACACTCGAATCGCTCTGTGGTTTTGCCTTTCCGCTGTCGAATCCCGACGGCGTACTTTGGCTCTGGAGACATCCCTGAGGGCGGGGCCAGGGAGTGGCTGTTCCCGCCTCCGGAGCGTAGCCGAACCCTTTCGGACAAGCCTTATAGGTCCAGTTTATCGAGCAGACGCTCGAACTCCGTGGGACTTCATCGGTGAGTGAAACGGACCCTTTTCCCGGCATGAACGCATGTCGCACCGTACCGCCTAGCGAACGAACCGCATTTGTGGTTCGCCAGGAGCTTTGTGAAACCACCAAGCTAGGCTTCGTCCCTGGAGCAGGGACTCGCCCGGCGTTTCGGCTCATGGGCCTTCCTGCCAAGTCAAGGGAGCCGGCCTCTTCGCGACGGCACGTTGCTGCACCGCCCTGGCTACGTTCCCGCCTGGACCAACCCGGCGGTTTAGCTCCCCCGTTCTGGACGGAAGCGGCCCCGCCCAGGTAGGATTCCATCGTTGTTTCCATTGATGTCACCGTTTGAGACTTAGTTCATTTCACCCGACAACTCGCGGGCTCCAGCCCAGGCTTTCACATTTCGGGCTTCCAGCCCGAGGATCGGCGCATCCCCGGGGGCAGAGCCGGGGTAGTCTTCCAAGCAACCCTCCGGGTTATTATCTGATATGCGTTAATGCCTTAACACCAGGTATTTACGATATTGACTTCCTAAGTTATGCCATAGTTTATGCCACTTGTTGCGGCGAGTCAAACGATTCCTGTCAGCACTCGCAGAGCGGGGCTCGGCCTCGCCAATCGAATCGTTTCGATGACCCAACCCTCCGAGATGTGGCTGTCGTCCCAGTGCGCGCAAAGCCGAAAATAGAGGTGCCGAAAAAGCGTCGCTTCGTTTACGCCGTAGTCCTGGGCGATGCGCGGGCAGGAGCTGCGGGTCGTCATGTCGCATTAGAACCAAGCGCAGGCGGCCCTGAATCCGACGCGGCAGGAGGGGTGGCAAGTGCGGCTGCTGAAGCCGACCTTGACGCCACGATTGCTTGGCAGGAAATCCTCAGCCCACCAGTTTGGGCCAGACGGACTGTTTGAACGCCTCGATTGCCTTGCTAATCGCAGTGTTGACCCGACAGTGGGCTTCCAAGTCCTCCTGCGATACGCCCGCCAGCAGGTGGGCGGCGAGTCTTCGGTAGCGTTCCCAGACCAGTCCTGCGACCTGGACGCCCGCGTCGGTGATCCGTGCCGCTTGAGCGTAATTCGGCCGCTCCGCTGATTCCCGGACTTCAATCAACCCGCGCTCCCGGTAGTCCTTGAGGCGGCGGCTGAACTTTCCGGGGTCGTGGACGAGCACCCGCCGCAGGTCGGCCACGGCAACGAAGCCGTCAGGGTCCACCGGGGCGTCCGTCCAGCCGAGTTTGCCGAGGCCGTGAAGCAGGGTCAACGTGTCGGCTTCGTCCACGGTCAGGGGCACATCCTTGAGGACCGCCTTGCGAATCGGCTCCAGCAGGTCGCGGCGGGCGGTGAAAATGCTCGCCAGGCAGTCCACCGGCTCAACCGGGGGCGAGGGCAGTTGACGTTTTTTCTTCATGCGCGAGAACCTGCGCCCGGAGACAGAACAAACCAAGTGAAAAAGGGTGTTGACATTATCAATTGATGATGTATTCTCCTCTGTGTTGACCCAACCAAAGGCCAATCCATGACCGGCAAATTCAAACGCCAGTGCTCGAATTGGCGAGCACCAATGCCGGTCGAGGCCGGACCTGTGCCAAAATCGGGTCGGAAAGTCGAAAACCTATGAAACCTCGATGCACCCGTTGGCGCGCGTGCCCGATTGGCCGAACAACATCCCATTCACCCTTAGCCTGACTTCCCCGGGACTCGAGCGTAAGTTGTTGATTTGCAAGCTCGGTCCTTCCGTTCACTTGCTACAACTGGCGGTCGCCCAAGCCGGGGGAGCCGCAAAAGGAGGCTGCAACCCCAACCCGTCGAGCACGGATGGCGCAAGTCCGCACCAATTCCGGTTCGCTCCTCGTTTGTGTCAGACTTGCGGCTTGTGAGGCACCGCGAAGCCCCGCGCAGGGGAGTGCGCAGAGCCAGCGCCCGAGTGGGCGCTGGCTCATCGTGCCCCCGCATCGTGTCTCGTCGGATCTGGAGAGGTTCAAATCTCCGATGTTCGGAACGCCCAGGCCGACATTACCCCATCGCCGCAACGCGGCACCGCCGCACCGCCGCAATTGGCCCGCGCTACGTTCGCCCTGGGTGCTCCCAGGCAGTTCTGAGTTCTTTTTCAGCCACCAGAGATTTTCTGAGCTCAAGCACCTTGCGCTGGTGCAGTTGTGCCAAGAAAATCATTTCCGGCACAGTCAAATCGCGCCGGTTCATCGCGTCGGCAAAGGGCTGCATCATTTCAAGGGATAACTGCCTCAGTTCGCAGCTTCACACACAAACGGGTTGGAGCCCAACCTTCAGGAGCGCCCTTGCCCGCACGGCAATGCGGGCTCGGTGCTGGCCCTCACCATGGAAGAAGCTCGGAGGTGGGGCTATCTTCCAAAATAGGTCTCGGTGAGCACCCTGGACTGTATGAATCCAACCTCGCTGCCCCGGTCAGGCCCATGCAGCCCGGGTGCTGGCTCCCCGCAACCAGGGCGAGGTGAACGTCCACCTTGGTGGACACCTCCACTGCCCAAGCTATCTATCGCGTGGGACGTGTCCACCACGGTGGACACCCTTTCCGGAAATGCCAAGGCTGGGTCCTTGCGGCAACACGGATTAGCTGCTCGATTTTACAGTTGGGTAGGGCCGCCAAACGGAGGATGGCGGAAAATGAGATTTGCAGAACGAACCCAACACGAGGGAAGGTGGCCCGAGAGGCTTTCGGCTGGTCGAGATGTCGGTGCTGTGCTCACGACAGTCTGGTCCTCCAGGTTGACCAGCGCTTCCAGGCCGTATTCGGCCTGCAGCCGATCCAGTTGGGCATAAGCCTGGCGCAGTTGGGCGTCCACCGCCGCCCAGACCGGGGCGCTGGGCGCTTTCAATGGCACCTTGGTCGCCGGGTAGCGTCTGCCGTCCATCGTCGTGACGTTGGCCACGATGGTCGCCTGGCGCGAAGGATTGCGCTGGCTGCGCCAGGGTCTTTGGGTGGACCTCCCCGAGGGCCTCCAATGGTTCGGACTCCGTCAATCCGCTGGCCAGTGGACGCTCATTGGCCTGGCCTTGCTGTGGTTGGCCGCGCTGGCTCTCGGCAGCCGCCACCTTGCCGCGGTCCAGCAGTCGAGGTTTTTCTTGGCTTAAAGGACATCCTATCTCAATTCGCGGAATTTCCGATTTTTGTGATCCAAGATGCCGTGTGCCTGCGCGGACTGATCCTGCAACCACCTTTTGTGTTTACACCGAAGTTGTTTGATTTGCGGTTTCAGCCTGCAATTCTCGGCGGTTTGATCAGCCCACTCAAGAAAGGAAATCCACACCGCCGGCAGCCGATTTTTTAGCCTTCCCGCTCCAGGCTCGGCAGCCGCATGAAACAGCAGCCAAAGGAAAATGGAGGCCTGCTTGGAAAAGTACTCCGCTCTGACCTCATCGGTTGCGCCAAGATACGTGCGGTGCCAATCGTTGAAATCCGTTACGGAATAGGGCGAACCATCCATATTCATCACTTGGCCATTCCCTTCCAACAGCTCCTCTGCACGTGCCCCCGTAGCTACATGAATGGACCGAGCTTTCTCGGCGTTCAGTCGGTTGCGCCCGTTCTCCCATGACACCACGGTGTGGGTGGAAACCCCAACCAACGCGGCAAACTCCACCTGCGTTCTGCTAATGATTTTACGAAGCGCGTGAATGGATAGATTCCGCCGTCCGTATTTCCCAAGATCTTGTATCATACAAGGAAATTATACAAGCGGCCCTTGTAAATGTAAAGCGGTCGCTGTAGAGAACTTGCGGGACAAAGGCAACGAAAAACTCAAAACAGTGATACGAAGGCTCCTAAATGAGCGCAGCGAATGAGAAGTACCGGTCACAAACAAAGATTGTGCTGGACCCGGCAGGAATTAGTTCAGGCGACGGGGCTTTCTTATCGAACGATCGTCAACCTCGAGACTCGCGGCTTATTAGACCGCTGCGTCGTGGGCGTCAACATCGCCTGTTACACCGAAGCCAGCGTGCGCGCCCTCTTGGGCGGGAAGGCGGCGGGTCCCGCGCTGCGCGAGACTGCCTAAGTGCTCTTTGTGCCAAGTCTAATCTGTCCATCGAGGTACTGGGGGCGCTGGGGCCGGGTGAAAGACGGAGTCCGAGGTTATGATTTTATGAAAGCCGCAGTCCACGTCTTGACAAAGCAGCAGCGCACACTCCCGACTGCGACACAGTATGAGCGGGTCCAGAGTATTCTGGACAATGAACCCGCACTGCGCAGGCTGCTGAGCTCGAAAAGGCACTGTTTCGAGAACCGTTTGGACAGGAGGATTTGTGTTTCCAAGGAGGCCATCGAGACCACCAACGCGGTGCATTCCACGGGCGGGGACGCTATCAAGGTGCCCAAGAACGTGATCTTGATGACGGCCGCGCGGGTGCTCGGGGTGGTTTCCAACAATGGCCAAGAGACAAACAAACCTGCAAGCGTGCGTTTTGCCGAACCGAAACCGAACGGACAGGCATGCACAGTGCACTCGGGTGGTCCCGTCGAATTTGTCGAAAATCCCCGCAACCAGGCCGGGTCATCTGATGCCGCCGCGACAATTTCGACAAATTCGACGGGGGAGCACGTACTGGAAGTTGCCGTGATCCCCCCAACTCGCTGCTTGAAGACTACCTGACGTTGGCCCACAAACAGGTGGAAAGTGCCGACAGTTGCATCATCGGCGCGTTTCTGCCGGTGGTCGCGGCTTGCCTGGCTCGTCGAGTTTATTTTGCATGGGGCGAGGAGCGGATTTATCCCAACCTTTTTACTATGCTAGCCGGGAGATCGGGCGACCGTAAGTCCACGGGCATCAATTGGGCTGATTTACTCGCGAAGGCCGTGCTTGCGCCTGAGTCTTTCTTGCCTGACACCTGCAGTGCAGAATTGCTGTTTGACGAGTATGACGTGAATTGCGGAGGTTCGCCCGACAAGCTGCTCCTGGCGGACGATGCCACTCCCCTTTTGGGGACCTGGACCAAGAGCGGTTACGGCGAACGGGTGGGGCAGCGGTTCTTGAACCTTTACGACTGCAAATCCTTATTCGAGGCTTTCGAGAAAAACAGGAAATCGGATGCCCAGGGCAGAAGCCGCCGGATGATTCCTGAAACCAGCACCAGCGTCGTCTTGGGGGCGACCTTTGACATTTGCCGCTTGCAGGGCCGTGGAATAAGCTCCGGCCTGCAACGTTGCTTTTTGTTTTATGCCGCCCAGAGACACGGGCGACTGATCGCCTACCCCCCACCAGTTGACAAGACCGAGTTCGACCGGTTGGTCAGGATGCTGGCAAAGCTCAAAGAACTCCGTGCGGAGTGCAAATTTTCGGATCAGGCGCTGAGCCTTTGGGAAGCCTACCAGCGCCGCAACCGCAGCGTGCTGCAAATGGAAAATGAGCAGGCTCATTTGGCACGGCTTAATGGCGCGCCGCGCCACGTGCAAAAGGTGGCCATGCTCTTCGAGGCATCTGTCTGGGCAAAGCAGGATGGGCCCCTTTGGGACGGAGTCATCCATATCCCGAGGTTGGAGTCGGCAATTGAGCACGTGGATCATTGCCTCCAGACCGCTACCCGGCTGGATTGCATTGCCCAGAAGGCTACGACCCGGAGCTTGGCGGACGCTCTGCTGGCAAGAATCCGACGTGACTTCAGCGCTCCGCAGAATATTCGCGGCGGTTGGATTTGGCTCACCAAAACTCATCTGACGGCCAAATATGCGTCGCAGCCCAACCGCCCACATTCTTTGAAGCCGGAAGACTTGTACCGGCGGCTCATCCCCTGTCTCATCGAACTGGGGGTGGCCCGTTTGGGCGAGCGGCAGGGCAAAAAGGTTTGGTACGGGTTCACCGTTGAGGAATGAGCATCCAGAAAGCCTGTATGACTTGGCCCGCTTGGGCGAGCAGCATGGCGAGAAGGTGTCCTACGTGTTCCGGTGAGGCAATCCACCAAACTTGTGGCGCACTGGACCGTCTGGGGTCTTCACGGTTAGCACTGGTAGTACGCGCTAGCGCCTTCCAGCCTAACCAGCCCGCGCCGAGGTGACCGGTCCTGACCGGCTGGGGCAGCAGCGACTGGGGCCAACTGGGCATTAACAGCACCGCTACCTCCCTTCTGCCGGTCGCGGTCAACACGGACCGGAACAGCTCGGCTCTGTATGGCAAGAGCGTCGTGGGAATCGCCGCCGGCAATTACCACAGCCTAGCCGTCTGCTCGGATGGCACGCTGGCCACCTGGGGCTGGAACGCTGATGGGCAACTTGGGAACGATGCGATCACTCAAGGCAATGCTCCCGTGGCAGTCAGCAACGGCGCTCTGCCCGCGGGCGCGCGCTACACTGCCGCCGCCGCGGGCGCTTATCACACGCTGGCCGTGGCGGCTCTGCCCCCGGCGGCGGCCAATTCCTGCGGGGCCAGTGGTACACTGGACGGCACCGGCTCCAGCGACCCGGATGGTGACGCGCTCGCCTATATGTGGAACGGGCCCTTCGGCACTGTGACCGGCGTGACTCCAACGGTTAACCTCCTGGCTGGCGTTCACACGATTACGCTGACCGTCGCCGACGGCAGAGGCGGAAGCGCCACGGATTCTGTTTTGATTACGGTTGGTGACCCCAATAACGCTATGCTCAGCGGAACCTTCACCTCCACGACGCTCCTCACCCACACCCGTTATTCGCATGCCGCCGCGCGTCTCGCCGATGGATGGGTGTTGATCCTCGGCGGGCAGAGCCAACCGGATGGGGCGCGGTCGTTCGATTTCAAGTCCACGATCGTCGTCTGGCCGGTGTCCTTGCGCCGCACAAGGTCAATGCGCCCAACCACGCTGACGCCGCTCCTCGTCGGCTTCCAGGAAATCGGCGTCGGCGAAGACCTGGCAGCCCTTCGCCCAAGCGCCCAGCGCACGCTGCCGGAGGCCCTGCCAGGCCCTTTCCGTAGCCTGCGTGGGGGGAGCCGATGGTACAGCCGCAGCCTCGCGCTGTTCCCTGGCCAACCGTCAGGATGCCCGCGAATCGCGCCTGCTTGGCCGTGGCCAGGCCCAGGAGGGCTGGGCCGCATCCTTTGGGGCCGCGAGGGAGGGCACCGGGCCGCAAACGGCTCCCAGCGGCCTTTGGCGGCCGGGCGCTTGGCGGCGCGGCCCGTGGGGGCGCAGAGCAGGCACCGCACCTTCTTGGCCCGCAGGATGAGCAGGATGGCGTTGCGTGCCACTATTCGCAAGACCGACCTGACGCCTCGTCATATCGGCTCAGGCAACGTCCTCGGGTCCCCGCCATGCTTGTTGGACGGTGATTGCCCCCGGAAATTGCAGGGTCGTGGGAAAGTTCGGGATCCCATTGGTGATACAGACTCGGAAGGCCGGGTCCGTAGTGCCATCGGGTAGCAGGCGGGCGAGACCCGTGAACGGCTGCCCGTTCAGTGTCGCGAGCGAGCCGATGGCCAAAAGGCCCCCGCGCTGATCGCAAGCCAACCGGATCGGGTTGACGGTATCTGCCAGCTCAAAGCGAGCCAGCCCGTGCAGTTCGTCGCCATCACCGCCGAGGATGAGGCGACGATCACACCCTTTCTCAAGAAGCGGCCCATCAGGGCCTGGGTGGGGCTGGACACGAGCAAGGCCATGAACCGGGCCTATGGCGTGGTGGCCATACCGCACAGCGTCATCCTGGACAAAGATGGAAGGATAACCGCCATCACAGACCGATTTCCGCACCGTACACGGTCCTCCGGTGAAACCCGCGACGGAACACCGCGGGAGACGTATGCTGCCGCAATAGCCTTGCCACGCTGCGTAATTAGAGCATGCGAAAGAAACACTACAAAGCGGAGGCTCCCGGCGGCGGCCCACCCCGACTGGTCCAGGTCATCCAGCAATTGGGGGCGCTAAAGAAGGAAGGGCTGACCGACCCTCGACGGGAGGATGAGCTCAAAGAACTGGAAAAGGACCGAGGGGAGGTCATTTTGGCTATCCTCTGGGTTTGGGAAGGGCAAAGACTCCGGCGCGCCATTGAGTCCAGAGCGAAGAGGGCTGAAGCTATCGATGAGGCGGCGAAGCGGACGGACCTGACATGGTTGGAGTGGCGACGGTTGTACGCGGCCATCTGCGAAGATTTGCACGAGTTAAAGAAAACCGTCCAGCGGGAGTAAGAACTGAAGAGACAGCCTCATACCCACTGCTAGCGGATACTCACGCCCCATGGCAGATATCCCCCGAAAGGACCAGTCGGGGCGCAACTATACACTCCGCATCTCCAAAGTCTATATTGGGCTAGCGGCGAGAGGATCTACTCGGTCGATCGGGGGCGCATCCGCCGGCGTTTGATCCCCGCAGTGATCTCCGAGATCTCCACTCGGCGTGCCAGAATCCTCGATGCCAGCCGGGCACAGTCGGCTATATCGGCGGGGTTTCGGTAGCGCAGCTCCCTCGCCCAGCCCGCGAAACCGTCTTCGTCGACTTCCCACTACACGACGATCGCCCCGTGGAAGTCAGACCGATAGGATCTGGGTATCCTAAACCGTTCCTCCAGAATCCTGTCCAACGCCTCCCAGCGGTCGGTTTGGAGAAGGGTTAAAACCTTCGCTCTGACGGTCTCCGCCTTGATCCCCACGAGTCTTTCCACCCGGCACATCGGTATGCCCAGGACCATCAGAGCAAAGGCCTGCAAGAGTCTATCGATCCGAAGGTGAATCCGCTGTCCACAGAACAGTGGCTCCACCTTGCCAAGGGGTATTGACCAACTCTCGCTGCAGCCGGAGCAACGAACCTGCTGCATCGGTCCCCTGGCCAAGGCTGGGCGCACGCCGTCCGGGCACCTGGCTCGTACGCCACACCGCGGGCACTGGATCGGGAAACCGCTTTTTCTGCACACGACGCTCATCGTCTCATATCATGCACAAAGTGGGAAGTGATGTCAAGTTGGGTCTCTGCGATTCAGACAGTGGGGGAAGGAATATGGTGCATATGGGCGGGGGGAGTTTTTGGCGACACCTTGGCCGACCGCCGCGGCTTGGATTCAAGATTCGGCGGAGTGGGCCACTGGCGACAGGATGGAGGGTTTTAGGCGGGTCTGGGGTTGGGTGGTAAAGTCAGGAGGTTTTGTTCCAAGGCCTGGATTTTCTTGAGCGCTTTGTCGCGGGCCGGCCCTTCCAACTGGAGCACTTCGCGGGTGAACGTCACCAGCGGCATCTGGGTGTAGGCGTAGCCCAGATAAATCACGACCCACTGCTGGTGCAGATTGAGTTGCTGGACCAGGGATTCGGGCGTGAGATTGGCCAGGGTTTCTTCGACGAACTTCCACAATTGCCACTGCCGTAGCGTATAGGTCAGGAGGATCATCACCACCTGGGCGGTGATCGCGTTGAAGCTGCGGGAACGGAAGTCGGTCAAATCGTAGAAGCATTTGAGTTGCCGATGCCGCTCTTCAATGGCGGGGCGTTTGCCATAGAGCTCGATCATCTGGAGCGGTTGGGCGGCCGGGTTGGTCGTCATGAGCGCCCAGTCATCGTGATGGCCGTCGGCGTAGTGGTTGCGGAGCAACACCACCTGAATGGGCACGGTGGCGGCGGTCCAACTGGTGAAGTCTTTGAGGGCGCAGAACTCGGTGTGCGTCCGCAGGTCTGCCGGCGAGGGCGGTGGCTGCTCCGCCCGCAACAGGGCCAACTTTTTCTGTCGTTTGGCTTCCCGGCGCCGGATGAGTTCGGGCCGTTGCGGCGGGACTTGGGGGACTGAGGGCGTGGGTTCTGGACGGCGTTGCCAGACTCCTTGAGGGGCCAGGGCCCAGGCATCGGTCCAAATATCCATGTTCTTCTTCATCGGGATAAGCACGTTGATGCCCCACTCCCGCTTGCAGCGGCTGATGCGCTCTCCGTCAATAAACCCGCGATCCAGGACCAGCCACTTGATAACGCCCTGGCCCACGCTGGCCACAAACCGGGCCACCAATTCATCATAGAAGGGGCCGACCTCGTGGGCGTTGCCAGCCACCAGCAGCGCCCCCCCGTAGACGTAACACCCCCCGCGCAAATGCAGCAAACTGATCCATTTGTAGCACCGCTCCCGGTGCGCCCGCTTGCGCTGCTCGGGCGTGAGCGATTCATAGTCCACCGGGTGATTGTGCTCGTCGAACCACATCAGCACGCTGCCTTCATAGGCGGGGTTGTCCGGCACAAACAGATAGGAGGCGTCGCCGATGAAAATGCCGGCCGGGTCGAAAAAGCCGTATTGCTGGAAGACCTTTTGGACAGTGGTGTTAAGCCACTCCAGCCATTGCGCGGCGGGCACGTCCTTGAGGGCCTTGCGCAGGGTGTCCTGGTCGCAGGGGGTGGTGCGGTCGTAGCTGTTCTTGTCGTTGAAGCCCTGGCAGGCCAAGACCCAGCGTTGGGTTTGGGGGTCCAGGTGCTTGGTTGCCAGGTCGGGCGGCAACGCGGCCAACAAGCCCCCACAGCGCACCACCTGTTCGAAAGCCAGGAAGGAGTTTTGCTGATGGAGTTTCAAGCTGAGGTTGGCCGCCAAGATGAACCACCGGGGCACCTCCTCCTTCTTGCGGACGGTGGGCAGGTCCTGGGCCAGATGGAGCAAGAGCCGTTCTTTGAAGCAGCGCTCGAAGAAATCCCGTTCGTCGGCCTGGCCGAGGATTTCCAGGGCGTCGAACTCACCTTGGCGAAAGGCGTCCAGGACTCGTTGGGGATGATATTCGATGAAAGCCAGGTCCATCAGGGGGATCGCGCTTTGGTTTTGGGTTTGGGCCAGACCACGCTCAGGCTCTGGGCCAGTTGGTCGGCCAAGGCCAGGAGGGCCGCGGTTTGCTTGCCGAACCGGGCGCGGGCGCGCTGGTAGCGGCGCCAGGCCCCGGCCCATTGGCGGACTTGGGCGCGCTGGCCGGGTGGGACGCTGTAGAGTTTGTGGCGGCCGGCCTCGCTGCGGGTGAGGACCCAGGCGGGGTGGAGCCGGCCATGGGCGCAACGGCAGGAGGCTTTGCCGCATTTGCGGCGCATGAGGTAGAAGGAGCCCGGGGTCATGGGCTGGTCCGGGGTCATGGCCCGGAGGGTGCGGCCCAAGGCCCGGCAGGCACACCAGAGGCGCTGGCGAAGCCTGGAGGTTTTCGCCTTCATCTGTGTTTATATATATATTACTAGACACAGATTGCAAGCGCAAAATTCAAAAAAAGTGAAAAAAGATGCGGGAGGTCCGGCGGGCCCATGGGGGAGGCAAACCGTGCCGGGCGGTGACACGGGGGATGAGGGGGAGCGGGAGCTGCTGGGGCCCGGGCAGAGGGCCGGACTAATCTGTATTCTATAGTATTATAGTAAACACAGAAAGGTATGCCTGCGAGCGCCTCCGAGTGAAAAATCTGCTGGTGGGGGTAGCGGCCCTGCCAAACAAATGGTTTTTAGGCGGTTTTAGAAAGCCCTCCCCCAGTGTCTGAATCGCAGAAGTTGGGTCTGATCCCCAGTTTTGTTTAGTGCGCATCTCAGATTTTTCCAAGGTTGAGGGACGTCATAGTTGCGCGGTGGGTTGATCCCGGTGAACCCAGGGTCTTTGGGCGGGGTTTTGGGAGGTAATCGGCCGCCGAGTCCGGGGCAGAAGAAAGCTTCATTTTGTACGGAACTCCGGCCCGGCCTTTTGCCAAGCTTGGGTTCGTGAACGAACCGACGCTCATCCAAGGGCGGATGATCGGTGCGACCGATCTGGAGCAAGTTCGCCGGCTGCTGGCAGCGCATCCAGATTGGAGTCGCCGCCCTCTGAGCCAGCAGTTGGCTGTGCTCTGGAACTGGCGCAACCCGGCAGGCCCTGCCTGCCGGCAGGCAGGCCAACTCAAAGATATGGCCGCGCGGACGCTGTTGCTCAAATTGGAGCAGCGGGATTGGATTGCGTTGCCGCCGCGCCGACAGGCTCCGTCCAATCGCATGCGGGCCAAGCAGATGCCGCCACGATCGGTGCTGGTGCCGGAGTCGCCGGTGCAGGAGGACCTGGGCAAGCTGCTGCCGCTGGACATCCGCGAAGTCAGCGTGTCGGGGGGGAGCCTCGGGCACGCCCCCTTCGAAAGCCTGCTTCACCGCCATCACTATTTGAGCTGCCGCAGTCCGGTGGGCGAAAACCTCCAATATCTGGCGAGCGATCGCCACGGACGGCCCCTGGCCTGCCTACCGGCAGGTAAACTTGCCTGCTCTTTGGCGCGGCGGCCTGGCAGTGTGCCGACCGGGATGAGTATATCGGCTGGGACGGGCCGACCCGTGGCCAAGGCCTGCATCTGATTGCCAACAATACGCGCTTTTTAATCCCGTCCTGGGTGCGGGTGCCTCATCTGGCCAGCCACCTTTTAAGCCGCATCGCCCGGCGTGTGAGCCGCGATTGGCAGGGCAAATACGGCCATCCCATCTATCTGCTGGAAACCTTCGTCGAGGCGGGGCGCTTCGCTGGCGGTTGCTACCAGGCCGCCAACTGGCGGCGTGTGGGCCGAACCAAGGGCCGCAGCCGGCAGAACCGCCCGGATGGCCGTGCCTACCGGCAGGCAGGCCGTCCCTACCGACAGCCCCTCAAAGACGTTTACCTTTACCCCTTGCATCCGCGCTTTCGGCAAAGGCTGCAAGGGTGCCGACAACCCCAGTTCCTTAACCCCTGCCCACCTATCACCCCATGACCCTTACCCAGAAGCCCAGCCGCCAAGTTCGTCGCGCCCAGGCCCGCCGCAGCCAAGCCCAACCGGAGCCACGCCTGAGCCCAGCCCAAGAGGCTCAATGCCTGACTCAGGAGATTATGGTCCAAGCTGCCGTCAAGGCCACGGCCTGCCTGCCGGCAGGCAGGCGGTGGCCCTGACCCAGGCCGAGTGGACCGACGCCGAAGTGCGGGCTTGGCGCGCCGATCTGGCGGTGCGCCTGGCGACCATCCAAGAGCACCCGGAACAAAATCTCGGTCATATCGAAGAGACTCTGGCGGAGGCGTCCAAAGAGATGCTCCGCGTGTTGGCACAACGGGCGGCGCAGGTTAAGGCCAACACCGCGCTCTGCCAATGCCTGAAGTGTCACCAGGAACTGACCCACCAGAGGTGCCTTTCCCGCGGCATCAACTCGCGGTTCGGCCGGTTCGTCCTCTGGCGCCGCTATGGCTGGTGCCCCCGCTGCGAGGTCTGGCAGTTTCCCGCCGACCACGCCTTGGGCCTGGCCCGCAACGCTCCGGCTTCCCCTACGTGCAGGAAATCTCTGCCCTGCTGGTCACTAAGATGCCCCCGGAGCAGGCCGTGGCTGTGGCCGAGCGCCTGGGCTTAACGTTCTCCCGTTGCCTGTTGGATCGTGAGGCTCACCGCCAGGGACTCAAGGCGCAGATCCGACGTTCCAAGACGGTTGCCGAGCTAGACACTTGGGAGGGCATTCAGCAGCAGTTGGGCCGCCATACCGAAGGCCCGCCAACGCAGCCCTTCACCCTGGTCATCGAGATCGACGCCTGGAACATCCGTGAGCGCGATGACTGGGGCCAGACCAAAGCCCTGCGGGAGCAGGGTAAGCAGCCCGAACGCTACCACTGGGTCTATATGGGCACGGTCTTCCGCCTGGAGTAACTACTCAGGGCGTTTTGGATCCCACCGGCAGAAAGGGATGACCGTCGAGGGTGTTGCGGAGGTGTTCGAGCACCGGCAGGCCGTGCTTGCGCAGGGTCGCGATGTAACTACGGATGCGTGCGTGACAACGGGCGCCTTCCAGAGTGCGAAAGCAGCCAGATATCTCCACCCGGACCTTGATCATGCGGAAGTCGCGTTCGGCTTCGTTGTTGGTAAAGGGCAATGTGAAGTTCGACAGGAATGCCAGAATGCATTCATCGCAGCCCTGGAGCCGATCCAATAAGTTCTGTTCTTTGGATTGCTTGGGGCGCTTTTTCTTCATTTGCTCCGGGGTGAGCGGATTGGCTTGGCGGCCAGCGCGTATTACCTTCCTGTATTGCTGATACCACCGGTCCACCTCGGCTGGCGTCAAGGGTGCATCCCGAGCCTTTCGATCCTTGACGCACTTCAACATCTCCAGGAAGAGGTCGTAAAGGTCTTTGGCCCATTGTTGGTGGTGTTGCTCAAAGAGGAACACCAATTCGCGCATCAGGTGGCTTTTGCAGAAGGTGTGAAGGCAGTTCTCAAAGGTTAAGTAGCTGGCGTGGAAGTCATGCATCAACCAACCCTTGAATCGGGGGATGACGCCCATGGCTTGCATCGCCTCTTTGCCTCGGGTGAGTTGGACGCTCAAAAACGTCAGCAGGGGCGTGCAAATGACGTGCAGCCAATGGGTGACCTTGTTGATGGGCACGCTGGTTTCGTCGCCGTGGAGAATGGGTTCTTGGGGCAGGATTTCCACCAGGCGCTCTTCAAAAGGTTGCAGCCCCTGGTATTGTTCTTGGCGAGCGCTTTGCAGGGTGCCTTCACTGACGGCAAAGCCGAACATCTCCTGGCCCATTTCGCGGATGCGGCGGCTGGCCCCCTCTTGGGCGTCGTAGAGGTAGGTCAGCAAGGCGCGAAAGTTCTTCCCGTATTGGACCGGGGCTTTAATGTCGACCGGAAAATCAGCCCGGCAGGTTCGCCCGCAGATGGGGCACTCTTTGATTTCAGCTCGATGCTCGGTGCATTCCAAGGGGTTCTTCCGGAATGTTCTGGGGAAAAAGCATTGGTCCGAACGGAGGTCAGGGTGCGCCTGTTGGCGGGGACACTCGAGGAATGTAGTGAGTGGGTTCAGGCCAGATGAGGCATGGCTTTTAGGATGAGGACGGTGGGGAGGGCCTGATTTCATGTGAACCCGGTTAGTGGCGTTGACCAACCTGTCCATCCCTTTGGGCCAATTTGTCGAGCCGGTGACCGGCCTATCGTTGGGATAATCAGACCCAGAAGCGAAGGCGTCCCTGGACGCCATAAGCAGCGCACAGCCAATGACCGTCCAAATCCATCGTCGTGATCCTGTCTTCATATACGAGTACGACGCTTCAGCCGGAGATTTCTTAGAAGCTTCTGAGATATTCAGCGGCTGAACCGTAGGCTTAAGTCCAAACCTTTTGGACGCACTGGGGATTGCTCGACACATCAGAGGCTACCATAAGCTGTTCCCGTTCAACGGCAAGCCAAAATCATAACTCAAGACGTTGAAACGACAAACGCGACTCCCCAGGCAAAACCACCCAAGCTCCGCGAGTAGCTTCATCGAGGTGAACACGGTGGCGGCCATCACGCTCTCCAGGCGCGGTTCCTGGGCGGTGCTGGCCGCTGTGGTCTACATGCTCGTAGGACTGGGAGCGCATGAGCACGTCCTCGGTCGAGCCACTCGGCGGCGCTGGCAGCCCTCGCCACTGTGTCCTCAATCCGGGCCGCCTGGCGGGCGCTGGCCCCACGACCAGTTCAGTCGAGAATAGTTGTTGACAAGAGATTCCGTCGGACGCATCAATCGGGCATGTCGTAGAAAATGGACCCCTTGATTCCAGCGAATCGCTGTCGTGGGCAGAAGACCGAGTTTGGGTTTTCCGCTCGCCCGTCCGTTTACCCCGTTGCCGTGCTGGCTGAGGCACACGACTCTCCGCTGGCGCCTGCTAACGCCGCCGACCTCCGGGCCGCTCTCGCTGACCTGTCCCAGGTAGCGCTCCCGGCCATTCTCCACATTTGGGCCAAGAACGCTCGCGACAGTGGGCAACAGTCGGTGCTGGACAAGATCCAAGGCGGTCAGGTCCGAACACCGATTCCAGCAAATTGTGGACGCCCTCGCTCCCGAATGGGGCGAACGCGTGCTGGTGTTCGCGGAGTGCGGCTCTCTTCCTCCACGCAGGCTGGATCACGCTTCGCTGGCCGAGCCCAACGGCACCTCCACCACGTTCAGCTACGACCTGGACAATGGCCTTGTACGAAAAACCTACGCCGACGGCAAGGGCTTCTCGTTCCGCTACGCCGCCGCCGTGCTGACCAGCCGCACAAACGCCGGGGGCATCACCACCACTTGCACCTTCGACGCCAACCCATAACTTAGATTCAATTGCCTATGCAAGAACCAGTCGAACTCAAGAATACCATCCTCTTTGCGTTGATCAATTATCTCCAGCTTGCAGACATTGACCAAAAACTCCTCGATACGGGTATTGCCAGGGAAATCGAAGGTAAATTGGTCCTTCCGGTCCGCCGCTTGGACGAATTCTACTGTCGCCATAAAGCTCGGGAAGAACGTGACAGAAAAGAGCACTCCAACGAGGAAGACCACAACAATAAAGGACTGCCGATCCTCACCCTTCGCGGCGCCCAAAGCGTTGCCATGAGCTTTGACCTCTATCTGCGCCGCCAGGAACATAGCCGTGTCCACGAGTCAGGAGTTTTCGTTATTCCCAATTCCGATTACGCCGTAGAAGTGGTCGCGAATCCGCGAAAGCCAGTGGCCCCAGATATTTTCGCTTCTGACCAGGATGCGCTTCGCGAGCAGATCAAATTCATCTCGATCCTCAATCACCTCACGCAAGCTGGCAAAGAGAATCTCTTTAATAAATTCCTTGGTTTTCCGGATTTGATCTATTACGTGGCAATCCGCAAAGTTCGTGAGATTTACAGGGATAAGGACGGCCAAGGCCAGAATGATGTGCTAGTAATGGGAGACAAGCCCACCGCGGCTACTTTTGACCTTTTTCGCGAAAGGCTCCGTGAAGTGATTAAACAAATGACTCCTCAATATCCTTTTGTTCCTCAGGATGACAAAGTCTTCATCGGTCGCCTAAAAGGTGATGTCGATAATTTCGTCGCCCTCAATGACCTAATGATTGAGCTTCTCCATCAGGCCATGGATCGTGCTTCGATCTCCCGCGAAGATGCGAATATTCTGCTGTTCCTCCAACAAGTTGGTGTCGGCGTCGTCAGCGAGGAAGTGGCGAGGGACATCAAGGCGCAGACCTACTATGTCAGCCTCGGAGCGTACAAGTATGGTCTTCAGTTTAATCCGGGACGTGCCAAGAGAAGTGGCCAGTTCAAGGAGGCTAGGGTTGGTAGGCAACCCGAGTCAATCGTTTCGGAGTCGTACGTGCGAGATTTTTTGCCACTTCAGCGGCATTTGCGGGCTGATAATCCACGTGACGGAATCTGGGTGCGCGAGCTTGCGAATCCATATCCACACCGCCGAGGTAGTAAGAACAGCGTCTACGATCCGATCCAGGGGCAGGTTGTCAACGTGGCAGACCTTGAAAGTCAGTTGCGAATCCTACGGGAAAACACACCGCCTGGAGAGCCGAGCCGGTATCGGGCCTTCTTCAACGGACCCTTTGCAGGATATACGATTTCTCATCTTCACTACCAGGGTTTCCTGGGAGAGACCGTGATGGAAGTCGCTCTACAGCAGGACGAAGCGCTGGAATTCCTGGGCATTGACCAGAACCAGGTGAGACACTACAAGGTGAATCGGCGCTTCTTTGAAAACAAGGCCGGATTTCCGCTGCGCTCGACTCTGTTGGTCGAAGGCAGGGAACCTGAAGGCGTTGCGCAGGCCGTTATGGAGGTTTTGAAACACGCAAATCAGGACAGTTCTCTTCCTATCACAGGAAAATCTAGATTTACCTACAATCTTCTTCTTTGTGATGATGATGACTTTGCGCGTGTATATATCATGATTAAGAGATTGGTCCTCAACCGGTTTTCGCCAGAGGGTTTGACCGAGCCGAATGTGCTTGTATTCTCAAACGAGGGAGCGCTCAAAGGTGAGGTTGAGGAGTTGAAGAAGCAACTAGAGTCAGTGTCGAGTTCCCTTGAGAAGCTTAGGGTTGGTCGAGAAGAAGACAAGTCTAAGAATGGAGTACACGGCGAAGCTGGGAATAGAGTGGGTCCCAACGCGGACTTGCTGCGCAAGGAGTACGATAGGTTAGTTAGCGAAGGAGTGTCTAAGGGAATTGTTCTTTACGAAGGAAGACCTGCCACCGTTGAGATGGCTGACTTGTTGATTTTCGGCAAACCAAGCCATGGAACAGTTTTTCGGAAGATCATGGAGAACTCGACCTTGCAGAGGTGGGTCATCGACGAGGTGTTTAGGCAGTGTGAGTATCCTCAGGAATCGTTTGAGGCACTGGTTGCAAATGTAGTGAAGTCGTTGTCGAAAGCCATGGCCGGATATGTCCCCGCCGAACGGAAGGTGGGGCAGGAAATGGTGGGGCCAACGGAGGCGGCTCAGTCTTTGCTCTTGGCTGGAGATGTCCGCGCTCAAGAGAGCGCGGCCCCATTGAAGCTACGACCAGATGGCCGAGTGCGGGGGCGTGTTCGACATATCCGCGCTCGAAAGAGTGCTGCGCCATGAATGCGTTTGCGCCGCTGAAGGCGCTCCTTGTTCGTGGCCTCGCGCCAAGGTTTGACCTAGCTTCCGACCAGGTGCGTTGGGTTATCCACGAACGTCAGACGGCACCGTTTTTCGACCCGTGAAACTCGGTCCTTGAACAGGGCCTGGCCAACTCAGGCCTGGACCAGCGCCCGGCGCGTCGTCGTGGGGATGTCGCCCTGAAGTATATGGCGCTGCTCAATCTCCTCCCACTCCAGTCGGCCGACCAGCTCACGCTCGACCTAAATGGACGACGAGTCCTGAAAAGTCCTCGCGCTGAAGGTCGCGCTCTCTCCCACGAGGCCAACGACAACTTGGGCAAGCGCATCCGAAATCGAGGTCAGGTGGGTCCCCCGCACAATTTGTGGGTGAAACATCTGGACACGTGTTCAGTTCGGAGGGTTGACGTTGGTGAGTTGGGCGGTCGTGGAACATCCCGCGGCACGCTCCGCGACGAATCGAGCGGCCTAACGGCCGGAGAAGGACTTCAAGCAATTCCGGCGCGGCCAGGGTATGGCTCCGGGCGGGGCTGTCAAGGTATTGCTCGCCACGTGCCCTCGTGCCCTGCTGCGCTCCACCTTGACAGCCCCGCCCTCCGCCATGATGCGCCGCTAAGGAATTGCTGGTGAAGGTGTGCTTGGCTCGGAGGGCTGCCCAGCGCCACAAAGCGATAGCTGATCTGCCTGGCTTGCGGTAGCCTGCGAGATGTGAAAAGCACGCCCGCCACCGAGCGGCAGACCAGCTATGCAATTGAAGGTTAAGACGGTTCTCAACGACATTCAACACTTTGTGGGCTTCGTTTACCAGGACATCCGCTTGTGCCGGGACCGCCGAGGCCGTGGCCAGCGGCTCGAGATCACCCTCCAACCCCATGGCGGCATTCCCGCCAAGTGCTCCCGGTGCCTGCAGCCAGTCCCCGGCTATGATCAGTTGCCCCAGCGGTCCTGGCTGTTTCCGCCGATGTGGGGCGTCAAGACCTATTTCCTCTACCCCCCGCGGCGGGTCAATTGTCCGCAGGACGGGGTGGTCGTCGAGCATATCCCCTGGAGCCAGGGCAAGCGGCCGGTGACGACGGCGATGATGGGCCTCTTGGCCCGGTGGGCCCGGCGGCTGTCCTGGAAGGAAACCGCCCAGGCCTTCCACACCAGTTGGGAGGCCGTCTACCGTTCGGTGCAGTGGTTCGTCCAATGGGGTTTGGAGCACCGGCGCCTGGAGGGTGTGGAGGCCATCGGAGTGGACGAGATCCATTGGGGCAAGGGCCAGAAGGCCGACAACTTCCTGACGGTGATTTACCAGATTGACCCCCACTGTCGGCGCTTGCTGTGGCTGGGTCGGCGGCGCACTCAAGCCACGTTGCGGCGGGGCTTGGCAGAATTGGGAGCCCCGGTGGTCAGCGCTCTGAAGTATGTGTGCAGCGACATGTGGAAGCCCTACCTGAAGGTGATCGCGGCCAAGATACCGCAGGCGCTCAACGTGCTGGACCGCTTTCATATCGTGGGGCACCTCAACGAGGCGGTGGACGAGGTGCGCCGGGGCGAGCAGTCGCGCTTGCACGGCCGGCCCCTGGCTCAGCGGCTCAAGGGCATGCGCTGGCAGTTGTTGCGCCGGGGCAGCCGGGTGCGGGGCCGTGCCCGCTCCAAGCTCAACGCCCTGTTGGCCAGCAAGCTGGCGACGGCACGGGCCTGGAACCTCAAGGAGAGCTTCGACTACCTTTGGCACTACCGTTCTCCGATCTATGTGGTGGCCTATCTGGGTTATTGGTGCGCTCGAGCCATGCGCAGCCGGCTCGAACCAATGAAGAAGGTGGCCCGGATGCTGCGCGCCCATGAGCCGTTGATCTTGAATTGGTTCGAGGCCAAAGGTGAGCTCTCCAGCGCCGCCGTCGAGGGCCTGAACAACAAGATTCGAGTGGTAACCAGACGATCTTACGGCTTCCGCACCTATCCAGCCATGGAATTGGCCCTGTATCATTGCCTTGGCCGCTTACCTGAGCCTCGACTTACCCATACATTCTGCTGACCAGTCGGTCAGGTAAACATGCTGAAGGCCGTCCCCCGTCGAGTGGAGTGGTGCAAATTGTTCACGTTCGAGCAGGGGGAGAAGCACCGGCAGATGGTCCTTGGGGCGAACGAGGCGAGAAAATCGTTGAAACCGGACATCCATGCGCGCTGCGCCGGGCACCTGTAGGCGGGCCACAGGCAGAACCAAGCGCCCTGGCATGGATGCCGCTTTACGCGCCAGGTCGATGAAAACGGCCTGAGTCACATCCTGGGCCAGGCGCGCGTCGCCGCCCACTTGCCTCAGGGCCGCAGAATAAACGAGGTCCACGTAGCGCTTCACCAGCTCGGTGAAGGCTGCCTCACAACGGCTGGCGGCGTAACGCTGGAGCAATTCGCGGTCGTTCATGACTTCCACAATGTAGCACCCGCCAAAAAGACAAACCGGACAGACAATGATGACGATGACCTGGCCGGCAAGCTGGCCAGTCAGGCAGATACTGAAAATCCAGCCCGCTCAGGCATGTGGCCCTCCGAGGGTCCGTTGTTGCGGCAGGGAGGACGAGGCCCGGCAGCGCCCTCAAAGGAGCATCAGGGCAGCCGGTCCTCGATGCGGTTGCCGGTAACCCTGGCTTGCGGCAGCAGTGAGCTTGAAGGAAACTCCAGGCACAACTTGAGCAAATGGCCGTTCGAGACATCTTGCTGCTGGGAACCCCGCTGTTGAACCAGCCGTCCACGCCGGTTCAAGAGTCCGATCTGTCCGCCGTGACTGCCGTAGGCGTGGATCTCCACGATACCCTGATGGACTTTCGGGCAAAGCACGGCTGGGGCCGGGCCATCGCCGCGCCCCAGATTGGTGTGCTCAGGCGGATCGTTTACCTGCGCATCGACCGGCCATGGCTCATCATCAATCCAGCGATGGACGGACTGAGCGAGAAGATGGTGGAGCTGTGGGACGACTGCATGAGTTTTCCCGACTTGCTGGTGCGCGTGAAGCGCCATTCCGGTTTCACGCTGGCCTACCGCGATGAACATTGGGTCGAGCACACCCTGACCGTCGAGGGCGTCTTGTCGGAACTGCTGCAACACGAGCTCGACCATCTTGCCGGGGTGCTCGCGGTTTCCAGGGCCGTCGACGGCGCGTCGTTCGCGCTTCGAAGTCAGAGACACCTGCTCATCGGAGCGCCTGCTCTGGGGCACCATCCGCCTGGTTCTCGACCTTCAGCCCGGCCATACCACGAAAACTACGACGCGGCGGTTCTAGCCCTTGGCCGTGCTGACTTCCCTGGCGGCTGGGCCAGCTTCGCCGGAACGGCCATGGCTACCGCCTGCCGGATAGCCACTTCCATCGTTCCGGGCAGTTCTTCATCGTGGCGCTGCATGGCCCGAGATCGGCACGCGCCTTTTGACAGGATGCGGGGCGAGGCGTAAACACCGGTATGAGCGACGACGGCTTTTCATCTGGTCCCTGGGTGGGGTTCTACAACTCCGGGCCGGGCGATAGGCACCGCATGGACCTGCGTCTCGACTTCGGCGTTGGTTCCATAAGCGGTGACGGCAACGACAACGTTGGCCGATTCCTCATTCGTGGGACATACGATTCCGTGAACCGGGAGTGCTACTGGACCAAGACTTACCCTGGCTCACATGACGTGTATTACCGGGGTTTTCGAGAAGGCAAGGGCATCTGGGGAACCTGGGAGATCGGGATCTTCGCCCACGGCGGTTTTCACATCTGGCCCAAAGGCGAGCATGATCCTGAAACGGAGACCGTAGGAGCGGAGGCTTTGGTGGTAGGGTTTCTTCTTCATGGTGTGGCCTCGAACCTGCACCGGCTTAAGGTGTCCGTGAACTCGATGGGAACGGCCCAAGAAAAACACCGAAAAGACTCACCGTTTGTCGAACTCATATTCCAGCGTTTGTAATGGTTGAGATTGAATCCTGATCGAGGCGAAAATGCAATCTCGGATTACCAGACCGAGCCAGAGGAACGTGTCCGGGCCGATAGCGCGGAGCACTTGAAGCAGTTGCTCAAGGCCTTCAAAGCGGAGCTGTTGGCGCAGGTGCATGAGCGGCGCGGAGACCATTACGGAGCGGAGTTGCGGGAAGCGGACGCGGCTCACGCCGAAGGTGTGGTGTAAGCGGAGCTGCGACGCCGGGGTTGGACGGAGATGGAACTGGAGCGGCGGCGCAAGGGCGATATGGAAAAGGTGGAGATCGCCTGGCGGTTACGGCAGGGAACGACCATGACCCTGAAAGGGATCGCGGGGCGCCTCAGGATGGGAACCTGGACCTACCTCTCCAATTGCCTGGTTTAGAGACGAATGTAAAAATGTATGACCGACCGCTTTTCGCGAGTGTATTGCCGCCAGAGGCGATGGTTACATTACCATGCCGCCGTCCACGGCCAATACCTGCCCCGTGATATAGGCGGCTTCGTCCGAAGCCAAAAACGCGACGGCCTTGGCCACGTCTTCAGCCTCGCCCAACCGGCCCAAGGGAATCAAGAGACTGCAAATTCTCCCTGGCTTTCTCGGACACAGCCTCGGTCATGGCCGTCTTGATGAAACCCGGAGCCACGGCATTCACCGTGATCCCGCGCGAAGCCAATTCCTTGGCCATGGTCTTGGTCAGCCCGATCACGCCCGCCTTGCTGGCCGAATAATTCGCCTGGCCGGCGTTGCCCATTAGGCCCACCACCGAGGCGATGTTCACGATCCGCCCGGCACGCTGCTTAACCATTATGCCGGTCACGGCCTTGATGCAGTTGAACGTGCCCTTCAAATTGATGGCAATGACCAAATCCCAGTCCGCCTCCTTCATCCGCATGATCAAACCGTCGCGGGTGACCCCGGCGTTATTGACCAATATATCGAGGTGGTTGTATTTGCCAACCGTTTTTTTAACGCCGTCCTCGACCCCGGCAGGCAACGAGAACGTCCATTTTCACTGCCAAGGTCTGGCGGCCGGTCTCCGTAGCCAGGGCAGCCGCGGTTTCTTCCACGCGCTGGAAGTTGACATCCGCCAGGGCCAGATCCGCTCCTGCCAGGGCCATTTCCTTGGCAATGGCCCGCCCGATGCCTTGCGCCCCACCAGTGATTAAGGCGACTTTACCTTTCAAATCCATAAGAATTACTGATAGACATTTGCTTTCCCACCGCGCCGCCGGTTGTTCACGCTTCGCGGGTGAGGGAGAACTGGCTTCCAGTCTCGCTCATTTTCTTTCCATCTTGTCAGACGGGGACGAGGCTGTCAACCGGCGAATGTTGCCGCTGCGATTCAGCGATTCAGACAGTGGGGGAGGGGGTTGGCAACCGGTTTCACCCAGGGGGGCGAGAATCCAATGGCGGAGGTGGATGACGGGGAATCTGGGCGGGGGCGCCAAGCGATTGGCTACCTGGCTGGATCGGCGCGCGAGCAGTACCGGCCCATGAGCCTCTGGCCGAGGTGACGGCCGGAGACCCCGGCTGCGGACCAGGCTGATGCAACCTAATTCAGGACGGCGAGGCTCACGGGGCAGCGCGAACGTGCTCCAGGGGGGCGAGCAGGCTTTCCTGGAGGCGTTGGTTCGACCGCCAAATCTCCCCCTTGCCAACGGACCGGTTAGCTTGTTTAATCTCGGCGTGGTACAGCAGCAAACACTCAATCGTCCCGTGAGTTATTCCGGCGTTGGTCTGCACAGCGGAAACCGGGTGACGATGACTTTTGTGCCGGCGCCGCCCGTCAGCGGAATTCGTTTCCGGCGGGTCAACCTCGAAGGCAAGCCGGAAATCGAGGCGCGGGTCGAGAACGTCGTCGGGAACAACCGCTCGACGACCCTGGCCAAGGGGAACACGCGCATCCACACTGTGGAGCACGTGTTGGCGACGTTTTCGGGCTACGGCATCGATAATGCCGTGGTCGAGTTGGATGCGAACGAGCCGCCGGTGGCGGACGGCAGCGCGCGCGAGTATTGCCGGATGGTGCAGGAGGCGGGGGTGGTGCCCCAGGAGGAGCGCCGCCAGCCATACGTGGTCGAGGTTCCCCTCCAACTCCAGATGGGGGACACGACGATGGGGCTGTTCCCGGACGAGGCTTTCCGCATCACCTGCACGAGCGCCGACAAGCAGGGACGGTTCACGCAACATTACAGCGTCGAGGTCAACCCCCAGAACTGGGAACGCGAACTGGCGCATGCCCGGACCTTCTGTTTTTTCGAGGAGATCGAGTTCCTGATTCGCAACGGGCTGATCAAAGGGGGCAGCCTTGAAAACGCCGTGGTCATCCGCGACGACGCGGTGCTCACGAGCGAACCGTTGCGCTATCCCGAGGAATTCGTGCGGCACAAGATCCTGGACATCGTAGGCGACTTGTCCCTCCTGGGCCGGCCCATTCGCGGGCACCTGATTGCGGTCAAACCGGGCCATGCGGCGAATTGCGAACTGGTGAGGCGCATTGCCGCCCAAATGCGGCGCTCGTTCATGGGAGCGCCGCCGCCCCCTGCCCTGAGCGGCGCGCCGGCCGCTGCGTCTGAGAACAGCGAGAGCGGAGAGCCGACCGGCGCGATGGACGTGAGCGGAGTGATGCGGCTGGTGCCCCATCGCTATCCGTTCCTGATGGTTCAACCGGGTCCTGACCATCGAAGGCAACCGGATTACGGCCCTCAAAAACGTCACCATCAACGAACCCTATTTCCAGGGCCATTTCCCCGGTCACCCTATCATGCCGGGGGTCCTGCAGCTCGAGGCCATCGCCCAGGTGGCCGGCATTATCATGTCCAAACGCATCGAGAACGCCGGCAAACTGGCCTACTTCATGTCCGCCGAACAGGTGAAGTGGCGCAAGCCAGTGGTACCGGGCGATGTGCTGATGATCGAGGTCGAGTTATACAAGATTCGCGGGAAGATTGGGCGCGCCAAAGGGGTGTGCAAGGTGCGCGGCGAAACCGTGAGCGAGGCCGAGGTTACGTTCATCGTGGCTGACGCGACGGGTTAGAGGCGACCCATGCACCCTGAGATCCGGCATTAGCCCTCCTGCGGGCACTAGACCACGCGCTCCGTGATTCATCCCACGGCCATTGTCCATCCCAAGGCACGGATCGGCGACAACTGCGAGATCGGCCCCTACTGCGTCCTCGGCGAGCAGGTTGAACTCGGCGACGGCTGCAAGCTCCACTCGCACGTGGTGATTGACGGCTATACCCGCCTGGGGAGCAACAACGAGGTCTTTCCCTTCGCCAGCCTCGGGCTCAAGACGCAGGACCTGAAATGGAACGGCGGCTTGACCCGGACGGAAATCGGAGACCACAACACTTTTCGGGAGTATGTCACGGTCAACAGCGCCACCGGCGACGGCGAAATAACGCGCATCGGCTCGCACAACCATATCCTGGCCTACGCCCATATCGCCCATAACGTCACGCTCCAGGACCACATCATCATGTCTAATGTCGCCACGCTCGGCGGACACGTGGTGGTGGAAGATTATGCGGTGGTCGGCGGTCTGGCCGCAGTCCACCAGTTTTGCCGCATCGGCGCGATGTTGATTATCGGCGGACATCCACTACCCGGTTGACTGGGTCCTGCTGCGCGATGCCGCCCCATGCGCATTCCGATGAATTCGGACACCCATTCCAAAAATATTCGGACAGTGTTTCGGACAGTTGTCGGAGCGTAGCGACGCTCTGGAATGACTCTTAAGGGGGTGTCCGAATTGAGTCAAGTTTTCCCTTCGCTCCAGGACGCTTTTTCGGAGCCGAAGGCGACGTTTCGGAGGGCCCTGTCGCGCCGTCCGATTCGCGGGGGGCCGGCGAGCGGCGGGGCGGGGCTCCGAGCCATAGCTCGCGGCCCCGCCGGTCGCTACGCGTAACGGACTCGCCAGGCCCTGTATGGTGCGGAAATTCATGCAGCAGGACATCGTCGGTCCTTGCTGTCGAACACGTCGGCGAAAGCCGCAGGCCCGGGAATGAGATTCATCTGGCGAATGCCCAGGCGGCACACCTTTTGTCAGCTGCCGCCAGAGGCTGGCCACCGAGCGGGCTGTGCATGCGGCAGCGGTCGTCCGCCCAAGTCCTTCGGCTGCAAGCCGTCAGGCTGCCTGCTTGAGCGCGTAATGGTTCAGCGCGTAATGGTTCAGGAGGCCGCCCAGAGCCTCATGGCAGTGCATCTGGGCTGGCCGCGCCGGCACGGCGGGGTAAGCAAAGCCCAGCGGAATGACATTGCCGATCCCTTGGTGTGGACGTTCGGGCGTTGTGACATTCCTGGATGGTGGCCAGAGAGCGGCGCAGGTGAGGCTCACCCAACAGAATCAGGTTATCGAGCGTCTCGCGGATTTCCCGCACGTGCCGTTGCGCATGAGCATTGGCGTCGGGCGCGGACTGCACCCGATGCGGATCAAGCAAAAGAGTCTTTCACCGCCGGGGCTGCCCGCCAGCACAACGGTCGGTTGGGCAAAGTGGACCTGTGCCAGGTGGCCACCTGCCTGAGCTTTGTGCATCCGGCCAGCGGGGTATGGACCCTGGTGGACGATGAGTCTGTTTTTGCCGGAGCACTGGTTCAGCCCCGAGTATGCGGAGTTGCGCCAAGAAGTGGGCGTGCCTGCGCAACGGACTTTCCAGACCAAGCCGCAGTTGGCGCTGGCCATGATCCAGCGAGCGGTGCAACAAGGCCTGCCCTTCGAGCGAGTGGCGGCCGACGACCTGTATGGGCGAAACCGCGCTTTTCGCGCCGGATTGGGCCACTTGCCCGCGTGGAACCCAGCGGGGGTCCAACTCAGTCCTCTGGGCGCCACCCAGTGGACCATCGAGTTCATGGGCAAGGAGGGCACAGAAATCTTCTACAAGTACGCCCTCGGTGACTGGTCATTGGTGGAGAAGGCCGGCGACTGCGGCGAGACCCTCAACCGGACATTGACATTGACCTTTAGCCCCTCCGGCCCACAGGTCGTCAACGACACCGTCGCCAACTGGCGCAACGTGCCTCCCTGCGGCAACTGATCGATGGAGGCTGCTGCGCTCGGATTCCGCGGGGAGCCATGTCGGTGTCTGGTCCATGACCGGGACGCCAGTTTCGCCGCCCTGGACGGAGTATTGAAAACCGAAGCCCTGCGCATCCTCAAGACGCCCCCCGTATGGTGCAGAAATTCATCCGCACGCATCTCTCACCATGGCCAGCTTTCGAATTCGCACGATCCGCCCCTGACAGTATGCTGGACTCCGTGAACCAGCAGCCCATGAATTCATCCAATCCGCTGATCACCGAGGTTCAGAGGCTTTTCAGTCGCGACTTGGCCTCGGAGAACGACTACCTGCGGCAGGAGAACCAAATTCTGCGCAGCAGGTTGGGTCCTCGCCAGACCGCACAGAACGAAAACCAAGGGTGGCGCCCACGGTGGGGTGGCCGCCTGCTCGCCCCCAGCCGACTCCGGCAGAACCAGGAATTCACTTTTTGTCAGCCCTTTTCCGGGCTTCGGCGATCACAGCCTCGAGCTGGATCCCCAAGACCGAAGTGATTCGAAGAAGGGTGTCTAATTTCAACCTGGGCTTTCTCGGCCTGCCGCGGGACCCATTCGGTTCGGTCATGATTTCGAACGTGGGCGGGATGGGGATCAACGTCGCCTGGGCGCCGTTGGTGCCCTACTCGCGGGTCCCGCTCCTCATGACCCTGGGTGCGATAACCGACAAGGCCGTCGTCGAAAACGGCGAGGTCAAAGTGCGCCCCATCCTGCCCATCGGCGTCATGTTCGATCATCGTCTCATTGACGGCGTCCACGCCGCTCAAATGAGTGCCGAGTTCAAGAAGTGCTTCGCCGAGCCCGCGGAGTATTTTGGAAAGTAGAGCAGGCGTCGGCCCGCCTCCTTCATGGACGTGTGGCCGTCCTCTAGTCCGGTTCGTTGTGCTGGAGATGGCGTTGGAGGCTGATTTGAGGCGAGGGACGATTTGATCTTGGAGTAGAAAACCAGCTTGAGGGGACATAGGTTTTGGGGGATAAGGGGGGTTTGTACATGAAAAGCCCTCAGCACCTTCAAAAAGGGTGGGGGCGGGGGATGGGCTCTTGGAGTTAATCCGTTACCCTGAAATCATACCAGCAGCAGGAGGATCGAGGCAGGAGGGGAGGGAGAAGCGCAGGTTTTGACACTTGCACCTATGCCAGGGCTCCAAAGATCTGCTTGACACCGGTATCCTCCCGTGCGAATGTCGTATAGAAGCATAGATTCGATAAGCACGTCACCGCAGCGGTTTGCTGGTTACACGGTGATGTTGTTGGGTGGCGAGTTGGTTATCAGAATAGCCCTGGACATTGCGCGATCTAGTCAAGGTGCGCATTTGGTGAAGTTATGACTAAAATAATGGGTTCTTTGGTTCGGCGTTTGCTGCTTATTTCGGTTCAATTGGTTGTGGTAGTCGCAGGGTTCTTACCTGGATGGGTGGCAAATGATGTTCTGTCAGCAGAATCTACTAATGTCACGAAGAATCTTAATAAAATAAAAAAGGCCCTGAATCAGATCGACCGCAATGTCGAAGAGTGGGGCCGGGCTTCGATTTCGGGCTTCGTCCTCATTGATAACCTTGCTGTAAACGGTGGCCAAGGCTTCTTTAATCTGAATTACAATCAACCTGCGGAGTTTTACATGGATCAGGTGCGGCAAAATGTCCAGGGTGCGGCCGCCACCTTGGTCCAGAAGACCGTGACGGGCCAATTACAGGTGCAAATGACCCAAAACCAGATTTCACTCGCGCCGACGCCGCCAAAATCCACCAATTCGCCGCCGCCTGCAACGAATTCGCCGGCAACTTCGACCACTTCCGCAGCAACTTCGACCAATGCGGTGGCGCCTGCTCTCCCCAACGTTCCGGCACCATCGGCGACGAATGGGGGACCAAGCGGTTACCTGAGTCTTCTATCGCAAGCCGACTCGTCGCCGCAACTCTCGCAGAACGACGTGCTCAAGGTGGGGGCGACCGACAAAGAAACCGAGCGGGTCCTCAATTTTATGTCGGATCCGCTCAACCTGCCGAACAACCAAAGAGCGTACCTGGCTGTGATGCAGGTGGGCATCTCGCCCGGCTGGAGGACCAAGAAAGGGTACGTGGGCGAGGTGCAGCTCAACTTCCGATACGGTGCCCCCACCGTTGAAAAGAGAAAACAAAAGCTCATGGAACTGGCCAATAAACGGGGGAAACCACCGACCACCCGGGACGGGACGCCGATCACTCCTCAAATGTTGGAGGATGAGGACATGGAGCCGTACGATCCTCTGATAAAGGCTCTTGGTTTCCAGGACAGGTATCCTGGCGTCCTTTCTATTTTTCCGTTCGCCGACGCCCAAGCACTTGATTTTCGGAGCAGCCTGCAAAAGCAACTGAACCTTCTGGTGCAAGTCTCCTCCTCCTTGCAGACCGTGTCGCCCAAACTGCAGGCGCAACTGCTGGCCAGTTACCAGAACCTGACGCGCCAGGACAGCGCCTCGCGGAACCTATTGCCACTGGTCGTTCCCAGTTCGCGTGGCAGCGATGTGACCTACCGGTTCGACCCGGAATTCCAGGCTTTGGAACAGCCAGGCAACCCGGCCAGCGGTCCGGGCCACGTCCTCGAACCGTCGAGCTTTCCCGCCTTGATCGTGCTCGTCTGCGATGAGGGTGAGGTCATGGATTATAAGGAGGTCGTCTCCACCACCGAAACGCGCTGGTTGCCCGCCGAGCGCCGAAGTTGGTGGAAGCACTGGTTCTATGATCCGTTGGCGTACCCATGGTCCAGGCCCGGGAGCCCGCTACAGGATGAAGAGCGATTCAGAACGGCGTCGAATCTCGATCTAATCGAAAACGAACTGAAGGCAATCCACGGCGCGTACACTGGCCCTTCGGCTGTCTACTCTGAGGCCTGGCGCCGCTTGTCGAACCTGAAGACCTTTGCTGTGGGGCGGATTGACCATAACACGCTCCCGGCGGTGACGCCAGTGGTGACAGCCGTTTATCCTGCGAGTTTCCGCCGGGATTTTATGCCCCCGAAGATCACTGTCTTTTGCCGGTATGTCGTCGACGCGGATGACTGCAGGACCGACCGCCGTTTTCGCCTGAAAAAAGTAACCTTGGGCGGAGTCGTAATGGAGGGTTGTCAGCTCGGGGGCGAGCATCTGATCGAAGTGCCCCTGCCGGGCGACAGAAGGGACCGGTTCCAACCGGGCAGCTACAATCTAGAAGTGGTCAATGCGGAGGGATCAACGATTCTCAGCAACGCGGTGACGGTTTCCCCGGTTCCCGCCCCGGTTATCACCGGGGTTTTTCCGACAAACCTGCAGGAAACGGCAACCACTCCACCTGGCCTGCCGTCGCCAGCCGATAAACTCCTTATTGAGCCAGAGACGCTGACCATCACTGGGGGCAATTTGTTCGTGGGCGATCAGAGTTTGAGGGTTGTCATTGGCGGGGCGGCCCTTACTGAGGCAACATGCAAGACCACGAATTTGCCGACCTCCGTTTCCATAGATAGGCACGACACTTTCCTCCGACTCGATTTAACTGCCAACTGCTTATCAAAACTCAAGACAGGTAAATACAACGTCGTTGTCGTGACCTCTGGCGGTGAGAGCGTGTTGACCAACGCCTTGGTGATCGCCCCCAAGAAGATCGTCCCAGGCCCGCATGCATTGACGGTTGTTTCGGTGCATCCGGCGGAGGGCAATCTTTACTCGACGACCACGATCTCAATTGTTGGTTCCAATTTCGACGGAATGATTGGCGGCACTTACTTCCAGGCTAATCAGGCCGGAGGCAACACTGGCGCAGTCGTGGGCCGGGTGACCGTTGGAGGCGTCAATTGCAGCTTTGAGTACCTGGTCACCCAAGAACCTGGTTGCATATGTCCCACCACGATCGGCGACCTATTCCACCAATGAGATCACAATGGCCACCAAAAAATTGGAGGTCGTCGTTAGCGGTCCGCACGGCGTTGGAGTCTTGTCCAATGCCTTCGCCTTTAGCGTGCTGCTGCCGAGAGACGGCGACCTGACCCTGGAAAAACATACGCCTGCGGAAGAGGAATCACAGAGGTTTCTGGATGCGGCCACGCTCGGTTCACGGGCACCCGGCACCAATGCCGCGCCGACTCCAGGACAGATTTTGACCTCAGCCTCGATCCTGTTTAATGTGAACGGCACCAACGCAGCCGCCGACTCCGTAACGAGGACGACCACCAGGGTGGGACCGAAAGAAGGCCCTCGTGATGAATACGAACTGCTAAGAGGCCTGTTGGATTCGTTCAGGATGCTCATCGAAACGCCCGGGCCTCATGGCTTCCTTCCCGGCTCTGTTCCGAGCGGGCCGACCAATAGTCCTGCACCGCCGCACTGAGCCGGCCGAGTCCTTTCAAGGTCCGTCTTTGACCGCATTCGAGGTAATCGACACCCCTGGCCAAAATCGACCTGCGCCTCTTGTCCCGGCTCACTCTCCATCCGCCGGAACGGCAGGGGATTGGCCGCGTGCAATTGGCGCACAAAGCGCTTCACCGAATCGTAGCTGCCGGCGAACCGCTGCTCGCTCACCAAGTCCTGGTAAATCCGCTGAGCGGACAAGCGGGCGTCCAAACCTGCTTTGATGAAGCTCTCAAACGGTTCGCAGTGACTGACTCGGCCCGGCTTGGACCCGGCGGGCGAAACGGCTGGGTTTGGCGGCTGCGTTGGAGGGGTGCTCAGTGCCCTCGTAACCTCCAAGCCGGGAGGCACAATGGCTGGGTTTGCCGGCTGCGCTGGAGAGTTGCTCGGCGCCTTCGTCGCTTGCGGACCGGCCGGCGCGATGGCTGGTTTTAGTCCTTCGACCGGCCCGGACCCGGCGGGCGAAATGGCCGGGTTTGCCCGCCGGGCTGAAAGGTTGCTCGGCGCCGTCGGAACCTCCGACCCGGTGGGCGAAATGGCTGGGTTTGGCTCCCCCGCTTGGCGGGCCAATCGCCGGTATCGAGCGACAGTCTCGCGGTCGATCCCCAGTTCCCGAGCTATCCTGCGCTGTGACCAGCAACTGCGGGTCAACGTGCTAATCGTCTGCTGTATATCCATTTTGAGTTGGTTCATCGCCGCGCAGGGTCATGAAACTGACCCGCCTGCCGGATTCCAGCTTGGCGGAAGCCATCTCCCAGTGGGAGAACAGCTAGTGAAAATCTTGCCGAAGCCGTCTCGGCTGCTAATATCCAGTGCATGTCCACGGAATCCGAGTATGACGTTTCCCTCAGTCACAACTTGAAGGACAGGGCGGTTGTGCGACCGCTTGCGGAGGAGTTGCAGCAGAACGGACTGAAAGTGTCGTTCGATGGATCGGGTGAACTCGTGGTCGCCTCGGATCTCATTGAGGCCATCGGCCAAGGCGTTGCTCCCCTCAAATGGGTTACGGCCTGTTTCGCCTATGCCGATGACTATGACCGCCAGGCCAAACGCTACCGCGCTCTCCGTTGCGCCCAGCAAGTCGTCGTTACGGAGGACAGGCAAACTGCCCTCCGCGTGAAGCCGGAAGCCGCCCAAAGTCAGGTCGACGCGGAGAAACCCGCGCCTCCCGCAGGCCAGTCCTCCCAGCCTCCGGCTCTACCGGCACAACCAGGCGAGGCCGGCAAGGGCGAAGGCCCCGGCCCGGTCATTGAACAAAAACCACCCGGGCCCCTCAAGCCCGAGCGCTTCTTCGGGTACCGGCGAACTGAACCCCCAGCGAGTCGGTAAGATCGCCGGGAACTCATCCAGCACCTCACCCTCCTCCCCCTCGCCAAGCTCACCATCACCCTCGAAGTCCAGGCCCAAATCCCGACTGGCGCTCCCGATTTCGTCGTTCGCACCGTCAGCGAAAACGCCCGCACCATCAAATTGTCCACCCACTCGTTCAAGCTCAAAGAGCAACGAGCTCCCCAAGTATGAGCACTGAAGCCATATCCGAATCCGCCTTCATACGGGAATTCACCCGCGAACTGCACAACAGAAACGCCGCCGTTTTCGCCGGTGCCGGCCTCTCCATGGCCTCAGGCTACGTGGACTGGAAGGGGCTCCTCAAGGACGTCATCACCGACCTCGGCTTAGATCCCGACGAGGAAGACGACCTCGTAACGCTCGCTCAGTACCACTGCAACCAAGCAGGAGGCAACAAAGCCCGCCTCACCCAAGTCATCTTCGACTATTTCGCCCAAACACGCGCACCGACCCGCAATCATGCCATCCTCGCGCGTCTCCCCATCTACACGTACTGGACCACGAATTACGACAAGCTGATCGAACAGGCCCTTCTGGCAGCGAAGAAAATCCCTGATGTCAAGTATACCCTGAAGCAACTGGCCGTGACCCGCCTCGACCGCAACGTCGTAGTTTACAAGATGCACGGTGACGTTGACCACTCGGCGGAGGCAATCATCTCAAAGACGACTACGAAGCATATCCTGTCAAGATGAACGCGTTTGCTTCGGCCCTACGAGGCGATCTTATCGAGAAGACCTTTCTCTTCCTGGGCTTCAGTTTCACCGACCCAAATATCGACTACATCCTGAGCCGGGTCCGCGTCCAGTACGAGCAACACGCTCGGCAGCACTTCTCCATCCAGAAGAGGGTATCCCCGCGGGAGGACGAGACCGAAGCCGAATTCAAGCACCGCCAGTTAAAGCAACACTACTTCATCAGAGATCTGAAGCGCTTTGGCGTTCAAACCGCTCTGGTTGACGACTATCCCGGCATCGGCATCTTTGTCTTCGGTAACAAACGCGACGCTAAAGGGGACATAGTCCCTTCGAGCGGCATGAGGCAGGAGTTCGACCTCTGCCTCCAGGTCGGAGTTCGACCGCTTCCCGTCGGGGCCACCGGATTCATGGCCGAGCAACTCTGGAAAGAGGTATCCGGCGACTTCGCTCGCTTCTACCCCGTCGCGAACGCGGGCTTTCACCAAGCCTTTGACAAAATCGGCACTGCCTCGGCGCACCCCGACGAGATACTCTCAGCCCTCCAGGAAATGATCCAACAACTCCAGAAACCTTAAGTCAGCCATGTCCAAAAGAGTTTACTTCGCCTTTCACTACAAAGGCGTCATCGAGTTCCGTGCGAACGTCGTGCGCAACCACAACCTTACGGAGGGCGTTGAGAAGGCGGGATATTTCGAAGCCTCCATCTGGGAGGAAGCCAGAAACACCAACCCCCTCGCCCTCAAGCGCCTCATAAACGCAGAACTTGAAAACACCTCAGTAACCGTCGTGCTTATAGGTTCCGACACCTGGGCACGACCATGGGTCCGGTACGAGATCCTTAGGAGCATGAAACGCGGGAACAAACTCCTTGGCATCCATATCAACGGAATTAAGGACAAGAACCAGCAAACTAAGGATCTTGGACCAAATCCGTCCGACTTTCTTTGCTATCGATTCAACGACGCCGGCACCCGCTTGACGATGCTCGAGGTACAATGATTCGGCCTGGGTGGAGTACCGAGGAAATTGACAACTCAGCCACCTACGAGGTCAGCACAATTACCGCCCAGGATCGCGGGAAGGCGTTCACACTCTCGCAACAATACCCCGTCTATCGATGGAATCGCGACAAAGGGTATGAGAATTTCAGCACTTGGATTGAATAATGTCGTCACTCCTCGAATCCCAAGTCCGCGCTCGCGCACAGCGGGCAACAACCTACAACACGACCCGCTCAAACCACCACGGACATCAAGGGCAAAACGGGATGATGAGCTGGTGTAGTCTGTACAACTCCGCAGCTTCAAGGAGCTGATGGAGGGTAAAGGCAGTGAATAGTCGGCCTTTAACCTGACATAGACTCTAGTGAGACCTCTCCAATACTCCTCCACAGCGGCTCCAGGTCCGGGTCATCGAGGGCCATGAGCTTCAATTTCCTGGGATCGCCAATCTCAAACGCCTTTTCCAACCAGTGCTTTGCTTGTTCGATCCGGCCCAACTGGCACTCATAGCAGGCCAGGTTGTAGCGCATGATCGGGTCCTCTGGGAATTTGTCCACCACCCGCAGCAGATTGTCACGGGCTTCGGCCGAGCGGTTCAGTTCATGCAGGCAAAAGGACCGGTGAACCCAGCCCAATGGATGTTCGGGGGCCAGTTGAATCAGCGCCGAGGCAATGTCCAGCGCGGCATCCCACTTCCTGGCCTTAGCGTAAATCTGCCACCGAACCTCCAAAACGGCCGGGTGAGCACGATTCTCTGCCGTGATTTGCTCCAGTTCCTCGTTGGCTTCGAGATGACCTGGCCAGCGGCTGCGCGCAACACACCCGGGGTAATAGAATTCTCTGCAGGCCTTAGCATTGAGCTACGGCAGGCGAATATGAACTATCTCGACGGCTTTAGTGTGCATCACGGGGCTGATACAGAGGAACGTGGCTGGAAGGATCCCGATGAGCCACGCTGTGGGGGTTCCCTGAGAACACGCCGTCGTGCCCGAATGCGTTGACATGAACAAGATCGACCCAATTCTCGAGTTGTCGGACGAAGAACTGGCGGCCCTGATGGCCATGCTGGAGGAGGCCGAAAAGCCCCGTTGCGCCAAGTGTGGCGAGCCCGTGGGCGAAACCGGTCAGCCGTCTCCCGGGTGCAGTTCGCTCTCCGAGTGGCTGGAGCAACAACAAGCGACGAGCTGTGCGGACCAGCGCAAACCGCCCAGGTGCGAGGGCTAGTCGCGGTCTGACCGGGCTGCACCGGGCCGCCGTCGCTGGTCTCGCCCTGGTCCATAACCGTAGCGCCGATGTCCACGGCCTGGTCCACGCTGTGGTGCGCCGGGCAGAGGTTGAGCCCGGTGAGGCGGAGGTCGACATCGTCGGTCTCAAGGGATTGGTCGTCGCGGGCTACATTCACCAGGCCGCTCAATGAGATTTACGTCACGGACGACCGCCTGCTGATTGTGGTGGAAGACGCCATCGTCTGGGGCATGTGCTTTCAGGAGCGCCCAGGTGCCCTCGAACGGCTGGCGGCGCTCACCGGCCAGAGGCCATCCTCTGCCGAGTCTGAGGTCGAGGCGGAGGCCGAGGAACCGCAGCCGTCCGGGGCTGTCACGGTACCAGGACCGGGCTCTACCAGGACCGGGCTCAGCGTCTGGTCGTCCTCCTGGTACGCCAGGCAGCGGTTGAGACCGGTTACATGGAGGCATTGGCGTTGGCGACCTGGACGATGTGGCGGATGCGGGCTGGAGGCCAGGTGGCCCGTGCTCAGGCCGTCGGTCGCCACCAACTGACCTGGTCGCGCTCCTGGCCGGGCTTGTGCTCCAGTTGGCGGCGCACGCGCTGGCGCTCCTCGGCGCGACCAACTTCTTGCCCGGTTTGCTCACCGGGGTCTCACTCTGCTTTTGGGCTTTGGTCCTTCCGACTCAGCCGCCGAGAAATTTGCGGAAAGACTCGGGCAGAACGTTCAGAAGCAACCGCTTGACCTTCTCGCTGCACATACACCAAACGCACTGGCCCACCATCCAGGCCACATGGAACCCAAAGCAAAATGCCAGCCATCTGCGGGCACACTTCGACTGGTAGCGGCGTTTGTCTTCGAGATACTGTTTCTTTTCGTCGTTATATGCCGGGTCGAAGGAGTCCATGCGGACTTTGACCGGCAGGATGCGCGAAAGGAGACCCACGAGGCGGAAGAGGCGTTGGGTTGCCCGCCTGGCCGGAGGCTCTTCGGACGGCTCCTCGCCCGCAAGCCCTAGGATTGCCCATCGACGCCAGATGAAAGTAGTGAGGATACATGCCGTAGCCCCAGAGAAAACCATGGCCGAACGGTGAGGAGAAGCGCCTTCAATAACTGCTGAGGCTAAGAAGCCGACGTTCATAGCCATGATTCCGACTGACAGCAGCGCAATCTTCCGCAGCCTCTTGATACCGGGCCGGCTCCCGTCGGCCTACACGGTCCTGGCGCCGGTGAAGCAACGCCTGCTTGCCCTCAAGCCGGGGCATTTCCGGGTGCCCCCTGGCCTGCAACGGCTTCGCCGCAAGCGGAAAGGACCCGACGACGGGAGGCGATTACCATTTCCTGGGGCGGGACTTCATGTTCGCGACCGCGCATGTGTTCCAGGACGTGGCCGCGATGATCATCCGGAACCCGGCTGATGGGATTGCCACGGTGAGCGTGGCCGCCCCAGGAATGGTGGGCACGATTGCCGGCGTGAATGTCCGTGGCGTGGGGATCGGCGTTGACATGTGCCCGGCGGCCAACTGCGACCCGGACCGCCCGGGTTTGAATTCGCTCCTGCTGACACGCCACAGCATCGAGCGGGGTGGGACATGCAAGGAGGCCGTGAATGCGATCAAGGAAGCCCGGCGCGGGGTGTCATGGCTCTACATCGTGGCCGACGGCGCAACCGACGAAGCTTGCGTCGTGGAAGCCGGCGCCACGACGACGGCAATGGATGTCCTTCGGTATGTTGATGACTGGGTGGTCAACACGCTCAAGGCGGCCAATCCCGACTTCGAGAACCTGCTGAAGACGCCCTCGGCGCCATTCCTGGACGGGCTCATGGCCCGCGGGAAGGACTACGTCTGCCCGCAGGCCTTCCAGGCGCTCAACCCCGCCTTGATAGGGGCCTTCGGAAAACGCTCGCTCTCGTACGCGTATCATTACAATCCGCAGGATTTCTCCACGGACGGTTTTCTCGACCCGACTTGGAAGGGCAGGAACTGCCCAGGGAGCGGTCTGCTTGATTGACCTGAAGACGGCGACAATGGAGTCGCATTACGGCTACGAGCGCGACAACTGGGTGCGCCTTGGCTTGCGGAACTACGTGCAGGCGGTCCCGGGGTGAAGGTCACCTCGGCGAGCCGTATGTCCTGGCGGATGAGGTTGAAGAGGAGCGTGGACTGGCCGGTCCCTGAGGCGCCAATGATGTGCATGTGCCGCACGCGCTGCTCCGGCGTGAGCCTGACCTGGATGGACTGCCCGGTGTGAACGTTGTCACCAGGCAACACCCCGGAGGCGTGTCGGGCAGGGATCAACGAGGCCGGTCAACGTGGATTTGGGCTCTCTGTAAACGAGGCGCTATCGATTCGTCGTTACCCGTTTCCGTTTCCCTGGGGGTCCAGAGGCCCCTCCGAGGGGGAGGGCCAGGGTGAGGGGTCTGCCCGCCGTGTGGCCACCGCCGTCTCAGCTGGACTCTGTCCATTTCTCGGTGGCCACATACGCCAACGAATATAGGACACGGCGGAAAATAGACTGCCGCCGTATAGCCCTGAAAGCTATCATCGGATTCGATGGTCTGGACCTTGCGGTGACCAGGCTCTGCCAGCATCGCGGATTAGCGGGCACGGGCATCGAGGGTCCTCACGAGGGCGAGCGTTTGGGCGTCCCAGACCTTCACGGTCAAGTCATCCCGCCCAAACCGTGGCCAGGCGCCGGCCGTCGGGCGAAAAGACCACGCAGGAGATGGACCCACGGTGGGCCGGCGCCTGGTCGAAGCGCTCGCCGGCTGCCGTGCTCCAAACCAGGAGCGTCCCACCAGAATCAACCGCGGCCAGCGTTTGCCCATCCGGGGAGAACGCGACGCTATTGACCGGGGAGGCGGCGCCCTCCAACTCCCGGCTCATGCGGATGGAGCGGCTGTCCCAAAGCCTCACGGTTTGCTGGCACCCGGTCGCGAAAGACAGTCCGTCTGGCGCGAAGGCGAGCCCGTTCGCCTCCGGGCTTTCCATCGGCGGTCCTGCGTAGGCCAGGACCACCGCGGGTTCGGCGCTCCTGAGCAGGTCGTACACATAAGCATTCCCTCTTTGGGTGGTTGCGGCCAGCAGGCGGCAGTCGGGCGAGACGGCCACATTGAGCACCTTTTCGCCCGGCAGCACCAGCATGTCCAGTTCCTTGCCCGCCGTGTCACCCAAGCTCACGGTGCCGTCCATGCTGCCGCTGGCGATGAACGTGTTGTCCGCAGCAATGGCCACCGCGCTCACCAGGGTTGAGTGCGGCGGCAGCACGGCCAGAAGCTTGCCCGAGACCGGATTGAGCAACTTCGTGGCGCCGCTGAAATCGCCAAGGGCGACGAACTTGCCGTCGGAGGACGGGACCGCCGCGCGGATTCCGCAGGGCTGCCATATCAGGCGACGCCTCTTGCCCTTGGCCAGATCCCAAGCGGCAACCTCCCCCTGCCGAGGCGGGTCCGCCAGCCTATCCTGCCCGCTGGTGGTCAAGAGTGTCTTGCCATCGGGCAGAAAAGCGGCGGACCAGAAACTCAGCACCACCCGAGGGGGATGCCTCCAGTGGATCAGCGCGAGCCCGAGGCATGCAACTGGCAGCAGACACGCCGCGATGGTGAGGAGGATTCTCTTCTTCTTCACGGCTCGTCCATCGGCGCTCTCAGGGTGGGGGTACGTCTCCGCTGATATTTGCCGAGGTCCGAGCGCGCATCCAAACCCAGTCGAGATGATCCTGCGGGTCCCTTATGCGATACCGGTCACCGTGCTTCTCAGTCGAGCTCAACCACTTGTGGCTTTCGGAATGCCCGTCCGCGAAGGCAAAGCCGCAGCCTCCGTTGTGATAGGTGCCGGGCGCGTCAATCCATATGGGCTGTTCCATCCCGAAGGCGAAGGCGGCGTCATTCAAGCCGTGGATGCCCTCATCCACCAGCACCCAGAGCATCGCCGGTCCCGGGGCCGGATGCTCGAGAGCTTCCCGTAGGTCAACCAGGGCGAATCGGCCAGATGGTTGAACCGGTTGTTCAACCAGGGCCCGTTCACCGGCCGGAACGGCACGCCCGAGTGCGGGGGGAACGGGGTGCTGATCCCCTTTGTGCCGACGGCAAACCCGGGGCAGATCGAGCCAACCGCCTGGCTCATGGAGAAGGTCCTGGCGGCGGGGACGGTCCTGCCCAAAAGGTTCGGGTCGGAGCCTTGATACGGACCCTGCCGCTTGTCGCCAGGACAGTGAAACAGGGAGACGTTCCCCGCCAGGTACGGGATGAGCAGGTTCCGCTTCGGGTCCTTCAGCAGGTCGGGATTAAACTCCGCCGGGCCATTCACGCCGGCGACCCCAGAACACCAGTTATGGCCTGGGATTACGTTGCCATCGTCGGGGTTGGGTGGAAACAGGTCGTGGTAATCCCCCGTGTAGAGCGTCATGGCCGCCATCATCTGTCTGCCGTTGTTGAGGCAATAGACTCCCTGGGCCTTTTGCTTGGTCTTTGAAAGGGCCGGCAACAACAGGCCCGCGAGGATGCCGATCACGGCAATCACCACGAGCAACTCGATCAGCGTAAAGGCCCCCGTCTTCCGAGCGGCGGTCCCGGCGTGAAAAGTCGTTCCCTGCGTTTCCATAAAAGCGCTCCAACGATCGACAGCCAGTCATCGCCCCGAATTCCAAGGCTGTCCGTCATCGTCTGTTCAGTAGTTCAGACCCACGCTGAGCCAAAAGCGCACGAAAAAAAATCCAAGAATCCGCGGCACGGCGATTTAACGGTTGGCCGGACAAGGTGCGGCTTCGACGGCTATTGCGCGGCTTCCGGGCTTGTGCCGGAACTCGCAGGGTCGAGCGGATCCGCGAACGAGGACCTCAGGGAGGACGGGGAAAAAAAGGGGTCACCCCGCATTTTCCAATGTGGGCCAGACCACGCTCATCGCATACCCGGCCGGGAAAACCGGAGGCTACACCATCCCCAACAGTGTCACCAACATCGGCGACCGCGCATTCTCTGCCTGCGCCAACCTGACTCGATCTGCTCGCCTCGTATTATGGGGATCGTGCCAAGACAATTCAAAGGACCTTGGACGCTGTGCGAGCGGGTCGGCCGCCGGGCGCGCCTCGGCGGCCTTGACCGATTGGTTTGGCCGCGGTAGGTTAACGTTTGTATTTATCGTGAAAAGGGCGACTGGTTTCGAAGCAGGCAGCGGGTCCCCGAGGGCATTGGCTCGCCGGGCGTTCGCGTTTACGCTTGTCGAACTGCTCGTCGTCATCGCCGTCATCGCCATCTTGGCCGCAATGCTGCTTCCGGCGTTGTCCAGGGCCAAGGCCCAAGCCAATTCGATCAAATGCAAAAGCCTGCTGGATTTCGTGACGGACATTAGAATGCATTTGGGATTTGCTGTAGGCACCTGGACGGCGGAAATGACAATTGCTAATCTGTAAGTAATTGCTGGTAACTGCGCAATGGCCGGACCTTGAACAGTTACTGGCTCAACCTGAAGAACTGCTGTTTGCTAGAGATGGCATTAGTCACGACGTTTTGCCCACCAACAACGGCCGGACCCGGAGAGACGGCAGCTACAATGGTGGCGCCAAGAAGCCCTGGCCCGGAGAACCGGCGCCGCGGTGGGATTCGCCACAAAAGACGACCGACAGCCCAATGCTGGTGCTGGCCTGTGATTTGAATGCCTGGGCCGACCCTGCGACCGGTTACGGCTGGGTCATTGCGCCGCACGGGCCGGGCGGGGCGGCCAAGGAAGCCGGCGACCCGTTTATCGGGGGCGTGACCAAGCTCACCACCTCGCGCCAAGTCGGCGGCGCGGGCGGCAATGTTCTGCTCCTTTCGGGCTCAGTCAACTGGAAGAACCTCCGGAACATGACGAACTACTGGGCCTACCAAGGCGGCGGCTACTGGAACATGTGGTAGGCCCGCGAGGTCAAAGGTCGTTGCCGTTGGTGGCAACGTGGAGCTCCACGGGTGCGGCCTCAGCCAGGCAACCCGTAAGGTCAAACAATTCATGCAGCCTCACGGTAGTAGAACCTGAGTACCCCTCCCAGCCGCTCTCTCCTCCGAATCGGTCCTTCCTTCCCCCCAATCTGGTCAGCCGGCACCGGAAACAGAATCACATTGCCCCTGCCTTGGTGGTTTCTCTCGCTGTGAAAATGGGCAACGTACTGTTCCAGGCAGTGCCGTAACGACCTCTCCCCGAACAGAATCAGCCTGGACAGGAGTTCATCTTTCGCTGACCTGATCCAGCGTTCGCAGTAAGCATTGAGATCGGGACTTCGCACCGGCAGCACGACCGGCTCCACGCCTCCAGCCCGGAGGATCGCATCAAACCCGGCACAGAACTTGGCGTCTCGGTCGTGCAGCAGGTAACGACACCCATTCAGGAAGCCCTCCTCAGCCAAGGTCACATTCCGGGCTCCATTTGCTTCATCCAGTTGAGGTCCGGCCAAGGCGTCACACCGGCAATATAGACCTTTCGGGGCGCAACACGCAGGAAACCGAGTCGTGGTGCTATAACTCACTTAAGGCACGGAACGCATCCGGTAATAACCTTCCGGCCCCATGGGGCTGAAAGTGAAGGTGATCACGCCTGTGGCGCTAGCCCGGTTGGTGACCACCGCCGTCCAGCTTACCGGTGGAGTCAGACTGATTGTCTTGTCAATCGCGTACTGCGCATTCGGAACGCCCTGGTATGTGCTTTGGTAAGCACCGTTCGTCATCACCGGACGGGTGAACTGGTTATAACCAGGCGGCGGCAGAATCACCACTTGCCTCAGGCTCGACGGGGAACTGGCCTTGAAGCTGCCGCTGCCTGGATACTGAACGGACACCGTATTGGTCCCCTCCGGCAAGCTGAGGGAAACCGCCGCCACCCCCGAATCCAACGCCACTGGCGCGCCGCTCGGCACACCGTTGAGCAGGAACTGCACTGCGCCGCTGGGGAGGTAACCTGGCGCGCTGACCGTTGCCGTGAAGGTGACTGGCGCGCCATAGTAGGACGGGTTGATCGCCGAAACCAGCCCCAACTGGGTCGGAATCGGCGCCGGGCTGGCCGCGCTCGTCACCTGCAATACGCCTGTCCCAGTCAACCGGCTGTCGGTGCTGGCTGCGCCGGAACTCGGCGAACCCCACTTGCCCACTGCGGCATAAGTGGCGCCGCCGTCGAATGACAGGGAATGAATTGTATTGGTCCCTTTAAAGTTCAGATTGACTACGGGTAATCCACTCAATAAGAGGTCCGCCGTTGAACCGATGTACGAACCCGCGACCCCAAGCTCGAGGATAAGCGTCGCCCCATCGGCAACCGCGACGTTGCCGCTTCCCAGCCCGCCGTCGCTCTGGACGTCAAGGGTCCCGGCCAGAACCAGCGTGCCGCCGCCGTAGGAGTTCGAGGCCGTGAGCGTCACCGTGCCCGTTCCCAACTTGGTCAACCTCGCACCGGCGCCACCGTCGCTGATGGCGCCGCTGAATGTCACGTTCGCCTGATTCTGGGCCAGCAATTGGACGTTCGTGGCCAGCGCGACCGGTCCGGAAAAGACGGGACTGCCTCCATCGTTGGCGCCGATGGTTGTCCCCGCGCCATAGGCGTTGACGTCAATTTGGTGCGTCACCAAACGCCTTGCCCCTTCCGTCAACAAGGCCAGCGCATCCGAGGGCTGCGAGAGGCTGTCGCCCATTTGCACGGGGAGGTCGTTGTATCCCAGGCTGCCGCCTCCTCCGCTCGGGTCGGCCGTGCCGTCTGCGTCTGCCGCCACGAGCAGTGTTCCTGCGCGCACCGTAGTCCCGCCGGCATAGGCTTTGTCGCCGCCGTTGGCCCCGCCGCTGAGCATGCGTACGGTACCGGCTCCAATCTTAACCATCGAATTATTCGCATTGCCGATTAGGTTGTTGTTCATGTTGACGGTGCCGCCGGCCGCAGCCGTGAAATAGACCGGCGCGGTGCTCCCGCTATTCTGCGCGTCCATCCAGTTGCTGAAATAGGCCGTCCCGTTGGTATTGACCCCGCCGATGATGTCAACGCCCATTTCGCCGAACCATACCCGGCCTTGCTCGTAGTCGCCGTCCTGCGCTAACAGCAATGCGCATTTGCCTCCATCCGTGCTGTAATAGCCCAGGTTGATGTTTTGCCCTCCGGTCAGCGTACGAGTAATTAAGCTGCCGTCGTCAATGTAGGGGCTGAACCCGGGCCCGGTGGGCGGCTGCGTCAGTGTAGTGTCCCCGTTGGTGAAGTAACACACCGCCGAGGCCCCGGAAGCAACTTGGACCTGGCCGGTGAGCATACCCGAGCCGCCACCCTCGTCAAACACCACCGTGACATTATTGCTCAGGAACAGATCGCCCGGCAAACTGGCCGCGCTCCCCACCAAAGCGCCTTCACCCACGAAGGTGCCGCCGGAGTAGGTATTGGTCGCCGTCAGGTTCAGTTGGCCGGCTCCCAGCTTCGTCAGGCCCCCGCTCCCCGCTATGGCCGTGCCGATGGTCACGGCCTCGCCGGCAGCGAGTTGGTTGACGGTAACGCTCGGCGCCTCGCCGGCATAGGCGAGCGTCAGGACGTTGGCCGGGTTGCCGTTGTTGTCCAGTATCCAGCCCCCCGGCGTTGAAGTGTCGGTATCGCCAAACGTCAGGCCCACAACGGTTTCCGGCGAGTTGAGGGAGACAGTAACCTGGCTGGTGAGGTCCACCGAATTAAAGTCCACCTGGTACGCATCGCTGGTGGGCGCCACATGGTTCTGCCAGTTAGAGGCATTCGTCCACAGGCCGCTCACCGGATTGGCCCACACCGCAGTCAGCGGCGTCACGTTGACCGTCCGCGTTGCCGTGCCGGTGTTGCCGCTCGGATCCGTGGCGCTGTACGTCACCGTGTAAGCGCCCGCAGCGTCGGTATTGAGGGTGGTCTTCGTCACGGCCGGCACGGCTCCGGCGCACTGGTCCAGGGCGGTGGCCCCAGGGTCCACAAACGTCGATAGGGCCGGTATCGTCAGAGGGTTCGCTCCCAAAACCGTCACCACCGGCGCCAGAGTGTCCACCACGGTAACCGTCGCGCTGCTGGTGGCCTGCCCGAGGGTGTTGGTCACCAGCACGGAAACCGTATAAACCTCGCCCGCGCCGTGAATGTTGGTGATCGTGAAAGTCGGCGTGGTCGCCCCGCTGGTCGGGATGCCGTTCACACTCCATTGATAGTGCAGTGTGCCGCTGCCCTTGGCGAACACGGTGTAGGAAACGTTCTGCCCGCATTGCGCCTCCACGCTGGCCAGGGGCGGACTGATCGTCGGCGTCGTGCTGGCAACCACGACCGAAACGACACCGGAACTCAGTTTGCTGAAATCCCAGGCCAGACCGGTTTCCGGCGACTGCGGCGAAATGCCAGAAAAACCCTGTGACGTGCCGCCACCCGGCGTCGGGAACAGCGTGAAGGAATCGCCCACCTGCAAGGCATTGCCCTCGTTCGACAGCGTCAGCGTCCCTCCGTAAACCACGGCTCCGCTGCAGAACACCTGATCGCTGTTGGGCGAGGCGGCCCGGTTCAACCGAAAGACGGTATTGCCCGCCAAAGTCAGGTTGCCCAAATTGGCCAGCGCGCCAAGGGCAGAGCTGCCGCCCCATCCGACCGCCAGGGTCGCCCCGTTGCCGACCGTCAGCGACCCGTTGACCATGCCCACACCCGTTAACGTCTGCCCACTGGCTAGTGTAAAGCCGGGTGTGCTTGAAACGTCCAGCACGGCATTCGAGGCGATCAGGACCTGGACGCTGTTCGAGATGCAGGAAGTGGCCGGGGCGGTTGAGCTGAGCTGCAGCGTGCCGCTATTGACGATGGTGCTCGCCGCATAGGTGTTGATGCCGGTGAAATTCACCCTGCCGGGCCCCTGGATGTTGACCGAGTTGGCTCCGCTGCCGTCGGCAATACCGCCGCTAATGGTCACCACGCCAATCCCGTTTGTGTCCGGCGCGCTGATGGTGAGATTCGTGAACAACTGGATGCTCCCGCTGAACTGACAACTGGACACTTGGTCACTGGCGCCAATGGTGATGCTGGCGCCGTACGGGTTGACGCTCAAGGGATGGACGACCAGCCGATTGCTCCCATACGTCAGCAGCGCAATCGTGTCGGTCGGCAGGCTCAGACTGTCCCCCAGTTGTACCGTGTTGTTGTTGTAACCGAGCGAACCGCCGTAGCCGTTGCCACCCGTGCCCAGCGCGTCAACGTTCAATTGGAGGGTTCCAGCCCGGATTGTGGTCGTGCCCGAATACGCCAATCCATCGTTGGGGTTGGAGTTCGCACCCCCCGAGGTGATAATCACCGTGCCGCCCCCGATTTTCGTGACGGACAACGCGGCGCCGCCGATGAGGTTGAGCACACTGACAGCGCCCCCGGACGCCGCCGTATAATAGATGCTCTTGGTATCGCTGGAGCTCTGCGCGTTAAACCAGTCCTGAAATGCCACCGTGCCGCTGGTATTCGCTCCCCCCACGATGTTGGTGGTGCCATCAATGCTGCCGAAGAAGCAACGGCGGTTTTGGGTGTCGCCATCCTCGGTCAGGACCCGTTGGGCCGTATTCCCGGAAGCCCCGTTGTAGCCGATGTAAACGCTGCCCGAACCGCCTCCGCTGTACGTGACACTGCGGGTTTGCAGCGTGCCGTCAACAATATACAGGACATCATTGGCATTGCTGCAAGCCAGGGGCTGCGCAAGTATGAGTCGGCCCGGATAATCCTTGGTGAAATTGACGCCTGTCCCCAACGCCAGCGTGCCATTGAGCGTCATGTCACCAACCGAATTCCAGGTCATGGTATTGTTGTCCAGGACGTTCACATTGTTGGCGATCGTGACCGAGTTGCTGCTGAAGTTGTCGCACTCGGGTCCCGTAAAAGACGAACTCGCAGAAAAAGAGAGAGCGCTGCCGCTCACCTGGACCGCCCCGCTGGTGTCCGAGAACGTCAATTGGGACAGCGTTAGCGACGGGGTGATGTCATTGGTGACCGAATAGGTGGCGCTCAGATCAAACATCAGCACTGTGTCGGCTGAGCTGGCTGGGGCGCTTTTGACATCCCAGTTCGCGCCGACGCTGAAGCTGCCGCCAGCCGGGTTGATCCAGGTCCAGGTTTGAGCTTGCGTCTGTGTGCCGCTTGCCAGCGCTGCACCCAGCAGCACCTTGGCGAGCATTAAGTACGGATTCTGGTTTTTCATAATTCGTGTCTCAACTGACTTCGTTTCGTTCTTGGTCGTTTACGGTTGGTTTGGTTCTCGGCCAGAAAGCGCGGCCAATCTTTCAAGCGAGCCCCACGGTGGAACTCCACATTCACCAATTGGGTCATCCAGCCGGCAAACTTAACTGAAAGACGCGCACGGCTCAAGATCTGCGAGCCGCCGCTAATTCAACGCGTGGGGTCAAAAGATCCATCCAGGCGGCTGACGTCCCATTCCCTTTCGCTCTGGTTTCCACCAACGGCACCCATACGCTCACCTCATGCCTGGAAACAGATGCTGGCCTTGGTCACCGGCCGGATCGAGGCGGCCTTGCGCCAGAAGCTCGAATTCGTGCTCGAAGAAAACCGCGGCTATCGAGCCCTGCTGGATCGGCATTTTGCGCTGGCACCGCTTGGGTTTTCGCTACCCACAGGGGTGTTCCACCTCGTGCTGGAACCGGCTGCGCCGGACCATTGGCGCGCGGTGAACGTTTATCAAATCCAAATGGCAAAAACCGAATGAAGGCGCCGGATGGCATCGTTCTGCGGTTTTGGCTTCATGTCCGCAGACCGAACCGATAGCCTCGAGCCCATCAACATGAAACGGGCGTCAATTCTGATTCCGGTGGGCATCGCGGCGCTTCTGGCGTGGCCGCGGCTTTCGCCCGGTGCCAGCCCGGGCGTCTGGGCCGGCGCCCCAATGTCCTCTTCATCGTGGCGGACGACCTCAACACCCGCATCGGCTGCTACGACGATCCCCTTGTCAGGACGCCCACGCTCGACCGCCTGGCTCGCCGGGGCGTGCGATTCGAGCGCGCCTATTGCCAATTTCCCCTCTGCAATCCCTCCCGGGTTTCGCTCAGGTGGCCAACGCTGGCATGAACCCTGTGGGGGCGAGGGTGCGGCGATACGGTGGCGGGCACTCGATGCCTGCTCGCCCAAAGCCGATCCCGCGATTGCCGCTGCCATTTCCATAACCCACTGACTCCCAACCCACACCGCCAGAAAACCAGCGAATCCTGCCAACCCATCGCTGATTTCTTCTCGGTGACCCCCTGACTTCACCACAAATCCAAGAAGGTGTCGAGGAAATGTTTTTCGCGGCCGTGAGCACTTCCCATGCCAATGATGGCAATAGATGCTCCCTTGTAACCCAGAAGCCCCAAGCAGATGTCCCTCAATATCCCGATTCACCTGGCCATCAATCCCGGTTCACCGCAACCAAACCCAAGTGAAATCCATCGGCCAGGCTCCCGGTTCAACTGATGACCATAGCCCAGGAGACGTCGACCTGGATGGAGGAGCGGCGAGAGATCTGGCACGCTGCTTTCCCGCGACCCCAAAGGCCCTCACGACATTGGGGAAGAATACGGGTTCGCCTCCGTAATCTTGGACTGCCGCTTCACTTCGACCAGCCTCTTTTGCCATTCCTCATCGCATCGGCGCCCCAGGTCCATGTTCGTCAATCCCTTCACCACGCACCCAAATCCATATTTTCCAATGCCATAGATCCGCAACAATGCCGGCGCTCTCCAGCCCCATCTGTCGGCCGGGCCATCCAAGCACATGTCCATCAACTCCTGTAAACTCATCTGCTGCTTCCCGGTGGCCACAAAATGATCCAGGAATCGGTTCTTCGTCGCCGCAGTCAGTCCAATCGCATCGGCCAGGTCGTTCACCGGCCACAATTTCTCTTGGTCGTCTGCAATGCGAATTCCCTCCCGCAGCTTGGCACGTCTATCGGCCATGACCTGGCCGGAAAGGTGATCGTCTCAGGAAACTTGGTCACGCTGACGGTTGGCGGCAATCTGAGCGGAACGGTTACGGTCCAAAACACCCTGACGACATTGGCTGTGACCGGCGATGTCTTCGGGAACGGTGACCGAGACCGGCACCGTCAGTCTCCTGACCATCGGCGGCTCGCTCACCCAAACCGGCCTGATCCGGGCGGTGAATAGAATTCCCACTCTTGGCAATATCAACTCGATGAGCGTCGGGCAGAATTTCGCCGGGACGCTGATTGTTTCCGGCACATTAGGCAGCCTGGCCATTGTGAACGGCTCGATGACGCCCACGGCCAGCCTTGCGGTCGGCGCTCTTGGCGCGATGAAGATTGGGCCTAACTACCTCAGCGTGGGGCAGAACATGGCGGGTCGAATCACCGTGCTGGGCACCCTCCAGAGTTTGCGGGTTGCGGGCGGGACACCGGGTTCCATCATCGCCGGCCACCTCGGAACCATCTCCGTCTATGGCGGTTTTGGCCCGGTCGTGCTCGACGTGACGGAGAATGGAATTCAGCGGCTGGTCGAAGCCACGACGCCGAGCACGCCCTATCCGCTGCCCAATCCCTGCTCGGTCGCGCTGGCCCCCGGTCAAACGGGCTACGTCAACTTCCAGTTCTGCTATGAATCCGGCAGCCGCGCCAACCCGCAACTCACGGCCCGGGTCACGAACGGTGTCGGCACCGCTCGAGACCAGTACGACTTCAGCCTCCTGACTTACAGCGACGCCGCCAAGTTCAACCTGGCGCGGCTCGACGCCTCCGGAGTGTCAGGAATCCGCAACGTCGTGGTGGAAGGCAACCTCCTGACGTCGGTGAGCGCCCAGGCCTCGAGTTTCTTCGGTGGAGACTCCAATCCGGCCGGAATCCGCCTTCCCAGTGACAACCTGGCCGGCGTCAGCATCCGCAACGTTGCCCCCGACGGATTCATCCAGGCCCTCTCGATCCAAGCGATCGCCTTCGGCTCCGTTCTGGATGACAACAGGATCCGGACGGGGGCCAACGCCAATGGGGATGACGCGGAGGAACTCCTAACGGGCGGCACGCAGATCGTCCAGGCGGCCGACACGCTCCGGGTTGCATTCGCCGACCTTCCCAGCCAGCAGGCGGCCCTTTTCATCGCAACCGATAAGAACGGCCGCCACTTCGACAACGACAGCGTGATCTTCGTGGTTCAGAGTGTCGTCACGGCGAATCCGGCGGGCACGGCCAATATCGTGACCGCGAGCAATGTCGCTCGCGGCGCCGACACCGCGCTGGTGACCGTGATGCCAACCTACGACCACCACGGCCACCTGGAGGACTCCGTCATCCAAACGATCGCCATCCGCGGCGACGGTGCCTCCATCCAGACCCAGCAATGGATTTCGCAGTCGATCACCAGCACCGGACCGCTGGGCGACCTGATCCTCCTGTCCAACCAGGGAATCACAGATGTCACGGCCCCCAGCATCTTTGGTTCGATCATTTCCGGCGGGGCGATAATTGGAACGATCCAGACCACCGGCATTCGCACCGATCCAATTACCGGCGCGACGGCTTCGGTGAGCACTGACTTTGGCAATCTCTATGTGTCGACCTCGAACGAAGGGCCGGGCAACGAAGGGCGGTGGAACGAAGGGCCGTACTTGACGACCACGGTCGTGGAGACCGAATGCGGAGGCATCAGCGGTCGAATCATCAGCCGCGGCAACCTGGTCAGCCAAATCACCTCGGATGGCGGTCTGAGCGGCGTGATTGCGGCTCAAGGCAATCTCGGCCTGAACCGGACGGTTGCGGGCGAGAACACGCGTTTCGGCGGCATCCTTTCCAATGGGCCGGTAAGCGGTTCGGTCGTGATTCTTGGCCAGCAGATCGCGGATGCCACGATTAACGGCGGCTTCAAAGGCGGCCACTACGCGGTGGAGGGTGGAATTCTCGGCAATCTCCTGATCAACGGTGGGCTCGATGCCTCGTCCGCGCTCGTTTCCGGGGGCCAAATCGGCGCCTCTGCCCTCGGCACGACACTGACCGTGAACGGCGACAACAAGGGGATCATTGCCGCCGCCGGGAACATTATTTTCGGAAAGCACGCACCGAAGGACTACGTTTTCAATAACGTCGGAACCAACACGCAGAATCCGAACGCGGCAGCCCTCAGCGCGATTTTCACCAACAACGGCTCGATTCTGGCCCTCGACGTGAATCCTCTGGATCTGAAGGGCTTGGCGCTCATCCTAGTCGATTTAGAGAATCTCGCCGTCGGTTCGAATGGCAGTCTGACTGGGCCGGTCCCCTAGCCCCAGGTTACGAGTTATTTCAAGCGTGCTTCGTAGGTGGTTGTTAACCAAAGCTTTACAACCTTGCCCCCTATGCCCTAAAACGCCGATTTGGGCGCCTGTAATCCGAGTATTTCGGTCAGGTTCTTGTGAACTTGGTTTCGTTTGGTCAACACCGACTGTTCCATCCTCGCCTGGCCAGCGCAGCCAGCGCGTTTGGCGGGAAAAACATTGATGACTTGCTGGAGTTGCTCCAACTCATTGAACAGGCCCGCCATGAATAGCCGCAACGCGGCTTGCCCCACGACATCGACGGCTACATCCAGTAGGGCCAGGACCACCCTGGCCAGGCTGCCAGCACCGAGGTCAGGTTCCTGATGCCCCGGTTGGCGCCGGACCGCGTTGTGCTCGACCGCGCCGCCCGGAGGTGCCCTTGGGGATGCTCGCAATCGCGTTTCCCTCCAGCCGGGGGCGAACGTTACAAGTTTATCGAGTGTGACCTTAACCATCCCTCATGCGCCGCGTTTGAGGTGAAATTGTTGCAGGTAAGACTCGTGCGATGCGTTATCCCTCAGTAAAGGGTGGGAGCGCGGGGTTCACGAGGAGTCGAAGCCCAGCACGGTTTAGGGGTCGGTATTCCCTTGCGCCAATCGGTTCGGCGACCAGGCCGGTGGGCCCTGGTCCAACCCGCTACGCCGTCTATGGCTCGAAGCCGCAGGCTCCAGGCGCGCGCTGGAGCCCGCCTTGGCCGGCGACGGCAAGATTGAGGCGGCCGGCTGGACGCGGGTTGCACTGGAGCCACCGACGATGAGTTCGCTGGCCCCGAATGGGAGTGTCGCGGCTGTGGGGCCTGATTCGAACGCGGCGGATTCGGCGTCCGGGCAACGCGCAGTCACGACATCCAAAGGCGCCCCCGGCGGCGCCACGGCCCAAACGGGGATAACAGATCCGAGAGCGTTTGGAACGCCTCCGGAAGTGACCGCAACCTAAGACGAATCTGGGTGTTCATCCCATTTGAAAGTTCCATTATGAAACCAGTGATTGATTCAGAAGAGCTTCTCATCGCGGCGCAGAATCGCGCGCCAACGGGCCGAGCCTCCCGCGCTTTCACTCGCACCGAGTTGCTGGTGGTCATTGCCATTATCGGCATTCTGGCCGCCGTTCTGTTTGCCGTCCTGGGGCCGACGAAAGCCAAGGCGCAGAATGCGGTATGTGTGAATAATCTCCGCCAATTGGGGATTGCCGCCCGCTCATACGCCAAGGACAACAACAACCGACTGCCCAGTGCTGAGAGGTTGCCTACCAAGCCGGCCGATCCGCAAAACCCGTTTCCACGCATCTGCGATCTGCTGGCGCGCTATATCGCCCAAGCCGCGGGCACGAACGCCGACCCGGGTAGCGTCTTCAAGTGCCCCAGGGACAACGCCTGGCCTATTCGCCACCGAGGGCTCCAGCTACGAGTGGAACGCGGATGTGAACGGCCACAGAATTGATGAGCCCCCAAGGCGGGTATTGGAGGGGGGATCCATCCACCTTCCCAGCGGCCAAATCATCAAGCGGGGCCCCTTCGTGCGGGTTATCGCTCCAGACACGATTCCCTTGTTGCTCGATTACCGGGACTTTCACCCCGGCACGGGCAAATCGGGCAAGAATGCTGTCTTCATCGACGGGCATGTCGCTCCCCAGTGAACCGCATCCGCACCAAGGAAAGATCCACTATGAAACTAATGATTGATTCAAAAGAGCTTCTCATCGCGACTCAGAATCACCTGCCAACGGGCCGAGCCTCCCGCGCGTTCACTCTCATCGAGTTGCTGGTGGTCATTGCCATTATCGGCATTCTGGCCGCCATGCTGCTGGCCGTTCTCGGGCGGACGAAAGCCAAAGCCCAGAATGCGGTCTGTGTGAATAATCTCCGCCAGTTGGGGATTGCCGCCCGCTCGTATACCGGGGACAACAACGAACGCCTGCCCAGTGCTGAGAGGTTGCCCACCCAGCCGGCCAATCCGCAAAAGCCGTTGCCACGCATCTGCGATCTGCTGGCGCGCTATATCGCCCAAGTCGCGGGCACCACCAACACGGTTAGCGTCTTCAAATGCCCCGTGGACAAGAATAACCTATTCGGCACCGAGGGCTCCAGCTACGAGTGGAATACGAGTTTGAACGGCCACCGCATTGATGAAGCTCAACCGCCGTTGACGTTCCAGGTCACATTCACATCGATAACCAAGGGTCCCAATGGCGGCCCTGGCAGCCAAACTACCACCAATGTCGTGCTGCGCTTTACCCCAGAGACGACGCCCTTGTTGTTCGATTACCGGCCCGTTCACCCCCGCGCGGGCAAATCGGGCAAGAATGCTGTCTTCATGGACGGGCATGTCGCTCCCCAGTGAACCGCATCCGCACCAAGCCAGGCTTCAGGCTCTGCCGGACCTTGAACCCGGCTATTCAACCCGCGCGATGCGCGCCAAGGAATCGCGCACCTCTTGTTTCAAGTCGGCATCGACTTGATCCCCAAGTGAACGCGCCGGGCCAGATCGTGACCAGCGACCCCAAGGAGACCGTGCGCCTCATCGGCCGGAACATCCTCCTCGTCGAGGAGCACACCCCCCGGAACCGCCCGAGGTGAATCCCTTCCCCGCCAGGAAAGGGGCCGAACAAAAACGCGCGGGCATCGTCTAACCAGGAATAGAGAAACAAACATGAACTCGAAAAGACTCGCAGTTTGCCTACTGGCAGCCGCCTCCCTCTCGGTAATGGTCCATGCGCGGGCGCACGAAGATGCCCTTGGGGCAAAGCCGGCCCGCCGTGGCGCTGGGCATGGCTGAATGCACGCCAAACCTCCGCGCCTCGTAGCTGGCCGCGCAGACCACGCCGCGTTGGGTTGGCGGCGCGCCGACAATGACCGGTTGGCCGCGCAGCGCCGGATTATCGCGCTGCTCGACCGACGCGTAAAACGCATCCATGTCCAGATGGAAGATCACGCGAAACATCGCCCGAGAGATTGACACAACGGGCTACGAGCGCAAAGGCTTACCGATGCGTCCTTGGCCTCATCGCGTTGGTCGTCTCGCTCCACGGCCTGGTCTCAATTGCAGGCCAGTGCGTGCTCGATGATCGCGGCCGCCAGGGACCGGGTCCAGGTCAGCAGCACCGACTGCGCCCGGCGGGGGAGTTCGGCAACGAGCGGAGCGGCCACCGTGCCCAGCCAAGGCAGGGCTACGGGCATCGGCGGGCAGACAGCACATCCCGAGAAATCCGCCAGGAACGCGTAGAGCCTGCCGGCGTTGCGCGGCCCCCAGGCGACGCCGCCGACCACCAATCTGACCCCGTCGATGTGGAGGGTGAACTGCACACCGTCAAAGGCCCAGCCGAACTCCACCACCGTGTCCATACTGCTGCGCGGGCTCCCCGGCTCCTGGGTGCAGAGCGGCACCAGGTTCTCGACAAAGCCATGCGGCAGGCAGAGCGGGTAGCTCCTGATTCTGCCGTGGTTGAAGTCAATATGGGTTAGGCGCGCAGAGCTTTGGCCGTTCTTGGGAGGCGGGCGCATGAGGTGTGGGGCGGGTGCGTGTAACGCGACCGAATGTCGGCGACGAGCGTTTGTCACGATTTGTGTTCGGCTTTTTTCTTTTGGCTGGGGGCCTCCTCATGGCGAGGCGACAATCGTGCGCGCGGGGCCGACGATGTGGCCTCCTGGTGGTTGGGGTTCGCAGGTTCCATATCGTTGTTTCGTTTAGCGGCTTTTGAGGATGGGCGGGCCGCTGATCCTTCACCCGGCTGCCCGCAGGTGAAGGCGAATGTGCCCCCCGAGTTCCTCGAGGACAAAGGGCTTGGCCACGAAATCCGCGGCACCTGCGTCGAGGGCCAGACGGCGGGTCTCCGGGTCATCGCGGCCGGAGCATAACAGCACGGGCACCTGTGCAAGTTCAGGCCGGGCTTTGGCCCAGAGGCAGAGTTCCAGGCCGGTGCCGTCGGGAAGGTCAATATCGGGGAGGATCAGAGCAACGGGCCTGGCGAGCGCCGCCTGCTTCGCCGTGGCCACGTCGCAAGCGGAGAGGACATCGTAGCCGTCTCTTTCCAGCACGGCACGCAAGAGCCGCGGCACCCCGGGCTCGTCATCGACAATAAGGATAGTTGTATTCTTCAGCATGTGCTTTTGTTTGGCCGGTTTGAAAAGCGGCATCCGCCGAGGCGTGGCCACGGCGGATGAACAACGCGACAATGGAGAAGCGACGAACGGCGGACTCCGTGCCGGTCAAGCCGGCCTTGACGCGTGCCGGCTCAGGTGGGCAATGAGGTCCCTCTGGAAGACGACGAGTGCGGTGGCCTCGAAAAGCGGTAGTCTCGAGACCGCAGGCCGGTAGAGTGTCGCGAGCCAGGGAGAGCTGGGTGGGGCGATGGTCCGGATTTCTGGGAGCTTCGTTTGCGGTGGGAGCGTGGCGGCCCGAAAATCCAGGAGCCACGTCCACAAAGCCGCCGAGTCGGAGTCGTGATTGGCCCACGCTAGCCCGGCGGTCAGCAACTCCCTTCCGCTCTTGCTCATCACGAGTTGGGCGCAACCCTTCCCCAGGGCCAGCGTGGCGTAATAGCCGGTCAACCTTGGCATGGCCGCGCAACCCTGCTTGATGAGGCGGTCAATGTGGTGCCTCGTGATCCGGTCTGGCGGGGGCAGCGAACTGCTCGAGACCAAGCGAGTGTTGAGGCTGATGATCGTGGTGGGATTTGGTTTCATAACGGTTGTTCTGTTTGACTTTTTGTTCTGGCCGGGTTTTGGCGGCCACCAGTCTCCGCTCCTACCCGGTCTAACTCCGCCTTGCGCGCATGACGAAAATCGAGTTTGCCGGGCTTCCGCTTCGGAGGTGTATTGAGTGGCGGCACCATGCGATGGAAAGGCTCTTGCTGTTGCGGGGCAGGCCGAGGGGATCTCCACTGGCCATCAGTCGGCGTTCGGCTCCGCCGGCCAGGGTCCTGCGGGCGCGTTCCGAAGTCCTCGTCGCCGTTGATTTCGCCAAGCCGGCCGCGAAAGCGCTCGACCGGTATGCAACCAATCGAGCGGACCTGAATGAGTCCTGAGCTCTGGGGGATTAGAACCAGGAGGCCACTCGCCGAAGCTCTCGGAGAAAATCGACTTGAGGGGGCCTGCGCTGGAGTCGGCTCCAACGCTCGAAATAGGGGTCATTCTGAGGAACCGATCCGGGTTCAAACGCATCCGGGGGCAATTTGGTCAGGTCGTATAACGGAGGCCACGCTCCTCATGCCTGTAGGTTCTTCATGCGCCGCAGGTGCGCCTCTGCCTTGGCGGCCTTCTCCGGCGTGATGATCCCCTCGGCCTTCGCCAGCTTCACGGCGTCTAGCAGGATGTCGAGCTCGAGAGACCCGTGGCCGGAGGGCGGGGTCCCAGACGTAAGGGGTGCATGTGAGGACCCCGGCGGACCAACTCCTGCCCCGCCGGTCTGCGAGGACGGCCGCCGCCGGGAGCACCTCGGAGTCGAGCGCCAGGAGGAAGAGCGGGATGCAACCGAGGATGCGCTGTCGCGCCAGCATCTGCGTCCGCGCCCGGAGCTTGTCCGGGCGGCCGCCGCGCCAGACGAGGTGTTTGAATTCAGGGGTTGGCAGAGACTAATTCCTGATCGCGGCCATGCCCGCGACTTCAAGCTTGGCCCTCTCGGCCGACTCGGCGTCGACAATGCCCTGCTCCTGCGCCAGGATTATGGCCTTGACCATGAAGTCGAAGATGCCCGGCTCGTCGAGGCTGGCGTCGCAGGAATCGACGAGGACGCCTGCGCCCCGGCGCCAGTCGGGCTCCCCGGCGGCCGTCGCAAGCACGGCGGCGATGGGGATGCGCTCCTTTCTGCCCCTCAGCGGCATGCAGATGTATCCCAGGTAGAGGGGTACGCTCTTCACGGGGCGGCTCTTCGCCTTGAAGGGGGGCTTCCTCACATCCTTCCAGACGAGGCAGACGACCTGCGCCCCGCGCATGTCCGAGTGTTCGATTCGCATCATGTTCTTCAGCTCCTTATGCTTGTGTTTCCCCGCGACTTAGGGTGCGTGCTGGAACTCCGCTACCGGCCCGGCCTCGGCATCCCAGAATATCGCGACGGCGGCGCGCTGCCCCAGATAGCCCATGCTCTTTGCCCACGCCTTGGGCGGGCAGAGGCTAGGGATGACCCGTACCGTGATGCCGTGCTGATCCTCGAGGGGGAGGAATACCTTCCTCTTCCTCGTGTGCCAGTGCCCGACATGCCACTCGTGGAATTTGGTCTCGCCCCACGCCTTCGGCTGTTCGCTGGCCATGATGAGGGGTAAGTTTGTGTGGGGTTCCAGGTTGCCGTCGCAAAATCCGATCAGGTTTTTTCCGTAGCAGAAGTACTTTCTCTGCTGGAGCCCGTTGTCGATGGTCACGTCCCCCGTCTTCGAGAACCAGCAATGCAGGGCGTCCCCCATGTAAAAAACCCGGGTCTGATCGTGGTTCCCGGAAATCACGGGTACGGTCACAGGGGCGATCTTGCGGAGGTGCTCGATGGCCTCGACCAGCAGCTTGCGGCCGGCCACGAACGTCTCGTTCCACCGTGCGGCCTCGTCCTGCGGGGTGCCGTTTGCGGTCGCACGCGACGCCCCATCGACGTTGAAAAAGTCGTTGCCGACGGGTAGGGGCGCGCATCGAGGACACTATGCGCCACCTCCTCACCGAGTTCGCCGCCGCAGCGCCCGTGCGCCCGAGCAGACCGCCCCGCCTCGGGCCGGCGGCATCCTCGAGATGAGCATCTTCGACTTGCATTTAGGGGGTTACGGTTGCGCCCTGGAGACCGGCCACGAATACAACCCGCACATCGCCCGCAGCGCGTTCTGGCGCTTCCTATCTGGGCCGGCCATTCAAACGGTTCGACATGAGCGCGTTCTCCGACCATCAGCAGCCCGTGGCCATTCTCGAGCAGATGGCCGCCGGAAAGAACGGCCTGCCGGTGCGAGGATCGGTCTCATGTTCGAGCGCGTCGAGGAGCGTCTTGCGGTGAAATGCCGCATTGGCAGTCCGAAGACCGTGGTCACTCGCCTGGTCGTAGAGCTTCCGCCCAGCGTTGGTGGTGAAGATAATCGTCGTGTCCGTAAAGCTGATGTCCACGTGCGCGCGTCCACGCGCGCGCGGCGGCGGCGGGAATGCAGGCGCCGACCCGCGCGTGCAGGCCGCCGGCCAACTTGGAAATGCGGTGGGCAACGCCATCGGCCAGGCGATTGGCAAAGCCCTGTTTGGCGATCCCCAAGCCCGCAGGGACGAAGCCCTTAGCCTCAACGACCAGGGCGTCCGGTATTACAAGGACGGGCAGGTTTGTCCGGCCGGGATTATTCTCCCGCAAAGCGTACGGCCAGGGCAGCCCAGCCTTTGAGACGCCGCCGGGCAGTGCGGAGCGAAAGGCGCAGCTCCTGCATGAGTTGGGGCAGGGTGATCACTTTTGTCGCCGCCAGCGCCGGAGCAGGGAGGCGGCCGCATCCCGGACAGGTTTCATGGCGAGGAGGAGATTTCGGTCGTTGGCACAGTATATGAATATGGTTTAAAATATACATATAGTATGCCATACGGGGGGAAGCGCGACAAGGAAAAAGCGAACGATCTGGCGGAAAATCAAAGACCCAAACTCACCTTAACCGGCCTTGCCGGCTACATATACTGGGCCACCTTCCCCTCAAGCCCACCCTAACTAATTGGGCGAAAGGCATCTGCGTGATCGCGAATTCCCCAACCGAATTTCGTGATCATAGCCATGTGGAGTTCGGACTGCCCAGCACGGGCTTGCCGGTCGAAGGCCACATTCAGATCGTGGAGCCTCGCCATGGGCCTGCCTGGAAATCAACGACTTGCGTCAAAAAAACAAACTTGTCGGATGAGGCGAAAAATGTCCTCCTTCTGGTCCCACGATTCATGAGAAGATACCTGAACGCGCAGTTTGCGAGCCACAGCGGCGGGCGTCCAAAACGCACACGTGGAGCATTTGCCTGCCCTTGACATCTTGACATGTTGGAGTATAATTTCAGCAAAGTATGACCCATCCTGTCTCAACCGGTTTACGGAATATTCTGGGGTGGAAGTTGCCAATGCCGGCGCAGCCCTTTGCATCTCGGGGCGCCAATTGGCGGCAAGAAGTTATCTATTCCCTCAAGAATCTCAGTCCGGCCGCAGGTACTCATTCGCCGGGAAGCCGGCCGATAATCTGCCGCTAAACTCGATAACCAATCTAGAAATACTATGCCATTTTCACCAGAACTCCCGCCGACGTTTGACATCGATAAGATTCTTCGCGATCTGCCCAGCGGTGAGCGCTGGCTTTGTCACCTTAAAGAAGATCTCCTGCCCTTTTGGGAAATGCCCGAAGCTCTGGGCAATCCCTTGGGCAATTTCCCTACCTACCGCAACAACGATGGGACCCTCGTCGATCCGAAGCATCCGGGGCCGGATTTCCAAAATGTAATTCCGGGCATCGTTTGGTTGGATCGTGACTACGTCCGCGCCAAATCCCGCCAGTGTTTCGGTTATTGTGTTGCGTACCACATGACCGGCGAAGCTCGTTACCTGGACTACGCCAAGGCCGGGGTCGCCTATCTTCGAGAGCACGCTTTCGACCGTGAAAACGGCGGTTCTGTCACCTACTTCAAAAACAAGGGCGGCTTCCCCGCCCCAAAGCAGCGCACCAGCCAGGACTTGGCTTACGCTCTGACTGGTATCAGCTTCCTTTATTACTTAACCCGGGATCCCAACCTACTGAAGGACTTGATCGACATCCACGAGTACATCTGGGCCACTTATTACGATCCCGCCGCCGGGTTGCTTCGCTGGGTCCTGGAACCCTCGGTGGAGGGCGATTCGCCGAGTCAGAAGGAGATTGTGGCTCAACTCGATCAGATCTACGGATACATGATGACGGTCACTCGCTCCCTGCCCGAGCCGCATCGTGCCCGATGGAAACAACGCCTGGCCACCCTCAGTCACATTCTTATGGATCAGTTTTACACACCGCGCGCGCACATCTTCTGGGGAGCCGTCAGCAAGGCGTCCGACAAACACTGGGGCACGCCGCATACGGACTTTGGTCACAGCGTCAAAGCGTTTTGGCTCATTTCCCTGATTGGCTCGCTAAACGACAATTACGAGATGTTCGTGAGCGCGCAGGGCCGGGCGGCTCAAATACTGGAGTGGGCCTATATTGAGCGGACTGGGACTTGGGCGCGGGCTGTCGGCGCAGACGGAAAGTTGGACGAGGACAAGGAGTGGTGGATTTACTGCGAATTAGATCAGGTCGCCGGCGCCCTGGCCCTGACCGATCCCGCGTACGCACGCTATTTGGTGCGTACCGCCGACTATTGGTTCCGGTACATGGTGGACCATAAACACCATGATATATGGCACATGGTCAGTGGGCATACCAACAAACCGGTTCCAGGCTTTCCCAAGCAGCATTCCTGGAAGAGCACGCTTCATTCTTTCGAGCACGCCCTGGTGAGTTACATCTTCGCCAAGCAACTGCACGAAGAGCCGGTAACGCTGCACTTCGCTTGGGAGGAAACTCCGGCCTGGGAACACATCCATCCTTATTTCTACCAGGGAAAGGTCCTGGAGGTCGTCAATTCAGAAAAACAGTCCCCTAAGACAAAGCACCAGACGGTTTTGTTCTCCGATATTCACTGATAATACTCATGAACCTGTCACCTGGTTAATGTGGTCGGCGAGTGAAGGCGGGTTCCTGGTCGGAAGCGATGGAGTTTAGGCGTGGGAGAACGCTGAACAATCAAGATAACCTATTACCTTATTTATGAGCCAAAGACTGAAGGGCAAGCGAATTGCCGTGCTGGTTGAGACCGAGTTCATTCCGCACGAACTCGATGAATACAAAAAACAATTCACGCAGGAGGGGGCTCAGGTTGAATTGCTGACCTACCTCTGGGGTAAAGAAAGTCGTGATTTGATCTGCGATATCGACAACGCGCAGAACCCTATCTCCAGCATTCGCATCCTGCGAGTCGAGGAGTGCGTCTCCAAACACGACCCGACCGAATATGATGTTGTCCTGATGGCGGCGAATTACTGCGCGGTGCGACTGCGAGAAATCACGCCGATGGGCAGCCTGGGTTCACCCGGGCAAATCAGCCTTCCGCCGGCCGTCCGCTTCTTCGCAAGTGCCATGGAGAACCCGCGAATCATCAAAGGGGCGCTGTGCCATGCCCTGTGGATCCTGACGCCGCGCAAAGATCTTCTCCAGGGCAGAAAAGTCATCTGTCACACGGTAGTCCTTGCGGATGTCCTGAACGCAGGGGCTATTTTTGTCCCGGATCCGAGCCATGTCGTGGTGGATAATGACCTGGTGACCGGTCGATCCGCCGCCGACATTGGCGCCTATATTGAAGCGATCATTAGAGCAGCCGCCAGACTTCACGGCGGACCTGCGTGCAGCGATTCTGTTTGAACCACGGTTATAACCTTATGAAACAAATCCTGATTGTATTATCGGAGTGGGGCTTCTGGGGTGAGGAGCTCATTGGCCCAATGGAAACCTTTGAGAAAGGCGAGTACAAACTTGTCTTTTGCACTCCTCACGGACGGCGGCCGCGCGCCTTGCCTCCGAGCATGGACCCGACGTTCATTGATCCCCCCTTGGGCAAGAAGGTTGTTTCCGAGACGATGGCCGCCAAAGTGAAAGCGGTGGATGACCTAAGCAATCGATTGTTGAATGTGCCGGTTAATCTCGCCGACTGGTTCCCCGAACGCCCCTATTGGAGCCAAGACGAGACCATCAATGGAGAGACCGTGGTCCTCAGAAAATGGGAGAACTATTATCGTCAGCGTGAATCCGCGCAGAACGAAACGGATGCGTACCGATGCGCTCCTGCTGGTGGGGGGGAGCGGCCCGATGATTGACATGGTGAATAACTACCGCGTACATGACCTCATTCTCGGTTTCCTTGCTCATGGCAAACCCATCGCCGCGGAGTGTTACGGGGTCGCCTGCTTGGCCCAGGCGCGCAACTACGATGACAGCAAGAGCATCATTTGGGGCAAACATGTGACCGGCCACCCGAAGGAATACGATTACAAGGATCTCACTGGGGTGCTGGATCCGGAAACCGGCCAAATATTAACCCGCGTCATTGGCGATGGGAGTCGCTGGGTCAATTTGGGCCCGCCTTTTTACACACTTGAGTTTATGCTCCGGGACGCGGTGGGGCCGAACGATCAGTTCCACGGGAACGTGGGACGGGCATCGTCCGTTATCGTGGACTATCCGTTCATCACCGGCCGTTCCACCCCCGACTCTTACCTCACCGGTCAAAAACTCGTTGAAGTGCTCGAGACAAAACTGAAGCGCTGTGGGTGGTAGAAGAGTGGCAAACACTCCAACGCATCGCGCAGCCCTGAGGTCTGGTTTAGAAGTGGAAGTCAGGTTTTCGGTGAAAGTTATGGGTGCTCAAACGCAAAAACGTGATGTCGAGCTCGTCACCGTGGCGGCCCAAACGAACGATGTTCCTGGCCTGCAAGGCTGGCTTTCCAACGGTGACGTTCCAAATTGCTATAATCGGGCTGGATGGACTCCTTTGCTGATTGGTGCCGTTCGTGGTCATACTGGCATAGTGGTGGTGCTGACGACAGGCCAGCGCTCCGCGGCGGCTAACAAAGCTGAGGCAAGCGGCGCAAGCAGAGCCAAGCAATTGCAGAGGGCGCGGGCATCAGACGCTGCACAGTTCGGCAGAAGGCCTCTCCACGCATGCGAACTGATGGCCCGGTTGGCGCAATGCCTCAATCGGCGCGAGCTTAGCCAACCCCCAGCGGCCACTTTCCCGGATTGTCTCGATCTTGGCACCTCCGACTTGCGCTTCGACCAGATCTCCCTGGGCCACGGCGTCAGCGCCGTGAGGTTGGAAAGAGTGGAGGACATCCCGGCGACTCTTGCTCGAGTTCTGGCCGATCCCAACGATCCTCTTCTCACCGACGTGGTCTTGAGCAGTGAACTCTGACAACCAGCCGGCACCAATATGATACATCAGCTCATTATCGTCGGACCGAAATCGGAATGGTCCACCGACACTTTACCCCCAGGTTGCACAAAAACATAGCCGTCCAATCGGCCTTACCCCTCAAAAGTGGCCGCCCGTGCAGCCAGAATACTCCTGCTGAGTTCCGTTCCTAACGCCCCGCAAGAGCCACTAAAAGTGAGGTTTGGCGAGCGGTAGGTTCGCGTTTCGGACTGGTGAGAAAAATCTGCGATTGGGGGCTTGACATTTCCGATAGCCTATATTATGTATCGGACATGAAGAAAACGATCTCTATCCCGCAAATCGAAGCTCGTATCCAACACATCAAAACCCAACTCGCCGCCTTGGGCGATATGCGTCCCGGAAGCCTTTCCCGGCAGTATAACGTCTGCGGCAAGCCGGGCTGCCGTTGTAAGGACCCCGAAAAACCCCGACGCCACGGCCCCTATTACCAACTGAGTTGGGTGCATCGCCGCAAGAGCACCAGCCAGTTCATCCGCCCCGGCTTTGTCGCTCAGGTCAAGGCCCAACTGGCCACTTATAGAACCTCTCGCAAGCTGACGGCACAATGGGTCGAGTTAGCCCTCCAGGCAGCCCAACTGAGGCTCCAAGCCGCCAGAGACACCGCCACGCTCCAACCCAAGTGAGCCTCCACCCGCCCCCCCTCCTTTCACCTCAAACCCTTCTCCCATGAGACTTAGCCAGCAGCAAATCTATACGAGAGCCTCCTCGATGCCGCAGGTGCAATTCCAGGAACAACAACTGACCAGCTTCGGCGGTTTGCTCATCTTCCAGCAACTCTTCGGCAAAATCCAACTCAAGGAGCGCTTGCACCAGTGCTCGGCCCATCTGGCCTGCCTGCCGGCAGGCAGGCCGGCAAGACCCTCTATCAGCCGCACGTGGTTGTGCTCTGGCTCATCGTGCACCTGCTCCTGGGCTTTCGCAAGCTGCGCGACATCCAATTCTATAAAGAGGACCCGCTGGTGCGGCGCGTGCTGGGTCTCAAGGCGCTCCCGGACGTTTCGACCCTCAGCCGCATTCTGGCCGACTTCGATGAACCGGCGGTGGCCGCCCACCAGGGGTTGAATCGCCAGCAGGTCCTGGGACGACTGGCACAGGAGGGGCTCGCGCGCGTGACCTTGGACTTCGACGGCAGCGTCCTGTGGGCCAGCAAACACGCCGAAGGAACCGCAGTGGGCTTCAACAAGCAGAAGAAGGGCGCCCGGAGCTACTACCCCCTCTTCTGCACCGTGGCGCAGACGGCGCAAGTCCTGGACGTGTTGCACCGCTCGGGCAACGTGCACGACTCCAATGGAGCCGTAGAGTTTGTGCGCCAATGTGTGGGGCGCCTGCGCCAAGCCCTGCCCGGAGTCCAGATCGAGGTCCGGATGGATAGCGCCTTTTTCAGTGATGAGATGGTTGGGGCGCTGGAGCAACTCGACGTGGAATTCACCGTGTGCGCAGGCCGCGACCGGGAGCGCGAGATGTCGGTGGATCTCGTCGTCCGCTTGACCAATGCCGTGACCTCAATGTCGAGCCTTCGCGCTTCGTCAAGTCGTCTGGCCTACGGCTCCAACCGCACTTCGCCGCTTACGCTTGTGCCCAGGAAGAAGCCGGAACCGAAACCCTGACCCTGCAACAATACACCGCCGAATGAAACCGGCTTCGATGTAGCGGGATTCACCATGCTGCCATAAAACGCGCCCGTGGAGGGCGTAAAGGTCAAGCTAAGCTTTGGCCCGCTGAGTGTGGTAACACGGCTATTGCCCGCAAGCGCGATCCGGTTGGTGATGCCCTGCACCAAGCCGCCACTGTCCAGCGTCAAGGTCAAGTCCGTGGTGGTGGTCAGGCCCAACACATTGGTCCCTTTGACGGGAGGAAAGTACCGCGCCCCAAGCGCCTCGACAGCCAGGGAGGAGCCCGCAGGATAGTACTGCGTCTTGGCGGGCAGCTTCACCCAGGCGACGGTGCCGCCCACGTCCGAGGCGTTCGTGAACGTAAGCCAACCCCACAGCACGCCCTGGCCGCTGTAGAGCGATGCGTAAAGCGGCCAGTGTCCGTACTTGGACACCGGCACGCTGGGCGTGAGCTTTGTCGCATCCGCCAACGTGCCCGTGAGCGACATCACGCCGTTCTTGCCGACGGTCAAGGTGCCGTAGCCGTCCCCAGCCGGTTTATTGGTGGACCCGTAAGCGCCAGCGAGGACCAGGGTGTAACTGCCCGCCTCCGGTGCCAGTTTGGTCTTGCCGTCATAGATCGCCCTGTCCCCTGTCAGTGTCGCCGTCCAAATCCCATCGCTCGCGCTGCCTGTCACCCGGTCTGTCTCGTTTGTCAGGTCCAGTTGGAGGGTCACCGTTAGCGCACTCATGTTGCGACGCGCAATCGTTTTGTTGGCTCTGCCGGTGAAATCGAATTGCGCGATGAGGGAATAGCGACCTCCTCCCACCTGCAAGCTGCCGGTGAAGGCTCCTTTAGCCGCAACCGTGATCGTGAAGAAACCGCAACTCTGCTGAGAAACCCCGTTCGTTTCATCATAAAACAAGCCGTTGTAGGTGCCACTTACGACCGGGAAGGGATTCGGAATAAAATTGGCAACCAGGTTGCGGTCGCTACGCAGCGTGAAGGTATAGCTGGCCGAACCGCTCACCACGGCCCCGTTTTCTGCCCAGTTGGCGAAGATGTACCCGGCACTGGGAGTTGCGGTCACACTCCTCGAACTGCCCGCCTCGAAAGTACCGCCGCCGGTTACCCTGCCGCTAGCGGCAGGCACGGCAGTCACGGTGATGGTGTCAGTCGGGTTCATCGCAAAGTAGCCCACCAGATTCCGATTTGTCGCCACGGTAAAGCTGAAGCTGTTTGAGATGCTCAAGACCACTCCGTTTTCCGTCCATTCCAGGAAATGGTAGCCGGGGCTTGCGGTTGCGATCAGCACCACGAAGTCCCCATCGGTGTAGGTGCCCCCACCGGATATTGACCCGCCTGCTGTCGGGGATGCGCTCGCGGTGACCGTGTAAAGCACCGGCGTGCCTTTGGTGATCCGGTTGTTGTCCGTCACATAAACGTTGCCCGCGCTGTCCACCGCCACGCCTATGGGATCAGCAAAGCGCGCGGCGCTCCCCGTCCCGTCCGCATCGCCATAACTCCACGCCAGTCCGGCTAGCGTGGTCACGACTCCCTCCTGTGTCACTTTTCGGGTAACTGCTCAGGTCTAAATTGGGCCGGGTGAACAGCGGCGGGGAAAGCGGCTCCAAAATAGTTTCATTTTGTACGGGACTCCGCCAAATCCGCTTGGTAATCTCGCCTCGTGCTCGAAGCCGAGATTATCCAAGGCCGCAAAATCAGTGGCGTCCACATCGCAGAGATTGGGGCGCTCATTGAGGCCAATCCGCTTTGGAGCCGCTGGCGCTTGTCTCGGGTTTTGGCTCAAAGATGGCAGTGGTATTCTGCTTCCGGCCAACTCAAAGACATGGCCCTCCCCCTCCGTTCCGATGCCGTTGGGGTCGGGCAGGGCCAGATCGTCACCGACGAAAAACTCCGCCCCGGTTGCATCATGGTTGAACGGGTCTGTTTGCAGCAAGGCCCGCCATTGACTGCTGCTCCGGGCAGGGTACATCACATCCATTATCACGGTGTATTGATTCGCGAATTGGCCTCCGCCGTTGGGCGGGATTCCGTGACAGGCCCAGAAGCCCTGGTTGATCGAGTTGCTGCCAAAGCCCATGACGCGCGCCAGCAGGCCGTTGAGGTCCACGGCCTCAAAAGTAGTTATCGCCGCCGTGTCTCCCAGATATTCCAGATCAGCCCCGACGGTCGCCCGCAAATCTCCCATATCGAAATCCCATTGCCCCGTAACGGCAAAATCCGCCGCTCGGCCCCAGGAATACCTGAGCAGCGCAATACACACACTCGACAAAACAAGGACGGTCTTCCGGTGCTGCACAAATGAATGGATCTTGCATTTGGCGCTGTCGTTCACCCGAAAAGATGAAAGAGGGCAGCCCGGCATTGTTTTATCCATTCGATTGCGCTTTCGTCAAGGGCCAGCTTCTGCTACAGGCAGAAGCCATCGTTTCAGAATTCCGGGAAAACATCAATGACAAATCAAAGAAGCCCATGAAAACGAGCCTTTCCATGCCCAGTTGGCTGGCTCTGGCCGCGCTGGCAACCTTGAACCTCCAAATCGCAACCGCCTTCGCCCAACCCACGGCCTTCACTTATCAGGGCCGGCTTGATGCTGGCGGCAGCCCGGCCAATGGGTTTTACGATCTTCGATTCCAGAACTCCTGACATAGCCGTCAAACAAAATGTCCGCTTTTTGCCTCACGGCGCTTCCCGAATTGTGTAGCGCAGGCGCAAGCGCGAACCTGGAAAGAGGGTATTGGTCCGGTTGAGTTCCTCGCAAAGCGCGGCAATCGCCCGCGTGCGGTGCGGCGAACTTAGCGCAGCCAAGCTCACCCGCAACTCCGTTTGGGTGACTTCGAGATCCGCCGCGCTGGCCAAAGCCGATTGGATCAGAGTTCGACCTTCGTCGCCCACCCTCCGATAGTAGGGCGCGACTAATCTCAGCAAATCGCTCTCGGCTTGGTAAGCCACGATCTTAATCACATTGGTTAGATGTTTGCGTTCTGGAGCCAGTTTCACCACGGGCTCTTTGGTGATGCTTTGGATCGGCACTCGCCGGGGCACGGCGGCACGGCGTTTCTCCAGTCGCGCTACACGCTGCCAAGCAGTGTCGATTTGCTGGCCGAGCTTGCCCTGCGCGATCTTGAAGCCGCGCATGGTCTGCTGCTGCTGCTCCAGGTTGACCAGCGCCTCCAGGCCATATTCGGCCTGCAGCCGAGCCAGTTGGGCATACGCCTGGCGCAATTGGGCGTCCACGGCCGCCCAGACCGGGTTGGGAACCTCACGAGTGGGATCATCAGGCACCGCGGCATATTCGACTAACGCGTCCAACGCGTATTCGTCGCACAGGTATTTCAGGAAATTCTCTTGTCGCCAGCGATCAAACATGTGATAGGCGACTTGGGCAGCGCACAGATCCCGGCGCGAGGTCAGGACGGGGGTTTGGTGCCCGTTGTCCCTCAGGCGGGTGACCTGCCGCATGCGCAGCTTGCCCTTGAGCAAGCGCACCTCCTGGTCGGCCAGGACGTAGAGGAAGGTCCGTCCCTCACAACGGGTGCGACATGGCCGGAAGCGCTTGCGGGGGACGCGGCGGCAGCGCCCTTTGCGGTACGTCAGCACGTCAAAGCCCGCGGCCAGGATTTGGAGGAAGAGCTTGGGACTGTAGCCGCCGCGATCAAAGGCTACGGTGATGCGTCGTTTGCCCACCAAGCTGCGCACCTGCTCCAGGATGCCGGGCAGCATCTTGACCAAGCCGGCGTTAGCCTGTGCCGTGACGACAAAGAGCGGATCGCCGCACGTGTCGTTGACCCAATAGTCCGAAGTGGCCGGCACCGAGAGGCGCATCTGAGCCACGTGGGCCTTGGGCAGACGGTGCTTGCCGTGGTAAACCCGCACGTGGCCATCCACGTAGAGGAAACCCAAGGCGGCTCCGCGCAAGGCGACCCGTTGCTGGGCCAGAGCCAGGCCAAACTGCGCGGCGCGTCCGGTGGCCGCCAGGCAGGCCAGTTTCCGCCGCAGCGTTTTGACTTCGGGCGCCCGGTCCAAGCCCAGCACACGCCCCAAGTCTTGAGGGGAGTGTTCCTTGAGGCCCTCCGGTTGCTTGATGCGCCACAGCGCCATGAGCAAGAGTGTGAGCAAGCTGGTGCGCAATCCATAGAAGGCTGGCCCCAGGCTGCCGTAGATCCTCTGAGCACAGTCGAAAACGCCGCTGGCCACCAACGCCGGCAAGGCCAAGAGCACGCCGACGCACGGCACGGCGGCGGCGCACCCGAACAACGGGGCTGCATCTTCCAGCAATCCCAGGCGTGCCAGCAACCGATCGGTCCAGCGATGAGCCGGGTCGGTGTCGAGGCTGCGCGGCAGTGGGCTCGGCGCCACGGATGCACAAAAAGCGGACAGTTTTGGGTTCCCCCCAGATGCGGGTGAATGAGTCGATGAAGGGGTCTCCACGGGGGGCTGGTTCGCAGCGGTGGTCGTCCGCGGCTCAAGAGGCAGTTCGGTCTGAACGACCATCCGTGCGGGCTTCCAGCCTAAACGTTGCACGGTTTTGCGGACGGCTTGCACACTGACCCCAAGCCGCCGCGCGATCTCGTAGTGCGAGCGGCCTTGGGCCTTGAGCCGTTGGACCCAGCCTCGCCGAGAGGCCGCCAGGCGGGCACGCCCCTGCGGATAACCGCGGGGGCGTCCCAGTGCAGCCAAGCCGCCCCCCTCGAAGCGTTGTTGACAGCGCCGCACCGTGCGGACCGAGTAACCAAAGGCTCTGGCCACGTCGTTCTGATCCGCCCAACCTACATCGATCAGGCTCACCATGGCGTGGGCTTCGGACATGCGGTCGCCCACCGCATACTGTGCCAGGGGCATTCCTGACACGAGCACAAGGCGGTGACCTTCCTGCGTCAGCAGCAGGCATCGCTCGTTGATGACATGGGTGCCTTGTGGGTTTCGCGCCTCTGGAAAGAGGTCGTCGCATAGGGTATTGGCCATACGCGCCGATGTTAGCCCGGCGGTCAAAAAAGCGGACAGTTTTGGGTTCCCCCCCCCGCCAGTATTGTCCGCCCAGAAAATGCCCAGAAATGGCGAAAACTATGAGGCTATGTCAGGAGTTCTGGATTCACCGTCTACGATGCCGCCACCAACGGCGCCGCCGTGGCCGGGCCCTGAGGAATTCCGCCGTCGCGATCTCCAACGGCCTGTTTACCGTGGCGCTCGACTTCGGGGCCGTCTTCGATGGGACCGACCAGTGGCTGCAGATTGGTGTGCGCAGCACTGGCGCGGGGCCCTTCACCAGCCTGGCCCCGCTCCAGGCGCTGACCGCCGTTCCTTACGCTCTCACGGCCAAAATGGCGGCCAGCCTCGCAGGCGCACTGCCGGCCACCCAGTTGAGCGGGACCGTCCCGCTCGATCAACTGCCCAGTACCCTCCTGACCAACGGCCAGGCCGGCGTCAGGCTCACGGGCGCCTTCGGAGGCAACGCCGTCGGGTTGACAAACATTCCCATTGCCTCCATCGCGTTGCCCGGACAAATCCTTACTAATGGTGTGGCCAACTCGGTCACTTTCCAGGGCAACGTGAGGGTGAATGGCGTGTTTACCGGTTCCAGTGCCGGAGCGTCGGGGTTTAAGACTCCCTATGACTACGGTGCAACTGGAACCGGCTCCGATGAAACCGCCAACCTCCAAGCCTGGTTGAACGATGCTTCAGCCAATAACTATATAGCTTTGTTGCCGCCAGCCCCTTATGGTTATTGGATTTTCTCGAACACACTCACGATTCCCGGAAGCATTTTTATCCTGGGCGCCGGAGGCGAGACCTATCAACCAATCACTCAAGGGTCAACCAGAAGCCGGCTGATGCAGATTGCTGCCAACCAAAACGGGCTCGATGTCTTGTACCAGTTCGACAACATCCGCATCGAGAATATCCTGCTGTGCGCATCCCCGGCGAAAAACTGGTTGAATTCCAATGTGGGGATTGCGTTCTCGGGGCAGCGGGGCGGAAGCGACCAGTCTTGCTTGCGCAATGTGGGAGTGACCAACTACGGCACCGGCTACGCTTTTCTCGGCTCTCCCGTTTCCTCCGCCGATGGAATCTCCTGCGGGTTTTGCCGAACCGGAATGGTCTTCAACAGCATCGGCGGCTACATGAGTTTGAGGAACGTCGAGCTTGGAGGCGTCTGCTATAGCAACCAAATCTGGGTGCAGACTGGTTTTGTCTCTTTCCATGATTCTGATCTAGGCCCCGACTTTAACAACGAAACTGTAATTATCAACAACGGGGTAGTGTCGTTCTGGAATTGCACATTTGAGTCACAAGCATTTGTGGGAACTGTTCATGTGTTGAATGGCGGCAATGCCTCCTTCCATGATTGCTACTCGATGCCCGCATTGGGCAGCACTCTAATCAATGTCAACAATGGAAGGGCTGCGGTCTATAATAGCGCATTTTACTGCGTGGATTCTTATGGTTTTGCAATCCGCGAGACTAATTCTGATAGCGTTGGCGTATTTGCCAGTCCAGCACAAGGGGTGTTGAGCATTATTAACTATGGCGGCCCCAGCACTTTCGTGACTAATTGGATCGATGACCATCGCATGCTCCTCGAAAGCGCAGGCAATGGGTGGAATGCCTCTGACCCGGCTGCGTGGTATAACCAAGGATCGAGATTCATTAACTACTCCGGCACTGGGACGGCGGACGCAAAGGACAAGCTGATGACATATCCCTACATGGCCAACACCAACGTCGCGGTTGACCTCTTCGAGTATTACAAGGACTGCCAGAATGGGACGATCACCAACGGCGGCCTCATCTGGTATGTCACCAACAACACCCCAAGCGCGAGCATGCCAAACGGGTCAATCGCAACAACAACCGATGGCCGCTTCTTTGTCAGGAGCAACTCAACCTGGGTCCTTCACTGATCGGCCAATTGGAGCTTGCGTGTTTGGCCGGCGCGGAGTAGGATGCCGGCACATGAAGCCGTTGGTCAAGAACCGAACTCGGCTCCGCCCGGCGCGCAGCCCAGGGCCGTTGACACAGTGGTCTCTTGGGGTGCGCCGGCGGAGCGAAGCGGGGACGGCGCTTTGGGCCGCCCGGGACGCCCAAGAAAGCCAGACGCTGGCCGAGCCAAAGCGGTGTCGCGCTCCGCTTGCCACCGCACTCCAAAGTGGCCGGCCCGGGTTCACTCTGATCGAGTTGCTGGTCGTGATTGCCATCATCGCCATCCTGGCGAGCATGCTGTTGCCAGCGCTGTCCCGGGCCAAGGAGAGGGCCAAATCCATCAAATGCATGAGCAACATCCCGCAGATGTGCTTGAGTTACAACCTCTACCCCCAAGACAACAAAGACGAGGTGGTGACGCTTTACCTGTACGATACGGCCCCGCCGGGCGCCTTCTACCCGGGGTCGGTCACCTGGTGGGTGGACCTCTTCCGGCCCTACCTGCAGGGGACCAACGTCCTGGCCTGTCCCACCGTGTCGAGCGGGATTGCGTTTGTCGCCGGCGGCCCGGGCGGGCTCGGCGTGGCGTTGGGCCATCCCGAGCTTTCGGCCTGGTCAACGCAATGGCGGCCCAAGTTGTCCTGGCTCAAGCAACCGGTTAAGAAGCTGCCCTTTGTGGATTCCGGCCTGATCGGCAATCCGCGCGCCACAAACCCGGACAATTGGGTCGAGGTGCTCCACCAGCAGGCCCTCTATTGGCGTGTGCCCACCAACCTGAGTTATTACCTTTTCGGATCGTGGAGGCGAAGTAATCCGTCACATAAACGTTGCCCGCGCTGTCCACCGCCACGCAGGAAGGACTTGTAAACTGCCACCGTTGAAATCGAATGGATGCAAAACGGGCGATCCGGAATGGGATCTTCTTCTGGTGGGTTTTCTTCGAAAGATTCGCTGAAATCTCTTCTTCCTTCTTCGTCGTTCTGAGTCTTCTTCCGGCTGGATTTTCTTCCGTCGGCTCTCCTGGTTTTCCGATACTGGTTCCTTTTGATGTTGGAACCAATGAAGCCGCCCAGACCTCGACACAAGTGCTTGAACTGCAAGGGACTTTTTCTTCCCGACTACCGGGGCGGACAACGTCAGCGACTGGCCTACCGGCAGGCAGGTATTGTTTCAAACCCGACTGCCGCAAGGCCAGAAGGCGCGAGCTCCAGCGGGCCTGGTTAGCCAAGCCGGCGAACGAGAATTACTTCCGGGACGCCGAGAATGCTGAGCGGGTCCGCGACTGGCAGAAGGAGCATCCCGGCTACTGGAAAAACACCGCTCGCTACCGGCGCCGTACCTTACAAGACGGCTGCTCGGAGCAAGCTCCTGCGGCACAGGAGGTTGCGCCGACCTCTCCGAGCCGTACCTTACAAGACCTCTGTTCGATGCAAGTGCCTCTGTCTGTGGGCATTATCTCCATGTTCATCGGCAGTACCTTACCAGACGACATCGCCACCAGCACCCGGCGACTGGTAATTAAGGGAAATGACATTCTGGGCATGGTGCTCGGAATGAATCTTGAAAGGTTATTGCATGAAAAAACGTGTCCTCAATCCGGAGCGACTCCGGAAAGTCCCGCCCCAGTTCAGTTGGATCGATCACCGGCTGGTGCAGGAAAATTACTTCCTCCGGTGTGAACACTCGGCCTGGGCGCTCTACCTGTTCCTGACCAGCGTGGCCGATGCCCAGGGCCTGAGCTACTACTCGGACGCCTCGCTGATGCGGCGATTGAAAATGGATGCGCTGACGCTTTCGGCCAGTCGCCAACAACTGGTCCAAGCCGGGCTGGTGGCCTATGAAAAGCCCTTCTACCAGGTTCTGAGCCTGGAGCCGGTCGGCACGCCCCGCTCGGGCCCGATCAGCGTGGGAGAGCTTTTGCGCCAGGCGCTGGGAGGCCAGCCATGATCGACTATCAAACCTATTGCCAGATTCGGCACCTGTTCACCGAGAAGCACCTGGGTCTGCGGCAGATTGCCCGCCAACTCAAACTGGGTTTGAACACGGTGCGCAAGTGGTCCCGGCGGGAGAGCTTTGCGCGAGCCCCTCTGCCCAAGCGCCCCAGCAAACTCGATCCGTTCAAGGGGGAGATCATCCGTCTGCTGGAACAACACGATTACTCGGCCCAGCAGATTTTCCAGCAGGTCAAAGAACATGGCTACCAGGGCCGATACACGATCCTCCGGGCGTTTGTGCGCCAGGTGCATCCCAGGCCGCGACCGGCCTTCCTGACGCTTCACTTCGAACCCGGTGAGTGCGCCCAGGTGGACTGGGGTTGCGCCGGTTCGGTCCCGGTGGGCTCCACGCGCCGGCGTCTGTCCTTTTTCCTCATGGTGTTGGCGTTCAGCCGCAAACTGTATCTGGAGTTCACCCTGGCCGAAACGCTGGAGCATTTTCTGTCCTGCCACCAGCACGCCTTCGAATACTTCGGCGGGGTGGTGCGCCAGGTCTGGGTCGATAACTGCAAGGTGGCCGTCCTGAGCCGGGCGGCTGGTTCGATTGTGTTCAACCCCCGTTACTTGGATTTTGCCAACCATCACGGCTTTGAAATCCGGGCTTGTGGCGTCGGGCAGCCCCAGGAAAAAGGACGCGTCGAAAACGGCGTGGGCTATGTCAAAAAGAACTTCCTCAACGGCCTGGAGTTGTCGGATTTTCAAATCGTCAATCCGGCGGCGCGCTATTGGCTGGATACGGTGGCCAATGTCCGGGTTCACGGTCAGACCCAAAAAACGCCCCGGGAACTCTTCCCTCAGGAAAAGCTCAAACCCCTGCATCCGCTGCCGTACGAAGCGGCCGTCCTGGACACCATCCGGGTCAACAGTCAGTTCCGCATCAAAGTTGATGGCAACGCTTACTCGGTTCCCTGCCAGTATGCGTCGAGCAAGCTCACCTTGAAACGGTTCCCCGACCGGCTCTTGGTCTATGACCAGGAAAAGCTCGTGGCCGAGCATGTGCGCCGCTACGACCGCAACCAGGATTACGAGTTGCCCGACCACGTGGCGCCCTTGCTCCTGCACCGCAAGAAGGCGCGTGAGCAAAAGCTCTTCCTGCGCTTTTTGGCCCTCTGCCCCAAGGCACAAGATTACTACCAGCAACTGGAACAGCGGCGCCTCAACCCCAAACACCACGTCCAGAAGATCGTCGCCTTGAGCGAGCTTTATGGCATCGAAGCGGTGGCCCGCGCTCTGGAAGATGCCTTCACCTATCAGGCCTTCTCGTGCGAATACATCGCCAACCTTTTACAGCAACGCCAGCATCCGCCCCAGGAACCCGGCGCCTTGCACCTGACTCGGCAACAAGACCTGCTGGAGTTGGAACTGCCCCCTCCGGACCTCTCCCTTTACGACTCCAAAAACCATCCAGACTCCCCAACCAATCCATGAAAGACGAAGAACTCGTGACGCACCTCCTTTACCTCAAACTCTCCTATTTTCGGGAGCACCACCACTCTCTGGCCAAGGAGGCGGTGGAGAAAAACTGGACGCAACTGGACTTTTTAAGCCGCCTGGTCGAGGGCGAGGCGCTCCGGCGAAAGGACCGGGCCACCCAGCGCCGCATTCAGGCGGCGCGCTTTCCCGTGGTTAAAACCCTCGAGCAGTTCAACTGGGCTTGGCCCAAAAAGATCAATCGCGCCCACGTGCAAAATCTCTTTCGCCTCTCCTTTCTCAAGGACAAGGCCAATGTCATTTTCATGGGCGGGGCCGGGCTGGGCAAAAGCCATCTGGCCACCGCCCTGGCTTACGAGGGCTGCCTGGCCGGCCACACCGTGTTATTCACCACGGCCATCGACATCGTCAACACCCTGGCGGCGGCACAATCCACCCACCGGCTCAAAGCCGAACTCAAGAAATACCTCAGCCCGAGCATCGTGTTGGTCGACGAACTCGGCTATTTGCCGATCGATAAAACCGGCGCGGATTTGCTCTTCCAAGTCTTCAGCCAGCGCTATGAGACCGGCTCGACCATCGTGACGACCAATCAGGCCTACAAAAACTGGGCCAAGGTCTTCAACAACGACGCGACGCTGACCTCCGCCGTGCTGGATCGCCTGCTGCACCACGCAGAAACGGTCGTCATCGAAGGGAAGAGCTACCGGATGAAGGATCAAATCCAGGAGCCGTAACCGCAGAACATCACAGAAAACGCAGGCCGATGGAGAGATCCACCGGCCTTTTTCGTTCCCTCTTCAGCCCAAGAGCCCCGATCCGTTCCAAACCGCCCGTCTTGACTCCCGTTCGCGCCGCCGGTGACATAAACCCCTCAGTTGCATAAAAATGTAGTTGTTTAACCGCCCTGACCCCTCGAAAGCGGCCTCCTGCGCGGCTGCAAGCCATCTACTGAGCGCCGCTTCTCTGGCGAAGCAGAAGCCACTAAAAGTGGGGTTTGCCAAACGCCATTTCGCCCTTCTGCCGGTTACAAAAAAAATGCAAAAAAAATGCGATTTGGGGCTTGACATTTCCGATAGCCTATATTATGTATCGGACATGAAGAAAACGATCTCTATCCCGCAAATCGAAGCTCGTATCCAACACATCAAAACCCAACTCGCCGCCTTGGGCGATATGCGTCCCGGAAGCCTTTCCCGGCAGTATAACGTCTGCGGCAAGCCGGGCTGCCGTTGTAAGGACCCCGAAAAACCCCGACGCCACGGCCCCTATTACCAACTGAGTTGGGTGCATCGCCGCAAGAGCACCAGCCAGTTCATCCGCCCCGGCTTTGTCGCTCAGGTCAAGGCCCAACTGGCCACTTATAGAACCTCTCGCAAGCTGACGGCACAATGGGTCGAGTTAGCCCTCCAGGCAGCCCAACTGAGGCTCCAAGCCGCCAGAGACACCGCCACGCTCCAACCCAAGTGAGCCTCCACCCGCCCCCCCTCCTTTCACCTCAAACCCTTCTCCCATGAGACTTAGCCAGCAGCAAATCTATACGAGAGCCTCCTCGATGCCGCAGGTGCAATTCCAGGAACAACAACTGACCAGCTTCGGCGGTTTGCTCATCTTCCAGCAACTCTTCGGCAAAATCCAACTCAAGGAGCGCTTGCACCAGTGCTCGGCCCATCTGGCCTGCCTGCCGGCAGGCAGGCCGGCAAGACCCTCTATCAGCCGCACGTGGTTGTGCTCTGGCTCATCGTGCACCTGCTCCTGGGCTTTCGCAAGCTGCGCGACATCCAATTCTATAAAGAGGACCCGCTGGTGCGGCGCGTGCTGGGTCTCAAGGCGCTCCCGGACGTTTCGACCCTCAGCCGCATTCTGGCCGACTTCGATGAACCGGCGGTGGCCGCCCACCAGGGGTTGAATCGCCAGCAGGTCCTGGGACGACTGGCACAGGAGGGGCTCGCGCGCGTGACCTTGGACTTCGACGGCAGCGTCCTGTGGGCCAGCAAACACGCCGAAGGAACCGCAGTGGGCTTCAACAAGCAGAAGAAGGGCGCCCGGAGCTACTACCCCCTCTTCTGCACCGTGGCGCAAACGGCGCAAGTCCTGGACGTGTTGCACCGCTCGGGCAACGTGCACGACTCCAATGGAGCCGTAGAGTTTGTGCGCCAATGTGTGGGGCGCCTGCGCCAAGCCCTGCCCGGAGTCCAGATCGAGGTCCGGATGGATAGCGCCTTTTTCAGTGATGAGATGGTTGGGGCGCTGGAGCAACTCGACGTGGAATTCACCGTGTCGGTCCCCTTCGAGCGTTTTGTGGAGCTCAAGGCTCTGATCCAGGACCGGCGCGTGTGGTGGCCGGCCACGGTGGACGGTAAACTGCGGTATTTCCTCAAGCTCTGGAAGCCCAAGTGCTGGGAAACGCCCCGCCGGTTCATCTTCATTCGCCAGGAGAGCACCGTGCAACAGAAGGGTCCCATCCAGTTAGACATCTTCGAACCCCACCAGACGGGATTTGAATTCAAGGTGATCGTGACCAACAAGACCGGGCCTGCCTGCCGGCAGGCAGGCTGGCCCTGAACGTCGTCCGCTTCCATGAGGGCCGAGGGCAGCAGGAGAAGCTCTTGGGCGAACTCAAAGACCAAGCCCAGATGGATTACTTGCCGGGTCGCAAATGGGTGACCAACAAGATGTACCTGCTCTGCGCCGTGCTGGCCCACAACCTGGGCCGGGAGTTACAGAGGGACGCCCGCGCCCCGGAACGCGCCACCGCCCACAAGCGCAGTGCCTTGTGGATCTTTGAGGGCTTGGAGATGATGCGGCGCAAGTTCATCCAACGGGCGGGACGACTCACCCGGACCAATGGCCGCCTGACCCTGACGTTGACCGCCAACAAAGTGGTGGAACAGACCTTCCGCAGCTACCTCCAGGCGTAGCCACCCAGCTTTCTTAAGCCTACAGACCCGGCTGCAACGCTAAAGTGCGTGCCGGAGTAGCCTTCCTTCTCCTCCCCAATTCCTTCCACTGGTCGTTCCTCGCCGTGGTTGCGCTCTGCGGCTGCCCGCTCGCCGCTCGCGCTTGCCGAGGCACAGGCCACGCGAGCCACCGCAGTCCTAAAGAATGCTCCCATTGGTCGCAAAAAGGGTCATTTTTATGCAACGTTAGGGTGTAGTGTCCTGTGATTCCGGCGGGGAATTCAACCAGCGTACTCTGATCGTGGTTAAACAAAACGCCGCCAACGCTGCTATAGACGGGATTGCCAGGAGCTACATTGATCGCCGCCAGCGGGCAGTCCAGGAATACGGTGTCACCAAGCTTGGTAACGCCCCTGCCAATCGTCACGCTGACCAGGGCGGAACCAGAGAACGCATAATCCCCAAGGTTGGTGACCGTGTCGGGAATCGAGAGATTGTTGGTGAGGGCGCAACCGGAAAAGGCGTTGGACTCAATATCGGTGAGCCCCGGGGGAAGCGTGACGCCCCACAGGGAGCATGAATCGGAGGCGCCGGCGCCGATTGTCGCGACGCCGGCGGGGACCGTGTAAATCCCTGCGATGCCGGCCGGAAATTCAACCAGCGTGGTCTGGTCCCGGGTAAACAAGACCCCCGCGACGCTGCTGTAGGCGGGATTGCCGGGCGCCACATCGATCGCTTTCATTTGAGGGCAAAAGGAGAACGGCTCTTCGCCGATCCTAACGATGCTGGGGCCAAGGGTGACGCCTTTCAGGCGGAAACAATCGCCGAAGGCCCGGGCGCCGATGGCGGTGACGCTGCCTGGGATGGCGAGACTGGTCAGATTGTTGCACTGGTAGAACGCGGAGTCTCCGATGTTGGTGACGGTGCCGGGGATCGTGATATTCTGTAACGTCGAGCAGCCAGAGAATGCCTTTGGTCCGATGTCGGTGACCGGCAGGCCGTTGATCGCGCTCGGAATCGCGACCGCGCCGCCCGGACCGGCGTAGCCGGTGATTGTGATCGCGCCGTCGTTGGTCGTGCAGGTGAATTGGGCTTGGGTGGCGAGGGCCGCGGCCATTAGGCCGACGAGGCTCGTCAGGATTTGTGCAACTTGCGTTCTCACTGTCTTTCGTTCTTTGCGATTCACCCCAAGAAACGATTCACCGGCTGTCAATTCATTGTGCGTCTGGGGTGGTTCTCTCCCTGGCGTCGATCTCCTCCCAGGACGGCGCCCGCCAGAGGAAAAGCTCGTTTTCCCAGTTTCGGCAGCCGAGCAGGTTGCCGTCGGCTGAGAATCGTGGGGACTGGAATATAGATCCTCGGGCTGGCAGTCTAAGCAGTTCCCGCCCGCCCAGATCCCACAGGGTAAGCGCATCCGGACCATCGCTCGCGGTCACCAGCCTGCGGCCGTCTGGGGAGAAATCCACCGCCCAGGTGGAAGACTGGTGGTGGCCCGCCGTTGCCACCAAGCGCTGCGAGGCGCGCTCCCAGACCTGGGCGAACCCGCGAATGCTCGCCACGGCCAGGAGCGCTCCGTCGGGAGAGAAGTTCGCATCAAACACGATGCCCGCCCCCAGATTCTGCCAGGTGCTGGCTTCACCGGTGGCGACCTCCCTGACCGAGGCATCATCTCCATCAGCACTTACGTTCAGCACATACTCCCCACGCGCGGATAAGGCCAGGAAAGGGCCCTGCTCGCTGAACGGGAGCACTCCGGGCCACGACCCCAGGTTTTGCAACGTGTTCAGGTTCCACTCTTGAACCGAGCCACCGGCCTGGTCGTAGATGATGAATAATTTGCTGCTGGGCGCGAAGCTGTGGGCAACGAGCCAGCCGGGAGTGACCAGCCGAGGCGAGGGATCATTGGCCCGCAAATCCCAAACCCGGACGACGCCGTCCCGGCTGGTGGCCAGCAGCTCGCCGTCGCTTGAAAACGCGGTTTGATCACGCACGCGGGCGAGCTCGGCCCCCATCGCGAGCACAGGCTTCTTCACCTGAAAATCGGCGCCTTCCAGGCGAGTCACGCGGCCCTGGGGATCGATGGTCAGCAAGAAACCGTTGTCGGGGGCGAACTGCCAGTCAAAGACTTCAGGTAGAACGAGAGCCGACTGGTCTGGGCGCGCCAGCGTAGTGTCCCAGGCGTAAACCGAACCGTCAAAGCTGCCGCTCAGCAATGTCTTGCCGTCAGCGCCCAGCACCAGAGTATTGATGTCGCTAAGCTGGCCGCGTAGCGGACGGCCCAGCGCACGCGGCGCGGTTGGGTCGCTGGCGTCCCACAACTGGATCGTTCCATCTGCGCTGGCGGAAGCCAAAGAGACGCCGTCCAACCACAGAAGAGGGTCCACCTTGCCGCGATGCAGCGGAACAGGTCCGCCGATGGGTTTGCCAGAGTTGACATCCCACACGTGGAGAACCGAGGGCGAACCCTCGGTCGTCAACAGCATCGCTCCGTCCCTTGTGAAAGTGGAACCAAAGAACCCTCCCGCGTCATTTGTCGCGCTCCAGCGCGGCTTTCCCGTCAGCAAGTCAATCACCTTGATCCCGTCGCTCGGGACCGCTGCAACCCGGAACGCGGGATCAACCGGAATGCGGGGACACGGATTAGGGATTGGCGTATCATAACTCCAGACCAGGGCCCCATCGGGCACGTGCAGCAGCAGCACTTGACCATCCGAGTTGCCGTGATGGTTGTCGAGCGTGACCAGCAGGGTCGAGCCATCAGGAGAAAAGGCCAGAGCGACGCAAAAACTGCGCACGGGCAGCTCGAGAAGTTGCCGCCCGGTTTCCACGTCCCATAAACAGACGGTCGGCTGGACGCGTGTCCCTTCGTATCTTGTGGAGCCGAATGCCAACCAGGGCGCGGTGGGAGAGAAGGCGACCACAACGTCGGTGCCGCGCCGCGGCGGGATGTTGGTCACGAGCCGCGCCGTAGTCCGATCCACGAATTCCAGGACGCTGACTGCCGCACGGTCACTGTTTTGGCCCACTGCCAGCCACTTTCCGTCTGGCGAAACCGCCAGGTCCGTGACTTTGTTTGTGGCTTGCCAGGCTTTGGCCAGCGCGTCACTCGTGCATTGCTGCCACAGGTAACGCCACTCCCAGCCGCGCAAATCGCGCGCGGCTTTCCCCTCGGGCCGGTGGCGGAACAACAGCGTGCGCGCGAAACCGAAGTTGTTTGCGGCAATGGCCTGTTGCGCCAGCAACATGTCCGAGGCGTAAGCCTCGGCTTGGGCTTGCTCGCGCAACCGGGTTTCCTGCCGTCCGGCCGCGACCGCTTGTCGCCGAGCCGCCTCCTTGGCATCGCGCTCCCGGGACGCGCGGACCGCCTGCCAAGTCGCCAGGGCTATGCCCGCCAGCAACCCCACTGTTGCCATTGCTCCCGCCGCAAACACCAGCTTGTTACGCCGGACCAGCTCCTGGAACCGGTACCAGTTGCTCGGAGGCAACGCCGTCACGGGCTCGATTATTCAGGTGCCGTTGGACATCGCCGGCCAGCCCGTTGGCCGTCTCGTACCGCCGTGCTCGGTCCTTCTCCAGGCACTTCATCACGATCCAATCCAGATCGCCCCGCAAGGAATGGATCAGCTTTGGCGGCTCGCTTCGCCGCGCCTTGGCCACGGTCGTAAGCTCCGACGCCGCCAGCGTGCTCAGCCGTGTGGAAGGGCGTAGCGGTTCCTTGGACCGGATGGTCTGGCGCATCGCATCGAGGCCGATTTTGACCAACTCCTGGTGGTCGAATGGTGTCCTGCCGGTCAGCAACTCGTAGAGCAGCACCCCCAGGCTGTGGATGTCGCTGCGCGTATCAACGTCCACGCTGCTCAACTCTGCCTGCTCCGGGCTCATGTAGGCCGGGGTCCCGATGAACTGGTGCAACTGGGTATGGACCGTCTTGTCGGTCAGCCGACCCTCGGTGGCCTTGGCAATGCCGAAATCGATCACCTTCGGCACCCCAACCCCATCGTTGACCGTGACCAGGATGTTCGAAGGTTTGAGGTCGCGGTGGATGATGCCCTTTTGATGCGCATGCTGCACGGCGCGGCACACTTGGATAAACAGGTCCAGGCGTGATGACGTCGGGAGTTCGTTCTGGTCGCAGTATTCAGTTATCCTGACGCCGCCAACCAATTCCATGACGAAGTAAGGCCGGCCGGTCTCGGTGGCGCCGGCGTCGAGCACCCGGGCGATGTTCGGATGGTCCATCATCGCCAACGCCTGCCGCTCCGCTTCGAATCGGGCGACAACCGTGCGGGTGTCCATTCCCAGCCTAATGACCTTCAAGGCCACCCGCCGGCGGACCGGTTCCTCCTGCTCGGCCATATAGACCACGCCCATGCCGCCCTCGCCGATCCTTTCCAGCAGTTTGTATCGGCCGATGACCGTGCCAGGCCGCTCGGTGATGAGAATTCGAGCGGGGGCGGGAGGTTCCAAGGCCGCGGCGCCTTCCTCGAAGAACTGCTCGGCCTCCCCCTGCGCTGCGAGCAACCCCTCGATGCGCCGGCGCATCTGCGCATCGTGCCCGCAGGCCTCGTCGAGAAAGGCCCGCCGTTGCGCGGCATCCCTCAGTTCGCGCGCGGCCGCGAAGAGACTCTTTTCATTTCGGCTTGCGCCGTCCTTGCCAGGGATCGTTTCCATGTCCATCTACCAATCCGCCATCGGCGCCCAAAACCCGACAGGAAAAATGACGTTCCGACCAGGGCTTGGCTGCTCAGAGCGCCTTGCGGATGGCCCGGAACAGCCAGGCGCGGGCAAAGGCCCAGTCGCGCTCGACCGTGCGCTCGGTGACGCCCAGGCTCGCCGCCACTTCCTGATTGGTGAGTCCGCCGAAGAATTTCAGCACCACCACGCGGGCCGTGGCCGGGTCCTGGGCCTGCAACCGGGCCAGCGACTCGTCGATCAGCAGGACCTTGTCGTCGGGCGCGGGGTCGGCCAGTTCCAGTTCGTCAACGTTCAGCCGTTCCTGGCCGCCGCCCCGCTTGAGCCGCGCCTTGCGCCGCGCGTTCTCCACCAGGATCCGGCGCATCGCCTCGGCGGCGGCGACAAAGAAGTGCGCGCGGTTCTCCCAAGTCTGTTCTCCGGCGCGAACCAGCCGAAGCCAGGCTTCGTGGACCAAGGCTGTGGGCTGGAGCGTTTGGCCGGGCGGTTGTGCCGCCATTTTCGCGGCGGCCAGGCGCCGCAGTTCGTCATAAACCAGCGGCAGCAGCTTTTCAGCAGCCTGGCCGTCCCCGGCGCCGGCTGCCTGCAGAATCTGTGTTTCTTGTTCCATCGGCTTGTCGATCAGCGAGTCCCTCAGCCAGCCTTCGCGGGAGGCGAAATTCCGCGTATGAGGCGGAGAAACTATTGAAATTAGCCACACAATGGCCCACCGCGCAACTCGCGCCCGAATCCTGGGCGGCTGAATCCAGTGTGCTGGACGAATTCATCCTCGCGAAACGCTGTTGCGGCGCGAGACTCTGATCAACTCGAGGATGGGGTAGGGCTTCCCCAGAATCGGCAGGATCGGCGTTTTCAACCAACGCTCCAGACGGTGGCATAGACCGAGCGGAAATCCACCGTGTGCCTCAAGTCCCCCTGGAACAGATCGCCCCGGGGCCAAGCTGGGGCAGCGCCCGAGCAGGACCGACTGGAATGAGCTGCGTCACGCCTTCTCTTGGCTGTCCGCTTTGAACGCCGGCGGTTACTATTGGATGAGTGAACCGTCTGACGGACCAAGAATTGTTGCGGGATTACGCCGAGCGCCGCTCGGAGGCGGCCTTCGCCGAACTGGTGCGCCGGTATGTCGATTTGGTCTATTCCGCGGCGTTGCGGATGGTGCGCGATGCGCACCTGGCCAAGGACGTGGCGCAGGGGGTCTTTTTGGCCCTGGCCCAAGGCGCCGGCCAGCTCACCAAATGCGCGGTTCTACCCGGCTGGCTGCACCGGACCGCGCGCAATCTGGCCGCCAACGCTGTCCGGTGCGACGTGCGCCGGCGCACTCGCGAGCAGGAGGCGGCTGCCATGAACGAAGTAATTGCCTCGGAACCGGGGACCGCCTGGGAACAGGTCGCCCCCCAACTCGACTCGCTGCTGGGCGAGTTGAACGATGCGGATCGCGACGCCCTGCTGCTGCGCTACTTTCAGCGCCGAACCGCGCGCGAGATGGCGCAGACGCTCGGGGTGAGCGAAGAGGCGGCCCAAAAACGCGTGACTCGGGCCCTCGCCCGCCTGCGTCAGCTCTTTGCCCAGCGCGGCATCGCCGTCGGCGAGGGCGGGCTGGCCGTCGCCCTTTCCGCCAACGCGGTCCAGGGGGCCCCGGGCGGGCTGGCCGCGACAATCTCCGCCGCGGCTGCGCTCGCCGGGGGCGCCGTCCACAGCCCAACCATAATTGCCGCAACCAAAGCTATCGCTATGACCTCGATGCACAAGCTCCTCATTGCCGCCGCCTTCGTCGCGATGCTCGGGACTGGAGTCTATGAGGCCCACCAGGCTTCCCGCCTAGGCAGCCAAGTCCGCGGGTTACAGCAACAGCAGGCCTCCGACGCCGAGCAGGTCCTGCAACTGAGCCTCGAGCGCGACCAAGCGGCCGGTCAATTGGCGGCGTTGCGCGATGGGAGCCGGCAGCCGGACGGCACCAGCGCCGAGTTGCTCAAGCTGCGCGGTGAGGTAGCGCGGTTGCGGCAGGACTCCCTCGAACTGGCTCGGTTGAAGGCCGGCGGCTCCGCCGACCCCACGGACCTTGCGGCGCAGTCCTGGCTCAAGCGGGTCAGCCAACTCAAGCAGCGGCTGGAGGAGACACCCCAGGCAAAGATCCCGGAACTCCAGTTCCTTGACGCATTCGATTGGGTCGAACTGGCGCACAATTTCAAACTCGAGACGGAGGCCGATTATCGCAAGGCCCTGGGCGAGGTCCGGAAGCGCGCCGAGGGCTATTTTACCAAGAGGTTCCAGTCCGCGTTGGGCAGGTACATGGCGGCCAACAATGGACAATGGCCCCCGGACCTCTCGCAACTGAAGCCCTTCTTCGACCCCTCCGTGGATGACGCCATCCTGCAGCGGTGGCAAATCGTCCCCAAGAGCGCTCTGCCCAACCAGGAGTTCGCCGGGGATTGGGTGCTGACCGAAAAGGCGCCTGTGGACGAGGAATACGATCACCGCTGGACCATCGACGGCCCAGGCAGCGGTGGCGTCGGTCCCTACCACCACCAACCATCGGCGGCTGAGACGGAGCTTCAGACCCTCATCGACAGCGCCGGCCCGATGGTGAAGCAGTATTCGGTCAAGCATGGCGGCAGGGAGCCCTCCGATCCTTCCCAACTGCAGCCCTACGCCACCAACCCTGCCCAGCAAGCCGTGCTGGCCAGGCTCCTCCAGATCCAGGCGACCAACGCTCCCGGCAGGTGAAGCGCCTCACGATTCGCTTCATGGCGAGTCCTTCGCCCCCGCGCCTCTAATCTTCTCCAGGGTCCTTTGGGCCGCATCCCGCAGGTCAGGAGCGGGATCGTGCGACATTTGTTCCAGGAGCGGCGCGGCAGCTTTAGCCGGCGGGCCGATCTCGCCCAGTCGCTTCAGAGTGAACAACCGCCTCGGTTTGGGGTTCATCCGCTCGCCCGGCCCCAGGCCTCCTCGCCCTTCAACCGCTCGATCAGAATCGGCACGGCATCGGTGCGCCCGTCTATCTGCCAGAGAGAAAAGGCCGCGTTGAGCCTGGCCGTCCCGGTCAAAGGTTGCAGTGATTTCTCCAAGGCTGTGATGGCGGGACGGGCGGACACGGTTATGGAGAAAATGAAGCAGGCGAAGCACCCTTTTCCTGATCGTCACCGCGCTTGCGAAGGCGCCGGGCATCTCTTCCTCATTCCGAATCTGCCGATGACGGTCACTCACCTCTCCGATCCTGGTGGGAACTTCGATCTGGACCTCGGTGGAGGGCCTGAACAAACCGCGGTGGCAGCAGCGGACGCCTGGGCACGAATCGTTGAGTTCCTGCGCACCACGTTTGGCGAGTAGCCAATACGGTTATCCGAGATTCACCGCGTCTGAAAACAGTAGGCCAGCGAAGTAGCGCAGGCGGATGCAAGAGGACCGAGGGTCTCCTCCGTCCAGTCCCGGCACGCTCGTTTTTGCTTCGACGGACTCTAGCTCACTCACCAGGGTGCCACATCTGTCTGCCCAGACAGGCACTTTCCATTTAAGAACCAAAAAGAGGGGGCGGGTCCCTCATCGAGGCCCGCCCCACCCACAGCTCCAGGGACCCAATCAAACGAACCCGTCCAGGGTCATCTGCCGGGTCGGAAGGTCCGGCGTGTGCCCCAGCCGAAGCCCCATCAGCCGGCGCGTCCCGTAGCGGATCAACTCCATCATCTCGCTGAAGGTCATCGAGCCATCCTTCACCTTCGTCTCCCTGTCGTCCCCAGACTGTTTGCCCTCCTGGAGGATGCCGAGGGCGTTCCTGGGGACCCAAAAACTCTCAGGCAAAAGTCTCAGTAAACAGCCACGTTTTCGGCACCCGGGGCGGGGGCGGAGCCCCGCCGACCGCCTTGGAGACACGGTCCGAGGCGACCTCTCTAAACCGCGCCAAACGAAGAAGGAGAGGGCATCACCGCCCCGACATCTCCGAATGGAGCCGGGCAATACGTTATCAACCAGACGCCTGCGAAAAAGGCACACCTGCGGATGGCTCCGGGACTCTCGGGGAATAGTCTCAGGTAATTCCGTCCCCTGCGGCGGTGCACACACGTCCTGCGGGGTTAACAGGGCTGTTGGAAGGTTGGGTTGCGTGGCGGCCAAACCGGATGTAGTGTCAAGGACTCCTCGGCCCTGGACATGGAATGTCGCGTGCCGCGAAGGCTGGCCGGGGGGGACGCGGATGAGAGAGGTGACACAAATCCTAGAGGCGGTTGGCGCTGGGGACGGGCAGGCGGCTGAGAAGCTGCTGCCACTGGTTTATGACGAATTGAGGCGGCTGGCGGCGGCGAAGATGGCCGGGGAGGCCCCGGGCCAAACGCTGCAGCCTACCGCCTTGGTGCACGAGGCTTGGCACCGCTTGGCGGGCTCAAAACCGGTCCAATGGAACGGGCGGGCCCATTTCTTTGGAGCGACTGCGGAGGCCATGAGACGCATCCTGCTGGAGCGGGCTAGGAGGAAGGGCCGCATTCGCCACGGCGGGCAGTATGAACGCGTGGACTTGGAGCAAGTCACCCTGGCGACCAGAGACAAGGACGGTGTGATTCTGGCCGTTGACGAGGCATTGGAAAAGCTGGCCGAAATCGGGCCGCAGAAGGCCGAGGTTGACACGCTGGGACGTCGGCTCGCACCGAGCGGAATTGGTGACGAGACTGGACTGCGACGAACCGCTTGAGGGAGCGGATTTGTCGTCGGATGGGAAAATGCTGTTCACGGGCACGGGCAAGGGCGCCGAACCGGGGACCTCATACCGATTTCGGAGTCGCACTGAGAGCGGTCGCCGCTTCGGCGGATGGGATGAATTGTCCTCGTGACCGCCAAACTGGAAACGACTGTGTATGAAGGCCATGAACATGAACCACGCGATCCAAAGAACGGTTGTGCCGTCTAATTCCAACAGGGGCCAGATCTCCAAACTCCGGGGTGTCCGATACGGCCCTGTCGTATGCCTCGCCGCCTGGCTGTGCCGCGGCCAACCTGCTTCCGGGCAAACGCCGTTGCCTGACGATTTCAACCCGGGGGCTGGCAACGGGGTCAATTCCCTTGCGGTCCAGGCCGACGGGAAGATTCTGGTGGGGGGCAACTTCACCACGCTGGGCGGGCAGCCGCGCAACTACATTGGCCGGCTCAATGCCGATGGCAGTCTGGACAGCAGCTTCAACCCGGGGGCAGGGGGGCCTCGGGCTCCTATCCCTGCGTCTATTCCCTTGCGGTCCAGGCCGACGGGGAGATTCTGGTGGGGGGCGCGTTCACCACGCTGGGCGGGCAGACGCGCAATGGAATCGGGCGGCTCAATGCCGATGGCAGCCTGGATAGCAGCTTCAACCCAGGGGCGGCGTGGGTCTCCTATCCGTGCGTCTATTCCCTTGCGGTGCAAGCCGATGGGAAGATCCTGGTGGGGGGCTGGTTCAGCACGCTCGGCGGGCAGCCGCGCAACGGGATTGGCCGGCTCAATGCCGATGGCAGCCTGGACAGCAGCTTCAACCCGGGGGCGGGGGCCTCGGCGCCTTGGGTCTTTTGCCTTGCGGCGCAGGCCGACGGCAAGATTCTGGTGGGGGGCGGCTTCACCAACTTGGTGGGGCAGACGCGTATCGGTATTGGCCGGCTCAATGCTGACGGCAGCTTGGACGGCAGCTTCAACCCGGGGGTGGGGGCGGACCCGAATTCCGGCGGCCCCGGCGCCTATTCCCTCACAGTGCAGGCCGACGGCAAGATTCTAGTGGGGGGTGATTTCATCACGCTGGGCGGGCAGTCCCGCACAAACATTGGCCGGCTCAATGCCGATGGCAGCCTGGACAGCAGCTTCGACCCGGGGGCTAACGGCCGAGTGGTTTCCCTTGCGGTGCAGGCCGACGGGAGGATCCTGGTGGGGGGTGGTTTCACGACGCTGGGCGGGCAGACATGCACAAACATTGGCCGGCTCAATGCCGATGGCAGCCTGGACAGCAGCTTCAACCCGGGGACCGACGGCGCCGTCAATTCCCTTGCGGTGCAGGCCGACGGGAAGATGCTGGTGGGGGGCGAGTTCACCACGCTGGGCGGGCAGACGCGCGGCTACATCGCCCGGCTCAACAACACCGGGCCAGCCACCCAAAGCCTGAGCTATGACGGCTCAACCATCACCTGGCTGCGTGGCGGCAGCAGCCCCGAGGTCTGGCGTGTGACCTTCGACTTCTCGACCAACGCTTCGACTTGGAGTGGGTTAGGCGCCGGCTCGCGCGTCCCAGGAACTGGCTGGCAACTGACCAGCGTCTCTCCTCCACCCGGCGGGACCATTCGCGCCCGTGGTTACGCCACGGGTGGCGAATACAACGGGTCGGGCTGGTTCGTGGAGGCTTACTGGGGCAGCCTGGCGGTGGTGATTGAGCCCTCCAGCCTAGCCAATGATGCGGGAACCACTGCCGCATTGGCGGCGGTGGGTGGGGGGACCGAGCCGCTCGGCTACCAGTGGCTCAAGAACGGTGTGCCTTTGGTCAACGGCGGCAATGTCACCGGCGCGCTCACGCCCACCTTAACCCTAAGCAACCTGCTCAAGGCTGACGAGGCTCAATACGCCGTGGTGGTCACGAACGCCTCGGGCAGCGTGACCAGCCTGGTGGCGACGCTGACGGTCAACGACCCTGCCGTCACGGCCCAGCCGGCCAGCCAGCAAACGGAACAGGGCCAGAGCGCAACCTTAAGCCTGAAGGCAGCGGGTACGGAGCCTTTGAGCTATCAGTGGTTGAAGGATGGCACGGTGCTGCCGTGGGCGACAGCCTCCGCTTTGACCCTCACCAATCTGCAAGGCGCCGATGCGGGCAACTACTCGGTGGTGGTCAGCAACGTCTATGCGAGCGTGACCAGCGCGGTGGCCGTGTTGACTGTTAACTCGGCCATTCTCGATAGCAGCTTCAACCCGGGGGTTGACGGCGAGGTCGATTCCCTTGCGGTGCAGACCGACGGGAGGATCCTGGTGGGGGGCCGCTTCACCACGCTGGGCGGGCAGACGCAGAACTACATTGGCCGGCTCAATGCCGATGGCAGCTTGGACAGCAGCTTCAACCCGGGGGCGGGGGCGGACCCGAATTCCGGCGTCCCCGGCGTCTATTCCCTCGCGGTGCAGGTCAACGGGAAGATTCTGGTGGGGGGCTGGTTCACCACGCTCGGCGGGCAGACGTGCAACCACATTGGCCGGCTCAATGCCGATGGCAGCCTGGACAGCAGCTTCAACTCAGGGGCTGACAGCTACGTCGTTTCCCTTGCGGTGCAGGCCGACGGGAAGATTCTGGTGGGGGGCGGGCTCACCACGCTCGGCGGGCAGAGCTGCAATGGAATCGGGCGGCTCAATGCCGATGGCAGCCTGGACAGCAGCTTCAACGCGGGTGCCGACCTCTCGGTTGATTCCATTGTGGTGCAGGCCGACGGGAAGATTCTGGTGGGGGGCGTGTTCACCACGCTCGGCGGGCAGGGGCGCAATGCAATCGGGCGGCTCAATGCCGATGGCAGCCTGGACAGCAGCTTCAACGCGGTGGTGAAGTCGGAATGGAATCCCAACGTCTCTTCCCTTGCGGTGCAGGCCGACGGGAAGATTCTGGTGGCGGGCTTTTTCAGTTGGCTGGACGGGCAGCCGCGCAACTACATGGGCCGACTCAATGCCGATGGCAGCCTGGACAGCAGCTTCAACCCGGGGATCGGGGCTCCTCTGCCAACGTCTCTTCCCTGGCCGTGCAGACTGACGGGAGGATCCTGGTGGGGGGTGGTTTCACCACGCTGGGCGGGCAGACGTGCACAAACTTTGGCCGGCTCAATGCCGATGGCAGCCTGGACGGCAGCTTCAACCCGGGAGTGGGGGGCTCGTATTCCTACGTCAGTTCCCTTGCGGCGCAGGCCGACGGGAAGGTTCTGGTGGGCGGCGGCTTCACCACGCTGGGCGGGCAGACGTGCATAAACCTTGGCCGGCTCTACACCGGGCCAGCCACCAGTAGTCTCAGCTATGAGGGTTCGACCATCGCTTGGATACGTGGCGGCAGCAGCCCGGAGGTTTGGCGCACGGCTTTTGACTTTTCGGCCAACGATGTGGACTGGAACAGCCTCGGGGCGGGCACACGCATTGCGGGAGGCTGGCAGTTGACGAACACGTCGCTGCCGTCCACCACCGGCGCCATTCGCGCACGGGGTTTTGTCACTGGTGGTGAAGGCAACTGCTCGGCTTGGTTTGTGGAGAGCACGCTGCCGGTCGGCATTCCACCCTCCCCGCCGTCCATCCTCACCAGCGACGCGCGTTTCGGCTTCGGGGCCAATGGCTTTGGTTTCAACATCAGCGCTGTTGCCGGCCGAACCATCGTGGTCGAGGCCTCGACCAACTTGCTGAATTGGGCTCCCGTCGCGACCCACGTAATGGGCTCCGGTCCATTCTATTTCAGCGACCCTGGCGCAGGGGCTTTCCCGGCGCGCTTCTACCGTGCTCGCTGGGCGCCGTAAACCAGCGGTTCCTGGGGCTGCTGAACCAGATCCGTCAGGAGTTGTCCAGGAGGTAAGCCATAGTGGGTCAGCGACATTCCCAGGCCAAGCTCGCGACAGAGTTGGAACTGAACCACGGCGAAGGGGTCCGGCCGAAAGGCCGACTGCCGTGAGTCGCGTTCCGCGATGACGTGGACGTGCTCCGAGTCTTTACCGCGGAGACCTGGCCGCGCAATGTCGTTGGCCACGCCCGCTTCAGCCCCGCTTCCGCGCGCCGGCGCGTGGACGAAATCTTGGCCCTGCACCTGGAGCGCCAGGCGGCTTGCCGTTGGATCCTCGGCCCCTCTCCGAACCGTCCGACCTGACGCAGCACCTGCGAACGTGCGGGTTTCGCTGCGAGATCCATACGACGGGCATGGCCTGCGAGCTAAACGCCACGCCCAAGCTTATCGCCCTACCGGAAGGTGTCGTCATCCTGCATGTGATGGAACCGCCGGCATTGGCCCCGTTGACCACCGAGTTCAAACAGCGGCGGCATCGTGGCCGTTCGCTGCCGGCGCGCGCCGAGCCGGAAAAGCGTCTGTGCTTCGCGGCCTATTCCGAGGATGAACCGGTTGGGGAGATCACCCTATTTCTCGCGGCTGGGGTGGCGGGCATCTACTATGTCGAGGTGACCAGGGAATGCCGCCGACGCGGGATCGGCGCGGCGTTGTTGCAGGCCGCCCTGGACCGAGCGCGTGAACTCGGCTTTGCGACAGCCGTGCCTGGCGCGACCAGGCTCGGACGTGGCGTGTATGCCCGTGCGGGTTTTCGGGACGTCTGCAAGATGAGCTTCTGGAGGCACGGGAGAACGCGCCAGAAATGAACACGCCGGGAGCACTGGAAGCGCTGTTGGCCGAGTTGGAAACGCTCGGGCAGAACCATGATCGCAACTACCCTGAGCGTTGCCGCCGCATGCTCTGCATCACGCGCGACACTGGTGAATTCCTCGCCGTTAAAGGGCCAGATTGCGGAAGCGATGCAAGCGCGGCGTCCTGAGGCAAGCCCGTAGCCGATTCCGCACTCGCGAGATCATCGTGTGCCGTCTGCAGCGCAAGCCGGTGCTGTTGGTGAGCCCGCGGGTGACATTTCCCGCGCTGGTGAAGCTCCAGGAGCACGTTCGCGACGACCCCATTGCGGCTGAGTGGCTGGACCAAGTCGCGACCGAGATCCCCATCAAACCTGACCCCAAGGCACTCCCAGTCTCTGGTATGTGCCCCTGGTGGGGGGCCGATCACTTCTTCGACGGCTTTGGATTCCGATATTACAGAGCGCACTTCCGATGGCAGAGAGCCGTTTGAATTTGCTGGAAGCGTCCCGGCGGCTGGGGGACCGCGCTCCTTCCATTCCTGGAACGGCTGTCCAGGCATATCCCGCGAAGGTGGGATCATCGCGTCAAGCGCTTTGTCCGCAACGACGGTTGGCTGTTGTGGGATTTGCCGTATTAATTTGGGAGCGCCGTGAGCCGCGCGGTTGGCGCATCTGAGGGGTAATGCAGCAGCACGCCCCTGTCAGCATGGACAGCTTGGAGAACCGGCAGGCAAGATCGCCACATGGATCGCAACAGCAGCGCCTCCGCATCCCGCTCCATGATTCCCGGATGAGCCTCGGCACCGCACCGACCCCGCAGATCGGGGGCGGCGTTTCCGCGGCAAGCACGCAGGGTGCGAGGATTTTGCGGCCAACAAAAAACTCGTGATAAGCCAAACACCTAATCCGATCCTCAGCCTCGGCCCCTACTTCATCCCGAAGGCCCCGCAATCGCCAGACCTGGAGTTTGAGAACGCCTTTCTTTGGCCCTTGAACCTTGCGCTTGAGCTGGCGACCCCGAGGCGCCTTATGTCTGTCGAACTCTTCCGCCACGCCCCACGGTTCGACCTTCCTCCTCAACTCCGCGTGAAGTTCCCTCCCCGGAAGTCCAGCTTGGATGACGTCAAGTTCCCCAGGCGCCAACTCTCCTTCTCGATGCGATGCATCGTGCTCCAGGTCGTGGAGACGCCCATCGGCGACTTCGTCACCCTGGAACGTCTGCTCGCCGAGTTCTATGAGAAACGCTTGATATGCCGGCCTCTGCTCCAGGTCCTCCGGGAGTTGGAGGAAGCAACCAACCTCCCGAACCCCTCGACCCTCAATTGGGCAGAGGGGTTGTTGCTCCCGAGCGCCGAGGCTGAGGGATTCCGCCTGCAAGGGACCCTCGTGGAACCCATCTGCCCTCCGGCAGACTCCGCAACCGCCTATGTGGGGATAGGCTGGGCACCCGGGCCGACAGCGGCGGCGGCCCACGCGAACTCCCTTCGGTTTCGGCTGTCAGAGTCGCGAGAGTTTCTTGATCAAGGGGATTGGCACGAAGCCCCCTTCCCCTCTCTTGGGCGGCTCCTTAGCCGGGAGCTTCAGCGCCTGGTCAAAGGAGGATCACCGCTGACCCTGCTCACTCCCGCCGGCAGACAGGCTGTGCGAGAGCAGGCCATAGTCGTGCCAGGCTTCCCTGCCCCCGCTCCTTTCGCCACGGAATCTCCAGGCAAACCCCCGGATGAAACTCGAGCCTAAGGCCACGACAATTGGTCGGCGCCGGCTCGCCAGCTTTAGGCGCGTGTGGGACTTCCGCCGCCAAGTCCCGCAGGGCGAGCCATCGCGGCTTCTGAGAGATTCCCTTCCTCCATCGGGTACGGCGTGTCCACGCATTCCGCATAACCCACTGACCGCCGTGAATTCGCCGCCACACAAAAGTCGTGACTACAGACCTCACGATCATTATTGGGCCTCCAGCGCCCGGCGGCGTTTGCAGCGCGCGGAACCTGTTGGAGGCGTTAACCTCGGAGCAACGCAAGGAGCTCCACGATTTCGCCGCCAAGCGGCTCGCGCGCGTGGCAAAAATCCCATCGTGCCAGCGTCGGCTGGCCGGGACTTCAGCCGACGAAATGGTCCACCGCGCCATCGAAGCGGCCCTGCTGGGTGAGCAGCAACCTCGCAAAGGACGGCGTTCTGAAGGCCAAGAACTGCCGCTCCACCGCGGCGTTCATCCTCTACCTGCAGAGCGTCATCAACAGCCAGCTCTCCAACCTGACGCGCTCGCTCGAAACCAACTGCGAGCACGTGCCCGTTGGCGACTGCTGGGAAAATCCGGACGCGGTTGAACCAGTCGACCTGGCGGACCTCTTGCGCCTTATCGAGCGCCGCGATCTGAAGGCCGTCTTGTTCGCGCGCCTCCGGCAGTGGGCGGCCGACCACGCCGGGTCCTGCGGATCATCGACTACTGGGAACAGCACTTCGAGGCCAGCGACCGGATCGGCCACCGCGGCTTCGATCAGAACCTCGTGCACCGCGTCCGCCTGAAGTCTCGGGAGATCTGCCGCGGGCTGACGCACGAGTTTCACCCGCAGGCAACCACCGGCCGGGAGATCTTATAATGTGAAAGCCCGCCCCCAACTCCATCCTGGCGCGGCTCGCGCACCACCAGGGCCGCCCCCGGTTGAAAAAAAGTGATCTTTTTTCAAAAAGATTTTCCTCCTCGTCAGCTTATATCCTGTGGAAGGGACTGCGTCGGGCGAGGGACACGGCGGGTCGGCGGCGGTTTGCCGCCGGCCCGCTCCTTCGACCGCCCCCCGCAGAGGCCTTCCAGGACATCGCACTATAAGTATGACGACGACGACAAACCCGCAGACCGACCCGCTCTATGACCGAGCCCGCCAGATCCTGGCGGCCAACCTCGGCATGGGCAAAGGCAAATTGGCAACACTGCTCGGGGTCAGGACCCCGACCTCGCGGCGCCTGCTCGAGCGCTGGCGCGGCGAGACCATGGGCCACGGCACCCACCCGGACTGCGTGAGAGTCCGCCAGCTCAAGGACCTCCACCCGGAGTGGGGGGCCGCCAGGATCGCGCAGAATCTTGGCCTCAGCATCGATCACGCCAAGCTCCACCTGGCGCGGTGGCTGGGGGCGCAGTCCTTTGGCGCCGCTGGCCCCGTCCAGGCGCTCCTCAACCCGGCAGCGTCGGCCGTCGCTCCCCCAGTGGAAGATGGGGCCGCGGGCGACCAATTCGAGGACACCACCAGCGGCGACCTGCGCGACTTGGCCTACCGCGGCACCGGCAAGCAATCGGTGGAGGAACTGCTGGCGAGCGCCAGGGTGGACCCGAGCATCTGGCAGGTCAACCGGCAGAGCCTCAGCATGGCCGAGCGCCCCGCCAAGGAGCTGGTGGACTCGGAAGTCGAACCGCGCAAGATCCGGACCTACTCGATCCGCGTGACGCTTCGGCGCCGCACCGCCGAGCTCAACTTCCAGGGCATCCTCGACGCCATGCTCCAGCAGTTCAGGAGCGCCGCGCCCGTGTTGCCCCCGCTCGTGCGCTCGCTCACGCGCCGTGGCCTCCTGGAAATCTCCATGCCCGACGGCCACCTCGGCAAGATCGCCCGGGGCGAGGAAACCGGAGGACGGGACCACGATGCCGACATCGCCGAGAAGATGTTCCGCGACGCCCTGCAGGACCTGCTGGGCAAGGCCTCAATCATGCAGCCCGAAAAGGTGTTGTTCATCGCCGGCAACGACTTCCTTAACACGGACAACTTGGGGCGCACGACTACCGCCGGCACGCCGCAGGACGAAATGCTCCGCTGGCCGGAGAGTTTCGCGCGCGGCAAGCGCCTGCTGGTCTGGGCCATCAACCTGCTCCGGGAGGTCGCGCCTACGACCGTACTTATGGTCCCCGGGAACCACGACCAGCAACGCCTCCATTACCTGGGACATGTGCTTGAGGCCTGGTATCACAATACGGCCGACGTGACGGTCGATGCCTCTCCCCGGCTTCGCAAATACGTCCACTACCACGCGAACCTGCTGGGCTATTGCCACGGCCACGAGCCTCAGCGGCACCAGGCCCTTCCGGTTTTGATGGCGATCGAGCAGCCAGAGGCCTGGAGCAAGACTCGGCACCGCGCTTGGGGGCTGGGACATCTCCACGCCAAGCAGTCCCTGGTCTATGTTCCGCATCGCGACCTCAGCAGTGTGGCCGTGCGCATCCTTCCCTCCCTTTGCCCCGCAGACGCTTGGTCGGCAGGCATGGGCTACGTGGGCAAGCTCTCGGCGGAGGCCCATTTCTGGGATCCCGAGGATGGGTGCGTGGCCAGCTTCTATCACAGCCCTGCCTGAACCGCCCCATGGCCCATCCCCTCAACCCGCCGGCGCCGACGTCGGACGCGGAGTCCAAGCCGGCCGTCGTTTGGCCCTGCTACGAGCCCGCCCGGCCGGTTGAACTGAGCGAGCAGGACCTCTTGGAGCATGTCCTAATCCTGGGTTCAACCGGCAGCGGCAAGACCACGCTCCTGACAACGGCCTTCACCCAGCTCCTCGCCCGTTCGGCGGCCGACCTGTTGCTCAAAGCAGGCCTGCTGGTCCTCGACTCCAAGGCGGAACTGCTCCCATCGGTGCCCAGGGCGGCCCAGGCCGCCGGACGCCCCCACGACGTGGTCGTGTTCGGGCCCGAAGGCAACGCGTGCTACGACCTGTTCGGCCCGCTCAAGTCGTTTGAGGATGTTGAGACTGTGACCCAGCGGCTCCTCCTGGCCGTGCCGCCAATGGGGGGCGACAACGCCTATTGGCAGACCGCCACCACGACCATGGTGGCGGCCGCGTTGAGCCTGCTGGTGGCGACCCAGCCGGTCGTGACCTTCGACTTCGCGCTCCAGTTCCTGCGCGCCTGGTTCACCGGTCCGCACCGCCCGTTGCCCGAACTGGTCCAGGAGGTCGTGGCCAGGGCCAGGCAGCAGCTTCCATCCCCGGGCAAAGGAACCAAGGCGGCGCCGAATCACCAACTGCAAAGCGCACTCGACCAGGTTGGCTTGTTTCAAGACCTGGACCCGAAGACGCGCAGTAACTTGCAGTCGTGTCTGCTCAACGTCCTCAGGCCGCTGGGGTGCAGCGAAGCGGCCCGGTGCTTTGGACAGGCGGGCCGGCCGCCTTTCGATCCGGGTGAAGCGGTGCGTGACGGGCTGATCTGTGTGGTCTCCATCAACGCGCTGACGCAGCCCGATTTGGCTCAGTTCCTGTTCCGGCTGGCCCGGCAGTCGTTTTTTGAGGCGGCGCAACGCCGGGGCAGCGGGCCCAACCGGCGGCTCTGCGGAGTCATCGCTGACGAACTCCCTGTGGTGGTGTGCCGCTCTGATCCGGCTCAGTTGGCCACGCTTCGAAGCCGTCGTTGTTTTGTTTTGTCAGCAACGCAAGGTCTGGCAGGCATAGACGCCCAGGTCGGGGAAAGGAGTCGGCAGGCGTTGGTGCAGCATTTCAACACGCTGGTCTTCCTGCGCAGCCGCGAACCCGAGACGGGGTGGCTGGCCGAACAGGCCCTCGGCCTGCGGGAAGAGCCGAGCCCGCCGCCGCAGGACACGACGCCTACCGGCGCACTGGCCCTGGCCCCCATCCCAAGGCGGCGGCAGGTCCACCGCGTCCCCGTTTGTCCGCTTGGGTCGCTCTACCGCTTGGGCGCCCACCAGGGGTATGTGCTTTACCCCGACGGCCATTGCACCGAGTTCCCGGTTTGGTTTGCGCCGTGGTTCGAAACCGCCCCCGAGCCGCAGCAGGCGCCCGAGACGTCGGTCGCGGTCCAACCGTGCCTCTTCGGCCCGGATCACCTTCGCGGGCTCATGGCCCGGGCGGGCTACCGGGTGGTCTGCCTCCCGGAAGCAGTCCAGGCGGCGTTCGATCTGTGCCGGCCCAAGGAACGGAAAGGACGCCTTCTCGCGCGAGCGGCGCGTTTTTTCCGAACCCGGACCGGCTTGGTGCCGGCCGGCCTGGAGAGCTTGCCACGCTGTTGGCTGGCGGCCCTGCCGGCGGTCCTCTCTGGTTTTTGGGTTCGATGGCCAGCCGAGCCCCCATGCCCCATCGGCGCCCTTGCAGGTCCGGGCGTGGACGTATGAAGCCTGATATGATCCGCATCGAACACGACTCCCGGCTCGACGCCGTTTGCAGCTCCTGGCGCGACCTGGAAAGGCCGTTCTTCAAGGCGAAAGTCCGGCCCGCCGCTCAAATCCCGCTCTATCTCGGTTCGGTGTGCCTGGGCGGTGAGGACCAAGACCAGGCTCTCAGCCTGGCCGCCGTGCTGGCCACGAGGCAGGGTGAGCCTGACTGGCGCCGGGGAGTTGGAATCGTAGTCCCTCCGACTGGAGCCGATCAGAGCATTTTCGACTGCATGCTCAAGGCTGTCGACCTGGCACTGCGCGAAGGCCTCGTGGATGCCGGGGCCGCTGATCGGGCGCGACAGGAGATCCGGGACATGGCCGCGACAAGGAATTAACCCCTGCGCACCGGGTACAAGCCGAATGGTTTCTGGCACGTGACCTGGCAGGACCCGGCCCTGAGTTGCGCACCACTCGTCGAGTGCTCAGGGCCATCCCTTTTCACCTCGCGTTCTTTGAACAGGAACTCACGTGGCTCGCGGTTGTCCTGGCCGATCCTCGGGGCGACAAGTGGCGCATCGGCGTCCTCGTCTATGTGTCGGACTCCGAGCAGACCGTCTTGCAAGTGGGATTGCTCCTCGAAGTCATCGAACTAGCGAAGGTCAAGGGGTTCATAACGGCGGCGCAAGCACGCGCAGCCGGGGCGCAGCTCTGGCACAGGAAGAACCTGGGGTGAGGCATACCCTTCGACGCCAAGAGGATTTCGCACCGGCCACAGAGACGTCCGGACGCCTCCAGCCTTGCGGGCGGCTCTCGTTAAACGCCGGCACACAAAAAACCAAAAAGATGAAGACCAAGAGCCCCGCAGATGGCTTTGTGAATGACCCCCGCTTAATCACGGTGCTGAGCCTCAATACTCACTGGGTCGCCCGTTGCCCGGTTCGTTTGCCCGAGCCGTTGGTTCATGCCCAACTCCGCCGCCTGCTCCAGCGAGGCGGCGGTGAAGTTCCGGGCAGCTTCGGGTTCAGGGCACACATCGCGCTCGCAGGCGCTTCCGCTCAGATCCGCGTTTCTTCTCGCCAGCGCGAGATGTTCACCTCCGGCATCGCCTGGGCGGGGGATGACTGGGCGGCCGAGCTGTGGAGGGGCCTGCTCGCCCGTTCCTGGGAGATGTGCCCATCGGAGGAGCCGCGCTGGGTCCCTGCGCCGCCACTGCCGTGGATGGTGACGCTCTACTCGCCGTTCTTCGAGAGGCTTCCGCTGGCCGAGGGGGTGGCGCTGGCGGTGTTTCAGCGGTCTCTGTCGAGCGTGCTACTTTGCCGGCACCTGCCTCGAAGGGAGGCCGCCCAGCTCCCTTCATCCGCTCCCTCAGGGGAAATCGAAGGCGCTCACAATTCGTCGGACGACCACAAGGCTGAATTCGGAGAGGCAGAACCCCAGAGAGTAACGACATGAAAGGAGAGCCATCCCAATGTTGTTCAACTTTCCGATCCGTTTGCGAGACGAACCCGCCCAGGCCGCCAGTGTTATCCTGGCCGTCCATGGACGGTTTCTCGACTCGGCAGGGCCCGGGGCGCTCGCCGTGACCCTCAACTACTCGGACCGTCGCGCCTGGTGGACGAACGAGGGGTTGATCCTCGATCATCCCGTCGCGATCCAATTTGATGCTCATACCCAGCGGCTTCTGGATCGGTTCATTCCCGAGGAGTTGCCCGACGCCGCGAGGAAGGTCTTGGAGGCGATTTCACGAGCAGGCGCCGAAGCCGCTGTCCAGCGTTGCAACCTCTGCCACGCCATCTTCCCAGCCGGCCGGGCGGTGGTCCACGCAATCTGTGTTTGCCCAGGCTGTGACTGCAGCGGGCGCTTCAGCCTGGACGGCCAAGAGTCCCCTTTCGGGCCGCATGCGTGACGAGTAGACGAGGGCGAGCACATGTCGGCCATTCGATGCCTTCCCCGACGCCTGGATAGCCGGCACCGGGAACACCCGGGAGCTGGACCGAGTTCAGGCACAAAAAGATCCGCGCCAAAGTAAGAGTTATGAGCATCGTCACGGGACATCCCGCGCGCGTGAAGATAAGCCTGATCCTGGACGATTGGGAACTTCCAGCCGATCAGCTTGGCCCCAACTTCCTCCTGCTGAAAGCCCCGGTCGGCACAAAGCCCGTCCATGGAAGGCTGATCATCGAGGTGAACGGCGTGGGGCGCGCCTGGAACGTCGAACTCCCCGATGGCCTCCCTGTCAAGTCTCCTCGGGTCCGCATACGGGCCATGCCTGATTAGCCACGCCGCACTGATGCGCGCCAGACACCAAACACAAGCACACAGGCAAGTGTAGCCCATGAAGAAGATCGTCCTCATTTGAGGATCAACCCCAGGTTCGGCGAGTGATGCAGCGCATTCTTGAAGAGGAGGGCTACGAAGTCTTCGCCGCCACCGACATCTCAACGGCAAAGCGGCTTCTGCTTTCTGGGCCGGTCAACCTGTTTCTATCGGACATTGACCTGCCCGACGGCAACGGCCTGGAACTCTGCCGTTGGACCTGCGGCCAGCAAGCACTGCAGGCCACCAAGGTCATTCTCTGCTCCGGGAGGCTGGGGCCGGACCTGGAGCGGCAGGCACTCGAGGCGGGAGCAGTCGGCTTCATCGCCAAGCCCTTTGGCCTGGATCAATTCAGGGCGGCCATTCGCTCCCACGCGCCACCGGAGCCCTGAGGTGGTGCCGCAATTCATTCCGGCCCTGAAAATCCTGAACCGCTACCCGTTGACCGTGGGAGCAAGACCGGCCGAGGACCGGCACCGTTACCAAAGGAGCAATGGACGAGACCATGGAACCCGATCCGACAGAGGGAGCCAGGCGAAGGCTCCTGGCCCAAATCAACTCTCACGCGCTGAACCGTTCCGGCTTGGAGGCGCGTCATGGCCCACGTCTACGTCGAGTTGGGCGACACCGACAAGGCCAAACCCATCCTGCTCCAGGTCCTGTATTGCGATCCGGAGGACGTCTGGGCCTTGCGTGCCCTGGCAAATGTCTGGTGCCGCCAGGGCAATTACCCGCGCGCCGAGCACCTCCTGCGTCTGGCGCTGGCCCTCGAACCGGCGGACGCCAATGCGCTCAATAATATGGGCGTGGTGTGTTCCGAAATGGGGCGCAAGGACGAAGCCGCCAGGCTCTTCCGGGAGTCGCTCCGCAACGATCCCGGCCTGCCCAATCCCTACCTCGGCCTGGCCCGAGAGTTGGCGCGGGCGCATCGTTGTGAGGAGGCCTTGAGCGTTGTCGGGGACCTCTTCGCCAAGGCGAAACGGCCCGGCCCGGAATTGGAGGATATCCTCGCGTGCGTCAGGCACCTCCATTCGCACTGCCACAGCCACCTGCTGGATCGGAACCGCTTGGCGGTCGACAAAGCGGTCCAAAAGCTTCACACCGAAACCGAGTGGCTTACTGGCGCGCCGGTCCGGATCGCCGTCGAAGACGAAGGAAGCCTGCCCTGCCCCGGAGTGGCCGAACCGGTTTGGGACCATGGCCGGGACCATCATCTGGTGAGATGCCTGAGCAGCCATCCTAATCCGTTCCGGCCGCACCTCGTTGCGAAAGCGTTGCTCCGAATCCAGGCTGAATGGGAGGCGCGCAATGCAGGCAAGAGGCGCGTCCTCTATATCTCGCCCGAGCAACAGCGTGACTTGCTTGAGCTTCTTGGGCACAGCGGCAGTGGCCGGGGCAGTCAGGGAACGGACTCCGAGCGGGTTGCCAGGAGGATGGGCGCCACAATCCGGGCACTATGTCAGGGGTTGTTGGGCTCTGCGGCCAATATGCAGGTCGAGACGAGGCTTAAGCGCGCCATTCCGGTGCTACGATCTCCGCAGTTTTGCTCTCTGTCGGCCATGGCGGCGGCGAATCAGGGGAATTGGGAAACCCTTGAGCGGTTTGGCCTGATGCCTCCCCGTCTGGCGCGCATCTGCACCGGATTGCACGGGCTGACGTCGCTCTTCCTGGACTGGCTGTTCGATGGCGTCACCGACTACGCCGCCCAGTATAGCGGCCTGGACGGATTCGACCTCTCCCGCAGGCTCTGGCAGCACTATCAGGACAGGTTGCCGGGCTTGAAGCCGGGAGACCAGTTCGACCTGGCCGACGAGTTCGCCGAAATCGTCGGGCTGGCGGGCCGGTATGAGTGGCGCATGGATCCCGTCGGCGTCGCAGAGAGTTTTGCGGCCTGATTCCCCTCCCAAGGCGGAGACGGCTTGGGGTCGTCTGGACCGGTGCGGAGCCAATCCGTATGAGCAAGCGCTGGCCACATTGCCCTTTGCGCCGGAGAACAGCCGGGGACAGGTCCGGAGGCTGGAAGCTGGTGCTCGCCCCGCCCATTCCGGCTCCGCCCAGGAAAGCAAGCGAGCCGAAGCCAAATGTCCGGCAAACATTGAATCCAAGAAAAGAGACCGCTCCATGAGATCCGACGATACCCCATCCCAACCTCGCCCTGACCCTGACATTCCTCCTTGCCCGCCGCCGCCGCCGCAGGCCGAACTCAGTTCTCTACTGGGTGTCGTCCAGGAGCACGTGGAATCAGCAATGCACAAGGACGGACGACTGATGCCAATGCTCTTCACCGCCTCGCCTGATGGCGTGTATTTGTTCGAAACGGAGCCGCTGGGCAACGGGGCGGAGGCGAAGCAGTTCGCGATGACTGTCCGACTCATCCGCGCGGCCCAGGCCGCCCGCGCGGCGGTCGTGGTCGTGGAGGCGTGGGTGGTCCAGACCCAGCCGCGAAAATGCCTCCCTTGGGATTCATCTTCACCAAAGTCGCCTCGTGGTGGGGACTACGTTGTGCTCACCGGCGAGGCCGCCGATGGAACTTACAAGCGGTGCTTGATGCCCATTTTCCGCAACCCGCACGGCCACTTCTCGGCGTTGGGACAGGCCGTGGCGCCGCCTGCCCAACCGACTGAGCCTTTCTTGGCTCGGGTGTTGCCAGAGGGGCCGCTTACGCCAGAGGTTCGCGCCTTCGCCAAGTCCTTGCTCAAGGACAGCATTCACCTGACAGACGCCGCTGTGTCAACGGGGCAGGATACCGGGGAGGGCTCTAATTCGTGCAACTGAGCGGATCACTGTCCGCCTCGGCCGAGTCTGCCGCGAAACATCAAGAGAGCAACCCTGATTTTATGCCACGACAAATGAATTACCGGCTGGAGGCGAAGAACTGCCTGGATGGAATGCAGGAACTGGCGGCCGAATCGGTGGACGTGGTCGTCACGTCCCCTCCTTACAACCTGGGTGTGGACTACGGAACGTACAAGGATGACCTGCCCGAAGACCAGTATCTGCGATGGTCGCGGCAGTGGATGGGGGAGGTGTTTCGAGTTCTCAAAGCCAAAGGGAGTTTGTTTTGGGAAAGGACTTGGCCAGGAACTGTATCCTGATCCATGGCGCGCGCAGAGACCTTGTCGTGCTCGATCCGTTCCTCGGCATCGGCTCTTCGGCTCTGGCCGCCCTGGATTGCGGAGTCGAGACCTTCATCGGGTTCGATCTCGATGAGGAGTATGTGCGAATCGCCAAGGCCGCTCTCAACAACGCCACTCCACCGCTGTTCGGGCCTGAGGCATTCTGACCTCGCCCAGGCAGGGTGATGCGGCACTTCGGGGACTTTGCAACGTCCAAAAACGGTGCCGAAGACGGACTCGACGGAGCACACTGCCCGCCACCAACCAGCCTGGAGCCAAGCGGCAAAAACACCAGCGCCGCCCGAAAACCGGCTGACGGTTTTCCTTGCTCATGTTCATCCGCAGGGACATAATCCGCGTTTAGTTGCCTCCACGAGCCGCCGACTCATTTCTTTCGGCTGGCAACCCGCGTGCAAGGAACCCTGGAGTGGGAGCACATGAATGTTGCGAAAAGTCAGGCCCCCATGGAGGGAGGCGAACTGCGGCCCGCGGAAGAACTGCTACCGCTGGTTTACGAGGAGTTGCGCAAACTCGCGGCGCACAAGATGGCCCAACAGGCGCCCGGCCAAACCCTGCAGCCCACCGCGCTGGTGCATGAGGCGTGGCTGAGGCTGGCGGGCAGCGGCCGGGAGCAGTATGGGGGCCGCGCTCACTTCTTTGCCGCAGCCGCGGAAGCCATGCGGCAGATCCTCATCGACAAGGCCCGCCGCAAGAGCACTCTGAAACGCGGTGGTAATCAACCGCTCGAGGAGTTGCACGAGTCCCGGATCGAACTCCGCGCGCCTCCCGACGAGTTCCTGGCGGTACATGAAGCCTTGGATCAACTGGCCGCCGAGGATTCAATGGCCGCGGATGTGGTCAAGTTGCGGTATTTCGTGGGGATGACCATCCCCGAGATAGCGGAGGCTCTCCAGATTGCGCCTCGGACGGCGGACCGGCACTGGCTGTTCGCCCGGGCATGGCTGAGACGGGCCATCTGGGGCGACACGCGCGGTTAAGGGCCTGTACCACAGCAAAGGCCGGGTTTGAGGGGCCATTCCGAGGTTCTGAAGCAGCGCTCTTCAGCAAATTGAGTGGCGTGTTTTGGATGCGGTTTGCGTTTTGTAGAGTGAAGCACTGATTTATGGACCAATCGCCCCATCCGCCGGCCGGAACCGAGAAGGAGATTTTCTTCGAGGCATTGGAGAGGGACACCCCCGCCGAACGGGCCGCTTACCTGGATGGGGCTTGCGGCCAAGACCTGGGCTTGCGCCATCGTGTGCAACTCTTGCTGGACCATCATTTTCAGCAAGACAGCTTCATGAAAGACGCGGCCGTGGACCATGACCCAAGGATCGGCACGGTGCCGTCGGCGGGCGAAGCGACGGTGCTCGTTCGCCCCGAGGAAGGTCCGGGCACGGTGATCGGGCGCTACAAACTACTCGAGAAGATTGGGGAAGGCGGGTTTGGGCTGGTCTATGTGGCCGAGCAGCGTGAGCCGGTCAAGCGGCGGGTGGCGCTGAAGGTCATCAAGCTGGGGATGGACACCAAGCAGTTCGTGGCCCGGTTCGAGGCGGAGCGGCAGGCGCTGGCTTTGATGGACCATCCCAACATCGCCAAGGTGCTCGATGCGGGGGCGACAGAGACCGGCCGGTCCTTCTTTGTGATGGAGTTGGTGAAGGGGATAACGCTTACCAAGTACCTGTGACCAGGAGAGGCTGGCCATGCGGGAGCGGCTGGATTTGTTCGTCAAGGTCTGCCACGCGATTCAGCATGCGCACCAGAAGGGGATCATCCATCGGGACATCAAGCCTTCGAACATCCTGGTGACGTTGCACGATGGGGTGCCTGTGCCCAAGGTGATTGACTTTGGGATTGCCAAGGCGACGCAGGCCGAATTGACCGAGAAGACGGTTTATACGCAGTTCCAGCAGTTCATCGGGACCCCGGCCTACATGAGCCCGGAACAGGCGGAGATGAGCGGGCTGGACATCGACACGCGCAGTGACATTTACAGCCTGGGTGTGTTGCTCTATGAACTGCTGACCGGGAGCACGCCGTTCGACACGAAGGAGTTGCTGCAGTCGGGACTCGATGAGATGCGCAAGATCATCCGGGAAAGGGAGCCGATGCGGCCTAGCACACGGCTTAGCCAAACGCGGGCCACACAGCGGCCAGGTTCCGGTGATTCCGCACTCCGCACTCCGCACTCCGCACTTGACGCCGACCTCGACTGGATCGTGATGAAATGCCTGGAGAAGGACCGGGCGCGGCGGTACGAGACGGCCAACGGCGTGGCGCAGGACATCGAGCGGCACCTGAAGCACGAGCCGGTGGTGGCCCGGCCGCCGAGCGTGGGGTATCGGCTGCAAAAGAGCTTCCGCCGGAACAAGCTGGTCTTCACGGCGGTGGGGGCGGTTGGTTTGGCGCTGGTGCTGGGGGTGCTGGTGAGCACCTGGCAAGCGGTTCTCGCCACGACAGCCAAGCGAAATGAGGCATCAGCGCGCCTGCGGGCCGACAAGGAGAAGGACCGCGCGGAGAAAGGGGAGCAGCAAGCCAGGGAGAGCGAACTGGCGGCGCGCCGGAACCTCTACGACGCTGACATGATCCTCGCCGGCCAGGCCCTCCAGGAAAACGACCTCGGCCGCGCGCTGAGCTCTCTGAACCTTCACCGACCCGCCAAGGCCGGCGAGCGCGATCTGCGCGGATGGGAATGGCGTTACCTGTGGGATAAGTGCCGTAGCGACGAGTTGGCCACGATCGGCGAGCACGACGGCAACGTGCAATCCGTGGCCGTCTCTCCTGATGGGAAGTGGGTGGCCTCGGGCGGTTTTGACAATCTGCTCAAAATCTGGGCGCTAGGTTCTGGAGCGGCGGGAGGGGAATGGGCGACCAATCTGCCCCTGGGCGGAGCAGGGGTTTCCAGCGTGGCCTTCTCTCTGGACGGGCGCTGGCTGGCCGCACGGACTTGGACCAATGGTTTTGTCGTGTTAAAGGTGCCGGGATGGGAGCGGGGAATGACGGTGACGAACACAGAAAGAGGGCAATGGGGTTCTCTCGCTTTCTCAGACGATAGCCGGTTTCTGGCCGTTGGGGGCGACGTGTGGAACTTGGATACTCGCACTCGCGTGCGCACTTTGCCATGCAGGCAGTACAGCTGGGGAGGACCGGCACTCACTTGGTTGCCCCATTCACACACGCTTGCTGGGTTCGGTATGTCGAACGGCCTCTGCCGAGTTTCGTTATTCGACGTTCGTTCCAGCGACCAGGATACCACGGTGTCTGTGATATCCTTGGGAGCCAAACTCGGCGCGCCGCCAAAGCCGATGACCTTGGCTTTCTCATCGGATGGAAAGCATCTGGCTGTCGGCTGCATGGATGGCACCATCCGCATCCATGCTGCCAACGACTGGCGTGAGGTGAAAATGTTAACCAACCACACCGCCGCGGTCAGTTCGCTGGCTTTCTCGAGGGACGGGCAACGGCTGGCCAGCGTGAGCTGGGACCACAGCATCCGAGTCTGGGGCACGCGCGACTGGCAGGCCACGGCCACGTTGCACGGGCATCTGGAAGAGGTGTGGGCGGTCGCTTTCACCCCTGACGGCCAACGACTGGTCACCGGGTCCAAGGACCGTTCCGTGCGGCTCTGGCCGCTCGCCGCCCGGTCAAAGCCCGTCGAGCAAGTGACCGTGTCAGCCGAGGGCGCGGAATTCTTTGGCCTTTCCGGAATGTCTCCGTTCATGGTTGGCCCTTCGAACATTCTCACCGTCTGGGATGGGCAGACGCTCCAGGTCCGCCAGCGCCTCTCCAGTTATCCGGTCCCGAATGTCATTGGCTGGAGACCTTCGCCGGATGGCCGCATGCTTCTGATGATGACTACCGAAGGCGGCTTATGGCTGACGGACCTTGCGCCAGGCGCAGTTTCGCCGCCGGTCTGTCTGCAAACCAAGGGGCTCACGATTTAGGGAGACTGCCTTCTCAGACCAGGCGAAGTGGCTGGCGGTCGCGGACGGCAACGCACTCCGGGTCTGGGACCTGGATCACCAGCCTCCGCAGCCGGGATCCATGCTTGCGGCGGGGAAGTTCGGAGGCTTGCGTTTTTCCCGGGACGAACGCCTTCTCGGTGCCATCACCGGCCCCATCCGGACCGAGCTAACAGTCCTCGTTTGGGACGTAGCTTCGAGAAAGGAACTGGTCCGCTTTCAACCGCACCGTGACAACGTGACAGCTCTTGATTTCTCTCCGGACCGCACGCTATTAGCCACGGTCAGTACTGACAATACGTGCAAGCTGTTCGATCTGCGGCGGCGGTCAACCAATGCCATCGCGACCTTGCGTGGCCACCTCATGTCGCTTGAGTCGGTGTGCTTCTCGCCCGATGGCCGTCGCTTGGCGGCATGCACGGGCGGCAGCGGCACCATCGGTGGCGGCATCATCATCTGGGACCTGGAAAGCGCCCGCGAAGTGCTTTTCCTGAAACCACACGGGATCTCGGCAGTTGTTGCGGTGCGTTTCCTGCCGACCGGTGATTCGCTGCTGTCCATCGATGGAGACGGCTTACACCTCTGGCGCACGCCGTCGTGGGAAGAGATCAACACGGCAGAGAAAAGGACGGACCGCAACGCGCCGCAACGCTGACCAGTTGATCCAAACGCTTTGCCTCCCACAGGCACATGGATGATCGAATGAACCACTACTTTGGCTATGAAACCGGCTGACGCCTGAGCCAAGGTGCTGGAGGCCGCGGCCACCGAGACGGGCAAGACGCTCGTCGGCATGGAATTGGTCCGTCGCTTCGAGCCAGGCCGCCTAAGACAACTACCTATGAAAAAAGGGAGAATCACTCCCTCACGCGTGAAGTGTTGCTTGACGCCGACAGATTTCGCCACCCAAGAACGGTGGCGGAAGTAGAAAACACAAAACCAAAAGGCGGGGCCTCCCACCTGAAACAGAAAGCAATGCAGAATATGAACATCAAAGCGTTTAACCATTCAACGAGAAGCGATACTTCCTCTCAACACCACGCCGGACGCAGGTTCGGCACAGGATCAATGATGAAACCCAATAGTCTGTCCCGACGCCTGGCCGGGAATTTGCCGGGCGTCCTGCTGTGGCTCGCCGTTCTGCCTCTGGCCGCGCTCGGGCAGGCCAATTATGCCACACCCTACACCTTCATCACCCTAGCCGGAAAGGCGGGCAGTTCTGGCAGTGCGGACGGGACGAACAGCACCGCGCGGTTTTATTATCCTTGCGGCGTGGCGGTGGACAGCGCGGGCAACCTCTATGTGGCGGAGGGTGGCAACGAGACGATCCGTAAAGTGACCCCGGTCGGAACAAACTGGGTGGTGACGACGCTGGCCGGAAAGGCGGGCAGTTCTGGCAGTGCGGACGGGACGAACAGCACCGCGCGGTTCCATTTTTGGATTGGGAACTTCTTCTCTGGTTGCCTGGCGCTGGACAGTGCGGGCAACATCTATGTGCCCGACCCCGGCAATAGCACGATCCGGAAAGTGACGCCGGTCGGGACGAACTGGGTGGTGACGACTTTGGCCGGAAAGGCGGGCAGTTCTGGCAGTGCGGACGGGACGAACAGCGCCGCGCGGTTTAATTATCCTTCCGGCGTGGCGGTGGACAGCGCGGGCAACCTCTATGTGACGGAGTGGGTCAACTGCACGATCCGGAAAGTGACGCCGGTCGGAACAAACTGGGTGGTGACGACCCTGGCCGGAAAGGCGGGCTATGCTGGCAGCGCGGACGGGACGAACAGCGCCGCGAGGTTTAATGGTCCTGCCGCCGTGGCGGTGGACAGCAATGGCAACCTCTATGTGGCGGACGGGTCCAGCGACACGATCCGGAAGGTGACTCCGGTCGGGACGAACTGGGTGGTGACGACCCTGGCCGGAAAGGCGGGCGTTGCTGGCAGCGCGGACGGGACGAACAGCGCCGCGCGGTTTAATCTCCCTAGCGACTTGGCGGTGGACAGCGCGGGCAACCTCTATGTGGCGGATGTGGAGAACACGATCCGGAAAGTGACGCCGGTCGGAACAAACTGGGTGGTGACGACGCTGGCCGGAAAGGCGGGCAATTCTGGCAGTGCGGACGGGACGGGGAGCGCCGCGCGCTTCAGTTTTATGGGCTGTGGTTCCGTGGCGGTGGACAGCAATGGCAACCTCTATGTGGCGGACTTTTCGAACAACACGATCCGCAAAGGATACCCGGCACTCGCAATTACCTCCTCCGCACCAAGTTTCGGCTTCAAGGGCGGACTGTTCGGCTTCACGCTGAGGGGGCCGTCGGGGCAGTTGGTGGTCGTCGAAGCTTCCACCGATTTGTCGAACTGGCTGCCTGTCTGCACCAACACCCTCACTTTCCCGGCTGCTCTTACGTTTAGTGACCCGCAGAGCGGCGTCTATTCCAATCGGTTTTACCGCGCCTATGCGCCGTAGCAATCTCTGACCATCACGGAGCCGGTGCTGACTGTCCTCTGGCGCAAGCGGACCGTGTTGCCGGGAACGAGCGCGACGATGTCCGTCGGCGGCCAAATGACCAATGCCCTTGGCTTTCAGTGGCAGCTTAACGGCAGCGACATCCCAGGACAGACCAACCAGACGCTCGTGGTTGCCAGCGCCGGTTTGGCTGACGCCGGCCAATATCGCCTCGCTATCCAGAGCCCCACGGGCCTGGTGCTCAGGCCCGCGGCCAATTTGATGGTATTGTCCCACCAGCCTCAGTTAGTGGCACTGCCGTTGACCAACGGCCTGTTCGCGCTCCAGGTGAGCGAGAGCGTCACCCCGGGGCTGATGATCCAGGCCTCGACCAACTTGGCCGATTGGGTCGCGGCCCTTACCAACAAGACCACCAACGCCTCACTCATATTCCGGGACCCCGCGACCAGCCGGTTTCCCCGGCGCTATTACCGTACAACCACACCGTGAGGGTTGGGTAGGTGGGGGCCGGGTGATGAGCCTTCAGTCGTGAATTGGCAGGGGCAGGGAGGCAAGCTCCCCATATCTTGTCACTGAAACCAAATTGATGGTGCTGGAGGCAGAGCGGCGAGTATCCTTCGAGTTTAGCAGCGCGGTGGCTACCTGGTTGAAGAAGCTCCCGGTTCCCACTGGTACACGAGGATCTTGGATTTCCAGTCCTCCTCGACCAGGATCAGGTATTCGCCGTTGGAACGGCGGATGGCCTGGATGCCTTCGGGGATATCCACCCAGCCGACGGCATCGCCGGGCAGGTCGCCGCCAACCTCCGGACCCGGCTTGAGATGGCCTACGCTGGCGCCCGTTTGCGCGTCATCCACCTCGATACGCCCGCCCACGACATAAACCACGAACACGTAATCACCAGCCACACTCATTGAGGCCGGCTTGCCCTTCCAGCTTCCATCGGCAATGTAATCGGGGATGATTTGCCAGCGAGGCCCGCCCGGGCCTTTGCTCCAATGGTCGTAGCGGGAGATCACCCGCCCCATCACCTTCCACAGGCCCTCGTGGTGCGGGCGGTCGGCGGTGTAGCCCGCAAGGTACAACGTGTCGGTGGCCGCGAAATAGTAAATGCGCTCCAGGCGCGTGAAGGGCGCGGGCATGGGCATGGTCACCAGCGAGGTGAAATCGTAGATGGGATTCCCTTGGGCATCCAGACCGTGGCATTCGAGCCTGCGGATGTCGGCGTTCTGCGTGGCCTGCCACACATCGCCCGCGCTGTCCACCCATCAGCCCCATAAATGCGGATCTCGTTCGCCCCCGGGCAACTGACATAAAGCCGATGCTCGCCAGCGCAAAGGCCGGCGATGCCGTCGCCGGCCTTTTCTGGGGCCTCGATAACGACCAGGAAGCATCCCTTGAGGGTGTCGCCTTCGCCACCCTTGCCGCCGGAAAACGGCGCACCGTGAGTGACGTCCGCCCGCAGGCGTCGGGAAACGCCGTACCAACTCAAGCCCTTGGCGGGCCAGGCATTGGTGCCTTTGAGGTGCCCGCCTTGGTTCCCCACACGCTGGGCGATAAACAGGCGGTTGCCTGGCGGTCCACCGCGGAGCAAGGGAAACCCTCCTCCCAGTCTTCCAGTGGAGAGGAAAGCTCCGCTCAAGTGAACCAGCGGCCATGGGAAATCCAGCCAAACGAAAAACAACAACCGCTCGCAAGAGCACAACAAGAAAGGAAGACAGATGAAGTTACAGGCAATTCGGTTGACAGTCATCGGGACCGTCGCGGCGGTCATCAGAAGGCTCACGTCCATGCAATACGCCGAGCAACCGGTCGAAATCATCGGCTTTGACACCGAGGCGCCCGGCGCGCAGCCCAGGCCACGCGCGGTGGAGGCTACCGCCGGATTGAGCAGGCCCAAGTGCCCGTTCAACAAGTCGATCCCCGAATCGGCGCTCCCGCGGGTCAAGGACAACCCGAAACTCCTGGATGTCCAGGCCGGCCTCAAGCTGATCGGCTGTGAAAACCCTGACGAGTTGTGGAATTACAGGTTCCCGGCAGGCACTGCCGCCTCGCGGCTCAAGCAGGTCATCGGGTGGGAAAGGACCGGAGGGCCTTCGGGTGAGTGTTGCGCCTCCTACCCCGCTCCCAATGGGCAATCCGGGTTGCCGTTGCCCACGAGGCCAATGAAGGCCGTCGAGGTGCTCCGCGGGCGGGAGGGGCGGGAGAGCGCGGATGGCGCGGTCCCTATCCTCGAGCGCATTCCCAGCAACGGCAAGGGCCGGGTGAAGGCCAAACCGGACAACACGGTCCGCGTGCTCAACTCCCCGGCGAGCCGGGGACCGACGACCATCGGTGACATCGTCGGGATGCCCGCCGCCGATGTGCCCAACACGGAGCTTGTCCGCAAAGGCGGGCAGAACGGGCGCATCCTCATCAAGGAGAGCCTGGCCAAGCTGGGCCTCAGTGACGCGAAACTGCTCTGGGCGACGCAGTGGCCCACCCACAGCGCCGCCCATGCGTTGCGCATGGCGATTATGGCCGGCGTCCGCACCGGCGACCCGGCGGTCGAGGGCCTCGGCATCACCAAAGCGTTCCTCGACGAGCACCAGAAGAAGAGGAGCACAACGCCAGCGTCCACCGCATAGTTTGCTGAGTGCCTGGTTGACACGCCCTGGCGGGCTCGCTCGCGGCGCGCCAGGGCCTTTTTGTGTCGCCTGAGGAGGTCAAAGGCGGTGTAGGCCCGCGCGGTTTTCCGGCAGTCAAGCCTGCTTGCATCGGGGACGGGCCAAGAGCGAGGCTCTTGTGAGGGTCTCCTCTGCCTCGACTTTTCCCTGCACTCCAAAATTGGCTTCGCCCAAAAGTCCCAGCCGTGAAAGCCAGATAGCTGGCTAACAAGAAATCCAGAGAGAACAACGAAAGGACCAGAACAAATGGAACCAGAAGCGACTATCCATAACAGAACCGCCGAAGGCCAGACGACCACAAGGGGCGAGCCCGCCCACGGCACCGATTCTGCGATGCCGCTGACCGTGGCGGAGGCGGAGACTGTCTGGCGAGGCCTGGCACGCGTTGCGCAGCGGAGCTTCGCGAGCTTAGGTCCCAGGCAGGGCGCTTGGTTTGTCGGCCAGCACGGAGGCGAGTTGGCCGCGATTGTCCTGCACCAGGACGGTCAGATCGGGGTCTATGCCTATGAGGGCCATCCAGCGCTTCTCCGGGCCGTGCCGAGTTTCATCCACTCGGCGGGCCGTCACTCGTTGGTGGAAACGATTCGCTCGAAAAGCCCGGCGGGGGTCGGTGGCACACTGGCCTGGCACCAAACCGCGGACGAGTTGGCTGAGGTCTTGCACGGCTTCTTCCTGTTCCACGCCACCAAGCCACTCCCGACGAAGAGACCCCTGGAAATGTATGACGCCTCCAAGATGACCATGCGCACCGGCAGCGTGGTGTCCATCCTCGAAGCTGCGCTCCAGACGGCGATAAAGGTCGCCAAACTATCCGATGAGAGCGCCTTCAAAGACGCTTGGGCGCGCGCGGCCCTGGCCTACGTCGTGGATGAGGGGAGCGACCTCCAGGTGTTGACGGAGGCCGGCGCCAGGAAGCTGGATGTTCTCCGCGCCTGCAACGTCCACAGAACCAGGCATGATTTGGTGGCGCAGGCTCAGGTGATGAAGCTGATGATCGAAACTCGAGAGGAGATTGCCGCGATGCAAGCCGCAACGGACCCCGGATTGCCGTATCATGAGGCGCAGCGTGCCTGTCTGACGGCATTCCGACGCGCTCACGCACTGGCTTGCAACGGCAAGACCAACCACCCCAAAGCCCTCTCACAGCGGCTTATCAAAGGGCTTCTCATCGCCCATGTCGCCAGGGCCCGTCTGGCAATCGGCAGCTTGGTCGAGGCGGTGACGCCGGATCTGGCGGCCCGCTACGGGAGGACATGGCCGCGTATGCAAACAGTAGAAGTCGTGGTGCTGGGCAGGGCGAGCTTTGAGTTGTGCATTCGCCAGGACGTTGAGTCGGCGGCTGGGGCTTTCAAGCTCCTGGATGAGGATGGAACGGTCCTGGACCCCCCGCGGGTCGTTCTGAGGACACAGGGGGTGCTCCTTGACCCGGGGACCATATATCACGAGTGGGAGCACGTCCGTCAGCATATGGCCTCGACAGTGTCGATTTTGGATTTCACCCCACGGCAATTGCACTCCGAGGAAGCAACCGAGTGCAAAGCGATACAGGTCGCGGCCGAGTTACTTTCCGAATTTGGGATTCTGTATTGAACACGGGGCTTCTGACCTGGCGAAGCAACTTCCGCCGGGCGGCCTTCCTGCGGCGGCCAGCCGTTTCGGTGCCGCTGGACGCGAATGACACCGGGTTGAATGCTGGCTTGCGGCTCACACAATCCACCTTCCCGGGCAAGCACGCCCACGCCGGCGTCCTCAAGGCACTGCCCAATGCACGGTCAACGGCCCGTCCGGGCCATAGACCGGATCGGCTTTCGGCAGAGGGACACGGCCGATGTTGCTGTCGGCCCGCGGGCGTTCTCCGGGCCGCCCATAATTCATGTCCCAGTCCTGTCCCTCGGGATAGGCGCCCACGACGCCGAAATCAGCAGTTGAACCGAGGTTCTTGTGGGCCACGCCGGCGGGAATGACGATGGCGTCGCCGGGATGAACCTCCTGAAGGACGCCCCGCTCCCCGCCCAACTGCACCTTCGCCGACCCGCGGTAAACGCCAAGCACTTCATGCGCCGTGCTGTGGTAGTGGTGATATGGATAGATCCCGTCTCGCCAATTCCCCTCCCAGCCATTGGCCGCAAATAGTTGTTCAAAAGTGGCCGCGGGATCATGCTCCGGCAGCCGCACGGCCCGGCGATACACCAGCAACGGGAGCCGGCTGTTCGGGAAAAACGCCGTCATCCCTCAAGTGCTTGGCCAACACATCGGGCTCATTGACGGTTTGTTCGAGCTGTGGAGTGCCTGCGATGGCTCGCTTATTCATAGCAGTCCTCTCGATCAAACTACGCCGCATCGCCACCGAATCAAGACCGAGGCCACGTTGAGGGTCTGCTCTGCCCGGCCTTCGTGCAGCGAGCACTGTAAATCGGCTTCGCCCAGGAAGGCTCCCGGGTGGAGGCCGAATGCCCGGCAAACACAAAATCAATTGACATCAATCGTCAGCGACAACGCCATGAAACCCGATAGCACCCCATTCCGACCCGATCCAAACCTCCCTCCCTTCGTGCAAGGCCCGCCGCAGGCTCAACTCGACTCTCTTCTCGACCTCGCCCAGGGACACGCGGAGGACGCAATGCGCGAAGACGGTGCATTGTTGCCCTCTATCTTCGCGGCCTCGCCTGACGGCCTGTTCCTGCTCGGCTCGAAGCCGGTGAACGAGGAGCTGGAGAAAAAGGAATTCGCCACCGATGCCCGCCTCATTTGCACTGCCCAGGCCGCCACCGCAGTGGTCCTGGCGGTGGAGGCCTGGGTGCTCGAGGCCAGGCCGGGCGAGCGCCTGCTCCCGGGCCTGAGACCCTCGGAATCGTCCGGGCGCAAGGAGTGCATCGTGCTCAGCGGCGAGGCCGTAGGCGGATTCCACAAGCAGCGCTTGCAGCCCATCCTTCGGGACCAGAGCGGCCACTTCTCGGGCCTGGGAACTGCCATCGTGCCACCTCCCGAGCCGCCTGAGGGGCCTTTGGCCAGGCTACTGCCCGAGGCGCCGCCAACACCGGAGGTCCGCGCCTTCGCCGCCGCTTTGCTCAAGGCCCGCGGCGTGAACTTGGTCGAGGCCTCGCCATAAAGACGCCTCCGGCCACAAGAGAACCAAGCCAAACACAAGCCGTGAGACAACCAAATCCAACTCGATTACGCGAAGTCCCGCGCTACTTATGAACGAAATCAGCATCCCTCTGGAAACTCTCGCCACGTTGACCGCCCTCGAAGGCCGCCCGTTGGCACGCGACGGGAGCCCCGAAACGCTGTGCGTCGACATTGGCTCGCGCTATGACTTTCTGGACCGGCCCCTCTCGGTGCAGCTCGAGGATGCGCGGGTACTCATCCGGTGGGCCGAGGAATCCGAAGAGGACCAAGCGCAAGCCGCCCGGCTTTGGGAGCGGGCGGCCCGGCGCGCCCGCGAAGGGGAGTACCAGCGGGTGGCGGCCCTTTGCCGGCAGGCCCTGCGGTTCCAGCCCTCCTTGCACGCCGCCCGGCGCGAGTTGGCCCGCGCCTACGTCGAAACGGGCGAGCGCGCTAACGGCCTGGCCACGCTGTGGCAGGCCGTGCGGGCGGACCCGGGTGATGCAGGGGTGATTTTGGCCCTGGGCAGACTGCGGCTTGGGGATGGTGAACGCGCAACCGCCGAGCGTTTGGCGCGCCTAGCCCTGGAGCGCGAACCCTCCAACCCGGAGGCGCTGGACCTCCTGGGGCAGGCCGTGCTCCAGGCCGGCCGGGAAGAGGAGGCCCTGTCTGCCTTTGGCCGGGCGCTGTTGCTGGGTCCGCAACTGCCCGGCCCGCAGCTCGGAGCCGCGAGGGCCCTGCTTCGGCGAGGTCAGGCGGAGGAATCGCAGGCTCGGCTCGAAGAGCTCTTCAGGCAAGCGGGCCAGATGGGACATCCGGCCTCTGTCCTCACACCGGCACGGGAGCTCTATGTCGAGATCCAGGAGCACCTCACTCGGCGTGACCTGGGGTTGATGCGGCAGGCCGTGGAGGACTTCCGGCGGCAGCTCGAGGAGCAGCACGGAGTGCCCATTCGTGAGGTCAATTTCGAAGAGAAAGAGAAAGACCATGGCTGGGTCCAGCTTGCCTGGACCCATGGCCGGGACCACCACCTGGTCGGCGGCCCACCTTCCCTCCCGGAGCCCGTGCGGCTTCACCTCCTCGCCCAACAACTGCTCCGGGTCCAGTTGGAATCGGAGGCCTACTGCGCCGGCAGACTCCGCAAGTTCACACCAGGAGCCGCCCAGGAACCCAGGTTCCGGGGCCTTTGCTCCGGCGTCGCCTATGACCTGCGCCGCCAAGGCTTCCCCCCTCACGTGATCGCCCAGGCCCTGCAAGGGGGTTTGGAGTTTGTCCGGGACTGCCTGTGCAATCTCCCCGTGGACCTGCTGGTTGAAACGCGACTACGCGCGCAACTGCCCATCCTGGCGCCCGCGCAGTTCCTCGCCCTGCGCCACCTGACGGCCGGATCGAGTGGACTCGACGAGAATGCGGAGATGGGTCGAGTCCTGCCTCGGCCACTGTGGCTGGCGGTGCTGGCAATGGACGGCACCTTCCGAGTTTTCTGGGATGAGTGCTTCGGCGGGGCCACGGAGTTTGCGGTGCGCTCTCGAACGTTGCCCACCTTCGATCTCTCCTTGAGGCTCCTGCGCCAATGGGAGGCGAGCTCGGCCCAGCTCCGGCCCGGGGACCATTATCGCCTGGTGGACGGGTTTGCCTCACTGCTGGGCCTCGAGGGCCTCTACGAGGCGCGGGAATGCCGCTTCGAGCAGCAAGGGACAGGAGAACAAGCCTTCTCCGCGTAATGGAGGATTATGCCAACCGCACGCACCTCACCCCGCGCGCCCTCCTCGCAAGAGCCAGCAAAGCCCCCAGCGCCTAACCCATCGAGAAAACATGGAATGAATCCGAACGACCAGCCATTCAGTGACAGCCGGCAGCAAGCATCACGCATCAACGCGGTGGTGGCCGTTAGGCAGGCCGCTCACGCGGCCCGCCGCGTCGTGATCGCGGCCAAACGCCTGCGCCGGGCTCTACAGAAAACGCCTCCGGGGAATAACCGGCCGAACGAACAAGTGAAATCCTCGCATGAATCATCTCGGTAGTCCCTTTAGCCAACGCCGCTCCGAGGCGATGCGCACCGGCGCGTTGCTCGACATCACGGCCACCGCGGTCGCCACCTGCATGGGCATGCCCTCGGCGGTGAGTCCCACGCTGTGGCGCGCGGTCGCGGACGACGCTCCCTGTCGCGCGGGCGATCCCCGCGTGATATGCCTGTGCTGGTGCGTGTTCCTGGTCGTCACGGGCAAGGCCTACGACCGGGAGGAGCGCGGCCCTCACCATCGCGTTGTTTGGTTTGAGGCCACCGTCCTGGGCCGGAGGGTGCCCATCAAGGCCATCGCTCATCGGGATGAGCATTTCGGGCCGGTCATGACCCTGCTCTGCGCCGACGAGCCCGATCCGTTCTCCAAATGGCCCTCGCCATAGATGCCTGCGGCCAACTCAGTTCCCTGTCCTGATATGAAAAATCTTCAATTCCGCGACGGTGACAAAATCCTCTTCCAGTTCAGCCGGCCCGCCATCGAAGCCGGCGATTTCAGCGAATTCCTGGAGACGTTCGGCCTGGAGCACCTGCCCACAGGCGCGGCGTTGCGGCCCTTCTTCAACAGCTTCGCTTTCGTGGCCGACGGCTTCGATGGAGACCCGCGCGAGATCTACGAAATCCCCGAGGTCCGCGCGTTCTATCGGTCCTTCCGCCAGGCGTGGCCATTCTGGTTTTTCGCCTGCGACCTGGAGCTGCCCTCTCTCCAGGCCATGACCTTCTGCTGTCTCCCAACGTTGCGGGTGGTCAGGCGGGAGGGCGCTCCAACACCGCGGGTCAACCTGGATCAAGGCGAACTCGCCGACTTTGTCCTCGACAACTTCACCGGCATGAATCTGCTGTTCCAGCGGGCCGGGATGACCGAGCGGGAGAGCCGGGACCGCAGCCAGCACGTATTCGAGTATTATCGCCGCGACTGGTCTTGCTTCGCCTGCTGTTGACCGCGGAGGAGGCCCCTGAACCAGACGCCAGGGCCTGGCAGGTCGTCAAAAACCGAGTCGCTGGCCTGGCTGGCATAACTTGCCAGATCCTCCTAACGAGACTTGCGGCCTTGGAGGGCTTCCAACTCCCCCTTGACGGCACGCATGAGAGGCCGCACACGGTCGGGCTGGTAAGGCGAAAGCTCAACAGGTCCTCGCTGGCTGGGCGAAAAATCGTTTCTCTTACCCCCTCCGACAACAGACTTTGACCCCGAATGCCCCGTGGAACAACCGCACCCGGTGAGCGAATGCGTCCAGAGTTGCCCGAACGGATTTTTCACGGAGCGCGAGAGTACACCCACCCAAGAAATCCCGGCAAACGAAAGAGCTTGAGCGTGGTAATAACGAACGACAACTACTGGGACTGCGAGTGCAGGGAGGAGTACATTCACGCCAAGAGCAAGGGGAACTACTGCCCCAGGTGAGATAAGTTTGAGCGCGAACAACCTGACAGCCGCGAAAACGAGCTCCACCTGTACAGGCCGGAGAGCGATCGCGCGGTCTTCATAGACTACAAAGAGCGACAGCAGTTTTCCATCGCGTTCCGTCCCAAACGAAAAGCCGTGCAAGCTGGAACATCAGTCAGAATAACGAGGACCAAGGCGCCCCGGGGCCTCCCGGTCAACTGCGCGATCGAGGGCATATTGCTCGCGGACGTACAGCTCGGGAAGCCGGTGTACCTGGCCGGGATGGATCGCAGCGGCGAGCTGGTGGACGGCCTATTCGCGTCAGCGCTGGTGGACGGCGTGTCGCCGCAGGGGTTCACCGCAGCCGGCGCCCTCTACTGCGTCGATCTGTTAGGGGAGCCGGGCGCCGCCGGAATTTCCGGGAGGCGAGCGGGCTGGAACTGCCCCGTTCCAGCGACCCGCAGGACCCGGCACGTCGCGCCTATATCCTCTGGCGGCAGCAGCGGCTCTTTGACCTGTGGCGCTTGTGGGATGGCGAGGTGCGGAAGATCAACCCCGACTCGTGCGTCATCCCCAACACCGGCGGCGGGGCCACTAGTTCGCTGGACATGAAGCGCATCGGCGAACTGGCGCCCACGCTCATCGCCGATCGCCAGGCCCGCCGCGGCCTGGCCCCACCGTGGACTAACGGCAAAAACGGCAAGGAGTACCGTGCCGCCATGGGCCGCAAGCCCATCGTCGGTATCTTCAGTATTGGCCTCGAAGAGCCGTATCGCTGGAAAGACAGCGTCCAGAGCGAAGCCGAGATCCGGCTCTGGGTGGCCGACGGCGTCGCCAACGGCCTGCGTCCCTGGTTCACCAAGTTCTCCGGCGTGCTACACGACGAACGCTGGCTCAAACCGGTCGAGGCGCTCTACCGCCGTTACGCGCAATGGGAGAAATACCTGCGCAACGAGCGCCCGCTGGCCCGGGTGGGCCTGGTCTATTCCCAGCAAACCGCCTGGTTCTGCGGCGCCGGTGTCGAGGACCATGCGCTCGGGTGGTACCAGGCGTTGGTGGAAGCGCGCATTCCTTTCGAGATGGTCCACGACCGCTTGCTCGACCCGGCGCATTTGGGCGCGTTCAAGACCCTCATCCTGCCGAATATCGCGGCGCTCTCGGAAGCGCAATGCCGGCAGATCCGCGACTTCGCCGCCCAGGGCGGCAGCGTGGTCGCCACCTACGAAACCAGTCTTTACGACGAGTGGGGCGTCCCGCGGAAAGACTTCGGCCTGGCCGACATCTTCGGCGTCTCGTTCACCGGACGAAGGGAAGGGCCGATGCAGAATTCGTATCTGCGGCTGGAGACGGTCTCGGGCACCGGCAGACGCCACCCGCTGCTCGCGGGCCTGGAAGACGCCCCGCGCATCATCAACGGCGCGCGCCGGGTCGAGGTCGCCGCTACGGTGCCTTTTCCCAACCCGCCGCTCACGCTCGTTCTGTCCTATCCCGACCTCCCGATGGAGAAGGTTTACCCGCGCGTGCCGAAAACGGACATCCCGCAGGTCTATCCGCGCGAGTCCGGCCGCAGCCGGATCGTCTATTTTCCTTGGGACATCGATCGCATGTTCTGGGAGGTGCTTTGTGTGGATCATTTTAAGCTGCTGCGCAATGCCGTCGAGTGGGCCACCAACGAGGACCCGCTCATCACCGTCTCGGGACCAGGGGTGCTCGATGTGACCGTGTGACAGCAACGAGACTCGCTGACCGTTCACCTTGTCAATCTCACCAATCCCATGATGATGAAAGGACCGATGCGGGAACTCATCCCGCTCGGCGAACAGAAAGTCAGACTGCGCCTGCCGGAGGGGGTACCAGCCCGGCGGGTGCAGTTGCTGGCCGCCAACCAGCGTCCGCACGCCCAGCGCATCGGACCCTGTTTGCACGCCACCGTGCCTTCCATTCTCGACCACGAGATGCTGGCCATCGAGTTGTGACTTCTTGCCATCATACCAGGGGAAGCTGCCCTGCCGGCCGTGGGGCGATCATGAACTTCAGACCAGTTCCCGTTCCGCGAAGGCCTTTATTGCTGCCCCGGCAAACTCGGGCAGTTTCGGGTCATGAGCCTCGTACGCTTTTCGCAGCTCCGAATCCACAATGAACTGGCCGTGACCGGCGTAGGACGTGCGGGTCGGTGTCCAGAATTGCTTTAGCCATTGGTAGTGCCGGCGTATGCTCTCCTGCACCGCTACGGAATCCGCTAAGAATCCTCGATGCATTCGTTCCACGAGGTCGCGGCAGATGCCGGCAAAGGCCTTGCCGGACTTCTCCCAGTCGGCTTTGGTCCAGTCCTTCACCCTGGCCCTCGATTGGGCGATCTGTTCCTTCATGCCTTCGCCGAAGCGCTCAATCAGATGCCGCTCATGGCAGGCTTGCACTTCCGGGCTGAACCCGCCAAACAGTTCCTGGTCTTTCATGGTCTTCATTCCTTTCAAGTGCTCGATGGTCTTGTCAATCGTCTGGAGCAGCTCTCGCATCCGCGCCAGGTCCTGGCGCAGGACCCGTCGGTGCGATTCCAGGGCCGCGATCCGGTCGAAGCTCGGCCGGCCAATGATGCATTTGATCCGTTTGAGCTCGAATCCCAGCTCCCGATAGAACAGGATCTGCTGGAGCGTGAGAAGCTGCGGCTCCTCGTAGAAGCGGCATCCGTTCGCCCCGCGGTAGGCCGGCTTCAGCAGGCCCAGTTCATCGTAAAGATGAAGCGTGCGGACGCTCACGCCCGACATCCTCGCCAGTTGGTTGACCGTGTAGGCCATCGTCATTGCTACTTCGGCATCACCATGATGCCAAAGTCTGCACCCAATCTCGGGCCTCACGCAACGTCAGCGTCAAAGGTTTTTCTGGAGTTTTCCTGTCCGTATGCCGGCCTTCCCGATTAAATGCTCTACAGCATGAAAACGCCACGAATCCTCCAGCTACGGGTGGCCGGTCTCCTATGGCTTGCGACAAAACTGGTGGCTTCCGGTGAGACTTGCGGCGACCTGAACGTGAGCTTCACCCTGACGCCCGCCGCGACCGGCGAACAAGTCGTCAGAAGGTCTCTTCCCCTGCCGCGCGGGTTTTTGCACACCAACCAAGCCCTGATCGTCCGCGCGGGCCAGGTCATAGAGCCCGCCGGGTTGCGCGTGCTTTGCTGGTATCCGGCCACCAACGCGGAACCCCGCACTGCCCGCCGCGCGCTGGTCACCTTCTGCCATCGGTTCGCGAACTCCCAGCCCGTGGCGTTCACGCTCGAAGCCACCAATGCGAGGGCTTTTCTTCTTGAAGCTGACGGCCTGATTCGATTAAAATTGCTGCATTCGGCAAGAATTGATCGCTGGTTTTATTGGCAACACAAAGGAAAGGGCCTTTTATGAATACTCGCGGATTTGGGCCTCGGAACGTCCTCACGGGGACGAGTTGGCTGTGGCTCATTTCTCTCTTATGCCTGTCGGGCCGCTGTATCGGCCAGACCTACGGCGATTTCAGTTACCTCGTCAGCGGGACTAACATCACCATCACCGCATACACCGGACCCGGAGGGGCAGTCACGATACCTCCGTCAATACCCGGCGTTAACGGCACTGTCACCTCCATCGGGCACGGTGCGTTTGATGGGTGTAGCAACCTGACCAACGTCACCATTCCAAGCAGCGTCACCAGCCTCGGGGAATCCGCGTTCGCGCTGTGTAGCAGCTTGACCAGCGTCACTAATGGCAACGGCGTCACCGCCATCGGGGACGTGGCGTTCCTTGGTGCACGAACTTGACCAGCGTGACCATTCCCAGCGGCGTCACGAACATCGGGGTTCAAGCGTTTTCTTGGTGTAGCAGCTTGACCAGCGTTGCCATTCCCGGCAGCGTCACCTCCATGTGGCGCTATGCGTTTGAGGATTGTAGCGGATTGACCAACGTCACCATTTCCAGCGGCGTCACCTCCATCGGGGACGGTGCGTTTGAGGAGTGTAGCGGCTTGACCAGCGTCATCATTCCCAGCAGCGTCACGAACATCGGGTTCTGGGCGTTTTCTAGCTGTAGCGGCTTGACCAGCGTCACAATTGGCAACGGCGTCACCGCCATCGGCGGCGGTGCGTTTTCTGGGTGTACCAACTTGACCAGCGTCACCATTCCCAACAGCGTCATCTCCATCGGCGGGGGGCTTGGGAGAGGGATCGTCGCCGGCGCGTTTACTTGGTGTAGCGGCTTGACCAGCGTCACAATTGGCGACGGCGTCACCTCCATCGGGGACGGTGCGTTTTATGGGTGTAGCGGCTTGACCAGCGTCACCATTCCCAGCAGCGTCACGAACATCGGGGTCTGGGCGTTTTCTAGCTGTAGCGGCTTGACCAGCGCTTACTTTCAGGGCGACGCACCGTCAACTGATGGTAACTCGGTGTTCGACAACACGACTACGCAATTCTCAATCTATTACCCTTCAACCGCCTCAGGCTGGAGCACTCCGACTTGGAACGGATACCCCGCCCAGCCGTATTACCAGCCGGTTCTGAGCGTGGTGGAGGGCTTGGGGACCGTAACGCCGTCATTCAAGGGGCTTCTGCTCGGCACAAACTACCAGTTGCAGGTTTCAACCGACCTCAGCACCTGGAGCAACACGGGGCCGATGTTCACCGCGACCAACGCGAGCGAAGCGTACCCCCAACCGTTTGGTGTGACGAACGGGAACCGCCTTTTCTTCCGGCTCCGGTCGGCACCGTAGCCCGTCATCGGCCCACCGCCACGACGAACCATGTGGTGGCCGGTTCGCCAAGGCGGAACGTCCATCCGTGGCTGGACTGCCGCGCCGGAATCGCCGCGCCCAGCGGACGGCCTGCGCCGTCCAGCGGTTGGACCGAAACGCTCCGGGCACTGCGCAGGTTCTTCAACACCAACTCGCCGGTCACCGGATCGATGCATGTCGGCGGCTTTCCCCAAGCCGTGAGCGAAGTGTGCCGGTCGTTCCACTCCATGCCGGAGTTCGCCACCCGCGCCGTCGCCGTGACCAGCAGGCGGGCGGCGTCGGAGATCGGTTTTCCGTCCAGCGAACTGGCCGTGATGGCGCAAAACGGCACGTTCACTCCAGCCTGGAGGTTTTCGGTCGCCAGCTGCCGGCCGCCGCAATAGCCAATCAAGGCCTGCGAGCGCGGCGTGTTGACCATGACCAAACCGGTACCTTTCCCGGAGCATTGCCAGGCCAGATCGCCCGTGTCCGACTGAATCGGGCTGGTGGCCGCGGCTTCAAAGGACCCGGTCGGCGGCCCTTCGAACGAGCTAAAAACCATTGGGGTTATGTCTTGTCATTTGGACAATTGGCATTTGGCGCCGGGATTCCGGGATGATTCCATTGGCCCATGCGACGCGCGTTGCGCATCGAACGGACGGGCGCGCGGTATCACGTTACCGCCCGCGGCAATGAACGCCAGGACATCTTCCGTGATGACGCAGACCATTTCCATTTTTTCGTATCCCGGCTACGCCGGCTAGCCCCGGCCGCTGGCGTGGGTCTGGCGCCAGCCGCTGGCCCGGTTATGGGTTTGCGTCAACTGGCGGTTTGGACTACGCCGTAGTGAGCAAAGCCCTCGCCCGCTTTGGCCGGCGCCTCGAAGCCGATCCCCGCCTGCGAGAAGAAACAGCCGCAATCTTGGACCGATTGTCCAAATGACAAGACATGACCCCGATGGGTTATGCCGATCCACGTCATGCAGGAAGCTCTTCTCCCGCCGGTCGCCGCGGCTCATGACATGGTACATCGCTCCTCCCTATTCGAGACGTAGTTTGCGAGGCATGTGTGAAGACTACTCACCAACGCGCCTACCGGTCAACGCAGATATGAACCAATCTATGGCTGACCCCTTCCACGCCGGATTGGCCCCAATTCGGCCGGTACCGTGATTCCAGGGTTGTGGGCCCGTGAAAGGGGTCGTCATTAGGGCCAGGTGCGAGAAAAAAACGTTGTCCCCCCGATTTTCCTCAAGACCGTTTTCGCCGCAACTCTTCCTTCGGTCGGGTCTAACGGCGCACACCAGCGACGCGCGGTGACCGGCGTTTGATTGCGACCGGACTTGTACTCGGCGCGTCCACTCGATGCGCCAGGGTGGCCACCGGCCCCGCTGATTCGTGGCGCAGTTGAATCATAATCCGTGTGGCCGGTAGTTAAGGGTCCCCCAATAATTTACGGAGGTGACGATCTCGCCGGATTCTCGATTCGCTATCACCTGGCCTAAGACGATAAGGGTGCGGTCTCTGTTGGCCCATGATTTACTGGCAACTTCCATCGAACCGAGGCTGGCAGTTTTCGAGTAGCCGACCTCGCCACTGGTGAAACCCGCTTGCTCCAGCCTCCCAAACCAGTGTTGCAGCAGTTGTGCCGCATCGGGTGTTGCATCTGTCTCGCCGGCTTGTGCCGGGGCCGGACGATAAACTGCTTGCCGGAAACAATTTCCGCACCAGCCTCCGCTCGAGTGCATGTAGTCCCTGACATTCTTCTCTGCAGCCTGAAAATCCGTATGTGCCGGAGATGACAACCGGTTGGTAAATGCGAGTTCAAAACCGCGAGGCGCGTGTGCGGACAGGGCATCGGCCAGTTCCGTAACCGCTTGGTAGTCGCGCAGAAACCGCGCCTCTGTTTGAGAGGTTGTGACGCAGCCTTGTAGTGCCAGGGCTGCCGCAAATATCGAAATGGCAAGGAGGTTGCGATACATGTGCTTAATTACTCTTCGGGGCTCACGCTCGGCCTGAGCGGCCGAGGTTGAACGGCGGGCGAACGCAAACAGGACGCGCACCCCGCGTCAGTTGCAGGCCACTCGTTAGGCTCCGTCGTCATCTCAAGAACTCCACACCGAGTGCGATGAGGCCGCACGCCGCCAGTATCGGCGCCCACCAAACTACCGGAATAAAAAACAGAGTATGCGACTGCCGCAAGACTACCTCGCTGCCGGTCTTAGGGTCAAGCAAAACCTGTGCTTTCAGGTTCCGGAGATACCGGCCAACAAACCAGGACGTTGCCGCTGAGAACTGATAGGAATTTGCTTTTTCGCCGCCGCGCCGGTTATTGACGCTTCGCGGGTGAACTTCGGTTCGGTCAAGTTCAGACCGGTCAGCCGTGCTTGAGGGACTAAAGATGGACTCCTCTCTCAACAGCAGGTTGGGCGCGGTAATCCACTACGAGGGAGGCTATTTCGCCAGAGCCCATCTCGCCGGGGCGGCGTTCGACACACAGGGGAAGAAGATCCGGGAATTTGGCCCTACCACCTGGGAGGCGATAGACTCCGGGCATCTGGCTAATTTCGTGGCTGCCACGCGCAGCCGGAAGGTCGCGGATTTGAACGCCGACGTGCTGCAAGGCCATCTCTCCGCCACCTGTTGCCACCTGGCAAACACCTCGCATCGCCTGGGCCGGACCGCCGCGCCGGAGGTTGTCGCCGAGCGGATGAAGAGCGATCCGGTATTGTCGGACGCAGTCGCCCGTTATCACGAGCACCTGCGCGCAAATCAGATCAACTGCGACGTTGCACACTCAACTTGACACGACTCCAAGCGGCTCGGCGTGGGCAGGGTCGTGTGGGCAGGGTCATGGGAAGGGTCATTGGGAAGGGTCAAGCCTCCACCTTGCAGGCAGCGATCGAGGTAGAGGCTTGACCCCTTTCTCTGTATCAGGTCCGCAGCGTGGTACCTGCACGCCTTGACCAACTCCAACGCAGCCTTGGCGATGGTAGTAGTTGTCTGCCACAAAAAGCGCACTTGCCGGGCTTGTCGCTGATCATCTGGCAGCAACTGGAACCGCAAGCACAAGCGTATTTCCCGCTCAGCCTTACCGTCTTCACATTCCCTTCCATGTAAATGCTCGCCACCGCTGTTGGCCGACGGAACGGGAGGAGGAGGAGAATCGGCACTGGACCTTTGACTGAGCCGACGGCGACCTCGACCAGGTCGTGGCCGCAGACGCATTTGCCGGGCTTCAGGGCCACGACGTGGCAGTCGCACCTCGCGCAACCGCAGACGTAGTAGGTGCCACCTGGCCTCGCAGGCAATAAAAAAGATGAAGAGGGAACGGTTTGTTTGGAGACGCTAGCGCATCCCGCCCCGAACAGGAGGATGCCCAACGCACCAATAATAAGGGTCGATAAGGGCTTCATAATGGAGTTGGCTTGTAGCACCGCCAGGCCGCTGCGTCAAGCGGTGTTCATCCCCGGACCTTCGTCTAATCCGGGCTCATGGCCGTTCACAGTGGCTTTCGGAACACGAGGAAGGACTGATACGGGAGCAAGTCGGTCCGATTCGCCACCAGGCCAAGCCCTGCCTGCCGCGCAAGGGCCAGGATTTGAGCTTGGGGATCTTGACCGATTCGGGCGGGCCTTCGGGCAGAGAGCCTTCCTTGAATTGGGGAAAGGAGTCAAGCCCCTGAAAAGTGAAAAACTGATAGGAATTTGCTTTTTCGCCGCCGCGCCGGTTATTGACGCTTCGCGGGTGATGGCCGCGCAAGAGACCGTACTCAAGGAGCCACGCGGGAACCAGACTGGTACCGCGCCCCAAAGGCCAAGACAGGCAAAAACAAAACTTACGCCCAAAAGAACCGCTCGCCGCCACATAGTCGATCGCTGATCAGTTTTCACGCCTGCAACCTGTCGCCTTCAACTGGACGTCCCGCGTTGCCGCAGCGACAAGGAGCGCGACCGGGTTGGCGCCCCTCACCCCTTTGGAAATCGCGGATTGGTCATATCCGTAGGGTCCGCCTCAAGGACAAACGAAGCTGAGGCCGTTGCACGGCATCAGGGTGCGGTCAGCACGCTTCATTTTTTTTCGGCAGATGTGGGCAGCCTGCGGTCCCAGGGGGAGACATTGAGCCGGATTTCGGGCGACCGGAAATTCTCTCCCAACCAATAAATCGCATAATTGCCAGGCCGTTCAAGATGGGGGGTCAAGTCCCGGCTAAAGGCGATATGCTCCCCTGGGGCCAAGGATGCCCTGCTCGGTTCCCCTGCGGCCCCCGAGAAGATCAACTGCGAATCCTTGAGTTGCTTCCTATTCACAATTATCTCGGATTCTCCGATCTTCGGGTTGCTGGCTGCGCTGCTCGTGTTGGTCAAGCAGAAGGTAAACCTCAGGTGCCTGGTCCCTTCATCATCAAAGGAATACATTACCCCGAGACTGGCCTGCAGTGGCTCCGCCGTCGGGGGAATTTTCGTGGCAGACACGGACATCCTGGCCCCATCCGAGGATATATCGAGCACCATTTCCGGCGACCGGAAATCCTCTCCCAACCAATAAACCGCATAGGTGCCCGGCTTAAAGTAGGAAATTAGGTCCCTTCCAAAGCGGATACGTTCCCGTGGCTGCAACACTTTCCATCGTCTGTTCCGAAGTCCTCCCTTGAACATCAACAGGGAATGCTTGAGTTCCTTCCCATTGACAATTAATTTGGCTTGGTCGATCTTCGGGTTGATCGCAGTGCTGCTTGCGTTGGTCAACGAGAACATAAACATGAGGAGGTTGGTCCCTCGATTATCGACCGTATATTCCGCCCAGAGATCAGCGTGCAATGGATGCGTGGCCAGCACCGTACCACCTCTAATACTTATGCTCGCAGCCAGTGCACACAAGGAGCAGATCAGAATATCGCATTTGCCTAGCTTCATATGTCAAACGGTAGATTCACTGATAGGAATTTGCTTTTTCGCCGCCGCGCCGGTTATTGACGCTTCGCGGGTGAGGTAGAATTGGTTTTTTGGCCGCATTCACCGTGGGGGGAATGTGGCCAGAGCGGCAGGCGCCCGTCAACCGGCAAATTCTGCCGGTTCTTGGGCGTTTTTGGCGGCGGCGGTGTCGGAAGCGGCAGCCAGGGCAGGAAACCGCGCAAGAGTGGGTTTGGCTACCCCCGGCCGGGCCGTCGGGGGACTGTCGCCGCTCAAGGTTCTTCGGTCCCCAGGGCCTAAAGCTGGCGGCGCTCAATCCGTCAGCACATTCTCGTAATCCGGGGCGGGGTCCACGTCGTCACAGGGTTCGTAGGTATAAGGCCCTGGGGCACCCGGTGGAGAGGGGCCAGCGGCTGGGTCGTGCCAGGCGCCGAGGTGGCGGAGGATCTTCTCGACCACGCGCGGGTCGTCAATCACCGCGATAACGCGCCTGCCTGCCGGCAGGCAGGCATCGGGTTTTGGCAGACGGGACAGCATAGCGGGTCAACATGCCAGACGCGGAGGATCCGCCTTCGCTAAAGCTACGGCGGGACAGGTTAGGTCCCGCCACCTTTTGGACGGGAGTTTGAGGGGCGGTGGCGGCGAAAGGCCCGGGCGGTGCGCGACCAGATCCGAGGGCAACCCTCGGTGGCGAACGCCGCGCATTTTGTTGCTGTACCAACCGCTGTAGCGGACCATCTGCGCGCCCTTGTCGGGGACCTGCCTGCCGGCAGGCAGGTATGCTGGGTGATGGCGGCCAAAAAGTCGGTGGGGGTGAAGACCTCGAAGTTGCGGTTGATCTTGGCATTGAGGCGGGAGCGGTAGATGACGGTGTCCGTGGGAGATTCCAGGGTCATCTTCTCAACGGAGAAGGGGTTGCGGAGGATGTATTGGGCCAAATCCTCCAGGTCGGCCTTGGCCTCGGGCGCGACGCGGTCTCCGGCGTGGACGTTGAAGCCGCTGTGCTTCCACGAATAGAGGACTTGGACGCGTTCGGGCGGGAGGAGCTTCTCCTCGACGAGGAGGGTGATCACCTTGGCACGGAAAAGTTCTTCGAGGGGTTTGATTGGGGCGTCCGGCAGGGTGTGGAATGAAGCGAGGGGGGGCGTTGGCGGGTCCGACGGAGTTGGAGCTCCAGGCTGGGGCGGCGGCGGGTCGCGACGGAAGAGGCCGTCGGCGACCAGGGCGTGGATGTGGGGGTGGAAGTCAAGGTATTCGCCAAAAGTGTGGAGGGTCATGATAATGCCCGGCACACCTTGGGGGCACTCCAGGGCCGTGCGAAGGTATTCGGTGAGGCTCTCGTGGGCCAGGGTGCAGAGCGGCTTGAGCAGGTGCCGATGGCGTTGGAAATAGGGCCGGAGCATTTTGGGGATGGCCAGGACATAGTGGCGGTGGGGTACCGGCGCGACCACCTGGTCCAGGATGAAGCGGGCGGTGGTCTGGACATTCTTCTGGTGGCAGGAGGGGCAGAACCAGCGGCTTTTGCACGAGAAGGCCAGCAGGTATTCGTGCTCGCAATGGTCACAGCGGACTCGCGCGAATCCGCGCTCCAGGTTGCCACAGTCCAGAAACTTGTGAACGACCTCGGGAATGATCGGGCGCAGGCTGCCGTAGCGGGGCTGGTAAGCCTCCAGGTAAACAGCCTCGAACTCGTCGTAGTGCCGGTCGGCGCAGTGCCAGAGCGGCGACTTTTTCGGATTTCTGGCGCGATAGACTTGCATTGAACCACACGCCAGCATAATGGCGACCTCTGCCATCGAACGTCACAGGTCCAAAAAGATGAGAGCCGGCACTCGCCCCCAATACCACAGGCCTGACGCCTGCCGGGAAAGGGCTCAAGCCCTTACACTGTGCATTTTCGAGTGACAGCACGGGCGGGGCATCCACAATGGGACCATGCCGCGCCAACTGCGCATTCAGTTTCCGGGTGCCATGTACCGTGTGATGAGTCGTGGGGATCGGCGCGATGACATTCACAAACAGCCGCCACTGCCGCTTCGCGGGCTACCAAAATCCACCCCATCCATAGCCGGCCCAAGCGTAAAAATTCCGCATTGTCCGAACAGTCCGCTCTGTCCGTGGACAGGAGCGGTCGAGGCGGCGCAAAGTGGCGTCCATGAGAAAGTCGCGAATTGATAGACCGCCGTCCAGAAGTAAGACGACACACGAGGTGTCCGAAACCACGTCCATGCCCGGGCGCCATGCCGGCCTCCGTCCTCTGTCCTCTGAGCTCCGGTCTAACCGTCGTACGTTGACCATGGCTGCTGGCGGCGGTTGGTTGCGCTTGTCGCGCTCGCCTCGCCGGCCGGACCTCGCCTCACTTGAGTTTGTTGACGAGCACGTCGGGGTGAGCGGGATTGGGAACCACTCGGCGGCGGGCGCAATCCACCTGCAGGTCCATCTTCTCCAACAGGGTCTGGCCAATGATTACTTCGTCCCCGAGCACCAACGCGTCGTCACTGCTCCGGCGGTGCAGAATATCAAACATGATTCCGTAAGCCACCCCAACAGACTCTTTCTGTCCGTTGGCGTACTCCACCACCGAGTGGTCGGCCGGCTGAAGTCCCAGCCGATCCAACACGGGCTGTGGCACGCAAGACCGCACGGCACCCGTATCGACGAGCGCGTCGGCCTCGACAGCCCGCACATTTGCCGGACTGAGTTGGCCGGCGGCGACAGCGGCGTGGTCCGCCACGTTGCTCAGTCTGACTTTGATGCGCACTTCGCCCATACCCGTGAGCATAAACCGTTTCCAATCCCGCACGCAAGGCCCAATCCTGCTCCTTGACCGAGAGCGTCCTTTCGTTCAGTCGGCGCACGGCTATCTCCAGGTTGCCCGTGTCGCCGCTGCGACCAGCCCTCAAATCAGCTTCCTTCCATTTAGCGCGCCTCAACTCCTCGGCGATGATCCGCTTAGCGTTGGCTTGGGCGCTCTCCAGGCGCAACTGCCCCGAGTGGTGCTCACCCAAACGCGATTCCATCGTTTCCCGCAACTTGGCCCGGAACTCCTCGCGCCCAAAGCACCAACCTCGCCGTAGCGGTTTCCATCGCGGTCCAAAAAAAATGCCGCATAGGCCGCACAGTCCGCATAGTCCTTGGACACCCAGGCTCCGCCGAGCGCAGACTTGCCGCATGACGGTAAAGAATTGTCTAGCGAGGCAAGGCCTCAGACCGTGGCTTGGGCATCTTGCCCAAGCCCCCACGGGCAGGATGCCCGTGCCACAAACTTGACCTGTCTGCATCATGTTTGGAGATTCAAGGACTCTAGCGACGCGTAGCCTCCGAGCATGGGGCAGGCCCCCGATCCGACCCGCCCCCTCACCCCTTCCCTCTCCCCCTCCGAGGGGGAGAGGGAAGGGGTGAGGGGGCCGCCCATAGGCTGGCTCCACAACTTGTTCTGTTTACCACACCTTTCTCGATTCAAGGACTCTAGCCGCGCCCCTGTGACCACCAGCCCACCAAAGTTGCACGCCGGCCCGAACGAGCCGCCCCTGACCACCCTCAAGCGCCTGCCCGCCCAGGACCGCGCCGAGATTTGGACTTGGCGCGATCAGCCTGGCATGAGCAGTGCCGCCATTCGCGCCCGCATCCTCGCCGCCTACGCCATCGACCTGCGGTGGGATTCTCAGCTCTCGGAATTCTGGAGCTGGCAGTTCCGCCAGATGCAGTGGGAACGCCTCGGCGAGATCACCGCCCAGGACGAGCAGATCCTCCAAGCCCAATACCCGCAGCTTGACAGCCCGCGCCTCCGCCAGGCCGCCATGGCCCGCCTCTATGCCTCCGCCGACATCGCCCAGGACGCCAGGCTCAGCTTGAGCGTCATCACCACCGACATCAGAGACTCGGGCGACCGCCGTCGCTGGGAAAAACTCCGGCTGGAGCAACAGAAGAAAATCGCGGCCGCCTTGGACGAACTCGCTGGCGTGCTCAAGGCCTGGCCCGATCTCCAGGAGGAATACAGGCTCTTGAGTGGACGCGTCCGGCAACGCCTCAATGCCGATGCCGGCCCCGGCGCGCAACCACCAGCGCCCGCCCCCAACCCGCCCCAACCATGAGTGCCCTCCGTTTACGCAACAGACCACCTAACGAGGCGGGGCCTCAGACCGTGGCTTGGGCATCCTGCCCAAGCAACCACGGGCAGGATGCCCGTGCCACAAGCTTGACCTGTCTGGACCATGTTTTGAAATTCAAGGACTCTAGGGTCCCCACAGGCTGGCCACCGCAGGAGGGCCACAGAGTTCATGAACCCCCATGCCCGCGAGCCCTCGCGACTCCGGCACATTGCGGCGGATTACCGCAAACCAACGCAAATTCGGGCAAATTCCCAGAAATTCCCAGAAATTCCCACAGATTTTCCCCATGTTCAACCGCGCCTCTGCAGGGTCAGGCCCGCCTGCGCATCGGCTGCAACGTGAGTTCGCACCCGCTGCGAGGCGCCTCTGCGGACGGCAGCCTCCGGGGATTTGGCGGGCCTTGCGGCGACGGCCCCTGCGCCGCTGCCTCGCTCATCGCTGACGGCATTCCGGCCAAACCCAGCAGTCCCGCTTGCCCTTTGCCCCCAAAAACGTGCTCCCGGTGGCCGTTACGTCAAAAAACAGCTAAATAGTGACCTTGACGGAATCGAAGCCAGAGTCTTGAATTCCGCTATCGAGCAGTGGCCCTCGGTTCAAGGCGCTAAAGCAGGAGATCGTCCTGGAACAGGGTCAATCATGCTCAGCCTATGAACGCCATTTTATCCATGTTTATCGTCGCCGCGCTGCTGCCAGTGGCTTCCGCGCAAGACACCAGGATCACCAAAAAGCAGGACCTCGTTTATGCCGAACCGGCGAGTCCGCTTCACATGCTCGATGTGGATGCCTCGCCCTCGGCAAGGAACGCGCCGGTGGTGTTTTGGATCCACGGCGGTGGGTGGCAGGTGGGCGACAAGAGTGACGTGGCGGAGAAGCCGCGGTTCTTCGTGGAGAAGGGCTTCGTGTTCGTATCGGTGAATTACCGCCTGCTGCCAAAGGTCGAGATGATCGAGATTTTCCGCGATGTCGCGAAGTCGTTTCGCTGGGTGCATGACCATATCGCTGAATACGGCGGTGATCCCAAGCGGGTGCTCGTCGGCGGCCATTCGGCGGGCGCACAGCTTGCAGCGCTGCTCTGCACGGACGACCGCTACCTGAAAGCGGAAGGGATCGCGTTCACCGACCTCATTGGCTGCGTGCCGGTCAATGGCGATACTTATGACCTGCCGGCGATTATCGAGACGGAGGAGACGCGCTGCCGGGTGCATGGCCAAGCGCTGCCGCGGTTCGGGCATCGGGAGAAGTTCGGCAACACGGCGGAAAAGCATCGCGAATACTCCGCGGTGACGCACGTGGCGCCGGGCAAGAAAATTCCGCCTTTCCTGATTTTGCACGTTGCCGATCACCCGGACACGAGCGCCCAAGCGTTTCGTCTGGGCACCGTGCTGAAAGCGGCGGGAGTGAAGACGACCGTCTTTGGAGCGAAGGAAACGACTCACAACAAGCTCAATGACAATCTGGGAACCGCGGGTGATCCGGCGACGAAGGCGCTGTTGGAGTTTGCCGATTCGTGCCTGGCTGTGAAGATTTGATGCTGGCGCCTTCAACATGCGCGAAATGCCCATCCTGCTTTAGAATCCCTCTCAACCACACCGGAGAACAGCAATGATGGAGGAACGCCTCAACTTCCAGTCCACCGCGCAAACCATCGCAAGCTTGGTGGCATTCGCTGTACTATTGGCTTGCGCCCAAGCTGCCCCTGGCTTGGGGGCGGCGGAACCTCGAGAGACTCGTGATATCCGCGGCCCGGGACCTTCGTTTCCGCGCCTGATGGGGATGAACATCGGGGCCAAGAACTATGACGACCCGGCGTATCAGGGCCAGCTCGCGCGGCTTGATGTCGTGATCCTCGGCTTCTACAAAGGCTGGACCCCCGGCTACGGTATCGCCCAGGTGGTGCGGAACCTGAAGGAGTTGAGTGGGGGTAAGATCCTCGTCGGGCAATACACGATCCTCAATGAGTGCGGTGACGATCCGAAGAACAGCGCCACCCTGGATATACAGACCAAGCTCAACGACATGGACTGGTGGGCGCGAAAGGCTGATGGCAGCCGCGTGCAATGGACGACCCAATACCGGTCGTGGGACATCAATTTCACGGCCGGGAGCCGGCCCGATGCAAATGGCCAGCGCTTTGCCCAGTGGCTAGCCGAACGAGACGATCGCGTGTTCTTCAAGCCGGTGGCCTTCGACCTGTGGTATTGCGACAATGTCTTTTTCCGCCCACGGGTCACGGCAGACTGGAATCATGCCGGCGCGGACGGCGATCCGAAGAGTCCGGCTGTCGCGGCCGCGTATCGCGCAGGCCACCGCGCCGAGTGGGACCATATCCGGCGCATTCACCCGGGTCTTCCACTGATGGGCAACACCGACGGCGATCTGTCGGAGCCGGAATACGCCGGTCAGCTCGAAGGCGCGTTCCTGGAAGGGCTGATGGGCAAGCGCTGGTCCATCGAGAGCTGGGGCGGTTGGTCAAACGTGATAAGCCGATATCGGGCGGCCATGGCGAACACCCGCTCACCTCACCTCGTTGGTTTCAACGTGCATGGTGATCGCTTGGACTATCGGTTCTTTCGCTATGCCTACGCCTCGTGCCTGCTGGATGACGGCTATTTCTGTTTCACCGCGAAGGACAAAGAGTATAGCAGCGTGACCTGGTTTGACGAATTCGACTTGAAGCTGGGCGCTGCCGTCACGCCGCCGCCGACCGGCCCGTGGCAGAGCGGGGTCTGGCGGCGCGACTTCGAGCACGGGATCGCCCTGGTGAATCCGACCAAAGAAGCCGTCACTGTAACGCTGGACCCCGGTTTCGGCCGCCTTAAGGGAAAGCAGGACCCTGCCACGAACGACGGCAGTCCCGCCACGTCCGCGACGCTGCAGGCAAGCGACGGAATTATCCTGCGCCGAGAGGTAGGCCCGCGCAACTCCGAGGGACTTCCCTTGAGCGAAAAGGAATACCTGAGCGCAGTCCTTCCGCAGGAGTTGATCCGTTACGCCGGTCTAGAGGTGCCGTCGAGGGAGAATATCCATGTCCTCTCGGATGAGGCCGGACGGTACCTTGAATTTCGCCTGGTGCCGGGTCAGCCAAAGAAGAACAACGGCATCCGGGCTGAGATCAGCGTGGATTATCCTTACAGCGTCGGGGACGTTGTGCGTTACAGGTGGGAAATGCGCCTGCCCGAGGATTTCAAAGCGGATGAACCCCGGAATCGCTGGTGGGTCATGGGGCAATGGCACGATCAGCCCGATCGGACCAAAGGCGAGACTTGGCAGGGATTTCCGGCACACAGCCCGCCAGTGTCCTTCAATTATGGGCGGCGAGACGGAAAGGACTTTCTCTCGTTACTGGTAGGCTCGCCAAAGATGAAAACCGTTGGGCTCCTTGCCGTTACACGAGACGCCTGGCACGCGCTGGACGTCGTGATCAAGTGGTCTCAAGGGGATGATGGTCGGGTCGCGGTCTTCTTTGACGGGTCCAAGGCTCCAGCCGTTACTGGCACTGGGCCGAACATGCACAACGGTTTCCAGCATTATCTCAAGCTGGGCATGTACCGGCATCCGGAGATCTCCACTGAAAACCGACTGGGCATCCGCAACGTTCTGATTGAGAAGCTCAAGGACTGGCCTGTGGTCGAGTCCCGTTGAACAGAAAACCCACTCGCCGCGAATTTCTGGCTAAGATAATGTGATTGATGGAAGACGAATGAAACGACGCCGGTTCCTGAAGCACGTCGGTGCTGCGAGCCTCGCGGCAGCGGTATTTGCGGCTATTCAAGCCCACGCCGCGACATCGAGTGTGGCGACGGCCCGCACTTTCCTGTCGCGCCTCCAGCCCGCGGTGGCGGGCGGCGGTTTCGAATTGACCGATTATTGGGTCTGGTGCGGCGCGCCGATCCGTGGCGAGGACGGACGATACCATCTCTTCGCCTCGCGGGTTCCGAAGGAAGTTCCGTTTCACCCGCACTGGCTATTCCGCTCGGAGATTGTGCGGGCGGAAGCCGAGAGGCCGGTGGGGCCTTATCGATTTGCCGAGGTGGCGCTGCCGCCGCGGGGCGGAGATTTCTTCGATGCGCGCAGCACGCACAATCCCCACATCCGCAAAGTGGGCGACACCTTCCTGCTGCTCTACATGGGCACGAATTACGACGGCCCCACGCCCTCGCGGGAGAATCCCGAGGTCTGGCGCTCGCCACGTTATCTGGCCACCTGGGCGCGCAAACGCATTGGTCTGGCGACGAGCCAAAGCGTGCGCGGGCCGTGGAAACGGCTTGACCAGCCGCTCATCGAACCCCGTCCCGGCGAGTGGGACTCCATCGCCACGACCAATCCCTCCCTGTGTCAATTGCCCGACGACTCGTTCCTGCTGGCCTACAAGTCGCGCAAAGAGAATCTGGGGCAACTGCAGGTTGGCGTCGCGCACGCACCGCACTACACCGGCCCATGGAAACGCCAGCCCACTCCGTGGCTCTTCCGCGGCAAGCCGGCGCATGTTGAGGACCCGTTCCTTTGGTACGAAGAGGGTCGCGTGCAGGCGCTCATGAAGGACATGACCGGCGAGATTTGCGCCGAGAAATTCGCGGGCGTCCACGTGACGAGCCCAGATGGATTGAACTGGGATTTTGACCGCGCCACGCTCGCCTACCGGCGCACCGTGCGCTGGAGCGACGGGCGCACGACGCAGCAGGGCTTTTTAGAACGACCGCAACTGCTCATCGAAAACGGCATCCCCACGCATTTGTTTTGCGCGACCGCCGAAGGACCGGGCGATGATCTCAAAGATGCGACCCGGACGTGGAACATCGTCTTCCCGTTGAGCAGATGAAAAGCAACAGGCTGTATCGCAAGTGCCGTTTGGGCCCCCGGTCTTTGGTCCCCGTCCTGGCGATCGCGGCGACCAGTTGCTGGCTGGCGGGCTGCGGTGGTTTCGCCCGATCCACGCCCGCCACGGCCACTGTCGCAGAGCCGGCCAAAGTCACCGATCTTCGTCCATTATGGGATGCCGAACGAGTCCTCCACAATCCCTATAAAGGCTGGTATCACCACTACTACGACAACGGCACGCGCAACTACCGGCTCAGTTCCGACGACAACCTGGATCGATTCCCGGGGATGGATCATCTCTACATTCGCCTCTCCTGGGCTCACTTCGAGCCCCAGGCGGGGCACTACAACTGGTCCTGGATCGACGATGTGAAGGGCCACTGGACTGCGAAGGGTTATGGCATTTCGCTGCGGATCAGCACCTGCGAGACGGGCGAGGCGCACGCCACGCCGGAGTGGGTGATCGCGGCTGGGGCGAAGGGCGCCATGTACAAGGCGTATGGCCGGGAGGTCTGGGTCCCGGAATATGGCGACCCGATATTCCTCTCGAACCTCGATCGCTTCGTCGGGGAGCTGGCCAGGCGCTACGATGGCCAGCCGTGGTTGAGATATGTGGACATCGGCCTGGGCACCTGGGGCGAGGGGCACAATCATCCCATGTTCGACAAGGCCATCCGGATGGACGCGGTGAAGAAGCACATCGATATCTACAGGGCCCGCTTTCACCGGTCCGTGCTGGTGCTTTCGGACGATGCAGTTCACGTTCACGGACGAAGTCCGGATGCGGAAAAGGAACTCAGAGAGTATGCCGCTGCCAGGGGAATTTCCTGGCGCGATGATTCGATCCTGACCTGGCCGGGTTTGCACAACTGGCCGGATCGGTTCAATGTCGCCCGGCCGGAGTTGTTCGAGAGCGCCTGGCGCAAGTTCCCGACGGTGCTGGAGACCTCGCACTATCACGAGGCGATTCGGGACGGGGCATATGAGCCGACGCCATCGGGAAGCATCCGTGCTTATGACGATCTTCGCGGCGCGATTAGGCTGACGCATGCCACGTATCTCGGGTACCACGGCGACGCCCGGAAGTGGTTGAACGACCATCCGGATCTGGCGAAGGAACTCGCGAACAGACTTGGCTACTGGTACTTCCCAAAGTCTGTGTCGATGCCGCGGAGCTTCATCGCCGGCCACGAGAATGCCATTCGATTCGAGTGGGAGAACCGGGGCACCGCACCTGCCTATCAGCGTTTTGCCCTCCGCGCCAGGCTGACCGGCAATGGACGCACGTTGACCCTGCCTCTCGGAGAATCCAACAATCTGGCCTGGATGCCCGGTTCAGAATGCAACGAGCGCTGCAGTATGCGGATCCCTAACGGCACGCCGACCGGGCGCTACGCGTTTTCCGTCGCCTTAATGGACGCCACCGTTGCTCCGGAGCGTATCATCGAGATCGGTCTGAAAGAGGCGCTCCGCGGTCCCGATGGATACTACCGGCTGTGCGAGGTTGAAGTACAGTCGCCGTGATCCCTGAGGGCGGTCCGCCACATCGGTTCCAGGGAATTGCGGACCACCATTCAGGACCTGCACATGGTCCACGAACTTCTCGGGGTTTGACAGAGGCGGGTCCTGGACACAGGATTTCCGGCGATGGCTCGTAAGATAAGTATCACAGGCGCAGCGTTGTTGGCATGGTCTTTTCTCCTCGCTGTGGGTGTTCTGCCGCCCAAAGCCGTTCGTGCCGAAACCCGCACGGCCGCAGCGTTGACTCCGGAAGCGGTCTGGGACGCCGTCAACGCGGCAAAGGACGGGGACATCGTGCAAATGCCCGAGGGGACGGCGGTGTGGACGAACGGATGGAACAGCAAGCATTGGGCGAAGATGAAGGCGATCACCATCCGGGGCGCCGGAATGGACAAGACGATCATTCGCACGGATACCACCACCGCCCCCGGCGACAAGGCGTTCGTGATCAATGGCGTCGAAGGAAAACCCTTCCGGATCACCGGGATCACTTTCGACGGAACCGGGTTTGCGAACGCGGGAACCTGGGCCGGCGAAGTCGTGATCAACGGAAACTGCAAGAACTTCCGCGTGGACCACTGCAAGTTCCTGAATATGGATCACATGATGACCATCACTGGGGACACCTGTGGACTGGTCAACCATTGCTGCTTTCACGCCCTGGTGAAGAATCGCCTGGCTCAGACGATCTACTGCCAGGGACCCGGCAAGGTCGCCTTCACCCGGCCTCTCACGCTGGGCACCGCTCAAGCGGTCTATTTCGAGGACAATGAGGCTCGCTTCAGCCCGGCGGTCGTGAACACGGACGGCAACAACCCGTGGATCGTGCCCTACAACGGTGCGCGGGTCGTGATCCGGCACAACCGGATCATCAATAGCCAACTGGAGATCTACCGGGTCCGCCCCGGGGCCTATGGCTGCCAAAGCGCCGAGATTTACGACAACACGTTCTCCGCCGAGGGCGTGAAGATGGGCCGGCCCCAGGGGTTCATCTTCATCGCCGGCGGCGTGGCCATGGTGTTCAACAACACCGTGACCGGAACGACCTACAACACCCGGACGATCCAGGTCAGTCACGAACGCTCGTTCCAGGCCATCGGCGAGTTTGGGATCTGCGACGGCACGAACCCCATTGACGGTAACCAGATCCCGGCGGGCCAGAAAGGGGCGGGCTATCCCGCCATGGGCCAACCGGGCCGGGCCACGGATGCCGACGGAGACGGCGTATTCGAACCCTCGCCCTGCTACGCCTGGAACAACACGCTCAATGGAGCGAGGCTCAACATGGTGCTGCGCCCGTGGGCGGAGCCGGAAAAGAACGAGCTACAGGCCGCCCACGTCAAGGAAGGGCGGGATTTCATCAACGAGGCGCCCAAGCCCGAATACTACAAGCCCTACATCTATCCGCATCCGCTACAAAGCGGCCAGGAGGCCAAGTCGGGAATTTGAAGAACATGTAGAAAAGCATACTCCTATCCGTCATCGCAGCTTCAGGTTGAAGAAGGCCATGAGGTCGAGATCTTTGTCGCTGCCGCTCCATGAAATGCCTGCGTTCGTGCTGTATTCCCATCGGCCATCCTCGAAAGTGTCGCCGTCCATGCCGTAGCCGCTGTGGCCATCCTGCAAGGGAACCGCGTGATAGGGATCACCCGGAGGCGCCGCCAAAACGATGCTGTAGGTGCCACCGTTGCGAAGCAGTATGGGGTTGGCGAAGCTGCCGCCGACCCACTTCGCCTCGGTGGCGGACGCCACCCGCTGCCCGATGGCGAGCTGCTCGATAAGCCTCCCATCCGCCTCCTCAAGGCGAACCTCGATCGGTCCGGGTGCGCCCGACTTTCTGACTGCCACATGCAGCGCCGCGGCCAGTTTGTCTCCGCCCGTAACCGTGAAGCGTGAACGGACCTGGTTCGTGCCCTGGATCGGTCGCTCGTAGTCATAACGTTCCCCGATATACGCCTGGCCCTGAGACCTGCCGTCCGCGTAATAGAGTGAATAGATGGGAGTCTTCTCCCTCACCACCCTTAACTCCAACGTCCCCGCCAGCACGGCCAGCGACAGGTCCTCATACGCGGGCTGCATCCGCTCCGCGTTTGGCTCGAAATTGGAGAGCCAATCCAAGGAAGCCCAGTTCCGCTCGCTGGTATCGAGGTTATCCCACAGCAGGTGATAAATCCTGCCCGCCTCGACTCTCCCGGGTGAAGCGAAGTGCAGCTTGCCCCAGTAAGTGCCTCGGACGAGTTGCGGTCCCAGGGTCACTGCGGCGTTAGAGACGGTGAACTCGGCCAGGGTTTTGCCCGGGGGCAGCCCCCGCCCATCGTCAGCCTGCAGGCGACACCGGATGTCGCCTCCGTCGCCGAGGCTATAGCCCGGTTTCGGAGTGATATTCACCATAAAATAGACGCGCACTGCATCCACCTGGCCGGTGTACCTGGCTTTGAACCGAATGCTCTCCTTGAGCCCGGCATACTTGCCGATGGCTGCCTCCCACAACGAGCGGCTGCGGTAGTAAGCCCCGTAAAAGCCACCGTCCCCTGTGTCGGCTCTGCCCGCGTCGTGGGGCGAGGTTTGAGCGAAAGCCGCGCACACGACAAAGGCCCCGAACAAACAAGCCGACCATCGGTTCATGCCGCGCTTCCTATGCACCGCGGAGGGTCCAGGGCGCGCGCCAGGAGGGGCGGTCCAGGAGCCGGTTGGCGGCTGGGTCATCGAACTGCTCCTGTTGGGGATCCCATCGAAGCTTGCGGCCTGTGCCCCCGCCAAGCTGGATGGCGATATGGGCGATCTGGCAGAGCGAACAGGTGCGGTGCCCTACCTCGGCGTCTTCCAGGGTCCGGCCCCGCGTGCGGACGGCGTCGATGAAATCCTGCTTCTCGGTCTTGAAGGGGAGGTGAATCTCGTTCGGCCGGATTTCGGACTTGAGGATGGCCTCCGAGGAGGCGAGCACTTCTTTTTGGTATTCGGTCTCCACCCAGCCTTCATCGCCCTCGAAGCGGACGAAGGGCCGGTCCATCTTGTAGTGCAGCGTGACGCCGTTGGCGAACCGGTACTGGGCTTCCATCTCGAGCAACACGTTCCAGAAGCTTTCCGGCGCCGGATAAACGCCCCGGGCCTCGACCTCGATCGGGCCGGTGCGCTCGGTCCCGTTGCCCCACTGGGCAATATCGTTGAGGTGGGTTCCCCAGTTGGTGATGAGGCCCTCGCAATACTCGCGCCGGCGCATCCAGCCGGGCCGGCCCTTGAGGTCATGACGGGGATGGACCCGGTTGAGCGTGTAGGGCGCTTTGGGCGCGGGCCCAAGCCAGGGGTCATAATCCAACTCCTCGGGCACTTTCATGTTCGGCTGCGGGGCGCAGGCCACGTCGCTCTTGGGGACGCCGGTGCGGATGGTGTGGACCTTGCCGATCCGCCCGTTGACCACCAGTTCACAGAGCCGATGGAAGTTGCGGAGGGAGCGGAACTCGCTGTCCACGCGGAAGACGCGGCCACGAGTCTTGACCGCGTCGGCCAGGACGCGCCCCTCAGCAATCGAGAGTGTCAGAGGTTTCTCACAGGAAACGTCTTTGCCCGCCCGAACGGCCGCCAGCGAAATCGGCACGTGCCAGTGGTCTGGGGTCCCAACGAAGACCGCGTCCACATCCGGGCGCGCAATCACCTCGCGGAAATCCCGGTAGGCGGTGCAGCCGGCATAGCTCCCGCTCGTCGCTCGTTTGGCGTAAGAGGTTTCGACAAGTTCTTTCGCCTCGCCCAGCCGCCAGGCGTCCACATCGCAAACCGCCACGACCTGAACGCCGGGCACGGCCATGAACTCGGGGATATTTGTGCCGAAAGTCTGGCGGCCCACGCCGATAAAGGCCATTGTGATGCGGTTGCCCGGCGCGTCTGCGCCGAAGGTCGTATCCGGGATGACCGTCGGCGCGCCGAAGGCTGCGCCAGTGGCCAGCAGGCCCGTGCTGCGGAGAAAGCTCCGCCGCGAGCACGGCGCGGTTCTAGGTTCCCTTCTGGTTTTCATATCATTTGGCTGCCTTTTGAGCGGCCAGGCGGTCCGTATAGCTCCTCCAGGCACGTATTGATTTCCCCAGGTTCTTCTTTGGGTCCCCCTTGATGTTGTAACATTGCAGCCCGATGGGACCTCGATAGCCCGCCCGCTGGAGGGCCACGAGCATCCCAAACACGTCATAATCGCCCTGGTCCAGAGTTTGGATGTAGTTGGTCCAACCGCCGGCATCGTCCTTTTTGTCCGTGGCGCCGCAAATCGTGGCCAGCATGAGGCGGGGCGCGGCCTTGGCGATGACTTCCTGGAGGCGTGGCCCGTTGCCCGAGGCCAGCTCGTGACAGAGGTTAACCGTGACGCCCACGTTGGTTCGCGTGACGCGAGACAGCACCCGCAGCGCGTCCTCGGCGGTGGCCACGTAGAGACCGAGGTGGGGATAGATCGCCACGCGCAGGCCGTGCTGAGCTGCCAACTCCGCCAGGGCATCAATACGTTGGGCCGCCACCGCGTCCCACTCACCGCCGGCTCGCGGACGGGCAACGGTCACCCAAAGGATGGTGCCGCTGCCTTTGAGCATGGGGAGCGCCTCGCGCAGACCCGCCGGGTAGGGGTCTTGCCGGTCCAGGGTGATGCCGAAATAGAGGCTGTAGAGCTTCAGGCCGCGGGGCGACAGGGCCTTGAGCCAGGCGGCGAGATCCTCCGGCTTGGTGTAGTTGTACCCGATACCGTCGAAGCCGAGTTCCCGCACGCAATCGGCCTGTTGAGTGGGAGTCCAAGAGCCCCGCCCCACGCCGTTGTCGAGCGGGAAAAACTCGGGCGCACTTGCGACTGCCTTTTTCTCCTGCGCGCCCCATACTGGACTTGCTCCAGCGGCGGTGAGCAAACCAAGGGTTAGAAATATCCAACCGCCAGTGCACCTGGAGGCGCCTTTTGCGGTCACTTTGGAACCGACGTTCATAAGATGCTTCGATGGCGTCGGCAGAGGCCGAACCGACCTTCGCCAACCTGGAAGAGTTATGTCCCAGTCCGTGCAGGAGCACAACCACGAATTGACCCCGTCCCCAACGCCGGAACCCCGCTCGCGACTGACTCGACGAAATCCTAGAATGATTTTGCTTCTGCTACGTCTAACGGACACGATGAACCCACGGACCGCAAAATCCTGGAGGCGATGGTTCATTTCATGCGCTTGGCTCTTGGGCCTTACCAGTGTCCTTCAAGAGGCCGCCGGCTCCGAGGCAGACCAAGCTCTGGAACTGCGTGGCACACGGGTGATGGTCCGAGCCTTGCAGTCCCCGCCGCCCAGGGCCTATACGACCCGCTTTGAGGACAATCCCAAGCCGCCGCTCGAACTGTTGGAGTGGTTTACGCCGCCGGAAAAGTATCGGGCGGATTTCGGCAGCTTTCGTTCGCCGCTGTTGTTCGCCGATGGCACGCCCGTGCGCACGGCGGCAGACTGGCCGCGCCGGCGGGCGGAGATCCTCGCCACCTGGCACAAGCTCATGGGGCCTTGGCCACCGCTCATCGAAAGACCACGCGTGGAGGTCGTGCACACCTCGCGCCGCGAAAACATCACCCAGCAAGAGCTTCGGATCGAAATCGCGCTGGGCGGCGAAATGGTGGAGGGCCTGTTGCTTGTTCCCGAAGGTGAAGGCGCTGCGGGTAGCCACCCTGCGCGCCAGCGCCCGGCGGTGCTGGTGGTCTATTATGACGCGGAAACCGGCGTGGGTTTGGGCGCGCCCTTGCGCGATTACGCCTGGCAATTAGCCAGACGCGGGTTTGTAGCGCTCTCGATCGGGAAACCCAACGCGCACATCAACCTCACCACGACGGATAAGCCGCGGACCGAGCCGTACCTTGGCCCGGTCGGCAAGCCGGTGCGCGTCCAACCGCTGTCGGCGCTCGCCTATGCCGCCGCCAACGCGCATACCGTCCTGGCCCAGCGGCCCGAGGTGGACCCGTCCCGGATCGGGATCGTGGGCCATTCCTTCGGTGGCAAGTGGGCCATGTTTGCCTCCTGTCTGTATGACAAGTTTGCCTGCGCAGTCTGGTCGGACCCCGGCATTGTCTTCGACGAGCGCGACCGGCGTCAGCAGAACCCGAACGGCAGCGTCAATTATTGGGACGTGTGGTATCTGGGCTTTGAGCCGGGCGCTATCGCGAACCCCAAAAACGCAGGCACCTGGCGCAAGCTGCCCAGCGAAGGGCAGGCGCGCAGGGGTGCCTACAAGGCGCTGGTCGAAGGCGGTCATGACCTGGTGGAACTGCACGCCTTGATGGCGCCTCGGCCGTTTCTCGTCTCCGGGGGCACCGCCGACTTGCCCGAGCGCTGGCCCGCGCTGAACCACGCGATTGCGGTGAACAAGCTGCTCGGCTGTCAAGACCGGGTGGCTCTGACCCAGCGCGAGGGGCACACGCCGACGGAGCAAGCTAATGAGCAGGTGTACCGGTTTTTCCAATGGTGGCTGCAGCCCCGTCAGGCCGCGCCATGATACGGTCTTCCAAGACTCCATCAGTAGGGCTGCGGGCCGGTTTTGATCCGTGGGCCAGCTTGGCTGACATCGAAGGGCTGGAATCCCAACGCGAAAGCGGGAGATTCAGGTTTTAGCCTGAAATCGCCCTCTTCCGGGGCAACGAAGAGCGGGTCTGCATACCGGGAGTGGACGTTTTTGCCCCGGCCCTGCCACTCAGCCCAGGTGTTGCTCCCAAACTTCGCCTGGTCCAGCTTTAGCTCCGGGTTGAAATACAGGTTCCAGTCGCAATCGAACGTGTTGGTCACCGGCGATCTGTTTATTGCGCGTGCGCTCCCAGACGGGGTTCCGCTCCGTGCCCCCGTTTACCCGGAACCCGCCGGCGGCGATGTTCGCGATCTCGTTCCCAACAAACCGGTTTTCCGAACAGCCCGCCATCAACTCGAAGGCAAAGGTGCCCAGGTTGGATAAACGGCATTGCTCGAACGCACACCAGCGCGCCCCGCGCAGCGTGATGGCGGCCGGAACGCTGGCCGAACCTTGCTGGCCATTGGAGTTGCCCGGGGGCAGTTCGAACCGGGTATGGACAAAGCACAAGTCGCGGAAGCGCAAGTGCTCGACATAGCGGCGCTCCGCCGGGGTGCCCTCCAGGCGCAGGTGAGCAGGGGCAAACGGGGCGACTACGTCGGCCTTGGTCATGTCCTCGCCGGGCATCGGGAAATAAAAGATCTGGCCCGTGCGGCGGTTGAGATACCACTCGCCAGGGGCGTCAAGTCCCTCGAACACGTTCTCGACAATATAGCGCGCGCCCTCCTCGGAGAAGTCATCCGTAAACACCTTGCTGGCTTTGTTGGCGAAGGTGACCAGGTTGGATTCGACGTTGACGGATTGGATGGGCAGGTGCGAATCGGTCCAGAAATGGTAAACAATCACCTCGACGTCGGAGAGGTTGGTCCAGTCGGGTCGGATGTCGCCGGGTTTAAACTGGAAGGTCTGGCAGGCCTTGTGATAGCCGGTGGTCTTTGGTGTGCCCTCCGGGCAGGCGGCAACCCGCAGGAACCCATGGTTCGGAATGCGGGCGCGCGTGCGCTGGTGGCCATTGACGTAAAGCTGCCGGAAACGCCACTGGCCAAGGGCCACCTCCGGCAGATCGGTGACCCACAATCTGGCGTCGTGTTGTTTCCACCCCGTGATCCGCCGGCCGCCATCCAGCACCACGGGCTCAGTTCCGGCCGCCATATAGGTAATTGGACAAGCGGCGGTGCCCGAGTCTTTCGGCCCGAAGACGACCTCGCGCGCGAGGCGATAGGTGCCGCCCTGCATTTTGACGTTGACCGGCTCCTTGAGCGGCCCGGCTTGCTTCAATTGCCGAACCGCATCCCGGGCGCGTTCCAGGGTGGCAAAGGGCCGGTCCGCGGTGCCGCGATTGGCATCATTCCCGGTCGGCGCCACGAAAAAGTCGCTGGCATGAAGAGTCACAGCCATTGCCAGAGCGCTCGCGCACAAAGCCAAAGTCAGTTTCATCATTGATGCGCTCAGAAGTGTCGGCTGACCGTACACGGTGTGCTTCATAGTGTCCCCCTGATTTTTACGGCTCTGCCTGTCGGATGTGCAACAACCAGTCTTTGAACAGCAGGTTGCCGGGGTAGTCCTCGGGCGTATGAAACTCGGCTGCGGCGCCACCGTTCACTTTGCCACGGGTGCGCTCCTTGCTCTGTTCGAGGTCGAACCAGGTGTATTCAAAGCGGTCCGCCGCCCGGCTGGGCCGCAGATCCACTTTCAACCTGCCACCGTATCGCACATAAAGGACGTAGAGGTCGCCGGGAATCGCGCCGCAAAATGGAGCCGGATATTCCGATACCAATTCAGGGTGGGGTTCCAGCTTCCACCAGGGGAGCGAGCCGAGAAATTTCGCCATGAAACTCATCGAGCGGGCGCCGGGGTAGTCGAGCGTGTTCGTGGCAAACGATTTTTCCAGGGGCCAGGAGCCCTGGCCGGCGGACGACTCCGGCAGGTGCGCCCACCAGACGTGGCCGCCGCCGTAAGAATGTCCCGCCGCGCCTGATAAGAGGGCGGTCCACGCGCCGTAGCGGATGTCCATTGCGGGCGGGTTGCCCGCGATAAACTCGTACCAGGGCTCGGTCACGACGGTCGGCTTGGCAGGTTGGCGCGCGTAATCGGCGGCGATCACCAGTGGGATCATCTCGTTGCGCCAGCGCGCGTGGCCGACCTGGCTTTGGTTGTAATCCAGCCAGGGTTCACTATGGAGCACTTCACCCGTGGACCACTGGGGGGCATCGGCGCCGCCACTCCAGCCCGGGGGAGTCGGGTGCGCCGACACAATGCGGCGGTAGGGATCCTCGTTTTTGACCAGGGCACCCAAGTCCTTCCAAAACGGCAGACCGAAGCCGCCGTAGTTGTTCATGTTGTACTCGCCGGCCAAGGTCCAGATCACGTTATAGGCGCCCAGCCGCGCGATGACATAGCGCCACCACCGGCGCATCTGTTCCTCGCTGACCCGCTCGTTGAGGCGTTCCCGGCTCCACCAGGGATGGATCCAGGCGGTAATTCCCTTGCTGTTGGCATAAGCGATCATGGCTTCAGCTTTGCGGATCTGCTCGAGGTCGGGCGAGTCGTAGGTCCGGTTGAGCAGTCCGTTGGGCGCAAAGAAAACCTGCCCGACCGTGAAGCCCTTGGCTGCGCGGTCGTCGGCCAGTTTCTGGAAGCTGCTGAACAGAATGCCCCGCTTGGTCCAGTTCCACCACGTGTCACCGATCCACAGGAACGGGGTGCCATCAGCGTACTCGAAGTAACGGCCGGCGCGCGGCCCTTTTTGGCTCACGCGGATAAACCCTCGGCGCGCGGGGTTGGCCTGCTTTTCGGCTTCGGTCCACTCCGCCACCTGGATTCTGCCGGTAGGGGCTGCGAGTCCCGGGTCCTTGGAAGCGCTGGACCAGGACCATTCTCCGGGCTCGGGTGGGGCAAAGCGGGCTTTCCACGTTTTGCCGCCATCCCAGAACGCCGCCAGCGTGTAGCGCATGTCCCGGGCGGCACCGCTGTTGCCGGTGAAGGTGACCTGGGCCAGGGGCGCGTTGCGATCCGGCAAGCCTTGCACGTAGGCGTTCGTGTGTTCTCCGCTTGCCTCAAGTGAAATCTCGACCACCTCCCATGGGTGCGTGGATTGGGCGCGCACCGCAAGCCCGAAGGCCAATGTTCCCAAAACCAGCACCGCCATCCGATTTCCGTTCATTGCTCACCTTTCGTTAGGATGTTCTTTGGACTATTCATGAACGACATCGCAGGACCTCCGATTCATTTGTGGGGTGATTCATCGTGAATGGTTGGCGTCGGCAGGGCCTCCGGACGCTTTCCCGACTCCCATGCCCCAAGGTCGGGATGCTCGGAGCGTGGTCGCCGACAGATGTCGTCGGTCACGTCGGCCAAAGGCACGCCTCGGCCAAGAGCACCTCCGGCAGCAGAGGTCAGCGCCAGGTTCCCCGAGGCAGGGTCCTCAAAGTACCCGTCCAGATGTCCGGCCAGGTTGTCATGAGGCTGCGCCTGGCCTCCATCGAACACGATTCCGCCATGCACCAGGTTGTTGGCCACTTCCGTCTCGGTCGTGCCCGTGCCAATGCGGACGCCTCGATTCCAGTTACGCTCCGGCCGCCAGATGGTGTTGTTGAGAACCTCGATCTGCGCGGCATGCCAAAGCTCGATCCCGCAGTCCGCTCCTCCGGCAATGAAGTTGTTCCAGATGATGCCCTGCGAAACATACGTCGGCCGTTCGCCGGCCCGGTTGGCCGTCGATACGCCGGGATTGCCGAAGGCCACACCCCGGTCGCAGTCCACAATGACGTTCCGTTCCACCACCACCCGCCGGGAACGCACCCAGATGAAGATGGCCGCCCGTCCGCCGCGATTCCGCCCTTTGATGTTGCGAAAAACGTTGTCGCTGAAGGTCCAGTCCTCCAGGGCCATCATATCAATGGCGGCAATGTAGTCCCCGCCGAACAGCCAGCCCGCGGGCGGCACCTTCGTGTTCTCGAAGTAGCAGCCGCGAACCGATCCCTTGACGGCCCGGGTATTCGGGTCCTGTCCGGCCGAGCCCTTGATCGCGCGCACGCCGATGTCGCGGAAATGGCAGTTGTAGATCTGGACGTTTCTGGGCGCATTCTCGGCTTGCACTTTGATGCCGTAGGAGCGGCAGTCCGCAAAGCCCAGACCTGCGATGGTTACTCCGTCGCAGTGGGCAATATGGAGGATGTCGTCGTGGTCATTCCCGGTCTCCCAGCCTTGGCCGCTCAACGTGACCTTGGCCGGGTCGCCGCTGGCACTGCGGAGGACGACGTTGGTCTTGTAATCGAGAACGACGGGCCGAGACAACTTGTAGCGGCCGTCGGCCAGGAGAATCGTGCTGCCGGCAGGCAGCCGGTCAATTGCCGACAGCAATTCCTCAGCCGTTGTGACCAGGATCACTGGTCCTCGGGGCGCTGGAAGGGGAGGCACTTTGGGAAACCAGTTCGGGATGGACTGCCCGGTACAGAGCCAGCAGCAAGCCAACAAGCCCGCAACCGCCAGGGCCGATTTAGCGCGAGTCGCGGCAACGCCATCTTCCACAAACCGGGTCCGGATCCGCTTCACACGTTTCATTGGTCCGATTACACTGAAAACACGAAAGCCAATCAACCCGCGTTTCTGGCTCTCACCCCGAGCCCCGATCTGGACCAGGAGTCTGACGGGGCGGAGACAATAGGCATAGCCAGCCCCCTCCTGCTTGCGCTCTTTGTGCTCTGCTGCTCGTCCGCCACGGGGGCACCCGCGGACAACTACCTGTTGTGCCTCCAGGACATTGTCCGGCATCGCCAGTCCAATCTGGCAGCGCTGACCGTGTCCGCGGAGCGCGCTGCCGGAGAATTTGTATCCAGAGGAAATCTGTGGGCGGCTGGCCATCAGGCCGATTTCACCGCCGAAGCCTGTGGCCGAGCCGGCGGCTTGATGGCCGTCGCCCCTTTGGGACAGCGATCCCCCACGATCAATGATGTAATCCTTTACGCCGCCCAAAACTCGTTTACTCCGGATGACCTGAGGCTCTTCGATGACTGGCAACGGAAGGGAGCAACGGTCGTCCGGTTCAGTTCCGCCGCCCGGCCCTACCGGAGCCATTTTCCCGTTGATACCGTCGCCAACGTGGTGGACCTGTGGGCGTGGACGGGGGAATTCGTGGCGGCCTGCACGCGGCTGGGCAAGATGCGGATTCTCTACCAGAGCTACGGCCTGCCCGGAGGCCCTGAGCGAGGAAAGAAATACCAGGGGAAGAGGTTCCATGACGATTTGACCATCCGTCCCGTTCCTGCCGGCGAGTTGGGGCGGGACTACCTGGACCGGATTGACTCGATGCTGGCGAAAATCGGCGAGACTCAAATGCCCAAGCTCCTCCAGGCCGCCGGTTGGTGGCAACAAGCAACCTCGGCGACCATCCTGGTCACCGGGCACATGTTTCCGCTCCACCTGCAGGACCCGCGCTCGCCTCCCGTGGGCAGTATCGCCGCCGTTCCGGCTTGGGAGGATAAGGACCTCCTGGATGCCAGCCACCCGCCGCAGTTTGTCTTCTATCTGGGCTATCAGTTCGCGCCTCAGAAACTTCTCAAACAAGCCAAAGCCCTCGGGGTGAAGCTCGTCTATTCCGACGTTCAGCCAGCCCAACCGCCAGAACCGGCAAGCAATATCCTCTACATTGATTCTGCCTGGCCGCTGGCCGACGGCTGTCTAACTGTGCCGGGCTGTGACGTTCCCATTCTGCCCGCCAGCGGGGTGATCCAGGCCGCGATATACTGGACCATCGCCTCGGAGCGCGGCCAGCTCGGGCCATGATAAAGACCCGATGTGCATCCCCCCATTTCGGCCATCAACTCATGGCCGACAAATGGGAGCGGGTGATACGGGGTTTCTGGAAGTGAGAGGCCGATGAACTGCTCCTGGGGTTTTCCTCGGCAGCGCCGTTTCCTTGCCGTGGAAGGTCGTCGGCGTGTCGCCGACTCCCTGCGTTTTCACTGATTGGCGGCCGGGCTGACCTGCTGGCCATAGGGCACCGGTTGGTCCAAGGTGAGTTCGATGACCGTGACCGGGTGATCACGTTGGGCGGCGGGAACCGTCAGGTCCAGCCCACGTGGCGTTTGGGCGAAGGAAACCTCCGCTCCGGCAGGGAGGACCCGGGCCTGGGTGACCTTTTGGGGCATTGCACCGAGACGCAACGTGTCAGAGGGCCAATCAAAGACGTGCATGAAGACGAGGTTCCCTCGATGGGTGCTGCCGCCCCACTTGCCGTTGGTGAAAGGTCCGCCCCGGGTGCCATAGATGGCAACGCCGTATTTCTTGAGCCAAGCGCCCATCCCCCGCGCGATGGCCACTTCCTCCGCGCGGAACTCGCCGTACTGGTCCGGGCCGAAGTTCAACAGCAGGTTGCCACCGCCCGAGGCGATGCTCGCCAGCATGCGGATGCATTCTTCCAGCGGACGCGTCCTGCCCGTGCTGCGGTAGGACCACCCGTCGCCCTGTGGCGTGGGCGAGAGAATCATGCATGACTCCCAGTCCCGCTTAAGGTTCATGGCGCCGATCTGCTGCTCGGGCGTGTCGAAGTCGCCTTCGGTCATATTGCGAATCTCCGGTGAGACGGGTCCACGGTCCTCCGGCGAGGCCGGCCCGCAGAATCGCGCGGCGCGGTTATTCACCAGCAGGCCAGGCTGAAGCCGGTACATCATCGCAAAGAGTTGGTCGAACCGCCACTTGCCCCAGTCCCGGCCGCCGACGTGGTCGAACCACATCACGTCGATCTTGCCGTAATTGCTCAGCAATTCCTCGACCTGGCCACGGTACCAGGCGTCGTACTTCGTGTTGTCGCCCACGAGGTAATCGGGATTGTACCAGTCGCGGGTCGAATAATAGAGGCCGACCTTCATGCCGTGCTTGTGGCAGGCGTCCACGAACTGCTTCACGATGTCCCTACCGTAAGGCGTGCGCGTGATGGAATAGTCACTCAGTTTCGAATCGAACTGCGCGAAACCGTCGTGATGCTTGGAGATGAGCACCATGTATTTCATGCCCGCCTCTTCGGCCAGTCGCACCCAGGCCTCGGCGTCATACTTCACCGGGTTGAAGCGGCGGAAGTAATTGTCGTAGTCCGGGTCGATCGTGCGGGGACCGTGGTGGTTGATGTCCCAGGGCCGATTGGCGTGGCGGCCCCAGCCGATCTCCCGGTCGCCCACGGTGCAAGGTCCCCAGTGAATAAACATGCCGAATTTGGCATCGCGGAACCACTGCAGGCGAGCGGCGCGCTGCGCGGCGGTCTCGTGGACTTGCGGCACCCGGCTGAGATCAACCACCTGGTCTTTGGCAGTCTGCGCCCGGACAAAAGGCGCGGCAGCGGCCATTGCCCAAATGGCAAAGTATTGTGGCTTGAGCAAGGATATGTTGGCAAAGCGCGTGTTCATGCGAATTCAGTGATCTCCTTCGATCCCCGCAGCCCCAAGGCCCAAGACCCTGAACTCGTGGCCCGTGCTTTGCGGGTTCTTCTCCGGCAGCAATTCGATCCTCACCTTGTGCTTGCCCGGCCCGAGGTCCCGTGCCAAGACGGTAGTCTGGCGATAGCCGCCCCAAGTTTGATCGAACCAGGCCTCTCGTACCAGGGGCGGCTGGTCATCCGCTCGAACCTTGGCCTGGCCCATAGGGCCGCGAATGTGCCAGTCCATCAGCAACACCACCTTGCCCGCCACTTCAAATTCGATGAGGCTGCCTGGTTGCTCGGCTGCCCAGGTACTCGCCTCCCGGCCGAGCAGCCTCGAAAGTCCAACCCTGGTTGCTGAGCGGCTTGAGGGCGCCCGCCTCGAAGAGCGCCACGTGTTCGAACTGATCGCTGATGAGCGGCTGGGGTACGGGCTTGATTTGTGGCAGTCCTTCGTCGGCGGGCAGAGCAGCCAGCACCTGCTCCAGCAGCTGCGTAACGAAGTGCGCGCAGTACTCATGGCCGCGGTCATTGGGATGCACCACATCCGCCTCCACGTCGCTCCACCTCATTCGTCCTGCCTTGATTTCCGGCCAGAGCGCATCGCGAAAGCTCACCATTAGCAGGTCGTAGTGCCGGCCCACCTTGGCCTGCCATTCCTGGGCGTTGCCGCCGTCCTGGTTCATTGTAAAGAGCAGGACGATCGCGGGATGGTTCGACTCTCTCAGAATCTGCCGGATGAGCCCCTCGAACGACTCGGCGGCGGCCTGGGTGTTGGGGTCATTGACGGCGTATTCCACAACCACGAAGTCCGGATGATGCGAGAGCAAATCCCGCTTTGCCCGGAGCGCACCATAGTCCGAGCCGGTCGCGCCAATGCCGGCGTTGACGAAGCGGATCGTGGCCTTGGGGAAGGTCTGTCGCCACCAGGCCGCAACGCGGTCTCCGTAACGGCGCTCCGGTTGGCTGGCGCCCGCCCCGCCGGTGATCGAGCCTCCAATGGCGCCGACCGTGACTGGTTCTCCATGGCGCGCCTTGGCGAAGGTGTGCTGAAGGCGCGCCGGGTCACCCGGGCTGACCAGGGAGTGTGCAAACAGACCGGCTTCGCCGACGGGCACGGCTTCGGCGTTTAGAACGGCCCTTGTCGGGTGGAATCGGGGCGTGAGCGCAGGCGAGGATCTCGTCGCCACAACGGCTCGCGCACTGTGAATTGCCAGGCTGTTATAGGAAGGATTTGCTCAGATCCGGGCAGCAATGTGGGAAGCCATAGAAACGTCCGGCATGCAGAGAGACCAGACCGATCAGAGCCGAACCGATGCTCAGACTCAGGGGAGCACCCCATCAGGTGTTATTGAGCAGAGGACGACCGACCAGGTCGATGGCCAAGCGGCGATTGTTCCTGGCGGCACAGCGAAAGCGTGGCAGATAGGAGGTGGCTTTGTGCTGGCGGGCAGCATCCAGGGCACAGAGGCCGATGACCAGGTTGCGCAAGGCACCCAGGTTTTGCGGGCCGTGGCCGGTGCGGACGGTGCAAGCATCTTCGCCGAAAGTGACATCGCGCACGTAGTGGACCGACTCGATGCTCCAATGGCCACGGCGAAAGGCCTGCAATTGCGCCGCATCCATCTGCGCATTGGGGCGGCTGCTCAAGACCAGTTCGGCCTCCTCGGTAACGCGAACGGCTTTGAGATGGTGAGTAGTGCGCACGATGACGGCGGCTTGGAGGGCGTGTGGGAAGCCGCACTGTTGGGGTGTGACTTCAAAGGGCCAGACCTCGCGGGTTTCATGCCGTCCATGGCCTTGGTCAATCGTGATGTGCTCAGGGGGAAAAAACGCCTTTCGGCGCGTGAGACAGGCGGGCCAGTTTGTCGAAGAGCTTGGGTTGATTGGCTTTGACGACCAGGAGGTAGTCGGCCTTTTTTTCCTCGACCACATGGTCGGCGGTGGCGGTCTGAGTATTGAGCGCGTCGGCGCTGACCAAGGTGCCGCGCAGGTCCAAGTCCCGGAGCAGGTCCTTGAGGGTGGGTATTTCATTGGTCTTGGCCGGGATTTGGATTTGGCGGCAAAAGAGTTGGGTTTGGGTGTCCAGGGCGCCGAAGAGTTGGATGCCTTGTCCGTTGATTTTGGCGGCGGTGCGGGCACATTTGCCATCGACGGCCAGTGCGGCGATGCCCGCGTTCTTGAGGTGGGAGCGCAGCCAATCGTTGATCAGCCTGTCCAATTCTGTCGGGTCCAGGCGCTGGAGGATTCGGCGGATGGTCGTTTCGCTGGGAGGGATGAACTTGCGGGTCTTGCGGCAACGGCAGGCGCGCAGGCTGCGGAGTTGGTTTTGGTTGAGGGACTGGGAGAACTCGCCGATATCGATCAGGGAGTTGTTGCCCGCAATCATCGCGGCGGCAGCAATGGCCACAATGGAGGCGACGCGGCGATGGCGCCAACCCCGGTAGCGGCGGGGGTCGTGGAGTGGGGCCAGGGCGTGGAGCAAGCTTTGGGTTTGTTTTCCGCTCAAAGGATATTCCTGAGGCGGGGGCTCTCGGCGATAGGGCGCCCAAGCTGCCGGCATGAGCGGAGCCGAGAGGATCTGGCGGGCGTTGCGGACCAGCGGATACACGAAGATGGCTTTGGGCTGCTGGTGGAGTTGATAGAAATCCAGGCGGGAGCGTCCCCAGCCTTTGGTCACGCCGATTTCAAACCAATTGGCGGCACGATAACAGGTGCCTTCGAACCGTTTGGGGTCCACATAGGTTTCGACCAAGGCGATGGGGTGGCCGTAGTGTTCCAGCCAGTCGGCACTGAGGCGCTGGAGGTTGAGGCTCAGGCAGTGGGAAGCCAGGTTGGGCGAGCGGCCTTTGGGCCTAAGCAGCGCGAAGCGAGCGTTGCAGGCCAGCAGGTGGCGTCCGGCCTGTCGCTGAGCGTCGGTCCAGCCGATCCAGGCATCGCGGGGCCGCAGATGGAAGGCGGCGCTGGACCAACCCAACAGGCCGATCCATCGCCCCTTTTTCTTGATCACATAGCGAAGCGACTCGCCGACCATGCGATGCTCTTTGAGGTAATGGTGTTTTCGGATCAGTTTGTTCCACCGAGCTTCCTCCTCAAGGCTCTTGACCAACTCGACGGTGATCGTCTTATCGGTGGTCTCTCGGAGGATTTGGGTGACGAGGTCCTCAGGTTTGGAGGTCCGTTTTATCTGTGCAGGACAAATCATGCCGCCGAGTTTGGCAGCCTCGGGGGGCTTTGTCCAGTCCCACGTTATATCCAATTGATCAGCAACAACTTACGCAATGATCCGCCGAAGCCGTGGCAAAAACCCCCACTTGCTCGACGGGACGACAAATACCTACCGCACTGATAAGTTTCTTGATTGGTGACAGTCGTCTTACGGTGGCTCCTGGGCTCGCAATCTCGCACCACTGTTTCAATCCAGACTTCTGCACAGCGTGCTCCTCATGTGTCCCTCATCGTCAGCCGGTCCAAGAGTCCGATAGCCCTTGAGTGCCATAGAGTGCGAATATATACCCTAACGTTGCATAAAAATGGCCCTTTTTGCAACCAATGGGAGCATTCTTTAGGACTGCGGTGGCTCGCGTGGCCTGTGCCTCGGCAAGCGCGAGCGGCGAGCGGGCAGCCGCAGAGCGCAACCACGGCGAGGAACGACCAGTGGAAGGAATTGGGGAGGAGAAGGAAGGCTACTCCGGCACGCACTTTAGCGTTGCAGCCGGGTCTGTAGGCTTAAGAAAGCTGGGTGGCTACGCCTGGAGGTAGCTGCGGAAGATCTGTTCCACCACTTTGTTGGCGGTCAACGTCAGGGTCAGGCGGCCATTGGTCCGGGTGAGTCGTCCCGCCCGTTGGATGAACTTGCGCCGCATCATCTCCAAGCCCTCAAAGATCCACAAGGCACTGCGCTTGTGGGCGGTGGCGCGTTCCGGGGCGCGGGCGTCCCTCTGTAACTCCCGGCCCAGGTTGTGGGCCAGCACGGCACAGAGCAGGTACATCTTGTTGGTCACCCATTTGCGACCCGGCAAGTAATCCATCTGGGCTTGGTCTTTGAGTTCGCCCAAGAGCTTCTCCTGCTGCCCTCGGCCCTCATGGAAGCGGACGACGTTCAGGGCCAGCCTGCCTGCCGGCAGGCAGGCCCGGTCTTGTTGGTCACGATCACCTTGAATTCAAATCCCGTCTGGTGGGGTTCGAAGATGTCTAACTGGATGGGACCCTTCTGTTGCACGGTGCTCTCCTGGCGAATGAAGATGAACCGGCGGGGCGTTTCCCAGCACTTGGGCTTCCAGAGCTTGAGGAAATACCGCAGTTTACCGTCCACCGTGGCCGGCCACCACACGCGCCGGTCCTGGATCAGAGCCTTGAGTCTCCACAAAACGCTCGAAGGGGACCGACACGGTGAATTCCACGTCGAGTTGCTCCAGCGCCCAAATGGGTGAATTCCACGTCGAGTTGCTCCAGCGCCCCAACCATCTCATCACTGAAAAAGGCGCTATCCATCCGGACCTCGATCTGGACTCCGGGCAGGGCTTGGCGCAGGCGCCCCACACATTGGCGCACAAACTCTACGGCTCCATTGGAGTCGTGCACGTTGCCCGAGCGGTGCAACACGTCCAGGACTTGCGCCGTCTGCGCCACGGTGCAGAAGAGGGGGTAGTAGCTCCGGGCGCCCTTCTTCTGCTTGTTGAAGCCCACTGCGGTTCCTTCGGCGTGTTTGCTGGCCCACAGGACGCTGCCGTCGAAGTCCAAGGTCACGCGCGCGAGCCCCTCCTGTGCCAGTCGTCCCAGGACCTGCTGGCGATTCAACCCCTGGTGGGCGGCCACCGCCGGTTCATCGAAGTCGGCCAGAATGCGGCTGAGGGTCGAAACGTCCGGGAGCGCCTTGAGACCCAGCACGCGCCGCACCAGCGGGTCCTCTTTATAGAATTGGATGTCGCGCAGCTTGCGAAAGCCCAGGAGCAGGTGCACGATGAGCCAGAGCACAACCACGTGCGGCTGATAGAGGGTCTTGCCGGCCTGCCTGCCGACAGGCAGGCCAGATGGGCCGAGCACTGGTGCAAGCGCTCCTTGAGTTGGATTTTGCCGAAGAGTTGCTGGAAGATGAGCAAACCGCCGAAGCTGGTCAGTTGTTGTTCCTGGAATTGCACCTGCGGCATCGAGGAGGCTCTCGTATAGATTTGCTGCTGGCTAAGTCTCATGGGAGAAGGGTTTGAGGTGAAAGGAGGGGGGGCGGGTGGAGGCTCACTTGGGTTGGAGCGTGGCGGTGTCTCTGGCGGCTTGGAGCCTCAGTTGGGCTGCCTGGAGGGCTAACTCGACCCATTGTGCCGTCAGCTTGCGAGAGGTTCTATAAGTGGCCAGTTCGGCCTTGACCTGAGCGACAAAGCCGGGGCGGATGAACTGGCTGGTGCTCTTGCGGCGATGCACCCAACTCAGTTGGTAATAGGGGCCGTGGCGTCGGGGTTTTTCGGGGTCCTTACAACGGCAGCCCGGCTTGCCGCAGACGTTATACTGCCGGGAAAGGCTTCCGGGACGCATATCGCCCAAGGCGGCGAGTTGGGTTTTGATGTGTTGGATACGAGCTTCGATTTGCGGGATAGAGATCGTTTTCTTCATGTCCGATACATAATATAGGCTATCGGAAATGTCAAGCCCCAAATCGCAGATTTTTCTCACCAGTCCGAAACGCGAACCTACCGCTCGCCAAACCTCACTTTTAGTGGCTCTTGCGGGGCGTTAGGAACGGAACTCAGCAGGAGTATTCTGGCTGCACGGGCGGCCACTTTTGAGGGGTAAGGCCGATTGGACGGCTATGTTTTTATGCAACCTGGGGGTTTACGAACCTGCACAGTTTCACACTTGGGGTGCTTGGCCGAGGCGGTGGTCCGTGTTAGGGAGTGGTGCTGTCCGGCAATAAACTGTACCGGCACCACGCTGGGTGGGGGGAGCGCGGGTGCCGGCGCGGTCTTTGCCCTCAACACCGACGGCACGGGTTTCACCAACCTGCACGCTTTCACGGCACCCTCCGGCGCGGATTCCACGAACAGCGACGGAGACGCTCCGAATGGCGAGCTGCTCTTATCGGGCGGCACGCTGTATGGAACAGCCTGTTTCGCCGGCAGCGCAGGCAATGGCACGCTGTTTGCCATCGGCATCGACGGCACCGGCTTTACGAATCTGCACACGTTCACGGCCACCTCCGGCCCCAATGCCCCCAACAGCGATGGGGCTAACCCGACGCGCACCTTGATTCTGTCAGGCAGCACGCTCTATGGAACGACAATTTACGGCGGCAGCGGGGGCAGTGGCACCGTGTTTGCCGTCAACACCAACGGCACGGGTTTTACGACCCTTTATAGTTTCACGCCCACCTCCGGCCCCAATTCCACGAACAGCGACGGAGCTAACCTGCCCTCCGAATTGGTTTTATCCGGCACCACGCTCTATGGAACGGCGGCCAATGGCGGCACTGAAGGCCACGGCACCGTGTTCAGTCTTTCCTTCCCCCCTCCTCGACTCACCGCCGCGGCTTCCGGGGCCGGCGTTATTCTCACCTGGCCGGCTAATTACGCCGGGTTCGATTACAGCGGCTATGTCTTGCAATCCACCGCGCAACTTGGCCCCTCGGCGGTCTGGACGACCAATTCCACGGCTCCAGTCATCGTCAACGGCCTGAGCACCGTGACCAATCCCATCTCCGGCCCCGCGCGGTTCTTCCGGTTGAGTCAATAATGAAGGCGCGACGATCACGGGCGATTATCATCGCGGAGCCATCTACCACGGGTTTATGCTCAGCCTTGGCAACCTCTCCGCATACACGATCATCGAGGACCCATTGGGCCTGCACGGAACCTACCTCCAAGGCATCTGGGGGAACAGCATCTGGGGGAACAGCATCGTGGGGGATTTTACCGATGCCAACGGCACTGGTCACGGCTTCGCGGCGACTCCTATACCGCGGTCGGCCATCACGCGGTCGGGCGACAACCTAACCATCTCCTGGCCATATAATGAAAACCAAATGATGATGTAACCTTCTGTATGGCATTAACGTCTCTGCTTTCGTATGCTGAGGCCTTTGAGGAAGGGCAAGTGGGATTTCACAGCGGCGGCGCACCTGCTGAATCGTGCCCGGTTTCGCGGGCCGCCGGCGGAGATTCGACGGCTGGTGGAGTTGGGCCTGGACCGGGCGGTCGCCCGCCTGGTGGATTATGAGGAGATTCCAGACCCGACGCCGGCGCCCGACTGGGCAAAACCGGACCCTGGCCGAGCCGAGCGGTTCCGCGCCGCACGCGAGGCGGGACCGGAGGCGCTGCGGCAGGCGCAGCGGGAGGAGCAGCAGGCACAGCGGCGGCTCATGCTGGAATTGCGGAGTTGGTCGCTGGGGCGGTCGAAATCTCGCCACCACTGCCCCTCAGTAACCGAGTTGGGCTTTCTTCTGAGCGGCAGTGGCCAGTGGCTCTTTTTTGTGCTCCACGGGTTGCTGGCCTGCCTCTTTCGCCCGTTTGGCCTCCATCGCGTTGAATTCCTGGTCGCATTGATACTCCGCCGGCAAATCCGATTCGGCGTAGATTGCCTGCACCGGACATTGCTCCACGCACGCCGTGCAATCAATGCACTCCTCCGGGTGAATGACCAGTTGATTCTCCAGTTCGTAGAAGCAGGCTACGGGACAGACTTCCACACAGTTGGTGAACTTGCACCCGTTGCATTTGTTGGTAACGACATGTGCCATAATACCTCGACGATGTTGGATTTCCTTGGCGACAGAATCGTCTTCACCTATGACCTCCTCCTCCTCCTCCCCCATGCCCTCCGCCACCTCCCCCGCCGTGGCCTCCGCCACCCCCAATTCCTCCCCCATGGCTCCAGCCGCCGTGAAAGAAGCCCCCAAAGAGGCCGCCACTGTGGCTCTGGCCATGCGAACTGCCTTCGACAGGGACGTAACCGTGCCCCTGCTCAGCAGCCGCACGGCCAGAAAAGCCTTTTTCGCCAGAACCGCGCCGCATGTGGACCCGGCCAAAATCCGAAATTGGCGACTTCGCGGGGTATTGTGGGCCAACCATCCTTGTTCCGTAATAGCCGCCATGAGGGCCGTTTTCGTACACGTTCCACACAGCGGCCCGCTGGCCGGCGGCTAAGACACCAGTGCGCGAGTTGTAAGCGCGCCCATAGCCTGCCGCCAAATCCCTGCCCGCAGGAGTCGAGCGAGGATAAAGGCGGCCACGAGTGCCGCGCCGCGCGTAGAGATTGCCTGCGGTGCTGGCCGAATCACTCCGCCCCCAGGCAGCCAACCGGCCTTCAGGGTCCCAATGCCTCCAAGGACCCCACCACGGGTGCCCGGGATGGCAGTGCCGCCAGCCGAACCGGCCAAAGCCCCAGCCAAATCCGAAATCGAAGCACCAATCGTCCCAGGGCGTCCAGCAAGGGCCCCAGCCCAACCCCCAGGTGCAAGGCCAGCCATACCACTCGTCGCCGATCCAGGGCGGGTAATCGTAACCCGTGCCATAGACCACCACCCCGTTTTCCACTTCCGTGCCCAGATAGCCGGGCGTATAGCCCTCGAACACCTCTTGCGGCGTGGCACCATAGACCTGCACATAGGTCAAGTAGTGCAAGGGAGAGCTAGCCGGAATCGAGTAGATCACCGCGGGCACTGAAGCGGCAACGGCCCAGGGCCCGGTGACCGAGGTGGCGACAAACCACACGCCATTCTGGCAAGCATACCAGGAATGCTCATCCACTTTGAGCATCGGCGTTGCGCTGTTCACCACGTACCAGAGAGGCGTGCCGACTATGGGCTCCAGCCGCGGCAGACCGTTGATCTGGGGGTCTTGCATCTGTACGTTTCGCGGCACTTTGACGCTCTGGGGAATACTGTTGGCGATGAGGGCCTCGGTGGCCTGTGCAGTTCCCGGCACGCTGGCCTTGACGTTCTCCATTGGGCTGTCGTCGGGAATGGCGGCGAAATCCGGGGGCAGGTGGTCCGCGGGCACGAATTGCCATGGCCCATCCAAAGACGGGGCGCGGAACCAACGGCCGGAAATCAACACGTAGGTCCGTTGGTCGCTGAGCAACTTGAAGACGCTACCGGTCGTGTTGGCCGCGTAGCGCAGGTGCGTGCCGGCAATGGGAACGAAATCGGGTTGTCCGTCAAAGACGATCAGTTCGGCGGGCGTTGTGGATACGTAGACGTGCGGGGCGCTGGCTGCAGTAAGTGGCAGCGGCTTGTTTGTGGACGAGTCTGTCTGCCCCGTCAAGAGGTCCACTGGCGTTGCCCAAGCCGTCGCTTGCCGCTCAGCCGCAGCCGCGCCCCAAGGTGGTTCGCCGGCCACGGTCCAAGGTCCCTCCAGGCGAGGCGCTGTCATGTAGCCGTCCAGGATGTGCAGGTAGAACTGGCCGGCAGGGTCCTTCAACAAGAGCAGGTCAGTGTTGAGCACCCGTTGCAGGCTTGTGCCTGCAACCGGGCGGCAGGCCGGCGGCCCGTCGATATAGACCAGGATGGCGGGGTTGGTGGAACAAATGATCTTCGGCGGGGTGTTATTCAGCGGCTGGCCCTGGCCTCTGAGTTGCCCCGGAGGCGCGATGAAAACGGCTTCGAGCCGGTCCAGCGGAAGCCCCCGGAGTTCCTTGGGAAAGGTCGCGCGTAACAAGTCGAGCAGGTCCTCAGCCTGCTCGCCCGCGGAAGGGAAATCGCCGTTGAGAACCTGGATGTCTTCCAGCGACATGGTGCGGGTCGTCTTATCCACCAGCGTGGTTGCGTGGAGCGCCACAACCCCGAAGGTCGGCTGCGGCTGGCCGGCGCCTTGAACCCCCACTGTGTCGCGGGCCATGAGTTGGCGCCCATCCCACGAATTGACCCGCGGTTCGTAAATGGTGTTGGTGGCAGAGCCGCTGACAATGACCCGCGGCCAGCCCGGAACGCCCGCTTGAGCTCCCATCGAACCCGAGGCATTGGCGTAGCCCGGCTCGGGCGTGGCGTAGGAATAGGGAGGACCGATGGCGGATTCCGGGGCCTTCCTCGTCGCGCATGAAGAGAGCACCATCACGAAATCCGCCATCAGAATCGTGTGGATGAAGCGCTTCATCGGCCACCGTTGGGGTGATGGGTTTGAGCCGGGTCCCGGTCTTCCACCGCAAGAGCGGCAGGCTTCCAGTAATCGGCGGGGTTTTGCGCTCTGGATGTCTTCAGCCTCTTGAGGACCTGGCCGGCGTCACGAAATGACTTCCAGCAGGGCTCGCAGACCCCATGAGCCTCGGCCCAGCCCGGATGATAGGCCTGAATCACCTGGATCGTGTGGAGGCGCACACGCGAGTCTTCTGAAGCGACGTGCTCGTGAAGGTGGGTGCGAGGGAGTGTTCGCGAACACAGGGGGCAAGTGCTCTCGAGGCCAGTGGCAAGCGTTGTCGCCTGTCCACTTCATTCGGCGAGAGGACTTCTGAGGTCCAGTGCTCTCAGCCACGGTTCCATTTGGATCCGGTGCTAGCCTGTTCTGTGCCAAGGCCGCATGGCGGAGGTATCGCTGCACTTTCGAGGCTTTTCAACGGCTTCAAACAATGATGCGACTCGAGACTGGAACATCTCGTGCCACCGCTGGAACAAGGCGTGCCACGCGGGAACGGCGCCCTCGTCTCAATCACCCCCTTTACCGATGGCCTCCCCCGCCATGTCCCCCGCCGAAACCGCCACCATGTCCACCCCCGAACCCACCACCGTGAAACCCTCCACCCCCGAACCCGCCGCCGTGGAATCCGCCGCCAAAGGAGCCACCACCGTGAAACCCTCCACCCCCGAACCCGCCGCCGTGGAATCCGCCGCCAAAGGAGCCACCACCGTGGAATCCACCACCAAACGAACCTCCGCCAAAGGAGCGAGGCGCGGCACTCATTGCAGCGCCGCCATGCCAGCCGCCATATCCCCCGAACGAGCGTCCGCCGGGGCTCGCATAATGGGGCGCTGCGTATGCCGGAGCGCGATAGCTCGGGGCCGCCCAACTCCTGGAAGGGGTCGCGTAGCTGCGGGCCGTGTAGTTTTGGCCGGCCCACGCGCCGCGCGTGGCAGGGGCCGCCCGGTACGTGCCGGAACTGCCGGTCCAGGAACGAGCCGCCTGTGCTGTGAGCGCGGGGCTCCGGGCAGCAATACCCGAGCGAGCAGCAGCGGAGAGCGAGCCGTTCCAGTTGCCGGCAGAGTTCCAACGATTCGCAGACAGGGCGGGTTGCGCCACCCCAGCTCTGGTCCCGGCTTCGGCTAGCGAGTTGCGCTGGCCTGCGCCACTCCACCAGCGCGTGGCAGAGCCGGCAGTGCCAGCGGCTGAAGCCGAATGGGCTGGTGAACCGCCTCGTGCCCATTGAGTCACCGAACCGCTCGGCCGCGCCGGCGTCCCAAAGAAACTGTTCCCGCCGTGCCCGTCGCCGTGCCAAAACCCGGGGTCGCGTCCGTGGCCAAAGCCCCCGTCATGACCAAAACGGTCGCCGCGGCCGAAGCGGCCATCATGGTCGAAGAACCGGCCGTAACCGCCAAAACCGTAAAAATCACCGAACGCAAACCCCACCCCGAACGGGAAGAAATCACAGCCGCCCCAGAACCCGCACGGCTGCCACCAGCACCAGGGGTTGGGCGCCGCCCAGCCCGGACCCCAATCGCTATAGTAACCCGGGTCCCAATCCATGATGGCGCTGGAATAGCCCGGAGAATAGTACGGGCTGGAATAGTAGTAGTCCGGTGGCGGAGGCGGAGGCGCCGGTGGGGCGTATCCGAGCGGCGCAATCTGGTCCAGTTGCGCTTGCGGGCCCATCGGCGCTTGGGGAGCACTGGGCACCGCCGGAACCGGCGCCACTTGGGCCGGCGTTGCTTGAGCAACGGCGCCTTGGGTCGGGGCCACTTGAGCGAGCTCCGATGCGGCGCTGGCCTGAGCCTGGTAAGCCTTTTGGGCTGTGGAGTATGCCTCAGTGAAAGCGGGGCGCTTATCCAGCAAGCTGCGGACTTTGGCCAAACCGTCCTTGGTTTTGCCAGAGATTTTCGTCTTGTCGGCCTTCAGGTCGTACCAGGCGACGAGTTCGCCGGCGGTGTGCTGGACGAATTTATTGTCTGGGGCAAACTGGCCGGCAACGTTCATGGCCAGGATGGCCTCGGGCATCCGGGAACGTCGGGCGTCCACATAAGCGACCACACCCCAAGCCAGGCCGTTGGTGACCTGTACCGTGGTCAAGGTCTGGGCCTGGTGATAGGCCATCTCCGGCAGGCCCAGGTCCACCATGCGGGAGACGTAAGCCTCTTGGAGGGCCGGATTATTCCGGTCGCTGGCAGCACCGCTGGCATAAGCGGCGACCGCTGCCGAGGGGTCCGGCGCTTGCTGGATGGCCTCGAGCGCGGCATCCACGGCCGGGTCGGGCGCCGCCCTCGCGCCAGTCAGTGCACAACTCCACGCCAACAAGACCATCAGAATTCTCGGCTGGTTTTTCATACCACAGGCCCTTTCACATTACGGTTTCATAGCGAGTATGCCTGGGATTTTCCCTCCTGATTTCAACTACTGTTTAGACGCCTTGGCCCGCCTCGCCATTCAGCTTTCCCCCGATAGGGCCTTGACCCCGCTGTGAGAGGGGCCTCCAAAGCTAGGTCTGGCCTGCCAATGAACAGCAAAGTACCCTCCGGGCGTTTGGTTGCTTTGTGAACGGCGTCCTGGCTCACGGCTTGTACATTTCACCTCGCAATCCGAGACCGTTTAAGACGAGGTGGTCCATGTTCGGGCCGAGGTCCTGGCCGCGGTTCTCTCACCCGCCCCCGGGCCATGAAGGTGCAGGCGAGCTTGCCCGTCCGGTTGGCGGACAGCTTGCGCAGAATCTCAAGCTGAGGTAGTTTGTAGGAATGCTGATGGTTATCATAACCGAAGCTGTCTCGAAACGCTGAAGACGGAGAATCATATGTATAGCTCTTCATCGGGCACTACACTGATTGCAGGTTTCCATCGCTCGTTGCATCGCAGTCCGGACAAGGTTGCCGTTGTTTGCGGCGAAGAGTCGTGGATCTATGCCGAGTTTAACAGGAGTTGCCTACAACCAAACCAGCCAAGGCGCGCGGGAATCAACCTTCCCCAACCGATGAGAAAGAATATGAAGAAGAACCTGCTCGCCTTTTTGGGCATGGTCATTGTCTCAATGCCGATGGCCGCAACCGCTCAGCTCCAATCCCTCGTTGCCGGCAACACGGCCTTCGCCCTGAACCTCTACGGAGAACTTGCGACCAATGCGGGCAACCTTTTTTCTCCCCCTACAGCATCTCCACATGTCTGGCGATGATGTATGCGGGCTCGCGGGGCAATACCGAGGTGCAAATGGCCCAAGTCATGGGGTTCGGCACCAATCAGCAGCAATTCGCTTCGCTCTTCGCACAACTCCTGGGCGAATTCGAAGCAAACCAGGAGACAAACGCCATCGAGTTGCACCTCGCCAATGCGCTGTGGGCTCAAGAAGGTCATCCGTTCCTGCCGGCCTTTCTGGCAACCGCCACAAGCCAATACCAGGCCAGCGTCAACGAGGCCGACTTCGTGACCTCAGCAGATGCGGTAAGGCAGACAATCAACAACTGGGTGGCGCAAGAGACCCAGAACAAAATCCAGAATATTCTGCCCGCTCGCAGCATAGACGCCAGGACGCGGCTGGTTCTGGCTAACGCCATATACTTTTTGGGCGTCTGGACCGAGGCGTTTGCACAAACCAATACTTCGGTCCAGCCATTTTACCTTTCCAGCAGCAACCAGGTGGAGGCGCCGCTCATGCATCAGCCCTTGCCAACCGGCACGGGTATAACGTTCAATTACATGGAGACCGGCTCTTCCGGACGAGTTCCCCGGACGAACGGTTTCCAGGCGATCGAGCTGCCCTACGCCAGCAACCAGGTTTCGATGGTGATACTGCTGCCGTCGGAAATCGATGGTTGTGGGCAACTGGAGCGGCAGCTTTCTCCGGCGTTTCTTTCGAACGTGCTCGCCCAAATGGTGCAGCAGCAGGTCGAGATCTTCCTGCCCAGGTTCACACTGGAGTCCTCCTTCGATCTGAGCAACACCTTGGCGGCAATGGGCATGCCGGACGCCTTCACGGCGGGTGCGTCAGACTTTTCGGGGATAGACGGGATGACGGATCTCTCCATTTCCCATGTCTTCCACAGAGCGTGGGGGGAAGTGAACGAAGCAGGCACAGAAGCGGCTGCGGCAACGCTCGGCGTGGCGACCGGCGCGAATGGCGGGGGTGGACCGCCCGTCTTCCGGGCCGATCATCCGTTCATCTTCTTCATTCGGGACACCCAATCGGGGAGTCTTCTCTTTCTTGGGCGGTTTGCGAGCCCAAGCCAGTCCGCGACTCCCGCACCAACGCCCCAGTTGACCATCAGGCGTTCTGGCAACGGTTTGACAATGTCCTGGCCGTACCCTTCGGTGGGCTTGACCTTGCGGCAAAACCCGGATTTGAGCACGACCAATTGGACTCCCAGCGCCGGTATTTCGAACGACGGGACGAATAATTTCATCACCATCACACCGCAGCCAGGGCGTTTGTTTTCCCACTTGAGCCAACAATAATGCTGCGGGTTCGCCTTCACCTGCGCCAGACCGGACGTGCCCTGCACATCAGCGGCTGCGATCCGGACGTCTGCCGTGGCGCGCGCTGCCCAACAGCGGCCTCCTTCAGCATCTCGGCCAGGGCAATGTCTTGCCCGCCGATCCAAAGACAAACATATGCTGCTGCGCCTCTGGAGTCAGGGTGAATGACCTCCTGAGATGAGGAAGGATATCCCGAGTGGAACATTTCGTTCCACCGGTGGTCATTTGAAATCCAGTGCTTCGTTTCAAACACCCCAAAAACGTGCGAAAAACAGCGATGCCTCCGTTTCCTCCCCCCTCGGCACGCGTCTAGCTAACAGGCCGAGGCATGGACAAGCAAGACAACCATCCGCGCGCGGCAACCATGAAGGCGGCGACCTCGACTCGTCATTCGCGTCGCCAGGTGCCGGTTGCGATAATTCCCGCGCGCGAAGATCGCGATGGCGAGACCGAGGCCAGGCCCATTCGCACCGTGGTCGTAGATGACTCGCCGCTAATGCTCAAGACGCTCAGCCTGCTCCTGGAACAGCAGGGCGGCGTTGAGCTTATCGGCACGTCCACCGACGGGCGTCTCGCGATGCGGCGATTGGCGGAACTGAGTCCCAACCTGGTGCTGATGGACCTGCAGTTGCCCGGAATGAATGGATTGGAGGTCACGCGCTGGCTCAAAGCGCAGGCTCAGGCGCCGGCCGTCATCATTCTTACAGCGGAGGACACTCCGGAGCACCGGGCGGGAGCCCAGATGGTTGGCGCCGACGGCTTTGTCGCCAAGCAGCACCTGTGGGCGGAGCTGCCCGTGGCAATCCGAAAGCTATTTCCGCGCGCAACCGTCTTGATGCCCGGCCCCGCTTTCGCCGCATGAACGCAACGATTGTGAATGGCCAGCATCGTCTGCTGGCCCAAATGGCGACGCTCCCCGCCTGCCAGCGAAACGGTGGAGAGGCTGACTGGTTTCCCCCAGTGGACATTCTCGAGGACTCGGAGGAGTACCTGTTCAGAATTGACCTGCCCGGAACGAGACCGGAGGACGTCCACGTCGTTGTGGAGGAAGATGGGCTCTTCATCTCCGGCGACCGTGCGGAGCTCCCGCCTGGCGACAAGAAGTGGCTGCGGGTCGAGCGCCCACACGGGCATTTTGAGCGCCGTTTCGCCCTGCCCGATGACGCCAGCAGAGCAGAGGTCAGTTCGGCCTTCGAGCAGAGCGTCCTCGAGTTACGGGTCCGCAAGGTCACCTCCGTCATGCCAATTCCGGCCCCAACCGGTGCATGGCCCAGCCCCCTTGTGCCGACTCCGCCCCCAGCGGGCACACCGCCAAGGCTGAGACTTCGTTCCGTGTCATGAACCCTCCCCGCCATCACCAAGAAAGCGTCGTAGAATTGCGGCGCACCACGAGGCGCTCCTGCTCGTGGCTGAGGACAGTCCGGCGCCAACCGGGGAGATGAGTTTTTTTCCAAATGCCCGCAATGCCCGGAATGCTGGCGTGCAAGACAGTGCACAGATCCGCGTTGTGATTGCGGACGGCAACGAGGTCTATCGGGAACTGCTCAAGATGGTCATCGAGGCCCTTCCAAGGCTCCAGGTCTTGGGCACGGTTGGCACTGGCTGCCACGTCCTGGAGGCAATCACTGCCCAAAGGCCCGATCTCGTCCTGATCGATCTCCAGCTTCCCGGCCTCAACGGTCTCCAGAGCCTGGCGCTCATCCGCGAGTATCACCCCGCAACCCGCGTCATCATAATCGCTGACGACGACTCGGATGACGTGCGGGCAACCTGTCTGGCCCAAGGGGCTCAAGGATTTATCTCCAAGCGCCGGCTCCACACCGACCTGCGTCGCGGGATCGCGGGAGTGTTCTCCGGTTCGCCCACCGACAGTCTGCACGAAGCGGCAGGCTGAACCAGCGCACATGGTCTGGCGCGAGCCACCATGGCACAAATTGTTCCAACTTGGCCGCGCCCTTATCCGTCGCTCCGCAGAAAAGCTGCGGAAAACCATGCAGACGTGGCTGCTCCTGCCCTGGCACGGAACCGGCTAGAGGAATGGCATGAAAACTCGTCTTGCGGCTGTGTTTTTCGCCGGCGCAGTGCTCTTGTCGGGTTGCGCCACTCACCAACCGTCCGTAGTCCTCGCCCCAGTCGGGCCGTCTCCGCCCCAACCAGCGCCTGGCGGCCCCAAGGGCACGCTCGTCGTGTATTCGGCTTATGACCCGAACTCGGATTTCAATGACACTGAGTATCTGCGCCAATACACGGATTACAGAATCCTCTCGGAAGAGGGCAAGCTGTTGCAGACCGTGCACAACAGCAACGGGTTCGTCGTGGAAGGCCCCGCGGAAGTGGAACTCCCGGCGGGCAAATACCGCATCATCGCTCAGGCTAACGGTTACAAGAAGAACGTGATAGTGCCGGTAGTCGTCCTGGCTGACCGACTTACGACAGTGCATTTGGAAGGCGAAGCTGCGTGGCCGGCCAATGCGGCCCTGCTCCAATCCAATCCCGTGCGGCTGCCCAATGGAGAGATCGTCGGGTGGCCTGCCAGTACGGAAGTCGTCTCGAAACCTTGATGCGAAGGGAAAGGAAGACAACCATGAAGCGAACATGCCCCGCAGTGTGGACTGGCGCCTTGATTTGGCTCGTCGGGTGTGCATCGCCCATGAACGTCGGCGTCCTGGCGCCAATTGGGCCAGCAACGGGGAGCCAGATGAAGATTGCCGACAAGGGTTCTCTCCGAGTCCGTCGCGCTATGAAGCAAGCCCTGGCGACGCCTTGCGTGAATGGGCTTGCCCCGGAGGTCGCCGGCCCAAAGACCGCGCCGGAAACCGCGAACACCGTACCATGGCACGCAAAGCAATTCGTGCAGGCTCGCCCCCCGGCTTCCTTCCTCGAGAATGGCCCAGGCCTGGAGCTCGGGCCAGCCAAGCCGAACGAAACTGGCCTTGGCAAACTCTCTTTTAGCGGCATCGCTGTTCAGCTCCTGAAGGCAGAGAATCCGCTCCAACTCCTCAACCCGGCCGCGCCCGCCCAATACGGCTCCGGCATGGATAACCTGGATCAGGTCTCGTTCAGCGGCACTGGGCCGTTGCTCAAAATCTTCTCGATTGCCTTTTGATCCTTCCTCCCCGCGCCACTCCAAATTCCCTCGATACCAGTGGCCGGTGCCCATCGCCCGGCCAAGCATGTGGCCTTACGAAAGGCTCACCGGGGCCAAATTGTGAGCGACCCGGCTGCCAAACCCCGCAAAACCCGCGCTGGCACCAGCTTCGAAACTGACCGAGTGAGCAGTCGGGCGAAAGCCTTCACCAACGCCATCCTGCCAGATGTTGGCGGCTGAAGGTTCCGGACGGCAGGTGTGTGTTCCTGGTGCCTCACCTGGACGCCGCGCTGGCGGACCTGGGCGAGGCGGATCGAACTGCCATCGTGCTCCGTTTCCTCGAACGGCGGAGCTTTCGCGACCTGGCCGCAACGCTGAGCATTAGCGAGGACGCCGCGAAGAAGCGGGTCGCGCGGGGCCTGGAAAAGCTCCGCGTTGTGTTCAACCGGCAGGGTGTGACGCTCGGCGTGGGCGCGCTCGCGGCGGTGCTGAGTGCGCGAGCGGTCGAGGCCGCGCCGGCAGGTCTGCTGAGGGCCTCCGTTCGGGCGGGCGTGTCAGGCGGAATCGTTGCCGAACCGGGCGTGGGAGCGGTGGTCTCCGGTGTGGTGCGGGAGACCCTGATTTCCCGGCTTAAATGGGGCGGCGCGGTGGCGGGGAGCGTGCTCTTGCTGGCGGTGATAGGGACGCTTCATGGGACAAGGCCGGGTTCCGGGGTCAGAGAAGAGACGCGAAGCTCTGCGAGCGGCGACGGCGCCAAGGCCGTTGCGGGCCTGCAAGGCCGCCGCGAGCATGCGCCGGCCCCCGTCCCTGATTCAGCGGATGGCCGGGCCATGCTCCTGCGCGTGGTAGCCGACGAGAACGACCAGCCGCTGGCCCAAGTCGCAGTCCAGGCGGAATTCATCATCATGCCCGGCTCGGTCCTCTCCACCTTTGTGACCGATTCAGGAGGCGCGGCGCGAATCGTGCTTCCGGCCGGGTCCGTCGATGGGATGAGCTGCTGGGTCTCCGCGCCCGGGCGCGTTCCCACGACTGTCTCCTGGAACAACAGAATACGCATGGCTTCGCTGCCGCCGGAGTATGCGTTGCGCCTGCCGCAGGGCCGGTTCGTCGCGGGAACGGTGGTTGATGAAACGGGCCAGCCGGTTGCTGGCGCCACGGTCCATTTCCAAGGGGAAGGGATGCGCGAGGACAGCCGCGATTTCGCCGATTATGCGGGTCCTCTTTCCTTGGCGCAGTCCGCGCGCATGGCGCCGCCGACGACCGATGCGGAAGGGCGCTGGTCGGCCGATTTCATTTCACCCCGGGCCAAGAGCCTCTTCGGTTACGTGCAACATCCCGAGTATGCGACGACGCAGTTCGGCCATATTGAGCCGCCGGACCCGGTGCGGCCCTCGACCAACATCGTTTTGGTCCTGGAGCGAGGCGGCTCGGTAGCCGGAGCGGTGCGGGATGCGGCGGGCGCGCCCATCCAGGAGGCGCACGTGGACCTCCAGAGCCAATTCGGGCTTCCCGCGCGTTGGATGAAGACCGATGCGTCCGGGCGGTTCGAGTTTCAGCGGGTTGGGACCGGCCCATCGTTCCTTATGACAACAGCCAAAGGGTTTCAGCCCGGTGAGCAATTGTCCATCCGGGGGGGAGAGGCAACCAACCTTGACATCGTGCTAAAGGCGCTCCGGGTTGCTGGAAGCTCGGTCATCAGAGGCAGAGTGGTCGGCGAGGACGGGAAGCCGATTGGCCGGGTCGGGGTCGGCCTTGCGCCCGGGCAACCCGGCCTGGAAGAAGTCAATTGGGCCGCTGCCACGGACGCCGAAGGCAGGTTCGCCTGGACCTCGGCGCCGGGTCGTCCCGCCAAGCTGGTCGTTGGCGGCTCGATGTGGGACTGGGAGGAGCAGCAGGTGGAGTTGGCCCCGGATGGACAGGAAGCGGTCATCACACTGAAACCCAAGGCGAAGATCCTGGTTCATGGGACGGTGACGGACAAGTCAACCGGGAGGCTGCTGCCGGAATTCAAAGTGCTCTGGGCGGCGGGGATCCAGAGCGGGTATGTGGTGAATACGGAGGTGTTGATCGAAGGCCAGGACGGCCGGTTCGCCGTGAACCTGTTGCCTGAGCAGGTCCGCAGCTACGGCCCTCCGGGCAGCAGCACTCGCCTCGATTTCCAGGCCCCCGGCTATGTCAACAAGGTGGTCCGGCTCAACTCGGGGACCCATGACATCCCCCTGGACATAGAACTGGAACCCGCGGCGGACATCATCGGCACAGTGCTCCGCCCGGATGGCAGCCCGGCCGCGGACGCCAGGGTGTTCTTCCGAGGCGAACACTTCCGCTTCCGCGTCGGGGAGCATGGCTCTGTCTCGATGCCGGCCCGCGAGTATCCTTTTGCCGTCGAGACCCGCGCGAGAGCGGATGGGACGTTTCGTATTGCGAAGATTGACGCAGTGCAGCGGTTGGAAGTGGTGCATCCCGAGGGCTGGGCCAACGTCGGCATCGAGGCGCCCTCGACCGCAGTCATCCAGTTGCAGCCGTGGGGGCGGGTCAGCGGCGTGGTTCGCTCGGGTCAGGACGTTTTGCCGGGGGTTGAAGTCCGGACGACCCAATCCGGGACCGGGCCGGAGCAGATGTTGTTTGATTACACTGCAAAGACCGACTCGGAAGGGCGCTTCGAGTTTTCCAGCCTGCCGGGAGGCCGCGCGCGGGTATTCGTGCCCCCGCCTGCGGATGGCCAGGGGACAAACCGGGCCGTCCAGGACATCTCCGTGGATCCCCGGCAGCACGTCAGCGTCACGCTCTTGCTCCAGGCGGAGTGAGGGAAGGTGCTGCGCGTGGCGTTATCTCCCCCTTTTCCCGAGCCAAGGCTTGGCTGGCGAGCTCGGCCGGCGCATCGGCCAGCACTGCTCGTTTGGTAATCCCGAGAGTGGCCCGATCTTGACACCCAGGGACTGCCTGGATATTGTCATGGTTGAGCAACCCGTTTGAATGAGGTGTTTTCTCAATAGTCTTTCGGCGCTGGCGCTGTCGGCTGTCACTTGTTCGTCTGCACGATCTCAGCCACTTGGGCAGTTCCAACTCGGGCCGCCCGCCTCGTTGGCCGGCGGCGCTATTGGGTTTGGTGTTTCCGCTCCTCTGGGCCGCACTTACGTCCTGGACGCCGCAACACAAATCGGCTCCTGGACTGCCGTGTTTACTAACATCGGTTCCATCGGGCCGCCGTTGTTCGTGCAGACCAATGCCTCCGAGTTCCCCCACCGCTTTTATCGCGGCAGGCTCTACTGGACGGTCATTGTCCCCAACACCTATCCGGCGTGGTCCACGGCACAGGGCTCGGACGGAAGAGCGATTGCGTTTCCGTCTGTCTGGTCAACGCTCCAGGGGCCCGACGGACGACTGATCGCCATCCCTCCCGGCTGGAACGCCACCAACGGCCCTGACGGCCGGGCCGTTGCTTTCCCATCCGGTTGGGCTGCAGCCGCGGGTGCGGATGGAAGGCTTGCGGCCTTTCCCTCCAGCGGTTTCACGACGGCGCAAGGCAGTGACGGTCGAACGGTGCCCTCTCCGCCATCGGGTTGGGTGACAACTCAGGGTTCCGATGGTCGCGCCGTCGCCTACCCAAGCGTCGGGTGGGGCGCGCCGCAAGGGATCGACGGGCGGGTTGTCGCCCTTCCGTCCTCCAGCTTTTCAACCCTGGAGGGCAGTGATGGGCGTCTGGTCGCCTATCCGTCGCGTGGCTGGGTGACAGGGCAAGGCCCCGATTCACGCCTGGGCGCATCCCCGCTCTCCTCGTTCACGGCGGTCGCAGGAGCGGATGGGAGGCTCATTGCCTATCCGGCGTCGGGTTGGGCATCGCGGTCGGGCACAGACGGCAGGTCGATTGCGTATCCGATGAATTCCGATGGGGCTATCGAGTTGGCCATCCAGGACCAGTCGCTCATTGCCCGACTCGGTTATCTGAGGTCGCTTCTCTCGGACGCGGGCTTTAGGGACTACGTTCTTTACAGCTTCTTTGGAACGGGTGAGCAGCAGTTTGCACGTTGAAGTTGTGGCACCACCCGAGCTTGATCTCTGCTGGACGAATAGAGGAACACAAAACCAAAAACGAACGAGATATGAAAAAGAGAGAGATGGGTCTTGTATTGCTGGGAGTGTGCGTCGCGCTTGGCCTGGCTGTAGTATTGTCGGTAATCGGTTACACGCCCAAGGCACGCGCCCAAGGTGCTGCGGCTGCCGTGGGTCCTCCGGCCGGCAGTGCTCCAACGGTCATGGTTACGGGGGGGCCGGGAGCAGGCGTTATTGTGGTGAGTGATGCCGCGGGCAGGAGGATCACCGCGGTCAGCTATGTGGCTGCCTCCGGTGGTTTCACCAATGCGGCGATTGAACTCAGCAGTCCGCGCTCATTCACGTATTAGCCACGCCAATTGGTCCCGGTTCTCGCCGAGGTTCTGGACGGCGTTGGCGATGTTGTCCGTATCCGCCTGGGTGCCAGGCGGCGCGCTCCGGTCGATCCAGAAACGCGATGTACTTTTCCACCTCGGCAAAGGGGCGGAGATGGGCCGGGTCCACGCCCGCCTTGCGAAGCGGGCATTCAATTGCGGTCAGTCCGGGTTGGTGGGTGGCAGGCGACGATTGAGGATCCATCCCAGCGCCCGCCGACACGGGGCGCGTCTGCCGACAGGCCGAACTACAAAGCGCCAACACCAGGAGTGAACCGCAGAAGATGTGACGGGTCATAGAGTTTTGCCCGGGGAATAGGGTATCCCGGTTTCAGCCGCCCTCTTAACGGCCTCCAGAGTCGGGTTGATCCGAACCGAGCCGGTTCCTGGCCTGCTGCACCGTGTCCAGCAGGCTCAGCACCTTAGACGGAGGGGCAGAAACGCTGGCACCCTCGACTTGGGCCGTGGTCTCTTCCGGCAGATGCGACCGCAGGAAGGCCCGCACATCGAATTGTTCCCACCAGCAGTCGAGGATCAGCCGGCAGGGTTTGCCACGGGCCTCCTGGCGGCAGTATCCGAAAGCCACCTCGTGGCCAAGGCGGCGGCAACGCAGCAGAACGTCCTGGTCGTGTTGGCTCAGCATTGGCTCAGACTACCGCGAAACTGCTGGGTGTGCCATGAAATTGATCAGGGCCGCTCGAACCGTTCGTCAGCGAGAACGGCTTTGGTGTCTTTGCCCTCGAGCCATCCGACACGGCCACCCTCGAAGCAATCGAAGGCGGGCACGTAGGGTTTGATGTCCAGCAAGGGCGTCTCGTCCAGGATATCCACCTCGCCAATCCGAAGCCGGTTCCCATCAACGCCCAACAACCGCACATTCGACAGGCCAATTGCATTGGGCCGGCAGGGTGAGCGCGTGGCAAAAACGCCGTGCTGCTGCAGGTCCAGGAACGGCTCTACCACCAACTGGGCGGGCGTCGTCCGATCTAACCAGTAGATCTCATCGAGGAGAATCGTCCCACCCTCCGCCAGCGCAAACCGGCACGGCTTGTCGCGCCGGGCGTCGGTGAAGGCGCCGGCTTTGTAGCCAAACAGCTCCGATTCCAGCAGATTATCGGGCAGCGCCCCGCAGTTGATGGCCACAAATCGCTTTGCGCGCCGCCGGGACAGGTTGTGTACCGCGCGGGCAAAGAGCTCCTTGCCTGTGCCGCCGGCCCCCTCGATGAGCACCGCGCTGTCGCTCTCGGCAATCTGCGGTAGGATCTCGAAAAGCTGCCGCATCGCCGCACCGCGCCCGATGATGTCCGAAAAAGAGTTCTGCTGCTGCAGCTCGCGGTGAAGCTCCTCGACCAAGCGCAAGTCGCGAAAGCTCTCCACCCCGCCAATAATCCGGCCGCGCTCATCCTTCAAAGCCGCAGTGGAAATGCTGATGGGGATTTTCTGTCCGCGCGCGTCAACGATATAAACCACCCGGTTGACCACCCGACGGCTGGTGGACAGGGTCTGCTTGAGCGCACAGGCGTTTTCGCAGATGCTGGCGCGAAACACGTCACAGCAGCGGCGGCCCACCGCGTCGTCGCGCTTGATCCCAGTGATCTGCTCGGCGGCGCGGTTGAAAAAGGTCACGCGCCAGTCAGCGTCCACCGTGAACACGCCATCAGGAACGTAATCCAGCAGATTGTCCAACATCCCTCGCAGCTTATGCGCCTGACCGCCTTGGCGCCAGCACCAACAGTCGGGCGCGAAAGGGGGCGTTGCAACTCGCCACGCTCGGTCGGACCCGCGCCGACATTCCGGCCCTGCTCTGAGCAGGATCGTCAAGCCTCAGCCTGCTGGCGCAGCGATTGCTTGTGTGCCTGTGAACTGAAAATGCGCGCTGGCCAGATCCAACTCAAAACCCTGTAAACCGAGGCCCATCTGTTCTGCCTGGTTTGCATTGGATCCAACCCCTATGGTTTGGCATTGGAATTCGAGGTCAACGAGGATGGCATCGTCACCACGTCATTTCTCGCAAACCCGGCCCTGGAAGGCTCTCAGGGACTGGTGCACGGAGGGATGATCGCATCGCTGCTGGATGGAGCCATGACCAACTGCTTGTTCGCTCACGGCCTGTTGGCGGTCACTGCGGAATTAAAAGTGCGTTATCGCCGGCCCGTCGTAATCGGGTGCGAGATGGCGGTCCGTGCCTGCATAGAAAAACGGCATGCACCTCTCTGCCTCATGCGGGCTGAGTTGAATCAGGAGGGCCACGTCAACGTCCGGTGCTGTGCCTGGCGCATGTGACGAACTGCATGGCGAAGAGCGAAGGTGACTTTGAGAAGGGCGAGGCCGAGGGGAGCGTGGCGGTGTTGGGTCTGTTGGGGGAGATTGCCGGGGAGTGGAGAAAGAGGGATGGGGTGATTTGACAAAGTGCGCGTCCGAATTACGGTTATCGAGTCGATAACCGTAGATGAGCACTGAGAACATGGAAGGCGTCAGTCGCGAGATTTTGCTGAGTTTCTGGAAGGTGCACATTTTATGCCACGCCGGGGTGGAACCGGTGCATGGGCCTTGGATTCTGACGCAATTGCGCCGGCATGGGTATGAGATAAGCCCGGGCACGCTGTATCCGTTGCTGAGCCGGATGGAACGGCTGGGGTGGCTTAAGGCCGAGGCGGTGCCGCGGGGCGGGCGGCGGGCACGGCGGGATTATCGTCTCACGGCCAAAGGGGGGAAGGTCCTGGAACTGATGCGGGTGCAAATCCGGGAACTTTACGAGGAGGTTGTCGAGGGTCCTGGGAAAGGGCCAAAATTATGAATCTGCTCAAATGTTGCGCTTCAATCCGGGCGCCGGCATCAGTGCTGCTCATTCGGGTTATGGTGGGCGTGGTGTTTTTGACGGAGGGCGTTCAGAAGTTCCTTTATCCCGACGAACTGGGCGTCGGGCGTTTCATCAAGATCGGGATTCCCGCGCCGGAAGTGATGGGGCCACTTGTCGGGGTCGTTGAAATCGTCTGCGGCGGGTTGTTAATCCTCGGACTGCTGACGCGGTTGGCGGCGATCCCACTCGTCGTCAACATATCGACGGCCATTGTTTCGACGAAGATTCCGATGCTGCTCGGACACGGGTTTTGGACGTTCACACTGGCCAAGCTGCCGCGCTACGGCTTTCTGAGCATGATGCACGAGGCGCGCACGGATTTTTCAATGTTGCTGGGCCTGCTGTTCCTGCTGATCGTCGGCGCGGGCGCGTGGTCGGTGGACGCCAGACTCGGGAGACAGGGAGAGACGAATCGAGAGGAGAAAAGCACAAGCATATGAAATTCAGCTTTGTCATCGCAACGGTTCTTGGGGTGGCAGCCCTGAGCGGCTGCACGACCGGCAGGCCGGAAATGATGGGGAACTTGCACCAGGAGCTAAATCCGGAATCGTACCTATCTGCCCAACGCGGAGGCGTCGCGGGTCGTGAGCGTGGCCACGAACGGGGTAGTTGCGGCCAATATTCTGGTGCAGACGCACCGGGTGGCGGTGAAGGAGACCGGGCCGAAGGAGACGGTGGAGAAGTTCGGGGAGGTATATGCGTTCTCGCCGAACTTCTTTGCGGTGCATCGGGAGGAAGCAACAAAGATTCGCTTCTGGAACCTTCAGCCTGACGACAATCACGCCTTCATGCTCATCAGTCCGCGCTCGCAAGTCCTGATGAACTCGGCCCTGCCTCCGTTGAAGGAGACTGCTTATTTATTCACTTTTCACGAGGAAGGGCTGTATAGCTTCGTGTGTTCACTCCACCCGAATGCGATGTTCGGCCAGATTCTGGTGCTGCCCCCGCGGGCACCGTGACCGGGCGGGCGGTTGCCAGATAACACCCGAACCCCGCAACCGGGCGTTGGTGCATGGCGCCAGAGCAGGCGACTTGGACGCCTTCGGGGCACTGACCAGCCGTTACGAGCACCGGGTCTATACCCTCGCTTTGCGAATGTTACGCCAAGAGCAGGGCGGGCCGGCAAAGTCCGGCCCCCACAAGGTGGTCCGGCCCAGCCCAGCGCTGGCACGAATTGTTCCAACCCGGCCACCGCGGCGGCGCCTCATCCGGCTGAAAAGCCGTGGAAAACAGTCAATTAAGAGCTTTCCCTGCCCTGGCACGGCATTTGCGGGAGGAACATCATGAAATGTCAGCGGACGGCTACGTTTATCGCTGACGCCGCTCTTGCGGCGGCGGTCTGAGCGCGATTGGGGCGGGCTGGTACAGCCTGGGCATTCCCAAGGACAGCATATGGCAGTATGAAACGGCGCTCGAGACCGGCAAAGTTGTAATGATTGCCGACGGCTCAATGAATGACACAACCCATGCCGAAGAAACCCTCAACCGCACCAGGCCGGAGACGCTGGAGCACAATCAGTGAACGCACCCGCGATGAGCCACTGACGGGATTGACGAAAACGGTACAACGCGTCAGCGTCGCCGCCAACCGTGCAAATCCCGACGAGAAACCATGAAAAGACAAACCCGTGTCAGCCACCCGACATACAGCCTTCTGCCGACGGAAGTCGAGGGATTCGACTCCCTGGCCGAGTTGGCCCTGGATATGCGCTGGTCGTGGAATCATTGCGCCGACAAAGTGTGGCGGCTGCTTGATCCTGCACTCTGGGAACTCACGCGGAACCCTTGGGTTGTCCTGCAGACGGTCTCGCGGGACCAACTCGAGCGCGTGCTGGCCGATCCCGCCTTCCGTAAGAACGTTGATGACCTGTTGCGAGCCAAGCATCGCGCGGCGGAGGCGCCCGCGTGGTTCCAGCAGCAGCATCCGCAGGCTCCTTTGAGCTGCGTCGCGTATTTCAGCATGGAATTCATGTTGAGCGAAGCACTCCCGATTTACTCAGGCGGGCTGGGCAATGTGGCCGGTGATCAGCTCAAGGCCGCCAGCGACCTGGGCGTGCCGGTGGTCGGAGTGGGGCTGCTCTATCAGCAAGGCTATTTTCGCCAGGTGATTGACAAGGACGGAGCGCAACAGGCCCTCATCGAGCAATACCTCGGTGGTTATGCCGAAAAGAAACTCGGTATTACGCTCCAGGACCTGCTGGCCCTGGGCCGCCAGAACCCGAAGGACGGGTCGGAGAGCTTCAACATGGCCTACCTGGCAATCCGGGGCAGCGGAGCGGTCAATGGCGTGAGCCGCCTGCACGGGAAAGTCAGCCGGCGCCTCTTCGCGCCTCTCTTTCCGCATTGGCCAGCAGACGAAGTGCCCGTTGGGCACGTGACTAACGGGGTGCACATGCCGAGTTGGGACTCGGCGGCCGCGGACGAGCTCTGGACGGAAGCCTGTGGAAAAGACCGCTGGTTGGGGGGGACGGAAACCCTGGGGAAGGACATTCGCCGAGTCTCCGACGCCAAGCTCTGGCAATTTCGCACGGCCGCCAGCAAGTCGCTCATTGACTTCGCTCGCCAGCGCCTGGCCCGGCACTATGCCGCCGCCGGCGCGTTGCCCGAGGCGGTTGAGGAGGCGAGGCATCTCTTCGATCCGAACGCGTTGACGCTGGGCTTTGCGCGCCGCTTCGCCACCTACAAACGACCGGACTTGCTGCTGCACGATCCGGGGCGGCTGCTGCGCTTGTTAACCAATCCCCAGCGCCCGGTGCAACTCTTCATTGCGGGCAAGGCCCATCCCGCGGACGCGGCGGGACAGGCCCTCATCCAGAAGTGGATACGGTTCATTCGCCAGCCCGCGGTCCGTCCTCATGCCATCTTTCTCAGCGACTACGATATGCATCTGACCGAGCGCCTGGTGCAGGGGGTGGATGTTTGGCTCAACACGCCCCGGAGGCCCTGGGAGGCGTGTGGAACGAGCGGCATGAAGGTGCTTGTCAATGGGGGCATCAACCTCTCGGAATTGGACGGCTGGTGGGCTGAGGCCTACACCCCGGAGGTGGGGTGGGTGTTGGGGGATGGTCAGGAGCATGACGCTGATCCGGCCTGGGATGAGGCCGAAGCCGTCGCCCTTTACGAGCGGCTGGAACGGGAGGTGGTCCCCGAGTTTTATGCCCGTGACGGCCAGGGCATTCCCACAGCCTGGGTGGCACGGATGCGGGAGAGCATGGCGCGGTTGACACCGCACTTTTCCGCCAACCGCACAGTCCGCGAATACACCGAGCAACACTACCTCCCGGCTGCGGCCGCCTACCATTCGCGGATGGCCAATAAAGGGGTAATCGGCGGGCAAATGGTCGAGTGGCAGCACGGTTTGGAACAGAAATGGGCCAATCTGCGTTTTGGCGAAGTGAAGGTGGAGACTAAAGGCGAGCAGCACGTCTTTGAGGTTCAAGTGTATTTTGATGACCTTGACCCGAAGGCCGTGCGAGTCGAGCTTTCTGCCGACGGAGCCAACGGCGATAACCCGGTCCGGCAGGAGATGGAGCGCGTTCGCCAACTGACCGGCTCGCCGGGCGGCTACGTTTACAGCGCGGCTGCGCCTGCGGCCCGTCCACCAGCGGACTATACCGCGCGAGTGATACCGCGTTGCGACGGGCTTGCGATCCCGCTGGAAAACGCAAGAATCCTGTGGCAGCGATGACCCGATCGACGGAAGAAAAGCCGATGAATACAGAAACTCTCTGCCCGGAACTGGAAGTGGAACAACCTCAAATGAATACGCAAGAGCTTATAGACACCGCGAGGACGCTGGTCGCCGGCGACAAGGGCCTGCTGGCGATGGATGAAAGCCATCCAACCTGCAACAGACGATTCGCCAAGCTGGGGATTCCCCAGACCGAGGAGGCCCGACGTGCCTATCGTGAATTGATTGTGACCACACCCGGTCTCGGTGATTGCATTAGTGGCGCGATCCTCTTCGATGAGACGATTCGCCAGCACAAGAAAGATGGAACCCCCTTCGTTAAAGTCATCACCGATGCGGGAATCATTCCCGGCATTAAAGTTGACGCGGGTGCAAAGGACATGGCAGGTCATCCCGGGGAGAAAATAACCGAGGGTCTGGACGGATTGCGCGACCGACTGGCGGCGTACTCTCAAATGGGCGCCCGTTTTGCCAAGTGGCGTGCGGTAATTGCCGTGGGCGATGGCATTCCCACCCGGGGTTGCATCGAGGCCAACGCGCAGGCGTTGGCTCGCTATGCCGCGTTGTGTCAGGAAGCCGGACTGGTCCCCGTTGTCGAGCCGGAGGCGCTCATGGATGGCGAGCATACCCTCGAGCGGTGCTCCGAGGTAACGGAGGAAGTCCTGCGAACGGTTTTCAACCAGCTTTACACACAGCGGGTGATGCTGGAGGGTATGATCCTGAAGCCCAACATGGTGCTCCCGGGATTGACCTGCCCCAGACAGGCAGCGGTGGACGAGGTGGCCGACGTCACGGTGAGGTGTCTCTTGCGAGCAGTCCCCGCTGCCGTTCCGGGGATTGCGTTCTTGTCGGGAGGCCAATCCGCTGAACTGGCCTCGGCCCGTTTGAATGCCATGAATGTCAGATTCAAGTCGCGACTGCCTTGGGCGCTGGCGTTTTCGTTTGCCCGCGCCATCCAGCAACCGGCTTTGGAAATTTGGCGAGGCGAGGAGGCCCAGGTGTTGGCGGCGCAGCAAGCTCTGTCTCATCGAGCCAGGTGCAACCGGGCCGCGCGCCGTGGCGAATACAATGCCGCGATGGAAAGGGCATGAGCATGACAACGAGCATCCCGGAGTTATTCTTATTGGAGTTCTGAAAGTCAAAAACCGAAAGAGAGAGCGAAACCATGAAAACGAAAAGCATCGGATATCCAGCAGCACTCATCACTGCCATCACCCTCGCCGCCAACGCGGGCCTCGTGCCCAGCGCGTCCGACGTGGTGAAGCTGACCCAGTCCGGCATCTCGGAGGACGTGGCCACCGTGTACGTGAAGAACGTTTCGACCCCATTCCATCTGTCGGCCGACGACATCCTCGCCCTTAA
>CAVVMW010000011.1:0-24033 GCA_963749495.1 uncultured bacterium
ATGACGATCTGCTGCTGCGCATTGATCCGGTGCGACACGACGCCATGGCCGAGCAGTTCCACCCGCGCGTCGGCGCCGGCGGCATCAGCGCGGACGGCCTGGAGGGTGAGTTGGCGTTCTGGCCATCCCAGCGTGAGGGCGTAAAGCGCGTCCCCTTTGGTGGTAAAACGAATGTCCCGGGCGCTGAAGGCCTGGTCGTGTCCCTCGCTGAAGCCGCCTCCGCCGCTGCGCGTTGGGCCTTCGCCATAGACCAGCCACGGCCGCGTGCCGTAGATGGCCTCCCCGTTCACCTTGAGCCAAGCACCCAGCTCGAGCAACAGCTTCTCCGCCCGCTCCGGAATGGAGCCGTCCGCGTTGGGCCCGACATTGAGCAGCAAGCAGCCGTTTTTCGCCACAATATCGGCGAGCACATGGATGAGATTCTCGGTCGAGCGGTACGGGTCGGCCTTGCGGTTGAACCACGGACCCAGCGCCGTATCGGTGAGCCAGGGATACGGCACCAGCCGGTCTTCACGCCCACGCTCGAAATCGAGGATACCGGTGTGCTCGTGAATCTCGCGGAACTTCTGCGCCACGGCGGATTCCTTGCCCTGCCCGGCGGCCCAGTTGTAGTAATCGGCGAACATGCGTTGCTGGTATTCGGGCGTGATGACCTCGTGCAACTCGAAGTCGAACCAGATCATGTCGGGCTGGTACTGGCGCGCGACCTCCATGACCATCGCCAGCCACTGGTCCTGAAAGCGCCGCGAGGGCGGGTCCTTCGGCCCGTGCGGCTCGCTGTAGAGCTGGAAGTTCCGGCCGTCGGCGGCGTCGAACTGGAAAGCCGGCTCGTAATAGCGCCAGGCGAAGCCATGGTGGAAGGTGGTGATGAACTTGAGCCCGCGCGCTCGGTAGGCTCTGGCCAATTCGCCGGTGATGTCACGCTTGGGCCCCATCTTCACCGAATTCCATGGTGTCACCGCGGAATCCCACATGGCGAAGTTGTCGTGGTGGACCGCGACCGGGCCGGCGAACTTTGCCCCCGCGCGCGCGAAGAGGTCCGCCCACTTCTGCGGATCAAACTTGGGCGCCGTGAACCGCGGGATCACGTCCTTGTAGCCGAACGTGTGTTGGTCACCAAACCTCTGCCGGTGCCAGGCGAAGATGGGATTGTTGGTCAGATACATCTCGCGGCCATACCACTCGCCGCCCTGGGGCGCGTCTTCGCACCCGACCGTGACCGGCCCCCAGTGGGTGTAGATGCCAAACTTCGCATCGCGGAACCACTCCGGGTCCCGGTGTGCGTGGAGCGACTGCCAGTCCGGTTTGAAAGTGGGCTCAGGCGCCGTCCAAAAGGCCATCAGGATCTTCGACAGGATCTGTTCTCCATGGATGTAATAGTCCTTCTCGGCCGGTTCGTCTCGAACGTGGACATCCGGCGGGTACTTTGACGGCAACGCTCCTTCCTTGGGGAACGTCACGGGCGAATCCGCCATCATGTTGGCGGGATGCGCACGAGTGTTGACGGCATTCCGGTCCGCCGGCGCGGCGTCTTGGGCGCAGGCAGGCCAACTCAACAACAGGGGCAGTGTGACAAGAAGGTCTTGGAGAAGGGCAGTAACCGTTGGCCGACGCCGAATCATATGCCGCATCTTAACCATCCACCTGAGCCTGTCCACCTGGATGATTCGCCAAGTATTCCCTGATCAGACGGGTACGTTAGAAGAGCATCTGCTCGATGAAGGGCGCCTGCGCCGGGCGCACCTTGCCGTCCTCCCCGACGCAGCCGTTCGGATTCTGCCCGGTCAGGCACCCCCAGGCCCACCAATCGCCGCTGATGGGCTGCCGGCAGGCCGTGATCTTCGGCCCTGCAGGCGCCTTCCCATTCATGTAGTCGAGCAGCGTCCGGCCCCACTCCCTCGAGGTGGTGGAGGTCATCGAGGCGCCCATCTCGCCGATCCAAACCGGCGCAACATCCTCAGTAATAAGCCAGCCCCACATCTTGTTCATACGCTGGATGTAGCCGACGCCCGACTCCGGCCCCTTGTACTCGCCGATTTCCTTGGGATATTCATGCACCGAATAGATCAGCTTGGCGGGATTGCTCAGGACGACCGAGAGGCCGCGGACCACTGAAAGGTCCCCCTCGAACGCTCCGGTCTTGTAGTTGATGACCGCCTCGCAGATAATGAGCGCATCGGGGTTCACCGCGAGGACGGCATTGCCGACGGCCTCGTACATCGCATGGATGTCGGTCGGCCCCTTGCCTCCCCATAGTGCCGGGGTCTTGGTGTGGGCGCAGGGCTCGTTGCGGAGGTCGAATCCGATGACTGTCGGATTGCCGGCCCAGTGCCTGGCGAAAGCCGCCCAGTCCTTCTGGAACTTCGCCGCGCTGATCGTGCCCCGGTTGCCGGCGCCATCCGTGCCGTCGGTTCCCGGTCCAGTGTCGAACCACAACCCGTTCTTCTGCTGGGCGGCATTTTCCCAGTCTGCGGGTGTGGCCTCATTATTGTGGTTGTCAAAAATCACCTTGAGTCCGGCCTTCTTGCAGGCGGCGACAAATTCGTCGAGTTGCGCCATCGCCCCGGTATCGTCGAGTGTCTTGTTGATCCAATCCACGCGGACACAGTTGAAGCCGATGGCCCGCATCGCGGCGACGTGGCCGACGATGCCCTTGAACGGCCCCACCAATTGCAGCCGCCCGCCAACGACGTTCATCCCGGTCAGCCCCACGCAGGCAATGCGCACGGGCGAACCGTCCGGGCCGACAATGGCGCTGCCGCTCCCGCTTAGGAAGCCGGCCGGGAGCAGGGCGCCAGGCGGCTTCGTTGGCTCGGGCGGGGAGGACCCGGCCAGCGAACAGGCGACAGGACCGAGCAGTGCGGCAAAGAGGAAACGGTTCATTGCGCGGCCCCAAAATGGGTCCCCCGAGGCTCCCGTGCCAAGCCAAAACGCACGATGTGGTCAGCTCCCTCTCCGCCCAACAACCGAATTCACTCCCGGCCTGGTTTATGGCAGCTTTACATCGGACTAAGTCCCATATCGTTTATGTGTTTACCGCTCTTGGAGGAACCGAAGTGTCGGGATTACGGGAGCTTGAACCCGGCCCCGCCCGGCTCTATACCCGTTGGGTCATGCAGACTCAAGAAAGTCTCGCCGAGCGGCTGGTTTGGGCCCTTCGCCAGACCATGCCTCCATGTTGCCTGGTGTGCGCCAGTGTGCTCTTAACCTCTGGGGGCATTTCGCTCCGAGCCGCAACCTACACCGTGGCCCAACGCGACCAGAGGGCGAGCGACGACGGGCCCGGCACCGCCGAGCGACCGTGGAAGAGCCTCACCAAAGCCGCCGAGACCGCGGGGCCCGGGGACATCGTTCTAATCAGGGGCGGTCTTTACCGGGAACGTGTCTTGGTCAAAACGGGCGGGACGGCGGAAAGGCCCATCCGTTTCCAAGCCGCTCCTGGGGCGCACGTCGTGCTCACCGGTGCCGACCGGCTGACCGGTTGGCAGAGGGTCGAGGGTGACCGGCCGGTTTACCGAGTCCACTGGCCCTACCGGTTTATCACCTGGTCCAGGCATAATGCGCACCCCGATGACCTCTACCACCGCCTTATCGGCCGGTGCGAACAGGTGGCCATCGAGGGCTATCTCCTGCGCCAGGTGCTCGAAACCAGCCAATTGGCTCCCGGCACTTTCAGCGTGGACCTCTCCAACCAGGTTCTCCTGGCGTGGGACCCCGCAAACCGCGACCTGAACAAGGTGTCTGTGGAGGGCTCGGCGCGGCAGGAGATCCTCCGGGTCGAAGGCGCACATGTGCAGGTGCGCGGGCTGCGTTTCCGATTCGCCGCCAACATGGCCCAGCACGGGGCGGTGGTGTTGGCCGGGGCCCAGCGATCTCCTGGAGGATTGCGTCATCGAGGCAATGAACGCCAGCGGGGCGACCTTGGCCGGCCAGGATCAGATCGTCCGCCGCTGTGTGTTTCGGGACAACGGGCAGTTGGGCTTTGGCGCCAATGGCGCCCACCGCTTGCTTTTCACCGAGTGCCGGGTCGAGAACAACAACACCAAAGGTTTTGATCGCGGCTGGGAGGCCGGCGGCGACAAACTGGTCTTGTGCCGCGACGCCAGGCTCGAGCGCAGTCAGTTCCTGCGCAACCGCGGCAATGGCATCTGGTTCGACATCGGCAACGAACACTGCACGGTGCGCCAATGCCTGATAGCTGACAATGAGGATGCCGGGATCTTCCATGAGATCTCCTTTGGCTTGCAGGCGCACGACAACGTGATTGTGGGCAACGGCTTTGCGGAGACGCCCGGGGCATGGGGCGCGCAGGCCGGGGTCGCCCTTTCCAGCAGCCCGGATTGCGTCATCGAGCGGAACCTGATCATCGGCAACCGCGAAGGGTTCAACTTCCGCGAGCAGGAGCGCACCACCCGCCGCATCGGCCAGCGAGGCGAGGTCCCGATCTGGAACCACGATGAGCTGATCCGGCACAACCTGCTCGCCTTCAACCGGGATGCCCAGGTCTGGGGCTGGTTCGACGTGAAGGACAATCGCCATTGGCCTGCGGCCATGCGGACCGGGCCCGGCATCGGGAACGCGGACAACGCGCCCGGAAACGACGGACAAAAGAAACCGGAGAAGGCGCTGAGGCTGGAAGACCTTCGGCTGCGCTTCGAGACCAACGTCTATTTTGCGGCGCCGGGGCAAGGATGGTTTGAATGGGGTGTCCCTTGGGGGCGCCACAAGAGTTATGCCAGCCTGAGCGACTTCCAGGCCGACCTCGCCATCGATAGCGGTGGTTGCGTGACCGATCCGGGTTTCCTGGACATCCTGGCGCGGGATTATCGAATCAGCCGCGCGGCGATGGATCCACTGGCGGAGGTCTATCCGCAAGGCCCAGTGCCGGGGGTCATTTTGGGCGTCCAGCCTGGCACGCCCTGAGAATGCCCAATATCTCTGGGAGAATTGCAGCGTATGATCCCGTTTCTTCCGTTGGCAGGTTCAGTTGTGGACACGATCGGTCGCACTCCGATGGTGGAGCTGCACAAACTGCGCGCCAGGCTGAAGCTCGAGGGCCGATTGCTGGCCAAGCTGGAGTACTTCAACCCGGGCTTCAGCAAGAAGGACCGCATCGCTCTGGAGATGATCCGCGGCGCCCGGACGAGAGGGGACTTGCGCCCCGGGCAGACCGTGGTGGAACTGACCAGCGGCAACACCGGCACCGGCCTGGCCATCGTCTGCCGGGCGCTGGGCCACCCCTTCATCGCTGTGATGAGCAAGGGCAACACCATCGAGCGGGCGCGGATGATGGCGGCCCTGGGCGCCCAGGTGGTGCGCGTGGACCAAGCGCCAGGCTCGCAGCCCCATCAGGTTTCCGGGGCGGACCTGGCGCTGGTTGAGGAGAAGGCCCGGCAACTTGTGCGGGAGCATGGCGCCTTTCGTGCCGATCAGTTCCGCCTCGAGGACAACGTCCTGGCGCATCAGCGGCACACCGGTCCCGAAATCTGGGAGCAATCGGAAGGCCGCGTCACGGCTTTCGTGGATTTCGCGGGCACGGGCGGCTCGTTCACCGGTGTCATGCGTGCGCTCAAGGAGCGGAATCCGGCGGTGCGCGGATACCTGGTTGAGCCTGCATCGGCTCCCGCGCTGGCTGGCGAACCAGTCACAAATCAGAGCCACGTGATTCAAGGCGGCGGCTACTCCATGGCTGACCTGCCGCTATTGGATCGGGGATTGGTGACAGATTACCTCAAAGTCACGGACTCTGCGGCCATGGAGGCGGCGCGTCTGTTGGCGCAAGAGGAGGGCATCTTCGGCGGGTTTTCGGCAGGAGCGAATCTCGCCGGCGCGGTGCAGGTTCTTCAAGCCGGCGAGCGTCGTGCCGTTGCCTTTCTCATCTGCGACAGCGGGCTCAAATACCTGAGCACCGACCTCTACCCTTGAACGAAAGACACAGTTGCGTCTCATTGCGAGAGGACCACGAACACCTTGCCGCTTGTCAGGGCGTCCGACGCGGCTCACTGGTGCGGGCCAGGAGTTCGCGGAGAGCCTTGAGTTTATCCGGGTAAGCGGGGGCGAGGTCGCGGGTTTCGCCCGGATCGGCGGCCAGATCGAAGAGGAAGCCCGGCTCGAGGACGGTGACCTGGGTCCAGGGCCCGAGGCCATCGTTTACCCGGCCAGGAGGGATGAACTTCCAGTTGCCCTCTCGGATGGACAGGCGGTTGGCGTATTCGATGAGGTGCGCGCGCCCGGTCTTGGAGTCGCCGAGGAGCGCAGGCAGGACGTTCATGCTGTCCGGCATGGTGACGGGGTCGGGTTTGGCGCCGGTGAGCGCCCCCATTGTGGCGGACAGGTCAACCTGGCTGATCAGGGCGTCAGTCACGCCGGCTTTGACGCGGCCAGGCCATCGGACCAGGAAAGGCATCCGGGTGCCGCCCTCGAAGAGGCTGTATTTGCCCGCGCGGAAAGGGCCAGCCGGCTTGTGGTTGCCGAGTTTCTCGTTGGCCCAGTCTTTGTAGCCGTCGTCGAGCACTGGCCCATTGTCGCTGCTGAGCATCACCAGCGTGTTGTCAGCCAAGCCCAGCCGGTCGAGAGCCTTGAGGATTTCGCCGACACAGGCATCAAATTCCACGATGGCGTCGCCGCGGGGACCCATCGTGGTCTGCCCGACGAAGCGGGGATTCGGAACCCGAGGCACGTGGATGTCATGGGTGGCGAAGTAGAGAAAGAACGGCCGGTCTTTGACTCGCTCGATGAAGGCCAAGGCGTGTTTGGTGAACTGGTCGGCCATGTCCTCGTCCTTCCAGAGAGTGGCCTTGCCGCCTTTGCTGAAGCCGATGCGCCCGATGCCGTTGACCACCGCCTGGTTGTGGCCATGGCTCCAGTCCATTTTGAGCAACGCGCGGTTCTCGACGCCGGTCGGTTCACCGGGGTAGGCCTCTTTGTAGTTCACGAAGATGGGGTCTTCGGAAAGCAGCCCGACCACCCGATGGTTCTCGATATAGACGCAGGGCACGCGGTCGCCCGTGGCCGCCATGATGAAGGAGTAATCGAAGCCCACTTCGAGGGGGCCGGGCTTGATCTCGCCGTTCCAGTCAATTCCGGCATGGGCGTCGCCCAGGCCCAGATGCCATTTGCCGACCACGGCCGTGGTGTAGCCGGCGGACTTGAGGAGCGAGGGCAAAGTGGCGCGGCCCGGCTCGATAATGAGGGCGGCATCTCCGGGGAGCACGCCCGTGCCCTGCTTGCGAAAGGCATACTCGCCGGTGAGCAGCGAATAGCGTGAGGGGGTGCAGGTGGCGGAAGTCGAGTAGGCGCTGGTGAACCTTAAGCCCTCACGGGCGAGACGGTCCACGTTCGGCGTCTGGACGGCCGTCGCGCCGTTGAAACCCAGAATCGCCATAGCCGATGTCATCGCCGTAGAGCAGGACGATATTGGGCAGGCGCGCCGACGGGGCGCTTTGGAGATCGAGAACTCAGTCCGAGCAGGCTGAGGGCCATCATCAAGACCCACCGAACCATGCACGGGAGCATTTTCATGAGACGAAAGAGGCCAGTAATCTCATGGCCTGACTTTATCCTGTTTCCCCATTCCACATGCAAGAAAATCAATTACTTCCCCAGCCAAATGACTCCGCGTTCGTCCTTTCTTATCTGACGCCGAGCGTCTTCTTCAAGATTAGAGGAGTAGAGCAGGAAGCGCAGCTTCTCAATCGCGCCGGCGCGTTCCATGACCCCTTGGACCGTGCTCACGACTGTGGCGCAATATGCGGACCATGCCCTGTGGTTGCGCACGTTCCCGACGGCTTGAGCGGCGGCGGTGAAATTCTCCACGCCGAGGGCCTCCTGGACCAGGCGCAAACCAGGGCCGCGGGGATTGACAGGCTCGGTGAAAATCTCCTCAGCACCGCGGGCCAAGCAGAACTGGACCAACTCAGTGACGCTCGCCTCGTCATCGGCGATGCCGGGCAGAAGGGGACACAGCACACCGTAGGTTCGCAGGCCACGGCGATGGGCCTCCTTTAACGCCGCCATGCGATCCCCCATCGGGGAAGCGTTCCGCTCAATGGCAGCCAATTCGCGTTCCTTGGCGGGGGTCCCGGTAAGGCTGAGGCCGACAAGAACGCGCTCCCGATAGTTTTCGACTACTTCGAAATCACGTCGCACACTGGCGTTCTTGGTCAAAATCCGGACCGACCAGCCTGGCTCCTGAAGGATGGCCTGCAGGCAACGACGCCCGAGATCGTACAGACTGAGCCTCGGGCGCCCAAGCGTCCACAATCGTGCAAAGCTGAACGAGGCCCCGAGAACCCATTCGGTGTGCGTCCTGGGCAACGCGTTCCGCAATCCCCGGATCGAGGATCGAGTAACCATAATCGAAAGGGGATTCCCCAACCTCCTTGAATGCCCTGTGCATCCGCATTTGGGCGCCCGTGCTGCAATAGTAACAGTCGTGGCCGCACTTGATGCCCACATTCACGGAGAATTGGGCGAGTTTCTTCTTCTCGAACTCTCGCGTCCGGCGGATGCCGCTGGTCAGTTCGACCTCGTGTATTCTCGTCCCGTGGATGCTCATTTGGGACTGGACTTGGTCCGCGGCCTGCGCCGGAAGGCCACCCAATCCGGGAAGATTGCGTAATAATGTCTTTTTCATATTGCAATTTCGTCTGGCACTGTTATTTGCGGCCCTGCGACAGACAGGGCACGACAAGGGTATTCTAGGGCTTTTGTTGCGCCGGTGCAGAACCGGTCTTTCGGCGTCTTCCCCACCAGCCGCCAAGAATGATCCGCTAGAGAGGGGGCTACGGTGCTCACCTACACCGGACAAGGGAGTACAAGGCTGGAAATATCAATACCGTGGTTCCTAGATGGGTTTGGTCCCCCCAGCTTCAGCGATGAGTGAGCGCATTCTCTTGACCGGGTCAACGCGGGGCGGCGTACGCCGGCGATAGTCGGCGAATCGGAGAGCAACATGCGGCTCGCCATAACAGAAGAGGCGATCGACCGTGACCTGACCGGAGAAGACCTCCTGAAGGCCATCAAGGAGGCGAATCCGCTCTCCAAGTCGAAGGCCCCGGAGGTGGAGGCCATGGCGAAATGGGCTGAGAACAACGCGCTCAACGCCAGCCGGCTGAGAAGGGCAAAGCCTCCGGCAAAACCGGGGCGGAGGGAGCGGAGTAGAGGCGAGAGCCGCTTTGTTGTGCGGCACGGCGGCCTGAATTCTCCTCTTGCGGCATCGCCCACGAGTAATTACAGTAATTACGAATGAAGACGATCGAAGTGGCGGTTACCCGCATAGGGAACTCAAGGGGCATCAGGCTGCCTGCGGAGGTCCTGCGCCGTTATCGAGTGCAGGACATCCTCCTGATGGAACAAAGACCCGACGAGATCGCGCTGCGCCCTAAACGAGCGCGCCGCGGGAAGCTCACCTGGGCGGAGACTTACCAGCAGATGGCCCAGGCGAACGAGGACTGGACAGATTGGGAGGCCGCTGGCGAAGGGCTGTCGAGCCTGCCCGGCGAGGTGGCCGGGTGAAACGCTACGATGTTTATCTGGCGCGCCTCGACCCCGTAGAAGGCACAGAGATGGGCAAAACTCGTCCAGTCGTCATCGTCAGTGACGACCTGAGGAACCGGGCGCTGCCGAATGTCGTGTGCTGTCCGCTGACCAAACAGTTGCACCCCGACTGGCGGAGCCGCTTGCAGGTACGTTGTGGCGGCCTGCTGGCCGAGGTGGCTGTGGACCAAATTCGTGTGCTGAGCAAGTCGCGTTTCACCCGCAAAATTGGCCATCTTTCCACCACGGACGCTGAGGAACTGCGGCGCCTCATCGCAGAGATGTATGCTACGGCATAAATGAACCGGAGAATCAAGGAGAACTAAGGGGGTGCTGTGCTCTCCCATTCGTGACTTTGGCCATGGCATTGCCTGCAAACGACTCGGATCAGGCAGACTGGCAGACGGAGGCGCCATGATGTGATGAGCACCCGAGCTCGCTGAGGATTACGAGGGCTGTTGTTCGAGGGCGAGAGAGTGTCTCCAATTGGAGACATTCGGGCCAGAAAACTGCGTCACCTCTCAGCGCCTCTCAACGCGCGCCCACACCGCCATGCCCGGACATCTGGGTAAGGTGTCCCCAAACCGTGAAGAAGATCACTCGATAAGCTCCGTCAACACCGCTTCGGGTGCTTGGGCAGTAACCCTCAACTTTCATTGGGGGCAGCGGCGCACCTTGTGATAATCCACCAGAGGGGCTTTCGCGGAGCCTCTCGAGCCCTCAACCGACCCATTCAACTCCCGCCTCGATGGCCAGCCCCGTCGCTTTCCGGACGCGCCGCCGCATTTCCGCGGTCAGCTTGACCACGTTGGCCGCCGCAAGAACCAAAGCACCTGTGGTTTGCGACTTGCCCTTCGGCCCGAGGCGGAATACTCCTGGATCCTGATGATGCACTCTAGCAGCCTGTCGGACTTAAGAGATGGCCTAGGTAACAGAATCTTATCACAAGATACATCCAGTCACAAAACCTAATATCCTTCGAGCTTCCGTGGTCCCTGCCCGCTCCGCGACGCCGTTCAACCCGGTTTTGAGCCCGGATCGGCCCATTTTCTTCATTTTAGCCCGCAGTCGCCAGATTCTTGAGCACGAACAGCCGTTTGAGGTTGTAACTCACACACACCAGCGTCCATTCCAGCCCGGCTTTGACGCGCCCCCGCAGCAGGAATCGCCGGAATCCCATCACTTCTTTGATAATCCCAAAGACCGGTTCCACCGTCTGCTTGCGCAATTTGTAGAGCGTCTTGCCCGGTTCGCTTTTCAAGCGGTGTGCCATGACCTCCTTGGCCGAAGCCTCCGGACCCGGCGCCGCGGGCTCCGGCTGCGGCAACAGGTCCGCCACCGTCTTGTGATGCGAATGCTTCTCCACCGCCGCATAGACCGCGATCCCGCTTGGCGCACCGTCGGGTTTTTGCTCCACCGTCCCCACCGCCGCTTCACTGTAAAATCCATTATCCGTCAACACCGCCTTGACTTCCCCCGCCACCACCGGGCTAATGGCGGCCACCGTCGGCACCAACTCTTCTTTGTCGTTGGGCGCCACGCTGAGTCGCTCCCCCACGATCAGCATCTGCTCATCCACCGCCGCCTGGGCATTGTAGGCCTGCTCGAAATGCTGCCCGTTGCCCGCTTTCATGATCCGACTTTCCGGATCGGTAAAATTGTACTGCGCCTTGGGATCGGGCACCTCGCTGGGCGGCGTCGGCTCCGCCCCGCGAGGCTTTTGCCCGGCTTCTCGCTGGGCTTGCCGTTTGGCCTGCTTTTCTTTGTACTCCTCCTCCTGCTGCGCCGCCGCCATCTCCTTGGCCCGCTCCTCAATAACCTGCCGAGCTTGTTTCAACGCCGCCACCCGCTTTTCCCCCCGCGCCAGTTCGGCCGGAATATCCAAAGTCTCCTCGGCTTCCTTGGCCTCGGCTTGCTCAGCCCGCCCCATTAACTCCTTCACCCGGGCCGCAAAGCTGCCCTCCCGGCAAAAGCTGGCAAAACCACAGGAACTATGTTTTGATTGGATGCCGCGCGTGGTGGACGGTGACATGTCCCACCATGCAAGAGAATCTGTGCCATGAAAACACTTCTATTTATCGCGCTTGTCGTGACGGCTGCCGCCTGGGCGCCGGCCCAAGAACTGACTCTGGCTGCGCGCGGCCAGCCTGCCGCCTGCACTATCGTCCGCCCCGCGGTCGCCTCGCCCTCGCAGGTGTACGCGGCGGAGGAGCTGCAGCGCTTTACGGAACAGATGACCGGCGTCAAGCTGCCGGTCGCGACCGACGAGGCGCCGCTCCCGGCGCGCGCCGTGGTGCTTGGCGACACGCGCTTCACCTCCGAGGTCCTTGGCGGCCCGGCCGAGGTCAAGGGCCTGGGCGAAGACGGCTTCCGCCTCGTGCGCCGCGGCGACCGAGTCCTGGTGTTGGGTGGGCCCTTGCGCGGCACGCTCTACGGTGTGTACGAGCTGCTGGAGCGCTTCGGCGGCTGCCGCTGGTACAGCTCCTGGCACAGCGTGATCCCGCGTCGCCAGAGCTTCGCCGTGCCCGTGCTGGATGAGACGCAGAAGCCCGCCTTCGCCTTGCGAGAGCCTTTCTGGTTCGACATGTTCGACGGCGATCTTGCGGCCCGCAATAAGGTCAACGGCAACAGCATGCGCCTGTCCGAAAAGCACGGCGGCCACTCGTATCGCTTCGGCGGCGGCCTGGGGAGCTGCCACACGTTCAACACCCTCTGCTCCCCCGACGTCTATTTCGCGGCGCACCCGGAGTACTTCAGCCAAGTCAACGGCAAGCGCGTCAAAGACCACACGCAGCTCTGCCTCGCCAACCCGGACGTGCTCCGCGTCGTCACCTCCAACGTGTTGGCGCGCATCCGCCGGGACCCCGGCGCCTCGTTCTACGGCGTCAGCCAGAACGACTGGTACAACTACTGCACCTGCCCGGCCTGCAAGGCCATCGACGATGCCGAAGAGTCGCACGCGGGCTCGATGATCGCCTTTGTGAACCAGACCGCCGAGGCCGTTGAGAAGGAGTTCCCGAATGTCACCATCGAGACCCTCGCCTACCAGTACACGCGCAAGCCGCCCAAGACCATCCGCCCGCGGGCCAACGTCCTGCCGTGCCTCTGCACCATCGAGTGCGACTTCTCGTTCCCCATCACGGCCAGCGCGTTTAAGGAGAACCGCGCCTTCATGGACGACATCCGCGGCTGGAGCGCGATCTGCAAACACCTCTACGTCTGGGACTACACCACCGACTTCCGCGATTACACCAGCCCCTTCCCGAACGTTCTCGCGCTTCAAGGCAACGTGCAGTTCTTCCACACCAACGGCGTGGAATACCTGTTCGAACAGGGCGCCTACCAGGGGCGGCACGGCGATTTCGCCGAGCTCAAGGCGTGGCTGCTGGCCAAGTGGCTGTGGAACCCCGACCTGCCCCAGGAGCCGCTCCTGCAGGACTTTTTCCAGGGCTACTACGGCGCGGCCGCGCCCTGCGCGCGCACCTACTTCGACGCGCTGCACAGCTACTACCGGGACCCCGCGAACCGCCCCCTGCGCATCTTCGACGACCCCCGCCAAGCACTGCTCACGGACGATTTCTACGCCCGCGCCAGCGACCTGTGGCAACAGGCCGAAGCCGCGGTCAAGGACGACCCCGCCCGGCTGTACAACGTGCGCATGGCCGCATTCCCTGTGCTCTACGCGCGCCTGGCGCGGATGCCGGCTTCGGAAGAGATCAAGGTGTGGGTCACGGAGAACCCGAAGCAGTATGAGGCGCCGGCCGAGCAACACGCGCTTGCCGCCGAGCTGCTGAAGCGTTTCGACGAGGCCAGGAACATCCGCCTCTCCGAGAACGGCGGGCGCCACCGCGAAGTGCTGGCGCGCTGGAAGGCCCTGGCCAACCCGCCGCCCCTGCCGGCTGCGCAGACGCACGCCTTCGTTGAAGACAAGCTGCTCTCGCTCAGCAACCGCGGCACCTATGGCGACACCGTGGCCGACCCGCTGTGCGAGGACGGCTCGGCCATGAAGCTCTACAATACCCACTACGAGTGGTGTACCACGCTGCCCTTCTCGCGCGTGGCCTTTGACCCCGGCAGAAAGTACCGACTCCGCGTGCGGGTGTGCGTGGAGAGGGAAACCGGCAAGGAAGGCGAGGCCTTCTGGGCCGGCGTCTATGACGCCAAGCACCACCATGGCTGCGGCGGCATCGAGCGCAAGACGTCCGACGTTGGCGACGGCTACGCGTGGTACGACGTGGCCGAGTGGGTGCCCGAGCGCGACCATTACTTCTGGATCGGTCCCGGACGCTTCGACAAGCAGGGCGGAGCGACCTCCGCAATCAAGGCCCTCAGGATCGACAAACTCGAGCTGATCCGGCTGGACTAAGTGGACTGCGATTCACGGCGCAGGTGCCGCCGCATTCGCCGGGCGCACGGTGTGCTTGACGGGCCAGGAGGCGCGGTTCGGATCTGCGTAGAGCCCGATCTTCGCCAATGGGAGCGGCTCGAAGCCCAACTTGAGCGCGGGGGCCTCGGGCTTGAGCTCGTAGTTGGCGTGGGCCGCGTCCACGAATCCCGGATCGGTACCCGCCAGGTTGTCCTGGAACGTCACCATCGGCCGGGCCCCGGCCTCGATTTCATCCCACTTTCCCCCCAGGCAGAGATTGCGGCAGACCACATTGCCGCGCGGGGCCCATGGCTCCTCGTCGAGGATCGGAGGCAGCTTTGGATACCGCTCCCGGTAGGGCGACTCGCGGTAGCGGATGCCGGAGAGGGCGCCTTTCTCGCGACCCTCCTTCACCCACTCGTCGGCCTGGTATTTGGCCCAGCCCATCGCCCGGGCGTCGATGTGGAGCGCCGGTTGGCAATCGACAAAGACGTTGTTGGCGATGGTGCAATCGCGCCCGCCGCCAATGAACGCCGCCCGAGTCACCCGCACGAACAGGTTCCCCGAAATCTCCGTCCCGCAGAACATGTCATCCAGGTAAACCCCCACGCAGCCGCGTCCTTCGAAGCCGGTGATGTCGTGCAGGTAGTTGTGGCGGATGACGGTGCCGCGCATCGTCCAATCGCGTCCGGCGTAGATCGCTCCCGCATCGTTGGACTCGTGGCAAACACTGTGGATTTCGTTGAACTCAATGCGGTGGTCGTTCCCGCCGAAAGCGATCGCCTGGTGCGGCGCGTTGTCGATGAGGTTATGCGTCGCGCGGTTGCCGACCCCGTTCAAACTCACCCCGGCCGAGTACATCGGGCGCCACCGGCCATAGTGGTGAATGTGGTTGTTGTCGGCGAAATGCCCCGCCGCGGTGAGCGTCTTCCGATCTCCGCCGTCGAGCGACACGCCGCCGACGCCGCATTGCGAGATGTCGCAACCCACCACCCCATGGTTCGATCCGCCGGAAATGCTGATCGCCGAGCCGCCCAGATTCCGCAGCGTGCAGCCGAGAATCCGGTTGCCCGTCCCCCCGCGCATGATGATCGCGGTCTCGCGGGCAGCCTCGAGAATCAAGCCGCGCAACGTGACGCACGAAACCTCGTCAAAGGTCACCAGTGTCGGCAGCACTGAAACCACGGCCCGACCGGTGGGGAGCGGGCTCGGCGGCCAAAAGTAGAGCCGGCCATTCTCACGATCGAGGTACCATTCCCCCGGCTGGTCGAGCTCGCAAAGCAGATTGAATCCGTAGAACCACTGGCCTTTCCGGTAGCCGTAGTTGTGATAAGGAGGCGCGATTTCCAGCGTCCCGTTCTCCGCATTGATCGCCTTTACGCGTTGGCGCTGATCCGACCAATCCCAGAACCAATACCCATGCACCCAGGCGTCCGGCTCAGCCACCCAACGCTTCGGACGATCGCCTTCGAAGCGGAACAGACCTTCGACGCACCCCTTGGTGCCGCGCACATCCACAGGGGTCTTGCCCAGAACCTCCGTGATGTGGATGAACCCCGTGTTCGGCCAGCGCGCGAGCGGCATCGGCTCGTCGTTGAAGAGCACTTCGACTCCGCCGCCGTCCGGAGTACCGTAGTTTGTAAGGCCCAGTGCGCGCAAATCAGCCACCCGCACGTGGTCGCGCGCGGTGATATCGAGTCGTCTCAGAACCGTCGCCTCGGTGACAGCTTCGAAATGCGAGATCGCCCGGCCGCCGCTGATCCGCACTTCCGCTCCGGCGGCGGCGCAATACGCAATCGGAGCCTCTTGGGTCCCCAGTCCTCCCGCGTCAGGCCCAGCGGTCGTTTGAGCGGATAGACTCCGGCTTGAATGATTACCCGGACACCGCCTGTGGGAAGGCCCGACGCTCCGCGCAACCTGCGGAGCCCGGTGCGGGCCCCCTCGAGGCTCGCCCGGGGTCCGTCAGTCCGCGAAGCGTTTGGCGTGCTCAGGCTACCCGACCAAGCGTCATTGCCGTTGGTGGCAACGTGGAGTTCCACGGGCGCGGCCCCAGCCAGCCAACCGCAGGCCCATGCGATGCCCACCGCCAAGACGCTTCGCCCCAGCGCCCTCGCCAAGGGGGTTGAAGAGATGATACAGGGCATTGGCCTGGCGTGTCGAACAACTGGCATGAGGCGCAGCAATTCCGCAAGGTGGGGTGCGCCGCCGCTTTACTTTCGGAGGCCCAGATTTTTGTCGGCGCCGAGCGCTGTCGTGATGGAGGGGCGGCCGGGCAGAGCCCGCGCGAGACAACACCTCTCCCGCAGTCCCCGAGTCCTCCTTGTTGCGTCGGCCAGTTTGCAAAGAGCAACACCCCGAAAGCGCTCACCCAGGCGGTCGTCAGCCACAGGCAAACCACAAATCCCAAGGCAAGTCCTCCTCCAAAGCCAGATCCAGGTCATGCGCCAGCTCTTTGAGGCTCACCTGGCCCAACCGGACCAGTTGACTGTGGAGCACCGCGTAGGCGCTAAAGAGGACGAAACCTAGGACTAAAATCAGCATTTGCGCCAACATGGCCACCGGTTCGTGATGGTAGCAATGCTCCAGGTGGTAGAATTGCGTCAGCTCATTGAACGCCTTGTTCTCGATGCCCCAGCGCCGGTGACCGCCCTCATAGACGACCTGGACCGGATAGCCCGCCAAGCCCTCCGATGCCATCCACCACCAGTCGCTGGTCTGGGGTTGATGGGTCATTTTTCCGCCCACCATCTTGTGCTGGATCCACGTCTCCTGCGAGTGGACCACCCGCACTTTGCGGCCGTAGCTCTTGCTGAAGTTCAGGTCTTTGACCTCCCAGAGTTTGACGTGCCGGCCACGGGTTTCGTCGTCAAACTCCAGAGCGGGTTCTTGTCCGGCACTCAGGGCGCGCGCCTCTTGCAAGACCTCCATCCGTTCCTGTTTGAGCACGACGATCCAGGCCCAGCCCAGCTTCTCCACCGCCTTCAAAAAGGGGCCTTGCACATACCAACTGTCAATGGTCACGGCGTTGAAAAAGCGCACGCCGTAAAGCCGGCGAATCCGCCCCAGCAGGCGCAGGCCGGCCTGGGCTTCCTCTTCCCCGGGACCGATAGGCTCCACGTCCACCAGCACGTTGAACTTGGGCCCGTTGATCTGGGCAAAGACATACCGGTGGTAGTATTCGATCACCGTGTGTTTTTGGCCTTGGTTGTCGGTCTCTTGAATCTCCCTCTGGCAGCAGCACGGACAGCAGCGACTGCGACTGTGGAAGTGTTCGTTGGCGTCCAAACTCAGGAGCAGCAGGCCGTTGATTTTACAGCTCTCCAGCGCCTTGTTGGCCTTGAGGTTCTTGTTCACCCCGGCCAGGCCTTGGCGCAAGTCCTCCAGGTAGAAGCGCTCGCTCACATAGTGAAAGGCGTCGTCGCTGATGCGCTCTTGCCAATGGATGAGGTGTTGCCAGCGCCGACGCTTGGTTTGCTTGGAGAGATCCAGGTAACTGCCGACGCGGATGGCCACGCCCATGAGCATGCTCAGCAACAAGGGCCGCGTAGGAATCTTGGCGTAGGGCCGATCGCTGCGCACCCCGCGCACGACCCGGCCCATGGCGAAGACTTTCGTTACGTAGCCCAGAAACTGAGCCAGTTCGTTCATGAAGACGCGGCCACCAGAGGTTCACCACGGCGGAGCAGTTCGCGATTGATTTGGCTGATTTCGTCAAGCACGTGCTGGACCTGGGCATAAGCGGCCACACCTTGGCGTGCTTGGTTGATCTGGCCCGGGGACTTCAGCAAGAGCGATTGCACCTGGCCTTTGGCGAAGCAGCGGTTGAGATAAAAGAACGGGCCGTGCTTGGGGCCACCGGTGTGGCAGCGGCAATTGGCCTTGCCACATTTGAGGAATCGCTCGATTAAGGAGGCGTGGAGGACTCCGGGGGGGAATTGGAAGGAGCGCAGGAGATGGGCCTTTCGCTGGCGGAGGGCCAGGGTTGATGTGCGCTGGAGCGGCTGTATCCTACTCATATATAGATGTAGGATAGCAGAGCGGGCGAGCAATGCAAGCGAAAAAGAAAATGCCTCTGTTTCCGAAAATGCCCTAACTGCCTGTGGTCAGCCAGGTTGGAATTGAAACCCCACCCACCTTACGGAATCGCTGCATGAGGCGACGTTCCGTAAGTGGCAGTGCCGGGGCAAAAGATGTCCATTCCCGGTATGCAGACCCGCTCTTCGTTGCCCCGGAAGAGGGCGATTTCAGGCTTAAGCCTGAATCTCCCGCCTTCGCGTTGCGATTCCAGCCCTTCGCTGGGCAGCTTGCGCCAAGTGCCTGCGTTTTTGGCATCCGCGATCGCGCCCGGCTCAAAGCCCAGATACCACGCGCCCCGATAATTGACGCTGCCGTCCCCCGGATATGCCTGGCGTACATCGTCGTAGGTCGCATGCGGATCGGTGCGGGCGATGACCACCATGCCGAGCTTGCGGCAGCCAACGACCAGCTCGCCAAAGACATCCCGGTCCCCCAACCACTGACTGCGATGGTGGAAAGGAATCTGAGTGGGATAATAGGCGACGCACCCGCCGGCGCTGAGGCAGACGGCGTCGGAGCGCGTGCGCCGGAAGTAATCCAGCCAGAAAGCCAGGTCGAATTTGCCGGGGTCGTCCTCGACCAAAGTGAGCTGTGCCCAGCGCATGGGTCGGTCCACCCACCTCGGTTTGGGCGGGGTCAGCACGGGTTCTGCTGCAGCCCCGCGCAACGGCCACGAAAACTTGCCACCGGCCACGGCAACGGCAGCGCCGGCACCACAGGTTGTTTTCACGAACCTTCGGCGGCTCAGGAGAACTCGCGGGTTCATGGCTGCTTTCGTTGCTTCGCGACGGCGTTGCGATAGTAGCTGTCATCGTGCTTCTGTTTCCAACCGTCGGTGGGCGCGTGGGAGAGCGGGCGGTATTGATTCCACAGTTGCTTGATCCAGGGCCGGTCGGCATAGCCCTCGTGGAACCAGTCTTTGGTTTCGTCCAGGTAATCATTTGGGTCGTAGGGCGGGCGGCAGTGTTTGGCAATTTCGACCCGGAAAGGCTTGTCGTCCTCGTACATCCAGCGGTCGACGTAATCAAAGAAGGCGTCGTGGTGCCAGGCCCCCTCGAACCGCATCGCCCGCAGGACGAGGGCCTGGGCGACGAAGCAGGTCGAGGTGTTTGCCCGGCGATAGGCCTCGCTGCGGAACTCTTCGGGGACCCATTTATCGGGAGGCAGATGTTCGTAGGGACCCCAGGGATTGCCCGCCCTGACGAAGTCGCGCCCGATGCCGGTGACCTGGTCGATGCCCGAATGGCCGGTGAAGACGACCTTGGCGCCGGTCCAGCAATCGCCGTAGGCAGTCTGTTCGTCTTCGCCGAAGTGGGCCTGGGGAAAGCTCCGGTTGACGTTGGCCATGGCCTCGTCGCCGAGCATGGCGCCGGCGAAGACGATGGGGAACTTGCGTCCGGACCCGTGGCCGCCGTGGGCGGCCCAGCCGGGATGGCCGTGGCGCACCAGGCTGTAATGGTCGATGCCGATCTGAACGACGTTGATCAGCAGGAGTTCCTTGTCCTCGGGCCGGTGCCGGCGCAGCAGGCCAGGAGGACGGCGTCGGCAAGGACTTGGGCATACGCCTGGGCGTAATTGGGCATGCTCTCCTGGGGCACGTCGAAGGAGAAGAAACCCGCGTCGCACCAGGGCCGCTGGATGAGTTCGGCGAACCTGGCGGGGTCCGGAGCTTCCTTGGGCTGGTCGAAGCGCGGCAGCAGTTCGCGTTTAAGGTGGCGGGCCAGAAAAATCCCGGGGTCGTGGCCACAATAGCCTGGACGAAAGGCATCGGCCGGCAGCGGCTCCGCGACGCAGGTGAGCACAGCGACAACCTTGACTGGGCTGTTGTCGCCCTCGCCGCGCACCGTCCCGGGGTGATAGGTATAGGTCACCTTTTCGCCCCGGCGGAGGCTGATGCTGGAGGCGAGGCTGTCGCCCGGCTGCATAGCAATGGGCAGGCGCGCCCGATGCTCGGGATGATAATAATTCAGGACGCCGGAATCCCAGGCCACCTCCAGCCGCGCTGGCGCGTTGAGCATCGAGCCGTTCCGACAACGTTGTTCGAGAGGGACCTTCTCGCGGCCATCGAGCTCATCGTCGGTGACCTCGCTGCCATAGCGCGGCGCCGGGTCAATCCTGATCACATTCACCGGCCCGACCACGTACCAGTCGCCGTTGATAAACTGTCCCACGCGGGCCGGTTTTTCGAAGGTCCACGTGATGCCGTATTGCGACACGGCTGTTTTCAGCGGCAAGGCTTCCGAACTCGGTTGCGCCAAGTCCTTTCTCAACTGTTCCAGGCCGCGCAGGTTCTGGCCCAGCGTAACCTCCGCATCGCCGCCTTGCTCGGCGATGAGGCCGATGGGGCCGCGCCAACCGCTTTGTTGGATCGTCCGCAACATCGCCAGCTCGTGGTCACCTTGCGACGGCGGGATCAGGCGCTCATCGGCCACCATACCGGTCACGTTCACCGCCACGACGTACCGCTGGATGCGCTTCCAGATGGCCGGGAAATTCGCAACGTCCGCGTGACCGTGGCTGAAGTTGTACACCATCCCCACGCCGCCTACGTCGAGCTGTTTCAGGCGCTCGATGACGGCGGCTTCGTTGTCCGGTTGGCCGAACCAACCATTGTGGTTGTACAGCTCGACGGGGCAACCGTAAGGCGCGGCCAGCTCCACGATTTTGCGAATCCGCTCCGCCTCCTGCCCGATCCGCTGTCGTTGCTCCGCGTCTGTTTTGGTGGGACTGCCGGAGCCCATGACCCACAACTGGGGATGGATGGTATGACGCTTGATCACTTCAAGGATAAGGCGCGCGTTCGGGTCCCCGGCCTCCGTCGGGAACCACCAGGCCACCAGGTTGATGCCGTGTTTCTTGAGCGCCTCGATCTCGGCGTCAAACGTCGGCACATGCTCGGCACGCCAATCGTAGGCGAAACTCCTGAAGCCGAGCCGCTGCAGCATCTCGGCCCGCTGCTCGGGCCCGCGCTTGCGGGCATCGAATGGCACCACGCACCAGGCCGTGAGGTTTTGGGGATCGAGGAGGTCCGGCAGGCCGGCTGAGTCAGCCGGAGCGCCAACCGGCGCGGCCGGAGCCTGGATGGCTACAACGACAAGGCAGGCCGCGGACAGGAGAAGATATGGTTTCATTTCACCTCAGACACGCTCTCAGGTTCATGAGATATGCGTTTTATGATAGTTCGCGACCATTGAACAGACATTTCAGTGACGCTTCCCCTTCCGAGAGCACGGTGATCGCCCCCTTAATTCGCGGCCGGCGTCAATTCAACGAACTCGACGGCGCCGGGCCCCAATTCCACATCGACAACGGCCGGATTATCGTGGGTCCTCAAAGCGCGCCATTCCCGGGCGGACTGGCAAGGCATCTGCGGTCTCACACGCACGCGAGCGACGGCGGCGGCGTCTGTCACCGCCGGCTCGCCCGGTTTCTTGGTCACTCCCGCATTGTTGACGAGCTCGATCACCCATCCGTGTGGAGTTCGGTTGATCTGGAACTGGACCGGGTCGCCCGACACCTCGACGGGAAGATGCTGCTGCACCAGGCTCCGGAGCCGGTCGTTCGAGACGGCGGCGGGCCGGCGCGTTACCGGGTTGGTCCACGGTTCGAGCACTTCCACAGCCCCTTGGCCACTGAGACGGCGAAACTCGGCTGCGCCCAAGACCTCGCGATGGCGGGGCGACAAGAGGAGCCGGCTGCCTCGGCGAAGAGCATTATCCAACTCGCTTAAGAAGGCCGTGTCGAATTCGATGTCCCCCGCCAGCAGTATCACCGGGTAGCTCGCCAGGATCCCCGGCGGAACACTGGTGAGCAGGACATCGAACACCTCACCGTAGGGTGTTGGCCGCAGGTAACTGAATTCAGGGTTGTTGGGGAACGGGTTGGTGTGAATGTGGTCGCTGCCTGGGAATAATTGGAAGTCGAACAAGTCGCAGACCTCCCGGTCGCCTGCCGTGGGCTCGAGGATGCCCCACGGTTTGTCCATATAAGCGTTGTAGCCGGCCAAGTGGTCCAGGACTATGGCGATCGGCATATAAGGCACGCCCCGGTCGTGGTGGCGCATAAAGTCGAAGACCTCGACGGCCTTGCGGCCATGCGAGGTCAGCGTCCATGGCGGCTCAGGCTTTTCGAAGAAGCTCGCGATGCTGTTCTCCGGGGTGACCATGGCGGCCCCGGCAAACCAGCCGTGCAACCACATTCGCTCGTAAAAGCTCAGCGAATGGCCCGCGTCCAGGCCGCGGGCGCCGCCGCCTTCGTTCCGCAACGGGCCGCTGGTCGTGCAGGCCCCGGAAAGCCACGGGCTTACCTGCACGGACCAGGGCTTCTGCCATTGCCGGGAGGCGCCGCGGGCAAACGCGAGTTTCGACTGGGTGAAGGCAATGTTCTCGCCCACCTCCAACCCGATGCACCGGGCGCCCCATTCTCCGGCATAGGCTTCGTAATGCGAATGGCCCGTCACGCTGATCACCCGCCCCAAAAGGTCGCGCTGCCGGCTCTGGAAATAATCCCGCATCACCTCGTAGCACTCCCTGCGACCGGCGGGGCGGCGGTCGTAGCCGGCCAGGCCCTTGGGTTTCATCAGGTGCTTGAACGCGTCGAAGTCCCGGCCAAAAACCTCGCGCCACCAGGATTCGTTGTTGGCCAGGTTGTGGAAGTAGTAGCCCCATTCGCCCAGTTGCACCGCGGTAAAGAGCCCCGCCCGATCCATGGCCTCCAGCGACGCCAGGTTCTCGGGCCCAGCACGGCATGTCCGCCTTTGATCTGCATTTCGCCGCCGGAATAAGAGACGACCGGCCAGCCCACGGTGGCGAGGTAATCGAAAATGGGCTTGGAGGCCGGGCCGGTGCCCGGCCCGGGATCGAAGCCGTTGCCGATTCGCCGCTCACGCATCACACCGACCAACTGCCGAAGCGTTTCCAGGTCACCGGGCGCACCATACATGCTGAAGACGAACTCGTGCTGGCCGGGCAAGAGACGGACCTGCTGAGGGCCTTCGGCGAGCGTCCGAAAGTCCGGAAACGGGAGGCTCGCCCCCGGAGCCGTGGGCAGGCCTGGTGATCCGGCGGCCTTCAGGGACTTGGTTTGCACTCCCGCGACGGGCCCCCAAATCGTCTGCATCAGGTCAAAGATTTCCGGCTCTGCGGTCATGAGTTCGGCGCGGTTGAAGGGGAAGAAGTCGTTCAGGCCGAAGTAGGCCTCGGTCATCTCCGCGAAGAATTCCTTGTGGTCGGTCAGCGCATAGTGGCGGGTGCGGGTTCCGTCATACAGCAGCGTGCCCTCACCGTGGCCGCTCCGCTTGAAGTCTTCGTAGGCTTTCAGGATGCCGGGCTCCTCGAAGCCCAGCACCTGGTCGTGATAGGCATGGGCCAGTTCGTGCAAGACAACCCACGGCTGCTGGTTGATATTCCGCGGCGTGGGCAAATCGGCGGCCACCGGAACGTGAACGCATTTGGCGAGGTTGGTCGAGTAGCCGTTATCCCGCAGCCACTCGGCGCTGGGGTGATACTGCATCGTGCGCAGCTTGCCGTGGCTCAGATCGAGCACGATGGTCACCGCCTGGAGCTTTTTCAACGGCTCCGCGGCCATCACCGCCTTGATGTCGGCCAGCCTGGACTGCAGGAAGCGGAGCGCCCGCGCGCCGATGGCATTGTCGGGAGGGGCCAGCAGCCGATCATCCACTTGAACCGTCCAACCTTCGACATTGCGCACGGTATGCGACACCGGCATGGCCGGCTGAGAATCCGGAAGCGCTCGCCCTCCCTCGACAAGCTCGTCTTCGAGGCGGCCGCGCGAAAGATCCTGCTCGCTGAGGTGCGGACGTTTGTTGCCGGAGCCGGGCTGCGCCAACTCCTGGGCGGCAAGAGCCATGGTGACGAGACAGGCCGCCATGGTGAAGGTCATCCGGGGCCCGGCAAAAAAAGAACCGGTTGGGTTCGTCCGCAAGGCACTCAACTGCAGTGTTTGCCGCAAAAGCTCTGATTGAACTGCACTCCTCAATGGCTCTTCCGAGCGCTCCAGGTCAGCGCAGTGTTTTGACAGCAATAGATCGAAAT
>CAVVMW010000012.1:0-604517 GCA_963749495.1 uncultured bacterium
ACTGTTCAGAGAGCGGGCGCGCGGGGAACTGCAAGCGCCTTGTTGGCAACCCTTCTCTTCGCTTCCTTCGTTTCCTGCTGTCGTGACCCGAGTCTTCGTGCTCATAGGCGTAAATCAGCCAACAGCGCGCTTTCCAGCCCGCTCAACCTGACTTCGCGGCGTTGCGCACCGTAGCGAACGAGGAAGGTCGCGGGCTCTGAGCGCACGTTCCACAGCAACGCGGCGTGTGCCGACGGATACCACGCCAGCACGGCAGGTTCGTCGTTCTCCACAAAGGGCACTTTGCTCAGCGTCGGACGGATGCGGTGTTTCAAGGCGAGGAGGGCAGCCAACGTTTCCTCACAGGGCTCGAGCACCCCGGCGGCGGCCGGAGCCGTCGAGCGGCTCACAAACCGTGTGCCGCGGGAGACCAATTTCCCTTCAGCGGCGGCTGTGGCGTCGGCATCCGACAGGAAAGTCCAACCCGCCCGCGCAGGGCGGTCCGTAACCTCGAAGGGAACGCCTGCGGCCAGGAACAGGCTGTAAGGACGGTCGTCCCCGGTGTAGCGGCTGCCCTCACCCCAGTAGTGCTTGAAAGGACCGCGCAGCCGGTGCCCGGCCAATTGCCGGTGAAACCTGGCCTGGCGCCGCATCGCCGGGCCCAGCGTGGCCCAGTGGGCCTTTGAAAAGGGCGTTATACCGCTCATGAACATTGTGTGTCGCACGTCCGCCACGGTGGACACCACGAGCTTGGCCGCCAGATGCGCGGCGGAGAGTCTGTCCGCCGGGTAGGCGGTGGTCTCGCTCCAGGCAAGCTCGGGCACGGCGAAACGGCGGTGAAACAGCGCGCTGAACAGTTCGTCGGCCTTGCCTTTCACCGGGCTGAACGCCTGGTCGTCAAACATCAGTTCACCGACCCGGAAGGGCACACCCCGGTAATCTGCCAGGCGGATGCCTGCCTTCTCCGCGCCCAGATACATCACCATGATCCCCAGCTTGCCGCGTGCCGCTTTCTGCTGCGCCCGGAATGAACCGGTCAAACCGTCACAGGCAGACTCCACCCACTGCCGAAGGAGCGGCGTGAAGCGGCGGGAACGCACGTCATCCAGCAACTCGGGCCAACGGCCGTCCGGCAAACCGGCCCGGCGCAAAAACCGCGCGCGATGCTCGGCGCAGAAGCAACCGCCGATCTCCCCGGCCCGCGGGCCAGGCGGAAATCGTCATCGACGAAAAACTGCGAGAAGCCCGCCTGGCGCAACCGGCGCAAGGCTTCGACGTTTTCCGCCGTCGCCGGCGCATGCAAGGAAGTGCCCGCGTAGGATCTCCCGTCCCGGTTTGATCCCAAGCGCCAATGGGCTGGGGGCGTCAGCGGGAAGTTCCCATCCCGGGCACCGAGGGAATCACCGGGATGCCCGAGCGGGACATTGATGACCCTGGCTTCCAGCCCACCCAGGCGCAGGGCCTCCCGCGCGCGGGTCAGCGTCTCGATGGGCCAGGGCCAATGCCCGTAAAAGAAGCCGGCCAGCCACACACAGGATACTCCTGCCCGCGACACCAGCGCCAAGAGCTCGGGATCTTGCAGGACCGCTTGGGGGTTGAGGCAGAGATGATATTCGCGAGCTGTGCCCGCGCGCCCGGCCCAAGCGTGCCAGGGCAAGAAGGCGCCGGACAGCGACGCCAAGGCGGCGAGCTCGAGCCAGCGGCGGCGGCTCATGCCACCGGATCCAGATGTTGCCCTCGAAGCGTCAGCTAGGAGTGGAGGTTTCATTGCGCTGGCAGCTTATAGCGGTTTGCTGGTAATCAGCCCGATGCCCCGGCCTTTGTTGCCGCAGGCGCAATAGTAAAGATAGAACGTATCATTCTTCGGGTTATAGACCAGAGACACCTTGTGCGCGTATTGCTGGTCCAGGCCGCTGGGATTGCCGCCGGCCTTGTAGAGCGGTTCCGCGTCCGCGGTCCAATGCACCAGGTCGCGGGAGAAGGCCGCCATGATGTGGGCGCCGCCCCGGCCCACGCCGAAGTAGAACATCGTCCAATGGTCGCCATCCCGGAACACCTTGGGATCGGAGGCAAATTGCGCATCGAAACCGTCCTCACGGTTGCGGATCACCGGGTTGGCCGAATGCCGCATCCACTGCAACAGATCGGCGGAAAAGGCCAGGCCGGTCTGCTCCGTGCCGCCGTTGGCGGCGTTGTAGAAGTCACAGTATCGGCTACGATACTCGACCAGCCAGGGCTGGTAAATGCAGTCCCTTTCCCATGCCCCGCAGTCGGGGTCCTGAACGGCCAGGATCGGGGCGTTCTTGGCCCGGCGCCAGGTAAGGCCGTCGTCGCTCCGGGCCACGCCCTCGTAGCCGGGGCGCAGCTCGTAGCCGCCCTGGCGGGGGTAACACCCGTAGAGCGTCCAGTATTTGCCCTCATGCCGCTTGAGCAGGCGCGGGGCCTTCACGTCGTAAGACTCGTAAAGGAAGGCGCCGATGACGCAGCCGCCAAAGTCGAACTCGCCCGACGGACCGAAGCCCATGGCCAGCCGGGGATGAGTCCATCGGAGCAGGTTCGTGCTTTCCGCCACGAACGAGTTGTAGCCTTGGCCATCGAAGGCAATGAAGCTCATGAACCACTTGTCGGTTTGGCCAGGGAGTTGATAGACGCAGGGGCAATCCGTGTTGTGAAACTGCTCGTGGCCTGGGATGCGCGGTTCGGCCGGGATGACGTGCTCGGGGCGGTAGCACCAGCCGCGATACGGAGCCGACCACTTGGCGACGGTCCCCCGATCCACCTCCCAAGCCGCCCTAGAATCGGCCGCCGGCAACCCGCCGGGCTTTTGGTTCCGGGCGAACCAATCGCACAAGAGCCGCTGCCGCTCTGTGGGCGAGGCGGCCGGCCGGGTGTCCTGCCGGTCCGAGCCGTGCTCGACGCTCCAGCCGCTCCATTCCCGAAACGCGTGATAGCTCCAGTCCCAGCCGTGTGCCTCGAAGATGTCAATCAGGTCGCTGAGATAGCGGTAAGCGCTGTTGTCGGGCGCCCAGCGAATGGCGCTGAATTCCCCGATATAGAGGTGAACATGGTAGCGCTGCTGAAAAGCAATCGCCGGTTGAAGCGCCCGCTCGAGCTGGGCCTTGTCCCACTGTTTGCCCGCGATCAGACCGGGATAGCGATAGGTCGGCCCTGAACGAAACACGCCCTGGTGAGTGAAGGCGTGTGGCAGATACATGTGGACGCTATAGACCACGTTCGAGACCGGGATGGGGACCAACTTGTTCAAGCCCTCTGGGCTGCCCCATTGCGCGGGCTCGACGATGATGGCCCGCTCCGGATCGATGGCCCGGATGGCGCGGGCGGCCCGTTCGGCCAGCGCCTGCCAGTGGTCGCAACCCTCCGCGACATCTTCCTCCACCGGTTCATTGGCCAGGTCATAGCCCCAGATTGGCTTGGCGTCTTTGTATCGGGTGGCAATGTGGCGCCAGACCTCGATGAACTTCTCCTGGGCCTGCCGGTCCCTGAACAGACCGCTGTCCGAGCCGAAATAGCCGCCGGCGGTGAGTTTGCCGCCCGGAGGCGAGTGCAGGTCCACGACCACCAGGAGGCCATACTTCTCGCACAGGGCCAGGATAGCATCGAGCCGCTTCAATTCGCCTTCCAGCCAGGCGTCGTACTGGTCGGCCGACGAGACTCGGCCGGAACGGATGAGCTGAAAGCGGATGAGATTGGCCTTCCAGTCCTGGCCGAGCACACCGAGGCTCTCGGGGTCAATGCCCGGGCTGACCATTGCGCCCCGCAGCCGAGGCAGGGAGTGGCCCTTGAAGACCGGATGTGAATCATCGGCCGGTGGGATCAGCGGCAGGTCCAGCCACGCCAGGCCAACGTCGCGGTCCATGTGGCTCTTCACTCCGCCCGGCGTTCTCGCCGAACCGTTCCCGTCGTAGAAAATCGCGAGTCGGTTCCCGGCTTTGACCACTGAGGGGAGGCCGATGATGTGCTTTGACCATTCGCAGTTTCTCCAATCGAGCACCACGGCCTTGTGGTTCCGGTTCCAGCGGGTGAGGTCCCGGCTCCAATAAACCCAAATCGCATCGGTGTACTCCAAGCCATCCTCCACCCCCACGTGGTTGGTGAACAGGAACCAGGTCTTGGTCTCGTCATCGTAGAAGAGCGAGGTGTTCTCCACCTGCTCCTCGGGCGGCACGATGGGCTCGGAAGGGATGGTCCAAGGCCCGTTCAAGTCCTTCGTTCGGGCAATGCTCAGGGTGCGTTTGATGGGGTGGTCGGTCGAAGCGCTGAAGAACATCAGGTACTCGTCACCATGCCGGATCACTTGGCCAGGGCTGGCGGTTGCCGAGTAATAAGTCCCCAGCCGGGTGCGGAAGGGCGTCACCGCCGGTTGCTTCTGCCACGGCCCTTCCGGAGACTGCGCGCAGGCCTTCATGGTCAGGTAGGGAAAGGCCGGGATGAAATCGGGGGCGGGAGTCACGTGGGGCGTGCCCATGTAAAACATGTGCCATTGCCGGCCATCGAAATACGTTACCCCGTAAGAGGCCGAGGCCGAGTCATCCTCCCCGGGTTTGCCAAGGTCCAGCACCGGGCCTTTGGTCGTCCAGTGGACCAGGTCCCGGCTGGTGGCCAGGCAGGCCAACCATCCCTTTGGTCCGGCGCCATCGTAGTGCATGTAATAGGTGTCGCCATGCTGCCACACCCAAACGTCTCTCGCGCCAAGGGCGTCGCAATGCTCCGGCCCACCCCCATGACGGAGTACGACGCCCTCGTCCTGAGCTTCCAGCCGCCATCTTGCTGCCGGCCGGCCATCCGCGTTGGTGGTTACTTCGACGGCGCGCTCCACGCGTGACCCGCCGCTCGCGGCATTAGCCAGCGCGAGACCCGCCAGCAGAACGCAGAGCCAGCCGTGGAAGGTCGTCCATCTCTCACATAAGACTGCTGAACTCATGCAGGCCGGAGGCTATCGAATGCGCCGGCGATGGTGCAACCAAATCGCTGGACTTTCGCAGTCGAGGAAAAGGCCCGGAGTTGCCATGAAGCTCTCTCATTCCAACCAGGCGCCCTCGATCTCGACTGCGTGCTTCTAGGCGGCGCGCCCCGGAAAGAGCCACGCGCCAAAGCAGGAGTTGATGGCCTGCAGCTTGCCCGGCTGAAGCCGATCTCCTGGCCCACCCTTCGGAAGACGTTTTCATAAGGTCGAATCGGAGCGAGTTTTACACCCGTCCCCTGCCCAGCCCGTTTCGCGTCAGGTACCTATAGCTCTCCTCGAGGGCCACGAAGATGTCCGTGGCGCAGGTGTCAAACTCCACGATCAACCACTCGACTCGGTTCCGGGATGCACTGATGATGCCCTTGAAGTCCTGCACGCCGGTGCCGAGGGCAAGCATCGGACCGGTCTTGTCGCCGGGACCGTCTTTGACGTGCATCAGGGGAACGCGACCGGCCATCTGGCCGATGATCCGCGCGGGGTCTTGACCGGCGATCTTCGCCCAATAGGTGTCCACCTCAAAGAAGACCTCCGGGTCCAGGCTTTCGAGCAGCACGTGGTAAGGATAGTGGCCATCGGGCTGTCGCTCAAACTCCCACCAATGGTTATGGAGTCCGAAGCCCAGGCCGTGAGCCTTGGAAAAGCGGCAGGCTTGATTGTAGATGTGGGCCAGTTCCGCGGTGCCCGCCACCGTCTGCTAACGAGGGTCCATGGGCCAGCCGTGCCACACCACGCGTTGGCATTGGAACGTGTGCGCGAGTTCCAGGAAATCCTGCTCCTGCCCTCCTACAGGGAGCGCGCAATGCGCGGCACAGACTGGAAGGTCGAATTCCTTGAGCAGTTGCGCGGCTCTGTTCCGGCAGAATTCCCCCGCGAAAAAGGCCGTCTCCACGCCCGCAAAGCCGATCTCGACCAACCGCCTCAGCGTGCCCCGGGGATCCGCCTCAAGCTGCGTGCGCAGCGTATATAGCTGGATGCCCACCTCTGGAGTCCTGGGCGAAACGCCCGGTTCAGAAGGTCGGTCTTTCATGATTCTCGTACGCGCTCACGGGCGGAGTTTTCTGCAAGGGGTCCCTACCCGTCAACTGCCGATTCGTCGTTTCGGAGCCCGCCAGTCGCAAGGCCTGCCGGTCGTGGATCGAATAGCGGACGCTGGTCAGTTCGCCGGCGACTCCGGTCACGTTGCGGGCGATTTGCTCCACACACAGCCCATGGGGTATTGCCGACGGCCGCCCCCAAAACGACCTTGCGGGTCTGCAAGTGGAGGAAAGCGAGGACGCACACCGTAACCAGATGCCCCCATGCCAAGCAATTTCACCTTGAAAGCGCGAGGCTTTGCTTCTACCCCTCGCGCATCTGATGATGACGAATAAACTCCTGTTGCTCGCGATACTCTGCTCCGATTGCCTCGCCGTGGCCGCAGGCGACCAGCTCACGGTTCGTGTGCTCCCGACTCCCGGCGGACCGCAGATTCATGTCGACGGCAAGCCGGTCGCCCCGCGTTTTTTCTGGGGTGCCATGAACGGTGGCAATTTCCCGCTTGGCACCGAATGGGCGGAGCACAGTTTTGATTTCTGCCCGGGCATCGAGGTCCGGCAGCAAGGCACCCTTCACTTTCGGTTCGGGCAGCTTGCCGGGAAGGTCGGCCTGGCCGACGTGCGCGTGCGCGACATACAAACTGGCGAAGATATCCTCCCGGCCGCCAGCTTCGCCAATCCGGAGGTATTTGCCCGGACGTGGAACGTCTGGCCTCCACCTCCCGCCAACACCGTCGGCAAATGGGAGATCGCTGACGGCGCCCTGCACGTGACTCTCAAAGACCCGCCCGCCGGCCATTGGCCAGACTTCCACTTCCACAGCAGCCTGGTGCTCAGCTTCCGGGCAGACCGAACCTACCGGTGCACCTTCCGCGCCAGGGCGACGCCGGCACGGGTGATCCAACCGGCGCTATACCAAGTAGCCAACAACACCTGGAACAACATCGGCGGGCCGCCGGGGCCCTTCCTTAGCCAGGTCGCCTTGGCCCGGGATGCGGGCGTGAACTTCGTCTCTTTCAGCGCGCCCGCATGTTGGGAGCCGCCCGAAAAACCCGTGGACTGGTCGCCGATCGACAGTCTCTGTCGCCGGATGATCGCCGTGAATCCGAACGTGCTGCTCGTGCCGCGGGTGGGCGCCGACGCTCCCGGCTGGTGGCTGGACCGCCATCCGCAATCACGCATGGTCTATGACCTCGACCAGGTCCGCCCTGACCATGCCAGCGTCTCGGACCGCGACTATCGGGCTGCCGCTGCGGCGCACCTTGAGCGTCTCTGTCAGCATCTCTGCGAAGCGTTTCCGCGGCATTTCGCCGGCATCCATCCGTGTGGCCAGAACACCGGCGAGTGGTTCTACCTGGATTCCTGGCAACGGCCGCTGAGCGGCTACGACCCGGCCACGCTGGCTGCTTTTCGCGCCTGGCTAAAGGCGCGGGGTGAACCCGAGGCCGAAACAGCGACGGTTCCCACGGATGCCGAGCGCCGGGCCCATCCATCCGGATTCCTGCGCGACCCGGCGCGCGAAAAACGGCTAATCGAGTTCGCTCGTTTCCAGCAGGTCGAGATGGCCGATCAGGTGGCGGCTCTGGCTGCGGCCTGCCGGCGTGGCACTGGCGGCCAGAAACTGGTGGTCTTCTTCTTCGGCTACTTGTTCGAATTTGGGGCGCTCCAGAACGGCGCGCCTACCAGCGGCCACTATGCACTCAGCCGGTTGTTGGGCGGCCACGACATCGATATCCTTTGCTCGCCGATCTCGTACACAGACCGTGAGTGGCTCGGCACCGCGCCCTGCATGAGCGCGGCCGAGAGCGTGGGAGCGGCGGCCATTCTGTGGCTGAACGAGGACGATTCGCGCACGTTCCTGGACGCACGCACTGCGGAACACGTGCAGGAGGGCGGCTTGGTCAATCTCGAACAAACGCAAGAGGTGCTGCTCCGCAACACTGCACAGGCCGCGCTGCGCGGGTTTGGAACCTGGTGGATGGACTTGCCCGCCCAAGGCTGGTTCAACGACGCGCGAATTTGGCAGGAAATGGTCCGCCTCCGTCCAGTGGACGCCGCCATGCTCCGCCGGAGCCACCCATTCACCCCGGACGTGGCTGTGATCATGGACGAGGACTCCATGTGTCATCTGACGGGTGAGTCGGCGGTGGCGGCACGCCCGCTGACGTACGAGGTACGGGCTGATTTCGGGCGCATGGGGGCCCCTTACGGCCAGTACCTGCTCGGTGATGTGGTGGCCGGGAAAGTGACGGCGAAACTGCAAGTCTTTCTGTCGGCTTGGGCGCTGTCCTCCGGCGAGCGTCGCGACCTGGCCGCCAGTCGCGCCGCGGCCACCACACGGGTCTGGTGCTGGGCGCCCGGGTTCATTTATCCCGACCGCCAGGACGCGGCCGGCATCGGCGAGGTGACCGGTTTCAAGGCGCACCGGGTCAACTTGCCCTCAGCGGAGGTGACGCCGACCGAGGAAGGCCGCCGACATGGCTTGCTGGCGCCGTTCGGACCCAGAGCCGCCGTTCGGCCTTTGTTCGCCGTTGAGGCGCGGCCGGAGGAGACCTGGGCCAGGTACGCCGACGGCTCGGCCGCAGTGGCAGTGCGCCAACTCGCCGGCGAGGGTGGCGCCTCGGGGATCGCCTCATCGGCGTCTGCGGCGTCTGGCGGCCGTGCCGGATGGAACGTTTTCGTCGGGACGCCGCGGCTGCCTCCTGCGCTGTTGGGGGCTGTGGCGAAGATGGCCGGGGTACATATATTCACCGAGGGGGGGTGCCGGTGTGGGCAGCGGAGGGCTATGTGGTGATCCAGGCGCATGCGCCCGGACCGATAACCGTAGATGTCGGCCAGGCAACGCCGGTCTATGACGCGCTGGACGGCAGCGCGCTCGGGCAAGGCCCGCGCCTGAGCGTGCCGTTCAAGCAGGGCGAGACCCGGGTGCTTCGGTATTGAGGGCATGGCGATGAGAGCACTGACGCCGGAGATCAAGAACACCGCGCTTCTCCAATGGCTGGACGTTTACGGTGCCACTCCGGGAGTGGGCGCGGGGCTGCTGAGACATAACCATGGCTTGACGAGCTCGGTGACGCTCGGTAGCTCAGGTCCCAGTGAGTACCCGGATCCAATCACTTCCTGGTCGGGCGGCCCGGCGTGGGCAAGACCACGTTGTTGTTGAAGGTCGCCCAACGCCTGAACGCGGTTCGGGTCGGAGGCTTCTTCACCCGGGAGATTCGAGAAGCTGGCGGGCGGGTGGGATTCCGGGTGGAAACGTTCTCCGGCCTGTCTGGCACGCTGGCCCACGTTTCGTGCCAGCAAGGCCCGCAGGTTGGGAGGTATCGTGTCAACGTCGAGGCATTCGAGCGGATTGGCGTGGCAGGGCTGGAGAATGCCGTCCAGGAGGCCGGGGTGATTCTGATGGATGAGATTGGCAAGATGGAATTGTTTTCCGGGCGTTTCCAGAAGGCGGTGGTGTCGGCTCTCGATAGTGACAAGCCGGTGCTGGCCACCGTGATGGCGCAGCTCGACCCGTTCGTGGACGCCCTCAAGGCGCGGGCGGACGTGCAGGTGGTTGAGGTGACTTCAAATAACCGCGAGCATTTGGCCGAAGAACTGAGTGCACGGTCGATATTGGAGATTCAGTGACGGGCAAGCTCAATTCCGGTACCGTGGTGGACTGGTGGAACTACCCCAACCGGGCACCGCGGCCATAATCCCCTTCCCACAAGAGGTGGCGGTTGCCGATGTGAATCCTTCTCAGACCCGCCTCCTGGGCGGCTGCGTGGCAGCGTTCCACGTGGGCCGCAGACGTCCTGGGTAAATCATCCATCAGGAACGCGGGATGAAAGGCCAGCAGCGAATACGGAATATCGGGGTTGAGCTGGGCGATAAACCCTGCCAGCGGCGGAAGGCGGGAACCAAAACTATGCCCCGTGTCATCATCGGACGAAGCTGAGAACGGGATGTACATTTGGGGGCTTCGAAACCCGGAAACACTCCTCTGCGGCCGTAGAAGAGGGCCTCGGGACCCGGAACATGCAGTGTATTGATGGGTGACCCGCCAAACACAAATGAACAAAGCAAGAGCATGAAGGACTGGTTCACGGTCGATAAAGACGGCTTGGCAAAAGTGCTTGCCCGCCGCGGCAAAGCGTTTGCCCTGCTGGAGTTGATCCAAAACGCCTGGGACGCGCCAGGCGCCAGCCAGGTTGAGGTCTCTTTGAGTCCCGCCGCCGGCGGCCGGACCTTGCTCATCGTCGAAGACAATTCTCCCGACGGATTTAGCGACCTGGCCCACGCCTACACGCTGTTCAAGGAATCACCCAAGAAGGCCGATCCAACCAAGCGCGGCCGATTTGACGTCGGCGACAAATTCGTGCTCGCCCTCTGCGACTGCGCGCACATTTCCACAACCACCGGCACACTGATCTTCGACAAGGCGGGCCGCCGCCGGTTGCCACAAAAACGGCGCCAAGGATCGTTGATCCGTTGCGTCGTACGAATGGCCAAGCCGGAAATGGAAGAGGCCTTGGCGTGGACCAGAAAGCTTCTGCCGCCTCCAGGCATTATGACGCGGGTCAACGGCGAAAGCATCGCGCGCCGCCCGCCCGTCGCCACGCTGCGGGCCAGGCTCCAGACTGAAACGTCAAATGCCGCAGGCTTCCTCCGCCGGGCGGAACGCACCACCGAGGTGACCCTGTACGAACCGTTGCCCGGTGAGCCTGCAATGCTTTATGAAATGGGCATTCCCATCGTGGAGACCGGGGACAAATGGCATTACAACGTCGCCCAGAAGATTCCGTTAACCCTCGACCGCGAAGGAGTGGCCCCTTCGTTCATGCGCGATCTGCGGCTGGCCGTCTTCAACCACATGCACGAACAGATCAAGGCCGAGGAAGTCAACAGCCCCTGGATCGAACAAGTCGTGGCGGAGAAAGACTGCGCTCCGGCTGCCGTCAAGACCTACCTGGACCGGCGTTTCTCGGAGAAACGAGTCGCTTACGATCCCTCGGACCCGGAAGCAAACAAATTGGCTGTCTCCAAGGGCTACACCATGGTCACCGGTTCAATGATGAGTTCGGGGGCCTGGAAGAACTCCAAGCGCGCCCAGGCCATCCTGCCGGCAGGCCAGGTCACTCCGTCACCCAAGCCTTATAGCCCCGACGGTTCGGCGCTGAAACTGCTCGCCCAGGCCACACCCGAAATGCGGGAGGTGGAGCAGCACGCGACGGCGATTGCACGGGAGGTTCTGCGGCGCGAAATCAGCGTGACCTTTGCCAACGACCCTCACTGGGCGTTCTCGGCCACCTACGGACCGGGGCGGCTCACCTTCAACGTGGGCCGGCTTGGCCGCAACTGGTTTTCCTTGAGCCGGAACCGCAGGGAGATCAACAGACTCCTGATTCATGAATTCGCTCACGAATTCTCCGCGGACCATTTGAGCGAGGATTACCACGAGGCCCTCTGCCGAATCGGGGCGGCGATGGTGGAAATGGTTGCAAGACGATGTGAACATGCTGACACCGTTGGAAACGGGACAATGAGCTGAGCAAAGCGAGCATGCGGGGACTACTCATTACGTTCGAAGGGACCGATTTGGTCGTCCAAACGGCAGCGTCAACCACCCGACAGGGCCTCGCCACTACTGGCGGGTAGTTCTCGTTAGCCCCGGCCTTTCCGCTTCCGGGACGTGGGCTTCGAAGCGGGAGGGGGTTGACGGGCGCGAACCCGGGGCGAGGGAGCCGGTGCCAGCAATTCATGCACCCCAAGCCCGAAGCCTGCAGCAATCTTTTCGAGGGTGACCAGGCCCGGGTTCCTTTTAATCCCGAGCTCGTAGAGTTGAAAGAGCTTGTAACCGATGCCGCAAGCTTCCGCTTCCTTCTCCTGCGTCCACCGGCAGGCGTGGCGCAGTTCCCGCAAGCGTTTTCCGAACCTGTTGGATGCCGATTCTGGTTCCACTCATATCAGGGTGAGATTCGGCGATTGACAGAAACACTCACTAAAGGTAGTTGCTGGTTATGAACTTAGGGAACCGCATTGCCGGACTCGTTTTCAGGAGCAACGGCCCCGCTCTGGCTGGCCTGTGGAAAGACCGAAGCCGCGAAGGCGGACCCGGACTCCCCGGCCGGCGCTTGGTCCAGGCGGCCGGCGCGGAGTTTAGCGGCCAAGGCTGATATGTGCTCTCAGTGCGGAGGGCCGGCGGGGAAAACTCCCGCCTCCGAACATCAGCCACCGGTTCTGTCCCGGGCACGCGGTTTGTCCCTCTGTTCGCGCATGGCGGCTGGGAACAAATTGTCGGTCGGAACTTTGAGCACAGTCGAGAGCTGGAACAATTCAACATCCGAGACGCACCGGAGCCGCGCTTCAATCTGCGAAAGGGTCCCGCGGCTGATGTCCAAGCCGTGCAGTTGGCAGCGGGCAGCCAGTTCGTCCTGGGTCAAATCCAGTTTGTTGCGCAATTTCCGGATTTGCGGTCCCACGACATTGGCGGGTGTTTTGGTTCGGGCCATGCGCGAGTGTGGGCTTGACCCTATTGGGAAAAGGAACTTGCCTTGCTAAGAATTCCTAGCAACCTCTTGGGAGTGGACCGGCCGCCGGCCGCCGCCATGAGACAGGCGCCCCGCCACGGGGATGCGGTAGAGGACCGGAAGGGGCAAGGCGCCCAAACGGCGCGAAACATAAAAGGCGGGACATGGCCTGCCGCAAAAAGAAACTGACGCGCGTGGAAGTCGAAAAATGCGAGTTTAACGGGCAGCAGCTGCGCTTTGTCACCGGGTGGATGCGTGGCGCGGCGCCCAGCCGCAAATTGGCCCGGCTGACGTTCCTGCCGCTGCCGGCCGGCGCCTACGAAAAGCGAATTCCGCGCGCCATCAGGAAGGTTTTGATCCCGTGAAACGCCAAATTTACCTGGTCCAAAGCTCCGGCGGGGTGTCGCTGGAGGTAGTCGGCGGCCCCTTCGACCCGGATGCGGCCGGCGAAATCGAGGAGGCCATCATCCGGCGGGTCAGAGAGGATTCCGGACTTCGCCACGGGGGAGACGACACGCTGCACACACTGGAAATCGCGCCGGACACCAAACCGGAATTTGGCGGCTTCTCCGGGGGTTACATGGACAACATTCGCTGGGTGGCGGCTGGGTGCCCGGCCGAGGAAAAGCCGGACACCTGGGACCGACCGGATTTTGCTCTGACCACCAAAGAAAATGCGCGGGAAACGCACGGGATCTGAATGCACAAAACGCCAAAATCACCCCAAGCCGCTATTGCTCTGCGGAGACCGTAACGCTAAAATGCGCCCGGCACCAAACTGTTGTGCAGCGTGAATGCTTCCTCGAATGGCTGAAACGAACAAAATGGAAAAGCCGTTAAGAGAACCGATCCAGGCGCCGAGGTTCTGGCGAAAAATCAGCCTGCAACAGGGGGAAAAGCTGATCGTCGTGGAGCAGTTGGTTGAGGATTTTGCGCCTAGCCGCACGACGCTCCGCGACGGAGGCAGGCGGAGCGACGTTGAGCCTGATATCACGCTTGGCTCCGTCCGGCAAAGGCACCTGGCCCCGGGGGCGGCCTCCTGCACGGTGCACCTCAAAGACGACCTGGACATCATCTTCCCCGACCTGGACGCTCCGGCGAAGCTCAGGATCCATGATTGTCGTTACCAGCAGGAGTGCGAGGTCAATGCGCAGATCGGCTCACTGGCCGATATGCGGATCGAGGGTGCGGTCAACCTGGCCGAGGGAGTTTACCTAAAAAACAACACGGCATTTGGCGATCCCTACCAGCGGGAGGACCCCCGCGCCGTTCCCATCACTTTCAAGACGGGTTCGGAGGAGGCCCTGCGCTCAGCGCTCACGGAACTGCTGCAGGCTTTTCCGAAGATCTTCGAAGTCGTGCCGGAGCCGCGGGTCTTTGTCCACACGGAGTTCGACAACCATCCCGCAAGTTTCAACATTCACCTCTTTCATCGGGGCCAAACCTGGCAGGCCGAAACCTACTTCCTTTCCCTGGTCAAGCCCATCATTCGCGAAAACACCCCTTTGGGCTACTGTTACCGGAACGGGACCGCAACGCTCGAGCGGCGCTCGGACTTCCGCAAGGATTCGCTGTTCCTGAGCATCGAACCGGCGGCGCCGACTCCGGAACAGGTCCAAAGGGCGCGTCAGAACACCACCGCCAGATTTGAAAAGTTCGGCCTGACGCTCAATCCGCAGATCTTCGAGCAGAATCCATCGAGACGCGACGAAGGAAAGCCCCCGCGCGGGAAGTTCGGGTAGTTCGGGTAGTTCGGTCTCATGATGGTCCTGGGTCGCTTTGGCTTTTTGGGGAGCTTGTGCTTGGCGGTTAAGAAGGCGATGGTGAGTTGCCCCGAGAGCGAAACCAGTGCCAGCGCGTTTCTCTTGTTCCTGGGCGAACTCGGAATCTCGCCCGCTTAAGCGGGCACACTCACGAAAGGTCGAGGGGAAACATCGCAACGACTGGTGGGGCGCCAATCTCCGGATCCAGCACGTGCCCCTTTTCATCGTTCGTAGGGGACTCGGCGCTCAGTTGCCGGGAGAAGCGCGTTGCGCGCGCCTGGTCGAAAGGTCCGAAGGCATCAGGGCCTCGACAGACAATCCGCTCATCCGGCGCAAGGACGATCATCCCGTCGTGAAAACGCAAGGCTAATTCTCCCTTCAACCGCTGGGGATCAACGTCGGAGGGCAAGGGCCGGAACTGCAACGGCTTCAGCCCGTTGGCGACGTAGAGCTGGGCGAAAGCGCGCAGTTGCTCAAAATTCCTCAGCCCGGGAAACGTTGTCTGCAGCATCCGAAACGTCTTCGAGGCGTGCTCGCCGGCCACTTGCTGCACCATGTACTCCACGTTGCGCGTAAAGACGTCCGGTTGCAGCCGGCCGCGGAGCCGATCCAGGTCCGGGCTTCACGGGAGGTGAATCACAGCGCTGCATAACCTCAGTATAGGGCCGGGCAGATCGTTTACGTCCGGCCCGGAGGCCGTCATTTCACCTGCGCGCCCGGCAAGTCTCACATCAACTGAGGCAAGGGCCAGGAATTCCCCCTGCGCCCTACAATGGACCAGGGCCCGCACAACCACGGGACAGATGACCTGGATATGAAACTGCAAGAGGCGGCGCTGAAGACCCTGAAACGTGTGGCCGGGGTGTATGCTGTGCGGCCAATTATCCGCGGCAAAGCCCTTACCCTGCGCCAGGGCCGTAACGGCCATGAACTGGCGCAGGATGAAGGCGAGATTGTGCGAATTGTGGCCGTGAGCGACGCAAAAGCCAGTCTGCTGTCGTTTGCGGCTGTCAACGAGATTCCGGTCAAGAACTACGCCGACGTGGCGGCACCAAAGCCGCGGGTTCCTTCTGTCCCGAAACCCGGCGAGGTTCCTGAATTATCGATGTAACCGCGCCCCGCCGCCCCACAGGAAGCGCCTGCAAATCGGCGCCTGCTCGTTACCGGCTGATGGAGTTCCGGCCCTGTGGCCGATGCTCGTTGCGGCACACGCAGGTCTCGATGGCCAAACACAGGACACGATGGAGGAACCCTGCCTTGTCATCGGTTTCCAGCCCGCGACCAAACTCCGAACTCGTAGCGCGGCGATGAAGCCATCGGCCCGGGAGGCCGTTAGCTTACCGACATCGCTGGCGGCGGGACGGCCGGACGGTCCAGACCCAAGTCCCGCACTTGGCGGCGAATTGCCCGCGCGAAGGTGTCCAGCAACGAGGACTGAACCACTACCGCATGGCTGTGGTTGGTAGAAGCGGCAATCCCATCCAGGAAAGACGCCATGACCTTCTGGAATGCGTTCCCTTGGCCGGGTTCAGCCGGCCAAGCGCCCGAAGAGCCGTTGGGCCAGGCGCAAATAGCCCGCATCAGTGGTGGGCTTCGTTCGGAAAAGGTCCCGCTCGGATTCAACCCACTGCCTGATCCATTCATGCGGCTGTGGGCCGATAAGCGCCATGCGCTGCGCGAAGGCCGAGTAAGCGTTCGCCGGCTTAACGTCCGAAAGGCAGATGAGCTTGCTCTCGTCCGGAACGCGCAGCTCCGACCTCATGTTGCGCGCAAACTGGTTGGCGACCACACGCACTAGGTGGCCTCTCAGGCGGGTGGCTCCCTCAGGACCCTGGATTTTACTGATGTCATCCATCAACCGCAGGTGTTCTTCGGCCAGCGCCGTTTCCGGTTTCACGCGTTGCGCCGGATCTGCCGCCCATTTCCCCAAAACCGCCGTAACCTGAAGCAGCAATTCTTCGGATGAACCCGGCTGCGCTGGGACCGCCGCGGCATACATCCTGATGAGTTGGTGAAGGGGGGTCCCCTGCCTCGCCAACCGCTGGTCGAGCAGGTTATAAATGTGCGGGCTGGCGTCTCTATGCGGGGTCGAGTTGCTCAATCTCATACCCCCATTATAAGAGGCACAGCCGGCTCTCTGCCGGAAAATGGGGCGAACACCTCTCGTCCGCAAAGGCGCCGCCCGGATCCTTTGCAGGGCCAAAGGGATTGATCCCGGAATCCCAATGGACACGCGCGCCCTGCGAGTGCTGGAGCGCTCGGGGTGGTTCGCGGCCACACGCAACGCGGCAGTTCGTGAAAAGCAGCTCCTCGCCGAGGTCCCGGAGGGGCATCGCCACCGGCTGTTCCGGGCCCTGACCCGCCATGGCCGGCGCATCTGCCTGGCACAGCATCGAAAGTGCGGCCAATGCCGGCTCCGCAAGGAGTGCAATTCAGCCAGCCCAGAATCTGTCCCGGAAACCGGTTCCCACGCCCTAAAATGGAATTGTATGCCGGCGGCAGCAAAGTGGATGTTCATCCTGGCGCTCGATGCGGTCCTCTGCGGGTTCTTTGGCCTGGGGATAGCCGCGCTGCATTTTCTTTGGCTCGAATACGCCCTCGCGCGCTGGCCCAAAGTCCGTTACACCGACGATTACCAAACAGCGTTTGCACTGGTGTGCGCCGCCGCCTTTTTCGTGCTCACTTCCCTGCGGCAGATCGGGAGCCGCCTCAATTGCAAGAGCCTGCGGCCGGCGGAAATCGGTTTCATCCTGATCTTCGCCGCCATCCTTATGGTGGGCCTGACCCCTGTGCCCGGCAGCAATTTCCCGCAGTACCTCTATGAAATGAACTATCCGGGCAAGAAGGACGAAGCCAAAGCGGCTCCCGAAAAGGAGGAAGGAACCATGCTGCTCAAATTGAAACGCGACGATCCATGAGGCCTCGCAGAAATCAACGACAGCAGGCATTCGCCCTGGTCGGGGCCTTGGTGCTGGCCGTTCTGGTCTGCGTGGCCGCCTCCCTTGCGATCCGCAGCGCGCAGCACAGGCTCTCCGAGGCGCAGGCCAAGGAAGGCAACATCCAGGCACGCCTGGCCCTCGATTCAGCCGCCTCGAGGATACTGAGCCAACTGGATCGCGTGTTTGAGATCAGAGGCGCTTATGGCGGAGCGGACCTCCGGCAGTGGCTCCAGGGCCAGGCACCAGCGGTTTCCGGCCCTTACACTGTAACGCTTTGCCTCACGAACGAGGTCCTTCCGCAGAATAACACAATTTCCACCCGCGCCGTCAGCGCCAACGGCCCGACCAAGAACCCGATGGACCCGCTTTACCCGGATTTCTGGATGGACCTGACCAACTTTTATATCGACATCACGGCGCGCGCCACCCAGGCCGGCTACGCGGATTATCGTGCCCGTTACACGGTCCAGATCCGCGCAATTCCGGTCACAGAATGGGCCGTGTTCAACCCGGGCCAACAGCGGGAGAGCGTCCAGCTCACACGCGACACCACCGATACAGACCATCAAGGTGTTTACGCCTATGCGGGCACCCTCTATTCCGGAGGATTCACCGCCGCCGGCGGTGCTGCGGCCACGGTGACCGATGCCAGCGCCTCCGACTCAAACCAGCGGTTGTGGCGGATAACTGGAGGGGGTGTTGCCAAGTACCCGAACTCGGGGTCGCAAGCCGCGCTCACGTTCAACGGCAATTACCCCGATTCAGAACCGGATTGGAGCAGCTATGAAGTGTGGGGCAGCCTGCACGACTCGACTGACACGGCCCTGGACAGCAACACCGAAGAGCAGTATGACAACTTCCTGCGCACAATGCCCGGGGCGCCCGACTGGACCACGCCTTCTTATCAACCCGTGCAGATTTCGCAGAATAACCCGTTGTACGACCCGGATCCCCAACTCGCCGGCAGTTATGTGGCCGTCCTGGACCTGGCGGGATACCTGGCGGAACGGCCGCCGCTGAGCTCCTACGCGATCCAGACCCCGTATTCGGGCGCGTTGCCCATCCCGACCATCGTGGTCACCAACTCGGAAGTGCTCGCGGGCGCGGGTGTGCCCCTGAATGTCACGTTCCCGCCGACGGTTCGCGCCTTCTTTACCGGGGCCGTCAACACCAATCTCGCCCGCTTGAAGGTCGAGGGAAACATAGGCTTTATCCCCCAGAACGCGAACGTTTTGGCCATCACCAACTACGCCGGCAACCAGCGGATCCCTGCCCCGGCCATTTTCGCCACGAACCAATTCCGGCTGGTCACCCGTTCCGATGTGACCCTGGACGCGACCAACCAGGTTTTTGTGGAGCACCAGCGATACGCCTGGTTGCACCAGCAGCTTTACCAATGGGCCAGCAACATTCAGGCGAGCGTGCTCTCGGATCCCATGAGCCCGCTCTACCTGCCAAATGCCGCGGACGAAAACTATTTTCTCGATTACCTGGCCCTCTCCAATCTCAACAGCACCGTCAAACCGCAGGTCTTGTTCCTGGCCGACAGCGCAACCAACCTCACGCAGAACATCTACACCAACGTGCTCAGCCGCTACAATTACGCCGGGTTTTACGAAGAGCAGGTGTGCGGCTTGAACGACGTGGAGCAAATGACGGTCCTGGATGCCACCTTGACCGACGATCACATGCCCAATGCGGTGTCAACCATCCCCGGCAGCTTTGTGTTGAGCGGTTTGCAGGTCGTCACCAACCAGATCCAAATTGTCCAGCCCTTCACCCAAGACCCGGTCCCGCAGTTCAACAATCTGCTCCCCGCCCTGGACGGCAACTATGCGATCCAAGCTCTGGTTGTGCAATGGAGTCCAACCAACCTGGCTGTGCCCTTTCCACCAGTCACGGAGGCGAACATTCAGACCCTTCCATTCGCCAAGGCGTTCATCGCCATTCGAACCAATTACGTGGAGCGATACCAGGAAGCGATCAACCTCTTCCAGGCGACAGGAGACCGCCTCGCGCTGGGCACAAACGGACCGGTCCTGAGCAGCGTGGACCCTGCCGAAACGCATCCGCTGGGCGGCACCTGGAAGGATTATCTCTGGCTCAACTGGAGCAACGGCATCACCTACGAGCCATATCTGGGCATGCAGATCCGGGGCGGCCAGAACGGCGCCAGCGACCGCTACGATGCGGCCGGGAACTGGAACGCAAACAACTTCGGAGCCTGGAAGTCCACCACCTCTTCGGCGCTGGAAGAGCAGTACGAAACAACCCCCACCGACAACCGAAGCGACGCGGACATTCAACTGGCGGACCCCGTTTTCTACAACAATACCTTCGTGCAGCGCAGCATCCAGTTCAACTACCAGACGCTGGGCTGGACCAAAACAAATGCGCCGGCATCCTCAAGCCCCGCCCCGTCTTTCAACGGCCGGCTGGTGGTTGAAGACGGCATCAAACGGCCGCCCGGGCTCCTGCCCTCCGGACTCGTTATCAATGGGCAACTCACTTACTCGCACCGGACCAAGTGGTTCTCCGTGACCGACCCTCGGATCACCCAGTTCACCGTTAACCGAAACCCGACCACCATCCCCCAGGGACCTGACCGTGTTTACGACATTCGCATATCGCACGTTGAGCTTAATCGGCTGTAGCTTGGCGCTGAGCGTTGCCGCCGGCCCCGTTACGGTCGAGGACGTTCGCGCCGAGCGCCAGAGCATCCCCCGGGCATTGGCGCGGGAGAAAGCCGAAGCGATTGAGATTTTTCGCGCCAGCCGCCAGCCATTGCCGTGGCAGCGGGCCATGTGCGGCATAGCCCGCGTCGAGAACAAACTGCAGGGCGTCCAAACCAACGCGGCGGCCGATCCCGGCGACCTGCAGGTCTCGTTGGGAGACAGGAAGCTGACCCGGCACGCGGACGTGTTGAAACGGACTTACACGGCCTGCCGGCCGGCCAATGGGATGCCCGTTTATGTGGACCGGACCAGCCGACCGGCGCCCGAGACCTACATCCCCCCCGAAATCCTCAAAGCCGGCGTCAACCTCCTGATACCCAAGGGAACGAACGAGGTGCCGGCCTGTTTGGGCGGCCAGGAACTGGAGGATTATCTCCATCTGCGATCGGATCAGAAACTCCGGGCCGGAGATTACTGGAAGGAACTCCACGCCCGACGGCTCGATGACGAACAACTGGCGCGACTGCGCTACTATGACTACCTGGACACGCATGTGGCTTTGCGTTCTGTGCCTGTCTACCAGTGCATTGAAATCCGAAGCCGAAACCATTGACCACCACAATGCCCGCTGGCAGGGGCCTGCCTGGCAGGCCAACCGTTTGGAGTTGGCTGGCTTGACCTATCAGGGCGCCCTTTTCCCGCTGATAACGCAGGGACCGGGGACCTTCTCGTTGCCCTCTGGGCCGTTTGTGCTGCGCCTCCATGTGCTGCCGTTGAGCGCCCAGGCCAGCGAGCCACTGCTGGTGCTCTGGGGACGGGTTGCGGACCCCCAGGACAAGCCGCTGGCCAAGCTCTTCCTGAGAAAGGGGCGGCTGGTATGGGTTTGTCCGATCGACCCGAAGGGAGATTCCCTGTTCGACGCCCCAAAAGATGTCGAGTTGGAAACCAGGGCGCTGACTCCGGGCCTCTGGGCCACGGTCGATGTCCTTGTCAATCCATTGCCGTACCAGCAGACCTTCGGCTGGAGCCTGGAGATCAACCATCCTCAAGACCCGGCCAAGCCGTCCGGCAAACCGCTGCACTTGGCGCGGCAACTCACCCCCGCCGACTGGAGCCTCCAGAAAATCAATGTGCTCCCGCTGCACGCCGCCTGGCTGGGGCAAATGGAATTGCTGCCGGCCGACACGCCCCCAGCCCAACTGCGGCCAAACATCGCCCGCCAATGAAATTCCTCCTGCTGTTCATGCTGCCGGCCTTGGCCGCCGCGGGGACCGCCATCCGCGACGTGTGCTTGCCGCCATGGTTCGACCAGGCCCCTTTTCAGAAAGTTGAACTCGAGCTCAAAGATTTGCCGGCAGCTTTCGCTCAACTGGACCATCCTTGCACCGTCATCCTCACCAACCAATTCGTTCCGGTCAGCAACGGGACTGCGCGTGCCACGCTGCTCATCGATCTGAAGAAAACGCCGGCAACCTTCCCGATCATCGTCATGGCCCCCGACGCAAATGGCCGGATGGCGCCCCAGCAGAAGGTCATCTGCCACTTGTCATTGGTCCCATCGCCCATCCAGATCGAGGTGCGGGGTGACCACAGCTTCAGCCTGACCAACCTCACCGAGGAACCCTTCGTGCTCGAACACACCCAAGACTTGACTATCACCTCGCGGGACGGGCGGCACATTTCCGGGACCTTCCACGGCAGCGGACGGCTCAAGCTGAAAGGAAGGCCGGAAATCCGGCTGAACCCAAGACCGCGCCCCTGACGGGCGAAGCCGCCACTCCCCCGAAACTGGACATGAGACCCCTGAAAAAAAGCGCACTGAGAGGCTACTCGCTGGTGGAAGTGGTGATCGTGGTCGCCATCCTGAGCGTCATCGGGGTCACTGGCTACCGCTGCCTGATGTACCTCACCAAAGAGGCCACCCAGACGTCGCGCGCGGTGACCAATCCCCGCCGGGCCGAATACGACCGCTTCATTGGGGTGCTGAACGATCGGCTGGGACAGGCCTGGGCGTTCATCCCCGAACCGGCCAACCTGCAAGGAATCAGCGGGACTCTGCTCCACCTTTTTGATGCAACCGGGCAGGAATTCGCGGCCTTCGGGATTTACACCGACGGCACGGTTTCCCAATACGAGATCGCCGATGCGGGCGGAGGGGCACCGCTGGATTTCACCTACGCCTTCACTAACCAGGACAGCACCTCGGACTACTCCCTCGCGCTGGCAACCAACGCCACCGTTCCGAACCTGGACGTCACGGCAACCTGGAAGGTGCCGCCGCCCTTATATTACCGCGCCGCCACGGCGGCCTTTCGCGGCCTGTTCATCAGCGCCGACGACGCGGATTTGGAGCAGCAACTGTCTGTCCACCGGACTAACAAGACGGGTCTGCTCCAGCACGATCTCCGAGAATACAACTTCAACCCGCGCCACGGCGCCTTTCGTTAGACAACAATGAGAATTACCGGCCGATGCAGGCGGCGGACCAGCGGCGCGACGCTGGTGGAGATGGTCGCCGCGATCATAATTCTGGGCCTGGTGGTCACCGGGGTCGCCCAGTTCCTCCTCGTCAGCAAGATAAACGTTTACACCGACAACGTGAAAGCGGGCGTAGTGCAGGCGCTTTCAGACACGATTGTGAAATACCAAACCATGGGCGTGGGTGAAACAAACGTCCCCGTCAGCGAGGATCTGTTGCCGCACATACCGAGCGGAACCATGCGTCTGGAGAAAAGCGGGCCGGCCAACGGCGTTTACACCCTGCAAGGCAGCGTCACCTGGAGACCTTTCAAGAGCGGTGACGACGGCTTCCTGTTCCACGAACAACTGTCGCTCGAAGTGCCCGAGTAGCATCATGCGCAGTTCGGCATGCAAGCAGCAGGAAGAACGGCCACGCGCAGGGCCGGGCATCACTCCACGGCTGCGCAGGCCACAGGTTTGCAGTCACGAATGACGCGCCAACGGGTTTTCCTCAGACTTGCTCTCGTCGATCGCCTTGTCGAGGACGGTCATGAAATAGGCGCGGGCGCGGTCCACTACGAAGGAGTCCTGCTCCATGGCCTGCTGCCAGGACTGGGTGTTCTGCATGAGAACTCTCAGCAACTCTTCGAGCCGCACTCGCTCCCGCGCCAGGTCGGCTTTGGGGTCGCTCTTGGATACACGGGAGGCTTTTCCGTCCACATACGCCATCAAGGAGAGGGTTGCGCCTTCGGGCGTCCGCAGCAAGGGGTTCCATTGCCGGCACAGTGAATCGAGGGCCTTTTGAAGGACATCCCTCAGCGCGGGTTCGAGGATGCCGCGATACAGCCGTTGGCGGACGAGGCCCGATTCCGTGCGGGGATGGCTCAAGAAGGCGCGCAATCGCGGCAGGCGTTCGATCTTTTCGGCCACGAAAGCCGCCGTTTCCCGGCTCAACGGCAGAAAGCCGAGCCGCGCAAAGAATTCCTGCTTCATCCCGGATTCCCGCAGAAAGGCATCATCCACCAGGGGTTGCGGCGGGCGGCTCATCTCTCCCAGGCGTCCCGGCAGGTAAATGCGGTAGAAGACCTCGGCCATGAGGTTAGACTCCGAGCCCTCAGCAGCCGAGTAGGTAAATGGGCAAAGCTTTTCTTGGATCGCACCGGTCAGATCCGCGTTCTTGACGCATTCCAGGTAGAGATTGAGCTGGTCCAGCGTCGGTTTGAGGTAGAAAACGTGATCAACCAGGCCGAAGCGCAACGATAATCGGTTGTCTCGCAGGTCGGCGGCCTGGCCCGCATGGCCCAGGTGATCGGCCAGGGAACGGCTCAGCTTGAACAACTCGAAGGTGTAGGAGCCGGCCCAGGTTTCCTTCGCGTTCGAGAAGAACACAAAGAGCTTCCGGCAGGCGGCCAGAAAGGACAGGCGATAGAGGCGCTGCGCGGGCGCCGACAGCGAGGAACCGCGGGAAGACAGACACTGGCGTGCCACTTGGTCGGCGGCCTCAAACGGGTTGACGGAAGCGTCCCGAAGCGAGGCGCAAGACTGCTCCCAGCCTTTGAGCAACTCCTCTTCCTTGTGAAGATACGGCACCGTGTTTTCAAAGCGGCCCAGGGTCGATTCGTAGAGCCACTCCACCCGCAGCCGTTGTGTCACCACGGGCCGGCGAAGGGTTCCCACCACACTTTGGAGCCGGGGATGCGCCTCAACCTGGTCCAGCAAATGATTCATGGCCGACGGCGTGTGAGGGTTTTCCAGCAAATCCACCGAGTGCACGTCGCCCAGCCCGCGCAACTTTTCAAAGGGATGAGTGTGCCCGAGCAAGGAAACGCGGATTAGGTCGAGCGCGACGGGAATCAGTTGCCGTTTGATCTCTGCCAGCATGCCGTCTCCGCAAAGAAACCGGAGCCCATCGAGGAACTCGGTTTCGGCGGGCAAGATGAGCCGTGGAGAAGGCGAAGTCATTGGGTCATCGAGGCGAACAACTCGGCCACGCCTGCGTCCGCGGCGAGTTTCCGCGATCGACGGGCCAACTCCAGGGCGTCCTTCCCCAGCCGATGATACCACGGCGGGGTTTGCAACTGGAACACCTCAGCCACCTGTTCAGCCGGCACGGTCATGACACCCAGCTTCAACACGTAATCGCACGGCACCGAACTTTCGACCAGAAAGGTCTTGGCAGCGCAATTGAACAGCTGCAGCGACGGTCCCGAGCGAATGCCGTAGTCGCAAAAGACGGAGTTTAACTCATTCTGGCCAGCCGCCCGGAACCGCACCAGGAGGATTCCTCTGCGCGCGGGCTCGATAACGGAAGGGCCGTCCATGTTAAACTCGATCTTTGTCACGTTGGCTCAGGTGCGCCGTTGCGCCGGACGCGAAAAGCGCGCTCAAATCATTATAGCGTCCTCTCAAACGAGGGATGTTCGGCAGGCCAATACGGGATGGAGAAACTCTCTCCGCGCCAACGAAACGCGGCCGGGCGGGCCATATAATGGAGCAATGCCTGAAATGGCGCCCTTGAAAAATGCTCGGTAACCCGCAAGAAGAAGCCAGCCTCGACGTCGTGGACCCGCAGGCCGTCAAGCCGGCCAAAAAGGTTGGGGCGCTGAAAATGCTCCTGCGCCAGTTCGAGGCCACGGGCAACCCGCCTTTGCAGGGCGAAGAAGTGCTGCCCCCCAAACTCATCGGGGAGGGCAATTACCATTGGTACCCCTTGGCGTGGCTGCGCTGGCTGGCCCGCTGGGAACGGCTCAAAACCGGTGTCTTGCTGCTCATCCTGCTTTGTCTGCTGGCGGTTTACGCGATCATCAGCCAGCGGCGGAGCTGCCAGGTGAACTTGCCCGAACCCTCCACCGAACTGCTGCTCAAGGCCAAGGGCTTCGACACGTTCAACCAGAACCAGGCGGAGGCCTTTGTCATTTTCGTCGTCAACGCGGCCAACCAATCGTCCTCCGAAGGGATGCCCAACCTGAATCTCTTGGAGGGGAGCATTGATGCCGCCATCTACCTCCGGCTTCAGCAGAAGGGAATGAACCAGCAGTTGAAGAACATCCTGCCGGCCGAGTTTCCGATTTACACACTCTACATTTCGGAGGTCACCCGCTGGCGCTACAACCCGGCAACGCGGATGATCTCGGCCTACGTCAGGGGCTTCCGCATGTCCCACACCCTCTCCGGCAAGAGCGGCATGGAGCCGTATCGCGCCCAAATCGAGATCTTCTGGGAGCCGATGTCCAACCGCAACAAGTGGGGCTATTACGTGCAGCGCCTCGACGAGTTTATCGGAGCGGCCGCCGAGGCCTATGACGCGGAACTGAAAACCCGGGACCGGACCGGCGCTTGATCATGGACCGCATACCCTACACTCATTTCTGGTCCGAGGAACCCGAGGCCCAACGCCGTGCCTGGCGGCCAACCGACGAAGTCCGCCGCCGCCTGATGCGCCTGTGGGCGTTCCAGGCGCTGCTGCTGGCGAGCATCGTCGTAGTCGGGGGAATCCTCGCCAAGGAGAGCAAGCGCCTGCCGCCCATTTACGCCCGGCTCCCCAAGGGCGTCGTTTTTGAGACCACGGCCGGGGATCTGCAAATGGACCGGCTCGCGCGAACGGAACTGGTCAACAACGTGCTCCAGATTCTCTATTACCAGGAGGGCAGTTTCAATTATCTCGATACGGTCAGGCAGAACGTCAAACCGCAGTTGCTGGGACGCTTCCGCGCGGAGATGCAGAATGCCTCCAAGCAGACCAATTCGACCGTGAATTTGAGCGTTGTCGAGACTTTCGAAGCGGTGAACGTGCCGGCGAAGGGCTTCGACACGGTCACCAAAGCAATGCTCAGCAAGCGCAGCAGCCAGGAAAGCGCCAGCGCGCCCATTTACATCCGCACCCGCTGGCTGCTCTCCGGTGATCGCTACCTGTTGTCGCGCTTGGAGGAGATCCGGCCGGGAGATTACTACGAGCTGTTCCTGGCCGAGAAGGAGAGGCTCAAGAAACTCTCGAAACAGGAGCTTGAGCGTGAACTGGGCGTGCGGAAGAACCAGGAAATCCCTTTGCCCAAACGACACACCCCATTTTAGCCAAAAGCGCAAGCCGTGAAAACACCCGCTCATCTTATCTTGATGCTCCTCGCCGCCGGGACCGCGCTGGCCGGTGATCCTTTCCAGGGCAATGACGCGACCCAATCGAACCTTGCCGACGGCGTGCGGCTTTCCACGCGCATCGTCGAGAATGTGGTACTCGATGCCGGCCCAGATAACCAAGCTCATCTTTCCCAAACCGGTGGAGGAAGTCAGCGTGAACACGCAGGTCATCAACATCGGCCGCAACCCGCCTGACAGCAAAGAATGTTACCTCCTGCTCTCTCCCAAAGTCGCCAAAGGGGATGTGGACATGCATGTCGTCATGGACGGCCAGACCTACACGTTCCGGCTGCTCGTCGGCCGGGAAAAGGTCAATTACCGCAAGACCTACACGGCCGAGCGAGGTGGGTCCGGCCGCAACCTGCGCAAGGTGCCCCCGCTGGCGCCTCCTGAGATCAACACCACCCGCCTCATCCACATCATCAACCAGAGCGTGCGTGACCCCAATTACGCGAGTGTCGTGGCCAAGGACATCGGCAGCAGCCCCCAGGGCGCCACGTATTTGTGGGACGGGGCCGAGGTGATTCTGCAGAGCGCGTGGCACTATTACCCGCAGGATGTCGTTATCGTGCAGGTCGAGGCTCACAACCCCACCAGCCGGGCCGTTTACCTCTCCGCGACCCAAATCGAGCCTTACATCGCCAACACCGCGTTCCACTACCTCTTGACCCAACAGGGCACCAAAGTGCTGCTGCCGGGCCAAACCGACATCAAATACCTGTTCCTTCAAGGCTACGGGCTCGACATTGAAGGTGCCCGCTTCGAACTGCGGCTGCCGGCCGCCGGCCCTCAACTGAACGCCCGAACCTCAACAGGACCCGTGAACAGCATTTTCTCGCTTACCAGAACCAATGCCCAAGGCAAACCAGCCTTGGGGTTCGGGGTCATCCTGATCGTCATGGGGGTGATGATTCTGGGCGGGCTATATGTCCTGCACGTGATTCGTCTGCCGCAGAGGAAAGACCCGACCGTCAGGGTCGTCACGCCCAGCAGTCAAAGCACCCGCCAGGGCGGGGGGTCTCCCGTTGAGCAGCCGTTGCTGCTGAAGGATCAATTGCCTGAAACCCGCCGACGGCCCAGCAAGAGCCTGGAGGACCTTTACCGAAAGTGCGCAGAGGAACAAGCGACGAACCAGCCCCCAGCGGCCAATCCAGAGAAAAAGACCAAGCCTGCCGACTCGGCATTGGGAGATTGGATACCCAGGGTCGATCCCAGGCATCTGCCGGCGCTTCACAGTGGCGATGGAAAGCTCACCAGCAACCCCATTCGGAGCAGCGGCTCGGAGGAGGCCAATTCGAAGGGGGACCAAGAGAGCTACCTTTACGTTGACCAGCTCCTGCTGTTTACCAATGTTCCGACCGCCGCCAAACCCAGGAAGACGGGCTACGAGATCAAGAGATTCCTTCCGCGCGGCCACACGATTCCCCTTGTGCTCCTGAGCAGAATCAACACCTCGGTCGGGTCGATGCCGGTCCAGATGGCCGTGGCGAAGGACGTGGAGTTCAACGGCAAGCTGCAACTGCCTTTCGGTTGGCATCTTATGGGCACGGCCACTCAAGGCCCCAACCACAAGGTCAACGTCCGGGTGAACACGATCATCGATCCGCAAGGCAAGGAATACCCCATCACCGCCATGGTCCTGAGCTTGGCCCAGGAACCCGGGTTCGACGGCTATGCAACCGAATCGCCGCTGATGCTGGAATTGCTGCCGCTGGCGTCCACCACGGTTAAGACTTTCATGGACGCTTTGAAGGACGTAACAACCCAGCAGTCAATCATTCCCTCCGGCAACACCACCATCGTGGGCAGCCAGCAAACCTACGCCTTGAACGCCAAGAGCAAGCTGCTCGACGGGACCGCTCAAGTGTTAAGCGGGCTTATGGCCGACAAAGCCAAGGAACTGAACGCGCTTTATCCCCAGGGGACCATTGTGCCACGGGGAACACTTGGCTGGGCGCTGCTCACGGCGCCGCTGGACTTGACCTTGGGCAAGGAGGGGGGCAGCGCGGAGTTCCTCGACAAACAAGACGCCAACCCGGTGCCAAACGTCATCACGCTGAGCCAGCAGCAGGGGGCGGCGCGCCATCCCGCGCCGACGGCCGCAACCGAAACGGCTGCGGCTCCCTATTCAACGGCTGTGCAGCTTCCGCCTGGCGTGCCGGCAGCAGCAAATCCCTCCGGGACCCAGGCGCCGCCGCTCAGCCCAGGGGCAACGAAAACTTTGGAATGACCAGAACTCGCTTTATGACCCAGAACAAAACCATGAAACAGGTTCGTCTCCTTCTGGCCGCGGTTGGGGTGATTTGGATCACGGGCTGTGCAACCCATAAGCAAAAGCCGCCAAGCCTGAAACCGGCTGAGCCGATGGTGCAGGTGATCCCGCCGCAGGGCGCGCAAGAACCGCGAGTGGCGGAGGTGCCGTCCAGGCCGGAGCCGATTTACATCAACCCTGTGATCGAAGAGGTGGAGATGGCTTCCTACGTGAACGACGACGGCAATCTCGTGTTTCCAGGGAGGATCCTGGTAATCCGCGAGCCTGGCCGCTGGAACCTCGCCGCCGCCCAGAAGAACAGCAAGTATTACGTTCCGGCGGACAACCAGCCGCCCCGACTGGCGCCCCCCTCCAAGAGCTACTACGACTACATCCAGTCCAGGAAAAACGGTCAACCGACCGCGCAACTGGACGTGAGCCGCGTGCGGGTGTTGGGATTCTTCCAGCAGGAGGAGCGGCGGGAAGCCGAATCGAAACTCGCGGCTGGCGAGACGATTGCCTATGACCCGTATCTGGGCTGGCTGGCGATACCGGCCAACCCTGACGCGGAAGAATTGGCGCCCCGTTCACCACAGGCCTGCGCACCGTTGGTTTCACCGCAAAAACCCAGGGAACCTCCCGTCAAACCAGCCCCCGCGCCGGCTGAGCAAGCGCAGGACAAACTGACGGGGACGAACGCGCCGGCAACGGGCGTCCTGCCTGAAGGGACCGAGTCGGCAAGGGAACAGGAGAAAAAGCTGCGCGGCATTCTGGAGGACGCTTTCAAGAAAGCCGAGCAGGCGCACGAGCAAGGAACCAATCAACCCACCCAACAATAGCCGTCTTATGGCAGAAACAATATCCATGACATTGGACCTCCCCAAGGAGTTGGTGGCGCGCGTCAAGGCGGTGAAGCCTTCCTGGCTCGCCGATCTGACGGATGAGGAATACCTCAGCCACGTCATCGCCCAGGGCAATTTCGACGACTATCTCCAGCAGCTCGAAAACGCCAACGCGGCGGTGAAGAAGCTGGCGGTCAACCTCAACTTGCACAAGAAGGGGAACACCGCGTCGTCCAAGAACAGCAAACCGGGTCAGCGCCTCGGCAACAAGGCGAGCCCAAGCCAATCCGCAGAAAAATCCCCAACCGCGCCTGTCACATGAAAACCTCGTTTACACTCGCAATAACCGCGGCCGTTAGTCTAATGGCAGCCGGCTGTTATTACCCTCAACCGGCCCAGACCGGCAACGCCTCTGCTTTCAACGGCACTACGGCTGTGGCAGGCGCTCTGGGCGGCGCCGGTGGCGCTTTCGCCGGCCAAGCCATCAACAAAGATTACGGGGCTCCTGTGGGCGCGGCGGTGGGAACCGTTGCGGCCGGAGGCATTACCTACGCCCTGCAGGAACGCAAGCAGCGCGAACTCCAGGAGGCCTATGCCGAGGGGGAACGGCAGGGACGGGCGCAGGTGCTGGACGAGTGGTGGAGCGAAAATGCCGTGCTCAGTGACCCGGCCGATAGAGGCGGCAAGAAAGGACCCAAAACCCGGCAGGTCCCTTTGCCCGAAGGGATTTACGAGAGTGTCCCCTACCACAGCCGGAGCTACGAGTACATGGTGAAGCCCTGAGTCAATTCTTCGGAGGTCAACGACACCCCGCGGATCGTACACTGGAAAACGGACGGAACAACGACAACAAACCATGAAAAAGACCATTTTCACCTTAATCATCGGGGCCAGCCTGCTCACGCCGGTCTTGGCGCAGATTCCCACCATCAATGTCAGTTCGCTCCAGCAGCTCTATCAGCAGTATCAAACGATGCAGCAGCAACTGGACACCTCCAAGGGCATCCTCAGTCAGGCCACGCAGATTTACAACCAGGAGGTCAAAACTTACGAGACGGCGCTGGGCAACATCAACACGCTCAAGGCCAAGGCCCAGGCATGGCTCAACTCCTTTACGCGGCTGGCCAGCACCGATTTCTTCACCGGCCGGGCGGCGCCCATTCAGAGTTTCGACAGCAACATCAATTACTGGGCCAACCAGCTGGCTTATGGCCAACGGGACCTGACGTCCATGGAACAGCGCTGGGAGACCGCCTTGACCAGGGTCAGCAACGGCACGGCAACCGACTGGGAACAGCGCATGGCGCTGGGGGGCTACAATTCGAGGATCATCAACAATGCGAATGCCTCGCGCAGCTACGGCAGCAATGTTCTGGCCCAATCCCAGTCCGTCCTCGATGACACCGAGGACGGCACTCTCATCGAGCAAGCCGGCGCGCAGAACGCGCTGCTGTACCAGCAAACTGCCTTGCTGGACAAAATGAAGAACAACGTCAACGACGCCAATGTCGCCGAAGCGGCGCAACGGGAGCAACAACTCAAGAAACAGCGGGACCAAGAGGCCATCCGCAAGGCCATGTCCAACATTCCTGTGGATTGAGAAAATGAAGAGATTTATCGCAACAGGGCTGTCCGTGCTCTTGCCTGGCTTGTGCCTGGCCCAAAGCAACCCGAGCGCGCTCTCGGCTGGAACAACACTGGACGCCCAGCAAAGCCAGGAGATGCTGGCTCCGATTGCCGGCTACCGAACGCAGCGGGACCAGCAGCCCGCGCTGGCTACGGTCATTTCCTCCTCGCAAGCCCGGCAGATATTCGAGGCGCAGGTGGGAAACATGCAGCTGAGCGACATCCCCCTCATCAGCATCGCCGCCTACGCCTTGTGGGCTCATGTGGGACCGCCTTGGGCCAATATTCCGTGCTGGCCCAGCACGTTCGGCTGCGTCGACAACCCGCTTTACAACACGATCACCGCGCAACTGGTCCGGGGGCTCGAAGGGACCAGCGGCATGGTTTACCCCGGGAGCCAGGTGGCTGTGAACATGCTCAAGAACCAGGACCAGCAGGAGGAGGCGATTACCGCCATCCAAGACCTGGAAACCAAGAAGGCGGACCTGCGAACCCGACAGGCTGAATACGAGCAGTCCTATGGGGACGGCTCCTACCACATCAGGATGAACGAGTCGGTCCCCGTCGCCTCGTCTCTGCCCTCGCTCAGCGGCCGGATCGATCCGCTCACACAGGCGGCGATGTCGAGCGCGGAACAGGCCCGCCAGAACTCAACGAACATCCAACTGCAAAACCGGCTCTTCTATACCGCGCTGACCAACGACGGGACCCTGCTCGACCGCGCCAGTCTGCGCGCCGCCCAGGAGGCGGCCAAGGCCCGCGCGCTGAATGAGCTGCGCGAAGTGATCAACAACCGGCAAACGTTCCGGGCGGCGCAGAGGAACGAGGCTGCCCGGAAGGAGTACGACCGGGAAAAAATCGAGCGGGTCCGCGACAACATACCTCAGCAGCAGCCGTGAACCGGATCGCCGCCATCCTGGTTGTTGCCGCAGCCCTGCGCGGCACCCCGGTTTTTGCCGCCACCTTGCAAGCCAACGACAAGGGCATTACGCCCGAGCTGGCCAACCAAGTGGCTCAGATCCTCCGGGGCGAATACCAGATGAACACCCCCACGGATGACCAGTTTGCGCTCGATCCCAACCGTGACTACACGACGCTGGAGGGCATGCTCGGGAGCGACCCCAACAACGAGTTCGGCTCGTCCCAGCGGCTGATGGTCCGTTCCTTGTTCGCGTTCGGCGCTTCCATGGACAACGCCGCTTTGTCCTCGATCAAAAACATGTTCAGCGGCGTGCCCCTGCTCAAAGACATCAACATCAACAACACGGACCCCAAGGTCGGGCTCTTGTCCGGATATGTCATTGTGCCTGTTCTGGTCCGCGTGTTCGCGACGATGGACATTTACTTCACCAACTTCTTCGGCGGAGGCATGTATTACGTCCTTTTTCTGCTGTTCATGGTTACGACAGGGGCGGCCCTCATCCGCCAGTTGCACGAGGGGCGGCTGGATTACGCGTCATGGCTCGGCCGGGCCGTCTTTGCGGTCTTGTGCATGCTTAAGGCCAATGTGCTGTGCAATTATGTGCTGGCGGCCGCCATCGGCATTGCCGCCTGCATCAACGGCGCGATCATCAACGGGATGGTCAGCCAGGAAGGCCTGAACGATTGGTACCTGAAGGTCTATGGCCCGCAACTGACGCGCAACTGCTACGCCATCATCACCGGGCCTGAGAAAGCGGCGCTGGCCACGGCCTTTTCCGAGCAGCGGGACATGTACAACATCTCCCGTTACATCCTGTTCGAGAACGGCAGCCAAACCGCGACCACGCTGGCGAAGTATCTGGGCGGTTCCCAGGGTTACAACTCCGCCGCGGGAGGAACGGACCCGCAGATCAGCGGCACCTCCCTTAAAGAGGCCGCCTCCATGTACTGCCTCATGACCGTTTACAACGTGGGGATGCAAAACCTAGAGGCCCACCGCAACATGGGCATGGACGACGTGGACGCCGAGGAAGCCGCTTTCAAACTGGCGATCGCCCAGATCTATTACAACAACGACGGCCTCACGGCCGGCGACCAGTCCCTGATCGATGCCGCCGCTGACACCCTCACGATCCCTGGAGGGACAACCACCTGGGCTTACCTGGCCAACAACACGCTGGACCCCCAGGCCGCGCAATGGAGCTCCTGGTATCAACAGCCGGCCGTGCTGCAACTGGCGACGGTCACTCAGGTCGCTGGCGGGCGCAGCCCGACCGGAACGGGCAGTTCGCTCTGGTCCACGATCATCAGCTGGATCGGCAAAGCCGGCGCCGCAGTTTACAACGTCGTGTCCTGGCTCCCGGCCAAGGTGGCTACATTCCTCACTCAAGGCGCGCAGCAGGCCTTGCTCCTGGGCGGGATGCTGATCTGGATGATGCTGGGCATTGCGCTGTGCAAGCTCGGCGTGATCCTGGTGGTGATGACCAGCCCCTTCATCATGCTGCCCAACACCGCGAAGATCTTTTGGAGCGCCGTCAAGACCATGATCTACCCCTCCATTTACCCGGCCATGCTGATCGTCATCATGCAGATGCTGGCCGCGCTGACCTCGTGGATTGGGACCATCGCCGGCCTGACGGGGGCCATGGCGCTGATTCTAAGCCAGCTCCCGCTGCTCTTCGGGTTGGTCACCATTATCGCGCTGCCAAAGATCGTCAAGATCATGCTCGGTGGGGGCAACATTTTCATGGCGCAAATGAATGTTGCCAAAGGAGTCGCCATGCTGGCTGCAGCGGCGGCTACCGGCGGCATCGCCGCCGTCGGGCTGGGCGGGGCAGCCGCCGCGGGGGCTGCCGCCAAAGGGGCCGGCGCGGCAGCCTCGGCAGCCGGCGGTGCAAGTGGCGGGCTCGCCGGCGGCACGCCGCCGGTCATTGCCTGGGGAGGGGCGGCGACCGCCGGGCCCAAGGACCGCGCCCTGCTGGGCGCCGCCCGGAGCGCGGGCAGGGTCCTTGGCGTCACGGACCGAAAATCTGCCGGGAAGGCTGCACTCTGGGCCGCCGTCGGTGGAGCTCCCGGCCTGGCGGTCTTCGCCGCCAGCAACGCGATCAAGGGCTACCGCGAGCGCAAACAGGCCAAGGCAAATGAAGCGTAAAGGTGGTTTCACTTTGGTCGAGATGGTCATGATATTGACGGTGATCTTCATCCTGGCCGCGATTGGCGCCTGGAGGGTGGCCAGCCTCAAAGACGCATCGAACCAGGTCGCCCAGGACGACGCCTTGGCAACCCTGCTGCGGATGCAACAACTGGCTGATATGGAGGGTCTCCAGGAAACTGCGACGGACACCCTGGGCCGCATCCTCGAGCTGCAGAGCCTGCTCGCCGCCAAGGGCCACTATTACTACCAATTCAACCCGACAAATCTCGCCGCAAAAGTCGCCTACGACGCCGTGCCCCAACAATGGCGCAACCCATGAGAGAAATCCTTGTGGCCATGATGAATTGGTTCGCGCGCCCCTTTCCCTCCACCAACGCCGTGGTCTTAAGCATCTTCGCGAGCCTGCTGTTCCTGACCGGGGTGGCCGTTGCCTGGCATCCTGCGATCACGGAACTCTTCGACATCCTTCAGGCACCCAAGCTGCGAATCGCGTTGCGCATCCTGGCGTTCCTTTTCTTTTCCTGTTACTGCACTCTCGGCTCGCTCTGCCGCATCCTCATCCAATTCTTTCCAGAAAAGTTCGGCCAGGACCAAGGGCACATATAGCGCGCCGAATGCGGGCTTGCTCCCGCATTTTTTCGGACGAAGCCGAACACATTTCGCTTGAGAGACCTAGAATGGAGAAGACGGGCCTTGCGATTAAACGAAAGGCCGAAACACAAATGCAACGCGTAAACGAGATCAACATGAAAACCTTGGTGCCGAAACTCCTTCTTGGGCTGCTCACCCTGATGCTCCTGGCCAGCCCCCACTTGGCGTGGGCCCAGACGCAAGGCGGGCTGACCGTCAACAATTTCAAGGACGCCTCCACCGAAAGTTCTGGCTTAACGAACACCCTTTACACGGTAACCCATTACGCCCTCTACGTATTTTATCTGTTGGGCATCATCTTCATGGGGATCGCTGCCGTGAAGTTCAAGGGCGGCGACATGGAAGCCATGGGCAAAAACCTCGGCGGCTCCGTCATACTCTTCCTGGTGCCGAAGATCGTGGAGACTCTGATCACCTGGGCGGCCAAGTAGCGGATCCCTGGGCGAAGGCGGCTTGATCACTCGATCACCACGCCAATCCGGCGAGGACGACCGACCGGGAGTTCTGCCTCCGTGCCACCAGCTGAGTGTCGCTTTATTGCCTGACCTGCTTCGGCAGCATCAACCGAATTCCCCTGTCTTCAGCCTCGTTTGCATCGAGGAAGGCGTGGGTGGCCTGCAAATCCGCGCGGGCCGCATTGAAGTCCTCCCATCGAATGGCGGCGGTGTACCGCTGCGCAAAATCGAGCACCTGAACAATGGGAGTGCTCTTCCCGGACTGAGAAAGCGCCTTTAACGCGCTGACGTAGTTATCCCGGTAGACGGTGGGAATGATGATCTTTTGTTCGTCCTGCGCCACCAGCTCGGCGTTCATCATTATCCGCGCTATTCGCCCATTGCCGTCGACAAAGGGATGAACTTCGCTTACGAGGAGCATCATGAAGATGGCTCGATGCAGCGCCAGCTCGAGCCCGCGGTAAATCTCAAACCCCTTTTCGAGGGTTCCCAGTACCAGGTCGGGGGCAACAAAGACCGTGCTGCCCGCTCGGTTCTCCTTGGACTTGAACTGGCCCGGCATTTTATCGTGCCGCAGCGCCATGCATGCAGCATGGCGCTCCTTTAGAAGCGAGACAAAGCTGTCAAAATCACGAGGCGTTCGGGCCATCTCCGCGTTGTTGGAAACAATTCGGAAGGTGCCTAGAATATCGTGTGCATCCTCAGGGCGCTCCCGGGGGATAACCCCGTGGAAGACGATGTCCACCGCCTCCTCGATGGCAAACTCGGTGCCCTCGATGTAGTTGGAGAAATACGCCTCAAAGAAGGCAAGATTCGTTTTGGCCGAGTCTGCCATGCGCCCCGCTGGCCTCGTGACCGGGGCCCTGGCCCGCAACTCCTCAAACAACGCTTGGAACGGAGCCAACCGATCCGGGTCATACGGCTTCCCTCTTTTGCGCGCCTGCCCCAGGGAAGTTTCGAGCTTTGCCTCCCGCGTCCCAAGGAATGTGCCGATCAGTTCGTCGAGCAAACGGAATTCTTCCGCCATGGCAAGCTGCCTGCTGGCCTCGCGGGCATCATCCCGTAGCCTGTTGAGAGCCGCTTCTCCACCTTGGCGTAATAAGCTATCGAGCCGTCCCTCCAGCTCCGACCTGGGCAAAGTCCGCGCCACCTCCGCCCCACGTTTGCGGGACGGTCGCATGTTCTCCAACCAGGCGCGCGGTGCGGAACACAGTCGGATATCGCCCAAAAACGGCAGGTCGTTTTGCAGGGGTGGATGGCCTTTGCGCGGACGAAAGGTGATGCCAGGCAATCTGACTGGCCGTGTTCCGGAGGAGATGATGAAAACAGAGCCATCGGCTGCTGGACGGTTTTCAAGTGCCGTCCGATCCGAAATCAGCGCGTCTGGAAAATAATCCTTCAACAGAGCATGCCAGTTCCTTCTGACGATCCGCTCAGGTGGCTCGGTCATGTTCTTGGTGTAAAGACGGGAGCCGACTTTGCGCAGGCGCCCGGATTTTACGGCCTTGGAGACAGCAGAGCTCATTGGCTTGCTGGAAACAAAGATCTCCGGCAGGCTGTCCAAACTCAGAGGCGACTTTTTGACGGTTAAAGCCATCGTGATAGCGAGCATAATCCACTTTTTGCTACTTAGCAACAGTTTATTCCACTTTTCGCGGCTTATTTATTCGCGTTGCGGGGAAATTCCACCCACTCCATCGTTCGGACAATAAGCCACGAAAAGTTGCCTGATGTCCTTGTTAACTAGCAAAAATTGGATTGGTTTTGGGGCCGGCGAGGATCGATAAGGGACAGCGAACGGCGCTCGTGTCCGACAGGCTCTTTGGGGACAGGCGAGTGCAGGATGCCTTTCTAACGTCATGGCCACCTTCTACGGGGTGATTTTCGCCAAACGACGAAAACATGAGCCAAAAGCAAACGGTCAAAGTGGTGACCACGAACCTGCCAGGGATGCTCGCCGTCTTGACACCAACTCGTGCCCGCGATTGGAAAATTCGAGAGGGGCCTGATTCGCGGTGCGGGATCGATTACTACTACGGGCACCGCCAGGGGAGAGAAGCCTACATCAACATTGACCAGGGTCACTTTACGATCAGTGTGGCGGGCGAGGTCCTCTTTACGGGCAACCCCGTCGAGGACCCCCGGCTCAAGCGCTTCGTCGTGGAACGGTAGGGAACACGCCTGCCCGGGAATGCTGTGGACAGGAGCAAAGGCGGATTTCACGAGCCCCAACCCAATGGTCCAGATTGCCCAGGAGAACGACCGCCATTCCCTAGGAGCTTACCTCACTTTGGGCCCCGTGCCCTCCTGAACGTGGACACCGCCCTGTGGCAAAGGCCCCTTCTGGGGCTGCCGCTCGAACGCATACTCCGTGCTCGGACTCTGCTCTTTGGCCTTGCCCGGACCTCCAGCGCCTGAAGTGCTCTGGGCGCCAGCGTCATGGTTGGCCTTCAGCCTCTAGATGGCCCGCTTCAGCGACTCCTTTTCGCGGTGTTCAGCGGCTTCGCTGACGGTTTTAGGGCCCGCTTCGCCCATCGGCTCGCTTTTGCCGGGAGCCGCCTGCCGCGCTTCTGTTTGTCTCGGCCGGATCAGCCCTCCCGTCAGCCACATCGAGAAGCCGACAATAACCATCCATACGCCAGCCCTGGTGAGGAAGCCTGCGAATCCTTGAATGTCTGCTTTTGTTGCTATGTCGTCCGGTCGCGGAGCCCTGAGCGGGATTTTGATGAGTGCGGTTACCAATGCCATCACGCCGAACATAAGGATGAAACCCCCAGTGCGCTGGAGCCAAGCGCCAAGTTTAATGGCAACCCTGCCCCGGTGTTCTTTCAGCGAGACCAGCGCGCACGAGACAAGCATCAAGACAACGCCACCCGGAAGCAACGCGAGTACGCAGGTTCCGCAGAAATAATACGCCACCTTCAATATCCCTCGCAAGTCCGTAGGATCCGGATAATTGTTAGTTATCACGATAAGCGCAACCCCCATGACAGCCCCGGCGATTAAGCTCGCGCAGCCTAACCCGCCCGCAGTAGTATCGAGCTTGGAAACTGCCTTCTTGGGGATCTCCTCCGCTCCCTCTAGCTTGAGGGCTGAAGGCGGGGGCTCAGTGCCAGGGCTTCGGGCACTGTCCCCGCCCTTGGTGGTGTCTGAGTTGTCGTCGAGGTTCGCCAACGTCGAAACAGAAGCCAGGGATGGCCCCGTTCGCTCGGTAGTCGGTGATTCCTTTTCGCCCGACCCTTTTCGGTCGGGCTGCAGGCTCAGGGGAGATGGGGGCGCTTCCTGGCGTTTGAGTGGTGAGTCATTCATACAGAGTTTGAATAGCGGTTGTTCTCGCAGCCCTACGCCGCGGGGACGCACAACTGAGGCAGCGTTGGTCCTGGGTCCCGTGCGGCGACATTGCATTTTGCATTATGGAGAGTTCGGACCCGCACGTCAATCAAATCCAAATGCCAAGCGCATGCCCAGCAGGCTGCCCACCTTCTGGCCCGTGCGGATGGTTGGAGTATCATGGCCAAGAGGCAGTCTTTCTCGCCTAACGCTAAGAAAGCAAATTCTCGGTTTCGCGCAAGTCGGCCACGAGCGTCTGCTGAACTAGCCCAGTGCCTGATTTGCCCGATGTGGTCCGCAGCCGGCCGGAGCATGATGAAAAAGTTCCGCCGTTTGCGCGCCACCCCCAATAGACGAGAAAGAGTCGGAGGCCTGACGCAGCATCCAGCATTTTGCCCTGTTGCCCTCCCACCACCTCGTTCAGCTCGGCGGTTTCGATTATGCCGTCGACGACCTGGCTGAACTGCTGCTTTCCTGGCGGAGCAAACTCGATGACGCTGATTTGCCGGTCCAGTTCAGTTCGGGGGGCGATGTCATAGGAGTCCTTGACCCGGATGAGGTAGTCTCCGTGGCTGGTGGCCTGGTAATAACCCCTGGCGGTGGCGTCCTGGGGGGCGGGCCCATCAGCTCGGAGGCCAGAGGCAGGGCCTCGATGTCTTTGACTTGCGTTTTGATTTCCGTGGAGTGACTTGTGTTCCTGGTTTCGCTGGTTGTTCACCTGTTTCTTTACTGCCAACTCTTACGGCTTGAGGTCCCCCTGGCTGCCGCTGTTGGCGTGCCGCCCCGCGCCCGCCGGCAACAGCGAGTCGGGCCTGGGTTAGCCTGTGGTGACCGGCGTCCTCGAAATGTTCCACGTTCGGGTGATTTTGAATCCCCGACTGGATACCCAGCCGACTGCCATCCCCGGCATGATATTGGCTTGACCGCTAAGGCCGATACGCTCGATAATGGGGTTATGACAGCAGCACAGGCCAGATCCCCAGGCTGGGCTGGAGCGTGCATCGTGCTCCGGCTTCCTTCGGGAACTCGACTCAGAGCGATTGCCTCTTCCACACTGGGCGTGGCCCTGGTGGCTATCGTTCTTAGCGGGTGCTCCCGTGGATCGTCGGAGAGCAGGTACTCCTGAAGCTGTCGCCAATAGCCTTCTGGAGGGATCGGCTGACACGCCTAGCCTGCCCCGAGGGTCGGTCGCGAGCGTTCGGAGCGCGGCTGTCCCTTCGCTCATCGCGTGCCTGGACGACAGGCGTCCGGAGGTGCGGGTCCGAGCGGCGAGGGTGCTCGCGCGGATCGTGGATCCACGGGTGCCACTCGCGTTGAGGGCTCGACCTCAAGGACCCCGAATGCGGTGTTCGTGCCGCCGCTGCGTCAGCGCTGGGAAGCCTCAAGGATGCAAGCAGCGTGCGTGCCCTCGTCGCTTGCTTGAATGAGGCGGCTGCAAACCGGAAGAAAGCTGAGGGGGCAATTATTCCTGACTCCGATCCGCTCATCGAAGGCCTGAGGCGAAAGCTGGCCGCTGAGCCGCACCTCAGCTTGTGTTCCAATATTGTGGAAGCGTTAGCCAACATCGGGGACGCTCCCGCGATTGGGGTGCTTGTTGAGTCATTGAAAAACCCAAGTCCCGAATTGAGGAGATTTGCTGCACACTCGCTCTTGAGGGCAGGCTACACGACAACGAATGACGGCGAGAGAATCTGCCTGCTGATTGCATCTGAAGACTGGCGCGGACTATTGGCTATGGGCAAACGATCGGTTGCCCCTCTTTTTTCCTTTTATACGCAAGAGCACGACTACATGGCTCTGCAGACGCTGGCGAAATTCGGTCCCCGAGCGATCGATGAGATCGTCGCGGGCGTCACCAATGTTGACCGTCAGGTGCGCCTTGACGCCATCGAGGTCTTGTCGTACATGAAGGATACTAACACTTTGGGACTCCTAATAGCCTGCTTGAAAGACCCAGATGGCGATGTCCGCCAGGCGGCTGCATCCGCCCTCGGTCGAATAGGAGATACTGCGGCGGTCGGTCCTCTAGCCGACTCCTTGACGGATAATACGTGGAAACAGGCCTGGAGAGCCCTTGAGGCTCTTGGAAGGCTCGGAGATCCAAGGGCCCTACCTGCAATCGCTCCATTTCTTGTCAGTTCGAATGGGGCCATGCGTAACGAGGCTTGGAGCGCGCTGGAGAAGATAAGCGGCCCCGAGGCCATGCATTTAGCCATAGGCCTAGTCAACGATTCCAATGAATCAGTGCGCCACGAGGCATTAGAGGCCTTGAACACTCTAGCCAACGAGGACGCTGTTGGGCCTTTAATTGAGGGCATAAAGAAATACCCTATGGACTGTGGTAGGTACGCGGCGGTGCTGCAAAAGCTCGGTAGATCACCGTTGCATGAGCTAGTCGAACTTCTAAAAGATGCCCCTCCGTCCGCTGGGCCACAGGCAATACGTGCGTTAGAAAGGCTCGGGCAGCCAGCGATTGAGCCGCTCACGAGATTCCTCGAGCACCCCGCCAAGGAGGTCAGGGAACAGGTTGCGCGTGCCCTTTCGAGCCTTGGGGGAATCCCTTCCAGCGCCGACCGGCGAGCGCAATACTTCCTAGCCCTAAATGCCGACTGGGAGGTATTAAAGATCGGCAAGCCCGCCGTGCCACTCTTGGCCTCCTACTTGACCAACGATGAACCTAGCCTGCGGAACCGCTCAGCAGCACTCCTGGCACAAATGGGTTTCGTCCCGGCCGATGAGGTGGCGAAGGCGAAGTCCGTCGCAATTTTGATGGCCTGCCTGACGAACGCTGACTTGGGGGACAGCGGCGTTGTTGTCGGTGCTATCGATTTCGATTACCTGAGTACGTTCGGACAAAACCCCGCGAGGGATAGAACAATGCGCAGGCGCTCCGCGATTGGGGACACGGCTGCCGGCTTGGCTGTGCTCGGAGAACAACAGGCCGTGCGACCCTTGATTGCCTTCCTTGATGACGCGGATCCCTGTATACGCGAATACGCTGCGAAGGCCTTGGGAAAACTGGGTGACGCAAGGGCTGTTCGGCCTTTGGTTGCTTGTCTGAAAGCCGCGTATTCTGAAGCTCGCAAGCACCCACTGAGGACCGAGTCGTTTGAGACCGCCAACGGTAACATTGACGCCGGCGCCTTCCTGAGGGCAAGAAGCGAGGATCCCTGGGTAACCGGATGGGAGACCGTTCGCGACGCAGTCACGAATGCATTAACCCAACTCGGCAAGCCTGTCGTTGACGCGTTGGTTGAATGCTTGAGCGATGGAGAGTGGAGTGTAAGAAAGGATGCAGGTTTAGCGCTCCAGAGACTAGGCTTCACTGCCCCGAGCCCGGACGACGAGGCCCGGTACTTCGTTGCTACGGGGCAGTGGGATCGTCTGAGGAGGCTGGGCAGCGCGGCCCCCGCTGCACTAAACGATTGTTTCTCCTGCGATGAGGTCGCAGTTCGGCGGAGGGCCATCGAGACGCTCGAGGCAATCGGAAGCGAAGAAGCCGTGACCGTCCTGAAGTCGGCGATGCCCGATTGGGAAATCAACGAAGACTTGGGAGCGGCTCTGGACCGCATGGGCTGGCGGCCTCGCACGGAGCAAGAGAGGGTCTATCTGTGGATATGCAAGCATGAACGTGCAGCTCTGGAGCGTGCCTGGCCAATGACCGAGAAGATCCTTTTGGACGACGTAAGGTCTCGGCAGGCAAAGAGGCTGGAGAATGCCGTCCTTACATTCATCTGCATGGGCAAAGAGAAAATGATAGCAGAGTTGGTCCGAATCCTCAGCGATAGCGGCTATAAGGAGATGGCAGAAACCTATTTGAACTGCGGGCACAGCCATCTGGCCGCAGCCGCGCGAGAGTGGGCGAAAAACCACGGGTACAACATCATTTCGCGCCAGGGGAGCCACAAGGCATCTTGGAACGCGTGGTAGATCCTGGCCAGCGTTCGAGTAGAAGAAGGTGGGGAATGCCCCGAACGAGCCTATAATGGGGTATGCTGCAGTACGAACGGATGAATCGGCTGTCAGGGGTGTGCCTCGATGAACAGATCCCCATCGCCTGGGTCAACAACCACGTCATCGTCGCGCCGGACCTGTCGCTAGCCGTCGGCTTGAGGGTGCAGTACCCCGACACCCTGTTTGTCTCAAGCGAGCAGGCGGACGAGTTGCACAACACGTTCAGCAGCATGCTCAACCAGATGGCGGTCATGGGGGACGGCGAAGCGCGCCTGCAGTTTCTGACGATCTGCCATAACCAGTACGATGAACTGCTGGACGACTACCTGCTGACGAGGCCGCAAGGCAACCCGCTGCTGGCGCAGTTCAAGCGCGACCTCGGCCAGCATTACCGGGAAAAAGCCGCCTCGAACCAACTCCGTCGCTACTCCTGTTACCTCTTCATCGGCATCGAACCGATTGTCGAATATTCCGAAAGAATCAAGCGCCATCGGAAGTTGAGCCCCAGGGACCAATGGATCCGGCGCGCATCGAACCTCCTGCGGGACACATTTGAGTTGTCGATGGACGAGGCGGCGAACATGACGCAGGAGGAGTGGAACACCGCCGTCAACGTCCTGTCAAAGCAGGTTCAGCAGGCCCAAGCCGTGCTGAAGGCGGCGGGCATCCAGGCGGGGCTCATGCCTTCGGACGAGCTGATTGAGACGCTCTATTGGTGGTACAACCCCAGGTCCTACGCGCTGGGTACCCGGCCACCTCCTTTCGATCCGATCGAACCCAAGCCCGCAACTGCCTACTTCATCCACGGCCAATTGGAGGTGAACCCGAAACAGGGATGGCTCCAGATGGACGGCCTCTACCGGCGAATCGTGTTTCTCCACGAGCCGCCCAGCCAGCTCCAGTTTGGCATGCTGCTGCCCCAAATGCTGGCGCCGGGCTTTGTTGCCGGCGCGTTCTGCGTTGAAGCGCGCAGCAGCGACCCCGCCAAGCGGCTGCGCAAGCTCAAGAACCGCCGCCTGCAGGTGCTGGGGCGCGTGGGCAAGCAACCGGAACTGCGCCGCACACTGGAGGAAATCGAAGCGGAGATTGACGAACTGGCCACTGGCCGGGACCGCCCGTGGGTCGCCTCGCACTCCATCCACCTTTGGGCAACCGACCTGGACATCCTCAATGACCTGGTGCTGGAGCAGCGCCAGTTTGGGCAGCAGAACGAAGGAATGATCTGGATCCACGAGACCACGCCCATTTTCCCTTACTTCATCAAAACCACACCCGGCTACGTGAGCGACAAGGACCGCTACCGGGACCATGCCTACTCCTCCAGCCAACTGGCCACGCTGCTGCCGGCGCTGTATCTGCCCGACGGGTCGGAAGCCAAGCCGGCCTGCCTGTTTACCACCCGCTACGGCACCCTTTACAACTTTGAACCCCATGACCAGGTCAGCCTGAACAACTACAACATGATGATCGCGGGCTCGTCTGGCTCGGGCAAATCCGTCGCGACGAACCTGATCCTCCTGCAGAAGATGGCCAATGGCGCGCGCTGCGTCGGCATCGACATCGGCGGTTCCTATTATAAGCTCTGCCACGTTCTGGGGGGCAACTATCTCACGATGGATCTGGACAGTGACCGCAACCGGATGAATTTCCTCTACGCGCCGCCGGGCACCATCCCGGGCGAAGAAGAGATCATCCAGAACGCGCTCCTGGTCGAGCGCATGGTCATTGAAAACGACCGCGACCAGCTCGCCAAGGAAGACCGGATGCTGCTAACCGAGTGCATCCGCCAGGCGTACCAGGCCAAGGCCGGGCGCGGCGAGGAAGTGATCCTCAGCGATGTGCAGAAGATCCTGGCCAACCAGACCTCCCCCAACGCCAAGTCGCTCGGCAACCGGCTGCGCATCTGGTGCAAAGGGGGCAGTTACGGCAATCTCTTTGACGGCAACAGCATGGTCACCGCCCGGAATCCCTTCACGGTGTTTGATTTCACGCGCCGCAAGGACGATCGCGACGTTGGGCCGATCATGATGATGGTCGCAATCCGCTTCGCCCAGACAATGACCCGCGAGTTTGCAGCGCAGGACAAGATGTTCTTCATCGATGAAGGCTGGAACCTGATGTCCTCACCGATCTGCGCCCAATTCCTGGAGGAAGCGGCGCGCACCTACCGCAAATACGGCATTGCCCTCATGTTCATCTCCCAGGGCATCACCGAATGGGGGTCTCTAAAGAACAGCGAGGCCATTCGCGACTCCATCAGCACGTTCTTTCTGTTCAAACTCTCCGCCAATGTCGCCGAGCAAACCGTGCGCTACATCCAGGGGCACGAGGGCGATCTGCTGGCCCTGCGCAGCCTCGTCACCGAACCCGGCCAATACTCCCAATGCTACATGATCCAGAAGCGCGCCCAAGGCACACGCCGCCTGATCCTGGAACTGACCATGCCGCCGCTGCTTTACGCGACCACCACCACCCGGCCCGCAGACAAGCTGGAGTTTGAGAAACTGCTGGGGTCGGGCATGACGCTCACCGACGCCCTCACCGAGTTCGCCAAGCGCTATCCCAAAGGCGTCAAAGCGTAGAGGCCCGGAGTGAAAACCATACCCTACAACCGCAAGATCAACGCCCCGCTACGCTTTCTCTACTACCTGGAGGTTTTCGATCTCTTCGTCATTACCGTCCTGGGTTTTCTTGTGCCGCTGGGCGTGTCCACGTTTCTGCCGGTGGACATTCCCACCTGGCATATGCTGTTGTGGTTGGTGGGACTGACCTTCACACTCATCATCAAGATCGGCCGGGCGCCCGGCTTTATCCAGCACCGGCTGGCGCAGCTTGTGCGGCCCAAGTCCTACCACCCCGGGAAACGCCGGTTGCCGCATTTTCTGCTCAACCCGGAAGTTTACCGGGGCGAGGTCGAGGCAGCTCAGCATCCCGAACAGCCATTCACTCCAGCAGAACTTGGGCAGATTCAGAGCAACTTGCGCCGCCTCCGCCAGGCCCGCCGCGAGGCCGACCTTCTGGCCTGAGGAGGGCAAATCTCACCCAAACACTTTTCCGTGAGCGATTACCCGTCAAACGGAAAGGGCGGCGTTTCCTCCACGCTGGAGCGGGTCGAAACTGATGACCAGCTCAGACTGTTTGTGGCCGAGCCAGCGCCGTTTCCCGAAAGACAATACCGGCGCCTGCTCGACGGCGCAGCGCCGTTCCAGGACGTCAAGGGCTCTCTGGGCGGCAAAAAGAAGGGACCGGAAAAGGAGGTACCGGTTTCCTTTTCACTGCCCGGAGGATTGGAATGGCGTTCTCATTGTTGCCTACCATCCCTCTTTTCCCGAAATGCGGAGGATGGAGAAACGCCCCGGTGAGTTTCGTGGGCGTGATGACCGGCGAAGCCTACACCCTGCTTACCGCCCACGTCCTGCAGAAAATCGGATTGAGCTGGGGCCGCTGCCTCCACGCGAACCTGGTGCCCTGGTACGTGCCCCCGAAGACGCGCGTCACGGCCGGGGAGGAACGATATGGTTTCCAATTCATCGAACGGCTCATCCGCGACAAAAAGCCCCAACTCATCATCAGCTTCGGGGCCAATGTTGTGCCGCACCTGGCCAAGCACCTCGAAAATGCCACCGTCACGGAATTGCAGGGACAGCTTATACCGCTCGAACACTATCAGACGCACCTGGTCTGCGCGACCCAACCGGGAAACCTGCTTGGCAAAGCGGAGTGGATCAAGAGCTGGGAACGAACCATGCGCGGCGCCTTGATGAACTGGTTCAATCAGAACAGGGACAGCCCACCTGACCCCCCTTGTTTCTGCATCGACGACCCGGCGGATCTGCGGCGGCACTTGCAGGAAATTCAAGCTGACCGCGAGGAGGTGTTTTGCCTCGACACCGAGTTTGTCGGCCACGACGTGGCTGATTACAAAATCCTCGACATCATCCTGGCCACCCGCAGCCGCACGCTCAACATCCGTGTCCACGAGGGGCGCCACGCACCGGTGTTGCGCAACCCCTACGACCTGCCGGAGGACAAGGGCGCGGTCTACATTTTTCCCACTGAAGCAGCCTTCAAACAGTGGACGCCGCCCTCGCACAACTTCCGTGCCTACATTGACGAGGTCCGCTGGGTTTTCAAAGGAAGCCAGAACGAGCTGGCCGGCATACTGAACAGCCATTTGCGCCGTCCTGGAATCAAGCTGGTCGGGCACGCGCTCAAAGTGGACGCGATCCAAATGCTCCTGTTTGGCGTTGACCTGCGCGACCAGTTGCACGTGTGCACCTACGACCTGGCCAAAGTGCTCGACGAGGGACAGCCTCAAGGGCTGGATGATCTCATCAAGGTTTACCTCGGAAAAGAGGACCACAAGGCGGAGTTGGCCCGCTACCGGGAGACCAGGGGCATCACTGAGGGCAGTTACGGCCTGGTGCCGCCCGAGATTCGCCTGCCCTACGGCTGCAAAGACGGCCGCCGCACCTTCGAGCTTGTGCCGGCGATGCTGGCGGACCTGAAACAGCAGGACGAGGACCTCAAGCGCAGGGAACCGGACGCCTGGGCCAAAGGGTGGACGCTCGAGAACGCTTACTTCAACGTGAAGCGCAAGCAGATGGGAGCCCTGATCGAGATGGAACTGGTCGGGCACCCCTTCAGCCTCAAACGCCTCGCAGAGAACATCGAATGGTACGACACCCGTCTGGAAAGGCTGCTCGCCGAAACGGTCGGCTATATCAAGACCCGCGTGACGACCCCGGAAGTGAACCCCGGCTCGGCCGCGCAACTGCGCCAGATTCTGTTTAACCAACCGCCGGGGGGCATCGGGCTGTACCCGATGTTCACCACGGAACGACCCGTGCGCGAATGGCCGCGAGCCATCAGGGAGGCCCTCTTCAAGGCCAGCCAGGAGGCGCGGCTCAAGCCCGGCGCGAAGTTGGACGACGCCGACAGGAAAAAGGGGCAGGCGTTGCTGGATTTCATCCACCGGCGGCACGGCAGCGCCACGTTCGATCTCAACGATCCCAGGGTCCGAAACTCGCTCAAGAGCGCGGACTGCCCGATGCCGTTGCAGATTCCCGAACGAGACTATCCGGTTGTGACCGCATCCACCAATCAGGAGACGCTGGAGATGCTGGCGCCAACCGACCCGCTTTGCGAAAAATTGAATGATTGCCGCTCGATTGCCACCCTGGCCAACAATTATTGCCGCAAAGACGGGCCCTGGGGCGCCAGCCGGGTGAAGGAATACCTGGAGTCATTGGAGCAAGAGGAAGACTCCAATCGCAACCAGCTTGAACTGTTCGGCGCCGGCGAGGTTGACACGAAGAAGTCACCGGGCCCGAATCTCATAGGAAAACGCCAGAAGGCCTTGTCCATGGCCGTGAACCGGGAGCAGTCCATCCTCTACACGACCTACTGGGGGTCCTTGGAAACGCACCGGCTGCGCACCTCGCCCAACGTGAGCGCGGTGCCCAAGGGAGAGGAAGATTACGTCTCCAAGATAGTCGGCGAAAGGCCGCCGCACACTATCCGCGGAATGGAGATGGCGCCGCGAGGCTGGTTCATGGTGGAATTGGACTACTCGGCCGCGGAGGTGCAGCGGCTGGCTCAGGTTTCTGGGGATCCGGAAATGACCCGGATTATGGAGGACCCCGAAGGAGACCCGCACGCTTCCTTGGCCCGCGCCAAGGATCCGGAACGCCTGGGCAGTCTGAGCGACGCCGAAATCAAGAAGCACCACAAGGCGGAACGGGATGAGGCCAAGCCCTTCACCTTTGGCATCCCTTACCAGCGCGGAAACGAGGCCATGGCGCGCAGCCTCAACCGCGAGGCGGTCCGGGCCAAGAAACCGGCCAAGCACACCGCCGAGAGCGTCGCGCATATCAAGAACGCCTACCGGAACCTTTACCGCGTGGCCTGGGAATACCTGGAACACCAGATGAATCGCGTCATCCCGCAGGAGACCGGACTTGGCGGGAAAACCTACTTTACGCACAAAGGCGTTTTCGGCTACCAGGTCAGTCCCGCGGGCTTTCGCCGCCGATTCCTGGATCCCGCCCTGGTCCGGGTCATCCTGAACCAGGAAAACCGCTGGGATAGCGACCTGTTGCGCGCTCTGAAGGATATGCGCCGCGAGGCCTCCAACTGGCAGATTCAACACGGCGTGGCCGTCTACATCATGGAGGCCTGCGCCAACTGGGTGGAGTTTCGCCGTCGCAACCCCGATGTCCCCATTGTGCTCATCGACATATTGCACGACGCCCAGCGCTACCTGGTTCATTGGTCGGTGTTGAGTCTCGCAAAAGAATTGCTCCCGCGCATCATGCTGGACATCCCTTCAAACCAGCGGCCCCATCTGCGGGTCGAAACGCGAATCACTTACGAGTGGAACGGGCCAGAGGTGAAGGAATTCGTCCCGCACCCCAACCAGCCGGTCATCGAGATTCCGGGCCTCAAATACTTGGGGCTGGAAGGGTGGAACCGCGTCAAGCCTTGAGGAAAGGGTCGCGGGCTCAAACCCCGGGAAGTGTCGCAGACCTTTGCGCCTCTGTTCCTCCCCAGGAGACCTGATCATCAAGGAGAGAGGCCAGGCGGCGCTGCTCCGCGTGGCGCCTGCAGCCGCGGTTGAGGAGCGCCGGATACCGCTGCCTGCCAAATGGGGAAACGCCTTCCCTGGCGGAGAAGGTTGACGCGCCCAGGTCCGACCTCGATCCAAACCAAGTTGTCTCGCGCCTCGATAAGCGCGGGCAGGTTCAGGCGGCGAACCAAATCGGAGGGAACGGGAACTTGCGTCAGGCGCCACCGCCCTCCCACCTGACGGAGGCCCAAGACCTCCCCTTCACTCGTGCGGCCCCAGAGCGCGTAGAGGCCCGGATTTGCCTGAAGTTCCTGACGGATTCCCTGCTCGCGGGCTGAACGGCTGGCCAGTCGATCGAAAAACGCATGCATCAGCGCCAAACGCGGGGTTAGAAGCCCATCGCTGACGAGGCCGCAGACGAGCAGGCCCGTCACATGACCCGGAAACTCACCAACCTCGAACATAAATCCTTCACAATACCCATCATGGGGTACCCCTCATTATAATGTGATAGGGCCTGGCGGGCTTTGGTTAACCAGTTGCCGCTACAGGCAACCAAAAAGAAATATGGACCAAATAGAACGGTTGCTGGCGCTCTACAAATCAGCCCAGACGGATTCCGAGCGACGCATCCTGCTGGAGGCAGTCCAGATCAGCAATCCCGACGATTTCCCGCGTCTGGAGGACATCATCCTGCGCGACCAGGTGCGGGGGATGACATACGACCGGCTCGTGGAGATGATCGCGGGCCACCGCAATGTCAGCCTCCAACAAGCTGACGAGCTGTTGCGAGATACCGTGCTCGAGCACCTGCTCGACCGACGCAAGCTCAAGGCGGCGGGCTCGCCGCGGCAACCGGCCGCCCTGGAGTCCGAAACGGTTTCTGGAACAAAAACCCCGCGCGCCGCGCCTGCGGCGGCTGTGCCTGGACCCAGCAAAACCGCTGCTGCTGCGCCTCAGAACGAACCCCCACAGCGGGGAACAGTCGAGGTGGTCATCCTCGAGGATCCGAGCCAACGGGAAGCGACTCCGGCAGTGATTGGGAACGTGAAACCGGAAGAAGGCCAAAACCGGCACCCGTCGCCGACATCAGCGCCAACGCCATTCGGCCGGCTTCAGCCGCGGGGAATCAGCGGATAAACAGCCAAACAGACTTCGTCAAGACGGCCGTCTTTCGCGCGGGCGCTTTGGAAGGGCTGCCGCCCAGGATGAAGGTCAAAACCCCTACCTATCAGAAAACGGCCGCGGAACTGGAACGGTTCTTCGGGCCCGCGGGCGGAATGGTCACACAGTTCGGTGGCCGGGCCCGGTGGAGCCAGGCAGAAATGGCCCTGACAGTCAATCAGGCCATCCACCAGTCGCAATCGATGCTGATCGAGGCCCCGACGGGAACCGGCAAGACGCTGGCCTACCTCATCCCTATTGCGCTCTATCTGCGCAGCAGGCCCAAGCAGCGGTTCGTCATTGCCGTCGCCACAAAACATCTCCAGGCCCAAATCGAGCGGGACCTGGAAAAGTATTCCCAGGGGTTTCCCGAACTCAAGGAGAGCGCCGTCCTCAAAGGGGCCAACAATTATCTCTGTCTGAACCGGCTAAAACGGACCGCCGACCGGTCCCCACACCACAACCACGTCGAGGCCGAACTGCGCCAATTGCTCAGCGACTTCGACCAATTGGAGAAACTGGCGCACGGCTGGAGGGAGGAGTTGCCAGCGAAAGTTTCTAACGGCGCCTGGATCCAGGTAAATGGCGAGGGCAACTGCTGCAAATCGCTTTGCGGCTGCTACCGGCGCCAGGCGCGCAAACTGGCCGAAAAGGCCAGGATCGTCGTCGTGAACACCGACCTGCTGGGATACAACCTGAAGTACACCGGCAAACCGGTTCCGACGGCAACCGACGGTGAAACGCTCAAACCGATCCTGGTCCTCGACGAGGCCCACACGCTGTTGAGCCGATTGACCGAGGTGGAAAGCGCCGATGTCTCGATCCGAACGCTGGAGAGCGCCGTTCACATGCTTGGCCGCGACGTTTTCGACCGACCGCATTTGCGCACGCGGCTGGAGCTCGTCTCCCAAAGACTCCAGCGCGTCCGCCGCGGGTTGGAACCGGGACAGGAGGGCCAGGAAGTTGTCCGACCCGATGCCCCCGCCGGCCTAGTGTGTAAGGATTTGGTGTCTTCCATCCGCGAGATCAAGGGCATGGCGGCTCTGCTACGGAACGAAGCCCCGAATGACGACGTGGCCGGCGACTACCGCGAAGTGGAAAGCCGCCTGGCTTTTTCGGAGAAAACCCTCAATGCGTACCTGGAAAACTCGCTCCCCAACTACGTGATGCTCCTCAACCGAAAGTTGTCGCCCGGCGGACAAACCGCACTCAACCTGGAGCTCAAGCCGTTTGATCTGGAGGACAGCCTCAACAGACTTTGGGCGAGCTTCCAGCAATGCACACTGATTTCCGCAACGCTGGCGGGCACATCCATCCCGGAAACCAAGAAGACCTTCAATGCGTCCAGTTGGAACACGGCAAACTTCCCTTCACCGTTCGATTATAGGAAACAAATGCGCGTGTTTCTGCCGCCGCGTGGAAAGACCATCACCGAGTCCCCGGCCATCGCCGAAGAGATCAAGCGCATCGCCAAAATGACCGATGGCCGGGTCATGGCCCTGTTTACCAACTACCGGCAACTCCAGGAAACGCAGTCGTTGTTGCAGGACTGGTGCGCGCGCGAAGGTTATCGGCTCCACGCGCAGGAACGGAACACGAGTCCGGAGGTGCTGGTGGAAAAGTACAACCGGGAACCCAGGGCGATCATTTTGGGCAACCACGCGATGGGCACCGGGGTGGACATCCGCATCCGCGCGCTGATCATCACCAAAATACCGTTTGATCAGCAGACTCCCTACCGGGAGGCTCGACAGAAATATCTCGCCGGGAAGAAGCTCAATCCGTTCCGGGACGATACACTTCCGGAGACCGTGCGCCGATGGAAACAGTGGTGGGGCAGGTTGATCCGCGAAGAAAACCAAAAGGGCATTCTGGTCGTGCTCGACCCCAAACTGCTCACGGCCAGCTACAGCAGCTACTTTCTCCAAAGCCTGCCCCCCGGCATCAAGGCGACCCATCTGGACGATCCGGCCCATCCGTTTCCGTCCCGCGAACAGTACCTGCGGTGGGCCGGCAGCGCGGTGAGCGACCCTCCGCCAAAGGTGCTTGAGGTGGAAATGGCGATTGGATAATCTTCATCGATAGATGAGTTTTGGTTTGCAGGGAAGAATCCCCGCCAATTCGCAAAATGAACGCCTTATTCCAACCCGGCGCATGTTGGCTGGTTATCGCCGATAACCGGTGCACCGTGCTTCGTATCCACCCGAACGGCAACAAATGCCAGTTTCCGGGAGAAAGCGGAGAGCACTCCTTAGATCGCGTACAGGAGTGGCTCAGCCCGGTATGGACCACGACAATGCTCAAGTGCGTCCAGTGCCTGAAACGCGTGGCGCAACAACTCAAACCCGGCGTGCGCCTCGACATCTGCGAGGAGTGCCGCAGCGCCGCCGGTGCGCCACAGCCGATGTCTTACTGGCTCGGCTACCTCGACGGCCAGCCTGAAGTTCTTCAAGTCGTGGAAAACGGAGTCCGCGTGCCGGGCAAGCGGGAGACCTTTCCCTTGGGAGAGGTTCGGGAGTGGCTGATGCCCATCTGGGGGCCCGACATGGCCTATTGCCCAGGTTGCTGCCAGGCCAAGCCGAAGCGGGACATCCTGTTCTTTTTCCAGCGATCGCCCAAGGGCCTTTGCAAGGACTGCAGCGAAAACTCCGACCTCGAAGCGGCAAGCGCGAACGTCGGCGCCTGAGGGCGTTCCTGCAGTGCAGCGGACGTTGTCCTGTCATATCCGCCGGCTTTCTCCGTTTTCTCAGAAGGTTCGCGGCGCCCAGCCCTACAATGGGGTATGCGAATTCTCGGCCAAACCCAATCTGCATGAAGGGCAAAAAGGCAGATTGGAGCCTCGAAGATTATCTTGGGCGCAACGAGGGGCTGATCATCGCCGGTTGCGACGAAGTCGGGCGCGGGGCTTTCGCTTTCAGCCTGGTCGTGGCGAGCTGCGCTTACACTCCCGGCGTGGAAATGCCCTTTGAAATCCGCGACAGCAAAGCCCTGACCGCTATCGAACGGGAGCGTCTGACAGAGGTGTTGACGCTTGAATTTGTCGATAAAGGAATGCTGCACGTCGCGTACGCGGAGGCTTCGGCGGCGGAAGTGGAATCGACCAACCTGAACGAGCTCAACCTGCGACTGTTCAGAGACGCCCTTCAGAAACTCCCCCATTTCGACCGCGTGATCATCAATGGCAGCATCGCGGACAGGTCGTTTCCGTTTCCAGGGCTGTGCGCTCCGAAGGCTGACACGCGGAGCATCACCGTCGCCACCGCCTCCATCTTTGCCAAGGTGCGTCGGGACCGGCAAATGCAGGAACTGCACCAGCAGTATCCCCAGTACGGATTCAACGAACACGTGGGCTATGGCACCAAAACTCATGTCGAGGCCATTCGTAAATTCGGGCCAATCCCGGGAGTGCACCGCAGGAATTTCCTGCGAAATCTGGCGTGACGGCCTGCGATAGCCCGACGGTCACCAGGCAACCCAACTCCCGGAAGACCGGTCCCACCGCTGAGACGTGGAGAGGTTCCTGGCGCTGGCCGCATTTGTCTCCTCGTTTATCGCGTAGACCACCACCCCAGCCAGGTTCGTATTGGGCGCCAGCGCGGCGAGGCTTGGGACATCCTGAAGTCCGACCTTGAGATAGGGCTGAAGGCACTGAAAGCGGGTGTTGTCGTCGGCGGGAAACAGCGCCTGCGGATGATCCGCCCGCCAGGCAGCCTTCGCCGAGTCGATCCGCGCCAGGTCCAGCGTCACTTTCCCACGCAACTGCCGTTCCCGCGCCCCTCCCATTGCCCACAGGCCAAGGCCCATAATGAGGAGCAGCAGCGCCATCACGGCCACCACTTCCACCAGGGAAAAACCGGGCTGAAAACGAGCACGTTCGGGCATGTCAGGGGCAGTGGGAAGCGGCGGTGCCAATCCCGTTGATGAGGTAGGTGACTCCCGGCGCCTGGAAATCGGCCATCGAAGCGAAGGGCCGGCCGCTTCAAGATACTTGTGGATCGCGTCGAACCGTGTGGATTCATCCGAGGGAAACGCGGCGCCGTTGTTGTCCAACACCCAAAGCCCCTTGGCGGAGTTGATGGCCTCCATGTCGGCTGACACCCGCGTTTGCAGCGCCCGATCTCGGGAATTTCCGGTCGTCACCAGGACGATGCCGACAAGGATGCTGATGATTACCAGGGCGCCCACCAATTCGACCAATGTGAATCCTCTGTTCCGGTTCATGATCTTGACAGGCGCAAATAGACCCCGCGAACGGCACGGCCGGAATCGCGCACGACCACCAGGTCCGCGTTGAAAGCGGCCAACAATTCCATGGGGATTTCCCCTTTGATCACGCCGAAACCCTGAGCGGAAAGCAAGCTGTTGAGCTGGGCTAGAACGCCCACGGCCAACGCCGGGTTTGGCTGCTGCGGGCTCGAGAGACGGTAAACAGCGGTCTGCAGGCATGTGTAATTCGGGTCCGAGCCCATCTGCGAAACCAGTGAGCCGCCGCCCGCGGCGCTTTGCAGCGGACCCAAGCCAACGCCGTTGGCGGTCAATTCTTCAACGCCCTTGGCAAATCCCTTCTCCAGAGCGCGGGCCGAGGCGGCCAATGCGGACGAGCGCAAATCACCCAGGCTAACGGCGATGATGCCCACCAGGATCAAAATGACCGCAACCACGGAGACGACCTCGATTAACGTAAAGCCCGGAAGAGGCCGTCTTGGATCACTCGCAGTTCCCATACATTCCATTTTAGGATCCGCACACTTTGCCGGCAACCGACCTGCGAGGTGCGTTAAATCTCGCGGCCGGTGTCACAGGGGGGGCTTGCGAACCTAGAATGGAGCAATGAGAGCGCTGCGTCTGTGCCTGGCGGCAATGATGTTCGCCCCAGCTTGCTGGGGGGCGGCGCCCGGCTGGATCAGCGTTGACAACGAGACCTACGACACGGTTTACCTTAGTCGCATCGGGGATCCCAACACCTCGGTCCTGGTCCCCAAACGCATGATCGGGCAGTTTCAGGTTCCTTTGGTCGGACAGGGTGTCACCTCTTTGGAAACGCTGGAAGTCACGTTCCCCGGCGGGGTCGTGCTGCCTGAAACTGAGTTCCGAGGCTTCGACGGTCAGTACGGACAACCCGTCAGCCTGGTGATCGTTTCTCCCCAGAACGTCACGATCAAGTACGATCAACAGAGTGCAGCCGGTGGTCCTGTCACGAATAGCCTCGAGTCGACAGAGACAAGCCCCGGTTCGGGCGGCATTTACGGGGGAGGCTTGGGGATCGGTTACGGCTCTCCCAGTTATCTCAACCGAAACCCTTTTCCAGGAGCGAATCCCGTTGGCTCACGGGATGGCAGCAGCCCCGTCAAACCGCCTGAGCCGGTGAAAAAACGGCTGCTCTTGCCGCGGGAGGCCGGGGCCGCGGTGAAAGTCGTTCCCGCAGACTCTCGCTACAAGCTGATCGAGGCGCCAGCCCCACTCAGGAGTCAATCCCCGGAGACGGCAAAAGCAGCCACGGCGGCCGCAAGCGAAGCCGCACCGGAGGAGAAAGCGGGAGGTTGGGGGCCGTTGGTTACCTGGGTAGTGGCGTGCCTGGCCATCGTCGGCTTTATGGCCTGGAAACGGTTGAGTTCCAAATGACCGGACGGAGGCAACCATGAACACCGGCGAAGCGATTCTGCGGCTGGCAAGCATTGTCCCCGAACACAATTTGAGGGAAGTGCAGGCGCTTTCCCAGTTCCGCACCTGGGGCGTGGACTCACGGCCGGGCCAACTTCCGACCATCTTGTACATCGGGGAAGGGAGCCGGGACTTCGGACCCCCCTGCTGGCCGTTCATGGCCGCGCACGAGGCGATGCACTCCATCGCCACGCTTTATCTGCGCACAGACGATTACCGCTTCGTGCTCTACAACATCTGCGAGGATTGGCGCGTCAACCAATGCCTGCTGGGCATGTTCCGGGAGAAACTGGCCAAGAGTTTCAAGGAGACGCGCCAGACAATCCTGCGGCGGTGGGAAAAGGAGCCCTTGAAATTGAAGTCGCCGGTCAGCCAGGTGCTGCAACACCTTTGCTATCTGAACCACCTTTCGGAAAAGAAACCGGCTTTGGCGGTCTCAACTCACTACCTCAACGAAATCCTCCGCATCCGCGAACTGTTTGGCTCGGCGGAGAACTGGCCGTTGGTGCCGCCTAACCCCAACCGGGAAGAGCGTTCCAGGGAAAACGCCTGGATCAGCGGATGGCTGATCAAACTGATCCTGCACCACCGCGTGCCTCCCGCCGTCAACCCCTCAGAGCTTCGCGCGCTCATGGCCCGCGCAGGCTACGACCTGAGTTTTCATCGCAGGTTGGGTTCCCCACAGGGGCTGGAGGATGGCTCAGAAAACGCACCTTGCAACCAGGCGACCCAAATTGACGCATGAAGAAGCGACTTAAGATGCTCCCGTTAGCGCTGGCGGGCCTGGCGATGGCCGTGTTTCTCTTCGTGTGGCTCGTGCCCGCGCCCCAGCCCGTGAACCGGCGCCAGCCCAAAGCTGCATACGCCCGCGCGGCCCAGCGTCTTTACCGGCACGAAATCTTGAGCCTTTACCAACCGCCGGAGGAATCCTTCACCTCGCACGGATTACGGCTCGTACGCCGCATCCAGGAACTCTATTCGCCGTTCTTTCTGCCTTACCTGGTTACGGGATCAGTTCCGGTACAGCCGGACGTGCTCTACAATCCATGGTTTGACCTGTTCCTGCTCATCGAGGATTCCGATGGAGACATCAACAGCGTAGTGCTGGCCTCCTCTCTGGCGGCCGGCCAAACGCCCCAACTGCAGGTGCGCGAGAAGTTCTGGCAGGAACTCTACCGGCGCTACCCGGTTGCACAGATGGCCACCTTTTCGAAGCCGATTCCATTCGAAAACACCGGCCGGGTGATGCTGGAGATGCGCAACCTGACCAACTGCTTTGGCTGGCCCGCCCGGGTGCGGATGGGGGCCGGGCAGGTAAAATTCGATCTCTACATCCAGAGGCCAGCCCAGGCGATTTATTGCACTCCCACCGAGCCGGGCACGTATGTGGTGTTCAGCTACCATGACGAGCGGTTGCACACCAATGTCATGGCGCTGCCGCCTTACCACGTGAAGGAGGTTGAAAGGCGTGTGGCGGAAACAATCAAAAATGGGCCGGGGCAAGCCGCGGCGAACCTGCACTGATAGGTATGAGCGACGACATCCAACACCGCGTCCGCGAGGAGTTGCAGCAACTGCTCGATGAAAATCCCCGCCTCGCGCCTACGCAATTCATTGACGGGGACAAGCTGACGACCGTGGCTGTCTGCGATGGAGTGCCTCAGATCACCAAGAGCGAACTCCCCGCATTCACACGCTTTGATTGCCCGCACCTCACGCAGCTGCACGGGACGCCGGTGTGCCGCATCTACAACCTCATGCAGTCTTTGCAGTGCCTCAACGAGGAGCACCAGCAGGAAGGCGCCGCCCAAATTCTGTCTCAGACCGCTGTCGAGGAGGTGGACGGGGTAAAAATGGAGGCGCCGCAACTGCCGTCTTCGCCGGAGGTGATCAGCTCGACCCTGGGCGGCGAAACGGACCTGCGGCCCAAGTCCAGCGCACATGGCCTGTTCCAAAATCTGCAGGCCCTGCAACAACGATTCCGCGAAATGCTGGCGCAGCATCCCGAACTTGAACCGCTCGTTTTGCGGACGCCCAAGGGCTCGGTTGAGCTCCGAGTGACCGGCAAGAGGTTCAGCCTCGGCGCGACACCGCTTCAGGGGCGCCCTTACGCTGAAGTGCACCAAACACCACAGGTCCGGCTCTATCTGCTCCACAAAACCATTCAGGGGCTGGAAGCGGCGCTTTGCGGGAGAGCCGGGGAAATCGAGGTCACGCGACCGGGACGGCGCCACCGGGCCGCGGAGAAACTTGTGCAGCATCTCGGGCAGGTCAAGTGCGGCAACCTGGTGGTGCCGGTTCGCCGTTCCCGCAAAAACCTCTTCGTCGGCGGACCGGCACGGGAAATCATCTATCCGCCCGTGAAGGTCCGGCTGACGCAGCAGGGCGATTTGGTTGAAGAAGAGGCCCAGCAAGAGCCGCTCGGGCATACCCGCGTGGAATACGGGGCGCTATTGCCTGACGTGAAAGCGCTTTTGAGCGCGTTCTTCGCATACCTGAGCTCGAAAGTTTCAGATGAAAGCCGCCGGCATTGAGATCCTCTACGCGGGAACGCCCATGGAAGTGTTCCAGCAGATCCGCGTGGGGCGGCTGCGCCTCTACAACGCAGCCGCCCGCAACCTGCTCGCCCTGGTCCAGGAAACGTGGAAGAAGGGCGCGCTCGGGAAGACGTTCCTTGTCCGCCCCATCCCCAGCCAGGTGCTCGGCGAGGAAGTCCTCGACCAGGCGGGGCGCGCCGTCGCCGTGTTCGGCCTGGCGGTTACCAATGCATTTCTGCCTGACCCCAAGCCCCAACAGGACTACCGGGACACACTGCGGACCTTGATCAACCAACTATGAAAACTCTGATTTGCTCAACCATGCTGCTTCTGGCCCCGCTCAGCCAGGCCGGGACGGTCAAGCTGTGGGACGGCAAGAATCGCGGCATGGATCTCGTGGCGGTGGGGCACAAGCGCGTCACAGTGTTCCTGGCCGACGGGCGCACCACCGTCCTGGGCATCCCGATCCTGGTGGAGAGACCCAAAGCCGCGGTTTCCGTGGCCCGCAAGAAACCCCCAACGCCCAAGCCGTAGCCGATGCTCTGTATGTCACCCACGAACCTTCAGGTGGACCACGCCACCGACCAGGCCCGGGACATCCTCAACCTGGTGATCACCTCGGACGTGAACGATTATTACCTGGCGCTGGGGCGCAAACCGTTCATTCGCCGGCAGGGATTCTTCAACGAAGTGGGCGGCGCGCCCGTGATCGACCAGGACAAGATGGACGCCGTCCTGCGGTTCCTGCTCCATGATCGGCGGCAGGAAGCCGACGCCGCGCTGGCCGCGCGCGAGTCCTATCATTTTTCCGGAACGCTCTCTTCGGCGCTCGACGGGATCAAACGCGAGTGCCGTTACCGGGCCATCCTGGTCAACACGCTCACCGGGCCCGAACTGACCGTGCGCGTGCTGGATCGGAACCTGCTGGACCTCGACAAGCTGGGCCTCCAGCAGAAGCACTACGACAAACTGGTGGCGACCTTGCAGCGTACCAAGGGTTTGATCCTGGTCACGGGGCCGACCGGGGCCGGCAAGTCCACCACGCTGGCGGCCATCATCCAGCACCTGATCAACGCCAACCCTTACCACGTCGTGACACTGGAGGACCCGGTCGAGTTCATCCTGGCGCCGCGCCTGCACCGGGGGCAGCCGGCTTATTCCATGGTGACCCAGCGCAGCGTGGGGGTTGATTGCGCCAGTTATCCCAAAGGAGTGCTGGACGCCCTGCGCATGAAGCCGGAGGTCATCGCCATTGGCGAAATCCGCGACGCCGATACGACGCGCACGGTCATCGGCGCGGCGGAAACCGGGCACCTCATCATCGGCACCATGCACGCCTCCAGCGCATATCAGGCCATTGACCGCATTCTGACCCAGGCCGGACCGGATTCGCGTTTGGTGGCGCAGATGCTGGCGAACAACCTATTGTGCGTGCTCGCCCAGAACCTGATTCCAGCCAGGGACAGCAGCGAGCAGGAACCCAGGCGCGTCCTTTGCTATGAAGCGCTGTTCCGCTGCAAGGAGCTGGCTCAGATGCTCCTGTCCAGCCACCTCAATGGCCAGGGCATTACCCCCGGCCGAATCCGGGAGCTGATCCAAACCGGCGGCGGCATCGAGTGGAACGGGTGCCTGGATGACCTCGTGCAGCGAGGGCAGATCCTCGCGGAAGACGCTGCCGCGCTGAAGTCGCTGGAGTAGCGCCGAGGCATGAGAAACGGCACTTCAAGCGTCGTCGCCTACCAGTGGCCGCTCATCAAGGCTAAGCTGGCCAAGGGAACCGCTTATGGCACCGGGAGCCCGTTCAATTACCGCTACCAACTGCGCGTCAAGAGCACCCCCGCGGCGCTTTATTTCACATTCTGGGATTTTGCCAAATGCATCCAGTCCGGCCAATTTCTGGGCGCCGAAGGACCCGCATGGGACCAGTTCGGGCTTGAACTGGAGAGCAGGGGTATCAGCTCCATCCCCTGCGTCGGTGTGGGCGTATCCGTCTGGAACAGCCATCCAATGCTGGTTCGAACGGAGCGCAATTCCGCTCTGACCCTGGACGCACTCAATCGCGCTCTCCGCGCTCAACCGCAAACGGTGCGTCGCAACCTGCACGCCAGCGGGATTTACGGTTACGCGGCGATGGCGTGCAACCGCTCGAAATGGTTCATCTTCGGGCTGCCAATCGGTCACACCGTTCGGGAGAGGCTTGCCAGGCTTCCCCCAAATTGGGCCTGCGCCGCATGGTTCGGTCCCGTTGCCGTGCCGTTCTTCCGGGACGTCCCCGGGGAGCACTTCTACCACACGGTGCTCCTGCGCGACGCCGCCATCAGTGTGATGACCGAAAATGGGGTCTTGCGCTTTTTCCAGCAGGACCGCGCCCTGGTGGAAGGCCAGCCGGTTTCGCAAAGCTCCCTGTCCAAGTTCAAAAGCGTTTACAGTTACTTCCCCAGGGGCCGGATCGCCCACCATCTGCACCCGGTAAATGTGGGCCTCACCTGGGTGAACAACCTGTGCAAGTGCATCCAGTCAACCGGCTACGCTGCGGAGGTGCGCATCGTGCCGGCAGCAAAGCTCCAATCCCCAAGGATAGCTGGCGATGCAAATCTGCAGGACATGTTCCCCGGAGGCACCCCTTGGAACGGCTTATGACCGGAACGCTCCAACGGTATCAAAGGTTGCGGCTGCAGATGCCTCTGCTCGAGCTGACCGATGCGACCACCAGCGACGTGGTGGAGCCGTTCCCGGCCAAGGCGGCGCAATGGCAGAGGGCTAGCCGGGCCGCTTTCGTGGCTGGGCTTTTGGCACTGGCCGGCGCATTGGCTGTGGCGGGTTGGAGCGTTCGTCAGCTCGCCACCGCCGGTCTGCAGTTGAAAGGGCCTCACCCCATCAAGACCCAGGCCGCGCTGCAACGGGCCGCCCGCACCCAGGAAGCCCTGCAACAACGCGGCGTTCCCGAAGCACTAAAGAAAGGGCGCTTTCTCACCGCGGCGGAGCCGGCGCTGACGAGGAGTCCCAAGTGGCAGCTGCACGTTGGACCGGGCCAAACGGTGACGCTGCGGTTCGCCCTGGCGCCGGAACAGGACTGTTCAGATGTCCTGACCTCTTTGGACAAGGGCTTATCGGAAATGGGCTGGCAACGGCAAACACACGAGGATCTTGGCAGTCACGAACACAACATCGCCTACGCCCCTCAACCATGAGCAAACTCGAACAGTTCATCCTGTTTCATCTGTTCAAGGCGCCGGCCCTGCTGTTAACGGCCGCCGTGGCCAGCGGCTTGGGCGCCGGCGCGCTGCTGCACGAGGCACGGCGCATCGAGAGCTTGGTGCGGTCCCGCGCAAAACTGGATATGGAGCTGGTCCAGTACAACAGCCATTTTCTCTCCACCAATTCCTCGGTGGAATCCGTGTTGAGCGGCTTTCAGATTCCCTGCCGAGTCTTGACCCATCATCCGGTCCAACTGGAGCTGGACTATGGAGCGGGCAAGAAGTTGGAGAAAGTGGGGCTCTTGGTCAGCGCGGCGGAGTTCGAGAACGGCCGTTTGACGGTGACCTTGAAAGATTATCCCAAAGCCGAATGAACACGCCCTCCCGCAAACAGTTCATGGAACTCACCACCCAGTTCAGGCTGGCGACCGAAGCCACCAAAGAGGCTCTGGCGTCGGAGTACGACCAGGTGACGCAACAGGACGCTGAAGCCAAACGCCCCATCACGCCCATGCTGGAGTTCTGCATGCAGCGGGCGGGAACGTCTGAGCGCGCTGAGGCCATTTTCAATCACGTCCTCAAAAGCAGCCGCATCTCCTACTGGCCCAACCCGGAGGTGGCGCCACATCTGCGGAATAACCAGGAAATCAAGGCAGTCTGCCTCGAGGCATTTTCTCGTTCCGCTCAAAGCCACCGAGCAGTTGCTCGTCCTCTGCGGCTGCAATCCGCATGACGCGGAAGGACCCGGTGCCGTCTGGCAGAAGCTCGCTGGCAGCAAGGCGCCCTTCCCCGTCGTCGTGCTCAGCGAACCGGAACGAATCCGAAAAGCCTTGATGCAATTCGATTAGCCCCATGAACACCGCCGAGATCCCCAACCAGACCCTCAACGAGGCCTATCATGCCATCGCCGAACGACGGGAGGTAAACCCGGCTGCGTTGGATCGCCAGACGGTTGACAAGGCCGAGTTCATGGCTGCCCTGGCCTACGTGCTCGGCATCCCGCTCGTCGAACCGGCAGACTTGGCCGAGGGGCTGCTCGCCGAGTGCGGCAAGCTCACGGCTGAACTTGAGACTGCCGCCTTGATGGAATACAAATTCGTCCCCCTGGCCCGCCGCGGGGAAACTCTCGTCGTTATCAGCAGCTGCCCCTGGGACCCTATCACGACCGAAGTGCTGTTGGGCTACTTTCAGCAGTGTTCCCTGATCAAGTTTGCCCTCGCCAGCCCGCAATGCTTGCAGGCTTTGTTCGACCATCTGAAGCAGGCCGAGGCCAAGAATCAGGAGCCCGCGGCAGCCGGGTATGTGCCCAAGCCGCTGCTCGCCAAGGGGATGATTTCACAATCGCCAGGCGCCGCTCCTGCATCCGCCGTTGCGCCGGCATCGCGAATCGAGGAACGGACGCCCTCCGTTGTCATGCCGCCGGGAACAAGGCCGCCTGTTGCCGCCAAGATTCCCGCTTCCAAAGGGCCCGCCGCGACAGCTCCGGCGGCTGTCGCGACAGGGATCGGGAGCCCCGCGCAGCCAGCGGGCGGGGCACCGATGCTGACGCAGGAAGACATCGCGCATCTGATCAATGTCCTTGCCCTTGAAATCCAGCGGCTGCTGCAACAAAAGACGCGCCGGTCGCTATAATGGAACAATGGCAGAACCGAACCGTCTTCAAACTCCCGAGCAGCTTGCCGCCGTGCTCAACCAACTGCTCGAGCACAAGGTCAGCGATATCTATATTTGCGCTGGGCAAACCATCCACGTGCGGACCAACGGGGAGGTGCGCTCGACCTCGATCACCGCGCCGGAGGAAGGCGTGCTTGTCGCGTTTCTCAATCAGGCCGGCGACACAGCCATCAAAGGCGCCATCACCAGCGTGGAGACCTGCCCGGAAGGGTCCGTGGACGGCGCCGTCACTTGCGATGGGCGCCGGTACCGTTTCAACCTCTATCGGGCGCTGGATGCGCAAACGCTGCGCCAGACGGCGCGGATTTCGCTGCGCCCACTGAGCGACCACATCCCTGCCCCCGAGGAAATCCAGCTGGATCTGCGCACCGTGCAGACGATTGAGGCCTTCCGGCAGGGGTTGGTATTGGTCTGCGGCAAGACGGGCCAGGGCAAATCAACCACGCTGGCTTCGCTGCTCCAGCACCGGGCCGCCACGTTTGCCGAACACCTCATCACCCTGGAACAGCCGGTCGAATACGTCCTGCGCAGCGAACGCTCCGTCATTTCGCAACGCGAGGTGGGCATTTCGGTGAGCACGTTCGCCTACGGCTTACGGGCGGCGCTGCGCCAGAACCCCGATTCCATCCTGGTCGGAGAAATACGCGATTACGAAACCGCCGACATTGCTCTGAGAGCCTCGGAATCCGGGCACGTCGTCTTTGGCACGTTGCACACCGCCAATGCCGCCCAATCCATCGAGCGCCTGGTCAACATGTTTCCGGCCGCGGAGCAGATGAGCGCCTGGAACGTCCTGTCCACGACCCTCAAGGCCGTCATCTGCCAGGTCCTGGTCAACGCCCGCGAAGGGGGGCGCCTGGCGGCGCGGGAGATTCTGCTCACCAGCGACGGCGTCGCCTCCTACATCGGGCAAAAGGACCTGCAAGGCGTGCGCCGGGCCATCGAGTCCGGCTACAACCAGTTTGGCATGCAGAACTGGCAGAAGGCCGCTGAGCTTCTGTACCGGCAAGGCATGATCGACGACGACGCCCGAAAACAGATTATCGCGATGGGGAGCTGACCGTCATGATCAACAGCATTCTCGACATCCTGTCCTTCAAAGCCTTCATCGCCCGGAGCGACGATCCCGCGATCCATTTCAGCCGGAAGGTGGGCAGCGAGGAGTTCATTCTGGCCATCCTCGGGCATCAGCACATCAAGTACGCCAAGGCCCGCCTCAAGAACAGGAAACTGCACCTGGGCAAACCCACAACCGCCTTCTGCGAGAGTTTTCAGAAAGCCGAAATAGACGCCCCCTGGGCCGCTGAGATGATGGGCGAGGCAGCCGGCACCAAACGCCTGCTGCTGGGGCTGAACATCCTCTTCTCCAACATCAAGGTCTATCCGGCCGAGCAGAAGCTCAAAGAGACAGAACGGGCGATCACCACGAACCTGGAAGAAGAAGTCGGCAAGACCTACGAACGGCAGGCCCGGTATTTCCTGTCCCAAGCCGGCCAGCAAATCTGCCTCAACGGGGTCGAGAAAGAGCAAATCACCAGGCCCGTCGAGAAGTTCCGGCGGTGGGGGTTCGAACGTCGTGGGCGCATTCCACTATCCCACGGCGATCATGGCGCAGGTTTCCACCATGCCGCTGGATTGGGAGAATCCCGGCATGCTCGTGTATTATTCGCAGAAGCTCATGTTCTTTCTGGGATGGAACAGGGGAGAGATCCTGACATTGCGCAGCCGGCTCATCGCCGAAAGCCAGCGCGGCGGCACCGGGGCCCGGCCGACGCTCAATGCCCTGAGCAAGGAAATTGACACCACCGTGCAAATCGTTTCGGGCAAAGCCAACAACGTCGAGGTCGCCAACGTCTACGTCCACCACGACCACCAGGACCCGGCTTTTGCCGCAGTGGAAATCGTGCAGAAAAACGCCAAGGCCTTGACCTGGCAGGCCGACGCCATTGTCAGCCAGGTGCAGCCCTATCCCGACCCCAACCTCGGAATCGCCTGCGAAATCTGCAGCGCGCCCTGAACCATGAATTCCCGCCACCTCAAACTGCCCGTTATCATCAACCTGCAGCCCGGCCCGAGGCCGCCATCCTCAGGCTGCCGGACTGGATGAAATACCTGTTCCTCCTGCTCTATGCCTGCACTCTGTTTGGAATGGGTCTGCTGCTGAAGGAAGGCTACGGGTTTTTCAAACTTTATCAACTGAAGGTGCAGGCCCTGCGTGCGGCCGAGCAGGCCACGCGGGATATCGCCGTCTTAAACCAGAAACTGGTGGAAAACCGGCGCACCCAGACCAGCTACGAGCTGTTCAAATACCGCCAGCGCGGGATCGCTCGCCCGGGCCCGCTGCTGGATTGGTTGCCGACGCTGGTGGGCCGCGCGCAGCGCGCGCATTTCATCAGCCTTCAGCAAGCCAACGACAAGGTGAACGTGCGCATCACACTCGAGAAGGCCATCGCCAACGGCGTCATCCAGAACCCCGCGGCACCGCCCGATTACCAGATCGTTCAATCGGGAGAGGAAACCCCCAAATACCAGGAACTGCCCGCCAACCAAAGGCCCAATCCCAAGAACGAGTATGCGGCCTTCGCGGTGCAGCTCAAGAAACAATAGCGCCATGCAATCCAACGCCGTTCGGGCTCAACTTGCGGCCGTCGCCGCCATTTTGTTTCTGGCCGTGGTCGCCGTGGCACCCTGGGTCGCCGGCTCGCACGTCTTGAAACCTGTCTCGCTGAAATGGAACTGGATTATCAAACACAAGGACGAACTGCTTGCCGAAAAGGCCGGGCTGGATGCCAAACTCAAGGACTTCCAGAACATGGAAGAAAAGCGGAAAGCCAATGCGCTCTTCCAAAAGAACATTGAACAGAGCGGGTTGGACTCGATGCAGGGCTTCATCAACAACGGCAAGTATGCGGTCTACAGCTTCCGCACGCTGCAGCTGGATTCCAAGGAGACCAGTTTCAGCTTCGTGGCCCAGTACAACGCCCTGGGGCTGCTGCTCACGGACATGTGGAACACATTCCAATTCATCGAAATGAGACTCGCTGGTCATGAAACCCAGTCCCAACAAACCGGAGGAGGACGTGGTCGCCACGCTGACAGTCCGATTACCTCAAGGGCAAAACCGATGAAACGCTGGCTTTGCATGACCCTCGCGTCGCTGCTCCCGTACGGACTGCTCTCCGCGCAAAGCCCCAGGAACGCTGCGCCGGGCACGGGAGCCGCCGTGCCCGCCGCGATCCAAACAGCCGGCAAACCCATCCCGACTGCGGAGGGCAATCCCATACTGAAAGGGGCGGAGCTGAAGACCGAATGGGCTAACGCCCGGAACCCGTTTCGCTTCGAGGTCACTGACAGCCCTTCCTACTCCCCGGAAAGACTGGAACAAATGCAGGTCCTCGGGTACGGCAGAATGCCGGACGAGAAGGGAATCCTGCGAACCTACGCCTTTGCCACCAAGACGACGGAAGGTGCCCGGGTGGAGGGCACCAAACTGGAAGACAGGGTTACCAAGGACGTGGTTACCCTGCAGGCACTGCCCGAGAAACTCGACGAACAAACCCTGACCACCGAGGAGCAGATCGAAGAAAGTTCGATCCTCCTTGGCAACGAACAACTCTGGTTCCTGGGCGTCCTGCGGACCAACGGCCAGGCCATGGCGATCTTCCTGCCGGACAGCGCGACCTACCCCATCCAGGAGGAGGACCTGCGCCCTTTCGAGATCCAGGATTCACTCAAGGAAGTGCACGTGCGCACCACCAAAGCCGGCGAGAGAATCAGCACCGCGGACAGCGCCCTGGGAGCCTTTTCACGCCGCAAGCCCAAGAACACGCCGGCCAGACCCGCCCCAACAGGACCCGTGCCGCCAACCAAGCCGCCGCTGCCAGATCCAAAGGCCAAGGGAAAGGTCCCCAACCACGCCAACCCTGATCCCAGGGGGAGCAGGGCCACACCGTCACCGGCAGCACCCCACGACAGATGACGGCCAGGCCGCTGGCCCGCTGGTTTACAAACAGCAGTCTGGAGAGGAAGACGAGTGGAGGAATCTTTGGGCCTGCACTGCCCAGAAGCCCTTCGGATCCAGGTTCCTTGAACCGGAGCGCACCCGTGCGGATCCCATCATCGCCCCCCAACAAGCAGTCAATCCCCAGTAGCGTGTGCGCGGGGCGCTTATCGCGCCCCGCAGCCCTCCGTTCCATCCGCCGAATCAGCGCATCCGCCCCATCGATCCGGCGCTGACTCGCCAAGCGCGCCAAAGAGAGAACGACCCTGTCGGGTGTGATGCGAGTTGGGATCCAGAGTCAGTGCCGTCCCAGCGGAAATCGCCGCGGCGATTTCAGCCACGAGGGGTCGTACGCAAAGGAGACCCCCTCGCGCCCTTTGCTGACGCACGACCAAAGCCGGCCAACCAGACAGGTCCGGCCGTCCACATCGATGCCGGGAGTAAGGGCGAAGCTAGACCTGTACAAAGCGACCATAGACCACTATAAGACCGTAACACCCTCCGGCGCCGGCGGCGCACGATGGAGGGCGGCATGAACAGGTACCGACTGCTGAAGATGAACAGCCGCGGCGGCCACTACTACGCGGAGGAGATCGAGACCTGCCTGCGGAGGTCGCTGAGGGCGGCCGACCGCGAGGAGGCCGAGAAGCTCCTCCACGCCCTCAACGAATCCCACCGCAACCCGCACCTCAACCAGCGCATGGCGCAGACTTACCTGGTCGGGAGCGACTCGGCGGCCTTGTCGGCGCCGAACAAGGGAAAAGCTGGCCACGACCAGCCCGAAAAGATGCCCAGTCCGGCTTTGCGCAGCTTGGGCGTACGGGTTCAACGCCTGCGTGGCGCTCAGCATCATGAATGGTAGCGTCCGCCCGACCACCAACCACCAGGCCAACCAGACGGCCTCTCGGCTCGACGCGGAGGAGCGTCGCGCCCTCCGGCGGTGCGGCACCATTCTTCTCTGTCCACAGGGCCGCGCTGTGGTCCAGCCCATTCGACACTGACAGGACGGGATCCAGGGGTCGGACCCGAACTCTTATCCGAATTCGTCAGCGGGCGACACACCCGCTCTGTCCCACCGGGCCGGCCCTGCTTTCCCCCTCCCCTCGCAAACAACGGTCAACAGCCCTGGAAACCGGCCCGATGCGCTGGTACGGAATTTAAAAAAACCTCGACCAGCGGCCAAAATTGGCTTGACTCCGGTGTGGACTCTTTTATGATGACTATCGTTGGAAGCCTGCATATCGTCCTCGCGAACGAATTGTGTCGGTTACAGCTGGGCCAATGGGCACTACTCGACAGGCAGGCTTGTTGCCAGCCGGGAGCAAAGCGTACGAAGTTCGAACCTTAGATTCCGGAGCCCGACAACTGTACCCACCAGCGGCGCAAGTCTCCTGCACGCAAGGGGAAACGTGTCGCCAGGAGTTTTGGCCTTGTTTCGATAGGCTCACAACGGGGTAAAACACAACAGACGTCAAAACATGAAAGGCAACTCTTCGCACGCAACAACAACCAAGACCGTCCTGCTGATCGGATGGTACTTTTATGCACTCACCGGCTTGCTTGCGGCACCCGCCCAGGAAGGGGAAAAATCGGCACCCCCAGCCGACAAGGAGGTGACAAAACCGCAGAACCTCTTTCCTCAGGCGGAGGAAGTCTCGGGTAGCCGCCTGACTCAAAAGCGAGACGAGTACCTTAAAGAGCGCAAGTGGGTTCTCTATTATTCACGCTCCAACCCCAACTCGGCCTACATCGGCTGGGGAGAAGCAACCATCCAGGCAAAACCAAACGACCTGAAATTCGGCCAGTCCCGCGTCCTCGCCTATGAAACGGCCCTGATGGAGGCCAAAGGAGAGTTCGTCCGGTTCCAACAGCGCCAGGTGACGACCGAGACCATCCGCAAACTGTTCCAGGACTCCGGGGACATCACCGAGGAAGAAGCCGCCAAAGAGGTCAGCCGACTCAAGGTCATCTGGGAGAAAATCCTGGCGCTCACCGAAGCCCAACTCGACGCGGCCCTCGAGAAAGCAGGAGTTGATCCGGCCCAGTTCCGGAGCAAGCCGCCGGAAATGAGGCGCAAGCTGCTCCAGGATTCCATCAACCGGAGCATCCAAGTTCACGCGCTGGCATCCGTGGCCGGCATCCGCACCCTTGCCACTTTCGAAGACCTCAACGCGGTCGGAGTGTTGATCGTCTATTCGGACAACCAGCGCGAGATCGCCCGAAGCATGTTCACCGGCCAGCCTGTCGCGCAGTCGGATTCCGCAAAGCAAAAGGAGGATATCCTGAAACAGATTGAGGCAACCTGCCCAAGGGGAGCCAAAGATCTTGCTGACGTTTTCGGCGTCCGCGTCATGACGGACGATAACGGCGACCGCGTACTGGTCGCTTTCGGCCAGTGGTCACCGGCGGTCACCCAGGCGGACAGCCGCTTTCGCCGGGACACCGCGATCAAAGCCGGTCGTACCCAAGCCGAAAACCTGGCGGATGGCGCGCTGACCGACTTCGTCAACAGCACGCTTGCCCTGGAATCGGACAGTTCTATCTGGCAGAACGCGGAGCTCAACCGGATCATCAGCCCGAAAGCAACCGAGGAGGTGGAGTCCCTCACGATCGGCGAGGTCCTCAACACAGTGCTCAAACAGCACGGCAGAGCTACCCTCCAAGGCGTTACCACGCTCAAGCAGTGGACCGCCAATCATCCTGAGACCGGGCACTTGCTGGTGGGCCACATCGTGATGTGGAGCCCCAGCTCGCGAGATGCGGCTATCCACGGACTGAGCAATCGAGCACCTTCAAAACCCGGAACAGGCCAACCACGCGCATATGAGAACAAAGTTCGAACCAGCCCTGATTTCGACAAGGATGTTGACTTCTAAGGTACCCTGGCTCATCCTCGTCATCCTGACCGCAGGTGTCCCATCTTCGCCGTGCTCCGGGGCTCGATCGAGTTGATCGCCCGCGAATCCACCGGCTACGGCGACTCTCAGAATGAGGCCATCGTGGGGGCACTAGTTGAGGCCGTTCGACAAACCAGCGGAATAACCGTGGAAACCGAGAAAAGCCTGCGCACGACCCTGGTGGATACCGGTTCGGATCAGAGAATCGCAAGCGAGCTCAAAGACCAAATCCGGTCGCGGAGCAACGGCCAGATTTACAGTTACGACGTCATCAGCCTAACCAACCAGGACCAACGGTGGATTGCCGGGCTCACGGTAACCCTGCCACGCTACCGGTCACCTCCGCAGGACCATCCCACACTCGCAAGCGTCGCGGTATTACCGTTCAGGGCGAACAGCCAAGCAGGCGCCGAATTGGTACGCCCTTGGGAACAAAAGCTGGTGACCTGCTTGGTCCAAGCACGCCGGTTCCAGGTGGTGGACCGCAACTACACGGCCGAGCTCGACCGTGAAGACGCCCGCTTGCGACAGGGTGACACGCCAGTCACAGAGCTTGCACGACTCGGCCAGCAACTGGGTGCCGACTACGCGGTCGTCGGGGAGATCACCCGGTTCGATCTGAAGCACCGAGCGGGCTCAGCCCTGCTGGAAGAGGTTTCCCTCAACATCGATTTTCGCATAGTCGAATCCGCCACCCGACAGGTGCGGGGGGCCAATACAGCCAGCGTGAGCTTCACCTCCGACATGCTGGGCCAACTCGGCCTCTCGGGCGACCAGCGCCAAGCCCAGGAACACCTGCTGAACAGCTTGGCTTTTTGGGTCGTTACCGACCTCATCGAGGTGGTCCACCCGGTCAAGCCCGGAACCGTTTCCATGAGGGTGTCCCCCGTCGCCGAGTATGCGCTCTACGTCAACGGGATGCGGGTGACCGGGACGGACAATGATTTCGCGCTCCCGGCAGAGCGCGATCTCACCCTCCAGGTGATCGCCAGCAACTACGAGATCACCCAGCGGAAATTGCGGCTGGAAGCGGGCGGAAATCAGGTTTGCGAGGCAAGGCTGAGCGCGGGTCCCGGGATGGTCCTGGAAGACGCAAGAAAGCAGATCAACCCAACGGGCTATGCTTCCTTGAATGGCAAGAGCTACCTGTCGTTTGGGCTTCTCGGGCTTGGCAAGAAGGTGGCCGAGGGAGGAACGGTAAAGGTGAATTGTCAAGGGTGCGAATACCAAGTAGAGGTTGCGGCCATCGATCTTTCGCAGGGGTGGTACAAGCTGAAGTACAAAGGGCTATCAGTCACCAAGAGGCTACAGACGATGGATTCCTTGGGCCAGGGTGCCGACAGTTCGCCGGTACTCCTTGTGCAACAACCGTCTCGCGGCCTGGTGACTCCATCATTGACGTGGTCCAAAACCGCCGAAGTCGCCTGGAAGCAACCGCCGCAGGCCCTCAGCCGGCCGATGCCAGCAATCTCGACACCAACGCAACCGAGCGTGAGTCCGGGCCAACCAAAGGCGAATCAGCCGAAGCAGAACATCCTCCGCAGAGTGCTCGACAACGTTGCCCAGCCGCCGTCACAGCCGAAGGGAAATCAAGCACAACCCGGCACGACTCCTTCCCAACCGAAGGCAACTCCATCGCAACCAGCCCCGAACTCGTCAAGCAAGGGTTCGGCAAAACCAAGCAACCAGCGTTAGTCCTCAATTCGCCGGGGTCGCCCTACTCGAAATTCCGCAAGCGAGGGGACTTTGTCAACGGCGGACAAGCCTGTGTCCTCCACCGGGTCCGCTGGGCCGCCGGGCATCTGATCGTAAGAGAGGAACAACATGGACTCGTACAAAGCCGCACATGCAGAGCTCAAGACTTTCTTCGCCGACGCGGACCTGCCCGACGAGGAGGGCAAGAGGCTCTGCATCGCGACCATCGATGGATTCCACGAGCTGTTCCACCAGCTAGTGAAGGAGCTGGGGATCCGGGACGAATGGCCCGAGCAACTCTGCGAGATCCTCCCGCTATGCATAGGGACGGTCGAGCGCTCCGGCAAGATGGGGGTGCAGTTCACCATGGCCATCGGCGCCGAGAGCTGGCGCATCGGGGCACACCTGCGGAGCTCGGAGCACCTGCGTCACATGACCGACAAGTTCTGGGGCCACATCGTGAAGCTGGCCTCGCTCGGGAAGGTGTCCTGCCCCGCCGCATGCGCCCCCACCAAGACCCCGGAGGCCAAGAAACTGGCCCAGCACCAGATCAGCCTAGTGTTCTCGCTGGCTCGCGATTACGTCCTGATCGAGCAAGAGCCCAAGGACCCAGGTTCCCTCTCGTGCCATTCGGTCGGCGGCATCGAGGTCGAGCTCCCGCTCGATGCGGATGAGGCCAAGGTCCGCCAGTTCTTCAAGGATGGACTGGAGTCTCGATACCGCGCCAATTGCCTGCTCTACCGCTCTGCCTACCTGGAGTCCAAGCGCCTGCTCAAACAGCAGGGCATAAAGGAGCCCCAGCTCTCGGCCTACCTGAAGAACCTCGCCAGGTGCTGAGCGTGCCGCCAACTTAGCCGCGGGTGCCTACCCCACCGGCTTCGCCAGCGCACAGCACTCGGAGGATCCCCCTTGGCGGTGAAGGGCAAGCACTGGCACTGGATCGTCAGCAACCCGCCCTACTCAAAGTTCCGAGACTTAACCGCTTGCCCCCGTGCTGGATGACGCCATGACCCGGCTCAAACAGGCCGACCGCGACGCTTCGGCGCTTCGCTTTCTCCAGAACCAGGACTTACGCCAGGTTGGCGCAGCCATGGGCGTGAGCGAGGATACCGCGCAAAAGCGGGTTAGCCGGGCCTTGGAGAGACTCCGCAAGCTCCTGGCAGGGCGGGGCATCACCTCCGCGGCCACAATGTTGGGGGCCGTCCTCGCTGGGCAAGCGAGGTCGGCGGCCCGCCGGTCTGGCGGCGAGCATCGCTAGCGGCGCGGAAACGGCCGCCTCTGTCGCGCTAGCCAGGCCAACGCCGTCATGTCCTCTCCGAGCTTCTTCAACACTCCGCGAACCGGCACAACAGCAAGGCCGTGCATCGAGCCTACGCACGCCGAGCACAAGTAAGACTCCCCTCGTTGGAGGGCTACGAACGGCAGGCTGCGGACGACCGGATTATTCGGCTGCCGTCTCCGCCGCAAACGGCGCGGCATCCTGATCAGCCCGGCCAGAGGATTGGCTGAAGGGTCCCGCTCCCCACCAGACCCCCAATGACCGAAGAAGAGGGACAGATTCCGCTTGTCTATGTTCACGAAAACAGCTATGTTCACGGTGTCGTGAAAACTGCTATATCTGTGAACACCGCAGCCCTGACCGGCGCGGCCCTGGAGAGGGCGCTGGCGCAACGGCTGCGGGAGCTGCTTGCCGGTGTGGGCTGGCTCAAGGGTTGGGAAGTGGCCTGCGGACCGGTACCGCTGGAGCAGGGCTTCGACTTTAAGGCGACCCTGCCCGTGCCGGGCGGCAAGACTGCGGAATTGTGTGTCGTGTGCAAGGCCAATCCACGGCCTTATCAAATCGCCCGTGATCGAACAGAGGATCATCCCTCGCCGCAGAACAGACGCCTGAATCGAGTATGGGTCTTCGCGGCGCCGTTTGTTTCACCGCGCATGGCGCAATTATGCCGGGAACAGGGCTGGAGTTGGTTTGATCTGGCGGGCAACTGCTATTTGAGCGTGCCAGATGCTTTCCAAATTGAACGCACAGGACAATCGCCGGTCTACCCGCTTCCAAGGCCCGGTGCCAATCTGAGCACCCCTGAGGCAGCGCGTATCCTTCGCGCCCTGCTGGTAACGGAGCATGGGGGGCGGAAATGGACCCAACGAGACCTGCAACTTCACGCCCAGCCGAATGTCAGCATCGGTTTGGTGAACAAAGTCGTCCGCCATCTCCATGACGAAGCCTTTATTGAGAATCTGCCGGACGGCGGTTTCAAGTTGCGTTCTCCACTGGAACCGCTGGCCGCGTGGCGCGACGCTTACCGTTTCGACCGTCACCAACGCCGCAGTTATTTCACGCTGTTGCAGGGCCGGCGTTTGCAGGAGGCATTGGCCAAGCTCGAGTCCCTCACGGGCGGACATGCGGCCTACGCCGCATTTTCCGCCGCCAATATCCAGGCGCCTCACGTCAGACAACCCAAGACCTGGCTGTACGTGGGTGCCGAGTGGGAAGACACCTTTCGCGACGTGGCCGAAGCCAAATTGGTGGATTCGGGAGAGAATCTGGTCGTGCTGGTCCCAGAGGACAACGGCGTCTTCTATCTTCAGGAAGGTGGCGCCATGGGTGAGCAGCGATTGTCCTGCACCAATCCGGTGCAGACGTACGTGGATTTGTTTCATTGCGGGGGATGCGGCGCGGAGGCGGCTGAGGCGTTGCTGGAGCAGAACCTCAAGCGTGCCTGGAAAGCGCGAGGTTTGTTGTGAATCCCGCACGCAAAGTCTTACTGGAGGACGACCTTGCCGGTCGCCCGCGTCCCCACGAAACGCGGCAAACAACATTGTCGTGGAACCGTTCTTCATTGTGGCCGGGGACCTTCACACCGAACGCGCCCAGTACGGGTTGTTGATTCGCTATGAGGATAACCAACGGTGCATTGAAGCCATCCTGCATGATGCCTGTTCGACCCCGGAATGTTTGGGAGTGATCCTGACCGGGGACACGTTCCACCGGAAGACCCTTCTGCCGAAGTACCAAATCCGCCTTCGGAACACCGCGCAGCGGCTTCACCGGGAGGGCAAAAAGCTCCTGGCCATCGACGGCAACCATGACGGCAGCGACGCATCCTGGCTCGACACTGTAGACCCGCAGATTAACGCCAACGGGCGTATCCTGATGCTGGAGGAGGTGCGCGCCGCGTTTCTGTCGTTCCAGCCGAGGGAGAAGCTCTACGAAAAAATCAAGCAACTGCCGGAGAACACCCAGTGCCTGTTCTTGCACGGCCGGCTCTTGGAACTGATGGCCTGGGCGGCGCACCAGCAAGAGCCGGAATACGATTTCAGCGCTCGGGAAATGCGGGAAATGGGCTTGAAAGATTGCACGGTGTTCATGGGCGACCTGCACACCTACGGCGATTTCCATGACCCGGTCGGGAACAACTGGTTCGTTTACAGCGGTTCAACGGAGATGACCGAAATCTCGGAAGGCAACGTCATCAGCGATCGTTTCGGCGGGCGCTACGATACGGTGAAGAAATGCCTCCGTTTCTATCCCGGCAGGGAACATGGCAACAATTGGGAGACCGTGGATTTGCCGAACCGTCCTTTCCTCAAACGGGTGATCGGCCCGGAGGAAGATCCCGAGTTGGCGATTCAGTCCGTGAGCCAGTGGGTGGAATCGCATCCGCAAGGCATCCTGGCGCTGCATTACCCGGAAAAGCTGCGGACACTCCTCAAACCGCACCTGGGCCTTTGGCGCCAGAGGCTGCTCGTCTTCTTTGACGTGCCGCTCTCCGTGGGGATGGTCCGGCCGTTGCAGGACATGAAGGAAACGGACATTTTGGAAATCGCGCAGAGGGAACTCACCGAACGGCAACTCCAGATCCTGACCATTGTCCTGATACAGGATCCTTTCGACAAACCGCTCTCTGAGCTGGTGCAACTTCCAGCGAAGGCCGCATGAGACTTCTCCGACTCGAGCTCACAAACTGGTGCCAGCATTCCGAACTGGACATCGCCTTTCCCAAAGAACCGCTCATTCACCTGAGCGGCCCTAACAATGGGGGCAAGAGCAACCTCATCCGGGCGATCGGACGGGTCCTGGCCCAAGGCCGCAGTGAATTCGGCAACGCTTCGGATATCCGGTTCGGAACCAAACAGGCATCCATCCGGCTGACCGCCCAGACCCATGAGAGCGCGCAGTTCACGCTGTCGCGGACTATCAAGGAACGCCAGTCCAAGGCCATGCTGGAGTTTGATGACAAAGTGCTGACCAGCGCCGAGGAGATTCAACGCCAGTTGCAGGAATGGTTCGGGCGCCCAGAGACGCTGCTGGAACTGCTCATCGCCCCCCAGGGCCAGATCGCCAGCCTGATTAAGGAACGCGGCAAGGATCGGCTGACCAAGTTCATCGAGATTTGCGGGTTCAAGGGTTTCCTGCAAAAACAGGCCGCCCTCAACAAGTTCCAGCGGGCCTACCCCTCCGTCATTGACCCTGGCCCAGTCATGCAGGACGTCGAAGGCAAACTCCACCAAGCCGAGCAAGAGGCGGCCGGAAAGAAAAACGCTCTCCGGGTCCTCCCGGACCGGAACGCGCTCCTGGGAGAGTTGACAGAACTTCAGCAAACCAAGGCACTCCGGGAGAGCACAGAGAGAGAACTCGGCGCCAAGAGAGAGACCCTTGCCAAGACCCAGGCAAAGGCTGGAATGCCGCTGCCGAACCTAGAGGACCTGCAGAACCGAATCCAGACCATCCGCCGCGCGCTGGCTGGGTGCCAAACCGCATTGCGGCACCAAAAGGCACACAAGGCTCGCCAGGAATTGGAGCAGGCCGCGAAAGACCTGGCCGGGCTCCCGGAAGACAACACCAACTACGGCCAGCAGCTGCAGGAGAACAGTAACGCGCTTCAGACGATGCTCAAGCGCCGGGGTGAAATCGCCCGGGATCGCATGGCCTTGGAGCAGCTCCGCAAGGAACTCGAAGCACTGGATCGAAGGATTGCCCAAAACCGGGAGACAGTGGCGAACCTCCGACACAGCACCAATTGGTACCGGCTGTCATTGGCGGATCTTCTCCAGCTCCAGGCCGCCAATCACCAAATGCAGGCCCAGGACCAGACGTTGAATCGGCAGAAGGAAAGACTCGCCCGGCTCGAAAAGGTGCCCCGCCCATCCGGCGCAATGCTGAAAGCCTGCCAGGCCAGCGAAGCCAAGCTGCAGGAAATCCTCAGCCTCCACCGCCATGCCACCGCTGCCGCCGACACTTGTCCGCTGTGCCAAAGGGCCTGGGAAGCCGCCGCCGTCATCGAGCGCCGCAGTGAACTCGACGCTCAGGCCGGGGAGTTGCAGCATGACCTGGCCAAGTCGCAACAGGCTACCACCGAATATCGGGAATGGGTCCAAGCCCAAAGCGAAATCCCCAAGTTGCGCGAACAAGTTCAGAAGGAAGACAGCGCCTGTGCCGACAAGCGGCGCGAACTGGCCGCGCAAATGGCCGCATTCGAGTTGCCCGAAGGCGAACTCGTGCAGGTCGGGGTGGTGATCGCCAGCCACCAAAAGGTGCGAGAGGCTATGAGTCCGCCGCTGCAAGAGGCCCAGGCGTTGCGCGACAAACTCGCGGCCGAGGCGGCCGCTGACCGTGAGCGAGCCGCGGAAGACGGCCGCCTGGTCCAGGACATGGACAAGGCGAATCAGCGGATCCGCGAATTACTGCAGCAACAGACCGAAGCCGGCCACCGCGCCGCGAAACGCGCCAGATTGAAGCAGCAAATCGAAACGCTGCAGGCCCAGCTCGCCGAGTTGGAGAAAGACCTTGAGGCCAAGCCGGAGGATTACCAGCCAAATGCAGATTACCCGGCGCTGTGTCAGGCCCGCGAGCACGAGTTGAATGAGGCCCAGGACGCCTTTCAAAGGGCCAGCCGTGAATGGACAGAGCGTTTTGAGCAGCTGCGGAGCGTCGAAGCCTTGAAGAGCGAAATCGCCTCCGCGGAGCAAAAGCTCCGGGCGCTTGTCTGGGGCGAGGTCCAGGAAAAAAGGACGGCCCAACTCCAGCAAGCCATTGTTCAAATCCAGCAACTCAACGCGGAGATCAACCTGCTTGAGCAACAGGCCGACAAGCTGCGCGCGCAGCTGGAGCAACTGGCGAAGGAAAGGGAACGGTTTGCCCAGCAAGGCCGCAACCTGGCGGACATGCAGGCGGTCAGCGCGTTTCTCTCGTATGATAACGGCCCGCAGAAATTCTTGACGAGCTTCTTCCAGGAAGCCCTGAGCCAAACCAACCTGCTCCTCAGCGAGATGGGGCTGCCGCTCAAGCTGCACCTGGGGCCGGACCTGGAGATCGTGGTGGAGGACCGCCATTCCCCGGAAAGCTCGGCTTTGGCCCTGGGGGGCGGCTATTCCAATCTGGTGGGCATCGCCTTTCGTGTTGCGCTCCAACGCATGATTTTGCCGCGGGTCCATGTGCTCATCCTGGACGAGCCCAGCACGCACATCGACGAGGCGAACATGGAGTTATTGATTCCGTTCTTCCAGAAGCTCAAAGAGAACCTCAACCACTACGGCATCGAGCAATGTTTAATCATCGACCACCATCCGAGCTGGCGTGAGACGACTGCGGCGGTCATTAGCGTGGGAAACAACGGATGTAGCCCTCTGCCCCGGGCGGAGGGTGGACCTCAGGGCGAATCCAGCGCCGTTGCCGCAGGCGGAGAAGCTCCCAAGCCTTCGGCAGCCCCTGCTGTTGCAGGCTAGCCGTCTCTCAGGAGGCGCCATCCGGTGCGCGGAAGCCTCGGATCTTCTTTAAGATTGAGGTCGATCACGGTGTTCGTGGCCATGGAACCATTATAGCCCCCTTGAAGGCGCTCCTGCGTTGCTCCCCCCGCCAAAGTTGCGCGGAAGGACCCTATAATGTGGAAAACAATGATGGAAACCGAAGTGGCCGCCACAGAGGACGCAGCACGCTTGATCGCGACGCCGGGGCTGCAGCAATTGCTTGACCGATTTGCCCAGGAGCATTTCCTGCGATTTGAGGAGCGCGTTGCGAACCTGTTCGAGTTCCTGACCTCGAACACCATCCGATCCACCGACGAGAGCTTTCTGGGGGAGGAGGACCTGACCGCCTTCATTGCCGAGGCCGTGGATCTGCCGTTCCTGACGAACAGCCACATTGGCGCCTCGGCGGCGCTCTTTGCCCGCTGCCAGGCGCTGGGCTTCCAGAGAGCGCCCGGCGGACACGTTCCCGTCGCGGCACAGGGGCCGGGCCTGCTTTTGGCGCATTACGACCCGTACGTTCCTCTGCCTGGATGCTTCCACAAGGAAAACGTCCAGTTGGTCGTCTGCACCTGGAGCGCCTTTCAAAAACTGGCGGAGCTGTGGGAACAGCGCTACCCTGGTCCGTCGGCCGACGCCTATGTCGCCGACAACCATCCGCCCCCGGCCGCGCCCAGGGAATGGGCAGAGTGGCAAACGGCGCACAACGCCTTGACGGAAGACGAGCAAACAGTCCTGCAGAAAATCAAGGAATCAGACAGCTTCCCAGCAGTCGCGCCGGAGTGGGAATACTGGTTTTCCCGCAAGAGCAAAGGGCAGCCCTGCATCTGCCTGGACATCGTTGACGTGCCGCAGGAATCCAAGCGCGTAGCCTCCGCCGCGCTCAAAGCGGTCGAAGCGGTCATCCTGTTTGAGAACCACCGATCGATGCAATTGGGATATGTGCTCAATTGGGACAATTTCAACAGTGTCGAGACGGTGGCCGAACAGGTCCGCCGCCAGGGGTTAACGGTGCAGCTTTTGCCCATTCTGCAGCGGGATTACAATCACTTCCTGGAGGAGCAGGTCAACAAGACCATTCAGCTGTCCAAATACATCAAGCAGGAGGACGATCTCCCCGACAGTGCGGTGGACAGCATTGATCCCGCGCAGTTTACCGACGAGCAGTTGGACCCGCAGACCGTGAAGATCAAAACGATTGCCGAGGCGGCTCTTTTTGCCGCCTACAAACGCGGCGCCTCTGACATTCTGATCGAGCCTCAAACCAACGATTACCGAATCCGTTTCACTATCAACGGCATCAACACCGCCTTTTTCGAAGGGATGCCCAAGCAGTATGGCTCCAACATCGTGCTGCATCTCAAGGTCCGGGCGGGCATGAGCATTACCGAGAAGCGTCTGCCGCAGGACGGCAAGATTACCCTCAACATCCGCGGCACGCCGGTTGAAATCCGCGCGGCCACCATGCCGGTCCTGGACAGCCAGGAGGAGAAGATCACGCTGCGCCTGCTGAGCTCCACGGTCCGCTTTCCCAATCTCGACAAACTGGGCATGCGCCAGGGTCATTTGCAACTGGTGCGCCGGGCGCTCGGCATGGCCAACGGCATCATCATCGTGACTGGCCCCACCGGTTCAGGCAAAACAACGACTCTATACTCCGCCGTCCAGGAGATGGACCGGGAACGGCTGAGCATCGTGAGCCTGGAGGACCCGATTGAAATATTTGTGCCCGGCATCAGCCAGACCCAGGTCAACGATGCCATTGGCCTGACTTTCGCGCGGGGTCTGAGGGCGTTGCTCCGCCAGGCGCCGCAGGTCATTTTGGTAGGCGAGGTGCGCGACAAGGAGCTGGCAAGTATTGCCGTGCAAGCGGCAAACACCGGCCACTTGGTGTTGACGACCCTGCACACGAATTCCGCGGTCGGCACCTTTGACCGGCTGCAAGCCCTCGGTGTGGAAGCGCGCCAGATAGCCGATGCGGTCCGTCTGATTCTGGCGCAGCGCCTTGTCCCGCGCCTCTGTCCGGTTTGCCGGAAGAACCGGAAGCCTACCGAACTGGAGATCCTGCGCATTCGCAAACAGAGCGGCGTGCAGCTCAATCCGGGCATCTATCACGCCAACACCCTTGGCTGCCGCAATTGCCACAAAGGTTATACCGGCCGGCGCATTATCACCGAGGTGATCCCCGTGAACGCCGCGATGCGGGAACTGCTGCTGAAGGGGCAGACGCACAGCGAAATCGTGCGCCACGCTGAAAAGGCGTTCGGATTCCGGCCTATCCTCGTGCAGGCCATGGAGCTGGTGAATGAAGGACAGGTTGATCTCAAGGACGCTCAGAAGCTGTTTCTGGATTTCGAGGAAGACGACCGCAAATAAGCCGGGCGGAAGCAATGAACGCATCAAAAAGGCCCTACAATGGGAGGATGACTCGATTCCTTGCCGACGCGAATATGAGAAGATTGACCACTTTCTGCCTGTGTCTGATGGGGGGCGGCCCTGCCGGCGCAACCGGGTGCCCTGTCACGGCCCGAACTCGACCATACCGCCGCTGTGGAGATGACGCCCGCAGCGCCGAGCCAATCGGATAAGACCAGACTGCCGTTCACGACCGACACCCAAGTGCGCGTAGTGGGATTGTACGAACCGGTCGCGACGAGCAATTCCGTTCCAACGGCCGCTTCAGAGAACCCGGAGGCGCCCTATCTCGCCATCGAAGGCGTGCCGCTGCGGTCGGTGTTCAGGCTGCTGGCGCGCCGGGCCGGGCTCAACTATCTGGAGCCCCAGGCAGACCAACTGCCGGAGGAGGACATTACGCTGCGCATGACCGAACCCAAGCCAATGGACCTGCTCGCCTTTCTGCTGAAGCACCGCGGGCTGGAGCTTCACGACGCGGGCACCGGCCTCTTCACCATCCGCAAGTACACCAACCAGGTGGCCTTCTACAAATTCAAGCTGAAGGACAACTTCATCAACCGGTTCAAGGGCAGTGCCCAGAGCGCCCCCACCGGTGGCGGCGGGTATGCGGGCGGCTACGGCGGCGGCAACGCGGTTTCGGCCAATGCGGGATCCATCACCGTGGAGAACGGAGGGAAATACGGCGAAATCGAGTCGTTGCTGGAGAAAGTCGCCAACTCGGGCGACAACAAGAACAACAAGGTTTGGTACTACGAGGAAAAGCAACAGGTCCTGCTCTGCGGCACCCGGCAGGCGGCGGAACGGATTTCCAAGTACCTGGAAATCGCCAACACCAAGAACCCGAATATCCGGATTAACGTCCGTATCTTTTCCACGAGCTCCAATCCGATGAGCCGGATGGGGGTGGATTGGGCCAACATGCTGTCTCCCGGGCTCACCTTCGGGCTGATGCCACCGGGCACAACGGTTTCCGGCGGCGGCACCAACTCGTTCGCGGCCATGAACTCGCTCAAACAACTGGGGTCGGCCTTCGGCAACCCGATGGGTTCCATCGTGCTGCGCAATGACCTGTCCGCCACCCTCAACTTCTTCGTCAACGACCAGAAGGGCGAGACCGTGGCGCAGCCCTCGACCATTACCGCCAACGGGCGCGAGGCGGCCTTCGCGGCGACCCAGCAGATTCCCTACATTTCGGGGAGCTCTGTTGCCGGGGGCTTGTATAACGGAGCCGCGGGCGTGGGCTACGATAACACGTCCTTCGTCAACGTGGGCACCACCATCAACATCCTGCCGCGCATCCAGGACGGCAACCGCCTCAAACTCGGCACCGCCATCAGCGTCAGCCAACTCGACCAGTTCGTGACCGTTTCATCCGGCACGCAGGGCACACCGCCCCGGCAGGTGCCGCAAACCTCCGGGCGGGCGTTCAACGGAGAATTCACGCTCAACAGCGCCGATACCGTGGTCATCGCCGGCCTGCGCACCTCCACGTCCAGCAAAAGCCGGAACAAGGTCCCTTACCTGGGCGACATTCCCGGACTGGGCAAACTGTTCCGCAACGAAGCGGACACGAAGAACGTCAACTACCTGACCATCTTCATCACCGCCACCGTCCTCGACGACAACAACAACCCCCGCATTCCGGAAGGGAAACTGAAGATCGAAGACAGCCAGCCCGACGACGAGTCCACTTTGTCCGCCGAGGCCAACTCCAGCTTCCTGCTGCGCAAGGGTGAATGGGCCGACAAAGCCCTGATTCACGCCAAGAAAGAGGCCCTCGAACTTCGCACCGAGCAAGCCAACCAAATCATCGCCCACCGGCTACAAACAGAGAGCCAATGCCAGGACCTGGCGCAAGCGGCCGCCTCCAAGGCCGCCGAGGTCCAGGAGTTGGAGCAGGGAAAGAAACGCCGCACTTCCCTGGAGCGTGAAGGCGCGATCGACGCCATCGCGGCATCCGAAGTTGAAACGAAACTTTCCAAAGCCAAGGCAGAGCACACGCAGTTGCTTAAGCAGCTCCAGGAGACCCGCGATTGCCTCGAAAAGCTCAAGGTTGACGAAGAGTCGGCCAGGAGCGCCGTCGAACGTGCCGAAGACGATTACACCGAGTCCTTGAGAGGGGGGCTCACGCCTGAACCGTCCAGGGCGCAGACCCCATCGCCGACTCCGAAAGCTGCGGGACCTGCAAGAAAAACGGCACCGGACAAAAACGGCGGAGCCGATGCGCTCAAGCAGAGTGCCGACCTTCTGGATCAGTTGAACTAGCACCATGAACGCGAATGGACCACGAATCAGCGGCCTTGAGGCCCCGGAAGCCGCAGCCGGGACCCAAAGTGCGCCGGAATCAGTTGCTGCGAGTGCGGCGGCGGAACTCCCAAGGACGGAGGCCCCTCGTAACAAGATGCCGCTGAGAACCATTGGCCTCCTGGCCGCGATACTTATGGCCGCAGCGGCCAGCGGGTACGCGTGCGTCCTGCAACAGAAGGTCGAAGCATTGAGGACGCAGTTGGTCCGGACCCAGGCCGGGGTCCAGGCCGCATTGGGCACGCTCAACGACCTGCGAATCCCGAAGGACGTGTCCGCCGATCTCGCCAGCCTGGAGGCTACCGTCAACAAGTTCAAGGCAGCCAGCGAGGCGCGGCAGAAGACCCTCGATGACGGAATCAAGCAGGTCCCCGCTCTGGAGAGCAAGCTTACCGGACAAGCCAACGCCCTGGCATCAAAGCAGGCCCAGATGGAGCAAAGCCTGAAATCGTTCCAGGAAAAGAGCGAGGGCCGAATGGCCACAATCATCACCGTGCTGAAGAACCAGGACAAGATCTTGCGCCAGCTCGTGGGAGGGAAGACTGAACCCGGCAAGGAGCAATGAGCCCCGAAACCGACATCATTGATGCAGAGGAGACTCTCGGCGAAGCTGACGAGCTGGAACAGAATCCGCCACGCGGTGAGACTGCGCTTGATGCCTACTTCGCCACGCTCGAAAGCCGTCCAAAGATCGCCCCCAAGCGCCAGGTCGAGATGGCGGCCGAATTGCGCGAAGAGATCGCCGCCTCCCGGGACATCCTCGATCAGATTCCCGGGAAAGTCATTCCACTGACCAGAGTGCTGCGACAAGTTTTGGAAGGGGAACGATTGGAGAATTTCCTGGTGCTGGCTGGCGAAAGAAGGGAAAAGTGCAGCGGAGCGGCTCCATTGACCGTTATGAGTTCTTCAGGGGCCTGGGCGAGCGGGCGGCTTTGAAGAACCCCCGGCTGGTGGATTGGAGCATCCGGCCCAACTTGATCCTGGCCTGGAGCCGCGACTTCATCCGGATGCATGATGAGCTGCCGCAACGCCCTTGGATCAGCCGCATCATTCCATCCAGGCGGCGTTCGAGCGCCGACCTGGCGCGCTGGGCCGAAGCGGTGAGGCAGGTCGAATCCGATACCGGCCTGCGAATCAATGAATTCGCACACTGCGTCCAACGCCTCAGACCCCATGCCGAGAAGGCCGACTCTCTCTTCACGGCCTTGACGGAGTGCAATCTCAAACTGGTGATCCACATTGCCAAGAGGTTCCAGAATCGCGGGCTGTCCCTGGGGGATCTGATTCAGGAAGGCAACCTCGGCCTGATGAAGGGCATCGAGCGATTTGACCCGGAAAAGGGCTTCAACCTTTCAACTTACGTCGTCTGCTGGATCAAGCAGAGCGTCATGCGCGCGCTGGTGATGCAGGGCAACCTGGTGCGGTTCCCGCAGGCGATCCACGAGCTGCTGCGCGACATCGAGAAGCTCCGGGAAGCAGCGGTGAACGAGGGGAAACCGGAGCCGACCATGAGCGAGTTGGCCGAGAAGCTCAAGGCCTCCCCCGACAACATTGAAAGGGCGCTGTTCATGCACCGAGTCAGCAGCCTCCAACAACGGACCGGAGAACGCGCGCAAGACGCGCTCGAGCAGGCGCTGGTGGGCGACAATGGCATCGCCCTGGACGAAAGCGAAGCCCTCCGGGAGGCCATGGCGCAGCTGCTCAGGAACCTTGCGCCCAAGGAGAGACGGGTCCTGCGGCTTCGCTACGGCCTGTCCAGGGGATACGCCAGAACCATCGAAGAGGTTGCCGCCAGTCTCAAGCTCACCCGGGACAGGGTCCGCCAAATCGAAGCCAAAGCCATCGGCAAGATGCGTTCCGATCCGGCGATCCAGAGCCAAAAGTGCCGGTTCCTTGGGGTTTGAGTCGCCGGCTGGAATGGCTCGGGCTTAGGGAGAGGGATGATTTTACGCGTCATCGCCCGCGGGGATTTCAGCGCGGCTCAGGTTCAACGGCCGTTTGAGGGCCTCCAGGTTGACGTGTCTTGCGAGGCAGAAGCCTTCGAAGCGTTCCCCAAGCGCGCGGGCACGGATCTGCGCCTTGCGACTGCGGATCTTCGCCTGGTGGATTCGTTTTAATCCACGGGACTGCTTGCGCTTTGCGCTCGGCCCCATGGACAGAACTCTGTCATGCATTGGCGCTTTCTGCAATCTCCATTTCGTGGTTCAAGGCCGGAACGAGATTCTGGTAAACATGGAAAGCACGCTCCAGTAGGAGTTCGTCGGGTGCTTTGGCCGATACCCTGCGGTGTGAAAACGGGAATCCGGGGTCAGATCACCGCAAGGCGTTGGCCATCGACTGCCTGCGCTGGCTTTTGGTGCTCTGGGCGGAGCCCCGCCCTGGGCCCCTTCTTCAGCCCGCGGACGCCCACTCCGACGGGCATCAGCGAGGTGAGGCCGTTGGGGAAAAGCATCGAGTGGGCCACCCCGGCGGGCGCGCACGCCATCGAGACATTCCACCACCGACCCAAAGTTGAACCAGGGAACCTCGCCTTGGGAGACCAGATAGTCTTACCGTTCCTAAACTATAGCATTCTATTACCGCGGCGGGTACTAGAATCCGGACTTGCCCTTGCGGGCGGTGGCCGGGCCGACCGAACAGCGTTGTCGGCTGGTGGAGGGATTTTCACCCTCGGGGGCGAGGCAATCTCTGTCGCGATGGGGGTCGCCCGGCGGCCGGATTGCCGCCGGATCCTCAGGGGATTGGGGTCCTGCGCCCCGGTCCCGCCCGCTACACCGACAGCCCCCCTTCTTTCCCTTGAGCTGCCATCCGTTGCCCGTGAGCTCCAGGCTCCGGCGGACCCGGGGCCATGGCGCCGATGCGTGCTTCCCCCCATCCACTGGCGGGGGGAAGGCGGACATCAGCCGCCCGCTCACGTGCTCGGAGAATCCTAATCCTCGCCTGGCTATGGCGATGGCGGCGGCCTCGTCCTTGGAGCAGCCGTAGCCGTTGGCGAACTTGAATACGCCGATGGAGGTGGTGTCCCGCGGGTCCACCTCGATCACCTCGACGCCCAGGGATGCGGCGGTGCTCCGCAACATCCGGTGGAAGAGCCCGTAGGCGAAGCTGGACAGCATGCGGTTGTAGCCCCTGCTCTTCCACTCGCGCTTCCTGGCCCTGAAGTCCAGCACCTCGACGAGGAGCGGGATCTTCAGCCGCTGCGCCATCAGCACGATCTCCTTGACCAAGGCGCCTACCTCCGCCTCGCACTGCTCGCTGCCCTTGCCGCGCAGGTCGTAGTCCAGCGTCGCCCAGAACAGCGGGTTGCCGTCGCGCGAGATGCGCCCCAGCGCCATGCTCGCGGGGTTGAAGTCTATGGCCAGGCCGCCGCTCTTGCGGTCGGTGACGATGGGGACGGGCATCTCCCGCGTGTCGGCGTGTACGTACCAGCCCTTCTCCTTGCGCACCCAGAGGTAGGAGATGGCCTGCCCCGTGGCCAGGGCGTGGTAGATCTGGTGGGCCTGGTGAGTGAACGCGACCTCGGTGGTAAGGTACTGGTCAGGGAACTCCTTGGGGAGCCTGAGCCTCAGCTTCCCCTTGAGCACCTGCCCGGCGTAGTCGTAGGAGTCCAAGGACAGAGTGCAGGACTGGTTGCCGCCGGTCTCGTTGCCGCTGCCCAGGCAGAAGAAGTGGTTGCTCCGGGCGTCTCTCCAGGCGTCCAGCCACTCGCCGCGGGAGGAGTACCCGTGGAGGTTCCAGTTGAACTGCTCGTGGAACAGTTTCCGGCTCCCGAAGCACAGCTTCGGGTGCGGCCTGGCCATGTCCTCCATCACCTCGTTCAGCTTGTGGCCCTGGGAGGCGATCCTCTGCCGGAACTGGTGGACCTTGAAGCGCGCCTGCTTGGCCTTCCACGGGATGCCGAACTTCCGCTCCTCCTTCTTCACCTTCTCCTTGTACCTCCTGATGGAATCCTCCAGGTCCTCCTTGCGGAGCTTGAGGTTGGCCAGGCGGCTTTCCTGCTTGCCGCCGAGGTCGAACCGGATGGCGTTGAACTGCCGCGCGGTCATGCGGCCCGTGGCCGTCACCTCCAGCCTCTTGACCTTGGTGACGATGCCCTGCGCCTCCTCCAGCTCCTGCCAGATGCGCCTCTCCGCCTCGCCGTACCACTCCCCCACCCGGTCCAGGAGCGGGTACAGCTCCTTGTCCTTGATCTTGGCGCAGGTTGCCTTCATTGCTCCGCAGCAAGGGATTCCACGGCCCTCCTGGCCTTGTTGCGGGCGGAGCGTCTGCCGTATAGGCGAGCACAGAAAGAGGTGAGGACCTCGATCATGTCCTGCACCAGATCATCCTTGACCTCCGACCCGTCCATCACCGTCAGATGCCTGCCCTGAGCCAGCATGCCCGCCTCCACGTACTCGCTCCCGAAGCGCATGAGGCGGTCCCGGTGCTCCACGACGATCCGCTTGATCGAAGGATCTCCCAGCAGGCGCAGCAGCTTCGGCCGATGTCCGTTCAGCCCCGAGCCCACCTCGCTGACCGCCTGACAAACTGCCCAGCCATGCGCTTGAGAGAACTCCAGCAGGCGAGCCAGCTGGCGGTCCAGGTCCACCTTCTGATCCGAGCCCGATACGCGAGCATATAATGCAACCCTTTCGGGGCCTTGGGCCGTGTCCGTGGTTTCCTGCACGATGATTGTTCCCGTGGGGCTGCGAATGAACGGGACAGGCATGGTGCCGTTTTTCACCCAAAGCCACGCCGTGTGATATTTTATCCCTTGTTGCTTTGCCCACGCGCTCAGCTTCATAAAACTATGCCATGTTAGACCATGGAATACTATGTTTTATTCAACTGTTCTCAACCCCACCGCGACCTGCCCTTCGCGCTCGACTGCGCCGCCTGCCGGGTCGTGGAGACCTCCGAAGGCAACTCCCGCTGGCCGCACTGGTGGCGCCCTCTGCGCCAGGGGCGACGCCGCCCGGCCCATCCTGGAGGTGCTCCGGGAAACAGAGGGCATGGTCCGCCAGCACCGGAACTAGCCCCAGTTTACGAGTTGGTATAGCCCATTTCGCCTAAGCTCTTTTGGATCAGGCAGTTGCACAAGGAGCGACATATCCCCTAAACCCTCTGGGCGATTGCCTGCTCAGAAATATTGAGAAATATCGCAAACATAGCAATATTCCACTTGACATGAGCCTAGACTATGCCCTAAATATTCGCAGCATCTCAACGCTGCACCATGCAACGGCTCGAAGCAAAACGCGTCAACGGCCGCACCTACTACTATTTCTCTCAGTGGGGCTGGAAAGAGGGCAAATGCCGCCGCCTCTCCCAACGTTACCTCGGTAAGGCCGAGGATATCGCCCAGGCAGTGCAAGGTGCCGGCCCCGCGCCGCAATACGCCAAGGTCCTGGACTGGGGCTTGCCGGTAGCTCTCTGGCAGGAGGCGCGCCGAGCCCAGATCGTCGAACTGGTCGATCAACTATGCCCTAAGCGAGACCAGGGCTTGGGCACCGGGGACTACATCCGCCTGGCCGCCATCAACCGCGCTTACGACCCCGTCAGCAAACAGGCGATGTGGGACTGGTTGTCGGGCACCTGCCTGCTCCGGCTCTGGCCCGAGGCCTCGGCTGCGCAACTGACCTCGCAGCGTTTCTGGGACCACATGGACCGGATCGAGCCGGCTAAGGCCCAGGCCATTTGGCAACAACTCATCGCCGGCGTCCTGCAGCGGGAGCAAATCCCCCTCTCGCAGGTTTGTTACGACGGCACCAACTTCTACACCTTCATCGACACCTTTAATCTCAAATGCCAGGTCGCCAAACGGGGCAAGAACAAGCAAGGCCGCCGCAATCTGCGGCAAGTCAACTATGCGCTGTTCTGCTCGACCCAGGAGCACCTGCCGCTCTTTTACGAGGTCTACGAGGGCAACCGCAATGGCGTCAGCGAGTTTCCTGGGGTGTTGGAACAATTTGAACGCTGGGTGGTCCAACGCATGGGCTGCGCTGGGGCCTCGGTCAAACCGACGGTGGTCTTCGACAAAGGCAACAACTCCGAAGAGAACTTTGCCCTGCTCGACCGGTTGGAACTGCCCTACGTCGGCTCGCTCAAGCTGGACGAGCATCCCGAGTTGATGGTCATCTCCAACCGGGACGCGCGTTGGCAGGCGGCCACCGAACCGTGCTTGGAAGGCACCAAGAGTTGGCGCACCCAGCAGGTGGTTTACGGGAAGGAGCGCACGCTGGTCATGACCTACAACGAACACTTGTTCGCCACCCAGTGGGCCACCGTGCAGAATGATCTGGCCAAGGCGCTCAGGGAGTTGGCGACGCTACGCCAACAACTGCAAAACCGGGTGGCCGGCCTGGTTAAGGGCGGCCTCAAGCCGACGGTGGAGTCGGTCAAGCGCAAGTGCGAGCCGATCCTCCACCGGCAGCATCTGCGGCAATTGGTTCAAACCACCGTGACCCAGACGGCAGAGGGGGTGCCGCAGTTGGCGTATGAAGCCAGCGCAACGGCGCAAGAAAAGCTAACCGATACGTATCTGGGCAAAACGCTGCTGGTCACCGGGCATAAGCAATGGACCGACGCGCAGGTCATTCGCGCTTACCGGAGCCAATTTGTCATCGAGGAGATCTTCCACGAAATGAAAGACCGCCACATTGGTGCGTGGTGGCCTCTGCACCACTGGACGGACAGCAAAATCCAAGTCCATGGGCTCTATTGCACCATAGCGGTACTGCTCCGTACTCTGGTATGGCGCCGAGTGCAACAGGCCGGCCTGCGCTTATCCATGGCCGGTCTATTGGAGAAACTGGGTCAAATTCAGGAGGTGATCAATGTTTACCCAGCCCGACGCCAAGGCCGTCCAGGCGCGGAGCAGTCGGTGCTAACCCAATGCGATGAGGTCCAAAGGAAGCTGATCGACATACTCGGGCTGGAGAGCCCCAAATCGTCGTTTTAGGGCATAGACCCTCAAGTTGCTATCCATTGGCTAGCAGCAACTTGCGAAGCACGCTTGAAATAACTCGTAAACTGGGGCTAGGCTGAACCCAACAGCGGCCGGTACACCCCGCTGCACGCCGGCCGCCCTGAGCGCTAAGTTCCCGGCGGAGTGCCCAAGGCCCGACCCGTTCGCATCGCCTCGCTCCTGCGTGACGGTGCTCAGACCCGCCGGGCTGGCGCCACAGGTGATGTGCATCCCCATGCTGCCTTACTTGTGACGCTGTGTATAAGGCCGCCAAAACAAAGCCCGAAGAAGACTCGATCTCATGAGGACTCAGCCAACCAGCGGTGACGGCCGGGCGGAGTCCGGGCTGGACACCAATGCCCACGGGGGCTATATACGCCCCATGAGAATTGGCCGAAGTAACCGCGATGGAATCACGAACGGGATGCCGGCGAAAAAGGCCCCGCCCGAATTGGTCCGGTCGATACCCGTCCTCGATTTGCCCGAGGTCCGAACGGCGGCCCCAACGCTCAAGAGCAATGAGTCAAAGCAGCCTCGATAGAGCCGAGTGGATTGAGAAACTCATGGCCATAGACGAAAGTCTGGTGCGCCAGGGGGCCAGCGCGCATTTGATGATCATCGGGAGTGCGATCGGAATTCTTGCTGGCCAGCCCGAAAGGACGTCCATTGACCTGGATGTATGGAAACCAAAATCCCGCTATCAGTTGCAGGCACTGAAGCAGGCCGTCGAGGAGGCCGGACTGCTGTTCGACCCGAAATCCACGTTGGAGCCAGACACACCCTATCTTCAGCTTGTCGAACCCGGGGTGGCCGAGATTGGCAAATTTGAGGAACCTGAAGTCCTTGAGCAATTCCAGGCACTGACACTCGAACGGCCACCCATTGCCAATGTGGTAGCCGCGAAACTGATTCGGGCCGAGGAAAAGGATTTGCAGGATATCGCTTTCCTGATGCAGAAATATCGGCCGTCTGTAGAAGACGTCCAGAATGCGATCAATTCCATGCCAAGAGGGACGCGCGAACGAGCAAGTGAAAACATGGTATATTTGAGAACCATGAATGGAACCGGATGCCCCTGACCCCACGTCAAAAAGACCTCGTCGCCCGGCACCTGCTTGCGCATCAAGCAGAAATCCCGGCGTATCTCAAAGAGCGTCGATGGGAGGAACTGGCGGCTTTAGTCGAATTCGCGAACAACGACGCGCCACAATCATTGATCCCTACAGATCCGGCGCTTTACCAAATACTTCGCCAGCAGATCACGAAATATCGTCTGAGTGGCTGGTCGTGCCTTAACCTCAAGCGGTTGCGCGAACTTGCTGCGAACCAGGCAGAGTCTGTAGCAACGACCGCTCCCGTTCGAATATCACCTTGAGTTGGCTCCGCAAAAACAGAGCCCCCACCTGCGGCTTTCGCCTTTTCCCCGCAAAATGGGCCAGCTCGTCGATGAAGTCCGGCCTCAGCCCGAGCGGCACCAGCAACTGGAGGATCTCGCGCGTCCGCTGGGCCACCGATGACACCGAACCCCCATCGAATCCGCCCGTGCCGCCCGCTGGGACATCTTCGGCGTCCGGTTGAGCGACAACCGCTTGGGAAACCAAACAAAGAGGCTCCGCCCAAGAAGCGCACACGCCGAATGCTCAAGTGGTTGCACCGACCATCTTCCGCGCCGCCGCCCCAAAACCCGCCAAACGTCCGCCAGCGTTTGCAGGCGGCGCGGCAGCTTGTTCAGCAGCAGAAAGAAAGAAACGCGCCGCCCGAATTCTCAAAGAAACCGGCGCCACGCAGTTCCGGTCGAGAAATGCCTCCCCTCACCGCACCGGACGAGCCGATTCCTTACCTTCCACCCCCTCGGCCACCCGGTCCACCGGCGTTGGCCGCTGCTTTGGAGTCAGTCCTTCAGGGCAGGAGGGTGAGCCCGGACATTTTCACCCAGCTCTACCGAGGCGGGTTCGTTTTCAAAGACCCGCACGGACAGTGGGCCATCACCGAAATGGGCAAGGAACTGATTGAACGAAACAAATTATTCACGCCAAGCCTCTGCCTGGTGGCTGGGGTCGAATGCGCCAGCGGCTGGAACAAGTGAGATGGAGTGCGTGACGGCCGCAACTCGCCGCAAATCTGCACAATGGCGGCCGGAACTTAAATCTCAAGACGAAATCGGCAAAGAAAACGGTTAGTCGTCCTGGGTCCCAAACACGGAGAGGAAGCCGCCCGAGTAATACATCGAAATCTGCCTGGAAGTCAGGTGTTCCGACGGGTAGAGCTTGTTGCCTCCCACCAATTGAGCGATGACGGAATCAACGCTGGGGTCCGAAAGCTGGCCCGAAACGGAATCCACGACGCAAAGGTTCGTGAGGATGCCGCCCTCCCACTGGAACCGCTCCACTGCGGCTGCAATCTCCCGGCTGTTGCAGTTGTTGCGCTGCTGAATTGACTGGGTGCGGAGGACCACGATCCGAGGGATGACGATCGCCGCGAGGATGAAAATGACCGATACGACCGCCAGCACCTCGAGCAGAGTGAACGCGCGATGTTGAATCCTTGATTTCATAAGCCCTTTCCGGCTCTTGGCGCGCCAAACTGGAAAACGCGCGCAAACGAAGAACCCTGGCGGTTGCCCGCCGGGGTTTTGCGCGCTCCAGCCGCCTTACGGCGCTACCGTGAATCTCGGGAACGAACCGGTGATGGTCGGAGTCGGATTGGGCACCTCCGAGAGATAAGGGGCGCCGGACATCCCGTTGGTAGCCGTGGTCAACACGGTATAGACGGAAGCCTGATCGGTCCCGTTGGCGGCCGTCAGCGCCCCTTCCACGGACGCGCGCTCGATCGCGCTCTGGACGATCTTGGCGTTCGATTGCGCGCGGGCATTGGTGGCCTGGCCGCGCAGGTCGCCGATGCGGGGCACGACGATCGCCACGAGGATCAGGATGACGCTGACGACCGCGATGAGTTCAACCAGGGTGAAGCCCTTGGCCTTCCTGAGGAAGTTCTTCAGTTTCATACGTGTTGTTTCTTGGTGTGGCCCCACCTTGCGCCCGCTGACATCCGCGCCGGGCAACATCTACACCAGCGCATCTCCTCCCGACAGGGAGCTTATGCCAGTCGTTCACTTGGCGGGCCGACAATACCATTCTAGGGCCCTGTTTTAGGAATATGCGGCGGCCAACCGGATTCTTAATCCGCACGCATGGCCGGGGATCGGAGGACTGTCATTCGCGTTGACCGCGCGTTGAGTCCCTGCGGGGGCCATTCTCCGCCGAACTGAAAACCGGCCAAGACACTCGAAGCTAGTTTCCCATCAAACACCAAAATCGCATGAACACGACAACACCACCGGCCACGCGCCCGTTGAACGACGCGACGATCGCCACCACGCAACGCGCCGTCAGCAGAACGCTGGGCGGCCTGCTCTCACCTTTGGAGGCGCGCCTGGCCAAAGGATTTCAAGGGCACCGGGACCGGCCGCTGGTTCGCCCCTTCTGCAACATTTTTGAACGCCACCTGAAAGTTGAACTGGACCAGCAGAGCTTCATCTGGTCTGACACGCTGCGGCTGAACATCCGGCTGATCCAGGCGATCGAGGCGGCGGCAATCACCGAGGACGAGAAAAACGAGGCGGTGTTCTGGCTGGTTTTGTTCCACACTAGCTACTTCGCCCTGGGCTACCAAACGCACTACCTCAAGGCGCCAGCAGAGCAGCAGCCGCTCTTGAACCTGGCGCAAACCCAGGCGGTGCTCGGCCACATGCAGTCCCTCGGCGTCAAGCAGCCCGCCAACGCGCCCCACTGGGAGCAAAACGGCTACGCCTTCAAGCCCATGATGGCCCTGGAAGCGGGGCCAAAGATGGCCGAGGAAGCGCTGAGCCAGTTGGAACAGGGCGCCGTTCCTCCCGCCGATCTCACGCAAACGCCACTCCTGCAATTGACCGAGTTGAACGGGTGCGTCGCGAATCTCCAGGAGTACTCGCCGCAGGTCCACGACACGTTCGCGCAGGAACTGATCAGCGACTGGGTGGCCGAATTCACCAAGACCAACGATTTCGGCGGCCAGGGATTCAACGGCATCCGCCTGCTTTACTTCAAAGCCAACCCGCCCCGCGACGCGAGCGAGGCTATCATGGACTGCCTCCGCTCCAAATATCCCGTTGCCGCCGACCTGGCCCTCTACCACAACCGCAAGCTGGCCAACGACTATTTCGCGCCCCGCAACGCCGATCCCCTCGAAGAAAAGACCGGCCACCTGGAGTTGTTCGTCGACTGCTCCGGCAGCATCTCGGCCGGGGACATCGGCGATTGCCTAAAGGTCTTCCGGGATTTCTTCGCCAAGCGGAAGAAAAACATGACCTATGGCATCAGTTGCTTCGACACCGGCATTCTGAGCCGCATCGAGGTGGGCGAAGGAGAGGACCCCGTTGAGAAGCTCAGCCAGTTGGCCATCGTGGGCGGAGGCGGAACCGATTTTCGCTGCATCGCGGCCAACATCAGGCAAATGCAGGAGGACGGCGGCCCGCCGCCCGGCGGTAACAGCCGATACAAATGCGATTTGGCAGTGGTCTTTACCGACCTGGCCGGTTCATTCCCCGACACCGTCCCCTGCGACTTCGTCTGGGTGACCACCACCAAGCGGTGCAGCCTGGGCGCCGTCGCCGGTCTCTCCATCCCGGGAACCGTTATCTACCTCTGAGCCCGTGATCCGCGCCCTGCCGCAACAGAGGAACCGGGTCATCGTCAGCAGCGCCTCCCGGACCCAGCAATTTACCGGGGTGAACTGGAACGGCACCCTGACCCGCCCCATCTTCGCCCTGGTCAGGACCCAATCTGGCGAACGGCCCTTGCGCGCGGAAGGCTACGACCTCCTCGGGCACGATGGAAGGCACGCCGCCTACGGGGACAGGAAACTGTTCCGCCATGCAATAGACAGCGGCATTGATCACGCCAACGAACTGCTCTTCCCGGGCATGGTCCCGACCATGGGGGCCGGCCTCCTCGCGATCTGGCTGGTTCGCAAGAGCGGCGAAATACTCCACTTTCCAGGATACGCTCAAAATCAAGGAACTGATCTTGACTCAGCCGGAGGTGCTTAACGGCTGGTGCGAAGTCGAGAGCGACCTGTTCAATCCGGACAACAAGAGCTACCGCGTCTTTGCCGAGCCTGACCCCGTCGTGCTCAAGCGCATCGTGAAGACGGCCACACAAAGCTGAACGCATGGACGATATAGAGCTACTGGAAAAGCCCGCAGCCGCTGCCAAGGCTGTCCCGACCGAAAAGGCCAGGAAGCCCGAACGAAGAATCGTGGTTTCAGACCAGGAGTGGGTCTCCCTGATCGTCCGCCTCTGCCGCAAGATCCGCCCGAACCTTTCGATAGCGGTGTGCCTGGGGAAATACGCGGACGTCAAGACTCTGCACAAGGCCTACACGGGCACCGTCACGCTCAACCCGCTCTACTTGACGCGAGAGCAGGCGGTCATCGCGGATACCGTCAGCCGCCATTGGATCGCCAATATCCAGGCGGTGGGCGACCGCTGCAAGAGCTACCGCGAACTGCTCGACAATTGCCTGGTCACCCTGAGCCTGCCGGCGCACGTGCTCGTCATCACCGGCCAACCCCAGGAGGCCCTTGCGCTCTTTGACCAGCGCTACCGGCCCTTGATCGTTTCGCCTCGGCCGGTGCCGGGGCATTTGGGCAGCTTCACTCTGCGCCACAAAAACCGCGATTACGCCTATTTCTTCAACGCAGGCGGGCGGTGCAAGCTGGAGTACGAATCGGAGTACTACACCAGCCCGCACCATCTCCTGAGCAGCGACGATGTCATTGACAAGATTTACGTAAACTTCCAGCAGTCCGATCTGCACGAAACCCTCAAGAGCGACCTCGCCGCCGCGCCGGGCCAATGCGAAATCATCCCGCTCCAGTACTTGGACACCCAGTTCAACCTCGGCGACCAGAGGAAAGTCAACGTTCCGGCGAGCGGGGTGCCGCAGGTGAGCGAATTGGCCGGCTTTTTCTGAAGCTCATGCCGGAGCTGATGGTTTACAACCCGGTGGAAATGCGGGAGACCTCCCTTTACACCGCCGTCCGGAATCCGTTGCTGGCCTCCTCCATCGGCTACGAGGAGACCGTTGCGCTGTATCAATTGCTCGGGCTCGACTTCCCGGACAACGCCGAAAGCCGCCGCCGGGTGGAAAAGCAGGCTGACACTTACCGCCAGCAGACCGTGCCCATGATCAAGCCGACGGGCGACCAGTTGTTGGCCTATTATAAGCCGGGGTATTACACCGCGCAAAAGGACGTGTCCTTCCAGGTAGGCAAGAAGACGGTCCAGGCCTTCCTGCAGGGCAAAAAGTATTACGTTTATCCAATCCAGCACAGTGAAGTCATTGAGCTGCCCGAAGCGCAACTCTTGGAGGCCGAGGAGGGGGATGAGGCCAAAGCCAGGCTCACCCGCCGGACGATGAGCCTGCACTGCACCTACACCGCGCTGGCGATGACCAGCGAGTTGAGGCCAACCGAGATCCATGCCTACACGCAGCAGAATGGCGAGGCTTACAAGGTCATCACGGCCGATGAATACGAGCTGACCCGGCAAATCCAGCAGGCGGCCGCCATGGGGAACCCCGGCAAAGTGGACGAACTGAAAAAACGCCTGAAAGCGAGCTATGGCCGCCGCATCCACATCACCAGCAAAGACCCGAACCTGGCCCAGGTTCTTCAGGCCTTCCCGCCGCCCGAAATAAAAACGCTTTCGGAGGCTTACCCCGAGCAGTTGAAACGACGCATCGAATTGTTGAGCCGCACCAAGGCCCCGCTCACCGACATCCAGATTCTGCACGCCGGCCTGGCCTCGCTCAAACGCGGCGCGGTCTTGACCCACCACGTAGGCTCCGGCAAGACCCGCATCGCCGCCTGCGCCGCCATCGCGGCCGGCGCACGGCGCGTGGCCTTCATCGCCAAGAGCAAGATCCTGGGCGAGATCATCAAGGAACTGCGCGATGAACTCGGCCTGGACGTGACCCACATCCGCAGCGCTTCCTGCATTCAAAGATTGCGGGAGGAAGTCAGCCGGGGCGCAAAACCCGAGCGCACCAAGTTCTATGTCGTCTCCCAGGAGTTCCTGACCATCGGCGGATTAGCCAATCAGACCTTCGATCCCTACCCGATCGATTTGAAAGAGCTGGATAACGGCAACGAACGAATCCACACCCTGCTTTGCACGCGGGAGAACGCCGAGAAACAGATCAAGGACCAAATCCTCAAATTGCGGGAGGAACAGGTCGTCACGGGCGAGGTGAAGCGGGTCCCGTTCCACTTTCACCAGCACGTGCAGGAGTGCCCGCGCTGCATGGAGGCGGCCGCCCAGAAGTTCTTCCATGTCAGCAAAGACCGGAAATGGATTCAGTTGAGCTGCGCCACCCGGATGGCCATCCGGGAGCAGATCGTCGAGTTTGTCAAACGCGGCAAGACGGCGGCCGGCCTGCGTGAATTCGGCACCTTTTCGCGCCACGGACACTGCCGCGTGTGCGGTTACCTGGCGCGCAGCTATCGGCGGCTCCAAAACGATGCGCCCGAGGAGGTGGCCCCGGAGGTCGCCGACCTATTGGCCGCGCTGGGGGATGAGGAAAAGCCGCGCAAGGCGGACCAGGGTTTCCGCAGCGCGCTGCAATTCCCGGCTTACCGCCTGCTCAAGGACATGTTCGACACCAAGATATGCGACGAGGCCCACTCCTTGACCGGGGAATCCAAAGTCTACGAGGCCGTCAAATCCATCCACACCCGGAGAACGTATCTTTTGTCTGGAACGCTCCTGCGGCGCACGCCGGCGGAGATGTGGCAAATATTCACCCTGTTATGGGGGTACAATTCGCCGGAGTTCCCCTACGCCTACGATCAGCAGAGCGAGTTCATTGAGCAGCACGTGACTTTCCGGGTCACCCGGGACGCCGTGCATGATCCAGACGGCAAGAAGATCGCCACGCGCCACAGCAAGCAGGAGATGCCCGAACCGGCCAATGCGCCCAAGCTCTGGAAATATCTGCACCAGGCGCAACTCCACGCCACCAGCCGGGGCATGGGGCTGAAGATCCCCGAGGTGCGCCGCCATTTCCTGGCCATCCCCATGGAAGACGAGATCCTCGACGAATACGAGGAGGTCCTGCGGACCATGAAACAGACGTTCGTCTCCGACAAACCGGTGTTCAGCCTGAACCAGCGTCGCGACTGGTTCACGCAAATAGCCGAGCTGCAGGCCATCGCGCTCAAAGCCAAGGTCAAACAGCTCATGACGCTGGCGCTGGAGATCGTGGCGTCGGGGCGGAACCTCATCGTGACCGCCAAGCAACAGAAGACCTACGAATTGCTGGTGCAAATGTTCACCGAGGCCGGGTTCGATTTCGTGAAGCTGGACGAGAAACGCCCGGCCCAACCCCACAAGCGCCGGGAGTGGATCGACGAGCATTATGTGCGCTCTCGCACCCCCATCTTCCTGACGCGAACGCCGCTCATCAATGAGAGCCTCAACAACCTGGTCAAAGCGTCGGCCGTCATCGTGGTGGAGGCCGAATACGTCTTCTACCCCCTGCAGCAATTGGAGGGGCGCATCGCCCGGCCCAAGCAAAAAGCGCCGGTAGTGGACGTCACCTACATGGTCACCCAGCACCCGCAACGCGCCAGTATCGACGAGGCCATGCTGCAGATGGCGTTGCGCCGCAACAACGCCAACGTCGAGCTGGTCAGCGGAAACATCACGCAGCGCACCAACGAACAGTTGGTGGAAATGGCCGAGACCCAAAAGATGCGCGAGCTGGAGCTGATGCAGACGCTCCTGGCTGAGGCGCGTCCCGCCAACGTCACCAACATCGATTACCGGGCCGAGTTCGCGGCGCGCGAGGCGGAGATCGAAGCCGCCGAGCGCGCCAAGGCCGTCATTGTCGTGAAAGAGGATCTGCGCGAGCAACTCGACAAGAGCATCGCGCAGCCCGTGCCAGCCGCCGGCGATCCCTCGGCCAATTCAACCGAACCCATTCTCGCAATGCCGGGATCGGCTCTTGCAGCGGAACCGCCAAGAACCGGCTCAGTTGGAGTCCAAACCGTGGTGAACGGGAAGAATCTCGAATTGGATTTGGACCTGCTCTCAAGCCCTCATGCGTGCGCCCAGCCGAGCGCGCGGCACAGGTCCGTAACGCCTATTCCCAGGGCCGGCCGCCTGGCCGCTCAAGAGAACCTCCTGCTCCTGTTCGATGAGTAGGCATTTGGCTGCCAAACACCAAAACGCCATGAAGTTCAAAACCATCGCAAAGGAATTCCAACAGGCGCTGAGTGTCGTCGAAGGGATCATCCCGGCGCGCACGCCGCTGCCCGCGGCGACGCACGTGTTGGTCGAGGTCAAGGGCGGAATGCTCACCCTGAGCGGCTCGGATTTGAACAGCCAGGTGCAGTATTCATTCCCCGCCGAAGGGGAAGACGGCGTGGCACTGGTGCCTGCCCGGAAACTTCTCGGGTTTGCCAAGACCCTCCAGGGCCAGGAACTGCACGCAGAGTCCACGCCGGAAAAAGGGCTCACCTTCACCACGGAAAACATCGAGCTGGCACTGCCCGGGCTGCCGCCGGACGACTTCCCTCGCGTGCCCAGCCCCACCGGGGCCACCTTTAAAGTTGACCAATCCACTTTTTGCCGGGCACTGCGGATGACGGTTTTTGCCGCCGCCGTGGAGGACGACCGGCATGTGCTGCGGGGGTGTTACCTTCATTTCCCGGAAGGGCACGGCCGCGTCGTTGCGACCGACAGCCGCCGCCTGGCTCTCGCGCAGTTCATGCCGACCGCAGAGCCTTCCGATCCGAACACGCAGTTCATCATCCCCAGCGGGATTGTCAAATTGCTCCTGACGCATTTGACCGGGGAAAGCGAGGTCACTTGCACCATTGGAGAGAAACAGGTCAGCTTCGAGTGTGCCACCGCCAACCATGGGTGTTACCAGCTGACATTCTCGAAACTCGAGGGCAATTACCCCAACTACAACAGGTTCATCCAGCCGTTGCAGCGGGAGAACACGATCGGCCGCGAGGCCCTCCTGCAGGCGCTGAAACGGGCCACCGCCGCTGTGGAAGAGAAAGAAGGCACAGTCGACCTTCAGTTCGAAGGCCGGCGCTTGGTTATCAAGGCCCAAACCACCTGCAAGTTCCACGAAGCGCTCGAAATGGATTACCAGGGCAGCCCCTTCACCACCGTCTTTGCGCCCCGGTACATTTCCGAGGCGCTTGAGGAAAGCCCCGATGACGAGGTGAAATTCGACCTGCAAGGGCCGCAATCCCCGCTGGTGATGCGCGGGCACGACTTCATGTACCTGGCCATGCCCCGACGCATTAACTGACTCGATCAGCCGATCTTCCGCGAGACATGCAAAAGAACCTGGCAGAGCCGTTGTTCCCGGAGCGGGCAATCAGCTACGGGATGGCCCGAAGAATCCTGCTCCAGAACATGCAGAAGGACGTCAACATGCCCACCTGCTTTATCGGGCCGCCCGGGGTCGGCAAAACGGCGCTGGTCGAGGATGTATGCGGAGATTTGAAGGCCCACCTTTGCGTGGTCCCTTTGTCCTGCTACGACGCGAGCGAACTCAAAGGCATCCCGCGCGTTCTGCCCTTGGAGGAGTTGCGCAAGCTCCACCCCGAGCACGTGAAGGAGGGCAACAGCGGGTTTGTGACCTACTACGCCCATAATTTCGAGTTTCCGGCCACCAACGACCCCGACCTGTGGGTGTTCTTCTTCGACGAATTCAACACCGTGCCGCCCAGCACACAGGTGCCCATCTTCCAGGCGACTCAAAAGAGGTGCATCACGGGCAGCTACCGGTTCCCGAAACAGAACCGCATCGTGCTGGCGGGAAACCGGCCCAAGGACTCCGAAGCGGTCCACCCCATCCCGAGCCCCATCATTTCGCGCGTCAACCTGCATGAATTGACCTTTGACTACAAAGAATGGCTCCAGTGGGGAAGTCACATCCACCCGGGCATCCGCTCGTTCATCTCCAACAATCCCGAAAGGCTGTGTTTCTTCACCAAGGAGATGGTGGAGGCAGTCCAACCCTACGCGACCCCGCGCACCTGGGATTATGCCAACACGATTCTCAAGGGATACACTGACGCGCATCTGGCGCACATGGAGCCAAAGGGCGAACCGTGGAGCCAGCTGCTGCACCACCTCTCGGGCACCACTGGATACGAAAACGTCTCCTTCCGCGACCATTCCCAGCGCACGCTGCTCCATTATCTCCAGGACGCCGCGCGCGAGGAACTGCAGGAGACTGGCCCCATCCTCGGCAGGGTCCGCGGTTGGGCGCAGGTCTTCGAGGGGAACCCTGAAAAACCGCGACTCCTCGTAATTCTCAAACATCTGCCGCAGCTGGATCCGTCCCAGGCCGCCATGTTCCTTAAGCGCCTGACGACAGCGGCTCCCGATATGGTAAGCCAGGCGCTCAGGGAACAGCCGGCGCTGGCCAAGATCATCACCAACGTCCCGGGACTCAAAGAAACCTTGGCCCAACTGAAATAGCACGCACCAGAGCACAGCCCTAAAATGGAGAGGATTTTATGCAACTGAAAATCGTGACGGGCAGCGGCATCTTTCGCTTCAACCAAGCGGGCCAGCCCATCCCGGACATCACCGAACCTTTTGTGCTGGTCGAGGTCTACGCCAAGGAGGACGTGGTGGCCTTGTATGACCAGGGGGCGGAGCATCTGGCCAACGCCTTCACCTACGACGGCAACCGGATCACGGGCATGAGCGCCGATGCCGCGGAACACATCCAGAGTTTCTTCCTCGCCGAGGGGGCCTGGTACCTCCAGGAGCTCAATAGCCCGGAAAAGGATGGCGGAACCTCTGCGCAAGCAGCGGCCACCGAAATCCAGGCAGGGATGCCGGCTCCAGGGGCAAATGGACAAACGGGAACGAACGACCCAGGGTTCTTCGTGCCCACGCTCGAGCAGCGCCAGCTCTTGCGCGACATCCAGGTCACGGCGGAGGCCCTGCGCCATATCGAACCCGACCCGACTGCGGGTTGGGATCGCCAGGTCCAGAAACTCTTGCTCTCGCAGCAAGTATTCGGAATCGGCGACCCGGAAAAAGCCTACTCGGAAGGAAAGGCCAGCCTCGAACGGCTGATTGGCCAGGCCAGATCTGCGGGGATTCCGGCCAACGTCGTGGACAGCAACGTTGCGCAGGGTGACGTGCCCGAGATGGAGGAGGAAGAGTAATCCGCGCCGCCTGGGGGATTCCGGTGAGGACGAGAGACGCCGGGGGTGCCGCGTAGGCCGGTTACGCAACCAGGGAGCTCCGTTTTGAGTGGGACCCGATACACGCTTCGGGTGCAAAACCTCGTCAACAGTTCAACGAACGAGCGATGGGAACCTAAAATGGAGCATGAAGATAGCCCCAGGCCCAAGTTTTCCACCCGGAGTCACATGTTATGTGGACCTGACCGGGTTCCTTCATCGCCTGGCCTACATGCCGGGTCCTCATGGCATGAATCCCCAGCAGGTCACTTCCAGGCTCACCGGCGAGCCGACCTGGGGAATCGTTGGCACGTTCAACCAACTCAACACACTGGCCAAGCAACGGCCTGCCCGTGTCGTCGCATTTGCGGACTCCTCCCAGGACGGCTTCCGCGCCGAATTGCTTCCAGACTACAAGCGCAAGAACGGATCCCCTTATCTCGGCCGCCAACTCGACCGCCTCGCACGATGTCTCCCTCACCTGGGAATCGCCGTGGTCGGTGCCCGCAATGAATTTCCAGGCATGGAGGCGGAAGACCTGATTGCCCGCACCGTCAAATCGGCGCGCGAACCTGCGGTGGTTGTTTCTTACGACAAGGACCTGCTCCAGCTCGTCGGGGAGGAAGTCAGCCACTACAATCCATACAAGAAGCACCTGGTCACCCCTGACAGCATCGGCGCGTACCTGAAGCAGGGATTCCTCCCGACCAAGGCGGAGTTGACCGGACACGATATGGCAGTGTTTCTTGCCTGCACTGGCGATGATTCCGACGGGATCAGGCCAATCGGCGGCGTTGGCCCGGTAAGGCTGGGGCAGTATTACGAGAAGCTCCCAGGAGGGCTGTCAAATTCTGCGAAGCTCGACGCGCTTCGTGCCGTCGATTTGGAGGTCAGAGGGCGCGCGGGTAAAGTCGCCGACTGGAATCAAGCACGGCTTAACCTTCAGGCGACGGATTTGGACACCGACCGCCAGCACAGCGTCAATCTGGGCACAATCCCTGAGCCCCGCCCCAACAAGGAGGCCTTCCGGCAAGTTCTGGAAGAGCTGACCATGCAGTCCTTCATCAAGGAGTACGACCGGTGGTTTGCACCCTTTGAAGCCCTCAACCAGCCGTCACTTTCGATAGCTTGAGAAATGCGACCCCGCCGGACAAGGCCGATGGCAATCCTGGTTTGAGGGGACGCGTATTTCCATGGCCCAAAACACCTTTTCCTTTGCCGCCGTTGCCGCAGTGGGCGCCTGCTGGGGATCCTTCCTCCGCGTGGCTTCGCACGGCACGCTTGGCCCCAGAGCCCTCATCCCGGTCAGCTCCAAACGTCCGGCTGTGGAGTTGCTGACCGCCGGCCTTTTCGTGGGTTGCTACTGCCTCACGCACGACATGCTCTCCGCCTCCCTCCTGGGGGTCGTCTTCACGCTTTACACGCTCGGAGCGGTATGCGACCACCAGACTTTCTATCTGCCGGCGATCACTTTGGAGGGAGCCTTGATAGGGGCCATCGCGCTGGCAGTGTTTCGGCCTGGAGCAACCAATCCGGCAGCCGTCAACTACGGCGCCGTTGCCGCCACCCTCAATCATCTCGAGGGAGGTGCCGTTCTGCTCGGCACAATGGTGCTGATCAAGAAGTTCGGAGAACACTCCCTTCGCACCGCATGTGAGGGCAGGACGCAATTTGAAATCAGCGAAAAAGGAATCGCCATCTCGGACGAGTGCGGATCCGATTTCACGCCTTGGGAGGACTTTCGTTTCACCAAGATCGTTCCCCGAAAGGGCATTCTTTGCATCCGCAGCGGAAAGGCGGAGAGTTTCCAACCCGGCGAGATCGAGATACACGATGGCAGCGTTCGTCACCTTGGCCACGAACTCGACCTGGGGAAGGGAGCGATCACGATTCAGACCACCAGGTTTCTCGCCTACCGCAACGCGATGGGTCTTGGCAACGTCCTGTTGGCACCGTCACTGGGAGTCCTGCTGGGGTTCAACATTGGCCTGTTTGAAATGTTCCTGCTGGCCTCGACAACCGGCACTGCTCACGGGCTCTACCTGAAGCGCAACGATCGGCGGCTTCCGTTTGGCCCTCACCTGATGAGCGCCACGGCGTATGTCATTCTCAGCCGGGCACCACGTGGCGCCATCCATAGCGAAAATGTTCGGATTTCACGGCTGACGGCTTACGCAGAACTGCTCCAGTGGCCAAGGCCCATTTTTGCTCTCAGACTGGCGGGCGGAATTTCAATCCCGCGGGCCTTTCAGCCCGAAGCCCACACTCCGCGACCCGCGTCCGGCTGGGGCCGTTTTTCCATTTCAACAAGCGGCCCGAGTGCGATTGGAGTCAACGGCGCAACCTGCAGGCGCGCGGACGGTTGAAAAAGCCTGCGCTCAAGAGTGGAGCGCCAAACGACGCCAAACACAAAGCCGTGAATCCGTTCGTCAAAACGTCACAACTCAAGACCAAGCTGCCGGGGTATGCGGTCGCGCGCATGCACGCGCTCAATCATCAGACGCTCCAGCATCTGGCCTCCCACCACCGCGAAAAGTTCCTCAAGGCTTTCAAATACGTCCAGGCCAATATCATCAGCGGCATCACCGTAAGCCGCGGCATCGCCAGACTGCAAACATGACGGCATCTCGGCCTACTTTTATTGGGAAAACGGCCAGTCTCCCATCGTTTTCCACATGCCGGCGTGCGCGCTGGAGGTCGGACTGCCGGTGGCGGAGGAGTTGGCGGCGGCCCTCGAGCAGAACGGAAACACCAGCGCCTTGCTGGCGTGCGAACTCGCGGTCGGCGGCGGGCGCTCCCACAGCTACAACGTGGTCCGCATCGTGAATTCCCCCGCCTCCCGCGCGGAGCTGGAGAAACTCCATCTGGTGATGCTGGATGTCATCATCCTCGACAAGCAGGAGAAGCAGGGGCTCGGCTACGACGAGCGCGTCAAAACCCTGCAAGGCCTGCCTCAAATCCCAAGAGCTCACTGCCCTGATTTCCGGGAGGTCAACGGGCTCGACCAGCTCAACGCCTATTACAAGCAGCAACTGGACAAGGGCCAGGAGGGCATTGTCCTGCACGATGTGACCACCCGCGTCGCGTACAAGATCAAGCCGAAATTCAACCTCGACCTGGCCATCGTGGGTTACGTGGAAGGCACCGAGGAGTTGGCCGGCAACGTGGTTTCCATCATGGGCGCGTTGGTTTCCGGCGCCTCATATCAACTGGTCGCCCGGGTGGGAGTGGCCGAGCCGGCGCTTCGCGAAAGGCTCTTCAAGGAATTATCCGGGAAGGCGATCACCGCCAATTACACCGAAACCGATTCCGATGGGCGCCCCATAATTTGGGTGCGGCCGGTTAAAGCGATGGAGATTAACGCGGAGGACGCGCTTTGGGACGACACCGACGGCAAGCCCTGGGCGAACACCGTTCTTCAACTGGAGGACCAGGGCTATCGCTACCAGGGACAGGGTTTCATCCTGAAGCCGTTCCACCCGACGCTGGAGCGAATCCGCGAGGACAAACCGGCGGGCGAATGCACCTTCAAGCAGTTGAATGCCGTGAACCTGCGGCTCAAGCAGACCGCCAACGGCAAGCCGGCGAAGGTCTTCCTGCGGGAGGTGTACACCAAAGCGCTCAAAGGCAACACGGCCGTGCGCAAGATCGTCGCCTGGGAGCAGGAGCGTGAAGGCTATCCCCGGTTCGTCGTCCACACGGTGGATTACAGCCCCGGCCGTGCCAAACCGCTCGAGGAGGCAAGCAAGGCAACCGACAACCAGGGCGAGGCCAGGAAGTTCATCGATGACTGGAGGGCCTCCGAAATCACCAAAGGCTGGGCAAGAGCCTGAAAGGAAGCATTTATGGCAGCCTGTGCATTCAATATCAACAACGCCAAGCGCGTGAGCGAACTGCAGAAGATTACTCGCGATGATCTTTACGGAAGCCGCCGGGTCCAGGCGCTGGGGCCGGACAACAAGCTCTTGCGGCGGGCCGGAGTTCCTGAAGAGGGCAACCTCTACCTGGTTTCCGGCGACATCGCGCGAACTACGCGCGCCGGCGAACAGTTTACGCTCGCTCCAGTCGAAGTCGTGGACAGCGCCACCGGGCAGAAGAAGGATGTGGTGCCGAGTTCGTTCAAGCAGTCCCCGGAATTTCGCAAAGCCACCGCCGAGGAGGTGAGCCTGCTGGAGGTGGCGTCGGTTTACCGGCTCCCCGGCGCGCAACTCCAGCCAGGGGCTTTCTACATCGGCACGTTCAACTACCGGGATGGATTTGAGCGCAACGACGCCGCCGTCCTCGCCAATGGGCACGGGACGTTCCTGCTCGTTGGAAAGATCAAGAAGCCGGGCTTCGTCGGGATGGAAATTGACTCCCAGCTTATCGCGGAGTCGGCGGCCAGCGAGGAAGCGGGGGAGGCGACGGAGAACTTCGAATCCTTGTTTTAACCCGGAACGGAGATCCACATGTACATCAAGCTCACCAACTTTCAAAAGCGCACGGCGGAACTCTTCCTCTTGTCTCTAAACGGCTCAAAGACCGCCAAGCGGCTGGTCACCACGGCCAGCGGACAGATGGAGCCCGAATCCCAGGCGATCATCGCGCGTATTCCCGGGGGCTGGACTTCGGACCGCAAGCCCGAGCAGATCGTGGAGGCATTGGTCAAGTCTGACCCTGAAGTTGACACTCAGCTCATCGGCAAGCCGGTGCGCGTGCGTTCACTCGCCTACCTGGATGAGCAACGCAGACCCGTGTGCCACTTCCGGTTGATGGAGGAGAAACTGACCCCCGAAGGCGCGGTAAAGGAAACCAAGCCTTACAAGGTCAGCGAGTCGAACATCGAGCTGCCGATCCAACTCGCCCCCAAGGGCAGCCAAACCACCGAGGACCTGGTGCAAAAGTTCGTCCTGCACAAGATCTACCAGGTGATCCACCTCGACAGTCTCTCATTCGACTTCCTCTTCAGACTGTGCCAGGAGATCCAGGGCATCGGCTTCGTCCGTGTGAATGGCGGCATCAAGGGCAACGAACCGTTGACGCTGCGCCGGGAGGGGCTCCCCTCCTTCGCCTATCTCCGCGGCCGGACTGACGGCGATAAATACTGCTGCACGCTCCACCTGACGCATCAAGAACTCAGGGTGCCGGCGGAATAATTCCCGATCGCCGGCAACCGCTCCGCCTCGCAGCCCGTCCGTGCCTCACGGACTGGTGCCCGCGTGACAGCCGCCGTTCAGATCCCCCCAGAGCAGGCGCGTCCTTTCGAGCTCTGCGGCCCGTCGGCTCCGCGGGGCCACGCAGGCCCGCCCTATAATGGGGTAAAATGCGAGTTGCCGTGCCAACCGAGACCAGCAAGTCATTCCGTCGGTTTAAGGGCTTCTATCGGTTGGAAGAGGAGGCCAAACGGCAGCTTTATGAGCTGTTAGCGGGTTGGAAGCCGGAATTCTCACTTCTTCCCGAGGCAGCCCAGGCAGTCGCCCTGCAACAACTGCGGCCCTTGGCCCAGCGCGCGGTTTTGAATGCCTTGGAAGGGCGGACCCGAAACGAGGAGGAACAGTTCGGATACGATTGGGAGGACGCGTTGCCCCGGATCGAGGCCGGTCCGTTGCGCGCGGCTGTCGCCCAGCCCCTGCTGGAGAGCCTGCCGCCGTCGATTCGCGAGGCGCTCAACCAGCCGGAAGTCGTCCGGCGCGACAGAATCGAATGGCTTTATGGGGAGACCGTGGATCGCATTCGCAAATTCACCCCCTACCTTCCCTCCGAGGAGCAGGCACTAGAGGAATGGAAGAAACAGTGTCCGCAGGCTTACAGCCTGGCTGAGCAGACGGCCCGGAAATCGGTGCAGGCCAATCAAGACCGGAGCCGTCGGAGCGCTGGCGACATGGCGACAGTCCCCGAGGAAACCCGCCGGCTTTCTTTGACCGCCCACCTGATCGCCGCGCGCAAACTCTACCAGCACGTGCTGGGGCTGTCCGAATACTATGAGGGCAACACCACCGTGGTGGGCTTGAAAGTGCCCCCGGAAATGCAGGCCGATTTCGGCACCCGCATGTATGTCCGGCTGGGCACCGCCGGCAGGGCGGCCACCTACGGCGAAGCTTCCCCACGGCAGATGGCGCAGTTTGGGGCCATGCTCGAGAGCAACCTGTTGCGCAATCTTCAGGAGAAGGTTTGCCCCTGGACCACGGAAACCGCCGGCGCGCAGAAGATCGACACGAATTTGCTGGCGCGGGCCTATTACCAGATCGTCAGGCCGTCGGACGGCGAGGAACCGAAGGCTCATCCCGACAACGGCACGCTCGAACGCCTCGAACGCAATCCGGGCTATTACGGGCTGCTGGGCTTCCGAGAAGATATCGCTCCCGAGCACGCTCAGGTCTTCGGCCAGTTCCTGGACGCGAACCCCGGCCTGCAGGAGTTCCTCGAGCGGCCCAGCGTGCAGGAGGCCTTCAAAACGCACCGGCTTGATCAAAGCCTGGTGGAGCTTGCGCTGCGCGCGGCAGCGGCCCACGAGATAGCGCAAGTGGCGCGCAAGTGGAACCCGGGGAGCGTGGCGTCTCAGACCAGCGTAATGGCCCAGGCACAACGCGCCGTGCCCCGCATCATCCAGGATCTGGCCGCCTATCACGATGCGCTGATGCAGAGCGATTACCTGAGCGTGCGCAACCAGGGTTTCTTCAAGGAACGGCTCATGGCGGAGCACCTGAACTGCATCAACCCCAAGGAACGGGCGCGGATCGCGGGCTACTACCGGCCGAGGGCAGTTGCCCTGGTTGCGCGGGACGACCACAGCAATGACCCTGTGCCGCCGGATTGGATATTGCTCCGTTCGTACACCGACCCGGTTACGCGGAAAGAGTATACCGATTACGAGGTCGACCTGCCGGAAGGCCAGATCATCCTTTGCCTGCGCCAAGGCGCCAGTCCCAAGGCCGCCCAGGAGGTTGCCCGGCGGTTGCTGGATTTGACTCAACCGCCCCGCATCAACGACTGCGCGGCCCGGGTAAAAGGCGTGCGCATCTCCGAACTGAGCTACAACGAGCTCTGCGCTTCTTGCCTGCGGCCCATCAGCATCGCCCGCATGCAATTTTACACCTCCTTTTCCGCCTCCGAAACACTCGACATCCTGCGCGGATTTCCGAGGAGCCGACAACCGAGAACCTCGTCGAGGCTATGCGGCCTTGCTTTGTGCTGCGCTACAGCGACGCCTACTGCCGGGTGAAGCCGGCGGAGATGGTGCGGGTCAAGTACCGCACCCCGACAGGGGAGAAAAAGAACCCCTGCTGGGACGCCAGCCAGGCGCTTTGCGGCATGCGCGAGCCCGCCAAAGACTCGAACATGCTCGACCGCCTGGAGAACCCGAAATGGGGGCTGATCGTCGTCGAGGGAGAAAAAAAGGCCGCCATGCTGGCCCAGATGTGCCTTGAACGGGAGCTGCCTTATCACGTCATCGCGCTGCCCGGAGTCTGGATGGGCCTCATCCGCGGCAAGCTGGTGCCGGAATTGGAGCAGTTCAAGATGCAAGACGCGAGCGGGAACAGACGCAACTGCTACATTTTCTTCGACAACGACAAGGCCTTCAAGGCCGGCGTCACGCATGCCCTGGTCGAAACGGCCGCCGCCCTGCAACGCGCCGGGGCCCGCGTGTTCGTCCCGAACCTGCCTTTCGGAAAGAACATCAAAGGCGCCGACGACTTCGCCCTGGCCCATTGCCGGAAAGGGAGTGCCATCGATTACCAGCCGCTTATCAACATTCTTGAGAAGGCGGCGCACGTCCCGGAACGCGCGCGCAAGGTGAAGTACCCCGGTCCCGAACAGGAACGGGAAATCAACCGCAAGCTGAGCCAGGCAGAGCAAATCCATGAACTGCAGAGCGTGCTGCGGCAAAAGCCAAACCCGGTGGAAACACCGGAGATGGGCCGGTTGTTCATGCTCCAGGCCGCTTACCTGCTTAAGAGCCCGAACGAACGCTTCAATGCGGCGCTGTGGGATAGTTTGAACGAACGCGGCAAGACCGCATTTGTTGACATGCTCTTGAAGGACAACCCGGCTTTGAAGCTGCTCCGGCAGGCATGCGGCGGTATTCCCAGTTTCGAGGACGGAGCGACGGCGCGGGATCTGACCGCGGGACCGCTCCCAATGGAGGAGCGAGGAAGCGCGCTCACGCCGGAGTTGTTCGCCGTCGCCTAGCGCCAAAACACCCTCGCCGGAACTTATACTGGGGAATGGCGTCCAAATGGTTCCTGTGCAAAACGGCCCTTCTGCGCCCAACCGGCTTTTCCGGGCTGCTCTGCCTTGCGGCTCTCTCTCCTCTCGCCGGGCTCGCCCAAGGGTCCGACCTGGGGTTTGAAACGCCCGTGGTGGGCTACGGCAGCTATCAATACAACCCCAGCGGAGCGCCCTGGACCTTCGCTGGCAACAGTGGCATCACGGGAAACGCCAGCGGCCTTTCGGGAAGCAATCCAAACGCTCCGGAAGGCTTCCAGGTCGCCTTCGTGCAGACCACCGGCAGCATGTCCCAGCCGATGGCCTTCGCCGCCGGTTTTTACAAGCTGGTTTTCTCGGCGGCGCAACGCAACTCCGGTTCCGCCTGGCAGACCTTCAACGTCACGCTCAACGGAGTCGTGCTCACGAACATGGCGCCTGCCCAGGGGGCCATCAGTTACCAGGACTACACCGTCGGTCCGTTCCAAACAACGGCGGGCACACACACGCTCGCGTTTGTCGGCACCGACCTGGCCGGCGGCGACAACACCATTTTCATCGATAACCTGCGCTTCACTCAAATGACGTTGTCGGCCAGCGTCTCCCCTGGAAGCTTCACGACCAACCACCCGTTCCCGGTCACGATCACCGCCTGGCCAACCACGGCCGCCGCATGCTACCGGCTGAACGGCGGGACCTGGCTCGCTCACACCAACCCCTTCACCATCGGCGACGGGAAGAACGCAGCCACCGTGCAGGTGGACAGCTACGCCACCGACGGGGTCTCCTTCAGTCCAACCAATTCAGTCACTTACGTGTATCAGCCGCCAGTTGTGGCCAATGACTTTTTCGCGGACCGGGTCACCCTCACGCCGCCGCCCATTGTTTACCCCGACACGGTGAACGGGATGACGTTCCAGCACCCGGGATTCTGGACGAATTTCAATGTGACGCTGACGGGCGCCACGATGGAAAACAACGAGCCAAACCACGCCAACACCAGCCCGGCGGCCAGCGCATGGTACAGCTTCACCTCCGCCACCAGCGGGGAGATGCGCATCGTGGTCCCCACCAGCAACCCGAGCGTGATAGCCGTTTATACCGGGGGCTCGGACACCTGCTATTTCCCGTTCGAGGGGTCCGCAGTAAACGCGCTCAACGCAAACTTCAGCTTCAGCATGAACGGCGCGGGGGCCACGTTTGTCCCGGACGCCGCGCCGATTCCCTGGAGCGCGCAATCACTGAACCTCAACGGGACGGGAAGCTACGCCCAGTTGATGGACGCGAACCTCAACTCGTTCACCTATAGCCTGTGGGTGAAAGTCAAAACCGTGCAACCCGGGGCGGTCATCTACCGGACCAGCAGCGCCGGCCCGCAGTCGGTCTATTCCGAGTCCATCGGAATCAACTCCAACGGGGTGTGGTCCGCATGGGGCGGTTCGGCAATTACCAGCTCCATCGTCGTCCAGTCCAACACCTGGTATCACCTGGCGCTGTCCGGCGTCAACTATGGCGCCATGCACTTCTACGTCAACGGAGTGGAACAAGGCACGCCTATCAACAATATCGGCAGCATCTCCAGCCGGGACCGCTGGCAGATGGGCCAGGCCGTCGCCGGAGGCGGCCAGCCGTTCAACGGCGAGATTGACGATTTGGCGATCTACCACAAGGCGCTCTCCGCCAGCCAGGTTGCGGCTTTGGCTGCCGGGACAACTCCGCCGACTTATGCCGCGTGGGACGTGTCGCTCCTCTCGGCGGTTGCCTCCTCGACCAGCGGCACGCTCTCCCTCAACGCGCTGGGGAACACCGTTTACCAGATCGCCTTTGCTGCTCCCGGGAACGCCATCTACAACTACCCGGCCGATTTCTACTTCTTTCCGCCGCCGGCCAACGACAACTTCACCAACGCCGCCGCGATCCCCAACACGCTCAACACGACCAATCTCGCCGTCGGCAACGGGAGCGTGCCGGCAACCTACATCAATTACTCGGTCCAGGGTTACACGGAGCAGGCCACGGCCGAACCTGGTGAAACGGAAAACGCCAAGCTGAGTGTCTGGTACTCGTTTCTCGCACCGGCGAGCGGCTGGCTGTCCGTCAGCGCCGCCAACGCGCCGGGCATTTACAGCTACGTGGAAATCGGCCAGGGGACGGTCAGCGCCTTCACGAACACAACCAAGAGCGGCTGGTCGGTCAACCCGGGCGTCACCCTGCGCGTGATCGGCGGACAGCAATACTATATCCGCCACTTCTCGGATTCGGCCAACTACTGGACTCCCTTCACCCTCACGGTGGTCCACTACCCGCAGCCGGCCAACGACCTGTTCGCCAACCCGGCGCCGCTTTCGCTGAACAGCCAGACGCTGCATTACGTGTTCAACAACGGGGTGGCGCTGGATTACCCAGTGCTTTCATCGGTGATGGACTTGAGCGATTTTGCCGCCACGCGCGAGTCGGTGGGCGAGCCCTTCTATGGCAACTCGGTGTGGTACAATTATACCCCCAGCCAGAACGGACGACTGGTGGTGGGGTTGGCCGACTACGGCGACTGGGGCACTTACAACGGGTATGAGATGGGGCTTTACACCGGAACGGCGGCCAACGCGCTGACGACTGTGTTCAACTCCCAGGGCTACAGTTGGAACGCCCTCATGAACGGGTGGCTGTCCGCCGGAACCAACTACCTGGAGCGCGTCGCCACTTACGACGGCAGCCATTTCCTGAGCGTCTTCGAGCTCACCAACACCTTTTTCCCCAACCCGGCCAATGACAATTTTGCCAACCGCCAGCCGATGGCGACCCGTTACGCGACCAACTACATGACCTGGAAGGGGCAACAACTCCCCCTCTCAGTGGATGAGGTCGCCAACGTGCCCGGCTTCAACTTTGCAGCCACGACCGAGAGCGGGGAGCCGCTCCAGAGCGGGACCTACAACTCGATCTGGTATTCGTGGACCCCGACCCACACTGAGACCGTCACCATCAACACGGCCAACAGCTACCAGTATTTGTCGCCCGGCGCCACCATTGACACCTGCCTGGCTGCCTGCACGGGGAGCGCGGTCAACGCCCTGACCACCGTCACGGCGAATGACAACGGGCCGGGCATGGGCAACTGGAGCCAGATCGCCTTCGCGCCGGTGCCCGGGACCGAATACAAGATCCAGATCAGCAACTGGGGCAACGGCAGCGCCGGTTGGACGATGTTGAACCTCCAACAGCCCTTCCGGCTGGCCAACGACTGCTTCACCAACGCCACTCCCGTCACCCCGGCCGAGTCGGTGCTGGGGGACGGCTCGACGTTCGAATATCTCCTCATGTTTGGGACCATCACCAACGCCTCGGTCGAGAGCGGCGAACCCAACAGCAGCGGTGTCTCGACGGTGTGGTACGCCTGGACGAACAACGTCACCGGACCGGTGACCATCCGGATGGATTCGTCCTTTGGCGGAAACTTCTACGTCTATACCGGCAACGCGGTGAACGCGCTCTCCACGCTGGCCAGCCCCGCCAGCGGCCTGGACGGCAAGATCTACTGCACCTTCAGCGGCGTGGCCGGGGCCGTCTGCCGCATCCAGGTCCGCTGCGGAACCGGCGGGGGGGCCTTCTCGCTCGAGTTTTGGCAAAAGGCCAATCCCGGCAACTGCATCACGACCAACGACAACCCAACCAACGCCTTCCAGATTCTCCCGGATACAATCGACTCCAACAACCGATACGTGGGCTCGGCCAACGGCAACGCCGTCAACGCGACGCTCCAGCCGGGCGAAACCAACGCGCTCACCGCCCTCATCAACTCGGGGGCGGAACTCAACGACAGCTACAACACCAACGTGGTCGGCAGCAACAGCCTCTGGTGGAGTTACACCGCAACGGCAACGCGGAAAATGGCCGTTTATAACCCGGCGCTGGCCGCCTACGTTCCGATGCGGATGGGCCTGGGTTACGACGCCTTCATGGACCTGGTGAAGCCGTCGAACCCCTTCAATGAAAATCCGAATCTCGTGGTGACCGCTGGCGGGACCTACTTCACCAACGCCAGTTCCGCGACCTGGTTCGCCAGCCGGCCGGCCCCGGGGGCGGCCTTCCGGTTCTCGTTTGATTACATGTTTGTGGCCAACGCGGGCGCCGCCAACGGCCTCTCCAGCGCCTACAACATCCTCATCATGGGGGACAACGGCTATTATGACCCGCTGGTGATCCGCACCGCCGACCTGATGCTGGGGGCCTACAACAACGGAACCTTCACTCCGTACAACATCGCGCTGGCGCCGAACCAGGAATATTACCTGAGCCTGGACTGCAACGGCGGCGGCCCGGCCACGGCCTATACCTTGACCGTGAATCGGACCAACAGCTCGACCATCTGCGCGGGGTTCGATGCCAACTCCTATTATCCAATGGGGCTGGGCGCCTGCGGCGGGCGGGTCCACGACCTCCGGGTTTACCAGACCTCCCCGGTCAGCCACGAGGCCATCGAGGTATGGCAGGGCGGGAACCTGGTCGCGATTGGCGACGATGTCGTCGTCAACAACTGCACGGCGGGCGCCACCTACCAGATCCGCACGACCCCGCTCTCTTATACGACCGACGTGGCCGCCGGCAAACTCGCCACCGAATCCTCCACCGTCAATCCCGCCGCCTATGCGGTGGACAACAACAACAGCACTTACAGCAGCACCGGCAACGACCCGGGCGCATGGCTTCTGGTGGACCTGGGGCAGTCGTACGCGATCAACTCCGTTGAGGTCTGGAACCGCTTCGATCAGCCCAGCGCCGCCTATTTCAACGTCATCATCTCCGACACCAACAGCTCCAACCCGGTCATTCTCACCAATTACGCGATCAACTGCGGCGGGGGCGCCGTGGGCTGGTTTGGCGCGGACGCTTACTCCTCGGGCGGCTCGACCTGGAGCAGCGCCAATGCGATTGACACCAGCGCGGTCACAAACCCGGCGCCCGCCTCCGTCTATCAGTCGCAGCGTTACGGGAACTTCACCTACACGATCCCCAATCTCCTGACCAACGGCAGCTACACCGTCCGGCTCCACTTCGCGGAGTGCTATTTCACGAGCCCGAACCAGCGCCAGGAAAACGTTTTCATCAACGGCAGGCAGGTCCTGACCAATTTTGACGCCTTCGCCGCGGCCGACGCCGGGAACAAGGCCAACATCCAATCGTTCACCGTCACGCCCAACAGCAGCGGGCAGATCATCATCCAGTTCGTCACGATTGTCCAAAACGCGGCCGTTGAGGGCATCGAAGTGATCCCCGCCTCCGACACCGCGGCGGCTTTTCAAGCCAGCCAGGCGGCCAACGGACTCTACTATTACCCTTGCCAGGGTTCGGCGCAGTGGCCGACGATGATCCCCGTCGGCAGGAGCGGGCGCTACGTGCGCGTGCAGCAGAACATGGCAGGAAACGCCCTGGGCCTGTCCTCGCTGAAGGTGAACAGCACGCCGACCGTCAATGGACAGGTCAACGTCTCCGTGTCCGAATTCAACCTCTCGGCTGATGGGAACAGCCCGGAAGCGGCCAGGGTTTTGACCTTCACCAATCAGGTCAGCACCTGGGTGCTGCCCAACGGCACGGTCTCCTCGACCAACTATATCGCCGCTGATTCCCAGGAGGTCGCTTACGCCACGTTTTATGGCGGCGAGTGGAACCCCGGCAGCGTCAGCGGCGGATCGGTGTGGTACAACTTTGTCCCGCCCGTTTCGGGAAGCACCATCATCGCGAGTTCCGGTGCGGTCGGCGAATGCGTGGCCCTTTACCCCGGACCGAACACCTCGGGATGCATCACTTACGGTTGGGGGCCGTTCCAGCTCAACCTCAACGGCGGGACACCTTACTGGCTGCAGGTCGGCCTGACGAGCTATGGCCTTGAAGGGGTGAACCTCACCATCGTCGGCCCTCCGCCCAACGACAACTGGGCCAACGCCGTCAACGTCAGTTTCGTCACCAACGCCGTGGTGACCTCCTCGCCGGACGGCCCCGTGACCAACTATGCCTGCACGGCCAGTTTCGCGGGGCAGAACTACCTGGCGAGCCGGGATGCAGGCGAATACGACATCGCCAATTACACGAGCGTGGCCACCAAGGGCCGCTCGGTCTGGTGGACGATCACCGCGCCGTCAAACGGTTACATCACGATTGACCCCACCAAATCTTCGTTCATCACGGAACTGGGGCTTAAACCGGAAAGCGCGGGAGTTGGAGGCGGCTACAGCGGTTATTGGGTGGTCAACAACGGGAAGATTGTTAACGCTTACCTGACGGGCGGCACGAGATACAAGCTCTGCGTCGATGGCTCCAGCCAGGACACGGGGCTGGGTATGGGCGGCATCAACCTCGACCTGACGTTCGTCCCTTGCCCCCCGAACGACAACTGGGCCAACCCGATGCCCGTGGCCTTCCAGACGAATGTCCTCACGGGTACTGTCCCCGACGGGGGTCAGCCTCTACACCAACTATACCGGGTCGGCGGCAGCCCACAACATCGGCGCAACGTACCAGGGGGGCGAGTACACACTCAATAACTACACCGGCCAGGGCGCTCCCGGCCGCTCCGTCTGGTTCAGCTTCACCGCGCCTGCCAGCGGCTATCTCAGGATCGATCCCACCAAGAGCACGTTTCGCACGCAGATCGGGATCAAGGCCCCCGGGCAATCGGTCGCTTCCGGCTGGGGCAGCCCCAACGCCTACGCTGTCAACTCGGCCCTCACCTATTACGTGAATGCCGGATCGAGCTACATGGTCTGCGTTGACGGCACCTTTTCCGACGCCGGCTATGGAATCATCAACCTGGACTTCAAGCTCGACGCTTCGCCCGGCAACGACTACTGGGCCAACCCGACGCCCATCCTTTTCCAGACCAACATTGCCACGATCAGCATGCCCAACGGCACGGCCACCAACACGTATTACACTGGCTGCGGCATCGGCAACAACATCGCCGCAACCTATGAAAGCGGCGAATACACGATCAACAATTACTCGAGCCAGGGGGCGCCCGGCCGGTCGGTATGGTTCACGTTGACTGCGCCCTGCACCGGCACCCTGACCGTGGACCCGACCCGGAGCAGCTTCCGCACGCAGATCGGCATCAAGGCGCCCGGCCAAGCGGTCGGTTCCGGCTGGGGCAACCCCAACGCTTATGCCGTGAACTCAGTGCTCTCATACGGGCTAACGGCCGGAAACAGCTACATGATTTGTGTTGACGGCACGTCATCCGACGCCGGCTACGGGTTTATCGACCTTGCCCTGCAGATCAACGCGATCCCTTACAATGACGTTTTCCCCGGACCGATGCTCGCTTTCGCGACGAACACCGTTCTGGAGACCGTCGCGGAGTTTACGATCACCAACTTCCTTTACACGGCGACTGCGGTCAGCGCGAACAACTACGCCACGCAGGACGGCGGCGAATACTCGCTCTGCAGCCAGTACACCCCTCAGTTGCATAAAAATGTAGTTGTTTAACCGCCCTGGCCTCTCGAAAGCGGCCTCCTGCGCGGCTGCAAGCCATCTACTGAGCGCCGCTTCTCTGGCGAAGCAGAAGCCACTAAAAGTGGGGTTTGCCAAACGCCATTTCGCCCTTCTGCCGGTTACAAAAAAAATGCAAAAAAATGCGATTGGGGGCTTGACATTTCCGATAGCCTATATTATGTATCGGACATGAAGAAAACGATCTCTATCCCGCAAATCGAAGCTCGTATCCAACACATCAAAACCCAACTCGCCGCCTTGGGCGATATGCGTCCCGGAAGCCTTTCCCGGCAGTATAACGTCTGCGGCAAGCCGGGCTGCCGTTGTAAGGACCCCGAAAAACCCCGACGCCACGGCCCCTATTACCAACTGAGTTGGGTGCATCGCCGCAAGAGCACCAGCCAGTTCATCCGCCCCGGCTTTGTCGCTCAGGTCAAGGCCCAACTGGCCACTTATAGAACCTCTCGCAAGCTGACGGCACAATGGGTCGAGTTAGCCCTCCAGGCAGCCCAACTGAGGCTCCAAGCCGCCAGAGACACCGCCACGCTCCAACCCAAGTGAGCCTCCACCCGCCCCCCCTCCTTTCACCTCAAACCCTTCTCCCATGAGACTTAGCCAGCAGCAAATCTATACGAGAGCCTCCTCGATGCCGCAGGTGCAATTCCAGGAACAACAACTGACCAGCTTCGGCGGTTTGCTCATCTTCCAGCAACTCTTCGGCAAAATCCAACTCAAGGAGCGCTTGCACCAGTGCTCGGCCCATCTGGCCTGCCTGCCGGCAGGCAGGCCGGCAAGACCCTCTATCAGCCGCACGTGGTTGTGCTCTGGCTCATCGTGCACCTGCTCCTGGGCTTTCGCAAGCTGCGCGACATCCAATTCTATAAAGAGGACCCGCTGGTGCGGCGCGTGCTGGGTCTCAAGGCGCTCCCGGACGTTTCGACCCTCAGCCGCATTCTGGCCGACTTCGATGAACCGGCGGTGGCCGCCCACCAGGGGTTGAATCGCCAGCAGGTCCTGGGACGACTGGCACAGGAGGGGCTCGCGCGCGTGACCTTGGACTTCGACGGCAGCGTCCTGTGGGCCAGCAAACACGCCGAAGGAACCGCAGTGGGCTTCAACAAGCAGAAGAAGGGCGCCCGGAGCTACTACCCCCTCTTCTGCACCGTGGCGCAGACGGCGCAAGTCCTGGACGTGTTGCACCGCTCGGGCAACGTGCACGACTCCAATGGAGCCGTAGAGTTTGTGCGCCAATGTGTGGGGCGCCTGCGCCAAGCCCTGCCCGGAGTCCAGATCGAGGTCCGGATGGATAGCGCCTTTTTCAGTGATGAGATGGTTGGGGCGCTGGAGCAACTCGACGTGGAATTCACCGTGTCGGTCCCCTTCGAGCGTTTTGTGGAGCTCAAGGCTCTGATCCAGGACCGGCGCGTGTGGTGGCCGGCCACGGTGGACGGTAAACTGCGGTATTTCCTCAAGCTCTGGAAGCCCAAGTGCTGGGAAACGCCCCGCCGGTTCATCTTCATTCGCCAGGAGAGCACCGTGCAACAGAAGGGTCCCATCCAGTTAGACATCTTCGAACCCCACCAGACGGGATTTGAATTCAAGGTGATCGTGACCAACAAGACCGGGCCTGCCTGCCGGCAGGCAGGCTGGCCCTGAACGTCGTCCGCTTCCATGAGGGCCGAGGGCAGCAGGAGAAGCTCTTGGGCGAACTCAAAGACCAAGCCCAGATGGATTACTTGCCGGGTCGCAAATGGGTGACCAACAAGATGTACCTGCTCTGCGCCGTGCTGGCCCACAACCTGGGCCGGGAGTTACAGAGGGACGCCCGCGCCCCGGAACGCGCCACCACCCACAAGCGCAGTGCCTTGTGGATCTTTGAGGGCTTGGAGATGATGCGGCGCAAGTTCATCCAACGGGCGGGACGACTCACCCGGACCAATGGCCGCCTGACCCTGACGTTGACCGCCAACAAAGTGGTGGAACAGATCTTCCGCAGCTACCTCCAGGCGTAGCCACCACCCAGCTTTCTTAAGCCTACAGACCCGGCTGCAACGCTAAAGTGCGTGCCGGAGTAGCCTCCTTTCTCCTCCCCAATTCCTTCCACTGGTCGTTCCTCGCCGTGGTTGCGCTCTGCGGGTGCCCGCTCGCCGCTCGCGCTTGCCGAGGCACAGGCCACGCGAGCCACCGCAGTCCTAAAGAATGCTCCCATTGGTCGCAAAAAGGGTCATTTTTATGCAACGTTAGGGTAAATCAGCAGCATATCAATACATTTTTGCGCGGCCTCACATTGTAAGAAAGTATAGATGTGACCCCGCTGTTCTCTTTAGACCGCTGTTCTCTTTAGATGTGACCCCGCTGTTCTCTTGTAAGAAAGTATAGATGTGACCCCGCTGTCCCCCCGTGCCGCTGTCCTCCCGTGACCCCGCTGTCCTCCCGCCCGCTGTCCTCCCCGCTGGTTCCTCTACCAGAGGGCCGAAGCCTTCCGCAAGCGGTTGCTGGGACCCGAACAAAAGCACATCTTCACCTGTTTCCGACGGCCCAACGTCACCACCGACCAATAATGGCTAAGGTGTTCGAAGTTCAAAGAAGCGGAAGGAGGGCCGGCCTTTGGAAAAGACCCGCGCCGACGCAGCCGTCGGACGCCATAAGCGGACTGAAGTCCGCGCTCCAATCCCCCGGGCATTCGGGGGCGGTGGGAAAAGCGAGATGCGCCCAATCGGTCATGCCTCTCAACTTTAGCCTTTAGCCTTTAGCCTTTAGCCTTTAGAGTCGAGGCCCTTATGCGCTCGATGACACGCCGCCAATTCCTGGAAGACTCCATGCTCGCCACCGCTTGCCTGGCGGCCGGCACGGCCCCGCTGGCCGGGCGGGCGCAAGAAAAAGCGCAGCCGGGCAGCCCCGCCAACCGCCTCCGCGTGGCCGTCATTGGGTGCCGGATTCGCGGCAGGCAGCACGTCCAGGAACTGCGGCCCATCCGCGACTGCCAAATCGTCTATGTCTGCGACCCGGACCGTGACCTGGCGGCGGAGCTCTCCGCGACCGTCCAGAAGCAGCAAGCCCAGGCACCCAAGGCCGTCCAGGATATGCGCCGCGTGTTCGATGACCCGTCGGTGGACGCGGTCTTCATTGCCGCGCCCAACCATTGGCACGCGCTGGCGGCCATCTGGGCGATGCAGGCCGGCAAGGACGTTTACGTCGAGAAGCCCGTCAGCCACAATATCAGCGAAGGCCGCCGCATCGTGCAGGTGGCGCGCAAGACCGGGCGCCTCTGCCAGGGCGGCACCCAAAACCGCTCGAACGCGGCCCTGGCAGCGGCCCTGGAATACATCCGCCAAGGCAAGCTCGGCGAGGTGAAGCTGGCCCGGAGCATCGTCTATGGCCCGCGTGGGTCCATCGGCGGGCCCGGCCTCTACCCTGTCCCGCCCCAGGTCGACTATGATCTCTGGGCGGGTCCGGCGCCCATGAGCCCTCTCACCCGTCCCCAATTCCATTACGATTGGCACTGGTTCTGGGAGACCGGCAACGGCGAGCTGGGCAACAACAACATTCACTCGCTGGACATCTGCCGCTGGGGGCTGGGTCTGACCAGCCTGCCCCGGGCCGTGCTCAGCTACGGCGCGCGCCTGGGATACCTCGATGCCGGCCAGACGCCCAATACCCAGGTTGTCGTGTTCGACTATGCCGACAAGACCGTGGTCTCGGAGACGCGCGGCCTCAAAACCGCCCCCGTCCAGCCGGAGTTCAAGGACGGCTGGATTTTCGAAGGGACCCGCGGCTTCATCGCCGGCACCTCTCTCTTTGACACCGAGCGAAAACTCGTCAGCACTTTCACCGGCGCGGGCGAAAGCCACTTCGCCAATTTCCTCAAGGCCGTCCGCAGCCGCAGACGCGAAGACCTCCATGCGGACATTCTCGAAGGCCACCTCTCCACCGCCCTGTGCCACCTGGGCAATATCTCCTGGCGCCTGGGCCAGCCGGCCTCCCCGGAGGAACTCCGCCGGGAATTGGGCAAACTCAAGGTGCATGACAACGCGCTGGAAACCCTGGACCGCACCGAGCGGCACTTGCGCGAGAACAACATCGACCTCGACAAGACCAGGCTCACCCTGGGCCTGCCCCTCCAGGTGGACCCCGACCACGAAGACCTCCTCAGCCCGCCCCAAGCCAATGCCTTGCTGACCCGCCAATACCGCAACCCCTTCGTCGTCCCCAACGCCTCCGAGATTTGAGCTTGCCGGCACCCTCCGTCACCGCATAGCGACGCCTGAAATGGGCCCCAGGCGTCGCTACGCGACGCGCAACCATCCCCAGGCCTCAAACCGTGGACCGAGGTCCACGGCTACCTTCACTGCGTCGCTCCGCGACGCTGTTCAAACGGGCCGGGTTGGAATAGAGTCTGAGTTGACATGGGTTCGGACGCCGAAGCCGAATTGCTGGCGCGCTGCCGCGGCGGTGACGCCGTTGCGTGGGACGAGCTGTTCGCGAGGCACTACGCAGCGGCCGGGCGGTTTATTTGCCAGCTCGGGCTCGAGTTCACGCGCGAGGATGTCGAGGAGATTTGCCAGGAGACCTTCCTGTCGGTCATTCGGAACCTCGGGTCATTTCGCGGCCAGAGCCAGTTGCAGACCTGGGTGTTCCGGATCGCGGCCAACAAGGCGCGCGATTTTCGCGAGCGGCAGCAGGCGGCCAAGCGCGGGGGCGGCCTGGTCACGCTCTCGTTGCAGGCGGAGGATCCGGAGACGGGCCTGGCGCTGGAGCCGGCGGACAATGGCGGGTCTCCGGACCTGAGCCTGCTCAACGCGGAAGAGGGCCAGTTGGTACACCGGGCGCTCGAGCAGCTTGGCCAGCCCTGCCGCGAACTCATCGAACTGCGCTATTTTGCCGAACTGGGCTACGACGAGATCAGCCGCTCGCTCGGGCTCAATCCCAAGACGGTCAGTTCGCGGCTGAGCAAGTGCCTGGATCGGCTGGAAGCCATTGCCCGAAAACTCTTTCCGGGAGAGAAACCGGCCCCGTTCCCGTCTAACTTATAGCTGACAATCCAATGGAAGAGGAACGTCCAATCGAAAAACTGCTGCGAGCCTACGCCAGGAGACGGCGCGAGGAGGCAGGCGCCCCGCCGGAGCTGGAGTTGCGCCCGGCCGCCCGGCGCCGGCTCCAGCTCGAGGTGGCGCGCCGCTACGGTGAACGCGAGCGCGCGGCGATGCCCCTATGGCGGCGCCTGGCGGCGCTCTGGCCGCGCCTGGCGTGGGGCCTGGGTGTCTTGACGCTGCTGGGCCTGGCGGCAGCGCTGCTCGTGCCGGGACCCAATCGCACCCCAGGCGCAGGCAGCCCGATGCGATTGGCCCGGAACAGCCCGGCAGCCGCCCCGGCGCCCGCGCCGCTCCCGGTGGCAGAGACGGACCGCGCAGCCCTGCCGCTCCCTGCCAGGACTGCTCTTGCTTCGGCGCCGGTTGCGGCTCAAGGCAGGGGTAGCGCCGGCCCGGCGGTTGAATCCGCGGCAGCGCGAAAGCCGGGAGTGTCTCCGGCAGTCGCGGATCAGGTCCGGGCGCCATCGCAAGAAGTGGAGCAGCGCGCGCTGGCGCTGGCGGACGCTCCCGCGCCGGCTTCCGCGTCGGCCGCGCGCCAGAGCTCGGCGCGGCGCATGGGCGGCCCGGCGGGCCGGGTCGTTTCGAGCCTGGCCGATGGCGTGCCGCAGCTTGCCACCGCCCCTGCCGCCACCAAACCCCAGGCCGAAGGGAGTTTGGGCGGGATGGCCGCCGCAGGGCCCGTTCCGTCCGGCGAAGCGGCGGCATCGGAAACGAGCGCCCCCGTGAACGTCCAGTTCGCAGCCCGTTCTCGGGCACTAGCGGGTTCGACGGCCCAGCCGGTTGCCTACGCCAGGAAGGGGCCTTCGGCAACGCCCGGTCTTGCAGGGAGGGAAAAGGACGGCGTCGTGGTCCTGCACTTCACGCAACTCGCCCCAAGGACCAACCAGTTCAGCGTCCAGGCCGATCTGTCCGACAAGGCCGTGTGGGCCGCCCCCGTGCTGGCCGCGTTTCAACTCGAACAATCGGGGGCGAGGTTGTTGGTGACCGACGGCGATGGCTCCGTCTATACGGGTTACGTGCAGCCGGCAGGCCCGGTCAACGGCCTGGATTCGCTGACGCCGACGCCGGCGCTGCAGCCGGTCCGGCCCGAGCCGGAGATGGACTTCCGACAGAACCGTGAGTTGAGGGCTGCGACCGCGCCGGCCATCACGCCGTCGGCAACGCAATACTATTACTCGCAATACTATTACTTCGTGCGCTTCGGCCAGAACCAGGGCCAGAATTACTCCTTCCGGGTGGCCGGCACTAACCGCAGTCTCCAGCAGAAGGTGGTCTTCAGCGGCACTTTGATGAACCTCACCAATGCTCCCCAAGCGCGGGGCGCGCGGATTTGGGGCAAAGCACTTGTGGGAACCGGGCAGGAGATCCAGGTTGACGCCGTGTCCCGGAAAGGGACGGATTGACGACGGATTACACGGATTACTCGACCAACTGGTGGTGGATGGCGTAGTGCATGAGTTGGGCGTTGTTGCGCAGGCCCATCTCTTCGAGGATGCGCGTGCGGTAAGTGCTGATGGAAGAGAATTCTCATGGTTCGGTCCGGGCGGGTTGCGGGGTGGAGGGGAAGGGGATGGCGACGGCGACGCGGGTGCCCTTGGCACGGGGCAGCGGGCCGATCTCGAAGGTGCCGCCCAGCAAGGCCGCGCGTTCGCGATTGCCCAGCAGGCCCAGCGATTCTGCTGTCTCGGATCTCGGCGTCGGTAATGCCCCGGCCATTGTCCTGGACTTCCAGGATGATTTGGCGGGCGGCCTGCCTGAGCCGGACCGAGACCTGGGTGGCGCGGGCATGCCGGATGATGTTGGTGAGGGTTTCCTGGAAGATGCGAAAGAAGACCGTGTTGAGTTCCTGGGGGAGGAGGGTCTGGCGGAGGTGGGCGTGGGCTTGGCACTCGATGCCTGTCCGGGTCTGGAAATCGTTGGCTTGCCATTCCAGGGCCGCGGCCAAGCCCAGATGGTCCAGGATCGGGGGACGCAGTTCGCTGGAGATGCGCCGGACGGTTTGGATGGTGGAATCGATGTGCGCGGTCAGGGCCTTGGCCTTGTCCTGAAGCGGCTTGAGCCGGCGCGGCAGCTTGCCGGCTATCCAGGAGAGGTCCAGCTTGCAGCGGGTCAGGGCCTGGCCCAGTTCGTCGTGGACTTCACGGGCGATGCGCGTGCGCTCCTCCTCGCGCACCGTCTGCAGATACACCGAGAGGGCGCGCAACTGCTGGTGGGACTTGCGGAGTTGTTCTTCGGCCCGGCGGCGTTCGGCCCGCTCCCCGGCCTCCCGCAACGCCCGGTTCACCGCCGGCATGAGCCTCGAGAGCCGCGTCTTGAGGACGTAGTCAGTCGCCCCGCTCTTGAGCGTCTCGATCGCCACCTCCTCCCCCAGGGTGCCCGTGACGAATATAAATGGGGTCTCGGGGCATTTCTCCAGCGCCAGGTTCAGCGCATCGCAGCCGTTGAACCCGGGCAGCGAATAATCCGAAAGAATCAACTCCGGCCGATGCTGCTCGAGATGCCGCACGTAGTCCTCCCGGGTCTCGACGCGGTCCAGGGAAAAACTCAACCCGCCCTTGCGCAGGGCAAACTGTGCCAACTCGGCGTCGGCGGCATCATCCTCGAGCATCAAAATCCGAATGTCCTTCTTCACTGGCACATCGGACCGACTATACTACAGGAAGAATCAAAATTCGAACGCGGGCAGAACGATTTGGCCCCTGAAGGACAAGGCAAAATCATTTTTGGCAGAATCATTTCCAGGGAGTCAGTGGTCGTCTCCGCGTCTCCGCGTCTCCGCGTCTCCCTGTCTCCGCGTCTCGGTACCGCCCGCCCTGGGGAGGGAGAAATAGAGCGTGGCGCCGCGCTCGATCTGGCCTTCGGCCCAGGTGCGGCCGCCGTGGCGATGGATAATGCGGCGGACATTGGCCAGGCCGATGCCTGTGCCCTCGAAGTCGGCGGCCCGGTGCAGGCGCTGAAAGACCCCAAAGAGCTTGTGCGCGTAGCGCATGTCGAAGCCAACGCCATTGTCGCGGACACAGACGATGTGCTCGGCGGGCTTGGATTGGCAGGAGACCTCGACGCGGGGGTGGGACCGGGGGCGGGTGTACTTGAGGGCGTTGCTCAGGAGGTTGAGCATGACCTGGTGCAGCAGGGCCGGGTCGGCGTGGACCTCCGGCAGGTCGGCCAGCACCCATTTGATATCGCGCCCGGCAGCCTCGTGGCGGAGGTCGCGGATGGCGGCTTGGACCAGGTCGGTCAGGGAGATCGTGGTTTTCCTCAATTCGGCGCGGCCGGTTCGGGAGAAGGTCAGCAGGTTGTCGATGAGCCGGCCCATTTGCCTGGCCGAGCCGGCGATGGTTTGGAGATGGGACCTGGACTCCTCATCGAGAGCGGGGGCCTTGGTGTCCAGCAGAATCTCCACGAAGCCTTCGATGTGGCGCAACGGGGCGCGCAGGTCATGAGAGACTGAGTAGCTGAAGGCCTCCAATTCCTTGTTGGCGGCCTCCAGTTCAGCCGTGCGCTGGGCCACGCGCGCCTCCAGTTCGGCGCTCAGACGGCGATAGCGCTCCTCGCTGGACTGGAGTTGGCGCACATAGTCTGGCTCGGTTTCCACCCGTTTCATCACCACGTCGAACCCCCCTCCTTGAGCGTGCGCTCGACCAGGGAGGCATCGCCGGCCTCGGCTTCGACCATCAAGATGCGCAGCTTTTTCATAATAAGCCTGTCGAGACTGTGTTAGCGTTCGCCTTTTATTGCACAGCCCGCCCTCTCGCCCCAATGGGGTGAAGACCCAATTGCGGCCGGCCGCTCAGCCCCGTGTCGTCGCCGCCGTGGGCGGGGCAGGGCGGGGGAGCGAGAACAAGCTCAACCCGCGGCTTTGTCTTCCTCGATGATCCTTGGCCATCAGGCTGGACATTGCGGCAAGGTCGCGCGCATTGATCGCCGCGATGAAGGCCCGCACGACATCAATTTCGCCCATGGCCGCAGTATGCCCAATCTTGGCTTTGGGGGCAAGGCGGGAGGCCGGTGACGAAACCCCGCAACCGGTCAGTGAAGGCAGAGCAGAGTCCCCGACGAACCCCTCACCCCAACCCTCTCCCCTTCCGAAGGGGAGAGGGAGAAGCGTCGGCAGTCTCTTGAACTTCTGCGCGTCTGTGATTCCTCGAGGCCCCACGGAGATTCCTCCCTCTCCCCATCCGATGGGGAGAGGGTCGGGGTGAGGGGTCCGTCCGCGATGCTGCTCCGGCTGTCACTGAGGCCTGTCACGAAACCCCAAACATTTCCTTTTACTGCGCTGGAGCGCCGCACTAAAATCCGGCCCCTATGAAGAACACGAATCCCGGGGTGCTCAGCCAACTGCTCTCGCCGGCGACGATCCAGTTGAATTTGAAGAGCACGGACCGCGATTCGGTGTTGGCCGAGCTGGTCAACCAGATTCCCCAACTGGCCGGCCAGCCGGCGGAGCGGCAAACGCTGCTGCGGGCCCTGCACGAGCGCGAGCAACTCTACAGCACCGGCATCGGCGACGGCATCGCCCTGCCTCACGCGCGCAATGCCTTGGTTGGGCTGGTCGACGAGTCCGTCATCGTGTTTGGCCGGCACGCGCAGGGCATCCCCTACGGCGCTATCGACAGCGCCCCGGCCCGGCTGTTCTTCCTCCTCATCGCCCCGACCGTCACACAGCACCTGGCCATCCTGGCCCGCCTGAGCCGGCTCCTGCGCGATCCCAAGCTGCGCCAGGACCTGCTCGCCGTCGAAACCCCGGACAAGGCCATCGACCTCATCGCCGAGGCGGAGAGGAAGCTGGGGACGTAGGACACGGGGCGTGGAATGACGAATGACGAATGACGAATGACGAATGAGGATCGTCATTCGTCATTCGTCATTCGTCATTCGTCATTCCTCCCGCCTCCCCCTCAAACCCCTGCTGTCTGAGGGCCTCGAACAGGACCAGAGCGACGCAATTGGAGAGGTTGAGCGAGCGGGCGTTGGGGTTGAACATGGGGATGCGCAGCCAGTGGGGGCGGTTGGCCTCGAGCAGGCTCCGAGGCAGGCCCGCCGTCTCGCGCCCAAACACCAGGTAATCCTCCCGGCAAAACCGCGCCTCGGTGTAGCGGATGGGGCCGCCGGACTCGATGAACCAGAGCCGCGCTCCGGCGGGGAGTTGCCGGCGGAATGAGGCCCAGTCGGCCCAGCGCTGCCACTCGACGTGCTGCCAGTAGTCCATCCCCGCCCGTTTGAGCTGCGCGTCATCCAGCTTGAACCCAAACGGCTCGATCAGGTGCAGACGGCTGTGGGTGGCGGCACAGAGCCGCGCCACGTTCCCCGTGTTGGGCGGTATCTCGGGTTCCACGAGCACGACGTTCATCCCTGGATGGTTGAGGGTTCAGGGTTCAGGGTTCAGGGTTCAGGGTTCAGGGTTCACGTTTCACGTTTCGTATCTCCGGTTCCACTAATACGACGTTCATCCCTGAGCCGGCGATTGCGCTTTTGCAATCAGCCGACGTTTATAGCGCACCTTCCACAGCACCAGGCCGTGGGCGGGGGCGGTCATGCCAGCCACACGCCGGTCCTTGGAGTCCAGCATCCGTTTGACCTCGTCCGGGGAGAACTTCCCGAGGCCCACCTGGACCAGCGTGCCGACAATGCCGCGGCACATCTTGTAGAGGAAACCGTCCCCCTCGATGATGAAAGTGAGCAGCGGCCCGCTCCGCTTGAGGTCGCAGCGGGACAGAGTGCGGACTGTGGATTGCCGGGCGTAACCCGGGTTGGCGGTGAAAGACTGAAAATCATGGCGCCCGACCAACAGCGGGGCGGCCCGGCGGATGGCGCGCAGGTCGAGTGGACGCGGCACATGCCAGGCAGTAGAGCGGAGCAAGGGGTTCATCGCGAGGTGGTTCCAGACGCAATAGCGGTACTGCTTGCCCGTGGCGCCGAAACGGGCATGGAAGTCCCCCCGGACGCGCGCGGCGCAGAGCACGCGGACATCCGGCGGCAGCCACGCGTTGAGCGCCAGGGCCAGCTTGCGGACCGGCATCTTGAATTGGGCGCGCGGCACCTCGAAGTGCGCTACCAGGCCCAGTGCGTGTACCCCGGCGTCCGTCCGGCTGGAGCCGTGGACCCGCGGGCGGCTCGGGAAAAGCTTCGCCAGCGCCTCTTCGACTTTCTCCTGCACCCCGGTCCCCAGCCTCTGCACCTGCCACCCTTCGTAACCGGTGCCGTCGTAGGCGATGGTCAGCTTGAACTTAGACATCGGTCCGTCGCGCATCACCCATGCCTCTCAGGATATGCTATCCAGATAACTCTGGAGCAGAATGGCCGCCGCCATCTTGTCCACCTTCTGCTTGCGTTGCTGGCGGCGCACGTTGGCTTCAATCAGAAGGCGGTTGGCCTGGACCGAGGTCAACCGTTCGTCCCAGGTTTTGACCGGGACATCGATGGCGGCGCGCAAGGCGGCCACGAATTCCTGGACCTTTGCGGCGGCCGGACCGTAGGTGCCGTCCATATTGCGCGGCATGCCGACCAGAACCAACTCGACCTCCCGCTGGCCCAGCAACTCCCGGAGGCGGGCCATGAAGCCTGCCAGCGGCTCGGCCGACACAAACTCCAGGGGCTGGGCGATGGTCTTGAGTTCGTCGCTGATAGCGATGCCCATCCGCCGGGTTCCGTGGTCGATGGCCAGGATTCTCATGTCACAGCGCCTTCATTACCTTTGCCGCCGCCTGCACCGTCCGGTCGATGTCCCCAGCGGAATGGGCGGTGGAAAGGAAGCCGGCCTCGAATTGGGACGGCGCCAGATAGACCCCTGCCTCCAGCATTCCGTGGAAGTATTTCTTGAACCGTTCGCGGTCGCTGGTCATGGCATCGGCCAGGTTGTGGACCGGTTGGCTGGTGAAATAGGCGCAGAACATCGAACCACAACGGTTGAACTGGACTGGCAGGCCGGCCGCCTTGGCGGCCTGCTTGAGGCCTGCCTCCAGCGCGGCGCCCGACGCCTCAAGTTTGCCGTAGGCCTGGACGGCCTCGAGTTCCTCGAGCGCCGCTATCCCGGCGGCCATGGCCAGCGGATTGCCGCTCAAGGTGCCTGCCTGGTACACCGGCCCAAGCGGGGCCAGGCAATCCATGATCTCGGCGCGCCCGCCGAAGGCCCCGACCGGCAGCCCGCCGCCGATGACCTTGCCGAAGCAGGTCAGGTCGGGCCGAATCCCGAAGCACTCCTGCGCGCCGCCCTTGGCCAGGCGAAAACCGGTCATGACTTCGTCGAAGATTAGCAGCGCACCTTGCGCGGCCGTGATCTCACGGAGGAACTGGAGGTAACCGGGCTTGGGCAGATACAAGCCGGCATTGCCCGGCACCGGTTCGATGATGATACCGGCGACTTGGCCGGGGTTGGCAGCGAAAGCGGCCTGGACCGCCTGCGGGTCGTTGTAGGGCAGGAGGATCGTGTGCTGGGTAAAGGCGGCCGGCACACCGGCGCTGTCGGGGTGGCCGAAGGTCAGCGCCCCGGAGCCTGCCTTGACCAGGAGTGAATCGACGTGCCCGTGGTAGCAGCCGTCGAACTTGATGATCTTATCGCGCCGGGTGAACCCTCGGGCCAGGCGGATGGCCGACATCGTGGCCTCCGTCCCCGAATTGCACATCCGCACCTTCTGCACGCTGGGCACCCACGAGCAGATCAGCCGGGCCATCTTCACCTCCAACGGGTTGGGGATGCCGAAGCTGGTGCCGCGCTCCGCCGCTTCCTGCACTGCCCGGATCACCTTGGGCGGCGCATGACCCAGGATCGCCGGCCCCCACGTCCCCACATAATCCACATACTCGTTCCCGTCCACGTCCCACACGCGCGCGCCCCGGGCCCGGTCCACAAAAAACGGCCGGCCGCCCACAGCCCGAAATGCCCGCACCGGCGAGTTGACGCCCCCGGGGATGCAGCGCAGCGCCTCCGCAAAGAGTTGCTCGGATCTCGTCCGCGAAATCATGCCGGGAAGGTAGCCGGTGGCACGTGAATTGCACGAAGCAATTGCTGGTAAGGCCTCAGTGGCGGGGGGGGGGCGCTATCGCGGGCCGACCCCTCACCCCAACCCTCTCCCCATCGGATGGGGAGAGGGAGAAGGCTCCATAGCGGATCGAGGAGCCTGAGACACCTGGAAGTTCAAGAGCCGCCGCGGCTTCTCCCTCTCCCCATCGGAAGGGGAGAGGGTCGGGGTGAGGGGTCTGCCCCTTGGCGCTCCCGCCTTCATTGAGGCCTTACAATTGCTGTTTCGTGCCCGGTCCACCCCTCATGGGGCGAGGGCGTCCTTGTAACGTTCGCAGAGGGCCAGGGCGGTCTCGCGCAGGCGGGCGGCCAGGGCTTGGGGCCGCACCACGATGGCATGGGTGCCCCAGCCCAGGACCCATCGCTCCGCCTCTTTGAGACTGCTCAATCGGAGCGCAAGCCGGGCCTTGCCGCCGGGCAACTCGGTCAATTGCTGGCTGGCGTGCCAGCGGCGGCCGCGGATCAGGTCCGCCGCCCAGGCGTCGAAGTCCAGGACCAGTTCATAATCGCCGCGGCCGCGATAGACATTGAAGCTGCCGCGCAGGTATTCGTCGAGATCGAAGTCGTGGGGTTTGGCAAAGCGCTCGCGGGTGATCTCGGGCCGGTGCAGGCGGGTCAGGACGAAGGTGCGCAAGTCGCGGCGGCGGACATCGAAGGCGAAGAGATACCATTGGTTATCAATGCAGGCCAGGTGATAGGGATAGACCCGGCGGCGCCGGGCGCGGGGCGTGCCCAGGTTGCGGTAGAGAAAGGTCAAGGCACGGCACTGGCGCAGGGCCTGGGCGATGACCTGGAAGGCCGACAGATCGGCATCCTCGGGGGCGAACGGGCGGAAGGAGAGGACCTCGTCCAGGTTGGCCATGGTGAAGCGCAGGCGCCCGTCCAGTTGGCCGGTCAGTTTGCGGAAGGCCGTCTCCAGCGGTTGCTGGAAGGGCGTTCCCTGGTATTGGGTGATGGCCTTGTGGGCGACCAGGACCGCAAACAGCTCGGCCTCGGTCATCGAGACTGCCGGCAGGTGTTCCACAGGCCGTTCGTAGTAATAGCCCTTGCGGTGCGGGTCGTACTCGATCGGCAGGTCCAGCCGGTACTTCATAAAGTCCACGTCCCGGCTGGCGGAGCGGGTCGAATACTCGAACTCCTGGGCCAGAGTGGAGCAATTGGGGTAGCGGGCGCTGCGCAGCAGTTGGTGGATGCGCATCATCCGGCCCCAGGGAGCGCGGCAATGGATCTCAGGCTGGACCTTCGGCATAAGGCTCGCGGTGTGGTCTTTGCGGTTACCTTTTGGCGATGAAGGCGGAAAATGTCAATACGCTTCACGTCCTCTTAAGGTGGGGGGTGCTACGCTGCGGGCATGAAAACGAATGGAAGATTGGTTTTGGGCGCGATGCTTGGCGCCGCTCTCTGCACGTTGGGGAGCGGGGCGGCGCAGGAACAGGAACCTGGGATGGCTGCCGCCGCGGGCGCCGCCAGTGCCGGGGCCGACGGCCTGCCCCTGAACTTCCATAACGCCCCGCTGAGCCTGGTCCTCGAGTACCTCAGTGATGCCGCTGGGTTCATCATCAACCCGCAGACGGAAGTCCGCGGCAATGTCGAGGTCTGGAGCAAGACACCCGTCTCGCGCGAGGAGGCCGTGCAGTTGGTCAACTCGGCTATCAGAAAGAACGGCTATGCCCTGGTGCGAAGCGGGCGCATTTTGAAGCTGGTGAGCCTGACGGACTCCGGGCGCCAGGACCTCGAGGTGGCCGCCGGCAACAACCCCGAGGCGGTGGAAAAGTCCAGCGAAGTCGCCGTGCAGGTCATCCCGGTCCGATATATCAGCGCCAGCCAGTTGATGAACAATCTCCAGCCGCTCCTGCCCGCCGGCGCCTTGCTCACGGTTAACGAAAGCGCCAATTCGCTCATCCTGGTGGCCGCCAAGGCCGACATCCGCCGAACGCTCAAGATCGTTGCCGCCTTGGATGCCTCGCAGGTGGCGGCCTCCTCGCTTCGGGTCTTTCCACTGCACTATGCCGATGCCAAACAGTTGGCCACGGTCGTGCAGCAGCTCTTCTCGGCACAGACCTCGAGCCAGGACAACAACGGCATGAATTCTCCCGGCCCGGGCGGCGTTCCAGGCGGCGGCTTCGGTCCCCAGGACCTTCCCGGGGGGCCGCCCGGCTTCGGCATGGCCAGCGCCCGGGCCAGGCCAACACCGGCAGCGCGGCCCTGGGCAAGGTCCTGGCCACGGCCGACGAGCCATCCAATTCGCTGATCGTTTATGGGCAGGCCGCCTCGATGCCGGCCATCGCAAACCTGGTGCTGCAACTGGACCAGTCCGTGACCGACATAACCGAACTGCGCGTCTTCCGGCTTGCCAACGCCGATTCCGAGGAACTCGCCCAGAGCCTCTCGCAACTCTTTCCGGACAACACCGCCAATGGCAGCAACCAGGACTCGATGGGGTTCCGCGTCGGCCCGCCCGACTTCGACCCCGACGGCGACCAAGCCAACAGCAGTGCCCGGGCCAAGAAGAAGAGCCGCATCCAGGCCGTGGCCGACCCGCGCACCTCCTCGCTGCTGGTCAGCGCCCCAAGCACCGTCATGCCCCAGATTGCCAAGCTCATCCAAAGCCTGGATGCCAGCCCGGCCAGGAAAGAAAAGGTCAAGGTCTATGAACTGCAGAATGCCGACCCGCAGGACGTTTACCAGATCCTGCAGGACCTCTTCAATCGGAACACGGCCATGCGCAACAACAGCAACAACCGCAATTCGCTCCTGGGCCAGAACAATCCGCTCTCCACCCGCCAGAGCCGGCTGCAGAGCTCGAACTCCGGCACAAGCCAGGGCCTTGGCAATGCCGGCGGCAGCAGCGGGATGGGCGGGGCGGGAGGAGGCGCAGGCGGCGGCGGCGGCGGCGGCCAATTCTGAGCGCGGATGGGGGAATGAGGAATGACGAATGACGAATGACGAATGACGAATGCAGACCGTGCAGTCTGTCCCTTATGTCCCTTACGTCCCTTATGTCCCTTGTGTCCCTTCCGCCTCTTGCCTTAATGTCTTCTTAAGGTGCCCCTGTTACACTCACAACAAAATATGAAAACTAGAACATTCATTCAAACGACCAAGTTAAGCATCCTCGGAGCGGCTGTGTGGCTGCTCGTAGGCACCGGGAATCTCCGGGCCCAGGACCAGGCCCGGCCCAATTTCGACCCTGAACAGATGCGCCAGCGGATGCTGGAACGAATTCGCGGCCAGCTCGAAGTCAAAGACGACTCAGAGTGGAAGATCATCTCGGAGCGGATCGGCAAGGTCCAGCAGGCGCGCCGGGCGGTGGGTGGCCCGGGGGGCTTCCCTGGGGGCATGGGCGGCTTTCCACCGCCGGGTGGCTTCCCGCCGGGAGGTCCGGGTGGACAGGGCGGTCAAGGCGGTCCGGGTGGTCCGGGCGACCAAGGCGGGCTCGGTGGCCCGGGTGGTCCGGGCGGGCAGGGCGACCAAGGCGGTCCGGGCGGTCCGGGCGGGTTTGGCGGTCCCGGCGGTCCCGGTGGTTTCCCTGGCGGCCCCGGAGGCCCTCCCGGATTCAATCGGGAACCCAACCCGGAGATGGATGCCCTGCGCCAGGCGATCCAGGCCAAGGCCTCGGGGGCCGACCTGAAAGCCAAATTGACCCAACTCAGGGAGGCTCGCAAGAAGAAGGAAGCCGACCTGGAGAAGGCGCAGGAGGACCTGCGCCAGGTTCTCTCCGTCCGCCAAGAGGCCATCGCCGTCACCCTCGGGCTGCTGCGCTGAGCGGCCTGTGCCCCCCTGATTTTCGGGCTACACCGCCTGCGCCACGAGATCGCCGACCTGGGAGGTGCTGTAGCCCATCTTGCCGGCGGCCAAGCTCTTGATCTTGTCGCGGACGGTGTTGATGACGGCGGTTTCGATGGCCTTGGCGGCCTGGGTTTGGCCCAGGAAATCCAGGAGCATCTGGCCGGCGCAGATGGCGGCCAGGGGGTTGATGACACCCTTGCCGGTGTATTTGGGGGCGCTGCCGCCGATAGGCTCGAACATGCTGGTGCCTTGCGGGTTGATGTTGCCGCCGGCAGCGATGCCCATCCCGCCCTGGAGCATGGCGCCCAGGTCGGTGATGATGTCCCCGAACATGTTGTCGGTCACGATGACGTCGAACCATTCCGGGTTCTTCACGAACCACATCGTCGTGGCGTCCACGTGGGCGTAATCGCGCTTGATGTCGGGGTAATCGCGCTGGCCGATTTCGTGGAAGGCGCGTTCCCACAGGTCGAAGGCGTAGGTGAGCACGTTGGTCTTGCCGGAGAGGGTGAGCTTCTTGTCCTTGTTCCGCTTGCGGGCGTAGTCGAAGGCAAAGCGCAGGCACCGCTCGACGCCGCGCCGGGTATTGACGCTCTCTTGCAGGGCGATCTCGTTGGGGGTGCCCTTGAAGACGAAACCGCCGGCGCCGGTGCAGACCCCTCGTTGTTCTCGCGCACGACCACGAAATCGATCTGCTCCGGCTTCTTGTCCTTGAGGGGGCAGAACCGCGCGTCATAGAGCTTGACCGGACGCAGGTTGACGTATTGCTCCAGTTCGAAGCGGGTGCGAAGGAGGATGCCCTTTTCGAGGATGCCAGGCTTGACGTCCGGATGGCCGATGGCGCCCAGCAGGATGGCGGGAAACCGGCGCAGTTCGTTGAGCACGCTCTCGGGCAGCACTTCCCCCGTGCGCAGGTAGCGTTCGCCGCCCACGTCGTAGCGCGTGTAATTGAGCTTGAGCTCAAACTTCCCAGCGGCCGCCTCCAGCACCTTGATCGCCTCGTTGGTGACTTCGGGCCCGGTGCCGTCCCCGCCAATGACTGCAATATCGTAGCTCTTCATGAATGATCGTTCTTGCGCTGCCTGCCTCGAGGGCAGGGGCGCAGAAGCCTAATGGTTCCCGCCCAAGTGGCAACGGAAATCTCGTGACCATTCGAGGTGTGGGGCAGACCTCTGGTCTGCCGGTTCACGGAGCCTCCGGCTCCGTGTCCCTTGCAGTTGCGAGGCGCGGGGCCAGAGGCCCCTGCAACCGGCAGACCGGAGGTCCGCCCCACGCGTCCCCACCTGAACATTTACGAAATCTCAATTCTCCACCTCGAACCCCCGCACGTTGAGATAGCGGTCGGTCGAGTGCTCGGGTTTGTCCGGGAGCAGGCGCAGGCGGATCGTGTGGCGGCCAGGGGCCAGGCCGCGGTGAGACCAATCGAAGGGCAGGTCACGCCCGGGGCCGTATTGGTCCACGATGCCGATGACGCGCTCGTCAATGGTGACCTCGGCGCGGCCGGCGTCGTTGTAACGCCAGCCCAGCCAGCGGATGCCGGTGCCTTCAAACTCACACTCGGCCGTGGCCCCGACTTCGTTGGAGTAGCGGTGTACGCCGGCGTCGTTCCAATGCCCGGCGAATTTGACATCGCGGTAGGGAATCCGTGTCCCGATTCGCGGGTCCAGATAGACGAAGCAGCGCTCGCCCGCGCGGAGCGCATAGAACGGCTGGACCCGCACGGCGGGGCTCGAGGCCAGAGTGAAGTGGAGCGGCAGATCGGGGTCGGGCGACAGGGCCCGATCCAGGGCCGCGACGTCGATCGAGCGAAGGGCCTGCGGCCGTGGCGCTTGAAAGGCCAGGACCACGGGCCCGTAAAGGGCGGCGGCCGGCCAGGGCTGCGGGGCTGCCAAGGGCGCGGCCCACAACTTCATGGGCAGCCGCAACGTGATGACGTCACCATTGTTCCACGAGCGGCGCAGCGCGGCCCAGTGGCCCGGTTCGAGGGCCAGGGCGGCATCACGCCCGTTGATCGCGGCCTGGATGGGCTGCGCCAGCCAGGCGGGCACGCGGACCTTGATGCCAAACTGGCCGGTCTGCTGGACCTGCAGCGCCAGGCGGACCTGGTCGGTCTCCGGAAAACGGGTCTCCTGGGTCAGGGTGACGGTGCCGCCGGGGCGCGTCCATTGTACGGTGGAAGGCACGAAGAGGTTGATGCAGAGGTCTTGAGCGTCGTGGAAGTAGATGAGGTCGTGGTAATCGGCAACGGCCTGTGGGCGGGTGCCGGTGCAGCACGACCAGCCAAAGTCGGTATTGCGTTTGGCGCCGCCGTGCAGGCAATAGTCCGAATAGTAGAACACGCAGCCGTTGGTGGTCGTGGGGATGGAGGCGCTCAGGCCGTTATAGACCAGGCGCTCGATCCAATCGCCATAGGCGGCGTCGCCAGTGAACGAGATGAGGTGCTTGGCCAGCTTGAATGCGGCCCAGCAACCGCATTGGGTCTCGAAGGTGTTGTGCGTGTCCTCCAGCTTTTGGAGCAGCTTGTCGCGTGGCAGCAACTCCTCGTCCGGGCCCCAGCCGCCGGTGGCGAAGCATTGCCGGGCCTGGAGGTAGCGATACGCGTTCTTGATCGTATCGAGGTAGGAGGCCTCGCCTTTGACCAGATAGGCAGCGGCGGCGCCGCCCAGGGTATTGACATGGCTGTAGGCGTGATAAACCGAGGAGATGGCGCCGTCGGGGCGCGGCGCGAAGATGTCGCCGTCGCGGGCATAGACGTCCCAGTAGTCATGGTACTCCCAGACCTCGGCGAATTGGCGGTACTTGGGGTCGCCGGTGGCCAGATAAGCGCGGTAGAGATTCTCGCTCAAGGTGTACCATTCCGTGGCGGTATCGTTGACGCGGCGGGAGCGGTCCAGGTGCTTGATGGCCCAATCGGTGATGCGGCTCAGGGCGCCGAGTGCCTCCGGGCTGCCGCAATAGAGACAACTGTCCACCAAGCCCCAGAGCATCTTGTCGTAGATGTAATGCGGGGCGTTGGGTTTGCGGGAGGCGTAGAAGTAGCCGTCGGGCTCGATGCACTTGGCCCACTGGGCGACGAGGCGGTTGGCCTTGTCACGGCAGGCAGGGTCGCCGGTGCCCGCGTGCAGCCGCGCCAGGCCCGAGACGATCTGGCCGAAGACCAGGAAGATGTCGCCGCTGTACCAGCCGCCCAAGTCGTTGCCGGGGGCCGGCCCGCGCGGGCGCGGAACCCCTTCAACAGGTCGTCGTCCGGGATGGCCAGGTAGAATTGGCGGACCTCCTCGACCTGGTTCTTGAGAGGTCCCGGCCCCAGGGTGACGCCGTGAAAACCGAACGGCTCGACCAGGCGCCGCCCGGCCGGCTGGGGCAGGACCTTTTGAAAGGCGGAAAGGGGCCCGCTGCCGAACCCGTCGGCATTCGAAAACCATCCCGGCGCCGCCAACTCTGCGGCTGCGCACCAGAGGGCGAGGAGACACAGGACCGCGGAGAGGCGTGGGCTGCGACGGCCCGAACAGGTCAAGTGAGGTGAGCGCATTAGGGAATGGTCAGCACAATTCGTCTTCATGGATCAGACAATATTCGCAGCAGCGGCCGGCGCGGGAGCGGATGGCGTTCCGCAAGGGTTCCGGCACTCGCGTGGCGCTCACGGGCTAGCCTGAGTCATGACGAGTTTTCGAGCCTCAGCTTTGAGAAGGGTCATGAGATGGTTGATATGTTCCATGTCATCCAGTTCCGCCTCCTCAGCGTCGGTGAGCTGGCCTTCCCGGTTCGTGCGGAGCAACTGGGCAGACCTCTCCGCGTGCGCCGCAGATGGCCGAAAGGCAATAATCTGCTCCGGGCGCGGGCCACTGGCGAGAAACTCGATAATCTCGCGCCAGTGGGCGGACGTACCGCCGTCGTGCTGTTGGAGGCCGCGTTCGATGATTTCCCCAAGCCTCTCCTTCTGTCCCGCGAGCCGGCGAACGGTCTGCTCCGGCAGGTCAATTGTGACTTGCATATCGGGATATTACCGGCCTATTCACAGCCGGTCAACTCCGGCTTCCCTGGCTCATTCCCCCACCGGTATCCCGTGTACCTGGGCCGGGTTGGTGAAGAGCAATTCCTTCATGACCTGGCCGGCGGCATCGAAGTCGTGGTAGAGCGTCGAGGCGCGGTCGGCGACCAATTCGGCCAGGGCGTCGGCCAGGCCCAGGCGCATTGAGACGTACTTGGCGGCGACCATTTCCACGAAGCGGGCATCGGTGAACCCGCAGGCGATGGATTTGAGCGGGCCCATGCTGAGCTGGTCGCGGACCATCCTGGCGATCTTGTGGCGGCGGAAATAGTGCCACCAAGGGCCGGCGGAGACATTGCCGACCTGTTTGGCGGCGTTGGCCAGGTCGTTGTAGAGCATCTCGTGGGCGGAGATGTATTCGAAATGGACGTGCGGGTAACGGCGCCAGACCGGGTACTCCTCCTGCGGCAGGTTGGGGATATACTCGGGGAACGACTGGATCTCGCGTGCCCAATCCATGAAGTGGCGCGCCCCGCCGCAGAGCTGGAGGCAGACGCCGAACCGGGCGCCGGCGTCCTGGCGTTCCTTGCCGATGTCGTTGAGGCTCTGGAGCATCGCCTCGGCCACGCAGGCCAGGACCTGTTTGCGGTTCTCGCCATCCAGTTGGGTGCGATGATGCGCTATGGCCCAATCCACGGTCGCCATCGAATAGGGGCGGCTGAATCGCCAGTCGTGCGCCTGGAATCCGTCCACGTAAAGAATCCGGCTGCGGGGATTGGTCTTGGGGCTGCGCAGGATGCTCCAGAAAAAGGCGCTGGTCGCCTCCTGGAGGCCCTGCACGTCGCGGATTTCCCGGTCGAAGTATTCCTCGAGGTGGACCAGGTATTTCTCGGCCTCGAACTTGTGGCCCTGGGTGAAGAGGCCGAAATCGGTGGCGCGCTCCGGCCAGAAGAAGCCGTTGAAATCGAACATGTTCCAGGCCTCGGGATGGGTCGAGAAGGCCAGGTCAACGTCTTTGGGCCGCACGGGTGGGGCTGGGACCCGGTCGCGGTTCTCGATGCTCGTGACATAGGCGCGGATGTGGTGCTGCCGGAGCACGCTGGCTGCGAACTCCGGCTCGTGCCGCTCGGCCGCGATAGCATCGGCCACGGTGTCGAAGTGAGCAGGGTCCAGTGGGTCAATATCCTTGGGCACGCCGCGATAGAGGCGGAACATGTAACGGAGCCACTCGGCGTATTCGGAATAGCGGCTGTCATGGAGTTGTTCGAGGAGGAAGCGGCCGGCGGCGCGGCGCTCCTTGTCGGTGTTGGTGCCGACGCGGCGGAGGGCGTCGTCGAGCCGGTTGCCGGCCCCTTCGACGACCTGCGCGAACCAGGAATAGAAAAGGCCGTGCGTGGCGTCGGTCATGGTGCGGCGGACCAGCCTGCGGCGGCGCAGGCCCTCCTGGACCACGCTGCTCGGCGGTCGGTTGACAGCGGCCTGGGTGCCGGCCAGGTTGCCCGCAGCCGCTTCTTCGTTGAACCCGGTCAGGTCATCCTGCACATGGGTATGGGCGTCAATGGCCGGCGTAGCCAGCGCCATCTCCTGAAGTCGTGAACGAATCTCGTCGAAGTTCATGCAACGAGTTTCCGCGCTGTGGGCTGGCAATGCAAGTCCGGGAGGGACCCCTCACCCCGACCCTCTCCCCTTCCGAAGGGGAGAGGGAGAAGCATCGGCAGTCTCTCGAACTTCCATAGTGTCTCCGCTTCCTCAACACGCTGCGGAGAATTCTCCCTCTCCCCATCCGATGGGGAGAGGGTTGGGGTGAGGGGTCCGCCCGATCCCCGGGCGCGCGCGAATGCGGCTTTGCCTGGCCGCCGGGCTCTGTTATCATGGATTCTATATGACTCACTGCACGATGGGAGATTTCAACGAATGGCTCGGCCCGGCCGGCATGGCGGCCACGGTATTGTTGGTTTGCCTGACGCAAGCGGTCAATGCGTCGGCTGGCGAGCCGGCCGGGCCGGTGGCGGAAGACCCCTACCTGTGGCTGGAAGACGTCGGCGGCCAGAAGGCCCTGGACTGGGTCCGGCAACAGAACGCCCAGAGCACCCGCGAACTGGAGGGCGCCCCGGACTTCGAGCCCGTGCGCCGCCGACTGCTCTCGATTCTCGACTCGAAAGAGCGGATACCGTACGTGACCAAGCACGGCCCCTGGTGCTACAATTTCTGGCGAGACCAGAAGAACGTCCGCGGCCTCTGGCGGCGCGCGACACTCGAGGAATACAAAAAGCCGGAGCCGGCCTGGCAAGTGGTGCTCGATCTCGACAAGCTGGCCGAGGCGGAAAAGGAGAACTGGGTTTGGAAGGGCTATGACATCCTTCATCCCACCTTCGATCGCTGCCTGGTCCTGCTCTCGCGCGGCGGAGCCGACGCGACGGTCGTCCGCGAGTTCGACCTGAAGACCCTGTGCTTTGTTGACGGCGGTTTTTATCTGCCCGAGGCCAAGAGCGATTTGGCTTGGCGCGACCGCGACACTCTCTACGTGGGGACCGATTTCGGCCCCGGCTCGCTCACCAGCTCCGGCTACCCGCGGCTGGTCAAGGAGTGGAAGCGCGGCACGCCGCTGGCCCAAGCGACGGCCGTCTTCGAGGGCAAAGCGGAGGACGTGAGCGTAGCGGCGGCCGTCATCCACGATCACGGCCGGAAATACGAGTTCATCCATCGCGGCGTGACGTTCTTCACCAGCGAGCAGTTGGTCCGGCGCGGCGAAAACTGGGTGAAGCTCGACAAGCCCGAGGATGCCCAGGCCGGCACCTTCCAGGACCAGCTTCTGCTGACGCTGCGCTCGGACTGGACGGTCCAGGGCAAGACCTACCCGGCCGGGGCGCTGCTGGCAGCCGACTTCGAGGGGTGCCTCAAGGGCGAGCGGCAATTTGCGGTGCTCTTCGAGCCGACCCCGCGCACGAGCCTGGCCGGCATCAGCCAGACCAAGCACTGGCTGATCCTCGATGAGCTGGACAACGTCCGCAGCCGGCTCTACGTGCTCCAGCGCCAGAACGGCGCCTGGAGCCGGACGCCGCTCGAGGCCCCGGCCTTCGGCTCGGCCAGCGCGAGCGGCGTCGACCCCGACGAGTCGGACGACTACTTCCTGACCGTGACGGATTTCCTGACCCCTTCGAGCCTTTACCTGGGCACGCTGGGCCGGCCGGAGCGCCAGCCGCTCAAGAGCCTGCCGGCGTTCTTCAACGCCGAGGGCCTCCAAATCAGCCAGCACGAGGCTGCCTCCAAAGACGGCACCCGGGTCCCTTACTTCCAGGTGAGCCGGAAGGAGTTGGCCCTGGAGGGCCGCAGCCCGACGCTGCTCTACGGCTACGGGGGTTTCCAGATTTCCATGCTGCCCAACTACAATGGCGGGGTTGGCTCGGCCTGGCTGGAGCGCGGCGGGGTGTTTATCCTGGCCAACATCCGCGGCGGCGGCGAGTTCGGCCCCAAGTGGCACGAGGCGGCGCGCAAGGCGCACCGGCAGCGCGCCTACGATGACTTCATCGCGGTGGCCGAAGACCTGGTCGCGCGCCGGGTGACCTCGCCTGCCCACCTGGGCATTCAAGGCGGCTCCAACGGCGGCCTCCTCATGGGCGTCATGCTCACCGAGCGGCCCGACCTCTTCAAAGCCGTCGTCTGCCAGGCCCCGCTGCTGGACATGCGCCGCTTCAACAAACTGCTGGCCGGCGCAAGCTGGATGGACGAATACGGCAATCCCGACAAGCCCGAGGAGTGGGCCTACATCAGCCAATTCTCTCCGTATCAGAACGTCGCCAAAGACAAGCACTACCCGCGCGTGCTCTTCACCACCTCGACCCGCGACGACCGGGTCCATCCGGGCCACGCCCGCAAGATGGCGGCCCGGATGAAGGAGCAGGGCCACGACGTGCTCTACTACGAGAACATCGAGGGCGGCCACGGCGGCGCGGCCGACAACAAGCAGGCCGCCTATATGTCCGCCCTGGCCTATACGTTCCTGGCCAGGGAGCTGGGATTGTAAGGCGGGGCCGGCGCTGTCCTGTTATGGGACAGCGCCCGTTCGGACGCGCCGGGGGTAATCGGTGAAGGCGGAAAGGGAGTCCCCGGTGAACCCCTCACCCCGGCCCTCTCCCCTTCCGAAGGGGAGAGGGAGAAATATCGGCAGTCTCTGGAGCTTCGGGGCGTGTCCGCGTCCTCATGCCGCTACCGGGGATTCTCCCTCTCCCCTTCCGAAGGGGAGAGGGCCGGGGTGAGGGGTTGGCCCGCGGTGCCGCTCCCGCTGTCACGGCGTCCTTGCCGCCGGGCAAATTCCGGGTTGATCTGCCTTGGGGCGCTGGCATAGACTTGGATGGCGGTTAGTTGCCGGCAATACGTGAACGCCTTTTGTAATCATAGTTATAACCGCCGGCAGCTTGGTTCACACCGCTCCAGTAGAAAGGTCCGTATGAAAACAAGCATAAACGGGAAGCGCGGCTTCACCCTGGTGGAGATCATGATTGTGGTGGCCATCATTGGCCTGTTGGCCTCGATCGCCATCCCGAATTTCGTGAAGGCCCGCACCACGGCCCAGCAGAAGGCCTGCATCAGCAACCTCCAGCAGATCAACGGCGCGATCCAGCGTTGGGCGCTGGACCTCAACAAGGCCCAGGGCCAAGCGGTGACTTACAGCGACATCAGCAGCTATCTCCAGCGGTCGGTCACGTGCCCCTCGGGCGGCTCGACCTTCGATGACAGCTACACCATAACGACTGTGGACGCCCCACCCGCCTGCCAGCGCGTCCCCAGCGGCCCCAACGCCCACGTCCTGCCCTCCTCGAATTGAGCAGAAAAGGCTAAAGGCTAAGGGCTAAAGGCTAAAGTAAAGACCGAAGAGGGGAGGGGAAGGCGATGGAGCCTGGATAGCGGCGCTTTGGCTGGTGCGGTTACAAGTGTCGGGCGCACGCTCTGGTGCCGCCCCGGAGGGGCGCCTGACAATGGCGCAACGTTTCAGCGTTGGGGCGTGCGCTCGGCAGGAATGAGTCCCGAACCGGCGGCTGCCCTGCTCCTGGACTTCAACCGTCCCTCCGGGACGGAGAGGTTCTCACCACGCCGCCACCCAACGCTGAAGCGTTGGGCTATTCTCGGATGTCCCTCCGGGACAAGACCCCCCAGGCCCCATGCCCGCCGCCGTCAAATCGCACCCTGCTTTACCCCTTAGCCTTCAGCCTTCAGCCTTCAGCCTTTAGCCTTTAGCCTTGTCTTTGGCACCCGTCTTGCTCAAGGCCAGTCGCGGTTGCACCAGGCAATTCGTGAACAAATGCCCGTAATGATCCTAACCCGCCTGGCGCAAGTTCACACCGCCCAATACAGAAAGGCAAAGTTAGTATGAAAAAAACCTCCCGCAAGTCAGGCTTCACCCTGGTCGAAATCATGATCGTCGTGGCGATCATCGGCCTGTTGGCCGCCATCGCCATCCCCAACTTCGTCCGGGCGCGCAAGACCTCCCAGACCAATGCGTGCATCAACAACCTGCGCCAGATCAACGGGGCCAAGCAGCAGTGGGCGCTGGAAAACGGCAAGAAAAGCGCCAACGTCCCGATCGGCGCCAACCTCCAGGTTTACCTGGGCCGCGGCAACCTCGGCTCGATCAACAACCTCTATTGCCCGCTGAGCACACCAGGCCCGCTCAACGGCTACACCATCGGCAGCGTCGGCGTGGCCCCGGTCTGCCTGAACTTTGACGCGACAGCCCATAACGCCGTCCTGAACTGACCTTTCCAACCAACGCCGAATCGGACGGGCCTGGGTTTCTCCAGGCCCGTTCTTTTTTTGCCCGGGGCCGGCAGCCCGGCCCCCAACCTATTGTCTCAGGGCTGGACACGGAGGCTCAAAATCGGACAGTCGGGTCCTTGGGCAACGCCCTACTGCCCCGGACTTTGACTGATTGTCACGACCTTTGTCGCAGCCTTTGCCGAAACCTTTGTCGAAATCCGGCTGAGCTCGACAAAGGCTGCGACAAAGGCTGCGACAAAGCTGCCAAAGTCATCCAAAGTCGGGTGCAGCAGGGCAACGCCCCGGGTTTCCGTGCGCCTGCCCCCAGCCCATCGCTGCGCGATGGAACCCGAAATCCATGGGCCGGGCTTGGGGTGGCATCAAGTTTGCTTGCAACCAATCGCGCAACGGCAGCAAGCAATACGTGAACGCGAACTGTAGTCGGTCCTGAACCGCTTGCCGCCTGTTCACATTGCGCATTACAGAAAGGCAAAGTTATTATGAGAAAAACCTCACGCAAATCGGGCTTCACGCTGGTCGAGATCATGATCGTCGTGGCCATCATCGGCCTGTTGGCCGCCATCGCCATCCCCAACTTCGTCCGTGCGCGCAAGACCTCCCAGACCAATGCGTGCATCAACAACCTGCGCCAGATCAACGGGGCCAAGCAGCAGTGGGCGCTGGAAAACGGCAAGAAGAGCGCGGATATCCCGGGCAACGCCGACATCCAGGTTTACCTGGGCCGCAGCAACCTCGGCTCGATCAACAACCTCTATTGCCCGCTGAGCACACCAGGCCCGCTGGCCGGCTACACCATCGGCAGCGTCGGCGTGGCCCCGGTCTGCCTGAACTTTGACGCGACAGCCCATAACGCCGTCCTGAACTAGCGTGCCCATCTCGATGTTGGAACAGGCCTGCGCATCCCTCAGGCCTGTCCTGCATTCCTGGCATCGGCGCTGCTTCTCAAAGCAGAGGAAACAGGAGCCTGGCCCGCCAACGCACGGGCCAGGCAGAGTTCGGAAGCCCATTCCGTATGAAGACGCATCGCTTTGGTCAGCCTGGCTTTACGCTCATCGAGATCATGATCGTGGTGGCCATCATCGGGATGTTGGCTGCGATAGCCATTCCCAACTTCGTGCGCGCCCGCAAGACCTCCGTGACCAACGCCTGTATCAACAACTTGCGGGAGATCGACGACGCCAAGCAACAATGGGCGCTGGAAGCCGGCAAGAGCAGCGGCGATACGCCGCTCCCGGCCGACATCCAGCCCTACATGGGGCGGGGCAACCAGGGCAGCCTCGCCAGGGTCTATTGCCCCTTGATCATGCCTGGAACTCCCATGGCCGGCTACACGGTCAATGCCGTCGGCACACCGCCTGTCTGCAATCAGTTCGACGCCTCCGAGCATCCCGCCGTGATCAACTGACGGGACGCCATCCCTCCGGGACGAGCATGAATCCTGGTGTGGTGTCCCGATCTCGGGTGGCTGGATTCAGACCCGGTGGCGGAATTAACCGCAAAGAACGCAAAGATCACAAAGAAAGGCCTCGATCCTTTCTGTCTTTGCGTTCTTTGTGATCTCTGGGGTTAGTTTTGCCACCAACTCTCAGAAGCGGGCGGCGGGCTCGTCAATATTCGGCACGGCCTGGGTGTCATCCGGGCCGTTGCTCTGGCCCCGGATGATGCTGGCGTACAAGAACCAGACCAATGCGGCGCCGACCACCGCGATCAGGGCCACGCCGAGAGCGATGTCCCTGCGGCTGACGCCGAATTGGTTGTAGGTGGAGAAATGGCGGTGTCTGCGCCGCACGCGCACGTGGTGTCGCGGCGGCTCTTGCGGCGCAGATGTGTCGAGCGGGTCCTTCATACCCCGTTGGGCTGGTCCTGGCGTTATAGTGCGGCAGTTTTAGCAAGGAGGCCCGGTTTTGTCAAGCCTGGTTCGCGAGGTTCGCGAGGTCATCACTTTGTGAACGACCCTCACTTGGCACCAAAGACGCCGTCGAGGATGACCTCTTTGGTCTTCCAGAGCAGGGCCATGGTCATGGCCAGGGGGAGCAGGAGCAGGGGGATGAGCGGGACCAGGTAGAGGACATTGCTCTGGTCCAGGGCGGCGGTGAGCCGCTCGGCCCAAGGTGGCAGGTGCCAGAAAGAATGGTTGAGCGCCAGGCAAGCGGCGGCCAGCGCCAGGAGGGTCAGGAGCAGGTTGAGGTTGAGTGTGGTGAACTGCTTGATTTCCAGGCGCAGGCCCTCGTCGGGCAGCATGGCGCCCAGGCGCCGCAAGACGTGGTTGAGGCTGCCCAGAAACAGCAGGCTGAAGAGGCCCAGCAGCAGGACCATCAGGAAGAAGAAGGCGTTGGCGGGCACCCGGCTCGACCAGTAGAGGAAGGGGCTGAGGCTGAGATTGACCAGGCTAAGGACCTGGGCCCGCTCCAAGGCGTTGCGCCAGACCCGCTCCTGCTTCTGAAAGGAGCCGAGCTGCCACAGGCCGTAGGCCAGCCAACCCGTGCAGACCACCGGGGGCACGATGCCGAAGGGTCTTGCCCCCTCGCCCCGGGCGGTGTAGAAGCAGATGACGAGCGCGCTGGGCAGCCCCCAGAACAGAGTCGAGAGGCCCCGCACCAAACAGCCCAGCGAGCGGAGCAGCTCGGGGTTGGGGCGTGGCTCGGGCATGGCGGGAGAGGGCTGGTTTTCGGTGCCGCTGTGTCCGTCAGGCCCTGTCAGCAAAGGATAATTCAAAATCCGATTTCTGGTTTCGTCCGCACTGAGATGGTTCGGGTCTAAAAGCTCAGGTAGGTGTATTCCTTCAGACCGCGTTCATAATCGTCGAGCAGGCGCATGGCCTCGGAGGGTTTCATCCGGTCGGACTTGATGGCCTCGTCGACCTGGGCCTTCATCTGGCGTTTGAGTTCCTTCTCATCGTATTGGACGGAGTCAAGGGCCTGGGCGATGGTGTTGCCCTCGATGATTTCCTCGACGTAGTAGCCGGCGGGTTCGTCGGGGTCGAGGAAGACGTGGACCTCGTTGACGCGGCCGAAGAGGTTGTGGAGGTCGCCCATGATGTCCTGGTAGGCGCCCATGAGGAAGATGCCCAGGTAATAGGGTTCGAGTTGGCCGTTGCCGTTGGTGCGCAGTGGGTGCAGGGGGAGGGTGTCGCGCACGTCGCGGAGGTCCACGAACTTGTTGACCTGGCCGTCGGAATCGCAAGTGATGTCGACCAGCGTGGCCTCGCGGGTGGGGCGTTGGTGCAAGCGGCTGAGCGGCATGATGGGGAAGAGCTGCCCCAGCGCCCAGTGATCCAGCAGCGATTGAAAGACCGAGAAGTTGCACAGGTACTGGTCGCCCAGGCTGTCTTCGAGCTGGCGAATCTCCTCGGGCACGTAGGCCTGGCCCTTGAACGAGTCCGCCACGCCGCGGCTGATCTCCCAGTAGAGGCTCTCGATCTTGGCCTTGTCGGGCAAATCCATCATGCCGAGGTTGAACATGTGCTGGGCGTCTTCCTTCCGCTCCAGGGCGTCGTGGTAGGCCTCCAGCTTGTTGAGCCGGGGGAGGTTCTTCTGGATGTCGAGCAGCTCCTTGACCAGCGGGTGCTCGTTCTCGCCATATTGGAAGCCCTCGCCGGGCCTGAGTTTTTCGATGGCCCCGAAGACCTCGATGATGAGCACGCTGTGGTGGGCGACGACGGCCCGGCCGCTCTCGCTGATGATGTCCGGGTGGGGCACCTTCTCGGTGTTGCAGACATCGGCGATGTAATAGACGATGTCGTTGGCGTATTCCTGCAGGGTGTAATTGGTCGAACTGTCGAAGGCCGAGCGGCTGCCGTCATAATCCACGCCCAGCCCGCCGCCGACGTCCAGGGTCCTGGATGCGGAAGCCGGCCTTGTAGAGCTTGGCGTAGAACCGGGCCGCCTCCTGGACGGCGCGTTTGACGATGAGGATGTCCGGCACCTGGGAGCCGATGTGGAAATGGAGCAGCTTGAAGCAATACCCCAGGTTCTCCGCCTGGAGCATCGCCGTGGCTGTCAGCAACTCGGCCGTGCTGAGGCCGAACTTGGCATTTTCGCCGGCGCTCTCGGCCCACTTGCCGGCGCCCTTGCTCAACAAGCGCACGCGCACTCCGATCAACGGCTCGACCCCCAGTTGCTTGGAGAGGTTGATGATCTGCCGCAGCTCCTCCAGTTTCTCCACCACCATGATGACCTTCTTGCCCAGCTTGGTGCCCAGCAACGCCACGCGGATGAAACTGGCGTCCTTGTAGCCGTTGCACACGATGAGGCTGCCAAGCTGGCTCTGCAGGGCCAGCCCCGCAAACAGCTCCGGCTTGCTCCCCACCTCCAGCCCGAAATCATAAGGCCGGCCCGCATCGAGGATCTCCTCGACCACCTCGCGCAGTTGGTTGACCTTGATGGGGAAGACCCCGCGATACATGCCCTGGTAATTGAACTCGGCGATGGCGCTGCGAAAGGAGAGGTTGATCGACTCGACCCGGTGGCGCAGGATGTCCTGGAACCGGACCAGCACCGGAAACTTCAGCCCCCGCGCCTTGGCCTCCTCGATGACGTCCGTCAGGTCCACCGACGCCCCGGCGTCGCGCAACGGCTTGGCGATCACGTGCCCGGCATCGTTGATGTCGAAATACTCCGCCCCCCACCGATGAATGTTATAAAGGTTCCGCGCGTCCTGGATGTCCCAGGTTTCGTTGCCGTCTTGCGAGTTGCTCATTGCTCGTGCTTGCGCTTCAGATCGATGCGCACTATAGAACGCTGGCCGTGGAATTCAATACGCGGTTTGAAAAAAAGGCTGAAGGCTGAAGGCTGAAGGCTAAAGGCCCAAATTTAGCCTTTAGCCTTTAGCCTTTCCGAGAAGCCTTTCCGAGACTGGCGACCAGTTCCTCGGGCGTGACAGTGGCGGTGCCGAGCTTGCCCACAACGATGCCGGCGGCGTGATTGGAGAGGAGGGCCGCTTCGAGCGGCGAGGCCCCGGCCGCAATGGCCAGTGTGAACGAGGCAATGACGGTGTCGCCCGCGCCGGAGACGTTCGAACACCTCCTGCGACACGGTGGGGATGTGAAAGGGTTTCTGTCCTCGCTGGCAGAGGAGCATGCCCAGTTCACCCAGGGTGATGAGCAGGAGGGCCGGGCGGAGCTGGCTCAGCAACTGGTCGGCCACGCGCATGAGATTGGCATCGGCCAGCGGGTTGGAGTGGCGGGTCTCATCGGGGAGCCGGGCTAGTTCGAAGGCCTCTTTGCGGTTGGGAGTGATGAGCGAGAGCCCGGACAGGTCCAGGTGATGCACGGGCTTGGGATCCAGGCTCAACCAGATGCCCCGGCTCCGGCACAGCCCCTTGACCTGGTCCAGCAATCGCTGGGTGACAACCCCCTTGCCGTAGTCGCCGATGATGACGGCCGCCGCGCCGGCACTCTTCGAGCGGAGAATGCCCGCCAGCCGGCGGCTCAGCCGCTCGTCCAACCCCTCGCGGGTCTCCCGGTCGATGCGCACGACCTGTTGTTTGTGGGCCACGATGCGGGTCTTGACGCTGGTCCTGCGCGCCGCCTGCGCCAGCACGCCCGCGCAACCGATGCGGTGCTCGCGCAGCAACTGCCGGAGCTGCCGGCCCGCCGCGTCGCGCCCCACCACCCCAAACAGCTCGGTCGGCGCCTCTAGCGAGGTCAGGTTGCGCGCCACGTTGGCGGCGCCGCCCGGCATGAAACTCTCCCGCTCCAGGTCCACCACCGGGACCGGGGCCTCGGGCGAGATGCGCGCCACAGTGCCCCAGACGAAGTGGTCGAGCATCACGTCCCCAACCACCAGCAGCCGGCTTTGGCGGGCGCCGGCCAGGACCTGGCGCGCGCGCGCGGCGGTGAGGCGAGTGGCGTTCATGCTGGGTTTGGCTGTTGAGGTCTCTTGGACCTCGGTCCAGAAGCATTTGAACGCGAGGGGCGAGGGGCGAGGGGCGAGGGGCGGAGATCGCTTCCCTCGACCCTCGACCCTCGACCCTCCGTTGTCCGGCTTCTCATGAACCTATGTCTAATCAAGGGTGAACCCCTCTTTCTGGTTTACTCAACAAACGCGGTTAGGGGGCTTGTCGGGCTGGCGGCCTCCTGCTGGCCGGGCAGGCCGGATTCGAAAGCGGCCCTGCCGGCCTCGACGGCCATACGGAAGGCGAGGGCCATCCTGTTAGGATCGGCGGCCACGGCAATGGCGGTGTTGACCAGGACGGCGTCGGCCCCCAGCTCCATCGCCTCGGCGGCGTGGCTTGGGGCCCCAGGCCGGCGTCCACTACGACCGGCACCGTGGCCTGCTCGATGATGATGCGGAGCTGCTCGCGGGTTTGCAGGCCCCGGTTCGAGCCGATGGGCGACCCCAGGGGCATCACCGTTGCCACCCCGGCATCCTGCAACCGCTTGGCCAACACCGGGTCGGCATTGATATAGGGCAGGACCGTATAGCCCTCTCGCACGAGCACCTCGGCCGCCTTGAGCGTCTCGACCGGGTCAGGGAGCAGGTACCGCGGGTCGGGGTGGATTTCCAGCTTGATCCATTTGGGCAGGCCGGCGCTGGCCGCCAGGTGCGCCAGGCGCACTGCCTCCTGGGCGTTCATCGCGCCGCTGGTGTTGGGCACCAGCAGAAAACGGTCCGGATCGATAAACTCCAGGATGTTGGCAAAAGGGTCCTTGCGCCCGCTCAAATCGGCCCGGCGCAAGGCCACCGTCGCCATCTCCGCCCCGCTGGCCTCCAGCGCATCGCGCATGGCCTCGGCAGAGGAGAACTTGCCCGTGCCCAGGATCAGGCGCGAATGGAAGAGGCGCCCGCTCACGCGCCATGGTTGGTTCTGCATTGGCATCGCGGCCAATGTAGCCACACCCCCGATGGATTGTCGAGAGCATTGGCCGGGGAGCGTATGCCGCCACCGCCCCCGGAGTGCGCCCGTCCCCGGGCGCAGCAGCGAGGGAGCGGGCAGGCGCGCCGCAGTACTTGACCGCTGCCCTGGCTGCGGACGTTGCTGCGCCCGAGGACGGGCGCACTCCCAGCTTGCCGCAGCCGATGGGGGCGGTGCCGGGATACGCCCTTGCCCGGGGAAGGCCAGTTAATAGTCTTGACCTCGCAGTATCGTTGCTTTTAACCTTGGACACTGTTAGGCAACGATTCATGTTTGCGCAACTAAAAAGCCTGTTTTCCAACGATATTGGAATAGACCTGGGGACAGCCAATTCCCTGGTCTATGTCCGGGATCGGGGGATTGTTTTGCGGGAGCCATCGGTAGTGGCTATCCAGGCAGGCACCACGAACGTCCTGGCTGTAGGGGAAGAGGCCAAGCGGATGCTGGGACGCACGCCAGGGAACATCGTCGCAATCCGGCCCATGAAGGATGGTGTGATAGCCGACTTCGAGATTACCGAGGCGATGCTGCGGCACTTCATCCAGAAGGTCCACCACCGCAAGCTCATAGCGCCGCGGGTCGTCGTGGCGGTGCCCTCGGGCATCACCGAAGTCGAGAAGCGGGCGGTGAAGGACTCGGCAACCCATGCCGGCGCCCGCGAGGTGTACCTGATCGAGCAACCGATGGCCTCGGCGATCGGGGTCGGGTTGCCCGTGCACGAACCGGCGGGCAATATGATCGTGGATGTGGGCGGGGGGACTTGCGAGATAGCTATCATCTCGCTGGCCGGGATCGTCTTCAGCCGGAGCCTGCGGGTGGGCGGAGACGAATTTGACGAGACGATCGTTGCGCACATGAAACGGGCGTATAATTTGATGATAGGCGAACGCACAGCGGAAGAGATCAAGATACGAATCGGCTCTGCCTTTCCGCTGGAGCAGGAACTGACCATGGACGTCAAGGGCCGCGATTTGAGCGCAGGGTTGCCCAAAACGCTGACCATTCGCTCCGAAGAAGTTCGCGAGGCCTTGCAAGAGCCGCTTTCCAGCATTTTGGAGTCTGTCCGCATTACCCTGGAACGCTGCCCGCCGGAACTGTCCGCCGACCTGGTGGACCGTGGGATAGTCATGGCCGGCGGCGGCGCGTTGCTGCGCGGCATAGATCGGCTGGTGGCTGAGGAGACCGGGTTGCCGGTCCACATAGCCGACGACCCGCTCAGCGCGGTGGCCGAAGGCACCGGGCGGGTGTTGCAGGAACTCCAATTTCTCAAGCGGGTCTCTTCCAACTCCAAGTAGTTCCCTCCTGTCATCACGCCGCCCATTCCGGCCTTTGGACCGAAGACGGTCACGCCAGATGGGAATGGGCGGGGCGTTCCGGGGCCGGTCTGTCCGCGCCTGCCCCGGACCCGGCGGCTGGATGAGTTATTCCAGCCCTGACAAAGCAAGAAGTTTAGATGTTGAAACGTCCGCCTTATATAGTGCTGGGCCTGGTCGTGGTGCTGACGCTGGTCATTCTCAGCTTGCCAAGCCACACCAAGGCCCGGCTCAAGCTGGGCATCGGCAGCCTGTTCCTGCCCTTGCTGGGCCTGGTCCACTCCTCCCAGCAGGGGGCCGGGGCCGTGCTCGACTCGGTGGTGCCCCGGGGCGAATTGGTGCGCCAGAACGAGGCGCTGCGCCAGGAAAACCATGACCTGCGTTTCAAGCTCATGCGGGCGGACACCCTCGACCGGGAGAACGCCCGGCTCCGCCAACTCCTGGGCTGGCAATCCCAGTTGCGCCGCAAGATGAAACTCGCCAGCGTCGTCCTGCGCGAGCCCCTCCAACTGGTGGCGCGCCGTCCAGATCGACCTCGGCACCCGCGACGGCATGACCGAGAACCTCACCGTTCTGAGCCCCGACGGCTGCCTGGTGGGGCGCATCGCCCTGGTCAGTCTGACCCGCTCCCAGGTCATCCTGGTGGGGGACTCCAATTGCAAGGTGGCGGCCGTCGTCGAAAACGAGAGCCGTTACAACGGCGTCATTGGCGCCTCCGATCCCCTGGACCGGGGCATTGTCAGACTGGCTTACCTCTACAGCAACGCCGACCTCAAACCCGGGCAGTGGGTCAAGACCAACGGTTTGGGCGGGAGCTTTCCCCCAGACATCCCCATCGGCAGGCTCGTGGACTCCCAACCGATCGAATTCGGCTTCGGCGCCGTCGCCCAAGTCAAGCTGGCCGCCAATCTCGACGCCCTCGAAGAAGTTTGGGTGCTGGTGCCATGAACAAGCGGCCTCACAATCATTATCGCAACCTTTGTCGCAACCTTTGTCGCGGCCTTTGTCGCGGCATGGCCAACTCGACAAAGGTTCCGACAAAGGTTGCGACAAAGGTCCCGACTCGCGGCTTGCCCGCCGCTCTAAGGGACACAAGGGACGAAAGCGACAAAAGCGACAGCATTCGTCATTCGTCATTCGTCATTCGTCATTCCGCACTCCCCACTCCGCACTCCGCACTTAAATGACCTGGCTCACCACCATCCTCCTGCTCGGGGCGGCCTACCTGGCGGTGTTTTGGGAGGCGGCGTTCAGCAGCCTGCGCCAGTTGTTGGGCGCGCAGATTGACTTGTTGCCGCCGCTGATGGTCTATGCGGGTTTGTGCGCGGGTCCGGCCACCATTGCCCTGGTAGCCGTTTGCGGCGGGCTTTGGCTGGATTCCCTCTCGGTCAATCCCCTGGGCATCAGCGTGTTGCCGCTGCTCCTGGCGGGGCTGACGATCTACCTCGAGCCGGGAACTGATCTTGCGGGAGCAGGTCTTTGCGCAAGTGATTTTGGGCCTGGCAGCCAGCGCGGGAGTGCCGCTCATAACCTTGCTCCTGCTGCTGACCACCGGCCACAAGCCGCTCCTGGGCTGGGGCACCCTCTGGCAACTGGCGGTCCTGACCGCCGGAGGCGGCCTGGCCACTCCGGTTTGTTTCGTTCTTTTTGACTGGCTCCACGACTCGCTGGCCCATGGCCGGCCCGCAGAGACCAGCTTCCGGCCAGACCACGAGATGCGGCGGGGACGAGGGTGAGGAATGACGAATGACGAATGACGAATGACGAATGACGAAAGCCCCTCAGGAACAGAGTCATGGCATATTGAAAGAATGAAATGATAGCAGGAGCAACAGATCGGCAACACTGGATCTCCTCCGGAGAGACTGCCTTGCACCGCGTAGCGGTGCTGGAAGGTAGCCGTGGACTTCCAGTCCACGGGTCCCCAGTCGAAGATCACCACCGTCGCGTAGCGACGGCTGAAAACGCGATTCGCGGCGGCGGCGCGCCAACATCAGGCGTCGCTACGCGACGCGCGGACCCGCCAACGCTCCGAACCGTGGACTGGAAGTCCACGGCTACCATCACTGCGTCGCTACGCGACGCGTCTTGACCCATGCTGATTTTTGACCAACTGCGAAAAGACGACCCGCAACTGCGCGCGGTGGCGGTGATGGTGCTGGTCGGGCTGGGGATATTGCTGGGCGGGCTGTGGTGGGTGCAGGTGGTCTCGGCTCGGGACTACCAGGACTCGCTGGAGACGCAGTCCTACCGGACAGTCCGCGTCCCGGCGGTGCGGGGAAAGATCCTCGACCGCAACGGGGTGGTGCTGGCGGAGAACCGCCCCTCTTACAACATCAGCCTCTACCTGGAAGAGTTGCACAGGCCTTTCAGGGCGGCCTACGCGAAGGCGCTCGTCCGCGCGCAAGTCCAGGCCAGGCAACGCCTGGACCAGGAGCAGCATCGGCTCAAGCGCCGGTTGACCAAGGAAGAGCGCAAGAAGCTGGCGCTCTCCAGCGCCGACAAGGAGTTGCTGCGCCGCGACGCGCGTTGGGCCGTGGCCAGCAACGTCGTGGCCGAGCTGAGCCGGCGCCTGGGACAGCCCCTCTCGCTCGATGTCACCAATTTCGAGGCGCATTTCCAGATCTCCCTGGCCCTGCCCTACCCGGTCCTGCCCGGCCTTACCTCGACCCAGATTGCCCGGTTCGAGGAACAGTGTACCGGCATCCTCGGGGCGGATCTCGAGATGCAATCCACGCGGGTCTATCCCTTCCAAACCACGGCCGCGCACGTGCTCGGCTATTTGCGGCGGGACGTTGACTCCGCCGAAGGCGAGGAGGCCTTCTTCTCCTACCGGTTGCCCGATTATCGCGGGGTGGTCGGCATCGAGGGAGGCTACGACAAGAAGCTGCGCGGCACCGCTGGCGCCAAGTCCGTCCTGGTGAACAATATCGGTTACTACCAGGCCGAGAACGTCTGGAGGGCGGCCGAGCCGGGGCACAACGTGGTCTTGACCCTGGACGTGCGCATCCAGCAGGCGGCCGAGAAGGCCCTGCAGGACAAATTCGGTCCTGCCACGCGCGGAGCGGTCGTGGTCATGGACGTGAACACCGGCGACATCCTGGCCATGGCGTCATCGCCCACATTCAATCCAAACCACCCGATCCAGAAGTTCCCTCCGGGCGAATACCAGCGCTGGAACGACCCCCTGCTGCGCCCCACCGTGAACCGCGCCACCTTCGAGAATTACCAGCCCGGCTCGATCTTCAAGACCGTGGTGGCGATGGCCTGCCTGGAACAAGGGCTTGACCCCAAGGAAGTAATCTACAATCCTGGCTCCATCCGGATTGGCCGGGGCAAGCCGATTCCGGACCTGGCCCTCCCCGGGTACTATGATTTCGCGCGGGCCTTCAGGAAATCGAGCAACGTCTATTTCATCACCAACGGCCTGCGGGCCGGAGCTGCCAGCATCGTTCGCATCGGCCAGCGCCTGCACCTGGGCGAGAGAATTGGCCTGCCCACCCGCCAGGAAACCCCGGGCACCTTCCCCTCGTGGCAGACCATCAGCGCAAACTGGCATGATGGAGACACCGCCAACCTCTGCCTCGGCCAGGGCCTGATTGATGTCACCCCGCTCCAGATGGCCGTGCTCACCTCCGCCATCGCCAATGACGGGAAGGTTTTGTGGCCGCGCCTGGTCGCCCGAATCGAGCCCCAGGACCCTGCCTCGGGCGAAACGCCCGAGGTCTTCCCTGAGAGCCGCCTGCGCGATGAACTGGGCGTCAAGCCGCGCACCCTGGCCCTTCTGAGGGACGCGATGCTCCAGGACGTGGAGGATGTCGACAGCACGGGGCATGAAGCGAAGGTGCCCGGCCTGAGCATCTGCGGCAAGACCGGGACGGCGCAGAAAAAGGACGTCTATGGCCACCTCAAGGAGCACTTCACCTGGTTCATCTCCTTTGCCCCCTGCGAGCACCCCCGCTATGCAGTCGTCGTAATGGTCGAGGTCGAGCACGGCGGTTCCGGCGCCACGATCTGCGCGCCCGTGGCGCAAAAGATTTACCTGGCCTTGCAACAGTGCGATCCGCTCAGGCTGGCCAAACCCGCCGTGGTGGCCCAGGGCGTCAAACCCACTCCCACTCCGCGCGCGCCGTGAACGCTGCCACTGCCATCCTCAACGAACGCCAGCCGCGATTTGACCGGCTCCAACTGGCCGCCCTGTGCTGCCTGATGCTCCTGGGCGCGGCCTTTGTCTATAGCGCCCGCCTGGGGACCGAATCGGCCGCCACGGCCCCGTGGTATAACCAGACCTGGTTCCGGCAGATCCTCTGGTATCTGCTGGGCGCCGGGGCCGGCGTGGGCCTGGCGCTGGCCGACTACCACACTTTGGCCCACTGGGCGATGGTCATCTACTGGGCGTCGCTGCTCCCGCTAGGCGCCGTGCTGGTGCCCGGCATCGGCACCACCCACGGCTGGGGCGCCATGCGCTGGATTGATCTCGGGTTCTTCCAGTTCCAGCCCTCGGAGTTCGCCAAGCTCAGTTTCATCCTGGCCCAGGCCCATTTCCTGGCCGGCCCCCCGATGAGTTGCGGCTCCCATCCAATGTCCTCAAATCGCTCGGGTTGCTCCTGCTGCCCTTTGTGCTGGTGATGAAAGAGCCGGACCTGGGCTCGGCGCTGGTGCTGGCGCCAACGGGGTTCCTCATGATGTATGTGGCCGGGGTGCCCCGGCTTTACCTGACGCGGTTGCTCGGCGTGGCCGGCATCCTCGGGGCGTTGTTCCTGGTGGATGTGCTGTTTGCGCCGCCCAACTGGCAGGTTACATTGCAGGATTATCAGAAAAAGCGGCTCCTGGTCTATTTTGGCAGGGACTATACTGCGCTTCCGGGCGCGTCCAAGGCCAAGCGCGCTGAGTTGCGAAAGCTCCAGTTCGACGATTCGCACAATGTGCGGCAGGCATTGATTTCCGTCGGCTCCGGCGGGCTGATCGGCAAAGGCTGGCAGCGTGGGACCCAAAAGGCCCTGGGCTACCTGCCGCCGACTGTGGCGCACAACGACTTCATTTTCTCCGTCATTGCCGAGGAGGAAGGGTTTGTCGGCAGCGTGATGGTCATCACGCTTTATGGGGTGCTCCTGTTTACGGGCATCCGCATCGCCGGCCAGGCGCGCGACCGCCTGGGCAAGTTGATGGCTGTGGGAGTGGTTGCCCTGCTCTTCAGCCACGTTTTCATCAATATCGGCATGAACATCCGAATGATGCCCGTGACGGGCGTGCCACTGCCGTTGCTCAGCGCAGGCGGCTCGTCAGTGCTCTGCTCTTTGATCGCCATGGGCTGGTTGCAAAGTGTGTATATCTATCGAAAGGCTTACTAAACTATGAGTGAGAGGAACTTTTCCCGGCGGCGGCGCCACATGCGCTTCCGCCCCAGCGGCGGCTTGGGTCATGCCCAGCCCCCGCGGCCCGACCGCGAGGCGCTCGCCGCCCGCGCCGAGGCCACCACCGGCCAGGTCTCGACCCCGGACCGGGTCTATGAGACCCGGCACACGCAGGAAATCGAGCGCGCCGAGAACGTCGCCGCGGGCCTGCCCCCGGAAGGCGCCCCCGAGAACCAGGCCGCCGAGGCCGCCGCCCAAGGCGGCTTCCGCGAACCCCACCTCGAAACCCCCGCCCAGGTGCAGGAGGACAGACCCTTCGAGCCCATCCCGGTCCGCGAGGCCCCCAAGGGCATCCTCGACACCATCCGCACTGCCGCCGCCACCCTCGTCCAGAAGGTCCAGCGCCTCATCAAGCCCGTCAAACGCGTCCACAAAGAGGTCATCCTCAACGCCGAGACCCTCGAAACCCGCGTGGCCGTGCTCGAAGAGGGCCGCCTCGAAGAGTTCAACATCGAGCGCACCACCGAGGAGCGCCTGGTCGGCAGCATCTTCAAAGGCAAAGTCCGCAACCTCCAAGACGACCTCAAGGCCGCCTTCGTGGACATCGGCTTCGAAAAGAACGCCTTTCTTCATTACTGGGACATCGTCCCCAGCACCTTTGACAGCGGCGTCGAGATCGTCGAGCGCGAGGGCAAACGCCGGGACAAGCCCAAGATCACCCAGAAAGACATCCCCCGCGTTTATCCGCCGGGCAGCGAGATCATCGTCCAGGTCACCAAGGGCCCGATCGGCACCAAGGGCCCCCGCGTGACGACCAACCTGGTGCTGCCCGGCCGTTATCTGGTCCTGCTGCCCAACTCCGACCAGAGCGGCATCTCGCGCAAGATCGAGAACCCCCAGGAACGCCAGCGCCTCAAGAAGATCCTCCGCGGCCTCTCCATCCCCGAGGGCATGGGCGTCATCATGCGCACCGTCGGCGAAGCCCAGCAGATGCGCTATTTCGTCCGCGACCTGGCCCTGCTCCTGGAGGAATGGCGCCTCATCCAGGACCGCATCAAGGAGGGGCACCCGGCATCCTGCGTCTTCCAGGAGCCCGACCTCATCGAGCGCACCGTGCGCGACTTCCTCACCGAGGACGTCGAGCGCATCGTCGTGGACAACCCCAGGGCCTACGAACGGATGCGCGAGATGATCGCCAAAATCTCCGCCCGCGCCGCAAACAAGGCCAAGCTCTACTCCGAGCCCCAGCCCATCTTCGACCGCTTCAATATCACCCGCCAATTGGAAAACGCCTTCTCCCGCCAGGTCCATCTCAAGAGCGGCGGCTATATCGTGGTGGACGAGACCGAGGCCCTGGTGGCCATCGATGTGAACACCGGCCGGCACAAGGGCGGCAAAGACCAGGAATCGGCCATCCTCAAGGTCAACATCGAGGCCGCCGACGAAATCGCCCGCCAACTGCGCCTGCGCAACATCGGCGGCCTCATCGTCCTGGACTTCATCGATATGAAGTCCCGCCGCGACCAGCAGCAGGTCTATCACCGCATGAGGGATGGCCTGCGCCGCGACAAGGCCAAGACCCACATCCTGCCCATCTCCCAACTCGGCCTCATGGAGATGACCCGCCAGCGCCACAGCGAAAGCGTCAATGCCGCCGTCTATGACGATTGCCCTTACTGCAAGGGCCGCGGCAAGGTCAAAAGCGCCCTCACCATGAGCGTCGAAATCCAGCGTAAGCTCAGCGAAATCCTCAAAAAACGCACACGCGACGAATCCGATTTCCAACTCCTCATCGTCGTCCACCCCACCATCCTCGAACGCCTCCGCACCGAGGACGAGAAACACCTCATCGAGATGGAAAAACGCTACTTCGGCAAGCTCTCCTTCCGCAAAGACCCGGGCCTCCACGCCGAGCAATTCAAGATCGTCAACGTGGCGACCAACGAGGAACTGGCCAGCGTGGGAGGATAGCAGGGCTATTTGCCCGCCTGGGGGGGCGCGGCGGGAGCGGGCTCGGCCTGCTTGAGGACCACGAACCAGCTTGTGGCGTTGGGGGCATTGCCCCCGAGCACCAGGGTTTCGCCTTTGGGCAGGGCCTGGGTGCGTTTGAGGACGTGCTTGACCCGGCTGAACAGGGAGACTTCCACGGTGGTATTGCCGAGGTTCTTGACCTCGATATCACATTTCTCGCTCATGGGCAGTTTGATCGAGCCTTTGGCCGGCACGTCAACCGTCTTGCGGTTCACCACGAAATAGTTGGTCCACTTGAAGGGCAGTTCCTGGAGCTTCTTGCGGACCTCCGCGCTCACCGGTTTGTGTTTGGGGTCGGGGGATTGGGTATCGTTGGTCCCCCAGATCAAGAGGGCCTCGACCTTGAGGGTGGCCTCTGCCGCCCGGGCAGACGACGGGGCATAGGCCGTTCCGACCAGGAGGGCCGAGAACCAGGCCAACAGACATGCTGAAGTAGCGGTGCGTTTCACGGACTAATCCATCCAATCAACAGCGTCGTCTTCAAGCAAGTCATCTTCAGCGGGGTAAGAGAGCCACACCAGGGTGGTGCGGGCTGCATAGTCATGATAAGTAAAGGCGCTGGAATCGGTCAGCGAGGTCTCGCTCTCGGGACCCTGCTCGGGCAGGCCTATAAGGAGAACCGCCGCCATGGCGGCGGCTGTGGCGCCGGCGGGCACCAGCCATCGGAGCCAGCCGGCAAAGATAGAGGACGGCTGGGGCGTCGGCGGTTGTCGGCGCTGAATCTCACGGTGGATCTTCGACCAGAAAAACTCACGCGACTCCGGCAGCTTGACCTCGCCTTCAACGTCCACGCCGGCGAGGGCGCCGGAGGTGCTCTTGAGCTCCGCCAGCAGTGCCTGGGCCTCGGGGTCGGTTGCCAACCGCTCCTGGACCTGGCGCGCCTCCTCCCCGGACAGTTCCCGGTCCAGGTGGGCCTGCAGCTTCAGTTGTGTCTCGTAATCCATCATTTCAAATCGTCCTTCCTCAAGCCGGCCAGCAGCGCGGCCATCTTCCTGCGCGCATAGAACAGCCGGGACATGACCGTCCCGATAGAGCAGCCCATGGTTTTGGCAATCTCTTTATATTCCATCTGCTCGAACTCATGGAGCACCAGGACGGTCCGATGCTCATAAGACAACTGGCCCAAGGCGCGGTCAATGCGCTGCCGCAGTTCGGCCCGCTCCAGGCCCGCTGTCGGGTTCACGCTCACCACGGGCATCTGCCGTTCCACGCCGCCCGACTCTTCACCCATGGCCTCGATCGATTCCACCCGCTGGCGCTTTTGCCGGCGCAAATGGTCCAGGCACAGGTTAATCACAATCCGCGTCATCCAGGTGCCGAAGCTCGATTCACCCAGAAACTGCGGCAACCGCTGCCACCCCTTGACCCAGGCCTCTTGAGAAAGATCAATAGCTTCTTCTTCATTCCTCACCATGCTCAAGGCCCGGGCGTATATCTTGTCCCGGTGGCGGGCAACCAGCTCTTCAAACGCCGCCATGTCCCCGCGCTGCGCGGCTCGCACTAGCGCCGGATCCTCATCTGAGGAATGATCTTTACCGCTCATTCGACGGTGGGCAGTGAGGGCCTATTCACGGCAGTTCACAGTTTTCCTTTGGTGCTGGGCAGCGCGCTGGCCAGCCGGGGGTCGCGCTGGCTGGCAGCATCGGCCGCCCGGGCAAATGCCTTGAAGAGCGCCTCGACGATATGGTGGGGTTCATCCCCATAGAGCAGTTCCAAGTGCAGGTTGCACCGGGCCTCGTTGGCGAAGGCCCGGAAAAACTCACGGGCCAACCCAAACCGGAAGGCGCAGGACATGTCCTGCCTTTTCTCCCGGGCATTGACGGTGCGATAGGCCAACTCATTCATTCCCCGCCACACCAGCAAGGGCCGTCCCCCGAAATCAATGACGCACCGGGCCAGGCATTCGTCCATGGGCACGTAGGCCTCGCCGCTCAAGGGGTTGCGCGGGTCAAACCCCGTCCCGTAGCGGCGCAGCCCCCGCTTGTCCCCAAGCCCTTGAGTAAATGCCTGCCCCAGGGCCAGTCCGCAATCCTCGACCGTGTGATGCGCATCCACTTCCAAGTCCCCCGCGCACCGCAACTCCAGGTCCATCGCCCCGTGCCGCGCAAACAGCGTCAGCAGGTGGTCCAAAAACCCTATCCCCGTCCGCACCCGGGCCTTGCCGCTCCCGTCAATGTTCAATCTGAGGACAATCCGCGTCTCCTTTGTCTGACGCCGGATCAGTGCCTGCCGTTTCTTCATCTGCCGGCATTAAACCAGGAATCCGGGGCCCAAACCAAGCCTAATCAGCGCGGCGGGACCAGGCAAATGACGAATGACGAATGACGAATGACGAATGACGAAATGGCGACTGCGGGCCTTTGTCGCGGCCTTTGTCGCAACCTTTGTCGAAAGCGGGGGATTCGACAAAGGTTGCGACAAAGGTTGCGACAAAGGTGCGGGATCGGAGGTACTGGGAGAGGCGCTATTTGGAGTGGTCCGAAGCGGCCAGTTTGCTGCGCAGGGCCTGGACCTGGGCCTGGAGGGCCTCCGGGTTGGGGGAGGCCTTGTGGGCAAGGGCGATTTCGAGCAACTCGGCGGCCTTGGCATAGTGGCCCTGCTCTTCCTCCAGGCGCGCCAACTGCACGGTCATCTGCCCCAGGGCCGCCAGGTCGGGCTTGGGCTTGGTGCTCTGCTGCTGGAGCCAGCGTTGGAGGGCGGCGTTGAGGAGGTTGCGCGCCCGGACGGTGTCGTGGTGGTTCTCGTAATAGAGCCGGCCCAGTTCGAGCAGGATTTCGTAGCTGGCGGGATTTGCGTTGAGGCCCTGGCGGAGGAACTCCTCGGCCTCCTTGACCTTGCCAAGGTCCCGGCGCAGCCAGTAAGCGGCCACGGTATAGGTCTCGATGCGGTGCGGGTCCAGGTCGGCGGAGAGCTTGAGCCAGGGCAGGATCTCTCGCTCCCGGCCATGGGCCAGGTGAGTGTGCGCGGTAATGGCGAACTTCCTGCCAAAACGCTCGATCCAGTCGCGGGGGGTGTCCAGGAAGCTCATGGCCTTCTCGTGCTCTTCCTCAGCGTGATGGTCCTCCAGGTGCGCGTCCTGGTCGTGGTCATGATCATGGCCGGATTCGGTCATGTGCTGGGCATTGGTGGGGGCGTGGGCCTGGTCGAAGACCGAGGGATAGTAGCCGCTGTGGAAATAGACATCGGCCTGGACGAACATCTGGTTTGCCAGGATCTGCCGGCTGTTGCCCAGCAGGACCTGCAGGAGGTTGTCCGAGGCCCGCCCCTCGGTCCAGCCCGAGGCGCGCGGCTCCACCACGGTGGCCAGCGAAAACGCCGCCACCAGCAACAGCGCCAGCATTAGGGCGGGGGAGCACCGCACCGGCCTTTGGGCGACTTTCGTATCTTTGTCGCATCCTTTGTCGCATCCTTTGTCGAATTGGGTTGATTTTCGACGAAGGCTGCGACAAAGGTCGCGAAAGCCACTCAAGGTCCGGTGCATTAAGGCGTGGGAGGCCTTCTTCATGTCGTGAGCACTTTCCGCCGGAACAGCAGCCAGGTCACGAAGAGAAACACCGCCGAGTAGGCCGCCAGGTAGGCCGTGGCCAGCAGGCAGTCCCCCCAGGCGATGAGGTCCTGGTCAAAGACCAGCCGCTCGCGCACGGCATAAAACCACTCCAGGTGCGGGATCAAAAAGTAGAGGCCGGTCAGGACCAGCGCCGCCAGCGGCCGCTGCAAGGCCGCCAGCTTGTGCAAGTAGCCGCCCATGACGAAGATCGAGGCAATGGCCGTGAAACAGATCGTGGCGTTGGCCGAGGGGGCGCTAAACACGATGGAGCCAAGCAGGACCATGCTGATGACGACGGCCAGCATGCCCCAGTGCAGCCAAAAGGCCTGAGCATACTGGGCCAGGGGCAGGCCCCCCTCCCGGGCGGCGTTGACTACCCCGAAGAAGAGATAAAACACCACCAGCGCCAGCCCGCACGCCAGCCAGCAGCCCGCGAATTTGCCCGCCACCACCTGCCCGCGCGTCACCGGTTTGGCCAGCAGCGGGAAAATCGTGCGGCTCTCGCGCTCGGCCGGGATCTGCCGGGCGGCCGTCGCAACCGCAATGACCAGCGACGAAATCCAAATCAGGTGCAGGCAGATGTCCTTGACGAACCGCTGGATCTTGCTCTCGTTGAAAAAGCTCACCGACCCCGCCATCAGCGTGATGAGCGCCGTAATCACGAAGAGCACATAGAAATCCTTCCGGCGGTAGAGTTCCTTGATGACGAGCGCGGCCAGGCAGAGGATAATGTTCATGGCGAGGCGGTCGGGTAGCCGACGATTTGGAGAAAGACCTTCTCGAGGCCCATCTGGTGTTCCCGGACCAGGTCGGCCACGCGGCCAACCACCTTGAGTTCACCGCGGTGGATGATGGCCACGCGGTCGCAGACCGTCTCGACTTCGCCCAGTTCGTGCGAGGAGAACAGGACCGTCCGGCCTTCGGCCTTGAGGCGCTGGATGATCTCGCGCACCTTCATCCGGCCCAGCGGGTCCAGGCCGGCGGTCGGCTCGTCCAGGATGAGCAGGTCGGGGTTGTTGATGAGGGCCTGGGCCAGGCCGATGCGCTGCTGCATGCCCTTGGAGTAGGTCTTGATCAGCCGTTTGCGGGCCTCCTCAAGTTCAACCAGCTTGAGCAGGGCATCAATCCGCGACTCCAATTCCGGGCGCGGGATGCGGAAGATGCGCCCATAAAAGCGCAGCAGCTCTTCGGCGCTCAGGAACTTGTAGTAATAGGTCAACTCCGGGAGGTAGCCGATGCGCTGGCGGGCAATCGGCTCCCGCACGTCCACCCCGTAGATCCAGGCCGCGCCCCGGCTCGGCGGCTGGAATCCCAGCAGCACCTGCATCGTGCTGGTCTTGCCGGCCCCGTTGGGCCGAAGGAAGCCGAACACCTCGCCCGCGTGGACCTCCAAGTCCAGGTTCTTGACCGCCACCGTGGGACCCTGGCCAAAGCCGCGCCCCGCATACTCCACCCGCAGCCCCTCGATCCGAATCACAGCGCTCGAGGCCGCTGGGACCGAGGGACCTGGCTCTGATGTCATATTTGCCGCCTCAGCGCTCATACTCGACTGGCCGGCCAAACACCGGGCACTCTGCCGCCTAGTTTCAGGCCAAAGTGCCCGCACTGTCAATCCCCGGGGTGCGCCCCAAATCCTCGCCCTAACCATTTTTAAAAAACCACGGAATACACGGAACACACGGGAAAAGGCCCCTTTCCGTGTATTCCGGTTCCGTGGTTCTCTATCTTCTCTCGATTGGCATGGAAATTGAGCACGTCCGGTTCCTCCGGTGCGTTTTGTAGAAGAGGATTCTCTAGTAGGTGGTTTCGGATGCGCCCGATCCTCGCCTCAGCCCAGAGGGCGCATTTTTCTCTCGCCAAACGGGTTGGGGCGGGCAAGAGTGCCTCTTTACGATGGCGATTCAACGATGATGACCGAGCAGATTGTCATTTTGGATTTTGGCTCGCAATACACCCAGGTCATCGCGCGGCGCATCCGCGAGTGCAATGTCTATTCGGTGATCCTGCGCTTCGACACCCCGGCTGACCAGGTCGGCGCCCTGGCGCCCAAGGGTATCATCCTCTCGGGCAGTCCCTCCAGCGTCTATGCCCAGGACGCCCCGTTGCCCGACCCGGCGCTCTTCGATCTGGGCATCCCGGTCCTGGGCATCTGCTACGGGGTCCAGGTCCTGGCCCATTTCCTGGGCGGCAAGGTCGAGCCGGGCCTCAAACGCGAATACGGCAAAGGCACGCTCCGCGTGCGCGACAGCTTCTGCCCCCTCTTCGCCAACCTGCCCGAGACGTTGCAGGTGTGGAACTCGCACGGCGACAAGCTCACCAAGGCCCCGGCCGGGTTCAAATCCGTGGCCATCACAGACAATTCCGATTTCGCCGCCATCCAGGACCCCGCCCGGAGGATGTTCGGCCTGCAGTTCCATCCGGAAGTGGCGCACACGCCCCAGGGGCGCGACATCCTCGCCAATTTCGTCCACAACATCTGCGGCTGCGGCAAGCACTGGACGATGCGCAACTACATCGAGCAGGCGGTCGAGACGATCCGCGCCCAGGTCGGCGGGCAGAAGGTGGTGCTCGGGCTGAGCGGCGGGGTGGACTCGAGCGTGGCGGCCGCGCTGCTGCACCGGGCCATCGGCGAGCAGCTCACCTGCATTTTCGTCAACAACGGCGTGCTGCGCGGGCGCGAGGCGGGGGTGGTGCGGGAGGTCTTCGGCCGGCACTTCAAGCTCAAGCTGCGCTATGCCAACGCCTCGCGGCTGTTCCTGCGCCGGCTCAAAGGCGTGACTGAGCCTGAGCGCAAGCGGAAGATCATCGGCAAGACCTTCATCGAGGTCTTCGAGGCGGCGGCACGGCGCGTGGGCAGGGCGAGGTTCCTGGCCCAGGGCACGCTCTATCCGGACGTGATCGAGTCGGTGCCCATCGGGGGCAACCCCGCGGCGATGATCAAGAGCCATCACAACGTGGGCGGGCTGCCCAAGCGGATGCGCCTGCAGTTGGTCGAGCCGCTCAAGTGCCTTTTCAAGGACGAGGTGCGCGAGCTGGGTCTCGAACTGGGGCTGCCGCGCGAGATCGTCCTGCGCCAGCCCTTCCCGGGCCCCGGCCTGGCCGTCCGCATCCTGGGCGAGGTCACCCCGCGGCGGCTCGAAATCCTGCGCAACGCCAACGGCATCGTGGTCCAGGAGATGAAAAACAGCGGGTGGTATTACCGGATCTGGCAGAGCTTCGCCGTCCTCCTGCCGGTGCGCAGCGTCGGTGTCATGGGCGACGAGCGCACCTACGATTACACGATCGCCATCCGCGCCGTCGAGTCCCAGGATGGCATGACCGCCGATTGGGTGAAGCTGCCCTATGACCTCCTCGAACGGCTCTCCAGCCGCATCATCAACGAGGTCAAAGGCGTCAACCGCGTCTGCCTCGACATCACCAGCAAGCCGCCGGGCACCATCGAGTGGGAGTGAACGAGGGCCGAGATTGACGCAGCGTTTGCGCCAGCTTAGCGTAGCGGCGTATGACGATTCAGAAGGTCCGCAAATTATACGCGGCTGAGCCGTTTCGTCCATTCGACATCCACATGGCGGACGGACGAAAGATCCGCGTCCCCCACCCGGAATTTATGGCTACGGCCCCTTCTGCCCGCACCATCGTGGTATGTGAGCCCGACGAGTCATTTGAGATCATCGATCTGTCGCTGGTGACTGCCGTCAGGGTGCCAGCCAATCGAACGGCCAAGAGGAGACGGCGTCGGGCTTGACTTACAAACCGGCGCACGCCCGGACGAAGCCGCAAACCAATGGGTGCGGGGCGGCGGGGGTGGAGCTGGTCTGCGGGACGAACAACGTGCCGATGAAGAAAGGATGGCCCGTCAGTTCCACCACGCGCACTGCCCCCTGGGCATCCGACCCGGCAATCCGGAGCGCCCCGCCCAGGAGCACGTCCACGTAATCAGGGTTCACGCCGAAATTGCAGACATACCGCTCGGTCGCGGTCGTTCGGCCGTAGAGCCGGGCAGCCAGCGAATCCGGCGCCAGCGTGACTGGCAGCGCGCGCCCCACGAGCGAACAAGCCAGTCGCGAGATGAACAGCCGCGAGGCGCCAGGGTGCTCTTCTTCGTGCTCTGCGTCCGCATAGCCCAGGACATTGCGCGCGTATTCCAGAATGATGTGCTGAAAGCCGCCGCAGGTGCCCAGGAGCGGCACCCCGCCCTCGCGCGCCATGCGAATGCCGGAGAGCGCGCCCTCCCTGCTCTTGTAGGGGCTGGCAGGGGCTATCCAGATCCCGCCGCAGCCGGCCAACTCCTTTATCCCTCCAGGCCGCGCCAGTGTGTCGGTGCCGACCCAACGATGCTCGACCTCCAGACGGAGGGCGGCGGCGGAATGGGCCAGCGCGCGGCTGGTGGCCAAGTGCGTCTCCTTCGCCGGGCTGTAATCCCCGACGATCGCTATCGGTTTGCAGGCGAGGCTCATGTCAGGCCCTGAGGTACTGCGCCGGGAATTTCCAGGGGGCGCGGTACTTGGGCACGGCAAGCCGGGCCGCCTCGGGGTCCCCGACGATCTGTTCCTTGACCGGATCGAAGCGGATGGAGCGGCCGAGCTTGAGCGAGAGGAGGCTCAACTGGACGGGCACGTCCACCTTGACATGGTAGTTGGGATTACAGCTTGGCTGCTTGCGGGACTTGATGCAGTCCAGCCATTCGCGCTCGTGGCCGGGCGAGGGCGGGATCGACTTGGCCGGCTGGGGCAGGCCCTGCATCTTGTCGCCTTCAGGCACGATCTTGAACATGCCGTAATCGGCAAAAAGGGTCCCGTTGGCGCCGTGGAAATAGATGCCCAGGCGCCGTTGCGGCTTGGGTTCGCCGTGAAAATCGAAACCGTAACTGTTGGTGAGCGAGGACATCCAGGTGAGCGTCAGCTTCGGATATTGCCACAGGACCTCGTGATTGTCATAGGCATCGCCGTCGTCCTTGAGGATAAGGCGGCCGCCGGAGGAGCTGGTGCTGAGGGGGAACCCGAGGTCGAGGGCCCAGATAGGCAGGTCAATGATGTGCGGGGCCATGCCGGGGGTCCAGCCGCCGCTGTAATCCATCCAGGAGCTGTGGTTGTAGGCATCATGCACCAACAGCAGGTTGAACCGGCCCAACGGCGCCGGGCCGCACCAGAAATCCCAGTCCAGCCCAATGTCCGACGCGGTCTGCTTTTGGGTGCTGGTGCCGACGCCCTGCGGGTGCTGGTTCATCACGTTGAAGGTGCGGACGGCGCCGATCGGGCCAAGGTTGCCGGAGCGGATGAGTTCGACAACGCGGCGGTAGTTCTCGGAGGCGTGGATCTGGGTGCCGATCTGGCAGATACGGTTGTGTTTGTTGACGGCGTTGCGCAAGGCGAGGCTCTCGGCCAGGTGCAGCGTCATCGGTTTCTGCACGTAAAGGTCCTTGCCGGCCTCGCAGGCCGCAATCGCCAGCAGGGTGTGCCAATGAGGCGGTGTGGCGATGATGACGGCGTCCAGGTTGGGCTGCTGGAGCATCTGGCGGAAGTCCTTGTAGCCCTTGCACGCCGCCGCCTTGTGCTTCTCGGTGACCGTCTCCATCCGGGCGTCCCAGACATCGCACGCGGCGGTGACGGCCACGTCAGGGTACTTCGCGCACTCGCTGAGGTTGTAGTTGCCCATCCCGCCGCAGCCGATGATGCCGAGGTTGATGCGTTCGCTGGGCGGCGATTTGCCGGGGCCGCCGAGGGCCGAGGCGGGGATGATGTTGGGGGCAGCGGCCACCGCCGCGGCGGCGGCCGTCGTCTTGAGAAAGTCGCGGCGCGAGATCGGTGTGGATGGCTCGGGATTCATGTCCGGACTCATACTGGTTTTGACGCCAGGGCGCAAATGTTTTTCCTTCGAGGTGGATGCAGTTTTAACTCACGACCTCTGTCAACCACTGGATGAAGGGCCGAATTGCCATGAAAAAAGTGAAAAAAAGCTTGAAATGGGCGGCAGGAAGCCGATACTATTTACGTGAGCTGGCGTGGGACCTGCCCGGTCTCAGGATGCTTCCTTCCCGGAAGTCCCCAGCTCTATTTTTTTGTTCTGAGCTTGCGTGGCGCATATCTATCGTCGCCTTGCCACTGAAGGCGCAGGAGGCCGAACACACGGTGGCCATGGTGGTCAACACCTCGAGTCTGCAGGCCGTTGATCCTGCGATACCAAAGGTCGAAACGCTGATCTCCGACAGAGTACTTCCCAAGGACGTACGCAGCCATGTCGGCGAGCTGCAGGCCAGGCCAAACGTTCGAGACCCCGATGAGCGGGTTGGGGTAGAGCTTGCGATTGTCCCTGATGCCCGCAAGGTAGTTATGGACCGCGATGGAGATGTCCTCTTGCGCGCCAAGCCGCTGGTCAAAGACTAGATGAGCGATCTGTTCATCAGGGATGCAGGAGAGGATCCGGACGCATAGTTCACGGAACGGTGTTGACAGGGCTTTTATATCTGGAGTCAGGAGGGGCGGTTCGGTGTCCCCGTAGATGCAAATGCCTATGAACCGAATACCTGTGGCCGCCGTCCACTCAATGGCTTCACGTGCTACCGAAAGGTTCTTCGAATACCCGGCCTCGTGCCGGCGGAAACTGGCATTACTGAACAGATTCGTGCCCTTCAACTCGCTGCGGAGGTCACGGGCATTGCTTTCCCCATAATACTTCTTACGCATGCGGAAGAGAAAGCGTCCGAGTTCGTCGAAATCCTTGCGTGGACCAACGGCTGCCGCCAACACGCCCACTTTCTCTCTCTGGCCCTGGTGCCAACTTTCATCAATAAAGCACCACATGATCAAATCATTTCTCGGAGATTGTCGGTTGGAGGCGTCAGAGACGCTTCTTCGAGGCGTGCCGAGTTGCTTGAATGGTCTTGCGACATCGAACGGGCGTCGTTTTACACCTGAGGGCACTTTTCGGCAATACCAGATTCAGAAAAGCAGGGAGCGGTGCGGTAGCGCGTCCGTCCCGTAGCAACGCATGACAGCCTCGCGATGGGAAATCGAATCCTGTTCTCAAGTGTCGCTACGGGTTTCGGGCAGTCCTGGCTCAGGGGTCCGTGGGCACATTCAAGAACTGCTGCTCCGCGACTGAAGGTCTTGGCGGTTGAAACCCGGGACAGGTCGAGCGACGCTCACCCGTAGCCACTGCTCAACGGCGACACCTTCGAGTTGGCGGCCAGCCAGTGATCGGCGCCGGCCGTTTCGGGAGGCGGGCCGCCGGGGTGTATCCAGAGCCGGAACCGCAGGACAAGCGGCTCGTCTTTGCGGAGCGCGTAGCGGGCGCCGCTCGAGGGAAAGGTGGGCTGGAGCCAGTTCAGCTCCGGGTATTCGACCCATTCTCCCGGATAGTGCGGATTGGAGGCGTGTTGGATGACGGCCACACCCGCCGGGCTTGGCGCGCCGGCGAAGACTCCGCAGAGGTCAGCCCAGGCCATGCGCGGGCCGGTCCCCGGCGGGTCGGTGTGCCGGGTGATGCGCTGGTCCTGGACGGCATTGAAGCGGAGGTTGAGGCCGCCGTAGTGGGCGGCGCCGCGCCGGGCCAGCAGGACGGGCTCGTTCAGGGCTGTGAAATGGAACTCGAAGTCCAGCAGGCGTCCGGCGGCGCCGGCGGCATAGGCGCGGATGATCGCGCGTTCGCGCACGATGGGTTCACGGTCTGCCCAGTGCCAGAGGTTCTCTGCGTCCAGTTGGGCGAACACCGGGCCGCCGGAAACGCCGCATTTGCCGGTGGGCCGGGCAAAGACCCCCTGGAGGGCGTGCAGATCGGCGCGCTGGCCGCGCCAATCGACCTCGGGCCACGCCCAGTAAATGCCGCGGTGATGCGGATGGTCGCGCAACCAGTCCTTGGTGAGGCATTCGCCCTGCGGACCGTAGAGCGGGTGGATGTAATCGCTGCGCGCGAGGGCGTACTTGCGATTGTCCTGGGAAACGGCCTGCAAGAAAGTGTCCCCGGGCTCGACCTTCGCGTAGTTATAGCGCAGGACGGGGCTGGCGCCCTGGAGCACCTCGAACTGGCCGCCCGGCTGCGGTTGGGCCGCCTGCATCAGGACCTTCGCAGGCTCCCTGGTTTCGACGGGCGCGAAGACCCTGCGCCCCTTTGCTCCCTGGGGCATGAGCCAACACAGGCGGACCGTGTCGCCGGCAGCAGACTCCAAGAATTGCGCGGGCACAGACCAATCCCAAGCGGCGCTCTCGCCGGTTTGCTCCCGCAATTCGAGCCTCCCTTCCGCTGCGGCGCGGCGAAGGCCCGCTCCAAGGGAAGCAGTCGCGAGCACCGGCGCCCGCGCGCGCGCCAGGGCGCCATCAGGGTCGTCCACGACGAGCTTGGCCGGCAGGTCCCCCTCCGGCGCGGCCTGGGCCCAGAGGGCGCCCAGCGCCGCACAGCCAACGGCGCCGCGCGCCGCGCAGAGGACAAAGTCACGGCGGGAGACTCGAGCAGAAGAAAGAGACGTCACATGCACCGGCACACAGTTACATCGCTGAGCGGCTCGATGGCAATGCGCAAAGGAACGCATCCCGACACCGCCCCCGTAGCGCAGACTTCCAAGTCTGCTGTATCGCGGGTTTCCTAACCCGCAGGCGTCGCGATTTCCGGCGCCCTGCCGACTGGAAGTCGGCGATACAGCAGGTTTGGGAACCTGCGCTACGAACTGGTGTGCCCCGCCAAATGGGGGCAGTGCCCGGATGCGCCCTGCCCAAAGTATAGTCTGCTTTCCTGCTTACAACCCAGGGGGCTTCCTGGTAGGTTTCCTCCACTATGGCAGTACAAATTGACATTCTCTACCAGGGCGCCTTGCGGTGCGAGGCCACACACGGGCCGTCGAAAGAGACGCTGTCCACCGATGCGCCGGTGGATAACGGGGGCAAAGGGGCGGCTTTCTCACCGACCGACCTCGTTGCGACGGCCTTGGGGACGTGCATGGCGACGATCATGGGAATCGTGGCCCGGCGCAACCAGTTGGACATCGAGGGTTTGAAGGTCCAGGTCCTCAAGGAGATGGTCGCGGAACCGGCCCGCCGCATCGGCGCCCTCAACACCCGCCTGGTGTTCCCGCGCGGCAAACGCTACTCCCCGGCCGAGCGCGCCAAACTCGAGGCCGCCGCAAAGACCTGTCCCGTCAAACAGAGCCTCCATCCCGAGGTAAAGGTCGCCCTCGAGTTCGTTTATCCCGAAGGCTGAGCCTGCCTTTCCAGGAACTGGCCCCCGGAGCCCGCAAGGTTTTGGACTGCGCCAGTCCTCTGGCGCTTTTTGGACCCAGACCCAGGCGACACGAAAGCGGCAGAGGACTGCCGCAGTCCAAAACGCTTCGCGTTCGGCGGCGCCTGTCCGGTTCATGGTCCCCAAGCAGGATGTCAAAATTGTTGAGCTTTTCCGGCAATGGCCGCGAAGCATCACTTTTCCTCGCCGGTCATGAGATTGTCGAAGGCCACCGTGGCGGCGTTGGGTTGCAGCCGGAAGACGCGGCGCACCAGGCCGTTCTCCAAAGAGATCTCGTGTCGGGCGGCGTTGGTGACAATTCTGGCGGCAAACGGCGCCGGCTGGATCAGCCAGTCGGGTTTGGGCAGGGCGCCCGCGCCCGCGCCGTGGACGAACAAGGCGATGAAAAGGAGCCGCAGACTGGAGGGGTGTAGGAGAAAAATCTTCACAAAATGGATTTTGCTCGGCTTTCGTCGCAAAAAGTGTCTAGGAGTCCAGATGCGAACTGGCATGGACCCGATCGATGCCGCTGCATCAGGCCGCCTCTTCGTTTCCTTCGTTTCCTTCTGTTCTGTTCCGGTGCCCAGCCGGCAGGACGTAGGAAAAGAACAGAAGGAAACGAAGGAAACGAAGGACTGAAGGCCCAGATCAGCTCCAAGGTCTGCGATCCGGAGGTCCAAGAAGAATTCTGTCGCACACCCGGACCGGAGAGCGTGATGCCGATCAACGACAACACGGCATCCGCGCGGCTGAGAATTCGTTTCGAGGCCATATTGGGTCCTTTCCTGAAGGATTTCAACTGGCCCGATCCTGGGTCCGAGGTCTGGCGGAGTCAAGCCCGGGAGCGAATGTGTCGCGGAGGCTTACCCGGGCCTCCGCTTCGCTCCAGGCCGGGCTCTCACATGGCGGGCCTTCGGCCCTGGGACCTACGCGGTCGCCACAATCAAAACAGTTGCCAACTCGCGCGGATCGTGTTTTCTAGCGCCATGAAACTAATTGACCGCCTTGGATTTGCCGGCATTCTAATAGCGTGCGGGCTCGGTTGCGCTTCGGCCATGGCTGCTGCACCCTCTGAGGACAATTCGATGGTTGTTTATATCGGCACCTACACCGGCGCCCGGAGCCAGGGCATTTACCTGGCGCGCTTCGATCCCGCCAGCGGCCGGCTCAGCGCGCCCAAGCTGGCGGCCAAGGCCTCCAACCCGAGCTTCCTGGCCATCCATCCCAACCGCCGGTTCCTCTATGCCGTGTCTGAAACGGGCAATTTCGGCGGCAAACCCGGCGGCGCTGTCGGCGCTTACAGTATCGAGGCGGAGACCGGCCGGCTGACTTTGCTGAACCAGCAGTCTTCCGGCGGCGCCGGGCCGTGCCATCTCGCGCTGGACCGGACCGGGAAATGGCTGCTGACGGCCAATTACGGCAGCGGCAGCGTCGCCCTCCTGCCGGTGCAAGCGGACGGCGCCCTTGGCGAACCCGCGGCCACGATCCAGCATCAAGGTTCGAGCATCAATCTCCAGCGGCAGGAAGGGCCCCATGCCCACTTCATTACGGTGGACCCTGCCGACCACTTCGTCCTGGCTTGTGACCTGGGCCTGGATAAAGTGCTCGTGTACCGGCTCGCCCCGCTCAAGGGCGCGCTCGTCCTGAATGACCCGCCGTCGGCGGCGCTCAAGGCCAGCGCCGGCCCGCGCCATCTCGCCTTTCATCCCAATGGCCGGCTGGTCTTCGTCATCAGCGAAATGGGGTCCAGCCTGACGTCCTTTGCCTACGATGCCGCCGGCGGCACGCTCAAAGAAGTGGAAACGGTCTCGACGCTCCCGGCCTCATTCTCGGGGAACAGCTCCGGCGCCGAGGTCCAGGTCCATCCCAACGGGAAATTCGTCTATGGCTCCAACCGCGGGCATGACAGCATCGTTGCCTTCGCCGTCGACCCCGCCAGCGGCAGGCTCTCCCTGGTCGGGCACCAATTCACACAGGGCAGAACGCCGCGCCATTTCGCCCTCGACCCCACCGGCCACTGGCTCCTGGCGGAGAACCAGGATTCCGACAGCATCGTCGTGTTCCAGGTGGACGCCGAAACCGGACGGCTGAGCCCTGCCAGGCAGCAGGTCCGAGTTGGCAGCCCGGTCTGCATCCAGTTCCTCGCCCGATAGAGGGGGGGCCGGTCCCAAAAGCTTGAGCTTCGGTGAAATGAAAACTCCATCCGACAAGCCGGAAGCGAAGACCGCTTCTGCTCTCACTCCGGCCGAACAATCATTGGTGGCCGATCTGGTCGCAGACGGCCTGAGCATTCAGGAGAAGTTCCGTCCCGAGCCACTATACAAGCAGACAGGCAAGGGCCACTACGAAAGCAGGACTGTCGAGGAAATTCGCAAAGCAAAACAACAACAGCGCTTGAGCACCACAAAGTGAAACGAGCCTGGCTGCAACCTTTCACGTGGGCAGTCATCGTCGAGACCAACCGGCAGCCAGTTCATTGCCCGGCCTTTTGGAGGGCGGCTTTGGCTTGCTGGCGGGCGTCCTCGATGCGGGGGTCGTTGGAAGCGGGTTCGGCGGCGGCGAGTCTCCAGGCGGCGCGGGCCTGGTCAGCGCGGCCCAGGGCGGCGAGGGCGTTGCCGCGCTGGAATTGGATGTGGGCCTGGCGGGCGTTTTCGAGCTTGCCGGTAGCGAGGTTGGCCGGGTATTCGAGGGCGCGGTCGAACTCGGCCAGGGCCTGGTCGGCGCGGCCGGCTTTGAGGTGGGCCTGGCCGAGGGCCAGGTGGGCCTGCTCGAAGAGGTCGTGGACCTCGTGCCCCCCTTCCCAGACGGTCACGCGCACGCGCTCGAGCATCTGCGCCGTCTCCGTGAAATCGCCCAGCCGGTTCTGTGCCCGGCCCAGGAGCGTGACGAAATCGGAGCGGCCTTTGCCCGATTCGAATGAAGCCCTGAGCCGATCGCGGGCCTGGACCAGCAGGTCGTGGTTCTCTGAATCCGACCCGGCCTTTTCGGCAAGGTCAAAAAGGACGTTGGCCAGGTCGCGGGCAACGATGGCATCTTTGGGGTCGGCTTGGCCGGCCTTTTCGAGCCATTGGCGCGCGGTCTGGAGGTTGCCGTCGAGGGTCTTGGCGGCCATGCCCAGCGCGCGCCAGGCGATGACCGGCTCGGCGCCCAGTTCGGCGGCGCGTTTCCACTGTTGGCGCGCCTCGGCGTGGCGGCCAAGATGGAACAGGAGATGGCCCAGGCAAAGGGCAGCCCTGCCGTCCTGGGGGTCGGTCTGTACTGCCCAGCGCAGGACAGGCTCCAGCTCGGGCTGATACGGAAATACGAGGTCGAACGGCAAGGTCCGCGCCTGGCTCAGGTACTGGCGAGTGGCCGGGAGAAGCGTGGAGTCGGGGGCTGCGGCTTGGGCGCGCCCGTGGAGTTCTTTGAGGCAGGCGCGCCAGTAAAGCTCGAGTGGGTTGGGCCCAGGCTTTTCGGAGAGGGCCGCCAATGCGTCAGGGGAGATGCCGAACATTGCGTCTGCGCCGGTGTCGCCCAGTTCGTCGGTACTGGGCCAGGACGTTGAGGATGTCCTGGGTGCCAGCCTCTCCGGTGCAGTACATTAGAGGGCCCCGTTCGGGCATCGGCTCCACGCCGGTGCGGAAGCGGATATTGAGCGCCAGCGGGTCCAGCGGGTCCAGTTGGAGGTTTTCCTGGGCCAGGTCGGCGGCGCGTCGGACGGCGGACTGGTCTGACTTCGTGAGCGTGGAGTCCTGGTTGGCAGAGAGACTGTTGAGCAGGGCCAGGGCCAGGCGGTTGCGGCAGGTCGGGTCTTCGCGCCATGACCCAGTTGAGGAGAGGGCTGCGATGGCGCCCGGGTAATCGTGCCGGCGCAGCTCGAGTTTGGCGACCAGGGCGCGGGCGGCCACGGCCACGGCGGGGTCGCGGGCGGCCAGCCAGGCATCGTCGAGTGCGGCCGATTCGTGTCCGAGGCGGTACTCGGCGGCGGCCAGAGCGTAGCGCGCCCTGCCATGGTCGGGGGCGGCGGCCAGGGCGGACCTGGCGGCGGCGGCGGCGGCGGCGGGGTCGCGGTAGAGGTTCAGATGGGCCAGCCCGGTATAGGCCTCCGGGTTGGCCGCGTCCAGTTCGATGGCCTTTTTGAACCGGCCCTCGGCTTCCGAGTACCGCGCGAAAAGGAAATCCTGCCAGCCGGCCTGGACCAGTTCGGACGGGCTCTGCGGGGGCTTGGTGTTCTTCTGCGGCGGCTGGCGAGCCGGCAGATCCAGCGGCAGGCGGAACGAGGCAAGCTGCTGCCCGGCGGCGGAGATGTCGATTTGGAAGGGCTCGCTTTCGTCGGCGGCGGCCAGCCGCAGTTGGGCGGGCTGGAGCGGGGAGATCTTGCACGAGGCGAGTTGGAGTTGGCGGCCGTTTTTCGAGAGCGTGACGGCGGCCTTGGGCCAGCCAGCCGTGCCCAGGAGGCGGAGGCGGACTTGCCCGGACTCGACCGAGGCATTCACGGCAAGGTTCTTGTTGGCGAAAGTGAAGCCGCCAATCCCATGGATGGGGTACCACCATTCGTTCCACTCGACGGCCTGGCAGGGGTCCAGCCGGCCGACCTGGGCCTGAGTCAGGAGCGGCCCGGTCTGGACTTCGTTGTAGGGGCCGTCGGTGTCGGTGAGGTCCGCCTGCTGCGTTTGCCCGTAGCCGCCCTGGCCCCAGGTCCAGGCCTTCTTGCCCGGGACCTGGTAGTGGTTGGCCGTGGAGACCACCCCGCGGCCCAGGTCATCGCAATACGAGCCGAAGAAATCCTGGTCGCAATGCCACGCGAAGATCGAGGAGGCATCGAAATAATTCGCGCCGAGGGTCAGGTCCTTGCCGTGATCGATGGGCCACCGGAAAAAAGTCTCGCCGGCATGGTCGCAGCCGAGGCTCATGGGATAAATAAAGCGGAACCCGGGGGTATTGGGCATGGCGGTGCAGTTCCAGAAATAGTAGGGGCGGACGGTGTCGGTCGGGTTGTAGATGCGGATGCGTTCCTCCAGAAAGGCCCGGTCCGGGCGCAAGGTCACCAGGACCGTCCACTTGGTCCCGTAGATCCGTTCGGTCTCACCGACGGCCACGGCGCGGGACCCGTCCTTTTCAGGGGGCAGGATCTCGACGCGGATCGGCACCATGCAACTGACGGTGTGGCCCTGCGGCCCGGTGTTCCACTCGACACCGCCGCTGGTCCAGGCGCCGCACTGGGCGATGAGGCCGGGCTTGACGACGTGGTTGACGTAGAACATGGGCTGGCCGGTGGTTTTGTCGAGCACATCGAAAATCTTGCCGCCCAGCTCGGGCAGGAAGGTCACGCGCAGAAACTCGTTCTCCAGCACGACTGTCCGGTAGGTCCGGCGCGTCTGCTCGCGGCTCAGGAAATCGAGCATCGGGTAGGGGTAGATATTGACCTTGTCGGTCCCGCGAAAATAGGGGTGCCGGACCGCTGCCCACGGGTAGGTGGGCAAATCGATCTGGCCGGTGCGGGCAGTGACAAGGCCGGCAGCCGACCAGGTGACGTTTGCGGCGAACAGGACTGCCAGTGCCAGACCTGGCTTGATGAGGAGCTTGACGAAACCGCCTTTTGAGAGCGCGCGGAAGGTCGAGGGTCGGGTGTCGACTGTCGAGGGGCCGATGGGGAGGGTCCGATCTGCGTAACCGGGTGAAGTCGCATGTGAATTCATAAGCGCTTTTCGATGATGAGTTCCGAGACTTGAGACTGCAGGATTTGCTGGCGTGAGGCCTCGAGCAGGGCGATCACGTGCTTCCGTTTGACGCTGGGAAAGCCCTCGAGAAAGTCGTCAATGGAGTCCCCGCCTTCCAGGTGATCGAAAAGGCTTCCGACGGGAACCCGGGTGCCGCGAAACACGGGCGTTCCTCCCAGAATCTCCGGGTCAGAATGGATGATGCATTCCAAGCTCATACCCAAGGCTATCTGCCTGGGCTTGACGTTGCAATCCCAGACGGTGTCCTACAAGATCTCTTTCAGCACCTCTTTGAACTCGATTATCTCAAACCGCCGTTTGCTGCGACCGCGAAAGGGAGCCTGAGACAAAATTCTTTGCGTCTCCGCCGTTTAACAGGATCTTCCGAAACCCGACCTGGCCTCATTTTTTCACTTCAAGCACGTTTAATTGACTTTAATTGGCTTTAAGGTTCGGCGTTCAGGGTTCACGTTTCACGTTTCACGTTTCACGTCTCCTCTCCTCGACAGCGAGGCATTTTGAGAATTCAGCGCCCAGGGCTCGGAGAGCCGGGTCGCCAGAGGCGAGGAGCTCGGAGAGGGATTGCTGCCCGGCTGCCTGGAGGATGCGGGCACGGAAGTCGGCTTGGGCTTGCCTGGCTTCGGCCTCGGCTTCGATGCGGTCAGCGCGGCGGCGGTCCAGTTGTAGGGATTGAAAGCTGGAATTTCTCATGGACGCCACTATGCGCCGCCTCGACCGCTCCTGTCCACGGACAGAGCGGACTGTTCGGACAATGCGGAGTTTTTACGGTTGGGCCGGCTACCGATGGGGTGGATTGTGGCCGCCCGCGAAGCGGCAATGGCGGGTTTTTGTGAATGTCATCGCGCCGATCGCCACGACGCATCAGATGGCACACGGCACCCGGAAACTGAATCCGCAGTTGGCGCGGCATGGTCAACTTTGGCTGCCCCGCCCGTGCTGTCACTCGAAAATGCACAATGTAAGGGCTTGACCCGTTTCCCCTCGGCGTGGTGACTGCCGTGCAGGAGCACTTCTGCGTAGGCAAGCAGTTTCTCCTTCTGCCGAGTGCCGATCTGCTGGAGCGGATTGCCGGCATAAATCCCCCACGGCTCCAAGTCTGCATCCACCATGCTTGCGGCAACGACCGCCACCCCCTCGCCGATGGTTACGCCGGGGAAAACTGTAACGTTTGCGCCCAACATAGCGAAGCGCCCGAGGGCAACGGTGGAAATGCGCACGCACCTGTATTGAAAAGGAACCGCCTCACCTGCCAGCCCTTCACCCCAGTAATCGTCAGCGGAGCAGATGATGCGGCTCCCGGCCCCCAGGCACGAGAAGTCTTCCATGACCAGGCGGTCATCCCACTGGCCTGTCACTGAGCAATGCGGCCCGAGGTGGACATAGCTGCCCAGGGTGACCGCCGTCGTGATAACCACGTACGGATCGATGACCACGTGGTCGCCGGTGTCAAAGAACTCGGGCCGGATGATGACTGCCTGGGGCGAGATGCGAACGTCCGTTCCGACTCTCATTTCATCTGGTATTCTTTACTGCAACATTGCCACGCCACGTTCCTCTGGGCTCAGCCTATCCCCGGCCCAGGAAGGCCAACCCCCGCAACGAACGGCGCAGCCCGTGGGGCTCCCTTCCCAGCCCACACCACGACCTCGCTGCTACTACGGTCCGAGGAGGCGGGATCTCCCAACTCTTTTTGTCCTTTCGCACTTTTCCCAAAGGCCCTCCGGGACTGCCGACGCTGGCGCTGAACTCATGGCCTCAACGGACCATGCAGAGGTCTCACAAGGAGTCCAGGAAATCGGCCGGACAGGACCGTAAGGCCCAAGACTTGTTCCATCCATTCCCGTGAAAAACGGGGCAAATGGTATGGGTGCGGCGAGGAATGGACTGCCCAATCCCCTTCCCATTTCCCCGATGCGGCTATGGAGGGGCTATGGCCGACTGCGGAGGGAAGAACTAGGCTGGTCTGGGGGCCAAGCAGGGGCGAGCCGTCGGCCTACGCCGCCTTTAGGCTCTTGGCTGGCTGCGTGCAAACCGCTCCCGGCACCATGTCCAGCGATCAGGCAGCCGGAGCCGCCAGAACCCCTGCCGAGCAGCGGCCGCAGGGGATTCCCGGAGGCAGATGGGCCAAAAAGACGTTTCCCAATCTGCATTTTTTTGGGAGAAATGCCATGGAAGCTCCGAATTAACCGGAGACAGACAGCGGTTATTGAAACCACCATCGTGAAGCCGTTGGACCCGTTTATTCCGACCCGGCAGTCGTTGCTGAGCCGGCTCAAAGATTTGGACGACCAGGATAGCTGGAAGGTCTTCTTCGACACTTACTGGCGGATTATTTACAACGCCGCCGTCCGGGCCGGGCTGAGCGATGCCGAAGCCCGGGATGTGGTCCAGGAGACGATCCTCTCGGTCTCCAGGAAGCTGCCCGGCTTCGATTATGATCCGGCAAAGGGCTCCTTCAAGGGTTGGCTGCTCACCGTGACCCGGTGGCGCATCGCGGACCAGTTCAGAAAGCGAGGCCCAGGAAGCGCCCAGCCGAGACACCAAAGGATGGCGCAGACGAGCACATCCCGAACGGCGACGGTGGAGAGGCTGGCTGATCCTGCCGACTCGGCCTTGGAGGCCCTGTGGGACCGGGAATGGGAGAGGACGCTCCTAAAGGCCGCTTTGGAGAGAGCCAAGAAAAAGGCCGACTCCCGCGACTACCAGGCATTCGATCTGTGCGTGAACCAGGGCGTGCCTTTTTCTGAAGTGGCACGGCTCCTGCGGCTCAGCCGGCTCCAGGTTTATCGGGCCAAATACCGGGTCAAAAAGTTAGTCGAACAAGAAATCGCTTCTCTGAAGAATAAGTTGCTTTAAGAAGGGCCCAACGGACCCGGGCGATTTTCATCTGTTTTCAGATGCTCCTTGACGCGAACCAGGCGTTCGGAGAGTATCGTGTCTCCGCGCCGCAGAGCCATAAGCCGTTCCAGGTGGAAGGCGGCAGCAAACCAATCCCCCTCCAGTTCGCTCTTTGCCGCTTCGAATTCATGCCAGGCGAGGACATCGTCCGAGGAAGTCGTGAAATCAGAAGGATATTTGACGCGGAGTCGTTCCCACAAAGCGCTGAGCCGATCCGCTGTGGGCGCGGTGGCGGCGCCCGAGGAGACGAACGCGTCACCCGAAAGCAGCCGTGCCAGCCCTCTCAGGTCATCAACGGGTCGCTCGTCCAGAGCAACTTCCCAAAGCCAGGCTTTGCCCTTCTGGTCCCAGGTGACTATCCGGCGTCCGCCGGGCAGGAATCGTCCGCCCCCGAGCATATCAATGTGCCACAGCCCTGGAGTCAGAGGATCGCCGGTCTCCGAACTCCAAACCCGTGCGCTCCCGTCGGCGCTGGCGGTCAACACCGATTCTCCATCGGGACTGAAGCCGACCATTTGCACTTGATGGCGGTGCTTCAACGTGGGGGTAAGTGGCCGGCCTGTCATCGCATCCCAGACCCGAGCCGTGAAGTCCTCACCGGCGGTGGCGACTCGCCGGGCGTCAGAGCTGAATGCGGCCCAGAGCACGCCATCGGTGTGGTCCAACGGCGCACCGTGGGGCCTGCCAGTCTTCGCATCCCAGACCTGGGCGTGGCACCTCGTGAAATTGGGGTCGGCGCAGCAGGATACGAGCCAGGCCCCGTTGGGGCTGAACTCGGCGCGGCTCACCGGAGAAGAGTGCCTCAGCGGTCCGCACATTTCCCGGCCCGTAAGCGCATCCCACACTCTCACCACGTGGTCGCCCCAGGCCGCCACCGAATCCCCGGCCGCACTGAAGACAGCGCCCTCAATCTTGCCCTCGGGCAGCTGGGCTTCCGCCAGCGGTTTTCCGGCACCCACGTCCCACGTGCGAATCACCGCGCCGGTGAACACCACAAGGTGCTTGGCGTCCTTGCCGAGGATTACTTTCGAAATCCCGTTTGAGATCGACATCGGAGGACCGATGCGCTCGCCTGTTGCTGTATTGAACACTTCGATGAATCGATCAGGACTCCTTGATCCTGGCTGACCGGATTGGGCAGCCAGGAGAAACGCCCCGTCGCCGCTGAGTCTTGCCTCCCGCAGTCGAGGGCCCAGCCTCAGCCGCGAGACCTCACGCTTCGAGACCGTGTCCCGCACCTGGACTCCCTCCCCGGTGATGGTCATAAACCTCGTTGCGTCCTCGCTCAAGCAGGAGGAATTCCCCAGCGGTGTGGCCGTTCTGTGCGCCAAGTCCCAGACGCGCACCGTCCCATCAATACAGGAGCTGACGACACGGTGCCCGTCAGGAGCGAAGGCGGCGTGCGTTACTCGGTCGCTGTGCCTCAGGATGGGATTCGGATCAAGCGGCTGATGGTTGCCCGCCATCCAGATGCGCACCTCACCGTCCAAGCCGGCAGTGATAATCAACCGACCGTCCGGGCTGAATTCCGCGCTCGAAACCGCGTCAGCATGGTTCAGCTCGAACGGAATCAACCTTCCCGTGGCTGTGTCCCAAAAGTGCGCCTTATGATCATAACAGGCGGTTACCAGCGTATGCCCGTCCGGGCTGAAGGCAGCGTACCCGACCCAGGTAGGGTGGACTAGCGGGGGAACGGCCTGATGGCCGCTGGTGGCGTCCCAAATCCGTGCGGTGTGGTCGCAGCCGGCGGTGGCGATACGGCGTCCGTCGGGGCTGAACGTGGCAAACAGGACAGCGCCGGTGTGCCCTGCCAGGTTGAATTCGAGCTTCCAAGTGCCGGCATTCCAAACCCGCACCAGTCCGTCATAGCTTGCGGTGACGATATGCTTGCCATCCGGGCTGAATAGAGCGCTCGTCACCTTGTCGCTGTGAGGCAGGATCGCCACAAATGTGCCATCGCTGGCGTTCCGCACGCGCGCCGTCTTGTCCTCACTGGCCGTGATGACCAGACGGCCATCTGGGCTGTACGACGCTCGGCAAAGACCGTAACCACGCCCGAACAAGGCCGTGACAGGCCGGCTGGTCTCGACATCAAAAATCTGGGCCTTGCCAAGCCACTCCGCCACCAGCACTCTCTTGCCGTCAGGGCTGAAGCAAACGTCTTGCGCCTGTTTTGACCCAAACCACATCTGCACCAACCTGGCGCACTGCGCCAAGGCCGAACCGATCCTGAGCCGGTGCCCCCGTTCACGTTCCGCATCCCCTTTGTCCAGGTAGAGCGCCTCGCTGAAATAACCCAGGCACCCGGACAGGTCGCCGGAATCCATGGCTCGGTTGCCATAAGCGATGTTGACGCCCACCTGCCGCTGCCGCGCCTCCGAGGTGATTCGCCGTTCTCGCTCGACTCCGTAGGCGACGGTCGCCAGCACCAGAAGTGCCACCCCGCACACCCCGGCGCCCCGCTTCAAGTTGGACCAGCGCCGCTCCAAAGTCCTCAACCGTTTGACCGATTTCCCCTTGGCCGCGACCAGCAAGTCCGCATGCATTTCCCAGGCCGACTGGTAACGCTGGCCGAGATTGTTCTGACATGCCCGCAGGATGATTTCATTCAGCTCCAGGAGGCCGGCGCACTCAGGGGACTGCCTCCAGCGACCAGGAAGCTCCGGGAACTCCAGGCGATCCTTGCCGGTACTGGCTTCATAAAGAACCTTGCCCAGGCCGTAAACGTCGGCTCGGGCGGTGCCCGGACCCTCCGGTGGCATAAACCCCTCGGTGCCCACGTACGAGTGGCCCTCATTAACCTGCGCCACCAGCCCTATGTCGGCCAGCTTCGGCACACCATTGACGAAAATGATATTCGAAGGCTTAATATCGCGGTGGATGAGGCCGTGACTGTGCAACTGCACCAGGGCGTCGCTCAGCGCCAGCCCCAAACGGAGGCACCCCGCCAGGGGCAGACTGCCCCGGCGCGCGATCTCCTTGCTCAAGGTCCGGGGTGAATAATCGTCCGGCTCGATGGCCTGCTCCCGCGCCAAGTCGTCTCCCAGTTCCATGACGTAGTAGAAGCAGCCCAATTGGTCGTTCACGCCCACCTGGAGCACGTCCACAAAGCCTTCGTGCGAGCGCGAAATGGGCTCGAACTTGCGGATGCCGGAGAGCTCCCGCTGATAGGGGCGGTGGTCCTGAAACGACTTGCGATAGATGATCTTCGCCGCCCGGTACATTCCAAGCGTGCTGCGCGCCAGCCAGACCTCCCCGTAGCTCCCCTTGCCGATGCGCCGGAGTAATTGATGATCGGCGATTTCCACCCCAGGACCGTCATCGTCCGGGGCGGCCGATGGGCCGGCCCTATGCTGCTCTCGGGCGCCATTCATTTGCTGTGCGTCGAATGGGTTCTCACGGGGACCGATGGACCGAATTAAGCGATATGGTTCTTCCCCTTGCAAGACATTTCGTGAGCTTCCGCCGGCCCAGGGGGCCGCGGCCTGACCCGGCGGCAGGGCGGCCGCCGGGAGTTCACGCTCTCCAGTCCGGGTCGAAGTCGCTCGCCTGGTGGAAGCCTCCGCCCCAGACGCTCTGGCTCCCGATGTGCTGCACCAGCGACGGGGCGTGATATAGAATGGGCTGTTTCAACCGGCCTGCGAGGCGGGAGATCTTGATGTCTTGCAAGCCTCCCACCCTGTGCCAATGCCGCACCACGTAATCGGCCGTGGGCTTGGACAAGAGGAATGCCTGGCTCCCGAATACCCCCTCCGGCAGCACAATGCGGGCGCGGTTTGGAAAATCGAATGCCGCTTCCCGGAGCCGCGGGTTGTACAAACCGGCAAGGGCCACCATCCCGGCCCGAACGGGCCTCCAGTGGAGCAAGTTGTGGCGGATGTGGCGGTTGAAGTCCAAGTCGTCTTCCAAAAAGAGTATATAGTCGCAGGGGGTCTCCAGCGCCCGCTTGAGCGCAAGCCGGGCGCAACGCTCCTGGCGGCTGCGATGATCACTGCCACCGTCCTCGTCCATCTGGACCAGAACCGGCTCTCCATCCCAGTCCGTTCTGGCCAGGTTGGCCAGGGTCTGGTGCCTCATCTCATCGCGCTCCGGGCAGGACATCATCACGGCGGCGATTCGGACCGGCTTTACTTTGGGCCATCTTCCTCCCAGCGGCCTCGACCTTTTGCCGTTCGGGCAGCCGTTCCAGGCCCTCCGCAGCTCAACCAGGTAATCGCGGCATTCCTGCTCGAACCAGAAGTCCTCGACCCGCCGGTTGAGCAGAAACGGGTCCCACTTGTCCTGGTTCCGGTGCTGAAAGAGCCGGCGCCCCCGGAAGTCATGCTGGCACATCGTGCCGGCAAGCGGGTGGATGGGCGTAGGCACGAGGTAATAGTCTTGCCGCAGTTTCCGAAACGCCAGGTGGAACGTCTCTTTGTCGCCATGCACATAGCGGTAATAGAAATCAGAATGCTCGTTGAACCACAGGCTCAAGCAGAGCGCCGGCCAGCACCGCATCTTGTCCACTAGGATCTGCCCACTCTCAAATTCCGGTTCCCGCGGCTGCCGCAGGCCGCAACTTCGCCAAATGGCCGGCCCCTTGTCGTTCTTGTTCTGCGCATAATCTGGCCAGAAAACGGCCCCGCTGGCGCGGAATTGAGGTGCCCCGAACAGGAATGCCGGGTTCGTCACCGGCACATTGTCGGCATCAAGGAGCAGCACCTCTCGAAACGGCGAGTGCAACACAGCATAGGGCTTGAGCGGCCAGCCCCCCGAGATCCGGCGGGCCGGGAAGGCCTTGCGAACCGTGAGGGCATCCACGCACTCTACGCCCAGTGGCGCTACCAGCGCCCCCATCCGCTCATCCAATTCGTTCGCCCCCAGGTGCCAGAGCTGGATCGGCAGGGCGCATCCGAGCCTCCTCAGCATCTTGATGCAGACCCAGGCGCACGCGAAATACCGGGCGCCGCCTCCACAGATCACGATCCCGCGACCCTGGTAGCGCCCCGGATAAGCCGGGATCGTAGGGAGGAACCTCTCCAAGGCCGTCCCGGCATTCTGGAGCGTCAAGGGCTGCTCGTCGAACGCGGGCTTGGCCATCGCGGTGATTCCGCGGTTTGCAGCCCTCCGCTGGGAAGGCGAAAAGTACTTCAAGACGCCGCCTTTGTAATATAACTCCACCCGGCGGATCACCTCCGCTGGGGTGATGAGGTCCAGGCAACGCGGCAGCCCGTTGACCAGGTTATGGCAGAGCCGGCCCGGCCTGTCCCGCCTGTCCCCGTCGTGCAACCGTGCAATGCGATCTTTCCAGCACCCGCCTTGCCCGCCACAGGCCAGCGCGCCGTTGCTGTGGATGAACTGGTGGCCAGGATACGCTTCCCAGTGGGCCGGTTCGCGCCCACCTGCAACCACGACGCACGGCCGCAGGGCAGACCGCCCGGGCCTGGTTTCCACGGCGGCGGCCAGATGCATCAGGGCCGTCACGGAGCAGAGCACGCCTTGGGCGTGATAGACCAGGCGCACCAACTCCCGCAAGGTGGTTTGACCACGCAGGTCGATGACCCCCTGCAACTTCGGGTGGTGGTGCCCATAACCGCCCACTTGGACGAACAGGATCTTGCCCCGAAAATAGTCGATGACCTCCTGGTAACGCTCAGTCTGCCACCACTTGATGGTGACGTCGTACTTCCCCCCGGCCGCGACTATCCAAAACGGGGTGTCCTCGCCGGTGAGCTCGTGGACCTGGGAAAACCAAGCCCTCTCCTGCGGGGCGAGGTGGATGTCGCCCTTGAAGGCAGTCGGCTTGATCGCCAGCTTAAGCCGGTCGCTGAGGAATTCAATGAATCCGTTCAAGCAGTGGTGCGGGGTCGTCCTGCACCGGTTAATCAGGGGATACGAGCAATCGATCTGGGCCACCTCGCGATCATCCTCGGACAGGGGAGTCAGGAGCGGGTTGTGTTCCCAGAGATCTGGACAGGGCGTTCGGACGTCCGTCTGGAATTGGCCCGGATAACATTGGTGCAGGTCTCGCACGGCCCCAGTGAGCATCACGATGTCGCCTGGAGCGAACCCACACTTCAAGATCAGCTTCTTCATATTAGCGGGCGGGAGGACGAGGACGCTCCATTTGCTCGCCCTCGCCCTCCCGGCTTGCTTGGCGGTTCACCGATACCGTCGCCACTACTCGCCTGGCGACGGGGTCGAAGGCGCTGGAGTCCAGCCCGGCGGAGGGCTGGGGTCCGGTTCGTCCAGCGGTTGGATGTTGGCCGGCCTTTGAACCGGTTTGGGGCTAAAGCCAGGTTCTTGTACGGCATTCTGTTTGACTGATCTAACGGTGCTATTCATGTGTTTATTTGGTTTTGGCCCGGGCAAGAGAGACCGTGCCGGGCCGGTTTTCCTTACGGAAACGTCTCTCTGGGAAAGAGTTTTGCTCCGTGCGCGAGGGCTTTCGAGAGGAGTTCAAAACGCGTCGCCTCAGGCTCGCAAGAATCCTTCGACGGAGCGCATACGTGGCGCGGCCACATGCCACGCTGCCAACCGGTCCCTCGTTAGGACCGGAAGGCGGCACGAACAGCCCGGGGCTGAGCCGGTTCACAGCCACTGAATGTAGGCTCGGTAGAACGGCGCGCAGGAAGGCCGTCGCCTGCGTCACCAGCCCCGCATAGATTTCCGCCACTAGCTGACACCGTTTCCGCTGGGACCCAGACAATAACGGCTTAGCTGCCGCGCACGTCAGGTGAGTCTTCGTCCGGGTGAGCCGGTCTAATACGGTCGTCATGCGCGCAGTTTGCCGCGCGCCAGCCCTTCTTGTCTAAGGACAGCGCGGAGTGCGCGGACTATGCGGAGTTTTTATGGTTGGGCCGGCTTTCGATGGGGTGGATGTTGGCCGCCCGCGAAGCGGCAATGGCGGGTGTTTGTGAAGGTCCTCGCGCCCGTCCCCACGATTCATCCGTGGTACACGGCACTCGGAAATTGAATGCGCACTTGGCGCGGCATGGTCCATTGTGGCTGCCCCGCCCGTGCTGTCACTCGAAAATGCACAATGTAAGGGCTTGACTCCTTTCCTCGTCGAGACTCCTCAAGTCAACTCGATGGGTGCTTAGCTGGGCCGGAACTAAGGATGCGTCTGTTTGGGCGCTCTGGAGGGCTTGCCGTGGAGCATCCAGAATTCGAGAAGGCGGGCCAGTTCAAGGGCCTTTTTCTCGTCAGCGGTGCGGCTGCGGGAGAGTTCGGCTGCGGTGGCGGCAGCGGCGGCCAGGCGCTGGGCGATCCGGCGTTGCAGGGCCTGGCCGGCATTCTCGGTCTTCGGCAGAAGGACCGGGCCATGAATGCCGTGCTGGGTCAGAAGATAGACGATTTCGGCGTGGGCGCGACTGGGCAAAGGGAGCCGCTGGGGGGCGAGCTTGGCGGCGTGAGGGTTGGTGAAAAAAACGGTGTTCGGATCTAAAAAATCATTGGCGTCTGGCAAGCTGGGGTGACCTTCGGGGATGTTGACCGGAAGGCCCTCGGCTACCTGGCTGCCAACCCACTGGGCCAGTGGCTGCTTGTCTTCGATGGGCAAGCCGTCCCACAAATCTGCGGCGAGTTCGTCGGTGCGGAATTCCCGGCCCTCGGCTTTGCCGCGTTGCTCCTGTTTCTGAACCTCGACAATGCGGATCTGGCGGAAGTGGTTTGCGGTTTCGTAATAGAGTTCGTCGCAGAGCTTCTCTCGCTCTGCCGCACCGGTGACGCCAAGCGATTCAAAAACAGCGAGGTCGAGCGCTCGTCGATCAGCCATCCTCAATTCTTGCGGCAACTCAACCGGATTTTCGGCCAATCTTTTTATGCGCTCCGAGGAGCGGCATTCCATGAATTGCTCCTCAACCATGGGCTGGGTGTCGCGGGAGCATAGGCGGTGAAGGGCGTCCTGCAATTTCTTGGCGATGTTCTTGGTGGCCTGGCGAGGGTCTGGGATTTCCAGAAGGTTCACGTCAACCACTTCGGTCTTCAGATTGCCCTCGGTTCCGGCATAACGGCCGTAGAAAGTTTTGAAATTGGCCAGGAGCGTCGAGTTCAAGATGGCTTGTAGTGCGCCGACTTGCGTCTCGGAAAGCTCATAGGGATGAATGTCAAACAGGTTGTGGTTGCAGACGAGGTTTTCGGGGTTCGCGGGAATGACGTGTCGGTATTGTTGCGCCATGGGCCAGAAGGACACTCCGGGTTTGGTGTAGGTTAGATTGTACCAGGGGTCGCGGTTAGCGCAGGTTGAACGCTGTGGCACTGGCACGGCCTGGCTCTTGGCTGAGGCGAAGGTGTGTTGTTCGCCGTAACGCAGGTACTTCAAAACATACGTGCCCTTGAGCTCGCTCATGGGCTTGGAAACGAAGAGCGATCAGACGGTCCACACCGCGCGCCCGAATCACGGGGCGACCCACGCTCATCAGGCTGTGAACCTCGGGCACGAGGTAATTGGCTTCAACGGGATGGACCGTGTCATCGCCGCTCCCGGTTTTCACAAGCTTCACCTCGCCGGATTGGACTTGGGAGCGCTTGCAGCGCGTATGAAGGGGCGCGTCGTTCCATTCGAGCTCGGGATATTTGTCAAGAAACTCCGCGCTGACATCGCGGGGCATGAAAAAAGCGTCGCAACCGCTCTTGACGCCGAAGCGAATCGTCGCGATTTCACCTAGAGGCACGAAGCGGCTGCCGTAGCGCTGCATGATCTCGAAATAGAGGTTGGGAGCGCGGAGATACTTGCCCCATTTGCCGCCGCCGTATCTGGAACCGTACGCAGACCGCCGCCGTCGTGGAGCATCCCGTTGCCGCTTCCGTCGAAGTCCCCGGCGTACTCGCCATCGCCATCGTCGCTCTCCAGCGCCGCAGCGGTTTTAATTCCTTCCGCCTGGTTGCGCTGCTTCTGCAGCTCGAACAGCCGTCCGGCGCGCAAGCCGTCTTCCCAAAGGTCCATCTGCCTTTTCACAACGATGCGGAAAGGATCGCGCGCTTTGCTCTTTGTGCAGTGCAAAATGATGTCGCGAAATTGCTCGGCGCCAAGTTGACGTGCGTTTTCGTCTTTGCGCTCGCCCAGAATCGCGGCCAGGGGGACGTTCAAACGCACGAACTTGACGAGGTGCGCATCGCGCGCTACCGGATCCGCGCAGCGCTGTAAAATCACGGCGCAGGTCTTGACGCGCGCGTCTTCAAACCAGGGCTCGGCATTACTTTCGAGAACTGCGTGTATCTTGAAATTCGTTAGAAGCCATTCCTGTAGGGCAAAGCCGTATTCAACATCGAGCCAACTGGAGGAGACGAGGAAACCGAGCCAACCGCCGTCAGGCAGGAGGTACGCCGCGGCCGGCCAGAAATAGCAGTGGAGGTCGCTACGGCCGCTGAATTGCAAGCCGGGCCAGAGTTCGGAGCAGAGCTCGAGCAGATCCTCCTTGGCCTGCATGGCCTTCGGCTTTGGTTTGGCGTTGCGGCGCGGAATGAGTTCCTGGCGGACATAGGGCGGGTTGCCGACAACGGCGTTGGGCTTGGGCAGGAAAATGGGGGCGCGTTTCCTTTCGCCGCGCAGGCCCTGGGGCAATTCGCAGAACGGTTTGCCGGCTCGGAACTCGAAGAAATTGCGGCGGGCAATGCGGGGATAATTTTCTTCATCGTTGATCTCGCGGGCGGCGAGATTGAGCGTGGAGAGATGGGCGGCGAAAAGAGAAATGTCGGCGCCGTAAAGCTGCGTCAGACGGTCCTGGTGGGAAACGGCGGCGTGGGCAAGGCGTCTGTCGCGATGGAGCCAAGCTTTGCGGTGGTAGGCGCGGACGAGGAAACTGCCAGAGCCGCAGGCAGGGTCCAGGACGGTGTCTTCGGCCTTGCGGATGCAGAAGGCGTTGACGACATCCACCACGTCCTCGTTCGTGTAGTGCTGCCCGAACTTGTGGCGTTCCGCGGGCTCGATTAGGCGTTTGAAGATGCTGCCCAGAATGTCGGTGCGGATTTCTTTGAAGTCGAAAGGGCGGAGGTTTTCGAGGACGGAGCGCCAAGCATCCAAGGCGTGTTCATGGCCAAAGATGTGAGGGCCGGCCCAGTCTTTTTCGGCGGGATAAAAGAGAGTTTCGTAGTCGCCGGTGGCATTGACGGCGAGTTGAAACATCTCTTGGAAATGGAGGTAGAGATTCTCGGGAGGGGTCGCCTCTTGTGGGACGTGAAGCTCTTTGAGTTCGTCGAACTTGGTGCGGACGGATTCGTAAAAGAGCAGGCGGTTGGCGAAGACGTAGCACAAGGTGCGGGCAGCGCGGTCAACCAGGGAGCGCCATGTCTTGGGGTCGTTTCGGATAACCGCCCAGCCCTGGTCGTTGGCCATCCATTCCTGCAAAAGATTATCAAAACGTTTCGAGCCGGCAGCACTTGCCCAGAGAAATTCGGTAGTGAGTTTGACCGGCCACGATATGTGGCTTTCGAAAGCACGGATGAAGAATTCATCGGGGGCCATGCCCCAATCAGGCTGGTGGCCGGCCAGGATGCCCTCGAAATCAGCAAAGAAGCGGGCCAGGAATTCCCGGACTGCTCCTTCGACCTCGGGACGCGAAACGTCCTCGGGGCTATCGAGGTCAAGTCCGAGGTCGTAGTCCTTGAGGCGCCGTTCCATGATAGGCTTCTGCCATTGCTTCGAATCGAAGAGAACGAACTTGTTGACGTTGCAGGTGAAGAAGAATTCGGCTCCAGCGTTGGACGCTTTCTGGTAGGAGTCCTCCACGAGGCTGGAGTTGTAGGCGTTGCGGCCCTCGGGTGTGCCGGGCAATTTGACTTCTCCGGCGAGAACCAGCCGGCTGCGGGCGTCGTAAACGCGGAGGTCAGATCGCTTTCTCTTGATGCCCTTGGATTCCTCGATTTCGGTGCGCCTGAAGGGCATCTCCGGGTGTCCCTGGAAAATGGAGTCTGCCCATTTTGAGACGCGGCTGCAAAATGTGACCTCGTGGACGCGAATGTCGCTTTCGGCCATGGGGGATGATTAAGCAGAAAGAGGCGATTTCGCCAACAACTTTTTTTGGCGAGTCGCGGTGCCATGGGGAGGGGTCAAGCCTTTACAAAGCACGTTTTCTCTCACATTGGCAAGTGGCCGTGGGCTGAGGCAGCGGCAGTCTGGCGCCGCATCGCGGCGTGCAAGCGGGCGCTCGCGTTCCGCGCCGTGCCCAGATGCAGCCGGCCGCCGATCTCCTTCTCTTTGTAGCCACGCCATCCCCGCCACCAGGTTCGCGTTGGGCGTCTCCACGACCAGATGAAAGCCATCATTCCAAGCGCCACTGCCAGCGATTTCTGCCGCGCGTCGAACGTGAGAAATTCCTGAGCGTTGAGCTGGATGAGCAGACACGTGTCCGCGTAAAGGCTCATGCGGCGTTAGTAGCTTTCCTGCTCCCGCGCCAGCAGAACCAGATTCGGCAAAACTTTGCCGCCGAAGATTCTCCGCCGCCGAGCAGCAGCGTCAGGCCAGCGAATCCGGCGTTTGCGCCTGCGCGCCGGTTCCGCTTCAATCGCCGTTTCCAGTTCGTGGACGCACTCGAAGAATTTCCGACGCTCCCGCGGCGGCAACGCCTTGACCTGCGCCAGCACTTCATTCGCGCTCATCACCCAAATCATACGACGGACAGCGCATCCAGAGCAAGTTCGACCTCAGCCGTTATTGCGGCGGGGGCGCATCTGGCCAGGTACAACCACCTCCAGAGCAGGGGCGGCAATCTGGAGACCAGTCTTGCCAAGTCACACGGCAACCCAGAGGGTTGCCAGATGGTAGCCGGGGGTTGCCGCGCAGCGGTGACCCCCGGTCAAGAGTGGGAAGGATCCTGCACCCCGGAACGGGGTGCCAGAAGCCAGCGTCCGGGCGCCTGAGCTGCCTTCTGGCATCCCTCCGGGATGCAGAAATGTATCACCCTTGGACCGGGGGTCTCGCTGCGCTTCGACCCCCGGCTACCATCTTTCATCCCTCCGGGATGAACCTGCTCCCTGGGCCTGACGTTTCAAGCCCAGGCGGTGCCCTACAAAATCTCTTTCAGCAGTACACGAGCAGCGCCTGGGTAATGGGCGTGATGCGGTTGTGGTTGCGGAGCAGATTGATATGGGGCTCGGTCAGGGCCTGACCTTCGGGGATGAGGAGCAGGCCGTACGGGGTGTAGATGCCCTGGGCTACGACCATGCCGGGCTGCAACTCCGAGAGCAGGACCTCGCGCTGGTTGCTGGGCATGATTGTCTGGGGCAGGCTGCGCATGAGGGCGCGGACGGCATCCGGGTCGAAGGCGCCGCCGCTCTCGGTGCGCACGGCCTCCAGGGCGGCCTCCTGGCTGGCGGGGGAGGAGGCGAAGGCCACGGCCACCGCCAGCAGGCGCGCCAGCCAGGGGATGCGCTCGCCGCTCAACTGGTCCGGGTAGCCGCTGCCATCGAAGCGTTCGTGATGGGCCCGGATAATGGCCCCCACGGTTTGGAGGTCCGCCCCGAACGAGGCCAGGTCTTGTCCCAGGGCCGGGTGCAGGCGAATGATGGCGTTTTCCTCGTCGGAGAGTTTTTCAGGAGTCTGCTGCCACTTGCGGATCGACTCGCGGGGGGCGCTGACCAGGCCGATGTCGTAAAGCCGGGCGCTGATTTCGAGCACGCGCCGCTCCTGGCGAGGCAGTTCGAGGTCATGCCCCATGGCTTGGCAGAGGCTGAAGACGCGGCGGGCCTGCTGGCCCAGGACGGGGCAGAAGGTCTCCATGGTCTTGAGGCAGAGGAGGATCGAGTGGTCGAGGTTCTTGTGGAGGGTCTGGTTGAGGGCATCGAGCTGGCGGTTTTGGGCATCGACTTGGCGGAGTTGGGCTTTGAGGCGTTCGTTGAGGGCCAGGGCCTCGGCGTGGAGGGCGGCGTTGCGGCAGATCAGTTCGTAGCGCTGGGTGGCGTTCCTGACGGTCACCAGCAACTCCTCCTGGAGCCAGGGTTTGACAATGAACCGATAGACTTCGCCCTTGTTGATGGCATTGATGACGGTGCCCAGGCTCAGGACGGCGGTGATGAGGATGCGGGTGGCATTGGGCTGGAGTTCCTTGGCCTGGGCGAGGAACTCCAGGCCGGTCAAGGCCGGCATCTGCTGGTCGGTGAGGATGACGGAAAAGGCATCGACGCGCAGCAGGCGCAGGGCCTCGAGCGGGTCCTCGACGGCGAAGACCTCGTAGCCGGTCAGGCGGAGGGTCTCGCGCAGGGCGGCCAGGACGACCTTCTCGTCATCGACGACGAGGATGCGTTTGAGTTCCGGGACAGGAACGGAAGCGGGAGCGGGAGCGGGAGAGGGCACGCTCATGGGAGGGGTTCTGTGGTAAAGAGGCTGTTGAGTTTGCGCAGGATGGTCTCGGCCTCGGCGTCGCTGGCCAGGACGAGGTCGGCCTTGTCCAGGATGCGCTGGTCCAGGTGGTCGAGGCTGCCGCCGATGACCTGGAGGACCAGGCGCCGCGCCAACCCGCGCTCGCGCAATTCGGCCACCAGGCCCAGCATGGCGCTGTCGTCCGGATCGGCCAGGACCAGGACGCCGTGCAGGTCCCGCTCCTCGGTGGTGAGCAATTCGATGGTGCGGGCGGGGGTCTGCGTGGCGACGACGTAGAAATTGTTGGTGCGCAGGAACTCGGCGATGCTGTCGGCGGCCAGGCCCGGCTGGCCGACCAGGAGGATGCTGCGGCGGCGCTCGGCATCTTGCGTGGCCGTGCGCTCCGCCTCGGTGAAATCGGCCTCCGGCAGCCACAGGTGGAAAATCGAGCCTTTTCCTTCTGTCGAGTCCACCGAGATGGCGCCCCCATGTTCCTCGACAAAGACGCGGGCGTTGTAAAGGCCCAGGCCGGAGCCTTTGGTGAGCGGTTTGGTGGTGAAAAAGGGGTCGAAGAGATGGGGCAGGTGCCGGGCGGCGATGCCAGTGCCATTGTCCTGGACCGAGAGGCAAAGGCAGGGCAGCCGCGGAAAGGCGCCCTGGCATTGCGCCAGGGCCTGCGCGGCGATGTGCCGGGTGACACGGAACAGGAGCAGGCCGTGCTTGGGCATGGCGTCGGCGGCGTTGAGGGCCAGGTTCAGGACCACCTGCCGGAACTCGACGGCGTCCATGTACACCGGCAACTGCTGCCCGCCCAGTTGGGTCTCCACCTGGATGCGGCGCGGAAGGACCTTGCAGACCAACTCGGCCAGTTCGGTGACGACCTGATTGAAGTCCTGGTACTGGCGGCTGCCGGTCTTGCTGCGGTGCAGATTGACGATGCGCTGGACCAACTGGCTGGCCTGGAGCGCGCTTCGCTTGATCAGATCGAATGTCGGCGCGCTCGGGTGGTCCCGGCCGGTCTGGGACATGACCAACTCGGTCAGCGAGATGATCCCTGACAATTGGTTGCTGAAGTCGTGGGCCAGCCCCATGGTGACCAGCGCCAGAGTCTCCTTCCAGGCGGCCGTCGAGAGCCGCCGCTCGGCCAGCGTCTGGCGGGTGATGTCCAGCCAGAACCCCTCGTAACCCAGGACCAGGCCGGACTTGCTGACGGCCGCCTGGCGGTGCTCCAGGATGTAGGAGACCCTGCCTGTGAGCGCGTGGCGCAGCCGATAAGTGGTGGTGACGCCCTCCGGTGCCCGCGCCGCTTGCCGGCACTGGCGCTTGAACTCGTCCACGTCCGCTTCGTGAATCACTTCCCAAAACAGGCGCGGCTGCGCGCGCCAGGCCTCCGGCGGCACGCCGGTCAGTTCCTCGACCTTGCCGCTGAGGTGCTGGAACGAAAAGTCGGCCCGCTGGCTGAAGACGACACCCGGCCAGCGCTGGAGGAGCTTGTCGAGCTGCGATTCGGCCCGCAGCACTCGCACCCGCAACTGGACCTTCTCGGCGTCCTCGCCGGGGCGTGCCTCGGCCCCGGCCTCGACCAGGTCGCGCAACGGTGGCAGGGTCGAGTCCAGGCGCACGAACCAGCCGGACGGATTCGCGGCGACCTCGATGTGTACCCAGGACTTTCCCGAGCCGCCCGGGACCGGGAACCGGTCGCCCGCCCAGGGTGCGGCCTTGGCCCAGAGTTGCCCCAGGACGCCCGCCGCCTCAGGACACCGCCCGCCCAGCGCCTCCTCCAATGGCATCCCCACCAGTTGCTCCGGGGCCGCGCCCAGCCACCGGGCCAGGGCTTCGCTGATCTGCGTCACCCGCCGGGACGAATCCAACAAGGCCTGGCCGCCCTCCAGCCATCGGGCCGTGTCCCCAGGCTGTGGCGGCGGCCAGGACCCTTCGGACAGGGCCGCCGAAGGCCCCGCCGCCCGCGCCGTCGGGGACGAGCCGTTGCCGGGTTGCGGCTGGGAACCCCGGGAAGCCAAAAAAGCATCTGTTTGGGCCATGATCTTCGAAACTCGGCGGCCTGTGCGACCGCAGTTCAACTGTGTGCGGACCATAGTTTACCATGACCCTTGCGTGAATTGCCAGTGTCTTCTTTGTGCACGTCCACGCTTGTCATGCGCAAATCTTTCAGGCATGGTACTGGGTGCCTTTTACGCCCTGTCTTGTGCCTATGCGATCCGTGCTTCGCGCCGGGTTGGCGCTGTTGCTGGCCGGCGCCCGGCCTTGCCTGGCACAGCCTATCCTGGGGCCAGGCGCCGTGCTCCCAACTCGACAGCGGGGTTGCCCGGAGGGCCGCGCCCGATGCTCCAGACGCCAGGATTTTCGGTCAACACGACTTCGAGGGAGGAGGTGCGGGCCTTTTACAACGGCGTCTATCTCAGTTCTCAGGGGGTGCCAATGGATTCGAGTGCGGACGTGTCCAGTTGCACGCCGGGGGCCAGTTCGCCGGCCTTCCAGGATTCGGTCTTGCGGCGCATCAACTGGTTGCGCGCGCTGGCCGGGGCGCCGGCGGGCATCACGTTCGATGCCGCGGAATGCACGAACGACCAGGCGGCGGCGATAATGCTCTCGGCAAACAATGCGCTCGACCATTACCCGCCGCCAACTTGGCTCTGCTATAGCCAAGCGGGGGCCATCGCCGCCTCGAACTCGAACCTGGCCCTGGGCAGTTCGGGGGCCGATGCGATTACGGGATACGTATGGGACTTCGGCGCCGACAATTATAGAGTCGGCCATCGCCGCTGGCTGCTCTTTCCACAGACGCAGGTGATGGGCACCGGGGACGTGGCCGGGCAGGGCACGAACGTCGCCGCCAACGCAACCTGGATCCTCGATGCCAACCTGTTTGGGCTGCGCCCGGATACCCGCGAGCCTTTTGTAGCCTGGCCCCCGGCCGGCTATGTGCCCTTCCAGTTGGCGTTTCCACAATGGTCATTCGCCCTGTCGGACGCGGACCTGAGCGCGGCCACCGTGAGCATGGCCAGCAACGGTGTGGACGTGGCCGTCGCCCTCCAGCCCTACGAGACGGGTTACGGGGAGAACGCCGTGGTCTGGGTGCCGATGGGCCTGGATTTCGTGAGCAGCGCCTCGACCTTCCCGTTCAGCGGCACGGACACCGTCTATACTGTCACGGTTACCAACATCCTGGCCGGCCTCTCCGTCACCGGGTTCACTTACACCGTCACCCTGCTCGACCCCGCCGTGCCCGGGACCGATTACGTGGCCCAGGCGATTACCGGCCCCGCCCAGCCCTATGCCGCCAATCCCTACTTCCACTGGACCAATCTCTACACCTGCGTGCCCCCCAACAACCCTCACGTGACCGGCTACCAGTGGCGCGTCTCCCAACGCGCCCCGGGCAGCCTCTTTGACGGGGCGGAAAACGGGCTGACCAATTTCACCGCCATCACCTCGCCGGGCTATCTCGTCATCACCAACAAGGCGGTCGCGTCGGGCTCGAGGTCGTTTTACCTGGCCCATCCCCTCCCGGTTCCCCAAATCCTCCAGTTGAACCGGGTGTTGTTTCCCGCCACCAACACGCTGCTGACCTTCAAGAGCCGCCTCGGTCTTGCCATGACCAACGAGGTCGCCAGGGTCCAGGTCTCCGCCGATGGCGGCAGCGCCTGGAACGACATCTATGCCAGGCCCGGCAACGGCACCAATGGCGCATCGGAACCCAGCTACGTCCTGCGGACCGTCTCGTTGTCCGATTACGCCCACCAGGCCATCCTCTTGCGCTTCAACTATGACATCTCCCAGGGCCAGTATTTTTCCTCGATTGCCCCCGGCTCCGTCGGGTGGTCCCTCGATGACATCACCCTGAGCAATACCGACCAACTCCTCAACCTCACCACCAATGCCACGCTGACAGATTCCTTCGTCTTCACCCCTCAGCAAACCGGCACATTCAACCTCGAAGCCCAGGCCGTCATCTTCGACAACTTCCCGATCGGCTGGGGCCCGGTCCTCTCGGTCACGGCCATCTCCAACACCGCCCCAGCCATCCTCCTGAGCCGCCCGTCCCGGGTCAACAACCAGGTCCGGCTCAGCTTCGCCGTTCTCTCCGGCATCGCCCGCACCTTTGCCCTGCTCCAAGCCGATGACCCCGCCGGCCCGTGGACCACCAACACCTCCGCCACGCTCACGACCAACCTCGCCGGCAGTTCCTATCGCTTCACCACTGCCTTGCCTGCCAGCAATCGCTTCTACCGCGTCCGCGCCCCGTAGTTTGGCGCGTGAAATTTGGCGGCCAGAGCGCGGGAATGCCGCGCACTCTAAATCGAACCACGTAACGTTGAAACGTTGGGCTATTCTCAAATGTCCCTCCGGGACAAAACTCACGGGACGCGTGCCCCGCGCGGTTAATCGCACCCAGGTCCTTCTCCCCGCTTGACGGATTTCGCCGGGCAACTATGTATTCAGTGTGCAAATGGATCGGTTGACCATCAAGTCGCAGGAGGCGCTGCAAGCGGCGCAGGAAGTGGCGCGGGGTTATTCTCACCAGGAGGTGGATGGCGAACACCTGCTCTTGGCGATGCTGGGCCAGCAGGAGAGTCTCATCCCGGACCTGCTGGAGAAGCTGGGCGTGCCGCCGGGCCAACTCAGGCCGGACCTGGAGCGGGAGCTGGGCCGGCGCCACAAGGTCCAGGGCGTCAGTTCGACCGACTTGTTCCTGAGCGCCGGCCTGAAGAAGGCGCTGGACGCAGCCGTCGCGGAGGCGGGCAAGCTCAAGGACGAGTACATCAGCACGGAGCATTTGTTGCTGGGCCTGCTGGACGAAGGGGGGGCCTCGCTCAAGAAGCTCTTCCAGGCGCACGGCCTCAAGCGCGACGCGGTGTTGCGCGCGCTGGCCGAGTTGCGCGGAAACCAACGCGTCACGGATCCGAACCCGGAGGACAAGTTCCAAGCGCTGGAGAAATACGGGCGCGACCTCACGGCCCTGGCGCGCCAGGGCAAGATCGACCCGGTAGTCGGGCGCGATGAGGAAATCCGGCGCGTCATGCAGGTGCTGACGCGGCGGACCAAGAACAACCCGGTGCTCATCGGCGAGCCGGGCGTGGGCAAGACGGCCATTGCCGAGGGCCTGGCCCGGCGGATCGTGAGCGGGGACGTGCCCGAGACGCTCAAGAACAAGCGGCTGGTGGCGATGGACTTGAGCGCGATGATAGCCGGGGCGAAGTACCGGGGCGAATTCGAGGACCGGCTCAAGGCCTTCCTCAAGGAAATCGCCTCCAGCCAGGGGAAGATCATCCTGTTCATTGACGAACTGCACACGCTGGTCGGGGCGGGGGCGGCCGAAGGCGCCACGGATGCGGCCAACATCATGAAGCCGCAACTGGCCCGGGGCGAGTTGCGCGCCATCGGCGCCACCACCCTGGACGAGTACCGCAAACACATCGAGAAGGACCCCGCCCTGGAGCGGCGCTTCCAACCGGTGCTGGTGGCCGAGCCGAGCGTCGAGGCCACCATTGCCATCCTGCGCGGCCTTAAAGAACGCTACGAGGTCCACCACGGCGTGCGCATCCAGGACGGCGCCTTGGTCGCGGCCGCCACTCTCTCCCACCGCTACATCACCGAGCGGTTCCTGCCCGACAAGGCCATCGACCTGGTCGACGAGGCCGCATCGAGGCTGCGCATGGAGTTGGATTCACTGCCGACCGAGATCGACCAGTTGGAACGGCAAATCCTGCAACTGGAGATCGAGCAGAATGCCTTGAGGAAGGAGAAGGACGAGGCCTCGCTCCAGCGGTTGAAGCGTCTCGAGAAGGACTTGGCCAATCTCAAGGAGAAGTCCTCCCAGCTCAAGGCCCAGTGGCAGAACGAAAAGGCCGCCATCAACGCGGTGAGCATCCTCAACAGCCAGCTCGAGCAGGCCAAGCTCGAGTTGGAGCAGGCCCAGCGGCACGGGGATTTGAACCAGGCCGCCCAGATCCAATACGGGCGCCTGCCGGATTTGCAAAAGAAGCTGGCCGGGGCCGAGAAGGCCCTGCGCGAAAAGCCGCCGGGCCAGAGATTGCTCCACCAGGAAGTGGCCGAGGAGGACATCGCGCAGGTGGTGGCCTCCTGGACCGGCATCCCCGTCTCGCGCATGCTCGAGAGCGAGCGGGAGAAGCTGGTCAAAATGGAGGAGCGCCTGGCCCAGCGAGTCGTGGGCCAGACTGAGGCCCTGACCGCCGTCGCCAACGCCGTGCGCCGCTCCCGCAGCGGCCTCCAGGACCCCAACCGCCCCATCGGCTCGTTCATCTTCCTGGGCCCGACCGGCGTCGGCAAGACCGAGACCGCCCGCGCCCTGGCCGAGTTCCTCTTTGACGATGCCAACGCGATGGTGCGCATCGACATGAGCGAGTACATGGAGAAACACACGGTGGCGCGCCTGCTCGGCGCCCCGCCCGGCTACGTGGGTTACGAGGAGGGCGGCCAACTCAGCGAGGCGGTCCGCCGGCGCCCTTACAGCGTCGTGCTCTTCGACGAGATCGAAAAGGCCCACCACGACGTCTTCAACGTCCTGTTGCAAGTCCTGGACGATGGCCGGCTCACCGACGGCCAGGGCCGCACGGTGGACTTCAAGAACACGATCATCATCATGACCAGCAACATCGGCTCGCCCATCATCCAGGAGTTTTACAGCGCCGCCAAACTGCCCGCCGGCGGCCATGCCCAAATGGAGCGGCTCGTCCGCTCCGAGCTGCGCGCCCATTTCCGGCCCGAGTTCCTCAATCGCGTCGATGACATCATCCTCTTCCACAGCCTCGACGAAAAGCAGCTTGCCCAGATCGTCAACATCCAGCTCCGTGACCTGGACAAGCGGCTGTCCCGGCAGCAGCTCAGCCTCGAGGTGGAGCGCGCGGCCAGGCAGTGGCTCGCCAAGGAGGGATACGACCCGCAGTTCGGCGCCCGTCCCCTCAAGCGCACCCTCCAGGACCGCCTCCTCGACCCCCTGGCCACACGGCTCCTCCTGGGCGAGTTCAAGCCCGGCGACCGTATCAAGGTCCGCGCCCAGGACGGCGAGTTGGTCTTCGAGAAGAAATGATCTTGCGGGACCGGACTGGTCTTGGGGCGTAGGACCGGCCGGACGAGTCTGTCGGGTCGGGCTACAAAACCGAGTTGATTTTGGAACGCTTCACCTGCCGTCCAACCCTCGGCTCACTACAGAGAATCGGCTCTTGTGAGGAAGCCATGAACTAATCATAATCAACTACCATGAAACCCAAGAATCTGTCGTATCTGCTCCTATTGGGCCTGGGCCTGTTCGTGTTGCCGGGCTGCATCTCGATTCCGCCACTGGTCCAAGTCGAGCACAAGGAAACCATCAACGGCAACCTCTCGCGCCGGCTGGATTCGATCGATCACCGGCTGGACAAGCTGGAACAAAAAGTCAACCGGCAGAGCGAAGCCAAAGCCCGCTAGACGCCGGATCGGGAGCGCGGACGCTCTTGTCCGCGCGTTGCTTGTCCCGGAGGGACATCCGTTATGTGAGGCTTCACATAACAAACGCTTCGCGAGTTCGCACGCGCGCCCCTGCCTCGCGCACAGGTTCCAGTTCAGTCGCCGCTGAGCATGGTCCACATGCCCCGCGGGGCGTTGGTCGTGCCGGTGCCGACGGTCTGAGTGATCTTGAGTGTTTGGGCGTGGTTGTCGTGGAAGAGATAATTGAACCGGCCGGCATGAAGGCCGTAGGAGGCGGCGCCGTAGTTGTAGGTCGAGGAACCGAGTTGGAAACAATCGGGGGTCAGCCAGTTGAAATTGGCGGTGGAATAAACGGGGCCGGCGCAGAACGAGGGCCAGTCGTTGCCCGCCATGTTCTCGCCGTTGGGCAGTTCGGCCAGGAGGATGGTGCCGGCGCTGTCCTGGACGACGCCGCTCTTGTATCCGGGCGGCTCCCAGGGGGGTATCGAGCCGTCGTTGTGCTTGATATAGATGCCGACGCCGAACTTGGCGGGCGGCATGGTCCCGTGGGCATCCAGGTCCCAGATGCCGGCGAAATTCACGGAATAGGACCGGCGCGTGGCATAGGGACCCCAGGAGATCGAGACCTGGATCAGATCCGCCGGGCATTTGAGGATCTTGGGGACTTTGTTGGAGGCGGTAATGCCCAGGATGAGATCGTCATCCGCATCGGTGCCCCCGATGTAGTGGTGGATGTAATCGTCCCAGGTCAACTGGTATTGGTAATCCCCGGTCCGGTAGGCGGCCGGCGGCAGCACGTCCGCGTGGTCGGTTGACCACAAGGCGAGGCCCACGCCGAGCTGTTTCATTTGCGACAGGCACTGGAGCCGCTGGGCCCGGGCCTTGGCCTTGGCCAGCGCCGGCAACAGCATCGCCGCGAGGATAGCGATAATGGCTATCACCACCAGCAGCTCGATCAGCGTAAACGCGCCCGCGGCGCAGGTCCGGTCCCGAACAAGAGGTCTGTTGCTCATGTTACATCATCGCCCAAGCCGCCCGCCTCAGCCTGCTCCTGTTTCTCATCAGGCCTTCGGTTTGTCAATAGCCTAATGAACTTCCCCGGCCTTGCCTGTCGTCAAAACAGGGGACAGCGGAGGGACGGGCGAATGACGAATGGACCGAATGCGGAGTGCGGAGTGCGGAGTGCGGAATGACAAGTGGGGAAGCCTTAGAAGGGAGGGCAGACAAGGAGCGAATGACGAATGACGAATGACGAATGACAGAATCCTCAGAAGTAATTCTCTTCAAAATGATTTTGCCAAAAATGATTTTGCCAAAAATGATTCTGTTCACGATGATTCTGCCATGAGCGCATTCCCAGTCAGCCCGGAAAAGGAAGACCAACTGGCCCGGCGCATGGCCGAACTGGGCGTGAGGGAGGCTGATTTGGAGGAGAGCTTCGTCCACTCCGGCGGCCACGGCGGGCAGAATGTCAACAAGACCTCCACCTGCGTGATGCTGCTCCACCGCCCGAGCGGGCTGCAGGTCAAATGCCAGGTCACCCGCCAGCAGGGACTCAATCGGTTCATCGCCCGCCGGTTGTTGCTGGACAAGCTGGAGTTGCTGCGCACGGGCCGTGTCGCCGCCCAACGCGCCCGCATCGAAAAGGTTCGACGCCAAAAGCGGCGCCGCAGCCGCCGCGCCAAACAACGCATGCTCGCCGACAAGGCCCGCCATTCGGCCAAGAAACAATCCCGCGCGCCCGTCGCGCCCGAGTAGCAGGCGAGCCCATCCTGACGCTGCCCCCGGAGTGCGCCCGTCCCCGGGCGCAGCAGCGACGGAGCGGGCAGGCGCGCCGGAGTGTTTGACCGCTGCCTTGGCTCCGGACGTTGCTGCGCCCGGGGACGGGCGCACTCCGGTCCGGCCCCCGACGGTGTGGGCGGTGTCGGGATGCGCCCGAGTAGCGGGCGGCGGGGCGGTTTAACATTGAAATCCCCTCCCAGCGCCGTCATGCTCGACGGGTGAGTCACTTGATCCACGCCCGCAGAGTGTTCGACCTTGAGGTGGCCGCGCTCAAGGCGGTGCGCGAGCAGCTCGATGAGGCCTTCGACCAGGCCGTCGAGCTGATTGTGAGCGTCCTGAGGCAGCGCGGCAAACTGGTGGTGGTGGGGGTCGGCAAGTCGGGCATTATCGGCCACAAGATAGCCGCCACGCTGACCAGCACCGGTTCCACCAGCGTGGTGCTCCATAGCGTGGATGCCTTGCACGGGGACCTGGGGTTGGTCAGCGACGGCGACGTGATCCTGGTGTTGAGCTATTCCGGGGAGTCGGGGGAGTTGCTGGACCTGATGCCGCCGCTCAAGCGGTTTCTGGTAAAGATCATCGCCATCACGGGGGCGCCCAAGTCGTCCCTGGCCCGGCTGAGCGACATCGTGCTCAAGGCGCGGGTGCCGCAGGAGGCCTGCCCGTTCAACCTGGCGCCGACCGCCAGCACCACGGCCATGCTGGCCCTGGGCGACGCGCTGGCCATGGCGGTGCTGCAGGCCCGCGGGTTCCGCCGCCAGGACTTCGCCAGGTTCCATCCCTCCGGGGCCATCGGGCGGGCCCTGCTGGCGCGGGCGCGCGACATCATGCGCACCGGACCTCTCAACGCGGTGGCCCAACAGGACCTGCCAGTCAGGGAGGCCCTCCTGCTCATGACCCGGGCCAGGTCCGGCAGCCTAAGCGTTGTGGACAAATCCGGCAGGCTGGTGGGCGTGTTCACCGACGGGGACTTCCGCCGGCGGATGGCCGCGGAGGGGGACTTCCTGGCCCAGCCGCTCAAGCACGTGATGACCCGTCACCCCGTTTGCACCCATGAAGACGCCCTGGCCGTCGAGGCCCTCAAGATCTTCAACGAGCACAACATTGACGACCTCATCGTCGTCAATGCCAGGCAGGAGCCCGTAGGGCTGATCGACTCGCAGGACTTGCCCAAGCTCAAGATCATGTAGATCAGGGGCTCAAACCCGGAGGTAAAGCCCGCGAATGCCGCGCCGTCATTCGTCATTCGTCATTCGTCATTCCCTTCGCCTACTGCTTCTCGTATTCGCCCTTGCCGACGCGTTTGAGCACGGTGAAGCCGGCCTTTTTGGCGTCGGAAACCGAGAGGGACTTGGGTGAACTGAAGGTGGAAATGACCTTGCGGACCGGCCGTTTGCAGGCCGGGCATCGGGTCAAGGGAGGCGCCGAGAGTGGCCGGCGCAAGGTGAACTTGCCGCCGCAGACGGGGCAATCGCCGTCGCAAACTTCGTACTCGTAGAGGGGCATGATGCCAAGCTGTCGCTGTGCGGTTGTCGGACCTCGCGCCGCACCCATGCCGGCGAGGGCCTTCAACCTGGCAGGCAGATTACCAGGCCGCCCGCTGGCAGTCAAAACCTTGTTCTACACCCCATCCTCCACTACCTTACGGCGTGACCTGCGATGCCGCACTGGATGACTTGCTGGAAAAGGCCTGGGAGGGCAGGCGCCTCGACCAGGCCGAGGCGCTCCGGCTCTATGACCTGCCCTTGGAGGAGCTGGGGGCGCTGGCGGACCGGCGGCGCCAGCTTGCCAAGGCCGCCGCCTACGGCGGACGCGGCAACGAGATCGTCACTTACATCGTCAACCGCAACATCAACTACACCAACGTCTGCAACGTCTATTGCAAGTTCTGCGCCTTTTACCGGACCGAGCGGGATGCCGAGGCCTACGTCATCACGTTCGAGGAGTTGGATCGGAAGATCCAGGAGACCGTTGCGCTGGGCGGCACGCAAATCCTGCTCCAAGGCGGCCATCACCCCAAGCTGACCAAGCAATGGTATCTGGACCTGCTCGGGCATATCAAAACCCGGTTTCCGCAGGTGAACATCCACGGCTTCAGCCCCAGCGAGTTCATCCATTTCCGCAAGGTATTCAACGAGCCGCTGGAGCGGATCATCGCCGATTTCCACGCCGCCGGCCTTGGCTCGGTGCCCGGCGGCGGGGGCGAGATCCTCGTGGACCGGGTCCGGCGCCAGGTCTCACCCCTCAAGGCGATGAGCGACGATTGGCTTGAGGTCATGAGCGTCGCCCATCGGCTCGGGTTGAACTCCTCCGCCACGATGATGTTCGGCCACGTCGAGACGGTGGCGGACCGGGTCGAGCACCTTGAACGCATTCGCGCGCAGCAGGACCTGACCCGCGGCTTCACCGCCTTCATTGGCTGGACCTTCCAGGCCGAGAACACGCGCCTGCGCGCCCCCACCGTGGGCGCCCACCAATACCTGCGCACCCAGGCCCTGGCCCGCATTTACCTGGACAATTTCCCCAACGTGCAGAGTTCCTGGGTCACCCAGGGCCAGGCCCTGGGCCAGGTGGCGTTGAAATTCGGCGCCAACGACCTCGGCAGCATCATGATCGAGGAGAACGTGGTCTCCCAGGCCGGCACCAGCTTCCGCATGACTGTGCCGGACATGCGCCGGCTCATCGCCGACCTGGGCTACGAACCCCGCCAGCGCGACAACTGGTACCACCTGGTGGGGCAAGGCTGAAGGCTAAAGGCTGAAGGCTAAAGGACGCAGGGCGGGCGTCGGGAACCGGATTGTTGTTGCTATCCACGACAGGAAAATATGGCTGGCGAGAGAGCAGTTGGACATTGACCAGGTGGAAGTGGATGGGGTGGGGGTCCCCCGTCAGGTTCCCAAAGCGCCAGATTTCGATCGTGCCGGCCTTGACTTGTTCGGTGACCGGGCTGGCCATGCCGGGCATGCTCATATAGGGCCGGCCCCAGCAGGGCACGCCCTGGTTGTCTTTGGAGAAGACAACGTTGGTGCCGAGGCGGCCCAGTTGCTCGAGCGCGCGCGGGTCGCAGACCTGATGGAGCCCGTGCCCCAACCTCTGCTCAAAGGACGCAAGGGACATTAGGGACCCCGGCGCGGGTTTTGGCTCCTGCGCAGCCTTGGTTTGCTCCCGTTTTGCTGTTGCTTTGAGCTTTGCTTTTGGGCGGGGTTGGCGTAGATATTCATCCCCGCGTTTATGCGGGCGTTTTTTATGAAACCCGAAGTCGAGATCTACGACACGACCCTGCGCGATGGGAGCCAGGGCGAAGGCATCAATTTCTCGGTGATGGACAAACTGCGGATTGCCGAGAGGCTCGATGCATTCGGGATTCAATATGTCGAAGGGGGCTGGCCGGGGTCCAATCCCAAGGACATCGAGTTCTTTGCCGAGGCCAAACGAAGGCGGTTCCGGCACGCCCGGCTGGCGGCGTTCGGCTCGACGCGCCGCAAGGGGGTGCCGGTCGAGAGCGACGCGCAGGTCCGCCTGCTGCTGGAGGCCCAGACTCCGGTGGTCACGATTTACGGCAAGAGTTGGCTGCTCCATGTGAAGGAGGTCCTGCACGCAACGCCGGACGAGAACCTGGCTATGATCGGCGACACGGTCCGTTTTCTCAAGGACCACGCCCGCATGGTCATCTACGACGCCGAACACTGTTTCGACGGTTACAAGCAGGACGCGGAGTACACGCTGGCGACGTTGCAGGCGGCGGAAAAGGCGGGGGCGGACCTGGTGGTGTTGTGCGACACCAACGGGGGCACGCTCCCGTGCGACATTGGGCGGGTGACCGCCACTGCCTGCCGGCGCCTCAACGTGCGCGTGGGCATCCACCCGCACAACGACATTGGCTTGGGCGTGGCCAATGGCCTGGCGGCCCTCGAGGCGGGGGCGGTGCACGTGCAGGGCACCATCAACGGCTACGGCGAGCGCACCGGCAACTGCAACCTGACCAGCCTCATCCCGGCGGTCGCGCTCAAGATGAAGAAGCGCTGCGTGCCCCAATCCTCGCTGGCCAAGCTGAGGGAGTCTGTCGCTCTTCGTGGACGAAATCGCCAACATCCGGCATGACCCGCGCCAGCCGTGGGTGGGCGAGGCCGCCTTTGCCCACAAGGGCGGCACCCATGTCAACGCCGTCCAGAAACTGGTGCGCAGCTACGAGCACATCGACCCGGCCCGCATCGGCAACGCCCGGCGCGTGCTCGTGAGCGACCTGGCCGGGCGCAGCAATATCGTGATGAAGGCCCGCGAACTGGGCTTCAGCATCGACAACGACACGCCCGAGCTCAAGGAGATCCTCGCCCGCATCAAGCAACTCGAACACGAGGGGTTCGAGTTCGAGGCGGCCGAGGGGTCTTTGGCCCTGCTCATCCGCAAGATCCTCAAGCATGAAAAGCCCCCGTTCACCATCGAAGGCTATCATGTCTCGATCCGGCGCGACCGCATGAGGCTGCAGGGGTCCGACCAGCACCCGCCTGTCTTCGTGTGCCAGGCGAGCGTCAAGGTGACGGTGGACGGCGTGGTCGAGCACACGATCGCCGAGGGCGACGGCCCGGTCAACGCCCTCGACCAGGCCCTGCGCGCCGCGCTGGTCAAGTTCTTCCCCCAACTCCGCCGGGTGCGCCTGGCCGATTACAAGGTCCGCATCCTTAACACAACCGCCGGCACCGAAGCCCGCACACGCGTCCTCATCGAGTCCACCGACGGCAAAGACGAGTGGAGCACCGTGGGCGTCCACGACAACATCATCGAGGCCAGCCTCCAGGCATTGTCTGATAGTCTGGAGTACCGCCTGCTGCAGAAATGACGCTCAACCACCGATGAACACAGCGGAACACCGATTGGCCGACGCTTAGCCCATCGGAATGCGAAATAGGTTTTGCCTGGCAGCGCGAGGTTTGAGAGACTGAACCCGTCGGAAGAACAGCAAAACAGGCGATGGCCTATGTCTATCAACGTCAGCTTCATCAACATGAAAGGCGGCGTCGGCAAAACGACGCTGGCGACGCAGGCCGCCCTCAGCGCCCAGGCTGCGGGTCTCAGGGTCCTTGCTGTGGACCTTGATCCGCAGTCCAATCTCAGCCAGGCGCTGCTGAACCGCGAGCTTTACGTGGAGATGGTCAAACAGAATCGAGGGACGGTTGTCCAGCTATTCGAAGGGTACGCCCCCGCCACGCCTGACAAGCCCAGTCCGAGCGCCCCGTGCATCGACGAGGTGATCATGAAGTCAAAGAGCGGCCGCCGTCCGGATTTAATCCCCTCGCGGCTGGAATTGTGCCAGACGCTTCGAAGTCCTGGCGGGAAGGACAGGCGCCTTGCCGAGGCGCTTGCCACGGTGTTGACCCACTATAACATCGTCATGATAGACTGCGCCCCGGCAGATTCCATGCTGACCGATGCCGCGTATTTCGCCAGTTGATATGTGATCGTTCCTGTCAAGCCGGAGTTCCTGGCCGCCATCGGTGTCCCCTTGCTCGCACGTTCTCTGAAGGCGTTCAAGGAGAGGTTCGGCGACCACACGATCGAAATAGCGGGGATTGTTTTTGTGCATCTCGAGGGTCACTCTCCCGGCCCGGAAAGCAAGACGTTGATGGCCGAGGTCACCCGGGTTGCGAAGGACGAGGGGTGGAGGATCTTCTCCCACGAGATCCCCTTTTCGAGGGTTTACGCGAAGGCCGCACGGGAGGGCCAGCCGTTGGAATGGACCAGTCGAGCGTACCAGTCGCCGAAGGCAATAAAGGCCTTCAACGGCTTCATGAACGAGTTGTTCGGTGTACTGGGGATTGAGAAGAAATTGCCCGAGGCAGGGATGAGAGAGTACGTTTAGGCGGAAATGGAGTCCACGATATGCCAAGCGATGTGGTGACATTGGAGGTTCGGTCCTTGCTGGCCCGCCACGGTTTACACGCCGTAGTGGAGGCCATCGCCAGAGTACGGAAGGAGGCGCCAGAGGCAGTCGGGACCGAAGTGCCGCCTCTCAGCAAGGCGGATGCGGAGCGGAAACAGGGGACAAAGAGGACTCCGGAGAGGCTGTTGGCGCAGCTTCAAAACCAGAACCCTGAGCAAGCGCGGTTGATAAGGGAATTGGTCCAGCTCTATGACGAGGGGCGTTTCTTGCCCAATCTTAGCATCGCCCAGGACTTTGTGGCGCGCCGCACGGGTCAACGCGCCAAGTTCAAGAGCCGGAAGGCTGCGCTTCCCGCCCTGCTCCGCGTGATTGCAGCCATTCCTCCCGAGGAGTTGCGCGGGGTTCGCGACGAATGGACATTCAATCGAACCTCGGGCGACTACGAACTGCTGGCCCGAGCGATTATGGGCACCAAGTGATCCCAACGCCAAGCTGAGCGGGGATACGCCCCACATTCCTGCTGATTACCCCGTCCTAGACAAGGCCCCGCCCATGCTGTCTGCTGAAAGCGGATTTCTATGCCAACCGAGATAAGCAAGGCCTACGAACCGCAGTCGGTCGAAGAAAAGTGGTATGACTTCTGGCTGAAGCAGAACTGCTTCACAGCCGATCCCGGCTCGCCCAAGCCGGCTTACTCGATCGTGATTCCCCCGCCCAATGTGACCGGGGTGCTGCACATGGGCCATGTCCTGAACAACACCATCCAGGACATCCTGGCCCGCAAGGCCCGCATGGACGGCCAGGAGGTCCTCTGGCTGCCCGGCACCGACCACGCCGGCATCGCCACCCAGGCGGTCGTCGAGAAGGCGCTGCGCAAGCAGGGACTGATGCGGCACCGGGACGACCTGGGGCGCGAGAAATTCCTCGAGCACGTCTGGGCCTGGAAGGAAAAGCACGGCGGCATCATCATCCAGCAGCTCAAGAAGCTGGGCTGCTCGTGCGACTGGACCCGCGAGCGGTTCACCATGGACCCGGCTTACTCGCGCTGCGTGCAGAGGGTCTTCGTCGAGCTTTACAGAAAGGGCCTGATCTATCGCGGCAAGCGGATGGTCAACTGGGACCCGGCCGCCCGCACCGCCCTCTCGGATGAAGAGGTCGAGATGGTCGAGGAAAAGGGCCATCTCTGGTACTTGAAATACCCGCTCCTGGATGACAAAGGCCAGCCCAAGGGGGATGAATTCGTGGTCGTGGCCACTACGCGCCCCGAGACCATGCTGGGTGACGAGGCAGTGGCGGTGAACCCGGCCGACCCGCGCTTTACGCACCTGGCCGGGCGCCGCTGCCTGCTCCCGCTTCAGAACAAAGCTATCCCGGTGATTGCGGACGATTTCGTGGACCCGAAATTCGGCACCGGGTGCGTGAAAGTCACCCCCGCCCATGACCCGAACGACTACGCCATGGCCGAGCGGCACGACCTGCCGTTGACGGTTGTGATCGGTCCCGATGGCGCCATGACTCCGGAGGCGGGCGAGGATTTCAACGGCCTGGACCGGATGGAGGCGCGGCAGGCGGTGATCGAGGAGTTGACCGAGCAAGGGCTCTTGCTCAAGACCGAGGACTACGTCCACAACGTGGGCTACAGCCAGCGCAGCCACGTGCCCGTCGAGCCGTACCTAAGCGAGCAGTGGTTTTTGGAATACCCGAGCGTCGAGCAGGCCACAGCAAGTGTCGAACTCGGGAGCCGGGAGTGCAAGATGGCGGAGGTGGCCACAGTGATCGGGGACGCTGCGGTGCTCGGCGGTGAATCTCCGGTGGCGCATCTCCCGGAGGAGAAGTTGGGCATCCGGCCTGCACCGAGCACCGCCGCGAACATCACCGACGTGCCTGCGGATGTCAACCCTGCAAGCCGCGGCATCCGGTTCCATCCCGACCGCTGGGCCAAAACCTACGCGCACTGGATGGAGAACCTGAGGGATTGGTGCATCAGCCGGCAGCTCTGGTGGGGGCACCGCGTGCCGGTCTGGTACAATCAAGCAGGGTGGCACGCTCTCGAAAAGCCGATCCAGATGGCCCGAGTCACTGGTGATGAACTGCCGGGTCGCACGGCTCGGGAGTTGCGCCAAGCCGCCTGGCGGCTGGCCGAGCAAAGCGGATTTCTCCGTCAGCGATTCAGGAACCTCGATACCGGATGGGACATCTACGTCAACCGCCGCAGCCTCGAGCACGCGTTCGCTAACGAGGGGCTCGCCAATATTAAACTCATTCCTGCGCTGCCTCAACTTCTTCAGCAAGCCGCGCTCATTGCCACCGAGCCTCATGTGCCTCCAATTCCACAGGTTCGCCTCGTCCATAAATTCCTGGCGGGGCTTCAGTTAGGCACGAGACTTTACCGCGTAAAGCTCACGGTCAAGGAACTGCGGGATGGGAGGAAACTCTACGACCACCAAGCCTTGCTAATATGCGAGGCCGACGGTAAATCTCCGGGAACGCATCCCCTTGCGAGGAAGTTGGTAACCCGGCCTACATCGGCCTCACACGTAACTTTGGCGCAAATCGCAGGTGATGTCAATACCGATCAGACCTTTACTCGCTGCCAGATCGAATCCCCTGGAGGGGGTTGGAGTCAAGACCCCGATGTCCTGGACACCTGGTTCAGCTCCTGGCTCTGGCCCTTTGCCACGATGGGCTGGCCGGAGCAGACCGAGACGCTTCGGAAATTCTATCCCACGACCGACCTGGTGACGGCCCCGGACATCATCTTTTTCTGGGTGGCGCGGATGATCATGGCGGGCTGCGAGTTCATGGGGGATTTGCCGTTCCGCAACGTCTATTTCACCGGCATCATCCGGGACAAGCTCGGGCGCAAGATGAGCAAGAGCCTGGGCAATTCGCCCGACCCGCTCGAACTCATCGCCCAGTACGGGGCCGACGCCCTGCGCTTCGGCACGATGCGCAGCGCGCCCCTGGGCCAGGACGTGCTCTTCGATGAGAAGGACGTTGAGCTGGGCCGCAATTTCTGCAACAAGCTCTGGAATGCCTGCCGCTTCCGCCAGATGCAGGGCGGCCAGGTCCAGGGCGAAATCGCGCCGGCCCTGCTCTCCGGCGACGACAAATGGATTCTGCTCAAGCTCGACCAGGCCATCCGCGAGATCACCGATGCCTTCGCCGGATACCGGTTCAACGAGGCCACCCATACGCTCTACCGCTTCTTCTGGAGCGAGTATTGCGACTGGTACGTCGAGGCCAGCAAGGCCATCCTCGCCCGGCCGGCCGGCGCCGCCGGCCCCCAGCCGGCCGGACCAGGTGCCCCCTCCACGCCCCGGCGGGCCAACACGCTGGCCGTCCTGGACTTTGTCCTCTCGCACACCCTGCGCCTGCTGCACCCGTTCCTGCCCTTCATCACCGAGGAACTCTGGCACGGGATGGGCTTTCACGAGGAAATGCCCGACAACCAGGGCGGGCGGACCATCATGAACGCCCCCTGGCCCAAGCCGCTCGATGAGGATTTCCGCGCGCACTACGGCCTGGACGAGGCCTGCCTGGCGGCCGTCAACCTCAAGTACCAGCTGGTGACCCAGGGCCGCAACCTGCGCCGCGAGGCCAATCTCCCGGCCGGCAAGAAGGTCAAATTCGTCTTCAAACCGGCGCAACCCCTCGCGCCGCAAGAGGCGGACGTGCTGAGGCTGCTGCTCAATGCCGCAGTCCTTGAAATCAACCCGGCGTATCAGCCGCCCAAGGGCACGCCCACCGTCCATTCGGACCTCGGCGACCTCTACCTGCCGCTCGAAGGGCAGGTTGATACGTCCGCCGAACAGGCCCGCCTCGCCAAGGAACTCGAAAAGTGCGAGGCCGAAATCACCAAAGCCGAGCAGAAGCTCAACAATCCGCACTTCACCGCCAAGGCCCCGGCGCACGTCCTGCAGGAACATCGCCAGCGCCTGGCCGACTGGCAGGCCAAGCGGGAGCGAGTAAAGGCCGCGCTGGAGGCACTGCGGCGGTAAGGCGGTGCAAATAAATAAAGGTAGCAACCTGCCTTGTTCTTTTGCCGCCCAGCTTCGTTGTTCACTCGTTGCAGATCACTGGATATGCGCCTCGTTCACGCCTCGCTGGGCGCCAAAATCCCGGCGGCATCTTGCCACCTTTATTTATTTCCACCGCCTAAGTCGGGGCGCATCTCACCTTTGTCGGCCCTCGGCAAGCCAGGCAATTGGAGCGCGGTGTCAGCAAGCCGCAAGGTTTTGGACTGCGCCAGTCCTCTGGCGCTTTCGTGTCCCCAGGGTCCGAAAAGCGGCAGAGGACTGCCGCAGTCCAAAACGCTTCGCGAGATCGGACGCGTGCTCCCATCGCTCGGTTCGGCCGGGCCCAATAGAGATGATGCGCTCAAGACGGGGCGCAACGCCAAATCGGCTTTACGGAAGAACCAGGCGCGGTTATTCTTTGGCTTGTGCGCGGAACCTCGATTTGCTCCATCCTAGGCGCGCCTATCTTATGAAGCGATTGGTGTTTGGGGTCGCGTGCGCCGGGGTGTTTTCCGCCGCGCAAGGTGGGGCGCAAGGTGATACCGTGGTGCAAGTGGATCAACTCGAACTGCAAGGCCGTTTCCAGGAGGCCGCCGTGCGCGCTCAGGCGGCGTTGAAGGATGCTTCATTGCCGGCAGTGGAGCGGGGGCGCCTGGCGTTCGAGGCCGACCGGCTGGAGCGGATACGCAAGGATTTCCCTCTGACGCAACAGGCCCTCTTTGCGGCCCTGAGAGACTCGGTCAAGAACATCACTGCCGCCGAGTGCGACCGATGGGTCGAGGAAGGGCGCTTTGACAGCCGGCAGATTGACGGCGAGCGGAGGTTCATGATCTCGAGTGTGCCGAACCTGTTCTTCCGCTACCCGGAACTCAACGCCCGGCGCACGCCGCCCCGAGACACCTCCCGCGCCGAGAAGCTGCATTGGGAGACTTGCGCGGCTATCACGAAAGCCGCCCAGGCGGAGAACAGGCCCTACGTCCTGCCCAAGCGCTTTCAAGCCACGATGACCGTCACCGCCGCCGCCAATGCCGCCCCCGCCGGCGAGGTCATCCGCGCCTGGCTCCCGGTGCCCCGCCGCTACCCCTTCCAGGTGGATTTCCAGTTGCTCTCGACCTCCCCGGCCCCCAAGCAGCTCGTCGACGAACAGACTCCCATCCGCTCGATCTACCTCGAACAGCCGGCCCTCAAAGACGAGCCGGCCAGGTTCTCGGTCGGATACGCCTACACCATGTACGGCGTCTGGTTCGACCTGAAACCGGCGGAGGTCCGCCCCTGCGATGCGGACGATCCGGCGCTCAAAAGTTACCTGGCTCAAGGACCGCACGTGGTCTTCACCCCGGAGATTCGCGCCCTCTCGCGCCAGATTGTCGCCGATGAGACCAACCCGTACTGGAAGGCCAGGAGATGCTATGACTGGATAGCCGAGCACATCAAATACAGTTACGCCATCGAATACTCGACCATTCGGAACATCAGCGACTACTGCCTGCGCAAAGGTTACGGGGACTGCGGCCAGGAGGCGCTCCTGTTCATCACCCTCTGCCGCCTCAACGGCATTCCCGCCCGCTGGCAATCCGGCTGGAACACCTTTGCCGGCGAGAAGACCATCCACGATTGGACGGAAATCTATCTGGCGCCCTACGGCTGGGTGCCCGTGGACCCCTACATGGCAATCTATGCCACGCGCTACGCCACCTCGCTCGCCCCGGAACAGCGCCGCGACATCCGCGATTTCTATTTCGGCGGCCTCGACCAATACCGCATGGCTTCAAACAGCGACCACTCCCAAACCCTCACGCCGCCCAAAAGATCCCTGCGCTCGGACAACGTCAATTTCCAGCGCGGCGAACTCGAATGGGACGGGCACAACCTCTACTTCGACCAATTCTCCTACGGCCTGGCGCTCGAGGAAATCAAGCTGCCGCCTCCGCGCAATGAGTGAAGGGAGTGCGGAATGCGGAGTGCGGAGCGCGGAGTGCGGAACCCTTCGGAGCAGGGCGGTTTGCGTGCGCGGGATGGAATGACGAATGACGAATGACGAATGACGCATCAATCAGCCTCAAGGCGGCTCAAGCCGCGGCCGCTGACGCGGCGCGAGTGGTGGGCGCCTTGCTCCGGCGCAATCTGCACGCCAAGAAACGGGCCAACCTGGTCACCCAGCACGACATCAAGCTGGAGATGGACGTGCGCTGCCAGAAGCTGATCGAGCGGGCCCTGCGCCGCGCATTCCCAGGCGTGGCCTTGTTGGGCGAGGAGGGAGTGGCCGGCGCGGCGGACGCGGTTTGGCGCTGGGTCGTGGACCCGATCGATGGGACCGTCAACTTCGCCTATGGGATTCCGCACGCCTGTGTCTCGATCGCCTTGCAGCAGCGGAGCCGGCACCCCGATGTTTCCACTTACCAAGACGGCTACCAAACGCTGATGGGCGTCGTGTACGACCCCTTCTGCGACGAGTTGTGGACGGCGTCGCGCGGGCAACCGGCGCGGTTGAACGGCCGGCTCATTCGAGTCAGCACCCGGCGCAGGCTCGAGGAGGCCATTATCTCGATCGGCTTCGCCAAGAGCCGGGAGAACCTCGATGCCACCTTCCCGTACTTCGTGGAGTTGATTCACCGCGTGCGCAAGTTGCGCGTGATGGGCTCGGCCGCCCTGGCCTTGACCTATGTCGCTACCGGCCGCTTCGATGCCTACATCGAGCGGGGCATCCGGCTCTGGGACATCGCGGCCGGCGGATTCATCGTCGAGCAGGCCGGCGGCTGCTTCTGGCGTGAGGCCACGGCAGACGATGCCTTCCGGATGATCGCCAGCAACGTGCCGCTGCGCCGCCAACTCCGCGTGCCGGGTTGAGTGCCGCCAGACCCGTCAGACTCGGCTTGCTGGCTCGTCCCTCGTCACCTGGCATCCCCGGCCTGGCCGAGGAGGTGGCCATATTCCTGGAGGGCGGCGGGTTCGCCGAAGCGTTTCACGTAATCGGCATCGATCCAGACCGCGAACGTGGTGACGCGGCAAATCCCGAGCTGCGAATAGGTCCGGGCGTCCGCCGCCAGCACGTCGGGCCGCCAGGGCAACTGGACGGCCGGGCGCTGCCAGTGCGAAAAACGCGAGACATCCAGCCAATATTCAAGCACCTGGGCCGTCGGGGCCGGGAACACACGCAGGTTCTCCTCGAGCAGCTTCAGGGAGTCTTTGGCATCGGCGCCGGTCTGCTGCGCGTAAGGCAGGTCATAACGGCGCCCGATGGGCGCAAACTCCAGGAACACTCCCGGCTCTGGTTTCACGCGCCGGGGCGCCGGCAGAGTGTTGGCATACGCCAGGTGCGCGACCTGGGCCGACGGGTCAAGGGCGCGCAACTCGCGGGCCAGCCGGTTCTCCAGGAGCAGGGCCTGGTCCGAGTCCGACAACTCGCGGCAGTGCGGGCAGCGGCACCAGGGCTGGCCGTCGTCGCCCCAGAAAAAGTAGCGGCCCGTCGTCGGCGGCAGCAGGCGGGCCAGGCGCAGGGCATTGGAGACGACGAGGTCCAGGGCGCCCGGGGAGTGTACGCACAGGTTGGCATCCGGAGTGCGTTGGCCGGCCTTGTTCATGCGGAAGAGGTGGGGCTGGGCGGCGAACCGGGAGCGGGGCAGCAGTTCCCGCATCGCGTGCAGCTCATACTCGACGTGCAGGCCCAGGCGGGCGCACGACCCAAGGAACTCGAGCCCTGCCTCGGAGTGGACGAATCGGGCCACAGTTGCCGGCGAAGCGCCGTGGTGCAGGGCGATCGTCGTCAGCCCGGCCCTGGCCGCGCGGCCCGGCCAATCCGCCCAGGACAGATCCTCTGGCACGAGCACCACCCCGCGCGCGACAAAAGCCCCTTTGGAAGCGGGCGCCATCGCGGGCACGCGCCATTCTGCGAAAGCCGATGGGACATGAAAATCAGGTTTGGCGGCGGCCGGCTTGACCCAACTCAGCCAATTGTCGTCCGCGTCCCCTGTGGCACCCTGGCGGAAATCGGCACGGAACAGGCCCACGCGCAAAATCGAGCCTGGCCGAACCGGGCGCCCCATCATCCTCGAGAGCGTCTCCAGGGGAATCGAGGCCTCCACCGTGTAGCCTCCGGGACGAAGCCGGCCCTCGGCGCGGAGCCCGGCGCAGTCCCAGGCGCTGTCGAATTTGCGGTAATGGCTGGCCGCGTAATCATGCACCCGGCCCAGCGGATCGATCTCGATGCAAAAATAGCGTTCCAACGCACCGTCCCGGGCAAAAAAGATCTCGACCCGATCCTCGTGGTCGAGCGTGGACTCTCCGGCGAACTCCTTGGCCACCACAATGTCGTTATCGCTTGCCTCGAACGCAAAGTAGAGCCGCTCCGAATCGGCCAGGGCCCGAAACTCCGTGGCCGGCGCGCGATTCGACGACCAGGGATATGAAAAACCGGTCACGGCCGCCGCCTGGCTCCAGGCCGGCTGAGTCAGTTGGCCATCGATGTGAATCGGGAGACGCGCCCGGGCCCGCCCAACCGGGTTTGTTGCTTCTGCTGCCGCCGGCGCCTCGTCCTGCCCGTTGGCGCCCGGCACCCACGCCGGCCCAAGGACCTGGCCAAAAATCAAGGCTGCGGCAGGCGCACATTTCCAAAGACGTGAGACCCGACGACGTGTCCCGGGGATGAACGCCGGGTTCAAAACCGGAGGGTCAGTCGAGTTTTGAACATTTGAGTTTCGCAATTTGAATTTGTTTCGGATTTCGGATTTCGGATTTCGGATTTTTAGTCCACCAGGTCCTTGATCGAAAGGACTCGGGCCTGGATGGAGCGGACGATTGGGAGGGCACGGGCGACGGCATTCTGCTCGGTCTGGCCCGGGAAGGTCTTCATGATGACCTTGGCGGCGGCGATGACCTCGCCGTTGCGGTCGCGCAGCGGCATGGTGACGGAGACCGACCCTTTGTCAGTGCCATAATAGACCTGGGCTTGAGTGATGACGGCCAGCTCGGCCTTGCCGCCGGGGCGGCCGAGTTCGGCCGGGTCTTTGCTCGCCACCAGCCGTGTGGTTTGAGGGTCGTTGCCCAGCACGAACAATTTGAGGCCCAGCAGCTTCGAGTACGTCCTGACGGTGTCCCGCACCACCCCCTGGGCGGGATCTTCGATCGGTTTATAGACGATCTTCGCATCGGCGAAATAGCTGACCGAATCGGATTTGGTCCAAAAGCCGATTTTGCCCTTGGCGAAGTTGTCCTGCGCCATGCGCGCGATGATGGGCTGGCCGTCCAGGGAGCAGGTCACCAGGCTGCCCCGGCACTCGACCGCCAGCTCGTGCCATTGGCCTTTGCTGATAGCGAGCTTCGAGCCGATCGGACCGATGAGTTCGCCGTTGACGAATTTGAAAAAGTAGAACGTCCCGCCCAGGCCGCTGGCGCGCGCGTAATAATAATTCTTCTCGTCCTGGATGCGAAAGGCCAGGCCCGCCATCTGCTCGGCCTCCCCGCCCATCAGCTTGAACCGCGCCGTGAAGGTGAAGTCGGCGAACACCCCGCCCTCGTACACCAGCAGCGGGTAATGCTCGTCAGTGCGGTCCTGCGACACTTGGGCCAGCACCGCCTGCTTGCTCACGCGCGGGGCCTGGTTGGTGTCCCACGGTTCCATCAGTGACGGCACATCGTCCAGGAGCATCTTCCATTGGCCCGGCTTGCCCTGGCCGGTGACGGTACCTGCGAAAGTCCGGCGGGAGCTGGCCCTCGCGGACCTCCCCGAAATCGAACTTGCGTTCCGCCGCCGCCGCCGGCAGGACCAGCAGCAGCACTAGGCCTGGCCAGAAGACTCGGTTGCGCATGGGAGTGAGATTACCAGAAGCATTGCGCGTTCAAAGCGTGAAAGCTTCAAAGTGGCAAATGGGGGAACGCGCCGGCGCTCCGGCGCCTCCAAAAGCCGCTTGACAGCGGGAGCGCCAGTCTGGAAGGTTCAAAGAAAAGCGCTGTGAATGCGATTAAATACGAAGATCCGGGGGCAGCAGGATATATAGGAAGTGAGTACCGCCACACCAGGTCAGGTTTCTGTGGCGAGGTGGTCAGCGCACAGGAGCTGGTTCCGTGGCTCCCCGAGACGGTCCTTCTCACGCTGCAGAGCACCAGCGGAGAGCAGAAAGCGTTTCCGCGGAGCGAGTTGGAGCAAGTCGAGTGAGGCCGGACCCGATCGAGTGAAGGTTCGGGCGTGCTCCGAACACCCGACGATGCCGCCACGCCCATCGACGCGCTACCCGCTCCTTCAGCGAGCCCAGCAAAGGCGAAGTTCACGCTCTGCACGGGGCAGCCACGCGGACAAGCCGATGTGCATGACTTTGATAACCGCGCCCATCCGTTTTGCCTGTGTGTCGAACTCCGGTAGGCGGAGAAGGCAGCGTGTGAAGTGCGCCGCCTCGTACTGCCCGACTGCCAGCACAACTACACAGTACCGTGGGTGGCACAAAGAGCGGTCATACAGCCCGAGATCCCGCGTGAAAAGCGTCGGGCGGCGCAGCGTCACCAGGAAGGCAATCACCTCCTCGTCCTGCATGCCCTTGCAACCGAGTTCGTGGCCGATTTGCCGAACGGGAATGCGCCAACCCCTCAGCAATTGCCGCTGGCTTTCCAGGATGTTCTCATCCAGGACATTCACGCTGGGGCGGGGTCCAGGGCCAGCTCATGGGCATGTTGGCGAAAGGTCTCGCGCGCTGCCCGCACCGCTTCGGCAATGGCCTCCTGGCTGATGCTGCCCCTCCATTCCCCCACAATGCTTTCCCAAGCCATGCCGCTGGCGACCTGCTCCAGCACGTCCGCCACGAGAATCCGTGTCCCCCGAAATGTCGGTTGACCGTGGCAGATCTTCGGATCTCTCACGATATAACGCCCTACCAACTGCTTCTTCATGGCCTTAACCAGTACCCCTTTTCGCTCGGCCGGTCAATGCTCGGGACGGCTCTGACCGGCGCCGAGTCAGCCTCACGCCTTCCAGATCATGTCCGCCACGCTCCGGCCGGCGGGGATGAAGGGCAGGACGTGCTCGGTGTAGGGGACGATGATGTCGAGGATGTAGGGTTCGTCGGCATCGAGCATGCGCTGGAGGGCGGGGCGGAGGTCTTTGCGGTACATGACGCGTTCGGCGCGGACGTTGAAGCTGGCGCACATGGCGACGTAATCGGGATAGATCTGCTGGCGGTTGTCCGGGTCGCCCAGGTAGGTGTGGCCGCGGTTGCCGGCGTAGAAGCGGTCTTCCCACTGCATGACCATGCCCAGGTGCTGGTTGTTGAGGATGAGGGCCTTGGCGGCGATCTTCTCGATGTGGGCGGTGGCCAGCTCCTGCACGTTCATCAGGAAGGAGCCGTCGCCGTCGATGTCCACCACCTGCCGGTTGGGGAAGGCGACCTTGGCGCCGAGGGCGGCGGGGTAGCCGTAGCCCATGGCGCCCAAGCCGGCGCTGGTGAGGAGTTGGCGCGGGTATTTGAACTTGTAGAACTGGGCGCTCCACATCTGGTGCTGGCCGACCCCGGTGGTGATAATGGCCTCGCCATGGCTCAGCTCGTAAAGCATCTCGATGGCCATCTGGGGGAGGATGACGTTGTTTTCCCTGCCTTTGAGGTGGTCGCGCATGTGCTGGGACTTGAGCACTTCCTCGGTCACGATATAGCCAAAGGGCGCCTTGGCCTTCCAGGCGGCAATCTGCTGGTGCCAGGCGGTGAACTTCTTCTGGAGCGGCCTCTCGGCCACCATCTGGCTCAGCCGCCCCAGGGCGTACTTCACGTCGCTGACGATGGGCAGGTTGACGGTCTTGTTCTTGTTGATCTCGGAGGCATCGATGTCCAGGTTAGAACGGTGCCGCCTTCGCAGAACTTATTGACCCTGCCGGTGACGCGGTCGTCGAACCGGACGCCGAAGGCCAGGAGGAGGTCCGTGCCGGAGGCGACCTTTATGGAGGGGTCGGCCGGGTTCTTGCGCGGCTCGAACTCGCCGTTGACGGCCCAGTTTGCGAAGGCGGCCCCGTGCATGCCCAGCCAGCGCAACGAGAGGGGATGGTCCTCGGGAAAGGCGCCGCAACCCATGAGGGTGGTGGTGACGGGGATGCCGGTTGCCTGGGCGAAGCGGCGCAGTTCCTGGCTGGCGTTGCCGGTGATGATGCCGCCGCCGACGTAGAAGACGGGCCGCTCGGATTTTTCAATGAGCCCAATGATCTCATTGAGCTGGAGGTCGCTGGCCCGCTGGTCCGGGTGATAGCCCCGGACGCGGACGGCCTTGGGAAAGACCGGCTGGGTGCGGGCTTGCTGGACGTTTTTGGGCACGTTGATGAGCACCGGGCCGGGCCGCCCGGTGTGGGCGATATGGAAGGCCTCGCGGACGATGCGGGGGATGTCGTTGACGTTGGTGACCAAGTAGCTGTGTTTGACCACCGGGAGGGTCATGCCGTAAATGTCGGTCTCCTGGAAGGCGCCCTTGCCGATCATGGACTGGGGCACCTGCCCGGTAATGGCCACGAGCGGGACCGAATCCATGTAGGCATCGGCGATGCCGGTGACCAGGTTGGTGGCGCCGGGACCGCTGGTCGCCATGCAGACGCCCACGCGTCCGCTGGCGCGGGCATAGCCGTCGGCAGCAAAGGCCCCGCCCTGTTCGTGCCGGGGCAGCACCGTCCGAATCTTCGAGCGGGTCAGGGCCTGGTGGATTTCCATGCTGGCGCCGCCCGGGTAGGCGAAGATGGTCTCCACCCCTTCGCGTTCGAGGCAGGCCACCAGGATTTCGCTGCCGGACATGGTGGAGCCCAGTTCCACATCCCTGTCGGCAGCCTTCTTGGCCATTTCAGTTGTCTTGCTCATACTGTTCTTGCGCTTGTGACTGGCAGCCGCAGGCGCACAAAAAACCCACGACCGTTTTCCAGCCGTGGGTTCTTGCCGAAACTCAATTCACCTTCGACAAGCGCCTACGGCGTCGTTACTTACGACGACCAGCAGCAGGCCGACTTGTCGAATGCTCGCTAACATTGCGGCTGAAGTTAGGGAACTGCCCGGAGCAAGTCAAGCATGGATTATAGAAAGAATTACAGGCGGGCGCAGGACAGAATGGTGCGCTGCCGCCTGAAGGCGGCGTTCCGCACCCAGCCGGAACGCCGCCTTTAGGCGGCAGGATGGGCGCTCGAGCAAACCGGTCGTGCGCCGCCTACAGGCTCAGTTGACCACATAAACCGGCATCCCCACCCAGACAAGCCTGGCGAGGGCCTCGACGTTCCAGTTGGCCAGGCGGAAGCAGCCGTGGGATTCGGTGCGGCCGACTTGCTCGGGGCTGGGGGTGCCGTGGATGCCGTAGCCCGGCTTGTCCAGGCCGATCCAGACCACCCCCACCGGGTTATTGGGACCAGGCGGGAGCACCAACCGGGTCTTCAACTGCCGCGCTTCGGCCGATTCGGGAAAGGTCTCCGGGTTGAACGTGTAGTTGGGATTGGGGGCGATGACCGAGACGTGCAAGGCGCCGACGGGCCGCTTCTCGACTCGCCGGGCGATGCTGCACGGGAAATGGGCGACCAGGCGCGCATTGGCGTCGAAGGCCTCCAGGACTTTCTGCGCCAGGCGAATCGTTGCGTAGGCGGCCCTGTCCGGGGCATCCTGACAGGCCGCATCGGGGATTTGGAGGGTTGTGCCTGGAGGCAGCGAGGCCCAGTTGATGCCCGGGTTGAGCTGCCGGATGAAGTTGGGATGCGCGTGGGCCCTCTCGGCGACCAACTCGAGGATGGTCTCGTAATCGAGGGCGCTCTGCTGGGACTTGCCCAGCCAGGTTGAACTCAACGGCTGCAGGCGGGCCACGTCCGCGCCGCTCACCGTGTAAGTGGTCAAGGGCGGGGCAGTCAACAGGAGTCGTCCACGCGTGGCCAGGTCCAACTCACCGCTCATCGGCAGGCCCTGGCGCTCCTGGAAGGTGCGCAACGCCGCGCGGGTCTGTGCGCCGAGCCTGCCATCGAGCGAGCCGGGGGAGATGTCTTGCCGATCCAGGGCCAATTGCGCCTCGAATATGTCCTGGACCGGGCGCGGGAACCCCTCGGAGACGCCGGGGCGGACGGCTGCGTCCGGCGGCGCCGACACTGCCGCAGGCCCCGCCGGGTTGGCGGACGCTGCTGGCGTTGCCTTCAGGGCCGCATACTCGGCCAGGACGCCCGCCATTCGATTGCTAACGACGGGGCCGGCAGCCGGCGCCTGCCGGACCGGGCCGGCGGCCGGTGCAGGCGGCGGTGGCCCCGGTGTTGGCTCCGCCGCGTGGTTCGCCGTCTCCGGACTGTGAACGTTGCCCTCACTTTCCGGACTCGCTCCTCCCTCCTCCGGGCCTGGCCGACCCTCCTCCGTCTTGGGTCCCCCGCCCTCGCTGCTCCGTGCTGTGTCTGCCGATCTCACACCCGCCTGCCACCAGAGCCAACCCAACAAAACAAATGTGACCAGGGCGACAATCCAATAGACAATCCCCGCCAGCCTCGGGCGCGAACCGGGCAAACGAAATCTCTTACGGCGGTGCACCGTTCTAAATTAGTGCGCCGACGCCGAAATGGCGAGACTCAAAACGATTAGGCGGGCATGTGCGCCGGGGGCGCCAGCGTAGCGCAGGTTTCCAAACCCGCAGGCCGTCCGCAAACCGGGGGCGCTCGACATGCCGACGCCCTGCCCATTGGAAATCGGCGATACAGCAGAGCCTTTTGCAAAACGAAAGAGGAAGGAGACAAAGTTGATCCAGGGTTGGACGTTGGGAAGGCAGGTGTCTATTCATTGAACTGGCTTGGCGCCCCGCTTGGAACGAAAACGGCCCGCAAGCCGGCAGGCAGGGGTTCTCAGGCGATACGCCTCCCATCACGCCCCTGGTGGAGCGCGGGCCATTGGCATGGAAAGTGGGGATGTCAACACAAGCGAGCCCAGATGCCCAAGGTGGCGACCGCCAAGACTCCGAACATCAAATGGCACATGACCTTGGCGGCTCCTCGCACATGCACCGTCCGGGCCCCAAACTCCTCTTTGAGCCGGCCGTTAACTCGCTCGCTGGCAGTGCGCTGCTTATAGCGTTGGCGCTCCGCCGGATCCAGCGGCACGAAGCCCTCCCGTTCCTTGGGATCAATAATTGGCACGTGTCCCAAGCCCCGACAAAAGTCCTTGATGAAGTGCGCGTCGTAGGCCGAGTCCATCAGTTCATAGAGCGCCTGAACCCGTTGGGCGCTCTGCTGCGCCAGGGGAATAGCGACCTGACTATCATGCAGGCTGGCACTGGTCAGCACCGCACCGATGGGAATATCCCCGTCAATCACGTCCAGGTGCAGTTTGTAGCCTCGCCACCAGGTCTTGTAACCCTTGGCATCGGTCTTACACCCTATATCGCATCCCCGCGGCAGGTCGGCCAGGTTCTGCTCCAGCGAGCGGGCCATCTGGATCTCCAGCTTCGTACGAGGCGGGCGCACCTCACCTTTCTTGGGCCGGCCTTGCCAGGGGGCGGAGCGACCATCTCCGGCTTGGTCGCCTTGCGCTCCGGCACACTAATGGCCGTGCTGTCCCGGCTGATGTGCCCCACCAGCTTGGGCCGACAGTGTATCTCCACCAACGCCGCGTGGATTTGCTGCGGCAATTCGTCGGCGGCAAACACGCTAAAGGCCCGCGAGAAAGTCGAGCGCTCCGGCAACTGGCCCAAGCTTTCCCAGCCGCAGAGCCGCCGCAGCGTGGGGCGAGCGTTCAAGGCATCGATCAATGCTTCGGTCGTGGCAAATCCATAAACGGCTTTGGCGATAAAGGCGTGCAGCACCCAGACCCGCTCATGGGGAGGTCGCCCCTGCCCACATCCCTCGTAACGAAGCAGAAAACGTCCCAAAGGCAGCAGCGAAATTACCTCGACGAATTGCTGGTCCTTGGCCCCCAAGGACCCGAGTTCCTCGGTCAAAACCGGGAAAAGTTGGCGTTGGAGGTGTTGCCACAGGTCAGGCAGGTCAGGCATATGCGTGGTTTGATCCATCTGCCGACCAGATTATTCAAGAATCCTGCAACTTTCCGACTTTTGCAAAAGGCTCAGCAGGTTTGGAAACCTGCGCTACAACTTTGTCAACGGCCCTGGCATGTGCGCCGGGGAAAACTCCTTGCGGACCACGGCCTGGCCGATGATGAGAGCGGCCTCCCAGTCCGGGACCTGGTCGGTATTGATGACCACATGATAGAGCAGCGGGTCATCGATGTCCCGGCCAAAGTACTTCTTGAGGTAGCGGCGGCGCCCCCGGTCCTCGCGGCGCACGAACTCGCGGGCCTGTTTGGGGCTCAGGCCCTCCAGTTGCTGGATATAGGCGGCCCGCCCCTCGAAAGAGCCGACTAAGCGGACATGAAAGACATAGTTGAGCCTGCTGGTGATGACGTTTGCGCCGCGGCCGATCAGGATGACATTGCCCAACTCGGCCAGGTGCAGGATGGTGTCGGCCGTGTTGCGGACCAGGGTCCAGGAGGGGGGGTGCAGGCCGAAGAGCTCGTCCATAGTGTCGGCCATTTCCGAGATCCGGTCCTCCGGCATGAACCGCGCCAGGCGCTTGGGCAGGTGATGGTCCTCAAGGACCTTCTCGACCAGGTTCCGATCGAAGATCGTCCAGGGACACCAGCCATTGGGGGCATTTTCCTGGAGGTACTGGGCCAGTTTTTCGGCGACGGCGTGGCCGCCGGCGCCGGACTGGCGCGAAATCGTGACCGCCCGGCGCTGGAGGTCGTCCCGGGCCGGCGGGGGCTTGCCTGGCCCCTGCGGCTGCAACTGGCAATTGATGAACGACCGGCACTGTTCCAAGCCAACTTGCGTCTTCATCGAAGTTCTTTCCTGGTGGCTTTGCCAGCCCCAGATTAGCCCCGAAGCCTCCTCCCGGGAAGTCTGATCTCGACGGGCGATCCGATTTGATCTCAGCTAATGCGGTCCATGCGTGAAAATGACGCAAAATGCGTGAGGTTCGCGCATGGCGCAGGAGGCGCGAATGCAAAACACGCGGATTTCGGGCATTTCCATGGCTGGCATCGAACATGCTGAGAAAGCGACTGTAGCAGTTGTAGTGTGAGTTGTTGTTGGGTTGCACATAGCTAGCACAGCTACGGTTCGCCAGGATGAAGGTGTGGTAGAAGCAGGCTGAACCATTGCGGTGGAGTCCGGGGCACTGTTCGGTTAGGAGTTGGCGCAGGCCAGAAGGTTCCGAATGGTGCCCCGCTCCATGTCTATCGGTTGGCCCGGGGTCGGTCTCGGCCCCGCGCCGCGCGGATGTGCCGTTCGATGTCTTGCTCGGTTTCGGGAGTGACCGGGTCTTGAGGCAAAGTACCGAGAAGCTGCTGAAAGCGCTGGTAATGCGCCGCCATTTCCTCGCGGGCGAGCGCCCGCAAGCCGGCGCGGATCACGTCGCTGCCGTTGCCGTAAAGGCCGGAGCGGAGCCGCCGCTCGACGAAAGCCTTCAATTCCGGAGTCAAAGAGACCTTCACGGCGGAGCAAGACACAGTGCTAATGGGCGACAGCAATGTCAGTGCCTTCCAGTCCGAAATCGTCAGGCGGGTCGTCTGAGGAGGCACCGGTTGGGGATCCGAACTCCACCAGACCAAAAGTGTTCGGCGCCGGTCGAGTGAAGATTTTGTGGTCTCTCACGTACGAGGCCAGCGAACCACTGAGAGAGGTCTTGTGTTTTTTCTCTACAGGCTTTCCGATGCGTTTGAGCAATTCCTCCACGTGGAGCGGCTTGCCTTCCTGTTGGAGAACTTCACGCACTCTTGCCAAATCGGTGCCCGGTCTGAGTACCAGATCCTCCTGGCCCGCGGAATCTTTGGGCAGCATTTTTCGCATGTCTTCCAGCGCTTGGAGGTAGGCCCGAGCCTCGCCGAGAGTCCTCTCGAGCGTTGCGATCTCCTCTTTTTTCTTCTCGATCTTCCGATCCAAGTCTCTTCGAATATCCATTGGCGACCATCGTACCGCATGAACATTCGTGGGTCAAGGAGAAAAAGATGATAAATGATGAAAAAGTATTGACTAAAGATGGAAAATCGAGTTCAATGCCCACGAATAGCGGTATCAGCCAAAGGAACGTCTATGGATAGTGTGACGCAGCGTCTGGACGCCGTAAAGCGGCTATCGAAGAATGGCGGCGAGTACCTGGATGGGGAGAGATCTCCAGCCGATCCTCGGATACGAGAAATGGGAGAACTTCAAGAATGTAATCCAAAAAGCCATTGAAGCCTGCCAAAGTGCGCGTATAGAAACCAAGTATCACTTTCTTAATGCCGGGAAGGTGATAGCCGCGGGCAAGGGGGCACAACTCGAGAGAGAAGACTATTTTCTCACTCGCTACGGCTGTTACCTGATCGCCATGAACGGCGACCCCTCCAAGCAGGAGATCGGGTCAGCGCAGACGTACTTCGCAGTCCAGGCGAGGCGGCAGGAGCTTTTCGATCTTTCCCTGAATGACGAGAAGAGGCTCGAACTGCGCGAGCGAGTGAAGGAGGCCGTCAAGCACCTGAACAGCGCCGCAAAAGGCTCTGGCGTCGTGAACTACGCCTTTTTCCACGACGCTGGTTACCGTGGTCTCTACGGCATGGGACTCCGCGCGATCAAGGACAGAAAGGGCATTCCTGAAAAGGAAGATCTCATGGACCGGGCTGGTCGTGCCGAGCTCGCGGCTAACGAGTTCAGGTACACGCAGACCGAGGAAAGGCTGAAGAAGGAGCAGGTCAGAGGCGGAGACCGTGCCGAAGCAGTCCACAACGAGGTGGGCAGAAAAGTGCGCGAGGCTATCAGAAACATCGGGGGGACCGCGCCCGAGGACCTCCCCCCCGAACGTTCTCTTAAGAGGCTGATAGACCCGCGTAGGCGGCGCCTCGCTGATCCAGGAACGGCAGGCGGCGAGGCGTGCTGAGCGAGTTTTCGCCAACAATTGATTTACGGCCCAACCTCTAACTCGATCTTCGCACCCAGGCAATCGGGGGCGGCGGCCAGTGCCTCGGTGAATTCCTGGCGCGCCTTTTGTTTTTCGCCCAGGCCGAGCTGGGCCAAGCCGCGCACATAATGGGCCAGGGCGGTCCTGGCGGCGGGTGACTGGCGCCGGCGCGGCCCTTCGGAGGAGTCGCCCGGTTCGAGGGCTTGTTCGGCTGTTTCCAGGAGGCCGCGCAGGGCGGTTTCGGCCTCGGCGGCCTGGCCCAGCTTGCGTTTGGCGAGGGCCTGGAAATAGACCTGGACCTGCCGCTCGGAGAGGCGGCCCTCGGGACGGCGTCGCCGGCCTGCGGGGAGATCGCCGGCGGCCTCCTGCCAGGCCAGCCGGGCCTTGGCCGAGTCGCCCAAACCTTCACAGGCCAGGCCCAGCCAATAGTCGAGTTCGGCGTTGCGGGCAGGACCGGCCTGGTCACTGGGCAGGTTATCGGGGATGGAGCCAGCGGCCTGGAAATTCTCGAGGGCGGCGGCGAATTTGCCCGCAGCCAGTGCCTGGCGTCCGCGCAACACGTGGGCGTTGACCCAATGGTCGGCTACCTCGATGGCGCCCCCTTCCCAGACGGCGAACTGCCGCCCGGTCATGAGGCCGATGGCATCGCCGGTCTTTCCCGCGAACACCTTGAGGCCGATCTCGCGGGACAAGGCATCGTCGCGTTGGGCCACGACCTCGTGGTTCTGCTCCAGCAGGGCCAGCCGTTTCTCGGGCGAGACGCCGGCGGTGGCGTAGAGTTCATCCAACTCGGCGAAGTGGAGGGCGAATTTGGGCGTGCAGCGGACGGCCTGTTCGAGCTGGGCAATGGCGCGGGCGGTGCCGTTGGTCTGGCGGTCGTGCGCGCAGGCGACGGCAAGGTTGCGGTGAACGATGGGGAAAGACGGGTCGAGCGCGGCGGATTTCTCCCACAGTTTGGCGGCCTCTTCGGGTTGGCCGTCGTAGAGGAGGTTGCCCAAGTAATAGGGGGCGCGGGAGTCGTTGGGATTGAGTTGGCAGGCGCGGCGCAACACCGGGATGACCTCCCATTGGAAGGGAAAGACGTAATCGGCGGGCATCGCCAGAGCCAGGCGGCGGTATTGCGCGGCCCCGGAGGGGTCGCCGAGCCGTTCGGCGAAGTGGCCCAGGTAGTAATAGGCCAGGGGCGAGATGCGGTTCGTGTCCGGGGCATTCCGGATGCTGAACGTCAGGAGGGCGACGCCGTCCTGCCACAGACCGGCGTCGGCATAAGCGGCGGCGGCCTCCAGCCCGGTGGCGGGGTGGCGGCGCAGGGTCTGGGCCAGCTCGGGCGCGGCCTTCTTGCCCTGGATGAGCCAGCGTTCGCTCATGAGGCCGACATCGAGCGGGTCGGTTTGGCGCGCGGCGTAGTCCAGGACAGCCAGGGCGCGCCCGCTCTGGCCGGTGTGGCGCAGGAGGGCGGCCTTGAGCGAGAGGGCGCGCAAATCCAGGGTGTTGGCCTCCAGCGAGCGGTTGACCCGCTCCAGCGCGGCGGGGAAGTCACCGCGCAGCGCGGCCAGTTCGGCCAGCGAATAGCAGGCCGGCGCCCGCCAGGCCTCGCTCCAAGCGGCCTTGTAGAAGGCGTCGTTGGCCTGGCTGAGCCGGGCCTGGGCCTTGAGCGCGACGCCCAGGTAGTAGAAGGCCTCGCCGTCCCTGGGTGTCGTGTAGTTGGCGCTGAGACGTTCGATGGCCCTGCGGAAGTGCGTTTCGGCCTCCGCAAACCTGGCCTGCCTCAGCTTGCGAATGCCCAGCACGGTATTGACGCGCGCGTCGGCGGGGTCGCGGCGCAGGGCCTCTTCCCAGTAGGGCTCGGGCTTGAGCGAGGGACTATGGAACTGCTCGATGCGCTGGCCGGCCAGGTAGAGTTCTTCCACGGTGCTCAAGTCGTTGGGGGGCGGCGGGTTGGCGTAAGGCTTGGGCATGGGAACGGGCGCCAGCCGCACGGGCGAATACTCGACCAGGACCTTGCCCTCGACCGAGAGCGAGGCGCGCAGGTCGTGCTCATCCACGCCCGGCGGGACGGGCACTTGCCTCAGGCAGGGCCTGTCCGGGCTGATGGCCAGGACTTCCCGGAGCAGGACGCGCTCGCCGGCCTTGAGCGCAACGGTGGCCGCACGGTGGGGGGCCGTGACGCAGAAACCCACCGTGGCGACCTGGTTGGAGCCAACTTCAAGGTTGACGGCGCCATCGAGGTTGGCGTTCTTGACACCTTGGATGGTGTGGAAAGGATACCAGAACATGCGGACAGCCTTGGTTTCTCCGGGCTGCAGCCAACTGTAGTCGGGCTGGTTGTCCGAGTAGGCCCCGGCCATGAGCTCGATGTAGGGGCCGTCGTCGTCGGTCAGGATCTTGTCCCACATCCGCCCGCGCGGGCCGTTGCCCCAGGTCCAGAACTTCTTGCCGGGGACCACGTGGTGGTCGGCCACGCTCAGGATGCCGGCCTCCTTGCCGTGGTCATAGCCGGCGAAGAAGTCGTCCTCACAATTCCAGGCGAACATCGAGTTGGCGGCGACGTGGTTCGAGTACCAGCTCACATCCACGCCGCGGGTGAAGTCGGCCCCGTTGTAGCGGGTCGTGGCGATGGGCCAGGTGGTGAACTGGTTCTTCGAGTGGTAGGTGACCAACTGGGTGCGGGGCGGATAGATGACCTGGTAGTTGTCGTTGACGTGCACGGCCACGTTTGCAAAGCAGAGCATGGTATTGACCATCGGGGTGCGGTTGACGATGCGCACGGAGCACTCCAGGAAGGAGCGCCCGGGCCGCAAGGTGTAGCCGACCGCCCAGCGCATCCGCTGCCGCACCTCCAACTCGCCCACCCAGACCGTCTTGCTCCCGTCCCCGTGCTCCTGGACCCGGTACTGCACCGGGAGAAACGTCGTGGCCCGGTGATGATGCGGGATGTTCCATTCGACGCCTCCCGAAATCCAGGCCCCGATCAGGCCGATCAGCGCCGGTTTGATGACGTGCTGCCGATAGATGAAATTGTAGCCGTTGCTCTTGTCCACCGCCTCGAACAGGCGCCCGCCGATCTCCGGCAGAATCCCGATCCGCACATACTCGTTCTCCAGATAGACCAGCCGGTACACCTTGTTGGACTTCACGTGGGTCAGCCGGTCGTAAAGCGGGTAAGGATAGACGCGGCCCTCGGCGCCCTGGGAATTGCGGCCGAAGTAAAACATCGGGTTGGGCTCCGGTTCCCCGGCCAGGTAAGTCGGGATCGGCTCGTCGCGCTCGATGACCTTCACGGGGGCGGCGCCCGCCGCCGCCACCGCGGCGACCAGGGCCGCGCCGGCAAGGGCCCACAGGCCCACCGGCCGGGACAGGCCTCGCCCGGCGCGAAGCGTTTTGGACTGCGCCAGTCCTCTGGCGCTTTTCAGACCCTGGGAACAGGAAAGCGCCAGAGGACTGGCGCAGTCCAGAACCTTGCGGGCATGGCGGCCGTTCATGGAAAGCCGGCGGCCGGGGGCCGGACTGGGCATTGCGTCGAGTTGCACGATGGGCAGTTGGTTGCAGTTCAGCGGCGCCACTCTATCCCACCGCCGCCCGGCGGCAAACAAAAAGCGAGCACCCCGGCAGCTTTCTGACCCCGTTCGCTTACGCCTTGGGAGGGAGAGCACTGGGCCGCTTCCGCTCAGCTCGCACCTGGCGGAGATAACGTAGCTTCACGGCTCGCTCAAGCTGCTCGGCAGCGATTCCAGATCGTTCGCTGTAACTGTGAAGCATCAACTCGTAGGCGTCGCCCAGGCGATCCGCTTGCTCGGGAGCAGCCTCCCGGAACGCATCGTAGGCTTCAAGCAGAGCGGCCAGTTCCGGGTTCATCAGGGAAGACCTGCCGCAAAATGGCATCCGCTTCTTGATCCGTCATCGGATTATCAACCAGTGTGCGTGAGTCTTGGAGCTGCCTCAGCCGGCCGCTGATGGCACGCAGGGCCCCAGGCATCGCCCTGGAGGCTACCGAGTACATGTGGAGCGTCAGGCCAAGAATGAGATCGAGACGTTTGCCGTGCTCCTCCAATTCTTGGCGGCTGGCCTGCCTCGCGATGAAGTTCTTCCGCTGCCAATCCATGAACTCGTCGGAATGCCGTGACCAGAACTCGAATAAATCCTCCGCCGAGAGCGGCCTTGGGTCCTGGCGCTCGGTTGCGGTTGCCATACTCATGGAGTGAATGTGGCAAAGAACATCGTGGGATGCAAAAAGATTCGCAGGGCCGAGCCAGTAGTGCCAGGAGCCCAGCGGGAGCCCGATCGGCGCTCGATTTTCGGTTCTGGATTTTCCTCTTGCGCCAAGGCGGCCGGGTGGTAAAGTCACCCCCGCTCTAAGCTCCACCCGCGGGGTGGATTTTTGTTTTTGTTTTTTGATGCGAATAGCGAGCCAATCGTGAAGATTTTCAGCGGCACTTCCAACCAGCCCCTGGCGCAGGCGATCTGCGCCTATATCGGGATCGAACTGGGCAAGTCGACGATCAAGCCGTTCCCGGACGGCGAGACATTCGTCAAGATCGAGGAGAATGTCCGGGGCGAGGATGTATTCCTGATCCAATCCACCTCTCCGCCGACCAACCATCATTTGATGGAGATGTTCATCATGATGGACGCCCTGCGCCGAGCCAGCGCAGCCCGGGTCACGGCGGTGATGCCCTTTTACGGGTATGCGCGCCAGGACCGGAAGGACCAGCCGCGCGTGCCCATTACCGCCAAGCTGGTGGCCAATCTGGTCGTCGCCGCCGGGGCCAACCGGGTGCTGACCATGGACCTGCACGCCCAGCAGATCCAGGGGTTTTTTGACATCCCGGTCGATCACCTCTACGCCGCGCCGGTGATGTACCAGTACCTCAAGAAGAAGCGCCTGAACGACCTGGTCGTGGTCAGCCCGGACGTGGGCGGGCTCAAGATGGCTTATGCCTATTCGCAGGTGCTCGGGTCGAGCCTGGCTATCGTGGCCAAACGACGGCGCAGCGCCAGCGAGGTCGAGTCCCTGGCCGTCATTGGGGAGATCCGGGGCAAGAACGCCCTGTTGGTGGACGATTTGACGGAGACGGCGGGCACGCTGACCGCCGCCGCCGAACGGCTCAAACGCAAGGGCGCCCGCAGCATCATCGCCTGTGTCTCCCACGCCATCCTCAGCACTAACCTCGGCATCGAGCGGCTGCGAAAATCGGCTATTGACGAATTGATAACAACTGATACCGTCCTACGCCCGGCTATGAGCGGGGTGAAGATCACGACCCTGTCTGTGGCAGGGCTTTTGGGCGAGGCTATCAAGCGAATTCACAGCAATTCGTCGGTCACTTCGCTGTTCGAGTTTAATGGCGGGCGCACCAGTTGACGGGCGCCAGCCGGGCCGCGCGCCCCCGGGCGCAGGCCCTGGAACGATTTAACGACAATGAAATCCGTATCACTGAGCGCATTGCCCCGAGCACTGAGCCGGCGCGCCGGGGCCAAAAAACTCCGCGCCGAGGGCCGTGTCCCGGCCGTCATCTATGGCCGGCAGGCCCAGGCCCAGAGCCTCGAGGTCAAAGCCAAGGAAATGGAAGACCTCATCCACCGCTCGGTCTCCGAAAACCTCCTGGTTGACCTTGAGGTCAAGGACGACGCCCGGCCCAAGCGCCTGGCCCTGGTCCAGGAAATCCAACACCACCCCCTGAGCGGGAAGATCCTCCATGTGGACTTCCACGAAGTGGCCGAAAATGAAAAGGTGACCATCAGCGTGCCGGTCGAGACGGTGGGCGAGGCCGAGGGCGTCAAGACCGGCGGCGGGGTGCTCGAGCACGTGCTCTTTCGGGTGCGGGCGCGCGGGCTGCCCAAGGACCTGCCCGAGGTGATTATGGTGGACGTGACCCACCTCAAGCTGGGCGAGGCCGTCCACCTGGGGGAGATCAAACCGCCGGGCGGCGTCGAGTTGGTGGGGGACAAACAGATGGCAGTTATCGCCGTGGCCGCGCCGCGCACTGAGGAAGAGGAAGCTGCCGCCGAGGCGGAAGCTGCCGCGCCGGGCGAGGTCGAGATGATCAAAGAGAAGAAGGAAGGCGAAGAAGAGGCCCCTGCGGCCAAAGGGGCGGAAAAGGCCCCCGGCAAGGGCGCCGAAAAGGCCCCCGCCAAGGGTGCCAAGGGGGCCGAGAAGGCCCCCGCCAAGGGCGCCGAGAAGGCCCCCGCCAAGGGCGCCGAGAAGCCCCCCGCCAAGGGTGCCGAAAAAGCCCAGGCCAAGGGCGCCGAGAAAGCCCCGGCCAAGGGCGCCGAGAAAGCCCCGGCCGGCAAGAAAAAGTAGCAGTGATTTGGGCGGCGGCGCGGTTGGCTCCGGGCCGCCGGCTGGTCCCGCGCATGGAGAACCTGTATCTCATCGTGGGCTTGGGCAATCCCGGCGCCGATTACGCGCGGACCCGGCACAATGCCGGTTTCCAGGTGGTCGAGCGCCTGGCGGAACGCTGGCGGGCGGGCTGGACTTACGAGAAGAAGTTCAACGCCAGCCTGGCGCGGGCGGAGCGGACAGGGCGCCGCGTGTTGTTGTGCAGGCCGCAGACATTCATGAATGCCAGCGGCGAGGCGGTAGGGGCGGTGCAGGCCTTCTACCGGGTGGCGCTGGCGCAGATGCTGGTGGTCGTGGACGATGCGGATTTGCCGCTGGGCGAACTGCGGCTCCGGCCAGGCGGCGGCAGCGGCGGCCACCATGGGCTGGAATCCATCCAGCAGCGGCTGGCCGCGCGCGACTATGCCCGGCTGCGCGTGGGCATCGGCCGGCAGGCCAACCTGCGCCAGATCACCGGGCACGTGCTCGGGCGATTTCATTCGACCGAGATGCCGCTGGTGGACGAAGTTTTGGGCCGGGCGGCCGACCAGGCGCAGTGCTGGCTGGAAGCCGGGATACAGAAGGCAATGAATCAGTTTAACGGCGCCCCGCCCGAACGGGACGCCCCCAACGAAAGAGAAGAGCAGTGAAACGATACGAAGGCTTGTTCATACTGGAAACCGCCGGCAAAGAAGAAGGCATCAAGGACACGATCGATAAGATCTCCGCCGAGATTGCTTCCCTGGGCGGCAAAGTGGAAACCGTGCAGAAGATGGAGAAGCGCAACTTCGCCCGCGTCGCCAACAAGCGGCACAGCGCCGGTTTCTACGTGAATATCATTTTCGAGGGCCAATCCACCCTCCTCGATCAACTCAAGCACCGGTTCGCCATGAACACGGACATCTTCCGCGTCCTGTTCACCAATTCGCCGGCGCCCAAACCCGCCTCAGCCCATCAACCCACCCAACCAACCACCTAGGAACCTATGGCCAGCTTCAACAAAGTCATCCTCGCGGGCAACCTCACACGCGACCCCGACCTGCGCTACACCCCCAAAGGCACCGCCATCGCCCGCATCGGCCTGGCCATCAACAGGACCTGGAAGACCGAGACCGGCGAGACCAAGGAAGAGGTCACTTTCGTCGATGTCGATGCCTTCGGGCGCCAGGCCGAGGTCATCGCCCAATACATGAAAAAGGGGCGGCCGTTCCTGGTCGAGGGCCGGCTCAAACTCGACCAGTGGGAGGACAAGAACACTCACCAGAAACAGAGCAAGCTGCACGTCGTCCTCGAGGGCTTTTCCTTTATTAATGCCAGGCCCTCCGAAGGCGGCGCGGCCTTCGACAACGCCCGGCCGCGCCCGCCGGCCGCGGCTCAACCCGGCCCGGCCAGCCCGGCCGGCCCAGCCCGAAGCTGCCCCAGCCCCCGCCCCGGACGCCCCATCCGCCGAGGAAGACGACGTCCCCTTCTGAACCGGGGATTTTTAGTTGCAGCCGGGCTGCGCTGGGATAGTTTGGCAGATGGTTCAATCCGTTATTCTCCGAGGTGGTCGTCTGCCCAAGGGGTCCCTGTGCCCGGTTGGGCTGAGAGTCTCTCTGCTGGTCGTCGGGGTTTGCCTGGCGGCGGGCCTGGCCGCGGCCCAGCGACAGCCCGAGACGCCGCCGGCCGGGGCGGACCCGGGCCTTTGGGAGGCCGGAGTGGGCGAGGGGTTCAGGCCGGGCGCGCACGAGTTGGATTTGTCGGCAGGCCCCGGTTCGGGGATGCGGGTGTTCGGCAGCCAGCACACCCACGACCTGGGTTTGGGCGTGGTGCAATACGGCTGGATGGTCGGCAAAGTCGCAGGCCAAGAGAGGTGGTACCGGGGGAACTGGGAATTGCTGGGCGAGGTCTTCGGCGCCGGCCAGTTCCACCCCTCCTCCGGCTACGTCATTGGCGGCGCCCCGCTGCTCCGCTACAACTTTGCCACCGGCCACCGCTGGATTCCCTTTGTGGACCTGGGCGCGGGGATGGCCGCGACAGACATCCGCAACGGCGATCTCAGCACGACCTTCGAGTTCACCCTCCAGACCGCCGCCGGGCTTCATCTGTTCCTGCGCGACGACCTGGCCCTGACCCTCCAGTATCGGTTTGTCCATCTCTCTAACGCCAGTGTGAGCTCCCCCAACCTGGGCGTGAACACCAGCGCCTTCCTGACGGGCCTGACCCTGTTCTTCTGACGCGCCTAGGAGCGCGGACGCCCCGTCCGCGTGAAGAAACGCGCGGACGAGGGCGTCCGCGCTCCTATCCGACGTGGCGCCTACACCAGCCGTTTCAACTTGGGATCGTCAGCGAGTATCTTGACCAACTGCTTGACCTTCTGCGCCTGGCTCTTGTGGGCCAGGAGTGTGGCATCGTCAGTCTGGACCAGGATGGCGTTGCGCAGGCCGACCACCGCAATGAGGGTGCGCCGCGCGCGCGTGCGGGCGTCGAAAATGAGGTTGCGGGCTCCATCCACGTGGATGAAATCGCCCACCGCGCAGTTGCCTTCGGCATCGGGCTTGAGATGCCGGGCCAGGGCGCTCCAGGAGCCAAGGTCGTCCCAGGCAAACGCCCCGTCGGCCACAATGACATTTTGCGCGTGCTCCATGAGCGCGTAATTGATCGAGACCCGCTTGAGCTCGGGATAATCCCTGGCCAGGGCCTGCTTGAGTTTGGCAGGCGTGCCCGCCACTTTGAACCACCGCTGGCAGGCCTGGTACATCTCCGGCTGGTGTTTCTGCAGCCCCTCGGTGATCGTCACGAACGACCAGACGAACATCCCCGCGTTCCAGCGGTATTGGCCTGAGTTGATGTAGTCCAGGGCCTGGTCGTATTGGGGCTTTTCGACGAACTGCTCGGCGCGGAAGAAGGCGGTCTTGGAGGCCTTGGCCCCTTGCGGGGGCGGCAGGGCCTGGCCCACCCGGATGTAGCCATAGCCGGTCGCCGGCTCGGTCGGTTTGATCCCGATGGTGATAATGGCCTGCCCCCACCCCGCCAAGTCCAGGGCGTCCCCCAGGACCTGCTGAAACTTCTTCTCCTCAGGGATGACATGGTCGGCAGGGAGCACCGCCATCACCGCGGTCGTCGAGCGCGCCCCGGCCAGGGCGGCCCCAAGCGTGACCGCCGCGCAGGTGTCCCGGCCCACCGGTTCGACGACGATATTTGCCGCCGGGAGCTTGGGCAGTTGTTTGCGCACCTCCGGGGCCTGGAGTTCGTTGGTGATGACGAGCACGTTCCGGAGCGCCACCAGCGGCAGCACCCGCTCAACCGCCTGCTGCAACAACGAACGCCCCCCCAGCAGCGGGAGCAGTTGCTTAGGCGTCTTCTGGCGGCTCACCGGCCAAAACCGCTCACCCCGCCCGCCCGCCATGATGATCGCGAACCGATCCGCTGCATTAAGGTTTGTTTTCATATTCAGCACGGCCTCACTGAACGCGGGAGCGACACACGGGGCCGACCCCTCACCCCGACCCTCTCCCCTTCCAAAGGGGAGAGGGAGAAACATCGGCAGCCTCTGGAATTTCCAGGCGGCTCCGCTTGCTCGAGCCGCTCCCGCGAATTCCCCCTCTCCCCTTCCGAAGGGGAGAGGGGCGGGGTGAGGGGTCCGCCCGGCACTCCGTCTCCGCCTTCACTGACCGATTCCTGTTCTCGAAGCACTCCATCATTATCCCATCTGCGTTGCGCCCTTCACCGCTGCCGCCAGGGGCCGGACGAACTCCGCAATCCGCTCCGCCAGGGCCGGGTCCCGTCCCAGCCGGGCGATCTGGTTCACAATCGCGCTGCCCACGACCACCGCGTCGGCGTCCGCAGCCACCAACCGGGCTTGCTCCGGGGTCGAGATCCCGAAGCCCACGGCGATGGGCAAGTCCGTGTGCGCCCGGATCCTCGAGGTCATGGCAGCGATACTCTCGGCAACCTTGTCCTGCACGCCGGTCACACCCTCGCGGCAGACGTAGTAGATGAACCCTGCGCCACGCTTGACGATCAACTCGACCCGGTCATCCGGGGTTGTCGGGGCGACCAGGTAGATCAGGTGCAGCCCGGCCCGGCGCGCCAGGGCCTCGCAGCTTGCGCCCTCTTCCGGCGGCAAATCCAGGACCAGCAGGCCGTCCACACCCGCCCGCGCCGCATCCTCGATGAACCGCTCGACGCCGTAACGGTGAACCAGGTTGAAGTAGAGATACAGGACAATCGGGATCTGCGACCCCTGCCGAATGGCCGAGACGGCCGCCAGCACGCCCGAGGGGGTCGTCCCCGAGGCCAGGCCCCGTTGGGCGGCAAGTTGGTTGACTAGGCCGTCGGCCAGAGGGTCGCTGAAGGGCACACCCAGCTCGAGCACGTCCACGCCCAGCTTGTCGAAGGCCGCCGCCAGCCGGCGTGTGGCCTCCAGGTCCGGGTCTCCCGCCCCGATATAGGCAATGAACCCCTTTTTGTGTTCGTTCTTGAGCCGGGCGAATCTCTCATCGATGCGATTCATGCCGCCGGAGTGTCCAACGCGGCTTGGGAAGATGCAAGGTGAAGTTTCCGGTTCACCCGAGTTCCAACGCTCCGGGATTCATCGAGAGACAGGCGGTGGTCGTCCCTCTCCCCATCAGGTATCATTCCGAACAACGGTTGCCTTAAAATCCCCCGTAATCAGGGTTGTTTCTGGGGTCGGTCTTAACAGGGCTCACATAGTTTAACTTTTCAGGTCCAGGGGAATCCGTGTTTTTCGGGCCTTTTTGAAGAATAGCCGCCACGGTCGCACCTAAAAATGTCATTGTGTTTGATGAATAACGCCCTGAAATGGCCCAGTCAATCACTTACAATAACATTATGGCTACGGACTTAACGCGCGCCGAACACTCCGTCATCCAACAGCTTCGTCGTCTGGGCGTCGCAACCATGCGTGCCTTGCGCCAGCGCGTGCATTGCTGCCACATGACCGTGGTGCGGGCCCTGCGCAAAACCGGCTATCACAACAGCTTTAACGCCAACGCCGCTTACTACACCCTGCCCCAAACCCCGGTCTTCGATGACCACGGCCTGTGGTTCCACCGGCAGATCGGCTTTTCCCGGCACGGCAACCTGCTCCAAACCCTGGCTGCCTTGGTGGCCAAGGCTCCGGCCGGTTGCACCGTCCCGGAGTTGGAGGCGCAGCTCTCCACGCCCGTGGCCAACCTGCTATGTCGGTTGGGGCGCGAGGGTCGAGTCGGCATTGCTCACCGTGGCCGCCGCGCCCTGTATTTGGCCGCCGATCCCGCCCAGCAACGCCGCCAACAAGCCCAGCGTCAGACTCAGACGCTGGCGGCGCCGCTCTCCGCAGTGGGGGCGGGCCCGGCCTTGCCGCCCGGAGTCAGTGCCCTGGAAGTCGTCGCCCTGCTGAGCACGCTCATTCAACATCCGCACGCCCGGGTGCCGACCCTGGTCCGGCTGCTCCAGAAGCGGGGCGTTGGCCTGAGCCCCAGCCAAATCCGCCAGGCGCAGGCCTTTTATGAGATCAAAAAAAAACGGCACCTTAAGCCTGGCGAGCCTGGCTCAGGACCTGAGTCGCCAAGCGGCTGAGCAACTGCAATCCCTGGCCCGGCCCTGCGCCTTGCCTACCTATCGGTTTGATGCCCCCGCCCAGTCTCTTCCCGTGCTCAAGAGCCGCGCCCGTCGCGTGGTCAGTGGGCAGCATGGCCCCTTGGTGGCCGTGGAAGTCATGCGCACCGACCCGGACCACCCGGAGGCCAAGCCGCAACGTTCGGCGGACTTGGCCCGCCTGGTGCCCGCGCGCTGTTGTTACGCTTTTGACTTGATCGCCCAGGTCGGCCGGCAAGTCTTTCTGGAAGGGCAGACCTTGGCCCAAGTGCAGCAAGGCCTGGAGTCCCGAACCCCCCCACTACCCGAAGGGGAGAGGGAGAAGCGTCGGCAGTCTCTTGAACTTCCCAGCATCGCTGATTCCTCGAGCGACTGCGGAGCATTCTCCCTCTCCCCATCCGACTCGCCGCGCTGCCGCGCCGTCGCAGCGGGTGGGGATAGGGTTGGGGTGAGGGGTCCGCCCGCTGTACCGCTCCCGTGTTCACTGAGGCATTGCTCCCGCAACCTATTTACTTGGAACGTTGTCCCATTCCGGGTAGTTATAGGGCATGGCTGAGCGGTTCAATTCCATTTACACGCACGGGTTCATCCGGGCAGCCGTGTGCATCCCCGCGCTGCGGGTGGCGGACCCCGCCTACAACGTGGAGCGGACGCTCGAGCTGGCGCGGCGGGCCTCGGAGGCCCATGCGGCGGTGGCGCTGTTTCCGGAGTTGGGCCTGTCGGCCTACTCGAACGAGGACCTCTTTCACCAGGATGCCCTGCTGCGGGCGGTGGAGGAGGCGGTGGCGCAGTTGGTCGAGCAGAGCCGCGAACTGGCCCCGGTGCTGATTGTGGGCGCGCCGCTGCGGTTCGAGGCCAAGCTCTTCAATTGCGCGGTCGTCGCGTATCGCGGCCGGGTCCTGGGCCTGGTTCCCAAGACTTTCCTGCCGAACTACCGCGAGTTTTACGAAAAGCGGCAGTTCACCTCGGGCCGCAACGCGCTCGCCCGTGAAGTGCGATTTCTCGGGCAACCGGCGCCTTTCGGCAACGATTTGGTCATCGAGGCGGTGAACGTGGACCATTTCAAGCTGCACGTCGAGATATGCGAGGACGTGTGGACGCCGATTCCGCCGAGCACCTACGCGGCGCTGGCGGGGGCGACCGTCCTGGCCAACCTCTCGGCCAGCAACATCATCATTGGCAAGGCCGACTACCGCCGCCTCCTGTGCGCCGCGCAGTCGGGCAAGTGCGTGGCCGCCTATCTTTACTCGGCCGCGGGGCCGGGCGAATCGACGACGGACCTTGCCTGGGATGGGCACGCGTTGATCTACGAGAACAGCGATTTGCTGGCGGAATCGGAGCGGTTCGCGCAGGGCGAGCAGGTGATCACCGCCGACATCAACCTGGAGCGGCTGGCGCAGGACCGGGTGCGGCTGACCAGCTTCCAGGACTCCCTGGCCGAATGCCGCGAGCGGGTGCTGGCCGTGCGCCGGGTGCCCTTCGAGCTGCGCCTGCCCGAGGTGGAGGTGCCGCTGGAGCGCCGGATAGCGCGCTTTCCTTATGTGCCGAGCGACCCGCGCCAGCGTGACCAGCGCTGTTACGAGGCCTACAACATCCAGGTCCACGGCCTTCTCAAGCGCCTCTCGCACACCGGCATCCAGCGCGTGGTCATCGGCATCTCCGGCGGGCTGGATTCAACCCAGGCCCTGATCGTTGCCGCCAAGGCGATGGACCGGCTGCGGCTGCCGCGCCAGAACATCCTGGCCTACACCATGCCCGGGTTTGCCACCAGCGAGCTGACCCGCACCAACGCCCGCCGGCTCGTTGCAGCCCTGGGCGTCACCGCCGGCGAGATCAATATCCGCCCCGCCTGCCTCCAGATGTTCCGCGACATCGGCCACCCCTTCGCCCGCGGCGAACCGGTCTATGACCTGACCTTCGAGAACGTCCAGGCCGGCGAACGGACCTCGCACCTCTTCCGCCTGGCCAACCGCCACCAGGCCATTGTCCTGGGCACCGGCGATTTGAGCGAACTGGCCCTGGGCTGGATGACCTACGGCGTGGGCAACCAAATGTCCCACTACAACGTCAACGTGTCCGTCTCCAAGACGCTCATCCAATACCTCATCCGCTGGGTGATCTCCTCCGGCCAGTTCGATCCCGCTGCCAACGCCACACTCCAGGCCATCCTCGACACCGAGATCTCCCCCGAACTGGTGCCCCACGCCACCGGCGATTCCTCCCGGCCAGCCCAGAAAACCGCCGAGACCCTCGGCCCTTACGAACTCCAGGACTTCAACCTCTATTTCATCTCCCGTTACGGCTTCCGCCCCAGCAAGGTCGCCTTCCTGGCCTGGCAGGCCTGGGGCGACAAAAACCGCGGCGATTGGCCCAACCTGCTGCCTGCCGAAAAACGCATCGCCTACGACCTGCCCGCCATCTGCAAATGGCTGGAGGTCTTCCTGGTCCGCTTCTTCAAGCTCAGCCAGTTCAAACGCTCCGCCCTGCCCAATGGCCCCAAGGTCGGCTCCGGCGGCTCGCTCTCACCCCGCAGCGACTGGCGCGCCCCCAGTGATGCCGAGGCCGAGGTGTGGCTCGAAGAATTGCGCCGAAATGTTCCGGCCCAGATCCGTTAGTGGGCACGGGCGCGGATGGGCTTTGGGATCCGATGGATGATGGGAGAATTACTTTCCAAGATGAAGGCAGGGTGTTAGACTAGTCTCTGACCGGTCAAAAAACTGGCCAATATCAATATGAGCGCAACAACAATTATCGCGGCTTCAGACGCCAAAGCAAAGTTTTCCGAACTACTGGATCGGGCGAGAAAGGGGGAGGGTTTCGCCATTACTCTGCATGGCGAGGAGGTCGCAAGGCTTATACCCGCCAAAGGCAAGAGCCTGGAGGAAATCCGAGCGGTCATCGCCCAGGCGAAGTCAAGGCGAATCGTTCTGAACCCCCCGGGCAGGCCCAAGCTTCGAAATCAAGGACCTTATCGAGGAGGGCCGAGCGTGAGTTTTGCCTTGGATGCTTCGTTCGCGCTCGCCTGGGTGTTGGAGGACGAGGCATCCGCTCAAACAGACCAGGTGCTGGACTCGCTCGGAACCGGCGCGAAGGCCTTTGTGCCCGCCCTCTGGCGGTGGGAGATCGTCAACGCGCTTCTGTCTGTGGAGCGTCGTCAGCGGGCGGCACACGCTGAAATTGCCGGTCACATCCAGTTTTTCCGATCACTGCCCATCGAGGTCAACGAGGCGTGTCTCGAACAGGTCTGGAGCGCCACGCATTTGCTGGCGCAAAAGCACAAACTGACAAGCTATGACGCGGCATACCTCGACCTCGCGATGCGGCGCAGCTTGCCGCTCGCGACGCAGGACGATCAGTTGCGAGAGGCGGCTGAAGCTGAAGGGGTACGGCTGCTCTGAGAGTGAGCCTCTACGGTTTTGAAATCGCGCAAGGGGACCCTGAACCGGATGGGCGCAGCCCGGCGCGAAGCGTTTTGGACTGCGCCAGTCCTCTGGCGCTTTCGCCTCCCCACGGTCCAAAAAGCGCCAGAGGACTGGCGCAGTCCAAAACCTTCGGACTTCGCGCCGACTCGAGGAAAGAGTCCCAGCGGGTGGGAAACATCACCCAGCCCGGAAGGGTTTGCCGCCCGGGCGTCCTGGTGCCATCCTCGCCTGCCACCCGGCGGAATGCCTTCTCCCCTCTGAGCAAGGCGGGCCAACGATCCCTGTGTCGAGTCCCAAGTAGGGTTGACGCAACAACTTACGCTCGTGCGGCTCACGATGGATCGGCCAAAACCCCGTCTTGGCCGCTACCGGGCACTATTCCCCCTCCATGACGTTGGCATCAGACATGCTTATCCCCTTGAGCGATGATCGCATTGGATTGGCAGTTCAGTGCCAGATCCAGTCGCGTTGGATTGTCAGGCTGCAGGGTTGAGCACGCGGGTCCCGGAGCATTGATGGAAAACGCGAGCCGTTTTTCCGAGTATGAACGAGTATTCCGATACACCAGTTGCGGCGACGGCGCCCAACGTCCCGGAGGCTCGTTTTGTCTGCACGCAGCCGGCCATGGCGGACGCTAACGACGCGCTGCAGGCCCTGCTGGACAATGCCCCGGACGCCATCTACTTCAAAGACCGCCACTCCCGTTTCGTTCACTTCAGCAAGTCCTTTCAGCGGATCTTCGGCGTGGACGACCTCGAGTCCATTCGCGGCAAGACCGATTTCGATTTTTTCACCGAGGAGCACGCCCGGGCCGCCTACGAGGACGAGCAGGAAATCCTCCGCACCGGCCAGCCGATTCTCGGGAAACTGGAGAAACAGACGCCCCTGGACGGGCGGGTCAGTTGGGTATTGACCACCAAGATGCCCTGGTACGACAGGAAGGGCAACCTCATCGGCACCTTCGGCATCTCCAAAGACGCCACGGTCCTCAAGCGAGCCGAGATGGAACTGGAGAGCGCCCACCAGCGCCTTGTGGAAACCTCGCGCCTGGCCGGCATGGCCGAAGTGGCCAGCGACGTCCTCCACAACGTCGGCAATACCCTCAACAGCATCAATGTCTCCGCCAGCCTGGTCATTGACGCTATCAAGCAACTGAATTTCAACAACGTCGCCCGCATCCCGGCGCTGCTCCAGGAAAACGCCGGCCAGCTCGACGAGTTCCTGACCACCGATGCGCGGGGCAAGCACATCCCCCAGTACCTGGCCAGCGTCCCGGCCAAGCTCGAGGAGCAAAAGGGTTACGTGCTCCGGGAACTCGAACAACTGCGCCGGCACGTCGATCACGTCAACCAGATCGTCGCCATGCAGCAGAGCTACGCCAAGGTTGCCGGTGTGCAGGAACTGGTCGACCTCGCCCAGTTGGTCGAGGACGCCCTCCACATCAACGCCGGCGCCCTGCAGCGGCACACCATCCGCTACCAGCGCGACCTCGAACCCCTGCCCCCCATCCTGGTCGATAAACACAAGGTCCTCCAAATCCTCATCAACCTCATCCGCAACGCCAAATACGCCTTGAGCGAGTCCCCGTCCGCCGACAAGCTCCTCACCCTGCGCGCCCGCCGCGCCCAGGACGGCCAGGTCCAAATCCAAGTCGTGGACAATGGCGTCGGCATCCCCCCGGAGAATCTCACCCGCATCTTTGCCCACGGCTTCACCACCCGCCCCAACGGCCACGGCTTCGGCCTCCACAGCAGCGCCCTGGCCGCCCGCGAACTGGGCGGCGCCCTCTCCGCCCATAGCGACGGCCCGGGCCGCGGCGCCACCTTCACCCTCACCCTGCCCTTTAGAACGACCGAGTGAACCGGTGTCGGAACCTTTGTCGCAACCTTTGTCGCAGCCTTTGTCGACTTGGCCCTTCTTCGACAGAGGTTGCGACAAAGGCTGCGACAAAGGTTGCGACAAAGGTTGCGACAAAGGCTGCGACAAAGTTGGTTGCCGCGATGGGCCCCAGCCGCTTATCGAGGCTCGACGGACAGGCCCTGGACGTGTTCGCCCACTTGCAGCCGCTCTGAGCCGGCGGTGAGCTTTTCGCCGAGGATCTCGATGCCGGCAAGGGAAACGTTGCGCACCTGGTGCTGCTCGTCCGCGCCGCTGAGTTGCGCGCGATAGGCCCCGGGTTTGCCTGTCACGGTCACGTTGCGGAAACGCACGTCCTGGATGTGGCCCGGCACTTTCCGGCGCATATACTGGTTGACCACGGGCTTGAGCCGGAGCAGCTCGTTCTGGCCCTCGCCGTTGAGGCGCACGTCCTGGACCGTCACGTCCTCCAGCCGCATCTCCTCGCCCGGCTCGAACAGGAACGGCGTCATCGAGAAGTGAATGATGTCCAGGTTGCGCAAGGTGATGCCCCGCATGAAAGGCGCCCGGCTCTCGTGCCCGAGCAGGAAATCCGCGCCCGGTCGCACCACAGCGTGCAGTCCTGGACTGTCACCCGCTCGACGTTGCTGTTGGGCCCGGCGAGCTCCAGGCCCTTGAGCGCCACGCAATCGTCGTCGCTGCGAATGAAGCAATCCGTGATGAGCACGTCCTGGGAGTTGCACGGGTTGATGCCGTCGTCGTTCTGCACCCGCCCCCCGCAGATCTTCACCCCCCGCACTGTGACCTGGCGGCTGTCCCGCGGCACGATCGTCCAATGCGATGCGCCCCGGACCGTGATGCCGCTGACCTCGACGTTGGTGCCGCGAATGGCGACCACTTGGGGCGTCGGCCCTCGGCGCCACTCGAAATCGGAGCTGTCGAGGATGCCCCGGCCGGTGATGCGGATGTTCTGGCCTTCCGCCGCCACGCCGCCTTTGACCACAGCCCCGCCGGCCAGGTAAAGCGTTTGGTTATTGGTCAGGACGATCTTCCCGGGTTTGTGAACGCCCGGCCCGAAATAGATGACGCCCGGCGCCCCGGGCTGGGGCGGGCGCTCTTCCAGCGGATTGGCGAAGAGCAGCAGCGGCCCCTTTTTCCCGTCCGGCTCCAGGCTCAGCTTGAGCGGGCCCGGCAGCGACAGGACCAGGGTGTGGTCCCCTTCCGGACGCAATGTCACGTCCGGGCGCGCCGGGCGAACCACCGTCTCCCGCAAAGAGCGTTTCGAGGTGATGCGCACCTCGACCGCCCCTGCCATGTCGAAATTGGCGAACGAGTAGGCCCCGCCGTAATCATATTCCTTGCCGGCGAACGGCGGGTCGAGCACGCGCGCAGTATAGACATCCACTTTCTGGCCGCCGGCCTGGACCTCGTAATCCGGCGAGAGGGCCTCCCCGCCGGCGCCGGGTAAGTCACCACCTCGGCCCCGGCCGCAACCGCCGCCGCACCGCACACCAAGGAGCAGAAGATCGCTTTCATGCCCTCAGTAAGACCGAAAACCGGGCGAAAGACAATCACTCGTTCTAATTCACCTTCAGCCGTTTGAGTGCGCGGCGGATTTTGGTGACCAGCCAGTCCTGGTAAATGCTGCCGAACCAGTTCTGGGCGGTGGTGGGGTCCTGGAGCGACCGGGCCTCCTGCTCCTTGAGCAAATGAATGTCGTCGACGTGGAACAATTTCTCGTGGGCGTCATCCTCGCCATCCGTGACGGGATGGAGCAGGCGGTCGTCCCAAACCACGGTCTTGTCCCGGTTATCAGCGGAGACATGACTGGAGGGCGTGCTGGAGATGCGGCCGGTCTTGAGGTTGACGTTGCCGCTGTGGACTTCGACGATGACGACGCGTTCGCCATAGACCGCGCTTCCATTCATAGGAGTGCCTTTCTCATGGTTGACAGGTGGGAGGTGTGGGGTTGGAGCCGGGTTTCCAGCCGCTGCCCGGACAGAGGCCTCCCGGGGCCGGGAGAGGCCGGACAGCGTCATGGCGGCTGCGGGCTTGCACAGTGAGTTAGCAAGTAAACCTATTGGCCATATTAGAGGGACTTCGAGTCATGTCAACGAGAATCTCTTAACATATATTGTGACCATACTCGCAATTCATCCTCCGGGAGCTTTATGAAGCAGGCCGTTGGGCAGTTGTGTTCGGCACGTCTGTCCCCATCGAAGCCAAAGCGCGGGAATGCCGCGCACTCCAAGGGCTTCGCCATCTCGGATGCGCTTCCATTGTTCGCGAAGGGTCTGGAGTGCGGCGCATTCCCCCGCTTTGGCCTTCCAGAAACTCTGCTTTGTCAACAACCCAGACGCCCGGACGCCCCCCCTTGTGAAGTCCATTACCTGCCCTTTTGTCCTTGGCGAAAGTGGGTGGATAGCTATACTGGCCTTCGTTTAACCGGAGCGAGGCAGGCGCGCGGGATGTCAAAGGCAACTGACAGCGGGACGTGTTCATCTGGCCAGGGCGATTGGTTCACCACCACCCATTGGAGTGTAGTGCTCAGCGCGCGCGATCCGGCCTCGCCGCTGGCCACTGAGGCTTTGAACAAGCTTTGCCGCGTTTACTGGTACCCCCTCTACGCTTATGTTCGACGGCAGGGGCACGACGAAGAATCGGCGAAGGACCTGACACAGGAGTTTTTTGCGCGTCTCGTCCAGAAGAATTACCTGGGGCAAGTCCAGCCCGCAAAAGGCAAGTTCCGCTCGTTTCTCCTGGCAGCACTGAGGCATTTCCTCTCAGATGAATGGGACCGGGTGCGGGCCGCGAAACGCGGGGGAGGCCAGACCTTCATTTCGTTGGACGAGCAAATGCCCGAAGGGCGTTATCGCCTGGAGCCGGTCGATGAACTGAATGCCGAGAGGATCTTCGAGCGGCGGTGGGCCCTCACTCTGCTGGAACAGGCGCGGGAGCGTTTGCGCGAGGAGTACGTCCGCATCGGCAAAGCCGAACAATACGAACGGTTGAAGGTTTTCGAGGCGGCCGACGGGGACGCCCCGAGTTATGCCGAAGTCGGCGCGCAACTGGACATGACGCTGGGGGCGGTCAAATCGGCGGTCCATCGGTTGCGCGCTCGGTATCACGAGCTTGTACGGGACGAAATCGCCCATACTGTCGCCAGTCCGGCTGAGATTGATGAGGAAATTCAATATCTGATCGGCGTGATAGGCAAGTGACGCTGGATGGCGGGTGCCGAGCGGAGCCCGAGATCCCGCGGAACTTTTTGTTGGCATTTCCTCTATAAGATGGTGAGAAACCACGCCTGAGAGAAAGACGAGCCAATGGCGGGAGCACGAGAATGCGCGGTCTGCGGAGCAACGCTGCCCAGCGAAGTGCCAGCGGGCTCCTGTCCTGTTTGCGCCCTGCGTGGCGCGCTGGCCGCCGCCAGCGCGCGGCAGCAGGGGGCTCCGGGGCCTGTTGCCAGTGCCGAACCACCCATTCACGAACCGAGTGGAGCCAGGGTGCGCTACTTTGGCGACTACGAATTACTCGAAGAGATCGGTCGCGGCGGCATGGGCGTGGTCTTGAGAGCCCGCCAAATGAGCCTGAAACGCCCCGTGGCTGTGAAAATGATCCTGACCGGCCAACTGGCCAGCGAGGCGGACGTAAGGCGGTTCCATGCCGAGGCCGAAGCAGCCGCTAATCTCGATCACCCAAACATCGTCGCCATCTACGAGGTTGGCGAGCACCAGGGACAGCACTATTTCAGCATGCAGTTGGTTGAGGGGGAAGACCTTGCGACGCGGATGTCCGCGTCCGAACGCCCGCTCGCGAGCAGTGCCGCGGCGGGGTTGGTGGCCAAGGTGGCTCGGGCCGTGCATTACGCGCACCGGCGGGGCATTTTGCACCGGGACCTCAAGCCGGCAAACGTCTTGCTGGACGCAAAGGGGGAACCGCACGTGACGGATTTCGGTCTGGCCAAGCGATTGGGGCGGCGCGGCACGGTGACCCTGAGTGAATCAACCGCAGGCACACCCAGCTTTATGGCCCCGGAACAAGCTTCCGGGAAGGCGCCGCGTCCGACCACGGCCGTGGACATCTACAGTCTGGGCGCCATACTCTACTACCTGTTGACCAAACGGCCGCCCTTTGGCCCTGCGATGCTTCTGGAGACTTTGCGCCGGGTGGCGGAGGAGGAGCCTGCCCGCCCCAGCGCGCTCAACCAGGGCATCGATCGTGACGTGGAGACGATCTGTCTGAAGTGTCTTGAAAAAGACCCCAACCACCGCTACGGCTCAGCCGAGGCCTTGGCCGAGGATTTCAAGCGCTGGCTGCGCCATGAACCGATCCGGGCCCGGCGGGTGACGCTTTTTGAACGGGGCATAAAATGGGCCAGACGAAAGCCCACGGTTGCGGGCCTGCTCGTTGGGTTGGCGCTGGTAGCGGCGCTCGGCTCCGCGGGGGTGGCGTGGCAGTCCCGCCAGGCGAAAAAGGAGCGGAAGCGAGCGGAGGAGAACTTTGGCCGGATGCAAATTCACAGGGCGGAAGCGCTGCTCGAGGCGCAGAATCCTGCGCCGGCTGTGGCTTGCCTGGCCCAAGTGTTGCGTGAGAACCCAAGTGACCGCGTCGCCGCTGGACGCCTGGTGTCTGTGTTGACTTGCCGCAACTTCGGCTTGCCGGTCGCGCTGCCCATCAACGTGGCACACTCGTCTGCACACGCGCTCCGAATGAACCTGAACTCATCCACCTTCGACGTGGCCGGCCAACGAATGGTTCTGCAAGTCGAGAGCAACAGCGTTTGCGTCTGGGATGCTGACACCGGCCAACCACTGCCCACAGCGCTCAAGCACCGAGGCGCCGTCAATTCGGCGCGCCTGAGTCCGGATGGGGAGAGCCTGGTGACCGCGTCGAGCGATCACACGGCCATTCTATGGGACGCGCGGACCGGCGCGCCATTGTTCGAACCGCTCAAACACACCGAGGCTGTGCTCTTTGCCAGCTTCAGCCCCAACGGGCTGCTCGTCGTCACCGTTTGCCGGGACACGACGGCGCGGGTGTGGAGTGCCCGCACAGGCCGGCCCCTGGCCGATCCGCTCAAACATGATGGCGTGGTCACTTTCGCCCGGTTCAGTCCTGGCGCAGAGCGGTTGATCACGGGCTGGGGAGAAAGGGTGGCGCGGGTTTGGGACACTCGGACAGGGGCGCTCGCCTGGGAGACACGCGGGCACACCGGCGCCGTTACCGATGCGCAATTCAGCCCCGATGGGCAGCGCGTCATTACCGCTTCGCAAGACAGCACTGCGCGGATTTGGGATGCCAGCACCGGGCGGCTGTTGATTGAACCATTGTTCCACCAGGATCAGAAGCCGGCCCCATCCAGCCGCAGTCAAGGGGTCACCTCTGCGAAGTTCAGCCCGGACAGCACTCGAGTGCTGACCGTTTGCGCTTACTCAACCGTAGCGGCGGGCGGCCCTCGTTACTCTGTTCACCTGTGGGATGTTGTGGCCAATCCGCCGGCACCCACGCTCCTGGTAGCCGATGGCGAGCCTTGCCCGGACCTCAGCCCGGATGGACAGCGGGTGGTGACGGCCAATGATACGACGGCGAGGATCTGGAATGGCCGCACCGCCGACCAGTTACGCCAACCGCTCCTGCACGACGGCCAGGTGTTTTCGGCGGTGTTCAGCCCGGATGGGCAATGGATCGCCACCGTATCACAAGACAAGACCGCACGGGTTTGGGATGCCCAGACCGGCCAACCCATCAGTCAGCCCCTTAGGCACGCGGCGGCGCCCTTTTGTGCCCGGTTCACCGGCGATGGCCGGCGGCTGGTTACGGTTAGCGCCGGGCACGTGATGATCTGGAATGTCCAATTCGGCCAGGCGCTCTCCGAACTATTCCAGCAGCCCAGGGGGAAGTCGCCCGCCGTCTCTGACATTGAATTCAGTCCGGACGGCCGGCAAATCCTCACCGCCTGCCTCGACAACGCCGCACGGCTCTGGGATGCGCGCGGCCGCAAGCCTCTCGACACCGCTTTTTCGCACTCGGGCCCTATCGCCGCGGTCCAGTTCAGTCCGGACGGCGGGCAAGTGCTCACCGCCTCGGCGGACCAGACGGCGCGCGTATGGGACGCGCGCTCGGGCCGGGCGCTGGTCGAGTTGCGCCAGCATGAGGGCCCCGTGAGGTGCGCGCGATTCAGTCCCGATGGCAAGCTCGTCGTGACCGGTTGTGCAGATTGGGCCGCTCGGATTTGGGACGCCCGCACTGGCCGGCTTGTCGCGCCACCGCTCAAGCATGCCGGGGAGGTAAATGCGCTCGCTTTCAGCCCAGAGGGGCAACGCCTCGTCACAGCCTCGGCCGACCAAACCGCCCGGATTTGGGACTCGCACACGGGCCGGGCTTTGACTGAGCCGCTCAGACACGATGGCCGGGTGGCCAGCGCGCAATTCAGTCCAGATGGCAGGGTCCTGGCCACCGCGTCCTGGGACAAGACTGCACGTCTGTGGGACGCGCGCACCGGCCGGCCCCTCACTGAGCCGCTGAGGCACGATGACGCCGTGAACGGAGCCCGCTTTAGCCCGGATGGAAAACGGCTGGTGACTGCTTCCGACAACAAGACGGCGCGCGTGTGGGACGCCTCCAGCGGCCATTTGCTGACGCCACCCCTGAGGCATCGGGCCGAGGTTAAGGCCGCCCGGTTCAGCCCCGACGGAGGGCAGGTCCTGACAACGTGCTGGGGGAGTCTGCGGCTCTGGGATGCCCAAACGGGCCAACCGCTGACCGACTCCCTCACACTGGACGTCCGGTGCGTCGAGTTCGACCCGGCGGGACAGTGGCTGATTGTCGGTTGCTACTCCGGCTTGAGGCGGCTGGAAATTCCAGCCGCCTCGGTACCCGTTCCTGGCTGGCTTCCGGAATTGGCCGAAGCGATCGCCGGACAGAGATTGCCCAGCGAGCGCACCGTTCAACCGGCTCCGCTGGAGGAGTTTTTCCGGCTGAGGGGTGGCCTATCGGCTTCTCTCAGCTCCGATCCCTATACTCGATGGGCCAAATGGCTCCTCGCCGACCGCCGCACCCGCGCGCTCTCGCCCGCTTCCCCTCTCACCTTGCCCGAATACATTCAACAGCGGGAGCAGGAGAAGACCTGGGACGGACTCTACGAAGCGGTCCGCGAAGTGGGCTGCTACGAGGCGGTCGTGGGAACGCGCCATGCGGCAGCCGCAGGCTTGGTGTCCAACGCCCTGGCCACTATCCAGATACCCGGCATCGCGAATACGGCAGAGGGCGGCGCGAGTCCGGACCCGCATTGGTGGATGACCGCCGCCCCGGCTGAGGCGCGCCTGACCCTGCCGATGAGAGCCCTCAAGATTGATCAAAACTCCTCGATCGCTCCCTGGACCGACAAGAAATTCAATTGGGCCAGCCGCGACGAGTCAACGCTCCGCCAGATCGACCCCGGCCCGCCGCCGGCCTATCAAAATGACGATTCGGGCTGGATCAGCTTCAATCACTTCGGCGGCGCGCCCGGGGTGCGGGGCGACGCCCCCTACGGCTACTACACTTACACGCTGAGCTTCGATCTCACCGGCTTCAGGCCGGACAGCGCCGTGATCAAGGGCCGCTGGTGGTCAGACAATAGCAGCAAGCTCAGGATCAACCAGGCAGATGTTGACGGACTGATTGAACCGCCGGAGTTCGCGCCACAGCACCTGGGCAAAGCCTTCGACGTTCCCGCCAAGCTCCTGCACCCTGGAACGAATACGCTGACCTTCGAGGTCCTCAACGAATGGAACGAGCTGGGCACCACCGGCCTGCGGGTGGATTTCAGCCAGGCCACCGCAGAACCGGCCGCCTCGCCGGCCGACAACAAGAGGTGAATGGTTGCCCGGACCCTCAGAATTCCAGAAAATTCCCGCAACTTTTCCTCGCGTTTTCCTCTGTACAACGCGGAACCAGGGCGCAATGGAAAGTGCCGTTCCATAGGAGCGCGGACGCCTCGTCCGCGCGGCTCTGGCGGCAACAAATGCGCGGACGGGGAGTCCGCGCTCATATGTGCGACCTGAACAGTTACGAATCGTCAAGCCCAGCGGCCCTTGCTCCGCCTTTGTGGCAAGCCGAACGAATCAGAACGTGCAGCATCAATGAACAGGATAGTCCCATGAAGAATCCCGCCCACAACGTCCATGCCGCAGGTCCGGCGTGCAGCCTCAACTCCAAGCTCCTCGGCCTGCTCACCATTCTGCTGGCGCAAGCACCCATGTTTCAACTCTGCGCTCAGCCCCTTCTGGCCTACGACCAACCGATCACCGGAAGTATTACCAAGGCTGCGCAAAGGGACTCCTACGTGTTCACGGCGACCAACGGGGAAGAGATGGCGGTTGGGGTCCTGCGGAATTCGGGCAACATGTACCCCGAGATCGAGATACGCGGTCCGGGCGACGTCCTATTGGGTCAGAGCCACGACATCTCCTGGGCTCAAATCAACCCCTTCACCTGTACCAATGGGGGGCAATATACGGTCTGGGTGTATGACTATTACTCCACCGGGTCGGGCACCTACACGATCGTCCGCCAGCGGCGGAACGACTCCTCGCCCGTTGCTCTCGGCTATGACCAACCCATCACCAGTTCGATTACCAACATGCTCAAGGCGGACGCCTACTCGTTCACGGCGACCAACGGGGAAGAGATGGCTCTCGGGGTCCTGGTGAAATCGGGCAACATGTACCCCGAGATCGAGATACGCGGTCCGGGCAACGTCCTATTGGCCCAGAGCCACGACATCTCCTGGGCTCAAATCAACCCCTTCACCTGCACCAACGGGGGGCAATATACGGTCTGGGTGTATGACTACAACTCCACTGGGTCGGGCACCTACACGATCGTCCGCCAGCGGCGGAACGACTTCTCGCCCGTTGCTCTCGGCTATGACCAACCGGTCACCGGGGCGATTACGAACATGCTCAAGGCGGACGCCTACTCGTTCACGGCGACCAACGGGGAAGAGATGGCTGTCGGGGTCCTGGTGAAATCAGGCAACATGTACCCGGCGATCCAGATACTTGGGCCGGGCGGCGTCCTATTAGCTCAGAGCGGCCGCAGTTCCTGGGTTCAAATCAACCCCTTCACCTGCACCAATGGGGGAGAGTTTACGCTCTGGGTGTATGACTACAACTCCACTGGGTCGGGCACCTACACGATCGTCCGCCAGCGGCGGAACGACTCCTCGCCCGTTGCTCTCGGCTATGACCAACCCATCACCAGTTCGATTACCAACATGCTCAAGGCGGACGCCTACTCGTTCACGGCGACCAACGGGGAAGAGATGGCTCTCGGGGTCCTGGTGAAATCGGGCAACATGTACCCCGCGATTGAGCTACTAGGGCCGGGCGGCGTCCTATTAGCTCAGAGCGGCCGCAGTTCCTGGGTTCAAATCAACCCCTTCACCTGCACCAACGGGGGACAGTTTACGGTCTGGGTGTATGACTACAACTCCACTGGGTCGGGCACCTACACCATCGTCCGCCAGCGGCGGAATTGCTTTCCGGACATCGTGCCAATCGCTTGCCAGACAATCACGAGGACGATTACGAACCTGCTTAAGGTGGATCCATTCTCCTTGAGCGCCAAAGCTGGTGACGAATGGGTGATCGAAGTGCAAAAGGTCTCCGGGAGCCTGTACCCCGCGATCGAGATCCGCGATCCCAGTGATGTTCTTATCGCCAGCAATCAGAGCAGCGCCTCGGTTGAGATCAACCCGCTTACCTGCACCAACGTCGGAGTTTACAGCATCTGGGTGTATGATTATTACGGCACCGGGACTGGAACCTACTACCTTTCGGCCGCGCTCAATGTGCCAGGGCCGCCAGTCATCATCAGCCAGCCGCAAGGCCAGACAAATTACGTGGGATCTACCGTGAACTTTAGCGTCGGAGCAGAAGGGTCGTGTTCTTCGAGCCTTCCGCTGAGCTACCAATGGCGTTGTTACGGGACAAACCTGATCAACGGCGGGCGTGTTAGCGGAGTAACGAACACTACCCTGACCATCTCGAACCTTCAGGCCAATGACGCAGGCCCCTACACTGTCGTGGTCAGCAATTCAGGGGGCGCGGTCGACCAGCAGCCCAGCGTGGTTGGAGGTGCTCACCGTGACCAACACGGTGACCTTCGCAATGGGGAGCGTGAGCGGGTGGCAGGGAGCGCTGGTTGATGTGCCCGTAGTGGTGACGCAGTTCGTGCAGGTGAAGTCGTTTCAGTTCTCGTGCCACTGGGATCCGGCCGTGGCACAACTCGCGGGGTTGCCTCAGTTCGGACTGCCCGGCATGACCCAGGGCAATTTCGGAACGAACCTGGCGCCGGGTGGCACTGTGGCCGTTTCCTGGGACGACCCCGACGCGGCGAGCAAGAGCCTCACCAATGGCACGGTGGCCTTCGCCCTTCGGCTAAGACTGGTCGGAACCAACGGAGCGACCAGCAGACTTTGGATCGATGGCAACCCGACCACCGTCGAGGTGTTGAATGCGCAGTTCATGGGGCTGCCGGCGAATCTCATTTCTGGCACGCTTGTCATTACGAACGGCCCGAGCATCAGCGGCGTCATTGATTATTTCGCCGGGCTGTCAAATCCGGTTGCCGGGGTCACCGTGCAGCTTGGCGGGGCAGACAACAGGACCACGGTTACAGCCGCCGACGGCAGCTATGTCTTCGCTAACCTGAGGCAGGGCAGCAACTACACACTCACCCCTAGCCGCTCGACGGACGATCCCCCTTCCAGGGGCGTGACTTCGGCGGACATTCTTGCGGTTCGCGCGCACATTCTTCAAATCATCCCGCTCGACCCGCCTTGGAAACTCCTTGCCGCCGACGTGAATGCGGATCACGCCATTACGACGGCGGACATTGACTACATGCGGCCGCTGATCCTGGGCATGACTAGCTCTCTGCCGGCGGGCCTGTGGCTCTTTGTCCCAACGGACTACGTTTTTCCCGATCCCTCGCACCCTTGGAATCCGCCTGGCGCTCGGTCGGTGACGAACCTCCTGGGCGACCTCCCAGGCCAGAGCTTTACCGGGGTCAAATTGGGCGACGTGAACGGTTCCTGGCCGGATCCTCCGGGCACGGCAGGGAGTGTACACGCCATGGCCTATTCCGAGGGCCCCGTCACGTTTGCCCTGAAAGGGGGCATCTGCCGCGCAGGCGACAATGTGAACGTGGCCGTTGCGGTCATGGGGTTCACGAACGTCACCAGCGCCCAATTCACGCTCGAGTGGGATTCGGCCCTCCTTGAGTTTGTGAGCGCAGGAGGCTATGGCCTGCCCGATCTGGGCAGCGCCAACTTCGGCACCAACCGGGTCAGCGCGGGGAAGCTCGCTTTCGCCTGGGATGACAGCACTCTGGCCGGAGTTTCGCTGGCAGATGGCAGTGCCATCTTCACCGCCACCCTGCGCGGTTTGGCTGGCCCTTGCGAGAAAACGTCCAGCCTCACGTTCAGTGATGACCCCACGGTTCGGGAGGTCACCGTTGCGCTGCGCCAGGTCGGACTTGCCGAAGTGCCTGGCAGCGTGTTGGTGACCTGCCGGCCCGGGCTGGCGCTGCGAATGACCAACGGTGTGCCGGTGCTCGTGATCCAGGGAACGCCGGGCATGCAGGTCGAGCTGCAGAAGGCGCTCGTCCTGGCGCCCGGGGCTTGGTCCAAAGTGGCGGACGTAACCTTGAGCGCTCCCGAACAACCGTGGGCTGACCCGGCCGGTCTTGGTGGCGGTTCGGCCTTTTACAGGCTCCTTGTGAAATAGGGACACCGGTCATTTCCGCCGACGATGAAAATGAATGAACCTATGAAAACAATCTTCAATAGCAGATTTCCGAAGGTGGCGGTCATTTGCACGGATGAGGAGCGGTTGAAGAAAATCGCCCCCGCGGTGACCGGGAGCCTCGGCGCGGAAATGGCCGCGCGGGTCATTTACGCTAAACGATGCGTGGGCGGTTTGGCTCTGCTGAGTCTGGTGCTGTGGTGGAGCGGATGCGTTAGCCCCAAGGTTCCGGAGGTCGAGCCGGTCGACTACGACACCAAGGTTCCCCTAGCGGCGGCGTTCTACATGGAAAAGTCCGACCAGGAAGCCGTTAGCAGCCGCGGAACGCTCAAGATATCAACAGGTCAGTTTGTTCACCGCTACGCCCTTGTCGGCTTGACCAAGGGGTTCACCCACTTTGCTGAAAGCCCTACCCTTCCGCCCGCCGGGGAGCACGATGTGTTGATCAGCATCAAGGGCCTCAAGCACAAGCTGGACGTGCCGTTTCCTGGCTCGACCTTCATCCTGGACTTGGAAGTGCCGGTGCAGGTGGACAGCCGTCAAGGCAAGCGGCTTATGGACGAGGTGCTGAAAGACAAGATCACCGTGCGGCAAAGTTCAAGCGCGGGGGGCATGCTGGCCGCCTTGGAATTGTCGCCCCGGTTTGAAACAGCGATCCACCGATCGTTGACCAAGATGTTCAAGGAACTGATGGAGACCATCCAGGACGAATCCAAGAAATGGGAACTCCCGGCCAAAGCCTCGGTGCCGCCGCCGCCGTAGCCCACGCGGCCCGGCCAACCTCTGGCACGATCGACGCTACGAACATGTCATGAACCGAACATCCGAAAGGCCGCTCCTACCGTATCGGGGTCTGCTGATCCTCTTTCTGGGCGGGGCCCTCACCGCCGGGGGCAGTGAGAATGTGTTTTCCTACTCCAAGTGGGCATCGATCCCCCCGAACAAAAATGTCTCCATTCGGCTGTTGCGCCCGCTGTGCGCCCAGGTGGATGCGACCAAATTCGCGCTCGAAAGCCTGCCGCCGGCTCTCACGGAAAAGCTGAAACGGGCGGAGAGCTTCAAAGGCCGAAAGGTGGACATCCTGCCGTCGTCCGAGGCCAAACCGAGCGGCCTGTTGCTGGAAGTGAAGCCTATTGACGTGCTGAGTGTACCGGGGATTCCGACGGTCACCACCGGACTTCTGGGGGGGGCGCCCGGCATGGTGGCCGTGGCCGGCCGTCTGGTCGATGCCGACAAGGATCGAATTCTGATGACCTTCGAGGACACACGTATCGTCGAGCGGACCATCCTCCACGGGGGTGACAGGGCCTTCATCGCTCACCTCGCCAACTTGATCGCCGAGGATATTGTGGCCATGCTCGAGGAAAGGCACAGGTAACATGCGGAAGCCTCAACCCCTCCTGCTTATCGGCTGCCTGGGCACGCTACTGGTCCTGGCGGTCGGCTGTTCCACTCCTCCGAAGTTCCCGATCGCCGAGATGGCGCGACACGCGTCGTTCGAACCCATGAAACCCGGCGCCCGGCTCCAGGGAACTGGGCTCATTCTCGTGCCGAAGGATTTGCTCAAAGCAATGCCCAGCCTGGACAGCGGTGCCGACAATCTCTGGCTTTGGTTCTACAGGACCGGCTTGGGCACCGCTTTCGACCAGGCTGAGATCATCGAGCAACTACCCGCAGATACCGGGGGCAGCCGGGGGAAAGTGGTGGTGAAACCGGAACTCTGGGGATACTTCTTCCAGCGCTACGGGCGGCAGTGGACCTGCTGGCTGGAGTTCAAAATCCGTTTCCTCAGCCCTCAGGGAAAACAGCGCGCAGCGTTTCTGGCCGAAGGAGATGGGACCGAGACCGAAGCGATACCGGCCTTGGCCTCAGCTCTGCGTGGCGTGATTCGGAAATACCAGCGCACCATCACCAACAGCAAACAGGAGGATTTCCTGGGGCCATAGCCGGGAGCCTCACGGCCCCTGTGGGCGGCCGGGGACTGCGACGATGTGCGAACCTTGAAGCGCAAAGCAGTGGGAAGTAGGGCTCACATCTCAACATTTGACATTTGCCTGTACGGTGCGGAAATTCATCCAGGGGGAGACAGTTGGCCTTCCCACCGACTGGTCAGTCCGCCGTTTGTGGTGCCGGCGGCGAGCCAGAGCCCGCGGCTGCGGTTCTGGCACTGGCTTGACCTGGACACCTCATACGGTGACGAAGCTTGGGTGGAGATCAGCGTCAGTGGTGGGAGTTGGAGCACGATTTCGCCCACCCACTCTGGCAGTTCCGGAGGGAACTGGACTCAGCCTTGGCTTGACTTGGTTGCTTATGCGGGGAAGATCGTGTGGGCGTATGCCAGTCAACTTCGAAAGCCTCAACCGAAAAATCAACACCATGAGCACGAATCCATCCTGTAGTTCAAAGTTTGCCGGTCGGGGTTCAAGTTTTGATGTTCCCCTCCTTCTGCTGCTATTCCTAGCCACAGCCGCCAGTGCCCAAGCCATCCTGCGCTACGTGGACGCGAACAGCACCAATGCCACGCCACCCTACACCAATTGGACCACCGCTGCCCGGGTCATCCAGGACGCTGTGGAGGCTGCCGTGCCTGCTGACGAAATCGTGGTGGCCAACGGCATCTACGCCATCGGTGGGCGGGCAGTGGACGGAACCATGACCAACCGCGTGGCGGTGGACAAACCGCTGACGCTACGGAGCATCAACGGCCCCCAGTTCACGGTGATCCAGGGCTGCCAGGTGGCCGGAACAACCAACGGGGACAGCGCGGTTCGGTGCGTGTACCTGGCCGACGGCGCCAGCCTGTCCGGGTTCACATTGACCAATGGCGCCACGCAGAGTGAAGGGGATTCGACCGGCGAGCAAGGCGGCGGAGTGTTCTGCGCCTCCACGAACGCCACCCTCACGAACTGTGTCCTCGTCGGCAATTCGGCCTTTCAGGACGGCGGCGGAGCGTATTCGGGCACGTTGAACAACTGCACGATCAGCGGCAACTCGGCCTCGCAGGACGGCGGGGGGGCGTATTTTTGCACACTCAACAACTGCACGCTCACCGGCAACTCGGCTAGCGACTCCGGCGGCGGCGCGTATCTAAGCACGCTGAACAACTGCACGGTGAGCGGCAACTCGGCCAACAGCGGGGGCGGGGCATACCACGGCACTCTGAACAACTGCACAATCAGCGGCAACTCGGCCTCGCAGGACGGCGGGGGGGCGTATTTTTGCACACTCAACAACTGCACGCTGACGGGCAACTCTGCCTGGTGCGGTGGAGGGGCGAATGGGGGTGCGCTGCACAACTGCATCCTGTATTTCAACACCTCGGCGCCCGGACTCGGAGCGAACTACTACTATCTCCAGGGTACGCTGAACTACTGTTGCACTACGCCGCAACCGGACTCCTGGCAGGGCGTCGGCAACCTGAGCCTCGATCCGCAACTGGCCAGCGCCTCGCACTTAAGCCCCGGTTCGCCTTGTCGGGGAGCAGGCAGCGCCGCCTACGCAACCGGCACCGACATTGACGGAGAAAGCTGGGCCAATCCGCCGTCCATCGGCTGCGAGGAATACCACACGGGGGCAGTGACGGGACCGTTGAGTGTCGCCATCGTTGCGCCCCTGACGAATCTTGCGGCGCGCTATCCCGCAGGTCTCACGGCGCTCATTGAAGGGAGAACCAGCGCCAGTGCGTGGGACTTTGGGGACGGGTTGGTGGTGAGCAACCAGCCCTATGCCTCTCACAGTTGGGCAGCGGCTGGAGACTATCTGATACGGCTTAGCGCGTATAACGAGACCCATCCCGAAGGGGTGAGCGCGACTGGCCTGGTTCATGTGGTATCGACGACGCGCTACGTGGACGCGAACAACGCCACCCCTGCACTGCCTTACACCAACTGGACCGCCGCCGCCGCAACGATCCAGCAGGCTGTGGAGGCGGCGGACATGGGAGACGAGGTTGTGGTGACCAACGGCACGTACGCCACGGGCGGGCGGGCGGTCTATGGCACCATGACCAACCGTGTGGCGGTGAACAAGCCGCTGATCGTGCGAAGCGTCAACGGCCCGCAGTTCACGGTGATCCAAGGTTGCCAAGTGCCTGGCACCACCAACGGAGACGGCGCAATTCGGTGCGTGTACCTCACCAACGGTGCCAGCCTGACCGGCTTCACCTTGACCCACGGGGCCACACGGAGCACCGGGGATGACAGCCGCGAGCAAAGCGGCGGCGGGCTGTGGTGTGAATCCACAAATTCCTTGGTGACCAACTGCGTCATTGCGGGCAACTTGGCGCACTACTCCGGCGGCGGGGCGTATTCGGGCACGCTGAACGACTGCACGTTGACCGGCAACTCGGCCCACGACGGTGGCGGGGCACACTCGGGCACTCTGAACAACTGCACGCTCACGGCCAACTGCGCTGGCTACGGCGGCGGCGGGGCGTCTGGGAGCACGCTGAACAACTGCGCGTTGACCGGCAACTCGGCCGTTTGGGGTGGCGGGGCCGGTGGCGACTACTTCAGCGGCTACTGCACGCTGAACAACTGCACACTGACCGGCAACTCGGCCCAAGACTCGGGTGGTGGCGCATCTTCGTGCGCGCTCGGCAACTGCATCGTCTATTTCAACACGGGTCCAAACGGAGCGAATTACGACGACACTTCCTGCATTGTGAACTACTGTTGCACCACGCCGCAACCGGACTCCGGGCAGGGCGTCGGCAACCTCAGCCTCGATCCGCAACTGGCCAGCGCCTGGCACTTAAGCGCCGGTTCGCCTTGTCGGGGAGCAGGCAGCGCCGCCTACGCAACCGGCACCGACATTGACGGAGAAAGCTGGGCCAATCCCCCGTCCATCGGCTGCGAGGAATACCACACGGGGGCAGTGACGGGACCGTTGAGTGTCGCCATCGCTGCGCCCCTGACGAATCTCCCGGCGGGCTATCCCGCAGGACTCACGGCGCTCATTGAAGGGAGAACCAGCGCCAGTGTGTGGGACTTCGGGGACGGGCTGGTGTCGAGCAACCAGCCTTACGCGACGCACGCCTGGGCAACGGCCGGCAACTATGCCGTGGTCTTGTGGGCGTATAATGACAGCCAGCCGTTTGGGGTGAGGGCCACAACGACAGTCCACGTGGTCGCGCAGCCCGTTCACTATGTCGCAGCCGGCAGCACCAATGCGCTAGCGCCCTACACTTCTTGGTCCACGGCGGCTGCAACCATCCAAGATGCCGTGGAGGCAGCGGAGCTTTGGGCGTTGGTGTTGGTGACCAACGGCACCTACCTCACGGGCGGGCGGGCGGTGGGAACAAACGCCTTGGTCAACCGCGTGGCCGTGGGCAAGCCGCTGGCGCTGCAGAGCGTCAACGGGCCGCAGTTCACGGTGATCCAGGGCTGCCAGGTGGCCGGGACAACCAACGGAGACGGCGCAATTCGGTGCGTGTACCTGGCCGACGGCGCCAGCCTGTCCGGGTTCACGTTGACCAATGGCGCCACGCAGAGTGGCGGGGATTCGACCGGCCAGCAAGGCGGCGGAGTGTTTTGCGCCTCCACCAACGCCACCCTCACGAACTGTGTCCTCGTGGGCAACTCGGCCTTTCAGGACGGCGGCGGGGCGTATTCGGGCACGCTGAACAACTGCACGGTGACCAGCAACTCGGCCTACTACGGCGGCGGGGCATACTCCGGCACGCTGAACAACTGCACGCTGACCGGCAACTCCGCTTCCTTTGCCGGCGGTGGGGCGTCCTACGGCATGCTGAACAACTGCACGCTTGCAGGCAACTCGGCCGTCGGAGGGTTTTTGCTCACCGCGCTAGGCGGGGGAACCTACCAAGCCACGCTGAACAACTGCACGCTGGCCAGCAATTCGTCGCGTGTGAGCGGTGGGGGGGCGTTTGGAGGCACACTGAACAACTGCACGGTGAGCGGCAACTCCGCCGACAGCGGGGGCGGGGTGTGTAACTACACGGAGTGGGGCCCGTGTGTGCTCAACGGGTGCACACTCAACGGGAATTCTGCCGGGGACTCTGGCGGCGGAGCTGAAAGCTGCACGCTGAACAACTGCACGCTGATCGGCAACAATGCTCGCAACGGCGGAGGGGCGAGTGACTGCTGGATGAGTAACTGCACGGTGAGCACTAATTCGGGCACTGTGGGTGGCGGAGTGTATGAGGGCACGCTGAGCAACTGCAATTTGGCTGGGAACTCGGCCAGGGACGGCGGCGGGGTGGCTTTTGCCACGGTGAACAACTGCACGCTGACTGGAAACTTGGCGACCGGGGGCGGTGGGTCTGAAAGTGGCACGCTGAACAACTGTGCCCTGACCGGCAACTCGGCTTTCCTTTACGGGGGCGGCGCCAATGGGGGCACCCTCAATAACTGCACGCTGACCGCAAACTTGGCGTGCAACTTCGGGGGCGGGGCGACTGGGGCCCTCTTACGGCGGTGGGGCAATCAACCTGAACAACTGCATCGTCTATTACAACACAGCACCGAGTGGGGCGAATTATGATTACAGCAACACCAACAACATCCTGAACTTCTGTTGCACGGATCCACAGCCGACCAACGGAGTTGGCAACATCGCCAACGCTCCGCTATTCGTAGATTACGCCGGCGGCAACCTGCGCCTGCAATCCAACTCCCCCTGCATCAACTCCGGAAACAACGCCTATGTCGTCGGCAGCACCGACTTGGACGGCAATCCCCGCATCGTCGGCGGCACGGTGGACATTGGGGCATACGAATATCAAACACCTGCTTCAATCATTTCCTATGCTTGGCTCCAATATTATGGCCTGCCCACGGACGGCTCGGCGGATTTCGCAGATCCAGACCACGACGGCATGAACAATTGGCAGGAGTGGCGTTGCGGAACAGACCCCACCAACGCTCTTTCAGTCTTGAAGATTCTTGCTCCATCCAACACCGTTTCAGGCATCAACATCACCTGGCAAAGCGTTCAAGGAATCAACTATTATCTCCAGAGCAGCACCAATCTCTCCGGGCAACCAGCGTTCAGCCTCGTTCATAGCAATATTGTTGGGCAGGCCGGTACTACGAGTTTCATGGACACCAACGCCACAGGAGCCGTTCCCTGTTTTTACCGGGTGGGGGTGCAATGAGACTGCGCGCCAAACGAAGGCCGTAGATTCAAGAAACTCGGGCGACGACGGACGGAGCGGGTGCGCCCTAAAGATGTTGAGATCCCAGAGGGATCACGGATCGTTTTTCAGCGGAATGGATCGCCGATGCTGGCCAGCAAACCACAGGGCAGGGGAGCCTGGCACCGGAACGAGGAGCTTTTGCTCATTCACGACGATCCTGAGCAGGCCGGGAAAGACCTCCCTCAAGGCACCTGGCGCAGAACGGCGGAGGCCTTCCAGAAGATCATCCACGAGAGGGCCGGCGCCTGAAGCCCGCTCCGGTGGCTGCTCTACAACAGGGTCACTTTTTTGTCTCACACCCGAGCGTCACGGGATTTTGCTGGACACGTGCGAATTCCTCTGGCTCCTGTCCTCCGACCCGCTGGTCAGGCAACGTCCGATGGCGTTGCTTTGAGCTTTGTTCGCTGCCAGCAGGCATCGCCTGGAGAGCGAATCCGCTTGTTGCAACGGCGGCTCGTGGCTAACATATCCTGCATGAGCGCGGTCGAACTCGCTGTTAGAGAAGTCAAAAAACTTTCGGCGCCGGAGGCCCGTCAACTGTTGCGCTGGCTGGGGGAGCGGAAGGGGAAAAGAGCGCCTCTGAGACAGCGGGCCGGGACATCGCGTCGCAAAGCCGCTGCCCGCCGCTCCATGCGGAAGCTCAAGGCATGGCAAGACTCTGTTCGAGGCACGACTGACTGGGAACCGCCGAGGATGCCTGAGGATCTGGTCAAGCCGGCGCCGCTGTGAACTTCGTGCCCGATGCTAAAGCCGAAATCTTCCCCAGCGTCGGGCCAATCGCGTCACCGCAATCAGACGCGCGAGACTTCTTGCCGCCGGTCGAGTCCAAGGTTAATCTCGTGTCATGAGCTATCTGACGGTTGAAGTCGAAATTGATCACGGGCGCGTTTCACCGAGAGGCGCTGAAACGCTGCCCGAGAAAGCGTCCGGTCTGCTCACGATTCTCAATCCGCCGCCGCTTGGCCAGCCGCGTCCAATCGGTTTGGCCAAGGGCCAGTTCACCGTGCCGGAGGACTTCAACGCCCCGTTGCCAGAAGACGTGCTCCGGACGTTCGAGGGCAAATGAGGATTTTGCCGGACACCTGCGAATTCGTCTGGCTCGTGTCCTCCTTCCATCTGGTCAGGCAATGTCCGATGGCGTTGCTTTGAGCTTTGTTCGCTGCCAGCGGGCATCGCCTGGAGAGCGAATCCGCTTGCTGCAACGGCGGCTCCTGGCTAACATATCCTGCATGAGCGCAGTCGAACTCGCTGTCAGAGAAGTCAAAAAACTTTCGGCGCCGGAGGCCCGTCAACTGTTGCGCTGGCTGGGGGAGCGCAAGGGCAATGGAACTTCTCTCAAACAGCCCACTCGAAGACCGCGTCGCAAGAGCGCCGCTCGCCGTTCCATGCGAAAGCTCAAGGCATGGCAAGACTCGGTTCGTTTCACCACGGATTGGGAGCCGCCGCGAATGCCCGGCAACCTCGTCATGCCCGCTCGTGCGTGAACTTCGTGCTCGATACGAACGCGGTCAGCGAGGTGGAAAAGCCGCGGCCCAATCCTGGGCTGATCGCATGGCATGATGCCCAAGACGCCGCGCGCCTTTTCATCACTACCATCACACTGGCGGAAGTGTGGCACGGTTTTCATTGCCTGGAACCCGGCCACCCCGATTACGACCGCATCAAGAGATTCGCGGCCGACCTGCCGCGGAAATATCGCGTGTTGAACTTCGACGCTCGCGCCGCGGCGATTTGGGGACAGCTCACCGCCCGTGCCGGCGGGCCGTTGCCCCTGCGGGATTCGCTCATTGCCGCCATCGTCCGCTCGCGCGGCTTTCGGATCGTCACACGCGATGCCACGCCGTTCGAACGCATGGGCTGTAAAGTCCTCAGCCCGTGGAGTTAGAACGGAGCAGGACCGGAGCCTCGGCTGGCCGTGTGTGATCGGCGCGAGCGCGGCGGTTATCAGACTCAGCCGCAGAATTGCGGAAGTGCCATTGGCCGGATTCGCTTGCCGCAAGTCCATTCGGCGCCGTGCACTTTTCCGAATCGCTTTTTCCAAAGCGCGCCGCTAGGCTCCCCGGCAGCAAAACCGAGCGCAACGTAACGAAAGAGTCGCGGCATGCACACACAGGCTATCCAGATGCAGTGGGTCGATTGGGCCATCGTCGTGTTCACCCTGTTCATCTGCTTCATCCCGGCCCTGTTTTTCGGCAAACGCGCGGGCAAGAACACGTCCGAGTTCTTCGTCTCCGGCCGTTCGGTGCCCGTGGTGGCTGGCGGGGCTGTCGATGGTGGCCACGACCTTCAGCAGCGACACGCCGAACCTGGTGACGGACATCGTGCGGCGGCAGGGGGTGTCGGGCAACTGGTGCTGGTGGGCCTTTACGCTCACGGGCGTGGCCACGGTCTTCTTCTATGCCCGGCTGTGGCGCCGCTCCGGGGTGATGACCGACCTGGAGTTTTACGAGGTGCGCTATTCGGGCAAGGCGGCCGGGTTCGTGCGCGGGTTCCGCTCGGTCTATCTGGGCCTGTTCTTCAACTGTTTCATCATGGGCACGGTCCTGCTGGCGGCCTGCAAGATCGCGGCCATCCTCTTCGGCCTGGAGCGATGGCAGACGCTCCTGTTGTGCGGGGCGCTCAACGTGGTCTTCGCGGCCCATTCCGGCCTCTGGGGCGTGCTGGTCATCGATATGATCCAGTTTTTCATCAAGATGACGGCGGTGACAGCGGCGGCGTATTTTGCGGTCGAACACATCGGTGGCCTGCACGCGCTGGTGGGGGCGCTTTCCGCCAAGGCAGGCCCCAACGGCATCAACTACCTGAACATGTTGCCCAGCTTCAAGAGCGCCAACTGGGACACGGCCGTGGCGGTCTTCATCATGCCCATCGCCGTGCAATGGTGGGCGGTCTGGTATCCCGGGGCGGAGCCCGGCGGCGGCAGCTACATCGCCCAGCGCATGCTGGCTTCCAAATCGGAAAAGGACTCCCTGGGCGCCGTGCCTCTTCTTCAACGTGGCCCATTACGTGCTGCGGCCCTGGCCCTGGATACTCGTGGCCCTCTGCTCGCTATTGGTCTTTCCCCAACTCTCCGACATCCAGGCCGCCTTCCCGCACCTGGACCCGAAATTGCTCGGGCACGACATCGCCTACCCCGCCATGCTCAAGTTCCTGCCGGTGGGCTTCATCGGGCTGATGGTGGGCGGCCTGATAGCGGCCAACTCCTCGACCATCCTGACGCACCTGAACTGGGGCGCCTCCTACCTGGTGCATGACTGCTACCGCCGGTTCATCCGCCCGGCCGCCAGCGAGAGGCACTACGTCTGGACCGGCCGCTGTGTGACCCTCGGCCTGTTCGTCTGCGCCGCCGGCATGGTCTATGTCCTGGACACCGCCAAGGATGCGTTCGATGTCATCCTGCAGGTGGGCGCGGGCACAGGGTTGCTCTACCTGCTGCGCTGGTTCTGGTGGCGCATCAACGCCTGGTGCGAAGTGGCCGCCATGATCAGTTCGTTTCTCACCTCGGCCGGCATTCTGGCCTGCAACAAGCTGCACGCCGCCGCCATGACGACCGCCATCTCCCGCTCGCTCCAGGCGGTCTATGCGGACCAACCCGGCCTGCTCAAGGCCAAGACCCAGGAGGCCCTGGCCAACCTGCCCCCGTTCATTGCCACCCACCTGGCGCTCATCATCACCATCCTCCTGACCACGCTCTGTTGGGTGCTGACCGCCTATTTCGGACCCCAGACGGACCGGCAGACGCTTATCTCCTTTTACAAGAAAATCAGGCCGTTCGGCCCCGGCTGGCGCCGCATCCGCCTGGCGGCGGGAGTTAGCGACGCCGAGGCGGCCGCCACGCGCGAGAATATCCCGCTGGCCCTGCTGGGCTGGGCGGCGGGCTGCACGGTGATTTGGTCGGGGCTCTTCACCGTGGGCAACTTTCTCTACGGATGCCTGGATCTGGCCTTGACGCTCCTTGGGGTGTTCATTGTCGGCGCCCTCGCGCTGCTTTACGTCATGAACCGGCTCTGGACAGCCCCGACCACTGCGGCAGCCGCGGAGCGCCAGAGCATTGAGGACGTCAAGGGGTGATGAAGGTGGACCGCTCCACCGACAGTTCTAATCGCACCCCGCGGCAGACGCCGGTAGCCGGTCAGTGAAGGCGGAGACGGACTGCCGGGCCGACCCCTCACCCCGGCCCTCTCGGTCCACGGTTCGGGGCGTGGGAATTATCGCGCGTCGCGTAGCGGCGCAGTGAAGGTAGCCGTGGACCTCGGTCCACGGTTCAGGGCGTGGGAAAGGTCACGCGTCGCGTAGCGACGCCTGACAGCGTCGCGGTTTTCAGGCGTCGCTACGCGACGCGGTCGAGCTTGGGCCATGGGTCCGTGGACTGGAAGTCCACGGCTACCATCGGGCACCGCTACGCGGTGAGCCGGGGGTAGTGGCGCTCGGACCTTCACTGGGGCCTTACAGACGCCGCCTTGCCAACCTTGCCGGTATGCGGTTAACTTTCGCCTCATGAGTTGCCGAGTATGTGATTCGACCCGCCTGGAGTTGGCCATCGATTTGGGGCGGCAGCCGTGGTGCAACCATTTCCTGCGCCGCGAGGAGGTGGGGCTGGAGCCCTTCTACCCGTTGCGGGTCGTCTATTGCCACGATTGCTGCACCGCCCAGCTCGATTTCACGGTCAAGAAGGAGGTCATGTTTGGCGACCACACTTATCTTTCGGGCGTCACCCGGTCGCTCAGCGAGCATTTCCGCGGGATCGCCCGCGAGGTGGACGAGCGGTTTTTCAAGGACGCCCCGGGCAAGGCCGTGCTCGACATCGGCTCGAACGATGGGACGCAGCTCAAGCATTTCCAGGCGCTGGGCTACGAGGCGCTGGGGGTGGAATCGTCCAAGACCACCGCCCGCATCGCCCAGGAGAGCGGCGTTCCGACGCTCAACCGGTTTTTCAACCTCCAAACGGCGCAGGGCCTGGGCCAGAAATTCCATGCCATCAACGCCGCCGGGGTCTTCTTCCACCTGGAGGAGCTCCACTCGGTCGCCGAGGGCATCCGCGAGGTGCTGCGGGACGACGGCGTCTTCGTCGTGCAGTTCCTTTACATGAAGCGCATCGTGGAAAACCTCGCCTTCGACCAAATCTACCACGAGCACTTGCTCTACTACACCCTGGAGACGATCCAGCGGCTGCTCGGCCGGCACGGTCTGGCGCTCTTCGACGCCTACCTGGCCCCGATTCACGGCGGCTCGATGATCGCCTTCGCCACACATCAGCGCCGCGGCGTGCCGCCCTCGGACCGCCTGCGCGCGCTCCTGCGGGCTGAGGCGGCGGAGCACAGCAACGACTTCGCCACTTATCTGGACTTCGCCCGGCGCATCGAACAGATGAAGGCCGAGAACCTCGCCTGGCTCGACCGCGCCAAGGCCGCCGGCAAACGCGTCTTCGGCATGGGCGCCCCGGTCAAGGGCAACACCCTCCTCAATTACTTCAAGATCGGCACCCAATACCTGGACTGCCTGGTCGAGAAGAACGAGCTGCGCCGCGGCCTCTACTCGCCCGGCATGCACATCCCGGTGGTCATCGAAAAGGAGCTGGCCCAACTCCCGGACCTCTATTATGTGCTGGCCTGGAATTTCAAAAAGGAGATCCTTGCCAACAACCGGCAATTGATTGATCGGGGGATCGAGTTTTTCTTTCCAGTCAACCCGAAGGATTGAGGGGACTGCCAGATGAAGATCATCGTCACGGGCGCCAGCGGTTTCCTGGGGACCGCTCTATGCGCGAGGCTCGAGGGGACGGCCACCAGGTCGTGCGGCTCAACTCGAAGAATTGCGACCTCACGCGGCCCGAATCGCTGGAGGCCTTCAGCGGCACGGCCTATGACCGGATCTATCACCTGGCGGCCTGGACCCAGGCGGGGGACTTCTGCCTGGCCCACCCGGGCGAGCAATGGCTCATCAACCAGCGGCTCAACACCCACGTGCTGGCCTGGTGGCAGCAGCGCCAGCCCCAGGCCAAACTCGTTGCCATGGGCACCAGTTGCGCCTACGCCCCGGAGGCGGAACTGGCCGAGGAGAACTACATGACCGGCCTGCCGATCGAGAGCCTCTTCACCTACGCCATGACCAAGCGCATGCTCTACGCCGGCCTGCTCGCCCTCCACAAGCAATTCGGCCTCAAGTACCTCTGCCTGGTCCCCTCGACCCTCTACGGCCCGGGCTATCACGCGGACGGCCGCCAGATGCACTTCATCTTCGATCTCATCCGCAAAATCCTCCGCGGCAAATTGCACGGCGAGCCGGTCGTCCTCTGGGGCGACGGCCACCAGACCCGCGAACTGGTGTACGTCGAGGATTTCGTGCGCATCGCCCTGGACCTGGACCGGTTGCGCGAGAATGACCTGGTCAACATCGGGGCCGGCGTCGAGTTCAGCATCCGGCACTTTGCCTGGCTCATCTGCGAGCAGGTGGGCTACGATTTCAAGGCCATCCGGTTCGACACCGCGCGCTACGTCGGAGCGCGCTCGAAATGCCTCTCCATCCGCAAGCTGCGCCAATTGCTCCCCGACGTCCGGTTTACGCCCCTGGAAACCGGCCTGGCCCGCACCATCAACTGGTTCCAGACCGCCGGCCGCACCCTCCTGGCCAAGGCGCCGGGCTCCAACGCGTGACCCAAAACCTCGCCTGAGCCAATCCGAATGCGCGACGCCAGGCAGCAGCATCAACCCTCTTCAGCTTCCATGCCAATCGAGAAAACCTGGAACGGAATGCGCGCAATACCCGGCAAAGGCCTCTTCTCAATGATTCTGCCAACAATGATTTTGCCGTCCTTCCGTGCCTTCGTCCCAAAATCATTTGCTTTCCGGAAGGAGGCAAAATCATTTCTGGCAGAATCATGAAAAAATCCTCTTCTGTGTATTCCGTGTGTTCCGTTCTCAAGAAACGCTCAGGCGACGATTCAGGCGTGAGGACAGAGCTTGCCGCGTTGGCGCACCTGCGGTACAAACACGCCGTTCAATCCGATGAAACTTCCGGGGCGGGCGGTGGGTATTATTGAGGGTCGAACTATGAACACGAAGCACAAGAAGACCATGACACTCAATTTGGCGCTGCTGAGCGCGGGTTTGGCGGCGGGGCTGTTGAGCGCGGGGTGCGTGCCCGGCGCGGCCTCGGCCCGGGCCCAATTCAAGGAGGAGGTGCATCAGACCTACCGGCTGGCGGCGGACGGCCGGCTGAGCCTGGCCAACGTCAACGGCAGCATCCGTCTGAGCGTCTGGGACCGGCCGGAGGTCCAGCTCGAGGCCGTCAAGCGCGCGAGCCGGGAGCAAGACCTGGCCGGCATCAAGATCCTTGTCGACTCCAAGCCCGACTCCCTGACGATCCGGACCAAGTCCCCCGAATCGTGGGGTTGGTGGGGTTGGAGGCGGCGCTGCTCAGTGGATTATACCCTGACGGTGCCTGCACTGGTGCGCTTGGAGGACGTTTCGTCGGTCAACGGCCTGATCGGAATCGACGGCGCCCGCGGCCCGCTCAAGGCCTCGACAGTGAACGGGACCCTCTCGGCGGAGGGCCTCGCGGGCAACGCCTCCCTCTCCAGCGTCAACGGCGTGGTCCACGCCGGCTTCGTGAGCCTGGAGAAGGTCAAGTCCATCTCCGCCTCCACGGTCAACGGCGCGTGCGAGTTGAACCTGCCGGCGGGGGCCAATGCCGACGTGTCGGCCAGCACCGTCAACGGCCGCATCACCGGCGATGTCCCGGTCAAGAAGAACTGGCCGGTGGGCTGCGAGGTCAAGGCGCGGTTGGGCCAGGGCGGGACGAAGGTCCACCTCAGCACCGTCAATGGCGGCGTGCGAATTCATCTCGTGAAACCCGAAGCCGAGAAGGCGCCATGAAGAGGCGCCGCCGGCTTCTGGTTCCGGCTGCAGTCATCGTCGTCCTGGCCCTCGGGATTGGCGCCGCCACCCTCGCCTTTCAAAAACCCAAGCCGATCCCGGCGGAGAAGCTCGTCACCGCCGAGCGGGGAGACGTGGCCCGGTCGGTGGTGGCGCGGGGGAAGATCGAGGCGTTGTCGAAGGTTGACATCAAGTCCAAGGCCAACGGGATCATCAAGGCGCTTCTGGTTGACGTGGGCGACGTGGTCAAGGAAGGGCAGGTGCTCTGCGAGTTGGACAAGGAGGACCTCCAGGCGCAGGTGCGCGAGGCGCGGGCAACCCGGGACGCCGAAGAGGCCAACCTGCACGCGGCCATCGCCGTCGAGGCCCGGGCGCGCATCGAGGCCGCCAACCCCGAACTCGAATTCACCCGGCGCGACCAGGAGCGGGCGCGGGACTTGTTCAAAGAGAAGATCGCCTCCCAACAGCAGTTGGATGACGCCACCCGCGCCTACGAGGTTGCCCGGAACCGCCAGGAGTTGCTCGAGGCGGCCGTGCAGACCGCCGGGGCGCAGGTCGAGCAGGCCCGCGCCCGCGTGGCGGCCGCAGAAGCCGCGCTGGATCGGGCCGAGGAAAACCTGGGCTACGCGACCATCCACGCCCCCATCAGCGGCCTGGTGCTCACGCGCGACACGGAGGTGGGCGACGCGGTCTCCTCAATCCTGAACCTGGGCAGCGCGGCCACGCTCATCATGACCCTGGGCGACACGAGCACCGTCTATATCAAGGGCGAGGTCGATGAGGCGGACATCGGCAAGGCCGAGTGCGGCCAACATGTCCGCACCCGGGTCGAGTCCTTTCCCAACGAGTCGTTCGAGGGGGTGGTCAAGCGCATCGCCCCGATGGGCAAGGAGCTGAACAACGTGACCACCTTCGAGGTGCGCGTTTCGATCTCCAATCCCCAGGGCAAGCTGCGCGTCAAAATGACCGCCAATGCCGAAATCGTCCTCGAAGAACACAAGAATGCGCTCCTGGTTTCCGAGGCCGCCCTGGTGTATGACAAGGACAAGAGGGCCTCGGTGCAGCTCCTCGATCCGGCGTCCAGGACCGGCTGGCGCAAGAGGCCGCTCCAGATCGGCATTTCCAACGGCCAGCGCACCGAGGTCTTGGCCGGGCTCAAGGAGGCCGACAAGCTGGTCCTGCCATGACCTTTGCCGGCGAGATCTTCGTTCAGACCCTGCGCAACATCTGGGCGCACAAGCTGCGCAGCGTGCTGACGATGTTCGGGATCTCCTGGGGCGTCGCCTCGATTGTCTTCATGATCGCCATTGGCGAGGGTTTCAAGCACGGCTACAACAAAATGCTCTCCGCGATGGGGACTGACCTCGTGATCCTGTGGGGGGGACGCACCCGGTTGCAGGCCGGGGGCCAGCGCGCCGGACGCGACATCCGCTTCGCGTATGAGGATGTCGAGGCCATCCGGCAGGAATGCTACCTGGTCCGGCACGTGGCGGCGGAGCTGGAGAGTTCTCTGCCGGTCCGCAGCCGGTTTAACTCGGGGACGTTCTCCACGCACGGCATCTCTCCCATCTACCAGGAAATCCGCTCGATGAACCTGGCCGCCGGGCGCCACATCTCGGAGACGGACATGCGCGAGGCACAGCCGGTCTGCGTGCTGGGCGACGATGTGAGGCGGCAGCTCTTTGCCGACCGCTCGGCGGTCGGAGCCCAAGTCTATATCCGGGACGTGCCGTTCACCGTCATTGCGGAACTCTCCAAGAAAGACCAGAACAATTCCTATAATGGGCTGGACGGGGACAAGGTCCTCATCCCGTACTCGGCCATGGCCAGGCACTTTCCCGACCCGCGCCCGTTCATCGGGCCTGGGCGGGTCGAAAACATCCTGTTCGCCCCCGCGCGGGCGGAGGACCATCTCCAGGCCGTGCGGCAGGTCAAGCGGGTGCTGGGCAGGCGGCATGGGTTCGACCCTGCGGACGAGGGGGCGATCTGGTGCTGGGACACCGTGCAGATGGCGCAAATGGTGAGCCACATCTACGATTCGATGGAGCTGTTCCTGAGCTTCATGGCCTTGGTGACCCTCGCGCTGGGGGGCCTGGGCGTGATGAATATCATGCTGGTCTCGGTGGCCGAGCGGACGCGGGAGATTGGGGTCAAACAGGCGGTGGGCGCCACGCCGGGGAGGATACTGCTGGAGTTCTTCGTCGAGGCGATAGCTTTGACAATGTTGAGCGGTCTGGCGGGCCTGGCGGCGGCCTGGGGCATCTGCTCGGGGGTCAATCGCCTGCCGCTGCCTCCCTTGTTCTCCGGGCTGCCGGTCACGCCCGGCACCGCCATGGTGGCCTTTGGGACGCTGGTGCTGGTGGGGGTTTTGTCCGCCATTTACCCGGCCCGGCGGGCCTCGCGCCTGGCCCCGGTGGAGGCGCTCAGGTACGAATGACCCGGGAAACGCCAGTTCAACCACGGATGAACACGACTGCCGCACTCAGAATGCTCGGCTATATCCTTCGCGAGGCCCTCGGGGCGTTGGCGCACTACCGGCTGCGGTCCGTGCTGACGATGCTGAGCATCGTCTGGGGCGTCGCCTCGATGGTGTTGCTGCTGGCCTACGGACAGGGATTCGAGCGGGCGCTGACGAGGGCCTTCCTGCAAATCGGGAAAGACCTGGTGGTGGTGTTTCCGGGGCAGACCAGCGTGCAGGCGGGCGGGGAGCGCTCCGGGCGGTATATCCTCCTGGAGTTGAGCGATGTCAAAGCCATCCAGGAGGGAGTGCCTACGGTCGAGGCGATCTCGCCGGAGGTCCGGCGCTTTTGTTCTTTCGTCTTCAACGACCGGACGCGCAACTACTCGGTCAGCGGCGTGTATGCCTCCTACCAGCGCATTCGGGAGGCCCAAGTCGCGGCCGGGAGATTTGTCACGGAAGAAGACGTGCTGCGCCGGCGGCGGGTGGTGGTCATCGGGGAAACGCTCCGCAAGGAACTCTTTAGCGGCCTGCCCGCACTCGGCAGCGAGATCAAGATCAACGGCGTGCGCTTCACCGTGGTTGGCGTGCTGCGCAAGAAAACTCAGGTCACCAACTACTCCGCGCCGGACGACATGACGGCGTTTGTCCCCTTGAGCACCTTGTCGGGCCTGGCGGACATCCGCTACCTGAACGACATCGTGCTGCTGCCGGCCAGCAACCAGTTCCGCGACCGGATTGTGACGGACGTGCGCACCGCCCTGGCCCGCGCCCACAACTTCAACGTCACCGACACCCGCGCCGTCAACATCATCGAGTGGAACAAATTCCTCGCCCTCATCACCAACGTCAGCCTCGGGCTCAAGCTCCTGCTCACAATTATCGGGACCTTTACCTTGAGCATCGGCGCCGTGGGCGTGGTCAACATCATGCTGGTCTCCGTGACCGAACGGACGCGCGAGATCGGCGTGCTCAAGGCCCTGGGCGCCCGGCGCCGGCACATCCTCTTGCAGATCCTCCTCGAGGGGCTCGTGCTGACGCTCACCGGCGGCCTGCTCGGCTTCCTGCTGGCCGCCGGCCTGGTCAAGCTGATCGGCTCATTGCCCTTCCTGGGAGCGCTCTTCGACGACACCTCCGGCCAGGGAGACATCTACCTTGTGGTCTCGCTTTCCGCCCTGGTCATTTCGAGCTCGATCCTCACTATCGTCGGCCTGATTGCCGGCATGATCCCCGCCATTCGGGCCGCCCGCCTCGACCCAGTCCAGGCGATCCGCAGTGAGTAGAATCAGTCCACAGTCCACAGTCTGTCCTTTTCGTCCCTGGGCCCTCGGTACACAAGCATGCGGACCTATTATTCGTCATTCGTCATTCGTCATTCGTCATTCGTCATTCCAGACTCCGCACTCCGCATTCCGCACTCCGCATTCGGTCCATTCGTCATTGCACCGTCCCTCCGCCGCCGCCTATCCTTGGCCGCCTGAAAATCCAAATCATTCCGCCATGACCAAAGCCTTGCAAGTCTCCTGTGTGCAGTTGCACTGGGCCAAGTCGCTCGAGCGCAATCTCGAACGCACCCGCCATTACATTCGGCTCGCCGCCGCCGAGGGGAGCCGGGTGGTGCTCTTTCCCGAAACCAGCCTGACCGGCTACCATTTCCCGGACGTGTTCAATCTCGCCCCGGGCGCCGTCGAGGACGCCCTGGCGCAGACCTGCCAGGCGGCCCGGGAGGCCGGCATCTGGGCCATCGTCGGGAGCTTGCGCAAGACCGCCGATCGCTATCTGAACCTCGCCCACGTCATCTCTCCGGCCGGGGCGATTGTACACCAGTACGCGAAGGTCCACATGGCGGGCCTCCAGGAGCAGCGGTATTGCCGCGGCGGCAACAAGCTCTCGCTCTTCGAGATCGACGGCGTGCTCTGCACCCTGGTGATTTGCCGGGATGGGCGGCACCCGGAGACCTACCGCATTCCCGCGATGGCCGGCGCCCAGGTCCTGTTTCATCCCTCGTGCAGCTCGGATGAGATCGAGGCCGTCATCTGGAAACGCACCTCCGGCCGCGCCCAGCAGCCGGCAGGCCCCAACAGCCGGATCTTTCACTGCGTGGCCAACACGGTCGGCCAGCCCCCCGACGGCAAACAGACCTCCAGCGGGATGTCCTTCGTCCGCGAGCCCAACGGCATGCCCTTGGCCGAGGCGGGCTATTACCAGGAGGAGATGATCACCGCCGTCCTGGACCTCGGGCGGGCGGACCGCAAGTACGTCCTGGACAGCCTGAAAGACCCCCCCTTCCTGCGCGGCTATTGGGAGAAGATGATCGAGGACGTTAAGCAGCGCGCGAATATGAAGCCAGAGTGAGCCCTGCTGATCCGTTGTCGCTCACCCTGCAGCGCCCAACTCCCTTTCGAGCATCGCGAGGAAAGCCTGCTGCCAACGCTGCTTTTGTCGCGCAACGGACTCCCGCGGGTCGAGCCGCTTCTCCAGACAGAGCCCCGACTGCGGTTCACTCAAGCGCAGAATGCGCCCGCCGTCCGCCAGCTTGAGCAAGAGCAATTCGATTTCCCGTTTCATGGGGCCAGATTACGCCTAAAACCCGAACTCTTCCAGCATTTGCACCATTTGACCTGTGACAAGGCGCGACGAGGGAGCATGTCCCCCATGGAGCTGTGAGCCTTTCCCTGGCCGCCTCAAGGTTGTTTGGGCGGTGGCGCGGGCTGGGGTTGGGGCTGGAGGCCGAGCTTTTTCTCGAGTTCGGCGACGCGGCGGAGGAGTTCGGGCAACTGCTGGAGGGCAATCATCTGGCGTTTGGCCTGGCGGTCGGGCTGGGCGGGGGTCCAGAGCCACTTCTCGCCGTCGGGGATGTTGTGCATGACGCCGGATTGGGCGCCGACGGAGACGCGGTTGCCGATTTTGAGGTGGCCGGCAACGCCCGCCTGGCCGGCGAGGATGACGTAGTTGCCCAGCTTGGTGCTGCCTGCGATGCCGGCCTGAGAGACGACCAGGCAATGCTCGCCCAGCGTGACGTTGTGGGCAATCTGCACCAGGTTGTCGAGCTTGGAGCCCTTCCCGATGACCGTCGGGCCCAGGGCGCCGCGGTCAATCGTCACGCCCGCGCCGATCTCGACGTCGTCGCGAATGATCACGTTGCCAATTTGCGGCACCTTGCGGTGAATGGCCCCGTCCTGCACGTAGCCGAAACCGTCGGAGCCGATGACCGTCGAGCTATGGACGCGGACGCGGTTGCCGATCTCGGTGCCGGGATAGAGGGTGACATTGGGGAAGAGATTGACCTCCTCGCCGAGCTGGCAGTTGGCGCCGACATAGTCGCCGGCTTGCAAGACCGAGCGGGCGCCGATGCGGACGTTGGGCCCCAGCACGCAGTAGGGGCCGACGTGCGCGCTGGCGTCCACCTGCGCGCTCTCCCGCACGATCGCCGTCGGGTGAATGCCGGGGGCGAAGACCGGCTCGGGAAAGAACAGCGGGAGGGTCTTGGCAAAGGCAATCCGCGCGTTGGGCACCCGGATCAGCGTCTTGCGGGCCGAGTCGAATGGCCCATCCACGATAATGGCCGAGGCGGCGCTCTGCTCCGCGCGGGCGAAGTAGCTCTGGTTCTCGGCAAAGGTCAGGTCGCCCGGTTGCGCGCGGTCGGCGGGGGCGAAACCCTGGATAACCAGGGCGGCGTCGCCCGCCACCTCGCCTCCGAGGAGCCGGGCAATCTCAGCAGCGGTAAAGGGCATAATGCGCCAGCTTGACTGGCGCGTGCCACTATATAAGGGCCTGCGGGCCTAATTCAATCCCAGACTCTGAGATTGCCCGCGTGTGGCAAAGCACGTAGGGTTGGCGGCATGAATTGCAAAGCTCGAGGGATTCGCCGCTGGTCATTAGGCGTCGGGGCGCTGATTTCAATGATTGCGGTCCCGGCGGTTGCCGGGGAGGGGGGCGGGCTGGCGATGCTGCCGCTGCCGCAGCAGGTCGAGCCGGGCAGCGGCGTGTTCAAGCTCGGGTCCCGCGCGCGCATCCTGGTGGGTGCAGGCGCGCGGGTGACGGGCCAGTACCTGGCCCTGCGGCTCGCCCCGGCCCTGGGGAGCGCACCCGAGCTGGGCACGGAAACCGAATCGGCCGCGGGGAACCTGGTCCTGAGCTGCTGGGACGCCAGCGCCTCGCTGGGGGCCGAGGGTTACGAACTTGTGGTGACGAAGGATTCAGTCGTGATTCGCGCAGCGGGCGCCGCGGGCCTCTTTTACGGTGTGCAGACCCTGCTCGAGCTATTGCCTGCCGAGGTCCTGGCGGCCAAACCGCCGGCGGGGCGTGAGTGGACGCTTCCCTGCCTGCGCATCCAGGACCAGCCGCGTTTCAAGTGGCGCGGCCTGCTGCTGGACGTGGCGCGCCACTTCTTCACAAAGGACCAGGTCGAGCAGCTCCTGGACCTGATGGCGCTGCACAAGCTCAACAGCCTCCAGTTGCACCTGACCGATGACCAGGGCTGGCGCATCGAGATCAAGAAGTATCCCCGCCTGACCGAGGTTGGGGCGTGGCGCCAGGGCATCGGTTTCGGTCTCGATCCCAAGGCCAGCACCGCCTATGGCCCCGACGGGCGCTACGGCGGCTACTACACCCAGGCGGACATCCGGGAACTGGCCGCCTACGCGGGAGCCCGCCATATCACCCTGGTGCCCGAAATCGAAATGCCGGGCCACTCCAGCGCGGCCCTTTCGGCCTACCCCCAGTTCAGTTGCGCCGGCCAGGGCCACAGCGTCAACGTGGACGGCGGGATCTTTGCCGGCATCTATTGCCCGGGCAACGAGGCCGCCTTCAAGTTCATCGAGGACATCCTCACCGAGGTCATTGATTTGTTCCCTGGCAAGTACGTCCATATCGGCGGCGACGAAGTGCCCAAGGACACCTGGCAGAAGTGCCCCAAGTGCCAGGCGCGCAAGACCGCCGAGGGACTCAAGGACGAGAAAGAGCTGCAAAGCTATTTCGTCCGCCGCGTCGAGAAGTTCATTAACTCGAAAAACCGCAGCCTCGTCGGCTGGAGCGAGATCCTCGAAGGCGGCCTGGCCCAAAACGCGGTGGTGATGGATTGGATCGGCGGCGGCCTCGAGGCCGCCAGCGCCGGGCACGACGTGGTCATGACCCCCACCGCGTATTGCTACTTCGATTATTACCAGTCCACCAACCACGCCACCGAGCCGCGCGCCATCGGCGGTTTCTTGCCGCTGGACCAGGTCTATGCCCTCGAGCCGGTGCCCGCAAAGCTCGGCCCTTTGTTCCAATCGCGCATCCTCGGCGCCCAGGCCAATCTCTGGACCGAGTACGTCCCCAACTTCAAACGCGCTCAATACATGCTCTTCCCGCGCTTGTGCGCCCTGGCCGAGGCCGCCTGGTCCCCCAAGGCCTCGCGCAGCTATCCGGACTTCACCCGGCGCTTGAGGACCCATCTCCAGCGCCTGGACCAGCTCGGCGTGAACTACCGCAAGGGCATGCCGGGGCAGTGACAGACACAAAAATTGTATCTATACGGATGCAACCGCAACGCAATGGGGCTGCCCCAATAGGGGCGAGTGCCCCCCTGGATCGCTGAGCAGCTCTTTTTTTCCGCGTATTCCGCGTGTTCCGCGGTTGCCATCACCTGCCGTAGCCGTATCGGCCCCGCTCCGCCACGATGCGCTCAATTTGGATGGTAAATAAGATCGGTTTTCATGGCCGGCGAGGTTGGCATAACTCCGAAGAAGAATGAACCGCGGAATACGCGGAACACGCGGAAATGAACAGGTCTAATGGTTACTAGTTTGTCCCGCACCCTCGGACTTTTCCGGACCGCCAATGCGCTTGTTTTTTCTCCGTCACCGCATAACCTGTTGCCAAACAAATGGCTCTCGAATCCAAGCCGCTCTTTCACCCGGAGGTCCTCCGCCAGCAGGTGCGGGCGTTCAACTTGCCGGAGAGCGTGAGAGACTGGAAGCCCAAACTCCGGCACTGGGCCGACCTCATAGCTTCCGGCCGCGCGGACGATTTCAAGGAAACCGCCCTGCTCCCTGATTTCTTCACCGACATTTTTTGCGGCCTGCTCGGCTACACCGGCCCGGCCGAAACGGCGGACCCCTTCACCTTCTCCCCAGAACGGCGCGTCGAGGTGGACGGCAAGGTCGCCGATGCCGTCCTGGGCCGGTTCCAGAAGGGCAAGGGACAATTCGTGGCGATCCTCGAAGGCAAGGGCGCCCGCAATCCGCTGGACCGCCCGTTTGCCGGGCGGCGCATGTCCGCCGTGGACCAGGCCTATCGCTACGCCATCAATCTCCCGTGCGACTGGCTCGTCGTCACCTCCATGCGGGAAACGCGCCTGTATCACAAAGGCTCGCCGCAGAACGCTTACGAACGCTTTGAGACGGCCCGGCTGGCAGGCAATCCCGCGTTGCTCAAGCGCTTTGTCTTTCTCCTGGGCGCCGAACGCGTCGTCCCTGCGCACCGCGACTGCCACTGGTATGAACTGCTTCGCGCCTCCGAATCCGTCGGGCGCAAACTCACCAACCAGTTCTACGCGCAATACGCGCGGACAGTTTGCCCGAGCCACTCGGCATGGGCGGCGCACGGGTGCCCGCTTCCACAAGGCCCCGAGGGACACCACAGCAACTCAACCTTGGTTCGCTCGACACGTGAAGGAAAACGGAGCAAATAAGGGCTTGACCCCTCTTGGGGATTCGATGTTGGACATCTCCCGCCGCCGTGAGGTGCTGCCAGAAGGGTGGACGAATGAAGAGGAGGTGGGGCTGATTGAGAAGGGTCGAGCGAGAGGCCCCAAGCCGGGCGATGCGCAGCAGGCCGAGCCGCAAAAGGCATCCTTGCCGAGACGACAACTGTTCTGGTAAGGTTCCGGCCCATCGCGTTCATGGTCATTGATTACAAAGGCCTTTTCGACAGGCTGACGAAGCGCTACGGGGGTGCCACCCCTGAGGCGCTCGAAGGCATTCTGTGCCCCGTCCTGATTCCCATTCGCTCACTCGACAAGGCCGTATTCAAAATTGCAGGACAACCGCATTGGCGGGCGTCGTTCACCGTTGCGATAGACAAGGACTCCGAAGACCTGATGGTTCCAGGTTGCACCGGCAAGTTCGTTTCCAAAGCCTACAAGCGCGGTGGCGGCTGGAAGGAAATCGCAAAAGGACGCATTCTCAAGGTTGACAACCAGTCCAGGGTTGCCGATGGCGAGGTTTATTGCGGGGGCAGAAAACACGACCTGGAAGCCGCGCTAGCGAAACTATCTGCCGACAACTACCTGGAGGTGGACCAATACGGCGCTTCCGCCAAGGTTTTGAGCGGCTTGGTCGAATACTCACTGGTCCAAGTCCTCAAGGCAGCGGGCTACACCGTACGCCGAATGCCGGAGGACATGGCGCAGCACATTGGCACCTACCTCCACTACGACTTCGAGGTGACAAAGGGCGGCACCACGAAGAAGGTCGAAGTGAAGTCTCTATGGGGCACGAACACGAAGTTCGCCCGCTTGATTCACAGTTTGACCGATGGGTATCCGACCAGCAGCTGCAAGTTTGTCACACAGGACTTCTTCGCGGTGAGCCTGTTCCTGCGCAGCGGCAACATCCGCGACTTCGCTTTCGCCCGTTCCGTGCCCAAGAGCCTCAAGTCCTATGGGCTGCCGTGTGCTGAAAAATATCCAGCTCACGTGAATCAGAATCCGACTTGTGAGATTGGCGACGGGACGTGGTTTGCGACGCTGGACGAGGTTTGGAAACTGAAGTAGCTCCGACAGCGCGCCACGCGCCCTCGGCGTCTCCTAATGTCACGGTAAAGTGCTTCCGGAGGTGATAGAGGCGCCCTTCTGCCGCCGCAATTTCCTCTGCCTGTTGCTCCAAACGCGGCAGATCTTCCCTGCGGATGGGTAGCAGCACGTCCAACAAACAAGATTCACTGATGGCAGGATAGGCAATGCCAACGTTGTTCCGCATGAGTTGCCTAATGGCGAACTCGCTTTTCAGCAGCTGGGCCAGTGTGTGCGGGTCGATCTTCGTGCAACGGAGTACAGCCAAGCCGGTGGTGCAGACGGAGCCCTCGTGGTGCGGGCCGACCACCCCCACAGTGCCGCGTTCCGGCCTAACGGTCGACACCAGCACGTCCCCTGCGCGCACAAGCTTGCGCGCACGGCTTGGGGTGGTTTTGGTGTCAACGGCGTTGGGATAGACCATGCAAGTCTGTGAATCAATGTCGGAAATCTCGATGTAATTGAATTCCTTCGTTCCCCAGCGGCGAGGGTCCGCGCGTTCGTCAATCAGTTCAGCCACGTCGGCGACACGTAGGTCTGACTCGTTTTTGCGGTTGAGCCGTTGTTCAATTTCCGTGGAAAGGGACGCATGGTGTTGGGCATCCCACCGTTCCAGGTCCGTGGCGTTTTCAATCCATTTGACCGATTGCAATTTGGCGGGGGCGGCGACTATTTCATCAAGGATTCCCGGCAGATCGCCGGGACCATGCACAACTTTGGTTCGCTGGTTCGCCCGTGTCGCAACTGTGAAACCAATATCCTGGCAAATCCCAAACGCCGCACGGGGCGACTTGCCATCCCCTCTCCCCTTCTTGCGCAAGTGCAGTACCGAGGTTTTGGTATTTGTGCCAGCCGCCCCGAACGTGACAGTAGGCAACGAGACGACAGTGAATAGGTCAACCGCCTTTGCAATGCCCCGGCGCAGGTCCTCGAAAACCCCCTGGTTCGTCAAAATGCTGTCAGGAACGATGGCTATCAGGTGTCCGCCGGGTGCCAGCCAGTCCAAGTAGCGCTCAATGTAGAGAACCTCGGAGTCGAGCCGCCCAGGGAGCCGACGGCTCCATGCAGTCGCAATTTTATATCTCACCAGATCGTTCCCTTGGAAAGAGGCACCGAAGGGTGGATTCGTGAGAATGAGTTTCACCTTGCCGACCAGGGAATCGGTCAGCCTGCCATCGGTGCCATTCCGTGCCAGGGAGTTGGCGAGGTGTAGTTTGGTCATGGGGAAACCAAACATGGCGACATTGGTCAATGCCAGGCGAACCATGCGCTCGCTCTTGTCGATGCCCACGACCACGTTCTCCAGGATGTTCCTCAGCCAAAGTTCGCGGGATTTGGTGTCTTCCACCTTGCGTTCGACTGTCTCACGCAAAGTTTGGACCATCTCCACCAGAAACGAGGCTACGCCGCATGAGGGGTCGAGAATGAGACCAGGCTCGCCGCACCGTTTGGGACTGCAAAGAGTCTCGAGGTCCTCACCGGCAAGCGCGTTCATGGCCAGACCAATCATGAACCGAACAACCTCAGGCGGCGTGAGGTATTGGCCAAGTTCTTTCTCGTCGATAAAGGAGTCCGCAAGGAACTTCCCGAAGACCTCGTTCAGGATGTCCAAACCGGAGAAATTGAAGGCGTTCGTTTGCCGGCGGAGCGTCTCGAAACATTCCACCAACTCTTGGGCAAGTTCTTCCTCCTGCGGCTTGAGTTTGAGTTCGAAATCCTTGAGGTCAACTTCGTGGGCCAACGATGCTGGCAGCGCCTGGTGAATTGTCTCGTCAACGAAGCTTTTGAGAGCACTGGCAAGGCCGAAACCCTTCTTTTGACGCTGGGCCAGCGTCAGCCTGGAAATGCCCTCCGCGCCAAACCGCGTGGCTTCCACGTGAGCAAACAGCAACTTTGAGAGTTCGTCTAGCGCCTGGCTCCGTGACGAAAGGCGGCCCCTCTTGTGTAGAATCTCACGGATGGAACGGAGGGTTTGGTCCACAGCCTCGGTGATCATCGGATGATGCGGCGTGACGCGGTAAGGTGGTGCAGTCTCCCGCAAGGCTTGGGGCTGGTGGATTACCTCGGCGTAAATCTGGCGAAGCTTCGCCTCGGTACGCGGGCCGGGGTTTAGCCTCCCCGGTGAGCCAGCGCTGTACCGAAGTGGGAGATGCCTTTAGCTGGACCGCCAGCAATTGCGGGTCACCGGCATGGGTGTCCAGAACGGCTTTCAGGATCTTGTTCAATTGATTCCACGCCGTTCAGCATACGCCCTGCAAGGGATCTGTCAACATATATCTACACGCCGTGTAAGATTCTGGTTCCCCTACCTGCATTGGCGTGTATGATTGTGTTTTGGCCCCTCCGCGGGAATCCTGGGAGGTTCGAAAAAATCAGAACCCCGTGGTCTGTGCGGTAGGGGATCCGCACATTCGCTCGATATCTTCGGGCCCTGCGCAACTGCAAGTCCGTCAAGCGGCTTGTGAAAACTCTCCTTCAGCGTGCGGCAGGGCCGTGCGACATGCCGCAGCGTGGTGCAGGGGCCAAGGAGCGTGGAGCATGGAACGGGTAGCGGCCGGAAAAAAGCCGGTGCAAAAATCGGGCGTCGGGAACGGGGTCGGTTGCGCATAACACACATTTTGGGAGGCTGCAGTGCAACAAAAGGCATTACGGGCGTCTAGCCGCAATCGACCCGGTTTAGCAGCACGCTTCTCGCCTTGGCCAAACTCGATTCCGACCCCTGGTGGCCGAAGTCAAGGGCATCCTGGGCAAGAAACACCCGGTAACCGCCGCCGGCATTCATGCGCTGCGGGCCGAATACACCCGCCGCATTGAACCCGCCCGCGCCCTCGCCGCCGAGACCTTGAAACTGGAGCGCACCCTCAGCGACCTCGTCAACCAAGCCTACGCCCTGACCCCGGCAGAAATTGACCTGATGTGGAAAACGGCCCCGCCCCGCATGCCCATCCCGCCGCCCGCAACATGAGTTCCACCGGCCTACGGCCTCACCCGGTTCCGGTTGGGGGTAGAACGCGCAGCGGTTGAGCGTGGGCAGCCGAGGGTGTCTGGCTTGGTTGCTGAGCGCCCCCCAGATCTGCTCAAGCGAGTCAAATTGACGAGCCGGCAGAAGGTGAGCCGGGAATCCGTAACGACCGTTGCGTTGAAGCGCGGCGCTGCCACGAAATCAGTAAACCTTCGGCAGCTCGCCTCGCAGCCGTTTCGCGAGCCAACTTTCCTCGATGCCGTCAAGACGGCTGTTCGATTTCACCCTCAGCGTCCTCAGATTGGGCAGGTCTCTTGGGAATCCCATGACCAGCTCATAGCCTTCCGGATCGCACAGAAGAAGGGCACGGAGTTCTCGCATTCGCTGCGATCGCCATCGCCGGTAGCGCGGCTCGTTCAATCGCAGGTTGCACACGAGCCGGCTTCCAATTTTGTTCAGCGGAATGATTGTGCCGTCGGAGCCGGCGCGCAAGCATTGGCCGTAAGCCACGAGGCAGGGGTCGGGCACGCGTTTGTTCGACTTGAAGCGGTTACAGCATTGGCAAGCAAGGACGAGGTTGTCGTAAAGGCAGGCGAGCCCCTTCGCTTCCTCCTGTGGGATGATGTGGTCCACAGTCCAGACATCCGTCGGCGCCCACACCATCCGCTTCAGGCAATAGACACAACGGAATGTGAATTCATCTTCCAGCCACGGACGGTAGCTTTGGTAATCGGTGTAGCCCGCCGGCCCGTGTCGGCGGCAATGCGGTTCGCTCGGGTACGCGAACGGTTCAGCGGCTGGAGTCACGCCTTCCATACCCCCCGCTGCTTCGCCCGCTCCACGGCGCGATCCACTTCGTCTGGCTTCCACGGCTCGATCAGACCCAGTAGCGCGTCCGCCAGCCGTTGCAGGTTCGCCAACTCCTCGGCTTCGGCAGGTGTGAGCCGGCCTTCATCCTCCAAGTCCAGGAGCTTGCCGCGCCGCCGATTTGTTTTTTCCCAATCCATCGTGATGGCGAGAAGGTCACTGAGACGGTCGAGATCGGTGTAATCCTTTGGAAAGTACTCAGTTTGCACGAACGGCACGCCGCGTCGGCGAACGCCGCTGAACAGGTCGAGAAGCCGCCGCTCCAGCTTGGCCGGAAGGTTGTACAGCCGGAGAACCTCGGCATCAACGCGCCAGTGGAGGAACTTCAGCCGCTCGGATTCGGCTTCGCTAAGGCTCGCCTGCACCCCGCCGTTGAAAAACTCCATCTGGTGGGTGGACTTGCTTTGTTGGGCGCTACGCTTCGGGGGCTGCGCCTTTGCTGAAGGAATCGGCCGTGCGGCGGCGAGATACTCTGAGACGGCCCTCTCCATAGGAGCGAGGTCGCAGGCGGCAAGGTCTGGGAAAGGCATCTCGCGCATATCACCCACTAGCACGTCGCGTTTGGTGGAATGGCAAAAGGCGTAAGCATTGGCGAGGGGCGAATTGAGTGGTCCCCAAAGGGCCAGCAGAGACACGCATTGCTGTTTTGGGCGGACAACGATGAAACGGCTTGTAACGGGATGCCCCTTTTCATCGATGAGTGCTTTAAGCCGCCAAGCCTCACGGCTGACTCGGGCGTAGTTCAGGAGGACCTGTGCACTCCCGACCACCGTCCCACTTACAGGCCGCCGGATAGTGGCTGGCGCGAGATTGAGCCACGATACCGCTGGCAACTCGTGTGTGGCTTGCGACTCCTCCCATGCAGAAAAGCCCGCAGTAAGTCCTTCCTTCCTAACCGGTGATTCGGTAATCGAGCCGCTAGGCCGCTTCGGGTCTGTGCTGCTTCTGTGAATCAGCCCTTGCCCGACCTCGGTGAAATTCTCCAGACGCTTCATCCCGGCGAGTGCCTGCCACAGATCGTCAAGTTCCGGTACAACCAACGAAGCGTCTTCCGCCGCGAGCAACCGTTCCCGCTTGACCGTCATCTCGCTGCTCGCGGCATACGTCCGGCTGAATTCCGCAACCTGCCCTTCGCGGATGCGCTGGTAACGCACAGCGAAGCGCCGCGGCGCGTTTGGCGCAAAACGGCGACCGATCATGACGGTGCTCTCCGGCTCCCCGTAACGGAACACCTTGTCGGCGAAAAGGCTGATTTCAGAAATCTCGTAGTCACGCAGGAGCGCCTCGCGCAGCCCGCGCGCTTGCTGGCTATGGAGTAGTGTCTGCGGCAGTACGAATCCGAACACGCCGCCGGGCGGGAGATTCTCCACCACCCGGCGGAAAGTCTCCGCCGCTTTGTTGTGGAGCCACTCCTGTTTGCGAGTGCCAGCCTCGAACGGCTCAAAAGGCGGGTTGCCAAGCACGATGGACGCTTCGCGCACCGAGCGTTCCAACCGGTCCCCCGGGAACATGTCGGCTTCCGTCAAGGCCCAGCCGTTCGGATTTGGCACGTCGGCGAGCGTCAGCGACAGCCGGGCAATTTCGAGCGCGAAGGGGTCACGCTCCATTCCGTGCAGACGACGACGCAGGTAGGATTGGCGGGCTTCGCGCCAATCGGACGGCAGCAACTCACTCAGCAGGCGCATCGCTGAGATGAGGAAAGCCGCATGGCCACATGCCGGTTCGAAAACGTCGCGCTCGCTGGGCGGCATCTCGCTAATCCACGGACGAAGCCGGCCCACGATGTAATCCACCAGCCAAGGCGGCGTGCTGTGCGTGCCCAACCGCTGCCTGGTTGCGCGGTCAATCAGCGCGCTTTCGTAAAGGTGCGCGAGGGCTTCCGTGCTGACGAGCCCGCAGTGGCCCAGATTCTGGATGTCGGTGGCCGCCGCTTCCAATGAGGCGCGCCGGTCGCGGCCGCCCACCGGAACGGGTTTCGGGTTCTCGCTGTTGTAGTGCTTCGACAGCCGCTCATAGACGCTGTCCAAATCTGTGAGAGCCAGTCGGACGAAGCCCGGCACCTCTTTGTCCTGAAGAATCTTGGCGGCGAGCAACCAAAACGTTGCCTGCAACAGCCAGCGCCCGTCGTTTTCCGAAACCTCGGCCCAGCCGAGCCGTTTTCGGCCGGAACTCACCACCCGCTCAATGACGTTGCGCAGCTTCTCGCCAGCCGCCTCCTCGACGACCGGCAGCAACCCGGTATCCACAAAATCAAGCTGGTAAGTGCTCTCCAGGCGCGCCCACGTCTTCGCGCGATAGATGGCATCCGGCGCCAACTCCGCGGCGTGTTTTCGGAAGAAGCCAGGCACCTCAGACGGCGTGAGCGGGCAGAAAAACCGCGGTCGTTCCGCCCCCTGTTTCCACACATGGTAGCGGCCCGGCAGACAGGCGAAGACGAGTGGCGCGCCAAGTGGCCGCGCAGACGAAACGTCGGCCTCGGTAAACTGCGGTCCCACAAGAGCGACCAACGCTGCCGTCCGCGAATCCAAAGGGCGGTCAGAAAAGGCAAACAGCCCCGGCCTGCTCGTTCCGTCCGGGAAAAGCACGCCGGAGCGCAGTCGGTCCTCGGAGAACCCAACGCGCAACAAGCCCTCACGTACGGGGCGAAGTTCTGTCGGCAGCGCGAGCACGTTTCGTTTTGAGAATACATTTACCCGAGACCAAATGCCAACGCGAATAACTTCTGAGAAATTCTGAGATCTCGGCCGTTTGCGCTCGCCCGCAGGCGGCCCAAAACTGGCCCGATTTCGCGGCCCAACAACAAGCTTCTCGCCCTGGCCAAACTCGATTCCGACACCTTGGTGGGCGGAGTGAGGCGCATCCGGGGCAAGAAACCCCCTCTGGCCGCAGCCGGGGTCCACGCCCGGCGGGCCGAATACACCCGCAGCATTGAGCCCGCCAGCGCCCTCGCCGCTGTCGGCGCGGACGCAAAATGTTGGGTTCCTCCCAGGAGGCGAAAAGCGGCTCAAGGGCCTCCGCTCTGATTAACCCCAACCGGCAATGGCTGCCAAGCGGTGTTCAATGGCCGGGGGGCGCAATCCGTCACTGCCCCCGAGCGTGCGCTCTTGCTCGGTACTAGCCCGAGGACGGGCGCGTCTCGGGGCCAGTGCCGGGTCATTGGAGTTCGAGAGGAGGGTGCCGGGAGTCGAACTGCGGCGAGAATGGACAGGGGTCATTATGGGTTCAGCCATAGCGCAACTGTTCAGGTGGGGACGCGTGGGGCATGCGCTCGACGGCGCAACCTGGGCGCGTGCGGAGTGCTGAGCTACGGGCGCTTTGCGCTTGCCCCAAGCGGCTCTTGTTCCATAGTAGTTGCCGGCTTGTTGGGCGCTTGGCGCAGCGGTTAGCGCGTCTCGTTTACACGGAGATTCGGGCGCCTGGACCCATTATTCCCCCAGGTGGCCCCACGCGGACAAACCCAGCTTTTGCAGCGTTCCCGTTCACTTTCGAGGTGGACCCAGCGGGTCCCACTTGGCCCCGAATTTTTCCCAGGTGCGTATAAGCGCGCGTATAAGCAACCGCGCCCACCGGTTGTAGCCTTTTATTCCTCATCAGATCCATACTATTTCCAGGATGCTGAGGGCAGGCCCGTTGTCCCAATCGGCGATTATACTTGGGGAACCTTCTCGGACTTGGATTACGACGGCAGGAAGTACCATGACTCCCTGAAGGCCCACAACCGAAACTCGCGCCCGGAAGCAGCCCCAGTGGCGACTGCCTGTTGACCTCCGGGCCCGGCGCTTTAATTACCTCTTTCACGACAACCATGTCCAGGCCCTTCGCATCGAGCAACCCGTGGGCACCGGGACGTTGGACGATCCCAAGTGGATGTGAACGGTTGCCCGGGGGCCAGCACCCATTCTCCTGGCTATGGTTTCTTCTGAAAACTCACGACGTTCGAATAGGTTTTCGCCGGCGCATCCAACAGGTGGTCGTCCTGGTTCTTGAAAATCTTGTTGAAGAAAGAGACGAGACAGGCGTCCTTGGCCTGGCCCGCCAGGCGCGTGACCGAGTTGGGTGAGGTGGTCCAGGCCTCATCAGTGAACGTTCCATGCTGGGTTCCTGTGATTTGCAGGATATAGGCCGTGTTGGTGGAGTGGTTGAACATTATGAGGTTATTCGGCGCCAGCCCGGAGTTGGGACTGTTCATAGCCAGAAACGGTTTCTGGAGCCCCAGGTTGATCACGTTGGGCACAGGGTCCAAATAGCCGTCGAGAAGGACAACCGCCTTGATCAGTTGGTTGGTGCGGCAGTATTCGGCCGTAGTGCTTCCCCCAAAAGACCAGCCCATCATGCCGATGTGGTCAAGGTCCAGCCGGCCAGCCAGCAGCGGGTCGGTTTGACTGAACTGGCTGAGTTGCCCTAAAACGAACTGCACATCCTCAAACCGGCTCCGCAGGTAATAACCGGCATTGTTGAGCACGTTGCCGAAAGTGAAGCCTCGCACCACCATATTGCCATCCGGGAACACCGAAGCGAAACAGTCGATGTGATCGACGGCGACCACGATGTACCCGTAACTGGCCAATTTCACGGCGGTCTCAGTGTTATCGGCCCGAAGGCCAGCCGAGTCACCGCCCGCCGCCAGACCATCCGATAACCCGTGTGAATAAATGACCACCGGGTAGGCGGCGGCGTTGGTGCTGATCGGGGCTTCAGAAAAGGCCTGGGAGACAAAACTGGGTGCGACATTGGTCATTGAACCCCAGAAGGGATAATAGTTGGCCAGCTTGGCCTCCATGTAGGGTGCCGGCCACTGGCCGACCTCGGCCTGCGCCGGATACCAGAATGTCGCCATGAACGAGCTGTTGGTCTTGATGTTGTAGCGGTTGGTGCTGGACGGATCGGTGAGCATTCTCACGAATGACCCAACCGGGAAAGGCCCGGTGGGTGCGGGAAATGGAGTGATGAGGAGGTTGGTTGGCATCCGATAAAACCGTTGAGGCAACGTGCTGGCAGCCTGGTCAACATAGATCAAAGCGTTGGTGGAGGCATTGGTCCGCAGGAGGCTCGCCAAGGGCGCCCAATCCACCAGATCAGGCGAGGCCTCGAGCAGATACAGGTCGAAATAGGGCCTGAATGGCGGGGCCGGTTTGCCCCCGAGTTCGAGGCACGCCGTATGATCAGGCAGCATTTGGATCTGATTAAACTGATGAACGCTGGCGCTCTGGGCCGGCGCCCGGACCAACGAGAGCCACATCATGCCCAGGCCAAGAGACCAGAATAAGGAAGCGGTTGGAGTGCTCACAATAGGATTTCGGATTTGATATTTGATTGTCGCTCGTCTCTGACCTGCCAGGCGGGGAACCGCCCGCCTGGCAGGTTGGGCTATTTCCGCACGAGAGTTCGTAAGGCAGGGTATCAAAGGGTCATTCCGCGGATCAGCGGTTTGCGCGCACTTGTCCTTTCATGGTCCAGGTTGCCTTGCCGGTGGCGTACGCGCCCGTAGGCTGGGCGAGCCCCTGCGTGGTAAACAGGGCGAACCCGTCGATTTCGGCCTGGCCGGTTGCGTTGGCGAACTTGCCTGAGCCGCCCGTGAACGTCACTTCGTAGTGGATGTTGAGGAAGTTCTGGTTGTCCGGCTCGAGCATCCCGTAGCCTTCGACCTTCGCGTTCAGGGTGCTCGCCCCCGTGGCATTGGTGATGGTGAACGTGCCCTTGAGCCCGAAGAGATCGGAGTAAACGGCCGTGACGAGGACGTCGAAGTGGACCGTGCAATTGCCCAGGTGCGAGACCTGGACGACGCCGTCCACGCTGTGCGTAAACACGCTCTTGTTGGTAGCGGTTTGGGTGAGGACAAACGTCGTGCCCGCACTGGCGTAGATCTCAGCGGCGCTGGCGGAGACGTTGGTCAGGAGCAGGCCGGCGGCGCCGACCGCGCAACCGAGGACTTTCGATATACTGAGGTTTTTCATGCTGTTGCTTCTTTCTTTTTGGGAGGCTGGGCCTCCGAGGTTTTTGTTGTTGTCTGTTAGTGCCGCTGAATAGTGGCCGTCATCCTCTACAGAGGGAAAAGCGGGAAAAACTTACAGGGAATCTTGCCGGTTGCCGCCCGGCTCGCGGGGAAACCGCGCTATTCAACCGTAATGGCGACCAGGAAGGTGGGATAGAAGGACATGCCGGAGACCAGGTCAATGCTTTCCACCTCGACTTGTGGCAGCGGGTTTTCCCACGAGGTCTGGTAGAGCCGAACCTGGCCCAGGCTATTGGCGCCGCTCCAGGCGACGATCGAGCCCTTGACCGTTTGGGATTCGTCAGTGAAGCTCACGTCGTCCAGGTCCTGGTGGGTCAGCGGGATCTCCCAAGTCTGGCCGTTGGCGAAGTTGATCACATAACTGGCCAGGAGTTCCTTCAAATCTCCCCACCGCCGGGCGTGCAGAAAATGCAGCACACGGCACGGGCGGCCCACCTTGAGGCCCAGGAATTGCGTTGGAAGATCCGTGCCCATCAACTGCAGGTATGGGCAGCCAAATTGAACGACGCCAGCCCGGATCTCGAATTCGATCTGGCCGAGCTTTTGCCGGCCTTGCGGCAGGCTCGGAAGGCTCCCGCCGCGGAGCATGTTAGGCAGCTCGCTGGCCAGCGCCAGGTTGCACGCAGTGGAGAGATCGACGCAAAAGGGGGATGGCGCGGGTTCAGGCCCCGCTGCTTGGCGGGTAAGCCCGAGCGTCTCGAGGAACCGCGCGGCCTCCGGGTCGTCGGGCGCCAGCAGCGAGGGCCCCAACCGCTCGGCCGGATAGAGCCGGGCCGAGTCTCGGGCGCAAAGCCGCTGCCAGCCTTCGGCGCTCTCAGCCGCCGTCAGGTCCTGGAAACTGCCCGTGGCGTCGAGGCGACGGCCGGCCAGCACCGTCGCTTGCAGCGCCAGGTACTCCAGCGGCCGGGAGTCCGACGGCAGGTCCCACGACCAAATGCCCTCTTCCGTCAGCGTGAGGATGTGCGTGCCGGCGGCGTTGAAGGCGGCGGCGCGCACGGCGCCGCGATGCTCCAGCGGCACCAGCACCAACTCGCCGGTCTTGGCATCCCACACGCGCGCGGTCCGGTCACCACTGGCGGTGACGACCAATCGGCCGTCCGGGCTCAACGCGGCATGGAAGACGGCCTGTTCGTGCCTGAAAAATGGAGTGATGGCCTGGCCGGTTTCCGCATTCCACACGCGCGCCGTGCCATCGTGCCCAGCGCTCACGAGCTGCCGGCCGTCGCTGCTGAACGACGCGTGCTCAATCAAGGCAGTGTGCTCCAACGGCGGGGTCGTCGGCCGGCCGGTGCTTACATCCCAGATCTGGAGCCGCTGGCCGGCGACGGCGCACACGCGCCGGCTGTCCGGACTGAAGCAGGCGAAGGTAACCCAGTCGGTCTGCTTGAGAGCCGGGCCGACGGCCAGGCCGGTGGCCGCGTCCCACACGCGCACGGCCGCATCCAGACCGGCGGTTGCCACCCAGTGGCCGTCGGGACTGAAGCACGCGCACAGCACCGTGCCGCTGTGCCGCAGCGGAGGCCCGATGGGCCGGCCCGTCAGGGCGTCCACCAGTCGGGCCGTGTCGTCACCCGCCGCGATCACGAAACGCCGCCGGTCCGCGCTGAAAGCCGCGCGGTTGATGAGGCTGCGCGGCTGCGAAGGCGGGGAGCGCACGGCCATTGGGCCGATGTCCCAGACGCGCGCGGTGCCGTCGTCGCTGGCAGTCAGGGCCCGGCGGCCGTCGGGACTGAATGCGGCGTGACTGACCTGAGCATTGTGGGGCAAGGGCGGGGTGGTCGGTTGGAGCGTGCGGGCATCATAAACGCGCGCGCTGTGATCACTGTCGGCGGAGATGAGAAACCGCCCGTCCGGACTCAAGAGCGGAAACCGCATCCAACCTGACACACAAAAGTGTTTGAAAGGCGACGACTGCCGGGTGGCCAGATCCCAAATGCGCCCTTCCCCCAAGCCGCCTGTGAGCAGCCGGCGGCCATCGGGGCTGAAGCAGACCTGATAGACCGCTTTGGGGTGGATCAGCGGTTGTCCCAGCAGTTCGCCCGTAGCGGCGTCCCACACGCACGCCGTCCTGTCCACGCTCGCCGTCGCAATAAAGCGGCCGTCCGTGCTGAAGACGGCGTTGCGGATTGCGCCGTCATGGCGCAGGCAGAGGAGCTCCTTGCCGCTGGCCGCGTCCCAGACCCGCGCGGTTCCATCGAAGCTGGCGGTGAGCAGGCGCCCGCCATCCGGACTGAACGAGGCTTGGGTCACCACGCCGGTGTGCCCGCGCAGCGCGGTCTCCAAGGAGCCAGTGGAGGCATCCCACACCCACACGTTCGTGTCCCACCCGCCCGCCACCACGCGGCGGCCATCCGGGCCAAAAGCGGCGTGGAACACAAAATTGCTGGTCCTGAGAGACGGTGTAAGAGGCTGGCCCGTCCGCGCGTCATACACACGCGCGCTGTTGGTGTCCACACCCCTGCGACCACGCGCGAGCCATCGGGGCTGAAGGCGCCTTTGACGCCCCAACCGGGGACGTGGTACAGCGCGGGAGTGACGGGCCGGCCCGTGGCCGCATCCCAAACCCGGGCCTCGTGGCCGAGCGTGAGGATCGACTGTCCGTCAGGGCTGAAGACACCATAAACCACGCCGTTGGTGTGGGGAAGGACGTGGAGAAGCCTTGGACAACGCTGCAACACCGAGGCAAAACGGAGCCGATGGACCCGCTCCTGGTCTGGATCGCCCTCGACCAAGCCCAGCGATTGAGCAAACCAGAGCAGCGCTCCGGTCAAGTCGCCCTGCTTCTCCAACCGGACCCCGTTGGCGACCGATAATCGCAGCAATTGCTCGCGAGCCGCGCGCGCCTCAAGCCGTGCCCGTTCCTCGGCCCGCTGCGCCTTTTGCTCACTGGCTTCGGCGCGTTGGCGCTGACGGGTCTGCTCCCATTCGGCCTTTGTGGCGCGCACCGCCTGCCACGCGCTCACCACCGCCCCCAGCACCAGAACGGTGCCGACAAGCCCGGCGGCCATGACTGCGACCTTGTTCCGCCGCAGGAACTTCTGCAGCTTGTAGGCGGCGCTGGGCGGGCGGGCCACGACCGGCTCGTTGGCCAAATGGCGTTGGATGTCCGCCGCAAGCCCGGTTGCCGTCTCGTAACGCCGCGCCCGGTCCTTCTCCAGGCACTTCATTACGATCCAGTCAAGGTCAGTGGACACTGACGAGGGACGAGGGACGAGTTGCTCAGGCTGTGCCCGTAACGCAGCGGTCTGGCGCAGGCGGGTCGAGGGCCGGACTGGCTGGCGCTCACGGATGATCTTCCGCATCTCGTCCAAACCCGACTTCAGCAGTTCCTTTGTGTCAAACGGCGTGCTCCCCGTCAGCAGCTCATACAGGAGCACTCCAAGGCTGTAGATGTCCGAACGCGTGTCGATGTCCAACCCGCTCATCTCCGCCTGCTCCGGGCTCATGTAGGCCGGCGTCCCGATGAACTGCTGGAATTGGGTATACACCGTCTTCTCGGTCAACTCCGCCTGTGTCGCTTTAGCAATCCCGAAATCAATCACCTTGGGCACGGGCACCCCATCGTGCAGGGTCACCAGGATGTTCGAAGGCTTGAGGTCCCGGTGGATGATCCCCTTCTGGTGCGCGTGTTGAACCGCGTGACAGATCTGAATGAACAGCTTTAGCCTCTCCGTTGTCTCCGTTTTCTCCTGTTCACAGAACTTGGTAATCGGAATCCCCTTGACCAACTCCATCACGAAGTAAGGCCGCCCGGTCTCAGTCGCCCCCGCATCGAAGACCTTGGCGATGTTGGGATGGTCCATCAGGGCCAGAGCCTGGCGCTCGGCCTCGAAACGGGCCACCACCTGCCGGGTGTCCATTCCCAGCTTGATGATCTTGAGTGCCACGCGCCGCTTCACCGGCTCGCGCTGCTCGGCGACATAGACCAGCCCAAATCCTCCCTCCCCGATCTTTTCGAGGATCTTGAAGCGGCCGATGACCGCGCCCCGCCCCTCTTCCGCCGGCACGACCACCGTCGCCTCGGCCGGCGCCGCCGGTTCCGTGAAACCGGCAGCCACCATACCAGCCTGTGCCCGCCCTTGGTCCTGCGCCTTCGGGGCAGGGACGTCACCCATCCGTTGCCCCGGCTCCAGCGCCAGCCCCAGCAGACACTTCGTGCAGAGGTCGTCCGGGCTGCCGCTCAGGATGACGCCGCCGCATTCTCTGCATCTGTTCTCCGCACTCACGAGACTATCCTATACAGAGGGAATTTCCCGAAAACCTTACACATCGCCGTCTGTTTAGATGCCCATGCGGACGCCGCCCCGGGAAAGGCCGGCGTTCGCCGGTGGCGCACTCCATCGGAGGCAGCTCGCGGGGGCCAGTGTCGAGATAGACCCGCCGACTCACGCCCCCAGGACCGAGATGAGATAGCGGATTTCCTCCTCCACCTCACCTTCTGACGATACCGTCTGGGCCACCTGGTGGCGCAGCAGTGCCCCGAAACGCTGGCGCACCCGGTGAATCGTCACATCGACCGCGTTCAAGCTCATTCCGTGTTTGGCTGCCAGCTCGACCCGGGAGGCGCTGCCCCGGCCGCGGGGCAGGAAGCCTTCCAGTTCCGCGAACGCCAGGCCCTCAGCCCGCCGGGCATACTCTTGCCGCAGCACTTCCAGCGTCCGCTCCACCAGCATAAACGCCCAGTGCCGGTCGAACAGCACCTCAGGCGTCATCTCATCAATCGGTTCAAGAGAGAGCCGCATCTCCGTGGGGCCGCTGTCCAGCGAAATGGGGGTTCGTCCGCCGCCGCGTCGTTGCGAGCGCGCTCGGTCGCGCTGATCGGCCAGGAAGTGTTTCAGGCAGGCCAAGAGGAAGGAGCGAAACTTGCCGAGGGCCGGATTCACCTTCGTCAAGGAATCGGTTTGCAGCAAACGAAAGAGGAACTCCTGCGCCAAGTCCTGGGCATCATCCGGGCTGTAACTATCGCGCCGAATAAAGGCATAGAGGGGAGGCCAATACGTCTGGCAAAGCCTCGACCAAGCCTCCCGCGCTTCCGTTGACCCGCCGTCCCCTGCCTGAAGGACGACCGACCAATGAGTCGCCGTGAACTGCGCCGACTCCGCCGCCGACCATTTGTCGTCCAAGGGGTCCATTTCGGCTCCCATTCTATTCCCTCCCGCCTCCCTGAGCGAGGTTTTAATCAGCCGCCCAGCTTGACGTGCGTTCCCCGGCCGGCTCCGAAAGGAGGTGGGGGAGGCGCCACCCTCCGGGCGTTTGGCCTCGATTCTGGCGAAAACTCGCGGACATGGCTTTCCGAGTCTCTCAATCGTGTGCGCCTCACATCAGCCCTTGTTGCCTTCTGCGAACCGCCCTTCCGGCTTGCCATCGTCTGCCCGTGTTCCATAATTGAGTCCGCTGGGTTCACATCATTTGGGCGCTTGGCGCAGCGGTTAGCGCGTCTCGTTTACACCGAGTAGGTCGGGGGTTCGAATCCCTCAGCGCCCACCAATCTGGACTGTGGACTGTGGACCGTGGACCGTGGACTAATTGGCCCCGCGTCCGGCCACGCCTTTAGTGCCCGAGGCAATCGCGCGGGCGGCTTCCTTGGGGCGCAGGGAGCGGACGGCTTTGCCGGCGACCCACATTTCGGAGTCGCGGATGGCGGCGAGTTCCTTGGCCAACTGTTGCTGGTAGTCGGGTTTGCCGCAGGCCTTGAGGACGCGCAGGCATTCCTTGCCGGTCTTGACGCGCCGGTAGAGTTCCTTGAAGACGGGCAGGACGGCCTTCTTGAAGCGCGGTTTCCAATCCAGGGCGCCGCGCTGGGCCGTGGCGGAGCAATTGGCGTACATCCAGTCCATGCCGTTTTCGTCCACCAGCCGGATGAGGCTCTGGGTGAGTTCCTCAACAGTTTCGTTGAAGGCCTCGCTCGGGGTGTGGCCGTGGGCGCGGAGGACGTTGTATTGGGCCTCCATGATGCCGGCCAGGGCGCCCATGAGCACGCCGCGCTCGCCGGTCAAGTCACTGAAGACCTCGTGCTGGAACGTCGTGGGGAAGAGATAGCCGGAGCCGATGCCGATGCCGATGGCCAGGCACCGCTCCTCGGCGCGCCCGGTGGCGTCCTGGCCGACGGCGAAGCTGGAGTTGATGCCGGCGCCGGTCAGGAAATTGCGGCGCACCGAAGTGCCCGAGCCTTTCGGGGCCACCATGATAACGTCCACGTCCTGGGGCGGCACCACGCCGGTGAGCTTTTGGTAGGCGATGGAAAAGCCGTGCGAGAAGTAGAGCGCAGCCCCGGGCTTGAGGTTCTGCTTGACCGCCGGCCAGATAGCCCGCTGGGCGGCATCCGAGACGAGCATCTGGATGATGGTCCCCCGGCGCACCGCCTCCTCGATCTCGAAGAGTGTCTTGCCGGGCACCCAGCCGTCCTTGACCGCCCGGTCCCAGTCCCGCTTGAACGCGCCGGCCTGGCCTACCAGGACGTTGAACCCGTTGTCCCGCAGATTCAGGGATTGGGCCGGCCCTTGCACGCCGTAGCCGATGATGGCGATCGTCTCGTCCTTGAGGACCTTGCGGGCCCTGGCCATCGGGAATTCTTTGCGGGTGACGACTCTTTCTCGAGTGCCGCCAAAGTCAATAATTGCCATATAGTAATTGCTTTCTCAATTTGGAGCGCGGACGCCCTCGTCCGCAAGTCTTTCTTAAAACGAGTCCGAACGCGCGGACGAGGGTGTCCGCGCTCCTTTCTTGATCGGCCCCGGTTTCATTTCATTTGCGCGCCAGGGCGACCTTGCCCGTGCGGGTCAACTCGATGATGCCAAACGGCTTCATCAGGCTGATGAACTTCTCGACCTTGCTCTCGTCCCCGGTCACCTCGATCGTGAGGCTCTTGGCCTGCACATCGACGATCTTCGAGCGGAAGATGTCGGTGACCTGCATCACCTCGGCGCGGGTCTTGGTATCCACGGCGACCTTGACCAGCACCAGCTCCCGGTCCACGCATTCGCCCTCGCGGAAGTCCTGCACCTTCATGACCTCGGCCAGCTTGTTGAGTTGCTTGACAATCTGGTCCAACGTCGCGTCGTCGCCGCGCGTGACGATCGTCATCCGCGAGGCCGTCGGGTCGGATGTGGGCGCGACGTTGAGCGTATCGATGTTGTAGCCGCGCCCGCTGAACAGACCGGCCACGCGCGTCAGCACGCCAAACTTGTTCTCCACCAGGACAGAGATAGTGTGTCGCATAGTCCCCGCTGTGTTGCACGGGGGTGCAGAACCTAACAACGCGCCCCAGCCTGGTCAACAGGCAAAATCAGGAGTACGGAATCATCGCTCGGTTTCTGCTTGACCCAGCCTGATCGCCGGGCTTTAACTCGCTCGCCAGACTTGGAAATACTCTGCACAAACGCACATATGGAATACGAAATCGTGGGCGTAATCCGAACGCCTGAGTCACCGGACAGGCTTGTCATCTCAGAAATAAGCGCCTTATCATAAGGTAGTTACGCAAACGACAACATCGTCCGAGCTCCAATTGAGCATAAAATGAGCACTAACTGAGTGAAAAATGTTGACTTGTCGCTTTTGGAGCGTATCCTCAGTTCTAGGCGGGATGATATATGGCTCGTCCAGCGCCTACACCGCATGTGCGGCAAAAATGCCACTAATGTTTTGAAGAGTTCCAACCAGAGCGCGGCAGTAAACCGCGTCGAGGATGATTTTTATGACGAGACTCCAAATCGAACTGGACGAGCAAAAGCTGGAGGTCCTTGAGGGTTTGATGGAAACGTGCGGACTCCGCACCAAGAAGGACCTTATCAATAATGCTTTGGCTTTACTTGAATGGGCGATTCGCGAAAGAGAAAAGGGGAACATTATCACCTCGCTGAATGAGGGAGAAAGCAAATACAAGGAGGTTCTCCTGCCCATCTTCAGCCATGTGCGGTCACACGTCCCAAAACCTCCAAGCTCCGAGGTCAAGGAAATGGTCTCAGGCTTTCCAGAGAAGGCGGTGCGGTAGCGCCAATATGTCTTTTGGCTGACTACATTAAGGGCGGATGTCGGACACATTGGTCGTCAATGAGATTTACTTGAGCCTGCAAGGGGAGAGCACCTTTGCAGGGCTGCCCTGCGTTTTTGTCCGGCTGACGGCCTGCAATCTGCGCTGTTCGTATTGCGATACGGCGTATGCCTTTGCTGAGGGCAGGAGGCGAACGGTGGGGGAGGTCTGCGGCGAGGTGCTGCGGCTGGCAGGCCCCTTCCGAGGACAGAGGACGGAGGACGGAGGGCGGAGGACGGAGGGCGGAGGACGGAGGACGGAGGACGGAGGACGGAGGACGGAGGACGGAGGACGGAGGACGGAGGACGGAGGACGGAGGACGGAGGACGGAGGACAGAGGACGGAGGACGGAGGACAGAGGACGGAGGACGGAGGACAGAGGACGGAGGACGGACGGAGGACGGAGGACGGAGGACAGAGGACGGAGGACGGAGGACGGAGGGCGGAGGGTGGAGGGCGGAGGACGGAGGACGGAGGACGGAGGACGGAGGGCGGAGGACAGAGGACGGAGGACGGAGGACGGAGGACGGAGGGCGGAGGACAGAGGACGGAGGACTCCGGACTGCGGACTGTGGACTGTGGACTGTGGACTGTGGACTGTGGACTGCGGACTGTGGACTGTGGACGGCTTCCGCTGGTGGAAGTGACCGGGGGCGAACCGCTCCTGCAGAAGAACTCGCTGTCGCTGCTGCGGGCCTTGTGCGATGAGGGCTTCACGGTGCTCCTGGAGACCAGCGGCGCTCTGGACATCTCGGCCGTCGACAGCCGGGTCCGCCGCATCATGGATTTGAAATGCCCCAGCAGCGGGGAGGCCCCGCGCAACCGGTGGGAGAACCTGGCGCACCTCAGGAACACCGACGAGATCAAGTTCGTGCTTGGCACGGTCCAGGATTATGAGTGGGCACGGGAACAGATCGCCCGCCATGGACTGGCCGGGATTTGCCCGCTGCTCTTTTCCTGGGTCCACCCGCTCGCCCCGGAGCAGCGGCATCCCTCGCTCAAACCGCTCCCCCCGGGCCAGACACCCCTCTCCCGCAGGGAACTGGCCGAGCGAATCATTACCGACGCCCTGCCGGTGCGTCTCCAGGTCCAATTGCACAAGATCCTCTGGCCGCCGGAGAAGAGGGGGGTCTGAGGGACCGAATGCGGAGTGCGGAATGCGGAGTGCGGAGTGTTCCGGTGGGGATGTTGGGTCCGGATTGCGGCGCGAGGAATGGCGAATGGACCGAATGCGGAGTGCGGAATGCGGAGTGCGGAGTGTTCCGGTGGGAATGTTGGGTCCGGATTGCGGCGCGAGGAATGACGAATGACCAATGAGAGCCTGAGGACGATCGAGTGGCTGCGTGAATATGAATCGCGCAATGTGACGTTCATCGAGCCGGATGGCTCGTGGCCCATTGTGTGGGAGCGCGCGCGGGGGGCGCATGTCTGGGATGCCGACGGCAGAGAGTATTTGGACCTCACCGCCGCTTTCGGAGTGGCCGCCGCCGGCCACGCCAATCCGCGCGTGGTCCGGGCCGGCCAACGGCAGATGGCCAAGCTGCTCCACGCCATGGGCGACGTACACCCGCACCCGCTCAAGGCCCGACTGGCCCGCGCCTTGAGCCGGCTGACTTTCGAGAGGTGGGAGCAGCGCCCCTCGCCCGGCCTGGCGGCCACGCTTTCCCCACCCCCGATGGAATCGGGGCAAGCGGGCGGAGAGAGGGGAGGGGTGAGGGGAGCTTCGCGCAAAGGCAAGGCGATCTTCTGCAATTCCGGCTTCGAGGCGGTCGAGGCGGCGCTCAAGACGGCCAGGCTGGCGACGGGCAAACCGGGCGTCATTGCCTTCACCGGGGCATATCACGGGCTGGGCTACGGGGCGCTCAACGCGACGCACCGCGAGCATTTCCGTTCGCATTTCCGCGGCCAACTCGCCGAGTTTGGCCGGTTCGTCCCATTCCCTGCTCGAGCCGAGGACCTGGCGGGAGTGGGCGCGGCTGTGGACGCGCTGCTGCGGGACGAGCCCATTGGGGCAGTGCTGGTGGAACCGATCCAGGTGCGGGGCGGCATCCACATCCCGCCGCCGGAATTTCTGCCGTTGTTGCGCGCGGTTTGCGACCGGCGGCGGACGCTGCTGATCCTGGACGAGATCTATACTGGCTTTGGCCGCACCGGGAAATGGTTCGCCTGCGAACACTCGGCGACCGTGCCGGACCTGGTCTGCCTGGGCAAGGCCCTGACGGGCGGCTTTCCGCTCTCCGCCTGCGTCGGGCGGAGCGCGCTCATGGATGCCGCCTGGCCCGCCTCGACCGGCGAGGCCATCCACACCAGCACCTTCCTGGGCCACCCGGTCGGCTGCGCCATGGCCTTGGCCCAAATCCAGGAGATCCAGGCGCGCCGCCTGGTCGAGCGGAGCGCAAGCCTCGGCCAGTTCCTGCTTTCGCTCCTCTCGAAGCTCGAGGCCCCCGCCGCTGCCGGACTGGACCTGTCGGCCCGCGGCGCCGGTCTGCTGGCCGGCCTGGAAGTGCGCGCCCGCCATGGCCCTCCGGCCACAACTGTGGCGCTGGGCCTGATCAAAACGATGCTCCGCCGGGGCTTCATCCTGCTCCCCGAAGGCGAGCATTCCAACGTGTTGAGCTTCACACCGCCGCTGACCATCTCGAAAAGGCAGCTCGCCCAGGCCGTGGACGCCCTCGCTCAGGCTATTGGAGGGACGAGGGTCGAGGGTCGAGGGGCTGTCTCTCGACCCTCGACCCTCGACCCTCGACCCTCGTGAACCGCTGAGCCTCGCCACCCCGATGAAACTCAGCGACATGAAGCAAGTCCTGGCGGCCGGCGGCATTCAACTGACCAAGTCGCTCGGCCAGCATTTTCTTCACGACGCCAACCAACTCCGGCGCATGGTCGAGGCGGCCGAGTTGACCCCGTCCGACAACGTGCTCGAGATCGGCCCGGACTCGGACCGCTGACGCAACTGTTGGTCGAGCGGGCGGGCCAGGTGCTGGCCATCGAGAAAGACGCGCGGCTGGTGGCGGTGCTCCGGGAGCGCTTTGGGCTGGAGCGGGGGGCCACGCCGGGCCTGCGCCTGCTCCACGACAACGCCCTGGATTTCCTGCGGCGCCAGAGGCGGGACTGGGGCGCTTGGAAACTGGTTGCCAACCTGCCCTACTCGGTGGCGTTGCCGCTGTTGGTCGAGCTGGCCCAAGCCCGTCCGGGGCCGGCGCGCCTGGTGGCGACGCTCCAACTGGAGGTGGCGATGCGGCTCCTGGCGCAGGCCGGGAGCCGGGACTACGGCATTCTAACGCTGCTGGTGCAACTGGACTACGAACCGTGCGGGTGGTTCAAGATCCCGTCCGGCTGCTTCTTCCCGGAGCCTGGGGTCAACTCGGCCTGCGTGTGCCTGAGGCGGCGTGCGCAGCCGCTGCTCGCCGGGGCCCAGGCGGGGGTGTTTGCCTCGATCGTCAAACGCAGCTTCTCCCAGCGGCGCAAGATGATGCGCAAGCTCTTGCACGCTGACTGGCCGGCTCCAGCCCTGGACCGCGCCTTCGCGGCCCTGGCCCCGCTGCCGCTCCCGGCCCAAGCCCGGGCCGAGACCGTCACCCTCGACCAATTCGTTCAACTCACCCGCTTGCTGGCCGGGGGGCCGTGAAATGGGGGTATCCCGACACAGCCCCCACCGGATGCGGCCAGATGGGAGTGCGCCCGTCCTCGGGCGCAACGACGTCCACAGCGAGGGCAGCGGTCAAGTACTCCGGCGCGCCGGCCCGCTCCCTCGCTGCTGCGCCCGGGGACGGGCGCACTCCGGCGGCAGTGTCGGGATAGCCCCCCGTGAAATCAGTCAGACTCGTCGGACCTGTCGGACCTGTCGGACTTGTCGGACTTATCCTACTGTATTGCCATGAACGAAGAGATCTTCGATGTCGTCAACGAGCGCGACCAGGTCATCGACCGCCGTCCGCGCAGCGAGGTACACCGGCTGGGGCTCCTGCACCGGGCCACCCACGTGCTGGCCTTCAACTCGCTGGGCCAAGTCTTTCTCCAAAAACGCTCGCTCAACAAGGACCGCCAGCCCGGCGTGTGGGATTCCTCCGCCTCGGGCCACGTGGAATCGGGCGAGGATTACGACCCCTGCGCCGTGCGCGAACTGCGCGAGGAACTGGGCCTGGCCCTGAGCACTCCCCCGCGGCGGCTCTTCAAGCTCCCCGCCTCCGCCCAGACGGACCAGGAACACGTCTGGGTTTACCGGTGCCAGGCCGAAGGGCCGTTCCAGCTCAATCCCGAGGAGATCGAGCGCGCCGGTTGGTTCGACCCGGAGCAGGTCACCCGCTGGCTGGCCCAGCGTCCCCAGGACTTCGCCAGCGCCTTCAGGCTAATCTGGGAAATGGTGAGCGGACCCAATGCGGAGTGCGGAGTGCGGAATGCGGAGTGCTCCGGCGGGGATGTTGGGTCTGGATTTGGACGCGAAGAATGACGAATGGGCCCAATGCGGAGTGCGGAGTGCGGAATGCAGAGTGCTCCGGTGGGAATGTCGGGTTTGGATCGCAGTGCGATGAATGACGAATGACGAATGACGAATGACGAACCGAAAAAGGCAAGGGGGCCATTTCTTTTCATGATTTTGCCGCCAATGATTTTGCAATAATGATTCTGCCTTGATGATCCTGCTCCGAATGGTTCTGCCCGGGGCGCGTTGACACCCCTGTTGCGGGCTGTTAGCTTTGCTCCCCTGGTGGAACAATGGACTATAAGAACACGTTGAACCTGCCGCAGACGGGTTTCCCGATGAAGGCCGATTTGGTCCGGCGGGAACCGGAGCGGTTGAAGCAATGGGCTGGGGCCGGGCTCTATGGGCGCATCCAGGCCCAGCGCGCCGGCGCGCCCAAATTCGTCCTGCACGACGGCCCGCCCTTTGCCAATGGCGACGTGCACATCGGCAACGCGCTGAACAAGATCCTCAAGGACATGGTCGTCAAATACAAGAGCCTGCGCGGGTTCGACACCCCTTACGTGCCGGGCTGGGACTGTCATGGCCTGCCCATCGAGTTCAAGGTAACCCAGGAGATGCGCAAGGCGGGGAACACTGCGGCCGACCCCGCCACCATCCGCAGCGCCTGCGAGGCCTACGCGCAGAAATACATCGCCATCCAGCGCGCCCAGTTCCAGCGCCTGGGCGTCCTGGGCGATTGGGAGAACCCCTATCTCACACTCCGCAAGGAATACGAGGCCGAGGAACTCCGCCTGTTCGCCAACCTCGTCGAGCAAGGCTTCGTCTATCGCGGCAGGAAACCGGTCTATTGGAGCATCCCTTGCCGCACCGCCCTGGCCGAGGCCGAGGTCGAGTACAAAGACCACGCCAGCCAGAGCGTCTATGTGAAGTTTCCCGTCGTCGGCCTGCCCGGGGTCTCGATCGTCATCTGGACCACCACGCCCTGGACGCTCCCGGCCAACCTGGCGGTGGCCTATAACTCCACCTTCAGCTATTCCCTGGTCCAGGTGGGGGAGGAGCAGTTCATCGTTTCGGCTCTCCTGCTCTCGGGCGTGGCCGAGAAATGCGGCTGGACCAGCTACCAGATCGTCCGCAGCCTCGACGGCGGCCACCTGAGCCAGCTCGAATATCAGCACCCGTTCTGCAACCGGACCGGCCGCCTCTACGCGGGCGATTCGTTCGTCGAGAACACTACCGGCACCGGCTTCGTCCATGCCGCCCCCGGGCACGGTCTGGAGGACTACCTGCTGGGCTTGGAGCACGGTTTGCCGATCTATTCGCCGGTGGACGACGACGGCCGCTTTGCGCACACCTCCGATCTGCCCATCGAGCAGCAGATGCCCGCCGAAATGCTCGGCAAGGCCATCCTCGAAAAGCACGGCAAGAGCGAGGCCAACCAAGCGGTCCTGGACCAACTGCGCGCCCGCCATGCCCTGTTGCACCAGGAGAAATACCTGCACAGCTATCCCCATTGTTGGCGCAGCAAGACTCCCATCATCTTCCGCGCCACGGACCAGTGGTTCATCGAGATCGACCACGCCCCCCCGGACGGCGCCGGCGCCTCGGCCACGGGCGCCCCGGCCCCGCCCCAGCCCTTCCGCCGCCGCGTCCTCGAAGAGATCGGCCGTGTCAACTGGGTGCCCGACTGGGGCAAGAGCCGCATGGAAGCCACTGTCCAGGGCCGGCCCGACTGGTGCATCTCGCGCCAGCGCGCCTGGGGTGTGCCGATCCCAGCCTTCTATGACGGCCAGGGCAAGCCGATCCTGGATGCCCGCATCGTGCGCAACGCCGCCGATTTGATCGGGCAGCACGGCTCCAACGTCTGGTTCGCCAAATCAGCCGCACAATTGTGGGCCGCGCTCAAGCCGTCCGATTGGACCGGCCCGGACGCCCTCACGAAGTCCAACGACACCCTCGATGTCTGGATCGATTCCGGCTCCTCCTCGCGCGCGGTCATCGCGCAGCGCCCCGAGTTGCGCGGCGCCGACCTCCCGTTCCAGTGCCAGATGTACCTCGAGGGCAGCGACCAGCACCGTGGCTGGTTCCAGTCTTCCCTGCTCCTGTCCCTGGCCGGCAACGGGGCGGCCCCCTTCCGCACCGTGCTCACCCATGGCTTCGTGGTCGATGAAGACCGCGCCAAGATCTCCAAGAGCAAACAGGGCCAGGGCGGCTATGAAAAACCCCAGACCTCCGATTCCTACATCAGGAAATACGGCGCCGACGTCCTCCGGCTCTGGGTCGCTTCCCAGGACTTCCGCAACGACATCGTCGTCAGCGAGGCGCGCATCCAGAAGGTGGGGGAGACCTACCGCATCATGCGCAATGCCCTGCGCTACCAACTCTCGAACCTGTACGATTTCGACCCGGCCAAACACGCCGTGCCGGACGACCAACTGAGCGGCCTGGATCGCTGGGTCCTCGACCAGTTCTCCGCGCTCGAACAGGAGGTCATCCGGGCCTACGACGACTACGAGTTCCACCTCGTCTATCAGCGCCTGAGCCAGTTCATCGCCGTCGAGTTGTCCGCCGTCTATCACGACGTCGTCAAGGACCGGCTCTACACCGACCCGGCCGGTTCCCGGCGCCGCCGCTCGACCCAGACCGCCCTGCACCGGATGGTCGTCAGCCTCTGCAAGATGCTCGCCCCCATCCTCTCCTTCACCGCCGACGAGGCCTGGGAGTTCGTCCCGGGCAAGACCGTCGCCTCGGCCCATCAACTGACTTGGCAGCCCATGGGCTTCGAGCGCCCAGAAACCGAGCGCGCCGCCTGGAAGGCCCTCTTCCAACTGCGCGACCTGGCCCTGCCCGAGTTGGAAAAGGCCCGCCAGGCAAAAGCGATTGGCAAGGCCCTGGAGGCGCGCCTGGCCTTCACCGGCGCCAGCCCCGCGCTCGACCAGGCCAAGCCGCACCTCGACTCTCTGCGCGAATTGTTGAATGTCTCCCAGCTCGAGCTCAACCCGGGGGATGGGGCCCTCGCCATCTCGGTGAACAAAGCCGCCGGCCGCAAATGCGACCGCTGCTGGCACTGGGAACCCGACGTCGGCGCCTACCCGGACCACCCCACCATCTGCGGACGCTGCGTCCAGGCGGTACAGCAGAGCACGGGAACATGACCCAAGGGAAATGGCGGCCGGCCTGGGTACGGGACAAGAACAAATCACCTCCGTCCTATGTGCCCCCAGCGCATGAGTCCGACGCGTCCGACCGGTCTGACCGGTCAGACCCGATCCAACGGGCTCCGAGCTGTGCCGGGGCTGCGCCCGCTAGGCGATAAAGATTGTCTGCGCCCCCTTTTGCCTTCAAGCTTCCCCCGCAAATGAACATGAAGACCAAGACGAATCGCACGAGACTGAAGACGCTGTTGGCCGGCGGCATCCTGCTGGCTGGGTGCCTGAGCGGCATGGGCGGGGAGTGGGCGCAATACCGCGGCCCGCAAACTGCCGGGGTGTCGGCGGAGAAGATCCTGGCCTCCTGGTCTGCGGGCGTGCCCAAGTGCCTGTGGCGCGTGCCGGCGCCCGCCGGGTTCAGCTCCTTTGCGGTCGCCGACGGCAAGGCCTTCCTCATCGTGTCGCGCGACGTCGCGGGCGTTCCCTCCGAGGTCTGCCTGGCGCTGGACGCTGCCTCGGGCAAGGAACTCTGGGCCGCGCCCACCGGCAGCGCCAAATACCCGGGCGGCGGGGACAGCGGCACGGAGGACAACAAGGGAGGCGACGGCCCGCGCTCGACTCCGGCCATAAAGGCCGGCCGGGTCTTTGTCTATTCCTCGGACATGGTGCTGCAGTGCCTGGATGCGGCCAACGGGAAGCAACTCTGGAAAAAGGACATCATCGCGGAATTCGGGGGCAAGAACATCGGCTGGAAGAGCGCCATGTCGCCATTGCTGGATGGGGACCTGGTGTGCGTGGCCGGGGGCGGGGCCGGGCAGTCATTTCTGGCCTTCAACCAGGCCTCGGGGGCGGTGGTTTGGAAGACCGGCAGCGATGTCATCACCCATGCCACGCCGGTCCTCGCGACCATCCAGGGCGTTCGGCAGCTTGTCTATATCATGCAAAGCGGGTTGGTGGCAGTCGAGGCGGCCAGCGGCAAGCCGCTCTGGAGGTTTGCATTTCCTTACAGCACCTGCACCGGCTGCTCGCCCGTCGTCGAGGGCGACATTGTATTCTGCAGCGCCGGCTACGGCATTGGCGGGGCGGCCTGCCGGATTGTGAAAGGGGATGCGGGTCTCGAGGCCAGGGAACTTTGGCGCGTCAAAGGAGACAACGCCGCGGCCAGCCTCTGGAGCACCCCGGTGTGCAAGGACGGCTTTCTCTATGGGATGATCAGCTTCAAGAAATTCGGCCAGGGCCCCTTGAAGTGCGTCGAGCTCAAGACCGGCCAGGTCAAGTGGCAGCAGCCGGGGTTCGGCGCCGGGCAGGTCCTGCTGGCCGGCGGGCAGGTGCTGGCCCTTGCCGACAACGGCCAACTCGTCCTGGTGGACCCTTCACCCGAGGCCTACAAGGAAATTGCCCGCACCAAAGCCCTCGCCGGCAAGTGCTGGAGCAGCCCCGCCCTGTGCGACGGCCGGCTTTACCTCCACAGCACCCGGGAGGCCGCGTGTTTCGACGTGGCGCCGGCCGCTGAGGCGGCAGGGCAGTGATGTGCCAGCGACATCATGCCGACAGGGCGCAGAATCACGTTCCTGGCGTTGGCGGCGACGCTCCTCGCCGGCGTCGGCGTCGCGCAATTCCGCTCCGGGCGCGCTCGTTGGGCCGACGATACCGGGCCGATGGTCCAAACCGAGGGCGGCGAGTGGGTCAACGAAGACACCGTCCGCACCGCGCGCGAAACGGCCCCCCACAGCATTGACCTGCCGGTGTGGACAAACACGCCCGGGTTCGAGAAGGACGTTTTCATCTTCACCCGCATCGTGTTCAAGTCCGCGCCGGGCGGCCCGACCTGGCTGGGCTGGATCAACGACTATCCCGACGCCGACCTGAACCTCTCGGCGCGGCTGCAGATGCTCACCTCGATCCGAACCGATCCCGATTGCCGCGTTTTGAAACTGACCGACCCGGCGCTGGCCGGCCATCCGTTTATCTTCATGTCGCACCCGGAGCGGATGGAATTGCGCGAAGCCGAACTGAGCGCGCTGCGCAAGTATCTGCTCAACGGCGGCGCGCTCCTGGCGGACGATTTCTGGGGCGACCAAAGCTGGGAGCATTTTGAAAGGCAGATGCAGCGCGTGTTGCCCGGCCGGACCTGGACCGAACTGCCGATGGAGCATCGGCTCTTTCATTGCGTTTTCGATCTGCACGGGCCGATGAAGAATCTGCAGGTGCCCACACTCCAACTCTGGCGCCGCAATTACGATCCGGCCGACCCGCAAGCCTTTCCCTCGGCATTCCGCGGCCAAGGCTCGCGCCAGATGCACGTCCGCGCCTGGCTTGACGACAAGGAGCGCATCATGGTCCTGGCGCTCCACAACTCGGACACCGGCAACGGCTGGGAACGGGAGGGCGAGGACGAAGTGTATTTCCACCTGTTCTCGGAGAATCGCGCCTACCCCCTTGCCGTGAATGCCATCTTCTATTTGATGACGCATTGACCCCTTGGCGCGCGCGTCGCGGAGCGACGGATGAAGATAGCCGTGGACCTCGGTCCACGGTCTGGGACATTGGAGGAGACCCGCGTCGCGGAGCGACGCCTGAGGTCCTCGCGCTTCCCGCTTGAGCGTTTTCAGGCGTCGCTACGCGACGCGGTCGAGCTTGGGCCATGGGTCCGTGGACTGGAAGTCCACGGCTACCATCGGGCACCGCTACGCGGTGAACCGGACGCAGCGCGCGTCGCGGAGCGACGGATGAAGGTAAGCCGTGGACCTCGGAATTGCGCCCGAATCTCGGTCGTTATTCTTGCACAGGCCTTACCGCGCCGGGATCGAGATGGCTTGACATTTGCACATCACGCCGCAATAACGGCGTTGTTCCGGGCAACTGGCCCCGCCGTTCAGCCAAACCAAGACCTCGGACAACCGAACCACCATGAAGGACCCAATCCAATCCATCCTGGGCACCATGCTGCTCTTGACCGCCATCGGGCCACCAAACCACAAACGCGCGGCCACCTTGGCCGAGAAAGAGGCGAAGATCGAGGCGCTGGAAAAGCGGTTGACGGATGTGGAGAAGGCGCTTCAGACCCTGGCCCAGAAGCAAAGCCCAGGCGGGCAATGAAGACAACAGAGAATAGGCCGCTCTCGCGTTCTGTCTCGCGGCCCAACGGGCCGCCAGGACCTTGCGGCCCAACGGGTCGCCAGAGCCTAGCCCAGGGCTGAGGCCGCTAGGCCGATGCCCTGGGGTTCGGCCACCGACACGGTCCGCGCGCCCTGAAGGGGCGTCAGAGCGCTGTGGCGCCCCCTTCAGTGCGCGTCTGTGCTTGATTATGTCCATTCCCAGGGCATCGGCCTGGCGGCCTCAGCCCTGGGCTGGGCTCTGCCGGCCCTTTGGGCCGGAGATAGTGCGGGATCGAGCATGCAGAACTCTACCGGATAAAGACATGTTTCCGGTGGTAGCAAACAAATTCGGGATGTGGTTCAACAAGTAAAATGCTCGCGAGTCCACTTCACGCTTGAGGCGTTGCCCATGCCGGCACACTACGAGGGCCGCACCGGGGAAACCAGGACTACCTGGTCCGCGCCGCCCGGCGCTAACCACTCGGGCTATCACGCCAGGCCCGCGAATCGTTCTCTTCAGACTCCAGACCTGACAGGCATCTCGGCGTTTAGAATTGGTCTTTGAGGGTTCTGGAGCGGATGACATTTGTCTGGCCTGTCCTTGTCGCCCTGGCTTATAACCCTCCCTGCGGAGCTGGTCCGGTTTCATCCTGATAATGCCGACGGAAAGAACATGGCAAGACTGGCTGGAGCGCTTCTACAACCTCCGGCGCGACAAGAGCGGCTCGCATGAGCGACCGCACAAACCGGTACTTTTGCTCGCCATTCTCAACCTCGTCGACCGCGGCATCGTGACCAGGAACGTGGAGATTTACGACTACCGCTGCGCCGCTTGCGGCATCCGCGTGAAAATCAGCGATGATCTCTCCCTCGTCGAAGCCGCACACATCATTCCGTTCGGCGTCAGCCGAAACGACAAACCCGACAACGGGCTCGCTCTCTGCGCGAATCATCATTGGGCGATGGACCGCTTCCTCATCGCGCCCTGTCCTGACTCCAAACACCGCGCCGGTATCTGGCGCATCGGCCAAAGCCTCGATGCCCGCATCGAGGGCCGAAACGATCTGGTCACGCTCGCGAACCAGCCTGTCATCCCGCCGACCGAACAAAGATTCTGCCCCGCGCCCGAAAGTCTCCGGTGGCGCGAAACCCACTTCAACGCCAAATACTGACTCCCTATATGGGCAATCACGGCTTTTGGGGGGTCCTGATGATGCGAGGCGTGCCGTCTGGCAGGAGGACCTCAGCCACCACGGGGGCACGGTTGCCCCGGAGGGCGTTGCAGATACGGCGATGCAGTTCGTCGAAGGTCATGCGGGCGTACTGCTCGCCAGTGAGGCACAGCAGCGGACTCGAGTATTCCTGGCCGCTCCGCTCGGTGCCTTTGATCGAGTATTCAGTGACGATGACCACAGCGCGGTGGAAGGGGGCGTTGCCGTCGCCATCAGTTTCAATGGCCGGCGGGAGAAAAGCTGCGTAGGGGTCGCCACCTTCGTAGCCGCATCCAGGGGTGGGCGACCCGACGTGGGCCGGCACGGCTCGGGCCTGACCTGGATCCACTCGCAGCCGAGGTGCTCATCGCCCTCTTTCGGGAATTTCAGGGTCCACAATGTGGCGTAGATGCTCAATCAGAAACAATTCCACATTCCGCCAGCGTATTAAAGGGCGATGTGGCCGGCGGATCAGAGGGAAGAAATGGGAGCGATGGTTGGTATGGGCGGGGGCGATGGCAGGGCTGTAATCGAGCGCTCAGGCCGCCGGGCTCTCGACCGGAAGGCCCCTCGCCTACTTTTCGTCTCGCTTCCATGCCTCATCCAGCCTAAAACGGCCTAAAACGTCCTGGAAATCATGGTAACCAGGCCCAAGTGACGCGCTGGAACAACACCCGAATCACATGACCTCGCTGGAGCGTATTCGTTGCGCCGCGCGGCGGCAGCAGGTGGACCGGGTCCCGGTCGCGCCCTATATGGGCAATCACGGCGCCCGCGTAGGCGGTGTGCTCATTGGGGAGTATTGCCGCTCGGGCCGGCTCATGGCCGAGGCGCAGTATCGCGCCTGGGAGATTTACGGCCAGGATGCCGTTGTCGCCCAATCGGACGGTTACTACATTGCGGAGGGCTTCGGGGTCGAGGTCGAGCATTACCAGGACGGCACACCGACACTGAAAACCCCGGCAGTGTCGGGCTTGGAATACATCCAGACGTTGCGCGTGCCCGATCCTCACAAGGACGGCCGCATGCCGGTTTACCTGGAGGCGATCAGCCGCCTTGCGGACCTGACACGAGGCGAGGTGGCCGTGCGCGCCCCGGGGACGGGTCCATTCTCCCTGGCCTCGTACCTGGTGGGCACCGAGAAGTTTCTCATCGAGTTGGCCTTGGCGGAGCGGGAGCCTGGCGGTCCGGCCGAACGCTCGCTCAAGCGCCTGCTGGAATTGACGACCGAAGCCCTGATTGCCTTTGCCGGGGCGTGCCTGGAGGCCGGCGCGCATCTTGTGCAGGCGGGCGATTCGCTGGCGTCGCTGGACATGATCTCGCCCGCCAGTTATCGGAAGTGGGCCTGGCCGGCGGAGCGCAAGTTCTTTGAGGCGATCAACCCATTGGCTGACCGGTATGGGGCGGCAACGGTGCTCCACATCTGCGGCAACATGACGCCGGTGTTGGAACTGATGGCCGACACGGGCGCGCACATTCTGGAATTGGACCACAAGGTCAGCCTGAAGGCAGCCAAGGCTCGAGTTGGCCATCGGGTTTGCCTGATGGGCAATCTCGATCCGGTGGAGTTGCTATGGCGCGGCAGCCCCGCCGCGGTGAGCTGCGCCGCAGCTCAAGCCATCACGGACACGGGCGGGCGCGGCTTCATCCTCGGCTCCGGCTGCGAGGTGCCCGTGGACGCGCCCAGGGAGAACATCAAAGCCATGATCCGGGCGGCACACGCGACCGAAAGGCCAGAGACCCCAGAGGGCCGTTGACAAAGTTGTAGCGCAGGTTTCCAAACCTGCTGTATCGCCGATTTCCAATCGGCAGGGCCTCGGCATGTCGAGCGCCCCCGGTTTGCGGACGGCCTGCGGGTTTGGAAACCCGCGATACAGCAGGTTTGGAAACCTGCGCTACGCTGGCGCCCCTGGCGCACAGGCGGGCCGAGCGACTTTGTCAATGGCCCTGGGGACCCGATCCGTTGAGCCGTGGGTGCAATAGAAATCCCTTCGTGGTAACCTGTTCGGGTTATGTCGGCACAATCCACGCCCAGCACGCCGCGAGATTTCAACACAACGGCCATTCTGCTTCATGCAAGTGACAACGTCGCGGCGCTGAAGGTTTCTGTGAAGGCCGGAGATGAGTTGGTCAAAGGCCCATTCACGCTGCGGGTGGCGGAGGACATCGGGCCTGGGCACAAGATAGCGGTCGAAGAAATCGCCCCCGACGCGCCGGTGAGGAAATACGGCCAGGTCATCGGCTTTGCACGGGGCCGCATCGCTCCGGGCCGGCATGTCCATACGCACAATTTGGTCATGAAGGATTTCGGGCGGGACTATCAATTCTGCGCGGAGGCGCGCCCCGTCCGCTATTATCCGCCGGAGCAAATGCGGCATTTTCAGGGCTATGCTCGTCCCGGCGGGCGGGTCGGGACGCGCAACTACATCGCGGTCATCTCCAGCGTGAACTGTTCCGCCTCGGTCTCGTGTTATGTGCGGGACCGTTTTCGGACGGAGTCCTTCGGGCGCGATTATCCGAACGTGGACGGGGTGGTGGCCTTCACGCACAAAGGCGGCTGCGCGACCGACCCTGGTGAAGGGTTGCAGGTCCTCCAACGGGTGCTGGCCGGGTTCGCCCGCCACCCGAACGTTTCGGGCTGCGTGCTGATCGGTCTGGGCTGCGAAACCAACCACCTCGAGGCGCTGCGCGAGGCCGGCGGACTGGACGAGCTTCGGCCCGGCGAGACGGCGCCGGTGTTCCTGAACGTTCAAACTGCCGGCGGCGTGCGCAAGACGGTCGAGGCGGGCGTGGCGGCGGTAAGCCGTCTGCTTCCGGCGGCCGATGCCCTGCGCCGCGCGCCGCAACCGTTGAGCAAACTCGTGCTGGCGGAGAACTGCGGCGGGTCCGACGCCAACAGCGGCATCACGGCCAACCCGGCGCTCGGGGTCGCATCGGATGAGGTGGTCCGCTACGGCGGGACCTCGGTGCTGGCCGAGACGCCGGAGATTTACGGAGCCGAACACCTGTTGACGCGGCGCGCCGCCTCGCGCGAGGTCGCCGAGAAACTGCTCGAGCGAGTCCGCTGGTGGGAACAGCACGCGCTCCAGCACCGGTGTTCGCTGGACAACAATCCTTCCTACGGGAACAAGCTTGGCGGCTTGACGAACATCTATGAAAAGAGCCTCGGCGCGGTGGCCAAGGGCGGGCAATCGCCGCTGGCCGCCGTTTATCAATATGCCGAGCCGATCGTCGCTGCCGGCCTCTGTTTCATGGACACGCCGGGATTTGACCCGGTGAGCATGACCGGACTGGTTGCGGGCGGCTGCAACATCGGCGTGTTCACCACCGGGCGCGGCAGCGTTTATGGCTGCAAGCCCGTGCCGTGCATCAAGGTGGCCACCAACACGCCGCTCTACCAATGGATGGAGGAGGACATGGACCTCAACGCCGGCGCCATCCTCGACGGGACCGAGACGGTGGAGCAACTGGGGATGCGCATCTTCGAGCGGATCGTCGCCGTGGCCGGCGGCGAAAAGACCAAGAGCGAACTGGCCGGCCTGGGCGACGAGGAATTTGCCCCCTGGCAACTGGGGCCGACCTTTTGAGAGACACGAGCGCCGTCATGGGTGATGATAAGCCCTGCGGGCTGCCGCTTTGTCAACGGTCCTGAGGACGCTGCACAATTTCGCACTCATTTGCTTAACGTCCCTGGGAAACTGTATTAAACACCTAATACATTGAGTCTGTGCGCGACACCGGGTCAATGCAATTATCCAGGCATAATGCAACTCAAACTCTCGATTCACGACGGGGCGCCGATCTACCAGCAGATCGTTGAACAGGTCAAGTACCTCGTGGCCGGCGGGCGGTTGAAGCCAGGCGATGATGTTCCACCCATTCGCGTCCTGGCGGAACAGCTTCGGATCAATCCCAATACCGTGGCGCGCGCCTACCTCGAGTTGGAGCGCGAAGGGGTCGTTTCAATGCGCCAGGGCTTTGGGACGACAGTGGCGGAGATCAAGTCCACGGTGCCTCATCGCGAGAGGCTCAAACTGCTCGCCCGGCCGGCGGACGCGCTGCTGACCCAGGCGCGGCATCTGAACGTTCAACTGGGCGAGGTCTTTGATCTGTTGCGCGAGCGTGACGCGCTGATGCAACCGGAACCCTCGAAATGAAATTCCCTTCCCCCTCTTCGGCCGACGCGGTGATTGCGGTGAGCGGCTTGACCCGGCGCTTCGGAGCCATAGCGGCCCTGGAGGACGTATCGGTCTTTGTGCCGCGGGGTTCCGTACTGGGTTTGATCGGTGAAAACGGCGCCGGCAAGACCACGCTCATCAAACATTTGCTCGGGATGCTCAAGGCGCAGACAGGGACCGTCCGGGTGTTTGGTCTGGACCCCGTCGGCGATCCGGTCGGAGTGCTGGGCCGGGTGGGGTACTTGTCGGAACGCCGCGATTTGCCCGGGTGGATGCGGGTTGAAGAGTTCATGCGCTACACGCAGGCCTTCTATCCGAAGTGGGATGAGGGTTACGCCGCGAAATTGCTGCGGCAATTTCAACTGGACCCGCGCCAGGCCATCAGGACCTTGTTCTCAAGGACAACAGGCGAAGGTGGGATTGCTCGCCGCCCTGGCTTACCGTCCGGACCTGTTGATTCTCGACAAACCCAGCTCGGGATTGGACCCGGTCGTCCGCCGCGACATCCTGGAGGCGATTATTCACACGGTCGCGGAGGAGGCTCGGACGGTTTTGTTCTCTTCGCATTTGCTCGATGAAGTGGAGCGGATGGCCGATCAGATAGTCATGTTGAGAAACGGGCGGGTCGTCTTGAACGGCCGCACCGAGGACGTGCGGCGCGGCCACATCTGGGCGGTGCTCGTGTTTGGGGAGCCCCAGCCAGTCGCACCGGTCTTGCCGGGCGCTTTTGCCGTGACCGGTTTCGGCCTCGAGTGGCGCGTGCTCTTCGGCGGTTCGCATCTGGAATTGCAAGCCGCCGCCGCCGGCATGGCAGCGCGCGTGGTCGATGAACGGACGCCAACGCTGGACGAAATCCTCGTGGCGCGGGCCGGAGGGAAAGGAAGCTGACCCCATGCCCGCCATTCCCACAGCACGACTTGCCTGGCAAACTCCAACCGGCGCCATACTTTGGGAACTCTGGGCGCGGCAAAAATGGAAGTTCATGTTCCAGGCAATCGCGTTGCTGGTCAGCGCGGTGCTGGCCCAATGGCTCGATGAGTCTCAACGAAAGAGCGATTCTCTCGGTCCAATCGCGTACCAAGCGGGCGTGCTGGCTGTTTTGCACGCCCTGGGCTGCTTCTGTTATTTGGAGATGGATGCGCGCCGGTTCCAAGGCGGCATTCCCGGCCATCTCCTGCTCAAGCCATTGACGACAACACGGCTGGTGGCGGTGCCGATGTTGTGCGGAGGCGCGGTAGTTGCGGCAGTCTTCCTGGCCTGGGCGGAATTGGTGTGGCGGCCTTTTGGGTTCCCGGCCACGCTATTCGACTGGCTGCCGTGGATTTTAGGCGCGTGCCTGGTGGGGAAGCTCCTGGGCTCGGCCGCGGCGTTCAACCTTGGCTTGCGCCGGAAAACCGTGACGCGCGCCGCGATCGGTTGGATCATTGCCGCGTGGCTCGCCAGCGGGCTGTTCGTCGCTGTTATCGCCAGGAGCGTGTGCGCGCGCTTCGCTGCGCCGCAACTGTGAGTTTGGGCCGCGCTGGCCGGATTCTGCCTCTTGCCGTTCGCTGGATTGTCGCTTGCTCCGTTGGCCCTGGCATGGAATCGTCATCGGTAGCCGCGAGCACGACCAACGTCATTTGTGGGATTGAGCCTCAGCCGTCCCTTTGGGACCCGGGTGCGTTGGCCACCGCGACCCTAACGTTGAAACGATCGCATTAGGGAGAGGGCGCACGACAGAATTCTTCGCTGCCGCCTAAAGGCGGCAGGATGGCCGGTCGAAGAAATCCGTCGTGCGCCCTTAGCAAGAGTTCCCTTGCTTGCGGAATAGTCCGCGGTACAAACTCGCGACAATATGAAAACGCCCAGCCTTGCTCGAGTGATTGTGTTTCAGGCCGCACTGCTCATGGCGGCGGGTGGTTTTGGACAGACCCTCAAGAGCCTGGACCCGCCGGTGCTCCTTCCTGATGGCACGGAATTCAAGACCTGGGAGGCGCCCCTCCAGTTCACGCGGACCTACTATGTGGACGGGTCGAATCCAACGGCCGCGGATGGCAACCCGGGCACCCAGGAGCAGCCCTTCGCCACGGTCAACCGGGCCGCGCAGGTGCTCGGCCCGGGCGAACGCGTCATCGTGGTGGCCGGCACTTACCGGGAACGGATTCGCCCCGCCCGGGGCGGAACGGGCCCGGACCGGATGATCAGCTACGAAGCCGCCCCCGGCGCTCGAGTGGTCTTGAAGGGCTCGCGCGTGTTTCGCGAACCGTGGACTCCAGCCGATTCGGCTCTGCCAACCCGGATTTGGCAAGCCCGCCTTGACCCGAAATACTTCACGAGCTACAACCCCTTCGACATCGAGAACGTCACCGCGCGTCAGTTCGACATCATGGATTTTGCCGCGCCGCTGCGGGGCACGGCACCCTGCAATTTGCCGCGAGGGCTGGTTTTCCAGGACGGACGGCGCCTGACGCAGGCCAGCAACCGCTCCGGCCTGGAGGGACATGAAGGCCGCTATTGGGTGGACCGCGCGAACCAAGTGCTCTTCGCCAGCTTCTTCGGCCATGCCCGGCCAGACCAGGCTGCCATCGAGATCACCACCCAGGAGACCATTTTCGCGCCGGAGCAAATCGGCCTTGGCTACATCCGGGTCAAAGGCTTCGTGGTCGAGCAAGCCGCCGGGCCGTTTCCCTGGGAACAGGTCGGCGCGATCTCCACGACGCGGGGCCATCACTGGATTATCGAAGAGAACACTGTGCGCCAGGTGAACGGGGTCGGCATCAACGTGGGGATTCAACTGCACCGATGGCCGCAGCCACCGCTGGCCGGCTTCCACATCGTGCGCCGCAATGCGGTCGCCGATTGCGGGATCTGCGGCATTTGCGGCCTGGGACCGGGCGGCGGCCGCGAATTCGGCCTCTTGATCGAGGACAATGCGCTCCTGCGCAACGCGTTTCATGACACGGAGCGGCTCTTCGAGACGGCCGGCATTAAAACGCACAACAACGTCCGCTGCCTCATTCGCCGCAACCTGATCCTGGATACCCTCCACGGCGCGGGCATTTGGATGGATTGGGACAACCGCAATTCCCGGTGTTGCCAGAACATCATCGTCAATGCCCAAACGATGCACGGAGGCATCTTCATCGAGGCCTCGTACGTGCCCAACCTGATCGACCAGAACTTCATCTGGGGCACGCAAGGCCACGGGATTTACGAGCACGACTGCAGTCGCCAGGTGTTCGCGCACAATTTCATTGGCCAAAGCAGAGGTTCGGGGTTGCACCTGCACGGCAAAATGACCAGCCGCCAGATCAACGGGCGCACACCCGAATACGGCCTGCACCAGGTTCGGAACAACCTCCTGTATCAGAACACCAGAACGAACGCGTTCCGAGGAGGACCTTCCACGTTGGCCGGCAATTTGTCCGAGGGCATCGTCGCCACGTTTGACCGCTCGAGGCTGGAGCTGACGTTGTCGGCCACCAACCGCCTGCCCGAATGTGAACTTGTGCCGGAGGTCATGTCCGATTTCCTCGGGAGACCGCGCGAAGGCTCAACCACGGTCGCCGGTCCGTTCAATCAAATGCCGGCCCAACCTGCCACGATCAAACTCTGGCGGGGAATAATCCTCGATCAAGAAGCTTCGCCCTGAAGACACCGACGGGGCGGAACGAGGCGCACCGGGTGCGATTAAAAGCCTCGGCCATGCGTGCCGGGAGTTTTGTCCCGGAGGGATAATCCAGAATAGCCCAACGTTTCAACGTTGGGATCCAGGCGAAGATGCGCAAAGTCCCGAAGGGACGGATGAAATGCTCCCATGTCTCAGCCGTCCCTTCGGGACTCGGGCTGCCGGCGCATCCAACCCAACGTTGAAACGTTGGGCTATTGTCGGAAGCCCCTTCGGGGCAAAACGGCGCCGAGGGATTACCGAGGGTTTCCCAGTCGCACCCAGGCGCACCTCGCCGGGCCCGGCATGCGTGACAATCACGCTGCGGGACTGAGGATGATCAGAACCAGCTTCGACTCAATTCTTGTGAATAAGCCGGCTTTCCTGCTCTGCCTTGCGGCCTAGCGGGCCGCCAGAACCTAGCCCAGGGCTGAGGCCGTCAGGCCGATGCCCTGGGTTTCGCCACAAACCCGGGCTCTGCGCCCTGAAAGGGCGCCAGAGCCTTCTGGCCCCCTTTCAGGGCGCGTCCGATCTTCCGGGGGCGTGGTCCCAGGGCATCGGCCTTGCGGCCTCAGCCCTGGGCTCACATCTCAACCTGTGGCTCTTGGCCTGCTCCTTCGCCTATCGCCACCCCAGCTTTTGCCGGTTCAGGGCGTCAACCGTCTGCTGGATGTCGCAGACCAGCACCGTTCCTTCGGCCGTTCCGACGGCCAGTAGCTTTCCATTCGGACTGAATTGCGGCGCATGCCAACAGGTGTAGTCGATGCCCACGGTCAGCCGCCATGCCAAGCCGTTTGTCCTGAAAAGTGTCAGGCCTCTTTCCAGGCCACCTTGCGTGACCAACAGTCGGCCGTCGGGGCTCAGGGCCACGATGGACCGCAGCCGGACACTACGCCAGGACTCAGTGCCCAGCAGTTTGGCCAGCGTCCTGTCCCGGGTGCGCGGAAGAAGCCAGTCGAGCGGTGCAGTCTCTGGGTTCCTTCGCAAAGAGTCGCTGTCCCTGTTGTTTTGCGTGCCAGGCAAGCGTCGGACTTCGTCCCCCCCAAGCGGATTGAAAACCTTCACCGGGTAGGTTCTCTCCACGGCCCCGGCCTCGGCGGCCTCAGTTGCTTCGCCCACGACGACCACGAAATTCCCCTGGCGCGAAAGGAGGACGTCCTTAGGGGCCTCGCCCGATGGGAAGAACTTTGCAAGCGGTGTCATGTAATCGGGCCGGAACAGATCGCGGACCCTGCAAATACCGCCAAGGCCCTCTGCCTCACTTTCCCACTGGAAATGCAGCAACCGGCCCTCTTGGTCAAAGCACAGTTGCTGGCAAAGCCCCCGCGGCAGCGCCCAGCGTCCCAGTTCTTGTCCGCTGACCACATCCCACAGCACCGCCGCTCTGGAAGTCGCAAAGGCGAGATGGCCGCCGTCGGGGCTGAACGCCAGGGCGGCATTGTCAGCGTATATCCCCTGGGGTGCCTTGAACAACCGCTCAAGCCGGTTTGAAGGGAGATTCCAGACAGCCACTTCCCAGTTATGGGCCAAAGCGGCCAACCGCTTGCCATCGCGAGAAAACGCAACGTGGGTGCAGCGCGAGGAGAGGCCGCGCAAGACGGCAAGTCCGCGGCCGGACTCCAGTTCAAAAACGCCGGCGACCGAAAGATTGGCATAAGAACCATGGACTCTGCTCACCGCCAGCCTCCTTCCACCGGGCGAAAAAGCGAGCGCCCTCGCTTCGTCCCAACTTCCAACCTTGAGCAGCAGGCGTCCGGTGGCAACGTCCCAGAACCTCACGTCTCCGCGCCCGCTGGAGGCAAGCGTCATCCGATCGGGGCTGAACGCGACGGCATATACGTCAAATTCCGAGCCTCGGCAGATTGTCCTCAGCCCGTCTCCGGGGACCTGATAAATACGGATGGTTCCACCAGCATCTCCAGTCGCGATGAGCCAAGGAGTCCCGCCGGCTGCATTGGTTGGCTGGCTCACATCCTGCTGAAAGGCCAGGCAGTGAACCGCGGCGCGATTCGGCGGAAACGAAGCGGTTTCGGCCAGATCGGGCAGTCTGCGCACCACGATACGCCCTTCGCCATCGCCAGTCGCGACGAGCGCATTGTCCGGCGAAAAGGCCAAAGCAGTGCAGGCTGCGGTTGCTTGTTTCACGAGGTTGCCAGTTGCGGTGTCCCAGACTCCAAGCTGGCCTCGAGTGTCGTCGGTAGTGCTAACCACGGCCGCAGCACAAAAAGCGCCATCTGCCGACACGGCCGAAACCGGAACCCCCAAGCCCTCTTTGGCGCTCTGTTCAGCGAGGCGGAACTCACGCAGTTTCTCCCCGCCCTTTGGGTTTAGCAGGCAAAACGCCCCATCGCCCTTAGAAACAAATTGGCGCGGGCTGCCGTCCCGGTCGAACCACACTGGGCCGGTGTTGCTAGTGCCAAAAGTGGTGAACTCGCCGGTTTGCCAATCCCAGATTCCAGCTTTTTCGCCCTGATCTGCGTCCCTGAGCAGCCGCCGGCCAAGGGCATCAAAGGCGATGTGCGTCGCACCGGAATTCGTGTGGGACAGCGATGCGATTACCCTTGCATCCAACCCCGCGAGGGGGGCGGCGGCTTCCGCGCGTAAATCGTTGTCCACCCGCACCTGGCCGGCGTTGCTCAGGAGGGCCAGCGCGTTGCTCGACCAACCCGCCGATCGCTCCTCCTTCCGGAGCATCTCCGCCTTGCCAATCATGGTTTGCCGCTTGACCCAACGCGTTTCAAGCTTCTGCACTGCCCAGGCGCCCGCGCCGGCCAGCAGGGCCAGAACCGCTGCGGCCAACGCCCATTTCCGCCCTCGCTTCAGCAGGTGCATCTGGCGCACGGACTTGCCGGCCAGCAGCATCACGAGGTCCGCGAGGAGTTCATCCGCCGAGGCATAGCGGCAGGCCGGGTCCGGCTGGCAGGCTTTGTCACAGACGGTCTGAAGCTCCATGATCTTCGCCCGGTCCGGCCATGAGCCGAAATCTCCGGGCAGTGCCGGGAAGTCCATCCGGTCGCGGCCAGTGCACATCTCGTAGATCACCTTGCCCAGGCTGTAGAGGTTGCCGCGCGGCCGGCCGGGCCCTTCCGGCGCCATGAACCCCTGCGCGCCGACATAGCTGAGCGTGGCCTCGGACTCCGTCACCAGCCCGATGTCCGCCAGCTTTGGAACCCCGTTCACGAAAATGATGTTCGAGGGCTTGATGTCGCGGTGCACCAAGCCGTGGTCGTGGAGGTGCTTCACGGCGTCGGCCAGACCAAGGCTGATCGCCAGGCACTCCGCGAAGGGCAAATGTCCGCGGGTCTTGAGCTCCCAATCCAGAGTCCGTGGCACGTAGGTCTCGGGCTCGACGATGGAGGATGAGGGGCGGCGAATCACCGCTGGGGCACTTACCGCTGGAACATCCGCCGCGCGCCCTGCTTCATCCAAACTGGAGTGCCCGGGGTCCGCCAGCTCCATGACATAGTAAAAGTACCCTTGTTTGTCGTTCCGCCCGATATGGAGGATGTCCACCTGGCTTTCATGCGAACGGGAGACGGGCTCGAAGTTGCGGATGCCGGCGAACTCGCGTTCGTAGGGGCGGTCCTCCTCAAAAGTGCTGCGGTACACCACCTTCACGGCCCGGTAAGTGCCCATGATGTTCCGGGCCAGCCAAACCTCGCCGTAGCTCCCGCGGCCGATGATGCGCAGCATCGCATGGTCGGGCACGATGGGCGGGGGGCCATGCACCGCCCCTCGGTCGGCTCGGCCCGGCGAATCAGCCGCTGGAGAAGCGTTCATGGAGTCAGACTGAATTGTGGTTCCGTCCCCTCCAAACGCTCCGCGCCTTCTTTTGCCAAGGTCTTGTGGTCAGTGGTCATGTGGTCCTGTGGTCTTGCGGCTTTGCCGCGCTGTGCCCCTGATTCTGGCTGCGATGCGGCGGAGCATCCGGCGGCGAGCGCTCTCGGGAACGTGTGGCAGGGTGGAACTCCTGGCCGCCAATGTCAGCGGCCGAGCGCAACCGCGGTCCACTAGCCGCAGCCAAAGGCGGTGAAACAGCCCCCTGAGCCCTCCGCCTCGGTGTCCATCGCGCGCGCCGTCGCAGCCTGGGTCGTTAACCATACAACTCGTTGTGGCTACACATGTTTGGTCCTCAGGTAGGCCACCTGCGCCCGCACGCGCGCCGAGATGCGGTGCTTGGCCAAGTACACCTTCGCCGCCGTGACGTCCAGGTCCCGCGCCGTCTCGCTGACGCTGTGCCCCTGCCGCACGTGATATTCGAAGATTTGAAATTGCGCCGGGCTGGCCCGGCGCTTAACGCGGTTTATGGCGGCGTCCAACAAGTTCTGTTCCCACTCCCGTTCCCAGATCTCGTCCAGCACCTGGCTGGCAGGATCGGGAAGCTCGTTCACTGGCGAGTCCTCTTCGTCGGCGGAGGGGAGCGGCTCGAGCAACCGGCCTTTGCCCTGGCGCGTGCGAAATTGGTTGGCGACCTGGCGTTTGGTGATCCCGTGGAGCCACGTCTTAAACGCGCACTTCTCCGGTTCGTACTTAAAATCGCGAATCGCCCGCGCCACCGCCGTGACTGTCTCCTGCACAACGTCTTCCGCTTCGGTCTCCGTCAGGCCGGCCTTGATGGCCGCGCCAAAGATCAGACGGTGATAAATGTCGTAGAAATCCTGCCAGCTCTTCTGGTCGTCCCAGTGCTTGAGCCGGCTCAGGAGGCTCTTGCGAGTCGGAATCAGTCGGTTCCAATCAACGGGCATGCGTGATACTTTCTACCCCGTTAATCGCGCCGGGCAAGCCGATTCTTTCAAATAAACCGAAAGATCCAGCCCCCCTCCTGCGATTAACCGTTAGGCACGCCGTAATGGCCGCTCGGGAAAATCTCCTCTGCGATGAGTCCGCGTATTTGCAGATGCTGTGGGGAGGACATGCCCCCCCAGGGGAATGTTGGTTCTCGGAACCCGAACGTTTGCGCCTCCTGCTCCAGCCTGCTCGATGGAATGGCTGAGCCCCAGAGGGACTCCGGCGTCTGCTTCAAGCGGAACCGGGTTTCGCGGCGGGAAGGCGAGAACGAAACAGCCGCGGCTTGTGCTCTTGGCGGAGCTGAGTCCGTTCAAGCTATTGCAGGAATCATATGAAAAATATATTAACGAAATGTTTTGAAGCCATGGCAATCAGTCGGCTGAGCACATGGTATAGCCGTAGGCCAGAGCTACGAGTCGGGGGGCCCCTGGCGATGATCGTCCTTTCGGCTCTGTTCTGTGGTGTTCACATCAGTTCCGTGCAGGCTTCGCCATCAGTCCTCTGGGCCGGCACATGTGGCTCTTCGAATATCGTCCGGGTGGTGTTCGATGAGGCGGTGTCGAGCGATGCGTCGAATCCTGCTAATTACACGCTCGACCAAGGCCGCTGCATCGCCAGCGCCGCCCAGACAAGTGACGCGTTGACCGTGCTGCTCCTCGTCAGCCCCGCCCTCCAAGCTGGCGTTGATTACTTGCTCACGATTCAAAATATTCGGGACCTCGCCACGCCCCCAAATGTATTGAGCAATGAATCGGTTGCGTGCCACTCTCATTATTATCCGGGGGTTACTTGGGACGCTTACATCACCACCTCCGGTGCCTTGCCGAACTTCAATTCCCTAACCCCAGTGGGCAGCGGCTTAGCCAAGGCCTTCACCCTGGGGATGGAGACATGGGATAAATGGTTCGCTGTGCGTTTCCGTGCTTACCTGGATGTCACGTCACCCGGTACATACACCTTCTATACCTCATCGGACGATGGATCAATGGTCTGGATCGGCAACGCCCCGGTCGTCAATAACGCTGGCGCGCACGCGATGCGAGAGGCCAGCGGGACGACCAATCTTGCCTCCGGCCTCTATCCCGTCACAGTCGGTTTCTTTCAAGGCGTCCTCGCCTACGGGCTCACGGTTAGCTGGGAAGGGCCAGGAATTAGCAAGCAGCCCATTCCGCCCGAGGTCCTTTACAACACTCAAGCCCCGTACAACATTCCGTTGCCCACTGCTCCCAGCAGCGTCGTTGTGAACGCCTTGGCCGCGACGCAAGCGCGTCTCGGATGGACGGAGAGCGCTACCAGCCCGCAGGGGTACCTAATCGAGCGTTCTCGGAACCTCAATGCCTGGGCTGCGATTGCAGTTGTCCCAGCCAGTGCCACCAATTACGACGACACCGGTCTTGAACCTGCCACGCTTTATTACTACCGGATTTCGGCGCTTAACGAGGCTGGCTGCGTCCCGAGCGCTGCTTCGTTTGCGGCCACGCCGAGCGTGCTGTCGAAGGCACCGCCCGTTATTTTGGCCCAACCACAGAGCCAGCGAGTAAATGAAGGGAGCTTTGTCATCTTCCAAGTCGGGGCATCGGCCACGCCCCCCCTAACGTACCAATGGAGCAAGGATGGCACGAGCATTGCCAATGCGACAAACGATATTTATATCATTGCCGCAGTGGCTCCCGGTGACGAGGGCGCATATTCAGTTACGGTTGCGAGCGCCGAGACCAACATCGCGAGCGATTCAGCGCTGTTGCGAGTGAATCGAGTGGTGCAGGGAACTACGCTGGTCTGGGATGCAGATCTTTCCACGGTTGGCGCGCAAGATGGCAACGGAACGTGGCTGAACGGTGGCAATGGCTGGTATGCGTCTTCCGGAGACACAGGCTGGTTCGACAATAACGTCGCGGCGTTCGGCATCAGCGCTACCACTAATTGCACCGTGGCGCTTGCCAATAGGGTGGCCCCGAGCGGAATCGTGTTTAATGCCACCGGGGGTGGGAGTTACACCATCGCGGGGACGGGTGTCATCGACACGGCCAATACTCCCTCGATTACGGCCGACGCAGACGGAGTGATCAGCGCTGTACTGAGTGGCTCGAACGGCTTCGTCAAACTTGGCAACGGCACCCTCACCCTTTCAAACGCAAATACATACGATGGGGTCGCACTCGTTTTGGCAGGCACGCTGAGACTTGGAAGCGCTACGGCGCTGGGGACTGTCGCCGCAGGAACCACAATAGCTCCAGGAGCGACTCTCGATGTCAATGGCCAAGATCTTAGTAGGGTTAATGAGATCGTTAGCGTCAGCGGCGTCGGTTCAGGCGGCAACGGTGCGGTGATTAATAGCAGATCTAGCGAGGGTTGGCTAAACAGTCTCACCTTGACGGGCGACACGACCATCAGCACGGCCAACCCTCTCTCGATCGGCTCAACGATCGGCCAGAACGGCACGTTGAAACTAGGCGGCTTCACCCTGACCAAATCTGGACTAGGACAGTGTGTTCTCAACGGCATCAAAATGACCGGAACGGGCAACATCAGCGTTAATCAGGGCACGCTTAGGCTGACGGCTGGCTACCATGGCCCGGAGGAGAATACGTCTTTGAGTGGTAATGGAAGCCTGACCGTGAACCAGGGGGCTACGCTGGCGATGAATCCTTGGGATTCTTCGTTGGCGTTGACCATGCCGATTATATTAAACGGCGGCGCCTTGCTGTGTGATTGGCCTACCGAGGCGCTTTCAATCGCGAGCCCGATCACGCTGACTGCAGCCAGCTTCTTCAACCTCAACGACACCGCCAACTATAACGTGAGCTTCACCGGGGTGATCTCCGGCACCTCCGGGTTCACCAAGCAAGGCGGGAACCTCATGCGCCTGTATGCCACAAACACGTACACCGGCCCCACGATCGTCAGCGGTGGCACACTGCTTGTGAACGGTTGGCTGAGCACAAACAAGGTCAGCGTAGAGAACGGTGCCACGCTTGGCGGCGCTGGCGTCATCTCTGGCCCTGTCGTAGTGCAAGCCGGTGGCATGCTCGCACCGGGGACCAACGGGAACGGCGGCCTCACACTCAGGAACACGGTGAACTTGGCGGGCACCGTTCTGGTGAACGTCAGCAAGACCGCCACGAATCTAACTAATGGGCGTATCATCGGAGTCAGCACGCTCAGTTACGGGGGAGCCTTGGTTGTGACCAGGTACCTGGGACCCTGCCCTTCGCCTCCGGTGACAAGCTGACGCTGTTCACGGCGACACACTATACGGGGTCGTTTGTTCGCTTCAGTCTCCCCCCACTCGGGGCCACGTTGGCCTGGGACACCACGAAATTGGGAGCGGATGGGTCGATCTCGGTGGTGACGGTCACTGCTCCTCAAATCAGCGGCTTTTCCCGGGTTGGGGAAACCGTGTTCTCGTTCACCCTGTCCAACTCTGTCCCAATCAGCTACACAGTTCTCGCCTCTACGAACCTGGCAACCTGGGAGATCGTTCCTTCGGGCTTACAGTTCCTGAACGGCACCTATTACATCGCAGATCCCGGCGCAAGGAGCAGTCAGCGCCGCTTCTACCGCCTCCAATTCCCTTGAAGTGCTCCTTGATCAACCACGGCCGGAGAAATTGAAAGGCGCATTACCGACACTCACACGTTTAGGTCAACCGCGACCTGAAATTGTATTCGGCACTGCTTCGCTGGGTTGGAATCCAGACCAAGTCCTGCGTGCCGCCGCAGGCCTTCCACGGAAGCGTGTCTGCCGTGATAGGGGATAGGGGTCACGCATAGCTTGGTTTTTGTTCAGGACGTTCAGGAGGGGTGCGCGACAAAAAAGTAACCAAAATTTGAGCAGGCCCGCCTGCTGATTGATTTTTGTTGCTATATTGTATCTAGTTAGATACAATACGCACCATGACCGCTTCGCTTTCTCAGCTCGAAGACCGGCGCGAGCAGATCCTTGAACAGATCAAGGCTATCAACCGGTTGCGCCGCGGCTCCTTAAGCCGCCAATTCTTCAAGAAACCCCGCGCTGGCTCCAAAGCCCCCCAGGGCCCTTACTACGTGCTCCAAGCCTACTTCCATGGGCAGAAGTTCGCCGAGCGCATCCCGGCCGATCAGGCCCCCCAAATCGAACCCCTCGTCGCCAATTACAGACGCTTTAGCGAACTGGCCGAGGAGTTTGTCACCGTCACCGACCAAATCACCCGCCTGAGTCAAGCCGCCCCCGACGCAAAAAAAAACTCCAGACCGAAGTCGGGCAGGAGCGATTCCGGGAAGCCAACGCCTTCATCCGGTTAGTCCAAGGGCAGTGGCAACAGCAGGGAGTGCGCAATCTCGAGGCGGTGGAAATTGGCCTGCGCGAGGCGCTCTTCCGCGATGCCTGTGGGATTCTGGGGGATTTGCTCAACGACCCGGCGCTGCCGGTGCCCGAGGATCAGGGCCGCCCAGGCGAAAGGTGCCACGCCGGCCGGCCCAAGGAGCCGCTGACCCTCTTCGGGCTAGTGGCCCTACGGCGCAACTATTACTATTGGGCGAGCCGGGAGCAAGGCCGTGCCCCGCTGGACCAGGCGCTGGGTCTGTGGGCAGGCTATTCGCCCGGGGTGCTGCGGATCATTTGCCGCGCGGCCGCGCGCCATCCCTTCGACGTGGCGGCGGCCGAGCTCAAAGCCTATTGCGGGCTGCAGGTCGAAGGCCGCCAGATTCAGCGCATCGCTCAGGAAATGGGACCGCGGGTGCGGGCGGTCCAAGAACAATTGCCTCCCTTCAAGCATGACTCGGGCCTGATTCCCGTCATGTATATCGCCGTCAATGGCACCGGGGTTCCCATGCGGCCCGAGGAATTGGAAGGCCGTGCCGGCAAGCAACCCGATGGCTCAGCCAAGACCCGAGAGGTCAAGTTGGCTTGTGTGTTTACCCAAACCACCCTTGATGAGGAGGGATTGCCGTTGCGGGACTTTGAGTCCTCCAGCTACGTGGCAGGCTTTGAAGAGGCACCCGATTTCATGGTGCGGGCACGCCAGGAGGCCCTCCGCCGCCGTCTGCCGGCAGCGCAGGTGTCGGTGCTGCTGGGCGACGGGGCTGCCTGGATTTGGGACCACGGGGCGAAGTGCTTCCCGATGGCCTTCCAAATTCTGGACTTGTATCACGCCCTGGAACATCTCTCCGACCTGACGAAATTGCTCGAACCGGACCCTGCCGCCGCCCAGGCCCTGTGGCGAACTTGGCGCGAGCAGTTCTTGGCCGACGACGTGGAGGAAGTCCTGCGTCAAGCCCGGGAAAGGACGGGCAAACTGGCCGCTCAGACTGCTGAATCAGCAGGCAAGCAGATCGCATACTTCGAGCACAACCAGAGCCGTATGCTCTACGCCACCTACCGCGCTTTGGGATTTTTCTACGGCTCGGGGGTGGTCGAAGCCGGCTGCAAAACGGTTATCGGCGGACGCTGCAAGTGCTCCGGCATGCTTTGGTCAGAAGAGGGAGCTACCCACGTCCTGGATTTGCGCTGCGCTCTGTATGGCAACCAATTCGACCAAGTTTGGGATCGCTTAAACCAAAGCGATTACCTGCGAATTCGCGTCGCCAACCCCCCGGCTCAAGCCGAGGAAGCTGCGTAATGGCACCTAATTGTTACTATTTTGTCCGGCTCCCCGTCAGGAGGCGGCCAAAGACTATGTGTTGACCGCTTCTTTTTCGTTCGGCACAGTGATTGATTGCGCATGAGAAAATGCCGAATGCTCATCGGCTTGGCCATCGCGCTGAACCTGGGTGCCTTGGGTGCCGGGCATCGGGCGGTCCTTGAGAGCCCCTTCAGAAGGTACCGGTCTCATCTGACGGAAAGAGCCTGGGATGCGTTGACCGCGCGACCGGGTCTGACCATTTGCGCCGGGAGGCTGTCTCGGGCTGCGCTCTGGTCCGCCGGGACGGGAGGGAGTATCCCGCAACCTCGGCTGCGCTCGCGGACGGCCGCCTGGCGCTGGACTTCGGCGATGCTGGAGTCGAGGCCGTGCTCAAGGGTGACGAATCGGTGGTCGACGCTGAAGCCTGTGTTGCAGAACACTCCGTGCATGAGCGCGCATCAGGGCCGGTTTGTCCGCCGATGGCGGGGCTTCGAGTTTTCTCTCCTCTTCCTGGCCGTCGTTGGCGGGGCCTTTGCCCAGGAGCCGGCCGGGGGGCTGGACGCCGCCATCGAGCGACACCGCAAGGGCCTCTTGGTCATAATGGCGTCGCCGGGGACGGACGTGACGGTCGAACAGCAGCGGCATGAGTTCTGGTTTGGCGCCGCGTTGGCGAACCAGGCCTTCAATGGAGGCATGCGCCCTGAGGACCGGCAGAAGTATCTCAGCGTCTTTCTCACCAACTTCAACGCGGCCGTGACCGAGAACGCCTTGAAACGGCACGACATGGAACGGAGCCGCGGCAACGTGAATTACCGGACGGTGGACGCCATTCTCGCCTGGACCGGGGAGCACCGGATTCCGCTGCGCGGACATAATATCTTCTGGGGGATTCCCGGCATGGTGCAGGATTGGCTCAAGGCGATGACCGACGACGATTTGCGGGAGGCGCTCCAGGCCCGGGCGCTGGACATCGGCCGCCGCTACCGGGGCCGCTTTGCCGAATATGACTTGAACAACGAGATGATCCACGGCAATATCGGATCTGCTTCGCCTGCCCGCGGGTCGAAGGGATACTGATGTGGGGCTTCTGGGAAGGGGCCAACTGGATTCCCGTCTCCTCCCTTTACCGGCGGGATTGGACGCCGCTGCCCGCCGCGGACGCCTACCGGGACCTGGTGTTCCGCCAATGGTGGACGCGCTGGCAGGGCCGCGCGGATGCCCAGGGCCGGTGCGAGGTGCGGGCGTTTTACGGCCAATACCGCATCCAGGCAGGCGGCCACGAGCGGCTGGTGCGCCTGCCAAAAGCCGATGGCAGGTTGGTAGTTTCTTTCAAAGACTGATTTTTTCCTCGACCATTTCTTTGCTGCGGCCACCATGCCTGGCGTGATGACCAGGAGTTCGCATCGTCTCGGGTCCGGAGTGGCTGCGGCGCTCTTGATGGCACTTTGTCCGGTCTTGGGCCAAACCGCCGCGCCTCGCTGGAATGTCCTTGAGGCCGGTGCCAGGCCGGACGGGCAAACGGATGGCACGGCTATTTTTCAAAGGCTGCTCGACGACGCCGGGAAAGCGGGCGGCGGCGTGGTGGAAGTCCCGGCCGGTCGTTACCGCATCGAAGCCAACCTGTCGATTCCGGCCAATGTGACCCTGCAGGGGATCTATCGCGTGCCGCCCACGCCCGGGCCGCTCCAGGCGGGCGCCCCGAATGGCTCGGTGCTGCTGGCCTTCGCCGGGCGCGGTTCGGCCGAAGGACGGCCCTTCATTCGCCTGGCGGGCAATAACGCCGCGCTGGCCGGTCTTGTGATTGCTTACCCGGAATGGAAGCAGAGCGATGTCCCGCCCGTGCCCTACCCGCCCTGCGTGCTGGCCGACGGCCCGGAAAACGTCGGCATTCGCGACTGCTGTTTTCTCAATCCCTACGAGGCGATCAAATTGGTGCGCGCGGCGCGCCACCTCGTCCGCAATGTCACCGGCTACCCCAGCAAACGCGGCATTTACGTGGATGAATGTTACGACATCGGCCACATCGAGAATGTGCATTTTTGGCCGTTCGGCGTTTCATACCAGCCGGATGATCCTTTCTGCAAATGGGTCAACACTCAAGGCGTCGCCTTCGAGTTGGCACGCACGGACTGGCATTACGTCCACAACACCTTCTGCTTCGGCTACGGCGTCGGCTACAAATTCTCGAAGTCCGCGCACGGCAGCGCCAACGGGAATTTCCTGGGGTTGGGCGCCGATTCCTGCCGGCGCGCGGTCCTGGTCGAGCAGGCGCAACCGCCCGGGCTCCTGATCTCGAACGGCGAATTCGTCGGGCGCTGGGGCAGCACCGATTCGGTCTGCCTCGAGATTGGGCCGGAGGTCGAGGGGACTGTGAGCCTGGCCAACTGCTCGTTCTGGGGCCCGATTGACCGCTGTGTCTGGATGCGCAGCGCCGCCGGGCAATTCACCGCCAGCGCCTGCCACTTCCTGGAGTGGGACAACGGCGGGGCCGGCTCGCCCGCGATTCAATTGGACGCCGGCCGGGCGATCGTCCAGGCCTGCACTTTCAACCAGGCCAAGCTGCAGGTGGCGGTGGCAACGAACGTCACCTCGGCCATCCTCACCGCCAACCAGGCGCAGGGTGGTTTCCGGGTGCGCAACCACGCCGGCAAACGCGCCCAGATCGCTCTCAACGAGGAAGACGCGCTCGACTGGACTGCCGAGGCCCGCGCCCATTATCGAATCACCCTTGGCGAGCCGGGGGACGCGCGCTATCTCGAGGCCTGGCAAGGGCCCGAGAAAGCAGCCCGGCCATTCCGCTGGTCCGGGGCCATATCTCGCCTGGTGCTCCCGGTTCTGCCTGGCAGGAGCTATACGCTGACCCTGGACCTTCAGTCGCCGACGCAAGCCTTGTCGGCCGACGCCGGACTCTACCTGGACGGCAAGTTGGTGGCGCCGCTCAAGAGCCAATCTGCGCTGGAAGCGACGCTCCCGCCCGCCACTGGGGACAGCATCGAGCTGGAGCTGCGCTGCAAGGGCTGGGTGCCGAAGCAGGTGATCGCCGGTTCGGGCGATCCTCGCGTGTTAGGCGTGCAGGCCTTCGGCCTGGTGATGAAAGCCGAAGGGGCCGTTCCGCAGGTCTTCGATGCCAACACCGGCCAAACGCGCAACCAGTGAGGCGCGTTGAAAACTGCTTCATCACGGATGCCATCAACGAGATGGAGTGGTGGGTGGCTTTTCACCCGGAGGGAGAGGGCCGAAGGCCCGCAATGTGAAAGCCTGGGGTGAAGCGCGCAGCGCGCAGCCCCAGGTAAGGGCAAAGAGAGGTTTCGCCCGCCCTGTAGGGGGAATGGCGCTTACATAAGACCGAGCTTGCGCAAACGGGCCCTGGTGCGGCGCGTGTGACGTTTGAGATGATCGCGGAACCTGCGGCGGGGTGCGTTGAGCCGCGGGTATTTGTTTTTCTTGCGTTTGACGGCGCGCGGCTCGCGTCGGTTTGGCCGCTCGGGGACCAAATCGGCGGCTAGCGTTTCGAGCAGATCGGACCACAGTTGGCGGCGTTTCTTTTTGGAGCGGGCTTGGGCCATGGCCTGGGTAAAGTGCCGGATTGCGTCCAGCGAGCCTTTGAAGCTGATGCGCTCCAGGGGCACCTCATGTTCGGTGGCGGCCTGAGCCATGGTGCCACGGATGAGATTGTGGGCGATGAGGCGCGTGTAGGCCTCTTTGCGAACCATGTTCGGGCTGCGCCCGCGGAGGGTCTCCATTTCCAGAGTGGTTTTCAGGTCATCCAGGCACATCTCCAGGCGCCACCGCCGCAAGTAAGCGCGGAGGATCTGTTCGGCGGGGTAGAGTTCTGGGTCCAAGAGCGTGGTCACCAGTTTGACCTGGCGTACGCGGAAGCCTTTCTGATAGCAACTGCCCTTGACCACGCGCACCGTCAACTGGCTGGGCAAGCCAATCCATTGGAGCAGCGTCAGCCAGGGAGCCCGGCGCTGGGGTTTTCCCCACACGAAGAGCCAGTCGTTTCTGCCCAAGCGGCGGAGGCGCCTTCGCCCATCGAGCCGGCGCGTGGACCGCCCGATGAAGTCCACGTTCAGAAGGTGCTTGAGCCAGGCGAGGACCGCGTAAAAACCGAAGCCGCGGTCTGCCACCAGGATATCCCCGGCCACCAATTGGCTGCTGAGCAGCGTCAACAACGACAGTTCGGAGAGCGCCAAGCTGCCTTGGGCCATGGCCAGGATCGCGCCGCTGAGCATGGAAAAGAGCACGACGATGCGCATCTTGGGGAAGCTGGGTTTGTCGGCGCACTGCAGAGGGGGATACGCCCTTCGGTTTTTGCGCGTGTCGGCCAGCGTGAGGGCCGAGCCGTCGGCGGCCTTGAGGGGCCGGCCTTGGAGTTGAGTCAGGGCCGGGACTTGCTTGTCGGCGGCCCGGGCGGTGGCGGCCAAAACCTTGGGGAATTGCCTGAGCGGCAGGCGGGCCTTGGCGCGGCAGTAGGCGCCGTCCTCGGGGGAGATCTGGGGGCCGTCTTCCAAGAGGAAGAGGGCCTGGAGTTGGCGCACGACCTCGCGCCCGGAGGCGTCGGGGTTGAGGGCTTGCCAGACCATGCACCAGAAGGTGCGCCAGCGGGTGTAGTCGCGGTCGCGGCAGTTTTTGTGGGCGGAGGCCTTGGCCTTGGGAAAGCACTCCTGGGTACCGAGGAGGAGAAGCACTTTTCCAGTTGGCAGAGGGTATAGGCGCGGACCTGGCGGCAGGCGTGGGCGGTGCGGGAACCCAAGCGGGCCAGGCGAGAGCGCCAGGGTGGGAAAAAGGGCGTGTGCATGTCCAGTATATATACTGGACTATGCTTGACCGGCAAGCTAAAATTGAGGCCGATGAACAAAAATCTGTATGAGGGCACCGCCTCCTGGGACCGGCAATACGAGCAATTGCGACGCCGTTTGAGCCAAATAGGCTACCTCAGCCAGGGCTCGGTGCAGGACCGCACGCGGCGCTCGGGCGGAGGTACCGGTTACCAGTGGACGCGCAAAGTCGCGCAGAAGACGATCACCGTCTCACTAACCCAGGAGGAGTTCGAGCAGATGCGCCAAGCGGTTAACCACTACCGACAGGTGCGGGGGCTGTTGCGTGACATGGAGCGGCTGTCCCGCAAGATTATCTTCCAGAGGGCACCTCATCCCCATCGACGCAAGCGCCTAAGCGCCAAAGTTTTAGGCACTAAGTAAGTGCCATTCCCCTGTAGGGGCGGAAGATGGCTTCTCGTCCTGAGGGCGAGGTGAAAAACGATGTTGGCCCGAGACTGGGGCATGAGGGGTGACGCCCTCCCCAGGAACCGACCCCAAGCCCGCAGGTTTTGGACTGCGGCAGTCCAAAACGCTTCGCGGGACGGGAACGCAGTGTCGAGGTTCAGGGGCGCAAAGCGCGAATTCGTTCCGGGAATTCTTACAGGGCTGGGGACCTTCGCGACGGTGGTTGACCTGGGCCTCCGCTCGTCTGACTCGGTGGGTAAGGGGGAGGCCGAAGCCACCCCCTCCCCGTTGTCGCAATGAGGTCAATTCCTCATACTGGACCGGCGAGCGGATTTCCCGCACCGGGCGACCCCGACAGCACGCGGGAGCGTGCGGTTCCTTATGCAGGACAGAGCTTGCCCCAAGAATGGGGGGTCCACGCCGACGGGGCAAGACCACTCCCCCCGAGGCGGAACTGTTCGCAGTGGGCGACCAGGCGTAAGGGACCGTTTCTTAGCCGAAGCTAACTTGTCCCCGGAACTGGTGAACACACTCGAATCGCTCTGTGGTTTTGCCTTTCCGCTGTCGAATCCCGACGGCGTACTTTGGCTCTGGAGACATCCCTGAGGGCGGGGCCAGGGAGTGGCTGTTCCCGCCTCCGGAGCGTAGCCGAACCCTTTCGGACAAGCCTTATAGGTCCAGTTTATCGAGCAGACGCTCGAACTCCGTGGGACTTCATCGGTGAGTGAAACGGACCCTTTTCCCGGCATGAACGCATGTCGCACCGTACCGCCCAGCGAACGAACCGCATTTGTGGTTCGCCAGGAGCTTTGTGAAACCACCAAGCTAGGCTTCGTCCCTGGAGCAGGGACTCGCCCGGCGTTTCGGCTCATGGGCCTTCCTGCCAAGTCAAGGGAGCCGGCCTCTTCGCGACGGCACGTTGCTGCACCGCCCTGGCTACGTTCCCGCCTGGACCAACCCGGCGGTTTAGCTCCCCCGTTCTGGACGGAAGCGGCCCCGCCCAGGTAGGATTCCATCGTTGTTTCCATTGATGTCACCGTTTGAGACTTAGTTCATTTCACCCGACGACTCGCGGGCTCCAGCCCAGGCTCTCACATTGCGGGCCTTCGGCCCTGATGCTGGTTGAGGTTGGTTTCTCCAGAACACGCCGAGAAATCACCTTGCCGTCACCCAGCTTACTGCCTACAAACTGCAGCCGCTGTGAAAGCGCGACGCCGTTCTGGCTTGGGCTGTGTTGCTCCTGCTCGCCGCGATGGGGTTGGCCACCTATGTCCTGTCCCCCGGCGAACCGGTGTATCAGGGCCGTCGCCTCACCGAGTGGCTGCGTGACCTGCGCGAGGCGCCGCCCGCGACGGCGGAAGGCGCGGCGCGGCAAGCCGCGGCCACCGATGCGGTCCGGCGAATTGGCGTCAAGGCCTTGCCCACGCTCCTGGCGCTGGCGCGCGCCCGCCCCGCCGGCTCGGGACTCAGAGGTTGGATGGCGCGGCTACAGGGAAGGGCTCGCTTTGTCCAGTTCAACTGGAGATATGGCAAAGGCCCGCCCCCAGGCTTGAGGGAGAAGCTCTTGCTCGCGCTGGCAGGGAGCGGGAGCGCCTTTTTGCGAAGCCCCCTCCTCGTGGGACAGGATGATTCCTGGCTGGCGGCCAAAGGGTTTATCGCGTTGGGGCCGCTCGCAGAACCGGCCATCCCGGACCTGGCCAGGATGTTAACGAACAACGCCACCAGCCAAGAGGCCGCGATCTGCCTCATTGCCATCGGACCCGTCGCCGCCCCGGCACTCACGAATGCCAACGCGAGCCTGAGACGGGCCGCCGCGGAGGCCTTGCCGATTCGTTTGCGCCAATGACTTTCACCAGACAAGCCGGTGATCGCCGTGGCATCACACGCCTCGAGTTGTTGGTTGTGGTTGCCATGCTGGGCCTGTTGACGTTCCTATTATTCCTCGGGCTGGTGCGGGACCGGCCGAAGGCGCAAGCCCTCCAGTGCCTGGCGAACCTCCAGCGTGTTACCGCCGCCGTCACGATGTACGCCCGGGACAACTCCGAGCTCTTCCCGCCCAATCCGGACGACGGCACGACCAATGCGGGTTACAATTGGTGCGGCGGGGACGTACAAGGGGGAATGCCGCCTGGCGCACCCGGTGTCGCTGACATGACCAATCCGGATCTTCTGAAGGACCCGAGCACCTGCCTGGTCACCAGGTACCTGGTCGGCGGCGTCGAAGCGTTCCGATGCCCGGCCGACCCGCGCTACGGACCCTATCTTGGCACGGACCCGGCCCAAAGGGGCAAACTCATCCCGGCGGCGCGCAGCATTTCGATGAACCACGGCGTCGGCACTATCGACCCGTCGTGGGCTTCAGGCCATGGCCATGCGGGCAAACCGACTCTTAAAGTGAATGGACCGTGGCTCGATGGCAGGCGTGGTCACAAAGCGGACAGCCCGTACGCCACCTTCGGCAAAATGAGCGATTTCGGCCCCGCCAGCCCCACCCAGATCTTCCTCTTGGCGGATGAGAATCCCGCGAGCATCAATGACGCCTCGCTGTCGGTGTGCGCTGCCGAGGCGAGGATAATTGACCTTCCCGGGGCGTCCCACAACCATGGCGGCAGCTTTTCGTTCTGTGATGGCCATGCTGAAGTCCACCCCTGGAAGAGCGGGCTCATGGACTTGACCACCGGGGCTTGGACGACGCGCTCCGCAGACGCTCCAGGGACCCTCACTTACGAGGATTGGTATTGGCTCGCCTCGCACGCAACCATCAATCTCACGAACGGGGCCGTCCCTTGAACCCAAAATGAACAAACTCGTCAAACCGGCTGGGCCACAGGCCACCGCCAAGGCGGTCATTTTGATTCGGCTGATGGTCGGAGGCGTTTTTCTCGTCTGTCAATGTGGCTTGGGCTGGTTTTTCTCCTAATCGTCGGCAGCGGCTGGTGGTCTTTGGAATCGCTCTGCGCCCGGCCCGGCGACAAGGCAAAACCCGCCTGAGGCGTAATGCCTCGGTGGAGGCGGGAGCGACACGGCGGGCAGACCCCTCACCCCGACCCTCTCCCCTTCCGAAGGGGAGAGGGAGGCTTCTCGGCAGCGGCTTGAGAAAGCGGAGTCGCCTGGAATTCTCAGAGACTGCCGACGCTTCTCCCTTTCCCCTTCGGAAGGGGAGAGGGCTGGGGTGAGGGGTTCGCCGGGGACTCCGTCTCCGCCGTCACTGGCGGTTACCCTCACGCGGCACCGCCAATCCTTAGTGTTCAGCACATTCGGGCTACGGCACGAGCTTGACCTTGTAGAACCGGTGGTTGGCGGCGGCCGCGTTCGTGTCCACCAGTTCGCCGGCGCCCTGCGGTGTGCCCACGGGCGTGCGCAGCAGAAACCAGTTCACCAGGTCGTCCGAATACAACGCGCGATAACGCGCTGCGGGCGCTCCCAGCCAGCGCAAGTGGAAGCCGTCGGCCCCAAGCTGCGAACGGCTCAGCCGCGCGGCATTGGCCGGCGAAACGCCGGCATCGGGGAACAGGGTCACCGGGTCCATGAAACTGCCGGTCCAGTCCGGCCGCGCCGGCGCACTGGCGCCGGCCAGCAGGTTCGTCCATGCCTGGTCGGTCAAACGGCCGCTCATGGGCTCTTTGAACTCATAATAAGAGAACGACGGTCCGGCGGCGAGGAAGGTGCCTTCCTGGGGAAGCGCGCAGGCTGCGACCAGGACCTTCACATACCCGTCACCCTCCTCGAGGACCTGGCCGGAATTGGGATCGGTGTGCACGTCCGCCACCAGGGTCGTATCCCCCTCCTGCGGATCATCGGTCGTGCCGTCGATTTCCGGCAGGCTGTTGTAAAATCCGCCGATGAAATCATTGTCGGAGTCGCTGAGCGGCTGTCCCTGCAATTCCGTCACCGCGATGGCCCGCAGCCGGGCCAGAATGGACTCGAGTTGGAGGAGGTTGGTTGTCTGCGTCGCATCCAGGACGTTCAGATTGGCCAACCCGTTGCGTGAAAGGGCCGTCAAAGCGCGCAGCCGCTCGAAAACTTCCGGCACCGGCTCCACGTAGCCGGACGGGTTCGGGGGGCTTGGGGCCGCCGAGATGACGATGGTCGTGCTTTGCTTGGCGTAGAGGATGGTGTCGTGGCGCAACTCGGTCCACGAAGCCAGGGCGGCATTGAGCTGCTTGTCGTGCCAGGCGGTGGTCTGCATGAAAGGCGGGTAGCCTGGTCCGCACGGGTCGAACAAAGGGCGCAAGGTGTAAAGCCAGCCCCAATAAAGGTTGCGGGTCCACTCCGCCTGGCCGAAAGCGTCGAAGATGCCGAGCAGGTCGTTTGCGCGCAGGTCATAATCCACGTAATCCGTGTCGCCCGCGGAATCCAGCAGGCCCAATGCCCGCTCGGAGCCGAGCACCGCCATCACATCCAGGCCCCTGGGAAAGGCGCGAATCGGCGGGGGCACCACCACTAGGGTGAACGGGCTGCCCGTGCCGGTGTAAGCGCCAACACTCGGGAAGACCAGGTGCTGCATCATGTACGAATCGGGGATGAACCTCTGGCCCATCAGGCGCATGCCCTTTGTCTGGTCCAGCACCGCATCCAGGTCCGCCGCCGTCGCGTTTGGCGGCACGGAGCAGTTTCCGGTCCCGCCGTAGATTTCCGGGCTGGGCATGGCCGCGAGCGCCTTCCGCAACGCCAGGAACGTGGCGTCGTCCGTCAGCGACAACACATTGACCTGTGCGCCGAACACCTGCATCAGGGCGAGTTTGTACTGGTAGGGAGTCAAATCGTCGGCCAGCCCGACAAAAAACGCGGTGACCGCATAGATCTGGTTCCAGGTTGCGGCGCAAGCGGGTGACTGGTCCAACTCCAGGGCCATCAGCAGCGCCGCCAGCGTCTGGATGCGCGCCTCGGCAACCGAAACCAGCGCGTCGCCGGGCACGTCGCCTCCCTTGAGCAGGTGCGTCATCTGGCCGTACCACATCATGGCCTGGAAATACCGTTGCAGGTCCTCGCTCGCCGTGTAATGGCCGCGCGGGGTGAATTGTGAATAGTCCTGCTGGTAGTTGAACAGGGGACTCTGCGCAAAACCGGCCTGAGCCTGGATATTGGCCAATTCCCCGGCGACGATACCCGCAACCGGGTCCGGCACGGTCACCTGCACCCCCAGCAGCTTCAACGCCACGCAGAAGAAGGCCATGTTGCGCCGCCCCGCTTCTTGCAAGTCGCCCGTCAGGCTCGCGTAATCGTTGAGGGCGCCGGCCAGCATCGCCTGCGACATCGTTTTGAGTTGCGGCAGGAATTGATTGGTCTCCACCGTTCGCAGAATTGAGTCGAACTGCACGTGATACAGATGGAGCATGGAATCCGAGGTCACGAACGTGGGAATCCCCATCCAGAACAGATCGGAGTAAACCCCGGCCATGCTCGCTGCCTGGCCGCGGGAGACAACCACAAAGCCATTGGTCACCAGGGCGTTGCAGGCGCTCTGGCTCATGCTTAATCGCTGGGTGATGCTCGAGGCATTCGACACCTGGCTCAAGTCCAGAGGCAACACCGGCGCCGTGACACTCGGTGCCACCGAGACGGGTTGGTATTCGTAAGCGGATGAGAGCTGCACATCGGCCAGCCCGCTGTTGGTGCTGAGCGTCTGGGCCGGCAGCGGCGCGGGCACCGCCACCGCCGCCGCCAGGGCCAGCGCGAACCCGGCAGAGGCCGCGCGCCACCGCCGCTTCGAGCGGCAGCCGGCCCGCCGCACAAGGGCAGCGAAGATTCGGTGGCTTTCTGAGAAACCTCGAGAACCGTGGGTTTGAGATGTCATGGGGACCCCTCTTTGCTATTATTCGACTTGGTACATATAACACCCAGGCACTTGCAGTCAATACTTTTTCTTGCCGAGAAGTAAGGCAGTAAGGCCTCAGTGGAGGCGGGGGCAGCATTGCCCCCGGCTCACCGCGTAGCGGTGCCCGATGGTAGCCGTGGACTTCCAGTCCACGGACCCATGGCCCAAGCTCGACCGCGTCGCGTAGCGACGCCTGAAAACCGCGACGCTGTCAGGCGTCGCTACGCGACGCGTGACCATTCCCACGCCCTGAACCGTGGACCGAGGTCCACGGCTACCTTCACTCCGTCGCTACGCGACACGGGACGATTCCCACGCCCCGAACCGTGGACCGAGAGGGCCGGGGTGAGGGGTCTGCCCGGCACTCCGTCTCTGCCTTCACTGACCGATTGCGCCCAGAAACCGCTTTTGATTTGGCGGCCGACGCCCTTTAATCTACGCATGATAGACAGACGGCCGCTCGACGCTCGCCCCTCGGCACTGGGGAGCCTGAGCACCCGCATGAAAACGGGTGTAAAGCTCGTGGTGGCGCTGGCCTTGCTGGGCGGGTTTGCGCGGCTGGTGCTCAGGCCGCACGAAGTGGCATTCGAAGGCAAGCCATTGAGGCTGCTGCTGCTGGAGGACCTCCACGGCCCGCCGTATTATCCCGGGTCCTACTACGGAGTTGCAGTCTGGCGCCGGAGGGCTGCCCGCAATCCGCGGGCTGAGCGCGCCGTGCGCGCCTTGGGGACCAACGCCTTGCCGGTCCTGGTGGAGATGGCGGCCAGCCGGGAATCATTCTTCCGGATGGTCCTCGGCCAGATGGCGCTCGACCGGTCCATGGACTACCTGCACCTGCCCCCGCAATACGGCAAACACGAGGTCGCCGCCTGGGCCTTCAAACTGCTGGGGCCGGCAGGACGGCCCGCCGTGCCGGTCCTGGCCCGGTTGCTGGAGGACCGCGACCCGTCCGTGCGGATGGCGGCGGCCGACTGCCTGGCGGGCATCGGCCCGGAGGCGCGCGAGGCGGTGCCGGGCCTGATCCGGGCGCTCCAGGCCCCCAGGGGGCCCGGGTGGAACCAAGATCAGGCGGTCGCCGCCGCCGCTTATGCCCTGGGCGAGATCGGTCCCGCCGCCGCCGCGGCCATTCCTTTCTTGGCCGGCATTACCAATGACGCGGCCCAGGTCGCCTTGATCAAGATCCGCCAGGGCTCCTTCCAGGCATTCTTCGAGCGGCTCAAAGACACCTCCAAGCCAGACCAGTGGTGCCTCACTGCCCAAGCAGTCAGCCTCCTGGGCACCAACGCCGACCCGGCCATCCCGTCTCTGCTGGCGGCATTCCAAAACACCAACAGCGCCATCAATCAATTCGCCGTCGACATCGTCGGCAAACTCCATCGCCGGCCCGATCTGTGCCTCGACCCGCTCGTCTCGCTCCTGGAATCCACCAACAGCAATTTGAGATGGTCCGCTCTCCTCGCCCTCGCTGGCTTTGGGTCGGACGCCAAACAGGTCCTGCCCCGGCTCCTCCCATACCTGACCAATCACGAGCGATACCTGCGCGAATGCGCCACCAATGCCCTGGGGTTCATCGCCCCCGAGGTCTTGAAAGGCAAGGGCAAATGACGTTCTTGCCCATCGTTGAGCGGGAGTTGCGGGTGGCGGCGCGCCGGCGCCTCACCTACTGGGGGCGCGCCCTCCTCGCCCTGGCCGCCATCATCATCGGGGTATTTGTCTATCTGGCGAACTCAGGTTCGCTCGCCTTCGCGGAGGGCTGTTTCTGGACGCTGTCCTGGCTGGCGGCCTTTTACTGCCTCTTCGCGGGGCTGGGCTTTACCGCCGATTGCCTGAGCGAGGAGAAGCGGGAGGGGACCCTGGGCCTGTTGTTCCTCACCGACCTCAAGGGACACGACGTTATCTTGGGCAAGCTGGCGGCCACGTCGCTGGGGGGGTTTTATGCCCTCCTGGGCCTGTTTCCGGTTCTGGCGGTGCCGCTCTTGCTGGGAGGCATCACCGTCGGCGAGTTCTGGCGCGTGGTCCTGGTCCTGACCGACACGGTCTTCTTCTCGCTGGCAACGGCCCTGTTCATCTCGGCGGTGAGCCGCCGCCGGCGCAAGGCCCGCGCCGGGGCCTTTCTCCTCCTGATGTTGTTCACCGCTCTCCTTCCCCTGTGCGCGAGCGTCATCGTGGCCTATGTCCCGTTTCGCAAAAGCCTCCCAGCCCAGTGCCTGCTCATGCCCTGCCCGTTCTACGCCCTGGCCCGGAGTCCCGATTTCTTTTTCCGCGGGGGCGCGCGGCAGTTCTGGTGGTCGGCCGGGGTGATTCACGGCCTGAGCTGGCTGTTCCTGTTTTTGGCGGCGCGCGTGGCGCCCCATGCGTGGCAGGACCGGCCGGTCGAGGCGCGGCGCTGGCGCCGGCACGTCGCCTGGCGCAACTGGGTCTATGGCGGCGCGGCCTGGCGCGGGGCCTTCCGCGCCCGGTTGCTGGAGGCCAATCCCATCTGCTGGCTGGCCAGCCGCGCCCGGCTCAAGCCGGCCCTGGTGTGGACGTGCCTGGCAGCGGTGGCCGCGCTTTGGGTCTGCGGCTCCGCTTGGCTCCGCGGCGAATGGTTCAACGAGGGCGTCTATTTCCCGACCGCCGTCGTCTTGAATTCGATCCTCAAACTCTGGGTCGCGTCCGAAGCCGGCCGCCAATTTGCCGAAGACCGCCAATCCGGCGCGCTCGAACTGGTGGTTTCCACTACCCTGCGCGTCAAAGAGATCCTGCGCGGACAATGGATGGCCTTGGAGCGGCAGTTTCTGGGGCCGCTATTGATGGTCATCGCCGTCGAACTGATCTTCCTGGCCGCCTCGCTCCAGCGCGAATCGTTCCATGCCCAGCCGATCAACCCGGTCCTCTGGCTGGCCCTGCTGGTCATGCTCCTGGCCGACCTCCTCGCCCTGGGCTGGGTCGGGATGTGGGAAGCCATGGTCGCCCGCAAACCCAACCACGTAACCGGCAAGACCGTCGTGCGCATCCTCGTGGCGCCGTGGGTGCTCTACATTGCCCTGACTATCGTGGCCGGCTTCCTCCTCGAAACCAGCCCGCCGCAGCCCAGGCCGCTGACCTGGAAGTTCTTCGTCGCGCTCTGGTTCGGGCTGGGACTGCTGACCGACGCCGCCTTCATTGTGGGAGCGATGGTGCATTTGCGCCGGAGCTTCCGCACGCTGGCACTCCAGCGCCTGGCCCCGGCCTCCTCCGCCCTGGCGCGGCTCTTCAGGAGAAAAAGACGCCGGCCGTAGGGTTTCCCGAATGACGAATGACGAATGACGAATGACGAATGACGAAACTGCACACCCATCCGCCGGTCTTGCCATTCGTCATTCGTCATTCGTCATTCGTCATTCAGCCCTCCGCTACGCATCCAAATGAAAAGTGGTATAGGTTCCCTTTCACGTTTCACGTTTCACGCCCCCCTCAAAACCCCCGCAGCCCGGTGCTGGTCCGCTGCGTCAATCCCGGCGCCGGGAGGCGTTTGAGCACCAGGTACTGGATGCCGCGCTGCGCGCAGTATTCGCGTTTGCCTCCCTGGTCGCCGTCCTCGTTCACAGCGTAGATGTCCGGTTTGAGGCGCGCGATCTCGGGGTCGGCATCGAGCCAGCCGTTGCCGCTGGAGATCAGCGCCTGCGTCACGTAACGGATCGAGCCGACCAAGTAACGGCGCTCGTGCTCTGTCAGCAACGGGTGCCCCGGACCTTTGAGCAGCCGGATGTTGGCGTCGTGACCCACGATGACATAGAGGTCGCCGTAGGCGCTGACCTCCTCGAAGAAGCGGACGTGCCCGGAGTGGAGCCAATCGTAGCAGCCGGTCACGACGATTTTCTTCTGACCGGGCCTGGCCGGCTGCGCGGGAGGTTCGGGAAAGCCCTCCAGGCAAGCCGGCGCCAGCACCCGGTAGTGGAGGCCGCGCTCTCGGCAAGCCGCCAGGCGGGCGGGGTTGGCGGCAGCGGGTTCATCCACCCACACCTCCGGGCGGAGGCCCTCGATCTGTAGCGGCGCACCCGGCTCGATCAGCCCGGGCGCGGCCACCGCCCGGCAGACGCAGCGCACGGCGTTGAGCAGGTAGAGCCGCTCGGCCAGTGGGAACTTGGGCGGCCTGCCCGCAAACCGGCGCACCGCCTGATCCGGCCACACCAGGACGCTCACCTCGCCCAAGCGGGCGGCCTCCTGCAGAAACCGAAGGTGCCGCGAACGCAGGTCATCGAAGGCCCCAGTGACGACGAACTGATGTCATAAATGCTCTCGAAGCGGTTTTCCGCCGCCTCGGGCCATTCAACAACGGCCCGGCACCCCCTGCGAGCAGAATTACATTCTCATCAACCAACCGCACGGCCACGCAGGGGTGTGAGACAGAATTCTTGTTGGACCTCCAGATCGCAACTCTCAGAGATGATCTGGCTCTTCGATCCTCCGTTTTCTTCCTTTCCTTCTGTTCTTTTCCACCGTCCCACCGGCTGGGCACAGGAACAGAACAGAAGGAAACAAAGGAAACGAAGAGGCGGCCGGAGGGGCGGCATCGTTGTGGTCCGTGCCAGTGCGTATCCGGATGCCTGGAGCCCCTCTGTGATGAAAGCCCAGCAAAATCCATGGAGTTCCAGCGGTTCCTCCGCGAGGCCCAGGCTGCCGCCCACCTCGGCCACCCCAATATCGTGCCGTTTCTTAGGCGGGCATGACCACTGACACGATGACCCGGGATGGCCAGGCCCAGGCCACCTATGAGGCCTTTGATGAACCAGTCCCGCCAGTGTTTCAGGCCATGACGTCTCCCAATGCGGCATTTGATTATGTGTCGTTGCGGGTGATGAACGTCCTGCCGAAATGGTCGAAACTGGAGGCGATCGTGCGGCTTGGCAATCCGAACCTCGCCGCCGGAAAAGCCTCGCTGACGGTGTATTACTACAAATGGCCGCAGTTGACGGAATCACCCTGGCCGGCGCGAGAAACTTTATTTGGAATCATTAAAAAAGGGAGAGACATAGGTGTAACGCAGCCTGCATCTGTCATAACCTATCCTTTCCTCGCGGCTATGCTTTGACGAACCAACGCGATCCTTTTTTCTTTGCCGTCTTTTCTGCTACTAACTCTTTGAGCGTCGCTGCTACGTCATCCTTCTTAGCGGTTACGCCTTGTTCTTTCAGTTTCGCGGTCAGCCCAGCCGGGTCTTGTGCGTCTTTGCTCAACAAACCGAGCAAGGGTTTCTTTAAGTCAGGGTTGACGGTGCCCTTGCCCTTGCTCTTTTTCTCATCGCGGCCATTATCCGCATTTCGCGGTGGAGGGGATTGAACATCTAAAGCCGCGTTAATTGAATTGAGTGCTGATTCAAGCTCGTCTCGCTCCTGCTCTACGTCCTTTTTGATGAACGGCAAAAGGACGATTTTATCGCTGGTTTTCAATGTGTCATACTTCGCGGCTTTCTCCTTGATCGCAGCCCGCAGTTCATTCGGCTGCCTGTCTGCCGTTTCTTTGTCTGCCATCGCGTTTCCTTTCTCTCTGCAAATGTTTTGTTTGACGCATTCCGATACGGCTTTCATCCGTAACCGATACCCCCCGCCAACGCAAGGATTATTATGAACTCGACACGGCAGGTCTTGCCGGGGACAGTGACAAAGGTCATCGCACAACCGGCGCCAGCGGGATTGGGGACCACCGCCGCGACCCGTGGACGCGGGAAGACACGCAGGGTGAAACTGGCAACGGCGCTGAGCGGTGGGACGGCGTCATCGGTGACGCGGACCGTGATGAGGCTGGCGCCCGGGGCCTGGGCTGGAGCGGGCTTGCGAGCGGAGGCCCAGGTTGCCGGCAATTTTGTCCTGCACCCACCCTGCTTCCCCAAAAAACGGCAAGGGGTCGCTGGTTTTTGAAAAAAGCTGGCTCCTCGAGCGGAATTAAGGGTAAATCGCAGCACCGACAGGCACTCGGTGCCGCCGGGAATCCGTTGGTTTGATAGCGTATGAAGACTCCGTCAAGAAACCTGTTGGCCCTGTTTTCGGCTGTGATTTGTGCGCTGTCGGGGCCGCGCGCGGCGGCGCAGGGAAGTTGGGCCCGGTGCGATTGAGAGCGTCGGGCACCCGCACCGGAGGTTTTGTCCCGGAGGGACATCTGACAATAGCCCGGCGTTTCAACGCCGGGGAGGCCAGAAGAAGGACCATCGTCCCGAAGGGACGACTGAGAGGACTCCTTGGGTCCAGCCGTCCCTTCGGGACGGAGCTGCTCCTTCGGGCCGCTCACCCGGCGTTGAAACGCCGGGCTATTCTCGCAAGCCCCTTCGGGGCACAGAGGCGCCGTGAACTGACCGACGGCTTTAATCGCACCCACAGGGGCCGGTGAACTTCCAGATTCTGAGCCTTGATCCCATGAAAACATACCGCTCGAACCTCGTTGGGGGCCTGGTGCTGGGCCTGCTCTCTCTGCCCTTTGCCGTCGGCGCGGCCGACAAAACGTTCACCTTGGGCGGCACCAATGCCGTCCTGCAAGAGGCCGCCGGCGCGGCAGCCGTCTATTACTCCGCCATGCGGCTCAACCGGGCCACGCGCACCTGGAACGTGGACGTCGCGCTCACCAACGGGAGCAGCGGCGCCCTCCAAGGGCCTTTGGTGCTGCTGGTCAACAGTTATGCCGGCACAACCGGCCCGGTCCAGCCGGACGGGACGGACCCGAGCAATCCGACCAATGCCTGGTATGATTTCACCCCACTAGCGGCTGGGGCCGTGCTGGCCCCGGGAGACAGAATCCGGCGCCCGCACTCTGACGCTGGGCTTCACCAACGGCAGCCCCAGCATTACCACCCGGGTTTTCGCGCGGGCAATGGCCTCGGCCGGCGGCCTGGCGCTGACGCGCTCATGGAACGAGGCGGGCCAACCGCTGGGCGGAGTGACCGTAATCGAGTCGGGTCCGGCCGGTCTGAGGACCAATACAACCGACAGGGCCTACGGTGTGGTGACGTTAGGCCAGGGCAGTGGCGACCATACCTGGCAATTCAGCGCTCCGGGTTTCCTCTCCGCATGGCTCAAAGCGACACTGAACGCGAATGCGGTGGCCATGCTGCCCGACCCGCGCCTGGTGCGGCGCAGCACCAACAGCCTGGCCTTCACACCGTTGGACGGCGGCACCTTGACCAACAACGACGGCTCGATCCGGATTGTGTTCCCGCCCGGGGCCTTTTCCCAGGCGGTGACGGGCGTGCTGACGCCCTTGACGGCCCAGACCTTGCCCGCCAGCCTCCCTTCAGGGTGGAGCCCGCTCCAGGCCTTTGCGCTCGAGTTGGGGAGCGAGCCGGCCACGGCAGGAACGGCGCAGCTTGGGCCTTGGGGGCCTGCCGGCGCCACGGAACAGGCGGTGCTGGCGCGCTGGAACACCAACCGCCTGCAATGGGACGTGCTGGCCCTGGTTTCCAACGGGAACAACGGGCTGTCGCCCGCCCTGGGAGGCAGCGGCAGTTACGCGCTGGTGGTGCCCGACAGCAGCCCGCCGGCCTGCCCGTCCGCATCAACGGCCAGCCCTGGCTGACGTTCTCCGCCGCCGATGGCTCGTTCCAGCTCCTCTCGGCTGTGGGCACGGCCACGGTGGTCCTGACTGACCCGCTCAGCGGCAACTCCGGCCAGTCGGACGTGGTCATCACCAATGCCCAGACCAGCGTCACCGCCAATGTCGCCGCCTCCGCCGCCGGCCCCAGCGTGGCCTCGGTGAGCCCGGCTGACGGCGCGACTGCCGTTCCGCTGGTGGCCTCGATCGTTGTCCAGTTCACCAAACCGCTCAGTCCGGGAACGCTCGGCACGAACGGAATCCAACTGCTCGGCACCAACGGCCAGCCGGTTGGCGCCAGTCTCACCTTGAATCTCAAGAATACGATCGCCACGCTCCTGCCAACGTCGCAGTTGGCCGCGAATACACTCCTGACGGTCCTGGTTTCGACCAACATTGCAGATGCCGCGGGCCTGCCGCTGGCGGGACGGAGGACCTTCACGTTCACGACCGAGACCGACCTGGTGACCCGCGATCCCACCGCGCAGTTGATCAGCTACGAGCCGGTGAACGGCATCGCGGGCGTGGTGGGGACGCCCGGCCTGGCCGATCCCCAATCGCCCGTCATCATCGTCAATGAAACCAGCGGCCGCACGGCGACGGCGGTTTCGGACGTGGACGGCAGTTTCACCAACTCGATTCAAGCGGAGGTGGATGACATGCTGAGCGCGACGCTGGTGAACAAAAACGGCACTCGCAACAGCGTGACCCTCAGCCGGCAGATCTTCCAGGACGGCAGCGTGGGCTTGTTCAACTCGGGAGGAACCATCGAAGCGCAGACGCCGGAGGGATCGTTGCAACTGGCCATTGAGCCGGGCGCCATTTCGGGCAAGAGCAAGCTCAAGCTGGACTTCCTCACCCTCGCCCAGGTGCAAACGGTGGCCAGCAACACGCCGCCGGAAGGCGGCGCCTCGGTGATTGGCGGCTTCAAGGTGTCCATGGACGGCCCGACGCTGAAGGTCGGGGCGCACGTCTCCTTCCCGATCAAGGAATCCGATTTGAATTTGGCCCCGGGCGATTCGGCGAGCAACCACGTTTTTGCCATGTGCGAGCCGGTGGTGGTGGACGGCGTGACCGTGTACCGGGTGGTTGACAGCATGGCTTACGAAGGCGGCAACGTGGTGTCGCACTCGCCGCCCTTCGATGGATTGGCCGACATCCCTTTGGCCGGCATGGCGGTCGCCATGGTGATGTATCCCTTCAACATGGCGCAGAAGATGGCGGTCGTCGGCTCGGTGGTTGTGGCTACCGACACCATGTACGATTTCGTCCGTACGAACGGAGCAGCGCTGGCCATCCAACAGACCAATCCCGGGGTCCGTCTCTTGCCGGACGCCTGGGTCAATGCCTATCCCCCGGGGGTATTTGAGACCCACAGCGGCTTGACTCCCGGCACGTTTGTGGCCATGGCCAACTCTGCCGGGCGCTTCGCCTACCTGCTGCCGTTCAATCCATTCCAAGGCTCGGGTTATCTGCTGGCGGCCCAGTCGCCCCTCTTCCCGGATCAAATCGCAACCCGGTCCGCCTCTGCCTCGCCCCTCTCGCCCCTGGCAACCGTGGACCTGATCTTTCGCGTGCCGGACAATGGCAGCGGCCGCGTCAATACGACCCCCCCAATTATTACCGCCAATCCGCCCGGACTGGTGCTGCCTACCAACCAGACGGTCTCGATTGATTTTCTGATCTCCGACAATTTGGGAAAGCCGCGGTTCGACCTGATTTTCCTGGTGCCGGCCAAATCGTTCTCCTTGCTGGCGACCAACGTGCCTGTAACGCCGCTGGACCCCGCCAAGGTCACCCTGAACCAAAGCCCCCCCCCGCAGGATACCAGCGACACCTCCATCCGCGCGCCGGTTGACTTCCTGGTGACGGAACCGGCGATAGTCACCGTGCAGGTCCGCGCGGTGGACGCCGACCTGAATTTCGAGGAGACGCAGTTCACCTTTTACTTTGGAGCGGCGCCCGGCTCCTTGCCCGGCAAGATAGTCAGCGCCGACACCAATGACACGACGCCCCCCCAGGTGGTGTGGACGTTGCCGCCGCAAGGCGCGTATCTGGATTGGGGCTCGGCCCTCATGGTGAGCTTCAGCAAAGCCGTGGATCCCTCCATCACCAACGGCCTGGGCATCGCCATTTCGGGTTCCACGGCCCCGTTGCACATCGAATTGTCGGACGATCAACTGGGGGCGCGCATTTACCCGGCCGACCTGCAACCGGGCACCAACTACACGCTGACCATCAACAATTCCGTGAAGGACTTGAACGGCATTGGCCTGGACCAGGACCCGACGACGAGCACCCCGGACCCATTCAAACTCGTGTTCAAGACGCCGCCCGCTCCCATTACCACCCTGCCCTTGCTAGGCCGGCCGGTTGGCACCTTGGTTTTCCAAACCCGCGCATTTACCCTGGACACCTATGCCCCGAATGTGGGCCCTGCCATCGTCGTGCATCAACTGGGCGCTTCCATCTCGGTCCTGACCAATATCGTTCTGCCATCGCCCCCGCGCGCGATGACCCTCATCCCCGAGTACAACTTCGCGCGAGGCTACACTACCCCGGCGGAGTCCAAGCCGCTCCTGGTGGTCATTGGCGGGACCATCGGCACCGGCGGCGACGGACAATGGATACGCCTCTATGACATCTCCATGACCAATGAGGTCGATAGAATCGGGTCTGCCTTCCTGACGACGGACCAGGACAGCTCGGCGGCCAACGTGAAATTCAGCGCCCCGAATCTGTTCGTCCATATTTTTGGCGCGGGCGGCAGCTACATCCAGGTCATCAATCTCCAGGCGCTCATCCTCGGCTGCAACCTGCCCTATGACACCACTCAATGGCCCACCAACGCCTTGCCCTACCAGATGATTTCCGGCGTTGACACCAACAACGACGGGGATTATACCGACCCTGGAGAAAAGCTCCCCATCCCGCAAAAGTACGGTCTCTTCGGGTTGGTCCAGAACCTGGTTGCCGCGCCCGGCCGCGACTTCACCGACTTCGATGTGCAGGGGGGCGGCGCCTTCCTCTCTGCGACGATGATGGGAGGCGGTGGCCACCCATCGCGCCTGCAGGTGATTCTGGATTCCGGCATGATGATCGGCGTGGGCGATGATGCGCTGGGCGCGTACGAATTCCCCAGCGACGTGAACGCGTTCCGTGTGGCGCTGGACCTGGACTTCCCGGTGCCCAATTCCATGGGCGGCAAGAAGATCCATGCCGCGTTGGTTTCGGCCGGGCAGTTTCTCTACATTCTGGACCTGACGACGCCGCAAGCGCCCACGTTGCTCAATACCCTCAAGCTGGCTGATAACCCGGGCACGATCTCCAGCATCGTGCGCAGCGGCTCCGACGAATACACGATCGGCGCGGCCAATTCCGTGCTCGTGCTCCAGCGCTCACTCATGGCGCAGGACTTTGGGACCAACAACGTTCACCCCTCCGTGCGCCTGGCATCTCCCCTGCCTGCCTCGGGCCGCGCCTTGGGGATTTCGCCGGCCTATTACAGCGCCTGCGGCGGCCCGGGTGCGCACGGATGCCAACGGCTTGTTCACGCTCACGGGCGTGCCGTGCGGCAACTGCACCATCAGTGCCGGCCTGGAACGTAATCCCGATGCCGGCATCGATTTCCCCAGGTTCGGCTCCAGTACGCTCACGGTCCTGCAAGGAGTGGACAATTTTGTGGTCGTCAAGATCACCCCGGCCGGCCGCATTGTCGGAAACATCCTGCACGCCGATGGCACTCCTGCACCGAACGTGCAGGTCTCGATCCCCACGGAAGGCGGTTTCTATTGGACAATCGCGGACGGCCAGGGCTTTTACAAATTCGAGAATATGCCACTGGGGGGCTATCTCGTGAGTTCGCCCGGGCCGCCGACGGCGCAAACGGACACCTCGCAGTTGGCCGCGCAGATTGCCAGCGGGGACATGGACCAGATTATGGCGGCGATCAAGGAGGCCTACACAGTTTTTGTCGGCGCCAACGATCCGTTTCTCAACGGCCGGGGCGCCAGCTTCAACCCGGGGGCCTGGGGTTACACGCGGACCTCTCTGGACGCGGATGGGCAGACGGTCGTGGCGGATGTGCACGTTTCTGCCCCAGGGCTCGGTCACTGGGGTTGGGGCCGTGGCCTCCGCCACGCTCAGTTACGAGGGGCAGGTGACCCACGTGCAACTGGTCGAGCAATCCCGCGGGGAAATCCGCGGCATGGTGCTCAACAGCTATGGCACCGGTTGCGTCCCAGGCGCCATCGTGACCCTCAATGTGTCCGATGGCATGAGCCCCCCGGACGGTCACGACCGGGCCGGATGGCCGGTTCGACTTCCCCGGCACGCCGGCGGGCCAGTTCTCGCTCCAGGCCGTAGATTCCGTTACCCGCCTCAACGGCCAAGTGTCTGGACTGTTGCCTGACAACACCCCGGTCATGGATGTCACCATTTCGTTGCAGCCGTTGGCCACGATCGCCGGCCAGGTCTTTCTCCCGGACGGCATCACCCCCGCTACGAATGCCACGGTGACCCTCGGCCGCTGGAGCTCGGACACAGACATCAACGGCCGGGTAAGCTTTGTCGATCTGCCGCTCAGCTCCCATCAAGTCACGGCACAGGCCCTGGCCACGGACCAATCGCACAGCTTCGCTTCGACCAGCGTTTCCCTCACCTCCGCGGGCCCGGCGCCGGACTTCAGGCTGGTCCTGTCCGGAGTCGGCAGCGTCTCGGGCCGCGTGTTCGAGAGTGACGGCGTGACGCCCGCCGCCGGCATCGAAATTCGCATCGAGTTCCAAGGCGCGCCCTTTGCCGGCGCAAGCCAGAACTCGGCGACCTCCCCGAGCGGCACATTCCAGTTTGGCAATGTGGCGCTGGGCCCGTATCGGTTAGTGTCCGAACAAGCGGCCCTGGCTGCGACCTTCAACGGCATCATCCTCACCAATGGGCAGGCCGACATGGCGCAACTGACGCTCTCCGCTAACGGCGCGGTGGTGGGCCGTGTGGTCCGGGCCGACCAAACCACGCCTGTGAGCGGCTCCAAGTCATCCTGTTGTTCCAGTCTCAAACGTCGTCCCCGGGCAGCGCGTTGGCGCTAACCGGGCCGGACGGCAGTTTTGGCTTCTATAGCGTCCCGCTGGGACCCTTCACCCTCAAGATGGCCGCCATTGACTTCTCCGGCATTGCCCACCTTCAGTCCGCGCTTACGGTCAATGGCCAAACGAATGACCTCGGCGTTATCGTGCTCGATGAGGACGACCCCGTCGTCGTGGAGGTCATACCGGCCGACAACGCGGTGGATGTGCCGACCACCAACTCGATCGATCTGTTCTTCAGCAAGGCGCTCGACGCCAGCACGGTCACGCCGCAGGGCATCTTCTTGCGCTACGACACCAACCCGGTCCCTGCCACCGTGCAGTTGCTGCCCGACCCAACCAATGGCATCCTTCGCCTGGTCCGCCTCACCCCCTCGACCCGCTTGCTCAGCCAGAAGACCTATAGCCTCGTCGTCATCAGCGGGACCTGGACCGACGGCCTCGGCCACAACGCACAAGGGCCCGCCGACCCGATGGGCCGCATCCTGCCGGCCCCCTTCAGGTCGAGCTTCACCACGGCGGACAATGACCCGCCAGTGCTGCTTTCCATGTCCCCGGCCGATGGGGACGTGCAGATTGACCCGCTGGCGGTCATGCGTTTGTCCTTCAACGAAGCGATTCAAAGCTCCGGCTACACCGTCTCGCTCATCGGCCCGGCGGGGCCAGTGGCCGGCACAGCAGCGGTCGGCCTCAACGGGCTGGTCCTGGCGTTCACGCCCGCCGCAGCCCTCGAGCCAAACGCCCTTTACACGCTGACAGTGGACGGGATCCAGGACCTGGCCGGCAACCTGGCGACCAACCAGCCATTCACCGCTACGTTCGCGACGATCGATACGATCGGCCCAAGCATCGCGGCGCTGCGAGTGGCGGATGGACGCTCGCCTGTCGCCGGCCCGCCCGTGCCGGTGGAGGCGGTCCTGGCGGGCAATGAATCTCGAGTGAGCGTCCGCTTCACCCAGGACCTGGCGCCCGTGGGCGTCGCTACCAACCCGCCTTACCGGGCCACCGTGACGCTGCCGATGTCGGGCTCTACGACGGTCCGGGCCATCGCCACGGATCGCTATGGCAACGACGGGCCCCTCGCCGAGTTGATCATCAATGTGCTCTCCAACCAGCCGCCCACCGTGACGCTGGTCCGCACGGATGCAAGCGGCAGCACCGTCACCAACGGCCAGACGTTCGTCCTGCGCGTCACCTCCGCCGACGATGACGTGGTCACCAACGTGACCTTGGTCGGCCTGGGAGCCGTCCCTTTTGCAGCCAGCTACCCGGACGGCCAGGCGCATTCGGTGCAGCTTACCGTCTCCAACATCGCCCCCAGCCGGCGCCACGCTCCAGTTCCTGGCCCGGGCCACCGACAGCGTCGGCCAAAAGTCGAGCCAGGCGGAACTCGACCTGACGGTCGTGGACACGGTGGCCCCGAGTTTGAGCCTCCTGAGTCCGCCGCCCAATGCATTGCTGGACCCGGCGCAGCCGCTGACCCTTACGGTGGCCTCTTCGGACAATAGCGGGGTTTACACTCTGGATTTGGCGGTCAGCGGGGATCTGTCGGCCACGCAACACGTGGCCATCGCTGCGGCGCCCAATGCGCCTTCTACCAATCTATTTGCCATCCCGCTCACCGGGGCGGTGCTGGATGGACGCGGCCTGACCGTGACCGTCAAAGCCGTGGACGGCGCACTCAACGCCAGCCAAGTGATCTGGAACTTCGGGTTGCCGGACCGCAAGCCGCCTTTCCTCACCGGGATTGCACCTGCCAACGGGGCCCAGAGGCAACCGATCTGGCTCGGCCAGATCGCGCTCCAGTTCAACAAGCCGATAGCCACCAACAGCGTGTCCACTAACAGCATCATCTTCACCAACAGCCTCGGGAGCGCCGGTGCTTATCAAGTGGCCGTTGCCGCCGATCCGTCCACCGTCCTCATACTCCCCGCCTCCCTGCCGCTCAAGCCCGGCTTGACTTACACCTGCCGCGCCCTCCCCCTCATCACCGACCTGGCGGGTAATCACCTGGCCGCCGATACCAATGGCACGCCACTCCCCGCCGATGGCCTGGCCTCGACCTTCACCACGGCCGCCATCCTGGGCACGACTCCCGCCAACGGCACGCGGTTCGTCGCGGGTCAGCACGTGGCGGTGGGCCTCCAGTATGAGCCTGGTTTGGGCGCGGCCTTCTTCCGCGTCCAATGGAGCACCAACCCGCCGGCGACCGTTCCCGCCGGAGTCACCAATGCGACCGCTGTCATCCAATTGCCCACCAACGCGGTTAGCGGCGCCCTGCATTTGTGGGCCAGCGCGGACAGCACGTTCGCCCAGGCCTTGAGCCTGCCTGACATTACCCTGAATGTTTCGCCTTATGGGAGTGACGCTCCGCCAATCGCCGGCCTGCCCATCACGCTCCCGACTCTGGCGTTCAATGGCACGAACGACTATGCGGATGCCGCCTACTCCGCCGGCAGCCTCCTCTTCAACCTCTCCAGCCAGTTTACTTATGAGCTGTGGGTCAACCCGGACTCCGCCGGCCCGCTCATCGAGCGCCAGCAGTGCAACTCGGCGTGGGCCTCCGCGGAACTGGCTCTGGAGGGAGATTCGACGACCAATCTCAGCATCAGTCTCAACCTCAATTACGCCAACGGCGATTCCTACACCACGTTCACTACCCTCGCCCTGGTTCCGCTGGACCGTTGGTCTCATATCGCGGCCACCTATGACCACAATGCCCAGTCGGTCAACATTTATCTGGATGGTTCCAACGTACTGACCGGCAGTTACAGCCAAACTCTCTGGCTGCCCCCCACCCCGCTCTGGATCGGCGGCGTGCCCAAGCCATCGGGCGGCTGTTGGGAGAGCTACTTCGAGGGGAGCATTCGCGAGGTTGCCGTCTGGAACTCCGCCCGCAACCAGAACGATATCCAGAATGATATGGACCTGGGCCTGGCGGGCAAGGAGCCGAACCTGGTGGGCTAGTAACTACTCAGGTCCGAGCGGGGCCGGCTGAACAGCGGCGGAGAGAGAGGCCGCAAAATACTTTGATTTTGTACGGGACTCCCCCAAATCCACCTGGTAATCTGGGCGCGTGCTCGAAGCCGAAATCATTCAAGGCCGCAAAATCAGTAACGTCCAGATCGGCGAGATTAGGGCCTTGATTGAGGCCCATCCGCTTTGGAGCCGCTGGCGCTTGTCGCAGGTGTTGGCTCAGCGATGGCAATGGTATTCGGCCTCCGGCCAGCTCAAAGACATGGCGGCTCGGACGCTGTTACTCAAGCTGCAGCGGCGCCAACTCATTGCACTGCCGGAACGCCGGCGAATGCCGGTTGGACGAGGTCCGCTGCTGAGTCTTGAGCTTTTTGACTCAGTGGTTCCTGAGCCGATCCGGGCGGACTTGTCTTCGCTGCTGCCCCTGGAGGTGCAAGTGGTCCGCCCCAGGCATCCGGACTATCCTCGGTTTCAGCGGTATTTGGCCCGGCACCATTACCTGAGCTATGGCGGCCCAGTTGGGGAGAACCTGGGCTATTTGATTAGGAGTTGCGCGGGAGCGGATCTGGCGTGCCTGCTCTTTGGAGCGGCGGCCTGGCAGTGCGCGCCTCGCGATCGGTGGATCGGTTGGTCGGCCCAGCAACGGGCTGCCGGCTTGCCGTTGATCGCCAACAATAGCCGGTTCCTGATTTTGCCTTGGGTTGGAGTCCAGCGTCTGGCCAGCCACATTCTTGGTCGAATCGCCCAGCGGATCGATGCCGACTGGCAAGCGCGCTACCATCATCGTCTTTACCTGCTGGAGACCTTTGTGCAACCGGACCGCTTCCGGGGCACCGCTTACCAGGCGGCCAACTGGATTCGGGTGGGCCAAACCCGCGGACGAACCCGCCAGAATGAGCGGCACCGGGACAATCAGGTCCATGCGCCTTGCAAGGACATTTACCTTTATCCTTTAACTGCAGATGTGCCTGGCCAACTCTGTGATTAAAGACCGCAACGGGCTCATGGCGTTGGGCCGGGCCGACTTGGCTGGATTGGTTGACTACACTTTGGAGTTACAAGCCGAGAATGCCCGCCTGCGGGACGCGGCCTCCCAGAATAGCGGTAACAGTTCGCGCCCTCCTTCCACGGACGGCCCCGAAAAGCCCAAACCCAAGAGCCTGCGAAAAAAGTCCGGGCGCCCCTCCGGCGGTCAACCCGGCCATCCCGGTCGCACCCTCCAACCCAGCCAAAAGCCCAAGCACATCCAGATTCATCCGCTGCTGGAGTGTGGGTGCGGCGAGGATCTTTCCCAGGAACCGGCGGTGGATTTTGAGCCTCGCCAAGTCTTCGACTTGCCCACGCTGACCTTGGAATGCACCGAGCATCGAGCCGAAATCAAAGAGTGCCCCATCTGCGGGCGAACCTGCCGGGCTGATTTTCCGGTCGACATTAAAGCCCCGGTCCAATACGGGAAGAACTTTCGCGCCTTGCTGACCTACCTCTACGACGCCCAAGAGGGGGCCAGCCGCCGCATCCGCGAAATGGGCCAGGAGATGTTCGGCTTTGCCGTCAGTGAAGGCACCCTGCAAAGCGCTCGCCAAGAACAATACCAGGGGCTGCAACCTTTTGAAGAGCGCCTGGTGGAAATCCTGCCCCAAGAACCCATTCTCCACGGCGACGAAACCAGCGTGCCCATCAACAAGGTCACCCATTGGCTGCACGTCATTTGCACGCCCCTGCTGACGTTTTTGAGCGTCCAACTCACCCGAGGCAAAGAGGCGATGCAAGCCATGGGCGTCATCCCCCGATTCAAGGGTTGGTTGATGCATGACTTCCACGCCAGCTACTTAACCTTTGAGAACTGCCTTCACACCTTCTGCAAAAGCCACCTGATGCGCGAATTGGTGTTCCTCTTTGAGCAACACCACCAACAATGGGCCAAAGACCTTTACGACCTCTTCCTGGAGATGTTGAAGTGCGTCAAGGATCGAAAGGCTCGGGATGCACCCTTGACGCCAGCCGAGGTGGACCGGTGGTATCAGCAATACAGGAAGGTAATACGCGCTGGCCGCCAAGCCAATCCGCTCACCCCGGAGCAAATGAAGAAAAAGCGCCCCAAGCAATCCAAAGAACAGAACTTATTGGATCGGCTCCAGGGCTGCGATGAATGCATTCTGGCATTCCTGTCGAACTTCACATTGCCCTTTACCAACAACGAAGCCGAACGCGACTTCCGCATGATCAAGGTCCGGGTGGAGATATCTGGCTGCTTTCGCACTCTGGAAGGCGCCCGTTGTCACGCACGCATCCGTAGTTACATCGCGACCCTGCGCAAGCACGGCCTGCCGGTGCTCGAACACCTCCGCAACACCCTCGACGGTCATCCCTTTCTGCCGGTGGGATCCAAAACGCCCTGAGTAGTTACGTTTTTTTCAGCCCCCGGTTGGCCCCCCCCAAACCGCTGTTCTCGTTGCGCGCGAAGCGGCGAAACTCCGCGATTAGCTGCCTCGATAGGCGGTCCGACTTCTCGCCAGCACGAGATGCGCCCGTCCGCCCGGCCAGAGGATTCTGGCGGCATGGTCGGGATGCGGCCGTTTCCTCGCCGCTCGGCACTGGCGTCCGGATGCCCTCGAACCGGGGTTTAATCACACCCTATTCACCGGCTAATGACCGGGGCCTGCGAAGAGCTTTCCCGCAGTCTCGGGGGGCGCGGCCAGGATATTCACTCCGGAAGCGATGGAGCGCGAGGCGCCGGCAGCATCCCGTGGAGGGTTAGTGACAAGCTATTCGCTTGATATTCACGGGGATTCGGATGCGATTTGCCACCATTTTCACCGGTCCCAGCCCGGATGTTCACATCCGGGCTACTGCAGGGCGCGCCTCAGAGGGCGGAGGACAGAGGACAGAGGACAGAGATTAGGCGCCGAAACTGTGGACTGTGGACTGTGGACTGCCCGCCCCTGTTACGCTTTGGTGACAACCTGTTCACCGGATATTTGCCGGGCTTTGAATGCGGCGGGCTTGCATTTTGGGCGGCGGCGGCCAAGGTATTGCCATGCGCTGGCGGGCCAAGTTGTTCACAGGCCTGGTCCCATTTTTCGCGGCGGCGAACCTGTTTGCCGCCGGCAGGGCCTCTCACCTGGTCCTGGTCGTCTGGGACGGGATGCGCCCGGATTTTGTCACCGAGCAGAACTGTCCCACCCTCTGCGAACTGGCCCGAGACGGGGTGACCTTCAAGAACCATCACCCGGTCTATATCAGCACGACCGAAGTCAACGGGACCGCCCTGGCAACGGGCGTGTATCCGGGCCAAAGCGGCATTGTTGGGAACAAGGAATACCGGCCCGCCATCAACGCGACGAACCGGATTGCGACTGAGTCCCTGGCGGCCGTCCGGGCGGGAGACAAGCAGACGGACAACCATTACCTGGCTTACCCGACGGTGTGCGAGATCCTTCACGGCAAGGGCTTGCGCACGGTCATCGCGGGGGCCAAGGGCGTGGCCGTGCTCCACGACCGCTGCGCCCGCACCGACGAGAGCCTGGGCGCCACGCTTTTTGCCGGGAGCACGCTGCCGGAGGCGCTGGCCGCCCGGCTCACCGCCCGGCTCGGCCCGGTGCCCAATGCTATCCTCTCCGGTGCCGCGCGGGATGCCTGGACCACTAGCGCGCTGACAGGCCCGCTCTGGGAAAAGGGCGTGCCGGCGTTCTCGGTGCTCTGGCTGAGCGAGCCGGATCTGACCCAGCATGTGCTCGGACCGGGGTCGCCCTCGGCCTTGGCCGCGATTCAGAGCTCGGACCGGAATCTGGCCCGGCTCCTGGCGGCGCTTTCAACTCAGGGGCTGCGCGAACAGACCAACGTCATTGTCGTTTCCGACCATGGCTTTTCGACCATTGACCGGACCACGGGCGTGGCCCTCGTGCTCAAGGGGCATGGATTCCGGGCTTATCAAGCCTTTTCGGGCCAGGGCCCCAGCCAGGGTGATATCCTGGTCGTGAGCAACGGCGGTTCGGTCTTCCTCTACGTCATCGGCGGCGAACCGGACTTGGTCGAGCGGGTGGCGCATTTTCTCCAGGAGCAGCCGTTCTGCGGTGTAGTCTTCACACGGCTGCCGGTCGAGGGCGCCTTCCGCCTCGATCAGGCCGGGCTCGATGCCCCCACCGCGCCTGACATCGTTCTGTCGCTGCGCTGGAGACCCGCCCCCAACCGATATGGCACCCCGGGGCTAATCTGCCAGGACCAGGCCGGCTACATCCCCGGCCAGGGGATGCACGGCAGCCTCAGCCGCTTCGACATGCACAACACCTGCATCGCCGCCGGGCCGGATTTCCGCAAGGGCTTCGCGGACGACTTGCCCACGGGCAACATCAATATTGCCCCCACCATCCTGTGGCTCCTGGACGCCCGGCCCGCCCGGACGCCCTCGGGCCGTGTCCTGCGCGAGGCCCTGCTCGACCCGCCCGATACAGCGCCCGCCCCGCCACCCGCCCTCGAGTCTCACCGCATCGAAGCCGCCTTTCGCGGGAGCAACTTCACCTGGCGCCAGTACCTGGCCTATTCGATTGTGAACGGCACTCGTTACCTCGACCAAGGCAATGGCGAGCAGACGCCGTGAGTCCGGACCTTTGTCGCAACCTTTGTCGCAGCCTTTGTCGGCGTGGCCAGGCCTCGACAAAGGCACCGACAAAGGCTGCGACAAAGGTCTGGGATCGGAAGTTCCAGGTGAATCCTGCCAGCCGCTCTTAAGGGCCAGGGGCTAAGGGACAAAAGGGACGATAGGGACTTCGTTCGGGCTTCCACAACTGCTCAGGTTCTAATACTCTGGGAGCTATGTTTCATAAAAGAGCACGCTTGCTGGCATTGGCGGCTTTGGCTGCCCTTGCGGGTCTGCCCGGCGCTTGCGCCTCCGCGCCGGACCCTGCCGTGGCGCAACTCCAGTCGGAGGTGCGCCAGAAAGGGTGGATCGCCTACGGCGCCCGCTCGAAGGCGGGGGATTGGGACCTCTTCCTTTGCCGGCCGGACGGGTCGGAGTCGAGGGCGCTGACGAGCACGCCGGAGTGGAACGAGTTTTCGCCGCAGTTCTCCAGGGACGGCCGGAGGCTGCTCTACCGCCGCATCCCCCGGGATGAGGCCATCGACGACAACCGCCACGGCGAACAGGGCGAGTTGGTGCTGGCCAATGCCGATGGCTCCGCGCCGGTGGCGCTGGCCAAAACCGGAGAACTCACCTGGGCGAGCTTCAGTCCCGACGGCGCCCAGATAGCCAGCCTCTCGATCAAAGGCATTTCGTTCATCAACCTGGCCACGCGCCAGGTCGTTCGCACCCTGCCGCGCCAGGGCTTTTTCCAGCAGATGACCTGGTCGCCGGATGGGAAGTGGCTGGTGGGCGTGGCCAATTCCTTCGGGGCCAGTTGGAGCATCGCCCGCATGGACGCGGCCACGGGCGAGGCGAGCGCCGTCAACCGCGTGGACTGCTGCACGCCGGATTGGTTTCCGGACTCCAGCGAGGTGATCTTTTCGTGGCGTCCGCCGGGCCAAGAGGCCAACAACGGCTACGGCTGGACCCAGCTCTGGCGCGCGGCAGCCGATGCCAGTTCGCACTCGCTGGTTTATGCCGAAGAGGGCCGTCACGCCTATGGCGGCAATGTCTCGCCCGATGGCCGGTATGTGCTCTTCACCGGCAACATGGAGGAGGATGGCGACCCGGGCCACGCGGGCGGGCCGATGGCCCTGATGCGGCTGAGCGACGCCCCGATCATCCGCAGCCAGAGTGCGGAGTTGCGCGCCCTCTACCCGGCGGCAAAGGAGGGGCCGGTCCTCGACCTGCCGGCGGGCTGGGAGCCGTGCTGGACCGGCCACGAGGTGGCCCAGGGCGCAGCCGGCGAGGCGCATCCCGACAGCGCCGCCCGGAACGCCGCATTTATGCGGCAGGGGCATGGAAATTCCTCGATCCTGCCGGCTGAAGCCGGCGTTCCGGGTGCAGTGTCGGGACTGGACAGGACCAGCGGCCTGGCCGGCGAACTCCACGACCGGGGCTGGCTGGTTTTCAGCGCCATGACCGATGCCGGCGATTGGGACCTCTTCCTGGCCCGCCCGGATGGCTCCGACCGCCACCCCATCACCCAGACCCCCCAGTTCAGCGAAACCGGCCCCCGCTTCTCCCCGGACGGAACCCGGTTGCTCTACTACCGCCAGCCCAAATCCGAGCCGGTGGACAACAACACCTACGGGACATTCGACCTGGTCCTCGCCAATGCCGACGGCTCCAACCCGGAGGTCCTCGGCAACGCATACCGGTGGGCATCCTGGGGGCCGGATGGCCGGCAGATCGCCTGCCTCGCCCCCAAGACCATCCAGGTCGTTGACTTGGCTGCCCGCAAGGTCCTTCGCGAGTTCCCGCGCAAGGGCATCGTCCAGCAATTGATTCTGGTCCCCCGACGGCCAGCGGTTCGTCGGCACCGCCAACGGCCTTGGCCAGTTCTGGAACATCGGCGTGCTCGACCCCGACGAGGGCCAGTTGCGCGCCGTGAGCGAGACGGACCGTTACAATTGCACGCCGGACTGGTGCCCGGACTCGCTGCGCGTGGTCTATGCCCGGGGCATCATCCCGGAAAAGGGCGGCCGCGCCGAATTGTGGGAGGCGAGCGCCGATGGCAAAGAGCGGTGCGCGATTTACGCCGAGCCGGACCGTCATATCTACGGGGCCTGCGTCTCTCCGGACGGCCGCTACGTCCTGTTCACCCGCAGCATCGAGGACCTGGGCAAGGCCGCCACGACCACGATGGCTGTGATTCGCCGGCCCGCCCCGGGCGCCGACGCGCAGGCCGCGCAACCCGAGCGGCTCGACCTGGGTCCCGGCTGGGAGCCGCATTGGACGCAGCGCGGCATGGACGCGAGCAAAAGGTAGAGAGGGGAGCACCGGACAGTGGCCTGCCGCTTCAGGGCGGGAAAGTCTCGACATTCGAACGCGGGCGATTACTTTGAAGTGATGAGCGTAGCGGTGGAAACAGTGCAACGGGGGGCAGGCCCTGGATTCGTGGAGGGACTGCAACAGCGAATGGCTCGGCAGCTCAACGTCCAGGTGGCCGACTGGCTCGATACATGCCGTGAGTTGGCTGGGTGGGAAGATGAGCATCTGGTGGAGGGCTGCGGCCCGGAAAACTTGTCTGAGCACGCGACGATGCTGGACCGACTGGAGGGGATGGGCCGGTGGCTGGCCGCCGCCGCCGCCGCGCTGGACCCGGACGCGGCCGCCGTGGCCCAGCAAATTGAGCCCGCTCTTCAAGACCTGCGCGACAGCCGGTCCATGTGGCACGGGAATACGCCGCCCGCCAGAAGGCAGGAGATCTTGCGGGACTGCTTTCTGCCTGCTTTGCCTTGAGATCGCTTTGACTTTCACCGGAGCACTGATAGGCTGGCTGCAGGCTATGAATGCGGCACTTGATTTGAGCGACCTGACGCGCCTCGGCCAGGCTCCTCTGGAGCAGATGGCCGAACTGGGGGCAAGGCTCGACCCGGCCAACGAGGCTTGGCGCGCGGCCTTCTGCCGCCAAGTGGCGACAGTGGAGGCGATCCTCAAGCAGACCTACCAGGCAGCCGCGCTGCTCGCCAGACGCGCCGCCAATTGTGAGGAAGCCAGCCAAACCTGGAAGACCATGAGCGAGTATGCCAACCACGTCATGGTCATCCTGAGCCTCCTCGAGGACCGCTTTCCCGGGTCGGGTACAGCCGAGCTCCACGATCTGGCGTTGGATTACAAGGCGGCCGCTGAGAAGCGTTACCAGTCCAATCTGGAGGCCACGCTATGCCAGAAGACGCCGCTACCCGAAGGCGTGTTACCCCCGCTGACATCATTCGTTTAGCCGAGTTGCTGGACCGGTTCGAGAGCGCCGACGATCCGGAATCCGAGGCGGCCAGGGCCGGTGAGCGCCAATTCGACGCCGGAGTGGCGGAGTTGTTCGCCGAATGCGTCAGGCCCTACTATACGACAGTCACCTTCGCCCAATTCCGCGGGCACGTGCGCTGGCGCTGCCGCGAATGCCTGGCGCTGCAAGCCCACAGGCCACCGACCCCGCCGGCCTGAACCAGTTCGGCAGTAATGAAGTGCTATGGTCATATCAACGTGTAATCCGTGGTTGATCCCTTCCCTCCGGTTGCTGCTCCGAGGGGCTGTGGGCTTTGCGGCTCTGTGTTTATTGGGGCTGCTCGTCGTTTCTTGCGGTCCGAAGGCGCCTCAACAAAATTCGGCCGCCGCCGATCCGCACCTGGCCACCAACGGCACCATCGAGGTCACCGCCAGGCTCGTCGAGATCCCCCAAGGCGCCATCTTCAAGCGCGACCTCTACGATTACGCCACGATCCTCAAATACAAAGTCCTCAAGGTCCATCGCGGCCAGGTCCAGGGAGATACGATCTACGTCGGCCACTACAATCCCTGGAAGCCCAGGGCCGAGGCGGCCGATGCGCGCGCCAGAAACATCGGCGGCACGCTCAGAAAATTCGAGGCCGGCCAGACCCATCACATGGCCCTGGAGGCCCCCATCGACGACTTTTTCATGGGCGGCATCATCGACAAATACTACGGCCGGACCACGGGGCCGCTCTACTGGGCCGTCTGGACAGACCTGGAGGAGCGGTGAACGATGAGCATCTGCGCTCGACATAGACCCTGTCCCGAAGGGACATCCGACAATAGCCCAACGTTTCAACGTTGGGTTAAACGCGCAGGCGGACCGAGTCCCGAAGGGACGGCTGAAACGGGGGGTCCTTTCAGCCGTCCCTTCGGGACTTGCTTCCTCCGCGGGCCAAACCCAACGTTGAAACGTTGGGCTATTTTCAAATGTCCCTCCGGGACAAAAGGCCGCGTTGCGTCGGTTTTCCCGCTACGAGACTCAACTTGGTCGAGCTAGGAACCAGCCGCCGCTCATGGTCTTCACGACCCACATCTTCGTCTTCTACTTCCTGCCGCTGTTCCTGCTGGTGTATTTCCTGCTGCCGTTCCGGTTGCGGAACCTCTGGATTACGGTGGCCAGCTATTTCTTCTACGGCTGGTGGCAGCCGTGGTTCGTTTGCCTGATGCTCTTCACCACGGTGATGGATTTCATCTGGGGGCGGGTCATCACGCGCCCGGGCGCCACCCAGGCCCAGCGGCGGCTGGCCGTCACCGCCTGCGTGGTCACCAACCTCGGTTTCCTGGGCTTCTTCAAATACTACATGTTCGCCGCCCACACGCTCAACCAGTTGCTCGAGGCGGCCGGGTTCGAGCAGTTCCGCGTGCTGCGCGTGGTGCTGCCGATCGGGATCTCCTTTTACACCTTTCATTCCCTGACCTACATCCTGGACCTCTACCGCGGCCACGCCACGCCCGCAAAGTCGTTCACGGATTTCTCGGCCTTCGTGGCGCTGTTTCCGGACTTGGTGGCCGGCCCGATCATCCGCTACAAGACCCTCGCGGCCCAACTGGCCCTGCGCGACCACACGGTCCGGCGCTTCGCCTCCGGCATCTGCATCTTCATCCTGGGCTTTGCCAAGAAGATCCTCCTGGCCAATCCCCTCGGGGGTGTGGCGAACGCGGTCTTCGGCGCTGCCGCGCCGCCGGCCCTGGATGCCTGGGTCGGCGTCCTGGCCTATGCCTTCCAGATCTACTTCGATTTCTGCGGCTACTCGGACATGGCGGTGGGCCTGGGGCGGATGCTCGGCTTCGAGTTCCTCAAGAACTTCGATGCGCCCTATCGCGCCGAGAGCATCACCGACGTGTGGCGGCGCTGGCACATCTCCCTGTCGAGCGTCCTGCGCGATTACCTCTATTATCCGCTGGGCGGCAACCGCAAGGGACCCGCCCGCACCTATCTGAATCTGGGGCTGGTCATGCTCCTGGGCGGGCTATGGCACGGAGCCAAATGGAACTTCATCGTCTGGGGCGCTTACCATGGGGCGCTGCTGGCCGGCGAGAGGTGGCGGGGCAAAGAGAGCCTTTATCAGCCGCTGGCGCGGCCCGTCCGCATCGCCCTCACGTTTCTCCTGATGCTCGGCTCGTGGGTCTTGTTCCGCGCGGACAACTTGGCGGCGGCGGCGCATTACTATGGCGCCATGGTGGGCCTGGGCGCCGGCTCCGAGGCCTCGAGGTTGCTGGGCGCGGGCCTCTATACGCCCTATCGGATGGTTGTCCTGGGCGTGTGCGCCCTCCTGGTCTTCCAGCCGCTCCAGGCCCACGACTGGGCGCAGCGGCCCCAAACCTGGCCCCGGCTCGCCCTCCTGCTCCCCCTCTTCGCGCTCTCCCTCATGGTCATGTTCGGACAGGCCTTCAACCCGTTCTTGTATTTTCAATTCTGAATATGAGAAACCCGAGATTTGAAATCCAGAGTTGGCAGAAAAATGGGGGCAGAAAGATAAGAAGGAAATTGATTTTTCTGCCCCCATTTTTCTGCCTGGATTCCGAACTCCGCCTCTATCGCGCTAAGTTCGTCGCGCTATGAAGCCGTCGCGCAATTCTGAACGGTTCCTCATCCTCGCCTTTCTGGCGATTCTGTTCGTCATTCCCATCGGCCAGGCGGTGATCGAAATCCGGCGGGGCGAGTGGCCGCAGGCACTGGCCCTGTTCCACCAGAGACCGACCGTATCGAACCTGCGCGCCTACGAGCACGATCTCGAGGACGCCAGCCAGGCCGCCCGCTGGCTGCGGCCCTGGGCGCAATACGCCCACTTTGCCTGGTTCAAAGACGGCGGCGACAAGGCGCTCATTGGCCGGGACGGCTGGCTCTTCTACAAGCCCGGCGTGCAGTGCCTCACGCAGCGGCCCGACGCCCGCGGCGGGCATGCCGGCGCGGCCGAGGCCCTCGCCGCCATCGTCTCGCTCCGGGACCAGTTGGCCGCGCGGCACATCCGGTTGCTCGTCGTGCCCGCCCCCAACAAAGAGAGCGTCTATCCCGAGATGCTGACCCGCCGGGCGGCAGGGCTGCACGGTGTGCTGGGCGACGACACGCGCGCCGTCCTGGACGGCCTGAAGAGCGCGCGCGTCGAGGTGGTCGATCTCTTCGAGTTGTTTGCCAGGGCCAGGGAAGGGCAGCGCGGGCAGGATGCCCGCGCCACGGAGCAGACCGCCGCGCCGCTTTACCTGGCGCAGGACAGCCACTGGTCCCCGGCAGGCGCGCGCCTGGCCGCAGCCGCCGTGGCGCAGCACATCCTCCGGAAGGACTGGCTTCGGCTCGGGGACACTGAATACGAGGAGAAGCCCGCGCCGATCCAGCGCGCGGGCGACATCCTGCGAATGCTCCAGGTGCCGGCGCTCGAGCGCCATATCGGGCCTGAAGCGTGCCCGTGCGCCCAGGTGGCGCGCCTCGTCACTCATGAACTCTACCGCGACCAGGCCGGCTCCGAGGTGCTCGTGCTGGGCGACAGTTTCCTGCGGATCTACCAACTGGACGAGCCCGGCTCGGCGGGATTCATCGCGCACCTGGCCAAGGAGCTGAAGCGGCCCCTGGCCTCGATCGTCAACGATGGCGGGGCCTCGACCCTCGTCCGGCAGGAGCTCTGCCGCCGTTCGGGCCTGCTGGACAAGGTCAAAGTGGTCGTCTGGGAATTTGTGGAACGCAATATCCGGCTCGGGACCAAGGGCTGGCAAGTGCTCCATTTGCCCCCAGATCCTCGCCTACCCATTTTTTAAACCACGGAATACACGGAATACACGGAAAACGGCCTTCTTTCCGTGTATTCCGTGTATTCCGTGGTTTATGTCTTCTGGATTGGCACGGAAGCTGAGGAGGGCGGATTCTATTGCCCGGCGTCGGGCGTTCGGTTTGGCTTCGGCGTGGTTTTGGGTTGCCGGCGCCGCAAAAAAACCACTGGACGTTTGGCGGCCTTGTGCGATGCTAATCCCGTTGTCCAGGCACGCTAATAAATGAAATAAGTGCCTGGGCATTGAGCGACAAAACCGGAATGCGAAATATGAAACGAATCCTCCTCCTTGCCGCAGCCGTCCTGGCCGCGGGCTCCATCTATGCCGGCCAATACCCGGACATCAAGATTGCGGAAGTCAAATCTGCCATCAAGGCCAAGACCGTGACCCTGATTGACGTCAACGGCACCGAATCCTGGCAGAAGGGCCATATCCCCGGGGCCATCGATTTCGAAGGCGCCAAGGGGAAGCTGGCCAGCCTGCTGCCCAAGGACAAGAGCGCACTGGTAGTGGCCTACTGCGGCGGCCCCATGTGCCAGGCCTACCAGGCGGGCGCCAAGGCCGCCGAGAAGCTCGGCTACACTAACGTCAAGCACCTCACGGCCGGCATCTCCGGCTGGCTGGCAGCGGGCGAGCCCGTGCAAAAGGGGAAAACAACGGACCAGGCGAAGGCGAATTCCGACACCTGATTCGCAGGGCGGGGGTGGAGCGTCGCGGGGCAGCGGCGCGCGGACGAAGTCGCGAAGCGTTTTGGACTGCGGCAGTCCTCTGCCGCTTTTCAGACCCTGGGGATGCGAAAGCGCCAGAGGGCTGGCGCAGTCCAAAACCTTGCGGGCTTCCCGACGCCGCGCTCCAATTGCCCGGCTTGCCGAGGGCCGACAAAGGTGAAATGCGCCCTGCAGTGCGGGGCGCTCTTTTTTTGTGATCGTCTAAAGGGCGCACGAGGGATATATTGTCTCCTGTGAAATGGTTCAGGTTCAGATCACTCCGGAGAGCAATGGCTGCGCCCCCGGCAGGGGGAGAGCAGGAATGGGACGGCCTGAACAACTTTACACCGCGCGCCCGTCAAGCGCTGAGGCTCGCGCGCGAGGAGGCTGGTCGGCTCAACCACAACTTCATCGGCACCGAGCATGTGCTGCTCGGACTCATCCGGCTCGGACAAGGCACGGCCGTCAACGTCCTGACCAAGATGGGACTTGACCTCGAGACCCTGCGGTCGGAGGTGAAGAAACAAGTCGGCGTGGGACCCGGGCAGGCGCCGTGGAGTTCCCCTCTCTATACGCCCTATACGCCGCGCTTGATCAAAGTGCTCGCGCTGGCTGCGCATGAGGCCAAGGCCCTCAATCATACCTATGTGGGCACCGAGCATATCCTCCTGGGTCTGCTTCGCGAAGGCGACGGTGTCGCCGGCCGTGTGTTGACGAACCTGCACGTGCAGATCGAGGAGGTGCGGCAGGCAATCCTCAGAGAGCTGGACCCCAGCTTGCCGCCCTGGACCGGAGAAGCCGACCGTTCCGAAAGGCCGCAGAGCACAGACTCCTTAGAGCCTTCGAGCGATTCGGTTGACACCAGCAAGCGCTACGATGTGTACTGCTCGGAGCGGCATCAGGGGGTCATAGTTTATCGCAACGCGCTCTTCAAAGGCGCGAAGACGCTCTTGCAGGAAGGCGAGAATGCCTGTTTTTCCGATTTTGTGGAACTTGAACAGGCCGATGGCCAGAGGGTGTTCGTTGCCAGGTCGTCGATCATCAAATTCTGTCCCTCCCTCACCCCACCTCCCACCCCCGGCGGTAAGTCTCCTTGAGGAACCTGGCGGCTTCGGGGGCATTGGTGGCCTTCATGGCCTGGGCATCCCAGTAGAGTTTCTTTTGGGCGCGCATGGCGACCAGGCCGAGGAGGCCGACTTCGGTCAAGGCGGCGCCGTATTGGAAATTGGAGCTGGCGGGGGCGCCGCCCTTGGCGGCATTGAGCCAATCGCGGTGGTGGCCCTTGGAGCGGGGGAGCGTCTTGGGAGGGCGTTTGTAATCGTCCTCGCGGGAGCCGGGCAGGAGCCTGGGGTGGCCGGCCTAACCCGGGCAAGTGAGCAGACCTTTGTCGCCGACGAATAGGATGCCATTGCCGTTGACGCCCAATTTGTCGTCCGGCTCCAACCCATCCGGACGCGCGGGCATCAGGCCGCCTTCATACCACGTGAACTTGACGGGGGGCATGTTGCCGCGGGGGCCGAAGGTGTAATAATAAATGCCCGCGATGGGGGCGATGTACCCGTCCACACTTCCAGCGGGGTGGGCCTCGATTCGTAAGGGGGTGCTTGAGGTCGAGCGCCCAGCAGGCGGGGTCGAAATTGTGGCAGAAGAAGTCCCCGATGGGGGCGGTGCCGAAGTCCCAGAAATCGCGCCAGGTGACCGGCATATAGGCGGGGCTATAGTCGCGGGTCTGGCGCGGACCCAGCCAGAGGTCCCAGTTGAGGCCCTTGGGGACCGGTTGGCCGTGCGGGCGCCCGGAGAGAATGGCCGTGTTCCAGCGGGAAGCATTGGTCCAGGCATGGACCTCGCGCACGTCCCCGATGGCGCCGGCCCAGAGCATCTCGCAGGTCATGCGGATGCTGTCGCCCGAATGGCCCTGGTTGCCCAACTGGGTGGCGACGCCGGTTTCCTGGGCCACCCGGGCCACCTGGCGCGCCTCCCAGACGTTGTGGGTGAGCGGCTTCTCGCAATAGACGTGTTTGCCTTGCCTCATGGCGGTCACGCACACATAGGCGTGCAGATGGTTGGGCGTGGCGCACAGAATCGCGTTGATGGCCTTCTCTTTCTCCAACATGGTGCGGAAGTCCTCGTAGTCGGCCACCTTGTAGTTCGGTGTCCTGGCTGAGTAGTGCTTCTGGACCTCGTCCTTGACCGGCAGACGGCCGGCGTTGCTCTGGAAGTAGAAGGCGTGCAGATCCTCGAATTCAGCCGGGTCCGCCAGGGCGATAATCTGCGCGTCCGCTTGCCCGAAAAGCTCGCGGATATTCGCCTGGCCCTGTCCGCCGCAGCCCACAACGGCGATATTGACCTTCTCGCTGGGCGCCACGAATTTGGCCCCGCCCAGCACGTGCCGCGGCACCAGGCTAATGCCCGCCGCCGCCGCCGCCGTGCTGCCGATGAAACGGCGCCGGCTCAGGCCGCCCTGGGGAACGATTTCCTTTTCCGTCACGGAATCTGCGCTCGAGGCATTGGGAGTCTTCATGATCGATTTCGTTTTATTTCAACGGGTGCCATAGGGGGCCTTCGAGAGCGGCAGGTCAAGCAGAAAAGGGGGAGATTCGAGGCAGGAGGCAGGCAGAAAAATGGGGGCAGAAAGATAAGATATAAACTCATCTTTCTGCCCCCATTTTTCTGCCTGCTTCAGATTTCGACTTCTCTCATCTCCCTGCTCGCAGCGTCTCTGTGGTTATGCTTGGCCTTCCGAAAGCCCTTGCTTGTTCCGTCAGAAGGTCTTTCGCCAGGGCATGACTGGGGTCGCGCCTCAGGACTCTCCTCAATAAGGACAACCCGCGTGTCCTCTCTCCCAATCCAAGGCGCGCCTGGGCCTCCAGAAAGAGGGCGGTGGTCTGCTGGCGAAACTGCAGGTCATTCTCGAAGAGCAGCATCGTCGGCAGCGAGGTGGCGAAGTAATCAATCTTGGCTTCCGCCCTGTGCAACCGCCGCGCGCAGGCCAGCAATTGGCCAAACAGTTTGCGCGCCCTCGCCTTTCGGCCCAGGCGCTCCCACGAGAGGGCCGAATAATAGGTCATCTCGCTGAAGGCGCGGGCGCTCATTTGCTGGAAATCGCCCTGGAAAGTTGCCGCCGCCCGCCATTGCGCGCGCGCGGCAGCCGCCTCGCCGCGCTCGGCCAGCGCGCAGCCCAGCCAATAGTGGATGTCGCTCGGGTTGGCCAGCAGATGCCGGGCCTCGCCGAGGTTTTGCGGCGCCGCCAAAGCGGCGCGGAAATGGGCGACGGCGCAGTCGAGAACCTTCCGTTTCTTCGCCTCACGGCCCGAGCAAGCCGGCGCGGATCGCCCTCGTGCAGCCGAACTCCCCTGAGCGCACACATCGGTCCCTCGCCTTCGGCCCCTCGCCCCTCGCCCATCGCCCCTCGGCCGCTCGTCCCTCGGCCCCGTCGCGGCCTGCCGGAGCGCCAGCCGGCCCAGCGCCAGGCGCGAGCGGACGTGCTGCCCGAGCGGACCGCCCTCGCCGCCTTCCCAGGGCTGGAAGTTGCGCGAACTGACCAGAGCCAGCGCGTCCTCGTGCCGGCCGGTCTGGTTGTAGAGCGCGCACAGTTCAACGCTCAGGTCGTCCCGCTGCCGCATAAATGCGGCGTTCCGGGGGACAGTGCCGGGATGCGCCCGGTCGCACTTGAGTGTCCGGCCCTTGAGGTGCCTTGCCCACCAATCGAGGCGATCCAGGCGCAATGTCTCCTCCAGGAGCGCCTCGGCCCTGGCGCTGGCGCCCAGTTTGCGCAGGACCAAGACCTTGAGGTCGCGCGCGCGCAGATTGTCCGAGTCCAGCCGGAGCGCGCGGTCGAGGTGGTCGAGCGACTCGGTCCCCCGGAGTTGCAGATCGGCCTCCATGAGGCGCCGAAGCCCGCAAGGTTTTGGACTGCGGCAGTCCTCTGCCGCTTTCGCTTCGCCCTGCCCAGGGGTCGGGAAAAGCGGCAGAGGACTGCCGCAGTCCAAAACGCTTCGCGTTGCACGGCCACCCGTGCCGTTCATGGTCCCAGTGGACGATTTCAAATCGTGGAGGCCCTCCATGATGCCGGGCGGCAGTGGGATTTCCTCGAGCACAGGTTTGCCCGGGGCCAAATCCCGGCGCAAGCGGCCGAGTATCTCGCAGGGGCGCTCGGCAGGGCCATCAGGTTCTCCTGCGCGCCGGTGCTCAAGGATGATCCACGCCTTCGGATGGGCGGCCGTTGCCGCCACACCGAGCCGGACGACGGCAGTCTGGGGATGGCTGCTTTTTGGCTGCGGCCGGGCCTGGTTGACCCGCAGCGAGATGGCCGCCTCCAAATTGGCGTGCCGGGCCGGGCCGATCTTCTGGATCGGGTACCGATACTGGCTCCAGCTCTTGGTCTCCCCGGGCTGCAGGAAGCTGAAGTCGGGCTGGTTGTCCGTATAGACACCCGCCATGAGTTCGATATAGGGAGCGTACTGGCCTTGGGCGTCAGGGTCGGTCAAATTGCGGTCCCACGCGTAGCCGAACTGGTGGTTCCCCCACGTCCACTGTTTCTTGCCGGGCGCGATGTGGTGGTTGGCGACGTGGACGATGCCCGCCTGGGCCGCGTAATCGTAACCGCCAAAAAAATCCTCCCGCGAGTCCGCGCACATGTAGCTGCAGGGCGTGGGGATGTTGGCGTAGAAACCCAGGTCATTGGGCGCGTAGTCGGGAAGCTCGAGAGGCTTAACTCCGTAGGGCAGGCTTTTGAGCCTGCCGGTGAGGGCGGCTTTCAAGCCGTCCGAACCAGGCCCCAAGCCCGGCCGGCAATGCGGCGGCACGAACTGGCCCGGCACCTCGCCGCGCGGGATGCCTTTTCGCCCGCGCTCACCGTAATTGACGCCGTAGTAGAAACCCTGCGCCAACGGGTACTCGCTGGTCGAGCGCCGGGCGTGGTCGGCCACATATTGGACGTCCGGCGGGAAAAAGCTTTGATAGGCCTGGTGGACGCGCGTGGCGACGTTGGCCCACCAGAGAAAGGTCTGCACGAAGGGCGTGCGATTATAGACGCGGACCTTCAGTTCGAGGAAGGCCTTGCCCGGGTGCAGGCAAACCCCGTGCATGCCCTTCATCCGCGCCATCGGGTCGTGGTCGCTGCACCAGATTGTCTTCGCGCCGTCGGCGTGCTCCTCGATCTCGAAGTCCGCCGGCAGAAACGTGGCCGGCCGATGATGCTGCGGCCAGTTGAACTCGATGCCCCCGGAAATCCAGGGTCCCGCCAACCCCACCAGCGCCGGCTTGATGACGCGCTGCTTACGGGCCTTCAATCCTTCGTTTCCTTCGTTTCCTTCTGTTCTTTTCCTGCGTCCCGCCGGCTGGGCGCAGGAAAAGAACAGAAGGAAACGAAGGAAACGAAGAGGCGGCCTGCTGCGGCGGCATCAATCGGGCCCGTGCCAGTTTGAATCTGGACTCCTAGACACTTTTTGTGACGCACATCCCAATACTTCCTGGCGCGGCCAGTCGGGCGACGTAGGTGCCGTCCACCGCATCGGCGAAGGGGAACAATTGGCGCTCGTGTTCGAGGGTGAAACCGGGGCATTGGCGGAGGAATTCAGCGATGACCTCCTGGTTCTCTTCCGGTTCGAGGCTGCAGGTGCTATAGACCAGGCGGCCGCCGGGGCGCAACCGGGCGGCGGCTTGGCTCAGCAAATCGAGTTGGACCGCCCGCAGGCGCTGGATTTCCTGGGGCCGTATCCGCCAGCGCAGCTCCAGACGCCGCCGCATCACTCCCGTATTGGAGCACGGGGCATCCACCAGGATGCGATCAAAGCGGGCGGAGGAGGGGCCGAGCGTCGAGACGCAGGTGATGCCGAGCCGGGCGCAGTTCTGGAGGACCAGTTTGAGCCGGTCCGGGGCGTTGTCGTGTGCCACGAGCCGGCCCTGGTCGCGCATGAGCTGGGCCAGGTGGCTCAGCTTGCCGCCGGGCGCCGCGCACAGGTCCAGGACCGTGTCGCCTGGCTGGGGGTCAAGCTCCCTGGAGGCCAGCAGCGCGCTGGGGTCCTGCACGTAAAAGAGCCCCTGCTGGAAACTGGCCAGCCCAGCCAGGGGCGGACACGACTTGAGCTCGAACACCGAATTCTCCTCGACCCAGTCGCGGCAGACCAATTCGTGTTGCACGTCCTCCTCGTGCCATTGAGCCAGGAGCCTGGCGGGGTCCGCCTTGAGGGTGTTGAGCCGGGCGAAGGTGGCGGAGGGTGTGTTGTTCCACTCCATGAGGCGGGCGGCGCGGTCCGGGCCCCAGCGCCTGCGCCAGCGCTCGACGAGCCACTCGGGATGCGAATACCCCAGATGGGGCTGCGAGACTTTCAGTTCTGCGAGCAACCGGCGGGTCGGCTCCAACTCGCGCAAGTAGCCGCGCAACAGGGCATTGACGAACCCCGCCTGGGCGCCAAAACCCATCCGCCGCGCCAATTCGACGGTTTCATGAACGGCGGCATAGGCCGGGATGCGGTCGAGCCAGAAGATCTGGAACAGACCCAGGCGCAAGAGATTTTGCAGTAGGGCCGCTTGCGTGCGATTTTTTGTCCGACGGGCAATAAGCCAATCGAGCGTTGCCTGCCAGCGGACGGTTCCATAAACTAGCTGCTGGCAGAGATGGCGGTCGGAGGGCGGAAGCGGCGTTTGGGCCAAAGCCAGGTCGAGCCGGTGCTCGATGAAATCGCCGCCCGGGCGCCTCAGCAGCAGCCGCGCCGCAATTTCTCTTGGTTTTTGTCCGCTCACGACCTTTAATAGTCGCATTCCCCGCCGGGGGGAGGCGAGGCGGAAGATGGATATGAGAGAAGAATTTGAGAAAATGGCGGCGGCAGGCAAGCTGGAGCGCCACCACATCGAGTCGCTAGTGCAGCTTGCCGCCAGCGGGTTTTGCATGCACCGCAGTTGGGGCTTCGGGCGGATACGGACGGTGGACACCGTCTTTGCCCGGTTCACGATCGATTTTCCGGACAAGCAGGGGCACGCGATGGACCTGGGGTTCGCGGCGGAGTCGCTCAAGCCGATCGGCAAAGACCATATCCTGGCCCGCAAGGCGGTGGACCTGGAGGGACTCAGGCAACTGGCGGCGACCAACCACCTCGAACTGGTCAAGCTGGTCCTCACCAGCTTCGGCGGCAAGGCCACAGCCGACCAAGTCCAGCAGGTGCTGGTGCCCGATGTCATCCGGGACGACTGGAAGAAATGGTGGGAGGCGACCAAGCGGGAACTGCGCCAGGACGGCCATTTCCAGGTGCCCCTCAAAAAGACCGAGCCGATCCTTTACCAGGCCAAAGAGGTCTCCCTGCAAGACCGCCTGCTGGAGGAGTTTCGCGCCGCAAAGGGCCTCAAGGCGCGCCTGACGGTCGCCGGAGAACTCATCCGCAACGCCCACGACCTGTCCGACAAACAGGCCGCCGCCCTCGATGTCATCACCGCCCTCAACACCGAGATCGCCAACTACCAGCGCACCCAGCCGGCCGTGGCCCTGGAGGCCATCTTCGCCCGCGACGACGTTCCGGCAAATGGCCGGGCTGGAGCGCGCACCCGAGGAACCCGAGGCGCGCGCTGTCTGGGGCCTGGACCCCAGGCTCGGGCCGCTGATGGAGGGGCTGCCCGCCACCAAGCACCGCCGTGCGCTCGAATCGTTCGAGGCCGCTACTCCCGACCGCTGGCAGGAGGCCCTGCGCAACAACCTCAACAGCGTCACCGCCAAGCTTTGCCGCGAGTTCGCCGCCCTCCTCATCCACAAGGGCCACATCGACCTCCTCAAAGAGACCCTCGCCCGCCTCATCAGCCAGCACACCGCCAGCAGCGAGTTGTTGCTCTGGCTGGCCAAAGACCGCAACGACTCCTTCGCCGACATCCTCGGCCCGGAGGTCTTCCGCGCCATGCTCACCGCCATGGAGCGCGACCAGTTCAACGAGCGGCGCTCCAACCGCCTGCGGGACTACATCCTGGACGACCAGGAACTGCTGGTCGAACTCATCGGCTCGGCCGACCTTGAGGTGATCAAGGACCTGACCCGCGCCCTCCAGCTCTCGCCCTCCTTCGACGACATGGACAAACGCTCGCTGCTGGCCCGCATCGTCAAGAGCTACCCCGCCGTTCAGTCGCTCATCTCCGGCGAGCAAACCAAGCAGGAGACCCACCTGGTCGTCTCCTGGGAGAGCCTGGAGCGCCGCAAGAACGAATACCGCGAGCTGGTCGAGAAAAAGATCCCCGCCAACTCCAAGGAGATCGCCCTGGCCCGCAGCTACGGCGACCTGCGCGAGAACCACGAATACAAGGCCGCCAAGGAGATGCAGAAACTGCTCATGCGCCGCAAGGCCGAACTGGAGACCCAGATCGTCCGCGCCCGCGGCACCGATTTCGCCAACGCCCGCACCGACGCCGTCAGCATCGGCACCATCGTCCGCGCCACCGACCTGGCCACCAACCAGCCGGAGTGCTTTACCATCCTCGGCGCCTGGGACTCCGAGCCGGAAAAGGGCCTGGTCAGCTACCTCTCCCCCATCGCCCAATCCCTCCTCAACCGCAAGGTCGGCGAACAGGTCGAGTTCGAAATCAACCAGGTCCGCCACCAGCACCGCATCGACTCGATCGAGCCGTTCAAGACGCCTGCCGCGCAGTAGGGGGGAGGTTGAGCATCCGGAGACGATCCGGTCGGTCTGAATCTCCGGCCCAAAGGGCCGACAGAGCCTAGCCCAGGGCTGAGGCCGCCAGGCCGATGCCCTGGGAACACACCCCCGGAAGATTAGGCGCGCCCTGAAATGGCGCCAGAGGGCTATGGCGCCCTTTCAGGGGAATGGCACTTACTTAGTGCCTAAAACTTTGGCGCTTAGGCGCTTGCGTCGATGGGGATGAGGTGCCCTCTGGAAGATAATCTTGCGGGACAGCCGCTCCATGTCACGCAACAGCCCCCGCACCTGTCGGTAGTGGTTAACCGCTTGGCGCATCTGCTCGAACTCCTCCTGGGTTAGTGAGACGGTGATCGTCTTCTGCGCGACTTTGCGCGTCCACTGGTAACCGGCACCTCCGCCCGAGCGCCGCGTGCGGTCCTGCACCGAGCCCTGGCTGAGGTAGCCTATTTGGCTCAAACGGCGTCGCAATTGCTCGTATTGCCGGTCCCAGGAGGCGGTGCCCTCATACAGATTTTTGTTCATCGGCCTCAATTTTAGCTTGCCGGTCAAGCATAGTCCAGTATATATACTGGACATGCACACGCCCTTTTTCCCACCCTGGCGCTCTCGCCTGGCCCGCTTGGGTTCCCGCACCGCCCACGCCTGCCGCCAGGTCCGCGCCTATACCCTCTGCCAACTGGAAAAGTGCTTCTCCTCCTCGGTACCCAGGAGTGCTTTCCCAAGGCCAAGGCCTCCGCCCACAAAAACTGCCGCGACCGCGACTACACCCGCTGGCGCACCTTCTGGTGCATGGTCTGGCAAGCCCTCAACCCCGACGCCTCCGGGCGCGAGGTCGTGCGCCAACTCCAGGCCCTCTTCCTCTTGGAAGACGGCCCCCAGATCTCCCCCGAGGACGGCGCCTACTGCCGCGCCAAGGCCCGCCTGCCGCTCAGGCAATTCCCCAAGGTTTTGGCCGCCACCGCCCGGGCCGCCGACAAGCAAGTCCCGGCCCTGACTCAACTCCAAGGCCGGCCCCTCAAGGCCGCCGACGGCTCGGCCCTCACGCTGGCCGACACGCGCAAAAACCGAAGGGCGTATCCCCCCATGCAGTGCGCCGACAAACCCAGCTTCCCCAAGATGCGCATCGTCGTGCTCTTTTCCATGCTCAGCGGCGCGATCCTGGCCATGGCCCAAGGCAGCTTGGCGCTCTCCGAACTGTCGTTGTTGACGCTGCTCAGCAGCCAATTGGTGGCCGGGGATATCCTGGTGGCAGACCGCGGCTTCGGTTTTTACGCGGTCCTCGCCTGGCTCAAGCACCTTCTGAACGTGGACTTCATCGGGCGGTCCACGCGCCGGCTCGATGGGCGAAGGCGCCTCCGCCGCTTGGGCAGAAACGACTGGCTCTTCGTGTGGGGAAAACCCCAGCGCCGGGCTCCCTGGCTGACGCTGCTCCAATGGATTGGCTTGCCCAGCCAGTTGACGGTGCGCGTGGTCAAGGGCAGTTGCTATCAGAAAGGCTTCCGCGTACGCCAGGTCAAACTGGTGACCACGCTCTTGGACCCAGAACTCTACCCCGCCGAACAGATCCTCCGCGCTTACTTGCGGCGGTGGCGCCTGGAGATGTGCCTGGATGACCTGAAAACCACTCTGGAAATGGAGACCCTCCGCGGGCGCAGCCCGAACATGGTTCGCAAAGAGGCCTACACGCGCCTCATCGCCCACAATCTCATCCGTGGCACCATGGCTCAGGCCGCCACCGAACATGAGGTGCCCCTGGAGCGCATCAGCTTCAAAGGCTCGCTGGACGCAATCCGGCACTTTACCCAGGCCATGGCCCAAGCCCGCTCCAAAAAGAAACGCCGCCAACTGTGGTCCGATCTGCTCGAAACGCTAGCCGCCGATTTGGTCCCCGAGCGGCCAAACCGACGCGAGCCGCGCGCCGTCAAACGCAAGAAAAACAAATACCCACGGCTCAACGCACCCCGCCGCAGGTTCCGCGATCATCTCAAACGTCACACGCGCCGCACCAGGGCCCGTTTGCGCAAGCTCGGTCTTATGTAAGCGCCATTCCCCTTTCAGGGCGCAGGGCCCGGGTTTGTGGCGAAACCCAGGGCATCGGCCTGACGGCCTCAGCCCTGGGCTAGGTTCTGGCGGCCCGTTGGGCCGCAAGGCAGCGCAGGAAAGGCGGCTCATTCTCTCCAAACTCAGTTCACGTAGTGACAGTCGGAATCACTCGCCAGTGAACTTCCGATCCACGGACCCTCCGGCCCCAAGCTCCCTACTGCTCCCCATTGCTCTGCTGGCGCTCCCAGCGCCTGGGGGGGCGCTCGGGCGGGGTGGTATCGATCTTCGCGAAATACGTCTCCTGGCCAAAGAGGTCGTCGGCGGTCTGTTGCAGGACGCGGGAAGGGGTGACGAAGAAGTGCTCGTGTGCCTCGACGAAAATCACCTCGCCTGAGGGGCGGACGAAGCACAGGAAGAGCGGGCACTTGCCCGGGTGCATGGCAATCAAGGCGCGCACGGAGTCGAGGTTCTCGGGTTTGAGATGGGCAGTGTGGAGGCGGAGATGGACCTGGCGGGTGAACCGCTGCGGGGCGTCCTCCAGGGGGATAATCTCCTGGGCGAAGAGCTTGGGCTTGTCGTCGCCGGTGTTGTTGACCTCGCCGAGGGCCAGGATCGGTTTGCCGGTTTGGAGCCGGTCGCGGGATTTGTCGTAGCAGTCATTGAAGCAGAGGATCGGGATCGAGCCATCGAGGTCCTCGAGCGTGACGAGGGCGTAGGGCTTGCCGCTTTTCTTGGAGATGCCGCTCTGGACGGCGGCGATCATGCCGCCCAGGCGGGTGAGGCTGCGATTGTCCAGCCCGGCGAAGGTCCGGGTGTTGGCCAGCGAATACTTGGCCAGGAGGTCCGCATAGGGGGTGAGCGGGTGGCCGGTGACGTAAAAGCCCAGGAGTGCCTTTTCGTTGGCCAGCAGTTCGTGCTGGGGCCATTCCGGCAGGCCCTGCGCGGCGTCCGGCGCCTCCAGGGCCGCCGTCGGGTCCAGCAGACCGAAGAGCGAACTCTGTCCGCTCTGGCGGTCGGCGATGACGCCGGCGGCGCGGGCGAGCGCCCGCTCGATTTGGGCAAAGAGGGTCGCGCGCGTCTGGCCCAGGCCATCGCAGGCCCCCGCCTTGATCAGGGCCTCGAGCACCTTCCGGTTCAAGGAGCGGCCGTCCACCCGCTCGCAGAGGTCGTGGAGGGTTTTGAAATGGCCGCCCTGTTCGCGGGCCTTGAGGATGGCCTCGACGGCGAGCTCGCCGACGCCTTTGATGGCAGCGAGGCCGAAGCGGATGGCGGCGGGGCCAGCCTTGCCCGGCGCCGGGGCGAAGCGGACCTGGCTCTGGTTGACAGCGGGCGGGAGGACCTCGATGCCCATGGCGCGCGCCTCGCCGATGTATTCGCTGAGCTTGGCCGTGTCCGCCATGTCGTTGGTCATCATGGCGCAGAAGAACTCGACCGGGTAATTGGCCTTGAGGAAGGCGGTCTGGTAGGCGACGATAGCGTAGGCGGCGGCGTGGGACTTGTTGAAGCCGTAGCCGGCGAACTTCTCGAGCAGGTCGAAGATCTGGTTGGCCTTGGGGGCGGGGATGCCGTTCACCCGGGCGCAGCCCTTGACGAAGGTCTCGCGCTGCCTGGCCATTTCCTCGGGCTTCTTCTTGCCCATGGCGCGGCGCAGCACGTCGGCGCCCCCGAGCGTATAGCCGGCCAGGACCTGGGCGGCCTGCATGACCTGCTCCTGATAGACCATGACGCCATAGGTCTCGCGGCAGATCGGCTCCAGCAGCGGATGCTCATACTCGATTCGCACCTCCCCTTGGCGCCGGGCGATGTACTCCGGGATCAACTCCATCGGCCCCGGACGGTATAGCGCGATGAGCGCCGTGATGTGCTCGATGCTGCTGATCTGGAACTTGCGGCAGAGGTCGCGCATCCCGCCCGATTCCAACTGGAAGACCCCGAGCGTGTTCGCCTTGTTGAGCAGTTCGTAGGTCGGGGCGTCGTCCAGCGGCAGATGCTCGATCGGCACCTCCAGGCCCCGCGTCCGCCGCACCATCTCGCACGTGTTCCGGATGACCGTCAGGGTCTTGAGGCCCAGGAAATCCATCTTCAGCAGGCCCAAGTCGCCTACCGGCCCCATCGCGTACTGCGTCACGATGGAACCGTCCTCGTCCTGCTTGAGCGGGAGCAGGTTGACCAGGGGCTGATCGCCGATGACCACCCCGGCGGCGTGGACCGAGGCGTTGCGCGTGAGGTCCTCCAGGACCAACCCCGTATCGATCAACTCGCGCGTCACCTCCTCGCTCTCGTAGGCCGCCTTGAGCTCCGGCGACTGCTTGAGCGCCTTTTCCAGCGTCATCTTCAGGTCCGGCGGTATCATCTTGGCCAGCCGGTCGCAGTCGCCGTAGCTCAGGCCCATCACCCGGCCCACGTCCCGCACCACCGACTTGGCCCCCAGCGTGCCGAAGGTCACGATTTGCGCCACCGCCTGCCGCCCATACTTCTCCCGCACATACTCGATGACGTCGCCCCGCCGGTCGTCCGCAAAATCAATGTCAATGTCCGGCGGGTTGACCCGCTCAGGGTTGAGAAACCGCTCGAAGAGCAGCCCATAGCGGATGGGGTTGACGTTCGAGATGCCCAGCAGGTAAGTGACGATGGAGCCGGCGGCCGAACCGCGCGCCACGCACGCCACGCCCATCTCGTGGCCCCGCCGGACAAAATCCCCAACGATGAGAAAGTAACTGACAAAGTCGGTCTGCTCGATGACCTTCAACTCGTGCTGGAGCCGATCCATCACCGCCTGGACCGCAGGATCTGAAATCTGATCCTCGGACTCTGGACTGTGGACCGCAGGATCTGAAATCTGAGATTTGGAATCTGAAATCTGATCCGGGGACTGTGGACTCTGGACTGTGGACTGTGGACTGCCCGTCCTCTCCTCCCTCCGTAGCAGGGCTACTGCGGAGGACGGGCGCAGTAGCTCTGCTACGGAGGGTGGATGGACCGTGGACTCGATGACGAACCCGCCGTCCTGGGTGCGGGCATGGATGCCGTAGCGGTCGCGCAATCCCCTGGCCACCAACTCCCGCAGGTAACCCTCGCGCGTGAAGGGGGCGGGCGGATCGAAGACCGGGTAGTGCAGCTTATTGAACTCGATTTCGAGGTTGCACTTCTCGGCCACTTCGAGCGTATTGGTGATCGCTGCGGGAATCTCGGCGAAGCGGTCCTTCATCTCCTGGGCTGAGCGCAGGTAGAACTGCTGCTGGGCGTAGCGCAGGCGCTTGGTGTCGGTCAGCAGGGCCTGCGTGCCGATGCAGATCAGGCAGTCGTGCGCGTGCCAGTGGGCCTGTTCGACGTAGTGGACGTCGTTGGTGGCCACCAGCTTGAGGCCGAACTCGGCCGCCAATTCGATGAGGTGCCGATTCACCTTGGCCTGCTCGGGCAGGCCATGGTGCTGGAGTTCGAGGTAGAAATTCTCCGCGCCCAGCGTTTGCTTGAACCAGTCAACCGTCTCGCGCGCCTTGGACAACTGGTCCTTGAGAATCCACTCGGGGATTTCGCTGGCCAGGCAGCCCGAGAGGGCGATGAGCCCCTCTTTGTGGGCGGCCAGGAGTTCCTTGTCGATGCGCGGCTTGTAGTAGTAGCCTTCGATGTGCGCGGCGGTGACCAGGCGGATGAGGTTTTTGTAGCCCGCCTCGTCCTTGGCCAGCAAGACCAGGTGATGATAGACATCGCGGCCGCCGCTGGCCGTCTTTTTCTCGAACCGGCTGCCCGGCGCCACATAGACCTCGCAGCCGATAATCGGCTTGATGCCCTTGTCGAGCGCCGCCTTGTAGAAATCGACCGCCCCATAGAGCACCCCGTGGTCGGTGATGGCCAGCGCGGGGAAGTTCAACTCCCGCGCCTTGTCCACCAACCGGTCCAAACGGCAGGCCCCATCGAGCAGTGAATACTCGGTGTGCAGGTGTAGATGGACGAAGTCCGCATGCGCCATGCCCCTAACTTACCGCCGGGGCGCTCGGCGGGGCAAGCAGGAGATATTCACAGCGACCGCGGAGGAGAAGCCAACGCGGGGGAATGCCGCGCGCTCCAGATCCCTCGCGAATGCCGCCGTACGTCCCTCCCTCGCGAAGCGTCTGGAGTGCGGCCCATGCCGCCGCTCTGGCTTTCATGCCGCGACTTTGTCAACGACCCTGCCGGGAACCCGGCCCATGTAACAAAAGCTCTTGCCACAAAATCAAACCCGTGTTACACGGGTTTGAGCATGGCCCGATCATCAACAACTTTTCGCCCAAAGTGGAAACTCGGAAATACCACGGTCATTCGCGTGCCTCACCGGTTCGCTCCAGCGGTGCTTCAATACGCGCACCAACTGGACGACCAGGCTCCAGCGCTGGAGTTGAAAGAGCCCGCGGTCGCTTACCGAACGGCTGAGGACGTCGAAATTACGAAGCCTGTTAATGTGGCTTCGGTTCCGCAACGCTCGCCCTTTCGCTACCCAGGCGGCAAGACATGGCTTGTCCCTTATATCCGGTCCTGGCTCGCGCGCAGCCCGAACCCATTCGGCGTCCTCGTCGAACCGTTCGCCGGTGGCGGCATCATCGGCCTGACCGCTGGTTTTGAAGGACTCGCCGAACACGTCGTTTTGGTCGAGCGCGACCCCAACGTCGCCGCGGTCTGGCACACAATTCTTGGCGGCCAGGCAAAATGGCTCGCTGACCAAATCCTGAATTTCGACCTGACACGCGAGAACGTCACCGCCGTTCTGCGCCGGGAACCAACCAGCCAGCGCGAACGCGCGTTCGCCGTCATCCTCAGGAACCGGGTCCAAAGAGGGGGCATCATGGCTGAGGGCGCGGGCCTTGTGAAGACCGGAGAGAACGGCCGCGGCCTGAATTCGCGCTGGTACCCGCAGACGCTCGCCCGGCGCATTCAGGAAATCGCAGGCGTGCGGGAACGGTTTTCCTTCGTCGAAGGCAACGCGTTTGAAGTTGTCCGCCGCTACTCCGACGAGGAAAGCGCCGCCTTCTTCGTTGACCCTCCCTACACCGTTGCGTCCAAGCGCCTGTATCTGCATTGGCAGATTGACCACCGTGACCTTTTCGGCCTGCTCGCCAAGGTCAAGGGAGACGCACTCCTCACCTACGACAACACTCGCGAGATCGCCGCGCTGGCCTCAGAATTTGATTTCGAGACCCAGGCCGTTGGGAGCAAAGCGGCAACACATGCCAAACTCGACAAGCTGCTCGTTGGCAGGGCAATTTCGAGCTGGACAAGAGCTCACACTGACGTTACGAATGCCTATGAACGAAACCGAGAAACTCGCCGAACTTCGGAGTCTCCAAGCCCGCGTTGACGCTGTCCGCCGGGAACTCGGAATCAGTTCGCCGGGCCAGATTCTCTCCCTAAGCCCTCTCGGTACGGATAGCAATGTGGTCGTGGTCGAGGCCAATGGCTTTGGCGGTGCCACTACCAGCATTGTCGAAGGCAATTACCCGGTAGATTATGTCACCAAATTCGAGAAGTTTTTCGCGAGCGAGAAGGACGCCGGAGCGGCAGCCGAAGAACTGAGCTTCCGGCGCGCCGCCCCAGGGGACATTCTGGGCACACCAGCGTAGTGGGGGTCATTTGAGGCTGCTGGAGTACTCCCGCCTGAACTCCTCATAGACGACCCGCAGCACCTTCTGGCGGTCCTCTGGCTCCTCGAACCCGACAACCATCTTCAAGAGGTCCTCCTTGCTGATGGACTGCACTTTCATGTCTATCAGGTACTTCTTCACATCCTTCGAGATGTCGTCAATCACAAGGATCACGTTTCCGTCCTGCAGCCGCTCGCTGTCGAAGTTGCCCTTGAGCTCCGCGTAGATCCTGTCGGCCTCCGACTCGGTGTAAACTCGGAGCTTCTTGACTTGATACACCACGCCAAAATTCGTGGAGAGGTCAACTCCCTTATCGTGCGCCAACGTCCGGGTGTCTCGGTAAACCTTGCAAGCAAATTTCTCGAGGTGAACCTTGATGACCGCGAAACTGAAAATCTCGAAATTCGCCGGGGTTTTGCCAATCTGCTGGCGAATGAGCCCGACGAACTTTTCCTTGTCCTCGGCGTACACAACCCGGGTCGCCGCCGAGCCTAAAAGCGGCACCGCACCCAGGCGCTCCTCAATATGGCCTTTAATCCGCCCGGGTATCCACCCACACAGCGACGTCGCGAAGGTAGTGTAGGGCGCGAGCAATTCGTACCTCAGGTGGCCCACCGATTTCAGTACACTGTAACGGTCCATCCGCGAACCGTAGGCGTCGTAATATTTAGCCCCGACATGCACGTCATGCCCCAAGAACTCCTTCAACTGCCTAACGGCAGCCTCGTACGCCTTCTTGATTTCAAGGTCGCTGAAAACCCGCTGGCCCTTCCCCACGAACAACTTCAGCAGCCCGAGGGTAACCACGGGCATAATCACCTTCGTCTGCGAGTACTTCAGCATGCGGTCAATTTCGCGCCGGCAGAAGGACTCGGTCTCGGATGGTGGAGTTCTCAGGTTGTATGCCATGAGGGGCGCTCAGTGTTCAGTGGTTTGAAGGGACAAATCTGGCTTTTGTACGGGGCCGAGGAAAGCTCTCGAATCCGCGCCGGGGGAAGCGCGCTGAAATCAAAGCCATACAACTCACCAGTGCCGTAACGCAAGGGCATGGCCAACCATACCAAGAACCGCTGGCGCACGAAAGCCCGAAAATGGGGACAGCCATAACACCAACGTTGACGGACTGGGCTCTCCTGGTAGCATCAGGGGGTGAAAGTCCGCGAAGCGATAAAGCTGGTTGAGCGGGACGGCTGGTACCTGCACCGGACACGCGGCAGCCACCGGCACTTCACGCACATGGCGAAGCCGGGTATCGTTACCATCGCCGGTCATCCGGGTGTTGACATTCCGAAAGGCACTTTGTGAAGCACGCGGGGTTGAGTGACTGATTTATGCGCTACGCGATTGTTGTTGAGAGAGGACCAACCAGCTACGGGGCCTACGTTCCGGATCTTCCGGGATGCGTGGCTGCCGCCGAAGGCCGAGATGAGGTGCTCCGGCTCATTCGGGAGGCGATCCAGTTCCATTTGGAAGAGATGCGCAAAGCAGGCCTCACGCCGCCGGAGGCGTCGTCCAGTGCCGAATACGTCGAGGTGGTGGCGGCCTAACCCGACTTGCTCCCCGTGCTGGCCTGGGCGGAAGCGCCGGACAAAGTTGTCTCGCACCCCTGGGACGGCGTGCGGGGGCAGGGTTCGAATGGTCGGAAGCTTCCGCAAAAATTGGCAAGAACCGGCGAGGCATCGTCGCGGTGCCAGGCCAGGACCGTCTGGACCGGCGGCAGGCCCGGAGGCAGGGGCCGAAAGACCAGGCCGGGACGTTTGACTTCGCCCAGGCTGGCGGTGGTGGGGGCGATGCCGAAGCCGGCGGAGATGAGCCACATCTTGGTTTGCACGTCGTGGACGTATTGGACGGGGCGCGGCTTGGCGCCCGCCTTGGCGCACTCGGCAAAGAAGGAGTCGTAGAAGCCATGCTGGGCGGCCGGGTGGATGAGGACCATCTCTTCATCGTGGAAGTCGCTCCATTTGAGCCGTCGTTTTCTGGCCAGGCGGTGGCCGGCGGGCAGGGCCAGGGCCTGGGCCATCTCGCCGATGAATTTGTAAGCCAACTCGGGGAAGGGGATGGGCGGCCGGAGCAGGCCGGCATCCAGTTCGCGCGCGTTGAGGCGGCGCAACTGCTCGGTGCTGGTCAACTCGAAGAGCGAGATCTGGATGCCCGGGAACCGCTGGCGGAAGCGGCGCAGGCTGCCCGCCAGCCACGCGTTGGCCAGGGGGGTGATCATGCCCACACGCAGCGTGCCGGCCAGGCCGCGGCTGGCCTCGCGCGCCCGCTGCCCGGCATGGACGGAGGCCTCCAGCACCGCCCGCGCCTCTTCCAGGAAGACCCGCCCCGCATGGGTCAGTTGCACCGAGCGGGTGGTCCGCTCCAAGAGCCGGACGCCCAGCTCGCCCTCGAGGTCCTTGACCTGCGCGCTCAACGGGGGCTGGGCGATGTGCAGCCTTTGGGCGGCCCCGCGGAAGCTCAGCGCCTCGGCCACCGCCACGAAGTAACGGAGATGTCGCAATTCCATGCGATTGATACTATTCGCGTATCAATCTGGAAGCAAACGAGTATTGGCTTTGCGAGGCGGCTTGTGCCCATAATGGGCGCTCATGTGGATCGTTCGTTTAGCGTTGCGCCGGCCTTACACCTTCGTGGTGGCGTCGCTGGTCCTGCTGCTGCTCACCCCGTTCGTGCTCTTGCGCACCCCGACGGACATCTTCCCCTCGATCAACATCCCGGTCGTCAGCATCATCTGGAGCTACTCCGGGCTGGACGCCCAGGAGATCGAGCAGCGCATCAACTACAACCAGGAACGCTCGCTCACGACCACCGTCAACGACATCGAGCACATCGAGTCCACCGCCTACAACGGCGTGGGGGTCATCAAGGTCTTTTTCCGCGAGGGGACCTCGGTGGATGGCGGCGTGGCGCAGGTGACGGCGATTGCGCAGACGATGCTGCGCCAGTTGCCGCCGGGCACGACGCCCCCGCTCATCATCCGCTATAGCGCCTCGACCGTGCCGGTCCTCCAATACAGCATGAGCAGCCCCAAGCTCTCCGAGCAGGAGGTCTTTGACCTGAGCGCCAACCAGGTCCGCGTCGGTCTGGCCACCGTCCAGGGCGCCTCGATGCCCTGGCCCTACGGCGGCAAGGCCAGATTGGTCGCGGTGGACCTCAACCTGACGGCGCTCAAGGCGAAGAACCTGGCCCCGGTGGACGTGATCAACGCCATCAACGCGCAGAACCTGATCTTCCCCAGCGGCACGGCCAAAATCGGCGGGAGCGAGTACGCCGTCGAACTCAACACCAGCCCCAAGGCGCTCGACGAACTGGGCGAGTTGCCGATCAAGACCGTCAATGGCGCGGTCATCCGCGTGAACGACGTGGCGCAGGTGCGGGACGGCTACATCCCGCAGCAGAACGTGGTGCGCAACGACGGGGTGCGCGGCGCGCTGCTGAGCATCTACAAGACCGGCAGCGCCTCGACCCTGGACGTGGTCAGCGGCATCAAGAAGGCCCTGCCGCGCGTGCTGGCCGGGCTGACCTCGGACCTGGTGGTCAAGGAATTCGCCGACCAATCGATCTTCGTGCGGGCGGCCATCTCGGGGGTCATCCGGGAGGGGACCATCGCGGCGGCGCTCACGGCCTTGATGATCCTGCTGTTCCTGGGTTCGTGGCGGAGCACGTTGATTATCGCGCTGTCGATCCCGTTGTCGGTCCTGACCTCGATAGCTGTCCTGAGCGCGCTGCACGAGACGATCAACCTGATGACCCTGGGCGGCCTGGCCCTGGCGGTGGGCATCCTGGTGGACGACGCCACGGTGGCCATCGAGAACATCCACCGCCACATGGCCTCGGGAAAGCCGCTGGACGACGCCATCCTGGACGGCTCCCAGGAGATAGCGATGCCGGCGTTTGTCTCGACGCTCTGCATCTGCATCGTGTTCGTGCCGATGTTCTTCCTCACGGGCGTGGCGCACTACCTGTTCGTGCCGCTGGCCGAGGCGGTGGTGTTCGCGATGCTGGCCAGCTACGTGCTCTCGCGGACGCTGGTGCCCACGCTGGTCATGTGGTTCTACCGCCACGCCCGGCTTTATTCAGCGGGAAGTGGGATGGGGCACGCCACGCTACCCCTCACCCCGGCCCTCTCCCCATCGGATGGGGAGAGGGAGAAGACACCTCAGCGCGCGATCTCTCCTGCGCCATGCACGCCGGAGCATCACGCCCCCGAGCAAGCCACCGGAGCAACCTGGCGGCATCCGCTGGCGGCACTGCAGGCCGCGTTCCAGAGCGGCTTCGAACGGTTCCGCGCCGGCTATGGCGTCCTGCTGGGAGCGGCCCTGGAGCGGCGCGGGAAGTTCGCAGCGGTGTTCCTGGCCTTCTGCCTGGGCTCGCTGTTGCTGGTGCCGCAATTGGGCCAGGACTTTTTCCCGAACGGTGGATGCGGGCCAATTCCGGCTGCACGTGCGGACCCGCAGCGGCACCCGCATCGAGGAGATGGCCATGCTGACCGATGAGGTCGAGCGGGTCGTCCGCCAGGAGATCCCCGCCGAGGAGGTCCGCGGCCTGATGGACAACGTCGGCATCCCCGCTTCGAGCATCAACCTCAGTTACAACGACAGCGGGCTGTTGGGCACGGGGGACGCGGACATCCTGGTCTCGCTGCGGGCCGAGCACCGGCCCACGGCCCTCTATGTGGAGCGGCTGCGGGCCCGGCTCAACCGCGCGTTCCCGGGCATGACCTTTTACTTCCTGCCGGCCGACATCGTCAGCCAGTCGATCAACTTCGGCCTGCCCGCCCCGTTCGACATCCAGGTGGTCGGCCGCGATCAGACCCGGAACCGGGAAGTGGCCGCGCGGCTGGCCGAACGGATTCGCCGGGTGCCCGGCGCGGTGGACGTGCGGGTGCAACAACCGGCCGACCTTCCCAAGTTCGAGGTGGCCGTGGACCGCACCAAGGCCTCGGAGATGGGCCTGTTCGAAGTTGACGCAGCCAATGCCTTGCTGCTGAGCCTGAGCGGCAGCGGCCAGGTCCAGCCGGTCTTCTGGATCGATCCCAAGGTGGGCATTCAGTACCTGGTGGCGGTGCGCGTGCCGCAGTACCAGATCGATTCCCTCTCCACCCTCGGGGCCATCCCCGTCAATGCCAGCCGGCCGGGACAGGGCGACGCCGCCTTGCTGGCGAACCTGGCCACCGTTACCCGCACCAACGGCCCGGCCGTCATTTCGCATTACAACATCATGCCGGTCATCGATGTCTATGGCGGCGTCAGCGGCCGCGACCTGGGCGGCCTGCTGCGCGACCTCAAGCCCCTCATCGCCCAGGCCGAACGCGAGCTGCCCAAGGGCAGTTTCATCACGCTCCGGGGCCAGGCCGAGACGATGCACTCCAGCTTTGCCGGCCTGGGCATGGGCATGGTCATGGCCATGGTGCTCATCTACCTGCTGCTGGTCGTCAATTTCCAGAGCTGGCTGGACCCCTTCATCATCATCACCGCCTTGCCCGGCGCCCTGGCCGGCGTGGCCTGGGCCTTGCACTTGACGCTCACCACCGTGAGCGTGCCGGCGCTGATGGGGGCGATCATGAGCCTGGGTGTAGCCACAGCCAATTCCGTGCTCGTGGTCACCTTTGCCCGGAACGGGTTGGGCCAGGGCCTGGACCCGGCCCGCGCCGCCTGGGAGGCCGGTGTCAGCCGCCTCCGCCCCGTCTTGATGACGGCCTCGGCCATGGTCATCGGGATGTTTCCCATGGCGCTGGCCTTGGGCGAAGGCGGCGAGCAGAATGCGCCCTTGGGCCGCGCCGTCATCGGCGGTCTGATCGTTGCAACCCTCGCCACGCTCTTCTTCGTCCCGCTCGTCTTCGGTATCCTGCACCGCCATGCCCCGGCTGCGGCGCCCGCCCCCGAGGCCGCGGCCTCGGCCCCGCCCCTGCAAACGCCTGACGACATCCAAGCCATGAAAGAATGCCTCGGCACGCAATATCAAGCCCGCCGAATCCATCCCGGAGGGATGGAAGAAGGTAGCCGGGGGTCGAAGCGTAGCGAGACCCCCGGTTCGGCGACGGCGTGCGCCGGCATCCCGGAGGGATGCCAGAGGGCGGCCTGCCCCGGGCGCGTGCGTCTCTGGCACCCCGTTCCGGGGTGCGGGGTCCCCTTTGCCGCTCACCGGGGGTCGCGGCATCGCCGCGACCCCCGGCTACCTTCTGGCAACCCTCCGGGTTGCCCCGCGTGTGCGCAGGGGCAGCTCCCCATCCATGACTCCTGCCCCCGTAGCCGTGGCATTGCTTCTGGGAAGTGCCGCAGGCAGCGCGGGCGGGCCGGGGCGGAAATTAGGAATTCGAAGGTTCGAAGCTCGACTGCCAAATGGGTTTTGGACATTTTTGTTTCCGATTTTGAATTTGTTTCGGATTTCGGATTTGGGATTTCGGATTTGCGGTTCCGCCGCGGTATGTCCCTTTTGTCCTTGTTCCGTCCTCCAGAGTACCCATGAGCCAGACAATGTTCCAACCTGCTGAGCCGCTTCGGCCGCCGTCTTCGGCCTCGGGTGCCGGCGCCTCCGCCCGCGCCGCCGCCAAATTGCGCCATGCGGCGATGATCGCCGCAGTGCTGGTCGTTGTCGGCGCGGTTGCCGGCCTGGTCCCGCGCTGGCATCGCCGAGCGGCCGCGCGGGCCCAGTCCCTCGAACTGGCCGTCCAGAGCGTGAGCGTCGTCCGGCCTGCCCCGGGCAAGCCGGCCGCCGGCCTTGAGTTGGTCGCCGAGATCAAGCCGCTGCTCGAATCGCCTATCTACGCCCGCGCCAACGGCTACATCAAGCGGTGGCTCTTCGACATCGGGGCCCAGGTCAAGGAAGGGGAGTTGCTGGCGGAGATCGACACGCCGGAACTCAACCAGGAGTTGGCCCAGGCGCGCGCGCAACTCGGCCAGGCCCAGGCTGCGCTGGCCCTGGCCAGGATCACCGCGGCGCGCTGGGCGGAGTTGCTCAAGACCTCGAGTGTGAGCGAGCAGGAGGCCGCGGAAAAACAGGGCGACCTCGATATCAAGTCCGCCAACGTCCAGGCGGCCCAGGCCAACGTCCGCCGTCTCGAGGAATCCCAGGCCTTCCAAAATGTCCGGGCCCCCTTTGCCGGCGTCCTCACCGCCCGCAACATCGATCTCGGCGAATTGGTCACCGCCGGGACTGGGCGGGAACTCTTCCGGTTGGCGCAGACAGGCACCCTGCGGGTGTATGTGCGCGTGCCTCAGACCCTGTCCGCCGGCATCGCCCCCGGCCAAAAGGCGGAATTGGCTATCCCCGAACTGCACGGCCGCGTCTTCCCCGGCAAGGTCGTCCGCACCTCCGGCGCCATGAGCGCCGATTCCCGCACCCTGCTGACCGAGGTGGAGGTGGATAATTCGCGCGGGGAGATCCTCGCCGGCACCTTCGCCCAGGTCCGCTTCACCGAGTTGAAATTGGACCCGCTGCTGACCTTGCCCTCCAACACGCTCCTCTTCCGCAAGGAGGGCACCCAGGTGGGCGTGGTCGGCCCGGATGGAAAGGTCGAGCTGCGCGCCGTGACCCTGGGACGCGATTTCGGCCAAACCATGGAGGTCCTCGTCGGCGTGAAGCCAACCGACCGCGTCATCCTGAACCCGCCCGATTCCTTGGTGAGCGGCGCCGTGGTGCGCGTGGCGGAGGAGACGATGAAGTGAGGCTCGGGATGTTTAATTGAAGATTGCAATTCTCAATTTTCAATCCCTTCGCTCCCGGCTCGCCCTGGCCGCAGCCCTCCTCTTCGTCCTGGTTGCCGGCTGCAAGGTCGGGCCCGACTACCATCGTCCTGCGCCGCTCGGGACCAATGCCCTGCCGCCCGCCTTCTCGGCCCCGGCCCAGGGCACGAACACCACCGAGTGGAAACCGGCCGCCCCGGCCGCGCATCTGCCTCGAGGCGCGTGGTGGCGGGTGTTCGAGGACCAGGAGTTGAATCGCCTGGAGGCGCTGGCCGGGCTCCACAACCAGGCACTGGCCGCCGCCGTGGCCCGGTTCGATCAGGCGCGGGCCTCGGTGAACATTGCGCGGGCCGACCTCTTCCCGCAAATCCAGGTCGATCCGAGCTACACGCGCCAGCGCACCAGTTTCAACGAGCCCCAAAACGGCAAGGCGGCCTTGATCAGCCCCACCTTCAACACCTTTACCGCGCTCCTGCAGGCCGGCTGGGAGGCCGATGTCTGGGGCAGGGTCCGCCGCCGGGTCGAGTCGGCCCGCGCGAGCCTGGCCGCCGGCGCCGACGACCTCCAAGCCGTCACGCTGGCCGTGCAGGCGGAACTGGCCGCCGACTATTTCACCTTGCGCGCCCTCGATGCCGAGGCGGACCTGCTGGACAGGACCGTCGAGACTTACCGCCGCTCCCTTGAACTGGTCGTCAACCGCCGCAAGGGCGGCGTTGTCAGCGACCTCGACGTGGCCCAGGCCCAGACTCAGCTCCGGAGTGCCGAAGCGGAGGTGCCCGTGCTCCGGCTACAGCGCGCCCGGCTGCTCCACGCCATCGCCACTCTCTGCGGCCAGGCGCCGACCGGCTTTGTCCTGGCTGCCGTCAATGGCGCCCCCGCCCCACCGCCCGCCGTGCTGCCGGCCCTGCCCAGCGAACTGCTCGAACGCCGGCCCGATGTCGCCGCCGCCGAGCAGCGCATGGCCGCCGCTAACGCTCAAATCGGCGTTGCCCTGGGTGCCTTCTATCCCCATCTCCGCTTCGACGGCCTGGCTGGTTTCCAATCCGTTTCCGCCTCGACCTGGTTCGATTGGCCCAGCCGGTTCTGGTCCGTCGGCCCGACGGTGCAACTGCCCATCTTCACGGGCGGGCGGAATCGCGCCGGGCTGGCACTGTCCCGGGCAGTTTATGATGAGACCCTGGCCGGCTATCGCCAGACCGTCCTGGCCGCCTTCCAGGAGGTCGAAGACCAGATTGCCGCGCAGCGGTTGCTCGAGGCGCAACTGGAGGCCGAGACCGCCGCGATGGAGTCCGCCCAGCGCGCCCTCGAAATCGCCAACAACAGCTACAGGCTCGGCCGCGTTACCTACCTCGAGGTCGCCGTCGCCCAGTCCTCCGCCCTGGCCATCGAGCGCGCCGTCGTTCAACTCCGCGGCGAAAAACTCGCCGCCGCCGTCGGACTCATCAAGGCCATCGGCGGAGGATGGGAGACCGCCGCTCACAATTGAATTCTACTGCGTAAGGACTCTATAGAAGCCAATCGGGGCTCCGTTCGACTCGCTGTCCACGAACTGGAAATTCCCGCCCCCGGTGTCCTCAGCCGTGCCGATGTCCTCCCACACCACGAGGTCGGCTGAGGCCTGGATGGTGTAAGTCCTAGCCTCGTTTCCCGAGAATTGAAGAACCGCCTCTCCATAGTCGAATTGGACGGTGAGGTCCTGCACAGGCACCGGCAGAATGGAGTAGAGGTCTGGAATTCTGTGGCTGCGATAGGCATAATAGCCCATGAAGACCGGGTCGCTGTTATTGTAATCGAAGAACGCCAGATCGAACACGACCTCGGGATCGGCATCATGGGTCACCTCCTTGATCCGAAGCATGGTCGCGCCGGGTGCCGCAAGACTGGGCGGGATTCCATTCTCGTAAAGGGTGTTGGAGAAGGTGATCAGCACATTCCCTGTGCGGGGAAGCCAATCCGCGTTTCCCGCGCGGTCCGTGTAAAGCCGATCCGCATTGGTCCTGCCGTAGTCCCACACTTGCGTTACCTCCATGCTCTGCTCGTCAATGGAATACTCGACGGCTCGGCTGTAGTTGTCGGCATCCGCAACAGCCGGGTCAAAAGGGCTGGCCCTGAAGTTGCCATCGTCAAATGCCAACAGGGTGCCTTGAGGAGTGATGACAGGGGCATGCTGCCCGTAATTCCACACGAAGGGCGAGCCCACAGGCGTCAAGAGGTACGGTTGAAACCCGGCATCCCAGTTCTCGTGCGGACCGAGAATCCACTTGAGCTGTCCGTCGCGCGAGAACTTGATAACCGCATCCTGGTGGCGCATCGAGACAATGAGTGAATTATCGCTGGGGTCTTCAATCACGGCGTTGGCGTGCTCGCAGTCAATATCGCCCAGCGAGAAGGTGAGATAATCAATCCGTGTGGGTTGCAGCATGTCGATCAGAGACCAGTCGCCCAGGAGCATGCCGTTTGTAGCCGACATCTCGATGATGTCATTGCACAGCACGTAGGCGTTGATTAGGGGAGCGTTCGGATTGGTCGAGCTGCTCGGAAAGTTCGGCACGAGCTGGTCCTGGTCGTTTATGTAGAGGATAGTGTCGTGCGGTGTTGGCACACCGTCGTGAAAGTCGATGGATAATCCATCCGGCGCCTCCCAACTGTTGACCGTTTCGCCCAGCATGTTGATCTCCACGAAGCTCATAGTCAGGGGGACGAAGAGGTCCCCATTGGAAAGCTGGCGGACATCCAAAGTTGATGCGACGCCGCTATACCAGACGACCTCGCCGGCATTATCCACGATGGTCAGATACGCAGCGTCGTCATTGTAGTTCTGGAGACGGAACAAGGTGTATCCGGGCTTCATCTTGTCAGGCTGGCTTGCCAGCAAGACGCTCGGGGGAAAGTCGTCCGGCAGCGGGCCGGTGACGAAGAGCAACGGCTGGGAGGCGGTGACAGCATTCCGATACCGGTCGTGGACAGTGACTGTGATGGCATTCGTTCGGCCGGGCTTGAAACCCAGCAACGGCAGGGAATGCGCCGTGCCATAATCATAGAAGTTCCGCTGCCAGGTGTTCGTGCCTTCGGTTACCGACACGCTCACCCTGGAGTCAACATCTGTGCTTAGCTGCAAGACCCCGGCAAGCGGCGCGCTCTCGGCTGGGCTGAAAGACGGCCCCGTTGTGATCGTCAAGGCATGTGCGCACAAGGGCACATTGATGAGGCTGGCAAGCACGGCGGACAGCGCAGACCGGCGCAACGATAACTGAGTTGACGGTGCTTTGAATAACATCATGATGCCCTGTCCTCTCGGCCGCTGAAATCCAAGCGTCGTTTATGGCCTGTGAGCAAGCAGTGTGCCAACGCCCGGAAGCTTAGGATCTTCCCAGCCCTCCTCCGGGAGCGACTCAGGGACTGTGCGTCTGGCAGCCAGTGGGATTCGGGGAATAGTTCCCCGAGGTGGGAAAGGGTTCCCAATTGAGTTAACTTGGTAATTCACAGCGCGGTGGGCAAGTCGGTGCCGGCCGCCCGTTGCGGCAAGCCGCCGGGCCTTTCAAGGAATCCGCAGGCGGTAGAACTGCTGGGAAAAGTTGGTGGCGCCATTATCGATGAAAAGTGCCGTGCCGTTGGTCAGCGGGACAGTCTGCAAGTCCTCCCACGTTGAGAGGTTCGTGGATCCCAGTACCGTAACCGTCGAAGCGCCCGGGGCTGTCACTGAAAACTGGATGCGTCCATCCGGCAGAGGCGCGAGCGAGCCGGGAGTGACCGCCGGCGGATCGACTATGCTGAAGGGCTGGGCGGAGGTCGTTGACAGGGCGCTGTTCGTAACGCTCGTGATTTGGATAGTGTAATCGCTGCCGGTTGTCAGGTTTGGCGGGACCGGCCATCGATAGGCCCCCGCGAAGGGTGCGTTCGTCGTGATGTTCACGACCAAGACGCCCCCTTTGTAGAGGTCAATCCGGACGCTTTCGGCCAGATTGTCTTTCCACTGAATGAAGTAGGAAAGGCCTCGCCTCCAGGCTTCACCGCCGTCGGGGACCGTCACCTGCACAAACGGAGCCGCCGTCTGGAAGGAGCCGACTGCCCAGGGGCCGGTGCCGCCGTCGTTGACGGTCCTCACTCGGTAATAGTAAGTCGTGGCCGGGGCGGCATTGCTCCAGACATAAAAGGCATCAGTCTGCTGCTCCACGTCCACCACCGGGTCCGCAAAATCCTGGTTGGTGTCCACCTGGAGCAAGTAATAGGCGGCAAAGCCCCGCGGCGACCAGGAAAGGGAAATGGGCCGCTGCTGGTTCACGCTGTAAACCATGCCCGTCGTCGCCGCGGCCGGCGCGATGACGTCGTAAGGCTGAACCCCGCGGTAGTTTTCCACCGCGTTCAGGATCGGCGGGAACGGCACTTCGGCGATATCAGGGTAGCCGAAGATTATCTCGCCAAGGTCGCTGCCCGAGGGGGTCAGGTTCAGAGAAGCAACCAGTTTGCCGGTGACGGGGTTATAATAGCTGTTATTGATCTGCGGTGCGAACAGGCCCTGGCCGGTGGTGCTGCGGTAGTAAACCGTCAGGTTGGTCGGGTTGTCAAAGCCGAAGGTGGCCACATCGAACTGGAAATCGGCGCCGAGGGTTTTGATAGATGTTTGCGCCAGGGAGACGCGCGCGGGGAAAACGCGCGGCGGCTTGCCGTCGAACACAGGATAAACGGGAGCAAAAGCCTCACGGGTGACGGTCATCGAATTGTATCCGACTCCGCCGCCGGAGGTCACGGTAAATGAAACGCCGGCCGGGCCGAAGTCGTAGGTGTTTCCAAGCGCTATCTCGGCCGCGGGGACAGTGATCGCCTCGGCCTGTGGCGGGTAGGGGAACCGGAAGGCACGGTAGCTGGCGGCGTTGGTGTTGTTGAACCACATTTGGAACACCACGCTGCCGGAAGGATCCACCTCGGTGATGGCTGGGACCTGGTGATCGACGGGGGGGGCGCCAATGCCCTCCACGGGGCCGCCCGAACCCCATCCGATGACGGTATCGCCGTTGGGCATGCGCTGGGCACTGCCCGCGTTCCAACTGTAAACAGGAGGATCGGGCGAGTAACTCCAGATCAGTTTGGCGGTCAGATTAACTTCATCAGTTTGGTATTCGTACACTTTTGAAGAGCGCGTGGCCGCGAGGTCGCCGTCGCAAAAGAGAAGAATGTCGCCGTTGGGGAGGCGATTCACGTCATGACAGGCGAAGTGAGGCGCCGCCACCTGCGGCTCTTCGTTCAGGAACTGAAATTGGCCAAAAGGGCCGCCCAACACCCACATGACATCGCCGGTTTGACGGTTGATCTTCTCCACGTCAAAGGGGACATTCGAGATCAGCAGATTCCCGTCGGTATCCAGGGTGACCGTATTGACGTGGAAGGCGATCTGGACGGGATTCACCGGGCTGAACAGAGGGACAAGCCTGGCCGGACTGAACGCGTAATGATCCCAGGCGCGCCATTGCCACACCACGTTGCGGTGAGAGTCCAACTCCTGAATGCAGGCTCCCGAGACCAGCGCGCTGGGCCAACCGCCCGGAATGAACTTGCTCAAGTCCATCTGCGTGTCATAGTAACTGAGCACTAGGGCGTTCCCGTTGGGCAACATCTGGAAATCGTGGCCTTCCGCAACATAGCCGTTGCCAGCGTCGATCGTCTCGACGAGGTTGTAACTGTTGTCCAGAATCCGATGATGAACCTCGGTAGCAGCCGTGGAGGTAAAATCGAAGAGATCAGCATGGTGCAAGAAGCCGTTTGGCAGTTGCTTGAAATCCATACTGCCTAGCGGGGCCAGACCCGCTACCGGCGTGTTCTCATACCAGAACGGTGTGCCGTCGTTCTTGAGCATCATGACGTAGCTGGCGGCAAGAAAAATGTAGCCGTCAGCCACCGCATTGGTTTGGTGTGTCGTGACCGTGAACGTCGGAAAATCCGCCGGCAGTTGGGCCTTGGCGGCGTTGGGCGCTATGCCGATGCACGCCAGAACTCCGGCGCACAAGCAGAACCTCTGTTTGATTCTCATAGTTACTCTTTCTTTCCTAATGATCTTTCGGATTCTCGTTTTTATGAAATTCCTGGAAATGGGTCTGTTTATGATCGAGTGGCCTTCCCGCCCGCCGGCAGGTAATGGAAGGCAGAGCGGCGGCCCATCATGCGCGCCAAGCGCACCTCCGGGCTTTCCGCGAGCACGACGCGCAACATCGCAAGCAGTTTTGGGTAGTCGAGCGGCTTTTCCAAAAGGGCGGAAACGCCCGCGGCAACTGAAGTGAAGAGCGCGTCAGGCCGGGCCGTGATGATGATCACTGGGAGCAACGGGTTGTTCGAGGTGAGCTTCTCGAACGTGTCCCAGCCGCCCTGGCCAGGCATGTTCAAGTCGAGCAATACCATGTCGAGAGAGTTGGAGGCCGCGATTGCGATTGCCCCTGGACCGTTCGATGCGGACAAGACCCGATACCCTTCCTCCGCCAGGACGCGCCCAATCACCTCGCGCACCGATGGGTCGTCATCCACAAGCAGGATGGTTTTGGGGATTGCACGGGGGGCCGTGGTTTTAGTTTTGGAGGTCATTGCTGGGCCCCTTTGGGCGGCGGCTGCCTGCCACGGGCAAGGACGGACGTCCTGAAGCGGGGATTGGCCGCGGCTCGGGTCCGTTCCGCTCGCGTTTCACCCGGCTTGCAGTCGACAATATCGGCCAGATCACATTATCGGCCAGATCATCGTCATGCACGGCATCAGCCCCTAGCGTCTGGCGTGCCATGTTGTGCATAGTTCTTGCGGGGGCTTGTTTTCCGATGAGTTTGCTGGTTGACTGAGCCTAGTTGTTGCCTTTTGTGGCTAGCCAGTATGCTCAACTGAATAGTCGCTAACCATCTGATTATGCGAAATCGCGTCCAACGAAGATTGACGGGCCTCGTCGCCACCATCGTGCTGGCGGGGTTGGGCATCGCCTTTTTGACCGTGAAACTGCAGTCGTATTCGGGAGAGTTGCGCGCACGTTTGGACCAGGTGGACTCGGAGAGCTTCCTCGTTGCGGACCAGTTCGGCGATTCTCTGCGCAGACTAAACGAATCGCTCTATCATTTCGGCCGGTCCCATGTGGCCCATGATGTGGATGCCTTCAACGAGGCGAGCAGGCAATTGGACCGTTGGATTAAAACGCAAAAGATGATGCTGACCACCGAGCAGGAGAGAGTGCTCATGCGTCAGATTGACGCCGCCTATCACGACTATTTGCACGTGGCCGAGCAACTGCTGGTCCGGCTGGTGGCCCTCGGTGAGGCCAGCGCGACGATGGATGAATACACCGACTTGAGGACGGAGTCGCAGCGCCTGCACGCTCTCTGCAAGAGCCTCAGCCGGGCGCATGTGGCCTCCAGAGACCAGGTGCTGACCAGGGCAGGTGGGGTGATCGCTCGATTACGCGTCCTCATGCTCGTCTCACTCGGGCTGCTGTTCGGCTTTGCTGTGGCCTTGGGCGCCGTGGTTTACCGCGACATGATTGTCCCGTTGCGCCTCAAGTTGGTCGAAAGCGAGAGCCTGCGCGAGCGCCAGGAGAAACTCGCCTCGCTGGGCGTGCTGGCGGCCGGCGTCGCGCATGAAATCCGCAACCCGCTGACGGCCATCAAAGGCGCGATGTTTCTCCAGCAAAAAAAATGTCAACCCGGGACCCAGGAGGCAGCCGACGCCAAGGTCATCAACCGCGAAATTCTGCGGCTCGAGCGCATCGTGAATGATTTCCTGCTTTTCGCGCGCCCTGGCGATTCCAAGCTCGCGCGCGTGACTGCGGACGCGCCCTTGCGTGAAGTTCATGCTCTGCTGGCGCCGCAACTGGCCAATTGCAATATCCAGCTTATCCGTGAAGAAGCACCGCCGCTTTGCTTCGCCGCAGACGAGCAGCAGATCAAGCAGGTGCTGATCAACCTCGTTCGCAACGCCGCCGAGGCCATCGACCGGAATGGCGTGGTCAAGTTGCGCGCGCGCTCCGATCGCCGACGGCTTGGAGGCCTGGAAACCAGCGTCGTCATTCTGGAAGTGGAGGACAACGGCAAGGGGATTCCTCCGGAGGTTCAAAAGCGGCTCTTCGATCCCTTCTTCACGACCAAACCCACCGGGACGGGACTTGGCTTGTCCATCGCGGCGCGCATTGTGCAAAGCCATGGGGGCCTCCTGGAATATCAGACGGCGCCGGGTCTCGGCACGACGTTCGGGGTTGTCTTGCCGGCCTCGGTGGGCCACAATGGGCCGCATGGAGACTGAAACGACCAGGATCCTGCTGATCGAGGACGACCCCGGCATTGCCGACACACTGCAGCGGGTGCTGGCCGAGGAAGGCTGTCAAGTGGCCGTGGAGGCGCGCGGCGACACCGGGCTTGCGCGCGCCAGCGAAGGGACATTCCACGTGGTCATCAGCGATCTCAAGTTGCCCGGCCTGAACGGCTTGGAACTCGTTCGCCAGTTGCACTCCGCCCAGCCTCGTTTGCCGATCATCCTTGTCACCGCTTATGGCACGACCGAAACCGCCATCGAAGCAATGAAATTCGGGGCTTACGACTACTTGCTGAAGCCGTTTGATTTTCCCCAGATGCTCGCCCTGGTCAGCCAAGCCGCCGACAGCAATCGCCGCATGTCCGAGCCGGTGGCGCTCGGCGACCCCAGCACGAGACGGGAGGCCCTCGTAGGCCGCGGCTCGGCCATGCAAGCCATCTACAAAGAGATCGGCCGTGTGGCCTCCAAGCCGGTCAGCGTGCTCATTCAGGGCGAAACCGGCACGGGCAAGGAGCTGATCGCCCGCGCGCTCTATCAGCACAGCGACCGTGCCAACGCCCCCTTCATTACTGTCAATTGCGCAGCGATACCGGAAACGCTGTTGGAGAGCGAGTTGTTCGGCCACGAACGGGGCGCGTTCTCCGGCGCGGACGCCCGGCGCATCGGCCGGTTCGAACAAGCCGACCGCGGCACGATCTTTCTCGATGAAATCGGTGACATGACGCTGGGCACACAGGTAAAGCTCTTGCGCGTGCTCCAGGAACGGACCTTGCAGCGGCTCGGCGGCAAAGAGACAATCCCCGTGGACGTGCGGGTCATCGCGGCAACCCATCGGGACCTGGAGGCTGCCATCCGGGAAAAACAGTTTCGGGAGGACCTTTACTATCGGCTAAACGTGGTGGTGATCACGTTGCCGCCGCTGCGGAGCCGCCGTGAGGACATTCCGGAGCTCGTGCGCTATTTTCTTGCCAGGCACGGCGCCGAATTGGGCAATGCCAATCCGTCGATTCACCCGGAGGCCCTTGACTTTCTCCAGGCGCAACCCTGGCCTGGCAACGTGCGCGAGCTGCAAAACGCAATACGCAAGGCCCTTTTGGCAGCGCGAGGTTACACGATCAACCTCGAGCATGTCCGCACGACGCTGAACAAAAGCGCCGGCGCCCCGTGTTTCGCCGCGCTTCCGGGCGGCGAATACATTGACGAAGTGCTGGCCGAGGCGCGGGGCGAGGAGGTTCCTGACGCCTACGCCCGCGTGATTGAAGCCGCCGAGCGGGAGCTCTTTGCGCGCGCAATACTGCAAGCCCAAGGCAATCAAGCCAAAGCCGCCCGCTGGCTTGGCATCACCCGCGTCACCATGCGGGCCAAACTGATTCATTTCGGACTTCATCCGGGCAAGGAACAGGACCAGGATCCCGGCAAGTGAGGGGGACGGGAGTTCGATGCCGTTCATTCCATAGACAGACAGACATAGAGCCGAACCCGAGTGAATGAATCGGGCTCTTCAATAAGGTTGGTGGTTGTTGCTGGTCATCCCGTGAAGCAGCCCAACTCCCGTAACGAATGGAGTGCCTCGCCGACAATTACATGGTCGAGGATTTCGATTTGCAGTAGAATTCTTGACACATCTAGAGACAGATGGCATGACTTGGTCAATGCTCAAAAAGCTGCTGGAACCTAAAGGTGAAGTCCTGAACGGGAAACTTCAGCAGTCATCACGCCGTGGCTGCTGGACGAACCCTGCCACCACGGCGGCTTCTCCCTGATGGAAGTCCTAGTGCAGCAATAAAGCGATTGTTATGAAAGGAAAGATTGGAACTGTAGTGGATGACGGTCTGTACCAGGACGTAAAAATGCTGGCGGCGCAGCAGCGCCGCCGGATCGGCGACATCGTGCAGCACGCCCTGAGCGATTACGTGAAGCGCAGCAAGGGCGCGCGGCACGGGAAGGCGGGCCTGGCCAGGCTGCTGGAACGCGACCCGCTCAAAGTGACCGAGGAGCAGTTTCGCGAGGTCATGCAAATGGACTACTTCGACCAATGAATCTCGAGGACATCTCGTCATCGAGCTCCCGAAAGACTTGCGCCGGGGCGGGTGGTGGGCAATAATCATTCCGCGCCGGCCGATGGTAAGGGCCGGCGCAGGCGAATATGCCGATGATCCTCACGCCGGGGCAGTTTTCCAAACGGGCCCAATTGTATCAGCAGCTCGCCTCGCTGACTGCCGCCGGCTTGGGGCTGGTGTCGGCCCTGGAGACGCTGGAGCGGCGGCCCCCGGCCCGCTCGGACCGCCAGCGGCTGCAACGGGTGCTGCGGGAGCTGGCGGGAGGCTGCACACTCACTGAGTCGCTGCGGCGCCTGCACCCGCCCTGGCTGCCGGAGTTCGATGTCTCCCTGCTCCACGCCGGCGAGCAGAGCGGGCGGCTTGATGCCTGTTTCCGGCTGCTGGCAGATTACTACGCCGACCGCGCGCACATCGCGCGGCAGTTGATTGCGGACCTGGCCTACCCTGCGTTCCTGTTTCATTTCGCGGTGTTCATCCTGCCCTTCTCGCAGTTTTTCCTCTCGGGCAATTGGGTGGCCTACCTGGGCCAGGTTGCCGTGGTGCTCGTGCCGATCTATGCCGGGGTGGCGCTGCTGGTGTATGCGGCTCAAAGCCGGCACGGCGAGCGGTGGCGGGGGCTGGTCGAGCAGGTGCTGCACCCCGTGCCGGTCCTGGGGGCGGCGCGGCGGGACCTGGCGCTGGGGCGTCTGGCCGCCTCGCTGGAGGCCCTGCTCAATGCCGGTGTGAGCGTCATCCAGGCCTGGGAACTGGCGGCGGCGGCCAGCGGCTCGCCCGCCCTGCGGCGCACGGTGCTGGCCTGGCGCCCGGACGTGGACGGCGGGCGCACGCCCGCCGAGGTCGTGACCGCCTCGGGGCAGTTTCCCACCCTCTTTGCCGACCAGTACGCGACGGGCGAAATCAGCGGGCAGCTCGATGACACTCTGCGCCGCCTGCACACCTACTACCAGGAGGAAGGCTCCAGGAAACTGCACACCCTGGCCCGCTGGTTGCCGCGCGCCGTGTACCTCGTGGTGGTGTTCCTCATCGCCTACTACATCGTCCGCTTTTGGACCGCCTACTTCAAGCAGTTGCAGAACATCGGGGGGTTCTGAGGGACGAGGGGCGAATGACGAATGACGAATGACGAATGACGAATGACGAAGGACCAATCGCGGATGAGAATTGGGCCGGGCGCATCCGAATCTGGAGGGCGAACCCTCGCCTCCGCCCCTCGCCCCTCGTCCCTCGCCCCTCGCTCAGATTCTCCTGCCCTGGGTTCGGGCCTCGTTGATCTGGTCGCGGCTGCGGCGGCGGTAGTCCCGCAACGGCTCGATTTGGTACTCTTTGCAGAGGGCCCTCACTTGGACGCCCCCCCGGACGGCCCGCAGCAGGTACCAGCCTTCCATGTCGAAATCGCATTCCAGTTCCACTTCGCCGCGGTGTTCCTTGAGCAGCCGCGCCACTTTCTCGGCGTGAAAGTCCTTGTGGACGAGCGTCCGGTCCAGGTCGAAGGTGGCGACGAACTGGCCGGGGCGGGGTTGGGCGGGGTGGTCGAGCGCCTTGCCAGTGCAATCGATGAGGTTGCCGCGTCCGACGGGCACGATGTAGAAACTGTGGACCAGGGCATGGCCGTAGAGGGGCGCGCCGCCGCCATAGGCGCTGGGCCAAAACACGATCTCGGCGCCCAAGTCGTCCGCCTGTTGCCACAGCTCGGGAAAGTTCACATCGAAACAGGTCAGAATGCTGATCCGGCCAAAGTCCGTGTCGAACACCTTGACGCCCTCCCGGCTCACGTGGAGGCCCTCGCCCCAAAAGACAAACACCTTGCGATAATAACCCGCTACTTTCCCGTTGCGATCCAGCAGGACCGCCGTGTTGTACTGTTCCGCGCCGGCCTGCTCGCGTATCGGGCACACCACGTACATTTTATGCCGCGCGGCCAACTTGGCCACCGCCTCGACCGTGGGCCCGGAAATGGGCTCGGCCGACGTGCCGGCGAACTCCTCCGGCAGGCAGGCGATGTCCACACCCTCCCGTCCGGCGGTCTCCAGGTGTTCGAGCGCCAGCTTCAACTTCGCGTCATGGTCACCGCCAAATCCTATGCAGATGGCCGAAACCTTCACCGGCCGCCCGGGCTGCCGCTGCCTGCCCGCGGCCTGGGGGCCGGGCGAGGCGGCCGGGGCAGCCTCAGGCTGCGAAGTGGCGGTTTGTTTCGGCGGTTGGCCCTGGCCCGCTGCAGGCGGCGCTCCGCCCGCCAGCGCCAGCGCCATCACCGCCACTGCCAACCGAGCCGAGCCAAGCCGCGTCGTTTTCATAGTCCAAGGAAAAGGAATTGTTTCTGCGCCCACTTTGGCACCTCTTGAGCGGGCCAGCAAGGGAGGATTTGCGTGCAGTGGACGCATGAATCAGGTTCGGCGTTTGAGGGAAGAGGCAAGCTGCTTTTCCGCCGCGCTTAGCGCAGGATAGACCTCGATGCCTTCGGCGGCAGCCATCGCTCTAGCCGTAGCATCGAACGATAGGAAGCGTGTTCCCCCAGCCAACTTGACCGAGGCGACAATGGCGGCGTCGAAAGTCCCGACAGCGGCCTTCCAGGCGTACTTGGAGAAAAGGGCATTACATTCCCGCCGCAGGAGATCCCAGTTCATTGCGTCCACGTAAAGCCGTCCGTCGAAATCCGCCTCCAGCTTCCGCCATTCGGGCGGCTCGCCCTCCCCGGTGACCCGCGAAAAAATGTTGCGCGCTTCCAGCAAGACAACGTGCGAGACAATGAGTTGCCCGCCATGGCGGCGCATAAAGCGTTCCACAATCTCCCTGCGCCTCACAGCCTCGGCGTCGCCAGGCCCAGGCTCGATGTAAGCCGCAGCCAGCCAGTTGGTGTCCGCGAAATTCACCGTTCGCGGCGCTCGACCTTGCCGGTAAGCTGGAATTTCCTGCCTGAGGATGGCCGATCAAAGTGTTCGTTCCAATCCGCTCTGCGGGGACCCAGGGCGTCCTCGATGAGCTTATTGAGCCAAGCGTTGACGTTAGGTTTGGCCTTGGTCTGAACCTCCGCCTTGGGCCGTCGCAATCGTATCGTAATGGTGTTCGATGTCACACAGCATTTGTATCACGTCCTCTCCACGGGTGCAAGGCCTGCCGGCATTGTGGGTCGTGCCGTTTGCCGCGCCAGGACATATTGAGCACCCAGTGGCGGCCGGCCCGGCGGCTGGTGGCGATGGCCTGGGTGATGTAGTGCTTGGCGCGGCAGACGGCGCGGGGCAGGGGCAGGCCGCGGGCCAGGAAACCGGCGATGGCGGCCGAATAGACACAGCCGGTGCCGTGGGTGCGGACGCCGCGAATGAACGGGGCGCTCAAGAGCAGTTCCTGCCGGCCGTCATAGAAAATGTCCGCCGCTTCGCGCAGGCGGCGCAGGTGCCCGCCTTTGACCAGGGCGGCGCAGCCGAACCGGCGGTGCAGGTCGCGGGCGGCCTCGCGCAGGTCCTGGACCGAGTCGAGCTTGCGGCCGGTCAGCAACTGCGCCTCGGGCACGTTGGGCGTGACCAGGCTGGCCAGAGGCAGAAGTTCGGCCAGCAGCGCCTTGAGGGCGCCGGGCTCGAGCAATGGCGTACCGCTGGTCGAGACCAGGACCGGGTCCACTACAAGCAGCGGCCCCCCTCGGCCGGCCAGGAAGGCAGCCACGGCGTGGATGATAGCGGCGGAATAGAGCATGCCGGTTTTCACCGCTGCGGGGGGTAACTCGTCGAAGACGGCCTCGAGCTGGCCTTGCAGCAGTTGGACACTGCAGGGCTGGATGCCGCGGACGCCCCTCGGGTTTTGGGCGGTGATGCAGGTCAGGGCGCTGGTCCCGTGCACGCCCAAGGACGCGAAGGTCTTGAGGTCGGCCTGGATGCCCGCGCCCCCGCCGCTGTCCGAGCCGGCTATCGTCAGGGCGATGGGCATGTGCGCGCGAGTTGACACACCGCAAGCATAGGCGCGGCGGGAGTCTGGGACAAGGGGGGCAGAGGGCGGAATGACGAATGACGAATGACGAATGACGAATGACGAATGGACCGAATGCGGAGTGCGGAGTGCGGAGTGCTCCGGTGGGGATGTTGGGTCTGGATGGCGGTGCGGGTGGCCCCGGCCGGCGATGCGGGCGAGGAAGAGCAAGGGCAACAGCGCCGGCAAGGACTCCGGCGCTCCCAGTGAAGTAGCCCGGAGGCTGCTCGGGTCCGAGGGGCGCATTTCACCTTTGTCGGCCCCCGGCAAGCCGGGCAATTGGAGCGCGGCGTCGGGAAGCCCGCAAGGTTTTGGACTGCGCCAGTCCTCTGGCGCTTTCGCGTCCCCAGGGTCCCAAGAGCGGCAGAGGACTGCCGCAGTCCAAAACGCTTCGCGAGCTCGGACGCGCGCTCCCATCGCTCGGTTCGGCCGGGCTCGACAAAGATGAGATGCGCCCGGGTCGCCTCGGGTCCATTCCCTATTGCGCGCCGCCGCCGCCGCGCTATAGTCGAGCCAAGAGATTGAATATGACTATCGGTGGCCCTGTCAGGTCTGCGGCGCTCCCACTCCTGGCCGCGCTGGGCGCGGCGGTGCTTTGCGGTTGCGCGCGCTTCGATTACCGGCTGGTCGAACCGGCCTCGGCCGCGACCCGCATCGGCAAAGAGCCCGTCACTGTGCCGTATCCCCCGCTTGAATACAGCCTCGCCAGCAGGGGCGATCGCCTGGTCATGCGCGTCATCAACCCGACCGGCCAATCAGTCACGCTCCTGCCTGGCCGGAGTTATGTCGTTGACCCGCGCGGCGAATCCCACCCGGTTCGCGGCCAGGCGCTCGGGCCGCACAGCCACATAGCCCTGTTCTTGCCGCCCCTCCCGCGCCGCGTCATCGGCTACGCCTACACGCCTTATTGGGGTTATGGGCCCCTGGACATGGGAGGCTATCCCTTTTGGGGGGCCTACGAGTGGCCCTACCCGTCAGCCTACTCCTACTCTTACCAGCTCCATACCCCGTACGAGTGGCGCTGGAGGACAGGCCCTGTCCGCCTTCACCTCGGCTACCAGAGTGCCGGCAAGGGCTTCGATCAGGACCTGGTCTTCGACCGCGAACAGGTGAAACGGTGAGGCAATAGCCCGTCGCAACCTTTGTCCCAGACTTTGTTGCAGCCTTTGTTGATTTGGCCAAGTCTCGACAAAGGCTGCGACGAAGGCTGCGACAAAGGTCCGGAACCGGAGTCTGGGCACCGCCTCCTACTGCGCCGCCTCGGTGCGGTAGAACTCGGAGGGCGGGGGATTGGTTTGCGCCGACTGGAGATAGATCAGAGTGCCACTGTTGTCCGTGAACAGGAGCATCGGCCCCTGGGTCCAGGTGGACAAATCAGTGCTCGAGTCAAGGAAGAAGTCCTGATCCAACGAGCCGGTGAACAGGAAGAGGCCTTGTCCGTCGGAGAGTTTGTAGTTGGCGATTGGGACGGGTGTGGACGGGGAGATGACCTGGCTGCGAAGGATGACGCCATCGGCGCCGACAACGACCAATTGGCCCTGGTCGTGGGCCAGGCCGTAGAGGGACCTGTAAGTGAGGGTGGGGAAGCTGGTCCAATTGGTCAGGTCGGGGCTGCCCAGGACGGTGCCATGATTGCCGGCGACGAACCAGGTGCCGGCGAGGAAGTCGGCGGCGTTGAGCCAGTTGGTGGTGCCGCTGCTGCGGGCGGTCCAGTTGGTGGCGTCAAAGCTGGTCAGGATCGTGCCGTTGTTGCCCACGGCCAGGAGCGCGCCGTTGAGGTAGGCGACTTGCGAGAGCCAGTTGGTGGTGACCTGCTTGAGCGTCCAGTTTACGCGATTGGTGCTGGTCAGGATCGTCCCCTTGTCGCCCACGACAACCAGGCGATTGGGAAAGCGGGTGATGCTGGTCAGGAAGACCGTCGTGGAGGTCGAGCGCTTGGTCCAGGCCGCCCCATCGGCGCTGGTCAGGAGCGTCCCATGGTCGCCGCACAGGATGAACTGGGCGCCATCGAAGAAGACGCCTTGGAGGTCGTAGGTGGTCGGCGCGGTGAGTTGGTTCCAGAGAAAGGCGTTGGTGGCCCAGAGGACCGTGCCCTGGGTGCCGACGGCCAGGAGCAGGTTGGTGCTGCCGCCAACCCCCAGGAGGACCGAATTGGTCACCGTGGGCGGCACCAACTCGACTGCCCAGGCATAGGCATCCGGGCTGCTGAGAACAGTGCCGTAATTGCCGACCGCGATGTAGCTGTGCGGTGTGCGCGTGACCGCCCAGAGCCAGGAGCGCACCGGAAAATCGGGCAGCCACCAGGAAGTGGCGCTGTTGGTCCGGGCGCCGACGGCCGTGAGGCCCGCGCTGCCGGATACGATGTAGGCATTGGTGCTGTTGGTGCTCCAGGCGGACGTGTAGTAGGTCCAGGCAGGGGCGGGCGATGCCAGGGCGGGGGAGAGTTCATTGGACCAGTTGGCCGATTCCTTGAGCCGCAGTTCGGAATCGCCGGCGACCAGAGAGGCATTCGTGTGGCCGGTGATGGTGTAGAGCGCATTGGTCGCCCCGGTAGCGACGCTTTGCCAGGCAGTGCCGTTGGAGCTGGTGAGCGTCACGCCGCCCTGGCCGACGGCGAGGAACTGGTTGCCGAGCCAGGCCACCCAATTCAGGCTGGCGCTCGTCTTGCTGTTGGCGGTCTTCCAGGTTGAACCATCGGCGCTCGTGGCGATGAAACCGCTGTCCCCAACCGTCACGAAGGTGCGCGCGCCCCCGAAAGCCACTCCGGCCAGCCAGTTGCTGAACGTCACCGGAGCGCGCGCCCAGGAAACGCCCTCGGCGCTCGTGTAGATGGCGCCGTGGTCTCCCACTGCAACCACGAGGTTGGTCGAGGCGGCCACCGACTCCAGCCAATTGGAGGTCTGCAAGTCCACGACGTAGAAGCTGGAGAGGTCGTCCGAGAAGAGCACCGTCCCGGCCTCGCCCACGATGATGCATCGCCCGCCCAGGAAGGTGACGGCGCGCAACGAAGCCGTCGTGTGGCTCTGCTGCGGCGTCCACGACAGAAGGTCGTCGCTGGTGAAGATCTGGCCCTGTTCCGCCACCTGGATATACGTGCCCGCGCTGCGGGCCAGACCATAGACCTCGGCCCCGTGCGGCGTGGGATTGGCCCAGTGCCAATCGGGCGGCAGGTCGACCGCGGCCCGCGCAGCGGCTGCAAGGCCCAGGCCCAGGACCAGGACCATTCCCCAAGCCCCGGCATACCGCCCGCCGGCAACGGCCCATCTCTCGATGGCCGTTGACAAAGTCGTAGCGCAGGTTTCCAAACCTGCGCTACGGTGGCGCCCCTGGCGCACAGGCGCGCCGAGCGCCTTTGTCAATGGCCCCGCCCATCTCTGCCATCGCTGCCCCGTGTCACTGCCCTCGCGTCCCTTATGTCGCTTTTGTCCCTTTTGTCCCTTCTTCATGGCGTGGCGGCCGCGGCTGCCAGCGCGGGCGACTCCTGCGGCGGGTGCGAGGCGAGCATCGCAGCCGGGAGCGTCAGCGCCATGACGCACCCGCCGGGGCCGTTGCGCTTTAGTTCCAGGCTGGCCGAGATATGATCGGCGAGTTGTTTGCTGATGGCCAGGCCCAAACCCGCGCCCCCTTTGGTCGAACGGCACGGCACAAACAGCTTCTTCAGGGCCGCCTCCGCAAAACCGGGGCCTTCGTCGGCGATCTCGCACACGACGCCGCCGGCACGCTGGAAGAATAAGGCCCGAACGGCCTTGCCTCGGGGCGTAACCTGCAAAGCATTGGAGACGAGATTCTCCAGAATCAGGAGGACCACATTGGCATGGTGGTTCGAGAGCCGGCCCCGGGCTAAAACCCGGGCCTCCCACCGCACGCCGGAGTCCTGGGCGGCGGGGCGGACCTTGGCCTCGAGCACGCCGGCCATTTCCCGGATCGTAATCTCGTAGTATTCGCGCGGGTCCTGTTCCCCCAGCACCCGAACGACTTCGTGCACCAAGTCCTGCATCCGGCGGGTGGCGGCCAGGGCGTGCTCCCAATCGCTGTCGCCAGGATGGTCGTCGCCCTGGGCGTGCAGGAAGAGCTGCAGCGCGGCCAGCGGATTGCTCAAGCCGTGGATGAGGTGGGCGGTGACGGCGCCCAGGGCGGTGGTTTTTGCGGCCAGGGTCAGTTCGTGGTTGGCGCGCAGCAGGCGCTCGGTCCGCTCGTGCAGGAGGTGGTTGGCCCGCTCGAGACGGCGGTAGGCCCAGAGCAGCATTCCGGCCAGCAGCGCACTGCCAGAGAGGAAGACGGCCCAGGCCTCCAGACTGAGTTGGCGGTCGAGGGCAGCCGCCTTGAGGGCCAGGTCGTGGCCGTCCAGCAGGAGCTGGGCGCTGGCCAGCAACCGGCCTTGGCCGGGGGCATGGATGGGGATATTGACCTCGAGCAACGGCACGGTATTGCTCGAGGCCGTGGCGGCTGAAGGGTCCATGAGGAAGAAATCCGCCAGGTCCGCCCGATTGAAGTAGCGGCTCAGGGGCCGGAGTTGGTCCAGGGCGGCGCGCGCGACAAGCTCGAGGCTAGCTTCCCTAACATAAGGGGGAAAGGCAGTGACGAACCGTCCGTCGGCGTCATAAAGGCGAACACCGAGGACGTTGCTCTTTACCCCTGAGATCTGCAGGGCCAGCGCGAGTTGTTCGGCCGGCGACTGCAGCCTCTCAGCCAGGTTTGTGGCCGGGCTGTTGATTAATTGGGCCTGGGCGACGGCATAGCGGATTTCGCCGTCCTGGTCTATCAGTTGGGTGCGGACGACGCGCTGGAGATGCCGGTGGCCCGCCAGGACCGCCCCGCCCAGAACCCCCAGAGCGAGCACGAGCACGAGCGTTGGCAATGTTCGTGGGCCGAACAGACTCCGCGCCATAACAAGGCTAAAACTGCAATTCTACGCCGACACTGAAGGTATGCGCGGAGTAATCATCGATGTCAAGGTTCGAATAGGAGCGGTCGAAGTTGTAGTTGGCCTGGAGTTTCAGGACCTTTGTGGCCTTCCATTCGGCGCGCGCATTGGCCCCCAGCCAGGTCTTGGTGCGATGAGGCCCGCCGGCAATGGCGACGGTTTGCACCGGGAAATCGTAGGCCGCCCCGCCCACCGAGGCGCTGAACATCCAGCGCCCCGCCCGGTATTCCACCTTCGGCGAGAGAGAATAACAGTCAGCATCGAAATAACCCGAGCTGTTGTCCTGGTCGGAAGCGAATCCGGCAGTCAGAGTGGTGTGCCATCGGCCGGACTGGTCCCAGCCGTGGCGCCAGGCCAATTGAACGGCCTGCGACATCATGGCAAGCGAGCTGTTCGTGAGCGCGTTTCCTTGCCGGTCGAAGTCCATCCGGTGATCATAATAGAACCTGGTCCACTGGCAACTGAGGGTCAGGTCGTCTTGCTTGCCTAGATGGCGGCCGAGCGTGAGCTTGGGGCCAAATTGCCAGTAGCTGTCCAGCGGGGACTGGAGCAACTGCCGCGTCCCCGTCATCTCGGCCTCCGCCCAGCCCGGGCCGTATTGCCCACGCACCGAGGAGCGGCCCGTGAAGGTGTGGCCCAAGACTCGCCCGGCCCCGGGTTGCTCCGGCTCGATGGCGCTCAGGTCCATCACCTGGTCCTGGTAGGCGTAGTTCGCGCCCAGGGCGGCGGTCCAATGCTGCCCGAAGGTGCGGCTCAACTGCGCCACCCCGAACACGGTCTGCTCGTCGCTGGCTATGCTCCCGCCGAAATAGTGGATATAATCCCCCGCGACCATGCCGTTGAAGAGCCAGTTCCCGCTGGGCAGCCGGAAGACCAGGACATCGCCGCCCCCATCCCAAAACGCGGAGCCCTGCCGATTGGTATGGCTGAGCAGGACGTTGTCCTTGTAGCCCAGCGCGTTGCGCACATCCAGACCGTAGTTCCAAAGGTGGATCTTGAACGCGTTGGTCAGGTCCTCCAGCGAGGGTTGTTGGCTGGGCGAAGCCAAGGCGCCGGCAGCAAGCAGCAGCAGCGCGGCGATGGCCACCAAGAGGATTTGCCGGGAATAGAACGCCGAATAGCCCCTCTTGCCTCCGGCCCATCCGTCCCGGAGGGACGTATGATAATAGCCCAACGTTTCAACGTTGGGTTTAGCCATACAAGGGCCAACAAGTCCCGAAGGGACGGCTGACAGCGCCCAACCTTTCGGCCGTCCCTTCGGGACTCGTGACGGCTTAGACGCTCCTACCCAACGTTGAAACGTTGGGCTATTCTCGCATGTCCCTCCGGGACAGGCACATGGCCCGGACGCGCGTCTGGGTTCGTCGCCCAATCCCGACGGCATCCCCCAAGCATGTCCGCGCTCCAATAGCCAGGTCCGCCGCGCGGACGCGCTCGTCCGCCCTCTTTCGCGCTCGCCTGAGCAATTACGCAGCAGCACTGTTATCAACCGGGGTTCGGCGGGTGGCGTCTGCCCGGAGGCGCACCACACCGCGCTCCGGCAGTATGACGACGCGAGCGTTGGGTGTCGAGTCCAATGCCGCCCCACCAAAACAGGCGACAGGTGAATCCTGTCTCACACCCCCAAAAAGAAACCATCATGCGGTGTGAAGCCGCATGATGGCTCTTACCTATCGGGCCAGCCAGTCGCCAAGCCAATCGCCCGGGAACACGGATTATGGGCGAGGCTTGCCGTGGCCCGAAGTCGGGGGGCCGCCGGCGCCGGGAGCATTGCCGGGGCCGAAATTGCCGCCAAAGCGCGAGCGCATGTCCAAGGCCTGGTCCCTGGCCTGCTGGGTCATATCCCTCAATTGGCCCTGCAATTGGTCGCGCAGTTGGGACAACTGCTGAAGCACCTGCTGACGCTGGGCGTCGTTGGCGCCTTGGAGGCTGTTCATCAGTTGCTTGCTCTCCTGTTGGAACTGCTGGATCAGGCTTTGCACGTCCTTGGGCAGGTCGGATGCAGCATTTTTTCCGTGAGGAATGACGCCTTGAGTTTTTTTCTTCCCCCGCACAGCCGGCAGATTGGTCAAACTGCTCGTGTTGGTCCACCAGCCTGGTCCAGGCATTTGGGCGCTGACCGGGGAGGGGACCTGCGTAAGGGCAAATCCCATCGAGCAGACTAACAGGATGATGTTTCTTCTCATAATCGCCACTTTTGGCCTTCGGATTAACTGCTCAAATGCCCCATCCCCACCCTCTGCAATCCAGGCATAAAGCACAGCGGGTGCCAACATCTAGTGAAACACGCAAGACATTTAACCACAAGCATCTACAAAAGCATGCCCAAACTGTCTCCGCGCCCTCGAGCCGGATTTGGGCAATGATTCCCAACCACGTTGGGAACCAATCCCCACCTCGGGGGGGATGTCAGGCTCCGGGCAGGTCTTCAGATTGTTTCTGCCTCAAGCGATAGCGGACGAAGTCCCTGGGCATGCCAAGCAACCGGGCGGCGGCGGAGACATTGCCTTGCGCCTGGGTCAAAGCCAGGTTGACCAGGCAATCGATGGCATCGTCCAACGAGAAACCGTGCTCGGGAAAGCAAAAGGACGGGTTGAGCCAGGCGGATTGCTGGCCTTCTCCGCTGCCCGGATGGCCGGGGACCAGGTGAGGGAACTGAAGTTCCGGCGCGTCCTCAAAGACGATGGCCCGCTCCAACTCGTGGGCCAGTTCGCGCACGTTTCCCGGCCAGGCAGACTCGATGAGACGGTTCTGTCCGAGCGGGGAGATGCTCCTGGGGCCCTGGCCGTGCTTTTGGCTGAGCCGGAGCAGGAGGACCTCGGCCAGCTTGAGGATGTCCCCGCCTCGCTCGCGCAACGGCGGCAGGACGATGCGGAAGAGGTCCAGGCGATGGAAGAGGTCCTCGCGAAAGCGGCCCTCGGCGGCGAGCTCTCTCAAGTCGCGGTTGGTGGCGGCAACCAGGCGCACGTCCACAGGCAGGGTGTGGGTGGCCCCGACGCGCCGGATTTTGTGGTCTTCGATGGCCGTAAGGACCTTGGCCTGGATGGGCATCGAGAGGCTGGGCAACTCGTCGAGCAGGAGCGTGCCGCCGCTGGCCGCCTCGAAGAGGCCCATGCGGGCGCGCCGGGCGTCGGTGAACGCCCCTGCTTCGTGGCCGAACAGTTCGGACTCGGCCAGGCTCTCCGGCAAGGCGGAGCAGTTGACCTCGATCAGTTCCTTGCCGCCACGCGGGCCGTGCCGGTGCAGCCAGCGGGCCACGGCGGTCTTGCCCGTGCCGGTCTCACCCTGGATGAGAACGGGCGGCAACGGCCCCTGCGTCCGCTCGTCCACCGCCAGAATCCGCTTGAGCTGCTCTTGCAGGCCCGCCAGCGAAGGGCTGAAGAAAAAGTCGTCGGCCGGGTCCCCCTCGCGGCGGTGCCGCTCGGCCCGCGCGGACTGCCGGAGGTTGCGCGCCCGCTCGATGACCAGCGCCAACTGCTCCGCCTCGAACGGTTTGAGCAGGTAATCCAGCGCCCCCAAACGCATCGCCTCGACCGCGCCCCCCACCCCGCCATGCGCCGTGAGGATCACCACGCCCGTGTCCGGCGAAAAGGCCCTCTCCTTGAGCAGCTCCGTGCCCTGGCCGTCGGGCAGGTTCACGTCCAGCAGGGCGAAATCGAAACCGCCGGCCGCCAGCAGTTTGCGCGCCGCCCGCAAGTCTTCCGCCAAAGCGATTTCGGCGCCCAGCTTCTCCAACTGCGCCCCCAGCCGCCGCCGCAGCATCGGCTCATCCTCCACCAGCAGAATCCTCAGACCCGTTAGATCGGAATTGGACATTGATCAGTGGCCGCCGGCAGCGCTCACCGCGTGCAGCGACTGGGCCTTGCTCAGCTTGGGCCAGCAGAAGCCGTAGAGCGAGATCAGAACGAAGCAGAACATCGGCACGATGAAGCCGCGCGACATGTCGGTCTTGTCGGCGACGTAACCCATCAATTTGGGCAGGATGGCGCCGCCCATGATGGCCATGACAATAAAGCCGGAGGCCTTCTTGGTCTTGGCGCCCAGCCCGAAGATGCCAAGGGCGAAAATCGTGGGGAACATGATGGACATGAAGAAATAGCTCAGGAACACGCACGCCACCGAGAACCAGCCCAGCTTGCAGAAGACCAGGAACGTGATGAGCACATTGAGCAAGGCGTAAAGGCCGACGATCTTATGGGCCGAGAACCGCCTGAGGATTGCCGCGCCGCTGAATCGGCCCGCCAGGAAGCAGAAAAAGGCGACCGAGGCCAGGTTGGCCGCGCCTTTGTTGCTGATGGCCACAGCGCCGGAGCTGGCAGTCAGGAACCAACCGGAGAGCCAGCCCCGCAGAAAGCCGGCGTGAGCGGCCACGCTGCTCACCGCGTGCTGCAGGGAGGCGGGGATGGGCGGAACCTCGGCGGTCATGTAGTTGATGAAGAAGCTGAAGATGCCCGCCTGGGCGGCGACGTAGAAGAACTGCGCGGCGACCGCCAGCACAAAGTGCGGGTGGCTCATCAGGGAGCGCGAGTCCCCAGGCGTGGCAGCTTCGATGCGGGCGTCGTCCTCGGCCTGGATATCAGGCACATAAGAAAAGAAGAAGACGGCAGCCAGAACCAGGACGACAACGGCAATGCCGACATAAGGGATCCAGAGCGTTTGGCTGCCCGTGCTGTGACCTGCGGCGTCGGTCGAGTAGATGAAGACGCTGCCGATGATCGGCCCCAGGGGCCAACCGACGCCGTTGAAGGACTGGGCCAGGTTGATGCGGGTGGCACGGTAACGCGGGTCGCCCAGGACGGTCGTGTAAGGGTTGGCCACCGTCTCCAGGAAGGTGAGGCCGGCGGCGATGGCGCACACGCCCACCAGGTAGCCAACGAAGGCGGTCGCCGCGGAGACTTGGCCGGCAGCGGCCAGCCCCTGGATATGCGTGGCCGGGATGAACCAAAAGCCGCCCAGCGAGACCATCAACAGACCTGTGATGATGCCGCCTTTGTACGCCAGCCGGGTCGCCACCATCCGGCCGGCAACGCCATCAAGAAATAGCCCAGGTAGTGCGCGAACTGCACCCAGGCCGATTGGGCCTTGTTCAGCCCCAACTCGTCCTGGAAATGCTTGTCCATGATATCAATCATCCCGTTGCAGACCCCCCACAGGAGGAACAACGAACTGACCAGGAAGAACGTGAATGCCACGCTCCTGCCATCCGGCAGGATAAACAGGCCCTTCTTGACTGGACTTGCGGAAGCAGGGCCTTCTCCGAGTCCGGCTGCGGGATTACTCTTTTCTATGCTCATGCTAACGCGTTCACGTTTCACGTTTCACGTTTCACGGCCCGGTGCCCGGCCGCTTTGAAATTAATCCTGTCTTTGCTCATGCGAGGTCACTGCTTGTTGAGCCCGGCCTTGATGTCGGCCAGGGAGACGCCCAGGACCGCGCGGGCCACGGTGTCCAGGGCGGGCTCCGGCCCGCTCAGGTGGAGGGTGCGGTGGACGTGCGAGAGGCTCTTGCCCGGGGCCAGGTGCGCGGCCGGGGAAGATGATTCCAGTTCCAAGAACGGGCCCATCGGTTTGGCCCCGGGAGCGGGCGGCCCGTCGTTGTAGCTGTTGGCGGCGTCGCCGCCGTAGGGATTGTCCTGGAGCTTCCACAGCGAGTTCACATAGTCGGTGGCCCCGGCAGGCAGGGTGAACTGGACGATGGTCAGGACCCGGTTATCGGCGTCGTAACTGCCCAGCACGGCCTTGCTGCGCCTGGGGTTGATGCCGATCTTGCTGCGGAACTTGCCGTCGCCGCTGAAGTAAATGACATCGTCCTTGACCACCAGCCGCTCGGGCGGGACGCTGCCGAAGTAATCCGAGGTGACCTTGACCCCAAGCTCGGATTCCGGCCCGGGTTTGATGGGCACGACAATGGTGGTCGAGGGCGAGGGCGTGTACATGCCGAGAATCCAGATCGAGAGCAGGCCGGTCTGCTTCTCCCAGGCGTTTTTGCCTGTGTTGGTGATCTTGTTGTGGGTCTCGAAGGCAACAAGGCTCACCTGGGCGGAGGGGGGCACGCCCAGCCGTTTCCAGGCGGTGGCGCTGTCCAGCAGGCGCACCTGGCGGTCAACCGCTACGTCGAAAAGTGTGCCGGAGTAATTGGTGAGCGTGAACTGGGCGCCAAACGTGGCCTGGTCCCGCGACAGGCGCACGACTTTGTAGGGCATCGTATCGATGGCGGCGGGCGTCTGCCAATCCGCCAACTCGAACTTGGCGCCCTTGGCGAAGAAGATCGAAAACTGGCCGCCCTCCGGGCCGAGCCAGAGGCGGTCCTCGCCGCCAAAGACGTTGATGTGGGGCGTGAGTTTGCCCGAGGCAATGAGTTCGCGGTTGATCCAGCCGAAGCTCAAGCCGGCATCATCGCCGGCGGTGCTGGTCATGACGCGCCCCTGCCAGGCCGGGGCCAGGGCCACCTTGGCCCGGCCCGATTTGTCGCTCAACTCGAGCACCTCGGTATGGTTCTTGAGAAACGCGGCGTCGTCGCCAAAAGTGGCGCCGGCGGCGCGGGGCGCGATTGCTGCAGTGGCAGTCATAACAACGAGTGTAGCTGCGACCGGCTTGCATTTCATGGCTTGCAGGCTACCGGGCGCGGGCCGGGAGTGTCAAGGAATTGAACGGCAGGCGAAGCTAAAGGCTAAAGGCTAAAGGCTGAAGGCTAAAGTGCAGAGGCCAAAGGTGCAGGGCGCATCCTGACACTGACCCCGGAGTGCGCCCGTCCACGGGCGCAGCAGCGCAGGAGCGGGCGGGCGCACCAGAGTTTTTGACCGCTGCCCTGGCTCCCGAGGTCGCTGCGCCCGAGGACGGGCGCACTCCGGCCCGGTCCCCGGCTGTGGGGGAGTGTCGGGATGCGCCTCTAAGGGTGCATGACCGCGCGGTTTTCAGGCGTCGCTACGCAACGCGCGCGAGATTGGGCCACGGGTCCGTGGACTGAAAGTCCACGGCTGCCATCGGCCACCGCTACGCGGTGAACCGGACGCAGCGCGCGTCGCGGAGCGACGCAGTGAAGGTAGCCGTGGACCTCGGTCCACGGTTCGCGGCGTGGGAATGCCGGCGCGTCGCGTAGCGACGCCTGACAGCTTCGCGCTTTTCAGGCGTCGCTACGAAGGTGGGAAACAATACCAAAATGGACAACATCCCCGAAAACATCCCTCTGTTTCTTAGGTCTCATTTGCTTTTCTGCAGCGAGCGCAGGTCCACAGAGGGTGGGCGGCTGTAGGCTGGTGTGCGCACGACCAGGGCGTCGAAACCGAGGAAATAACCTTTGGACTCAGGAGACTTGCCGGCGCAATCGAAACGGAGCGTGTGGGTGCCTGCGGCAAGGTGGCGCAGTCCCCACTTGTGCTCGACGGGCGTGACGTTGGGGTTGTAGAGGTCCTCCTGGGCGATCTGGGCGCCGTCGAGCTTGATGCGATAAATCCCATAGTCCCAGGAATGGACCATCCTGCCCAGGAGTTGAAGGTCCTGGTCCTTGGAGGTTCGGAAGGAGACTTCGACCCAGGCCTGGCCGGTTCCGGGCTTGAACCAGAGCTGCTTGCCGTCGGTCACGCCGCCCAGCGACTGCACTTCGAGCGGGTGCTCGGAATGCTGGGCCCCGGCCACCGCTTCGTGGCCCTTGAGCAAGACCTGGTCGCGGAACGGGAGCCGCTCCGGGCCGGGCGGCAGCGCGGGCCACGGTTTGTGCGGCTCGATCTGATACCAGAACGCTACGCTGGACATCAGGTCGTCACGCTCGATAAACCCGCTGCCGGTGCCGTCGGGAAAGCTCTGCGAGCCTTTGTGCTCGATTTCCGCGCGCAGCGATTTTTGGAAGACCACCGGGTCGGGGATGTGCCAGCGGTAAGCCGTCCCGCGATCGCCCGTGTTGTAGCCCTCCCAGAGCGGAGTGCCGTAGAAGGGGCCGGACTGCTCGCGAAAACCCCAGCCGTCGCAAAAATAGTCCTCCGTGCCCGTGCCCCGCAGGCCCGGTTCCTTCTCGCCATCGATGAAAAAGAAGTCGTCCCCCTCGCCGTACCACCCGGGCGAGATCATATAAACGCTCTGGATGGTGCCCACGTAATGGCCGCGCCCCTCGATGTCCGCCAGAAGGTAGTTGCGCCCCATGACGCACGGGAATTCCTGGCGGTACATGGCGTGGAAATAGGCGGTCTTGCTGTCCAGGGAGGTGTGTTTCTGCCAGTCAATGTAGTAATAAAAGGCGTCACAACGCTTGTCGCTCTCGTTGGTGACGGTGATGCGGGCCGACTTGCGGAAGGGCATGGGCCAATAACAGTTGCGCCCGCGGCCATCCGAAGTGACCCGGACGGGCAGCGAGGCAAACGGTTTATCGATGCCATGGCCCATGCCGAAGAAGTCGCCCACGGGGCACTCGACACTGGGGTGCTCCTCGCCGTCCCAGTACATCCGCAGGGTCAACATCCGAGGATAGTAAGGGTCGCTGTGCGCGATGGTAAACCAGATGTGGACGATTCGGCCCGGTCCCTCCAGTTGCGCCAGGGTCAGCGTGCCGCCGGCCTCGATGGGCCGCGCGTCGGCGTTGCCGTTCCTCCAGTCGGGGTCCGAGGACGACGCGCGCATCGTCTGGAAGTCCTTGAGCTGTTCGAGTCCGTCCAGGGGGTTGCCCGCAGCCAGTTGCGCCCGCGCCCCGGCCGCGCACAGGGCCAGCGCGCATGATACAATGATAGGTCGTGGATTCATATTGGGCTTGAGGTTCATTAGTAACCAGAAACCGGATTGTGGAGCGCCGCCTGCCCAGTGTCCAGCGCGCAGTGGCAAGGGGCAGCAATTCTTTTGGGGCCTTGCCGCATAAATGCGGCGTTCCGGCGGGGTTCGGAACGCCGCATTTATGCGGCAGCGGGGCGCCGAAGCGAGAATGGCCAGGCTTCGAAAGCCAAAAGAATTGCTGGGCAAGGGGGGTGCGATTAAAGGCGTCGGGCATGGGCCTCAGGAGTTTTGTCCCGGAGGGACATCCGACAATAGCCCGGCGTTTCAACGCCGGGGAGGCCGCAAGAGAGACCCTCGTCCCGAAGGGACGGCTGAAAACACTCCTTGCTTTCAGCCGTCCCTTCGGGACTTATCCTCTCGCGCGGCCCCACCCGGCGTTGAAACGCCGGGCCATTGTCAGAAGCCCCTTCGGGGCAAAAAGGCGCCGTGGGCTGACCGACAGTTTTTATCGCACCCGTGACAGGGTTTACGGCCCTGGCGTGAGGAGCTTGATGCGGTAGAAGCGGCGGGGTTCCTGTCCGGTGACCGTGTTAACCACCTGGGCCGAGCCGGCTGTGAATGTGCCTGAGGCGACAGTGGTCCAGGTGAGCAGGTCGCTGCTGGCCTGGAGTTCGTAGGCCTGGCCGACGACTCCCGACAGGGTCAGGGTGCATTGGCCGGCAGCAGGCCGGCGAGAGAGACCGTGCACACCGTGGGGCCTTGCACGGTGACCACCCGTATCTGGATAGTCTGGGCCACGCTGGTGATGCCGTCGCTAACGCGAATCGTCACGGCGTTGGTGCTGGGGGCCTGGGCGGCCGTGGGGGTCCAGGTGAATACGCCGTCCGGGGTGATGCTCGAGCTGGCCGGGGCGCCGGGATCGAGGCTGAAGGTGAGGGTCTGGGGCGGCAGGTCCGCATCCGTAGCGGTGGCCGTGAAGGTCAGCGGGGTGTTGGCAATCACCGTTTGGTCAACCAGCCTCCCCAGGACCGGCGGTGTGTTGGCCGGATAAACCACCACCGTGAAGCTCTTGCTGTCGGACATCGAGGGCACTCCGTTGTCGATGACCCTGACTGTGATCAGGTTCGTGCTGGGCGACTGGGCGGCCGTGGGCGTCCAGGAAAACTGGCCCGCGGGCGTGATGCTGGCCCCGGCGGGGGCGCCCGCACCCAGCCTGAAGGTCAGCGTCTGCGGAGGCTGGTCGGTGTCCACCGCACTGGCTGTGAAGCTCAGCGGTGTCATGGCATAAACCGCTTGGTTGGGGATGGCCGCCAGCCTTGGCGGCGTGTTGGGCAAGAGCGCCAGCGGCGTCAGGACCAGGTCCCGGCCAAAGTCGTTCCAGCCATCCGCCAGGTCCGGCGGAATCGGCCGCGGAATCAGAGTCGAATCCACCGTGGCATTCACAAAGGCCACCACCCCGCCCTTGGCCTTGGCCGCAGCCGCCGCGACAAAGTTGCTGGAATCTCCGCTCCACATCACCAGGCCCAGCACCACGCTGCTGCCCCGAGGCTGCACCATCGGCAACGCCACTTGATCCAGGAAAAACGTTCCCGGATCACGCTCGCCCATCATCTGGCCGCTCCAGGTCTGGGCCAGGACAAAACCGTCTCCAGCCAGGTTGCCGTAGGCCACAACGTTGGTCGCGCCGTTGATGTTCCCCGGCACCTGCGTGCTATCGAGCACCCACAGTTCCATGCCATAGACACCCGTGTACCAGTTGGCCGCCCGGTCCACGGCCACTCCGTTGGTTGCCAAGGAATTGTCCATCATCAGGTCGCCCGTCGGCGCCAGCGGCAGCACCACCACCGTAAAGCTCTTGCTGTCGGAGAGTGCCGGCACCCCGCTGTCGGTCACCGTGATACTAATCAGGTTCGTGCTGGGCGCTTGGTTGGTCGAGGGCGTCCAGGTGAAGAGCCCGCCCGGTGTGATGGCGGCGCCGGTTGGCGCGCCGGCGCCCAGGCTGAAGGTCAGCGTCTGGGCGGGCACGTCGGCGTCCGTGGCATGGGCGGTAAAGCTCAACCTGGCCGGGGCACAGGCGTTCACATTGGCCGGGGCCTGCAGCACCGGCGGCGTGTTGGGCGGGTACACCACCACCGTGAAGCTCTTGCTGTCGGAGAGCGGGGGCGACCCGCTGTCTGTCGCTTTGATCGTGATGAGATTGGTGCTCGGGGACTGCGTTGCCAGAGGCGTCCAGGTAAACAAGCCGGAGGGGGTAATGCTGGCGCCGGCGGGCGCGCCCGGACCCAGGCTGAAAGTCACCGTTTCAGGCGGTTGGTCCGTGTCCGTGGCGCTGGCCGTGAAGCTCAGAAGCGTGTTGGCATAGATGTTTTGGTCGGCCGGCGCGGCCAGTTGCGGCGGCGTGTTGGGCCGATAAACCACCACCGTGAAGCTCTTGCTGTCGGAGAGCGGGGGCGAGCCGCTGTCGGTCGCCACGATGCTAATCCGGTTGGTGCTCGGGGACTGCGTCGCCAGAGGCGTCCAGGTAAACAAGCCGGAGGGGGTAATGCTGGCGCCGGCGGGCGCGCCCGGGCCCAGGCTGAAAGTCACCGTTTCAGGCGGTTGATCCGTGTCCGTGGCGCTGGCCGTGAAGCTCAAAAGCGTGTTGGCATAGATGTTCTGGTCGGCCGGCGCGGCCAGTTGTGGCGGCGTGTTGGGCCGATAAACCACCACCGTGAAGCTCTTGCTGTCGGAGAGCGGGGGCGAGCCGCTGTCGGTCGCCACGATGCTAATCCGGTTGGTGCTCGGGGACTGCGTTGCCAGAGGCGTCCAGGTAAACAAGCCGGAGGGGGTAATGCTGGCGCCGGCGGGCGCGCCCGGACCCAGGCTGAAAGTCACCGTTTCAGGCGGTTGGTCCGTGTCCGTGGCGCTGGCCGTGAAGCTCAGAAGCGTGTTGGCATAGATGTTTTGGTCGGCCGGCGCGGCCAGTTGTGGCGGCGTGTTGGGCCGATAAACCACCACTGTGAAGCTCTTGCTGTCGGACATCGGAGGCACTCCGTTGTCGCTGACCCTGATGGTGATCAGGTTCGTGCCGGGCGACTGGGCGGCTGTGGGCGTCCAGGAAAACTGGCCGGCGGGCGTGATGCTGGCGCCGGAGGGCGCGCCCGTGCCCAGGCTGAAGGTCAGCGTCTGAGGAGGCTGGTCGGTGTCAACCGCACTGGCTGTGAAGCTCAGCGGTGTCGTGGCATAGACCGCCTGGTCGGGGATGGTCGCCAGCCTTGGCGGCGTGTTGATTCCATAGACCGTCACCCGGAAGCTCTTGCTGTCGGACATGGCCGGCGTGCCGTTGTCGGTGACGCGCACGGTGATGAGGTTGGTGCTCGGGGCCTGGGCGGCGGTGGGCGTCCAGGTGAAGACGCCGCCGGCTGTGATCGTGGCGCCGGTCGGGGCTCCAGCATCCAGGCTGAAGCTCAGGGTCTGTGCAGGCAGGTCGGCGTCAGTCGCGCTGGCTGTATAGCTCAGGAGTGTGCCGGCAGTGGCGGTCATGTCGGGAATCGCTGCCAGCACCGGTGGCGTGTTCGCCGACGGGGTCAAGGCCGTCATAACAAGGTCTCTGCCAAGGGCGTTCCAGCCATTCTCCAGGTCCGGTGGCATCGGCGGAGGTTTGAGGCTATAGTTGGCCGTCGCGTTTACAAAGGCGACGACGCCCCCTTTTGCGCCGGCCGCAGCCGCCGCGGCCCAGTTTGTGTAGTTTCCGGTCCAGACGGCAAACGCCAGCACCACCGAACTGCCGGGAGGCGTCACGCCGGCCATGTCCACCTCCCCCAGGCCGAGTGTCCCGCGAAACGTAGTGCTCATAGTCTGCCCGCTCCAGGTCCTTACGAGGCTCAAGCCACTGGTGCTCAACAAGTTATGGGCGGCGACGTTCCCGGCGGAATTGATGCCGGCCGGAACGGTTGTGCCGTTCAATAACCACAACTCGACGCCGTAAGTGCCTGAGTAATAACTTCCGGCACTGTCCACGGCTACTCCGTAAGTGGACAGCGAATTGTCGAGATTTACCGCGCCCTGGCCAAGTGCCGCCGATGTCAGGCCCAGTAAGGCTATCGCTGCAATGGTGAGTTTCTGCATAATGGTGGATTGAGAGACGATCAGAAGATCAACGGCTGACGATAAACAGTGCTCCTGCGGCCCTGATGGAGGCTGGTTCAGGCCCGCCCGCGTTGTATAGTTGTTCGCTCAGGTTTTCCCCCACAATCGGCTGGGGGTCAAGACAAATCGAGATGCCCGCCCGCAACGCTTATCGGCAGAACCGGCAAGAACTTTAGCCACTTCTTTTGCCCGTCCTGGGGCGCCGACGCCCGCAGCCAGGGCAGTGCGCCTGCCCGCTCCGCCGCTGCTGCGCCCGGAGACGGGCTCACTGCGGGGTGTCGGGATATGCCCGGGGGGCCTCCCCTATCGAAATTTACGACTTGCCAGCCGTCCTATAAAGGGTAAAAAGAGAACGAACAAACAGTCCGTTGGCGATTCGATATATATGAGTTACCACGACAAAGTGCCCGCCCTCAAAGTTGGCCAGGCAGAAGCGCCGGTCTCGTACCCGGTGCTGCGGCCGGTCGCATCGCAGCCGGTGAACCATCGGATTGTTCCCGGCAAGATACCGGGCGCGCCCCGGTGCGCGCTGCTGGACAAGGTGCAGGATTTCAAGAGCGCAGACCAGTTGCGGGCCATGGGCCTTTATCCTTATTTCCGGGTCATCTCGTCGGCGCAAGACACCGAGGTGCTCATAGATGGCAAGAAGGTGTTGATGTTGGGGTCCAACAGCTATCTGGGCCTGACCAATCACCCGAGGATCAAGGAAGCGGCGCGGGCAGCGGTCGAGAAATACGGCACCGGCTGTGCCGGCTCTCGTTTCCTCAACGGCACCCTCGATATCCACATCGAACTGGAACGGGAGCTGGCCCAACTGGTCCGCAAAGAGGCCGTCCTGCTCTACAGCACAGGTTTCCAGGTCAACCTCGGCGTCATCAGCGCCCTGGTCGGCAAAGGCGAATACGTGCTGGGTGACAAGAGCAACCACGCCAGCATCGTCGAGGGGTGCCTGGTCTCGCAGGGCAAGTTCCTCCGTTTTCCCCACAAGGACATGGCCGCCCTGGAGAGCCGCCTGCGCAACCTGGAGCCCGACCCCGGCAAACTCATCGTCGCGGACGGCGTCTTCAGCATGGAGGGCGACATCATCCCGCTGCCGGAGCTCTGCCGCATCGCCACCCGCTACGGGGCGGCGGTGATGATCGATGACGCCCACGCCATTGGCGTCCTGGGCAAGAACGGCGCCGGCACGGCCAGTCATTTCGGGCTGACTGACCAGGTCGGGCTCATCATGGGCACCTTCAGCAAGTCGCTGGCCAGCCTGGGTGGCTTTATCGGTTCGGACGCCCAGACCATTGATTACCTCAAGCACCACTCCCGCCCGCTGATCTTCAGCGCCAGCATGAGCCCCGCCAATGCGGCGTCGGTCCTGGCGGCCCTGCGCATCATGACCCAGGAACCCGAGCGCATCGCCCGGCTCTGGCAGAATACGGCCCGGATGAAGGACGGGCTCGACCGCCTGGGCTTCGACATCGGCGATTCTCAAACCCCCATTTTGCCCCTCTATTGCCGCGACCTGCTGGTCGCCTTCAAATTCTGCAAACGGCTCCATGAGGAGGGAGTCTTCGTCAACCCGGTCGTCTCCCCGGCAGTGGCGCCCGGAGAGGAATTGATCCGCATCAGCCTGATGGCAACCCATACCGACCAGCACATCGACTTCGCCCTCGACAAGCTCGGGAAGGTGGGCAAGGAGTTGGCGCTGATCTGAAGGTCGAGGGTCGAGTGCCGAGGGTCGAGGGTCGAGGGAACGGATCTCCGTCCCTCGCCCCTCGCCCCTGGGCCTCGCCTTGCGGTGCGCAGACTTCTGAATTGCCGTGGATCATTTGCCTTTGAAGATCCTCCTTACAGGCGCCAGCGGCTTTGTCGGCAGTCACGTCCTGGACAAGCTCCGAGCCAGGGGGCTGCCCACGGCCATTCTCCTGCGGCCCAGCAGCCGCAGCCGCTTCATCGAGCCGCACCTTTGCTGGGCAGAGACCCGGCCGGGCTCGATCCTGGAGCCGGCGGCCTGCAGGGTGGCCATGGCCGGCATCACCCACGTCATCCACTGCGCCGGCTGCACCAAGGCCGCCCGCGCCTCGGAGTTTTACCAGGTCAACCAAACCGGGACCCGCAACGTCATCGAAGCGGCCAACGCCCAGGCCGGGGTGCAGCGGCTCCTGTACCTCTCCAGCCTGGCCGCCGCAGGACCGGCCTTGCCCTCCAAGCCGCTCCTCGAGACCGACCCGCCACGCCCCGTCTCCGATTACGGCAAGAGCAAGCTGGCGGGCGAGGGCGAGGTGCTGCGCCGATGCCGCCCGGAATTCGTCATCCTGAGGCCCCCGGGTGTATATGGGCCGCGCGACGGCGAGTTTCTCAGGCTGTTCAAGGCCGTAAAGGCCCACCTGCTTCCCCGGCCGGGCCGGCAGGCCCTGAGCCTGATCTTTGCGGAGGACCTGGCCGAGGCCGTGGTGACCTGCCTCGACCATCCCGCAGTGGCCGGGAAGACCTACTTCGTGGCCTGCCCTGAGGTCGTGACAGCCCGTGGGATGGCGGCGGAGATCGCCGCGCAGATGGGGGGCTGGACCCTGCCGCTGCCGCTGCCGGCCGCCGCGCTCTGGCCGCTCTGCCTGGCGCAGCAACTGCACTCGCGCCTGACGGGCAAACCCAACCTGCTCAGCCTCCAGAAGTTTGCCGAACTGCGCGCCCCGGGGTGGGTGTGCGACCCGGGCCTGTTCCGCCTCCAGACCGGCTGCCCCTGCCCCACCACGCTCCAGCCCGGCATCGGCCGGACCCTCCAGTGGTACCGGGCCAACGCATGGATCTAAGGCGCCAAGCCACCAGGTCCCCTCGGACGCTGCGAGGAAGTCGAAATCCGAAATCCGAAGCACGAAATCCGAAACAAATTCAAAATTCAAAAAAGAAATGTTCAAAACCCGGGGGCTGCTGGCGTATCGAGCGCTTCAACGAACGTCCAGAGCGGCTGAACCGGCAGAATTCGGACAGTTGCGTCAATGCCCAAAACTCCTTTGACCTTCGAGTTTTGAACATTTGAGCTTTGGATTTTGAATTTGTTTCGGATCTTGGATTTTGGATTTTGGATTTCCGGCTCCCCCTTCTGCGTTTTCTGCGTGTTCCGCGGGCATTACTTCTGCGCTCCAGCCAGCACGGTCTCGAAATGGGGCGGTTGCTCCTCGCGGGCCACGACGTTGATCTCGATCTTCTTGAAGCCGGCCTCCTCGAGCCAGCGATGAAGGTCGCTCTCGGCAAAACCGAGCCAGTGGTCGCCGTAGAGTGTGTGGGCCTCCTCGAATTTGTGCCGCGCCAAATCCAGAATCATGACCTGGCCGCCGGGCTTGAGAATCCGCCAGGCACCGGCGATGGCCCGCGCCGGTTCGACGGCGTGGTGCAGCGCCTGGCTTAGGATGACAAGGTCCACGCTCTCGGGTTCCACCGGCGGGTCCTGCAAATCCCCGAGCCGGAACTCAAGGTTCTTGAGATTGTTCTTCCGGGCCTTGGCCGCGCCGAAAGCGACGATCTTCTCGGAGTTGTCCACCGCGATGACCTTCTTGCAGCGCCGGGCCAGCAGTTCGCTGAGCAGTCCCTCGCCCGACCCCAGGTCCGCCACCACCAGGGGCGGCAGCACCCGCAGCAGCAGGTGCCCAAAGGCCTGCCACGAGCGGCCCGGGCCATACACCCGGTCGAACCGCCCGGCCACCTGGTTGAAAAAGACCTGCGCCTGCTCCCGGCGGCGATTGAGTATCCGCCTCAGGTTGATCTGGTCGCCGGCGTGCTCGGGCAACTCCCGGGCGCCGCGGATGGCCAGTTGGGTGAACTCCCCTGCCCCGCCCTCGGACTGCCGGCTCAGCTTGTAGAAGGTCCGCTTGCCCTCGCGCCGCGCCTGGACCAGGCCACAATCCAACAGCAGCCCCAGGTGCGTCGAAATGCGCGACTGCCCCATCCGGGTGATCTCCTGCAGTTCGTTGACCGACAGACTCATCCTTCTCCAGCAGCGCCACGATGCGCAGCCGCGTCGGGTCCGACAACGCGCGCAGGTATTTCAGGGTGTTGGGCATGAGGCCAGGATTTTGTCGGACGTTCTCATCCGAAAAGCTGATCAAATGTTGCCCTGCTGTGCTGGTAGAGGCGCTCCGCGAAATCGTTCACGTACAACATGTCGGGCGAAAACCGCTGCGCCCGAACACGAATAGCAAACCCCGGCGCGGTTTTGTCGGGAGTAAAAAAAACCAACCCAATTCCGAACAGCAGACAAAGTGCCTCGAGTTCGTCGGTTGTCCTCTTCGGCCAGCGTGTTGGGCATGACCGCATAGACTTTGGTTGAAAAGAGCCGGTAAGCGATCGCCTGGCCAAACGCGACCACTGGCGCTTGCGGATCAATCTTGATTTCTGCTGAGACTATCTCAATGTCGAACTTGATCCTGTGCGAAGCAAGAGGCTTGTAAGCGCCAATGACATCCGGGGTGCCCCATTTTCCCTTCATGGCGGCTCCTCCAAGGCTCATGGCTACTGTGACCTCACCGAGATTAGTCTTGAGGTACTGGGCGAATGGTGCGTAAAATTCCTCCTCAGTTACCCTGACGCCAGTGGGTTTCCCCACCGCCTGCGCAGTTTGGCCTTGTTCAGTGCCATGGAGGCCAGCAGGCTTGTAGAGGCCGCGGCTGGGCTTGAGGATCTCTGAGGGCAAGTTCACGTCGAGACAGCAGACTTGCGTCTCGATCATGTTGCGGTTTGTCTCGGGGTGCATCGCAACCAATTGCTTCACGATCTCCCCGTAGCGAATGCCCTGGGGATTCCTCAAAATGATTTCCTTGGCTGCCTGTCGGACTTCGCTCGTAGTTAGTTTGGCCATAGAATTCGCTCTCCCTGGCGGTCTTGGTGGGGCCCGAGCCGCTGCACCAGCGCGCAAGCGGACTCCCAGGTCAGCATTGGTTCGACAAATGCTCGGGCCACGTTCACGACCCGAGAATAATCACTAATATCCCTGGTATTCAAGAGGCTTTCTGTTCCAGTTTGCTCTTCCGGCGTTGAAAAACCTGTTGAAGCCATGCCGAGATTGCACTTATATTGGAACCGAATCATGGAAACGAGAGCGGCAACCCGGAAACGCGGCGGGCGTCACAAGCGAGCGTATCGCCATAAACGGCCGCTAATTGCGCAGGAGCAGATTCAGGCCTATTGCGACGCGGTAGCCCGTGAGTTCCGGCCTCGGAAGATAGTGCTGTTCGGCTCCTACGCTTATGGCCAACCCACACCGGATTCGGACGTGGATCTGCTCGTGATTCTGGCGTTCCGGGGCAGCGACGTTTCCAAGGCCATCCAGATCGGCTCGCGTTTCGACGCGCCGTTTCCGCTCGATTTGCTCGTCCGCAAGCCCCAGTTCATCGCCGAGCGCCTCCGGGAGCGGGACATGTTCATCGAATTGGTGATGACTCAGGGCCGAGTGGTTTATGAAGACCAGCACGCGTGAGTGGGTGGCGAAGGCGGAAGAGGACTTCGTGGCCGCGGGCATCCTTGCCCGACTGCGGAAGAAGCCGCTCTGGCCGCTGGTCTGCTTTCACGCCCAACAATGTGTCGAAAAGTACCTCAAGGCCCGCCTCAACGAGGCCTCAGTTCCTTTCCTGAAAACGCACGACCTCGACCAGTTGCTGAACCAAGCCCTAACGGTCGAGCCACTTTGGTCCACGTTCCGCCCCGGATTGAGACGCTTGAGGGGTGCCGCTATAGTTCCCCGCTATCCCGGCGGAGTACAGGACGAAGGCAGAGGCCCAGAGCGCCCTGAAAACGTCCCGGGCATTCCGCAAGGAGGCCCGCCTCTCCTTGGGGCTGCCGGCCAAGTAACGGAGACCCCGGGTGCAGGTCAACCCGCACCGCGCATCTTGCCCCGGAACCGAACCATCTTGCCCGCCTTCCGAGCCGCCTCTACCTCGCGGCCCACAAAGGCCGCAGCACGTTCCAACTGCGCCTCGCTCACGCCGTATTCCTGCAGTGCAGGATCGGCGCTGATCACCTCGACCGGCCGTAGCCCAATAACCTGCCCATCCACGACAATTCCGATGTCCTCACCTGCCAGCGCCCGCTTGAGCCAATAGCCCAGCCTTTGCCGGGCTGCGGCCACCGCCAAAGTCTTCATAATGTGAGCCTAATGTCGCCTTTTCCCGCCTGTCAAGAACCGGGCGCATCCTGAGACTACCCCCGCCACCGCCGCCGAAGGGCCGGAGCGCCGGCTTCAGCCGGCTTTGGACGTTCAACGTTCACAGGGACCCGGATGGGTTCAGGTGCGCGCAAGGCCGGCTGAAGCCGGCGCTCCGGGGGCGGTGTCGGGATGCGCCCGACCAAAAACCACTTCGCAAATTCCCTATTGACTTCTGGCACGACGCTCGTATCATCCTATCCTGATACGTCAATATGACGTAATGCAATTCGGTCCATTGAGCTTAATGACATGAGCAAGAACTATATCTTTTCTTCCGAGTCCGTCGGCGAGGGCCATCCCGACAAGGTCTGCGACACAATATCCGATGCGGTGCTGGACGCCTGCCTGGCGCAAGACCCCTACAGCCGCGTGGCGTGCGAGACCTACGCCAAGTGCAACCTGGTGGTCGTGGGCGGCGAGATCACGACCAAGGCCAGGCTCGATTACAACCAGATCGCCCGCCAGGCGATCCGGGACATCGGCTACACGCACGAGGACGACGTGTTTCACGCGGACCGGGTGCTGATTTTGAACGCGATCACCTCGCAGAGTCCCGACATCGCGCAGGGGGTGGACGCCCGGGCGGCGGAGGGCAAGAAGACGGCGGAGCAAGGGGCGGGCGACCAGGGCCTGATGTTCGGCTATGCCACCAACGAGACGCCTGAGTTGATGCCGGCGCCGATCATGTACGCCCACACCCTGGGCCGGGAATTGACCCGGGTGCGCAAGAGCGGGGCGGTCAAATGGCTGCGGCCCGACGCCAAGAGCCAGGTCTCGGTGCAGTACATCGATGACCAGCCGGTGCGCATCACCAACATCGTGGTCTCAACCCAGCACGCCGCCGAGGTCAAGCACAAGACCATCGAGCGGTTCATCATCAACGAGATCATCAAGCAGGTCCTCCCAGCCCACCTCCTGGACAAGCACACGACCTATCTCATCAACCCCACGGGCCGGTTCGTCGTGGGCGGGCCCCAGGGCGACACGGGCCTGACCGGGCGCAAGATCATCGTGGACAGCTACGGCGGCATGGGCCGCCACGGCGGCGGGGCCTTCTCCGGCAAAGACCCCTCGAAGGTCGACCGCAGCGCCGCTTACATGGGCCGTTATGTGGCCAAGAACATCGTCGCCTCGGGCCTGGCCACCAGCGCCGAAATTCAGTTCGCCTATGCCATTGGCCACCCGGACCCGGTCTCGGTCTGCGTCAACACTTTCGGCACCGGCAAGATTCCGGACGAGGAAATCGAGCGGGCCGTGCGCCAGGTCTTCTGCTTCAAACCCGCCGCCATCATCAAGCACCTCAACCTGCTCCGCCCGATTTACTCCAAGACGACCAACTACGGGCATTTCGGCAAGACCGACCCGGATATCACCTGGGAGAGGACCGACCAGACCGAGGTCCTGCGCCAAGCGGCCGGCAAGTGCGCCGCGGCAGTCGTCGCCCCGGCGACGCTCCGGAAGGCGGCGGCGCTGGTGGGCGGCGTGCCGGCCTCGCGCCGCGCGGTCCGCCCCCACCTCGGCGCTTGAGCGGGGCACAACCCAACTTGGCAATCCAAACTCAAGAAACACGTATGCCAACTCTAACGAAACACAATGGCAGGAAAAGGGCCATGGCCGGCCCCAAGGCCGCCACGGCGCCTGATTACAAGGTCCGGGACATCACCCTCGCTGAATGGGGCCGCAAAGAGATCTCCGTGGCGGAGCACGAGATGCCCGGGCTCATGGCCATCCGCGCCAAGTACGGCCCGCAGAAGCCCTTCCAGGGCGTCCGCATCTCCGGCTCGCTGCACATGACCATCGAGACCGCGGTCCTGATCGAGACGCTCTGCGAGTTGGGCGCCTCGGTGCGCTGGGCCAGTTGCAATATCTTCAGCACCCAAGACCAGGCCGCCGCAGCCATCGCCACGACCGGCGTGAGCGTCTTCGCGTTCAAAGGCGAATCGCTCGAGGAATATTGGGACTACACCCTGGCCGCGTTGACCCACCCAGGCGGCCTGGGCCCGCAACTGGTGGTCGATGACGGCGGCGACGCCACGTTGCTGCTGCACAAGGGCCATGCCATGGAGCACGGCAGCGACTGGGTGAACACGCCCGGCAGCAGCCACGAGGAAGAGGTCATCAAGCAGCTCCTGAAGCGTTGCGCCAAGCAACGCCCAGGCTGGTTCACCCAGGCCGTCCAGGACTGGAAAGGCGTGAGCGAAGAGACCACCACCGGCGTGCACCGGCTCTACCAGATGCTGGACCTGGGCCTGCTCCTGGTCCCCGCCATCAACGTCAACGACTCCGTCACCAAGTCCAAGTTCGACAACCTCTACGGTTGCCGTGAATCGCTGGCCGACGGCCTCAAGCGCGCGCTGGGTGTGATGATCGCCGGCAAAACCGCCGTCGTGTGCGGCTACGGCGACGTCGGCAAAGGCAGCGCCCACTCGCTCCGGGGCTTCGGCGCCCGCGTCATCGTCACCGAGATCGATCCCATCAACGCCCTCCAGGCCGCTATGGAGGGCTTCCAAGTCGCCACGGTCGAGGACACCCTCGGCCAGGCCGACATCTATGTCACCTGCACCGGCAATTGCGACGTCCTCACCCTCGATCACCTTCTCCGGATGAAGGACCAGGCCATCGTCTGCAACATTGGCCATTTCGACAACGAAATCCAGGTGGACCGTCTCAACGCCGCCAAGGGCGTTTCCAAGGTGAACATCAAACCGCAGGTCGACCGCTATGACCTGCCGGGCGACCGCAGCCTCTATCTTCTGGCCGAAGGCCGACTCGTGAACCTGGGTTGCGCCGAGGGCCACCCCAGCTTCGTGATGTCCAACTCCTTCACCAACCAGATCCTGGCCCAACTCGACTTGTGGGCCAACCGCGACACTTACAAACCCAACGTCTATCGCCTGCCCAAGAAGCTCGACGAGGAGGTCGCGCGGCTGCACCTGGAGCGGATCGGCGTCAAGCTCACCAAGCTCACCCACAAACAGGCCGCCTACATCGGCGTGCCCCTCGACGGACCTTACAAAGCCGAGCATTATCGGTATTGAGCCCAAATCATCTTCTAGATCGAGTATTACTTCTTCTGGTCCGCGTGGCGAGGGACTTTCGGGCAGTGGCTCGACGCTACGAGAACGACATGTGGGTTTGGCTTTGGATTGGGAGCCATGCGGAGTTCGACCGTCAGTTAGGCTTCGGGCCAATCACGCGGACGATCGCGGTCGCCCCGGGGATCCTCCCTCAGGCATGGGTTCGACGCGTCCGCCAAGGTAATCCCCCAGAAAAAGCTCGGCGCGGGCGTTGAAATCGGTGCGGTTTTCCGGTCTGGCGAAACCGTGGCCTTCGTCGGGATAGACGACATACGCGACCTTGCCGCCATTCTTCTCGATGGCAGCCACGATTTGTTCGGATTCAGCCTGCTTCACCCGGGGATCATTGGCTCCTTGGCCGATGAGCAAGGGGCGAACGATCTTGCCGGCGGAATTCAGGGGCGAAGCTTTCTCGATCAATTCGGCGTCCTTCGGATCGTCCACGTTGCCCATCCGCACGTCGAACATCGAGCGCAGGGGCTTCCAGTAAGGCGGGATCGTCCCGATGAGCGTCTTGAGGTTGGAGGGGCCGACGATGTCCACGGAGCAGGCGAAGACCTCCGGCGTGAAGGTGACAGCGGCAAGGGCGCAGTATCCGCCATAGGAACCGCCCATGATCCCGATCTTCTTCGGATCGGCGATGCCTTCCCGTACCACCCAATTCACGCAGTCAATGAGGTCATCGTGCATCTTGAGTCCCCACTGCTTGTTGCCGGCGTTGAGGTGCTTCTTGCCGTAGCCGGTCGAGCCCCGGAAGTTGGGCTGCAGGACGGCGTAGCCGCGGTTGGCCAGCCATTGAGCCAGGGCATTGAAGCCCCATTCATCGCGAGCCCACGGCCCGCCGTGCGGACACAGCACCATAGGGAGATTCCTGGCCGGCACACCGGCAGGCAGGGTGAGAAAGCTGTGAATCTTCAAGCCGTCGCGGGCACGGATGACCACCGGCTTCATTTCCGCCAGGGTGAACGCTTCGAGTTTTGGGCGCGACGTGAACAGGAAGCTGGCCTGCTTGGTGTGGCGGTCCCATTTGTAGAAGCGTCCCGGGGCGCGGTCGGATTGAAAGCCGACCAGCCAGGCGTCATCGGCCTCGGTCCGGCTGGCTACGAAGAAGTCGCCGTCATTGACCTTGGCCAGGCCGGCAAAGTCCTCCTGGACCGATGGGTCAACCACCTGCCAGGTCGTTCGGCCCGGCGAGAACGCCACCGCCTGGACCACGTGGCGCCTCGGGTGGATCAAGACGTTGCCCGCATCAACTTCGGCGCTCGCGGCGAGGACTTTTTCAGCGCCAGTGGCAATATTCCTCTCTTGACCTCTATTGGGGAGCCCGAGTCACCGTCAAACTCCCACCAGGCCGCATTGGCCACGGCACGGTTGCCTGCAATGACCGCCCCGACAGCCCGTTGATCCCGGATGTTTTGAGGTGGCGGCATTGGGCCCGCCCTGAGCGAGTTCGCCAAGCCGACTGTGGCACGGATGATGAGTGCCGCGCGCATAGAGGTTCGAAGAATAGCGAACATTGCTCGAAGGACACCAGCCTGTTATCAGCCGGCGGAGCCTGGACCCAGCGTGAATAAGGGAAGAGACAGTGGCGAAATTAACCGCAAAGAACGCAGAGAACACAAAGAGCCCGGAATCAAGGCGTTTCTCTGCGATCTTTGCGTTCTTTGCGGTTAATTTTGCCACCGGCTCTGAATAAACATGGCCCGGCTTGCACAGTTCGTTGAAGGCACCTATAGTTTGTCCGCATGAGTTCACTTCAGGAAATCGAGATGGCCATAGGCAGTCTTTCGCCCGAGGACCAAGCCAGGTTGCTGCAAGACCTGCCCGCGCTCCTCCCGGGGTGGGAAGGGGAATTAGCGTGGCGGCGGATCATCCGCGACCCGGCCCCCAGTCCCGCTCTCTGAGCCTGGTGGACGCCGTGGATGCCGAGTTTCACGCGAATCCGAAGGCCTTTCCCGAAATCACCGAGACTGATTTCGAGCGTAACTCGTGACTTCGCGCGGGACCACCGGGTTCTGGGCGCTCTATCGCAAGCAGGTGCAAGACAGAATTCTTCGCGGACCTCCAGATCGCAACTCTCAGCGCCGAACTGGGTCTTCGATCCTTCGTTTCCTTCGTTTCCTTCTGTTCTTTTCCTGCATGCCGTCGGCTGGGCACAGGAACAGAACAGAAGGAAACGAAGGAAACGAAGAGGCGGCCTCATGCGGCGGCATCAACCGGGTCCGTGCCAGTTCGTATCTGGATTCCTAGATACTTTTTGTGACGAAAGCCTAGCAAAACCCATTTTGTGAAGATTCTTGTCCTACGCCCATCTCAGGCTGCCTGCCGAGCGGACAAACTCCAGGAGCCGGAACCAGTCTCCGCCCATGGCTTGCTCCGGGGCGGCCGAGAGATGCCAGGTTCGCCAGCCCTCGGACTGGGCGGGGCGAATGTCCTTGTCCAGGCGGTCTCCGGCGTAGAGGGCATCCGCCAGGCAAACCGAGCGAGCGGCGAGCGCATCCTTGAGCATCCTGAACGGGCCCGGGTCGGGCTTGCACAGACCGGCCTGGAATGAATAGAAGCAAAGTTGCGGGTCGAAGATGTCCATCGAAAGGCCCGCCGGGGCCAGCGCCTGGGCCAATTCGCGGAGTGTGTAAGGCTGGCAGTTGGAGCAAAGACCTATCAGGGCTCCCCGCCGGAGCAACTCCGCCAGCACCTGGTCCGCGCCCGGCATTAACCGCACGGCCCGCACCATCCGGGCGTGCGCATAGAGGAACTGGTCCAGGTCGGCTTCTGAAAGCAAACCGAGTGATGGAAGCGCCGCACGGGCGATGTCCGGCCAATAGACTTCAGGAAACGCGGTGCCCGCGGCTTTGGCAGCCTCGCGTGCCAGCGCTATGGCATCCTGGCATTTCAGGTCGAATTCCGACAAAGAAAGCGCCGGGCGATTGGGCTCCAGCGCCTGGCACGAACTGAGCCAGCGTGCCTGGGCGTCCGGCGGGGCCGGACCCACTTCCAGCAGGGTGTCATAGATGTCGAAAACAAAGGCGCGAATCATTGCGTCTGCGCCGGGCACGGTAACGGATAGAGGTCCTCCGATCAATTGTGTTGACCTCCTGGCCGTTCTGTCGAGAATGGCGGCGTGTCATGGCTGACTTCTTTCAAACCGGCGCCATCGCCACGATTCACCGCCTAGGCCCCACGGACTTGGCCCGGCTGGAGCGCGAATTGACGGAGTTTGGGCAGGAAACCCCGATAGCGCTGGTCCTGCCGTGCCACATCCGCGAGGTGGGCGCCAAGGCCCTCAAGGGGATTGTCCGGGAACTGAGGCATGTTCCTTATCTGAGCCAGGTCGTGGTGGGCATCGATGGCGCCACGGGGCTGCGGCAGTGGCGCAAGGCCCGGCACTTTTTCGAGCAGTTGCCCCAAAGGCCCGTGCTGCTCTGGAACGACGGCCCGCGAATGCAGGGGTTGCTCCGCAAGCTCGACGAGGCCGAGCTCTGCCCCGGCCCCGGGGGCAAGGGCCGCAACGTGTGGCTGTGCCTGGGCTACGTGCTCGCCAGCGAACAGGCGCGCATGGTGGCCTTGCACGATTGCGACATCCTCACTTACGACCGCGAACTGCTGGCCCGGCTCTGTTACCCGGTCGCGCATCCCGCCCTGGGTTTCGATTTCTGCAAGGGCTATTACGCCCGCCACACCGACCGGCTGAACGGGCGCGTCATGCGCCTTTTCATGACACCGTTGCTGCGCGCGCTCAAGACCATCCTCGGCCTGCACCCGTTCCTGGTTTACCTGGACACCTTTCGCTATCCCCTGGCCGGCGAAGTGGCCCTGGACACCAACCTGGTCCGGCGCGTGAGGATTCCTCACGATTGGGCCCTGGAGGTCGGCATGTTGGCCGAGGTGTTCCGCAACTCGGCCCCGCGAGCGATCTGCCAGGCCGAACTGTGCAACAACTACGATCACAAACACCAGGAGCTGTCCCCGCGCGACCCGGACAAGGGCCTCAACAAGATGGCCTGCAACATCGTCAAGTCTCTCTTCCGCCGGATGGCGGCCGAAGGCATCAAGCTTGACTCGGGTCTTTTCGATACTGTGTTGAGTGCTTACGGCCGCCAGGCCGAGGACACGCTGCGCTTTTACGCGGCGGATGCCGCCGCCAATGGGCTCAAGTATCCGCGCCACGAGGAGGAAAGCGCCGTGACCACTTTTGTTCGTTCCATTCGCGTAGCGACCGAGGCCTTCCAAAGGGACCCGCTCTGGTCGCCCTTGATCCCGAACTGGAACCGGGTCGAATCCGCGTTGCCCTCCTTCCTGGACGAACTCCGCGAGGCGGTGCGGCAGGACAACGACCTCATCGAGCAGCCAATGGTTCTGGGGCGGCGTCGCGGCACGGGTGTGCTGGCCCGGAAGGCCGCGCGCGCCCAGCCGCCCTTCCTCCTGGTGCCGCCAGTGGCAGAGCCGCGCGGCGACGAGGAGGCCTCGATCTGAGCGCGTGTCGGAAAAACCCCGATTGCGAATCTTCGTCGTTCCGGCGAATTCTTCGGAGGCCCTCTGAGATGGCCTGCGTGCGCAGGCGTGTCTGGTTGAACAGCGCGATGAGCCGAGAATCCTCGGGACACGTTGGCGGAACGAGTTGAAATGAGTTCGAGTTGAGACCGGCCTTGCTCGCGCGCCTGAAACCGCGTACTTTGCCGTCATGGTGATCATCCGATTTCCCGATGAAGAGACCGAGACGCGAGCCTTAGGTTTTCTGGCGCGGCGATTCTCCGGCAAGACCTACGCCACCGGCGAGACGATCGTCCCTGAAGCCGCGTTGGCCCACCTTGCATTGGAAGGCATCAAATTCACAGTCGAGGGTCCTGCGACTTATGAGCGCCTCACGCCGCTACGAGATACTGCTGCCACTGCTTATCCTCATGAGCACTCAGCCCGGGGCTCAGGCCGTCAGGCCGATGCCCTGGGGCTTCGCTGAAATTGTCGAGCTAATCCTCGACAAACCTGGAGTAATTGGCTAAGTTCGGCTCGTGATGGCTGCGATTCTTGAAATGCCTGAGGTGCGACAACGGGTGTCGCCTCTGTCGGTGGAGGAGTATCACTTGCTGGGGGAGTACAACGAGCGCGGCCGGCGCACCGAGTTGATTCGCGGTATTATCATCGAGAAAATGTCCAAGTCTCCTCTCCATGGCTATATTGCCTCATTGCTCTACGATCGGCTGTCGGCGCAGTTGCCCAAGGGCTTTTCGCTGTGGAAGGAAGAGCCGCTGACGTTCCGGGATTCGGAGCCGGAGCCGGACATCTCCATCACGCGCGGCGAAAGGCGGGATTACACCCACGGGCGTCCGGTTTCGGCGGAACTGGTCGTCGAGGTCGCGGTTTCCAGTCCGGCGCTCGACCGGGAGAATGCTGGCTTGTACGCTGAGGCCGGCGTCAAGGAATACTGGATTATCTTGGGGAGTGAGCGGCGGGTGGAAGTGTACCGCCGGCCCGAACAGGGCCGTTACCAGGAGGTGCGGGCTCGAGGCTCGGACGACTGGCTGGAATGCGCGGCCATCCCGGGCGTGCGCCTCCTTGTGGGCGAGCTTTTCGCGTAGCGGCAGCCTGCGCCTCTGGCTCAGGGCGATGCCAATGCCGCATCCGCCTGTTCCGGAGCGTGGTTCATCATTTCAAGCTCATTGCCCCCGCACACGGAAGAATCCGCTGGTCCCGGCGATGGGCAACGCGAGGCTTTGGCTGTTCGTGGTCGTCACTGTGCTCCACGAATTGGCCGGGAGCGCATCGGCGCGCTCGACCACATAAGGCGGTGTGCTGCCAGCCCAGCTCAGTTCCAGGTTCGCGCCCGCCCGTGCGGAGGCGAGCGTGATGGCCTGGCCGACGGTCAGGACGACCGCGTCATAAGCGACGGCATGCACGGCATCATCGGCGCTGAGCATGAGCGTATAGACTCCCGGGGCGCTGAAGCTGGCCGTGGTGTTTGTCTGCCAGGCGTTGGCAAAGGTGACGGTGCCCGGGCCCGAATAGAGCCTCCATTGCACCGCCGGCGGCGCGCCGGTGTAATTCACGAACCCTTGCAAGGCCGCCGGCGCGCCCAGCGGCAGAGAGCGCTCCGGGCCGGCGCTGGCAGTCGGCGCGCCGGGCGAGCGCGGGCCTTCGTTGGGCCCCGTGGCCTGGACGACCTCGAAATTCGTGATGCCGATGCTCGACAAGTGGGTGAAGGCATTGGCCGGCCAGCGGTCGTCCGGCGTGATCGAGATGGAGAAGAAGTTGCCGTTGTCCGCCACAAGGGCGCCATATTTCTTCAACCCGAGCAGGACCGCCCTCTCCTCCTTGGCCCAGTCAGCGGGAATGACAAAGCTCGACTTGAGCCGGAATCGCTGGCCCATCGCGGGACGGTTCGCCGTGGTGTAACTGCTGGCAAAGTGCGTCGCGGGATAGAGGTAGGCGCGGCGCGACTTGGCGACCACCAGGCGGCAGGCGTGCTCGACCATGCCGCGCTGGCACTCGTCGTAGCGCACCAGCCCGGCGAACATGCACAGGCCCGCCGCGTCGGCCGAGGTCCACCCGTCCGGGCGCAACGTGTTGCTCTTCAGGTCGAACTTCGCGCCGTTGGCCGCCTGCCAATTCCCGCCCGCCAACTGCGCCTGCCACATCTCCCAGACGAACCCGTTGCCCGGCTGGGCGATAATCGCATGGCGGTCTCCGGCATCATTGTTCACGTTCTGCTGCCATTGCTCGAGCGTCAGCGCCCCGGTCTCCAACGGCCAGGTCTCTATCGGCATGTTCGATGGAATCGGGTACGGTCCCGGATCGGATTCGTCCGGATACGTCGTTAGGTTGATCGGCACCAATGGCTGCCCGTCCGGCACCAGCACGAAATTCATCTCGAAGAACCCCCGCAACGACCGCCGGCTGGAGGCAAGGTCCGAAATGACCTGGCCGATCATGGCGTCCGAATTGGTCAGCAGCGGCCGGCGCGAGATGTCCTCATTCCAGGCACTTGTGGCCGGGAAAATCTGCATCGCCGAGAGCAGCGCATCTGCCTGGGTCGTGTTGAACAGCACAGCGTTGGCCACCACGGGCGATTCCCCGAGGATGCGGCCCTCCTGGTTGATGCGCTCGCCACCGGAGGCCCAGGGGAGCCAGGCCAGGCCCGCTGCCGCAAAAAGCAACCCGATTCTCTTCATCACAGCCATAAGCTGAGCCAGCCTGGCAGCAAGATCAAGGCCACGCTGCGCCGGACTTGAGGCGTTTCCCGACACTGCCCCCGGAGTGCGCCCGTCCCCGGGCGCAGCAGCGTCGGAGCGGGCAGGCGCGCTGGGGTACTCGACCGCTGCCCCGGCTGCGGACGCTGCTGCGCCCGAGGACGGGCGCACTCCCATCTCGCCGCAGCCGGCGGGGGCGGTGTCGGGATACGCCCCCGGACTTGACGGATGGCGGGACCCGGGCGACGGTGCGGTGCATCCGTTATGAAAGTGCTTATCGTCTATTACTCTTTGAATTGATCGACAGCACCGCCGAACTCTGGCTCAAGGGCGAGATGGAAGGCAAGCCCGCCGGCGTGTTCACCTCGACGGCCTCGACTCACGGCGGACAGGAGACCACCTTGCTCAGCATGATGATCCCCCTCCTGCACCTGGGCATGGTGATCGTGGGGCTGCCTTATTCACTGCCCGGCATGATCCACACCGAGGCCCGCGGCGGCACGCCCTACGGCGCGACCAGCATCGCCGGCCCCAGGGGCGAATTGGAACCGAGACCCGAAGACCTCCAATTGGCCGAGGCCCTGGGCAGGAGAGTGGCCGAGACCGCAGTCAAGCTCTGCCGCCCCGCTTCGAGTTAGATGACGCGCCGATGACCTTCGGGATGGGTTCGGCATGCGGGCGTTGCGCCCGGTCGTTCATGCCGTTGTGGCACTCACCAGGAGCGCCCCTGCCCCGGGTCGAACGCGCGGCCGGCTTGTCTTTTCCGGCGATCCCATTATCCTGCCGTGATGAATGACAACAGGAGCACCTTCATCAAGGAGGACCCGTGGCGGATTTTCCGCATCATGGCGGAGTTTGTGGATTCGTTCGAGACGCTCTCGCAGGTAGGCCCCGGGGTCACGATCTTTGGCTCGGCCCGCCTGTTGCCCAGCGATCCGTATTACCAGGCGGCGGTGGAACTGGCCAAGGGCCTGGCCAGGCATAACCTGGCTATCATCACCGGCGGCGGCCCCGGCATCATGGAGGCGGCCAACAAGGGCGCCGCGCTGGCCAAGGGCAAATCGGTGGGCCTGAACATCCAGTTGCCCCGCGAGCAGACGGCCAATCGCTTCGCCAACGTCCCGATCAATTTCCACTACTTCTTTGCCCGCAAGGTCTGCTTCGTCAAATACAGCGTCGGCTTTGTCTTCATGCCCGGCGGGTTCGGCACCCTGGACGAGTTTTTCGAGGTCCTGACCCTGGTGCAGACGGAGCGGATCCCGGCCTTCCCGCTCATCCTATTCGGGAGCAAGCATTGGAAGGGCCTGGTGCGCTGGATGAAAGAGCGCGTGGAAAACACCCAGTACATCAGCCCCGGCGACCTCGACCTTTTCAAAATCACCGACGACCCGCAGGAGGCGATCGAAATCATCCTGGAATACGAACGCCGCGTCGGCCCGCCCGAGAAGGTCCCCAAGGCGTTTGCGTGAGCGTGTATCACATCAGCCGGCTTGAGAACGGCCTGACCGTCGCCACGGCGGAGATGCCGCACATGCGGAGCGTGAGCGTCGGGTTGTGGCTGGGCATCGGCGCGCGCTATGAGCCGGCGCCGCTGAGCGGGGTCTGCCATTTCATCGAGCACCTCCTCTTCAAGGGCACCGAGAAGCGTTCGGCCAAGGAGATTTCCCAGGCCGTCGAGGGGATAGGCGGCTATCTCAATGCCTTCACCAGCGAGGAGACCACCTGCTACCACGCCCGCGCGTGCGCCGAGCGTTTCGAGGAGTTGCTGGACGTGTTGATGGACATGGCCCACGACTCGAAGTTCCGCCCGGCCGACATCGCCAAGGAACGCGAGGTGATCAAGGAAGAGATGGCCATGTACCTGGACGAGCCGCAACACCAGGTCCAGGAGTTGCTCAACGCCACAATGTGGCCCGGCCAGCCCCTGGGCCGGTCCATCACCGGCACCAACCGCACCCTCGACGCCATGGCGCGCCCGCACCTGGTCGGCTATCTCCAGAGCAACTACGTGGCAGCCACCACGCTGGTTGTCGCCGCGGGCAACCTCAAGCACCGCCACGCCGTCCGCGCGACAGCGCGCTATGCCCACCGGTTCCGGACCGGTGCGCCCGCGCAGTTTGCCCCGGCCCGCAACGCGCAGCAGGCGCCCCGGGTGCGGCTCCTCACCAAGCGGACCGAGCAGACCCAAATCGCCCTGGGCATTCGCACCTGCTCGCGCCACGACCGGCGCCGCTATGCCCTGCGCCTGCTCAGCACCGTCCTGGGCGAGAACATGAGTTCGCGCCTCTTCCAGGTCATCCGCGAAGACCGCGCCCTGGCCTATTCCATCTATAGCAGCCCCAGCTTTTTCCATGACACCGGCGACCTGGTCATCTCCGCAGGCCTGGACACCGACAACCTGCCCAAGACACTTCGGCTGGTGATGCGCGAATTGGGGCGGCTCATCAACTCGGCCCCCGCCGCCGCCGAACTGCGCCGCGCCCGCGATTATGTCATCGGCCAGATTGACCTCTCCCTCGAAAGCACGGACAGCCAGATGAACTGGCTGGCCGAACAGCTCCTGGGTTATGGCCGGGTCTATCAGCCCGCCGCCATCAAACGCCGCCTGGGCGAGGTCACCCCGGGCGAAATCCGGGCCGTCGCCGGCGACTTCTTCCGCCCCGAGCGCCTGAACCTGGCGCTGGTCAGCCCCTTGAAAAAGGCGATTCCGCTGCCGTTGCGGAATTCGGGTGTAGAAGAGAAATCTGCACAAAATGGATTTTGCCGGGCTTTCGTCACAGAAAGTGGCCAGGAGTCCAAATCCGAACGTGGCATGGACCCGACCGATGGCGCCGCATCAGGCCGCCTCTTCGTTTCCTTCGTTTCCTTCTGTTCTTTTCCTGCGTCCCGCCGGCTGGGCACAGGAACAAAACAGAAGGAAACGAAGGAAACGAAGGATCGAAGGCCCGGATCGACTCTGAGGTTTGCGATCCGGAAGTCCAAGAACAATTCAATTCTGTACGGCGCCAAAATACTTCTTGATTCCCCGGTGGGGCCAACCTATATTGCGCGCTCCTTTGGAAGAAAGTTGATTGTTTTTATGCGACGCCCAAAAGGCATCAAGACCAAGAAATCCGTGGCCAAGCGCTTCAAGATCACGGCGCGCGGCAAGGTGCTGGCCTCCAGCGCCGGCAAGCGGCACTTGTTGCAGACCAAGAGCCCCAAGCGCCGTCGCAACCTGCGCGGCACTCACCGGGTGGACCCGACCGACGAATACCGGGTCACGCAGAACCTGCCCTTCAGCCATTGACGCCGGCCTGGCCCCCAACCTCACTTTAACTCTCAACCCTCGCCCCCACCATGCGAATCACCAACGCCGCCGCCTCCCGCAAACGCCGCACCCGGATGATCCGGGCCGCCAAGGGCTTCCGGATGCGCCGCTCCAAGCTCTACCGTTACGCCTCCGATGCCCTGGACCATGGCCGCTACTATGCCTATCGCGACCGCCGCGTCAAGAAGCGCACCTACCGCGCCCTCTGGCAGGTCCGCATCAACGCCGGCGCCCGCGCCGCCGGCATCACCTACAGCCGGCTCATCGAGGGCCTCAAGGCCGCCAAGGTCGCCCTGGACCGCAAGATCCTCGCCGACCTCGCCGCCACCGACAACGCAGCGTTTAGCGAAGTGGTCAAAATCGCCCAGGACGCGTTGAAGGCCAAAGCCGCCAAGGCTTGACATTTCCAACTTCCAATTGCCAATTGCAGTTGGCGATGGGCGACCCCTGAGCAGGCTCGCCCTTTTTATTTTATGGCTGGAATCCTCGACCAAATCGGACCGCTCAAAGAGTCGGCCCTGTCCGAGCTGCGGGCCGTGCCGGACCTGGCCGCGCTGGACCAGGCGCGCGTCAATTATCTCGGTTCGCACGGCAAGTTCACGGCGCTCATCAAGCAACTGGGCACACTGCCCAAGGAGGAGAAACCCGCCGCCGGCAAGGCCCTCAACGCTGCCAAGGTGGAACTGGAGGCCGCCCTGGCCCGGCGCCGCAGCGAACTGGAACTGGAGGCCGCCCTGCCCAAGGAACCGGCCGATCTCACGCTGCCCGGCCGCCGGCGCGCCCTGGGCAAGCTGCACCCTCTCACCCAGGTGACCGAGGACATTGTCCGCAGCTTTCGCAAGCTGGGGTTTGTCGTCGCCGACGGCCCCGAGGTCGAGGACGAGTATCATTGTTTCGACGCGCTGAACACGCCGGCCGACCACCCGGCGCGCGATACCCAGGACACGTTTTATCTGGGCGCCTGCGCCCCGGCCGGCTCCCCTTCAGCCCCCGGCCCCGCCGAGCCGGCCCCGCGTCTGCTCCTGCGCACGCACACCTCCTCGGTCCAGATCCGGGTCATGGAAAAGCAGCCGCCGCCGGTCCGCATCATCGTGCCGGGCCGGGTCTATCGCCGCGACAACGCCGACGCCACCCATAATCCCACGTTCCACCAGGTCGAGGGCCTCTATGTGGACCGGAACGTGACGGTGGGCAACCTCAAGGGCACGGTTCAGTTTGTCTTCAGGGAATTGATGGGGCCGGAGACGCGCATCCGGTTCCGGCCGCATTACTTCAGCTATACCGAGCCGAGTTTCGAGATCGATTTCAGCAGCGCGCTCACGCGCAAGATGGGCAAGGAATGGCTCGAAATCGCCGGCTGCGGCATGGTACACCCGCAAGTCCTGGAAAACGTCGGCTACGACCCCGAGGTCTGGACCGCCTGGGCCTTCGGCTTCGGCATCGAGCGCATCGCCATGATCCGGTACGGGATCAATGACATACGGTTGTTCTATGAGAATGATCAGCGATTTTTGAAGCAGTTCTGAGGTCATAATGCCGCTCAAGGTGTACATCGAGACGACGATCCCGAGCTTTTATTTCCATTCGTCTGGCCAACCCAAACAAATTCCGCCATATTGAGAGCATAAACAAGCGGCTAAGGCTGCCCGTGCCGGCCGTCGTTACGCCGCTCCAACTATTGGGAGAGACTGTATGAAAGCGCATCGAGACGAAGCGATTGCCGAAGTCCGCGCGGCTCGCATTGAACTGTGTGCCCGCTTCGCGAATGATCTGCCCCGCCTGGTGAAGTACCTGCGCCAGCAGCAGCGCCATTATCGCGGCCGGATCATCAAAGACTGGGCCGAAATCAGAGCCGTGCCAGGCTGCGCCGATACCCAGGTTGTGAAACGACCCGGTCCGCGGCGATGAACCGACACCGGGTTGCCATTGTCTCAAACAAAGTGGATGCGATCCTGAAGAACCAACTGCCGCAACTCCCCTACGACGCAATGATCCCAGATCACGAAACCGCACAGGTGAGCCCGTGACGAAGCGCGAGGTCATCATTTACTGGAGTGAGGAGGATGAGGCGTTTATCGCGGAAGTGCCCGAGCTGCCGGGCTGTGCCGCGGACGGCCCGAGCCGAGGGGCCGCTCTCAAGAACGTCAACGTGGTCATCAAAGAGTGGATCGAGACCGCCGCCGAACTGGGCCGGCCAATCCCGCAACCCAAGGGCCGGTTGGCGCTCGCCTGAATGGCTGAATCAATCGGATTGATTGGCCGATGGGTGCTGATTACATTGTCGATATGACGGCGACTTTACTAGAGACCCAGGCAGATCTACAGCGGCTGGTTGAACTGGCCAGCCAAGGCGAAGATGTGGTGATCACGGTGGACGGCGAGCCAAGGGCCAGACTCACTCGCGCAGGAGCGCCGTTCACCGGCGAAGACGGGCCCGCAACAGATGCCGGCCTTGCCAACTGGTCAAGCGAGCTTGAGCAAATCCGCCAACAATTGAGCACTGGCAAGGTCGGCCCAACCGTTGAGCAAATACTGGCGGAGGACCGCACCGACCGCATCTGAACATGCATTACTGGGACACGTCGGCGTTGGCCAAGCTGTACGTCAGCGAGTCGGATTCGGCGCTCTTTGCAGCCCATCAGACCCTCACGGGACAGAAATGAAAGTCACACTCAATTGGCTCAAGCAGTATGTTGATTTCGACTGGTCCTCCGAGGAACTGGCGGAGCGGCTGACGATGCTGGGCATCGAAGTCGAGGGCATCGAAAAACTCGGCGGCGAGTTCGACGGCATCGTCGTGGCGCAAGTGGTCGCGCGTGACAAGCACCCGAATGCGGACAAGCTCTCGGTGTGCCGCGTGAACGACGGCAAAACGGAGCGCCAGGTAGTGTGCGGCGCCCAGAACTTCAAGGCCGGGGACAAGGTGGCGCTCATCCTGCCGGGCCATACCCTGCCCGCCAGGCCGGGCGAGGAGCCGTTCGCTATCAAGGTCGGCAAGATCCGTAACGTCGAGTCGCAGGGCATGATGTGCTCCCCCAAGGAACTGGGCCTGGCCGAGGACGCCCAGGGCCTGCTGATCCTGCCCGAGGACGCCCGGGTGGCCAGCCCTTTGCCGAGCACCTGGGCCGCGCCGGCAGCGACGTGGTTTATGACCTGGAAATCACCCCCAACCGGCCCGACCTCAACAGCCTCGTCGGCGTCGCCCGCGAGATCAGCGCCCTGTCCGGCAACCCGTTGCGCTTGCCTGAAATCCAGGCCCTGGAACCCGGGCAGCCGGCCAGGCCCCGGGCACTCGAGCGGAGGACCTGCTCGCCGTGCGTCTTGAGGACCCCGAACTGTGCCCGCGCTACACGGCCCGCGTGATCCGCGGCGTGAAGATCGGCCCCAGCCCCGACTGGCTCCAGAGCACGCTCCAGAAGGTCGGCATCCGCAGCATCAGCAACGTGGTCGATGTCACCAATTATGTCATGCTCGAAATCGGCCAGCCGCTCCACGCATTCGATTATCACCTCCTGACCGCGACTGCTCCCGCCGCCAGGCCCGTCATCGTCGTCCGCCGCGCGGCTGAGGGCGAGAAGTTCACCACCCTCGACGGCCAGGAACGGACGCTCACCAGCCGGATGCTCCTGATCGCCGACGAGACCAAGCCGGTCGCGCTGGCCGGCATCATGGGCGGCCAAAACACCGAAATCAATCCCAGCACGGTGGACGTGCTGCTCGAGAGCGCCTACTTCAAGCCTCAGAACATCCGCCTGACCTCCAAGCGGCTGGACCTGCGCACGGAATCCTCCTATCGCTTCGAGCGCGGCAGCAATATCGGAATATGCGACTGGGCCAGCCGGCGCGCCGCGCAGTTGATCCTCCAGACGGCCGGCGGAGAGCCTGCCCGGGCGCTGTGGACGCCTACCCTGCCCCGGCTGAGCCCCGCCAAATCAAGCTTCGCCCGCACAAGGTCAACGAACTGCTCGGCCTGGAATTGCGGCCCGGGGAGATCGAGGCCTATTTGCTCCAACTCGGTTTGAAAGTGGCCGGCCGCAAGCCGCGGCCCATCGAGGCCGGACCGGCGCCCGCAGAACCGATTGCCTTCCGTATCCCGACGTTCCGGGTCGACCTCAAACGCGAAGTGGACCTGACCGAGGAGGTCGCCCGGCTCTACGGCGTGGACCGCATCCCGGCCACGCCTCCGCGCGGCGCGACCGGCTCGAACGCCTTCGACGCCGTACACGACGAACTGGCCGAGGCCCGGCGCATCCTGGCCGGGCTGGGCATGTCGGAGGCCCAGGGCCAGACCCTGATCTCGGACTCAGCCGCCAGGCTGATGGCGGCCGAGACCCTGCTCCCGCTGGCCAACCCGCTGAGCAGCGACATGAACGTGCTGCGGCCCAGCCTCCTGCCTGGCCTGCTCGATGCCCTCCGCCATAACCTCAGCCGCAAGAACGAAGACGCCGCCCTATTCGAGATCGGACGCGCCTTCTCCCTGGCCCAGCCAACCCCCGCCACACCCGCCGGCGCGGTCCGGGAGGAACGCCGCGTCGCCCTGGCCCTGACCGGCCGGCGCGACCCGGTCTTCTGGACCGGCGAGAATCGCGACGCCAAGTTCGACATCTTCGATTTGAAAGGGCTGCTCGAGGAATTCCTCGAGCAATTCGGCGTGCGGGGCGTCGCTTACGCGCGCCGCGCCCAGGGCACGGCGCTCTTCATCGAATCGGGTGTCGTTCAACTCGGCAAATTCCAACTCGGCGAGCTGGGCCAACTGCTGCCCTCGCTGGCCAAGGCATACGACCTGCGCGACGCGGTGCTGCTGGCGGAGCTGAACCTCGACCTGTTGCTGGCGCGCCGCAACACGGCCAAATCGTTCAGGCCCCTGCCCGCCTTCCCCTCGATTCGCCGCGACGTTGCCATGCTGGTGCCCGAAGCCACCACCCACGAGGCGGTGCTCCAGGTGATCAAACAGACCAAACCGGCGAACCTCGAGTCTGTCGAACTCTTCGACGTGTTCCGCGGCAGAAACGTCCCCCCCGGCCAGAAGAGCATGGCCTATGCCTGCACCTACCGCAGCCCGGAACGCACGTTGACCGACGCCGAAGCCAGCAGCGCCCACGAAAAACTCGTCGCCCAGTTCAAGGCGCGCCTCCAGGCGGTCATCAGGGAATGAGCGGAGAGCGCGGCTATTCGATGAGGTTCTTTGATTTCAGAATCTGGAGATAAGCCTCCAGAGTGAGACTACACTCCCTGAATTCCCTGCATTGCTTCTGAGAGAGCTTCATTTGCAAGGGGATGTAAGTGTGTGGCAGCTCTTTCGAGCCCCTCCGAATCCCGAATGAAAATATGATTCTGCCGTCATGCCGGAACTTGACGAGATCGTGTTTTCTTGCGCCGGGCTCGACCTCGGCCCGGAGCTTTTCCTGAATCGCCCAGGCGTCGGATTGTGTGAGAAATCTCACGGGTTCCTGCGGAGAAACTGTCTAAGGATTGCCAATTGTCGCGTTGGCTCTGGCCCGAGTTTCTCAGGGGGTTCTTTGGAAAAACTATCAAAAAAATCCAAGATCAGGCTTTTCAAGTTGGCGACGGCCTCCTCTTCATTTGCCCCCGAGGAGTGAATGTTGGCGTCGAACCAACCCGCGTTGAAACCGCCTTGGGCGCGGTGGACAGCCACGAGGATGGGTCGAATGAGTTCGTAGGGTTCCGGTGCGAAGGTGTTGATCGGCACGCACTGGGTACCGCTAACATCTGGCAGTGTTAAAGGCATGACAGAACTGGACATTAAACCGTCTCCCACGCACAATATATAGCGGTTACACGCACGTCAAATGATTAAAGCTGGAAACGTCGCCATCGTGCTCGTGACGGCGCCGGACCTGAAGACGGCGCGGCGCCTGGCCCGCGCCGCCCTCGATGCGCGCCTGGCCGCCTGCGCCAACCTGGTCCCCGGAATCGAATCTCACTATTGGTGGCGGGGAAACATTGACAAGTCCGCCGAGGTGCTGATGCTCCTCAAGACCACGTCCGCGAGATTGGCGGCGCTCGAGAAGTTGATCGTGGCCGGGCATCCCTACGACACGCCGGAGTTCGTGGCGCTGCCGGTGGAGCGAGTGGCCGAGCGCTACCTGGCGTGGTGGAAAAGGTCGTTGAGCGTTCGGCCTTAGGCAGGGCACACAATGACTGCCGGTCAGCGCACCGCGGGTTTTTGCCCCGAAGGGGCTTCCGACAATAGCCCGGCGTTTCAACGCCGGGTGAGCGCACCCAAAGGAACAGGTCCGTCCCGAAGGGACGGCTGAAGGCAAGGCGTGTCTCAGTCGTCCCTTCGGGACGAGGGTCCCTGTTGTGGCCTCCCCGGCGTTGAAACGCCGGGCTATTCTCATGTGTCCCTCCGGGACAAAACCCCGAGGCGCATGTCCGACGGGCTTAACCGCACCCCTCGTCCCCCCCGCTATTGATCTGGGGTCAATTTTGGCTCTTACTCCTGGCGTGCAACTGCCCTGGCAGCAGACCTACGACCCGCTCCATCATGTGTTTTGGTCCACGGCGGCGGCGGCGGCGCCGGTAGTGGTTTTGCTGGGGTCGATCGCGTTGCTCCGCATCCGGATCCACCTGGCGGCCTTGCTGGGCCTGGGCGTGGCGCTGGCAATTGCGCTGGGGGTCTATCGGATGCCGGCTGGGGCGGCCGCAGCGACCACGGTCTATGGGGCGGCGTTTGGTCTGTTCCCGATCGGTTGGCTGCTCCTGAACATCATCTTCCTCTACCAACTGACCGTGAAGAAGGGCCTGTTCGACGTGCTGCGAGACACCCTGGCCCGGCTCTCGCCCGACCCGCGCGTGCAGCTCATCCTCATTGCCTTCTCGTTCGGGGCGTTCCTGGAAGGCATGGCCGGTTTCGGCGCGCCCGTGGCCATCACCGGCGCCATCCTGATTCAGCTCGGTTTCAAGCCCCTGCACGCGTCGGGCCTGGCGCTCATGGCCAACACCGCCCCAGTGGCCTTTGGTTCGCTGGGCATCCCGATTACGACTCTGGAGCAGGTAACGGGCCTGGACGCGCTCAAGCTCTCGGCAATGGTCGGCCGCCAGATGCCCCTTTTCTCGATGCTGATCCCGTTTTGGGTCGTGGCGGCGTTCGCCGGCTGGCGGGGGATGCTCGGGGTCTGGCCGGCAGCGCTGACGGCCGGGCTGGCCTTCGCCGTGCCGCAGTTCCTGATCTCGAATTTCCACGGCCCCTGGCTGGTCGCCGTGGTCTCCGGGGCATGCTCGATTGCGGCGCTGGTGGGCCTGCTGCGGGTGTGGGCGCCCAGGGACACCGACCCCAGAGCGTGGGCGGGCGTTGCCAACGCAGAATCGCCCCTCGGAACCGCCAATCGGAGGGACATCCGTGAGGCGCGACAGCGCTTTGGACTGCGCCAGTCCTCTGGCGCTTTTTCGTCCCCAGGCGTCCCAAAAGCGCCAGAGGGCTGGCGCAGTCCAAAACCTGGCGGCCCGGACGAGGTCGCGCCCCGGCCCTGGCCCCGCGGCCAGGTCTTTCGCGCTTGGCGACCGTGGTTGATCCTCACGCTATTCCTGGTGCTGTGGGGGTTGCCGGCGGTCAAGTCAGGGCTGGACAAGCTCGCCACCATCCAACTGGACGTGCCTCACCTGCACCGGGCTGTCCAGCGCGTGCCGCCCGTCGCCCCGCCCGGCGCCAAACCCGAGCCGGCCCAGTTCCGGCTCAACCTGCTCTCGGCAACGGGCACCGGGATCCTGGCGGCGGCGCTCGTTGCGGGGCTGGCAATGGGGTTCGGCCCAAGAGACCTCGCCAGGACCTATTTCGAAGCGCTGCGGCGGATTCGTTTCTCGTTGCTGACGATAGCGGCCATGCTGGCCCTGGGCACGGTGACGAAATACTCGGGGGCGGATGCGACGCTGGGTCTGGCCCTGGCGCACACGGGCACGCTCTACCCGTTTTTCGGCACGCTGCTGGGCTGGCTGGGGGTGGCCCTCACCGGTTCGGATACCGCCTCGAATGTCCTGTTTGGCAGCCTCCAGCGCATCACCGCCGAGCAAGCGCACCTGTCCCCGATCCTCATGGCGGCCGCCAACAGCTCCGGCGGCGTCATGGGCAAGATGGTGGATGCCCAGAGCATCGTCGTGGCCAGCACCGCCACCAATTGGTACGGGCACGAAGGCAGCATCCTGCGCTATGTCTTCCTGCACAGCATCGCCCTGGCCACGCTGATGGGCGTCTGGGTCCTGCTCCAGGCCTATGTCGCCCCGTTCACACGCATGGTCCCCTAGAGTCCTTGAGCTTCAAAAAGTGATGCAGACAAGTCAAGTTTGTGGCACGGGCATCCTGCCCGTGAGGGCTTGGGCAAGATGCCCAAGCCACGATCTGAGGCTCCGCCTCGTTAGCAATACAGTGGACCGAGGTCCACGGCTACCTTCACTGCGCCGCTACGCGACGCGCCGGGCTTCCACGCTCCGCTTGACTTTGGAAGGACTGGGGCCAGAATAGGCTACAATTCATGTCACTCGAACTGGTGCTCCAAAGGTATCCGAAAGAGATCAAACTTCGGGACGCTTCGTCCTGCAGGCTCGCTCCGTTGTGCCAGGAAGATGAGGGCGGCTTTTTCGAGTTCTTCCAGGCGGTTCCCGAGGCCGAACGGATGTTCATCAAGCACCGGGTGACCGAGCGCGAGGTCATCCACAACTGGTGCGCTGAAATCGATCTGGGCCGCAATCTGCCGCTGCTCGCCTTCATGGATGGGAGAATCGTCGGAGATGCCACGCTGCACCAACAGTTGGGCGGGTGGAAACGGCACATCGGGCGCGTCAGCGTGCTGGTGCTCCCCCAGTATCGCGGGCGCGGACTGGCGCGGGCGCTGATCGGCGAAATGGTGGAGGTCGCCCGCCAACTGGGCCTCGAGCGTGTCGAGGCGGAGTTCATCGGTGACCAGCAGGCCGCCATCAAGATGTTCGCCTTGCTCGGCTTCAGCAATCTCATCCGCTTTGAGGATTATGTGAAGGACATGCAGGCCAATAGTCATGACTACGTGCTCATGGGCCTCAAACTCAAAACCGAGGAGGAATACGCAGGGATGGGCTGACGCAAGGTGAAATGACGAATGACGAATGACGAATGACGAAGGTCTGCAACCGGTCACGGGCGGAGTGATTCTCACCCGTAAGAACCGCTGAGCGCATGCCGCCTGAGATTTGCCCAAACTGCGGGGCGGAAGTGCCGCCCGGCGCAAAGGCCTGTCCCGAATGCGGGTCCGACGAGCAAACCGGCTGGTCCGAGGAGGCGCAGACGGACGGGTTGGATTTGCCCGACCCGGAGTTCAACTACCAGGAGTTCGTGGAACGGGAGTTCGGCGGGCGAAAGGCGGTTCCGCGGGGGATTCATTGGTTTTGGTGGGCGGTGGCCCTGCTGGTGGCGGCGGCGTTCCTCGGGTTTTTCGTCCTGGCCTGAATTGCGGCCGACTGCAAGGACCAGGCTCGACCCCCGCCGCTCGCCCCTCTACAATCCTCCCCATGACATCCCTTACTCAAACCGACCCTCCTGGGACCGCCCCTGCGCCCGGCGCCGCGTCCAGCCAGCGCCTGATGTCCGTGGACGCGCTCAGGGGATTCGACATGTTCTGGATCATTGGCGCCGATGCGCTGGTCTCCGCGCTCAACGAGATGAGCCAAACCGGGCCGACGAAGTTCCTGGCCTACGAACTCGATCACGCCGATTGGCAGGGGTTCCATTTCTACGACCTGATCTTCCCGCTCTTCGTGTTCATTGCCGGGGTGTCGCTGGTCTTTTCGCTGAGCAAAGCCATCGAGCGGGCGGGGCGCGCGCAGGCCCTGAAACGGGTCTTGTGGCGCAGTCTGCTGCTCTTCCTGGTGGGCATCTTTTACTCGGGCGGCCTTACCCACCGCTGGCCCGACATCCGGCTCATGGGCGTGCTCAACCGCATCGCGCTGGCCTACGGCCTGGCCGGGCTGCTGTTTTGCTTCCTCAAGCCCCGCGCCCTGGCCGGCATTTGCGCCGCTCTCCTGGCAGGGTATTGGGCCCTGATGACATTCGTGCCGATCCGGGACGTCCAGTTGACCCGCGCTCATATCGCCGAACTGGCCGTTCAGTCGGGCGACCAACAAACGGCGGCCTATTACCGAAACCCCGATTCCCCCAACCCCTCGGCGGTGAAGGGCAGCCCGGAGTGGGCGGCGGCCCAGAGGTTCTTTTACGCCACCACCAACCGGGTGACCGGGAAATTCGACAAGGGCCTGAACCTCTCAGACCATCTTGATTTTCAATGCCTGCCCGGCAGGAAGTACGACACCTTCTTCGATCCCGAGGGCTTCCTGAGCACTATTCCGGCCGTGGCGACCTGCCTGTTGGGGGTGTTGGCGGGGCTGCTGCTCCGCAGCCAGCGGGTGCCGGACCGGCGGAAGGTGGTGTGGCTGATGGGCGCGGGCCTGGCGGCCGCGGCAGCGGGCTGGCTATGGGGACTCCAGTTCCCGGTGGTCAAGAAGATTTGGACCTCGTCCTACGTTCTGGTGGCCGGGGGTTACAGCGCGATGCTGCTGGGCCTCTTTTACCTGGTCGTGGATGTGTGGCAGGCGCGGGCCTGGTGCCGGCCGTTTGTGTGGATGGGGATGAACTCGATTACGATCTACCTCGCCGGCAATATCCTGGACGACTTCAGACCTGTGGTGCTGCGGTTGGCCGGGGGCGACGTGCGCAGCTTTCTCGACCAACACCTGGCCCAAGGGCTGGGGGACCTCCTGGTCACGCTCCTGGGTTTGTTGCTGGCGTTTTGGTTCGTCCGGTTCCTCTACAAGCGGAAAATCTTCCTGCGGTTGTAAAGCCGCCGCTCGTGCCCGCGACTGGAAAGCGACAACATGAAAGTGACGTATGACGCGGAGGTGGACGTGCTGCGCATTGTCCTTCGCAACGCGCCCATCGAGGAGAGTGACGAAGACAAGCCCGGAGTGATTCTGGATTACGATAAGGACGGCAACGTCATCGGGCTGGAGGTGCTGAACGCCTCTAAGCGAGTGGAGAACCCGCGCGGTGTGGACTATGCCGTGACCGGGTGACGCGGCCGCAGGAAATGGCTGGTTTGGGCAGGAGCATCTGCTAATTTGCCGGGCATGAAAGTCGTCAACAACGTCCTGAACCAGTTGACGGACCTGGTTGCCCGCGGGGCCTACCAGCAGTTGGAGTCAGAAGGGATTGAAATCAAGCCGGTGCCCTCGATCGGCGGGGACTGGAAGCAGCGTCACATCACCGTCAACGCCTTTCTCAATCTTGCCCGAAGCCAAACCCGGGAACCCGCGTTTGGCTGATGTCCTGAGGGTTTTTCGCAAGTGGGAGGGACGCGGAATCGGGATGGCCACCTTGGTGGACGTGTGCCTCCGGAACGAAATGGACCTGCCACACTACCGGTTTCACTCCGAAGAAGTGGAGCTGTTTCTGTGCTCAGGAAAGCTTCTGGACGAGCGGATGGAGCGGCTCTTTCAATCTTTCGACGGCTACATCGAGGGCAAGTTGATGGGGAACCCGCTCAGCGAGCTCCAGAAACTCGTGCTGGCGTACCTGATCAAATCGGAGTGGGCCAACGAGCAGTTGCGCTACACGATCCTGCTCACGCCAGACAACAACCACTTCAGCGAATTGATCGGCTTGGAAAAGGCAGGGTTAATCGCAAAACCCCCACAAGGCCAAACGCTGCTGCGCCTGGAGCCAGCCGGATGGGCCGAACGACCGGAACGAGAAGTTTGTAACGGTCCTAGAAATCCCGCCCGTTGTGGGGCCACAGGCGGCGGTCAAAGCGGCGATTGTGGCGGAAATCAGGGGAAATAAATGAGTCTGGGCAGCCTCAAGAACACCACGACCTATGAGCCTCTTTGCAGCTACTTCTTGGGCCGTCTTATGCCGAAAAGCCCCCAAAAAATGAGAGAGCCCGCGAGGATGGCTGATCCGACCCAATAGCCCTGCTTTTTCAGAAAGTTGAGAGCCGTCTCGCTGGTTACTGTTGCAAGCACCAATCCCAGCAACACCCCGAGACCCGTGACCGCTTTGACAGACCACCTTGAGCTCATGGCCTCCATGCGGTCGCTAAAAGATCTGTCAATGGTGCCCGGCATATCATGTTTTAATGAACCAAGGTCCGAATTTAAGTTGGAAATGGCGATCTTGATTTCCCCATACTCATTCGTAACGGTCTGGAATTGACCATCAATTATCTGGAGCCTTTGGCCCAAGAGGTTCCAAGGATAGCCTGATTTTATGAGGTTTTCGAGCAACACTTCTGGCCCTCCATCAATGCGTGAATCTTCCCATTCATGCTCTCGCATTCCTTGTGGGGCGCCCTTACGCTCGGATCGAACATATCCCATTTTCTCCTGGTAATCGCCTTTATATGGAAGGGCAGGTGTCTCCCCCGGGGTGAGTTTGAAAATAGTAAGGCGAAACAGTTTTTCTTCTGTCAGGAATCTTCGTTCCTCATTCGACGTATTTGTAATTGTCCAGTTTAAGGTTCCATGATAACCAGCGTCCACTTGTGTTGTTGGGGCCACAACCCCCTCTCTGGACAAATCTGTTGATGGACTGACGAAAGCATGAAGATCATGTTCAGGATAGATTTTGCGTACGGTCTCGCGACGAAAATCAATCGTCTCCAAAGCCGTCAGCGCAACGGAGTGTCCCGGTTGAATCTTAATTCCTTTCTTCTTGCCTCCGAGGGTAAACTCCTTATTGCTGTTTAGAAATTCCCCGGACAAACCCAGCCGCAGGGCGTAGGAATTCGGTTTTACAGAGGCCGCGTCTCCGTTGACGATAACGGTGCCTAGAAGTCTCTTAAGCTCCACGTCATTTAATATGGTGGCCATAGAATCAGGTTCGCACACGCGATATTGACTTCTCGAAGTTGCCCAATCAAGAATACGCCTCAAGAACATATGCGCCTCTGTTCACAGGTTATTGGTAGGTTTTTCACCCCCCCGCCCGGTGGCCGACCGGGCAAGCGTACACGCGGCAGCGCTGAGCGGCGGGCCTGGTCAAATTAGGACACTGCCCCCCCGGGGCCGAACCTTGACATTTCCCATCCTGGTCGCGGATGATGGGCCGCGATGCAAGCGTCCTCGGACAGCAGGCCACCGGACCCGCTTCGCGCCGGGTGCGCCCCTGCGCCGAGTCTCCGGAGCCCGATAACGGCCTATCATTGGCTGGTGGTCATCCTATAAAAAGGGGTCAGCCTCCATCTTGCCCATTTCTGTTGACACCGTGCCCGCCGGCGCTGGCAGAGTTGCGCCATGCCGCGGCAGTTGCGCATCGAATACCCCGGCGCCATGTACCACCTGATGAGCCGGGGCAACCGGCGGGAGGACATTTTCCTGGGCGACGTGGACCGGCAGGACTTCTTCAAGACGCTGGCCGAGGCTTGCCAAAAGACCGATTGGCGCGTGCATGCGTATCTGGTCAATTACCTGGCCGCGCCAGAGCACCGGCGGCAGTGGATGCGAGCCTGCCTGCCGGCAGGCAGGTGGACCGGCTGCTGGGCGAGCACGGTCTGCAAGGGGACAGCCCAGCGGCACGGCAGGAATTTGAGCGGCGGATGGAGGCGCGGCGGTTGGAGCCGGGCGATGAGGAAAGTCTAAAGACGTTGCGTCGCGGCTGGTGCCTGGGCAGCGAGGGCTTCAAGAAGCAAAAGCTGGAGGACATGGAGGGCAAGGTTGCTGCGCACCATTTTGGGGAATTGAGGCTGGAGACGGCGCAGGCCAAAGCGGAGCGCATTATCGGTGAGGAACTGGGGCGGCTGGGCTGGCAGGAAACGGACTTAACGTCCCGCCGCAAGCACGACCCGGGCAAGTTGCAGTTGGCTACACGCCTGCGCCAGGAGACGACACTAACAGTCAAGCAGATTGCGGAGCGCCTTCACTTTGGCACGCCCAAGAGCGCGAGTTTCCGCCTGCTCATGGCCATGAGGAAACAAACACCCAACGATGCGGCCCAAGATTGTCCGGGAGTTTGAAGTGGCATTGGCAAAATCGAGGCTTGACCCCTGCTGCGACCCATGCTGTGCAACACCCAAGGATCCGGCCCAAGGTTGTCCGGGAGTTTGAAGTGGCATTGGCAAAATAGAGGCTTGACCCCTGCTGCTGCTGCTGGCCAGCAATTGGTAGGCCTCTGCCCGTTGGCCACTTGCGATGCGCCGCCGAAGCTGGTGCAACTCCAGCGTCCGTTCCGGTCGGTGATCGGGGTGATCGAGGACGCCCAACAGCGCTCCGCCGAAGAACCAGCCCAGGCTCGGTGCAAGCAGAACCGCCAGAATGAGCATGGGCACAAGAAAACCAGTGAACCCGGCGAGGTTGACGGCCAAATCCCAACCGTCGGGGATTAAATGGCGCAGCCCGACCAACAACACCGGGATCAGGGCCATGGGGAGCAGCCGGCGGTGTCGCAGGTCCATGGAGCTGCGCGGGTGAGATTGTGCTCGACACCTTCCTGGATTTATGGTAGAGGGAGGACATCACTGAGCAGGAATCAGCATTGGGCCGCCATGGTTTGCTGGTTTTGTGGCGGTCTTGCTGCGTGGCCGGTTGGTTATGGAAACGGCGGCAGAGATTATGAGATCGGCTTCAGGTGTGGATGCATCAACGATCCACCCCTTCAGATTCCACACCAACGCTGGGCGCCTGGAGGGGGCAGAGGACGCTTGTGCAGGTCACCCGCGCAGCGGCAATGAAGGAGCGCCGCGTCAAAGGGCATATTCCTATCAGTTGATCAACAGCCCCTCATGAAGAAGTATTATTACCTCGACGGCGCCAGCCAAACGGCAGGGCCGCACACCATTGAAGAATTAGACGAACTCGCCCGTACCGGGGTCATCAACGCGGACACGATGATTGCGGCCGAGGGCGATCGCGACTGGAAAGCCTTCGGGACCCGCGGCAAAGAAAAGCCAACACCAAAGCCCATTTTCGAGATTCTCAAGAAGGCGGCCAACGCCTTCCAGCAGTTTGCCACCGATCCGGTGGGGGGAATGCCCAATGCCTGCAAAGCCCTGGACAAGCCCAGTGCCATTGGCGTCGGCATCACGTTTTGCGTGGTCTTTGTGGCCTGTTTTTATGTGTTTGCGCAGGGAATGCCGGCGGGCGGCTCCGAGCCGTTGCCCAAGCTGAGTATGCTGTTGGCCGCTGCCGTGCCTTTTGTCTGTTTGACCGCCGCCAGTTTTCTCACGCGCAGCGCGTTCCGCGGCACTGGAAACCTCGGCAGCGATTGCTTCATCGCCGGTGCGGCGTTGCTGCCGACCGCGTTCCTGCTCGTTCTGATCAGGCTGCTTGGCGCTGGCAACGTTGAAGTGGTTGAGATATCGTCCGTACTTGTGGGATGTCTGACCATTTTGATGCTCTACACGGGCTGCCACCGCATCTCCGGTCTGACCGAGCGAACCGCTACGTTTGCCGTACCGGTGATGCTGATTGCGAGCGCTTGGCTGGGCAAAGTCGTCTATAGGGCTTGGATTCAGCAGAATGTGTGGGGGCTGGCAGCCGCGCACCCCCAATCAACTGACGGCGCTGCAAAAGGCAATTTCCTACCGGGAGAAAGCGGTTCTTCGGGATCCTTCGGGGGCGTCTTCGGCAGTCCGTACAGTGTTCAATATAAGGTGGTTTCCCTCAATGATTCCGCTGCCATCGAGGCAACAGTTAAGGGGCCAGCCGCCAAGTTGGCCGTGATTCTCACGGACCCCAAAGGGGAATCAGAGGCCAGGATCGTTGAGAAAGACCTTATGATCGCCAACTCTCATACTATCGAAATGTACATGCGCGATCCCCAAGCAGGGACATGGGTTTTGACGCTAAAGACCGTTGACCCGGAAAACGTTGTCTGGCAAAAAGATATTACGTTCTCGTCGGGTCATTTGACGCTCGCAGACGTGAAATGTGAACTAACCCCGAATAACTGGATGGGTCAGTTTAACGGCTATCAGCTTACGGGTATTCAGGTTACCCTGCAAAAGGACGGCAGTCTGCCAGTTGAGTTTACCGATGCATCGCTTGCGCTCGATGGGGTAGAATGCAGCGTGACCGCGATGAGAACGGTGTCGGTCGCTCAACGAGTCAACGTGAGTATTGTGGTTTTCCGTTGCCCCCCGACTAAGAAACAGATGGATGAATACGACAGACAGAGCGGGTTCAAAGGACTGCCTCCGCTTGAAGCGTTGTTTCGTCCTGGCGAAAGGCATCTAGCGAAAGGAAAGGTATTTTTTGGCAAAGACAAAGGCCGCAAGTCCTTGGATTTTGAAAAGGAGTTTGTGGTGCCTGGAAATGGCACACAGGCCACTGCAGCACCAAAACGCAGCAGAAATTATAACCCCGCAAAATAGATGGGTGGGGGGCCTTTTGTGATGTGTTCTTATCTTCTAAAGAAGCGATTTTGCCCCCGGTCTGCGATTTCGGTGTACCCCGAGGTCATGGGGCGGAGCGGGGAGGCCACGGGCCGCGCCGCCATCACCGACCACCACCTCAAGGCGGCACTCACCCGCGCAGCGGCAAGCAACTGACGGCGCGTCGAAAAGCAATGTCCTATCAGTTACCAGTTCCACTGCTAATGCAGCCCAATCGGTTGTTGATGAACAGCCCCTCATGAAACATTATTATTACATCAACGGCGCCAACCAAACGGCAGGCCCGCACACCATTGAAGAACTGAACGAACTCGCCGGTACCGGCGTCATCAAGGCGGACACGATGGTTGCGGCCGAGGGCGATACCGACTGGAAACCCTTCGGGACCCTCGGCACAGAAAAGCCCCCAAAGCCCATTTTCGAGATTCTCAAGAAGGCGGCCACCGCCTTCCAGCAGTTTGCCACCGATCCGGTGGGGGGAATGCCCAATGCCTGCAAAGCCCTGGACAAGCCCAGTGCCATTGGCGTCGGCATCACGTTTTGCGTGGTCTTTGTGGCCTGTTTTTATGTGTTTGCGCAGGGAATGCCGGCGGGCGGCTCCGAGCCGTTGCCCAAGCTGAGTATGCTGTTGGCCGCTGCCGTGCCTTTTGTCTGTTTGACCGCCGCGAGCTTTCTCACGCGCAGCGCGTTCCGCGGCACCGGAAATCTCGGGAGCGATTGTTTCATCGCCGGTGCCGCGTTGCTGCCGAGCGCCTTCCTGCTCGCTCTGATCAGCCTCCTTGGCCTGCGGAACAAGGAAGTAGTCGTGATATCGTACGTGTTTGCGCTTTGTCTGACCATTTTGATGCTGTACACGGGCTGCCATCGCATCTCCGGTCTGACCGCGCGAACCGCTACGTTTGCCGTGCCGGTGATGCTGATTGCGAGCGGTTGGCTTGTCAAAATCGTCTATACGGCTTGGATTGAGCCGAGCGTGCCGGGGCTAACTCCCTATATCTACTCCTTTTTTAAAATTGAGGGACTGTAGTGTCACGAAACCTCGGATCAACACTTCCGCGTGGCAATATGAATCAGCGCATTTACATTCTCGGGGAAGGGCAGGAAGCTGGGCCCTTCACTCAGGAAGAAGTCCAACGGCTTCTAAGTGAAGGCCGTCTTCAGAGCGACACGCCAGCCAGGTTTGAAGACGGCGCAACATGGGCAACGCTGAATGATTTGCTGGCGCGGATGGAAGCGGTGCCGAACGGCTTGCCCAACCTACTCCCGCTGCCTCCACCCCCGCGGTTCAGCCCGGTGCAGGCGCCAACACCCGCAGGCGTGGTTGCCGGCTCCTCGCCAGACCAGATGACCGAAGGGCCACCCGCACCACCCGGCATCCCGCCGCCGCCGCCACCCCGTCCACCGCGCTCGAGGTGGGGCTGGGTGAAATGGGCCGTCTTGGCCCTCCTGGGAGCCATTGCCTATGCCGCTTATCCGTACTACGTGGTTTACTCGCTGGGCCGCGCCATCAAGAACGGCCGGGCTGAGGTGCTTGCCAAACGAATCAACTTTGCGGCCGTGACCAGCACGCTTCCCAGCGAGTTGGCTCACCGGCTCAATGTCACAAACCAGAGCAACCTGGAGCCGGTCCCCGCTGTGACCCAGGTGTCCGAACTAGCCTTTCTCGAGCAAATCGTCCAAGACTATCTCAAGGACGCCGATGGATTGCTCCGGTTGTTGGGCCACGCAGGCTCCACGGTGTCCCTGCCCAGCCGGGTGCGGGCCGAGGAAGGCCCGCCCACCCCTGGCCCTGCGCCATCGGCGGGGTCGGAGTCGAAAGTAACCGTCACGCGGGCCTCCTGCGGCTATTTAGGCCTCCCTTTCCCCGCCTCACTTTCGGAGTTCTCCGTGACCTTGAAGGATGTCGCCATCAACTGCGAGTTGGTGACTCCTAACTACTTTCCGGACCAGCCCTGGGAACTGCGCCTGGAGGTCCCGCGCCTGCAAGTCGTGCTGCAACTGCGCACGAACACCTGGCAACTCACGCGCCTCCGCCTGCCACAAAGCATCACAGGGCTGGCTTTCGCCCCCTGGCTCGACCCGGACGAACTGGCTGGCGTCTGGCGCGTCGAGGACAGACTGGAGTTGGACCTCGAGGTCATGCCCGCGGGCAATGGCGAGCCTCGGCTACCCTCTGGCGCACAGGCCCGTGGGACGCTCTACCGCGCACAGGCCGATGGGAGTCTGACCGCCACAGTGTTTCGCCTCTCGCGCCGCTCTGCCAACGAGTTGCGCCTTGAGCCTTCACGCGGGCCGGGCCGGATTCGGGCCACGGTAACCAAGAATCGGGACGGCAAATACCTTTTGGCGCTCCCCGACGAGCAGCCGACACCCATCATCAAAACTAACCTCCTCATGGCGCTCGCCCAACTGGAGGGCATTTGGCAACCTGCCGGCGGAGGTCTCGAAAAACTCGAACTTTACAGCGATGGCTCCGGCGCATTGCAGGGGACAGCCAAAGCCATAGCGGCCGCGCGCCGCGTCGAATACGAGCTCACCAGCAGCCAGATGTCTGGCCGAACCTTGAACCTGGACGTCCGCTCAGGCCTGGGCCAGGCCCCGGCCAAATGGTCCATCGTCATGCGCCCGGATGGGACTTTCTACGTCGCGCCCGGCCCGGCTAACGAACTGCGGTATTACCGCCTCACCAACCGCCACCCGTTCCCGCCAATCCCTGCCGAGCAATTGGCCGGCAAATGGGAAACAGATGACTTCGATCTCGTGGAATTCGTGGTGACCGGCAAAGCCCTCGACCGCGCCAGTTTCCACCCGCGCCGCGGCGCCCCACGGCCGATGGGGACGATCACCGCCCGGCCCGCCGGGCGCAAGGCGATTCCCCTCGACTGGACCTACCTCGCAGCCAAAGGAACAGGCCTGCTTGAACCGCTAGAGGACAACCAATGGCGGCTCAGGCTCGAGTTGACTGACACCGGGTTGACCGATCACTCTCCCGGCCTGCCAACGCCAGCGGTGCCGCCGCCAGCCCGAAGCCAGACCGCGGCGGACCTCCGGGCCGCGGCTCAGGCCAAGGCCGCTTTTGAGCGCCGCTATACTGCCGGCCGCGGCACCCTGCCCGCGCCACCCGTTGTTCCGGTTGCTCCACCGCCGGGGCGCGCGGTCCATCGACCACAGGCAGAGGGCCCGAGGGAGCTCTTCGCCGACGGCAAGTGGCACCTCTTGCGTCTCTTCGGCACCACCCCCCATGTCCTGAACGTCATTTGTGAAAACATCCCCGCCGACGCCGACCGCTTGGTTCGGGTCGAGCCCCGTGACAAAGCTGGCAAGAGCGGCGGCCCATCGCCTTTGGAGCTCCGTTATCCCTACGGCGCCGTGGTCCAACTGACTGCCCCCAAGCCCCCATCAGGCTACAGCTTCGCCGGCTGGACTCAGGACGGCGTGGGCGAGGACCTCGGGACGAACCAGACGCTGGCGACGGCCTTGGACCAGGACAAGACACTCCGGGCAACGTACCGGGAGGAGGCGCCCCAACGAATCCCGAGCCCCTGGGTGGGGACTTGGGAGGCTGAGCGCTTCGGAGAGGTCAAGGTCAATGAGCGGGGAACCGTCCTCAACATCTTCTACTATACGACACGGTCAAGAGGCGTTATTCTCCCCAATTCCAGCCCCGCAAGCGACGACCTGACTGCCAAGTGGAAGGAATTAAACGACATCAAGGGCGACCTGGAACTCACCCTGTCATCTGACCGCAACTCTTTCAAGGGCCGCTGGCGCTACGCCGGCGCCTCAGAGTGGTCTGACATCTCCGGCCGGCGCACGGCACGGTAGCCGCGGGCACGCGGCAAGCGTGGGCGCACGGGCCGGTGGGCCGGCGGCTCAGGGAGTTGCCGGGCGTGATCTCGCCAACATCCACTTATCGGGCTCAAAGAAAAGGGGTCAGCCTCCATCTTGCCCATTTCTGTTGACACCGTGCCGCCGGCGCTGGCAGAGTTGCGCCATGCCGCGGCAGTTGCGCATCGAATACCCCGGCGCCATGTACCACCTGATGAGCCGGGGCAACCGGCGGGAGGACATTTTCCTGGACGACGAAAAAAAACTATTGACGCAAGGGCCGGTTACGCCGGTGTTCTTGGCTCCTAAACCAAGACCCCTTCACGTGGGCCCGGCCCGCCTCCCCCTCTATCCGAAGCTCGATTTTACCGAGCTGGTATCGACTTCCACAGTGTCAAACAAAAACCGTGCCCGCAAGAATCCCCCGGTTTTACCGGCGCCGTAGCGCGTTGTTGCGGGTCGCGTTGCGGGTCCGACCTCAAAAATCCCCCGGTTCCATGGGCCTTGTTGCGGTGTTGCGGGTCCATACCCCCCGCACCCTCGACCACCCGGTCAGGAGAACGGCTTCGGCGGAAAAACCCCCAGAAAGGGGTCACCCATAACGTCGTTCATTTCTCTTGACTGGGTGCCTCACGAATTATGAACCGAAACGCCCCAGCTTACGGCTTGAGCCCTGTTCTGTTCAGCCGTCCCTTCGGGACTTGCTCCCTCTGCAGGCCAGAACCCAACGCTGAAGCGTTGGGCTATTGTCGAATGTCCCTCCGGGACAAGACTCGCTGGTCACATGTCCAACGCTTTTGATCTTTTTATCTTTTGATCACACCCCCGGGGGCCGGACCTTGACAATCGCCGGCCCTCTCCCGGATGATGGGCCGCGATGCAAGCGTCCTCGGACAGCGGACCACCGGACCCGCTTCGCGCCGGGTGCGCCCCTGCGCCGAGTCTCCGGAGCCCGATAACGGCCTATCATTGGCTGGTGGTCATCCTGGCCACGTGCGGCTGGCTCTTCGACTGCATGGGCCAGCGGATCTTCGTGATTTCGCGGGAGCCGGCCCTGAGGGAGTTGCTGGGGGCAACGGTCTCCGGCGACACCGTGCGGCATTGGGGAGGACTGGCGACGTCCATGATGATGGTAGGTTGGGCGACCGGCGGCATCCTCTTCGGGCTGATGAGCGACCGCTGGGGGCGTGTCAAGGTGATGGTGAGCACGTTGCTGGCCTATACCGTGTTTTCGGGGGTGGCCGGCTTTGCCCGCAACGGAACCGAGTTCCTGGTGTACCGGTTCCTGTTCGGCCTGGGCGTGGGCGGGATGTTCGGCGCGGCGACGACGCTGGTGGCCGAGAGCGTGCCACAGCGCGCCCGCACGCTGGCCCTGGGACTGATGCAATCGCTCTCGGCCGGCGGCACGATGCTGGGCTCCGCCTTGAGCCTGGCGATCGTGCCGGGCCAGGAGAATTTCTGGGGCCATTTCAGCGGCTGGCAGGTCTTGTGCTTTGCCGGGGTTTGCCCGGCCGTCCTGGCCTTGCCCATGGCCCTGGTCCTCAAAGAACCCGAACCGTGGAAACAGGCCAAGGCCCTGGCCGCCAGCCAGGGACGGCCCAAGTCGGTCGGCTCGATGGGCGATCTGTTCCGGCACCCGCGCTGGCGCAAGGGGATGCTGGTGGGCGTGTGCCTCGGGGTGGCCGGCATGGTGGGCCTGTGGGGCATCGCCTTTTTCTCGCCCGAATTGATCACCACGGCCCTGAAGAACCGGCCCTTGCAGGCAAACGAGATCCTCAAACCGGCCGAGATCGGCGCGGCCTTGAGCGCGCCCGCCAACCCGGCCGTTGCGCTGCTCAAGGCAAGGCTCTCCCCCGCCGCGGCCGGCCTGTTGGCTGCGCTACGCGCCGGGGGGCAAATCCCCCCCGCCACAGTCGAAGCCCTGGTTCGGGAGTTGAACCGGGTGATCCAGGGGGACCTGCTTTACGACCCGCTGGCCTTCCAGGCCGTCCCCCTCAGGAAGGCCACCCGCAACCTCGTCAAGCTGGTCCAAAAGAGCCGCGCGCGGCAGGACGAGCTCTTTCTGAACCGGCAGTTGGTCGAACAGTTGTTTCCCGGGGCGATCCTCGAGTTGCAGGTGACCATCGATGGGATGCGGAGCAAGGGCACGATGTTGCAGGACCTGGGGGCCATCCTGGGAATGCTCACCTTTACCTTCGTCGCCTCGTATTTCAACCGCCGCAAGGCCTTCCTGGCGGCCTTTGTCTTTTGCCTCAGCGCGGTGGCCTTCGTCTTCTATGCGCTCAAGACGGCGGCCGATATCTACTGGATGCTGCCGCTCATGGGCTTCGGCACGCTCTCGGTCTTTGCCGGCTATTCGATCTACTTCCCCGAACTGTTCCCGACCCGGCTGCGGGGCACGGGGGTGGGGCTGTGCTACAACACGGTGCGCTACCTGACAGCGCCCTTTCCGTTCCTGCTGGGCTGGCTGAGCACCCTCTTCCCCTTCCGCACCGTCGCCGTGGCCATGTGCTCGATTTACCTCCTGGGCATCGTGGCGCTCGCCTGGGCGCCCGAAACCAAGGGCCAGCCGCTGCCTGAAGACTGAGGGGCGAGGGGCGAGGGACGAGGGGCGAGGGACGAGAGGCAAAGCAGCAAAACTGAGTTGGCGGAAGCGGCGGCGGGCTTAACCTGGACGACAGAGCTTTGCGGTCAGCGCGGGCGAGCAGACGGCGATCCCGGGGATTGGTTCGTCGGGTTGCTCATCCTGTGTTGCTTCAGCTTCGGGACCGGCCTGCCAGGATGACTCCTCCGTTTCAGGCTGTCGGTGATAATCCCGCGTCTTTTCGTCTCCGCCAGGAAGCTCTCGAAGCAATGCCAGTAGTTCTCGTCCCAGCGATCCAGGTCAAAACGCCCGCCTGCACTCCGAATTCATTTCCAATCAGGCGAGGAGGCGTCTGGCGTTGTCCTGACAAATGGCCCGGCGCTGCTCCGGAGTCAGGAGCGATTCCTTGAGCTTCAATGCTGCGGCTTCGAAGTAGAACAGCGGCGCATGGGAGCCGAACAGGACGCGCTCAGCGGGCACTTGCTCGATGAGCTCGCCGACGCCGCCAACACCTTCAAGCATCGAAATCTCAACGCAAATATTCCCTGCCCTGACGAGCCTTCGCAGGGATTCGCCGTGCAGGGTGCGAAGCGCGTTGATCAACACCAATCGCAGTCCGGGCATTTGCCGAGCCAGCTCAGCCAGAGGCGCAGGGTCCACCGCTTCCACTCGCAGCAACGGGTGCATCATCCGCTCGTCTTCCATCACCAGAGCCACTTGCACGATGAGCCGGCGCTCGGCCGCCATCATCAAAAGTCGGGCGAAGGCGGGGTCATCGAGCCGATAGCCATGATAATTGGGGTGTAGCCGAATGCCCGGCATGTGGTGGACCTCGACGCAACGCCGGAAGTCCTTCTCCCAGCCGGGCCGCTTGGGATTGATCGCCCCGAACGGGAGCAGCAGCCCGCCTCCGTGCCGCCGGCAGTCCTCTGCCAGGCGGGCGTTGACAGCGCCAAGGTCCTTGTGCAGCAGCCCGTCGAAACTGCCTGCCCAGGCCTGGGTAACCCCGCGCGAGCGAAGCTTGGCAGACAACTGCCCCGGCTCGTCGCACGGCAGCCGCCGCAGCGGCCAGAGACCCAGGTTGACGTTCACGTCAACCAGTTCATGGTTTTCCCTCCCGCCCGCGAGGGCTGCCGGGCCTTCGAGTGCGATCATCGCCGAGCCGCTCGTGGCGGCGACGAGTCTCAAGAACTCCCGACGTGTCGTAGCCTGTCGGGTTTGGACCGGCCTGCTGGATGCCGCGGAGTTCACACCGTCACTCCTTTCGCCTTCAGAATCGGGCGCAGGAGCCGCTTCAGGTTTCCCGCCAGGATCAGCCGCCGGGCGCGCTCCGGGAGGTCCGCGCCCAAAACCTTGGCGAGCTGTGAGGCGAAGCTGCGTCCCCCGGCGTCACTGCCGTAGAGCACACGCTCGGCGCCCAGTTCGCGCACCGCCATCTCGGTGAAGCCCGCGGTGGGATCGCCCCCCGCCAGGTCCGCACACACGTTGGGCAACGGACGTATCGCGGGGATGCCCACCTCCCAATCGCCGCCGGTGTGGCCACAGACCAGCGTTGCTTGGGGATGGCGCGCGGCCAGCTCGGCGAGGTCCATTGGCGTCGACTCGCCGGGCAAGTTGCCGGTGATCTTGAGCCACGTGTGCTGGAGCACCGGCGCCTTGAGTTCGGCTGCCCGCGCAATGAGCGGGTCCAGTTCCGGGGCGTTGCAGCGCTGCGCGACCCAGAGCTTGACCCCGACCATCGGCCCGTCGCGCACACATCGATTCAACTCGTCGAGGCTGGCCTGCGTGTGCCTCGGATTGAGATAGACCAGGCCAAACGCGCGGTCAGGATGCGCGCGAACGGCGCGGAGCACCTCGTCGTTCGCCTGCCGCATCTGCTCCGGCGAAGGATCGTAGCTGAACTCCAGGCCCATGCACAAGCAGAGCCGCGCGATGCCCAGGCGGTCGGCGTACTCGAGCAACTTGCCCAGTCGCGCCTCGGGAGTGTTCCCCGGCACGCCGCTCAAGTGGCAATGAAAGTCCCAGATCTCCATCAACGTTGGGCTGCGCCAGGTTCGGCGCTGGTTGCGGACCCGGACAAAAACGCGTCGAACACCTTGAGGTTGCTCAGCCTGCAGTCAGCGGCATTCCAATCCGCGGTCACTCGGCCGGCCGTTTGGAGCCCGAGATACCTCGCCGGCTGGGTGGAGGCCATCGGCAGGATTTCTTCCAGCGGCAAGCCGGTGAATTTCACGGCGTTCGCCACACAGCGGTCCAAAGTTGCCGAGGATCCCGCCAGCCACGGTGCGCCCGGCTGGGAAACCCGTCCGTCTTCACTCAACACCACAGGCTCTCCATTTAATTCATAGGTGCCGGGGACACACCCGGCGACTGTCACCGCATCGCTTACCAATAAAGTGCGTTGAGGCGTTTTTGCGCGAATCATTGCCTTGACAGTCGCCGGCGGCAGGTGGTGCCCATCCACAATGAATGAGGCCGCCAAATCATCCGCCGCCAGTTGTTCCCAGATCACATTGGGGTGTCTGGGCAACTGATTGGCACAACCATTGCCCAAGTGGGTGGAAAGCGTTGCCCCCGCCTTGACCGCATCGCGAATCTGCTCCGGCGAAGCTGCCGTGTGTCCGATGGCCGCGCGAATACCCAAGCCCACCAGGTGCTCGATCAACTCGATGGCTCCGCGCGCCTCAGGCGCCAGGGTCACCAGTCTGATCCACCCGGCGGCTGCTTCCTGGCGTCGCAGAAAGTCATCCCTCGATGCGGCCACGACGTATTCGCGCGGATGCGCCCCGCGCGCGCCATCTTCAGGAGAGATATACGGCCCCTCCATATGAAGGCCAACCATCGCGGCGTGCGGCGTCTGGATGAGTGTCTTGGCACACTTGGCAAAGCGTTCGAAAGAGGACGTGCCGAGCGTCGGCAGAAAACGCGTCACACCCCTCCCGCGCAATTGCTCAATCGCTCGATGCATCGCTTCTGGCGTGGTCGTAGGGTTGTTGAAATCCACGCCGCCGAAGCCGTTGACCTGAAGATCGAAAAATCCCGGAAATTCAATTTGCATAAGTTGGGTCCGATGGCCTTAATCCCTGCAGTCCAAGATCATGACTGACGGATTGTTCGAATATCCTCCGCTTCAAGCTGCAAGGTCAATGCGCCAGCCGCGGCTCAAACTGAATTCCGAACACCCCCGCCAAAATGATCCCGAGCAGTCGCTTCGTCATGGACCCTAATCCTACCGTCTCCAGTTCAATAGTCGAGATCACAATTGGGATTGCCAAGCACAGTGGGCCTCTGCCTCATCGGCATTCCCGGCCGGGACCGGGCGGCGCGAGGCCTCAATGTCCGGGGGGTGCGCAGGGAGGGACCCCGCACTGGCTGGCCAAGGCGGCCCGCCTCGCCCGCCATTGCGCGTTGTAGTTTGGCCTCCACTCGTGGAAACGGCCCAGTTTGTGCAGCACCTCCGGGTTGGCGATGGCAATTGGCAAACCACCGGTGCAGGCCCGCACCGCTTCCTCGGCCACGCTCTTTTTCAACTCCTTTAGCGAATCCTCGGAATACCACGCGGCGTGGTCGCTCACAATCACCCGGGGATGCTCTCGCAAGGGCGAACCGGGCGCCAACGGCTCTGTTTCGAAGACATCCAGGCCAGCCGCAGCCACGTGGCCGCTCGCCAGGGACTCCGCTAGCGCCGCCTCATCAACCAACGGTCCACGGGCAGTATTGATGAGCATTACCCCGGGCTTCATCCAGGCCAGTTCTCGTCGCCCGATCAAATGACGGGTCTCCGGCAGCAGCGGCGCATGGAGCGAGACATAATCTGATTCGTGGCAGAGCGTCGGCAGGTCCACCAGTTCCACTCCCAGTTCGGCGGCCTGTTCTGGTGGGACATACGGATCGAGGGCCAACAGGCGCATGTTCCAGCCACCGAGCTTGCGGGCCACCGCCCGTCCGATATTGCCCAGGCCGACCAGTCCGATGGTGCTCCCGGCCAGGCGCCGTTGGCGCACCGGCGGAGTGACGTTCCAGCCGCCGGCGGCGACTCTTTGGTGCGTGGCCACAACGTCGCGCACGCAGGCCAACAGCAGCGCCAAGGCATGGGTTGCCACTTCGTCCACGCAGTAGTCGGTGCAATGCCCGATGAGGATGCCGGCGGCCGTTGCCGCTTCGTAGTCCACGTTATCGTAACCGATCCCATAGCGGACGATAATCCGACAGCGCCCGAACCGGCGGATGCGCTCCGGCGTGAGCTGAGTCCACCGGACCAGGATGGCGTCCGCGTCCTCAGCCTCTTGCAATGCAGCGGCTTCGCTCGGCAATTGGTCGCCATCAACAACGCAACCGCCGGCTTGGCGGATAATCTGTTGCTCGATGTCCGTCGAAGGAAAACCGTGTGGCAAGATAACGACTTTGAAGTTTCCGCGAGACAACGGCGCAGTTTTCGAAGTCATGGCGTTTTCGGTTGATTTGTCCCCAATTTCACCTGTCCGGCCTCTCAGCGTCAACGATCATGATTCGGAGCTTTTCGTCACTTTGCCTTGCCGGACCGCGTCTCCCTCATCCAGACCTTCCGCCAGCACCCGGCCTAACCCCTCATGGCTTATCCAGGCCCCAACGCCACCGGGTTTGAGCCTTGCAATTGTCCTCGATGGGGGGATAGTCCCACCATGACATTGACCGCTGATAATAAGGGCAGGATCGCTTGCCGGAAATTGTTTCCGCCGCACGCCAGTTTCGAGGCCAGCCGGGAGCCGGACGGCAAGGTGACGCTCGTCCGGCTCAGGCGGCAAGAGCGCGAGCCCCGGATCGTAAAGCCGGTCCTGCGGAAGGGGCTCTTGGTCTTGCCCATCGAGGGCGGCAACCTCGACACCGAAGCGTTGGACAGAGAAATCCGGGAGGAACGCGAGAAGGAGAATGCGCGTCTATTGGGATAGTTCCGCGCTGCTATTTGGCGACTCCATTTGCGAACCGCTGATAGGCACCAGATTTATGAGCACAAAACATGTTAAACCCATTTGGCTGATCACATGTGTATGTCTAGGGGTTGCTGTTCTTGTCTTGGCTCTGGGCTCAGGTTCAAAGCAGCCCACCTACAAAAGGCAACCTCTCGCTTACTGGTTCAACAGATTGCCGTTGACGATGAGCGGTGCCAATACATTGTCTTGCGTGCAGTTCCTGGAGGTGAGCGGCAGGAAGTACGGCAGTCGAGAAATAGAGCCAAGGGTCTCCATAGCAGCAATTCAAAGCATAGGCACTAATGGATTGCCGTTCCTAATTCACAAAATCACGCGATGCGATCTGCCGATGATAAAATGGATCGAAGCGTGCGCCTCAAAATGCGGCATTAAGCGTTCGCTGTTCCCCGATCCGGAGCTGGAAAGGGGGCAAGCCGTGACGGCCCTTCTTGCTTTAAGCCCCTTACCCGAGAGCGCGATACTTCGACTCCGCAAGCCGCCCACCAACCCCACGAGCAGCATTGGTCTCTCGGTCGGCCTCGTGCTGGCGGCCAATACGAATATCCACCTCAAAGCCATCATTATCCCTCGCTCGTGGTGGGAAGGCAACGATCCTCTGTGGAACGCAGCTAATGCTCCCGCCTCCAACCGCCCGAAGAGCATTGAAGCATGGAGGCGCTCGGCAAGCCCGACGGTTGGAGCGCGGCCTCGGGAAGCCCGCAAGGTTTTGGACTGCGCCAGTCCTCTGGCGCTTTCGCCTCGTTAGTTGATTTTTCCCGAACTTTCACCGGTCCGGCCTCTCAGCGTCAACGATCATGATTCGGAGCTTTTCGTCTAAAGGGCCGTCCCCGTGAATTCTGTTGTTTCCTGATTTTGCTCAAGGAGTATTCTGGCCACATGAAACAGATCCTCCCTTTCGCGGCCTGCCTTGCCCTCGTGCCTCTCGCTGCCCAAGGCGCGCCGCCCGGCGCGCCAACGAACTCCGCCGGTCTGCCGGGGCTCTTCGATCGGCAGAACCTCACGGCCTGGTGCGTGGTGCCGTTTGACGCCAAGAAGCGCGGGCCCGAGCAGCGGGCAGAGATGTTGCAGCGGCTTGGCTTCAAGAAGTTTGCCTATGATTGGCGGCCAAAGGACCTGCCGGCCTTCAACGCGGAGGTGGAGGCGCTGAACAAACACGGCATCAATCTGGTCGCCTGGTGGTTTCCAACCGATGCCGAGGTTACCTTGGGCAATAACCTGCGCGGTCTTGATTGGCTGGGGAAGGAGTTGGCGCATCCCGGCTCCGGGGGCGAACGTCCCCGTTTCAATGAGGCGGCCCTGGCGCCGGCGCCGATTTACAGCAAGAACAACGCCCCCGCCACCCCGAAGCTGGAAGACCTGCCGCTCAAGGACAGCGTGTCACAGTACGGCATCACCTGGACCTTCGAGAGCCCCGCCCGCACAGGCCAGTTCATCAATGGCGACTGGTACGTTGTCGGCCCCGTCAACCTCGTCAACATTGACCCCGCCCCGCGCTATGGCAAGGAGGTCGCCGACGACGAACTCGACGGCCGCGAGAAAGTCCCCGTTGACGGGCGCTGCCGCAATGGCTCCATGCTCGACTCGCCCGCCCGGCAGGAAGTGGCCTGGGATTCCGGCGTCCTGAATTACTATCACCCCGAACATCGCGCGAGGCTGCCCATCGCCATGAAGCCCGGCGACAGCCTGGCTTCCAGCATCAGCCTCCGCCAAGGCGAGAAAGTCACCTATCCGTATCATCCTGGCACCGTGCGTGGCGTGGACGACAACAGCCCCGTCAAGACCGTCGCCGTGCTCACCTGCGTCGCGGCCCCATTGCCGCCCGACGCCTTCCGTCCGGGCTATTGCGGCCACGACCCCAAGATCTGCCTGGCCCGCGACCTCAGACGCGACCTGCTGCCGCGCTTCGACCAGCCTGCGGATGCCCCGGACCCCGCTCAGTTCGCCGAGCTCTTCCAGCGCCCCTGGTGCGACGCGGGCTTCTTCTCCTTCGACGTGCCCCAGCAGAGCATGCCCAACTACGCCCAGTGTTACGCCCAGGGCCTCGCCAACGCTGTCCTGCTGGCTTGCTGCGCCGGCACCAGGCCCGAGGACAAGGAGCGGTTGCTCATCAACGTTGTCCAGATTGGCATTGACCATTACGGGCTGGTGCGCCATGGCCATCCCGGCTGGCCCGCCCACGGAGGACACGGCTCCGGACGCAAGTTCCCCATCGTCTTCGCCGGCGCCATGCTCGGCGACGAAACCATGGCGAACATCAACCAGAGCTTTCCCAAGGCCGCCTTCGGCGAGGACGAGCAGACCGCCTACGGCGATTGCTGGACCGGCGCCAAGGTCGTCTTCACCGGCCACTCCGGCATCGATGCCGTCACCGGCATCGGGCGCGACTTCGTCCGCGCCGGCAATCCCTGGGGCCCCTACGAACACCTGCCACCCGACAAATGGGTCCCCGAAGAGTTCCGCAGCAACGCCTACCGCCGGGCCAACACCTCCACCTGCTTCGTCGCCCAAGCCTTGGTCCTCCGGACCATGAAGCTCGAAAAGGCCTGGAGCCACGACGCCTTCTTCAACTACGTCAACCGTTGGATGTTCGAGGACGACAAGCCCTTCCGCATCGAGATCGCCAAGTACTGCCGCCCGCCCTACAGCAAGGACGTTTACCTTGACGACAGCAAAGACTGGTTCCACGAGGGCTATGCCGACCAACCGTGGGTCAAGGAATTATGGAATAAGCACCGCCCGCTCTGCCCCGCGCCAACCGACGGTTGGAAGCAGAAGCACGACAACAGCTACTACCTCAACGCCATCGAGAAGCAACGGAAAAAGCAAGGATAAGACCACGAGATGTGGGCAAAGACATTGCCTTCAGCCTTTAGCCTTCAGCCTTTTTTTACAGTTCCCTCAGCGCGGCGGCCACGGGGAGGCGGGCGGCGCGCAGGGCCGGCAGCAGCCCGCCCAGCAGCCCGATGAAGGTGGCCCAGGCCACTCCCTGGAGCAGCAGCGTGGAGGTGACCAGGAAGGAAAAGGTGACCTGGCTGAAGCTCATCCAGTTCATTGTGGCAGTGTGGAACCCATTGCACGCCAAATACGCCACGCCAGCCCCGAGGGCGCCCCCCGCCAGGGCCAGCGCCAGAGACTCGAGCATCACCGAGACCACGACCGCGCCCCGGCCGAAACCCAGCGCGCGCAACGTGGCGATTTCGCGCGTGCGGGCAGAGACGGAGCTGTACATCGTATTGAGGGCGCCAAAGACCGCGCCAATCGCCATCAAGGAGGCAACCAGGTAGCCCAGCGTGGTAATCAACTTGGTGAGCATGCTGGACTGCTCGGCATAATACTCGGCCTGGCGGAGGACCTTGACATTGACGCGCGGGTTGGCGGTGAGCGAGTCTTTGAATTGCTGGAAGGTGGCCGGCGAACTGAGCTTGGCATAAACGGCCTGGAAGGTCGTGCCCCGGTGGTAGGCCTCCTGCAGCACGGTGGCATCGGTCCAGATCTCGGATTCCGCCGAGCCGCCGGCCGAGAAGATGCCCGACACCGTCCACTCCTGGCGCCCAACCTGCAACCTGGACCCAACGTCGAGGCCCTTGAACTCCTGCGCCGCGCCCACGCCGGCCATCACTTCGTTGCGGCCCCAGCCGAAGGCGCTGCCTCGCTCGACCTTGAGCTTGTCCCGCACCGCGAAGGCCGGGGCCTCGACGCCGCGCAACGCCACGTTGGCATCCGTGCCGGTTGTGCGCTTGGGCAGGTTGATGATGACGAACAGCTCGGCCGAGGCCAGCGGGCCCTTGCCGTCACGGGCCAGGCCCGGGGCATCGGCGATGACGCGCGTCTGCTCCAGCTCGAAGCCGCTCACCATCTCGCTATCGGCGCCGCTGCGCAGGACGATGGCGGCATCGGGAGCGGCCGAGGCGTTCATGGCCTGCCTGAAACCCGCCGCCATCGAGAGCACGCCCACCAGCACGCCCACCACGCCCGCAATGCCGATGAGGGCCGCCACCACTGAGCCCCGCCGCTGTGGAATGCCCAGGAGCCCAAACTTGGTGACGGAGGCGACCTGAGACAACCAATTGATCGGACCTGCCATATCACATCCTCCTCAAGGCATCGGCCACGCGCAAACGCATCGCCTGCAACGCCGGGAAAAGGCCCGTCACCAGGCCCAGCGCCAGGCAGATGCCCACGCCCAGGAGCAGGTCGCTCACCGGGAAAAAGAACATCGGCAGCATGGTCGAGAGCGGCTTGGCCAGGGCCGGCACGGCCAGGCAGGCCAAGCCCAGGCCCAGCCCCCCGCCCAGCGCCGCTATCAGGCAGGACTCCCCCAGCACCAGCAGCAGCACCTGCCGGTGGGTAAACCCGATCGCCTTGAGCACCCCCAATTCCCCCGTCCGCTCGCGCACGGCCTGGGACATTGTGTTGCCGGTCACCAGCAGTATCGTGAAGAACACCGCGCCCAGGATGATGGCGGTCATGAGCGCGATGTTTCCAATCTGCTTGATCCAGGCCTGCACGAAGGCCTTCTCCGGCTCGGTCTTGGTCTCCTGGGCGGAGTTTTCGAATTCCTTGTCCACCTGCGCTGCTATCGCGGCCGCCTGCGCACTGTCCTTCACCCGAATCGTGTACCAGCCCACCTGCCCCTTGCCAAAGCTGCGCCCCTCGTCGAAGTAGTCGTAGTGGAAATAGAGCGACATGGAGTCGTCCGCCTTCTCCTTGCCCTCAAAGATGCCCACCACGTCGAACTCCCAGGTCTGGCTCCCGTCGCTCTTAGTCCAAATCGGGGTCTGGATGGGCACCCGATCCCCGATCTTGAGGTGAAACCGCTGGGCTGTGGCCCGGCCCAGGATGGCCCCGGTGCGGGTCCGGCACCAGGCCTGCCTTTGCTCCGCCGGCAACAGGATCTCCGGGTGCATGTCCAGGAATTCCTCCGGCACGACCGGGCACTGCATAAAGAAGTATTTCCGATCCTGGTAATACCCGCCGAACCACGTTTGATGGGTGGCCGAGGCCACGCCAGGAATACGCTCCATCCGCGCCTTGTAACTGACCGGCAACAACTGGATGATGGACACCTTGTGCCGGACGACCAACCGGTTGGCCCCCTCCAGGCTTACACCGCCCGTGAGCGCCTGCCGGATCGAGGACAACACTCCGAAGAGGATAAACGCCACGACCACCGACAGCACCGTCAGCAGTGTCCGCAGCTTCTTGCGCGTGAGGTTGCTCCAGATAAGAGGGAAAAAGTTCATGCACTCTGACCGTTTCGAAGGTGTTGGACTTCCTCGGAGACAGGCTGGACTCGCCCGGGTCCTGTCCCGGAGGGACATCTGAGAATAGCCCAACGTTTCAACGTTGGGTTCAGCCGCGCCGAACGATCATGAGTCCCGCAGGGACGGCTGAGTGCATCGGGCGTCTCAGCCGTCCCTTCGGGACTGATTCCTCTTGGAGGGCCTAACCCAACGTTGAAACGTTGGGCTACTTTCACGTGTCCCTCCGGGACAGAAAGTGCCGCATTCCGCGCGGGCAGCTTGGTAGTTGAGGCCAGTGCCGGGATGCGCCCGCACGCTCCACGCTCCACTCTCCACGCTCCACGCTCCTCCTCACGCTGGTAGATCTCCGAACCCGTTCTTGCATGTCCGTTAGTCCAGCGGCCGATCGCTGAGCTGGCCTTTGTTGAGATAGACGGTCCTGGAGGCGCGCGCCGAGGCGTGCGGGTCATGCGTGACCATGATGACGGTCTTGCCATGCTCGCGATTGAGGGCCTGGAGCAAGTCGAGTATCTCGTCGCCCGATTTCCGGTCCAGGTCGCCCGTCGGTTCGTCGCACAGCAGCAGTGTCGGGTCGGTCACGATCGCGCGGGCGATGCCCACGCGCTGCTGCTCGCCGCCGGAGAGGGTGCGCGGATAGTGCCCGGCCCGATGGGTCAGGCCGACCACCGCCAGGGCGGTGGCCACGTGCTGCTTGCGCTCGGCCCGGGACAGGTGCGTCAGCAGCAGCGGCAACTCCACATTCCGCGCCGCCGTCAACACCGGCAGCAAATTGTACAACTGGAACACGAACCCGACGTGCCGCGCGCGCCAGGACGCCAGCCGGAGTTCCGACAATTGGTCTGTGCGCTCGCCGGCCACGGTCACTGTCCCGCGCGTCGGCCGGTCCAGCCCGCCGATCAGGTTGAGCAGCGTGCTCTTGCCTGAGCCCGATGGCCCCATCAGCGCCAGGAACTCCCCTGCCGGCACCTTGAGGTGCAAATCCCTCAAGACGTGAATCTCCTCCAGGCCGCGGCGGAAGACCTTCTCCACACCATCCACGTCCACTAGCGTGCCGTTTGTGTTCATTTTGTGTGCGATATTTCTCGCCTGTCGGGGCGCTAAACGCAATTACAAATCAGGGCGGGGTTTCCAGCGATTTCACTTCCTCTCCCTCACCGCCGCGCCATCGGCCAGCGCGCCGGCAGGTTCCACCACGACCCTTTCGCCGGCGGACAGCCCGGCACTAATGACGGCGTCATCGGAGCCCGAGCGGCCCACGCTCACGGCGCGGCGTTCGGCGCGGCCGTTCCGCACCACGAAGACCACGTCGCGTCCGTCGAGTTGCCGCAGCGCGGCCTTGGGCACAACCACCGCCCTCCCTGTGGCCGGCCCGGCTCCGGCCGCCTCCCGAAATGCCACCTTCACGCTCATGTCCGGCAGGATGCGCGGCTCCAGCTTGTCGAATCCGACCCGCACCTTCACGGTCGATTTCTGGCGGTCCGCGGTCGGGATGATGGCAATCACCTTGCACGGGATCTTCCAGTCCGGGTAGGCGTCCAGTGTGGCCTCGACGGGCTGGCCCGGCTCGACGCGGTTGATGTAACTCTCGCCGACATCGATTTCGATTTCGAGAGACTGCATATCGACGACGGTGCCGATGCCGGTGCGGGTGAACCCGCCGCCGGCGGAGATTGGGGAAATCATTTCCCCCGGCTGGGCGTTTTTCGAGGTGACAATCCCGGGGAAGGGCGCCCGAATGGTCATATCATCCAGTTGTTGCCGCCACGTGGCTATGGTGCGCTCGGCCACGAGCACGTCGGCCTCCTGCTGTACCAGGTGGGCCTTGAGGGCCAGCGCGGACGCCTCGGCGTGGTCGTAATCGGCCTGGGTGGCTATCTTGGTCTTCAGCAAGGCGGACTGGCGCTCCAATTCCTGGTCGGCCTCGCGGATGCGGACGCGGGTTTCGGCCAGGGCGTTGGTGGCGGAGTCCAATTGCGCCTCGGCCAGGCGCAAGCTCGCCCGCACGTTCGTATCGTCCAAATGCGCCAGCACCTGGCCCTCCTGCACCTTCATCCCTTCCTCGATCAAGACCTCGGTGACCTTGCCCGTGACCTTCGACGAGACCGTGGCCGCCCGGCGCGCCGTCACGTAACCGGAGGCGTTGAGCACGATCCGCTCGGCGCCCGCCGCAGTCTCCGCCGCCGCCACCGTCCGCACCGCGATGACCCGAGACCGCATCAGCCCCCAGCCCCCCGCCGCGGCCAGGGCCATCACCGCCGCCGCACACGCCAGCCACAACCCCAATCGCGGCCCCGACCCCGGCGCCTCAGCGCGCTGGATCCGCAGATCTTCCAATTTGGGTCTCGGCTCATCCATAAAAACGCGCCCACAAGAAAGCCCCTTTTCCCGCCCAGGTCAATCGCTCAGTAGCCCGAAGGGGTTATGCCGCGCGTGAGTCGCGTAGCGACGCAGTGACGGTAGCCGTGGACCTCGGTCCACGGTTCGGGCCGTGGGAATGGTTGCGCGTCGCGTAGCGACGCCTGACAGCGTTGCGGTTTTCAGGCGTCGCTACGCGACGCGGTCGAGCTTGGGCCATGGGTGTCCGTGGACTGGAAGTCCACGGCTACCATCGGGCACCGCTACGCGGTGAGCCGAACGCCGAGTCATTTGTCATTCCCCACTCCGCACTGCGCATTCCGCACTTGATCGACGCGCCGGGCAGCGCAGGATGGTCTTGAGCCGCTCGGCCGGGACCCGGCGCGGGTCGGACAGGTAGATCTCGTGGTGGCGCCCATGGAATTCGAGTTGGCGGCTGGCTGCAAACTCCTTCATGACCGCGATCGTGGCGCATTCCCGGTCATAAACGCAGGCATCGTAGCGGATTCGCTCCGGGGGCGTCACCTCGGGGTCGTCGTGGCAAATCCCGATGAACTGAGTGTCGCCGCCCAACAGACCCTCCTTGCCCAGTGCCGGCAGAAAGCGGTTCCAGGTCTTGCCCACGTCCGAATAGGGCCCGACGTGGCGCATGAACGCCCCCCGCGCGGGCCCACGATGCACGATTTTGACTTCCATTTTCTTGCCTCCAGGTTGAAGGGTCTTGAAGTGACTGACGTTGCCGCCGTCGCGGTAGTGCAGGCCCGAGGGCGCGGCGGTCTCCAGGGGGCGCCGGCGCGAGGCGCGGAACTGCGAGGGCGAAACTCCGAACACCGAGCGGAACGAGCGGGTAAATGCCTCGTGGCTCTCATAACCGGCGTCCAGGGCGATGCTCAGGACGGATTGCGGCCCCAGCTTGAGTTGGCCCGCCGCACGCTCCAGCCGGAGCCGGCGCACGTGCTCCTTGACCGATTCGCCCACCATCCCTTTGAAAATCCGGTGGAAGTGGAAGGGCGAGAAACAGGCCAGCCCGGCCAGTTCTTCGAGCGCCAGCGACTCATCCAGATGCCCCTGGATGTGCACCAGCACCCGCAGCAGCCGCCGCTTGTAGTCGTTTAATGTGACCGTTCTCATCGCTCGCTTCCCGAGTCTGCGCCCTGTTCATAACAGAATCCCGCGCTGGATGCTTGATTGTTCTTGCGGATTTGCACGATGGGACCGGCGGTGCGTGCTCTGGACGCCAAAGGCGTCGTTCATACCAGCCCAGGGCAACGCCCTGGGAACAGCCGCCAATAATCATCCGGAGCGCTGTAAGCGCGATTCATCCTCCAGGAGCGTTATGAAGCAGGCCCTTGGCCTGCAACAGAAGAGAGAATGTGCGGTGGACCCAGGGCGGCGGCCCGCCTGGGCTGCGCTCCGGCGGGCCTTGCCCTGGGCTGGTATGAACCAGGCCTTCGGCCTGAACACCAGCCTGCCAACCCCCAGCCTGGCATCAGGGGGAGGACCAAGCGGTGTATATATGGGCCTGCTATACGAAAGCTCCCGAGATCCTCGCAAATCACAGGGTTTGAAGCATTTCGTCATGCGCCCCCGTTTTGTCCCCGTCTGTCTTCCGTCTTGCAAATTGGGCCGGGTTTCTTCAATGTCAGGCTATGCAATCGCACGAAGTGTTGCGCGAAGTCTTCCAGCAATGCAGTCCCAAGCAAGTCTCCTCGGACCTGGGGCTTTCGCTGTCGATGATTTACAAATGGGCTGAGCCGCCCGACCCGGTCTCGGGCAGCGGCAGCACCAATCCGCTGGACCGCATCGAGGCGCTGTTGCGCTGCACCAAGGACCTGCGGTTGGTCCAGTGGGTATGCGAGCGGTCGGGGGGCTTTTTCGTCCTGAACCCCAAGATCACCCGGCCTCATCCTTCCTACTTGATTCCCGCGACAAACCAAATCGTCCAGGAATTCGCCGATTTGCTCGCGGTCATCGCCGCCGCCGCCGCCGACAACCAGATCACGCAGAAAGAATCCGAGGATATCCGCGCCCGCTGGGAGGAACTCAAGCGGGTCACGGAGACCTTCGTGGCGTGCTGCGAGGAGGGCAATTTCAGGCCACTCAAGGACAAGCCGCCCGGGTTGGGCCAGCCCAAGTGACAACGGCCGCAATGTCCGACCCGTCCGACCGGTCCGACCCGTCCGACGCGGGACTTGAGCCGGGCCGAGTGAGCTTCATCACGTTCTGCAAGAGGCACTCCCGGCGATGCCTCGGACTTGCGGCCGGACTGAGCTTGTTGGCGTCGGCGCTGTACGCCCGGGGAGGCGAAGTCATCGAGGCGGACCTCTGCATTTATGGCGGCACGGCGGGCGGGGTGGCGGCGGCAGTGCAGTCGGCGCGCATGGGCAAGCGGGCGGTCATCGCCGAGCCCGGCTTTCACCTCGGGGGCATGACCTCAGGCGGCTTGGGTGCGACGGACATCGGCAACAAGGCGGCCATCGGGGGCATCGCGCGCGAGTTCTACAATGAAGTCGCCCGGCATTATGCGAGCGACGGGGCCTGGCAGTTCGAGCGGCGGGAGGACTACTTCCGGCAGCGGGGCGGGCCGACGGCCCTGGCGGACCTGACTTCGCCGGAGGCCACGATGTGGACCTTCGAGCCCCACGTGGCGGAGGACATTTTCTTCCGCATGATCAATGAGGCGAAGGTGGCGGTCTATTTCCAGCAGCGCCTGGCCGCGGTGAGCCGGAGCGGGCGCCGCCTGGCCCAACTGATCATGGAGGACGGGAAGGTCTATCGGGCGCGGATGTTCCTCGACGCCACTTATGAAGGGGACCTCATGAAGATGGCGGGCGTCAGTTATACCGTGGGCCGCGAGGCCAACGCGCAGTACGGGGAGACGCTCGATGGCGTGCGGCCGGAGACCCCAAAACATCAATTCAGTGTGGCCGTCGATCCCTACCTGCGGCCCGGGGATTCGGCCAGCGGCCTGCTGCCGTGGGTGCAGGCCGGGGACGACCGGCGGCCCGGAGAGGGGGACCGGTGCGTGCAGGCCTACAACTACCGGCTCTGCTACACCCAAATCCCGGCCAACCGCCTGCCTCACCGCCCGCCGCCCCAATACGACCCGGCGCGCTATGAATTGCTGGCCCGCTACCTGGAGGCCCTCGTCGCGGCCGGGCGCAACCCGCGCCTGAGCGAGTTCTGGAATCCTATCTGGATGCCCAATGGAAAGACCGACATCAACAATAACGGCGGTTTCTCCACGGACTGCATCGGCGCCAACTACGATTACCCGGAGGCAGGCTGCGCGCAGCGCGAGGGGATCTGCCGGGCACACGAGGATTACATCCGGGGCTTCGTCTATTTCCTGGCGACCAGCCCGCGCGTGCCCGAGGCCATGCGCGCCGAGATGCGGACCTGGGGGCCGGCCGCGGACGAGTTCCCCGACACCGGCGGATGGCCGCATCAACTCTATGTGCGCGAGGCGCGGCGGATGGTCTCCGATTACGTGATGAGCGAGCACAACTGCCGCGGGCAGGCCCAGGCAGCCCAGCCCGTGGGGCTGGCAGCCTACACGATGGACTCGCACAATTGCCGGCGCCTCGCCAAACAGGGCCGCGCCGAAAACGAGGGCGACGTGCAGGTGGGCGGATTTCCACCCTACCCGATCGACTACCGGTCGATTGTGCCCCGGGCCGGCGAGTGCGAAAACCTCCTGGTGCCGGTCTGCCTGTCCGCAACCCACATCGCCTACGGCTCGATCCGGATGGAGCCGGTTTTCATGATCCTGGGCCAATCGGCCGCCACCGCCGCGTCGCTGGCCCTCGAGCAAAACCAGGCCGTGCAAGCGGTGGATTACGCGCGGCTGCGCGCCCGTCTGCTGGCGGACAAGCAGATCCTCCAGTGGGGGCGGTGATGCTGAACCCGGCACCGGAAATGGCCCCCAAGGTGGCACCGCCTGATGTGCTGGCCAGACTGTTCCTTGTGCATCCTTGCCAATCCAGCCGGATCGGATAGTTTGCTGCCATGACGTTTCCACTGACGGCATACATTGAGGCGGCAATGGAGTTGGCACACTACGATAAACTGGACGATGGCGGCTTCGCGGGCGAGATTCCGAAATTGCCTGGCGTGCTCGCTTTTGGCAAGACGCTCAACCAATGCCAGCAGGAATTGCGCTCTACCGTCGAGGACTGGATTCTCGTTGGCCTGCGCCTCGGGCATACCTTGCCTCGAATTGCCGGAATAGACCTCAATGGTCCAGGGATAGGGCATCTCACGCCAGCGGCTCGGTGCTCAGGCGGACGGTCAGGGTCGAGGTTTGGCCCGGGGGCAGCTTGATTTCGTTGGGGGCCACATTGCCGGATTCGACGCAGACCATGCGTTCGTATTCCTGGTTGCCGAAATCGGGCATCTGCTGGGACTTGGCTATCCAGGGGTTCCACACCACGGTCGAGGCCGAGCCCTGCTTCTCCACGAGGATCTTCCGCCCAAAACGGGCATCGTGGATTTCCACCGGGCCCGGGGCATTAGAAAAGGTGCGGTTGACCTCCGAGTCGATGCGGATGGGGTGGGCGGCCTGGGTCTTCCTGGCGAAGTTGTCGACGCGGTCGATGTAAGAGGCGCCCTCGAGTCCGTGGATGGAGATGGCGGTGCAGTCGCCGACTTCGAAATAGGAGTGCAGGCAATTTTCGAAGGTCAGGACCTCGTCCGGGGAGAGATTGGTAATGAGGAGTTGGAGAGTGAGGAAGTCCTTGACGGCAACGATGTAATCGGCGGAGAAGGGCGGGAGGGTGGAGGCCTCCGGGCAATCGGGCAGGCGGAAGCGGACACTGACGCTGCCATCGGCGGCGGGGACAAGCTCCTTGAGGTCCCAGGTCAGGAGGCGGGCAAAGCCGTGCTGGGGGAGGCCCTCGCGCGGGCCGAACCAGGGGAAGATGACGGGGATGCCGCCGCGGATGGGCTGGCCTTCGGTGAAGCGGCTGCACTGGCTCATGAAGAGCAGGGGCGGTTCGTCCTTTTTCTTGAACTGGGTGACATGGGCGCCGTGCAGGTAGAGCTCCGCCGTGCTCCAGGCGGTGGAGATTTCGAGCATGGGCAGCTCGTTCTGGCCGTCCAGAAAGGCGACGCGGCCGGCGGCCCGGTCCGGGGAATTGCTCTGTGTGTTGCTGGTTGTCATATATTGCCTCTGCCGGCCCCCCTTATACCATGGACCCGGCGGCTTGGCACGCCTAATTTTTGGCTTTAATTCGACAGCGGCCGCGCTAAGGTCGCACGCGATATGGCAAAACAAAACCAATACAAATTCTCGTTCGGTCCCTGGAACATCAGCGAAGGCCAGGACCCCTACGGGCCCCCGACCCGCCCGGTGCAGGGCTTCGATTGGAAGCTCGATCAACTCAAGCAGCTCGGCTTCGACGCCATGATGTTTCATGACGACGACGCCGTGCCGGACCTCGACAACAAATCGGACGCCCAGGTTCGAGCGGGGGCCAAGGCCCTCAAGCAGAAGCTCGATGACGCGGGCGTGGCGGCGGAGATGGTCGCCCCGAGGCTCTGGTTCAGCCCCATGACCATCGATGGCGCCTACACCAGCAACGACCCCAAGTGCCGCCACTACGCCATCGAGCGCTCGCTGCGCTGCATCGATATCGCCCACTGCCTGGGCACGGACCTGATCGTCCTGTGGCTGGCGCGCGAAGGCACCTACCTGCGCGAATCCAAGAGCGGCCGCCGCAGCTTCGAGTTCCTGGTCCAGGCGCTGGACAAGATGCTCGCCCACGACAAGAAGATCCGCCTGGCCATCGAGCCCAAACCCAATGAACCCATGGACATCGCCTACGTGCCCACCATCGGCCACGCCCTGGCCCTCGCCCAGTTGACCTCCGACCCCAAACGCGTCGGCTGCCTCATCGAGTCGGCCCACGCCATGCTCGCCGGCCTGGACCCCGCCGACGAAATCGATTTCGCCATGGCCTTCGGCAAGCTCTGGTCGCTCCACCTCAACGACCAGAACGGGCTCAAGTTCGACCAGGACAAGCCCTTCGCCAGCTCCAATCTCCGCGTCGCCTTCAACCAGGTCCGCGCCCTCGAACGCAACGGCTACGGCAGCCAGGGCCAATTCGTCGCCTTCGACGTCCACCCCTTCCGCACCACCAAGGTCGAGCACTGGGTCGCCCATCTGGACAACAGCCGCCGGACCTTCCTCCGCCTCCTGGACAAGGCGCGCTCCTTTGACGAGAAGAAGGCCGCCCAATTGGTGGCCGACCGCGATTATGCCGCCCTGGACATGATGGTGCTCGAACATTTGATGGGAGCGTAGAGAAAGGCACCAATGACACAGAACCTTGGTCGCGACACGCGTCTGGTGCTGGAGATTTGTCCGAGAAACCTGCTTTCGTTTGGGCCGCAGACGGACGCACTGCCCCTCCAGAACCTGAACATCTTGATTGGCCCGAATGGATCTGGCAAGTCGAACCTAATCGAGGCGCTTGTGCTGATGCGGGCGACAACGGTGTTGCCGCAAGCCACGGCCAACGCCGATGTCCGAGGCGTGGTGCGGCGGGGCGGCGGAGCCGGGGAGTGGATTTGGAAAGGCGCCAAAGCGGCACCTGCTTCGGTCGAACTGGTCGTCGCAAACCCAAGGGGTTCACGACCTTTGCGACACACGTTCGCCTTTCGCGCCGATGATCAGGGCTTCGCCCTCCACGATGAGCGGGTTGAGAACGAAAAGCCCGATTCCGGTCAGAGCAACCCGTACTTCTACTACCGTTTTCAGCACGGCCATCCGGTGATCAACACAGTTGTGCAGGAGGATTCGGACCAGACGCCCGCCCTGCATGAAGACTCTGCGAGCCGCCCAGCGGCCTCTGCGGGCGGGCGCAAAGAGAGGGAACTGGCGCGGGAAACCGTCAACCTTGAGGTTTCCATTCTCGCACAGCGGCGCGACCCTGAGCTTTACCCGGAGATTACGCATCTGGCCGACAGCTACGAGAGATGGCGGATTTACCGGGAGTGGGCCTTTGGCCGCAACACGATATTCCGCCAACCGCAGAGGGCGGACATGCGCAACGACCGCCTGGAGGAGGACTTTTCAAACCTGGGCATGGTCCTCAGCCGCCTGCGCAAGACGCCCAAGGTGAGGGGTGAGATCCTGGACGGCTTGCACGACCTCTATGATGGGTTCACTGACTTCGATCTGTTTGTCGAAGGTGGCACAATCCAGTTGTTCTTCACCGAGGGGGATTTCTCCGTTCCCGCCACACGCCTCTCGGACGGCGCATTGCGGTATCTTTGCCTCCTGGCCATCCTCTGCGATCCAGACCCCCCGCCGCTGATCTGCATCGAGGAACCGGAACTCGGGCTGCACCCCGACGTGGTAGTCAAATTGGCTGACCTCCTCCTGGCGGCTTCCGAGCGCACCCAGCTTATCGTCACCACCCACTCGGATATGCTCGTGGATGCCATGTCGGAGCGCCCGGAGGCCGTGGTGGTGTGCGAGAAGAATGAGGGCCGCACGCAGATGAGCCGATTGAAGAAGGACGATCTGAAGGTGTGGCTGGACGAATACGGGCTGGGCCGGTTGTGGATCAAGGGAGAGATCGGGGGGACCCGGTGGTGACGGCCCGCATCTTTGTCGAAGGCGGGGCTAGAGAAGACAACCGCCTGGATGTTCTTTGTCGCCAGGGTTTTCGCGCGCTCCTCGAGCGATCCGGGTTCAAAGGGCGGCTGCCCAGAATCGTGGCCTGTGGAAGCAGGGCAAAGGTGTACGACAGCTTTGCGACCGCGCACTCCACGAAGCCAGGAACGTACGTGGCGCTATGGGTTGACAGCGAGGGGCCTCTGGCCAACCTGGAAGCAGCATGGGCACATCTCGAGGCCCGCGATCATTGGAACCAGCCGCCAGGAGCAAGAGACGACCAGGTACTCTTCATGACCACCTGCATGGAAACCTGGATCGTGGCGGACAGAGCCACCCTGGACGACCATTACGGCAGCAACCTTCAGCAGAATGCGCTCCCCCCTTTGGACAACCTGGAAAACCGCACTCGTCACGATATTCAGGAGAGGCTCGCTCACGCCACACGCAACTGCACGAACGCTTATGAAAAGGGAAAGCGGGCCTTCATCATCCTGGGGCTTCTCAATCCGACAACTCTGGAGAAGCTTCTGCCGAGTTTCGCCAGAGCAAGGCGGATTCTCAACGCGAGGCTATGATCCGCGCCCACACCTGGGAAAACGGCGCGGGCTCTGACATACTTTTTACAACACTTTTGCGGGCTGTTGACAAGTGGCAGAGCAATGGCCCGCAAGCTTATCGAGAATGAGAAAGGTCGCGCTGCTCTACGTTGCGGCGGTGTTCGTGCCGAGCCTGGTGCTGGCCTGGCTGGCGGTGCGCTCGTTGCGCGACCAGCAGTTCCTGCTGGAGCGGCAGCAGTCGCTGCTCTGCCAGGCGGTGGCCGACACCAAGGCCCAGGAGATCCAGGATGCCCTGGCCGATGCCCAGCGCGCCTTCCGGCTCAGCGTCAATGGGCTGCTGGGCAAACGCGACCCGGTGGACGCCGCCCGCACGTTCGACGAGCGCCGCCGCCCAGGCGGAGTTCCGCCAGCTCATGGGCAACGACACCGAAGGCGCGCTGGCCCGCTTCGTGGACAACAAGCTCAATCTCCTGTTTTGGTGCCGCTCCTCGCAGGACGCGCCGGTCGTTTTCGGCGCCCAGCTCTCCTTGTCCGGGTTGGTCGGGGGCCTGCGGACGTTGGTCCAGCAGGTCGGGCCTTCCCTGCAAAAGGAGATCTGCGTGGCGCTGCTCGATGATACCGCCCGGCCGCTGGTCCTCTCCCGCCCCGGTTTCCAGGCCGCCTGGAAACGGCCTTTCGCCGCCACGGAAATCGGGGAGATGCTCCCGCACTGGGAAGTGGCGGTTTACCTGGCCGACCCGGCCAAGCTCACCCGCTCGGCGCAGATGCTCAAGCTGACGCTGGGGTTGGTCATCGCGGTCCTGGTGCTGGCCATCGGGATCGGGAGCTGGCTCATCGTGGCGGACCTCAATCGCCAACTGACCCTCGCCCGGCAAAAAACCGATTTCGTGAGCAACGTCTCGCACGAACTCAAGACGCCGCTCACCTCGATTCGCATGTTCTCCGAGCTGCTGGCCGAAGGGCGTGTGGCCGACCCGGCAAAACAACATTCCTACCTGGACATCATCACAGCGGAGACCGCCCGCCTGACGCGGCTAATCAATAATGTGCTCGACTTCGCCCGCATCGAGCGCGGCGAGAAAAAATACAAGTTCCAGAAATGCAACCTGGCCAGTGTGGCAGGCGAAACCGCCGCCGCCTACCGGCCCCACCTCGAGGCCGCCGGCTTCCGGTTCGAGTGCGACCTGCCCCAGGACCCCATCCAGGTCAATGGCGACCCCGATGCCCTGGCCCAGGTGCTCGTCAACCTCCTATCAAACGCAGAGAAATGCTCGGACCATTCCAAGGAGATCACCCTGCGCGCGCGCCCTCAAACCAGTCCCCTGCGCTTTGTCGAGGTGCAGGTGCTGGATCGCGGCCTGGGCGTGCCCAAAGGGTGCGAGCAGAAAATCTTCGAGCAGTTTTATCGCGCCCATGACTCACTGGGCAGCGGCATCCAGGGCTCGGGCCTGGGCTTGACCCTCGCCCGCCAAATCGCCCGCGCCCACGGCGGCGAGGTCGTCTATGAGCCGCGCCCCGGCGGCGGCAGTTGCTTCAGCCTGCGCCTGCCGGTCGCGGCAGGAGCCAGCGCGTGAACCTGGAAGAAATGAAAACCAAAATCCTCATCGTGGAAGACGACCCGCACATCCTGCTGGGCCTGGAAGAAGTGCTCAAGAGCGACGGTTTCGAGGTTGCCGTGTGCAACCGCGGCGACCAGGCGATGGAGGCCTGCGCCAGGCACCGCCCCGGGTTGGTCGTGCTCGACATCATGCTGCCCGGGATGAGCGGCTACGACATTTGCAAGCAGCTTCGCTCCAGGAAGCTCGCCACCCCCATCCTCATGCTCACGGCCAAGGGCCAGGAATTGGACAAGGTCGTGGGCCTGGAGCTTGGGGCCGACGATTACGTGACCAAGCCGGTTCGGGGTGCGAGAGTTGCTGGCGCGCATCCACGCCCTGCTCCGGCGCGCCAGTCCCGCCCCCCCGCCACAGGCCGCCTCAGCCCAGCCATTCCAGATCGGCCCCGCCACCATCGACCCCAGGACCTTCCAGTTGACCCGCGGCAAGACTGTCGAGGATTTGACCGCCAGGGAGCTCAAACTCCTGCAGTGCTTCCATGCTCACCCCGGCGAGGTCCTCTCCCGCGACCGCTTGCTCAGCGAGGTGTGGGGCTACAACTACTACGGCACCACCCGCACCCTCGACCAGGTCATCGTCCAACTCCGCAAGAAACTCGGTGACAATGCCGACGACCCCAAGTACCTGCTCACGGTACACAGCGTGGGCTACAAGCTGGGCAGCGCGACGCCGTGAACCCGAGAGATTCCCGGCTTGCAAGGCAATCGCAGGCAGTGTTTATTGCAGACGGATGAGCACTGAGTTGATGGCTGAGCCAGTGGAGAAGGCGCCGGGAGCATCGGCGGCGAAGGCCCCGCGCACCTACACGTATGCCGAGCTGTGCGCGGAATTTCCGGAGAGCAATCAGCCGAGCGAGCTTTGGGACGGAACCCTCGTTATGTCACCCTCACCCACTTTTTTTCACCAAGAGGTTGCGCTGCGGTTTTATCGACAACTGCACGACTGGGTTGCCGGCCTGCGGCTGGGCAAAGTCATCGCGGCGCCCATCAATATGGTCCTCTCAGAGCATCGGGTTACCCAGCCGGATGTCGCGTTTATTGCCCAGGAACGGCTCGGCATCATCCAGCGGGTCATTATCGGCCCCGCCGATCTGGTTGCTGAGGTGGCCTCTCTGGGTGGCCGCAACCGCGACCGTATCGAGAAGCGCGACCTGTATGAGCAATACGGCGTCAACGAGTACCTGGATCATCGACCCGGAGGCGCGCACAGTCGAGGTGTTGCACCTGGAGGCTGGGCGCTACGAATTAGTCGTGCGTTCCTCTGGCGAGGCGGCTGCCGAGTCCCGGCTGTTAGCGGGCTTCCGAATTGGCGTGGCCCAGCTTTTCAGTGGTTAGCGGCGTCGCCCTCCAGCGATGAATGGCCTCCAACGATTTGTTGCGCGAGAGGGGTTTGGGGGCTATTTTGAGGCCATGGATTGGCAGCAGTTGGTGTCGTTGTTCATCGTTGCCGCCGTCGGCGTTTTGCTGGTGTGGGGCAAGTTCCGGCGCCGGCGATTGGGTTTGCACCGGCAGACGCACTGCGGCTGCGCAGTGGCCGGGCTGGGGGCAGCCTCGCAAGGGTCGATCCTCTTTCGGGCTCGCAAGGGGCAGCGCCCGGAAGTGGTTGTGATCCTCAAGTAGAAAAGCTTGCACTCGCGTCGGGCTCAGGATAGATTTGGTTTTCGCTAATGGCCATGTGCAAAGTCAGTTCCTCGGTGCATTTCGTGACCCGGTCCGCCCTGAGCGGGCGGGAAGGTTCGGCGCGGGCGCAGTGGGTGCCCAATACCGATGTGTATGTGACGGACGGCGGGCTGGTGGTGAAGGTGGAATTGTCCGGGATGCGCAGCGAGTGCCTGGAGATCACGGTCGAGGGCAAGCGGCTGCGCATCAGCGGCAACCGCCCGGACGGCTGCCGGGCTGCGAAGTGCAATTTCCTGGTCATGGAGATCAACTACGGCCCCTTTGAGAGCGAGCTGGAAGTGCCGACGGGCTACGATTTGGCGCACGCCAAGGCGGTTTATCTGAATGGCTTTTTGCGGATCGATGTGCCGCTGGCGCCGCAGCCGTCCAAGGGCACGAAAGTGCCGATAGCGGAGGGAAACGCCTCGATTATCTGAATGCTCTCTGCCGGGCGGGTATCTAATGGCTGGAAGGCGCGATTATGACCTCGCCCGAAACCGAATTTGTCAGCATCCTGGGCGCCAGCAGCGCCGCGGAAGCGCCCTCGAGGGTCTCCTCCAGTTCGCTGCCGGGGACGCTGCCGATCCTGGGGTTGTCCGACATCGTGATCTTCCCCACCATGGCCGCGCCGCTCCTGGTCGAGACCGCCCAGAGCACCCGGCTCATTGACGACGTGGTCGGCGGCGACCGCCTGCTGGGGGTGGTCTTGCAGCGAAACGCCGAGGCCGAGAACCCCTTGCCCCACGAGATGCACGAGGTCGGCTGCGCCGCCCGGGTGCTCAAAATGCTCAAGTTCCCCGACAACACCGTTCGGGTGCTGGTCGAGGGCCTCTGGCGCATCCGCGTCAAGGACTACACCAAGCTGGAGCCCTACCTCTGCGCAAAGTTCGAGCTGCTCCGGGATGTCAAGGAAGACTCCGTCGAGCTGACCGCCATGATGCGCAATGCCCAGACCCAGTTCCAGGAGATCATCAAGCTCTCCCCCGCCCTCTCCGAGCAGATCAAGATCGCCGCCCTCAACACCGAGGACCCCGGGCACTTCACCGACCTGGTCGCCGTGAACCTCAACCTCGACCTGGCCGAACGGCAGAAACTGCTGGAGACCGTTTCGGTGAGGGACCGCCTCACGCGGCTGCTGCCCATGCTCAACCGCGAACACGAGGTCCTCACCCTCTCCTCCAAGATCCAAACCGAGGTGGCGACCTCCATCTCCAAGACCCAGCGCGATTTCTTCCTGCGCGAGCAGATGCGGGCCATCCAGCGCGAGTTGGGCGAATCGGACCCCAACGCCGGCGAGGCGCGGATGCTGCGCGACAAGATCGAGCAGACCCCCATGCCGCCCGAAGTCAAGCAGGTCGCCACCCAGGAGTTGGACCGCCTGCAGCAGATGGTGCCGGCCGCCGCCGAGTATGCCGTCACCCGCCATTACCTGGACTGGCTGCTGGGCCTGCCCTGGCAAATCGAGACCGAGGACAAGCTGGACCTGGCCGAGGCGGAGCGCATTCTCAACGAGCAGCATTTCGGCCTGAGCAAAGTCAAAGACCGCCTGCTGGAATTCCTGGCCGTCATCAAGCGGCGCAAACAGATCAAGGGGCCCATCCTCTGCCTGGTCGGCCCGCCCGGGGTCGGCAAGACCTCTCTGGGCCACAGCGTGGCCGATGCCCTGGGCCGGAAGTTCGCCCGCATCGCCCTGGGCGGCATGCGCGACGAGGCCGAGATTCGCGGCCACCGCCGCACCTATGTCGGCGCCCTGCCCGGCCGCATCATCCAGACCCTGCGCCGCGTCGAGAGCCGCAACCCGGTCATCCTGTTGGACGAGTTGGACAAGGTCGGCGCGGATTTTCGGGGCGACCCGGCCGCCGCCCTGCTGGAGGTGCTCGACCCCGCCCAGAACAACACCTTTACCGACCATTACCTGGACGTGCCCTTCGACCTGTCGCGCGTGCTCTTCATCACGACCGCCAACTGGCTGGAGCCGATTCACCCGGCCCTGCGCGACCGGCTGGAGGTCATCGAACTGCCCAGCTACACCGAGTCGGAAAAGCTCCAGATCGCCAAGCGCTACCTGGTGCCGCGCCAACTCCAGGAGCACGGGCTCTCGCGCCAGGAGGTGAGGTTCCCGGATGCCACCCTGCGCCACGTCATCCACGATTACACGCGCGAGGCGGGCGTGCGCCAGCTCGAGCGCGAGATCGCCGCACTCACTCGCAAGGCCACCCGCCAGATCGTGAGCGACGGCCAGGCGTCCCAACCCCTGGTGCTCAAGCCGGAGGCCCTCACCAATTACCTGGGCGCCGCCCGGTTCGTCAGCGAAAGCGCCGAGACCATCAAGGAATACGGCATCGCCACCGGCCTGGGCTGGACGCCGGTCGGGGGCGAGACCCTCTTCATCGAGGCGACCCGCATGCCGGGCAAGGGCGGCCTGCTGCTGACCGGCTCGCTGGGCGAGGTCATGAAGGAGAGCGCCCAAACCGCCCTCAGCTATCTCCGCAGCCAGGCCCAGGCCCTGGGCATCAATCTCTCCGATTACGCCAATTTCGATATCCACATCCATGTCCCCGCCGGCGCCACCCCCAAAGACGGGCCCAGCGCCGGCGTCACCATCGTCGCCGCCCTGGCCTCCCTGCTCTCTCACCGCCGCGTCCGCTCCGATATCGCCATGACCGGCGAAGTCAGCCTGCGCGGACGCGTCATGCGCGTCGGCGGCATCAAGGAAAAGGTCCTGGCCGCCGCCCGCTTCGGCATCCGCCAGGTCGTGCTCCCGGATCAGAACCGCGCCGACTGGAGCGAAGTCCCCGAGGAAGTGCGCCAGAAGCTCAAGGTCCATTTCATCAAGCACATCTCCGAGCTCCTCCCCCTGGTGCTGCACGCAAAATGAGCACCCTGGGTCGCCGCACAGGAGCGCGGACGCCTCGTCCGCGCGTTCCTAATTGCGGAGCAGACGCGGATGAGGAGGCCGCCCTGAAGGACTTCAAGAACGGCAAATTGAAAATTGAAGATTGAAGATTGAAGATTTCAAATTGAAGACTGGAAATCCCGACGCAGATTGCCGTCGGAAGCCTGTCCGCCCTGCATCGCTCCATCCAATTTGCAATTTGCAATTCGTCTTCATCTTCCTCCTGCTCTCCCCTCTTCTGGCTTGGGGCCAGCGCCGCGACGAAATGCACGAGCCCCCGCTCACCCCGCAACAGCAGGTGAAGGCGGGGCGCGATTTGGTCGCCGAGTTGCTGGCGCAGAGACCCGAGGCCAACGCCACCAACACCGGGGTGATGACCATCCGCCTTGCCAACGACCAGGAGCGCAGGGTGCCCATCCGGTTCGAGCTCTCCTCCACCTCAACCAACGTGGTGAGCGTCTATCAGGCCCTCCCGGCCGAGGGCGCTCCCGGAGAGGTGCTGACGGTGGTCCATGCCGGGGAGTCGCCCAACCAATACTACCTGGTCCAGCCCGCCGCGCCCGGCGCCACAAACGCCGCCCCCGTTCGATTGGCCGGCGATCAAACCATGGTCCCGTTCGCCGGCTCGGATTTTTGGGTGGCCGATCTTGGCCTGGAATTCCTCTATTGGCCCAGGCAGCGTGTGCTGCGGCGCGAATTGCGCCACAGCCAGCCCTGCTCGGTCCTCGAAAGCGTCAACCCGCGCCCCGCCCCCCACGGCTGCTCCCGAGTCGTCTCGTGGGTGGATACCGACAACGGCGGCATTCTCCATGCCGATGCCTACGATGCCCGAGGCAAGGTCCTCAAACATTTCGATCCCACCGGCCTCAAGAAAGTCAACGGCCGGCGCCAGGCTCGAAGAGATGGAGATGCGCAACGTCCAGACCGGCTCCCACACCTGGATCAAATTCGACTTGCCCGTGGAGCGGTGACCTCGGCCTTACTCGCTCACCTTCACCACGTAATAAAGGAAGAGCCCCTTCACGTCCTTGAACCAGTGGGGGACGCCCTTGGGAATAACGATGACGTTGCCTTTGGCCAGGTGCCGCTCGTTGCCTCCCGTGATGGCCCTGGCGCGCGTTTCGCCCGGCCCGCTCGCCTTGGCCTCGACCGCCTTGCCGCCCGTGACAAAGGTTGCGGAGTCCTCGAGGATATAGAAGATGTCCGTGTCATGGTCGTGGATTTCCACCTCGCCCGGAGCGGTGCGCCGGCCGGCCATGACTTTGAAGTTGTTCGTGGCCAGCATTGTCGCCCCTTTGGCAAAGGCGGCGGCCACCTGGTCGTGGCTCAGATGAAGCACCGCGGGCCCTTGGGCCTCATCGCCCGCGATCGCGGCCATCAACGCACCCGTGGCAGAAAGCGCCAGCACAGTTTTAGAGTTCATGGTGGGGTTCTAACCCGCCGGGCGAGCAAGGGAAAGCAGTTTTTGGCGGAGGACAGAACCATTCGATCCAGGCAAGACAGGCAAAATCATTGTTGGCAGAATCATTGTCAGGTCACTGGATGTCGGCAACGCGCCCCGGCCTCACCTCCAGTGTCCAAGCCCGGGCCTTGACGAATTGGCACCTGATTTTCAGAGGTTGCGATTTGCCCAGCCCTGCCGGCCATTGGCCGCTTTGCGGGGCGAGGCCACTTGCTGCCGCCTCGGCGCAGAGGCCAAGGAGCTGTCCGTTGATGTTCAGAGGAGGGCCCTGTGCGCCTGCTCCATTGCGCGGCTCCGGTTCCAATATGTCCATAGGCTCCAGCACGCGCCCGCCATACTACGGCCTTGGCCGGCCCCGGGTATTGTCCTTTGGTCGTACATTCGTCATTCCCCACACCGCAATCCAGGCCCAACATTCCCACCGGAACACTCCGCACTCCGCATTCGGTCCATTCGTCATTCGTCATTCGTCATTCGTCATTCCCCACACCGCCATCCAGACCCAACATCCCCACCGGAGCACTCCACACTCCGCACTCCGCACTCCGCATTCGGTCCATTCGTCATTCGTCATTCGTCATTCGTCATTCCCCACACCGCCATCCAGACCCAACATCCCCACCGGAACACTCCACACTCCGCACTCCGCACTCCGCATTCGGTCCATTCGTCATTCGTCATTCGTCATTCGTCATTCCCCACACCGCCATCCAGACCCAACATCCCCACCGGAGCACTCCACACTCCGCACTCCGCACTCCGCATTCGGTCCATTCGTCATTCGTCATTCGTCATTCGTCATTCCCCACACCGCCATCCAGACCCAACATCCCCACCGGAGCACTCCGCACTCCGCACTCCGCACTCCGCATTCGGTCCATTCGTCATTCGTCATTCGTCATTCGTCATTCCCCACACCGCAATCCAGGCCCAACATTCCCACCGGAGCACTCCACACTCCGCACTCCGCACTCCGCATTCGGTCCCCTTCCCTCCCAGAAGCGGCGGACGGTTTCGGCGATCTGGCTCGTGTGGCGGACGCGCGCCGGGCGCCACCATTTCGGAAAGAGGCGGCGATAGCGCGGCTCTCCGAACCGCGTGTCGATCAGCAGGACCACGCCGCGGTCGGTCTCGGAACGAATGACGCGCCCGGTCGCCTGGAGGACGCGGTTCATCCCGGGAAACGTGTAGGCATACTCGAAGCCCGAGCCGGTCTTGGCCTGGAAGTAATCGCGGATGAGGTCGCGCTCCGCGCAGAGTTGCGGCAGTCCCACCCCGACAATGATGGCGCCGATGAGCCGTTCCCCGACCAGGTCGATGCCTTCGCCGAAGACGCCGCCCATCACGGCAAATCCCACGAGCGTCTCGGTGTGCTCGGCCGCGAAGGCGGCCAGGAAGGCCTCGCGCTGGGCCTCGCTCATGCCGGGGCGCTGCGCCAGCAGTCGGACCTCCGGGTGCAGGGCGCGGAATGCCTCCTGCACGGCCCCCAGGTAGTGGTAGGACGGGAAATAGGCCAGGTAGTTGCCCGCGCGCACCGCGGTCGCCGCCCGTAGCGCCTGGGCCACGTCCAGGAGCGTCTGGGCCCGGGCCTTGAACTGGGTGCGGATGCGGTCCTGGACCAGCACCGCCAGGTTTTGCTGCGGGAACGGCGAGTCCAACTGCAGCGCCGGGTCGTCCGGCGCGCCCCCCAGCAACTGGCGGTAGTAGTCCAGCGGCGTGAGCGTGGCGGAAAAAAACACGGCCGCCTTTCCCCGCGCCAGGGCCTGCCGCAGCAGGGCCGAGGGATCCAGGCAGAACAACCGCGTGCGCGCATCGGCGCCCGGTTCGCAAATCGTCACAAAGTGCTCGTCATAAAGCGAGGCTGTCCGTTGGAACGAGTGCAGGCGAAAATAGAGTTCGAGCAGGGACTGGCGGAAATCCGCCGGCTGGTTGCCAGCCAGCCAGGCCTCGGCTTGCGCGAGCGCCGTCTCCACCAGCGGCAGCAGGCCCTCGGGCAGCTCGCGGCTCACAAGGCCGGGTCTCGGTTCCCCGCCCGAAGCGGTGTCGATGCGGGACCGGTTCGAGAAAGGAGCGCGGACGCCCTCGTCCGCGTGTCTGGGCCCCCTCTGGAAGAGACGCGCGGACGAGGGCGTCCGCGCTGCTGATCCTGCGTGTCTTGAATCGACCCCGGCGTCAACAGCCATGGCCGTGGCGGTGGCGGTGGCTGCCTGTTTGCCTTGGGGCGGTTCCGCGGTCCGGAACAGGCCCAACTCCGGGTCCGGCCCGTCCTCCTCCGCCGGTTCGGAGGGGAGGCAGGGCGCTTGGCCGAGCCTGCGGAGGGCGGCGCTTAGCCGGCTCAAAGCCCGGGCGCAACGAGGCAGCGCCTGCTGGATTGCCCGGCGCGTCTGCTGTATCTCCCGGGCGGTCAGGTCTGCTGAAAACATCTCCCGCCCGCGGTCCACCAGGTTGTGCGCCTCGTCCACCAGGAAGGCATAAGCGCCCCCTTGCTCGCCGAAATGGCGGCGCAAATAGACCTGGGGATCGAAGACGTAGTTGTAGTCACAGATGACGGCATCGACCCACTCCGAAAGGTCCAGCGCGAGTTGGAAGGGACAGACCTGGTGCTGGAGGCTCACCTGCTCGAGGACCGGGCGGGTGATCTCGGCGCGCTCCAGCGCCGCGCGCATGGCCGGCTTGAGGCGGTCGTAGTAGCCTCGAGCAAACGGGCAGCAGGCCGGGTCGCACGGCTGGCCGTCCTGGGCGCAGATCTTCTCCCGCGCCGTAATGGTGAGCGTGCGCAGGCGCGCCCCGGCCCGCCGCAGTTCGCCAAAGGCCTTCTCGGCCACCGCCCGCCCCACCGTGCGCGCGGTCAGATAGAAGATGCGTTCGACCTTGCCTTGGCCCAGTGCCTTGACTGCCGGGAAAAGCACCGCGATCGTCTTGCCGATCCCCGTCGGCGCCTCCAGAAACAATCGCCCGCCGCCCGCAACCGCCCGGTAAGCCGCCACAGCCGCCTTCCTCTGCCCGGGCCGGTAGAGGCCGAAAGGAAACCGGTGCGCCACAATGGACTGGTCGCGCTGCCGGCACCAGTGCCGGCGCTCCCGCACCCATTCCAGGTAGATCGCCGTGGCGCCATCGAAAAATTCCGCCAGTTCGCCCTGTGTCCATTGCCCCGCGAACTCGGTGGCGGCGCCGCTGGCCAAGTCCACGTACACCAACCGCACGCCAAGCTGCCCCAGGCCCCGGCTGCGCGCACACATGAACCCGTAGCACTTGGCCTGCGCCCAGTGCAGCGGGTCGGCTGCGCCGTCCCAATTCCCTTGCACCGTCTTGATCTCCTCCAGCAGCATCCCCTCCGGCGTGGACAGCAGGCCATCCAAGCGGCCCTGGACGCGCAGGATGAACTCCGCGTCCTCGACATCATAGGAAAGCCGCACCTCCCGCTGGTCAGCCGGCCGGGCGCGAACGCTGCACCTGCTGATGGCCGCGAATGCCCGCCAACGCCCGGTTCGGACCCACAAAATCCCGCTCCCCGCCCAGGTCGCCCCGCCGCAGGGCAAACTCGACCAACTCCCGCACCTGGACCGAGACCACAGGTTTTTCAGCCGCCGCCACAGCCCGAATTTCAGGCGCCAAACCATCCCAGGCAACTTAAATCGCGGCGCCCCAGGGCCGAAGGCCCGCCATGTGATAGCCGGGGCTGGAGCGGAGCGGAGGCCCGGGCACGCCTGGCCCGATTACCTGGGCCTCCGCTCGCATGCGCGCTTTCTGCCCGGGGACGGGCGCACTCCAGGGGGCAGTACCGGGATGGGCGCTTTTGGGGCGCATCTGAGATGTACCACAACACGGATAGGAGTTCCTGACATGGCTCCGGGCCACCAGTTTCATCCCGGAGGGATGGAAGATGGTAGCCGGGGGTCGAAGCGAAGCAAGACCCCCGGTTCGGCGCAGGGCTGCGCCGGCATCCCGGAGGGATGCCAGAAAGGGGCGCACCGGATGCCTCGCCGTCTTCTGGCACCCCGTTCCGGGGTGCATGACCCTCCAGACCATTAACCGGGGGTCGCGACGGCGTCGCGACCCCCGGCTACCATCTGGCAACCCTCCGGGTTGGGGCGGATGCGCGCTGCCTTTGGTTGCGTCTGCAGCGCCCGTGCCTGTGGTGGTACAGGCCAGATGCGCCCGGCGCTATTGTCCGCCCACCAGCGATTCCGTAAGGTGCGTGGGTTTTTATTTGCAATTTCCCTGACCCCAGGCAGTTAGGGCATTTTCGGGAATAGAGGCGTTTTCTTTTTCGCTTGCTTTGCCCGCCCGCTTTGGTATCCTACATCTATATATGAGTAGGATACAGATGCTCCAGCACACCTCGACCCTGGCTCTGCGCCAGCGAAAGGCCCATCTCCTGCGCTCCTTCCAACTGCCCCCGGGCGTCCTGCACGCCTCCTTGATCGAGCGATTCCTCAAGTGTGGCAAAGCCAGTTGCCGCTGCCACAGTGGCGGTCCCAGGCACGGGCCGTTCTTCTACCTCAACCGCTGCTTCGCCAAAGGCCAGGTGCAGTCGCTCCTGCTCAAATCCCCGGACCAGCTCGACCAAGCACGTCAAGGCGTGGCTGCTTATGCCCAGGTGCAAGAGGTGCTCGACCAAATCAGTCAAATCAATCGCGAACTGCTCCGGCGTGGCGAACCGCTGGCTGCGGCACCCTTATGAACGAACTGGCCCAGTTTTTGGGCTGCGTCATCAAGGTTTTCGCTCTGAACCGGGTGGTGCGCGGGGTGCGTGACTCTCGGCCCTACGCCAAGATTCCCACCCGGCCCTTGTTCCTGAGCCTGCTGCTGGGAGTCGTCATGCGCGCCGGCAGCTACCTGGACATCTCCAAGCAAACCAAGCGCCGGCGCTGGCGACACCTCATCCATTGGAGCCAGCGCATCAGCGACGACGCCTTTCATTATGTGAGCGAGCGTTTCTACCTGGAGGACTTGCGCCAAGACCTGGCCGGGGTGAACAAGAACCTGAAGGCCAACAAGGCGCTGGAAAGCTGTAAAATCAACGGCCTGCTCCCCCTGAGTTTGGACGCCAACGAACACTTCCACAGTCGCAGTCGCTGTTGTCCGTGCTGCTGCCAAAGGGAGATTCAAGAGACCGACGACCAAGGCCAAAAACACACGGTGATCGAATACTACCACCGGTATGTCTTTGCCCAGATCAACGGGCCCAAGTTCAACGTGCTGCTGGACGTGGAGCCTATCCGTCCCGGGGAAGAGGAAGCCCAGGCCGCCCTGCGCCTGCTGGGGCGGATCCGTCGGCTTTACGGTGTGCGCTTTTTCGACGTGGTGACCATTGACGGTTGGTATGTGCAAGGCCCCTTTTTGAAGGCGGTGGAGAAGCTGGGCTGGGCCTGGATCGTCGGTACTCAAACAGGAACGGATGGAAGTCCTGCAAGAGGCGCGCGCCCTGAGTGCCGGCCAAGAACCCGCCCTGGAGTTTGACGACAAAACCCGTGGCCGACACGTCAGACTGTGGGAGGTCAAACACCTGGACTTCAGCAAGAGCTACGGCCGCAAAGTGCGGGTGGTCCATTCGCAGGAGACCTGGATCCAGCACAAAATGGTGGGCGGAAAAAAGACCTCTCAGCCCCAGACCAGCGACTGGTGGTGGATGGCATCGGAGGGCTTGGCTGGCTATCCGGTCAGGGTCGTCTATGAGGGCGGTCACCGGCGCTGGGGCATCGAGAACAAGGCTTTCAATGAACTGACGCAGTTCTACCACCTGGAGCATTGCTACCATCACGAACCGGTGGCGATGCTGGCGCAAATGCTGATTTTAATCCTGGGTTTCGTCCTCTTTAGCGCCTACGCGGTGCTCCACAGTCAACAGGTCCGGTTGGGCCAGGTGAGCCTCAAAGAGCTGGCGCATGACCTGGATCTGGCTTTGGAGGAGGACTTGCCCTGGGATTTGTGGTTTGCCTGCGGCTGACGACCGCCTGGGTGAGCGATTTCGGGATGTTGCTCTTTGCAAACTGGCCGACGCAAAAAGGAGGACTCGGGGACCACGGGAGAGGTGTCGTCCCGCGAAGGCTCCGCCCAGCCGCCCCTCAATCACGACAGCGTTCGGCACCGACGAAAATCTGGCCCCCCGAAAGCAGAGCGGAGGCGCGGCCCACCTTGCGGAATTGCTGCGACAAAGGGTTGAATTGCGCTGAGAACCGTCTTAACCTTCAATTGCATAGCTGGTCTGCCGCCCGGTGGCGGGCGTTGTTTTCACATCTCGCAGGCTACCGGAATCCAGGCAGATCAGCTATTGCTTTGTGGCCCCGGGCAGCTCTCCGAGCCAAGCACTCCTTCACCAGCAATTCCTTAGCGGCGTATCATGGCGGAGGGCGGGGCTGTCAAGGTGGAGCGCAGCAGGGCACGAGGGCACGTGGCGAGCAATACCTTGACAGCCCCGCCCGGAGCCATACCCTGGCCGCGCCGGAATTGCTTGAGGTCCTTCTCCCGGCCGTTAGGCCGCTCGATTCGTCGCGGAGCGTGCCGCGGGATGTTCCACGACCGCCCAACTGACCAACGTCAACCCTCCGAACTGAACACGTGTCCAGCTATTTCACCCACAAATTGTGCGGAAGACCCTGTTTTCTTTCAGTGCAAAGACGAAGGTCTTTCGCTCGATTTGGACTTTATCCAATTTAAGAGTTTCTTCGTTAACGGGCGGCTTTGGGGCGGAGTCGAAGAAACGGTGGCCGAAAGGCGATGGGCGATCATTGAAAATCATACGCTTACCCGTATCGGGCCGCCCTTGAGGCAGCCCATTGTTATATACTGGAATTTGCTTTTTCACGCGCCGCCGGCTTATTGATGCTGCTCAGGTGATTGACGCTACGCAGGTGACATTGTTTTCGAATATTCAAATCCGCACGTTCGCGTCAAATGGATTCGGTTTCTCCCTTTTTCATGAGTTTCAGCCCGATTGAGAAAGCAGGGCCGAGGCTATGGCCGATGGCATGATAAGAGTGGTCGGCCGGGTTGAATACAAAGGGAGCCACCTTTTCGATCAGGGGCTGGTCCTTTTCTCCCAGGACCGAGTTGTCGGCTAACACGTTTAGAATCTCGCCAATGAAGTGGACGTGCATGCCAATGTCGACGGTTTTCAGCAGTTTGCACTCCAGAACAAGCGGACATTCTTGAACGTAGGGGGCATCCACCCGATCGCTTTTGACAGGGGTCAGGCCGGTGGCGGCGAATTTGTCCGTGTCTTTGCCGCTGGCTATGCCAACGAAATCGGCCTCCACAGCGTGGCGTGTGGAGGGGATATTCACGGTAAATGCTTTGCGGCGGAGGATATTGGCGTAGGTGAGGCGAGTTTTTTGCAACGAAATGGCGACGCACGGCGGCCCCGAGCTGCAGATGCCGCCCCAGGCAATGGTCATGATGTTGGGCGTGTCCCTCTCTCCATAACTTCCCACAATCCAGACTGGCGTCGGCATGGCTAGTGTTTTGGCTCCAAGAGATGTTTTCATGGTTTACTGATCGGAATTTGCCCACCCGGCGCCAGCCCCATTATTGACGCTGCGCCGCTGAGAACGAAATCGTTCTGCATCTCGCTCATTCCAGACCGGATGGTATCAGGTGGAGCCAAACCGTCAAGCGCCGTGATCTGATGCCCCCTCCTGCCTCGATCCCCCTGCTGCTGGTATGATTTCAGGGTGCCGGATTGACGCCGAAGAGCCAATCCCCTCCCGCCCCCAGTTCATGAAAGAATTGGGGCCTTTTCACGTACAAACCCCTTCACCCCAAGAAACATTATGTCTCCAAGATCCGCGTGGTTATTGCAGGAAGAAATTGTCCCCCGTCTCAAATCCGCCGTGCCTCAAACCGTCTCCTTCATCGGTTCAGAGGATGCCGAGGAGTTGGTTCAGGATTCAATCGCCATGGCAGCAAAACTCCTCCACAACGTTGACAAGGCCCACAAGCGGGTGACCCCAGGGAACATCGCCTACTACACCATCCAGCACATGAAGTCCGGCAGAAGGTCATTCTGATTGAGATCCGCCGTTTGCCTCAGTGGAAGAAGGACCTGGAGGCAACGCGTGAGAAGATGGCGTGCAGGGAGAAAAGGCGGCACCAGTAACCGGCCGTCAGCAATCAACTCCATATCCTCTGCATCGGCTCCTGCGGCTCTCTTGATGGAGGGCTGCAGGGGTCGGTGTGGAGGATGAGAAGGCGGGGCCTTTGGCTCTCAACTTTAGCTTTTAGAAGAGCCGTGGATGAGGGGCAGCCACCGGTCAGGCCAGGGAAAACGTTCTACCGGGTGCAGATGTAAACGCCGGCTAAGGGTAGCGCAGGCCGTTGACGAATGACGTTGAGAAAGGATCGGTTGTGGGCGCCGGGAGCCAGAAGAGCTTGCTCTTTTCCAGCTTCTTGGCGGTCACCGCGTTGACTCGTTCAACGTGAAAGTCGCAGAACATCACGTGCCCGATGCCATTGTGGCGCGTACCTGACGGCAGCTGCGCTCTCCCCCGCCCAGGTCACGGGGCCAACCGTGCCGTCAAGATCGTTTCGGCCCAAGGTGGCTTCCATGAAGAGGAACGTTCGCGCCGGCGCCGTGTATGTGGAGGGGTCCGCTGTCCATTTGGACGGGTCCATGTCGTGGCAGAGAACGCAGTTCATGCCGTAGCTGCATTGGCGGATTGAAGCAGGCGGCGGAGGGGAACTGATGGGGTTGATGCCAAGGGCGCGTTGATCGGTGGGGCAAAGATAGACCTGGCGGCTCTTCAGGTATGGATAGAGTTCGCCGGTTGTCGGATCGGCAATGCCCTGCTCGGCATGCAGCCAGTTCAGGAAGAAGGGCAGGATTCCTTTGTGATCGAGCACATACATGGCCGCAGCCTGGCTGAACTGCCGCAGGTTGTTTGCGCAGGCTGCGGCCCTGGCGGCTTCCTTGGCCCGGCCCAGCGCCGGCAGCAGCAATGCCGCCAGAATGGCGATGATGGCGATCACCACCAGCAATTCGATGAGAGTGAATGCGGAAATGGGTATGGACCTCCTCGCAGGTCCCGGACCTTTGAGCCACCTAAATTCCCGGCCAAGCCTTTTCATAAGGTCTTATGCTCGATGATTCGATACTCCTTACGAGCATCAGAGTCAAGAACAACCGAGAGCAATCGAGAGCCCAGCACCGGCCCCTCATCGAACTGCTGCCCTTATCCCCTCAATTTGGCTCACCCTTGGCTTTAGACCAGCTTCTCCTGATGTTCGCCGTGCCGGGATGGTCTTGAGCAGCGACAGGTCGAGGGCAAGGTGAGTTGCTCAACGACTTGGTGCACCTGGGCTTCTGGCCACCACAGATCATAGCGCTGGAGGGTGCTTTTGCTGGGCACCTGCACGCGGTCCACTTCGCTGAGGCCGCAGAAGAATTGGAGCAAGGGGCTGTCGGCCGAACGGGCGGCAAACCCGCGGTAGTTTTCCCCGATCAAGGTGGGGGCGATATTGCAGCGCAAGGCGCGCCGGCAGTGCTTTTGGCGGGTCTGCTGGGCTTTGGCGCTGACGTGTGGGTGCCGGCCCAGCCACCCCTGGAGGTCTTTTCGCATGAGTTGGGTTTCCAGGCCGCTGTCGCGCAGCAGATGATCGATGCGCAGCAACTGGTCGCGGAAATCGCGGTAATCGACATTGCCTTCGATGGTGGGCAGGACTTGCGGCAGGGGCAGTTCAAAAGGAATAATAAGAGCATCGGACATGGGATTAGATTATAATCTAACCCATGAAATGCAAGCACAATCTGAAACAATATCGAAAAAAAATGCAGACCACCTATCCTTTGAAGGTCCAGGCCATCCGTTCGCAAGGCAAGCAGCCCCGGCTCTTCGTGACTTTTCCCCTGGCCCTAGCGGCGGCCATCGGCCTGAACCCCGGAGATCACGTTCAATGGGAATTGCTGGACCGAGGCGAACTGCACTTGCTTCGACTGGAGCCCCCGCCGACAACCACCAAGCGGCGGGCACGCAAAAACCAAGCCCCCCGGGCATTATAGAGGACCATTTTGACGGCTTTGGCCAAAATCAGCCGGTTATCCCCTGGCCACGGCTTCAGCAAGGCCCGGCCGTTCCGGGCCGCTCTCTTTTGGGACAGGCTCTAACTACGGTGCCCCCTGAGGCAGCCCCTTGGATTTCCAATTTGCCGCCGATCAAAGCGGCGCGATTTCGCATCATCTCCAGGCCCAGGCCCGATCTGGGTTCTCGGGAGTCCTTGAAACCAATCCCGTCATCGACGATGCTCAGGCCGGCCGTTCCGGCAGCAACGGTGAGCCGGATGATAATCTGTTTTGGCTTGCCGTGCTTGATGGCGTTGTGAACGGCCTCCCTGGCAATCCGATAGAGGTGCGATGCCTCGACTCCATCCTCAAAGGCGGCCGATTCCGGGCATTCAGCTTTGCAAAGAACACCAGAACCACGAAGGTGTCCACCAACCTCTCGTCCGCTTTTATTCGCCCGCAGACCTCCATCCCGCTGAGATCCGGCAGCCTGACATCCAGCAACACTGAATCCGGGCGCCTCTCACGCGCCATTTGCAGGCCCTGCGACCCAGTTGGGGCCTCCCAAACCTGATACCCTTCCAGACCCAGGACTTCCGAAAAGAGCCTCCGGATTTCGGAGTCGTCGTCCACCACGAGAATGCGGGCTGTCATCTTGTCAACGGTTCAAATTCCTTGGGCGGCTTAGGCTTCGATATTATAGCAGGCCCCCGAGAGAATTCCAGCAACAGAGTCAAATGTTGGGACGTGACCCTAATGTTCTCTTGCCCAGGAACAGGATGACGCGGTATTTGAGCTGCAGCGGTTTGCCGGGCTTCAGCCACACCGGCTCCAGCCCGGGATAGGACACATTCAACATCGCGTAGCTGTGCCGCATCAACCAGCCGTTGTTTGGGTAGCCCGGATTCGCAGGATTGTCTTCGATGCGGATGCCGGCCTCCTGGCCCTTGAAAACGCCCGCGACCTCCGCCCAGGGATGGCGTGACAGGATGCCGTCTTGCTGTGAAATCCCTGTATCGGTGCGAATGATGGTCTTGGCGGCGCCACCCTCGCGCGGTGCGGTGCGGAAGGCGAAGCCGCCGTAGCCTTTCTTTTCGTCGGGGGTGCCGACGATCATCACCAGCCGGTCCACGGCCTCCAACGTGAGCGTGAAATCCAGCACTCGCCGTTCTTTCGTGGAGGGATGAGTCAGGATCTCGACATCTTCCTTCACGAACTTCCGGTCCCCGTCATACCAGCCGTTTTCGACGGCCAGGCGCGCCGCCGCCGCGTCGGTTTCACGCGCTTTCCAGCGGACGAATTTCTGCCGGAACCCCTTGACCGTCCACACGTCATTGGTCTTGCCGCCGACTTCGACCACCTCCCAGGCCCAGAAAATACCGCGGTGATGCGGATGATCGCGGTTGAAATCGTCCGTCATGACGGTGCCGTCCGGGCCACAGACCGGGTGCAAGTACGACGAGCGCCGCATGGCCTCAGGAAAACCGCGCGCCAGTATCATGCCGTAATTATAGACAAACACCGGCTTGCCGTTCTCAGACAACTCGAGCCCCGTCGAGTCGTTGACTTCCCGAAAGGCAAACGGCGAGTCCGCCCCCGCCAGCGGCAGCAGCGAGGCTGCCAGCCAGGCGGCCGCCAGTGAAACGAATGACCTGCGGCTTTGGTTCATGATTCTCATGTGCGTTGTGGTTTTGCCGGGGATTTGGCCCCGAAAAGTGTCAGCGCGCAATTGTGCCGCAGACCGTGTTTGCCGCGCAAGGCCGCAATTGGACCTCAATCAGATCCGGGTCAAGGCTTCTCAGGAATGGGCCAGCGTTGCGCCGGAGGCCCCTCAAGGTCCGCCCAGAAATTGAGTTTTCCATCGTCCATCCGCAAGGCAGTCAGTTCGGGCTCCGAGGTTCCGAGGAGCGCCGCACGTTGATAGAGCGGTCCAGGACCTTCCTTGCCGTAAAACACAGGCACCTCTTTCTTCTCAAAATCTGAATACCCGGTTGGATGCTCATCGCCCAGCGGCTCCATCGCCACGACCGTGTCGCCTCGCCAATGGACACGATAGTGGTAGTGCCGGAACCCCGGGTTGCCGATCTCAACCTCCTCGGTCCTCGGCGCCAGCGGATAGGTGATCTTGAGGGTGGTGTCGCGGGAGTGGCGCCCTAATTCGGCATAGTTGCCCCATATCTTGACCGTGACGGGGACACCTCCCGTCTCCGCTTTCAGGGCGCCCGGCTCCACGAAATCGGGGAGGCGCACCCGCACCGCGCAGTCTGCCTTGAGCCGGATCGTCAAGCGGCCCTCGAAAGGTTGGTAGCCACGGACCTCCGCCTGCGGCAGCAACTTGTCAAAGTGCATGTGCACTGAGAGAGTGCCGTTCTCGAAAGAGGCCGCATTCTTCCATGCGATGAAAAAGCCGTGCGTGCCGGAGCCGCCACAGCAGTTCTGGAGGACGCGCGTCTTCCCGCGCAATTCCGGACCACCCCAGTGAAGCGTCTCGCAGGCGGCCAGAAAATGCGTGGGCGAACTCCAGCCGGCATAACCGCCCTCGAGGCGCGCGGCCAGTTCGCGCCAGGTGAATTGCTCGGTGTCAGGCTTCCCGGTCGCGGGCTTGAGCCAGGAAAGGTCTGTGGCCTGGCTCTCGGCCAGTTGATTGCGCACGACCCGCTCCACGTCGCCCCAATACTCCGGATGGCCGTGATTTGCGAGGGTCACCCCCAGGCCGACGTAATCCATCAGCGCGCAGGTCTCGGTCGCCACGACGTCGCCCTTGCGCCCGATCACCTCCGGCAGGAAGCCAAAGCTCGTGGCTTCAGAGCGAACGTAGCGGTACAACGCATCCACGCGGCTGAACAGCACCGGGTCCTTCGTGTAAAGGGCATAATCCGCCGCCCCGACCAGAGTGCGGAGGTTTCCGTGCATGTGCCCGCCGTGGCGGAAGGTGTTGTCCGGGCTGAACAGCGGGCTTTCGACGAACACCCTCTGGACCTGCTTGCGCGCCAGCTTCAAAGCGTTCTCGTCGTGCAGGACCCGGGCGCTGGCCATGAGGCTCTTGATAATGAACCCGTTCAAGAAACCGTCCCCGCCCCCTTTGCCCTGCTCGGTCCGGGCGAGCAGGCTGGCAGTCATCTTGAGAATCACCTGCTTCAAGCTCTCCTCCGGCGTGTCTTCGTAGGCGGTGACCAGCGCGTAGAGGGTGAGCGCCTGGTCGCCGGGGTCGGCAACCTTCTGCGAGAAACTGGTTTGCGGACGCGTCAGCAGGCCGGTCTCGGGATCGATCAGTTCGAGAAGTTTGCGCCGCCAAATCGCCTCGATGGGAGCCCGTTCCCCGGTCATGTGCCGGGCCATGATTGCGGCCTGGAACTGCCGGGCCATGACATCGCCAAAGTCCGGCCAGTCATGTGCCGCCTCGGCAGGCTCGGTCCAGAAGATGTTGAAATAGGGCAGGCCATTCGTGTCCACCATCCCATTGAGATAGTTGAGGCTGCGGCGGGCGAACGGTTCCAGCGCAAAAGTCCGGGGCGCTTTCCCCGGGTGGCCGGCTTCACCGCGTGCCAGGACCAAGCCCGGTGCGGCCACGGCCCAGGTCAACAGGCAGGGAACCAGAATTGCGCCAGGCCAAGATCGAGAGATGTCATAGTGGAATCGCATGTGCTGACTCTAAACCCACCGCCTCGCCACACAAAAGCGGAAAGAGTGGACCGGATGGTTGCCCGACGCTGCCATCAAGATCGCCTGGCGCAACTTGGGAATGCAATTGCACCTACGGACGCGATTGGAGGCTTTCCATGAACCGTCGAAGCCCGCAAGGTTTTGGACTGCGCCAGTCCTCTGGCGCTTTTCGGACGATGGGTACATGAAAGCGCCAGAGGACTGGCGCAGTCCAAAACGCTTCGCGGCCTCGGGGCCCCTGACCGGTTCACGGTCCCAATGCATTGGCAGAAGCCAAAGGGGGCTCTCCATGAACCCCGGGCTCCGGCAAAACGTCTCGCCATGGCGGCTGTCCAATCCCAGTGCATGCTCATTTCCGAAAACACATTCGCGTGATGAAAGCGGTGAATTCCTTCCTGTTTTGTCTTGCCTTCGCCGCCTGTGCGCGCCTGCTCGCGCAGGAAGCCACGCCACCCCACGGCGCGCCGGATGCGGTACACACCGTCTATCTCGAATACCAGGAGGCCGAGCGCGGCTTCATCTCCTGGACCATCTTCGTCCCGCCCCAAACCGCCCCGTTCAGCAAAGAGCCGGATTTCGGCCGGCGGCCAGTCTGCCGCGGGAGCCTGCGGCTGGGGAGCGCACCCGAGGATGCCGTCCCTTTCGCGTGGGACCCGCGCCAGGGCAAACTCTACCTCGACCTCAATCGCAACGGGGACCTGACGGACGACCCGAACGGGGTGTTTTCAGCCAAGCCAACTGCCGTCCAGACCTTTACGAACATCCACCTGGAATTCAAGACTGCAATGGGCACCCGCCCGCTGTTGGCCGATTTGAGTCTCTACGGGTGGGGCAACCGGTGGGGCAACCGGCTCACCGTTACTCTCGCGTGCCGTTCCTTCTGGGCCGCAAAAGTCACGCTGCAAGGCCGCGAATGGCAGGTGGGTCTCATCGAAAACGTCGCCGGCCAAACCCAACGCGGCAACGGAGTCGTGGAGATCGGCCCCAGCAGGCTGGGCTCGGCTGAGGGCGGCTACCTGCTGTTGCGTCCTTGGGAATCGCGGAACCAGCCCTTCAATCTGCAAGACGGCTCGCTGGACGGCTTCAGCTTCTGCCGCGACCTCTTCTTTGGCCGCCAGGCCTACCAGGTGGATTGGGCTTATGTCCAACAAGACGGCGCGCCCAGATTCGAGCTCGAATTCAAAGAGTGCTTCACCGCGTTGGGAGAACTCAGGCTCACCGGCAAGTTCATCCAACGGCTTATCCTGACCGGCACGCCGAACCTGCCCGCCGCCGGACCGCTCACCGTGGTGCTGGACAGGCCGGAACCCACGGTCAAAATCCCGCTGGGCAGCTTTAGCCGATGCCAGATCCAGCTTGAGGCGGGCGGCGCGCAGGCCTGCCGCTCGGCGCAATTGGCCCCGGCAATAATCGTCGGTTCCAGCAACACAACCGTTCTCACCGCCGGCGGGCCGCTCACCAATACCGTGCATGTGGCCCCCGAGGGCGGCTTCTTGTCGCTCAATTATCAACTGGTGGGAGCGGAAGGCGCGCCTTACCAGTTGCGGCGTCAGGACCGGAGCCAGCCCCCGGGCTGGGCGGTTTATCGGGAGGGCGAAGCCATCAACTCTGGCAGGTTCCAGTTCGGCTGAGGCAGCACTTGCAGGTACTCATGGCGAGTACCATCGACCGCTCCAGGCGTGCTCCAAATCGTTGCTTCCGATGACCTGGGTGGCCTGGGGGCCAAGGAAGGCCCGCCTGTCACCTGTCAGCCGGGGAGTTGGATGTCTGGTTCGACCTCGACTACGGTGGGAGGGTCCGAAAACTCGCTGCCCGCTCTCCTGCCGGGGCTGGCGTTGCTGCTCCTCCTGGCGCTCAAGGCCAACCGCCGGCCTCAGGCCTGGTGGATCGGCCTGCCGGTGATCTGCGGTCTTGGCCTGTGCGCGCTCTTGCGGGCCGCCCTGCTCTCCCTGCCCGCCCAGGTTCCGGCATCATTGGCCGCAGTGGTCCAACTCTCCGCCGCTGGCGCGGAGTTGCCGCCCTCCGAGCTGCTGAAAATCCTCGCCCAAAGCGTCCCCGCCTTGACCTTCGCAGTCGCGGGGGTGTGGTTGCTGTCAAATCATCTGCCTGCGAAGCACCGTTTCCTCACGTTCCTCGGGGTCCTATTCGTGCTGGGCGGTCTGAGCGTGCCGCTGGCCTGCCAACTTGATATGGACAAAGTGGCTGGTCTCTGGGTCCCCGGCGCCAACGGGGTTGCCGATCCCAGAATGCCGGCCTGCGCCAGGCTGACCGGGATCGGGGCCTTGGTTATTTCCGTGTCGCTGATGCTGGCAGGCTCGCTCTGCCGCCGGCGGCACCAGCCGTTGCGCCTGTCGCTCTGGCTGCTCGCGTGGCTATTGATCGTTTGGCTGGCTGTGGTTGTGCTCAGGACCGAGACAACGATTATGGGCGACAGCACACCGCCTTCGGCGCCTGGGGTTCTGGGCGGCGTGTTCGCCCTGGCGGGCCTCAACTTCGCGCTGCTGCTGCCGTTCCTGGCACTCTCCTTTGCCAGCGCGTTTTACCGCCCTCGGTTGCAGCGCCTGCTGGGCCTGCAAACCAGCGGTTTGGCTGGCCAGGAGCATCCAATCTCGATGCAAAAGAGCCCCTGGATCGCATTTGCGCTCCCAAAGAGACTGAGTGGAGCCTCTTCACAGGCGGCCGAATTCAGTCACTACGGCGTTGTCGCCGGCAGACCGGAGTGGTAATCTGGGCCCGTGAAAATCGATTACACTGTCCAGGTTTGGCGGGAGGGAAACCAATATATCGCTCACGCGATGCCGTTGGACGTGGCCAGCTCCGGGCAGACGCCGGAAGCCGCGCGCCAGGCTGTGGACGAGGCGGTGCGGCTGTTCCTGGCCACCGCAGCAGAGCACGGCAGCCTGGAAGAGGTCCTGGAGGATGCGGGCTATCGCCGCGAGGATGGCTTCTGGCGTGGGCCGGAGTGGTTTGGGATCGAGCAGCGCAGTTGCCCTGCGGCAACGTGACGGCCCCATGCCCCGGTTCACTCCTCAAGATTGGCGCACACTGGAAACCGTCTTCCTCGCCGCCGGTTTCCATTTTGTTCGCCAGGAAGGCAGCCATCGCACTTATGTCAAGCCGGGCGTAGCACGGCCCGTGGTCATCCCGGTCTACAAAGAAGTCCCAGTATTCGTCATCCGCAATAATCTCAAGACGGCCGGACTTTCTCGTGATGAATACTTCGCGCTGTTGGCTGCAGTGTGAACCAGTCCGCTTGGTCATGGGTGGATGGTGGATGGATCAACCCACAGCGTGGCTGGCCCCCTCGCCCAACCACACCAAGCTATGGCTGACCCCATAATCCGGCCGAGCACCGGCTCCGCCGCCGCGCAGCTTTCAGCCGGTGAGGTGGCCCCCAGGCCCGCCCACCCGCCAGTACCCCCGTTCCACGCCGAAACCGGCAAGAAACCCGCAGAATGTGCCCTTGACTGTCCGGTCCTCCCCTGGTAACAACCGGCCATAATGAGTGAGACCGAAAACCAATTCTCCCTCACCCGCGCAGCCTCAAAACCGCGGTCGCGGCAAAAGAGCAAATTCCTATGAATATTTCAGCATTTTTGCTGTGGCTTAAGGCCATGGCCGGGCTGATGTTGGCTCGCACTGCTGGCATGGCGATGTTCCTCTTGGCGGTGTTGTTCCTGGTCACGTGCTTCGCGACTCCCTGGCAGGCCGTTGGTCCGGCCGAGGAAAATGCGGTCCAAGAAATTCGTATTTCCAAGCTGGAGGTCCGGGAGTTTCAGGGGTACTTTCCGCAATATATCGCGATTACAAATCAGGAGACAGTTCTTCCTACCGGCCTTGCTCGTTCCTTCTCAGAATACCGCACTCGGCACTTCGAGGTGAGCTCTAACGAGGGGGAGAACCCACCGTACGAGCAACGACGGGCGAGGATTTTCGTCTTTCAAGGACCGAAGGCAGAATGTCGATTAGATGTCGTAGGATTCAAGAACATCGACGTGCGCTGGATAACCGAAGACATTCTGATCATTGAGACTTGGCCTGGACGAGTCGTTCGGTTGATCACGTTGATCAATGTTGAAACCGGATCCACTATCTATCGGTCAGCAGCCCATTGCATACCTAGAGCCTGTCCCAATAGAGGAAGGCCTTGCGGAGCGGGGCTGGGATCGATGCGGGCCTGATTTAAACCCGCAGGAATCGGCACGGCGACACTGAAAAGGCCCGCTATAATGGCTTTGTCGAGGCCCGCCGGCGGGTGGTGGGCGCGGGCCCGTTGGGCCGAACCAAATGGAGTTCGCCACGGTCCAGCAGTTCCCATTGGACGCGTTCACCGCCTTCCAGACCAATCGCCGCGGCTAGGGCCAATGGAAAGCTGACATAAAATCGGGGCTGTTTTCCCTTGGAACGCATCTCCTGGATTTTCAATGGATAGGTCGCTTGCATTTTTTGCAAAATAGTTCTTGCCTTTTGTGGGCTAGAGTATAATCTAGCCTCATGCCGGCTGCCAATATCATTCCGTTCGAACTGCCACTGCCCCAAATCCTGCCCACCATCGAGGGCAATGTCAATTACCGCGACTTGCGCGACCAACTCCTGCGCATCGACGGCCTGCTGGTGCAGAGCCCCTTGGAAACGCAGATGCTCGAGGCGGACCTCCAACGCTGGCTGGCCGGCCAAAAGCGCGTCAGCGCCAAGGCCCAACAAAAGCACCAGTTCCACGCCCGGCGCGCCCTGCGCTGCAATACCGCCCGGCTCCTCCTCAAAGAGCACTACCGCCGCTTTGCCGCCCGCCTCGCCGACAGTCCTCTCTTGCAGTACTTCTGCGGCATCAGCGAGGTCAACCGCGTGGTCGTGCCCAGCAAAAGCACCCTCCAACGCTACTTCACCTGGTGGCCGGAAGCCGAGGTGCGGGAGTTGATCCACAAGCTCCTGGTCCAGGGTGCCCAGGCGCCGGAGCGACTGGACTTGGCCCAGCCGCTGGATTTGGAAAGCGCCTATCTGGACTCCACCTGCCTGTGCGCCCACATCCATTACCCCGTGGACTGGGTGCTGCTGCGCGATGCCACCCGCACCTTGATGGGCTCGGTCCGGCTCATCCGCAACCAGGGGCTCAAGCACCGCATGGAGGAGCCGGAGAGCTTCATCAGCCGCATCAATGGGCTGTGCATTAAAATGACCCATGCCTGGCGCCGGCAGGATCAAGTGCAGAGCCGACGCCTACGCAAACAAACCCTCCGGCAAATGGACCGCCTGGTCGGCACGGTCCGCCATCACGCCCGCCGCTACCGGGAGTTGCTCGACACGCACTGGGAGCAAACCCAGTGGACTCGCCCCCAAGCTGAGCAGGTGCTCGGGCGCATGGACCAGGTCCTGGAGCAATTGCCCAAGGCCCGCCAACAGGCCCGCCAGCGCATCTTGAAGGGCCAACTCGTGCCCAATGAAGAAAAGATCCTCAGCCTCTATGAAGCGGACGTCCACGTCGTTGTGCGCAAAAAAGCCGGGGCCGAAGTGGAGTTCGGCAACACCCTCTTTCTAGCCGAGAATCCCCAAGGCTTGATCCTGGATTGGGAGTTGTTCCGCGAGAGTGCTCCGGCCGACGCCGCCCTGTTGCCGCGCACAGTGGGACGCATGCAAGAAGCCTATGCGCCAGGCCCCAAGGCGCTGGGGGGTGACCGGGGGTTCGATAGCGAACTCAACCGCTTCGGTTTGAACGAAGAAAAGATCTTCAACGCGATCTGTCCCCGTTCACCCGGGCAGCTCCGACAGCGGAACCGTTCCTGGAAATTCAAGCGCATGCAGCGGCGCCGGGCGCAAACCGAAGGCCGCATCGGCATTGTGAAGAATGTCTTCCTGGGTGGGCGGATGCGCTGCAAAGGCTTTGAACACCGGGAGTTGACCGTGACCTGGACGGTGTTGGTGCACAACCTGTGGGTGCTAGCGCGGCTGCCGCGATTGGAGAAAGCCGAAGCTGCCCGCCGGGCGGCCTGAGGGCCGCCCGGCCGATTTTCCAAACACAAGACCGGGGACGTGGTGTGTACCGGCGCGACCGGTTTTGCGCAAATACGGAGGGAAGAGATGATCCCAGTCCACTTTGTTTGATGGTGGCGCCGTCATGGATCAGCGAATGTAATGGCACTGCCAAAACTCGCCCTTTTGGGACAGGCTCTACCTATACCACGGTAGTTGCACGTTTGTGATTCACCCGCGAAGCGTCAACAACCCGCGGCGCGGCAAAAGAACCAAATGCTTGATCCGAGCAGCATTTTGCTGCTCGCGGGGGCGCCCATCGGCGCGCGTGCCATTGAGCCCCCATGGAGCTTGACCGGGTTGCCTGGGAGCCTACGCTTGTTCCATGAACGCTGTTGAATTCACGGCGGAGCTAAGCGGCGCCGCGGTACTGCCAATCCCCCGGGAAATCGCCGCGCAATTGCCAAAATCGGGCAAGGCCCGCGTGATCGTTCTGACCGACCAAGACACCGACGAGGCGGAATGGCGTGCCGGGGCTTACGAGCAGTTCCTGCGGGACGATTCGGCCGAGGACGCCATATACGAGTCGTTGCGCTGAGATGTTCGGCGACGTTTTCATCTGCCAGTTCCCGATCGGTCACGCCCGGTTTCACCCGGCCGGCAGGGATGAACCTCCAATCTCCCTGCCGGATCGCCAGACCGTTTGCGTATTCGATGAGGTGTGCGCGGCCGGTCCGGGAGCCGGTACCTGGTACCAAGCCGACTGCTCGTTTTGCCCCGGAGCGGTGCAAATTACTTGTGGACGGTGCCGGCCGGGTTTATGAGAATGCCAGCCTATCTGCTTATGAAACGAAGAACTTTTTTACGAACCACCACCGCGGCAATCCTCGGGTTCCAGGTCGTGCCCCGTCACGTGCTGGGCCAGGGCCAGACGCCGCCGAGCAACAAGCTGAATATCGCCGGGGTCGGCGTCGGCGGCCAGGGCGCGGGCGATCTGGCCGAGATGAAGGGCGAGAACATCGTGGCGCTTTGCGACGTGGACTGGGCCAGGGCGGCCGGCACCTTCAACGCGTTCCCCAAGGCGGAACGATTCAAAGATTTTCGCGTGATGCTCGAGCAGCGGAAGGACATTGAGGCGGTGCTGGTCGCCACGCCGGATCACATGCACGCCCCGGTTACCCTGGCGGCGCTTCGGGCAGGCAAGCACGTTTATGTGGAAAAACCCATGGCGCACACCATCGAAGAGGCGCGGGTGATGGCTCGCGTGGCGGCCGAGACCGGCCTGGTCACGCAGATGGGCAATCAAGGCCACGCCGGCGAGGGTCTGCGCCAGATCCGGGAGTGGATTCAAGCCGGGGTCATCGGCACCGTTCGCGAAGTCCACGGTTGGACGGACCGGCCAGTCAACTGGTGGAAACAGCCGGCGACGCGGCCGACGGAGAGCGTGCCGGTGCCGGCCACGCTGGACTGGGACCTCTGGCTGGGCAGCGCCCCGGCGCGGCCCTATAGCCCGGCCTATTGCCCGGTCGGGTGGCGAGCCTGGTTTGATTTCGGCAACGGCGCCCCGGGCGACATGGCGGTACACAACCTCGACCCGGCGTTCTACGCCCTGGACCTCGACGCCCCGGTGGCGGTCGAGGCCCAGACCTCGGCCCTGGGCGATGAGACCTATCCGGCCTGGCAGATCATCACTTCCCGGTTCGCCGCGCGCGGCGCGCGCCCGGCGGTGAAAATGACTTGGTACGACGGTGGCAAACTCCCGCCCCGGCCGCCGGAAATGGACGCCGATCAGAACCTTCCCGATAATGGAATCCTCTTCTTGGGCACCGAGGGGACGATGCTCTGCGGGGGTTGGTCCGGCCCGCCGCGGCTGCTGCCGCTGAGCCGGCACAACGCGCTGAAAGCTCCCCCCAAGACGATCCCCCGCTCGATCGGCCATCGCGCCGAGTGGATACAGGCCTGCAAAGACCGGAAGCCGGCGGATGCCAAAGCCGGATTCGCGTACTCGGGGCCGTTCACCGAGGCGCTGCTGGTGGGCATCCTGGCGGTGCGGCTGCAGCAGCCCATCGAGTGGGACGCGAAAGACATGCGGGCCCGCAACGCGCCGCAAGCCGCACCGCTCATTCGCAAGCACTACCGCCCGGGCTTCGGTATTTGAGGCCGCGCTCGCGCCAGGGCACCCCAACACGGGCCGCGGGAAGATCGCCCAGACGCCCGCACATCTGAACGCGCATTAGCGGCGGCACCGATGCCCGTTACGACCCGAACCGACAGGAAAAGGGGACATGGCAGATCATGCGGCCCACGCAGTGAGCCTTCTTTGGCCAGCCTTAGACCTCCCGCTTCCAAGCGGTCAGGGCAGGATGAATTCCTGCACCCGGGCGCATCCCGGCACTGCCCCCACCGCCGGGGGGGCCGGACCGGAGTGCGCCCGTCTCCGGGCGCAGCAACGTCCGGAGCCAGGGCAGCGGTCAAACACTCCAACACGCCTGCCCACTCCCTCGCTGCTGTGCCCGGGGACGGGCGCACGCCAGGGGCAGTGTCAGGATGCGCCCTCTGCACCCTACGCGTGGGAATTGTGCTTGCACCAATTCGGGCCTGCTGGCATTCGTTTGGAACATGCTGGCCCGGATCCAATCTCTGACCGCCTCGTCTGCAACCGCCCTTGCTTTGGCGGCCGCCTGCCTGCCTTTCGCCGCATGGCCCGCCGAAGATCTGGCGCCCAAGACGTCCATACCCGCGTGCGCCGCGATGTTTCCCGGACCTATGCTCTCGCCCGAACCCGCCCTGGCCAGGCAAATGGCCGCCTTGCTCCACAAGGCCGGCTATGAGCACGAGTCCATCAGCCTGGAGGTCCTTACCAACCCGGCGCGCCTGACGGTCCAGCGTTATGAACTGCTCGTGCTTCCCGATGCGCGGTCTCTGCCATCGGCCAGCGTGCCGGCGATCGAGAACTACCTCAAGGCCGGAGGCGGCCTGCTGGCTCTGCGCGCCCCGGCCTGGGAATCGCCGCTGCTCAAGGTCCAGGGCAACTGGATCCCAAAGGAAACGTACCAGAAACGCCTCTCGGGCGAAAAGCCGCAGCACCTGGTCGAGACCTTCGCCGATGCCGATCTTCCCGGCTGGTGGCGTTCGAGTAATGACATGCAGACGAAGTCCGGCTACCGCGTCGCGCAGGACGGCCCGGGAACGGCGCTGCACGTGACAGTGCCGCAGTTGACGAGCTGGGACACGTTCATATCGCCCCGCTTGCAGCATCCCTTTCCCACCCATCATGCGCTGACCTGCTTTCGGGCCAAAGGCGGCCCATACACGCGGCAACTGGCCCTTGAATGGGATGAACAAGACGGCTCACGCTGGATTGCGGTCGTCCATCTCTCGCCGGAGTGGAAGCAGTACGCCTTGCCGCCCCAGGCCTTCAAGCCCTGGGAATCGCCGGGCCGCGGCAGGCCGGGAGATGGATTCAATCCCTCCAAAGCGGAACGCTTTTCGGTGGGATTGGCCTTGTCCCACACCGCCCTCCAGGGCCAGGAACACGAGTACCTGGTTCGCCGAGCTGGGCACGGCGCCCAATCCGTTCGGCAAGGAGGAATTCCTGCCGGTCCCGCGCCTGGAATCGCTTTCGCCCGGCTACCAGTTCTTCGAAATCACTACACCGGTGAGGGTCCGTGCCGATCACCAGAAAGAGCCGCTCGAGCAGTGGGAACGGAATCGAGACGGGAGCGTTTTGTTGAATCAGGATGCGACATCGCCGCCCGGAGCCGCCCCGACCACCCGCGCCCCCCTCCTGGGCCTCCATCCCCGACCGCGCGCCATCGGCTTCAACCAGGACCGGCCGTTTCGGTGGGAACCCCTGCTGGGGGCTTATGATAGCGTCTCGGGTGACTACCGCGGCGCGGTGGCCGCGCTGGTCGTCCATGTCGCGCCTCCATTCCGGTCCGGCGTCTGGGCGGTCTTCACGCCCGCCGACCAGTCCTTTTACCTGCAGCCGCTTGTGACGAACTGCCTCTGGCAGGTGTTGTCCAGGATGCGCCGGGGCATCTTCCTGGCCGAAGGAGGCAGCGAACATTTCACGCTTTTTGAGGGCCAACGGTTCCGGGCCGGCGCGGAAGTGGTGAACTTTGGCCAAACCACGGCCACCAACATCACGCTTGCGGTGCAACTGGCAGACTGGAGCGGGCGCCCGCGACGAACGGTCCTGGAACGAACGTTCGCGCTTGCCCCTGGGCAAACCGCGCGTTGCGACCAGGAGGCGCTCGACATTCAACCGGGAGAAGAGGTCGTCTCGGCGGTATTGAGCGCCAACGGCCGCCCCCTGGACGCGCTCGCTCACGAACTGGGCGTCTGGAAAGCAAAGTCCAAGCCCGAATTCATCCGCGCCGCCAAGGGCGGCCTGTGGCTTGGCGGAGAGCCCTGGAAAGCCCATGGCGTCAATTACATGCCCTCCACCGGCATCGGTGTGGCCAACCTCCATTTCTTTGAACACTGGCTTGGACGCGGGGCGTACGATCCCGCGGTGGTGGACCGCGATCTAAAACGGGTCAAGGCTATGAACCTCAATGCCGTGAGCATCTTCATCGATCACGAGTCGCTTGGGGCCCAGAACCTGCTCGATTTCCTCCGCCGCTGCGAAACCCTCGGGTTGCGAGTCAATCAATCCCTGCGGCCCGGCACACCGATGGACTTCCATTGGAAGGAAATGCGGGCGCTCATCGAGTTCTACCGCATGGCCCAACATGACGTCATTTTCGCCTATGACCTGGCGTGGGAACCCAGTCACGGCGATCATAACCAACAGGAGCGCGCGTACTCGGGTTTGTGGCACGACTGGGTGCTCGCCCGCTACGGCAGCGTTGCCGCTGCCGAGCGGGCCTGGACCGTGCCCGCCCCGCGAAACCCTGCCAATCGCTTGAGCGTTCCGCCCATGGCGGATCTGGTCAACGACGGCCCGTGGCGGAAAATGGTTGCCGATTACAGGCTGTTCCTGGACGAGCAACTCCACGAGCACTACGCCGAGGCGCGACGGTTGGTGACCGCCCTCGATCCGCATCACGCGGTCAGCTTCCGCATGGCGCACGCCGGCGACCCTACCTGCCTCTTGGAAGGACTGCTCCCTTATGATTTCTACAGCCTGGTTCGGGCCGTCGATGTGTGGGAACCCGAGGCCTACGGCCGAATCGGGGACTGGGAACGCGTGAAGGCCGGCGAGTTCACAGCCGCTTACGCCCGGCTTTGTGACCCGGACAAACCGCTCATCTGGGCGGAGATGGGTTACAGCGCGTGGGACATGAACCAAATGGCGCCCGACCCGGAAAAGCTGACGTTCCAAGCGGCGTTTTACTCGGATTTCTATCGCATGTTGTCCGAATCCGGCGCGGATGGTGTCTTCTTCTGGTGGTATCCGGGGGGCTTCCGGCTGAATGAAAACAGTGATTTCGGCATCATCAACCCCGACGGCACGGACCGGCCCGTGACGCGCGTGATACGAGGCCTGGGCGCCGAGTTCCTCAAAGCGCCGAAGCCGCCGAACCCGGATTACTGGATGAGCGTCTCTCGCGACCGGGATGCCCGGGGACTCTGTGGCATGTATGCGGCGGTCGGAGAGGAGTTCTGGGCCGCCCAGGCCCGCGGCCGCCGGCCCGCGCTAAAATGGGAGCACCCGCCCGAGGCGCCGGGGCGCTCTCCGTGAGCGCGCCGCTGCCTCCAAGCTCCGTTAGGAGGGCCATGTCAAAGCGCGCGTGCAAAAGTAATATCACAATGGTGATCGAGACATTCTTGCTCCCACACGCCGCAGACGCATTGTCCAAGCTGTCTGCTCGGCCTGAATCTCTGGCCCAAAGGGCCGGCAGAATCCAGCCCAGGGCTGAGGCCGCCAGGCCGATGCCCTGGGAACATGCCCCTGGAGACCAGGTGCGCCCTGAAAGAATTCCCGGAACGAATTCGCGCTTTGCGCCCCTGAACCTCGACACTGCGTTCCCGTCCCGCAAAGCGTTTTGGACTGCCGCAGTCCAAAACCTTCGGACTTGGTGTCGGTTCATGGAGAGGGCGCCAGAGGGCTCTGGCGCCCTTTCAGGGCGCCGGGCCCTGGTTTGTGGCGAAACCCCAGGGCATCGGCCTGACGGCCTCAGCCCTGGGCTAGGTTCTGGCGGCCCGTTGGGCCGCAAGGCAGCGCCGGGAAAGCGGGTGATTGTCTCCAAAGTCAATCCACAGCCTGACATTTCCTTTGCACACCCGCTTAGAGTCGAGGCGCGGCGAGGGGGCACAGTTTGGTTAGGGATTTGGAGACTGCGCCTTATGCTGGCCGTCGCGGCGCTCTTGATTTGGCCGCACTTTGCCCCAGCCGCCGGCCTGGCCGGCGCGGGCCGCCGCCCCAATGTCCTCTTCATCGTCGCTGACGACCTCAACACCCGCATCGGCTGCTACGGCGAGCCGCTCGTCCAGACGCCCGCGCTCGATCGCCTGGCTGGCCGGGGCGTGCGATTTGACCGCGCTTATTGCCAATTCCCCCTCTGCAATCCCTCCCGCGTTTCGCTGCTGCTGGGGCGTTACCCGACCAGCACTGAGACGGTGGACTTCGCCTGGCCCGCCTTGCTTGGACGCGATTGGGTGACGCTGCCGGAGCATTTCCGCAAGAGCGGCTACCAGGTGCACCTGCTCGGAAAGGTCTATCATTTCGACAAAGACCTGATGAAACATTGGTTTGCCGAGGAACCGCCGGGCGACGAGTACCCGCCCGATTGGGGCGCGGGGGAGAAATGGGTCCGCAAGAGCCAGGAGGTCCATGCTGATATGCTGGCGGACCTGACTCGTTACGAGCCGTATCGGACGCTGGCGCCGCCCTCGACGGATTTCGCCAGGATGCTCCGCACCTGGGCCAATGTGTTCGGCCCCGTGCCGAACGAGGAAGAAGCGGGCGCCGAGGCCAAAGCCAAGGCCTACGAATGGACGGCAGACGTGAAGAACGCCAACGCCGCAGTCGCCCAACTCGACCGCTGGGCAGGGTCGGACAAACCGTTCTTCCTGGGCGTCGGTTTCTACAAGCCGCACGTGCCGCTGCGGGCGCCCAAGCGGTTCTTCGACCTTTACGACGCGGACAAGATTCCGTTGCCGGCCGACTTCGCCCCGACGCCGACGGCCGACAATGCGGTGCCGCGTTACGCGCTGCGCGAGAACCTGGACCTGTTCTTCGAAGAACGCGTCAGCCCCCAGCGCGCTTGAGAGGCCATCGCCGCTTACTACGCCTGCACCAGTTTCATGGACCAGCAATTGGGCCGCGTCCTGGACGCCCTTGATCGCTTGGGGCTGCGCGACAATACCATTATCGTCCTCTGGGGCGACCATGGCTGGCACCTGGGTGAGAAAGGGATGTGGGCCAAAGGGACGCTCTTCGAGCCGTCGGCCCATGCACCGCTCATCATCGTTGACCCGCGCCGGAAGACTGCCGGCCGGGCCTGCGCCCGCGTTGTGGAATTCGTCGATGTCTATCCCACGTTGGTGGAGTTGTGCGGAACCAAGATGCCGCCGGGGCTGGAGGGCAAGAGCCTGGTCCCCTTGTTGGACAATCCGGCGGCGACTTGGGACCGGCCTGCCTTCACTCTGGTGGCGCGCGAGGATTGGCTTGGCCGGTCAGTCCGGACCGAGCAATGGTCTTACACCGAGTGGGATGAGGGACGCCGGGGCACACAGTTGTATGACCTGCAGGCCGATCCCAATGAACTCAAGAACCTCGCAAAGGACCCGGCGAAGGCCGGCGTGGTGAGCCAACTGCGCAAACTGCTCCGCGCCGGACCCGTGGCGAAAGAATCGCCCGTCCGCGCGCATCATCCACTTTGAAGCACGCGTGCCGTGACAGGAAGAAGCACTGCCCGGTGGCTTGCAGGAACTCATCGGCCCCGGATCACTCAAGCCGCGGCGAATCGATCTAAGCGTTTTTTGCGTGCGTTCACTGCCGATTCCGTGTAAACCTCACCTCAACCATTGGTTGCAGAGGGTGCTGTCATGTGAAGCTGGATGAGCTAAGACCGAACAAGATCCTCCGAGGCCCGCTTTTCCCTGAGCCCGTGCAGGTCATCGTCACCATGCCCATGGGGGCCGGGGTGAAGCTGATCGGCAAGGGCCTCCAGACGAGCAAGGTGTTTGAGGTTGTACTCACGCCAGAGAAACTCGCGCTACTCGAAACCACCCCCGACACCGAGCCGTTCGACGGCGACTCCAAAATGTTCCGCCTGGGCATCGAGGCCATGCGCCTTGCCCTCGCCTTCGAGTACGACCCCTACTTCTCGCTCTCCATCGCGCGCGTTGACCCGCTCCCGCACCAGCTCGAAGCGGTTTACGACTACTTCCTCCGCCTGCCCCGCATCCGGTTCCTGCTGGCAGACGACCCTGGCGCCGGCAAGACCATCATGGCCGGCCTGCTCATCAAGGAGCTCAAGATTCGCGGCCTGGTCAAACGCATCCTCATCATCGCGCCCGCCAGCCTCTCCTTCCAGTGGCAGCGCGAGATGAAGGACAAGTTCCGCGAAAACTTCGAAATCATCCGTAGCGACATCCTCCGGGCCAACTACGGCTCCAATCCCTGGCAGGACAAAAACCAGGTCGTCACCTCCGTTTCCTGGGTTTCCCGCATCGAAGACGCCAAGGAAAGCCTCCTCCGCAGTCATTGGGACCTCATCATCGTGGACGAGGCCCACAAAATGAGCGCCGCCAGCCGCGACAAAAAAACCCTCGCCTACCAGCTCGGCGAGGAACTGTCGCGCATGACCGACCACTTCCTCCTGATGACCGCTACCCCGCACAAGGGGGACCCCGACCACTTCTGCCTGTTTCTCGAGCTGCTTGACCGCGACGTCTATGGCGACGTGAAGAGTTTGGAGGAGGCGATGAAGAAGCACGAGGCCCCGTTCTACCTCCGCCGCGTCAAAGAAGCCCTGGTCACCTTTCCGGACCCCGATACCGGAAAGGTCAAAAAGCTCTTCACAGAACGCGTCGTCCAAACCACCGAGTTCCAGGTCACCGAAACGGGCGAGGACTGCGAAGCGGATTTTTACGATGCCCTGACCCGGTTCGTTGAGGACCAGTCCATCAAAGCAGCGTCCGAGAACTCCGCCCGTGGCCGGGCGCTCGGCTTCACCATGGCCATGCTCCAGCGCCGTTTTGCCTCCAGCATTTACGCCGTCCGCCGCAGCCTGGAGCGCATGAAGGAAAAGCGCGAAAAGATTCTGGCGGACCCCGAAGCCTATCGCCAGGAGCAGATTAACCGCCGGTTGCCGGAAGACTTCGAGGACCTCGCCGACGCGGAACGCCAGGCCGTCCTCGACGAACTTGAGGAACTGGTCTTCTCCTACGACCCGGCCTCGTTGCGTGATGAAATCGTTGATCTCACGAAGCTGATTGACAAAGCCCGGCGTCTCGAAGATGCCGAAGTCGAATCCAAGCTCGTGAAACTCCGTGAGCTGCTGCAAGACCGGGGCGTTTTCACCGATCCGAAAATGAAGCTGCTCCTGTTCACCGAGCACAAGGACACGCTCGACTATCTCGCGGGTGACGGTAAAGACGGGCGGCCCTTGGGCAAACTCGTGAAGTGGGGCCTCAGCCTCACGCAAATTCATGGCGGGATGAAGATCGGCGACCGCGACACACCCGGCACCCGCATCCATGCCGAGCGGGAGTTCCGCGAATCCGCCCAGGTCCTCGTCGCCACGGAAGCCGCGGGCGAAGGCATCAATCTGCAGTTCTGCTGGTTCATGATTAACTACGACGTGCCTTGGAATTTTGTTCGCCTGGAGCAGCGCATGGGCCGCATCCACCGCTACGGCCAGGAGAAAGACTGTCTCATACTCAACTTTGTCTCGACCAGCACCCGTGAAGGCCGCGTAATGCAGAAGATCTTCGAAAGGGTTAAGGCGGCAGAAGACGACCTGGACCCCCAGCGAACCGGCAAAGTGTTCAATGTATTGGGCGACGTTTTCCCCGCAAACCTCGTCGAGAAAATGATACGCGACATGTACGCGCGAAACCAAACCGAGGAGGTCATCAAGCAGCGCATCGTCGAGGGAGTGGATACAGCCCGTTTCCAGCGCATCACCGACTCAACCCTCGAAGGCCTCGCCAAGCGGGAGCTGAACCTCTCTGCCATCATTGGCAAATCCGCCGAGGCCAAGGAACGCCGCCTCGTGCCCGAGGTGATCGAAGACTTCTTCGTCCAGGCCGCCCCCACCTCCGGCATCCAGCTACGGCACGTGGCGTCCGAGGGTCTCCCTCGCCCCCTCCGAGGGGGAGAGGGCTGGGGTGAGGGGGCATCTTCATCGCTTCCCAGTTCTCACACCTACCGTATCGGCCGCGTTCCACGCCAGCTCTGGCCCATCGGCGAAAGGCTTGAACCCCGCTTCGGCAAACTCGGGCACGAATACAGAAACGTCGTTTTCGACAAGCAACTCCTGCCCAAGGACCCCACCCTGGAGTGGGTCACCCCCGGCCACCCTCTGTTCGAGGCCGTCCGCGAGGACCTGCTGGAGAACGCCGCCCCGGACCTCCAGCGCGGCAGCATCTTTTACGACCTGCACGCCAGCGCCCCGTACCGCCTCGATTTCTTCGTGGCCTCGGTCAAGGATGGCCGCGACAACCAGATCCACCGCCGGCTGTTCGCCGTCCAGACGGAGCAAACCGGCCAGATGAGCGTCAAACAGCCCACCGTCCTCCTCGACCTCGCGGTGGCTCCCGCAGGGAGTGGAGCAGGCATCTTGCCTGCTCTGGAGGGTGGCTCAGGCTTCCAGCCTGAGGGCGGTGAGCGGACTCAGGAGGGAGCAGGCAAGACGCCTGTTCCACACTTCGAGCCCCTAAACAAAGCAGCCGAAATCCACAAACACCGCCGCTGGTTGCCGCATTGGGAACAGGACGGCTGCACATACTTTATCACCTTCCGGCTCGCCGATTCCATACCGCAGGAGAAGCTCAAAGCCTGGGAGGAGCAGAAGGGAATCTGGCTAAGACATCACCAGCAGCCGTGGTCGGAAAAGACCGCGGGCGAATACGAGGAACGGTTTGTAGAAGGGTTGCAGAAATGGCTGGATGCCGGCTACGGCTCGTGTGCCCTCCAGGATGGCGCGGTCCGCACCATAGTCGAGAATGCGCTGCGGCATTTCGACGGCCAACGTTATGCCCTGGACGAATTTGTCATTATGCCCAACCACGTCCATCTCCTGGTTCAGCCGATGGTCGGCTTCTCGCTTTCGAACATCCTGCATTCCTGGAAATCATTCAGCTCCAATGTCATCAACAAGCAACTGGGCCGTTCGGGAACATTTTGGCTCGACGAAAACTTCGATCACGCCGTCCGCAGCCTGAGCCAGTTCAATCACTTCCGCCGTTATATTGCGGAGAACCCAACCCAGGCGCATTTGCGCCCCGCCAGCTTTGCCCTGGGTCGTGGAACAGGCATCCTGCCTGCCTTGGAAGATTCCGCAGCATGGAGGCCCCCGGCACAAACCGGGGAAGGCAGGCAAGATGCCTGCTCCACACTGCCGGACCGGCGCGCGATCGAAGCGTTTCTCATCGAGCACGCCCTCAACCCGATGCTCGCGGAGGTCACCACCCAGCGCGCCAGGGAGACACAAATCATCACCCGGCACCTCGAAATCAGCCTTAACGAACTCATCAACCGCCAGCAGGTGCGCCTCGGCGAGCTGTCCGAAATGCAGGAGCGCGGCCTGTCTGCCGACAGGCAGGCGACAACCTCCCAGCCGCTGGCCGCCAACATCAAGCAGACGGAGGACCGGATCGACGAACTGAACGCCCGCCTGGAGCACCGCCGCGCCGAGCTTGAGCGCGAGCGCGAATGCATGATCGGCGACATCCAGCACGTTGCCCGGGCTTGGGTGCTTCCGCACCCCGAGCGCAAGACCCCGCAAATCGCCGCCATGGTCTCGGACCCCGAAATCGAGCGCATCGCGGTCCAGTTCGCCATCAAGCATGAGGAGGCCCAGGGCCGCGCCGTCGAAAGCGTCGAGGCCGACAACCGTGGGTTTGACCTCATCTCGCGCACATTCGAGCTTCCCGGCCAGAGTCCCGGCGTCTTCTATGTGTACGCCATCCTTTGCAAAGACGATAGGGTCTATATCGGCCAGACCGAGGACCTCGCTCAGCGATGGGCCGAACATCGCACCGGACGAGGGGCCGACTGGACCAAATCCCACGGTACTCGCTACGTCCTGCACTATGAGCAGATGTCGAGTCGGGAGGCCGCAGTCGAACTTGAGCGCAGATGGAAGACCGGCTCTGGCCGGGAGGCTCTCAGGGCAAAGACCCAGACCGGCCACCTGCCTGCCGGCAGGCAGGTCGACGTCCGTTTCATCGAAGTCAAAGGCCGCGCCGACACCGGCGACATCGCCCTCACGTCGAACGAGTACAACACCGCCAAGCGCCTCAAAAAGGACTACTACCTGTATATAGTACTGCACTGCGCCCCCGCCTGCCGGCAGGCAGGGCAAGACCCCTCGCTCAATATTTTCAGAGACCCCGCCATCCTCGACTGGCAACCCATCGTCAAAGTCGAACACTACCGTCTCAATCAAGATTCCATCAAGCACCCGGTGGAACTGAAAGAGGACCCGGTTATCTATCGCGCTGGAGGCAGCGTATGAGCAACCTCCACCAGGGTATCGCGGAGACAAGAGCCCTGCTGCATGCTGCTGGCAAGCAGTTGCACGGCATCACTCAGGACGCAGCCATCATGGCCGAAACCTCGGTGGAGACTGAGGCCGTGATTGAATCGGTCGCTGAGGCCATCGGCGCGGCTCTTCGCCGGCTTGAGTCCATCGCCTCCGAAAAAGCGCCATCTGCTGCGGTCCCTGGCGGGCCGACTCGCCAGCAAGGGCAATTCCTGGCGTTTATCCGCGAATACATGATGCGGAACCAAGCCGGGGTTGCTCCCCGTCATGCCGACCTCCAGCGGTTTTTCAACCTAACCGCTCCCGCGGTAAATTCGATGCTGATTCGGCTGGAGCAACGGGGATTCATCCGCCGCGTCGCCGGCAAGGCGCGCGCCATCGAACTCGTCATTAAGCCCGATTCGATTCCGCCACTCGACCGGCCTTTCAAATTCTGACAAGCTCTTCACCCCCATGACAACACCGGCCAAACTCCGCGTCTTTGTCAGTTCAGTTCAGAAGGAGCTGGAACACGAGCGCGCCGCCGCCGCCCAACTCATTTCCTTTGATCCGTTCCTGCTTAAGCACTGCGAGGCCGTCCTCTACGACAAGGAACCCCCGGTTGGTCGCCCGAACCCGAAGGCTTACCTCGATTGCCTCCGGTCCTGCCAAATCTATCTGCTGATTCTCGATGTCGAATACGGCCGCCCCGCCGGAGACCTCTCAGCTACTCACCAGGAATACCGGTTGGCTCAGCAGACGAAACTGCCGACCCTGGTGTTTATCCGCGGGCTGGACAGCAGGCGGGACGATGCCCGCGAGGCCAAGACGAAGGAGTTCGTCAACGAAATAAAGCGCGACGGCCACAAGTACGTCCGGTTTCACGATCGCGAAGACCTCAGGCTCGCCGTTCGTTCCGGCCTTTACTCGGTGCTGGAAAAAGAATTCAACCTCAAAGCGAGCCAGGAGGATTCTGAGGATGGCGAGCAGCTCATCGAAGTGGCTTCGACTTTCGAGACCGCACCGATCCCCGACGTGTCGGCACAGTCATTGGACGCGGCGGCGCTGGCCAGCTTCGTCGAGGCAGTGATCGAGCAACCAGAAATGCGCATCTGGGACGACGCCCCCGAGCACGCCCTGGTGACGCGCGGTCTGGCGGTGCAGCGTCCTGGCGAACCGGCCATCGTCAGCCGTGCCGCCTACCTCCTCTTCGCTCCGCGCCCCGCCAACCGCTTCCCGCAGGCTGAAATTTTGGTGGACGCCTACCCCGAGACCGAAGTTTCAGGCAAGCCGCGCGGCCAACTCAACGTCAATGCCCCTCTCTTGGCTGCCATCGAGCAAATCCTGGAGTTTGCGGACAAGCACACCTTTCATCCCACGCGCGTGGTCGGCATCAATAACCTCACCCTTGACGAGTACCCGGTCGGCGCGCTGCGCGAAGCCCTCGTCAATGCTGTCGCCCACCGAAATTACGAGGACGCCAGCCGCAAAACCAACGTGCAGGTCTTCTCCGACCGCATTGTTGTGGCCAGTCCCGGCTACCCGCCCGCACCCTTGACACTCGCCAAGCTCCGCAAAGGCAACTACCGCGCCTGCTCACGCAACCCTCTGGTCGCCCAGTCCCTTGCCACCCTCAAACTCATGGAACAACGCGGCAGCGGCTTTGCCCGGATGCGCGACGCCATGCTCAACCACGGCCTTGACGTTCCCACTTTCGCCGAGCAGGACGGCTATTTCGTAGTCACCTTCCCGGGCCCCAACGGCAATTACGAGCGGCTCAAGGTTGCCGAAGGTACTCCCGGCCTCGTCTCCCCAGCCGTCGAAGCTCAGCTCAACGACCGGCAGAAAGCCATTATGGTTGAGGCCCAAAAAGCCGGCTCAGTTACGAGCGGCTGGTGCCGAAAACGTTTTGGCGTCACCTACAACACGGCCTACCTCGACCTATCAGACCTGGTTGAACGGAAACTCCTGGTCCAGGCGGGCAAGGGGAGGGCTACTCGCTACCAACTGGCCCCCGCCAAAACCTGAATTATCGAAATCTATCGATGAAATCGGCCAATCTATCGATTTGTGACCCCCGGCGGGTGCCTCCAACGAATTATCGAAAACTATCGAAGATTTCGCGAAATCTATCGAAACGGGTCCGCCAAACCGTCCGACAATCGTCCGATGTTTTAGTTGATTCGTCCGATCAGCTCACTTCAGCCCTTAGCCTTCAGCCTTTAGCCCTCGCGTGAACTACCCCAAACGCCTCATCGAGGTTGACCTGCCCATCAAGCGCATCTCCGCTCACGCGCGGCGCGAGAAGTCCATCCGCCACGGTCACATCTCCACGCTGCACATCTGGTGGGCGCGGCGGCCATTGGCGGCATGTCGGGCGGTCATCTGCGCCGCGCTCTGGCCTGACCCGGCTGACCCGCTTTGCCCGGGCGCTTTCGTCACTATCGCCCGCGCTGAAATGCAGAAATGGACCGCCCATGACCGCCAGGCCAGGCTCAGCGCTGAGAGTTGCGAGCGGTTTGAGAAGGCCCGGCAGAAACCCGCGGTTTTCAAAGACGCAGTCCAACTCCGCGGTGCCCTGCTCGATTTCATCGCCGACTTCGCCAATTGGGACAACTCCACCGTGGCGGAGTTCCTCGACACCAGCCGGGCGCTCACCCAAGCGGCGCACGAGGCGCTGGGCGGCGCGCCCGGCACCCGCCCGCTTGTCGTGGACCCCTTTTGCGGCGGCGGCTCCATCCCGCTCGAAGCCCTGCGCGTGGGCGCGGACGCCTTTGCCAGCGACCTCAACCCTGTGGCCGTCCTCCTCAACAAGGTCGTCCTCGAATGGATCCCCAGATACGGCCAGCGCCTCGCCGATGAAGTTCGCAAATGGGGCGAGTGGATTAAGAAGGAGGCGGAGAAGGAATTGGCCGAGTTCTATCCCAAGGACCCGGACGGTGCGACTCCCATCGCCTACCTCTGGGCGCGTACCATTCAATGCGAAGGCCCCGGTTGCGGCGCGGAAGTCCCCCTGATCCGCTCCCTCTGGCTGGCTAAGAAGGCCAACCGCTCCGTGGCCCTGCAACTCGTGCCACGGCCCAGGGCAAAACGCGTGGATTTTCAAATCATCGCCAAACAACGCGGCGGCTGGGTGCACCAGGATGACCCGAAAACCAAGATCGAAGACCCGAAGTTCGACGGTACAGTGAAGCGCGGCTCTGCCACCTGCCCGTGCTGCGGTTACACGACGCCGGTAGCACGAGTGCGGGCACAACTGAAAGAAAGACATGGAGGAGCAAATGACGCCCGCATGATGTGCGTCGCGGGCCTTAGTCCAAAATCAGAGGGTCGTGCGTATCGGCTTCCGTGCGCCGAAGATTTCACAGCCATAGAACGAGCGAGGCATGAATTGCAGAAACGCATCAAGGCACACACTGGGCGCGTGAGCCTTGTGCCCGACAAACCTTTGGATGTCCGAGGCATACGCCACACATGGGCGATGATTTACGGCTTCGAGACGCAGGGTGATTTCTATTCTACGCGCCAGATGCTTGCACTGACAACATTGTCGCGGCTAATCAATCAAGTCGGAGCCGCATTGAAGCGGGAACACGATGCTGGATTTGCTGCCGCAGTCCAGACGGGTCTCGCTTTTGCGGTTAGCAAAGAGTCCGACCTGACAAATTCGCTCTGTAGCTGGAAACCTGATGCAGAGTGTCCCGTCCACATGATGGCGCGTCAAGCCATCCCGATGCTTTGGGACTTCACGGAAGCCGTAGCCACGTCTGAGTCAAGCGGCTCCTGGTCCAGCATGGTCGCGAGAACTGCCTACGCCATGGCATCGGCAGTTATGCCTTCTGACCAAACTGGCCAAACGACGCAGTGTTCGGCAGCCAAGCACGTCTTGCCGGACGATTCTGCGCACGCCTTCATCACCGACCCGCCCTACTATGACGCTGTGCCATACGCTTACTTGTCTGATTTCTTCTACGTTTGGCTGCGCAGGAATCTCGCCGGAGTGCATCCTGACCTATTCAAATTAGCAGTCGTCCCGAAGGATGAGGAAATCGTCGTTGATCGCATGCATGAGTTGAGTAACTCGACGCATGACATCGCGTTCTACGAGCGCGAGCTGACCAAAGCATTTGCCGAAGGCCGTCGCGTTCTTCGTGCCGATGGCGTGGGCACCGTCGTTTTCGCGAGTAAAACGACGGCGAGTTGGGAAGCGATTTTGAAAGCTGTCGTCGACGCCGGTTGGATTATCACTGGGTCTTGGCCCATCGAAACGGAGATGGAAACGCGAGTATCGGCGCAAGGCCAGGCACGTCTCGCCTCCTCCGTCCATCTCGTCTGCCGGCCGCGCGAGAGCCCGCACGGCTCCGTTCCAACGCACGAAGTTGGCGATTGGCGCGACGTGCTGGCCGAGTTGCCTCGCCGCATCCATGAATGGATGCCGCGCCTCGCCGAGGAAGGCGTCGTCGGCGCGGACGCCATCTTCGCCTGTCTCGGCCCAGCCCTCGAGGTTTTCTCCCGTTACTCTCGCGTCGAAAAAGCCAGCGGCGAGCCCGTCACCCTAAAGGAATACCTTGAGCAGGTTTGGGCCGCCGTCGCCAAGGAAGCCCTCACCATGATTTTCACCGGCGCCGACGCCACCGGCTTCGAGGAAGATGCCCGTCTCACCGCCATGTGGCTTTGGACCCTCAAAACCGCCGATGCCAGCGGGACCGCAGGCGAGGCCACCGAGGACGATTCCGCCGACGACGACCTGCCTGCCGGCCAGGCAGGGGAAGCCGCCGGCGGAAAAGGCCGCGCTGGCGGATTTATGTTGGAGTATGATGCCGCCCGCAAGATCGCCCAGGGCCTCGGCGCGCACCTGGAGGAGCTCGGCAGCCTGGTCGAAGTGGCCGGCGAGACAGCCCGCCTGCTGCCTGTGGCGGAGCGAGCGCGGCCGCTCTTCGGCAAGGATGAAGGCAAGGCAACGCCCATCCGCAAAAGGCGCGTCCCCCAGATGGAACTGTTCAAAGCAGCACGAGAAGGCGACGACGGCAAACCGGCCTTCGGCGAGCCCAAAGTTGAACACATAGGGGCAACAACCCTCGATCGCCTCCACCAAAGCATGATTTTGTTCGCCGCCGGCCGCAGCGAAGCCTTGAAGCGCTTTCTCGTCGAAGACGGCGCCGGCAACAACACCCGTTTCTGGACCCTCGCCCAGGCGCTGTCTGCCCTTTACCCCTGCGGCACGGATGAGAAACGATGGGTAGATGGGGTGCTTGCGAAAAAGAAAGGACTGGGGTCTTGATCCGTCTTTATCGTCACACTACGTAACCGTGAGAAACAGTATGACACGCAAGAGCAAACAGTCTGATAACGAATCTGCCGGTCCGCCTCCTGGATTCGTGCTCGGCGAGGACCTGACGATCGAAGAAATGGACTACAACCGTATCGCGGTGTCGCCAGAAGGGCAGGCGACTTTTTATCTCGGATACCTTGGTCCCCGATCAGAGCAGCCATCTCTCCACCCTCTCTCCATCGCCGCGAGGCAGAAGGACGTTCGGCGTTCTCATCGCTTTGTCCATCTGCTGCATGGAGGTCTATTCATGTCCAGCTTCCTTTGGAACACGCATTATTACAAGATCCTGCCGGATCGTCGGTTGCGCTTGCCGAGCGGCGCTAACGCAACTTACGGCGTGTTTCATCAAGAATCCTGGAAGTTGGATGAGGGGCTTACACGGCAACTTTTCGGCGCGACGCAGGCGGAACTCGATGAGTTTCTCACGGCCTTTGTTGGGGCAGTCAGAGTTCCAGTGGTGCAGGACGCTTTTGAGAAAACGTGCTGCACGACATTTTCGAAGACTCGCGATAACTCATGCGACTTGACGAACCAGTTCATCCCCAAAGGGTTTCCGTATATTCGGTTCGGCGATACAAATGTTTTCGGAGGCCATATCTCCCTTTACGGTCTTTATCAGCAATTGGCTTTGCTGTGCCATTATGTGCGGGTCGGGGATGAAATCGTGGGGGAAGGCTTTTTCCAGCTTCTGGTTGATCATGGGGGAAAGCCAGAAGCAATAGTACGGCTCGCTAAAGCAGGTGTTAGCGGGCCGAGCCCACCGCTGCTTGATCTTGTCCAACTCCACCGATTTACCTGGGAATAAGCGGGAGAAGCAATGTAATGAAAGAGCCGATCCGATCCAGAAGCCGCAACTGTGTTGGTGGGGATGTGATGGGCCGCGTTCCTGTCAGGTTTGTTTTGCAGCCTGCGTGGACCATTGAAAAGCAGCTTGTGTGGAGAATGTGAATTATGTCGCTGAAGCCCTGGTATAAAGTCGTCACGCCTCGCGAGGACCTCCGCGAAGGCAAACCGCTCGACGCCGCCGAATTTGCCGTCCACCTGGACAACGTCCGCAACAACTGCGCGCCGCCGGACTACCAGAAGCCCAACCGCTTCTTCGCCCGCACGTACATAACGAAAAACCTCTCGGCGCTGGCCACCGAGGTTGTCCGCCGTCTTTCCGGCCAGCGGACCGAGACCAGCGCGGTTTTCAACCTGGCCACCCAGTTCGGCGGGGGCAAAACCCACGCCCTGACCCTCCTGTTCCACCTCGCCAGGAACGGCTCCGCTTCGCACCGCTGGGCCGGGGTGCCACAGATCCTCGCCGCTGGCGGGGTCAAGGAAATCCCTAAGGCTTCCACCGCCGTGTTCGTAGGCAACGAGTTCAACTCCGTCAAAGGCCGCGGTGGCGATGACGGCACGCCCCTGCGCAAGACTCCTTGGGCCGACATCGCCTGGCAACTCGGCGGGGCCAAGGCCTTCGCCCTCGTTGCCGAGCATGACAAAACCAAGACCGCCCCCGGCGGCGAGCTCATCCGCCAGGTGTTGCAGGCTTCCAGCCTGCGCCGCCCAGGAGGCAGTGCGGAAGGAGGCAGGCAAGATGCCTGCCCGACCCTCATCCTCCTGGACGAACTGATGAACTACGTCAGCCGAAACCGCAAGAACGGCCTCGGCACCCAACTCTACAACTTCCTCCAAAACCTTTCCGAAGTCGCCCGCGGCCTCGACCATGTCGCGCTGGCGGTGTCCATCCCCGCCTCCGAGTTCGAAATGACGGCCGAAGACCAGTCCGACTACGAGCGCTTCAAGAAGATGCTTGACCGCCTCGGAAAGGCCATGGTCATGTCCGCCGAAGCCGAGGCCTCCGAGATCATCCGTCGCCGACTGTTCGAGTGGGACGAGCGCGCCATTACCGCCGAAGGCAAGGTCATGCTGCCCAAGGATGCCCTCGAAACGTGCAACGAATACGGCGACTGGGTCGTCGAACACCGCCAGCAGTTGCCCCACTGGTTCCCGCTCGACGCCGCCCGCGAGCAATTCGCCGCTACCTATCCATTCCACCCTACCGCCATTTCCGTCTTTGAACGCAAATGGCAGGAGCTCCCCCGTTTCCAGCAAACCCGTGGCATCCTCCGCATGTTGGCCCTCTGGGTGGCCCAGGCCTACCAGCAGGGCTTCAAAGGCGGCCACAAAGACCCGCTCATCGGCCTGGGTACCGCCCCCCTCGAAGATTCCATGTTCCGCTCGGCCGTTTTTGAGCAGTTGGGCGAAACCAAGCTCGAAGGCGCTGTCACGACTGACATCTGCGGCAAAAAGGGCTCCCACGCCACCCGGCTCGACGCCGAAGCCCAGGACACCATCAAAAACGCCCGCCTCCACCGCAAAGTGGCGACCGCCATCCTCTTCGAGTCCAACGGCGGCCAGGCAAAAGGTGAAGCCACCCAGCCCGAAATCCGTCTCGCCGTCGCCGAACCGGGCCTCGACATCGGCAATGTCGAGACCGCTCTGGAGGCGTTGGCCGAGGCGTCCTACTACCTTACGGTCGAGCGCAACCGCTACCGGTTCAGCCTCAAGGAAAACCTCAACAAACGTTTCGCTGACCGCCGTGCCACCATCCAGCCTGAAGCCGCTCAAGAGCGCATCCGCGAAGAAATCCAGAAAGTCTTCGCCGCCGCCAGCGGCGTCGAGCGTGTCTTTTTCCCGGAAAAGACCAACCAGGTCCCCGACCGCCCCGCCGTCACCCTGGTTGTCCTTGCGCCCGACATGTCCCTCCAGGACGAAAAGGGTACAACCAAGTTCATCGAATCCGTCACCCGCGAGTCCGGCTCCTCTTCGCGCACATTCAAGAGCGCACTCATCTTCTGCGTTCCCGAGTCAGCCGACCCCCTGTGTGACGAGGCCCGCAAGGTCCTCGCCTGGGAGGACATCGACGACGAGGCCGACAATCTCAAGTTCGATGATACGCAAATCCGCCAACTCGACGAGAACCTCAAGAAAGCCAAGCGCGACCTGAAGGAAACCATCTGGCGCACCTACAAGGTCATCATGCTGCTTGGCAAGGACAACACCCTTAAGAAAGTGGACCTCGGCCTTGTCCACTCCAGCGCCGCCCCCGACCTGGTCACCCTGATCCTTAATCACCTGCGCCAGACCGACGACCTCGTAGGCGGCGTCAGCCCCAGCTTCCTCACCAAGCACTGGCCCCCGGCCTTCACCGAGTGGGCCACCAAGTCTGTCCGCGACGCCTTCTTCGCTTCGCCGCAATTCCCCCGCATCCTCAGCGCCGACGCCATCCGCGACACAGTAACCCGCGGCGTCGCCAACGGCCTCCTGGCCTACGTCGGCAAAGGTGGTGCAGGCTTCCAGCCTGCGACGGCTTCCCATAGCGCAGGCAAGATGCCTGCGCCACCCCACTACAAGCCCTTCTGTTTCAACCAGGCCCTGATGACAGCGGACATCGAGCTCTCGGACGAGATGTTCCTCATCACTAAGGAAACCGCCGAAGCATACCTTAAGAACAAGGAGTTTCCGAAAGAGCCGCTTGACCGGATTGTGGTTTCGCCCCAGAGCACATCCCTCCTGCCTGGGCAGGCTCAGGAATTCACCGCCGCAGGGTTCAGCAAGAATGGGGCCGCGGTTGCCCTGGAGGGGATTTCGTGGGGAGCAACCGGCGGCACGATCGATAAGTCCGGCCACTTCTCCGCCGGAACAGCAGAGGGAAGCTTTTCCGTAACCGCTGCCGCCGGCGGTTTCAAGGGCTCCGCCACACTGCAAATCACCAGAATACCCCCCCCGCCGCCCCCGCCTCCACCCCGGCCGCCGGAACATCCTAAAGGAATCACCTGGCAGGGAGAAATCCCCCCGCAGAAATGGATGAAGTTCTACACCGCGGTCCTGTCCAAATTCGCCGCCGGCAAAGGATTGAAGTTGAAACTCAGCGTCGAGGTCGCCCCGGAAGGCGGCATCTCCAAGCAGAAGATCGATGAAACCAAGGCCGCTCTCCGCGAATTGGGCATGAATGACGATCTACCCCTCATCTGAACATGAGAGTGCCCCACAGGCGGGCGTGGGCGCCAACGACTTGAGGCGGATCGAGGCGCGGGGCTCGTCCATCAAGGAAGTCCGCTGCCCCTTCCAGGCCAGAACGGGTTGGATTGGGATTTTGATTTTCGGGCGGGATGAGGGCATGCTGTGGCGATGATCCAGGTAACGTTTTATCTCGAAGTGGTTTCCTCGTGGTCCATGCTCTTCAAGTCAATCAGCGCCCCACGTTCCTCATCGAAAACTCGATCGGCGACCGCTCGGTTTTCTCCGGCATCGTGCGGGTCGAACCACTCGCCGCCGCTGTCGAGGCCCTGCTCGCGGACGAGACCGCCTACGTCTCCTGGAAAGCCCATTTCGGCGACCCGCCGAAGGCCTAGTGGGCCGTTTCATGACGTGGAATACACATGGTGGCAAGAACTGCTCAAGAGGAGCCTCCTGAGTAGCCGAAAGCGGCACAAACGCGGTGTCCCGCTCAGGTTTTCGGCTTGCTTTGGGCCTCGGAGGTTGGATTATCGGGTGCCAACACAATGAAACACAAATCACGATTCACCCCGGCCCGATTTCTATCCCTCGTGCCAGGCGTGCTGCGCCGCTTGGCCGCGCTCGCCACAGTGTTGTTGATTGCCCCTATGTACGCCTCGCCCCACAACCCGGACACCGACTGGTTCCACGACGCGGGCTGGGGCGTGTTTGTCCATTACCTCTGGGATGTGCAGAACGTCGGCGGGCGCGAGAACACTCAGGGCAGGCCGCCGACAACCTGGGATGCGCTTGTCCGCGAGTTCGACACCGAGAAGTTCGCGGAGCAGGTCAAAGAGACCGGCGCGCCCTACGTGTTCTTCACGATGATGCAGCGCACGCGTTACCTCATCGCGCCCAACGCCACCTATGACAAGCTCACGGGCTACACACCGGGGGAGGCCTGCGCGACGCGCAACCTGGTGGCCGACCTTTACCACTCGCTCGATGAGCGCGGCATCAAGCTCATGCTCTACTGGACGGGCGACGGTCCGCGCGAGGACGCTCAGGCAGCCAAGGGCATGGGCGGTTGGAACGGCCAGGTCAGCGACCAATACGTGCGGAACTGGGCGGATGTGGCCGCCGAATACAGCCGGCGCTACGGCGGCAGGATCAAGGGCTGGTGGGTGGACGGTTGCTACGCCCACATCGGTTACAACGAGCCGCGGTGGCGCATGCTCGCCCAGGCCATCAAGGCCGGCAACCCGCACGCCATCGTCGCGCTCAACAATCCCGCCATGGCCTACGCCAACTCCTCGACCGATTGCGACGACTTCACCACCGGCGAGGTCAACGAGTTCACCGACATCCCCGACGAGCGCTGGCGCGACGGCAAGCAGTTTCACGTCCTGTCCTACCTCGGCAGGGACTGGGCCGGCCGGGGTGCCGCTACGAACTCGCATTCCTGGCCGACTATGTTTAATGGGAGCAGACCATCGCCCCAGTGTCTGCGCGCTATCTCCGCGTCCGCGCGCTCAAGCCCGACGGCGACCACCAGAAAGGCGGCCAGATGAGCGTGGCGGAACTGGAGGTTTACGCAACCGAAACGACCCGGTGACAGCGGCCCTGATCACCGTGCTCAAGCTCGACGAGATGGTGGCTCAGGCGGCTCACCCTCGGTAAGGCGGACCCGTGTGTATTACGGCTCGAGCATTACCCAGGGCGGGTGCGCGTCCAACCCGGGCGGCTCCTGCCAGGCGATTCTCGAGCGAAAGCTCAACGCGGATTTTGTGAACCTGGGTTTCAGCGGGAACGGGTTGGGCGAACCGGCATTGGCCGAGGCGATTTGCGAGTTGGACCCGTCCTGCGTCGTGCTCGATTTTTGGGGCAACCCATCGGCGGCCCAATACGCTGCCGCGCTCCCGGTCTTCGTGGACATCCTGCGCCAGAAAGGGCCTCGGCTGCCCATCCTGGTCACCGGCCCGTTCTACTTCCCGGCAGAGGCGAGCGGAGGCGATGTGGCCCGCGAGCAGTCGGCCAAACGCCGCGCGGCCCAGGAGTTCGTTGAGAAGCGGCGCAAAGGCGGGGATCGCAGGATCTGGTATGTGGATGGGCTCAAGATGCTCAGCCGGGACCAGGCCGCCGGCCTGGTTGATGGAGTACACTGCAACTCCCTCGGCTTCTACTTCAATGCTCTCGGGTTGGAGCCGTACCTCCGGAAGGCCCTCATTTGGTGATCGGCGACGCGGCGTGGTCCCTGGTCGCGCAGTTGCGCGAGGAGAACATCGCCCGCTATTTGGATGATCGCCAGAGGCGGGGATTCAACTCTATCATTGTCAACCTTATAGCCACTTTTTGCGTTGCTCCAGATGGATCAGCGAATCGGCTCCTGGCTCACCTTTGGCTTTCATGTCTTGGCTGTCCCACTCGATGGGTTTGCCGAAGCGGAGCGCCACCATGCCCACCATCGCCACCTCCGCAATCTCAGCGCTGGAGACGAAGCCCTGGAAGGTCCCGGGGCCGCCTTTGCAGGCGTCGAGCCATTCCTGCACGTGGTTTTTCGGCGCGCGGGGGAGCGTCGCGGCGACCCCCTTGCAGGATGCGTGGTCCAGCACCCTGCGGGATTCGGATTCTCCCTTGAGCTTCACCATGCCCCCCACGCCCCAGGCGTCGGAGAAAAGCAGGCCCTTTTCGCCGGCGAACAACACGCCATTGGTGGGCACTTTGTCGAGGGTGGAAACCAGTTCTTTGCCCAATTCCTCCGGCGGGCCGGCTTTGACGCCATCATGCCACCAGACGGTCACGGGAGCAAACTGGCCGTGAGCAGGGAATTCCCAGCGAAAATCGTTAGCGGAGGGATAACTGTCCTTCAGTGGTTCGGCTATTTGGACCGTGACGCGCTGGGGAGCGCCCAATTGCAGGGCCCGCCAGGGCAAATTGATCGCGTGCGCTCCCATGTCGGCAAGGTGGCCGTCTCCGAACGCCAGCCAGCGGCCCCAGGCCAGGCAGCCGCCCAGGTAATAATTCTTGAACGGCAAGACCGGCGAGGGGCCGCACCAGAAATCCCAGTTCAAGCCCTCCGGAATCGGGTCCGCATCGGTCGCGATGGGGGCGCTCGGGTCAAACGTGCGGTTAATCCAGCAATGCACCTCCCGGATCTGTCCCAGCACTCCGGCTTGGATGACTTCCATGCTCCGCCGGAAAGTCGCGCTGGACCCTCCTTGGGTGCCAACCTGGGTCACTAATTTGGAGCGTCGGGCGATCTCGCGAATCTCGCGCGCCTCGGCTACGCTATGGGCCAACGGCTTCTCACAAAAGACATGTTTGCCCGCCTGCAAGGCGGCCTTGCTCATGGGCACGTGCCAGCGCTGGCCGGAGGCGATGACCACGGCGTCCACCGATTTTTCCGCGGCCAGCAGCTTGCGGTAGTCTTCATAGACGTTGGCCTTCTCCACGGCCGCGCCCGCGGCCCCGTGTTTGGCAGCCTCTTTCTTCAACTGCGTGACCCGGCTGGAATTGACTTCACACAGCGCCACCACGTTTTCGCCCGGGTCCAGGATCGAGGGCAATAGTTGACGCATACGGCCCCCGCACCCGAGCAAGGCGATGTTGAGCTTATTGTTGGCCGCAGCTCCGAAGGCGCTCCCCGGACGAACGTAGGACAGTGTCCAGGCGCCGGCCCCGGCCGCGCCGAGTTGTTTGAGGAAAGAACGACGAGTGGTCTGAAGATTGCGTTGCATACAGTTGGTCAGATAATGAGTTAATGACTGCGCTCCCAGGAGCCTACCAGGTTGGGTCCATGATTGGAACACAAAACTCGCGCAGAATTCGCAACTGGGCGGTGAGACAGAATTCCTCGCCCCACAGGGTCCGCGCAGGTGTTGGAAGGACATCGTGCCTGGGCAGCTAGACACTCGTCCGGCTCTGCTCATCGCGTAGCGATGATACGAAGGTAGCCGTGTGGCTTCAGCCCACGGAAAGGGGTTTTGGCCAGAGGGGTCGCGTCGCGTAGCGACGCCTGAGGCGCCCACCCCCTCGGGGCGGCACTCCGTTTCACGCGTCGCTACGCAACGCCGGGGCTTCTCCGGTACCTTGACCGGGGGCTAAAGCCGCCCGGCTACCATCTGGACACCGCTCCGCGGTGAACAGGGGCCCGCCGATCCGAAAAGTGCTGGCCTAGCGCCGCATCCTCTCGACCAAGCGGTGCCAGTTCTGGCACGACCAGTCCAGGTGGGATGAAGCGCCTTCAAGAGGGTGCGGATGAAGACCGCGTCAATGCTGCGCCCCTTCTTGCCCTCGTGGAGACACACGATTTGCGTGCGGCTAGGCACGGACCCACCCCCGTGCAACAGCCTCGCCAGCGGTGAGTCCCGCCGGAATCTTCAAGGGCCCGATGCGGGTAGGCAACGTATGATTGTCGCGCCTCGTGCCGGCTCCGTTGGGACCGCACAGGACGCCGAAGGAGTCGAATTCAGTCTTGAAGGCGACAAGGCACCGGAAATTGTTGGCATAGAGCCGCGTTATCATGGGGCGATGGTACTAGCGTTTAAGTTCTCGTCAATCTCGCCGGAACAAGTCCGGACTTGATGACAGCCTCAAGCTCCGGATTCATGCCCTGGAAAAAGCTCATCCGCGAGCCTTTGGTATTCCACTTCCGGCATCGGATTGTAGATCGCCTCCCAGGACTCCGAGAGCTTCCAGAGCACCGCCCGCAACTCACCGGCTGCTGTTGGGTCAGGGTACTCCGGGTCTTCGGCTTGCGCCAGGAAAACCCGCACCAGCCGAAGCAACCATTTGAGCGACTGTTTGTGCCGGTCCATCATTTCCGCATGAGGGGTGCCCTGCAAAATGCACGCACGTTGCCAATCCAAAAAAGAATGGCAGCATTTGACCAGGACCTCGACGGTTCCGCGCAGGAGGTTCTCAGCACTGGCGGCGGTCGAGTTCTCAAGGACCATTGTTGCGTTCACACCTTCACCATCACAGAATTTGACGCTCGAAGCAACCCCCGCTGTAATCGGTCAGTGAAGGCGGAAACGGAGTCCCCGGCGAACCCCTCACCCCGGCCCTCTCCCCTTCCGAAGGCCTGCCTGCCGGCGGGCAGGGGAGAGGGAGAAACGTCGGCAGTCTCTTGAAATTCCCGGCATCTCTGTTTCCTCGAGCGGCTGCGCAGAATTCTCCCTCGCCCCATCCGACTCGCCGCGCTGCCGCGCCGTCGCAGCGGGTGGGGAGAGGGCCGGGGTGAGGGGTCTGCCCGCGCTGCCGCTCCCGCCTTCACTGAGAAGGTGTGAAAAAATGCCAAAACGGGCATCATCCATGAAAGCACCCCTCTGTTTTCCTGGGGATTTTGAAGATTTTTGCGGTGCTTGGCGCCGGAAATCGATTTTTTCACACCTTCTGAGGCCTTACCCCCCCGCTTTTCTTCTGATTTGACACGGCTCAGAGCTTGAAGGTTTCCATTGATTTCCAACCTGCGTCGTAGAATTGCGCCAGGGTTCTCTGCGTCGCCCCAAAGCTGATAAACTCTTCGGGCTTCATCCCGTCCGGCTCGTATGCCCGCACAAACTCTCTCATTCGCGACAATCTCTGGATGACCGCCGGAGGAACTTCGCGGTCAATTCGCTCCTCGCACCGCAATGGGCCGGACATCAAGGGCTCTTGCCAGCTTGGGAAGATCGAAAAGATCATTTTGGCGCCGGCCAACTCGGTGGCGTGATAAAGGCCGCGCAGGGCGGCGACAATGATTTGCATTCCATCGCCGCGCGCCTCAAGGAGCGTGTAGGCCCGCTTGGCGATGGCCAGACCGGCCTGCTGGATATCGCCCTCGGGCACATCGGCCCGGCTATCCAGCGCCACGTCTCGCAGGTAATCGTCCAGTCTGCCAATCATGAGGACAGGAAAGCAGCTTCCGGGAGCCATCTCCCGGGCTTTGGCCCGCTCGATGCCTTTCCGGCGCCGCTCGGCAACGGCCAGCACCTGCGGCACGGTGAAGCTCACGGTCAGGGTGACGGAAATGCCCTCGGCAACGCATTGCTCCAGCACATCCAGGCCCGCGCTGGTGGCCGGCAGCTTGACCGTGATGTTGGGCGACCAGGCGTGAAATCGCCGCGCCATCGCCAGCATGCCCTCGCGGTCTGCCGCCCGAGCCGGGTTGACCTGCGCGCAAACCCAGCCCTGCCGCCCCCCAGTCCCCTGGAACTGCGGCAACAGCTTCCGGGCCGCGTTCGTGACGGGAATGCGCATCAACCGCTCGGCGCGGTCTTCGGCGTTCGTGGCCACCGCCGCGGCTTCCCGGATTTCCGCCGCCCAAAGCTGGCGGTTGGCTGCCAAGGCAAGGTGCGACAAGAACGGATTGGTTGTCGCCCCGATTGCCCCGCGCTCGATCCCGCGCTCCAACTCGCGGGGGTCTGCCGAGTCATGCCACCAGCAGGTCCGCGTGGATTTCGATAGCCAGGAGAGATAATTTTCGTTCGGCATTATCTCGACATGGTTAAGTTGGCTCCGTCGAGCTACATATTCAATCGGTGGCGCGCGTACTTCAAACTTTGCTCGACTGCCCGGTGTTCCAGCGCCATTTGCTCTGCCACCGGCAATTTCGAAATCTCCGCCAAGGGCGCCGGGCTGCTCTTGGCGCGGACCAACTGGAGGATGGGATTGACCGCGCTGCGCGGCACACCCTCGAAGGTGGGCCAATACGCCTCGGTTTTGACCGGCACCTTAAGCGCGTCACGGGTGATGATTTCCAGGCCGAAGCGAATCGAGGGATTGGCCTGGCGCAGGAGCCGGACCATCGCCGGCAGGTCGAGAAAACCTTCCCCCAGCGCCACGTCGGCCAGCAGGAAGCCGTCCTGGTATTCGCGCACCGCCGCGTCTTTGATGTGCGCGGTAATGGCCCAGGGCGCCAGGGCCCGCAGGGTCTCCACCGGATCTTCGAGAAGCGCGAGGTTGTTGATGAAATCCGCGCAGAGGCCGACCCACTCGCTGCTCAAGCTCTTGAGCAAGGCAAGCTTCTCGGGCACGCGCTGGTCTTTGTGGTTCTCGACTGCCAGACGAAGCTGGTGGCGCGCCAAGACCGGCTCAATCGCTTGCAGGACCTGCGCGGCGCGCCTCTCGGCCTGGCGGAATTCGGCGAACGATTTGAACTGTTCGTAGCGCCGCCCGGGCAGGAGGGCGGTCCGCGCGAGGCTGGCGCCGGCCGCCTTGGCAACTTTCACCTGCTGTTCGAAGCGGTCCACCTCTTCAGGCTGGCTCGGGAAATTCAGAATCCCTTCCACGAACATCCCATACTTCTCCGCCTGCCGGCGCACCTCGGCTGCGCGGGGCGAATCCTGCGGGCCGAATGGGCACTGGATGCCCCCGGCCCCAAGGGCATGGCTCTCCTCCAGGAAGGCCAAAGCGGGGGACAATCCCTCGTGACGCCCGCCCCAGCCATTCTTTTGGCTGATTTGGAGGGTGTAGATGACGACGCCCAGGCTGCTGCGCCCGGAAGGCGGCCCCTCACCCCGGCCCTCTCCCCGCCCGCTGCGACGGCGCGGCAGCGCGGCGAGTCGGACGGGGAGAGGGGGAAGGGGCTTTGCCCCGGTTGCGGAACACCCGCCGCCCAGCATCAGCGCGGAACAACCGCCCGCCAGCGCGGCCAAAGCTTGCCGACGATTCATTGCCTTCATGCTTTGATGCCCAGGGCGCGCAGTTCAGCATCCCACGGCGCCCGATAGGGCCGCACCAGCATCGCATTGGCCTCGCGGTCACCCACCACTTCCTCCTTTTCTGCGTCCCAGACCAGCTTGCGGCCCCCGAGCCGAAGGGAAATATTGGACAGGTGGCAAGCCGTGGCCACTTCGTGGCCGCTCTGCAAATCAGAGAAGGGCTGCTGACGGGACTTCACGCAACCCAGGAAATTCCGCCCATGGCGTGAGTAGTCCTTGATGGCATTGCCGCTCTCATCTTTTTCGGGCGCAGTCCATAATTCGCCCTTTTCCTCAGGCTCAAGCTGGGGTCCGCCGACGGGGTGGCCTTTGACGCCCAGGATGCCGGCGACGGTGTTGTTCGGGTTGATCTTGGGGTCGGCGTGCAACTCGAACCCGCCTCGGGAAATCGGCAGGCAGCCAAAGGTGCCATAGAAGGTCAGGCCGCCCATGCCCAATCCGCCCTTGCCGGCTGTGGCCTCGCGGTATTGGCAGGTGACGGTAAAGCCCGGGTATTCCATAATGACATCCTGGGTATCGGGGACTTCGCAGTTGTCCTTCACGAACCAGCGGCCTCCGGTGCTATAGACCGATTTCGGGGCCTTCACACCGAGGATCCAATGCACCAGGTCGAGCGAGTGCTGGCCGAGATTGGTTCCTTGTCCTCCCGAGTAGTCCCAGAACCAGCGGAAGTGGTAAATGGAGCGGTTGGGGTTGTAAGGCCGCTTGGGGGCGGGTCCCAGGAACATGTCGTAATCGAGCTCCGCCGGCGGCGCTTGGTCCGGGGGATTGCCGAAGCCCGGCATGATGTTGCGGGAGTTGTTGTTGGACGCGGACACGATCTGGCCGAGTTTGCCCTGGCGGATGAGTTCGCGCGCGCGTTGGAAAGGCGGGCCCGAGCGGTTCTGGGTGCCGACCTGGATCACCCGTTTGGTGCGGCGCGCCACCTCCAGCATCCAGTCGCCTTCCTTCACGAATAATGTGGTGGGCTTCTCCACATAGACATCCTTGCCGGCGTCGCAGGCCATCATGGTCATCAGAGCGTGCCAGTGGTCCGGAGTGGCGACATAGACTGCATCCACGTTCCTGTCGGCCAGCAGCTTTCGGAAGTCAGCGTACCTGGCCACATTGCCGCCCGCCATGGCGGCGGCCGCATCCACCCTGCCCCGGTGCGCATCGCACACGGCACTGACCTGCACATCCGGTTGTTCCTTCAGCGCGGCCATGTGGAACCGGCCGACGAGGCCGAAGCCAATCAATCCGACGTTGATGCGCTCATTGGCGCCCGTCACGCGGCTGGCAGAAAGGGCGGTCAGCCCAAGAGCGCTCGTTTTGACAAAGTCACGGCGTGACATGGCAGTGAGGTTTGGTTTTGCTTTCATAGATTGCACTCTCACTTCCGGCGGCTTCCACGGGGCGCGATATTGCAGGGGTCTTGAGGAAGTTTCGCCGGGAAGTTTGCACAGTGTTCATTTGCCGTTAGACAGTTGATGGCACGACGAGCCAAATGGTTACCGGCGATTCTCCAAATGTCCAGATCAACTGCGCCTCATTACCTGCCATCTCGGCGGCGGGTGCTCAGCCACCACCGTGCGAGGCGGCATGGCCATCGCCACCAACAAGCGGCTGCACGCGGCTGAATGGGTGGGTGCATTCCCGAGGGGGCAGTCCGACCGCATCCGCGTGGTCGTGCCGGAGGTCAACCCATGCAGCAGACGCATTGTCCGGGCTATCTGCTCGCTCTGAATCCCCGGCCCGATGGGCCGCAAGGCAGAGGCGCCAGACCGGTCCGGGTGGGCAATGAAACAGATGGATCTTGAGTCTGGAGTTCATAACGGCAGGCGACTGCTTGACCATCAGCCTCTTTCCTTCCGGTCCAACCTTTCGGCGGCGAAAAGGAGTATCCCGCCAAAGAAAAAGGCCATGCCGACAAGAAACAATCCAAGCACCGCCGCAACGATGAGGTCGTCGGATTTGCTGGCAATTGCTTTGCCGAGCAGCCACAGCCCGCCAATGGCGCAGAACAGGAATGACAAGACGGCAGTTGTACGAAGAAATGTTTTCATAAAACAGGGCAATTCACTTTGTATCACAAAGTATATGACCCAACTTCTCGCTTCCTTGTTCAAAACCTTTGCCGCCAACTGGCGGAGCTGCGGGTGCAATCGTCCAAGAAAGGGCTGAAAAACCGGCACACCCGCAGAACGAAAGCCAACGTGCGGTGTCATTACACAGCGTTAGTCACCTGCTTTGCCCGCCGCAAATAGCGGGGTGCTCTGCTCGCGTTGGCCGTGTTCCACGTTCATCTGCGCAAATGGTATGGGGACCTGGCTGCCAGGCTTGCGTCCCGCCGCCAATAGCCCGGCCGGAGCAAATTCGGCGTTTTCCTCCAGCTCCGGCCCGCCGAAGGCGTCAGAGCATTGCGAAGGAGTGGCTTGGCATTCGCGCACCACCCGGATATGCTGGACAGGGTTGGTGAAGAAAATGGCCTCGAAGTTCAATGCGGAATCGGGAAACTCAAAAAGATGCTTTCACGGAAGGAGAAATGAGAATCATGAACCCAACGATACTTGCGGGATTCAGACCCCTGTTGAATGGTTTCTATTCGCCCATGCGCACAGCGGAGCGTCGAGTGGCGAGGGACGAGAGCCTGCAACCCGGCGTTCCCTCGATGCTCGACACTGGGCACTCGCCCTCTGGCTCCCCCGTTGGTTCTGAACCAGCGTCCAAGCAGCATTCGCGCCGCGCCCTGACGCCTGCGTGTCTGGCGCTGGCATTGGGATTGATCACCCTCACCGGTGCCTGGGACAAAACGGTGGCTGCGGAGGCCAGCCCGTCCCCGCAGGTCTCCGGGATCGTGGTGGATGAACAGGGCCGTCCGGTGGCGGGTGCGACGGTGGATTGCTATCATTATCAAGCCCGGCCTGGCTACACCACAGAGGGGAAACCGGAACTCGAGCGGCGCACGGTTACGGACAGCAAAGGCGCATTCGCAGTTCCCTCTTCACGGGGCACAACCCTCGTGGTGGTGAAGAAGGCGGGCTTGGCCACAGGCTGGAAAACCTGGAATTCACTCCTTGGCGTTTCGCCCGAGCCGCTGGTCCTCACGGCGCCAACAGGGCTGGCCGGTGTGGTGGTGGATGCGAATCACCGGCCCGTAGCCGATGCGGAAGTGTGGGTTTTGGGAGCCAGCTTTGCGGACGAACATGCGAGGGCGGCGCACGAGAACGATCTGTTTGGCAAGCCGGCGCGCGAATGTTTCTCCGCCAGGACCGCGGCGGATGGCCGCTTCCGTATCGAGAACTTTCCAGCCGATGGCCACGCCGCCTTGGGCGTCAGGATGACGGGCAAGTCCCCCCACCAGATTGGCAGCGGTTACGCCGGGGGCCGGGGTTATCAATCCGGAGAAGAACACATCGAACTCATGGTTGGCCCGCCGGGAGCCATTGAAGGGAAAGTGGTGGCCACCGAGACTGGCCAACCGCTTCGAGGCGTCAGGGTGAAATTTCAGCCCCCCGCGGGAGAACTTCACGTGTATGAATCCATCGAGTCCGATGAGACCAGTGCCGACGGGGCATTTCGCATTCCGCAGGCTGAGCCCGGCCTCTATTTTGCCAATGCCATCGGTGCCACTTTTGACCAGCCCGCTCCTGACTGGATGGCGGTGCTGCGAGAAAACGGCTCGGTGAGGGTGGTGGCCGGAGAAACCACGCGCAACGTTGTGGTTCACGCATCGAAAGGCGCTTGGGTGGAGGTGACCGTGGCCGCCGGGGACACTCTCAAACCGCTCGCGGACGTGGAGGTTTCGTCGAGCAGGTTCTCGGGCGGATCGAGTGCTTATACCGGCGCCGACGGTGTGGCCCTCTTGCGCGTGCCGCCCGGCCAGTGGTGGATTTCAGCCGCCAAGAAAGACTGGGCGCCGCAAGGCAGCGTGGCTACAATTGAGACTGACCGGACCAATCAAGTTCGCTTCGAACTGCCTCGAGCCACCACGATCACCGGCACGATACGCAACCGTGTGGGCGCGTCGGCGGCAGGGGTGCTCGTGTCATTTCATCCGGGGCAATACCCCGGGGCAAGCCCTTATGTCGAAGGCAGAACGGATTCCAACGGACGATATGAGCTGACAATCACACGAGAACTGAGAGAGGCATTCGTGTGGATCGGCCCCATCATCCGGACGAATTTCATGATGGCTCGCTGTCCGGAGCGGAACCTTGCCGCGATCCAGGAGTTCGACACGCTACCAACCGACTTGGACCTCACCCTGGAACCCGGCATCACACTCTCAGGTTCCGTCAAAGACGCCGAGGGGGCGCCGCTCACCAGCGCTATGCTGGACCTGAGCATCCTTGTGGATCGTTCAGCCCCCCAATTAGACCCTCGACCGGCCCATGTTGACGCGCGGGGTTCCTTTGCCTTTCCCGCCCTGCCGCAGGGAAGGGAATACTTCGTCCATGCATTTACCGCCCGAAGCTATGGCAGGGCCGGTGGGGACCTGAAGGCCAAGGATGCGAAACCCGGCCGTTATGAGTTTCCCGCCTTTGTGCTCAAGCGGGCCGAGCGCAAACTCGCCGGTCGAGTGCTGGGCCCTGGCGAAAAGCCGGTCGCCGGGGCCGAGGTGAGCTTCTCTGGCCAGGGACAACGTGAACCGCCCACCACCAAAACAGACAGCGATGGGCGCTTCGTCTTTGACGCAGTGTGCGAAGGGGAGGTTTATCTCCATGCGCGCAGCTACGGTCCTCCTGAAACCCGCCCCGGGGTCCCGACCGTCATGGCGACATCCGGATACGGGGCCAAGACTCAAGCAGGCGACACGAACATCGTCATCCAACTTCGCGACCCCAGTGCCGGGGCCGTGACCGGCCCGCAATCAACGACGACCGGCACAATCTTCGACCCTTCCGGGGCGCCGGCTCCGTTGGTGATGGTGAGGGTGTGGCGATCCGCCGGCTTGAGCCGACAGCCTACAGCGACGCCAGAGGAAGATATATGATGCGCTGGCAACGCCAGCCCGCCTTCGGGGGTGCTCCCTTCATCAAGTCCGGGCTGGTCGGGCGTGATGTAGCGCGCAATTTGGCCGCAACGCGCAACCTCGATGAAACGGCGACGAACCTTGACCTGCGCCTGCAAGCAGGAGTCGCTCTTTCGGGTTACGTGCAAGATGCAGAGGGCAGGCCGTTGGCCAACGCCGCTGTGTCGTTGAATATGGTCCTCCACAAGGCGGATGAGGAGTTGGACCAGACCCGGACTGATGCACAAGGTTCATTCACCTTCAAGGGCCTTCCGCGGGAAGGAGACTATCACGTGAGCGTGAGCGCCAGCGGCTACGGCTCGGTCGGCCGCGTTGCTGCGCAACGTGATGGCACACAATCCAACAAACTCCAATTGCCCCCCATCAAGCTCCTGGCGGCGAATCTCCAACTGGCCGGCAAAGTGGTGGGGCCAGATGGCAAGCCCGTTTCGGGCTTGTGGGTCAATGGCGCCGGCGGCAACGCCCAAACGGATGCCGAAGGGCGTTTTGTTTTCAAGAAAGTCGCCCCGGGAACGGTATACGTGTCCGCCTTCATATCCGGCACCAATCGGGGCCCGTCTCTGGTCGGCACTCTTCGAGCCGAGGCAGGCGACACGAATGTTGTCATCCAGTTAAGCCCCTTTGAGAGCCAGAGTGCCCGCGCGCGGGTCACGACTGGCACCGTTTTTGGCCCCTCCGGCGCGCCTGCTCCGGGGGTGAGCTTGTCAGTCCTGCCGTCAATGGGCACCGACCTTCCCATCAAGAGTGACGCAAACGGAAGATTTACGCTTAAATGGGAAGTGCGGCCCGCAAGGACGGACGGGCTGCCAGCCAAGTCCTGGCTCTTGGGCCGTGATGCGGCGCACCATCTTGCCTCGATTGTTGAACTCACGGCCTCGACTACGAACCTCGACCTGCGCCTGCGAGCCGCGCTCACCCTCTCCGGTTCCGTGCGCGATACAGAAGGCAAGCCAGTGACCAACGCCGTGCTTTACCTCGCCCAATGTCCCGATGGCGCTCAGACACGCTCGTTCCTGGAACGACTCAACACCCTCTTGCTCCTGGAGCGACTCGACAAGCTCGATGAGCAGGGTTCATTTTCTTTCAGCGCCCTCCCGCAAGGAGTGCGATACAACCTGGGGGTCATCGCCGACGGTTACGGCACCGCCGACCAGGATGTGTCGGCATACGATACACGAACCGCGAATCTGCAACTGCCGGCGATTGTTCTCAAAATCGCGAACCTGCAGCTCGCCGGGCGGGTGATCGGTCTCGACGGCAAGCCATCCTGGGGAGCGCACGTCGCTTTGAGTGTCGATGGCCAACCTCCCAGCATGATGACTCAGACGACGGCCGATGGGCGCTTCATGTTCAAGCAGGTTTGCGAAGGAGCGGTGGAGGTGCGCGCACAATCCCCTCCCGGCAGTGGCCTGGCCGGAATTGTCGCCGGCACTGTGCAAGCTCATGCCGGTGACACGAACGTCGTGGTGAAGCTTGTCTCGAGTGACGCCGCTCGTATCCCGAATGCGGACAGGAACGAACCGTCCTCCGCAAAAGGGGTTCCCGCACCGCAACAGCCTTGATCTTCTCAGTGCTTCAAAGCGATGGACCTGCCGGGAACCGTGCTGTCGGCGTAAGGGAAGCCCGTAACCAACGCCTCAGCTTTGATTCTCATCGCCCGGCTTCGTTCGGGAGCGGAATCTCTCTCTGACCCTTTGCCTTTCGCTACCTCTTCAGGCGGTAATAGCGGGCTGGACCGACCACACTGTTGGTGACGATGTTCTGGCTCCCTACGGTCACCGGCGCGGGCCCAGTTGGACTCCATTGTGCCGTTTCCAACTCAGTCGTGGGTTCGAGCGTGAAGGCGGGGTCAAAGGCAGGCGATGGCCATTCCCGGTTGTCCCGACGAGGCAGCCAAGAAAATGCAGGAGCGCCTTGATCTTTACGTGCAGGGCAGGCCATACCATGAGGCGCCGCCTAACTGAGTGGAGCGACCTGATTTGCCGGTGCCCACCGTGACGCAGGCGCTGGGTCGGGACTCCTGACCCGGCCGAACCAGCCTGACCGGCTTCCTGACACCACCACCGCACAACCCAGCGGCCTAAGGCCTCCCACTCCCGGCTTGCCCGCGCGGGGCCGGCATGCAAGCTTTTCTTGGATATGGGAAAAGCATCGCGTCTGAAGCGGGAGCGGAAGCTTGCCCAGGCGGCAGCTAAGGCCCGCGCCGAAAGAGTTCAGCACTCGGAGCCTGGCAAAGAGTCCCTGCTGGTCCAAGGTCCGCCTCGCATCGAGAACACAGTTGACAGCCCGGAAATGGCAGAAGCACGGCGTCCAGACCGGGAGCAGGAACTCATCGAGGCGGCGGATAGCGCCATGGCCGAGCGACTTCGGCGCTCGGACTTGGGCGGAGAATCCGTGTTAGTGAAAGATGTGCCCGGTGTTGAGAAGATGTCCGAAATCCTGAGCGAGTTCGCGCGGCCGCTCCTCGATATGTGCAAGGCCAAAGAGGATCATGCGAAGATCCTGCGTCTGGCCGCAATCGCCTGGAACACGGCGCTTCTCCCGGAAGAAGAGCGCGCCGCGTCCCTGCTCGACACGAAATTCACGGACCTCCTGGGGTCGGAGGGGATGCGGCTCATGCAGTACCTCATCCAGCGGAAGCTGGACTTGTTTGCGGGCAAAACGCGTCCCGTGCACGACATCGAGGTCGTGGACTTGGGTGACCGGTTTTCTTTCAGGGTCGTATCCGGACTGCCGGTGAATGATCCGAAAGTCGTAAATGTCCTTAAGGCCCAGGGCTTGTTGCCGGAGGAGGGTCCGCGAAGTGAACCAGGGATGGGAAACACCCGGGTCTGATGGATCAGGGAGCGGTTTCCCCTATAGAGAGCTTGCGGCAACTCTCGGATCAGTGCATATTCTGCGGGTTGGCCGACAATGCATCGGTTCGCGCGTGAACTCGACATCCATCAGGAAGCGTAAAATGATCGGTCCGCCACAACATCCTGAGACAGTGTGGCGCCGAACTTCCCGCTTCCGCGGGCGTCGCTAACGGGATCATGAAGACGAAACCCAAACTGGAACGCCAACAGAAAAAGCCTGCCAAGGCGGCTCGCCACGAGACACCCGCCTCGGCGGGAGGCGTTTCGTTCCCCATCGTCGGCATCGGCGCCTCCGCCGGAGGACTGGAAGCGTTGGAGCAGTTTCTGGGGCGCGTGCCGGCGGGCAGCGGCATGGCGTTTGTCATTGTCCAGCACCTGGACCCGACGCACAAGGGGATCATGCCCGAACTGCTTCAACGCGCCACCGGCATGAAAGTCATTCAGGTCAAGGATCGCACCAAAGTGCGGCCGGATTGCGTCTATGTGATACCGCCCAACAAGGACATGTCCATCCTGCACGGGGTCCTGCACTTGCTGGAGCCGTCGGCGCCGCGGGGGCTGCGCCTGCCGATCGATTTTTTCCTGCGTTCCCTGGCGCTGGACCAGCAGGAGCGCAGCATCGGCGTGATTCTGTCCGGGATGGGCTCCGACGGCACGCTGGGCCTGCGCGCCATCAAGGAAAAGGCGGGCGTGGTGCTGGTGCAGGAGCCGGGGACGGCCAAGTTCGATGGCATGCCGCGCAGCGCGATAGACGCAGGGCTGGCGGATATCGTGGCTCCGGTGGACGAGTTGCCGGGGAAGATCCTCACGTATCTCCAGCGCACCCCGCTGATTGCCCGAACGGAAGTGGACCTGGAACATAAAATGCAGAGCGGCCTGGAAAAGGCGGTCATCCTGCTGCGCGCACACACCGGCCACGACTTTTCCCTCCATAAGAGGAACACCCTCTACCGCCGGATCGAGCGTCGCATGGGCATCCACCAGATCTCCAAGATGGCCGCCTACGTCCGCTATTTGCAGGAGAACTCGCAGGAGCTGGATCTGCTCTTCAAGGAGTTGTTGATCGGGGTGACGAGTTTCTTCCGCGACCCGGCCGCCTGGGAGCAGTTGCGCGCCCAGGCCATTCCGGCGCTCCTCGCCAACCGGCCGCCCGGCCAGGCCCTGCGGGCGTGGGTGCCCGGCTGCTCCACCGGGGAGGAGGCCTATTCCCTTGCCGCCGTGCTCAAGGAGGCGGTCGAGGAGATTAAGCCCAAGGGGCAATTCACGGTTCAAGTCTTCGCCACCGACCTGGACCGGGACGCGATTGACAAGGCGCGGCAGGGCCTCTTTCCGGCCAATATTGCGGCTGACGTGTCGCCGCAGCGGCTGGGCCGGTTCTTCGCCAAAGAACAACGCGGCTACGCGGTGCGCAAGGAGATTCGCGAGATGGTCATTTTTGCGCCGCAGAATCTCATCATGGACCCACCCTTTACCAAGCTGGACATCTTGAGCTGCCGCAACCTGCTCATCTACCTGACCCCGGAGGTGCAGAAAAAACTCATTCCGCTGTTTCATTACAGCCTCAATCCCGGCGGCATTTTGTTTCTTGGCAGCGCGGAGACGATTGGCGGCGCCACTGACCTGTTTGTCCCGCTCAGCGGCAAATCAAGGCTCTTTCGGCGGACGGAGTTTGGTCTCCGGCCGGAATCGGTGGAGTTTCCCCCGTCCTTTGGCGCCGGTCCGCCCGGCGGGCCGGAGGCACGTCAGGCGCCCAAAACGCCGGTCAGTGTCCAGTCGCTGGCCGATCAATTGGTCCTGCAGCGTTACGCCCCGCCGGCCGTGCTCGTCAATGACAAGGGCGATATCTTCTACATCAGCGGCCGGACCGGCAAGTACCTGGAACCGGCCGCCGGCAAGGCCAACTGGAACCTCTTTGCCATGGCCCGCGAGGGCCTGCGCTACGAACTGGCCGGCGCCTTCCAGAAAGCGCTCCGGCGAAAAGGAAGCGTGATGCTCCACGGACTCAAAATCGAGACCAACGGCGGCGAGCAGTTTGTGGATCTGACCGTTCAGCGACTTGAAGAACCCGGGCCGCTGGAGGGGTTGGTGATGATCGTTTTCACCGACGTGGCCGCGACCGAGGCCGCCAAAGCGCCAGTCCGGCCGCCCCAGGCTCACGTCCGTAACGCGCGGCTGGCGCAATTGGAGCAGGAACTCCTGCAGGTCCGCGCCGAGGCGCGGGCCACCCACGAAGAGATGCAGACCTCGCAGGAGGAACTCCGGTCCGCCAACGAGGAACTGCAATCCACCAATGAAGAGCTCCAGTCCACCAACGAGGAACTCACCACCTCCAGGGAGGAAATGCAATCGCTGAACGAGGAACTCCAGACGCTCAACGCCGAGTTATCGGCCAAGGTGGAGGAGCTTTCCCGGTCGAGCAACGACATGAGGAACCTGCTGGACAGCACGGACATCGCCACCCTGTTTTTGGACAAGGATCTCAACGTGCGGCGGTTCACCACCCAGGCGACGAACATCGTCAAACTCATCCCGGGCGATGTGGGCCGGCCCATCACCGACCTGGTTTCGGACCTGATGCACCCGACGCTGGCGGCCGACGCGCGCGAGGTGCTGCGGACGTTGACCGCGACGGAGAGACCGGCGGCGACGCGGGACGGCCGCTGGTTTACCGTGCGCATCATGCCCTATCGCACGATGGACGACCGGATCGACGGCGTGGTGATCACCTTCACGGACATCACTGTGGCCAAGACGCTGGAGGCGAGGTTGCGGGCGAAACAGATTGGTTTGGAGAAGCGGATCGCGGGCCAATTCGCAAAATTGGACCCGCGGGCGGGAGGGAAGTGAGCGGTTATTAGCAACCAGTAACCAGTGAACAGTGAATGGCAAGCAGGGGCTGAAAACGCGAAAAAGAGCGACACGATGAGCCAATTGCAGCACGCGCGCAACTCCGGGGACTTGATCACATGCAAAAGAAACCGAAACTCTCACCCGCGGCCGCCGCACTGCGCCGTCGCGCCGAGGAGCACCTGAGGGAGCAGCGCCCGGAGACGGGTCCGGCCCCAACCGAAGCCGACACGCAGCGCTTGGTCCACGAATTGCAGGTCCACCAGATCGAGCTGGAGATGCAGAACGAGGAACTCCAGCAGGCCCGGAACGAGATGGAGGCGTGGCTGGAAAAATACAGCGACCTCTACGATTTCGCCCCGGTGGGTTATTTGACCCTCGATCGCGAGGGGACTATTGTCGAGGCCAATCTCACCAGTGCCGCCTTGTTGGGGAACGAGCGATCCCGGCTGGTCAAGCGGCGCTTCGGGCTTTGGGTTTCCGCGGCCGACCTGCCGGCTTTCAATGCCTTCCTCACGCGGGTATTCGAGAGCACGGCCAGGGAGTTCTGCGAAGTGACGCTTCTGAGGGAAGCAAAGCCAGCGGTCGAGGTGCGGATCGAGGCGGCGGTTGCGGCGTCGGGGCGGGAGTGTCGTGCGGCTCTGATGGATATCACCGAGCGCAAGCGGGCCGAGGAGGATCGTCTCATTCTGAGCAAGCTGGAGTCCACAGGGATTCTGGCGGGGGGCATTGCCCATGATTTCAATAATCTGCTGATGGGGATCCTCCTCAACCTCGAACTGGCCCAGACGCTCACCCCTCCCGGCGAGGAGCTGGCACACCTTTTGGAGCAGGCGAACGAGGCCGCCTTGATGGCCCGCGACTTGACGCGGCAGCTCATCACTTTTGCCGATGGCGGGGCACCGATCCGGAAGCCGACCCGCCTCTCCGGGGTGATTCAGGAATCCGCCCGCCTTGCTTTGCTCGGTTCACCGGTGCGCTGCGATTTCTCCCTGGCTGATGATCTCCGTCCGGCGGAGGTGGACGCCGGGCAGATCGGACAGGTGATACGGAACCTGGTCCTGAATGCGCGGGAAGCGATGTCCCAGGGAGGAGTGATCTCCATCCGGGCGGAGAATGTGGTGCTCGGGCCCCATCAAAATCCTTCCCTGCCGCCGGGTGATTACGTTCGGGTGAGCATTGCCGACCGGGGCGTGGGCATGTCGAAGGAGGTGCTGGCGAGGATCTTTGATCCTTATTTCTCGATGAAGCAGCGGGGGAATCAAAAGGGCATGGGTCTGGGGCTGACAATCTGCCATACGCTCATTCAGAAGCATGGAGGAGCGATTGCCGTGGAGTCAGAGGCGGGGGTGGGAACCACCTTCCACATCCACCTCCCCGCTTCCCGTGGCCAGAGAGCAGTGTCCGGGTAGCCATCCGATAGGGGGGCGGGGAATGGGCTTTGGTTGGCGGCGTCAAACTGCTCGTGCTATAGCAGCAATACATTCATCGTCTTTTCCGATCCCAGATCTGCTGGAAATCCGCGCCGGTGCTGCGGGGTGCTCACCCGATCGGGAGCGGCATCACCCATCACCTGGAGGAGCTGCTGCCTTGGCGCAGTGAGGCATTTCGCGGGCCGATCATTCCTGGCTGACGCGTGCCGGCAGCCGGCGGGCCGCGAGAACTGTTTGGCGGTCCGGCTCCTCGCGTCCGGCATCCATCATCCGGGCGGGGAGTTCGGGCTTCCGGGTCAAAGTTCGTCGGCGGAACGGACTGCTCAGCAATTTGACAATATCCGAGGTCTTCATGTGGCGGCCGAAGGTGCGCAGAAGTCTCAGGGTTCGGAGCGGGCGCTTGAGAATCCGGTGGAGGAAAAGCAAGCCATAACCTTTTGCCCGGAGTCGATTCACCACCGCGCTGGGCAGAGTAGTGGGGTCGATGTCCGAGCACTTGAACCACTTGTGCCAGTCCCGCTCGTCGTCAATGATCCCGCGCGCGACATATTCTTGCCAGAGCGGCGTCCCGCGATAGACGCACAACCGATTGAAACCGAACGTATCCAACTCCAAACGCGCGGCGAAGCGGAAACTCTCCAGAATGTCCGCTTCGGTTTCATCGGGCGAGCCGACGAGGAAGAACCCGTGGACCCTGGCGATGCCCTGCCGTTTCGCTTCCCTGACCGCGTGCTCCACCTGCGCGGGGGTCTGCTTCTTGTGGAGCCGATTCAGCACCTTTTGCGTCCCCGCCTCCACGCCAAACGCCAGGAAATTGCAGCCGGCCCGGCACATCACCGGCAGTTGCTCAATTCCGACCGAATCCGCCCGGCCTTCGCAGCCCCAGTGAAACTCCAGTTTGCGTTCGATGATGCCGCGGCAGATTCCGTCAATTCGCTTGCGGTTGATCAGGAAGTGGTCATCGGTAAAGTAAATCGAGCGATAGCCCAGATCATTGAGTTCCTGCAACTCGCCCAGGACATGTTCCGGCGAACGGCTGCGCCACCGGCCCTGGCCCAGGGAGGGGATATCGCAATAGCTGCACGAGTAGGGGCAGCCGCGCGACGTTTGCACCGTGCAAAACTTGTCCAGCGAAAGGACCGCGGGGACATCCAACGGCAAGGACTCGATGTAGTCGATCGGCAGACTGGTCCGGTCCGGATACGGGAACCGGTCCAGGTCCCGCAGGAGTGGACGCGGGGTGTTCTCAACCGTTTTCGCGCCGTCACGCCAGACCAGGCCCGCCACGGCCCCCGGACTGTCGAGGTGGTCCAGGTAATCCGGCAGCAGTTCCTCGCCTTCGCCCACCCCCACGCAATCAATGTCAGAGCAGTCCCCCAAAATCCGGTCCGCATTCAAGGTGGCGAACGCGCCGCCGGCGATGATGGGTATCTGCGCGGCCTCGGCCTTGAGCCGCCGGGCCATGCTCTTGACTGCCGGGTACGTGGTCGTCGAGAGGAACGAGAGGGCAATCACGCCGGGTCGTTCCCGCGCCACCGCTTGCGCGACGTGCTCCGCCTTCATCTGAGGATGGCAGGTGTCAAACATCCACACCTGGTGTCCTCGTTGGCGCAGCACCGGCGCGAGGGTCTGAATCCCCAGCGGCGGAAACGCCATCACCTTGACCCGCCCATTGCCGGACTTGGCCTGATCCAGTTCCCGGGGAAGCACCCGGCAGAAGTTGTCGTCGCCGACATGAACCAGGAACGTCTTCATGAGGCGAATGCCGCTCCGTGGAAATGCGATTTCGTGTTCATAATTCGACGCGCTGCATCATGTCATCGATGCGGGCGCGATACTACACGAAAAACCTGACCAGGCGCCATCGGGGATTTACCCCATGTCGGATCTCATTGATGGGCTCTCGCAAGAGGTTGAATCGGTTGCGGGAGGAATGCCGCCAGTTGGTCACCAGACTCGTGGAGCCGCGCTTGGGCGAGCCCCACATCGCAACGTTGCCAGGCAGCCATCGAGGATCTGACGACCGTGAAGCTCTCCAAGGCGCAACGGAAATCAGTGCTTGACCCCTCCTGCCGAAAGATTGTGCTTGTCCCGACCGCCCAGCGGCCCATAATGCAGCTCATTCACTCTGAATCTGCGTATGGAAAGCAAACGCTCGAATCCGTGGCCGCTCGAGCCTGGCTCACTCGCCGCACTGGTGCCGACGAGATGGTTTGCCGATCAGAAATACCAGGATGCGCTGAGCACTTTGAACCAGCTTGCCAGCCCGAAACTGACCGCGGACCAGTAGAAGCTGGTGTCGGCCATCAAATACAAGTTCTGACCCCGAAACACGCGGGCACGAGACAAGCTAGGGTACATCTATGAGTGGAGCAACGGGCGAATTGGCGATCCGAAGTCGGTCCGGGTTGAAAAGGCGCCGCCTGCCGCCCGGGCGCCGACCGGTGCTCGGGCCAGCCCTCCTTGACAACTAAGCCCGTGGATACGGCAGCCAAGGCACTCAGCTCGGTGCTATGAACTTTCCAGGTTTATCCGCCTTCAAACGATCGCGTTGGTTCAAACGCGTCGTTTGGGCAGCGGCGGCGTTCCTGGTCTATACACTCCTTGGCTTTTTCGCGCTGCCGCCGGTTATCAAGTGGCAAATGCTCAAGCGGTTGCCGGCTATCACCAAACGCCAGGTCGCTGTCCGCCAGGTGAAGTTCAATCCGCTCGCCCTGTCCCTCACGATTCGTGGCCTGGCGCTTACTGAGCCGGATGGCCGCCCCTTTGTGTCCTGGGACGAACTCTACATCAACTTCCAAAGTTCCTCGCTGTTTCGATGGGCCTGGACGTTCAAAGAAATCCGGCTCGTCAAACCCTTCGGCGAGGCAATATTGTTCAAAGACGGACGACTGAATTTTGCCAACATGTTCGAGTCGCCCACGAATGCTGCTCCCCCGCCCCCACCGCATAAGGCCGGCATCCCTCGGGTAAACATCTTTCACCTCCAGATCACCAACGGATTTGTCGCGCTCGAAGACCAGACCCGGCGTTCTCCTTTCCGCACCCAGTATCGGCCGATCAACCTGGAGTTGACTCGGTTCACCACCCGCCCAAACTCGGACGCCCCGTATTCGTTCCGGGCCGAAAGTGATGCCGGTCGCAGCGTCACCTGGGCCGGCAACCTGACGGTTCAACCACTCCGCTCGCGGGGTCACCTCGAGGTCACGGGCGTGAAACTCAACCGTTACCAGCCGTATCTGGAGGATTTTACAAGGGCACTGCTCACGAATGGCCTGGCCGACCTCCAACTCGACTACTGTTTCGAGGCGGGCACCAACGGCATGGACCTCGTGGTCACGAACGGCACCGTTCACGTGGAACAGGTGCAACTCCAAGACCCCAACACCGGCGAAACGGTGGCCGGCCTGCGGGGCTTTGACGTGCAACAAGGCGAACTGAACTGGCGCGAACGCACGGCGCGACTGGGCGGGGTGAAGGTCTCCGAGGCGACACTCCTTGCCCGGCTGCAGAAGAACGGGCGCCTGAACCTGCTCGAGCTCCTGACGCTGGCTTCTCCCTCCACCAACGCCCCCTTTCCCGCGACCAACCCGCCTGCCTCCTCGGCCACCGAGCTGCCACCCTGGACTCTGAGCGTCGATGACTTCGCCATCCAGGACACCGGCGTAACTCTCGAGGACCTGACCCGCCGGACGCCGTTCCGCACCAAGCTCAAGCCCCTCACGGTGAGCCTAAAACGATTCACAACGAAAGCGGATGCCGACGCCGCTTACTCGTTCCATATCGCCACCGAGGCGGCAGAAACCGTCGAGGGCGCCGGAATGGTCTCCATCAATCCCGTGCGTTCCGCCGGGGAACTGAGGGTGAGGGCGGTGGACGTGAGGAAATACCTGCCCTACGCGGAAGATCTTTTTCGGGGCCAAATCACGACCGGCAAACTGGCGATGACGGTGCCCTATCATTTTGCCCTCGTTACCAACGAGCTTCGCGCCGAAGTATCCAATCTGGCTTTCCAGCTTGTCGACCTCGGAATCAGGGCGCCCGGAGCCGACGAGACTGTTGTGCACATCGCTGAGTTTGGGCTGGCACAGGTTGACGCCAGCCTGGAGGAGCGGCGCGCGCGCGTCGGCCTGCTGAAGGCCAGCGGCGGCTCCCTCCTCGCCCGGCGCGAGCAGGACGGCTCGCTCAACCTGCTGGGTTTGCTCGCCCCCGGCCGCACAAACGACACCAGCGGCGGCACTCCCGCCCCGGTGGTCGCCCAAACCAACGGCTGGACCGTCAGTATCGATGAAATCGCGCTGAGCGATTACACCGTCAAATTCGAGGATCGCTCTCTTCCGAAACCAGCCAGTGTCCTGCTGGACCAACTCACGCTCAACCTCAAGGGCCTGAGCACGCTCAGCAACCCGCCCGTAAACGCCGCCCTTTCCGGCCGCCTGAATGAAACGGCCGCGTTCGACGTGGAAGGCCTGGCGCGGCTCGCGCCGCAGTCAGCGGATTTCACGCTGGGACTCACCAATCTTGACCTCCGTCCCTTTCAGTCCTGGCTCGACCAGTACCTGCGGGTGGGCATTGTCCGCGGCGCGCTCGGTGCCTACGGCCACCTCCGTTATCAGCCGGCTGCAACCGTCGAGCCGCACGTTGGGTTCACAGGTGATTTGTGGCTGACCAACTTCCTGGGCACCGACGAGGTCGCGTTCAAAGAGCTGGCGCGCTGGGAGCAACTGGCGGTGACGGGCATCGATTGCAGCCTGGAGCCCACCCGGGTTAAAGTCGCGGAAGTGCATTGGGTCGCCCCGAAAACGACGCTGCTCATCGACGCGGCCCACCAGGCGAACCTGGCGCTCATCCTCAGACCGGCCGCAGGCTCGGCGACCAACGCCGCCCCGCAACCCGCCCAGGGCGCGGTTTCCCGCCAACCCGGCGCCCAGACCGTCCCGGTCCAGGCCGGCCTGGTCCGCCTCGACCGGGCCGCTTTCGGCTTCATCGATGAGTCAATCCAGCCCCACGTCAGCGTCGGCATCCAGGAACTCAGCGGCACAATCAAGGGGCTTTCCTCCGCGTTGAATGCGACGGCCGAGGTTGACCTCGCCGGCAAGGTGGGCGAGCAATCGCCCTTCAGCATTGCGGGGCGGGTCAATCCGCTGGCCTCGAACATCTTCGTCGATCTGGTCATTTCCAATGCCAATACTGAACTCACGCCGCTGACGCCCTACTTCGAGAAATATGCTGGTCACCCCCTCAACAAGGGCCGGCTCACGACGCTTTTGCGCTATCATGTCGAGGGCAAGGAGCTCAAAGCGGAGAACAAGATCGACCTCGAGCACCTGACCCTTGGCCCGCGCAACAAAAGTCCCGACGCAACCAGCCTCCCCGTAAAGCTGGCGGTGGCCCTGCTCAAAGACAGCAACGGGCGCATCGAGCTTGATCTGCCGCTCCACGGCCGGCTTGATGACCCGCAGTTCAGCCTCGGTCCCGTCATTCTCAAAGTCCTTGTCAACGTAATAACCAAGACCGCCGCCTCTCCGTTCAAGCTGCTGGGGGCCCTCGTGGGAGGCGGAGAGGAACTCAGCTTCGTCTCGTTCTCCCCGGGCACGACCAACCTCGTTGAAGGCGAGGTGGACAAACTCACCAAGCTGGCCAAGGCCCTGGCCCGGCGCCCCGCGTTGAATCTTGAAATTGAAGGCGCCATCGACCCGCTGGCTGACCGCGGAGCCATGGCCAAACAGAAGCTGCGCGACCAATTCAAGACCAGGCGGCTCCAGGAACTCGCCGCTAAAGGCAGGGCCCCGCAGTCCGTCGAAACGTTCCAGCTTGCCCCGGACGATTACGACCAGCTTCTGCGCGCGGCCTTTGCCGAGCGCTTCGGCACGAATATCGCCGCCATTCTCCAGACCAACCAACTCGCGCTCGCCGTCACCAGCCAACCCGGCGGCAGGGTGGCGGCCAAACCGAAGCCTCCGCTCTACCGCCGCGCGCTGGCCCTGGTTGGCCTCGGCAAGCCTGCCCGCAAAAGCCCGGCTGAGAAGCACCTGGCCAAAGCCGATCGTCTCGCGTTGGAGCAGGCCACCCCGGAACTGATGGAAACATTAGTCGCCGGCCAAATAGAAGTGACCGCCGATGATTACCGCGCGCTGATGAATGCTCGCGCCCGCTGGGTTCAGAACTGGCTGCTGCAGAACGGCCAGGTCGCCAACGAACGGTTGGTGTTGGTGGCTCCCAAGCCGGTCGATGCGGCTTACCGCGGCGAGAGCCAGGCGAGTCTGTCACTGGACTAACAGCAACAGCATATTGTCCTTTGTTTGCGGGTTTCGCTGACGCGTTGCTCAAGCTCCAGCGCCATCTCAGGCCCGTTCATTAGCCTATCAGATGTATAAGTACACGTAAATGGCAAAGGCAATCGCCACCAAGCCCGCTCCGGCAGCCAATGACCAAAGCAGATTGCGGTTCTTGGCCGCCATGGCCAAAGTGGAGATGATCACGCCCGCTTGCGCGGCCAGCATGCCGAAAAAGAAGCGCTGGCTCCGCATGTGGTGGTGCTCCGCCGAAATATTGCTCTTGCGCACCTGCAACTCGTATAGATTCGCGATCGTCTGGTTCAGCCGTGCTTCGATCTCGTAACGCAAGGCCGCGTAGCGCAGGCGCGCCGCCGTGAAGTCCCGGACGAGGGAGGGGCCAGGCCCTCCAGCGCCGGGCTCTTGCCGGAGTGTGGTCTCCCGGCCCAGCAGATTGTCCATCTGGTCGATGGCCTGGTTTACCGGTTTCGTTGCCGCATCATAGGCCTGGGCTTGATCCCGCGCCGCTTTCAACGAGGCGTCCAGGCTGTTCAGGCTCACCTGCGCCAGCAGCCCCCTCATCTCCGTATCTGGCATCGAGGTCTCGACGCCTTCCATCGCCGCCCGGATGGGCGGGGGCAGCGTGAGCCCGGTGGGCACCGCCGGCGCCTCTCCCGTCCGCAGGAACGTCAAAGCCTGCTGCCCTCCGGGAGACTCCAGCACCCCCAGCAACCGCTTGCCGAGATCCACATTCCCGGGCTGGGACACCTGCGTCTGCAGTTGTTCGGCTGTTTGCTTCAAGGCATCGGGATCAAAGGGGCGCACTGCCGCCATGCTTTGCAGCAAATCCGCCGTGTTGCGCTGGATCGCCCCGCGCAGGCGCTTGGCCTGAAAGAAACTCCATTGGTCGCCCGCCTTGGATTGCTGTTGGGCCCCCAAGGACCGGTCATACTGCGCCCGGGTCATCTCGCTGGAGGCCAGCCCGGCCAGCATCGTTGCCACCACTGCCATCACCACAGGAGTTGCGCTGAGAGTTCTCCCCCAGATCGTGTGGGGCAGATCCGCCTTCAACCCTTCGGGTATGTTGACCTTCGTCGGTTTCATGACGGTTACCGAATAATGGTTGAGTCTTGCCCACAGTCTGCGACGGCTGGGCTAGGTTCGTTGGTATTCTCCCTCCCGACCACGGAGCTGTCCAATACCTTTTTGCCACTGCGCCCATAGCCTAAAGTCATGACCCGTCTTCGACGGCCTATTGTGCGCTTGGGGTTCTTGGTTTACGCTCAGCCTCGAATGCTCAAAGAAAGCAAAATGAATGTCGAGGCTGAGATTCCACCCGCGAGTCTTGGGAGCGGCGTCGGCAAGGCCGAGGGGAGACAGGGCGAGGCCGCGGGTGAGCCGCGGGCGGGTCGAATGAAGGGGTCTGTGCCGCCCGGCAGGATTTTGCCCTGGCTGGTGCTGCTGTTCTTTGGCAGTGGCTGCGCGGCGCTGATTTACGAAATCGTCTGGCTCCAGTTGCTCCAACTGGTGATCGGTTTGACGACTCTCTCTTTGGGGATCTTATTGGGCACCTTCATGGGGGGCATGTGCCTGGGCAGCGTGCTTTTGCCGCGGTTGGTTTCCCCGCGGCGCCATCCTTTGCGGGTCTATGGCCTGCTGGAATTGGGGCTGGGCATCATCGGTCTGGGGGTGCTCTTTGGCCTGCCGCTGGTGGGCCAGGTGTACGCGGCGAAGGGGGGAGGGGGGGTGGGCGGGATTCTCCTGCGTGGAGGGGTGGCGGCGGTCTGTTTGTTGCCGCCCACATTGCTGATGGGCGCGACCCTGCCGGCGATTGCGCGGTGGGTGGAAGCGACGCCGCAGGGGGTTTCCTGGCTGGGCTTCTTTTACGGGGGCAATATCGCCGGGGCCGTGTTCGGCTGCCTCCTGGCTGGATTCTATTTGTTGAGAGTGTATAACATGGCGGCGGCGACCTATGTCGCGGCGTCAATCAACGGGGCTTTGGCCTTGGTCTCTCTGGGTTTGGCCGCTTTTGCGGGCCATGTCCCGCCCGCGTGCGCACCCGCGCCAGGCCGGGTTGAGCGCCAGGGAGGTTCCTGGGCGGTCTATGTCGCGGTGGGGCTGTCCGGAGTGGCGGCCATGGGCGCGGAGGTGGTTTGGACCCGGGCATTATCGCTGATTCTCGGGGCGACTGTCTATACGTTTTCGATTATCCTGGCGGTTTTTCTGGGGGGGCTGGGAATCGGGAGCAGTGCAGGTTCATTGGCGGCGCGCTGGCTGGTTCGGCCCCGGCTGGCACTGGGAGGTTGCCAGGTGCTGCTGGTGGCAGCGACGGCCTGGGGCGCTTGCATGATCACGAGTTCGCTGCCCTATTGGCCGGTCAACCCTGGCCTGGCCGTGAGTCCCTGGTACACCTTTCAATTGGATTTGGCACGTTGTCTGTGGGCGGTGCTGCCGGCCGCGGTTTTGTGGGGGGCGAGTTTTCCACTGGCCTTGGCCGCAGTGGCGTCACGAGGAGAGGATCCCGGGCGCCTGGTGGGCCGGGTGTATGCCGCCAACACCATGGGGGCGATCCTGGGCGCCCTTTGCTTCAGCCTGGCCCTGATTCCCCTGGCAGGCACACAATGGGCGCAACGGGTGGAAGTGGGGCTGCCGGCGGCGGCGGCGCTGGCGCTGTTGGCACCGTTGCTTTGGACAGGCCGCGTGGGCGCTGCGCCTGGCGCCGCCTCGGGGCAACCCGGCTTCCGGCGGGCGCTGGCGGTCACCCTGGCGGTTTTGGCGGGCGTGGCGGCGTTGCTGGCCAGAAGCGTGCCTCCGATGCCGTGGGGAGCGGTGGCTTATGGCCGGTCCATGGCCACGTATGGACACCGCCTGGCCCCCGGGATCATTGCCGAGGAGGAGGTGCCCATGGGCAGCGGCACCCCGGACATCTTTTGCACCTACTTGGGCGAGGGCCTGAACGGTTCGGTCGCCGTGACAAAGCTGAGCAGCGGGGTGCGGAATTTCCACTCCGCCGGCAAGGTGCAGGCCTCCAACGACCCGCGCGATATGCGCGTGCAGCGGATGCTGGGGCATATCCCCGCCCTGATCCACCCGCGCCCCGAATCGGTGCTGGTGGTGGCCTGTGGCGCCGGGGTAACCGCCGGCAGCTTTGTCGTGCATCCCGAGGTCAAGCGCATCCTCATCTGCGACATCGAGTCGTTGGTCCCGCGCTGCGTGGCCCCGCTCTTCGAGAAGGAGAACCACGGCGTGCTCAAGGATCCCCGGACCGAGGTGGTCTGCGACGACGGCCGGCATTTGCTGCGCACCACCAAAGAGAGGTTCGACATCATCACCTCTGACCCGATCGATCCCTGGGTCAAAGGCTGCGCCGCGCTCAACACGGTGGAGTACTACGAAATGTGCAAGGCGCGGCTGAAACCGGGCGGGGTGATGGCTTTGTGGATGCCCCTCTACGAGAGCAATCCGGCCACAGCCAAAAGCGTCATCGCCACGTTTTTCAAGGCCTTCCCGCACGGGGTTCTCTGGAGCAACGACAGCCAAGGCGAGGCCTATGATGCCGTCTTGTGCGGTCAAGTGGAGCTGACGCGCATCGACCTTGACGAGTGGCAAACACGTTGGAGCCGCCCAGACCAGGCCCGTGTGAGGCAGTCGCTCCAAGAAGTTGGATTCCACTCGGTCTTCGGTTTGCTGGCCACCTATGCCGGCCAGGCGCCCGATTTGCGGGCATGGATGAGGGACGCCCAGATCAATACGGACCAGAACCTGCGCCTGCAGTACCTGGCCGGGATGTGGCTGAACTCGTACGTGGGGTCGGAAATCCTGGATGAGATCAAGCGGCACTACCGATTTCCGGAGAACCTTTTCTACGGTTCGCAGGCCGACAAGCAAGTGTTGAGGCATTTCCTGGAAGGTGCGCCCCCGCTCAAGTAGGGTCGAGGGCAGGTCGAGAAGGGCGGTTCTGGCCAGCACCACCACCTCAGAGGAACGCCGCCTTCAGGCGGCAGAGGCGTGGAGACACGAGAGATATTGGGATTATCGGTGTTGCAGCTAATTCCGGCGCTGCTGCCGCCTGAAGGCGGCGTTCCCCCGCGGCGCCGTGCGGTGGTGCTGTGAAGACGCGCCGCCTTCCTTGATGCTGCACGATAGCGCTTGCACCACAGCCGGTGTGGTGCTTTATTGTAGGTTAGCGTGAAGCTTGCAACCGCATCAAGCCATGGGCGCAACGGCAGCCGTCTCGCAGCCGTTGTGACGATGCTCCTGTTGTGGCTGGCAACTTGGGCTCTCAATGTCACGCCGCAGCTTCATCTTCTGCTGCACAACGACGCTCAGAGTCCCGACCACAACTGCCTAATCACTCAACTCCAGCACCACTCGGTGCTCACCGGGATTGCGCCTGTGGTCGTGCCCACCGCGACCACTGACTGGAGCGAGCCGGCAGGCTGTCCCGAATTCCAACTCTTCGGCTCCTTCGATTACCGGCTCTCCCCCAGCCGCGCCCCTCCCGCTGCCTAGCTCTCTTCCTCCGCGTGAGCCCTGTGCCGTAACCCGTCCGGGCACTCTCGCGTTTTCCTGAACTGATCCGCTTGGCGCCACCCCCGTCCAGGGGCCTTTCTCCAAGCGACGGCCCAAATGAAAACCCATTGGCAGTTGAAATCGAATTGTGAGCTTGTTGCATAAGTGTGAATAAGAGTTACTATTATGAAACCATATGTTCCATTGCCCCGCCCGCCCCGCCCTGCCCAGCGGCCCCCAAGACCCGAACGACCGCGCCCACCCGGTCCTCCTCTTGCTGGCCTCGCTCGCCTGGTGCCCCGCCGCCCTCGCGCAAACCAATCAGCCCCCGGCTGCGTCAGGCACTCCGGAGCTCGGCGCCGCCACAAACGTGGTGACACTCGAACCGACAACAGTTGTGGGCAGGTTGAACACGGCGCGCGAACAGATCCTGCCCGAACTGGGGGCGACCACTTACACCATTCCCAAGGCCCAAATCGAGGCCCAGCCGCAGGGTGAGAACGCGCCGTTCAACCAGGTCCTGCTGCGCGCGCCGGGCGTGGCCCAGGATTCCTTGAGCCAACTCCATCTGCGCGGCGAGCACGCCAACATCCAATACCGCATCAATGACGTGCTTCTGCCGGAAGGCATCACCTTGTTCGGTTCGGAGCTCGATACACGGTTCGTGGACAGCCTGCGGCTCATCACCGGCTCGCTGCCGGCGGAGTACGGTTTCCGCACGGCAGGCATCGTGGACATCCGCACCAAGAGTGGTGCTTTCGAGCCCGGCGGCTCCGCCTCCCTCTACGGCGGCAGTTACGACACGTTCCATCCGAGCCTCGAGCTGGGCGGCTCGAAGGGAAACCTCAACTACTTCGTGGACGGCAGTTACAACCACAACAACTTCGGCCTCGAAACACCAACGCCCAGCACGACTCCGATTCACGACACCACCGACCAGGGCAAGGCCTTCACCTATGTTTCCTACGTCCTGGACGACAGCAGCCGCATCAGCGCGATGGCCAGCGCCTCCTACGCAAACTTCCAGATTCCGAACACGCCGGGGCTCCAGAACAACACGAACAACTTCCTTGCCCCGGGCGGCAACCCATGGCTTTCGGGAGGCGGGATACCCACGACTTTCAATTCCGCCAACGAAAACGAAAACCAAAACGAGCAGAATTACTATGCCGTCGTCGCCTACCAGAAATCCGCCGATCCCTTTAACATGCAGCTCTCGGTCTATGGCCGTTACAGCGGGGTGCATTTCCGCCCCGACAACCTCGGCGACCTGTTTTTCAGCGGCGTGGCCAGCGACGTGTCCCGCCGCCTCTATTCGGGCGGCGCGCAGTTCGATGCCAGTTACGAGTTGACCGACACCCACACCTTGCGCGGCGGCTTCATGCTGCTGGACGAATCGGTCTCCGCAGACACCACCACGATGGCCTTCCCGATGAGCAGCACCGACCCCAGCTCCTTCAACCCGATTGGCCCGCCGATGGCCATCCCCAACAACAGTGTCTCGCACGCCATTTTCGCCGGGGTCTATTTGCAGGACGAATGGAAAGTCCTGCCCAAGGTCACGCTCAATTACGGCGCCCGCTTTGACGAGTTTTACTCGACGTTCGACAAGGAAAACCAGCCCAGCCCGCGCGTGAACGTGATCTACGAGCCCGCCAAAACCACGACGCTGCACGCGGGCTATGCCCGCTATTTCACGCCGCCCGCGCCGGAAAACGTGCCCTCAACGGCCATTGCGAGATTCGTTGGAACCTCCAACGAATCGCCCGACGGCCCCAACGCCCCGACCCCGGCCCGGGCCGAGCGCGCCGACTACTTCGACGTCGGGGTTTCCCAAAAAATCACGTCTGGCCTGCAAGCGGGCGTCGATGCCTATTACAAGACGGCGGTCAACCAGTTGGACGACGGGTTCTTCAGCGCGTCGTTTATTCCGTCGAACTTCAATTACAGCGAGGGCCGCATCTATGGCGTGGAATGGACGGGGTCCTGGACCAGCGGCGGTTTTTCCACCTACGCCAACGTGGCCTATTCGGTTGCCAAGGGCAAGGACGTGGCCTCGGGCCAGTCCCTTTTTGGGCCGGACGAGCTGGCTTACATTCATACCCACTGGATTTACCTGGACCACGACCAGACGGTGAGCGGTTCGTTTGGCGCCTCCTATTATTGGAAGCGTCGTGGCGGCGGCACGCGCGTGTTTGCGGACGCCCTTTATGGCAGCGGGTTGCGCAGCGGCTTCGCCAATACCGGCAGCGTTCCGGCCTACTACACGCTCAACCTGGGCGCGGAGGAGATCTTCAATGTCGGGCGCAAGGAACAGCTCAAGGCCAGGTTGGACGTGGTGAATGTCACGGACAACAGCTATGAGTTGCGCAGTGGCAGCGGTATCGGTGTGAACGCTGCCCAATGGGGCATGCGCCTGGGCTTTTTTGGCACGCTCACTTATGCGTTCTAATTCATGCGCCGCGGTGATGAGGAGCCCGGATGCGAATCGAATCGGGGGCGGTTACGAATTGGAGTCGGAACTGGCCCGCCTGTCGCTTCACGCCACGGACCGTGATCCCAACCGCAAGCTCGCCTGGGTGAATTCAGTCTGCATCCTCTTCCTCCTTGTGGGCATGGGAGGGTCCAAGCCGGATCCGGTCACGATCCGGCCCCTGCCCCCGCTGGAGGAGGTTAGCGCGGCCATTGTCGAGCCCCTCAAGCCGCCGCCGACACCGCAGGCCCAGCCCCAGCCGCAGGAACAGGAGCAGAGCAATCCGGACACGCCCGACACACCGCAGGTCGTGGTTGTGACCCCGCCATCGCCCAGCATCAGTTTCGCCGTGCCGACTATCGGCAATCTTGTCGTCCCGGCCGCCATGGCCAAAGCGCCTCCTCTGGCGCCGCTCAAGCCGGTTGCCCCGCTGCGCAGCCAGCCCGTTGTGCTGAACACCACGGGCAGTGGCGGGGAGCGCCCGCAGCCGCCTTATCCCAAAATCGCCCTGGAGCAGGGCCAGCAGGGTTCGGTCACGCTCCGGATGCGGGTCGATGACGCCGGCCTGATCCAGGCAATCGAAATCGCGCAAACATCGGGATTTCCCGCCCTGGACCACAGCGCCCTGGAATTCGTGAAACGGCATTGGACCGTCCCGTCAGGAAAGGGCACTCGCGTTTGCGAAGCAACGATCAATTACAGACTGCAAATAGATTAGGTTAAGATTCGATTATGGTCGCCAACATTGTCTTTCAATTCTTTCTCAAGGGCGGGCCGGTGATGTGGCCGATTCTCGTGTCTGCGCTGGCGGGGGTGGCGGTGGTGGGCGAACGCGCCTTCTGGTGGTGGCGTGAAAGCCGAAAGCGGGATGTCCGGCGCCGTGAGCAGTTGCTGGCCGCATTGGAACACTCGGATGTCGAGGAAGGCCAACGGCTCGCGCAAGGCTCCGAAGACCCGGTCATCCGCATGATACGCCACAGCCTCAAGCACGAGCACACTTCGATTCCCGTGGCGCTCCAGATGGCGGCCGGGATCGAGTTGGAGCGGGCCGGCCGTTTCCTCAACGTGATGGACACGCTGGTGACGCTCGCCCCGCTGCTCGGGCTGCTCGGCACCGTCACCGGGCTCATGCGCGCCTTTCTCAAGGTCGGCAACGCCGAACTGTCCGTCATGGCGGTCACGGGCGGCATCGGGGAGGCGCTCATCGCCACGGCGTGCGGCCTGCTCATCGCCATCATTTCGCTGGTCCCGCTCAACTTCTTCTCGGGGAAACTGGCGCGGCTGCAATTCGAGCTCGAGACCGCCGCCAGCAACGTCGAGGTGTTGGTCAACGCCGGGAAATTGAACCGGGAGGAGGTTGAATGAACCTGAGTTCGCCCGTTCGGAGAAAGCATTGCAGGATCGAGATCATTCCGCTGATCGACATCATGTTCTTTCTGCTGGCCTCCTTCATGATGGTCAGCCTGAGCCTGGATCGCACCCAAAACATCAAGGTGAATCTCCCGCCCGCCACCCGGGCCGGGCACGATTTCACGCCGGACATGCTGAACGTGGCCGTGGACAGGGCCGGCAAGGTTTGGTTCCAGAAGAAGGAGGTTTCGTTGCCGGAGCTGGGCCTGGTGATCAGCAACCGGTTCCGCGCTGACACCAATACGCCGGTCTATATCAGCGGCGACCGCGGCACGCTCCATGGCGCCATGGCCGATGTGTATGAGGTTGTCCGCGCGGCCGGCGTTCAGAAGGTGGCCTTCGCCGTCGATGGCAACGAAGCCCAGGCCGCCAGATGAAACTCCGTTCTCCCCTTCGGCGCCGGCGGACCCGGCTGGAGATCATTCCGCTGATCGACATCATGTTTTTCCTCCTGGCCTCCTTCATGATGGTCAGCCTCCAGATGCAGAAGGTGCGCACCCTCAAAGCCAGCCTGCCCACCGCCACGCTCGCGGCCTCCACCGCCAGGCCGGACATGGTCACACTGACCGTGGATCGCAACGGACAAGTCGCGCTCGACAGCAACCCCGTTTCCTTTCCCGAGCTGCTGACGCTGCTGACCAACCGTTACAGCCTCAACACCAACCTGCCCGTCTATATCACCGGCACGCGCGACGCCACGCACGGCTCCGTGATGTACGTCCTGGACTTCGTCAAGCGCGCCGGCATCCAGCGCGTTGCCATCGCTGTGAAGGCGCTCCCAGGCCGCTCCTGACCCCGCTATGAAAAACTTCCAGGAAAACCTGTTCGTCGTCCTGGCCCTCGGCCTGTGCGGCTTGTGTGTTTATCAATGGCAGGGCCAGACTGTGCAGCGCACCGAACTCCAAAGGCTCGAGCGGGTGGTTTATGACAAATCCGCAGCCATCCAGGGCTACACCAACTCGATTCGATCCATGGACGCGCAGATTGCCCGGATGGACGCGCGCATCACAGAACTCAAAGCCACGGCCAAGACCAACGCCGACCTCGCCATCAGCCAACAGCGCGAGCTCAACCGCCTGCAACTCACCGCCGAGGCCCTGACCAACCAGGTGGCGGAATACAAGACGGCAGTCGCCACGCTGCAAGGAAAGTTGAGGGAGGCCTACGACGGCATTCAAAAGCAAAACGACGCCATGAAAGAGCTCGTGGCCCAGCGGGACGAATTCGTCAAGAAGTTCAATGACAGCGTGATGGACCGCAACCAGGTCGTGAGCAAGTATAACGACCTGGTTCGCCAGGCCGAAAAGAACCAGCCGGCAAGCTCCAAGCAATGACATACTACCCGGTCGTCAGCTTGCCCTAAAGCGTGTGGCGACCAACCAAGCTCCCTCTCCCCATCCGATGGGGAGAGGGCCGGGGTGAGGGGCCGTCCCTGTGCAGTGCATCGCACGGACCCCTGAGTAACCGCCGGTCACTGAACCTATCGCAGCAGGCGCACCGCGTTCAGGATCACCGCCATGGCGCCGCCCTCGTGGAGAATCGCTCCGCCGATGGGGTTTATCCAGCCCAGGCCGGCGGCGGCCACCGACAGAATGTTGAGCCCCACGCTAAACGCGATGTTTTGCCCAATTACGCCCAACGTGCGGCGCGAGAGCGCAATCAGCTCGGGCATCCGGGTCAGGTCGTCGCTCAGAAACGCGATGTCCGAGGTCTCCAGTGCCACGTCAGTGCCGGCTGCGCCCATCGCCACGCCGATGTCCGCAGCCGCCAATGCCGGGGCGTCATTGATCCCATCCCCGACAAAAGTGACGTGGTTGCCCTGCCCTTGCCACTCGCGCACCAACCGCATCTTGTCTTCGGGCAGCAACCCGGCATGGACCTCCTCAATCCCCGCTTCGGATGCTATCCCCGCGGCCGCCCGTGGATTGTCCCCGGTGAGCATGACCAGCCGGATGTTCTGCTGCTTGAGCCGCGAAACGGCTTGCCGGGCTTCCGGGCGAAGGACATCCCGCACTGCTATCAGGCCGGCGACGCGGTCGTCCGTGGCTATCGCCAGAATCGTATGGCCTTGGGCTTCCCATTCGTTGGCCTGCCGCTCCCCGGGGCAAGACGGCGTCATGGAAACGGAGAGTGTGCGCAGCCACTCCGGACGGCCTACTCGCACCCGTTTTCCGTCGACTTGCGCCTCGACACCACAGCCGGCAAACGAGCAAAAGGATGTGGGTTCACTCAAGGGGATGGCCTCGTTCTCGGCCGCCTGCCTTATGGCCCTGCCCAGAGGGTGTTCACTGAAGCGTTCGGCGCTGGCAGCCAGGCGCAACAAATCCGACCGGTTCACCGAATCGAGCAGGGCGATCCCCGTCACCGCCGGTTTGCCAATCGTTAATGTCCCTGTCTTGTCGAGGGCCACGATATGGGTCCGTCCCACAGTCTCGGCAAACACCCCGCCCTTGACCAGGATGAGCCTCTTCGCCGCATGGCCGATGCTCGCGATGATGGCCATGGGAGTGGCCAACACCAGGGCACAGGGACAAAAGACGATGAGAACCGTGATGCCGCGCACTGCCCTGCCCGTGAGCGTCCAAACCACTGCTGTCAGAACCAGCGCCGCCGGCACGTACCACTTCGCCACTTTGTCCGCCATCCGTTGCACCGGCGCCTGCGAGGCCTGGGCCTCCTCCACCAACCGGCGGATGCGCCCCAGCGTGGTGGCCTCGCCCACTTTTTGCGCCTCGATCTCCAGCATCCCGGATTGGTTGATGCTGCCGGCGAATACCTTCTCGCCCGGGTTCTTGTCCAGCGGAATGGATTCGCCGGTGATGGGGCTTTCGTCCACCGCCGATGCGCCCCCCACGACGATGCCGTCCACGGCCAACCGCTCTCCGGGGCGCACGATGACGCGGTCACCGGCGCGCAGTTCGCTCACGGGCACCTCGATCTCCGTTTGACCTCGCCGCACCAGCGCCGTCTCCGGGATGCCGGCGAGCAGCGAGGCCACCGAGCGCTGCGCCCGGGCTATGGTGATTTGCTCGAGAACCCCGCCACCCAGGAGCATCACGGCCACCACCGCTCCCGCATGGAATTCACCGACTGAAACTGAGGCCGCTATCGCCAACCCCACCAGGACCTCAACGCTGATGCGCCGCTGGCACAAGCTTGCCAGGCAGCCTCGGAGAATGGGAAATCCGGCAACCATCGCCGCGGCCAGAAACAGCCACCGGCTGCCGGCCCTCCCAAGCCCGGCCATCGCCCATCCTGCCGCCAGCAAGCCGAGGCCCGCCGCCGACGCGACCGCCTCCGTGGAAAGGAGAACCTCGCGATACGCCCTCCATGAGCCCCGATGACCGCAATTACAGGCACAGCGATTAGGCGGCCGGCTCGAGGCTGGGTCCGGCGCTCGCGATGAAGTCCCCGGCATGGCGACGGGCGAGGGTGCTGTCGGTGACATAACAGGGCAGGTCGGCCCAGGCGGGCTATTTCAAGTAGCTCCTGACCACGTCAATGACCTCCTGCGCCGCTTCCGCCTGCGCCGCGGTCGGTTTGTCGTCGGGGTTCACCACGTGGAACCGGATATGCCCCTCGAGGATCTCCGCCATGAGGGCGTTGATGGCCCCGCGGCAGGCGACAGTCAGGTGCAGGGTTTTGGAGCAATCCGCTTCGGCTTCGAGCATCCTTTCCAGGGCGTCAAGTTGCCCGCGGATGCGCCGAACGCGCAGCAGGAGTCTTTGCTTGTCTCTGATGGTATGAGCCATGGCCTGCCTTTCTCTTTCTCGTATCTGACCGACACAACACCATATACCATAGGGGGGTATCCTATCTTGTCAACAGGCCCGTGTCCTTTTCGAGACGCCAGGGCGCATCCTGACAGTGCCCCCGGAGTGCGCCCGTCCCCGGGCGCAGCAGCGACGGAGCGGGCAGGCGCGCTGGAGTGATTGGCCGCTGCCCTGGCTCCGGACGTTGCTGCGCCCGGGGACGGGCGCACTCCGGTCCGGTCCCCGGCGGTGGGGGCGGCGTCGGGATACGCCCGAGACGGCAACGGCGTCCCTCATACCAGCTCAGGGCAACGCCCTGCTGCACCGGACTTTGAGTGATTTTCAGGACCTTTGTCGCATCCTTTGTTAAAACCTTTGTCGAAATCCGGCTGAGCTCGACAAAGGCTCCGACAAAGGCTGCGACGAAGATACGCGTGCTTCATAAGGACGAATCGCGCTTTCAGCGCTCGGAACTGCTTTTGGGCGGCGGTTCCCAGGGCGAGGCCGTGGGCTGGTATGAACCACGCCTTTGGCGTCCAGAGCACGCGCCGCCGGTTCCATTGTGCAGCCGAAGAATTCTGTCCCGCACACCCGTCGTGCGGGCGTGAGACACAATTCTTCGGATCGGCGGGCCTCTGTTCAAAGACGGACCGAGTCCCGAAGGGACGGCTGAAACCACGGGTGATTTCAGCCGTCCCTTCGGGACTTATTCCTCCGTGACGGCCAAACCCAACGTTGAAACGTTGGGCTATTGTCGGAAGCCCATTCGGGGCAAAAAGGTGCCCCGGGCTGACCGACAGTTTTCATCGCACCCAGCGTCCTCCGCAGATTCTTTGTTCGGTTTTTGCCCGGGCGGCTGTATAAGTGTGGACGAACTATGACGGATGATGCTGAACTGTTGCGCCAATATGTCGAGGCCCGGTCCGAAGGGGCCTTTGCCGAACTGGTCCAGCGGCACCTGCCCATGGTTTATTCCGCCGCCCTTCGCCAGGTGGGTGGCGATGCTGAACTGGCCAAAAACGTCGCGCAAATCGGCGGATGATGTCCCATGAGCCGTCGGAGGAACGGTTGTCCAGCGCCAGCCACTCCCAATGGCGCGTGGTTTGCGCGAGCACGCTCTCGATGGACTCGGCGAGAAAAGGCGCGTGGTCCTCGCTGAGCAACAGAACTGGAATTGCCGGGGTGGCGGCGTTCGAGCACCTGGCGCTGGCTGCGTTCGCTCACCTGCACGTAAATCGTGGTCGTCGTGATGGAACTGTGGACCAGCAGGCACTGGTTATGGCGCAGGTCTGCCCCCTCCTCCAGCAGCAGCGAGGCCACCGTGTGCCGAAGCATGTGGGGAGTGATGCGGCAGCTGCCGGCTTTGCCTGGGTGCCGCCGCAGAATGCCCTGTATTGATTGGTCCGAGATGCGAGTCCCGCGCCGGTTGACAAACAGCGGCTCAACAGACTCTCCACCTGAGCCCGGCGGGCGGCAATCTGCTGGGCGAGGGCTTCGCGGGAGGGGGCGCCAACGATCGGGGTTTCGTGTTCCCGATTGCCCTTCACATGCACGGGAATCGTGAGCCGATCCATATCCACATCTCCACTATTCACCGCGACAACCGTGCCTACCCGCATTCCGGTTGTGAACAGGAGCGCGACAAGCGCCGTGTCGCGTGCTCTGCGGGCGCTTGCCTTTGGGCTCGACGCAGGCTGGCTACGGGCTGCACGCAGCAGGGATTTTATGCTGGAACGGCCCACCCTGCGCGGCAGACTCACCCTCGACAACCTGAACGAGGAACCACCTTAATTCGCGAACCTCCCGAATGGAAAGCTTCTTCCGCGTGATGAGGTGGGTAAGCATCAACTTCACGGAGCCACCGAAGAATCGTCGCAAGAACGACTCGGATGCAGCATCCAGGCACTCATCCTCTCCCACGAGCGGGCGATAGAAATACGCTCGCCCCCTCTTCGTGAACGTCAGGGCCCGCTTCTTGACCAACCGCCCCAGAAACGTCCTCACGGTTATCGGATGCCAGGTCGAGTTAGGACGGCTGAGCTCGGCTGCCACCTGGCGCGCCGAACAGGGTGCCTGAGACCAAACCACTCCCATCACCTCCCACTCGGCTCCAGACATTCGAGGAGTGTTTCTCACGGCAACGCGAGAATTGCCACCGCGATCATCAAGCAAACAGTCCTTCCCGCATCTTATGTCATCTCCACTTGGGGGCACCACCAAACCTGTGCCGACAATTTCAGGCCTCGGATGTCTCATGGATTATTCTCTGGAAGGCATGCGCCCTTTTGCGCCACCGCCAACTGGCATATTCCTCCCGTGGGCAAATCAAGCACCGACCCGGCCCTCCACACGAACCACGAACGGAAAGCTATGCCGCCTCGGCGGGCTTCTTCCCCCGACACCATTAGCTCCAGCCCGTGCGACTCCAGGAACGCATGAACTGCACGCTGCACTCCAAAAAGCCCGCAGGCGTTAAGCCCATCAGGTATGTAATCATGGCCTCCGAGGAGCCCGCCTGGGCGCACTTTAGGAAACCACATGGCAATATCGGCAGCCACGGCCTCGTAACGATGATTGGCATCCAGGTAGCAGAAATCCAGCGATCCATCAGCGAAGAGCGAAACCGCTTCAGCGGAGGTCAACCGGATGATCTTGGAGCGTCCGCCAAAAGAACGCAGCCGGCGAATCGTCTCACGATAATAATCTGTCTGGCGCTCTTGGGGCACGTTGGCGATGTCGAGGTACTGGTCAGGCGGAAATCTCACCCACGGATCTACCGAATAGAGCAACCGGCCTTCCCACTGCCTCAAGATATGTTCTGAGTAAAGGCCATGCTGAACGCCGACCTCTACGCCCTCCCCGAGCAGGCCAAGTTGGTTAAGCACAGACGGAAAGGAATCGCGGCTGTCCATCAGGACCACTGCCCGAGGTTGTTGGCCTGTGACGTCCATAATGTTCTCGATTACGCGCAGTGTCTTCAGATCTGAGCGGTTTGGTGAATGATCTCCTGGAATCGCTCGGCGGTCCTGCGCCACGTTCTCTGGGCCAGGTCCTTCCCGGCCCGCAAGCCGAGCTCTGACAGCCGATCCCGGTTCTGGTAAGCCCATTCGAGCTTGTCGATTGCGTCGTCCAGGTCCGGTTCGGGCCACCGGGCTACAGGGATGCCGTCATTATCATGGATAGTGATTGTGCCGTTGGTGCCGACGATCAATGCGTTTGAGGAGTTGACGATGTCGGCATGGCCCGTTGTGTTGACGGCGACGACTGGCTTGCCGCAGGCCATGTACTCCATGAGCACCAGGTTGGTGCCGCCCTCACAGCGATTCGGGAAAAGCCCAACGTCGGTGTTCCGGTAGATCCTGGCCATGGAGAGGTTCAGTTGCCGCGGCGAGGTAATTACCCGTTCGGTGTCAATGCCATTGTTGATGAGAATCTGGTTGATCACGTCCACGAACGATCCTTTCTTAGGAGCGAACCGAATCAGGCGCGATTCGCGCATCGTATCGATGAGGGCAGGCCATGGGTTGTACCACGCGTTTAGGAGCAGCACATCCTTATGGCGATCCTGCAAGACCTTGTAAGCGCGGATGACCACGTCCTGACCTTTGCGCAGTTCAAACTTGCCCCCGGAGAAGACCACAAACTTGTCGGTGAAAAACTCGCGCTGCCCATCCCCGCTGGCCGCAGGATAGAAAACCCTTGGATCCACCCCCTGGACCACCGTGGCCACGTTCGGCAGCCCGGCTGCGGTCAAAACCTTTGCACACCAAGTCGAGCCGGCTACGACGCGGTCAAAATGACGGCGGCCGTTTTCAATCCAAGAGGGCTGGTAGAGATTGCGTTCAAAGAAGGTGTACCCCACGGTCGTTTTGCCACGGACGCGCATGTCTCTAGGCAGGAGTCTCTCGTCGCCTATGCCTTGGAGGAGCGGGCCGTCAGCAATCCGAACGACGTTGGTCATGGTCCAAGTCGTTGCCTCGCCATCGCGGAGGGCCAGCCTTCGGAGCTCGTGGAACTCGAGAATGTCCCCGATTGAGCCCATTTCGACAGGCTCGGCGAGGATCCGCACCGGTTCGAGTCGGGCGAGCTCGCGCGTGATGTGCTTGCCACAGATCCCCCAGCCGTGCATCGAACCCAAGGCCATGTTGACGAAAAGCATACTCAGTCAGGCCCGAAAACCACAGGCCCGTAAGCGGAGGCAACCGAAGATCCGCGACCCGGGGTGCAGACGCCCTTGCCCATACCAGAAAGGCCCGGGGCTTGGCAGTGGCCCTGGGCCTGGTCGGGCGCAGCCTGGGCCCCGTACCTGCTGACGGCGACAACCACCGGCCCGCGCGCATCCGTGGGTACAACCAGGTAAGCATTCGGTGCAGGCCCCCACATCGCGCGACCGATCATCATCTCCAGCCCCACTCCACCCACCCGCAGATAAAGAGGCGACAGTCTCAATTTCATAAGCAGCACGTGAGCTAGAGGTCAAGGACCCGCTCGCGCAGTCTTGTATTTTGATTCCTTGGGTTTCTGGTCCTGTCGTTTCGCGGTCAATGGTCCAGTGGTCCGGCCTTCCCCGCCGGCAGCGCCAGTACCGCAGCCAGTTTCGCCGCTGCGCGGTGCCAGGTCCATTGCTGTCGAGCCCGATGAGCAGCGGCCTGCCCTAACCGGTGAGCCTCGTCTTGGTGCCCGTAGACGTGCCGCATGAGGTGGACCATGTGGTCCATAACTGGCTCGACGTGGTAGCGGAGTATCGTCCCGTCCCGCCCCCTCTCGGGAGTCGGGTCCGAATGCCGAAGGGTGTACCAGGACCGAGGGGGAGAGGAAGTCGGCCGGACCGCTCCAGGCGGTGGCGATGACCGGCAATCCGCAGGCCATCGCCTCGAGTATCGTCATACCGAACCCCTCTGCGCGCAAGGGAAACAGGTAACACTCGGCGGCAGTATAGACCCCACCCCGGCGATTGAGCGGCACATCCGACTCCAGCAGGAGGATCTCTGGTGCGTAAGGTTGGGTGAGTGCTTCCTTCACCAATCCCTCGAGTCTTCCGAAGGTGGCGCTGCGCTCCCTGGGGTCCAGGATTCGGGGAACTCTGAGAATGAGGGCCACATCATCGCGGCTGGAGAAGGCGCGGCAGAAGGCATTGATCGAGAGATCAAATCCCTTTTCGTAGACCCAGGGAAAACTGGTTTGGAGGAATTTGAACCGCTTGCCCGTCGGATATGGGAGGGCGGATGCGGTCGGGGAATAGATCGACGGGTCTATGCCATGGGGGACTACGACGCCCCGGGTCGAGTCTAGACCCGCGTCGAGGTATGACTGAAGCACGTGCCAGGAGGGCGCCAGCACCTTCTCGAAGGTGCTCGCCAAGTTGCGCACACCACCGGCCGTCACTATGTGATTGCCGGTTGTGTACAGCACCTCGCGTGGACCCAAGCTGTGAAACACACCAAAGCGCGTAAATGCTGACGCGTGCTTAAGCATGGAGAAGTGTACGGTAACGGAGTGCTCGGGATCGTACCCATGGCGGAAGCGCCCCGCGATCCGCTCATACTTTTCCGGGGCCCCGGCGCGGAACAGGTCCTCCTCGCGATGGATGAAGCCTTTGGAAAGACACGCGTGCTCGTCCTGAGGTATTGTTGGTACCCCCAGTTCGATCAGGGCGTTGGTCAGCTCGAACATGACATAGGCCAGACTGGCGTTGCAGAATAATTGCTGCCGCATGACTACATGGACTGGGGCCGGCCGTTCCGTCGTCCTCAAGAGAGACGCACCGTTTCGCTGCTCGGTCAGATTGGCTGCCGGCGATTGCGCATACAGTCCATGCACATTCTCCATGGCTGCGGCCTCATTGATGATTTCCTCCAACCGCCGTAACACGGCAGTCGGCTCATCACCGTCCGACACGGCCTTGTCGAGGCCGCGCAGATGCGGTAGGAATCGTGTATTGGGGGCTGCGGGACCAGTGCCGTTCCGGCCCGACAGGAAAAGATGCCGGCAGGGTGCCGGTGTTCCCATGGCGTTGCCCCCAGCTTCTTCTTGGGAGTCGGCGGGATTAGCGCGTTGAAGCCACGCGACGGCACTTCCTTCCAGGTATTCAAAAGCCGCCGGGAACGCCGCGCGCGGCAGGTTGGACAGGATCACGTGCGGACGCTGTTGGTTCAGCAGCGTACGCAGGAAGCCCGCGGTTTCCATGCATTCGGCAGGGACAGGAAAGACCCGGATGTCGTTCCAGAGGTGAGGTGGCCGCAACGAGCGGAGCGCAAACCACAGCGGGATCACCAGGCCAGATCGGGCCATCGCTCTCAACAGCACCCGCGTCTCGCGGGCCGAGTAGGAGTCGGCGTCTTCCGCGTCCGCCAGCCAAGCCAGTCGTAGTTTCATTGGCATCACCTGATCTCTCTTAAGCTGGCGCCCCAGCACAGCTTCTCCAGCATTGTCCATCCGTCCCCCGCTCCCGCGCTCCGAGCTGCCACGCTCTTACACTCGGATGATCTAACGTCCCAACTCCCCGTCCCTTTTGACCAACTCGCGCAAGATGTTCGGGTGCCTGGAGCGGAGATAATCATGGACCCGAAGGACCTGCTCGTGGACAATACGGATTACCTGGCAGGTACTCCCGCCCTGGATTGTATAGGGTGCCCGTCGAGTCCACGCACTCAGCATAGCACCAACTGCGGCAGGTGAGGGCCGCCGGGCAGCTTGAGCAGCCGGCGTCGCTATCCTCAAGGACGTTGTAGTCTAGAAAGACAGAGCGCAGCCGGTCATTGAACGGGCCGCCAAGTTTGCCAAAGCGAAACTGGCCTCCGCACTGGTGCGGTCCGAACCGGTGGCACGGCCACAGGTCCCCTGAGGGTTCAACCAGAATGACCCCGCGGCCGGCTTCGCAGGGAAACCTGGAGGTCGTCTCGACCGAATGGATCGCCCTCAGCCCGTTGTGGAGATCGTCGATGCTCCCGCGCTTGCCCGAGACGAGGGCGTCAATGTAGAACTCTGCCAGTTTCTCATATTGGGAGCGGAGAGCCTTAAAGTCATCCTCCTTCCAGTGGCAGTTGACGGCTGCCTTGAACGTCATTGTCCGAAAGCCAAGGCCAGCAAGGTACTTTGCGCTTTCGTGGAGCGAGCGCACCGATTTGGGCGAGATGGTTGCCCGGGCCATCACATCCGGGCGGTAGGCCAGGATCTTTGGGACATTCCTCTCAACTGCGTCCGAGCTGGGTCCTCCGCCCAGGAACGGCCGGTTGGCGTTCTGCACCTCAGGGATGCCGTCAATCGAGCAATGAAAACCCATGCCGAACCGGCGCCAGAAGCTCATCATCTCATCCGTCAGGTGCGTGCAGTTGGTCGTGCAGCCAAAGTGCAGGCTCTTCCCAAGTTGCCGGGCGCGGCATTTGCCGTAGGGAACGATCTTCCTGATGAGGTCAAAACGGAGCAGGGGCTCGCCGCCCATGAAGTTCACCTTCAGTTCGCCCCTGAATGCCCCGCCGGCCTCCAGCAGCCAGTCAATGGCGTTCTTGGCCGTGGCCTCGTCCATGTGGACCGGCTTCTTCTGCCACTTGAAGCAGTAAATGCACGCCAGGTTGCAGGCCTCTGTCACATCAAGATCAATGTTGTGAACCGTACGAACCGCGGGGATGCTGCCATAGACGCGCGTCCAAGGCAGGCTCAAGCAGGGCGCGGAGGGGGCGAGGGAGGGTTCGGGGACCGGGGGAGCAAGAGAGGCACTCATTGGACGTTCCGGACTAATGGATTTCGGGTTGAGCGCAGAGAAAGGAAGCGGGTCTGAGCATTCCGACTGGTTCGAAATGGATGCCATCTTCGCGCAGGCTGACGCGCTCCCGCCCCGGCCGAGGCTGAGAGTTGGCGGCGGCCTCGGCTGAACCCCACAGGATTTCCTCGAAGAGCCGTTTCCTCGGCGCGCAGTAAAGATCGAAGAGTTGCCCCAATGCTCCACCGCCATGGCCTCCCGCCGCTTCTTCCGCACCACGGCCTCTGGCTTCCGGCCTCTGTCCTCCGTCCCCTGCCTCCTCCAGCAGGAGAACCGACGCATCCGCTCCCCCGCATCGGTAGCGCCAATCGCAGTGCTGGCACTGGCTAGGCTTCAGCGAATACGAGGAGAGTTCGGCCATCGCGTCCATCCGCTCCCACCGGAAGTCTCTCGGACCCTGCAAGACGTTGCCCAAGCGCCAGTGTTGCACACCAACCACCTGTTCTCCAGCGTACACGTTGCCATTGGGCAGCACGGCGACCTCGGCGCCCGCAGCCGCAGGCGAACTGACCAATGGTTGCCGCGAGTCCACCCGGGCAGCCACCCATGAGAGGGGCGAAATAAGCCGCAACGGCATCATCCGGTTGCGATAGATCGCCACCAGCGCCTCGACGTACTCCTCGACTGGCGGGTTAAGATGCTCGAGATTGCGACGCCGGCCTCCTGCCGCTTCTCTTTCCCGATCCGAAGTGGAGGGGGCCGGAGTGAGGGGGCTCTCGCCACGTGCATCCGGAATATCCAGCCGTATTGTATCGTTCGCCAGGGCCATCAAGATACCTGCCGGCACCAGTTCGATGCTGCCGCCGCGCGTGGCTTCCAAAAGGGACTGGACCAAATCCGGCAAGACCTTTACGTTCATCACCGAGACCGGGAGCACAACTCGCGTCCATAAGCCCTGGTTGCTGATCTCCCGGAGGTTCTTGAACGCGGCACTCTGCCGGCCGAAATCCTGAAACTGAGCCATGTCCCGGCAGCCCAGTAGGTCGGCCCCCATCCACGCGATGCGCAAGCGCGGATGATCATAGACATACTCCCACAGATCCGGATCCACGCTGCGCAGGTCCGAAAACAGCGTCATTGCGCCGCCTAGCCGCCGGGCTTGGTAAAGGTGGGCCGAGACCTCACTTATGACCTCGGCGCCCGCGGACCAATCAGCCAGCAATTCCCACCCCTTGAAATCGACATCGATGGCGCGACCCCATTGGGCTGTGTGAGCCACCATCTCCAAGGCAGCACTGAGGACATCCCTAGCGCAGGCGCCCAGGAACGTGACGTGTCAACAATTGCGCCTAAACTCCTCTAGCTGCCGAACTTCGTCGCTGCCCAAAAGGAAGCCGATGCGCGCAGGTCGCAGCCGGTCGTCCCGAACCTTGTCAGCCAAAGCGTTCAGGAAGCGTTCACGGGTTTCGGCTTGTCCCAGCGTCGCATCTGTCACCTTAGCTAAGCCCAACTGGGATGAAAGGCCCTGGAGGTCAGGCCAATAACCGACAACGAAAGGGTGCCGCACCGTTAGAACAAGACAACGACCCTCTCGCAACCGCAGAGCAACATTGTCAAAGGGAATCCCGTGCGTGCCATTCATTGAGTTTACCTATAGTTGCGGTCAGGTCATATTCGAATTGCGCTTGAGCTCGCTACGGCCAACCTCACAGCGGACAGAGCGGTCGCTATCCCGTCCCGCAGTCTGGCTGTTACTAAGCAATCGCCGGCCCTGGAGTCATACCAGAGCACCACGTTTGCGTTCGGCGCTGCTGCCACTACTGCAAAGCGCGGCTAAGGTTCGTGAGGCTGGTTGTCGCAATACCAAAGCCTTCTCACTTGAGGTTGACGATAGTCGAACAACCGCCCGACGGCCAGGCCTTCGACATGCCCGTCACAAAAAAGTACGTTGAATCGTCCACCGTGACGCCGTTTGATGAGCGGCAGGTCATTCACGAGCGTCGAATTCAGGTACGGACCCGACACCAACCCCAGCATCAACTGGACGCCGCCAACACCGTTCGCAATGTCTGGATTGAGTTCGTAATTTCCCGTCGTCCATCGCTGGGACGACGGCGTGGGAATTTGGCTGGCCGCATTGACGCTAAGAAGGGCGTCACCGATGGCGATCATTCCGCTGGGACTGACTACATCGCTCTCCTTGACACGCGGATCGGGCGAAACACAGCGCTCCATGTGAAGCAGACCCACACCCGGGCCACGGACCAAACCAGTCTCATCCCCGTTGTACCCATAACTTCCAGCGACGAAATCCTCCTCGAACAGGCCGTAGAAGGGATGTGGCAGCCGTGCATATCCCGGGCATACTGCCACCCCGCGGTCGGGAACAAAGCAGCTATTGGTCGGGTCCTATTGTGGCCATTTCACCCCGACATAGGGTTGCAGGCGCAAATACCAGAACAGCCCGTCGCCAGGACCCGTGAAGCCCTGCTCCAGCACGTCGGTCGGGTAGCACTTCCAGTCCTCCACGTACGTCCGCAACCCCAGGCCCCACTGGCGGAGGTTGCTCTTGCACAGGGCCGAGTCTGCCGCCGCTCTGGCCCTGCTCAACGCCGCCAGGAGGATGGCGGCCAGAACGGCGATGACCGAGATCACCACCAGTAACTCGATCAGAGTGAAGCCCACGCCCTGCACCGCTGCTCGCCGATTCGTGGAGGCCGCATTGACGGTTCTCCATTTGCCGAACATTCTCGTGAGACCAATCGTCGGACGTTCACTCCGGGGGACACTTGTCATAACGCGTGCAGGGCACATCCAATAGGCCACACTTATTGGTTACTGGGCCACATGCGTTGTAACCGCATGTATCCGTGCCGCAAGTGTCGCTATCGTAGCACCAGTTGCTGGTGCTGCACGAGTTCGAAGCAGTGCAACTATTGGCATCGCTGCAAGTATTATTGATGTGACATTGGTTCACATAACACAGATCCCCATTGCAGACGTTGGTCCCGCAAGAGTCATTGCCTGATGGTGAATTACAGCCGTCATCACTGTTGCAGTTGTTGTACCTTAGGACAACTGTTCACCGCCGCCCAGGCGTTACATCCGTCCGAATACTCACAGTAGTTGGTCGTGCTGCACTCATTGGTGCTGCCTGCGCATGAATCGTCAGTATGGCATAGGTTGACGGATCCGCAGGAATTGTTCGACGCACAGGTGTCCGTGGCGCAGGTGTTGCTGCCGTAGCATTGATCGGACCCACAGGTGTCCGTGGTGCAGGTGTTGCTGCCGAAGCATTGATTGGAGCCGGTGCAGTTATCGCTGATGCAAGAGTTGGTCGTCGAGCATGCGTCACTGCTGATGCACGAATCGGTGCCGCACGAGTCGCTGCCGCAACTGTCCGAGTTGTTGCACGAGTTGGACTGGTTGTCGCATTTCCAGCAAACACCCGCCATCGTTCGGGTGGGCATCGTGACGGCTCCGATAAGAAGACCGCCGCCGATGACGGTTTTCGTTATCTGTTGCAGAAAATCCCTCCTCGTTTGCTGGGCTGGCCTTTCGGTACCTGTGGCTGTGATTCCCTCTGGTCCGCTTGTCATATTCGCCTCTTATTGGTTGTTTGTTCTGCCGGGGTGTTGGAGAGGATCGCCTTTCCAGTTTGGCTCTCAAAATATCCCGGCTGCTGTGTTGTTCTTATCACGCGTGGGCGAAGCTGCAAAGGGTACACAAATGTGTCCGGGGGGTACATAAACATGTCCTCACCACGCCCACCCTCGGTAGAAGCGCTGACTATAATTCATCGCGGTAGAATCTATGATCCGGGAGACGGAGTTAGTGTTCGGAAATTCCGTGAGCAGCATCCAATCCCGGAGGTTGGTCGAGGTCTGAATCGTGCAAGTGCTCTCCGAAGGCCCATTGGCGGAGAGGACAATGGTTTTGTCCGGCAAGGCGCCGACTACACGGAGGGTGAACGGGTAAAAGGGCCTTTGCCCGGACTGGAGGATCGTTCCGGCCAAGCCAACCGCCAGAAACGTCCCTTGCCCATAAGTTACGCTGCACAGATTGTTCCCTGTTGCGAGATCACGGCTCGCCCAATCGAGTCCGTTAGTCGAGGTGAGCACCACACCGAGCGCCCCGACAGCGGCGAACATCCCGTGGCCAAAGGCAACGCTGCAGAGATTGGCCCCCGTCACCGTGTGGGCGGGAGACCAGATGATCCCATCGGCCGAGGCCAGGATGGTGCTGTTGCCCACGGCGACAAACCGGCCGCCGCCAAAGGCAAGACCCCGGACCGCATTGGTCAATCCAGAGTCGTTGACGGTCCACAAGACGCCATCACTGGAAGTGAGCACTGCGCCGGCATCCCCTCCGGCCAAAAAGATGCCATTGCCCCAGGCAACGCTGTAGAGGTAGCCTCTGTATCCCGCCGAATCGCCCCGACTCCAATCCACTGCATTCGTCGAGCTCAGGATGGCGCCGCCGTCGGTGACGAGAACGAATTGGCCCGCGGCGTAGGTCATGCCGATGAAGGGACAATTGATGGGCCGTGAGCCCGGAAGAACGGTACCTCCAACTGAGGCTGTCGGACGACGTGACGATCGCGCCTAAACCATCCGCAGCAACAAAGCGGCCATTCCCATAAGCCATGCCCGCAATGGTGCCCTCGCTGGCCATCCCAGCCCCCCAATGAACCCCATCGGGTGAAACCACAATGCGGCCCGAGCTCCCCCCGCCACGAACAGGCCGTCGCCGTAGGCGGTAGCGAACAAGTCGTCAATCGTGACGCTCGAATCCAGGTTGCGCCAGGCACTCAAGTTGGTGGAAACCAGGAGCGCACCATCGCCGACAACTACCCACGTGCCATCGCCATAGGCCGAGCCTCGTAGCGTATTGCCGGTCCCTAACGCACGAAAGGTCCATTTCGAACCGTCCGGCAACGTGGCAATGAGGCCGCTGTCTCCAACGGCCACAAACGCATTGGCGGCATAACTGATGCTGGCCGCATCCATGTATTGCGATGGAGGCCAGGAGTTGGTCCAGGTGTAGCCGTCGCCAGAGGTGCAAACCTCCACGTTGCCAACCGCTACGAAGGTGCCGTGTCCGTAAGCGACACTGAGAAAGAACGGACAGTTGGCGAATTTCTGGTGTGTCCAGTCAATGGCATTCGTCAATGAAGTCACGTCGCAAGCCGAACACGCCACGTAGGCGCCGTTCCCATAGGCTACCGTGGACAACTCTTCGGATGTCATCAACTGTTGAGCCGTCCAGTTTGTGCCGTCCGGAGACGTGAGGATTGCACCAAAACCTCCAAGGGCTGGGTCAAACCCGTAACCGACAGCTAGGAACTGGCCACCTCCCCAGGTGACTGCATCCAGGAGCCCCACGACGTCTGGGCACGGCACCTCGCCCCAGGTGGCGCCGTCCTGGGACGCAAGGATGACCCCGTAAAGGCCGGAGGAAGTCTGGCCATTGCCCACGGCTACGAAAGTCCCGTTTCCGCAGGCAACGCCACTGAGGGTATAATAGATGGTGCCCTCAGGGATCGAGCCGGTTGGCTGTTCTTGCCAGGTCCAACCGTCGAGCGAGGTGGCAGCGACACCCCCCAACCCCACGGCCACGAACCGGCCATTGCCATAGGTGACGGCGTTAAGAATGTTGCCCGTAGGCAGCGGGTTGCGCCATTGCCACTGGTCCAGCGAGTCTGCCCCAGGGCAGCTCACCTGGAGAGCGAGCGACAAACCGAAGAACAGCCAGTGAATTCTTCTTCATATTATAGGTGTCCGGTTTTGAAAGTACCAGCTGCAACATTTCAGAACCCCGGGGCCAAATCATGAATAGCATATATTGTGCCGTTCTTGCTTTCTGAGAACCGTCTTCCTGTAGAACTTGTTCTTCGTGAGAACAAAACCCAAAGAACCAGGGCAATTTAGCCGAAAACCACTCGAAAGGAGATGGAATAGACGGACGCGAATACCGAGGGAGAATCCCGAATGCGCGTGCGGCACAAATCAACCAACGCGTGATGCTCACGCCTTTTGCGTGAAATTCACGCAGCCAACTCCGGAAGAGTCCGCCGCCGGGTGCGTCGGCGTCCTGGGACACCTCGGCTGTTGGAGGGCGCCTGCAGCCCTCCGAATTTGTCGTCATATCCAACCCTTGTTCTGGCTTCAACCGATGGCAGAACCCATAACGCGCACATGAGGTTCTGCTGATGATCGCATTTAACGGTTTTGTGGCCTCCTTGTCAAGTGTGCTTTTCGGCGTAGACCTCTAATGAAAGTCGTCCTCCGTGCTGCTGAAGGATCGAACCCGCGGGTAGGGGTCGAGAGCCACCCATTCCAGACCCTTCCGTAAGGGAGTGTTTTCGCGAGCCTTAAGGTTGGCCGATTCACGAAGCAGTTGCCCGGCGAGTGTGACGTCCGCGTCCTCTGCAAAGGTCCAGTTTAGGTGCGAGGTCAGCTCTCGCGGAGTTTAGCCAGTCCTGGCTGCTGGCCTCAGCCGGCGCCACCGGTACACTGCCTCGCCACGACTATGGACGCCGAGCTTGCGGAAAAGGCGTCGTTCGAGCTTATTCGTAAGCGCGTCGCTCATGTTTAGTTCGGACCGAACGCACTTCCACGGTAGCCCCTGCTCCAGCAGATGCAAAATGCGCTCCTCCCGCGTGGTCAATGCCTTGATGGGCGGACAGGTCCACAATTCCTGCTGGTTGGCGCTCGGGACAGCGAGACGCGAGGCGAGCAGCCGCAGGATGTTGGGACATCCGTCCGATCCGGACGGGCTGACCAAGCATGCGTCAATTCCGGCGCTGAAGGCGCGGGGGGCAAGGGCAGAGCAGGAAGGGGGAAGGATGAGGATCGTTTTGGACCCACAACGGTTTGAAGCAAGCCGGTGCGCGCACTGGATGCCACAGATGTCGGGAACCGCGAGCGCCACCAGAACGATGTCCACGTCCAAGCTCGGAACCGTCCTCAACGCCTCCCCTGCCGTCATGAAGAACCCGCAGCAGTAGAAGTCGCTCGAGGCGCTCAGAATCGTGGACATCATCTCCCGAACCCCCGGTTCGCTCTCCACCACGGCGACACCGATGGAACGGGGCGGCTTGCCCGAGGGACGTGCCGCAGATTGAGCCCGTGCGGATGAGAGGAGACACTTACCCGAGTCCCCCGCGGCAGGGGCCGGCGGACAGGCCGTGCAGCCGCGCCGAGCACAGAATTCAGGCACGCGGCCCCGTTCTCCCCCAACCCACGCGTCCAGGGAGCCGGGGTTTCCTCCAGCTTCGTGAACGTGTCTTGGCTGCTGAACATGCATGGCATTCACTTCGAGGCCCGTGCGTGATGTTGCCAATTGGCAACATTTCTTCGGCCGGTTCACCCGACGCTCCGATGCCCAGGCACTGGACAGGGACTTGCCGGGCGCCCCAGACTATTTCAAGAACCGGGTTGCGCCGAAACCCAACTTCACCTCGGCGCAACCCTTCGGGCTCCCCTATGGACCCCATGAGGCCCTCACTATAACTACGGTTCGTGACGAGGCGATCTTTCAACTATTTTCAACTTCTCCGCTCTGCTTGAGCGGCTGCCTCCGGGAAGCGGCTTCGCCTTGAGGGCCAGGCTGGGCCCTGCGTTGGGCGCCACTAATGAAGCTTCCCAGCTCGATTGTTGCAGGCCAATCCCGATTCCGAATCGAGACCTCATAAAGCTCCCGGGCGATGAATCGCGCTTTCAGCGCTCCAAATGATTATTGGCGGCTGTTCTAAGGGCGGGGCCCTGGGCTGGTATAAACGACGCCTTTGGCGTCCAGAGCACGCGTTGCCCCGGCAATTTTAATCGCACCCGACGTCCTCCGCAGATTCTTTGTTCGGTTTTCGCCCGGGCGGCTGTATAACTGTGGACGAACTATGACGGATGATGCTGAACTGTTGCGCCAATATGTCGAGGCCCGGTCCGAAGGGGCCTTTGCCGAACTGGTCCAGCGGCACCTGCCCATGGTTTATTCCGCCGCCCTTCGCCAGGTGGGTGGCGATGCTGAACTGGCCAAAGACGTTGCGCAGACGGTGTTCGTTGACCTGGCCCGCAAGGCCGGCTCGCTGGTTCGGCACGACCTGCTGGCCGGCTGGCTTTACGCGAGCACCCGTTTCGCCGCCGCCTCCGCCCGCCGGGCCAACTCTCGCCGCCGCCTTCGCGAACGCATAGCCGTTTCCATGCAGGAACACACAACCCAACCCACGCTCTACTCGAGCCCCGCCGAATCCGAACTCAACCCCGTGCTCGACGACGCCATGGCGGAGTTGGGTGTCGAGGACCGTCACGCGGTCCTGCTCCGGTTCTTCCAGGACAAGGGCCTCAAGGAGGTGGGGGCCATCCTGGGCATCAGCGAAGATGCGGCGCGGATGCGGCTCCACCGCGCCTTGGAGAAGCTCCACTGTCTGCTCAAGGCGCGCGGCGTGGCCCTCTCAGCCGGCGCCCTTGGGAGCGCCCTGGCTGCCCAAGCGGTCACGGCCGCTCCGGCGGGACTTGCCGCCAGCATCACCGGCGCGGCCCTGGCCGGCGCAGCCGCAGGCAGTTCTGCCGCCTTCACTCTCATGAAACTCGTTGTTATGACAAAACTCAAAATGGCGCTCGTGGGCGGCGTGGTCGTCGCGGGCCTGGCAGTCTCGTTGGTGGTCGAATCTCAAGCGCGGGCCAGGCGCCACGACCAGGACCAGGCGCGAGAGCGGCAGTCCAGGCGGCTGGCACAATTGGCTGGGGACAACCAGCGCCTCTCCAACCTCCTGGCCCAGGCGAGCAGCCCGCCGGGCGGCGAACAACTCAAGGATTTGCCCAGGCTCCGCGCCGAGGCGGCGTCGCTCCGGCAGCAGACCAACGAACTGGCTAGGCTGTGGCAGGAGAACCACCGGCTCCAGCGATCCCGGCAGGCGGCGGCCATGGCCCAGACCGACTTGCAGGCCAAAGAGCAAGCCATCGCCAAGATGGGTTTATTCCTGGACTGGACGCTCGCGTTTCACAAGTACGCCGCGGACAACCAGGGGCAGTGTCCGGCCAGCTTCGAGCAAGCGGCGTCTTTGCTGCCGAATCGAGCCACGCAGGCGGAGCCCGCCTTGACGCCGGACCAGTGCGAGATCGTCTTCCAGGGATCGTTTGACACACTGACCAATCCATCGCACGTCATCGTCATCCGGGAAAAGCTGGCCTGCCCAAGCCTCAATGGCGAATGGAACCGGGCTTATGGCTTTGCCGATGGCCATTCGGAGATCCACCACTCAAGCGACGGCAATTTCGAGGCCTGGGAAAAGGGGCTCCTCGCCGCGCCGGGCCAGCGCTGATGACGGCTGGGTGCCAATACAGAGGAAGGTCCGATGGTGTCAACGCAAACATTGTGAAGTTGATTACATCGGGGTATGAGACAGAATTCTTCTTGGACCTCCGGATCGCAGACGTCAGAGCTGATCCGGGCCTTCGATCCTTCGTTTCCTTCGTTTCCTTCTGTTCTTCTGCTGCGTCCCGCCGGCTGGGCACAGGAACAGAACAGAAGGAAACAAAGGAAACGAAGAGGCGGCCTGATGCGGCGGCATCGATCGGGTCCATGCCAGTTCGTATCTGGACTCCTGGACACTTTTTGTGACGAAAGCCCAGCAAAATCCATTTTGTGAAGATTTTTGTCCTACACGCATCACATCGTCATGACTACAAACCTGTTCAAGCTCGCCGTTGCTGGTGCGCTCGTCCTAGCCGGCGCGGCTCTGCCGCTGGTGATTCATCACCACGCCCAGTCTCATTGGCGCGAGACGGAAAAGGCGATGCGGCAGTGGGCGGTCCAATTGGAACAACTCACGGCCGAGAACGAGCGCTTGTCCAATCTCCGGGCCCTGGCACAGACTTCCCCGGCTGTTTCGGACGAGGCACTGCGGGAGTTGCTAAGGCTGCGCGGCGAGATTGGGCAGTTGCGCCAGAGTGCGGGCGAGATCCAGAGGCTGCGGGCCATGAACCAGCGGTTGCTGGCGCTGCTTGAGACTCCGGGAGGGCCGTCGCGGGATGTCCCGCCCGACCCCAAGACCGTCCAGGCCTATTGGCCCAAAGCCCAACTGGCCTTCGCCGGTTACTCAGAGCCAGCCGCCGGGCTCAAGACCGCGCTCTGGGCCATCAGCCTGGGAGATACCCAGGCCCTGGCGGCGGCCCTCTCACCGGAGGCCCTCAAGACCGCTGCGGGGCGTGAATGGGGAGCCCCTGAGGGCGAGTTTGCCTCGTCCACACCCCGCATTTCGGAATGGCTGGCACCGTGCAGCGGGTTTTGCATCGTGGGCCAGAAGCTGGCCTCCGCGGACCGGGCGGTTTTTGATGTTTTCTTCGAGGGCGAAGGCAGGACCCGGAAGGTCGCGCTCAAGAAGCTCGGCAACGAGTGGAAGTTCGAAGGTTTGGGACGGGCGGGGGGCTCGGACGAGGATTTGGAGAATGGCCCGATATGGCCATAATGCCAGGCAGGGTCCGGGCAAAAACTGCCGGGACCACAGGCTCTTGCTCGCCAACAACTGTTCAGGTGGGGACGGGTGGGGCAGACCTCCGGTCTGCCGGTTGCAGGGGCCTCTGGCCCCGAGCCTCGCAAATGCAAGGGACACGGAGCCGGAGGCTCCGTGAACCGGCAGACCAGAGGTCTGCCCCACACCTGAACAGTTATGCTCGCCAGCGGCCTGCAACTTCTACGCGGGTTCCCTTGGGCTTGTTTATTTTCGCCACAATCGAGCTTGGGCCAACAACTTGGCTCGCCACTTGCTGCGCGATTGGCTGAATCTGGCCGACCGGAGTGAGTCTTCCATGCGGGCCTGGAAGCGGAGCTGCCGGCCGCCAATATTCACCCGGAAAAGAACTGAAGCTGGCTGGCAGGGGCTTGCCGTTGCGTCAGCAGCAGCCCGCTCCCGCCTGCCGCGCACGCGCAAGCGGAAATGAAAAACCGATGTCTATGGGGACTGATGCTGGCGGCGATTCTGGCCGGCGCGCGGCCGGTTTTGGCAGCGGATCAGGCCGGGACGAACGCGCCTGCGCCGGACCTGGCAGAACTCAGCCTGGAGGAACTGACTACCGTCAAGGTGGGCTCCGTCTATGGCGCGTCCAAGCACGAGCAAAAGGTGACCGAGGCGCCCTCGTCGGTCAGCATTGTGACCGCCGAGGAAATCAAGTTTTACGGCTACCGGACGCTGGCGGACATTCTGCGCAGCGTGCGTGGATTCTACGTCACCTACGACCGCAATTACGGGTATATCGGCGTGCGGGGCTTCAACCGGCCGGGTGATTTCGGGGGGCGGGTGCTGATCCTGGTGGACGGGCAGCAATTGAACGAGCCGATTTACGGCAGCGCGTTCAATATGACCGACTTCATCCTGGATGTGGATCTCATCGAGCGGGTGGAGGTCATCCGCGGACCCGGCTCGGCGCTTTATGGAGACAATGCCTTTTTCGCGGTGGTGAGTGTGATTACGCGCAGGGGACAGGACGTGGATGGAGGGGAGGCATCCGGGGCGGCGGGCAGCTTCGACACCTACCAGGGCCGGGGCACGATCGGCAAGAAGTTCAAAAACGGCATCGAGTTGCTCGTTTCGGCCACCGGCTACACCAGTGAAGGCCCGGAGCGCTTGTATTTCAAGGAGTTCGATACGCCCACCCAGAACCGTGGGATCGCGCAGAACATGGATGGGGACCAGTTCGACAGTTTCTTCGGGCGGCTCTCCTGGCGCGATTTCACGGTTGAAAACGCCTATATCCGCCGCGACAAACAGGTGCCGACCGCCTCGTTCGGCACGGCGTTCGACGACCCGCGTTTTCACACCATTGACACGCGTTACTTCGGCAACGTGCAGTACGCGCACCGGTTCGCCGACGACCTCGACGTCAAAGGCCGGCTCTACTATGACTATTACAGTTACATGGGCACTTATCCGTTCACTAACGCCCTGCTGAACCGGGACCTATCTTACGCCGAGTGGTGGGGGGCAGAGGCGCAGGCATCCAAACCCTTGTTCGAAAAGCACCTGGTCACACTGGGAACCGAATTCCGGGACGATTTCCGCCTGGAACAGCGCAACTTCAACGTCGTCCCCGGTGGGACCACCTACCTGGATTCCCGGCCAACCGACACCCGTTATGCCTTGTTCGGGCAGGAGGAATTCCGCATGTTCAGCAATGTGCTGCTCAACGGCGGGGTTCGTTACGATTACTTCAGCACCTTTGGAGGGACCGTCAATCCCCGGGCGGCCCTGATCTACAGCCCCATTGAAAAGACGACCTTCAAGATGCTTTACGGCCAGGCCTTTCGCGCCCCCAATGCCGCCGAGTTTTACTATTCCGGCACCGGCCAGGAGGCCAATCCCAACCTGCGCCCCGAGCGCATCCAGAGCTACGAACTCATTTATGAGCAATGCCTGCCCGCCAACTTGCGTCTCACCGCATCGGGTTTCTACAACCATATCCAGGACCTCATCTCCCAGACCACCGATCCCCGCAACGGACTCATGGTTTATGAGAACATACAGGAAGCGGAGACCGAGGGGGCCGAATTCGAGATGGAGGGCAAATATGCGGGCGGCTGGGACGGACGCCTGAGCTACACACTCCAGCGCACGACCGACGCGGGGACCGGCGAGGAATTGAGCAACTCCCCAAGGCACCTGGCCAAGTTCAATCTCACGGCCCCGCTTTACAGGGACAAATTCTTCACCGGCTTGGAACTGCAATACACCAGCACCGTCAAGACCCTGGCGGGCAACGACGCCGCCGGCTTTGTCCTGGTCAACTGGACGCTCTTCAGCCGGAGGCTGGTCAAGGGCCTGGAGGTCTCCTTGAGCCTCTATAACCTGTTGGACACCAAGTACGGCTTTCCCGGCGCCGAGGAGCACCGGCAAGACATCATCCCGCAGGACGGGCGCACCTTCCGGGTCAAGCTGACCTACCGCTTCTAACCAGGATGAAAGGCGCCGGCAAAATCGCGATGGCAAAGGTGGTCCGGGCAACCTGGCTGAGGGGGGCTGCGCTGGCGCTATTGGGCCTGGCCGGCCTCTGGCTCGCCTGCCTTGGCGCCGGGTTGCCAAGCGAATACGAGGTCAAGGCGGCCTATCTTTTCAATTTCGCCAAGTTCGTGGACTGGCCGCCGGAGAAGCTGGGCCAGACCAACTCGCCACTGGTGATCGGTGTCGTGGGGGAGAATCCCTTTGGCAAGGCGCTGGAGACCGTGATTCAGAAGAACCAGACCGTGAACGGCCGCCCGCTGGTCGTGCGATACCTCGCCCCGAACGAAAACCCCAGGTCCTGCCACATCCTCTTCGTCAGCCGGTCGGAGGCCCCCCGCCTGGGCCCAATCCTCAAGACCGCCAAAGGCTCCGCCGCGCTGACGGTGAGCGACCTTGACCAGTTCCTGGAGCAAGGCGGTATGATCCACTTCTACCTGGAATCGGACACTGTCAGGTTCGCCGTCAACCTCGAGGCCGCTGCCGGCGCCGGATTGAAACTCAGCCCCCGGCTGCTCAAGGTGGCCAAAGTCATGAACTATGCTCAAGACCCTCATCAAGGGCCTTCCCATTGAAGGCAAGATTAGTTTCGCTATCCTGCTGACCTGCGCCACGGCGCTAGCCGTCACGGCAGTGGGGATCTTTTTCGCGCAGTTGACGACCTTCCGCCAAAACTTCCGGGGTGACCTGGCGTCCATCGGCGAGATCATCGCCAACAACAGCACGGCGGAGGTTCAATATGGCTACGGCAAAGACCTCGAGCAGCTCTTGAGCGCGCTCAGGGCCAAACCCCATATCGTTTTTGCCTCGATCACATTGCCAGCCGGAACGGAGTTGGCCGCCTTCAGGGGTGAGAGGCTCCAGGCTACCCCGGCCATCCCGAGCGCCGATGGCTTCCACTTCGTGGGTCCCTGCCTGGTCCTGAACCGCCCGATCATGCTGGGCTCGGAACGGATAGGGACCCTCCACCTGGCCTCCGATTACCAGAGCGAGTGCCGGCGCTCGCTGCTGCTCTACGCGGCGATTCTGGCCGGCGTATTGGTCGTCTCGGTGGTGCTGGCCTTTCTGGTTTCGGCCCGGCTGCGGCGGCTGATCTCCGCCCCGATTCTGGACCTGGCCGCCGCCGCGCAGCGCATCGCGGACAAAAAGGACTACCGGGTCCGGGCCAAGAAAGTGGCCAACGACGAAGTCGGCCGGCTCACCGATGCCTTCAACACGATGCTGGCCAGGCTGGAGAGCGACGATGCCGCCCTGCGGCAGGCCAACCAGAGCCTCGAAGCCGAGATAGCCGAGCGCAAACAGACCCAGGTGGCGCTCCAGCAGAGCGAAGAGCGGTTCCGCAGCCTGTTCGAGAATGCCACGATCGGCCTCTACCGCACCAACGCTGCCGGCCAGGTGTTGCTGGCCAATCCGACCCTGTTGCGGATGCTGGGCTGCGAAGCGCTGAGCAACCTGCCCTTCGGGCGCGACGTGGCGGAGGGCTACGTGGATGGCGTCCAGCGCGAGCAGTTCAAGAGCCTGATGGAGGCCCAGGGCGAGGTTCGCGGCTTCGAAGCCGCCTGGAAGCGCCGCGACGGCTCCGAGCTCTTCGTGCGGGAGAGCGCCCGCGCCATCCGCAACGCGTCCGGCGCGCTGCTCTACTACGAGGGCACCGTCGAGGACGTCACCGAACGCAGGAAGGCCGAACTGGAGCTGCAGCGCTTGAACAAGGAGTTGGTTGTGGCCTCCCGCCACGCCGGCATGGCCAAGGTGGCCACCGGCGTGCTCCACAACGTCGGCAACGTCCTCAACAGCGTCAATGTCTCCACCACGCTCCTTCGCGAGAAGCTGCGCAAATCGGAGATCGCCAGCGTGGTCAGGCTGGCCGGGCTGCTCCAGGACCATGCGGCCGACTCCGCCTCCTTTTTCACCACGGACCCCAAAGGCAAACTGGTGCCCAAGTTCATCATCCAGGTGGCGGCGCGCTTGCAGGAGCAGCAGGCGGACCTGGAGCGGGAGCACGAGCAACTGGGGCGCAACGTCGAGCACATCAAGGAAATCGTGGCGATGCAGCAAAACTACGCGCGGCTCTCGGGCGTGGTCGAGCAGGTCTCCATTTCCAGCCTGATGGATGACGCCCTGGCGCTTCACACCGCCGGCCTGGCCCGGCACGGGGTGCGGGTCGTGCGCGAGTACTCCCAGGTGCCTTTGCTGACGGTGGACAAGCACAAGGTCCTCCAAATCCTCGTTAACCTGGTCCACAACGCCAAGTACGCCCTCGATGCCTCGGGGCGCCCCGACCGCGTGATCACGGCCGCCATTCATGCCAACGGCGGCAACCGCATCCGGGTCACCATCACCGACAACGGCATCGGCATCCCCCCGGAGAACCTCACCCGCATCTTCTCCCACGGCTTCACGACGCGAAAGGACGGCCATGGGTTTGGGCTGCACAGCGGCGCCAATGCCGCCAAAGAAATGGGCGGTTCATTGACTGGGCACAGCGAGGGCCCGGGCAAGGGCGCCACCTTCACCCTCGAACTGCCCCTGGCTTACGAAAGGGCAAAATCATGAACAACCCCTGCCCCCTCAAGAATAACCGCATCCTCGTCGTCGACGATAATCCCGCCATCCACGAAGACATCCGCAAGATCCTCTGCGGGCCGAGCCAGGAAAGCGCGGAACTGGCGGACACCAAGGCCCTGTTGTTCGAGATCCCTGCGCCGGGGCCCAGCGTGGTCCAGTTCGAAATCGATTCGGCCTTTCAAGGCGAGGAAGGGCTGCGCCGGGTGCAGGCGGCGCTCGAGGCGGGCCGCCCTTACGCCGTGGCGTTTGTGGACGTGAGAATGCCTCCGGGCTGGGACGGCGTGGAAACCATCGCCCGCATCTGGAAAGAGTATTCGGAGCTGCAGGTCGTGATCTGCACCGCTTACTCCGATCACTCCTGGGACCAGATGATCCGGCAGATCGGCCGCTCCGACGGCCTGGTCATTCTCAAGAAGCCCTTTGACAACATCGAGGTGCTTCAACTGGCTCATGCCCTGACCCAAAAATGGGCGCTGCGACAGCAGGTCAAGTGCCTGCTCAACGACCTGGACCAATTAGTCAGCCGGCGCACGGGCGAGTTGGAGGCGGCCAACCGGCAGCTCGATGTCCAGGCGCAAGAAATCGAGGCCGTCGGCCAGTTGGCCGCCGGTCTGGCCCATGATTTCAACAACATCCTGACCGTCATCCAGGGCAATGCCTGCCTGCTCCTCAATTCCAGGACCGCCGTGCCGGCCGAGCGCAAACCGCTCGAGTCCATTTGTGCGGCCGCCGACCGCGCCGGCAAACTGGCGCGCCAGTTGCTCGAGGTCCGAAGCCAGGCCGGCCAAGGGTCCACCTTCCCGATGTTCCCCCAGGCCGGCGCCACGGCGCCCGCCGCGGCTGCCGCGCCCCCACCCACCGACCCGGTCCAGGGGGGGCATGAGACGCTCATGGTCGTCGAGGACGAGGATGCGGTCCGCAACGTGCTGGTGGGCGTCCTGGAAGCTCAGGGCTACAAAGTCCTGGCGGCCGCCTCCGGCACGGACGCCCTGGAGCGCTGGGGCGGGCGCAAACAACAAGTTGACCTGCTGCTGACGGACATGGCCATGCCCGGCGGCCTTTCCGGCCGGCAATTGGCCGAGCGACTGTTGCCGGAGACCGCCGGATTGAAGGTCATTTATACCAGCGGCTACAATCCCGGATTGGCTGGCATTGACCCCGAGTTGCTGGAGGGAGAGAATTTCCTGGCCAAGCCCTACCGGCCGGCCAAACTCCTCCAAATGGTCCGGTCCTGCCTGGATCGCCGGCCCCCTTGACAGCCCTTGGTCCGTGATACATACTGGTATCACGATGAAAACAGCAACCGTCCGGGATCTCCGAAACCGGTTTCCCCGCCTCGCCGCGTGGATTGCGGAAGGCGAGCCGGTGGAGATCACCAAACGTGGAAAACCCTTCGCCCGCCTGGTGCCGGCCACCCCGGAAAAGCCGCGCCCGCTTGTGAAGCCGGACATCATGGCGCAGTTGAAAGAAACCTGGGGCGACCGCGTCTTCTCCGCCAAAGAAGTCGCCGAGATGCGCGCAGCGGAACTCGAGGGCGAGGAAGGATGATCGCCTTTCCCGACACGTCGTTTCTCTGCGCGCTTTACGTCCAACAGGACAATTCGCCGATGGCGGCTGCTCACTTCAAGGCCATGCACGAAGTGTTGCACGTTTCCAGCCTGCTGCTTTACGAATTCCGCCAGAGCGTGCGCTTTCAAGTCTGGCTGCACCTCCAGGACCCGCGCAAGGGCTATCCCCAAACCACCGCCGAAGCAGCGCTCGCTCGGCTCCAAGCCAACATGGACGCCGCCGCGATTGCAGTCGCACCCGCCGACTGGGCGGACATTCACCGGCTTGCCGAAACGATCTCCGAGCGCCACACCACCTCCGGCGGGCATCGGGCGTTTGACGTTCTCCACGTGGCAACGGCACTGCACCTGGGCGCGCGGGAGTTCCTGACCTTCGACGCCAATCAACGCAAGCTGGCCGCGGCCCAGAAGCTAAAGGTAAGACCGTGAGCGGAGGAAACCGGGCCCCCGTCACCATGCATTCCAATACCCGCTGCCGAACTGGGAAGCGGAATAGTTGGTCATCTGCCTGAGATTTTTCCAGTGCACGGAGCCATCGAGCAGGAGGACGTTGCCGCCGCGCGCCCCGGCCTGCGCTGAGGTGGTCAGGGTCTTGACCCAAAGAAAGGGCACCCCGCTCTGCACGGCCGCGCCGCCGGAGCAGTGCGGCGCGATGACCCACCCCTCACCCCCGGACGGCTCCGCCCACTGGTTCAGGTCGCAGGCGAGCGTCAGCGCCGCGCCGTCCGTGGATTTCTGCGGCGAAACCCACGCCGGCCCCGGCTGGCCGGGCCAGGGCGTCTTGTGCCCGCCATTGTAGCTGTAGCCGATGACCCAGCCGTAGGGATACTCGTAATACTGGAACGTGCCGGCAAGGCTCGGACACGTGCTCATGTTGGTGCCGCTGTACCGCCTGATGGCGTTGAAGGTGTTGGTGCCGATCCAGATCGTGTGCTCGCCGCCATCGTCACGAACGCCAGTCGGCATCCGCTCCCCGTTGTCGTTCCCGTACATCATCAAGGCCAGGCCAAGCTGGCGCAGCCCGCTCTGGCAGTTGGCCCGCCGCGCCTTCTCCTTGCTCTTGGCCAGCACGGGCAGCAGGAGCGCCGCCAGAATGGCGATAATGGCGATCACCACCAGCAGCTCGATCAGCGTGAAGCCGGGCCGTCTCGGACGTGACAACAGACCCGTGACCCTGCGCCCCAAGCCGAACCTGCCTGCACGCTTGGCAACCCCACACCTGGCTTTTGCACGTGCGATCATGGCCGGAGAATGGGCCACCGTTCCCGCTTTGTCGAGCCCCGTAATCGGTCCCAAATCCTCGGCTGAGCAATTCTTATGAAACGGAATACGCGGTTTCTATCTTTGCCCGATTGGCACGAGATTTGAGGTGCCTTAAAGGGGTCAAGTAAAGGCGTCATAAAGTCAGTCAATGAGAATATACCCCCAGGTTGCATAAAAACATAGCCGTCCAATCGGCCTAAATCAGAAATCGGGGTCACATCTATACTTTTTGGAAACAGAAATCGGGGTCACATCTATACTTTTTGGAAACAGAAATCGGGGTCACATCTAGGAAACAGAAATCGGGGTCAGGAACAGAAATCGGGGTCAAGGAACAGAAATCGGGGTCACATCTAAACAGAAATCGGGGTCACATCTAGGAAACAGAAATCGGGGTCACATCCAACAGAAATCGGGGTCACCAACAGAAATCGGGGTCACATCTATACTTTTTTACAATCACAGAAACAGAACAGAAATCGGGGTCACATCTATACTTTTTTACAATCACAGAAACAGAACAGAAATCGGGGTCACAGAACAGAAATCGGGGTCACATCTATACTTTTTTACAATCAGGTCACGAGGAAACAGGGAAACGGAGGAAACAGAAATCGGGGTCACATCAGGAAACAGAAATCGGGGTCACATCGGAAACAGAAATCGGGGTCACATCTATACGGGAGAAATCGGGGTCACATCTAGGAGAAATCGGAAATCGGGGTCACATCTATACTTTTTTACAATCAGGTCACAATCAGAAATCGTCAGAAATCGGCGTCAGAAATCGGGGTCACATCTATACTTTTTTACAAGAAACAGAAATCGGGGCAAGAAACAGAAATCGGGGTCACATCTATACTTTTTTACAATGTGAACGCGGGTCGCCAAATGCTCCGCATCAGTCCCGGATTTTCGCAGCTTCCCGCTTTCTCACTCCAGGTGGCCATCATGGGGGCTGCCCCCCTAACGTTTGACTTTCACGGCGCGTTGCGATTTCTTCAACCGGGTCACGAACATGGTGGACGCCTCAGGGACCACGGTGTGTACTCGTGACGGCCTGGGGCAGGTCCCGCGGCTTCGGCGTTTCGAAGGGCGTTAGAACAAAGT